>NZ_CP157974.1:0-5712500 GCF_040215685.1 Micromonospora sp. HUAS YX12
ACCATGTCCAAGTTGCGGCACCCCTCGCGTTCCCAGGTGCTCCGCGACTACCTGGACTGACCGCGCACGTCAACAAATCGTGCCGGTTTGATCACCAGCCGTAGAACACTGATCGGTGATCGGTCGGTTGCCTGTTTGTGATCGTTGACGTGGCACCCTTGGTGCACGGCACACTGTCCCCCACGCCAGGTGTGACCTCGGTCCCCCGCGGGCACACAGGGAAGGCAGGGCCCGAGATGGGTGTTGCACGATAGGTGAGCAACCGAAGAGAGTGTTCATCGGTGACGACCAGAGGAGGAAGGCGATGACCCCGACCCTCACGCCGCCGCCCGAGACGGTGAGCCCCCCGGCCGCCGATGAACGGTGCGACCGCTGCAATGCTGCCGGCAAGCTCCGGATCACTCTGGCGGGTGGGAGCGAGCTGGTGTTCTGTGGGCACCACGCGAACAAGTACGCGGAGGATCTCGTGAAGATCACCGTGCGCTACGCGTCGGACCCGGAGTTCAGCTGGCGTGGCGCCGACCTGATGGCGAACTGAGGTCCGACAGGAAGTCCATAACCCGACATGACCGGCCGGAGGCACCCGCAAGGGGAGCCTCCGGCCGGTTTTTCGTGCCCGGTCGACCCGTGCGTGACGGTGTTAAGAAGGGGCCCCTGCACTACCGCAGGCGTTAAAAAGGGGCCCTTCCTTACAGGGTCTGCACGGTGGCGATGCGCTCCTCGAGCTGCTCGATCGTGGCCTGCGCGCTGGGCGGGCCGCCGCAGATCCGGCGCAGCTCGGCGTGGATCTTGCCGTGCGGCTGGCCGGTGTGGTGGTGCCGGGCGGCCACCAGGGCGTTCAGCTGCCGCCGTAGCGCCACCCGGCGCTGGGCGGCACTCATCGGTGGGGGCGCCGCCGCCGGGGCCGCAGCGGCCGGCTCAGCGGTCCGCTGGGCGGCCCGGCGCTTCTGCGCGGCGAGCTGCTCGGCCTGCCGCTTGGTCAGCAGCAGCGAGACCTGGTCGGCGGTGAGCAGACCGGGCAGACCGAGGTATTCCTCCTCCTCCGGCGTGCCGGCCTGGGCGGCGGTGCCGAACGACGCCCCGTCGAAGATCACCTGGTCCAGCTCGGCGGTCGCGGAGAGCGCCGCGAAACGCTTCTCCAGCTCCCCGCTCGCGCCGTCGTCGCGCTGGGCGCGCTCCAGCAGGTCGTCGTCGAAGCCCTCGCGGTCCTTCGGCTTGCCGAGCACGTGGTCCCGCTCGGCCTCCATCTCGCTGGCGAGCCCGAGCAGGTGCGGCACGCTGGGCAGGAACACCGACGCCGTCTCGCCGGAGCGGCGGGCCCGGACGAACCGGCCGATCGCCTGCGCGAAGTACAGCGGGGTGCTGGCGCTCGTCGCGTACACGCCGACTGCCAGCCGGGGGATGTCGACGCCCTCGGACACCATCCGCACCGCGACCAGCCACCGTTGCTGCGAGGCGGCGAACGTCGCGATCCGCGCGGACGCGCCCTGGTCGTCGGAGAGCACCACGGCGGCCTTCTCACCGGTCACCTGCTCCAGCAGCTTCGCGTACGAGCGGGCCACCTGCTGGTCGCTGGCGATGACCAGGCCGCCCGCATCCGGCATGCCGTTGGCACGCAGCACGCTCAGCCGGGCGTCGGCGGCGCGCAGCACCTGCGGCATCCAGTCGCCGGCCGGGTCCAGCGCGGTACGCCACGCCTGGGCGATCAGGTCCTGGGTCATCGGCTCGCCGAGGCGGGCGGCCAGCTCCTCGCCGGCGTTGGTGCGCCACCGGGTCTCCCCCGAGTACGCCAGGAACAGCACCGGCCGGACCACGCCTTCGCGCAACGCGTCGGAGTAGCCGTAGACCGAGTCCGCGCGGGAGCGCAGCAGCCCGTCGCCGCCGCGCTCGTAGCTGACGAACGGGATCGGGTTGTCGTCGGAGCGGAACGGCGTACCGGTGAGCATCAGCCGGCGTACCGCGGGCTCGAACGCCGCCTTGACGCCGTCGCCCCAGGTACGCGAGTCGCCGGCGTGGTGGATCTCGTCGAGGATGACCAGCGTGCGCCGGGTCATGGTGCGGCGCCGGTGCACCTGCGGCGCCATGCCCACCTGGGCGTAGGTGACCACCGCGCCGTGGAAGTCGGCGGCGGAGTGCAGGTCGGCGTTGCGGAACGCGGCGTCGAGCTGGATGCCGACCCGGGCGGCGGCCTGCGCCCACTGGGTCTTCAGGTGCTCGGTCGGCGCGACCACCGTGACCGCCTCGACGGTGCCGTCGGCGAGCAGCTCGGCGGCGATGCGCAGCGCGAACGTGGTCTTGCCGGCGCCGGGCGTGGCGACCGCGGTGAAGTCCTCGGTCCGGCGGCGCAGGTATTCCACGAGCGCCTTGCGTTGCCAGGCGCGCAGGGGCGGGAACGTGTCGAGCGCCGGCATCCGCGGTGGCACGCGTAGCTCCTCTCCGCCGCGGACGGCGGCGGGCCCGACCGGGGCCACGGGAGCCGCCGCCCATGAAAACGCCCTCGCGCATCCGGTGCCGCGAAGGCCGGTTCAGCATAACCAGCGCGGGCCGTACGCCCCACTCGGCGCCACGCCTGTCACATCCGCCCACCCCGCCGCACGGGCGGGTCAGGTCAGTGGTCCCCGGGTGCCGGTGCGCGGCGGCCGCAGCGTCGCCACCGGGGCGGACCAGCGGCGGCGCAGCGCGATCAGGCGCAGCCCGAACACGAACAGCGCGGCACCGGTGAGCGGCACGGCGGTGGCCTGTCCGCACGCCGACAGCAGCGCCACCGCGATCGAGCCAGCGAGCGCCGCGAGCGCGTAGATCTCCCGGCGCAGCACCACCGGGATCTCGCCGGTGAGCAGATCCCGGCCCAGCCCGCCGCCGATCGCGGTGATCATGCCGATCATGCACGCGCCGACGGCCGGAACGGCGGCGTCGAGGGCCTTGAGCGTGCCGGTGACGGTGAACAGGCCGAGGCCGGCCGCGTCCAGCACCAGCACCGTGGTGCGCAGCCGGGCGAGCTGGGGGTGCAGCCAGAACACGGCGGCGGCGGTGACCGCCGCGGTGGCGGCGTAGCGCCAGTCGGCGAACGCCAGCGGCGGTACCTCGTCGATGACCAGGTCGCGGAAGATGCCGCCGCCGAGCGCGGCGACCACGCCGACGAAGACCACCCCGAACAGGTCGAGCCGTTTCGCCACCGCCGCGGAGGCGCCGGAGGCGGCGAAGACCGCCACGCCGGTCAGGTCGGCGAGCAGAAGGGCGGTGGAGGTGGTCACCGCCGCAGGTTACGTCCAGGGGCGGCGGAGCCGCCCCGGATCACTCGCGGTACGAGTCGTAGATCTCCTTGCACTTCGGGCAGACCGGGGAGCCCGGCTTGGCCGCCTTGGTGACCGGGAACGTCTCGCCGCAGAGCGCGACCACGTAGGTGCCCATGACGGCACTCTCGGCGATCTTCTCCTTGCGGACGTAGTGGAACATCTCCGGACCAGTGTCCGCGTCCTTCAGCTCGGGACGCTCGAGAACCTCTGTGCTCACGACTACACCTCCGGCGTTCCAGTTTTGCAGGTCGGTCCGCCCCGGTCCACCTGGGCCCCGGCCGGAAGCGGCCCGTACGGTAACCGACGTGACCAACTTTCACATCAGTCTCGGTAGTGAGGTGGCCGACGCCCTGCGGGACGGCCGCCCGGTCGTGGCGTTGGAGAGCACGATCGTCTCGCACGGGCTGCCCCGGCCGGACAACCTGCGCGTGGCGCGCGAGATCGAGCAGGCGGTACGGGACGCGGGGGCGGTGCCGGCCACCATCGGCATGGTCGCCGGCGAGCTGCGGGTGGGGCTGGACGACACCCAGCTCACGCGGCTCGCCACCGTCGACGGCGTGAGCAAGCTCTCGGTCCGCGACCTGGCCCCGGCGGCGGCGACGGGCGCGGACGGCGCCACCACCGTCGCGGCCACGAGCGCGGTCGCGGCGGCGGCCGGGATCGGCGTGTTCGCCACCGGTGGGCTCGGCGGCGTGCACCGCGAGGCGGCGCAGACGTTCGACGAGTCGGCCGACCTGGTCACGCTGGCCCGGACGCCGATCGCCGTGGTCTGCGCCGGGGTGAAGTCGATCCTCGACGTGGGCGCCACGCTGGAACGGCTGGAGACGCTCGGGGTGGGCGTGGTCGGCTACCGCACCCGCCGCTTCCCCGGCTTCTACCTCACCGACGCGGGCTTCGACCTGGACTGGTCGGTCGAGTCGCCGGAGCAGGTGGCGGCCGTGCTGGCCGCCCGCGCGGCGCACGGCGTGCACCACGGCGGGCTGGTGGTGGCCAACCCGCTGCCCGCCGACGAGCAGCTCGACCCGGCGCTGCACGACCGCACGCTCGCCGAGGGGCTGGCCGCGCTGGCCCGCGAGGGGATCACCGGCAAGGCGGTCACCCCGTTCCTGCTGTCGCACTTCCACGCCGCGACCGAGGGCGCGAGCCTGGCCGTGAACGTCCGGATCATCCTGCGCAACGCCGATCTCGCGGCCCGGATCGCGGTCGCCGCGGCGGCCCCTCGCACGGCATGACCGATCGCACCGAGCGCAGCGAGGGCCGTGAGGGCATGCCCGGCCAGCACCCGATGAACGCGACGCCGCGCATCGTCGTCGTCGGCGACGTGATCACCGACGTGCTCGCGGTGCTGTCCGGGCCGCTGGCGACCGGCTCGGACACCGCGGCCGGGATCCGGTTCAGCGGCGGCGGGCAGGCGGCGAACACCGCGGCCTGGCTCGCCGGGCAGGGCGCGGCGGTGACGCTCGTCGCCGCCGTCGGCGACGACGAGACCGGCCGGGAGCGGGTGGCCGAGCTGACCCGGATCGGTGTCGACTGCGCGGTGGAGCGGCACGAGGGCTACCCGACCGGCACCGTCATCGTGCTCGCCCACGACGGGGAGCGCACGATGATCAGCCAGCGGGGCGCGAACCTGCGGCTGACCGCCGGGCACGTGGACGCGGCGCTGGCCGCCGCGCCCGACGCCGGGCATCTGCACCTGTCCGCGTACACCCTGTTGGACGTCGGGTCGCGCGGCGCCGGCCTGCGCGCGCTGGCCACGGCCCGCGAGCGCGGGCTGACCGTCAGCGTCGACGCGGCGTCCGCGGCGCCGCTGCGGCGCGTCGGCGGGGCGTTCCTGACCTGGGTACGCGACGTCGACCTGCTGCTGGTCAACACGGACGAGGCGACGGTGCTGGCCGGCGGGCTGGACCCGGCGGCGCAGGCGCGGGCGCTGACGGCGGTGGCGCACCGGGTGGTGGTCAAGCGCGGCGCGGCCGGCGCGGTGTGGGTGGAGCGCGGCGGTGTGGTGGAGTTCGCGCCGGCGCCCGGGGTGGACGTGGTGGACGTGACCGGCGCCGGGGACGCGTTCGCGGCCGGGCTGCTCACCGCGTGGCTGGCCGGCGCCGACCCGCGTGCTGCGCTGGCCCGGGCCGGTGACCTGGGCGCGCTCGCCGTGACGACTGTCGGCGCCCGCCCGACGCCCTGACGCCGGTGGCCGGTCCGGGCGGTGCTCCGCCCGGGCCGGTCAGGGCTCGGCGTCGATGATCTTGTGCGGGTTCTCCTCGGCGGTGAGGGCCGTGGGAGCGGGCTCCTCACGGCGCCGGTTCTGGAACCGGTTCGCCAGGCGGTGCTCCTCCTTGGGCGGCCGGTCGTTCGCCAGCAGCACCGCCAGCCAGGGCACGAGCACCATGCCGAGCGCGCACAGCGGCAGCCAGAGCCAGAGCAGCGGGGCCTTCGCGCCGACCAGGATCGCGCCGGCCACCAGGCACGCGACCCGGATGGCCATCATCAGCACGTAGCGCTTCTGCCGGCTGGTGAGCTGGTCGTCCTGGCTGCGCGGGGCGTCGGTGATCAGTATCGGCTGGTACGCCTGACGCTTCACCACGGACCTCCTACGAGGGAATAGGGCCATCCTGTCACTCCGGACGGATGATCGGCGAAAATCGTGACAGCCCGGTGCGTGTTACGCCCGTGGTACGCTTCGCCCGTGGCCAACCGGTTCAGCTTCACAGACGAGGCGCTGGCGAACCTGCGGGTCTACGACGTCACACCCGGGGAAGTCTGGGAGGCCCTGCACAGCAACCGCCGGGTCATCCGCCACCTCGGAGACGACGTCATGGTGGTCTACGCCACCGACCACCGGGGCCGGCGGCTCGCCGTGCTGCTGGCCGAGGCCGACGGCACCGACAACGACTGGGACATCCTCTCCGCCCGCGAGCTGAGCGACGTCGAGGCCAAGCGCTACGACGAGGCGGTGCGGAACTCACGCCGACGAGGAGGCGGTCACGATGCACCGTGACGAGGCGACCAAGCGGTTCCACGCCGGAGGCGACGCGTTCGCCGACCTGATCGACGACACGTCACCGGCGCAGCTGCCCACCCCCGACACCGACGTGCCGATGGTCAGCCGGTCGGTCCGGCTCCCGCTGGAGACCTACGAGCGGGTCCGCGCCGCCGCCGACGCGCGCGGCATCGGGGTGACCACGCTGATGCGGCAGTGGATCGAGGCCGGCCTGGCCGACCTGGACGACTCCGCCACCGTCTCGCTGGCCGACGTACGCCGCGCGCTGGCGTCACTGTCCCGCCCGACCGCCGCCTGACGGCTCACGCCTCGGGGCCGCCCTCGCCGAGCGTCTCCCGCCCGATCGGCGAGGCGGAGGGCTCCGCCGGCCGATGCCAGGCGCGGCGGGCGTCGGCGAACGCGACCAGCGCCAGCACGAGAGCCACCGCGCCGAGCGCGAACATCGCCGGCACGGCCGCCAGCGCGGGCAGGAGCAGCACCAGCACCAGCAGCCCGGCCAGCCGGGGGCGGGACACCCGGCCGAAGATCTCGTACTCGAACCGGGAGCGGGCGGCCAGGAACAGCGCCGGGCCGCCCACCACGAAGACCAGCCAGCTCGGCCGGGCCGTGTCGTACGGGTGGGCGATGACCAGCTCGTAGCCGACAGCGGCGCTGAGCACGCCGAGCACCATGAACAGATGGGTCTGCGCCGCCGACTCGGCCAGCCGCCCCGGCGTGCCGGCCATCCGCAGCGCCTCCGCCAGCAGGTGACCGGCCCGGTAGAAGTAGATGCGCCAGAGCAACGCCGTGATCACGAACGAGATCGCGAACGCCACCGCCACCGCCGCCTCGCCGGAGAACTCCTTCCCGCTGTAGGTCACACCGATGACCAGGATCGACTCGCCGAGCGCGATGAGGAAGATCTGCTGGTAGCGCTCGGCGAGGTGTTCCCCGGTGACGAGCCACTGCCGGATGCGCGACGCGCCGATCCACGGCAGCGGCCAGCCCAGGAACGTGCCGAGGTGGTCCACCGCCAGCGCGACGACCCACAGCGCCAGGCGTGGGCCGGGCATCAGCGCGCCGGCGAGCCACAGCGGGGCACTGAACCCCGCCCAGGCGGTCAGCCGCAGCGGGACCAGGCGCCGCGGGTGCCCCCGCAACGCCACCGCGATCAGCAGCGGCCGGCCGACCATCACCGCCACGTACGCGAGCGCGAACGGCAGCGCCCGCTCCTCCAGGGCGCGGGGCAGCGTCACCCCCAGCACCAGGCTGCCGAACATGGTGCCGACCACCACGACCTGGATGACGACGCGCTCCGGCTCGTACCGGCTGGTGACCCAGGTGGTGATCGTCCAGACCTGCCAGAGCACCATGAACAGCAGCAGCGTCCTGCCCACGTCGGCCGCCACCGCACCGGCGGAGCCGTCGACCCCGTTGATCAGCCGCTGGGAGACCCGGGTCAGCGCGAAGACGAAGACCAGGTCGAAGAAGAGTTCCAGGAACGTGGCCCGCCCGGGACTGGACCCGGTACGCAGCAGCGCCCCGCCCCGCTGCTCGGTCATCGTCCGCCCCCGTCCCCCGTCCTGGCGACCAACGACAGGGGCGGCGGACCGGTTGCGGCGGCGGGCGGCGGATCAGCCCTTCGCGGCCTTCGCCTCCGCCTTCATCCGCTGCTTGAACTCGCGTACCCGGCGCAGCGACTCCGGATCGGTCACGTCCGCGACCGACCGGTGGGCGTCCGCGTCGCCGTAGTCGCCGGCCGCCTCCCGCCAGCCGTCAGGGGTGATCCCGAACCGCTTGCCGAGCAGCGCGACGAAGATCTGCGCCTTCTGCCGGCCGAACCCGGGCAGCTCACCCACCCGGCGCAGCAGTTCCCGGCCGTCGGTCACGTCGGACCAGAGCCGGGCCGCGTCGCCGTCGTAGCGCTCGACGAGCGCCCGGCACACCTCCTGCACGCGGGCCGCCATCGCCTTGGGAAAGCGGTGCAGCGCGGGCGGCCGGGCGAAGATCTCCACGAGCGCCTCCGGGTCGTACCCGGCCAGTTCCGCGGCGTCCGGCTCGTGGCCGAGCCGCTGCGCCAGCACGTACGGGGAGGAGAACGCCTTCTCCATCGGCACCTGCTGGTCCAGCACCATGCCGAGGAGCAGGGCCAGCGGGCTGCGCGCCAGCAGTTCGTTGGCCTGCGGGTCGATGGGCAGGGAGAGCGTCATGGGGACCATCCTGCCGCCCCGCCCACCGGTCGCGGGCGCCGACTCCCCGACGACGTGACGCGGCCCGGCGAACCTCTGCGAGGTCCACCGGGCCGC
The DNA here is from genome assembly GCF_040215685.1 of Micromonospora sp. HUAS YX12. Taxonomy (NCBI): domain Bacteria; kingdom Bacillati; phylum Actinomycetota; class Actinomycetes; order Micromonosporales; family Micromonosporaceae; genus Micromonospora; species Micromonospora sp. HUAS YX12. The sequence continues at coordinate 8,580 of NZ_CP157974.1, forward strand.
GGCCCACGGTGTGGTCAGGTCACCCGTGTCGTCAGTTGACGACGAAGAGCAGGCGGTTCGGCGAGCCCGAGCCCGGGCTGGTCACCTTGCCGGTGGTGGCGTTGCTGGTCAGGTAGCTGGCCACCTGAGCCGGGGTGTACGAGGTGTTCGCGGACAGGACGAGCGCCGCCGCGCCGGCCACGTGCGGGGACGCCATCGAGGTGCCGCTGATCGTGTTGGTCGAGGTGTCGCTGGTGCGCCACGCCGAGGTGATCGACGAACCCGGGGCGAAGATGTCCACGCAGGAGCCGTAGTTGGAGAAGGACGACCGCGCGTCGGTGCTGGTGGTCGAGCCGACGGTGATCGCCGAGGCGACCCGGGCCGGCGAGGAGTTGCACGCGTTGGCGCTGGAGTTGCCGGCCGCGAGCGCGTACGTGATGCCGGAGTTGATCGAGTTGACCACCGCGTTGTCCAGCGTGGTGCTGGCGCCGCCGCCGAGGCTCATGTTGGCCACGGCCGGCTTCACCGCGTTCGAGGTGACCCAGTTGACGCCGCTGATCACGCCGGCGGTGGTGCCGCTGCCGGAGCAGTTGAGCACCTTGACGGCCACCAGGCGCACGCCCTTGGCCACGCCGTACCTGGTGCCGCCGACGGTGCCGGCGACGTGCGTGCCGTGGCCGTTGCAGTCGGTGTTGTTGGAGTCGACCGTGTTGGTGCCCCAGGTGGCCCGGCCGCCGAAGTCGCTGTGCGTGGTGCGGATGCCCGTGTCGATGATGTAGGCACGCACGTTGCTGGCGGTGTTCGGGTAGGTGAAGGTGCTGTTCAGCGGCAGGTTGCGCTGGTCGATCCGGTCCAGGCCCCAGGTGGCGCCGGTCTGGGTGCCCTGGGTGGTCATGACGCGGTCCTGCTCGACGTACGCGACGGCCGGGTCGGCGGCGAGCCGGCGAGCCTGTGCGGGGGTCATCTTCGCGCTGTAGCCGGTGAGAGCGGAGCTCCACACCGTGCCGACGTCGCCGCCGTAGCGCTTGGCCAGGCCGGCGGCCCGGTCCGGCACGGCGGTACGGGCGGCGAGGGTGTTCGCGGTGCCGACCGCGTCGCCCTTGAGCACGACCACGTAGCTGCCGCTGACGGCGTCCGCGGCGCCGGCGTACCGGATCTCCCCGGTGGGCGCGGCGAGAGCGGGCGTGGAGGCGGCGGCGGCGAAGGCCGCGGCGGCGGCCGTGACGGCGAGCGCACGCAGCGCGCGCCGCCGGGGAAGGGACACGTCGGGCATCGTCTGGCTCCCTACCGGGCGCCCGGTTCGTGGCCGGATCACCCCATCGACGGATGTTGGCAGGAATGCTAGCCATAGATCGATAAACATAAAAGAGATAGTTGCCGATAGATGCGGTCGGCGTTATGGATTCGGCGGGTGCCGCGCCACGCCGGACGGCACCCGGGGCAGGATGGGCACGTGGACCGTCACGACATGCTGCTCTCCCCCGCCGGGGTCGACGCGCTGCGCACCGCGCTGACGCTCGCCCGCTTCACCGCCAACGGGATCGCCGACCGCCTGGGCCCGCAGGGCACCGGCGCGGTGGCCCGCAACGACTACCGGGCCGCGCTACGCGCCACCGAGGACCGGGACCGGCTGGCCACGCTGATCCGGGTCTTCATCTGCGACCAGACCGAGCCGGAGGCGGCGGTGGCCGCCGCGCTGGCCCCGCTCGCCGTGGACGAGGCGCTGGCCGGGGGCATCGTGGAGCGGCACGGCGACGGCCTGCGCGCCGGGGTCGACCTGGAGCCGTACGGGGACGACTGGTGGGTGCTCGCCGACGTGCCGGCCGCCGCGCGGCCCGGGCGCCCGCTGCACGCCGAGCACGTGCTGGGCATCGGCGGTGCCACCCAGACGCTGATCTCGGCCGCCGTACGCCCGGCCGTGGACACCGCGCTCGATCTCGGCACCGGCTCCGGCGTCCAGGCGCTGCACCTGGGCACCCACGCCCGCCGGGTCACCGCCACCGACGTCTCCGAGCGGGCGCTGCGGTTCGCCGCGACCACCGCCGCGCTCAACGGGCAGGACTGGGAACTGCTGCGCGGCGACATGGTCGCACCGGTGGCCGGGCGCCGCTTCGACCTGGTGGTCAGCAACCCGCCGTTCGTGGTCGGCCCGGGCACCACCACGCACGTCTACCGGGACTCCGGCCGGGTCGGCGACGCGATCGGCGCCGAGCTGGCCGCTGCCGCGCCGGATCTGCTCACCGAGGGCGGCACCATGCAGTACCTGGCGAACTGGGTGCACGTCACCGGCGAGGACTGGGCCGAGCGGGTCACCGGCTGGTTCGCCGGCACCGGCCTGGACGCCTGGGTGATCCAGCGCGAGGTGGCCGACCCGATGGCGTACGTGAACCTCTGGCTCACCGACGTCGGCGAGAGCGCCGACCCGCAGCGGATGGCGGCCTGGCTGGACTGGTTCGACGCGCACAAGGTGGAGGCGATCGGCTTCGGCATCGTCTCGCTGCGCCGCTCCGGTCACGACCAGCCGATCGTCCGGGTGGAGGATCTGCGCCAGCGGGTCGAGCCGCCGCTGGGCGACCGGATCGGCGAGTGGTTCGCCCGGCAGGACTGGCTGCGCGCCCGGGACACCGAGGGCCTGCTCGCCGCCCGCTACCGCGCCGCCGAGGGCCTCCGGCTGCGGCAGGAGGCCACCATGGGCGACGACGGCTGGGCGGTCGACCGGCAGGTCCTGGCCATGCCGCGCGGGCTGCGCTGGTCCGAGGAGATCGACCCGCTGGTGCTCGCCCTGGTCGGCGGCGCCGACGGCCGGCTGCCGCTGCGCGACCAGCTCGCCCTGCTGGCGGCCGCGCACGACGTGGCACCGGACGAGCTGGCCGAGGCGGCCGGACCGATCGTGGCGCACCTGGTCGAGCGCGGCATCGTCGAGCCGGTGACCGGCTGATGCGGGCGGTGGTGCAGACCGTCGGCCGGGCCCGGGTGACAGTCGACGACGAGGTTACCGGTGAGATCGCCGACGGGCTGCTGGTGCTGCTCGGCGTCACCCACACCGACACCCCGCAGGTGGCCGCCACGATGGCCCGCAAGCTGCACGAGCTGCGCATCCTCGACGACGAGCGCAGCGCCGCCGACGTCGGGGCGCCGCTGCTCGTGGTCAGTCAGTTCACGCTCTACGGCGACGCCCGCAAGGGCCGGCGGCCGAGCTGGACCGCCGCCGCGCCGGCCGAGGTGGCCGAACCCCTGGTGGACACCGTGGTCGAGGAGCTGCGTGCCCGGGGCGCGAAGGTGGAGACCGGCCGTTTCCGCGCCCACATGCTGGTGGAGAGCGTCAACGTCGGTCCCCGCACCCTCGTGCTCGACCTCTGAGGAGGACTAGAAGAACAGCCCCCGGCGGGACAGCGACTGACGCAGCCAGCCGTCGAGCTGGGCGGCCCAGTCCGTGCGGTCGGCCGTCGCGTGGTCCACGGTGAACCGGCCGAACGCGTCGCGGCCCTCGGTGAACAGGCCGCCCCGCTTGTCCAGCTCCAGCACCACGTGGACCTGGCGCGGATCGGTCACGAAGGTGACCTCCAGCTGGTTCATCGCGCCCGCGTACTGCGGCGCCGGGTAGAACTCGATCTCCTGGTAGAAGGGCAACTGCTGGTGTACGCCGTAGATGTGTCCACGCTCGACGTCGGCGCGCGCGAAGCGGAAGCCCAGCCGTAGCAGCGCCTCCAGCAGCCGCTCGTGGGCGGGCAGCGGGTGCACCGCGACCGGGTCCAGGTCGCCCTTGTCCATCGCCCGCGCCACCTCCAGCTCGGTACGCAGACCCATCGTCATGCCGTGCAGGTGCTGGCCGTACAGGTCGGTGAGCGGCGTCTCCCACGGCACCTGGAAGCGGAACGGCACGTCGTGACGCTGCCCCGGCTCCAGCCGGAACGCGCCGGTCATCTGGGCCCGGCCGAACTCCTGGTTGACGTCGTACTCCGAATCGGAACTCTCCACCTCGACCCGCGTGACCAGACCGAGTGCGATGTAGCTCACGTCCACCGGGTGGTCGCCACCGACCACCTGGATCCGGCCCTCCAGAACACCGCCCGGGCGACAGTTCGGGTTGGCCAGCACCGTCTCCACCGACGGTCCGCCCACACCCATCGCCTGCATGAGCCGCTTGAAGACCACCACGTTCTCCGATCATCAGTGCCGGGCCGGCCCCGACGGCCGGTCGGTGGCACCGTAACCACGCCGGGCAAGCGGATGCCGGATTCCCGCGAGGATTCCTGTCGGGTCTCCGATCGCCTCACTCCCGTCTCACGCCCCGACCGCCAAGCTGTTTGTCATCGGCCACCACCGCGCGGGCGGCACGGGACCGGTAGGCACGTCGGACACGGGGAGAACAGAGATGACCCAGCAGATGATCGAGCACCAGGACATGGACGTCACCCTCACGGACCTCGACGCCACCGACGAGCGCGGCGTCTCCACCGACCTGGTCCGGGCGTACCTGAACGGCATCGGCCGCACCAAGCTGCTCACCGCGGCGCAGGAGGTCGAGCTGAGCAAGCGGATCGAGGCCGGCCTCTTCGCCGAGGAGAAACTGGCCACCTGCACCCCCGTCTCCGCCGAGCTGCGCGCGGACCTGGCGCTGATCGCGGCCGAGGGCCGCGCCGCCAAGGACCACCTGCTGGAGGCGAACCTGCGGCTGGTGGTGAGCATCGCCAAGCGCTACACCGGCCGCGGCATGGCCTTCCTCGACCTGATCCAGGAAGGCAACCTCGGCCTCATCCGCGCCGTCGAGAAGTTCGACTACACCAAGGGCTACAAGTTCTCCACCTACGCCACCTGGTGGATCCGCCAGGCCATCACCCGCGCCATGGCCGACCAGGCCCGCACCATCCGCATCCCGGTGCACATGGTCGAGCAGGTCAACCGGATGGTCCGGGTGCGCCGCGAGCTGTCGGTGACGCTGGGCCGCGAGCCCACCGTGAGCGAGGTGGCCGTGGCGCTGGAGATCCCCGAGTTCCAGGTCATCGAGCTGATCTCCTACGACCGGGAGCCGGTCAGCCTGGACCAGGCGGTCGGCGAGGACGGCGAGAGCGCGCTCGGCGACTTCGTCGCCGCCGTGGACCCGCGCGCCGAGCCGGGCGACGCCGCCACGAACGGCGAGCTGCGCAACGAGGTCCGCATCGTGCTGGCCACCCTGTCCCAGCGGGAGCAGGCGGTGATCCGGCTGCGCTTCGGCCTGGACGACGGCCGGCAGCGCACGCTGGACGAGGTGGGCCGCGAGTTCGGCCTGTCCCGGGAGCGGATCCGGCAGATCGAGAAGGTCACGCTGCTCAAGCTGCGCGACCCGGAGCGGGCGAACCGGCTGGAGGCGTACGCCTGCTGATCCACCCCTGCCCCGACAGGCCCCGGCGGTTCGCCGGGGCCTGTCGCGCGTCCGGTGCTTGACTCGGGCGAGCACCGCGTATAGAACCGACTGGTTACGCAACCAGGAGGTTATGAAAGTGTCCGCGGATCTGCTCGACGCCACCTTCGCCGCGCTCGCCGACCCCACCCGGCGTGCCATCCTCACCCGGCTGGCCGCCGGTGAGGCGACGGTCACCGAGCTGGCCGAGCCGTTCGCGATGAGCCAGCCCGCCGTCTCCAAGCACCTGAAGGTGCTGGAACGCGCCGGCCTGGTCACCCGGGGCCGGGACGCCCAGCGCCGCCCCTGCCGGCTCGACGCCCGGCCGCTGCGCGAGGCCGTCGCGTGGCTGGCGGACTACCGCGACTACTGGGCGGAGAGCTACGCGCGGCTGGACGAGGTGCTCGCCGACCTGACCGCCGGGGAGCAGCGGTGACCGATCTGACCGTCACGCTCCACGGCGACCGGGAGATCCGGCTCAGCCGCGACTTCGCCGCCCCGCGCCATCTGGTGTTCGCCGCCTTCACCCGACCCGAGCTGCTGGTCCGCTGGTGGGGCGCCCGGGGCTGGCACCTGGTCGAGTGCGAGGTGGACCTGCGGGTGGGCGGGCGCTGGCGGTTCGTCTCCCGGGGACCGCAGGGCGACCTGATGGCCCAGGGCGGCACGTACCGGGAGGTCGACCCACCGGCGCGGCTGGTCTGCACCGAGCTGTTCGACGACCAGTCCTATCCGGGCGAGACGCTGGTGCGTCACGACTTCACCGGGCCGGCGGACCGGACCACAGTCGTCACCCACCTGCGGTACGCCACCGCGCGGGGCCGCGACACCGTCCTGCGCTATCCGATGACCCGCGGCCTGAGCGAGGCGTTCGACCGGCTCACGGCCGTGCTGCACAACGACTCGACGACAGGAGCGACAACGTGAACTGGACACTGGAAGTGGTGGTCGTGCCGGTCTCCGACCTGGACCGGGCCAAGGAGTTCTACGCGAGGCAACTCGGCTTCGTCGTCGACCACGACACGGATCTGGGCGGCGCGGGGCGGATCGTCCAACTCACTCCGCCGGGCTCCGGGTGCTCGATCGTCCTCGGCCGGGGCGTCGTACCGGAGATGCCGCCGGGCTCCCTCAAGGGCCTGCAACTCGTCGTGCCCGACCTGGAGCGGGCGCACGCCGAACTGGTCGAGCGGGGCGTCGAGGTGAGCGAGATCCAGGTGATGGGCCAGAACCCGCGCCCGGTGCCGCACCCGCTGGACAACGTCGGCTTCGTCTTCTTCCGCGACCCGGACGGCAACGAGTGGGCGGTGCAGCAGATCTCCGCCCGCGGCTGAGCGGCGTTAAAAGGGGGCCCTTTCTCTACCGGAGGCGTTAAGAAGGGGCCCTTCCTTACAACCTCCGCGGGCCCGTGTCGGGGCGCGGGGATTCGGCGCCGGTGCGGACCGTCGCGTGCAGCACCGAGATGCCGTCCGGCCGGGCCAGCACCGGGTTGAGCGTGAGCGACCGTACCCGGGGCTGCTCGTCGGCGAGGCGGCCGACCCGCACCAGCAGGTCGACCAGGGCCGCGCGGTCCACCGGCGCGGCGCCCCGGTGCCCGCGCAGCAGCGGCGCCGCCCGGGGCTCGTCGACCAGCTCGGCGGCGTCCCGGTCGGTGAGCGGGACCGCGCGCCAGGCCCGGTCGCCCAGCAGCTCGGTCGCCACGCCACCCAGCCCGAACCCGACCACCGGCCCGAACGCCGGATCCTCCACCAGCTCCACCACGCACGCCACGCCCGGCGCGACCATCGGCTGGACCAGCACCTCCGCGCCGAACACCGGCGCCATCTCGGCGTACGCGCGGCGCAACGCGGCGGCGTCGGCCAGGTCGAGGCGTACCGCGCCCAGGTCGAGGCGGTGCCGCAGCCCGGGGGCGGCGGCCTTGAGCGCCACCGGCCGGCCCAGCCGTTCGGCCGCCGCCAGCACCTCCTCGGCGCTGCCGGCCGGCACCGACTCCACCACGTCGATCCCGTACGCGCGCAGCAACGCCGCCGCGTCGGCGCCGTCCGGCCGCAGCGCGGCGTGCCCCGCCGCCCGGTCCACGTCGGCCAGTTCCGGCAGCACACCGGCGGGCCGGCGCAGCCAGTCCGCGTACGCGGTCACCCGGCCCAGCGCGCGCACCGCCTCCTCCACGCTCGGATACGCCGGCACCCCGGCCGGCACCAGCCCGGCCAGGAACGTCGCCACCACCGGCTTGCCGGTGACCCGCGCGTCGGGCAGCGCCGCCGCGAAGTCGGCCACCGGGTCGGCGAGCTGGCCCGGCAGCGGCGGCGCGAACACCGCCACCACGGCGTCCACCCGCTCGTCGGCCACCGCGTCACCGAGCGTGGCGGCGTACGCGGCGGCCCCGGCGCTCGGCCCGACGTCCTGCGGGTAGCCGTCGGCGACGGTCAGTCCCTGGGCGGCGCAGGCGGTCGCGGCCAGCCCGGTCAGCGCCGACGAGTTGCCCACCACCGCGACCCGACGCCCGGCCGGCAGCGGCTGGTGGGCCAGCAGCACGCCCACGTCGAGCAGTTCGGACACGGTGTCCACCCGGATCACCCCGGACTGGGCGAACAGCGCGCTCACCGCCGCCGCGTCCAGCGCGGGCGCCTCCCCCACGCCGCGCGGCCGGGCCAGCGAGGCGAGCGCCACCACCGGCTTGCGGCGGCCGATGCGCCGGGCCAGCCGGGCGAACTTGCGCGGGTTGCCGAACGTCTCCAGGTATAGCGTGATGACGTCGGTGGCCGGGTCGTCCTGCCAGTACTGGAGCAGGTCGTTGCCGGACACGTCGGCCCGGTTGCCGGCCGAGACGAAGCTGGACAGGCCGAGCCCGCGCCGGGACGCCTCGGCCAGCAGCGCCACCCCGAACGCGCCGGACTGGCTGAACACGCCGACCCGCCCCGCCGCGGGCAGCACCGGCGCGAGCGTGGCGTTGAGGCGTACCGCCGGGTCGGTGTTGGCGACGCCGAGGCAGTTCGGGCCGACCACCCGCATGCCGGCCAGGTGCGCGGCGCGGACCAGCGCGCGCTGCGCCGCCGCGCCGGCCGGGCCGGACTCGGCGAACCCGGCCGAGATCACCACCAGCCCGTGCGCGCCCGCGCTGGCCGCGTCGCGGACCACGTCAGTCACCGCGTCCGGCGGGACCGCCACCACGGCCAGGTCGACGTCCTGGCCCGCGTCGGCCGCCGACGGGTACGCGGGCAGCCCCGCCACCGTCGCCGCGCTCGGGTGCACCGGCACGATCGCCCCGGCGAAGCCGCCGTCGCGCAGGTGCCCCAGCAGCGCCGCGCCGACGCCCTGGCCGGTGGTGCTGGCGCCGTACACGGCGATGCCGCGCGGCGCGAGCAGCCGGGCGATCGACCGCGCCTCGGTGCGGTGCTCCCGTCCGCGCTGCACCGCCAGCGTCGCCTCGGTCGGCGCGATCGGGAAGGTCAGGTGCACCACGCCGTCGGCGTACTGGCGCTGGACCTGGTAGCCGAAGTCGGCGAAGACCCGCAGCATCGCCCCGTTGGCCGGGAGCACCTCGGCGACGAAGTGCACGATGCCGTTGCGCCCGGCCGCGTCGGCCAGATGTTCCAGCAGCACCGAGCCGATGCCCCGGCCCTGGTAGGCGTCCTCGACCACGAACGCCACCTCCGCCTCCGGCGAGGCGGGACCGAGCCGCTCGTAGCGGCCGACCGCGACGATCCGCTCGCCGGCGAGCACCACGAACGCCTCCCGGTCGCGGTGGTCGACGTTGACGAAGCGCTTCAGGTCGCGTTCCGGGATACGCGGGTACGGCGAGAAGTACCGCAGGTATCGGGTGCGCTCCGAGAAGCGGCCGTGCATGGCCACTATCTCGGGGGCGTCCTCCGGACGGATCTGTCGCAGCTGGACGGTCGTGCCGTCGCTGAGCAGCACGTCCAGCGGTTGTTCCACGGTGGTCACCGGTCGGTCCTCCCCTGCCGCCGGCTCAGTCGCGCGGGTCGTGCGGATCGAGCCCGAGCAGCGGGAAGACCGCCTTGCGGGTGGCCGCGACGGCCCGGTCCACCGCGTTCGGCTCTCCGCTGGGCTGCCACGGCTGGTACGACGGGTCCACGTCGTCGGTCATCCGCAACGGCACCTCGTGCCCGGGTCGCCGCCGCGCGGCCAGCTCCCGCCAGCCGGGCGGGGTGAGCGTGGCCGGGTCGACCGGCTCGCCGGTGGCGACCGCCAGCAGGTGCGTCCAGGCCCGGGGCACCACCTCGACCAGCGCGTACCCGCCGCCGCCGGTGGCGACCCAGCGGCCGTCGCACAGCTCGTCGGCGAGCGCCCGCAGCGTGCGGTAGGTGGCCGCCTGCCCGTCCACGGACAGGTGCAGGTCGGCCAGCGGGTCGCTGCGGTGCCCGTCGGCGCCGCACTGGGTGACCAGCACCTGCGGCCGGAACGCGCGCAGCACCGACGGCACGATCGCGTGGAAGGCCCGCTGCCAGCCGGCGTCGCCCACGCCCGGCGGCAGCGGCACGTTGACGGCGGTGCCCTCGGCGCCCGGGCCACCGGTCTCGTCCGGGAACCCGGTGCCGGGGAACAGCGCGAGCGGCGTCTCGTGCAGGCTGACGGTGAGCACCCGCGGGTCGCGGTAGAAGATCTCCTGCACGCCGTCGCCGTGGTGCACGTCCACGTCCACGTACGCGATCCGCTCCGCGCCGAGGTCGAGCAGCCGCGCGATGGCCACGGCCGGGTCGTTGTAGACGCAGAAGCCGGCGGCCCGGGCGGGCATCGCGTGGTGCAGCCCGCCGGCCACGCTCACCGCGCGCCGGGCGTCGCCGCGCCACACCGCCTCGGCCGCGGCCGTCGTGGCGCCGGCGATCAGCGCGCTCGCCTCGTGCATCCCGTCGAAGACCGGATTGTCCGAGGTGCCCAGACCGAAGCCGGCGAACAGCGGGTCGCGCGGCGCGGACCGGACCGCGTCCAGGTAGGCCGGATCGTGTACGAGGGTGAGCAGCGCGTCGTCGGCCGGTTCGGGCTTGACCAGCCGCACGCCGGGCCGGTCCAGCACACCCAGCTCGCGGGCGAGCGCCATGGTCAGCTCGACCCGGACCGGGTCGAGGGGATGGTCGCCCATGTCGTAGGCGAGGAGACCCTCGTCCCACACCACCACCGTGTCGTCGGCCATGCGGCCATCGTCGCACGCGGCCCGGGGCGCGCCCACCAGTCGTGCGCTCACCGGCCGGACGTGCCGCCGGTCGCGACCGGACGGTCCGGGCCGGCCACCCACTCGCTCCACGACCCGACGTACAACGCGGCGTCCGGACGGCCGGCCAGGTGCAACGCGAGTACCGCCTGCGCGGCTGTCACCCCGGATCCGCAGTACGCGCCGACCGGCGCGTCCGGGTCCACCCCGGCGGCGGCGAACCGCTCCCGGAGCGCCTCGGCGCCGGGGAACCGGCCCTGCGTGACGTACTCCGGGGCGGGCAGGTTGACCGCGCCCGGCACGTGCCCGGCGACCGGGTCGACCGGCTCGTGCTCGCCCCGGTAGCGCGGCGCGGCGCGTACGTCGATCAGCACGCCGGGCTCGGCGGCGGCGAGCCGGGCGGCAGCGGCGGCGTCCAGCACCGGCAACGCGCCGGGCGCCACGGTCACGTCGCCGGGCGCCGGGGCGGGCACGCTCGTGTCGACCGGCAGGCCGGCAGCCGTCCAGGCCGGGAAGCCGCCGTGCAGCACCCGGACCTGCCGGTGCCCGGCCCAGCGCAGCGTCCACCAGGCGCGGGCGGCGGACATGCCGTCGCCGCCGTCGTACACCACCACGGGATGACCGGCGCGGACGCCCGCGGCCCGCAGCGCGGCCTGCAACGCCGCCGGGTCCGGAAGCGGGTGGCGCCCGGCGGCGCCGGGCGGCCCGCACAGCTCGGTGTCCAGGTCGACGAAGACGGCGCCGGGCAGGTGGCCGGCCGCGTAGTCGGCGCGCCCGGGCGGGCCGGTCAGCCGCCAGCGGACGTCGAGCAGGGCCGGCGGGTCGGCGTGATCGAGTTCGGCGGCGAGCCGGTCGGGCTCGACCAGCAGGTCTGCGGTGGCGGGCATGCGGCCAGTCAACACCATTCGGCCCGCCACCTCCGGCTTCGCCTGCGCCGATGGTCGGTGGGAGCGGGTACCATCGGAGCCCAGGAGGCCGCAGACGTGAAGCACGACCTTGTTGACACCACCGAGATGTACCTGCGCACCATCCTCGAACTCGAGGAGGAGGGGGTGCCGCCGCTTCGTGCCCGCATCGCCGAGCGGCTGAAGCAGAGTGGTCCGACCGTCAGCCAGACCGTCGCCCGCATGGAGCGCGACGGCCTGCTCACCGTCGAGGGCGACCGGCACCTGACTCTCACGCCGCAGGGCCGCAACACCGCCGTGTCGGTGATGCGCAAGCACCGGCTGGCCGAGTTGCTGCTGGTGAACGTGATCGGGATGCCCTACGAGGAGGCCCACGAAGAGGCCTGCCGGTGGGAGCACGTGATGAGCGACGCGGTGGAGAAGCGGGTCTTCGACCTGCTCAACCGCCCGACCCGCTCGCCGTACGGCAACCCGATCCCGGGCCTGGCGGAGCTGGGCGACCCGGGCCAGGCGCCTGCCGACGCCGTCGAGGGCGAGCGCAACCTGGCCTTCCCCGGCCTGTCCGGCCCGGTCGTGGTGCGGCGGATCTGCGAGAGCGTGCAGACCGACTCGGACGTGCTCCGGCAGTTGCACGCCGCCGGCGTCGACCCGGGCGCGACCGTGACGGTGGCGCAGGAGCGCGACGCCGTCTCCATCGACCGCTCCGGCGATCGGGTACGCCTGCCCCGCGAGGTGGCGTCCCGGGTGTTCGTCGCGGCCCGCTGACGCGGCTCCCGGCTAAAGCTGCCGGGTGTCGATCACCTTGGCCAGCGTGACCAGCTTGCCGGCCGTCTTGTCCGCCTCCGCCTTCGCGGTGCCGGCCGGGGCGGTCCAGCGCAGGGTCGCGAGCCGTCCCTCGGTGGCCAGCCAGCCGACCTCGGCGGCCGGGCCGGACTTCGCGGTCTTGGGCAGCGTGCGCCGGTAGGCGGCCTTGCCCAGCTTGCTGATCTTCGCCGCGCCGCTCGGCTGCACGTCCAGGGCGAACGTGGCCGCGTCGATCGACGTCTCGGTCACCGACAGCGTCAGTTCCGGCAGCACCGCCCCGGCCGCGCGGACCACGCACGTGTGGGTGTCGCCCCGCTCGGTGGCCGCCGCCACGTCGAACGTGCCGCCGGTGTGCTCGGCGATCACCGCGAAGTCGAGCAGCCGGCACGCCCCGCCGGAGGACGCCGCCGCGACCGGGACCGGCGGGGGCGGGGCCGGCGGCCCGCCGTCGGTCGGCGCCTCCTCGGCGCAGGCGGCGGCGAGCAGGACGGCCGGGACGGCCAGCCAGATACGGGCACGCACGGGAGACCTCCGCGGTCGGCGGCGGGTCCGACCCGCCGGAGTTCCGTCGGACACCGTACGGTGTGCCCCAGCGGGGACGGAAGCCCCCTAATCGGCCACGTACGGACAGTGCCGGCAGCCTCGCCCGCAGCACGTGCCGCGCCGGGCCAGGAACCCGGCGCTGAGCACGAACAGCCCGGTCTCCGGGTCCAGGTAGCCGGCCTCCCCGGCGGCCAGGGCGGCGGCGTGCGCGGCCAGGATGCGCTCCCGCCCCGGGTGATCCGGCGACAGCCGCGACGGGTGCGGTTCGGTAAGGGGCCGTCCCGCCAGCTCGTCACGCACCGCTGAAGTCTACGGACGCCCGGCCCGCCCTAGTCGCCGCCCGGGCCGCCGTCGGTCCGGAGGCGTTCCAGGTACGGCACGAACGCCTCGGGCCGCTCGAACATCGAACGGTGCCCGGCGCGCGGGATCACCAGGTGGTCCTTGCGCGGCGCCTGTAGCTGCGCGTACCACTCGTCGAACAGGCGCAGCCGGCCCGGCACCTCCTGCGCGCCGTCCACGAAGTACGCCGGCACCGCGAGCTGCCGCACGTCACGCCGGAAGTCGATCTCCTGCAACCGTGGGTAGAGCACGTCCCAGCCGTCCAGGAAACCGAACAGGTGCACCTTCTCCAGCGGGCTGTATTCGGAGACGCCCAGGTTGCCGACGGTCCCGGTCTCGTCCTCGCTCGCGCCTTCCCGGTCGACCGGGAAGGCCCCGGCCTCGTTGGCCAGCAACGGCTCGTACGCCCAGACGTCCCGGTAGGGCGGCGGGCCCTGCGCGGTCATCCGGTCCGCGAGCGCCGTCCGGCCGGTGCGGCGGGCCCAGGCCACGGTGTCGGCGTACTGGCTGCGGTCGGCCTCGCGCAGGCTCACCACCTGCCCGACGCCCACGTACGCGGCGAACAGTTCCGGGTGCTGTCGCACGGCAAGCAGGCCGGCGATGGTGCCACCGGAGTGCGCGACCAGGTGGATCCGATCCCGGCCCAGCCGTTCCCGCAGGTGCCGGGCCACCGCGACCAGGTCGTCCACCTCGTCGTCCAGGCGCCAGCCGGACGGGGCGCGGAACCCCGACCAGGACCGAGGCCCGCCGGCACGGTCCCACACGGCCACCACGAAGCGGCGCTCCAACTCGGGCAGGTGGCGACGGACCGCGCCGATCTCCGAACCGCCGGGTGGCCCGGGCACCACGAGCAGCACCGGAGCGCTGCGGTCCGTACCCCGGATCAGCAGGCCCAGCTCGCGCCCGGAGGAGTCGACGGTGTCGAAGCGGGCGATGCCGCCGGGGATCGGGTCGGTGCGGCCCGGCACGGCCGCGCCGACGGTGACGAGCGCGAGCAACGCGGCGAGCAGACCGACGCCGACCCGGCCCAGCCAGCGCGGCACCGGCCGGCGCGGCGGCACCGCGTCGAGGCGGCGGGCCAGGCCGGCGCCGTAGGCGGCACCGACCAGCAGCGGCAACAAGGTCAGCAGCCCGTGTACGCCCCGGCCGGCGAGCAGCGCCACGACGCCGAAGCCGGACAGGTGCGGACGGTCGACGGTGGGCCCGCGCAGCCGCAGCCGGACCAGTTCGACAGCCACGGCGAAGATCACCGGCGCGGCGAGCATGAACCAGCGGGACCGGACCAGCCATCCGGCGGCCAGCCCGACGGCGAGGCTCACCGCGACGGAGGCGAGTGCCGTACCCACGGTGCCGGGGCCGCGCGGGGTCCACCAGCCGACGACCGCACCCCAGAGCAGCGGCAGCGTCGACGCGAGGAGCATCCGGGTGCGCATGACGTGACGTCTCCCTCCGCCGAGATCGTCAACCCTAGCCAGAGCGACCACTCTTCGCCGCCCCGCCCTCACGCCCAGTGCCGACCGAGTCGCCTGTGTTCCGTGGTGCCGGACAGTTCAGCCGGCCGGACGCTGTGCGAGCAGGAACGCCTGGGACTGCCGCTCCCCGCCGACCGGCGCGCGGACCGTCGTCGCCGACACCGCGAACCCGGCCGCCGTGAGCTGCGCGGCCAGCCGCTCCGGCGACAGCCAGTAGACGTCGAAGGCGACGGAGTGGCCGTATGCCTGCTTCCGTCGGTCGAGCCGGTCGCCGGCCTTCACCGCGAGCAGCAGGTGACCACCCGGGACGAGCACCCGGTGGAAACCGGCGAACACCTCGGGCAGCAGCTCCGGTGGCAGGTGGATGACCGAGTACCAGGAGACCAGCCCGGCCAGCGATCCGTCCGGCACGGCCAGCTCGGTCAGCGAGCCGACCTCGAAGCGCAGGTCCGGGTACGTCCGCCGGGCGACCGCCACCATGCCGGGCGAGAGGTCGACCCCGCCGATGTCCAGGCCGAGCCGGTGCAGATGGGCGGTGACACGGCCGGTGCCGCAGCCCACCTCCAGCACGGGTCGGCCCGGCCCGACCGTCTCGGCGAACGCGGCCAGCAGGGCCCGGTCCAGCGGCGGTTCCACGACGTCGGGCAGCAGGCGCGCGTAGTCCTCGGCGACTGTGTCATAGGCGGCGCGCGTCTCGGCGAGCCAGGCAGGTTCGGTCACGCCCGCCGACCCTAGTCAACGCCTGTCCGCCCTCGCCCCGCCCGCCTTCGTCGACCATGAAGTTGACGGCCGCCGCGTCGGCGTGTCGCACCGTCAACTTCATGATCGCCGCGGACGGGGCGAGTGGGGTGGGTGGGTCAGCGGAACCAGGTCAGGGACTGGCCGTGGCCTGTCGTCCACGCCAGAGGGCTGCCGTCCAGGGCCAGGACGTTGTGGAAACCGTTGGCGGGCGGCTCCGGCAGATCGGCGTGGGGCAGCACTGAGGGGTCTTCGTTGGCCATCCAGTGGCCGGGCAGGGTCCGGACCAGCGCGGTGAAGGCGGCCCGCCGTGGCGGCGGCACCTGGTAGAGCACCGAACTGTGGAACACCACGAGCGTCGCCCCGGCCGGGGCCTGCGCCGCCAGCGCCGGCAGGTCGTCGACCAGGTCACCGCGTACCAGCAGCGGCGGGTCGGCCGCCGCGACCGCCGCCGCGGCGCGCAGCCGCTCCCGGCGGTGCCGGTGTTCCGGCCAGATCAGCGCGTCCAGCCACGCCACGTCGGCCGGGTCGGTGACGTCGAGCGGGTTCACGTCCAGCCCGGCCCGCCACACCACCTCCGGCAGCCGCTCCGGCGGCTGCGTGCCGGTCAGCTCACAGTCGAGCACCGGCCCGCCGTCACCGAGCCGCCGGTCGCCGTAGCGGTACGCGTACCGGTCGGGGTAGAGGCACAGCCCGGCGGACGCGCCCACCTCCAGCAACGCCAGCGGCTGCGGCAACGCGGCGAGCACCGGCAGCAGCACCGCGCAACGCCCGGCCTCGTTCGTCTGCGTCGCCCGCACCCGCATCTGCGCCGCGACGTCCGGCCAATGCGCGATCACGTACGCGCGGAACGCCGCCGGGTCGTCCACCGGCCCGCCGCGCAGCCGCACCACCCCGAACAGCAGGTTCGGCTGGCGCTTGGCCGGCGGCAGCGTGTCGAGCAGGGCGAGCAGCTCCGGGTCACCGGCCACCGCCTGCGACAACCGCTCGTACGCCGGGGACACGCCGCGCGTCTCACGCTCGGCGAAGACCCGATAGATGTCGGTCGTGCTCATCCCCCGAGCATCCCAGCTCGCGTCCACGACGGTCAGCGCGACAGCATCCGGCGGACCCGGCGGCCCACCGCCTGCTTGACCAGCTCGCGTACTGGCTGCGCGCGGGGTGCCTTGAGCTTCTGCTGCAGCGTCCGGTTCTCGTCCCGCAGCCACTGCATGCGCGCCAGCAGTTCCTCGGCGGTGTAGGCGGAGGCCGGCCGGACCGCCTGCGGGTAGACGGTTCGGCGGACCTGCTCGTCGAAGCGGGTGGCGCTGTCCCCGTCGGCGAACGAAAGGCCGAGGTCGTGCCTGGCGAGGAACGCGGTGATCCGCGCGAAGCGCTCCTTGTGGCCCTCATTCAGGGCCGTGTAGTCGGCTTCCTCGTAGAGCCGGGCGGCGTCGACGTCGGCCGGCACGTCGCGCATCAACCGGTGCGGGATGTCGAAGTAGCGGGCCAGTTCCAGGGTGCGCGAGTCGTGTGCGAGGAGATACCCGGGAGTGCCGGAGACCAGCGCCGTGATGGTGCCGTGGATCCGGGTGCCGAAGGCGAAGTCGAATCCGGAGAGATACTCCATCCAGGGCCACGGGTCCACGAACATCCGCACCTTGTCCTCGACGAAGAGCGGGTGTGAGGTGTGGATCGGCATGTCGTCGGTCTTGCCGCGCAACGTCGGTGCGTCGCCGTAGAGCAGGGTGCCGAGGGTGTAGTGGCCCTGCGCCAGGTAGCGCAGGTTCGGGTAGCGCTGGTGGTGGTGGCGCACGATCGGGGCCAGCGCGCGGACGTATGGCGAGATGACGAACGCGAGCCGATCCTCGGTGCCCAGGGTCGCCTTCGCCTTCTCGACCCGGAGGCTGTCGCCGTGCAGGAACATCGACGGGCAGCCGATCTGCTCGACGGCGGAGAAACCCAGCGTACGCAGGTAGCTCTCGCTGATCTCGCCGCGTACGCCGATGCTGTGCGACCGGTCCAGCACCGCCCGGCAGAACGCCTTCACCGGCTCGTCGATCGGGCGCAGGTACTCCCGGTCGCCGTCCACGTCGGTCTGCACCCCGACCCCGAGCACCACCACCGGGATCTTGAGCCGCTCGATCAGCCGGGTCATCGACACCAGCCGGTTCACGTAGTCGTGGCGAAACGCGTTCGCCAGCGGGATCACGAAGACGTCGTACTTCTCGTTGATCTCGTCGGCATCGCGCGGGTCCGCCCGGAACCGCGACGGGGTGATCTCCGCCGCCGAGGTGGCCAGCAGCTTGTGCGCGGCGTGGCTGAAGACCAGGTTGCCGCTGTTCTTGCCGATCCAGTCCCGCTCGTAGGTCTCCTCGGCGGTGACGACGTCGAACGGGCCCTTGCGGGCGCGCAGCAGGATCCGCTGGTGCATCCGGGGTGTCCACCCTTCATCCCGGACGCCACGGCGCCCGGCGAGGCCGAAGCGGCGCGACCGGCCGAACACGGCCCCGTTCCGCGCAGGAGCAGAAATCCTATACCGTCCCCACGCCGGTCCGGATCCCGCTTGCCGGTCGTCACGTCGGCAGGCGACACCACGTCCCTGCCGCAGCGACCGCCCGACCCCTACGGGATCGGGCGGTCGCTCTCCAGTGGAACTCAGCCCGATGTCAGCTGCATCCGCTGGTGGAGCCGCAGCCCTCGCAGACGTAGCAGCTACCGGCGGGCCGCATCTTCGTGCCGCACGTGAAGCAGAGCGGCGCGTCGGCGGCCTTGCCGATCACGGCCTCCAGCAGTTCGGTGCTGGAACCCACCGACGGCGCGGGCTTGACGGCCGCGGCGTCGGCCATCTCCAGCGCCGGCTGCGCGATCGCGCCGGTCCTCGGCTCGGGCGCCTCGACCGGGGCGGAGGCGGCCATCGCGGTGAGGTCCGCACCGCTCGCCTCCGCCTCCGCCTCGGCCGCGAGCTGGGCGGCCCGCTCCTTGGCGGTGAAGATGCCCAGCTCGGCGCGGCGGTCGTACGGCAGGAAGTCCAGCGCCAGGCGACGGAAGATGTAGTCCATCACCGAGGCGGCCATGCGCACGTCCGGGTCGTCGGTCATGCCGGCCGGCTCGAAGCGCATGTTGGTGAACTTACTGACGTACGTCTCCAGCGGGACGCCGTACTGGAGACCGATGGAGATGGCCACCGAGAAGGCGTCCATCACGCCGGCCAGGGTCGAGCCCTGCTTCGACATCTTGAGGAAGACCTCGCCGAGGCCGTCGTCCGGGTACGACGAGGCGGTGAGGTAGCCCTCCGCGCCGCCGACCGAGAACGAGATGGTCTCCGACGGGCGCTTCTTCGGCAGCCGCTTGCGCACCGGGCGGTACTCGACGACCTTCTCCACGACCTTCTCCGGCTCGGCGGCCGGCGTCCGGGTCTCGACGGTGCTCTTGCCCGGCTTGGCCGCCGACAGCGGCTGGCCGACCTTGCAGTTGTCCCGGTAGATCGCCAGCGCCTTGAGGCCGAGCTTCCAGCCCTCGAAGTAGATCTTCTCGACGTCGGAGACGGTGGCCTGCTCCGGCATGTTCACCGTCTTGGAGATGGCGCCGGAGATGAACGGCTGGACCGCCGCCATCATCCGCACGTGACCCATCGGCGCGATCGAGCGCTCGCCCATGGCGCAGTCGAAGACCGGGTAGTGCTCCGGCTTCAGGCCCGGGGCGTCCACCACGTGGCCGTGGTCGGCGATGTGCTCGACGATCGCCTCGACCTGCTCCTCGGGGTAGCCGAGGCTGCGCAGGGCACGCGGCACGGTCTGGTTGACGATCTGCATCGAGCCGCCGCCGACCAGCTTCTTGAACTTCACCAGCGCCAGGTCCGGCTCGACGCCGGTGGTGTCGCAGTCCATCATCAGGCCGATGGTGCCGGTCGGGGCGAGCACGCTGGCCTGCGAGTTACGCCAGCCGAACTTGTCACCGAGCTTGTTGCCGAGCGTCCACTGCTTGGTCGCCTCGCGCTGCACGGCGGTGGCCACGGTGCCGGTCGGCTTGATCGCGTCGTTGGCGGCGGCGTGCTTGCGCATGACCCGCTTGTGCGGCTCGGCGTTGCGGGCGTAGCCGTCGTACGGTCCGACGATGCCGGCCAGCTCGGCGGAACGGCGGTAGGCGGTGCCGGTCATCAGCGAGGTGATCGCGGCGGACACCTCCCGGCCCTGCTCCGAGTCGTACGGCAGGCCGGAGGCCATCAGCAGCGCGCCCAGGTTGGCGTACCCGATGCCGAGCTGCCGGTAGGCGCGGGTGGTCTCACCGATCTTCTCGGTCGGGAAGTCGGCGAAGCAGATCGAGATGTCCATCGCGGTGATGACGAACTCGACCGACTTGACGAACTTCTCCACCTCGAAGCCGCCGTCGGCGCGCAGGAACTTCATCAGGTTCAGCGACGCCAGGTTGCACGAGGAGTTGTCCAGGTGCAGGTACTCCGAGCAGGGGTTCGACGCGGTGATCCGCCCGGTCTCCGGGCAGGTGTGCCAGTCGTTGATGGTGTCGTCGTACTGCAGGCCCGGGTCGGCGCACTCCCAGGCGGCCTGGGAGATGGTGCGGAACAGCTTCTTGGCGTCGATCGTCTCGATGGTCTGCCCGTCGAGCCGGCCGCGCAGGTCGAAGCCGCCCCCGTTCTCCACGGCGGTCATGAACTCGTCCGAGACGCGGACGGAGTTGTTGGCGTTCTGGTACTGCACGCTGACGATGTCGGCGCCGCCCAGGTCCATGTCGAACCCGGCGTCGCGCAGCGCGCGGATCTTGTCCTCCTCGCGCGCCTTGGTCGCCACGAACTCCTCGATGTCCGGGTGGTCGACGTCGAGGATGACCATCTTGGCCGCGCGCCGGGTGGCGCCACCGGACTTGATGGTGCCGGCGGAGGCGTCCGCGCCGCGCATGAAGCTGACCGGGCCGGATGCGGTGCCGCCGGAGGAGAGCAGTTCCTTCGAGGAACGGATGCGGGACAGGTTGACCCCGGCCCCGGAGCCGCCCTGGAAGATCCGCCCCTCCTCCTTGTACCAGTCGAGGATGGAGTCCATCGAGTCGTCGACCGACAGGATGAAGCAGGCGCTGACCTGCTGCGGCGACGGCGTGCCGACGTTGAACCACACCGGCGAGTTGAAGCTGAACACCTGGTGCAGCAGCATCCAGGTCAGCTCGTGCGCGAACACCTCGGCGTCGGCCGGGGTGGCGAAGTAGCCGTACTCCTCACCGGCGGTGCGGTAGGTGTCGACCACCCGGTCGATCAGCTGCCGCAGCGACCACTCCCGCTCCGGGGTCCCCACCGCACCCCGGAAGTACTTGGTGGTCACGATGTTCGCCGCGTTCACCGACCAGGACTGGGGGAACTCCACCCCGCGCTGCTCGAAGTTGATCGAGCCGTCCCGCCAGTTCGTCATGACGACGTCGCGGCGCTCCCAGGCGACCTCGTCGTAGGGATGCACCCCCTCGGTCGTCCAGACGCGCTCGATCTTCAGCCCCGCCCCGGCCTTGTTCCGTGACTTGCTGGTCGTCACGCCCTCGCCCCCCTCGTCGGCACGGTCACCCACCGCGCCTCGTATACCTGTCAGAAACCCGAAAATGTCAGCTGATCGCGCCGGCGGCGTCCGCCGCACCGGCACCGGCGCCCTCCCGGGCGCGCGCGGCGGCCCGCAGCGTCTCGATCTCGCGCTCGAAGTCGGCGAGCGAGTCGAAGGACCGGTAGACGCTGGCGAACCGCATGTAGGCCACCTCGTCGAGGTCACGCAACGGGCCGAGGATGGCCAGGCCCACCTCGTGGCTGGGGATCTCGGCCGCCCCCTTGGCCCGTACGGTCTCCTCGACCTTCTGTGCCAGCAGCGCGATCGAGTCGTCGTCGACCGGCCGCCCCTGGCACGCCTTGCGCACCCCACCGATGATCTTCGTACGGCTGAACGGCTCGGTCACCCCGCTGCGCTTGACCACCGCGAGCACCGCCTCCTCGACGGTGGTGAACCGCTTGCCGCACTCCGGGCACGACCGTCGCCGCCGGATGAGCTGGCCGTCGTCGGCCTCCCGCGAGTCGACCACCCGGGAGTCGGCGTGCCGGCAGTACGGACACCGCATTCGCCCGACCTCCTCCGTCGATCGCGGGCACACCTACCGGCTCCCGGGCACGCGTCGGCCCGGCGGGGCCATCGTCCGATGACCGTCGCCGAGTGCGCGGTGCGGGAGTGCGTTCGGTAGTTGAACCCAACCTGTAGGCAACTTACGCCCGTGTGACTACTACATCTAGGGGTCGACCGTATGCCGAACCCCAAGCGAGGTCAAGTTGACGGGCGTGTCCGGCGAGTCGTCAGGATCACGCCCGGCGCGACGCCGCCGAGGAGCCCAACGGACGGCCTCCCGTGCTAGTCACGGGCGGCCGGGATGGAACATCCGTTCGAGCGGCGTACCCTTCTATCAGAACACCAGTTCGGAAATCCAGGAATTCGGCGCGACACGCCGACAGCAGGTCGTACAGATGTTTGAAAATGGCCGATCTCACCTATACGGTCAGACCACACGCACCACGAGCCGACGAGGCACCCCAGCGCCGACCAGGGAGGGACGGACGTGACCGAGGACCGGGCCAGCCGGCAGAAGAACCCGCAGCCGAACGACGGGGCGGGTCCGCCGGCGACCCGTCGCCCCCGCACCGCCCGCAGCCGCACCGCCCCCGCGGCGGTGCGTCCGGTCACCCCGGTGGTGAGCAGCTTCCCCGACCCGGCGACAGTCGACCTGACCGCCCGGCAGCGGCGGATCCTGGAGTTCATCCGCACCTGGGTCGAGCGCCACGGCTACCCGCCGAGCGTGCGCGAGATCGGCGAGGCGGTCGGGCTGGTGTCCCCGTCCAGCGTCGCCTACCAGCTCAAGGAGCTGGAGAAGAAGGGCTTCCTGCGCCGCGACCCGAACCGGCCGCGCGCCGTCGACGTCCGCGCGCCGGGCGAGGCGGACGACGAGGCGGCCCGCGCGCAGCGGCCCACCCCGGCGTACGTGCCGATGCTGGGTCGCATCGCCGCCGGTGGGCCGATCCTGGCCGAGCAGGCGGTGGAGGACATCTTTCCCCTCCCCCGCGAGCTGGTCGGCGAGGGCGAGGTCTTCATGCTCCAGGTCAAGGGCGACTCGATGCTCGACGCGGCGATCTGCGACGGCGACTGGGTGGTCGTCCGGCAGCAGCCGAACGCCGAGGTCGGCGACATCGTGGCCGCCATGCTCGACGGTGAGGCGACGGTGAAGACCTACCGGCGCCGCGACGGGCACGTCTGGCTGATGCCGCAGAACCCGGCCTTCGACCCGATCCCCGGCGACGACGCCACCATCATGGGCCGCGTGGTGGCGGTGCTGCGCCGCATCTGACCGACAGCAGCGAAAAGGGGTGACCGTCGCCGGTCACCCCTTTTCCGTGTCGTCTCAGTAGCGGTCGCCGCGGTACTCCCGGCCGCCGCCGGACACCGGGCCGTACCGGCCCCGGTCGTCGTAGCCGTCGTCGCGGCGCCCGCCACGCGGGTCCTGGCCGCGACGCGGCGGCTCGGCCCGGCCGCCGTCCCCACGCGGTCCGCCGCCGTTCGGCTGGCCGCGGTATCCCGCGCCGCCCGGGCCGCCGCCGTAGCCGCCACCCGGGCCACCGCGGCCCGGACTGCCCTGGCCGCCGCCACCCGGGCCGCCACGGCCGGGGCCGCCCTGGCCCGCGCCGCCGCCCGGTCCGCCCTGGCCTCCGCCGCCGTAGACGCCGCCACCGCGCCCTCCGCCGCCGGCCGGGGCGCCGCCACCGCCGTAGACGCCGCCACCCTGCGGACGGGCCCCGCCCGGAGGACGGCCACCGCCCTGACCACGGCCACCGTCCTGGGGGCCGCCGCCGTACACGCCGCCGCCCGGCCGGCCACCGCCGTAGACACCCCCGGACGCCGGGCGGTCGCCGTTGGCCGCGCCGCCGTAGACGCCGCCCTGACCGCCGCCGTAGACCCCGCCGCGCGGGGCGTCCGGCCGTTCGCCCGACGGGAAGCCGTTGTTCACCGGGAACTCGCCGCTGCGCTCGGGCTCGTCGGCGGGCGCCCGGGGCGCCGGCTTGCGCCGCGCTCGCAGGATGCCGAAGACACCCGCGCCGACCAGGAGCGCGCCGAGCACCCCGACGGCCGCGATCAGGTACGTGATCTCGTCGAGCGAGAGCCCTTCGAGCCAGGACTTCTCGGCGGACGGTTTGGTGTCGGCCTTGCCGCCGTTCGGCAGTGCCTCGGCGCCGGTGGTCGACGGGGTGTAGCTGAGGACGTGGATTGGGTCGGTGGCCTCGAAAATGCCCCCGTCCGAGACGGTGACGAACGACTTGCCGTCGGGGGTGTAGGAGATGGCTTCGCCGAAGGGGTCGGCCAGTGGGGTGACGCGAGGCTTGCCGGTAGTCAGAGCGGTGACGATGTCACCCCCGGTCACGTCGAACTCGAAGGCGTCCGCATAGGTGCGAAGGGTCACCTTGCTGCCGTCGGGCGAGCGGGCCGCGCCGGTCACCGTCACTCGACCACTAGCCTTGAGTGGATTGTCCGTCGTGGTCCTCGGCAGCGCGACCTCACCGATCTTCTTCATCTTCGCCGGCTCGGTATCGCCACTCCGCAGCTTTTCTGCCGGCGTGAATATCTCCGCCGGCCCGGCGGGAACCTTGGTGATGATCAGCGGTCTGTTGTTGTCGTCGATCAACAACGCTTCCGCATCACGCGGCTTACCGTCGGGATAAGCGAGACGGTGCAAAACCAACTGCTTGGAACCGTCGATCCGGGCCGACCACACCGCTACTCGTTCCCGGCGTTTTGCGCTGGTGATATTATCGCCGGTATCGGCGACCCACAACGTCTTCCGGTCGGGGCTGAGCGCCAAATCCTCGGTATCCAACGGCCCGTCGGC
The DNA here is from genome assembly GCF_040215685.1 of Micromonospora sp. HUAS YX12. Lineage (NCBI taxonomy): Bacteria > Bacillati > Actinomycetota > Actinomycetes > Micromonosporales > Micromonosporaceae > Micromonospora > Micromonospora sp. HUAS YX12. Next base: position 32,790 of record NZ_CP157974.1, read on the forward strand.
CGAGTAGCGCAGCTCCTTTGAGACCTTGCACTTCTCATTCAGGTAGAAGACCCGCTCTAGGCTGTCGTCGTCCGTCCCGTCGTTGATGACCACGTAACCACTGGACGTCGCCACCAGACCGGACAGCTCCCGCAGCCGCTTGTCCTCGACCGTGCACTTCTTCTTCGGAGCCGCAGCGAGCACCGGAGCCGCAGATGCCGCCGGGGCGGCCCAGACCGGCACGACAAGCGCTCCCAGCGCGAGGGTGACCGGGAAGACAACGTGGCGCATGACGCACAGTGTCGCATGTCCCGTGGCGGGGGGCGGCACGGCAGGGCCCTAAGCCCAGAATGTTAGCCAGTCCACACAAAATCGGCTTTCCGGACGAAGCGCCTAACACGGGGACTACCTCATTGACATGCGCCTACACAAAGAATAAGAATCATCACGGCACGCAGGTCACCTCACACACGAGGATTGGAAGCTTAATGCGCCTTAGGAAAAAGCTGCTCGCCGCTGCCCTCACCACCACAGTCGGCATCATCGGATTCGTCGCACCAGCCCATGCTAATACGAGCCAGGGTTTCGTGGCAGGATCGGGGGCCGTCACCGACGATTTCGGTGACGAGGGCACAGTTTCCAGAAGCTCACACACGCGCAGTGGAGCGACCGGCCTCTGGCAATACATCCTCTGGGCCGACGGAGCCAAGGAGAGCGACGGCTCCGCCTTCGACGCCAGCGACATCGACTGCGACTTCGGCCCGAATACAGAGTATGCAACGAAGGACTGGCAGCGACGCTATGGCCTCAGTGCCGACGGCGTCGTCGGAACCGGAACCTTCGGTCGCGCGGACAACAAGCTCGCACAGGTGGGTGATCTCGGCGAGGGTCAGATCAGGGTCAGGTACAACGGATCCGTGCATACCTTCGACATGATTCGGAACGGCTACAACAGCGGCCTGAACTCCTACGGTTACTTCTCGACCGGAAGCTACGCCTTCTACCGGTACAGCAGCGCCCCCAGCGACTGCGTCTGATGCAAGAGGCTCCTGTGGTGCCTCCCCACCTGTTTGGAGGCACCACAGGAGACGTGGTCAACCCGCGAACGGGACCAGCTCGGCGGCGAGCGCCTGCCCCACCCGCACGTGCAGCAGCGTGCCCTCGGGCAGGTGCGCGGTGCTCAGCACCTCACCCTGCCGGTGCACCCGGGCGACCAGGTCACCCCGGTCGTACGGGAGCACCGCGCGCACCTCGACGGCCGGCCGGGGCAGCCGCCGCTCGACGGCCTCGCGCATCTCGGCGATCCCGCGCCCGCTGTGGGCGGAGACGAAGACCGCGTCCGGCCAGAGCCGCTTGAGCCGCAGCATCGTCTCCTCGTCGGTGGCGTCGGTCTTGTTCACCACCAGGAGTTCCGGCAGCCGGTCGGCGCCCACCTCGGCGAGCACCTCGCGTACCGCCCGGACCTGCTCCTCCGGATCCGGGTGCGTGCCGTCGACCACGTGCACGACCAGATCGGCGTCGGCGACCTCCTCCAGCGTCGAGCGGAACGCCTCGACGATCTGGTGTGGCAGGTGCCGGACGAACCCGACCGTGTCGGACAGCGTGTAGAGCCGCCCGTCGGACGTGGTGGCCCGGCGGGTGGTCGGGTCCAGCGTGGCGAACAGCGCGTTCTCCACCAGCACGCCCGCACCGGTCAGGCGGTTGAGCAGGCTGGACTTGCCGGCGTTGGTGTAGCCGGCGATGGCCACCGCGGGCACCGCGTTACGGGTACGCCGGGCGCGCTTGGTCTGGCGTACCGTCGCCATGCTCTTGATCTCGCGGCGCAGCCGCGCGATGCGGTGGCGGATGCGCCGCCGGTCGGTCTCCAGCTTGGTCTCACCGGGACCACGCAGGCCCACGCCGCCGCCGGCGCCCCCGCCGCGGCCGCTACCACCGGTCTGCCGGGACAGCGTCTCGCCCCAGCCGCGCAGGCGCGGCAGCAGGTATTCGAGCTGGGCCAGCTCGACCTGCGCCTTGCCCTCCTTGCTCTTGGCGTGCTGGGCGAAGATGTCGAGGATCAGGGCGGTCCGGTCGACCACCTTGACCTTGGTGCGCTGCTCCAGGTTGCGCAGCTGCGACGGCGACAGCTCACCGTCGCAGATGATCGTGTCGGCGCCCGTGGACAGCACCACCGCGCCCAGGTCGTCGACCTTGCCCCGGCCGATGTACGTGGCCGGGTCGGGCCGGTGGCGACGCTGGATCAGCCCTTCGAGCACCTGCGAGCCGGCCGTCTCGGCCAGCGCCGCCAGCTCGGTGAGGCTGTTGTCGGCGTCGGACTGGGTGCCCTCGGTCCAGACCCCGACCAGGACGACCCGCTCCAGCCGGAGCTGGCGGTATTCGACCTCGGTGATGTCTGTGAGTTCGGTGGAGAGGCCGGGGACCCGCCGCAGCGCCTGCCGCTCCGACAGCTCGTACTCGCCGGTGGTGGCGTCGAGCTCGTCGTCGGTGTAGGGATGGAAGGTCTCCTGCTCGCGCAAACTGCGCCTCCTGTCCGTTATGTGCAACGCCGAGAGTTTTCGGCGCGTGACAGCAATCCTGACATGTGACAACGCCGGGCGCACGTGTGTTATGCCCGGGACGCTACCCACCGGTAGCGGGGGGCGGATGCCGGGCGACCTGGGCAGGCGAGTAGAAATGCCAGTCGAGCCGCTCAGCGCCGACGGAGGAGTTTCTCGTGGCCAACACACGACTGCCGAGTGCCGGATTCTCCATCACCATCCGGATCGCGGTACCCGCCGACGCCTCCTCCATCGGCCGGCTCACCACCGCCGCCGGCGAGGCCGGGGCCATCGTCACCGCGCTGGACGTGGTCGACTCCGACCCGTCGCACGTGATCGTCGACCTCACCTGCGACACCGCCGACGCCGGCCACGCCGACCAGGTCGTCGACGCGCTCACCGCGCTCGACGGGGTGGACGTCCGCAAGGTCTCCGACCGCACCTTCCTGCTGCACCTCGGCGGCAAGATCGAGGTCACCCCGAAGGTCGCCCTGCGCACCCGCGACGAGCTGTCCCGCGCGTACACCCCGGGCGTGGCCCGGGTCTGCATGGCGATCGCGGAGAACCCGGCCGACGCCCGCCGGCTCACCATCAAGCGCAACACCGTCGCCGTGGTCAGCGACGGCACCGCCGTGCTCGGCCTGGGCAACCTCGGTCCGGCCGCGTCGCTGCCGGTGATGGAGGGCAAGGCGGCGCTGTTCAAGCGCTTCGGCGGGGTGGACGCCTGGCCGGTGGTGCTGGACACCCAGGACACCGACGAGATCGTGGCGATCGTCAAGGCGATCGCGCCCGCGTACGGCGGGATCAACCTGGAGGACATCGCCGCGCCGCGCTGCTTCGAGATCGAGGCCCGGCTGCGCGAAGCGCTGGACATCCCGGTCTTCCACGACGACCAGCACGGCACCGCGATCTGCGTGCTGGCCGCGCTGACGAACGCGCTGCGCGTCGTGGGCAAGCAGCTCGCGGACGTCCGGGTCGTGGTCTCCGGCGCCGGCGCGGCCGGCACCGCGATCATGAAGCTGCTGCTGCGCCAGGGCGTGGGCGACATCATCGCGTACGACCGCCAGGGCGCCCTGCACCGCGGCCTGCCGGACCTCAACCCGGCCTGGCAGTGGCTGGCCGAGAACACCAACAAGGAGAACTACTCCGGTGACCTGGCCGGGGCGGTACGCGGCGCGGACGTGTTCATCGGCGTGAGCGCGCCGAACCTGCTCACCGGCGAGGACGTCGCCCAGATGGCGAAGGACGCGATCGTCTTCGCGCTCGCCAACCCCGACCCGGAGGTGGACCCGCGGGAGGCGCGCAAGTACGCCGCCGTGGTCGCCACCGGCCGCTCGGACCAGCCGAACCAGATCAACAACGTGCTCGCCTTCCCCGGCGTGTTCCGCGGCATGCTCGACGCGCACGCCGAGGAGTTCACCGAGGAGATGGCGCTCGCCGCCGCGCGGGCCATCGCGGACGTGGTCGGCGAGGACAAGATCAACCCGACGGTGATCGTGCCGAGCGTCTTCGACTCCCGGGTCGCCCCGGCGGTGGCCGCCGCGGTACGGGCCGCCGCCCAGAACCCGGCCGCGACGCCGGCCCCGGCGGCCGACCCGGGCCCGGCCGACCTCCCCGAGATCGCCGCCAACGCCAGCGCCACCCCCTGACCCGCGCTGCGCTGCCCAGCCGCGCGCGGCCACGCACGGCCTCGCACGAGATCTTGGAAGGAAAAGGCCCTCATAGGGGCCAAAATCTTCCAAGATCTCGTGCCTGCCTTCGACGAACCCGTCTCCGCGCTGTTGACCAAGGAGTTTGCTCCCCGGGACACCCGGAATCCGCCGTGAACTCCTTGATCAACCGCCGGAGGGCCCCGGGGCGCGGGAGGCGGGTCAGTGGGACAGGGCGGCGGGGGTCAGGGTGCCGGTGGCTACCAGGACGGCGGGGCCGGACAGCCAGCAGGAGTCGGCTGTCACGGTGACCGTGAGGCGCCCGCCGGGTACGTCGACCGTCACCGTGCCGGTGTCCAGGCCGGCGTCGCGCAACGCCACCGCCGCCACCGCGCACGCGCCGGTGCCGCAGGAGAGCGTCTCGGCCGAGCCGCGCTCGTAGACCCGCATCAGCACGTGCCCGTCGGTGCCGGCGACCGGCTCGCCCGGCGTGGTGAACTCGACGTTCACCCCGGACGGGAACGTCGCGGCGTCGACCTCGGGCGCGCGGGTGAGGTCCAGGCCGGTCAGCTCCAGCGCGGCGGGCAGCGCGCACACCAGGTGCGGGTTGCCGACGTCCACGGCCGTGCCGGGCAGGGTCAGCCCGCCGAGCGTGGCGGTGGCCGTGTCGTACAGCCGGGGGCGGCGCATCTCGACCGCCACGTCCGCGCCCTCCACGCGGGCCCGCACCAGGCCGGCGCGGGTGGCGATCGGCAGCGTCCCGCCCGACGGGGCGGCCAGCGACCGGTCCAGCAGGTACCGGACGAACACCCGGGCCCCGTTGCCGCACATCTCGGCGAACGAGCCGTCGGAGTTCCAGTAGTCCATGAACCACTCGGCCTCGCCCGCCAGCGCGACGCCCTCGGGGTGCTTGGCGGCGCGTACGACGCGCAGCACACCGTCGCCGCCGAGCCCGCGCCGCCTGTCGCAGAGCGCGGCGACCAGGCCGGGTGTCAGGTCGAGGGCGCCGTCCGGGTCGGGCATGATGACGAAGTCGTTGCCGGTGCCGTGACCCTTGGTGAACTCCACGCCCCCATCATCGCCGATGCTCGGCGACCACCCGCAGGGCAGTGTCGATAAACGCGGGCGACGCCGAGTCCAGCCAGTGGATGCGCGGGTCACGCCGGAACCAGGAGCGCTGCCGCCGGACGAACCGGCGGGTGGCGCGGATCGTCTCCTCGTGCGCTTCGGGCTCGGTCAGCTCCCCGGCCAGGAACCGCAGCACCTGCTGGTAGCCGAGCGCCCGGCTGGCCGTCCGCCCCTCGGGCAGTCCTTCGCCGACCAGCGCCCGCACCTCGTCGACCAGTCCGTCCGCCCACATCCGGTCCACCCGCAGCGCGATCCGCTCGTCGAGGCGCGGGGTGTCCAGGTCGACGCCGAGCTGCACGGACGGGTAGTACGGCGTCGGCGACGGCAGCGACGCGGTGAACGGCGCGCCGGTCAGCTCGATCACCTCCAGCGCCCGCACGATCCGCCGGCCGTTGGTGGGCAGGATGCTCGCCGCCGCGCCCGGGTCGGCCTCGGTGAGCCGCGCGTGCAGCGGCCCGGGGCCTACCGCCGCGAGTTCCGCCTCCAGCCGCTCCCGCAGCGCCGGGTCGGTGCCGGGGAACTCGAACCGCTCCAGCACCGCCCGCACGTACAGCCCGGAGCCGCCCACCAGCAGCGGCACCCGTCCCCGGGCCAGGATGTCGTCGACGGCCGCGCGGGCCAGCGTCTGGTACTCGGCGACGCTGGCCGGCTCGGTCACCGGCCAGATGTCCAGCAGGTGGTGCGGCACGCCCTCGCGCTCCGCCGGCGTCAGCTTCGCGGTGCCGATGTCCATGCCCCGGTAGAGCTGCATCGAGTCGGCGTTCACGACCTCGCCGTCGAGCGCGTGCGCCAGCGCGATGCTCAGCGCCGACTTCCCAGCCGCGGTCGGCCCGACCACCGCCACGACTGTCACGACCGCTCCCAGTTCGCCACGAAGTAGGCAACGCCGTAGGGGGCGCGGTGGTAGCTCAGCTCGCCGCGCCACTCGCCGCCCGCCGCGCCGACCGCGCCGGCCAGCACCTGCCACGGCGCCCGCCCGGCGACCCGCAGCTGCGCGGACAGCACCGGGTCCAGGCCGCGCAGGGCGTCGGCGTCCGCGCCGGCGAGCGCCGCGGCGACCCCCTCGTCGTACGCCTCGGCGCGCGGGTCGTCGTACCCCGGTGCCTTGACGCCCCGGCAGGCGGACCCGTCACCGAGCACGAGCAGCGCGACCCGCGGATCGTCGTCGGCGACCAGGCTCGCGCCGAACGCCACGCACTCGGCCGGTGTGGCGTCGTGCGCCACCGACCGGGCCAGGCGGGGCAGCTCGGTGACGGAGCGGTTCAGCAGCCAGGCGCCGATGGTCAGGCTCAGCGGCAGGACCTCGCCACCGGAGCAGGAGATCTTCCACAGCCGCACCGGCCGGTCGAGCCCGAAGCCGCGCAGGGAGCCCCAGTCGGCGGCGTCGAACCGGACGGTCTCCGGCCCGCCGCCGACGAGCAGAATCGCCTCCGGCCGGGCGGCGAGCAGCCGCGCGATCGCGACGTCGGCGGCGGCGCGCAGGTCGTCCAACTCCGGCGCGGCGGCGCCGGCCAGCTCGGGCACGATCAACGGCGGATGGGGGCAGACGGCGGCGGCGACCAGGGGCACGCCCCCAAACCTATCGCCGATCCCCCGGTGCGTCCCCGCGCCGATCCGGTCATCGAGGGCGTACAACACCGTATGGTCACGGTCGGCGACAGGCGCTCGACACGGACGGGGGCGGACCTGTGACAATGCCGGGAGAAAGTTTGCTGCGCCGTGGCGGCGATCGAGGGGGCTGTCCCCTCGACGCCGGGAGAACGAGGATGGGCACATGAGCGACTGGACTGCCTTCGGACGGGTCGACGAGGACGGCACCGTCTACGTCAAGACCGCCGAGGGTGAGCGGGTGGTCGGATCCTGGCAGGCAGGGGCACCGGAGGAAGGGCTCGCCCACTTCGCCCGGCGCTACGCCGACCTGGTGACCGAGGTCGACCTGACCGAGGCGCGGCTCAACTCGGGCGCGGCTGATGCCGGTCACTCCCTCACCACGATCCGCCGGATCCGTGGGTCGCTGGCCGAGGCAAACGTGGTCGGTGACATCGACGCCCTGGCCGCCCGCCTGGACAAGCTGGCCACCGTCGCCGAGGAGAAGGCCGGCGAGGCCAAGGCGGCGCGCGAGGCCGCCCGGGGCGAGGCGCTGGCGCGCAAGACCGCCCTGGTCGAGGAGGCCGAGAAGCTCGCCGCCGAGTCGACCGGCTGGAAGACCGCCGGTGACCGGCTCAAGGAGATCCTCGACGAGTGGAAGACCATCCGCGGCGTCGACAAGAAGACCGACGGTGAGCTGTGGAAGCGGTTCGCCGCCGCGCGGGACGGCTTCACCCGCCGCCGGGGCGCCCACTTCGCCTCCCTCGACCAGCAGCGCAAGCAGGCGCAGACGGTCAAGGAGGAGCTGGTCGCCGAGGCGGAGAAGCTCAAGGACTCCACCGACTGGGGCGTCACCGCCGGGCAGCTCAAGGATCTGATGACCCAGTGGAAGGCCGCGCCGCGCGCCGCCAAGGAGGCCGAGCAGAAGCTCTGGGAACGGTTCCGCGCCGCGCAGGACGAGTTCTTCACCCGCCGCAGCGAGGTCTTCTCGGCGCGCGACAACGAGCAGCGCGCCAACCTGGAGCGCAAGCAGGCGCTGCTGGCCGAGGCCGAGGCGCTGGACGTCGACGGCGACCCGAAGGGCGCCCAGGCGAAGCTGCGGGAGATCCAGGCGCAGTGGCACGAGGCCGGCCGGGTGCCCCGCGAGGCCGCCGCCGGGCTGGAGCGCCGGCTGCGGGCCGTGGACGACAAGGTCCGCGAGGTGATGGACTCGGCGTGGCGGCGCACCTCCAAGGAGGACAACCCGCTGCTGGCGCAGATGCGCGCCCAGGTCGCCGAGGCCGAGGACCGGCTGGCCCGGGCCCAGGCCGCCGGTGACGCCCGCCGGATCAAGGAGGCCGAGCAGGCGCTCGCCTCGAAGCGGCAGTTCCTCCAGCTCGCCGAGCAGGCCGGCTGACAGCGACACCCCGGCCGGGCGGGCCGGCGGACAGACACATCAGGTGAGCCCCCGGCCGCGTTCGGCCGGGGGCTCACCTGCGTCCGGGCCGGGTTGACGCATCGAGGCGGGCTGATCAGAATGAGCGGCGGAGCCAGGTTCCGGCACCGGCACGAGGGCATCGACGGCTGATCCGCGCCGTCGACGATCGCCGATGCGCATTCCCGCGGGTGGCCGTCCACGTGACCGGCCCGGCGCGCGCTGTCGCGCGTACTCGACGAGGAGCGGGCCGATCCTCCTGGTCCTGCCACCCGCGGCGCCCGTGCGGCGCGGGCATCCGAAGTGGAGCTTCCATGCACCGACGCACCGCCCTCGGCGGCGCCCTGACGGCGCTCGCCACCGCAGCGGCCGGCGTTCTCGTCGCCGCCGCCGTCTCCACCGCACCGGCCGCCGCGGCGGCCGGTGGCACCGGAACCGGTTACCTGCACACCAGCGGCAACAAGATCGTCGACAGTACGGGCGCGACCGTCCGGCTGACCGGCATCAACTGGTTCGGGATGGAGACCGACAACAAGACGTTCCACGGCCTGTGGTCGAGCAACCCGTGGCGCTCCCAGCTCGACACCATGGCCCGGCTGGGCTACAACACGCTGCGCATCCCGTACTCGAACGACGCGCTCAAGGCCGGCGCGACCGCCACCGGCATCAACGACTTCGTCAACCCGGACCTGATCGGGCTCTCCCCGTTGCAGATCCTCGACAAGGTCATCGACTACGCGGGCAGCAAGGGGATGCGGGTCATCCTGGACCGGCACCGGCCGACGTCGGCCGGGCAGTCGCCGCTCTGGTACACCTCGACCGTCTCCGAGACGACCTGGATCAACGACTGGAAGATGCTGGCCCAGCGGTACGCCGGCAACACCACTGTGATCGGCGCGGACCTGCACAACGAGCCGCACGCCGAGGGCACCAACCCGGCCGCCACCGGCGCCTGCTGGGGCTGCGGCGACACCGCCCGGGACTGGCGGCTGGCCGCCGAGCGGGCCGGCAACGCGATCCTCGGCGTGCAGCCGAACTGGCTGATCTTCGTGGAGGGGGTGAGCTGCCCGAGCGGCGGCCTGTCGAACGTCTGGGACAACGACCCCAGCAACGACGAGGACTGCGGCTGGTGGGGCGGCAACCTGTCCAAGGCCGGGCAGTTCCCGGTGCGGCTGAACGTGGCGAACCGGCTGGTCTACTCGCCGCACGAGTACGCCACGTCGGTCTACCGCCAGGCCTGGTTCGACGACCCGTCGTACCCGGCGAACATGCCGGCCATCTGGGACAAGTACTGGGGCTACCTCTACAAGCAGGACATCGCGCCGATCATGATGGGCGAGTTCGGCACCACGCTCCAGGACCCCAAGGACAAGATCTGGTTGCAGAACCTGATGGCGTACACCGGCACCGGCGTGAACGGCATGTCGTTCACGTACTGGTCGTGGAACCCGAACTCCGGTGACACCGGCGGCATCGCCAACGACGACTGGACCACGATCAACCAGCCGAAGCAGGACATCCTGACGCCGTACCTGATCCCGCCGACCGGCGGTGGCGGCACCACCAGCCCGTCCCCGACCGGCACGCCGAACACCTCGCCGGCGCCGACCACCCCGCCGCCTCCGGTGACCGGTGGCTGCACCGCCACCTACAAGCAGATCAACTCCTGGTCGGGCGGCTTCCAGGGCGAGCTCACCGTCAAGAACACCGGCACCGCCGCGGTGAACCCGTGGTCGGCCACCTGGACCTGGCCGTCCGGGGTGACGCTGGCCAGCGGCTGGAACGCCACGGTCACGCAGTCCGGCACCACTGTGACCGCCGCCGCGCCGGCCTGGGCGTCGTCGCTGGCGCCGGGCGCGTCGGTCACCGTCGGCTTCACCGCCAACGGCACCGCCGCGACGCCGGGCGGCGTGAAGCTCAACGGCACCGCCTGCTGACGAAGGAAGGGCCCCTTCTTAACGCCTCCGGTAGAGGAAGGGTCCCCTTTTAACACCGAGTGTTAAAAGGGGGCCCTTCCTTACCTGCGGTCAGTGGGCGGCGCAGCCGCCGACCGGGGCGGGCGCCGCGGCCGGCGCGCCGACCGTCGGCAGTCCGAGCAGCACCCCGGGGGTACGCGGAACCTGTCCCGCCTCGGCCGCGTCCCCGGCCCGGGTGCGCCGGTGCGCCAGCGGCGCGCCGTCGGCGTTGAGGTGGTGCGGGGCGGCGTACGTGACAGTGGTGTGGACGATGTCGCCGGGGCGGATCCGCCCGGCCAGCTCACCGGTGGCGAAGTGCACGAGCCGGCCGTCGCGGGCCCGGCCGGACATCCGGCCGGTGCGCTCGTCCTTGCGGCCCTCGCCGACTGCCACCAGCACCTCGACGGTCTCCCCGACCAGCTTCTTGTTCTCCGCCCAGGTGATCTCCTCGACGCAGGCGATCAGGCGCTCGTAGCGCTCCTGCACGACCTGCTTGGGCAGCTGGCCGTCCATGGTCGCGGCCGGGGTGCCGGGGCGCTTGGAGTACTGGAACGTGAACGCCGAGGAGAACCGGGCCTCCCGCACCACGTCGAGCGTGCGGGCGAAGTCGGCCTCGGTCTCGCCCGGGAAGCCGACGATGATGTCGGTGGTGATCGCCGCGTCCGGCATCGCCGCCCGGACCTTGGAGATGATCCCCAGGTACCGCTCCGACCGGTACGAGCGGCGCATCGCCCGCAGCACGTCGTCCGAGCCGGACTGCAAGGGCATGTGCAGCGAGTGGCAGACGTTGGGCGTCTCGGCCATCGCGGCGATCACGTCGTCGGTGAAGTCCTTCGGGTGCGGGCTGGTGAACCGCACCCGCTCCAGCCCGTCGATGTCGCCGCAGGCACGCAGCAGCTTGCCGAAGGCGTACCGGTCGCCGAACTCGACGCCGTAGGAGTTGACGTTCTGCCCGAGCAGCGTCACCTCCAGCACGCCGGAGTCGGCCAGCGCGCGGACCTCGGAGAGGATGTCGCCGGGGCGGCGGTCCTTCTCCCTGCCGCGCAGGGAGGGCACGATGCAGAACGTGCAGGTGTTGTTGCAGCCGACGGAGATCGAGACCCACCCGGCGTACGTCGACTCGCGCCGGGTCGGCAGCGTGGAGGGGAAGACCTCCAGCGACTCCAGGATCTCCACCTCGGCGGCGGCGTTGTGCCGCGCCCGGTCCAGCAGCGCCGGCAGCGAGCCGATGTTGTGCGTGCCGAAGACGACGTCCACCCAGGGCGCCTTGCGGACGATGTCGCCCCGGTCCTTCTGGGCCAGGCAGCCGCCGACCGCGATCTGCATTCCGGGGTGCTTGGCCTTCACGGGGCGCAGATGACCCAGGTTGCCGTAGAGCCGGTTGTCGGCGTTCTCCCGGACCGCGCAGGTGTTGAACACCACCACGTCGGGCTGCTCGTCGGCCTCGGCGGCGCGCACGTACCCGGCATCCTCGAGGAGGCCGGAGATGCGCTCGGAGTCGTGCACGTTCATCTGGCAGCCGTACGTACGCACCTGGTAGGTGCGCGGGCTGCCCGCGGCTGCGGTAGTCATGACCCGGACAGCGTATCCGGGTGGAGCCGATCGGATCTAACGAGGAGGAGCCGTGTGCCGGAGCATCAAGACCCTGCGTGAGCCGTACGTCCCGGTGGTGACCGAGGAGGACGTCCGCGCCGCCGCGTTGCAGTACGTCCGGAAGATCTCCGGATTCCGTACCCCTGCCGCCCGCAACGCGGCCGCGTTCGACGCCGCGGTGGACGCCGTGGCCGCCGCCACCGCGACGCTGCTCGACCAGCTCGTGGTGCGGGGGCAGCAGCCGGCGGCCCGGGGCTGAGCCCGGGGCCGCCACCGCTCGCCGCCGGAGGGGACACGGCGGCGAGCACCTGTCACGGGTGCCCGCCGGCGTCCGCGCTCAGGCGGCGAGCGCCCGTTGCCCGCGCCCGCGTGTGCCCGCGCTCAGGCGGCGGCGAGCGCCGGGGCGACCGTGTCGGGGGCCCAGCGGGAGCGGTGGCACTGCGACCAGCCCCGGCAGCGCGCGTCGGCGACCGTGCAGAGCCGGTGGTGGCTGAGCACCTCGCCGTCGTCGGTGTCGGCCACGTCGAAGTGCACCGGCCGGATCGTGCCGTCCGGCGCGACCAGCAGGTGCCGGCCGGCGTCGAGCGTGTCGTCACGCATCAGGCAGTTGCGGCCCAGCAGCCGGGCCAGCGCCGCGATCGCGGGCAGCTCGGACAGGCTCTCGGGCACGCCGTAACAGTCGACCACGGTGCCGTACAGCCCGGGCGCCTCCCACACGTCGCAGACCACCGCGTACGCGGGGAGCCGGACCGGGTCGGCGACGGCCATGGGCATCACCACCCGGCCGAGCGCCTCGGCCAGTGCCGGGTAGACCTCCACCGGCTCGCCGCCGTCGATTCTCCAGTTCCACAGCTCGGTCATGCCGCCTCCTCGCTGCGCTCGTTCCACCGGCCTCCGGATCGGGCCTTAATGACGATGGTGGGGTGCATTTGACCTCAGCCGGGCGCAAGTTACCGGTCTGTGACCATTCCGGGCAAAATTCCCTCGGGCGACGTTGCCCAGAGTAGCTGGAAGATGACAGTTTATCGGGTACGGTGCCGCGGCGACGGCCCAGCCGCGCCGCGACATCGCGGCTCAGCGCACCCGGATCAGGTGCTCCGAAGCCGGCAGCAGCTCGCCGATCACCGTGCCACCCGGCACCTCACCGGCGACCAGCAGACCGCCGGAGGTCTGCGCGTCGGCCAGCAGCAGCCGCTCCCCCTCGTCCGCGCCGCCGAAGTCGGTCCACGGCGTGACCCACTCCAGGTTGCGCCGGGTGCCGCCACTGACGTACCCGTCGCGCAGCGCCTCCCGCGCACCGGGCAGGTACGGCACCGCCGCCGCGTCGATCGCCACCGTCAGGCGGCTCGCGCGGGCCAGCTTCGAGGCGTGCCCCAGCAGGCCGAAGCCGGTGACGTCGGTGCCGCAGCGGATGCCCGCGGCCACCGCCGCGCGGGCCGCGTCCCGGTTGAGCCGGGCCATCGACTCGACCGCCTCGGGGAAGCGCTGCCCGGTCTGCTTGTGGCGGGTGTTGAGCACGCCCACCCCGAGCGGCTTGGTCAGCGACAGCGGCAGCCCGGCCCGCCCGGCGTCGAGCGTGATCAGCTCCTCCGGCCGGACCACGCCGGTGACCGCCAGGCCGTACTTCGGGCCGTCGTCGTCCACGCTGTGCCCGCCGGCCAGGTGGCAGTTCGCCTCCCGGGCCACGTCCAGACCGCCGCGCAGCACCTCGCGGGCCATCTCCGGCGGCAGCACCCCGCGCGGCCAGCAGAGCAGGTTGAGCGCGACGAGCGGGGTGCCGCCCATCGCGTACACGTCGGAGAGCGCGTTGGCGGCGGCGATGCGCCCCCAGTCGTAGGCGTCGTCGACCACCGGGGTGAAGAAGTCGGCGGTGCACACCAGGCCCGTACGCTCGTCCAGCCGGACCACCGCGGCGTCGTCGCCGTTCTCCAGGCCGACCAGCAGGTCGGCGGAGCCGCCGGTGGCGCCGAGACCGGCGACCATCGCCTCCAGCTCGCCGGGGGGGATCTTGCAGGCGCAACCGCCACCACGGGCGTAGTCGGTCAGCCTGATCGCGTCGGTCATCCCCTCATGATCTCGGGCCTGCGGCGACGACGCCAATCGGCCCACCCCGGTGATGACGAAATTTCGGACGGGCCGGTACGCCGGTGACCGGTGTTACCGCTCCGTGACCATCTGAGTTGCGTTCTGCCACCTCACCCCGCCTACAGTTGCCCAACCGGGGGTCGACCGAGCCCCGAATTCCGCCATGGACGACAGGGACGGTGGACGACGTGACGACGGGCGACCCGCTGATCGTGCTCGACGGGGTCAACAAGTGGTTCGGGCCGCTGCACGTGCTCGACGACGTGTCCCTGTCCGTCGACCGGGGCGAGGTGGTCGTGGTGATCGGCCCGTCCGGCTCCGGCAAGTCGACGCTCTGCCGCACCATCAACCGGCTGGAGCCCATCGACTCCGGCACCATCACGTTCGACGGGCAGCCGCTGCCGGCCGAGGGCAAGCCCCTGGCCAAGCTGCGCAGCGAGGTCGGCATGGTGTTCCAGTCGTTCAACCTCTTCGCGCACAAGACCATCCTGGAGAACGTCGCGCTGGGGCCGGTCAAGGTACGCAAGGAGAAGCCGGCCGCGGCCCGTGAACGCGGCCTGGCCCTGCTGGACCGGGTCGGCATCGCCAACCAGGCGGACAAGTACCCGGCGCAGCTCTCCGGCGGTCAGCAGCAGCGGGCGGCGATCGCCCGCGCGCTGGCCATGCAGCCCAAGGCGATGCTGTTCGACGAGCCGACGAGCGCGCTGGACCCGGAGATGGTCGGCGAGGTGCTGGACGTGATGACGTCGCTGGCCCGCGACGGCATGACCATGGTCGTGGTGACCCACGAGATGGGCTTCGCCCGGCACGCGGCCAACCGGGTCATCTTCATGGCCGACGGCAAGCTGGTCGAGGACGCGCCGCCGGCCGAGTTCTTCGCGAACCCGCGCAGCGAGCGGGCCAAGGACTTCCTCTCCAAGATCCTCACCCACTGAGCGTCCGTAGTGGAGTCGTCCCGTCGACTCCGTCGAAGAAGGAGATGAGTATGCGTTACAAGCGCGTGGCGGCGGTGGCCATGATGGCCTCGCTCGCCCTGTCCGCGGCCGCCTGCGGCAAGGAGGGGAACCCGGCTCCCAGCGGTGGCGGCAACGCCAGCGGTGGAGCTCAGGGCGACAGCTGCAGCAGCTCGGGCGTGACCTTCACCCCCAAGACGGACGCCAACGTCGCCGGCAGCCCGGCCTTCGAGAAGATCAAGTCGGCCGGCAAGGTCGTCATCGGCGTCAAGTTCGACCAGCCGAACCTCGGCTACAAGGACGCCCAGGGCAAGCGCTGCGGCTTCGACATCGAGATCGCCCAGTACGTCGCCAGCACGCTCGGCGTCGACCCGGCGAAGATCGAGTACAAGGAGATCGCGTCCGCCAACCGGGAGACCGCGATCAAGGGTGGCGAGATCGACTACTACGTCGGCACGTACTCGATCACCGACAAGCGCAAGAACGACGTCTCCTTCGCCGGCCCGTACTTCGTCGCCGGCCAGGACCTGCTGGTCCGCAAGGACGAGTCGTCGATCACCGGCAAGGACACGCTCAAGGGCAAGAAGGTCTGCTCGGCCACCGGCTCCACGCCGATCCAGAAGATCCGCGACGAGGGCCTGACCGAGGGCGAGAACATCGTCGAGTTCAAGACCTACTCCGAGTGCGTCTCGCAGCTGCTCGACAAGAAGGTCGACGCGGTGACCACCGACGACGCCATCCTCAAGGGCTACGCCGCGCAGAACCCGGACGAGCTCAAGGTCGTCGGCCAGCCGTTCAGCACCGAGAAGTACGGCATCGGCCTGCCCAAGGACGACAAGGCGCTGCGTGACTACGTGAACGACCAGATCGAGGCGGCGTTCACCGACGGCACCTGGAAGAAGATCTACGACGGCACGCTCGGCAAGTCCGGCTCGCCGGCCACTGCGCCGCAGCTCGAGCGGTACTGACGGTCCGCACCGACGTCGGACCGGGCGGGGAGGTCCTCCTCCCCGCCCGGTCCCGTCTGGAGAGAGTGAGAGCGAGGTATGGGCGAGTTCTTCCGCGTCCTGACGGACAACGCGAGCCTGTTCCGCGAGGGGTTCTACAACACCGTCAAGTTGTTCCTGATCGCCGGCGTGGGCAGTCTCGTCCTCGGCACGCTGCTCGGCGCGATGCGGGTGTCCCCGGTCCCCGCCCTGCGGGCCTTCGGCGCCACCTACGTCAACCTGGTCCGCAACACCCCGCTGACGCTGGTGTTCGCGTTCCTCGTCTTCGCGGTGCCGAAGCTGGACGTGAACATCGACTACTTCAACAGCGCCTGCATCGCGCTGATCGCCTACACCTCGGCGTTCATCTGCGAGGTGGTCCGCTCCGGCGTGAACACGGTAGCCACCGGGCAGGCCGAGGCGGCCCGCGCGCTGGGCATGACATTCGCCCAGGTGCTGACGCTGATCGTGCTGCCGCAGGCGCTGCGGGCCATGGTCCCGCCCATGATGAGCGTGCTCATCGCCATGCTGAAGAACACCACGATCGCCGCCGGCTTCTCCGTGCTGGAGGCCGGCGCCATCCCGGCGTACATGTCGGAGCGGGGTGAGCCGCAGTTCATCGTGCTCACCTGGATCGTGATCGGCTTCCTGATCCTGATCATCCCGCTGGTGGTGCTCCAGCGGATCCTCGAGCGCAAGTGGGCGGTGGCCCGGTGAGCAGCAGCAGCGTCCTCTACGACATCCCCGGCCCGAAGGCCCGCAGGCGCAACCGGATCCTCGGCATCGTCTCGATCGCGGCGATCGTCGCGCTGATCGCGTTCGTGGTCTACAAGTTCGACCAGACCGGCCAGTTCGAGGCCCGCAAGTGGGAACAGTTCCAGTACGCGGCCGTGCAGCGGGAGCTGCTGAACGGCCTCTGGGCCACGCTGAAGGTCGCCGCCGTCGCCACCGTGCTGGCACTGCTGTTCGGCGCGTTCTTCGCCAGCGCCCGGCTCAGCGACAAGGTGTTGTTCCGGGCGCCCGCCACGTTCGTGGTGGAGCTGTTCCGGGCCATCCCGCTGCTGATCCTGATCTTCTTCGGCTACTACGTGCCGCTGCAGTACGGCTGGCCGATCGACAAGTTCTGGGCGCTGGTCATCGGGTTGACGCTCTACAACGGCTCGGTGCTGGCGGAGATCTTCCGCGCCGGCATCAACGCCGTGCCGTACGGGCAGTCCGAGGGCGCGTACGCGATCGGCATGCGCAAGAACCAGGTGCTACGGCTGATCCTGCTGCCGCAGGCGTTCCGGTCGATGCTCCCGGCGATCGTGAGCCAGCTCGTCGTGCTGCTCAAGGACACCGCGCTCGGCTTCATCATCACGTACCCGGAGCTGCTGTTCGTGGGCAAGCAGATCGGCGGCCGCCTGGCGTTCGGCCTGCCGTACGTGCCGACGTACCTGATCGTCGCGGCCATCTACATCGCCATCTGCGGCCTGCTGTCGGTGCTGGCCTGGTGGCTGCAGAAGCGGCTGACCCGGCTGCCGCGCACCGCGGCCAAGCCGGTGGCGGCCACGCAGACCGACGGTGGCACCGGCGCCACGCCGCTGTGAGCTGACGTCGTCCGACGGACACGGAACGGGCGGGTGGGGTTCTCCCCCACCCGCCCGTTCTCGGTCTTGCCGGTCTAGCGGGCGATCTCGGTGACCCGGGACTCGCGCACCACTGTCACCCGGATCTGACCCGGATAGGTCAGCTCCTCCTCGATCTGCTTGGCCACGTCCCGGGCCAGCACCGCCGCGCCGATGTCGTCCACGTCGTCCGGCTTGACCATCACCCGGATCTCCCGGCCCGCCTGCATGGCGAAGACCTTCTCCACGCCCAGCTTGCCGGCCGCGATCTCCTCGATCCGCTCCAGCCGCTTGACGTACGCCTCAAGGCTCTCCCGCCGCGCGCCCGGCCGCCCGCCCGAGCAGGCGTCCGACGCCTGGGTCAGCACCGCCTCGATGGTCTGCGGCGGCACCTCGTTGTGGTGCGCCTCGATGGCGTGCACCACGTCCTCGCTCTCGCCGTACTTGCGGGCCACGTCCGCGCCGATGATCGCGTGACTGCCCTCCACCTCGTGGGTGAGCGCCTTGCCGATGTCGTGCAGGAACGCGCACCGCTTGATCGTCGGCACGTCCAGCCGCAGCTCGGCGGCCATCACCCCGGCGATGTGCGCGGTCTCCACCAGGTGCTTCAGCACGTTCTGCCCGTACGACGTCCGGTAGCGCAACCGGCCCAGCAGCGTGACCAGCTCCGGGTGGATCTCGGTGATGCCGACCTCGACCAGCGCGTCCTCGGCGGCCCGGAGGCACAGCTCCTCCACCTCCTGCCGGGCCAGGTCGTAGACCTCCTCGATCCGGTGCGGGTGGATCCGGCCGTCGAGCACCAGCTTCTCCAGCGTGACCCGGCCGACCTCCCGGCGTACCGGGTCGAAGCACGACAGCAGCACCGCCTCGGGGGTGTCGTCGATGATCAGGTTGACGCCGGTGACCGACTCGAAGGCGCGGATGTTGCGCCCCTCCCGGCCGATGATGCGCCCCTTCATCTCGTCGCCAGGCAGGTGCAGCACGCTGACCACGCTCTCCGCGGTCTGCTCGCTTGCCACCCGCTGGATGGCGTCCACCACGATGTTGCGGGCGCGCTGCTCGGCGCTGCCCCGGGCGTCCGCCTCGATCTCCCGGACCAGCAGCGCGGCCTCCCGCTTCGCCTGCCCCTCGATCGAGTCGACCAGCTCGGCGCGGGCCGCGTCGGCGGTCAGCCCGGCCACCCGCTCCAGCTCCCGGCGGCGCTGCTCCTCCACCTCGGTCAGCGCCAGCTCGCGCTCGGCCAGGGCGGCCTCCCGGGCGGCGAGCGCCGCGGTGGCGGCGGTGAGCTGCCGCTCCCGCTCGGCCAGGCGCTCCACCTCCTCGGTGTGCAGCCGCTCCCGCTCGTCCATCCGGGCGGCCCGGCGTTCCACCTCGGCCGCCTGCTCCCGGGTGGTGGCGGCCAGTACCGCCACCTCCCGCTCGCCGCTGCGCCGCGCGGTGGCGCGCAACTGCTCGGCGTCCGCCTCGGCCTGCTTGTGCGCCCGCTCCAGCACCGTGTCCGCCTCGGCGCGGGCGTCGTCGAGCACCCGCCGCGCCTCGGCCCGGGCCGCCTTCGCCTCCGCCTTGGCGGCGGCCGCCTCGGCCCGTGCCGCCGAGGCCGCGGACTTCGCCACGTCGATGGTGCTGTTCACCTCGTCGGCGGCCGTCCGCAACGCCGCGAGGGACTGCTCCTGCCGGTCCTTCTCCGCGATGAAGGCCGGATCCTCCGGCGCGGGCGCCAGGCTGAGCCGCTTGAGGGTCCGCACGCCGAACAGCACGGCGCCGACCACCACCACGACCAGCAGCAGCACGACCAGAAGGAGGACGACGTCGAAGGCGCTCATCGAGCCGCTCCGCACCGGTACGCGGACACGCTCGCCCGCCGCACTCCGGCGTCGTGCTTCCGCCCTGCTCCGGTGGCCCGGCCCGTGTCGCCGTGCCGCCCTGCTCCGGTGGCCCGGCCGGGGCCGCCGGCCGGTCGGGGCCCGGTGGCCGGGCTGTCACCCGCCGGGGAGGGATCGGGGCCGTGTGGCAGACCGCCGGTGAACCTGTGCCGCCCTGCCATGGCCGCCTCCCCCTGAACGTCGGCGCCGCAGGACACGCGCGAAGGACACGCGCCTGCGGCTCTGGACGCCCGACCGGAGCGGCTGGCTGTGGGCAGCTTTCCGTCGGCGGTGTCCCCTGCGGGGCACCGCTGGCGGGCCGGTTGCAGTTGTCGGAGGCTCCGAAGTCTCCGGAGCGCCCGTCAAGGGCCGGTGTAGCTGGCCAAAGTGATGCTGTTCTGTTACGAGATCTATGTTGTGCGCTTAGCCTGCGCTGGTCGGGCAAAGTGAGCCTGTATGGCGAGGCTAGGTCGCGAGGGGCCGTTCGGTCAAGGAGTCATGATCAAACCACCCGGACGGAGCGAAGTTACAGCGTCACTCATTGGTGATCAGATGACGGACAGGCCCGGACAAACCCCGTCGCACAGCGCCGCCCTTCGCCGCTCCCGACCTGCTCAGGCCCCCTCCCCCGTCGACGCCACCCGCCACCGCCCCGCACGATCAAGGAGTTGGCGTCCGCCCACGGCCTTCCCGGTGACACGAACTCCTTGATCACCGCGCCGGGTCGAGCGAGTCGCCCGCAGGGCACGCCGGCCGAGGAAGGCGCGGCGGCTCCTGACCCGCCCCTCCCCGCACGATCATGAGGTTGGCGGGCGCGATCATGAAGTTGGCCTGGACAAAACGGACGGGAAGTGCCGCTAAGTTCATGATCAACAGTGCTGGAGCGGATGAGGGCCCGAGCGGGGTGGGCCGGGCCGGGCGGGGTCGGCCTGGGTGGGTGGGGCGGGGTGGGTGGGTCAGCGAGCGGCGGTGGCTCGGGCCGCGGTTACCAGGGTGGCGTTGTCGGGGGCTTGGGTGCCGTCGGGCAGCAGCAGCGTGTCCTCCAGGCCGATCCGGGTGTGCAGACCGCGCCGGACCGCCTCGGCGTACACCGGCCAGGTGGCAGGCCCTTCGCCGTGCAGCAGCACCGGCGGGCGCTCGCCGGGCAGCGCGGCGAGGATCGCCGCCGCGTCGGCGAGTGCCGTCTCGACCTGCTCGGCCATGCACTCGACGAGGATCCGCCCGGTCGGCGCGGACCAGCGGCGCCAGGCGTCGACAGCCGCCGGCGTCCACAGACCGGCCTCGACCATCACGCCGCGCCCATGGAGGGCGGCGGCGACCTCGGCCGCTCCGGGTTCGTGGACGTTCACCGAGGCGAAGTCGGGCAGCACCGTCCAGGCGCGGACGGCGGCGACCCGCTCGGCCGGGTCGGGGACGATCCACGCGCCGGTGCTCACGCCGACCGGCAGGCCGGGACGGGCGTCGCGGATGGCGGTGACCGCCTCGGCGATCACCGCCGGGCCGAGCGACTCGGCGCCGCTTGCGTCGCGCGGGTGCACGTGCACTGCCGCCACCCCGGCGGTCGCGCAGCGCACCGCGTCGGCGGCCAGTTCGGCCGGGGTGAGCGGCACGGCGGGGTGCTCGTCCCGCCGTCGTGTGCCGTTGAGACACGCCTTCAGCACCGGTGTGCGCCTCTCCTCGGGACGGCGACCGCGACGGGGGCGGCCGGTCGGTCAGTCGAGCCGGCGGGAGTCGAGGTCGTTCTCGGCGTCGGCCATCGCGTCGGCGTCGATGTGCTCGGCGAACTCGGCCGCCTCGGCGCTCTGCGCGGCCAGCGCGTCCTTCACCGCCCGGATCGCCACCCCGGCCGGGTAGCCCTTGCGCGCCAGCATGCCGACCAGGCGCCGGAACACCGCGTCCGGCTCGCCCCGGGTGCTGCGCAGCTTGCGCTCCACCAGGGCGCGGGCGGTCTGCGCCTCGGTCTCCTCGTCCAGCCCGTCCAGGGCCGCGCCGGCCACCTCGCCGTCGACGCCGCGCTGGCGCAACTCGTTGGCGAGCGCCCGGCGGGCCAGCCCGCGGCCGTTGTGCCGGCTGCTCACCCAGGCGCGCGCGAAGGCGGCGTCGTCGACGATGCCGACCTCGTCGTAACGGTCGAGGACCTGCTCGGCGACCTCCTCGGAGATGCCGCGGCGGGCCAGCGCGCCGGCCAGCTCGGCCCGGGTGCGCGGGCGCACCGCGAGCTGCCGCAGGCAGATCTCCCGGGCCACCTCGGCCTCGTCGCGCGGCGGAGCCGGAGCCTCCCCTGCATCGGGCTCCGCCGCGCGATCACGGCGTCCCCGGCGAGGCCGGGGCGTACCTGTGGCGTCGCCCGTACGGGGAGGGCCGGCATCCCAGCCCCGGCCCGTACGGGCGCGTCGTCCTGCCACGGGTCAGCGGATCAGAAGTCGACCGGCGGCAGCTCCGGGCCACCGGTGGCGTCACCAGCACCGCCGGTGCCGACGCCGAGCTTCTCCAGGATCTTCTTCTCGATCTCGGCTGCCACGTCCGGGTTCTCGCGGAGGAACTCGCGGGCCTTCTCCTTGCCCTGGCCGAGCTGGTCACCGTCGTAGGTGTACCAGGCGCCGGACTTGCGGATGATCGCCTGCTCCACGCCGACGTCGATCAGCGAGCCCTCGCGGGAGATGCCCTTGCCGTACATGATGTCGAACTCGGCCTGCTTGAACGGCGCGGCGACCTTGTTCTTCACGACCTTGACCCGGGTGCGGTTACCGACCACGTCGGTGCCGTCCTTGAGGCTCTCGATGCGGCGCACGTCGAGCCGGACCGAGGCGTAGAACTTCAGCGCCCGGCCACCGGTGGTGGTCTCCGGGCTGCCGAACATCACGCCGATCTTCTCGCGGAGCTGGTTGATGAAGATCGCGGTGGTGCCGGTGTTGTTGAGCACACCGGTGATCTTCCGCAGCGCCTGGCTCATCAGCCGGGCCTGGAGGCCGACGTGGCTGTCGCCCATCTCGCCCTCGATCTCGGCGCGCGGCACCAGGGCCGCCACCGAGTCGATCACGATGATGTCGATCGCGCCGGAACGGACCAGCATGTCCGCGATCTCCAGCGCCTGCTCGCCGGTGTCCGGCTGGGAGACCAGCAGGGCATCGGTGTCGACGCCGAGGGCCCGCGCGTACTCCGGGTCGAGCGCGTGCTCGGCGTCGATGAACGCGGCGATGCCGCCGGCGCGCTGGGCGTTCGCCACCGCGTGCAGGGCGACGGTGGTCTTACCGCTGGACTCCGGACCGTAGATCTCGACCACCCGGCCGCGGGGCAGACCGCCCACGCCGAGCGCCACGTCGAGCGCGATGGAGCCGGTCGGGATGACAGCCGTCTGCACGACGGGCCGCTCCCCCAGCCGTATCACCGAACCCTTGCCGAACTGCTTGTCGATCTGAGCGAGAGCAAGGTCGAGCGCCTTCTCCCGGTCAGGCCCTGCTGCCATCGTTGCCACCCCTGCCTTCGCCGGCGTCTTTCCTGAGCTTCGCGTCACGCGGGACACGCTAGGCGCTGGGTCCGACAGAAAACCAGCCGACGGGCCGTGAGCTGTGGACGAGCACCCCGCTGTGGACAATAGCCGAACAGGTGTACGACTGGGCAAGCGACACGCGGGATCGACGAAAAGGCTGCTCAGCGTAGTCGGGCGGGCACCCGGTCCGGGTAGGCGGCGACCACGGCGCGCCACACCACGTGCGTTTGCTCACCGGCCGCGAGCGCCTGCTCGATGGTCCGCCCGCCGAGCTGGGACAGCACCTGGTCCCTGGCGATGCTGGCCGCGTAGCCGGGGCCGAACGCCTCCTCCAGCCGCGTCCAGAAGTCGGTCAGCCGCACGTGTTCAGTCCTCCTCGTCGAGTGGTTGCGTACCGGTACGGCGCAGCGCCAGCGCCACCAGCGGCACCACCGCGATCGCCGACAACAGGGTGAGCGTCGGGTACCCCACGGCTCGCATGACGAACCCGCTCGCCGCCGCCGCGCCCGCCCCGGCCAGCCCCATGAGCAGGTCGGACAGGCCCTGCACGCCGGGCCGGTCGGCGGCGGGCACCGACTCCGACAGCAACGTCGAGCCCGCCACCATCGTGCCCGACCAGCCCAGCCCGAGCAGCGCCAGCCCCACCGACAGCAGCGGCGTGTGGTGCCCCGCGGTGCCGGACACCGCGCACGCGGCCAGCAGCAGCGCCACCCCGCCGAGGATCACCGGCCGGCGGCCGACCCGGTCGGTGAGCCACCCCACCACCGGCGACAGCGCGTACATGCCGGCGATGTGCAGGCTGAGCACGACGCCGACCACGCGCAGCACGTCCGCGTCGGAGTGCCACTCGCCGAGGTGCACCGGCGTCATCGACATCACCGCGACCATCACCAGGTGCCCCACCGCGACCGCGGCGATGCCGAGGCGGGCGGCCGGCCGCCCGCGTACCGTGCGCCACGCGGCGACCATGCCACCGCGGCGGGTGACCGCCGGTGCGGCGCCGGGTGCCGGCTCGGCCGCCGTCAGCCGGCGCGCGGTGAGCAGCGGGTCCGGCCGCAGCAGGACCAGGAGTACGACGGCGGTGAGCGTGAACGCGACGGCGCTGAACGCGAACGGGCCGGCCAGCGCCGGCAGGCCCCAGCCCCGGGTGGTCTCGTCGGCGAGCGCGGCGAAGTTCGGCGCGGCCACCGCGCCGATGGTGGTGGCCCAGACCACCAGCGAGAGTTGCCGCCCGCGGCGCTGCGGCTCGGCCAGGTCCACCGCTGTGTAGCGGGCCTGGAGGTTGGCCGCCGTGCCGCCGCCGAACAGCAGCATGCCGACGAAGAGCAACGGCACCAGGCGCATCACGGTGGCGACCACCACCAGCACACCGCCGACCGCACCGACCACGTACGCGAGGACCAGCCCGGGCCGGCGGCCACGGGCGGCCATGAGCCGGGTGACGGGGATGGCGAGCAGCGCGGCGCCGACCACCCCGGCGCTCTGCGCCAGCCCGGCCAGGGCGGTGCCGGCGACCCGGGCGGCGAGCAGCGCGCCGACCGAGATGCCGATGGTGACGCCGATGCCGCCGATGATCTGGGTGAGGAACAGCAGCCGGACGGTACGCCGCTGGATGCCGGCGACGTCGGGCCGGGGCGGGGCCGGCGCGGTCAGGTCGGTGGACATGCGCGCTCCTGGTGGGGACGGATGGTCCCATCCTCCCCCGCCGGTCCGTTCGATCGGCAACCCGGTTTCGCTACAGGCCGAGGCTCCGGCCGATGATCTCCTTCATGATCTCGGTGGTGCCGCCGTAGATGGTCTGCACCCGGCTGTCCAGCCACGCCTTCGCCACCGGGTACTCCAGCATGAAGCCGTAGCCGCCGTGCAGTTGCACGCACCGGTCGGCCACCTTGGTCTGCAACTCGGTGGTCCACCACTTGGCCTTCGCCGCGTCGGTCACCGACAGGCGGCCCGCGTTGAACTCGGTGACGCAGTGGTTGACGAACGTCCGCGCGATGGTGACCTCGGTGTCCAGCTCGGCCAGCAGGAACCGGTTGTGCTGGAACCGGCCGATCGGCCGGCCGAACGCCTCGCGGGAGCGGGCGTACTCGATCGTCAGCGCGAGCAGCTTCTCGCAGGCCGCCACCGCTGCGACGGCGATGCTCAGCCGTTCCCGGGGCAGATTGGCCATCAGGTGGTAGAAGCCGTGGTTCTCGGTGCCGATCAGGTTCTCCGCCGGCACCCGGCAGTCGTCGAAGAACAGCTCGGCGGTGTCGTTGGCCTTCAACCCGACCTTGGCGAGCCGGCGGCCCCGGCTGAAGCCCGGCGTGCCGTTCTCCACCACGACCAGGCTCACCCCGTGCGCGCCCTGGTCCGGCGCGGTCTTGACCACCACGACCACCAGGTCGGCCATCTCACCGTTGGTGATGAACGTCTTCTGCCCGTTGAGGACCAGGCTGTCGCCGTCGCGGACCGCTGTGGTGCGGATGCCCGCCAGGTCGCTGCCCGCGCCCGGCTCGCTCATCGCGATGGCGGTGACCAGGTCGCCGGAGCAGAAGCCCGGCAGCCACCGCTTGCGCTGGTCGCCGGTGGTCAGCTCGGTCAGGTACGGCGCGACCACGTCGTTGTGCAGCCCGAACCCCAGACCGGTGCACCCGGCCGCGACGATCTCCTCGTCCAGCACCGCGTTGAACCGGAAGTCGTGCTGCCCGCCGCCGCCGTACTCCGGGTCCACGTCCGGGCCGAGCAGCCCGGCCGCGCCCGCGGCCCGCCACACCTCCCGGTCGACGATCCCGTCGGCCTCCCAGCGCTCGTGGTGCGGCACCGCCTCCCGGGTCAGGAACCGGCGGCACAGGTCGCGGAACTCGTCGTGCACGGGCTCGTAGAGATGCTGCTCCATGCCGGCCAGTCTGGCACCGCTCACCCGCGCCGGACAGGGGCGAACCGGGCAGGGTGGCCCGCCGCCGCGCGGTGGACCAGGATGGCGGGATGAGCACACTCACGGGGAAACAGGTCGCCGAGGCCGGGCTGGACGGGTGGACGTACCTGCTGGGGGCGTTGCAGACGCGCATCCGTACCCCCGATTTCGCGGCCGGACTGGCGCTGGTGGCCGCGGTGGGCGCGGAGGCCGAGCGGGTCGACCATCATCCGGACCTGGACCTGCGCTACACCCACGTGGACGTGCGGCTGTGGTCGCACGACGCAGGCGGCGTGACCCAGCGTGACCTGCGGCTGGCCCGGACGATCTCGGCGCTGGCCGCCGACGCCGGACTGACCCTGTCGGCGGCCGGGCTGTCCCGCCTGGAACTTGCGCTGGACACTCCGGAGCACGCGGCGGTGCTGCCGTTCTGGCGGGCGGTCCTGGCCTGGCAGTCGCCGGGCGGCCGGGGCCCCGACGACGACGAGGTGCGCGACCCGGACGGCGTGCTGCCGACGGTGTGGTTCCAGCGCTCCGGCCGGGACGAGCCCCGGCAGCGGTGGCATCCGGACGTGTGGGTCGACCCGGCCGAGGTGGACGCGCGCATCGCGGCGGCGCTGGCGGCCGGCGGCACGCTCGTCAGCGACGCGGAGGCGCCGAGCTTCTGGGTGCTCGCCGACCCGGACGGCAACCGGGTCTGCCTCTGCACCTGGCAGCAGCGCGCCTGACTCAGCTCAGCGCCTTCGCGGCCACCTTCAGGTCGGCGACCAGGCCCTCGTACGCGACGTCCTGGTTGTCGGCGCGCAGCACCGCGGACGGGTGGATGGTGGCGAGCAGCCGGGCCGCCGGGGCGTCGGCGACCCGGCCCGTCCGGTCCACCGGTACCCGCTCGAAGTCCTCCGGGTGCTGGGCGGCGGCCGGCCAGGGCATCAGCTCGCCGCGTTGCTTCGTCACCCGGAACGACGGGCCGAGCAGCGCCTTGGCGGCGGTGGCGCCGAGCACCACCACGATCTCCGGGCGCAGCCGGGCGAACTCGGCGACCAGCCAGGGCCGGCAGGCGGTGACGTGCACCCGGTCCGGGGTCTGGTGGATGCGCCGTTTGCCGCGCATCTCGAACCGGAAGTGCTTCACGGCGTTCGTCAGGTAGATCTGGGCGGGGTCGAGCGCGGCGTCGTCGACGGCCTTGCGCAGCAGCCGCCCGGCCGGGCCGACGAACGGCAGTCCCTTCTGGTCCTCGATGTCGCCCGGCTGCTCGCCGACGAAGACCACGCGCGCGTGTTCGTCACCGCGGCCGAAGACGGTCTGGGTGGCGTCCCGGTACAGGTCGCAGCCCCGGCAGCCGCCCGCCGCGGCGCGCAGCTCGTCGATGGTGTCCGCCGACGGCGGGATGAACTCCTGCGCTCCGGGGGCGCTCTCGGTCTCGGCCATGCCGATCGTTCTACCCCGTCCGCCGCCGCCCACGCGAGCGGCCCGCCGCGCTGTCCGGAGGTGTTAGGAAGGGGCCCTTCCTATACCGAATGCGTTAATAGGGGGCCCTTCCTTCCCGCAGTGAGCGCGTCGGCGAGCGCGGGGATGTCTGTTTCGTCCAGCGCGCTCACCGAGACGCGCACGGCGGGGGCGGCGGCGATCCGGTACAGGCCGCCGGGGGCGAGCGACCAGCCGGCGTCGCGCAGCGTCGTGACCGCCACCGTCTCGTCGGGCACCGGCACCCAGACGTTGATCCCGGTACGCCCGTGCGCGGCCACCCCGCGCGCGGCGAGCGCGGCCACCAGCCCGTCGCGCCGCCGGTCGTAGCTGTCCGCCGCGCGCCGCACCAGCCCGGCGGTGGCCGGGTCGCGCCAGAGCGACACGACCAGGCGTTGCAGCACCGTGGAGACCCAGCCGGCGCCGACCCGGGCCCGACCGGCCACCCGGGCCACTGTGGCCTCGTCGCCGGCCAGCACCGCCAGCCGCAGGTCGGGCCCGTAGGGCTTGCTCACCGACCGGACGAAGGCCCACGCCGGGGTCGCCCCGGCGAGCGGGTGCAGGGGTACGCGGGCCAGCTCGGCGGCGTGGTCGTCCTCGATCAGCAGCAGGTCGGCCCGGCCGGCGAGCAGCGTCCGCAGCGCGTCGGCCCGGGCGGCGGAGACGGCCGCGCCGGTCGGGTTCTGCGCCCGGCTGGTCACCACGAGTGCCCGGACCCCGGCGGCCAGCGCCGCTCGGACGCCGCCGGCCGTGGGGCCCTCGTCGTCCACCGGCACCCCGACGGTACGCAGCCCGAGCGCGGCGATCAGGTCGAGCAGGTTGGCCCAGCCCGGGTCCTCCACCGCCACCGCGTCACCGGGGCGCAGGTGGGCGGCGAGCAGCCGTTCGATGCCGTCGAGCGCGCCGCCGGTGACGGTCAGGTCGGCGGCCGGCACCCCGTCCGCGGCGAGCCGGTCCCGGGCCAGGGCGGCCAGGTCGGGCAGCACGGCGTCGGTCGCGTACCCGCCGGGGGGTCCGTTCTCGGCGGCGAGCGCGGCCAGGTGCGGCCCGAGCGGGGGCAGCAGCCGGGGGTCCGGCTGACCGGCGGAGAGGTCGCGGCCACCGGCCAGCGGCGGGGGCAGCAGCTCGGCGCGGCGGGCGGCGACCGGCGGGCGGGGGCGGACCCGGGTGCCGTGCCGGCCGGCGGTCGCGACCAGGCCGCGCTGCCGCAGTTCCTGGTACGCCTTCGCGACTGTGGCCGGGCTGACGCCGAGGTCGGCGGCGAGGGCGCGGACCGCGGGCAGTGCGTCGCCCGGGGCGAGATCACCGGTGCGGATGCCGGCTTCGACGCTTGCCGAAATCGCGGCCGAGGTGGACCCGACGATCTGATAATGTGCTGCCACAGTTCGGAGATTGTACTAGAACAAAGGTGGGATGTCACGTGTACCCCCCGACCGAACGCACCACCGCCAGCCGTGCCCGCGACCGGATGCACTACGACCGGGCCACCGCCCACACGCTGCTCGACGAGGCGTACCACTGCGCGCTCGCGTTCACGGTGGACGGTGAGCCGCGCGTCCTGCCGACGCTGCACGTCCGCCTCGGCGACACGCTCTACCTGCACGGGTCCACCGGCAGCCGGCCGCTGCTGGCCGCCCGGGGCGAGGCCGGGCTGCCGGTCTGCGTCGCCGTCACCCACCTCGACGGGCTGATCTACGCCCGCTCCCAGTTCCACCACAGCGCCAACTACCGGTCGGTGGTGGCGCACGGCACCGCCCGGCTGGTCGACGACGCCGCCGAGAAGGCCGCGGTGATGACCGCGCTGGTGGAGAAGGTGGCCGCCGGCCGGTCCGCCGACAGCCGCCCGCCGAACCGGCGTGAGCTGGCCGAGACGGCGGTACTGGCGCTGCCGCTGCGCGAGGTGTCGGTACGGATGCGCACCGGCGGGGTCAACGACGAGCCGGCCGACGAGGCGCTGCCGTACTGGGCCGGTGTGGTGCCGCTGCGCCTCACGCCCGGCCGCCCCGAACCGGCTCCCGGGGTGAGCGCGGCGGTGCCGACGTACCTGCGGGCGGCCCGCTCGCCGTGGCACGAGCCGGCGGTGCTGCGCGGCGAGCACGTCGTGCTGGAGCCGCTCGACCTCGCCCACGCCGACGAGCTGTACGCCGCCACCGCCGACCCCGAGGTCTGGCGGCACCTGGGCGGGACGCAGCCGACCGGCGCCGCCGAGATGCGCCGGGTGGTCGCCGGCTACCTGGACGCGCAGGAGCGCGGCGAGCAGGTGTGCTGGACGCAGCGCTGCGCCGTCACCGGCGCGGTGATCGGCACGACCTCCTACTACGAGATCGACCCGGTCCGCCGGTCGCTGGCGATCGGCCACACCTGGCTGGGCCGCCCGTGGTGGCGTACCGGCGTCAACACCGAGGCGAAGCTGCTGCTGCTGCGCCGGGCCTTCGACGACCTGGACGCGGTCCGCGTGGTCTGGCACACCGACATCCGCAACGAACGCTCGCAGCGGGCGATCGAACGGCTCGGCGCGAGCCGGGAGGGCGTGCTGCGGCAGCACAAGCAGCGCGCCGACGGCTCCTGGCGGGACACCGTGCAGTACTCCATGCTCGCGCAGGAGTGGCCGAAGGCACAGGTCAGCCTGCGGGAAAGGCTTCGCCCGACGGCAGGCGCGGCGTCATGATGTCCGGCGTGCTAGGGATCACCGACATCTGGACGTACGTGCTGGGCACCGTGGCGATCGTGCTGCTGCCCGGCCCGAACTCGATCTTCGTGCTGGCCACCGCCGCCCGCCGGGGCGTGGCCACCGGTTACCGGGCCGCGGCCGGGGTGTTCGTCGGCGACGCGGTGCTGATGGTCCTCTCCGCCGCCGGGGTGGCCTCGCTGCTCCAGGCGTACCCGCCGCTCTACCTGGTGATCAAGTACGCCGGCGCGGCGTACCTCGGGTATCTGGGGCTGGCCATGCTGCGCGGCGCCTGGCGGCGCTGGCGCGACCGCAACGACCCGGCCACGCCGCGCCTGATCGACGAGGTGGAGCCGGCGGAGCAGCGGGAGCCGTTCCGGCGGGCGCTGGTGATCAGCCTGCTCAACCCGAAGGCGATCCTGTTCTTCGTCTCGTTCTTCATCCAGTTCGTCGACCCCGGGTACGCGTGGCCGGCGCTGTCGTTCCTGCTGCTCGGACTGATCGCACAGGTCGCCAGCGCGCTCTACCTGACCGTGCTGATCTTCACCGGCACGTACCTGGCGGCCCAGTTCCGGCAGCGCCGCCGGCTCGCCGCGAGCGGCACCACAGCGGTCGCGGTGCTGTTCCTCGGCTTCAGCCTCAAGCTCGCCGCCGGCTGACGGGCGCCGCCGCTCAGCTGCCGTCGCCGCCTCCGCCACCACCGCCGACGCCCGCGCCACCGGCCGTCCCACCGAGCCCGTAGCCCGGTGCCACGGGCCGGTCGGGGCGGCGGCTGACGTGCGCCGACTCGCGGATCGTCGCGGACCAGTCGGCGTGCGCGGCGGCCGCCGCGTGCCTGTCGATGGCGTGCCGCAGCCAGCCGTCCACGGTGGCCACCCAGTCCCGCTGGTCGGCCCCGGCGTGCCAGACCCGGAACCGGCTGATGCTCTGGTGGGTGATCCCGGCCAGGGAGAGCCGCCGGTCCAGCCAGAGCAGCACCTCCATGCCGGCCGGGTCGGTCAGCATGATCACTTCGAGTTCGGTCATCGGGCCGGCGTACAGCGGGGCGGCCCAGAACCCGTACCACTGCTGGAACGGCAGCGTCTGCTCCACGCCCGGCAGCCGGCCGTCCCGCAGCCCCGCCTGACGGATCGCGAAGCCGAGCGTGTCCAGCGCGGCGAGCACGTGCTCCTGGGTGGGCAGCGGGTGGATCAGCACCGGCACCATCGCGCCCTGGTCCACCTCCGGGTCCACCGACACCTCGGTGCGCAGCCCGGTACGCAGACTCAGCAACGGCACCCCGCCGTACGTGGTCACCGGCGACTCCCAGGCCAGCGGCACGGCGAAGTCGACCGCGCGCCGCCGCCCGGCCGGCACCACGAACCGTCCCGCGATCGTCCACGTCTGGAACTGCACCAGGCGGCGCGGCGCCTCCGGGTCCTCCGGTTCGACCTGGGTCACCAGCCCCAGCCGGATGTGCCGGACCGGCACGTCCGAGCCACCGGCGCTCAGCGTCACCCGGCCCGGCAGGCGCAGGCCCGGCCGGGTGCTCGGGTTGGGCACCGTGGTGCTCACCGAGAGCCCGGTCCAGGCGGAGTCCCGCGACACGCCGGTCAGCCGCATGCCGGGGCTTTCCCGCTGCCCGCCCGGCCATGCCCGGCCGGAACGGACGCCGGCCCGGCGGGGTGGTCTCCCACCTCGCCGGGCCGGCGTCACGACGCTCAGCGCATCCGGCGGCCTCGCGGCACCGGGTCGGTCTCGTCGTCGAACTCGCCGATGACCTCCTCCAGGAGATCCTCCAGCGCGACGAAGCCGATCGGCCGGGTCGGCCCACCGCCGTTGCTCACCAGCGCGAGCTGCGCCTGCCGGGCCCGCATCGCGGCCACCGCCTCGGTCACCGACGCCTCGGCCGGCAGCGTGAAGGCGCTGGTCATCAGCTCCTCAGCGGTCGCCGGGCGGCCAGTGGTGACGGCCCGCACGGCCTCGCGTACGTGCACCAGGCCACACACCTCGCCACCGCTGTCGACCACCGCCAGCCGGGAGCGGCCGCTGTCGCGGGAGACGTGCTCGATCCGCTCGGCGGTCTCGCCCCGGCCCACCGTGACGATCCGGTCGAACGGCTCCATCACCTGGGCGACAGTGGTGCCCTGGAGCTCCAGCATGCTGCTGAGCAGCTGGTGCTGCTCGGCGCCGAGCAGCCCGTGTTCCCGGGACTGCTCCAGCAGGATGCGCAGCTCGTCCGGACCGTGCACCTGGGCCAACTGGTCCTGCTGCTGCACCCCGAACAGGCGCAGCATCGCGTTCGCGAGCCCGTTGAGCACGGACAGCACCGGCCGGACGATCCGGGCGAACGCCCGGAACGGCAGCGCCAGCAGCATCGCCGACCGCTCCGCGTCGGTGATCGCCCACGACTTCGGGGCCATCTCGCCGACCACCAGGTGCAGGAACGTCACGAGGGACAGCGCGAACACCAGCGCGACCACGTGACTGACCGCCTCGGGCAGGCCGACCGCGTGCAGCAGCGGGCTGAGCAGGTGCTCGATGGCCGGTTCGGCCAGCGCGCCCAGACCCAGCGTGCACAGCGTGATGCCCAGCTGTGCGCCGGCCAGCATCAGGCTCAGCTCGCGGACGCCGTCCAGCGCCGCGCGGGCCGCCCGGCCACCACCGGCCGCCGCCTGTTCCAGCCGGTACCGCTTGGCCGCGACGAGCGCGAACTCGGCGGCCACGAAGAACCCGTTGAGCGCCAGCAGCACCACGGAGAAGAGCAACGCGAACCCGGCGCTCATGCGGCACCCTCCCCGGACACGTCGGCGGTCGGCCGCAGCCGCACCGAGTCGGCCACATGCCGGTCCACCGCCAGCACCTCGACCAGCACCCGCCGGCCGCCGGCCGGCCGGTCGCCGTCGGTGGCGACCGGGATCTCCAGCCGGTCACCGACCTCGGGCACCCGGCCCAGCTCCCGCATCACCAGACCGGAGAGCGTGTCGTACTCGGGCGCCTCGGGCAGCTCGATGCCGGTGCTGTCGGCGACCTCGTCGATGCGCCAGCGCGCCGGGACCACCCAGGAGCCGTCCTCCTGCCGGGCCGCGGCCCGGTCCGGCGGGTCGTCCTCGTCGCGGATCGGCCCGACCAGCTCCTCGGCCAGGTCCTCCAGCGTGATCACGCCGGCGAAGCCGCCGTACTCGTCGACCACGCAGGCGAGCTGCCGGTGCCCGGACCGCAGGCGGTCCAGCACCGTCGGCAGCGGCAACGTCTCGGGCACCAGCAACGGGGGTACGGCCACCGCGTCGACCCGGGTGGTCGCGCGCTGCGCCGGGGGCACCCCGAGCACGTCGGCGATGCCGACCACGCCGATCAGGTCGTCGACGCCCTCGGCGCCGCTGACCGGGAACCGGGAGTGGCCGGTGTCCAGCAGCTCGACGATCCGGCTGACCGGCTCGTCGGCCCGGACGGTGTGCACGTCGACCCGGGGCACCATCGCCTCCCCGGCGGTCAGCTCCCGGAAGTCCAGACCCCGGTCCAGCAGGTCGGACATCTCGGCGTCGAGATGCCCCTCCTCCCGGGACTCGGCGATGATCTGTTCCAGGTCCTGTGGGGTGGCGCCGCTGGGCAGCTCCTCGATCGGCTCGATGCCGACCCGGCGGAGCAGCCGTACGGCGGCCCGGTCGAACAGCGTGATCAGCGGACCGGCGATCTTCAGGTACATCAGGGTGGACCGGGACAGCGCCCGGGCGAGCGGCTCGGCCCGCGCGATGGCCAGGTTCTTCGGGGCCAGCTCGCCGAGGACCATCTGCACCACCGTGGCGATGATCAGGGCGAGGGCAACCGACAGCGGCAGCGACACCGAGCTGGACAGCCCGGCCAGGCCGAGCAGGTCGGCCAGCCCGGCGCCCAGGTACGGCTCGGCGACGTAACCGACCAGCAGGGCGGTCACGGTGATGCCGAGCTGCGCGCCGGACAGCATGAACGAGAGCCGCCCGGTCACCTCCAGGGCCCGGGCCGCGGCACGGTCGCCACCGTCGGCGAGCTGCTTGAGCTTGCCCCGGTCCACGGCGACGTAACCGAACTCCTGGGCCACGAAGTAACCGGTGGCGGCGGTGAGGACGGTGATGAGAAGGAGACCGACGAGGATCAACACGGGAGGTTCAGGGCTCCCGGGGTCGTCGGGGAGGGAATTCGCCGGGTATGACCCGGCCGGCTACTGCTGCCCTCCGGGGCAGGAGAGTCGATCATGCCGCCCATTTTATCGGGGGACGCTGGATGTTCGCTGAGGGTGCCGGGAAGCCTCCCGCACGTCCGGTTCAGCGCCCGGCCAGTTCGTCGGCGTCCAGCAGCGTGCGGTCGACCCGCCCGGAGCGGTACGCGGCCCGGCCGATCATCTGCGCGGCCACCGGCGCGGTGGAGAGCTGGAAGATCGCCACCAGGACCAGCATGCCCAGATCCGAGGGGGTACGCAGGCGCAGCGCCAGCCCGGCCAGCAGCAGCAGGACGCCCAGCACCTGGGGCTTGGTGGCCGCGTGCATCCGGTCCAGGACGTCCGGGAAGCGCACCAGCCCGATGCCGGCGACCAGGGCCAGCGCCGCCCCGGCCAGCAGCAGCACCCCACCCACCCAGTCCGCCAGGGTGGCCGCACTCATGACTCGGCCCGGACCGCGAAGCGCACCAGCGACACCGACCCGATGAAGCCGAGCAGGGAGAGCACCACCAGGACGGGCAGCGTGGTGGCGTGCCGGTTCACAGCGGCCTCCGCCCCCACCGCGGCGAGCATCGCCGACAGCAGCAGGTCGGCGCCGACGACCCGGTCGAGCAGGGACGGGCCGCGGTAGATCCGGGCCAGGGCGAGCAGCGCGGTGGCCGAGAGCAGCACGGTGAGCGCGACGGCGAGCAGGACTGTCACTGGTGGTTCCTCCGTTCCACGGGCTCGATGTCGAGCCGGCGTACCTCGTCGGGAGATCCGATGGCGCGCACGATGCGCCGTTCGACGGCGAGCACGCGCTCGCGGCTGGCGGTGATGTCCTCGGGTCCGCGCACGTCGAGCAGGTGCACGTAGAGCACGCCCTCGGCCCGGTCGACGTCGAGGATCAGCGTGCCCGGCACCAGCGAGATCACCTCGGCGGTGAGCGCCAGGTTGAGATCGGTGCGCACGCGCAGCGGCACCGCGATGATCGCGCCGCGCGGGCGGTAGCCGAAGTGCAACGCCACGCCGGCCACGTGCACGCTGGCGCTGATCAGCTCCACCACGAACGTGGCAGCGAACACCAGCAGCGCGCGGGGGCGTACCCGGCCGCCGAACGTGACCGGCGGCAGCGGGAAGAACAGCAGCACGGCCACGCCGACCACCAGGCCGGCGAACAGGTTGCCCCAGGACACGTCGCCCCACAGCAGCATCCAGGCGACGACCAGCCAGGCGAGCGCGACCGCCTGGTCCCGCCGCCGCCCACCCCGGCCGACCGTCGGCGCCGGCGCGTCCGGTGCGGGCGCGGCCCGGGGTACGCCCGCGGGCTCACCGGTCGCCCCCGCGCCCGGGGGCAGGTCGTCGGTCACGGCACGTCCCGGGGCAGGACCGCCCGCACGTACGGGGTGCGCTCGCGCAGGTCGGTGGCTGCGTCCGCGGTGACCTGGAACAGCGGCCCAGCCAGCAGCGTGAACAGCACGCCCAGCGCCACCAGGGCGGTGGTCGCCCCGACCATCAGCCCGGGCAGCCGGGCCGGCGGGGTGGCGGTGGCCAGCCGGGGCTCCCGCCAGAACGCGATGTTCCACACCCGGGAGGCGGCGTAGAGCGTGAGCAGGCTGGTCAGCGTGCCGGCCGCGACCAGCACGGCGGGCAGCGCCCCGCCTGCCGCCACGCCGGCCTGGAGCAGGCCGAGCTTGCCCAGGAAGCCGGAGAACGGCGGAATGCCGGCGAGGTTCATCGCGGGGACGAAGAAGAGCACGCCGAGCATCGGGGCGATCCGCGCCAGGCCGCCGATACGGCGCAGGTCGGTGCTGCCCGCGCGTTCCTCGACCAGGCCGGCGACCAGGAACAGCGTGGTCTGGATGGTGATGTGGTGCACCACGTAGAAGATCGCCCCGGACAGTCCGGCGACGCTGCTCAGCGCCACCCCGAAGATCATGTAGCCGATGTGACTCACCAGCGTGAAGGAGAGCAGCCGCTTCAGGTCCGACTGGGCCACCGCGCCGAGGATGCCGACCACCATGGTCAGCCCGGCCACCACCATCAGCAGCGTGGCGACCTGCCCGCCGGGGAACAGCAGCGTCTCGGTGCGGATGATCGCGTACACGCCGACCTTGGTGAGCAGGCCGGCGAAGACCGCGGTGACCGGGGCGGGCGCGGTCGGGTAACTGTCCGGCAGCCACGCCGACAGCGGGAACACCGCCGCCTTGATCCCGAACGCGAGCAGCAGCGTCAGTTGCAGGGTCAGACGTACGCCCGACGGCAGCGCGTCCAGCCGGCCGGCGAGCTGCGCCATGTTCAGCGTGCCGGTGGCCGTGTACACCAGCCCCACGGCGGACAGGAACAGCAGCGACGACAGGATGCTGACCACCACGTACGTCGATCCGGTCCGCAACCGCACCTCGGTGCCGCCCAGCGTGATCAGCACGAAGCTCGCGGCCAGCAGGATCTCGAAACCGACGAAGAGGTTGAACAGGTCACCGGCCAGGAAGGCGTTCGTCACGCCCGCGGTCAGCACCAGGTACGTGGGGTGGAAGATGCTCACCGGCGCCGTCTCACCGGTCTCCCCCCGGCCCTGGCCGATCGAGTAGATCAGCACGCACAGCGTCACCGCCGAGGAGACGAGCACCATCAGCGCCGCCAGCTGGTCCGCCACCAGCACGATGCCCACCGGCGCCGGCCAGCCGCCCACCTGCACCACCACCGGCCCGAACCGGTACGCCTGCACCAGCAGCACCGCCGCCACCACCAGGACGCTGGACAGGCAGAGCACGCTCACCGAGCGCTGCAACCGGGGCCGGCCGGACAGCAGCAGGGTGAGCGCCGCGCCGAGCAGCGGCACCACCACCGGCAACGGCACGAGGGTCCTCATTGCGCCTCACCGCCCCGGCGCAGCCGCCGGCGGGCCGGCTCCGGGTCCACCTGCTCCGGGTCGTCGTCCGGGCCCTCGCCGCCGAGGTCCGCCGTGGACACCTCGTTGCTCTCGGCGAGCCGCACGATCTGCCGGTCCTCCAGGTCGTCCTGCACCTCGTCGTCGCCGCTGGTGTACCAGCTCCGGTAGGCGACAGCGAGCAGGAACGCGGTCAACCCGAACGTGATCACCACGGCGGTGAGCACCATGGCCTGCGGCAGCGCGTCGCTCATCGCGCTCTGCGAGGTGGAACCCACGAGCGGTGCGGCGCCGGACCGGCCGCCGAGCAGGATGAGCAAATTCACGCCGTTGCCGAGCAGGATGATGCCGAGCAGGATCCGGGTCAGGCTGCGTTCCAGCAGCAGCGTGACACCGGCGGCGACGAGCACCCCGACCGCCAGCACCAGCACCAGCGTCGGCCCGGCCGCTCCCCTCATCATGAGGACTCCCGCTGGACGACCAGCCCGTGCCCCGCCTCGCCCGCGGCCTCGACGTGCCGGTCCACCTCGGCGCCCAGGCTGCGCAGGATGTCCAGCACCAGCCCGACCACCACCAGGTAGACGCCGATGTCGAAGAACAGCGACGTGACCAGGTAGAAGTCGCCGACCACCGGCAGCCACAGGTTGACCTTCACGCTCTGGAGCACCTCACCGGTGAGCGCGAGGCCGAGCACACCGCTGCCGACCGAGATGCCCAGACCCGCGCCGAGCACCGTGCCGGCCCCGACCGGTGCCGCCTCGGCCAGCTCGTACCGGCCGCCGGCCAGGTAACGCAGGGACAGCGCGAGCCCGGCGACGAGCCCGCCGGAGAAGCCGCCGCCCGGGGCGTTGTGCCCGGAGAAGAGCAGGAACAGGGAGAAGATCAGGACGGTGTGGAAGATCAGCCGGGTGATCACCTCGAACACGATCGAGCGCCGGCGTTCCGGCAGCGTCTGCCCGCCGCGCAGCCACACCGTGCGCCGGTCGCCGGCGCGCAACGCGACCGGCTGGGGACGGCGGGGGCGCGGCCCGGTGCGGGAACGCTCGTAGATCAGGCTGGCCACGCCGGTCGCTGTCACGACGAGCACCGAGATCTCCCCCATCGTGTCCCAGGCCCGGATGTCGACGAGCGTCACGTTCACGACGTTGCGGCCGTACCCCTCGACGGCCGCGAGGTCGGGGAAGGCCGCGGAGATCGACGGCGCCCGCCGCGCCCCGGCAGCGGCCAGCGCCAGACCGGCCATCACCACGCCGGCGGCGATCCCGATGCCGCGCCGTACCCAGCGGCTGCGGCGCAGCGGACGGGCCGAGAAGCGCTCCGGCAGCCGCCGCAGCACCAGCACGAACACGGCGATCGTGGCGGTCTCCACCAGGAACTGGGTGAGCGCCACGTCCGGCGCGCCGTAGAGGACGAACATCATCGCGGTGCCGTAGCCGGTCACGCCGACCAGCAGCATCGCGGTGAGCCGGCGGCGCGCGCCGACCGCGAGCAGCGCGGCGACCGCGATCACCACACAGACCACGAGCTGGGCCGGGCTGTCCCAGGCCGCCAGGTCGACCCGCCACGGCGCGGTGGCGACCATCGCCCCGCCCGGCACGAACACCAGCGCGAGCAGCACGGTGCCGAGGTACTGCGGCAGCGAGCCGCGCTGGGTGGCGCCGGTGACCTCGATGGCGAGCCGGTCGAAGCCGTGCGTCACCCACTCGTACCCCTGGTTGCCGCTCACCGGCGAGCGCAGCCGGGCCAGCGCGGGCGCCAGCGGGCCGCGGACGAGGTGCAGCACCACACCGCCGGCCAGCACGAGGGCGGACAGGCCGAGCGCCGCCGTGGGTCCGTGCCAGAGCGCCAGGTGCTCCCCGACCGGCCCGAGCAGCTCGGCGTACGGCTCGAACAGGCCGCTCAGCGACCCGGCGGCCGGACCAGCGGCGAGGCCGGCCACGGCGAGCAGAGCGGGGGGTACGAGCATCGCGGCGGGCGGCCGGGCCAGCTCGGTGTCCGGCACGCCGGGCCGGGCGCCGAACGCGCCCCAGAGGAACCGGATGCTGTACGCGACGGTGAGCGCGCTGCCGACCACCAGCACGATCAGGACCAGTGGATCGCCGGTGAACGCGGCGAGCGCCGCCTCCTTCCCGACGAACCCGAGCAGCGGCGGCACCCCGGCCATCGAGGCGGCGGCCAGCGCGGCGACGGTGGCCAGCACCGGCGCGGCCCGTCCCACCCCGGACAGCTCCCGCAGGTCGCGGGTGCCGGCCTCGTGGTCGAGGATGCCGACGACCAGGAACAGCGCCGCCTTGAACAGGGCGTGCGCGGCCAGCATCGCCACGCCGGCCAGCGCCGCCTTCGGGGTGCCCGCGCCGAACAACACCATGAGCAGGCCGAGCTGGCTGACCGTCCCGTACGCCAGCAGCAGCTTCAGGTCGGTCTGCCGCATTGCCGCCCACCCGCCGATGACGAGCGTGACCAGGCCGGCGACCACTGTGACCGGCCGCCACCCGCCGACCGGGGCGAGCACCGGGGCGAGCAGTCCGACGAGGAAGACGCCGGCCTTCACCATCGCCGCCGCGTGCAGGTACGCGCTCACCGGCGTCGGGGCGGCCATCGCCACCGGCAGCCAGGCGTTGAACGGGAACA
This sequence comes from Micromonospora sp. HUAS YX12, assembly GCF_040215685.1. Lineage (NCBI taxonomy): Bacteria > Bacillati > Actinomycetota > Actinomycetes > Micromonosporales > Micromonosporaceae > Micromonospora > Micromonospora sp. HUAS YX12. The sequence continues at coordinate 72,317 of NZ_CP157974.1, forward strand.
CCGCCGACTTCGCCAGCGCCCCGGCGAGGATGAGCAGCACCGCGACGGTCAGGTACCCGCCGCCGGGCAGCGGCGCCGCCGCCACCTCCGACCACCGGTAGCCCCCGGCGTGGTGGCCGAGCAGCAGGAACCCGACGAGCATGGCCAGCCCGCCCAGCGTGGTCACGGTGAGCGCCTGCGCGGCGGCCCACCGGCTGGACCGGCGCTCGGTGCTGTGCCCGATGAGCAGGTAGGAGAAGACAGTGGTCAGTTCCCAGAACACGTAGAGCAGCAGCAGGTCGTCGGAGACGACGAGGCCGAGCATCGCCCCGGCGAAGGCGACCATGACGGCGGCGAACCGGGCCAGCCCGACCGACCCGGGCGGGAAGTAGCGGGCGGAGTAGACCAGCACCAGCGCGCCGACGCCGCCGACGAGCAGCAGCATCAGCCAGGACAGCGTGGTGACCCGCAGCGCCACGTCGAGTTGGAGCTGCGAGATCCAGGGGTACGTCTCGACCACCTCGCCGCCGTCGCGTACCGCACCGGTGTGCGCCGCCGCCCAGACCGCTGTGGCGGCCGGGGCGAGCGCGAGCAGCAGGCAGGCGCGCGGACCCCACCGGCGGACCAGCAGCGGGGCGAGCAGCGCCGCCACCAGGTGCACGATCAGCAGGACGAGCACGCGTACTCCCGGTCGAGGTGACAGCGCGCAGAACACGCTGGTTTCGCAACCGATCACACGCCACAGAGGCACCGAACCGGGCCGTTTTCCCCAAAACCCACCCTTACCCTCACCCGGCCTTCCCGGCCTCTCGGGCGTTGATCAAGGAGTTCGTGTCCGGGAGCGCGCCCGATCCCGCCGCAAACTCCTTGATCACCGGGGTGGTGGGGTGGTCAGGGGGTGGGGTTGGGGGTCGCCAGCTGGCGGGCGGCGCGGTCGACGGCGCGCTGGGCGGCGGCGAGGGAGCGCAGCGGCAGCCGGGCGTCGCGGCTCTCCCGGCGCTGGACGAAGTAGTGCACGGCGGCCCGGACCCGGGCGCGGTCGGCGGCGCTGGACCGGGCGGTCGCCAGGATCATCTCGCGCAGCCGCGCGGCCAGTTCCTCGGCCAGCTCCAGATCGGGGCCCCGCAGCCCGGCGCGGAGCGCGGCCAGGCGACTGTCGACCTTACGGATGAGCACGTCGGTTCCGGAGCCCAGACCTCGGTCCTCGACGGTCATCCACGCCTCCACCCCACGCCGCATCGCGAGTGAAGTTACTTTATGTTGCAGCCCACAAGCAAGCAGTTAAGTAAGACTTAACGGAATAATCGCCCATTCTATTCTCGGACTGCTGCGGGCGGGACGGAACGCTCCGGCGGCGGGCCGGATGTCACACCCGCGCGGCAGGATGGGAGCGTGGCGGACGAGGTGACCCGGTCAGGCGGGGCAGGCAGGCCAGGCGGGTCAGATGGCTCAGGCGGGGTGCTCGAGGAGTTCGGCGCGGCGACCCGGGAGTGGTTCACCGCGGCGTTCGCCGCGCCCACCCCGGCCCAGGAGGGCGCCTGGCGCTCGGTGGCCGCCGCCCGCAACGCCCTCGTCGTCGCGCCGACCGGCTCCGGCAAGACTCTCGCGGCGTTCCTCTGGTCGCTCGACCGGCTCGCCAAGGAGCCGCCGCCGGCCGATCCCCGGCGCCGCTGCCGGGTGCTCTACGTCAGCCCGCTCAAGGCGCTCGCCGTCGACGTGGAACGCAACCTGCGCGCCCCGCTCACCGGCATCCGCCAGGCCGCCTCCCGGCTCGGCCTGGTCCCGCCCGACATCACAGTCGGCATGCGGACCGGCGACACTCCCGCCGACGAACGCCGGGCGTTCGCCCGCACCCCGCCGGACATCCTCATCACCACGCCCGAGTCGCTGTTCCTGCTGCTCACCTCCGCCGCACGCGACTCGCTGCGCGGCGTCGACACGGTGATCGTGGACGAGGTGCACGCGGTGGCCGGCACCAAGCGCGGCGCCCACCTGGCGCTGTCCCTGGAACGGCTCGACGCGCTGCTGGAGCGCCCCGCGCAACGGATCGGGCTGTCCGCCACCGTCCGGCCGATCGACGTGTGCGCCCGCTTCCTCGGCGGCGCGCGCCCGGTCGACGTGGTGCAGCCGCCGTCGAACAAGACCATCGAGGTCAGCGTCCAGGTCCCGGTGGAGGACATGACCCGCCTCGACGAGCAGGAGCCGCCGGAGGACGACCTCGGCGGCCTCGCACCCCGCCGCCCGTCGATCTGGCCGGCGGTCGAGGAACGCGTCTTCGCGCTGATCCGCTCGCACCGGTCCACGATCGTGTTCACCAACTCCCGGCGCAGCGCCGAACGCCTCTGCGCCCGCCTCAACGAGCTGGCCGCCGAGGAGATGGAGGCGGCTGCCACCCCGGACGGCAGCCGCGTGGCCCGGGGCGGGGAGCCGGTGCGCGTATCCGATCTGCTGCCCGGCGCCGACGGCCCGCCGGCCGGCGACGGGGCCGGGCCGGTGCGCGCGCCGCGGCAGCCGGCGGAGGTGATGGCGCAGTCCGGCGCGGCGGCCGGGGCGGCGGCGGTGATCGCGCGGGCGCACCACGGCAGCGTCTCCCGGAAGGAGCGCAAGCAGATCGAGGAGGCGCTCAAGTCCGGCCGGCTGCCCGCCGTGGTCGCCACGTCCAGCCTGGAGCTGGGCATCGACATGGGCGCCGTCGACCTGGTGGTGCAGATCGAGGCGCCGCCGAGCGTGGCGGCCGGGCTGCAACGGGTGGGGCGGGCCGGGCACCAGGTCGGCGCGGTCTCGCGCGGCGTCGTCTTCCCGAAGCACCGGGGCGACCTGCTCTCCTGCACCGTGGTGGCCGAGCGGATGGGCGCCGGGGCGATCGAGGAGCTGCACTACCCGCGCAACCCGCTCGACGTGCTGGCCCAGCAGATCGTCGCGATGGTGGCGCTGGAGCCGTGGCGGCTCGGCGACCTGGCGGTGCTGGTCCGCCGGGCGGCGCCGTTCGCGGAGCTGCCCGACTCGGCGCTGCACGCGGTGCTCGACATGCTCTCCGGGCGCTACCCGTCGACCGCCTTCGCCGAGTTGCGTCCCCGGCTGGTCTGGGACCGCGCCACCGACGTGCTGACCGGCCGGCCCGGCGCTCAGCGGCTCGCCGTGACCAGCGGCGGCACCATCCCCGACCGGGGCCTGTTCGGCGTCTTCCTGGCCGGCGCCGAGCGGGCGGCGCGGGTCGGTGAGCTGGACGAGGAGATGGTCTACGAGTCCCGGGTTGGTGACGTGTTCCTGCTCGGCTCGTCGTCCTGGCGGATCGAGGAGATCACCCCCGACCGGGTGCTCGTCTCCCCCGCGCCCGGCCAGGCGGCCCGGATGCCGTTCTGGAAGGGCGACCAGCTCGGCCGCCCGGTCGAGCTGGGCCGGGCCATCGGCGCCCGGGTCCGGGCGTTGCTGCGGCAGTCCGACGCCGACGCGGTCGCGGCGCTGCGGGCCGGCGGGCTCGACGACTGGGCCGCCGGCAACCTGATGAACTACCTGCGCGAGCAGAAGGCGGCCACCCGGTCGCTGCCGGACGACCGGACGGTGGTGGTCGAACGGTTCCGCGACGAGCTGGGCGACTGGCGGCTCGCCGTGCACTCGGTGCTGGGCGCCCGCGTCAACGGGCCGTGGGCGCTGGCGATCGGCCGCCGGCTGGCCGAGCGGTACGGCGTGGACGCCCAGGTCATGCCCTCCGACGACGGCATCGTGGTGCGCCTGCCGGACACCGCGGACACCCCGCCCGGAGCCGATGTCGTCGCCTTCGAGCCGGACGAGATCGCCCAGCTCGTCGAGGAGTCGGTGGGCACGTCGGCGCTGTTCGCGTCCCGGTTCCGCGAGTGCGCGGCCCGGTCGCTGCTGCTGCCCCGGCGTGACCCCCGGCGGCGGCAGCCGCTGTGGCAGCAACGCCAGCGCGCCGCGCAGCTGCTCGACGTGGCCCGCGAGTACGCCGACTTCCCGGTCACGCTGGAGGCCGCCCGCGAGTGCCTCCAGGACGTCTTCGACCAGCCCGCCCTCGGCGAGCTGATGCGCGACCTGGCCGCCCGCAAGGTACGCCTGGTCGAGGTGGAGTCCGAGCGCCCGTCGCCGTTCGCGAGGTCGCTGCTGTTCGGGTACGTCGGCGCGTTCCTCTACGAGGGCGACGCCCCGCTGGCCGAGCGGCGGGCTGCCGCGCTGGCGCTCGACTCCGGGCTGCTCAGCGAGCTGCTCGGCCGGGTCGACCTGCGGGAACTGCTCGACCCGGAGGTGCTCGCCGAGACCGCACGCCAGCTGCGCTGGCTCACCGAGCAGCGGCGCCCCCGCGACCCGGAGGACGTGGTCGAGCTGCTGCGCGTGGTCGGTGACCTGAGCGGCGCCGAGCTGGCCGAGCGGGGCGTACCGGAATCCTGGACCGACGAGCTGGGGGCGGCCCGGCGGGTGCTGCGGGTCCGCATCGCCGGCGAGGAACGCTGGGTGGTCGTCGAGGACGCCGCCCGGCTGCGCGACGCGCTCGGGGTGGCGCTGCCCGTCGGGGTCGCCGAGGCGTACCTCGCGCCGGTGGCCGATCCGCTCGCCGACCTGGTCGCCCGGTACGCCCGCACGCACGGCCCGTTCGCGGCGGCCACCTGCGCGGCCCGGTTCGGGCTCGGCGTGTTCGTGGTGGAGCAGGCGCTACGCCGGCTCGCCTCGGGCGGCCGCGTGGTCTCGGGCGAGTTCGCGCCGGACACGGTGGGCACCCAGTGGTGCGACGCGGAGGTGCTGCGCCTGCTGCGCCGCCGCTCGCTGGCGGCCCTGCGCCGGGAGATCGAGCCGGTGCCGCCGCGCGCGCTCGCCGCGTTCCTGCCCCGCTGGCAGCAGGTCGGCTCGTCGGCCCGGGGCGTCGAGGCCGTCGCCGCCGCCGTCGAGCAGTTGCAGGGCGTGAGCGTGCCGGCGTCCGCGCTGGAACGCCTGGTGCTGCCCGCCCGGGTCGCCGACTACTCCCCCGCCCAGCTCGACGAGCTGTGCGCCGGTGGCGAGGTGGTGTGGGCCGGCGCGGGCGCGATCTCCGGCGGCGACGGGTGGGTGACGCTCGCGTACGCCGACGTCGCGCCGCTGCTGCTCCCACCGCCGGACGAGGCGCTGACGCTGACCCCGCTGCACGAGTCGGTGCTCGACGCGCTCGCCGACGGGCAGGCGCTGTTCTTCCGCTCGCTGTCCGACCGGGTCGGCGCCACCGACGACGCCGCCCTGTCGGGCGCGGTGTGGGATCTGGTGTGGGCCGGTCACCTCACCAACGACACGCTCGCCCCGCTGCGGGCCGCGCTCGGCGCGGGCGGGGCGCACCGGTCCCGGCCGTCGGCGCCGCGCACCCGCTACCGCCGTCCGGGCCGGGTGGCGCTGCCCAGCCGGGGCGGTCCGCCCACCATGGCCGGTCGCTGGTCCCGGCTGCCCGAACGCGACCTCGACCCCACCCGCCGGGCCGCCGCCCTGGCCGATCTGCTGCTGGAACGGCACGGCGTGGTGACCCGGGGCGCGGTCGTGGCCGAGCAGGTCACCGGCGGCTTCGCCGGGGTCTACCCGGTGCTGTCCGCGATGGAGGAACGCGGGGCGGCCCGGCGCGGCTACTTCGTCGAAGGGCTCGGCGCGGCGCAGTTCGCGGTGCCCGGCGCGGTGGACCGCATCCGGGCACTCGCCGACGACACCCAGGGCCGGGGCGGGCCGACGATCGTGCTCGCGGCGACCGATCCGGCGAACCCGTACGGCGCGGCGCTGCCCTGGCCGGAACGCGTGGTCGACTCCGGCGACGGCGCGGCACCGGCCACCGGCCACCGGGCCGGGCGCAAGGCGGGTGCGCTGGTCGTGCTCGTCGGCGGCGACCTGGTGCTCTACGTCGAGCGGGGCGGCCGGACGATCCTGTCGTTCACCGACGACACCGACACGCTCGGCACGGCCGGCAAGGCGCTCGCCGACGCGGTGCACTCCGGTGCGCTCGGCGCGATCTCGGTGGAGCGCGCCGACGGCGAGGCCGTGCACGCGTCCCCGCTGCGCGACGCGCTCACCGCCGCCGGTTTCCGCGCCACCCCGCGCGGCCTGCGCCTGCGCGGCTGACCACCCCGAGTCCCGGGGGAGCGGGAACGTAGGGTGTGCCGGTGGCCTCGATCCGGGTACGACAGGCGCGCGACGGGGACCGCGCCGCGCTGACGGCGTTGCACGAGCGGGAGTGGGGCGGACCGATCGTGGTGGTCCACGACACCCGCTACGACCTGCGTGACCTGCCCGCGCTGGTGGCGGTCGACGACGGCGGCGCGTTCGCCGGGGCGCTGGTGTACCGGGTCGGCGCCGGCGGGCTGGAAGTGGTGAGCCTGGCCGCGTCGGCACCGGGCACCGGCGCGGGCAGCGCCCTGCTGGCCGCCGCCGAGGAGGTGGCCGTCGCTGCCGGGGCGGACCGGATCTGGCTGGTCACCACCAACGACAACCTGGACGCGCTGCGCTTCTACCAGCGCCGGGGCCTGCGGATCGTCGCGGTGGACACGGGCGCTGTGGACCGGGCCCGGGCGGTCAAGCCGACGATCCCGCACGTCGGCGCGGACGGGATCCCGCTGCACGACGAACTGCGCCTGTCCCGGCAGCTGACCCCGGCGGACCTGCGGTGAACGGCAACCCCCGGTGTGTCTCGCTGACCACCGACTACGGGCTCTCCGACGGATTCGTGGCGGCGTGCCACGGGGTGCTGGCCCGGCTCGCCCCGGCCGTCCGGGTGATCGACGTGACGCACCTGATCCCACCCGCCGACGTACGCCGGGGCGCGGCGGTGCTCGCGCAGACAGTGCCGTACCTGCCGTGGGGCGTGCACGTGGCGGTGGTCGACCCGGGTGTCGGCACCACGCGGCGCGGGATCGCGCTCGCCACGCCCGGCGGGCTGCTCGTGGGGCCGGACAACGGCCTGCTGATCCCGGCCGCGGAGGCGCTCGGCGGGGTGACCGCCGCGGTGGAGCTGACCAACCCGGACTGGCTCGGCCCGGTCGTGTCCCGCACGTTCCACGGGCGGGACGTGTTCGCGCCGATGGCCGCCCGGCTGGCGCTGGGCGCGCCGCCGGCCGAGGCGGGACCGGCCGTGGACCCGGGCGCGCTGGTCCGGCTGCCGGAACCGGTGGTACGCGCCGAGCCCGGCGGCCTCAGCGCCGAGGTGCTGACCGTCGACCACTTCGGCAACGTCCAGCTCGCCGCGCCGGGCGCGCTGCTCGACGGCCTGCCGTCCCGGGTACTGGTGAACGGCCACGAGGCGGTGCACGGCCGCACGTTCGGCGACGCCGAGCCCGGCGCCCTGGTGGTCTACGTCGACTCCGCCGGCCTGGTGGCCGTGGCGGTCAACACCGGCCGAGCCGCCGACACCCTCAAAACCACCCCAGGCGCCGTAGTCAAGATCACCCACCCCTGACCCCCGCCCTCCCCCGCGATCTTGCACTTGGCGCCCCGGCAAAAGGGGCGAATGCCCCGACGAGCGGGCCGAAACTGCAAGATCGCGGAGGAGAGAGGGGGAGGGTGAGAGGGCGGGAGGGGAGGGGGTCAGCAGCGGGGGGCTGTGCCGCCGTAGATCGAGGACAGGTAGGCGTAGCTGACGTAGTTGCCGCCGACCAGGCGGTACCACCTCGTCGTGGTGCGGTACGTGCCGGCGATGCGCTGCCCGGTCACGTAGCACTGGACCGGCACGTGGGCGTACGTGGCGGCGAGGCCCCGGCTCGCGTACGAGGTGCTCGCCCCGGCGCGCAGGTTCAGCGGCCCGGAGCCGACCACCGCCCGCGCCCCGCCCCCGGTCCACAGCAGCGTGACGTCCACCCAGGCGTTGTCGGTGAGCCGCAACCCGTCCCAGAACGTCCCGTCGGCCAGGTCCATACCGGCCGGGTTGCGCACGATACGGCCGAACTGGTCGCGCCCGCCGTTGTAGCCGTTCTGGTACGCCGCCTGCGCCTCCGGCAACCCGCGCGGCAGGTCCTTCCAGTTCTCCCGGACCGACGCCGGGTTCCACCAGTCGTCCCGGGTGTTCCACGGGCCGACGTCCCAGACCGGGGCGTACTCGCAGCGGCTGCCGCTCGTCGTGCAGACCTTGACCGTGTAGTCGCCGGTGCCGCGCGGGGACAGGCTGCGCCGGGTGGGCAGCGCCGCGAAGTGGTCCCGGGTACGCACCGTGTGCCCGTTGGCGGTGACGCCGCCGACCAAGCCGATCCGCGTCGCGTACACCCGGTACGTGAGCGCGGCGGCCGGCTGGACCGCCGTGGTGGCGACCCCGTCGGCAGCCAGGGTCAGCCCGGTGACAGTGGCCTCCGACGCGGCGTCGCTGGTGGTCAGCACCACGCGCGCCTGGACCCGGCTGACCGGTGCGTCGAAGACCGCCTCGGTGGCGTCTCGCCACTCGGTCCAGCCGCGGGCACGCCAGCCGCGCACCTGCGCCACGGCCGTACCCCCGTCGCCGGTGCGGGCGGTGAGCTGTGCGCGTACCCGGGTCGCGGGCCGGTCCAGGGCGCGCGGCGCGGAGAGCAGGATGCCCACGGCGGCCGGGCGGGTGCGGGCGGTGGGCCGTGGGTCGGCCAGCCGCAGGCGGCCGGACCGCCAGGCGACGTTGACGTCGTCGCCGCCGGCGACGGCGAGGTCGACCGACCAGCGTTCGGGGCCGGGCGCGGCGGTGCGGGCCGGTGCGGTGGTGGGCGGGGGCGCGGCCGGCGCGGGCGTGCCGGGCAGTCCGGCGGCCACGGTGAGCAGGGCGGTCAGGGCGACGACGGTACGACGTCGTGAATATGCCATGGGCATCTCCTCAGAACCCCCCTGATCCTGGCGTTTCCGCAGATCAAGTGGAACCTCAGTACAAATAGCGACACATGCGAATTCTGCTCGGCCGGGGGACAATGGCCGGGTGCCCGAAGGCGACACCGTCTGGAACACCGCGCGCGTCCTGCAACGCGCGCTGGCCGGGGCCCGCCTCACCGGGTCCGACTTCCGCGTGCCGCAGCTCGCCGCCACCGACCTCACCGGCTGGGCCGTGCGCGAGTCGGCGAGCCGGGGCAAGCACCTGCTGCTGCGCCTGACCGGCACCGACGGCGGACCCTGGACGCTGCACTCGCACCTGCGGATGGACGGCGCCTGGCGGGCGTACGCCCCGGGTGAGCGCTGGACCGCTCGGCCGGCGCACCTGATCCGGGTGGTGCTGCGCTCCCCCGCCGCGGTCGCCGTCGGCTACCACCTGCACGAACTGGCGCTGGTGCCGACCGCCGAGGAGGAGTCACTCGTCGGCCACCTCGGCCCGGACCTGCTCGGCCCGGACTGGGACGCCGACGAGGCGGTCCGCCGGCTCGCCGCCGACCCGGACCGCACCATCGGCGAGGCGCTGCTCGACCAGCGCAACCTGGCCGGGGTGGGCAACCTCTACAAGTGCGAGGTGCTGTTCCTGCGCGGCGTGTCGCCGTGGACGCCGGTCGGCGCGGTGCCGGACCTTCCCGGCACCGTCGCGCTGGCCCAGCGGCTGCTGGCGGCCAACCGGGGCCGCTGGACGCAGAGCACCACGGGGGTGCTGCACCGGGGCGGCACCAGCTACGTCTACGGCCGCCGGGCGCAGCCGTGCCGCCGCTGCGGGACCGCCATCCGCAAGGAGGAACTGGGCGAACGGGTCACCTACTGGTGCCCGGCCTGCCAGCCCGGCGTGGAACTTCCACGAAACGCCCAAGATCGGCCGAGATAGGGACGATTGGGTACTTCCGCCTCACCCCTGTGACGTCGCATGCTGCGGTGGACCGCTCACGGATCGTCAGCAGCGCGTACGCCCGCCACGCCGGGGTGTCGGCCGGCGCGCCCCGACCCCGGGGAGAGCCATGGTGCTGTTCCGCCGCAGCCGGCCCGGACGCCCGGACCGCGCCGCCGTCGTCACCGAGGAGACCGTGCCGACCGCGCCGGCCGGTCCCGTCGCGCCCGCCGTTCCGGCCGCTCGCGGCGGCGACGAGGAACCGGGAGGCGGCCCGGCGCCGGCGAGCCTGGACCCCGCCGCCGTCCCGCGCCTGTTCGGCCCGGTGCCGAACACCGCCGCCAGCCCGCTGCCCACACTCGACCCGGACGGCCGCCCGGTCCCCGGCACCGGCCTCCGCAAGTTCGTCGACCCGCTGCCGCTGCCCGGGCAGCCGGCCACCGCCGGGCTCGGCGCCCGCCTGCCCGTCGCCGTCCCCGACACCATCACCTGGCCGGGCTGCGACTACTACGAGATCGGCCTCCAGGAGTACGCGCAGCGCCTGCACCGCGACCTGCCGGCCACCCGGCTGCGCGGCTACCGCCAGCTCAACCTGGGCACCGACGCCTCCGGGCACAACACGGTCAGCCCACCCGGCCGCCCCTGGCACCTCGGCCCGATGATCGTGGCCCGGCGGGGCCGCCCGGTGCGGATCAAGTTCATCAACCAGCTCCCCACCGGACGGGCCGGCGAGCTGTTCCTGCCGGTCGACGAGACAGTCGACGGCGCCGGCGCCGGGCCGCTCGACGGTCCCGCGCCGTACCCGCAGAACCGGGCCGTGCCGCACCTGTCCGGCGCGCAGACCGGGTGGATCAGCGCCGGCAACCCGTGGCAGTGGGTGACCCCGGCCGGTGAGATCACGCCGTACCCGGTGGGTGTGGGTCTCACGCCGGTGCCGGACATGCCGCCGCCCGGCGCGGGCGCCACCACGCTGTACTTCCCGAACGACCAGAGCGGGCGGCTGATGTGGCTGCACGACAACACGCTCGGCCTGTCCCGGCTCACCGTCTACTCCGGGCAGATCGCGCTCTACCTGCTCACCGACCCGGCCGAGGAGCAGCTCGTCGACGACGGCGTGCTGCCCGCCGACCAGTTCCCCCTGGTGATCGAGGACAAGACGTTCGTACCCGACGACGCGCAGCTCGCCGCCCAGGACCCCACCTGGGACCGGGACCGCTGGGGCGCCAAGGGCAGCCTGTGGCACCCGCACGTCTACCAGCCGCGGCAGAACCCGTACCGGCTCACCGGCACCAACCCGACCGGACGCTGGGACTACGGGCCGTGGACCCACGACCCGGACGGCGGCGCCAGCCCGTGGGTCGCCCCGGTGCCGAACCCGCACCACGACCCCGACACCGACCCCGACGAGCCGCCGCTGGTACCGGGCGTGCCGCACCCGTCGGCGGTCCCCGACGCGTATGGCGACACCCCGCTGGTCAACGGCGTGGCCTACCCGTACCTGGAGGTGGCGCCGCGCGCGTACCGGTTCCGGATCCTCAACGCCTGCGCGGACCGGGCGCTCAACCTCCAGCTCTACCGGGCCGCCTCCGACGCGCCGATGTGGGCGGCCGACGGCAGCCCGGCCGACCCGGACGCCGGTGAGGTGCCCATGGTCGAGGCGGTACGCGCGCCGGGGCGGCCCGCGTACTGGCCGGCGGACGGACGAGACGGCGGGGTGCCCGACCCGGCCGCCGCCGGACCCGAGATGATCCAGATCGGCAACGAGGGCGGCCTGCTCCCCGCCCCGGTGGTGCTGACCAACCGGCCGGTGGACTACCGGTACGACAGGCAGGACCCGACGGTGCTCAACGTGGACGGGCACGCGCTGCTGCTCGCCCCCGGCGAACGGGCCGACGTGGTGGTGGACTTCTCCGCAGTGCCGCCGGGCAGCACGCTCATCCTCTACAACGACTGCCCCGCGCCGCTGCCCCGGTTCGACCCGCGCCACGACCACCACACCGGCGCGCCGGACCGCACCGCCGCCGGGGGCCTGCCGCCGACCCGCCCCGGGTACGGCCCGAACACCCGTACCCTGCTCCAGATCCGGGTCACCGGCACCCCGGCGGAGCCGTACGACACGCGGCGGCTCGCCGAGCGGCTGCCCGGGGCGTACGCCCGCAGCCAGCCACCGCCGATCGTGCCGCAACCCGCGTACGACGCCGCGATCGGCACCTCCACCCCGCGCCCGGCGCTCGTTCCCGCGCGGGCCACCTCGGTCACGTTCACCCCGGCGGGCGCGACCGCCCCGGTCACGTTGCCGCTGGCGGTGAAATCAGTCGGGCAGGTGTTCGAGGCCCGGCACGGCCGCGCGGTGGGACGGCTCGGCGTCGGCCACCCGGTCGCCGGGCCGCTCGCCCCGGCCACCCTGCCGCTGGGACCGGCCGACCCGGCCACCGAGGTGCTGCACGCCACCGACCCGGCCGTGGCGGTCGGGGCGCCCGGCGACGGCACGCAGCTCTGGCGGATCGTCGGCGACGCCCCGCGCACCCATCCGGTCCACATCGAGGGCTGCGACGTGCAGCTGGTCAACCGGGTCGGCTGGGACGGGACGGTCCGCCCGCCGGACCCGGGCGAGCTGGGCTGGAAGGACACCGTCCGGGTCAACCCCCGGGAGGACGTCGTGGTGGCGCTGCGTCCCGTCCCGCCCGCCCTGCCGTTCAAGATCGGCGACAGCGTACGGCTGCTCGACCCGGCCCGCCCGGCCGGCGCACGGCTGGACGCCGGCCCGGTCAGCCCGGTCGACGGCCGCCCCGCGGTCGTGGTCAACCAGCTGGTCAACCTGGGCTGGGAGTACCGCTGGCAGACCCGCTCGGCCGGACTGCGCGACCAGGGCATGAGCCGCCCGCTGGTCCTGCGCGTGGCGCCCAAGGCGCCGACCGGGCTCACCGCCACCCCGGCGCCCGGCAGCGCCACCGCGCTACCCGCCATCGCGCTGACCTGGACCGGCAACGGCAGCCGGCCCGTACCCACCAGCCACCGGCTCCAGCGCGCCACCGACAGCACCTTCACCACCGGACTGACCGAGATCACGGTGGCCGCCACCGCCACCCGCTACACCGACGCCACGGTCACCCCCGGCGTCACCTACCACTACCGGATCCGGGCCGAGAACGCCGTGGGCTGCTCGTCCTGGTCCAACGCCGTACCGGCGGCGGTGCACCTGGCCGCGCCGACCCGGCTGACCGCGGTACTGCCACCGACCGCGCCGCTGCGGGTGGCGCTGCGCTGGGCCAACCACTCCTTCGCCACCGGAGTGGACGTGCAGCGGGCCACCAACCCCACGTTCACCAGCGGTCCGGGCACCACGGCCATCGCCGTGGGCGAGGCCCACGTGGACCCGGCCGTCGCGCCGGACACCACGTACTACTACCGGGTACGCACGACGTACCTGGGCGCCGCCTCGCCCTGGTCGACGGTGGCCACCGTGACCACCCCGGCCCGCCCGGTCGCGCCCACCGGGGTGAGCGTCACCGCGAGCGTGTCCGGGCCGGACACCGCCACCGTGACGGTGAGCTGGTCGGCGCCGACGCCGGCCGGACCGGGCGCCGGGTTCATCGTGCAGCGCGCCACCGACGCCGCCTTCACCCGTGAACCGGCGACGTTCCACGTAACCGGCCGCAGCTTCACCAACACGGGCCTGGCCCGCGGCGCCACTTACTACTACCGGGTACGCGCCACAAACGTCGTTGGCACCTCCCCCTGGGCCCCTCCCGCCCGAACAACCACCCCCACCTGACCCCCCGCGCCCCCTGTTCCCGCCCCCTCCCCGCCCCGTCCCCGCCCAGCCCCGTTGATCAAGGAGTTTGTGTCCGCATCGGACTCGCCCTAGGACACAAACTCCTTGATCACCGCGGAGAGCGGAGCGGGCGGAGCGGGCGGAGCGGGCGGAGCGGGCGGAGCGGGAGCGAGGCCAGGGGCGGCGCGCGAGGGGCAGGGCGCCGGGCAGAGCGCCGGTGCGCCGTGCCGGAATCCGGTGATCATGAGGTTGGCGGCAGGAATGGAGATCAAAGTTGCCGTCAACCTCATGATCGCGCTTGTCGGGCGCCCGGCCCAGGGCGCCCAGGGCGGTGATCAAGGGGTTTGTGTCGGGATCCGGCCGTGGGGAGGACACAAACTCCTTGATCAACGGGGAGAGCCCGGGGGGAGCCGGGGGAGAGCCGGGGAGACGAGGCAGCGGGACCGTCAGGGGGCGCGGAGCGGGGTGCGGAGTTCGGCCAGGGCGGAGGCCACCCCGTGCAGCAGGTCGGTGGCCTCGGTCAGCCGCGCGGCGGCCGGGTGCTCGGTGTTCGGGCGTGCGTCCTCGGCCACGTAACCGGCGGCGGCCACCACCAGCCGCTCGTACGCGGCCACCCCGTCCTCCAACTGGGTCACCAGCGTGGCGTGCACCTCGTTCAGCGGGCTCTGCGGGGTCAGCTTCGCCGCGCGTTCCACGCCAGCCACCCGGGTCGCCAGCTCACGCAGGGACCGGTCGGCCTCGGCCGCCTCCCGGACCGCCGGCTCGGCCAGCCCGGTCAGCCGCCCGGCCAGCCCGGCCAGGGTGAGCGCGGCCCGGTCCAGCCGGGCCCACGGCTCGGCGGCGGCGGTGCCGCGCAGCGCGAGGCGGGAGCGGACCCGGCGTACCTCGGCCACGACGCCCGGCCCGACGGGCAGCCGCTCGACGGCGGCGACCAGCCGGGCGCGGGAGCGGGCGGCGGCCTCCGCCGGGTCCAGGGCGGGCGGGGGCGGGACGGCGGCCAGCGCGCGGTGGTCGACCCAGCGCCAGGCGGCCACCGCGATCGCGCTGCCCGCGGCGCCGGCCCAGGCCGCGTCCGCCAGGCCCAGTCCGGCGTACGGGGTCAGCACCGCCGCGGCGCCGCCGAGCCCTCCGGCGAGCACGCTCCACCGTCGCGCCGAGTTGCGCAGTCTGCGCAGCCTGCGGAAGTGCCGGGCCCGTTCGTCCGCCATCGTGTCCGCCCCTCCGTCAGCCGGTCGTGGTCTCCCCGGTGCCGCGTTCCCGGCTCATGCTGGCCCGGATCTCGTCGAGCCGGGCGGCGGCGGCCGGGTCGGCCGGTTGCCCCGCGGCGGGGGTCTCGGACCGGCTGCCGAGCTGCTCGCCGGCCATGCTCGACCGGATCTGCTCCAGTCTCGCCGATCCGGCCGAGTCGAGCGTGGCCTTCTGGATCTCCAGCATCCGGCCCTCGACCGAGTTGCCGGCCAGTTCGGCCCGGCCCATGGCGGTGGCGTAGCGGCGTTCGATCCGGTCGCGTACCTCGTCCAGCGAGGGGGTGTTGGCGGGCGCGGTGAGCGACGACATCGACTCCAGCGAGCGGGCCACGCTCTCCTGCATCTTGGCCTGCTCCAGCTGGCTGAGCAGCTTGGTGCGCTCGGCCAGCTTCTGCTGGAGGATCATCGAGTTGTTCTCGACCGCCTTGCGGGCCTGTGCCGCCGCGCCGAGCGCCTGGTCGTGCAGCGTCTTGAGGTCTTCCAGCGCCTGCTCGGCGGAGACCAGCTGGGTGGCGAGCATCTGGGCCGTCTGCTCGTAGCGTCCGGCCTCGGTCTCGTCGCCCCTGCCCCGGGCCTGGTCGGCCACTGCGAGCGCCTGCCGCGCGTTGCCCTGGAGCTGCTCGACCTCGGTCATCTGCCGGGACAGCTTCATCTCCAGCTGGCGCTGGTTGCCGATCACCGCGGCCGCCTGCTGGACCAGCGCCTGGTGCTGGCGCTGCGCCTCCTCGACGGCCTGCTGGATCTGCACCTTCGGATCGGCGTGCTCGTCGATCTTCGCGCCGAAGAGCGCCATCAGGTACTTCCAACCCTTGACGAACGGGTTCGCCATCTCCGCCTCGTCCCCTCAGTAGCGTCGCGCCTACATCGTCCCAGCCGGACGCCACTCCGGCACCCGTACGCTCCTGATCAACAGTACGACGCGAACGCCAGCACCGCCCACGACGCGGTGGCCGGGGTCAGGCGGCGCAGACCACGTCCCGCTCGGCGGGGCGTACGCGGGTGCTGCGCAGCGTGGCCTTGAGCGGCGAGTCCTGCCGGACCTGGACGGCGACCCCGCCGTCGGAGGTGACCTGCCGGACACCCCTGTTCGTCGCCTTGCGCACGGCGGCCGGCGCCACCGAGGCCGGCTCGTCGGCCACCGGCACCAGCACGCCGGGCATCTGCTCGGCCAGGGCGACCGTGTCGCTCACCTCGCGCAGCAGCTCGGACAGGCGGGCGCCGAGCGCGTCGCAGATCGCGGCCAGCAACTCGCTGGAGGGTTCCTTCTGGCCGCGTTCGATCTCGGAGAGGTAGCCGAGGCTGACGTTGGCGGCGGAGGAGACCTCGCGGAGGGTGCGGTGCTGCCCTTGCCTGCGTGCCCGCAGCGCGTCACCGATCACCCGGCGTAGCAGGACCATCGCACCTCCCCCTGAACGGGACCACCATCCCCGGCCGTCCGCGTCGCGCCGGACGCGGCGGACCGCCCCGGCGCCGACGGCGACCGCCGGAGCCTTCCCGCAACCGTACCCGTTGGTCGCCACGACGACATCCCACCCCGCCTCCCCAATCCGGGCGGATCGGCCGGTCCGGCGGTCCCGCCGCCGGGCGTGCCGGGCGTGACGCCGGTTCACCGGCGGCCGGCCCCCGCCGCCTCGGCGGGGTCGGCGTCCTGGGGGAGCTGGATGCGGTCGGCGAGCAGGCGCAGTGCCTCGATCACCGCGGCCGAGCGGATGTGGTCGCGACCGCCGTCGAGTTCGAGCCGGCGCACCTGCGTGCCGTCCGGCCCGGCGACCGCGACGTAGACCAGGCCGACCGGCTTGCCGTCCTGCGGTTCCGGCCCGGCCACACCGGTGGTGGCCAGGCCCCAGTCGGCGCCGCACCGCTGGCGCCCGCCCTCGGCCAGCGCGGCCGCCACGTCCGGGTCGACCGGGCCGCGGTCGGCCAGCAGGTTCTCCGGTACGCCGGCGAGCGTCGCCTTGAGTTCGGTGGCGTAGACCACCATGCCGCCCCGGTAGATCGAGCTGACCCCGGCGATCTCCACGATCGCGGCGGCGAGCAGGCCGCCGGTCAGCGACTCGACGGTGGCCAGCGTCTCGCCGCACTCGTGCAGCCGGTGCACCACGGCGGCTGCCGGGCTGCCGGCGGGCCGGTGGTCTCTCGCGTCGGTGTCCATGCCCGCCCCCTTCTCCCGCGCCCCGCCTGCTTACTCGTCCGCCGCACGGATCGACGGATCGGCCATCCGGATCGACGGTCCCGCCGACCGGCTCAACGGACCGGGCGGCGCAGCCGCAACGCCTGGGCGATGTAGTCGAACCCGGTGACCACGGTGACCACCACGGCCGCCCCCATGATCCACGGCCCGATCACGGCGAGCACCTCCGGCATCGGCCAGAGGTACCAGGTGATGGCCAGGATCTGCAGCGCGGTCTTGACCTTGCCGCCCCGGCTGGCGGCGATCACCCCGTGCCGGATCACCCAGAAGCGCAGCCCGGTGATGCCCAGCTCGCGGACCAGGATCAACACCGTCACCCACCAGGGCAGCCGGTCGTAGAAGGAGAGCAGCACCAGGGCGGCGCCGGTGAGCGCCTTGTCGGCGATCGGGTCGGCGACCTTGCCGAGCGAGGTGACCAGTTCGTACCGGCGGGCGATCCAGCCGTCGACCAGATCGGTCGCGGAGGCCACCACGAAGATCACGCAGGCGGCCATCCGCCAGCCCGCGTGGCTCATGCCGGAGGCGATCACGGTGGCCACGAAGACCGGCACCAGCACCAGGCGCGCGCCGGTGAGCAGGTTCGCCGCGTTGAGCAGCGGTACGGGGGCAGCCGCCGTCGACTCCGCTCCCGTCATGTCCCGCATCGCCCCACGTGGCTTCCCCGCTCCGTCCGGGCCCGCCGTCACCGTACCGCGCCGGGCGCCGCCGAGATCATCTCATCCGGTACGGCGACCAGGTCCACGCCCTCGGTCGCGGTGACCGTGGCCCGGACCAGGTCACCGGGGCGCAACGCGGCCAGGTCGACGCCTCCGCCGACGGGCGCGACGAGCGTGGTCGAGCCGTCGACCTCGGGCGCCTGGTGGGCGGCCCGCCCCTCCACCACGCCGTCGGCGGTCGAGTCCACGAGCACCTCCACCGTCGCGCCGAGGCGCTCCTCGGCGCGCTGCGAGCAGAGTTCGTCGGCCAGCGCGCTGAGCTTGTCGTACCGCCGCTTGATCGTGGCGGCGGAGACCTTGCCGGTCAGGCCGGCGGCCTCGGTGCCGTCCTCGTCGCTGTAGTCGAACATGCCGATCGCGTCCAGCCGCGCCTCGGTGAGGAACCGGACCAGCTCGGCCACGTCCTGCTTCGTCTCGCCGGGGAAGCCGACGATGAAGTTGCTGCGCGCGCCCGCGTCCGGCGCCAGCGCGCGGGCGGAGGCGAGCAGTTCCAGGAACCGGTCGGTGGAGCCGAAGCGCCGCATCCGGCGCAGCACCGGCTCGCTGGAGTGCTGGAACGACAGGTCGAAGTACGCGGCCACGCCCGGCGTGGTGGCGATCACCTCGACCAGGCCGGGCCGGGTCTCGGCGGGCTGGAGGTAGCTGGCGCGTACCCGCACGATCCCGTCGATCGCGGCGAGCTGCGGCAGCAGCTTCTCCAGCGCGCGGGGGTCGCCCAGGTCCTTGCCGTACGAGGTGGAGTTCTCACTGACCAGCACCAGCTCCCGTACGCCGGTCTTGGCCAGCCACTCGGCCTCGGCGAGCAGCTCGTCCGGGGTACGCGAGACGAACGCGCCGCGGAACGCCGGGATGGCGCAGAACGCGCACCGCCGGTCGCAGCCGCTGGCGAGCTTCAGCGAGGCCACCGGGCCGGTGTCGAGCCGGTGCCGCAGCACCTGCCGCAGGTGGGCCGGGGTGTGCGCGTCGGTCTCCGGGACGACCCGGGCCGGGGTGCCGTGCCCGGGCAGCGACACCGCCGCGTCGCGGCGCTTCACCGGGGTCAGCGGCAGCAGCTCCCGCCGGTCGCGGGGGGTGTGCGCGCCGATCGGCTCACCGGCCAGCACCGAGTCGAGCCGGGCGGCGATGTCCGGGTAGTCGTCGAAGCTCAGCACCGCCTGCGCCTCGGGGAGACTGTCGGCCAGCTCACGGCCGTACCGCTCGGCCATGCACCCGGCGGCGACGACCTTCGCGCCGGTGTCGGCGGCGGCCAGCAGCGTCTGGATCGAGTCCTGCTTGGCCTTCTCGACGAAACCGCAGGTGTTCACCACCACCACGTCGGCGCCCTCGCCGTCCGTGGTCACCTGCCAGCCGTCGGCGTGCAGCCGGGCGGCCAGCTCCTCCGAGTCGACCTCGTTGCGGGCACAGCCGAGGGTCAGCAGGGCGACGCGGCGCCCGTCGGATCGCGGGGTGGAGGAGGAGGCAGACACCATCCGAGGGTACCGGGCCGGTTCCGGACCGCCGCGCACCCGTCCGGCCGGTTCAGCGGGCGGACACGGCCACCCGGGCCAGCCGGTCGAGGAGGAACACCTCCGTGCCGGCCAGGCCGGTGGAGCAGAAGACCGAGATCTGGTCCGCGGTGGTCCGGCCGGGAACCGCGCCGGCCAGCACCGCGCCCAGGTCGCGCAACCGCCCGGCGTACGGCTCGACGGCGGCGAGCATCGGCGGGACGTACGCGGTGGCCTGCCCGGGTGAGTCGGTGACCAGCAGGTCGGCGGCGTCGAGCAGGTCGGTGCCGAACTCGTGCCGGTCGGCCTGCTTGAAGCCGACCGTGTTGACGTGGGTGCCGGGTGCCAGGTCGGCGGCGTCGAGCACCGGGACGGTGCTGGTGGTGGCGAGCACCACGACGTCCCGGTCGCGTACCGCGGCGGCGGCCGAGCCGACGGCGCGGGCCGGGACGCCCAGCTCGGCGCGGACCCGTGCGGCGAACGCCTCCCGCCGGGCCGCCGAGCGGCTGAACACGGTCACCTCGCGCAGCGGCCGCACCGCCGCCGCGGCCCAGACCTGGGTCCACGCCTGCCGGCCGGACCCCACCACGCCGAGGGTGGCGGCGTCCGCGCGGGCCAGGGCGTCCACCGCCACGCCACCGAGTCCTCCGGTACGCCGGGAGCCGAGTTCCTCGCCGACGGCGATGGCGCGTACCGCGCCGGTGCTCGCGTCGTGCAGCACGACGAGCTGGCTGCTCTCCGGGTGGCCGAACGTGTCGTACGAGCGGAAGCCGTACCACTGCCCGGTGAGGTGACCGGCGGTGAGCACCATCCGGCCCCCGCCCAGCGGCGCGGACGCCCGGGGCGGGGCGATGAGCCGCCCGGCGTACGCGGCCAGCAGCGCGTCCCGCATGGCCGCGACGGTGAGCGGGGCGTCCACGGCGGCCGCGACGTCGTCGTCGGAGAAGAGCAGGGTCATGGCATCCATCCTGCAACTTGAAGTTGACGTCAACTCCACTGATGGTGGCCTTTCTCACCACGCCGCCGGTCCGGCCCGCCCGGTGCTACCGTCGGCCACGACGGCCCGCGGGCCGTCCCGGACGAGTGGTGGGCGTACCCGGTCAGGCCAAGACGCCCCGCGTGACCCGACCGTCGCCCGGCCCGCTCCCGCGCCGGGCCCGCCCGTCAGAGGTGATATCCATGGCCTGGATCGTGCTGGTGATCTCCGGACTCCTGGAGACCGCGTGGGCGATCGCGCTGGACCGCAGCGCCGGCTTCACCCGTCCGCTCCCCTCCGCCGTCTTCGCCGTCACGCTCGTCGGCAGCATGGCCGGCCTGGCGTACGCGCTGCGCGACATCCCGGTCGGCACCGGCTACGCGGTGTGGGTCGGCATCGGCGCGGTCGGTACCGCGCTGGTCGGGATGCTCGCGCTCGGCGAACCGGTCAACCTGCCGCGGGTGGCCTGCCTGCTGCTGGTGGTGGCCGGCGTGATCGGGCTGAAGCTCTTCGCCTGATCGCACGCATCCGGTTTGGACGATGTGCCGCCCGGGGTACCCGGTCTTCCGTTGACCGACAGAGCGATCATCACGGAGGACCCCATGGCCGACATCCACGCCAGCGCCCGTCCGCGCAGCAACGCCGCCCGGATCTGCACGATCGTCGCGTTCGTCTTCGCGGCCCTCGCGATCTTCCTGTCCCCGCTGATCTTCGGCGTCCTCGGCCTGATCCTCGGCATCGTCGGCGCCGTCCTCGGTGACAAGCCGCTGGGCTGGTACGCCGCCGCCGCGAGCGTGGTCGGCGCGGTGATCGGCGCCGTGCTCGTCGCCGCACTGCTCAACTGACCCGCAACGGCCGACGGCGGCTCCCACCTGATGGTGGGGGCCGCCGTCGTCCGTCGTGGGTCGTCAGTCCTCGCCGCCGCGCAGGCCGGCCAGGACCTCCTCCAGCTCGTCCGGCTTGACCAGCACGTCGCGGGCCTTGGAGCCCTCGGACGGGCCGACCACGCCCCGGGTCTCCATCAGGTCCATCAGCCGGCCCGCCTTGGCGAAGCCGACCCGCAGCTTGCGCTGGAGCATCGAGGTCGACCCGAACTGCGAGGTGACCACCAGCTCGACCGCCTGCACGAGCAGGTCCAGGTCGTCGCCGATGTCCTCGTCGATCTTCTTCTTGCTGTCCTGCGCCGGGGCGAGCACGTCCGGGCGGAACTCCGGCTCGCGCTGGTCCTTGCAGAACTTGACCACGTCGGAGATCTCGCGCTCGGTGACCCAGGCGCCCTGGATGCGCTGCGGCTTCGACGCGCCCATCGGCAGGAACAGGCCGTCGCCGCGGCCGAGCAGCTTCTCCGCGCCCGGCTGGTCCAGGATGACCCGGGAGTCGGCGAGCGAGGAGGTGGCGAACGCCAGCCGGGACGGCACGTTCGCCTTGATCAGGCCGGTGACCACGTCGACCGAGGGCCGCTGGGTCGCCAGCACCAGGTGGATGCCGGCGGCCCGGGCGAGCTGGGTGATCCGGACGATGGAGTCCTCCACGTCGCGCGGCGCGACCATCATCAGGTCGGCCAGCTCGTCCACGATCACCAGCAGGTACGGGTACGGCCGCATCTCCCGCTCGCTGCCCGGCGGTGCCTTGATCTCGCCGTTGCGCACCTTGCGGTTGAAGTCGTCGATGTGCCGGACCCCGTTGGCGGCGAGGTCGTCGTAGCGCATGTCCATCTCGCGGACGACCCACTCCAGCGAGTCGGCCGCCTTCTTCGGGTTGGTCACGATCGGCGTGACCAGGTGCGGGATGCCCTCGTAGCCGGTCATCTCGACGCGCTTCGGGTCGATCAGCAGCAGCCGCACCTCGTCCGGCGTGGCTCTGGTCAAAATGGATACAAGTAGACTATTCAGGCAACTCGACTTGCCCGCGCCGGTGGCACCCGCGATCAAGATGTGCGGCATCTTCGCCAGGTTGGCCACCACGTAGCCGCCCTCGATGTCCTTGCCGAGCGCCACCACCATCGGGTGGTGGTCGCTCGTCGCCTCGCGGGAGCGCAGCACGTCGCCGAGCGACACGTTCTCCGGGTCGGTGTTCGGGATCTCCACACCGACCGCGCTCTTGCCCGGGATCGGGCTGAGGATGCGGACGTCCGGCGACTTCACCGCGTACGCGATGTTGCGGGAGAGCTGGGTGATCCGCTCGACCTTGACGCCCGGGCCCAGCTCCACCTCGTACCGGGTGACTGTCGGGCCGCGGGTGAAGCCGGTGACGGCGGCGTCCACGTCGAACTGCTCGAAGACGCCGGTCAGCGCGGCGATCACCTCGTCGTTGGCCTTGCTCCGGCTCTTCGGCTTGGCGCCGCTGCCGAGCAGGTTCGCCGGCGGCAGCGTGTAGTCGCCGGCCAGCCCGGTGAGCGCGAGCTGCTCGGCGCGGGTGGGCAGCGGCGAGTGCTCCGGCGGCTCGACCGGCTTGCGGTTCGCCGGCACCTTCGGCTGCTTGCGCGGCAGCACCAGGGTTTCCTGGAGGTCGACGCCGGCCAGCTCGTCGTCCGGGTCCAGCGGCTCCAGCGGCGGCGGCATCCGCTTCGCCGGCCGCTTGCGGGCGGGCTTCACCGGCGCCTCGTCCTCGGCGAGCTCGTCATCGACGTCCGGCCCGGCCGGGCCGGCGCGCAGGCCGAGCCGCTCCGGGATCTTGTTGATCGGCGTCGCGGTGACCACCAGCAGGCCGAACACCAGCAGCAGGAGCAGCAGCGGCATGGCCACCCAGGCGGTCACCGCCGACCTCAGCAGGTCGCCCACGCCCGCGCCGATCAGGCCGCCGGCGAAGTCACGCTGGACCTCGTCGACCGGGTTCTGCCCGATGTGCAGCATCGCGGCGGTGGCCAGCATCATCGAGCCCCAGCCGACCAGGCCGCGACCGCGGTGCTCGGGGTCGGCCGGGCTCCGCATCAGCCGCCACGCGCCGACCATGAACAGCACCGGCAGGATTATCGAGATGGCGCCGATGAACAGGCGTACGGTGTCGGCCAGGTGCCGGCCCACCGGCCCGGCGCCCCCGCCCCAGATGCCCACCGCGCTGAGGATGGCCAGGCCGAACAGCAGCAGCCCGGCGCCGTCGCGGCGGTGCTCCGGATCCAGCTCCCGGGTGGACGCGGCCTGCCGCCCGGCCGCCCGGAACGCCCAGCCCACCGAGTGGGCGAGTCCCATCCAGACGGCGCCCACGGCCCGGCCGACGAACGCGGCCGGGCCCGGCCCGGGGGCCGGGCGCCGCCGCGCCGGTTTCCGCGCCGCCGTCTTCTTCGCCGGTTGACGGGCGCGGTTGTTCGTGGTGCCACGCGGCGACGCGCCGCGCCGCCGGCTCGCCTGAGAGGTACGGCCCGCCATAGAGTCACGGTAACGGCGGCACCCGGTGGATCGCCGCTTTTCCGGGTCGTGTCCGCGCGTCGCAGCACGGGTCGGACCGTCGTTTGTGTTATTCGCCTCAGAAGGGATGCCCGATGGCGTCGCCGGAGATCGAGGACGGTCCGGACGGTCCGCTGGCCGGACACCCGCAGGAACTGCGCCCGCTGACCGGCGAGCTGATCGCCGCCGTGCTCGGCCACCGGGGGTACGCGGTGGCCGAGGAACCCGACGGCGCGCTCGTGGGCCGCTGGGAGCGGAACCTGATCTGGTTCCACCGCCGGGGCGCGGCCGGTGAGCTGCTCCAGGTGCGCACCGTCGTCGCGCACCACTTCGGCATCGAGCGCGTGCCCGAGCTGCACGCCTTCTGCAACACGTGGAACCACGACCGGCTCTGGCCGAAGGCGTACGTGCACGTCGCCGACGACGGGTCGGCCCAGGTGTGCGGCGAGGTCACCACCGACCTGGAGCGCGGGGTGACGCCGCACCAGCTCGACCGGCTCGTCGACTGTGGCGTGACCACCGGGTGCCAGCTCGCCGCCGCCGTCGACGAGCTGGCCGGCGGGACGCTCCGGTGACCACGGCACGCGACCGGGGGCTGGCCGCCGCGCTCGCCGACGCCCGGGACCGGCCCGACGGCGCGGAGCGCTGCGCCGAGCTGGAGCGGATCGCATCCCGGGCGGACGCCACGGGCGACCCGCGTACCGCCCTGTCGGCGCGGCTCGCGCTGGTCGAGGCGTACCTGCACCGGGGCGAGCGGTGGCGTGCGGTGGAACCGGTCCGGCGGATGCGGGCCACGCTGGCCGGGCACCCCGGCCTGCTGGACGCCCGCCCCGACGAGCTGACCCGGTTGCGCCGGCATCAGCGGCAGGCGGTGGAGGCGTCGTTCGGCACGCCCCGGGTGGGCCTCGACCAGGCCCGATCCCTGTTGGACGCGCTCGCCGCGGAGCTGGGCGAGGACGCGGCACCGGTGGCGGAGCTGCGCTGCCGGCTCGCCGACCACCTCGGCGACGAGCCGGCCGCCCGGCGCGCGTACGAGCGCTGGTCGGCGGCGGACGCCACGGACCCGGTGGGCGGCTGTGCGGGGTGCGCCCCGGCGCGGCGGGCCGACCTGCTGGCCGGCTGGGGTGAGCCGGACGCGGCGCTGGCGGCGCTGGCGCCGGCGCTGGCGGCGCTGGCGCCGGCGCTGACCGGCTGGGCCGAGCCGCAGGCGCCACCGACCCGGCGGGGCGAACGGCAGGCGGCGGCGGCCGGGGCAACGGCCTGCACCGACCAGCCGGAACGGGCGCTCGCGGTGGGGCTGCTGCCGTGGCTGCGGACCGGCGCGGTGACCCGGGCGGCCCGGGCCCACGTGCGCGCGTACCGCCGGCACCGCGGCGAGCGGACCGCGTTCCCGCTGCTCGCCGCGCACCTGCGCTTCTGCGCGCTGGGCGGCTACCTGCACCGCGGGCTGGAGATCCTGACCGAGCAACTGCCCGAGCTGGACCGCCCGGCCGACGACCTGTCCGCGATGGAGTTCGCCGCGGCGGGCGCGCTGCTGTGCGGCCTGGCCACCGAGTCCGGGCTGGGCGGGCGGCGCATCCACCGCCCCGGGCACGGTCCCCGGCCCGCCGCCGAGGTGGACGTGGCGACGCTGGGTACGCAGTTGCAGGCGCTGGCGACAGCGCTCGCCGGCAGCTTCGACGCCCGCAACGGCACCGGGCACCAGTCCGGCCGGATCGCCTCCTGGCTGGCCGAGCGGCCGCTCGCCGCGCCGGTGTCGCTGGCTGCCGAGAGCGAGCTCGACGAGGAGCCGGAAGCCGATCCGGCCGAACCCGGGCCGCCCGGACCGGAGGAACCGGCACCGCTGGACGCGGCAATGCTCGCCGCCGCGCTCGACGCCCGGGGCGAGCCGTACACGGCTGAGCCGGACGGCACACTCGCCGGGCGGTGGGGCGAGGCCACGATCCAGTTCCGCCTGCTCGGCCGGCAGGGGGACGTGCTGCACGCCCGGGTGGTGGCGCAGCGGCGGCTGCCGGCCGGGCGGCGCGCCGAGGCGTACGCGTTCTGCAACGCCTGGAACCACGACCGGCTGCTGCCCGCCGCGTACGTGCACGAGCCCGGCGACGGGACGCTGGTGCTGGCCGCGGGCGTCTCCACCGACCTGTCCTGCGGGGTGGCCCCGGCGCAGCTCGCGGTGCTGGTGGCCGCCGCGGTCCGCACCGGTACGGCGTACGCCGAAGCGGTCGCCGCGCTGCCCTGAGCCCCCGCCGCGACCGACCGGCCGACCGACCGGCGAAGCGTGCCGCCGACGCGGCGCGGCCCCCGGCCACCGGGCGGTGGTGGTCGGGGGCCGCGGTCTGGGTGCGGCGGTCAGCGGGCGGAGAACGCCAGCGTGTACTCGCCGGAGCCGGACAACCCGGCGACGCGGTACCGGTAGGCGCCGGCCTGGGTCTCGGCGGTCAGCCGGGCCGTGCCGTCGGCGGAGGCCGCGCGGGCCACGGTGCGGAACGCGCCGCCGGTGAAGCGTTGCAGCTCCAGCACGACGCGGGCGCCGTCCGGCGCGGACAGACACGCCTCCTGGGTGCCGTCGGGCACCCGGAAGAAGCGCCCGTCCGGCTGGACCTGGGTCCGTCCGGCGGCGATCCGGCCGGTCCGGCTCACCTGACCGGAGCAGTCGGTGTCGCCGGCCGGCGGGGTGGGCTCGGCGGTCGCGGGCGGGGTGGTCTCGCCGCCGCCCGCCGGAGGCTGGGTGGGCGCGGGCCGGTCGCCGGCGGTCACCAGCGTCAGGTTGTTGCGCTCGAGGATCTCGTTGACCGGCTGGAAGAACGTGGTGCCGCCCCGGGTGCAGTCGCCGGAGCCGCCGGAGGTGACGCCCTGCGCCTGGTCGCCGGAGAGCCACGCGCCGCCGGAGTCACCCGGCTCGGCGCAGACGTTCGTGCGGGTCAGCCCGGTGACCGTCCCCTCGGGGTAGTTGACAGTGGCGTTCTTCGCCTGGATCAGGCCGCAGCGGGTGCCGGTGGTGGAGCCGGACCGGCAGATCGACGCGCCGACCGGCGCCTCGGTGGAGCCGTTCACCGCCACCGTGCCGCCGTCGTTGAAGTCGGTCACCACGCCCTGCGGCGTCCAGTCGGCGTTGACCCGCACGAACGCCCAGTCGTCACCGGGGAACGAGGAGGCGGCGAACGTGCCCTGGGCGACCCGGTTGGATCCGGTGGTGCGGTCCCCCGGCCGGCCGCAGTGCCCGGCGGTGACGAACCCGCCGACCACGGAGAAGCCGACCGAGCAGCGGCCCGCGTTGTTGATCAGGTAGGCGTCGCCGCCCCGCACGTCGAACAGCGGACGGGGAGCCTCGTCGGCGGTACGCACCCGGACCATGGTGGCCTTCGACCCCGCGGCGGCGGCGAACCGGCGTCCGTCTGCCTCCGCGCCCGGCCGGGCGATCACGACCACCGCGTTGTCGGCCACGTCGACGTACCAGCCGGCGACGTCCGGGCTGGCGTCGGCACCCGCCGCGTCCAGCCGGCTCTTCACCGCGTCCAGCTCGCCGACGCCCCGGGCGACCCGCTTCGGGACCGCGCCCGCGGCCCGTACCCGCGCCTCGCCGGCCGGGTCGGCCACCGCGACGGTGAGCGTGGCGCCGTCCTCGCTGAGCCAGCTGCCGCCGTAACCGGCGCCGAGTTCGCCGCGCAGCCGGGTGACGGTGCCGGCCGCCCACCGCTCGGTCCGCAGCCGCTTCACCGCCTGGTCGCGGGTCAGCGCGAGGTCGCGGCCCATCGCGTCCAGAACCTCCGGGGCGACGCCGTCGGCCGCCGGTGCGGCCCGCCGGGGTTCCTCACCGGCGAACGACGGTACGGTCACCGCCGCCGTCAACCCGGCCGCCGCCACCAGTACGCCGATGGCTGTCATCCGTCTGCGGTCCATCCGCCACGCTCCCTCCGACCGGCGCAGGGGCACGCCGGCCGTCTGGAGGTACGGAGACGGACGCCGATCGGATGAGTACGGTCACCACGTTTCGACGCGCCGTGTCGGGGCGTACCCGGAAAGCGACGGCGCCGGCCCACCGCGGAGGGTGGACCGGCGCGCGGCGCGGCCGGGTCAGACCTCGACGACGGTCGGGACGATCATGGGCCGACGGCGGTACGCGTCGTTGACCCAGCGGCCCACAGTGCGGCGGACGATCTGCTGGAGCTGGTGCGGGTCGGTGATGCCGTCCGCGGCGGCCCGGTTCAGCGCCTCGGTGACCAGCGGGACCACCGGGTTGAACGCCTCCGGATCCTCGGAGAAGCCCTTCGCCGAGACGGTCGGCCCGGCGACCACCTTGCCGGTGACCGAGTCGACCACGACAGTCGCGGCGATGAACCCGCCGTCGCCGAGGATCCGGCGCTCGGTGAGCAGCGACTCGCTGACGTCGCCGACGGCGAGACCGTCGACGTAGACGTACCGGCTCCTGACCCGCCCGACCAGGCTGGCGCGGCCCTCGACCAGGTCGACCACGTCGCCGTCCTCGCAGAGCACGACCCGGTCCGGCGCGACGCCGGACTCGATGCCGAGCCGGGCGTGCGCCCGCAGGTGCCGCCACTCGCCGTGCACCGGCATCAGGTTGCTCGGGCGTACGACGTTGAGCAGGTAGAGCAGCTCGCCGGCCGGCGCGTGTCCGGAGACGTGCACCTTCGCCACGTCCTTGTGCACCACCACGGCGCCCGCCCGGGCCAGCCGGTTGATCACCCGGTAGACCGAGGTCTCGTTGCCGGGCACCAGCGAGGACGCCAGCACCACCGTGTCGCCCGGCGCGATGGTGATGTGCCGGTGGTCGCCGCTGGCCATCCGGCCCAGCGCGCTCATCGGCTCGCCCTGCGACCCGGTGGACATCAGCACGATCTGCTCGGGCGGCAGGTTCGTGGCCTCCTCGATCCCGACCACCAGGCCGGACGGGATGTTGAGCAGGCCCAGGTCGCGGGCGATGCCCATGTTGCGGACCATGGACCGGCCGATCAGCGCCACCTTGCGGCCGTGCTCGGCGGCCGAGTCGAAGACCTGCTGCACCCGGTGCACGTGCGAGGCGAACGAGGCGACGATGATCCGCCCCTTGGCCTTCGCGAAGATCGAGTCGAGGACCGGGCCGATCTCCCGCTCCGGCGTGACGAACCCGGGGATCTCCGCGTTCGTCGAGTCGGACAGCAGCAGGTCGACGCCCTCGGCGCCGAGCCGGGCGAACCCGGCCAGGTCGGTGATCCGACCGTCCAGCGGAAGCTGGTCCATCTTGAAGTCGCCGGTGTGCAGCACCAGGCCGGCCGGGGTACGGATGGCCACCGCGAGCGCGTCCGGGATCGAGTGGTTCACCGCGAAGAACTCGCACTCGAACGGGCCCAGCCGTTCCCGGCCGCCCTCCCGCACGGTCAGCGTGTACGGCTGGATCCGCCGCTCGGCCAGCTTCGCCTCGACGAGCGCGAGCGTGAACTGGGAGCCGACGAGCGGAATGTCCGGCTTGTGTGCGAGCAGGTACGGCACCGCGCCGATGTGGTCCTCGTGGCCGTGCGTGAGCACGATCGCCTGCACGTCGGCCAGCCGGTCCAGGATCGGGGCGAAGTCGGGCAGGATCAGGTCCACGCCCGGCTGCTCGACGTCGGGGAAGAGCACCCCGCAGTCGACGATGAGCAGCTTGCCGTCGTACTCGAAGACGGTCATGTTCCGGCCGATGGCGCCGAGTCCGCCGAGCGGGATGATCCGCAGGCCGCCCTCGGGCAGCGGCGGGGGCAGTTCACCCTCGATGTGCGCCTCGGTCACGCGTCACCTCATTCTGCGACGCCGTCGCGCGGCGTCCGTCGTGTCGTTGATTCATTCGGGCAGGGGCAGGCCCGCCGCGGCGCAGTCGGCGCGCAGCTGGGCCAGTTCGTCACCGGTGGCGTCGACGAGCGGCGGCCGCACCGGACCGGCCGGGCGACCCTGCGCCCCCAGGCCGGCCTTGACCAGGATCGTGCCCTGGGTGCGGAAGATGCCGGTGTAGAGCGGCAGCAACTGCCGGTGCAGAGCGAGCGCCCGGGCGTTGTCGCCCGCCTCGAACGCCTCGATCATCTGCTTGGTCAGCGCACCGGTGAAGTGGGTGGAGGTGCCGACCACGCCGACCGCGCCCACCGACAGCATCGGCAGGGTGAGCGCGTCCTCGCCGCTGTAGTAGGCCAGGTCGGTGCGGCTGAGCACCTCCGAGGTGGCGAACAGGTCGCCCTTGGCGTCCTTCACCGCGACGATCCGGCCGTGCTCGGCCAGCTTCACGAGCGTCTCGGTGGCGATCGCCACGCCCGCGCGGTGCGGGATGTCGTAGAGCATGACCGGCAGGCCGGTGGCGTCCGCGACGGTGGTGAAGTGACGCAGCAGCCCGGCCTGCGGCGGCTTGTTGTAGTACGGCGTGACCACCAGCAGGCCGTGCGCGCCGGCCTTCTCGGCCTGCGTGGCCAGCTCGACGGTGTGCCGGGTGTCGTTGGTGCCCACCCCGGCGACGATCCGGGCCCGGTCGCCGACCGCCTCGACCACGGTACGGATCAGCGACTCCTTCTCCGCCTCCGTGGTGGTCGGGGACTCGCCGGTGGTGCCGTTGAGCACCAGCGCGTCGTTGCCCTGCTGGTCGACGAGGTATTCGGCCAGCCGGGCGGCGCCGTCGAGATCCAGGCCGCCGTCCGGCGTGAACGGGGTCACCATGGCCGTCATCACTCGCCCGAACGGGCGCGACGCGCCCCGGCTCGGGGCGGCGGAGTGGTCGTGCGTCATGCTCACAACCTAGCGGACGGCCACCGGTGGTCCGGCGGCGAAGGGCGACGAGTCACTCCGCGTGCGGCGACGCTGCCACCTCGGTGCCGTCGGGCAGGGTGGAGATCTCGAAGTCGGCGAAGACGTTCGGCGCGACACCCTTGAGCTGGCGCAGGCACTCGACGGCCAGCTCGCGGATCTCCACGTCGGCGTGCTCGGTGGCGCGCATCTTGACGAAGTGCCGCCAGGCCCGGTAGTTGCCGGTCACCACGATCCGCGTCTCGGTGGCGTTCGGCAGCACCGCCCGGGCCGCCTGGCGGGCCTGCTTGCGGCGCAGCGTCGGGTTGGGCTCGTCGGTGAAGCGGGCCTCCAGCCCCTCCAGCAACTCGGTGTACGCCCGCACCGCCGCGTCGGTGGCCTCGACGAACTTCTTGTGCAGCTCCGGGTCGTCGGCGATCACCGACGGCTCGACCATCGCCGCGTCCCGCTCGGGCACGTAGCGCTGGGAGAGCTGCGAGTAGGAGAAGTGCCGGTGCCGGATCAGCTCGTGGGTGAACGAGCGGGAGACGCCACTGAAGTAGAAGCTCACCGAGCCGTGCTCCAGCACGCTCAGGTGGCCGACCTCCAGGATGTGCGCCAGGTAACCGGCGTTGGTGGCGGTGGCCGGATTCGGCTTCTTCCAGCTCTGGTAGCAGGCCCGGCCGGCGAACTCGGCGAGCGCCTGCCCGCCGTCGGCGTCGGTGGACCAGGGCACCTCTTCAGGCGCCTGGAACTGGGTCCACGCGATCAACTTGACCTGGGGCTGAACCATCTCCGGCATTCCAGCGACTGTAGTTGGCTCGCGCCCGCCGCGGAAATCGGGCACGCAGCCGACCAGCAGGCGCTCCGGCTCTCGAGATCTTGGCAGGAAATGGCGCTCATAGGGGCGCTACGCATCCAAGATCTCCTCTGGTCCCGCTTTGCGGGACTTTGATCCCGGATAGCGGAAGCGCTCCGGCGGGAGGCTAGACGTAGAGCGAGGTGAAGGGAGCCCAGGGGAGGTTGCGGGCCACCGAGAAGACCGCCCAGGCGGCCAGGAACATGCCGACGACCTTCGGGCTGAACTGGATCTCGGGGAGCTTCCACCCGAACGCCCGGTTGCCGGCCCAGGCCACGAAGAGCCAGGTCAGGAACGGCAGCGCGAAGACGAACAGGAAGTGGTGGCGGGCGGCGGCGGGCAGGTCGGCGTGCAGCACGTACCAGAGCGCGCGGGTGCCACCGCAGCCCGGGCAGTCCAGCCCGGTCGTGAGCTTGAGCAGACAGGTCGGCGCGGCGTCCGGGTCGCTCCGGGTCGGGTCGCTGATCAGCGCGTACGCCATGCCGATGCCGACGCAGCCGAGCGCGGCCAGCGGCACCGCCCAGCGCGGGGCGCGGGCGTGCAGGCGCATCACCATCCGGGTGAACCGGTCGGTCTCGACCGGCTGGTACGCCACCGGGTAACCCCCCGGCCAGGGCGCTCCGGGCGCTCCGGCGTGCGCGAACGACGGCACCGAGGCGTGCGCGTGCACCTCGGCGTCCGACGGCAGCCCGGCGGGAGCGTGCGACGGCGATCCGGACTCCGGCTGCGCGTGCCCGTGCGGGTGGGGCTCGGGGTGCGGGTCGGGCGCGGTGGCAGGCCGGTCAACGCTCGTCACGCGCTCACCGTACACCGGCCACGCCCACCAGCGCGGCGGCCAGCGGCCCCGCCAGGTCGCCGGCGGCGGGCGGGGCGACCGCGTCCAGGCCGAGCCAGCCGGCGAGCCGGTACAGCTCGGCGGCGAGCGCCACGGCGGTCTCCCCCGGGTCGGCGCCCGGCTCGACCCAGGCGGCGGGCACCAGCAGCGCCCCGGCCTTCCGGTCGGCCTTCAGGTCGACCCGGGCGGTGAAGCGCTCGCCCTGGCGGAACGGCAGCACGTAGTAGCCGTACACCCGCTGGGGCGCCGGCACGTAGATCTCGATCCGGTAGGTGAACCCGAACAGCCGCTCGGTGCGCGCCCGCTCCCAGACCAGCGGGTCGAACGGGCTGACCAGCGTGTTGCCGCGTACCCAGCGGGGCAGCCGGGCGTCCGCGTGCAGGTAGGCGGGCTGCCGCCAGCCCTGCACCGTGACCGGAGTCAGCTCGCCCGCCTCGACCAGCTCGGCCACCGCCCGCCGCGCCCCGGCGACCGGCAGCCGGAAGTAGTCGCGCAACTCCGGTTCGGCGGCCACGCCGAGCGAGCGGGCGGCCATCGAGACGAGCGTGCGGTGTGCCTCGGCGTCGGCCGGGGTGGGCGCGTCCAGCACGGCGGCCGGGAGCACCCGCTCGGGCAGGTCGTAGCGGCGGGCGAACGAGTTGGTGCGGTCGGCGGCGGTGACCTCGCCGGCCCAGAACAGGAACTCCAGCGCCCGCTTCACGGCCGACCAGTTCCAGCCCCAGTTGCCGGTCTCCCGTGGCGCGTCGTGCTCGATCTCGGCCGCGGTCAGCGGCCCCCGCGCGGCCACCTCGTCGCGGACCCAGGCGACCAGCCCGGGCTGCTCCTCGGCGATCCGGCGCATCCCGCCCCACGCCTCGTCGCGGGCCTTGGCCATCCGCCAGCGCAACACCGGGTGCAGCCCCACCGGCACCAGCGACGCCTCGTGCGCCCAGTATTCGAACAGCTCGCGCGGGCGGCGGTAGGCGGCGGTGTCCAGCAGCGCCGTCGGGTACGGCCCGAGCCGGCTGTAGAGCGGCAGGTAGTGCGCCCGCTGGAGCACGTTCACCGAGTCCATCTGGATCAGCCCGACCCGGTCGAGCACCCGGCGCAGGTGCCGCCGGGTGGGCACGCCGGTGGGCGCCGGGTCGGCGAAGCCCTGGGCGGCCAGGGCGATCCGGCGGGCCTGGGCGAGGGAGAGCGATTCCGGTACGGCCATCGTCGGCGACCCTAATCCACCGGTACGACACGACGCCGGACGCGCCGGGCCGGGAGCGGCGGCTGGACCGAGCGCCCGGCGGGGCATAGAACGGACAGGTGCTCACCATTCGCCGGGAGGAACCGGACGACGCCGAGGCGATCGCCCGGGTGCACGTCCACGGCTGGCAGGCCGGTTACGCCGGGATCATGCCCGAGGAGGTGCTGAGCCGGCTGAACCCCCGCGCCTGGGCGCAGCGCCGCCGCGACCTCGGCACCGCCGACCCGGAGCACCCGTTCACCACGCTCGTCGCCGAGGACGGCGGCACGGTCGTCGGGTTCACCACGTTCGGGCCGTACCGGAACAACCAGGACCGCGGCGACCTCGACCCGGCGCACGGCGAGTTGCTGGCGATCTACCTGGAGCCGGCGCACTGGGGCTCGGGCGCCGCCCGGACGCTGCTCGCGGCGGCCCGCGACGGCCTGGCCGAGCGGGGCTGGACCGCGTACCGGCTCTGGGTGCTCGCCGACAACGCCCGGGCCCGCCGCTTCTACGAGCGGGCCGGGCACCTACCGGACGGCGAGGAGTCCACCTACCCGGTGCCGCTGCACGGCGGACGCGCCCCGATCCTGCTCCGCGAACTGCGGTACACCGCCGGAAGCTGACCCGGCCGGCACGGCCCCGGGACGCTCACCGCCCGTCGGCGTGGGCCGGCGGCGGATCGGCAGCCCGAGCAGCAACGCCAGGCTGATCCACACGTACGTGTTGCTGCCGAGGAAACCGTCCACGCCGGTGAAGTCCTTCTCCCAGGACCAGACGATCCGGCTGCACAGCAGCGCGTACCCGATCGACGCGGCGGCCAGCAGCAGACGGCGCCGGCGGCTGCGCGCGGGCGCCGCCATGCCGTTGTCGACGAGCAGGATCAGCCCGGGCAGCAGCCAGACCAGGTGGTGCACCCAGGTCACCGGGCTGACCAGGCACATCACGGCGCCGGTGAGCGCCAGGCCGGTGGCCTCGTCGCCGGCGGCCACCGCCGCCCGCGAACGCCACGCCCACACCACGAGCGTCAGGAGTACGAGCACCAGCCAGGCGATCGTGCTCGGGTGCTGCGGGTCGAGCCGGGCCACCACTCCGCGCAGCGACTGGTTGGAGACGAACGCCAGCTCACCGACCCGGTCGGTGTTCCACAGCGCCTCGGTCCAGAACTCCCGGGAGGCGTCTGGGAAGAGACCGGCGGCCACGAGCGTGGCGACGGCGGCCGTGCCGACAGTGGTCAGCGCGGCCCGCCAGCGGCCGGTGACCAGCAAATAGACGATGAAGATGCCCGGCGTCAGCTTGATCGCGGTGGCCAGGCCGATGCCCACGCCCGCCCAGCGGCTGCGTGCCGGCAGCAGCCACAGCAGGTCCACCGCCACCAGGAACAGCAGCAGCATGTTGACCTGGCCGAAGTTGACCGTCTCGCGCATCGGCTCGTACGCGGCAGCCAGGCAGAGCGCGACCGCGAGGGCGAACCAGCGGGTCCAGCCGGACCGGCGGGCCACCGGGTCCAGCAGCCGCCAGATCACCACGGCGCTGGCCAGCACCGTCAGTGTCACGCTCACCACGATCGCCGCACTCCACGGCAGGTACGCCATCGGCAGCATCACCAGCGCGGCGAACGGCGGGTAGGTGAAGCCGTACTGCGTGCCGGGGCGCAGGAAGTCGTAGATCTCCCCGCCGTCACGCGCCCAGTAGGTCAGCGCGCCGTAGTAGACCTGGAGGTCGAAGAAGCCGTGCCGCACCGCCGCCACGGAGAGGAACACGGTGACCGCCGCGGCGAGCGCCACCACGGCGACGACCTGCGCGATCGTCCGCCCGGCACCCTGCGCCACCGTCACCCTCCTCGCCCTGCGTAGGCTCACGTGCCATGGCTGCAGGCTACGTCCGGCCCGCGCGTCCCGAGGACGCCGGTGAGATCGCACGCATCCAGCTCGCGACCTGGCGGGTCGCGTACCGCCGGATCCTGCCCCGGCACGTGCTCGACAACCTCGACGAGGCGTACCTCGCGCGGCGGTGGGGCGCGGCGGTGCAGGAGCCGCCCTCGGGCGCGCACCGGGTGCTCGTCGCCGTCGAACAGGCGGCGCAATCCTATCTGGTGGGGTTCATCGCCTCCGGTCCGGCCGATGCCGACGCGCTCGCCCCCGACGAGCCGGCCGAGGCGCTCGGCTCGGGCGTCGCGGCGGTCACGGACCTGCTGGTCGAGCCCCGGTGGGGGCGGCGCGGGCACGGCAGCCGGCTGCTCGCCGCGGCGGTCGACCACTGGCGCGCCGACGGTCTGACCCGGGCGGTGGCGTGGGCGTTCGACGCCGACGCGGCGACCCGGAAGTTCCTCGGCTCGACCGGCTGGGAGCCGGACGGGGCGGCCCGCGCGCTGGACGTGGACGACATGCTGGTCCCCCAGCTCCGGCTGCACGTGGCCGTCCCGGCAGAAGGTGTGCCGGCGCAGCGATGAGTTTCCGCCCGGTCGCCGGTCTGACCCCTGACGGGAGAGACCGGCGGTCCCGGCACGGGGCGGGACCGCCGGCCGCCGGTCATCCCTTGTCCGCGCCCTCGTTGGCGCCGCGCACGAAGTAGCGCTGGAAGATCACGAACAGCACCGCCACCGGGATCGTGGCCAACAGCGCCGCGCCGAGCTCAGCGGATACTGCGGACGTCGGGTCGCCCGCGCCCGGAACCGGTGGTGATCAAGGGGTTTGTGTCGGGCGGGACGTCGGAACCGGACGCGAACCCCTTGGTCATCGACCGCAGGTTGGGCCGGGCAGGGCCTCGGCGCGGCAGGGCAGGGGCCTGAGGCGGAGTCAGGGGGTGGAGAGTTCGGCTACCAGTTCGTCGTCCTCGCGGGCGCCGGTGGGGCGGAAACCCAGGGAGGTGTAGAGGGCGGCGGCAGCGGTGTTCTCCGGGTGGTAACTCAGACGGATCGGCTGGCCCGCCTCGGCGAGCCAGTCCGCGAGCGTCCGCACGGTGGCGCGGCCCAGGCCGCGGCCCTGCTCGGCGGCGTCGATCACCATGCCGCCGATCCACCGCGACCCGTCGTCGTCCACGCCCCACATGACGTGTCCCGCAACGGTCTCGTCGGCGTAGACGGCCAGCGAGTTCCAGACGTCTGAGCGCTCGGTGAGCAGCAGGTAGCGGGCGGCCAGCGCGGCCACGAAGGCACGCTGGTCGTCACGCGGCGCGACGTCCGCCACCGCCCGCCAGTTGTCGTCGTCGACCGGGCGCAGCGTCACCCGGCGGCCGAGGCGGTCGGAATGTCCGAAATCGATCATGGAAATAGCCTAGTTCTACGCCGCCGACCAGGCAAAACGGTTTCCCGCAGCAGCCCGGGGCCACCGTGCGGCGTCCGCCCCCGCTCAGTCGAGCAGGGCGTCCAGGCCGACGGTGAGACCGGGCCGGCGACCCACCTC
The DNA here is from genome assembly GCF_040215685.1 of Micromonospora sp. HUAS YX12. NCBI lineage: Bacteria > Bacillati > Actinomycetota > Actinomycetes > Micromonosporales > Micromonosporaceae > Micromonospora > Micromonospora sp. HUAS YX12. The sequence goes on from NZ_CP157974.1 coordinate 108,820, forward strand.
CCGGACCGCGAGCAGCACGCCGGGCATGAACGACACCCGGTCGTACGAGTCGTGCCGGATGGTCAGCGTCTCACCGGTGGTGCCGAACAGCACCTCCTGGTGGGCGACCAGGCCGGTGGCGCGTACCGCGTGCACGCGTACCCCGTCGATGTCGGCGCCGCGGGCACCCGCCACCTCGTCGCGGGTGGCGTCCGGCGCGGGCGCCAGGCCGGCCTCGGCGCGGGCGGCGGCGATCAGCCGGGCGGTGTGGGTGGCGGTGCCGCTCGGCGCGTCCAGCTTGCGCGGGTGGTGCTGTTCGATGATCTCGACCGACTCGAAGTAGCGGGCGGCGCGCGCCGCGAACTGCATCATCAGCACCGCGCCGATACCGAAGTTGGGGGCGATCACCACGCCCACGCCGGGCCGGTCGGACAGCCACTCCCGCACCTGGGCGAGCCGCTGCTCGGTGAAGCCGGTGGTGCCGACCACCGCGTGCACGCCGTGCTCGACGCACCAGCGCAGGTTGTCCATGACCGCGTCCGGGGTGGTGAAGTCGACGACCACCTCGGCGCCCGCCTGCGCCAACGCGTCCAGATCGTCGCCCTGGTCGACGGCCGCGACCAGCTCCAGGTCGGCGGCGGAGTCGACCGCCTTGCAGACCTCCATGCCCATCCGGCCCCGGGCGCCCAGCACACCGACCCGGGCCACCGCGTTCTGCTGCTCAGTCACGGGCCACAACCTATCCCAGCCCGCACGGCGGGGTGCGGCGGACCGCACCGCCGCCCGGCATCCGGCGGGCCCGGCCGCCGCTCAGCGGCCGACGGTGAAGCTGCCCTCGTCGAACGGGCCCACCACGGCCAGCGACATCGGCCGGCTGAGCAGCTCGGCGGCGAGCGCGTTCACGTCCGCGAGCGTCACCGCGTCCACCCGCGCGAGCAGGTCGTCGACCGGCATCAGGTTGCCGTAGAGCAGCTCCCCCTTGGCGAGCCGGCTCATCCGCGAGCCGGTGTCCTCCAGCCCGAGCACGAACGAGCCCTTGCTCATCCCCTTGCCCCGGGCCAGCTCGGCCTCGGTGATCCCCTCAGCGGCGACCCGCGCCAGCTCCGCGCGGGTGAGGTCCAGTACCTCGTCCACCTTGCCGGGCGCGCAGCCGGCGTAGACGGCGAACACGCCGCTGTCGGCGTACTGGCTGGCGTAGGAGTAGACCGAGTACGCCAGGCCGCGTTGCTCCCGGATCTCCTGGAACAGCCGGCTGGACATGCCGCCGCCGAGCACGTTGTTCAGTACGCCGAGGGCGAACCGCCGCTCGTCGGTGCGGTCGATCCCCGGGCAGCCGAGGATGACGTGCGCCTGCTCGGTCTCCTTCGGCTCGACGAGCGTGGTGGCCGGCTTGGTGCGTACCGTCGGGGTGGCCCGGCGGTGCGGCGCCGGCGACGCCGGGTCGGTGTCCAGCGGGGTGCCGCGCAGCGCCTGCCGGACCAGCTTGACCACGGCGGCGTGGTCGAGGTTCCCGGCGGCGGCGATCACGATCTGCGGCGCCGTGTAGCGGCGGCGGTAGAAGCCCTGGATCTGCCGCCGGGTCATCGGCGTGACCGTCTCCTCCGTGCCGGAGATGAGCCGGCCCAGCGGGTGGTCGCCGTAGACGGCGCGGGCGAACAGGTCGTGCACCTCGTCGCCGGGCTCGTCGTCGTGCATGGCGATCTCTTCGAGGATGACGCCGCGTTCGGTCTCCACGTCGGCGGCGGTCAGCACCGAGTCGGCGACCAGGTCGCACATGACGTCGATGGCCAGCGGCAGATCCTCGTCGAGCACCCGCGCGTAGTAGCAGGTGTATTCCTTCGTGGTGAAGGCGTTGGTCTCGCCGCCCACGGCCTCGATCTGCGCCGAGATCTCCAGCGCGCTGCGCTTGTTGGTGCCCTTGAACAGCAGGTGCTCCAGGAAGTGCGCGGCGCCGGCCTGGGAGCCGGTCTCGTCGCGGGAGCCGACCGCCACCCAGATGCCGAACGACACGCTGCGCATCGCCGGGACCGCCTCGGTGAGCACCCGCAGCCCGCTGGGCAGCACGGTACGGCGGACGGTGCCGCCGAGCGGGTCCTCGCTGAGCGTCCGGGTGATCGCGCGGGCCGCCGAACCGGTCGACGCCACCCCCCGTCCCGTCGAGGCGACTGACGAACTCACGAGAACCTGCTCTCCGGATGACGAGGAACGGCGGGACGTACGACGGCTCCAGCTCGCGCAGGCGACCTGGAGCCGTGGGCCGGCCCGGGTGACGCGGACGTCACCCGGGCCGGTCGGTGGATCAGCTGTGCCGGGTCCGGCGGCGCGGGCGGGACTCGCCGCCACCCTCGCCGCCCTCGGAGCGACGCTCGCCACCCTCGGAGCGACGCTCGCCACCCTCGGAGCGACGCTCGCGGTCACCCCGGTCACGCGGGCCGCGGTCGCCGCCGCGGTCCCGGCCCGACGGACGGTCGCCGCCGCCGGCCCCGCCCTCGGCCGGCGCCTCGGCGCCCTCCGGGCGGATCTTGTCCAGGTAGATCTTGCCGCGGGCGTCGATGTCCGCGATCTCGACCTCGACCTTGTCGCCGACGTTGAGGAAGTCCTCGACCTTCTCGACCCGCTTGCCGTCGCCCACCTTGGAGATGTGCAGCAGGCCGTCGCGGCCCGGCAGCAGCGAGATGAAGGCGCCGAACGCGGCGGTCTTCACCACGGTGCCGAGGAACCGCTCCCCGACCTTGGGCAGCGTCGGGTTGGCGATCCCGTTGATCCGGTCCACCGCGGCCTGGGCCGCCGGCCCGTTGGTCGCGCCGACGTAGATCGTGCCGTCGTCCTCGATGGAGATCTCGGCGCCGGTCTCGTCCTGGATCGCGTTGATGGTCTGGCCCTTCGGGCCGATCACCATGCCGATCTTGTCGACCGGGATCTTGACCGTGGTCACCCGCGGCGCGTAGTCCGACATCTCGGCCGGCGCCTCGATGGCCCGCTGCATCACGTCGAGGATGGTCTGCCGGGCCTCGTGCGCCTGCTGGAGCGCGGCGGCCAGCACGTCCGACGGGATGCCGTCCAGCTTGGTGTCGAGCTGCAGCGCGGTGACGAAGTCCCGGGTGCCGGCGACCTTGAAGTCCATGTCGCCGAACGCGTCCTCGGCGCCGAGGATGTCGGTCAGCGTCACGTACTGGGTCTTGCCGTCGACCTCGTCGGAGATGAGGCCCATGGCGATGCCGGCCACGTGCGCCTTCAGCGGCACACCGGCCGAGAGCAGGCCCAGCGTCGAGGCGCAGACCGAACCCATCGAGGTGGAGCCGTTGGAGCCGAGCGCCTCGGAGACCTGCCGGATGGCGTACGGGAACTCCTCGCGCGAGGGCAGCACCGGGATCAGCGCCCGCTCGGCGAGCGCGCCGTGGCCGATCTCGCGCCGCTTCGGCGAGCCGACCCGGCCGGTCTCACCGGTCGAGTACGGCGGGAAGTTGTAGTTGTGCATGTAGCGCTTGCGGTTCTCCGGGGACAGGGTGTCCACCATCTGCTCCATGCGCAGCATGTTCAGCGTGGTGACGCCCAGGATCTGGGTCTCGCCGCGCTCGAACAGCGCCGAGCCGTGCACCCGCGGCAGCACGCCGACCTCGGCGGTCAGCGGACGGATGTCGCGCGGGCCGCGGCCGTCGATGCGGACCTGCTCGCGCAGCACCCGGTTGCGGACCTCGGACTTGGTCAGCGAACGAAACGCGGCGGAGAGCTCCTTCTCGCGGCCCTCGAACCGGCCGGCCAGTTCCTCGGCGACCTTGGCCTTGATCCGGTCCAGGGCCTCCTCGCGGTCGGCCTTGCCGGCGATCTTCAGCGCCTCGGCGACGTCGGCGCGGGCCACCTCGGCCACCGCGTCGTACACGTCGTCCTGGTAGTCCAGGAAGATCGGGAACTCGGCGACCGGCTTGGCGGCCACCTCGGCCAGCTCGCTCTGCGCCCGGCACAGCTCGCGGATGGCCGGCTTGGCGGCCTCCAGGCCGCTGGCCACGATCTCCTCGGTCGGCGCGGTGGCGCCGCCCGAGATCAGGCTCACGGCGTTCGGGGTGGCCTCGGCCTCGACCATCATGATCGCGACCTCGCCGTCCGGCAGGGTGCGGCCGGCCACGACCATGTCGAAGGTGGCCCGCTCCAGCTCCTCCAGGGTCGGGAAGGCGACCCACTGGCCGTCGACGTGCGCGACCCGGGTCGCGCCGATCGGGCCGGAGAACGGCAGGCCGGAGAGCTTGGTCGACATCGACGCGGCGTTGATCGCCACCACGTCGTACGGGTGCTGCGGGTCGAGCGCCAGCACGGTCTCGACGACCTGGACCTCGTTGCGCAGGCCCTTGACGAACGACGGGCGCAGCGGCCGGTCGATCAGCCGGCAGGTGAGGATGGCGTCCTCGCTGGGCCGGCCCTCACGGCGGAAGAACGAGCCGGGGATCCGGCCCGCGGCGTACATCCGCTCCTCGACGTCCACCGTCAGCGGGAAGAAGTCGAACGACTCGCGCGGCTGCTTGCCGGCCGTGGTGGCGGAGAGGACGACCGTCTCGCCGAGCTGGGCGACGACGGAGCCGGCGGCCTGGCGGGCCAGGCGGCCGGTGGAGAAGGTGATCTCACGGGTGCCGAAGGCCCCGTTGTCGATCACCGCGGTGCGGGATTCGGTGCCGAGGTTGGTCTCGGTCATGTGCTGTGGTGCTCCTTCGCATCGTCGGCCGACGACACGGGAACTGCTCAGGCGGCCGGTCTTCGATCGAAGCGCCCGGGGTGGCCGGCATCGTGCCGGGGTTCCCGGGGGCCACTACCGGAGACCGGTGCTGACCGGCTCCCTCTCGGGTGTCGCGCGGCCGGGTTCTTCGGTGGTACTGCAACGGGGGAGCGGCCAGGCGGCCACTCCCCCGTCAGGTCATCGGCGCAGGCCGAGCCGCTCGATGAGCGACCGGTAGCGGTTGATGTCCTTCTTCTGGACGTAGTTGAGCAGCCGGCGGCGCCGGCCGACCAGCAGCAGCAGCCCACGGCGGCTGTGGTGGTCGTGCTTGTGCACCTTCAGGTGCTCGGTGAGCTCAGCGATCCGCTTGGTCAGGACCGCGACCTGCACCTCGGGCGAGCCGGTGTCGCCCTCGGCGGTCGCGTACTCCTGGCGGATCTTGGCCTTGGCTTCCTGGTCGAGCGCCATGTTCTCCCTGTTTCGTGGGTCATTCGATGAGGTCCGGAGCGGTCGTGGTGACCGGTGCAACGGACCGGTTCCTCGCACCCGCGGCGTCGTGCAGGCACGCGAGGCCCCCGTCGGTCAGCCGACGTCTCCGCCAGCCTACCAGCCCTCGGGCCGGACGGCCGGTCAAGGTCGCCGAAGCGGGTCAGAGCACCGCCCGGCGGGTGCGCTCCACGTCCTCGGCGATCTGAGCCACCAGCGGCTCGATCGCGTCGTATGTCCGCTGCTCACGCAGGTGCGCCACGAAGTCCAGGGCCAGCCGCTCGCCGTACAGGTCGCCGGTGAAGTCCAGCGCGTACGCCTCCACCCGCCGCTCCCGGCCGGAGAACGTCGGGTTGGTGCCGATCGACACCGCCGCCGCCAGCGGTTCGCCGTCGCGGCGTACCAGGCGAGCCGCGTAGACGCCGTCGGCCGGCACCGCCGCGTACCTGTGGGTCAGCAGGTTGGCGGTGGGGTAACCCAGCTCACGTCCGCGCTGGTCGCCGCGGACCACCACGCCCTCGACCCGGTGCGGCCGGCCGAGCGCCGCGGCTGCCGCGCCCACGTCGCCCGCGTCGACGCAGGACCGGATGTACGTGGAGGAGAAGACGGTCCCCGCCTCGGCGACCAGCGGCGCCCCCTCGACGGCGAAGCCGAAGGTACGGCCCAGGCGCTCCAGCAGCGGCACGTCACCGGCCGCCCGGTGCCCGAAGCGGAAGTTGTCGCCGACCACCACCAGCGCGGCGTGCAGGTGCGCGACCAGCACGTCGTGCACGAACGCCTCGGGTGGCAGCCGGGAGAAATCGACTGTGAACGGCACCACGCAGAGCACGTCCACGCCGAGCGCCTCGATCAGCTCGGCCTTGCGGGCCGGCTCGGTCAGCACCGCCGGGTGCGAGCCGGGGCGTACCACCTCGGCCGGGTGCGGGTCGAACGTCACCACCACCGACTTGACGCCCAGCTCCCGGGCCCGCGCCACGGCGTGACCGATGGTGGCCTGGTGCCCCCGGTGCACGCCGTCGAAGACGCCGATGGTGACCACCGAGCGTCCCCAGCCGCCGGGCGCCGCCTCGTACCCCCGCCACCGCTGCATGCCGTTCCTCCCCCTGTCCGCCCGCGTGCCGTTCAGGCCGGGGCCAGCACGATCTCCGCGCGGGCCCGGCCGTCCCGCTCGCTGACGATAGCGATCAGCCCGCCCGCCGGGTCGAAGACCGCGTACGGCCCGGTGATCCCGGCCGGCGCCAGCGGCCCGCCGTGGGACAGCACCCGGGCCTCGTCGGCGGTGGCGTCCCGGCGCGGGAAGAACCGCGCGGCGGCGGCGTCCAGCGGCAGGTTCACCACGTCCGGCGCGCGCTGTTCGAGCTGGTCGAGCGTGGCCGCCTCGGCCAGCGTGAACCCGCCCACGGCGGTCCGGCGCAGCGCGGTGAGGTGACCGCCGACGCCGAGGGCCGCGCCTGCGTCGCGGGCCAGCGCCCTGATGTACGTCCCGGACGAGCAGGTCACGTCCACGTCCACGTCCACCACGTCCGGGACGTCCCGGCGGATCGCGCGCACGTCCAGCCGCGACACGGTGACCCGCCGGGCGGGCAGCTCGACCGCCTCGCCGTCACGGACCCGCTTGTACGCCCGCTGCCCGTTGATCTTGATGGCGCTGACCGCGCTCGGCACCTGGTCGATCTCGCCGGTGAGGGCGGCCAGCGCGGCGCGTACCCCGTCGTCGGTGACCGCGCCGGCCGGGGTGGTCGCGACCACCTCGCCCTCGGCGTCGTCGGTGACCGTGGCCTGTCCCAGCCGGATCGTCGCGGCGTAGCTCTTGCCGGCGCCGATCACGTACGTGAGCAGCCGGGTCGCCCGGCCCACCCCGATCACCAGGACGCCGGTGGCCATCGGGTCGAGCGTGCCGCCGTGGCCGACGCGGCGGGTACGGGCCAGCCGCCGGATGCGGGCCACGACGTCGTGCGACGTCATGCCGCCTGGCTTGTCGACCACGATCAGACCGTCTGTGCTCACGACCGCCAAGCCTGCCAGACGGCGGTGATCGGCCCTGCGGGGGATACCGCCCAGCTTCGGCGGGGTGTCAAGATCGTGCGCCCCCGCCCCGTCTGCCCGGGAAGCCCGATGACCGATCACCGCTCCGCCCCCGACCCCTACCCCACCGGCCGAGTGCCGGAGGACGAGCTGGGACGGGTGCCCGAGTGGCTGCGCCAGCCCGCGCCCGAGGTGGCGCCCGGCCGCGCGGACCGCCTGCGGATCGCACTCGGCGGGCACTCCGGCAAGCTGCTCGGCGGCGTACTCGTGCTGGTGCTGCTCGCGTTCTTCGGGCTCGTCGGGGGCCTGGGCTACCAGGGCTTCCAGCGCTGGCGCGGGCCGGCCGCCGAACACCCCACCGTGAGCCTGCCGGTCGGTGAGCAGGCGTCCTCGTCGGCCTCTCCACCGCCGGCCGCCGGCCCGTTCGACGGCACCCCGGCGGCCGGCTTCCCGGAGGGTGCGGCCGGGATCGCGCTGCCCCGGGCCAAGCGGACCGGCCCGTTCACCGACAAGCAGGTGGCCGACACCCTGACCCGGGTACGCAAAGCCCTGGTCACCGCCCGGCTGGACCGCACGTTCTTCACCGCGAAGGATCCGGAGCGCCTGGTCCGCCAGTTCGCCCCGGACGCGCGCGCCGACCTGCGCGACGACTTCCCCACCGGCGAGGCGGGCACCTACGCGACCCGGCTGGCCCCCGGCGCCCGGCTCACCGCCGACCAGCCCCGGGTCAAGGGGCGGGTCAGCTACCGCGCGACGAAGGACTCCCAGGGCATCCGCCTGCTGGAGGTGACGACGAACTTCGTCTGGGCCTACGCGTTCCCCACCGCGAGCACCGAGCCGGGCGACGGTGTCGTGGTGGTGCACGACACGGTGGTGTGGAGCGTGGCGCACCCGGACGACGTGGACCGCAGCTCGGCCGGGCTGTGGATCGACAAGGCCGACTCGTACGCCTCCAACATCGACTGCGCGGCGTTCGACAAGGGCCTGCTCGCGCTCGGCAAGCCGTCGTTCGGCGGGCCGGCCGACCCGGACCCGGAGGCCGTCTTCGACCCGGACAAGACGGTCGACCTGCCGGACACCTGCTGACCCGTTCGCCTCGTCCCGGGAGCCACCGATGCCCTCACCACCCCACCGCGCCCGGGTCGACCTGCCCGAGTGGATGCGCCATCCGGAGCCGCCGCGCCGGACGCTCGGCCGCCGTCTGTCCGGCCTCGTCGACCGCGTACCGGCGCTGGCGGCGGCACGCCGCCGGATGTGGGCGTGGCGGGGCCGGAGCCGGTTCGGCGACCGGCACCCGGCGCTGGCCGCGATCGGTTCGTTCGTGTTCGTCGCGGTGACCGCGACGCTGCTCGTCGTCGGCACGCTCTGCCTCGCGTGGGCGATCCGCCACCAGCGGATCTGACCGGCACGGAGAGGGACAGCGGGATCGGGCGTCCGGGTGCAATGATCATGCGCCCGCTGCCCCTGCACCCCTCTGGAACGCCGCATGAGCACCGAACCCGGGACCACCCCACCCGAGCCGGACCCCTACGCCGTCGCCTCCCGGGGCGAGGAGATCCGGTTGCCGAGCTGGATGACCGGCGCGGACGCGGACGTCCCGCTGACCCGTGCCGAGCGCTTCCGCATGGTCTGGTCCCGGCAGCGCGGCAAGCGTCACGTCGCGCTCGTGGTGGTGCTCGCGCTGGTGCTGATCGTCGGCACGGCCGTGCTCGGCCGGGTCACCGTCGACCGGGTACGGTCCGGAACCGCCGCCGCGGCCTCGGCCGGGGCCAGCCCGTCGCCGGTTCCGCTCAGCCGGGTCGGCGAGCCGCGCGACCTGTTCGCGGGCACCCTCGGCGCGGACTTCGCGATCGGGGAAGCCGGGATCGTCCTGCCGCAGGCCACGGCGCGGCCGCCGTTCACCGCCCGCGAGGTGGCCGCGGCACTCGCCCAGGTCAGGGCCGCGCTGATCCAGGCTCGGCTCGACCTGTCCATGATCCTCGGCGACACGGAGCCGTTCCTGGCACTGCTCGCGCCTGCCGCGCGCGCTCAGCTGCGTACCGACTTCGAGGACTCGTCGTTCCTGAACTACGCCACCCGGATCGGCTCCCAGGACCGCGCGGACGAGATCCGGGTCCAGGGCGAGATGCGCTACCGGGCCGTCACCGGCGACGACGGCCGGCCGATCCTGCGGATCACCACAGAGTACGTCTGGATGTACGCGTTCGACGTGCCACGGACGGCACCGGGCCGGGCCGGGATCGCCACCATCCGCGACCGGGTCGTCTGGGAGGTTCCCCGCTCCGAGGGGTTGCCCGCGGCGCAGCGCGGGCTCTGGCTCGTCTCCGCGCAGGCGAGCACGAACAACGTCGACTGCGCCCGGCTGGGCGAGGGCTTCTTCGTGGTCGAGCGGTGGATGGGCGGCCCCGGTTCGTACCAGCCCTGCTGACCGGCGTCAGCGGACCGCGCCGACCACCGCCCACGCGCCCGAGCGCATCCGCAGCAGCAGGCCGGCCAGCCGCAGCACCACGAACAGCGTCAGCCCGGCCCAGATCCCGCCCAGCCCGAGATCGAACCCGTAGGCCAGCCAGATCGCCGGCAGGAACCCGCCGAACGCACACACGATGGTGAGGTTGCGCAGGTAGCGCACGTCGCCCGCGCCGATCAGCACCCCGTCGAGCGCGAACACCACGCCGCCGATCGGCTGGAGCGCGACGAACCAGGGCCAGGCCGTCATGGCCTGCTCGCGTACCTGCGGATCGGAGCTGAACCACGACGGCACCACGCCGGCACCGGCGGCGATGAGCACCGCGAAGGCCACGCCGCATAGCCCGCCGAACAGCGCGACGCGGCGGGCCACGAACCGCGCGCCGGCCGCGTCGCCGGCGCCGAGCGCGGCGCCGACCAGCGACTGCGCGGCGATGGCCAGCGCGTCGAGCACCAGCGTGGTGAAGAACCACAGTTGTACGGCGATCTGGTGCGCGCCGACCGCGGCGGCGCCGAATCGGGCCGCGACGGCGGTCGCGGACAGGAAACTGGCCTGGAACGCCACGCCCCGCACGAGCAGGTCCCGGCTGAGCACGAGCTGCTGACCGATCACCCGGGGCCGGGGGCGCAGCGAGACCCGCTCGCGCACGAGCGCCGCCGCGAACAGCACCCCGGAGAGCGTCTGCGCGATCGCGTTCGCCACCGCCGAGCCGACCAGGCCGAGCCCGGCCGGGTAGACCAGCAGCGGGCAGAGCAGCGCGGAGAGCAGGTTCGGGCCGAGCACGAACAGCAGCGGGCGGCGGGTGTCCTGGATGCCGCGCAGCCAGCCGTTGCCGGCGGCGGCGAGCAGCAGGCCGGGCGCGCCGAGCGCCGCGATCCGCAGCCATCCGGCGGCGGCGTCGGCCACCTCGCCGGGGCCGCCGACGAGGGTACGCGCCAGCGCGCCGCCGCCGATGCCGATGGCGACCGCCACCAGCACTCCGGTGGCGAGCGCGAGCCAGGACGCCTGGACGCCCTCGGCGACCGCGGCGGCCCGGTCCCCCGCCCCGAAGCGGCGGGCCGAGCGGCCCGTGGTGCCGTACGCGACGACGGTGCCGACCCAGGCGGTGAGTGTCATGACCGTGCCGCCGACGGCGAGCGCGGCCAGCGGCACCCGGCCGAGGTGACCGACCACCGCGGTGTCGACCAGGACGTAGAGCGGCTCGGCGGCCAGCACCACGAGGGCGGGCAGCGCGAGCGCGGCGATCCGCCGCGGCGAGGCGGTGACGGCGGGGGCGGGAGTGGTGCTCATCGCCGCCGATCCTGGCACGCCCCCGGTAAGGTCCGCAAGGCAGGGGACTACTTACGTACGTCGGCCAGGAACCGGGCCGTGGGTAGCGGCGTGCGGGGCGGCGATGCGCCCCGAGCGGCGGTGACGTCGGCGTCGGGCCGGGGTGTGGTCCTCGGGCCCGGCCGGCGTCACCGCCGGACGGCGTACGTCACTGACGGGTGTCCATCGAGGTCTGCAGCGCGCGGCGCATCTGCTCGCGCGCCTCGTCGGTGGTGGTCTCGGTCTGCGGCTTGCGCTTGCTGGGCATCTGAGGTCCTTCCAGGGTGCGGACCGCCGGGACGTGGCGGTCCTACGGGCGCCCGGCGCTCCGGCTCGGCGCGACGACGGGTCGCGCCGCGACCGGGAGTCGTCGGCGGCTGAGCGCCCGGCAGCGGTCCGGGATCACCGGAGCGGCTCGCCTGGCAGCGGGAGCCCGGGTCGGTTCCGACCCTGGAGGGAGGCGAGGCCGGGTGCGGCACCACCGCCCGTGACCAGCGCCGCGAAGCGCCGGTCCCGCACCCAAATTAACGTTCACTTTCCAGATACTGCCCACTGTTCCCGAAATGCGGAAAGATCAACGTCGTCGTCCCGGCCCGGCGAGGGCGGTCAGCGGGCCAGGAAGTGCCAGCCCAGCCACCACCAGAAACCGAACAGCCCGATCCGGCCGACCGGGACCGGGCCCACCTCGTACCGCATCACGAACGCGCAGACGTCGGCCAGCGACGGGATCCGCGACCCCTCCCGGCGTGCGGCCCACTCGACGACGGCGAACAGCACGATCGAGACTCCGAACCCGCCGATCGCCAGTGCCCGCATCATCGGCGCACCAGTCCCCAGAACGCGGACAGCCACGCGAACCAGGCCGCCGAACGGGCCAGGTTGTCCTCCAGCAGCGGATCGGCCAGCCGGGAGAAGGTGGGGAAGTCGTCACCCGCCGCCATCACGAACGTCGCCCCCTCGAAGACCCCGAAGACGGTCACCGGGACCAGCCACCAGAGCGTGACCGACGGCAGCCGGCGCGGCGCCGGACGCCGGGGCACCCGGTTGTTCAGGCCGACCCAGATCAACCCCCCGCCGGTGGTGAGGATGTAGAGGTTCGCCGCGGTCGAGAAGGACGGCATCTGGCCGCCGACCAGAGAGAGGCAGATCAGCACCGGCACGGAGACGACCGGCCGGTCCCAGGCCCGGGGCGCCTCGACGGTGAGCTCACGGGGATGATCCATCACCCGATTGTCCCCACCGTCACGGACGGCGGAAAGGCTGGCACGCCTCGTAATCCCCGGAAAGCCGCGGATCAGCTCACCCGTCGGATCGCCGCCGCGCCTCGGCGCGACGGAAATCTAGGGGCAATCCATCCCTTAACGGGCTACCGCGAGTTCGGCGCGGATCCGGCCGACCACCTCGTCGAGCGCTCCCCGGCCGGTGAAGCCGGCGGCGAACCGGTGCCCGCCGCCGCCGAGCGCCACCGCCACCCGGCTCACGTCCACAGCGCCCTTGCTGCGCAGCGACACCGCCCACTCGGCCTCGCCGGCCTGCTTCACCACGCAGCTCACGTCCGCCTCGGCGGTGCAGCGCACCGAGTCGATCAGCGCCTCCAGCACGTACGCGGGCTGGTCGTGGCGGACCAGGTCGTCGTGGGTGGCGTACGTCCAGACGAGGCCGTGCCCGGCGGCGGCCGCCGGTTCCAGCGTGGCCCGGCCGAGCACCTCGCCGAACAGGCGGACGGCGCCGAACGGGCGGGTGTCGAAGATCCGCCGGGAGATGTCACCGGGCCGGATGCCGGTGGCGACCAGACGCGCGGCCATCTCGTGCACGGCCGGGGTGGTCGCCTCGAAGCGGAACGAGCCGGTGTCGGTGGTCAGCGCGACGTACAGCCCGGTCGCCATCTCCGCGTCCAGCGTCACGCCGAGCCGGTCCAGCAACTCCAGCGCGACCACCGAGGTGGCGGCGGCGTGCGGGTCGACCAGGCTGATCCGGCCGAACCCGCTGTTCGAGGCGTGGTGGTCGAGCACGAGCGACGTGCCCGCCGTCTCCAGCCGGTCCACCAGGTCGCCCAGCCGGGACTCGCTCGCCGCGTCGAAGCAGATCACCAGGTCCGGAGCCGGGTACGCGTCGTCCTGCGGCACCAGCAGGTCCACGCCGGGCATCCACCGGAACGGCTCGGGCACCTCCGGCGGGCCGGGGAAGGTGGCCTGGAGATCGCGTACGCCGAGCCGGCGCAGGCCCAGCCCGAAGCCGAGCATGCTGCCCAGCGCGTCCCCGTCCGGGTTCACGTGGCAGATCAGCAGCACCCGCGCGTCGGCGGGGAGATCGCGTACCGCCGCGACGGCGGCCGCCCATTCGGTCTCGGTGGGCCCGGCCGGCGCGCCACCCGCGGCGGCCTCGGTCACCGGCGCTCGCCGGCGCGCGGCTCGTCGTCGTCCTCGTCCTGGGCCGGGGCGTCCTCGCCGTCCTCGTCGTCCTCCTCGACCCGGTACGGCTGGGCGTCGCCCGCGTACGAGGACGTGGCGGCCAGCCGCTGCACCTCGGCGTCGGCGGTACGCGCGGCGGCGAGCAGGTCGTCGATGTGCTTGACCTGGTCCTGCACGTCGTCCAGGACGAAGGTCAGCGTCGGCGAGTGCCGCAGCCCGAGCGCCTTGCCGACGGTGCTGCGCAGCATGCCCTTGGCGCTCTCCAGCGCCGCGGCGGTGCTCGCCTGGGCCGCCGCGTCACCGAGCACCGTGTAGAAGACGGTGGCGTCGCGCAGGTCCGCGGTGATCCGGGCGTCGGTGATCGTGATCATGCCGAGCCGGGGATCCTTGATCTGGCTGCGCACCAACGACGCGACGAGTTCCCGGATGCGCTCCGCGTGCCTGCGTACCTTGGCCGGATCCGACATGTCCCCCACCTCCGGGATCACCTTTACCAATGACGACGCCGGATCACCAGGCGATCCGGGCCGTCGGCCGGAGACGACGGGCGCGTGGGCGCCGCCGGGTCCGACCGCCCAACGCTGAAGAACACTACCCGCGCCCGGCCGGACGTCGCGCGGCACGGCCGGAGTGCCACGCGACGGGCCGTCAGTCGTCCTCGCCGTGCAGACGACGGCGCACCGACAGCAGCTCGGTCTCCGGGCGGGCGGCGACCAGCCGCTCGCAGGAGTCGAGCACCTCGCGGACGTGGGCCGGCTCGGCGGCCACCACGGCCACCCCGATCTCGGCCCGGCCGTGCAGGTCCAGCGCCCCCACCTCGGCGGCGGAGACCTCGAACTTGCGCAGCGCGGCGACGATCGGCCGGACGTAGGACCGCTTGGCCTTCAGGGACCGGGAGTCACCCGGGAGCAACAGGTCGAACAGCGCGGTTCCGGTATACACGGCGAGCAACGGTACGCCGGGCGGCGCAACCCGGCACGCGATTAAGGCGCGACCGCCACCAGCACGTCCCGCTCGATCGCCTGGTCGACCCGGTGTGCGAAGTCACCGAAGCCGGGGCCGTCGAGCACGCGCAGACCGGCGTCGGCCAGCACCGCCTCCGCCTGCGCCCGCGGCGCCACGTGGGTGTTCCAGGACAGCCCGAGCGCGCCGCCCGGACGCAGCAGCTCCCGCCACACCGGCACGGCGGCGGTGAGCAGCTCCAGCGGGCTGCGGGACAACCCCTGATCGGTACGGCTGCCGTGCGCCACCCCGTACGGCGCGTCGGTGACGATCACGTCGGCGCAGCGGGCGCGCAACGCCTCGCGGGCCCGGGTGGTGTCGGTGTTCAGCACCGTGACCCGCTGGGTGGCCCCGGCCCGGTGCTCGTCCCGCGACGGCGCGAGCACCGCCTCGAACCGCCGGGCCACCAGCTTGCGGTCCCGGCGCACCGACGTCGACTCGGCGGTGTGCTTGAGCCGCTTGCGGCGCAGCCAGGTGCGCAGGAACGCCGCGTACGCCTCCACGTCCTGACTGTCACGCTCGATGCCGATGCCGTCGTAGCCGTACATCAGCGCCTGGTTGAGCGTGGTGCCCCGGCCGCAGAGCGGGTCCAGCACCACCACCGGCCCGTCCAGCATCCGCGGCGCGGCGGCGGAGGCGAGCACCGTGACGTTGAGCAGCAGCCGGGTGAACTGCTCGTTGGTCTTGCCGGCGTACTTGGGAATGGTGATCAGGTCGGAGTCGTACCGGGCCAGCGGGCGCAGCGGCACCGGCCGGAGCAGGTCGTCGCCGACCCGCTCGAACAGCGCGTACGCCGCCGACAGGTTCGCCAGGTGGGCCAGGTCCCGCTCGCCCAGCCCGGGTCCGGGGGTGGTGAACGTCAGGTACTCCACGCCGCCGATCCGCGTCACCTCCGCGTCGGCCGGTACGACGCCGAGCACACCGGAGCCGGCGAACACGGCCAGTTCGGCGCGGGCCAGCCGGGCCGCCGCGTCGGCGTAGACGCGGTTGGCGGAGGGGGCGAGGAGCAGTGCGTACCGGATCACGCCGGAGATTGTCGCAGCCTGCGGAAACGGCGACGGCCGGGGCCCGAAGGCCCCGGCCGCCGGCCGGTCGTACGCGTGGTTCTCAGGCGCGCGGCTTCTCGCGCATCTCGAACGTCTCGATGACGTCGCCGACCTGGACGTTGTTGTAGCCGCCCAGCGTCAGACCACACTCGAAGCCCTCGCGGACCTCGGTCGCGTCGTCCTTGAACCGCTTCAAGGAGCTGATCGTGAGGTTGTCCGCCACGACCGCCCCGTCCCGCAGCAGCCGCGCCTTGGCGTTGCGGCGGATGAGGCCGGACCGGACGATACAGCCGGAGATGTTGCCGATCTTGGACGAGCGGAAGACGTCGCGGATCTCCGCGGTGCCCAGCTCGACCTCCTCGTACTCCGGCTTGAGCAGGCCCTTGAGCGCGGCGTCGATCTCCTCGATGGCCTGGTAGATGACGGTGTAGTACCGGATCTCCACGCCCTCGCGGTCGGCCATCTCGCGGACCTTGTTCGAGGCCCGCACGTTGAAGCCGATGATCGTGACCGCCTCGGACGAGGCGCTCGCGAGCATGACGTCGCTCTCGGTGATCGCGCCCACGCCCCGGTGG
The DNA here is from genome assembly GCF_040215685.1 of Micromonospora sp. HUAS YX12. NCBI lineage: Bacteria > Bacillati > Actinomycetota > Actinomycetes > Micromonosporales > Micromonosporaceae > Micromonospora > Micromonospora sp. HUAS YX12. Next base: position 124,824 of record NZ_CP157974.1, read on the forward strand.
ATGATCCGAAGCTGGACCTCCTCCGGGATGTCGAGGTTGAACAGCGCGTCCTCGAGCGCCTCCACGGAACCGGAGACGTCGCCCTTGAGCACCAGGTTGAGCGAGGTCTTCTCGCCCTCCTTGAGCTGCTCCATGAGCGTCTCGAGAGTGGCCCGGCCACGGGAGTTGGCGAACGACGCCGCCCGCCTCCGCGCCTGCCGCTGCTCGGCGATCTGCCGCACGGTGCGGTCGTCCTCGGCGGCCAGGAAGGTGTCACCCGCACCCGGCACCGTGGTCAGACCCAGCACCATGACCGGACGGGCCGGACCGGCCGAATCGACCGGCTTGCCGTTCTCGTCCAGCATGGCCCGGACCCGGCCGTGCGCCCCACCGGCGACGATCGAGTCACCGGCACGCAGGGTGCCCTTCTGCACCAGCACGGTCGCCACCGCGCCACGGCCCTTGTCCAGGTGCGCCTCGATCGCGACACCCTGCGCCGGCCCGTCGATCGGAGCGGTCAGCTCCAGCGACGCGTCGGCGGTCAGCAGCACGGCCTCGAGCAGTTCCTCGATGCCGATGCCGGGCTTGGCCGCCACGTTGACGAACATGGTTTCGCCGCCGTACTCCTCGGCGACCAGGCCGTACTCGGTCAGCTGCTGGCGGACCTTGTCCGGGTTCGCCTCGGGCTTGTCGACCTTGTTGACCGCGACCACGATCGGCACGTCCGCCGCCTTGGCGTGGTTGAGCGCCTCGATGGTCTGCGGCATGACGCCGTCGTCGGCCGCGACCACCAGGATCACGATGTCCGTGACCTGGGCACCACGGGCACGCATGGCGGTGAACGCCTCGTGACCCGGGGTGTCGATGAACGTCACCGCGCGGTCCTCGCCCTCGTGCGGGACGTGGACCTGGTAGGCGCCGATGTGCTGGGTGATGCCACCCGCCTCGCCGGCCACCACGTTCGCCTTGCGGATCGCGTCGAGCAGCTTGGTCTTACCGTGGTCGACGTGACCCATGACGGTCACCACCGGCGCACGGCTGACCAGGCGGTCCTCCGCGACCTCGGCGTCGAGGTCGATGTTGAACTGCGCGAGCAGCTCGCGGTCCTCGTCCTCCGGGCTGACGATCTGCACGTCGAAGCCGAGGTGCTCACCCAGCAGCTGCAGGGTCTCGTCGGAGCACGACTGGGTCGCCGTCACCATCTCGCCCAGGTTGAACATCTCCTGGACCAGCGAACCCGGGTTGGCGTTGATCTTGTCGGCGAAGTCCGACAGCGAGGCGCCACGGGACAACCGGACGACCTGACCCTGACCGCGGGGCGCGCCCGAGGACATGGTCGGGGCCGACAGGTTGTCGAACTCCTGTCTGCGCTGCTTCTTGGACTTGCGACCGCGGGTCGGCCGGCCACCCGGACGCCCGAAGGCACCCGCCGCGCCACCGCCACGGCCACGGCCACCGCCGCCGGGACGGCCACCGCCGCCGACCGGACCACCCGGACGGAAACCACCGCCGGGGGCACCGCCACCGCCACCGGGACCGCCACGGTAGCCACCGCCACCGCCGCCACCACCGGGACCGCCACGGTAGCCACCGCCACCGCCGCCACCACCGGGTCCACCGCGGTAGCCACCGCCACCGCCGCCACCACCGGGGCGACCGGCGCCGCCGCCGGGTCCACCACGACCGCCACCGGGGCCGCCGCCGGGGCGGCCGGTGGTCGGGCGCTGGCTCGGCATCGAGGCCGGGCTCGGCCGCGGCGGCATCGACGCCGGGCTGGGCCGCGGCGGCATGCCGGACGGGCTGGGACGGGGACCGCCCGCACCGGCGGCCGGGGGCCGCTGCTGCTGGCCGCCCTGGATACCGAACGGGTTGTTACCGGCGCCGCGCGCCGGCGGACGACCGCCGGGCCGGGCACCGGGGCCCTGACCCTGACCCGGACCGCCGGGACGACCGGCGGCCGGGGAACCCGGACGCGGCGGCATGGCGTTCGGGCCGGGCCGCGGACCGGGGCGGGGACCGCCCTCGGCCGGAGGCTCCCGGCGTACGGTCTCGCGCTGCTGCTGGCGGGCGGCCTGGGCGGCCTTGACCGCGGCCTCCTGCTCAGCCTTGAGCGCGGCGGCACGCGCCTCGGCGGCCGCCACTTCGATGTCGTGCGCGCTCGCCGGCTTGGCGACCGGGGTCGCCGGCTGCGGCGGGCCGGGGACCGGGCCCTTGGGCTTCGGTCCAGGGGTCGGCGCGGCCGGCCGCCGGGGCGGCATCGGCCTGGCCGAGACCCGGGGGGCACCCGGGGTCGGGGTGGGCGTCGGGGTCGGTGCCGGGCCACTGGGCGCGGCAGCCGGCGGGCCGGCTGGCGCCGACGAACCGGCTACGAACGCGCTACGCAGCCGCCGGGCGACGGGCGCCTCGACGGTGCTGGACGCGGACTTCACGAACTCGCCCATCTCCTTGAGCTTGGCGAGAACGGTCTTGCTTTCGACCCCGAGCTCCTTGGCAAGCTCGTGTACGCGGGCCTTTCCTGCCACTGCACTCCTCACTCCGAGGTCGTGCGGGCAGCACCCGCAGCGACCTCACTCCTGCACTTGAAGCCTGGTCATTTCAGGGACTTCATCGTGTGCTCATGTCGGTCGTCCTACCTTGCTAGCGACCCTCGACCGGACGGGCTTGACCGGTCGTCGGGGGTTGCGCGTCGACGTGCTCCGCAAGCGCACCGTGGTCGGGAACCCCGGTGAGGCGCAGTGCCCGCCCGAAGGCGCGACGCCGCACCGCCTGCGCGAAGCAGGCCGGATCAGGGTGCATGTTCGCTCCCCGACCCGGCAGTCTGCGGGCCGGATCGGGCCGGAGGCTGGTGTGACCAGCCTCGTCACCGATCGCGACGACCCGCAACAACTCGCTGGCCGGCGCTCGTTTCCGGCAGCCCACACAGGTGCGCTCCGGCAGCGCGCGTCGTACCACTGAGAAAGTCTACCCCTAGCTGCCGGAGATCGCGCCGCCCGGCTCCGGTACGTGATCAGCTCCGCCCCGGCTCTGCGGCGCCGTGGTCTCCGCGTCGGACCGGATGTCGATGCGCCAACCGGTCAGGCGGGCCGCGAGGCGGGCGTTCTGCCCCTCCCGGCCGATCGCGAGCGAGAGCTGGAAGTCCGGGACGGTCACCCGGGCGGTACGGGTGGCCAGGTCGACCACCTCGACCCGCAGCGCCTTGGCCGGCGACAACGCGTTGCCGACGAACGTCGCCGGGTCGTCCGACCAGTCGATGATGTCGATCTTCTCGCCGTGCAGTTCGCTCATCACGGCGCGGACCCGCTGGCCCATCGGGCCGATGCAGGCGCCCTTGGCGTTGACGCCGGACGTGGTCGAGCGCACGGCGATCTTCGTACGGTGACCTGCCTCACGCGCGATCGCGCCGATCTCCACGGTGCCGTCGGCGATCTCCGGCACCTCCAGCGCGAACAGCTTCTTCACCAGCGCCGGGTGCGACCGGGACAGCGTGATCTGCGGGCCGCGCATTCCCTTGGCGACGTGCACGACCACGCAGCGGATCCGCTCGCCGTGCTCGTACCGCTCGCCGGGGACCTGCTCGGACTGCGGCAGGACGCCCTCCAGCTTGCCCAGATCGACGCTGACGATGCCCTTCTCGCGGCGGGTCTCGTGCGCCTGCACCACGCCGGTGACCAGGTCACCGTCGCGGCCGACGTACTCGCCGAAGTGCACCTCGTCGGTGGCCTCCCGCAGCCGCTGGAGGATCACCTGCTTGGCGGTCATGGCGGCGATCCGCCCGAAGTCGTGCGGGGTGTCGTCCCACTCCCGGGTCACCGTGCCGTCGGCGTCCAGCTCCTGCGCGTAGACCGAGGCGGCCCCGCTCTTGCGGTCGATCTCCACCCGGGCGTGCGGCTCGGCGCCGTCGGTGTGCCGGTAGGCGGTCAGCAGCGCGGTCTCGATCGCCGCGAGGATCGTGTCGAACGGGATCTCCCGCTCGCGCTCCAGGGCGCGCAGCGCCGCGAGGTCGATGTTCACCTCTCCTCGTCCTCCAGATCTTCGTCGTCGTCGGTGTCGTCACCGAAGTCCTCGTCGGCCAGGTCGTCCAGGCGGTTGAACTCCACCTGGACCCGGCCGGGCCCGAGTTCGGCGTACGGGTGTTCGGCGGGGCCGGCGTCGGTCTCCAGCACCACGCGTTCGTCGTCGGCGGCCGTGATCCGGCCGGTGAGCTGGCGGTCCCCCGCGTCACCGCGGACGGTGACCTTGACCAGCCGCCCGGCGTTGCGCCGCCAGTGCCGGGGCAGGGTGAGCGGGCGGTCCACGCCGGGCGAGCTGACCTCCAGCTGGTACTCGCCGGCCACGATGTCGCCGCCGGCCTCCTCGGCCGCGTCCAGCGCCGCCGAGACCGCGCGGGAGACGTCCGCCACGGCGTCCAGGTTGATCCCGCCGTCGGCGTCCACGATCACCCGGACCACGTGCCGCCGGCCGGCGCGGGAGACGGAGAGATCCTCCAGGTCGTAACCGGCCGCCGTGACGACCGGTTCGATCACCTCACGCAGCCGGTTGCGGCGGGCGGCGAGATCGCCGCGGGGTGCGCCGGTCCGGTCCGTGCCGCGGGGCCCGTCGGACCGGCGGGGCCGCCCGGCGGGCCCCGTCGACCGGGTGGTACGGCCACGCTGCGTCATTGCGCGCACCTCTCCTGCTGTTGCCACGACCCGCGGGCCGTGTTGTCCCGGGCCGGTGCGGGCGATCGGCCCGCCATACCGGCGCGCCACCGGGGCGTCCGCGCCCGGTGGTTGCGCAGAGCGTAACGCTTGTGGCCGCCGACGGACCCGGCGGCGCACCGAGACCCTGCCCCACGGAGCGGCGCGGATGGTGTTGACTCTGTCAGGTGGGGATCGGCAGAACACCATCCGACCAGGTCAGAGCGGGGCATTCCCGGCGCTGGCTGCTGCGCGCCGGCGGGCTCGTGGCGCTCGGCGGCGCAACCGCGCCGCTGACCGGTTGTGATCTTTTCGACCGCGACAAGGAGCCACCGGCGCCGGACGCGCTGGAGCCGCTCGCCGCCGAGGCGCTCGCGCTGGAGGCCCGCTACCGGGCCGCCGCCACCGCCGAGCCGGCGCTGGCCGGGCGGCTCGGCCCGATCGCCGACGCGCACCGGGCGCACGCCGAGGAGCTACGCCGCGTGATCGGCAGGCCGGCGCCCTCCGGCACGCCGGCGGGCGCCGGCTCGGCGAGCGCGCCCGCGCCCGACGCCGTGCTCACCGAGCTGCGCCGGGCCGAGCAGGAGGGCCGGACGAACGCGGCCAGGGCGTGCGCCGAAGCCCCGGCCGAGCGGGCCGCGCTGCTCGGCTCGATCGCCGCCGCCCGGGCCACCCACGTGGAGGCGCTCAAGTGAACCCGACAAGTGGTCCGGCCACGGCGCTCGCCGACGCGCTCGCCGCCGAGTACGCGGCGATCTGGGCGTACGGGGTGATCGGCGTGCACCTGACCGAGGCGGCGCGTACGGCCGCCCGTGCCGCCGAGGCGGCCCACCGGTCCCGCCGCGACGCGCTGCTGCTCCAGCTCGCCGAGGGCTCCGGGCAGGTGCCCGCGGACCGGGCCGGATACGCGCTGCCCTACCCGGTGACGGACCGGGCGAGCGCGCTGCGCCTGGCGGTGGAGATCGAGGAGCGGACGGCCGGGCACTGGCGGGCCGCGCTTCCGCACACCACCGGCGCGGACCGGAACACCGCACTCGCCGCGCTCACCGACTGCGCGTTGCGCGCCACCCGCTGGCGGCGTACGGCGGGCATGACGCCGGTCACCGTTCCGTTCCCGGGCCGCCCGGCCTGAGCGCGACGCCGGTCACGTGGCGGAACCCTCCGGTTGCGTAGCGCATACCAGGTATGCATACTCGCGGTCATGTCCATCCGTCACGGCCTGCTTGCCCTGCTCGAGCGCGGCCAGATGTACGGCTACCAGCTCCGTGCCGCGTTCGAGGAGTCCACCGGGTCGACCTGGCCGCTGAACATCGGACAGGTCTACACGACGCTGGCCCGGCTGGAGCGGGACGGACTGGTCCGCCCGCTGCCGGAGAACGAGAGCGGGCAGCGGCCGTACGAGATCACCGACGCCGGACGGGCGGACCTGGCGCTGTGGTTCGCCACGCCGATCAGCCGCGCCGACCGCCCCCGCGACGAGCTGTCGATCAAGCTGGCGCTGGCGCTGACCACCCCCGGCGTCGACGTGCGGTCGGTGGTGCAGACCCAGCGCACCGCCACCATGCGCGCGCTCCAGGAGTTCACCCGGTTGAAGTACACGAGCGACAAGCCGGAGGATCTACCCTGGCGGCTGGTGCTGGACGCGATGATCTTCCAGACCGAGGCCGAGGTGCGGTGGCTCGACCACTGTGAGACGAGCCTGGTCCGGCACCGCCCGGCGCCGATCCGGGCGGTCGACCACCCCGAGGCGGTGGACCGGGCCGGCGACGAAGCCCGCCGGTGACCCGGCACGGGAGGCGCTGATGGACCCGATCGACGGGGTGCTGGAGCTGCGGGACGTACGCCGGACCCACGGTGCCGGTGCGGCCGCCGTGCACGCGCTGCGCGGCGTGAGCCTGACCGTGCGGGCCGGTGAGCTGGTGGCGGTGATGGGCCCCTCCGGGTCCGGCAAGTCCACGCTGCTGGCGCTGGCCGGCGGCCTGGACCGGCCCACCGGCGGCGAGGTGGTGGTCGAGGGCGAGGCGCTGGTCGGGCTGTCCGCCCGCGAGCTGGCCCGGCTGCGCCGCCGCCGGATCGGGTACGTCTTCCAGGACCTGAACCTGCTCGGCAGCCTGACCGCCGTGGAGAACGTGGCGCTCCCGCTGGAACTGGACGGCACCGGCGTACGGGCGGCCCGCCAGCTCGCGCTGGCCGCGCTGCGCGAGGTCGACCTCGAGGACCTGGCCGACCGCTTCCCGGACCAGATGTCGGGTGGCCAGCAGCAGCGGGTGGCGATCGCCCGGGCACTCGTCGGCGAGCGCCGCCTGGTCCTCGCCGACGAGCCGACCGGCGCGCTGGACTCCCAGACCGGCGAGGCGGTGCTGCATCTGCTGCGCCGCCGGGTGGACGCCGGAGCGGCCGGGGTACTCGTCACCCACGAGGCCCGGCACGCCGGCTGGGCGGACCGGGTGGTCTTCCTGCGCGACGGGGTGATGGTCGACTCGACCGCCCCGCTGATCGGCGTCGACCACCTGCTCAGCGGCAGCAGCCGGTGACCGGCGGCCGCCTCGCCGCCGTACGCGGGTCGTGGCGGACCGCGCTGCGGATCGCCCGCCGGGAGGCCCGGCGGTCCCGGCGGCGCACGCTGCTGGTCCTGGTGATGATCGCGCTGCCGGTGCTCGGCCTCAGCTTCGCCGCGGTCAGCTACGACATGGGCGATCTGACCCGCGCCGAGCGCATCGAGCGCCAGCTCGGCGGCGGCGACGTCGCGCTGCGCTGGGACAGCCTCGTCCCGGTGACGCAGGACGCCTGGGGCGAGTCGGCCTGGCCGGTCCAGGGCGATTGGGTCGGCCGGACCCGTCCGGCGACCGCCGAGGAGGTGCGCGCGCTGCTGCCCGACGGCAGCCGGGTCGCCCGCACGCGCTGGTGGATGACCTTCTCGACGCGGGTCGGCCGGCACGTCGAGTCGCTCGACGCCCGCGCCGTGGACCTGACCGACCCGCTCACCCGGCCGCTGGCCCGGGTTCTCGACGGCCGGCCGCCGGTACGACCCGACGAGATCGCGGTCAGCCCGGCGGCGCTGCGCCGGCTCGACACCCGCATCGGCGACCCGGTTCGCAGCATCGACGGCGCCACGTACCGGGTGGTCGGGGTGGTGGAGTACCCGGACAACCTCCGGGACGTGATCACGCTGCCCGCTGTGACCTCGGAGGGCATGGCCGGCAGCGACACCTGGCTGGTGGACCTGCCCGGCCCGCTGGAACCGGGGCTCGTGGACCGGCTGAACGCGCAGGGCATCCAGGTCGTCGCGCGCAGCCCGCTGCCGGGACGGCAGGAGTTCACCCGCGGCATGCGCGTACCGGACGCCGACGAGGCCGGCGTCATCGGAGTGGTCGGCGGGCTGGGCCTGCTGGAGGTGGTGCTGCTGGTCGGCCCGGCCTTCGCGGTGAGCGTCCGTCGCCGGCGGCGGGATCTCGCACTCGTCGCGGTGGCCGGTGGGGACGCCTCCCACCTGCGCCGGATCGTGCTCGCCGACGGGGTGGTGCTCGGGGCCGGCGGGGCCGCCCTCGGCCTGCTGCTCGGCATCGGCGCCGCGTTCGCCGGCCGGCCGATCGTCGAGCAGTACCTGCTCGGGGAGCGCCTCGGGGCGTACCGGATCTTCCCGGCCGCGCTGGTGGCGATCGCCGCGACGGCGGTGCTGGCCGGGGTGCTCGCGGCGATGGCGCCGGCCTGGGCGGCGGCCCGGCAGGACGTGGCGACCGGCCTGGCCGGCCGGCGCGACGCGACCCGGCCACGCCGCCGCTGGCTGCTGGTCGGGGTGGCGCTCACCGTCGCCGGGACCGCGATCGCCGCGTTCGCCGCCGGCCGCACCTCGCAGACCGGAGTGCTGGCCGGTGTCGCGCTGGGCGAGCTGGGGCTGGTGTTCTGCACCCCGTCGCTCGTCGGCGTGCTGGGCCGGGCCGGGCGGCTGCTGCCGCTGACCCCCCGGCTCGCGTTGCGCGACGCCAGCCGCAACCGGTCCTCGGCCGCGCCCGCCATCTCGGCGGTGATGGCGGCGGTGGCCGGAAGCGTCGCGCTCGGCGTCTACGTGGCGAGCGACGAGACCCGCTCACGGGCGCTCTGGCAACCCGGCCTGCCGCCGGGGAACGTGCTGCTCACCCACTCCGGGCCGACCCCGGCGGACCCGCCGTCGGCCGAGGTCGTCGCCACCCGGGCCCGCACGGTCCTGCCCGGCGCCACTGTGACACCCGTCGCCGTCTCCGGCTGTGCCGGCACCGCCCGGGAGAAGGACGACTGCACCCCCACCGCGCTCATGCCGGCCGCGCACCACTGCCCGTACACCTCCGCCGACCCGGTCGTCCCCGACTCGGCCCGGCGGGATTCGCGCTGCGTGAGCCCCTTCCAGGAGCCGGTCGACGTCTACCTGCCGGCGCTCGTGGACGACGGCGCCGCGCTGGCCGCGCTCACCGGCGCGCCGGACGACGAGCTGGCCGCCGCGCGCCGGACGCTCGCCGCCGGGGGCGTGGTGGTCACCGACGCCCGGCGGGTGGTGGACGGGCAGGTCCGCGTGGAGGTCAACTACAACTCCGACGGCCCGCCCACCGGGCGTCTCCTGCCCGGGTACGCGCTGCGCGGCGGTCTCACAGTCGACCGGCTGGTGCTCTCCCCCGCCGCCGCGGACGCGCTCGGCCTGTCCGCCGTGCCGATGGGTTACCTGCTGGACACCGCCGGCTCGCCCACCGACCGGCAGGTCGAGATGCTGACCGACGAGCTGTTCGACATCGGGCCCATGTCCGCGCAGGTGGCCACCGCCGAGCCGCCGTCGGACCAGCGCTCGATGCTGCTCCTGCTGGCGGTGGCCTCCGGGGTGATCACGCTGGGCGCCGCCGCGGTCGCCACCGGCCTCGCCGCGGCCGAGGGCCGCCGGGACCTGTCCACGCTCGCGGCGGTGGGCGCCGATCCCCGGGTACGCCGCCTGCTGTCGCTCTGCCAGGCCGGAGTCATCGCGGTGCTCGGCTCCGCGCTGGGCATCGTCGCCGGGCTCGGCTCCGCCGTGGTCGTCCTGGCCTCACTCAACCAGCGGTACGCCGAATCCTGGCCGGTGCAGCCGCCGTACCCGGTGACGGTGCCCGGCGTGACGCTCGCCGTGCTGGTCGTGGTGCCGCTGGTGGCGATGGGCGGCGCGGCGCTGTTCACCCGTTCCCGCCTGCCGATCGAACGCCGGCTCGACTGACTGACCGTCCGAGGGGGTGACGGGGCGCGGCGCGGGCGGCACACTGGTCGGGTGTCCGCCCTGGGAACCCTCGCCCGCCGCCTCGGTCACCAACGTTGGTTCGGCGCCACCATGCGCCTGCTCGTCCCCGCCGACCGGCTCGTCGGCCGGATGACGAAGGGCCGTGTGGTCGCCTTCGGGCTCGTGCCCACGCTGGTGCTCACCTCCACCGGCCGCCGCTCCGGCAAGCCCCGCAGCAACCCCCTGGTGTACGTCCCGGACGGCGACGCCTACGTGGTGATCGGCTCGAACTGGGGGCAGCAGCACCAGCCGTCCTGGACGTTCAACCTGATGGCCGACCCGGCCGCCGAGGTGGACGTCAAGGGACGCCGGATCCCGGTCACCGCCGAGCAGGTCACCGGCGAGGAACGGGAACGGCTGTTCCAGCGGCTGGTGCAGGAGTGGCCCGCGTACCGCACGTACGTCGAGCGGGCCGGTGGCCGCGAGATCCGCGTGTTCCGGCTGGTCCCGAACGCCTGAGCGACGGCTCACCGTGGCCGGAATCGCGGCGAGCAGTCGCCGTCGTGATCGGGTCGGAGCAGGCAGCGTCGTCCCTCGGACAGGTTTCGGTCGCAGAAGACCCAGTGCCGTACGTTCTGGTCGTCCTCGGGCGAGACGCTGGTGCCGCCTGGTTCGGTCTGCGGGAGGACGTGGCTCCAATGTGCCACCACACGGGCAAGTCGCTGCGCCGACACGAGGTCGTTGACGACCATCGGCAGATGGATGACCCACCGCTCGGTCATCGCTCCTGCTCCCGCTCGGCCCGCGCACGGGCCTGCTCGGACTGCCAGCGCCGCAGGGCGTCCTTCACCCGGCCGGTCTCCCGGCGGCTCTCGGCCAGCGCGTCGTAGACCGTCGCCAGGTCGCCCGCCACCAGTTCCAGGAACTCCCGGATCTGCTCGGGGTCGAGCCCGCGCCGGCCCAGTGGTGTGGATCTGAACGTTCGCTCCCGGACCTGCCAGGGGCGCAGCGTCCGGTACGCCGCAGAGCGATAGCACGTCGCACGGCGCTCGGGCCGACGGTTGCGTCGGCGTCGGAAAGGGATGATCCTCATCGAACCTGTCCTTCGTCGGTGCCATCCGGCCGTGGAGAGCGGGCCGATGACGGCCCGCTCCCGGCGCCTGCCGTCGCAGCGTGAATCGCGGTACGCCGACAGGGCTCACACGGGCCGCGCCGAATAGGTCGGCATGGGTAGCATCCCGATTACGGAGAGCAGGCGGCAGCGGTGAGCAGTGGGCCCACACGCAAGCCCACAGCCGGGAAGGACGGCATGGACCGTTTCGGGGACATACTCAGGCAGCATCGGGTAGCCGCCGGTTGGTCACTGCGGAAGTTCGCCGACCTCATCAGGTACGACTTCGGCTACCTCGGGCAGATCGAGCGTGGCGACCGACCCGTCAACCCCGCCGTCGTGGCCGCCTATGACCGGGCACTGTCGATGGACGGATCGCTCAAGAAGGCGTACGACAGCAGGTGTGCCGACGACATCGACATGCCGAGACGGTCGGTCCTCCAAGCCATGACTTCGCTCGCTGCTCTCCCCACAGTCGACCGGCTGGTCGGCTGGGAAGCGCTGCGGCACGGCCTCGACACCGCGGTCGACGTCGACTCCGACGCGTGGACCGAGATCGTCTCCTCCTACGGCACGGCCTACTATCGCCAGCCGCACGATCAGCTGATGACCCAACTCGGCCGGGATCTGACGGTCCTTCAGCATCAACTCGCCGCAGTTGACGATCGGCGCCGCCCACAGCTGCTACGTGCCGCCGCGGCGCTGTCGGTGATCGTCGCGCTCAGCCTCGTCGCGTCGGGACACGGCCTGCTGTCGAGGAGATGGTGGGCCAGCGCCCAGAGAGCCGCCGACGAATCCCGCGATCCCGACACACGAGTCCTGACGCGCGCCTGGGACATCGTCAACGGCTGCTACGACGGTCGACGACCCGCCACCGTCGTCACGATCTCCGAAGAGGTCCTGCCGCTCGCCGGCAGGCCGTCGGCAGCCACTTGCGGTCTGCTGGCGGGCCGGGCGCAGGCACTCTCCCTCGCCGGGCGGCACGACGAGGCGGTCGCGACCGTGCGTCATCTGAGCGAGCAGATCGAGAGACTCCCGGCCACCGTCGTCGGGGACGTCGAATCGCTTTGGGGCTGGCCGGAACATCGTCTGCGACACACGGAGTCCTGGGTCTACACCCATTCCGGTGACCAGAAGGCGGCTGCGGCAGCGCAGGCCCGGGCCCTGGATTTGTATCCCGCTACCCAGATCCGGCTGCGCACGCAGGTACAACTGCATCAGGCAGCGGCGACGGTCCGGGCCGGTCACATCACCGACGGTCTGACGGCGGCGGCCGATCTGCTCGACCGCCTGCCACGGGAACAACACAACGAACTGGTGCGCGCGGTCACTATGCAGGTCACGGCGGCGGTACCCGACAGAGAGCGGCACCGGCCGCTCTACCGGGAACTGATGGACCGAGTCCAGCGGTGACGCCTCCGCCGTCCGTCACCTTCGACCGACGCCGTCCGGACGAGCTGACGTCTGTCGTCGACGCTCTCGCCGACCTGTACGCGCTGGTCTACGCCGAGCCGCCCTACCTCGAAGGCCCGGCACAGGTCGCCCGGTTCCGAACCGGGCTGCCCGACGAGGCGGCGCGGCCGGGATTCCACCTCGTCCTGGCCTGGGAAGGCGAGGAACTGATCGGAGCGGCGTACGGGTGGACCATGGCCGCCGGCACCTGGTGGTCTCGGGCGAAGGATGAACCCCCGGCCGAGGTACGGAACCGCGACAAGTTCGCCGTACTGGAATGGATCGTGCATCCGCGGCATCGATCTCGTGGCGTCGGCGCGGAGTTGATGCGTCGGCTTCTTCAGGGGCGCCAGGAGAGCTGGGCGACCCTCGCCTCCGATCCGCGAAGCCGGGCGAACGGCATCTATCGCCGCAACGGCTGGCGAGTTGCCGGGCACTCCGAGCTGCCGTGGGGTCCTTCGATGGAACTACTGGTCCGCGATCTGGCTAGGGTTGCCGCAGGCGACCGCTCGGGCGGAGGTGGACCGTGGCGCTCGACGTGAACGCCGAGCGGCGTCTGGACGACCCGCGATGGCAGGTGGCCGAGCGCGTCGGTGACGCCGTCCTGCGGCGGTTCCCGGCCGATGTGCTGGCGGTCGCCGTACACGGTCCGCTCGCGCACGGCGACGACGACGGCGGCGGGGACCGCGAGGTCGGCCTGCTGGTCGTCACCTACCGGCCCGGCGCCGGACCGCCGCCCGCCACCCGGCGGGTGGACGGGGTGCTCGTCGACCTGACAGTGGCCGGGGCGGACGACTACCTGCGCCGGGCGACGACGATCACGTCCCGCTGGCCGCTGGCCGCGGACCGGTACGTCACCACGCGCGCCCTGCACGATCCGACCGGCTGGCTGCGGAAGCTGCGCGACGAGCACCTGGCGCGGCTGGCACGGGCCCGGCCGGCGGAGTTCACGAGCGCCGCGCGGCAGGCGTGGTACCGGGGCAGCGCGGCGCACGCCCGGGCGCTGCGGCTGGCCGAGTGGTACGAGACGGACCAGGCGCTGCTCATGCTCGGCGAGGCACGGCTGGCCGCCGCAACAGTGCAGGGGCTGTTCAGCCGCACCTACTTCCGCGACCCAGGGGACGCGGTGCGGCGTACCGGGCTGGCCGGGGCGGACATGACCGAGGTGGGCGCGGCGCTGACCCACCAGGCCGAGGAGCTGGCCGCCCGGGGCCGCCCGGTCGACGGCACCATCGACGACCTGCTGTCCGGCTGACCGCTGACGGTCGCGGACGGCTCGGCGTCAGCCGATGCCGCCGCCGACGCCGATCAGCGCGCCGATCAGGTAGGTGGCGCCGGCCGCCAGCGCACCGAGCAGCAACTGCCGCAGGCCGCTGCGCCACCAGGCGCGGTTGGTGAACCGGGCCACGACCGCACCGGCCACGAACAGCCCCACGCCGCCGACGGCGAGCGCCAGCCAGAGGCTGGTGAAGCCGAGCAGGTACGGCAGCAGCGGCACCAGCGCGCCGATCGAGAAACAGATGAACGACGAGATCGCGGCGGCCCACGGGCTGGGCTGGTCGTCGGGGTCGACGCCCAGTTCCTCCCGTACGTGCACGCGCAGCGCCTCCTCGGGGTTGGCGCGTACCGCCTCGGCGACCTGTGTCGCCAGGTCCCGGGGCAGTCCACGGGCGACCCACGCGTCGGCCAGTTCCCGGGCCTCGGCCTCCGGGTGGCGTTCCAGCTCGCGCCGCTCCTTGGCCACCTCGGCGGCGACCTGCTCGTTCGCTGACCGGACGCTCGTGTACTCGCCGAGGCCCATCGAGATGGCGCCGGCCACCAGGCCGGCCGTGCCGGTCAGCACCACGCTGCGCGGGGACACCCCGCCGCCCCCCACACCGGCGATCAGCGCGATGTTGGTGACCAGCCCGTCCATCGCGCCGAAGACCGCCGGACGCAGCCACCCGCCGGAGACGTCCGCGTGGTGCGCCTCGCGCAGTGCCGCGGGAGTGTCGGTCACGGCAGCGTCAGGATCTCGTAGCCGTCGTCGGTCACGACGATGGTGTGCTCGAACTGGGCCGTCCACCGGCGGTCCTTGGTGACCACGGTCCAGCCGTCGTCCCACATGTCGTACTGGTAGGTGCCGAGCGTGATCATCGGCTCGACGGTGAACGTCATCCCCGGTTCCATCACGTCGGTGGGGCGCGGGCTGTCGTAGTGCGGCACGTAGAGGCCACTGTGGAACGCCTCACCGATGCCGTGCCCGGTGAAGTCGCGGACCACGCCGTAGCCGAAGCGCTTGGCGTACGACTCGATCACCCGGCCGATGACGTTGATCTGCCGCCCCGGGGCGATCGCCTTGATGCCGCGCATCATCGCCGTGTGGGTCCGCTCGACCAGCAGGCGGGCCTCCTCGCTCACCTCGCCCACGCAGAACGTGGCGTCGGTGTCGCCGTGCACGCCGTTCAGGTACGCGGTGACGTCGACGTTGATGATGTCGCCGTCCTGGAGCACCGTGGTGTCCGGGATGCCGTGGCAGATCACCTCGTTGAGGCTGGTGCAGCACGACTTGGGGAAGCCCCGGTAGCCGAGCGTCGACGGGTAGGCGCCGTGGTCGCAGAGGAACTCGTGCACCACCTTGTCGATCTCGTCGGTGGTCACCCCGGGCTTGCAGTGCTCACCGGCGAGCTGGGTGGCCTGGGCGGCGAGACGCCCCGCGACGCGCATCTTCTCGATGGTCTCCGGCGTCTGCACGTGCGAGCCGCGCCACTCCTGGGGGCGCTTCTTACCCACGTACTCCGGGCGCGGGATGTGGGCGGGGACCGCTCGCCACGGGGAGAGCGTGCCGGGGGTCAGCGGCGCACGGACGGTCATGGCGCAAGCCTATCGCCGGGGCCGGTGTGCCCCCCGCCACAGGCCCGCCGGGCAGGTTGTTGCCGTGCCGCAAACGCTGTGCCATTGTTGCTCCGTGGATCAAGGGGGCTCGGCGCCCGTCTTCTCCGTGACGGCGCAGGCCGACGGCGACCAACTGCGCGTCCAGGTGACCGGCGAGGTCGACATGGCGACCGCCGACACCATGTTCCAGACCGCGCTCCGCGAGCCCGCCAAGCGGCTCACGCTCGACCTGCGGGCGGTCACCTTCTTCGACTCGGCCGCGATCCACGCGGTGGTCCGTCTCGCCCAGCGGTTCCCGGACGCGCTGACCGTGCTGCCGTCCCCGCAGGTCCGGCGCGTGCTGGAGATCTCCGGCCTGGGCGACCAGGACTGGCTGGCCGGCTAGTCGGCCAGCCGGCGGCGCAGCGTCAGCTCGGTGCCGTTCGCGGAACGGGTCACGTTCATCTCCCCCAGCGCCTGGATCAGCGCCAGCCCGCGCCCCCGGAAGGTCGACCCGCTCGACTCCCGCCAGCGTCCGCTGTCCCGGATGGTCGCGGTGACCGTACGGTCGGCGATCGTCACCTCGACCTCGATCGTCGGGTCCACCGGGTCGACCGGGTGCTCGATCGCGTTCGCCGCCGCCTCGGAGACCGCCACGGTCAGGTCGAACAGGTCGGTCTCGCCGACCTGGTGGGCGACGAGGAAGTCCTCCAGCCGCTTGCGGAGCACGCTGAGCCGGGTCGGGTCGGCGGGCAGGCGCAGCGCGAACCGGTTCAGTTCGGCCGCCTCCAGCGCGAGCACCGCCACGTCGTCGTGCCGGGACCGCTCGGCCACCCGGGCCATGACGGCGTCGACCAGGTCCGCCACGTGCCCGGCGCGCGCCGTCGCGTCGGCCCGCAACTGGCCCAGCCCGGCGTCGATGCCCGCGGACCGGTCCTCGATCAGGCCGTCGGTGTAGAGCAGGAGCCGGTTTCCCGGCGCGAGTTCGCCCTCGGCGGCCGGGTAGACGGCGCCGGGGATCGCCCCGATCGGCGGTCCGAGAGCCCGATCGTGCAGGAACGCCACGTCGTCTCCTCGGATCAGCAGGGGTGACGGATGACCCGCGCTCGCGTACCGGATCCTGCCCGTGCGCGGGGAGAAGCCGAGGCAGACCACAGTGGCGAAGGAGCCGCTGCCGGCGGAGTGGACCAGCCGGTTGAGCCGGGTCAGCGCCTCGCCCGGGTCGTAGCCCTCCAGAACGTACGCCCGAAGCGCGTTGCGGAGCTGGCCCATCGCCGCGGCGGCCCGCACGCCCTTGCCCACCACGTCGCCGATGACCAGCACCAGGTCGTCGTCGGCGGTGGCCATCACATCGTACCAGTCGCCGCCGACCTCCACGTCGGCGCTGCCTGGCAGGTAGCGGCTGGCCACCACCGCGCCGGGCAACTGCGGCAGCGTACGCGGCAGCAGGCTGTGCTGGAGTGTGGTCGCGATGTGGTGCTCGGCCTCGTAGAGCTGGGCGTTCTCCAGCCGCACGCCGATCAGCCGGGCCAGTTCGGTGAGCGCCGCCTCCTCGGTGCCGCCGCCCTCGCGGCGCCACACCCGCAGCTCGCCGAGCTGCTCGCCGGCGGTGCCGGTGAGCGGCAGCACCACTGTCGGCTCGGCGGGCAGGTCGCCGCCGGCGTCCTCCTCGTGGCGGGCTCCGGTGGCGGTTACCCGGACTCGTCCGGCCTCGGCCAGGCGCAGCGCGTGCCGGGCGGCCACCCGGACCACCTCGGCGGTGGACCGGGCAGTGTTGATCTCCACGGCGGCGTCGGCGAGTGCCCGCAGCCGGCGGATGATCTGCCCGCGCAACTGGCCCAGCTCGACGTTGGCCCGGACCCGGGCCACCAGCTCCTGGCTGGAGAAGGGCTTGGTCAGGTAGTCGTCGGCGCCGGTGGACAGACCCGCGACCTCCTCGGCGGCGCCGGCCCGTGCGGAGAGCAGCACGATCGGCACGTGCCGGGTGGCCGGCTCGGCCCGCAGCGCGGCGACCAGCCCGAAGCCGTCCAGCCGGGGCATCATCACGTCGGTCAGCACCAGGTCGAACGGGGTCTCGACGGCCAGCCGCAGCGCCTCCACGCCGTCCGGCACGGCCACCACCTCGTACGCCGGGGACAGCAGCCGGACGACGTGCTCGCGCAGGTCGGAATTGTCGTCGGCGAACAGGATGCGACCGGACCCACCCGGCGCGCCGGACGCCTCCGGCAGCCCGGTGGGGCGGGCCACCTCGTCGGTCCAGAGCGCCGTCTCGGCGACGTACAGGCGGGCCTGCTCCGGTTCGGTCAGCGGGACCGGCGACAGGGCGGCCACCCGGTCGGCGGGCAGGTGCGCGTACCCGAAGGGCATGGTCACGGTGAACGTGGTGCCCCGGTCCACGACGCTGTGCGCGGTCACCGTGCCGCCGTGCATCTCGACCAGCTCGCGGACCAGGGCGAGCCCGATCCCGGTGCCCTCGTGGGTACGCGAGCGGGCGCCGGCCACCCGGTGGAACCGCTCGAAGACCTGCGGCAGTTCCTCCGGCGCGATGCCGACGCCGGTGTCGGTCACCTCCAGGACGGCGGCGCCGTCGTCCGCGCGGACCCGGACCCGGATCTCGCCGTCGAACGTGAACTTGACCGCGTTCGACAGCAGGTTGAGGACGATCTTCTCCCACATGTCCCGGTCGACGTAGACCGGCGCGGGCAGCGGCGGGCAGTCCACCACCAGGCGCAGCCCGGCCCGCTCGGTGGCCGAGCGGAACGTGCTGGCCAGCCGGGAGGTGTAGTCGGACAGGTCGGTGGGCTGGTAGCGGGCGGCCAGCCGGCCGGACTCCAGCCGGGAGAAGTCGAGCACCGTGTTGACCAGCTTGAGCAGGCGCAGCCCGTTGCGGTGCATGACGGTGAGCCGGTCGAGGTACCGCTCGGGCAGCTCCCGGTCCGCGAGCAGTTCCTCCAGCGGTCCGAGGACCAGCGTGAGCGGGGTCCGGAACTCGTGGCTGACGTTGGCGAAGAAGTTGGTCTTGGCACGGTCCAGCGCGGCCAGCTCGGCGGCGCGGGCGCGTTCCTGCTCGTACGCCCGCTGCTTGCCCACCGCCCGGGAGACCTGCGAGGCGACCAGGCCGACGAAGTCGCGGTAGTCGTCGGTGAACGGCAGCCGGCGGGACACGCCGAGCAGCAGCACGCCGGCCGGTTCGTTGGTGGCGGTCAGCGGCAGCAGGAGCGCCTGGTCGGCGGCGTCCGGCGGCACCGCGCCGGGCAGGTCGGCGGTGGCGATCCAGCGCGGCTCGGTGAGCGGCCCGTCGTCGGGCAGTCCGGGCGGCGGACCGGCGACGGTGGCCCGGTCCACCCCGGCGCAGCCGGCCGGCACCAGCGAACCGCCCTCACCCTGGAACCACAGCGCGCTGAACGGCACGTCCGCGCGGTGGGCGTCGAGCACCCGGGTGACGGCCCGGCCCAGTTCGAGCAGGCCCGGTACGTCGCCCAGCTCGTTGCCCAGCTCGGCGAGGGCGCGTAGCCGGCGCTCGCCGAGCACCCGGCCGGTGGTCTCGTTGACGAAGCAGAACAGGCCGCCGACGGCGCCGTCGGCACCACGGATCGGGTCGTACGAGACGTCGAAGTAGACGTCCTCCAGGAAACCGTGCCGGTTGATCACGAAGGGATGGTTCTCGCCCCGGTAGGGCACGCCGGTGCGGCGTACCCCGTCCAGCAGCGGGCCGAGCACGTCCCAGGTCTCCGCCCAGTGCCGCCGGGCGGGCTGCCCGATCACGGCCGGGTGCTTGTCGCCGATGGTCGGCCGGTAGGCGTCGTTGTAGAAGGCCAGATGGTCCTCGCCCCAGAACACCACCATCTGCGCCCGGGACGACAGCATGGTGCTGAGCGCGTGGCAGAGCGCGGCGGGCCAGCCGTCCGGTGTACCGAGGGCGGTGGTCGACCAGTCGAAGCCGCGCAGCCGCTCGCCCATCTCACCGCCGGCGGCGAACGCCGCGGCGAGCAGCGGCGGTAGTGACGCGTCGCCGGCCGCCGGGGACGAACGACCGTCGTCCCCGCCCCCCAGGGCCGAGCCCATGAAGCCTCCCGCTCCGGCCATGATCACGACGGTCGGCGCTGCTACGCCGACCGTCCCCGCCTACTACCCCGGCGGACGAGCAACGTAACGCACCCGCCCCGTCCGACGCTGCTTACCTCCGCCTCATCCTGGCGTAACCGGCGGGCCGGGGCGAGCCGGGCAGTCCTCGCCGGTTGACCGGACCGCCGATTCGGCTGTCCTGACTTACGAAACGCGGGTGTGTGATCTGGCCGACATCGCGGCCCGGACCAGTGCGGCCACCGGCCGCGGGTCGGCCTCGTTCTCCGGATGCCACTGCACGCCGAGCACGAAGCGCCGCGCCGGGTCCTCCACCGCCTCGATCACCCCGTCGTCGGCCCAGCCGGTGACCGCCAGGCCGCCGGGGTCGGCCACCGCCTGATGGTGGTACGAGTTGACCCGCTCCACCCCGGCCATCACCCGCCCGGTCAGGCTGCCCGGGGCGAAGCGCACCGGGTGCGACCCGTACACGCCCGGCGCGGGGCGGTGCCCGTCGTGCCCGGCCACGTCCGGCAGGTGCTGGTGCAGCAGGCCGCCGTACGCCACCGCCAGCAACTGCATCCCCCGGCACACGCCCAGCACCGGCAGGTCGGCGGCGAGCGCGGCGGTCAGCAGCGTCACCTCCCCGGCGTCGCGGTCCGGCCGGCTCTCGGTGCGCGGGTCCGGCGGCTCGCCGTACCGCTCCGGGCCGACGTCCGCGCCGCCGGCGAGCAGCAGCCCGTCCAGCAGCCCCAGCACGTCGGCGTCGGCGTCGTCAGGGGGCAGCACCACGGCCCGGCCGCCCGCCGCGGTGACCGACCGGACGTACGCGTGCGGCACGAGCGTCGCCGGCACGTCCCGCCACACCGCCCAGCCGGCCGGCTCGACGTACGCGGTGATGCCGATGACCGGCCTCATAGTGGGGTGACGTAGGCGCCGGTGATGCCGCCGTCGACGACGAACTGCGCGGCGGTCATGAACGAGGCGTCGTCGCTGGCGAGGAACGCCACCGCGGCGGCGATCTCGGCAGGGTCGCCGAACCGGCCCATCGGCACGTGCACCAGCCGCCGGGCGGCCCGCTCGGGGTCCTTGGCGAACAGCTCCAGCAGCAGCGGCGTGGCCACCGGCCCGGGGCACAGCGCGTTGACCCGGATGCCCTCCCGGGCGAACTGCACGCCCAGCTCCCGGGTCATCGCCAGCACCCCGCCCTTGCTCGCCGTGTACGCGATCTGCGACGTGGCCGCGCCCATCAGCGCCACGAACGAGGCGGTGTTGATGATCGAGCCCTTGCCCTGCCGGCGCATGTGCGGGATGACGTACTTGCAGCACAGGTAGACGCTCGTGGTGTTCACCCGCAGCACCCGCTCCCAGGCGTCGATCCCGGTCTCCAGGATGGAGTCGTCGTCCGGCGGCGAGATGCCCGCGTTGTGGAACGACACGTCCACCCGGCCGTGCCGCTGCACCACCCCGTCGAACAGGTCGCGGACGGCCGTCTCGTCGGCCACGTCGGCGGCGACGAACTCGCCGCCCACCTCCTGCGCGGCCCGGGTGCCGGCGTCGGCGTCGATGTCCACGCAGACCACCCGGGCCCCCTCGGCGGCGAAGCGCCGTACGGTGGCGAGCCCGATGCCGCTGCCCGCGCCGGTCACCACTGCCACCCGGTCGGAAAGCCGTCCCTGCACTGTGATCACTCCTCGGTGCCGATGAACACGTTCTTGACGTCGGTGAAGGCGTGCAGCGCGTCCGGTCCCAGCTCCCGGCCCAGGCCGGAGCGTTTCATCCCGCCGAACGGCGTCCAGTAGCGCACTGAGGAGTGCGAGTTGACGCTGAGGTTGCCCGAGTCGACGGCGCGGGCCACCCGCACCGCGCGCCCGACGTCCCGCGTCCAGATCGAGCCGGAGAGCCCGTACTCGGTGTCGTTGGCGAGCCGGATCGCGTCCGCCTCGTCGTCGAACGGCAGCACCGAGACGACCGGGCCGAAGACCTCCTCCCGCCAGTGCCGGTCCGCCGGGGAGCCGGCGAGCAGCACCGTCGGGGCGTACCAGAAGCCGGGGCCGTCGGGGCAGGAGCCGGTGAAGGCGACGTCCGCGCCGTCGACGTAGCCGGCGACCCGGTCCCGGTGCGCGGCGGAGATCAGCGGGCCCATCTCGGCGCTCTCCCGGGCCGGGTCCTCCACCCGCACCGCCCGTACGGCCGGTTCGAGCAGTTCCAGGAACCTGTCGTACACCTGGCGCTGGACCAGGATCCGGGAGCGGGCGCAGCAGTCCTGGCCGGCGTTGTCGAAGACGGCGTACGGCGCGGTGGCCGCCGCCTTCTCCAGGTCCGCGTCGGCGAAGACGATGTTGGCGGATTTGCCGCCCAGCTCCAGCGTCACCCGCTTCACCTGGGCCGCGCAGCCGGCCATGATCCGGGTGCCGACCTCGGTCGAGCCGGTGAAACAGATCTTGCGGACCGCCGGGTGGGTGACGAACCGCTCGCCGACCACGCTGCCCCGGCCGGGCAGCACGGTGAACACGCCGTCGGGCAACCCGGCGTCGCGGGCCAGCTCGGCCAGGCGCAGCGCGGTCAGCGGGGTCAGCTCGGCCGGCTTGAGCACCACCGTGTTGCCGGCGGCGAGCGCCGGGGCGAATCCCCAGCCGGCGATCGGCATCGGGAAGTTCCACGGCACGATCACGCCGACCACGCCGAGTGGTTCGTGGAACGTGACGTCGAGCCCGCCGGGCACCGGGATCTGGTGGCCGGTCAGCCGTTCCGGCGCGCCCGCGTAGTAGTCGAGCACGTCGCGGACGTTGCCCGCCTCCCAGCGCGCGTTGCCGATGGTGTGCCCGGCGTTGCGTACCTCGAGCTGGGCCAGTTCCTCCAGGTGCGCGTCGACCTCGGCCGCGAACCGCCGCAGCAGCCGCCCCCGATCCCCCGGCGCCACCCGACGCCACGCCTCGAACGCCGCCGCCGCCCGCGAGACAGCGGCATCCACGTCGTCGACGGAGCACCCCGGCACGACCCCGATCCCCGCCCCGTCGACAGGCGAGATCACCTCACCCACGCGGTCCCCCCCTCTCCCTCTCGCCCCCGGCGATCTTGCGGTTGCCGCCCCGGCGAAAGCCGCACAACGCCCGCACCGAGGGCCGCAAGTGCAAGATCGCGGAAAGCGGGGCGCGGGGGCGCGGGAACGCGGCGGGTCAGAGGCGTTCGAAGCCACGGGTCAGCTCCCAGTCCGTCACCGCGGCGTCGAAGGCGGTCAGCTCGACCTTCGCCTGGTTGGCGTAGTGGGCGGCCACCTCGTCGCCGAACGCCTTCCGGGCCACCTCCGAGCGCTGCCACAGGTCCAGCGCGTCGCGCAGCGTGGTGGGCACCCGCTCGGCGTGCGGGTCGTCGTACGCGTTGCCGGTGCACTCGTCCGCCAGCTCCAGCTCGTTCTCGATGCCGTGCACCGCCCCGGCAACCAGCGCGGCGATCGCCAGGTACGGGTTGACGTCGGCCCCCGGCACCCGGTTCTCCACCCGCAGCCCCTGCCCGTGCCCGACCAGCCGCAGCGCGCAGGTGCGGTTGTCGGTGCCCCAGCGCAGCGCGGTCGGCGCGAACGAGCCGGGCTGGTAGCGCTTGTAGGAGTTGATGTTCGGGGCGAAGAACAGGCTGAACTCGCGCATGGTGGCGAGCAGCCCGGCCAGCACCCGCTGCCCGGTGACGCTCAGGTGCGCCGGCCCGTCCCCCAGCATCGCCGACGAGCCGGAGGCGTCGCGCAGCGAGAAGTGGATGTGGCAGGAGTTGCCCTCCCGCTCGTTCGGCTTGGCCATGAACGTGATCGCCATGCCCTCCTGGGCGGCGATCTCCTTCGCGCCGTTCTTGTAGATGACGTGATGGTCGGCGCAGCGCACCGCCTCGTCGTACCGGAAGGCGATCTCGTGCTGGCCGAGGTTGCACTCGCCCTTCGCGCTCTCCGGGGTGAGCCCGGCGCCGGCCATCTCGGTGCGGATGCGGCGCAGCAGCGGCTCGACCCGGGCGGTGCCGAGCAGCGAGTAGTCCACGTTGTACTGGTTGGCCGGGGTCAGGTCGCGGTAGCCGCGCTGCCACGCCTCCTCGTACGAGTCGCGGTAGAGCACGAACTCCAGTTCGGTGCCGGCGTACGCGGTCAGCCCGTGTGCGGCCAGCCGGTCGAGCTGCTTGCGCAGGATCTGCCGGGGCGAGGCGACCACCGGGCCGGAGCCGTCCAGCCACTCCAGGTCGGCCAGCAGCAGCGCGGACCCGGGCTGCCAGGGCATCCGGCGCAGCGTGTCCAGGTCGGGGCGCATGGCGAAGTCGCCGTAGCCGCGTTCCCAGCTCGACATCGCGTACCCGTCGACGGTGTTCATGTCGACGTCCACGGCGAGCAGGTAGTTGCAGCCCTCGCTGCCGTGCGTGACCACCTGGTCGAGGAAGTAGGGCGCGTGGAACCGCTTGCCCTGCAGTCGGCCCTGCATGTCGGTGAGGGCGAGCACCACCGTGTCGATCTCACCCTCGGTGACGGCGACCCGCAACTGTTCCAGCGAGAGCGGCGTTTGCTTCATCAGGGGCCTCCATCACCAAGGTCTACTGGCAAACCGGATCACCGTCAATGCCCCGGCGGGGCCGGGCCCGAAACCGAGGAGCACACATGCGCCGTCGTACCGTCGCTGTCGTCGCCGCCGTCCTCGCGATCGTGCTCGCCGTGACCGACGCCCAAGCGGGCGACCGGCCCACCGGCGAGCGGCCCGCGGGCGGCCCGGACCGGCCGGTCCCCGCCGACGCGCGCCCGGTCGCGCTCGACCTGCGCGGGTTCGACGGGCGCGCCGGCCGGTCCGGTTACGACCTGACCCGTCCCCGCGTCGTCGCGACCGGGCTGGAGGCGCCGTGGGGGCTGGACTTCCTCCCCGACGGCAGCGCCCTGGTCGCGCAGCGGGACCGGGGCACGATCCTGCGCGTACGCCCGGGACGCCCGGCCCGGCAGGTGGCCCGGATCGCCGACGTGGCCGCCGGCGGCGAGGCGGGCCTGCTCGGGCTCGCGGTCTCCCCCGGGTACCGCCGGGACCGGTGGGTCTACGCCGCCTACACCACGGCGACCGACATCCGGATCGTCCGGTTCCGCCTCGGCTCGTCGCGGGCGCCGCAGGTGCTGGTCAGCGGCATCGCCCGCAGCGCCGTCCACGACGGCGGCCGGATCGCGTTCGGCCCCGACGGCATGCTCTACGCCGGGATCGGCGATGCCGGGGTGTCCGCCCGCGCGCAGGATCTGACCAGCCGCAACGGCAAGATCCTGCGGATCCGGCCGGACGGCGGGGTGCCGGCGGGCAACCCGTTCCCCGGCTCGCTCGTCTACAGCTACGGCCACCGCAACGTGCAGGGCCTCGCCTGGGACCGGCACGGCCGGCTGTTCGCCACCGAGTTCGGGCAGAGCACCTGGGACGAGGTGAACCGGATCGTGCCCGGCGGCAACTACGGCTGGCCGCTCGCCGAGGGCGTCGCCGGTGATCCCCGGTTCCGCGACCCGGTCGTCGTCTGGCCGCCCGCGCAGGCGTCCCCGAGCGGCGCCGCGTTCAGCAGGGGCACGCTCTACGTCGCCGCGCTGCGCGGCGCCCGGCTCTGGGCGGTGCCCGTCGACGCCGCCGGCCGCGTCGGCGTGCCGGTGGCGGAGCTGGCCGGCACCTACGGCCGCCTGCGTACCGTCGAGGTGGCCCCCGACGGCGCGCTCTGGGTCGCGACGAGCAACCGCGACGGCCGCGGCACCCCGGCGGCCGGCGACGACCGCATCCTCCGCTTCCCGCTCACCCACCGCCGCCCCACGATCTGACCCCGGGGGTACGCGGACAGCGTCCCCGCGTCAGCCACGAACCCGCGCCCAGGCCAGAAAGCGGCCGTGCAGGTCCGGCGCATGGTCCGGATTCAGCTGGGCGAGTTGTTCCCGCGCTTCGGCCATCAGCCCGCCGAGATAGAGAAGCAGCGCGGTGCGGTCCTCCCGGTACTCGACGAGCAGCGACAGACGGGCCGGTTGGCAGGGCCACTCCGCGCCGCAGTTGCGGCACCGCCACAGCGGCCGCAGAGGCAGGTGCGGAACCACGCAACGGCCCATCACCGCAGCCTTCGGGCGATCGCACGCGCCTCGTCGTCGCTGAGCGGAAGGAACCAGAAGAACCGCCGGACGATCTCGGGCGGTTCCGGCCCCTCGACTCGGCCACGTAGATCCCGGATCGCCCCACGGACGAGGAACGCCATCATCCGGATGAGCGCCGCCGGTTCGAGCTGGTCGCGGGGAATGCGACGCAGAGTGGGACACGGCCACGGCTCCCGGCAGCGCTCGCATGTCCAGTCCGGCTGATACCCGACGTGCCCGATGGCGCTGAGGACACCGACCAGAGCCGTCACCAGCGGCCCCCGTTCGCCCGCCACTCCTGCGCCGGTGTCAGACGACCTGGGCTGCCCGGGCGAACCGTGGGAAACACCCGGGTCGGCTCGCGCATCCACGCCGGCAGGTTGCTGCCGGGGTCTCGCTTCGGCAGGGTGGGCAGCTCCCGGGTACGGCACCGGAACCATCGGACACGCACATCGGCCTCCTCGTTCATGGAGGGGGCCGCCCGGCATCGTCGGGACCGGGCGGCCCCGGGCTGGAATCCGCCCGTGCTCGCCTGCGACGAGCGGATCCGCATGCGTGACAGTCTGGTGAGGACACCGCTACGGTCGGAAGGCATCGAGCCTGGTCACGGCGCACGAGTGAAGCACCGGGCCGGCCTGCAGATGTCGAATGAAGTTCACGCACGGACTGTGGAGGAACTGTGGAGGAACCGACAGCCGATCTCATCCGATCGCAGCTCCGCCGGATGCGCTCCGCCGCCGGTCTCAGTCAGGAGGAGTTCGGCAGGCTCGTGCACTACTCCGCCTCCATGGTCTCGGCAGTGGAGACCGGGACGCGTCCGCTGGATCGCGTGTTCCTTGCGCGAGCAGATGAGGCGCTGAAGACCGGCGATCTGCTGACGACGCTGCTGAAGATGGCCGAACGGGAGAGCCAGCCTTCGTGGTTCCGTCCCTGGCTGGAGGCCGAGCGCTCGGCCCGTCAGCTTCGGTATTTCAATCCGTCCCTGATCCCTGGCCTGCTTCAGACGGCGAACTATGCCCGCATGGTGCTGCGCTTCGACAGCACGAGACCTGCCGAGGAAGTGGAGAAGCGGGTAGCTGCACGATTGGAGCGGCAGGAGATCTTGCTCCGCGACCATCCCCCGCTCGTCATCGCAGTGACTGATGAGTCAGCGCTCCGCCGCCGTGACGCCATCATGGCCGAGCAGCTCGCGCACCTGCTGCACATGGCCGAACTCCCGCACGTCCAACTACACGTCATTCCAGCCGATGCCGGTCATCACGTCGGCCTTTCCGGGCCGCTGGCGCTGGCCCACTCGGCGGAAGGCGGCTGGGTGGGACACCTGGAGAACCAGCTTGACGGCCTGCTCATCGATGGCGAGGATGCGATGGCGACGCTCCTGGCACGGTGGGAAGGCGTCCGCAGCGTAGCCTTGCCGCAGACCCTCTCGGTCGCCCTGATAAAGGAAGTGGAGAGTCAGCATGGACCTCAGTAACGCGATCTGGAAGAAGTCCACCCGCAGCGGCACGAGCGGTGGCGACTGCGTGGAGGTGGCCGACAACCTGCCGGGAGTGGTGCTGGTACGCGACAGCAAGGACCGCGACGGCGCCACCCTCCACGTCACCCCGTCCTCGTGGCGTGCGTTCGTCGCACTGGCCAAGCAGGCCGCACCCGCTGCCTGACCCCACAGGCCGCCACGGGGCGACCTTGGCGAGTTCTTGTTCGCACCGAACGACAACTCGCCAAGATCTGCTGGTGACCGACGTCCTAGCTCCGGAAGAGGTGAACGCAGTCATGGATCTGAGCGGCGCGACCTGGCGCAAGGCGACTCGGAGCGGCAACGCCGACTGCGTCGAGGTGGCCGACAACCTCCCGGGAGTGGTGCTGGTGCGCGACAGCTAGGACCGCGACGGCGCCACCCTCCACGTCACGCCGTCCTCGTGGCAGTCCTTCCTCGCATTGGCCAAGCAGACCGGGCCTGCGACCTGACCGACAAGCCGTCGCCGAGATCTCCGGACGGCCCGGTACTCACATCGGCTGGACCCAGGCGGATCGCCACTGCGGGGACGGGTCCGCGCCGAGGCTCGTCCAGTACTCCCGGCCGTCGACGATCCGCCCGTCGCGCACGGTCCAGAACGACGCCACCCGGTGCACGCCCATCTCCTCGTGCGGCACCTCCACCTCGGACACCACCGTGTCGCCCGACGCCACCACCCGCAGCACCCGGATCGACCAGCCCTCCGGGTACTCGGCGTTGATCTTCACGTAGTTGTCGCGGCCCACGATCCGCTCGGCGCTGACCGGCCACTCGACCACCACGTCGTCGGCCAGCAGGTCGCCGACGCCGGTCCAGTCCCGGGCCTGCATGCGATCCCACAACGCGCGTACCACCGCTTCCGCCTCCATGGCCGGATCATGGCAGGCCCCACCGACACGTCACGACGGCTCGGCGGGCTCGGGCTCGGGTTCGGGCTGGTCGACGGTGCGGCGCGGGCCGGTGAACCACTTGCGGGCCGAGGCGTACCACCAGATGCCGACACCCAGCAGCACGCCGCCGACCGCGATGGGCGCGTAGTTCACCGCCGTCCAGCTGAAGTCGGGGTTGCCGGGCACACCGGCCGGGACGATCGGCAGCACGAAGTAGACCGAGATGACAGCGATCTCGACCACCGCGATCCAGCCGAGCAGCTTGTAGCGCCGGCCGAGCGTCCACGGGCCCGGCGTGAACCGGTCACCCATCCGCAGCCGCAGGAAGATCGGGATGATGAAGGACAGGTACAGCCCGATCACCGCCACCGACACCACCGCGTAGAACGCGACCGGAATGCCGCCGCGCTGGTAGAGCGCGGGCAGCGTGAGCACCAGCCCGGCCAGCGTCGCGCCGATGATGGCGTTGACGGGCGTGCCGTTGCGGTTCACCTTCGACCACAGCCGCCAGCCGGGCACCGCCCGGTCCCGGCTGAACGCGTACGCCATCCGCGACATCGACGTCACGCAGCTCATGCCGCAGAAGAACTGCCCGATGGTGGAGATGATGATGACGGCCTTGAAGAAGAACGGCGTCAGCGCGGACTCGAAGATCGCCCCGGAGAAGCCGCCCGCCTCGTTGATCGCGTCCACGTCGGTGGCCGCGAACAGGAACGCCAGCAGCAGGATCCAGCCGCCCACCGCGGAGTAGAAGATCGACCGCCACAGCCCCTGCGCGGCGGCCTTGGAGGCACCCCGGGTCTCCTCGGAGACGTGGGCGCAGGCGTCGAAGCCGGTGATCGTGTACTGCGTGAGCAGGAAGCCCAGCGGCAGCACGTAGAACCAGAACGCCAGCCCGCCGGTGTCGCCGTCACCGAAGCCGGAGTTGTTGAACCGCTCGGTGAAGACGAACTGGAAGCTCTGGTGGTTGTCGGGGACCAGGACCAGGATCAGCACCACGGCGGCCGCGCCGGCCACGTGCCACCAGACCGAGACGTTCTGGAGTACGTCGATGATCCGGTGCCCGTAGATGTTGATCAGCCCGTGCAGCGCGAGGATCACCACGAACAGCCCGAACGTATGGTGCCCGGTGCCGGCCCAGCCGTCGAACAGCGCCGACAGCGTCAGGTTGAGGAACGTGGCGCAGCCGTAGTCGACCGACGCGGTCACCGCGACCAGCCCGATCAGGTTGAGCCACCCGGTGAACCAGCCGTGCACCGGCCGGCCCATGGTCGCCGCCCACCAGTAGATCCCGCCCGCGGTCGGGTACGCCGACACCAGCTCGGCCAGGCAGAACCCGATGATCAGGATGAACAGCGAGATCAGCGGCCAGCCCCAGGAGATCGCCACCGGGCCGCCGTTGTTCCACGCCTGGCCGAACGTGGTGAAGCAGCCGGCCAGGATCGAGATGATGGAGAACGAGATCGCGAAGTTGGAGAAGCCGCTCCACTTGCGGCGCAGCTCCTGTTTGTAGCCGAGTTCGGCGAGTCGTCGGGCGTCGTCGTCCATCGGCTGCTCGGCGGTCGGCGCGGGCGTCGTGGCCACTGCACACCTCCTCGAGGCGATGCTCGTGCGAGTGCTCGCAGTGTGCTCCCAGCCGATCAAGGAGGTCAATACGTGCGCCGGTAATTGCGTTGTCGCCGGATCCCACGGGGGGCATCATTGTGGGCGTGACCAGGCCCGACCCGACGGGCCGGCACCGGGCGCTCGGCAACGCCCGGTCCGCGGCGGCGCGCGGCGTCCACCTCTCTCTCACTGATGTACGGCGATCGGCCGTACCCTCCGGACGCCCCGCGCCGCCGCTCCCTACCGGCCGACGGTCACCGTGAGCCCGGGCGCGGCCACCTCCACCGGGCCGGCGAACCCGCGCCGTACGGCGGCCAGCGCGTCCCGCGGCTCCGTCCCCGGCCACAGATGGGTGAGCAGCACGCGCCTCGCCCCGGCCTCGGCGGCGTACCGGCCGACCTCGGCGGCGCTGGACAGGTTGCCCGCGTGCCGCTGCGGGATGTCGTCCGGATAGGTCGCCTCCGCGATCAGCAGGTCCGCGTCGCGGGCCAGTTCGACGAGCGCCGGGCTGTGTCCGGTGTCCCCGGTGTAGGCGAGCACCAGGCCCGCCGCCGAGAACCGGGCCCCGGCGTTCGGCACCCAGTGCGGCAACGCGAACGTCCGCACCTCGTACGGCCCGAAACGCAGCGTCTCCCCCGGGGTGAACCCGGTCATCCGGTACCCGGGTTCGATCAGGCCCGGCTCGTCGATCGCGAGCAGTCCGGCGAGGCTGTCCGTGGGGGCGTACACCGGCAGGGGCGGCCCGGACCGGTTCGCGAGCACCCGCGCGCGGACCAGCGGTTGCAGATCCGCGCAGTGGTCGGGGTGGCCGTGGCTGACGTAGACGGCGTCGACGTGCTCCGCCCTCGTGAGCGCCAGCAACGGTTGCAGCGTCGCGTAGCCGGGGTCGATCAGCAGCCGGAAGCCGTCGTGTTCGACGAGGAAGCCGGCGCAGGGCTGGTGGGCGGTGGGGAAGGCGCCGAGGCCGCCCAGGACGGTTGTCCGCATCCGGTCGACCGTACCGGTGGGGTGGTCGCCGGGTGGTCCGGCGACGGTCAGACGAACAGCAACCCCGCGACCCACAGCGCGGCGATCATCAGGCCGGCGGTGAACTCCAGGACCATCGACAACCCGGCCGCCTTGAGCGCCTGCACGGTGGCAGGCCAGGCGAGCCGGGTGTCGCCCAGCCGCAGCCGTTCCGCGCCGAAGATCCCGCCGACGAAGCCGATCGGCAGCCCGACCACCGGGATCACGAAGAACCCGACCACGCCGAGCAGCCCGCCGGCCAGCAGCGAGGTGGTGGGCACGCCGGTCCGCTTCAGGTTGCGCCCCGGCCACAGGTACTTGAGCACGGTGCCGCCTGCGGCGATCACCGTGGCGGCGGCGAGCACCGCCCAGCGGCCCGGCCCGGCATCGCCGAACAGCGTCCACACCAGCACGCCACCCCAGCACAGTGGCAGCGCCGGCAGCCCCGGCACGATCACTCCGGCCAGGCCGGCGACGATCGCCAGCGCGGCGACCACCGACACCACTGCCTGCGAATCGGTGAGGCTCACCGGTTCTCCCTTCCTCGCCTGCCGCGTGCGCGGGAGGTGTTAAGCGGGGCCCCCTCCTCTACCGGAGGCGTTAACAGGGGGCCCTTCCTTACCCGCCCAGGCGGGCGCGGATGCCGTCGGCGGGCATCGGGGCGCCGAACAGCCGGCCCTGCCCGGTGTCGCACCGCAGCGCCCGCAGCCGTTCGGCCTGCACCTCGGTCTCCACCGCCTCGGCCGTCACCGACAGCTCCAGCGCGTGCGCCAGCCGGACCAGCGCGTCCACGATCCGCTCGTCCCGGTGGTCGGCGACCGCGTCCGCGCCGTCGCCGCGTATCCCCTCGACGAACGGCCCGGCCAGCTTCACGCAGTGGATCGGCAGCCGCCGCAGGTACGCCAGGTTCGAGTAGCCGGTGCCGAAGTCGTCGATGGCCAGCCGCAGTCCGAGGCCGGCGAGCTGGTGCAGCGTCCGCAACGGCTCACCGGCGCTGCCCATGACGGCGCTCTCGGTCAGCTCCAGCTGCAACAGCTCGGCCGGCAGGCCGGTGTGCTGCAACGCCTCGGCCACCGTCTCCACGATGGCCGGGTCGTCGGCCTGCCGGGCGGCCAGGTTGACGCTCACCACAGGCGTGGTGTCCGGGTACGCGCGCCGCCACGACTCGGCGTCGCGGCACGCCTGACGCAGCACCCAGGCGCCGAGCCGGACGATCAGGCCGGTCTCCTCGGCCAGCCCGATGAACCGGTCCGGCCCGATCAGCCCCAGCTCCGGGTGCTGCCAGCGCACCAGCGCCTCGACCGCCACCATCGTGCCGTCCAGCAGCGACACGATCGGCTGGTAGTGCAGCACGAACTCGCCCCGGTCCAGTGCGGCGGGCAGGTTGGCGGCCAGCGAGGAGCGGGCGATGTCGGCGGCGCTGCGCTCCGGGTCGTACACCGCCCAGCGACCCCGGCCCTCCGCCTTGGCCCAGTAGAGCGTCGTGTCGGCGGCCTTCATCAGGTCGCCGACGCTCGTCTCCGCCGCCGGGCACTCCACGATGCCGATGCTCGCCGACACGGCGAGCTGCTGGTCACCGACGTGCACCGGCGCGGACACCGCGGCCAGGGCCAGCTCGGCGACCTCCACCGCGTCGTCGATGCCGCCGTCGGAGTCGACCAGGATGACGAACTCGTCGCCGCCCATCCGGGCCACCAGGTGGCCGCGCCCGGCCACGCAGTCGCTCAGCCGGCGGGCGATCACCTTGAGCAGCCGGTCGCCCAGGTCGTGGCCGAGGCTGTCGTTGACCGCCTTGAAGCCGTCCAGGTCGATGAAGCAGAGCCCGACGCGCTGGTCCGGGCCGGCGCCCTCGAAGACCGCGCCGAGCTGTTCGAAGAACAGCGTCCGGTTGGGCAGGCCGGTCAGCGGGTCGTGCAGCGCCTGGAAGCGCAGCCGCTGCTGCAACTCGTACCGCTGGGTGATGTCCTCCACCATGGCGACGGTGAACCGGGGCCGGCCGTCGTCGTGCCGGATGAGCGACACCGCGAGGTCGGTCCAGACCACGGTGCCGTCCTTGCGGTAGTAGCGCTTCTCCACCCGGGCGCTGTCCCGCTTGCCCTCGATCAGCTCCTGGTACAGCTCCCACATCCCGGCCGCGTCGTCGGCGTGGAACAACGCCGACACGTTGATTCGCCGTATCTCCGCGACGGTGTAGCCGAGCATGTCCGCGAAGGACTGATTGACCTCGATGATCTGCCCGTCCACCCCGGCGATGCCGATGCCGATGGCGGCGCCGGTGAAGACCGCCCGGAAACGCGCCTCGCTGTCCCGCAGCGCCTGCTCGACGGTGTCCCGGGCCTGCCACGCGGACCGGGCGATCCGCTCCTGCTGGCTGAAGACCCGGTCGCGCAGCGCGCGGGCGAACCCGGCCGCGAACGCGCCCTGGAGCAGCGCGACCCGCTCGCGCAGCTCCGGCGACTCCGTCCGCGACGGCAGCACCCAGGGCAGGAACCGGTCGCCGAGCGCCTGCACCGACCAGTCGAGCACGCCGGGCTCGGTGAGGTGCGCCTCGACCAGGGCACGCCCCACCTCCTCCGCCGGGCGGGCGGAGAAGGTGGGGGCGACCAGGGCCTCGCCGAGCCGCTCGGTGAGCGGCACCAGCAGGCGCTCGGTTTCGGCCGCGCTCAGCGGAACGAACCCGATGCGGCGCACCGCCCGAGCCCACTCGGCGGCGTACGCGGCGGCGCCGGGCCGGCTGACGTCTCCCCCGTCGCTGTCCGGGGCGCGCATGGGCTCAGCCGGCTGCGCGGTCGTGCCGGGCGACGCCGCCGAAGGCCCCGAACCGCTCCGGGTGCTCGTCCACGTCCGACGGGGAGTCGGGCCGCCACAGCGGCATGTGCACCACGCCCGGTTCGAGGATCGTCCAGTCGCCGAAGAAGCCGGTGATCTCGGCCCGCGAGCGCAGCGTGATTTCGGTGGCGGTACGCGCCGACAGCCGCTGCGCGTCCAGCATCTCCTGCGGCTGGTCCTCGAAGGTGGAGTGGGAGATGACCAGGTAGCTGCCGGGCGCGGCGGCGGCGCGCAGGGTGGCCAGGATGTCGGCCGGGCGGTCGGCGTCGGGCACGAAGTGCACCACGCCGGCGAGCAGGATGCCCAGCGGCCGGTCGAAGTCGATCAGGCCGCTGGCGCGGGCGTGGTCCAGGATCAGCTTCGGCTCGCGCAGGTCGGCCAGGACCGCGGTGGCCCGGTCGTTGCCGGCGAGCAGTTCGTGGCTGTGCGCCACGGCCACCGGGTCGATGTCGACGTACACGATGCGGGCGTCCGGGTTCGCGGCCTGGGCGACCTCGTGCACGTTGCCGACGGTGGGGATGCCGGAGCCGATGTCAAGGAACTGGTCGATGCCGGCGTCGAGCAGCACCCGTACGGCCCGGCGCAGGAACTCCCGCCCGGAGCGCATGGTGGCGGCCAGGTTCGGCGTCATGGCCGCGATCTGTTCGGCGAGCTGCCGGTCGATCTCGAAGTTGTGCGCCCCGCCGAGGAAGTAGTCGTAGACCCGGGCAGCGCTCGGCCGGCTCAGGTCGATCTCGGTGGGCAGGCTCTCCGGCGTCTGCATCGCTCGGTCCCCCAGGTCGTCGTCCGCCGTCGATGGCGGATCATGTGGTCCAGACCACTCTAGGCCGGTCCGGCCAGGTACGGGAGATCCACCGGCGGCGATGCTGCCGGCCCGGGTCAGGCGGCCGATTCCAGCAGCAGCGAGATGCCCTGGCCGACGCCGATGCACATGGTGGCCAGCGCCCGCCGCCCGCCCCGGCGGCGCAGTTCCAGCGCGGCGGTCAACGCCAGCCGGGCGCCGCTGGCGCCGAGCGGGTGACCGAGCGCGATCGCCCCGCCGCCCGGGTTGACGTGCTCGGCGTCCTCCGGCAGGCCCAGCTCGCGCAGCACCGCAACCGACTGCGCGGCGAACGCCTCGTTCAGCTCGATCACGTCGACGTCGGCGAGCGACAGGCCCGTCCGGTCGAGCAGCTTCCGGGTCGCCGGGACCGGGCCGATGCCCATGATCCGCGGCGGTACGCCTGCGGACGCGGCACCGCGTACCCGGGCCAGCGGGGTGAGGCCGTAGCGTTCGACGGCGGCCGCGGAGGCGACGAGCAGCGCGACGGCGCCGTCGTTGACGCCGGAGGAGTTCCCGGCGGTCACCGTGCCGCCCTCGCGGAACGGGGTGGGCAGCGCGGCGAGCTTCGCAAGCGTCGTCTCGCGCGGGTGCTCGTCGACCTCGACCAGCTTCGTCTCGCGCTTGCCGGCCGGCACCGTCACCGGGACGATCTCCTCGGCCAGCCGGCCGTCGGCCTGCGCCTTGGCGGCCCGCTGCTGCGACCGGTACGCGAAGGCGTCCTGCGCGGCCCGGTCCACGCCGAACTCGGCGGCGACGTTCTCCGCCGTCTCCGGCATCGAGTCGATGCCCCAGCCCTTGCGCATCAGCGGGTTGACCAGCCGCCAGCCGATCGTGGTGTCGTACACCTCGGCGGTGCGGGCGAACGGCGTGGCCGCCTTCGGCATGACGAACGGCGCGCGGCTCATGCTCTCCACGCCGCCGGCCACCATCAGGTCGGCCTCCCCGGCGACGATCGCGCGGGCGGCGGAGGCGAGCGCGTCCAGGCCGGAGCCGCAGAGCCGGTTGACGGTGCTGCCCGGCACCTCCTCCGGCAGGCCGCCGAGCAGCGCGGCCATCCGGGCCACGTTGCGGTTGTCCTCGCCGGCCTGGTTGGCGCAGCCCAGGATCACGTCGTCGGTGCGGGCCCAGTCGACCGAGGGGTGGCGGGCCACCAACTCGCGGACGACGTGCGCGGCCAGGTCGTCGGGGCGGACCCCGGCCAGCGCGCCGGCGTACCGGCCGATCGGGGTGCGGACTCCGGCAACGAGATAGGCCACTGTCATCGCGCGTACGTCCTTCGGGGGTGGGAAGGGGTCGGTCGGCGGGTCTCGGGGATACCCGGCGTCAGGATATCCGTGACCGGAGCGGATAGGTTTGCCGCATGTCCGGGGCTCAGTTCAGCGCAGAGAACAGCGGCGGCGGCGCGTTCGTCCGCCAGCCCAACCGGTTCACCGGACGGGTCACCCCGCACTCCACCTCACCGGAGGGCGGGGGGCCGGACGAGCAGGGGCGCTGGCCGCTGGAGGCGGGGCGCTACCGGCTGATCTGGTGCCGGGCCTGCCCGTGGGCCCACCGGGCCCGGATCGTGCGCGGCCTGCTCGGGCTGGACGAGGTGATCTCGCTGGGCACCGTCGACCCGATCCGGGACGAGCGGGGCTGGCGGTTCGCGCTCGACCAGGACGGCTTCGACCCGGTGCTCGGCATCGGCTTCCTGTCCGAGGCGTACCTGTCCACCGACCCGGACTACACCGGCCGGGTGACGGTGCCGGCGCTCGTGGACACGCTCACCGGACGGGTGGTCACCAACGACTATCCGCAGCTCACGCTCGACTTCTCGACCGAGTGGCGGCGGTTCCACGCGCCGGACGCCCCGGACCTGTACCCGGTCGAGCTGCGCCCGGAGATGAACGCGCTGATGGCGGAGATCCACCGGGACGTCAACAACGGCGTCTACCGGTGCGGCTTCGCCACCTCCCAGGAGGCGTACGACGAGGCGTTCATCGCGCTGTTCGCCCGCCTCGACGCGCTGAGCGAGCGGCTCGCCGGGCGGCGCTACCTGATGGGCGGCACGATCACCGAGGCGGACGTGCGCCTGTTCACCACGCTGGTGCGCTTCGACGTGGCGTACCACGGGCACTTCAAGTGCAACGAGCGCAAGCTCACCGAGATGCCGGTGCTCTGGGCGTACGCGCGGGACCTGTTCCAGACGCCGGGCTTCGGCGAGACGGTGGACTTCGACCACATCAAGCGGCACTACTACGCCACCCACGACATGATCAACCCGACCCGGATCGTGCCGCTCGGGCCGGACCTGTCCGGCTGGACCACCCCGCACGGACGTGGCTGAGGACACAGGCCGCCGGATCGCCGCCGCGTTCGCCGCCGTCTGCCTGGCGGCCGGCGTGGCCGCGGTGACGGTCGCGGTGGTCGCCGGTCCCGGTCCGGGCCCCGCCGCGTACGTGAGCGAAGCGGGCATCACGGACAGCGGGTACGCCGGGGCGTACCGGGTGGGGATCTTCTCGGTGGCCGCGTCGCTGCTGCTGCTCGCCGGGGCGCTGCCACCGGGGTCGCGCGCGGCGGCCGGGCTGCTCGGCGCCGGTGCGGTCGCCACGGTGGTCTCCGGCGCGGTGACGTGCAGTGAGGGCTGCCCGCTGCCGCCGTTCGAGGCGACCACGGTGGCCGACCTGGTGCACGGCGGGGCCAGCATCGCGGCGACCGCCGCGGTGGTGCTCGCCATGCTGGTGCTGCTGTTCTCCCCGGCCGCGGACCGGGGGCTGCGGCGGATCGCCGCGATCGGCGCGGCGCTGGCGCTGCCGGTGGCCGCCGTGGTCGGGCTGGCGCTGCTGCTGGTCGGGCGCAGCACGCTGCTCGGGGTGTCGGAACGGGTGCTGCTGGCAGTGGCCGCCGCCTGGGGACTGGCCACCTCGGGCTACCTGGCTGTAAGGAGCCTCACCGGCTACGGTCCTTCCGTTCCGGCGCGGGAGGAGAGTAACGTTCCGCGACGATGACCAATGTCTGGTGCCTCACCGAACGCCTGTACGTCGATCTCCGACGGCAGGCCAGCGGCGTCTGTCCGGCGTAGCGCCACGCCCCGACGCCCGCCTTCCCTCTCCAGACCTTGGATTCGTCCTCATGACCTCCGTCCTGCGCAGAATTCCCTTCTCCGTCCAGATCCTGCTCGGCCTCGTGCTCGGCGTGGCGCTGGGTTTCCTCGCCCGCGCCGCCGACCTCGCCTGGCTGGCAAGCACGCTCGACACCGTCGGCGGCCTCTTCGTCCAGTTGCTCAAGCTGGCCGTGCCGCCGCTGGTCTTCACCGCCATCGTGGTCAGCGTGG
This sequence comes from Micromonospora sp. HUAS YX12, assembly GCF_040215685.1. Classification (NCBI taxonomy): domain Bacteria; kingdom Bacillati; phylum Actinomycetota; class Actinomycetes; order Micromonosporales; family Micromonosporaceae; genus Micromonospora; species Micromonospora sp. HUAS YX12. Next base: position 162,253 of record NZ_CP157974.1, read on the forward strand.
TCAGCCTGCGCGGCGTCGCCAACGCCGCCCGGCTCGCCGTCAAGACGCTGCTCTGGTTCGGCGTCACCGCGCTCATCGCGGTGAGCATCGGCATCGGCATCGGCCTGCTCACCGACCCCGGCCGGGGCGTCAACCTGGACCCGGCCGGCGCCACCGCGCCGAAGACCACCGGCTCCTGGATCGACTTCCTCACCGGCATCGTCCCGACCAACCCGGTCGGCGCGTTCGTCGAGGGCAACGTCCTCCAGATCGTCTTCCTCGCCCTGGTGGTGGGCGCCGCCGCGCTGCTGGTCGGCGACGCCGCCGAGCCGTTCGTGGCGCTCAACCGCTCGCTGCTGTCGATCGTGCAGAAGGCGCTCTGGTGGGTCATCCGGCTCGCCCCGATCGGCACGCTCGGCCTGATCGGCAACGCCGTCGCCTCGTACGGCTGGGATCTACTCGCCCCGCTCGCGAAGTTCACCACAGCCGTCTACGTCGGCTGCGCCCTGGTGCTGTTCGTGGTCTACCCGGTGCTGCTGGCAGTGGCCGGCAGGCTCAACCCGCTGCGCTTCTTCGCCGGCGCCTGGCCCGCCATCGAGCTGGCGTTCGTCTCCCGCTCCTCGGTGGGCACCATGCCGGTGACCCAGCGCTCGGTCGAGCGCCTCGGCGTCCCGCGTGAGTACGCCTCCTTCGCGGTGCCGTTCGGCGCCACCACGAAGATGGACGGCTGCGCGGCCATCTACCCGGCGCTCGCCGCGATCTTCGTGGCGCAGGTGTTCGGCGTGGACCTGGGCGTCACCGACTACCTGCTGATCGCGTTCGTCTCGGTGGTCGGCTCGGCCGCGACCGCCGGCCTGACCGGCGCGATCGTCATGCTCACGCTGACCCTGAGCACGCTGGGCCTGCCGCTGGCCGGCGCCGGCCTGCTGCTGGCCATCGACCCGATCCTGGACATGATCCGTACCGCCACCAACGTGGCCGGGCAGGCCGTCGTGCCGACCATCGTGGCCGCCCGGGAGGGCACGCTCGACCGGGCCGCGTACGACTCGGCCGGCAAGCGTGACCTGATCGAGCCGGTCGAGACCGAGCGGCTCGACCCCGTACCCGCCTGATCCACACCCTTCCGGGTGCGTCCCCGACCGGGGGCGCACCCGGAGTCATGACCGGAGGATCTGAGTATGAGCGCCCTGTTCACCCCGCTCGCCCTGCGCGGCGTCACCCTGCCCAACCGGATCGCGCTGGCGCCCATGTGCCAGTACAGCGCCGGACCCGACGGCCTGCCCACCGACTGGCACCGCGTCCACCTGGGCTCCCGCGCGGTCGGCGGGGCCGGGCTGGTGATCACCGAGGCGACCGCTGTGGTGCCCGAGGGCCGGATCAGCCCGCAGGACACCGGCCTCTGGTCCGACGCGCACGTCGACGCGTGGCGTCCGATCACCGCGTTCGTCGCCGCCCACGGCGCGGTGCCGGCCGTGCAGCTCGCGCACGCCGGGTTCAAGGCGTCCACGTACCGGCCGTGGGCACCCGGGCGCGGCGGCGTGCCGGACGCCGAGGGCGGGTGGACCCCTGTGGGCCCGGGCGACCAGCCGTTCGTGCCGGACTACCGCACGCCGACCGCGCTGGACGAGGCGGGCATCGCGGCCGTGGTGGACGCCTTCGCCACCGCCGCCGGACGGGCGCTGGACGCCGGGTTCGCCGCCGTGGAGATCCACGCCGCGCACGGCTACCTGCTGCACGAGTTCCTGTCCCCGCTGACCAACCGGCGCACCGACGGCTACGGCGGCGACCGGGCCGCCCGGATGCGGCTCACGCTGGAGGTGGCCCGCGCGGTACGCGCCGCAGTCGGCGAGTCCGTGCCGGTGCTGACCCGGATCTCCGCCACCGACTGGACCGACGGCGGCTGGACCGTCGAGGACAGCGTGGTGCTCGCCGGTGAGCTGGCCGCCGCCGGGGTCGACCTGATCGACGCCTCCTCCGGAGGCGCGGCGGTCCAGGCGTCCATCCCGGTCGGACCCGGCTACCAGGTGCCGCTCGCCGCCCGGATCCGCCGCGACGCCGGGGTGCCGACCGGCGCCGTGGGCCTGATCGTCGAGCCCGAGCAGGCCGAGCAGATCGTGGCCGGCGGCGAGGCGGACCTGGTGCTGCTGGGCCGGGAACTGCTGCGCGACCCGTACTGGCCGCGCCGCGCCGCCGCCAAGCTCGGCGCCACCCCGGCCTGGCCCGACCAGTACACCCGAGCCGTCTGACCTTCTACCTGCCCCGCTGGGTCACCCGGCCAGGTGGTTCCAGCGGGGTTCCAGGTCGGTCCAGGTGCCCTGGTCGGCCACCGTGCCGTCGATCAGCACCACCACCCGGTCGGCCCGCACCAGGGCGGCCCGCTTGGCGGTCGAGCCGACCACTGTCACCCCGTGCTCGCGCAACGCCGCCCACAGCGCCAGCTCCGTGCTCACGTCCAGCGCCGACGACACGTCGTCGGCCACCAGCAGCTCGGTACGCGGGGCGAGCGCCCGGGCCAGCGCCAGCCGCTGGAGCTGACCGCCGGACAGCCGGGTGCCCTTGTGCCCGATCAGCAGCCCGAGCCCGCCCCCGGCGGCGGCCAGGTCGTGTTCGAGCTGGGCGGTCGAGACCGCCCCGGCGGCGTCCACCTGGTGGCCGAGCGCGATGTTGTCGGCCACCGTGCCGGAGAGCACCCGGGGCAGCTGGCCCACGTACCCGACCTGGTTGGGCCGCAGAAACATCTCCGGCTCGGTGACCGGGTCGCCGTTCCAGCGCAGCTCGCCGACGTGGTGCACGATCCCGGCGAGCGCGCGCAGCAGCGACGACTTGCCGGATCCGACCGGGCCGACGACCAGCACCAACTGTCCGCGCTCGACCACCAGGTCGACGTCGCGGACGGCGAGCGTGCCGTCGGAGTGCAGCGCGCCGAAGCCGGACAGCTCCAGGCGGCGCAGCGGGTGCCGGGGCGGCGGCTCGGGCGCGGGCGCGGTGCCGGCGACCAGATCGAGCCCGGGCACCGGCGCGGCGTACACGGCCTCACCGGTCATCGCCACCGTCCGCTTGGTCCACACCCGCGCCGACGGGTACTGCGAGACCAGTGACGCGGTGGTCCACGCGAACCAGCGGGCCGCGCCCAGGGTGGAGACGGCCACGAGCGTGGCACCGGCGGACAGCTCACCGGCCAGGTAGAGCGCCCACGCGGCGATCGGCAGCAGGCCGCTCGCGACCGACGGGGTGGACCGGGCCCACACCTGCATGGCGATCTCGCGTCGCTGCCGCTCGCTGCGTACCTCGTCCAGCCGGGCGAGGTGGCGCAGCACCGGACGGGTCGCTCCGGCCAGCTTCACCGTACGGGCGGCGGACAGCGCGGACACCAGCGCGGTGGCGAACGCGGCGCGCGCCTTCACCGTGCCGGCCGCGGTGCGTTCCAGCCGGGGCCCGAACAGCGTCGCCGCCAGCCCGGAGACCACCATCGTGCCGACGAAGAACACCGCCGGCACGAAACTGCCGGTCACCAGCGTCATCGTGACCACGATGGTCAGCGAGATGAACTGGTCCATCAGGTTGTCCGCGAGGTGCACCACCCGGTCGGTGTCACCGCCCTGTGCGACCACCTCGGCCGGGGTGTGCCCGCTGACCCGGCGCGCGCCGGTCTGCCCGTGCACCAGCCGGGCACTGATCCGCAGCATCTGCCGGATCCACCACTGCGGGAACCACAGGTTGGTCAGGTACGGCAGCGGCAGCACCACGAGCAGCGCGGCCACGATGCCCAGCGCCGGCAGCCACGGGTCGCCGCCGCCGACCACGTCGGCCCAGAGCCAGGGCAGCACCGCGCCGTCCATCCCGAGCACAGTCATCACGATGAACAGCGCGACCGAGATCAGGCCGTACCGGGGGTCGTTGAAGCCCAGCCGGAGGATCTCCCGCATGGTCCGCGCGGGGGGCGCCGGCGGCGCGGGTGGCGGGTCGGTGCGCGGCACGGCGGCCGGCCGCGTCGCGGGCGCGGCCGGTGTGGCGGGCGCGTCGTCCCAGGCGGGCGCGTCGAGCAGGTCCACGCCGCCGCGCCGGGCGCCCACCCCGGCGTACGCCCCGGCGTGGCTGGTGGCGAGCAGCTCGGCGAAGCGGGCCGACTCGCGCAGCGGACCGGCCTCCAGCACCGCGCCGTCGGCCATCACGACCACCTCGTCGCAGCGGCGCACCGAGGAGAGCCGGTGCGCGATGACGATGCCGATCCGGTCGGTGAGCAGCCGTTCGGTGGCTTCGCGTACCCGGTTCTCGGTGACCGGGTCGAGCCGCGCGGTGGCCTCGTCGAGGATCACCACGTGCGGGTCGCGGACCAGGATGCGGGCGAACGCGACGAGCTGCTCCTGCCCGGCGGAGAGCACGTAGCCGCCGTCGCCGAGCCGGGTGTGCACGCCGTCGGGCAGTTCGGCGATCCAGCCGGCCAGGCCCAGTTCGGCGAGCGCCCGCTCGGCGGCGTCCAGCAGCTCCGGGTCGAACAGCGCCACGTTCTCGGCGAGCGTGCCGGCCAGGATCTCGGTGCGCTGCGGCACCACGGCGATCCACCGGCGCAGTTCCTCCACGTCCAGGTCGACCACGTCGGTGCCGCCGAGGAACACCGTGCCGCGCGGCACGTCCACCGCCCGGGTGAGCACCTTGGCCAGCGTCGACTTGCCCGAGCCGGTACGCCCGACGAGCGCGTACGAGCGGCCGCGGACGAAGTCGAGGTGCACGTCGCGCAGCGCCGGCCCGCGGTCGTCCCCGCCGGCCGGGTAGCGGTAGGTGAGCCCGCGCACGGTCAGGTCGCCGTCGGCCGGGGCGGTCCCGCCGTCGGGCTCCTGCGGCGACCCGGCCAGCAGTTGCACCCGGCCCCACGCGCCGAACGCCTGTTGCAGGTGCGGCACCCAGCGGGCGATCTGCTCGACGGTCGCGCCGAACGCGATCGCCAGCAGCCAGATCGCGGTGAGCCGGGCGGCGTCGACCCGGCCGGTGGCGAGCGCCCACGCGCCGCCCAGCACCACCCCGGCGATGCCGACCCGGACCGCGCCGGCGGCGATCGCGGTGACCCGGGCGGAGAGCCGGAACACCCGCCCGCACCGGGCGATCACCTCGGCCGCGCGGCGGGCGTAGAGGCGCAGCACGTACGGCCGGGCGAGGCTGGTGCGCACGTCGTCCTGCCCGTGCACCGCCTCCTCCATCACGGCCGCGAGGTCGGACCACGCCTCCTCCTCGGCCATCCGGGCCGGGGCGATCCGGGCGGTCGGGCGGCGCAGCGTCACCGCGAGCAGCGAGATGAGCAGGATCATGCCGACACCGGCGGGCCACCAGACGATCAGCGCGCTCACCGTCGCGAGGGCGCAGACCGCGAGGCCCTGCGCCAGCCGTACGCCGGTGTTCCGCATCTCGGCGGCGACCTGGTAGACGTCGTTGTCGATCCGGTCGAGCAGTTCGCCGACCGGCGTGGTCTCCAGGGTGGGCAGATCCTGGCCGAGCGCGACCCGGCAGAGCCGCCGCCGCACGTCGGCCGACCAGTCGGCGGTGAGCCGGGCCATGATCAGGCCGATCAGCAGGTCGGTGACGACAGCGGCGACGAGCGCGACGGAGAGCGCGACGAACCAGCCGGACGAGCGGTGCACCAGCACCGGCCCGGCCAGCGCGGAAGCGGCCGCCTGACCACCGGCGCCGAGCACGATCAGCAGCAGGACCGCCGCCATCCGGCGGGGCGCCGTGGCCCAGAGATCTCGGAGCAGGCGCATGGAAGGTCCTCCGGACTCGGATCGGTGGGGGCGGTGCCCTCACCCTCGCCCTTCCGGCGGCCCGGAATCAACCGAATTACCGACCGCCGGTCAGGTCCGGGCGACCCGCCGGACGATGCCGAGCAGCGACTCCTGCACCTCGTCGATCGGCCGCTCCGGCGAGAAGACCAGCCAGTCCACCGCCACCACCAGCCCGACGCCGAACAGCGCCGAGCTGGCGGTACGCACGTCCAGGTCAGCCGGGAGGTCGCCGCTGTCCACCCCGGCCCTCACCGTCTCGGCGATCACCGCGATGGCCTCGCCGCGCAGCAGCCGCAGCGTCTGCTGCCACTCCCGGTTGGTCCGCCACATCTCCGAGAGCAGGAGCTGGGCGAAGGCGCGGTAGCGGCGGATGTACTCCAGCTGGGCGCGGACCAGCGCGCCGAGCGCCTCCAGCGGCGGCAGCCCGTCGACGGCGGCCCGGAACTCGGCGGTGAGCAGGCCGATGCCGTGCCGCAGCAGTTCCTCGAACAGGACGGTCTTGGACTCGAAGTTGTAGTAGACGGTCCCCTTCGCCACGCCGGCCCGGGCCGCGATGTCGTCCACTGTGGTGGCCGAGAAGCCCTGCTCGGCGATGAGGTCCACCGCCGCCACGAAGAGTCGCTGGCGGGTGTCCTCGCGCCGGCGTGTCCGTCCGTCCGTCACCGGCTCATCCTCACATGGTCAGTTCGGGGTGCAGCTTGGCCGGGGTCAGCCGCCGGGAGCGGCGGGCCGCGCCGACTGTCAGCGCCATCGCGCCCAGCCCGAACGCGAGCAGCACCAGCGCGGCGGTGACCACCGGGGCGGTCGTACCGCCGTTGATGGTGTGCCGCAGGCCGTCCACCACGTACGTCATCGGCAGCCAGGGGTGGATCGCCTGGAAGAAGCCGGGCGAGGTCTGCACCGGGTAGGTGCCGCCGGACGAGGTGAGCTGGAGCATCAGCAGCGCCAGCGCGGCCAGCCGCCCGGCCGGGCCGAGTGCCACGCCGAGCAGTTGCGTGATCGCGGTGAACGCCAGCGAGGTGAGGGCGAGCAGCCCGAACGTGGCCGGGCCGTGCCTCGGGTCGAGCCCGAGCCCGAGCGTCACCACCGCGTAGAGCACCGCGACCTGGGCCAGGCCGATCCCGGCGGCCGGGAGCCACCCGGCGAGCACGACCCGCCAGCCGGGCGCGCCGGACATCACGTGCCGCCGGTTGACCGGCCGCAACAGCATGTACGTGATCATCGCGCCGACCCAGAGCGCCAGCGACAGGAAGTAGGGAGCGAAGCCCACGCCGTACGAGCCGGCCGGGTTCTGCGAGTCGCGGATCAGGCCGACCGGGTCGCCGAGCACGCCGGCGCGGGTGGCCGCGTCGTCGTACCCGGGCAGTTTCCGTTCCCCGGCGGCGAGCCCGTCGGCGAGGTCGCCGGCGCCGCCCTCCAGGCGGGTCAGCCCGTCGACCAGCCGGTTGCTGCCGCTGCCGAGCTGGGCCAGGCCGCCGTCGAGCTGGCGGGCGCCGCTGGCGAGCCGGTAGAGCCCGCCACGCAACTGGTCCGCGCCGGTCGACGCGTCGCCGAGTCCGTCGCGGAGCTCGGCGCTGCCCTGGGCCAGCGTGGCGAGCCCGCCGGCCAGCTCGTTCACCTTGGCGCGGGCGGAGGCGACGTCGTCGGCCAGGTGCGGCGCGGCGGCGGCCACCTCGCGGGCGGTCTTCGCCACGTCGGTCATCTGCTTGCGCAGCGTGGCCATGTCGGTCTTGTCCAGCGCGGCCACCACGGACCGGGCCTGCGTGACGGCCCGGTCGGCGGCCTTGCGGGCGGCGGCGAATCCGGGATCGTCCGCCAGCTCGGGGTGTTCCTTCGCGACCGCGTCGAGCCGGTCGCGGACCTCCTCGGCGCTCGCGACCACCTCGGCGGCCTTGCCCGGCAGCGCGTCCAGCCCGGCGGCGAGCTGCTGCGCGCCGTCGGCGACGAGCGTGGCCGCCTTCTCGATCCTGTCGGCGTTGCGGCGCAGCACCGGCTCGTACCTGTCGGCGGCGGCGTTCACGGTGGCCGCCGCGGCCTTGGTCTCGGTGGCGGCGCGCCCGGCGCCGTCGGCGAGCTGGGCGGCGCCGGTACGCAGCTGGTCGAGGCCCTTGGCGAGCTTGTCCGCGCCCTGGACCGACTGGTTCAGGCCACCGGCGAGCTGCCCGGCGCCGTCCTCGGCGTCACCGAGCCCGTCGGCGATCTTGTCCGCGCCCTGCTGGGAGCTGCCGAGCCCGTCGGCGATCCTCCCGGCGCCGTCGGCGGCGCGTCCGGTCTCGGCCTTGGCGTCGGTGAAGCCGATCAGCATCTTGTCGAAGTACGTGGCGGCGGTGCTCTGCGCCGCGGCGGCCCGGATCTCGCTGAACGCCGACCGGGCCAGCAGGCCGGAGAGGTAGTTGGTGGCGTCGTCGTTGACGACCTTCAGCTCGCCCTGCCGGGCCGGGCGGTCCGGTTCCGGGCCGGCGGCGAGGGTGGCGGAGAAGTCCTCCGGGATGGAGAAGATCAGGTGGTAGCGCCCGTCGCGCAGCCCCTTGGTGGCGTCGGCCTGGTCGGTCACGGTCCAGCCGAACACCCGCCGGTCGAGCAGCTTCTCGGTCAGGTCGCGGCCGGCGTGCACCTCGCTGCCGTCACCGGCGGTGGCCGGGCGGTCGGCGTCGACCAGGGCGACCGGGATCCGGTCCATCTTCCCGTAGGGATCCCAGAACGCGTACAGGTAGAGGGCGCCGTAGAGCAGCGGGACGATGGTGAGCACCGCCAGCGCGGCGCGTGGCAGCCGGCCCCGGGTCATCCGGCGCAGCTCGAACAGGGCCAGTCGCAGGACGCTCATGCGGGTACCTCGGCGGGCTCGGTGGGAACGGTCAGGGCGGGGACGGGCGGGACCGGGTCGCCGATGCGGTGCACGGTGGCGGCCACTCCGGGCTCGACGGCGCGGGCGCTGGCGACCACCGCGTACCCCTGGCCGGCGAGGCGTTCCAGCGCACCCCACATCCACTCCCGCTCGGGGCGGTCGGCGCCGGCGTCCACGTCGTCGGCGACGATCAGGCTGGGGCCGCCGAGGCTGGCCAGCACCAGCCCGAGCACCTGGCGCTCGACCGGGGTGAGGTCGCGGCCGTACCGGTCGGGGTCCAGCGGCGCGTCGGTGAGCCCGGCGCCGGCGATGGCTGCGGCGTAGGCGTCGCGGCGGTAGGCCCGGCGCGCCCGTACCGCTGCCACCGGGACCAGCCGGCGCCGGCGGCGTGGCACCGGGCCGAGCAGCAGCAGGCGTTCGGTGATGTGCTCGGCGACGGTGAGCGTCGGGTCGGGTTCGTGCACGCCCGCCACCTGGCCGAGCGCGGCCGGGCCGCGGCGGCGAAGCTCGCCGTGGTTGTGCGGGAAACACCCGGCCAGCGCCAGCAGCAGCGAGGTGCGCCCGCTGCCGGGCGGGCCGGTGACGGCGTGCAGCTCACCGCTCGCGGCGGTGAGGTCGACGTCCCGGTAGACCCAGCCGCGGCGGGTGCGCAGCCCCAGGCCGCCGGCCTCGACGATGTTCATCCCGACCCCGAATTCCGAACTGACTAGTCAGTACAAAAACATGCCCAGCATAGCGCCGGGTGTCCGGTTCGGGACGTCTGGCGGGAGTGATCCTCAGAACAGCACTGTGGCGAGCGTGCCGACCGGGCGGAAGCCGCAGCCCTCGTAGACCCGGCGGGCGGGCAGGTTGAAGTCGTTGACGTAGAGGCTCACGGTGGGCGCGACCCGCTCCAGCGCGTCGCGGACCACGGCGGCCATCGCGGCGGTGGCGATGCCCCGGCCGCGCCACTCGGGCGCCACCCAGACGCCCTGCACCTGCGCGGTCCGGCGGGTCACCACTGCGAGCTCCGCCTTGAAGATCACCCGCCCGTCGACGAAGCGGGCGTAGGCGCGGCCCGCGCGTACCAGCTCGGTCACCCGCCGCCGGTAGCCGCGCCCGCCGTCCTCGGCCAGCGGCGACACCCCGACCTCCTCGGTGTACATCGCCACCGCCGCCGGGAACAGCCGGTCGACCTCGTTGCCGCGCACCCGCCGCACGTGCGGGTCGGGCGCCACGGCGGGCAGCGCGTCCGTCGCCAGCAGCGGCTGGTTCGGGCGTACGTCCCGAGCCGGCCCCCAATGCGCGGAGAGGCGGTCCCAGAGCCCGAGCACCGCGTCGGCGCGGCCCACGATCGAGGAACAGAGCCGCTCCTCGGCGCTCAACTGGTCGGCGAACGCGGTCACCGCCGACTCGGACGCGAGCACCGGGGTCAGGTTGCCGCCCAGCCAGCAGATCGACTCCAGGTGCCGGCGGGAGCCGTACCCGAGGATCCGCGCCTCGGCCCGCCACCAGGCCAGCCCGCGTGCCGCCACCCGCTCGGCGACCTGCGCGCCGGCGTACGGGTCGAGGTCGAGCAGCCGCTCGACCGCGCGGCGCTCCGACTCCCCCAGTTGGCGTACCGGCACCGTGAGCACGGCTACCAGCCTGCCAGATCCACCCCGGCGTGCGCGGGCCGACCGGGCACCTGCCGCACGGCGCTCAGCCGACCGGCGCCGGCGCCGGTTCGGGCGCCGCCGGCCGGGTCCGGGCGGCCCACCGCACCACCGGCGGCACCAGCGCGCCGAGCAGCAGGAACACCACACCGAGCACCAGCCAGCCGGGTACGCCCCAGCCGATCGCGAGCGTGGTCACCACCACCGGGGCGACCATCGAGCCGAGCTGCATGCCCATCCCGTACGCGCCCTGGTACTGCCCGTGCGCGTGCGCCGGGGCCAGGCCGAAGGAGATGCCCCAGCCGGCCGCCGCGTGCCACAGCTCCCCCACGACGTGCACCAGCGCGCCGGCCAGCAGCAACGGCACCGCCACCGCGACCGGTACGCCGCCTCCGGCCGCGAACAGCGCGCAGGCGACCGCGAGCAGGACACCCGCCCGGCGGGCGGCCCGGCCCGCGCCGGTCAGGTCCTCGGTGCCCCGCGAGGCGCGGACCTGGAACAGGATCACCACCACGGTGTTGACGAGCAGACAGGCGGAGATCAGCCAGTTCGGCGCGGTGGTGTGCCCGGCGATCCACAGCGGCAGGGCGATGTTGATCAGCGAGAAGTGCATGGACATGAGCCCGTCCAGCACGGTGAAGGCGAGGAACGGGCGGTCCCGCAGCGCGATCAGCCGTGGCCCGTGCGCCGGGGCGGGCATCGGCGGCACCGGCGGGAGCCGCAGCAGCACCGCTGCCGCCAGCACGTAGGTGGCGGCGTCGAGCAGGATCAGTGTGACGTACGCGCCGCGGGTGTCGGCGGCGAGCGCGAACCCGGCCAGCACCGTGCCCACCGAGATGCCGACGTTGGTGACCGCGCGCAGGTAGGCGCGGGTGCGTACCCGCTGGCCGGGCGGGACGGCCCCGGCGATCAGCGCGCCCCGGGCACCACGGGTGCCCGCGTCGGCGACCGCCATCAGCACGCCGACGACCAGGAATCCGGTGAACGAGCGCACGGTGACCAGGGCGGCCGTGCACCCGGCCGAGGCGAGCAGCGCGGCCATCTGGAGCCCGCGCGGGCCGAGGCGGTCGGCGAGGTAGCCCATCGGCGTGCTCGCCACCAGGCTGACCAGCGCGGTGAGCGTGAGCGCCACGCCGACCTGGGTCACTGAGAGCCCGACCGACCGGGTCAGGAACAGCGCGCTGGCGGTGAGCCAGGTGCCCCGCCCGACGGTGTTGACGAGCGTGGAGAGGGCGAGGGTCCGGGACGGGCCCGGTTCGGGAAGCAGGCGCACACCCGCACCCTAGCAATACGTACGTACGGTTTGCAGCCCGGTTTGCTCGACGTCTTGTCGCCGATGCATTGCCGATATATCGTCGATGCATCAGTGATACGGCGACAGAAGGAGAGAACTGATGGGTTTCCATCGACGCATGCACGCCATGCACGACGAGATGCGCCGCCATGGCGGCTTCGGCTTCCCGCCCGTACCCCCGGGCCCGCCGCCCTTCTCCCCCGGGCCCCACGGTCACGGGCGGGGCCGGGGCGGGCGCGGACGCGGCCGGCGGCCCAACGTGCGCGGCGCCGTGCTGGCCCTGCTCACCGAGCGGCCGATGCACGGCTACGAGATGATCCAGGAGATCGACTCCCGCACCGGCGGGGCCTGGCGGCCCAGCCCCGGCTCGATCTACCCGACGCTGCAACTGCTGGAGGACGAGGGGCTCATCGCGACCGCCCCCGACTCCGAGGGCGGGCGCAAGCGGTTCGCGCTGACCGAGGCGGGCCAGGCCGAGGCGGCCGGCGCGGCGCAGACCCCGCCCTGGGCGGAGTTCGCCGAGCAGACAGTCAACAGCTGGCACGACATCCGCGACGCCGGCGCGCAGGCCATGCAGGCGCTGCGGCAGGTGATGACCACCGGCACCGACGACCAGCGCGCCCGGGCCGCCCAGGTGCTCGACGAGACCCGGCGCAAGCTCTACGCCATCCTCGCCGAGTCCGAGTGAGCGCTCGCAGCGGCCCGCGAACGCGCGTGCGGCCGCCCCCGATGTCGGGGACGGCCGCACGGTGACGCGGAAACCGGATCAGTGCACGGTGACAGTGGCGCCACCCGGCACCAGGTCACGCAGCTCCTCGGGGATCTCGGCGCCCATCTCGTCGGCGATCCGCAGCGCCTCCTCGATCAGCGTCTCCACGATCTGCGCCTCGGGCACGGTCTTGACGACCTTGCCCTTCACGAAGATCTGGCCCTTGCCGTTGCCCGAGGCCACGCCCAGGTCGGCCTCGCGGGCCTCGCCCGGACCGTTCACCACGCAGCCCATGACCGCGACGCGCAGCGGCACCGGCAGGCCCTCCAGGCCGGCGGTGACCTCCTCGGCCAGCTTGTAGACGTCGACCTGCGCCCGGCCGCAGGACGGGCAGGAGACGATCTCCAGGCCACGCTCGCGCAGGCCCAGCGACTCCAGGATCGCGGCGCCGACCTTGATCTCCTCGACCGGCGGGGCGGACAGCGAAACCCGGATGGTGTCGCCGATCCCCTCGGCCAGCAGCGCACCGAACGCCACCGCCGACTTGATCGTGCCCTGGAACGCCGGGCCCGCCTCGGTGACGCCGAGGTGCAGCGGGTAGTCGCACTTCTCGGCCAGCAGCCGGTACGCGCGGATCATCACCACCGGGTCGTTGTGCTTCACCGAGATCTTGATGTCCCGGAAGCCGTGCTCCTCGAACAGCGAGCACTCCCACAGCGCCGACTCCACCAAGGCCTCGGCGGTGGCCTTGCCGTACTTGGCCAGCAGGCGCTTGTCCAGCGAGCCCGCGTTGACGCCGATCCGGATCGGCACACCCGCGTCGCCCGCGGCCCGCGCGATCTCCTTGACCTTGTCGTCGAACTGCCGGATGTTGCCCGGGTTCACCCGGACCGCGGCGCAACCGGCGTCGATCGCCGCGAAGACGTACTTCGGCTGGAAGTGGATGTCGGCGATCACCGGGATCTGCGACTTCTTGGCGATCGCGGGCAGCGCCTCCACGTCGTCCTGCGACGGCACGGCGACCCGGACGATCTGGCAGCCGGACGCGGTCAGCTCGGCGATCTGCTGGAGCGTGGCGTTGACGTCGGCGGTGAGGGTGGTGGTCATGGACTGCACCGAGACCGGCGCGCCACCACCGACCGGCACCGAACCGACCATGATCTGGCGGCTGGCCCGGCGCGGGGCCAGCGGCGGCGGCGGTACGGGGGGCATACCGAGACTGACAGCGGTCACTTCAGGCACTCACCTTGAGAAGAGCGTGATGGGGTTGATGACATCAGCGGTGACGGTCAGCAGCGTGAACGCGCCACCGATCAGGATCACCGCGTACGTGAACGGCATGAGTTTGAGGTAGTCGACGCGGCCGGGATCGGCGCGGCCGATGCGCGCGTAGAGCCAGGACCGCGCCCGTTCGAACCAGGCGATGGCGATGTGGCCGCCGTCCAGCGGGAGCAGCGGCAGCAGGTTGAACACGCCGATGAAGAAGTTCAGCGACACGAAGAGCATGAAGAACACCAGCCAGGCGTTGTTCTCCACGGCCTCGCCGCCGAGCCGGCTGGCGCCCACCACGCTGATCGGGGTGTCCACGTCACGCTCGCCGCCGGTGATCGCGTCCCACAACGCGGGCACCTTCTGCGGGATGCGCTGCATGGCGTGCGCGGTCTGCACGGCCATGGTGCCGGTGAAGTCGGCGGTGGCGCCGAACGCGGCGACCGGGCCGTACTCGACCCGGGTCGGGGTGCTGGGCGAGAGCGCCACGCCGAGCGCGGAGACCGCCGAGGTGGCGCCCTTCGGGTCGCCCAGCGGCGGACGCTGCACCGAGGCCAGGTCGACCCGCGCCTCGTCCGGCCTGCCGTCACGCACGAAGGCGACGGTGGCCGTGCCGGGCGGGGTGGCGCGGACCACGTCGAGCATGTCGCCCCAGGTGGAGACCGGCTTGCCGTTCACCGCGGTGATCCGGTCGCCGTCCTTGAGCTGGGCCTGGGCGGCCGGGCTGGCCGGGTCGCCGGACTCGCAGGCGCGGGCCGCGTTCTCCACCACCACGCACGGCGCGATGGCGATCACCGCCGGCTCGGCCCGGAAGCCGGCCTCGGTGCTGGGGAACTTCGGGTTCGGCAGCCCGACCGACACCGCGATGATCCAGAGCGCGATCAGGGCCAGGGCGAAGTGGGTGATCGAGCCCGCGGACATCACGATCGTCCGCTTCCACACCGGGTAGCGCCACATGGCGCGCTTCTCGTCCCCCGGCTCGACGTCGTCGTCCTGCGGGGTCATGCCGACGATCTTGCAGAAGCCGCCGAGCGGGATGCCCTTGATGCCGTACTCGGTCTCGCCCCGCTTGAACGACCAGAGCGTCGGGCCGAAGCCGACGAAGTAGCGGGTGACCTTCATCCCGAACGCCTTGGCGGTCAGCATGTGCCCCGCCTCGTGCAGGCTCACCGAGATGAGGATCGCCAGGGCGAACAGCACCACCCCGAGCAGATAGCTCATCGAGCTCCTTCCACCGACCCGACGATGATCTCCTGGGCGTGCGCCCGTGCCCACGACTCGGCGGCGAGCACGTCCTCGACGGTACCTGGTTCGCCGAAATCGGGAGCGTCCTCCAGCACCCGCTGGAGGGTGTCGACGATGCCGAGGAACGGCAGCCGGCCCGCGACGAACGCGGCCACGCACTCCTCGTTCGCCGCGTTGTAGATCGCCGGGCGGCAGCGCCCGGCCTCGCCCGCCGCCTTGGCCAGCGCGACCGCCGGGAACGCCGCGTCGTCGAGCGGGAAGAACTCCCAGGTGTGCGCGCTCGTCCAGTCGACCGCCGAGGCGGCGCCGGGCACGCGGTCCGGCCAGCCGATACCCAGCGCGATGGGCAGCCGCATGTCCGGCGGGCTGGCCTGGGCGAGCGTGGAGCCGTCGGTGAACTCGACCATCGAGTGGATCACCGACTGCGGGTGGACCATCACCTCGATGTCGGCGTACGGCACGTCGAACAGCTCGTGCGCCTCGATCACCTCCAGCGCCTTGTTGACCATCGTGGCCGAGTTGATCGTGACGACCGGGCCCATGTTCCACGTCGGGTGCGCCAGCGCCTGCTCCGGTGTGACGGCGGTCAGCTCGTCGCGCCGCCGCCCCCGGAACGGGCCGCCGCTGGCGGTGACCACCAGCCGCCGCACCTCGCCCCGGGCGCCGCCGCGCAGGCACTGCGCCAGCGCCGAGTGCTCGGAATCGACAGGGACGATCTGCCCCGGCCGCGTCACCGCGCCCTTGACCAGCGGGCCGCCGGCCACCAGGGACTCCTTGTTGGCGAGCGCGAGGGTACGCCCGGCGTGCAGCGCGGCCAGCGTCGGCGGCAGGCCCAGCGAGCCGACCACACCGTTGAGCACCACGTCGCACGGCCACTGCGCCAGCTCGGTCATCGCGTCCGGCCCGGCCACGATCTTGGGCAGCTTGAAGTCGCCGGTGGCCCAGCCACGCCGGCTCGCCTCGGCGTAGAACGCGAGCTGGAGATCCTGCGCGGCGGACGCGCGGGCCACACCGACCGCCTCCACGCTTAGTTCCAGCGCCTGCGCGGCCAGCAACTCCACGTTGCCGCCACCCGCGCCGAGGGCCACCACCCGGAAGCGGTCCGGGTTGCGCTTGACGATGTCGATGGCCTGGGTGCCGATCGAGCCGGTCGAGCCGAGCAGCACGAGATCTCGGGGAGTGGTCACCGGACCATTGTTCCCCAGCGCCTCACCCCGGTTCGTCCCGGAGTGCCCGGCGACATGATCGACTCCACTTTGCCGAGGTGGCGGCATCAGGGTTGCCGCGATGCCACCACTTCGGCGAACCGGTGTCGATCACGCCTGCGGCGCCTCCTCGTCGAGCAGGTCGGCCGGGTCGATGCTGAACTCGAACGGCTCCCGCATCACGAACGTCGTACCGGCGGCCGCGGCCGCCAGCGGCCGGTACTCACCCTCGACCAGTTCGTAGAGGGCGAGCGCGGGCACCCGGTTGCGCAGGTCGACCCGGAGGAAGTAGGGCACACCGGCGGCCGCGTACTCCCGTGGCCTGTCGATCACGCCTGACGGTGCGATCTCCCCCACCAGCAGCACGTCCGCCACGATCGCAGCCCGGCGGCCGCCGGCCGGCCGTCGCAGCACGACCAGGTCGGGAACGAACAGGTCGTCACCGGACACCAGGTTGACCGACCGACAGCCCCACCGGCCGGCGGCCCGGGCCGCCACCCCGATCCGGTACGCGAGATGGAGATGTGCCGTACGCCGGTCGACGCCGCTGCCCGGCGTGACGATCACACAGCCACGCAGCACCTCGATCCTCGGGCCGTTGTTCTCCGGCAGCAGGTCGAGTGCCGCCGCGGCCGTCCAGGGCTGATCCCGGCGGCCGAGCAGATCCAGCGACCCGCCGGACGGGTCGCGGTCAGGCCAGGTCGAGGAGCTTGAGATCGTCATGGTCGGCGAAGTCCGCGTAGTCCTTGCCGTTGAAGGTCGCGAGCGGAAGCCGGTGGACCAGGCAGCATGCGGCGATCCATGAGTCGTTGACCGGCCGCGGCCGTCCACGAAGCTGGGCCGCTGCTTGAATTCGCCCCCAACGTACCGCGACGGCCTCGTCGAAGGGCAGCAGGACCAGGTTCCGGCGCCAGCGCGCGAGGTCAGCCAACTTGCGCGGGCCCCAGCTGCGGACCACGGTCCACTTGGTCAGCTCTCCCAACGTCACGAAGGTGATGGCGAGGGTCGACCCGGTCAGCCGCGCTCTCAACCGCTCGTCCACCCGGCCTCGCAGGATCGCCGATGCCACGTCGGTGTCCAGGACGATGATGCTCAAGCCAGTCCCTCGCGCCGCGAGGCGTACAGGTCGGCGAGGAAGCGTTCGAGTTCCTCGTCCGATTCGATCAGGTCCGGACGGGCAAGGTCGTCGAGACTGGTGACCGGCTCGACGCCCTGGCGCCGTGCGAGTTCGTCGGCCGGCACGTGAACCGTGCCCGGCCAGTCCGGGTTGCGCTCGGTCGACATGGGGGCGCTCACCTTCTCCACCTCACTGAATGCCTCATCCTCTCACCTGGCGACGCTGAAACCTGCCGATCGCGCCCGAGGCTCGCACGTTCCCGGGACCGCCGGTCGCACCCGCTGTGCGTCCCGCCGCTCCGACCGGTCAGGCGGGGCGCTCCAGGACGAAGGTCTCCAGTTCGACCCCGCCGTACCAGTCGGTGCGCACACCCGCGTGCGTCATGCCGAGGCGCCGGGCCACCGCCATCGACGGGTCGTTCCCGGCCATCACCACCGCGTACACCCTCGGGGTTCCGGTGGCGAACTCGCGTTCCAGCACCGCGCGGGCCGCCTCGGTGGCGTAGCCGTGGCCCTGGGCGTCGGGGTGCAGGTGCCAGCCGACCTCGATGTCGTCGGTCAGGGTGACGCCGTCGCGGCCCGGTAGCGGCTTGAGCAGGATGCTCCCCGCCACCGGCCCGCCGTCGCGCGGCTCGATCGCCCACAGGCCCCACCGGCCGGCGTACGGCGACCAGCGCTCCCGCCACAGCTGGACCCGCTCGCGCGCCTCGGACGGGTCGGTCATCCGCCCCTTGCCGCCGCCCAGCCAGCGCATCACCTCGTCCCGGGAGTAGATGTCGAAGATCCGGGCCAGGTCGCCTGGAGACTCGGTCCAGTCGCGCAGCACCAGCCGCTCGGTCGTGGCGATCGTCATGCCGCCGGATCGTAATGCGTGGCGCGCGCCCGTACGGGGAACGAGAGGGCGATGGGCGGCGGGTGGGAGCGGACGAAGCGGATCACGGCTGCGGCGTTCCGGCCGGTCCGTGGCCGGGATCTGTCGCTGCACGCCGCCGCGATCACCTTCTACGGCGCGATCGCCGTGGTGCCGGTCGCGTTGCTGGCGATCTGGCTGACCGGGCTGCTCGCCGGGGCGGACCGGGTGCGGCGGCTGACCGGGTACGCCATCGACACGCTGCCCACCGAGATCGGCGCGCACCGGGCGGCGGCCGCGCTCGTCGAGGCGGGGCTGGGGCTGACCCCGCTGCTGGCGCTGGCCTCTCTGCTGCCGGCCTCCCTCTACGGGGAGGGGCTGCGCCGCGCCTTCGTCTCGGTGGCCGAGCCGCGCGCCGAGTCCGGCGCGCTGGTCGGCTGGCGGGGCCGGCTGCTGCTGCTCCCGCTGCTGGCACCGGCCCCGGCGCTGCTGCTGTCGATCCTGCTCGGGCTACCGATGACCACGCGGCTGGTACGCCAGGGCGGCTGGATCGGCGCGCTCGGCGTGGTGCTGTCGTTCCTGGCGGTGTGGCTGGTGCTCACGCCGGTGCTGATCTGGGTGTTCCGGGTGGTCGGCCCGGCCTCCCCGGACTGGCTCGCCACCGTGGCGCTGGGCTCGTTCACGGCGGCGAACCTGTCCGGCTTCGTGCACGGCTTCGTGCTGTTCTGCTCGCTGCCGCTGGACCTGGGCGTGCCGTTCGGCGGCTTCGACGAGATCGGGGGCGGCGTGGCGGTGCTGCTCTGGCTGTACCTGTTCCACGTGATCGTGCTGTCCGGCTACTCGGCCACGCTGGCGGCGAGCCGGTGGCGGGCCACCCGGGAGGCGGCCCGCGCCTGACGGCCGCGGGTCAGCGCCGGAACGGGCCGCGCACCTCGTACGTGATGCCGCCGGTGCCGGCCCGGGCGCCGCTGGTGCCGCGCTGCGAGGAGAAGTAGAGCCGGCTGCCGTCCGGCGAGAACGCCGGCCCGGTGATCTCCGACTCGGACTGCCCGAGGAGCCGCAGGAACGGGGTCACCACACCGGCCGGCGTGATCACGTTGATCTCCATGTCGCCGCCGTCCTCGGCCACGTAGAGGTCACCGCCGGCGGTGCCGGTGATGTTGTCGACGCCGGTCAGCGGCGCGGCGCCGGCCGGCACCAGCGAGTCGTCGTACGCGAGGTCGAGCCGCTGGTTCACCGCGTCGTACGCCCACACCCGGTTGTCCCCCTTGGTGGTGAACCAGCAGGTGTCGTCGGCGTACCAGCAGCCCTCGCCGCCGTCGAACGTCTGCGCCGCGGCCACCTGGTAGCGGGTGGGCACCGGGAACCCGTCGCGGTCCGGCAGATCCCGCCAGGTCACGGCCCCGGTCACCTGGCCGTCCGGGGCGCAGAGCACCTGCACCCGGCCGGTGCGCAGGTCGCCCCAGGTGTCCGGGACGAACCGGTAGAAGCAGCCGTCCCCCTCGTCCTCGGTCAGGTAGACCACCCGCCGCACCGGGTCGCAGGCCGCCGCCTCGTGCTTGAAGCGACCCATCCGGGTCCGCTCCTCGCCGGACCGGCCGCCGGCCGGCCAGGTCTCGAAGACCCGGCCCAGCGGCACCTCCTCGCAGGACAGCCACGTCCCCCACGGGGTCGGCCCGCCCGCGCAGTTGACGTTCGTGCCGCCGAGGATCCGGTACGCGGCGGCGATCGCGCCGTCGGCGGTGAACCGCACCGCCGAGGCGCCGCCGACGAGCGGCACCTCCGAGTTGGAGACGTAGATCCAGCCGTCGCCGGCCGGGAAGCAGGCGCCGCCGTCCGGCGCCGGGTGCCAGGTGTACGAGGTGCCCGCGACCCGCTGACCGGACCGCGCGATCACCCGGCTGGTGAAGCCGGCCGGCAACTGGAGGCCGTTGGCGTCGGCGGCCAGCAGGTCGCCGTACGGGCCGGGGCCGGGCTGGGCGGGCTGGGCGGGGGCGGCCGCGGCGGCCCAGAGACCACCGGCGAAGGCGGCGGCGCCACCGGCGGCGGTGGCACGCAGGACGGTACGACGATCCATCGGGGATTACCTCCCGGAGGCGGTGGGTGTCCCGTCGACGGTAGGACGGAAATGCATCGACAACTGCCACTATAGGGTGAACGCGGGGTGACGGCCGTCCGGCGTCAGAGGCCCTCGACGTACCGCTTGGCGTCGGCGAGCGACATGTGCGTGTGCTCCCGCACCACCTTGACCGCCTGGATCTTCTTGCCCCGGTGCAGCAGCCGCGCGGCCTCGGCCCGCACCGCGTCGTCGACTGCCGTTCCCGGCACCGGGGCACCGGGCGACCAGGTTCCGCCGGAGGCCAGCAGGTCGACCACCCGCTTCGCGTCCAGCAGCGACAGCCCGGTCTGCTCGCGCAGCACCTTGACCGCCTCCACGGTGCGTCCCTCCCGGGCCAGCCGGAGCACCTCGGCCTGCCCGTCGCCGGCCGGACGGTCCGGGGCGACCAGATCCCGGGGACGGCCGCGCCGCAGCGCGAGCAGGAGGAGGAACACCACCACGACGAGCACCACCGCGAGCGCGATCTGGACAGCCGGGGACATGCGGGGAACGGTAGCGCCCCGCCGCGAACCCTCCCGCCCGTGCCCGGCCGCCGCTACGCTGCGGTCCCATGAGCGACGCGAGTGAGCTGCCGTCCCGCGCCGACGTCGTCGTGGTCGGCGCCGGACACAACGGCCTGGTCTCGGCGATCCTGCTGGCCCGGGCCGGCCTGGACGTGCTGGTGCTGGAGGCATCAGGGGTGATCGGCGGGGCGACCCGCACCGAGAACCCGTTCCCGAAGGTGCCCGGGCTGCGTCACTCCACCGGGTCGTACCTGCTCGGGCTGATGCCGCCGGAACTGCTGGCCACGCTCGACGTGACCATCCCGGTGCTGCGCCGCGACCCGCACTACTTCCTGCCCACGCCGGGCGGGCTCGGCTCGCCGTACCTGCTGGCCGGCAGCGACGTCGCGGCCGGCCGGCGGCAGCTCGCGGAGATGTTCTCCCCCGCCGACGTCGCCGCCGACGACGCGCTGCACGCCGAGCTGGCCCAGTTGCGGGAGGATCTCGCCCCGGCGTGGCTGGCCGAGCCGCTGCCGGTCGAGGAGACCGCCGAACGCTACGTCCGGCCCGCGCTGCGGCAGGTCTTCGTCGACCTGGTCCGCGGCTCGGTGACCGACCACCTGGCCCGCTTCGACTTCCGCTCCGAGCTGCTGGTCAGCATGTACGCGGTCACCGACGGCCTGTCCGGGCTCAACGCCGGCCCGGACGACCCCGGCACCGGCCACAACTTCCTGGTGCACAACATGTGCCGGCTCCCGGGCGCGGACGGCACCTGGATGATCACCCGGGGCGGCATGGGCACCGTGTCGCGCACGTTCGCCGAGGCCGCCGAGCGCGCCGGGGCGCGGATCGTGGCCGACGCGCCGGTCACCGCCATCCGGCTGACCGGGGGCGCCGCCGCCGGGGTGACGCTCGCCGACGGCCGGGAGGTGGACGCCTCCGTGGTGCTCGGCGCCTGTGACCCGTACCGGCTGATGGAGCTGCTGCCCGACGGCGCGCTCCCGGCGGAGCTGGGCGCGCGGATGGCGGCGGTCCGCCGCCCCGGCACCACGCTCAAGCTCAACCTGGCGCTGACCGGGCTCCCGCGCTTCTCCTGCCTGCCGGAGGACGCGCCGAGCCCGTTCGGCTCGACCATCCACCTGCTGCCCGGCTCGGCGTCGCTCGTCGGCGACGGCGGCGAGTCGCCGATGGCGGCGCTGCGCGGCATGTGGGCGGACGTGCGGGCCGGGCGGCTGCCGGACGAGCCGACCATCGAGTGGTACCTGCACACCACAGTCGATCCGTCGCTGTCCGACGACGCGGGGCACCACTCGTCGGCGTTGTTCGTGCAGTCCGTCCCCTACGAGCTGGCCGGCACCACCTGGGAGGCGGCACTGCCCGGCTACGTGCAGCGGCTGCTCGCGATCTGCGAGCGGTACGCCCCGGGCGCCGCCGGCCTCGTCGCGGACGCGGTGCCGCTGCCGCCGCCGGGGATCGAGGCGCACTTCGGCATCACCGGCGGGCACATCCACCACGTCGACAACACCGTGTCGTTCACCGACCGGATGCCGTACGCGACGGGTGTGGACGGCGTGTACGCGGGCAGCGCCGGCTGCCACCCGGCGGGCAGTGTGATCGGCGCGGCCGGGCACAACGCGGCCCGGCGCATCCTCGCCGAGATGTAAGGAAGGGCCCCTTATTAACGCCTCCGGTAGAGGAAGGGCCCCTTCTTAACAGCCGCTCACGGCGTCTCGGGCGCCTCCTGGCCGGCGGACGGGAGGTCGCCCGGACCGCGCACCAGGTAGACGCCGACCAGCAGCAGGTACGCCAGCAGGCTCAGCACCGGGTCGACGAACACGATCGCGAACGCGACCAGGTAGAGCAGCGGACCGAGGCGGAACCGGCGGGCCACCGCCCGCGCCAGCCTCGGGTCGAGGCCCGGGTGCAGCAGCCCGCGGCGGCGCGCCCACCACCAGCTCAGGTTGAAGAACAGCGCCTCACCGAGCACCACGCCCGCGTACAGCGCGGCGGTCAGCCGCTGGTCGCGGACGGTGCCGCGCAGGTTGTCCGCGAGCAGGTCGGCGGTGAACGGGATCGCCGCCACGAACATCAGCAGCAGCAGGTTCAGCACCAGCAGCATCTGGTCGACCCGCCGGACGTAACGCCACATGTTGTGGTGGGTCAGCCAGACCTGGCCGACGATGGCGAAGGTGATCACGTACGCCAGGTAGGCGCGCCACTCGTGCCGCAGCGCGGCCGGCAGCCCGTCGTCCTGCGGCGTGTCCGGGCTGAACGACAGCAGCTCGACGGCCATCAGCGTGAGCACGATGGCGATCACCGCGTCGCTGAACGCCTCCACCCGGGAGGCGTCGCGCGCCATCTCGTTGCCGCGCCCGAACCGGTATTCCGGCTCCCTGTCCGCACCCGTCACGCCGCCCCCTCACGACCGATGGTCGCGTGCCGGGGGCGGCGGACGGGGCGGAAACCGTCAGATGGCCGCTTCCCCGGCCGGCGCCGGGGTCTCCGCGTCGGCGCGGTGCGCGCGGATCTTGTGCCCGACGCTGGTCAGACAGCGCCCGCTGGCGAGGTCGAACTTCCAGCCGTGCAGCTGGCAGGTGAGCTGGTCGCCGTCGACGATGCCGAACCGGCTCAGGTCCGCCTTCAGGTGCGGGCAGCGCCGCTGCACCACCCAGCCGTCGAGCGTGATGTCCTCGGCGTCGACCGCCCGCTCGTGCTCGTCGTACCAGCCCTCGGCGTACTGGAGGCGCTCCTCGGACAGGCACTTGAAGAAGGCGTAGACGAACTCGTTGTACTGGCCGATGCGGGCCGCGGAGAAACGGCAGGACAGGAAGAGCGAGTTGACCCAG
Organism: Micromonospora sp. HUAS YX12; assembly: GCF_040215685.1. Lineage (NCBI taxonomy): Bacteria > Bacillati > Actinomycetota > Actinomycetes > Micromonosporales > Micromonosporaceae > Micromonospora > Micromonospora sp. HUAS YX12. Next base: position 185,620 of record NZ_CP157974.1, read on the forward strand.
TCCACCTCGCCGATGTGCAGCAGGTGCTCGATCAGCGCCCGCTCGGTACGGAACCGGTAGCGGACCTTCTCGTCCGCGTACGGCCGGACCTCCTTGCCCGGGAAGTCCACCACGATCGACTCGACCTCGGAACCGTCGTAGCCGACCAGGTCGAACCGCACCGGGCCGCCGACGCCCTTGGCCAGGTAGATCGACTCGTCCAGCAGCGGCTCGATCCGGCGCTTCATCTCGGCCAGCACGTCGACCTCGGGGTGCCGCCAGGACGCCTTCTCGGCCTCGATCACGCCGCGCTTGCGCTCCCGCATCTCCTCCAGGTGGGCGACCTTGTTCGCGAAGAACTCCTCCACCGGCACCGGGTGCGTGGTGGTCGCGCCCTCGGTGGTGATCTCCGAGACGCTGCCCGGCAGCAGCACGATGCCGTTGGTGCCGCCGACCTTGGCGTACTCGGCCAGGAACACCGACTGGTCGGGGAAGATGTTGCCCTCGTCGCCGAAGATGTCGTTGAACTGCCACAGCTCGTCGTCGAGGAAGCACGGCGGGCCGGCGATCGGGAAGACGTGGTCGGCCTTCAGGTCGTCGATGTAGCGCCAGGTGCGGTCGAACTGCCGGTCCCGCTTCTGCTTGCCGAACGCGGTCTTCGCCGCCTGCGGCAGCTCGTAGACCATCGGGTACCAGATCGCGCCGGAGAACTGGAGCATGTGCGCGTGCACGTGGCCCAGCTCGGCGAACACGCTCAGGTCGGTCGGCCGGGCGTCGTTCTGGTTGAGCAGCCGCACGCCGTCGTACTCGACCCAGAGCGAGGAGTCGCCGATCGGGCCGTCGGTCGGGCTGGTCAGCGCCTGAATCATGATCTTCAGGCCGCCGGGCAGCTCCACCACCTGCTCGTTCGGGGCCCTGAGGAACTTGGTGAAGCCCAGCTCCCGGAACTCGTCCTCCATCTCCGAGGTGGGGAACTCGGGCAGCAGGACGGTGGCGTCCTTGGACACGAAGTCACGCAGGTGCTTCGCGTCGAAGTGGTCCCGGTGCAGGTGCGACACGTACAGGTAGTCGACCTGGCCGAGGGTCGCCCAGTCGAGGAGGGAGTTGTCCGGGAAGGGGAACCACGAGGCGAAGTAGGCGGGGTTGACCCACGGGTCGCACAGGATGCTGCCCGCGGGCGTGTCGATCCGCATGCTGGCATGCCCCGTACCGGTCACTCGCACCGCAGTCCTCCTCAAAAAGGCATCAAGGTGTACGTCAAGACGCTACCGGAGGCAGTGTGCTCGCCGTCCCGCGACGCCGGTAGTGGCCATCCGCCCCCACCGGGACGGGACCAACGACCCGGGCCGGCCGGGCCGCCTGCGGTCGCCCGCCCGGGTCATCCCCGGCACAGGAGGCCGGACCCTGCGCCGGGCCCGGTTGGGCGCGTGCCAGACTGATCGGAGATCCGATCGCGAGGGAAGGACCGACAGTGGCAGGAGACGAGCCGGTAACCGCGCCAGATCAGCACAAGCCCGGACACCGCAAGTCCGGACGGATCGGTGCGGTGCTGTCGGCGTTGGCCTTGGTTCTGATGGCGTTCTGCGGGATCGAGGAGGGCCGGGTGGAGCACATCTGGCTGTTCGGGATCGCCGGACTGCTGATCGCCATCGTCATCGGCGACGCCGTGCTGCGCCGCAACGGCCTGCGGTCCTGACGCGCGGCGCCCACGGTAGTGCGCGAAGGGCCCGCCCCCCGGTGAGGGGGCGGGCCCTTCGTCGTCTCGCGGCCGGGGTCAGCGGCCGAGCAGGATGTCCTGCACGTCCTTGAGCGCGGCGTCGACCTCGGCCTCGAAGTAGCCACCTTGGACCAGCCCGAAGCGCAGCGTGTCGAGTTCCTTCGGGTTCACCGGCATCGGGTTGCGCCCCTGCATGCCGCCGAGCAGCGTCTCGAAGAACCGGTCGACCTGGTCCGGGTCGTACCCGCTGCCGAACCGGCGGACCTGGAAGCTGCGCCGGATCTGGTCGACCCGGTACAGGTCACTGCCGGGCGGGCCGGCCATCGGCGGTCCCACCATCGGCGGACCGGCGACCGGCGGACCCACGAGCGGCGGGCCGGTCATCGAGGGGCCCGGGCCGTAGCCCTGGTCCGGCGGACCGTAACCCGGGTCGGGCGGGCCGTAGCCGGGCTCCGGCGCGCCGTAGCCCTGCTGCGGCAGCGCCGGCGGGCCGCCGGGGCCACGACCACGCAGCTCGCGCTCGGGCATGCGGATCTCGGCGGTCATGTCGGCACGCCCGCGCCGCCCGGCCTCGAACCCGTCGAACCGGTTCTCCTGGCCGTACCCACCGGTGCCACCCTCCGGCGGACCGTAGCCACCCGGGCCGCCGTCCGGCGGGCCGTACCCACCGGGGCCGTTGTCCGGCGGGCCGTAGCCGCCGGGGCCGTTGTCCGCACCGTAGCCGCCCGGGCCGGGGGGCAGGCCGCGCGACGGCGGGCCGCCGTGGCCCATCGGCGCACCCGGACCCATCGGGCCGGGACCACCCGGGCCGCGGGGGCCGTCGTAGCCACCGCGCGGGCCGTCGTAGCCACCGGCGAACGCGCCGGTCGGCTCGTCGTAGCGGTTGCCGTAGCGGTCGGCGGGCGCGCCGGGCTGAGCGGGCATCTGCCGGGGCGGCATCGGCGGCTGCGGCACCGGCGACATGCCCCGGTCGTCGCGCATCGGCGGGCCGAGCCGGTCGGCCATCCGGGGATCGCCACCGCGCCCGGCCGGTGCGCCACCGCGCTCCTCCAGCTCGGCGAGCTGCCGCTCGACCCGGTCGAGGTGCAGGTCGACCTGCCACTCGTCGTAGCCGTTGAACCGGACCCGGAAGACGACGTCGTGGACCTCCTGGGAGGCCACGGGCGCGCCGATCGGCTGGCCGTCGAGTGTCGCCTCGACCCGGTCCAGGAAGGCGTCGACCTCGTCGACCTTGTAGCCCCGGCGGAGCGCCTTACGCCGGAAACGCTGACCCTGACTCGCCACTATGTCTCCTGGTCTCGTACCGCTACGCCGTTGCCGCGCGTGAGTCGCCGTCCGTGTCCCCGGCTGCGGCGAGCTGCCCACAGGCCCCGTCGATCTCGCGTCCCCGGGTGTCGCGCACCGTGGTCGACACCCCGGCGTCGCGCAACCGCCGGACGAACTCCCGCTCGACCGGCTTCGGGCTGGCGTCCCAGCGGCTGCCCGGAGTCGGGTTGAGCGGGATCAGGTTCACGTGGGCCAGCTTGCCGGCCAGCAGCCGCCCGAGCAGATCGGCTCTCCACGGCTGATCGTTCACGTCCTTGATCATCGCGTATTCGATGGACACGCGACGCCCCGTCGTGGCCGCGTAGTCCCACGCCGCGTCCAGCACCTCGGACACCTTCCAGCGCTGGTTGACCGGGACGAGTTCGTCGCGCAGCTCATCATCGGGGGCATGCAGCGACAACGCAAGGGTCACCGAGAGGTCTTCGCTGGCCAGTCGGCGGATCGCCGGTACCAGGCCGACCGTCGAGACGGTGATGTGCCGCTGCGACAGGCCCAGCCCCTCCGGCGCCGGGGCGACCAGCCGGCGGATCGCCGCCACCACCCGCGAATAGTTGGCGAGCGGCTCGCCCATGCCCATGAACACCACGTGCGACAGCCGCGGCGGCGAACCGGCCACCGCGCCGGAGGCGGCCACCCCGGCCAGGTAGACCGCCTGGTCGACGATCTCGGCGGTGGACAGGTTGCGGGTCAGCCCGGCCTGGCCGGTGGCGCAGAACGGGCAGGCCATGCCGCAGCCGGCCTGGCTGGAGATGCAGACGGTCACCCGGTCCGGGTAGCCCATCAGCACGCTCTCCACCAGCGAGCCGTCGTGCAGCCGCCAGAGCGCCTTGCGGGTCGCGCCGTCGTCGCAGGCCAGCTCGCGTACCGGGGTGAGCAGGTTGGGCAGCAGCTCACCCGCCAGCCGCTCCCGGGTCGCCGCCGGCAGGTCGGTCATCTGCTCCGGGTCACGCACCAGGCGGCCGAAGTAGTGGTTGGAGACCTGCTTGGCGCGGAACGCGGGCTCACCCAGCTCGGCGACGAGCGCCTGCCGGCCCGGCAGGTCCAGGTCGGCGAGGTGGCGGGGAGGCATCGCGGGCCGGCGGCCGCGGGCGTCGGGGTCTACGGAAATCAGCGGGAGACTCGTCATGGCGCGTCCAGTCTGACACGCTCCCGCCCGGACGCACCCGTCCGTACGTGTCGAATCGCCCCCGGCCACCCGGTCCGCAGCGGGTCGCCGCCGTGACGCATGCCTCAGCTCACCACCGGGACGAAGACGGCGAGCAGCAGGTAGGCCACCGGCACGGCGAACAGGATCGAGTCGAGCCGGTCCATCAGGCCGCCGTGCCCGGGCAGCAGGTTGCTCATGTCCTTGACGCCGAGATCCCGCTTGATCATCGACTCGGCGAGGTCACCGAGCACCGCCGAGACCGAGATCGCCATCCCGAACAGCGCACCCCACCAGGGGGCCACGTCGAACAACGCCCACAGCAGCGCCGCGCTGCCCGCCGCCGCGGCCGTCACCGAGCCGGCGAAGCCCTCCCAGGACTTCTTCGGGCTGATCGTCGGCGCCATCGGGTGCTTGCCGAAACTCACGCCCGCGGCGTACCCGCCGGTGTCGGAGAGCACCACCGCCGCCAGCGTCACCAGCACCCGCAGGGCCCCGTCGTCGGGCGCCGCCGCGAGCATGGCCGCGAACCCGGCGAGGAACGGCACGTACACCGCGATCAGGGTGGCCGCGGTCAGGTCGCGCTGGTAGTTGCCGGGCCCGTCGCCCAGCCGCCAGATCATCGTGCCCAGCACCGTGACCAGCAGCCCCAGGCACAGCGCGTCGGGGCCCGCGTACCAGGCCAGGCCCACGGTGATCACGCCACCGGCGACGAGCGGCGCCAGCGGCGGGTGGGCGCCGCTGCGGCGTACCGCGCGGGCCATCTCCCAGATGCCGATCCCCACCGCGGCCGCGAGCACGGCGAGGAACGCCGGCATGAAGAAGAACAGCGGCACCACGACCGCCGCGCCGAGGGCCACCCCGACGCCGATCGCGGCCGGCAGGTTGCGCCCCGCCCGGGACGCCTTCGGTGCGGTGGTCGGCGGACGCTCCGCGCTCGCCCGACGGCGTCCCGGCCCGCGGCGGCCGGCCGGCGGCTCGGGCTCGGGCGTGGGTGCGGGCTCGTCGCGTACCGCCGGGATCTGCTCGGTGGGCTCGTCCCGGACCGGCGCGATCTGCGCGGTCGGGTACTCGTCGTCGCGGGCGGGCTCACCCCACGGGCCGCGGTGCTCCGGCCCGTCGGGCCGGCCGCGGTCACCGGCCGGCGGTCCGTCGTACCGGCCCGGGCCGTCGTGGTGCCGCGAGGCCGTCGGGTACGGACCGGGGTACGTGTCCGGACCGGGGTACGTGTCCGGGCCGGCCCCGGGACGGGCGTAGGTGTCCGGCTCGGCGGGGTGGCCGTGCGCGGCCGGGCCGGGCCGCCACGGACCGGGCTCCAGATCGGTGTCCGGCCAGGGCAGGGCCGGGCGGTCCCAGCCACGCGACTCGGTGTTGCCGTAGGGGTCGGGGTGGGACATCACGCACCGGCAGCCGGTACGAGAGCCACCACATGACGCAAGACCAAGACCATCCCCTACCGGCGTGAGACTTCCTGTTTACCGACCGACGGCCGGGCGACTCCCGCCGTTCACCCCGTGGTGGTCGGGAATCGTGCCGAGCCTACTGCACCCGCCGCAGCGCCGAGGGTGTGCGCCGCCGGGCACGACGACGGCACCGGGCCGCCGCCCGGGCGGGCGACGGCGGCGCGGTGCCGTGCAGGTACGCGGGTGCTCAGACCTCGAGCAGCTCGCTCTCCTTGTGCTTGACCAGCTCGTCGACGGTCGCGACGAAGCGCTGGGTCAGGTCGTCCAGCTCCTTCTCCGCGCGCCGGCCCTCGTCCTCGCCGACCTCGCCGTCCTTGACCAGGCGGTCCAGCTCCTCCTTGGCCTTGCGGCGGATGTTGCGGACGGCGACCTTGGCCTCCTCGCCCTTCTGCCGGGCGACCTTGATCATGTCGCGGCGCCGCTCCTCGGTCATCTGCGGCAGGACGATGCGGAGCTGGTTGCCCTCGTTGTTCGGGTTGGCCCCGAGGTCCGAGTCGCGGATCGCCTTCTCCATGGCGCCCAGCTGCGAGTTGTCGTACGGCTTGATGATCACCATGCGCGGCTCGGGCACCGCGATGGACGCCATCTGCGGCAGCGGGGTCGGGCTGCCGTAGTAGTCGATGACGATCCGGGAGAACATGGCGGCGTTGGCGCGTCCGGTACGGATGCCGCCGAACTCCTCCTTGGCGTGCTCGATGGCACGCTCCATCTTCTCCTCCGCCTCGAGGAGGGTGTCGTCGATCACCGGTCTCCTCGCCTCCTTCTGTCGCTCGTCGTGTGTGGTGCGGGTGCTGCCGTGGCAGAGGGACCGCTGCCGGTCCGGCGGGCCGGTCAGGCGGTGATCAGGGTGCCGATCTTCTCGCCGCCGACGGCCCGGACGATGGTGTCGTCGCCCTGGGCGCCGAAGACCAGCATCGGCAGGCCGTTCTCCATGCAGAGGCTGAACGCGGCGGCGTCGGCCACCCGCAGGTTACGGCGCAGCACTTCGGAGAAGGTGATCGAGTCGAGCTTGCTCGCGGTCGGGTCGATCCGGGGGTCGGCGGTGTAGACCGCGTCCACGCCGTTCTTGCTCATCAGCACCACGTCCGCGCGGATCTCCAGCGCCCGCTGGGCGGCCACCGTGTCGGTGGAGAAGTACGGCATGCCGGCGCCGGCGCCGAAGATGACCACACGGCCCTTCTCCAGGTGCCGGATCGCGCGCAGCGGGATGTACGGCTCGGCGACCTGGGCCATGGTGATCGCGCTCTGCACCCGGGTCTCGATGCCCTCCTTCTCCAGGAAGTCCTGGAGGGCCAGGCAGTTCATGACCGTGCCGAGCATGCCCATGTAGTCGGCGCGGGCGCGGTCCATGCCGCGCTTCTGCAGCTCGGCGCCGCGGAAGAAGTTGCCGCCGCCGACCACCACCGACACCTGCACGCCGCGGCGTACCACGGTGGCGATCTGGCGGGCGATGCCCTGCACGACGTCGGGGTCGACGCCGATCGCGCCGCCGCCGAAGACCTCACCGGAGAGCTTCAGCACCACCCGGCGGGACCGACCGGGCGGAGGGGCGGTCGGATCCTCCGCCGCCAGGCTCCGGTCACTCACAACCTGCGTCATCCGCCCCGCCCCTTCTCCCCGCGCATCGCGCGAGCGTCGCGTACGTGCCCCTGCCGACCCTATGTGACGAGGAGGCCGCGGTGCCTGTCGCGTACACCGGCGGCCTCCTCGTCGACGTTCTCCCCTGTGCCCGGGCCGGACGGCCCGGTGCGGCGGCTCAGGCCTGGCCGACCTCGAACCGCAGGAAGCGGGTCACCTCGATGCCGGCCTCGGCCAGCACCTGCTTGACGGTCTTCTTGTTGTCGGCGACCGACGCCTGCTCCAGCAGGACGAAGTCCTTGAAGAAGGCGTTGACCCGGCCCTCGACGATCTTCGGCAGCGCCGCCTCGGGCTTGTTCTCCTCGCGGGCGGTCTGCTCGGCGATGCGCCGCTCGGACTCGACGGTCTCGGCCGGCACCTCGTCACGGGTGAGGTACTTCGGCCGCATCGCGGCGATCTGCATCGCCACGGCGCGCGCGTCGGCGTCGGCCGCCTCGTCGGTCTTGCCGGTGAACTCGACCAGCACGCCGACGGCCGGGGGCAGGTCCTGGCTCTTGCGGTGCATGTAGACCGCGGTGGTGCCGTCCAGCTTGGCGAAGCGGTTGAGCACCAGCTTCTCGCCGATCTTGGCGGACTGCTCCTGGATCAGGTCGGCCACGCTCTTGCCGTCGATGCTGCTGGCGAGCAGCTCCTCGGCGCTGGTGGCGCCGCTGGCCACGCCGTGCTCGACGAGCTGCTGGGCCAGCGCGATGAAGGCGTCGTTCTTGGCGACGAAGTCGGTCTCGCAGTTGAGCTCGAGCAGCGCCTGACCGGAGTGGGCGATGAGGCCGTTGGCGGCGGTGCGCGAGGCCCGCTTGCCGACGTCCTTGGCGCCCTTGACGCGCAGGATCTCGACGGCCTTGTCGAAGTCGCCCTCGGCCTCGGTCAGCGCCTTCTTGGAGTCCATCATGCCGGCGCCGGTGAGGTCGCGGAGCTTCTTGACGTCCGCGGCGGTGAAGTTGGCCATGACTCTCTCTTCGGTGTCAGTGAGGTGGTCTGGGGTGCTGGTTACCCGGTTCCGGGCCGGTTCTGCCCGGCGTACCCGTCGCGTCCCCGCCGCCGGGAATCCGGACGGTGGGGACGCGACGGCGAGATCACTCCGCGGAGGCGGTCGCCGGCTGCTCGGCAGCGGCGGGCGCCGGCTGCTCGTCGGCCTTCTTCGGCTCCTCGAGCAGCTCGCGCTCCCACTCGGCCAGCGGCTCGTCGGCGCCGACCTGGCCGGCCTCGGGCTTCTCGTCCGCGCCCCGGTTACGGCCGGAACGGGCGATCAGACCGTCGGCGACGGCGGCGGCGACGACCTTGGTCAGCAGCTCGGCCGAGCGGATGGCGTCGTCGTTGCCCGGGATCGGGAAGTCGACCTCGTCCGGGTCGCAGTTGGTGTCGAGCACCGCGATCACCGGGATGCCCAGCTTGCGGGCCTCGTCGACGGCGATGTGCTCCTTCTTGGTGTCGACGATCCAGACCGCGGCCGGGAGCTTCTGCATGTCCCGCAGACCACCGAGGGTCTTGGTGAGCTTGATCTTCTCGCGGGAGAGCTGGAGCGTCTCCTTCTTGGTGTAACCGGCGGCGGTGCCGCTCAGGTCACCCAGGGCCTCCAGCTCCTTCATCCGCTGCAGCCGCTTGTACACGGTCTGGAAGTTGGTCAGCATGCCACCGAGCCAGCGGTGGTTGACGTACGGCTGGCCGACCCGGGTCGCCTGCTCGGCGATGGCCTCCTGGGCCTGCTTCTTGGTGCCGACGAACAGGATGCTGCCGCCACCGGCGACGGTGGTGCGGACGAACTCGTACGCCTTCTCGATGTAGTCGAGCGTCTGGCGCAGGTCGATGATGTAGATACCGTTGCGCTCGGTGAAGATGAAGCGCTTCATCTTCGGGTTCCAGCGCCGGGTCTGGTGCCCGAAGTGCACACCGCTTTCCAGCAGCTGACGCATGGTCACGACGGCCATGGTGGGTTACTCCTACGTTGTCCCTGGTTGTCCGTCCGGCCGGCGGCCGGACGCCTGGCGCCCGGTCGCCGGCCAGGGTGGGCCCGGTATGTCAGACCGGGACCAGGGAGGCCGTCGCCCCACGGAGGAGACCGTGGAGAGGGCACGCGAGGTCGACCGCACGAGGCGGTCGCCAGTCGACCAGTGTACGCGCCCTCTCCGCTGCCCGGCCCCCGGGTGCGGAGCACGCCCGGTCACCGCGGGCCGCAACCGCTCGCCGGCTGCGGCCTGGATCAGCGGACTGCGGACTGCCGCTCAGCCGGCGGCGAGCGCGGCGGCGAGGAACAGCACCAGGCCGACGGTCAGGTACGCCGTCGGCGGGCGCAGCCAGCCCCGGCTGCCGTCGGCGAGCGCCAGCCCGCCGGTACGCAGCCCGTACAGGCCGGTGCCGAAGATCGGCAGCCCGACCACCAGGAAGATGCCCACCACCACGTGTGACGTCGACACCGGGTCGCCGAACAGGCCGTGCAGCAACACCCGTACCGCCGGCACCTCCAGCACCAGCACCATCACCGCCAGCAGCACCGCCAGCGCGGGGCGCCGGGTCCGGTAGACGCCGTCACCGGGCGGCGGCCCGTCCGGGCGCGGCAGCACCGCGGGCATCGGCCCGGTCGGCATCTCCAGCGGGTTCGGGGTCGCCACCGGCTGGGCCGGACCGCCCGGACGCTCGCCGATCCGCAGCGGGGTCGCCTCGCCGGGGTGCAGCCGCGCCGCGGCGGCCGGTTCGGCTCCGCCGTCCGGGCCGGTGGTTCCCGGCGCCCCCTCGACGACCGGGTAGCCGCCGATCGGGCTGAGCCGGGGCTTGTCGACGCCGGCAGCGCTCCGGGCGTCGACGCCGGGGCCGCCGGCCGGGTCGCTGCCGTGGGCGATGAGGCCGTACGGGTCGGTGCCGGCCGGGGCGGCCCCGGTCAGCGGGGCGGTCGCCGGCGTACCGAGCGAACTCGACAGCGGGTTCCCGTGCGCGGCGGTGCCGAGCGCGTCGACGCCGCTGCGGGACACCGCGCCGAGCGGGTCGTCCGCGCCACGGGCCGCCGACTCGCGGGCCGCGCGGCGGCCGGCGCGTGACCCGGGCAGCTCACCGGAGACCTCCGGGTCGTCCGGCCGCTGCGACCGCCAGCTGCTCGTGTCGTCCACCAGCGGATCGGCGGCGGAGTACCGGCCCGGCTCGGCGTACCGGTTCTCACCGGCGCGCTGCTCGGGCGTGCGGTAGTCGTCGTCGCGGTAGCGGGGCTCGCCCGCGGCGCGCCAGTCCGACTCGTATCCCCGGTCGCCCCATCGCGACCCCTGCTCATCCTCGGAGTAGCTCCGTCGTCCGTCCACGACCGGCACCGTATGCGACGGGCACCAGCCGCGCCATTCGGGTCGCCCGGCGATCGGCCCAGGTCAGCGCCGATATCGCCGGGTCGCCGCCGGGACACGGTCAGTAGCCGTAGTCGGCTCGTCGTGCCTCTGCCGGGCCGCTCCGTAGCAGATCGAGCTCATGATCGTCGTTCCGTCCACAGGCGGCACCTTGTCCACAGGCAACCGATCCGCGTCACCCCTGATCGCGGCCGCCGGTCGCATGCTGGCCGGCATGACGAACCGGAACCGAGCCGTCGGGGCGTACGGCGAGCGGTGCGCGCTACGGCACCTGATCGAGACGGGCCTGCGCCCGGTCGCCCGCAACTGGCGCTGTCCCGACGGGGAGATCGACATCATCGCCTGGGAGGGCCCGGTCCTCGCCGTCTGCGAGGTCAAGACCCGCCGTACCGAGCAGTTCGGCTCCCCCGCCGAGGCCGTCGTACCGGCCAAGGCCCGCCGGCTGCGCGGCCTGGCCGCCCGCTGGCTCGCCGAGACCGGCACCACAGCCGACGAGGTCCGCTTCGACGTGCTCTCCGTCCGGCTCCCGCTCACCGGCCCCGCCCGCGTCGAGCACCTCCGCGGCGCGTTCTGACATGGGGTACGCGAAGGTGCTGAGCGTCGGCCTGGCCGGAGTCGCCGGGCATCTCGTCGAGGTCGAGGCAGACCTGGCTCCCGGCCTGCCCGCCGTGATCATCTCAGGCCTGCCGGACACCGCGCTGCACGAGGCGCGCGACCGGGTCCGCGCCGCGATCGTCAACTCCGGCCAGAAATGGCCCAACCGCCGCATCACGCTCAACCTGCTCCCCGCCACCCTCCCCAAATACGGCTCGGCGTTCGACCTCGCCATCGCGCTCGCCGTCCTGGCCGGCTCGGGTGAGCTGCCACCGGTCGCCCTGGACGCCACGGTCGTGCTCGGCGAACTCGGTCTCGACGGCGCGGTACGCCCCGTCCGCGGCACGCTGCCGATGGTCGCCGCCGCCGCCCGCGCCGGGCACACCCGCGTCGTCGTGCCCGCCGGCAACGCCGCCGAGGCGGCGGTCATCCCGGGCGTACGGGTGCACGCGGTGGACACCCTGCACCGGCTCGTCGCCCACGTCCGCGACGGCAGTCCGCTGCTCGCCCCACCCGCCCACGTCCCGGCCGGCGGCCCGGCCGGGCCCGACCTCGTCGACGTCGCCGGGCAACCACTCGGGCGGCGCGCCCTGGAGATCGCCGCCGCCGGGGGCCACCACCTCGCGCTGCTCGGTCCACCCGGCGCCGGCAAGACCATGCTCGCCGAGCGGCTGCCGTCGATCCTGCCCGAACTGGACGACGAGGCCGCCCTGGAGGTGACCGCGCTGCACTCGATCGCCGGCCTGCTGCCACCCGGCGGCGGGCTGCTGCGCCGTCCCCCGTTCCAGGCGCCGCACCACACCGCCACGGTGCCCGCGCTCGTCGGAGGCGGCTCCGGGCTGGCCCGGCCCGGCGCGGTGTCGCTCGCCCACCGCGGAGTCCTCTTCCTGGACGAGGCGCCCGAGTTCAGCAAGGGCGCGCTGGAGGCGTTGCGGCAGCCGCTGGAGAGCGGCCGGGTGCGGGTGGCGCGTACCCGCGGCGCCACCGAGTACCCGGCCCGCACCCAACTGGTGCTGGCGGCCAATCCCTGCCCGTGCGCCAAACCCTCCGGTGACGTCGACTGCGAGTGCCCGCCGCTGACCCGGCGACGCTACCTGGGGCGGTTGTCGGGCCCGCTGCTCGACCGGGTGGACGTGCAGGTCCAGCTGACGGCGGTACGCGCGGCCGAGTTGCTGAGCACCGACGCCGCGCACGAGTCCTCGGCCACCGTCGCCGCCCGGGTCGTCGCCGCGCGGCACGCCGCGGCCGATCGCTGGGCGGCCACCGGGCACCGGGTGAACGCCGACGTCCCCGGCCCGTACCTGCGCCGCCCGCCGTGGCACCTGCCGGCCCGGGTCACCACGGATCTGCGCCACCGGCTCGACACCGGTTCGCTGTCCGCGCGCGGCTACGACCGCGTACTCCGTCTCGCCTGGACCATCGCCGACCTGGACGGGCGGGACCGGCCCGGCCACGACGACGTCGCGGAGGCCATCCAGCTCAGGACCGGGGAGGTCGCTTGAGCGCCGACGATCACCGGCTGGCGCGGGTCGCGCTCACCTGGCTCGCCGAGCCCGGCACCCGGTCGGTGTACGCCCTGGTCGAACGGATCGGCCCGGTCGCCGCGCTCGACCTGCTGCTGTCCGGCGAGGCGCCGGAACGGACACTCCGGTCGGCCGTCGCGGCGCGCGGCGTCTCCGGCGACGCCCGGGCGGTCGCCGCGGAGGCGCTGGCCCGCGGCGAACGGCTCGGGGCCCGGCTGGTCACCCCGGAGGACGACGAATGGCCGGCCCAGGTCGGGGATCTGCGCCGGCTGGCGCTGTCCGGGGCCACCCGGCGAGTCGACGTGGAGACCGACCCGCCGCTCTGCTTCTGGGTACGCGGGGCGTGGCCGCTCGGCGAGGCGCTGGCGCGCTCGGTGGCGGTGGTCGGTGCCCGGGCCGCCACCCCCTACGGCGCGCACGTCGCCACCGAGCTGGGCTACGGCCTGGCCGACCGGGAGTGGACCGTGGTGTCCGGTGGGGCGTTCGGCATCGACGCCGCCGCGCATCGCGGGGCGTTGACAGCGGGCGGGCGTACTGTCGCCGTGCTGGCGTGCGGGGTGGACCGCCCGTACCCGATGGGCAACGCCGCGCTGTTCGACCGGATCGCCGAGACCGGTCTCCTGGTGAGCGAATGGGTTCCGGGCGCGGAGCCGCTGCGGCCACGGTTCCTCATCCGCAACCGGGTGATCGCGGCGGCGACGAACGGCACTGTGCTGGTCGAGGCCGCCGCCCGCAGCGGCGCCACCCAGACGCTCAACCGGGCGCTCGGCCTGCACCGGCCGGCGATGGTGGTGCCGGGGCCGGTGACCTCCGCGATGTCGGTCGGTGGGCACGAGGTACTGCGGGAACGGCCGGAGGCCCGGCTGGTCACGAACGTCGCGCACGTACTGGAGGAGGTGGGGCGCATCGGGTACGACCTGGCCCCGCCCGCCCGGGCGCCCGAGCGCCCCCGGGACCGGCTCGACGAGGAGGCCACCCAGGTGCTGGAGGCGCTGCCCCGCCGCCGGGCGCTCGACCTGGAGAGCGTCGCGGCGCGCGCGGGCGTGGACCTGCGTACCGCCATGCGCAAGCTGTCCATGCTGGAGGAGCTGGCGATGGTGGTACGCCGCGACGGCGGTTACGCGCTCGCGCCGCCACCGGCCGCCCGTACGTGAGCGCGTCAGTCGCCCTCGAACCGGATCTCGGCGTCGCGGCGCTCCGCACACCGGCGGACGAGCCGGGCCAGCCGGTGCACGTGGTCGACCTCCGCCGGCGCCCCGGCCACCTCGGCCAGGCACCGCAGCTCGACGAGCAGTTGCGGCATCCGCTCGGCGTCCACGGCCAGCTCGCCGAGCGGATCGACACGGTCCAGCAGCGGGGTCCGGCCACCGCCGCGGACACGCTTGAGCAGGTCGAGCAGCACGTCCTGCGGGTCCGCCACGACCTCGATCGAGACGTACACGGGCCGGCGACGACCGTTGCCCGCCGATATCTGCCGGTAGAGGACGGCGTCCACTCCCACTCTCGGCCCTCCTCGTACCGGCGTCACCGTCACGGGGACGCGTTCGCCTGATCGCAGCCGGATCGACTCCGTCGGGGCCGGCTCGGCCACGCTGCCCGCCGGTCGCCGCACCGGAGCGTGCCGCAGCACGAGTTTCCCCTGTCCAGACCCGCTTCTGCCACCCCGCTCAGCGCCTCGGCGCCTATCCCGCGCCGGACGGACGCGGCGGCGCTGCGGCCTTACGCTGGAGCGGTGATCGCCGTCCGCCTCCCCCGCCGCGACCGCGTGCGCCCGGACCGGGTGCCGCGGTGAGTCAACGGCGGCGCGGTACCCGGGACGCGCACGAGGAACTGCCCGCCTCGATGCGCGAGGCGGTGGACGACTTCGCCGACCACCTGTCGCGGGTCCGCAACCGCTCCGTCCACACGGTCCGGGCGTACGTCACGGATCTCGTGTCGCTCCTGGACCACGCCGTCCGGATGGGCTGCGCCGAGTTGCCGGAGCTGGACCTCGCCGTGGTGCGCAGCTGGCTGGCGAAGCAGCGGACCATGGGGGCGGCCCGGACCACGATGGCGCGGCGCGCCGCCGCGGCCCGGACGTTCAGCGCCTGGGCGCACCGGACCGGCCTGCTCGCCGACGACGTGGCCGCGCCGCTGGCCAGCCCTCGGGCCCGGCGGGAACTGCCCACCGTGCTGCGAACGGACCAAGCCGCCGCCCTGGTGGAGGCCCCGGCGCGGCAGCGCCCAGGCCCGCCCGGGGCCGACCGCTCGACGGTCCACCCCGGCGGCGCCGGGCTCGGACGCGACCACGGAACGGCCGCCGAGCCGGCCGGCGACGAACCGCCCGACGCGGTGCTGCTGCGCGACCGGCTGCTGCTGGAACTGCTCTACGGCACCGGGGTGCGCATCAGCGAGGCGTGCGGCCTGGACGTCACCGACGTCGACCAGGCCCGCCGGGTGGTACGCGTGCTGGGCAAGGGCGGGCGGGAGCGGTCGGTGCCCTACGGGGTGCCGGCCCAGCGGGCGCTGGACGCCTGGCTGCGCGACGGCCGGCCCGCTCTGCTGGCCCCGGGCTCGGGCCGGGCGCTGCTGCTCGGGGCGCGGGGCGGACGGCTCAACCCGACCACCGCGCGGCGGATCGTGTCCGGCTGGGCCGGTGCCGCCGGGGTACCGCGGGTGACGCCGCACGGGCTGCGCCACACGGCCGCGACGCACCTGCTCGAAGGCGGCGCGGACCTGCGCGCCGTGCAGGAGATGCTGGGGCACTCGTCGCTCGCCAGCACCCAGATCTACACGCACGTCTCGGTCGAGCGGCTCCGCGCCGCGTACCGGCAGGCGCACCCCCGCGCCTGACCACCGAGGGCGCGCAGGCAGCGTCGGTGGAACGGTCAGCGGGCGGAATCCGGCCAGCGCATGATCCATCTCGGGCTAGGATCGACGGATGACGGTGCCGCAGCCACCCGAGCCGATTCCCGGGGCTCGGCTGCTCTTCTCCCTCGATCCCTCCGTCAGCCATCTCAACCACGGCGCGTTCGGCGCCGTACCGATCGCCGTGCAACGCGCCCAGCAGCGCCTGCGCGACGAGATGGAGGCCAACCCGCTGCGGTTCTTCACGCAGGGCCTGGTCGACCGGATCGCCCACGCCCGGCGGCACCTGGCCGCGTTCCTCGGCGCCGACCCGGACGGCACCACGCTCGTCGGTAACGCCACGGCGGGCTCCGCCGTGGTGTTGCAGTCGCTGACGCTGCGCCCGGGCGACGAGATCGTGACCACCGACCACGGGTACGGGGCGGTGGCGCTGTCGGTCGCCCGGGAGTGCGCCCGCACCGGGGCGGTGTCCCGCATGCTGCCGGTGCCGTTGACCGCCACCGACGAGGAGGTGGTCGAGATCGTCCGCAACGGGCTGCGCCCCGGGCGTACCAAGCTGCTGATCGTCGACCAGCTCACCTCGCCGACCGCCCGGCTGTTCCCCACCGCGGCGATCGTCGCGGTGGCCCGGGAGCAGGGCGTGCCGGTGCTGGTGGACGCCGCCCACGCGCCGGGCATGCTGCCGGCCACTGTCGCGTCCGTCGGCGCCGACTTCTGGGTCGGCAACCTGCACAAGTGGGCGTACGCGCCGCGCGGCACGGCAGTGCTCGTGGTGGCGCCGCAGTGGCGGGAGAAGATCCAGCCGGTCGTCGTCTCGTGGGAGCAGGACAGCGGCTTCCCGGCCCGGGTGGAGTGGCAGGCGACGCTCGACTACACCGGCTGGCTGGCCGCCCCGGTGGGACTGTTCACGTTGCGCAGCCTCGGCGTGGACCGGGTACGCGCGCACAACGCGGCGCTGGCCGCGTACGGGCAACGGGTCGTCGGGGACGCGCTCGGTGTGGCGCCCGAACGGCTGCCGGAGCCCGGCGGACCGGCGGTCGCCATGCGGCTCGTGCCGCTGCCACCCGGTCTCGCGACGACGCTGGAGGCGGCCCGGGAGTTGCAGGCCCGGATCGCGGACCGGCTCTCCGCCGAGGTCTCGATCGCCGGCTGGAACGGGCGCGGCTATCTGCGGCTGTGCGGCCAGGTCTACAACACCCCCGACGAGTACGACCGGCTGGCCGTCCGGCTGCCCACGCTGCTCGCCCAGGGCTGAGCGATACACCCGATCACCCGGCGACGTCGTCGGGGACGGGGTGCAGCGGCAGCAGCCGGACGCGACCGAGCCCGAGCAGGGCCAGCGGATCGAGGTATTCCGCGTCGCGTCGCAGCCCCCAGTGCAGGCAGGCCGCCTCGGCGCACCCGGGATGCCCGGCGAGCAGGGTGCCGACCGGCGTGCCGGCGTCCACATGGGTACCGGCGGTGAGCCGGGAGCGGACCGGTTCGTAGGTGGTGCGCAGCCCGTCGGAATGGCCGACGGTCAGCACCGGCCGGCCGGCGACGGCGCCGGCGAACAGGACGATCCCGGCACCGGCCGCCAGCACCGGCGCACCGGGCGCGGCGGCGAGGTCGACGCCCCGGTGCCCGGGCAGCCAGGGCTGCGGCGGCGGATCGAACCGCCGCACCACCCGGGGCGCACCCGGCAGCGGCCACCGGAACCCCCCGCCGGGCCCACGCCGAGTTCCCGCCGCCGAGACATCCGCAGGAGAACCCGGCAACGGTCCGGCCGAGGGTGACGACGCCCCGGCCGCCCGGGAGGGCGCGGAGGCGCCCGGCAGGCAGGCGACGAGGACCGACACCACCAGCAGAGACCGGCTGATCGCAGTACGCACGCCGCACACACTCCCCGCCCGGGCGCTGCCGGGCGAGCCCGGCCCGCCCGCCCTGTGGACGACGCCCCGGCTGTGGACGAGCGCCGAAATCGGGGCCGATCTGCTACGCCCCGGACGCCTATGCTGACCGGGTGACGAAGGACTGGTACGCCTGGCACCGCGACTACGACCAGCCCGAGTCCGCACTGGCCCGGCGGCTCGCCGAGGTGCGGCAGCGTGTCGCCGACGCGCTGGACATCGCGCCGCCCGGTCCGCTGCGCGCGCTGAGTCTGTGCGCGGGTCAGGGCCGCGACCTGATCCCGGTGCTGGCCGCCCATCCCCGGGGCGCCGACGTGACCGCCCGCCTGGTCGAACTGGATCCGCGAAACGCCGATCTGGCCCGCCGCGCGGCCGCCGACGCGGGGCTCACCGGTGTGGAGGTGGTGACCGGGGACGCCTCGCTGACCGACCGCTACGCCGATCTGGCCCCGGCGGATCTGGTGCTGGTCTGCGGCATCTTCGGCAACATCGGCGACGACGACATCCGGGCCACGGTGCGGCACTGCGCCTCGCTCTGCGCCACCGGCGGCACTGTGCTGTGGACGCGGCACCGGCGCGAACCGGACCTGGTGCCGGTCATCTGCGAGTGGTTCGCCGAGGAGGGCTTCGAGCCGGTCGCGGTGAACAGCCCGGCCGACGGTGTGGGCGTCGGCGCGCACCGCTTCACCGGCACGCCCCGCCCCCTGGCGCCCGGGGCGCGGATGTTCGAGTTCGTGGGCTACGACGTGCTGGAGCGGACGGAGCAGCCGTGACCATAGTGGACGACGTCAGCCGGCCCTCCCGGGTGGCCGGGCCGGACGAGGCGATCAGCGCCGAGGAGCTTCAGCTCGCCGCGCGCAACCACGGCATCCCGCTGGAGGCGTTGCGGTACGACGTGACCCCGGCGGGCCTGCACTACCTGCTCATCCACTACGACATCCCGGACGTCGACCCGGCCTCGTACGCGCTGAGCGTGTCCGGCGCGGTCGAGCGTCCACTGCGGCTGGACCTGGCGGCGCTGCGCGACCGGCCCCGGGTGACCCACCGGGTCACGCTGGAGTGCGCGGGCAACGGCCGGGCGCTGCTGCGTCCCCGGCCGGTCAGCCAGCCCTGGCTGGTGGAGGCGGTGGGCAACGCCGAGTGGACCGGTACACCGCTGGCCCCGCTGCTGCGCGAGGCCGGCCTGCCCGGCGACGCCGTGGACGTGGTGTTCACCGGCGCGGACCACGGGGTGGAGCGCGGCGTCGAGCAGGACTACCAGCGGGCGCTGCCGATTGCCGACGCGCTGCGCGACGAGGTGCTGCTGGCGTACGAGATGAACGGCGCTCCCCTGCTGCCGCAGCACGGCGCGCCGCTGCGCCTGATCGTGCCGGGCTGGTACGGCATGGCGCACGTGAAGTGGCTGCGCGACATCACTGTGACGACCGAGCCGTTCGACGGCTACCAGAACGCGGTGGCCTACCGGCTGCGGCGTGACGCCGACGACCCGGGCGTGCCGGTGACGCGGATCGAGCCGCGTGCGCTGGTGCGTCCGCCCGGGTTCCCGGACTTCATGTCCCGTACCCGGGTGCTGCGGCCCGGACCGTGCACTCTGGACGGCCGCGCCTGGTCCGGCCACGCGCCGGTGACCTCGGTCGAGGTGACGACGGACGGCGGCGAGACGTGGACACCGGCGGTCCTGGACGAGCCGTCCGGGGGCGAGTGGGCGTGGCGCCGGTGGTCGGTGAGCTGGACGGCGACTCCGGGGCGGTACGTGCTGGGTGCCCGGGCGACCGACGCGTCGGGGCGTACCCAGCCGGTCGAGCAGCCGTGGAACCGGGGCGGGTTCGCGAACAACCTGGTGCAGCGGGTCGAGGTGGTCGTGCCGGAGCAGTGATCCGGCGCCGGATCAGCTCCCGAATCCGGAGTCTGCGGGAAGCGAGATGTCGGGCTTTTCGAGCTCTTCCACATTGACGTCCTTGAACGTCATTACTCGCACATTCTTGACGAAACGGGCAGGGCGGTACATGTCCCACACCCAGGCGTCGTGCATCTCGACCTCGAAGTAGACCTCGCCGTCGGAGTTGCGCACGTGCAGGTCGACCTGGTTGGCCAGGTAGAAACGGCGCTCGGTCTCCACCACGTAGGAGAACTGACGGACGATGTCGCGGTACTCCCGGTAGAGCTGAAGCTCCATCTCGGTCTCGTACTTCTCGAGATCTTCCGCGCTCATCGCACTCCGCCTTCCATGACCACATCTTCCCCCACCGGCGCCGGAGGTCGCGGCTGCTCGCCCAACGCCACGCCGACGGTACCCCCTGACGCGCCGCCGCGCCCCATCGGCTCGTCCGGGCGGCCGGCGAACGCGCCGGGCCCCAGACCCGGCAGCCCGGCCGCGGGCTCGGGCGGCGCCGCGCCGGCACCGTCGCCCGCCGGGCGGCGGGCGCGGGGAGGCCGGCCGTCCCGTCCGGAGACGGCGGCCACGTTCACGTACGAGAAGCGGTGTTCCCGGCAGGGCCCGAGCGCGCGCAGGGCGGCGCTGTGCTCGGCCGTGATGTAGCCCTTGTGCTCGGCGAAGCCGTAGCCGGGGAACCGCCCGTCCAGTTCCACCATGATCCGGTCCCGGGTGACCTTGGCCAGCACGCTCGCCGCAGCCACACACGCGGCCACCCGGTCGCCCTTCCAGACCGCCAGGCCCGGCACGTCCAGCCCGTCGACGCCGAAGCCGTCGGTCAGCACGTACTCCGGGCGGGTGGTGAGCGAGGCGAGCGCCCGGCGCATCGCGGCGAGGTTGCACACGTGCAGCCCGCGGGCGTCGACCTCCTCGGCCGGGATGACCACCACGGCGTACGCCAGGGCCCGTGCCACCACCTCGTCGTGGACGCGCTCGCGGGCGGCGGGGGTGAGCAGCTTCGAGTCGGCCAGCTCGTCGATCTCGCCGCGCCGGCCCTCGGGCAGGATCGCGGCGGCGGCGACGAGCGGCCCGGCGCAGGCGCCGCGACCGGCCTCGTCGGCGCCCGCCACGTGCCGGAAGCCACGCCGTTGCAGGGCGCGTTCCAGCGCGTAGAGGCCGCCGTCGCGGCGGACCACGGTGCGCGGCGGGGTCAGCATGCGCCGCCGCCTCCCGCCAGCACGGCGCCGAGCCGGCCGGGCAGGTCCGGCGGGTAGTAGCGCTCGGCGGAGGCCGCCAGTTCGGCGACGGGCCACCAGCGGTGCCCGTGCACGCTCGCCCGTTCGATGTCGTTGAAGCCGGCCGTGTCGACCTCCCAGCCCGTCACCCGGACCAGGTAGAACTGCTGATCCTGGCGGTACCAGACGCCGTCGAACGGGAACTCGACGGTCTCCGACCAGACCGGCGCGCCCAGCTCGGCCGGGGCCAGCCGCAGGCCGGTCTCCTCGGCCAGTTCCCGGGCGGCGCCGTCGGCCGGGGACTCCCCCGGGTCGAGCCCGCCGCCGGGGGTGAACCAGTAGCGGTGACCCGGCCGGGCCGGATCACTGCCCTCGAAGAGCAGCACCCGGTCGGACGCGTCGACCAGCAGCACCCGGGCCGCGCGACGAGGGGTGTAGACGGTCACCGCACCAGCCTGCCAGACGCCTGCGACGAACGACCACGCCCTCCCGCCGCCGAGGCGGGGCCGGCGTGCCGGCGCGTGGCGCGAGCCGGCTCAGGGATTGGGGATCCCCTCGAACTGCTCGGGGACGCTGAGCCAGGTCGCGCGGCTGACCGGCCAGAAGATGGTGAAGGCCCGGCCGACGACCTCACCCTCGGGGATGGTGGCGACGTTGATGTCCTCGCCCGACTGCTGCCAGTGCTCCAGCGAGTCGCCGGACGCCTCCCGGTGGTCACCCATGACCCACAGGCGCCCCTTCGGCACGGTGACGTCGAAGTCCTGGTCGGCGGGCTTGTTGCCGGGGAAGATGAACGGCTCGTCGATCGGCTTGCCGTTGATGACCAGCCGCTCCTGGCCGCCGGTGCGGTCGCAGCAGACCACGTGATCGCCGCCGACGCCGATCACCCGCTTGATGAAGTCCTCGCCGTCGGGGCTGCCGCTCCACTCGGTGGGCGCCTTGAAGACGATCACCTCGCCCCGGTGCGGCGAGCGGAAGTCGTAGACCAGCTTGTTGACAAGCACCCGATCGTCGATCTTGAGGGTGTTCTCCATGGACGGCGACGGGATGAAGAAGGTCTGCAGCACGAAGGCACGCACCAGCACCGCGACCAGGATCGCCACGCCCAGGAGGATGGGCAGCTCCTTCCAGAAGGAGTTGCGGGGCTTCTCGGTCTGCTCGTCGATCACGGGAGGAGCCTACGTCGCCGGGTGTGGCGCGGTCGCCCCGAACCCGCCAGAACGGTGAGCGTCGCCGCGACCGGGAGGATCAGGACGACGCCGCCGACCGGGTCGGGATCCACCGGCGCCGGCCCCGCGGGCGCGGCGTCCGCGCGGGGCACGCTGGTGAACGTCTCCGGTACGGGCAGAGAGGTCCACCGCTGCGACGGCCAGACGATCATGAAGGCGCGGCCGACCACGTTCTCGATCGGCACCGGCCCCTGACACCGGGCGTCCTGCGAGACCAGCCGGTGGTCACCCATCACGAAGATCTGCCCCGGCGGCACGACCACCTCGGTGAACTGCCGGGACCGGCACTCCTTGGGATTGGGCGGCAGCTCGACCGGGGAGTCCTCGGAGACGTACGCCTGCTCGTCCAGCGGCACCCCGTTGACCACCACCCGGCCGTCGTCGCAGCACCAGATCTTGTCGCCGGGCACGCCGATGACGCGCTTGATGAAGTCCTTCTCGCCGGGACGGCTGACGCCTACCAGGTCGCCGAGCGTACGGCCGACCCGGCCGGCGAAGTCGGCCGGCGGCGCGGGCGCCTCCTGGGCGACCCAGCGGTCGGTGCCCCGGAACACCACCACCTCGCCGCGGACCGGGTCGCGGACGTCGTAGACGACCTTGTTGACGAGCACCCGGTCGCCGACGAGCAACGTGTTCTCCATCGACCCGGAGGGGATGAAGAACGCCTGGAGCAGGAACGTGCGGATCAGCACGGCGAGGCAGAACGCCACGATCAGCAGCAGGGGCAGCTCCTGCCAGAGCGGCATCTGGCGGCGGCCACGGCGGGCCCTGCGGCGCCATGGATCGACGGCGCCCTCCTCGTCAACCATCTGCACCATGCCACTCTCCGGTCCGCGGAAACGACACTACCGCCCGGGAGTCCCCTCGGAGACCCCACGGGCGGTAGTGGACCGTTTCGCACCGTCCGGCTGCGCCCGTACCGACCAGGGTAATGCGGTCTGGTCGATACGACATCCGCGCAGCTCGGGCGGCGTGGCGTACGGAAGTCAGCTCGCCGGCTGCTTCTCCCGCAGCTCCTTGATCTTGGCCTTCTTGCCGCGCAGCTCACGCAGGTAGTAGAGCTTGGCGCGACGCACGTCACCGCGGGTCACGACCTCGATCCGGTCGATGCCCGGGCCGTTGAGCGGGTAGGTCCGCTCCACGCCGACACCGAAGCTGACCTTGCGGACCGAGAAGGTCTCGCGCAGACCGTCACCCTGGCGGCGGATGACGACGCCCTGGAAGATCTGGACCCGGGACCGGTTGCCCTCGACGACCCGCGCGTGCACCTTGACGGTGTCACCGGCGCGGAAGTCGGGCAGGTCGGTACGCTTCGACTGGGCGTCAAGGGCGTCCAGGATGTTCATCGCTGCGTCCTCGTGAGGCTCACGGCGCATCGTCAGTCGATGCGCGGATGGGTGATTCTGACCCCCGGGTGGTGGCCGGCGGGACCGGCCCCGGTCGAGGGTCCTCGCAACCGCCCACGGCGCGGACGGATGCGGCAACCCCTCTACTTTGCCACATGCCCCGGTGGCGGGGAAAATCCGCCCCGGTCCAGCGCCGCCCGGTCCCGCTTGTCGAGCGTCTCCGGGTCCAGCGCGCCGATCATGTCGGGGCGCCGGGCCGCGGTCCGTAACAGCGACTCGTCCCGCCGCCAGCGGTCGATCCGGGCGTGGTCGCCGGAGCGCAGCACCTCGGGCACGTCCAGCCCGCGCCAGCTCGCCGGCTTCGTGTAGAGCGGGGCCTCCAGCAGCCCGTGCGCGTGCGACTCCTCGTCCAGCGACCCGGCGTTGCCGAGCACACCGGGCAGCAGCCGGGTGACCGCCTCCAGGATCACCAGCACGGCCACCTCGCCGCCGAACAGCACGTAGTCGCCGAGGGAGACCTCGGTCACCGGCATCCGGGTCGCGGCGTGGTCCAGCACCCGCTGGTCGATGCCCTCGTACCGGCCGCAGGCGAACAGCAGGTGCGACTCGGCGGCCAGCTCGTGCGCCAGGGCCTGGGTGAACGGGACGCCCGCGGGCGACGGCACGAGCAGCCGCGGCAGCGTGTACCCGTCCGGGCTCAGCTCACCGGGCGCCAGCGCGTCCAGCGCCTCACCCCACGGCTCCGGGCGCATGACCATGCCCGGACCGCCGCCGTAGGGCGTGTCGTCGACGGTGCGGTGCACGTCGTGGGTCCAGGTCCGCAGATCGTGTACGGCCAGCCGCAGCGTGCCGTTCGCCCGGGCCTTGCCGATGAGCGAGAGATCCAGCGGGGCGAAGTACTCGGGGAAGATCGACACGATGTCGACGCGCATGCGGTGGGCTCCAGCTAGAGGTCGAGCAGGCCGCCGGGCAGGTCGACGACGACGCGACCGCCGGCCAGATCCACCTCGGGCACGATCGCCTTGACGAACGGGACCAGCGCGGTACGCCCCCCGGGGCGCCGCAGCACCAGCATGTCGGACGCGGGCGCGTGGTCGATGCGGGCGACCTCGCCCACGTGCTCGCCGTCGCGGGTGACCACGGCGAGCCCGACCAGCTGGTGGTCGTGGAACTCCTCCGGATCCTCCGGCGGGGCGACGTCGCCGCTGTCCACGCCGAGCAGCGTGTTGCGCAGCGCCTCGGCGACGTCCCGGCCCAGCACGCCCTCGAAGGCGACCAGCAGGCGGCCCTGATGCCAGCGGGCCGACTCGACGGTGAGTGTCGGCGGCACCCGCCAGGCACCGGGCTCCGACGGGGTGACCCCCGGCTCGGTGGTCAACACCGAACCGGGGGCGAACCGTGCTTCGGGCTCGTCGGTACGCACCTCCACGGTGACCTCACCGCGGATGCCGTGCGGCTTACCGATCCGGCCGACGACGAGAAGCATCAGTACGAGTCGACGATGTCGACGCGTACCCCACGCCCGCCGATGGAGCCGATCACCTGGCGCAGCGCCTTGGCGGTCCGGCCGGACCGCCCGATCACCGTGCCGAGGTCCTCGGGGTGCACGCGGACTTCGAGGCGCTTGCCCCGACGGGAGTCGACCATGCGCACCCGGACGTCGTCCGGGTGGTCGACGATGCCCTTGACCAGGTGCTCCAGAGCGGGACGCAGCGGCATGTCAGGCCTGCTCGCCGGACTCGGCACCGGTCTGCTCCTCGGCCTTGGGGGCCTCGGCCTCCGGCTTGGCGGCCTTCTTGGCCGGCTTCGCCGGGGTGTCCGCCACGCCGGCGGCGGCCTTCGCCTCGGCCTCGTACGCCGCCTTGCGGTCGGCCCGCTCGGGGGCGACCTTCAGCGGCGGCGGGGCGGGCAGGCCCTTGAACTTCTGCCAGTCACCGGTCAGCTCCAGCAGGCGCTGCACGGCCTCGCTCGGCTGGGCGCCGACCGAGAGCCAGTACTGGACCCGCTCCGACTTGACCTCGATCACCGAAGGGTCTTCCTTCGGCTGGTACACGCCGACGAACTCGATCGCGCGACCGTCACGCTTGGTACGCGAGTCGGCGATGACGATGCGGTACTGCGGGTTGCGGATCTTGCCCATCCGCAGGAGCCGGATCTTTACGGCCACAGTTGTTTCGCTCCTGTTGCGATCTCACCGGCCCGTCCGGGCGGTGTGCGGGTGAGCGCCGACCGGCACAGTGGGGTTTGGGCCGGAGACTGCTCGGTGAACTGGCGACGCGCCCGGGTTAGAGGGCGCCGGACGCGCGCCGGATACCAGCGAACCATTCTGCCAGATCCGGCCCGGAACTCTCACACCGGACCCGGACACCACGCCCACGGCGGCTCGGGCCGTGACGCAGGACACCGGTTCAGCGCACCGGCGGGCGGTCCCAGCCCGGGGGAAGTTCGTCCGGTGCGTCCCATTCGGCGGGCGGCGTGAAGTCGCACCAGGTGCCGTCGAACGGGAACTCGCCCGCCTCGGCGATCCGGATCACCCGCTCGCCCTCGGCGCGTACCGCCTTCTCGTCGGCCACCCAGTAGTGCTCCGGGAACGCCAGCCGCTCGGTGAACTCGTCCTCGTCCTTCCACTCCCAGCTCAGGTCCGGGTACACCACCACGTCGAGATCCTGGTCGACCATGTCGACGCCGGCCACCGTGCCGTCGTCCCAGCGGACGCCGGGCTCCTCCAGGTTCACGTACCAGTTCTGGAAGCGGCCCGCCGCGTCGCGGAACCACCAGACCGAGTGGGCCGCGCCCGTGGGCAGGAACTTCAGCACCGGCGGGCCGTTCCACCGCCCCTGCGCGAGCCGGTAGGACGACGCCACCCACTCGGCGAACGGCACGGCCCGCATGCCCAGACCGGCGGCGTTCACCTCGTGCGCGACGGGCGCCTCCCGCGCCACCCAGAGCAGCAGGCCACGCTCGTCGTCGGAGACCACGCGGGCCGACCGGACCCAGCCGATCCGGCCGTTGCGCACGTTCCGGTGCAGGATCAGCCGTCCCGGCGAGAACCGGCCGGCCGCGTCGCCCGCCCGCACGTCAGTACGCGCGGGCGAGGATCGCGACCAGGTCGGGCTCGTCCTCCGAGTCCGGCACCGAGCCGTCGGCGCGCAGCAGGCAGCGGACCGTCACGCCCTGACCGTTCGCCTCGGCCTCGCCCTCGACGCCGACCGCCGACCACGGCACCCGCGCCCAGCCGGTGGCGGACGCCTCGATCGCCTCGGCCAGCGTCGACACCTCGACGGTGCGGGACCGGCGGAACTCCAGCGCCTGGTCGTGCAGCGTGCGCTGGTCGGCCTCCAGCGCCGCCAGGACCGCGCCGACCACGTCGGCGACAGGCGTCGGGGCCTTCGAGCCGTCCGTACGCCGGACCACCACGGCGTTGCCGGCGGCCAGGTCACGCGGGCCGACCTCGACGCGTACCGGGTAGCCGCGCAGCTCCGCGTCGACGGCGCGGCGGCCGAACGCGGTGTCGGTCCGGTCGTCCAGCGCCACCCGCACCCCGGCGTCGCGCAACGCGTCATAAAGCTTTTGTGCCGCCTCCGCAGGGCCGCCAGGGCCCTCGCCGTCCTTGACGATCATCACGTACGCCTGGACCGGCGCCAGCTTCGGCGGCACCCGCAGCCCGTTGTCGTCGCCGTGGCACATGATCAGGCCGCCGAGCATCCGGGTGGAGGTGCCCCAGGAGGTGGTCCACGCGTGCTCCCGGCCGCCCTCGGCCGAGGAGTAGCTGATGTCGAACGCCTTGGCGAAGTTCTGGCCCAGCTCGTGGCTGGTGCCCAGCTGGAGCGCCTTGCCGTCGCCCATCATGCCCTCGCACGTGTACGTGGCGGTGGCGCCGGCGAAGCGCTCCCGGGCGGTCTTCAGGCCGACCACCACCGGGATGCCGAGCACGTTGACCATCAGGTCCTCGTACGCCTCGTGCAGGATCCGCCGAGCGTAGGCGCGGGCGTCGGAACGGGTCGCGTGCGCGGTGTGCCCCTCCTGCCAGAGGAACTCGCTGGTGCGCAGGAAGATCCGCGGGCGCAGCTCCCACCGGACCACGTTGGCCCACTGGTTGAGCAGCAGCGGCAGGTCGCGGTACGAGTCGATCCACTTGGCCATGAACTCGCCGATGACCGTCTCGCTCGTGGGGCGCACCACCACCGGCTCGGCGAGCTGCTTGCCGCCACCGTGCGTGACCACTGCCAGCTCCGGCGAGAAGCCCTCGACGTGCTCGGCCTCCCGCTTGAGGTAGCTCTCCGGGATGAACAGCGGGAAGTACGCGTTCTCCGCGCCGACCGCCTTGATCCGGGCGTCCATCTCGGCCTGCATCCGCTCCCAGATGGCGTAGCCGGCCGGTCGGATCACCATGGTCCCCCGGACCGGGCCGTTGTCGGCCAGCTTCGCCTTGGCGATCAGATCCTGGTACCAGCGGGGAAAGTCCTCCGCACGGGGAGTGAGCACGCGTGCCATGACCACACATCCTATGCGTCCCGTGACGGGTCGGCGCAGCCGGGCGCGCCCGCACTACCATCTGCCGTCATGCTCTCCCCCACCCCCGGCCCGGCGCCGGCGCTGGCCCCGCTCGCCGCCCGCTGGGTGGCCTGGGTGGCCGCCCACCGCCAGCCGGTCAACCCGCTCAAGGACACCACCGGCCGGCACGGCGGGCGCCACCAGCCCGACGACGTGTGGTTCCTCGCGGGCACGCTGGGCGGTGGGGTCGCCCGGCGTTGCGTGGTGCCGGCCGGCCGTCCCCTGTTCTTCCCGGCCTTCTGCTGGTGGCAGCCCGGCCGCCGGGACGACCCGGCCGAGCCGATGCCCTACGCCAGCGGGCACGCGGAACTGGACGGGGTCGCGGTGCCGGTGCGGCCGGCGGGCTCTCCCGCCTCGTTCCCGGTGCGGGGCTTCTTCAACAACGTCGTCACCGTGTGGCCGTGGCCGGTGCACGTCTCCTGCTGGGGCCTGTGGGGTCTGGTGCCGCCACCCGCGCCGGGGACGCACCATCTGACCTTCGCCGGCCACGACGGCGGGCGGTTCTGGGTCGAGGCGGAGTACGAACTCGAGGTGCGCTGAACAGCGCCCGTAGACTTCGATCACCATGCCTAAGCCGAGGAACGACACACCGGTGCGCGAGGCGATCGTCGACGCCGCCCGTTCGCTGACCGTCACGACCGGCTGGGCCGGGGTCCGGATGGGCGCCGTCGCGAACGCGGCCGGGGTGAGCCGGCAGACGGTCTACAACGAGTTCGGCACCAAGGCGGGCCTGGGCGAGGCGCTGGCCCGGCACGAGGTGGACCGGTTCGTCGGCCAGGTCCGGTCCGCGCTCGACGAGCACGACTCCGACGTCCGCGCGGCCACGTACGCGGCGATCCACCGCACCCTCGCCTCGGCCGCCGAGAACCCGCTGGTCCGGGCGGTCCTGACCAGCACCCGGGGTGGCTCGGAGGAGCTGCTGCCGTACCTGACCACCCGGTCCGAGCTGGTGCTCGCCGAGGCCTCGGCGGCGCTGCTGGAGTGGACCGGCGAGCGCCTGCCCGACGCCGATCCGGCGGCGCTGGCGTTCGCGGCGGACAGCGTCGTACGCCTGGTGGTGAGCCACATCGTGCTGCCGGGCGGCCCGGTCGACGAGACCGCCAACCGGCTGGCCGTCCTGGCCGTGCGCCTGTTCCTGATGGCGGCGACGACGCGCTAGGCCGGCCGCCGACGACGGCCGGTCAGCGGACGACCCGGCCGCGCAGCACGATCCGGCTGGGCGCCCTGACCACGCGCAGGTCGCGGCGCGGATCCTCGGGGTAGACCACCAGGTCGGCGAGGCCGCCCTCGACCAGCCCGGGGAAGCCGAGCCACTCCCGGGCCCGCCAGGAGGCGGCGGCCAGCACGTCCGGGGCGGACATCCCGGCCTGCTCGTGCAGCAGCAGCATCTCCTCGGCCGCGAGGCCGTGGTCGATGCCGCCGCCCGCGTCGGTGCCGACGTAGATCGGCACGCCCGCCTCGTGCGCGGCACGCACCACCTCGGGGAAGCGGTCGCGCAGGGCGAGCATGTGGTCGGCGTACCCGGGGAACTTGGGCCGGGCCTGCTCCGCGATGTGGCCGAACGTCCGAATGTTGATCATCGTGGGGACCAGCGCGGTGCCCTGCCGGGCCATGAGGTCGATCAGGTCGAGGCTCAGCCCGGTGCCGTGCTCCACCGAGTCCACCCCGGCGCGCACCATGATCTCCACCGCCGGCTCGGAGAACGTGTGCACCGCGGCGCGCACCCCGGCGGCGTGCGCGGCGGCGACGGCGGCGGTCATGGTGTCGGCGTCCCAGGCCGGCGCCAGGTCGCCCACGCCGCGGTCGATCCAGTCGCCGACCAGCTTGACCCAGCCGTTGCCGGCCGTGGCCTGCGCGGCCACCGTCGCGGCCACCTCCGCCGCGCCGACCTCCACGCCGATGTCGCGCAGGTAGCGCTTCGGCGGCGCGACGTGCCGGCCCGCGCGGGCCAGTCGCGGCAGGTCCGGCTCGTCCTCCAGTTCCGGGTACGGGTACGGCGAGCCCGCGTCGCGGATCGCCAGCACGCCCGCGTCCCGGTCGATCCGGGCCAGCTCTCGGGCCTGGTCGAGCGAGGTGATCGGGCTGCCGCCGCGGGCGATGCCGATGTGGCAGTGCGCGTCGGTCAGGCCGGGCAGGACGAAGCCGCCGTCGGCCACCGTCTCGGCGCCGGGCACCGGTTCGAAGGTGACCCGGTCGCCGACCAGCCAGACGTCCCGGACCTCGTCGTCGGGAAGGAACACACCGCGCACGTGCAGAGCCATGTGCACAGTCCTACCCGATCAGTCCTCCTCGCCGGCGAGCAGGTCGTTGCGGCGCGCGGTCAGCGCCGGCAGATCGACCGAGACCTTCCAGGGCCGCTCGGTGACGAACACATCGTCTGTCTGACCGACCTGCTTGTACTCGAGATTGCCGCCGAGCGCGTACTCGGTCAGCGTGATCTTCTCCTTGATGGGGTCGAGCACCCAGTAGGAGCGGACGCCGGCGTACGCGTAGACCCTGGCCTTGTCGTACATGTCGCGGAAGGTGGAGGTCGGCGAGATGACCTCGACGGCGAGCACCGCGTCCTCGACCGGCAGCGGGCTCCGGTTGGCGTTACCCCGCACGACCGCGACGACGTCGGGCCGGGGCTCGTTCCGATGGTCGACCCGCATCGACAGGTCGATCCCGACCTGGTACTCCTTCGGGCAGTTGACCTCCAGCGCGAGCAGGAGACGGACGCACATGTCCTGGTGCAGCAGAGTGGGCGACGGCACGATCAACCTTCCGTTGATCAGTTCGTACGGAAGGTCCTTGGGCAGGTCGCCCAGGTCGTCGACCGTCCACTCGTGCCGCTCCGGCAGGATCGGGGCCGCGGTCATTGACATCTCCTTCCAGGGGGCGAACCGACCCTAGGTGATGATCACATCGCCCACCGTCACCGACACGCTAGCGCGGGCCCTTGTCGCCGCCCTTGCCGAGCTTGTTGAAGTCGATCTTCGGAAGCTTGAAGCCCGGCGGCAGGCCCTGCCCACCGGCCAGGTCACCCGGGTCCAGGCCCGGCGGGAGCTGCGGCATCCCGCCCGGGAAGCCGCCCGGCATCCCGGCGCCGGTACGCGGCCGCCCGCCGCCCTTGGTGCCCTTGCGCTTGTTCTTCGGCGACTTGGTCGCCTTGCGCCGGCCACCGCCGGGCAGGCCCATCATGCCGCCCATCTGCTTCATCATCTTCTGCGCGTCGGCGAAGCGGTTGAGCAGCTGGTTGACGTCCATGACGGTGACGCCGGAGCCGCCTGCGATGCGGGCCCGGCGGGAACCGTTGATGATCTTCGGGTTGGTGCGCTCGGCCGGGGTCATCGACTGGATGATCGCGGTGACCCGGTCGAAGTGCTTGTCGTCCAGCTCGGCGAGCTGGTCCTTCATCTGCCCCATGCCCGGCATCATGGCCAGCACGTTGGCGATCGGGCCCATCCGCCGGACCGCGATGAGCTGATCGAGGAAGTCCTCCAGCGTGAAGGTCTCCCCGCCCATCAGCTTGGCGGTCATCTTCTCCTTCTGATCGGAGTCGAAGGCCGCCTCGGCCTGCTCGATCAGGGTGAGGACGTCGCCCATGCCGAGGATCCGGCTGGCCATCCGGTCCGGGTGGAAGACGTCGAAGTCCTCCAGCTTCTCGCCGGTGGAGGCGAACAGGATCGGCTGGCCGGTCACCTCGCGGACGGAGAGCGCGGCACCACCGCGGGCGTCGCCGTCGAGCTTGGACAGCACCACGCCGGTGATGCCCACACCGTCGCGGAACGCCTCGGCGGTGCGGACCGCGTCCTGGCCGACCATGGCGTCGATGACGAAGATGACCTCGTCGGGCTGGACCGCGTCGCGGATGTCCGCGGCCTGCTGCATCATCTCGGTGTCGATACCGAGCCGGCCGGCGGTGTCGACGATGACGATGTCCCGGGCGGCGCGGCGGGCGTGCTCGATCGAGTCGCGGGCCACCTGCACCGGGTCGCCGACGCCGTTGCCGGGCGCCGGGGCGTACACCTCGACGCCGGCCCGGCCACCGAGCACCTGGAGCTGCCCGACGGCGTTGGGACGCTGGAGGTCGGCGGCGACGAGCAGCGGCTGGTGGCCCTGGCTCTTGAGCCAGCGGGCCAGCTTGCCGGCGAGCGTCGTCTTGCCGGAGCCCTGGAGACCGGCCAGCATGATCACCGTCGGCGGGTTCTTGGCGAACTGGAGCCGCCGCCCCTCGCCGCCGAGGACGTTGATCAGCTCCTCGTTGACGATCTTGACGATCTGCTGCGCCGGGTTGAGCGCCTGGGAGACCTCGGCGCTGCGCGCCCGCTCCTTGACGTTCGCGATGAAGCCCTTGACCACCGGCAGGGCGACGTCGGCCTCCAGCAACGCCATCCGGATCTCGCGCGCGGTGGCGTCGATGTCGGCGTCGGTGAGCCGGCCCTTGCCGCGGAGCTTGGTGAAGATCCCGGACAGGCGGTCACTCAAGGTGTCAAACACGCGAACATCCCGTTTGTCGTTTTCGGCGGGCACATGCTGCCGGGCCGGCGGTCCAGCCCACCGCTAGGGTAGCCCGCCGCCTACCCGCCCGCTCCGGCCCCGGCGCCCACGCGCCTGCTCGCCGAGCATCCACACCAGGCCCGACCCGACCGGCAGCGCCACCGCGCGCAACGCGACCGCGAACACCGCCGGCGCGGCGACCGCGAGCAGGAGCAGCTTGCCCGCGTACACCTGGAGCCGGGTGGGCCCCTGGGTGAGCACCGTTAATAAGGGGCCCCTGCTCTACCGGAGGCGTTAAGAGGGGGCCCTTCCTTACACGGCGGCCAGCACCGCGGCCTCGATCCGGGCCCGTTCCTCGTCCGACGGCCCGCCGCCGACCAGGTAGAACGCGTCCACCACGTCGCCGCCGAGCGTCGAGATCCGGGCCGCCCGCACCTGGGCGCCGGCCTCGTCCAGCGCGCAGGTCACCCGGTACAGCAGTCCGGCCGCGTCGGCGGCCCGCAGCTCCAGCAGCACCGCGTCGGTGGCCGCCTCCCGGTGCCAGACCACCCGTGGCGCGGCGCCCTGGCTGCGCGCGGCCAGCGCCCGCCCGCGCAGCCGCTGGATGACCGAGACGTCGCCGCCGACCGCGCGGCGCAGGTCGGCGCTGAGCGCGATCGGGTCCGGGGCCAGCCCGTAGCGCGGCTGCACCCGGCACTCGACCAGGGCCCGGCCGTCGACGGTGGCGGCGTCCGCGGAGATCACCTCCAGGCGGTGCAGCGCCAGGCAACCGGCGACCGTCGCGAGCAGCCCGCGCCGGTCGGCGGCGGCCACCGACACCCGGTCCTCCCCCAGGTGTACGACCGGCAGCGGCCCGGCCACGAGCGCCGGGTCCGGGGCCGGCGGGGCGGGCACCACCCCCGTGTCCAGCGTGGTCCGCACCCGGCTCACCAGTTCGGCGATCAGCCGGCCCTTCCAGCCGGACCAGGCGGCCGGGCCGGTGGCGGCGGCGTCGGCGCGTACCAGCGCGTGCAGGAGTTCCAGCGTGCCGGTGTCGCCGACGCGCTCGGCGACCCCGGCGATGGTCTTCGGATCGGACAGGTCGCGCCGGGTGGCCACGTCGGGCAGCAGCAGATGCAGCCGGACCAGCGTGCCGATGAGCGCCGCCTCGGCCGGCGGCAGCCCGATCCGGGTGGCGACCGCCTCGGCCGGCGGCGCGCCGGCCACCGAGTGGTCCCCGTCCAGTCCCTTGCCGATGTCGTGCAGGAACGCGCCGAGCAGCAGCAGGTCCGGCCGTTCCACGTCGCGGGTGTGCCGGCTCGCCTCGTACGCGGTCTGCACCAGGTGCCGGTCGAGCGTGAACCGGTGCACCGGGTTGTGCTGGGGCAGGCTGCGCATCCGCGTCCACTCGGGCAGCCAGCGATCGATCAGCCCGTACCTGTCGCAGGTCTCCCAGGCGGGCACCAGGCCGGCACCGGCGCCGAGCAGGGTGATCAGCGCGGCGCGGGCCGCCGGCGGCCAGGGCGCGGGCAGCGGCGGGCAGTACGCGGCCAGCCACTCGCAGGTGGCCCGCGCGATCGGCAGCCGGGTGGTGGCGGCCGCGGCGGCGACGCGCAGTGACAGGCTCGGGTCGGGGCGGGCCCCGATGGCGGTGCGGGCGAGCACCAGTTCCCCGTCCTGCTCCACCACGTCCCGGGCGACCGGGCGGCGCAGCGGGCGGCCGGGCGCGGCGCGGTGCCGGCCGGAGCGGAGCCGGTCGGCGGCCCGCCAGGCGTCGTCGAGGGCGTGGCTCACCGTGCGGGCGTCGCCGGCCACCAGCCGCAGCAGCGCGTCGCCGTCCTCGGCGCCGAGCAGGCGCGCCACGCCGTCGCGTTCCTGGGCGACCAGGCGGTCGACCCGGCGGCCGACCTGCTGGTGCAGCGCGTCGCGGGTGTCCAGCAGCCGCCGGTGTGCCGCGTGCACGGCCGGGCGGAGCGCGTCGGTGACCCCGGCGGTGGCGATGGCGCGCAGGATGCCCACGTCGCGCAGCCCGCCGGCGGCCTCCTTGAGGTCGCCTTCGAGCAGGAACGCCAGTTCGCCGTGCGCCTCCCAGCGGGTGGCGGTGATCTCGCGCAGGCCGGGGAGCTGGCGGATCGCGGTGCGCCGCCAGTGGTCGGTGGCGGTACGGGAGAGCTGGTCGGTGAGCGCCGGGTCACCCGCCACGTGCCGGGCGTCGAGCAGGCCGAGGGCGACCTTGACGTCGTCCTGGGCCACCGACAGCGCCTCGGCGACAGTGCGCACCGAGTGGTCCAGCCGCAGCCCGGCGTCCCAGATCGGGTACCACAGCGACGCGGCCAGCTCGTCGATGCCGGGCACCCCGGCGTGCAGCAGCACCAGGTCGAGGTCGCCGTAGGGGGCGCACTGGCGGCGGCCCAGCCCGCCCACCGCGACGAGCGCGACCCCGTCCCGCTCCGGGAAGGCCCGGCACAGCCAGGCGTCGAGCGCGTCGGCCCGCGCGGACCGGGCCGCCGCGCCGATCCCTGCGGGTACGCCGGCGACCTCGTTGACCACCGCCTGGCCCCCGGCGGGGCCGGTGGCGGTGGTCAACGAGGTCACGTCGGCGGATCCGGCGATCAGAGGGCGTCGAGCCCGCGCTCGCCGGTACGCACCCGGACGACCTCCTCGACGCCGGTCACCCAGACCTTGCCGTCGCCGATCTTGCCGGTCCGGGCGGCGCCGACGATCGCGTCCACGATCTTGTCGACGTCGATCTCGTCGGTGAGCACCTCGACCCGGATCTTGGGCAGGAACTCGACCGTGTACTCGGCACCCCGGTAGACCTCGGTGTGCCCCTTCTGCCGGCCGTAGCCCTGGACCTCGCTGACGGTCAGCCCGGCCACGCCGAGCGCGTGCAGGGCCTCCTTCACCGCGTCCAGCTGGTACGGCTTGATGACCGCGGTCACCAGCTTCATGTCCAACCCCTCCATCCCAGGAACGTTAACCGGCGACCTTCTCGCTGACCGGCGCGGACTCGTCGGTCTCGACGGCGGGCTCCGCGGCCGGCTTGCCGGCGCCGATCCCGGCCATCGCGAACGCGCCACCGCTGCTGCCCGTGGTGGGCGACAGGTCGTAGCCGCTCTCCGCGTGCTCGGCGATGTCGATGCCGTCGACCTCGGCCTCGGCGGAGACCCGGAAACCGATCGTCTTGTCGATCACGAAGCCCAGGGCGAAGGCGACCACGAACGAGTAGACGCTCACGATCAGCGCGCTGATCGCCTGCTTGCCGAGCAGCGTGGCGTCGCCGCCGACGAACAGGCCGTCGGTCTCCACCAGCGAGCTGACCGAGGCGGTGCCGAACAGGCCGATCCAGAGGCAGCCGATCCAGCCGCCGACGAAGTGCACGCCCACCACGTCGAGCGAGTCGTCGTAGCCGAGCCGGTACTTCAGGCCGACCGCGAGGGCGCAGACCGCACCGGCCACCACGCCCAGCAGCACCGCTGCGGCCGGGGTGACGAACGCACAGGCCGGGGTGATCGCGACCAGACCGGCGATGGCGCCGGAGGAGGCGCCGACCAGGGTCGGCTTGCCGTCGCGCAGCCACTCCACCACGATCCAGCCGAGCAGCGCGGCGGCGGTGGCGACCTGGGTGTTGATGAACGCCAGCGCGGTGACCCCGTCGGCGGTCAGCTCGGAGCCGGCGTTGAAGCCGAACCAGCCGAACCACAGCAGCGCGGCGCCGAGGGCGACCATCGGGACGTTGTGCGGCTTCATGCTCTCGCGTGGCCAGCCGACCCGCTTGCCGAGCACCAGCACCAGCGCGAGCGCCGCGGCACCGGCGTTGATGTGCACTGCGGTTCCACCGGCGAAGTCCAGCGCGCCGATGTCGCCGCCGATCAGCCCGCCGCCCCAGACCATGTGGGCGACCGGGAAGTAGACCAGGGTGGCCCAGCCGAACGCGAACAGCAGCCAGCCGGCGAACTTCACCCGGTCGGACAGCGCGCCGCTGATCAGCGCCACGGTGATGATCGCGAACATCATCTGGAAGGCGATGAAGACGTAGATCGGGATGCCCGTCTCGCCCCACAGGTCGTTCTCGCCGACGAAGGTCTTGGTGCCCAGGTACTGGCCCAGGTCACCCCAGAACCTGCCGCCCTCGCCGAAGGCGACGGTGAAGCCGTAGAAAAGCCACAGGATGCTGACGAGCCCGATGGACGAGAAGCTCATCATCATCATGTTCAGAACGCCCTTGGACCGGTTCAGGCCGCCGTAGAACAGCGCGAGACCGGGGGTCATGAGCAGCACGAGGGCAGTCGAGACAAGCAACCAGGCAGTGTTCCCGGTGTCGATCTCCACGCTGCCTCCTCTCGGTGTCGTATTCCTCCCTCCGGCTGAAGACCTGGCAGCATCGCCCGTCAGCCGGTTGCGCGGAAGCTTTGTCGCCGGCTGTTTCCTTCAGCGACACCGCGCGATTTCCGACGCGTGACGGGTTGTTTCCGGCGTGTGAAGAACGCCGATCTTGGTCAGCGCAGCGCGTACTCCAGCTGGTGCCGCTCGTAGTCGAGCAGCCGCAGGTCGCGCATCGGGCGACGCAGGTGGCCCTTGTGGACGATCCGGACGAACGCCGGCTCACCGGCCGCGGCCATCCGCCGGATGCCCTCGACGTGGTCGACGATGCGCTTGCGGATGGTGCGGATGAGCCGGTGCCGGTCGCGCGGGATCAGCCCGTACGCGTCGGCGAACAGCCGCAGCCGGCGCGGCCGGTCGGGGTGCTTCCAGCCGAGCGTCATCGAGTCGCGGTCGGAGAAGATCGGCACCCAGGTCCAGGCCGCGTACGCCACGTCGTAGATGCGGGCGCCGGGCGAGGCGAGGTCGAAGTCGATCAGCCCGAGCGTGCCGTCCGGCCGCCAGATCACGTTGTGCGGCGCGGCGTCGTGGTGGCAGATGACCTCGGTGTCCGGCGGGGGCGGCCCGAACGAGCGCCAGACCGCGCCGGGCGGCGGGGTGAAGCCGTACTGCGCGTCGTGGAACATGCGCAGCATGGTGGCCACCGTCACCAGGGCCTCGTCGGTGACCCAGTGCGGCGCCAGCGGGTACTCCCCGCACTCCCCCTCCAGGTACGACAGGACCTCCCGGTTGCGCTCGTCCATGCCGAGCGCCCGGGGCGCGCCGGTGAACCCGACGTACTCCAGGTGGCGCAGCAGCGCGTGCACGGAGGGCGTCCACGGGCCGGCGTTGCGCCGGACCGTGTCTCCCACACGGACCACGGTGCTCACGTTCCCGCCGTGCAGCGGGATCTCCTGCGAAGTCACGTACGGTCTCCCGAGGCGTGGCGACGGGTGGCTGGGGTCGCGCCACCCCGCGTAGGCGCGATCGTCAGTCGTCACGGGAGAGGCTACGCGTCCCGGGCGGGCGGCTCGGTGCCGAGCAACGCGTCGACGAACTGTGCCGGGTCGAACGGGGCCAGGTCGTCCTTGCCCTCGCCGAGGCCGACGAGCTTGACCGGGATGCCGAGCTTGCGCTGCACGGCGATCACGATGCCGCCCTTGGCCGTCCCGTCGAGCTTGGTCAGCACCACGCCCGTGACGTTCACCGCCTCGGTGAAGACCCGCGCCTGCTCCAGCCCGTTCTGGCCGGTGGTGGCGTCGAGGATCAGCAGTGTCTCGTCGATCGGGCCGTGCTTCTCCACCACCCGCTTGACCTTGCCCAGCTCGTCCATCAGGCCGACCTTGTTCTGCAGCCGGCCGGCGGTGTCGATGAGCACGGTGTCCACGCCGGTGTCGATGCCGCGCTTGACCGCGTCGAACGCGACGCTCGCCGGGTCGGCGGCCTCGGGCCCGCGGACCGTCTCCGCGCCCACCCGGCCGCCCCAGGTCTCCAGCTGGTCGGCGGCGGCGGCCCGGAACGTGTCGGCCGCGCCGAGCAGCACGCTGCGGCCGTCCGCGACCAGCACCCGGGCGATCTTGCCGCAGGTGGTGGTCTTGCCTGCGCCGTTGACGCCGACCACGAGCACCACCGCCGGGACGCCGTCCTTCGGCGCGGTGCGCAGCGAGCGGTCCAGGCCCGGGTCGAGCGCGTTGACCAGCTCGGCGGCGAGCAGCGTCCGCAGCTCGTCCCCGGTACGGGTGCCGAGCACCCGGGTCCGCTCGCGCAGCCGGTCGACGATCTCCCGGGTGGCGTCGATGCCGACGTCGGCGGTGATCAGGCTGTCCTCGATCTCCTCCCAGGTGTCCTCGTCCAGCCGGTCGCGGCTGAGCAGGCCGAGCAGGCTCTTGCCGAAGACGTTCTGCGAGCGGGACAGCCGCGAGCGCAGCCGGACCAGCCGGCCGGCGGTGGGCTCCGGCACCTCGACCTGCGGCGCCTCGACCGGAGGGGCCGGCGGCGCCTCGACCACCACGCCGGTGGTGAGTTCCGCCTCCGGGGCCTCGACCGGCGGGCCGGCCAGGTCCTCCTCCGTCCGGGTGTCGACCTCCGTGCGCGGCAGCGGCGGCTGCGGGCGCCGGCGCAGCCGGGGCACCACGAGGCTCAGGCCGCCGATGATCAGCACGCCGAGCAGGGCGAGAGCGACGAGGAGGTATTCCGTCATGCCCGAAATCCTGTCAGATGCCGGCGACGGCGTCCCACTCACCGCCTCGGCACGCGAACAACCTGCGGGTACGCTCGCACCGGAAGGCGTACCGCAACCGCCGGCCGGGTAGGGAACAGCCGAAACGATCTTGTCGGAGGTGTGTGGTGCCCGGTTCCCGCCTGCTCATCGGCCCGCTGCTGCGCCGGGTCGTCGACACGCGGGCGACCGTCTGGGTGGAGGCCAGCGCGCCCGCGGTGGTCACCGTCCGCACGGCCGACGGCGCCACCGGCAGCGCACCCACCTTCTCCGCGTACGACCACCACTACGCGATCGTCGTGGTGACCGGGCTCACCCCGGACAGCGCCACGACGTACGAGGTGCTGATCGACGACGAGGTGGCGTGGCCGCTGCCCGACTCGTCGTTCCCGCCCAGCGTGATCCGGACCCGCGCGCTCGACGACGCCGACCAGCCGGTGCGGCTGGTGTTCGGCTCCTGCCGGGAGACCACCCAGCACTCCACCGCGCGCAAGCTGCCGCCGGACGCGCTGGACGCGTACGCCCGCCGGGTGATGGCCGCGCCCGGCGAGGCCGTGCTGCCCGACCTGCTGGTGCTGCTCGGCGACCAGGTGTACGCGGACGAGACCTCCCCCACCGTGCGGCGGCTGCTCAAGCGGCGCCGGCGGCGGCCGAAGGACGCCCCGGCGACACAGGTGGTCAGCTTCGACGAGTACACCAAGCTCTACCTGGAGTCGTGGCGCGACCCGGAGATCCGCTGGCTGTTCTCCACCGTGCCGAGCGTGATGATCTTCGACGACCACGAGGTGATCGACGACTGGAACACATCGCAGTCGTGGCGCGCGGACATGCGCGAGCAGCCGTGGTGGGCCGAGCGGATCCGCAGCGGCCTCGCCTCCTACTGGGTCTACCAGCACCTGGGCAACCTGAGCCCGGACGAGATCGCCGCCGACCCGGTGTACGCGAAGGTGATCGCCGCCGAGGACGCCACGAGCGTGCTGCACGAGTTCGGCGAGCGGGTCGACAAGGAGGCCGACCTGGCACACGACACCGAGCGCTGGCGGGCCGTGCAGTACCAGTGGAGCTACGCACTCGACCTGGGCCGCACCCGCCTGGTCATGCTGGACAACCGGTCCAGCCGGGTGCTCCAGCCGGGCAACCGGGCGATGCTGCCGCCGGGCGAGTGGTCGTGGTTCCTCGACCAGGCGCACGGCACCTACGACCATCTGGTGGTGGGCAGCTCGCTGCCGTGGCTGCTGCCGCCGGGTATCCACCACGTCGAGGCGTGGAACGAGCGCCTGGCCGACTCGGGCCGCCCCTGGGTGGCCCGGCTCTCCGAGCAGATCCGCCGGGCGCTGGACCTGGAGCACTGGGGGGCGTTCCGGCGCTCGTTCGAGGCGCTGGGCGAGCTGTTCGCGCGGCTGGGCAGCGGCACCGCGCCGCGCACCGGGGCGCGGGTGGGCGCCGGGCCGGCGTACGCGCGACCGGCGTCGATCAGCGTGCTCTCCGGTGACGTGCACCACTCGTACGTGGCCCGGGCCCGGTTCGCCGACCGCAACGTCCGTACGCCCGTGCACCAGCTCACCTGTTCGCCGATCCACAACCAGGTGCCGGCCGCCATGCGCCCGCTGATGACGCTGGGCTGGAATCCCGGCCCGGCCGGGGCGACCCGGGCGCTGGCGCGCTCGGCCGGGGTACGCCGCCCGCCGGTGCGGTGGCGGAAGCTGGCCGGGCCGTATTTCGGCAACGCGGTGGCCACGCTCACTCACCAGGGCCGCGGGGCCGCCGTGGTGATCGAGGGGACGACCAGCGAGGGCGAGCTGCGACCGGTGGCGCGACAGCAACTCAGCGACGACGACTGAGTACCCTCTGAGCGTGGACGAGACGCTGCGCGCCGTGGAGCACGAGTTGACCGC
The DNA here is from genome assembly GCF_040215685.1 of Micromonospora sp. HUAS YX12. Classification (NCBI taxonomy): domain Bacteria; kingdom Bacillati; phylum Actinomycetota; class Actinomycetes; order Micromonosporales; family Micromonosporaceae; genus Micromonospora; species Micromonospora sp. HUAS YX12. The sequence goes on from NZ_CP157974.1 coordinate 226,233, forward strand.
GTTGCTGCGCCGCGGCCGGGCGCTGTCCTGGGAGATCGCCCGCGAGGTCCACCCGAACCTGGAGCCCAACGCGTACGGCCTGCTGCTCTGGCTGCGCCGCTCCGGCTCGATCCGGCTCACCGACCTGGCCGCGAAGCTGGGCATCGGCAAGGGCACGCTCAGCCGCCAGATCGGCGGGCTGGAGGCGCTGGGCCTGGTCCGCCGCGACCCGGACCCGACGGACCGGCGGGCGGCCCAGCTCAGCCTCACCGAGGAGGGCACCCGGCGGTTCGACGCGGCCCGCGCGGCCCGGCTCGGACAGATAAGGCGCTCACTCGAAAGCTGGCCACAGGAGGACGTGGCGGACCTCGCCCGGCTGATGCACCGCTTCAACGAGTCGTTCTGAGCCCGTAAGGAAGGGCCCCTTGTTAACGCCTCGCGAGGTGAAGGGGCCCCCGCTTAACATCTGCGCCCATGACCTGGACCGTGCCCGAGATCGACCGCCGCCACGAGCCCTTCGTCGCCGACGAGCGCACCATGCTCGAAGGCTGGCTGAACCACCACCGCGACACCCTCGTGCACAAGTGCGCCGGGCTGACCGCCGAGCAGTTGCGTACCCGCAGCGTCGAACCCTCAGGGCTGACCCTGCTCGGCCTCGTCCGGCACATGGCCGACGTGGAGCGCTGGTGGTTCCGCCACAACGCCGCCGCCCTGGAGCTGCCCGACCTCTTCGACTACAGCGCTGATCCGGACGCGGACCACAACGACATCGCCGACGCCGACCCCGCCGAGGCGTTCGCCACGCTGCGCGCGGAGATCGAGGCGGGCCGGGAGGCGGTGGTGGACCTGCCGCTGGAGCACACCTTCGTCCACCGCCGGGGCGACACCCTCAACGAGATCAGCCTGCGCTGGGTGTACGTCCACATGATCGAGGAGTACGCCCGGCACAACGGCCACGCCGACCTGATCCGGGAACGCATCGACGGCGTCACCGGGTCCTGACCCCGGCCGGAGCACCTGCCCGCAGCACCTGCTCGCCCAGCGGGGTGAGGCAGTGCCGCACCGCCGCGCCGTCCCGCCGCGTGGTGATCAGCCCGGCGGCCCGCAGGGTCGCCGCGTGCTCGCTGGCGGTGGCCGGGGAGACACCGACCCGGCGGGCCAACTGGGAGGTGCCGGGAGCGTCGGCGGTCGCCGCCAGCACCGCCGCCCGGGTCCGCCCGAGCAGGTCGGCCAGTGGCGCCCGGGCCCCCAGCTCACGCCGCCCCGGCCGGATCGGGTAGACCAGCACCAACGGGCCGCCCGGGTCCGCCAGCAGGTAGGGCTGCGGGGCCAGGTAGCAGGGCAGCAGCGTCAGTCCTCGCCCGCCTGCGGCCACCTCGAAGTCGTCGGCGACCGCGCACCGGTAGGACACCGCATAGTGCTCCCCCGTCTCGGCCCAGGCCAGGTACGGGCTGAGCTCGCGCAACACCCGGTCCAGGCCGCCGGCCGCCAGCGTGTGGCCGCGGACCGCCCGGTCGGCCCGTACCGCGCCCTCGATCTCCGGCCAGTAGGGCGCCAGCGCCACGCCGTGGAAGGCGAGCATCGCGGCCCGCAGCCGGGCCCGGGCGGCGGTCTCCCCGGCAGCCAGCGGCGCCACCCGGGCGGGCAGCGCGCCGGACGCCACCAGCGGGCCCAGCTCGGCGACGAGCACCTCGTCCGGGGTGCCGGCGACCCGGTCCAGCAGGGCGTCGAGTCCGCCGTCGAACACCGGCGGGGTCACCAGGTCCGGCACCAGATGAGGCGTCCGGCACAGGTCCAGGTAGGGACGCATCTCGGGGCGCAACGCGGCCCGGGTCCGGGACCGCCACCCGGCGAGGTGCTCCGGCACATCGGCCAGGACCAGCCGCTGGGCGGCCATCGCCAGCTCGACCAGCACTGCCGGATCAGACCGCAGGACGGTGCGGCTCAGGTCGGCGGCGTTGAGCCGCAGGATGGTCACCGGCGCACGGTAGCCATCATTCGGCCCGTATCGAAAGGGGCTTCCGGGACCGTCGGCGCCGCCGGACGCTGCGTGGCGTGAAGAAACCCCTCGCGGCGGCCGCCGCGGTCCTGACGGCGGTGACCGTCGGCGTACCTCGGCCCGCCCTCACCAGCGTCCGTCCCGACACCTACGTCGTCTCCCGCGCGCCGGGCGTGCTGCCCGAAGGGCTCGCGGTCACTACGAGCGGCACGATGTACGTCACCAGTTCGGCCACCGGCGCGGTCTACCGGGGCGACACCCGCCGGGCCGGGCTGCACCAGTTCCTCGCCCCCGGCACCGACGGCCGGACCAGCGCCGCCGGGGTCCGGGTGGACCGCCGGGGCCGCCTCCTCGTCGCGGGCTGGACCACCGGCACGCTCTTCGTGTACGCGCCGGACGGCACCCTGCTGGCCCGTCGCGCCGCCGGAACGGGCGCGGCCCTCAACGACCTGGCGGTCACCGGCGACGCCGTCTACGTCACGGACTCCGCCACCGGCACCGTGTGGCGGGCCGGGCTCACCGGCGGGCGCGTCGGCGCCCTGGTGCCCTGGGTGGGCCCGGACGACTTCCCGGCCGTGCCGGTCTTCCTCAACGGCATCGTGGTCGACCCGTCGGGCCGCGTCGCCCTCGTCGCGGAGCAGGGCGGCGAGCGCCTGTTCCGGGTCGACCTGGCCGGCCGGTCCGTGACCGAGGTCGAGGTGAGCGGCGGTCGGATGGGCGCGGACGGCCTGCTGCTGGAGGGGAACCGGCTCTACGGGGTGGTGAACGAACCGGACGGTGCCGGCGGCACCCGCTTCCTGGTGAACCTGGCCCGGCTCGACGACGGACTGCGCATCGCCCGGGTGGTCGACCGGTCCCGCCCGGTCGGCACGGAGCGGTCGCCGACCTCGGTGGCGCGCGACGCCGGCCGGCTGCTCTGGGTGGACAGCCAACTCTTCGCGACCACGCCCGCCCCGCCGTTCACGGTCACCGAGGTGCCGGGCCTGCGGTGAGCCGCGCACGAGCCGGGCGGGACACGGCCCGTCCGGCTCAGCACGCCAGCGCCGCCCGCAGGTAGCGCAGGTCGGCCGGTCCGCTCCAGCGGTGCGCGGACAGGCCCGCCACCCGGGCGCCGGCCACCGCGCGGTCCTCGTCGTCGACGAACAGCACCCGCCCCGGCGGCGTCTCCAGCGCCTCGCAGGCGGCCTGGAAGTACTCCTTCGCCGGCTTGTGCACCCCGATGACCGAGGAGTTGACGATCACGTCCAGCTCCTCGGTCAGGCCCAGCGCGGCCAGGTCGGCGTCGAGCAGGTCGGTGGCGTTGGTGCCCAGACCCACCCGTACGCCGGCGGCCCGCACCTCACGGACGAACGCCAGCACGTCCGGGTCGACCTCGCCGCGGTAGCTCTGCCACTGCTCCACGGCCGCCCGGGCCCGCTCCGGGTCGCCGATCGTCGGGGTCAGCGCGTCGGCCACGCTCGCCATCCACTTGGCGTGGCTGACCTGGCCGGTGAGCACCGGCTGGAGCAGCCCCCAGGACATCGCGATCTCACCGAGGACGCCCTCGGGCAGCCCGTACTCCCGCTCGACACCGGCGGCCACCGCCGGATCCCAGCGGCGCAGCACGCCGTCGAAGTCCACCAGGAGCGCCGTGGCGCGTTCCCGACTCACTCGTCTGTCACCTGTTCCTCGTCGTCGGCCCGGTTGAGCCGCTGGCTGATCACCTGGGTCACACCGGCGCGCATGGTCACCCCGTAGAGCGCGTCGGCGATCTCCATGGTCCGCTTCTGGTGCGTGATCACGATGAGCTGGCTCTTCTCCCGCAACTGCGCCAGCAGCGTGATCAGGCGGCCGAGGTTCACGTCGTCGAGCGCCGCCTCCACCTCGTCCATGATGTAGAACGGGCTGGGCCGGGCGCGGAAGATCGCCACGAGCATCGCCACCGCGGTCAGCGACCGCTCCCCGCCGGAGAGCAGCGAGAGCCGCTTGATCTTCTTACCCGGCGGGCGGGCCTCGACCTCGACACCGGTGGTGAGCAGGTCCTCCGGGTCGGTGAGCACCAGCCGGCCCTCGCCGCCGGGGAACAGCACCGTGAAGACCTGCTCGAACTCCCGGGCGGTGTCCTCGAACGCGCTGGCGAAGACCTCCAGGATCCGGTCGTCCACGTCCTTGACCACTGTGAGCAGGTCGCGCCGGGTGGCCTTGAGGTCCTCCAGCTGCTCGGAGAGGAACTTGAAACGCTCCTCCAGCGCCGCGAACTCCTCCAGCGCGAGCGGGTTCACCTTGCCCAGCAGGGCTAGTTCCCGCTCCGCCTTGGCCGCCCGCTTCTCCTGCACCGGCCGCTCGTAGCGGACCGGCTCCGGCACCGGCCGGCCGTCCTTCTCGGCGAGTGCCACGTCCGCGTCGGTGGGCGGGACCAGCCGGTCCGGGCCGTACTCGGCGACGAGCGTGGCCACGTCCAGCCCGAAGTCCTCGGCGGCCTTGGCCTCCAGCTGCTCGATACGCATCCGCTGCTCGGCGCGGGCCACCTCGTCGCGGTGCACCTGGCTGGTGAGCCGTTCCAGCTCGGCGGCGAGGCGCTTGGCCGCGCCGCGTACCTCGGACAGCTCGGCCTCGCGGGCGGCGCGCTCGCGGGCGACGGCGTCGCGGTGCTCCTCGGCCCGGGCGATGGAGACGGTGAGCCGGGTGAGCGCCTCGCGGGCGCCGCCGACCACGGCGCGGGCGATCTGGGCGCCGCGCGTGCGGGCCGCGCGCCGGGCCGCGGCGCGCTCCCGCGCCGCGCGTTCGGCGGTGGCCTGCCGGGCCAGCGAGTCGGCCCGGCCGGCGATCGAGGCCACCCGCTCCTCGGCGGTACGCACCGCGAGCCGGACCTCCATCTCGTTCTGCCGTGCCTGCGGCACCATGGCGGCGAGCTGGTCCCGCTCCTCGGTGGACGGCTCGGCGTCGATCGGGGTGGCCTCGGCCAGCCGTAGCCGCTCCTCCAGTTCGGCGAGCGCCGCGAGATCCCGCTCCCGGGCCGCCTCGGCGCGGGCCCGGGACTCACCGAGCCGGTCGGTCTCCGCCTTCGCCGAGCGGGCGGCGGCGCCCAGTTCGGCGAGGCGGCGCGCGGCGGCATTGCGGTGGCTCTCCGCCTCCCGCTTGGCGGCGGCGGCGTGCTGCACCGCCTCCTTGGCGGTGGCCACCTCGGCGCGCGCCTCGGCCAGCTGTTCGCGCAGCTCGGCGGCGGTGCGTTCGGCGGTGGCCCGGTTGGCCCGCGCCTCCTCGACGGCGGCCTGCACCTCGATGAAGCTCGGCGCCTTGGCCGATCCGCCCGCCGCCGCGTACGCACCGACCACGTCGCCGTCAGGGGTGACCGCGCGTAGCTCCGGGTTCGCGGCGACGAGCGCGGACGCGGCGGCCAGGTCGTCGACGAGCGCCACGTCGCGCAGCGCCCGGTGCACGGCCGGGCGGATCGCGGGCGAGCACTCCACCAGGTCGGGGGCCCAGCGGGCGCCCTCGGGCAGCTTCGGGCGCAGCGCGTCGGCGGAGCCGTCCATGCCCGGCCCGGCGGGGCTGCCCACGAGCAGCCCGGCCCGGCCGGCATCGGAGATCTTCAGCAGCCGCATCGCCTCGACCGCTTCGTCCACGCCGCTGACCGCCACCGCGTCGGCCAGGCCGCCCAGCGCGGCGGCGAGCGCCGCCTCGTCACCGGGGGCGACGGTGAGCAGTCCGGCGAGGCTGCCGAGCAGCCCCGGCACCTGGTCGGCGCGGGCGAGCAGCTCACCGGCGCCGTCCTTGCGGCGCAGGCCCATGGCGAGCGCCTCCTCGCGGGCCTTCCAGGTGGCGGCGTCCTTCTCGGCGGCGCGCTCACCGTCGGCCAGGCTGCGCACCGCCGCCTGGGCCCGCTCGTGGACGGCCACCGCCTCGTCGTGCCGCGCGTCCAGGTCGGCGTTGTCCCGGTCCGCCTCGGTCGACTGTTCGGCGACCGCGTCCAGGTCGGCCTGCGCCTTCTCGGCGCGGCCCATCGCGTCGGTGTGCGCGGCGGCGAGCCGTTCGATCTCCTCGCCGGCGCTCGTGGTCCGCGCCCGGGCGGAGTTGACCTGGCCGGTCAGGCGGGCCAGCCCCTCCCGCCGGTCGGCGATCGCCTTGGCGGCGGCGACCAGTTCCCGCTCGGCGGCGGCGAGCTGCCGTTCCAGCTCCTGGCGGTGCTCGACCGCCTCGGCCAGCCGGATCTGGTCCTCGGTGAGCGCGGCGCGCAGCTCCTCCTCCTGCTCGCGAACGCGTCGCGACTCCGCCTCCAGCTGCTCCGGGTCGCGGCCGGGGCGCTCGTCGTCGCCGGCGGCGCTGAGGTGACGCAGCCGCTCCCGGGCCAGTTGCTCGATCGAGCGGAACCGCTCCTGGAGCGCGGAGAGGCGGTACCAGGTGTCCTGCGCCGCGGCGAGCAGCGGGGCGTCCTCGGCCAGCGCCGCCTCCAGCTCGCCGAGGCGGCCCTGCACCTCGCCGTGCTCGGCCTCGATCAGCTCGCGCCGCTCGCGCAGCGCGGTCTCGTCGGCGATCTCCTTGTCGAGCGTGGTCCGCAGCGTGTGCAGGTCGTCGGCGAGCAGCCGGAGCCGGGCGTCGCGCAGGTTGGCCTGGATCCCGGCGGCGCGGCGGGCCACCTCGGCCTGCCGGCCCAGCGGCTTGAGCTGGCGGCGCAGCTCCGCGGTGAGGTCGGTCAGGCGGTTGAGGTTGGTCTGCATCGCGTCGAGCTTCCGCAGCGCCTTCTCCTTGCGCTTGCGGTGCTTGAGGACGCCCGCCGCCTCCTCGATGAACGCCCGCCGGTCCTCCGGCTTGGCGTGCAGCATGCCGTCGAGCCGGCCCTGCCCGACGATGATGTGCATCTCGCGGCCGATGCCCGAGTCGGACAGCAGCTCCTGGATGTCGAGCAGACGGCAGGAGTCGCCGTTGATCTCGTACTCGCTCTCGCCCGAGCGGAACATCCGGCGGGTGATGGAGACCTCGGTGTACTCGATCGGCAGCGCGCCGTCGGTGTTGTCGATGGTGAGGGTGACCTCGGCCCGGCCCAGCGGCGCCCGTCCGGCGGTGCCGGCGAAGATGACGTCCTCCATCTTGCCGCCGCGCAGCGCCTTGGCGCCCTGCTCGCCGAGCACCCAGGCGATGGCGTCGACGACGTTGGACTTGCCGGAGCCGTTCGGGCCCACCACGCAGGTGATCCCGGGCTCCAGCTTCAACGTCGTGGCGGAGGCGAAGGATTTGAAGCCCTTCACCGTCAGGCTCTTGAGATGCACCTTCTCGATCCTCGTCCGGTGGCCGCCGTACCGTCGCCGGCTGCGCGGACCTGGTGAACCCGCAGACTAACCCGGGACCGGGGCACCGCCGCCACGCGACCCACCCGCCGGCCCGGCTGTCCGCTCTCCGCCCGGTGGTCGCGGGCGGAACGGAAACGCATGATCACAATTACCGGGCGCAATTCCGGGCGGCTCCGCAAGATCGAGAATTGCGGCGGCGGCGGAGAAATGGGGTACGCACATGGCTGCGCGCCGGCACTTGAGTGTCGGCGCGCTTTTCGGTGTGGTGCGATTCAGTTTTCCGGCAACTGGAGATCAGGTCAGCGCGGGCTCGGCCAGACGGAGGAGGTCATCGGCCTCCGCCGCTGCCGCCGCAAGCCGATCGTTGTCGGCGCGCAGACGCGTGATCTCGAACTCCAGTGCCTGAACCCTGGCACGCAGTCGGGTGACCTCGTCGAGCAGACGCCGGTCGGGCGCTGCACTTACGTGGCCGTAGAGGGCCTTCGCCATGCTGACTCCTTGATGTGCGCTGCCGGAAAGGCCGGCCAACGCGCGCCCATGATGTTCGCGGCTGCCATTCCCACTGCATCGGGGCATGGCTGGGCGCGACTGGCGACACCTACATATTGAGCCGAAACCCCCTCCTTCGTCAAGTTGACCAAGGCCGTAGATCATCTCCACGTCGGCCGGTCCACTCGCCGGGGGGGCTGCCACAAGGCGCGGACACGCTCTGTCCGGACGCCTTTACTGTACGCCGGAAATGTGTGAACGACTCATCCTTGCCGCCGGCTTCGCCTTAACTCTTTCTTAGCCACGTTGCCGCAGCTCGGAGCGCGCCCGTAGCGTCACCCGGGCCCGCAACCGACCCGTGGAGGGGACAGGCGTGTACCGCTGGAACGACCCGATCGAACCGGAGGGCGCCGGCCGGCGTCCCGAGCCGCCGACCGACGAGGGTCCGGCGTGGCTCAGCGACCGACCCGAGCCGCGGTCGTCGTACCTGTTCGGGGACGGAGCGCAGCAGCCGCCCGCCGGCTCCTACCCGCCGCCCCGGGACCGGTGGAACGGCGAGGAGCAGCCGACCGCCGCGTGGCACGGCCAGGAGCCCGCGTGGCAGGACCACGAGCAGCCCGCGGCGTGGCAGGACCACGAGCAGCCCGCGGCGTGGCAGGGCCAGGAGCAGCCCGCCGCGACCTGGCAGCCGGCGACCGGCAGCCCGGCCGACGACCGGCGGCGCCCGAAGCGGCGCCTGTCCCGGCCGCTCGTGATCGGCGGGGCCGCCGCCGCGGCGACGCTCGTGGTGAGCCTCGGCGTGGGTGCCGTCCTGCTGCCCGGCGACGACCAGGGCACGAAGCGCACGTCCGCCGACGCGCCGGTGGCCGCCGCGCCGCAGGCACCCGAGGGGTCGGAGGAGGCGCCCGCCGACGCGCTCGCCCCCGAGTCGGCGAGCCCGTCGGCCGTACCGACCACCGCCGCGCCGAGCCCGACGAAGAAGGCCACCCCGAAGCCGAGCCGCAGCACCGCGCCGTCGCGGCAGCAGGAGCGCAGCAGCGCACCGAGCGGCGGGACGTCGAGCGGCGGCTCCACGAGCACCAAGGCCACCGCCACGACCGGGCTCAGCGCCGAACTCCAGAAGGTCGTCACGATCGTCAACCAGGAGCGGGCGAAGGCCGGCTGCAAGGCGCTCACCGTCAACGCCAAGCTGAACCTGGCCGCCCAGCGGCACAGCCAGGACCAGGCCGACCACCAGAAGATGGACCACACGGGCAGCGACGGCAGCCAGCCCTGGGACCGGGTCAAGGCCGCCGGCTACAGCTACCGCATGGTGGGCGAGAACGTGGCCTGGAACTACCAGACCCCGGCGGCGGTCATGGAGGGCTGGATGAACTCCGAAGGCCACCGGAAGAACATCCTCAACTGCTCGTACACCCAGATCGGGGTGGGTGTGGCGCGCAGCAACGGGCCGTACTGGACGCAGGTCTTCGCCACCCCGAGCTGAGCGCGCGTCGTGACCGGCCCGGCGCTCGTTGAGCGGTCGGGGGCGGCGTCGGGCCGCCCGCGTCCGGGGAGCTGTCGATGCGGATCCGGCCGGTGTGGGCCGTGCCGCGCTCCCGGCCGGCCCACGTCCGCCGACGTGGCCCGCGCCGGGGCGTGGCGCTCGCGCTGACCGCGCTGCTGCTCGCCCCGGTGCCGGCCTGCCGCCGGCCGATCACGCCGCCGGGCGCGCCCACTCCCTGGCCGGCCGCGCAGGCCGGAAGCTGGCGGTGGCAGTGGCAGCTCACCACCCCGGTGGACACCACCGTCGACGCCGACGTCTTCCTCCTCGACCCGGTGGCGACCACCTCGGCCGAGACCGCCGCGCTGCGCGAGCAGGACCGCCGGCTGATCTGCCACGTCCGGGTCGGCACGTACGCCGCGGACGACCCGGACGCCACCCGCTTCCCCGCCGCCGTACGCGGCACGGCGGTGCCGGCGCGTCCGGGAAGCCGCTTCCTGGACGTGCGGAACTGGGACGCGCTCGCGCCGGTGCTGGCCGACCGGTTCCGGCTGTGCCGGGGCAAGGGCTTCGGCGCGGTGGCGTTCGCCGACGCGGACGGCTACCGGCACCGCTCCGGCTACCCGCTGGACTTCGACGACCAGTTGCTGTTCAACCGCCGGCTGGCCGGGCTGGCCCGCAAGCTGGACCTCTCCCCCGGCCTGGTCGACGACGTGGCGCAGGTGGCCGCGCTGGCCCCCGACTTCGACTTCGCGGTCAACCAGGAGTGCGTACGCCGCCGCGAGTGCGCGAAGCTGCTGCCCTTCGTCGACGCCGGCAAGCCGGTCTTCCACGTCGAGTACACCGGCGAGCCGGCGGACTTCTGCGTCACCTCGGTCGGCTACGGCTTCGCCTCGATCCGCAAGGACCGCGAGCTGGACGCCTGGCGGGAGCCGTGCGCCCTGCCGTGACACCCCGCCGCCCCGCCCGCCGGGAGCGGGGCGCCGATGACGATCATCCCGTACGAAAGCTGCCAACACTCTCCGTGACCATCAGCGGCGAATAGACGCACGGAAGGCGGTATACCTGAGAGTCATAACTATGACTCTCAGGTATACCGCGCGAACACGAATGCCTTCTCAGCGGCCGGCACGAGCCGGAGCTGATGTCAAGCTGTCCGGCACCACCGGTTGGGCGCCGGGACCGAGCCCCGGGGCGGGTCCGCTCGGGATCAGCGGACGCCGACCAGCTCCGGTGCCGGGGCGGGCGGCGGCTCGACCGCCGGGACGGGCCGCCGACGGCGCATGAAGCGTGGCGCCCACCAGTTCGCGTCACCGAGCAGCGTCATCACCGATGGCAGCACGACCGCGCGGATGATCGTGGCGTCCAGCAGGATCGCCGCCGCCAGGCCGATGCCGAGCTGCTTGAAGTCGATCATGCTGAGCGTGGCGAAGATGGAGAACACCGCCACCATCACCACCGCCGCGCTGGTCACCACCCCGGCCGAGGAGGTGATGCCGTGCGCCACCGCCTCCCGGTTGGGCATCCCCCGGTCGACCGCCTCGCGGATCCGGCTCACCACGAAGACGTGGTAGTCCATCGACAGTCCGAACAGCACCACGAACAGGAACAGCGGCAGCCAGGTGACGATCGCGTCCATCGAGGTGAAGCCGAGCAGCCCCTCCGCCCAGTCGCTCTGGAAGACCAGCACCAGCAGCCCGTACGCGGCACCGGCGGAGAGCAGGTTCAGCACGATCGAGGTCAGCGCCACCACCACCGACCGGAACGTCCACGCCATCACCAGGAACGTCAGCGCCAGCACGAACGCCGCGACGATCGGCAGCTTCGCCCAGATGTGGGCGGCGTAGTCCTCGCTGGCGGCCACGCCGCCACCGACCGCGTACTCCACGCCCGGGATGCCGCCGAGCGTGGCCGGGACCAGGTCCTCGCGCAGCTCGTGCAGCGACCGGTTCGCCTCGTCGGAGCGGCTGGCGTGCGGCGTGGCCACCTCCAGCACCGACACCCGCCGGTCCGCCGACACCCGGATCTCCGGGCCGTCCCCCTCGGCCGGCGCGAAGAGCGGGTCGGCGGCGGTACGGCCGGCCAGGTCGGTGAGCGCGGCCCGCACCCGGTCGGCCTGCTCGGCGGGCGCCCGCACGGCGACGGTGTGGCTGGTGCCGTTGCTCGGGAAGGCCGCGGTGAGCCGGTCGTACGCCTGCATGGCCGCCGTGGTGCGGGGCACGTCCTCCGGGCCGGGGAACTTCAGCTTCATACCGAGCGCGGGCGCGGCGAGCGCGAGCAGCAGCGCTACCGAGATCAGCAGCGTCGCCACCGGCGCGCGCAGCGCCGGCTTGAGCACCGCCGGCCAGAACCGGGGCCGGGCGGACTGACCGTTGCGCGGCGCGGTGAGGCGCCACAGCAGCGGCACACGCGGCCGGTCCACCCAGCGGCCCAGCTTCGCCAGCAGCGCCGGCAGCACGGTCAGCGAGCCGATCACGGCGACCGCCACCACCAGGATGGAGCCGACCGCCAGCGAGGAGAAGATCGCGTCCTGGGCGAGCAGCAGGCCGCCCATCGAGATGATCACGGCGGTGCCGGAGACCACCACGGCGTGCCCGGAGGTCTCCGCCGCGATCTCCACCGCGTCCAGGCCGGACCGGCCCTTGGCCCGTTCCTCCCGTTCCCGCCGCACGTAGAACAGCGAGTAGTCCACGCCGACCGCCATGCCGATCAGCAGGATGACGCTGGCGGTGGTGTCGGTGGCCGGCACCAGGTGCGAGGCGAGTGTGGAGAGTCCCATCGCGGCGGCCACCGAGGAGAGCGCCAGCAGCACCGGCACCCCGGCGGCGATCAGCGCGCCGAACGCGATGATCAGGATGGCCAGCGTCACCGGCAGGCTGAGCAGCTCGGCGCGCTTGAAGTCCTTGCCGAGCGTGTCGTCGAGCGCCTTGTCGATCGACGGGCCGCCGACCTGCTCCACCCGCAGTTGCGGGTGCGCGTCCTGCACCTTCGCGGTGGTGTCCCGCAGCGGCTGCACCCGGTCCCCGGCGGTGCCCGGGTCGCCCGACATGGTGATCGGCAGCAGCAGCGCGCTGCCGTCGCGCGACGGCATCGGCGTACCGATCGAGGCCACGCCGTCGACCTGCCGCAGCCGGTCCGCCGCGTCCTGCGCGGCGGCCTTCGCGGCGGCCTGGTCGAGCGAGCCCGAGCGGGCGGTGATCAGCACGTTCTCGGTCGCCGGCTGGTCGAACCCGCCACTGTCGACGATCAGCTGTGCCTGTCCGAACTCGCCGATCGCCTGATCCTCGTCGGTGGCCTCGTTCAGCCCGGCGGCGCTGCCGCCGACGAAACACACCGCCACGAAGACCACCCACAACGCGATCGCGCGCCACGGATGCTCCGCACTCCACCGTGCCAGCCGCACGGTCACCGGTCGCCTGCCCATGTCCCGCGTTCCACCCTCCTGATGCCGGCCCTGTGCCGACCCCAGATGACGCTAGGCAGCAGGCGGGGCCCCGACATCGGGGAACGGCCCCCGCTCGTCCCCGATCCGGGCGGCGAGGTCCGCGCAGCCGGTTCCGGCCGCGCGGACCGGGCGGAAAAGGGCATCTCCGGGTACGCTCCGGCGCGTCCCCGGGGACCGTCTGGCGATGCACACCGGCGCAACCCCGAACCGGCTCGGGGTCATCCCCGGAGGGTGCCCCGGGGCCGCGGCTGGCATCGCGGGCAACTGTAGGAGGACCGGTTCATGAACGCCTCGCGCCGGATCGGGGCGCCGCAGCGCGGGCAGGGCTCCCCCTCCCGGCCGTACGCGTTGAGCGACCGGTCGAAGTAGCCGCTCTCGCCGTTGACGTTGACGTACAGCTCGTCGAAGCTGGTGCCGCCCTGCTTGATCGCCTCGGCGAGCACGTCCCGGACGTGCCCGAGCAGCCGCAGCGCGGCCGGACGGGTCAGCGCGTCGGCCGGGCGGGCGCCGTGCAGCCTCGCCCGCCACAGTGCCTCGTCGGCGTAGATGTTGCCCACCCCGGAGATCAGCGTCTGGTCGAGCAGCGCGCGTTTGATCTCCGTACGCTTGCGCCGCAGCGCCGCCACGAACGCCTCGTCGGAGAACTCCGGGTCCATCGGATCGCGGGCGATGTGGGCGATCTCGGCGGGCAGCTCCGCCCCGCCGGCCGACACGGACAGCCCGCCGAACGTGCGCTGGTCGACGAAACGCAGCTCCGGCCCGTCGTCGGCGAACCGGAACCGGACGCGCAGGTGCAGTTCGTCGGCCGCGCCGACCGGCTGCAACAGCAGCTGGCCGGACATGCCGAGGTGGCCGATCACCGCGTCGCCGCTGTCCAGCGGCAGCCAGAGGTACTTGCCCCGGCGGTGCACGCCGGTGATCGTCCGGCCCGCGAGCACGTCGGCGAAGTGCGCGCCGCCGGGCGCGTGCCGGCGTACCGCCCTCGGGTGGCGTACCTCGACGGCGGCGATCCGCCGGCCGATCACCCACTGGGCGAGTCCCAGCCGGACGGTCTCGACCTCGGGCAGCTCAGGCACGGCCGGCGCCCGCCTCGACATCCGTCGTGTCGTCCTGCGGGCTCGTCCCGTCCTGGTCCTGGTCCTGCGCCGCCGCCTCCGCCTCGGCCTGCTCGGTGAGCGTGCGCCAGGCCGACTCGGCCGCGCGCTGCTCGGCCTCCTTCTTGCTGCGCCCCTCCGCGCCGCCGTACCGGTTGCCGGCCACCACCACCCAGGCGGTGAACGTCTTGAGGTGGTCCGGCCCGGTGCCCTCGATCCGGTACTCGGGCACGCCGAGCCCGAGCGCGGCGGTCAGCTCCTGGAGGCTGGTCTTCCAGTCCAGCGCCGCGCCCCGGCCCGCCGACTCGGCCATCAGCGGGTCGAACAGCCGGTGGATGACGATGGCCGCCGTGTCCAGGCCGTACTGGAGGTAGATCGCGCCCAGCAGCGCCTCCAGCGTGTCGGCCAGGATGCTCGCCTTGTCCCGTCCGCCGGTGGCCTCCTCGCCCTTGCCGAGCAGCAGGTACGCGCCGAGCCCGTCCGGGCCCAGGCCACGCGCCACGTCGGCGAGCGCCCGCATGTTGACCACGCTGGCGCGCAGCTTCGCCAGCTGCCCCTCGGGCAGGTCGGGGTGGTTGTGGAACAGCGCTGTGGTGATCACCACGCCGAGGACCGAGTCGCCCAGGAACTCCAGCCGCTCGTTCGTGGGCAGGCCGCCGTTCTCGTACGCGTACGAGCGGTGGGTCAGCGCGCGCTCCAGCAGTTCCGGGTCGAGCGACACCCCGAAGGCCGCCTCCAGGTGGCCGACGGGAGCACGCCGCCGCTTGTCGTTGGTCATGGTGCTACCTCGGTGTCGTTTCGGTCGGGTGCGAGATCGTGCGGGATGTCGGCGAGCAGGGCGCGGACCGTCCCGGCGGCGTCACGGCGCCACAGGTGGGCCGCGAGCGCGATGCCGGAGGCGACGTCCTCGGGGCCGGCCGCGCCGTGGCACACGACCACGGTGCCGCCCACCCCGAGCAGGGCCGCGGCACGCGGGGCGCCGCCGCGTGACGGTGGGCCGCCGGCCATGGCGTACGCGCCCTCGATGGCCTTCAGCAGGACGTTTCCGGTGAAGCCGTCGGTCACCACGACGTCGGCGCGGGTGCCGAGCGAGATGTCGTACCCCTCGACCAGGCCGACGTAGCGGCTGTCGCAGGGCAGCGGCGCGGCGGCGAGCGCGGGTGCGGCGATCCGGCGCAGCCGGTCGCCCTTGCCCGTCTCGAGGCCGACGGAGAGCAACCCGACGCGGGGTGCGGTGACGGCGTGGGCCACGGCCGCGTAGGCGGCGCCGAGGAGGGCGTGCCGGGCCAGCGTGGCCGGGCCGGGTTCGAGCGTGCCGCCGACGTCCAGCAGCACCACCGGCCCCTCGACGGCGGGCAGCGTGGCGGCGAGCGCGGGCCGGCGTATCCCGGTCCAGCGGCCGAGGCCGAGCGCGGCGGCGGTGACGGTGGCGCCGGTCGAGCCGGCGGAGACGATCGCGTCGGCGAGTCCGTCGCGGACGGCCTGCACGGCGGTGCGTACCGTGCTCTCGCCGCGGGCGGCGGTGGGATGGTCGGCCATGCCGACGGCGGTCCGCACCGGGCGGACCGTGACCCGGGCGCGCTGAGCCGGGTCGAGCGCACCGATCAGCTCGTCGGCCACCTCGATCGGGCCGACGAGCAGCAGGTGCAGGGCGGGATCAGTGCGTACCGCTCGCAGAGCGCCGTCAACCACGACGGCGGGAGCATCGTCCCCGCCGAGGAGGTCGACGGCGATCCGCGCGGTGCCCGGCTCCGACAGTCCGCCGGCCGGAGACCGGTCGGCGGCGGCGGGAGCCGGGGCACCGGGCGAGAGCCTTGGTGCGCGCGTCACCCGACCGGTGGTCGGGGACGTCACTCGGCGGCCGGGTCAGACCTCGAGGACCTGACGGCCGTTGTAGGTGCCGCAGACGGAGCAGGCGGCGTGCGGCAGCTTGGCCGACTTGCACTGCGGGCAGGCCACGGTCGCCACCGCCGAGGCCTTCCAGTTCGCCCGGCGGGCGCGGGTGTTGCTGCGCGACATCTTGCGCTTGGGGACGGCCACGGTTCTTACTCCTCTGTACGGGTCAGTTGCGTCAGGCTCGCCCAACGCGGGTCGACCTGCTGATGGCTGTGGTCGGCCGGCAGATCGTCCCAGTGCACCCCGCAGTCGGGGCACAGGCCTGGGCAGTCCTCCCGGCAGAGCGGGTTCGTCGGCAGCGCCAGCACCACCGCGTCCCGCAACGCCGGCTCCAGGTCGATCAGATCGCCCTGCATCCGGCCCACCTCGTCCTCTTCGGTCGTGTCGTCCGTGGTGCTGTTCTCGTACGCGTACAGCTCCTGGATCGTCACGGCCAACGAGTCGTCGATCTCGCGCAGGCAGCGGCCGCACTCGCCCTTGACGGGACCGGTGACGGTCCCGGAGACGAGCACGCCCTCGGACACCGACTCCAACCTCAGGTCGAGGTCGAGGTCCGCGCCCTCCGGCACGCTGATCAACTCCACGCCGAGGTCCGCCGGTGCCGGCACGACCCGCTTGTGCGTACGCAACGCGCCAGGTCGGCGCGGCAGTTCCCTCGTGTCGAGGACCAGCGGCGACCTGGGGTCGAGTGTGCTTGGCGAGTGTTTGGGCATAGTCAGACTCCGGCCGTTGAGAGGCCGACAAAGAAGGTTACCTGCCAGGTGGGCGGACCGTCGAACCGGGGCTCACCTCCGGCTCGACGGCAGCCGGCTGTCGGCGACCGGCTCGCGCGCCGCTCAGAAGGGTAGCGGGCGGTCCGCCTCGTCTCCGGCGAAGGTGCCGATCTCGCGCAGCGCGTGCATCTTGTCCCGGCCGCGCTCTATCGAGGCCAGCGCCCGGGTGAGGAACTGCTCGAAGTTCGCCAGCGCGGTGTCGACGTAGTCGTCCACCTCCTCGCGGAGGCGCTGCGCCTCAGCCCGCGCCTCGGCGATGATCCGCGCGCCCTCGTGCTCGGCCGAGACGGTGATCTCGTTGACCGAAACCAGCCGGGCGTGTTCCGCCTCACCCTCGCTGATGATCCGGTCGGCCTCACGCTTGCCGGCCTCCATGATCTTGTCCCGCTCCTCCAGCAGCGCGGCGGCCCGGCGCAGGTCCGCGGGAAGCTCCGCGCGCAGCTCGTCGAGCGTGGCGATCATCTCGCCCCGGTCGACCATGCAGTTGTTGCGCGACATCGGGACGGAGCGGGCCTGCTCCACCATGGCGATCAGTTCGTCGATGCGATCGAGCGGGTCCACCGGTACCTCACTCCTGTCTTCGTCGGCCGCCCTCCATCATGCGGCCTGCGCCCCGTCTCGGCGCTGCAGACATCATGTCGCGCCCGAGCCACAAGCACCCCACCCGCCCCACCCGGCGCGTCGCCCTCCCCCGCGCCCTCCCTCACCCCTCTCCCCGGCGATCTTGCACTTGCGGCCCCGCACTCGTCCCTTGCGGGAGGAATGTCCGGGCCGGAAGTGCAAGATCGCGGGGCCGAGCCAGGGCGGGGACGGGGGCGGGGGTCAGGGGCGGAGGCGGGCGGAGAGCTGGGCTCGGACCAGGTCGGGGACGTGGGCGGAGATGTCGCCGCCCCACTTCGCCACGTCCTTGATCAGGCTGGACGAGATGAACGAGTAGAGCGGGTTGGTCGGCATGAACAGCGTCTCCACGCCGGCCAGGCCGATGTTCATCTGGGCCATCTGCAGCTCGTAGTCGAAGTCGCTCACCGCACGCAGGCCCTTGATCAGCACACTCGCCTGCTGGGCGCGGCAGAAGTCGACGAGCAGGCCGCGGAACGACTCCACCCGGACGTTGTCGTACGAGGCGGTCACCTCGCGGAGCATGGCGATCCGCTCCTCGACGGTGAACAGGCCCTGCTTGGACTGGTTGACCAGCACTCCGACGATCACCTCGTCGAACAGCCGGCTGGCCCGGCCGATGATGTCGAGGTGTCCGTTGGTGACCGGGTCGAACGAGCCCGGGCAGACCGCACGTCTCATGATCGGCGACCGTACCAAAGTGTGGTCTCGCCGTAACGTCTGCTGCGCTCCGGAGTGACACCTTCCACCCACGTGACCGGTCCGGTACGGCTGGACCGCTCGACGATCACCAGGGCGTCCGGGGCGAGCCAGCCGCCGTCCACCAGCGCCGCCAGCATCGCGGTGATCTCGGCGTCCGGCACCGCGTACGGCGGATCGGCGAAGACCACGTCGTACGGCCCGTCGGTGGGCCCGGCCGCGAGCACGCCGGCGACCTTGCCGGTGACCAGGCGCGCGGCCGGCGCGGCCCGGAGCGCGGCGATGTTCTCCCGGATCACCCGGGCGGCCCGCGCGTCGGACTCGACGAGCAGGACATGGGCCGCGCCCCGGGACAGCGCCTCCAGCCCGACCGCGCCGGAACCGGCGTACAGGTCGGCGAAGCGCGCCCCGTCCAGGTCGACGTGGGAGTGCACGGCACTGAACAGCGCCTCGCGGACCCGGTCGGAGGTGGGCCGGGTGCCGGCGCCGGGCGGCGCGGCGATCCGCCGGCCGCCGAGCGTGCCGGCCACGATCCGGGTCACCGTCGCTCCCTGCGCATGCCCCGACGCTACGCGACGCCGCGAGGCGTGGACGAAGTACCCGGCGCGACGATCCGTGACTCGACGTACATCAATGATCTCAGATGCATAACGGACCGAGGGCGCGTCCGGCCACCCGGCCGGCGCGCCCTCGCCGTGCCCGCGGCGCCACCGCGCACCCGCACCCCGCACCCACCCCGCCGCGCGGGCGCGGCCTCGGCCGGCGCGGGCAGGTCAGACGGCGTCGAGCACCGACGTGACAGCCGCCGGGTTCACCTCGGCCTGGTTCGCCAGCAGGACGAGCCGCTCGTCCGAGTCGGGCAGCCAGGCGGCGAACGCCTTGTAGCCGCCGTTGTCCCCCGAGTGGTGCACCGCCCGCCGGCCGGCCAGCGGGCCGACGAAGAAGCCGTAGCCGTACGCCTCACCGGGCCGCCCGGTGGGCGCGTGCGGTGCGGTCGTCGCCGCCACCGAGGCTGGTGTGAGCAGCCGGCCCCGGCGCGGTACGTCCAGCCAGGTCAACAGGTCCGCAGCGGTGCACCAGACGTCACCCGCACCCATGCTGACCGTCGCCAGGTCCCAGGACGGCACCGGACGGCCGCCCTCGTGCCCGGCCGCCACGTCCGGCCGGCCGTCGCCCGCACCGGCGAAGCTGCCCGTCATGCCCAGCGGCGCGAAGACCTCCTCGGCGAGGAACTCGGCGTACGGCCGCCCGGCCGCCCGCTCGACGGTCCGGGCCAGCAGCACGTAGCCGGGGCTGCTGTAGTGCCACCCGGCCCCGGGCCGGAACAGCGGCGGCAGCGCGGCGAACCGGCCGAGCAGTTCGTCCGGCTCGGCCGGTCCGTGCAGGTCGACCGCCGGGTACTCCTCCCAGTGGCCCAGGCCGGAGGTGTGGGTGAGCAGGTGGTGCAGCGTGATGCCGGACCACTCCGGCGGCGGCGTGCCGGGCAGCCACCGGGTGACGGGGTCGGTCAGGCGCAGCACGCCGCGTTCGGCGAGCAGCAGCACCGCCACGGCCGCCATCTGCTTGCTGATCGAGGCGATCTGGAAGCGGGTGGCCGAGGTGCACGGCCGGCCGGACGTCTCGTCGGCCGCTCCGGCGACCCGGTCCACAAGCAGTTCGTCACCTCGGGCCAGCAGCAGCACACCGCGTTCGAGGAATGGTGTCGACATCTGCGCGAGCCTAGGCACGCGACGTCCGTGCCGCAGTCCCGCGAAGCCGCAGCGGAGCGCCGGCCGGTCCCGCGCGTCAGCCCTTCTCCAGGTATTCGGCGCGCTCCTCGTCGACGAGCGCGGCGACCGACGCCGCCAGCGCCGGATGCCGGGCCAGCTCCGGATCCTCCTCGACCAGTTCGGTCGCCTCGGCCCGCGCGTCGCGGATCAGCTCGGTGTCGCGCAGCAACGACAGCAGCCGCAGGTGCGAGCGCCGGCCGGACTGGGTCGCGCCCAGCACGTCGCCCTCCCGGCGCTGTTCCAGGTCGAGTTCGGCGAGCTTGAAGCCGTCGGTGGTGGAGGCGACCGCGTCCAGCCGCTCCCGCGCGGAGGAGCCCTCGGCCGCCTCGGTGACCAGCAGGCACAGACCGGCGGCCGAGCCCCGGCCCACCCGGCCGCGCAGCTGGTGGAGCTGGGAGACACCGAACCGGTCGGCGTCGAGCACGATCATCACTGTCGCGTTGGGCACGTTCACGCCGACCTCGACCACAGTGGTAGCGACCAGCACGTCCAGCTCGCCGTCGGCGAACGCGCGCATCACCGCGTCCTTCTCGTCGGCCGGCAGCCGCCCGTGCAGCACCCCGATCCGCAGCCCGTGCAGCGGGCCCTCGGCCAGCAGCGGGGCCACCTCGGTCACCGCCAGCGGCGGGCGGCGGCCGTTGTCGTCCTCCCGCGGCGCCTCCTCGTCCGACACCGGCCCTTCTCCGATCCGCGGGCACACCACGTACGCCTGGTGGCCCTTCGCGACCTCCTCGCGCAACCGGCGCCAGGCCCGGTCGAGGAAGGCCGGCTTCTCGGCGGCCGGGACCACGTGCGACGCGATCGGCGAGCGGCCCTGCGGAAGCTGGGACAGCGTGGAGGTCTCCAGGTCGCCGTAGACGGTCATGGCCACGGTGCGCGGGATCGGAGTGGCGGTCATCACCAGCACGTGCGGCGGCCGCTCGGCCTTGGCGCGCAGCGCGTCGCGCTGCTCCACGCCGAAGCGGTGCTGCTCGTCCACCACCACCAGGCCGAGGTCGTGGAAGTCGACGCCCTCGTAGAGCAGGGCGTGCGTGCCGAGCACGATGCCGGCGCGACCCTCGGCCACCTCGGCCAGTGCCCGGCGCCGGGCCGCCGCGCCGAGCGAGCCGGTGATCAGCTCCACCCGCGTGGCGTCGTCGGCGGCGCCCAGCTCGCCGGCCCGGCCGAGCGGGCCGAGCAGGTCGAGGATGCCCCGGTGGTGCTGGGCGGCGAGCACCTCGGTCGGGGCCAGCAGCGCGGCCTGCCCACCGGCGTCGACCACCTGGAGCATGGCGCGCAGCGCCACCACCGTCTTGCCGGAACCCACCTCGCCCTGGAGCAGCCGGTGCATCGGGTGCGCCCGGTCCAGGTCGGCGGCGATCTCCCGCCCGACGACCTGCTGGCCGGAGGTCAGCTCGTACGGCAGCCGGGCGTCGAACGCGTCCAGCAGGCCGCCCGCCTTCGCCGGCCGGGCCCGCCCCGGTGACGCCGCCGCCCGGTGCTTGCGCTGCACCAGCGTGAGCTGCACGGCGAACGCCTCGTCCCACTTCAGCCGGCGGCGGGCCCGGTAGAGCGCCTCCTTGCTGGTCGGACGGTGGATCTCGCGCAGCGCGGTGCCGATGTCGATCAGGTTGCGGGTGGCCCGCACGGTGGCCGGCAGCGGATCCTCCGGCGGGGTGAACGTGTCGAGCACGACGCGGACGCAGCGGGCGATCACCCAGGTCGGCACCGCCGCCGCGGCCGGGTAGACCGGGATCAGCGCCCCGGCGAACTCCTCGACCTCCTCGTTGGCCGCCGCCTCGCCCTCGCCGCCCTCGCCGAGCAGGACGTACTCCGGGCCGTTGAGCTGGCGTTTGCCCCGGAACTCGGTCACCTTGCCGGCGAACAGCCCCCACCGGCCGGGCCGCAGCTCCCGTTCCCGCCACGCCTGGTTGCCGAAGAACGTGCAGGTGAGCACGCCGCCGGAACCGTCACCGACGGTCACCTCCAGCAGGTTGCCGCGCCGCTGGCGCATCGGGCGGACCGCGGTGCGCTGCACCTGGGCCAGCACGGTGACCTGCTCCCCCACGTCGAGCGAGCGGATGTCGGTGTGCTCGCCGCGCTCGTCGTACCGGCGCGGGAAGTGGTAGATCAGGTCACCGGCGGTGTGCAGGTCGAGATGCCCGGCCAGCGCCTTCGCGGTGCGCTCGCCGACCAGCTTCTTCAGCGGCGTGTCCACGGTGGCCGCTTCGCTCGTCATTCGACCCCCACCAGGAGCGGATAGTGCGGTTGCCCGCCCTCGTACGCCTGCACCTCGACGAACGGCCAGGCCCCCTCGACGTGCGCGCGGACCCGGTCGGCCAGCCCGGCCGGCGCGTCCGCGCCGCACAGCAGCGTGACCAGTTCGCCGCCACCGCCGAGCATCCGGTCCACCACTGCGGTGCAGGTGTCGACCAGATCCTGCCCGATCAGGTGCACCTCGCCCTCGACCAGGGCCAGCACGTCACCCGGGCGGGCCGGGCCGGCGACGGTGAGCGCCTCGCGGGCGGCGTGGCACACCTCGGCGTACCGGCAGGCGCCGGCCGCCTCGGCCATCGCGATCACGTCGTCCTCGAACCGTCGCTTCGGATCGCGTACGGCCAGCGCCGCGAGCGCCTGCACCGGCGAGCGGGTCGGCACCACGCTCACCTTCACGCCGAGGCCGTGCGCCTCCTTGGCCGCCGCGCTCGCCACCGACTGGGTGTTCGGGTCGTTCGGCAGCACCACCACCCGGGCGGCGCCGGTGGCCCGGATCGCGTCCAGCAGCTCACCCGTGGACGGGTTGGCGGGCACCACCACGGCGCCCTCGGCGGCGAACAGCTCCGCGATGCCCGCGCCGGTGGCCACCACCACGGCGGCCCGCCCCTCGGGCAGCGGCGCCTGCGGTGCCGGGGCACCCTGGTCGGCGAAGCGGGTCACGCTGATCCGGTGCGGGCGACCGGCGACCACGCCCGCCTCGACCGCCGCCCCGATGTCGTTGACGTGCACGTGCACGTTCCAGGTGCCGGCGCCGTCGCCGACGATCGCCAGGGAGTCGCCGAGCGCGTCCAGCTCGGCGCGCAGCCGGGTCACCGCCTCGTCGGTGGCGTCGAGCAGGTACTGCACCTCGTAGGCGTACGCGTCGGAGCCGCTCTCCCGCACGGCGGTGACCGACGCGCGGCGGGCGGGTGGCGCGGGCGCCGGCTGCGCCGGGCTCTCGCCGGTGATCACCTCGACCAGCGCGTCCAGCAGCAGGCACAGGCCCCGCCCGCCGGCGTCGACCACGCCCGCGCGGGCCAGCTCCGGCAACTGCTCGGGGGTACGCGCCAGCGCGTGCGCCGCCGCCTCGGCCGCGGCCCGGGCCACGGCGCGCAGGTCGTCGCTGTCCGCCCGGCGGGCCGCGTGTGCCGCGGCGGCGACCACGCTCAGCAGCGTGCCCTCGACCGGCCGGGCGACTGCGGCGTAGGCGGCGGTGGTGGCGTCGGCCAGCGCGTCGGCGAGCTGCCGCCCGCGCACCGCGGGCACGGCGGCGAGCGTGTCGGCGAGACCGCGCAGGATCTGCGAGAGGATCACGCCGGAGTTGCCGCGCGCCCCCAGCAGCGCGCCCCGGGCCATCAGCCGCAGCGCGTGCCCGTGCGGGGTGTGCCCGTCGTCGGGGAGCGTGCCGAGGTCCATGGCCAGGGCCTGCTGGGCCGAGGTGAGCGTGAGCACCAGGTTGGTGCCGGTGTCACCGTCGGGCACGGGGTAGACGTTCAGGTCGTCGATCTCGCCCTGGTGGGTCCGGAGGGCGGTCAGCCCGCTCGCGCACCAGCGGCGTACCGCTGCGGCGTCGAGGGTCTCCAGCACGTCGGGAAGCCTACTGGCGCACACCGACACGCGCCGGGGTCGTCCGCCGCGTGTCCGCCCCGGCCGACGGCCCGGCCGGGACGCCGGTACGCTGGGTGGGCTCGCGAAAGGGCCGGTTGGGCGGACCGACTGTCATCGGGTAACCTGACCAGGTTGCCCGGGCAGCGCCTGGCGGCGACCTCATGAACGTTTCAATCCCAGGAGTATCCCGTGGCTAGCGTGTGCGACGTCTGTGGCAAGGGGCCGGGCTTCGGCCACAACGTGTCCCACTCGCACCGGCGGACCAACCGCCGCTGGAACCCGAACATCCAGTCGGTGCGTACCCCGGCCGGTGGTGGCACCACCAAGAAGTTGCAGGTCTGCACCTCGTGCATCAAGGCCGGCAAGGTCACCCGCGCCTGACGCGGTAGCGCCACCGGAACATCGTCGGTCGCCGGCGGATCCCTTCGGGGTCCGCCGGCTTCTGTCGTGTCCGGCGGCCCGGGCGCCGAATCCACCGACCCGCCCCCGCACCCCTGACCGACCGTACGGCGACCGGCTGGTACCGGCCGGTTAGGGTGCTGCTGCGCCGGCCGTCCGGTTCCGGCGCGAGCCGTGGGGAGGGTGACCGGTGGACCTCGATCTGGGTCGCGAGCAACTGGTGGTGGTGGGCGCGTCGTTCGGCTCGCTGAGCTGGTTCGACCAGGAGCTGCCGCCCGGCAGCGTGGTGCTGGTCGAGGAGCCGGACGTGATCGCCCGCCGCGACCTGACCCGGTTCGCCGAGCGGCTGCCGATGATCGGGCGCCTCGTCGCCGCCGAGTACCAGACCGGCTTCGACCCCGACGCCCTGCTCGCCCGCGAGCCCGGCCTCGCCGACGCCCGGCTGGTCCTGCCCGGCCTGGAGTACGCGGTCGGCGCCACCGCCCGGCTCGCCGAACGGCTCGGTCTGCCGGGTGCCGGGGTGGAGGCCGCCGACGTCTTCTCCGACAAGCACCGGATGCGGCTGCTCGCCGACCGGATCGGGCTGGCCAACCCGGCCTACGAGCTGGTCGACGACCCGGCGCGGGCGGTGGAGTTCGCGGAGGCGCACGGCGGCCGGTGCGTGCTCAAGCCGACCCGCCGCTCGGGCAGCCTGGGCGTGCAGCTGATCACCGACCCGGCCGAGGTGCCGGCCCGCTGGGCGGCGAGCGCCGCCCCGCCCGACCCGGCCGAGGCCACCGAGCGCGGCCTGCCCACCGGTGTCCTGGTCGAGGAACTGCTCGTCGGCTCCGAGCACAGCGTCGAGCTGCTGGTCGCGGACGGCGAGGTGATCTTCGCCAACGTCACCGACAAGCGGATCGCCGGTGGCCGCTACCCGGTCGAGACCGGCCACACAGTGCCGTCCGCGCTGCCCGCCGCCGCGCACGACGCGCTGCGCGCCGCCGCGGTACGTCTCGCCGGGGCGGCCGGCTTCCGCAGCGGCATGCTGCACAGCGAGTGGATCCTCGCCGACGGCGTGCCGACGCTGGTGGAGTGCGCGGCCCGGATGCCCGGCGACATGATCACCGCGCTCATCTCGATCGCCTACGAACGGGACGTCATCGAGGCGTACCTGCGGATCCTGCGCGGCGAACGGCCGGCGCTGCCTGCGCGGGCGACCGGCGCGGCGGCGATCGAGTTCCTGATCGCCCCGCCCGGCCGGGTCACGGCCGTGGACGGCAGGCGCGACGCGCTGCGCGTGCCGGGCGTGCTCGACGTGCAGGTGGAGACGAAGGTCGGGCAGACCGTGCCGGAGTTGCTCTCCTCGGCGCACCGCAGCGGGCACCTGATGGCCTGGGGCGCGACCCCGGACGAGGCCGCGAATGCCGCGCGCCGCGCCGCGAGCGAGATCCGGATCTCCGTCGGCTAGAGCGTGCGGCCGTACGACAGGCAGCCCGGGGCGTCCTTGTAGAAGCCGAAGTTCGGGATCCGCTCGTATCCGGCCGAGGTGTACATGGCGATCGCCTCGGGCTGCTTGTCGCCGCACTCCAGCACGATCCGCTTGCGGCCGTGGTCGCGGGCGGACCGCTCGACCGCGGCGAGCACCGAGCGGGCCACGCCCCGGCCCCGGGCCGCCGGGTCGGTGTACATCCGCTTCAGCTCGGCCGTGTCGCCGTCCTCGCCGTGGCTGCGCCACCCGCCGCAGCCCACCGGCCGCCCGTCGAGGTAGGCGACGAGGAACGTGCCGTCCGGCGGGGTGAACTCGGCCGCGTCGACCGGGGTCTCGTCGCCGCTGCCGCCGTACCGGGCGCCCAGGTCGGCCAGCGCCGCCCGGATCAGCGCCTGCGACTCGGGCGCGTCGAAGCGCCGCTCCCGGATCTCGATCTCGCTCACCGTGCCAGGTTACGACCGCCGCCGCCCCCGGCCCGGCCCGGCGGCCCGGGGTCGGACGCAGATCACTCCGGCGTCCGGCGGCGGTGCCGGCTATTCCGCCGTCCGCCGGCGGTGCAGGCTATTCCGGCGTCCGTCGGCGGTGCAGGCTATTCCGGCGTCCGCCGGCGGTGCAGGCTATTCCGCCGTCCGGCGGAAGTGGTCCCAGCCGCGCGGGCCGCTGTAGGCGGCGCCGTCGACGGTGACCCCGGCGCCGGCCGCCACCCGCCCGACCGGCCGCCAGCCGTCCGGGAGCGCGGCGTCCCCCGGGAACGTCGCCGCCAGCGCGTGGTCCTCGCCGCCGGCCAGGATCCAGGTGTACGGGTCGACGCCGAGCGCCTGCGCCGCGTCCCGCATCTGCCGGGGCACCTCGAACGCGTCCCGGCTCAGGTCGATCGCCACACCGCTGGCGGTCGCCACGTGCCCGAGGTCGGCCAGCAGCCCGTCCGACACGTCGATCATGGCGGTGGCCCCGGCCTCGGCGGCAGCGGGTCCGGCGGCGTACGGCACCTCGGGGCGGCGGAACGCCTCGACCAGCAGCCGGGGCGTGCGGAAACCCCGGGACAGCACGGTGTAGCCGGCCGCCGCCCAGCCGGTACGCCCGGCCAGCGCCACCACGTCGCCGGGGCGGGCGCCGGAACGGACCACCGGGGCGCGGCCGGCCAGGTCGCCGAGCGCTGTCACCGCGATGGTGAGCGTCGGACTGCCGGACATGTCCCCGCCGACCACGCTCGCGCCGACGAGCGCCGCCTCCGCGCCCAGCCCGTCGGCCAGTTCCTCGGCCCACGCCGGGTCCAGCTCGGCCGGCATGCAGAGCGCGACGAGCAGCGCGGTCGGGTTGGCGCCCATCGCGGCGATGTCGGCGAGGTTCGCCGCCGCCGCCCGGTGCCCCACGTCCCGCGCCGCCGACCAGTCCCGGCGGAAGTGCCGGCCCTCCACCAGCACGTCGGTCGAGGCGACCACCCGCCGGTCCGGCGCCGCCACCACCGCGCCGTCGTCGCCGGGGCCGAGCAGGCAGCTCTGTCCCTGCGCCAGCCGGGCGGTCACCCGGTCGATCAGGCCGAACTCACCGACATCAGTGACCGTCATTCCGTCCCCTCGCTCCGCTGCGTCGTTCCGCACGTCCCACCCCTGTCCGTACCGGCGTGTGCTCGCTCACCGCGTCCGACCGGCAACCGATAGGGATCACTGCCGGTCAGTACGGTAGTTTCACCCTTCGGGTCGCCCGGAGGCGACGGACGGAGGTCGAGTCGTGGTACAGGCGTACATCCTCATCCAGACCGAGGTCGGCCGGGCGCGTGACGTGGCCGGTCTGATCGCGGACCTGGCCGGCGTGGTACGGGTCGACGCCGTCACCGGGCCGTACGACGTGGTCGTGCTCACCGAGGCGAACACCGTCGACGAGCTCGGCAAACTCATCGTCAGCAAGGTGCAGATGGTGCCCGGCATCACCCGCACCCTCACGTGTTCGGTGGTGCGGCTGTAAGTGGACGAGAAGGACACCTCCCCCCGCCGGGACGGCGCCACCCGCCGTGCCGCGCTCTGGGCGACGCTCGTCGCGGTGCCGGTGACCGTGGCGGTGGCCGGCTTCACGTTCGCCAAGCTGGCCCCGGAGTCGCCGGACGCCGAGCCGAGCGCGTCGGCGAGTCCCCGGGTGCAGTCCAGCGCGCCGGTCGAGATGCCCGCCCCGGCGCTGGCCGAGCGCCCGACCGTACTCTGCCGCGCCCTGATGTCGCAGCTCCCGGACAGCGTGCGTGACCTGCCGCAGCGCCCGGTCACCGCGGGCCCGGAGCAGAACGCCGCGTACGGCGACCCGGCGCTGACGGTGGCCTGCGGCGGAAGCCCGGCGCAGTTCCCGCCCACCGACGAGGTGTGGACGGTCAACAAGGTCTGCTGGCACGCGGCCGAGGAGGCCGGCGGCACGGTGCTGACCACGGTCGACCGGGAGACCCCGATCCGGGTCCGGGTGCCGAAGTCGTACGAGCCGCCGCTCCAGTGGGTGACCTCGATCTCCGACACGATCGTCAGCTCCGTCCCCTCGGCGAAGCAGCCCCCCTCGGGCTGCTCCGCCTGACGCCCGGCCGGCCGGTCAGCGGCCGGCGCGGCGGTGCAGGCGGTCAGCGGCCGGCGCGGCGGTGCAGTGCGGTACGGATCAGCCGGTTGACCAGCTTCGGGTACTCCAGCCCGCTGGCCGACCACATGCGCGGGAACATCGACGTCGGGGTGAAGCCCGGCATCGTGTTGATCTCGTTGAGGTAGACGTCCATCTGCGGGGTGACGAAGAAGTCGACCCGGGCGAGGCCGGAGCAGTCGAGCGCGGTGAAGGCACGGGTGGCGTAGTCGCGCACCTGCCGGGCCACCGGCTCGGGCAGGTCGGCCGGTACGTCGTACTCGCAGACCTCGTCGGCGAAGATGTACTTGGCCTCGAAGTCGTACCAGTCGCGGTCGCCGATCATCCGCACCTCGGCGAGCACTGAGGCCTCCGGCGCGCCGCCGGCCTCGCCTTCCAGCACGCCGCACTCGATCTCGCGGCCGGCCACCGCGCCCTCGACGAGCACCTTGCTGTCGATCTCGCGCGCGGTGACGAGCGCGGCGTCCAGGTCCGCCCAGTCGTCGACCTTGGTGATGCCGAACGAGGAGCCGGCCCGGGACGGCTTGACGAACACGGGCAGCCCGAGGCGCTCCTTGTCCTCCTCGCTCAGTGACATCCCGGCGCGCAGCACCGCGTACGGGCCGACCGGGATGCCCTCGGCGGCGCAGAGCTTCTTGGTGAACTCCTTGTCCATGGCCGCGGCGGAGGCGAAGACGTTCGCCCCGACGTAGGGGATGTCGGCCATCTCCAGCATCCCCTGGATGGTGCCGTCCTCGCCGTACGCGCCGTGCAGCACCGGGAAGACCACGTCCACGTCGGCGAGCGCGACCGGCCCCTGGGTCGGGTCGAGCACCATCAGGCCACCCGCGGCGGGATCGGCGCGCAGCACCAGCTCGGCGCCGGACCCGGCGGTGATCTCCGGCAGTTTCCGGTCGGTGATGGCGAGCCCGCTCGGGTCGCCGCTGGCGAGGACCCACTGGCCCTGCCGGGTGATGCCGACCGGGACCACCTCGAACTCGTCCGGGTCGAGCGCGGCCAGCACGCTGCCGGCGCTGACACAGGAGATGCCGTGCTCGGGGCTGCGGCCGCCGAAGACGATCGCCACACGGGTCTTGCCTGGGGTGGTCATGGTCACCTCATCGTTCGCGACTGCGGCTGGCCGTGCTCGCCGGTGGCGCTCACCCGACTGACCTTACTGTGCGTTGCCGCAAGCGGTGGTGGTTACCCGGGGAGACACGGAGTCGCGTGGCAAACGGTCAAGGTGACATCTACAGGGAGTAACGGAACGAGATCCCTCAGAAGGCCGGGTGCCGGGGCCGGCGGCCGACCGCGATGACCTTCACCCGTTGCCGGCCGGCCCGCACCATGCCCAGCGCCATGAACGCGCCGGCGATCCGGTCGGCCGCCTCCCGGCTGCTCGCGCCGACCACCTGACGGCGGCGTTCCGGGCTGGTCCGTTCGTCACGCCGGGTGCCGTCCGGTGGACGCACGTCGGTCAGGACCACCAGGAACCTGGTCACCGCTGGACCCCTCCCCGTCTCGTGGAACCGGCAGGGGCACGCGGCGGTCGGATCGTGGGGGAGTGAAGAATCCGACCACCGCGCGCCCCATCCCCTCCGGTCGCTCACCACCACCGTCGCCACGACAACCGGCGGTGAGGACGCCGTCACACGTTGACAGGTTCACCGGCGTGAATGCAACTCTCATCGGCTTTCTCTCATGCCCGGTTTCCCGCGGGATGTGCGACCATCGATGCATGGCGCCGAAGACCGCCCGGGCCCGACGGCTCGGCATCGCCCTGCGGACCCACCGGGAGGCCGCCGGCCTCACCCTGGAGACCGCGGCCGACGAGATCAACAGCACCCGGAGCACGTTGTCCCGCTACGAGAACGCGCAGACGCTCGTCAGTCCCGCCACCGTGCGCGCGCTGCTGATCAGCTACGGCGTGGGCCCGGCCGACATCGCCGCGGCGGTGCAGCTCGCGAAGGACGCCCGCAAGCCGGGCTGGTGGGTGTCCTATTCGTACCTGCTGGACCAGCGCACCATCGACTTCATCGCGCTGGAGGCCGAGGCCACCGGCATCGCGAACTTCGAGCCGTCGGTGGTGCCCGGTCTGCTCCAGACCGCCGACTACATCCGCGGGGTGATGCGCGGCGGGCCGCACACGCTCACCGACGAGCAGGTGGAGCAGCGGGTCCAGCTCCGGCTGGACCGCCAGCAGCGGCTCTCCGGCGCCGAGCCGCCGATCCTCGACGCCATCATCGACGAGGGCGCGCTGCTGCGCCCGGTCGGTGACCGCTCGGTCATGTCCGGCCAGCTCCAGCACCTGCTGAAGATGGCCGAGCTGCCGAACGTCACGGTGCAGGTGATCCCGCTCGCCGCCGGCTACCACCGGGGCACCCGGGGATCGCTGCACATCCTGGAGTTCGCCGACCCGGAGGATCCGATCATCGCCTCGGTGGAGACCGTCGCCGGGCAGATGGTCCTCGACCGGCCGGGTGACCTGCGGACCTGCGCCAAGATCATGGAGCACCTGCGGACCGTGGCGCTGAGCCCGGCGGCCAGTCGGGACCAGCTCCTCCGCCTGCTGAACGAGAGGTGACCAGATGAACGGCACGAACCGCACGAACCCCGCACCGGCCGGCTGGCGCAAGAGCAGCCACAGCGGCGACGAGGGCGCGTGCGTGGAGATGGCGCCGCTGCCCGGCGCGGTGGCGGTCCGCGACTCCAAGGATCCGGCCGGCCCGGTGCTGGTGTTCCCGCCGCACGCCTGGGCCGCGTTCACCGCCGCGCCGCCGCGCGCCTGAGCGACTCGTCAGGCGGCGGCGTCAGCCGAGTGGGGCGGCGGCCGTGACGGCACCGCGTACCGCCTCCAGCGCCGCGATGGCCACCCCCCGCGCCCCGGCCATGTCCCGGTCCGGCACCAGCGCGAAGGTGGCCACCGCCCGCTGCTCCTCCCGCAGCACCGTGTGCTCGGCGACGGCGGCGAGGAACCAGTCCCGGAACTCCGGCGCCGCCTCCACCACACCCCCGCCGACGAAGTACGCGTGCGGGTCGGTGAAGTTGGCCGCGATGGTGAACAGCCGGCCCAGCGCCTTGGCCTGCTGGGTGAACACCAGGCGGGCCAGCGGGTCACCGCGTTCGCCGTAGCCGCGCAGCAGCTTCGCCGCCCGGTCCGGCTCCTCCGCCGCGAGCGGATGCTCCGGATGCCGGGCCAGCCAGTACGGCAGCAGGTTGCGCCGGATCCCGGTGAGCGAGGCGACGCTCTCCGCGTCCCCGGTGAAGCCGCAGGCGCAGACCGGCGCCGCCTGGTCCGGCTCGACCAGCCCGTCCAGCGGGATGTGCACGTGCCCGAACTCACCGGCCATGCCGGCCGCGCCGCCGACCACCCGGCCGGACTCCACCACGCCCCCGCCGAGCCCGGTGCCGACGATCGCGGACACCGACGACCGCGCCATCGCCGCGGCGCCGAAGTGCACGTGGTGGGCGTAGAGCGCGGCGGCGTTGCCGTCGTTGGCGTACACCACCGGCAGGCCCAGCCGCCGCTCCAGCGCGGTACGCACGTCGAAGCCCCGCCAGGCGGGCTGGGAGAAGTTCGTCGAGCCACGGGACGAGATCACGCCGGTGGCGCTGGCCGGGCCGGGCGTGTCCAGCCCGACCGCGCGGACCAGGTCACGCGGCACCCCGGTGTGGGCCAGGACGCCGTCGAACGCCCGCGCCAGCGCCTCCACCGCCGCCTCCGGCCCGGCGCCGACGTCGCTCGGGATCTCCAGCAGCCCGTCCACCAGGAACCGGCCGTCGACGGTCAGCACCGTGGCGTTGTCGCTCGTGCCCCCGTTGTCCAGCCCCACCACCACCGGCACACCTGCGCTGCCCACCGCCACCGCCTCCCGCCGCGCCTGACCCGAGGCTAGTTCCCGCCCGGCCCACCCGCCACGCCCCCCGAGGACTCCCCCGCCCCGGTCAGCCGGGGCGGCGGGCGGTCACCGCCGTGGCCTCCCGTTCCTCGTCGCGTACCACCGCCGGGTCCAGCCCGGCGGCGGTGAACACGCCGCACAGTTCCGGGGCCTGCGCGGCGCTCGCCTCGACCACGACGTGCCCGCCCGGTGCGAGCCACTCGGCCGCGCCGGAGGCGACCCGGCGCAGCACGGCCAGGCCGTCCGCGCCGCCGTCCAGCGCGACCGGCGCCTCGTACAGGCGCGCCTCGGCCGGCAGCGAGGCCACCGCAGCGGTCGGCACGTACGGCGCGTTCGCCACCACCAGGTCCAGCTCTCCGCGCCGCCCGGCCGGCAACGCGTCGAACAGGTCGCCCTGATAGACCGGGACGCCGAGCGGTTCGAGGTTGCGCCGGGCACAGGCCACCGCCACCGGGTCGATGTCGGCGGCGACCAGCCAGCGGGGCGCCAGCCGCTCGTGCAGCACCACGGCGGCGGCGCCGGAGCCGCAGCACAGGTCGAGCACCGCCGGCGCCTGCCCGGCCAGCGCCGTCGCCGTGTCGACGAGCAGTGCGGTCCGGCCGCGCGGCACGAAGACCCCCGGGTGTACGGCGATCCGCCGGCCGCAGAACTCGGCCCAGCCGAGCAGGTGCTCCAGCGGCAGGCCGGCGACGCGACGGTCGACCAGCCGGGTCAGCGCCTGCGCCGAGTCGGCGGCGGCGATCAGCAGTTCCGCCTCGTCCTCGGCGAAGACGCAACCGGCGGCGCGCAGCCGCCGCACGAGGGCCGGACGGTCGGGGGTGAACACGGTGGATGCCATGGCAAGCCTTTCGGGAAGCGCTCGTCGGCGCCCCCGGCGTCGCCTCAGCCCCGAAGCGACGCGGACTCGGAGGGAGCGCCGGTCCTCTGCTGGTGGATCGGACTCACCTCCTCGGGTCGGGGCCGCACGGGCCGTGGCTGCCCGTCACCTTAGCCCAGCGGCCGATACGCCGTCAGCCCGCCGCGTCGAGCGCCGCCGTCACGTCGGCGAGCAGGTCGGCGGTGTCCTCGACGCCGCAGGAGAACCGCACGAAGCCCGGCGACGTGTCGTCGCCCCACTGGGCCCGCCGGTCGGCTGTGGTGTGCAGGCCGCCGAACGAGGTGGCGGCGGCCACCAGGCGGGAGGCGCCGAGGAACCGGGCCACCCGGCGCTCGTCACCCAGGTCGAACGAGAGCACCCCCGGTACGCGCCGCATCTGGGCCGACGCGACCGGATACGCCGGATCGTCCGGCCGTCCGGGCCAGCGCAGGCCGGTGACGTCGGGGCGGCCCGCGAGCAGGTCGGCCAGCGCCCGCGCGTTCGCGGTCTGCCGGGCCAGCCGCAGGTCGAGCGTGGCCAGCGACCGGTGGGCCAGCCAGCAGTCGAACGCGCCGGGCACGCCGCCGGTGGTGTTGCGCCAGGTGGTCGCCGCGTCCCGCAGCCCGGCGTCGCGGGTGGCCAGGTAGCCCAGCAACAGGTCGGAGTGGCCGGTCAGCGCCTTGGTGCCGGAGGCGACCACCACGTCCGCGCCGAGGTCGAGCGGGCGCTGCCCGAGCGGCGTGGCGGTGGTGTTGTCCACCGCCACCAGCGCTCCGGCGGCGTGCGCGGCGGCGGCCACCGCCCGGACGTCGGCGACGTCCAGGCCGGGGTTCGCCGGGGTCTCCAGCAGCACCAGCCGGACGCCCTCGAACGACGGGTACGGCCCGGCCGTCGGCACGAGCACCACGCGTACCCCGAGCTGCTCCAGCGCGCCGGAGGCGAACGAGCGCACCGAGTAGTAGCCGTCGGCGGGCAGCAGCACGGTGTCGCCGGGGCGCAGCACGGTCAGCAGCAGCCCGGTGATGGCGGCCTGGCCGCTGGCGAAGACCCGGCAGTCGCCGCCCTCCAGCTCCCCGATCGCCGACTCCAGCAGCCGCCGGGTGGGGTTGTCGGGCCGTCCGTACCCGTTCACCGCCGCCGACGGGCCGCGCTCCGGGTCCAGGTGGTACGGCGCGGCGAAGACCGGGCCGGGCAGCAACGGCTGTCCCGGTACGGCGTCCGGCAGGCCCGCGTGCACGCTGCGCGTGCCGTCACCCCAGTGCTCGTTCGTCATCCCGGTTCCGCTCACTCGTACGACTCGGGCTTGGCGGTACGGCTCATCAGCGCGTCCACCGCCAGGCGCGGATCCATCCCCTCGTGGCAGATCCGCTCGATCTGCTCGGTGATCGGCATCTCCACCCCGTGCGCCCGGGCCAGGTCGCGGATGGCCAGGCAGCTCTTCACACCCTCGGCGGTCTGCCGGGTGGCCGCCTGGGCCTGTTCCAGCGTCTCCCCCCGGCCCAGGTGCTCGCCGAAGGTGCGGTTGCGGGCCATCGGCGACGAGCAGGAGGCGACCAGGTCACCCATGCCGGCCAGCCCGGCGAACGTGAGCGGGTCGGCGCCGAGCGCCACACCCAGCCGGGCGGTCTCGGCCAGGCCGCGGGTCATCAGCATGGCCCGGGTGTTGTCGCCGAAGCCCATCGCGGTGGCGATGCCGTACGCCAGCGCGATCACGTTCTTCACCGCGCCGCCCAGCTCGCAGCCGATCACGTCGTCGTTGGTGTACGGGCGGAAGTACGGCGTCCGGATGGACGCCTGCACCAGCGCGGTCCGGCGGCTGTCGGTGCCGGCGACCACGGTGGCGGCCGGCTGCTCGGCGGCGATCTCCGGCGCCAGGTTGGGCCCGGAGACGACCACCACCCGGTCGGCGGGCACCCCGGCGGTCTCCGTGATCACCTGGCTCATCCGCTTGGTGGTGCCCAGCTCGATGCCCTTCATCAGCGACACCAGCGTGGCGTCCGGCGCCAGGTACGGCGTCCAGTCGGCGAGGTTGCCGCGCAGCGTCTGCGAGGGCACCGAGAGCACCACCACCTCGGCTCCCTCGATCGCCTCGGCGGCGTCACCGGTGGCGGTCACCCGCTCGGGCAGGCGCACACCCGGCAGGTACTCCGGGTTGTGCCGGCCGGTCCGGATCGCCTCGGCCACCGCGGCCCGGCGGGCCAGGACCGTCACGTCCCGCCCGGCGTCGGCGAGGATCTTGGCGAACGCGGTCCCCCAGGAACCGGCGCCCAGCACGGCGACGTGCCCGCTCATTCGGTGACCTCCCGGGTGCCGGTGCGGGCGGGCCGCTGCCAGAGCGGCGGTGGTGTGCCGCCGCGGATCTCCGCGACCAGATCCCGGACGCGCAGCATGATGGTGTCCGTCATCTCCTCCAGGATCGGCCGGGTCGGCGTGGCGCCGGCCCAGCGGCTCAGGTCCACCGGCGGCCCGGCGATCACCGTCACCGGGGTACGCGGGCGCAGCCCGAACCGGGCCGTACGCGGGTCGAACATCCGTTCCGGGCCGACCATGGCGATCGGGACCACCGGGGCGCCGGTGGCCAGCGCCAGCCGGGCCGCGCCGGTCTTGCCCTTCATCGGCCACAGGTCCGGCTCCCGGGTGGTGGTGCCCTCCGGGTAGATCACCACCGCGCCGCCCTCGGCCAGCGCGGCGACCAGCTTGTCCAGCGACTTGACCGCCTCGACGGTGCCCCGCTCGACCGGGATCTGCTGGCACCGGTGCAGGATCGAGCCGACCACCGGCACCCGGAACACGCTGGCCTTGCCGAGGAAGCGCGGCCAGCGCCCGGCGTCGTAGATGTAGTGCGCGACCACGAGCGGGTCGGCGTGCGAGATGTGGTTCGGCACGAGGATCACGCCGCCCTCGCGGCGCAGGTGCTCCATGCCCCGCCAGGTGCGCCGGGTCCAGACCGTCATCAGCGGCTTCACCAGCACCACGGCGAGCCGTC
The DNA here is from genome assembly GCF_040215685.1 of Micromonospora sp. HUAS YX12. Taxonomy (NCBI): domain Bacteria; kingdom Bacillati; phylum Actinomycetota; class Actinomycetes; order Micromonosporales; family Micromonosporaceae; genus Micromonospora; species Micromonospora sp. HUAS YX12. The sequence continues at coordinate 261,784 of NZ_CP157974.1, forward strand.
GCCAGAACCCCAGCCTCCGCCGTGCCACAGTGCCTCCTCGATCCGCCCTCGCGCCCCGGCACAGAATCATGCCTGTTCGCCCCCGCTGCGGCCAGTGCGGGTACCGGCGCCCTCGCTGGCAGGATGGTCGGCGTGTCTGAGGCCCGCTGGACCGTGGTGATGCCGGTGAAGCGCCTTCCGGCGGCGAAGAGCCGCCTGCGGGGCGCGCTGCCCGGCGTACCCCATGAGGAGCTGGCGCTGGCCCTGGCGGCCGACACGCTGCGCGCGGTGCGGGCGTGCCCGGCGGTCGCCGGGGTGCTCGTGGTCACCGACGACCCGCGGGTGAGCGCGGCGGCCGGCGCGGCGGGTGCCCACGTGGCGGGCGACCCCGGCGGCGGGCTGAACGCGGCGTTCCGGCACGGCGCGGCCGTCGCCGGGCCGCGCGCCGCCGTGGCCGGCCTGACCGCCGACCTGCCGGCGCTGCGACCGGCCGACCTGGCCGCCGCGCTGCGGGCCACCCAGGGGGTACGCGGGTTCGTGGCCGATGCCCCGGGCGGAGGCACGGTGTTGCTCGCCGCGCCGGCCGGGGCGCCGCTGGCGCCGCAGTTCGGGCCCGGCTCGGCCGCGGCGCACGCGGCGAGCGGGGCGCTGCCGCTCGCCGGGGACTGGCCCAGCCTGCGCCGGGACGTGGACACCCCGGCGGACCTGGCCGACGCCGCCGGGCTGGGCGTGGGGCCGCGCACCGCCGCGCTGCTGGCCCGGGTCGCCGCAGCGGTGGAGTACGGTGCTGGCATGCAGGGCACGGTGGCGACCTACGACGCGTCGACCCGCAGCGGCGTGCTGCTCCTCGACGACGGCACCGAACTGGCGTTCCCGGCCCGCGCGTTCGACGCCTCCGGGCTCCGGCTGCTCCGGTTGGGGCAGCGTGTCCGGATCGAGCGGGACGCCGACGGCGAGGTGGTCCGGGTGACGTTGCCGACGATGGCCTGAACAACCTGGCCCGAGTTCATTTTCCGTTCACCCTCATCGGGGAATCATGAGGTGGTGAGCACCCCTCGCGAGCACCCCGACGGCCCGCCACCGATCCTCGACCCCGGCACGCCCCGCAACGGCCGCCCCACCCGCGGCCCGGACGGGCGGTTCCGCCAGCCCCGGCCCCCGGAGGAGCGCCTCGACGCCGACCCGGACGCGACCGGCGCGACCGGCCTGGACGAGCCGCTCGACCCGGTGGAGGGCCCCGGCCCGGCCGGCGAGACCCCCGCCGAGGCGGGCCCGCCGGCCGCGCCGCCGCTGCCGGAGGACCGCTTCCTCAACCGGGAGCTGTCCTGGCTCGACTTCAACGCCCGGGTGCTGGCACTCGCCGAGGATCCGCGCACCCCGCTGCTGGAACGGGCGAAGTTCCTGGCGATCTTCGCCAGCAACCTGGACGAGTTCTACATGGTCCGGGTCGCCGGGCTGAAGCGGCGGCTCTCCGCCGGCCTGCCGGTACGCGGCGGTGACCGGCTGCCGCTGCGCACCCAGCTCGACCTCGTCACCTCCAAGGCCGCCGACCTGGTCGCCCGGCACGCCGCCTGCCTGGTCGACGACGTGCTGCCGAAGCTCGCCGCCGAGGACATCCGCATACTGCGCTGGAGCGACCTGGACGACGCCGAGCGGGAGCGGCTGCGCACCTGGTTCCGGGAGCACATCTTCCCGGTGCTCACCCCGCTGGCGGTCGACCCGGCGCACCCGTTCCCGTACATCTCCGGCCGGTCGCTGAACCTGGCCGTCTCGGTACGCGACCCGGACGGCGGCTCGGAGCTGTTCGCGCGGGTCAAGGTGCCGAACAACGTGCCCCGGTTCGTCCGGGTGCACCGCGACCAGCCGGGCGTGCGGTTCCTGCCGGTCGAGGACCTCATCTCGGTGCACCTCGGCCAGCTGTTCTCCGGCATGCAGGTCGTCGAGTGCCACCTGTTCCGGGTGACCCGCAACGCCGAGGTGGAGGTGGACGAGGACCGCGACGAGGATCTGCTCCAGGCGCTGGAACGGGAGCTGGCCCGGCGCCGGTTCGGCCCGCCGGTACGCCTGGAGGTCGCCGCCTCCATCTCCGACCACATGCTGGAGCTGCTGGTCCGCGAGCTGGACATGGACGGCCAGGACGTGCTGCGGGTCCGCGGCCTGCTCGACCTGTCCGCGCTCTGGCAGGTCTACGGCGAGGCCGACCGGCCCGACCTGAAGGACCCGTCGTTCGTGCCGGCCACCCATCCGCGCCTGGCCGAGGGTGAGGTGCCGCGCAGCGTCTTCGCCACGCTGCGCGACGGCGACGTGCTGGTGCACCACCCGTACCACTCGTTCGCGACCAGCGTGCAGCGCTTCGTCGAGCAGGCCGCGGCCGACCCGAACGTGCTCGCCATCAAGCAGACGCTCTACCGCACCAGCGGCGACTCCCCGATCGTGGACGCGCTCGTCGACGCGGCCGCCGCCGGCAAGCAGGTGGTGGTGCTGGTCGAGCTGAAGGCGCGCTTCGACGAGGTGGCGAACATCGGCTGGGCGCGCACGCTGGAACGGGCCGGCTGCCACGTGGTCTACGGCCTGGTGGGGCTCAAGACGCACTGCAAGACCGCGCTGGTGGTACGCCAGGAGGGCAACCAGATCCGCCGCTACTGCCACATCGGCACCGGCAACTACCACCCGAAGACCGCCCGGCTCTACGAGGACTTCGGCATGCTCACCGCCGACCCGGAGATCGGCGCCGACCTGACCGACCTGTTCAACGTGCTCACCGGCTACAGCCGGCAGACCGCGTATCGGCGGCTGCTGGTGGCGCCGCAGGGCATCCGCAGCGGCCTGATCGAGCGCATCGACCGGGAGATCGAACACGTCCGGCTGGGCATGCCGGGGCTCGTGCAGTTCAAGGTGAACTCCCTGGTGGACGAGGAGATCACCGACGCGCTCTACCGGGCGTCGCGGGCCGGCGTGCACGTGGACCTGCTGATCCGCGGCATGTGCACGCTGCGGCCGGGCGTGCCGGGCCTGTCGGAGAACATCCGGGTCCGCTCGATCCTCGGCCGGTTCCTGGAACACTCCCGGATCTTCCGGTTCGGCAACAACGGCGACGCCGAGTTCTGGATGGGTTCGGCCGACCTGATGCACCGCAACCTGGACCGCCGGGTGGAGGCGCTGGTGCAGGTGAGCGACCCGGTGGCCCGGGCCGAGCTGGACCACGTCCTCACCGCCGCGTTCGATCCCGACGTGGACGCGTTCGAGCTGGCCGCCGACGGCACCTGGCACCGGCGTACCGGCGACGGCGACGTGCGGCTGACCCACCTCCAGGATCTGTTGCTGCGCCGGGTCGGCGGCCGGGCGGACTGAGCGGGCCGTGGCGCGTGCCGGGCGGGCATACGGTGAGCGGGTGAGCGACGACGAACCGGTGCGGATCCGGGCCGCCGGTGGCGTGGTGTGGCGCCCGGGTCCGGCCGGCGTCGAGGTCTGCCTCGTGCACCGCCCCCGGTACGGCGACTGGTCGCTGCCGAAGGGCAAGCTGGACCGCGGCGAGCATCCGCTCTTGGCCGCCGTCCGCGAGGTGGCCGAGGAGAGCGACGTACGGGCCGTGCCGCAGGTACGCCTGCCCACCGTCCGCTACCGCAGCGAGGGTCTCGCCAAGGCGGTCGACTACTGGTCCATGCGGGCGGCCGGCACCGGCGGTTTCCAGCCCGGCACCGAGGTCGACGACGTGGCCTGGTTCCCGGTCGACGACGCGGTACGCCGGGTCAGCTACCCGCACGACGCCGAGGTGATCGCCGCGTTCGCGGCGCTGCCGCCGGTCACCGCGACGGTGCTGCTGGTCCGGCACGCGCACGCCGGCAAGCGCGGCACCTGGACCGGCCCGGACCACGGCCGCCCGCTGGACGAGCAGGGGTGGGCCCAGGCACGTGCGCTGGTCCCGCTGGTGGCGGTGGTCCGCCCGGCCCGTCTGTTGTCCGCCTCGGCCCGGCGTTGCGTGCAGACGCTGGACCCGGCGGCGGCCCGGCTGGACCTGCCGATCGAGGTCTGCGGCGACTTCGACGAGCCGGCGCCGGGCCAGCAGGTCGAGGAGTGCGCGCTCGCCGCCGCGGCCCGGCTGACCGCGCTGGCGCTGGCCGTCGAGACGGTCGCGGTGTGCAGCCAGGGCAAGGTGATCCCGGGCGCGCTGGAACGTCTCACCGGCCGCGTGGACGTGGACTTCACCACCGCCAAGGGCGGCGGCTGGCTGCTGCCGTTCGCCGGTGACCGGCTGGTCGCCGCCGACCGGCTGTGAGCGGCTCCGGTTGTGAGCGGCTCCGGTTGTGAGCGGCTCCGGTTGTGCGGCGGCGGCGCCGGCTCAGGGCAGCGTGACGGTGAGCGTCACCGGGAGGTGGTCGCTGGCCTCGGTGCGCGGCGCGCGTACCTCACCGGCGGTCAGGCCCGGCGAGACGAAGACGTGGTCGATCTGGGTGCGCGGATCGTCGGCCGGGCTGGTCCGCAGCGGCCGGGCCGGCGCCAGCGCGTCCACCAGCCCGGAGCGGGTGAACTCGGCGAACGCCGGGTCGTCCGGCTCGGTGTTCAGGTCGCCGCCGAGCACCAGTGGACGGCCGTTCGCGTACCGGCCGGCGAACGCGGCCACCTCGCCCGCCTGCTCGACCGGATCCCGGCCGGGCGGCGGTTGCAGGTGCGTGCCCACCACCGCCAACTCCCGGCCGCCGAGGTCGAGTGTGACGCCGAGGGCCTGCGCCCCGGTCGGCGCGCCGTGCGCGGTCAGCCGCCGGGTCTGCCCGGAGCGCATCGGGAAGCGGCTGAGCACCGCGTCGCCCCACAGCGGGTCGGCGGCGGGCGCGAAGACGTACGGCATCCCCAGCCGCCCGGCCAGCAACGCCAGCGTGTCGTGGCCGCCGTTGAGCCACCAGCCCCGGTCGACCTCGCTGAGCAGCACCACGTCCGCGCCGCGCAACACCCGGGCCACCGCGTCCAGGTCCAGCCGGCCGTCCAGGCCGAACCCCATCCGGATGTTGTACGCGGCCACCCGTACCGCCGCCGGTGCGGTGGTGGCCCGGGCCTGCGCGGGCGGCACGTGCAGTGCGGCGGCGAGCCCGGCCAGCGCGGTGAGCCCCGCCAGGGCCGCGACCCGGACCGTGGCGGGCAGCACCGGACCGGGTGATGCCGCGCCGGGCGACGTCGGGGCGGGTCGGACAGGCGCCGTAGCCGCCACCAGAGCCACCAGGACGGCCGTGGCGACCGGCGCCCAACCGTTGGGGTACCCCAGGTCGTAGGCGGCGTAGTACGCCACCGTGGCCACCGCGAACACCAGCATCCCGAGCACCGCCGCACGTCCGCGCCGCGCCCCCGCCCGCCCGTCGTCGCCGTTCCCGGCCGTCCCGGTCCGGTCGCCGCCACCGCCTCGCTCGTCGCGGGCGGCGGCTCGGTCGTCGCCGGCGGCCGTGTCGGTGAGCGCCAGGCAGCCGCCGAGACCGGCGGCGGTGAGCAGGTACGCCGGGACGAGACGCCCGGTCACGAACAGCACCGGCCCGGCCAGCAGCGCCAGCGGCCACAGCACCCGGGCCACGCGCGCCGGCGTCCGGAACAGTGCCGCCGCGAGGAACAGCAACACCGCGAGCGCGCCCCACAGCGATCCGCCGGCCGGGCGGGCGAGACCGGGGAAGTCAGGCGATCCGGTGCCGGCGGCGGCGCTCCAGATCGCCGGGGCGAGCGCCACCTGACCGGCCAGCAACAACGCCGGCCCGCACAGCAACCAGGCCCGGCGGCCCGGCGTGGACACGCGCGACCCGCCGTCATCCGCACTCGACGCCGCCGTGCGCTCCCGCCGTACCGCCACCGACGCGGCCAGGAACGCCAGCACCAGCAGGGCGCTCAGGCTCCAGGCGAGCACGCCGCCGCGCCACACCAGATCCTCGGTGCCGAGCAGGGCGTGACCGACCGCGTTCCCGGCCAGGCCGAGCGCCAGCCCGGCGACCGGCCGGGGAACCGACGCGGCGACGGCGGCGAGCCAGACGAGGCCGGCGAGCAGCCCGGCGCAGGCCAGCCAGAGCTGGGCCGGGCCGCCGGGTTGCGCGGTGAGCGCCAGCCGGGCCGACGCCAGCACACCCGCGGCGACGAGTCCGACCGAGGCGGCACCCATGCGGCGTACGAGCGTGGGCGCGGCGAGGGCGAGCAGGAACCAGCCGAGCGCGAACGCGCCGAGCAGCTCGGCGGGTGTCTCGGCGGCCTGGCCGAACAGGGTGATGACCGACGGCAGCCAGACCCGCAGCACGTCCAGCAGGACCGCGATACCCAGCGCGAGCGTGAGGGTGGAGAGGTGACGGTGCCGCACGGGGCGCCTCTTCTCGTGACCGACGGGGGTTTTCGGCACGGCGATTCTGCGGGGCGCGACGGCGGGCGGTCAACGCGTACCCATGCGAAAGGGCGCCCACCGCGAACGGTGGGCGCCCTTTCGTGGGCCGTCCGGTCAGCGCCGGCTGGCGGCCTTCTTGGCCGGCGCCTTCTTCGCGGGCGCCTTCTTCGCCGCCGTGGTCTTCTTCGCCGCGGTGGACTTCGCCGCGGTCGTCTTCTTCGCGGTGGTGGTCTTCTTCGCCGCGGTGGACTTCGCCGCGGTCGTCTTCTTCGCCGCCGTGGTCTTGGTCGCGGCGGCCTTCTTCGCCGGCGCGGCCTTCTTGGTCGCGGTGGTCTTGGTGGCCTTCGCCGCCGTGGTCTTCTTGGCGGCGGCGGTGGTCCGGCCGCCGGTGGCCTTGGCGGCACCGGTGGTCTTCTTCGCGGCGGCGGTGTCCTTCGGCACCTTGCCGCTGGCCACCATCTCCTTGAAGCCCGCGCCCGCCCGGAACGTCGGGACGGAGGTCTTCTTGACCTTCACCGCCTCGCCGGTACGCGGATTGCGCGCTGTTCGGGCTCCCCGGACGCGCTTCTCGAACGCTCCGAAACCGGTGATCGCCACCTTCTCGCCCTTGGTGACCGCCGCCTGGACCTCAGCGAGAACCGCGTCGAGCGCGGCCGTCGCCGTCTTCCGGTCCCCCAGGCGAACGGCGAGCGCCTCGATGAGCTCGGCCTTGTTCACGACTTCCTCCCGATTGTGCAACTGACTCGACGCGAGCCATTCTGCGCGCACGGTATGCCCTGTGCTGCCTGGACACAAACATTCGGTGGAAAAAAGCCCTTGTGTCGCAACGGATTCGCCCCCACCGGATGCACCGGTGGGGGCGAATAGCGCTGGGAGTCAGGCGATCGAGGGCAGGAACGCCGGTCGGGCGGCCTCGTACGCGCTGATCTCGGCCTCGTGCCGGAGGGTGAGTCCAATGTCGTCCAAGCCCTCCATCAGCCGCCAACGGCTGTGGTCGTCCAGCGGGAACGCCCAGGTGGCGTCACCGGCGTGGACCTGACGGGCGGCGAGGTCGACAGTGATCGGCGTGGTCGGCTCGGATTCCACGAGATCCCACAGTTCTTCCACGGCTCTCAATTCCAGCTCGACCGGAAGGAGACCTTCCTTGAGCGCGTTGCCGCGGAAGATGTCACCGAAGCGAGGCGAGATGACGGCCCGGAAGCCCCAGTCCCGCAGCGCCCAGACGGCGTGCTCCCGGGAGGATCCGGTGCCGAACTCGGGGCCGGCGATCAGAATCGACGCACCCGAATGGGCGGGATCGTTGAGGACGAATGACGGGTCCTCCCGCCACGCGTTGAACAGACCGTCCGCGAATCCGGTCCGGGTCACCCGCTTGAGGTACACGGCGGGGATGATCTGGTCGGTGTCCACGTTGGACCGGCGCAGCGGCACGGCAGTGCCGGTGTGGGTGGTGAACTTGTCCATCTGTCGGCTGCCCTTCTACAGGTCGGCGGGGGCGGCCAGCCGGCCGACCACGGCGGTGGCGGCGGCGACCGGCGGGGACACCAGGTGGGTACGCCCGCCCCGGCCCTGGCGGCCCTCGAAGTTGCGGTTGGAGGTCGAGGCGGAACGCTCACCCGGCTTCAGCGTGTCCGGGTTCATGCCCAGGCACATCGAGCAGCCGGCGAAGCGCCACTCGGCGCCGGCTTCGGTGAAGACCTTGTCCAGCCCCTCGATCTCGGCCGCCTCGCGGACCGCGGCGGAGCCGGGGACCACGAGCATGCGTACGCCGTCGGCGACCCGCCGCCCGCGCAGCACCTCGGCGGCGGCCCGCAGGTCCTCCAGGCGGCCGTTGGTGCACGACCCGACGAACACCACGTCCACCGCGAGGTCGCGCAGCGGGGTGCCGGGGGTGAGGTCCATGTACTCCAGCGCCCGGCGGGCGGCGACCCGCTCCGGCTCGGTGACGAACTCCTCCGGGTCCGGGACGGTGGCGCCCAGCGGCACGCCCTGCCCGGGGTTGGTGCCCCAGGTGACGAACGGCGTGATCCGGCTCGCGTCGAGCGTGACCTCGGTGTCGAAGGTCGCGCCCTCGTCGGTGGGCAGCGTCCGCCAGTACTCCAGCGCCGCGTCCCAGTCGTCGCCCTGGGGCGCGTTGGGCCGCCCCTTCAGGTACGCGAACGTGGTCTCGTCCGGCGCGATCATGCCGGCCTTGGCGCCCCACTCGATGGACATGTTCGCGATCGTCATCCGCCCCTCCATCGAGAGGTCGCGGATCGCCTCGCCCCGGTACTCGACGATGTGACCGCGCCCGCCGCCGGTGCCGACCTGCGCGATCAGCGCGAGCACCAGATCCTTGGCGGTGACGCCGGGCGCCAGCTCGCCGACGACGTTCACGGCCATGGTCTTCGGGCGGGCCTGCGGCAGCGTCTGCGTGGCCAGCACGTGCTCGACCTCGCTGGTGCCGATGCCGAACGCCAGCGCGCCGAACGCGCCGTGGGTGGCGGTGTGCGAGTCGCCGCACACGATCGTCATGCCGGGCTGGGTGAGGCCGAGCTGCGGGCCGATGACGTGCACGATGCCCTGGTTCTCGTCGCCCAGCGGGTGCAGGCGGACGCCGAACTCGGCGCAGTTGCGGCGCAGCGTCTCGATCTGGGTGCGGGAGGTGGGGTCCGCGATCGTGAGCAGGTCGCCGCGCCGGGAGCGGAACGCCGGGTCGTCGTACCCGGTCGGGGTGTTGTGGTCCTCCGTCGCGATCGTCAGATCGGTACGGCGGACCCCGCGCCCGGACAGACGCAGCCCGTCGAACGCCTGCGGGCTGGTCACCTCGTGCAGCAGGTGCAGGTCGATGAAGAGCAGGTCCGGCTCGCCGGCGGCGGAGCGGACCACGTGTGCGTCCCAGACCTTCTCGGCCAGGGTCCTCGGTCGAGTGACTCCCACCATCTGGACATCCTAAATTCTGGGAGGTAAATTTCGGCTTGTGGGACACAGTATGAGCGGTGTCGGCGTTCTCGACAAGGCGGTGGTCATCCTGGCCGCCTGTGTCGACGGCGCCAGCCTGGCCGAACTCGTTGAACGCACCAAGCTGCCCCGGGCCACCGCGCACCGGCTGGCACAGGCGCTGGAGATCCACCGGATGCTCGTCCGGGACACCCAGGGGCGCTGGCGCCCGGGTCCACGCCTGGGCGAGCTGGCCAACGCGGCCCCGGACGTGCTCCTGACCGCCGCCGAGCCGCTGCTCGCCGCGCTGCGGGACGCCACCGGCGAAAGCGCCCAGCTCTACCTGCGCCGCGCCGACGAGCGGATCTGTGTGGCCGCCGCCGAGCGCGCCAGCGGCCTGCGGGACACCGTCCCGGTCGGCTCGGTGCTGCCGATGACCGCCGGTTCGGCGGCGCAGATCCTGCTCGCCTGGGAGCCACCGGAGGCGGTCATGCCACTGCTCCCCCGCTCCAAGTTCACCGGCCGCACGCTGGCCGAGGTGCGCCGGCGCGGCTGGGCGCAGAGCGTCGCCGAGCGGGAGGCGGGTGTGGCGAGCGTCTCGGCGCCGATCCGCGACCGGACCGGGCGGGTGATCGCCGCGATCAGCATCTCCGGCCCGATCGAGCGCCTCGGCCGCCGCCCCGGCGAACGCCACGCCATGGCCGTCGTCCGAGCCGGCCAGCGCCTGTCCGGCCTCTGACCCACCCCGAGGTTGCGCCCGCCCACCCCCACCCCTCGCGTTGATCATGAAGTTAGCGGCAATTTTGATCTCCCCGATTGCCGCTAACTTCATGATCAACGGGGCGGGGGACGGGGCAGGGCGGGGAATGCGGAACGGCCCGCCTCGCGTGGCGAGACGGGCCGTTCGTGGATGTAGCCCCGACCGGATTCGAACCGGCGCTACCGCCTTGAGAGGGCGGCGTCCTGGGCCGCTAGACGACGGGGCCAGGCACTTTTCCTGCTTCACCACCCTGCCGGGCGGTGTGGCAGTAGTCTAGCGGCATCGCGTCCGGCACCGCCGAGGGGGGTCACCCTGCGCAGGTGGCCGGACAGCAGAAAGCCCGCCCCGTGAGACGGGACGGGCTGTCGGTGCTGTAGCCCCGACCGGATTCGAACCGGCGCTACCGCCTTGAGAGGGCGGCGTCCTGGGCCGCTAGACGACGGGGCCAGAACCTTCATTGCACTCCGTCAGCGTGAGCTGCCGGAATCCAGCGTCCGAGGGTTCTCGCGAACCCTCGGTTGCGCTGGGGTACCAGGACTCGAACCTAGACTAACTGAACCAGAATCAGTCGGGCTGCCAATTACCCCATACCCCATTGGCCCCTTGCGGCGCCGGGAATGAACTTTACCCTCCCGGTGCCGACAGGCCAAATCCAACCCCTCGAAACCCACCTGACCAGCGGAAACGAGGCACCGGAGCGAATCAGGCGACAGGGACCACCGGGTTGCTCAGCTCCCCGATCCCCTGGATCCGCACGGTGACCGTATCCCCCTCGGTGAGCGGGCTAACCCCCGCCGGCGTGCCGGTCAGGACCACGTCGCCGGGCAGCAGCGTCATCACGTGCGAGATGTACGACACCAGTCCCGCAACGTCGAACACCATGTCCTTCGTCCGGCCGAGCTGGCGTACCTCCATCTCCTCCGGGTTGCGGCCCACCTCACACCGGATCTCCAGGTCGCTGACGTCGAGCCCGGTGGTGATCCACGGCCCGATCGGGCAGAACGAGTCGAAGCCCTTGGCGCGGGTCCACTGCCCGTCGGAGCGCTGGAGGTCCCGCGCGGTGACGTCGTTGGCGCAGGTGTAGCCGAAGATGGCCCGCTCGGCGGCGGCCCGGTCGGCCCGGCGGGCGCCCGGGGCGCCGATCACCACCGCGAGTTCCGCCTCGTGTTCGACCTGCTTGGAGAAGATCGGCAGGCGGATGGCGTCGCGCGGGCCGATCACCGAGGTGGACGGCTTGAGGAAGAGCAACGGCTCCTTCGGCACCTCGCTGCCGTGCTCGGCGGCGTGCTCGGCGTAGTTACGGCCGACACAGACCACCTTGCTGGGCAGGATCGGCGACAGCAGCCGGACGTCGGAGAGCGCCCAGCGGGCGCCGGAGAACTGGATCTGCCCGAACGGGTGGCCCTCGATCTCGGCGATGGTCAGGCCCTGCGGCCCGGCCTCCGGCTCGCCCTCGACGACCCCGAACGACATTCCCTTGGCATGAGCGAAACGAGCGATACGCACCCGGCCAATCTATCCCCCGCCCGCGGGCCGCCCGGCGGACACCGGCAGGCGCCACACCCCGGCCGCCGCACGCCCCACCCTCGCGGGCCGCCGGCGGCACCGACCGGCAGGAGCCGCGCAGGGTATGCGAGATCGCGCCGGACGGGGCGGGAATGGCGGCTTCGTACCCGCCCGGCGGGCCGCGGCCCATAGCTTCGGGTCCGGAGGTTCGTTGGTATGCCTGCATCGAGACGACACCACAGGGCCCTGGCAGTGTTCGTGAACTGCCTCGGCGTCATCGCCGCCGTACCGGCGCTGTCCCCGGCGACGCCCCGCGCGGCCGCCGCCCCCGCCCATCCGGCCCCACCACCGGCGGTCATCCCCGGTGCCGCGGCCACCCCGATCCCGACCGGCGTGCCGGCGGTGCCCCCGGCGGTGCCGACCACCGGCCCGGCCCCGGTCCGGCCGTCGATGCCCCCAGTCAGCGTGGCGGTGGGCGCGTCGGGCACCCCGGCGCCGGGCTACCGGATCGAGGTCCGCAACGCCGGCACGGCACCCGTCGACACGCTGGTCCGGCAGGAGCTGCCGAACGGGTCGCGGGCCACCACGGTGACCGGCGGCGGCCGGGCCAGCCGGCCCGCCGGGATGAGCGCCGGTGAGGTGACCTGGCGGCTGCGGCTGCCGGCGAAGAGCACCACCACGCTGCACACCGCGCTATCGGTTTCCGGTCCGGGCCGCTCGGTGACCGCACCCACCTGCGTCTACGGCACGGACGGCACCCGCCCGTTCGACTGCGCCACGGCGACCTGGGTGGGCGCCGCGACGGCCCCGGCGGCGCAGGTCACCGCCGCCCCGGCCTGGCGGCGGCCGCCGGTGCTGCTCGCCGCGTTCACCGCGCTGCTGGTGGTCACCGCCGGTGTGCTGTGGTGGGCGGTCTGGCGCCGCCGCCGGCGCACGGCCGCGGGAAGCGCCGCGACGCCCACCGGTACGCCCGGAGGCGGCGCCGTGCACACCGGCGCCCCCGGAAGCGGCGTACCCGGCCGAGGCATGCCGGGCGGACCGGGCCAGGGCGGACCGGGCCAGGGCGGACCGGGCCAGGGCGGACCGGGCCAGGGCGGACCGGGCCAGGGCGGACCGGGCCAGGGTCCGGCCGAGCGCGGCACCGTCTATCCGCGTACCGCGGTGCCGTCACCCGCGAGCCGCCGTCGCCGGCCGCCGGTCTGGCTCGTGGTCGGCGTGGCGGCGGCGGTGCTCGCCGGTGTGGTCGGCGCGGCGGCCTGGTCGGCCACGCAGCGGGTGGCCGCCGTGGACACCACCAAGCAGCCGACGAGCGGCGCGTGGGTGGGCAACAGCGTCACCGGCGCGCTGGGCCAGCCGCTGCGCGAGACCGCGTTCGAGTTCACCGTCTACCGGGTGAGCTGCGGCGCCGACGTCCTGCCACCGGCGCCCGGTGGCGGCCGGCCGTGCCTGGCCACGGTCGGGGTGCGCAACCTCACCAACGAGGACCAGACCTGGCACGGACAGTTGCAGCGCGCGTACCTGCCGAGCGGCAACTGGGTGGCAGCCGACGAGGACGCGACCCGGGTGGCGAACCTGGGCCGGGACGTCTTCTCCCAGCCGGTGGCCGCCGGGCGGCGGGTGCTGCTGCCACTGGTGTTCACCATGCGCGGCGACGAGCCACCGAAGCGGTTGGAGCTGCGCAGCGGCGTCTTCTCCGCGGGCGTGCGGGTGGACGTGGCGTGATCCGGGCACGGGCGGCGGTCGTACCCTGGGGTGTGTGACCGCCGCCCTCGCCCCCGCGCTCGACCTGGCCGACTGGCAGGCGCGCCGGCACGCCCACGAGGCGCGGGTGGACGCCTGGCTGACGCCGCACCTGGCCCGCCGCCGCACCGGGGTGAAGCACCCGGTGGAGGACTTCCTGTTCACCTACTACTCGCACCGCCCGGCGCAGTTGCGCCGCTGGCATCCGGGTGCGGGCGTGGTGCTGCGCGACGCCGATCCGGCCGGTTTCGGCCCGGACTACACCGCGAGCGCCGCCGGGCTCACCCTCGACACCGATCGGGTACGCGCGCGGCGCGCCGAGTCGATCGCCTGGATCCGTACGCTGCTCGCGGCGACCGCCGGGCGCCCGGCGCAGTTCGGCTGTTTCGGCATGCACGAGTGGGCGATGGTCTACCGGCAGACCCAGGAGCAGGTACGGCACAACGCCTGGCCGTTGCGGCTGAGCCCGGCGGCGACGGCGGCGGTGGTCGAGGAGCGCGGCGTGCGGTGCAGCCACTTCGACGCGTTCCGGTTCTTCACCGCGCCGGCCCGGCCGCTCAACGTGCTCCAGCCGACCCGGGAGGGTCAGCACACGCTGGAGCAGCCGGGCTGCCTGCACGCCAACATGGATCTCTACAAGTGGGCGTACAAGCTGTCGCCGCTGGTGCCGTCGGAGCTGGTGGCGGACTGCTTCGCGCTGGCCCGGGAGATCCGGGCGCTGGACATGCGGGCCAGCCCCTACGACCTGGCCGACCTGGGCTACCCGCCGGTGCGGGTGGAGACGCCGGAGGGCCGGGCCGAGTACGCCGCCGCCCAGCGCGGGTTCGCCGAGCGCGCCGCCGGGTTGCGGGCCCGGCTGCTGGCCGCGCTGGACCGGGCGGCGCCGGCCGGCCACCCCTGACCGGGGGCCGGGCGGCGCGGGTCGGAGCCGGCGCCGGCCGGCTCAACCCTCCGGATGCCCCCGGTGCCGGTTCCACTCCGGGGCGAGGATCGACATGACCGTGGCGTCTACCCAGCCGTCGCCGTCGCGCAGCACCTGGCGCAGCGTCCCCTCGGCGACGAAGCCCACCTTCTCGTAGGCGCGCCGGGCACGCGGGTTGAACGCGAACACCTCCAGGCCGATGCGGTGCAGGCCGAGCTGCTCGAAGCCGTACCCGACGATCAGCCGGACCGCCTCGGTGCCGAGCCCGCGGTCGCGCCCGCCGGGGCCGATCAGCGTGCGGAAGTTGCAGCTCGCGTTTGCCCGGTCCCACTCGTTGAGGACCACCTCGCCGACGCAGGTGCCGCCGGCCCGGTCCGCCACCGCGAGGTCGAGCCGGTCGTCCTGGCTGTTGCGGGTGCCGTACCAGGCCCGCAGCCGGGCCGGCTCGAACGTCTCGCCGGCCGGGCTGCCGGTCAGGCGGGCCACCTCCGGGTCGGCCAGGATCTCGGCGAGCGCCGGCAGGTCGTCGTCGTGGAACGGGCGCAGCACCACCCGCTCGCCGGTGAGCGTGGGCTTGACGGAGAAGTCGATCACGAGGCGGAATTCTCCGATCGGTGTGCTCGGCGGCTCAACGGGTTTTCGGTCAGTCGCCGTCCACCCGGCGGTCGCGTTTGCGCTGGGACTGACGCTTCTTCTCGGCCAGGCGGCGCTCCTTCGCGCCACGGGACGGGCGGGTCGGCCGGCGCGCCTTCGGTGGCGGGCCGACGGCCTCGCGCAGCAGCGCCGCCATCCGCTCGCGGGCCGCCTCCCGGTTCGCCAGCTGGGCGCGGTGCTCGCTGGCGGTGACCGTGAGCACGCCGCCGACCAGACGACCGGCGAGCCGGGCCAGCGCCCGTTCCCGCAGCGTCTCCGGGACGCTCGGCGAGCCGCCCAGGTCGAAGCTCAGCTCCACCCGGGAGTCGGTGGTGTTCACTCCCTGCCCGCCCGGCCCGGAGGAGCGGGAGAACCGTTCCCGCAGCTCGGCGGCGGGCACGACGAGCCGATCGGTGACCCGCAGTCCGTCGTCCACTCCCCGAGGCTAGCGCCCGGGACGGTGACTCGGGGTGGGGGTGGCGCTCGGCGTGGGACCGGCTCGCTCCTCGCCGCCGCCGGACGCCGCGTACGCGGCCGCGCCGACGAGCAGCAGGGCGATCACCGCGAGCTTGACGACCACGCCCCGGATCGCGAGCCAGGCGTTGCGCCGGGCACCGGGGACGCTGGTCCGGATCGTCTGGTAGTCCGTCCAGCCGCGTTTCGCACGCGCGTAGGACGCGCCGACACCGGCGCCGATGATCAGGCCCACCACGAGGAGGGCCGCAATGACAGCTTGCTCCACCTCCGCCAGTATCCATACTCAGCGTAATATTTCTATGCCCCAATGATCCCACGCCGGATATCCGACACTTCGCACCGATCTTGCGGCGCTTGTGCAGGTCAGCGCCGCGCGGCGCGCCGGGTCGGCGCCGCGCGGGCGTCGGGCCGGCTCCGCGGGGGGCCCGCGCCCGGCGGCTCAGCCGCCCCGGCCGATGATGGTGTCGGCGGTCTGCTGGACCTGGTCGATCGGGATGGCGAAGCCGATGCCGATCGAGCCGTTGCCGTCGATGGTGGCGATCGCGGTGTTCACGCCGACCACCTCACCGCGCGCGTTGACCAGCGGCCCGCCGGAGTTGCCCGGGTTGATGGAGGCGTCGGTCTGCACCGCCGTGTGCCGGCCGTTGCCGATCCGTACCTGCCGGTTGAGCGCGCTGACGATGCCCGCGGTGACCGTGCCGGCGAGCCCGAGCGGCGACCCGACCGCGAGCACCGGCTCCCCAACCCTCGTCGAGTTCGCCTTGGCCAGCGGCAACGGCGGCAACCCGGCCGACGCGGGCACCTTCAGCACGGCCAGGTCGCTGGCCGGTTCCCGGCCCACCACCTCAGCCGGGAAGCGCCGCCCGTCCGAGGTCTCCACAGTCACCGCGCCGGAACCGCCCCGGGCCAGGATGTGGTCGTTGGTGACGATGTGCTGCTCGTTGTCG
Source organism: Micromonospora sp. HUAS YX12 (assembly GCF_040215685.1). Taxonomy (NCBI): domain Bacteria; kingdom Bacillati; phylum Actinomycetota; class Actinomycetes; order Micromonosporales; family Micromonosporaceae; genus Micromonospora; species Micromonospora sp. HUAS YX12. The sequence goes on from NZ_CP157974.1 coordinate 278,010, forward strand.
ATGGCGAACCCGGAGCCGGACGCGGACGCGCCGGAGCGGCCCCCGACCATCACCGAGACCACCCCGGGCACCGTCTTGCCGGCGGCGGTGACCAGCTCGGCCGGCACCGGCGCGGCGGACGCCGCTGACGGTCCCGGCGCGCCCCGGTCGGCCGCCCAGGTGCCGGCCGCCGCGCCGGAGACGGTGGACAGTGCCACCACCGCCGCCACGCTCAGCAACCGGTGCCGCAGGCTCCGCCGCCCGGCCTCCGGCCCACCCCCGGGTACGTCCCGGTAGCCGCGCCCGTCCGGGTCCAGCTCCGGCGAGACGAACCACGGTCCGCGTGGCTCGCCGAGTCCGGTCTGCACTGCCATGCCTGGCTCCTCACGTGTCGTGCGGTCGTGGTGTGCGGGTCAGGGCAGCCGGGAGAACCACCGCAGCGAGCCGGCCGCGGCGCCCATCGCCAGGACCAGCCCGAGACCGATGAAGCGGGCCGAGATGTCCTGCCGCTCGGTGCGGTAGCCGACCGAGGTGCCGATGTCCTCGTAGACGTCCTTCAGCTCGGCGGTGGTGGACGCCTCGTGGAAGCCGCCGCCGGTCTGCTCGGCGACCGCCCGCAGCGTCTGGCCGTCCACCGGCACCTGGATCGCCCGGCCACCCCGGTCGACCGAGCCGCCGGGCGTGCCGAAGGAGATGGTGTGCACCGGCACCTTCGCGGCGACCGCCTGGTCGGCGGCCTCCATCGGGTCCGTGCCGGAGGTGTTCGCGCCGTCGGAGAGGATGATGATCCGGGCCGGCGGCGGATCCTTGGCGGCGGTGGCGTCCAGGCTCTTGACCGCGCCGAGCGAGGTGCTGATCGCCTCGCCGATGGCGGTGCCCTGCACGCCGGTGATGCCCTCGGCCAGCCGCCCGATGCCGTCGTGCAGCGCCTCCCGGTCGGTGCTCGGCGGCACCAGCACCGCCGCGCTGCCGGCGAACGCGACGAGGCCGACGTTGAACTCGTCCGGCAGCCCGTCGACGAACCGCCGGCCCGCCTCCTTGGCCGCAGTCAACCGGTCCGGGTCCACGTCGCCGGCGAGCATCGAGGTGGAGACGTCCACCGCCACCATCACGGTGGCCCGTTCCCGGGGCACCCGCACCTCCGCCTCGGGCCGGGCGAATCCGACCACGAGCAGCGCGAGCATGGCGAGGAACAGGCCCGCCGGGACGTGCCGCCGCCAGGCCGGGCGGCGCGGGGCGACCCGGTCGAGCAGGCGCAGGTTGGTGAAGCGCACCGCGTACCTGCTCTGCCGCCGTTGCAGCACCAGATAGCCGGCGACCAGCGCGACGACGGCGAGCAGCAGCCAGAGGCGGGCGGGTGACTGCCAGGTCATGCGACACCTCCGCGGGCGGCGGCCGGCACCGTGGCGAGCCGCCGCTGCTCGTGCACGTACCGGACGACGTCCGCGCACCAGTCCCGGTCGGTGCGCAGCGCCAGGTGGGTCGCGCCGGCCCGGCGCAGCGTGCGGCGTACCTGGTCGCGCTGCTCGGCGGCGGCACGCGCGTACCGCTCGCGCAGGCCCGGGTCGCCGGTCCACACCTCGCGGTGCCGGCCGCTCTCCGGGTCGACGAGCGTGACCAGGCCGACGTCGGGCAGTTCCAGCTCGCGCGGGTCGGTCACCTCGACCGCGAGCACCTGGTGCCGTACCGCGAGGCGGCGCAGCGCCGCGGCCCACGGCGGCGGCGCGGCGTCCGGGTCGTCGGGCAGCTCGTCGAGGAAGTCGGAGACGATCACCACGAGCCCACGCCGGGTGGCGACGCGCTGAAGACCGTCCAGCCCGTCGACCAGGCCCGGTGCCGCGTCCCGCGGGTCCGCGCCGTCGGAGTCCGGCCCGTCTCCGGTACGCGGGGCGCCGAGCAGTGCGCGGAGCAGCCCGAGCAGATGGGTACGCCCGCTGCGGGCCGGGAACCGGCGCAGCCCGTCCGGCGTGAGCACCTGGGCACCGAGCCGGTTGCCGACCCCGGCGGTGAGGAAGCCGACCGCCGCCACGGCCGCCACCGCCAGCTCCCGTTTGTCCAGCGTGGACGTGCCGTACTCCATGCTGGGGCTGGCGTCGACGAGCAGCCAGGTGGTCAGTTCCCGGTCCGCGTCGACCTCCCGTACGTGCGGGACCGTGGTCCGGGCGGTGACCGCCCAGTCCATCCGGCGTACCTCGTCCTCGCCGGGGCGGTACTCGCGGCTGCCGGCCGCCTCGCTGCCGGGTCCGGGCAGCAGGCCGCGGTACCGGCCGTGCAGCAGGCCGTCGAGCCGTCGGGTCACCGTCAGCTCCAGCCGGCGCAGCCGCTGGTCCGGGGTGAGATCGGCGAGCCTGGGTTCGGCTGCGCCGGTCATGCCGCCGCCAGGTCGTTCACCGTCTCCGTGGGCCCGTTCACCAGCCGGGGCGGCGGCACCGCCTCGATCACGCGGCGCACCACGTCCTCGCCGGAGATCCCGTCGGCGATCGCGTCGAAGGAGAGCACGAGCCGGTGCGCCAGCACGTCCACCGCCAGTTCCCGGATGTCCTCGGGGAGCACGTAGTCCCGGCCGTGGATGAGCGCCTGCGCGCGGGCGGCGGCGACCAGGCCGAGCGTGGCCCGGGGGCTGGCCCCGTACGCCAGCAGGGGCGCGACGTCGGGCAGGCCGAAGCGCTCCGGGTCGCGGGTGGCGAGGATGAGGCGGACCACGTACTCGGCGAGCGCGTGGTGGACGAACACGTCGGTGGCGCGGCGCTGGAGTTCGCGCAGCCGGACCGGGTCGAGCACGGTACGCGCGGTGGGGCGCTCGGTGCTCATCCGGTAGAGGATGGCCAGCTCGTCGGCGTCGCTCGGGTAGCCGACCACGACCTTCATCAGGAAGCGGTCGCGTTGCGCCTCGGGGAGCTGGTAGACGCCCTCGGACTCGATCGGGTTCTGGGTGGCCAGGACCAGGAACGGGTCCGGTACCGGCCAGCTCCGGCCGGCGATGGAGACCTGCCGCTCGGCCATCGCCTCGAGCAGCGCCGACTGCACCTTGGCCGGCGCCCGGTTGATCTCGTCGGCGAGAACCAGGTTCGCCATGATCGGCCCCAGCTCCACGTCGAACTGCTCGGTCGAGGCGCGGTAGATGCGGGTGCCGACGATGTCGGACGGGACCAGGTCGGGGGTGAACTGGATCCGGGAGAACGTGCCACCGACCACTGTGGCGAGCGTCTGCGCCGCCAGCGTCTTGGCCACCCCCGGTACGCCCTCCAGCAGGCAGTGCCCGTCGGCGATCAGAGCGGTGAGCAGGCGGTCGACGAGCCGATCCTGCCCGACGATCACGCGTTTGACCTCGGCGAGGGTCTGTTCCAGCTCGACGCCGCTCGCGTCGGCGTCGACCGGGCTGAGCACGCTGGCCGGGGTGTCCGAGATGTCCGTCACGGTGCTTGCTTCCCGTGCCGGACCGGCGACAAACGTCGGATTATCGGCCCCGGGGCGGCGGTCGGCGGGCCGGACCGGCAGCATCTCCCCAGCCGGGCGGGAACGGCACGAAGCGGCGCGGCACCGGCCGCACCGGTACGGAACACGACACCGGCCCCCGCCGGAGCAGGGGCCGGTGTGCGGTTGGACGGGTCAGTTGGCGACCAGGATGTGGAACGGCCGGTCCGAGGCGCCGCCGGTGGAGTTGCGGGTCTGCACGAAGACCGCGTTCGGGATCAGTGTGCGTGGCGCGCCTGAGATCTCGCCGCCCGGCGGGACGTTCGCCGAGTCGTTCGTGCCGATGGACAGGTGGTACGACTTGGCCGAGACGTTGTAGTCGAACAGCACCTGGTACTGCCCGGCGGTGACGCCGGGGCCCGGGGCGAACCGGAACGAGGACACCACGTTGCCGGAGTGCTGCAACAGGGTCCCGTTGGCCGCCACGACCGCCCAGGCGACCTGGCCGGGGGCCGGTGGCGCCAGGGTGGCCCGCACGGCGGTTCGGGCGGCCTGCCGCTCGACGGCGGTCACCGGCGGCTGCGCCGTGGAGTGGCGGGCGCCGGGCTGCGGCTTCGCCTCCGACTGGGCAGCCGCGGCGATCCCGCCACCGGCCAGGCTGAGCGACAGCGCGGCGAGCGCCACCACCGTCGCCTTTCGCTTGAAGAATGTGGCCATGAGTTCTCCCTTGGTAGACCGTGGTGATACGGCGACTGCGCGCGTCAAATTGCGGATCATCGGGTATCCGCCGGGAGCGCACCGCTCGTGAGCTGGCCTTACTACAGAGAGTCGCGACGTCTCAACCAGGTGGAACCTAGCACCGGAAAATGGGGGCGGTCAATAGTGTTATTGCGTGTCCGACCGATTCGCAAAGATGCCCGAAAACTGCGAGGAACAATTCACGAAATTGTTTCGGAGGGCATCACGCCACCCCGGATCCGGGTAGCCTCACCGCCATGATCACCCTGCCGCGCCCGCCCCGGGCCCGCACCCGGGGCGGCCGCCTCGCCACCGTCGCGTGCTGGCTCGCGGTCGCGCCGGTCGCCGCGTGGGCGCCGGTACGCCTGACCGGGCTGGAACGCGGTCCGCTGGTGCTGGCGATCGCGTTCACGCCGTACGTCGCCGCCGTGGCCCCGGTCGTGGCGGTGGCGGCGCTCGCCCTGCGGCGCCGCGCCCCGGCGGTGGTCGCCGCCCTCGCCGCGCTGGCGCTGATCGGCACGGTGGCGCCCCGCGCGATCCCCGGCGACCGGCCCGCCGCCGGCGGGCCGACACTGCGGCTGCTCACCGCCAACCTGCGCCTCGGCTCGGCCGACCCGGCGGCGCTGGTGGACCTGGTCCGGACGCGTCGGGTGGACGTGCTCACGGTGCAGGAACTCACCCCGCCGCTGGCGGCCGAGCTCGACCGGCTCGGCCTGGCCACGCTGCTGCCGCACCGGTCACTGATCCCCGAGGTCGGCTCGACCGGCTCCGGCGTGTACGCCCGGCACCCGCTGCGCGACACCGGTCACCGGCGCAACCAGGGCTTCTTCTTCGCCCAGGCGTACGCGACGGTGACGGTGCCGGGGGCGCCGCCGCTGCGGGTGGAGTCGGCGCACCCGGCCGCGCCGTACGCCCCGGACGTGGTGCCGGACTGGTGGACCGACCAGCGCGCCCAGCCACCGGCCACCCCGGACGGCGGGCTGAGCGTGCTGGCCGGTGACTTCAACGCCACGCTCGACCACGCGGCGCTGCGGAACCTGATCGCCACCGGCTACACCGACGCGGCGGACGCCACGGGAGCCGGGTTCGGCGGCACCTGGGGCCCGTACGACGGCGACCCGCTCCCGCCGGTCACCATCGACCACGTACTTGTGGACCGGCGCATCGCGGTACGCGCCGCCGGCACCCACCCGGTGCCGGGGAGCGACCACCGCGCGCTGCTGGCCGAGCTGCGCCTGCCGGCCGGCTGAGTCAGGCTGCCGGCCGGCTGAGTCAGGCCGCCGTCCCGCCCGGCACCCGGGCCCGGTCCAGGCCGTAGGTGAGCGCGTCGACCAGGGCGTGCCAGCTCGCCTCCACCACGTTCGGGTGCACGCCGACAGTGGTCCAGTCGCGGCCGGCACCGGCGGTCTCCACGAGCACGCGGGTGACCGCGCCGGTGCCGTGGCTGCCCTCCAGGATGCGCACCTTGTAGTCGGCCAGCTCGAACTCGCGCAGCTCCGGGTAGTGCCGGGTCAGGCCCACCCGCAGCGCCTCGTCCAGCGCGTTGACCGGGCCGTTGCCCTCGGCGGTGGCGATCACCCGCTCGCCGCGTACCCGGATCTTCACGGTTGCCTCGGAGACCACCGCGCCGTCCTCGCGGTGCTCGACGATCACCCGGTACGACTCCAGCGCGAACGGCCGGGCCGGCGCGGCGTCCGGCAGCTCGGAGCGGACCAGCAGCTCGAACGAGGCGTCGGCGGCCTCGAACGACCAGCCGTCGGCCTCCAGCTCCTTGACCCGCCCGGTGACCCGGGACAGGGCGTCCGGATGGCCGGCCAGGTCCAGACCGAGCTCGCGGCTCTTGAGCTCGATGCTGGCCCGGCCGGCCATCTCGGTCACCAGGATCCGCATGTCGTTGCCCACCACAGCGGGTTCCACGTGGTTGTAGAGCAACGGGTCGACCTTGATCGCGCTCGCGTGCAGCCCCGCCTTGTGAGCGAAGGCGGCGGCCCCGACGTAGGCCTGGTGGGTGTCGGGGGCGATGTTGGCGATCTCGGCGATGGCGTGCGAGACCCGCACCATCTGTTCCAGGCAGCCCTCCGGTAGGACGGGCATGCCCAGCTTGAGCTGGAGGTTCGCGACGATCGCGAAGATGTCGGCGTTGCCGGGGCGCTCGCCGTACCCGTTGGCGGTGCCCTGCACGTGCCGGACACCCGCCTCGACCGCGGCGATCGTGTTCGCGACCGCGCAGGCGGTGTCGTTCTGCGCGTGCATGCCGAGCCGTTCCGGCGCGATCCCGGTCCGCGCCACCAGTCCCTCGATCACGGCGGTGACCTGGGAGGGCAGCATGCCGCCGTTGGTGTCGCAGAGCACGAACCGCTCGGCGCCCGCGGCCAGCGCGGTCTCCGCGACGGCCGAGGTGTAGCCGGGGTCGAACCGGAACCCGTCGTAGCAGTGCTCCCCGTCGACGAAGACGCGCCGCCCCTGCGCCACCAGGTACGAGACGGTGTCCCGGATCATGGCGAGGTTCTCCTCGGCGGTGGTGCGCAGGGCCCGCTCCACGTGCCGCAGGTCCGCCTTGGCGACCAGGGCCACGGCCGGGGTCCGGGCGTCGAGCAGGCCGCGCACCTGCGGGTCGTCCTCGACCGCGAGGCCGGCCTTGCGGGTGGCGCCGAAGGCGACCAGGATCGCGTGCCGCAGCTCCAGCTCGGTGCGGGCGCGGCGGAAGAACTCGGTGTCCTTGGGCACCGCGCCCGGCCAGCCGCCCTCGATGAAGCCGACTCCGAGGTCGTCCAGCAGGCGGGCCACCGCCAGCTTGTCGACCACCGAGTACGTGAGCCCTTCGCGCTGCGCGCCGTCGCGCAGCGTCGTGTCGTACACCTGGAACGTCATCGGGAGTCCTCTTCTCGTGCCCTGGGGAGCAAACAAAAAGACCCCCCGCGGATGCGGGAGGTCTGCGCGCTCGGCGGGGGAAGGGCCGGCGCGCTAGCTGCTAATGATCAGGACGAAGCTGGTCACGACCCGTACTCTGCCACCCCGCCCCCGGTTTTGGGAGCCGAAACCCATATTCCGGGACGACGGCCGGACTGGTGATCGTCTTCACAACCGGCCACCGCCGCCACGAGCGCAAACGGGGCTACGGGAAGAATCTTGAACAGATCCAGTTACTGGCCCGGCGGTGCTGCCGGGTCACGCCCAAGGAGGACCCGTGCTCACTGTCGGTGACCACTTCCCCGAGTACGAACTCACCGCCTGCGTGTCGCTCGACGCCGACAAGGCGTTCGAGACGATCAACCACAAGTCCCACGAGGGCCAGTGGCGCGTCGTGTTCTTCTGGCCGAAGGACTTCACCTTCATCTGCCCGACCGAGATCGCCGAGTTCGGCCGCCTCAACGGCGAGTTCGCCGACCGCGACGCCCAGGTGCTCGGCGTCTCCGTCGACAACGAGTTCGTCCACTACGCCTGGCGCAAGGACCACCCGGACCTGCGCGAGCTGCCCTTCCCGATGCTCAGCGACATCAAGCGTGAGCTGACCTCCGCCTGCGGCGTGCTCGGCGAAGACGGTGTCGCGCAGCGGGCCACCTTCATCGTGGACCCGAACAACGAGATCCAGTTCGCCATGGTGACCGCCGGGTCGGTCGGCCGCAACGTCTCCGAGGTGCTGCGGGTGCTCGACGCGCTCCAGACCGACGAGCTGTGCCCGTGCAACTGGAACAAGGGTGCGGCGACGCTCGACGCCAACGCGCTCCTCGCCGGCGCCGGGGCCTGACCATGGGTCTGGACGTGATCAAGGCGGGCCTGCCCGAGTACGCCAAGGACATCCGGCTCAACCTCGGCTCCACCATCACCACCTCGACGCTGAAGCCGGAGCAGGCGTGGGGCACCGCGCTGGCCTGCGCGGTGGCGGCCCGCAACCCGGTGGTGCTGCGGGAGATCGCCGCCGAGGCGGCCGGTCACCTCACGCCCGAGGCGGTCGAGGCGGCCAAGGGCGCGGCGGCGGTCATGGCGATGAACAACGTCTACTACCGGGCCAAGCACCTCATCGGCGACGAGCAGTACGCGTCGCTGCCGGCCCGGCTGCGGATGCAGATCATCGCCCGCCCCGGCGTGGAGAAGACCGACTTCGAGCTGTGGTGCCTCGCCGTCTCGGCGATCACCGGCTGCGGCGTCTGCCTGGAGTCGCACGAGAAGACGCTGCGCGCGGCCGGGTTCAGCCGTGAGCAGGTGCACGAGGGGCTGCGGATCGCCGCCGTCGTACACGCCGCCGCGGTGACCCTGGACGCGGAGGCCGCACTGGCCTGATCCACCGGCCCGCGCGCGCCCGACCGGCACCGCGCGGGCCGACGACCCGAGGGGCCGGCGTCACCACCGTGGCGCCGGCCCCTCGGCGTCGGCGGGCCGGCCGCCGGCCCTTCGGCGGTTGTCCCCCGGACAGGGTGGGTAACCCTCCCGACTGATGACGGCGCCGCGACGGCCGCGGCCCTGGAGGACGGGAGGCGGCACATGGACGGACTGGACCCGCGCGCCACGCACGGCGGCACCGAGCCGATCCTCGACGACGGCCGGGGCACGGTCGCCGGGGGCGCTCCGGCGGGCGCCTTCGACCCGTGGCGCTACCGCGACGAGGCGGGCGTGGCGAGCGCCGACCTGACCGGCTACAAGGTCGAGGCCACCGACGGCGCGATCGGCAAGATCGACCGGGCGAGCCACGAGGTGGACGACAGCTACCTGGTCGTGGACACCGGGCCGTGGATCTTCGGCAAGAAGGTGATGCTGCCGGCCGGCACCGTGAACCACGTCGACCACGACGCCCGCACCGTGCACGTCGACCGGGAGAAGGACCAGATCAAGGCCGCCCCGGAGTACGACGAGTCCAGCCACGCCGACCCGGGCTACCGGGACCGGCTGGGCGGCTACTACGGCGAGAACCACTCGGCGCTGCCGCCGGACGTACCGCCGCGCATCTGACACCTCGGCGACGGCCGGCGGGGACGTGCGAACGCCCCGCCGGCCGTTACCGTGTCAGCTGTGGACGCCCCGGAGAGCCCCTTCCCCGCCCTGTTCAACTTCCGCGACGTCGGCGGATACGCCACTCGCGACGGTCGCACCGTCCGCCGCGGCCGGCTCTACCGCTCCGACTCGCTGCACCGCATCGACGACACCGACCGGGCCGCGTTCACCGCGCTCGGCATCCGCACCGTGATCGACCTGCGCCGGCCGTCCGAGGTGGACCGCGACGGGCGGGTGCCCGCCTACGACGGCCTGACCTACCGGCACATCCACCCCGAGCACGCCGACTGGGGCGCCAACCGGTTCGACTCCTCCGGCGTCAGCCTGGCCCGCTACCTGGCCGACCGATACGCCGACCTGGCGCGTACCGGCACCGCCGGGCTCGCCGAGGCGGTCGGGCTGATCGCGGACAGCGCCAACGCTCCGGTGGTGGTGCACTGCGTCGCCGGCAAGGACCGCACCGGCATCGTCTGCGCGCTCACGCTCGCGGTGCTCGGGGTGCCCGACGAGGACGTGGTCGCCGACTACGCGCTCAGCAGCGCCGCGTCGCAGCGCTTCGCCGAGTGGGTACGCGCCACGCTGCCGGACGCGGAGGAACCGCCGCCGCCGTTCCTGGCCTCCCCGGCCGAGGCGATGGAGCTGTTCCTCGCCGAGCTGCGCGGCGGCTACGGCTCGATCGAGGGCTACCTGACCCACGCCGGCGTCACCGAGGCGCAGCTGGAGTCCCTCCGCACCCACCTCCTGGACTGACCCCCCTTCGCAGGGGGTCAGCGGACTCGGGTGACCCAGCCGTGGGGGTCTTCGGCGCGGCCGCGCTGGATGTCGACGAGCTTCTGGCGTAGGGCCATGGTGGCCTGGCCCGGCTCGCCGCCGCCGATGAGGAACTCGCCGTCCGGGAAGCGCACGCCGCCGATCGGAGTGATCACGGCGGCGGTCCCGCACGCGAACACCTCGCGCAGCCGCCCGCTCGCCGCGTCCGCCTGCCAGTCGGCGAAGCTGACCGGCGCCTCCCGCACCTCGTGCCCGGCCTCGGCGGCCAGCGTGAGGATCGCGTCGCGCGTGATGCCCGGCAGGATCGTGCCGCCCAGCGGCGGGGTGACCATGCTGCCGTCGTCGTAGACGAAGAAGACGTTCATGCCGCCCAGCTCGTCGACGTACCGCCGCTCGACCGCGTCCAGGAACACCACCTGGTCGCAGCCGGCCTCGATCGCCTCCGCCTGGGCCGCCAGCGAGGCGGCGTAGTTGCCGCCGCACTTGGCCGCGCCGGTGCCGCCGGGCGCGGCCCGGGTGTAGTCCGGCGAGACCCACACCGTCACCGGCTTCACGCCACCGGCGAAGTACGCACCGGCCGGCGAGGCGATCACGCAGTAGAGGTATTCGTTGGCGGGGCGGACACCGAGGAAGACCTCGCTGGCGAACATGAACGGACGCAGGTAGAGGCTGGCGTCCTCGTGCCCGGGGATCCACGCCTGGTCGATCTCGACCAGCCGGCGCAGCGACTCCACGAACGTCTCCTCCGGCAGCTCCGGCATCGCCAGCCGGCGGGCGGAGGCGTTGAACCGGGCCGCGTTGGCCTCCGGGCGGAACATCGTCACCGCGTCACCGGTGCGGTACGCCTTCAGCCCTTCGAAGATCTCCTGCGCGTAGTGCAGCACCGCCGCGGCCGGGTCCATCGGGATCGGCGCCCGCGCCTCCAGGCGGGCGTCGTACCAGCCCTTGCCCTCGGCGTAGCGGATGGTGACCATGTGATCGGTGAAGACCCGGCCGAAGCCCGGGTTCGCCAGCAGCGCGGCCCGGTCGGCGGCGGTTACCGGCGCGGGATTCGGACGGATCTCGAAATCGAGCTTGTCACCACCGCTCATCGCGCTGACCTCCCTGCGGGTTCACGGCATGCGGGATCGCACGCCGACGTCACTGGTGCCAGAAACTTACCCCGAACGGTCGTTCAGCGGATAGCTCCGCTCCGGCGGATGCGACTCGCCGGACGGTCGGGTGGGCCCGGTGACGGGTCTGGCGGCCCGGTACCGGGCCGCCAGGAGGGTCGGCCCGGTCAGGCTACGGCGAACCCGGCGAGCCGGTCGCCGACCTCCTCGGTGCGCACCGGCGCGCCCGGCGTACGCCCGGCCAGCTCGGTGCCGACCGCGGCGGTGACCCGGGCGGCGGCGTCGGCGTGGCCGAGCTGGTCCAGCAGCAGCGCGGCGGACAGCACCGCGGCGACCGGGTCGGCGACGCCGACGCCGGCGATGTCCGGCGCCGAGCCGTGCACCGGCTCGAACATCGACGGGTAGCGCCCCTCCGGGTTGATGCAGCCGCTGGCCGCGAGCCCGATGCCACCGGTCACGGCGGCGGCGATGTCGGTGAGGATGTCGCCGAACAGGTTGTCGGTGACCACCACGTCGTACCGCGACGGGTTCGTCACCAGGAACATCGCGGCGGCGTCGATGTGCTGGTATTCCGTGGTCACGTCCGGGTGCTCGGCGGCCACCGCGGCGAAGGCGCGCGCCCACAGCGACCCGGCGTGGGTGAGCACGTTGGTCTTGTGCACGAGCGTGACCTTGCGCCGCTCGCGGCGGCCGGCGCGCGCGAACGCGTCACGGATCACCCGCTCGACGCCGTGCCGGGTGTTCAGGCTCTCCTCGGTGGCCACCTCGGCCGGGGTGTCCCGGTGCAGCGCGCCGCCGGCGCCCGCGTACAGCCCCTCGGTGCCCTCGCGGACCACCACGAGGTCGACCTCGCCGGGCTTGACCGCCGCCAGCGGACCGGCGACGCCGGGCCAGAGCCGGGACGGGCGCAGGTTGACGTACTGGTCGAAGGCGAACCGGAGCTTGAGCAGCAGACCGCGCTCCAGCACGCCCGGCGGCACGGTCGGGTCGCCCACCGCGCCGAGCAGGATGGCGTCGTGACCGGCCAGCTCGTCGAGGACGGAGTCGGGCAGCACCTCGCCGGTGCGGTGATAGCGCGCCGCGCCCAGGTCGTACTCGGTGGCCTCGATGCCGGGCACCACCGCGTCGAGGACCTTGCGGGCCTGCGCGACCACCTCGGGTCCGATGCCGTCGCCGGCCACCACCGCGATGTGTGCCACCTGACGCTCCTCGTCTCGTCGTTAGGCGCAACCGTACGTCGCCGTCCCGGCCCCCGGTACGAATCTTCCATCATCCGGGACGGCGAATCACAGCAGGCTCCCAGCCGACATTCATGGTGCGGTCATCTCCACTGCTTAGGGTCGAGTTCACCGGGTCGACGGGGGCCCGGGATCCGGCACCGCCGCGACGCCGGCGGCGACCACCGAGGGGGCGGGTGTCATGCGGACCGAGCACCGGCGGGCCCACTGGGCGGACGAACAGCCACGTACCCGCTGGGTCGACCAGTCCGCGTTCCGCCCGGCCCGCCCGGACCTGCACCTGGGCACCACGAACCACCGCGTCGAGCGGGCCGGCGCCGCCGCGTCCGGCCGGATCAGCGTCCGGCACACCGTCACCACCTCGACCGCCGACTACACCATGCTGCTCAACGCGCCGGAGTGGTTCGGCCACCGGGCGGTGAGCGAGGCGCTGCGCGACGCCGTCGCCGAACTGCGCGCCGTCGACCTCACCTACGGCCCGAACCGGCCGGACAGCCTCGTCTCCCGGCTGCGCCGCGACGAGATCAGCCCCGACTCGTACCCCCCGCTGGCCGACCTGATCGACCTCTGCGCCGCGATGCGGGCGGCCACCGACGGCTGGTTCGACGCCTGGGCCGTGCCCGGCGGCTTCGACCCGGGCGGCCTGCTCGGCGGCTGGGCGGTGGAGCGGGCCGCGGCGCGGTTGCGGGCCGCCGGCATCCACGACTACGCCGTGCTCAGCGGCGCCGACCTGACGGTACGGGGACACGCGGCGCACGGCGGCCCGTGGCGCGTCGCGGTGCACCACCCCACCGACACCCGCCGGACACCGGTCGTGCTGGAGATGACGACGGGCGCGGTCGGCACGTCCGGCGTCACCGGCCGGCGCGGCCACGTCGTCGACCCGCACACCGGAGAGCCGACCGACCGGCTGGTGGCCGCCACCGTGCTCGGCCCGAACCTCGCAGTCGCCGACGCCTACGCCACCGCCCTGTACGCCGCCGGACCGGCCGGGCTGGCCTGGTTCCGCCACGACGCGGACTACCGTCCCCTGTTCACGCAGCACCGGCGCTGAGCCGTCCCCTGTTCGCGCACCACCGGCGCTGATCGGCTGCCTGCCGCGGAGCGCGATCGGCCCCCACGGTCTCGGCAACGACCGTGAGGGCCGGTCAGCGACGAGTGCGCGTGGCTCGCGCAATCGAGGGGTGCGGGCCGAGGGGCCGGGCGCCCGACCGCGCCACCCGAAGACGGGCCGGGGATCGACTCAGCGGAAACCGCATCGGTACGCTAGCGAATCGACGCAACTCGACGCAAGAGTCTCCACAGCGGACGCCGCGTGAACGATGTCGGCAATCAGCGGTGAACGTACGGTGGGGCAGAGGTGACGGGCCGGGCCCGGGATGGCACGCTGTCCGCCGTGAGTTTCGATCTGAGCGTGTGGGCCCTGCCGGACGGGGCGACACCGGAGCAGGTGCGGGCGGCGGTGCAGCAGTGCCGCGAGGGCTGGCACGGCGAGCAGCACCCCGACCCGCGACTCGTCGCCTTCTACCGGGCGATCACGGCGAGCTACCCGGACCGCCCGGCCCGGCCCGGTACGCCATGGGAGGTGGCGCCGCTGCACACGGCGGCCGACCACATCGAGATGAACCTGTACCCGACCTGCCCGGACCAGGTGCTGCTGGACATCGAGCGGCTGGCCGGCGAGCACGACCTGATGCTCTTCGACGCGCAGGACGGCTCGGTCTACCCGCCACCGGCCCGCGTCCGTTCCTGACCCGCAGGGACGACGAAGGGCCCGGCCGATCCGGCCGGGCCCCGATGTGTCCTGTCCGGACTACACGTCGCGCAGGTCGGCCGCGCTGGCCGCGACCGCGCCGATCGAGTCGGCGGCGGAGGTCAGCAGGTCGGCGCCGAGCGCCTGGTCGACGGTGAGCGTCATCAGCGTCTCGCCACCGGCCTCGCGGCGGGCCACCTGCATGGCCGCGATGTTGACGCCGGCCTCGCCGAGCAGCGTGCCGACGGTGCCGACCACGCCGGGCCGGTCGGCGTAGCGCAGGAAGACCAGGATGCCCTCCGCGCCGATCTCCACGTCGAAACCGTCCACCTCGGTCAGCTTGAACACGTCCCGGGTGCCGGTGTGCGCCACGGTGCCGGAGACGCGGACGGTACGCCCGTCCGGCAGCGCCCCGCGTACGGTCACCAGGTTCGGGTGGTCGACGGTCTCGCCCGGCGTGGCGAGCGTGACCTCGACGCCCCGTTCGGCGGCCAGGTGCGGCGCGTTGACGTAGGTGACCTGCTCCTCCACCACGGAGCTGAACAGGCCCTTGGTCGCGGCGAGCTTGAGCACCGACACGTCGTGGGCGGCGATCTCGCCACGCACCTCGACGGTGACGCTGGCGGCCACCCCGCCGGCCAGGGCGGTGAACGCCCGGCCCAGCCGCTCGGCCAGCGGCAGCAGCGGACGGACGTCCTCGGCGACCACGCCGCCGGCCTGCACGTTCACCGCGTCCGGGACGAACTCGCCCTGGAGCGCGAGCTTGACGCTCTTGGCCACCGCGAGACCGGCCTTGTCCTGCGCCTCGTTGGTGGAGGCGCCCAGGTGCGGGGTGGCCACCACGTTGTCGAAGGCGAACAGCGGCGAGGAGGTGCACGGCTCCTTGGCGTACACGTCGACACCGGCGCCCGCGACCCGGCCCTCCGCGATCGCGTCGGCGAGCGCCTGCTCGTCGACCAGGCCGCCCCGGGCGGCGTTGACGATCCGGACGCCCGGCTTGACGATCGCCAGCTCCTTCTCGCCGATCAGGCCGACCGTCTCCGGCGTCTTCGGCAGGTGGATCGAGATGAAGTCGCTCTCCCGCAGCAGCTCCTCCAGCCCGACCAGGCGGACGCCGAGCTGCGCGGCGCGGGCCGGCTGGATGTACGGGTCGTACGCGATCAGCCGGGTGCCGAACGCGGCGATACGCTGTGCGAAGAGCACGCCGATGCGGCCGAGGCCGACCACGCCCACGGTCTTGCCCTGGATCTCGACGCCGGTGTACTTGGACCGCTTCCACTCCCCCGCCTTGAGCGCGGCGCTGGCGCTGGCGGTGTTGCGGGCCACCGCGAGCAGCAGCGCGACGGCCTGCTCGGCGGCGGAGACGATGTTCGAGGTGGGGGCGTTGACGACCATGACGCCCCGCGCGGTGGCGGCCGGCACCTCGACGTTGTCCAGGCCGACGCCGGCCCGGGCGACCACCTTCAGCCGCGGTGCGGCGGCGATCGCCTCGGCGTCGATCTGGGTGGCGCTGCGTACGATCACCGCGTCGGCCTCGGAGAGGGCGGAGAGCAGAGCGGGGCGGTCGGTGCCGTCCACGTGGCGCACGTCGAAGTCGTGCGCGAGCACCTCGATGGCGGCGGGGGCGAGTTCTTCGGCGATCAGTACGACAGGATTCATCGGTCCTCGTAGACGCTCGGTAATGGTTCGGCCTGGGGCGCCGGGACGCCGCGCTGCGCCCTGCGCCGATCCGTGCCACGGCCGTCGGGTGCGCTCGGGCACCACACCAAGGATGGTAGGGGGCTGTCCGGTCTCCGGGTCGCGGACTGCGGGGTGAGCGCCCTCACACAGGTCCGTCGCACGCCTGTCATGCCCCGTTCACCGGGGCGGTACGGGACGAGGCGTTACTCACCGTGTCCCAGGACGTGAACGGACGGCGGCCCGCGGCCCGGCGCCGGGGAGAGCGTCGGGTCGCGGGCCGCGCGAGGGGATGGCTCAGGCGGTCTCGGTGATCGGCCGGTCGACCCAGCTCATCATGGCCCGCAGCTTCTGCCCGGTCTCCTCGATCGGGTGCGACGCGCCCTCGGCCCGCCACTTGGCGAAGTTCGGCCGGCCGGCCTCGTCCTCGGCCACCCACTCGCGGGCGAACTCGCCGGACTGGATCTCGCCGAGGATCTTGCGCATCTCCTCCTTGACCCGCGAGTCGATCACGCGCGGGCCGCGGGACAGGTCGCCGTACTCGGCGGTGTCGGAGATGCTGTAACGCATCCGGGCGATACCGCCCTCGTACATCAGGTCGACGATCAGCTTCAGCTCGTGCAGGCACTCGAAGTAGGCCACCTCGGGCGCGTAGCCGGCCTCGGTGAGCACCTCGAAACCGGTCTGCACCAGCGCCGCCGCGCCACCGCACAGCACCGCCTGCTCACCGAACAGGTCGGTCTCGGTCTCCTCGGTGAACGTGGTCCGGATCGCACCGGCGCGGGTGCCGCCGATGGCCTTGGCGTACGCCAGGGCCAGGCCGAACGCGTTGCCGCTGGCGTCCTGCTCGACCGCCACCAGGCAGGGCACGCCCTTGCCGTCGACGTACTGGCGGCGGACCAGGTGACCGGGGCCCTTCGGGGCGACCATCGCCACGTCCACGTCGGCCGGGGGCTTGATCAGGCCGTACCGGATGTTGAAGCCGTGCCCGAAGAACAGCGCCTTGCCCGCGGCCAGGTTCGGCGCGATGGCATCGGCGTAGAGACCACGCTGGGCGGTGTCCGGCGCCAGGATCATGATCACGTCGGCCTCGGCGGCCGCCTCGGCGGGCGTGAGCACCCGCAGGCCCTGCTCCTCGGCCTTCGGCCGGCTCTTCGACCCGGCGGGCAGGCCGATCACCACGTCGACGCCGGAGTCGCGCAGCGACAGCGCGTGCGCGTGGCCCTGGCTGCCGTACCCGATCACGGCGACCTTGCGGCCCTGGATCAGGCCCAGGTCGGCGTCGTCGTCGTAGAACACCTCAACGCTCATTGACTTCCCTTTCGTACGGCGGTGCCCGTCGGCCCGTCGAAAAACTTGTGGGTACGGATCAGGCGGCGCGCAGGGCCGGGCCGGCGGTGATGGCCCGCGAACCCCGCCCGATGGCCACGGTGCCGGACTGGACCATCTCCTTGATGCCGAACGGCTCCAGGTCGCGCAGCAGCGCGTCGAGCTTGTCCGGCGTGCCGGTGGCCTCGACGGTCAGCGTGTCCGGCGCGACGTCGACCACCCGGGCGCGGAACAGGCCGACCGTCTCCAGGACCTGGGCGCGGGCCGTGCGGTCCGCGCGGACCTTGACCAGCAGCAGCTCCCGCGCCACCGACACCTGCGGGTCCAGTTCCACGATCTTGAGTACGTTGACCAGCTTGTTGAGCTGCTTGGTCACCTGCTCCAGCGGCGAGGACTCGGCGTTGACCACGATGGTGATGCGGGAGACGTCCGGGTTCTCGGTCTCGCCCACGGCGAGGCTGTCGATGTTGAACCCGCGCCGGGAGAACAGCCCGGAGACCCGGGCCAGGACACCCGGCTTGTTCTCCACCAGCACGGACAGCGTGTGCATCGTCATTTAGAGTTCGTCCTCGTCGAAAGCGGGACGCACGCCCCGCGCGAACATGATCTCGTCGTTGCTGGTGCCGGCGGCGACCATCGGCCAGACCATCGCGTCCTTGCCGACCACGAAGTCGATGACCACCGGCGCGTCGTTGATCGCCATGGCCGCCTCGATGGTCTTGTCCACGTCGGCGGCGCTCTCGCAGCGCAGCCCGACGCAGCCGAGCGCCTCGGCGAGCTTGACGAAGTCCGGGATGCGGTGCTTGTGCGTGCCCAGCTCGGTGTTGGAGTAGCGCTCCCCGTAGAACAGGGTCTGCCACTGCCGCACCATGCCGAGGTTGCCGTTGTTGATCACGGCGACCTTGATCGGGATGCCCTCCAGCGCGCAGGTGGCCAGTTCCTGGTTGGTCATCTGGAAGCAGCCGTCACCGTCGACCGCCCACACGGTGGTGTCCGGCTTGCCGACCTTGGCGCCCATCGCGGCCGGGACGGCGTAGCCCATGGTGCCCAGGCCGCCGGAGTTGAGCCAGGTGTGCGGCTTCTCGTACGAGATGAACTGGCTGGCCCACATCTGGTGCTGGCCGACGCCCGCCACGTAGACCGCGTCCGGGCCGGCGATCTCGCCCAGCCGCTTGATCACGTACTGCGGGGAGAGCGTGCCGTCGGCCGGCTCCTCGAAGCCCAGCGGGTACCGCTCGCGCAGGTCGTCGAGCTGGGCCCACCAGTCGGTCAGGTCGGCCGGCGGGTGGGCGGCCTGCTCGGCGGTGACCGCCGCGATCAGCTCGTCGATCACGTGCCGCGCGTCACCCACGATCGGGACGTCGGCGTGCCGGTTCTTGCCGATCTCGGCCGGGTCGATGTCGGCGTGCACGACAGTCGCGTCCGGCGCGAACGAGTCCAGCTTGCCGGTCACCCGGTCGTCGAAACGGGCGCCCAGCGCCACGATCAGGTCGGCCTTCTGCAGGCCGTAGACCGCGGCGACGGTGCCGTGCATGCCGGGCATGCCCAGGTGCTGGCGGTGCGAGTCGGGGAACGCGCCGAGCGCCATCAGCGTGGTGACCACCGGGATGCCGGTCTGCTCGGCCAGCTTGCGCAGCCCTTCGGTGGCGCCGGCCTTGAGCACGCCGCCGCCGACGTAGAGGACCGGACGGCGGGCGCCGGTCATCAGCCGGGCCGCCTCGCGGATCTGCTTGCCGTGCGGGTGCAGCGTGGGCCGGTAGCCGGGCAGGTCGAGCGTGGGCGGCCAGGAGAAGGTCGCCGGCGCCTGGAGCACGTCCTTGGGGATGTCGACGAGCACCGGGCCGGGGCGGCCGGTCGCCGCCAGGTGGAACGCCTCGGCCAGCACGCGGGGGATCTCGTCGGCGGTCTGCACCAGGAAGTTGTGCTTGGTGATCGGCAGCGTGATGCCCTGGATGTCCGCCTCCTGGAAGGCGTCGGTGCCGATCGACGGCCGGGCCACCTGACCGGTGATCGCCACCATCGGGACCGAGTCCATGTACGCGTCGGCGATCGGGGTCACCAGGTTCGTCGCGCCCGGGCCGGAGGTGGCGATGCAGACGCCGACCCGGCCGGTGGCCTGCGCGTATCCGGTGGCCGCGTGCCCGGCGCCCTGCTCGTGCCGGACCAGGATGTGCCGGACGGTGGAGTCGTAGAGCGGGTCGTAGGCGGGCAGGATCGCGCCGCCCGGAATGCCGAAGACCACGTCGACGCCGAGCGCCTCGAGCGACCGCACGAGCGAACCGGCGCCCGAGACCTGCGCGGTGGCGGGCTCCCGTACGGGCGTCTCGGTGGTGGCGGCCGCCGGGACGGTACGGCCGGGGCGGGCGGCGGGGTCGGAGTCACCGGCCGCGCCGGTGCCGGAACGGGCACGGCGGGCGGAGTGGGCGAGGGTCTCTGGCGTGGGTCTCGTCATGGCGGTTCAAGCCTTCGGAAGTGAGTGGGTGACGCGCTTCTCAGGATGGGACGGGGAGGTCCCGGCGATGGTCCGACGGCAACAAAAAAGCCCACGTGCAGGATGCACGGGGCCAGCGCACTCTCGGTGGGAGAGTGCGCTCAGGTAAGTACTCGCGGCGACCGGTTCGACGACATGCGGCTAAGCCTGACGCATCTCACGCGATGAGTCAACTGATCCCACATTTTGGTTCACGGACGTGGGCGTGTCGGTCGCCGACGCCCCCTGGGCGCCCGGCGCCACCTGCGGAGATCCCTCCATCGGGGAGCGCTGGGCGGGCACCGCGGCGGGCGGATTGTTGCGCAGCCGGGGCAGCAACGGCGACGGGGCGCGCGCCGGTGCGGGAGGCGGTACCGGCGGCATCACGGTGTGCCGGTTGCCGGGCGCGGTGGCCGCCTCCAGCATCGCCTCCAGGTGCTCGGCCGGTACGCCCCAGCCGAACAGCGCGCCCTGGCCGAACCGGCACCCGGCGGCCACCACGGCGGCCAGCTCGGTCGGGTTGGTGACGCCCTCGGCGATCACCTCCAGGCCCAACTGGTGACCCAGGCGCATGACGATGTCGACCATCGGGGCGAACGCCGGACCGTCCCGCCCGACCGGCCGTACCGGCTCGTGCTCGGCGACCAGACTGTGGTCGATCTTGAGGATGTCGATCGGCAGCCGCCGGAGCTGGCCGAGCGACGAGTAGCCGGCGCCGAAGTCGTCCAGCGCGATCCGGACGCCGGTCAGCCGCAACGCGGTGAGCCGCCGGATCAGCTCGTCCAGGTCGGTGGCCACCGCGTGCTCGGTCACCTCCAGCACCAGCCGCTGCGGCGGCACGTGGTGCGCGCGCAGCGCGTCGGCGACCTGGACCACGTACTCCGGGGCGTGCAGCTCGCGCGGCGAGACGTTCACCGACACCCAGACGTCGTGCCCGTCGGCCAGCCAGCGGGAGAGCTGGTAGCAGGCCTGGTGCAGCACCCACGCGCCGAGCTTGGCGATCATCCCGCACTTCTCGGCGAGCGGGATGAACTCGTCCGGCCGGACGTTGCCCAGCTCCGGGTGCCGCCAGCGCAGCAGCGCCTCCGCGCCGACCGGCCGCACCGACGGCAGCGAGGCCACCGGCTGGAAGACCAGCCGCAGCTCGTCGCGCTCGATCGCGCCGCGCAGCTCGTGCTCCATCCGGGTACGCCGGCTCAGCAACTGGTCGTACGTGGCGTCGTAGCGCTCGATCCGGTTCTTGCCCCGCTGCTTGGCGTAGCGCAGCGCCAGGTCGGCGTTGCGCAGCAGCAGCTCGACGTCCTGCTCACCGTGCCCGGCGGCTACCCCGATGCTCACCGACAGGAAGACCGGCCCCTCCCCCTGCTCGTACGGGCGGCCGAGCACCCCGAGCAGGCGGTCGGCGACCGGGCCGGGCTCCGCCGACCCGTGCATCAGCACCGCGAACTCGTCGCCGCCGAGCCGGGCGGCCAGGTCGCCCGGGCGCAGGTTGCCCCGCAGCCGTCGTCCCACCTCGATCAGCACCGCGTCGCCGACGTCGTGCCCGCGCATGTCGTTGACGTTCTTGAAGCCGTCGAGGTCGAGCCCGAGCAGCACGCACGGCACGCCCGCCTCGGCACTGCGGTGCAGGGCACGCAGCAGCCCGCGCCGGTTCGCCAGCCCGGTCAGCGGGTCGGTGTGTGCCAGCTCGCGGAAGTGCGCCTCCCGCTCGGCCAGCCGGATGGCGTAGCCGCGCACGTCGTTGAGGGCGAGGTATTGCCGGGTCACCAGGGCGAACCCCTCGACGGTGCCGGCCGCGATGGCGTACCCGTCGAACCCGCCGCCCTGCACCAGGTGGTACATCGCGGAGGCCGCCATGGCGAACATCGGCACGAAGGCGTACTCGCCGTCGCGGCGGATGAAGTCGACGTCGAGCTGCGTCAGGTCGGCCCGGCGCCCGGCCACGGCGGTGGCCAGCAGACCGGCGGCGGTCAGCACCGCGCCGGTGAGCACGATGCCCGGGCCGGCCTGGCAGAGCCCGGCGGACACGGCCAGCCCGCCGGCCGTCACCGCTATCGCGCCGGCGGCGAGCAGCGTCAGCCACCCGCGCGGCGGCGCGACCCGCAGCACGACGATCATGGCGAGCCCGGTGGTGAGCGCCGCGCTGACGGTGGCCAGCACGATCGGCAGGCAGGCGACGGGGGTGGCGTCGCCGAACAGCCGGGTCGGCTCGCTGAACGCCACCCAGCCGACGAACCAGAGCGCGCTGCCCATGATCAGGCCGTCGAGCAGCAGCCGGGCGGTGGCGGCCCGGGTCGCGGCGGCGCCGGGCAGCCGCAGGACGGCGGCGCCGAGACCGAGCGCGGCGATCGTCGTACCGGCGGCGACGAGGACCGCCCACCCGGTCCGCTGGCCCTGCCGGTGCGCCCAGTGGTCACCGGCGGCCAGCAGGCCACCCAGACCGACCAGGAGGCTGAACAGGGCGGCACCGGCGGCGACCGCGAGCAGCAGGTGGGCCGGCCGGCGGGGGCCGGTGCGGCGCCGCACCGACGCGGCGAGCAGCACGGCGGCACCGGCCGCGGCGATCCCGCTCAACACCGCGACGGTGACCATCCCCGGGGACGACTGCACGCGTCAACTCTGCCGGATGAGCGCCTCCCGTGGGGCACCGGGTGTGCAACTGTTGGGACACAGGGTGCGCGCCGGGGGGTCGCCGCGCGGATGGTGTCAGACTGGTTCTCATGCCTGAGCTGCGGTCGAGGACCTCCACCCACGGTCGGACGATGGCCGGCGCCCGGGCCCTGTGGCGGGCCACCGGGATGACCGACGACGACTTCGGCAAGCCGATCGTCGCCATCGCGAACAGTTTCACCCAGTTCGTACCCGGTCACGTCCACCTCAAGGACCTCGGCGGCCTGGTCGCCGACGCGGTGGCCGAGGCCGGCGGCGTCGGCCGGGAGTTCAACACCATCGCCGTGGACGACGGTATCGCCATGGGCCACGGCGGCATGCTCTACTCGCTGCCCAGCCGGGAGCTGATCGCCGACGCGGTGGAGTACATGGTCAACGCGCACTGCGCGGACGCCCTGGTCTGCATCTCCAACTGCGACAAGATCACCCCGGGCATGCTGCTGGCCGCGCTGCGGCTCAACATCCCGACCGTCTTCGTCTCCGGCGGCCCGATGGAGGCCGGCAAGACGGTGGCGATCGAGGGCGTGGTGCACTCCAAGATCGACCTGATCGACGCCATGATCGCCTCCTCGAACGAGGCGGTCACCGACGACCAGCTCGGCGAGATCGAGCGCTCCGCGTGCCCGACCTGCGGCTCCTGCTCCGGCATGTTCACCGCCAACTCGATGAACTGCCTCACCGAGGCCATCGGCCTGGCGCTGCCCGGCAACGGGTCGACGCTCGCCACCCACGCCGCGCGGCGGTCGCTGTTCGTCGAGGCCGGGCGCACCGTCGTCGAGATCGCCAAGCAGTGGTACGAGAAGGACGACGCCTCGGTGCTGCCGCGCTCGATCGCCGGCCGGGAGGCGTTCGAGAACGCGGTCGCCCTCGACGTGGCGATGGGCGGCTCCACGAACACCGTGCTGCACCTGCTCGCCGCCGCCCGCGAGGCGGAGCTGGACTTCGGCGTCGCCGACATCGACGAGATCTCCCGCCGGGTGCCGTGCCTGGCCAAGGTCGCCCCGAACTCGCCGCAGTACCACATGGAGGACGTGCACCGGGCCGGCGGCATCCCGGCCATCCTCGGCGAACTGGACCGCGCCGGGCTGCTGCACCGCGACGTGCGCGCGGTGCACTCCCCCGACCTGGACAAGTGGCTGGCCGACTGGGACGTCCGGGGCGGCGCGGCCACGCCAGAGGCGGTCGAGCTGTTCCACGCCGCGCCGGGCGGGGTGCGCACCACCGAGCCGTTCTCCACCACCAACCGCTGGTCGACGCTGGACACCGACGCGGCCGGCGGCTGCATCAGGGACCGGGAACACGCGTACAGCGCGGACGGCGGCCTGGCCATCCTGCACGGCAACCTCGCGCCGGCCGGCTGCGTGGTGAAGACCGCCGGTGTGCCCGAGGAGTGCCTGACGTTCCGCGGCCCGGCCAAGGTCTACGAGTCGCAGGACGACGCGGTGACCGCCATCCTCGCCAAGGAGATCGTCGCCGGGGACGTGGTGGTGATCCGGTACGAGGGCCCGAAGGGCGGCCCCGGCATGCAGGAGATGCTCTACCCCACCTCGTTCCTCAAGGGCCGTGGTCTGGGCCGTTCCTGCGCGCTGCTGACCGACGGCCGGTTCTCCGGCGGCACCTCCGGGCTGTCCATCGGGCACGTCTCCCCCGAGGCGGCCTCCGGCGGGCTGATCGCGCTGGTGCGCGACGGCGACGAGATCGTCATCGACATCCCGGGCCGGTCGATCGAGCTGAACGTGCCCGCCGACGAGCTGGAGGCGCGCCGGGTGGCCGAGGAGAAGCGCGACCGCCCGTACACCCCGGTCGACCGGCAGCGTCCGGTGTCGGCGGCGCTGCGCGCGTACGCGTCGATGGCGACCTCGGCCAGCGACGGCGCCTACCGCCGCGTCCCCGAGTGACGTAAGGAAGGGCCCCCTATTAACGCCTCCGGTAGAGGAGGGGGCCCTTCTTAACGCCCGCGCGCCGGTAACATCCGGCGGCGTGGAGACGACGGTGAGCTACGCGCGACTGGTCCGGCCGGCGATCGACCGGGTGTACGTGGGCGCCCGCTGGGCAGCCCGCGCCCGGATGGAGGCGTTCTACGCCCAGCGGGGCTGCACACTCGGCGCGGAGAACAGCTTCTTCTCCGGTGTGCTGGCCCGGCCGATGCCGGCCGGGGCGCTGGCCGACGGCCTGATCTACACCTCCGGCAGCATGGACGAGGAACTGGCGCAGGGCGTCGTCGTCCGGGACGCCGAGGGCGCCTGGCACCTCACCGACCTCGGCCGCGAGCTGGCGCTGTTCGCCCAGCGGGCCACCGGTGAGGCCGCCGAGGAACTGTGGACCATGCTGCCCGGGGTGCTGCCCGGCCTGAGCATCGTGCCCCGCCTCGCCGACCTGGCCGGCCGCGTGCTGACGCACGCGCAGGCCACCGGCGGGCCGGCGTTCCGGGCGATGTCGCCGCCGTACGAGCCGGAGGGCGCCTCCCCGGCGCTGCTGCTCGTGACCCGGCTGGGCTCGCTGCGCCACCACCGCGCCGACGCGCACAGGGCCGCGTGGCGGGCCGCCGGGCTGACCGCCGACGAGATCCGTGCGCTGCCGGACGGCCCGCAACGCGCGGCGATCGAGGCGGACACCGACCGCCGCGACGAACCGGCGTACGCGGTGCTCACCGAGGCCGAGCGGTGGGAACTGCTGGCCGGCCTCGCCGCTCTGCCCAACTAGCGCTCTCGACCTTCACAGCCGTCGGGTGGAACGTCATGGGTGTCTACGGCCCCGTTTGACACCCATGACGTTCCACTCACGGCGCGTCAGGACTGGGTGGGATCCTCCTCGGCCGGGGCGGTGCCGTCGATCGGCAGGCCGAACTCCGCCGGTGAGTTCTCGTCGGTTCCGTCCAGGTCCGCGTGCGGCTCGTCCGGGGTGACGTCGTCGAGGTCGGCGCCTCCGGCGTGCAGTTCGGACAGCTCAACCGGATCAGTCATGCCGTCCTGGTACCCGCCCGGCGTCGCCCGAACCCGCCCGTCCGAAGACCGTCGAGCGACGCCCGCGCCTGTCCGTCAGGGCCGGACGTTCCACCCGACGGATTTCAGGCGCGCGGCCGGTGTCGCTCCAGGCCGTCGAAGAGCAGGTCGAGGGTGAACTCGAACTCGGTCTGGCTGTCGCACCACCCCAGAGTGGGATCCGCCGCGCCGTGCGTCTCGGCGGCGACCATCGCGGTCAGGTGCGGCAGCCGTTCGGCCAGCGCCATCAGCTCGGCCTCCGCCGCGTCCGCGTCGGCCTCTCCGCCCGCATCCGGCCGGAACACCTCCTGCGCGAAGCCGAGCGCCAGGCTGCCGAACGCGTGCAGCGCCCGGTGGGCGATCCGGTACGAGAAGCCGCCGTCGACGAGGGTGGCGAGGATGCCGTCGTAGTAGGCGTACACCCCGCCGGGGACGGTCGGGCGGGAGCTGAGCAGCGCCGGGGCCCACGGGTGCCGCAGCATGACCGCACGCGCGGCGAGGAAGCGCAGCCGCAGCCGGGTTCGCCAGTCCCCGCCCGGCGCGTCCGCCTCGGCCCGCTCGGCGGCTGCGATGATCTCCGCGGTGACGGCGTCCACGAGGCCGTCGAGCAGCCCGGCCTTGCCCGGTAGGTGGTGGTAGAGCGACATCGCCTCGACGCCGAGTTCGGCGGCGAGCCGGCGCATCGTGAGCGCCGCCATCCCCTCGGCGTCCACCAGGGCGATCGCGCTGGCCAGGGCTCGCTCGCGGCTCAGCGGCTCCCGAGGCTTCCTCGCTCCCATCCGGCTTCCCATCTCCCTTGACCTTACAACGTATGGTTGGCCTTACGACGTAAGGCGATCCAGCCACGGCACGTCGACCACCCCCGAGGAGCCGCCATGCACCAGCTGATCCGTACCGCCCGCGTGACCGGGCTGTTCTACCTCGGGCTCGCCGTCACCGGCGCGCTGGGGTTCCTCACCGTCCGTCCCATGATCTTCGACGCCGACGACGCGGGCGCGACGCTCGCCAACCTGGTGGCCCACGAGTCGCTGGCACGCGCCGGCATCGCGCTCGAACTGCTGGTCGTCCTCACCCAGACGCTCACCGCCGTCTGGTTCTACCGCCTGTTCCGTACCGTCGACGGCACCGCCGCGGGCAGCATCGCCGCCTTCGGGCTGGTCAACGCCGTCGCGATCCTCGGCAGCGCCGCCGTCCTCGCGACGGCTCTGCAGGTCGCGACCGGCGGACCGGGCGACGCCGGCACCGTCCAGATGCTCTACCTGGTCAGCGGGAACCTGTGGGAGGTGGGCGGGCTCTTCTTCGGCCTCTGGCTGGTGCCGATGGGCTGGTGCGTGCTCCGGTCGGGCCGGCTGCCCCGGCCGCTGGGCTGGGTTCTCGTCGCCGGCGGTGCCGGCTACGTGCTCATGACGTTCGTCGCGTACCTCGCCCCCGGCGCCGGCATCGCCGGCGACCTGCTGGTGGTCCCCGCGACAGTGGGCGAGGTCTGGATCCTCGGCTACCTGATCGTCTTCGGCGTGCGGAAGCAGGAGGAGGTGGACGCCGAGGTGACGAAAGCCTAGGCCGGGCTCGCGGCGAGGGCGACACTCCGGGCGTACCGGATGGCGGCCGGGGTGTCCGCGAACACCAGGCCCTCGCGGCGCAGTTCGTCGGCGACGCCGAGCGTGCTGAGCACCTGGTCGTGGCCGGGGGTGATGCCGGAGATCAGCACCGTGATCCCCCGGGCGCGCAGCCGGGCGATGGCGTCGCCGAGCACCTGGGCGCCGGTCGCGTCGATGGTGGAGACACGGGACATGCGCAGGATCACCACCCGTACGTCGGCCACCTCGGCCAGCTCCAGTAGGAACGTGTGCGCGGCGGCGAAGAAGAGCGGCCCGTCCAGCCGGTACGCGACGATGTGCTCGGCGAGCAGCGCGTGCTCCTCGGCGCTGTGCTCGCCCGCGTCCAGCGGCACCTGTTCCAGCTTGGCGCTGCGGGCCACCGCGCGCAGCGCGAGGACCACAGCGACGGCGAGCCCGACGACCACTGCCGTCACCAGATCCCAGATGACAGTGACGGCGAACGTCAGCACCAGCACCACCGCGTCGGCCCGGGTGGCCCGCATCAGCGCCAGCAGGGAGGCCGCCTCCACCATCCGTACCGTGGTGGCGAGCAGCACCCCGGCCAGGGCGGCCAGCGGGATGCGCCCGACGAGCGGAGCGGCGGCGAGCACGATCGCGGCGAGGGCGACCGCGTGGGTGAGCGCGGCCAGCTTCGAGGACGCCCCGGCGCGCACGTTCACCGCCGTACGGGCGATGGCGGCGGTCGCCGGGATGCCGCCGAACACCGGGGAGGCGAGGTTGGCCAGGCCCTGGCCGAACAGTTCCCGGTCCGGGTCGTGCCGCTCGCCGACCGTCATGCCGTCCGCCACCGTGGCGGAGAGCAGGCTCTCCAGGGCGGCGAGCGCGGCCACGGCCAGGGCGCTCGGCAGCAGCACGCCCAGCGCGCCGAGGTCCACGAAGTCCAGCGACGGCGCGGGCAGCCCCTGCGGCAGCTCGCCGATCCGGGCCAGGTCGATCGGGGCCA
The DNA here is from genome assembly GCF_040215685.1 of Micromonospora sp. HUAS YX12. Taxonomy (NCBI): domain Bacteria; kingdom Bacillati; phylum Actinomycetota; class Actinomycetes; order Micromonosporales; family Micromonosporaceae; genus Micromonospora; species Micromonospora sp. HUAS YX12. The sequence goes on from NZ_CP157974.1 coordinate 305,693, forward strand.
GCTCGGCGAGGATCGTCGCGGCAGCCACCCCGACCAGGGAGAACGGCACGGCGGGCCGCCACCGGCCGCCGAGCAGCATCAGCGCCGCCACGCCGAGCGCCAAAGCGATCGCGGCGGGCCGGGGCTGCGCGGCGAACCGGGCGACCGCGTCGGCGGCCACCGCCCACACCTTCTCACCGTGCGCGCCGGTGACGCCGAGCGCGGCCGGAACCTGTTGCAGCGCGATCACCACGGCGATGCCGGCGGTGAAGCCCTCGATCACCGGGGACGGCAGGTAGCGGACGTACCGGCCGAGGCGGGCCACCGCGAGCGCGATCAGGATCAGCCCGGCCAGCGCGCCGACCATCAGCACGCCACCGGCGCCGAACTGCTGCACCACCGGCACCAGCACGACAGTCATGGCCCCGGTGGGACCGGAGACCTGGAGGTTGGAGCCGCCGAAGACCGCCGCGACCGCTCCGGCGACCACGGCGGTGACCAGGCCGGCCTGCGCGCCGAGCCCGGAGGTGACGCCGAAGGCGAGCGCCAGCGGCAGCGCCACCACGGCGACGGTGAGCCCGGCGAGCAGGTCACGCCGGGGTGAGCGGCGCGCTGCCGCCCAGTCGGCCCGGCCGGGCAGCAGCCCGTGGAACAGCCGGCCCGCCTGCCGGACGAGGTCACCGGCGCGAAGGGCAGCCGCGCTCACCGGTCCGTCCCGGAGGCCCGCAGCTCGTCCAGCAGCGCGTCGCGGTCGGTGAGGACCGCGCCGAGGATGCGCCGTCCGGCGGCGAGCAGGTCGGCCACGTCGGGGGTGCTGAGCGCGTACATCACCAGCGGGCCGTCCCGGTACGAGGTGACCATGCCGGCGCGGCGCAGCACGGCGAGCTGCTGGGAGAGGTTCGACGCCTCCACGTCGATGGCCGCGAGCAGGTCGCGGACCGGCTTGGGCCCGTCCTGGAGCAGTTCGAGCACCCGGATGCGGACGGGGTGTCCGAGGGTGCGGAACAGCTCCGCCTTGGCCTGGTACAGCGGCACCGACACGACTCACCCCTCCGACGACTCTGAAGACTTTAGCACTTGCAGAAATCTTCAAATCGACGGAGATGGGGGTGTGACCCCTCAGACGAGGTCGTTGACGCAGCGCAGCACCGGGCGGCGGGTGAGCGCGCCCGCGTCGAGCGGGCCGGGCGCGTGCACGGTGAACGTCGCGCTCTCCCCCGGCAGCAGCGTCACCAGGGCCCGGTCCACCTGCGCGGCCGGATCGAGGCGATCAGGGAACAGCGTCAGGTCGCGCAGCACCGTCCGGGCGGTCACCCGGACCCGCCGGCCGCCGTCGGCCGGCTCGACGGTCGCGTCCCACTGCGCCGCGGGCCACCGCACGTCGCGGTCCTCGGCGAAGAACCACAGCGCGCGCTCCGCGGCGTCCCCGGCGTCCGCGACGAGCAGTTCCGCGCGGCCGTCGTCCGGCCGCGCCAGCTCCGCCGGCAGCGCCAGCACCACCGAGGAGTACGCCGGGACGTCGAGGTCGACCGAGGTCTTCGCCCTCGGCTCCCCGGTGAGGGTCAGCCGTGTGACGGTGGCCGGCCCGCTCCACGCGTCGGCGGTGTCGTTCACCGCCACCAGCGCCAGCCCGCCGTCGCGCGGCTGCACCGTCAGCAGCCGGTCGGCGTAGGCGCGGCGCAGCGCGTACCACAGGGGTTTGCGGCGCCCGTCGCCGTCGATCGCCGACCAGGACGTGACCGGCCAGCAGTCGTTCAGCTGCCACACGACGGTGCCGGTGCAGACCGGCCGGTACGAGCGGAAGTGCTCCACGCCGAGCTGGATGGCGCGGGCCTGGTTGAGCTGGGTGAGGTAGTGCCAGTCGTCGAAGCCGGCGGGCGGCGGCAGGTGCGCGTCCAGCCCGCGCTGGAGCTTGCGGTCCCCGTCGGCCGCCTTCTGGTGGTGCGCCATGCCCGGCGAGTCGTGCGCGAGCGGATCGTCGGAGAGGGACCGGCGCAGCGTCGCGTACGCGGGCGGCGCCTGGTAACCGAACTCGGCCACGAACCGGGGCACGTAGTCCCGGTAGCGCGTGTAGTCGTCGGTGTTCCACACGTCCCAGATGTGCGTGGTGCCGTGCGCCGGGTCGTTGGGGTGGACGTCCTCGCTGCCCGACCAGGGGCTACCCGGCCAGTACGGGACCGTCGGGTCCAGCTCGCCGACGATCTCCGGCAGCAGCTCCAGGTAGTAGCCGCGTCCCCAGGTGCGCCCGGCCAGGGGTTCCTGCCAGTCCCAGTCGTGCCAGCCCCAGATGTTCTCGTTGTTGCCGGTCCAGAGCACCAGCGAGGGGTGCCCGGCCAGGCGCGTCACCTGCTCCCGCGCCTCCGCCTCGACCTCGGTGCGGAACGGTTCCTCCTCCGGGTACGCCGCGCAGGCGAACAGGAAGTCCTGCTGCACCAGCAGCCCGAGGGAGTCGGCCAGCTCGTAGAAGTCGTCCGACTCGTACCGGCCGCCGCCCCAGACGCGCAGCAGGTTGACGTTCGCGCCGGCCGCCTGGGCGAACCGCTGCGCCAGGCGCTCCCGGGTGACCCGATTCGGGAACGCGTCGTCGGGGATCCAGTTGACGCCCCGGACGAACACCGGCACGTCGTTGACGTGCAGCGCGAACGGGGTGCCGTGGGCGTCGGGCGTGGTGTCGAGCCGTACCGAGCGGAACCCGATCCGCCGGGACGCGACGTCCAGCTCCCGGCCGTCGGCGCCGTGCAGGCTCACGTCGAGGTCGTGGAGCGGCTGGTCGCCGTACCCGACCGGCCACCACAGCGCGGGGTCCGCGACGGTGAGCGTCACGACGGCGGTCCGTTCCCCGGCCGGTACGGCGACCTCGGCGATGACCCCCGCGACGGCGGCGCGGACGGTCAGCGGCTCGTCGGCGGCCCGCTCGACCTCGGCGCGCAGCTCCACCCGGCCGGTCCCGTCGACCACCGTGACCAGCGGCCGGACCGACGCGAGCCGGGCGGTGGACCAGGCGTGCAGGCCGATCTCCTGCCAGACGCCGGCGGTGACGAGCGTCGGTCCCCAGTCCCAGCCGAAGTTGCAGGCGGTCTTGCGGATGAAGTGGAACGGCTCCGGGTACGCGTTCGGCCGGTCACCGAGCCGGTCCCGGTGCGCCTCGGCGTACCGGTACGGGGAGTCGAAGCGTACGGCCAGGGTGTTGCCGTCCGGGCGCAGCAGCGCGCGGACGCCGAAGCGGTACGAGCGGTGCTGGTTCTCGGTGCGGCCGACCTCGACGCCGTTGAGCGTGACGGTGGCGACCGTGTCCAGGCCGGCGCAGACCAGGTCGACCCGGTCGTCGTCGCCGGGGCGCCAGGTGAACGTGGTCTCGTAGACCCAGTCGGTGCGGCCGATCCAGGTGAGGCGGTTCTCGTTGTCGTCCCGGTACGGGTCGGGGATGAGGCCCGCCGCGAGCAGGTCGGTGTGGACGCAACCGGGGAGTGTGGCCGGCACCGCCGTCCCGGCGATCTCCGGTGGCACCGCCGGACCGGGCTCGGCCCGCAGCGTCCACCCCTCGTGCAGCAGCGTTCGACGGCTCACGACTTCACCGCGCCTTCCATGATTCCGCGGACGATCTGACGTCCACCGATGAACAGCATGACCAGCAGGGGGACGGTGGCGATGAACGCGCCCGCGAGCACCCGCCGGTAGATCACGTAGTTGCCGCTGGCCAGGTCGGAGACCGCCACCATCGACGTCGGGTAGTCGGTGCCGCTGAGCGTGATCAGCGGCCACTGGAAGTCGTTCCAGGTGGCCACGAACGTGAGCAGGCCGAGCACCGCCAGGGCCGGGCGGATCGCCGGGAGCACGATCGTCGCGTACACCCGCATGGTCGTGGCGCCGTCGACCCGGGCGGACTCGATCAGCTCGTCCGGGACGGTGTTCACGATGAACTGCCGCATGTAGAACACGCCGAACGCGGTGACCAGGCCGGGCGCGATGACCGCGAGCAGCGTGCCGTTCCAGCCGAGCCTGCCCATCACGATGTAGAGCGCGACGATGCCGAGCTGGTTGGGCACGGTGAGCGTGAGCACCACGAACAGCATCAGTGCGCGGCTGCCCCGGAAGCGCAGCTTGGCGAAGGCGAACCCGGCCAGCGAGCAGAAGAACAGCACGGAGGCGGTCACCACGGCGGAGACGATGACGCTGTTGACGAGCGACGCGGCGAAGTAGACGTCCTGGAGGGAGAAGACCTCGTCGACGTTGGTCAGGAAACGGTCGCCGGGGATCACCGCCGGGGGCAGCTTCGCCAGCGCCTCGTCGTCGCTGGTGGCGATGACGAACATCCAGTAGAGCGGGAACGCGGCGAACAGCATGCTCACCGCGAGCAGCAGGTAGGTCCACAGCCCGGCCGGGGTGTCCTGTGGCGCCCGGGCCACCACGCGTCGCGTCGTCACCGGCGGCCTCCGGAGAGTCGGTTGGTCAGCAGGTAGTTGAGGCCGGCCACGATCAGGATGATCAGGAACAGCGCCCAGGACATCGCGGCGGCGTACCCGAGGTTGAGGTCCTTCCAGCCGACCTTGTAGATGAGCTGGGCGATGGTCTGCCACTCGCCGTCCGGCCCGCCGGTCGCGGCCTGCGCGTTCGGGTCGAACAGCATCGGCTCGGTGAACAGTTGCAACCCGCCGATGGTGGACAGGATGACCGTGAACAGGACCACCGGCTGGATCATCGGCACGGTGATCCGCCAGAGCTGCTTCCACGGCCCGGCGCCGTCGATCGCCGCGGCCTCGTAGACGTCGCGGGGGATGGACTGCATGGCGGCCAGGTAGAGCAGCGCGTTGTAGCCGATCCATTTCCAGTTGACCATGGTGGCGATGGCGATCCAGGCGTGCAGCTTGTCCGCCCGCCAGTCGATCGGGTCGTCCGGGCCGCCGATGCCGAGCAGGCCGAGCGCCCAGTTCGCCATGCCGAAGTCGCGGGAGAAGAAGACGCTGAACACCATCGTCGAGGCCACGATCGGTGTCACGTACGGCAGCAGCACGCCCACCCGCCACCAGGTCTGCGCCCGCAGCCTGCGGTTGAGCAGCGACGCGACGAGCAGCGCGAGCAGCAGTTGCGGCACGGTGGAGAGCAGGAAGATGCCGAATGTGTTGTAGAGGGCGTTCCAGAAGTCCTCGTCGGCGATCAGGCGGCTGAAGTTCCCGGCGCCGGCCCAGTACGGCAGCGTCGGGTCGTCCAGCCGGTAGTTGCGCAGCGACACGACCGCGTTGAACAGCAGCGGGAACAGCCCGAACACCACGAAGAGCAGGAAGAACGGCGCGATCATGAGGTACGGCATGTACCGCATGTCGAAGCGGTACAGCCGGTCGCGCCAGGTCATCCGCCGGTCACCGGCCGCCGTACGGCCGCGCTTGCGCGCGGGTGGGCGGCCGGGCGGCGCGGGCGCGGCACGGGTGCTGGACATCGGTTCACTCCAGGGCCGGGAGATCGGACGGTGACGGGGCGGACCGGGCCGCCCCGCCACCGCTGACACGTCAGGACTTGGCGGCCTTCTCGGCCTCCTTGACCGCCTCGGACCAGGCGGCGTCGGACTTGAGCGACTTGTTCTCCACCCGCCGGATCACGTTCTCCACCGCCACCCGGGTCGGGCCGTTCTTCCGGCCCAGGTACTGCGGGGTGAGGCCCTGCGCCATCTTCGGGAAGATCTGGCCGACCGGGGCGTCGTTGAAGAACGGGTTCTTGAAGTCGGCGATGGCCGGGTCGGCGTACAGCGCCGGCTGCGACGGCAGGTTGCCGACCTTCTTGAAGATCTCGATCTGCTGCTCCGGCGCGACCAGCCAGGTCAGCAGCTTGTACGCCTCGTCGACGTTCTTGCCCTGCTTGGGCAGCGTCAGGAAGGAGCCGCCCCAGTTGCCGCCGCCACCGGGTACCGCGGCGATGTCCCACTTGCCCTCGGTGCCGGGCGCGGTGTCCTTGATATGGCCGAGCATCCAGGCCGGGCAGGCGAGCACCGCGAACGCGCCGCTGGTGAAGCCCTTGTCCCAGTCGGCCTGGAAGCTGACCAGGTTGGCCGAGAGCCCGGCGCCGACCGCCTTGACCGTGTAGTCGAACGCCACCTTCGGGCCCTGCTCCATCCGGAGCTGGTCCTGCTCGTCGTAGAAGCCGACCGGCTGCTGGCCGAGGATCGGGTTGAACAGGTTGGTGCCGGCGTCGATGAACTTCTTCTTCGTCGCGGCGGTGTACTGCTGGCCGACCTCGATGAACCTGTCCCAGGTGGGCCAGAGCGCGGACACCTGGTCGCGTTCGGTGGGCAGGCCGGCGGCCTTGAACAGGTCGGTGCGGTAGCACATGGCCAGGCCGCCGACGTCGGTGCCGAGGCCGATCTGCGTCTTGCCGTCGGCCGACAGCGACTGCTTCCACTTCCAGGGCAGGTACTTGCTCTCGTACGAGCCGGCGCCCTTGTCGAGCAGGTTGACGAACTTGTCGGACTGGCTGCGGAACTGGACCATGAAGCCCTCGTCGATCGCCGCGATGTCCGGCGCCCCGTTGCCCGCGACCAGCTTCTTCTGCAGGTCCTCGTGCTGGGCGTTGTACTCACCGGAGTTGAGCTGGATCTTGACGTTGGGGTGCTCGGCCTCGTACTTGGCCTTCAGATCCTGGAGCCCGAAGTCGCCCCAGAAGTTGATTTTCAGCGTGACCTGCCCACCGGCCGAGTCCGAGCCGCCGGTGGTGCTCCTGCCGCTGCATGCGGCGACCATGACCAGGCTGACGGCACCGACGGCGGCCACGCGCGCCAGGTGCGTCCAGGACCGTTTCATGTCATCCTCCGCGCCGAATGGGAACGCTCCCGATATCGAGGAACGTTGACTGAACCGGATAAGTGAAGCCACCGTACGGTTCACCTTCGGGGCTGTCAACGGGCGGTTACCGATGTGCTCGTCCGGTAACCTCGTCCCCGCTCACGACTGCGGTTCAGGTCCGTTCACGGCAGGTGCCGGACAGTCGGCGCTCTAAGCTGAACCGCACAAGCGACGGCGCGCCCGATGCCGTCCGCGGCCACCGCCGGTGGCATCCGGGCCCGGCGCGGCGTGCAGTAGCGTCACCAGACGCCGGTGATCCGGCGACCGAGATCGCCCGCGAGGGCCGGACACAGTGGAGGAACGCTTCGGTGAAGCGGCCGACCATCGCCGACGTCGCCCGGCGCGCCGGGGTCTCCAAGGGCGCGGTGTCGTACGCGCTCAACGGGCAGCCCGGTGTCTCCGAGGCGACCCGCCGGCGGATCCTCGCCATCGCCGCCGAGATCGGGTTCCGGCCCAGCAGCGCCGCCCGCGCGCTGTCCGGCGCCACCGCCAAGGCGGTCGGGCTGGCGCTGTGCCGGCCCGCCCGGATACTCGGCATCGAGCCGTTCTTCATGGAACTGATCAGCGGCGTCGAGGCCGAACTGTCGGCCCGCTCGTACGCGCTGACGCTCCAGGTGGTGAGCGACCAGGAGGCCGAGATCGCGGTCTACCGGCGGTGGTGGGCCGAACGCCGGGTGGACGGCGTGCTCGTGTGCGACCTGCGCACCGACGACCGGCGGGTGCCGGCGCTGGAGGAACTGCAACTGCCGGCGGTGGTGATCGGCGGGCCCGGGCACACCGGCGGCCTGGCGAGCGTCTGGTCCGACGACGCGGCGGCCCTGGTCGAGACCGTGGAGTACCTGGTCGCGCTCGGCCACCGGCGCATCGCCCGGGTGGGCGGGCTGCCCTCGCTGCTGCACACCGAGATCCGCACCGAGGCGTTCACCGGCGTGTGCCGGCGGCTCGGGCTGGACGAGGCGTCCACCGTCTGGTCCGACTACACCGGCGAGGAGGGCGCGCGGGCCACCCGCCGGCTGCTCAGCTCCGCCGCCCGGCCGACCGCGGTGATCTACGACAACGACGTGATGGCGATCGCCGGGCTCTCGGTGGCCCAGGAGATGGGCCTGACCGTACCCGGCGACCTGTCCATCGTCGCCTGGGACGACTCACCGCTCTGCCGGCTGGTGCACCCGCCGCTGACCGCGCTGGGCCGGGACATACCGGCGTACGGCGCGCACGCCGCCCGGCAGCTCCTGGCCGTGATCGCGGGCGAGCCGGCCGCCGTCGTGCAGGACGAGACCGCGCACCTGACGCCGCGCGGCAGCACCGCCCCACCTCGTACGACAGCTCGCTGAACCGGTTCAGCTCACCGAGCGGTGGACGGGTACTCCTCGAACCACGCCTCGACCCGCTCGGCGGTCGCCGGCCGGGCCAGCGCGAAGCCCTGGCCGTACCGGCAGCCGGCCCGCCGCGCGCCCGCCACCTGCACCTCCGACTCCAGCTCCTCGACCACCAGCTCCACGCCGAGCCGGTCGGCCAGGTTCGCCACCACGTCGATCAGCGGACGCTGACCGTCCCCGCCCGGACCGACCAGGTGCGGCCCCACCTTGAGCAGGTCGATCGGCAGCCGGCGGAGCTGCGCGAGCGAGGCGTGCTCGGCCCGGAAGTCGTCGAGCGCGATCCGCACGCCGATCGACCGCAAGCCGGCCAGCCGGGCCACCACAGTGGCCGGCTCCGCGCCCACCACCGGCTCGGCCACCTCCACCACCAGCCGTTCCGGCGCCACGTCGTACGCGGCCAGCGCGGTCGCGGTACGCGCCACGAAGTCCGGCGCGGCCAGCTCGCGCGGCGTCACGTTGACCGCCATCCACAGCTCACGGCCGCCCTCCGACCACGCGGCGAGCTGCCGGCAGGCCCGGTCCAGCACCCACCGCCCGATCTCGCCGGTCAGGTCGAGGTCGGCCGCCACCGGCAGCAACTCCGCCGGGAGCACGGTGCCCAGCGCCGGGCTGCGCCAGCGCAGCAACGCCTCCGTACCCACCGGCGTCCGGTCGGCGAGCGCCACCACCGGCTGGTAGACCAGGTCCAGCTCACCGCGCGCCACCGCGCCGGGCAGTTCCCGCTCCAGATCCAGGCGCCGGACCAGTTGCTCCTCCAGGTAGGCGTCGTACCACTCGACCCGGTCCCGGCCGAGCTGCACCGCCCGGCGGCGGGCCAGGTCCGCCTGGCGCAGCACGTCCTCCGGATCGCCGCCGCTGGTCTCGGCCAGCCCGACGCTCACCCCCAGCCGGGCGACGCCACCGGGCCGGGGGTACGGCTCGGCCAGCGCCGCCAGCAGCCGCAGGCCGAGCGCGTACGCGAGCACCGGGCCGGCGTCGGTGAGGACCGCGTACCCGGTGTCGCCGAGCCGGGCCACCAGATCGTGCGTCTCGGAGCCCGCCCGCAGCCGGCGGCCGGCCTCGGTGAGCACCGGTCCCTCCGGCACCGCGCCACCGACCCCGTGCAGGTCGACGACGAGCAGGGCCCCACCACTGCGTTCCGCCATCGCCCGGACCAGATCCGCACGCGTCAGCGGCACGGGCCCGGCCGCCCGGACGTCCGGTCCGAGCCGGCGCCGCAACCACGCCTCGCGGGCCGCGAGCCGTTGCACCCGGCGGCGCTGGTCGGCGGCGGCGAGCAGCTCACCCACCATGATCGGCGGAATGACGGCCAGGCCCAGCGCCATCGCGGCGGTGCTGAACTCCCCCGCCGTACCCAGGTGGATCCCGGCGGCCAGCGCGGCGATCCCGGCCGGCGCGGTGAGCCGGGGCCAGGCGGCCGGCGCCACGTCCCGGCCCGGCCGCTCACCGCCCGAGGTACGCCGGGCACCGGCGGCGGTGAGCAGCGCCCCGGCCACCAGCGGCGCCGCGACGAGCGGCAGCGCCCGATCCGCCGCGTCGCAGGCCAGCAGCACCACGAGCAGCGTCAGCCCGCCGAGCGTCAGGGCCGCACCGGCATGGCAGCGCGCGGCACCCGGCCGGCGGCGGCGTTCGGCGACGGCCGCCACCGCGAGCACGGCGAGCACCACAGCGCCGCCCGCCGCGGCGATCCCGGCGACGGCCGGGACCGGGCCGCCCGGCAGCAGCATCCAGCCCGCGAAGACCAGGCTGACGCCGAGTGCGAGCACGTCGACGGTACGGCGCACCAGCTCCGGACCGGACAGCCGGGAGCGGCCGGGCAGGCGCAGCAGGGCCGTCACGTGCAGCGCCCCGGTGAGGCACAGCCCGGCCAGCGCGATCGGCAGCCGGTGGGCGGCGTCGCTCAGCGGCAGCACCGCGACGGTGAGCCCGGCGACCAGGACGGCGCTGTCGAGGATGGCGGCGACCCGGCGGGACAGGGCGGCCCGGCGCGCCCGCCGCCCGGTCGCCGATGTGCCATGCGCCAGGGCGTTGTCCACCGCCTCGCCGACGTGCCACCGGAACGTGACAGCCGGCTGCGGTCCGGGTTCGGCGGCTCGTCGTCCGGGCTCCGCGTGCCTACCGCGTTCCGAAGCCGGCCGCCCGGACTCGGCGGTAACGCCGTCCGGCACGGGATCACCCGCCGGCGCGGTGCGGCCGGCCGACGCGGGCCGACCGGCCGACGCGACGGGATCCGTCGGCGCGGGGCGACCGTTGGCTGCGGGACGGTCGGTCGGTGCGGCTCCGGCCAGCCAGGCGAGCCGGACGCAGGCGAGGGCGAAGCCGCCGGCGACGGCGAGCGCGGCGGCTGCGGGACCGGGCAGGGCACCGGCGACGCCGGTGAGGAGGAAGGCCGCGCCGGTGAGCGACACGGCGGCATCGGGCAGGACCGATCGCCGACGGGGAGCGGCGGGAGGTGGGACGGGCACGGCGGTCGCCTTCGTGAGGGGGCACGGGGGCGGTGCGGTTGCGGTACGCGGTACGACGTGCGGGATCGGGGCGGACGGGACGCATCGGCGGGGACCGCTGCGGCCACGCCTAGAAACGATCCCGGAAGCGCCCGGTGACGTCACCGCACCAGTGACGTCCATCACATCAACAGACGTCACAGCGACGAACTCCGTTCAAGATCGACGCCGCCATGCCCGCGCCCTCTCCCGGGGAGATCTTGGTACCGAACCGCCCTGGGAGGGGCGGAGCCGTACCAAGATCTCGGCGGGCAGCGGGAGTGGCGGGCAGCGGGAGGGCGGGGGTGGGGGTGGGGGTGGGGGGGGTGGGGGTGGGGACGCCCGCGGGGTGGCGTGAACTGGCCGGATGGGATCATCGGGGGGTGAGCCGCGCCGATACCGTCCGCTTCCGTCACAACCAGGCCATCCTGGTCGCCGCGATCGTCGCCTTCGTCGGCGCGCTGCCCCTGGCCTCCGCCCGCTGGTGGCTGCTCTGGGTGCTGCTCGTGCCGCTCGCCGTCGCGGTCTGGGCGTGGCGGGCCGGCACCGACGCCGACGCCCGGGAGCTGCGGCTGCGGGCGCTCGCCGGGCAGCGCCGGGTGCCGTGGAACCGGGTCGCCGAACTCGCCGGTGACCCCCGGGGCCGGGCCGTCGCCCGGCTCGACGACGGCGAGGTCGTGGTGCTGCCGGCGGTACGCGCCACCGAACTGCCCCGGCTGGTCGCCGTCACCGGGCAGGAGCTGCCAGGCACCGGCAGCGCCGCCGGCGATCAGTAGCCGTCGACCACCCGGTTCGTCAGCTCCTCCCCGGCCACGTACCGGCGCAACTGCTCACCCACCAGGCGGTACGCGCGGGGCAGCAGCCCGCGTACCGAGCCGGCGACGTGTGGAGTGAGCAGCACGTTCGGCAGCTCCCACAGGGGATGGTCGGCGGGCAGCGGTTCCGGGTCGGTGACGTCCATCGCCGCGCGCAGGCGGCCCGAGGACAGCTCGGCGACCAGCGCCGAGGTGCGGGCCACCGGCCCCCGGGCCGCGTTGACGAGCAGCGCGCCGTCCGGCATCGCGGCGAGGAAACGTTCGTCGACCATGCCCCGGGTCTGCTCGGTCAGCGGCACCAGCAGCACCACCACGTCCGCCTCGGGCAGCAGCGCGGGCAGCTCGTCCACCCCGTGCACGCCCTGGCCGGGGCGCGGCGTCCGGGCCACGAGCGTGAAGCTCACCTCGAACGGGGCGAGCCGGTCGCGTACCGCGGTGCCGATCGAGCCGGTGCCGACGATCAGCACCCGCTTGCCGGCCAGCTCGTCGGTGGGCGCCACCTCGTCGTACGCCCACTCGCGCCGCGCCTGCGCCCGGGCCAGCGGCGCGAACCCGCGCAGCGAGGCGAGGATCGCGGCGACCACCCATTCGGCGGTGGGCGAGTCGTGCACGCCCCGGGCGTCGCAGAGCGTCACGCCGTCGGGGATCCGTCCCACCCAGGCGTCCGCCCCGGCGGAGAGCAGTTGCACCACCTCGACGTCGGGCAGCTCGGCCAGGAGCGCGCCGGCGTCCGGGCCGGACAGGAACGGCGGCACCCAGAACCGCACCCCGGCCGGGGACGACGGAGGCCGCCGCGGGTCGTCCAGCAGCTCCACGGTGACGCCGGGCGGCAGCTCGCCGAGCAACCGGCGGCCCTCCGGGTGCGGGATCCATGCCTTCACGACCGCCGACGATATCGGCCCCGGCCGGCGGGCGCGGCGTGACCCGTGACGAACACCGCGCGAGGCATGCGGTGACAGCCCGGCGGGGTATAACCGAGAGCGGGACGCCGGTCGGGTGTTCCGCTTGCTGAGGGCGGTGGCGATGAGCGAGGACGGCCGGGGACGGGTGTCCGTGCCGATTCCGGCGCTCGCCGACCCCGACCGGTTGCGCTCACTCGGCGAGACGCGGCTCGACGCCGTACCCGACGAGGCGTTCGACAGGTTCGCGCGGCTGGTCGGCGACCTGCTGGACGTGCCTGTCGCGCTCGTCTCCCTGGTGGACGCCGACCGTCAGTTCTTCCCCGGCGCGACCGGGCTGCCGGAGCCGTGGGCGGCCCGCCGGGAGACGCCGCTGAGCCACTCGTTCTGCCAGCACGTCGTCGACATCGAGGTGCCGCTGGTGCTGCCCGACGCCCGCCTCTACCCCCGGGTGCGCCTCAACCTGGCCATCGAGGATCTGGGCGTGGTGGCGTACGCGGGCATGCCGCTGACCGACCTGGACGGGCGGGTGCTCGGCTCGCTGTGCGCGATCGACAGCAAGCCCCGGGCCTGGACGAAGGAGCAGCTGCGTACGCTCGCCGACCTGGCCGCCGCGTGCTCCTCGGAACTGCGGCTGCGCATCGCGGTCCGCGGCGCCGAGCAGGCCCGCCGCCGCACGGAGGAGGCGCACGACCGGCTCGCCATGCTGGCCGGGATGAGCGAGATGCTCGGCGGCACACTCGACGTGGCCACTGCCGTCGACCGGCTCGGGCACGCGATGGTGCCGCTGCTCGCCGACTGGTGCCTGATCACGCTCGTCGACCCGGCCGGCCGGCCGCGCACCGTCACCGGCGTACACCGGGACGCCGAGCACGAGGCCGACCTGGCCCGCTTCGCCGAGCTGCTGACCACCGGGCTCGGCGCGGAGTCGCAGATCCGGTCGGTGCTGCGTACCGGACGGCCGGCGGTGCGCGCCGTGGCCGGCCTGGACGACGTGGCGCGCGGCACCACGCACCCGGAGCTGGTGCCGCTCGCCGAACGGCTCGGCGTCGGTTCCCACCTGACCGTGCCGATCACCGCCGCCGGGGACCGGGTCATCGGAGCCGTCACGCTGGTCAACCGTCCGGGGCGGCGCGGTTTCGACGCGAGCGACCTGCGCACCGCGCAGGACATCGGGGTACGCGCCGGCCAGGCGGTCGGCAACAGCCGCCTCTACGGCGAGCAGCGCCACGTCGCCGAGGTGCTCCAGCACAGCATGCTGCCCACCCTGCCGGCCGTGCCGGGGATCGAGCTGGCCGCCCGCTACCTGCCGGCCGCCGACCGGGTGGAGGTGGGCGGCGACTGGTACGACGCCTTCGTCCAGCCCGACGGCGAACTGATCGCCGCGATCGGCGACGTCGCCGGGCACGACATCGAGGCGGCGGCCACCATGGGCCAGTTGCGCAACCTGGTGCGGGGCAACGCGTACGGGCGGGACGATCCGGTGGAGGACCTGGTGGCCCACCTCGACCGGGCCATGGGCGGGCTGCGGGTGCCCACTGTCGCCACCGCCGTGCTGGCCCGGGTCCGCCCGGCCGACGGCGGGCTGCGCGTCTCCTGGTGCAATGCGGGACATCCGCCGCCGTTGCTGATCCGCGCCGACGGCACGGTCTCGGTGGCGGACGGTCGCGGGCCGCTGCTCGGCCTGGCCCGGCCGCCCCGGCGCACCGGCCGGGCGCTGGCCCTCGCGCCCGGCGACACGCTGCTGCTGCACACCGACGGGCTGATCGAGCGCCGGGACCAGCCGATCGACGAGGGGCAGGCCGACCTGCTCGCCCACCTCCGCGCCGGCGGGCCGGGCGTACCGCTGGACCTGCTCTGCGACCGGCTGCTCGCCGCCGCGCACCAGTGGGAGGACGACGTCGCCCTGCTCGCGCTGCGGGCCGGCTGAACCGGCACCTCCCCCGCGCGGCACGCCCGGTTCGCCGGTCCGCCCGGCTAGGCTCGGGCAGGTGAGCCCGCGTCTTGCGTACCCCCGTGTCAGCCGCCTCCGGGCGGCGCTGGCGGCGTCCTGCGCGACGCTGCTGCTGGGCGCCGCCGGCTGCGCCCTCGGCGAGCCCGAGCCGGACCCGGCCGGCGCGCCGCCCAACCTGCCGACACCGTCCGGCACCGCGAGTCCCGGCGGGGCCGGCCGGCAGGTGGTGGCCACCGTGCTGGCCAAGGGGCTGGAGGTGCCGTGGGGCATCGCGTTCCTGCCCGACGGCGGGGCGCTGGTGACCGAGCGGGACAAGGGACGGATCCTCCAGGTCGGCCCGGAGTCCGGCCCGGACGGGCTGGCCGTCCGGCCGGTGCAGACCGTGCCGGACGTGGCCGCCGGCGGGGAGGGCGGCCTGCTCGGCATCGCGGTCTCCCCCGCGTACGCCCGGGACCGCACGGTCTTCGTCTACTACACGGCCGAGGACGACAACCGGATCGCGAAGATGCAGCTCGGGCAGGCGCCGAAGCCGATCCTGACCGGCATCCCGAAGTCGAGCACGCACAACGGCGGTGGGCTGGGCTTCGGTCCGGACGGCCACCTCTACGCGAGCACCGGGGACGCCGGGCGCACCGAGAGCGCCCAGGACGCCAAGAGTCTCGGCGGCAAGATCCTGCGGATCACGCCGGACGGCAAACCGGCGCCGGGCAACCCCACCGCCGGGTCGCCGGTCTGGTCGACCGGTCACCGCAACGTCCAGGGCTTCGCCTGGACGGCGGACAAGAAGATGTACGCGGTGGAGTTCGGCCAGAACACCTGGGACGAGATCAACCAGATCGACAAGGGCGGCAACTACGGCTGGCCGCGGGTCGAGGGGCGCGGCGACGACAGGCGCTACGTGAACCCGATCACGCAGTGGCCCACCGGTGACGCCTCCTGTTCCGGCCTGGCGGCTGCGGACCGTCTGCTCGTCGCCGCCTGCCTGCGCGGCCAGCGGCTGTGGCTGGTGGAGCTGGCCGGCAACGGCGCCGTCCTCGGTCAGCCCCGCGACCTGCTCACCGGCCGGTACGGTCGGCTACGGGCCGCCGCGGCGGCGCCGGACGGCTCGCTCTGGGTGAGCACCTCGAACCGCGACGGGCGGGGTACGCCCACCGCCGAGGACGACCGCATCCTGCGGCTCGTCTTCGCCGACGGGGGCGCCGGCCGGAGCTGATCCGGCCCAACGGGTTTGCCAAGATCGCTCAAGGGGCAGGTCAAGATCTCAGCATGGACGGCCACGAGAACGAGCAGCACCGCACCGGGGACGAGACGTCTCCGGAGCGCGGGCGCGCCCGCCGCTGGACGGCGTGGCGGCCCGGCCACCGGCTGCGGCGGCTGGGTGTCGTGCTGGCTCTGCTCGCGGTCACGCTCGGCGGCATCGTGGTCGGCACGTACGCGGGCGGCCACGTCGGCACCGACATCGGCCCGTTCCGGGCCGAGCTGAAGCTCAGCCCGTCGCTCAGCGGCGGCACCACCGTCGACATCCCGCCGCTGGGCGCGCTGCTGCTGGACAGCCACGACGGCCCGGCGTACCTGACCGTCGAGGTGGGCTCGCTGGACCAGGGGCGCACCGAGGCGCTCATCGACGACCCGGCCAGCATCAGCCGGGCCAGCCAGTCGGCGGTCCAGGACGTCCGCGACGGCGTGATGCGGCTCGGGCTGCGTACGCTCGCCTCGACCGTGCTGGCCACGCTGCTGCTGGCGGCGCTCGTCTTCCGGGACGTCCGGCGTACCGCCTGGGCCGGCGGCCTGGCGCTGGTCGTGACCGCCGGCAGCCTCGGTGTCGCCGCGAGCACCCTGCGCCCGCAGGCGATCGAGGAGCCACGGTACGAGGGCCTGCTGGTCAACGCGCCGGCGATCGTCGGTGACGCGCGGCGGATCGCGAACGACTACACCAAGTACGCCGAGCAGCTCCAGCGGCTGGTCGGCAACGTCAGCAAGCTCTACACGACGGTCTCCGCCCTGCCGGTGGTGCAGCCGTCGCCGGGCACCACTCGGGTGCTGCACGTGTCGGACATCCACCTCAACCCGACCGGGTGGCAGCTGATCCGCACCGTGGTCGAGCAGTTCGGCATCGACGTGGTGATCGACACCGGCGACATGACCGACTGGGGCAGCGAGCCGGAGGCGTCGTTCGTCGGCTCGATCGGCCTGCTCAAGAAGCCGTACGTGTTCATCCGCGGCAACCACGACTCGCCGCGCACGGCCGCCGCCGTGGCGCAGCAGCCGAACGCGATCGTGCTGAACAATTCGGTCACGACAGTGGGCGGGCTGACCATCGCCGGCATCGGCGACCCCCGCTTCACCCCGGACAAGGAGACCTCACCGGCCGGCAGCGGCCTCACCTCGGCCGTCGCCGACCAGGTGATCGGCACCGGCGAGAAGCTCGCCGCCACGATCGAGAAGTCGCCGCGCAAGGTCGACATCGCGCTCGTCCACGACCCCGCCTCGGCCGGCCCGCTCTCCGGCGCCTGTCCGCTGGTGCTCTCCGGGCACACCCACTCGCGGCAGGTGTCGAAGCTGCCGCAGGTCGAGGGCAAGCAGCCGACCACGCTGATGGTGCAGGGTTCCACCGGCGGGGCCGGGCTGCGCGGCCTGGAGGGCGAGAAGCCGACCCCGCTGACCATGACGGTGCTCTACTTCGACCAGCAGAAGCTGCTCCAGGCGTACGACGACATCACCGTGGGCGGCACCGGGCAGTCGCAGGTCAACCTGGAACGGCACGTCATCCGCGACCCGGCCAAGGGGGACCAGGTGCCGGTCACCCCGACGCCGACCCGCGGCCCCTCCCAGTCGCCGTCACCGGGTACGACGACGCTGAGCCCCACCCCCACGAGCTGACCGTCCCGGTTTTCTCGCCTTCCCTCGCGGTCAGGCCCGGCGCGCCGAGCGGCTGAGGCGCGCACGGAGGCCAGACCTCACCGCGCGGGGCCCGGGGCCGCCCGGGATGTCCGGCCGGCCCCGTGGCGCGGTGCGGTCAGCGCGACGGAGGCGCCTCAGCGCAGCGCGATCGCGGCCAGCGCGGCGTTGACGATGCTGCCGGGCAGCAGGTCGTGCAGCTCGTACAGGTCCCGGACGCTGCCGGACTGACCGAACTCGTCCACGCCGAGCGGCACCGCCGGGGCGCCGACCGCCGAGCCCAGCCAGGCCATCGCGTGCGAGGCCGCGTCGTGCACGGTGACCACCGGCACCCGGTCGGCGAAGGCCGACCGCAGCGCGCCGGGCACGCTCGGCACGGTCGCGGTCCGCACGCCCTGGCGCAGCGTCCGCTGCCACGCCCGGTAGAGACGGTCCAGGCTGGTCACGTCGACCACGTGCGCGGCCACGCCCTCCTCCGCCAGCTCCGCGGCGGCCGCGAGCACCTCCGGCAGCACCGCGCCGGAGGCGGCGAGCTGCACGACCGGGGCGTCCGCCAGATCGGGGTACGCCTGGTGCGCGTCGACGAGCCGGTACGCGCCGGCCACCACCTGCCGCCGCAGCACGGCGTCCCCGAGCCGCGCCCGGGCCGCCTCGAACGGCGCCTGGTCGATCGGCCGGGTGCTGAGCCGGAAGTAGTACGCCCCGTCCTCGGCCGGCGCGGCGGTCGCGGCGGGTGCGGAGCCGCCGGCGATCTGCCCGAGCGCGTCACAGAGCAGCCAGTCGAGGCTGCCGGCGTACGCGGGCTCCAGGAACGTCACCCCCGGCAGCTCCAGGCCGACCGACGCGGTGATGGTGGACTGGTGTGCCCCGCCCTCGGGAGCCAGCGTGATGCCGGACGGGGTGCCGGCCACCACGAACCGGGAGCCGGAGTACGTGCCGTAGAGGAACGCGTCGAGACCGCGCAGCACGAAGGGGTCGTAGACGGTGCCCACCGGCAGCAGCGGCTGGCCCGACAGATCCCACGACAGGCCGAGCTGCCCCAGCAGCAGGAACAGGTTCATCTCCGAGATGCCCAGCTCGATGTGCTGCCCGGCGGGGCTCTCGGTCCAGCGCAGCATCCGGTCCTCGGTCCAGGAACGCTGCTCGGTCGGGGCGAAGACCCCCGTCTTGTTGATGAACCCGGCCAGGTTCGTCGAGGTCGCCACGTCCGGCGCGGTGGTCACCAGGTAGGGCGCCACCTGCGGATCGCGGACCAGGTCGACGAGCACCCGGCCGAAGACCTCCTGGGTGGAGACCGGCTTGTTCGCCCGTACCCTCGTGGTTTCCGGGACGGTGACGCCCAGCGCCCGCTCGCGCGGCGCGCGGGACAGCGCCTCCCGGCGCTCGCCGGCCCGGATGCCGGCCGGGGACGCCGGGTCGAGGCGCTCCCACTCGGTCTCCGGGGTCAGGCCGTGCGCGGCGCGCAGCGCGTCGACCTGCTCGGTGGTGAGCAGCGCCGAGTGGTTGCGCGGGTTGCCGGCGATCGGCAGGCCCCAGCCCTTGACCGTGTACGCGAAGACGACGCTGGGCCGGTCGGTGACCGCGTCGCACTGGGCGTACGCGTCGAGCATGGCCTGCGCGTCGTGCCCGCCCAGGTCGGTGACGAGCGGGCCCAGCTCGTCGTCGGCGATGTCGGCGACGAAGGCGGCCACCTCGGCCGGCGCGCCGTCCAGGAACTGTTTGCGCAGCGCCGGGCCGGCCAGCCCGAACAGCGACTGGTACTGCTCGTTGGGCATCCGGTCGATCCAGTCGCGCAGCGCCGCGCCGCCCGGCCGGGCGTACGCCTCGGCGAGCCGACGGCCGTACTTGACCTCCACGACGTGCCAGCCGGCCGCCTCGAACTGGCCGCGCCACTGGTTGATCCGGATGCCGGGTACGACCCGGTCCAGCGACTGGCGGTTGAAGTCGACGAGCCACATCACGTTGCCGAGCCCGGTGGTGGCCGGGTCGGCGACCGCCTCCCAGATGTTGCCCTCGTCCAGCTCGGCGTCACCGATGATGGCGACGAACCGGGAGTGCGGGCGCGGGCCGAAGTGCGCGTCGACGTAGCGGCGGGTGACGGCGGCGAACAGCGGCGCGGCGGCGCCCAGGCCGACCGAGCCGGTCGAGAAGTCCACCTCGTCCGGGTCCTTGGTCCGCGACGGGTACGACTGGAGCCCGCCGCGCGCCCGCAGCTTCGGCAGGTACGACTTGTCGAGGTTGCCGAGCAGGTACTGGATCGCGTGGAACACCGGCGAGGCGTGCGGCTTCACCGCGACCCGGTCCTCGGCGTCCAGGTGGTGGAACCAGAGCGCGGTCATCGCGGTGACCAGGGAGGCGCTGGACGCCTGGTGGCCGCCGACCTTCACCCCGTCACCGGTGTCGCGGTCGTGGTTGGCCGCGTCGACGATGCGGGTGGCGAGCCAGAGCACCCGGCGCTGGATCTCGTCGAGGACGTCGAGGTCGTGCTGGTTCACGGTGACTCCATCCGGGCGTCGCCGTTGACGCCCTGTCCGGGGAGGGGTGGCGAGGCGTTAGGAAGGGCCCCTTCCCATGCACCAGGCGTTAAGAAGGGGCCCTTCCTTACGACACGTCAGGCGCCGAGGCGCGCCAGGATCAGCTCGCGGACGGTCTTCGCGTCCGCCTGGCCGCGGGTGGTCTTCATGACCGCGCCGACGAGCGCGCCGGCCGCCGCGACCTTGCCGCTACGGATCTTGTCGGCGACGTCCGGGTTGGCGGCGATCGCCTCGTCCACGGCCGCGGTGAGCGCGCCGGTGTCCGAGACGACCTCCAGGTTGCGGTTGGTCATGATCTCGGTCGGCGAGCCCTCGCCGGCCACCACGCCCTCCAGCACGGTACGGGCCAGCTTGTCGTTGAGCTTGCCCGCGTCGACCAGTCCCTGGAGCTCGGCGACCTGGGCCGGGGTGGCGCCCACGTCGGCCAGCTCCACGCCGGTCTCGTTGGCGCGGCGGGACAGCTCGCCCAGCCACCACTTGCGGGCGGCGGAAGGGGTGGCGCCGGCGGCCACCGTCGCCTCGATCAGCTCGACCGCGCCGGCGTTGACCACCGACTGCATGTCGAGGTCGGACAGGCCCCACTCCTGCTGGATCCGCTTGCGGCGCAGCCGCGGCAACTCCGGCAGGGCGGCCTTCAGCTCGGCCACCCACGCGGTGTCCGGGGCGAGCGGCACCAGGTCCGGCTCCGGGAAGTACCGGTAGTCGGTGGCGGTCTCCTTGGACCGGCCCGGCGTGGTGTCGCCGGTGTCCTCGTGGAAGTGCCGGGTCTCCTGGGTGATCCGGCCGCCCGCCTCCAGCACCGACGCCTGGCGCAGCATCTCCGAGCGCACCGCCCGCTCGACCGAGCGCAGCGAGTTGACGTTCTTGGTCTCGGTACGGGTGCCCCACTCCTCGCCCGGCCGGTTCAGCGACGTGTTGACGTCGCAGCGCAGCGAGCCCTCCTCCATCCGCACGTCGGAGACGCCGAGCGAGCGGATCACGTCACGCAGCTCGGTGACGTACGCGCGGGCGACCTCGGGCGCGAGCGCGCCGGTGCCGGGGATGGGCCTGGTGACGATCTCGACGAGCGGGATGCCGGCCCGGTTGTAGTCGACGAGCGACTCGGTGGCGCCGTGGATGCGGCCGGTGGCGCCGCCGACGTGCAGCGTCTTGCCGGTGTCCTCCTCCAGGTGCACCCGCTCGATGCCGATGCGCACCAGCTCGCCGTTGACCTCGACGTCCAGGTAGCCGTCGAAGCACAGCGGCTCGTCGTACTGGCTGATCTGGAAGTTCTTCGGCATGTCCGGGTAGAAGTAGTTCTTCCGGGCGAACCGGCACCACTCGGCGATCGAGCAGTTCAGCGCCAGCCCGATCCGGATGGTCGCCTCGATGGCGGCCTTGTTCGCCACCGGCAGCGAGCCGGGCAGGCCGAGGCAGACCGGGCAGACCCGGGTGTTCGGCTCGCCGCCGAAGTCGGTCGGGCAGCCGCACCACATCTTGGTGTTCGTGCCCAGCTCGACGTGGGTCTCCAGGCCGATCACCGGTTCGAAGCGCGCGACGACCTCGTCGTACGCGGGCAGTGTCGTCGTCATCTGAGCTCCAGGCGCGATCCGGACAGAACCGTTCCAGCCTAATCGGCTGGCCCGGCCACCCCGCTGCCGGGCTTCGAGATCAACGCCCGGGCCCGGCACGACGACCGGGCCCGGCCGGACGTCACTCGGGTGCGGTGAAGCTGCGCCGACGGTTGTAGGCCAGCACGAGCAGGATGCCGCCGACGGAGAAGGCCACGACGCTCAGCAGCAGCAGCACGAGCGGCGAGCCCGGTCCGGTGATCGGCAGCCACGCGCCACTCACCTTCGACGGCGAGGGCGTCGGCTGGGGCGCCGCGGGGCTGCTCTCCGACGGCGTAACGGCCGGATCGCCCGGCGTCGGCGTCGCCGTCGGATCGGCCGGGGCGGGCGTGGCCGCCGGGTCGGCCGGGGTCGCCGTGGGGGTGGTCGGGGTCCGGGCGGCGACGGTCAGCGACACCTGCTTCGTGGCGCTGGTGCTGTATCCCTTCGCCGTGACGGTGAAGGTGAACGTGCCGGCGCTGCTCGGGGTGCCGCTGAACAGGCCCTCCTCGTCGAGGGTGAGACCGCCCGGCGGGGCTCCCGCGGTCAGGGCGAACGCGATGTCCGAGTCACCGTCGGCGGTGAACCGGAAGGAGTAGGGCTTACCGACAGTCGCGGCGGGCGGTTCGCCGGAGGTGAACGTGGTCGCCGCCTCGGCGACGACGACTGTGGCGTTCTGCTCGTCGAAGCGGTCGTTCTTGTCGGTCATCCGCAGCGTGAACGCGTACGTGCCAGGCGTGGTCGGCGCGCCCCCGAGCGACGTCCCCACCACGAGCAGCCCCGGCGGCAGAGCGCCCGAGGTCACCGACAACCGGTACGGCTCGGTGCCACCTGTGGCCTCGACGGTGTGGATGCTGTACACCCGGCCGAGGTACATGGGCGACCGGGGCTTGCCCGACGTGATGACGACCTTCTGTTCGCGTACCTCGACGGCCGCCGTCTGCTCGTCGAAGACCTCGTTCTGGTCGGTCATCCGCAACGTGAAGGTGTACGTGCCAGGCGTCGTGGGGGCGCCCCCGAGCGACGTCCCCACCACGAGCATCCCCGGCGGCAGACCGCCCGACACCACCGACAACCGGTACGGCCCGGTGCCGCCGGTCGCCTCGACGGTGTGGATCGCGTAGACCTGCCCGATGTACATGACCGGCCGGGGCTTGCCCGACGTGATGGTGACGGTCTCCGTGGCGGCGGTGGCCGGTTGCGCGGTGGCGGGTTGCGCGACGCCCAGCAGCAACGCGGCAGCCATCGTCAGGGCCATGACCGGGCGAAGTGTCCCCATCGCACATCCAGCTCTCGGTCGGAACCGCTCGCGTCCGCCAGCGGGCCACAGTCCAGTCGATCCAGCAGACTCGGAGTTTATTCGACCAGTGCCAGTGACCCCGGGCAATCCACTGATCGGTGATCACCGTGTCGCCGCGACGACAGCCGCGCCCGGCGCGGTCGCGGGGACCGCACCGGGCGCGGGACGTTTCCCGGTACGGAGGCGGGCGGCCCGCCTCCGTACCCCCGGGTTCAGAGCGTCGGCGGGGCGAGCGTGCCGACGGCGCCTTCCAGCGCGGCGGCGACCCGGTACATCCGGTCGTCGGCCATGGTCGGCGCCATGATCTGGAAGCCGACCGGGAGCCCCTCGGACAGGCCGCACGGCACGGAGATGGCCGGGCCGCCGTACAGGTTCGTCGGGATGGTGAACAGGTCGGCCAGGTACATCTGGTACGGGTCGGCGGTGCGCGACCCGATCGGGAACGCCACGAACGGCGTGGTCGGCGAGATCAGCGCGTCGACCTGCTCGAACGCGCTGGTGAAGTCCCGCGTGATCAGCGTGCGGACCTTCTGCGCCTGGCCGTAGTAGGCATCGTAGTAGCCCGACGACAGCGCGTACGTGCCGATCATGATGCGGCGCTTGACCTCGGGACCGAAGCCGGCCTCGCGGGTCAGCGACATGACCTCCTCCAGCGACCGGTTGCCGTCGTCGCCGACCCGCAGGCCGAACCGGACGCCGTCGAACCGGGCCAGGTTGGAGGAGCACTCGCTCGGCGCGATCAGGTAGTAGGCCGGCAGCGCGTACTTGAAGTGCGGGCAGGAGACCTCGACGATCTCGGCGCCCAGCTTCGCCAGCGCCTCGGCGGCGTCGCGGAACGCGGCCGTCACGCCCGGCTCCGCGCCCTCACCGGTGAACTCGGTGACCACGCCGAGCTTCACTCCGGTCAGGTCGCCGGTGGCGCCGAGCCGCGCCGCGGCCACCACGTCCGGCACCGGGGCCGGGATCGAGGTGGAGTCGCGCGGGTCGTGACCGCCGATCACCTGGTGCAGCAACGCGGCGTCGAGCACGGTACGCGCGCACGGGCCGGGCGTGTCCAGCGACGAGGAGAACGCGACCAGGCCGTAGCGGGAGGTGCCGCCGTAGGTGGGCTTCGCGCCGACGGTGCCGGTGACCGCGCCGGGCTGGCGGATCGAGCCGCCGGTGTCCGAGCCGATCGACAGCGGCGCCTCGTACGCGGCCAGCGCCGCCGCGCTGCCACCGCCGGAGCCGCCCGGGATCCGCTCCAGGTCCCACGGGTTGCGGGTCGGCCCGTAGGCGGAGTACTCGGTGGAGGAGCCCATGGCGAACTCGTCCATGTTCGTCTTGCCGAGCATCACCGTGCCGGCGGCGCGCAGCCGCTCGACGATGGTCGAGTCGTACGGCGGGCGCCAGCCCTCCAGGATCTTCGACCCGACAGTGGTCGGCACGCCCTTCGTGGTCAGGACGTCCTTCACCGCGACCGGCACACCGGCGAGCGGGCCCAGCTCCTCACCGGCGGCGCGCCGCTCGTCCACGGCACGCGCGGCCGTCAGCGCGCCCTCGGTGTCGACGTGCAGGAACGCGTGCACCCGGTCGTCGACGGCACCGATGCGATCCAGGTGGGCCTGGGTGACCTCGACCGCGGAGGTCTCGCCGCTCGCCACCAGCCCGGCGATCTCGACGGCGTTCAGCTTCGTCAGGTCGGTCATGCCGGCACTCCGCTTCGCTCCGTGCCGTCACGACCGGCAGCCACGCTGAGCCTGATGACTCGCTCGCTGCGCTCGCTCATGAGGCCACATCCTCGTCCAGGATCCGCGGGACGCGGAACCGCTGCTCCTCGGCGTCGGGGGCACCCGACAGCGCCTCCTGCGGGGTCAGGCCGGGCCGCACCACGTCCTCGCGGAGCACGTTCGTCAGCGGCACGGAGTGGGACGTCGGCGGGATGTCCGCCGCGGCGACCTCGCCGACCTGCGCGACCGACTGGAGGATCACATCCAGCTGGCCGGCGAAGGTGTCCAGTTCCTCCTCCGTGACGGCGAGCCGCGACAGTCGCGCGAGGTGCGCGACCTCCTCGCGGGAGATGGCGGCCATCAGTGCCCCCTTCGTGGCTGTCCTGAGACGTCTGCGGTGGGCCGGCCGCGCGTGCGGGCGTGCTCGATGACGCGCGGTGACCGGAGCGAGTCTATTGTCCCGCCGTCACGACGACGCCTTCGACTCCCCCTCCGGCGCCGGACCGCTGCGGCTCCCCGCCTCCGCCGGGCGCACCGGACGGTAGCGGGACAGCCAGGCCACCAGGTCCTCGGCGGGCATCGGCCGGGCGTGGAACCAGCCCTGCGCCACGTCACACCCGGCGGCGTGCAGCATCCGCCAGGTGCGCTCGTCCTCGACGCCCTCGGCCACCACCCGCAGCCCGAGCGCGCCGGCCAGTTCGATCATCGAGCGGACGATCGCCGCGTCGTCCGGGTCGTCGGCCATCCCGAGGACGAACGACCGGTCCACCTTCACCTCGGACAGCGGGAGCCGGCGCAGGTGTTGCAGCGACGAGTAGCCGGTGCCGAAGTCGTCGAGCGCGATGCCGACGCCGATCCGGTGCAACTGGGTGATGCTGGCGAGCACCCGCCGGGGGTCGGCCATCAGCGCACCCTCGGTGATCTCCACCTGGAGGCGCTCCGGCGGCACGCCGTACCGGGTCAGCCGGTCGGCGATCTGGTCGGCGATCTCGCCGGTGTGCAGGTCACGGACGCTGACGTTGAGCGCGGCCCGCAGCGTGAGCCCGGCCGCCGACCACTTGGCGAGCTGCTCCACCACGTCGTCCACCACGCGGCGGGTGAGCAGCCGCATCACCGCGCTCTGCTCGGCGACCTGGATCAGCTCGCCCGGGTCGACCATGCCCCGGCGCGGGTGCCGCCAGCGCAGCAGCGCCTCGACGCCCACCACCTCGCCGGTGGCGATGGCGATCTGCGGCTGGTAGTACATGGTGATCTCGCCCGGGTGCCCGGCCTGGTCGTCCGGCTCGGCCCTGGTGCTCCCGTCGGCGGTCGGCCCGATGACGCCCGGCGCGCCGGTGCTCACGGCGGCCACCGCGTCGTGGGTGACGTCGCCGTCGGCGGTCCCGGTGGCCGGCGTGAACTCCGCGTCGCCCACCACGAGCGGGCCCGCGACCGGTCCCGCCCCGGCGTGGGCGGCCCGGCGGCGGATCGGGTCGGCGCCGGTGAGGATCCGCTCGATCAGGTCGTCGTCGTGCCGCTCCTCCACCCGGTTCCGGCGCCGTCGCAGCCACCGGTTCGGCCCGCCGCCGGACCGCCCACGGCCGCCGTCGCGCGCCGGGCGCTGGTTGCGGGCCGGACGGTCGGCCCGGACCGGCAGCGCCGGCTGCAGTGCGGCGCCGTCACCCCCGCGTACGCCGACCGTCTCCCCGCCCTGCGCGGACGGGCCGGACTCCAGCACCCGGCGCAGATCGGCCAGCAGACTCAGCCGCTCGGCCGAGTTGTGGTCGGACTCCGGCGCGTAGACCGCCACCGTGTCGTTGCGGTGCTTCGCGTCGTACATGGCCACGTCGGCGTGACGCATCAGGGTGGCGAAGTCCTCGCCGTGGTCGGGGTAGAGCGCGATGCCGATGGCGCCGCCCACGTCCAGCGGCAGCCCGTCGAGCGGCACCGGCTCGGCGAGCGCGGCGACCACCCGGTCGGCCCGCTCGCGGGCCTGGTCGATGTCGGTGAGCCGGGGTACGACGATGGCGAACTCGTCGCCGCCGAGCCGCGCCACCATGTCGCCGCCGTCCACGGCGCCCATCAGCCGGGCGCTCACCTCGACCAGCAGGCGGTCGCCGACGGCGTGCCCGAGCGCGTCGTTGACGTGCTTGAACCGGTCGAGGTCGAGCAGCAGCAGCGCCAGGTGCGCGTCCGGCGCGCCCCGGGCGGCCCGGTCACCGTGCAGGTGCACCTGCTCGGCCACCTCGGTCAGCAGCGCCTTGCGGTTGGGCAGCCCGGTGAGCGGGTCCACGTCGGCGAGCTGTTCCCGTTCGGCGGAGAGCCGGGCCATCCGGTAGACCGCGAACAGCGGCACCAGCACCAGCGGGATCAGCGCCGCGCTGGCCCGGGCGGCGGCCACCAGCACCGGCGCGAGCAGCAGCAGCGAACCGGTGGCGAGCAGCTCGTAGGCCAGGCCGCTGCGGACACTGGGCCACCACCGGTCGCCGAAGCGCAACCGGACCGCCGAGCTGACCAGTCCGTAGTTGACCACGAACCAGGCGACCGTCGCGCCGCCCACCGCCGCCACGTCGGTCCAGTGCAGCCGGCCGCCGTCGAACAGCTCGCCCGGGCCGAGCCGGGTGACCGCGTACGCGGCGGCGAGCGCGCAGGCGTACTGCGCCGCGTTGAAGCCGGTGCGCCAGGGGGCGTACCCGAGCCGCCAGCCGCTGACCGCCACCGCCACGGCCTGCACCGCGACGGCCGGACCGAAGCCCCAGCCGAGCAGGATGGCGAAGGTGAAGCAGGTCGACGGGAACACCGCCGAGGTCTGCCGCCGGCCGGGCGGGACGAACGGGCGGGCGTCGCAGGCGACGGCGAGCGCCGCCATGGTCCAGAACGCGGCCGGCAGCTCGCTCCACCTGTCGGCGAGCGCGACGAGCGGCCCGGCCGAGACCACCAGGGCGACCAAGCCGATCGCGCCGACGAAACCGAAGAACGGCCCGCTCCGCCCGGGCGGGACGGAGTTACGCGGGTCTCCGGTCTCCATCGCACCTCCCGGGGGGAACCTCGTGGCGCGCGCCGTCACGCGTCGTACGCCAATGAAACGCCCTCCGAGGCGATTTCCCCGACACGACAGTCACGAATCGGTCGTAGTCGTAATTAACTTGGTATCCGCCGGACGATTGCTGTGAACAGCCTGTCAGTCCTCCACCCGGGCCACCTCGCGGGCCGCCTCCGGGCCGGAGTCGAGCAGCACCCGGAAGCCGTCCTCGTCGAGGATCGGCAGTTTCAGGGTGGCGGCCTTGTCGGCCTTGGAGCCGGGATTGTCGCCGACCACCACGAAGCCCGTCTTCTTGGAGACCGAGCCGGTCACCTTGCCGCCCCGGGCCTGGATCGCCTCGGCCGCCTGGTCGCGGCTGAACCCGCTGAGCGTGCCGGTGACCACCACCGTGACGCCGTCGAGCGGTCGCGGCCCCTCGTCGGCGGCCTCCTCGGCCATCCGGACGCC
Organism: Micromonospora sp. HUAS YX12; assembly: GCF_040215685.1. NCBI lineage: Bacteria > Bacillati > Actinomycetota > Actinomycetes > Micromonosporales > Micromonosporaceae > Micromonospora > Micromonospora sp. HUAS YX12. The sequence continues at coordinate 333,531 of NZ_CP157974.1, forward strand.
CGCCTCGGCCCACTTGCGCACCACGTCGCGGTGCCAGTCGACGGCGAACCACTCCTTCACGCTCGACGCGATGGTCGGGCCGACGCCGTCCACCGAGGACAGCTCCTCCTCACCGGCGGCCTCGATCGCGGCGACCGAGCGGAAGTGCCGGGCGAGCGCCTGGGCGGCGGTCGGGCCGACGTGCCGGATGGACAGCGCCACCAGCACCCGCCACAGGTCGCGTTCCTTGGCCTCGGCGAGGTTGTCGAGCAGCTTGGTGGCGTTGCTGCCCAGGCTGCCGTCCTTGTTGACGAAGAACGGCGACCGGCTCAACTGCTCGGCGTCGAGCTGGAACAGGTCGCCCTCGTTGGCGATGATCTGCGCGTCGAGCAGTGCCGCCGCGCCCTTCTCGCCGAGCACCTCGATGTCGAGCACCTTGCGGCTGGCCAGGTAGAAGACCCGCTCGCGGATCTGGCCGGGGCAGGCCCGCCCGTTGGGGCAGCGGATGTCGACGTCGTTCTCCTTGGCCGGCGCGAGCGGGGTGCCGCAGGCCGGGCAGGTGGTCGGCATGACGAACGGGCGGGCGTCGGCCGGGCGCAGCTCGACCACCGGGCCGAGCACCTCGGGGATCACGTCGCCGGCCTTGCGCAGCACCACCGTGTCGCCGATGAGCACACCCTTGCGCTCGACCTCGCGGGCGTTGTGCAGCGTCGCCAGCGCGACTGTGGAACCGGCCACCCGGACCGGTTCGAGGACGGCGAACGGGGTGACCCGGCCGGTGCGCCCGACGTTGACGTCGATGTCGAGCAGCTTGGTGTTGACCTCCTCGGGCGGGTACTTGAAGGCGATCGCCCAGCGGGGCGCCCGGCTGGTCGAGCCGAGGCGGCCCTGGATGGAGACCGGGTCGACCTTGACCACGACGCCGTCGATCTCGTGCTCGACGTCGTGCCGGTGCTTGCCGTAGTAGGCGATGTAGTCCGCGACCCCGGCCAGGTCGTCCACCACCCGCCACCGATCGCTGGTGGGCAGCCCCCACGCCTTGAGCGCGGCGTACGACTCGGACTGCGCGGCCGGCCGGAACCCGGTGCGCGCGCCGATGCCGTGCACCACCAGGCGCAGCGGGCGGGAGGCGGTCACCCGCGGATCCTTCTGCCGCAGGCTGCCGGCGGCGGCGTTGCGCGGGTTGGCGAACGGCGCCTTGCCCTGCTCGACCAGGCTCGCGTTCAGGTCGGCGAACGCGGCCACCGGGAAGTAGATCTCGCCGCGCACCTCGAGGAGCTCCGGCACGTCGGGGAAGTCGTCGGACGGGGTCAGCCGGGCGGGCACGCCCTTGATGCTGCGCACGTTGGCGGTGACGTCCTCGCCGGTGCGGCCGTCGCCCCGGGTGGCGGCGCGCACCAGCCGGCCCTTCTCGTAGGTCAGGTTGATGGCGAGCCCGTCGACCTTCAGCTCGCACAGGTAGGGCACCGGGCCGCCCGCGTCCCGCTCGACCCGCTCGGACCAGGCGGCAAGCTCCTCGTCGGCGAAGGCGTTGTCGAGCGAGAGCATCCGCTCGGCGTGCGCGACGGGCGTGAAGTCGGTGGAGAAGGTGCCGCCGACCCGCTGGGTGGGCGAGTCGGGGGTGCGCAGCGCCGGGTATTCCGCCTCCAGCGCCTCCAGCTCCCGCAGTTGCCTGTCGAACTCCGCGTCGGTGACGGTCGGCGCGTCGAGCACGTAGTAGCGGTACTGGTGCTCGGTCAGCTCCTGGCTGAGCGTGGCGTGCCGCTCCCGGGCCGCCGGGGTCGGCTCGGCACCCGCCGCCGCGTCCTGGGCCGCGTCGACCGCTGGGGGAACCGCTTCTTCGGACACGCCGCCGCCTTCGGACACTGCTGTCGACCTCCCGTGTTCGTACTACCCGAGAACCGTAGCGGTCGGGGGTGACAGTCGTCCGGCCACCCGCGCCGAGCAGGGCGAACCGGCGCCGGTCGCGGCACCCGGGCGGGTCGGCCCCGGCCGTGCGACGATCGCGTCGGCGGTGCTGAGCGACAACGGTCGGAAGGCGGGCGACGGATGCGCGACGGGGTGATCTGGGCGCTGGTGATCGTGGCCTGCGTCGCGGCCGGCTGGCTGTGGAACGAGTGGCGCCGCCGGTCGGCCGAACGCGCCGCCGGGACGCGCGACCGGTCCGGCGGACGGCGGCCGGGCACCGGCCGGGGCAGCCGCAGCAGCGGGCCGGGCGGCGACCGGACCGGCACTGACCGGCCCGGCGGCGGGCGCCGCGGTGACCGGGCCGGCGGCGGGTCGCGAGGTGAGCGCGCCGGCGCGCCGCCGAGGCCGCGGGGCGCCGGACGGACCGGCCGGGACGAGCCCCGGCCCGGGGAGATCTGGTGGGCCGACGTGCCCTACGCCGACGGAACCGGCTCGAAGGTGCGGCCCTGTCTGGTGCTGCGGGTCGACGGCCGGGACGCCGAGGTGCTGAAGATCACCAGCCAGGACAAGTCGGGCCGGGACGACCACCTGCCGATCCCGACCCGGGACTGGGATCCGGACGCCGGCCACGACAGCTACCTCGACGTCAGCGAGCCGATCCCGGTGCCGCTGAGCGCGTTCGCCGACCGGGCCGGCACCTGCGACCCGGCCCTGTGGCGCGGCATCCGCCGCCTCGACCACCTCACCGGCTGAACCCCGGTAGCCGGCACCCGGACCCGCCCACCCCACGAGGCGAAGCGACGCCCGCCCCTCGGCGCGAGCCGGAGCGGCGTCCGGACCGCCCGCACGAGCCGAAGCGGCGTCCGGACCGCCCGCGTGAGCCGGAGCGGCGTCCGGACCGCCCGCGCCCGCCGGAGCCGGTGCGGCTGTCCGGACCTCAGCGCGCGGGCTCGGCCCCTCCGTCGAACGCCTCGGCGAGCGCGGTGAGCTGGCCGGCGTACTCGATCCGGCCGGCCCACCCGGCGGGCCAGGCGGCCATGCCGTACGCGGCGCCGACGAACGCGCCGGCCAGCGCGGCGATGGAGTCCGAGTCACCGGCGGTGGTGGCACCCCGGGCCAGCGCGCCGACCGGGTCGTCGGTGTGGCGCAGCGCGCAGAGCAGCGCGGTGGCGAGCGCCTCCTCGGCGATCCACCCCTCGCCGGTGAACCGGCACGGGTCGCCGCCGTCGTCCGGGCGGGCCACCGCCGCCTCCAGCCGGGCGAGCACGCGCAGGCAGTCGTCCCAGCCCCGGGCGACGAACTCGGCCGCACTGCTCTCGCCGGGCCGCTGCCACAGGTCACCGAGCCAGTCGTCCCGGTAGACGGTGCGCTGCTCCCGGGCCCGCTCGGTGAGCAGGCCGGGCAGCTCCGGCAGCGCCGCGCCGTCGCGCAGCAGCCGGATCGCGTACGCGGTCAGCTCGCTCGCCGCCAGCCCGGTCGGGTGGCCGTGCGTCAGACCGGCCTGGAGCTGGGCCAGCCCGGCCATCGTGTCCAGGTCGACGTCGAGCAGCCCGACCGGGGTGACCCGCATGTTCGCCCCGCAGCCCTTCGAGCCGGCGACGGTGGCCTCCTGCCAGCGTGCGCCCCGGGCCAGCTCGGCACAGGCCCGCAGGCAGGTCATGCCGGGGGCGCGGTTGTTCTCCGGGCTGACCGACCAGTCGACGAAGCGCTGCCGCAGCAGCGGCGCCACCACCCCGGCCGTGTACGCGGGCGCGTCGTGCAGCGCCCACGCCACGGCCAGCGCCATCTGGGTGTCGTCGGTGACCAGGGCGGGGTCGCCGGTCAGCTCGCGCGGACCGGCCGGGCCGTAGCGCCGGACGATCTCGGTGACGGTGAGGAACTCGGTCGGCTTGCCCAGGGCGTCGCCGTAGGCCAATCCGAACAGCGAACCGGCGGCGCGGCCGGTGGCGGTGGAGGCGGTCACGGTGGCGATCATGCCCCCGCCGCGCAAGTCGCGGAAGATCAGTCCCAGCAGAGGCAGAACGGGTGACCGGCCGGGTCGGCGTAGACCCGGAAGCCCTCCCCCTCGCCTGGCAGCCGCCGCGCGCCCAGTGCCAGCGCCGCCTTCTCGGCCGCCTCGATGTCGTCGACTGTCACGTCGAGGTGGAACTGCTGCGGCCGGGCCGGGTCGGGCCAGTCGGGGGCGCGCAGGCCCGGCGCCCGCTGGAAGGCCACCCGCGGCTGGTGCCCGGGCGGGCCGCCGAGCACCACCCACTCGTCGCCGTCGGAGTTCTCCTCCACCACGGGCAGGCCGAGCAGCTCGGAGTAGAAGGCGGCGAGCGCGTGCGGATCGGGGCAGTCGATCACTGTGGAACGCAGTCGTCCAATCATGCCGGTCATCGTGCCCGGCGGGTACGACGGAAAAACGTCAGTCCTCGGCGAGCCGCCGGCCCGCCTCGCGGCAGGCGGCGAGCACCGCGCGGGCGTACGCCGGGGTGGCGCCGGCCAGGCCGCACGCGGGGGTGACCACCACCTGCTCGGCCAGCCGGCGGCGGGGGAAGCCGAGCCGGTCCCAGACGCCCCGGACCCGGTCGGCGACCTCGGCCGACGTCGGCGCCCGGCCGGACGGCGGCGGCAGCGTCGGCGCGGCGCCGGCCAGCAGCCCGAGCCCGGCGTCGATCGCCTCGCCGAGCGGGTCGAGGTCGGTGACGAGCGACAGGTCGAGCGCGACGCCCACGGCCCCGGCGGACCGGATCAGCTCCAGCGGGGCGTCCGGCGCGCAGCAGTGCACGAGCGCCGGGACGCCGGCCGCCGCGATCACGTCGTGCAGCAGCCCGCGCGCCACCTCGGTCTCCACCGGTCGGTGGGTGCCGAAGCCGCTCTCGGTGGGCACCCGGCCGGCCAGCACCGCCGGCAGGGACGGCTCGTCGAGCTGGAGCAGCACCGAGGCGCGGGGCAGCCGCCGGGTCACCGCTTCGACGTGCCCGCGAAGCCCCTCGCCGAGCGCCCCGGCGAGATCGCGTACCGCGCCCGGGTCGCGCAGCATCCGGCCGCCGATCGGCAGCTCCAGCGCGGCGGCGAGGGTGAACGGGCCGGCGGCCTGGACCTTGACCGGTCCGGCGTACTCCTCGGCCTGCTCGGCGAGCTGGTCGAGGTCGCGTTCCATCAGGTCGCGGGCGCGGCGCAGGTCGCGGCCGGGGCGCGGGGCGATCCGCCAGCGGGCCGCGTACAGCTCGACCGGAAGTTCGACGAGCAGGCCGGCGGTGCGGCCGACGATGTCCGCGCCCGGCCCTCGCGCGGGCAGCTCGGGCAGGTGCGGCAGGGCGGGCAGCTCGCCGAGCACGATCCGCTGCGCCTCGGCGATGTCGGTGCCGGGCAGCGACCCGATGCCGGTCGCCGCGCCGGTGGGCCAGGGCCATGCCTGCTCAGTCACTGCCGCAGCCTATCCGCTGCCCGTTCGAGGTCAGGCGGCGGTGATGGTGGCGGAGCCGAGGACCACGTCGCCGGCCGGGTCCGGCCGGTAGGCCACGATGGCCTGGCCGGCTGCGACACCCCGGACCGGGCGGCGCAGCGACGCGCGCAGTCCGTCGGCGTCGACCTCGACGGCGGCCGGCACCACGTCGCCGTGCGCCCGGAGCTGCACCTCGCACTCGACCGGCCCGTCCGGGCGCGGCCCGCCGGTCCACACCGGGCGGGTGGCGCGCACGTCGGAGACCTCCAGCGCCTCGGCCGGGCCGACCGTCACGGTGTTCGTGGTCGGGGTGATGGAGAGCACGTAGCGAGGCCGGCCGTCCGGCGCCGGGCGGTCCAGGTGCAGGCCGCGCCGCTGCCCGACGGTGTACTGGTAGGCGCCGCTGTGGCTGCCCACCACCGCGCCGGTGAGCGCGTCCACCACCTGGCCCGGTGCCTCGCCGAGCCGCTCGGCCAGGAAGCCGCGGGTGTCGCCGTCGGCGATGAAGCAGATGTCGTGCGAGTCCGGCTTGTCGGCCACCGCGAGGCCGCGCCGGGCGGCCTCCGCGCGCACCTCGGCCTTCGTCGAGTCACCGAGCGGGAAGATCGACCGGTCGAGCTGCGCGCGGGTCAGCACCGCCAGCACGTACGACTGGTCCTTGGCCGCGTCGACGCTGCGCCGCAGCAGGCCGTCGGCGCCGAGCCGGGCGTGGTGGCCGGTCACCACCGCGTCGAAGCCCAGGGCCACGGCCCGGTCCAGCACCGCGGCGAACTTGATCTTCTCGTTGCAGCGCAGGCAGGGATTCGGGGTACGCCCGGCGGCGTACTCGGCGACGAAGTCGTCCACCACGTCGTCGTGGAACCGGTCGGCCATGTCCCACACGTAGAACGGGATGCCGAGCACGTCGGCGGCGCGCCGGGCGTCCCGGGAGTCCTCCAGCGTGCAGCAGCCCCGGGCGCCGGTGCGGTACGTCTGCGGGTTACGGGCCAGGGCCAGGTGCACGCCCGTCACGTCGTGCCCGGCCTCCACCGCCCGTGCCGCCGCGACGGCGGAGTCCACCCCGCCCGACATCGCCGCAAGAACCCTCACCGGCCCACTCCCCTCGTCCTCACCGAGCGTATCCGGGTCAGCGGGGAGTGCGGAGGGCGGCCGCGCGGCGGGCCCGCTCCACCGCGGCCGGCAGCGCGGCGATCAGCGCGTCCACGTCCGCGCCGGTGCTCGTGTGCCCGAGCGTGAAACGCAGCGAGGACCGGGCCCGGTCGTCGTCGGCGCCCATCGCCAGTAGTACGTGCGAGGGCTGGGCCACCCCGGCGGAGCAGGCCGACCCGGTCGAGCAGGCGATGCCCTGGGCGTCCAGGAGCAGCAGCAGCGCGTCCCCCTCGCAGCCGGGGAAGGAGAAGTGCGCGTTGCCCGGGAGCCGGTCGGCCGGGTCGCCGTTGAAGATCACCTCGGGGACGGCCTGCCGGACCCGCTCGACCAGCTCGTCGCGGAGCGCGGCGACGCGGGCGGCGTACTCCTGCTGGCCCTTGACCGCGCTCTCGACGGCGACCGCGAACGCGACGATGCCCGCGGTGTCGAGCGTCCCGGAGCGTACGTCGCGCTCCTGGCCGCCGCCGTGCAGCAGCGGGGTGGCCGCCACGTCGCGGGCCAGCAGCAGCGCGCCCACACCGGCCGGGCCGCCGAGCTTGTGCCCGGTCACGGTGAGCGCCGACACGCCACTGGCGGCGAAGTCGACAGGCACCTGCCCGACCGCCTGGATGGCGTCGGTGTGGAACGGCACCCCGTGCTCGGCGGCGACGGCGGCCAGCTCGGCCACCGGCTGGACGGTGCCCACCTCGTTGTTCGCCCACATGGCGGTGACCACCGCGACGTGCTCGCCGTGCTCGGCCAGCTCGGCGCGCAGTCGCTCCGGATCGAGCCGCCCGGCGGCGTCGACCGGAAGCCAGCCGGCCTGCGCGCCCTCGTGCTCGACCAGCCAGTCCACCGCGTCGAGTACGGCGTGGTGCTCGACCGCGCTGGAGACCACCCGGATCCGGTCGGCGCGGGCGGCGCGACGGGCCCAGAAGACGCCCTTCACGGCGAGGTTGTCGCTCTCCGTGCCGCCGCCGGTGAAGATCACTTCGGAGGGGCGGGCGCCGAGCGCGGCGGCCACCCGCTCGCGGGACTCCTCCACCCGTCGCCGGGCCCGGCGGCCCGCCGCGTGCAGCGACGAGGCGTTGCCGACCTCGCGGGCGACAGCGACGTACGCCTCGAGTGCCTCGTCCAGCATCGGGGTCGTCGCCGCGTGATCAAGGTATGCCATCACGGTTCAGCCTAACGGCCTGCGTACCCGGCACCGGGGGCCGGACCGCCCCGTCCCGCGCGGGGGTGGGACGGGCGGTCCGGCGCCTCAGGTGGGAACTGCGGTGACGACGATGTTGTCCCGGTAGCTGCGGGTCTTCGCGTCGAACGGCCCGCCGCAGGTGATCAGCGTGAGGCGGGGCCGGCCGTCGCGGGCGAAGTACCGCTCCAGCGGGATCTTCGACTTCCGGTACTCCTCCCGGGCCACCACCCGGTAGGAGCGCTCGCGGCCGTCCGAGCCGGTGGCGGTGAGCTCGTCCCCCTGGTCCAGCTCACGCAGCCGGAAGAACGCCCCCTTGCCCTGCTCGGCGCTGTCCACGTGCCCGGCGATCACCACCGAGCCGGCGTCCGCCTCCAGGCCCGGGCCGTAGCGGTACCAGCCGACCTGGTCGACGCTGGGCGGCACCTCGAACTCGTCGGTGCGCTCGTTGACGCCGACCGGGTTGACGGTGGCGGTGACCCGGATCGGCGGGATGCGCAGCTTCACCGGCGGCACGATCTCGCTGCCGGCGGGCAGCGTGCCCGGGTTCACCGGGACCGGGCCGCCGCCGGTCGCCGAGGGCGCCGGCGTGGGCGTGGCGCTGGCCAGGGCCGTCACCTCGTCGCCGCCGACGTCCTCGGCGGGCTCGGATCCGCACGCCACCACGGTCGCCAGGGTGAGCGCGGCGGCGCCGGCGGCCATCGCCGCCAGCGCCCCGCGGTTGCGCACCGTCACCGGCGCCCGGCCCGGGCGGTTGCCGCCACCCGCGCCCCGCCGCCGACCAGGAGCAGCACGCCGGCCCCGGCCAGCACGTACCACCAGGTGTCCACGCCGGTGCCGGCCTGGCCGCCGGTGCCGCTGGGCACGCCGCCCGGCGCCGAGTGCAGGCCGCTGATGGTCTGGGCGACCACGCTCAGGTTCTTCGCCTCGGCCGAGCCGATCGCGTAGACGATGGTGGCGGTGCCCTCCTTCAGGTTCAGGTCGGCCGGGCCGATGGCGACGGTGTCGGTGCCGGCGAGCACCACGTCCGCCTCGACCGAGCCGGCGGCCACGTCTGCCTTGGCCTCCTTCGGGTTCGTCAGGCCCTCGAAGACCGGCTTCCCGCCGGCCCGCACGTCGACGGCCGGCGCGGCGGCGGTGTGCCGGACGATCAGCCGCGCCTTGCCGGCGCCCACCTTGGACACGTCGTTGACGAACGGGGTGATCTGCGGCTCGCCGGCGGCGCTCAGGTGGGCGGCGAGGCTGATGTTCGCCCCGCCCGGCACCTCGGCGTCGTCCACCTTCAGGATCGCCTTGTCGATCGCCTCGCCCGGCTTGGTCAGGGCGATGTCGTACTCCCCCTCGGGCAGGGTGAGCGGGCCGGCGACGTCGCCGGGCTTGAAGTCGTTCAGCGTCTTCTCGCCGTTGACGTACACGTCGACCGGGGTGTCCGGGATGCCGTGGACCACTGAGACCTTCGACGAGGCGGCGTAGGCGGGGCTCATGGTGGCGGCGCCGACGCCGGCGAAGGTGAGGGCGGCCACCGCGCCGCCCGCGGCGACCCGACGGGACATCGCGTACTGCATTGTCTGCCTCCTGGTGGTTGATGCTGATTCGTCAGGCCTGGCTTGCAGAACGGGTTACGCCGGCTCCGTCGCCCCCGGATGCGCCCGGATCCGATTTCTTTCTCCCGTCTCCGGGCGCATCCGCCGGACCCTCCCGCGACGAAGGAGAGGTGACGAGGGCCGTGACCGACACACCGGGAGAGTGGGGCGAGGGCTGTGGGAGTTACAGTCGGGCATGCCCCACGGAAGGCGAGCCGCCCGGTGACGGCGGCGAGGCAGGGCCCCGAACCGCCGGGCGAGGACGACCTCGCCACCCGGTTCCGCGACGGCGACGAGGCGGCCCTGCGAGAGGCGTACGACAGGTACGGGCGAGCGGTGCTGCACCTGGCCACCACGACGCTCGTGAACCGCAGCGACGCCGAGGACGTGACCCAGGCGACGTTCGTCGCCGCCTGGCTCGGCCGGGAGACGTTCGACCCGGCGAAAGGCTCACTGGTCGGCTGGCTGCTCGGGATCGGGCGACGCAAGGTGGTCGACCGGATCCGGGCCGCGGCCCGGGAGACCCGGGTCGTCGAGACGGTGAAGCAACTGCCGGAGCCGGTCTCCACCGGCCCCGACCCGGACACCGTGGTCGACCGGCTGGTGGTCGCCGACGAGCTGTCCCGGCTCCCCGACGAACAGCGCCGGATGCTCGAGCTGGCGTTCTACGACGACCTGACACACCAGCAGATCGCGGCGGTGACCGGAGTGCCACTCGGCACTGTCAAGAGCCACATCAGACGCGGCATGCAGAGCCTGAAACGCAGATGGGAGGTGGACGGTGGTGCAGCACCTGGACCACGACCGGCTGGTCTTTCTGGCGCTCGGTGAGAGCGAGGCGGCTGACGGCGAGGCCACCCATCTGGACACCTGCGACCACTGCCGGGGCGAGATGGAGACGCTCCAGCACGTCGCCGGGCTCGGCGCGGGCACCCAGGGCCTGGCCGACCTGCCCGACCCGCCGGAGCACATCTGGCAGGGCATCGTGGCCGAGATCCGGGCCGCCGAGGAGCTGCCGGCGCTGACCGAGCGGCGCCTGCCGCGCCCGGCCGACCCGGTGGAGCCGGCCGCCGTACCCGTCGTGGCACGTCGGCCGCGGCGGAGCCGGCGCTGGCCGGGGTGGGCGACCACCGCGGTCACCGCCACCGCCGCCGCGGTGATCGGCGTGGCCGGCACCGCCGCGGTGCTTGGCACCGGCGGCGGCGAGCCGGCCGATCCGCAGCCGCCGGTGCTGGCCAGCGCGCCGCTCGCGGCGTTCGGTACGACGCCGAAGGACGCCTCCGGCGACGCCCGGGTGCTCGGCGACCACCGATTGCATCTGCACGTGACGAATCTCCCGACCGTTCCGGGGTACTACGAGGTCTGGCTGATCGATCCGAACACGATGAAGATGTTCTCCGTGGGTACGCTGAGCAACGGATCAGGGGACGCGCTCCTGCCGATCCCCCCGAACGTCGACCTGCGCACCTACACCGTGGTCGACGTCAGCGCGGAGCAGTACGACAACAAGCCCGGCCACTCCGGCGACAGCCTGCTGAGGGGCACCCTGACGGGCTGATCGGCGGGCCGGCTCAGCTCCCCGGCCCGCCGATCAGCTCCCTACGAGGAAGGGCCGCCGCCCGGTCGAACCGGGCGGCGGCCCTTCTTTCACGCGACGCTCACTTGCGCTTGCGGATCTCCTCGGCGGCCTGCGGGACGACCTTGAACAGGTCGCCGACCACGCCGTAGTCGGCCAGCTCGAAGATCGGCGCTTCGGCGTCCTTGTTCACCGCGACGATGGTCTTCGAGGTCTGCATGCCGGCCCGGTGCTGGATCGCGCCGGAGATACCCAGCGCGACGTAGAGCTGCGGGGAGACCGTCTTGCCGGTCTGACCGACCTGGAACTGGTGCGGGTAGAAGCCGGAGTCCACGGCCGCGCGGGACGCGCCGACCGCGCCGCCGAGCAGGTCGGCCAGCTCCTCGACCAGCTTGAAGTTGTCGGCGTTACCGACACCACGACCACCGGACACGACCACCGACGCCTCGGTCAGCTCGGGGCGGGAGCCCTTCTGCTCGGCGACCCGCTCCACGACCTTGGCCAGCTTGTCCGCGTCGGTGACCGACACGGTGAGCTGCTCGACGGCCGGGGTGGCCGCGGCCGGAGCCGGGTTGAGCGAGTTCGGCCGGACGGTGACCAGCGGCAGGCCCTTGGTGACCTTGGACGTGACGATGGTGGAGCCGGCGAACGCGACCTGGGTGGCGGTGCCGTCGGCGGCCAGGCCGACCACGTCGGTCAGGATGCCGTTGTCCAGCTTGACCGCCAGGCGGGCGGCGATCTCCTTGCCCTCCTGGGAGGAGGCGAGCAGCACGGCGGCCGGCTGGACCCGCTTGACCAGCTCGGCGACCACGGTGGCCTTGGGCGCCACCAGGTAACCGTCGATCTCCTCGCCCTCGGCGGCGTAGATCTTCTCCGCGCCGTACTCGCCGAGCTTGGCGCTCAGCGCCTCGGCGGCGCCGGCGCCACCGAGGACGACAGCGCTCGGGGTGCCCAGCTCGCGGGCGAGGGTGAGCATCTCACACGTGACCTTCTTGACGCCGAATTCCTTGGTGGCTTCGACGACGACGAGAACCTCAGCCATGTCAGTGACCTCTCACACGAACTTCTCGGTGGCGAGGAACTCGACCAGCTTCACGCCGCCGGAGCCCTCGTCGGTGATCTTCTCGCCGCCGGAGCGCGGCGGGCGCTTGGAGTGCTCCACCACCGCGCTGGTGGCACCGTCGAAGCCGACCTCGGCCGGGGCCACGCCCAGGTCGCCCAGGGAGAGCGTCTGCACCGGCTTCTTCTTGGCCGCCATGATGCCCTTGAAGGACGGGTAGCGCGGCTCGTTGATGGTGTCCCAGACGGAGACCACGGCCGGGGTCGAGGCGGTGACCACCTCGTAGCCCTCCTCGGTCTGCCGCTCGACGGTCAGGTTCGCACCGTCGACGGTGAGCTTGCGCGCGCCGGTCAGGGCGGCCACGCCCAGCCGCTCGGCGATCATGTGCGGCATGACCTGGACCCGGCCGTCGGTCGACTCGGCGCCACAGATGACCAGATCGGCGTTGAGCTGACCGAGGGCGGCGGCGAGCACCTTCGAGGTCGCCACCGCGCAGGAACCGTGCAGGGCGTCGTCGACGACGTGGACGGCCTTGTCCGGGCCCATGGAGAGCGCCTTGCGGATCGACTCGGTCGCCCGGTCCGGACCCATGGTCAGGATGGTGACCTCGCCGCCGTGCGCCTCCTTGATCTTCAACGCCTCCTCGATGGCGTACTCGTCCATCTCGTTGATGACGTTGTTCGCCGAACCGCGGTCGACGGTGTTGTCGTCAGAACGCAGGTTGCGGTCCGCGCCCGAATCGGGCACCTGCTTGACGAGTACGACGATGTTCATCGCGCTTCGACGACCCTCCTGTTTGGTGTAGCGATCACTCGCCCGGTCACGGGCGCAGCCTCCCGCGCGACGCAACGTGGGTCAACCGCGGGCTGCTGTGCACTTCCCCACGAGCGCAATGTTACCCGCAAGTAGCATGGCCGCCCCGGCGGCCCGGAGTGACGCGACTCACCACCGTCACGCCGGCTCGGCCAGCGCCTGCCGGATCTTCTCGATCGCCGCCGCCTCGGCCGGATCGATCCCCCGGTGCGCCTGCGCCACCCGCTCCGCCGCGGCCAGCACCACCGACCGGTACGTCTCGACGTCGCCCGGCGACTTGGCGCGCAGGATCTCCACCGACCGGCGCAGCGCGGGCAGCACCACCGACTCGACCTCCAGGACGGAGTCCCGGGGGAGCTGCGGCAGCGGCCCGGTGGTCAGCGCCTCCTTGACCACGCCCCCCACCTCGGCGAGCGCGCCCGAGGCGGCGAAGCTCTCGCGCACCATGGCCAGCACCCCCGGCACGGCGTTGGAGACCAGGAACACGGCACCGAACGCGCCGGTCTTCAGGGTGAGCCGCTCGTCCGCCGTCAACCGTTCCATGATCACGGAGTGTAGACGTAGGGCGTGGAGGTGGTGACGGCAACGAGCCCGAGCCGCTCCAGGATGGGCCGGCTGTCCGGCGAGCAGTCCACCTGCAGCAGCGTCTTGCCGCGCTGCTGCGCCAGGCGCGCCCGGTAGGCCACCAGCGCCCGGTAGATGCCCTTCCTCCGCCACTGCGGCAGCGTCGAGCCGCCCCAGAGGCTGGCGAAGCCGGTGCCGCGCTGGTAGCGGATCCAGCCGGCGCTGACCACCGTCTCCCCCGCCTCCGCCACCACGATCGTGATCGACTGCGGGTCGGCCTCGATCTCCCGGGCCAGCCCGTACACCAGGTGGCTGCGGTCGGCGTGCCAGACCTCCTCCTCCATCGCCGCGATCCGTTCCAGGTCGGCCCGGCTGGTGACCTCGCGCAGGCGTACCCCCTCGGGGGGCACCGGGACGGCGGCGGCGAGCGGCGCGACCGGGCCGACCACCACTGTCTCCTGGTCCTCCGGCACGAACCCGGCGGCGCGCAGCCGGTCGCCCAGGTCGGCCGGCTCGTCGTGACCGGCGAGCTTCCACTCGACCGCCTCGCCCCGGGCCCGGAAGACCTCGACCTGCCGGGCGATGAGCGCGTCCAGCTCGGCGCCGTCCAGCCCGTCGAGCGTCCGGTAGGTGAGGAAGCCGCGCTGGTCGAGGCCGAGCACGCGGAACAGCGGGCCGTCGCGCTCCACCGTCACGCCGTCCGGCAGCGGGTCCGGCAGCTCCGGTCGGATCTGGCTGTCGTAGGCGTCACGCAGCTCGCGCGCGTCAAGATCGGTCATCCCCCCAGGCTAGGCGCGGGGCAAAGCGGATAATCGGCGGCGTGTGGGAGTCGATCAAGAGCTGGTTCGACCCGCGTGAGCTGCGTTCGGTCGGCACCCCGCCGGACTACCGCTTCTCGCTGGCGAACGAACGGACGTTCCTGGCCTGGCTGCGAACGGGGCTCGCGCTGGTGGCGGGCGGGCTGGCCGCCGCGCAGTTCCTCCCGCCGCTGCGCCTGGCCCACCTGCGCGAGGCGCTCGCGGTCGCGCTGCTGCTGCTCGGCGCGGCCGTCTCGATCCGGGCGGTCGACCACTGGGCGCGCACCGAACGCGCCATGCGGCTGAACGAGGAGCTGCCCGCGTCCCGCTTCCCGGCCGTGCTGGCGCTCGTCGTCGCGGTCGGCGCGTTGCTGCTGGTGGCCGCCGTGCTGCTGGGCGGCGCGCGGTGACCCGAGACCCCGGTCTGCAACCCGAGCGCACCCGGCTGGCCTGGCGGCGGACGCTGCTCACGCTCACCGCGGTGCTGCTGCTCCAGCTCCGGCCGGCGTTCAGCGGCCGGGCCGCGGACGCGGCGCCGGCCGGGGTCGCGGTCCTGCTCTGGCTCGCCGTCCTGGTGGTGACGTGGCACCGGGCCACCGGCACGGGGCCGCGCCGGCTGGACCGCTGGTCGGTGCCGCTGACCGCGCTCGGTGCGGCCGGACTCGCAGTGCTCGGTGTGGTACACGTGCTCGGCGGGGTGCGCTGACGTGCGGCGGTGAGCCATCATGAAGCATGGCCCGCCTCTACGTGCTGCTCTTCCTGGTTCAGATCGTCCTCGCCGTGTGCGCGCTGATCAGCTGCCTCTCCGCCGACGAGGAGAAGGTCAAGGCGCTGCCCCGGATGATCTGGGTGCTGATCATTCTCTTCTTCCCGCTGGTCGGCTCGATCGCCTGGTTCCTGGTGGGCCGCGAGCGCCCGGCCGGGACCGCCGGCGTCACCGGCACGGCCCGGCCCGCCGCCCCGGCCCGCCGCCCGCTCGCACCGGACGACGACCCGGAGTTCCTCGCCTCGCTGGACGAGCGTTCCCGCCGCGAGGACCAGGAACGGCTGCGGCTGTGGGAGGAGGACCTGCGCCGCCGCGAGGAGGAGCTGCGCGACCGCCCGGACGACCGGGACCGCCCCGAGGTCTGACACGCGCCGCGGGCCGCCCGCCGCTCACCCGGCGGACGGCCCGCGCGCGCCGTGTTCAGGCCAGGTTCGACGAACGGGGGTACGCGTCCGCGGGGTCGGTCAGCACGTTCACCAGGTACGGCACGCCCGAGTCGAACGCGCGCCCCAGCGCGGGCCCGAGGTCGGTGGCCTTCTCCACCGTCTCGCCCGCACCGCCGAGCGCCTCGACCACCTTGTCGTAGCGCAGGCCGGGCTGGAGGTCGGCGGCCACGTCGTAGCCGTACATCGCCCGCATCGGGTGCTTCTCCAGCCCCCAGATGCCGTTGTTGCCGACCACGATCACCACCGGCAGCTTCTGCCGGACCAGCGACTCCACGTCCATCAGCGAGAAGCCGGCCGCGCCGTCGCCCATCAGCACGCAGATCTGCCGGTCCGGGTGGCTGACCCGGGCGCCCATCGCGTAGCCCATGCCGGTGCCGAGGCACCCGTACGGGCCGGGGTCGAGCCAGGTGCCGGGCTGGGCCGGCTCCAGGTACCGCCCGGCGTACGACACGAAGTCGCCGCCGTCGCCGATGGTGATGGCGTCCGGTGCGAGCACCCGGCGCAGCTCGCCGTAGATCCGGGCCGGGCGGATCGGGTCGGTCTCGGCCGCCATCTCCTCCGCGTCCCGGGCCTTCGCCGCGTCCTCGGCGGTCCGCAGCTCGGCGATCCAGTCGGCGTGGTCGGCCCGGTCACCGGTGTGGTCGGCGAACGCGCCGAGGATCAGACGCAGGTCACCGGCCGGCGCGGCGGCCGGCTGCACGTGCCCGGCCCGCTGGCTGGGCGCGTCCACGACGTGCACGACCTGGGCATCGCCGAAGTCGCCGAAGGAGAGCCGGAAGTCCAGCGGGGTGCCGATCACCACGACCACGTCGGCGCCCTTGAGCGCGACCCGGCGGGCCTTGGCGAAGGCGAGCGGGTGCTCCGGCGGCAGCGCGCCCCGGCCCATGCCGTTGGTGAACACCGGCACCCGCAGCGACTCGGCGGCGGCGCGCAGCGCCTCGACGGCGTCGCCCGCGTACACGTCGGAGCCGGCGATGATCACCGGCCGGGACGCGCCCGCGATCAGGCGGGCCGCCTTCGCCACCTCGTCCGGGTCGGGCTCGATCGGCGCCGGCGGCGTGACCGCCGGCAGGTCGGCGTCACCGACCGAGAAGACCGCCTCCAGCGGGAAGTCCAGGAAGACCGGGCCGCGGTGCGGGGTGAGCGCGGTGGTCAGCGCCGCCGACACCGCGCGCGGGATGTCGTCGGCGCTGAACACCGTCTCGGCGTGCTTGGTCACCGGCGCGACGAGCGGCAGGTGGTCCATCTCCTGGAGGCTGCCCGAGCCCCAGCGGAACTGCGGCGCCCGCCCGCCGAGCACCAGCACCGGCGAGGCGTTGAAGAACGCGCTGGTCAGGCCGGAGACCCCGTTGGTGACGCCGGGGCCGGCGGTGAGCACGGCCAGGCCGGGGCGGCGCTGGAGCTTGGCCACCGCCTCGGCGGCGAACACGGCGGACTGCTCGTGCCGCACGTCGTAGAGGGGGAAACCCGCCTTGTGCGCGGCGTCGTAGAGCGGGAAGACGTGCCCGCCGGAGAGCGTGAACATCTCCCGTACGCCGTGTGCGCGTAGTGCCGCGAGCGCCAGATCGCCCCCGTGGCCCTCGATCCGCTCCGTCATGCCATTCCCCTTCGTCGACCGACCGGGGTCACGCTACTGGCCGGTACAGCGGATGTGAACAGCTCTCGCGTCAGCGACCGGTGAAGCCCGGCTTGCGCTTCTCCACGAACGCGGCCATGCCCTCGCGCCGGTCGTCGGTGGCGAACAGCGCCGCGAACAGCTGGCTCTCCCAGGCCAGACCGGAGGTGAGGTCCATGTCCAGACCACCGTCGACAGCCGCCTTCGCCGCGCGCAGCGCCTGCGCCGGCCCGGTCAGGAACGGCTTCACGTACGCCACGGCGGCGTCGTAGACCTCGGCGGCCGGCACCACCCGGTCGGCCAGGCCGATCCGCAGCGCCTCGGCGGCGTCGATCATCCGCCCGGTCATGATCAGATCCTTGGCGCGGGCCGGGCCGACCAGGCGGGCCAGCCGCTGGGTGCCGCCGGCACCAGGGATGATGCCGAGCTTGATCTCCGGCTGGCCGAGCTTGGCGTCCTCGGCGACGATCCGCCAGTCACAGGCCAGCGCCAGCTCGCAGCCGCCACCGAGCGCGTATCCGGTGATCGCGGCGACGACCGGCTTGGGGATGCGGGCGATCGCGCCGAGCGCGCTGGACAGGTCGGCGGCGCGCTCCGCCATGTCCACGTAGGACATGTCGGCCATCTCCTTGATGTCCGCGCCGGCCGCGAAGACCTTCTCGCCGCCGTACACGATCACGGCGCGGACCTCGGAGTCGGCGGTGGCCGCCGACGCGGCGGCGCGCAGCTCCTCCTGCACCTGGGTGTTGAGCGCGTTCATCGGCGGCCGCTCCAGCCGGATGGTGCCGATGCCGTCCTTCACTTCCAGCCTGACGAACTCGCCCACGCTGCCCTCACTTCCTCGTCGAAGTCGCGTGCCAACCTTACGACTCGCCTCGTTGGGGTAGACAGTGTGGTGTCGGCGACCCGCAGGTCGCCGCGCCGGAGTCGCCGCCGCCCCGCCACCGGGAGTGAGGCCATGATCACCTACTACGACGACCGCTCCGTCCAGGTCACCTCCACCGCGGTACGGGTGGACGGGCGCAGCTACCCGCTGGCCGAGCTGACCAGCGTGTGGCACCGGCGGGGCGACCGCTCCTGGCGGGTGCTCGCCGGACGCGGCGCGATCGGGGCCGCGCTCGCCGGGCCGTTGGTGGCCGCCGTGCTGGGCATCGCGCTGGCCGTGTGGCTCCAGCGTTCGGCGGTGGTCACCATCGCCATCGTCGGGGCCTCGGTGCTGGCCGGCCTGGCGGTCGGGCCGCTCGCGGACTTCCTCTTCGAACACCTGGACCGCTCCTACGCCCGGGGCAGCCGGGAGATGGAGATGTGGGCGCAATGGCGGGGCCGGCCGGTGCGCCTGCTGCACACCCGCGACGCGATGCGCTTCGGCCAGGTCTACCGGGCGGTGCAGCGGGCCATGGAGAGCCTGCCGTCCGGGCCTGGTCAGAACGCGATCGGCTCGTCCGGCAGCAGGCCTAGCCCGCGCAACAGGCCGTAGGTGTCCTGCTCGCCCCAGAACATCCCGGCCCCGCTCCGGTCCGTCATGCCCGCCAGCCTACCGGCGCGGGACGCGCCGGCATCGACGCGCGCGGTTAGGCTGATTCATGGTCCTCTATTACCGGGACGACGCCGTGCAGGTCACCTCGGAGGCGATCCACGCGGGCGGGCAGGTCGTCGCGCTCGCCGACGTCACGTACGTCTGGCACGCGCGCGGCACCACGACGCTCGCCGTCCGGGGACGGGTGCTGGGACGCGGGGTGCTGGTCCTGCTGCTGTCGCTGCCACCACTGGTCGCGGTGGTCTGCGTGCTCTCGCTGGCCTGGTCCGCGCAGGACCGGGGCGAGTGGAAACTCGCCCTGATCATCCTGGCCGCGTTCGTGGTGGCCGGGCTGGCGCTCACCCCGTTCCTGGAGGTGCCGCTCGGGTGGCTGGACCGCTCCTACGAACGCGGCAACCGGGTACACGAGCTGTGGGTGCAGCACCACGGCCGGGAGACGCTGCTGGTCCGCACGCCGGACGCGCTGCGGTTCGGGCAGATCTACCGGGCCGTGCAGCGGGCCGTCGAGCAGGGCGACCTGCGGTGAGCCCACCCGGCCCGCGGCGGCCACCTCATCCGGCGGCACTGGCCGCGACGCCGCACACTGGATGCCATGGCGATCCCACTTCCCCGGCCCGGCGCCCTGCTCGGCCTCACCCGTACCGCAGTGGACCAGGCGCTCGGCTCGGCCGGCGCGTTCGCGGCGGTGCCCGCCCGCGCGTTCGCCGTGCTCGACGAGGTGGAAGCGCTGGTCCGGCGGATCAACGGGGTGGTGGACCGGATCGAGGGCACGCTCGACCGCACCGACCGGGTGCTCACCGACGCGGAGACGGCGGTCCGCGAGGTGGCGGTGATCAGCGCCGCCGCCACCGCGGCGATCGACACGGCGACCGAGGTCGCCGCCGCGGCGACGGTGGTGGTGAGCGAGGCGCAGCGGGTCTCCGAGGCGGCCGCCACGGTGGTCGGCGAGGCCGACCGGGTGGCCCGGACGGCGGCCGGTGTGGTGACCGAGGCGGAGACGGTGACCGCGCGGGCGGCGGGCACGCTGGCGACCGCCGAGAAGGCGACGGGCATCGCCACCGAGCTGCTGACCGCGTACGAGGCGACGCTGCGCCGGGCCGCGCCGATGGCGGCCCGTTTCGTGGAGCAGCTCAGCCCGGAGGAGGTGACCGCCGCGATCCGGCTGGTGGACGAGTTGCCGAAGCTCAAGGACCACCTCACCTCGGACGTGCTGCCGATCCTGGCCACGCTGGACCGGGTCGGCCCGGATCTGCACGACCTGCTGGACGTCACACGCGATCTCAAGCTGGCGGTCGCCGGCATCCCCGGGCTCGGCATGCTGCGCCGCCGCGGCGAGCGCCTCACCGACGAGGTGTAAGGAAGGGCCCCTTCTTAACGCCTCCGGTAGTAAAAGGGGCCCTTCCTAACACTCGAACAGCTCGTCGATCTCCGCCCGGTGCGGCAGCGCCACCGAGGCGCCGAGCTTGCGCACGCACGCCGCACCGGCGGCCGCCGCCCAGCGCACCGCGTCGGCCAGGTCGCGCCCCTCGCCCCAGGCCACGGCGAGCGCGGCGGTGAACGCGTCCCCGGCGGCGGTCGAGTCGACCACCTCCACCGGCACGGCCGGCACGTGCGTCGGCGGCCGGTCCCGGTCGACGTACCAGGCGCCGTCGCCGCCGAGCGTGAGCACCGCCCGGGGCACCAGGTCCAGCAGCGCCGCCGGCTCGTCCCGGCCGCGGCCGGTCAGCGCCTGCGCCTCCGGCTCGTTCACCACGAGCAGGTCGGTGGCCGCCAGCAGCTCGGCCGGCACCGGACGGGCCGGCGCGGCGTTGAGCACCACCCGGGTGCCCGCGTCCCGGGCCGCCAGCGCCGCCTCGGTCACCGTCTCGACCGGCACCTCCAGCTGGGCGACCAGCACGTCCGCATCGCGTACGGCGGAAAGCTCGCCGGCGGTCAGCGACGTGAACGCGGCATTCGCCCCGGGGGTGACCAGGATGGCGTTCTCCCCCGCGCCGCCGACCATGACCAGCGCGACGCCGGACGGGCCGTAGACCACCCGCAGGTGGCCGGTGTCCACGCCGGCCGCTGTCATCCGGGCCCGCAGCGTCACGCCGAACGAGTCCGAGCCGATCGCGCCGAGGAAGACGCAGGAGGCGCCGGCGCGTACCGCGGCGACCGCCTGGTTGGCGCCCTTGCCGCCGGGCAGCATGACGAAGTCGTCGCCCAGCACCGTCTCGCCGGGCCGGGGCAGTGCGGCGCCGATGCCGACCAGGTCCATGTTGGCGCTGCCGACGACGGCGATCCGGGTCTGCGGCACGGTGACCGTCCCGTCGCTCAGGCGGCGCGGGCGGCCCAGCGGTCGCCGGACCGCGTGACCACCAGCGGCAGGCCGAACGTCTTCGACAGGTTGTCGGCGGTGAGCACGCCGGCCAGCAGGCCCTGCGCCACCACGCCGCCCTCGCGCAGCAGCAGCGCGTGGGTGAAGCCCGGCGGGATCTCCTCGACGTGGTGGGTGACGAGCACCATGGCCGGCGCGTCCGGGTCGTACGCCAGCTCGGCCAGCCGGGCCACCAGATCCTCGCGCCCGCCCAGGTCGAGCCCGGCGGCGGGCTCGTCGAGCAGCAGCAGCTCCGGGTCGGTCATCAGGGCGCGGGCGATCTGGACGCGCTTGCGCTCGCCCTCGGACAGCGTGCCGTACGCGCGGTCGGTGAGGTGGCCGACGCCGAGCTGGCGCAGCAGCGCGGCGGCGCGCGCCTCGTCGGTGCGGTCGTAGCTCTCCCGCCAGCGGCCGACCACCGACCAGGCGGCGGTCACCACCACGTCGACGACCCGCTCCTCGGCGGGGATCCGCTCGGCGAGCGTCGCGGTGGACAGGCCGATGCGGGTACGCAGCTCGTTGACATCGGTGCGGCCGATGCGCTCGCCGAGCACGTGCGCGACGCCGCTGGTCGGGTGCAGCCGGCCGGCGGCCAGGTTGAGCAGCGTGGTCTTGCCGGCGCCGTTCGGCCCGAGCACCACCCACCGTTCGTCCAGCTCGACCCGCCAGTCGACGTCGTGCACCAGCGCGGTGCCGGAACGCTTGACGCCGACTCCGTCGAGGCTGACCACCAGATCCGCGTCCACGGTCGAGGGGGCGGGGGCGCCAGGGGCGCCGGGGATCAGGTCACCAGTCACCGCTCCATCCAATCACGCACCCGGCCCGGCGCCCCCCACGGGCGGCGCCGCCGCCATAGGGTGGGGCGCCGTGTCGTTGGTCACCGTTTCCGGAAGGACACCCATGCCCGACCGCTGCCGGAAGGCGCGCGGATGAGCGCGGTCATCGAGATCGCCGGACTCCGCAAGACGTTCCACACGCTGCGCCAGGGGCGCCGGATCGCCGTCGACGGCTTCGACATGCTCGTCGAGGCCGGCCAGGTGCACGGCTTCCTGGGGCCGAACGGCTCCGGGAAGACCACCACGCTGCGCGCGCTGCTGGGCCTGGTCCGGCCGGACGCCGGGCGGATGAGCGTGCTGGGGGCCGAGTCACCGGACCACCTGCCGGACGTGGCCGGGCGGGTCGGCGCGATCGTGGAGAGCCCGCAGTTCTTCGCCAACTTCACCGCGCACCGGACGCTGCGGCTGCTGGCCCTGGCCGGCGGCGTGCCGACCGCCCGGGTGGACGAGGTGCTGGAGCAGGTCGGGCTGCGCGACCGGGGCGACGAGCGGGTCAAGGGCTACTCGCTGGGCATGAAGCAGCGGCTGGCGGTCGCGTCGGCGCTGCTGAAGAACCCGGAGCTGCTGATCCTGGACGAACCGGCGAACGGGCTGGACCCGGCCGGCATCCGGGAGATGCGTGACCTGACCCGGTCGCTGGCCGAGGCCGGGGTGACGGTGCTGCTGTCCAGCCACATCCTCGCCGAGATCCAGTTGATCTGCGACCACGTGACGATCGTGAGCCGGGGGCGGCGGGTCGCGTACGGGCCGGTGGAGGAGGTGCTGGCCGGCTTCGACCAGCACCAGTGGCGGGTCCGGGTGGCCGATCCGGAGCAGGCCGGGCAGCTGCTGGGCCGGGCCGGCCTGTCGGTCACGGTCGCGCCGGACCACCTGGTGGTGACCGGTGTGGAGGATCCGGAGACGATCAGCCGGACGCTCGGCGAGCAGGGCATGTGGGTACGCGAGCTGGTCCCGCTCCGGCCGGACCTGGAGAGCGTCTTCCTGGAGCTGACCGGCGGCCACGAGCACGTGGCGGTGCCGCGGCAGGTCGACGGCGTGCCGCCGAACGACGGAGTGATCGACCTCGACGTCCGGGAGAGCCGGGAGGTGGACGCGTGAACCTGGTCCGTGCCGAGCTGGAGCGGCTGGCCGCCCGGCGTTTCGTGCAGCTCATGGTGGTGCTGCTGGCTGTCGCCTTCGCGGTGACCGTGGTGACCACGCTCGCCGGTTCGCACCGGCCCACCCCGGCGGAGCTGAGCCGGGCGCAGGCCCAGGCGGCGGAGAACGTGCGCCAGATGGAGATGGCGTACGACCGCTGCCTGCGGATCCGCGAGGGCACGCTCTCGCCGGGCGAGAACGACTACGTGCCGCGCGACTGCGCCCAGATCGACCCGGCCCAGATCGAGGAGTTGCCGAGCACGGCCGACTACCTCAGCGGCGTCTTCGTCTTCGCCAAGGAGGCCGAGCCGCTGCTCTACTTCCTGATCGCGTTCCTGACGCTGTTCGGGTTCCTGGTCGGCGCCTCGTACATCGGGGCCGACCTGAACTCGGGCGGGGTGGTCAACCTGCTGCTGTGGCGGCCACGGCGGCCCACTGTGCTCGCCACGAAGCTCGGCACGCTGCTGGGCGGGCTGCTCGGCCTGTCGGTGCTGGCGTCGGCGGCGTACCTCGGGGCGTTCTGGTTGATCGGCCAGGCGTCCGGTCTGGTCGGGCGGACCGGCGGCGACTTCTGGCCGTCGCTGGCCGCGATCTGGGTTCGCGGGCTGGTGCTGGTGCTGCTCGCCGCGGCGCTCGGGTTCGCCGTGGCCACGCTGGGCCGGCACACGTCGGCGGCGCTCGGCACGGTGGCCGCGTACCTGGTGGTGTGGGAGCTGGGGGCGCGGCTGGTGTTCCAGATCCTGCAGGTCGGCCGGCCGGACCGGTTCATGCTGTCCAGCTATCTGGCGGCCTGGCTGGCCGGCGAGGTGCGGCTCTGGGACAACAACGCCTGCAGCACCGGGATCTCCGGCTTCTGCGACGGCTCCTACACGCTGACCTGGATGTCGGGCCTGGTGGTGCTGCTCGGGCTGACCGGCGCGCTGGTGGCCGCCGCGTTCACGGTGTTCCGCCGCCGCGACCTGATCTGAGGGAGGCCACACTCCGGCAACTCCTTGCGGACCCTGGCGCCATGATGAAGGATTCCTTCACATGGCGCCAGGGTGCACGACGCGGTCAGCCGACCGTCGAGCCGAACACCTCGTCGCGTACGGCGTCCAGCGCGGTACGCAGCGCGCCGCGCAGGATCGGCTCCTCGGTCAGCCCGGTGGTCACCACCCGGGGCCGCACCAGCGTGATCGCGGCGACCTCGTGCTGCACCCGCTCGGCCAGCGCCGCGCCGCCCGCCTGCCCGACCGCGCCGGCGAGCACCACGAGCGGCGGATCGAGCACCACGCAGGTGCTCGCCACACCGAGTGCCAGCCGCCGGGCCAGCTCGTCGAGCATCGGCCCACCGGCGGTGCCGGCGGCGATGGCCGCGCGTACCACCTCGGCCGCCCGGGCCGCCGCGACGCCCTGCTCGGCCGCCTCCGGGCTGGCGAAGCCGTGCTCGGCGGCCACCGCCCGCACCGCGTCGGCGCCGACGAGCTGCTGGAACGCCGGCTTGGCCCGCTTGGACACGTCGCGCGGGATGGGCGCGCCGGGCACCGGCAGGTAGCCGATCTCCCCCGCCGCGCCGCTGCTGCCGTGGTGCAGCCGGCCGCCCAGCATGATCGCCAGGCCGAGGCCCGCGTCCACCCAGACCAGCACGAAGTCGGCGGTGCCCCGGGCCGCGCCGGACTGCGCCTCGGCCACCGCGGCGAGGTTCACGTCGTTCTCGAACACGACCGGGGTGTCCAGGTCCTCGCGCAGCGCGGCGAGCAGGCCGCTGTGCCAGCGCGGCAGGTTGAACGCGAATGTGATGTCGCCGGTCTGCGGGTCGACCAGGCCCGGGGTGCCGAGCACGACCCGCCGGACGGCGGACAGCTGCGCCCCGGCGCTGCTGGCCGCCTGGACCACGGCGTTGTGCACCACGCCGACCGGGTCGTCGGTGTCCTTCGTGGACTGCTCGACCCGCCCCGCCACCGTGCCGGTGATGTCGGCGCAGGCCGCCACCACCCGCTCCGCGCCCACCTCCACGCCCACCACGTACGCGCTGCTCGGCCGGACGGCGTAGAGCTGGGCGTTCGGGCCCCGCCCGCCGGCCTGCTCGCCGACCCGGGCGACCAGGCCGCGCTCCTCCAGCCGCTCGACGAGCTGGGACGCGGTGACCTTGGACAGCCCGGTCAGTTCACCGATCCGGGCCCGCGTCAGCGGGCCGCGCTCGAGCAGCAGCTCCAGCGCCGCACGATCGTTGAGCGCCCGCAGGAGTCGGGGGGTGCCGGGCAGCCGGGTCGCACTCATGCCAACGTCCTCAATTTTCAGTAAAGTTTTCTAACCATAAAACGCCTGCCGAGGGGTGCCCGTTAGCGTATCGGCCACCCCCATCCGCAGAGGTCGGACGACCCGGCAGGGAAAGGGGATACTCGTGGGTCTGGATCCAGGACTGCGCCGGCTCGCGCTGGGCACGCTGCTGGCCGCGTACCCGGGACCGGTCCCGCCGGACTGGGCGGTCGACCTGCTCGCCGACGGGCTCGCCGGGCACACCCTGTTCGGCACCAACATCCACGACCCGGCCCAGGTGGCGGCGTCCACCGCGGCGCTGCGCGCCGGCCGCCCCGACGCGATCGTCGCGATCGACGAGGAGGGCGGCGACGTCACCCGGCTGGCGCACGCCGTCGGCAGCCCGTACCCCGGAAACGCCGCGCTCGGCGCGGTGGACGACCCCGACCTCACCCGCCAGGTGTACGCGGCGATCGGCGCGGAGCTGGCCGCGCTCGGCGTCACCGTCGACCTCGCGCCCACCGTCGACGTGAACACCGCCGACGAGAACCCGGTGATCGGCACCCGCTCGTTCGGGGCGGACCCGAAGCGGGTCGCTGTCCACTCGGCCGCCGCCGTCGCCGGTCTCCAGTCGACCGGCGTGGCCGCCTGCGCCAAGCACTTCCCCGGGCACGGCGCCACAGTCGCCGACTCCCACCACGAGCTGCCCACCGTCGACGTGCCGCCGGCCGTCCTGCGGGACCGCGACCTGCCGCCGTTCGCCGCCGTGGTCGATGCGGGCGTCCGCGCGGTGATGACCGCGCACATCCGGGTGCCGGCGCTGACCGGCGACGGCCCGGCCACGTTCAGCCGCGCGGTCCTGCACGACCTGCTGCGCGTCGAGTACGGCTTCACCGGCGCGATCATCACCGACGCGCTGGAGATGAAGGGCGCCGTGCTCGCCGCCGGCGGGGTCGGTCCGGGCGCGGTCCGGGCCCTGGCCGCCGGCGCGGACCTGCTCTGCATCGGCGCCCGGGTCGACGCCGAGCTGGTCGAGTCGGTCGCCGCCGAGATCGTCGCGGCGATCGCGGACGGCCGGCTGGCTCGCGCCCGGGTCGAGGAGGCCGCCGGCCGGACCGCCGCGCTCGCCGCCGCCACCGGCCCCGCCGACGCCACGCCGCCCGCCGTCGACGGCCTCGGCTACGCCGCCGCGCTGCGGGCGGTACGCGTCGAGGGCGACCTCACCCGCGACACCGCGCCCCTGGTGGTGCAGGTGCACGCCACCTCCACCATCGCGGAGGGGCGGGTTCCCTGGGGGCTCGGCCCGCACCTGGCCGCCGGGGTCGAACAGGCCCGCGCGGTGGCGGGCGAGACCGACCCGGAGCAGTTGCGGCGGCTCGCCGGGGACCGGACGGTCGTGCTGGTCGGACGGCACCTGCACCGGCTGCCCGGCGCACGCGAGCTGGTCGAGGCGCTGGCCACCACGCACCGCGTCGTCGTGGTCGAGATGGGCTGGCCGGGCGCATGGCGGCCGGCGGGCGCGCGCGCCTTCGTCGCCACCCACGGGGCCAGCCACGCCAACGGCCGGGCCGCCGCCGAAATGCTCGGCCTGATCGCCTGACCCACGCCCCACCCGGCCCGCCGTCTCCGGACGGCGGGCCACACTCTTGAACGCGTTCAAGTTCTGTCGTACGCTCAGGGCGCCCTGGATTTGAACACGTTCAAGAGAGGCGACGGGGATGGACGTGAAGGTCTGGATGTACCTGGCCTACCTGACGGTGAGCATCGGCCTCACCATCTGGGTGGCGCGGGCCCTGTCCCGCAACGGGCTGGTGTTCCTGCAGGACGTGTTCGCCGACAGCCGGCTGGCCGAGGCGGTCAACAGCCTGCTGGTGGTCGGCTTCTACCTGCTCAACCTCGGCTACGTCACGGTGGCGATGAAGGAGTCCGGGACGGTCGGCGACGCCAGCCAGGCGCTGGAACAGCTCTCCATGAAGGTGGGATTCGTCCTGCTGGTGCTCGGCGCGCTGCACTTCTTCAACGTCTTCGCGCTCGGCCGATACCGGCGTGGCCGCCTGCGCCAGCAGGCCACCCACCCGCCGCTGCCGCCGGTCGGAATGCTCCCACCGCAGGGCGGGCCCGTACCGGCGGCGGGTCCGAACCCGCCGGCCCGGTGACGTCCGCCCCGGGCGGGCACCAGCAGGATCCCACCGGGCACGGGGCCGGCGGGATCCGCTGGTTCACCGTCCTGTTCGACGCGGACTGCCCGATGTGCCGGCCCGCCCGGCGGTGGCTCGCCTCGCGCGCCCAGCTCGTACCGCTGGAGTTCGTGCCGGCCGGGTCCGCCGAGGCCCGGCGGCGCTTCCCCGGGCTCGACCACGACGCCACCCTGCGCGACCTGACCGTGGTGGCCGACACCGGCGCGGTCTACCGCGGCGACGGCGCCTGGTTCGCCTGCCTGTGGGCGCTCGCCGAGCATCGCGGTACGGCCGAGCGGCTGGCCCGCCCGCACCTGCTGCCGCTGGCCCGGCGGGTGGTGGCGGCGGCCTCCGTGGTCCGCGAGCGGATCCGGGAACCGGGATACGGTGACGACGATGACCGAGCAGAGTGCGCCGACGACCGCTGCGGGTGGGCAGGGGTCGACGGTCCGGGGTGAGCAGACCCGCCAGCTGATCCTGGACACCGCGATGCGGCTGTTCCGCGAGCGCGGATACGCGCGGACGACGATGCGCGCGGTCGCCCAGGAGGCGGGCGTGGCGGTGGGCAACGCCTACTACTACTTCGGCTCCAAGGAGCACCTGGTCCAGGAGTTCTACGCGGGCACCCAGCGCGAGCACCGGGAGGCGGCCGCGCCGGTGCTCGCCCGGGAGCGGGACTTCGGCCCGCGACTGGCCGGGGTGCTGCACGCGGGCGTCGACGTGCTGAGCCCGTACCACGCGTTCGCGGGCGCCTTCTTCAAGACGGCGGCGGAGCCGACCTCGCCGCTCAGCCCGTTCTCCGCCGAGTCGTCGGCGCCCCGGGACATGTCGATCGCGCTGTTCCGCGAGGCGCTGACCGGCTCGACCGTCAAGCTGGACGACGAGCTGCGCGAGGCTCTGCCCGAGCTGCTCTGGCTCGGCTACATGGGTGTGGTGCTCTACTGGGTGCACGACCGCTCGGAGGGGCAGGCCAAGACCCGGCAGCTCATCGACGGCGTGGTGCCGCTCGTGGACCGGCTGGTGAGGCTGTCCCGGCTGCGCGTGCTGCGGCCGGTCACCCGCCAGGCGCTCGCCCTGATCCACACACTGCGTCACTGACTCCACAGACGCACGGACCAGCGATTCCGCAGGTGAGAGTCCGTAACCGGACAGTAACCCACCTCTTGTTCACCGCCGTGACTAACACATAGCGTTACGGGTGTCGGGGCCTGGGGGAGAGCTGCGGACCGTGGATCCGGCCCGGGGTCCACGGTCCGCGCCAGGCCGGGACAGCGAGGGGAGTCCGGGCCGGCTCAGCGGGGGAAGACGCCGAACGCGGTGAAGCCCCGATCCGGGAACCCGGCCGCCTCGGCCACCCGCGCGGACGCGGCGTTGCCCGGGTCGTGCAGGTAGGTGGGGATCGCTCCCTCGTCCAGCACCCGGCGGGCCGCCTGCGCGACCAGCCGCCGGGCCAGGCCGCGCCCGCGCGCCGTCGGCACCGTGCCCACCGCCAGCTCGTGCCCGTACGCGTCGTGCCGCTTGATCCCCACGCCGGCCCGGTACGCGCCGTCGGCGCCCCGGACCACGAGCACCTCCCGGTGGAACAGCCGCAGCCACGGCGGCAGCCCGGGCAGCGTGGACGGCACCCACTCCCCCACCTCGGGCAGCGGCGCCGGGTCGGTGCACCAGCGGAAGACCGAGGTGTGCGCGATGAACTCGGGCGTGCCGACCGCGTCCGGGAGGGCGGGCAGCCAGTCGCCGATCGGCCGGTCGCGCACCAGCGCCCGTACCGCCTCCACCCGGTCGGCGGCCACCGAGAGCACGGTGCTGCCGTCCGCGGTCACCGCGACGGCCGGGCGCAGCCTTCCGTCCCAGGCCGGACGAGCGCGGCGGTACGACCGGACCACGTGCAGCCCGGGGCCCGCCGGCCACTGCCCCAACCAGGTCGCCAGATGGAGGAAGACCCGCCGGTCGAGCACGTGATCATGGTACGCCGTGGCGCCGCGCCCGCGCCCGCGGAATTCGCCGATCGCGGCGTGGTTGAGACGCGGGACAGGTGGGTAGAGGGTCGGCACGCCAGCGACGGGCGCCGATTCCTGGTTCCGCCACCGGCCGCAGGAATTCCGGCGCTTCGCGGAACCGAAGGCATCGACCCTGCGTCATATTCATTTCCATACATGGACAAGTTTCTCTGGGACGGTAGTGGTCATGCCTCACGAACCGAATGACCGATTCCAGCAGGACGCGGAGCGCGGCTGGCGGGCCGCCGCAGACGCCGGACGATTCCCGGCGCAGCCGGCGTACCGCGAGGCCCGCGACCGAGGGCTCTCCTGGGCCGAGCTGAACGCGCAACCGGCTACCGCCGCCTGGCGCGGCTCGGCGACCGGCTGACGCACCAACCTCAGGCGCGATTTGGTGTCCGGATCCAGCACTTGTTGGTGTACCGTCAAGCGCATGACTCGCATCACGGTGGACGTCAATGACGAATGGCTGGAGTCCGCCCGCGAGGTGCTGGGCACCGACACCAAGGTCGCCACCATCAACGCCGCGTTGCACGCCTTCGCGGTCAGGCGGCAGGCGAAAGAGATCGTCGCCGCCTTCGATCAGGTCGAGATGGACTTCGCCGAGTCGAACGAGAGCTGGCGTTACGGCGGTGGACGCGATCTGAGCCGGCTCGCCGATGACGCCCGCGACGGCGAGGCTGCGGCCTGATGGCTGGGCAGGTCTACCTGGCGGACACGTCGGTGTATGTCCTTCAGGCTCGACACCAGGCCGTCCGGAAGCGCTTCGAGACGCTGCTGACAGAAGGACGCCTCGCCGCCTGCCAGATGACCTCGCTGGAATACCTGAACAATGCCCCCACGCCCAAGGGATACGAGATCCTGTGGCAGGCGCTCCGGGGACACCGCTGGCTGGATGTCACCGCCGAGGCGATGGACCGCGCCATGGCGGTGCACCGCCTACTGGCCGCCGACAGCCAGCACCGCAACTTTCGGCTGCCTGATCTGATCATCGCGGCGACCGCCGAGCTGCACGGCGCCACGGTGCTGCACTACGACGCCGACTACGACCGGATCTCTGCGCTCACCCAGCAGCCCACCGAGTGGGTCGCCCCGAAAGGCAGTCTCTAGGAACGCGGGCGGCGACACACCGGCCGGGCGGGCGTACCGGCCTTCGCACACCTGTGCGGTAGCGTCTTGTGGTCCGATTTCCGGCCTACGACAGGAGAAGCTCCGCGCATGGGCAAGAAGACGATCCACGTCTCCGACTTCACCGGTCAGGTGCTCAGCCCCGACGACGAGGTGGTCAAGGTCGTCGTCCTGGAGCACCCGGACCTGGTCGCCGGGCCCGTGCAGCTGGACGCCACCCCGGTCGACGTGGAGAGCATCGACGACGCGGCGCTCGACGTCGCGGTGGTGGAGATCCACGACCGGCACGGCCACGGCGAGCCGCGCCGGGTGGTGCTGACCGCCAGCGAGTTCGACGCGATGGCGACCGACGTGCCGATGGCGCAGCTGCTGCGTACCGCCGAGCGGGTCAAGCCGCCCAAGGCCCGCCGGGCCACCGAGAAGATCGACTACGGCACCATCGAGCACGCCGGCCGCCCGCACCGCGGCCGGGTCACCGAGGAGGAGGCCCGGCTGGTCCGGGAGCACCTCGACGAGGTGAACAAGCGCCTGGCCGACGCCGGCATCCGCCAGGTCGACCCGGCCGACCCGGAGCACTCCGCCCGGTACGGCTTCCCCGTCGCCGGCTGACGACCCGCACACCGGGCACGCGCCCCCGTGACGCGTGCCCGGCGCGGTGTCAGGCGCCTTTCCGGGTGATCTCGGCGAGCGCCGCCTCGAAGGCCGACTCCAGTTCGGACTTCTCCAGACCGAGCCCGCGCAGCACGCCGTCGTCGCCCTCCTCCTCCAGCAGGGCGAGCAGGATGTGCTCCGTACCGATGTAGTTGTGCCCCATCCGCAGCGCCTCCCGGAACGTCAGCTCCAGGACCTTCTTGGCCCGCGCGTCGTAGGGGATCAGGTCCGGCACCTGGCCGGCCTTCGCCGGCAGTGTCGCGGTGACGACCTCCCGCAGCCGTTCCAGGGGTACGCCCCGGGCCACGATCGCCGCGGCCGCGAGTCCTTCCGGCTCGGCGAGCAGCCCGAGCGCGACGTGGCCCGGGGTGATCTCGGCGTTGCCCGCGGCCCGCGCCTCCTCCTGCGAGGCCAGCACCACGTTGCGGGCGCGCGGGGTGAACCGGCCGAACCCGGAGTTCGGGTCGAGCGCGGCGGCGGTCTCCGCCTTGGCGGCGGAACGCTTCTGGGCGGCCTGCTTGCTCACGCCCATGCTGCGGCCGATCTCCGTCCACGAGGCGCCGGAGCGGCGCGCCTGGTCGACGAAGTGCCCGATCAGGTGGTCCGCGACGTCGTCCAGGTGGTCGGCGACGAGGACGGCGCCGGCCAGCTGGTCGAGCGCGTCCGTGTGTGCCTTCTTGATGCCGTCGATGAGGTCGTCGAGGCGTACCGGATGGGTCATCTTGAGCGGTTCGGTCTCCTCCATGCGTCAACCATAGGTTGACGATCTCTCCCCGTCAACCCTCGGTTGACGACACCGACCGCGTCGCACGTCAGCGGCGTCGCGCGCTCGGGCTGACCGAGGTCAAGCTGGGTACGGCGCAACACCGGGACGCGGAGTCCTGCGTGCGGAAGAACCTGAACGCGAGCGGCCTGCAGCACTGTGGCCACGAGGTGCTGTTCGCGTCCTCGGGCAACTCCTCGCCGGAGCAGATGATCGAGGCCTGGTTCAACAGCCCCGGGCACAAGACCGCGCTGACGTACGCCAGTTCCCGCTTCGCCGGCCCGGCGATCGTCTTCAACGGCAGCCGCCAGGTCGCCGCCATCAACATCGACTACTGAGGCGGGGCTCGGGCCACGCGCCTCCTGTGCCTCAGTCGTCGCGGACGGCGAGGTCGAGGGCGGCGACTGTCAGCCGGGTGAGGTCAGGAAGCTGGTCCTCGCCGAGGGTGACGCCGCGCAGGTTGTCCAGCGGCGTCTTGAGCCCGTCGAGGCGGCTGCCCCGCAGGTCGGCACTGTCGAGGTGACAGGAGTCCAGTTCCAGGCCGGCGAGGTCGCAGGATCGCAGTGCGATGCGAGGTAGGCGGCAGGAAGACCACGCGCCGTTGGTGAGAGTGCAGTCGGTGAACGCGACCGAGCCGGCGGCGGTGACGCGGTGGAAGGTGGCGTAGTCGAAGCGGCAGCCGTCGAACAGGACGTCCTTGAGGCGTACGTCGGTGAGTCTGGTACCGGTGAACCGGGAGCCGGTGATGGCGCAGCGTTCGATGGTGATGCCGGTCAGGGTCGCGCCGGAGAAGTCGGTGCGGGTGATCTCGCAGCCGAAGAGGCTGCCCGCCTCCCAGGTGCTCTCACTCAGGTCCACGCCGATGATCAGGCTGCTGCGAATGCTGACTTCCTCAAGGTGCGAGCCGCGCCACGCCGCGCCGTTGACGAGCGCCTCGGTGAGCCGGTCGGCGAGGTCCGTCGTGGTGTCGAGGTCGTCCGGTTCGAGGTCCGGGAGCAGAACCTTCACGTCGCCGATCGTGGTGGTGCGCATGTGTCCTCAACCTGTGCGGGGGCCGGGTGGGCACGCCACCCCGGGCGTCCCGTGGCCGGGCTACCTCTTCTTGTTCCAGTTGTCCCAGCCGGACCGGCTGTCGAACTTCGCCGCGCCGATCGACGCTACCGGCCGCTGCGGGTGGCGCCGATGAGGCCGACGCCGTTCACGAGGGGGCCTCTTCGATGTCGGCGGCCCCGGTGGTGCTGACGCGGTAGGCGCGGGTGTGGCGGGCGGGCCAGCCGAGGAACCGGTCGAACATGTCGGTGGCGCTGCCCGTCACGCTCGGGCTGAGCCGGTGCAGGTCGTCGATCGCGTCGTGCAGGCAGCCGGCCAGGTAGAGGAACAGGCTCACCGGCACTTCTCGGTACTCGGCCAGGAGCGCGAGCTTCGCCGCGCCGCAGGGCCACGGCTGCCCGCACCGGCGGCACAACCACAGCGGGCGCATCGGCAGATGTTCCACCTCGGCTGGCGCGAGTCGGCGCTGCGGCCCGGTCACCGGCGACCGCCCTCGCGGGCCTGCTGCTCGAACAGCCGACGCCACACGAAGGTGAGCAGCGGCGGGTCAGCGGGCCACACCTGCCCCGGCGAAGCCGTCCACCTCGGCTCGGGGCGGCGGGAATGGCCGGCCATGGCGTTACGCGAGACGTACACCGTCATGCCGCCACCCCCGCCAGGGACGATGAGCGGCGGGCCCGCCGGGGGAAGGGCGAGCCCGCCGCCGCACCACGGCGGCCGGGAGCAGACCGCCGATCACCCACCCGCGCAGCCCTCATGGCGGTACGCAGGCGGGGCCCATTCCCCACGCCTGTGGGGGCGTCGCAAGCTGTTTTCCGACGCGCCGGCAGACACCCTTGCCTTGCGGGGATTTCGTTGTTCATGCCGAGCTCCCTGGCGTGAGGCTGCGATTGCGTGCTGGCCGCCTACTCGTCAGGAGCGGCGCCCAGCACAATCAGGTTCGCCCGGTGAGCGCGGCGGCGGGGATGCCCTGTCGGTGCACTCACGGTGCACCTGCCAGCACGCCGAGTGCCGGTACGATCGTCCGGCCGACAACTGTCCCAACGAGAGGACGTGCGATGGCTGCGGTGACGACCTGGACCGGCCGGGAAGCGAACGCGCTGCGCCAGGCGTTGCGGATGAGCGTCACCGGCTTCGCCGAACACCTCGGTGCGGCCCGGCGGACGGTGGCCAAGTGGAGCAGCCAGGGCGACAAGGTTCACCTGCGCGCCGATATGCAGGCCGCCCTGGACACGGTGCTGACACGAACCACCCCAGAGGTCCGCGAACGCTTCGAAGCACTGGCGAGCGCAGGTACCAGCGGTGCACTTGCGGATCCCGCGCCGCTGTCCGTCACCGCCACGCACCTCCATACTGGCGCAGGCGGTACTCACGACATTGACTCGGACGGCGACGTGCGGCGCAGAGATCTCCTGGCAGACGTGACGATCAGCGTCATCACCGTGCCGAGCGTCGCGACCCTGCTCAACGCAATGGTCGCACCATCGCCCCGCGGCACCGAGCCGGTCGCTCTACCGTTTCGGCAGTTCGCTCGAGACGTCGCCGCCGCAAAGATCGACTATCAGGCGTGCCGGTACGAGCAGGTTCTCGCCAGGCTCGCGACCTTGTTGCCCGCCCTGGAACCGACTCGCGCGAACACCGAAGGCGAGCAGCTGGCGCAGTTCGACGCCTTGGCCGGCGACCTCTACCACGTCGTCGGCAGCGTCTTGCTCAAGGTCGGTGACAAGGGCATGGCCTTGGTGGCCGCTGAACGCAGCACCCGCGCCGCTGCGATCAGTCAGGATCCGGTGGCGATGGCCGCGAGCGCCCGGATCATGACCCACGCCCTGATGAGCAACGGCCACATGGCACAGGCACGCCAACTCGCTGAAGACGCGGCCGGAACCGTCCGGCGCAGCACCCGTCTCGCCTCGACCGACGCGGTCGCCGTCTACGGCGCCCTGCTGCTGCGTGGTGCCATCGCCGCCGCCCGCTACGAGGACCGGGACAGCGCGCGAGCCATGCTCGACGAAGCCGCCGCTGCCGCCGGACGACTCGGCTACGACGGCAACGACCGGTGGACCGGCTTCGGCATCACCAACGTCCTGCTGCACCGCGTCAACATCGCGCTGACCCTGGGCGACGCCGGCACCGCCATCACTCTCGCTCGCCAGGTACCGCTGGACAAGATCGGCCTCGCCGAACGCAAGGCATCCCTGTTCGTCGACGTGGCCCGCGCCTACACACAATGGGGACGCTACGAGCACGGCCTGGACGCTCTACGCGGCGCCTATCAGGTGGCGCCGGAGGAGATTCGTTGCCGGCCAGCGGTGCAACGCATCGCCAGCGACCTGGCAGTCCTTACCGGGGGCCACGTTCGCAGCGCAGTCCTCGACTTCGCCCAGCATGCCGGGATCCGCGTATGACCAACGGCCACCTGCAGATCGTCGTCTGCGCTGCCGGGCCCGCCGCAGACGTGACACAACTGGTCACCGATGCGACGCAGCAGTCGTGGACAACGGCGGTCACTGCCACCCCCAGCGCCCTCGACTTCATCGACGCGGCAGCGATAGAGCGGTTGACCGGGTACCCGGTCCGATCCACCTACCGGTCGTCTCCCGGCACCCGCCGCTCCCTCCCTGCCACGGACGCACTCATCATCGCCCCCGCCACCTACAACTCCGTAAACAAGATCGCCCTCGGCATCGCCGACAACTACGCGATGACGACGATCGCAGAGCTGATCGGCCGGCAGGTGCCTACCGTGGTCGTCCCGTTCGTCAACGCCGCCTTGGCCAACCGCGCACCTTTCCAGCGCGCCGTGGCGAATCTCCGCGACGAGCGTGTACGGGTCATCCTCGGGACCGAGGATGAATGGGAGCCGCACCCGCCCGGCAGCGGCAACAGCCGTCAGCGGGCCTTTCCGTGGACGGCGGCGTTCAAGGCAGCGACCCGGATGGGTAGCGACGCGCCCACCAAGAGCACCGATCGGCGCTGATCCAGCTTGGGTGTACGCGGAGGCAGGAGGCAACTTCAGACTACAAAGTGCCAAAGCGTGCGGGCGGAGCCACGCCTCGGCCAGCACTCCAGCGACCGGACGCGCACTCGCCGCACGGTTTCGGGTGGCTTGTGTCCACGATCACGGCACGGCATCCATGGCTTGCCGGAACCGTCCAACCGCTCCCGAGCACCCGGCCCACCGGATGGACGCGAAAAGGCCCCGAGCCGGCGTGAACCACCAGTTCAGGGCCTTGCTGTTGGTGCGCCGCCAGGGACTCGAACCCCGAACCCGCGGATTAAGAGTCCGCTGCTCTGCCAGTTGAGCTAGCGGCGCTCGCTGACAACGGGACGAGACGTTAGCACGCCCGCCCGCCACCCCGGAAACGCAGGGTCGGCCTCACCGCAACACCAGCGTGACCTGCCCGGTCGCGGCCCCGGTCGGGTCTACCACCAGGGTGTACGCCCCGGAGGCCGGCAGCACCGCCGGCCCGAGTTCACCGGCCCCGTTGATCACGCAGCCGGTGGTGACGGTGCTGCCGTCGTGCGCGCGGCCAGCGCGACGACGAGCAGCACGAACGCTCCCCCGCCGACGAGCCAGAGCCAGCGCCGGCCGGTCCCGCCGTCGCCGGACACGGTGAACGTGGCGGTCCGCAGCGCCGTCGTGCCCGCGCACGGGTTCGTCGCGCCGGTCACCGGCAGCGTCACGTAGCCCGCAGTCACCTCGTACCGGCCGGGTGCGCCGACCGGCCAGAGCGTGTCCAGCCCACCGCCGTCCGGGGTGGCGGCCACCGAGCGGAGCACCACCTCGCCGTCGTGCAGCCGTACCCCGGTCAACGCCACGGTGGCGGTCGCGGCGGCGCCGATCCCGTCGTCGTGAAGCTGCGGGCGAGCGTCGGCGTGAGGTCGAGCCCGTCCCGGCGTACCCCGGTCACCTGCACGGTGCCGACGGCGCGGGTGGCGAGCGCGCAGGCCGACCCGGTGGTGTTCGTGACGGTGAGGTCGAGGCGCACCTGGTCCCGGCGCGGTAGTCGGCCTGGCCGGGCCGCAGGGCCAGGCCGAGGCCGCCGTCGGCGGGCGCCGCGACGGCGCTCACCGCCCGGTCGCCAGGGCGGTCGCGAGTACGCCGAGCGCCGCCGCCAGCCGCAGGTGCCACCTCATGGTGCGGACTGCAGGGGCGGGCGGGCCGGTTTCCGCGCGGTCTGTCGGGGACCGGTCGGAGCCGTATCCTGCTGGTGATGGATGTCTTCGGTACGGTGGCCGACCTGTACGAGCGCGCCCGGCCCGGATATCCGCCCGAGATCGCCGAGGCGATCCTCGCCTACCACGGCGGCACCCCGGCGTCGGTGGTCGAGGTCGGCGCGGGCACCGGGAAGGGCACCGAGGTGCTGGCCCGCCTCGGCGCGCCACTGACCTGCGTGGAGCCCGACGCGCGGATGGCGGCCCGGCTGGCCGAGCGGTTCCCGGACGCCCGTGTCCAGGCGACGACGTTCGAGCGGTGGTCGCCGCCCGCCGGCGGCATGGACCTGCTCGCCTGCGCGATGGCGTGGCACTGGCTGGACCCGGCCACCCGCAACGCACATGCCCGCCGCGCCCTGGCGCCCGGCGGCACCCTCGCCGTCTTCGGGCACCGCTACGACTACGCCGACGCCGGCCAGCAGGCCACCGTCCGGGCCGCACTGCGATCCGTCGACCCCACCGTCCGGGAGCGGCCCGTCGACTGGTTCCACCGGGACATCCTCGACAGCGGGCAGTTCGACGACGTACGCCGCGAGGTGTTCCGGCGGGAACTGCCGCTGGACAAGGAGCGTTACCTGGCGCTGATGCGCACGTTCGGGCCGTACCTGTCCCGCACGCCGGAGCAGCAGCGACGCGGGATCACCGCCCTCGGTCGGCTGGTCGACGACTTCGGCGGCACCGTCGTGCTCGACCTGCGGACCACGCTGGTGCTGGGCGCGGCCCGCTGACCGTCGGCACCGGCGTGGCGAGAATCCGGCGGACCCTGGCATTTTCGCCTCTCGTCGCCGGCGGCCGGCCTTCCTAGGCTCCGTCCCGACACGCTTTTCCGCGAACGGGAACGGGGCTGGGGTCGTGCTTCGCTATGTCATGCCGGTCGTGGTCGGGCTGGTCTACGTCGGGCTCAACTCCCTCGTGCCCGAGCCGCACCGGCGACGGCTGAACGCGCTCGTCGTCACCGGAGCCGGTGCCGCCTACATCAGCGGCGGCGGGTTCGGGCTGTGGGAACTGGCCTTCTGCGCCCTGCTCGTGGTGGTGGGCTACGCCGGGCTCACCTCGTACACCTTCATCGGTCTGGGGTGGCTGCTGCACACGGCCTGGGACGTCCTGCACCACCGTCGCGGCACACCGATCATCCCGTCGCTGCACGACTCGTCGTTCGGCTGCGCCCTCTGCGATCCGGTCATCGCGCTCTGGTGCCTCACCGGCGGCCTGTCGGTCAAGGACATGTACCACCGGCTCAGGCGGCCGGCGACCGGCACGCGCCGCCCGGCCCCGACTGGTTGAATCCCGCCATGCACACAGTGGCCGTGCTCGCCCTGGACAGCGTCGTGCCGTTCGACCTGGCCACGCCGATGGAGGTCTTCGGCCGCACCCGCCTGCCCGACGGCCGCCCCGGGTACCGCGTCGTCGTCTGCGCCGCGACGCCGACGGTCACCACCGGCGCGTTCAGCATCGCGGTGCCGTACGGCCTGGACGTCCTCACCGAGGCGGACACCGTCGTCGTACCCGGTGTCTGCGACCCGGCCGCCGCGGCGCCCGCGGCCGTCCTCGACGCGCTGCGCGCCGCCGCGGCCAACGGCGCGCGGATCGCCTCGATCTGCGGCGGCGCGTTCACCCTCGCCGCCACCGGCCTGCTCGACGGGCGGCACGCCACGACGCACTGGGTCGCCACCGACCGGCTCGCCGCCCGGCATCCGCGGATCCGGGTCGACCCCGACGTCCTGTACGTGGACAACGGCCAGTTCCTGACCTCCGCCGGGGCCGCCGCCGGGCTCGACCTGTGCCTGCACCTGGTCCGGCGCGACCACGGCGCCGCCGTCGCCGC
This sequence comes from Micromonospora sp. HUAS YX12, assembly GCF_040215685.1. NCBI lineage: Bacteria > Bacillati > Actinomycetota > Actinomycetes > Micromonosporales > Micromonosporaceae > Micromonospora > Micromonospora sp. HUAS YX12. The sequence goes on from NZ_CP157974.1 coordinate 372,301, forward strand.
CGACACGGCGCGACTGTCGGTCATGCCGCTGGAACGCGCGGGCGGACAGGCGCAGTTCATCACGCATGAGCCGCCCACCCCCGAGGGGGCGACGCTGGAGCCGCTGCTGGCCTGGATGCGCGACAACGCCGGGCGCGAGCTGACCCTCGCCGACATCGCCCGGCACGCCGGGCTGAGCACCCGCACGCTGAACCGCCGGTTCCGGGACCAGACCGGCACCACCCCGCTGCGATGGCTGCACCGCGTACGCGTACACCAGGCGCAGCACCTGCTGGAGACCACCACCCATCCCGTCGACCGGGTGGCGAGCCAGGTCGGCTTCGGCTCCGCCACCGCCTTCCGGGATCGGTTCAAGCGGATCACCGGCACCAGTCCGCAGGCGTACCGCCGCAGCTTCCGGGGCGGCTGACCGGGACGCCGCCTAACGCCTGTCGTCGTCGCGCCCGGTCTGCGGCAGCCCGGCGGCAGCCGCGATCGCCTCGACCGACTGTTCCAGGCCGGTGGTCTCCGGGAGGACGAGTTCGCCGGGCCAGCCCAGGACGTCGTGCGCGGCGTACCAGCCGCTCATCTGCTCGGCGGTGAACTCACCGGCCTGCGGACGGGTGAGGTGCCGGCGCAGCGTCTCGGCCAGCGACACGTCGAGATAGCAGAACAGCGACCGCCCCCGGTGGCCGTCCCGCAGCGACGTCAGCACGTCGCGGTAGTGAACGCTGTACAGGATGCCTTCCAGGACCACGTGGTAGCCGTGATCGAGGGCGAACCGGGCGGTCTGCTCGATCAGGGCGGGCGCCGCGCCGCCGGGCTTGTCCCGTTCGCGCAGGACGATGCGGCGCAGGTAGTCCTGTTCGACGAGGGCGCAGCCCCGGCCGTGCCGGCGTCGCAGCTCGCGGGCGATGCTGCTCTTGCCCGAGCCGGAGTTGCCCCGGATGCAGACGAGGATCGTGTCCGGGCTGCCAGTGGTCTCAGCGGGCACGGTGCCTCAGCCTCACATCCGGGATCTCAACACGTCGAACTCACAGCCGGGCAGGGACGGGTCGAAGCCGTGCTCGATCAGCCAGCGGGCCGCCACCAGGCTTCGCCACGACCACCACCCGCGGATCACGTCGAGGTCGACATCGGTGCCGTAGCCGGCGACCACATCGTCAAGGTGCTCCTCGTGTCCGAGCGTCAGGACGGCGAGGTCGTACTGGGCGTCGCCCTGGGCCGCCTCGGACCAGTCGAGCACACCGGTGATCTCGTCATCGTCGACGAACACGTGGGTGATCTGCAGGTCGCCGTGCATGAACACCGGTTTCCACGGCCGCAGCGCAGCCTCAGCAACCTGGCGGTTGCGGGTGACCACCTCCGTGGGAAGGACACCATTCGTGACGAGCCACTCGCATTCGCCGTCGAGGCGCGATGCCATCTCGTCGAGGCGCCGGCCGGGCCATGGCGGCAGGGGCGCGTCGTGCAGCGTCCGCGCGGCCGCACCCGCCGCGGCCCACGCCGACGACGACGCGGGCGACGGCTCGCCGAGGCGGCCCAGTGCCCTCCCGGGCAGGGCGGCGAGCGCCAGCACGGGTGGCTTGCGCCACAGGACCCGCGGAGTCGGGATCGGCGCCAGCGCCATCGCCTCGACCTCGACGTCGGTGCGCGTCTGATCAGCGTCGATCTTCAGGAACACATCACCGACACGCAGGGTCGCCCGCTCGTCATGGGCGACGACGACCTCGACTTCTTCCACGTCGGCCATTGTCGCGGGATGGTCATCGATGCCGCCCCGGGTTTATTGCGTGCGAATCGGCTCCCGACCACCCACGGGCACCAAGCCATCGCCCCGGACACGAAAAGGCCCCGACCGGCGTGATCGCCTGGTCAGGGCCTTGCTCGTTGGTGCGCCGCCAGGGACTCGAACCCCGAACCCGCGGATTAAGAGTCCGCTGCTCTGCCAGTTGAGCTAGCGGCGCTCGCTGACAACGGGAAGAAGATTAGCACGCCCGCCGAGGCGGGTTCCAATCCGATACCGGGGTCCACCCTTCGGACGAGCTTAACCGGCGAAAGCAGTCAAAACGGTCACCTGATCCGGCGCGGGGACGGGTCCGACGGCGTCGATACGGCACGATGTCCGCCAGGCACGCGAGGACAGGGGTGGGCATGGGCAGGTTCGCGCGGGCCGGGGCGACGGTGGGCGCCCTGGTCCTGACGGCGTCGCTGGCACTGACCGGGTGCGGCGGCGGCGACGAGGGGAAGAAGCCGGAGTTCGTGCCCGGCCAGCAGCAGGTCGGCGGCGTCTCGTCCTCCGCGCCCGACCCGAGCGTCGCACCCAGCGACAGCGCCGCCGCGCCGCCGCTGACGGTGAGCCCGGCCGACGGCGCGAACGGCCGGCCGGTCAGCACCGAGATCAGCGCCCGCATCCCCGGCGGCGGCACAGTGTCGAAGGTGGTGCTCGCCACCGCCGACGGGGCCGACGTCGCCGGACGGATGCGGCGCGACGGCTCCAGCTGGGTGCCGTCGGCCGCGCTGAAGTACGGCACCAAGTACACCGCCACGGTCACCGGCGCCGGCAAGGACGGCCAGACCTACCAGGGCACCAGCACGTTCACCACGATGGCCAAGCCCAAGTCGATGATCGGCTCCGGCCTCTACATGTTCAGCGGCAAGACGTACGGGGTGGCCATGCCCGTGGTCGCCGAGTTCTCCCCGGGCATCCCGAAGAAGGACCGGGCCGCGGTGCAGAAGCGGATGTTCGTGCAGACCGACCCGCCGCAGCCCGGCGCCTGGCACTGGGTCGACAACGGCACCCAGGCGTACTACCGCGCGCCGGAGTACTGGAAGACCGGCACCACGATCACGGTCCGGCTGGCGCTCGCCGGGATCCCGCTGAGCAACGGCCGCTACGGCAACATCGACCGCAGCGCCACCGCCAAGATCGGCCGCGCGTTCGAGATGACCGTCGACAACGCGACCAAGCAGATGACGGTCTCCGAGAACGGCACGGTCATCCGTACGCTGCCGGTCAGCCTGGGCAAAAAGAGCACCCCCTCCTCCAGCGGCACGATGGTGGTGATGGAGAAGAAGGAGTCCACAGTCTTCGACACCCGCAGCGAGCCGGACCCGGCCAACCGCTACGTCACCGAGATCGACTTCGCTCAGCGGATCACCTGGGGCGGCGAGTACATCCACGCCGCGCCCTGGTCCGAGGGTGTGCAGGGGCGCCGCAACGTCTCGCACGGCTGCGTCAACGTGTCGATGGCCAACGGCCGGTGGCTGTTCGGCAAGACGATGGTGGGCGACCCGATCACGGTCAAGGGCACCGAACGCCGCCTGGCCCCGGGCAACGGCTGGACCGCGTGGAGCATGAGCTGGTCGCAATTCGCCGCCGGCAGCGCGCTGCCGGTTCCGCAGGGCGGGCAGCCGGCGCCGTTCTGACCGGCGTAACGTGGTCGGACACGCCACCTCCGACGAAGCGCCGGACGACAGTGGAATCGTTACACCCGCGCGGGGTGTTCCGTTTCACGTCCGGCAACGCGTACCCGCTCCGGCGCGTCTGACCTGAGACGACGGGGAACGGCATCACCTTGTGAGGGAGTCATGCGAGCTGGCCAGGACGAACCGATCCGGGGCGCGAGCGCCCGACGCGTCGGCCGCCGCCGTGCGCTGGCGGCCGGGCTGCTCGCCGCCGCGATGGCCCTGACCTCCTGCACCAGCGGCGGCGGCGACAAGCCGTCGAGCTGGCAGGGCGGCGGCGACGGCGGCGAGAAGGCACCGAAGGCGACGGCCACCATCAGCGAGCCCGCCGCCGACGCCAAGGACGTGCCCGCGTCCACCGCCATCACCTTCACCACGAAGGAGGCGCAGGACACCACAGTCGAGCTGAAGGACGCCGCCGGCAAGGTCGTCGACGGCACGCTCGCGGCGGACGGCGGGAGCTGGCTGCCGTCCTCGGCCCTGGAGTACGGGCAGACGTACACGGCGACCGTGACCGCGACCGGCGACGACGGCAAGCCCGCCACCGCCACCAGCACGTTCACCACGATGGCGAAGCCGGCCAAGCAGATCCGGGTCACCAGCTTCCTCGGCGACAACCAGGTCGTGGGCGTGGCCATGCCGCTGATCGTGAAGTTCGGCCGGGCCATCCCGGAGGACTACCGCGACGACATCCAGCGCCGGATGACTGTCACCTCGAAGCCGGCCCAGGAGGGCATCTGGCACTGGGTGAGCCCGACCGAGGTGCGCTACCGGCCCAAGACGTTCTGGAAGGCCAACAGCACCGTCAGCTACCGGGTGCAGGCGGGCGGGCTGCCGCTGGGCGGCGGCTGGTACGGCCGCGCCGACCTCAGCGTCGACATCAAGATCGGCCCGGCGTTCGTGATGACCGTCGACAACCGCACCAAGCGGATGACCGTCACCCGCGACGGCAAGGTGGTCAAGACCATCCCGGTGAGCCTGGGCAAGAAGAGCACCCCGTCCTCCAGCGGCACCATGGTGGTGATCGAGAAGCTCCGGCACACGGTCTTCGACACCATGGAGGAGCTGGGCCCGGAGGAGGGCTACCGCACCGAGATCGACTACGCCCAGCGGCTCACCTGGGGCGGCGAGTTCATCCACGCCGCGCCCTGGTCCGAGGGCGTACAGGGCCGCACGAACGTCTCGCACGGGTGCGTCAACGTCTCGATGAAGGAAGGCAACTGGCTGTTCGCCAACACCCGCATCGGTGACCCGATCACCGTCAAGGGCACCGAGCGCAAGCTCCAGAACGGCAACGGCTGGACCGACTGGAACATGAGCTGGGACGAGTACGTCAAGGGCAGCGCCCTGCCGTACGAGCCGCCGGCCGCCGACACCACGCCGGACGCCGGTACGCCGAGCGTCGAGCCGACCCCCTGACCGGACACGCCGACGATGACGCCCTCTCCGAAAGGAGAGGGCTTCATTTTTGAAATCACTCAGCCCATGTCTTCTCCGGACGGTGCTCGTTCCACTCCTCGAGGCGGTTCTCCTCCCTTGAGGTGAACCCCTACCCCGGCAAGGGGAAGATGCACATTCGGCCTAATACCCCCGTGTTGCATCAAATCCGGCGACGTGAGAAGGTCCCGTACGGGTGTTCGACCTCATGGCCGGGCGCGCCAGATCTCCCGTCGGCAGGTCGTTGAGGTGGTGGGGATGAGCAGCGCTGCCTGGCTTGACGAGTCGATGCGGCAGCGGCCCGACCACAACGGGATTTACGTGCTCGCAGCGGCGGTGATCCAGGCCGCCGCGGTCGAGACGGTCCGGTTCGACGCCGCCAGGCTGGCTCCAACGCCCCGGGCCCGGGTCCACTATCGGGACGCGACCGACGACGAGCGACGCAAGATGATCCAGGCCGTGGCATCCATGACCGCAGCGGTACATGTGGTGGTCATGGGAAGCGGCATGGACAACTCCCGGCAGGAGCGCGCCCGGCGGCTGTGCCTGGAGCAGATGCTGTGGCAACTCGACCAGGCAGGGGTCGAACATGCGAGCATCGAAACGCGCACGGCGTCCCTCAACGCGAAGGACATCGCCGCCATCGCTCAGTTCAAGCGTCGGCGGATCATCTCGGGGCGGATCAAGGTCGACTTCGTACGGCCTCACGGCCCGCAGGGCGATCCACTGCTCTGGCTTCCGGACATCGTCGCCGGCGCTGTAAGCAGCGCACATGGTTCTCCATACGGAGAGCAGTTGCTCGCGCCGTTGAAGCCGACGCTGCGCACGTACGAAATCGGCCTGCGCTGACGCCCGAACAGACGCCGGGCCGAGGTCCCGGTCTGCCCCGGGAATCCTCGGCCCCACTTCCGACCACATCCGCGGACTGATCGGCTCGATGTACCACCCCAGTCTAGGCGCGCTTCTCCGGACAGGAAGTACCTGGCGTCGATTTCCGCCGGATTCGGCTGAGGGAAGCGCGCATTCTGTGGCGAGGCGATTCCCCTGCCATGCCCCTGAACGACTCACGCCCCCTCGACGGAGGGGGCGTGGTCAGGCGTGGAACAGATCCACTATCGGGGTGACTGATGGGAATTGAACCCACGACAACCGGGACCACAACCCGGTGCTCTGCCAACTGAGCTACAGCCACCATGCTCGCCGCTCCGGTCGCCCGGGGCGGTGCGCGGACTAATCATAGCCACACTCCGGCCGGCCCCGTCCACCGGGTTCGGCCGGGACGTCAGAGCTGGGCGGCGATCGCCTTCGCGGCCTCGACGTCCGGCCCCGGCAGCGGCACGAACACGGTCCGCCGGTAGTACTCCAGCTCGCGGATGCTCTCCCGGATGTCGGCCAGCGCCCGGTGGGCCAGGCCCTTCTGCGGCTGCCCGAAGTACACGCGCGGGTACCAGCGCCGGCACAGTTCCTTGATCGAGGAGACGTCGATCATCCGGTAGTGCAGGTGCGCGTCGAGCCGGGTCATGTCGCGGGCCAGGAAACCCCGGTCGGTGGCGATCGAGTTGCCGCACAGCGGGGCCGTACGCGGCTCCTTCACGTAGCTGGTGACGTAGTCGAGCACCATGTCCTCGGCCTCGGCCAGCGTCACCGTGGAGCGGCGTACCTCCTCGGTGAGGCCGGACTTGGCGTGCATGGTGCGCACGATCTCCGGCATGCCGTCGAGCGCCTCGTCGTCGGCGTGGATCACCACGTCGACGCCGTCACCGAGCACGTTGAGGTCGGGATCGGTGACGAGCGCGGCGACCTCGATCAGGGCGTCCCGCCGCAGGTCGAGCCCGGTCATCTCACAGTCGATCCAGACGAGAAGATCAGCCACCGGAACAGACTACGCGCCGCCGACCCGCACGCGCCTCGGCACTGTGGCCGAGGTGGACCGCTAGGGTTTCCTGCGTGCCAGCCGAACCCGTCGCCCCACCCGCCGTCCCCCGTGACGACGCGGGCGGGCGTACGGCCCGGCGGGTGGTCGCGGTGCTGGCGCTGGTCGCGGTCCTGCCGGCGCTCTACCTGCCCAACCTGCGCCACGACTACTACGACCAGAAGATCTACATGTCGGCGATGGACTGGTGGGCGGCCGGGCACCCGCTCTACGACTACGTCCAGCCGGACCGGGTGCAGGGCGCGCTCTACTTCACCTATCCGCCGTTCGCGGCGCTGCTCCTGGCGCCGTTCGGGTATCTGCAGCTCGGCGTGGCCATCGCCGCCTTCGCGGTGCTGACAGTGGCCGCCGTGGTGGTGACCACCCGCTGGCTGGTGCTGCCGGTGCTGCGGCGCCACGACCTGCCGCGCGGGTTCGGCCTGACCGTCGCCGTGCTGCTGGTGCTGGCGGTGGAGAGCACGCGGGAGACGCTCACGCTCGGGCAGATCAACATGCTGCTGGTGGTGCTGATCCTGGCCGACCTGCTGTTCGCCGTACCGCAGGGGCGGCGCTGGGCCGGCGTCGGCGTGGGCCTGGCCACGGCGCTCAAGCTCTTTCCCGGCATCTTCGTGCTCTACCTGCTGGCCGCCCGGAAGTGGCGGGCGGCGGTGGTGGCGGCGGCGACCGCGGCGGTGGCCACGCTGCTGGCGGCGGCGGTCGCGCCGGGCGACTCGTGGCGGTTCTGGACTCACGAGCTGTGGGTGACCGACCGGGTGGGCCGCCCCGACTACACCGGCAACCAGTCGCTGTTCGGGCTGCTCAGCCGCCTGACCGCGCCGGCCGAACCGGACCGGCTGCTGTGGCTGCTGCTCGCGCTGGCGGTGGCCGCGTTCGGCCTGTGGCGGGCGGCGCGGGCGGCCCGGGCGGGAGACGCGCTGGTGGGTCTCACACTGACCGGGCTGGTGGGCGGGCTGGTCAGCCCGATCACCTGGATCCACCACCTGTACTGGTTCATCCCCGCGGTGGTGGTGCTCGTCGACGCGGCCTTGGACGCCGATCCGGCGACGCCCGCCGGGGCCCGCCGCCGCGGCGGCCTCTTCGCGCTGGCCGCCGTCGTCGGCCTGCCGATCGTGTACGGGTTGGTGACGTTCCAGGACTGGGGCACCGCCATCGTGCACACGGACGACCCGGTCGACTTCGTCGTCCGCAACGTGTACGTGCTGCTGAGCCTGCTCCTGCTCGCGGTGCTGCCGATCCGCCGGTATGCGGACGGGGAACAGATGACTCGGACTGAACGGACACACCTCGCATCAAACGGCGATCAGCGCTAATCTGGTACCAACTACCTCAGTTTTCTCCCCAGGTAGCACCGATCCCCCGGTGAAGGACGGCCCTCCGCGTCGGCAGCGCGGAGGGCCGTTCGGGTTCTCGTCCTCAGTCCTGGTCGTCGGGGCACCGGCTGGGCGGCGGGGCGATCGCCGCGCGGGTCCGCCCGCCGGAGCCGGAGCCCACTGCCACCAGGTGCCGTTCGGGTCGCGACGCCGGGCCCGGCTGGCGGCCCAGCCCGCTCAGCGACGTGACGCCGAGACGCCCGGCCAGCACCGGCACCTGGTCCGGCTCGACCACGAAGACCACCTCACGCGGCCGCAGCGGGCGCAGCAGCACCACCACGGCGACGACCGCCAGCAGCGTCCCGCCGGCCAGCAGCGCCCACGCCAGCCCGGGGAACCACCCGGCCCGCAACTCGGCACGCATCCGCAGGTCGAGCCCGTCCGCGCCGTCCACGCGCATCACGACCAGGCTCAACGACCGGCCGGACAGCTCCGCCGGGCTCCACTCCAGGGAGCCGACGCCCTCGCGTACCCAGAAGGGCTGCGTCATCGGCGCGGCGGTGCCGGCGCCGGCGGTGGCCGCGTCGAGATCGACCGGCAGCGGGCCGCGGGTGACCGCGACGCGGCGCACGGTGCTGTGCGGGACGTCGGCCAGCCACCGCCGCACCTGGTCGGCCGGGGCGAGGCCGAGGAAGACCGGGCCGTCGTCGTCCCGCGCGGTCAGGTGCAGCCGGGCCTGCCCGGTGCGCGCCACCGGCAGGTCGGCGCGCAGCAACGCGTCCACGTCGCTCACCAGTACCGCGCGGGCGGGCGTGCGGACCGGCTCGAACCGGGCGTCGAAGCCGCCGTCCGGGCCGGCGTGCCGGGCGGCGAGCCAGAGACCTCCACCCGCGAGCAGCGCCGGGATCCCCAACGCCAGCAGCACCATGCCGGCGATCGTGCGTACGAAACGCATTCGCGTCGTCCCTCTCGGTAGCCAACTACCCGGCCGACCTTACCGACGCGCGTCGTCCGGCCGCCGGATATCGGCGGCACCCGGCCGGGACGGCGACCGGCCCGGCGGATCGTTCCGCCGGGCCGGTGAATCGCTCGCGTTCAGGACTTCGCGGCGGGCTCCCGCCGGGTACGCGCGAACGCCAGGCCGCCGAGGGCCAGGCCGCCCAGTCCGGCGACCAGGCCGGCCACGCCGAGGGCGGTGGCGGCACCGGAGCCGTCGTCGTCATCGTCGTCGTCCGCGGCGGCGGCCGGCGCGCTCGCGCCCGGCGAGGCGGGTGCCGCGGCGGCCAGCTTGAGCACCGGCGCCGGGTTCTCCGGCTCCTCCGCGCCCGGAGTGGGCTCCTCGATCCACCGGGAGACGTTGCCGTCGGAGTACGTCTGGAGCACCTTGAACACCATCGTGTCGGCCTGCGGCAGCGGGCCCATCGACACCGGGAACTCCTGGAACTCGCCCGGCTTCACGCCGCCGTTCGGCGCGGCGGTGAAGGTCAGCTTGGAGACCGCCTCGGTGAGCTGGCTGCCGTGCACCTCGATCGGCGGGTCGACCTTGCGCTTCTCCACGGCGACCGTCCAGCCCGCCACCGGCATGGTGGAGACCGAACCGACCGGGGCGTTCTCCGGCAGGTTCACCTCGACCTTGACGGTCGACGCCGTGTCGCTCTCGTTCGGCACCCGGAACGCGAACCGGCCGTAGCCGCCCTGCGTACCCTCGGCCGGGTTGATCGTGACGTGCGCCGAGGCCGGCCCGGCCAGGCCGAGCACGGCCGTGGCGACGGCGGTGAGGGTCAGCGCGGCGACTGTCGCGGGGCGCCGGAGACGGATCATCAGATGGACCTTCCGTTACTTGATCGGCACGGTGGCGGTCACCGTGGCCTGGTCGATGTCGGTCGTGCGGACGGTGATGCGCAACTGCCAGTCGCCTCGGGCCGGCAGGTTGACCTCGCCGGTGGCGTGGTTGTCGCTGAGCGGGAGCAGCGGGACGGTGATCGGCTCGATGCCGGCCGACGGCAACGCGGCGGTCACCTTCCACTCCTGCACCGGCTGGGGGCGGCTGTCCTTGGTGTAGGCGTACAGGTGCATCGAGTTGTTGCCGGTCTCGGCCGGGTCCAGCTGGACCTCCAGCGAGTAGATCGGGCTGCTCAGCGTGGTGGAGAAGTAGCCCTGCTCGGCGCCCGCGACGTCCGCGGCGGCGGTGCGCGCGGGGGTGGTCTGCACGAGCGTCGCCGACACGCCCAGCACCACCGCCGTGATCACCAGCTCGGCCACCACGGCCCGCCGCATCGCGCCCGGCCGCCCGGCGGCGACCCGCCGCCGCACCAGCGCCCGGGAGTACGCGGCCACGCCGATCACCAGCGCGAACAGCACGATCTTGGCGAGCAGGAGCCGGCCGTACGTGGTGTCGAACAGCGCCCGCAGGCCGGCCACCTCGATCAGGCCCTGCACGGTGCCGGCCAGCAGCAGCGCGGCCACCGCGAGCGCGGCCCAGCGGGACCAGATCGGCAGGATCGCGTCCAGCTCGCGCTCGTCGGCCCGGCGCAGCAGGAACACCGCGAGCATCACCAGGCCGCCCAGCCAGACCGCCATGCCGCCCAGGTGCACCGCGTCCACCACCACCGACACCGCGGGCGCGGGCGAGGCCGCCGCGTGCCCGGCCAGCGGCCAGGTGAACAGCGCCGCGCCGCCGAGGACGGCCAGGATGATCCCGTCGGTACGGCCGATCGGACCGGCGAACAGCGGCCGGAGCAGGAACGCCGCCGCGGCGAGCAGGCCCAGCCGGACCAGGTGGGTGGTGCCGTAGGCGCTGCCCAGCACGTCGCTCAGGCCGGAACCGGTCACGTCGAACAGGCCGCCGCCGTTGACGTACGGCACCTGGAGCCACACCTCGGCGAGCGTCGCCGCCGCCAGCACGCCGAGCCCGGTCCAGGCCAGCCGCGCCGGGCCCCGGCGGGACAGCCGGCGCGGCCAGAGCGCGGCGAGCACCAGCGCCGGGCCGACGAGCAGCAGCAGACCGACGTAGCCGGCGTACTTCGCCACCTTCACCGCGTTCTCGGTGACCGGGTTCGCCCGGTTGTCCGAGCCACTGTCGGTGGGCGGCTCCGACGGCGCGCCGACGGAGTAGGTGAAGGCGCCGGAGACCGGGTGGCTGTCGGCCGAGATCACCCGGTAGCTCACCAGGTAGGTGCCGCGCCCGCCGGACGGGTCCACCGGGATGGTGACCTCGGCGCCCTGGAACGTCGGCTCACCCCGGTCGGCCCGCGAGCCGTCGGGGGCGATCACCCGTACCTTCCCGGGCACCTTGCGGACGCCCTCACTGAACGTGATCACCACCTGCGCGGGCGCCTCGGGCACCACGGCGGAGGCGGCCGGGCTGCTGCTCACCAGCACCGCGTGGGCGGCGGCCGGGGAGGCCGGGGCGAGCAGCAGGGCGACCAGCAGGAGCAGCAGCCCGGCGACGGCCCCGGAGCGGGCGGCGACGACCCGGGACGGGCGGCGTACGGCAGCAGTCATGACCGCCATGGTTCCCGACCCGGGGCGGGTCCGGCGAGCCGGTCTCCGGCGGGCGTGACCGAGCGCCCACCCGGCGCGGCGGCGCGCGCCACGCCGGGCCTGCTCGGAGGTCATGGGAGGGTAGTCGGACGGCGGGCGGAAAAAGTTCCCGGCGTGTGCGGGACCACGGAATGGGTCGAAGGACCCTGTCCCCTCCAGGTACGCCGCGTAACCTCGGGTGACGTGATCCCCGGCCCGCGCGACACCGCCGCCGACCGCCCCGAGGCGGCGCCCGACGCTGCCCGGGACGCGGCCACCGGCTGGGCGCTGGCCGCCCGCGACGGGAACCGCGACGCGCAGGCCGCCTTCGTCCGGGCCACCCAGGCCGAGGTGTGGCGCTTCGCCGCCGCGCTCGTCGACCGGGACAGCGCGGACGACCTGACCCAGGAGACGTACCTGCGGGCGTTCCGGGCGCTGTCCGGCTTCGAGGGGCGTTCCAGCGTCCGTACCTGGCTGCTCGGGATCGCCCGGCGGGCGTGCGCCGACCACCTGCGCACAGTGGTACGCCGCCGCCGGCTCGACGCGCGGCTCGCCGCCCAGGCCGCCACCGACCGCCCGTACCCGGACCCGTCCGGCCAGCTCGGCGCCACCGACCTGGTGCGCCGGCTGCCCGCCGAGCGGCGCTCCGCGTTCGTGCTCACCCAGCTGCTCGGCCTGTCGTACGCCGAGGCCGCCGACGTGGAGGGGGTGCCGGTGGGCACGATCCGCTCCCGGGTGGCCCGCGCCCGCGACGAACTGGTCGACGCCGTCGGCGACACGCTGGCCGGATAGCGGGAACCTTTCGTGGCGCTCGGACGACGAATGACTGTGACCCCCTCCCCCTCCCGGGCCGGCCGCTGGCCGGTCCTGCGGCCCTGGCTCGGCGTCGCGGCCCGCTTCGGACTCGCAGCCGTGTGGCTGATCGCCGGCGGCACCAAGGTCGGCGACCTGGCCGCCTCCGGGCGGGCCGTGAACGCGTACCAGGTGCTGCCGTACGACCTGGCCACCGTGATCGGCGCGGCGCTGCCGTTCGTCGAGCTGGCCCTGGGCGTACTGCTGCTCGCCGGGCTCGCCACCCGGATCAGCGCCGGTGTGTCGGCGGCGCTGCTCGTGGTCTTCATCGCCGGCATCGCCTCGGCCTGGGCCCGGGGCCTGGCCATCGACTGCGGGTGTTTCGGCAGCGGCGGGCAGCTCGCCGCCGGCCAGACGCCCAGCTACCTCCCGGAGATCCTCCGGGACCTCGGGTTCCTGGTACTCGCCGGGTTCCTGCTGATCTGGCCCCGCACCCCGTTCTCCGTGGACGGGTGGCTGGCGGGCGACGACACCGTGGAGGACACCGATGAGTAGTCGCAAGGGGCGCAAGGACGCGGCCCGGGTGGTACGCGAGCAGATCGCCCGGGAGAAGCGGCGCAAGCGGACGCTCTGGACCTCGATCGCCGCGGTGCTGGTGCTCGTCATCGCCGGTGGCATCGGCTGGGCCGTCTACTCCAGCCAGAAGTCCGACGAGTTCACCGCCCCGCCCGGGGCCAACGACGCCGGCACCGGCATCGTGCTCGGCACCGGACCGGTTACCATCGACCTGTACGAGGACTACCTCTGCCCGGCCTGCAAGCAGTTCCAGCAGGTCAACGGCGAGACGCTCAACCAGCTCGTCAGCGAGGGCAAGGCGAAGCTGGTGTTCCACCCGGTCGCGTTCCTGAACCGCTTCTCCACCACGGAGTACTCCACCCGCTCCTCGGCCGCCTCCGGCTGCGCCGCGCAGGGCGGCAAGTTCCGCGAGTTCACCGATCAGCTCTTCGACAGGCAGCCGCCGGAGGGCGGCGCCGGGCTCAGCAACGACGAACTCGTCGACATCGGCGCGGGCGTCGGGCTGAACCGCGACGAGTTCGCCTCCTGCGTGTCCGACGGCACGTACCGGTCGTGGACCGAGCACGTCACCGACGAGGCGAGCAAGTCCGGCGTGACCGGCACCCCGACCATCAAGGTCGACGGCAGTGAGCTCCAGGACCGCAGCCCCGAGGGGATCAAGTCGGCGGTGGAGGCGGCCGGCAAGTGATCGCACCCCTGCGCCGGGCCGCGCTGGTGCTCGCCGTCGCGGCCACCGCACTGCTCACGTTCGCCGCGCCGGCCGCCGCACACGGCGCGGACGCGCCCGACGGGACCGACTACCGCGCCACGATCAGCGGCGTCGACCCGGACCGCCCCGGGCTCACCGCGCGGATGGTGGAGGCCGGCGCGCGGCTGGAGCTGACGAACGACACCGGCGCCGAGGTCACGGTGCTCGGCTACTCCGGTGAGCCGTACCTGCGCATCGGCCCGGGCGGCGTGTACGAGAACACCCACTCCCCCGCCACGTACCTGAACCGGACGCTGGCCGGGGAGACCCGGCTGCCCGCCGAGGCGAACCCGGCCGCCGCGCCCGACTGGCGGCGGATCGACGACGGACCCACCGCCCGCTGGCACGACCAGCGCACGCTGTGGCGGGAGGACGCTCCGCCGGCCGCCGTCGCCGCCGCCCCGGACCGGGAACACCGGGTACGCGACTGGACGGTGCCGCTGCGCGCCGGTGACACCACCGGAGGCGTACGGGGCAAGCTGGACTGGGTGCCGCCGCCCGACCCGTACCCCTGGTGGGTGGCCGCCACGCTGGGCTTCCTGCTGATCGGCGCGGCGGGGCTGGCGCCGGGCGGCACCGCCGCCGGGGTACGGGCGCTGCGCGCGGTGGGTGCGCTGCTCGCCCTGGGCGGCGCGGCGACAGTGGCGCTGACGGTCGCCCGCGCGCTGGACACCGGCGCCCCGGGCGTCGGCGGAACGCTCGCCGAGCTGGTCACCGGTCAGGTGTGGACGTTGCTCACCGGGCTCGGCGCGCTCGCCGCCGGCGGGTACGCGCTGGCCCGCCGCCCGGCCGCCGACTTCGTGCTGGCGCTCGCCGGTGCCTGTCTCACGCTGTTCGCCGGGGTGACGAACCTCGCCGCGCTGTCCCGCTCGATCCCCCCGGCCGCCGGCCCGGCCGTGCTGGTCCGGGTGCTCGTGGTGGTCGGCCTGGCGACGGGCGCCGGCGCGGTGGCGGCAGGCCTGCTGCGCCTGCGCACCGCCGCAAGAGCAGCCCGCCCCACCCCCCACCCGACCCCCACGCCCTGACCCCGCCCCGCCCCGGCGATCTGTGAGTGGAGGTTGTCAAGCGTCCCCCGGCCCCCGGCCCCCGGCCCCCGGCCCCCGGCCCCCGGCCCCCGGCCCCCGGCCCCCGGCGAGATCTTGGTACCAAACGGCCCCCATAGGGGGCCTTTCCTACCAAGATCTCCACTGCTCCCACCACACGAGACGCCAGTCTCGCATAACGGGAGGGCGCTCGCCACAACAACCGGCCCGAACGAGGAACTACTGCCCACCTGAACCTAAACCCCGCGATCTCGCATATTCCGCCCCGGCATCCAAGGCGTTCACGACATCTCCGGGGCCGCAACGGCAAGATCACCGAGCGCTGCGAGCGCCGGGCACGCCCGAGTGGAACACCACGGGTGTCAAACCGCCCCCGACACACCCATCACGTTCCACTCCCGCCGCACTCACCCCTGGGCGGCGTGATCTTGCAGTTACCGCCCCGAGCTTGCGGCTTTCGCCCCGAAATGACCGGACCGAAAGTGCAAGATCGCGGCGGAGAGGGCGGGAGGGGCGAGGGCCGGGTCAGGTTGGGTGGGGGGCGAAGCCGTAGGGGAGCTCCAGGCGGTGGGCGGTCAGCAGCGCCTCGTCGGACAGGAGGTCTGCGGTGGGGGCGTCGGCGACGATGCGGCCGCCGTCCAGGATGACCGAGCGGGGGCACAGCTCGGCCGCGTACGGCAGGTCGTGGGTGACCATGAGCAGCGTCACCGGCAGGGCGCGCAGGATCTCCGCCAGCTCCCGCCGGGCGGCCGGGTCGAGGTTCGACGACGGCTCGTCCAGCACCAGGATCTCCGGGCGCATGGCCAGCACCGTCGCCACCGCCACCCGGCGCCGCTGCCCGAACGACAGGTGGTGCGGCGCCCGGTCCCGGTGCTCGCTCATCCCGACCGCCGCCAGTGCCTCGTCGACCCGGGCGGCCAGCTCGGCCCCGCGCAGGCCCAGGTTGGCCGGGCCGAACGCGACGTCCTCGGCGACGGTGGGCAGGAACAGCTGGTCGTCCGGATCCTGGAAGACGATGCCGACGCGGCGGCGTACCTCGGCCAGCGTCCCCCGGTCGCGGCTGACCGTCAGGCCGCCGACGCTCACCGTGCCCTCGGCCGGGGTCAGGATGCCGTTGAGGTGCAGCACGAGCGTGGTCTTGCCGGCCCCGTTGGGCCCGAGCAGCGCCACCCGCTCGCCGCGCGGCACGGTCAGGTCCACGCCGTGCAGGGCGACGTGACCGTCCGGGTACGCGTACCGGACGCCACTGATGTCGAGGGAGGGCGGCTGCTGCACGTACCCGATCATTGCAGGACGAGCGCGACGGCGGCGATGGTGGCCGCGATCGCCGGCACCGTCGCGGCGGCCGCCCACTGGCCGGCGGTGGCCGCGCCGGCCCCCTGCCACACCGCCGGCATCCGGCCGGTGTAGCCGCGGGAGAGCATCGCCAGGTAGACCCGCTCGCCGCGCTCGAAGGCGCGCAGGAACAGCGCGCCGACCCCGGCCGCGAAGCCGCGCAGTTGCCACAGGAAACGCGGGTCGTCGCCCCGCGACACCCGCGCCACCCGCATCCGCCGGGCCTCGCCGACGAGCACCTCCAGGTAGCGCAGCATGAACGTGGCGATCTGGGTGAGGATCTGCGGGCACCGCAGCCGGTCCAGGCCGAGCAGCAGGTCACGCGTCGTCGTGGTCGCCGCCAGCAGAAGCGACGCGAGTACGCCGAGCGTGCCCTTGGCCAGGATGTTGAACGCGCCGTGCAGCCCGTCGACGGACAGGGCGAGCCCGGCAACCTCGACGCGCTCCCCCGCGCCGAGGAACGGCAGCGCGAACGCGAACAACACGAACGGCAGCTCGATCAGGGCCCGGCTGAGCAGCCAGCGCGGGCCGACCCGGGCCAGCGCGGCCACCACGGCGACCAGGAGCGCGTACCCGCCGAAGGCCCAGTACGCCTCCCGGGGCGTGGCCACCACCGCGATGGTGAACAGCACCATCGCGGCGATCTTCACCTCCGGCGGGAGGCGGTGCACCGGCGAGCCGGACTCGCGGTAGAGCACGTGCGCGTGCCCGGCGCCCATGCTCAGCGGGTGCCGGTGGACGGGGTCGCGGCCTCGTCCGCCGAGTCGGCGCTGGTGGTGGGCGTGGCGGATGCGGTGGGAGTGGCGGATGCGGTGGGCGTCGCCGGGCCGCGACGGCGGGCCAGCCAGAACAGGCCGCCGCCGAGCGCGAAGGTGAGCAGCACACCGAGTACGCCGGACAGGCCGGTGGAGACGAAGTCGTTGCCGATTCCGCGTACGCCGTAGTCGGCGAGCGGGCTGTCCGCCAGCTCGTGGTCCTTGGCCTGCTGGGCCGGGCAGCTACCGCCGGTGATCTCGTCGTCGGCGTTGACGGTGCAGCCCTTGAGCAGCGACGAGTCGAGCCCGTCCGGGTGCGAGGACGCGTAGTTGCTGACGACGCCGGCCAGCAGCAGGGCCACCAGCAGGCCACCGAGCAGGAACGGCCAGTGACGCTTGTTCATCGGGCACCTCCGGCGACCGGGACGGCGGGAGCCGGAGTGGCCGGCTTGAGGGCGCGCAGCGCGTACACCAGGTCGGGCCGGACCTTCGCGACGGTGACCACCGTGGTGGCGGTGATCAGGCCCTCGCCGATGCCGATGAGCAGGTGGGCGACGGCCATGGTGCCGGCCAGCCCGGTGAGGTTGCCGCCGAGGTCGGTGGTGCCGCCCAGCCAGTACTGGAGGACGAAGCCCTGGGACGCGACCACCACACTGACCAGCGCGGAGACGAACGCGGTGACCGCCAGCCCGGCCGGCGTACGCGGCAGCACGCGCAGCAGGAGCGCGATCAGCAGGTACGCGGCGGCGGTGCCGAGGAGCGCCATGTTGGTGATGTTGAGGCCGAGCATCGCCACCCCGCCGTCACCGAAGACCAGCGCCTGCACGATCAGCACCACGGCGACGCAGAGCGCGCCGACCCAGGGGCCGACGAGCAGCGCGGCCAGCGCGCCGCCGAGGAGGTGACCGCTGACCCCGGCGGTGAAGATCGGGAAGTTGAGCATCTGCACGGCGAAGATGAACGCCGCCACCAGGCCGGCCATCGGGGCCAGCCGGTCGTCGAGGTCGGCGCGGCCCCGCAGCACGCAGAAGGCGAGCGCGGCGAGGGCGAGGGCCGCGAAGATCGCGGCGACCGGACCGTTGATGATCCCGTTGGAGATGTGCATCGCCAGGGTGTCCACGGGCTCAGCGTATTTCCAGGAAGGCACTGTTGCCAATATCTGGCAACAACCTCATGATGGCCGTCACCGCGTCCGCGCGTCGCCGTCCGCCGACCGCACCGGCCCGGCGGTATCGTCACCGCCATGACCGACCGCCTCAAGCCCGGCGACCCCGCCCCCGAGTTCACCCTCCCCACCGACGACGGCGGCACGCTGTCCCTGGCCGGCCTGCGCGGCCGCAAGGTCATCCTGTACGCGTACCCGGCCGCCATGACGCCCGGCTGCACGAAGCAGGCGTGTGACTTCCGGGACTCGCTCGCCTCCCTCCAGGCCGCCGGCTACGAGGTGGTGGGCATCTCGCCGGACAAGCCGGCGAAGCTCGCCAAGTTCCGCGACCGGGACGCCATCACGTTCCCGCTGGTCTCCGACGAGGACAAGGCGGTGCTGACCGCGTACGGCGCGTTCGGCGAGAAGCAGATGTACGGCCGCACTGTCACCGGCGTGATCCGCTCGACGTTCGTGGTGGACGAGGACGGCAAGATCGAGCAGGCGCTCTACAACGTGCGGGCCACCGGCCACGTCGCCAAGCTGCGCCGGGACCTCGGCCTCGACTGAGGTCGCCGGCCGGCGTGCCTCGTCGCGGGCCCGGAGTACACACGGCTCCGGCGCGACACTCTAAACTCAGCGGGTCGGGCGGGAGTGGCGGAACGGCAGACGCGCAGGCCTTAGGAGCCTGTGTCCGAGAGGACGTGGGGGTTCGAAACCCCCCTCCCGCACCATCAGCGGTGTCACCCGCATCACGAATGTGGGCCCGGGCCACGTCGCCACGCGCAGGATGGCGTCGTGGATCTGCGTTTCGTACTCGACCCCGACCTGACCCCCGAACTGCGCGACCAGATCGTCGCGCTCTGGGTGGACGTGACGAACGCCGGCGGCGCCGTCGGCTTCGTCGCCCCCGTGACCGCGGACGAGGTACGCCCGGTCGCCGCCTCGACGCTCGACGAGGTCGCGGACGGGCCGGACCGGCTGCTCGTCGGCTACGAGGGCGAACGGCTGGTCGCCGTCCTGGTCATCGCCGACAACCGGTTCCACCTCAAGACGCACTGGCGGGTGCTCAAGCGCGTCATGGTGCACCCCGACACGCAGGGACGCGGCCACGGCGCGGCGCTGATGCGCGAGGCCGAGCGGATCAGCCGGGAGCTCGGCCTGGCGGCGCTGCACGTGACGGTCCGCGACGGTCTGGGCCTGGATCGCTTCTACAAGCGCCTCGGGTACCGCGAGATCGGCCGCCTCCCCGCCGCGCTGCGCCTGTCCCCCACCGACGCCCGAGACGAGATCCTCATGTGGCTCGACCTCACAACCTGACCCTCCCGCCCCGCCCCGCCCCGCCCCGGCTCGTCGATCTTGCGCTTTCAGCCCCGGCAAAAACCACATCCAGGACACCCGGACGGCCGCAAGCGCAAGATCGACGTGGGCCGGCCTCGAGGCGGTCACCCGCTCCCCTTCCCGCCCGCTCCCCGCGATCTTGCGGTTGGGGCCCGGGCGAAAGGTGCTTATGCGGCAACAGAGGGGCCGCGAGCGCAAGATCGGCGGGGGTGGGAGGGGCAGCGACGGCGGGAGCCGTGGGGGGTCAGGAGCAGGGGGCCGGGGTGGGTGGGGCGGCGGCTGCCTGCACCACGGGTTCCGTCAGGGCTGGGGTGGGGGCGGCCGGGGTGGGAGACGGGGTGGGGGCGGAAGGGCTGGGGGTGGGGGTGGGGCTCGGCTTCTTCGGGGTGGGCTTCGGGGTGGCGGGGTTGGTGCCGTACATGCGGGTCTTGCCGCGCTGCACCTGGCCGGGGAGCATCCGGATGCCGGTGGCGGTCGCGCGGTGGCCGTACACGTCGGTGACCCGGATCTCGTACGGGCCGGGACCGGCCCCTGACTCGATCAGCCAGTAGTTGTAGTCCTGCCGCTGCGCCGCACGCCACGAGCCGCTCTGCCGTACCTCGACCGAGCGCAGCGGGTTGCCGTGGTCACCGACCAGGACGGCGAACCACCACTGCGACGAGCCCTCCTTCATCCGGAAGGTGAGCGGACCGGGCAACCTCGGGTTCACCACCGCGCGGTAGCTGACCTTCACCACCCCCTGCACCGGATCCGCGATCCGGGCGAACGCCTCGGCGGAGAGGTCGAGGTGACCCGGCGCGCACTCCGGGCACTGGTCCATCACCAGCACCCGGACGGTGCCCCGTGGGCCGGTGACGTCGAGGAAGCCGCCGCAGGAGGCGCCGGAGGCGTACTCGTCCGGGCCGAGCGCGACGTACATCCGGTCGGCCGGCGCGGCCGGCCGGGAGCAGTTGCCGCCGGCACCCTCGGAGTCGTAGAAGGTCGCCTTGCCGCTGCGCGTCGCGCCGCCGACGGGCGGGGCGGCAGCCACCGGCCGGGCGGCACCGGGCGGCAGGGCGGCGGCCACGGGCGGGAGAGCGGCCACGGCAGCGCGCGGCGGCGTGGCGGCGCAGGCGGGGGCGGCGCCGCCGCGTACCGCGAGGGTCACCGCGACCGCGGCGGCCACGGTGACCAGACCGGCGGTGGCCAGGCGGCGACGGCGTGAGGCGGCGCGGCGTCGACCGTCCGGGGTGGCGGGTCCGGACGCGGCGCCGGCGGTCGGCGGGTGGGGTGCGGTGCCGTCGGTCACGCCGGTCGATGCTGCCGGACGGCGTGCCGCCGGACAAGCGAGCTAAGCGAAAGCTAAACCGGGCGCAGCGCGCGGGCGGTGGAGACGACACCGGCCAGCCCGCCGGCGAGGTCGGGTTGCTGCCGGAGCGAGTCCTCCAGGCGGACGCGCCAGACGCCGGTCTCGACCGGCAGCCGGGCGTCGCCGGCCCAGCGGACCCGGTCCCGGGTCTCGTCGAGGGCCGCCACCGTGGCGGGGCCCATCAGGGCGCCGAGTTCGCCGCGCAGCCAGCCGAACAGGTGCTCGTCGTGGATCGCGCCGCCGATGACCCGGGCGGCGTCCCACGCCACCCGCGGTTGGTGGATGACCTGCATCTCGACTCCTCGGTCGATGTGGCATTCGTCACCATCATCGATCCGGCGGCCGGGCGGCGGCAAGGCCCGGAACCGGGAACCTCGCCGCGGCGGTCCCGCGCCGCCGGGCGTCACCGTCCGGGCGCGGGTCCACACGGTACGACGCGAATCAGTAGCATCGCGGCATGTCAGATCGCCACCAGCTCACCGATTCCGACCCGCGCGCGCAGGGCTCCGATGTGGAGCCGGGCGGGCCCGTGGAGGAGAAGGCGCCCCGGCGCCGCCGGGGCCGGCGGATCGCGCTGATCGTGCTGCTGGTGGTGGTGCTGCTCACCGGCGGCGGCGCGCTGGCCGGCGGCCTCTACTACCGCTCGGTCGACAGGTCCATCGAGCGGGTCGACGCCTTCGAGGGCGTACCGGAGGAGTCGCGCCCACAGGTCGAGGCCAAGGGCGCCATGAACATCATGATCCTGGGCAGCGACTCCCGCGATCCGCAGAGCACCGGCGGCTCGCGCAGTGACACGATCATCCTGGCCCACCTGCCGAAGGACCGGTCGAGCGCCCAGCTCATCTCGATCCCCCGGGACACCTGGACGGCCATCCCGAAGTCGAAGGAGGGCCGCGGCGGTCGCGACGCGAAGATCAATGCCGCGTACGCCTGGGGCGGCGTGCCGCTGATGGTGCAGACGGTGGAGAAGTTCAGCGGCGTACGGGTGGACAACGTGGCGATGGTCGACTTCGCCGGCTTCAAGGAGATCATCGACGCGCTCGGCGGGGTCGAGATCGACGTGGAGAAGGGCTTCACCACGAAGTACTCGCTGATCGGCACGCGCACCTTCGAGAAGGGCCGGCAGACCATGGACGGGGCGGCCGCGCTGGACTACGCGCGGGAGCGGCACGCCTTCCCCGACGGCGACTTCGCGCGGATCCGGCACCAGCAGCAGGTGATCAAGGCCATTCTGGACAAGGCCGCCTCGGGCGGTGTGCTGACCAACCCGGCCAAGCTGAACTCGTTCGTCCGTGCCACGTCGGACTCGGTGGCCGTCGACAAGTCACTGTCGCTCGTGGATCTGGCGATGGAGATGCGTGGCCTGCGCGGCGGCAACCTGACGTTCTTCACCTGCCCGGTGAAGGGCACCGGCCGGGTCGGCAGCGAGAGCGTCGTGTTCCCCGATCCGGCACGGTCCAAGACGCTGTTCGACGCGGTCCGCCGCGACTCGGTCCCCGAGATCCTCGCGATAAGCGGAAAGTAGGACGTCGATCTGTCATGCCGGTGCTGGCGGCGGGGCGGGGCCGCTCGTATCCTGCGATCGCCGTCGGTCTCTGCATCCGGGCCGGAGGCGTCACGGGGAAGGATCGACCATGCCACGCCTGCCGGCGTTCGAGCATCCGTCCGCGCCACCGTCCGGTGTGGCCATGAGCACGCCGATGGACGGCGGCCTGGACACGACGACAGTGCTGCCGTACGCGGGTTCGCGGGCGTCGACGCGTACCCGCTGGTTGCGGGCCTGGATGGTGACCGCTCCCATCGACGTCGCGGCGCTGCTCGCGCCGCTGCTGCTGACCCAGAACTACTGGCGCGGCACGCTGTTCAACGCCGCGCTCACGGTGGGCCTGTTCGCGGCGGGCGGGCTCTACCGGCCGCGCCGGCACATCAGCATCCTGGACGAGCTGCCGAGCCTGGGCGGCCGGCTGCTGGCCTCCGGCGCGGTGGGTGCGATCATCGCGGCGCTGCGGCACGACTCGGTGCCGTACGTCAGCGGGTTCATGCGCGGCGTCGCGCTCTCCGCCGGCCTGGTGATCGTCGGGCGGGCGCTGAACAGCCGGCTCATCCTGCTGGCCCGCAAGCGCCGGTGGGTGGAGCACAACGCGATAGTGATCGGCGGCGGGCCGATCGGCGGCGAGCTGGCCCGGCTGTTGCGCCGCTACCCGCAGTACGGGCTGCGGTTCGTCGGCACTGTCGACGCCCCGTCCCGGCCGCGGATCGGCGCGTTGCCGCTCATCGGCACGATCGACGACCTGGAGAAGCTCGCCGACATGCTGGAGTGCGAGGTCCTGGTCATCGCGGACCCGGACTGCTCCGAGGCCGACCTGATGGAGGCGCTGCTGCGTCCGGCCAGTTCCCGCTGTGACCTGTGGGCGGTGCCGCGCCTGTGGGGGTCGCGGTCGCAGGGCGGCTACCCCGACCACATCGGAGCCATCCCGATCATCAAGATCGGCGACACCACGCTCACCGGTCCCCGGTGGCGGCTCAAGCGCGCCTCCGACGTGGTGTTCGCGGTGACCGCCCTGGTGCTGCTGAGCCCGCTGCTGCTGCTCTGCGCCGTCGCCACGTTCCTCGACGGCGGCCGGGGCGTGTTCTTCCGCCAGGAGCGCATCGGCCGGTACGGCAAGCCGTTCCACGTGATCAAGTTCCGGTCCATGCGCCCGGCCGACGAGTACGAGTCGCAGACCACCTGGTCCATCGCGCACGACGAGCGGGTCGGGCCGATCGGGCGGTTCATGCGGCGCACCTCGCTGGACGAGCTGCCGCAGCTGTGGAACATCCTGCGCGGTGAGATGAGCGTGGTGGGGCCCCGGCCGGAGCGGCCGTACTTCGTGGAGAAGTTCTCCATCGAGTACCCGAGGTACGCGATGCGTCACCGCGTACCGGTCGGCCTCACCGGGCTGGCGCAGGTCAGCGGCCTGCGCGGGGACACGCCGATCTCGGACCGGGCGCGGTTCGACAACTACTACGTCGAGAACTGGTCGCTCTGGCTCGACATCAAGATCGTGCTGCGTACCGTCACCGAGGTCTTCCGGGGCGGGGGCCGCTAGCCGCCGTCGCCGGCCAGCGCCTGCGCCAGGTCCGCCCGCCAGTGGCCCGGCGGCGGCAGCTTCGCCGCCGCCCACCGGCCGTGCGCCAGCACGCTGTAGCGGGGGCGCGGCGCCGGGCGCGGGAAGCGGTCGCTCGTGGTCGGCCGGACCCGGTCCGGGTCGAGACCACGCAGGGCGAAGACGGCTCGGGCCAGGCCGTACCAGGTCGTCTCGCCGGCGGCGGTGCCGTGGTACGTCCCGGGCGCCGCGTCGCCGGCGAGCGCCGCGTCGGCGAGCGCCACGAGACGCTCCGCGAGCCGGTACGACCAGGTGGGCTGCCCGTGCTGGTCGTCCACCACGTCGAGCCGGTCGCGTTCGGCCGCCAGCCGCAGCATCGTGGTGACGAAGTTGCGCCCGTGGGTGGCGTAGAGCCAGGCGGTACGCACGACGTACCCGGTCTCGGGCAGCAGCCGGGCCACCGCCCGTTCCCCGGCGAGCTTGCCGCGCCCGTACGCGTTGACCGGGCCGGTCGGCGCGTCCTCCGGGTACGGCTCGGTGGCGTCGCCCGCGAACACGTAGTCGGTGGAGACGTGCACCAGGCGCGCGCCGGACACGGCACAGGCGTGGGCCAGGGCGGCGACCGCGTCGCCGTTGACGGCTGTGGCGTCCCGCTCGCGTGTCTCGGCGCCGTCCACGTCGGTCCACGCGGCGGCGTTGAGCACCACGTCGTGCCCGCCGACCGCGTCCCGCACCGCGTGGGCGTCGGTGACGTCGAGGTCGGCGCGGGCGGCGGCGGTGACCGACAGGTCCGGCCGGGTCCGCAGCACGGCGAGCAGATCCCGCCCGAGCATCCCGCCCGCGCCGGTGACGAGCACCCGGGTCATCGGTGGCCGGCCGTCTTCAGCGGCTCCCACCAGGCCCGGTTGTCCCGGTACCAGCGGACCGTCTCGGCCAGGCCCCGGTCGAGGTCGATGCTCGGGGCGTACCCCAGCTCGCTGCTGATCTTGGTGATGTCCAGCGAGTAGCGGCGGTCGTGGCCCTTGCGGTCGGTGACCGGCACGACCCGGTCCCAGCCGGCCCCGCACGCCGCCAGGAGCCGCTCGGTGAGCTGGCGGTTGGTCAGCTCGGTGCCGCCGCCGATGTGGTAGACCTCGCCGGCCCGCCCCTTCTCCTGCACCATCGCCACGCCCCGGCAGTGGTCGTGCACGTGCAGCCAGTCGCGGACGTTGCCGCCGTCGCCGTACAGCGGCACGGTGCCGCCGTCGAGCAGATTGGTCACGAACAGCGGGACGACCTTCTCCGGGAACTGGTACGGCCCGTAGTTGTTGGCGCAGCGGGTCACCACGACGTCCAGGCCGTGGGTGCGGTGGTAGGAGAGCGCCAGCAGGTCCGACCCGGCCTTCGAGGCGGAGTACGGCGAGTTCGGCGCCAGCGGCCAGCTCTCCGTCCACGAGCCGGAGTCGATCGAGCCGTACACCTCGTCGGTGGAGACGTGCACGAACCGGCTGACGCCGTGCCGCAGCGCGGCGTCCAGCAGCGTCTGCGTGCCGAGCACGTTCGTGGTGACGAACGGGGCGGCGCCGGTGATCGACCGGTCCACGTGCGACTCGGCGGCGAAGTGGACGATCACGTCGTGACCGGGCACCACCTCGTCGACCAGCGCCGGGTCGCAGATGTCGCCGCGGACGAAGCGCAGCCGGGGGTCGTCGCGCACCGGGGCCAGGTTCGCCGGGTTGCCGGAGTAGGTCAGCTTGTCCAGCACCGTGAGCGCGGCCGGGCCCTCGACCGGCACCCCCGCCGCGTCGCCGCCGGGCACACCCAGCAGCATCCGCACGTACTCCGACCCGATGAAGCCGGCGCCGCCGGTGACGAGGATCCTCACGGGTCGTGGAGTCTACGCCGTACCGGCAGCCCGGGCGGGACGTCGACGGGCCACGGGGGCGGCGGCCCCGCGGGTAGTCTCCGCGGGTGCGTGGAATCCTTCTCGCCGGCGGCACCGGATCCCGGCTCTGGCCGATCACCCGGGCCGTCTCCAAGCAGCTGATGCCGGTCTTCGACAAGCCGATGGTCTACTACCCGCTCTCCACTCTGGTGATGGCCGGGGTACGGGAGATCCTGGTGGTGACCACGCCGGACGACCGCGCCCAGTTCGAGCGGCTGCTCGGCGACGGCAGCCAGTGGGGGTTGCGCCTGGCGTACGCCGAGCAGCCCCGCCCGGAGGGCATCGCGCAGGCGTTCCTGCTCGGCGCCGACTTCATCGGCGACGAGTCGGTGGCGCTGGTCCTCGGCGACAACATCTTCCACGGCGTCGGGCTCGGCCGGCAGCTCGCCCAGCACGGCGAACCGGCCGGTGGGCGGGTCTTCGCGTACCCGGTCGCCAACCCGCAGGACTACGGCGTGGTGGAGTTCGACGACGCCGGCCGGGTGCTGTCGATCGAGGAGAAGCCGGAGCGCCCCCGGTCCCGGTACGCGGTGCCGGGCCTCTACTTCTACGACAACCGGGTGGTCGACATCGCCCGCAAGCTGACCCCGAGCGCCCGTGGCGAGCTGGAGATCACCGCGATCAACGAGACGTACCGGGCGTGGGGCGAGCTGACGGTGACGGTGCTCGACCGGGGCACCGCGTGGCTGGACACCGGCACGTTCACGTCGATGATGCAGGCCGCCGAGTTCGTCCGGGTGATCGAGGAACGCCAGGGCATGAAGATCGGCTGCGTCGAGGAGGTCGCCTGGCGGTCCGGGCTGATCGACGACGAGCGGCTGCGGATGCTGGCCCACCCGCTGACACGCAGCGGTTACGGTGAATACCTGCTGGGTCTGCTGGCCGAGCGGTCCGGTTCGGGGAGCGTGTCGTGAAGATCCGTCCGCTGAGCATCGAGGGCGCCTGGGAGGTGACCCCGCGCCGGCACGGCGACCCGCGGGGCCTGTTCCTGGAGTGGTACCGCTTCGACCGGCTCGCCGAGGCGGTCGGTCATCCGCTGCGGGTCGCGCAGGCCAACCTCTCCGTCTCCGCGCGGGACGTGGTGCGCGGCATCCACTTCGCCGACGTACCGCCGGGCCAGGCCAAGTACGTCACCTGCGTACGCGGGGCGGTGCTGGACGTGGTGGTGGACGTACGCGTCGGCTCGCCGACGTACGGCCGGTGGGAGGCGGTACGCCTCGACGACACCGACCGGCGGGCCGTCTACCTGGCCGAAGGGCTGGGGCACGGGTTCTGCGCGCTCACCGACGACGCGACGCTCAGTTACCTCTGCTCCGCCACGTACAACCCGGCGGCCGAGCACACGGTGCACCCGCTGGATCCGGATCTCGGGATCGACTGGCCGGCGGCGACGCCGCTGCTGTCCGAGCGGGACGCGGCGGCACCGCGCCTGGCGCAGGCGCGCGATGCGGGCCTGCTGCCCGATTACGACGCCTGCCGCTCCTTCACGGCCGGGCTCGACACCCGGCCGTCGGCCTGACCCGGCACCCCGGCCGAGCCACCGGCCGCCGCATCCGAGGCCGCCGTGTCGGAGGCTGTCGCCTCTGAGGCCGCCGCATCCGAGGCCGCCGTGTCCGAGGCCGCCGCGTCCGAAGTCACCGCGTCCGAGGCTGCCGGAGCCGGCGGACGGCGACGCGTCATGCTCGCCCAGAGCGTCCGCACGTCCGCGCTCACCGGCGTACCCGCCCGGCGGTAGCCGAGCACCAGCGCGATCCCGACCCCGACGGCGAGGCCGCCGAGCGCGCCGCCGGCCGCGTACCACTGCCACCGCACCGGCTCGGGACGCTGCGGCGGTGCGGCGGCCCGGACCACCGCGACGTGGGCCTTGAGCCCGAGCCCGGCGGGCGGCAGGTCTCGTGCGGCGATCCGTTGCAGTTCGGCGGCGAGCGCGGCGGCGATCGCCGCGGCGGTGCCGGCGGACCGGTCGGTGACCGCCACGTCGATCGCCAGGGAGTCGACAGTGGACGAGGCGACGACACGGCCGGCCAGGTCGTCGGTGGTGTACGGCAGTCCGAGCGAGTCGATCACCGGGCGGGTCAGCCGGGGCGTGTTCATCATGGTGGCGTACGTCTTCACCCGCCGCTGCATCAGGCGGCCCGCCTCGTCGGCCGGCGGGCGGGGCTGGGGCGCGGCCGACTTCTCGGCGGCGAACGTGACGAGCATCTGGGTCTCGGCGCGGTAGACCGGGGGCCGTCGTTCGGCGAGGACCCCGGTGAGCGCACCGCACAGCAGCGTCAGCGCCAGCACGATCGGCCACCGCCTGCCGATCGTGTCGCGGAAGTGGGCGAGGTCCACGACGCGTCACACTACCGGCGGCGGCCCGCCGCGGGCGTACCCGCCCGCCGGGTCCATTGCGCAACGAAGCTCATGTCGGGTAGAACAGGCCCGCACACATCCGCGCATCTTGGGGGAAGACGAGTGGATTCCGCGTGGCCGGCTCGCGGCCGGCGCCGGCGCCTGGGCGCCGGGTGTTAGGCCGGGTCCGGCGGATCGTCTCCCCCGAGCGTCTCTATCTGGTCGCCCTGGGCCTGACCGGGCTCGCCGCGCTGGTGTCGGTGACGCTGCCGGCCGCCGAACGCGGTGAACTCGCGGCGAACATGGTGAGCGCCACAGTGGGCGCGGCGCTCGGCGGCCTGTCCGTGGACACGTTCCTGCTGTCCCGCCCGGCCGGCTGGATCATGTCGCGCGGTCGCCTGTGGATCGCCGGCATCCTGATCGTGTCGCTCGGCCTCACCGCGCTGGCCGCGGCGCTGCTGACCACGCTGGCCGGGCTGGGCAGCCACCCGGTGGGCATCGGCGCGGGCTGCGCGCTCACCGTGTTCAACACGGCGGCATCGCTCGGCCTGCGCCTGAAGCGGTTCTGGTTCGTCTACACCATGCGGGCGCTCGGCGGCGCGGTGCTGTTGGCCGGGTACGGGCTGCTCTGGCTGGGCCACCGGCTCGACGGTGGCCTGTGGAGCGTGCTCTGGCTGTGCGTTCAGGTCGCCACCGCCACTGTGCTCGGGGTGGCGGTGCTGGGCTGGGCGCGGCGGTCCGGGCCGGTGCCGGCGACGACGGCGGGACGCACCGAGTACCGCGCCGACCTGCTCGCCGTGGGCCGGCTGCACGTCGGGGTGTGCGCGCAGATGCTGACGTACCGGCTGAGCCAGGTCCTGGTGGCCCGCTTCGCCGGCGCGGGCGCGCTCGGTGTGTTCGCGCTGGCGGTGGCGGCGCTGGAGTTCGCGCAGTCCGGCGCGGTGGTACGGGCGCAGCGGATCCTGGCCGAGCGTGACCCGGACGCGATCGGCGACCACGGCCGCGACGTCGTCAAGTCGGCGCTGCCGATCGCCGCGCTCGCCGTGATCGGCCTGGCGGTGCTCGGCGTGCTGGCGCCCGACTACCGCGACGCCTGGATCTTCGGGCTGCTCCTGCTGCCCGGGACGCTGGCGTTGTCGGCCGGCAAGACGTGGAGCGCGGCGCTGCTCAAGCGCGCGGGCGAGCAGGCCACCACCGCCGTGGCCCTGGTCACCATGTCGGTGTCGGTGGTGCTGTACGTTCTGCTCATCCCGTGGGCCGGCGCGCTCGGCGCCGCGGTCGCGTCGTCGGTCGCCTACGGCGTCTACGCGTTGCGCACCCGGCAGCGACTCCAGCGGTCCACGCACCTCCTCGTCAATCGGATGGCCTAGCGGTGGACGTCTCAATCGTCGTGTTGACCTGGGAAGACTTCGAGCGCACCGACGGCTGCGTCCGCTCGCTGCCAGACGGCGTGGAGGCCGTCGTGGTGGACAACGGCAGCGCCGCCGAGATCAGCGACCGGCTGCGGGCCATGTGCGCCGAGACCGGCGCCCGGTACGTGCGCTCGGAGACGAACCTCGGCTACGCCAAGGGCATGAACCTCGGTGTCCGGCACAGCACCCGGTCCCGGGTGGTGCTGTCCAACAACGACATCCTGGTGCGGCCGGGCGCGATCGAGCGGCTGGTGGCCGAACTGGACGACCCGGCGGTCGGCGCGGCGTTCCCCAAGGTGCTCGACGCAACCGGCCGGGACCAGACCGCCGCCGGCCGGTTCCTCACGGTGGGCACCGGATTCGCGCACGCCACCGGGCTCAGCCTGGTGTTCCCGAGGCTGCGGATCGTGGCCCCGCCGGAGCGCGGCGACTGGCTCTCCGGGCCGTTCGTGGCGATCCGGCGGGAGACGCTGGACCGGATCGGCGGCGTGGACGAGTCGTCGTTCTTCTACTCCGAGGACCTGCGGCTGTGCTGGGCGGTGCGCCGGCTGGGGCTGCGCCTGGCGTACCTGCCGGACGCGGTGGTCACGCACGAGGACGACGCGAGCGCGAAGCGCCGGTGGGCGGCCGAGGAGATCTCCCGCCGGCAGACCCGCGAGTTCATCCGGGCCAGCCGTGAGCTGGCCGGGTGGCGGGGCACCGTGGCCTGCTCCGCGTACACGCTGGGGGTGCTCGCCCGGGCGGCGGTGGGCGGCGGGGCGGCGCGGCGGGCGATCGCCCGCGGCGCCCTGGAAGGCATGGGCGTCCGATGAGGGTGCTGTTCGTCTGCACCACCGGCGGGTCGGGGCGGCGGCAGCTCGGCGGCGCCGAGCGCTTCCTGATCGAGATGCTGCCGGCGCTCGCGGCCCGCGGCGTCGACGTGGTCGCCGCCACACCCGAGGACGAGGTGGCGGCGGCGTTGCGGGACGCGGGCGTGCCGTGGCGTCCGCTGGGCGCGGCCAGGCGGGTGGACCTCGGGTACGCGCGCGGCATCCGCGCGCTCGTCGAGGAGCTGCGGCCGGACGTGGTGAGCGCGCACCTGCTCTCCGCCGCGATGCACGCCCGCGCCGGCCTGGGCGTGCGGGGCCGCCGCACGCCGCTCGTGGTGACGCTGCACAACAGCCTCTGGCAGTACCGCGACACGGCGGAGACGCTGCGCGCCAAGGCCGCGGTGCAGGCCAACATCAGCACCGACCTGATGTTCCGGCGGCTGCGGCCGCACGCGACGGTCGCGGTCTCCGGCTTCGAGGCCCACGAGCTTCGGGTACGCGGGCGGATCCGCGACGTGCGGGTGATCCCGAACCCGCTGCCCGCCATCTGGCCGCAGGTGACCGGCACCGGCGGCCCCGCGCCGGACGGCCCGGTGCGGGCCGGCTTCCTCGGCCGGCTGGAACGGGAGAAGGGCGCCGACCTGCTGGCCGACGTCGCCGCCGCGCTGCCGGACGTGGAGTTCCTGGTCGCCGGGGCGGGCACCGTCGACGTCGGGGAACGGCCGAACCTGCATCTGGTCGGCCGCGTCGACGCCGCGCCGTTCCTGCAACGGCTGCACTGCCTGCTGGTGCCGTCCCGGGTGGAGGCGTTCGGGCGCAGCGCGCTGGAGGCGATGTCGCTCGGTGTGCCGGTGGTGCACTCCGGCGCGGGCGGGCTGACCGAGGTCACCGCCGCCGGTGACGGTGTGCTCGCGTACCGGGCGGAACTGACGCCGCAGGCGCTGGCCGCCGCCGTGCGTACGGCCACCGATCCGGCCGCGTGGGACGAGCGGCGGCGCGACCTGGCCCGGCAGTACGCGGACCGGCACTCGTTCGACGGGTGCGTGGACGACTGGCACGACCTGTACCGGACGGTCGCCCGTGACCCCCGCTGAGCGACGCCTCTGGTCGGTCGGGATCCCGTTCGCGCTGGGCGCGGCCCTGCTGCTGGCCACGCTCGACGCCGGGACCGCCGTCGCGCTCGCGCTGGCGGTCGGCACGCTGCTCGCCGCGCGCCTGCGGATGTGGGCGCTCGCCGCCTGCGCCGCCGTCTGGACCGCCGCGCTGCTCGCCGTGCGGGTGCTGCCCGGCCCGTACGACTCCTGGGCCGGTCGCGGGGTGCTGCCGGTGCTCGCCGGTTACGTGACGGTATTCCTGCTGGCCTGGGCGGCCGGCCGGCGGCTGATCGACAGGCGGGACGACGGCGACCGGTCCCGTCCGGCGTTGTCCTGGCCGTCCGAACGCCGCCTGCTGACGTACCTGTCCGTGCTGCTCGGTGTCGCGGTGGTGACCGCGGCGATCCGGTTCCGGGGAACCGTGCCGCCGCTGCTCGCCGACAACCCGGACGCCGCCCGGCAGGTGCTGCGCGAGCAGTCGAACCTGGTCATCGGGCTGCTGTCCGAGGCGTGGACGCTCGGCATGGCGGTCTCGCTGCTGCGCGCGTTGTCCGCGCGTGGCCGGGCGCTGCCGGTCTACTACGCGCTGACCGCTGTCTTCACCGTCGGGGCGGCGCTCGGCGCGAGCAAGAACTCGGTGCTGGTGGGCATCGCGCCCGCGCTGATCGCGGCGCTGTCGGTGCGGCGTACCCGGGGACGGGCCGCGTCGTTCCTGGCCGCGCGTACGCCGGTGGTGCTGCTGATCGGCGCGGTGGCGCTCGGCGCGGCGGTGTTCCTCGGTGGGCAGCGCACCATGGCCGGCACCGGCGCGTTCGAGACCGAGTTCCGGGCCCGCTACGGCAGCAACGCGCTGACCAGCAGCGCCGGGTCGCTGGACCTGTCGCTCAGTTCGTCCACCGAGACGTTCGGACGGGTGTGGTCGCAGCGGGAGCACCTGGAGCCCCGGTACGGCACGTACTCGCTGACGTTCCTCGGCTCCCGCGTCGAGCCGATCGTCGGCAAGGCGGACCTGTACGGGCTGACGTCCCAGCTCAGCCAGCCGTACCTGATGAACACGGCCACGTTCGTGGCCATCCCGCTGCTCGACTACGGCCCGCTGGGCGCGGTGTTCTTCCTGGCCGCGCTGGGGCTGGCGGTGGGCGCGACCGAACGGTGGTTCGAGTTCTCCCGTGCGCCGGCCGGCCAGCTGGCGCGGGCGTTCGTCGTCTACTTCGCGCTGTTCGGCGTCTACGAGCTGTATCCGCTGATCTATCCGACCTGGCTGAGCCTGGTGCCCGGCCTCTGGGTGCTGCACCGGCTGGGCAGGGGCGCGGCATGACGTTCGACGGCCTCACCGTGGTCACCGTCCTCTACCGGTCCGCCGGCATGCTCGCCGAGACGCTGCCGACCTGGGTACGCAGCGCCGGTGACCTGCCGGTCCGGTTCGTCTTCGCGGACAACTGGCCGGCCGACGGGTGCGCCGAGGTGATCGCCGGGCACCTGCCCGCCGACCGGTACGCGTACCTGCCCGACGCCACGAACCCGGGTTTCGCGGCCGGCTGCAACCGGGCGGTGGCGACGGTCACCACGAGCCACCTGCTGCTGCTGAACCCGGACGTGTGGCTGCCCGGCGACGCGCTGGCCCGGATCTGCGCCGCCGTCGCCGCCGGCCCGGACGCCCCGGTCGCTGTCGGCCTGGCCATGCACGGCGGCGAGTACGTGGGCATCGACCTGAACCCGGTGTCGCTGTTCATCGACAGGCGGGCCACTGCGGGCCGTGCCCCGCTCGGCCCGTCCGGCGGCGCGGCGGTCTTCCCGAGTGCGCTGTACCGGCGCTTCGGCGGCTTCGACGAGCACCTGTTCGCCTGGGGTGAGGACGCCGACCTGGCGTTCCGGCTCTACGCCTCCGGGCTGCGCACGCGCGGGCTGGACGTGGTGCTGCCGCACGCGGGCGGGCACAGCGTGGACGGCGACGACCGGTTGCAGGGGTTCCGGGCGTTCCTGCTGGCCCGCAACCGGCTGCTGGTCGCGTCCCGCACGTTCACCTGGCCGCTGCTGCTCGTCGCGGTGCCGGTGCTGGCGCTGGCGCACCTCGCGCTCGCCGCCCGGCGCGCCCGGCAGGGCCTGCTGCGCCCGTTCCTGCGCGGCATCGGACGCGGGCTGGCCGAGGGTCCGGCGGCCCGCCGCCGCTGGACCGGGCCGCGGTTCGGGTTCGCGTCCCTGCTCGGCTACCTGACCGCTCGGAGGGCGTGATGACGGCACAGCCGTGGACCGTGGTGACAGTCACCTACCACTCGGCGGACACGCTGCGCCGCTGCTGGCGCGGCCCGAAGCCGTACGAGTGGCTGGTGGTCGACAACGCCTCCGCCGACGACTCGGCGACGGTCGCCGAGGAGCTGGGCGCGCGGGTGATCCGGCTGCCGGAGAACGTCGGCTTCGCCCGCGCCAACAACGTCGCGTTGCGCCAGGCGACCGGCCGGTACGTGCTGTTCGCCAACCCGGACCTGGAGGTACGCCCGGACGGCCTGGACGCGCTGGCCCGGCACCTGGACACGCACGGCGGACTGGTCGCGCCGCAGCTACTGGGCACCGACGGCACGCCGCAGGCGAACGGGCGCGGCTTCCCGTACGCGACGGCGAAACTCGGCAACCGGAACGTGTGGCCGCTGTCCCGGCTGCACGCCTCGTACCGGCTGGTGGCCGCGCCCGGCGAGACGCGGCACGTCGCCTGGGTGATGGGCGCGGCGGTGGCCGGCCGGACCGCCGACGTCGCCGCGCTGGGCGGGTGGAACGAGCGGTTCTTCCTCTACTACGAGGACCACGAGCTGGGACTGCGCGCCTGGCGGCACTCGATGCCGGTGGCGGTGCTGGGTGACGTGCGGTGGACCCACCACTGGGCGCGCGCGACCAACTCGGTGCGCTGGTCCCGCGCGCACACGCTGGAGCTGCGCAGCGCCCGGACGTTCTTCGGCATGTTCCCGGAGTTCCTGGTCGGCCTGCCGCGACCGGCGCGCCGGCACCGCCGGGCCGCCGGGCTGGTCGGCACGGCGCTTCCGTCCACCGTGTCCACGCCGGATTCCCACGGGGAGTGATCGAGGGCGGTCGCGGGGCCGCTGACGTGAATGGCGCTTTGGTACGGTCTCGCCGTGTCCGTGACACGCCCGGCCTTCTCCCCCTCGATGGCGCCCGCGTCGGCGACGCCGGTGCCGTCGCGGCCGGGCACGCCGGCCGCGTTCGTCGCGGTCGCGTGGGAGCGGTTGAGCCGGTCCCCGTACTGGTCCGTCGCGGGCCTGTTGGTCGCGCTGGGCGCCGTGCTGCGGATCCGGCAGTGGGCGTACGCGCGCAGCTTCTGGAGCGACGAGCTGTACGTCGCGCACAACATCCGGGAACGCGGCTACCTGGACCTGTTGCAGCCGCTGGCGTTCAGCCAGTCGGCGCCGCCCGGCTGGCTGTGGCTGGAACGGTTCGCGTTCGAGCAGTTCGGCGACGGCGAGCGGGCGCTACGGCTGGTGCCGCTGCTGTTCGGGCTGGCGCTGCTGCCGCTCGTGGCATGGCTCGGCCGGGCACTCCTGCCGCCGCTGACCGCGCTGGCGGCGCTGCTGCTCGTCGCCGTCGCGCCGTTCCTGATCGGCTACTCCAACGAGCTGAAGCAGTACAGCGCCGAGGCGTTCGGCGTCACGCTCGTGATCGGGCTGGCGCTGCTGCTCGTCCGGACCGGCCCGACCTGGGCCGGGTCGGCGGTGTTCTGGTCGGCCGCGGCGGTGATGGCGTTCGTCAGCACCCTGTCCATTCCGGTCACCGGCGCGCTCGGCGTGCTGCTGGCCGGGTACGCGCTGTGCCGCCCGGACCACGCACGGGCGAGCAGGTGGCGTGATCTGGGGCGGTTCCTCGCCCCCGCGCCGGCCTGGGGCGTGGTCGCGCTCGTGGTGTACGTGCTGTTCCTGGCGCCGGGACTGGCCGATCCGCAGCTCGCCGCGTACTGGCGGGCGAAGTCGATCTACCCGGCGCACCCGCTCACCGACCTGCCGGCGACTGTGGAATGGCTCGTGGCGACGTACCGGAGTCTCGCCACAGTGCCGTTCGTGGCCTGGTCGGCGTGGGTCGTCGTACCGCTGCTGGTGCTGGGCACGGCCGCCGGGCTGCGCCGGCTCTCCACTGTGGCGGTGCTGGTCCTGCTCACCCCGCTGGCGGCCGGGCTGGCCGGCGCGGCGGTGTCGGTCTACCCGTTCAACGGCCGGCTGGCGCTCTACGCGGTACCGGCGTGCCTGCTGCTCGCCGCGCTCGCCGTCGCGCCACCACCGCTGCGGGCCGGCCTGCCCGCGCGGATCAGGTGGGCGGTCGGGGTGGTGCTCCTGCTGGCGCTCGCCGTACCGCAGCTGGCCACCGCCGTGGTGGCGACTGTGCATCCGGCGCGGGCCTTCGCCCAGGGCGGCGGCGCCAACGCGGTCGACTACCGGGGCGCGCTGCGCTACCTGGAGGACAAGCGCCGCCCGGGCGACCTGGTGCTGGCCACCACCGTCTCGTGGAACGCCCAGGCGTGGTACGGCCCGGCGGCGGACGCCTACGTGGTCGCGGCCGGCCCCGGCGGGTGTCCGAAGCAGACCGTCTCGACGCTCCTGCCCGGACGGTCCCGGGTCTGGCTGTTCCAGGCCACCGACTGGGCCGACGGGGCGAATCGGGACGTCATCGTCCGGCTCGGCGGCAGCGGCGTGGCGGTCACCGAGCGGCAGTTCAGCGGGGCACGCGTGGTCCGCTTCGACCTGGCGGCGGGCGTCGCCAAGGGCAGCGACGTGTGCCTGGTGCCGCCGCCGAACGGCGCCCGCGTCCGTTAGCTGTGCCGCTGCCAGAGGTCGCGCAGGGCGTCCCAGTTGCCGCCGAGCCCGGCCCCGCACGGCGTCTCCATGTAGATCGCGCTGGTGTTGTCGTCGCGGCCCCACCAGATGCCGCACACCGGGCGGCCGTCCTGGCCGTTGCCGGCGTACTCGACGTAGCCGCCCTGCGCACCGCTGACGCCCCCGGTGGCCGGCCCGGCCTCCCGCATGCCCGGCGCGAGCGCACGGCCGATGATGCCCATCTGCTGGCGGAAGGCGCGCGCCGCCTCCTTCTTCTCGGCCGACTCGTACTCGGCGAAGTGCAGGGACACGCCCAGGTAGCGGCAGAAGACGTGCTGCTTCTCGCCCGCGGCGAGCCCGGGGCCGCTCTTCTCGGTGTTGATCGCGCAGCCGCCCACCCCGTCGAGCCACGGCTCGGCGATCGGCATGAGCGCGGCGTCGAACTTCGCCTTGTTCAGCGACTGCTGGGTGGCCTCGTAGAGCGCCGGGGAGGCGCTGGCCGCCGGAGTGGACGGTTCGCCGCCGTCGGCGAGCGACCGTCCGGCCAGCAGCCCGGCGCCGCCGGCCAGCACCGCCGCCATGACCAGGCCGCCGATCCACAGCCCGCTACGGCTCTTGGGCGGGCGCGCGACCGGTGCGATGCGAGGGCCGCCGGTCGGCACGAGCGGGTCCGGAGCGGTGGCCTGGGCCGGGATCGCCGGCACCGGCATGCCCGGCGACACCGGCATGCCGGGGGACACGGGCGCGCCGGACGAGACGGGCGCGCCGGAGACCGGCTGCTGCGGCGTCATCGCCCACGGCTGCGGGCTCCACGGCAACTGCGGCGGCGACGAGACCTGCTGCGGCGGCGCGGACACCGGCGGGGGCGGCGGGAGGATCTCGGCGGTGGCGGTGCGCTGGTAGTCCATGCCCAGGCTGCGGAACAGCCGCTCGGCCGCGCCGTCCTCTTCGGACGCATACGCCACCCAGGGCTGGCCCGCGGCGAAGTCGGAGTTCACGTACCGGTGACCGCCGGGCGTCTGGGCCAGCACGTTCGCCGCGTTGGTGAACGCCTCGCGCCAGCGCTGGTCACCGGCGGCGGCACCGTCCAGGACCGCCACGGTCAGCGCGCGGTCCTGCCCGTCGAGCGCGGCCCAGGCCCTGCCGACCTGGCACTCGCCCAGCACCTCGGTGAACCTGTACGGACCTTCCGGCTGCATGCCCCACTCCTCTGCTCACCCGCCGTGCGGGATCATACAGAGAGCACGCTCGCGAGCTTGCCACCCGCGTTCGTCAGCGCCGACATCGGCTGTTCAACGTCGTTCGTGCCTGAATTCCACAGCGACGACGACGAGGTGGCACGGGCAGAGCCTCATCTCTTGAGCCCGCCAATCTCCACGCCCGTGTATACTCGTCTCAGCATTGCAGGGGCCCCCGCCAATTGGCCGGGGCCCTCTTGCTTGGTCAGGTTGATTCTCAGGTCACCGGCGGGGCTCAAGGAGATCGACCACGCTCAGGCCGGTTTCGCCCCCTACCAACTTGAGGCCGACCTCAGCTCGCGCGGCCAGGTCAAGCGGAGTAAGGCCTTCCGCAAGCGCTGCGTACGTGATCCGATCCAGCCCGGCGCCTACCAGCGGAGCAGCAATGCGCAGGGCGGCCTTCAACGCCACCCCCTGGGTGGAGCCACCGTGCAGCACGATGTTGCGGGTCCGGTACAGACGACGTATGCCGATGCGGAAGATCGTTACTGCGGTTGCCAGTTCTCCCCTCGGGCTGGCGACAACCCGGCGCATCCGATGCACCGCCGCGATGTCCGCGTCGCGGCGGAACCGGTCGGCCAGGTGGAGTGACTTCCCGGCCGCCAGGGCTTCGGCCACCGCTGAGGCCCGATCACGGTTGGTCGTGCAACCTGTCAACTGCTCGGTGAGGGCATCAGGGGTCGAGGGTTGGTGTCTGTGCGCGAGGGCGGTCAACTCGGCGCGGGGCCACGAGCAGGCGATGATGGCTGCCAATCGATCTGCGGCGACCGCCTTGCCTGACCGCTGCTCTTCGGCCGGGTCGTCCGGGTGCGAGAGCAACGATTCCACTGCCGCCCACGCTCCGGCGACAGCCGGCCCGAGTACACCCCGGTTGACCGGCGCCGCAAGCTCCAGGGCGTCGTCGATCAGAGTTCGTTGCCCGTCTACCTGGTAGAGATGCCCTTCGTTGACCAGGGACAGGACATCCGCACCTCTGGCCGGGGTGACGAAAGGGATCGGGTCCGGATGCTGGTCGACCCACATCTGTGCGGCCGGGCGGATACCACCTCGGTTGCCGCGCATGAACGACGATCGAGCCACCATCCGCTCTACGAGTTCACGGGCCTGGCTCGCCGCACTGAACGGATCCCGCGCGGTCATCCGGTAGAGGAATCCGCCGCCGGCCCGGATACCACTGGTCGGATGGCCACGTTGCTTCAGCCAATCCACGACCTCCCGGCCGGAGAGCCACATCTCGTGCTTTTGTGCCTGCTCGCGCTCGGGAGCACTTTCCAGGACCACGAGAACGGTGAATTCATGCGGCGCGGCCCTGTCGAGAGCGACAGCACCCTGTAGGACTTCCTCGGCGCTCGCCCGCCGGTGCGCGAGTTGCCCGATCCAGGTGGCCAGGTAGCTCGCGTCGTAGCCGAGGTCGAGCAGATGCGCCGCGATGACACGGGCAAGCCGTTCCGGCTGGGGCCGGCGCCCCGCGGGCAGGGCGGCTGCCGAGGCCCAGCGATCCAGGTAGCCACCCCGGGCATGTTCGACAACTTCCCGCAGTCGGCGGTGAGCGGGGCTGGGATCCGGAAGCGGTTGCTTCAGCAACGACGTCAACTGGGCCCGCAGTTCTCTGTCCCCGAGACCGACGTCCGGCCCGATGGCTTTCAGAAGTTCGTGACGCTGCCAGTCGACCGCGGCCGCGGACAGAACGCGGTGCCGTGCCCACGAGCTTGCTTCCAGTAACTCCTCCAGAGCGAGCAACGAGCCGACATCCCACAGCCGACGCGGCCAGGGCAATCCCTCCAGGGTGAAGAAGTCGATGACTCGGGCACGGATATGGCTGTCGTAGGTATCTGCCGAGGCTTCGGGCGTCACGGGTGGCACCGTAAGGGCGCCCGTGACGCCCGCGCAGCCCCGGAACGGCTGATCGACGCTTGCGCTCTGAAAGTTTTCATGCATAGAGTCGCGGGGTGAATGAAGGCGGTGCGGCCTCCCCTGACCGCCTGCTCGACCTGTTCCACGGCGTACGGCTCACCCCGACCCAGCGCCGCATCGCCCACTGCCTGGTGCGGCACGCGGGCGCGGCGGCGTACCTGTCCGCCGCCGAGGTGGCCGAGCTGGCCGGCGTCAGCCAGCCGTCGGTGACCCGGTTCGCCATGGCGCTCGGGCACGACGGCTACCCCGCCCTGCGCCGCCGCCTGCGGGAACTCACAGGCACCGGGTCGGCCGGACCGGCCGCCGGGAACGCCCTGCAACGGGCGGTGCACGCCGAGCGGGACAATCTCGACCGGCTCGCCGCGCAGCTCGCCGACGCCGGCCGGGTCGCCGAGGTGGGGAAGCTGCTCGCGGCGAGCCGCCCGCTGCCGGTGCTCGGGCTGCGCGCCGCCGCGCCGCTCGCCGCGTACTTCGCGTACTTCGCCGCGAAGGTGCACCCGGACGTGCGGGTGCTCGACGACGGCGGCAGCATGCTGGCCGACCGCCTGGACCAGGCGGTCGCGGCCGGCGCGACGGCGATGCTCGCGTTCGTGCTGCCCCGCTACCCCCGGGAGACCCTGGAGGCGCTGCGCGAGGCCCGGGACGCCGGGCTGAGGGTCGTGGCGATCACCGACTCGCCGGTGAGCCCGGCCACCGAGCACGCCGAGGTGGTGCTGCCCGCCGCCGTCGGCGCCGATCTGGTCTTCGACCTGCACACCGCCCCGATGACGTTGGCCATGGTGGTGCTCCAGGCGATCTGCGACGCCGCACCGGCCGAGACCCAGAACCGGCTCGAGGCGTTCGAGTCGTCCGCCGCCCGCCGCCAGCTGTTCCTCGGCTGAGAGGAGTACGAGATGCACCAGCCCGTCCGCGCCGCCCGCGGCACCGCACGCACCGCGAAGGGGTGGCCGCAGGAGGCCGCCCTGCGGATGCTGATGAACAATCTCGACCCCGAGGTGGCCGAGCGCCCCGAGGACCTGGTGGTCTACGGCGGCACCGGCAAGGCGGCCCGGGACTGGCCGTCGTACCACGCGCTGGTGCGCACGCTGACCGACCTGCGCGACGACGAGACGATGCTGGTGCAGTCGGGCCGCCCGGTCGGGGTGATGCGCACCCACGAGTGGGCGCCGCGCGTGCTGCTGGCCAACTCCAACCTGGTCGGCGACTGGGCCACCTGGCCGGAGTTCCGCCGGCTGGAGTCACTGGGCCTGACCATGTACGGGCAGATGACCGCCGGTTCCTGGATCTACATCGGCACCCAGGGCATCCTCCAGGGCACGTACGAGACGTTCGCCGCGGTCGCCGCCAAGCGCTTCGAGGGCACGCTCGCCGGCACGTTGACGCTCACCGCCGGGTGCGGCGGGATGGGTGGGGCGCAGCCGCTCGCGGTCACCATGAACGGTGGCGCCTGCCTGATCGTGGACGTGGACCGGTCCCGGCTCCAGCGGCGGGCCCACGACCGCTACCTCGACGAGATCGCCGACTCGCTGGACGACGCGGTCGAGCGGGCGCTCGCCGCGAAGCGGGACCGGCGGGCGCTCAGCGTCGGGGTGGTGGGCAACGCCGCCACCGTCTTCCCCGAGCTGCTGCGCCGGGGCGTGGCCATCGACATCGTGACCGACCAGACCAGCGCGCACGACCCGCTGTCGTACCTGCCGGAGGGCGTGGACCCGGCCGACGCGCGGGACTACGCGGCGGCGAAGCCGGCCGAGTTCACCGACCGGGCGCGAGCGTCGATGGCGAAGCACGTGGAGGCGATGGTCGGCTTCCTGGACGCGGGCGCGGAGGTCTTCGACTACGGCAACTCGATCCGGGGCGAGGCCAGGCTCGGCGGGTACGAGCGGGCGTTCGACTTCCCCGGGTTCGTGCCCGCGTACATCCGGCCGCTGTTCTGTGAGGGCAAGGGCCCGTTCCGCTGGGCCGCGCTCTCCGGCGACCCGAAGGACATCGCCGCCACCGACCGGGCCATCCTCGACCTGTTCCCGGAGAACGAGTCCCTCGCCCGGTGGATCCGGATGGCGGGCGAGCGGGTGGCGTTCCAGGGTCTGCCGGCGCGGATCTGCTGGCTCGGCTACGGCGAGCGCGACCGCGCCGGGGTGCGGTTCAACGAGATGGTGGCCTCCGGCGAGCTGAGCGCCCCGGTGGTGATCGGCCGGGACCACCTGGACTGCGGCAGCGTGGCCAGCCCCTACCGGGAGACCGAGGCGATGGCCGACGGCTCCGACGCGATCGCGGACTGGCCGCTGCTGAACGCACTCGTCAACACCGCGAGCGGCGCGTCCTGGGTGTCCATCCACCACGGCGGCGGCGTCGGGATCGGCCGGTCCATCCACGCCGGCCAGGTCTGCGTGGCCGACGGCAGCGAGCTGGCCGGGCAGAAGATCGAGCGGGTGCTCACCAACGACCCGGCGATGGGCGTGATCCGGCACGTCGACGCCGGCTACGACGACGCCCGCGAGGTCGCCGCCCGCACCGGCGTCCGCGTCCCGATGACCGAAGGTTAAGGAAGGTCCCCTTGTTAACGCATTCGGTAGAGGAAGGGCCCCTTCCTAACAGGTTCCGGGAGCTGTGGGACGAGATCGCGCCGATCGGGCGCGACGCCGGCAGCGGCGGCTACCTGCGCTACGCGCTCACCGAGCCGGAGCGCACGCTGCGCGCCTGGTTCCGGGAGCAGGCCGACCGGCGGGGCATGCCGGTGTCCGAGGACGGCAACGGCAACCTGTTCGCCTGGTGGGGCGACCCGGCGGCCGGCGACGCGGTGCTGACCGGCAGCCACTTCGACTCGGTGCCGCATGGCGGCGCGTACGACGGTCCGCTCGGCATCGTCAGCGCGTTCCTCGCCGTAGACGAGCTGCGGGCCGCGGGCGTCACCCCGGACCGCCCGGTGGTGGTGGCCGCGTTCGTGGAGGAGGAGGGCGCGCGGTTCGGCGTACCGTGCCTGGGGTCGAGGCTGCTCACCGGCGAGATCGACATCGACCGCGCGGCCGGGCTGCGCGACCAGGCCGGGACGACCTTCGCGCAGGCGCTGGGCGAGCGGCCGGCGGGCCCCGACCCGGCGCTGCTCGGCCGCTTCGCGGCCTTCGTCGAGCTGCACGTCGAGCAGGGCCGCGCGCTCGTCGACCGGGACGCGCCGGTCGCGGTGGCCTCAGCGATCTGGCCGCACGGCCGGTGGCGGTTCGACTTCACCGGCGAGGGCAACCACGCGGGTACGACCCGGATGGCCGACCGCCGCGACCCGATGCTCACCTACGCGTTCACGGTGCTGGCGGCGAACAAGGAGGCCCGGCTGCGCGACGCGCACGCCACAGTGGGCCGGGTGTCGGTCGAGCCGAACGCGACGAACGCGATCCCGTCCCGGGTCACCGGCTGGCTGGACGCGCGGGCGGCCGAGGCGGAGACGCTGTACGGTCTGGTCGAGGCGGTACGCACCAAGGCCGCCGACCGGGCCGGCCGCGACGGGACCGTGCTGACCTGCACGCAGGAGTCGGCGACCCCGCTCGTCGCGTTCGACAGCGGGCTGGCCGGCCGGCTGGCCGCGCTGCTCGGCGCGCCGGTGCTGCCCACGGGTGCCGGGCACGACGCGGGCGTGCTGGCGGCGCACCTGCCCACCGCGATGCTGTTCGTGCGCAACCCGACCGGGGTGTCGCACTCCCCCGCCGAGGCGGCCACCGACGCCGACTGCGCCGCCGGGGTGGCCGCCCTGGC
This sequence comes from Micromonospora sp. HUAS YX12, assembly GCF_040215685.1. Taxonomy (NCBI): domain Bacteria; kingdom Bacillati; phylum Actinomycetota; class Actinomycetes; order Micromonosporales; family Micromonosporaceae; genus Micromonospora; species Micromonospora sp. HUAS YX12. Next base: position 415,398 of record NZ_CP157974.1, read on the forward strand.
CCGGGTGCTGGAGGAGCTGGCATGCCGCTGACCCGCTGGCTGGCCGAGTACGCCTGGCTGCCCGATCGCGCCGAGCCCACCCGGGACGTGCTGATCGAGGCGACCGACGGGCGGCTCACCGCGGTCACCCCGCTGACCGTGGACGGTCCGCCGACCGCCGGGGTCGAGGTGCTCGCCGACGCGGTCCGGCTGCCCGGGCTGACGCTGCCCGGCCTGGCCAACGCCCACTCGCACGCGTTCCACCGGGCGCTGCGCGGGCGCACCCACGACGGGCGCGGCGACTTCTGGTCCTGGCGCAGCCTGATGTACGCCGTCGCGATCCGGCTCGACCCGGACTCCTACCTGGCGCTGGCCCGCGCCGTGTACGCGGAGATGGCGCTGGCCGGGATCACCTGCGTGGGCGAGTTCCACTACCTGCACCACGGTCCGGGCGGCACACCGTACGACGACCCGAACGCCATGTCCGCCGCGCTCGTGGAGGCCGCCGCGCACGCCGGGATCCGGCTCACGCTGCTGGACACCGCGTACCTGGCCGGGGGCGTGGACGGCGCGCCGCTGGCCGGGCCGCAGCGCCGGTTCGGCGACGGCGACGCGCTCCGCTGGGCGGAGCGGGTGGACGCGTTCCGCCCGTCCGACGACCACGTCCGGCTCGGCGCGGCCATCCACTCGGTGCGCGCGGTCCCGGCCGGGCAGCTCGCCACGGTGGCCGGCTGGGCCGACCGCAACGGACTGCCGCTGCATGTGCACCTGTCCGAGCAGCCGGCCGAGAACGACGCCTGCCGGGCCGTGCACGGGTGCACCCCGACGCGCCTGCTGGCCGACCACGGCGTGCTCGGCCCGCACACCACAGCCGTGCACGCCACCCACCCGACCGCCGCCGACGTGGCGCTGCTCGGCGACAGCCGTACCCGGGTCTGCGTCTGCCCCACCACCGAACGCGACCTGGCCGACGGGGTCGGCCCGGTACGCCGGATGGCCGACGCGGGCAGCCCGCTGAGCCTGGGCAGCGACAGTCACGCCGTGGTGGACCTGTTCGAGGAGGCCCGCGCGCTGGAGATGGACGAGCGACTGCGTACCCGCAGGCGGGGGCACTTCAAGCCGGCCGAGCTGCTCACCGCCGCCACCGTCGGCGGGCACGCCGCGCTGGGCTGGGGTGACGCCGGCCGGCTCGCCGTCGGGCAGCGGGCCGACCTGGTCACGGTACGGCTCGACAGCGCACGCACCGCCGGGGTGCCGCCGGTCGGCGCGTTCTTCGCCGCCACCGCCGCGGACGTGACGAGCGTCGTGGTGGACGGCCGGCCCGTGGTGGACGGCGGCCGGCACCTGACCGTGGACGTCCCCACCGAGCTGCGGGACGCGATCGCGGCGGTGACGGCGAAGGAGGACTCGTGACGCGCGGCAGCCTGCTCGTCGACCACATCGGCGAGCTGGTCACCAACGACGGCCGCGACGGTGACCCGCTGGGTGTCCGCCGCGACGCCGCCCTGCTCGTCTCCGACGGCGAGGTGGCCTGGACCGGTCCGGCCCGGCACGCGCCGGCCGCCGACCGGCGGATCGACGCCGGCGGCGCCGCGGTGCTGCCCGGCTTCGTGGACAGCCACGCCCACCTGGTCTTCGCCGGGGACCGGGCGGCCGAGTTCGCCGCCCGGATGGCCGGCGAGCGGTACACCGGCGGCGGCATCCGCACCACAGTGGGCGCCACCCGCGCCGCCTCCGACGACGCGTTGCGCGCCACAGTGGGCCGGCTGCGCGCGGAGATGCTGCGGCAGGGCACCACCACCGTCGAGATCAAGAGCGGGTACGGCCTCACCGTCGCCGACGAGGCCCGCTCGCTGCGGATCGCCGCCGAGTTCACCGACGACACCACGTTCCTCGGCGCGCACGTGGTCCCGGCCGAGTACGCCGACCGCCCGGACGACTACGTGGGCCTGATCTGCGGGCCGATGCTGGCGGCCGCCGCGCCGTACGCCCGCTGGATCGACGTGTTCTGCGAGCGCGGGGCGTTCGACGCCGACCACGCGCGGGCGATCCTCGCCTGCGGCCAGGCCGCCGGTCTGGGCCTGCGGCTGCACGCCAACCAGCTCGGCCCCGGGCCGGGCGTGCGGCTCGGCGTGGAGCTGGGCGCGGCCAGCGTCGACCACTGCACCCACCTGGCCGACGCCGACATCGACGCGCTGGCCGGTTCGGAGACGGTCGCCACGCTGCTGCCCGGCGCCGAGTTCTCCACCCGGTCGCCGTACCCGGACGCCCGCCGGCTGCTCGACGCGGGCGTCACGGTCGCGCTGGCCACCGACTGCAACCCCGGCTCGTCGTACACGTCGTCGATGCCGTTCTGCGTCGCGCTCGCCGTACGCGAGATGCGGATGACCCCGGCGGAGGCGGTGTGGGCCGCGACCGCCGGTGGGGCGGCGGCGCTGCGCCGCACCGACGTGGGCCGGCTGACCCCCGGGTCGCGGGCCGACCTGATCATCCTCGACGCCCCGTCCCACCTGCACCTGGCCTACCGGCCGGGGGTGCCACTGATCCGCCGGGTCCTGCACAACGGAGTACCGCGATGACCACAGTGACCATCCTGTCCACCGGCGTCACCGCCGCCGACGTGCTCGCGGTGGCCCGCGGCACCGCCAAGGTCGTGCTCGATCCGGCCGCCACCGAGGCGATGGCGACCTCCCGGTCCATCGTGGACGGCATCGAGGCGGCCGGCCGGCCGGTGTACGGCGTCTCCACCGGCTTCGGCGCGCTGGCGAACACGTTCGTCGCCCCGGAGCGCCGGGCCGAGCTTCAGCACGCGCTGATCCGCTCGCACGCCGCCGGGGTGGGCGCGCCGATGCCACGCGAGGTGGTACGCGCCATGATGCTGCTGCGGGTCCGCTCGCTGGCGCTCGGCCGCTCCGGGGTCCGCCCGCTGGTCGCCGAGGCGCTCGTGGACCTGCTCAACCACGAGGTGACCCCGTGGGTGCCCGAGCACGGCTCGCTCGGCGCGTCCGGTGACCTGGCGCCGCTGGCGCACTGCGCGCTGGTGCTGCTCGGTGAGGGCTGGGTGCTCGGCCCGGCCGGGGAGCGCATCCCGGCCGCCGACGCGCTGCACCAGGCCGGGTTGAAGCCGGTGTCGCTCGCCGCCAAGGAGGGGCTGGCGCTGATCAACGGCACCGACGGCATGCTCGGCATGCTGCTGCTCGCCGTCTCCGACGCCCGGCACCTGTTCGCCATGGCGGACGTGACGGCGGCGCTGGCCATCGAGGCGATGCTCGGCTCGGAGCGGCCGTTCCTGCCCGAGCTGCACGCGATCCGGCCGCATCCCGGTCAGGCCGCGTCGGCGGCGAACATCCACCGGCTGTTGCAGGGCTCGGCGGTGATGGACTCGCACCGCGACGACCTGGCGCACGCGGTGCAGGACGCGTACTCGATGCGCTGCGCGCCGCAGGTGGCCGGCGCGGCCCGGGACACGCTCGACTTCGTCGAGGTGGTGGCCGGCCGGGAGCTGCTGTCGGTGGTGGACAACCCGGTGGTGCTGCCGGACGGGCGGGTCGAGTCGACCGGCAACTTCCACGGCGCGCCGCTCGGCTTCGCCGCCGACTACCTGGCCATCGCCGCCGCCGAGGTGGGCGCGATCGCCGAGCGGCGGGTGGACCGGCTGCTGGACGTCACCCGGTCCCGGGAACTGCCCGCGTTCCTGTCCCCCGACGCCGGGGTGAACTCCGGCCTGATGATCGCCCAGTACACCGCCGCCGGGATCGTGGCGGAGAACCGCCGGCTCGCCGCGCCCGCCTCGGTCGACTCGTTGCCGACCAGCGGCATGCAGGAGGACCACGTCTCGATGGGCTGGGCGGCCACCAAGAAGCTGCGCACGGTGCTGGACAACCTGACCAGCCTGCTCGCGGTGGAGCTGCTGGCGGCCGTACGCGGGCTCCAGCTCCGCGCGCCGCTGACGCCGTCACCGGCCGGGCGGGCGGCGCTCGACGCGCTCGGCGGCACCATCGGCGAGCCGGGACCGGACGTGTTCCTCGCGCCGCTGATGGAGGCCGCGAGCGAGGTGGTACGCGGCCCGGAGCTGCGCGCGGCGATCGAGCGGGAGATCGGCCCGCTCGGCTGATCTCAGGCGGCGGGCGGGAGCACCTTCGCGACCAGCTTGGCCAGCTCCCGCAGCGCCTTGCCGCGGTGGCTGACCGCGTCCTTCTCCTGGGGAGTCAGCTCCGCGTTGGTGCGCTCCTGCCCGTCGCCCAGGAAGATCGGGTCGTAGCCGAAGCCGCCGTCGCCGCGCGGGGCGCGCAGCAGCCGGCCGGACTGACGGCCGTCGACCAGGTGCTCCTTGCCACCCGGCAGCACCAGCGCGACGGTGCAGACGAACGCAGCGCCCCGGTGCTCGTCCGGCACGTCGGCGACCTGGTCCAGCACGAGCTGGAGGTTGGCCCGGTCGTCGCCGTGCCGGCCGGACCAGCGGGCACTGAACACACCCGGCATGCCGTTGAGGGCGTCCACCGCCAGCCCGGAGTCGTCGGCGATGGTCGGCAGGCCGGTGCGCCGGCAGCCCTCCCGCGCCTTGATCAGCGCATTCTCGCCGAACGTGAGGCCGGTCTCCGGCAGCTCCGGGTACTCCTCGACGTCGTCGAGCCCGAGCAGCGCGATCCGGTGCGCGCCGAGCGCGCCGTCCAGGATCCGCTGGAGTTCGATCAGCTTCTTGCGGTTCCGGGTGGCGAGCAGGACCTTGTTCACGAGAGCGCCTTCCGCTGCGCGTCGGCCAGTTCCAGACAGCCCGCCACGCCCAGGTCGAGCAGCGCGTCGAGCTGGTCGCGGGCGAAGACGCCCGCCTCACCGGTGCCCTGCACCTCGACGAAGTCGCCGGTGCCGGTGCAGACCACGTTCATGTCCACCTCGGCGGTGACGTCCTCGGCGTAGCAGAGGTCGAGCATCGGCTCGCCGCCGATCACCCCGACGCTCACCGCGGCCACCGAGCGGTGCATCACCTTCTCCACCTTGCCGGCCAGCGCCTTGCGCTCGGCCAGCCAGGTCACCGCGTCGTGCAGCGCGACGTACGCGCCGGTGATCGCGGCGGTACGGGTACCGCCGTCGGCCTGGAGCACGTCGCAGTCCAGCACGATCGAGTTCTCGCCGAGCGCCTTGAGATCGACGCAGGCGCGCAGGCTGCGGCCGATCAGCCGGGAGATCTCGTGGGTCCGGCCGCCGACCTTGCCGCGGACGCTCTCCCGGTCCGAGCGGGTGTTCGTGGCCCGGGGCAGCATCGCGTACTCGGCGGTCACCCAGCCCAGCCCGGAACCCTTGCGCCAGCGGGGCACGCCCTCGGTGACGCTCGCCGTGCAGAGGACCCGGGTCGCACCGAACTCGACGAGCACCGCGCCCTCCGGGTGGGTGCTCCAGCCCCGGGTCAGGGTCACCGGTCGGAGTTGGTCGGGCCGCCGCCCGTCAGGTCGCGCCATGCCTGCACCCTATGCGGTGCGGTGATCGCACCGCCCGCGGGTGCCCGCCGACACGACCCGGCCGCCGCCGGGCTCAGACCTCGTAGCAGGCGCCGGGCCGGACCACGTCCAGCGGTCCGGCGTACGCCCCGGCCGCCGCCTCCACGGTCTGCGACTCGCTGCCCCAGGCCGGTACGAGGTGGGTGAGCAGGAGCCGTCCCACACCCGCCTTGGTGGCCGCCTCGCCGGCCTCCCGGCCGGTCAGGTGCAGATCCGGCGGGTTCTCCACGCCGTCCATGTAGCTCGCCTCGCAGAGGAACACGTCGGCGCCCTGGGCCAGGCGCAGCAGCGCCTCGCAGGGCGCGGTGTCGGCGGAGTAGCAGAACACCCGGCCGCCGTGCTCCAGCCGCACCCCGTACGTCTCGACCGGGTGGTTCATCCGGTCGACGGTGACGGTGAACGGGCCGATCGGGAACGTGCCCGGCTGGAGGCCGTAGAACTGGTAGACGTCCTCCACCGAGCCCTCCTCCTGCCCGTACGCGGTGGCCAGCCGGTCGGGCGCGCCGGAGGGGGCGTACATCGGCAGGGGCGGGTATGGGCCGTCCGGCGCGTACCGCCGTACCACCACGTAGGAAACGGCGTCGAACATGTGGTCACAGTGCAGGTGGGTGAGGAGGATGGCGTCAGGGGCGTGCAGCCCGACGTAGCGCTGGAGCGTGGAGAGCGAGCCCACGCCGAAGTCGATCAGAAGCCGGAAGCCCTCGGCTTCCATGAGATAGGCCGAACAGGGGGATTCGGGCCCCGGGAAGCTGCCCGCGCAGCCGAGGACGGTCAGTCTCATCCGGTGGCCTCGATCTCACGATGAGTAGTCGATGCGCCGGCGGCGGCACCGCCGATGATCTCTACCGACGCGCTCGCCACGCTGCGCAGCCTACGCGTCGCCCCGGTCGGGCAAGAATCATCTGCCGGAAGTTGTCATCAACGTGACACCCATACACGTCCGCTCCGGACGAGACCGGCGGTCCGGCCGGCGGGCACGCCACCGACCGGACCGGCCATCGGTCCGTCAGGCCCAGAGCTGACCCTCCAGGGACTCCTCCGCGTCGGCGAGGGTGCCGCCGTACGCGCCGGTCGACAGGTACTTCCAGCCGCCGTCGCAGACCACGAACGCCACGTCCGCGCGGCGGCCGTCGCGGACCGCCTCGTGCGCCACCGCGAGCGCGGCGTGCAGGATGGCGCCGGTGGAGAACCCGGCGAAGATGCCCTCCACCTCGACGAGCTGCCGGGTACGCAGCACCGCGTCCCGGGTGCCCACGGAGAAGCGGCGGGACAGCACCCCGGCGTCGTACAGCTCGGGCACGTAACCCTCGTCGATGTTGCGCAGACCGTAGACCAGCTCGCCGTAGCGCGGCTCGGCCGCCACGATCTGGATGCCCTCGACCTTCTCCCGCAGGTAGCGCCCGGTGCCCATGAGCGTGCCGGTGGTGCCCAGCCCGGCCACGAAGTGGGTGATGCCCGGCAGGTCCTGGAGCAGCTCCGGCCCGGTCGTCTCGTAGTGCGCCCGGGCGTTCGCCTCGTTGCCGTACTGGTAGAGCATCACCCAGTCCGGGTGCTCCGCGGAGATCTGCTTCGCGGTCGCGACGGCCTGGTTCGAGCCGCCCGCGGCCGGCGAGAAGATGATCTCCGCGCCGTACATGCGGAGCAGTTGCACCCGCTCGGTGGAGACGTTCTCCGGCATCACGCAGACCAGCCGGTAGCCGCGCAGCTTCGCCACCATGGCCAGCGAGATGCCGGTGTTGCCGCTCGTCGGCTCCAGGATGGTGTCGCCCGGACGCAGCCGGCCGGACTCCTCGGCCGCGCGGACCATGAACAGGGCCGCGCGGTCCTTGATGCTGCCGGTCGGGTTCCGGTCCTCCAGCTTGGCCCAGAGCCGCACCGGCGGCGCCCCGGCCGGGACCGTCGGCGAGAGCCGGGGCAACCCGACCAGCGGCGTGCCGCCGCAGGCGTCGAGGAGACTGTCGTACCGCGCCATCGCGGGCCCCCTCAGCGGGCGGCGCGCGTGGAGACCGCGTGCGAGGCGATCGCCGCGGCGGCCGCGAAGCCGAACGCGCCACCGGCGACGGCCGGCAGGATGGTCACGCTGTCGCCGTCGTTGAGCTTGGCGTCGAGCGCGCCGAGGAAGCGGACGTCCTCGTCGTTGACGTAGACGTTGACGAACCGGTGCAGCGCGCCCGCGTCGGTGAGCAGGCGGGCCTTCAGGCCGCCGTGCCGGGAGTCCAGGTCGGCGATCAGGTCGGCGAGCGTGTCGCCGCTGCCCTCGACGACCTTCGCGCCGCCGGTGTAGCTGCGCAGGATGGTGGGGATGCGAACCTCGATGGCCATGGTGTCTCGTGCTCCTCGTTCGGGATCGTGCCAGGTGACGGGAAAAGGAAGGTGCCGGCGCTGAAGGTCAGCGGCCGGAACACTCGTAGTCGACCGTCGCCGGGCTCTGCCCGAACATGTAGGACTGGACGGCGTTCGGGTCCACGGCGGCATCCACGATCTCCACCGGTTCCTCGGTGACCACGCCGTCGACGATCCGGAAGGAGCGGATCTCCTCGGTGTCGGGCTCGCGGGTCGAGACGAGCAGGTAGTGCGCGCCCGGCTCGCCGGCGAAGGAGACGTCCGTACGCGACGGGTAGGCCTCCGTCGCGGTGTGCGAGTGGTAGATGACGACCGGCTCTTCGTCGCGGTCGTCCATCTCGCGCCACACCCGCAACTGCTCCATCGAGTCGAACTCGTAGAACGTCATGGAGCGGGCGGCGTTGTCCATCGGGATGTGCCGGGCCGGGGTGTCGCTGCCGACGGGACCGGCGACCACGCCGCACGCCTCGTCCGGGTGGTCCCGACGCGCGTGGGCGACGATCGCGTCGATGATCGACCGGTCGATGCTCAGCACGCCGCCAAGCCTAGCGCCTGGCCCTCCCGGGCGGCGAGGTGGCAACCGTCACCACTCAGTCGATCAGGGCGTTGAGCAGGGACTCCTGGAGATATCCGAGATAGGCGTAGACCGACAGTTGGAACACCCGGGACGAACCCGGGTCCGCGGCCACCGCGTCGTCGAGCTCCTCGCCCAGGTCGGTGCCGTCCTTGATCTCCAGGCGTACGCCCATCGCCAGCCGGGCGTCGTTCAGCGCCCGCAGCCACGCCTCGGCCGCCTCCGCGTCCAGCCGCACCTCGCCGCCGGCGTCCCCGTCCGGCAGCGCGGCGAGGACGGCGCCCGCCTGGTCGATCTTGCCGGTCTTCAGGTCGCCCTCGGTGTAGCGGCGGAACTCGGCGGTGCCGGCCTCGTCGTCCGGGTAGACGTCGGGGAAGAGCCGCCCGACCACCGGGTCGCCGTGGTCGAAACCGTCGGTCAGCAGGCCGACCACCTCGTTGGCGACCTTGCGCAGCACCCGGACCTCGTCGACCGCGAACGTGGCCACGTAGTGGTCGCCCCGGCGGCGGAACATGCTCATGAGCGGTCCACCGTCGCCCAGAGGCCGTACGCGTGCAGTTGCGCCGCGTCGTGCTCCATCCGCTCCCGGGCGCCGCTGGAGACCACGGCCTTGCCCTTGTGGTGCACGTCCAGCATGAGCCGCTCCGCCTTCTCCCGGCTGTACCCGAAGAGCTTCTGGAAAACCCAGGTCACATACGTCATCAGGTTGACCGGATCGTCCCAGACGATGGTCACCCATGGCCGGTCGGAGACCGGCACCTCTTCGGTGTCCGGCGTCTCGACCGGCGCAACCTGTGGAGCCGCCATGCCCCCCATCGTGCCACCGGATCCGGGGAACCGATGAACCGGAACGGTGTGCGGGTCGTCGTCATCCGCCCGGGCCGCGTACGCGAGCCCGGGTCGCCGTGTGCCGGCGGCGTGGTCAGGCAAGCAGGATGCCGTGGTCGACCGCATCGGCGAGCACCGCGCCCAGCGAGAGACGGATCACCTCGAAGCGGCGGGACACCTCGCGGGACAGTTCGAGTTCGACCTCGCGCAGTGCGCGCTGGGCCCACGAGCGTGCGGCGTTCGGGTCGTCGTTGCCGGGTGCCCGCCAGTGCTGCCAGCAGCCGCCGTTGAGGGCGACGCCGACCGGCGGGAGCACCTCGTCGCGCTGCGCGCCGGGCAGCCCGGCCAGCGCGTCCAGGGCGCCGGCGCCGGTCAGCCCGGCGACCCCGGCCGTGCTGGTCACCAGGAGCACCCGGTCCAGCTCGGGGGCGTCCGGGTGGTCGGCCAGGCCCCAGCGCACCGCGTGGGTGATCCGCCGGCGTACGCCCTCGGTCAGCGGCGCGCCGAAGACCCGGGCGGCGGCCTCGTCGACCAGACCCCGCACCGCCTCGTCGCACTGGGCGGTGGCGAGCAGCGACAGCGCCTCCAGCTCGCGGTCGAGCATCTGCGGCAGGCCGGCACAGCCGACCCCGAAGACGATCTCCTGCACCACCCGCAGATGGATGTTGGCCAGCTCCAGGGCGAGGTGTTGGCGGATCCGGCGGGCGCAGGCGCGGGCCTGACGGTCGATCCGGTCGGCCAGCTCACCCGGCTCGACGCCGGCGAGCACCGGCACCCGGCCGTGCGCGCCGGCCGGCACCGGCGGGTGGGCGCTGCCGCGACGCAGCACCTCGTCGGCGGCCCAGCCGACGAGCGCGCGGCGCAGCTGTGGCAGCTCGGCGCGGCGGGCCGGGAACCATCGGGCCGGGGTGAGCGCGGGAACCGCGGCCAGCAGCGCCGCGCGGTGCGCCTCGATGGAGACCGACACCGGGTCGAGCCGGCGGGCGGGCCCGGTCCGGCCGGACGCCGCCGGGTCCTGGGCCCGCACGCCGTCGCCCGGCGCGGCCGGGCCGGTCACGCCGGGCGTGACGGCGAAGAAGACCTCGACCCGGGTACGCGCCACCTCGGCGAGCAGGTGCAGCTCGGCCGCGCTGAACGCCTGGTCGGCGGAGATCACGAAGAGCAGCGCGCCGGCCCGGCCGACGGCGTCGCGCAGCACCCGGCCGCCGGCCACGCCGAGCGTGCCGGTGTCCGGCGTGTCGACCACCGCGAAGTGCCGCAGCAGCGGATCGGGCAGGCTCAGTTCGACCCGGCGCGGCGGCCGGGCCAGCGCCGGGCCGGCGGCGAGCGGGTCGGCGCCGTAGGCGTGCGGCTGGCGGTAGCCCGGGACGTACGCGGCGCGGGTCGCGGTGGCGGCGTGCTGGACCAGCAGGTTGCTTCCCGGCGGCACGGCGAGCGTCGCGGCCTCGATCCCGAGCAGGCCGGCGATCAGCTCGCGCCGGTTCGCGCCGGCCGGACCGGCGACGACCACAGCCATCGGCTCGTCCGGCCCGGGCGTGGTCACCCCGAGCCGGGTCGGCAGCGGGGCGCATCCGGGTGGCTCGGCCTGCCGGCCTGGGTCGGGCACGTCGACCGAAGGGAGCGGACCTGGCGTCATCAGGTGGGCCTCCCGGTCGGGCGACCGGGGTACCGGTCGCGGATTTTCCCTGCTTGCAGGGACTGCCGGAAGAGTACGGGTGTCGGCCATCCGACAACCAACACATCCGGTACTCACCGGTAATGAACAGATTACTCAACTTCACTGCGTGACGGTGCGCACGCGGACGGAAAACGGTCGATATGCTGCATCGATGAGCAGGTGGGAGTTCGTCGGCCGTACTGATGAACTCAACCGTCTGAAGTCGGCGGTCGGCGGCCCGGAGGGGCGCGGGCTGCTCTTCAGCGGCGACGCCGGGGTCGGCAAGAGCCGGCTGCTGCGCGAGGGGGTGGCCGCGCTCTCCCCCGAGCGGTACGCGATCTGGTCCATCGCGGCCAGCGCCACCACTGCCGCGTTGCCGTTCGGCGGGCTGGTCCAGGTGCTGCCCGCCTCGCAGCCGCAGGGCCTGTCCCCCGCCGGGATCCTGCGCTGGGCCGTGGACGTGCTCCAGGAACAGGCCGCCGGCCGGCCCATCGTGCTGGCCATCGACGACGCGCATCTGCTCGACCCGCCCTCGGCGGCGCTCGTGCACCTGGTCGCCCGCTCCGAGAACGCGTACGTCATCGGGACGCTGCGCAACGGCGAGCAGATCCCGCTGCCGATCCGCGCACTCTGGACCGACGACCTGGCCGACCTGGTCGAGCTGGGCCCGCTGTGCCGCAGTGAGACCACCGGACTGCTCGCCGCCATCCTGGGCGGCCCGGTCGACGCCGGCTCCTCGGACCGGCTGTTCCAGCTCTCCGCCGGCAACCCGCTGCTGCTGCGGGAGCTGGTGCTGGCCGCCGACGACGAGCTGAACCGCAGGTACGGGATCTGGACCTGGACCGGCCGGCTGGAGCTTGCGCCCAGCCTCACCGAACTGATCGACACCCGGATCGGCCAGCTCACCCCCGGCGTCCGGGCGGTCGTCGAGCTGGTCGCCTTCGGCGAACCGCTGGGCCTGCAACTGCTGGAACGCGCGGTCGACCCGGCCGACGTGGAGACGGCCGAGGAACGCGGGCTCATCACGCTGGTCCACGACGACCGGCGGCTCAACGTCCGCCTGGCGCACCCGCTCTACGGCGAGGTGATGCGCCGGCACTGCCCGGTCAGCCGCACCCGCCGGCTCCAGGCCACCCTGGCCGGCCTGCTGGAACAGGTCGGCAAGCGCCGCCGGGAGGACCTGCTGCGCGTCGCGGTGTGGCGGCTCGACTCGGGTACGGCGCAGGACGTGGCCCTGCTGCTCGAAGCGGCGGTGCAGGCGTTCGGCCGGTACGACGTGCCACTGGCCACCCGGCTGGCCCGGGCCGCGCTGGAGGCCGGCGGCGGCACGGACGCGGCGGAGCTGCTCGCCACCATCCTGATGTTCGGCGACCGGCCGGACGAGGCGCTCGGCGTGCTCGACCAGGTCGCCGGTGAGATCCACGACGACCGGCGGCGCAGCCGGTGGCTGACCGTCCGGGGCATGGTCAGCTACTGGGGGCTCAACCGCGAGTCCACGGTGGAGGAGATCGCCGCGCGCGGCGAGGAGCTGCGCGACCCCGCCCACCGGGCCCGGGTACGCGCGTTCGAGGCCATCATGCGGCTGCACCGGCTCGACGTCGACGTCGCGGTACGGCTGGCCCAGGAGGTGCTGGACCGGCCCGCCGCCCCGATGGCCGCCCGGGAGCTGGCCCGCTGCACGCTCGCCCACCTGCAAGCCGCGCAGGGGCAATACCAGCTCAGTGCCAACGCGATCGCCCGGGTGCAGGCCGAGGCGGCGTGCTGGCGGGCCGACATGCCCTACCTCCAGCTCGCCATGGAACTGGCCCGGGGCACCCGGCTGACGCTCTCCGGCGACCTGCCCGGCATCGACGCGATCGTCGCCGACGAGTTCGCCGACCTGGCCGGGGCCGGCGACTTCCGGCTCGGCACCGGCTACCTGGCCATCCTCCAGGCGTACGCGGCACGGCTGCGCGGGCGCGGCGACGACGCGCTGCGGACCAGCCTGGAGGCGTGCGCGGTGCTCGCCACCAGCCGGGTGTACGCGGGCCTCGCGCACGCCGAGCGCGCCCAGGCCGCCGCGCTGCGCGGAGACGCGACGCACGCGGCCGAGGCGATGGCCGAGGCGGACCGGACGCACGCGCCCGGCATGGCCGTGCTCTACCCGTGGCTGGAGCAGGCCCGGGGCGCGGTCCAGGCCGCGACGGGTGACCTGCCGGCGGCCACCAAGCACCTGTGCGCGCTCGCCGACCGGCTGCGCGAGGACGGCCTGGCCGGGCACGAACTGCTCGTCCTGCTCGACCTGGTCCGGCTGGACCAGGCCGCCGCGCCGGTCGGCCCGACCTGCACCGACGGTGGCCGGCGCACGGTGGCGCAACGCCTGGCCGAACTCTCCGAGCAGGTCGACGGCGTGCTGCCGCCGCTGGTCGCCCGGTTCGCCCGGGCCGCCGTCGACGGCTCCCCGGACGCGCTGCTCGCCGTCGCCGACGGCTTCGCCGACCGGGAGCTGACCGTGTACGCGGCCGAGGCGACCGCCCTGGCCCTGCACCGGACGCGACACGTCCGGGGCGGCGCCACCGGGCCGATCCGGGAACGCCTCGCCGATCTGCTGCGCCGCTGCGACGAGATCTCCACCCCGGCGCTGCGCCTGCTGCGCCCGACGCTCAGCGAGCGGGAGTGGGAGATCGCCCGCCTCGCCGCCGACGGCGTGACCAGCCGTGCCATCGCCGAGCGGCTGTTCCTGTCCACGCGCACGGTGGAGAACCACCTCCAGCGCGTCTACAGCAAGCTCGGCGTCGCCGGGCGCGGCGAGTTGCGGGCCGCACTGCGGTCGATGCCGGGGCACGACGGCACGAACCCGGGCTGAACTCTAGGCTGGGGCGGTGAGCACCCTTCGCCCCGCGCTGCTGACCGACCACTACGAGCTGACCATGGTCAGCGCGGCCCTGCGTGACGGCACGGCCGACCGACGCTGCGTCTTCGAGGTGTTCAGCCGGCGGCTGCCCGCCGGGCGCCGGTACGGCGTGGTCGCCGGGACCGGCCGGCTGATCGAGATGATCCGCGACTTCCGGTTCGACCCGGCGGAGATCGACTTCCTGCGCCGTACCGGAGTGGTGGACGACCGGGCCGCGCAGTGGCTGGCCGACTACCGGTTCACCGGCGACATCGACGGCTACGCCGAGGGTGAGCTGTTCTTCCCCGGCTCCCCGATCCTCACCGTGTCGGGCACGTTCGCCGAGTGCGTGGTGCTGGAGACGCTGGTGCTGTCAGTGCTCAACCACGACTGCGCGATCGCCGCCGCGGCCGCCCGGATGGTCACCGCGGCCCGGGGCCGGGCACTGATCGAGATGGGCTCCCGCCGCGCGCACGAGGAGGCCGCCGTCGCGGCGGCGCGGGCCGCGTACCTGGCCGGGTTCCGGTTCACCTCCAACCTGGCCGCCGGGCAGCGCTACGGCATCCCCACCGCGGGCACCGCCGCGCACGCCTTCACGCTGCTGCACGACGACGAGCGGGCCGCGTTCGCCTCCCAGGTCGCCACGCTGGGCAAGGACACCACGCTGCTCGTCGACACGTACGACATCGCCCAGGGCATCCGCAACGCCATCGCGGTGGCCGGGCCGGAACTGCGGGCGGTCCGGATCGACTCCGGCGACCTCGCGGTGATCGCCCAGCAGTCCCGCGAGCTGCTCGACTCGCTCGGCGCCACCGAGACGAAGATCATCGTCTCCGGCGACCTCGACGAGTACGCCATCGCCGCCCTCGCCGCCGAGCCGGTGGACATGTACGGCGCCGGCACCGCCGTGGTGACCGGCTCCGGGGCGCCCACCGCCGGCCTCGTCTACAAGCTGGTCGAGGTGGAGGGGCGACCCGTGGTCAAGCGCTCCGAGCACAAGGCCACCATCGGCGGCCGGAAGGTCGCGGTCCGCCGGCACAAGCCGACCGGCACCGCCACCGAGGAGGTCATCGTGCCGCAGGGCGTGCCGGACCGGCAGCCCAACGACCGGTTGCTCCAGCACTCGTACGTGGTGTCGGGCGAGCCGGAGACGCTGCCCACGCTGGAGGAGTCCCGGGACCACCTGCGCCAGTGCCTGATCTCCATCCCGTGGGAGGGGCTCAAGCTCTCCGCCGGGGATCCGGCCGTACCGGTGACCGTCGTACCCGCGAGCTGAAGAGGAACCCGTCAGATGGCGAACGCCCTGATCATCGTGGACGTGCAGAACGACTTCTGCGAGGGCGGCTCCCTCGCGGTCGGTGGCGGAGCCGGCGTGGCCGCCGGCATCTCCCGGCTGCTCGCCGCCGAACCGGACCGGTGGGACCACGTGGTCGCGACGAAGGACTACCACGTCGACCCGGGCGCGCACTTCGGCGACCCGCCGGACTACGTCGACTCCTGGCCCCGGCACTGCGTGGTCGGCACCTCCGGTTCCGAGTTCCACCCCGAGCTGGCGACCGGCCGGGTGGAGGTGATCTTCCACAAGGGCGAGCACGCGGCCGCGTACTCCGGTTTCGAGGGGCACGCCCCCGACGGCGAGTGCCTGGCCGACTGGCTGCGCCGGCACGACGTGGACCGGGTCGACGTGGTCGGCATCGCCACCGACCACTGCGTGCGCGCGACCGCCCTGGACGCCGCCCGGGAGGGCTTCCGGACCACCGTGCTGCTCGACCTGACCGCCGCTGTCGCGCCGGACACGCTCGACGTGGCGCTGCGGGCGCTCGACGGCGCCGGGGTGACAACGGTGGGCGAGCCTGTGATCAGGACCGCTTGACCGGGTAATCGCTTGCGGGTGTCGTACCCCGGCCCCAGGATGGCGCCGGAGGTACGGTCCGTCGTGAATCTGAAGCCTTACCGGGAAGCGCTCGCGCTGCCCGGTCTCCGATCGTTGCTGCTGGTGTCGGTGCTGGCCCGTGTGCCGCTGACCGCCACCGGGGTGACGCTCACCTTCTACGTGGTGCTCGACCTGGGCCGCGGCTACGGCGCCGCCGGCCTGGTCGGCGCCGCGTCCACGATCGGCGCGGCGGTCGGCGCCCCGCTGCTCGGGCGGCTCATCGACCGCCGGGGGCTGCGGCCGGTGCTGGTGCTCACCACCGTCGCCGAGGCGCTGTTCTGGTCCGCCGCGCCCACACTGCCGTACCCGGTGCTGCTCCCGGCCGCGTTCCTCGCCGGGCTGCTCGCCCTGCCGATCTTCTCGATGGTCCGGCAGTCGATCGCCGCGCTCGTGCCGGTCGAGAAGCGCCGCCCCGCGTACGCGCTGGACTCGATGGCGGTGGAGTTGTCGTTCATGGTCGGCCCGGCGCTCGCCGTGGCCCTGGCCACCGCCGTCACGCCGCGCCTGACGCTCTGGGCGGTCGGCGCCGGGATCGTCGCCGCCGGCATCTGCTTCTGGCTGCTCAACCCGCCGATCCGGGCCGCCGACGAGCCGGCCGGTCCGCCGCGCCCGGTGCACCGCCGCGAGTGGCTCACCCCGCGCCTGCTCGCCGTACTGGCGGTCAGCCTCGCCGCCACGCTGGTGCTCGGCGGCACCGACGTCGCGGTGGTAGCCGTGCTCCGCTCCGGTGGCGAGGTCGGCTGGACCGGCGCCGTGCTGGCCGCCTGGGCGGTCGCCTCGCTGGTAGGCGGATTCGCCTACGGCGCCGTACGCCGCTCGTTCTCCCCGCTGGCACTGATGGCCGCGCTGAGCCTCACCACCATCCCGGTCGGGCTGGGCGGGTCGCACTGGTGGCTGCTCTGTCTCGCGCTGATCCCGGCCGGTGCGCTCTGCGCGCCCACCATCGCGTCCACCTCCGACGCGGTCAGCCGGTTGGCCCCGCCCTCCGTCCGGGGCCTGGCCATGGGCCTGCACGGCTCCGCGGTGACGGTGGGCATCGCGCTCGGCGCGCCGCTGGCCGGCGCGGTGATCGACGCCAGCGCGCCCGTGTGGGGCTTCGTGGTCACGGGCGCGATCGGCGCGCTGGTGGCGCTGGCGGTGCTCCCGATCGAGCTGCGCCGCCGCCGCACCCCGGTCCCCACCCCGACTCCGGAACCAGAGCTGGCCCCCGCGCCCCTGTAGCCCTCCGCCCCCGCCTCCGCCCTGGCCTCCGCTCTCCCGCTCTCCCGCCAGTTGACCAAGGAGTTCACGTCCTCACCAGCGGCGCAAACCGCCCCAAACCCCTTGATCACCCGACCTGGCGCGGCACGCGGGCCGCCCCTCGGGCGTGATCAAGGAGTTTGTGTCCAGGCTGGGCCGGTGAACCGCCACAAACTCCTTGATCACGGGCTGCAGCGTCCGGCGCCGGACTCACCCGGCCCGGCCCCACCCCGCCCGACCGGACTGGTCCGGCGATCATGAAGTTAGCGGGGATGAATCGGACGCCGATCGCCGCTAACTTCATGATCGACGCAGAAGGAGCGCAGGGAGCGCCGGAGTGCGGGAGCGGGAAAGGAGCGGGAAAGGGGCGGGCGCCGCGCCCCGGCAAGGGGTGCGGCGCCCGTCTCGACGTAGCGGCGCGGTAACTAGCGCTGGTCGAGGTTGCCTGCGGTGTCCTCCTGGTAGCTGGCGCCACCGTTGACCTCGCTGGTCAGCGGCTTGGCACCACCCTCGGGCGGACCGGCCAGGCTCTGCCCGGCGGCCAGCTCGGGGAACTTCGCGTCGAACGCCGGCCGCTCGGAGCGGATGCGCGGCATCCGGTCGAAGTTGCGCAGCGGCGGCGGGGAGCTGGTGGCCCACTCGAGCGAGTTGCCGTGGCCCCACGGGTCGTCGACCTCGACGACCGGGCCGGTCTTGTACGACTTCCAGCAGTTCCAGATGAACGGCAGCGTCGAGATACCGGTGATGAACGCGCCGATCGTGGAGATCGTGTTCAGCGTGGTGAAGCCGTCGGCGGCCTGGTAGTCGGCGTACCGGCGCGGCATGCCCTCGTTGCCCAGCCAGTGCTGCACCAGGAACGTGGTGTGGAAACCGATCATGGTCAGCCAGAAGTGGATCTTGCCGAGCCGCTCGTCGAGCATCCGGCCGAACATCTTGGGGAACCAGAAGTAGATGCCGGCGAACACGGCGAACACGATGGTGCCGAAGAGCACGTAGTGGAAGTGCGCCACCACGAAGTACGAGTCGTGCAGGTGGAAGTCGAGCGGCGGGCTGGCCAGCAGCACACCGGTGAGACCACCGAAGAGGAAGGTCACCAGGAAGCCGATCGAGAACAGCATCGGCGTCTCGAAGGTGATCTGGCCCCGCCACATGGTGCCGATCCAGTTGAAGAACTTCATACCGGTGGGCACCGCGATCAGGTAGCTCAGGAAGCTGAAGAACGGCAGCAGCACCTGGCCGGTGGCGAACATGTGGTGCGCCCAGACGCTCATCGACAGGGCCGCGATGGCGATGGTGGCGGCCACCAGGCCCTTGTAGCCGAAGATCGGCTTCCGGGAGAACACCGGGATGATCTCGCTGATGATGCCGAAGAACGGCAGCGCGATGATGTACACCTCGGGGTGACCGAAGAACCAGAACAGGTGCTGCCACAGCATCGGCCCGCCGGTCGCCGGGTCGTACACGTGGGCGCCCATCAGGCGGTCCGCGGCGAGCGCGAACAGCGCGGCGGCCAGCAGCGGGAAGACCAGGATCGCCAGCAGGCTGGTGACCAGCATGTTCCAGGTGAAGATCGGCATCCGGAACATCGTCATGCCGGGCGCGCGCAGGGTCAGGATCGTGGTGATCAGGTTGACCGCGCCGAGGATCGTGCCCAGACCGGAGATGGCCAGGCCGACGACCCACATGTTCGCGCCGACGCCCGGGGCGTGCTCGGCGGTGCTCAGCGGGGTGTACGCGGTCCAGCCGAAGTCGGCCGCGCCGCCCGGGGCGATGAAGCCCGCGGTGGCGAGCGTGCCGCCGAACAGGTACAGCCAGTAGGCGAACGCGTTGAGGCGGGGGAACGACACGTCCGGCGCGCCGATCTGCAGCGGCACCACGTAGTTCGCGAAGGCGAACACGATCGGCGTCGCGAAGAACAGCAGCATGATCGTGCCGTGCATCGTGAAGAGCTGGTTGTACTGCTCGGGCGAAAGGAACTGCAGGCCCGGTCGCGCGAGTTCGGCGCGCATGATCAGGGCCATCAGGCCACCGATCATGAAGAACACGAACGCGGTGACCATGTACATGATCCCGATCTGCTTCGCGTCCGTGGTGCGCAGCAGCCGCGCGATGGCCGACCCCTTGACCGGCTCGCGGACCGGCCAGGGCCGGGTCACGACCGGCTTGGGTGCGACGGTGGTCACGAGTGGCCTCCGGTTCTGGTTGTCCCGCTCGGCGCGCTGGTCATCGGCGCAGCCGTCATCCGCAAGGAGGATAGTCCCCGGTAGGTGGCCCCGCCGCGTGGGGTGGGCGGCTACGATCTCCCACCCTTCAGAGCGGACCGGTCAGGAGCCGGTAGTGCTCCCGGAAGATCCGCCCGCCGCGTCCGCGCAGCAACGGGTCGCGCAGCGCCGGCGGCACGTCGCGGGTGCGGTTGCGGTCCCGGGTCCGGTCCCGCACCCAGCGGGTACGCGGCCGCCGACGACTCTCGTACGCGATCAGGGCGGCGTCGACGCTGCCGGCGGCCCGCAGCGACTCCGCGAGGACGACGGCGTCCTCCAGCGCCATGGCCGCGCCCTGGGACAGCGTCGGAGCGGTGGCGTGAGCGGCATCACCGACGAGCAGCACCCGGCCGTGGAACCAGCGCCCCAGCTCGACCTCCTCGGTGCGCTCCACGGAAACGGTCTCCAGCGCGGCCAGCACCTCGGGCACCGGGCCACCGTAGGCGCCGAACAGTTCGTGCAGGCGGGCGAGCGGGTCGGCGGGCAGGTCGGTGCCGGCCTCGTCGGCATAGCAGTAGAGCCGTCCGGCGCCGAGTGGCACCACCAGGAACCCGGCCCGCTGGCCGAGCAGGGCGGTCCAGTCCGCGATCCGGGGGCCGCCGCGCACCAGGGCGCGGTAGACCACCTGCCCGGCGGGGCGTGGTGGTCCGCCGAGCGCGGCGAGCGTCCGTACCGCCGAGCGGGGCCCGTCGGCGCCGACGACCAGGTCGTACTCGCCGCCGGTGCCGTCGGTGAAGCCGACGGCGACCCGGCCGGGCATCGGGTCGACGGTGCTCACCTCGGCGCCGTGGCGCACCGCGCCGCCGGCGCCGGTGAGCAGCACCCGGTGCAGTTCGGCCCGGGGCAGCGCCCGGCACTCCCCCACGCCGGCCCAGAGCGCGTCGAGATCGACCTCGCACAACGGCGCTCCGGCGGCGTCGAGGAAACGCTGCCGGTGGATCACCTGGCCGAGCGGGCGCAGCGGCCCGTCGAGGTCGAGCCGGCGCATCGCGCGGGCGGCGTTGCCCGGTAGGTAGAGCCCGGAGTCGATCGACTCGGTGGGTGGCAGCCGCTCGGTGACGTCGGGCCGGAACCCCGCCAGGCGCAGCGCCCGGGCCACGGCGAGGCCGGCGATGCCCGCGCCGACGACGAGGATGCGCAGGGGGGAACCACCCATCACGGGGTACGCCTCCGGAGGGGGATCGGAACGCGTTGGAGGCAAGACATTACTCGCCGCGACCAGGCGGCGGAAGTGCCCGTGCGCCCTGGCGCGGGCCGCCGGTCGGCGGCACACCCCGTCCCACCGGCAGGAATCCCGCCTCCATCTGGGGGAAGGGGCGGACGCGACCCGCGCTCGCGCCACCGGCCGGACGCGGAGCGTTAACGAGCCCGGCGCATTTGCGCAATGATTTGAGACATGTAAATGTATTCCCTGCACCGTGGGAGCGCTCCCGCCCGTATCACCGACCGAACCGGCGCCGTCCCGCGCCGAGCCAAGGAGCATCATGAAGCGTCCACTCAGGGCCCTCGCGGCAGCCGGACTGCTGGCCGCCGGCACCCTCGTCGCCGTCGCGCTCGGCGGCACCGCCTCCGCCGACACCCAGATCTGCGAGCAGTACGGATCGACCACGATCGGCGGCAAGTACGTGGTGCAGAACAACCGCTGGGGCACCAGTGCCCAGCAGTGCATCAACGTCACCTCGACCGGCTTCTCCATCACCCGGGCGGACGGCTCCGCGCCGACCAACGGGGCGCCGGTCGCGTACCCGTCGATCTTCGTGGGCTGCCACTACACCAACTGCTCGCCCGGCACGAACCTGCCGGTGCAGGTGAAGAACATCAGCAGCGCGCCGTCCAGCATCAGCTACAACTACGTCAGCGGCGCGATCTTCAACGCGTCGTACGACATCTGGCTCGACCCCTCGCCCAAGCGCGACGGCGTGAACCAGATGGAGATCATGATCTGGCTCAACCGGCAGGGCTCGATCCAGCCCATCGGCTCGCCGGTCGGCACCGCCAGCATCGCCGGCCGTACCTGGGAGGTCTGGCGCGGCAGCAACGGCTCCAACAACGTCATCTCGTACCTGTCGCCGTCGGCCATCCCCAGCTTCAGCTTCGACGCGATGGCGTTCATCAACGACACCCGTAACCGGGGCGCGATCACAGGCGACTGGTACCTGACCAGCATCCAGGCCGGCTTCGAGCCGTGGCAGGGCGGCGTCGGGCTGGCGGTGAACTCGTTCTCGCAGTCGGTGAACACCGGTTCCAACCCGCCGCCCACGTCGGCCCCGCCGACCACCGCGCCGCCGACCACGCCCCCGCCGTCGGGCGGCGCGTCGTGCACCGTCACCTACAAGGCCGCGAACGTGTGGAACAACGGCTTCACCGCCGACGTGACGGTCAAGAACACCGGCTCCGGCACGATCAACGGCTGGACGCTGAACTACAACCTGCCCTCCGGGCAGACCGTCACCAACGCGTGGAACGCCACGGTCAGCCAGAGCGGCTCGGCGGTGACCGCCCGCAACGCCGGCTACAACGGCACGCTGGCACCCGGGGCGTCGACCAGCTTCGGCTACCAGGCGACGCTGAACGGCAGCTACTCCGCGCCGAGCAGCTTCACGCTCAACGGCTCCACCTGCGCCCGGGGCTGACCACCGCACGCGGCAGGGGGCGCGGTCCGCAGCGGACCGCGCCCCCTGCACGGGTACGCCTCAGCCGGCGAGGGCATCGATGTCGCGCATCTCCTCCGCGGTGAGCGAGAACCCGAACACGTCGACGTTGGCGCGGATGCGCTCCGGCGTGACCGACTTCGGGATGACCACGATCTCGTGGTCGATGTGCCAGCGCAGCACCACCTGGGCCGGCGACACGTCGTGCGCCTGGGCGATCCGGACCAGCACCGGGTCGGACAGGTCGCTGTTCTTGAACGGGCTGTACCCCTCCAGCGCCACGCCCCGGTCCCGGTGGGCGGCGTACGTCTGCCTGTCGTACAGCGACGGGCTCCAGCGGATCTGGTTGACCGCGGGCGTCTCCTCGGTGGCCTGGATCAGCTCGTCGATCTGGTCGATCGAGTAGTTGCTCACCCCGACCGTGCGAGCCATGTTCTCGTCCCGCGCGGCGAGCATCTCCCGCCACACCGGGATGCTGTCACCCGGCGCGGACGGCGGCCAGTGCACCAGCCACAGGTCGACGTAGTCGGTCTCCAGGGCGGCCAGGCTGGCCTCGATGGTCTCCCGCTCCCGGCCCACCCGGTCCGGCGGCAGCTTGGTGGTGATGAAGAGGTCCTCGCGGCGCAGCCCGCTCTCCTTGACCGCCCGCCCGACCTCCTTCTCGTTGCCGTACATGGTGGCTGTGTCGATGTGCCGGTAGCCGGCGTCCAGCGCGGCGAGCACCGCCTGGAACCCGGCCTCGCCGGTGGCCTTCCAGGTGCCGAAGCCGAGCAACGGGATCCGGACGTCGCCGGCGAGCGGGAGGGTGGGCTGGTCGCTGTCCATGTCCCCCGTTCTACCCCGGTTCGCCGTGCACACACCGGCATCCCGGCGCGCACGGCACGTCTGGGGGAGGATGCGGGGATGGCGGACCGGCTGGAGGAGTACCGGCGGAAACGGGACGCCGCGCGTACCCCGGAACCGGTGCCCGAGCGGGCTCCCGGGCGGAAGCGTCGGCGCGGCACGCGGCCCGCTTCGTCATCCAGCAGCACCACGCCCGGAGCCTGCACTGGGATCTGCGGCTGGAGCACGACGGCGTGCTGGCCTCGTGGGCGGTGCCGCGCGGCCTGCCCCGCGACCCGGGCCGCAACCACCTGGCCGTGCACACCGAGGACCACCCGATGGTGAGTACGCTATCCCCTTATGAGGCTCGCTGCAATCTACGAACGCATCAGTGACGACCGGGAAGGCCGAGAGCTGGGCGTCGACCGGCAGGGCAAGGACTGCCAGGCGCTGGCCCAGCGGGAGGGCCTGACCGTCGTCGACGTCTACCGCGACAACGACATCTCGGCCAGCACCAAGTCCCGCAAGCCCCGCCCGGAGTACGACCGACTCATCGCCGACGCGAAGGCCGGGAAGTTCTCCGTGATCGTGGCCTACACCAGCGGCCGGCTCACCCGCCGACCCCGCGAGCACGAAGACCTGATCGACCTCGCCACCGGGTACGGCATCACCTACCGCTACGTGCGGTCGCCGAGCTTCGACCTGAACACTGCGCAGGGCCGAGAGATCGCCCGCACCATGGCCGCCCGGGACGCGGGCGAGGCCGAGGAGATCGCCGAGCGGGTTGCCGCGGAGGTGCTCGACCGCGCCGAGCGGGGCGAGTACCACGGCGGCCCGCGCAGCTACGGCCTCGCCGCGAACGGCCAGGACCTGATCGAGGCCGAGGCCGAGGAAATCCGCCGCTGGTACGCGCACGTGCTCGCCGGCGGCTCCCTCGCCGGTCTGCAAGCCGACCTCAACCGCCGCGGCGTGCCGACCGCCACCGGGCGCGGCAAGTGGCGCGCCCCGGTGATCCGGAAGATCCTGCTCAAGCCCCGCAACGCCGGGCTGCGGATCCTCAACGGCATCGAGTACGCGGCGCCGAACCCGCCGATCGTCCCCGAGGCGACGTGGCGGGCCGCGAAGCAGCTCCTGGAGGACCCGGGCCGGCGGATCCATCAGAGCGGCCCGGCCCGGCGGCACGTCGGCACCGGCCTGTTCCTGTGCGACCGCTGCGACGTCACCGTGAACGTCACCTACGGGCCGACCGGCGACCTGAAGTACCGGTGCATGACCTGCTTCCGGCAGTGGCGCGCGGACCCGCTGCACCGGTGGCTCGACGACACCGTTGAGGCGCTGCTAGCCAAGGAGGACGCCCGGCAGCGGCTGCTACCCCGACCGGCGGAAGGCGTTGACCTGCAAGGGCTGTGGGCCGAGGCGGCGGCCATCCAGAGCAACCTGACCGAGCTGGCCGCGGAGTTCGCGCTGTCCCGGGGCGGCGCGGTGAAGGCGGCGCTGAAGGCCGGCATGGACCGGGGACAGGAACGCCTCGACCAGATTCAGGCCGAGATCACTGCCGCCGGCCGGGTGGATGCCACGTCGGCGCTGCTGGCCGCGGCTGACCCGGTGGCGGCGTACCGGGCGATCACGGACGTGAGCCTGAAGCAGTCGGTGTGGCGCTCGATCATGGTCGTGCGGCTGGGTGAGCCGATCCGGGGCCGTGCGGCGTGGGATGCCACGAAGTTCCTGGGCGCGTCGCGGTGGCGGAACGACGACCGGACGTGGGCGGACATCTGGGCTGCGGACGACCAGAGTTGAGGTTGCCCAACTGGCACCCAATCGATCTTCCTTGCTAAGCTGCGTAGGACGTCGACGATGGAGCTCTGGTCCCAATGACCCGAGGCCGTCTTAACGACGCCTTCCTTTCAAAGCGTGCCACCTACGCCGCGCAGAAGCGCCACCACGGCACGGACCACCCCCGCCACGCAAGCCGCATCCCGTGAACTCCGGGAAGCTACGCTTGCCCGGCACATCACCCGTCTGGTCGATCAGGCCCCGCCGTTGACCGACGAGCAGCGCGCCCGGCTGGCCGGTCTCCTGATGCCGGCCGCCGGCCAGGCGGGTGAGGCGGCGTGAGGCACGAAGAAGGCCGCCCCCGCAACGGTGGGGCGGCCCTCACGACGGCCGGACGAGCTGTCCCGCAACAGCCTACCGCCGATCACCGACCAACACGGACGCCACGAGGTCGCACGGTGACCGCCGCCGTCCAGGACGTCACCCGGCAGGCCGAACAGATCGTCATCGGCACCGCCATGACCACCCCCGCGCACGCTGACGAGATGCTCGGCCTGGTCGCCGTCGACCAGCTGGGCACGCCCGCGCACCGCGCGATCTGGCGCGCGGTCGCAGGTCTCCGCCAGCGTGGCGAGCCGACCGACCCGGCCGCGGTGGCAGCCGCGCTGCTCGCCGCCGAGGAGCTGCACAAGGCAGGCGGCGCCGCGTACCTGCACACCTGCATGGAAGCCGTGCCGGTGACCGCGCAGGGCCCGCACTACGCCGGGCTCGTGACCGAGGCGGCGCACCAGCGCGGCACGCAGCTGGCCGCCGAGGTCACCCGGCGGGCCGGTGAGACCGCCGACCCGATCGCCCGGCGGGCGCTGCTCGACCAGGCCCGCGCCGCGCTGGACGCGCTCGAAGCCCGCAGCCCCGGACAGCAGCCGAGCCACCTCGACCGGCTACGCGCCGCGCTGCTCGACTCCGCCGGCCTCGACACGATCCCCGACCCCGAGCCGCTGATCGGGGAGGACGTCCTCTTCCGCGACTCGCTGGTCTGGGTCGTCGGCAAGCCCGGCCACGGCAAGTCGTTCGTGGTGCTCGACATGGCCGCCGCGGTGGGCACCGGCGAGCCGTGGCAGACGTACCCGGTCCAGCAGGGCCCGGTGGTGTTCCTGGTCGCCGAGGGTGCCCGGGGCACGAAGAAGCGCGTCCGGGCGTGGGAGACGGCGATGGGCCGGCGGATGGAGAACGTCTACTTCCTGCCGCTGCCCGTGCAGTCAACGAACCGGGCCGAGTGGGACGCCCTGGTCGAGCTGTGCCGGGAGATCGGCGCGGTCATGGTCGTCATCGACACGCAGGCCCGGGTGACGGTCGGGGTGGAGGAGAACTCCAACACCGAGATGGGGCACTTCGTCGACCAGGCCGAGAAGCTGCGCGCAGCGTCGGCGGCGTGCGTGGTGATCGTGCACCACATCGGCCGCAACGGTGAGACCCGGAGCAGGTGCTCCCGGTCTGCGGGCGTGCCCGGGTGTCCGTAGCGGGTGGCCTGCGGCGGTGTGTCCGGGGCAGGCGGGGCCGGGCTCACCGGGTCTGCTGGGTCCGGCCCCGGGTGCGGGCCGGGTGCGACGAATACCGGTCGCAGGTCCGGGCGGGCCGGGACGGCAGGCCCGGGTACGGGCGGCGTCGGCTCGTCGACGGCCGGCAGGGTCAGCGGCACGGCGGTGGCCGGCACCGTGGTGGGCGCCGGTACCGCGGCGGCGTTCCGGTCGGCGGTGGCGCGCAGCAGCGCCAGCAGCTCCCCGGCCTTCGGCGCGCCGATCCGGAACTGCCGCATCAGCTCGTTGCGGGACGGCACCGCGCCCAGCTCGTCGGCCAGGGCGCGCGCGGCCGGCACCAGCTGGTCGACGGGCTGCGGGTAGCGGGTGCCGTTGATCGTGGGGGCGGTCACCGGTCGGTACCTCCGGTCAGGTCAGCGAGGGCGCGGGTGAGGAGGCACAGGGCGGTGTAGCGGCGGCGGATGGCGCGCAGGTGCCGCGCCCGCTCGTCGGCGTGGGCGTTGGTGGCGAAGGCGTACTCCTGGGTGGCCTCGCCGTACCGGGCCGCCATGTCCAGCACGGCGCGGCGCAGCTGCTCGGCGCGGGCGGTCACCGGCGGCCGTCCCGGTCGCGCAGCCACTGCTCGACGTCGGCGGCCAGCTGCCCGCCGTCGCCGTCCGGGAGCGGGGTCACGCCGGCGGCGTCGGCCACGTCCAGGAAGTCGTCACCGGCCGGAGCGTCGCCGAGGAACGCGTCCAGTAGCGACGTGTCCCCGGCCTCGGCGGCGTCGGCCGCGTCGACCAGGCGGCGCAGCTGCTCCTCCCGCTCCCGGTGCTCGCGCGCCTCATCAGCGCGGCCAGCCTCGTATCCCAGCTCGTACCCGCTGGTGCGCTCGATCAGCGTCCGCGCGTCCAGTTGCGCCTGATCCCAGCCGCGCAGGTACTCGCCGGCCAGGTCGTCGCCGGTGAACCGTTCCCGCCGGGGCCGCGACGACAGGGACCGCCCCGCCGGCCGCACGTTCCGGTATCCCGGCCGCCACCACCGTGGCGTCCGGCGGCTCACCGCGCCACCCGCTGAGGTCGCCGCCCCGCCCCGCCGAGGGCGACCGGTCCAGTGTCCGGCGTCGTGTCCCGGGCGACCCGGTGCGGGCGCTGCGGACCGGCCGCGAACTCCACCGCCGGCAGATGCGACCCGGTACCGGCCACGATCACGTCGGCGCGCCCGTCAGCGATCATCGCCAGCGCGGTGGCCGCGTCGGCGATCGCCGCCAGCTCGTAGCCCTGCTCTGCCACGTGGGTGGCGCAGGCGCCGAGCCAGCGGGCCCGGTCGGCGTCGACCATCACCACGACCGCCCGGGTCACCGCTGGCCGCCCTTCGCCCGCTCGGCCAGGGTGCGGATCCGGTACGTCAGGATGACCGCCTGGTCCAGGGTGACCAGCTGCACCATGGTGTCGGCCGGGTCGACGCCGACGAACGTCAACGCCACCAGCACCGTCGGGGAGTCGACCAGCTGGACCAGGTGGGCGGTGAGGCCGCAGACGTCGTCCGGGCCGGGCCTGACGCCCATCGGGACGGACTGGTGCTCGCCGCGGTCGCCGCACGCCTTCCGGTCCCAGGCGCACCGACCCGGCGCCGGAGGGCTGGACGCCGATGCCCGAGCTGGTCCGCCCGATGCGGCCCGCCGAGGGCGGGCGGCTGCCGCGCGACGCCGCCGCCTGGGGGTACGAGCTGCGCTGGGCGGGCGTGCGCGCGATGGCGTACGTCTCGGGCGGCCGGCTGCGGCTGCTCGACGGCGACGACGCGGAGGTCACCGGGGCGTACCCCTGGGCGCGGGCGATGGCCGAGGCGCTGGCCCCGGCCGAGGCGGTGCTCGACGGCGTGCTGGTACGGATCGACCCGGCCGGGCGGGTCCGGCCGCCGACCCGGCGCGACGGGCAGTTCCTCGCCGTCGACCTGCTCTGGCTGGAGGGCGTGTCCAGCCTCGACGTGCCGTACGCGCAACGCCGTGACCTGCTCGACGGTCTGGCGCTCACCGGTCCGCACTGGCAGACTCCGCCGTGGTTCCCGGGAGTCGGCGCGGACGCCCTACGGGCCGCCCGTGAGCAGGGGCTCCCGGGGGTGGTGGCGAAACGCCTCGACTCCCCGTACGAGCCGGGCCGGCGCAGCCGGCACTGGCTGAGCATCGACGCGAGCTGAGGACCACCGTGCACCTGACGCACCTGGAGTGCCCGCGCTGCGGCCGTGAACACCCGGCCGACGTGTTGCAGAACCTGTGCGGCTGCGGCTCGCCGCTGCTGGCCCGCTACGACCTCGCCGCGGTGGCCGCCACCGTCGCCCCGGAACAGTTCGGGCTGCGCCCGGCCGACCTGTGGCGCTACCGGGAGCTGCTGCCGGTGGCCGATCCCCGGTTCGTCACCACGCTCGGCGAGGGCTGGACGCCGATGTGGCGCGCGCCGGCGTACGGGCACGAGATCAGCATCGCGGACCTGATCGTCAAGGACGAGGGGCTGACCCCGACCGGGTCGTTCAAGGCGCGCGGCGCGTCGGTGGGCGTGAGCCGGGCCCGGGAGCTGGGCGTGAAGCGGATCGCCATGCCCACGAACGGCAACGCCGGCGCGGCCTGGGCCACGTACGCGGCGCGGGCCGGGATGGGCGCGACCATCGCCATGCCGCTGGCCGCGCCGAGCATCTGCCGCGAGGAGTGCCTCGCCGCCGGCGCCGAACTGCGGCTGATCGACGGCCTGATCAACGACGCGGGCCGGGACATCGCCGAGCTGATCGCCGGGTCGGGCGGAGGGATCTTCGATGCCGGCACGCTGCGCGAGCCGTACCGCCTGGAGGGCAAGAAGACCATGGGGTACGAGATCGTCGAGCAGCTCGGCTGGCAGGTGCCCGACGTGATCGTCTATCCCACCGGCGGGGGCGTCGGGTTGATCGGCATCCACAAGGCGCTGCACGAGCTACGTGAGCTGGGCTGGGTGGAGGACCGGCTGCCCCGGCTGGTCGCGGTGCAGTCCACCGGATGCGCGCCGATCGTGCGGGCGTTCGCGGCCGGCGAGGAGCGCGTCACCCCGTGGGAGGACGCGCGTACCGTCGCGTTCGGCATCACGGTGCCCGCCCCGCTCGGCGACGAGCTGATCCTGTCCGCGCTGCGGGACAGCGCCGGCACCGCGATCGCGGTGGACGACACGGAGATCCTCACCGACCTGCGCGACTTCGCCGCCCGGGAGGGGCTGCTGCTCTGCCCGGAGGGCGCGGCCTGCCTGACCGCCGCCCGGCACCTGCGCGCGGGCGGGTGGATCCGGCCCGGTGAGCGCGTGGTGGTGCTCAACACCGGCGCGGGCGTCAAGTATCCGGGGCTGGTGCACAGCGGGGCGCCCGTGTGACCTGGTAGGTCGCGGCGCCCCGCTCGAGACCTGCGGTCAGGAGGTGGGCGGCTCGTCCTCGCCCGCCGCCTCGGCGGCGTCCGCCTCCTCCTTCGTCTTGTGCACCGCGCCGTCGGCGTGCTCCGGCGGGCCGTAGACCGTGTAGAGCACCAGCGGGTTCGGCCCGGTGTTGACGAAGTTGTGCTTCGTGCCGGCCGGCACGACCACCAGGTCGCCGGAGACGACCTCCTTCTTCTCCCCGGCCACCCGCGCCTCGCCGGTGCCGCTGACGAACGTGAGGATCTGGTCGATGCCCTCGTGGACCTCCTCGCCGATCTCGCCGCCCGGCGGGATGGTCATGATGACCAGCTGGGTGTGCTCCCCGGTCCAGAGCACGCGGCGGAAGTCGGGACTCTTCTCGGCGACTGTCGCGATCGTGAAATGCTCCATGGTCCGCTCATACCCCGATCAAGCGCCCGCCACGCCGGGAGTCGCAGATGGTGGAATTCCCCACGCCGATCCGGTTTGGATCCCCTCGGAAGGGGCATGTGCTGCCCACAAGACCGGTGCGGGCTGGGCCGGTCGAGCCAGGTCCCCGCCGGCGTACCGCCGTACGGCTGCGGTGGTGGGAGACGGCCGGAGCGCGGCGACGTTACGACCGGGGGTCGTGCGGCGCCGTGCGCTCGTCTGCGCGTCCGGTCAGGCGAGCACGGCCAGGTGAAAGGGACGGTCCACGTGCCCGCTCGTGCCGTGCGTCTCGACGAACACCGCGTTGGCGATCCCGGAGCGCGGCGCCACAGTGATGACACCCTGCGGGACCAGCCCGTCGGCCGTCCCGGGGCCGACCGTCCCGACGTACGCCGCTGCGGCCACGTCCTGGTCGAACGCGACCTGGTACATACCGGCGGCGAGCCGGGTGGCCGAGGTGGCGCCGAGGCCGCGGACGAGCCTTCCGTTGGCGTCGACCACGGCGAACAGCATTCGCGCGGTGGCCGGCAGCCCGACCGCCGAACACGAGTTGATCTCGGTGTCGGCGCGCCCGGCCTCCCGCATGCTCGGGATCGGCTGGCCGGTGGTTTCCCTCCTTGGCCTACGGCTGGGCATGGTGATCCTCTCTCCCGCCGGTACGCCGACAGGAGGCGTTCGTACGCGTCCGGGCGATCGTCGGCGATCACCCTCGATGATTCCGACGCTATGTCGGCGAACCGCCCGGCAACCAGCCGCAGAACTGTCCGATCACTGACAGGGGGCGGCTCTGAGCTGCGGAAACATCGACTGGATCGTCGATTCGCCGCCGGCTCCACGGACCGCTGCGGCACCCGCTCGTCACACCGGAGCCGACCGGAAAACCATGACGCAGCGCAATCATCTGGCTACATTGAAGTATGGTGCAGCCGCTCCGAGGCCGGCCGACGGTCTACCGCCCGGTGCTGGCCGCGCGGCGCGGGGAACTGGAGGCGCTGACCCGCCTCGACGACGCCTCGGCCGCGATGCTCGCACCGGTCCTCGACGTCCCGGCCGGCACGCAGTCCATCGTGGACACCCTCGGACGCCTGCCCGGGCTGCTGCCCGCCGTCGACGTGTCGGCCCTGCCGGATGACACCGAACACGATCCGGTCCGCTGGGGCGTACCGCTGGTGCCGGTGATCGGTCTCGCGGACAGCGACCGGCGGCTGGCCGCGCACGGCGCGGCGGCCCGGGCCTGGGCGCACCACGCGGTCGTCCGGTTGCACCTCGGCCCGGACCGGGCCGGGCCGGACGCGGCCACGGCGGCGGCGGAACGGGTGTGGCGGGTGACGGGTCTGCTGCCCGAACAGTGCGACCTGCTGCTGGACGCCGGGGACGTGTGCTGCCGGGCCGACGTCCGGCTGGCCGAGCCACGGATCCGGCGTGCGGCGCAGTGGGCCCGGCGGCACGCCTGGCGTTCGGTGACGATGGCGGCCGGTGGGATGCCGCCGGCCCTGTCCCGGCTGTCGGTGGACGAACCGGTCCGCGTGGACCGCTACGACTGGTCGCTCTGGCGGCGCCTGGCCGACCTGGGCCTCGGGTACGGCGACTACGGCGTGGGCTGCGCGGTGCGGGACGCGGAGGAGCCGGGCGACCGGACACCGACGCTGCGCTGGGCCGCCGACGACGCGTGGTGGGTCTACCGCTGGTCGCGGCGGGGCGGGCGGGGCGACGAGCGCTTCGCCGACCTCTGCCGCACGTTGACGGCCGCGCCGCACTGGTCGCCGGCCGGGGCCGGGTTCTCCTGGGGCGACCACGAGATCGTCCGGCGGGCCCGGCGGGGCGCGGGCGCGGGCTCACCGGCCAACTGGATCGCGTGGAGCACCTCGCACCATCTGGCGCACGTGCTGGCCGCGCTGGTCCGGCCGGAACCGGACCAGCGCGCCGGCTGAACTCACTCCTTCTCGGTGAAGCCGAACTGGACCACGCCCTCCTCGTCGACCACCGCGTCCACCGACGTGTCGTTGAGCAGCTCGGCCGCGTCCGAGTCGAGGAAGATGCGCGCACCCTCGGTGTCCACCACCTGGTCACCCTGCACCGGTTGCGGCACCAGCTCGATCGAGAGCGAACCGGCGTCGGTGTCGGCGGCGATGCGCAGCCCACCCGCGTCGGCGACGTCCTGCTGGGCGGCGAGGTCACGGATCACCAGGACGGCGTTGTCGGTCATGGTCAGCATGGTTGAACTCCTCATGGCTCGGTGTCGGGTTTCGCGGGCGACACGGCCCACGCGGTCGGCTCGCGACCCGGAAGCGGGCGAGACACGATCACGCCGCGCTGGAAGCAGGGCGGTTCCTCGGCCCTCATCCCCACCGTGCCCGCTGCCCGGCCATCCGTCAAACGGAACCCGATGATCGGCCGCTCCCCGGTGAACAGGTGTTTTCCCCGATCCGGACCGGGAACACCTGGGGTTTGCGGCGCCCGCGCCGGATGCCGCAAATAACCTTTCGCGCCGGGGTCTTTTCCGCAGGAAATCTCCGTGGCAGCATCCTTACATGCATCGTCGCCTATTTCCCCGGGCGCTCGCGGTGCTGGCGCTGGTCGCCACCGCGGCCGCCGCCGGCACCACCACCGCCACGGCCGAAGCGCCCACCCCGGCGCAGACCCGGCTGAACGCCACAATCGACGCGGTCCTCGCCGACAGCCGGCTCGACGGGGCGCAGGCGGGCGTGGTCGTCGTCGACACCGCCACCGGTCGCACGCTGTACGACCGCAACGGCACCCGGCGGCTCATCCCCGCCTCCAACACCAAGCTGCTCACCTCGGCCGCGGCGATGGAACTGCTCGGACCGGGCCACCGCTTCACCACCGAGGTGAGCGCCGACGGGCCGCGCCGCGCCGGGATGCTCCGCGGCGACCTCTACCTGCGCGGCGGGGGCGACCCCACCATGCTCGCCGCCGACTACGACCGGCTCGCCGAGCAGGTCGCCGCGGCGGGCGTACGCGTGGTCGCGGGCGATCTGGTCGCCGACGACACCCGGTACGACAGCGGCCGGCTCGGTCCGGACTGGACCTGGGACGACGAGCCCTACTACTACGCCGCCCAGGTGTCGGCGCTGACAGTGGCCCCGGACACCGACTACGACGCCGGCACCGTGATCGTGCACGCCACCCCGGGCACCCGGGCCGGCGCCCGGCCGAAGATCACCATGACTCCTGACAACGGCTGGTTGCGCATCGACAACCGGGCCGAGACGGTCGCCGACGGCGAGACCACCATCTCCTTCGAGCGTGAGCACGGCGGCAACACGGTGGTGGTGACCGGCCAGATCGCGGTCGGCCAGGCCGCCGAGAGCGACTGGGTGACGGTGTGGGAGCCGACCGGGTACGCCGCCGACGTGTTCCGCTCCGCGCTGCGGCGGCACGGCGTACGGGTGCTCGGCCGGACCGTGCTCGGCACCGCCACCCCGGACACCGCCGAGCCGCTCGCCCGGCACGACTCGATGCCGCTGGCCGACCTGATGGTGCCGTTCCTCAAACTCTCCAACAACGGCCACGCCGAGGTGCTGACCAAGGAACTGGGCCGGCAGTTGTCCGGATCCGGCACCTGGGCCGCCGGGCTGTCCGCGATCAGCGGCTACGTGGGCGACGCCGGAGTGGACACCGGCACGCTGCGCCAGCGCGACGGGTCCGGCCTGTCCCGGCGCAACCTCGTCCCGCCGGCCCAGTTCGTCACGCTGCTCTCGGCGGTCCGCGCCGAACCGTGGTTCGACGCCTGGTACGCCGCGCTGCCGGTGGCCGGCAACCCGGACCGGTTCGTGGGCGGGACGCTGCGCAGCCGGATGGGCGGGACCGCCGCCGCGAACAACGTGCACGCCAAGACCGGCAGCCTGACCGGCGCGTCGGCGCTCTCCGGCTACGTCACCGACGCCGACGGACGGCTGCTGGCCTTCTCGATCGTGCTGAACAACTACCTCACCTCGTCGGTGAAGGGGCTGGAGGACCAGATCGCGATCGCGCTCGCCTCGTACACCGAGAAGGAGACGGCGACGGCCCGGCGGACCGTGCCGGCCGCGCCGGAGTCGCCGCGCGTACCGGAGGGGCGGGAGTGCTCCTGGGTGAAGCCCGCGCTCTGCTGACCGGCCGTACCGCCCCGGCGCTCAGGCACCGGGGCGGTACGGAGGCGGGTCGGCGGCGGGGTCGCCGCGCTCGACGAGCGCGTCGATCTCGGCCGACGGCAGTCCGCGCAGGGTGAGCACCCGGCGGCCCCACACGTGCAGCCGACACGGGTGCGGGCTGGCGTCGTTGCGGCAGATGGTCCCGCCCGACCAGGCCCGCGGCGCGTGCACCACCACCGCCCGCACCGCGAACTGGACGTCCTCGACCGTCACGTACGGCGGCATCGGGATCTCGCGCAGCACGTCACAGCCGGCGCGCGGGCGGGCGGGGGCGACGGGGGCAGGGCCGGTCATCGGTCGGGCCTCCACAGAGGATGGTCGGGCGGGACAACCGAAACGTACGACGCCCGGCCCGGTACCCGACGGACAAACTGTCCCCACTCAGCGCAGCGCCACCGCCTGGAGGCTGACGTTGCCGCAGTCGCCCAGTGATTCCTCCACCGTCCAGCTCAGCAGCAGCTTCGCGCCGCGCGGGGCGCGGAACCTGACAGTGAACTCGGTGGTGAGCGCGGTGTGCGGATCCTCCATCCGGAGCGTGGTCACCGGGCCGCCGCCGGAGACGCGCACGTCGAGGCGGCCACGGGCCATCCAGAGCCCGGCGTACAGACGCACCGTGCGCTGGTGCCCGTCGGCGGCCACCGCCAGGTTGAACCCGCTGCCCCGGTTGCAGGTGTAGACGCCGGACATGGTGCCGCTCGACGACGCGACCGGGTTGCCGTCGCGCCAGGCGTACGCCTCGGGGTTGTTGCTGAAGCTCTCCCGCCGCCCCCGGCCGCCCTCGTCGCGGATCTCGCCAGAGCCACCCCGCTTGCGGACCGTCCGGTCGGCACCCGCGAGGCCCCAGTGGACCCAGTCGGTGGGGCCGGCGGCGGTGAGGTCGACGGTGGCGGGCACCTCCGCGCGGGTCACGGTGACTGTCGGCGGCAGCGCGGGCGTCGGCGACGGCGTGGACGGCGTCGGGCTCGGCGACGGCGGCCGCTGCCGGGGACGCAGCCCCGGGTTGACCACCCTGTCGTCGGCCTCGTTCGGCAGCCCGACCCGGCCGGGTGGCGCCACCGGCACTCCGGCGTGCTCCTCGCGCGGCGTGTCGTGCCGTTCGACGCCGAGGTAGACCGCCAGCGCCGCCAGGCAGAGGAACGCGGCCAGCCCTTCCAGCATGAGCCGACGCCGGCG
This sequence comes from Micromonospora sp. HUAS YX12, assembly GCF_040215685.1. NCBI lineage: Bacteria > Bacillati > Actinomycetota > Actinomycetes > Micromonosporales > Micromonosporaceae > Micromonospora > Micromonospora sp. HUAS YX12. The sequence goes on from NZ_CP157974.1 coordinate 450,502, forward strand.
GCGCAGTCGGCGCAACGCGGACCGGGTACGCGGAAGGCCGTGCCGGTGCGAGCCGGGGCCGGTACGCGGACGGTCCTCCTGGCCCACCACACCCTCCACTTCGGTCACGACACCGACGGATACGACCGGTGCGTGACGGGCTTCACGGTGTCACCGGACGGCTCTTTGCGCCATATGTCGAGTGACGGGCGTTTCCAGTTCGTTACCTGACGGCCGCGAGCCCGGACCGGCCGCCGGGCCGCTCAGCTTACCGTGATCGCCTGCAACGCCACTCCGTCGTTCTGCCCGCCGGTCACGGTCAGGGCGTGCCACCTGATCAGCAGCCGCTCCCCCGGTGCCGCCCGGAAACGGATGACGTACTGGTAGAAGTGGTCGCCCGCGACGAGGGCGACCTCGCGGACGACGGGATCGCCGCCGCTGGACAGCGACAGGTCGAGCCGCGCGCCGGCCGAGAACGTGCCGACGAACAGCCGGACCGTACGCAGATCCCCGCTCCCGGTCACGCCGAGCGTGAAGCTCTTCCCGGCGCCGCGCTGGAAGACCCCGGCCCGGGTGCCGTCCTGGCGCGCCGTCGGCGTGCCGTCGGTCCACTGTAGATCGGTGGCGCCGGCGTTGTGCTCCAGCCGCTCGCCGCCCGGGTCCTGGATCTCGCCGGTACCGCTCGCCTTGCGATGGAAGCTGTCCGCGCCGTCGCCGCCCCAGTGCCGCCAGTCCCGCGTACCGAGCGCGGTGAGCGACAACGTTCCCGGCAGCGGCACCAGGTCCACGTCGAGCAGCGGCCCGCCGGGCGAGACCGGGTCGCCGGTGGCCGGCGTCTGATCGCCCGGCGCCTGCTCGCTCGGTGCCTGCTCGTTGGGTGCTGCCACCGGCGCGGTTTCCCGGGTCAGTGGGGGCGACGTGGGTGACCGGGCCGCGTACGCCAGCGCCGCCACCAGCCCGGTCACCGCAACCGCCGCCAGCACGGCGCGACGGCGCCGACGGCGGGCCCGGGCGGTGGCGACCCGGGTGGCCGGGGCCTCGGGCGGGGGCCGCAGCGGGCCGGCGATCGGGGCGAGCGTCCGGCTCAGCCGGGTCTTCGCCGCCCGCACCGCGGCGCGCAGCCGGACGCCGATCCCGCCGATCAGGTCGGCCAGACCGCCGGACAGGCGCGCCGGGATGCTCTCCTGGGCGGAGTGCCGGCCCGGTCTCGCCTCCGCGTCTGTCCCGTGCAGCGGTCCGAGGCCGGCCGGGTCGGCCGGCTTGTGGGCGGGGCCCGGCCGGACCGGCGACGGAGCGGACAGGTGCAGTCCGATCGGGGCCGGCCCGACCAGCGGAACCCGGCCGCCGGGCGGGCTCGGACAGGGCTCGGGACCGACTGGCGCCGAGGCGCCGCCAAGGAGCCGGCCCGGCGCGAGCCGGCCCGGCGCGATCTGGCCCGGCGCGAGCGGAGTCGACGCAAGTGGACCGGGCGCTTCCAGATCCCCCGCGGGCGCCGGCTCGTCCGGGTCGGCCGGCGGGCGTTCCCCGTCCGGCGGGATCGCCGACCGGGTACGGAGGGCTGCGTGTCCCCGGGCAGGCGGCGTGGACCGACGGGCCGCTCCGGGGCGTCGGCCGGTTGGTCCGGCGTGGGCAGCCAGCCCCCGACCCGGATCCCGGTCCCCGCGATGTCGTCCTCAGCCACCGACCCTCCCTCGGCCACCGGCGGCGAGCGGCCCGCCCCGTGGCTCGCCGTAGGGAGGATGACACAGAACGCGATCATGGAGAAGGCATCAGTCCCCGCAATTCCCACGCCCCTAAGGGCTCCAAGCACCCCACGGGAGAGATCTTGGAAGAATTGCGCCCCCATAGGGGCCGTTTCGTACCAAGATCTCCCGCAGCCCGGGGCGGCGGACGCACCCGCCCCGGCCCACCCCCGCCAGCCCCGTCGATCATGAGGTTAGCGGCGACAAACCGGACACCAATTGCCGCCAACTTCATGATCAATCCCGGGTCGGCGGGGTCGGCGGGCGGGCCGGGCGGGCCGGTGGGCGGGGTGGGGCGGTTAGGGCGGTGGGTCAGTGTCATGCGCCCGATTCTGTCCGCGAAACCTGACAACCGGCGGCATCTTTCCTGACCGGCTCAGCCGACCTGGAAACCGAGCGCCTGGGCCAGCATCACCGCCTGCTCGGCGTCGATCCGCGCGCCGGCGCGCTGCACCGCCGTCGGGTCGAGCGCGGACAGGTCGCTGCCGCGCAGGTCGGCCCGGATCAGCTTGGCCGCGTGCAACTGGGCGCCGGAGAGGTCCACGCCGGTCAGCGTCGCGCCGGTGAGATCGGCGCCGGTCAGGTCGACCTCCCGCATGCGTACGTCGGTGATCCGCGCCCCGCGCAGGTCGGACCCGGCGAGCGTGACGAACGACCAGTCGCCCCGGTCGACCCGCAGCGGGCGCAGGTCGCAGCGGTCGAACGTGCTGCCGACCAGCTTGCAGCCGGTGAACTCGGCCTCGAAGAGGTTGCACTTGCTGAACGAGCACCTGGTGAACGCCGAGTCGGTGTGCCGGGAGGCGTTGAACGCCACATTGCCGAACACGCAGTCGGTGAAGACCGCGCCGCGGCTGACCGCCTCGGTCAGGTCGACGTGGAAGAACTCGCACCGCACGAAGTGCCGGTCGGCCAGCTCCTCGGCGTACCAGTCCTGCTGGCGGTAGGTGACGTCCTCGACCGGCTCCGGCATGTCACCGACCCTAGTGTGGCCGGCAGACACTTCCCGGCTGCGGTACCGGCGGGTAGGTTCGCGTCGTGAGTGTCGCAGTGAGCACCGACCCAGGCCGTGTCGGCTTCGATCCCGCCCGGCTGGCGCGGATCGACGAGCACTTCGCGCGGTACGTCGACGACGGCCGGCTCGCCGGCTGGCAGATCGTCGTCACCCGCCGGGGCGAGGTCGCCCACTCCTCGACGTACGGGCTGCGCGACCGGGAGGCCGGTACGCCGGTCGAGCCGGACACGCTCTGGCGCATCTACTCGATGACCAAGCCGATCACGTCGGTCGCGGCGATGATGCTCTGGGAGGAGGGCCGGATCGAGCTGAACGACCCGGTCAGCCGCTGGCTGCCGGAGTTCGCCGACGTACGCGTCTACGACCGGGGTTCGGTGCTCAAGCCGTACACCGTGCCGGCGGTCGAGCCGATCCGGATCTGGCACCTGCTCACCCACACCGCCGGCCTGACGTACGGCTTCGCCCAGGTCTCGGTGGTCGACGGCCTGTACCGGGCGGCCGGCTTCGACCTCGGCGTGCCGGCGGGTGCGGACCTGGCCGCGGCCTCGGCCGGGCTGGCCCGGCTGCCGCTGCTGTTCCAGCCCGGCACGAGCTGGAACTACGGCGTTTCCACCGACGTGCTGGGCCGCCTGGTCGAGGTGGTCTCCGGGCAGTCGCTGGACGCGTTCTTCGCCGAGCGGATCCTGGGCCCGCTGGGGATGACCGACACCCGCTGGTGGGTGGACGCGGCGGACGCGAAGCGCCTGGCCGCCCTCTACGCCCCGCACCCCGCCACCGGCCAGGCGGTACGCGCCGACGGGGTCGGCCGGGCCGCGCTGGCGGAGCCGACCTGGCACTCCGGCGGCGGCGGGCTGGTGTCCACGGCGGCCGACTACCACCGGTTCACCCAGTTCCTGCTGCGCGGCGGCGAACTGGACGGGGTGCGCCTGCTCGGCCCTCGCACGGTGCGCTTCATGACCCGCAACCACCTGCCCGGCGACCGGGACCTGGCCTCGTTCTCGCCGGAGGGCTTCGCCGAGACGATCCTCGACGGGATCGGCTTCGGGCTGGGCTTCGCGGTGGTGCTCGACCCGGCGCCGTCGCGCGTGCCCAGCAGCGTCGGCGAGTTCTACTGGGGCGGCCTGGCCAGCACCGCGTTCTGGGTGGACCCGGTGGAGGAGGTCACCGCGCTGCTGTTCACCCAGTTGATGCCGTCGAGCACGTACCCGCTGCGCAGCCAGTTGCGCCAGCTCGTCTACTCGGCGCTCGTCGACTGAGCCGGTTCGGCGGAACTCCCGCCGCCCGCCGGTGGGCTGCCTAGCCTGTGAGGCATGAGCGACATCGTCGTGTTCGGCGCCGGCGGGACGGCGGGCTCGCGGATCGCGGCCGAGGCGGTCGAGCGGGGGCACCGGGTGACAGCGGCGGTGCGGCGTCCGGAGGCGGTCGGCTACCTCCCAACCGGCGTACGCACGGTTACCGGCGATGCCACCTCGGCGCGGAGCGTACGCGAACTGGCCGAGGACGCGGACGTGCTGGTGGTGGCCATCGGCGGTGGCGAGCGGGATCTGTGGCGCGACGCCGCGCGGACGCTGGTCGACACGCTGCGTGAGTTGCCGGACCCGCCCCGGGTGATTCACGTCGGCGGCGGCTCGACGCTGCTCACCCCGAAGGGCACCCGCTACCTGGACGAGCCGGACTTCCCGGAGGAGTACCGGGACGCGGCGCACGGGCAGGCCGACGCGCTGGAGTTCTACCGCACCAGCGCCGACGGGGTGACCTGGACGTACGTGTCCCCGCCGCCGCTGGAGTTCCACCCGGGCGAGCGGACCGGCCACTACCGCACCGGCACCGACCACCCGGTGACCGACGCGCAGGGCCGGTCGGTGCTCACCTACGAGGACCTGGCGGTGGCGATCGTCGACGAGATCGAGAATCCCCGGTTCGGCAACACCCGCTTCACCGTCGCGTACTGATCCGGCGCGTACCGATTCAGCCGGCCAGCCGGGCCGGGAAGCCGCCGGTGGCGATCGGACCCCAGGACTCGATCGTGACGCGGATCAGCGACTTGCCCTGCGCGACCATCGCCGACCGGTACTCGTCCCAGTCGGGGTGCTCGCCGGAGATGCTGCGGAAGTACTCGACGAGCGGCTCCAGCGCCTCGGGCAGGTCGAGCACCTCGGCCACGCCGTCGACCTGCACCCACGGGCCGTTCCAGTCGTCGGAGAGCACGCACGCGGAGACGCGCGGGTCGCGGCGGATGTTGGCGACCTTGGCGCGCTCGGGATAGGTGGAGATGACCAGGCGGCCCTCGGCGTCCACGCCGCAGGCCACCGGGGAGGACTGCGGGCGCCCGTCGGAGCGTGTGGTCATCAGCACGACGTGGTGGCGGGGGCGGAGGAACTCGATCAGGGCGTCCCGGTCGACCCGGGTGTTCTTCGCGATGCTGCGTGCCATGCCGTCGGTTCTACCAGGCCGGCCGGTCGATCTCAGCGCGGACGCCCGGCGGCCCGCTGCGCGGTGACCTGTTCCGGCACGCGCGGGCGGGCCGAGGGCCGCCAGGCACGGCCGTTGGCGTAGATCACCCGGAAACCGAGGTACGCGGCGAGCGGCGCCCAGTGCGCCGAGCGCATCCGCACCTCGGCGGCGTTGTGCCGCTGACCGTTCGCGAGCACGTCGAGCAGCACGGTCTCGAAGGCGGCCGACTCGACCCAGTCCACCTCGCGGGTGAAGCCGCAGATCAGCGCCGCGCCGGTGACGTCGAGGAACTCACGCAGCGTGGCGTCGGAGGCGCGCAGCACCGAGCAGCTGCCGAAGTAGAGACGGCGGCCCTCGCAGCGGCCGGCCATCCGCTCGGCCACGTCCGACAGCTCGACCGAGTCCCAGTCGGTGAGGCAGAGCCGGCTCGGCTCGCCGTGCATCGCGAAGAAGCCCACCCGGTGATCCGCGTACTGCTTGAGCAGCCACCGGTCGACGAAGTAGAACAGCTCGTCGCGGGTCGCCGCGTCCTTGTGGATGTAGCGGATCCGGCCGAGCCGTTCGAGCAGGTCGAGCGTGGGCAGGACGGATCCTCGTTCGTTGAGGTCGCGATGCCACTGCCCCTCGACGCAGAACACGCCGCCACGCGCCAACGCCCACCTCCCCGCCCGTCGAGGTCGCCGCCCGGGTCCGGGAGCAGACGTTACCGCTCACCTCCGACGGGCGACACTCGGCGGGCGTTCGCAAACAGGCACTATTCACAGCCGATATTCAGCAACCGCCCGAAGTGAGAACAATTCTCGCTAATCACCACGAAGAATGCTCGCACCTGTCACGGTGAGAGAGACGGGACGTACCGGTCGATGTGCCCGTCCAACCCCAGTTCCGCTCTGACATCGGGAGGACTCTGTGCGCGTCAACACCCTGAAGCGGGCGGCGGTCGCGTTCGCGCTGGCCCTGCCCGGGGCCGCCGTGGCGACCGTCGTGGCCGCGCCACCGGCGCACGCCGACGGCTGCTACACCTGGAACCGGACGCTGTCCCAGGGAAGCTCCGGCGCCGAGGTCCGTCAGCTCCAGATCCGGGTGGCCGGCTGGGCCGCGTACGGCGGCATCGTCCGGATCGACGGCGTGTACGGCCCGGAGACGGCCGCCGCGGTCAAGCGCTTCCAGGCCGCGTACGGGCTGCGCGCCGACGGCGTGGCCGGACCGCAGACGTTCGCCAAGATCTACGACCTGCAGAAGGACAGCGACTGCACGCCGAAGCACTTCAGCTACGCCGAGATGGACAACGGCTGCGGCAAGGGCGGGTGGGCCGGGGGTCCGCTCTCGTCGTCGGCCACCCGGCAGAACGCGCTGCGCACCATGTGGAAGCTGGAGGCGCTGCGGCGCAGCCTCGGCGACAAGCCGCTCTACGTGACCAGCGGGTTCCGCAACATCGCCTGCAACCGGCAGGTCGGCGGCGCCGCGGACAGCCAGCACCTCTACGGGAACGCGGCCGACCTGATCGCCAAGCACCGCAGCCTCTGCGACATCGCCCGATCCGCCCGTGACCAGGGCTTCAGCGGCATCTACGGGCCCGGCTACCCGGACCACGACGACCACACGCACGTGGACTCGCGGCGGGAGAACAACCGGGACAAGACGTCGAACACCAGGGACTGGTCCGCCCCGGACTGCGGGGTCGAGTGACGCGGTGACGGCGGCCCGGCACGGGGGTGGGGGCTCCCCGGCCGGGCCGCCGCCGGCATGCTCCGGCGCGACCGACACCGCTCCGCGACGGGGCGTCGGCGCGACCGGAACCGGGTGCCGGGCGTCAGCTCACCCGGGCCGGCGGGCCCGGGGGCGGTCGGCCCGGAACCGGGCGGCGGGAGTCAGCTCGCCCGGGGCCAACGGGGCCGGGCGGTGGGAGCCGACCGTCCGGCGACGGGCCGCAGGCCGGGCCGCACCGGCGGCGCGGCGACCCGCGGGACCGGACCGCGCGCCGCCTGGGCCGCGGCGGCGGGGCGCGCGACCTGACCGGGTACGCCCGGCCGACCCGCCTGACCGGCCGGGCGGCCGACCTGCCCGGGCGCCGGACGGGCGCCGGACGGCCCGGTCAGCACGAACGGGAAGGGCACGTGCACGAACGGGTTGCCGTGCCGGATCAGCGCGTCGATCTGACGGTCGTTGAGACCGTGTGTCTCCAGCACCCGTCGGCCCCAGCGATGCAACCGGCAGGGGAACGACGACCCGTCGTTGCGGCACTTCGGCCCCGCGGGCCACTCCTCGGCGGCGTGCACCACCACCGCCCGGACCGCGAGGCGGACGTCCTCGGGGGTCAACGGCGCCGGTACCGGCACCTCGCCCAGGATCTGGTCGATGGGATCCGTCGACTGCTCACCAACTCGCACGGCAGGCCTCCCGCAGCTCGGCAGCGGTACGGCGGAACGGCCGCACCACATCCTCGACCACTGGTACGGCCCGGAAACGGCAGCAGTTCAATCCCGCCACGCGGCGAGCAGTTCGGCGGGCCCGAGCACCGTGACACCGTCCCCGCCTTGTCGGCCGGCAGGAGACTCAGTCAGACCAGGCCGGCGTCCTGGACCAGCAGGGCCACCTGCACCCGGTTGTTCAGGTCGAGCTTCGTCAGCAGCCGCGACACGTACGCCTTCACCGTCGCCACGCTCATGAACAGCTCGGCGGAGATCTCCGCGTTGGTCCGGCCCCGGCCGAGCAGCACCGCGACCTCCCGTTCCCGCTCGGAGAGCCCGTCGAGCAGCCGTACCGCCCGCTCCCGCTTCGGGTCCGGGCCGGGCACCGGCGCGGTGCCGGTGACGTGCGCGATGAGCTTGCGGGTCACCGCCGGGGACAGAGTCGCCTCCCCCGCCGCGACCCGGCGTACCGCGGCCACGATCTCGGCCGGCGGGGTGTCCTTGAGCAGGAAACCGCTCGCCCCGGCGCGCAGCGCCCGCAGCACCTGCTCGTCGGCGTCGAAGGTGGTCAGCACCAGCACCTCGGGCGCGTCCGCAGTGGCACGCAGCGCCTCGGTGGCGGCCAGCCCGTCGACCCGGGGCATCCGGATGTCCATCAGCACCACGTCCGGGGCGTACGCGGCCACTGCCGCCGGCACCTCGGCGCCGTCGGTGGCCTCGCCGACCACCGCCAGGTCGGGTACGCCGCCGAGGATCATCGACAGCGCGCCGCGGACCAGCGGGTCGTCGTCGACGATCAGCACCCGCACCGGTGCGCTCACTGCGCCGCCCAGGGCAGCCAGGCGGTCAGCCGGAACCCACCGTCGGCGTCCCGCCCGTGTTCGAGGCGGCCACCGGCGAGCGTGACCCGCTCCGCGATCCCGACCAGCCCGGTGCCGGTGCCGGGAATCGCGGTGGGCGACGCGCCCACCGGCCACGGGTTGTGGATCTCCACCGCCAGCCCGTCCCCCGGGTCGCCGGCGAGCCGGACCGTCACCACCGCGCCTGGTGCGTGCTTGCGGGCGTTGGTCAGCCCCTCCTGCACGATCCGGTACGCGCTGCGCCCGATCGCCGCGGGCACCGCCTCCGGCTCGGCCACCTCGTCCACCACCGTGACCCGTACCCCGGCGTCGCGGCTCTCGGCGACGAGCGCGGGCACGTCGCCGAGCGTGGGCTGCGGCCGTTCCGGCGTGGCCTCGGAGCCGGCCTCGGCCCGCAGCACGCCGATCACCTCGCGCAGGTCCTGGAGCGCGGCGTGCGCGCTGGCCCGGATCACCCCGGCCGCCCTCGCAACCTCCTCCGGCGGCGCGTCCGGCCGGAACTCCAGCGCGCCCGCGTGCAGGCTGAGCAGGGAGATCCGGTGGGCGAGCACGTCGTGCATCTCCCGGGCGATCCGGCCGCGTTCGAGTTGCCGGGCCTGGTCGAGCCGGAGCTGCTGCTCGGCCTCGGCCCGCTCGGCCCGATCACGCAGGGACAGCACCAGCTGGCGGCGGGCCCGGACGAACAGCGCCCACGCCATCACCACGCCGATGAACAGCCCGGTCCACACCAGTGACGCCCAGAACGGCATCGCCGGGTCGGGCCGGACGGCGAGGTAGACCGGCAGGCTCAGCAGGTTCCAGCCCACCAGGGCCAGGCCCAGCGGCAGCGGCCGGTGGACCAGGACGGTGAACGTGATGACCAGCAACGCGACGCCTGCGGTGACCGAGAAGAACACGAGCGGCGCGGTGGCCACCGCCAGCCCGACCGGCCAGCGCCGGCGCAGCCAGAGCGCACAGCTGACCAGCAGGCCGATCAGCAGGTCGACCTCCTCCAGCCAGGCCGGACCGGCGTTGAGCCCGAACTCCGGGGTGGCGCTGGTGACGTCGCCGTGGGCGAGGAGCACCCAGAGCAGCGAGGCCACGAACAGCACGCTGTCCACGAACCAGTCCCGTGGGGTCCGCCGCGGGGCGCGGGTGGGCACGAGGGAACCCGGCAGGAGCCAGGGATGATCGGGTACGGCGGCGCTGGTCACCAGTCCATGCTAGGAAGCCGTCCGGACCGGCTACCAGCTACCAAAGTCGACGCCTGCGGTGAACCGAGGTCGACGGCGGGGCCGACCGCCGGCCGCAGCGCGTGGCCGGGTGGCCCCGGCAGGCTCGACGGCATGATCGAAGTCGACCAGCTCACCAAGCGGTACGGCCCGCACACCGCCGTCGAGGACGTCACGTTCCGGTGCGAACCGGGCTCGGTGACCGGTTTCCTCGGGCCGAACGGGGCCGGGAAGTCCACCACGATGCGGATGATCTGCGGGATGACGCCGCCCACCTCGGGCGGCGCCACCGTCGGCGGCCGCCCCTACCGGCAGCTGCCCAATCCCGGGCGGGAGATCGGCGTGCTGCTCGACGCCTCGGCGCAGCACGCCGGGCGGACCGGGCGGGAGACGCTCACGCTCGCCGCCCGCACGATGGGCGTCGACCGGGGGCGGGTGGCGGCGGCACTCGACCAGGTCGGGCTGAACGACACCGCCGCCCGGCGCCGCGTCGGCGCGTACTCCCTGGGCATGCGGCAGCGGCTCGGCCTGGCGCTGGCGCTGCTGGGCGACCCCCGGGTCCTGATCCTGGACGAGCCGGCCAACGGCCTCGACCCGGAGGGGATCTTCTGGATGCGCGGCCTGCTGCGCGACTTCGCCGACCGGGGCGGCACGGTGCTGCTCTCCTCGCACCTGCTGCGCGAGGTGGAGGCGGTGGCCGACCGGCTGGTGGTGATCGGCGGCGGCCGGGTGGTCGCCCAGGGCGGCAAGGACGAGCTGCTCGCCGGTGCCGGCACGCTCGTCCGCGCCCGCGACGCGCACGCCCTGCGCCTGACGCTGGAGCGGGCCGCGCTGCCGGCCACCGCCGGCACCGACGGCGGCTTCGTCGTCCGGGCCGAGCCGGGCGAGGTCGGTCAGGCCGCGGCGGACGCCGGACTGGTCCTCACCGAGCTGCGCCCGGCCGGCAGCGGCGGCCTGGAACAACTCTTCCTCACCCTCACCGCCGGCGCGTCGACCAAGGAGGCCGTCCGATGACCACCGCCACCCGCACCCCCGCGCCGCCGCGTCCCGAGGCCGCCGTCGCCGGACCGACGCTGGCCCGGCTGACCTCGGTGGAGCTGCGCAAGCTCGCCGACACCCGGGCCGGACGCTGGTTGCTGATCACGATCGGCCTGATCGCGGCCGTGATCGTGGTGGTGCAGCTGTTCGTCCTCGACGCGCCGGACCAGACGTTCACCGCGTTCTTCACGCCGTCGCTGCTGCCGGTCGGGCTGCTGCTGCCGGTCCTTGGCATCCTCTCCATCACCGGCGAGTGGTCGCAGCGCAGCGCGCTCACCACGTTCGCGCTGGTGCCCCGCCGGGAGCGGGTGATCGTCGCCAAACTCGCCGCGGTGGTGCTCGCCGCGCTCGCCTCGGTGCTCGTGAGCCTGGCGGTCGCCGCCGTCGGCACGCTCGCCGCCGGCGCCACCGGCGGGGCGGGGGCCTGGACGTTCGACTGGCAACTGCTGCCGCACGCGGCCGTGTTCCAGGTGGTGAACGTGCTGATGGGCGCCGGTTTCGGTCTGCTGTTGCTGAACACGCCGCTGGCGATCGTCGCCTACCTGCTGCTGCCCACCGTGTGGAGCCTGCTGTCCGCGATGATCTCCGCGCTGCGTGAGCCGGCCCGCTGGCTGGACACCTCGCTCACCATGGAGCCGCTGCTCGGCGCCGAGATGACCGGCGGGCAGTGGGGCCGGCTCGGCGTCTCGCTGGTCGTCTGGATGCTCCTGCCGCTGGCCGCCGGCCTGGTCCGCACCATGCGCCGCGAGGTGTCCTGACCGTGGCCGCCCGGCAACCCGGCGACGACGTCGTGGTCGACGGCGGACGCGGCGAGCTGGTGCTGTTCTGGGCGGGGTTCCCGCTGATCGGGGCGGGGCTGGGTGCCGGGCTGACCGCGCTGTCCGGCTGGATCGCCGGGCTGGCGTGGTTCCCGTTCCAGGGCCTGTTCGAGCTGCTCGACCGGTGGCCGGACGAGCGGGCGTACCCGGTCGGGGCCGGGGTGGGCCTGCTCTGCGGCCTGTTCCTGGCGGTGGTGGCGGTCCGTGAGCGGCTGACCGTCACGGTCGGCCACCGATCGGTACGGCTGCACCGCGACGGGCACGGCCGGGACCTGGCCCGCGCCGACGTGGCGGGGGTGTTCGTCGACGGCAAGGCGCTGGTGCTGCTGGACACCGCCGGTGGCGAGCTGGCCCGGGAGAAGTCCGACCTGGACGCCGAGCGGTTGCGCGCGGCGTTCACCCGGCAGGGCTGGCCGTGGACCGGCCAGGATCCGCACCGGGACGCGTACCGGCGCTGGGTGGAGGGGCTGCCCGGCCTGCCGCCCGGCGCGGACGCCCTGCTGCGCGCCCGGCAGCGGGCGCTCGACGGCGGCCACGACGCCGAGACCCGGGAACTGCACGGGGAGCTGGCCCGGCTCGGCGTCGTGGTCCGCGACGAGGGCAAACGGCAGTACTGGCGGCTGGTCACCGGCCCGGCCCGCTGACCGCCCGCCACCCCGCCGGCCGACGTGACATGCCACATCCGCTGGCGCGTTTCCGGCATCAGAACGAACTGTTCGGGCATGTTCTCCGTACACAGGTGTGGTTCGTGACGTCTACCTCGGAGGCATGGTGTCCGCACTTCGTACTGATCCATTCGCGGGGGCGATTCTCCAGGTCGGCGTACTCGCGGCCCTGGCCGGCACGGTCGGCCTGAGCGCGTACGGCTGGCTGGCCGGTCTGCTCTTCGGGGTGGTGATGGTCGCGGCGCTCGGATACGGGCTGCGCCGCTCGGGTGCGGACCGGCTCGGGCCGGCCGACTGGGTGACGCTCACCCGGGCGACGCTGGCCGGCGGGGTGGCCGCGTTGACTGTCGACTCGTTCCGCGAGCCGATCGTGGTGCCGGTCCTGGTCGTGCTGAGCGCCGTGGCGCTCTCCCTCGACTGGGTCGACGGGCAGGTGGCCCGCCGTACCGGCACGGTGAGCGCGCTGGGCGCCCGGTTCGACATGGAGGTCGACTCCTTCCTCGTCCTGGTCCTCTGCGGGTACGTCGCCGACCAGGTGGGCGCCTGGGTGCTGATGATCGGCGCGATGCGGTACGTCTTCGTCGCCGCCGGCTGGGTGCTGCCGTGGATGCGCGGCTCGCTGCCGCCGCGCTACTGGCGCAAGGTCGTCGCCGCCACGCAGGGCATCGCGCTGGCGGTGGTGGCGGCGGGCGTCCTGCCCCGGCTGCCGGCCGTCGCGGTGCTTCTCGGCGCGCTCGCGCTGCTCGTCGAGTCGTTCGGCCGAGACGTCGGCTGGCTGTGGCGGCACCGCGTCCGGCCGGCGCCGCGCGCACTCCCGGCCGCGCCGGTCTCCCCCGCGCCGGCGGGTCACCGGCCCGAGTGGACGCCGGGCGTGCGGATCGCGCGCCGGCCCGCCGAGGTCGGCGGGCGGCACCGGTGACCGACAAGTCCCGCCGGGCGGACGGCGACGACGCCCCGGACGCCACCGCGAGCGAAGGCACGACGACCGACGGCACGACGGCCGAGAGCGACCGCGCCACGAGCGACCGTGCCACGTCCGACGCCGGCCCGGTCGACCGCGCCCCCGACGACACCGTGGCCGGGGACGACGGCATCTCGGCGTCCGGCGGACGGCGGTTCCGGCGGGTGCTCGCCGCGACCGTCACCGCGCTCGCCGCCGCGCTCGTGCTGGTGGCGCTGGTCGCGCCGAGCGACGTCAACCGGTTCAGCCCCGGCGCGTTCCTGCGCATCCCGGTGGAAGGGCTGATCGCCGTCGCCCTGCTGCTGGTCCTGCCGGCACGTCCGCGCCGGGTGGTGGCCACGATTCTCGGCGCGCTGCTCGGCCTGGTCCTCGTCCTCAAGGTCACCGACCTCGGGTTCTCGCTGGTCCTGGACCGCCCCTTCGACCTGATCGCCGACTGGACGTTCCTCGGCGCGGGCGCGGAGTTCCTGTCCGAGTCGTACGGTCGCACCGCCGAGGTGGGCACGGTGGCGCTCGCGGTGGTCGCCGTCCTCGCCGTACCGGTGCTGGTGACGCTGTCGGTGCGGCGGCTGACCCGGGTCGTGGCCGGCCACCGGGTGGTGACCGCGCGGACGACCACCGCGTTCGCCGCCGCCTGGGTGGTCTGCGCCGTGCTCGGCGCGCAGATCGTGCCGGGCGTCCCGGTCGCCGCCGACACGGTGGCGGCCGGTCTCTACGACCGGGCCCGACAGGTACGGGCGGGCCTCAACGACCAGGAGACGCTCAACACGCAGCTCTCCGGCGACCCCTTCCAGAACGTGCCGGGCGAGCAGCTGCTGACCGCGTTGCGCGGCAAGGACGTGCTGTTCACGTTCGTGGAGAGCTACGGCCGGGTCGCGCTGGAGGATCCGGACCTCGCGCCGGAGGTGGACGCCGTCCTGGACGAGGGAACCCGGCAGTTGCGCGCGGCCGGATACGGCAGCCGCAGCGCGTTCCTCACCTCGTCCACCACCGGCGGCGGGAGCTGGCTCGCGCACGCCACGCTGATGAGCGGCATCCGGGCGGACAACCAGTTGCGCTACACCAACCTGGTCCGCAGCGACCACCTGACCCTCAACGGCGCGTTCAAGCGCGCCGGATGGCGGACCACGCTGGTCATGCCGGCGCTCACCCGGGCCTGGCCGGAGGCCGACTTCTTCTCCCCCGACCAGGTGTACGGCGTGAAGGAACTCGGCTACCGGGGGCCGCTGTTCAGCTTCTCCTCGCCGCCGGACCAGTACACGCTGTCGACGTTCCAGCGCCGCGAACGCGGACCCGGGCACGCCCCGGTGATGGCCGAGATCCCGCTGCTGTCCAGCCACATCCCGTGGACGCCGGTACCGCCGCTGGTCGACTGGGACGACGTCGGCGACGGCTCGGTGTACAAGGGGACCGCGCGCGCCGACCGCTCGGCGGAGGGCACCCGGGAGGCGTACCGGCGTGCCGTGGTCTACTCGCTGCGCACGCTCATCTCCTATGTGCAGCGGTACGGCGACGAGAACCTGGTGCTCGTGTTCCTCGGCGACCACCAGCCGGCCCGCGCGGTCACCGGTGAGGGCGCCGGCAAGGACGTGCCGATCACAGTCGTCGCGAAGGACCCGGCCGTGCTCGACCGGATCGCCGGGTGGGGCTGGCAGGACGGCCTCAACCCCGACCCGCAGGCCCCGGTCTGGCCGATGGAGTCGTTCCGCGACCGGTTCCTGCGGGCGTTCGGACCGCAGTCCACCACTCACAGTTAGGGATGTCGTGACGATGCTCGCGCGGGCCTGGGGGATCACCCGTTCCCTGGCCGTCTACCACGGTCAGCCGGCCAAGCACCGGCGTGCCCGGCAGCTCTACGGGCAGTTCCTCTCCCCCGGCGACCTCGGCTTCGACATCGGCGCCCACGTCGGCGGCCGGGTGCGTACCTGGCGGCGGCTGGGCGCCCGGGTGGTCGCGGTCGAGCCGCAGCCGGACTGCCTGCGGGTGCTGCGCCTGGGCTTCGGGCGGGACGCCGACGTGATCATCGAACCGACAGCGGTCGGGGCGCGGTCCGGGAGTGCGCGGCTGGAGCTGTCCAGCGCGACGCCGACGGTGTCCACCATGTCGTCGTCGTGGATCGAGTCGGTCACCGCCGACCCGAGCTTCGCCGGGGTCCGCTGGGACCGGTCGGTCGAGGTGCCCGTGGTGACGCTGGACGACCTGATCGCGCGGCACGGCGTACCGGCGTTCTGCAAGGTCGACGTCGAGGGCTTCGAGGTCGACGTGCTGACCGGGCTCAGCCATCCGGTGCGCGGGTTGTCCTTCGAGTACCTGCCGCCCGCGCACGACGCCGCGCTGGCCGCGTTGGAGCTGGTGGAACGGCTGGGCGCGACGGCGGGCGGCTACCGCTACAACTACTCGCCGGTGGAGACCATGCGGTTCGCGAGCGATCGATGGCTGGACGCGGCCGAGCTGGTGCGCCTGCTGGAGACGTACCGCCCGGCCGGTCGCTCCGGCGACGTCTACGCGCGGCTGGCGGCCTCCTGACGTAGCGGGACGCGTGAGGAAGCGTGGCGAGCGGGTAGAGACATCCGGTTGGCACGGCCGGGGGCGGCCGGCACGGACGCGCCCCCGGGCAGCACACGATCGGAGATGAGGCTCTCATGGCCCAGAACGGCATTCCGGACATCGCACTCAACGACGGCAACACCATCCCGCAGCTCGGCTTCGGCGTCTTCCAGATCGAGCCGAAGGACACCGCCCGGGCGGTCGGCACCGCGCTCGAGGTCGGCTACCGGCACGTCGACACCGCCCAGATGTACGGCAACGAGGCCGAGGTGGGTCAGGCGCTGCGCGCCTCCGGGCTGGACCGCGGCGAGGTCTTCGTCACCAGCAAGCTGAACAACGGCTTCCACCGCCCGGACGACGCCCGCAAGGCGTTCGAGCAGTCGCTGCGGGAGCTGAAGTTCGACTACCTCGACCTGTTCCTGATCCACTGGCCGCTGCCCACCCGCTACGACGGCGACTTCGTCTCCACCTGGAAGGTGCTGGAGGATCTGCAGCGCGAGGGCACCGTGCGGTCGATCGGCGTGTCCAACTTCCAGGTCGCGCACCTGGAGCGGCTGTCCGCCGAGGCGGACGTGGTGCCGGCGGTCAACCAGGTCGAGGCGCACCCCTACTTCGGCAACGAGGAGGTGCGGGCGTACGACAAGGCGCACGGCGTCGCCACCGAGGCGTGGTCGCCGATCGCGCAGGGCAAGGTGCTCGGCGACCCGACAGTCGTCGACATCGCCGAGCAGGTCGGCCGGACCCCGGCCCAGGTGGTGCTGCGCTGGCACGTGCAGCGCGGCGACATCGTCATCCCGAAGTCGACCACGCCGAAGCGGATCGAGGAGAACTTCGCGATCTTCGACTTCACGCTCGACGACACCGCGATGGAGCGGCTCACCTCGCTGGACCGGGGCGAGGCCGGACGGACGGGCCCGAACCCGGACGAGTTCGACTACATCCCGAGCTGAGCAGCCACGCGTCGGAGGGGCCCCGGAAGACCGGGGCCCCTCCGCTCGTTGACTTCGCGCGCACTCGAAGGGGCAGGGTGACCGGCAAAGCTCCGACGGGGAGGAAGACATGCGCTACCGCACCATCGGCACCGACCCGGCCACCCGCCGCGAGGTCAGTGTGCTCAGTCTCGGCGCGATGCTGTTCGGCACCGCCACCGACGAGGCCACCTCGTTCGCCATCCTCGACCGGTACGTCGAGGCGGGCGGCACCTTCATCGACACCTCGGACAACTACGCCTTCTGGCACAACGGGGGCCAGGGTGGCGAGAGCGAGGAACTGCTCGGCCGCTGGCGGCGCAGCCGCGGGATCGGCGGCGAGGTGGTCATCGCCACGAAGCTCGGCGCCCGGCCGCTCGCGCCGGGCACCAGTTACGTGGACAACCCGGAAGGGCTGTCGGCCAAGGTGATCCGCGAGTCCGCCGAGCGCAGCCGGGAGCGCCTCGGCGTCGAGCGGATCGACCTGCTCTACGCCCACATCGAGGACCGGACGATCCCGGTGCGGGAGACCGTGGAGGGCTTCGCCGAGCTGGTCGCCGAGGGCACGGTCGGGCTGCTGGGCGCCAGCAACCACCGCGCCTGGCGGGTCGAGCGGGCCCGCGCGCTCGCCGCCGCGGCCGGCCTGCCCGGGTACGAGGTGCTCCAGTACCACCGCAGCTACCTGCCCCGGCGTCTGGACGTGCCGAGCGAGCTGGACCCGGACGGCGACGTCGGCTGGGCCGGCCCCGACCTGCTCAGCTACCTGCGTACGGAGCCGCAGCTCACGCTGGTCGCGTACTCGCCACTGCTGAAGGGCGCGTACGTCCGGCCGGAGCGGCTCGGCGAGGAGTACGTGCTGCCCGCCACCCCGGCCCGGCTGGCGGCGCTGCGGTCGGTGGCCGCCGAGACCGGCGCCACCGTGAACCAGGTGGTGCTGGCCTGGCTGATGGGCGGGGACATCCCGTCCGTCCCGCTCGTCGGTTTCTCCTCGGTGGCGCAGCTGGAGGAGAGCCTGGCCGCTGTCGATCTGGAGCTGACCGCCGAGCAGCGGACCCGGCTGGACTCGGCACGCTGACCGGCGCCGGGCCGGGTAGCCTGTGCGCCACCCGGCCCGTGCTGTCCGCGATCGGTCACCTGGCGGGCTGCCGCGGGAACGGTCATGACCCCGCCTACCTCCCGTACCGGCCACCGTCGGCCGGGGATCGGCGCCGCCAGATCGGATCTGGCGGGCCGTCTGGCGCCTTCCGGGTGAGGCCGGCACGACTACGGCTTTCCGGCCTCGTTGAACAGGCGATCGGTCTGGCGGCACGCCGCCTGTCGAGGACACCGACGAGGAGAGGTAGCGATTCATGAGCAACCGGAACACCGGCCTGGCCGTCGAGGCCGAGGGCCTGGTCCGGTCCTTCGGTTCGACCCGGGCACTCGACGGGCTGGACCTGCGGGTTCCCGCCGGCACCGTCTACGGCGTGCTCGGCCCGAACGGCGCCGGGAAGACCACCGCCGTACGGGTGCTGGCGACGCTGTTGCGCCCGGACGGCGGCACGGCCCGGGTCTTCGGGCACGACGTGGTGCGTGACGCCGACGCGGTGCGCGCCCGGGTGAGCCTGACCGGCCAGTACGCCTCGCTGGACGAGGACCTGACCGGCGCGGAGAACCTGGTCCTGCTGGGCCGGCTGCTCGGGCTGGGCCGGGCGGGCGCCCGGGACCGGGCCGAGCAGCTGCTCGCCGCGTTCGGGCTGACCGAGGCGGCGGGACGGCAGGTGAAGAAGTACTCCGGCGGGATGCGGCGGCGCATCGACATCGCCGCGAGCATCCTCAACACCCCGGATCTGCTGTTCCTCGACGAGCCGACCACCGGGCTGGACCCGCGCAGCCGCAACCAGGTGTGGGCGATCGTGCGGGCGGTGGTGGCGTACGGCACGACGGTGCTGCTGACCACGCAGTACCTGGACGAGGCGGACCAGCTCGCCGGCCGGATCGCTGTGGTCGACCACGGCCGGGTGATCGCGGAGGGCACCCCGGGCGAGCTGAAGGCGTCGATCGGCGCGGGCAGCGTCCACATCCGGCTGCGTGATCCGGAGCAGCGGCCGCAGGCCGAGCAGGTGCTGCGGGCGTCGCTCGGCGTACCGGTGCAGCTCGCCGCGGACCCGGCGGCGCTGACCGCCCGTGTCGGCGAGCACGGCACCGACCTGGAGGCCGGTACGCAGGCGGCGCGGGCGCTCGGCGAGCTGGCCGCCGCCGGCATCGTGGTGGACGACTTCTCCCTCGGCCAGCCCAGCCTGGACGAGGTCTTCCTGGCCCTGACCGACCACCCGGCCGTCCCGGCGGACGAGCGGGACGACGAACTGGAGGCGGCGCGATGAGCGACACCGCGATCACCACCGGGCGGGCGCCGTCCGTCTACATGCCGTCCACCGAGGCGCTGGCCACAGTGCTCGCCCCGGCCGAGCGGCCGGCCCGGCCCAGCGCGCTGTCGGCGTCGCTGACGTTCGGCTGGCGCGCGCTGCTGAGGATCAAGCACGTGCCGGAGCAGCTGTTCGACGTGACGGCGTTCCCGATCATCATGGTGCTGATGTTCACGTACCTGTTCGGTGGCGCGCTCGCCGACAGCCCGCGTGCGTACCTCCAGTTCTTCCTGCCCGGCATCATGGTCACGAGCGTCGTGATGATCACCATGTACACCGGGATCGGGCTGAACAGCGACATCGAGAAGGGCGTCTTCGACCGGATCCGTACGCTGCCGGTCTGGCGGCCGGCTGCGCTCGTCGGGATGATCTTCGGCGATGTGCTGCGCTACGTCCTGGCCGCCGTGGTCATCCTCACCGTGGGTGTGGTGCTCGGCTTCCGTCCCGACGGCGGGCTGCTCGGGGTGCTGGCCGGAATCGGGCTGCTGGTTATCTTCTCGTTCGCGTTCTCCTGGGTGTGGACGTTCTTCGGCCTGGTGCTGCGCAGCGAGAAGTCGGTGATGGGTACCAGCATGATGGTGCTGTTCCCGCTGACGTTCCT
This sequence comes from Micromonospora sp. HUAS YX12, assembly GCF_040215685.1. Lineage (NCBI taxonomy): Bacteria > Bacillati > Actinomycetota > Actinomycetes > Micromonosporales > Micromonosporaceae > Micromonospora > Micromonospora sp. HUAS YX12. The sequence goes on from NZ_CP157974.1 coordinate 470,174, forward strand.
GAGCAACGTGTTCGTCGACCCGTCCACCATGCCCGGCTGGCTGCAGGCGTTCGTCAAGGTCAACCCGATCACCCAGCTCGTGACCTCGGTCCGCGGGGCGATGGCCGGCTCGATGGACGGCCCGAGCACCATGTGGATGCTGCTCTGGAGCGCCTTCTTCGTGGTCGTCTTCGGCACGCTGACGATGTACCGCTACAACCGCCGCTGACGTGACGACGGTGGCGGGGTCCACGCGGCCCCGCCACCTCGTCGGTCAGAGCCGCCAGGGCACCGGCTCGGCGGGCCGGTACCGGCAGGCGCCGCCGGTGGTGACCGACTCGCGCAGGTGGGCGGCGAGCGCCGGATGGCGCTCGTCGATGCGGCGCAGGGTGTCGCGGATCCGCCCGGTCACCGCCTTGCGCGCCCGTTCCGCCTGGTCGCCGAGACGCCGGCTGCGCCCGGCCAGACCGGCGGCGGCACGCAACTGGTCGAGCAGCGCCGCGCGCTCGGCGTCCAGCTCGGCCAGCCGTCGTCCGTCGTCACGGGCCGCCGCGCGGTCGATCTCGTCGTCGAGCCGGCGCAGGTGCCGGCGGTAGCGGGCCTTCGCCTCGTCGTCGAGCACCGGATCGGCCCCGAGGCGGCGCGCGGCGACGAGTTCCGGACCGGCCGCCGGGTCGAGCAGTTCGACGGCGGGCACGTCCGCGCCGGGGCGGCTCAGCAGCAGACGCAGATCGTGCAGACCTTTGGCGTCGGGCAGGTGCACCACGACGCCGTCGTACGCGAGGCGCCACACCGGCCCGTCCGGCCGGAACTCGGGCCGGATCACGTCCGCACCGCCCGCGCCGGGCTCGGGCGACCGCCCGTGGACGACACCCGCCCGGGACAGACCCGACGCGGTCCGGCGGCCGGCCGGCGACGACGCGGCGACCAGAGCCGGAGCGCCCGCGCCGAGCCGGGCCGCCACCGGCGCGACCACGGCGGACGCCGCCTGCTGGGCACCGGCCACCGCCGGGACCGGACCGGCCGTGCCCAGGCGATCCACCACCTGGACCATGCCCAGCGCCCGCGCCTCGGCCACCGTCTCGGCACGCAGCCGCCGCGCCTCGGCCGCGTCGCCCGGCCCGTCGCGCCCGGCGAGCGCGCCCACCAGCCCGGCCCGGGCCAGCACCGACCAGGGCCGTGCGCCCAGGCGGTCCGCGGCCTCCCGGGCCGCCGTGTAACAGTCGATCGCGTCGTCCCACCGGCCCTCGGCCGCGTCCACCACTGCCAGCCACAGGTCGACCGGGCCGCCGATGTCACACCCGAACAACGCCGCCGTCCACTGCCCGCGGTGCGGGGCCAGGGCGACCCGCACCTGCGCGCACCGGACCGGGTCGCCGTCCACGGCCGCCGCCTGCGCCCGCAGGCGCAGCCACAGCGGTGACACCGACCGGGGGTACGCGGTGCCGACGGCCTCGATGGCGGCGGTGAGCCGCAGCACCGTGGCCGCGTCGTCGCGCTCGGCGGCGGTGATCGCCCGGAGCAGCTCGGCCTGCGGGTGCGCGGCGCCCATGCGGTCGAGCACCGCCTCGGCCTCGGTGACGCGGCCGTACAGCAGCAGCACCGACCAGCGCATGTGGTCGGTCATGAACGCGTGGTCGGAGTGTGTCGCCTCGCGGAAGCTCTCCGCCTCGGCGAAGCACGCCTGGGCGGTGGCGAGGTCACCCCGGAACGCGGCGATGATCGCGCTGTCCGCGGCCGCCGCCACCCGCTGCCGGTCCACGTCGCCGTGTTGCGCGCCGGTCACGAACGCGGCCAGCTCGTGCCGGTAGTCCGGGTCACCCAGCTCCAGTAGTGCGACCCAGCGCAGCGCCGTGGCCCACAGTTCGGTCTCCCGGTCGCCGCTGCGGCGGGCCACCTCGCGGATCTCGGCGGTGACCACGGCCCGCTCCTGCGCGGTGCCGAGCCCCCAGGTGGTGTCGTGGCGGGCCCACAGGCTGAAGGTGAGCGCCTCGTCGTCGCGGCCGTGCCGGGCGAGCGTCTCGGTGGCCGTGATCAGGTCGGTGACCAGCGCGCGTACCGGCCGCTCCGGCTCCGGTTCCGCGATCAACCGCCGGTACGCCTCCCGGACCAGCTCGGCGGCGTCGAGCCGGCGACGGGCGGCGAAGTGCTGCCGGTGCGCGACCAGCGCCACCCGGGTCAGCTCACCGGGGTCGGGCAGTTCCCGGGCCAGCGCGGCGGCCTCGGCCAGCAGCCGCTCGCCCTCGGCCGGCGGGCCTGTGTGGTCCAGCAGCCCGGCCAGTTCCAGCAGCACCCGGACCCGCCGGCCGGGCTCGCCGGTCAGTTCCAGCGCGCGCCGGTAGTGGCGTACCGACTCGTCCACGGCGATCCGGCCCCCGGCGTCGCGGGCGGCGGCCAGCAGCAGGTCAGCGGCGCGTTCCGGCTCCAGCTCGCCGCCGGCCAGCCAGGCGTGCCGGGCCAGGTGGGCCGGGCTGAGCGCGCCGGCCAGCGCGTCCGACCGGTCGACGGCCCGGACCACAGCCGCGTGCCGGGCCCGCCGTTCACCGTCGGCCAGTCCGTCGTAGAGGGTCTCGCGGACCAGGTCGTGCACGAAGACGAACCGCCCGTCACTCCGGGGCAGCACCAGCCGGGCCGCGGCTGCGCGGCCGAGCAGCCGGTCGACCTGCGCGACCGGAGCGGGTACGCAGGCGGCGAGCGTCCCTGTGTCGAACTCGCGGCCGAGCACCGCGGCCACTGTGAGCGCCTCGACCACTGCGGCGGGCAGTTGGTCGAGCCGGCGGCGCACCACCTCCCGTACGCCGGGGGCGACGGTGTCGGTGAGGCCGTGGGTGTGCCAGAGCCGGGCGGTCTGCTCCACGAAGAACGGGTTACCGCCGGTGCGCCGGTGCACCTCGTCGACCAGGCTCGCGGCGGGCTCCCGGCCGGCCGTGCGGGCCATCAGCGCGGCCACCTCGGCGCGGCCCAGCCCGGCGAGCGTGACGTTGGTGGCCTTGGCGGTCAGTGGCAGCAGCCACGGCCGCAGCGGGTGCTCGACGGATTCGACTTCGGCGTCCCGGTAGGTGCCGATCAGCAGCAGCCGCTCGAACCAGGCGTGCTGGGTGACGAACTGGAGCAGCCGCAGCGACGCCGGGTCGGCCCAGTGCAGGTCGTCGAGGACCACGGTGACCGGCCGGTGCTGGGCGACGGCGACCAGGGCGGCGGTCACCGCGTCGTGCCTGTCGAACTCGGCCCGGCCGGCGTCACCCGGCTGGGCCGCCTCGCCCGGCTCGGCTGCCACGTCACCTCCCGGCGCGGGCCCGCCGCGACGAGCGTCGCCCGCCGCGTGCTCGCCCAGCAGTGCCGCCAGGCCCGCGTCGGCTGCTTCCCGCACCCCGCGCGGTTCGTCGGCGGACCGGGCCAGCCGGCGCAACACCTGCACCCAGGGCCAGTAGTCGGGGGCGGTGTCGGAGTCCCAGCAGGCGGCGCCGAGCACCAGCGCCCCGCTGCGGCGGGCCTCGTCGGCGGCGGCCGAGACCAGTGTGGTCTTGCCGATGCCCGGCTCGCCGGTGACCAGGACGAGACCGCCGTGGCTGTCGACCAGCCGGGCCACCTCGGCGCGCAGCAGCGCGGCGGGATGCTCCCGCCCGATGATGTGTTCGCCGAACCTCGGCTCCATGACCTCACGACGCTAGTCGAAGGGTCCGACAAACAGGAGCGCGTTCAGAGCCGCGCGTCGGTGACGACGTGCGCGCACGCCGGGCAGGCGGCCGGTCCCTGTTCGGCGAACCACCGGCAGGTGCGCCGGATCGCGCACTTCGGCAGCGTCTCCTCGGCGGGCGGGGCGGTCTCGGCGTACGAGGCGGCCATCCGGGCGCCCAGCCCGCAGTGCGAGCCGGTCCAGAAGCCACAGGACGAGGTGACGCACGGGCCGGCGAGCCGCGCCCGCGACTCGATCGGCTCGTCGGAGTCACCGAGCCCGGCGAGCGCCACCTCGGCCGGTACGGCCGGAGTCACGTAGGCCACCCGGCCCGCCGGAGTGATCATGCCGAGGAACACCGTGGCGTTGGACGCCGGGGTGCTCGGGCACATCCGCTCCGGCGTGCCGGCCGGCCGGGCGGCGTCGGTCACCGCTGGATCCAGAACCCGATGTCGTTGATCTTCTGCCCGAGGTCCTGGGCGAACGGGCCGTCGATGACCCAGAGCCCGTACCACTCGGGACGCAGCTTGATGTTGCCGTGGCCGACGGTCAGCGGGTTGGTCAGCTTGGCGTCGGCGGTACGCAGCGCGGCCAGGCCGGCCTTCTGGATCTCCGCGGCGATCAGGGTCTGCTGCTCGGGGCTCAGGTCGACGCCGTCGACCACGAAGCGGAACTCGTTGCGGGCCATGTGCTACCTCCGGTCACTCGTACGATTCGGTGCCCAGCCCGCGACGCAGGCTGGTGCGGGTGAAGGCCGCCCAGCCGGCGTGCGAGGCGGCGTCGGCGTGGTGCCCGGCGCGGGCGAGCACCCGGGCGGCGTGCTCCGCCCAGCGGTCGGCGGTGGCCGCCGCGTCGCCCCACAGTTGGCGGCACGCGGCGACCGCGAAGGCGACCTGTTCCGGCGCGCCGGTGAACCCGGCCGGTCCGTCGGCGACCCGGATCGTGCCGTCCGGGCGGACCCGCACGCTCGGGAAGTGGTGGTGCAGGCTGGCCAGCGTGGCCAGGTGGCCGGCGTCCCGCCGGGCGGCGGCGAAGCCGGCGCGCAGCTCGTCGTCGCGGCGGTGCCGGATGGCGTGCAGGACCAGCGCGTCGCCGGCCGCCTCGATCCGGGCGACCACCTGCACCGGCACGCTCCAGGCCGACGGCGAGTTAGCCGACCAGAACGCCAGCCAGGCGGCGAGCCGGGCGTGGAAGTCGGCCTGGACGGCGACCGGAAGCGCGGACCCGTCGGGCGCGCGCAGCGCGGCGGTGGCGATGCGGTCCCGGGAGATGAGCGGCGTCGCGGGGCGGCTCGGAGCGGCCGCCGCGGCGCCGGTGGTGGAGGCGACGGCCAGGCCGGTCACTGTGACCGCCGAGGCCGCCGCCGCGCCGGCGAGCAGTCGCCGACGGTCGAGCGGTTGTCCGTTGTCGTTCATCGTCGGCCCTTCGTCGACGGCAGTGGACCGACGCTATCGACCGCAAGCGATCAGAAAAACACCCTGCGTGACGGGAGGTCGACAGGAAAGCCGGGGATACCCGGCGGCGTGAACGACTGTTCCTGTGCCGCATTCACGCGACCCGCCGTCGCTCAGGCGCGGAGCAACCCGGCCACGGCCCGCTGCGCGTCGACGACAGTCGCCGCCGGCAGGTCGAGCGTCCAGAGCGCGGCGGCCAGGTAGTCCAGGACGCGCCAGCGCTGCTCCCCGGTCAGCGGCGGCCGCCGCGATCCACCGAGGGCCGGTCCGCCGGCGTCCGCGGGGTCGCCGTCCGAACCCCGCCGCGCCCCGCCGAGCGCCGCGCCCAGCCGGGCGGTGAACAGCGCGGCGAGCCGCTGGCGGTCCACCCCGATCAGGTACGGCGCCAACTCCGCGTCGGCCGCGATCAGCCGCAGCCAGCGGTGCACCGCCGCGCGCACGGCGACCGGGCCGAGCCGGTCGCGGGGCTCGCGGGAACAGGTCGCCACCTCCGTGGTCCGCACGACCAGGGGTACGGATGATCGAGCCCGGTCAGTTCACCGCTACCCTTGATATCGATGAATGCCTATCTATAGGCTGGCGGCGTTCCGCTCACCCCCCCCATCCCAAGGAGTGTGAACCATGCGTAAGCCCAAGCTGTCCCGGATCCTCGCCACCCTCGCGGCCGCGACGCTGGCAGCGCTCGGTGCGGTAGCCGTCAACCCGGCTCCGGCCTCCGCCGCCGTCCGCAACGTCTGCTACAACATCAGCCAGGCCGGACCGTTCGCCAACACGGCGGTGCAGGCGGCGGCGATCTGGAACAACTACACGAACAACATCAACATGGCCCAGTGCGGGTCCAACCTGCGGATCACCTACACCTACGGCGGCGGCTCGTACGCCCAGCGCACCAGCCTCGGCAACGGCCGCGTGGTGATCGACTACTACCAGGCCCAGCAGTACTCGCCGCTGCGCATCATGACGCACGAGATCGGCCACATCCTCGGCCTGCCGGACAACTACAACGGCAACTGCGCCATCCTGATGTCCGGTGGCAGCGCCGGTACGACCTGCACCAACCCGTACCCCAGCTCCGCCGAGGCCGCCCGGGTCGACTCGCTGTTCGGCTTCGCGGCCCGCAGCGCGACGCCCGCCCAGGTCTTCACCGGCAGCTGGCCGGCCGCCTCGACGGTGGGCGCCCAGCGCTGACGACGCACTGACGACGGGGTCGGCGGGTCAGCGCCGGCCCCGTCCGCGCGTCGTCCGGCGCCGGCCGGACGCGGCGTCGTCGGCGAGATCCGCCGCGCGGCGGCTCAACTCCTCGACCCGCTCCCGGAGCCGGCGCAGCGCCCCGGCGTCCCCGTCCACGCCGGACACCTCGTCGAGCAGGCCGACGTAGTCGGCGGCCAGCCGCCGGTGCGCCGGGGCGACCGGCCCGACGTACCCGTCCAGGTCGATGATCTGCTGGGCCAGGACGGCGGTGGCGGCGCCCAGCGCGGCCCGTTCGTCGGCGCGCGCGTCCCGCCCGGCCTGCCGGGCGTCGGCCAGCCGACCGGCCCGCCGGCCGCCGGACCAGAGCACCGCCGCACCGGCGAAGACCCCGGCCACCGCGCCGCCGGCCAGCAGATACCGGGGCGACGACGGGCTGATGGTACGAGCGCCGTCCGGCACCAGACCGGCCCGGACCAGCCGGTCGTAGTTGAGCACGATCACCTTCAGCGCCTCGACCGGCCGGTCCACGAACGCGTCGGCGCCCCGGCTGATCGTGGTCTCGGCGACCATGGCCCGCCCGAGGTCACGCGGGCCGTCGCCGCCGAGGCGGGAGCAGCCGTACGTGTCCCAGTCCTCGCCGTCGCGGCTCATCGCCAGCACCAGCGTGCCCTGCGTGGCGCGCTCGGTGTCGTCGCACGCCTCCCGCAGGTCGGCGCCCGGCTCCATGATCAGCACCACCAGCCGCCGGTTGCCGACGACCCGTTCGGCGGCGGCCCGGTCCAGGTCCACACCGGGCGCCGCGTAGACCGAGGAGCCGCGTACCTGCCGGGCGGCCGGTCCGTCCAGGATCCCTCCGGTCCACAGCGCCCAGCCGGCCAGCGCCAGGCAGGCGAGCACCGCCCGGCCGAACGCGGTACCGACCAGGCGGCCGAGCAGCCGGCGCGGGCCGGCCGTCGCCACCCCACGACGGGCCGCCGGCCGCTCGGGACGGGTCGCGACGCGGCTCACGACAGCCTCGCCCGCAGGTAGACGTCCGGCCGGTAGCCGGGCATCCGCACGTCCCGGGCCACGTCGTCCAGCTCGGCCGCCGCGTCGGCGAGCAGTTCGCGTACGTGCCGGTCGGGCAACCCCTCGTCGAACGCGTCCCGGGCCGCCCGCAACCGGCCCACGCCCCGGACCAGCGCCGGGTCACTACGCGCGTCGGTGAGCAGCGACAACTCCACCGCCAGCGCGGAGAGCCCGGCCAGCCGGGCCGGCGTGCCACCGGGACCGACGTCGGCCGGGCGGCGGCCGGACCCCCGCACGGTACGGATGGACAGCACCACGAAACCCGCCACGCAACCGGCGAAGATCCAGGGCAGCGCCGGCAGCGCCACCCGCAGCGGGTCGAACGGCCGGTACGGCAGCGGACGGTCGAACAGCCCCGCGTACCGCACGTCGGTGACCTGGGCCAGGTACGCACCGAGCACGTTCTGCTGGGGATAGGTGTAACGGCCGAGCCGCCCGCCGAACTGGGCGTAGAAGCTCGCGCCCGCGACCTCGGCGAACGACGCCGCGCCCGGACCGTGGTACTCGATCCAGTCGCCGTACATCACCACCAGCGGCTGGTCCGGGGCGAGCCGGTGCAGCGCCGGCCCGTACGCGGGCAGCGGCTCCCCGTACGGCTGGGCGGGCAGCACGACGAACCAGGCGCCGTCCGGGAACGCGGCGCTCGCCGCCTTCTCCGGCAGCCGGGGCAGCGTGGCGCCGGTGCCCACGTACCGGCCGCCGGCGCGCAGCGCGGCCACCACCGGGGCCAGCTCCGGGCCGGTCGGTTCGCGCCAGCGCAGGTCGTCGCCGTCCGGCGGGGTCGGCTGGTCGTGCAGCGTGGCCAGCAGCGTGAGCAGCGGGCCGGTCACGTCGCGGGTGGCGAACCGGGCCCGCCAGCCCGGCAGGTCGTCCGGCGAGGCCACGTAGATGCCCCCGCTGACCTCGGTGCCGACGATCCGGATCTCGGCGTTCTCCACGTCCTTCACCCGCCGGCGTTCGGCCTCGTCCAGGCCGGGCGGGGCGACCAGGATGCGGGTGCCCCGGTCACCGACGGCGGCCCGGACCCGCTGCTCGTCCCAGCGGGCGACAGCGCCCGGCAGCCGGACCACCGGATCGGCGGCGACCAGCGCGGTCATCTCCTCGACCGAGGGCACGCTCGCGTCGCTCAGTTCCCCGGCCGAGCCCTCGGGCAGCGCGGCGGTCGACGGGGAGCGCCCGTAGCTGACCTCCACGCTCTGCCGCTGCGCCACCAGGAACACCACGAGCACGGCCGCCGCGGCGGCCAGCAGCGACCAGCGCAGCAGCTCGCGTCGTACCCTCGTCACCGCCCGGCCCGCCACAGCTCGTCGGCGCGGCGGGCGTGCTCGGCCGCCGCGCGGGCCGCGGCGGCGCCGCCGCGTCCGGCGGCGAGCAGCTCGGCGCGGGCCAGCAGCCGCTCGGCCTCCGGCACCGCCGCCGGGGACGCGTCCCGGCTGACGGTGGCGTCGTGGATCGCCGCCCGCGCCGACGACCAGGCGACCCGCCGGCCCTCGGCCCGGGCCCGCCGCCCGGGCAGCGACGCGGCGAGGAAACCGGCGACCACCGCCACCACACCCCCGCCCAGCCAGGGCAGCACGCTCGCGGTCATGATCCCTGTCTAACGCACCGCCGCCAGCGCCGCGCGCCGAGGGCGGCGGCGCACCACCGGCCCGCCGCCTACGGCGACGAATAGCCCTCGTTGAAGCCCTCCATGAACCCGCCCGCGAACCCGGAGACGACACATCCGGCACAGCACAGGATCACCAGCAGCGCCGGCACCGTGACCCACAGGACGATCGCCCACCTGCCCATCCCCTGGCTCGGCTGCTCCACGAACGCCGGCTGCTGTTGGTACGGCTGTTGCGGGTACGGCTGCTGTTGGTACGGCTGTTGCGGGTACGGCTGGTGCTGGTACGGATCCTGCTGGTAGGGATCGTGAGGATGCATCCGGCCATCGTGCCCACCGGCCGCGAACGCCGGAAGATCCGAACGGTCCGCCGATCCTGCCGCGACGGTCCCTCGTCACGCCCGGTGGGCATCGAGGTGGGTCAGCACCGTCTGGTTGGCCTCCCACCCGTCGGGGAACTTCACCGGCACGTCCAGGTGCACCCGCTCGGTCGACGGATACGCGTCGAGCAGCTCACCGATCCCGGCCCGCGCCACCACCACGCAGGCGTGCCGGTGCCGCGACGCCAGCACGCACAGCCGCCCCGACTCCAGGTGGAACGCGGTGGCGTCGCGCCGGCCGGAGAGCGGGTGCAGCACGATCGTCACGTCGTACTCCCGGCCCTGGAGCCGGTTGGCGGTGTCCACGGTGATGCCCGCCCCGGCCGCGCCCAGCCGGGACCGGATGGCCGCGACCTGGTCGCGGTGCGCAGCCCCGACGGCGATCCGGTCCGCGGTGACCGGCGCGCCGCCGGGCGCGGCCTCGCTGACCGCGACCGCGCCGCGCCGCAGCACCCGCAGCGCCAGCTCCGCGCAGGCCGCGGCGGCCTCCCCATCGGTACGCACGGTGTGCCGGGCCGGCAGCTCGTGCAACGCCCAGCCGGTGGCGGCGGCTACCTCGACCGAGGCGTCGTAGGCGTCACCCGCACCGGGCTCGGTGAACGTCAGCGCCCGGTCGGCCGGCCCGGTCCCGGCGCGGAACCCGGTGAACGGGTAGAATGCGGCGGACACCACCGGGGCGGCCGAGTCGGGCAGCCGCCACGACACCGGCAGCCGGTGCACCGGCAGCTCCGGGTTGTGCCGCAGGAGGGTGGCCACCGCCGACTGCATCGGATCCCAGGTCAGGCCGGTCCAGCGGAAGGTCTCGACGGTGGAGAACGGGTCGAGCTGACCGGGATCGCCGACGAACAGCGCCCGCTCGAACCGTCCCGCCACGCGCAGCAGCGCGTCCGCGCGCATCTGGTACGCCTCGTCCACGATCGCCCACGGCCAGCTCCCCTCGGTGACAGTGGCCCACTTCGCGGCTGTACCGATGGTGACCGCCGGGCCGCCCAGGTCGGCGACCTTCGCCGCGACCCGGACCGCCGGATGGGCGGTGACCCGCTCGGTGGGCCGGTAGTCGGTCGCGGAGAGCCGCCCGACGCGCAGCTCCGGCGCCCTGCGGCCGAGCCGGTCGATGAGGTCGTCCACCTGCTCGTTGGTCTGCGCCACGATCATCAGCGGGTCGCCGGTGGCGGCGGTCTCGATCGCGGCGCGGACGACGAGGGTGGACTTCCCGGCGCCGGGTGGCGAGTCCACGACGACGCCGCGGTGCTCCCCGTCGCGCAGATCCCGCAGCACACGCTGGATCACCTGCTCGGCTTCGTGCAAGGAAGGGCCCCCTTTTAACGTCTCCGGTAGAGGCGGGGCCCCTTCTTAACATGCCCCGGCCAGGACCGCGCGCCGCCGCCAGGGGGACCGCCGTCTGCCTCATCGATCAACTTGCACCCGACTGTCACGCTCTCAGTCAGGGAAGACGGGGAAACGCGGGTGAGACGATGGACCTTCACCGCAGTCGCGTCGGTTGTGTCATCGGTCTCGTCATGCTGCCGTTCGGTCTCTGCATGGTGCTGTCCGGGTTGTCTGCTGGCAGCACCCTTCGACTGATCGGCGGGCTGATCTTCGGCGGGCTCGTCATGCTCGCCGGCGTCGTGGGCATCGTCCAGGCGGTCCGGCCGTTCCGGTTCCACATCAGCTTCGAAGGCTTGACCGTCCGGACAGCCGAGCTGAACCGGCTGCTGCCCTGGGCGGAGATCGAACACCTGGTCCTGTACCAGCCACCTCCGGTTGTGTCCGAGAAAAAAATGCCATCGCCGTTGCTGCTGCTCGTACCCGCCGCCACGTCGACCCTCGACCGCCCGCTGACCCACCACAGCCCGTTGGACGACCGGCCCTGCCTGGTCCTGCTCGAAGTGCACGACGTGCGGGAGAAGACGGACCAGGTGGCCGACGCCCTCGCCCGGTACGGCGGCAGCCGTTTCACCGACCACCGCCAGCTCGTCCGGCAGCGCTTCGGCTCAGCCACCTTCCCGATCGAAGCGCGCGGATACGACCCGGCTGCCGTCGACGCCCTCGTGCAGAAGGGCCGAGAGGCGCTGCGATCGGAGGACTTCCTGCTGCGCGTCGCGACGAAGGCACAGGTCGAGCAGGCCCTGGTCGAGTTGCCGCTCGTCGCGCACGGTTACGACCGCGCCCGGGTCGACGCGTTCCTGCGGGACCTGTCCGCCGCGTTGGCACGGTTCGAGGAGGGCGAAGAGAAGCCAGGCTGACGTGTCCGCACGCACTTACGGCCTCGTGGTGCCTACGGCTTGCGGGCGAGCAGTCCGACGAACGTGTGGTAGGTGTCGGTCTGCTGCGGGGCCGGCGCGTCCGGGTCCGGACGCCACTCGGCCAGCGGCACCAGGCCCGGGTCCAGCACCGTCAGCCCGTCGGCGAAGGAGAGGATCTCCTCGTCGGTACGCCAGCGGCCGGTGCCGAGCGACTCGTTGAACACCCGCTCGACCTCGCGGGCCTTGCGGGAACCCTCCGGATCCCGCTCACCCGGGTCACGGAAGTGCGAGATCGCGACGTAACTGCCGGACGGCAACGCGTCGATCAACGCCGCCGCGACCGATCGCGGATCCTCGTCATCGCCGATGTGGTGCAGGATCGCGAACAGCAGCAGCCCGATCGGGCGGTCGAAGTCGAGGAACCGGCGGACGTCCGGATCGTTGAGGATCTCCTCCGGTTCCCGGATGTCGGCCTGGATCACCGTCGCGGTGCCCTCCGCGGCGAGCAGCGCCCGCCCGTGCGCCAGGACGATCGGGTCGTTGTCCACGTACACCACCCGGGCGGCCGGGTTGTGCTCGACGGCGACCTCGTGCACGTTGCCCTGGGTGGGCAGCCCCGACCCGATGTCGAGGAACTGGTCGATGCCCGCCTCGGTCACGAGGAAGCGGATCACCCGGCGCAGGAAGGCTCGGTTCGCCTGACCGGCGGCCGGCCCATCCGGCGTGATCCGCAAGGCGTGCTCGGCGACCTTCCGGTCGACCTCGAAGTTGTCCTTGCCGCCCAGGAAGTAGTCGTAGACCCGGGCCACGCTGGGAACGGTGACGTCGATTCCGGGCGGTGCGGCCTTGTCGCGGGTCACAGGCTTCTCCAGGCTCCGTGGGCGGTTCCGGACGTTTTCGGGGAGTGTAGCGACCGTACAGGGTGGATCGTCACCCCGCCTGGGACCGCTCCCAGCGGACCAGCCCGCCACCAGGACGTTCATCGACCGACACGCCGAAACGCGCTGACCGCCGCGCCAGGCGAGATTCAAGGCAGCGGCGCTTCCTGACGGATTCGTCAGTGGCGCAGGCCCTTCTGAACAACGCGCCGGGTAAGACTGCGGGGCATGAGTGAAGCGCCGGTGCTCTACCTCGTCGTCTGCGCCGCACCACCGGCCCAGCGGATCGGCGAACTCGCCGACCTGCTGATGGCCGACGGCTGGCGGATCTGCGTGATCGCCACCCCGATCGCCGCGAGCTGGCTCGACTGCGACGCGCTCGCCGAACAGACCGGATATCCGGTACGCGCGCAGTGGCGTCGGCCCGGCGATCCCGAGCCGCACCCGCCGGCCGACGGCGCCGCAGTCGTGCCCGCCACGTTCAACACGCTGAACAAGTGGGCGACCGGGGGCGAGCGACACGCTGGCGCTGGGAATCATCAACGAGCTGCTCGGCACCGGCGTGCCGATACATGTCTTTCCCCGGGTGAAGGCAACGCTCGCCGCGCACCCCGCCTACGGGCCGAACCTGCGGCGGTTGCGCGAGGCGGGAGTGGTGGTGCACGACGGAGGTGTGCTGCGGGCTCCGGACGAGATGACGTCGAGCCGCTGGGCGGCGGTGGTCGACGCGTTGCGCGTGGCCCGTCGCCCTACGAGGGATCCCGACGAGTGGTGAGCCGCCGCGCCAAGTAACGGCCGAACTCAAGATGCGGATGCTGCTCCTCAACGCTCCGCCCCGAGCCGACGTACCGACGCAGCACCGACTCACGGACGACCATGAAGCCACCCACGTCCTCGCTGTCGGCATCCTCCGGCTGGAAGAGAACGAAGGCCTCCATCCGCTTCATGTTGAGGGTGGAGAGCCGCCCCACCCCGGTCTTCGGTAGGCAGGACAGCGCCCAAGCCACGGATTCAGTTGCGACCGGATCGGGGACCGCCGCCGTCAGGTAGGCCCGGTTCGCCGCGACGGTCTGGTCGAGGTAGGGGCCGTCCGCGAGGGCCGCGAACCTAGCCTGCTTCTCCGGGTCAGCACGCATCACAGCCTCGCGGCTGTCCGTCTCGGTCATCCGTGCACTGTAGAGGGGCTTTGCGTGGGTTGACGTCGCACGAACGGCCGCGGTCAGGGGCCGACCGCGCGCTCTGCGGGGCGTTCCCGGCCAAAGGCTCGGCCTGGCTGGGTGATCAGCACCTCATGCGCGACCCCATACGATCGCGCGATGCGTACGAGTCGTACGCCCATGAGCGGTCCACCGCCACCGTAGGCGGCCGAGTGGGTTGCTCAGCTCCGAGCAGGTGACGAGGGGAATCGGCGTGCGGCAGATCCAGACGGGGACGGCACTGCGGCAGCTGCTGACGGAGTGGCCGGGCCAGAACAAGCGGGATCTCCTGACCGGGTTGCGGAGCCTGGGACTGGACGGGCTGACGACGACGGACGTCAACCGCGTGCTGTATGCCGGACGTGGAACCTTCGCCCATGACGGTGCCACCCCGCCGCGCTGGCGGCTGGCTGCCGGGGCGGAGCAAGGAGATGGTGCGAGCATCGCGCCGGTGCCCACGCGGCCCCGATGCTATGTCGGTAGGGAACCGCGCGCCTGGCAGCGCGAGGCGCTGGGCGAGTGGCACGCCAACGGTCGTCGAGGCGTGGTGGAGGCGGTTACCGGCACCGGCAAGACCACGGTCGGGGTGTTGGCGGCCGCAGCCGCGGTGGATGCCGGCGAGAAGGTGCTCCTCCTCGTGCCGGGACGTGAGCTGCTCGACCAGTGGCACGCCGCTCTGCGACGTGATCTTCGGATCGGTCGAGTGGGACGCCTTGGGGACGGCCATCGAGATTCGCTGTCCGACCATTCGGTCCTCGTGGCTACCGTTCAATCCGCCGCCAAGGGATGGATCATTCCGGGCGGTGCCCCCGGACTGCTGATCGCCGACGAGGTGCACCGCTATGGCGCGAAGTCCTTCGCTCGTGCCCTCAATCAAGGTTTCGAAGCACGACTGGGCCTGACCGCGACGTACGAGCGCACGGACAACGGCCTGATTGATCATCTGCAGCCCTACTTCGGCGAGGTGGTGGCAGGGTGCACCTACGAACGCGGCTTGGCCGACGACATTCTGGCCCCGTTCCGCGTCGCCTTTCTGGGAGCAGACTTCGCCGGCAACGAACGTGAGCTGTACGACCAGTATGACGAGCAGGTCAGGACACTTCGACGCCGGCTGGTCCTCGACCACGACTGCCCTGCGGAGCCCTTCGGCGAGTTCATCACGCACGTCAACGAGCTCAGCCGGGGTGGCCATGGCAGCCCTCGCGCGACGATGGACGCCAGCCGATACCTCAACGCGTTCAGCAAACGCCGGCAGTTGCTTGCCGGTTGCCGGCGCAAGCGCGAGGCGTTGGCATCCCTGGCACCGATCCTCGCCGAGGCGGACGCCGGACTGGTCTTCAGCGAGACCACGGCCAGCGCGGAGCAGGCGGCGGGCATTTTGCGTGGGCGGGGCGTATCGGCCTCGGAGTTCACGAGCGAACTCCACCGGACCGCGCGCAAGCACCGCTTGACCGAGTTCAAGCATGGAAGGATCAAGGTGCTGACCGCGCCTCGAGTCCTCGATGAGGGGATCGATCTACCCCAGGCGGAGGTCGGGGTGGTCGTGGCGGGCACCCAGAGCAAGCGTCAGATGATCCAGCGGATGGGACGCGTCATCCGTCCCAAGCACGATCGGCGACCGGCGACGTTCGTCGTCCTCTACATCAGGGGCACGTCGGAGGATCCGAAGAACGGCGCGCACGAGGGATTCATCGATCAGCTGGTCGACGTCGTTGCCGACTACAAGACCTTCCGCCCGGGAGCGCCCGAAGCGAAGTTGCTCTGGTGGTACCGCGAGGGCAGGCTGCGTTGACGAGGCGCCGTTGCGTCAGCGGGGGCGGGGCACTTGGCGGTTGAAGCGGGGACGCAGCGCCAAGACCAGCGCTTCCTTCGTACCCTCGGGGTTGTCGGTCTCCTGCCAGCGGACCTCGCACCGCCCGAGCCACCCGGCGATGTCGTCGCGGGTCGCGGCGCGGCCCGGCGTGTCGAGGAGCTGGCCGACCTGGTCGTGCAGCACCGACGAGTCGCGGTTGCCGATGAGGTGCTGCCGCAGGCGGGCGCGCAGGTCGCCGGTGTAGCCGACGTAGGCGACCACGCCGCCGTCGAGCACCAGGTGCACGCCGGGCGCGGCCGGCGCGCCGGCGACGACCTCCATCGTGTACGGCCGGGCCGGCGTGAACCCGGCCAGCAGGTCTTCGGTGTCCAGCACCCGGGCGACGCTACCGGTGTCCGCGCAGCTCCGCCGCCCCGCACGACCCGGCGTGACCGCCCGGTTGCGGGCAGCGCCCACCGTCGGGCAGCCGCACGTCGCACCAGACCCGGTGGCGCAGGTGCTGGGCGTCCTCCTCGCTGAGCGTGGTCTCGCCGAAGTCGACCGCGTCCAGGTGCCCGAGCGACCGGGCGAGCGCGGCGGCCAGCTCGGCGGCGGCGGCCCGGCTGGTCAGCGTGGTGGGCAGGTGGATGATCCAGCGCGGCTCAGTCATCGTGGCCACGTCGCCGGCATCCGTTGTGGCGGGACTGCCACTGGCGCAACGCCTGCCGGATCCGCTCCGACTCGGTGCGCGCGGTGGTCAGCTCCCGGTCGAGCCGGTCCATCTCGTCGGCCACCCGGCACAGGTAGTCGTGCACCTGCGCCCGGTCGAGCCCCCGCCAGCGCGTGTCGAAGACGGCCGCGCGCACCTGCCAGGCCCGCACCCGCTCCCCGGTCACGTAGATCACCAGACCACCCCCACCGCCTCGTCAGGCACGCCGGCCGCGGCGAGCGTCGCCCTCCCCCACCGGGCCAGCCGGCAGGGGTACGGGACGCGCTCGCTGCGGCACAGCGGCCCCTGCGGCCAGCGCTCCGGCACGTGTACGCGCACAGCGTGCGCGGCGACGAGCAGGTCCTCGTCGGTGACCGGGGTGGGGACGGGGAAGTCGGCGGACATCGGTGGGCGCCTCCGGGGTCGGGTGTGTGTCGTGAGGTGGCGCCGGGGCGGGCGGGGTCGGTGGACAGCCGCGATCGGGGGACGCGGCGCCGCCGGAGCCCAGCACCCGCCCCGGGCCATACGCCGACTGTCGACCTTGGCCGTCTCTGTTCATATGTCCTGGTGATCGTCGCCGACATGCACGCTGCGTATGCAAAGGGCACCCCTCCGTCGCCATCCTCGATATGCGTGCCATGCATACCGTCCCGCCCCAAAGCGGATTGAATGGTTAGGCTCGATATCGGACACAGCCACCCGCGCGGAGCGAGGTTGCCGGTGATACACGCGAACTGCCCCCGCTGTGGCGGACGCCTGGCCCGCGACAACGACAGTGGCCGGTGCGCGCCCTGCCAGGCCGCCGAGCGCGACCGGCTGAGCGCGCCCCCGGTGGTGCCGGAGTCGTTCTGGGAACACGAGCCGGTGCGGCTGGCGCTCGTGTCACGGCACCTGGGACGGGTGATCCGCGCGTACCGCTACCACCCGTACCACGGACGGAACCCGCTGCCGCAGAGCGTGGTGGCGGGGTGGCTGGGCATCACGCAGGCCCAGTTGAGCCGGATCGAGAACGGGCCGGCGCTGGTGCACCTAGACCGGCTGGCCCATTGGGCCACGTTGCTCAAGATCCCCCCGGCGCGCCTCTGGTTCGCCCTACCGGGCGAACCGGCACCTACACTGTTGTCAGGCGCACGGGTTGAAGAAGGTGGTAGTACGAATCGCCGTCAATTTCACGCTCTAGCCGCGCTGGCTGGCGTCCAGGCCGGCAGCGGGTTAGACCTGCTGACGGCGGGGGCGGAGCCGCCGCCGAACCTCGGCATGGAGCAGGTGCGGTACGCGGCCTCACTGGTCGACCAGTTCCGCTCGGCGGATGCGGCTGTAGGCGCGGACGCACTCTGTGACATCGCCATGCAGGTGCATAAGCGCCTGTCCGCCTGGGCTGAACAGACCGCGTACAGCCGGTCAGTGGGCGAAGCGCTTCAAAGCGCACTTTCACACCTGGCGATTCAGGCAGCCTGGCTCGCTATCGACGCGGACCGCCGCCCCGAGGCAAGGCCCTACCTGAACGAGGCCATCGCCCGAGCGCGCATCGCCGACGACGCTCGCGTCGAGGTACGTGCTCTCGCCTGCATGTCGCTGCTACTTCGCGAGGAGCGGCCAGCCGAAGCGATGCACTGCGCCGACGCAGCGTTGCGTGCCGCTGCCGGCTGGACTACACCGCGCTTGACTACGCTGCTCCACCTTCGCTCAGCGCATGCCCACGCCATCCTTCGGGACACGTTCGGCTTCGAGCGGGAGATGACCAAGGCCCGCAGTGCATTCGAAGTAGGCAGCCACGAAGATGACCTGCCCTTCATCTCGTTCGTGACCGAGCAGGAGGTCACGGCCATCAACGGGCTCTCGTACCTTGCGCTCGACCGGCCGGACCGAGCCGCAGCCTGCTTCCGGGCGATCACGGCCAGCCCTCCTGACGCGCATCGACGTAACCGGGTCTACTCTACGGTCCAACTCGCCAGGGCTTCGATCCGCCAAGGCGATGTGCCGGGCGCAGCCCAGGCCGCGTTGGCTGTCCTACCTGAGCTTCGCCAGGTGCGCTCCGGACGGACCCTGCGCGTGCTCGCCGAGGTGCGGTCGGGACTCGATGCTCACCGCGCGGTGTCCGAGGCCCGACAGTTCTTCGACGTGTACGACGGGTCGCTGGCCTGATGGTGCAAAACGTGCGCTTGCGCCACTACTCCGCCGCTGAGGCCGAGAAGGTGCTGACACAACTCGTGGACGTGTATCTGGACGCGCACGCCGACGACGGGCCGCTCTACACCGCCGAACGGTACGAGCGGCAGCTCGCGGCGCACGTGCCCCGCCCGGGCTGGGCAGCGGTGACGGCTTGGGCCGGTGACGAGTTGGTCGGCTACATCTACGGGTTTCCGCTCGGCGCGGACACCCGCTGGTGGGACGGCATTCAGGGGTCGATGTCGTCCGGCTTCACGGATGAGAACGGCCGACGGACCTTTGGGGTCAGCGAGTTGGTGGTGCGGCGTTCTTGGCAACGCCGAGGTATCGCTCGGGCACTGCACGACGAGTTGATGGGCAGTCGGGCTGAGGAACGGGCGGCGTTGCTCGTGCGGCCGGACAACGCCGCTGCCCAGCATGCGTATGACGCTTGGGGGTGGCAGCCGGTCGGGCGGCTCCGGCCGTCCTGGGACGGTGCGCCCCTGTTCGAGGTGCGAACGAAGCCGATCATGCCGAGATTGATGGAGAACAATCGCGCTTAGGCCCTGGCCGACCTGGCAACCAGCCGCACCACCCTGCGGGCCCTCGCCGCCGCGGAGAGTTCGGGCCTGTCAGTTCGTTTGTGTAAGGGCCTGACCTGGTTGGTGTTGTTATGCCTTGTCCAGGCGTCCGGGGAACATGATGTCGAACTGGTTCATGGCGATCTTCCAGTTGTAGGTTGACCGGCCGCTGCGGCTGGCGCGGGCGGTGCGTCCGATCTGGCGGCAGCCCAGGTAGAGCAGTTTGATCAGGGCGTCGTCGGTCGGAGAGTGTCCGCGTGTCTTGGTGATCTTCCTGAGTTGGTAGTTGATCGACTCGATCATGTTCGTGGTGTAGATGACCTTGCGGACCCGCGGTGGGAACGCGAAGAACGGAATCACCTGCTCCCACGCGGCGTCCCACTGCCGGCGGATCGCCGGGTACTGCCGGCCGACGTCCGAGTCGGTCCAGGCGTCAACGGCGTCGCGGGCGGCTTGTTCGGTCGGTGCGCCGTAGATCAGGCGCAGCTGCGCGGCGACCTTCTTCCGATCGGCGTAGTTCACCCACCGCAGCGACGCCCGGGTCAGGTGCACGATGCAGGTCTGCACCATCGCGTCGGGCCAGACGGCCTCGATCGCAGCGGGCAGGCCGACCAGGCCATCGCAGACGACGATGAGGACGTCATGCAGACCCCGGGCGCGCAGGTCGTTCATCATCCGCAGCCAGAACTTCGCGCCTTCGGTCTGCTCGACCCAGATGCCCAGGACTTCCTTCCTGCCGTCGACGTCGACCCCGACGGCCAGGTGCGCCGCCTTGTTCCTGACCGTGCCACCGTCGCGGACCTTGCAGACGATGGCGTCGAGGAACACCACCCGCCACACCGCGTCCAGCGGCCGCGACTGCCACTCCTTGACCTCGTCGAGAACCGCGTCGGTGATCCTGGAGATCAGGTCCGGAGAGACGTCGATGTCCTAGATCTCCGCCAGGTGGGCCTGGATGTCGCGCACGGTCATTCCCCGCGCATACAACCCGATCACGATCTTGTCGATGCCGATTAGACGCCGCTGACCCTTACGCACAATCTTCGGCTCGTGGGTACCGTTACGGTCCCGCGGCACGTCGATGTCGATGGCGCCGGCCTCGGTCAAGACCGTCTTGCCCGAGTAGCCGTTGCGACTGTTGCCCGACCCCTGCCCCGCCGGATCACCCACCTCATAACCGAGATGGTCAGTCAGCTCCTCCGCCAACGCCCGCTCCAGCACCGCCCTGGTCATCTGCCGCAACAGACCACCATCCCCGAGCAAATCCACGCCCTGCTCACGGGCCTGCGCAACCAACGCCTCCGCCTACTGCTGATCCACCAGACGCGGCTCATCGGCATCCCTACGCCGCCGCCCCACCTCAACAGTGTCCTGCACATCACTCACAGCGTGTCCTCCCTCGAGTCACTCAACGACTCGGAACAGAGGTCACGCCCTTACAAAGCAGATCTGACACCCTCGCCACCTTCAACGCAATAAGCAAGTGGGCTCAGGGAATCAGCGATACTCTCGCGCTCGGCGTTCTCAACGAAGCGCTCTGCAGCGGCATTACATTGCATGCATTCGCAAACGTCAAGGCGCAGCTTGCCGCCCACCCAAGTTACAAGCGCCACCTACACCTTTTTCGGGAAGCAGGCGTAATTGCGGCGCCATTCCCGGTCGAAATGGCCTGGCCGACGACCGTGTCTCGGATCCGGGCCGCCACGCGCCTTCCTCCTACCGATCGGTGAGCACCTGGGGATACTCCCGTTTGGCTTGGCTCACACTGCTGTCGGATCCTCGCTGGTGCCGAACCTAGACTTTAGGCGAACATGCGCTGCGTCCGGGCCCGCGTCCTTATACGGCTCGTCCCAGTCAATGACGCCCGGACCATCCCATGGTTCCCCGTCCTGCTGCGTTAGAACGAGGATGCAATCCCTCTCAGTAGCCTGGCCTTTGGTGTCACCCCAGATGCGGCTAACTTTGCTCTCGACGGGGAGCCGGTCGCCGATCAATTCGACAAGTCGGAGTTCAGTTTTCACTCCGACGTCATCCCAAATCTTCTTTGCGAGTGGCAGAGCCTCCTTGCCAGGATCAGCGACATCGCCAATAACTACTGCCGCTACGCCATCCCGCTTGAGCACACGCTGAATTCCGAGGAGCGTGCGCAAGAGAAAGTTGCGGTATGAGTCATAGTTGTGCCGGTGGTCGAGATCGGCGTCAAGCTTTTTCCTGCCGCGGCCTCGCTCGCGTCCTACATCGTCGATCCCTAAGAGCCACAGGCGAATCCAGTTTGCGGTGCCATAGTTGACGACTTGCAGATATGGAGGAGACGTTACGATAAGATCGACACTGCCGGGCTGAACGCTGTTGCTCAGCATTAGGTCTGGTGCGTCGGAGAAAAACACCGTCCCATCTGGCCCGTCTATGGAATCAAGGTAAAGGCGCGCCAGCTTGTCGCGCAGGCGCTCAAATACGTCCTGATCTGGGGCGACAAGGCCCTTCTCGCGAATAAATTTTTCTACGTATGTGGGCGACATGCTGAAGGTGTTGGGCATGCTGATGCTCAAGTATTGAGAAGTTCCGTCTCGCCTAAAGGAACCATGCATGATTCCAGCCAGGGAACCAGCAAGCATCGCAGCTTCCGACGTCCACTGAGTTAGATCTTGCTTAAGCAGCACGCCCCGCAAGTAACAAATTTGGCGCAGGGTATTGGGATGATAGAGCATCCTGATGTCCGGGGACACATCCGGCTCACCTTGAGTAGCTCGCTTATAGCGCTTCTCAAGATTGTCCAGGAACTCATTCACAGCCGCCCACGAGGGTGGATTGGCCTTCGCGCGTGACAAGACATAGCCAAGCGGGCTCAGGTCGTTGCCGAGCGTCCGCCGGCCTTCCACGCGGGCCTGCAGCGGCACGGTGCCCCGACCGCCGAACGGATCGAGAACGGCATCGCCGGGCCGAGAGTAACGCTGGATGAAATAGTGGGCGAGCTTGGCGGGGAACATACCGTGATATGAGCACATTGTGTGCATCGAATGGCCCCAGCGCGGATTTGCAACATGCCAGAGGTCGCCCGCGGTGGTCGTTCCTCCATCGATCGATCCGCGCTCGGGAGCCTCGAAGAAGGCGTCCTCAAGCCAATCCACAGATGCGGTACTCACTGTAGGTACTTCCTCAACGATCGAGCGGCGGTCTGCAACACAGGCTCGCGAGACTCTCGGCTGACATTAGACAAGTGCCGGACGGCCGACTTTACATTGCCTTTCACCCTAGGGTGGGGCTCAGCCTTCACCCGTGGCGAAGGCGTGGCCGGCACGTCGAAAAGTTGAGGATCTGGGGCACGTCGCAGCCCCAGATCTCGTTTCACCGAGCGCGAATCTTCATCTTGTCGATAGAACCGCGGATCCAGGCAGCCCGTAGCGGACTCGACAAAGTTCGTGGTAAACCGGAGAGTATTACCCTGTCGGGCAGCCGCGATACGTCCCTCCACCCATGCATCGATGGGCTCGCCCTCGCAGAAGCTGTCCTTGAGTACGCACTTTAGGCCTTCACCTGTTAGCCGCAACCAGGCGTAGGGATTTGATGAAGGAATGACGCCTACATCCATCAGCTCAACAATCTTGGCGAACAACCCGCCCCTCTGCAGAAGCCGCCAGAGGCCTGTGTAGTTACGGAGAGTCGCAGGCGAGACGCCAATGTAACGGGCGATGTCCGACTTCTTGACCCGCTCCGCCTTGTGAAGGTGCTCCACAAGCGCAGCGAGCTGACTCGGCAGAAGGTCTTGATAAATGTCCGTCTGATAGCGGATCTCAAAACGACATTCATAGTCGGTGACATAGGCAGGGATAGTCTTGAAGACGTCTGGGTCTTTGTCCCGGATCGCCCTGATGGCCCGAAGCCGCATCGCACCATCTACCACCAAATATTGACCGCCTGGGAGTGGCGCGACCTTGATCGGCTCGGCCAGACCAATCTCCTCAATCGACGAGCGGAGTCGATCCTCAAATTGCTTAGCGCTGCCGGACCGGCTCAATTCCTGGCTTACGACCATCTGATCTGGGTCGAGCCGAACAACCTTCATTGCGTCGCCACCCTTGGACGTGGCTCGTCACCAAAGTCGACTGGTAGCAATGTCGCGAGCTGACTAAGCCGGTCATTGATCGAACCGGACGGCAAGTGACTGAGAGTGTCGCACGCCCAGACCAATAGCTTCAACCTTTGGATGCGATGAGCGGCGCCCAATTCGATTAAATCTCGCCACCCCAACGCTTGAAAGAGCGCCTCGACCTCCTTAGCTCGTAGCGAGTACGGCGCAAGTGCCGCGACAACGTCCCCCCGCTCAGCGGGCTCCACGTATCGCGTGATGATCGCGTGCAACGTTAGGTTGACGTTTCCCTGTTTAAGCGCCGTGACCTCTCGGTTGCTCACGCCATCCAGTTGGGCCTCCAGCCGTCTCACCGTCGCAGCCGATACGCCGAACCGCTTCGCTACGGCCGCGGTCTCCTCGCCAGTCCGTCGGGCGCGCGCGATAAGAAGGGCACGGTCTATCGAGCGCATCCGAAGTCGCGCTACGTTCTCAACCAGAAACTGCTGTACCTTCGCATCCTCTGCGAAATCGTCGTCGACGACAATGGCCGGAATCTGATCAATCCCCAGCAGCCGGCAAGCGAGGGTACGCCCCTGGCCCTTGATGAGGAGGTAGTCGCCTGAACCGTCGGGCGCAACACGGACCGTCACGGGCGTCAACACCCCGAACTGTTCGATCGACCGGCGCAACTCCCGGTGGCCGTCAGGCTCACGCTTTCGGCCGAGGCCGTCCTCGGGACGGATCCGTGCGACAGGAACCTTCTGGACGCGCATCGCAAGGCCCCCGGGCGCAGCATGTTCCTCGCCCGTCCGCTCCCGTCGTTCGTTACCCTGGCCGTTCATGACGGGAGCATCTCTCGACACGTCCACAACCTCCCCCAAATTCGCAGCGCTGTCATTCTTGCGGACCAGTACGACAGGACCGCGTGACCGACACGCGAGGCCAAGCAGAACGAAGACGTCGGTCCGTGCGAGGCCCTCGCTGCGACCGCCTGCCCCTGTGCTACTCCCGTGCGGGCGAGAGCACCGCCTAGCCCACATACAGGGACCATGAGCCGAGAGTAGCCGAGCCCTTCGGCGACTTCTGCTTGCCCCCACCCAGTTGTCAGGCGGCCTACTCCCGCTGCACACGGGCGACAGGCATCTGCTACGGCCGTCCGTCCTCGCGAACGTATCCAGGCAACTGCCACCGACAGGTCACGCCGCTGCTGCCAAACGCTCCACTCTCACCGAGGCCCATCCCAAGATGTCTACGATCCACCGGCCACATTCCATAGTTGGAGCCGATTCGCAATCACGCTAGCTCCGCCATAATTTCAGCCAAGCTTTCGTGGTCCTCGATACGTCTCGCAAGTGCACAGATGCCAACCTCTGCCAAACGCTCGGCCGTGGTGTAGGGCTTAGCTGGGTCCCCAACTTCCAGCACAAGCAAGAGATTGCGCAGCACCCCGTCCAGATCTAGCCCACCAGCCGCGTTGAACTTCGTTTCGTAGCCGCCGTCCGGAGCATCGTCTGGCGACATGTCCTTCGCTATTGCATATGCAATAGCGAACTTGTACGCGTCGCTCTCGCTCGCGAACCGGTCTTCGGCCGTCAAGGCCGCCAGCGCCTCTTTTCCGACTTTGGTCAGACCGATCTGCTTCTTGTCTTCCCGTAGGGGCGGCATAGCGTTAACGCGTCCTTTCAATGACAGCCTCTTCCGGATCATTATTTGGTCTTACGATCCGGTACTCCTGACCAAGTTTGCTGC
Source organism: Micromonospora sp. HUAS YX12 (assembly GCF_040215685.1). NCBI lineage: Bacteria > Bacillati > Actinomycetota > Actinomycetes > Micromonosporales > Micromonosporaceae > Micromonospora > Micromonospora sp. HUAS YX12. The sequence continues at coordinate 494,896 of NZ_CP157974.1, forward strand.
CTAGGATCCGCCGCGCCGATTCGACAGTCAACTCGCCGGACTGCACGAGGAGAAGCGCCTGGCTACCGAGGGACGGAATCCACGTCTGGAGTACGTTAGCTCGGTGACCCAGGTCAAGACGAGCCAAAGGACTGTCAAGTACCACTGGTCCGCCTCGCACCGCCGCCGCTTTCAGCGCCCCGATCAGGGAAAGGGCTACAAGTTGTTTGCCGCCCTCACTTGTCTCCCTCGACATGTTGTGGGTATCAAGTAACTCTACCCGGTAATCGCGGGCGATCCTCAGGCCTCCGTAGCCCGACGGGTCGCGGACAAGGCGAACGAACATCGAGCTAGCGGCCCGTTCAACCTCAGCGCGAGTTCGCTCTCGATAGCGGTCTATAGTTCTATTTAGCAGGGTCTGGACGTACCCGAAGAAGTTCGCTTCCAGAACGACACTCGGATTCGCGCCTGGAAGCCTGTCAAGCTGCTTTGCGAGCTTTTGCGACTCGACGTTGTTGGCGTTGATCTTAAGACCGACGAGTGTCAGCTTACGGCTGGTCGACTCAGCAAGGTCGTCCAACCGCGACTGGCGTACGCCGAGGGCGCGTATTGCCGCTGCATCGTTTCCTTGGAGCCGATCCTTGATCTGATCAATTTGGCGCTTGCGTTGGTACTGGAGCCCGAGCAAATCGCTAAGCTGCGCGTGCTTCTCGCCGTACCGCTCAGCGGTGTTTCGGTCGACCAGCGACGTAATTTTGCGCTCCAGCTCCAGGTCCGGGCGGCCTCCGGTTTCGCTTTCTAACCGTGCTAAGCGAGCCTTGGCCCTTTCGAACTCTTCTTGGGTCGCCTCATCGGGCGCAGGAAGCCTCTGCCCGCAGGCAACGCAGATGCCGCCCCTCAGACGCTCGCGCAAAACCTCGACCTGAGTACGAGCATCCGACACCGCACGTTGCTGTTCAATCGCAGCGGTGTTTCGCTCTTGGACTCGCTCAAGCGCAGCTTGCAGCTTGCGAAGCAGCGGCGCACGCCATCCGTCGACAAGCAACTGCCTCATATCTTCACGCAGCTTGGCTTCGGTTTGCTGGCCCGAAGTAATCAGCGCCTCGAGGGTTTCCTGCTCACGAATATCAGCCTGTAGTCCTTCAACGACCCGTAGCTGGTCCCGGACCTGACGCAGTTCGTTCTCGGTTCTCTGGAATACCTCCTGAAGCTCCTTGCGCTCGGCTTCAGCGCTCGCCTGCTCGTTAGCAATTTTGGCCAGCCGCTTGTTGATCCTCTCAGCGTCAGCCGCACCCTGCACAGCCTTGGCCTGCCGCTTCAAAGCATCTTGGGCGAGATCCGTGACATCGCCCTCGGCGCGCTGTAGTGCAGGTATACCGAGGACCGTTTCAATGCTATCGCGGATGAAACCGCGCTCACGTTCGGTATTCAATCGGTCGTAGAACCGCTGCATTAGCTCTGCGTCGAAGAGGAAGAACTCCGAGATTTGTGGGTGCAGCAGCTTGCCGATCTCCGCATCGATCCCGAGGCGGGGAATGACGGTCGGACCAATGCGGAGGTCGGCGGAGACACGAGGAGGGCCATCCGCGAACCTAGCGGTCCGCGTCAGTACATACAGCTCGTCGTCCACTCGAAACTTGAGGACGACCTCCATCGCGGATTCACCGTCCCGGCGAGCCGGATTATTGAAGCGGCGCTCGAGATAGGGCATGGCTTGGGCGGAGTCTTGCTGCGGCAGCAAACCACCATAGAGGCACCAGCGCAACGCGGAGAAGAGTTGTGTCTTGCCAAGCGTATTCTCGCCGTGGATCACGACAACAGGTGCGTCTGGATCCGTCGCCAGGTCAAGGTTGTCGATCCGACGGTAGGGACCGAAGTTCTTGAGCGATAGGCTTTCAAACTTCAAGCTCACGGCCGCTCCACCCGCTCCAATGCGCGTCGGCTGACATGCTGTTGTAGATCGCGAATATCGCGCTTGAAATGCAGCCGGTCGTCGTCAAACTGATGTCTCCAGGCGACGTCGATCAAAGTCCGGTAGTCGTCGGGATCGAAGCCGCTCGCGATGGTGCGATAGTGCTCGATAACATCGGACTCACTGCATACCTCAAGCATAGCCGCAAGGGCGCCATTCCGGCCCTGACCGGCGGGGTCGGCGTCGTCAGTCATCTTCCGTCTCCTCGTCGTTCTCCAAGCTCGGCAAATCCTCGATGTCAGGGCTCAGGGCTAACAGTAATTTGAGATGCTCTCGGGCCGACGAGTTGCGAGCCAGGCGCGCGAACTCGAGGGCTCGTAGTGCTTCGCCTCGGGTAAGCGCCCCTCCACCAGCATCGACTAACAATAAATCGTGAATCTCGGCGCTAAGCTTTTCGGGCGCCCGCCTCAACACCCTTCCGCGGCGTTGGATGTATTCGCGCTCGACTGTCGAACTTGCGAGAATCAGGGCATGGTCCGTGACCGGGATGTCGACGCCTTCATCGAGGCAGCGGATGGCGACGACAATGCCGCCGTAGTCGCCGAGACTCTGCAGTACTGTGTTGCGTTCGCTGCTCATCGTTGAATGGAACTCTAACGTCGGCAGACCGGCATCGAGACACTCGCGGACGAGCGCATTGAGCTGTGCGGTATCGTCGCAGTACGCCAACCACCGATCGCCGTCGCGGTACTTCTCGCGGAGGATCCTGGCGGCCATTGGCACCTTGCCGCGCGCCTGCTTCAAGATACGTCCACGCTTGATGAGCAGCATCTTAAGGTAGTCAGTAATCTCGTTGCCTACACCGCTTTGCGCGACCGCCCGACTGATCTGTTCCGTGAGTTGAGCGTACTGCTCCATCTCGTCATCGTCTGGGCACAAGGTGTGCAGCCGGTAGTCATATGGCACAAGCTGACCGAGGATGAGGGCTTCTCCTAGCCCGATCACCGGCTGCAAGATCGGGCCGTAGAACGCTAGAAGCCGAGCCGTCCCTGGTTCATCAAACTGGCGTCGGTATGTGGCGCTCAGCCCAAGCGTACCGCCGCAGCGAAACGACTCCAGGGCGGCCGACACACGAGCACTGCCAGTCCGATGCATCTCATCGGCGACGAGTAGAAGATGGTCTCCCATGCGAACGCGTCGCCGAAAGTCCTCGGACGCGAATGTTGCGTTGGTGGCCAGGACGACCCTAGGCACCGACCCCGGCGCTCCAGGAGAGGTGAAGATTGACAGCAAGCGGTGCCAATCGGCCTTGTCCGATCCAGCGCCGGCAAGAAGAAGCTGGCAATCTGGGAGTTCTTCTTCGATCTCCCTCGTCCATTGCACGTGAAGATCACGCCCAGGCACGATCACAATGGCTGGATTGCCGCGCCGAGTCCACAAACGGATGGCTTCGAGCGCAGCGAGAGTCTTGCCTGCTCCGGTCGCGAAGTTGACAATTCCTCGATAATTGTTCGTTACCCAATCTTGTATCACCTGAATCTGGTGATCCATGAGGGTTCGGCCAGTGGCTTGACGTCGTGGGCGCACTCGTGCGGTATCGAGCGCCCGTTCAAGATCTTCGTCTGCGACCGCCAGTAGCTGCGCGCGTGTTACGTTCTCGAGGGGTTCGACTCGAACTCCGGTCTCTTGACCATGCCAAAGACGCAGAAAGGTGTCCGCGTGGTTACGCGTTCTCAGCAGCTCCGACTCTCCATGCCAACTGCGGAACACCTCAAATGATTCGTGGTTTAGCCCCCACGCCGCCCACGTCTCGTTGGCGCTACCGACGAATGATACGCGTCGCCCCTCAGCGTCTTCGAAGACGCCCAGCTTGTCATGAAAGATCCCACCTGGATTATCCGCAAAGGCGATTCGAACTTCTACGATGTCGTTGGCGACCAACGTACCCAACAACCTTGTGGCAGGCATAGTCTCCGGCCGGTCAAGCAACTCCTGCAGCTCGGCGCGAATTGTCTCTTGGGCCCACCGGCTGATTGCATCTGCCTGCTTCATCGCCTCGAAGTCCTCGGGCTTAAGGGCTGGTGAGCAGATCAGCCGCATTCGGCCACCGCGCCGTACGAAGTCCGAGTAGGCCAGGGCAACAACGTGAAACAATGTGCTACTAAAGAATCCGACAGCCCGGTCGTAAAGCACCGACTCCTGGAGGCACGGCACATAGAACTCGTCGAGCAGTGCGTCGCGGCCGGAGCGGTAGTCGGGCCGCAGGTCGAGATCGCGCAGCACCAGCCTTGATCCTCCAGTCCGCCGAGCGCAGGGACGGCGAGGCTCGCTGTGCTGCTAAGCGATTCATGGCGTTGCCAGTCCTGGCGGCACCTACAACCCAGCAAGCCCGCCCCCACCTCCCCACAAGGTGTGCCGGGGACACTACCCGTACGGCTCGGGTCGACGGGACCCCGATGCCTCAACCCTTCAGCCGGTCCCGGATCACCTCTCTGCGGTGTCAATAACCTACGAAGTTGATATTGCCGTAGGGCAACTGCGGCCTCGGCACTGCCGCTTCTGGCAGGTCAGCCGGCCCGCGCTCTCGCGAGACGATCCCGAAAGGGGAGCCTTGGCGAGCCGCGACCCGCCCTGTCACCCGAGTGTCGCTGCGCAACCGGTGCAGGGGTTTGCTCTCACTCCGGCTGGCGCATTTTGTCCGGAATCCGACACTCCCACCTAGGTTTCGGCGACTCTCCGCCCTCGCTCGGCACAACGCTCCACTTCTGCGACGTGAACCCCTTCATGGGCATCTACGAATCCCCGCCTCGAGCCGGTTCACGGCGCGGAGGAAGTCGGGCGCACGGGTGTACGACCAACATAGCCGGAATCCGCGCCACGTTCGGGCGGGCCTGTCCCGCCAGCGGACCACGTCTCCCGGTAGGCGGCGAGAGGTTGTTGGCCGTATGGTTTACGGTGCCGACATGAGTGGGCGGACGTACGGGGAGATCTCGGGGTTTCCTGTTGGGTCGACGTTTCCAAATCGAGCAAAGCTGGCCGCCTCGAAGGTCCACCGGCCGCTTCAGGGCGGGATCTGCGGCGGCAAGGACGGCGCCGAGTCCATCGTCGTGTCAGGGGGCTACGTTGACGATGACGACTACGGCGACGAGATTATTTACACCGGTCAAGGAGGCAACGATCCCTCCAGCAAACGACAGGTCGCTCACCAGGATCTCACCCTCGGCAACGCCGGCCTAGCCCGTAACCAGGTTGAGGGCAACCCCGTACGTGTCATCCGCGGCGCCGGTGGCGACCTATCCTTCTCGCCATCCACGGGCTTCCGCTATGACGGGCTCTTTCGAGTAGTCGATCACTGGCGCGCGGACGGCAAAGACGGCTTCCGCATCTGGAGATTTCGACTTGTCAGCCTCGACAACGTCGACCGGGCACCGGCCCGGGAAGAGACCGGGACAGCACCCCATGTCCCGGCGGTGATCCAGCGTCTCGTGCACAGCACCGCACTCGCAGTGAAGGTCAAGCAGATCTACGAATACCGGTGTCAGATCTGCGACACCAGGCTAGAAACCCCTGCCGGCCCCTACGCGGAGGCTGCATACGTCCGCCCCCTAGGTCGCCCTCACAACGGTCCCGATTCGATCAATAACATCCTTTGTCTCTGCCCCAACCACTACGTCCTCTTCGACGCAGGGGGCATCTGGATCGGTGAGCATCTGGAAGTGTTTGATACAGCGGCAGGACGGCAAATTGGCACGGTGCGAATGGCTGCGGACCATGGGATCGCCTGGGGCCATCTCGCCTACCGCGCCTCGCTGCACGCCTAGCCTCAGCCCTTCATTAAGGGCGGGTCCATATAGTGAAGTAATCTCAGCGACTTTGCGGTAGGTATTTGTATTCGAAATGAGTCAGGTGCAGCGCGGCTGCGACGATGTCGCCGATCCGGCGTGGGCTGGCGGTGGTGTGGCGTAGCGTTTTCCAGCGTCCGATCAGGATGGCGAAGCCGCGTTCGCCTTGCCAGCGCAGCCCGCGCAGCAGCCGGTTGTAGGCGCGGTTGTCGGGTGCGAGACGGCTGCCGTCAGCAGGCTGCTTGACCGGAGTCTTGATGCCATGACCTGCGCTTTCGTAGCCGGAGTCGGCCAGGGCGGGCAGGTCCAGTTCGGCGGCGGACCAGTTCAGCGCAGCGGTCACCCCAAGTTCGCGGGCACAGCTGGTGTCGTGCAGGTGCCCGGGCATCGCCGTCGATGTCCAGATCGGCAGTCCGTCCGGACGGATGATCGCTTGGATGTTCGCGCCGAAGTCTCGGTGCTTTCCGGAGTACCAGGCGTCGATGGTCTCGCCCTTGACCGACAGGGTGGTCTCGGTGAGCCGGTCGCAGTCGAACAGCTTGCCGTCGAGGATCACATGGGACCAGCCGTCGTCGGCGACTCGGCGCAGCGCGGTGTGCAGGTCCTGCGCCTGCGCGGCGAGCACGGCGATGCCCTCGTCGCGGTAGCGGTACGCGGTCGCCCGGGAGATGCCGAACCCGGCACCGAGCAGGGTGATGTCCTCGGCCTTGCGGAACCAGACCAGCACCAGCAGTGCCTGGTAGAAGCAGGTCAACGCGCGGGTGCCGCGCCGTGTCCCCTTGGCTCGGCGTTCCGCGGCGAGCAGCCGGCCGAGGTACTGCACGAGTTCCCTCGGGACGTCGACCATGGCACGATATGCGATCACGTGGGGTCCTCACCGTGTGGGTGATCTTGTGGTGAGAACTACCTACCGAGGACCTCACGTCCACTTCCAGCGCTGTCCGGTCTGAGCGCCTTCATCCGTGTCGCACCAATCAACACATTCGCGTTGCTGAGATCAGCTCAGTGGATCTTGAAAGGAAGATGCCTTCCGGCCTGGGAAGATAGGACTTGCTGAGGGTCTCATCTATCCCGGACGGAAGGCACCTGTCAGGTGAAGGCTACCGGAACACGCCCGAAGATCATCGTCAGCGGCGACGGACGTGGCGTGGTCGGCCACGCTGGTGCTCGTCTGTTGACTGACGTCGCTGACGCGGCGGGGTTGACCGGGGCGTTCAGCGAAGCCCTGTCGGGGTTACGGCAGCGGCGGGGCGGTCACGATCCGGGGCGGGTCGCGGTGGATCTGGCGGTGACGATCGCCGATGGCGGTGAGGCGATCGGTGACCTGGCGGTGCTGCGGGACCAGAGCGGTCTGTTCGGCGCGGTGGCCTCGGATGCCACCGCGTGGCGGGTGTTGTCCGGGTTGGACAGCGAAGCGTTGGTGTCGCTGCGGATGGCTCGCGCACGGGCACGGGAGGTCGCCTGGGCGCAGATGGGCGAGACCCGCGACGGCATACCGGCCGCGACCGCCGCTGGCCAGCCGGTCCCCGGTCTCGTCCTGGACCTGGACGCCTCGATCGTGATCTGCCACTCGGAGAAGGAATCGGCCACCCGTACCTGGAAGAAGACCTTCGGCTATCACCCGCTGTTCTGCTTCCTGGACAACACCCGTGAGGCGCTGTCGGGGCTGCTGCGCGAGGGTCGGGCCGGGTCGAACACCACCGCCGACCACATCACCGTCCTGAACTCGGCGTTGGAACAGATCCCGGACGCCCACCGCTACGGCACCGAGATCCTCATCCGCTGCGACTCGGCCGGCTGCACCCAAGGATTCCTGGCCCACATTCGCAGCCTGCGCGAGCACGGCATCAACACCTTCTTCTCCGTGGGTGTGGCCATCACCGAACCGATCCGCGACGCGATCCGAGCCGCTACCGGCTGGATCCCCGCCATCGACGCCGACGGCGAGCCGCGTGACGGGGCGCAAGTCTGCGAGATCACGGGTCTGGTACCCGACGACGGCTACCCCGAAGGCACCCGGTTCATCGTGCGCCGCGAACGCCCCCACCCCGGCGCGCAACTGTCGCTGTTCGACACCATCGAAGGGTTCCGCCACCAGGTCACGGCCACCGACACCCCGCCAGGCCGCGGCAGCATCCAGTTCCTGGAGGCCCGACACCGCGCCCACGCCCGCGTGGAAGACCGCATCCGCACCGGCAAGGACACCGGCTTCGGCCGCTTCCCCTCACGGGTCTTCGCGATCAACGCCGCCTGGCTGGAACTCGCCCTCACCGGTATCGACCTGCTCGCCTGGACCCAGCATCTGCTACTCGACGGCGACCTCGCCACAGCCGAACCCAAGAAGCTGCGGTACCGACTGCTGCACGTCCCGGCGCGGATCACCCGCTCGGCACGACGCACGAAGCTACGCGTCGCCGAAGGCTGGCCCTGGGCCGAGCAACTGGTCACCGCGTTCACCCGCCTCGCGGCACTGCCACAGCCGGTCACCTGAACACCACGATCCCGATCCCGACGGACAGCTTCTGGAGGAACCCGACCCCGCGTCGGGCTACCACCACGCCCTGACGTCGATCGACCGACTGATCAAGATCAACAACCCGCCACGCGGCCTTGATCAACAGTTAGTGAAAGACCGAGGCTAGGCAGTGTCTCGAAGTGCGTGTAGCCACTCGTTGATCACGGTGACGTGGACGGTGGCTTCGTAGCGGACGGCCAGCTTTTCGTATCGGGTGGCCAGCCCTCGGTGACGATTGAGGCGGTTGATGCCGCACTCGACGGCGTGGCGCTGCCGGTAGACCTCGGCGTCGAACGCAGGTGGCCGGCCGCCGGCGGAGCCCTTGGCCCGCCGGTGGGCGTCCTGGTCGACCTTGCTGGGGATGCAGGCCTTGATCCCTCGGCGGCGTAGGTAGGTCCGGTTGGCGCGGGAGGTGTAGGCCCGGTCGGCGATGACCCGGTCGGGTCGCACCCGGGGACGACCGACACCGAGGCGGGGCACTCTGATGCCGGCCAGCACGCCGGCGAATTGCGGGCTGTCACCGCGGTGCCCGGCGGTCAGCAGCATCGACAGCGGTTTGCCGCCCTGCTCACAGGCCAGGTGCAGCTTGGTGGTCCACCCGCCACGGGACCGGCCGAGAGCGTGGTCGCCCGGCTCGGCACGGAATCCGCCGGGCGGCTCGATCTGCTGCTGCGGGTGCCGACGCGCGCCCGCGGCATGCTGGTGAGCCCGAGCGATGGTGGAATCGACGCTGACATCCCAGGTGATCAACCCGGCCGCGTCCGCGCGGGCCTGCAAGCCGGTCACGATCTGCTGCCAGACCCCGGCCCGCTGCCAGCGCCGGAACAGCGCGTAGATCGCCTACCAGGACCCGTAACACGCCGGCACATCCCGCCACGGCGCACCGACGCGCACCCGCCACCGGATGCCGTCAATGAGCTGCCGTTTACTCCACTGCGACGGTCGGCCCGGCCGCTTACCCGCAGGCAGCAGCGACTCCAACACCCTCCACTGGGCGTCGGTCAGGTCGTGCCGCCTCGTCACCGCTATGGTGTCCACGAGGTCTCCGGTATTCAGGTTCTTCTTGGTCGATGAACCCTCTACCGGAGACCTCGCTATCCATCGATCACCGACACGCCGCACCCGACTTCGAGACACTGCCTAGCCGCGGGCGTGGCCGCTACCGTCATTTTCGGCCCAGCTCCACAAGCTGTCGCAGCGAACAATGCCGCCGTTTCGCGCCCGAGCACGTCGGTAACGACGTTCGCCACCTGGGTGCCGTGGGACGGCAATGAGATCTCGGCTCTTGCGAAGTGCGAGAGCCGTCGCCAGTACATCGCGAAGACTTACAACATCAAGCTCAGCAACCTTCGCTGCGACCGCAAAGACGTCGGACTGCCGCCGTGCCCGGTCTATCGGTGGATCCTCACGGTCAACGCCGATTCCTTCGCAGCTCGGACAACCGCAGCTGTCCACCCGGCTGACCGGCCCGCTCTGGCGCTATGCTGAACCGTGTCGAATGACCACTCTCCCGACATGCCTGACGCGCCATGGTTGTCCCTCGTCCTGAATGAGGGGCAACCCGCGCGAATTGAGGGCCTCCTCGTCGTTGTTCACGGCCGACCGTTCATCATCGGCGACAGCGGATCGTTGGTGAACTCCGGCGGCACCAACATGGCATGACGATGGCCATCCCCCTGCACGTCGACGCATCCACGGCTGACGACCCTGTTGAATACGAGGGACGCCAAGTGGTAGCCACCGGCACCTTGCAGGGGCACCAACTGAATCTGGAGTCCCTCGCTGCTCGACCGCATGAGGAAACACCCGACCTTTCCGAACGGCGCGACTCAAGCCGGCGTGAACTGCGATCGAAGGTCGAGGCCAAGCTCATGGAGCAGGGCGCTCTACTCGACGCTTGGGAAGATCCCCGGGCCGGTCGGCGAATCGCTCTTGCCGTGGATGTCACTGCGGTGTCCACTGCTCGAGCGCCACTACGCGCAGGCCTACACCATCATTGAGCCATTTTCATCGTGACGGTGCAGGTCACGGGCGGCGCGGGAGGCCGGTGTCCATGTAGGACGAGGCTCCCGGTAAGACAGCAATCGACCAAGATCAGATGCCCCAACCGGGAGCCTCGCTGTGCTGTCTTACCCTGCCGCGATTCCGTTGTCCACCCGCAGCCTGAACCACCTCGCTGCCCTCATCCGAACCCGCCGCCAGCAGCGACGGTCCCGGTGGCGACGCCTCGACCCCGGCCGGCAAGCCCTGCTCGCCCTGGCCCACCTGCGCAATGGCGACACCCTGACCCGCCTGGCCGCCGGATTCGAGATCGGCGTCACGACGGCCTGGCGTTATGTCCGCGAGGCCATCGACCTCCTCGCCGCGACCACCGACGACCTGGCCACGGCCATGACCAGGATCCGGCTGCTCGCCTACGCAATCCTCGACGGCACCCTGATCCCGATCGACCGGGTCGCCAACCAGAAGCCGTACTACTCCGGGAAGCACAAGCGTCACGGAGTGAACGTGCAGGTCATCGCCGACGCGGCCGGGCGTCTCGTCTGGGCCTCGGCCGCGCTGCCCGGCTCGACGCACGACCTGACCGCCGCCCGCACCCACGCCATCATCGACGCCCTGACCAGCGCCGACGTGATGACCTTCACGGACAAGGGCTACCAAGGCGCCAGCGGCAGCGTGCGCACCCCGTTCAAGCGGCGCCGCTTCCGGCCGAAGCTGTCACGCCGGCAAAAGGCCGTCAACCGGGCCCACGCGAAGATCCGCGCCCGCGGCGAACGCGCGATCGCCACCCTCAAGACCTGGAAAATCCTGACCAAGCTGCGCTGCTGCCCACACCGAGCGACCGCCATCGTGCAGGCCATCCTCGTCCTGTACCACCTCGAAGCCGACCGCTACCCAAGATGAAAATGGCTCATTGAGAGCAAATGGGACAACGCGCATCTCGATGAAATCCGTGACTCGGTCGATGAAGCCCTCGTCATGTCATACGGCAACGCAATCTCCCCCACCGGCCAACTACAGGCAGCCATAACCCTCCTGCACCTGCCGTCGCACACGGCGCGCACACTCGCGGGATTCGAGCCCGATGCCGTCACCGTGCGCGTTCTCGTAGCGCCGCTGGCGACAGGAAGCCCCTCATTGCGGAACTGAGACCCGCACGGACCGCCCTCAGACCTCGGACGCGCTCACCGGCTCCGGCGCCGTGTGCCGGCCGCCGCCGTTGCGCCGTTCGTCGCCGTGCCCCGGCCACCACGCCTTGTGGCCGATCAGCCCGGTCAGCGCCGGTACGAAGAACATCGACATGACGAACGCGGACAGCACGATCCCGATCGCCACCGCGAAGCCCATCTGCTGGAGGAACGAGATCGGCGCGAGCATCAGCACCCCGAACGTGCCGGCCAGGATCAGCCCGGCGGCGGCGACTGTCGGGCCGGCGTGTTCGACGCCGATCGCGGCGGCCTGGTGCGGCTCGTGGCCCTCGCGCGCCTCCTCGCGTAGCCGGGCGATCATCAGGATGTTGTAGTCGGTGCCGATCGCCACCACGAACAGGTAGAGGATGATCGGCAACTGGAACGTCACGCCCGGGTTGCCCTGGAGCCCCTGGAACACGTAGACCGTCGCGCCGAGCGTGGCGGCGAAGTTGAGCAGCACCGCGATCACCAGGTAGATCGGCGCGACGAGGCTGCGCAGCAGCAGCGCGAGGATGATCGCGATCAGAAGGGCGGCGACCGGGAGGATCACCGACAGGTCCCGGTTGTTCGCCGAGTTGATGTCCGCGAAGATCGCCGTGGCACCGCCGACCAGCGCCTTGGTGCCCGGCGGAGCCGCCTCGTGCAGGGACTTCCGCAGGTCGTCGCGTACGAGCGTGATCGCCTCGTTGGACATCGGGTTCTCGTTCAGCAGCAGGTTGATCCGGACGACGCTCGGGTCGGTGGCGCTGCGCTCCGGCGGTTGCGCCTGCCCCACGCCGGGCGCCCGGGCCGCCGCGGCGGCGAAGTCGTTCACCTGCTGCTCGGTGAGCGGGGTGCCGTTGCCGGTGGTCAGGTAGACCTCGGTGGGCGCGAGCGCCCCGGCGGCGAACCCGCGCTGGAGGTCCTGGGCGGCCCGCGCCGACTCGGTGTCCTGCGGGAAGCCGGCGCTGAAGTCGTAGTCGGCCTTGTAGCCGAGCACCCCGGCGGCGAGCGCGACGAGCAGCGCGCCGGAGGCCGCGGCCACGACGGCCGGGCGGCGGCCGACGACGTCGCCGAGCCGCCGGGACAGGGTCGCCTTGGGTGGGCGCTGCCACGCCTTCGACGGCCAGAACACCCACCGGCCGAGCAGCGAGACGAGCGCCGGGATCAGGGTCAGCGAGGTGACGAGCATGACGCCGACGGCGATGGCGAGCGCCGGGCCGAGCGAGCCGAAGAATCCGAGTGAGGCGAGCAGCAGCACCAGGAACGCCACGATGACCGCGCCGGCGGCCGAGGTGATGACCTCGCCGACCCGCTGCACCGAGACGATCATCGCGGTGCGCTTGTCGTCGCCGGCGCGCAGCCGCTCCCGGTAGCGGAACAGCAGGAACAGGATGTAGTCGGTGCCGATGCCGAACAGCACGATCAGCAGGATGGTCTGCAAATCCTGGCTGACGTTGAGGTCGAACGCCTTGCCGGCGGCGGCGACCAGCCCGGTGGTGACGGACATGACCACGCTGATGACCACCACCGGCAGCAGCGCGGCGATCGGGCTGCGGAAGATGATCAGGATCAGCCCGATGATGAGGACGATGGTGGCGACACCGACGACGGCGAACGCGTCGTTGAACGTGTCCTCGTTGTCGACGAAGCTCGCCACGTCGCCTGCCACCCCGGCGGTCAGGCCGCTGCCGGCCAGGTCCGCGCCGAGGCCGGCGCGCAGGTCGCGGACGGCGTCGAGCAGCTTCGGGTCGTCGGGGGTGTCGGCGTCGAGGCCGACGGAGATGATCTGCACCGACTTGTCCGGCGCGACGGCCTGCGGGCCGGTCAGGTAGCCGGTGGTCTGCGGGATGTTCCGCCCCTTGAGCGTCTGGGCGAGCTGCCCGACGCGCGCCTCGTCGGCCGGGGTGAGGGGCTTGCCGTCGCTCCGCTTGACCACGATCGTGGCGGTGGCGGTCGCCGCCTGCGGGAACGACTTGGTGGCCAGCTCGGTGGCCTGCACCGACTCGTAGGAGCGCGGCAGGAAGCTCTCCTGGTCGGCGGAGGTGATGTCGCTCAGCGACGGGCTGGCGGCGATGATCGCGATAGCGGCGACGACCCAGCCGCCGATCACCCACCAGGCCTTGCCGACGACGAATCTGCCCAGGCGCTCGAACATCGTTTCCCCCGTGTGTTCGGCTGTGTCGCACGCGATCCTACGCTGTGTGAGCAATCCCTTTCGGACGCCTCGCGGACTTCCGTCGATGAACCGGGTGGTCGAGGATCGGTTGATGAGCGTGCGGCTGCCCGGTCCCGGAGTGCTGACGGCCTGGTTGGCCGCGACCGTGCCGGCGCCGCTCGTCGTCTACGAGTGGACGCACAGGTGGGAGGAGGATCAGCCGCTCTCCACCGCGCTGTGGTGGCCCGTACTCGCGTCGCCGCTGCTCGCCGCCGTGCTGGCGGCCCGGCAACCCCGGCGCGCCGCGGCGGCCGTCGGCGTGTCCACGCTGGTCGCCACGGCGCTTCTCGCGGTGTCGCTGGCGTTCTTCCGGTGGATCGTGCCGCTGACCGGCGAGGCCCGCTGGGGGCGGGCTCTGCTCGGTGGCGCGGCGCTCGCGGTGGCCGGCGCGCTGATCGGTTACGCCGTGGGCGGGCGCCTGCCCCGCCGGGCCCGCCCGGCGTCGCGTCGTGGCTATCTCGTCGGCGGGCTCACCGTGGTGTTCGGCGCCCTGCTGGCGCAGTCCGCGGTACGGCTCGGCGCCGAGGACAGCACGATCGGGCAACCCCCTCGGGAGTACGGCGGAGCCGGTCCCTACGCGACGTCGGCGGGCCGGTTCACGGCGCCGGTCGCCGGGGCGTACGCGATCTTCTCGGTGGGCTTCTCCCCGGCGGACCCGGACTGCCGGGTCACCGGCGGCGGCTCGGAGATCCGGACGGCCGAGCCGGTCTCCGTGCAGCCGGGCGACTACGGCGGCGACGCCGCCACCTATGCCTGGGTGGCGACCGTGCGGGTGCCGTCGCCCGGTACGTGGACGCTCGACTGCCGCACGGCCGACCCGGAGGCGTCCTACGTGGTGGGTGACGTGCCGGCGATCCGCGGCGCGGTGGGCTCGCTGATCCACTGGCCGGTGGGCGTGATCTGGCTGGCGGGCGCGGTTCCCGGCCTGCTGACGGTCGCAGACACCGCGCGGCGGCGGGCCAGGTCGAGGGGCACGCCGGGGACCACCGGATGACCGCACCGTCAGGGCGCGATCCGTGCCCACACCGTGCCGAGGCTCCACCTCATGGTCGACTTGCTGTTGATCTCCATGTCATTGGTGATCGAGCCGTCGCTGGTGCGGGTGCCGGCTCGGATGTGGACGGTCTGGCCCCTTTGGATCGGGCCGTTGCTGAACAGGCGTGCCGTGAACAGGCCGCCCGGGGTCAGGAATTCCCGGACGATCACACCCGTGCGGTCGGTGACCCACTTGAAGCGGGACATCGAGGCGAACGACGGTGCGGTGACGTTGTTGTGCAGCACGTGCATCATCAGGAAGTTCTCCTGCGAGGTGGAGGAATCCGAGACACCGAACTCGTCCACCACCCGCAGTTCGTGCAGGGCACTGCCGCAGCGCGCCTCGATGAAGATCTCCACCGCGCCCGTCGCGGGCGCGCGGAAGTTGAACCCGATCTGGGTGTCCACGACGGCCCAGCCGTTGTCGAAGTCGTCCGCGTCGTTGTTGTCGAGCCTCAGCTCGTTGCCGGTCAGTCCGGTGAACTGGTCGAGGAAGCGCGTCCGCGAGATCCGGAAGCCGCCGAGGTTGTGCGGATCGAAGCCCCGCTGGGTTCCCGGGAACGGCGGACGGAACGGCGTCCAGGCGTGTGGGTCGTCCCGGCCCGCGCCCTGATCCGGCGGTGCCGGTCGCTCGTCGTCGTGCAGCCACGAGGCGTATCCGGCGGTCGCCTCCGTGCGCGGCAGCAACTCCTGCGTGGCCGACCTCGTCTCCTCGACGATGCGCCGCACCTGCGCGCGGTCGCCGCCCAGACTGTCGAAGTACGCCTGGACGTTCGCCCTGCGCTGGGCGTCGAGGGAGTCGTAGTCGGCTTCCAGACCGGCCGGGGGCTGGAGGAGGTCACGGAACCTCGTCCGTTCACCGTGCATCCGCTTCCGCAGCGACAGCCAGTTCTCCGCGCCGAGAAGTTCCCGAATGCGGTGGTTGCCGCGTTCGACGACGTCCGCCAGCCGCACGTCGCGGACCTCTGCCGCGCTGCGCCGGCGCCGGTCGTAGTCCTCGGCGGCTTCCTCCGCAGCGCGTCGATCGGCTTCCGGCGTATCGAGGTCGAAGGACATGTGGTACTGGCTGGAATACTGCCCTCCAAGCATCGATCCCCCCGGGGTCAAATGGACAAAGTGCCATAATTAGGATGCTCCGAACGTAGCAGTTCTGCGCGGCGCGGACGACCGGAATCGACCCTTCGGCGCTCGCGCCTCCGCCTCCGCACCGGCGGGTGCGGAGGCGGAGGCGGAGAGAAGTGTCGTAGGCGGCTCGTAGCCTGGGGCGGTCATCGACGATCGCAGGGAGGCGACGTGCTCGACCACTTCTCCGTAGCGGTGCGCGACCTGGGGGCGGCCGGCGCCTTCTACGACGCGGTGCTCGCCCCGCTGGGCGGGCGGCGGCTGATGGAGCCCGGCCCGATCGGCTACGGCGTCGACGCGCCCGACTTCTGGGTCGAGCCCGCGCCGTCCGAGGCCACGCCGGTGCCGGTGCACATCGCGTTCACCGCGTCCGACCGGGCCGCCGTGCGGGCGTTCCACGACGCGGCGGTGGCCGCCGGCGCCGAGGTGCTGCACGCGCCGAAGGAGTGGCCGGAATACCACGCGGCCTACTACGGCGCGTTCGTCCGCGACCCGGACGGCAACAACGTCGAGGCGGTCTGCCACCGGCCGGAGTGAGGGCGGTGGAGGTCGAGCCGGTCGCGCACTCGCCCGCACGCGCCATCCGCCGGGCCTGGCTGGCCCAGCGCTGGCACGATCTCACCTTCCTGCACTGGGCGGTCCCGCCGGAGCGGGTCGCGCCGCTGCTGCCCGCCGGCACCCGGCCCGACACGCTCGGCGGGCTCACCTACGTCGGGCTGATCGGTTTCCGGATGGTCGGGCTGGGGCTCGGCCGGGGGCCGGGCGTGCCCTACTTCGGCACGTTCTGGGAGACGAACGTCCGGCTCTACTCGGTCGACGGTTCGGGGCGGCGCGCTGTCGTGTTCCGCTCGCTGGACGCGTCCCGGCTGGTGCCGGTGCTGGTGGCGCAGGTGAGCCTGCGCCTGCCGTACAAGTGGTCGGCGATGCGGCTGGAGCGGTCCGGTGACACGCTCACCTACCGCTGCCGCCGTCGCTGGCCCGGTCCGGCGGGCGCGACCAGCCGGATGACGGTACGCGTCGGCGCGCCGATCCCCGATCCGACGCCGCTCGAACACTTCCTCACCGCGCGCTGGGGTCTGCACACCCGCGCGTACGGCCGTACCCGGCACCTGCCGAACTGGCATCCGCGGTGGCCGCTGCACCGCGCCGAGCTGCTGCACCTGGACGACGAGTTGGTCACCGCCGCCGGACTGCCCGCACCGGACGGGCCACCGGTGAGCGTGCTCTACTCCCCCGGCGTACCGGTCGTCTTCGGCGGCCCCACGCCGGTCGGGTGAGCGCCGGCCGGCACGCGAGGCGGACCGGCGGAGGCATGCCGGTCGGATGACCCCGCCGGCACGCGAGGCGCACCGGCAGGGCGAGCCGGCGTCAGCGCACCGGGTCGTGGGTGCCGTGCGGCACGTCGGGGCGGCAGCGGCGTACCCGGTCGGCGGCCATCCGGCCGCCCACCGCCAGCCCGTACCGCTCGACCGCGGCGAGCCCGTACGCGCTGCACGTGGGCGTGTAGCGACAGGTCGCCGGCCAGCGGTGCGACAGCCAGCGCCGGTAACCGAGGATGGCGGCCCGGCCGGCCCGGTCCACGGCGGGTCGCCGGACGACGCCCGCGGTCACCGAGCCGAGGGTGAGCAGCATCGAGAAGAGGCCCAGGTCGCAGCAGCCCGGACCGTCACAGGTGGGCACGTCGCAGTTGCACCAGTCCCGGCTCTTCTTTTTCTTGTGGTGCCGCTTCCGGAAGATCACGACGCCATGATGCGACACGCCCGCCACTGTCGACGAGGCGACCGGATCAGGCCCGGTGTGATCGGGTCGGCGGACGGCCGGGAACCTAGCGTCGACGGCGTCACCAGGAAGGAAGATCGGGTGCTGGATCGGCTCAACGCCGCGCTTGACCACCTCGAACAGCGGCTCGACCGGCCGCTCGACGTGGCCGCGCTGGCCCGGATCGCCGGTGTGTCGGAACACCACTTCGGCCGGCTGTTCTCGGCGCTGGCCGGGCTGCCGCTGTCGGAGTACGTGCGCCGCCGCCGGATGACGCTGGCCGGCGCCGACGTGCTCGCCGGCCGGGAGTCGCTGCTCGACGTGGCGGTCCGCTGGGGGTACGGCTCGAACGAGGCGTTCGCCCGCGCGTTCCGGGCCGTGCACGGCGTCGGGCCGACGCAGGCCCGGCAGGCCGGCGCGGTGCTGCGGTCCCAGCCCCGGATGTCCTTCCGGCTCGTCGTCGAAGGGAACACCAGCATGGACTACCGGATCGTGGCCAAGGACGCCTTCCGGCTCGCCGGGTTGACGGCCCGGGTGCCGCTCGTGCACGAGGGGATGAACCCGCACATCGTGGCGTTCGTCAGGGGCCTCGACCCGGCCACCGTACGCCGGATCGAGGCGCTGTCCGACCAGGAGCCGCACGGGATCGTCAACGTCAGCGCCGAGCTGGCCGGTTCCCGCGACGAGGGCGCCGAGCTGGACTACTGGTACGCGGCGGTGACCGGCGCGGACGTGCCGGACGGCCTGCGCAGTCTCCCGGTCGAGGCCGGTGACTGGGCGGTGTTCCGCAGCTCGGGCGCGTTCCCGGTGGCGGTGCAGCATCTGTGGCGGGCCGTGTTCACGTCCTGGTTCCCGTCCAACCCGTACGAGGCCCGGCCGGGGCCGGAGATCTCGCAGGTGCGGGTCGCCGAGGACGGCGGCACCGCCGACGCGGAGCTGTGGATCCCGGTGCGCCGGGTCTAGGACGTAGCCGCCGCTCGCGCCAGCGCGGCCGGGACGTCGTGCACGTGGTACGGGTGCTCGCTCGGCTCGATCGCGGCGAGGAACATCGCGTACACGGCGGCCTGCCGCAGCGGCGCGACCGGCCGGAGCAGGTCGACGGCCCGGTGCGGGTCGCTGCCCGGCACGTCGGTCCGCCACCGCCGCGCCCACGCGTCGATCAGCCGGGCGGCGGCGTCCGCGTCGACGTCCTCGGTGAGGCGCAGGATGTCGAAGGCGGGGTGGCCGACGAACGAGTCCGCCCAGTCGATCACCGTCCGCCGCCCGCCGTCGCCGCGCACGTTGCCGGGGTGCAGGTCGCCGTGCACGAGCGTGTCGGGCAGGCCGCAGTCGACGACCTGCCGCAACCGGTGGTCGAGCCCGTCGAGCAGACCGGCGGCGGCCGACACGTCGTGCCCGGCGAGCCGCTCGCGGATCCAGCCCGCCGGCCCGGCCCCGCGCAGATCGGGCACCCCCGCCGCGACCAGCTCACCGACGACCCCGCACGCCCGCAGTTGCACCAGATGGTGCCCGGCCGCGATCGCGCCCCGTTCCCCTTCCCCGGCCCCGTACCGGTCCTCCCCCGGCACGTCCGCCAGCAGCATCCGCCCCTCCCCGTCGGAGGCGAGCACCACTGGCCCGTTGATCAAGGAGTTCGGGTCACCAGGGAGATCGACACCGGCACCAACTCCTTGATCATCGGGGAAGGTCAGGACCGTGGGCTCGTGGTGGGCGAACGGGGGGAGCTGTTTCAGCCACACCGGGCCCTGGTCGGTGTCCAGGCGCCAGATGGCGGAGAGGTTCCAGGTGCGCTGCTGCGCCACCGCCGTCACCCGGTGGCCGAGCCGGCTCAGCTCGCCGGTCGCCCACGCGATGCTGCGGGCCGGTCCGCCCGCCTCCGCCCACTGCTGACGCAGCGGATGCGGCGTAAGGTCCACTGTCACCGATTCCAGGGGTACGGCGGGCGTGTCGGCAGCCTGCGCCAGGTAGCGGACGTGCCCGCCGGGCGGCGCGGGACGGTCGGCGTCGAGCAGCCGCAGCACGGCGACCTCCAGACCGTGGCGCTGCCGGACGGCGGCGACGATCGAGTGGACCTCCTGCCACCACGGCTCCGGTACGCCGAACGGCGGCAGCGCGCCGAGCGGGCGGCCGGCGGAGTCGAGCAGGACGAGCGTGACGGTGCGGGACACGGCGGGACGGTATCCGGGCACCCCTACGGGAGGCGAGCGGATTGATCGGGTCCGGTTCGGGACCGCTCCCCGATGTCCCCCGCGCGGTCGCCCGGAACGCTGAGGCGATGAGCCTTCTCGATTCCCGCGCTCGTCCCGCGTACCAGTGGTTACGCCCGGTCGCCGTGACGTCGGCGGCGCTGCTGCTCGGCTACGGTCTGCTGCGCCTGCTCGACCGCCTGGACGGGCACAGCGACAAGGGCGCCTGGGCGTGGAACACCGGCCACACCCTGTTCCTGCTCGGCGTCCTCGGCTTCGCCGCGCTGATCGTCGGGCTGCACGGCCTGCTGCGTACCCGGTCGTCGCGGTTGCGGACGCTCGACGACGTGGCCGCGCCGGCCGGCCTGGTCGGCGCCGCCGCCTTCGTCTGGGTGATCCTCGGTGACCTGTTCCCGAGCTTCGCCGAAGCGGTGCGCACGCCCGGCCTGGTGCTGTACGGCGGGCCGCTGCTGTTCGAGGTGGGCCTGCTGGTGCTGCTGTACCGGGCGGCGGCGGCACGGCTGCTGCCGGTGTGGGCGCCGGTGCTGGTGCTCGCCGGGTTCCTGGCGATCGCGGTGAACCTGAACCTGCTGCCGGTGGGCGCCGCGCTGGTGCTGGCCGGGCTGCTGCCGCTGCGCGTCACACCCCGCCCGGTGGCCTGACCACCGTCACCGCCAGACGGTACGGCGGAACCCCTTGTGACCGGCGCACACGTCGCGCTGGCCGCCGGTGCGGCTGACCGAGCCGTCGCGGCACTGCACCAGCCAGCCGCGGTCGGACCAGAACCCGGGCACGCACTCGAACCAGTCGCAGACACCGGCGGCCGGCCTGCGGATCCGCTGGCCGCCGCAGAAGTCGTACCCGAAGGGGTTCGCCGGGGCGCCGCAGCGGCGCTCGGGCGGCGGCTGCGGCGTGCCGCGCGGCGGGGCGGGACGGGCGCGGGACGGCTCCGGGCTCGTGCTGGGCCGGACCTGGACGGCCGGCGCGACGTGCGGCGGCGCGGGGGTGCCGCTGGCTCCCGGGGTCGCGGCGGCGGCGCGCTCCGAGCCGGCCCGGGTGGGCGGGTTGGACTCGATGAGCATCGCCGGCACGATCAGCGCGAGCGCCGCGCCGACCGCCACCGTCCGCCGGCCGCCGGGCACCAGCGCGGTGACGCGGGCCTGGGCGGGGGTGAGCACGGCCGGTCGTTCGGGTCGCGCGGCGGTGTGCTCCGCGATCAGCTCGTCCAGCTCGGCCACGACCGCGGCGCGCTGCTCGATCGCGTCGGCGAACGCCAGCGTGAGCGTGAACCGGAAGTCGGCCGCCGCGCCGGTGGGCAGCAGCAACCCGGAGGTACGCCGCCGGTCCAGCACCTGGATCAGGGTGACCGGGGCGCCGGGGTCGTGGGACAGGCCGGTCATCCGGCCGTACGCCCAGTCACGCCGGCCGCGTCCGCCGAGCAGCACCAGACGCCGGTTGGTGAGCACGGCCAGCCCGGCGTCGACCACCTTGACCCCCTCGGGGCGGCGCGGGCGCAACACGGGCGGGTCGGGGTCGACTGTCAGTTCGGGGGCGGGCAGCACGGCGGTGTGCCGCACCTCCACCAGTTGCGCGGCCGGGAGCGTCCAGAAGACCACCTCGCCGGGGGCCAGCTCCATCGGCAGGCCGACGCCCGCCTGGGCCGAACCGTGGAAGGACACCGCGAGCGTACGCAGGCGGCGCAGCTCGTCGTCGCGGCGTCGCCACGCCTCGTCGGCCGCACGGAAGGCCCGCTGCCGCCGTTCGTTCTGCCGGTGCGCCCACCGGTACCGCCATGTGGAACCCGTCGAATCAGTCTTCGCCACGCCGACTCCTCCGCCGCGCGAGCCCACCAATCGGGGTGTCATTCATGTCAACGGTGCGGCAGGGGTACGAAGACACGCGAAATTCGCCAATTAGACCGATCGGCTGATTGACTGACACAATCGGCGGAAACTCCTGCGTCGATTCACCTTCCGTGCCACCGGCTCCCGGCGGTCCCGCTTCGTCCTGCGCGCGGGTGGACACATCGGTAACGTCAGCCGCAACGGCGGGGCGGAACGCGGCCCCCGGGCGGCGAGGAGGTGCACCGGTGGGCGACCCGGCCGTGGTGGTGGGAGTGGACATCGGCACCACCAGCTCCAAGGCCGTCGCGTTCGACACCACCGGCCGGCAACTGGCCAGCCACTCGATCGGCTACCCCCTGGAGGAGCCGAACCCGGGCTGGGCCGAGCAGGACCCGGACCTCATCTACGAAGCGGTGATCGGCGTGATCCGCGCGGTGGTGGACGAGCTGCGCGTACCGGTGGCGGGCCTGTCGTTCAGCACCGCCATGCACAGCCTGATCGGCCTGGACGCCGACGGCACCCCGCTGACCCCGTCGATCACCTGGGCCGACTCGCGGGCCAGCGCGCAGGCCGAACGCCTGCGCGCCGCGCCGTCCGGGCTCGCCCTGCACCGGCGCACCGGCACCCCGGTCCACCCGATGGCGCCGCTGCCCAAGCTGGTCTGGTTCGCCGAGCAGGAACCGAAACTGCACGAGCGGGTCGCGCACTGGGTCGGCATCAAGGATCTCGTGCTGCGGCGGCTCGCCGAGGCGCTCGTCACCGACCACTCGGTCGCCTCCGCCACCGGCCTGATGGACATCCACCGGCTGGCCTGGGACACCGGGGCGCTCCGCGTCGCCGGCATCACCGAGGAGCAGCTTCCCCAGCTCGTACCCACCACCCACGTGCTCCCAGGGCTCACCGCCGAGGCGGCGCGGGCCACCGGGCTGCCGGCGGACACCCCGCTCGTGGTGGGCGCCGGTGACGGACCGCTGGCGAACCTGGGGCTCGGCGCGGTACGGCCCGGCATGGTGGCCTGCTCGATCGGCACCAGCGGCGCGATGCGGGTGATGGTGGAACGCCCCGGCGTGGACCCGCTCGGCGGCGTGTTCTGCTACGCGCTCACCGAGGACCGCTGGGTGGTCGGCGGCGCGATCAACAACGGCGGAATCGTCCTCCAGTGGGCAGGCGACGCGCTCGCCCCGGAGTTGGGCGAGCACGCCGAGGAGGAGCTGCTCGACCTGGCCGCCACGGCGCCGGTCGGCTCCGGCGGGCTGATCATGCTGCCGTACCTGCTGAGCGAGCGGGCGCCGCACTGGAGCGCGCTGCCCCGCGGCGCGTACGTCGGGCTGACCCACGGCCACGGCCGGCCGCACCTGGTCCGGGCCGCGCTGGAGGGCGTCTGTCAGCAGCTCGCCCTGGTCCTCGCCTCGGTCCGGGCGGCCGGGAACGAGGTACACGAGATCCGCGCCAGCGGTGGTTTCGCCCGTAGTGCGCTGTGGCGGCAGATCCTCGCCGACGCGCTCGGCATGCCGGTGCGGTTTCCCGCCGGGCACGAGGGGTCCGGCTTCGGCGCCGCGCTGCTCGGCATGCAGGCGCTCGGCCTGATCTCCTCGATCGAGGTCGCCGCCGACCTGGTCCGGATCGAGGAGACGGTCCGCCCGGATCCCGCCTCCGCCGCCACGTACGCCGCGCTGCTCCCTCTCTTCTCCGAGCTGTACGACGCGCTCGTACCCACGTTCGCGTCCCTGCGGCGGATGGCCCCGAGCCTGCCGCCGGAACGACCACCCACCGCACCACCCCGCTGACGACCGAAGGGCGTGATAGCCGTGGTCACACTGCTCGCCGCACCCGCGGAACCGCTGACGAACGCCGGTGACACCCAGCTCGTCCTCGCGGCCCTGCTGGGCATCGCCGCGGTGGTGCTGCTCATCGCGTGGGGCAAGGTGCACCCGTTCCTGGCGCTGATCCTCGGCGCCGCGGTGCTCGGCGTGGTCGCCGCCGTACCCGTCGACAAGATCGTCACGTCGTTCAGCGGCGGCGTCGGCTCCACAGTCGGCGGCGTGGGCCTGCTGATCGCGCTCGGCGCGATGATCGGCGGCCTGCTGGCCGAGTCCGGCGGGGCGGACGGCATCGTGGAACGGGTGGTCGGCCGGGTCTCCGGAACCGCACTGCCCTGGGCGATGGCCGGTGTGGCCGCGCTCATCGGCCTGCCGCTGTTCTTCGAGGTCGGCGTGGTGCTGCTGGTGCCGATCGTGCTGCTGGTCTCGCTGCGGGTGAACGTACCGCTGATGAAGATCGGCATTCCCGCGCTCGCCGGCCTGTCGGTGCTGCACGGCCTGGTGCCGCCGCACCCCGGCCCGCTGGTGGCGATCGACGCGCTCGGCGCCAACCTCGGTCAGACGCTCGCCCTGGGCCTGCTGGTGGCGATCCCCACGGTGATCATCGCCGGCCCGGTCTTCGGCAACTTCATCGCCCGGTACGTGCCGGCCACCGCCCCCGCCGCGCTGCTGCCGACCCGGCGCGACGCCGCCGACGACCGCAGCCCGACCCGGCCCGGTGACGGCCGGCTCGACGCCGACGGCGACCTGGTCACCGAGGACGACCTGGTCAACCCGGGCACCGGACGGCCCGGTGGCGCGATCGACGAGCCGGCCGGGCGGCGCTCCCGCCGGCCCCCGGCGCTCTGGGCGGCAGTGGTCACGGTGCTGCTGCCGGTGGTGCTGATGCTGCTGCGGGCCATCGGCGAGCTGACGCTGGGCGAGGACACCGCCGGCCGCAAGGCGCTGGACATCGTCGGCACCCCGATCATCGCCCTGCTCGCCGGCGTCGTCTTCGCCATGATCTTCCTGGGCTACCGGTCCGGCTTCAGCCGTACCCAGGTCTCCGGTTTCCTCGGCGGCTCACTGCCGCCGATCGCCGGCATCCTGCTGATCGTCGCCGCCGGCGGCGGCTTCAAGCAGGTGCTCGTGGACGCCGGTGTGGGCAACCTGGTCGCGGACGCCGCCGAGGGCGCGAACATCTCCCCGCTGCTGCTCGGCTGGCTGGTCGCGGTCGGCATCCGGGTCGCCACCGGCTCGGCCACTGTCGCCACCATCACCGCCGCCGGCATCGTCGCGCCGCTGGCCGCCACGCTCCAGGGCCCCGAGGTGGCGCTGCTGGCGCTGGCCATCGGCTGTGGGTCGCTGTTCTTCTCCCACGTCAACGACGCCGGCTTCTGGCTGGTGAAGGAGTACTTCGGGTTGACCGTCGGGCAGACCATCAAGAGCTGGTCGGTGATGGAGACCATCATCTCGGTGGTCGGCTTCCTCGGCGTCCTGCTGCTCGACGTCTTCCTCTAGCCGCGGTCAGGGAGCCTCGACGCCGGAGATGCGGAACCTGTGCACCTCGGCGCCGAGGATCTCCGTCACCTGCTCGGCCTCCGGGCCGGAGCCCCGGAACGCCAGCAACTGCTCGTCGGACTCCCACCGCTCGTAGACGTTGATCCGGCCCGGCTCGACCAGGTCCGCGCTGACCGCGAAGTCGACGCAGCCGGGCGCGGCGCGGGCCGCCCGGACGGCGGCCTCGCAGGACGCCAGGTAGGCGTCCCGCCGGGCCGGATCGACGTAGAGGGTGCCGGCGACGATGAGCATGCCGGCCATCCTGCCACCGGCTCCGCGTCAGGCGCGGGCGATCGCGTTGGCGTGGATGGCCTCGTTCAGGTACGCGGCCATCCCGGGCCGGATCGTCTCGAAGTACGCGGTGAACCGCGGGTCGGCCACGTACATGTCGGCCAGCCCGGTGTGGAGCTCCAGCGGGCAGTCGTACCACCACTCGGTGATGAGCTGGCGGTGCTCCTCGGCCAGCGCCATCGCCTCCGGGCCGTCGGCCGGCGCGCCCGAGTCCATGAGCGCGGCGAACCGCCGGCCCCAGTCCTCGTTCACCTCCTTGTTGCGCAGCCAGTCCTCCTTCGAGTAGCGGCCCGCGCGCTCCTGCGACTGCCGGTACGCCTCGGTGCCGCCCCAGCGCCGCTCGACCTCGTCGGCGTGCTCGTCCGGGTCGAAGTCCCCGAACACCTCGAACCGCTCCTCCGGTGTCAACTGGATCCCCAACTTTCTCGCCTCCATCGCGTGTTCGATCGCCGCGACCATCTCCTGGAGCTTCCCGATCCGCCCGGACAGCAGCTCATGCTGCCGGCGCAGGTGCGCCACCGGGTCGGCGTCCGGGTCGTCCAGGATCTCGGCGATCTCCTCCAGCGGGAACCCCAGCTCGCGGTAGTACCGGATGAGCTGCAACCGGTCCAGGTCGGCCTCGTCGTAGCGGCGGTAGCCCGCCGGCGTGCGCCCGCTGGGCCGCAGCAGCCCGATCTCGTCGTAGTGGTGCAGCGTCCGGACCGTCACCCGGGCCGCCCGCGCCACCTGCCCCACCGTGTACGCCATGGTTCCCTCCCTTCCGCGACCAAGACTCCCGCCTCCCGCTGCGTGAGGGTCAAGCCGGAAAAGCACGACGCCCCCGACCAGGATCGGCCGGGGGCGTCGCCGGAGCGGTCAGTTGGTGACCTTCTCCTTCTCCGGGGCGGCGAAGGTCGCGTTGGCCGGGGTGCGGAAGGCGTGCACCAGGCCGGCGATCGAGAGCAGCAGGAGCAGGCCCGCGCCGAGGTACATGGCCAGGGCGCCCTGCTCGGCCTTGCGGCCGAACTCGCTGAAGCCGTACGAGGTGAGCAGCAGGCCGCGCAGCGTCTCGCCCTTGAACACGGTCTCCCGCTGGGCGGTCACCTCGGCGAGCTGCTTCTGCAGGTCGGCCAGGTTGGCGGCGTTGCTCTGCTCGGCCTGGGCCACCTGCTCACGCAGCGCGCTCTGCGGCTCGCCCAGGTCGGCGTAGGTCTTGCCACCGGCCATGTTCTTCAGGTGCAGGCCGATGTACTCGTTGGCGTAGCACTCGGCCTGCTTGCCGGTGGTCATCTTCTGGCCGGCGTACTCGCGCAGGCAGTCCGACTTCTTCTCCTCGTCGGAGAGCTCGTCGGCCGGGGTGAAGGTGATGTGCTGCGCGCCGAGCTGGTCGCGTACGTAGTCGTTGGCGAAGTTGGCGTTCGTCGTCAGGACGACGCCGACGACGAGCAGCAGGACCGCCAGCCCCAGCCCACCGATGCTGAACAGCAGATCGAGCGTCCGTCGCTTCATATCAGGCTCCCGTGTGGAGGATGTGTTTCCGTGACGTGTTGACGAGAACCATCCTGCGGTGGCGGACCGCCGGTGAGCAGGGTCGAATCCCCTGTCCCGTCCGGGACCTTCGGCCCCCGTGGACCCGGGCCGGTCAGCGCTCGGCGCCGGCCCCGGACAACGCGGGGAGCAGGTCCGGCAGGGCGGCCGGACGGCCGTACCGCCAGCCCTGGCCCTGCCGGCAGCCGATCGCGGTGACCGCCGCGTGCTGCGCGACCGTCTCCACGCCCTCGGCGACCACCGCCAGGTCGAACGCGCCGGCCAGCCGGTTCACCATCTCGACCGTGGCGTACGCGCGTGCGTCACCGGCGTCCAGCCGGGACACGAACGACCTGTCGATCTTCAGCTCAGTGGCCGGGATGCGGTGCAGGTAACTCAGCGAGGAGTACCCGGTGCCGAAATCGTCGATGGCGATGCGGATGCCGAGGTCACGTAGCTGGGACAGCCGGTCGAGCACCGACTCGCTGCCCTCGATCAGCGCCGACTCGGTCAGTTCCAGGGTGAGCGCGCGGGGCGGTAGACCGGCCGCGCCGACCGCGCCGGTGACAGTGGCGATCAGGTCCGGCCGGCACAGGTGGGCGGCGGCGATGTTCACCGCGACAGTCACGTCCGGCGCGTGCTCCCGCCAGGTGGCCGCGGCCCGGCACGCCTCGTGGATGACCCACCTGTCGATGGCGACGATCAGCCCGGTCTCCTCGGCCAGCGGCAGGAACCGCGCCGGGGTCAGCACACCCAGCCGGGGATGCCGCCAGCGCACCAGCGCCTCGGCGCTGCGTACCGTGCCGGTGTCCAGGTCGACGATGGGCTGGAACTCCATCAGCAGCTGACCCTCGTCCACCGCGCGGCGCAGGTCGGCGATCAGTTCGGCCCGGCTGACCGCCGACTCGCGCAGCTCCGGCGTGCACGTGCGGTACGCGGCCTTGCCGGCCGCCTTCGCCGCGTACATGGCGATGTCGGCGTCGCGGAGCAGGTCGGTGTGCGAGGTGTGCTGCGGCCCGTACTCGGCGATGCCGATGCTCGCCGACGGGTGGACGCCGAGATCCTCCTCGCCCGGTAGTGGTTCCAGGGCGGCCAGCAGCCGGACCGCGAGCCCTTCCGGTGACACCGGACGGTCCCCGGCGACCAGCACGGCGAACTCGTCGCCGCCGAGCCGGGCGATCATCCCGTCCGCGCCGACCGCGTCCCGCATGCGCTCCGCGGTGGCGGTCAGCAGCCGGTCCCCCGCGGCGTGCCCGAACCTGTCGTTCACCTGCTTGAAGCCGTCGAGGTCGAGCAGCACCACGGCGACCGGGCCGCCCGCGCGCAACGCGCGCCGCAGCCGCCGTACGAACGTCAGCCGGTTGGGCAGGCCGGTGAGCTGGTCGGAGTACGCGAGCCGGCGCAGCCGGCCGACCAGCCGCAGGTTCTCGTTCGCGGCCAGCCCCTGGCGCAGCGCCAGCACCCCGAGCAGGCCCATCATGCCGACGAAGACCACCTGCGGGGTCTGTCCGCTGGGCTGCCGCGACAGCAGGACCGCGACGATCGCGCCGCCCACCGGCAGGTACGGCAGCGCGACCCGCCACCACGGCGGCAGCGGCGAGTCGACCAGGTCGTCCTCGCCGTCACCGTCGGTCGGGGGCGGGTAGCGGGTGGCCAGGCCGACCAGCAGGTAGCTCAGCGGCCAGCACACGTCGACCGGATGACCGGGCGCGTAGTCGCCGCGCGCGACCAGCGAGACGTAGACGGCGTCCGCGCCGGACCGGATCGCCAGGCCCGCCCCGATCACGGTGAGCGCCCGCCACATCGGCCGGCCCGGACCGGCGACCGCCACCAGGATGGTGAGTTGCATCAGGTCGAACATCGGGTAGAGCAGCCCGAACGTCCGCACGGGGTCGGCCAGCTCGGCGTCGGTGATCCGGTGGAACACCACCACCCACCCGATCGGGATGAGGGCCAGCCCGACGATCACCCCGTCGAGCAGGGTGCGGGCCCGGCCGATCAGGCTGCGCGGGCCGGTGCGGGAGCAGAGCAGCGCGGCGGTACCGGTGACGATGCCGGCGGCGAACAGGCCCGCCACCAGCGGCGTGTGGGGCAGGCCGAGCCCACCGAGGCGTTCCGTCGTCCACACCGCACGGCCGAGCGCGGCGAGGGCCATGGTGGCGGCGAGCAGTTCCCAGAACCGGCGCAACACGGCCGGCTGACGTCGCGCCGCACCGGCGCAGAGCACCGCCGCCCAGCTCGACACCGCCATCGCGCCGAGGTCGCTCACCAGCGCCGCGCCGGGCAGCCGGGCGGCCAGCCAGGCCATCTCCCCGAGTACGACGACAGCGGCCGCGACGAGTCCGACACGGCCGACGAGCGGATGACGGGCCGGCGCCGCGGCGGCGAGGCTCACGTCGTGCTGGGATACAACGATGCGCTCCGGCTCTCTTCCACACGTGCACCCTCGACGACGAGGACCGGACGACGGACGGCGCAAGCCTAGTCAGCGCCGGGGACGGCCGCCAGAGTCGAAGACTGTCGGTCAGCGGACCGCAGAGAGGTGCCGGTAGAGGGAGACCAGGGTCAGGACCAGTCCTCCGCCGGGGCCGGGTCAGGCGGTGCGGCGGCCGTGCCGGGCGGCCCGCCGTGCGTCCACGGTGTCTCCTCCGGCGCGGGGAACGCGCCGCCCGGCAGGAAACCGTCGGACAGGCTGGTCAGGCAGATCCGCTCGCCCACCTCGGGCACGCTGCCGGGCGGCGCGGTCAGCCCCCGGCCCATCCCGCCGGACAGTTCCAGCACCACCTCGGTCTTGCCGTCGCCACCGGGCGTCACGAACACGACCTTCGCCTTCTGCGCCGGGCGGGCCGGGGAGTACAGCGTCGCGCCCACCGGCATCGGCACCGGCTCGGTGGTGACCACCTGGATGCGCGGGCGCAGCACCGGCCGTTTACCGGAGTCGTCCACCCGCGCCGGGTCGGCGAGCGTCACCTCGCCGACGAACGCCTCCCCGGACAGCCGGTGCTCGGCCATCACCAGCGGATCGTCGTAGGCGCGCTGCACCGCCCACGCGGTCGACGCCCGTTCCAGCCGCTGCAACCGCAGCGCCGCCGCCACCGCGCCGTCGCGGCGCGGCTGCGGGCCGCCCCCGGCGTCGACGTGCTCGGCGTGCGCGGTGAACGCGTCCCGGTCACCGGCCCACCGGCCGGTCACCCGCGCGCCGGCCGGCAGCGTCCGCAGCATCCCGACGCCGCGCCACATCAGCTCCCACGTGGGCGCGAGCTGGTCGCGCAACAGGCCGGCGAGCTCGTCGTACGCGGCCGCGCGGGCGGCCGGGTCGTCCCCGGCCCGGGTGTACGCCTCGATCGCCGGGGCGAGCCGGCGGTTGTCGAAGTCCGGGTCGGTGGCCGGCCCGGCCGGCGGGCAGCGGGCCGGATCCTCGGCGCGGGCCGCCGCCTCGGCGCCGGTCAGCCCGGCCGGCGGGTCGAGCCAGCCCAGCACCGCCGGCAGGTGCAGATCCTCCACCACGCTCTGCCCGGTCGCCCAGTGCAGCGTCAGCGCGTCGGTGAGCGCCAGCAGCGCCGACGAGCCGGGCTGCTCGGCGCGCTCGGCGAAGAACGTCAGCCAGCGGCCGAGCAGCGGCACCGACGGGTGCACCGGATAGTCGCCGTCGGTCCGGCGGAACCGGGTGGAACGGCCGAACAGCCGCAGGAACGTGATCCCGGCCGGGTTCGGCACCAGCAGTTGCGGCGCGTCGGCGTACCGGTGGCGGACGTCGCGGCCCCGGTCCACCGGCACCGCCTCGGTCAGGTCACGGAACTCGTCCAGGTACGGCAGCACGATCGCGGCCAGCTCGGCGGCGAACGCGAACCGCTGGTCCCGGTTGCGCGGCTGCGGCACCACCAGCAGCCGGACCTCGTCGGGCGCGGCGCCGACCATCGCGGCCAGCGGGGCGTTCGCCTCACCGGCCAGCGCGAGCGGCACCAGCACCAGCGGCCGGTCGGACAGGTGCAGGTGGCGGACGGTGGCCAACGGCTGGGCCCGCCCGGTGGCGGCCGCCTGCGCCCGGGCGAGCGCGCGAAGCGTACTCACGCGGGGTGTCCGGCGAGGGCGTCGGCGCGCAGGCGCGCGGCGGCCCGCAGCAGCGCGGCGGCCTCCGCCTGCTCCGGCTCGGGCGCGGCCACGCCCTCGGCGAGCGCCAGCACGTCCGCGACGTCCTCGACCCCGCCCAGCGCCTCGCGGACCGGCCGGCCCAGCGCGCCGGTCTGCCCGCGCGCCTCGTGCCGGCAGAAGTACGCCAGCTCGCAGGCGGCCAGGCAGTCCGGCGCGTAGCGTGCGGGCACCTGGTGCAGCGCGGCGGCGAGCGTGGCCGGATCGGCCGCCGGGTCGACTGTGAACCCGGCCGGTACGGCGGCGAGCAGCTCCTCGACCCGGGCCATCCGGGCCAGCTGGCGGCGCAGCACCAGCAGTTGCCGGCGCACGTCGAGCAGGCTGGCCACCGGCTGGTTGGCGAAGTCGCGCGGGCAGACCAGCACCACCTCGTGCGACACCAGCTCCGGGTCGCGTCCCTCGGCGGCGAGCAGCTCGCGCAGCGCCAGCACGTAGACGGCGGACTGGATCGCGGCGGCGGCTACCTTGCCCGGGTCGGCCTGCCCGTCGATCACCGGGAACGATTTGATCTCCACGACGTGGAACCGGCCGGCCAGCCGGGCGGCGACCAGGTCCGGTTCCAGGTGCACCCGGGTGCCCGCCACGTCCAGGCCGAGCAGCGGGTGGTCGAACAGCGCCGGGCCGTCGCCGCTCGCGGTGAGTGCCGCCCGGGACCGCTCCGGCCGGTCGTCGTCGGCGCCGAGGTCGGTCCAGGTGGCATCAGCCGGGACCGGTACGCCGAGCCGCTCCGCGACCAGACGCAGCAGTTCCGCCCCGCCGTCGGCCTTGACCTGGGCCTCGAACGCGTTGCCCCGGGTGATCGCGAAGCGGGACTGGCCGAAGCGGGCCGGGAAGCCGAGTTGCTCGGCGAGCGCCGGCTTGTCCGCGCCCGCGCTGTCCAGCACGGCGCGCCGGGTGCAGCCGGGGTTGCCGGTCAGCGCGGCGATGGTGCGGGCGTTGTGCCGCCGGGGCGGCCCACCACCCCTGATCCGTGCCAGCCGATCTTCCACCCGATGAAGTGTAAGGAAGGGCCCCTTGTTAACGCCTCCGGTAGCGGAAGGGCCCCTTGTTAACACGGCGCGTCAGCGGTCGGCGGAACGGTTCCAGGGCGAGCGCGGGGACTGCGCGCCCGCGACGCGACGACGCCGGCGACGGTGCCGGCGACCGGGCGTGCAGGGCGGGCGGGCGGCGGTGTGCACCGGTACGGCGGGTGGCGTGACCGGCTGCCGGCCGATCAGCCAGCAGAGGAAGCGGGTCACCGGTCAGCCGACCGGGAGGCGCTGCGCCTCGGCGCGCGAGATGTCGTACTGGGCGCCACAGAACGTGCACTGCTGCGCGTACCGGGTGCGCAGCGGGATCAGCGGGATGAAGAAGAGGCTGAACCTGGTGACCCGGCGGGTGATCACCTGGGCGGCCGGGTTGCCGCAGTTGCGGCAGACCTGGGTGACGACGCCGGACCGGTCGACCTTGGTGCGCAGCCCGAAGATGAAGAACATCGCCCGGCATTACCCATCCGGGGCCCGTGTTAAAAGGGGCCCCCTCCTCTACCGGAGGCGTTAAGAGGGGGCCCTTCCTTACAGCCAGATGGGCTTCCAGTCCGGCACCTCGTGGAAGCGCCGCAGCTCGGCGAACCCGGAGACGATGCCGGTCCAGGCGCCGTACGGTGGGTTGCCCTCGTCGAAGCCGGACTGCACGAACGTCAGCTTCGTCCGGCCCTCGGAGTCGTCCAGCTCCCAGGAGGTCACGCCGGTCGGTCCCCAGTCGATGGAGAGCCCCCGTCCCGGCGTCACGTCGAACACCTTCGCGGCCTGACCGGCGTCGAAGCCGCCCATCGCGTACCGGCCGCCCTCCCAGGGCTCGATGCCGATCGGGTAGCCGAACCAGGCGGCGGCCTGCTCCGAGTCGGTGAGCGACGTCCACACCTTGTCCATCGGCGCGTCGATCAGCAGCTCGCCGCGCAGGTCGGCAGAGGTGAAGTCGGTACGCGGCAGCAGCGGCCGGCCGTCCAGGTGGTCGTTGAGGTTGGCCAGCGCCAGGTACCAGTACGTCTGGAGCACGCCGCGGATGCTGCTGCCGCTCATCGCCTCCTCGAAGCTGAAGTGGCTCTGCCGCAGCGTGAGTACGGTGCCGTCACCGTCGGGCTCCAGCTCGAACTCGGTGGTGGTCTCCACCCCGTCGAGCGTCCACGCGAAGCGCAGCGTCCGGTCGTCGGCGTGCAGCAGCCGCTGGTGTGGCGAGTCACCCTCGGGCGTGTAGCGGCCCCAGAACTCGTACCGCCGGGGAAGCTCGACCTCGGCGTGCTCGGCCAGCCAGACGCGCAGCTCGGCGGGATCGGTCAGCGCCCGGCGGACGGTCGCCACCGGCGCGGCGAGGCGGGCGCGGATGGTCATCGGCTCAGTCATGCTTGTCGCCTTTCGGGTAGCAGGCCACGGCGAGTTTGAAGGCGTCTCCTTCGGCGCCGCCGTAGCGCGTGAACAGGTCCTGCAACGTCGTCTGCAGGTCGCGCAGGAACTCCTGCCGCCGCTCGGCCGGCACCCGGATCTCGCCGGAGACGCCGACGGACGGCAGTTCGGGGGCGGTGCGGTCCAGCGCGGCGATGTCGGCCTGGACCTCCTCCATGAGGTCGAGCAGGTAGCCCAGGCTCAGCTCGTCGCGGGCCCGGCGGGTGCCGCCGATGCGGCCGACCAGACGGGGCGACAGCCAGTACGACCGGGCGACGGCCTGGTAGATGCCCTCGGTGATGCCGCGCACCTGCCGCTGCGCCACCTGCTCGGCCAGCCCGGCCGCGACGAGCTGCTTGACGTGGTAGTAGACGCGCTGCGGCGTCTGCTCCAGCCGGGCCGCGACCTCGGTGCAGGTGCGGGGCTCGGCCAGTTGCCGCAGCACCTCGATGCGCTGCGGCTTGAGCAGGGCTTCGGCCTGCTCGCGCTGTTCCAGATACAGGACGTCTCTCATGGCAAAATCAGTTTGTACGTACAAAACTTCTTTGTCAATGGCTTTGACGAAAGGCCGCGCGGTCCGCGCGGCCTTTCGTCGGTACGTCGCGTCAGGGCGTCCAGTCCGGACGCAGCGGGTACCCGTTCACCCCTTCCGGGCCGTTGTGCGTGGCGAGCACGTGGTGCAACTGGATGCCGTTTCGCTCGAACGCCAGCCGGGAGCCGGCCATGTAGAGCCCCCACACCTTCGCGGTGCCCGGCCCGACCTCGCCCACGCAGAAGTCCCAGTGCTCGACCAGGTTGCGGCACCAGCCGGCGAGCGTCAGCGCGTAGTGCCGGCGCAGGTTCTCCTCGTGGTGCACCTCGAACCCGGCGTCGTGGATCTCGCTGATCAACCGGCCCGGCCCGGCCAGCTCGCCGTCGGGGAAGACGTACCTGTCGATGAACGCGCCGGAGCGGTGCGGCGCGCGGTTGTCGGCCCGGGTGATGCAGTGGTTGAGCAGCCGCCCGCCCGGCTTGAGCCGGGAGCGCAGCGCGCCGAAGTAGGCCGGGTAGTTGCGCACCCCGATGTGCTCGGTCAGCCCGATCGAGGAGATCGCGTCGAACTGCTCGCGCGGCGCGTCCCGGTAGTCCAGGTGGCGCACCTCGGCCAGTTCGCTCAGCCCCTCCCGCTCGATCGCGGCCCGCGCCCAGTCGGCCTGCGCCTTCGACAGCGTCACACCGAGCGCCTTGACGCCGTACTCCCGGGCCGCGTGCCGGACCATGCCGCCCCAGCCGCAGCCGACGTCCAGCAGCCGCATCCCCGGCTTGAGCGCCAGCTTGCCGGCGACCAGGTCGTACTTGGCCCGCTGCGCCTCTTCGAGGGTGTCGCCGGGGCTGCGGAAGACCGCGCAGGTGTACGTCATGGACGGCCCGAGCACCTTCTCGTAGAAGGCGTTCGAAACGTCGTAGTGGTGCGAGATCGCGCTGCTGTCCCGGGTACGCGAGTGACGCAGGCCGGTCATCAGCCGCCGCCAGCGCGGCGCCGCCTCCTGCGGCGGGGGCGGCGGCGGACGCAGCCGTTCCCAGCCCAGGCCCCGGACCAACGCGAGCGCCTCGCTCATCGCC
This sequence comes from Micromonospora sp. HUAS YX12, assembly GCF_040215685.1. Lineage (NCBI taxonomy): Bacteria > Bacillati > Actinomycetota > Actinomycetes > Micromonosporales > Micromonosporaceae > Micromonospora > Micromonospora sp. HUAS YX12. Next base: position 529,804 of record NZ_CP157974.1, read on the forward strand.
GGGATCCGCAGCGGCACCTCGTCCTTGATCACCCGTAGCGCCTCGTACGGGTCGCCCGGGTGCACCCCCTCCAGCCCCAGGTCGCCGCTGACGTAGGCCCGGGCCATGCCCAGGTCACCCGGCGCGGTGAGCAGGTAGGACAGCCCTCGCTCGGTGCGGATCGCCAGGGTGATCCCGGCGTCGGCCGGGCCCAGCGCGCTGCCGTCGTAGCCGGTGACCCGGACGGGCAGGTCACCGGTGGTCACCGCGCGGACCACGTCCGCGACTGTGGGCCCGGTACGCCGCCCGCCCGCCGGCGGGCCGGCCGGGGTGCTCGCCGCCCCCGGTGTTCGGTCGGTCAGACTCATGCTCGGGATACCGCCTTCTCGTACAGTCCGGTGAGTCGGTGGTCCGGGTCGTAGCGGTCCTTCACGGCACGCCAGGTGTCCCCGCCGTAGAGCCGGTCGAACTCGCCCCGGTCGTAGTACGCGTCGGAGTAGAGCGACTTGTGACCGCCCACCTCCGACACCATGCGCTCGATCTGGCGGTTGACGTCGCCGTCGGCGGCGCCCGCCGCGACGGGCACGCTTCCCCAGAAGCCGATGTTCACATACGTTTCGCCCGGTCGGAGCGGATATAGCGGCCACGCCTTCGCCGACCCGGGACCGGACGGCTCCCGCAGCCGCAGCGGGCACAGCCACACCGGCGTCATGCCCACGTTCGGGGCGAACCAGCGCAGGAACTCGGGCGTGCGGTCGAGCGGGATCTCGACGTCCTGCACCACCCGCTCGCGGGCCGGGCGGCCCCGCCACCTGTCGACCCGGGCGGCCACCTGGTGCCGGTGCTCCAGCCGGACGATGCGGTGGTAGACGTCGCTGCGCCGGTAGCGCCGCGGCCACAGCCGCCGCACCACCGGGTGCTGCACCCCGAACGCCGCCGAACACCAGAACCAGTCGGTGTCCCAGCGCCAGAGATAGTCGTACGCGGTGAGCGTGTCCCGGGTGCGCCGGCGCAGCGAGCGGTAGTAGATCTCCTGGCCGGTGTAGTCGGACGGACGCTCGTCGGCCTCGTCGGTGAACGTGCCGAGCACCAGGTACGCCTCGCCGGGGCTGAACACCACCCCGTCCATGGCGTCGACCGGCTCACCGCCCCAGGCGCCCTTGGCGACCACCTCGCCGATCGCGTCGACCAGCTCCTCCAGCCGGGCGAACCGGATGTTGCGCAGCGCCACGTGGCGGCGGATCGGTTGCAGCTCGATGCGCAGCCGGGTCGCGTAGCCGAGGCTGCCGAGCGAGTTGGGGAAGGCCCGGTGCAGGTCGGCGTGCTCGCCCCGGGGCCGGGTCGTGACGATCTCCCCCGCGCCGGTGAGCACGTCCATCTCCAGCACCGACTCGTGCGGCAGACCGTTGCGGAAGGAGGTGGACTCGATGCCCAGCCCGGTCACCGCGCCGCCCAGCGTGATGGTGCGCAACTGCGGCACGACCAGTGGCATCAGTCCGTGCGGCAGCGTCGCGTCGACCAGATCCTCGTAGGTGCACATGCCCTGCACGTCGGCGGTGCGGGCCGCCGGGTCCACGGCGAGCACCCCGGTCAGGCCGCTCACGTCCAGGCCGGGCGTACGCGGCGCGGAGCGGGGCCGGAAGAGGTTCGAGGTCTGTTTGGCCAGCCGTACGGGTTCCCCGGCGGGCACCGCGGCGTAGGAGCGCCGCAGCGTGTCCACCGCCCGTTCATGATCACGGACAGCGTGCATGAGATCACCTTACGCTCGGGTACGACAAGTTCGTGGGATGTCCACGGTGGCCTTTCGGCGACTCGCCGACGACGCGCGCGTTACCGTGACCGCCATGCCGAATCCCGCGCTCACCGCACTCGACGACGCCGGCCTGCCGTACCGGGTGATCCGCCACGGCCCGGTCGCGAGCCTCGCCGAGGCGGCCGCCGCGCGCGGCGTCGAGGTGCCGGACGTGGTCAAGACGATCGTGGTCCGCCGGGGCGAGGGCGACCTGCTGTTCGTGCTGACGCCCGGCGGCCGGGTGATCTCCTGGCCGAAGCTGCGCGCCCTGCTCGGGGTGAGCCGGCTGTCGATGCCCGACGCCGAGGCGGCGAAGGCCGCCACCGGGTACGCGCGCGGCACCATCACGCCGTTCGGCTCCACCACCGCCTGGCCGGTGGTCGCCGACGAGCGGCTGCGCGGCCGGGAGATCACGCTCGGTGCGGGCGAGCACGGCCTGGCCGTCGCGGTCGACGCGGACACCGTGCTGGCCGCGCTCGGCGCGACGGTCGCCGACGTGACCGACGAGGAGCCGACACGCGCAGCGGTGGCCGGTACGCGACCACCGGCATAGCGTGGAGGACATGCCGAAAGCCGTCTGGAACGACCTCGTCGTCGCCGAGAGCGACGACACCGTGGTGGTCGAGGGCAACCACTACTTCCCCCGTACCGCGCTGCGCGACGACCTGATCCGGGAGTCCGACACCCACACGGTCTGCCCGTGGAAGGGCACGGCCTCCTACTACACGCTCGAACACGGCGGCGCCACCAGCCCGGACGCCGTCTGGTACTACCCCGACCCCAAGCCGGAGGCGGAGATGGTCCGCGACCGGGTGGCGTTCTGGAAGGACGTCCGGGTCGTCGACTGAGTCACCGTGCCGCCGGGGCGACTGGCACCCGGCGGCCCCGGTGGGTCAGGATGCCCACATGGCCGACCCGCACTCCGACCCGTCCGGCACCGTCTACGGCGCCCGTGGCACGCGCCGCGCCCGTGGCGTCCGGCTGCCCCAGGATCCGCTGATGCGGGTCGCGCTGGGCGTCGGCGTGGCGGGCGTACTCCTCGGGGCCTTCTTCGCCACCGGCGTGCTCGGCGGCGGTGACGACCGGCCGGTGGTGCCGGCGGCGGCAGCGCCCAGGGCGGAGCCGAGCGAGCCGAGCGCGGAACCGACAGCGGAGCCCACACCGTCGGCGTCGCCCAAGCCGAGCGCGGCGCCGAGCACACCCGCCGCGCCGGTGGCCACGCCGAAGGTGATCCGGGGCGTGCCGTCCGGGCGCTGCCTCGGCGTCACGGGCGACGAGGCCGAGGGCGCGCAGGCCGCGCTCGCCGACTGCACCGGCGGCCCGGAGCAGCAGTGGGTGGTCACGCCGGTCGCCGACAACACCTATCTGCTCGTCAACGCGGCGAGCGGCAAGTGCCTGGACGTCAACGAGGCGAAGACCGACGACGGCGCGGACGTGCAGCAGTGGTCCTGCAACGGGCAGGCCAACCAGCAGTGGCGGTTCCAGTCGGCCGGGAACGGCGCGGCGCTGCTGGTCGCCGTGCACAGCGGCAAGTGCGCGCAGGTCGACGACGCGGGCACCGAGGCCGGGCGCGAGCTGGAACAGGCGCCGTGCACTGGCGCCGCCGAGCAGCAGTGGGCGGCCGGCTGACCGGTCCGCCCCGGTAGCCCTGACCGCTCAGCCCCGGTAGCTCCAGGCCCGCCGGCCCGCCGCCACGGGCAACGCGAACGCGGGCTCGTCGGCGGCACGGCGCCGCATCAGCAGCGACAGCCCGGCCGCGCCGATCGACAGCGCGCCGGCCACGTACCAGGCCAGCGCGTAGTCACCGAGCCGGTCCCGGACCAGACCGGCGCCGGTGGCCGCCAGCGCGGCGCCGAACTGGTGCGCGGCGAACACCCAGCCGAACACCACGGCACCGGACGCGCCGAACCACTCCCGGCACAGCGCCACGGTCGGCGGGACCGTCGCCACCCAGTCCAGCCCGTAGAAGACGATGAAGACGAGCATGCTCGGCTCGGCCGTACCGGCGAACAGGCTCGGCAGCACCAGCAGCGACGCCCCGCGCAACGCGTAGTAGGCGCCGAGCAGCAGCCGGGCGTCGACCCGGTCGGTGAGCCAGCCGGAGGCGATCGAGCCGGCGATGTCGAAGAGCCCGACCACGGCGAGCAGCCCGGCCGCAGTGGTCTCCGGCATGCCGTGGTCGTGCGCGGCGGGCACGAAGTGCGTACCCACCAGGCCGTTCGTGGTCGCGCCGCAGATCGCGAACCCGCCGGCGAGCAGCCAGAACGGCCGCGTCCGCGCGGCGGCGGCGAGCGCGCCGACCGCCCGCGCCGCCGCGCCGCCCTCCGGCCGGGCCGGCGGCACGACCTCGGTCGCGCCGTAAGCGGGCCGCCCCAGGTCCGCCGGGTGCTCCCGCAACAACCACACCACAAGGGGTACGACCGCCAGCGCGGCCCCGGCGACGACGAGTGCCGCCGTGCGCCAGCCGTGGTCGCGCACCAGCACCGCGAGCAGCGGAAGGAAGACGAGCTGCCCGGCCGCGCCGCCCGCGGTGAGGACGCCGGTCACCAGGCCGCGGCGCTTGACGAACCAGCGCCCGGTCACAGTCGCCACGAACGCCAGCGCCATCGAGCCGGTGCCCAGCCCGACGAGGACGCCCCAGCACAGGATGAGCTGCCAGCTCTCCGTCATCCCCACGGTCAGGCCGCTGCCGGCGGCCACCAGCACCAGCGCGCCGGCCACCACGCGGCGGATGCCGAACCGGTCCATCAGCGCGGCGGCGAACGGCGCGGTGAGGCCGTACAGCAGCAGGTTGACCGAGACGGCGGCGGAGATGGTCGCCAGCGGCCAGCCGAACTCGGCGTGCAGCGGGTGCAGCAGCACGCCGGGCGTGGCCCGGAAACCGGCCGCGCCGACGAGCGCGACGAAGGCGACGGCGGCGACGAGCCAGGCCGGGTGCAGGCGGGATCGGGTCACCAACCGAGTCTCGGGCCGGGCGGTTCCTCCGACGAGTGGCCGGAAAGCCATCGTGCGCAATAATCGGGCCATGTCCGTACCGCACCGGGTCGCCGTCCTCGCCCTCGACGGCGTGGTCGCGCTCGACCTCGGCACCCCGGCTCAGGTTCTCGGTGCCGCCCGCGCCGACGACCGCACCCCGCTGTACGCGGTGGCGGCCTGCACTCCCGGTGGCCTGCCGATACGCAGCAGCGCCGGCTTCCAGATCCTCCCCGACCACGGCTTGGAGCTGCTGGACAGCGCCGACACGGTGATCGTTCCCGGCATCCACTCCGGCTCGCCGCTTTCCGACGGCACGGTTGCCGCCGAGGTGGCCGACGCTTTGCGGGCGGCGTACGACAGGGGCGCGCGCATCATGTCCATCTGCACCGGCGCGTTCGTGCTCGCCGCCGCCGGCCTGCTCGACGGCCGCCGGGCCACCACCCACTGGGCGTACGCGTCGCGCTTCCGCCGCCTGCACCCCGGCGTACGGCTCGACCCCGACGTGCTCTTCGTCGACGACGGTCGCGTGCTCACCTCGGCCGGGGTGGCCGCCGGCATCGACCTGTGCCTGCACGTGATCCGTACCGACCACGGCAGCGCGGTGGCCAACCGGGCGGCCCGGCGCTGTGTGGTGCCGCCGTGGCGCGACGGCGGGCAGGCCCAGTACATCGAACGGCCGGTGCCCCGCGGCGCTGAGAACGGCACCGCGGCCACCCGCGAGTGGGCGCGGCGGCGGCTGCACGAGCCGGTGGCGCTACGCGAGATGGCGGCGCACGCGCGGATGAGTGTCCGTACGTTCACCCGGCACTTCCGCTCCGAGACCGGGCTCAGCCCGGCGCAGTGGCTGCTCCAGCAGCGCACCGAGCACGCCCGGGTGCTGCTGGAGACGACGGATCTGAGCGTCGACCGGATCGCCCGGGACGCGGGTTTCGGCACCACTGCCGCGCTGCGCCAGCACTTCCACACCCGGGTGGGCGTAGCTCCTACCGCCTACCGCCGCACGTTCCGCCGGTCTCCTGCCCCGCGCTCCGCCGCCCCGCGCTCCGCTTCCGCGCGCTCCGCTTCCGTCGATCTTGGAGGTGTGGCTCCCGGAAGGCCGGACGTGTCGGAGTTGTCCACTGCCACAACTGCGTGATCGACGATCCGACGGTCTGTCACGCGAGGTGGGGCTGGCGGCGCATGGCGCGGAGCTGCGCGAGGTGCAGCGGCAGGTGCACGCGGATGTGCAGGTCCAGGGCTCGGCCCCAGGGCAGCGAGTCGTCCACGTCCAGGTCGAAGCCCTCGCGTAGCACCGTGTCCACAGGTGTCTCCGCCGCCGGGCCGAGCCGCTCGGCCAACGCGCACAGCTTCTGGCTGGTGGCTCGGAACAACGCGGCCAGACCGTCCAGCCCGCCGCACTCGGAGACCAGCGCATCGAGTTGCGGGCGGTGAATGGTGTCCAGGTCGTAGTACGCGAACGGCGAGCCGGCCAGCACCGCCTCGGTCGCCTCGCTCATCAGCTCGTCGTTGGCGGCGAGGTGCGCGACGATCTGCTCGGCGCTCAACTGTCCTTCCGGCGGCGGCCCGAACCCGCCCGCGTCGATCTCCGCGAACAACTCCTCGTACGCCTGCCGCAGTGCAGGTGCGTCCACCTCGTCCATGCCCGCATCCAACCCTCGGCGCGGCTGGGGCCACCCCTGCTACCGCGCCCGGTTCACCCGGACGCGTGAAGGCCGGCACCCTCTACGGGGTGCCGGCCTTCACTGCGGGTGTTACTTGTTCCAGTGTTCGGCTACCAGGTCGGCGGCCTGCTGTTCCCACTGGGCGTAGTGGTCCGGGTAGGCGGACACCTGGACGGTCTGGGCGGCCTTGGTCAGCGGCATGTCCTGCCAGCCGTCAACCTGCTTCAGACCCTTCAGGAACGCCATGGTGGAGTACTCGGGGTCGGTGATCTGCTCCACCGTGCCCCACCCGCTGGACGGGCGCTGCTGGAACAGGCCCTGCGAGTCGTGGTCGTTACGGTCACCGAGGTGGCCGAGGTTCTCCAGCTTCGACTCCTGCAACGCGGTGGCGATCGCCACGACCGCGGCACGCTCGTCCATGCCGGCCTTCTTCGTCGCGGCGATGATCGCCTTCACATTCGCGATCTGCTCGTCGTTCAGATCGATACGCGACTGCGCGCCCTGCACGCCGTGCGGGATCAGCTTGTCACCCTGCACGCTCACACTCACCGGCTTAGCCGCGTGGGTGGTCTCCGCGGCGTGGGCGGCGACCGGACCGGCGAACACACCACCGGTGAAAGCCAGACCAGCGATACCCAGGATGCTCTTACGCAGAATCGTGTTCATCAGAAATGCTCCATTCGGGGGTCGACGCACCCGGGGGACGGGATGCGCGGGCACCGTCAGGCGCTCAAAGTCTTGGGGGGTCCGGCTGCTCGCGGGGCACCCGGGGGGTGCCGCTTCGCGGCGCCGGAAGCATGTCCAACGACCCGCCACCCGCCACCATTCCCGAGGCGGTGCACGCCACCAGAGAGCGGCGCGCGGGGTTTCACGTCGCCGGAACCATGTTCAACGACCGGCGGCCCGGGCTGATTCCCACAGGCAGCGCGACCCCCGTTCCAGGGGCTCGGCTGATGCTCGGTCGTTCACCCGGTTACAACGCCACCCACCCCCCAGCCATTCCGCCGCCAGGGTGCCGCCCACCACCCCCGAACCCGACACCCCGACCCCACGCACCCAGACCCCCCCAACCCGGCCCAGCCAGGGCCAACACGCTCTACACCCCGCTGATCAAGGAGTTTGCGTTCAACGTCCGGCGCGGGCGAGGACACAAACTCCTTGATCACTGCCGACGAAGCCCTCCCCCGGCACCCACCCAGAGCGTCGATCATGAGGTTAGCGGCGACAAAACAGACACCACACGCCGTCAACCTCATGATCGACCCGACCCGGGGAGGTCTTGGTGAGTTCTCGTCAGCCCTCGAACAAGAGCTGCCCCGGATCTCCCTAGGTGCCCCGCGATCTTGCACTTCGGTACCCCGCAAACCTCGCGAATGGGACACCCGGAGGGCTCGACCTGCAAGATCGGGCGGGGTGGCCCCGCCCCCGCCCTCGCCCCGCCCCCGCGCCTCGGCCGGCCTTGCGGCAGGGCCCCGTTGATCTTGGAGTGGTGGCACCTCGCGAACGCCGCGAACCGGGCATCCTGGGCGCCACAACTCCACGATCGGCAAGGAGGACGGGAGCGACCTCAGCGGCGGCCGTGGCGGGAGCGTAAGTAGTCGGAGACCACGTACTCGCCCAGGTCGTCCAGGTCCGGGGTGAACATGCGGCCACCCGAGCGTCGCGCCACCGCGTCCACGAACCGGCGCAGCCCCGGGTCGTCGCCGAGCATGAACAGGTTGAGCGTGGCACCGTACCGGGTCAGGCGGTCCACCTCCCGGATTGTCGCCGAGATGGTCTCCGGCAGCGGCGGCCAGTGGAAGTACGCCTCACCGTCCTCCGGGTCCAGGTGCGCGGTCGGCTCGCCGTCGGTGACCACCAGCACCACCGGCTCGGCACCCGGGTGGCGGCGCAGGTGGCGGCCGGCGATCCGCAGCGCGTGCTGGAGGTTGGTGCCCTGCTGCATGTCCGGCTCCACCGCCGCCAGCTCCTGCTGGGTCAGCGGCATCGCCTCCCGGCCGAAGCCGACGATCTGCAACGCGTCCTGCGGGAACCGGGTCGCCATCAGGTGCGACAGGGCCAGCGCGGTCTGCTTCATCGGGCCCCAGCGCCCCTGCGAGATCATCGAGTACGACAGGTCGACGCAGAGCACCACAGCCGCCGACGCCCGCCGTTCGGTCTCCATCACTTCGAAGTCCTCGACCGCGAGCGGCACCGGCACTCCGGGACCGGCCCGGCGGACCGCCCGGGTGAGCGTGCGCACCACGTCCAGCGGCTGCTCGTCTCCGTACTCCCAGGGGCGGGACGCCCCGCTCACCTCGCCGGCCGCGCCGGCCGAGCGGAGGTCGTGCTGGCCGCGCGGGCCGGCCGTCAGGTCGGCGAAGACGCGGCGCAGCGCGGTCCCGGCGAGCCGGCGCAGCGCCTTCGGGCTGAGCGTCAGCCCCTCCGCGTCCCGGCTGACCCAGCCCTGGCGGCGCAGTTCGCGTTCCAGTTCCTGCAACCGGCGTACGTCGTCGGCGGCGTCCCGGCCCAGCGTCCGGGCGACCGCCTCCACGTCGACGTCGTCGAGCGTGGCGCCGGGCTGGTCCTGGTCGAGGGAGTCCAGCAGCTCGTCGAGTTCGGCGATCTCGTCGAGCGCGCCGGTGGCCTCGCCGTAGCCGAGCGGCTGGTCACCGCGGACCCGCTCGCCGCGCTGCCAGTTCAGGTCCGGCCGCAGCGACCGCAGGTGGGAGTCGAGCTGGGACAGCTCACCGGCCAGCCGGTCGCCGAGCGACTGGCGCATCAGCCCGGCCAGTTCCTCGCGCTGCCGGTCCGACATCGACCGCATGAGACGCTCACCGGCGGCCGCCCGCCGGGCCAGCACGTCGATCAGCTCGTCGACGTCCTTGGGCCGTTCCGGGAAGAACTCCCCGTGCCGGCGCATGAACTCGGCGAACGCGTCGGTGGTGTCCTCGGAGCGGGCGTGCCGGGCGAGCAGATCGTTGAGGTCGCGCATCATCTCGGCGAGCTGCCGCTGGACGGCCGGGTCGGCGGTGGCCCGGGCCGCGTCGCGCAGCCCGGCGAAGCGCTGCTCCAGCACGTCGCCGCGCAGCCCGTCGAGGATCCGCTGGTACGTCTGCCGCGCCTCGGCGCTGGCCCAGTCGTACCCGGAAAGCTCCGACACCGCACGCGCGGTGGAGCGGGGCAGGTTGTCGAGCACGGCCTCGGCGAACCGGGCGTCGTCGCCGTCGCGGCCTCGCAGCTCGTCGCGTTCGGCGGCGAGCGCCTGGTCGAGCAGTGCCCGGGCCCGGGTGACCGCGCCGTCCAGGTCGCCCCGGCGCAGCGCCTCCCGGCGCAGGCGACGCGCGCGGGCGGCCAGGTCGTCCAGCCCGCCCCGCCCCTGCGGTCCACGTCGCAGCAGCTCACGCAGTGACTCGCGCAGGCTGCCGCCGGCCAGCACGTCCGCGCCGACCGCGTCCACCGCGGCGCGCACGTCGTACGGCGGGGCGAGCGGGTCGGGTCCGCCGCGCCACTGCCCGTACCGGAAGCGGTTGCCGCCGGCCATTGTCAGTCCCGGTCCCCGTAGACGGTGCGCCCGGAGTCGGTGACGTCCTTGCCGAGCCGGCGGGTCAGGTGCAGCCCTTCCAGCACGAACTCGATGCCGGCGGCCGCCTCCTCCGGGCTGGGCGCGTCGCCGAGCCCGAGCCTCTCGAGCACCTTGGCCAGCCCCGGTACGGTGCCGACCTGACGCAGCAGCTCGGACGAGGAGACCAGTTCCCCGGTCTCGACGGCGCCGCCCTCGGCGACGAGCGCGGTGAAGCCGGACAGGTCGAGCCCGGCGAGCCGGGCGCGGAACGTCTCGGCGGTGGCGGTACGCAGCAGGTGCGCGAGCACCTCGATCTCGCGTCCCTCCTCGCCGCTCTCGAACTCGACCTTGCCGCGCAGCGTGGAGGTCACCGACACGGTGTCCCCGATCCGGGCCACCGGCGCCTCCGGACGGGACGCCGACCCGGCACCGCCGCCGGAACCCGCGGCACCCGCAGAGGCACCCGCCAGCAGGCCCGAACGGCGCAACGCGGCGGCGGCGACCGTCTCCGCGGCGGCGATGGCGAACCGGGCGGACACACCGGAGCGCGGGTCCACCGACGGCGACTCCCGCACGTCGCGGGCGAACCGGGCGAGCACCTCCAGCACGTGCTCCGGCACGACGGCGACCAGGTCGGCCTCCTGCCGGATCAGCGCCAGCTCAAGGTCGAGGTCGAGCGGGTAGTGGGTACGGATCTCCGCGCCGAACCGGTCCTTCAGCGGCGTGATGATCCGGCCCCGGTTGGTGTAGTCCTCCGGGTTGGCGCTCGCCACCAGCAGCAGGTCCAGCGGCAGCCGCAGCTGGTAGCCGCGGACCTGGATGTCGCGTTCCTCGAGCACGTTGAGCAACGCCACCTGGATGCGTTCGGCCAGGTCGGGCAGCTCGTTGACGGCGAAGACGCCCCGGTTGGTACGCGGTACGAGCCCGAAGTGGATGGTCTCCGGGTCGCCGAGCGTGCGCCCCTGGGCGAGGCGGACCGGGTCGACGTCGCCGATCAGGTCGCCGACGCTGGTGTCCGGCGTGGCGAGCTTCTCGCCGTACCGCATCGAGCGGTGCAGCCAGCCGATCGGCAGGTCGTCGCCGGCCGAGTCTGCCAGCGCGCGGGAGGCCGGGGTGAGCGGGTGCATCGGGTGCTCGTTGAGCACCGAGCCGGGGATCACCGGGGTCCACTCGTCCAGCAGCGCGCCGAGCGAGCGGATCAGCCGGGTCTTGCCCTGCCCGCGCTCGCCGAGCAGCACCATGTCGTGCCCGGCGAGCAGCGCGCGCTCGACCTCGGGCAGCACCGTGTCCTCGTAGCCCACGATGCCGGGGAAGCGGTCCTCGCCGGAGCCCATCCGGGCGAGGAGGTTGTCTCGGAGTTCCTGTTTGACCGTGCGGTAACGGTGGCCGGTCGCGCGCAGCTCGCCGAGCGTGCTCGGCAGGTCGGCGGGCGGGACCGGGGAAACCTGGTTGGGAGCGGTCACCCGACCCACGCTAGCGCGGTCCGGTGACCGGCGGCGCCGGTCGTCACTCTGCCGGCCGCTGACGCCACCGGAGCGCCGCTCACTTCCCGAGCCGGGCGCGGACCATCCGGGGTACGGCGGCCAGCCCGGTGACCGGGCGGAACGCGTGCGCGGCGGCCACCAGTGCGGCGTACTCGTCGTCGGCCAGGTCGATCTCGGCGGCTGCGGCGTTGCGTTCCATCTGCTCGACCCCGGAGGCGCCCGGGATGGCCACCACGTTCGGGTGCCGCAGCACGTACGCGAGCGCGATCTGGCTCGGCGTGGCGTCGTGCGCGTCGGCGACCTCGCGCAGCGTGGCGATGAGCTGGGTGCCGCGTTCCAGGTTCTCCGGCAGGAAGTACGGGTTGGCCCGGCGTACCGCCCCGGCGGGCGGGTTCGTGGCGTCGTATCGGCCGGAGAGGAAACCCTGTGCCAGCGGCGAGTACGCGATGACGATGCGGCCGGCCTGCTCCGCGTACGGGATGAGGTCTTCCTCGGGGCCGCGGTCGATCATGCTGTAGCGGACCTGGTTGCTCAGCACCCGTCGGCCCAGCGCGACCTCGGCGAACCGCCACCGGCGCAGGCCGTAGTTGCTGACGCCGACCTCGCCGACCAGCCCGACGTCCTGCAACGAGCGCATGCCGCGCATGGTGGTGGTGTCGGCGACCACCGGGTTGGCCTGGTGCACCTGGTAGAGGTCGATGCCGTCGACGCCGAGCCGGGCGGCGGAGGCGACCGCGCGCTGCTGCACCACCGGCGCGACCGGCAGCAGCGGGAAGATCTTGCTGGCGACCACGACCTTGGCGCGGTCGTCGCCCAGCGCCGCGCCGAGGATGCGCTCGCTGCGGCCGAAGCCGTACAGCTCGGCGGTGTCGAACAGGGTGACGCCCAGGTCGAGCGCCCGCCGGACGATCTCGGCGGCCCGGCGCTCGTACTCGGGGCCGTAGCCCCACTCCCGCGAGCCGAACTGCCAGGTGCCGAGGCCGATCTTGGAGATGGGCTTGGGGGTGTCGAGCCGCACGTAACGCATGAGGCCGAACGTACCCGCGCCGCTGCGTGCGCACTCCGGTGCGGACAGAATGGCCTGGTGACATACCTCGCCAGCGACGACCGTTACCACGAGATGATCTACCGGCGCAGTGGCCGGAGCGGGCTGAAGCTGCCTGTCATCTCCCTCGGCCTGTGGCACAACTTCGGACCGGACCGCCCGTTCGAGCGGCAGCGCGACATCGTCCGCCGCGCCTTCGACCTCGGCATCACCCACTTCGACCTGGCCAACAACTACGGCCCGCCGCCCGGTTCGGCGGAGGAGAACTTCGGCCGGCTGCTCGCCGGCGACCTGAAGCCGTACCGGGACGAGCTGGTGATCTCCAGCAAGGCCGGGTACCTGATGTGGCCCGGCCCGTACGGCGAGTGGGGCTCGCGCAAGTACCTGATCTCGTCGCTGGACCAGTCGCTGCGCCGCCTCGGGCTGGACTACGTCGACATCTTCTACTCGCACCGGTTCGACCCGGAGACCCCGCTGGAGGAGACGATGGGCGCGCTCGACGCGATCGTCCGCTCCGGCAAGGCGCTCTACGTGGGCGTCTCCAACTACGACTCGGAGCAGACCGAGCGGGCCGCCGAGATCCTCCGCGACCTGGGTACGCCGCTAGTGATCAACCAGCCGTCGTACTCGATGGTGAACCGCTGGACGGAGCGCGACGGGCTGCTGGACACGCTGGAGCGCGTCGGCGCCGGCTGCATCGCGTACAGCCCGCTCGCCCAGGGCCTGCTCACCGACCGTTACCTCAAGGGCATCCCGGCCGACTCCCGGGTGCGCACGAGCGTCTTCCTCAACGAGAGCGACCTCGACGACCAGACGATGACGACGGTCCGGGGGCTCGCCGCGGTGGCCGAGCGGCGCGGGCAGACGCTGGCTCAGCTCGCCCTGGCCTGGGCGCTGCGCGACCCGCGCATGACCAGCCTCATCATCGGCGCGAGCAGCGTGGCGCAACTGGAGGGCAACGTGGCCGCGCTGGACAACCTCGACCTCGCCGGGGAGGACCTGGCCGAGATCGAGGATCTGCTCGGCTGACTCACCAGACGCGGCGCCGCCCGGCGCGGTGGTTGCGGACACCGCACGGCCGCCCGGGCGGCGGCCCGCCGGCCCGCCGCAGTCCGACCACCGCCGCCGCGAGCAGCGCGGTGACGAGCGCCGCCGCGCCGACGACGAGCGGCCGGGAGAAGGGTCCGCCGTCGGTCACCGTCGCGACCGGCACCGCCGGCTCCTCGTCGGTCGCCGCCCCGGCGAGGGTACGCGGAGGCGACGCGCTCGCCTTCGGCGCTGCCGGCGGCGGATCCGGCTCACCGCGCGCCGCCCGGAAGATCACGTCCGAGCAGGAGTAGTACGTGTCCTGGGTGTCCGAGTTCTGCCAGATGACGTAGACGATGTGCCGGCCGGTACGCCCGGCGGGCAGCTTCCCCCGCATCTCGTACGCGCCCGCGCGGATCGGCGGGTCGGTGACCTCCAGGAACGGCTTCTCCTCCAGATCCGCCCAGGTCAGCACGCGCTTCGGCGAGTACGAGCCGGTGGTGACGTAGTACCGGAACGTGCCCCGGTGCGGGATGGTGGTGCGGTAGCGGAACGTGTGCCGGGCACCGGCTGTGAGCGTGGTGGCGGGCCAGTCGGCGCGCGGCAGGTCCAGTCCCCGGTACGCGGACAGCCCGCCGCTGCACAGCTCCCCGTCCGGGATGCGTTCCCGGTCCCGCCCGTCGATCCGGGCCACCCGGATGTTGTCCCACTCGCGTACCGCCGCTCCGGCGGCGATCGCGGCCCGGCAGGCGGGTGTCTGCGCCCGGCCACCCTCGGGTCCGCACGCGGCGGCCCGGCTCAGCGGGCTGGTCGGCGCACCGTGCGCCGCGGCGGGCGCGGCGCCCAGCGGCACCGTCGCGGCGACGGCAGCGAGCGCGGCGAGCGCGCGACGTGCGGCCATGTGATCGACCTCCCGCGCAGTGGTACGGCCGCGAGCCGCCAAAGGTTCGATCCGCGCCGATCGGCCGAGCCGACATGACCGAACGGACAACCGGGGCGGCGACGGACGCCGGAGGGGCCCTACAGTGACCAAACCCTGTGATCGAGGAGCGTGCCTTGTCCGAGCCGGCCCCGTCCCCCGAGCCGTCCCGCGCCGCCCCGGCGGCCGGGCCCGCACCGGGCGACGTCCCCGCCCCCGCGCAGCCGTACCTGCTGGTGCTGCCCACCATGGAGGGCGCTCCCACGCCGGTGCCCTGGCCGGGCGCCGAGGGGCAGCCCGGCTGGGCGATTCCGGTCACCGTGCCGCCCGGCACCCAGGGGTACGCGCTGTTCCTCCCACTGGTCCCCGCGCCCGGCCAGCCGGCGGCGACGGTGCCCGCCCAGGCGACGGCGCCCGCCGCCGAGCGCTCCCCGGTGGAGAGCGCCGCGGGCGGCCCGACCGCCGCGGCCGGGTCCACGCCGGCCGAGGGTGGGAAGCCCGTCTCCGACCGCCCGGCGGGCGGAGAGCCTGTCGCCGCCCCGCCGGACGCCGTTCCGGCGGCTCGCCGAGAGCAGGCGGGCGGAACGTCCTCGGCCACCGGCGACGCCGCAGCCTCCACCCCGGATGCCGCCCCGGCGGACGCGGCCACGGCCGAGGCGGTCGGCTCGGAGCCGACCGCCCCGGGAGGGGCCACGGCCGACTCCGGTGGAGCCGGGACCGGCGCGCGCACCGGCGACGGCGCTCCGCAGACGGCCGCTTCCGCGGCTTCCGGCCCGTCGCCGGCTTCGCAGACGCCTGTCACCTCCCCGGGCACGCCACCGACCTCCGGCCCGCAGACGCCTGTCACCTCCCCGGGCACGCCACCGGCCTCCGGGCCGTGGGCTGCGCCGGGTACTCAGCGCGCTCCCGGCACGCCGCCTCCGCACGGCGGTGGCCCGGTGGCCGCGCCGCCGTACCCCGGCATGGGTTGGGGTGGCCACCCGCAGGCGCCGGGCTGGACACCGCGACCTCCGGTGCCGCGGACCTCGTTCCTCGGCGCGCGGTGGCCCGGCCCGAAGGCGGCGACCGGGCGGGCGGCGCCGCTCGCGGTGCTGGCCGCCGCGGTCGGCAGCGCGGCCTTCGTGCCGCTCGGTCGCGTCGGCGTGGGCTGGTTCCTGGGGTGGCTCACGCTCACGCTCGCGGTGGTGCTGGCGGTCCGGTCCAGGACCGCGGATCTGCCGCCCGCCGACAAGCTCATCCGGGCCGGGTGGGCGGTGGCCGCCCTGGCCCTGATCGCCGTTCCGGCGTTCCGCAACGCCTGGTGGCTGGTGACGTTCTGCGTGCTCGGCGCGCTCGGCTGCGCCACCCTCGCGATCATCGGCGGGCGGCTGGTGCGCTCGATCCTGTTCGGCCTGGTGGCCACGCCGTTCGCGGCGTTGCGGGGCCTGCCCTGGGTGCGCCGGCACATCACCGCCTCACCGCAGGAGGCGACGGTGCGCAAGGTGACCGTCTCGGTCGTCGCCACGGTCGTGGTGCTCGTCGTCTTCGGCAGCCTGCTCGCGTCGGCCGACGCGGCGTTCTCCGAGGCGCTCGGCTCGCTCGTCCCCGAGATCAACATCGGTACGGTGTTCGGCTGGCTGTTCCTGGCCGTGGTGGGCGGTCTGATCGCCGTCGCCGCGCTCTACACGCTGGCCGCGCCGCCGGACCTGTCCACGGTGGATCGGGCCGGTGAGCGTCGTCTCGGCCTGCTGGAGTGGGCCCCGGCCATCGGCGCGCTCACGCTGCTGTTCGCCGGGTTCGTGGTGGTGCAGTTCACCACGCTGTTCGGCGGCCAGCGGCACGTGCAGCGGGTCGCCGGGCTCAGCTACGCCGAGTACGCGCGCAGCGGCTTCTGGCAGCTCCTCTTCGTCACGCTGCTGACGGTGGCGGTGCTCGCCGGGGTGAGCCGCTGGGCACGCCGGGAGCAGCCGGTCGAGCGCATCCTGCTCCGTGTGCTGCTCGGGCTGATCAGCGCACTGAGCGTGGTGATCGTGGCGTCGGCGCTGTCCCGGATGTGGACGTACCAGAAGGTCTACAGCTTCACCGGCGAGCGGATCTTCGTGATGGCGTTCGAGATGCTGCTCGGCACGGTCTTCCTGATGATCATCGCGGCCGGCGTCAAGTGGAAGGGCCGGTGGATTCCCGGCACCACGGTCGCGCTGGCGGTGGCGATGCTGCTCGGCCTGGCCGTGCTCAACCCGGAGGACTACGTCGCCCGCCGCAACACGCTGCGGTACGAGCAGACCGGCAAGATCGACGCCTGGTATCTGCGGGCGCTGTCCGCCGACGCCACCCCGGCGCTCGCCAAGCTCCCCGACCCGGTGCGCCGGTGCACGCTGAGCTGGATCGCCGACGACCTCGCCGAACCCGACCCCTGGTACGCCTGGAACCTGGGCCGCCAGCGCGCCCGTAAGGCCTTGGAGGAGGTCGGCCCGAAGGCGGTCGGCGGCCCGAAGGACTGCCGCCGGGCGGACCAGTTCGACCTGCCGAAGACCCGGCGCCCCCGCTGACGTCGCAGGCCGGGCCGCGAATCCACGCGGCCCGGCCGGACCGTCAGGCCGGGCCGCCGCCGAAGCCGATCTCGTTGCCGTCCGGGTCGTGGAAGATCACCTTACGGACGCCGTTGTCGTAGGTCTCCCGCCCGGCCGGTGTCAGACCACGGGCGGCGATCGCGGCGACGCGGGAGTCGAGGTCGTCGACGAAGACCGTGTGCATGGCGTGACCGGCGTGCTCGGGCCGCACGTCGACGTAGAGGTAACGGTGCTCGGCCAGCTCCCACACCGCCTCGCTGTCGTCGGGCCGGAACTGCGGCGGGCCGCCGAACAGCCGCTCGTACCAGGCCGTCGCCACCGCGAGATCGCGCACCGGGACGCCGGCGAACAGATCGACAGTCACCCGGCCAATCTAGCCGGGTCGGCGGGCCGGCGCGGGCTCACGCCGTACCGGCGTTTGAACGCCGTACTCAGGGCGAACGAGCTGCCGTAGCCGACCCGCCGGGCCACCGCGCCGACGGTGGCGCCGGGCTCGCGGAGCAGGTCGGCCGCGAGCGCCAGCCGCCAGCCCGTCAGGTACGACATGGGCGGCTCGCCGACCAGCGCGGTGAAGCGCCGGGCCAGCGCCGCCCGGGACATCCCCACCTCGGCGGCGAGCGACGCCACGGTCCACGGCCGGGCCGGATCGTGGTGCAGCATGCGCAGTGCGCGGCCGACCACCGGATCGGCGTACGCCAGGTACCAGGCGGGTGCGGCGGCGCCCGGCCGGGCGAACCACTCGCGCAGCGCGGCGATGAGCAGCAGGTCGAGCAGGCGGTCGAGCACCGCCTCCTGGCCGGGGTCGTCCTTGACGATCTCGGCGGCCAGCAGCGGCACCAGCGGCGTGTCCCACGACTCGCGCCGCACCACCGCGAGCGGCGGCAGTGCGTCCAGCAGCCGCCGCCCGACAGTGCCCCGCACCGGGTACGTGCCGGTGAGCAGCACGGTCCGGCCGCCCGGTCCGTTGCCCCAGGTGCGTACGCCCCACCGCGTCATCGCGAACAGCTCGCGCCCGTCCGGTGTGGTGCAGGTCTGGCCCGGGTGCACCACCACCTGCGGTGCCGTGGTCGGGTCGTCCGCGACCGTGTACGGGGCCGGGCCGCGCACGATCACCACGTCACCGTCGGTCAGCCGCGCGGCCTCGCCCTCCTCGGGCACGATCCAGGCGTCCCCGCGCACCACGGCGACCAGCGTGAGCGGCGCCTCGTCCCGGATCAGCATCGACCAGGGCGGGGTGAGGATCGAGCGCAGCAGGAAGGCGCCCCGCGCCCGGGGACTGTCGAGCAGACCGGAAACGGCGTCCACGGAGACGATTGAACACAGGATCGCGCGTCCTGACCATGTGCCGTCTCACCACGCGGCGGTTCGATGAGGACATGCGACTCGTTCAACAACTGACGCTGCTCGGCGCCACCGTCGGGGCCGGGCTCATGGCGGGCCTGTTCGCCGCGTTCGCGTACGCCGTGATGCCGGCGCTGCGCGGCGCGGACGACCGCACGTTCGTGGACGCGATGCAGCGGATCAACGTCACCATCGTCAACGGCTGGTTCCTGCTGGCCTTCCTTGGTACGCCGGTGCTGGCGGCGCTCGCGGCGGTGCTGGCGTGGCGCGGGACGGCCCTGCCGTGGATCGTCGCCGGGCTCGCCCTGTACCTGGTGATGTTCGCCGTCACCGTGGCGGTGAACGTGCCGCTCAACGACGCGCTCGCCGCGGCCGGCACGGCCGATCTCGCTGCGGCACGGGAGCGCTTCGAGTCCGCCTGGGTCACCTGGAACGTGGTCCGGACGCTGGCGAGCACTGCCGGGTTCGGCGCGCTGTGCTGGGCGCTGGTGCTTGCGGGCCGGGCGACCGGTTGAGTTGTTCCGCCCTGCGACCGCGGCTCGGCCGACGGGTCGGGCTTGACGCCCCTATGACCGGTCTTCGATCAGCGGCAGGTAGCTCTCCGGCAGCCAGCGGACGACCACCTTCGGGAAGAGCGTGCCGCCGATCCGCCGGTAGAAGCGTTGCGCCGCCTCGTTCTCCGGCTTCACCTCCCACCGGATGACGAGCCGGTCGGCGGCGGCCCGCTCGGCCAAGGCGGTCATCAACCGCAGGCCCACGCCACCGTTCCGAGCCTCGGCACGGACGAACAGGTCGTCGAGCGCGAGGATGTCCTCACCGCTCCACATGTGCAGCCGCCGCTGCGCGGAGACGTAGCCGAGCGTCTCACCGTCCCGCTCGGCGAGCAGGACCGTCACATCGGCGCGGCCGAGCACCTCACGCCACCGGTCGGGGGTCGCGCCGACGTGCTCGCTCTCCCCCTCGTGGGCCGCGATCTCCCGGACCAGGGCGTCCACCGCGGTCGCGTCGTCCGGACCGGCCTGTCGGATGCGGATGGCGTCGTTCACGGTGCTCTCCCTCACGGTCGGATCTCGGCGGACGCTCAGGATCATCCCCGGAAGGCGTCACCCCATGAACCGATTTTCGGGCCGTCCTCGATCAGGGCGTCGGCCGGTACGGCGCATCCACGGAATACGCGCTCCCGTTCGATCCGTGCTGTTCCCGCTGGTCGTCCAGCTCGGCGGCACTCTCGCCGGGTAGGGAGCGCGTGCCGTCCGATCGGCCGGCGAAGCGGGCAAGGGCGACTGTGTTGCGCCGCCGCCGAACCTGCATCTGCACGCATTCACTATGCCTGCATCGAGGAGGCCGGAGGAGAACACACCCTCCTGAAGATCTCGCCAGCCTGCCTAATCGCGCCGAGGGCCCGTTCTGATCAGCGCGAGCGAGATCACGATCACGACGATGCCGACGCCAGCCAGGACGGTCGGCGCCTGCAGGAGCAGATCCTCCGTCGCGTACCCGTCGGGCGTGGCAGCCCGGGTCGGATCCGCCCTGTCGACGCGTACGTCGAGTAACTCCCCGACGCGGAACTCGCTCTCGTCGAGTTCGCTGGAGAACCGCTCCCGGTACCGCACACCGTCGAACGTGTAGTCCACGGTCAACCTCGTGGCGGCGAACGACCGGCTGATCCTGAACCGTTCGACGTGGACCACCTCGCCTGTCGTCTCGGCGCCGACGCGAACCCGCTCGTCGATCGCCTCGTCCAGCCGAACGGTGAGCAGCATCCCTCCGCCGACCAGAAGGGTGCCCAGCACGACCGCGAGGACCAGCTTCAACTCTCGCCGGCCGAACGGGCTCTCCACCGGCCCTCCTCGTGCTCGGTTCGCATCGGTCAGTCGCCCGGCGGGCTCTCTCGCGAGCAGGACGGGGTCCGGACCTGATTGCCGATCTTGTCGCCCGGGTTGGCGGGTAGGGCGCAGCTGTGACCAAATGGCAAAAAGCGGCATCTCTCGACGAGAAATGCCGCTTGACCTGCACAAAAACAAGGTGGAGCCGAGGGGACTCGAACCCCTGACCCCCACACTGCCAGTGTGGTGCGCTACCAGCTGCGCCACGGCCCCTTGCGGTCGTCCCCGGTCGCCCGGGCACGGAGAGAACTATACACACGCCGCCCGGCATGGTCATCTCGCGGGGGTCCCCCGCACCCGGCTCAGTTCAGTGCCACGTCCGGCGGGAAGTGAGCCACCGCGGCCATCATGCCGCCCTGCCGGCGCAGCACCATCGGCCAGAAATCATCCGGCCGGTCGACGAAGGCGTCACCGGGCAGCGCGTCGAACACGAACCAGGAGCCCTCCTCGATCTCGCGCTCCACCTGCCCGGCGCCCCAGCCGGAGTAGCCGGCGAAGACGCGGATCCCGCCGACTGCCTCGCGCAGCTTCGCGGGGTCGACCGAGAGGTCGATGGTGCCGACCGCCCCGGCGACGCGGTGGAAGCCCTTGACCGGCCGGACCGGGTGCCGCATCCGGGCCAGGCAGATGGCCGAGTCGGGCTGCACCGGGCCGCCCTCGAACAGCACGGCCGGATCGCGGGCCAGGTCGCTCCAGTCGCCGAGCACGTCGGCCACGGAGACCTCGGTGGCCCGGTTCAGCACCACCCCGAGGGCGCCGCCGGGTTCGTGGGCGACGAGCAGCACGACCGTGCGGTCGAAGTTCGGATCCTTGAGCCCCGGTGTCGCGACCAGCAGTCGTCCGGTCATCGACTCCATGGCTCGGCCACCGATCGCCTGCCCCTCACCCTGCATGTCCGACACCCGTCAGCCGTGCGCCCGTACGGGCCCGAGGCCGTCGACCGTCCACCCTGTCAACGCCATGTCACGCACCATAGCCTGCGCCCGGCCCGCTGGTTAAGGTCTGACGGGCGGGTGATCACGACGGATCGAGGGAGGGCCGGATGGCGGTGCAGGCCGAACTGGCGGTGATCGGCGGGTCGGGGCTCTACGCCCTGCTCGACGGGGTGGAGCACGTGGTGGACACCCCGTACGGCGAGCCGTCGGGCCCGATCACCGTCGCGGAGGTGGGCGGTCGCCGGGTGGCGTTCCTGCCCCGGCACGGGCGCGATCACCGGTACCCGCCGCACCTGATCCCCTACCGGGCGAACCTGTGGGCGCTGCGGTCGCTGGGCGTACGCCAGGTGCTGGCGCCCTGCGCGGTGGGCGGCCTGCGGCCGGAGCTGGGGCCGGGGACGTTCGTGGTGCCGGATCAGTTGATCGACCGCACCAGCGGGCGGGCGCAGACCTACTACGACCGGGGCGCGGTGCACGTGTCGTTCGCCGACCCGTACTGCCCTGCCGGGCGGCGCACGCTGCTGGACACGGCGGCCGGGCGCGGCGTGCCGGCGGTGGACGGCGGGACCGTCGTCGTGGTCGAGGGTCCGCGCTTCTCGACCCGGGCGGAGTCGCGCTGGTTCGCCTCGATCGGCGGCACGATCGTCAACATGACCGGCCACCCGGAGGCGGTGCTGGCCCGCGAGCTGGCGCTCTGCTACACGTCCATCGCGCTGGTCACGGACCTGGACGCGGGCGTCGAGGCGGGCGAGTCGGTCACCCACGAGGAGGTGTTCCGGGTCTTCGCGGAGAACACCGACCGGCTGCGCGGGCTGCTGCTGGACGCCGTCGCGGCGCTGCCTGCCGAGCGGGAGTGCGGGTGCGGGAGCGCGCTGGACGGGATCAAGCTGCCGTTCCCGCTGCCCTGAGCGCGGGAAGCGCCCGAAAATTCACCTTCGGCCCGATAGATTCGGCTGGTCGGGAGACTGGGCACCGGGCCAGCTCCGGCATCCGCGTACGGAACGGAGGCAGCCGGCGATGGCGACGGTGCGGGAGGCGACCTACGAGCTGCTGCGCGCGCTCGGCCTGACCACCGTCTTCGGCAACCCCGGCTCGACCGAGGAGCCGTTCCTCAAGGAGTTCCCGGCCGACTTCCACTACGTGCACGCGCTCCAGGAGGCGTCGGCGGTCGCCATGGCGGACGGCTACGCCCAGGGCACCGGCCGGCCCGCGCACGTCAACCTGCACACCGCGCCGGGCACCGGCAACGGCATGGGCAACCTGGTCACCGCCTGGCACAACCGGACCCCGCTCATCGTCAGCGCCGGTCAGCAGACCCGCGAGATGCTGCTGATCGAGCCGCGCCTGGCCAGCCCCCGGGCGGTCGAGCTGGCCCAGCCGTACGTCAAGTGGGCCCACGAGCCGGCCCGCGCGCAGGACATCCCGGCGGCCTTCATGCGGGCGTACGCCTCGGCGGTGCAGCCACCGGCCGGCCCGGTCTTCCTCTCCCTGCCGATGGACGACTGGGACCGCCCGGCCGACCCGCCGCCGCAGGTGCGTACCGTCGCCACCCGGATCGCGCCGGACCCGGACCGGCTGGGGAGTTTCGCCGAGGCGCTGGCCGCCGCCCGCGCCCCGGCGCTGGTGCTCGGCGCGGCGGTGGACCGGTCGGACGCCTGGCCGGACGCGGTCGCGCTGGCCGAGCGCCTGGCCGCCCCGGTCTGGGCCGCCCCGGCGCCGGAGCGGGCCGTGTTCCCGGAGCGGCACCCGCACTTCCGGGGTGTGCTGCCGTACGCGATCGGGCCGCTGTCGGAGGCGCTGCGCGGGCACGACGTGGTGCTGGTGGTGGGCGCGCCGGTGTTCCGCTACTACCCGCACGTGCCGGGCGACTACCTGCCCGGCGACACGCGGCTGCTGCACGTCACCGACGACCCGGACGAGGCGGCGCGTGCTCCGGTCGGGGAGAGCCTGCTCGGCGACGCCGGGCTGACCATGGCCGCGCTGCGGGAGCTGCTGCCGGCGACCGACCGGCCGGCGCCGTCACCGCGCCCGCAGCCGGCCCCGCCCGAGCCGGCCGACCCGCCGAGCGCCGACGCGCTGTTCGCCGCGCTGGCCGACGCGTGGCCGGCGGACGGGGTGCTGGTGCAGGAGTCGCCGTCCAACCTGGCCGCGCTGCGCCGCCGGCTGCCGATCGAGCGGCCGCGCTCGTACCTGACGATGGCCAGCGGCGGTCTCGGCTTCGGGCTGCCGGCGGCGGTCGGCATGGCGCTCGCCGAACGCGACACCGGGCGTGGCCGCCCGGTGGTCGCGGTGGTCGGCGACGGCTCGTTCCACTACTCGGTCCAGGCGTTGTGGACGGCGGCGCGGCTGCGGCTGCCGCTCGCCGTCGTGGTCCCGGTGAATCAGCAGTACGCGATCCTCAAGGCGTTCGCCGAGCTGAAACACACCCCGGGCGTGCCGGCGCTGGACCTGCCCGGGTTGGACGTGACAGCGGTGGCGCACGGCTACGGCTGCGCCGGTGAGGTGATCACGCTGGACGGGCTCGGTGCGGCGCTGGCGGCCGCGCTCGCCGCGGACCGGCCGACCGTGCTGCCGGTGGCGATCAGCACCGAGGTGCCACGGATCCTGTGAGCCTCAGCCGGGCCGTACGGTCAGCGGGGCACCGCTGGCGGCGTCCAGCACGGCCCGGCCGCCCACCGGCGCGCTGAGCGTGACGCTCACCGGCTTCAGCACGAGCTGCAAGGTGCAGGGGCCTGTCGGCGAGACCACGGCGCCGCCGATCACCACCACGTCCGGCCGTTCCAGCACCAGCGGTGTGGGCGGGCCGTCGCAGGCGCCGACGCCGAGCAGGTAGTCGATGCGGTTGCCCTCGACCGCCCGCAGCTGCTGCGCGGACACCAGACCGTTGGGCAGCGGCTTGCCGGGCACCGTGCCGCCGGGGGCCCGGCCGGTCACGCGCGGTGCGACGGCGATCCGCGCCACGGGTACGGCCAGCTCCTCCGCGGTGAACAGCCAGGCGGGCACCTCGGCACGGCCCCGGCTGGTCCACACCGGCGCGCTGCCCAGCCGTACCTCGGTCACGGTCAGCGCGACGCACGGGGTCGGCGCCGAGGTCGACACCGGGTCGTCCGGGCCGGGCCGGCCGGTCGGTGCCGGGTCCGGTGCGGCCGGTCGCCCGTCGCAGGGCGGCGGGTCGCCCTGATGGAGCTGGGCGTACGCGTCGGCGGCGCTCACCAGCGGCACCCGCAGCGTGCCGTCGGGGAACCGGATCGTGCCGTCCTTCGGCACGTCTGCCGGGATCGGGATCTGGTCCCGGTACCAGCCGGCGCCGAACGCCGTCTTCGTCTCCTCGGTGAAGCCCGGGTCGCCGGTGAGCACAGTGGCGTCCTGGAGCGGCACGTACCCGTCGCGCCAGCCCGGCCCGGGACGCCAGCCCGCGGCCACCTCCTCGGCCCGTTCGCTGAACGCGGGCCGCTGGTCCGGGCCGGTGGGCGGCGCCACCCCCGGTTCGGCGGCGGGCGTGGCGCAGGCGGAGAGGGCCAGCAACGGGATCCCGAGCAGGGCGAGCACGCGACGCATACGGGTTGGACGCCTGCCCGTCCCGGCCGGTTCCCCCGGCTCAGTCCTCGCCGCCGAGGTCGGCCTGGTACGCCTCCCAGAGCAGGTCGGCGCCGTGGCGCCGGTGCCGGTCGAGCGCGCGCAGCAGGTCGCGGGTGCGGGCCCGCACCTCCGCGGCGGACACCCCGGGCAGGTGTACGGCCTGCTGGAGCGCCGCGAGCGCCGCGCTGATCGCGGCGTGCTCGCCGACGAGCAGGCGTACGCCCCGGTCCAGCCGGGGCGCGACGCGCACCAGGTCGGCGTAGTGGCCGCCCGCTCCCTCGGTGACGCGGACGTGTTCGGTGAAGCCCCGCCGGACGGGGTCGAGATCGATGAGGAGTCGCTCCCGCCAGCGCGGCCCGGTGGCCGGCGCCCGCCGGAGGGCGCGAAGGTCACCGGCGGTGCTCGGGAGCACGGCGGTCGGCTGCTGGATCGGACTGGTGACCATGGGACACCTCCCGCTGCTGGGTGCGAACCCGTATGGCGATGGTGGACCTGGTTCCCGGCGCTGTCCAGCCGCCGGCGTCGCCTCATCTGCCCCGTCCGTATCAGCGGCCCGGCGAGTTCTCACGGGCCCCAGAGACGCGAGTTCTCACGGCCCCAGAGACGACTGTGCGCCCCGGTCCGGGTGGACCGGGGCGCACAGGTCGTGTGGTGGAGGTGCCGGGAATCGAACCCGGGTCCTTCGCCGGTTTGTCAGGGCTTCTCCGAGCGCAGCTCGCTATGCCTCTACTCGGCCCCACCGCTCACGCGAGCAAGTTGGTGTGACGGGCCCAGTCGCTGATTGATCTCGCCGCACGGACCCCGCGACCGGGTCCGGTTGGCCAGCCTTCTAGCTGATGCCGGCAGACTGGGTCGAAGGCGCTCCCAGGCCGACAGACTTGCTACTCGCCTCAGGCGGCGAGAGCGAAGTCAGCGCGATTGTTCTTGGCGCTTATTGGTTTCCGACGACCGATTCTCGAGACGACGTCGGCTTCCTCGGCTCGCTTCCCCTGTCGCTGCGTACGAAGTCGAAACCAGTCACCCCCTCGTGGCGCTGCCCCTGTCGGCAGCACACCAAGCCTAACGCCTGGCGCAACCGGATTCATCCCGAGGCCCGTTCGACGCGGGCTACCGGACGAACCGGACGTATCACTCACCCATGCCCTTGCCGCGCCGGCCCACCGCCCGGGCGATCTCCCGGTCGGCGTCCCGCTTGGCGAGGTCCTGGCGCTTGTCGTACGACTTCTTACCCCGGGCCAGGCCGATCTCCACCTTGGCCCAGCCGTCGGAGAAGTAGACCTGCAACGGCACCAGCGTCAGGCCGCTCTCCTTGAGCTTGCCCAGCAGCCGGTCGATCTCCAGCCGGTTGAGCAGCAGCTTGCGGGTCCGCCGGGGCTCGTGGTTGGTCCAGGTGCCCTGGGCGTACTCCGGGATGTGCATGGCGTGCAGGTAGATCTCGCCGTCGCGCTCCTGGGCGAACGCGTCGACGAGCGACGCCCGCCCGGCCCGCAGCGACTTGACCTCGGTGCCGGTCAGCGCCATGCCCGCCTCGTACGTGTCGAGGATGGCGTAGTCGTGGCGCGCCTTCTTGTTGGAGGCGACCACCTTGCGACCCTTTTCCCGTGGCATCGGCGCCACCCCCTTCCTGATCGACTCACCGGCCACCGGCCGGCGAGCGGAGATCATGCTACCGGAACCACAAGGGCCCTCCCGCGCCGTTTATTCCGGCGCGGAAGGGCCCTTGGGAGAGCCGTACGGGTGACTAGACCCGCAGGTAGAAGCGGAGCGTGACCCAGGCGGTGACCGCGCTGACCACGCCACCGACGGCGGCCATCAGCGGGAAGGTCAGGAAGATCTCGGACCAGGAGATCGGGGTGATGAGGCCCTCCAGGGCCGCCATCGAGCTGCCCGCCGCCAGCAGCTTCACCGCGATCAACGCGAGCAGGCCCAGGAGGGAACCGAACAGACCGGCCACCACCGCCTCCAGCACGAACGGCGCCTGGATGAACCAGTTCGACGCGCCGACGAGCTTCATGACCGCGACCTCACGCCGCTTGCTGTACGCGGCGACCTGGATGGTGTTCGCGACGAGCAGCAGGGCGGCGACGGCCATCACGATGGCGATCGCGAGCGCGCCGTTCTGGAAGCCGCTGAGCACGCCGAAGACCTTGTCGAGCAGCTTGCTCTGGTCGACGATCGTGTCGATGCCCTCGGTGGCCTTGTACTTGTCGTAGATCGCCTTGTACTGCTCCGGATCGTTCAGCTTGACCCGGTACGACTCGGGAAGCTGATCCGGCTTGACGGCGCTGACCAGGTCCGGGGCGTCGGCGTACATCTGCTGGAAGCGCTCGTACGCCTGCTCCTTGTTGACGTACGTCGAGTCCTTGACCAGCGGATCCTGGCCGAGCTGCTGGCCCAGCGCGTCGACCTGTTCCTTGGTGGCGTCGGTCTTCAGGAAGATCGAGACCTCGACGTTCTCGTAGTAGAGGTCCTTCATGTCGCCGACCTTCTGGTAGAGAAGGCCGCTGCCGCCGAGCATGAACAGCGACACCGCCATTGTGATGATCATGGCGATGGTCATGGTGACGTTGCGCCACAGCCCGACCAGTACTTCGGACAGGACGTACTTCATCCGCATCGGGATATTCCTCCGGCTCTCCGGCGTGAGGTTTCGTCGTCAGGGTCTACGGAACGTCGTCCGGCTCAGCCGTAGACGCCGCGGGCCTGGTCGCGCACGATGCGGCCGCTCTCGATCTCGATGACCCGGCGCCGCATCTGGTTCACGATGTTGGAGTCGTGCGTGACCATCACGACGGTCGTACCGGTGCGGTTGATCCGGTCCAGCAGGCGCATGATCTCGATCGAGGTGTCCGGGTCCAGGTTTCCGGTCGGCTCGTCGGCCAGCAGGATCAGCGGCCGGTTGACGAACGCCCGGGCCACCGCGACACGCTGCTGCTCACCACCGGAGAGCTCGTGCGGGTAGCGGTGCTCCTTGCCACCGAGACCGACCAGCTCCAGCACCTCCGGCACGACCCGGCGGGCGACCGCCTTCGTCTTGCCGATCACCTCCAGCGCGAACGCCACGTTCTCGTACGCGGTGCGGTTCGGCAGCAACCGGAAGTCCTGGAAGACGCAGCCGATGGAACGCCGGAAGTGGGGTCGCTTCCAGGAACGCATCGACGTGACGTCCTTGCCGT
Source organism: Micromonospora sp. HUAS YX12 (assembly GCF_040215685.1). Taxonomy (NCBI): domain Bacteria; kingdom Bacillati; phylum Actinomycetota; class Actinomycetes; order Micromonosporales; family Micromonosporaceae; genus Micromonospora; species Micromonospora sp. HUAS YX12. The sequence continues at coordinate 557,696 of NZ_CP157974.1, forward strand.
TGACGACGACCCGGCCCTTGTTGGGCGTGACCTCGTGCAGCAGCAACTTGATGATGGTGGACTTGCCGGAGCCGGATGGACCGATGAAGAAGACGAACTCGCCCTTCTCGATCGAGACGGACACGTTGTCGAGCGAAGGCCGGGACGCCTTCGGGTACGTCTTCGTCACTTGCTCAAGCTGAATCACGGGTCGGTAGTCTACGCGGTGTAACCGCAGAGCCAAGCCCCACGCCCCGCCAAAGCGGTGCGCGTCATCGATTTACCCGGTCAGACCGAGATCGATGACGCGCTGCGTCCGACCGTGATCACGCACCGTCAGCGGTGAGCTGCTGCTGCTTCCGCCAGCGGATTCCCGCCTCGATGAAGCTGTCCAGGTCACCGTCGAAGACCGAGGACGGATTGCCCGTCTCCTGTTCGGTACGCAGATCCTTCACCATCTGATACGGGTGCAGGACGTACGAGCGCATCTGGTCGCCCCAGGAGCTGGTGCCGCCGGTCTTGAGGCCGGCGAGCTTCTCCTCCTCCTCCTGCCGCTTGCGCTCCAGCAGGCGGGCCTGGAGCACCCGCATCGCGGAGGCCTTGTTCTGCAGCTGGGACTTCTCGTTCTGGCAGGTGACCACGATGCCGGTGGGGATATGGGTCAGCCGCACCGCCGAGTCGGTGGTGTTGACGCTCTGCCCACCCGGCCCGGACGACCGGTAGACGTCCACCCGGACCTCGTTCTCCGGGATGTCGATGTGGTCGGTCTGCTCGGTGACCGGCAGCACCTCGACGCCGGCGAAGCTGGTCTGCCTGCGGCCCTGGTTGTCGAACGGGCTGATCCGCACCAGCCGGTGCGTGCCGGACTCCACGCTCAGCGTGCCGTAGGCGTAGGGCACCTTCACCGTGAAGGTGGCCGACTTCAGGCCCGCCTCCTCGGCGTACGAGGTCTCGTAGACCTCGGTCGGGTAGCCGTGCCGCTCGGCCCAGCGCAGGTACATCCGCAGCAGCATCTCGGCGAAGTCGGCGGCGTCCACGCCACCGGCGCCGGCCCGGATCGCGACGAGCGCCTCCCGCGAGTCGTACTCGCCGGAGAGCAGCGTGCGGACCTCCATCTCCTGGATGGCCTTGGTAAGCCCGGCGATCTCCGTCTCGACCTCGGTCAGCGCGCCCGGGTCGGACTCGGCCTGGGCCAGCTCCAGCAGCACGCCGGCGTCGTCGAGCCGGGAACGCAGCTCACCGAGCTTGGTGATCTCGCCGTTGACGTACGACAGCTGCGACGTCACCTGCTGCGCCTTGGCCTGGTCGTCCCAGAGGTCGGGCGCGGAGGCCTCCTGCTCCAGCCGGGCCTTCTGCTCGCGCAGCTTGTCGAGGTCGAGCACAGCCTCGATGTTGCGCAGCGTGGCGTCGAGTTCCTTGAGCTGTTCGGCGTAATCGGCAGCGGTCACGACAGACAAGACTACCGGCGCGTGCGAGGAGTGAGCTTGCGAGCCCCGCAGTCACCGCGAAAAGTCAGCCCGGCGCGTGCGAGGAGTGAGCTTGCGAGCCCCGCAGTCACGCGCGAAAAGTCAGCACTGCCTGGTCGACACAGGTGGTCAGCCGACGGGCGCGCTCTTCAGCCAGGACAGCGCCGCCTTGTGGTAGGCGACGGCGAACTCCAGCGCGCTGGCGTCGTAGCTGTCGCCTTCCTTCTTGGCGTTCTTGACCTGCTCCCGCACCGCCGCCAGCGCCTCGGTGTGGTACTCGTTCGCCGTGGCGTACAGGTTCTTGAGCTGGCTCGACGAGTGCAGGTCGCCGAACGCGATCCGTAGCGCTACCGGGTTACGGATGGTGTCCTTGCCGGGATTCTCCGCCAGCCAGCGGGAGAATGTCCGTTTACCGGCCGCCGTCAGCGCGTACGGCTGGCTCATCCGCGGCCCGGGCTTGCCGAGCCGCACCAGACCCTTCTCGGCCAGGACCGGCAGCTCCCGGTAGACCTGACTGCGGGTCATCGACCAGTACGGCGCCAGCCGGCGCTCAGCGGCGGCCATCAACTGGCCGCCAGTCATCGGGCCGTCGTGCAGCAGACCGAGCAGAGCTGCTGCCGTCGGGTTGACTCCGGATTCCGCCATGCCCTCTAAGCTGCCACTTTGTCGGCTCTGGCGTCCAGGATTTGCTCATTTCGGCACCCGATGACCGGTCCGATGTGCACTGTCGGATGAGGAAGAGGGCCCGCCCCGGCCGGGACGGGCCCTCGCGCGAGCGCCTCAGCCCATGTGCGGGTAGGTGTGATCGGTCGGCGGGACGAACGTCTCCTTGATCGTCCGGGGCGACATCCAGCGGACCAGGTTGTGCCAGGAACCCGCCTTGTCGTTGGTGCCGCTGGCCCGGGCGCCGCCGAACGGCTGCTGCCCGACCACCGCGCCGGTCGGCTTGTCGTTGATGTAGAAGTTGCCCGCCGCGTACCGCATCTTCTCCGCCACCTGGTCGACCACCCGGCGGTCGGTCGCGAAGATCGACCCGGTCAGCGCGTACGGCGCGATCGCCTCGGCCTGCGCGACCACCTCGTCGAAGCGGGCGTCGTCGAAGACGTGCACGCCGAGGATCGGCCCGAAGTACTCGGTGGTGAACGTCTCGTGCGCGGCGTCGGAGCACTCGAACAGCGTCGGCCGGACGAAGTAGCCGACCGAGTCGTCGGCGGTGCCCCCGGCCAGGATCCGGCAGGAGTCGTCACCCTTGATCAGTTCCAGCGCGGCGGTGTGCCGGCCGAACGCCTTGTCGTCGATCACCGCGCCGCCGAAGTTACTGAAGTCGGTCACGTCGCCGTAGGTCAGCGAGTCGGCGGTGGCGGCGAGCCGGTCGCGCAGCCCACCCTCCCAGATCGACCGCGGGACGTACGCCCGCGAGGCAGCCGAGCACTTCTGGCCCTGGTACTCGTAGGCGCCCCGGATCAGCGCGGTGTGCAGCGCGTCCACGTCGGCGCTGGTGTGCGCGACCACGAAGTCCTTGCCGCCGGTCTCGCCGACCAGCCGGGGGTAGCCCCGGTAGCGGGCGATGTTGTCGCCGACGGTCTTCCACAGGTACTGGAACACCTTGGTCGAGCCGGTGAAGTGGATGCCGGCCAGGTCCGGGTCGGCCAGCACCACCTCGGAGACCTCCTCACCGCGCCCGGTGACCATGTTGATCACACCGGGCGGCAGGCCGGCGGCCTCGAACAGGCGCATGGTGAAGTGCGCCGCGAACTGCTGCGTCGGGGACGGCTTCCAGACCACCGTGTTGCCGAGCATGGCCGGCGCGGACGGCAGGTTGCCGGCGATCGCGGTGAAGTTGAACGGGGTGATCGCGTAGACGAACCCCTCCAGCGGCCGGTGGTCGAGGCGGTTCCAGACCCCGGGCGAGGACAGCGGCTGCTCGGCGAGGAGCCGCCGGGCGAAGTGCACGTTGAACCGGAGGAAGTCGATCAGCTCGCACGCCGAGTCGATCTCGGCCTGGACGGCGGTCTTGGACTGGCCGAGCATGGTGGCCGCGTTGAGCGTGTCCCGCCAGGGGCCGGCGAGCAGGTCGGCGGCGCGCAGGAAGATCGCGGCCCGCTCCTCGAACGGCAGCGCGCGCCACATCGGCGCGGCGTCCTTGGCGGCCCGGACGGCGGCGCGGGCGTCGTCGTGGGTGGCGTGCCCGGTCACGCCGAGGACGTGCGCGTGCTTGTGCGGCTGCACCACGTCGATCGACGCGCCGCCGGCCATCCGGCGCTCGCCGGCGATCGTCATCGGCAGCTCGATCCGCTCGGCGGCCAGTTCGGCCAGCCGCCGCTGGAGCCGTTCCCGGTCGGCGCTGCCGGGCTCGTAGGTGTGTACCGGCTCGTTGATCGGCTCGGGTACGGAGAACACGGCGTCCATCACAAGGCTCCTGGCGATCTCGACGGCGACGGCGAAACCGGACCCGCGGGCGCCGGCCGGCGGCCGGACGCCGGACACCGCGGGGTCAGCGGCGGCGGGACCTGGCCCGATTCTGTCACGAGACGCCCCCGCGGGCCTCGCCTCCCCGGTACACCGGACAGCCCGGCCGTCTCCGGACCTTCGGCCGCAGCCCACCCACAACCGACGAAACATCGGGGTACGGGATGACGCGTCGTCGATCCTTCGGCGCTCCCGGTTCCGGCGCCTGCCGTGCCCGGCCCACCCGAGCGGCGGCGGCACGCCGCGTACGCTGGATGACCGGTGACCTGCCCGGCCCGGCGCGGGGCGATCCGGCGACCGTCGAAGGGGAGACGATGAGCAACCAGCCCGGCAGCTCCACGGCCGCGGAGACGGACGAGCCCGAGGCCGTCGAGCCGTCGGCCGGCGAGGCGAGCACGGACGAGACCGTCGCGACCGGTCGCCCGGAGTTCGCCCCGGGCGCGCTCGTGCTCGCCCTGCTCTCGATCGGGTGGCTGGCCGCCATGCTCTGGTCCACCCGCGAGGCGATCCACTCGACGGCGGCGGGCGTCACCGCGATCAGCCTCTCCGCGTACGCGCTGCCCGGCGTCATCACCGCGGCGCTGGTCACCGGCGCCACTGTCGCCCTGCTCGCGACCAACCGGCTGGGCCGCGCCACGCTGCGCTTCCTGGCCGCCGTCGGCACCGGCCTGCTGGTCGGGCTCGTCGCCGCGGTGGCGATCAACCTGACGTACGCGGACAACGCCACCACGAACACCATCGCCGGCACCGCGGCGGCGGCAGCGATCATCGGCGGGGCGATGGCGGGCGCGCGCCAGGCCCGGGTGGTGGGGGCGATCACCCTCGCCACGCTCACCGCGCAGATCTTCGTGGTGCTGTTCAGCCGCGCCCGCGACCCGCTCTCCGACCTGTTCGGCGCCGGGGAGACCCAGCAGTCGGTGCTCGACGCCGCGAAATGGGTCTCGCGTACCGAGTCGTTGCTCGCGGGGCTGCTCGCCGGCCTGGCCGCGTACCTCTATCTCACCTGGTCCCGCCGCCGGGCGGAGCGCCGCGACGGCGTGGCGTCGCCGCTGCGCTGGCCGACGTACCTGGTCGCCGGGGCGGGCGCGGGCCTGCTCCTGCTGCTCACCGAGGTGATCATCCGGATCGGTGGGCGCGGGCTGCTCGACCTGGCCGCCGCGCTCAGCGAGGCCGACGAGGTGGCGCAGACCGCGCTGGGCACCTCACGGGTGGACAACGGGATCTGGGTTCTCTTCGTGGGCGCGCTGACCACGCTCATCGTCTTCGGGCGCACGCTCGGCCCGCGCCCGGTGGACGACGACGAGGACGAGCCGGCGGCCTGAACCGGCCGTCAGCCCGCTTCGCGCAGCAGCAGGTCCAGCTCGGTCACGTCGTACCACTCCAGTTCGTGGTCCTCGGCGCCGTCGACTGTGAACTGGGCGTCCGGGTCGCCGGCCTGGGCCTCCACCACCACGTCGACGGCGGCGGCCACGTCCTCGACCGCGTCCGCGCCGTCCACGTGCAGCGCGGCGACCGACTTCACCGGCACCGGCCCGGCCGGCCGGACCACGCTCGAACCCAGCTCGCCGTCGACCCGGCCGACCGCACGGGCCGGCAGGTCGGCCGAGACCACCACCCGTCGCCGGGGCGCGGTGGGGTCGTGCCGGAGCAGGAGCAACGCGTCCTGGGCGGCCCGGGTGAAGGCCACGTACTCCAGTTCCTCCTCGTCGCCCTCGGCGTACCACTCGCGCAGCTCCGGGGTCACGGCGTGCGCCGCCTCGGCGCTCAGCCCCTCCTCGCGCAGCCGGGCGAGCATGGGGACGGTCGCCGGCAGGTACACCCGGACAAGCTCGTCGGTCACGGGTCACTCCCACACTCAGGCCGATCGTCGGCGGACGCCGACTCCGGGCGCCGATCATGCCGTACGCCGAGACCGTCATACACCCGGCACCCGCGCGGGTGAAGCGTCCCGCCGGTGTGTCTCCCGAACGGGCGCGCGGCGATGTCACCAGGTGATGGCAAACTGAAGCAAACGCAACCAACCCCGGGAGTCGCACCGTGGAGTCGAGGTTCCTGCTGCTGTCCGACGTCGCCGCCGAGCTGAACGTCTCGGACTCGCAGGTCTACCACATGGTCCGCAGCGGCGAACTGCCCGCGATCAAGATCGGCGGCCGGGGCCAGTGGCGGGTCGAGCGCGCCCGGCTGGAGGAATACATCGAGCGCAAGTACGCCGAGACCGCCGAGTGGGTACGCGGCAACCCGCTCGGCGAGCGCGACGAGGAGTGACCACCCGCGGACCGTCTGCCATTGACGGCGGTCACGCGCGTCCGGGAAGATGAGAGCCTGTCGGAGGCAAACGAAGGCAAACGCAAGGATTCGAGATGGTCGACACCCGCCGTCCCCGAGCACCCCGCCCGCCGGTCCGTCTCCGGCCCGCCCCGCCGCTCGACCCGCCGTGCACCGACGAGGAACCGCTCTGGAGTCCCGCCGGTCAGCTCACGCTCGACCTGGCCGGCCCGCGTCACCGCGCCGCCGCACGCCCCGCCGGCCGCGCCCCGGACCCGGCACCCGCCTGGCCCCGCTGGTCCGGCGCGCAGGCATCAGCCCTCGCCTCCGCCACACCCGAGGGAGCGCGGGCGGCGCACCGGTTCGTGCGCACCTTCCTGGAGATCGTCAACGGCTTCCGGCCACCGGGGCAGCTCCGGCCGCTCTGCCTGCCCGAGTCGGCCGGCCCGGTGACGGCCGAGCTGACCCGCGCGGCCCGCCGGGTGACCCCGGTCCGCCGCCGTACCGCCCGGCCTGCGCTGCTGCTGCGGCGCCTGCGGGTGTGCGAGCCCCGGGCGGGCGCGGTCGAGGCCACCGCCGTGTTCGCCGGCGCCGGAGGCGCGAGCTGGGCGGTCGCGGTACGCCTGGAACGCCGCCGAGGCACCTGGCTGTGCCTCGTCCTCGACGTCCTCTGAGCCCGGCCATCGCCCCCCGACGTGGCTCGACGCGCCGCCGCCACCCGCGCCGATCTGTGAGCGGCGTAGTCACCCGGCGCCGGGCGCCGGGCGCCGGACGCCGGGCGCCGGACGCCGGGCGCCGGACGCCGGGCGCCGGACGCCGGGCGCCGGGCGCCGGGCGAGATCTTGGTACCAAACGGCCCCCATAGGGGCACTTCCCTACCAAGATCTCCACCGCTCCCACCAGGCAGAACGCCAATCTCGCCTAACGGGAGGCTCGCGCAGCAACCAGCCGAACGAGGATCTCCGCCAACGCCACCCCACTAAACCCCGCGATCTGTGAGTGGGAGTTGTCAAGGGGTTCGGTGGTGGGTGGTGATGGTGCGGTAGAGCTGTCGGGCGATGTAGCGCTTGAGGCAGCGGGTGATTTCTCTGGTGGTGCGGCCTTCGGCGCGGCGTCGGGTGATGTAGTCGCGGGTTTCGGGGTGGATGCGGCGGCGGGTCAGGGCGATGGTGTGCAGGGCGCTGTTGAGGGTTCTGTCGCCGCCGCGGTTGAGGCGGTGTCGGTCGGTGCGGCCGCTGGCCACGGGGATGGGGGCCGCGCCGGCGAGGGTGGCGTAGGCGGCTTCTGAGCGGACGCGGCCGGGGTGGGACCAGGCGGTCAGGGCGATCGCGGCGGTGACGGGTCCGACTCCGGGTTGGTCGAGCAGGGGTGGGCAGAGTTCGCTGACGAGGGTGCGTAGGCGCCGGTGGTTGTCGGCCAGCGCGGCGTCGAGGATGTGGATCTGCCGGGCGAGGGTGGCCAGTTCACGGCGGCGGGTGTGCTCTTCGAGGGGCAGGTCGGTGGTTTCGGGCAGGTCGAGGGCGGCCAGGCGGGCGATCTGGGTGGTGGTGGACAGCCCGCGCAGTGTGTGGCGCAGGGTGTCGTCGGCGGTCAGGATCAACGCTTTGACCAGGTTGATCGTGGCGGTGCGGGCGTCGGTGTGATGGCGGCGGCAGATCAGCAGCAGGCGTAGTGCCTCGCGTGGCCCGTCGCTGCGGGGCACGGTGACGCGTCCGGCGGGCGCGGCGAGCACAGCGTGGGCGGCAGCGACCGCGTCCAGCTGGTCGGACTTGCCGCCCCGACGGCGGGACGCGGCGGCGGGTTTGGGTGCCTCACAGACCGGTTCACCGGCAGCGGTCAGCAGCCGGCACAGCCCCTGACCGTGCGCCCGGGTGCCCTCCACCGCCCACAACCGCCGCCCCTGCGGCGGGGTCTGCGCGACGGCGAAGTCCAGCAACCGGGCCAACCCGTCCGGGTCGGTGGACACGGTGACCTGCGCCAACACCCCACCGAGCCGGTCCACCACGACCGCGGTATGCGTATCGGTGTGGGTATCCACCCCCACCACCACGTCATAGCGATCCGCGACCCGCTCTACGATCCTTGCCATCTCGGATTGTTGCTCCTTAACCAGCGACGACCGGGACAGTCGGCGTCGGCTCGGGAAGCAGTCACCACGGCGGCAGATCTGTGATGGGCCACGTGTGCTCGCACGGGCAGGCTTCTGATCAGGCCAGCAGGGTGGGCCGGGCCGGCGCCGACGACCACCCGGGGACAGGTCTTGCACAAGGCACACCCGCAACCCGAGCGGCCGGATCGCCAGAGAGTCACCCAAGTGATCATCAACGCCGAACCCTAACGGCAACCAGCCGAACCGATCACCACACACATAGAAGCGTCTTGCACTTTCGGACCCCCGATTCCGGCATGAATCGGTCACAACAGGGGCCGCAACTGCAAGATCGGCGAGGGAGCGAGGGAGGACGGGAGGGAGGGCGCGCGGGAGGGAGGACGGGAGGACGGGAGGACGGGAGGACGGGAGGACGGGAGGACGGGAGGACGGGAGGACGGGAGGACGGGAGGACGGGAGGACGGGAGGACGGCGACGGGCCCCGGCCGGGAGGCCGGGGCCCGTCGGGGCGCTTGTTCGGGGTCAGTTGCCGCCGTTGGGTGAGCCGTGGCAGCGCTTGTACTTGCGGCCCGAGCCACAGGGGCAGGGCGCGTTACGGGACGGGCCCTCGCCGCCGTCGACCTGGCCGGGCGCGGCCCGCCGGGCGGTGCTCGCGGCGACCGCCTGGCCGCTCGCCCCGGCCGCCGCACCCGGGGTACGGCGCGGCGTGGAGGCGGCCGGGCGCTCCGAGGACTGCTGGCCGATGCCGAGCGCCGGGGCCTGCTGCTCGGGCCGCTCGATCACCGGGGCACCCCGGCCGGCCTCGCCGTCCACGGCGGGCGCGGAGTATTGCAGGCCCTGCTGCTGCGGCGCGCGGTTGAGACCCTTGGCCCGGATCTCCACCGGCTTCTCCAGCAGTGCCACCTCCTCGGCCTCCGGCTCCGCCTCCTCGACCTGCACGTCCAGGTTGTAGAGGAAGCCGACCGTCTCCTCCTTGATGCCGTCCATCATGGAGGCGAACATGTCGAAGCCCTCGCGCTGGTACTCGATGACCGGGTCGCGCTGGGCGTACGCCCGCAGGCTGATGCCCTCCTGGAGGTAGTCCATCTCGTAGAGGTGCTCGCGCCACTTACGGTCGATCACCTGGAGCAGGACCATGCGCTCGAGCTGGCGCACCGCCTCCTCGCCGAGGTTCTCCTCACGCCTGTCGTACGCGGCGTGCGCGTCCTCCTTCAGGCGGGCGAGCAGGAAGTCCTGGTCGATGCCGGAGCGGGAACCGACCTCCTCCTCCAGCTCCTCGACTGTGACGCCGACCGGGTAGAGCTGCTTCAGGCTGGACCAGAGCTGGTCGAGGTCCCAGTCCTCGGCGTAGCCGTCGCTCGTCGCGCCGACCACGTACGCGGACAGCACGTCGTCGATCATGTTGCGGACCTGGTCGGACAGGTCCTCGCCGTTGAGCACCCGGAGGCGCTCGGCGTAGATCACCTGGCGCTGCTTGTTCAGCACCTCGTCGTACTTGAGGACGTTCTTGCGGATCTCGGCGTTCTGGCCCTCGATCTGGGCCTGGGCGCTCCTGATCTGGCGGGTGACCATCTTCGACTCGATGGGCACGTCCTCCGGGATGTTGAAGCGGTCCATCACCGCCTCGACCGCGCCGGCCCGGAAGCGCTTCATCAGCTCGTCCTGGAGCGACAGGTAGAAGCGGGACTCGCCCGGGTCACCCTGCCGGCCGGCGCGACCGCGCAGCTGGTTGTCGATCCGGCGGGACTCGTGCCGCTCGGTGCCCAGCACGTAGAGCCCACCGGCGGCGGCCACCTCCTCCGCCTCGACGTCGCACGCCTGCTTCCAGGTCGGGAGGATCTCCTCCATCGCCTTGGCGTACTCCTCCGGCTGCTCGACCGGGTCGAGCCCGCGCTGGCGCAGCTCGTTCGCGGCGAGGAACTCGGGGTTGCCGCCGAGCAGGATGTCCGTACCGCGGCCGGCCATGTTCGTCGCGACGGTGACCGCGCCCTTGCGCCCGGCCTGCGCGACGATCTCCGCCTCCTTGGCGTGGAACTTCGCGTTCAGCACCGAGTGCGGGATGCCGCGGCGGCGCAGCATGTGCGACAGGATCTCGGAGTTCTCCACCGAGACGGTGCCGACCAGCACCGGCTGGCCCTGCACGTGCCGCTCGGCGATGTCCTCGACGACGGCGTTGAACTTGGCCTTCTCGGTCTTGTAGATGACGTCGGGCCGGTCGAGCCGGACCATCGGCCGGTGCGTCGGGATGGTCACGACGCCGACCTTGTAGACCTTGTTGAACTCGCCCGCCTCGGTCTGGGCGGTACCGGTCATGCCGGAGAGCTTCTCGTAGAGGCGGAAGTAGTTCTGGAGGGTGATGGTGGCGAGCGTCTGGTTCTCCTGCTTGATCTCCACCCCCTCCTTGGCCTCGATCGCCTGGTGCATGCCCTCGTTGTAGCGGCGGCCGTGCAGGATGCGGCCGGTGAACTCGTCGACGATCAGGACCTCACCGTCGCTGACGATGTAGTCCTTGTCGCGCTTGTAGAGCTCCTTGGCCTTGATCGCGTTGTTCAGGTAGCCGACCAGCGGGGTGTTCACCGACTCGTACAGGTTGTCGATGCCCAGGCGGTCCTCCACCTTGGCCACGCCGCGCTCGGTGATCGCGATGGTGCGCTTGGCGTAGTCGACCTCGTAGTCGCCCTCGCCGTCGGTGCCGGGCTGGAGCCGGGCCACCATGGCGGCGAACTCCTGGTACCACCGGGCGGAGTGCTCGGCCGGACCGGAGATGATCAGCGGGGTACGCGCCTCGTCGATCAGGATCGAGTCGACCTCGTCGACCACGGCGAAGAAGTGGCCGCGCTGGACCAGCTCGTCCTTCGACCAGGCCATGTTGTCGCGCAGGTAGTCGAAGCCGAACTCGTTGTTGGTGCCGTAGGTGATGTCGCACTCGTAGGCCGCGCGGTGCTCGCTGGCGGGCCGGTTGGGCAGCACCACGCCGACGCGCAGGCCGAGGAACTCGTGGACGCGGCCCATCCAGGCGGCGTCGCGCTCGGCCAGGTAGTCGTTCACCGTGATCACGTGCACGCCCTTGCCGGCGAGCGCGTTCAGGTAGACCGGCATGACCGAGGTGAGCGTCTTGCCCTCACCGGTCTTCATCTCGGCGATGTTGCCGAAGTGCAGCGCCGCGCCACCCATCACCTGGACGTCGTAGGGGCGCTGGCCGAGCACCCGCGAGGCGGCTTCCCGGCACACCGCGAACGCCTCGGGCAGCAGGTCGTCGAGGGTCTCGCCATCCTCGAGCCGCTCCTTGAACTGGTCGGTCATGGCGCGCAGCTCGTCGTCGCTGAGGTTGACGTAGTCGTCCTCGATCGAGTTGACGGCGGCAGCGATGGCCTTCAGCCGACGCACCATGCGGCCCTCGCCGGCGCGAAGGAACTTTTCCAGAATCGACACGGATCAACGCTCCCCTAGACGGTCTCGAACCATCGTAGGCGCTCCGACGCGACGATGGTCACTGGTGGCGGCGGTCCGGGCTCCGGAACCCGACATAACGCCGCGACCGTGCGCCACCGGCCGCTAATCGGGTTACGCCGTGCGCGAACGATCCGGCACGATGGCTCGAATGGAGCCTGTGGAGATCATCGAGGACGGCCTGCTGCTGCGCCCGTGGCGCGCGGAGGACGCCGACCCGGTGTACCGCGCCTGCCAGGATCCGGACATCCAGCGCTGGACCACCGTACCTCGCCCGTACCTGCCGGAGCACGCGACCGAGTTCGTCACCGCGATCAGCGCCACCGCCTGGGCCGAGGGCACCGCGGCGCAGTTCGCGGTCTGCGACGCCGGCACCGGTGAACTGCTCGCCTCGATCGGCCTGGTCTCCGTCGACCGCGCGCTGGACTCGGCCGAGGTGGGCTACTGGACCGCGCCGTGGGCCCGGGGCCGGGGCGTCGCGGTCCGCGCCGTCCGCGCGCTCGCCCGCTGGGCGTTCGACGCGCTCAAGCTGAACCGGCTCACCTGGCAGGCCGAGATCGGCAACCACGCCTCCCGGCTGGTCGCGCTGCGCGCCGGCTTCCGGATCGACGGTGAGCTGCGGCTGGCCCACCCCAGCCCCGGCGGCCGTCCGGAGGGCTGGATCGGCTCCCTGTTCCCGGCCGAGCTGGCGGCGCCCGGCGCCCCGGTCCCCTACGGCCCGGACACGCTCCAGGCCCGCCGGGCGGCGGTCTTCGGCCGGCCGCAGCCGGTCCTGTTCGCCACCGCCGGTGACACCGAGCTGCGGCTGCGTGCACTGGAGGAACGCGACCTGACCGAGGTGACCCGCACCTGCCAGGACGAGCAGACCGTCCGCTGGACCACAGTGCCGCACCCGTACCGGCCGGAGCACGCCGAGGGCTTCCTGCGCGACCTGGTGCGCCCGGCCTGGGCCCGGGGCACGGCCGTGACGTTCGCCGTCGCCGACCCGGACGGCCGCTACGTCGCCTCGGTCGACCTGCGCCTGCTGCCGAACGACCCGCTGGTGGCCGACGTGGGCTACATGACCGCGCCGCACGCCCGCGGCCGGGGTTACCTGCCGGCCGCGCTCGCCGCGGTGTGCGCCTGGGGTTTCACCACGCTCGGCCTGGCCCGGATCGAGTGGCGGGCGAACGTGGGCAACACCGCCTCGCGGCGGGCCGCCGAGAAGGCCGGCTTCACCGTCGAGGGCACGCTGCGCGGCGGCGTCCAGCACCGCGGCGAGCGGCAGGACGTCTGGATCGGCGCGCTGCTGCCGGGCGACCTGGCGTGACCCCGGAGACGATCGAGGGGTACGGCGTACGGCTGCGGCCGTGCCACCTCGCGGACGTGCCCGACGTGGTGGCCGGATGCGCCGATCCGGAGACCCGCCGGTTCATGCCCCTGCTCCCCGACCCGTACGACGCCGACGCCGCCCGCTGGTGGATCACCGAGGGCGCGCCCGCGGCGTGGGCGGCGGGCGGAGCGGCGTACACGATCGCCGACCCGGCCACCGACCGGCTGCTCGGCAGCATCGGGCTGACCCGGCTCAGCGCGGAGCGGGCCATGTACGAGATCGGTTACTGGGTGGGACCGGCGGCGCGCGGCCGGGGCGTGGCCACCGCCGCCACCCGGCTGCTGACCGAGCGGGCGTTCGCCGCCGGGGCGGCCCGGCTGGAACTGCTCACCCGCGTCGACAACGTGGCGAGCCAGCGCATCGCACTGGCCTGCGGTTACCGGCACGAGGGCGTACGCCGGGCGGCGGGCACGGACGGCGACGGCGTACGCCAGGATCTGATCGCCTGGGTGCGGCTGGCCGACGACCCGCCCGGGCCGGTCGCCCGCCTGCTGCCGGACCTGCCGGACGGCCGGCTCACCGACGGCGTGGTGACGCTGCGCCCGGTGGAGCCGGCGGACACGGACGCGCTGTTCCGGCTGCACTCGCTGCCGGAGGTGGTGGCGAACCGGGTGCCGCCGGCACCGCCGGAGCGGGCGGCGCTCGCGCGTCGCTGCCGGCTCGCGGCGAGCCGCTGGCTGGCCGGCGAGGCCGCCGACCTGGCGATCCTCGACGCGGCCACCGGCACTGTCACCGGTGGCTGCGCGTTGTTCTACGACGAGCCGGCCACCGGGCAGGCCATGATCGGCTACAGCCTGCTGCCCGAGGCGCGCGGGCGCGGGCTGGCGGCCCGGACGGTCCGGCTGGTCGCGGGGTGGGCGTTCGGTATCGGGGTGGCCCGGCTGTGGGCCGGCACCCGGCCGGACAACGTCGCCTCGCAGCGGGTGCTGGAGCGGGCCGGCTTCCGGCGGGAGGGGCTGCTGCGCGGCCGGCTGCCCGGCCCGGACGGCACCCGCGTCGACTCCGTGGTCTACGGCCGCCTGGCCGCCGACGAGAACTGAGGACGGACCCCGCGCGGGGGTCCGTCCTCGCCGGTCAAGGGGTCACGTGCCGAGCTGGATGATCCCGTAGTCGTACGCGTGCCGCCGGTAGACCACGCTCGGGCGGCCGGACTCCTTGTCCTGGAACAGGTAGAAGTCGTGGCCGACCAGTTCCATCTGGAACAGCGCGTCGTCGACGGTCATCGGTTCGGCGGGGTGGACCTTCGCCCGGGCGATGTGCCACGGCTGGTCGTCGGGTTCGGTGTAGCCGCTCTCGTCGGGGCGTTCGGCGACCGCCGTGGCGGTGCCGTGGCCGTCGAGCGCCGCCAACCCCGGGCCGTCGAGATCGGCCACCGGCAGGCCGGCGGTCGCGGCGGCCACGGAGATCGGCGCGTGCCGCCCGCGGTGTACCCGGCGACGGTCCGCCGCGCGGCGGAATCGCGTGTCCAGCTTGGCGATTGCGGCGTCGAGCGCGCTGTAGAAGTCGTTCGTGCAGGCCTCGGCCCGGATCACCGGGCCGCGCGTCACGCACGTGATCTCCACCCGCTGGCAGGTGTCCGCCTGACGTGGATTGCGCTCGTGGAACAACTCGACGTCCACGCGAATGAGCTTCTGGTCGTAGCGTTCGATCTTCGCGAGCTTCTCGGCTACGTGCACCCGGTAATGGTCCGGCACTTCGACGTTACGGCCCTTGACCACGATGTCCACGTGACCTCCCTTGTTCGGACGGTCGTTCGGTCCGGATCATCCGGCCGACGCACCCGGGAGGGCCCCGCTCGGCGTCGACCGGTGTTGTTCGGCTACGCCTCCTTCCAGTGCCAGGGGAAGGTTTGACACTCACTACCCCCGACACCGAAACGCTAACTCCTGTACGGCCACCCGTCACCCCTGGTTGCCGAAGGCGGTCGCGAAATTTAACAGCTCATACACCTTGTGGTGAAACGGATACACGAAGCGTCACCGACGGTGCCGCTTTTGCGTTGCGGCGAGCACCGCCGCGACCTTTGGCGTCATTCCCGCGCGGTGCAACATCCGGCTCACCGCCGCCAGCGTGGCGCCGGTGGTGACGATGTCGTCGAGCAGCACGACGCTCTCCCCCGGCCGCTGTCCGGTGAGCGGGCGGCGCAAGCGGAACGCCGTCTCGGCCGCGGCGGCCCGCCCGGTGCTGTCCAACGCCACCGAGTCGGTCCGGGGCAGCGCACGCAGTGGGCGCAGCACGCGTACCGGCCAGCCGGCCGCGCGCAACCGGGCCGCCGCCGGCCGGACCAGCCGGTCCAGGTGATCGCCGTAGCGGGCCCGGGCGGCGCGGGCGGTGTCGGGCACCGCCACCAGCGTCACCGGGCCGGGTGGCCCCGCCGCCGCCGCGACCACCTCGGCGAGCAGCGCGCCCAGCGGCCGGGCCAGCCCGTGCCGGCCCCGTTCCTTGTACGCCAGCAGCCCTTCGCGCAACGCGCCGCCGTACGGGCCGAGCGCGACGCAGGGCGGCAGGCCGGGCGGAGCCGGATCGGGCCGGGCAGGGGCGGGACGCAGCGACTCCAGCTCCCGCACGCAGCCGGGGCAGAAGCCCTGCCGCAGCCGTACCGATCCCGCGCCGCAGCCCGCGCACCCGGCGGGCAGCACCAGGTCGGTCAGGTCCGACCAGAGCCCGCCCAGGTCACGCACGGGCGGCTCAGTAGAGGAAGAACGGTGCGGTCGGGTTGGTCGCCCGGCTGCCCGACGGGACGTCGAGCACCTGCTCCCGCTTGACGTAGTCGAACGGGTTGTTCCGCCAGGCCGCGCCGTCCGTCTCGAACATGAACGAGAACGCGGCCAGGCCGCGGTCACCGCCGCCCGGATACCCGGCGAGCTGGGTCACCGGGGCACCGATCTCCACCGCCAGCGGGGTCTCCCAGGCGCCGTCGACGCTGAGCTGGTGGATCGCCGAGCGCCGGTCCGCCTCGTTGCCAGCCAGCGCCAGTTCGTTCTCCGCCACCCAGTCCACCACCGTCACGCCGGTGAGCAGCGTGGTCACCCGGCGGGGCTGCCCGAGGCTGACCACGCCGCCGTCGACGCTCACCGCGGCGACGAAGACCGCGCCGCCGGAGGCCAGCGCGATCCGGTGACCGTCGAGGGAACCGGCCACAGCGGTCACCGGCCCGGGAACGGACAGCGGGATCTCGCTCATCCGGCCCGCGCCGTCGAACCGGTAGAGCCGGCCGTCCGCCGCCACCAGACCGGCCGGGCGGGCCTTGTTCAGCGACCGCAGCCAGGTGGGACGGCTCATCGCCCGGAACGTACGGTCGCCGGGGCTGAGCACGGCGACCGGTTCCGGGCCGGTGCCCACCTTGAGCCGCCTGCGGTTGTCCGACCCGGTCACCACGAGCGCGGCGAGCACCTGGTCGTCGTCGCGGGCGAGCGACGCGGAGACCACGTTGCGGTTCTCCGCGGGCGGCAGCGGCACGGCGGCCCGCGACTCGGTGCCGAACGCGAGGGGGCGGACGGCGCCGTCGTAGACGGCGAACCGCATCGGATCGCCGCCGCGTGGATAGGCGGCTGTGGAGACGCGCTCGCGCCTCAGGTCGACCGTGAGCCGCTTCTGGTTCTGGATCTTCAGGTCGACCTGGCCGTCCAGGTCCGACAGGGACCACGCCAGCTGGGTGCCGAGCCGGGTCAGCCGCTGCTCGTTGGCGCCCGGCATGTTGAGGTTGATCTCCCAGTGGCCGTCCGCGCCGGTCGCGTTGTTGATCAGCTGGGTGCCGTCGGGCAGCCCGGTCACGCCGGGGGCCAGCCAGTCCGACGGGCGGTCGGCCAGCCACTTCATCACCTCGGTGATCCGGCGCTCGGTCGGCGCCGAGGAGGGCAGGTAGCGCTGGTCCGGCACCAGCCGGGTCAGGTCGGTGTTCCAGAAGTAGACGGTGCGGGGACGGTAGTACTCGCGCATCGCCGAGTCGCTCGCCAGCAGCACGTTCGGCAGCTCGGTGATCAGCAGGCCGGTACCGGCCGGTTCGGCCCGGCGCAGCTCGAAGACGTACTGCGTCTCGCTCGCCACCGGCGGGCCGAGCGTGCCGTCGGCGCGCAGCACGCCCACCTGCTGCACCTTGAGCGTCACGGTGCTGGTGCCCTGGTTGTTGGGCGGCGTGCTCTCCGGCTTCTCCCGCAGCCGCACCACCGTCAGCTCGACCTCGCTGGTCTGCGGCTTGCCGGGAAGCAGGTCGCGGGCCTCCGCGGCGAGGAACTTCCGGGCCCGGGCGTACGCCTGGTCGCGTTCCCCGGCGGCGGCGGCCCGCAGGTAGTTCTCGATGAACGGCACCGGCTCGCTGCTGTCGGCCGGTTCGGGCGGCCGGGCCGGGCTGCCGTTGAGCGCCCCGGACTCGGCGGCCGGCACCGAGCCGTCCACCTGCACGTCTGTCTGGTCGGGGATGCCGCATCCGGTGAGCGCGGCCGGCAGCAGCGCGCCGGTCAGCAGCAGGGCCAGGACGCGGCGGTTCACGGCCGCGCCTCCGCGTGGTCGCCGCCGGCCGGTCCGGCGGTCAGCGCCGCGACGCCACCGCCGGGCCCGATGGCGGGCAGCCCGCCGTCGCGGGGGCCGCCGAACGGCACCGTGGCGTCGGCCGGCACCAGCCGCAGCGGGGAGGTGGTGAGCCGGTCCCCGGCCCGGGCGGGCAGGGTGAGCCGGAACTGCGCGCCCTGCCCCGGCGCGCCCCACGCCTCCAGCCAGCCGCCGTGCAGGCGGGCGTCCTCCAGGCTGATCGACAGGCCCAGCCCGGTGCCGCCGGTCTGCCGGGCGCGCGACGGGTCGGCCCGCCAGAAGCGGTTGAACACCAGCTTCTCCTCCCCCGGCTTGAGGCCGACGCCGTGGTCCCGCACGGTGATCGCCACCGCGCTCTGGTCCTGGCCCAGGGTGATCCGTACCGGCTTGGCCTCGCCGTGCTCGACCGCGTTGCCGACCAGGTTGCGCAGCACCCGCTCGACGCGGCGCGGGTCGACCTCGGCGATCACCGGAGTGTCCGGCAGGTCCAGCTCGATGGTCACCCCGACCCGTTCGGCCAGCCCGGCCAGCCGCTCGGTCACCCGGTGCACCACCGGCACCAGGTCGGTCGGCTCGCTGTCCAGCACCGCGAAACCGGCGTCGAACCGGCTGATCTCCAGCAGGTCGGTGAGCAGTTCCTCGAACCGGTCCAGCTCGGCCTGGAGCAGCTCGGCGCTGCGGGCCACCGCGGGATCGAACTCGTCGCGCTCGGCGAAGATCAGGTCGGCGGCCATCCGTACCGTGGTCAGCGGTGTCCGCAGTTCGTGCGAGACGTCGGAGGTGAACCGGCGTTGCAGCCGGGACATCTCCTCCAGCCGGAGGATCTGCCGTTGCAGGTTCGTCGCCATCTGGTTGAACGAGGCGGCCAGCAGGGCGAGGTCGTCCTCGCCGGAGACCACCATGCGCTGGTCGAGCAGACCGGCGGAGAGCCGCTGCGCGGTGCGCGCGGCCACCCGTACCGGCGTCACCACCAGGCGGGTGACCAGCGCGGCCAGCAGGCCGAGCAGCAGCACCAGCGCGACGCCGGTCGCGACCACCGTGGCCCGGGCGTCGGCCGCCGTCGCGTCCTGCCGGGCCAGGGGTACGAGGTAGTAGAGCTCGACCTGCCCGAACTTGGTGGGCACCGGGGAGCCGTAGACCAGGTATTTCGTCCGCTCGCCACCGAGCGAGCCGGTACGGATCTGGTGCGCGACCTTGCCGGAGGCGACCGTGGCCCGCAGCTCGTCGCCGATCACCGCGCCCACCGGCACGTCGGGCGTGGTACGCGGCTCGATGAACTCGGCGAAGTTGTCGGCGGTGATCGCCACCACCACGCCGCTGGTCTGGGTGGGGTCTCCGCCGGCCAGGTAGTTCACAGTGCCGTCGATGGTGTTCTGGAGCTGCGCCTCCTGCGGCTGGCTGTAGAGGTTGAACTGCTTGGCCGCGTACTCGCTGCCGTTGCTCAGCCGCAGCCGCACGTCGGTCTCGGCGTTCTCCAGCAGGATGCTCGTGATCTTGTCGGCGATCAGGTAGGCGAAACCGCCCACCAGCAGACTCGACGCCACCAGCGTGATGGTGACCACGCGGACCTGGAGCGACCGCCGCCACGCCTGGTGCACCGCTGCCACCAGCCGGGCACCCCGGCCGGTCAGGGCGAGCCAGAGCGCCCGCACGGCGTGGAGCCGGCGGGACGCGGCGGTCGGCGGGTCGGGCAGCGGGGTGGTCACCACAGTGCTGACCAGGCTATCCGGTGCCTGCCTTGTAGCCCACGCCCCGCACGGTGAGGATGATTTCGGGTCGCTCCGGATCCGGCTCGATCTTGGCGCGCAGCCGCTGCACGTGCACGTTGACCAGGCGGGTGTCCGCCGCGTGGCGGTAGCCCCAGACCTGCTCCAGCAGCACCTCGCGGGTGAAGACCTGGCGCGGCTTGCGGGCGAGCGCGACCAGCAGGTCGAACTCCAGCGGCGTCAGCTTCACCTCCTCGCCGTCGCGGCTGACCGTGTGGGCCGGCACGTCGATGGTGATCTGGTTGCCGAGCGGGCCGATGGTCAGCATCTCCGGCGCCACGTCCTCGCCCCGGCGCAGCCGGGCCCGCATCCGGGCCACCAGCTCCTTGGGCTTGAACGGCTTGACCACGTAGTCGTCGGCGCCGGACTCCAGCCCGAGCACCACGTCGACGGTGTCGCTCTTGGCGGTCAGCATCACGATCGGCACGCCGGACTCGCCCCGGATGGCCCGGGCCACGTCGATGCCGCTCATGCCGGGCAGCATCAGGTCGAGCAGGACGATGTCGGGCCGGCTGTCCCGGAACGCGGCCAGTGCCCGTTCTCCGTCCGCGACGAAGGACGGCACGAAGCCCTCGCTGCGCAGGACGATGCCGAGCATCTCGGCGAGGGCGGGGTCGTCGTCGACCACCAGTACCCGGGCTCTCATGGGGTTTATCGTTCCATCCCCGTTCGTCTGGAGTGTTCGGCGTCTCCACGGCACCGTAGCGCCGAGCGGCCCGGTGCACCACCGCAGTCGGCGTGGCCGCCCAGCGTGGCGCGCCGGGTCGGACGGGTCCACCGGATGCGGACCCGCCGTGCAACCATGATCCCCGGGCGTCGCCCCGCCCGCCACCTCCGCTCGCCCCGCCCAGGAGTACGCGTGCCCGACGCCGGCCCGACCGCGGTGCTGCCGCGCCGTCCGCTGACCGTCGGCGAACTGCTCGACGCGGCCGTGCTGCTGCTGCGCGACCAGGCCCGGGTGCTCGTACCGCTCGCCCTCCTGCTGGCCCTCGCCGAACAGGCGGTGCTCCACCCGCTGCGGATGCTCGCCGGGACCGAACCGCCGTACTGGTGGCCGGCGGAGTTCGGCGACTCCCTTCCCGCGTACTGGCTGCTGCTGGCGGCCGGCGCGGGCACCGAGGCCGCGATCATCGCGCTGCTCGGCGCCCCGGCCGCACGCGGCGCCGGTGCGGCGCTGCTGGGGCGCCGTCCCGCACCGTCGGAGCTGCTGCGCGGCGCCCGGCCCGGCGCGACGCTGCCGGCCGCCGTCCTGGTCGGGATGACCGTCGCCGCCGCCGGGCTGACCGGGCCGGGCTGGTTCCCGGCGTACGCGCTGCTCGGCCTGGTGGTGCCGGTGCTGGTGCTGGACGGGGTGCCCGCGCATCTGGCGCCCTGGCGGGCGGTACGCCTGGCCGGCCGGGTCGGCGCGCGGGCCGCCGCGATCCGGCTGCTGGGCTACCTGGGCTGGTGGCTGATCCGGCTCGGCATCGGGCTGGGCCTCTACCAGGGCCTGAACATGCTGGGCCTGTTCGACGTCTCCGCCTGGGCGCTGCCGGTGACGATCGCCGCCTTCACCGCGGTGAACGCGCTGGCGTACCCGGCGCTCGCCTGCCTCGACGCGGTGCTGCACCTGGAGACCCGGATCCGCACCGAGGGGCTGGACATCCGGCTCTCCCGCGCGCCGGCCGGCGTGCCCGAGCCGGTCCTGCTGGCGGCACACCGGTGAGCCGGTGGTGGACCGAGACGGTCGCGGCCCTCGGTGACGTGGTGCCGCTGCCGCTGGCCGCGCTGATCCTGCTGGCGGTCGCGCTGATGGTGGCGCTGAGCTGGTATTTCTTCCCGGCCTGGGTGCCCCGCCGGTTGCCCCGGTTCACGTTCCCACGGCTGCGGCGCCCACGGCTGCCCCGGTTCCGCCTGCCCCGGTTCCGGCGCCCCCGGCGGCGTGCCCGCCGAGCGCGCACCGACCCGCCGGCCGTGCGCCTGCCCGCGCCCCGGATCCCGGAAGCCGTGCCGGCCGGCGGGCTCGGGCTGGCCGACCGGCTGGCGGCCGAGGGCCGGTACGCCGAGGCGGTGCGCGAGCGGCTGCGCGAGATGGTCCGGCTGCTGGTCGTCCAGCAGGTGGTGGAACCCCGCCCCGGGCTCACCGTCGTCGAGCTGACCGAGGCGGCGGCCCGCACCCGGCCGCAGGTCCGGCCGACGCTGCACGCGGCCGGGTCAATCTTCTCCGACCTCTGGTACGCCCAGCGCCCCGCCACCGCCGCGCACGACCGGCGGATGCGTGAACTCGCCACCGACCTGAGTCGCGTGCTGACCGGGGAGGAGCCGCGGTGACCGCCGCAGTCGTACCGGAGACCACGACGACGGCGGCGGCCACTGCGGTGCCGCGCCGTCGCCCGTACCGGTTGCTCGTCCCGCTCGGGCTCGCCGTGCTGCTGATCGTGACCACGCTCGTGCTGCGCGCGGTCGACCGGCCCGACGCGGACGAGCCCGGTTTCCTGTCCCCGGTCGCCACCGACGACGACGGCGCCAGCCGGCTCGCCGAGGCGCTGCGGACGCAGGGCGTGCCGGTGCGCCGCGAGACGGACCTGGCGGCGGCGCTGCGTACCGCCGGGGCCGAGCCGAGCACGCTGTTCGTGCCCGCGCCCGGGCTGGTGCACCCGGACCTGCTCGACGGGCTGACCACCCTGCCGCCGGGCAGCCGGCTGGTGCTGGTCGAGCCCTCCCGGCGGGTGCTCGCCGAGCTGGACACCCCGGTCGAACCGGCCGGCGGGCGCTGGGCCGCCCGGGCGGTGCCGCCGGACGCCGACGGCAGGCCGTGCCCGCTGCCCGAGGCGGTACGGGCCGGCACGGCCGCGATCGACCTGAAGCGTTACGCCGGACCGGCCGAGGTCGACCAGTGCTACGGCGGCGCGCTGCTGCGCGTTCCCGGCCGGGTCGAGGTGGTGCTGGCCGGTGCCAGCGACCCGTTCCGCAACGACCGGATCGGTGAGTGGGGCAACGAGGCACTCGCCACCGGCCTGCTCGGCGGCGGACGCCCGTTGGTCTGGCTCGACCTGCCCGAGCCGGCGCCGGCCCCGACGCGCCCGAGCTGGTCCCCGGAACCGTTCACCGAGGAACCCGCCCCGGCCGGCAGCGGCCGGTCGGAACGGCCCGATCCGCCCGAGCGCGCCGACCCGCCGCGGGAGAACCCGCTCTGGGGCGCCTTCCCGCAGTGGTTCTGGGCCCTCCTGGTGCAGCTCGCCCTGGCCGGCCTGCTCGTGGTGCTGTGGCGGGCCCGCCGGCTCGGGCCGCCCGTGTCGGAGCCGCTGCCGGTGACCGTCCGGTCCGCCGAGACGGTACGCGGCCGGGCACGGCTCTACCGCCGGGCGGGCGCCCGGGACACCGTCGCCGGGACGCTGCGCGCCGCCGCGCTGGACCGGCTGACGACCCGGCTCAACCTGCCCCCGGACACGCCCGACGACGAGGTGGCCGCCCGGGTCGCCGAGCGCGCCGGCGCCGATCCGGAACGGGTGGCCGGCCTGCTCTACGGCCCCGCCCCGGAGACCGACCGCGAGCTGCTGGAGCTGGCCCGCGAACTGGACGCCCTGACCCGTACCCTGGCCCCGCATCCCAGCGAAGGAGACCCCCGGTGACCGGACCCGTCACGACCACCGCCCCGTCCGGCGCCCGCGCCGCCCTGCACCGGCTGCGTGCCGAGGTGGCAAAGGCCGTCGTCGGGCAGGACGCCGTGGTCACCGGCCTGGTGATCGCGTTGCTCTGCCGGGGGCACGTGCTGCTGGAGGGCGTACCGGGGGTGGCCAAGACGCTGCTGGTCCGGACGCTGGCCGCCGCGCTCGACCTGGACGCCAAGCGGGTGCAGTTCACCCCGGACCTGATGCCCGGCGACGTCACCGGCTCGCTGATCTTCGACCAGCGCACCGCCGCGTTCACGTTCCGGGAGGGGCCGGTCTTCACCAACCTGCTGCTCGCCGACGAGATCAACCGGACCCCGCCGAAGACGCAGTCCGCGCTGCTGGAGGTGATGGAGGAGCGGCAGGTCTCCGTCGACGGCGAGCGCCGTTCGCTGCCCGACCCGTTCATCGTCGTGGCCACCCAGAACCCGGTCGAGTACGAGGGCACCTACCCACTGCCCGAGGCGCAGCTCGACCGCTTCCTGCTCAAGCTGACGGTGCCGCTGCCGGAGCGCGAGGAGGAACTGGGCGTGCTGCGCGCGCACCACGCCGGCTTCGACCCGCGCGACCTTCGTGCCGCCGGCGTACGCCCGGTTGCCGGCGCCGCGGACCTGGCCGCCGCCCGGGCCGAGGTGCGGGCGGTGTACGTGGCCGAGCCGGTGCTCGGCTACATCGTGGACCTGTGCCGGGGCACCCGGGCCGCCCCGGCGCTGGAGCTGGGCGCCTCCCCCCGGGGCGCCACCGCGCTGCTGAACGCCGCCAAGGCGTGGTCCTGGCTGGCCGGCCGCGACCACGTCACCCCGGACGACGTCAAGGCGGTCGCCCGTCCGACGCTGCGGCACCGGCTGCGTCCGCGTCCGGAGGCGGAACTGGAGGGCGTCACCGTGGACGCGGTGCTGGACTCGGTGCTGGCCACCGTGCCGACGCCGCGATGACCTGGCGGGCGGGTCTGCTGCTCGGCGCGGGCGCGCTGACCCTGCCGGCCTGGCCGGCGCCGTTCCTCGGCGTCGCCGTGCTGACCGCGGCGGTGCTGCTGCTGGTGCTGCTCGACCGGGCGATGGCGGTCCCGCCGGACGCGCTCACGGTGACCCGGTCCGGGGAGCGGACGGTCCGCCTCGGTGGCACCGCCACCGTCACGCTGCACCTGGCCAACCCCACCGACCGCACGCTCCACGCCCAGGTACGCGACGCCTGGGTGCCCTCGGCCGGGGCACGCCCGGACGTGCCGCCGGATCGCCTGCTCACGGTGCCGCCCGGTGGCACCGCCACGTTGCCGGTCCGGCTCACCCCGACCCGGCGCGGCGACCGGCCGGCGGTGGCGCTGACCGTACGGTCGCTCGGGCCGATGCGCCTGGGCGCCCGGCAACGCGCCGGAGCGCCCGCCACGCCGCAGTGGACGCTGCGGGTGCTGCCCCGCTTCGACTCCCGCCGGCACCTGCCGGAGAAGCTGGCCCGGCTGCGGGTCATCGACGGTGTGCAGGTCACCCGGGGGCGCGGTCACGGCACCGAGTTCGACACGCTGCGCGAGTACGCGGTGGGCGACGACGTCCGCTCGATCGACTGGCGGGGCAGCGCCCGCCGGGCCGACGTGCTGGTGCGCACCTGGCGCCCGGAGCGGGACCGGCGCCTGGTCTGCGTCCTGGACACCGGCCGCACGTCGGCGGTACGCCTCGGCGACGAGCCCCGGCTGGACACCGCCATCGACGCGGCGCTGCTGCTCACCGCGCTCGCCGCCCGCGCCGGTGACCGGGTGGACCTGCTGGCGGCGGACACCGAGATCCGGGCCCGGGTGACCGGCAGCGGCCGTCCGGCGCTGCTCGCCCGGCTGGTCGACGCGGTGGCGCCGTTGCAGCCCGCGCTGGCTGAGACCGACTTCGAGCTGATCGCCGCCGAGGTGCTGCGCCGGGAGCGGCAGCGCAGCCTGGTGGTGCTGTTCACCGCGCTGGAGGCGGGCGCGATCGGCGACGGGCTGCTGCCGGTGCTGCCCCGGCTGGCCGCCCGGCACCGGGTGGTGCTGGCCGCGGCCGGCGACCCGGTGCTGAACCGGCTCGCCACTGCCACCCCGGCCGGCCCGGACGACCCGTACGCGGCCGCGTCGGCGTGGCGGGCGCTGGCCGAACGGGATCGGGTACGCGCCGCCCTGTCGCGCTACGGCGTGACTGTGGTGGACGTACCGGGGCACCGGCTGGCCCCGGCCGTCGCCGACACCTATCTGCGGCTCAAGTCCCTCGGCCAGCTCTGACCGCGCGCCGGCCGAGCACCAGCGCGTACGCCAGGAACGCCAGCCACACCGCGGCGCCGGCGGCCACCCGCAGCGCGACCGGCACCGGCGCCGGGGTCACGAACGCCTCGATCAGCGCGGAGACCGCGAAGACGCCGACCAGGCCGGCCGCGACCACGACGGCGAGCCGTCCCGCCTCGGCGACCGCCCGGCCGCGCCCGAGGTGCGCGGGCGGGGCGATCCACGCCCAGGCGGTCCGCAGTCCGACCCCGGCGGCGACGAAGATGCCGGTCAGCTCCAGCAGCCCGTGCGGGGTGATCATGCCGAAGAAGACGTCCGCCCGGCCATAGGAGATCATCACGCCGCCGACCACGCCGATGTTGAGCGCGTTCTGCCACAGCAGCCAGAGCACCGGGACCACGAGCACGCCGGCGGCCAGGCACTGGGCGGCCAGCCAGGCGTTGTGCGTCCACAGGTGGAACGCGAACGTGGGCGCGGCGAACTCGGTGTAGTAGCCGGCGAAGCCGGAGTCCACGAGCTGCCGCGCCGCCTCGGGGCCGACGAACGCGGCAGCGGTGTCGGGGTTGCCGGCGACGAACCAGATGAGGAAGGCGCTCAGGGCGCTGAACGCCGTGGCCACGCCGCACCACCAGGGCCAGGCCCGGTAGAGGGCGGCGGGCAGGTCGGCGGCCAGGAACCGGCCCACCGCCGCCCAGGACAGCCGGGGCCGGCCGGTGACCCGGGCCCGGGCCGCGAGGACCAGGTGGGACAGGCGGTTCACCAGCGCCGGCTCGGGTGCCCGGGCGCGCAGCGCGGAGAGGTGCGTGGCGCTGCGCTGGTAGAGCGCCACCAGTTCGTCGACCTCGGCCGCGTCGAGGCGACGCCGGCCGGTCAGGTGTTCCAGCCGCCGCCATTCGGCGCCGTGCTCGGCCACGTACGCGTCGAGATCCACTCACCCTCCCCCGTTCGGCGTCCATGGTGTTCACTGTCGGGGTGCGCGCGCAACCTCCCCCACCGCCCCGTTGGGCCGACGCCGGTCTGGTCAGCGGCGAGGCGGTGGAGCTGGACGTCCGGGTGGCCCGGCTGGGCTCCCGGGTGCTCGCCCTGCTGATCGACGCCGTGATCCAGCTCGTGCTGTTCCTGCTGCTCGGCGCAGTGCTGGCGATGGTGGCGCTCGCCCTGCTGGGCGACTTCCTCGACGCCGCGCTGGCCGGCGCGCTCCAGACCGTGCTGCTGGTGCTGGTCCTGCTCGGCTATCCGGTGATGATGGAACGCTTCGCCGGTGGCCGGACGGTGGGCAAGCTCGCAGTGGGGCTGCGCGTGGTGCGGGCCGACGGCGGCCCGGTGGGGGTGGGCCAGTCGCTGACCCGGGCACTCGTCGGCGTCGCGGTGGAGTGGCCCGGTCTGGTGCTGCCGCTGCTGAGCTGGGTCGCGAGCGTCACGGTGATGCTCACCGACCCGCGCGGCCGGCGGCTGGGCGACCTGGTCGCCGGCACGCTCGTGGTGCACAGCCGAGGCGCCGCGCTGTGGCGGCCGCTGCCGCCGGCTCCGCCGCCGCTGCTGGCCTGGGCGGCCACGCTCGACCTGACCCGGTTCGACGACGGGCTGGCGCTGGCCGCCCGGCAGTACCTGGACCGGCTGCCTCAGCTCGCCGAGCCGGACCGCTCCCGGCTCGGCCGGGCGCTGTGGGCGGAGGTCGCGGCGGTCACCTCGCCGCCTCCGCCGTGGTCCGCGCCGGACTGGGTCTACCTGTCCGCAGTGCTGGCCGAGCGGGGACGCCGGGCCGCGCTCCGGCTGGGCCGCGCCCGGACGGTCACCGCCACGCTCTGGCCGGAGCTGGTCCCGGCCCCGGCCACCGTGCCGCACGCCGTCGCGACGGCCGCCCTGCGTCCCGCCGCGCCGGCCACCGGCCGGTTGCGGTCCGCGGTCCCGGACCCGGGCCCCGATCCGGTACGCCGCTGAGCCGGGCTCAGGCGAACAGCCCCCGCCCCCACCAGTCGGCGGCGTCGCGTACGCGGAGAGGGACCGGGGTCGGCCGCGCGGCGGCCGACCCCGGTCCCTCCGGGAGCGTGGAACTCAGTAGCGGTAGTGGTCCGGCTTGAACGGGCCCTCCGGGGAGACGCCCAGGTAGGCGGCCTGCTCCTTGGTCAGCGTGGTCAGCTTCGCGCCGAGCGCGTCCAGGTGCAGCCGGGCCACCTTCTCGTCCAGGTGCTTGGGCAGCACGTAGACGCCGATCGGGTATTCCTCGGTCTTGGTGAACAGTTCGATCTGGGCGATCGTCTGGTTGGCGAACGAGTTCGACATCACGAAGCTCGGGTGGCCGGTCGCGTTGCCCAGGTTCAGCAGGCGGCCCTCGGAGAGCACGATGATGGCGTGGCCGTCGTCGAAGCGCCACACGTCGACCTGCGGCTTGATGTTCTCCCGGGTCACGTCGCTGCGCTTGGCCAGGCCGGCCATGTCGATCTCGTTGTCGAAGTGGCCGATGTTGCCCACGATGGCCTGGTGCTTCATCCGGGCCATGTGCTCGTTGGTGATGACGTCGTAGCAGCCGGTCGCGGTGATGAAGATGTCGGCCTTCTCCACCACGTCGTCGAGCGTGGCGACCTGGTAGCCGTCCATCGCCGCCTGGAGCGCGCAGATCGGGTCGACCTCGGTCACCACGACCCGGGCACCCTGGCCGCGCAGCGACTCGGCGCAGCCCTTGCCCACGTCGCCGTAGCCCATGACGACCGCCATCTTGCCGCCGATCAGCACGTCGGTGGCGCGGTTGAGGCCGTCGATGAGCGAGTGCCGGCAGCCGTACCTGTTGTCGAACTTGCTCTTGGTCACCGAGTCGTTGACGTTGATGGCCGGGAAGAGCAGCGTGCCGGCGCGGTGCATCTCGTAGAGACGGTGCACACCGGTGGTGGTCTCCTCGGTGACGCCCTTGATGCCGGCGGCGATCCGGGTCCAGCGCTGACCGTCCTCGGCCAGCGAGCGGTGCAGCAGGTCGAGGATGACCGCGTACTCCTCGGAGTCGGCGGACTCGACCGGCGGCACGACGCCGGCCTTCTCGAACTCGGCGCCCTTGTGGACGAGCAGGGTGGCGTCGCCGCCGTCGTCCAGGATCATGTTCGGGCCACCGCCGGCTCCGCCAGCCGAGCCGTCCGGCCACGTCAGAGCCATTTCGGTGCACCACCAGTACTCCGGCAGCGTCTCACCCTTCCAGGCGTAGACCGGCACGCCGGCCGGGGCCTCCGGGGTGCCCTCGGGGCCGACCACGACCGCCGCGGCGGCGTGGTCCTGGGTGGAGAAGATGTTGCAGGACGCCCAGCGGACCTGCGCGCCGAGCGCGACCAGGGTCTCGATCAGGACGGCGGTCTGGATGGTCATGTGCAGCGAACCGGTGATGCGGGCGCCGGCCAGCGGCTGGGCCTCGGCGAACTCACGCCGGATCGCCATCAGGCCGGGCATCTCGTGCTCGGCGAGCCGGATCTCCTTGCGCCCGAACGCGGCGAGCGACAGATCCGCCACCTTGTAGTCGCCCTCGGCGAGGGTGCTCGGCCGGGTCTGCGACGACGCGCCGCTGGAGGCCGCCGGGAGGGTGCTGGTCATGGAAGCTCCTGTCGAACGATGGTGGTGCGCAGCCTTCCACCTTACGCTCGCGGGCCACTCGACCCGTGCCCGGTTGGCCGGCCGCGCAATCGGCCGGTCGGCGGACAGCGCACGGGGCGGTCGGTCGTGAGCGGAGTCTCCACTCACGGCCCGGCCGCCCCGCGCATCCCCCCGGTTTGGTTCCCCCGCACGTCACCGGACCTTCGTCGCGACAACGCTGCGTACCCATAGAGTCACACCACGCAGCGTGACCGTCAAGCCATTTCGGGAAAGTCGGACTTGCGCGGATCAGTGCATGCCGCAAGTGGCGACGAACGCCTCGCCCGCCCCACCCACCGTCAGCGGGCCACCGGCCGCCGTGCCGACCGCGGCCTGACCCGCATCCAGCGTGACCACGCCCACGCCGTCGTCCACGGTCAGCTTCCCGGCCCGGCAGAGCACCACCCGCGGCCCGGGCAGCGTCAGCCGCACCCCCGGCGCCCCGGCGGCCACCTCGACCCGGTGCAGCGCGAAGTCCTCCACCGGCACCGGCCAGGTCAGCACCCCCGGCTCCACCTGCTCCGGCCGCAGCACCGGCTGGGTCAGCACCTCGAACCGGAGCACCCGCAGCAACTCGTCCACGTCGACCCGCTTCGGGGTCAGCCCGCCGCGCAGCACGTTGTCACTGGCCGCCATGATCTCGACGCCGGTGCCGCGCAGGTAGGCGTGGAGATTCCCGGCCGGCATCCAGATGCCCTCGCCGGGCGCCAGCCGGACGTGGTGCAGCAGCAACGCCACCACCACACCCGGGTCGGCCGGATAGCCGGCCGCCAGCGTGCGGACCAGCTCGGCGTCCGCCGAGGCCGGCCCGGCCTCCGCCGCCGCCAGCACGGCCGCCACCAGCCCGGCGCGCTCCGCCTGGGGACAGCTCAACAGCAGACGTACCGCCTCCCGCAGCCCCGCCGGCCCGTCGCGCAACGCCGCCACCACAGGCTCCAGCGCGGGTACGCCGAACGCGGCGATCGCCGCCGCCGACTCCCCCGGGTCACGGAAGCCGCACAGCGCGTCGAACTCCGAGAGCGCCACCAGCAGCTCCGGCTTGTGGTACGGGTCCACGTAGTTGACCCGCCCCACGTCGGCGGCGTGCCCGGCGCGGGCCTGCTCGGCGTCCGGATGCGCCTGGAGACTCAGCGGCGCGTCGGCGGCGAGCACCTTCAGCAGGAACGGCAGCCGGGTGCCGAACCGGCCGACCAGCCGCTCACCCAGCCAGTGGCCCGGCTCGGCCACCAGCAGTTCGGTGAGGCTGACCGCCCGGCCGTCGCGCTGCACGGTGGCCGGGGCGCCCGGGTGGGCGCCCAGCCACAGCTCCGCCTCCGGCCCGTCGCTCGGCACCGGCCGCCCCTGCAACTCGGCGATCGCGGTGCGCGAGCCCCAGGCGTAGTCACGGATCCGGCCCTGCAACAACTCCATCGGTCAGCTCCCGGGCCGCCCGGCCACCTCGCCGGCCGTACCGGTCGAGGCCTCCGGGACGGCGGTGTCCGCCGCCTGCCCGGTGCCGGCCCGCTCGGCCTCCGGCGAGTAGATGTCCGGCTCCAGGTAGATGACCCGGGCGGCGGGCACCTCGCGGCGGATCCGCGCCTCGACCGCGTTGATGTCGCGCGCCAGGTCGTGGGCGGTCTCCCAGGCCGGCACGGCGATCTTCGCGGCCACCATCAGCTCCTCCGGGCCGAGGTAGAGCGTCTTCATGTGGATGATCCGCTCGACCTCGGGACCGTTCGTGACGGCCTGCTCGATCTTGGCCAGCTCGCCCTGCTCGGCGCCCTCGCCGAGCAGCAGGCTCTTGGTCTCGATCGCCAGCGTGACCGCGATGACCACGAGCAGGACGCCGATCATCGCGGTGCCCGCCGCGTCCCACATGCCGTTGCCGGTGATCAGCGTGATGCCGACGCCGAACAACGCGAAGACCAGACCGACCAGGGCGCCGAAGTCCTCCAGCAGCACCACCGGCAGCTCCGGTGCCTTGGCCCGGCGGATGAACCGGACCCAGGTCTGGTTGCCCCGGACCAGGTTGGACTCCTTGATCGCGGTACGGAAGGAGAAGCTCTCCATCACGATCGCCGCGACCAGCACCGTCACCGGCACCCACTGCCAGTTGTCGATCGGGTGCGGGTCGGACGCCTTGTGGTACGCCTCGTAGAGCGCGAACAGGCCACCGAGGCTGAACAGCACGATCGCCACGATGAACGCGTAGATGTAGCGCTCCCGGCCGTACCCGAACGGGTGCTGCGGCGTGGCCTGCCGCTTGGCCCGCCGCCCGCCGAGCAGCAGCAGGCCCTGGTTGCCCGAGTCGGCAACCGAGTGGATCGACTCGGCAAGCATCGACGACGAGCCGGTCAGCGCGAACGCGATGAACTTGGTGACGGCGATGCCGAGGTTCGCCGCCAGGGCGGCGACGATCGCCTTGGTGCCCCCGTTTGCGCTCATTCCCCGCCTCGCTCGATGCCCCGTGTGCTCACTGGTTCGCCAGCTCCTTCATCTCCGTGATGGCCGGGACCGCCATCGGGTCCAGCCCGTGTGCCAGGGCGAGGTAGATCGAGGCGAAGTCGGGGACCGCGACCAGCGACGCGAGCCGCTCCAGCGCGGAGCCGCCCTCGGCGGTCACCACGTCACAGCGCACCCCGCGCCGCTCGGCGAGCGTCTGCACCGCGTCGGCGCGGCGCTCCTCCACCGCCAGCGGCTCGTCGGTGTCGTCGTCGGCGTTGAGCCCGCCGTCACGCAGCAGCACCAGCCGCAGCCGGGTGCCGTCGGACTCGTCGTCACCCGGGTCGGCGAAGATGTCCCGCTCGCCCTCGGCCAGGCCGCCGAACACTCCGTCGAGCAGACCGACGCGGCCCCGGCCCGCCTCGCCCAGCGCACCGGCGACCACCGGGTAGCGGGCGTTCGCGGACAGCGTGTCGCCGAACCGGCGCGCGGCCACGGTGGCCAGCGGGGACGAACCCCACACGATCGGGATCGAACCGGACAGGCCCAGTGCCAGCGACTTCGCCGGGTTGACGAAGGACTCGGCGGTCGGCCGGCATCGATCGGCGTCGGCGTCCAGCCGGGCCGCCGTCTCGGCCAGATCCGCCTCGTTGACCTTCACGAGCCCGAGGGTACGGGCGGCCAGCAGAACCGGCACGGTGAGCGCCCAGAGGCTGGCCCGGGCCGGCGCGCGCCGGGGCACCGGGATGAACGGCGCGCGGGCCCGCTCCGCGACCGACTGGAGCTGCGAGTCGGGCGCGCCGACCGCGACCAGCCGGGCACCGCGCCGGTGCGCCGCCTCGGCCGCGCCCAGCGCCTCCGGGCTACGGCCGGAAGCGCTCACCGCGATGACCACGTCCGCCGCGCCCACCCAGCCCGGCACGCCGGCGCTGCGGTGCGGGATGACCGGCACCGGGCAGCGCGGCCCGGCGACTGTGGCCAGCACGTCACCGGTACGCCCGGCGGTGCCGATGCCGGCGATGACCACCGCGCGGGGCCGCCCGTCGTCGGCGAGCACGGACAGGTTCGCCTCGGCGGCCAGCGCCGCCGACTCGCGCACCTGGGCGCCCGCTGACGCGGTGAACCGGAGCATGCCGCCCGGATCCCGCTCGGAGAGCTGCGCCGCGTCGTCCAGCAGGGCCTCGTCGGCGTGCCGGTGGCCGCTGACCCCGGCCGTACCCTCCATCACCGCGACGACCCGCCCCGCGCCTCGTCGGCGGCGGGTCCACCGCGCGCCTCGTCCAGCAGGAGCACCGGGACGTCGTCCCGGACCTCGAAGATGCGACCGCACTCGGTGCATGTGAGCGTCTGCGCCTGCGCGTCGTAGTCGAGCGGGGCGTGGTGCGTGTCCGGGCAGGCGAGGATGTCGAGCAACTGCGGGTCCAGGGCCACGGCGCGGCTCCTTCCACGTATGCGGTCTCACCGGTCGGCGGTGCCGGTCGGCGCACGCGATCTTATCGGCCGAGCGGCCCCGGCACCGGGCCCCGTTCGGCCCCGGTGTTCCGTCCTCCGGTCGGGCAGGTGGCGGCTGTCGGGTCACGGCGTGACCACCCACCGTCACGGTAACCCCGGGAGCCGGTCGGGTTCCGGCTCAGTCCGGCAAGCGGGGCAGGACGCTCGTCGCGTCCCCGGCCGCCGGGGGCGGGGGCGGGGGCGGGGGCAGGACGCTCGTCGCGTCCGCGCCTGCCGGGGCCGGTGGCACCGGGGCGGGCGCGGGGGCGCCGTACACGTTGCCGGCCGGGCGGGGCGGCGTCGCGCCCCCGTACACCGTGGGGGCCGGTCCGGGCGCGCCGGAGCGGTAGGTGGTGGTGCTGCGCGGCAGCGGGACCGGCGGGAGGTCGGCGGAGTTCCCGCCACCGGTCCGGTCGGCGCGGTTGCGGCGCAGCAGCAGGACGATGAGAGCGGCGCCGACGAGCACAAGCCCGATACCGAACCACATAATCATGGAACCTCCGAACGACGAGTCGTCGGCCGCGGCGGTGGCCGGGGCGACGGCGGCGGCCACGGGCGACGTGTCGGTCACCTCGGCAGCCGTGGTCTCGCTCGCGCTGGGTGTGGGCGTCGGCGAGGGCTTGCGGGACGGGCTGGGGCTCGGCGTCGGCGGGGCGCCCACCAGCCGGGCCGACCCACCGGCCCGGCCGAGCACCTCGCCGTTCGCGGCGCTCGCCTCACCGGCCAGCTCCATCCGCCCGCCGACGGTCCCAGCCAGGAAGGACACCCGGTAACGCACGGTGACGCCCTTGCCCTTGCACAGCGGCCGGTCGACCGGCGCGACCGCAGCGGTGGCGACGGCACCGCCGTCCCCGGAGACCTGCACCGGCACCCATCGGCCCCCGGACGCCACCTGCACCTGGACCTGGTCCGCCCGCAGGCCCTCCAATCGGAGCCCGATCGCGGTACGCAGCTGCACGCAGCCGTCGGTCCGCTTGCGCACCTCGACCGCCACCGTCCCCGGCGGACCACCGGCGGTGAAGCTGTTCGCCGAACGCAGTCCCACCCGGTCGTCCCGGGCCGACGCCGGCGACGCCGGGACGGCGATCAGGCCACCCAGCAGCGCGCCGACCATGGCCCACCGCGCCGCGTGCCGCCTCACCGACATCTCCACCTCACCGTTGCGTCCGGACCGGATCCGCCGGTCAGGTTACTACTGGCCCCTCCGGGCACCCGCGCATCGAGCACGCCACATGTGTGCCGCGCCACGCCGTCACCGCCCGCCCAGCTCACCGCCGGGTGCGCCGGCTGCGGCGAGGGCCCGCCGGCAGAGCCGGTCAGCCGTCCGGGTGGTTTCCGGCAGCCGGTACCGGGGCGTCAGTGCCAGTACCCGGTCCACCGCGTTGTCCAACCCCATCCGATGCCCGACGCTCACGAAGACCGGCCGGACGCCGTCCTGGGTCCGCAGCACCCGCCCGACCACCTCGCCCTCGTCACACAGGTCTGCGCTGTCACCACGCTCGGGGCCGGGGCCCGTCCACGAGCCGACGAGCGGCGTCTTGCCCACCCCGATCGTGGGCAGCTCGGTCACCAGGCCCAGGTGACAGGCCAGCCCGAACCGGCGCGGGTGCGCCAGACCGTGCCCGTCACAGACCAGCAGCTCGGGACGGGTGGTGAGCCGGTCCAGCGCGGCCAGCAACGCCGGCATCTCGCGGAACGCGAACAGTCCCGGCACGTACGGGAAGGCGGGCCGCCCCACGCACACCGCCTCGTCCACCACGTCGAGGGTGACTGAATCCAGGACCGTGACGGCGGCAGCGAGCAGGTCACCGTCGGGCGCGTACGCCACGTCCAGCCCGGCCACCGTCGCGGGCGCGGCAGGACCGGGCCCGATCAGGTCCACCCGGGATCGCAACTCCTCCTGTACGCGTCTCGCCTCCGCCACGTCGGCGGGCGGCACATAGGGCACGGGTGGGCCTTCCGTGGACGGCATGACGTTCCCGGCCGCTGTCAGGTTGCGGTGGAGGCGATAGTGGGGTCGGCGGCGGGATCACCGGCCTGTTGGAGCTGTTCCTCGAACATCACGAAGGTCCGCCGCCGGATCCCCTTGATGAGAGCCGCTTCCTCCGTGGTGAACGGTCGCCTCTCCGCGATGGCGGGCGCCTCGAGCGCTCGGACCGTCTCGTAGAGCGCGAAGATCGGCCCCTCTCCGCTCAGGCTCAGCCCACGCTCTTCTTCGACCCGCTGCACGAACCGCTCAGGCGAGAGCACGAAGATCTCCTGCTCCCTGGCGAAGATGATCTCATCGATGATGTCGTTCGCGGGCCGCCAACCGCCCGTGGTTCGGTCGAGCCGCCACGCGGCGAGGCCACCGTCGGAGGTCGGAATGAACTTCACCGGGTTGTCGTAGTAGTCGTAGTAGCCCGCGAGGCCGAGTCCAGCCACTGCATCCGTCACTGCCGCTCACCGTTCAAGGTCGTTTGGAGCGCGGCCCAGAAGTACTCACGCTGCCGACGGACAATTCCCTTCCGGATCGCTACCTCCGTGGCAGACAGGC
Source organism: Micromonospora sp. HUAS YX12 (assembly GCF_040215685.1). NCBI lineage: Bacteria > Bacillati > Actinomycetota > Actinomycetes > Micromonosporales > Micromonosporaceae > Micromonospora > Micromonospora sp. HUAS YX12. The sequence goes on from NZ_CP157974.1 coordinate 593,052, forward strand.
TACGTCCCTCGCTCCTGGGAACTGCCTCCAGATCACGCCAGACTTCGAACAACGAGTGCTCCCACTCCGCCACCTGGTCGAGCGCCGCCAGATGAAGACGGAACTCACCGATGTGCCCGGTAGAGGTCTGCACCAAGAACTGAATATCTCGGTATCCGCTGTCCTGGGGCTCGCGGAAGCGATCGCTGAAGTCCGCCACCTGGAAGCCAGGGTTGTTGCTCAGTTCAGCCAGCCCGGCATACAGGTCGTCAAGCGTCTGGTAGGAGACCCTCCCTGCAGCAAGGTCGCGGAGGCGGGCAGCGTTCCCGCCATTCCGTTCGATCTTGTCCTCAGCTCGAACGCGATCCTTCGGTCCGGGTCGTGGCTTGTACTCTGCCCCGTTTGCCGACAGACCGGCCAGCTCACGCCCCAGCGAGTCAAGTTCGCGCTGAGCGGTCGCGGCCTCCTGGTACAGGTGATCCAGATACTGCTTGCGATACGCGAGATCGCCGGAACGTGACTTGTCAAAGCTCGGTTGGACAGCTGCCGGCCGTTCGCCATCGAAGCGACTGCTCACCTGTATCTGGTGCGAGCTGAGCGGGGTCGGCTCGATCGAAGGTGTGGGTGCCGTCGCAACGGCCTCGGAGCCCCGGTCTCGTATCTCTACCAGCACGTCATTCAACACGTCGATGGCCTGCTGGTGGCTGGCCAGGTGGTGCAGGGTCAGCGGCCGGGCGGTCAGCGAGTTGGCGAGTTCCGGCGTCGCCAGGATCATCCGGACCAGGTCGGGCCGCTCCGCGAGCTGCCGCACCAACGTCTCGGCCAGCAACTCCTCTCGTCGCGGCGGCGCCTCCCAGCTCTGGTCGAGCATCCGCTGGACGCGCGGGTCCGCGAACAACCGGGTGAGGTCGGCCGCAGCGCTCTCGTCGAGCCCGGGTACGAGCCGCCGCAGCGTCGGCACGTCGGCGCGCTGCGCCAGTTCGACAGGAGTCACCCCGGCGGCGAAGGCGTCGTCGAGGTTCCCGCTCTGCGCGAGCGCGTCGCTCACGTAGAGCCCGGCGGCGATCCGGTCGGCGTGCGCCTGCCGGTGGTCCTGGCGTACCCGGTCGGGTTCCGGCTCGACGGGGGGCGCGTTGCCCGGCAGCGGTCCGTCGGTTCGGCGGTGGATGGTGGTGGACTCGCCGAGCAGGTGGACGTGGTTGAAGTCCGGGACGTGGCCGTCGGCGATCGGCGGCGGGGCCGGCGGCTGTGGCGGCGCCGGACGGGGCAGCGGCTCGGGCAGGACGTTGTAGGTGCCGGGCGGGCGGCCGGTGAGCGGCATCGGCCGGCCGTCGGGGCCGAGCACCAGAGCGTCGACGCCGACCACGTTGCTGAGGGCCGGACGGCCGCTGTGGTGGTAGATCGGCCGGTCCGCCACCAGGCCCGTCTGCGGGTCGAGGAAGAGGATCGTGCCGTTCTGGTTCAACGCCACCCACGCGTGCGAGCCGCCGCCCTCGAAGCTGGTGATGAGGAACGCGTAGCTGCCGTGGCCACCCGACGCGAGCTGCGCGTACAGGTCCCGGTAGCCGCCGTCCACCAGCCGCTGCCGGTCCCGGCCGCTGACTCCGGGCCGATCCGGCGGGCAGAGGTTCTGGAACCGGCCACCTGTCGTCTCCTCGACCCGCAGCGGTCCGTCCGCCTCGCCGCCCACCGGCCGGTTCACGTCGCCGTGCAGGTAACCGTCGAACGTACGCGGCGCCGCGACGCGCGGCCGTCCGTGGACCCAGGTCTCGAACAGCGACAGCGTGCAGTCGAGGCAGTTGATCCCCCGGGTGGCGTCGGCCGCCGGTCCGCCGTCGTTCGCGAGGCGGAACCACCCGCCGCGCCGGGGATCGGCGGTACGCGAGACGCTGCCGTCCGGGTTGCGGGGCATCTGCCGTTCGAGGTCGGTCTGGTGCAGTGCGAGCGGAGGCCGGAGCCCTCCCCGGCGGCCGTAGGGCCGGGATCTGTCGATCGGCTCGGGGTGGCCGTGACCGGTGAGCGCGGAGTGGTCGGCTGTCTCCACCGCGCCGACGGCCAGATCCGCCACGTCGTCGTTGATGCGGTAGAAGTCGAGGTCGTCCTCGACCATCACCTGCCTCGGCAGGCGCTCGCCGGCGCGGACCGCCTCGACCTCGTCGACCGCCCGGTAGTGCAGGCGTTCTCGCAGCCGGCCCTCCCGCACGTGCCTGTCGGCAAGGTCGTGCCGGCCGGCCTGGCGCAGCTCGTGTGCCCGCGTCAGGAGCCAACGCGCCGCCTCGTAATGCTGTTCGGCGAGATCACGTAGCTCCTTGATCTGCGCCTGCCGTCTGTTCTCCTCGTGCAAGGCACGCTGAGACTGCAGATAGCCCTGGTAGCGCCGCCGGTCGAGGCCCTCCCGATCGGCTTTCAGCCGCTCGGCGCGCTGTTGAGCGGTCTCACGAGGCCACGTCCGGACATCGAGCGGGCCAGGGTTCGGCCCCGGGGAGTCGGTAGGAGGATGCGGCGGAGCCAAAGACTCCAGCAGCGGGAAACGGGGATTCGGCCCCGGTCGGGGCTCGGGCCCGACGGCCGGCGCTCCCGGTTGGGATCCCGGCTGAGGGCTGACCGGTGGGACCGGCAGCCCTGTCTGACCTCCGGTGCTTATCGGAGCGGCCCGGTCTGCCGGGGGTGGCGCCGCGGTCTGCGGGTGGTCGGTAGGCGGTGCAGGCAGCGTCGCCGGTGCGGCCGCCGCCTGAACCGGGGTGACCGAGGACGGTGGGGCGTTGTCGATCGGCGTCACGACCGCACCCGTGCCGCCCTGGACTCCGGTCGCGGTCGAGGACGGGCCGGCGACGGGTGCGTCCGTGATCACCGAGGACAACGTGGGGCTGGTGGCGACCGTCGGACGTGCCACGTCGTGCGGGACGGCACCGCTGAGCGGCGGCGGCGCCGTCGACTCCGGCGCCGGGCGGGGTAGGTCCACGGCGAGCGGGTGCGGACCGACGGCTTGGGGCGAGACGTGCGTGGGTGTCACGGGAACGGCGCCAGCCATCGTGTCGCCGCCGCTCTGGACGATCGGCTCGGCGACCCGCTGGGCCGGGATCAACCCGACGGGATCCGCGGCGACCGGCACGTCCAGTCCGACCGGTGACACATTCAACCCGCTCAGCTGCCCGTCGAGTCGGCGTTGCAGTGCCGAGTCCGCCTGGCTGGTGGCGGAGCCGGTCGCCCCGGAGGCAGCCGCGCGCGCCAGATCCTCGAGCGACGGGCCCTGGCCGGTCGCCAGACCCGCCGCGGTCTCGGCGAGCGTCTCCCCGGCCATCTCCCGCCCGAACCGCTCGCCGATCTCCGCGAACCGACCGTTGGCGTGCCGGCCCAGCCCGGCCAGCGGCGCGACCGCGCCGCCGGCGAATCCGCCGAGCGCCGACGTGCTCACGTCGGTCAGGTCGAGGCCGTCCCGCCGGCCGGTGGAGTTCTGGTACGCCTGCGTGCCGAGGCTGGTGCCCGCCTCCTGGCCGGCCTCCAGCAGTCCACCGATCGCGGCTCGCCGGGCCAGTGTGCGGGCACCGGACCTGGCCACCTCCTTGGCGGTGCGTTCGCCCGCCTCCTTGAGGCCCTGCTTGACCGCCTTGCGGGCGAGCTGGGCCACCAGCCGCTTGAAGATCTGCTGCACCACGACCCGCGTGGCGGTGATCGCGGCGGCCGCCGCCGGTGAGGCGGCGCCCAGGGTGAGCACCGTGGCGACCGCCAGGGCCAGCAACTCGATGACCAGGATGCCCAGCTCGATCCAGGCCTCGAGCTTCGCGCCCTCGATGTCGCAGCCACAGGAGTCGACCAGCCGCGCCAGCTCGTCGGTGGCCGCGACCAGGACGTGCAGCGGCGCGTCCTCACCTTCGGCGAGCTTGTGCCAGGCCGTGTCGAAGGCGCCGGCGACCAGGCCGACTCCCCCGTACCCGCTCTTCACCTCACCGGCGGCGGTGACCGCGTCGTCGCGCGGACGGGTCAGGACGCCTGCGACGCCGTACCACTGGTCGGCCAGGTCCCAGACGGCGCGCTCGTTGCCCTCCGGCCATTCGACGCCGACCACCCAGTCGAGCGCCTCGTAGATCCAGCCCGGCAGATCCCACGGGCAGAAGTCGAGCGGATGGGGGATCGGGCTGGGCAGCATGCTCACGCGCGGGTCCTCCGGTGGTCAGCGCCGGGGCCGATGGGGGTCGTGCCCTTGCTGCGGGATCTTCCCGAGGTCACGGGCGTTGCTCAGGTCCGTCTCCACGGTGGCCGTGACGGAGCGGACGACGTCCGACCCGAGCACCTCCAGCGACCGGCCGAGAAGCTCCCACGCGCGCAGCAGCGTCTCGGCGTAGCCCTGGTAGTGCTTGTCGAACGCGGCGCCGATGTCGTCCCGGCCCCAGGGCCGCTGGGCGCTGGCGGCGGCGATCGGCTCGCCCGTCTCCCGCCGGGCCGCGCTCACCGCCCGCCCCGACAGCGCCAGGTCGGCGCCGCCGCGCCGGGCCCGGTCCGGGTCCAGCCAGATCTCTCCCCCGGCCACCTGTCACTCGCCGCGGGCCAGCACGGAGTCGGCCCGGCCGAGCAACGCGCCGAAGTCATGGGTACGCAGGAACTCGACCGACGGCGAACCCGGCGGCAGGTAGCCGGAGACCAGCTCGCGGGTGGCGGTGGTCGCCGCGGTGGAGGCGCGCAGAACGGTTTCGGTGATCTTCCGGCTCAACGCCCGGGCGTCCCGGTCGTGGAACGCCGCCGGGCTCACCTCGACGCTGATCAGCTCGCCCCGCGCACCGACGACTGCGGTCACCTGGCCGTCGTCGGAGCGTTCGGTGACCCGCAGCTCGGCCAGCTTGGTCTGGAGTTCGTCCAGACCGGACCGCAAGCGCTGGTATTGGCCGTACACCTCGTCGAATCGCGCGCGCAGTGCACGGTTCGCATCCCGGTCCGCACTCTCGGCCACCGTCGCTCCCCTTCCGTCACCGTGGGTAGGGCCGACCATACCGGGTGCCACGAAATCCGTGGGGTCCGGTAATTTCAGGTGGTGATCGAGCGACAGCAGGCCGAGCAGATCGCCTCCGTGTGGGCCCGGCGCGACTCCGACCGCCTCGGTTTTCCGTGCACGGCCGAGGTCGAGGAGTTCGACCTGGGCTACGTGGTGCAGTCCACCGTGCCCACCGAAGCCCGGGCGCTACCCGGCGACCTGTCGACCACCGTGATCGACAAGGAGACCGGTGAGGTGTCCACCTGGCCCCGGGTGCCGGCCGCGGCGGTCGAGCGGATGTACCGGCAGCGACGTCCGGCAGAGCCGCGCGCGCCGCGTACCGTAGATCCGGCCGCCCAGTTGCTGCGTGAGCTGACCCGCCTGCCCACGCCCGGCGCGGCGGCGCACCTCACGCTCGACGGCCGGCGGCACGTCGCGCAGGGCGCGAAGGGCGACATCGAGGTGCGCCACCATCCGCTCGTGCAGTCCTACCTGGACGAGCTGCCGGTGGGGCATCTGGTACGCGGCGGCGAGCGGCACGCCGAGATGATCGTCGTCTCCGACGCGTTGTACGAGCACGACCACCGTCGTGACGCCGAGGGCTTGCCCCCGCTGTCCATCGAGGACGCGTATGCGCTGCTCGGCACCAGCCGGATCGAGGTCTATCGCAGTCGCGAGCCGGGTGACCCCCTGGGAGGACGAGCGGATCTTCCCTGCGACTCGTGCGTCCGGTTCCTGGTGCGGTTCGCGGTGCTGCCATGGTCCGACCTCGCCTTCGTGGAGGAATGGCGACCGGAGCCACGCGAGGTCATCGAACCTGGGCGCTTCCCGGACGAGGTCGCTCACGCCCTCATCGATGGCGGCTGGCAGATCAGCATGTTCAACGAGGCACTTGCGATGGGCGCGATGACCGAGACGAAGGAGATCGCGGGACAGCATCACCGGCACGAGGCCTTCCCTGCCGCCGAGGCGGCGCTCACCGCGTTCCCGGCCGTCCTGAGCCGACGGCGCGGGGCCGGGGAGCAGGTCTGGATCAGCCGGTTCACCACGAACCCGCTGCGGGCCGCGCACACAGCCGACTCTCTCGCCGACTTCGCCGCCGTCCTCGGTGCCCGCCTCTTCCCGCTCGGCAGCGAGCGTCAGGAGAGCATCCTCGCGGTCGACGAGCACGGCCGGATCTTCGCCCTCGACCAAGCCGGCGAGTGGTTCCTCGGCGCCGACATCGACGCCGCCCTCACCACCCTGCTGCTCGGCCGCGCCCCCGCCCGGGTCCGCGACGACGGCACCTGGTGAGCCGAGGGCGAGTGATCAGAGGGCCACGCCGGTCAGCACTGTGACGCGCGGCTCGGTGTAGTCGTCCATCGCGCTGCGCAGCCCCTCCCGCCCGACGCCGGAGCCCTTCATGCCGCCGTACGGCATCTGGTCGGCCCGGTACGACGGCACGTCCCCGACGATCACGCCGCCGACCTCGAGCGTGCGGGCGGCGTCGAACGCCACGTCGAGCCGGTGGGTGAAGACGCCGGCCTGGAGCCCGTACGCGGAGTCGTTGACGGCGGCGAACGCGGCCCGGTCGTTCGCGACCGGGGCGACCACCAGCACCGGCCCGAACACCTCCTCGGCGCACACCTTCGCGTCGGCCGGCACGCCGCTGAGCACAGTGGGCGGATAGGTCGCGCCGTCACGTCGCCCGCCGGTCTCGATGACCGCACCGGCGGCGACCGCCTCGTCCACCCAGGTCTCGACGCGCTGCGCCGCCTCGACCGACACCAGCGGGCCGACATCGGTCAGCTCGGATCGGGGGTCGCCGGCGCGCAGCGCCTGCACCGCCGCGACGAGCCGGGGCAGGAAGCCGTCGTAGAGCCATTCGTGCACGTAGACCCGCTGCACCGCGATGCACGACTGCCCGGCCTGGTAGTTGGAGAACGTGGCGATGCGATGCGCGGCGAAGGTCAGGTCCGCGTCCGCCGCCCAGTCCTCGCAGATCACCGCCGCCGCGTTGCCGCCGAGCTCCAGCGTGACGTGCTTGTCCGGCGCGGCCCGGCGGATGGCCGCGCCGACCGGCCCGGAGCCGGTGAACGACACCACGGGCAGCCGCGGGTCGGTGACGAGTTCGGCGGCGCGCTCGTTCGGCAGCGGCAGCACCGAGAACATGCCCTCGGGCAGGTCGGTCTCGGCCAGGATCTCGCCGAGCAGCAGCGCGGTGAGCGGGGTGGCCGGGGCGGGCTTGACCACGATCGGGGTGCCGACGGCGAGCGCCGGGGCGACCTTGTGGGCGACCAGGTTGAGCGGGAAGTTGAACGGGGTGATGCCGAGCACCGGCCCGCGCGGCACGCGCCGGACCAGGGCGATCCGCCCGGTGGCGGCGGGGTCGGTGTCGAGCCGTTGCAGCTCGCCGGAGAAGCGGCGGGCCTCCTCGGCGGCCCAGCGGAACGTGGAGACCGCGCGCCCCACCTCCGCCTTCGCCCACTTGACCGGCTTGCCGTTCTCGGCGGTGATCAGCGCGGCGACCTCGTCGGCCCGCTCGGCGAGCCGGCGGGAGACGTGGTCCAGGGCGGCCGCGCGGGCGTGCGCGGGCAGGGCCGCGGCCTCCGCGGCCACCCGGGCGGCGCCCGCGACGGCGGCTTCGACCTGGTCGGCCGTGGCGAGCGTGGTACGCCCCACCGGCTGCCCGTCGTACGGGTGGGTGACTGTCAGCTCGTCCTCGCCGTGGGCGGGGCGACCGGCGACGTAGAAGGCTCTCGGCTCCACGACCGGCAGCCTAGACCACCGACGCCCACGCGGAAACAGTTGCCCAAACCCTTGTCTGCCTCGGATTTAGTAGCCAAGATGGCAGTCAGATTGCGATAACCTCCGCTAACCCTCTCCCCGGCCACCCTCTCGGAGACTTCTGATGAGCGACCAGCAGCAGCTGCGCAACTTCGTCAACGGCGAGTACGTCGACCCGGTGGACGGCGGCTACGCCGACCTGATCGACCCGTGCACAGGCGAGGTCTTCGCCCAGGCCCCGGTCTCCGGCGCGGCGGACGTGGACGCGGCCATGAAGGCCGCCGCCGCCGCGTTCGAGACCTGGCGGGACACCACGCCGGCCGAGCGGCAGCGGGCGCTGCTGAAGTTCGCCGACGCGGTGGAGGCGCGGGCCGCCGACCTGGTCGACGCGGAGGTCCGCAACACCGGCAAGCCCCGGCAGCTCACCGCCGACGAGGAGTTGCCGCCGGCCGTGGACGAGCTGCGCTTCTTCGCCGGGGCGGCCCGCCTGCTGGAGGGGCGCTCGGCCGGCGAGTACATGGCCGGGCACACCTCGTACGTGCGGCGCGAGCCGATCGGCGTGTGCGCCCAGGTGACGCCCTGGAACTACCCGCTGATGATGGCGGTCTGGAAGATCGCCCCGGCGCTGGCGGCCGGCAACGCGGTGGTGCTGAAGCCGTCGGACACCACGCCGGTGTCGACGCTGCTGCTGGCCGAGATCGCCGCCGAGCACCTGCCCCCGGGTGTGTTCAACGTGGTCTGCGGCGACCGCGGCACCGGCCGTACGCTGGTCTCCCACCCGGCCCCGCAGCTCGTGTCGATCACCGGCTCGACCCGCGCGGGCATGGAGGTCGCCGCCGCGGCGGCGCCGGACCTGAAGCGGACCCACCTGGAGCTGGGCGGCAAGGCCCCGGTGGTGATCTTCGACGACGCGGATCTGGCGGCGGCGGCCGAGGCGATCGCGATGGGCGGCTACTTCAACGCCGGCCAGGACTGCACGGCGGCGACCCGGGTGCTCACCGGGCCGGGCATCCACGAGGACTTCGTGGCCGCGCTGACCGAGCAGGCCCGCAACACCCGCACCGGCGCGCCGGACGACGCCGACGTGCTCTACGGCCCGCTGAACAACGCCAACCAGCTCGCCCGGGTGAGCGGCTTCGTGGACCGCCTGCCGGACCACGCGAACGTCACCACCGGCGGGGCCCGGGTCGGCGAGCGCGGCTTCTTCTACGCCCCGACGGTGGTCTCCGGCGTACGCCAGACCGACGAGATCATCCAGGACGAGGTCTTCGGGCCGGTCATCACCGTGCAGCGGTTCTCCGACGAGGACGAGGCGGTGCGCTGGGCGAACGGCGTGGACTACGGCCTGTCCGCCTCGGTGTGGACGCGCGACCACGGCCGGGCCATGCGGATGACCCGCCGGCTGGACTTCGGCTGCGTCTGGGTGAACACGCACATCCCGTTCGTCTCGGAGATGCCGCACGGCGGCTTCAAGCACTCCGGCCACGGCAAGGACCTGTCGGTCTACAGCCTGGAGGACTACACCCGGGTCAAGCACGTCATGCACAACATCGAGGGCTGATCCCGATGGCCAGCAGCGAGGAGCTGCACAAGCGCCGGGTCGAGGCCGTGGCGCGGGGCGTGGGCAGCACGATCCCCGCGTACGTGGACCGGGCGGGCGGCGGCACGATCACCGACGTGGACGGGCGGGAGTGGATCGACTTCGCCGCCGGCATCGCGGTCACCAACGTGGGCAACTCCGCGCCGCGCGTGGTCGAGGCGGTACGCGCGCAGGTCGAGCGGTTCACCCACACCTGCTTCATGGTCGCGCCGTACGAGTCGTACGTGGCGGTCTGCGAGCAGCTCAACGCGTCGACCCCGGGTGGATTCGAGAAGCGCTCGGCGCTGTTCAACTCCGGTGCCGAGGCGGTGGAGAACGCGGTGAAGATCGCCCGGCACGCGACCGGGCGGCCCGCGGTGGTGGTGTTCGACCACGCGTACCACGGCCGGACCAACCTGACCATGGCGCTGACCGCGAAGAACATGCCGTACAAGCACCGGTTCGGGCCGTTCGCCGGTGAGGTCTACCGGGTGCCGATGTCGTACCCGCTGCGCGACGGCGGACTGCACGGCGCCACCGCGGCGGCCCGGTCGATCGAGATGATCGAGAAGCAGGTGGGCGCGGAGAACGTGGCCGCGCTGCTGATCGAGCCGATCCAGGGCGAGGGCGGTTTCGTCGTACCCGCCGAGGGGTTTCTGCCGGCGCTGCGCGAGTGGGCGACGGCGGCCGGGGTGGTGTTCGTCGCCGACGAGATCCAGACCGGGTTCTGCCGCACCGGCGACTGGTTCGCCTGCGAGCACGAGGGCGTGCAGCCGGACCTGATCACGCTGGCGAAGGGCATCGCGGGCGGGCTGCCGCTGGCGGCGGTGACCGGCCGGGCCGACCTGATGGACGCGGTGCACGTCGGCGGCCTGGGCGGCACGTACGGCGGCAACCCGATCGCCTGCGCCGCCGCGCTCGCGGCGATGGAGACGATGCGGGAGCTGGACCTGGCCGCCGCCGCGCGCCGGATCGGCGCGGTGATGGGCGAGCGGCTGGACGCGATCGCCGCCGGTGACCCGCGCGTGGCCGAGGTACGCGGCCGGGGCGCGATGCTCGCCGTGGAGATCGTGCAGCCCGGCACGCTGACCCCGGACCCGGCCGCGACGGCGGCGATCTCGGCGGCCTGCCACGCGGCCGGGCTGCTCACGCTGACCTGCGGCACCTACGGCAACGTGCTGCGGTTCCTGCCTCCGCTCGTCATCTCCGACGACGAGCTGGGCCGGGGCCTGGACATCCTGGCGGCCGCCTTCGGCTGACCCCGGACGTGGAACACCATGGGCCCGATCTCCCCCAGGACCGCCCATGGTGTTCCACCCGGAGGCTCAGCGGATCAGCTCGACGGTGTTGCGCCGGACCAGGTTCTTGCCGGGTTCCCGGATCGCGTCCATGGCGGCCGTGTTCAGCAGCACGCAACTGCCCGACGGTCCGGTGACAGTCACCGTCACCGCCTTGTTGTTGTCCAGGTTCGTCACCCGCAGCCGGGTGCCGAGCGGGAACTGGCCGCTGGTGGCGGCCGGCGCCCCGCCCTCGGCGAAGAACGTGAGCGCACCGGAGCAGACGCTGCCGCCGATCGGCTGCGCCGCGCCCGGGCGGGTCTCACCCGGCTGCGCGCCCTGCGTCGGGGCGGCGGCGCCGTCGAGGCGTTCCACCACGTTGCGGCGGATGACGTTCTTGCCCGGCTCGCGTACCAGGTCCATGGCGGCGGCGTTCAGCAGCACGCAGCTCCCGGACGGCCCGGTCACAGTCACAGTGGCCACCTTGCGGTTGTCCAGGTTCGTCACCCGCAGCCGGGTGCCCACCGGGAACCGGTCGCTGGTCGCGGCGGGCGGCCCGCCCTCGGCCGAGAAGGTCACCGACCCGGCGCAGACCGACCGCGCGGCCGGCGCGGTGTCCGCGAAACCCAGTCCGGTGCCCACCGAGACCGCCACCGTGGCGGTTACCGCCACTGTCGCCGCCAGCACGTGCTTACGCTGCACCCTCACGTTCTCTCCCGTCGTCGCTGTCGTTCGACGCGTGGTACGGACGGGAGGGCCGGACCGTTCACCCGGACTCGTGGACTACAACGGACCGTAGTGGGTGTGTGGCGCTCCGGTCATCAACGCCCAGTACCTGTCGCCGTAGGACCAGTGCCACCACTCCGTCGGGTAGTTCACCAGACCCGCGCCGCTCAACGCCGCCACCAGCACGTTCCGGTTGCGCCACGCGCTGACCGGGATGTGCCGGGCCGCGGTGAAGCAGGCGTCGGCGCTCTCCTCCGGGGTGGCGTCGAGCGCGGTGCCCATGTCCAGCTCCATCCCGTCGGCGTCGCACAAGGTGAGGTCGACGGCCCCGCCGGTGCTGTGCGGGGCCACCTCGACCGGCGAGACGAACTTCGTGGTCTCCCGGTGCAGCCGGTCCGCCGGCCAGTCCGGGTGGCGTCGCCGCAACTCGTCCCGGTAGCCGGTGAAGATGTCGAGCTGCGCCCGGTACGGCCGGTAACCCTCCACCACGAGCAGGCGCAGCCCGGCCGGCAGCGCGCGCTGCGCGGCGAGCAGCCGGTCCGCGACACCGCGGCGCACCCGGGCGTACGCCCCGGCGGGATCGGCGGCCCGCCCGTCCACCCGCAGCCCGGGCACCTCGCGCAGGTCCACCAGGGGTTCGCCGTCGTCCCGGCTGGACACCGCGGCGACCCGGGGGTCGAAGAGCAGGATCACGGCGTACCCCCGGGGTGTTCGCGCGACGGCCGGGCCGCGTGCCGGGTGAGGGCGAGCGCGACGAGCCGGTCCACCACCTCGGGGTACGCGACGCCCGACTCGGCCCACACCTTCGGGTACATCGAGTGCGCGGTGAAGCCGGGCAGCGTGTTCAGCTCGTTGACGAACAGGTCGCCGGTGGCCTCGTCGTACAGGAAGTCGACCCGGGCCAGGCCCCAGCCGCCGATCGCGGTGAACGCCCGCACCGACAGCTCGCGGATCCGCTCGGTGACCTCGTCGGGCAGGGGCGCCGGGACGATCATCGGGTCGGCGTCGCCGAAGTACTTCTGCCGGTAGTCGAACCAGCCGCCCGCGACCCGGACCTCGCCGACCGCCGACGCCTCCGGCCGCCAGCCGCCGAGCACGCCGCACTCCAGCTCCCGGCCGGTCACGCCCTGCTCGACCAGCACCACGTGGTCGTGCCGGAACGCCTCCTCCACCGCTGCCACCAGGTCGTCGCCGTCGGCCACCCGGGAGATGCCGATCGAGGAGCCCATCCGGGCGGGCTTGACGAACAGCGGCCCGCGCAGCCCGACCACCAGCTTCTCCGGGTCCGCCGCGGCCCGCCAGGCCGGTTCGTCGAACCAGACGTACGGCGTGGTGGGCACGCCCTCGGCGCGCAGCGCCCGCTTCATCGCCACCTTGTCCATGCCGACGGCGGAGGCGAGGATGCCGCACCCGACGTACGGCACGCCCAGTGATTCCAGCAGCCCCTGCACCACGCCGTCCTCGCCGTACGGGCCGTGCAGCACCGGGAACACGACGTCCAGCTCGGCGTGCACAGTCGCCGGGGCGTCGGCCGCGCTGACCGCGACAGTGCCGGTGGCCGTCCCGCGCCGCAGCTCCACCGCCGGGCCGGTGACCGGCAGCCGGTCGTCGATCGCCCGTCCGGCCGCCACCGTGCCGAGGTGCTGCGCGAGCACCGGCTCCGGCAGCAGCCGGATCCCCCCGGTACGGGTGATGCCGAGCGCCACCACCCGGTGCCCCTGCTCCGACAGGGCGCGGGCCACGCCGAGCGCCGAGGCGCAGGAGACCTCGTGTTCCGCCGACGGGCCTCCGAACAGGACACCGATCCGCACTGTCGCCCTCATGCCGCCACTCCCGCCGTCATCCGGTCGCCCGCCAGCCGGGCCACCAGGTCCGCTTCCACGTTTCCGCCGGTCAGCACCACACCGACCGTCTTTCGCCGCCCACCACCCGAAGGCCACGGCGTCCCGCCGACGTCACCGTGACCGGTCGCCGGGCCCGCGCCGCCGACGCCGACGGGCGCGGCCACCTCGCCCAGCCGCAGCGCGCCGGCCAGCCCGGCCGCGCCGGACGGCTCGACGAGCACCTTCAGGTCCAGCAGGAGCAGCCGGAACGCCTCGACGATCGCGTCGTCGTCGACCCGGACCACCCCGCGCACGCCGGTGCGGGCCACCGCGAACGGCAGGTCGCCGACGCAGCCGGGACGGAGTCCGTCGGCCAGGCTCGGCGCCGGGGCGACGGGTGTGGGGCGTCCGGCGGCCAGGCTGCGCGCCAGCGAGTCGCACCCGACCGGCTCCACGCCGTACACCTCGATCGCGGTTCCGGCCACCGCCAGGCAGGCACCGGCGATGCCGCCGCCCCCGCCCACCGGCACCACGAGCGCGTCCAGCGGTGTACCGCGCCGCGCCGCCTCCTCGATCAGTTCCAGGCTCGCGCTGCCCTGACCGGCCACCACGTCCGGGTGGTCGTACGCGTCGACGAGCGGGTGGCCCTCCACCTCGGCGATCCGCCGGGCGACGGCCAGGCGCTCCTCGACTGTGGTGCCGGCCCGGACCACCCGCGCGCCCGCGGCACGGGCCCGGTCCACCTTGACCGGCGCGGCGTCCTCGGGCAGCACGACCGTCGCGGTGAGCCCGTGCCGGCGCGCGGCGAGCGCCACCGCGACGGCGTGGTTGCCCGTGCTCTGCGCGACCACAGCGGTGTGCCCGGCGGCGGCGAGCCGGCCCACCGCCAGCATCGCGCCGCGCATCTTGTACGAGCCGCCGTCCTGGAGGTTCTCCGCCTTGAGCAGGATCCGGGCGCCGGCCAGGCGGTCGATCGCCGGGCTGTGCAGCACCGGGGTACGCACCACCCGGCCGGACAGCGCGCGGGCGGCCTCCTCGACATGTGTTCGGTCCGGCAGCGCCGGCGCGTCGATTCGGGGCATGGTCTCTCCTTCGGGATTCGAGTGGGCGCGGCGGCGCGGCAGGTCGAACAGCCAGCGCGCGCCGAGCGCGGTGAGGCCGCGGTGCGCGGCGAGGCTCAGTGCCAGCACGAGCGCGGTGAGCAGGACCGGGTAGACCGTCACGAGCAGCGCCCGGGCCGGACCGCCCAGCTCGGCCACCGGTCCGGCGAAGAATCGGTCCAGCAGCGCCAGCACCGGCATGTGGATCACGTAGACGCCAAGCGTGCGGCGGCCGAGCCGGGCCAGTGCCGGACCGGCCAGGCGGTGCTGGGCCAGCCGGGCGGCGGCGGTCAGCCCGAACGCCACCGCGACCACCGAGACGAGCAGGTACACGCCGGGCCACTTCTGCGCGCCGGCGAGCGCCATGACGGTCAGCCCGGCCGCGTACGCGGCGCCGGTGCCGGCGAGCCGTCGAGGGCTCGCGCCGTCCGCCCACCGCGTGAGGTGCGGCCGCAGGTGCACACCGGCCAGGAAGAACACCAGGTTCTGGTAGACCTGCCCCCGGTTGCCGGGACTGTCCAGCAGCCCGGTGGCCGCCACCGCGGACAGCGCGCCCGCGGCCGTCAGCAGCACCGCCGGGTGCACCCGGCGCAGCGCCTTCGCGAGCACGAAGTAGAGCGCCAGCGCGTACAGGTACCACAGGTTCGAGGGCGTCACGGTGAGCTGGGCCAGCAGCTCACCGGGGCCGGTTGCCCGGTCGGTCGGGAAGTCGGGCGCCAGCGCCAGCAGCGCGGTGTGGATCAGCAGCCAGACCGCGTAGAGGTAGAGGTTCCGGGCGATCCGGGGCCGCCCGGACACCCGCCACGGGCGGGCGACGGCGTTCGCCGCGAAGACGCCGGAGATCGCGAAGAACAACGGCATCCGCAGCGGCAGCAACTGCTCGCCGAGCAGCCCCCACGCACCCGGCACCGGCAGACCGATCCGCCAGTCGATGCGCAGGTAGTCCTTGACGACGACGTGCCAGAGCACCACGAGCACGATGCAGGCGCCCTTCGCCACGTCGGCCCAGGCCACCCGGCCGTCGGGCGGCGCGTTCCCCTCGGTACGGGTCGGCACTGCGGTCTCCTCTCCGGCCGGCGGGCCGGTCGGTCCTCTCCGGGGGCGGGCGGCGGTGCCGCCGGTCCCGTCCTCGGGCAGGTGTCATCGCGGGACGCCGCGACGGCGGCTCCCGGAGGTCGTGTGTGAGGTGGTCAGCCCACGGGGGGCAGGTGGACGTCGACCCGCAGGCCGCCGTCCTCACCCGGGCGCGCGGCGATGATGCCGCCGTGCGCCTGGGTGATGGAGCGGGCGATGGCCAGGCCGAGCCCGGCGCCGCCGCCCTGGTTGGTCCGGTCCCGGGCGAGGCGCCGGAACGGCTCGAACAGCCCGTCGACCGCCTCGGCGGGGACGCTCTGCCCGCTGTTGGTGACCGTCAGCGCGGGGTCGCCACCGACCGTGACCGTGAGCCAGCCGCCCTCGCGGTTGTACTTGATGCCGTTCTCCACCAGGTTCGTGACCAGGCGTTCCAGCAGCACCCGCTCGCCGGTCACGATCCGGGGCGACAGCCGGCTCTCCACTGTCACGCCGGCCTCGGCCGCCCGATCGGCGTACGCGGCCAGCACGCCGGTGACGATCTGTTCGAGGCGTTGCGGGGTGGAGGATCGCAGGCCCTGGTCGCTCTCGCTGAGCGCGAGCAGCCCCTCGATCAGCCGCTCGTTGCGTTCGTTCGTGGCGAGCAGTTGCGCGGTCAGCAGTTCCAGTTGCTCTCCGGTGAGCGACTGGGCCATGCCGACCTCGATCAGGGTGCGCTGCACCGCGAGCGGCGTACGCAGTTCGTGCGAGGCGTTCGCGGCGAACCGCCGCTGTCCCTCGTACCCGGCGGTGACCCGGTCCAGCATGTCGTCGATCGCGTGGGCGAGCCCGGCCAGCTCGTCCCGGCCGCCGCGGCGGATCCGGTAGCCGAGGTTCTGCGGCCCCAGGTTCGCGATCGGGGCGGCCAGGTCGTGCACCGGGCGCAGGCACCAGCGGGCCGCGCCCCACACCGCGAACCCGGCGGCCACCAGCACCAGCAGCTCGATCAGCATGGGCAGCAGCGGGACGAACGGACGGGCCGGCTCGCACACCGCGCCGATCGTGGCCAGGCCGCAGAACCGCTCAGCCTGCCCCCACACCAGTCCGAGCAGCGACTTGACCATGTTGGGCACGAAGAACCCGGCCAGCAGGGCGAGCACCCCGACCAGCAGGATGCGGCGGCGGGGGGTCACGCCGGCTCGCCGATCCGGTAGCCGGCCTTCGGTACGGTGTGGATGACCGACGGCTGGCCGAGCTTCTTGCGCAGGGTCATCACCGTCACCCGGACCGCGTTGGTGAACGGGTCGGCGAACTCGTCCCACGCCTGTTCCAGCAGCTCCTCGGCGCTCACCACCCGGCCGCCGGCCCGCATCAGCACGTGCAGGACGCCGAACTCCTTCGGGCTCAGCCCGAGCGCGCGGCCGTCCCGGGTCGCGGTGTGCCGGGCCACGTCGAGCACCACGCCGTGCCGCTCCAGCACCGGCGGCAGAGCCGGGGTGGACCGGCGGCCCAGCGCCTGCACCCGCGCCACCAGCTCGGCGAACGCGAACGGCTTGGTCAGGTAGTCGTCGGCGCCCAGCCCGAGGCCGGCGACCCGGTCCCGGATGCCGGCGGCGGCGGTGAGCAGCAGTACGCGGGTGCCCGCGTCGGACCCGGCCAGGCTCCGGCACACCTCGTCGCCGGTGGCGCCGGGCATGTCCCGGTCCAGCACCGCCACGTCGTACCGGTTGACCCCGATCCGTTCCAGCGCGCCGTCGCCGTCGTAGCAGACGTCGACCGCCATGGAGAACCGTCGCAACCCCTCGGCGACCGTGTCCGCCAAGAGCCGCTCGTCGTCCGCCACCAGCACCCGCACCGTTGCGCTCCCCCGTGTCTTCCCTCGTCGTCCGGCACACCTTCGCAGGCCGGGGTTAAGGGTTCCGTAAGCGTCCGCAGCAGCCATCCTCCACGCGGGGCCTGCTGCGACAACCGGCGTAGGGCCGTCTGGGCCGTTCGTCCGGTACGCGGGCGGCACGAGCCCTGCTGAAGTGACCCGGATCACGCCTTGGCGCTCGGGGGTGAGGTGGGTCACGATGGGTGGAAGGAGGCGCTGGTGGCTGACCCGTGGCTCGCCCTGGAGTTCGGCGCGGATCCGGCGGAACGGATCGCGCAGGTCGGTGCCGCCCACGAGGCGTTCCTCACCGCCGGCACCACCTCCGGCCGGGTCCGGGAGGTGGTGGCCCGCTCCTGGGAGCGGTCCGCGCTGCTCGACCCGGAGGCCACCGCGCCGGTCGACCTCACCGACGACGCGCTGGAGACGTACCGCGCCGCGCACCCGCTGGCCCGGGTGATGCCGCTGTTCCGTGACCTGCTCGGCGGCATCGCGCAGGACGGCGCGCACCTGATGGCGGTCTGTGACGCCGCCGGGCGGCTGCTCTGGGTGGAGGGCCACCCCGGGGTGCTGCGGCACGCCGAGCGGATGAACTTCGTGCCGGGGGCCCGCTGGGACGAGGCGCACGCCGGCACGAACGCCCCCGGTACGGCCCTCGCGGTCGACCACGGTGTGCAGATCTTCGCCACCGAGCACTTCGTCCGGCCGGTGCAGCGCTGGACCTGCGCCGCCGCGCCGATCCACGATCCGGCCAGCGGCACGCTGCTCGGCGCCGTCGACATCACCGGCGGGGACCACCTGGCCAACCCACAGAGCCTCGCCCTGGTCCGGGCCACCGCCCGGGCCGCCGAGGCGTTCCTGGCCGGCGCCGCGCCCGCCGCGCCGGACGTGGCGTACGTGGCGGCGCTCGGGCGCGACGAGGCGGAACTGCGCGTCGACGGCCGGCGCATCCGGCTCGGCCGCCGGCACAGCGAACTGCTGGTGCTGCTGGTCGACCATCCGGAGGGGCGCACCGGAGAACAGCTCGGCCTCGACCTGTACGGCGACGACAGGCGGCACCCGGTCACGCTGCGCGCCGAGCTGTCCCGGCTGCGCCGCGTGCTCGGCGAGGAACTGCTCGACTCCCGCCCGTACCGGCTGCGCCCGGCCGTGCGCGCCGACTTCCGTACCGTCACCGAACTGCTGGAACGCGGCGATCCGGCGGCGGCGCTGCGCGCGTACCCCGGGCCCCTGCTGCCCGGGTCGGACGCGCCGGGAGTGGCGCGACTGCGCCGCCTGGTCGACGGCCAGCTGCGCGCCGCGGTGCTGGCCGGCGCCGACCCGGGGCTGCTCGCGGCCTGGACCGCGACGGCCGCCGGGGCCGACGACCTCGCCGCGTGGCAGGCCCTGGCCCGGGCGCTGCCGCCGGGCGCGCCGCGCCGGCCGCTCGCTGTCGCGCGGGCCCGGCAGCTCGCCGAGGAGTACGCGCTGCCGCGCGCAACGTTCCTGCAACGTCGCGGAAACTAGCCTGCCCGCCATCCACCCCAGACGGACGGCGGAGGTACCCATGACGCGCTACGACGCCCCCACCCACTGGCAGTCCCGCTACGACCACTACATCGGCGGCGAGTACGTGAAGCCGCACGGTGGCAAGTACTTCGAGAACCCGACCCCGGTGACCGGGCAGACCTTCTGCGAGGTGGCCCGGGGCACCGCCGAGGACGTGGAGAAGGCGCTCGACGCCGCGCACGGCGCGGCCGACGCGTGGGGCCGCACGTCGGTCGCCGAGCGTTCACTGATCCTCAACCGCATCGCCGACCGCATGCAGGACAACCTCGAGTCCCTCGCGATCGCCGAGACGTGGGAGAACGGCAAGCCGGTACGCGAGACGCTCGCCGCCGACATCCCGCTCGCGATCGACCACTTCCGCTACTTCGCCGGGGCGATCCGGGCGCAGGAGGGCTCGCTCGGCGAACTCGACGACGACACCGTGGCCTACCACTTCCACGAGCCGCTGGGCGTGGTCGGGCAGATCATCCCGTGGAACTTCCCGATCCTCATGGCGGTGTGGAAGCTCGCCCCGGCGCTCGCCGCCGGCAACGCGGTGGTGCTCAAGCCGGCCGAGCAGACGCCCGCCTCGATCCACTACCTGCTCTCGCTGATCGGCGACCTGCTGCCGCCGGGCGTGGTGAACGTGGTCAACGGCTTCGGCGTCGAGGCGGGCAAGCCGCTGGCCTCCTCGTCGCGGGTGGCGAAGGTGGCGTTCACCGGCGAGACCACCACCGGGCGGCTGATCATGCAGTACGCCAGCGAGAACATCAAGCCGGTCACGCTGGAGTTGGGCGGCAAGAGCCCGAACATCTTCTTCGACGACGTCAGCGCCGCCTCCGACGACTTCCTGGACAAGGCGCTGGAAGGCTTCACCATGTTCGCGCTCAACCAGGGCGAGGTGTGCACCTGCCCGTCCCGGGCGCTCATCCAGCAGGGCCACTACTCCGACTTCCTCGCCGCCGCCGTGGACCGGACCGGGCAGATCAAGCAGGGGCACCCGCTGGACACCGACACGATGGTCGGCGCGCAGGCGTCCAACGACCAACTGGAGAAGATCCTGTCCTACCTGGACATCGGGCGGCAGGAGGGCGCCCGCGTCCTGACCGGCGGCGAGCGGGCCGACCTGGGCGGCGAGCTGTCCGGCGGCTACTACGTCCAGCCGACCGTCTTCGAGGGCGACAACTCGATGCGGATCTTCCAGGAGGAGATCTTCGGCCCGGTGGTGTCGGTGACCTCCTTCGCCGACCTGGACGACGCCGTGAAGATCGCCAACGACACGCTGTACGGGCTCGGCGCGGGCGTCTGGACCCGTGACCTGAACACCGCGTACCGGGCCGGGCGGGCGATCCAGGCCGGCCGGGTGTGGACGAACTGCTACCACGCGTACCCGGCACACGCCGCGTTCGGCGGCTACAAGCAGTCCGGCATCGGCCGGGAGAACCACAAGATGATGCTGGAGCACTACCAGCAGACCAAGAACCTGCTGGTCAGCTACTCGCCGAAGAAGCTGGGCTTCTTCTGATGGGTGACCCGGTGACCTTGACCCCCGCGGCGGCCGACCTGATCCGGTCGCTGCGGGGGCAGCACGGTCCGCTCATGTTCCACCAGTCCGGCGGCTGCTGCGACGGCAGCGCCCCGATGTGCTACCCGGCCGGTGAGTTCCGCACCGGCGGCTCGGACGTGCTGCTCGCCTCGCTCGCGGTCGACGGGGTACCCGAGCCGGTGGAGTTCTGGATGTCGAAGGCCCAGTGGGAGCTGTGGCGGCACACCCGGCTCACCGTCGACGTGGTGCCCGGCCGGGGCAGCGGCTTCTCCCTGGAGGCCCCGGAGGGCGTGCGCTTCCTCATCCGCTCCCACCTGAACCGCTGATCTGTCCGAGATCTTGCAGCTCGCGGGTGTCGCGGCGGTGGGATGCTGACGCCGTCCATTTCGGAGTCCGCGTCCCACCACCGCCCGACAGGAGTCCGCGCATGTACCCGATCCGACAGCCAGTGCTCGCCGCCGGCCTCACCGCCCTCGCCACCGCCGCCACGCTCGGGCTCGCGCCGGGCGCCGCCGTCGCCGCCCCGGCGGCCTCTCCCAGCATCTCCGTCAACTGGTTCGGCGCGGCCGACGTACGGGCGCACACCGCCACCGTCGGCGGCCGGTTCGACTGCGGCGCCGAGCGCGGCCTCGCGTACATCGAGGTGCACCTGGAGCAGCGGGTACGGCGCGGGTCGGTCACCGGTTTCGGGTTCGGCGTGATCGGCGCCTGCACCGACGAGCGCACCGACGGCACCTGGACCGCGACCATCCCCGCCGACGAAGGCGTGTTCCGCCCCGGCCCGGCCACCACCATCGCGCGCCTGGTGGTCGAGCCCAACTCCCTCACCGAAACCACCGAACGCGTCCGCCTGCGCCCCCGCTGCCCCCACCCCTGACCGCCTTCGACGGCGACGGCCTCATGGTCAGGCGATCTGCCGGAGGTCGTCGCCGTAGTCGAAGATGATCCGCAGCCGGGCGCCCAGGGCGTTGGCATACCGGCTCAGCGTGGCCACCTCGTTGACGTCGAGGTCGCCGTTCTCGATCTGGCTGACCCGGCCGGGCGTCACCCCCATGATCTCGGCGACCTGCCGCTGGGTGAGGCCCAGCCGCTTGCGCTCCTCGGCCAGGTGGAACGCGCTCACCCACGCGTCGGTCCGGGCGCGCTCCGCCTCGTACGCCTCGTCGTCACCGCCGAGTTCGGCGCGGACCTCGTCCCAGTGATAGAACTCCGTCACGACTCCCCCTTCGCTCGCGCTCACTGTCGAGCCAAGCCTTGTAGGCAACCTCCGCCGCCGGGATGTGCTGCCGGTACCAGCGGGTCCAGTTGCCCGCCTTGTTGCCGGCGACCAGGAGGACCGCCTGCGACCAGGGATCGAAGACGAACAGCACCCGGATCGCCACGTCCCGGCCGGAGCGGGGCCGCAGCTCCTTCAGATTACGGAGACTGCTTCCACGCAGCGTGTCCACGAGCGGGCGACCCAGCCCTGGCCCGACCTCGGCCAGCTTGTCCACCGCCACCCGGACGCTCTCGTACGACGCCGGGTCGTGGTCCCGCAGGTCGCGCAGCCAGTGCCGGACCTCTCCGGTCACCCGGACCGACCAGCGCTTCCCGTCCCGCACCCATGCCCCGACTATAGCCCGAGCTAAACAGGCCGGGCTACCAGTCAGCGGTCGTCCAGCAGCGGCTGGGTGGGGTTCCACGGGGTTCCACCGGCTGCGTCGTGGCGGCGGCGGGCTATCGCGGACAACGCCTCCAGCACCACCCGGTTGCCCAGGTACGCGGTGATGTCGGCGTGGTCGTACGGCGGGGCGACCTCGACCACGTCCAGCCCGACCACCGGCAGTTCGTAGCAGACCCGGCGGACCGCGTCGAGCAACTGCCGGGAGGTGAACCCGCCCGGCTCGGGCGTGCCGGTGCCGGGTGCCATGCCGGGGTCGACCACGTCCACGTCGACGGAGAGGAACACGCCCTCGCACTCGTCGGTCGCGATGCCGAACGCCTCGGTCAGGCAGGTGTCCAGCCCGCGCGCCACGATCTCGGTCATCTCGTACGAGCGCATCCGCTGCTCGGCCATCCACGCCAGCGTGTCGGGGCCGGGCCAGTAGCCGCGCAAGCCGATCTGGAGGAAGCGGTCACCGCGTACCGCGCCGGAGGAGATGAGCCGGCGCATCGGCTGGCCGTGGCCGTGCAGCGAGCCGAACTCGACGTCCCCGGTGTCGGCATGCGCGTCGAAGTGCACCAGCGACACCCGGCCGAGCCCGTGGTGCCGGGCCACCCCGGTGGCGTCCGGCAAGGCGATGGAGTGGTCGCCGCCGAGCACCACCGGGATCGCCCCGGCTGAGGCGACCGCGTGCACGGCGGTCTCCAGCGCGGCGAGCGAGCGCTCGATGTCGCCGCCGAACATCTCCACGTCGCCGGCGTCGTAGACGCACAGGTCCTTCAGCCCGTCCACGCGCAGCGCCAGCGACGGGCGGGAGCCGTCGTGCGGCAGGTAGCAGGCCTGCCGGATGGCGGACGGCCCGAACCGGGTGCCCGGCCGGTGCGAGGTGCCGCCGTCGAACGGCGCCCCGATGATCACCACGTCCGCGTCGGCGTACGTGACCGGCTCCTCGACGGTGCACGGCGGCACGCCGAGGAACGTGATGTCGGGGCCGTACATCGGGCCGTACCGGGTCATCGTTCCTCCATCCCCCACGGCGAACCGTAGCCGGTGAGCAGGTCCAGGAAGGGGGTCGGCGGGAACGCCTCCGGGCCGAGCACGCCCGTGCCCGTCCAGGCGCCGGTGGCGAGCAGTTCCAGCGCGACGACCGGGTTCACGGCGGTCTGCCAGACCACCGCCTGGTGGCCGTACTCGGCCATCGACCACTCGTTGTCGACCACGTGGTACAGGTAGACCCGGCGCGGGCGGCCGTCCGGCCCGGTGCCGGTGACGTACGTGCCGGCGCAGGTCTTGCCGCTCATCCGGTCGCCGAGCGTGGCCGGGTCGGGCAGGGCGGCGGCCACCAGGTCGCGCGGTGACACGTCGACGCCGCGTACCCGCACCGGCTGGGTCGAGTCCAGTCCGAGCTTGTGCAGCGTGCGCAGCACCTCGATGAACTCGGTGCCGAGGCCGTACTTGAAGGTGACCCGCTTCGCCGGCACCCAGCGCGGGATGAGCAGCACCTCCTCGTGCTCGACGTTGACGCACTCGACCGGGCCGATCCCGGCCGGGAAGTCGAAGACCTCCGGCTCGCTGAACGGTTCGGTGGTGAACCAGCCGCGCCCGGCCTCCCAGATCACCGGCGGGTTGAGGCACTCCTCGATGGTGGTCCAGATGGAGAACGACGGCGCGAAGTCGTACCCGGCGACTGTGAGGTTCGCGCCGTCGCGTACCCCGATCTCGTCGATCTCGGCGAACAGCTCGTCGGCGGCGTAGCGGGCGAAGACGTCGGACAGGCCCGGTTCGACGCCGATGCCGCAGAGCGCCAGCCGCCCGGCGGCGGCCCACCGCTCCGCGACGGCGAACTGCTCGTCGCCGAGCTTGACCCCGGTCTCGGCGTAGGGGCGCTCGGGGTGCGGCCGGGACAGCGACATGGCCATGTCCAGGTAGTCGGCCCCGGCGGCGAACGCGCCGTCGAAGATCGGCATGACGAAGCGCGGGTCGACCGCGTTGAGCACGTGCGTGATCCGGTGTTCCCGGCACAACGCGGCCACCGCGTCGGCGGAGGAGGCGTCCACGGTGGCGGCGACGAACCGGTCGCCGTGCCCGGCGACGGCCCGCGCGGCACGCGCCGGGTCGTGGTCGGCGACCACGATGGTCTCGAAGAAGGAACGGCGGGCGGCGATGGATACGGCGGCGGAGCCGACGCCACCGGCGCCGACGAGGAGGATACGCATCAGGAGTCGAACCCCAGTCCAAGACGGTCGAGAGTACGGAGCCATAGGTTGCGCCGACCGCCGCGCGCGTCGGCGCGGGCGAGCGACCAGCGGGTGAGGTTGATGCCCACGGACCGGGCCGGTTCCGGCGGGAACGGCAGCGGCTTGCGGCGCACCAGGTCGAGCCGGGTCAGCGGGGTGTCCGCGCCGGAGAGCAGGTCGAGCGTCACGCGAGCGCCGAACCGGGTCGCGCCGACGCCGAGCCCGGTGAACCCGGCGGCGTACGCCAGGCGCCCCTCGTACGCCGTTCCGAAGAACGCGCAGAACCGGGTGCAGGTGTCGATGACGCCACCCCAGCGGTGACTGAAGCGCAGCCCGTCCAACTGGGGAAACGTCGCGAAGAAGTGCGACGCCAGCGTGGTGAAGGTGGCCTCGCGCTGCTCCAGCGCGGGCGCCACCCGGTTGCCGTAGTGGTAGATCGCGTCGTAGCCGCCGAACAGGATCCGGTTGTCGGCGGTGAGCCGGTAGTAGTGGAACTGGTTGCCGGTGTCGGCGAGCCCCTGCCGCTGCCGCCAGCCGATCGCGTCCCGCTGCGCCCCGGTCAGCGGCTCGGTCGTCAGCGCGTAGTCGTAGACCGGCACGATCCAGGAGCGCAGCCGGCGCAGAAGTGGCGGGAACGCGTTCGTGGCCAGCACGACCTGCCGCGCCCGCACCGCGCCGGGCGCCGCGTCCGTGCCGCCCGCCGTGGTGGCGCGCAGCCCGGCGCCGTCGCGGGCCAGGCCGGTGACGCGGGTGTGCTCGTGCACGCGTACGCCCAGGTCGAGCGCGGCCCGGCGCAGTCCCCAGGCGAGCTTCGCCGGGTCGAGCAGGGCCACCCGGTCGGCGTCCCACATCCCGCCCAGGTACGTCGGCGACGCCACCTCGGCGCGTACCTCGTCGCGGTCGAGCAGCCGTACGTCGTGGCCGTACCGGCGGGCCAGGTCGGCGTCGGCGGCGAGCCCGTCGAGCTGGTACGGCTCGACCGCGACCGCCAGTTCGCCGGTGCGTTCGAAGTCGCAGTCGATGTCGTACTTCGCCACGGTGGCGGCGATGGCGTCCAGGTTCTCCCGGCCCAGCCGCTCCAGCTCGCCGATCTCGCCGGGGAACCGTTCGGCGCCGTTGGCGAGCCCGTGGGTCAGCGACGCGGCGCAGAACCCGCCGTTGCGCCCGGACGCCGCCCAGCCGCACGTGCCCGCGTCGACGAGCAGCACGTCGCGGTCCGGGTCGGCCTCCTTTGCGAGCAGCGCGGTCCACAGCCCGGCGTACCCGCCGCCGACCACGAGCAGGTCGGCGGTGTGCGCCCCGGCCAGCGGCGGCAGCGGGTCGGGACGGACCGGGCGGTCCAGCCAGTACGACACGGGCGCGGCGTCGGCCAGCGCCCGGCCGGTATGCGGGAGTGTCATGGCTTGCCCGCAGGTGTGGCGACCATCGCGAGGGCGGCCCGTCGCGCCCGCCGCCCGCGCAGCGAACTGGCGCCGACCAGCAGCAACGCGATCACGAACATGGCCGTGCCGATCACGTTGACCTGCGGCGGGATGCCTCGCTGGGAGGCGCCCCAGACGTACATGGGGAACGTGACAGTGGTGCCGGCGTTGAAGTTCGTGATGATGAAGTCGTCGAAGCTGAGCGAGAACGCCAGCAGCGCGGCGGCCACGATGCCGGGCAGCACGAGCGGCAGCGTGATCCGGCGGAACGTCTGCCACTCGCTGGCGTACAGGTCCATGGCGGCCTCCTCCAGCCGCCGGTCCATGCCGGCGAGCCGGGCCTTCACGGTGACCACGACGAACGACACGCAGAACATGACGTGCGCGATGACGATGGTCCAGAACCCCTGCGGCACCCCGGCGGCGACGAAGAGGGCGAGCAGTGAGGTGCCCATCACCAGTTCCGGGGTGGCCATCGGCAGGAAGATCAGCCCGTTGAGCCCGGACCGGCCGCGGAAGCTGTGCCGGACCAGCGCGAAGGCCATCAGCGTGCCGAGCACCGTGGAGACGACGGTGGCGATCAGGCCGATCTGCATGCTGCGCACCACGGCGTCGCACATGTCCGAGGTGGCGCAGGGCTGCTTCCAGTTGTCGAGCGTGAACTCGTTGAAGTCGTAGGAGAGCCGGCTGGAGGGCCGGTTGAAGGACAGACCGGCGACCACCATGATCGGCAGCGTCAGGTAGCCGAGGACGAGGAGAGCCACGACCATCACCCACCGGTCGGCGAGCCAGCGCCTCAGTCTGCTCACAGCGCCGGCCTTTCGTTCGCGACTGCGGGGCTCCGCTTCGCTGCGCTCCTCGCGCTCACAGAACCTCCTCCGTGCCGGCCTTACGCAGGTAGACGAAGACGATCGCCAGGATCGCGGCCATCAGCAGGAACGACAGCGCCGCGCCCTGCGGGTAGTCCAGCCGGACCAGGAACGCCGAGTCGATGACGTTGCCGATCATGTACTCGTTCGGCGTGCCGAGCAGTTCGGCGTTGATGTAGTCGCCGGTGGCCGGGATGAAGAACAGCAGCGTGCCGGCGATCAGGCCGGGCATCGACAGCGGCAGCGTCACCTTGGCGAACGCGCGCAGCGGGCTCGCGTACAGGTCGCTCGCCGCCTCCAGCAGCCGGGGATCGAGCCGCTCCAGGCTCGCGTACAGCGGCAGCACCAGGAAGGGCAGGAAGTTGTACGTCAGGCCGAGCACCACAGCGATCGGGGTGGCCAGCAGCCGGCCGTCCGGGCCGAGCAGGTGCACGTCGCGCAGCAGCCCGACGAGCGCGCCGTTGTCCGACAGGATGGTCTTCCAGGCCAGCGTGCGCACCAGGAAGCTGGTGAACATCGGCGCGACCACCGCGACCAGCAGCAGGTTCTTCCACCGCCCGGCCTTCTGCGCGATCGCGTACGCCAGCGGGTAGCCCATCAGCAGCGCGAGCACCAGCGCGATGGCGGAGTAGAGGA
Organism: Micromonospora sp. HUAS YX12; assembly: GCF_040215685.1. Classification (NCBI taxonomy): domain Bacteria; kingdom Bacillati; phylum Actinomycetota; class Actinomycetes; order Micromonosporales; family Micromonosporaceae; genus Micromonospora; species Micromonospora sp. HUAS YX12. Next base: position 620,066 of record NZ_CP157974.1, read on the forward strand.
AGGACCGGGAGAACTGCGGCCAGTACGCCTGGAGCGCGTCCGGGTAGTTGCCGAACGCCCAGGTCATCGCGTACCCGGTGGAGAGCGAGCCGGCCGGGTCGTAGAGGCTGGCGGAGGCGAGCTGCACCAGCGGAAGCGCGAAGAAGACGAGCAGCCAGACCGCGCCCGGAAGCAGCAACAGGTACGGCAGGAGGCGGCTGCGCCCGGGCCGCACCGGCGGCGGCACCGGTTTCCCGGCGGAGGTCGGTACGTGGGCCAGGGCGCTCATGCCGCCACTCCGATTCGCTCGCTGCGCTCGCTCATGGCAGCGCACCCACCGGCGGCTCGTCGAGCAGCGGCGTGGTCTGGTCGTCCTCACCGGCGGCCCGGGGCAGCAGGAACGCGTGCCGCGGATCCCAGTGCGCGGTCACCGCCGTACCGACGGCGAGCCGGCCGCCCAGCCCGCTGTTCGCGGCGAACGCGGACAGCTCGCTGCCCCACGCGGTGCGCACGAGGTACTGGGTGCTCACCCCGACGTAGGAGGTGTCGGTGACCACGCCGCCGACGTGCTGGTGCCCGGCCGGCACCCGGTCCGGGCCGTCGGCCAGGTGCAGCTTCTCGGGACGTACGCCGAGGAAGGTCGGCCCGTCGGTGAGCCGGGCCCGGCCGGCGGGCACCGAGAAGCGCGCGCCGTGCGCCGTGACCAGCACGTCGTCGGCGGCGCGACCGCCGGCTTCGGCGGCGAGCAGGTTGGACTGGCCGAGGAAGTTCGCCACGAACGCGGTGGCCGGGTACTCGTAGATGTCGGCGGGCGCGCCGAGTTGCTCGATCCGGCCGGCGTTCATCACCGCGACCGTGTCGGCCATCGTCATGGCCTCCTCCTGGTCGTGGGTGACGTGCACGAACGTGATGCCCACCTCGGTCTGGATCCGCTTCAGCTCGATCTGCATCTGCCGGCGCAGTTTCAGGTCGAGCGCGCCGAGCGGCTCGTCGAGCAGGAGCACCTGCGGGTGGTTGATGAGCGCCCGGGCCAGCGCGACGCGCTGCTGCTGGCCGCCGGAGAGCTGGGCCGGGCGGCGCCGGCCGTACCCTTCGAGCTGGACCAGCGCGAGCATCCGCTCCACCTGGTCGCCCACCTTGCGGATGCCCCGGCGGCGCAGCCCGAACGCCACGTTCTCGTGGATGTCCAGGTGCGGGAAGAGCGCGTAGCTCTGGAAGACGGTGTTGACCGGCCGCTTGTACGGCCGCAGCCCGGCGATGTCCTGCTCGCCGAGCAGCACCTGCCCGCTGGTGGGCTGCTCCAGCCCGGCGATCATCCGCAGCGTGGTGGTCTTGCCGCAGCCGGACGCGCCGAGCAGGGCGAAGAACGAGCCCTGCGGGACGGTGAGGGTGAGGTCGTCGACGGCGGTGAAGACGCCGAACCGCTTGGTCAGGTCGACCAGGCGCAGGTCGCCGGCCGGGGTCTGCTGCCCCTTCACGCGCCGATCACCTGCTGGAACTTGGTCTCGTACTCCTTCTCCTGCGCTTCGTCGAGCGCCATGAAGACCTTGGCCTTGGCCAGCATCGCGTCGTCCGGGAAGATCAGCGGGTTGGTGGCCAGATCCGGGTCGATCTTCTCCATCTCGGCCTGTGCGCCCTGCACCGGACAGATGTAGTTGACGTACGCGGCCAGCTTCGCCGCCACCGCCGGGTCGTAGTAGTGGTTCATCAACGCCTCGGCGTTGGCCTTGTGGGTGGCCTTGTTCGGCACCAGCATGTTGTCCGACCAGAGCATCACGCCCGACTCGGGCACGACGAACTTGATCTTCTCGTCCTCGAAGCCGAGCTGCACCACGTCACCGGACCAGCCGATGCACGCGGCGATGTCGCCCTTGGCCAGGTCGGGCGCGTAGTCGTTGCCGGTGAACCGCCGGATCTGCTTGCTGTCCACCGCCTTCTTGAGCTTGTTCAGAGCGTCGTCGAACTGGGCCGCGGTGAACTTGGCCGGGTCGTGGCCGAGCGACTGGAGCAGCAGGCCGATGGTGTCGCGCATCTCCGACAGCACCGTCACCTTGCCCTTGAGATCGGGGCGGGTGAGCAGCTCGTCGACGGTGCGGATCTCCTTGGTGACCTTCGCGTTGTACGCGAGCCCGGCCAGACCGGACTGCCACGGGACCGCGAGCTGGGTCTCGGCGTCGAAGGAGCGCCCGCGCAGCGACTGCAGCAGGTTCGCCTCGACGTTGGGGATCTTCGACTTGTCCAGCTTCTGCACCCAGCCGAGGCGGATCATCCGGGCGGCCATCCAGTCGGTGAGCACCATGATGTCCCGGCCGGTGCTCTGACACCCGGCGAGCTGGTTGCGCACCTTGCCGAAGAACTCGTTGTTGTCGTTGACGTCCTCGGTGTACGTCACCTGGATGCCGGAGGCGGCGACGAACGCGTCGAGCGTGGGGCGCTTGGACTCGTCCTTCTCGTCGGTGTCCATGTACTGGGGCCAGTTCGAGAAGGCGACCTTCTTCTCGGTGGCGGACAGATCCTCGCTCTTGCAGCCGGCTTCGGTCTGCTGGGCTCCCTTGGTTCCGCAGCCGGCCAGCGTGCCCGCGGTGGCGAGCAGCGCGGCCGAGCCGACGGTCCCGGTGAGCAGACCACGCCGGGTGAGGGTCCGGAGGGGACTACGCATGTGACGACTCCTTGGGGGGCATCGTCGGCGGCGGGACGGGGGCGGCGCGCCGGCGGGAGGGTCAGTGGCGATGGACGACTGATCCTGACATGAGGAAACCTCTCTCACAAGGGATTCCGTTGCCGGAATAGCCAGTCGCCACGAAATACGCCAGACTGCGCGGGGCACTACGCTCAACACGGAGAATCGGACACGAGGAGCGTCGATGGTCAACCGGCACCAGGAGAACTCGAACGGCGCCCGTCGGGTCACCGTCCGTGAAGGAGCCAATCACGCTCTGCTCGACGACGTGGCCAAGCAGATCATCGAGCAGCTCCAGGAGGACGGGCGCCGGCCGTACGCGAGCATCGGCAAGGCGGTCGGCCTCTCCGAGGCGGCCGTCCGCCAGCGGGTGCAGCGGCTGCTCGACGCGGGCGTCATGCAGATCGTCGCGGTCACCGATCCACTCCAGCTCGGCTTCCCCCGCCAGGCCATGATCGGGCTGCGCACCGACGGCGACCTGGAACCGGTCGCCGACCGGCTGGCCGAGTTCGAGGAGGTCGACTACGTGGTGATCACCGCCGGCTCGTTCGACCTGCTCGCCGAGGTGGTCTGCCGCAACGACGCGCACCTGCTGGAGATCCTCCAGAAGCTGCGCGGCGTCCCCGGAGTGCTCTCCACCGAGGCGTTCGTCTACCTCAAGCTGCGCAAGCAGACCTACAGCTGGGGCACCGCCTGATGCGGATTCCGTTGACGGTGCAGTGATATGGCGCTGAATCCGTCGCCTTGAAGCTTGTTCGCTTGCCTTATCGGCATCGCCTGTGGGATAACCGTGGGCAGAGCGGCCGGTGTCACCCCTGACCGGCCCGAGACCCGATGGGGCTGACATGGCCAACGCCACCGACCATCTCTGGATGCACTTCACCCGCATGGCGAGCTACCCGGCCGGCGAGGTTCCGACAATCGTCCGGGGCGAGGGCGCGTACGTCTGGGACGCCAAGGGCCGCCGCTACCTGGACGGGCTGGCCGGGCTGTTCGTCGTCAACGCCGGCCACGGCCGCGCCGAGCTGGCCGAGGCCGCCGCCAAGCAGGCCGGCGAGCTGGCCTACTTCCCGCTCTGGTCGTACGCCCACCCGAAGGCCGTCGAGCTGGCCGAGAAGATCGCCACGCTCACCCCCGGCGACCTGAACCGGGTCTTCTTCACCACCGGCGGCTCCGAGGCCGTCGAGGCGGCGTGGAAGCTGGCCCGGGCCTACTTCAAGCGCACCGGCAAGCCCACCAAGCACAAGGTGGTCAGCCGCTACATCGCCTACCACGGCACGTCGATGGGCGCGCTGTCGATCACCGGCCTGCCCGGCATCAAGACCGACTTCGAGCCGCTGGTGCCGGGCGGCATCAAGGTGCCGAACACCAACTTCTACCGGGCCCCCGAGCACGGCGACGACGCCGAGGCGTTCGGCCGCTGGGCCGCCGACGAGATCGGCCGGGCGATCGAGCGGGAGGGGCCGGAGACGGTCGCCGCCGTCTTCCTGGAGCCGGTGCAGAACTCCGGCGGCTGCTTCCCGCCTCCGCCCGGCTACTTCGAGCGGGTACGCGAGATCTGCGACGCGTACGACGTGCTGCTGGTCAGCGACGAGGTGATCTGCTCCTGGGGCCGGCTCGGCGAGTACTTCGGCGCGCTGCGGTACGGCTACCAGCCGGACATCATCACCACCGCCAAGGGCATCACCTCCGGCTACGCCCCGCTCGGCGCGATGATCGCCAGCGAGCGGCTGATGGAGCCGTTCCTCACCGAGACCGGCATGTTCGCGCACGGGGTGACGTTCGGCGGCCACCCGGTCTCCTGCGCGGTCGCGCTGGCCAACCTGGAGGTGTTCGCCCGGGAGGACCTGATCGGGCACGTCCGGGCCAACGAGGGCGCGTTCCGGTCCACCTTGGAGAAGCTGTACGACCTGCCGATCGTCGGCGACGTCCGGGGCGACGGCTACTTCTACGGCATCGAGCTGGTCAAGGACAAGACGACCCGGGAGACGTTCGACGAGGCCGAGTCCGAGCGGCTGCTGCGCGGCTTCCTGTCCACCGCGCTGTTCGACGCCGGGCTGTACTGCCGGGCCGACGACCGGGGTGACCCGGTGGTGCAGCTCGCCCCGCCGCTGATCGCCGACCAGCAGCACTTCGACGAGATCGAGCAGATCCTGCGCGCGGTGCTGACCGAGGCGTGGTCCCGGCTCTGACGCCGATGACGGACTACCGGCACCTGTCGTACTGGCTGTCCGGCCTGGACGAACCGCTGACACCGCGACCCGGGTTGCCCGGCGACACGGACGCCGACGTGGCGATCGTGGGCGCCGGGTACACCGGGCTGTGGACGGCCTGGTACCTGGCCGAGGCCGACCCCACGTTGCGCGTCGTCGTGCTGGAGCGGGAGATCGCCGGGTACGGTGCCTCCGGGCGCAACGGCGGCTGGTGCTCGGCGCTGTTCCCCACCTCGCTGCCGGCGCTGGCCCGGCGGCACGGCCGGGACCGGGCACTGGCCATGCAGCGGGCCATGCACGACACGGTCGGCGAGGTGGGGCGGGTCGCCGCCGCCGAGGGCATCGACTGCGACTGGCGGGCCGGCGGCACCGTGACGCTCGCCCGCGGCGAGGCCCAGCTCCACCGGGCCCGGGCCGAGGTCGCCCGGGCCCACGCGCACGGGCTGACCGACGACGACCTGACGCTGCTCGGCGCCGACGAGGCCGCCGCGCGGTGCAACGCCGAGGGGGTACGCGGCGGCACGTACACCCCGCACTGCGCCGCCGTCCACCCGGCGAAGCTGGTCCGGGGCCTGGCCCGGGCGGTGGAGCGCCGGGGCGTACGCATCCACGAGCGCACACCGGTGACCGCGCTGCGGCCGGGCGCGGCGGTGACCCCGGCGGGCTTGGTCCGGGCGCCGGTGGTGGTCCGCGCGACCGAGGGCTACACGCCGGGGCTGCCCGGCCAGCGGCGTGCGGTGGCGCCGGTCTACTCGCTGATGGTGGCCACCCCGCCGCTGCCCGAGGAGACCTGGGCACGGATCGGGCTGGCGGAGCGGGAGACGTTCTCCGACTACCGGCACGTCATCGTGTACGGCCAGCGCACCGCCGACGGCCGGCTCGCGTTCGGCGGGCGGGGCGCGCCCTACCACTACGCCTCCCGGGTGCGGCCGGGCTTCGACCGGGAACCCCGGGTGTTCGCGGCGCTGCGCCGGACGCTCGGGGAACTGTTCCCGGTGCTCGGGCCGGACGTGCCGGTGACGCATGCCTGGGGCGGGCCGCTCGGCGTGGCCCGGGACTGGGCCGCCTCGGTGGGGCTGGACCGCCGCACCGGGCTGGCCTGGGCCGGCGGCTACGTCGGTGACGGCGTCGGCACCAGCAACCTCGCCGGGCGTACGCTCGCCGACCTGATCCGGGGTGTGGACAGCGACCTCACGGCGCTGCCCTGGGTGGGCCACCGTTCCCCGCGCTGGGAGCCGGAGCCGCTGCGCTGGCTCGCCATGAACGCCGGCCTGAAGGTCATGTCCTCAGCCGACCGAACCGAGCACCGCACCGCCCGCCCGTCCCGCCGAGCCGAGGCTTTCACCCGCTTCCTGGGCCACTGACCCCGACCTCCATCCCGTTGATCATGAAGTTGGCGGCACTCAGGGAGATCGAAAACGCCGTCAACTTCATGATCGACGCGGCGGAGGGTGCCGGGCCGGGAGGCTGGGGGCGGCGGGTCAGTGGTGGGGTGGGATTACCCGGAGGTGGCCCCGGCGGCCCTGCTGGGGGGTCTGGGGCCTGGTGGTGGGCTCGTCCTCCGGGGGGCGCGGCGGGGCCGGGCGGGCGGCCTCGCGTACCGCCTCGGCCAGCGCCACCAGGTCGTCCGTGGTGGGCGGCGGCGGCTCGAACTCGCCCTCGTGCCGCACCACGTCCCAGCCGCGCGGGGCGGTCAGGTTGCGGGCGTGCGGCTCACACAGGTCGTACGTGTGCGGTTCGGCGAACGCCGCGAGCGGGCCCACCACCGCCGTCGACTCGTTGTAGACATAGGTCAATGTGGCGACCGCTTGCCGGGGGCAGCCGTTACGGGAGCAGCGCCGTGGTGACCTCACGGCGGCAGGGTATCCCCATTACCGGGTCCGGCGCACCGCTTCGCGTTACGACACGCCCGTCATGGTGATCACAATTCCTCCGATCGGCGCACCGGCACGCCGGACGGCCGCGCGACGGCGGGTGGACCGCCGACCGGGCTACCCTGTGCGTCATGACGAGCCCCCAGAACCGCCGCCCCGGCTCCGGCCGGCGCACCCACCGTGACCGGCACGGTCGCGGGCTGCGCGGGCGGCTGGTGCCGGCCACGGTGCCGCTGGCCCGGACGAAGGCCGAGGTCTTCGACGATCTGGTGCTCGACACGGTGGAGACGCTCGAACGCCGGTTCGCCAAGGAGCTGGCCGGGGTGGAGTTCGCGGTCGAGGATGTCCCGCCGGATCTGAACGTCTACGACTCGGACGTGCTGGAGGACGGCGAGGTGCCGCTCGCCCGGCTGCTGCCGGGGCGGCCCGGCCGCCAGGAGGTGCCGCCGCGGATCGTGCTCTACCGGCGGCCGCTGGAGTTCCGCGCCATGGACCGCGAGGATCTCGCCGACCTGGTGCACGACGTGATCATCGAGCAGGTGGCGAATCTGCTCGGGGTCGATCCGGACGAGCTGGCCTGACCGGTTCGACCGGGCAGGGCGCCGCCGTCCGGCCGGACCCCTCCGGCCGGACGGCGACCCGGGTCCGGGCGGCCCCCACCGCCCGTGGACCCGTACGTGGATCAGGCGGCGACCCGCCGCTTGAGCTTGCGCCGCTCCCGCTCGGAGAGGCCACCCCAGATTCCGAACCGCTCGTCGTGGCCGAGCGCGTACTCCAGGCATTCCGTCTTCACTTCGCACCGCGAGCAGATGCGCTTCGCCTCGCGGGTCGAGCCGCCCTTCTCGGGAAAGAACGCCTCCGGGTCGGTCTGCGAGCAGAGCGCTCGCTCCTGCCACTCCGGCGCGTTCCCGAGCAGGTCGGCCACCTCGAGCTGGCCGTCCATCGATTGCCTCCTTGTCGCGCACCGGCGTCATTCGCCGCTGCAACCCCCCACGCGAAAGGCGTGCCTGTCCGTACGGTCACCATTTGTTGCGTTCCGTGCGAACAACCCCATTCAAATTACACGCGTGTAATGCGTGCGCCGTCAAGCCAAACTTGATAATGGAGTCGCCCTCCCGACACGTCCGGGACGACCGCCGCGGTCGCCCGTAGCCTCGCAACCTGCCCTATCGATTCAGACCCCGGACGAGTAACGCCCTCCCCGGCGAGTTGCCGGAAGTTTTCTGCCGTGGCGCATCGCCGACAGGCCGGCCGGACGCCCCCGCCGGCCGCTCGTACCAAGATCAGAATTGGTGGGGCAAAGGGTAACCCGCTTCCCGCGGTACCGCCCGCCGAGCGGTCCAACGCCGACCGCGCCCCGTCCATCATGTGGACGGGGCGCGGGTTCCGGCGCGACTGACGGCTCAGTCCAAGCGGGCTGGTGAGCTGGTGGGCCAAACGAATTCGGCGACGGATCCACCGGCGACCGAGATCGCGCCGGCAGACGTACTCTCGTCCCACCAGACGGTATAGACACCCGCCTCCAGATCCGGGTAGACGGCACTGTGGAACACCCCGTCCCGGACGTGCCGCTCGCGTACGGCGGAGTGGGTCCGCGGGCCGTCGAGGTCCACGCGGCTGATCTCGATCTCCCGGCCGTGCAGATCCCGCCCGGTGTGGATGATCAGTGCGCCCCGGTCGCCGCCCAGGTCGAGCACGACGCTGCCGACCTCCGACGGGCCGAGATCGTGATGGTGTGACATCGGCCGCCTCCCGTCAGGACTTCTTCGCCTGCGGGTTGCCGAACCCGTCGTACGGCGTGCCGAGGAACGGGAAGTCGGCCAGGAACGGCGCGGTCACGTCGGCCGCGCTCAGGCCCGGTGTCACCGCCGCGGCGGCGGCGTCCGGCCGGAACGTCTTGTCGACCAGCGGCACGGTCAGCCCAGCGATGGCGCGCAGCGCGATCGTCACCACGTCGTCGGCGACGCGACGGCCGTTGGGGAAGCCGGCCAGGTCGCCGCCGAGCACGCCGAACCGGTCCGGCTTGCGGCTGGGCCGGATCGCCGTGTTCAGCCGCAGCATGTCCGCCTGGACGTCGCCCGTGGTGTTGGCGAAGCCGTCGATCAGTCCGGCCGGGACGCCGGTGAGCAGGATCGCCACCAGGTCGGCACGCGGCTTCTTGGACTTGTTCAGCGCGTCCAGATTGGGGAACACACCCGGGTAGAGCGTGGGCAGCAGCGCGGCCAGCTCGGGCCGCTCGACGAACCCGGCGAACCGCTTGTCCTCCGACGGCGGCAGCGTGTTCCAGACGTCCTTCCTGGACATCGGCACGATGACCTCGTTGAACAACGGGTTACCGAGCCGCGACACCTGGGTGAAGGGCCCGGCGGCGGTGTCAGCGGCGACCCGGTCACCGAGCACCCGCACCTGCTGGCGGGACGCACTCGTCCAGACCCCGATCGTCGAGGCGCGGTCGGCGTAGCCGTAGCGGGCCGCCTTGCGGCGTACCTGGTTCAGCGGCACCTGCACGGCGAGACTGTGCACGTTGAGCCGGTCCAGCGCGTTCACCGGCGCGCCCTCGTCCCGGAACAGCTTCTTGCCGGCCACGTGCAGCTGCTGGAACGGCCGCAGCGTACCCAGGTCGAACACCGCGCCCAGGTCGACGAAGAAACCGTCGGCGCGCTGCCCGGCGAACACCTTCTCGCCGGTGGACAGCTTGAACGTCGCCTGCCGGACCAGGTTCTGGTAGTTCGGCGTGGACAGCGGCCCGACGTTGCACGGCGGGCAGGGCAGTTTGTGCGCCAGCACACGCGCGCGGCCGTCGGCGATCCGGGTCAGCCGGTAGAACTGCCGCCGGTTCCAGTTCTTGCTCTCCAGCGACTCGATCGGCCCGGTGTTGTAGAGAAAACTGTTCTGGTTCGTGATCTCGGTAGTGAATTCGAAACGATAGGTGACGTCCGGATATCCGTCCCCGTCGTTGTCGATGTGAATCTCGTACCGGACGTCGTCACCGAACTCGAAGAAGTTCGGGCCGCCGGAGGGAAGCTGCACCGGCACGTAGTTGGCGATCAACGTGATCGTGTCCGGCTGGCTCGGCGTGACGAACGCGTACAGGTCGGAACTGTCGGCGACCGGATCCTTGGCGATCTCCGGGGCCTCGCGGTGAGAGGACATGGCGGACGCACCTTCGTCGGGGGAACGGAAAGCGGAACCGGCGCCGGGAGTCCGCGCCGGCGGAGGGTGGGATCAGCGCCGGCCGGCGGCGCGCACCAGGCGGTCGGCCAGGCCGCGGTCGCGTACCTCGACCCGGGTGGTGCCGACGAAGACGTCCATGACGCCGGTGGCGGCGTCGCGGAGGTGGACCACGATCGGCTCGTCGCGCCGGTTCGCCGTGGGGGCGTTCTGCGCGGCGGACAGGCCCGGCACGGTGAGGGCGGCGGCGCCCAGTGTCGCGCTCGCCGCGGCGGTGAGCGTCTGCCTGCGGGTCAACCGCGGCCAGATCCGCCGTTTCGGCGCGTCGGTGGTCTCGTCAGTGCTCATCGGCTGCCTTTCCGGACCGGCGCCGCAGCGCCGCAGCGGGCCGGGCGCCCGGACGCCGCCGGGCCCCGGTTCGGGACACCGGCGGCGGTCCTCGCCGAAACCGCCGCCGGCATCCACAGGTACGGCGCGCGGCGGGGAAAGGTTCGACCTCAGGCGCGGGCGTGACCGTACGCGGTCGTCCGCTTGCGGAACGGCCGGCCGGCAGCGGTGGCGATGGCCCGCAACTGCTCCTCGGTACGGGCCGAACCGTTGCCCGAGCCGGCCATCCGGGAGATCGTCTCCTCCATCAGCGTGCCGCCGAGGTCGTTGCAGCCGCCGCGCAGCATCTCCACGGTGCCCGCGTCACCGAGCTTCACCCAGGAGCACTGGATGTTGTCGATCCGGCCGTGCAGCAGCAGCCGGGCCATCGCGTGCACCGCCCGGTTCTCCCGCCAGGTCGGGCCCGGGCGGGCGATGCCGGCCAGGTAGATCGGCGCGTTGGTGTGCACGAACGGCAGCGCCACGAACTCGGTGAACCCGCCGGTACGGTCCTGCACCCCGGCCAGCACCCGGAAGTGCGCCAGCCACTGGCCCGGGTGGTCCACGTGGCCGTACATCATCGTGGAGCTGGACCGGATGCCCAGCTCGTGGGCCGTGCTCACCACGTCGACCCAGGCGGCGGCCGGCAGTTTGCCCTTGGTCAGCACCCAGCGCACGTCGTCGTCGAGGATCTCGGCGGCGGTGCCCGGGATGGTGTCCAGCCCGGCCTCGCGGAGCTGGAGCAGCCACTCCCGCACCGGCACGCCGGCCTTCGCCGCGGCGGTGACGATCTCCATCGGGGAGAACGCGTGCACGTGCATGTCCGGCACCCGCGCCTTGATCGCGCGGACGATGTCGGCGTAACCGGTCACCGGCATCTTCGGGTCGATGCCGCCCTGGAGGCAGACCTCGGTCGCTCCGGCCGCCCACGCCTCCTCGGCCCGGTCGGCCACCTGCGAAAGCGAGAGCCGGAACGCGTCGGCGTCGCTCTCCCGCTGGGCGAACGCGCAGAACCGGCAGCCCACGTAGCAGACGTTCGTGAAATTGATGTTGCGGTTGACCACGTATGTCACGTCGTCGCCGACCACGTCCCGGCGCGCGTCGTCGGCCAGCCGGCACAGCTCCTCCAGCGCCGGGCCGTCCGCGCCGAACAGCGCCAGCGCCTTGGCCTCGTGGGCCGGCGTCAGCAGCGCGGCCGGGTCGTCCGCGGCCAGCCGCAGGCCCGCACGCAGGTCGCCGTCCGGGCCACCACCCAGGGGTACGCCCGCGCGCGCCTCCGGCGCCACCTTGCCGGCCACCTCGGCCCAGTCGCCGTACACGCTGTCGAAGTCGCCCCGCCGGTCGTCGGTACGGCCGGTGACGTCGATGGTGACGTGCAGGTCGGTGCGGCCGCCGTAGCCCGACTCGGGCTCCTGCCAGGGCCGTCCCACCGGGCGGGCCGCCTCGACCGCGAGCCCGGTGGCCGGGTCGGCGAGCGCGGTGACGTGCGGCAGCAGGCGCGGGTCCAGCCACGGCTCCCCCGCCCGGACGTACTCCGGGTAGACGGTCAGCCGCTCGCGCAGCGTGAACCCGGCACTCGCGGTACGCGCCGCCAGCTCGTCCAGGTGCGGCCAGGGCCGCTCCGGGTTGACGTGGTCGGGCGTGACCGGGGAGACGCCGCCCCAGTCGTCGATGCCGGCGCGCAGCAGCAGGTCGTACTCGCCCGCGATGAGGTTCGGCGGGGCCTGGATGCGGGCCTTCGGGCCGAGCAGCACCCGGGCCACCGCCACCGTGGCGGCCAGGTCGTGCAGCTCCGCGTCGGGCATGCCGCGCATCGCGGTGTCCGGCTTGGCGCGGAAGTTCTGCACGATCACCTCCTGGAGGTGGCCGTACTCCCGCATCGCCCGGCGGATCGCGAAGATCGCGTCGACCCGCTCGGCCCGGTTCTCGCCGATGCCGATCAGGATGCCCGTGGTGAACGGCACCCCGACCCGGCCGGCGTCCTCGAGCACCCGCAGGCGTACCGCGGGTTCCTTGTCCGGCGAGCCGTAGTGCGGGCCGCCCGGTTCCGACCAGAGCCGGGTGGCGGTGGTCTCCAGCATCATGCCCATGCTCGGCGCGACCGGCTTGAGCCGCTGCAACTCCGACCAGGTGAGCACGCCCGGGTTCAGGTGGGGCAGCAGGCCGGTCTCCTCCAGCACCGCCACCGCGCAGGCGCGCAGGTAGTCCAGCGTCGAGTCGTACCCCCGCTCGTCCAGCCACCGGCGGGCCGCCGGCCACCGCTCCTCGGGCCGGTCGCCGAGCGTGAACAGCGCCTCCTTGCAGCCCTGCGCGGCGCCCTCGCGGGCGATCGCCAGCACCTCGTCACGTTCCAGGTAGGCGGCGGGCAGCCGGTGCGGCACGGTGGCGAACGTGCAGTAGTGGCAGCGGTCCCGGCAGAGCCGGGTCAGCGGGATGAAGACCTTCTTCGAGTACGTCACCACGCCCGGCCGCCCGGCGTCGCGCAGCCCGGCGTCGCGGATGTCGCCGGCGATCCGGAGCAGGTCGTCGAGCATCGGCCCGCGAGCGGCGAGCAGCGCGCCCGCCTCGCCGGCGTCGAGCGTCCGGCCGGTGGCGGCCCGCCCCAGTGCCCGGCGGATGCTCGCCTCGGTCGGTTCGGGGTCGCTGCGATCAACCATCCGCCCAGCCTAAGCGCTACCGGACGGACGGATGCCCGCCCCCGGTCGCGGCCCGGGCAACGGGACGACTCCGGTGGCCTGCCGCACAGCGGCGGGCCGAGGTGGCGGCGGGCGACGGTGGGGCGTCGCCCGCCGCGCGGGTCTCAGCGGGGCTGGTTCGGGTCCTCGCGGTCGAACCGCTGGGTGCGCTCGTCGTCGGCGGCGGGCGACGGCGCGCCCGGCTCGGCGGACTGGCGCGGGATCGCCTGCGTCGGGTCGGCCGACGGCGGCTGGGCGAACGGCGGCGCAGGCTGCGGCGAGCCGTACTGCGGCGCCTGCTGCGGGCCGGCGAACGGGACGCCGGACTGCGGCGCCGGCTGCGGACCGGCGAACGGCGGACCGGACTGCGGCGCGTGCGGCGGGGCCGTGTTGAACGGCGGCGCCGACTGCGGCTGGCCGTACGGGCCGGGCTGCTGCGGCCAGCCGGGCGGGGGCGAGCCGGCCTGCGGGTAGCCCTGGCCGGGCTGCTGCGGGTAGCCGCCCGGACCGGGGTAGCCGCCGGGCTGACCCGGCTGCTGCGGCCAGCCGGGCTGGGCCTGGCCGTACACGCCGGGCTGCGGCTTGGGCTTCGGCACGTAGTAGAGCGTGCGCCAGATCTTGAACACCACGAACGCGCCGACCGCGAAGATCGCCAGCCAGGCCGCCCGGGTCAGCAGACCGAGGAACGCGTCCAGCACCTCGCCGTCGGCGAGCCGGCCGACCAGCCAGATCAGGAACGTCAGCGCGCCGAACACGGCGGACACGGCGTACTCGGCGAGCGCCACCTGCGTGATCAGCTTGGCCTTCGGCACGACCGGGAGGACGACGGTGGCGATCAGGACCGCGAGCACCGGCAGGGCCGTCGACTCCAGGCCGATGAAGGTGAAGTACGTGCTCCCGGCCCGGCCGCTGAACGTGCTGTAGTCGTCGACCGGCACCAGCAGGCGCAGCAGGCCGACGAAGAGCAGCACGGCGTTGGCGCCGAGAAGGACGAGCGCGGCCAGTTCGCGCAACGGCTTGATCAACTGGCTGGCCTGCGTGGCGTCGCCGGACGCGGGCTCGGCGGGGCTGGTCACGGACTCCCCCAGGGGACGAAAGCGGACAGTTGCCGAAGTGAGCGTAGTCTCTCCGGCCACCGGACGATCGACGGCGACGCGTGGGGAAGGATGGACGCCATGCGCATCGTGGTACTGACCGGCGGCATCGGGGGCGCCCGTTTCCTGCTCGGCGTGCGGGCGTACGCCCGCCAGGTGGGCGCCGAGGTGACCGCCGTGGTCAACGTCGGCGACGATCTGCTGCTGCACGGACTGAAGGTCTGCCCCGACCTGGACAGCGTGCTCTACACGCTCGGCGGCGGCGCCGACCCGGAGCGCGGCTGGGGCCGGGCGGGCGAGACCTGGACGGTGAAGAACGAGCTGGCCGCGTACGGCGCGGAGCCGAGCTGGTTCGGCCTGGGCGACAAGGACATCGCCACCCATCTGGTGCGCACCCAGATGATCAACGCCGGCTACCCGCTGTCGCAGGTCACCGAGGCGCTGGCCGCCCGCTGGCAGCCGGGCGTACGGCTGCTGCCAGCCACCGACGACCGCCTGGAGACCCATGCCGTCGTCACCGACGAGCAGGGCCGGCGGGCGATCCACTTCCAGGAGTGGTGGGTTCGGCATCGGGCGGACGTACCCACCGACCGGTTCGTCTTCGTCGGCGCCGACGCGGCGAAGCCCGCGCCCGGCGTGGCCGAGGCGATCGCCGCCGCGGACGTGGTGCTGATCGCGCCGAGCAACCCGGTGGTGAGCATCGCCCCGGTGCTGGCGGTGCCGGGCCTGCGCGACGCGGTGGCCGGCGGCCCGGCCCCGGTGATCGGGGTGTCGCCGATCATCGGCGGCGCGCCGGTACGCGGCATGGCCGACCGCTGCCTGGCAGTGCTCGGCGTGGAGTGCAGCGCGGCCGGCGTGGGTGGCCTCTACGGCGCCCGGTCGGCGGGCGGGCTGCTCGACGGCTGGCTGGTCGCGCCGGAGGACGAGGGCACAGTCGTGCCGGACGTGACGGTGCGCGCGGCGCCGCTGCGGATGACCGACGAGGCGGCGACCGCCGCGATGGTGCGCGCCGCGCTGGAGCTGATGTGAGGCTGGAGATCCTGCCGGTGCCGGGCATCGGCGACGTGACCGAGGGCGACGACCTGGCGGCGCTGATCGCCGGTGCGGCGCCCTGGCTGCGCGACCACGACGTGCTCGTGGTGACCAGCAAGATCGTGTCGAAGGCGGAGGGCCGGCTGGTCGACGTGCCGGCCGACGGCCCGGAACGGCTCGCCGAGCGGGACCGGATCCTGGCCGGGGAGACCGCCCGGGTGGTGGCGACCCGGGGCGCGACCCGGATCGTGCAGACCCACCACGGGTTCGTGATGGCCACCGCCGGCATCGACGCCTCGAACGTGGACAAGACCCGGCTGGTGCTGCTGCCGGTCGACCCGGACGCGTCCGCCCGGGCGCTGCGCGCCGAATTGCGCGAGCGGTACGGCCTCGACGTCGCCGTGATCGTCAGCGACACGATGGGCCGCCCGTGGCGCAACGGGCTCACCGACGTGGCGCTCGGGGTGGCCGGCATGCCGGCCATCCGCGACCACCGGGGCGAGGTCGACCCGTACGGCAACGAGCTGTTCGTCACCCAGATGGCGGTGGTCGACGAACTGGCAGCCGCCGGTGAGCTGATCAAGGGCAAGTGCGACCAGGTGCCGGTCGCGGTGGTCCGGGGTTACCTCGCCGCGACCCGGGACGACGACGAGGGCGCCCGCACGCTCGTCCGCGACGCCTCGATGGACCTGTTCTCGCTCGGTACGGCCGAGGCGCGCGCCGCCGGCCTGCGGGCGGCGGCGACGCTGGCGGACCGGACCGGCCCCGAGCCCGCCGATCCGGCCGCGGTGCGGCGGGCGATCGACGTGGTCGCCGACGTGGTCGCCCCGGGCACCGTGTTCACCCACGTCACCGACGACGAGGTACGCGCCGGACTCGCCGCCACAGTGCCCGGCTGGCCCGCCTCGGCCACCGGTCTGCTGCTCGGCGCGGCGCCCGCCCCGGTCGATCCGGCGGACCTGGTCCGGTTCGGCGCGGACCTGCAACGCCTGCGCGCGGCGCTGGCCGCGGAGGGGATCGAATCGACGTTGCTCCCGCCCCCGTCCGGCAGCACCGCGAGCGCCACGCTGGCGCTCTGACCCGGCGGGCGACGCTCAGGCGTCGAGGACGGCCCGGCCCAGCGGGGTCAGCGTGTGCAGGACGGTGTTGCGGTCGCGCTGGCTGACCAGCAGCCCCGCGTTGCGCAGCACAGTGGTGTGCTGGCTGGCCGCGGCGGCGGAGATGCGCAGCCGGCGTGCCATCTCACCGGTCGTGCAGCCCTCGTCGGCGGCCTGGAGCACCCGGGAGCGGGTGCGCCCGAGCAGGGCGGCGAGCGCCTCGCCCTGCGGTGACGCGGCGGCGCCGGACGCGGGTGTCAGGCCGGCCAGCCGGTCGACCGGGTAGACCAGCACCGGGGGCAGGGTCGGGTCGACGAGCGCCACCGGGGTACGCGAGCAGAAGAACGACGGCACGAGCAGCAGCCCGCGGCCGTCCAGGTGCAGTTCCCGCGTGTCCGGGTAGTCGAGCACCTCCAGCACGCCCGAGACCCAGCGCATGTTCGGCCGCAGGCTGGCCAGCAGCCCTTCGGCGCCGCCGTCGAGCATCGCGCGCGCACGCCGGGCCCGGTCCGCCTCGACCGCCGCCTGCACCCGGGACCAGTACGGCGTGACCGCCAGCGACTGGTAGCGCGTCATGGCGTCGGTCAGGTGGTGCAGCGTTCCCGGTTCGCCACGGGCGAGCGCGGTGGCCGACGACGGCAGCGGGGTCTCCCCGGCGAGCAGCGTCAGGTCGCGGCGCAGCATGTCCACAGGGGTGCCCCGGACCGCGTCCAGCCCGGCCTGGAAGCCCTCCCGGCTGGCGAACGGGGTGAGGAAGTCGGGGAAGTAGCCACGCGGCGGGTTGAGCGCGAGCAGCAGGCGGTACTGCTCGGCGTCGGTGTCGGTCCGCAGGCCGTGCGCCACGGTGCGCCGCCACGTGGTCATCATCGGGTCCCGGCTGCGCCCCTGTAGCAGGTGCAGGCTGAGGACCAGCTCCCAGAGCGGGTCCGCGGCCGGGGCGACCCGGGTCCGCAGAACGTCCTCGCCCGAGAAAATGATCTTCAACATGGGTTGCTGCTCCCGTGCGGACGGCGGGGATGCCCGCCACACTCCGCACTCTACCCGCCGGTACTAATCTCCATCTTTAAGCGTCAGGTGAAAAACCTCGACGCCGGGCGGGCCGGTTCGGCAA
Source organism: Micromonospora sp. HUAS YX12 (assembly GCF_040215685.1). Taxonomy (NCBI): domain Bacteria; kingdom Bacillati; phylum Actinomycetota; class Actinomycetes; order Micromonosporales; family Micromonosporaceae; genus Micromonospora; species Micromonospora sp. HUAS YX12. The sequence continues at coordinate 637,358 of NZ_CP157974.1, forward strand.
ACTCTCTGTTGCCCGCCGACGCCGGGGCGCAACGTTGACCCGGACGCCGGCTGACGGGCGTGGCCGGGTGGCACCACGAGGGTCTGCGACATCAGTCGCAGGGGTGCCGCCCGGCCCTCGCTCATCCCGATCCGGAGCGCGACACCGCGCCAGGGTACGGAGGCGGCGCTCGTAGAGTGTCCGGGTGCCCGATCTCATCCCGTACACCGAGTTGCACGCCGACGCCGTCGCGACGCTGAGCCGCTGGACGGCGACCAGCCCCGCCGCCGACGCCGCCCGGGACCGGACGCTGGCGCTGCTGGCCGACGGACCGGTGGCGATGAGCCGGCTGCACCGGGCCGGGCACGTCACGGCGAGCGCGCTGGTGCTCGACCCGGACGGCCGGGTGCTGCTCTGCCTGCACGGCAAGATCCGCAGGTGGGTGCAGCTCGGCGGGCACTGCGAGCCCGGCGACCGGACGCTGGTGGCCGCCGCGCTGCGCGAGGCCACCGAGGAGTCCGGCATCACCGGCCTGACCGTCGAGCCGGAGCCGATCGACGTGGACATCCATCAGGTCGCCTGCCAGGGCGGGTCGTTCCACTACGACGTCCGGTACGCCGTCCTGGCCCCGGCCGGAGCGATCGAGCGGGTCAGCGCGGAGTCCGAGGCGCTCGGCTGGTTCCCGCCGGACCGGCTGCCCGAGCCGCTCGCCCACGCCACCGCTCAGCTCGTGCCGCCGGCGCTCGCGGCGCTGGCCCGCCGTACGGGCGGCTGAACGAGGGCACCGCGCCGCGCCGCCGGACGCCTCCCCACGCCGGCGGCCCGGCGCGCGACCGATCAGACCAGGCCCTCCTCGCCGCGTTCCTTCAGCTCGTCCACGATCTTCTTCACGTCCTGCGCGCGGTCGCGGGGGCAGACCAGCAGCGCGTCCGGGGTGTCCACGACGATCAGGTCGTGGACACCGACGGTGGCCACGAGCCGGCCGGAGTGCGGCACCACCACGGTGCCGGTGGTGTCGTGCAGCAGCACGCCCGGCTTCGCGTCCCCGCCCAGCACCACGTTGCCGGCGCCGTCGGCGGGCAGCACCTCGCCGAGCGTGTGGAAGTCGCCCACGTCGTTCCAGCCGAAGTCGCCGGGCACCGTACCCACCCAGCCGGCCGTCGCCGCGCCCTCCATCACCGCGTAGTCGACCGAGATCCGGGGCAGCGTCGGCCAGATCCGGCCGAGCACGTCGTCCTGCTCCGGGGTGCCCCAGGCCGCCGCGATGGCGGTGATCCCGGCGTGCAGCTCGGGCTGCTGGCGGGCCAGCTCGGACAGGAAGACGTCCACCCGCCAGACGAACATGCTGGCGTTCCACAGGTGCCGGCCGGAGCGGACGTACACCTCGGCCACCTCGGCGGCCGGCTTCTCCTTGAACTCGCGTACCGGGCGGAGCGGGCCGTCCCCCACCGGCTCGCCGGTCTCCAGGTAGCCGTAGCCGGTCTCCGGGCGCGTCGGGGTGATGCCCACCGTCATCAGCAGCCCCTGCTCCGCGCCCCGGATGGCCTGCCGTACCACCTCGGCCAGCCGGGCCGGGTCGCCGATCAGGTGGTCGGCGGCGAACGAGCCCATCACCGCGTCCGGGGTCCGGCCGGCGATCACCGCAGCGGCCAGTGCGATCGCGGCGCAGGAGTCCCGCGGCGACGGCTCGACCAGGATGTTCTCCTCCGGCAGGCCAGCCAGTTGCCGAGCCACCGCCGCGGCGTGCGCGGCTCCGGTGACCACGAGCGTGCGCTCCGGCGTGGTCAGCGGCGACAACCGGTCGACAGTGGCCTGCAACAGCGAGGCGGGGGTGCCGGTCAGCGGGTGGAGGAATTTGGGATGGCCGGCACGGGACAACGGCCACAACCTCGTGCCGCTGCCGCCCGCCGGGATGACGGCGTAGAACATCAGCACATCATGCCCGAAGCGGGCGAGCCGTCACGGCCGGTCGCCCGGGACCGGCAGCCGGCGCTCAGGACCGGGCCCGTCGCCACGCCGCGATGTGGACCTCCGCGCTGGACTCCCAGGTGAACTCCTTGGCCCGGTCGAACCCGGCCTTGGCCAGGGACAGCCGCCGCTGCTCGTCGTCCAGCAGGGCGACGAGGTCGGTGGCGATCTGGTCCGGATCCTCGCTGGTGTAGGCCACCGCGTCGCCGCCCACCTCGGGCAGGGACAGGCGCGGCGTGGTGAGCACCGGGGCGGCGCACGCCATCGCCTCCAGGATCGGCAGGCCGAAGCCCTCGCCGTAGGACGGGTACGCGGCCACCAGCGCGCCGCCGAGGAAGCCGGGCAGGTCGGCGTAGCGCAGGTAACCCGGGCGCAGCAGCCGCAGGTGCGACGGAACCTCGGCCACCGCGCGGTCGATGTCGTCGTCGTGGCCCTGGCCGCCGGCCACCACCAGCGCGGGCGGGTTCGGCCGGTCGCCCACCGCCCGGGCCCAGCCGCGGATCAGGTTGGGTACGTTCTTGCGCGGCTCCTTGGCCCCCAGGAACGCGATGTAGCTGCTGTCGCCGAGACCCAGGCGGGCCCGGACGCGTGCCTTCTCCTCGTCACCCGGCGCGTGGAACGCGTCCTGGTCGACGCCGTGGTAGGCGACGTCGATCCGGGTCGGATCGGCGTCCAGCAGCCGGATCAGCTCGTCGCGGGTGGCCTTGCTCGGCACGATCACCCGGCCGGCCCGGCGCAGCGACGTCTTGATCGCGCTGCGGAAGAACGTCCGGCGCGACTTGTCGTAGTGCTCCGGCTCGGTGAAGAACGTCGCGTCGTGCACGGTGACCGTCACCGGGCAACCGGCCCGCAGCGGGCAGGTGTAGAACGGCGAGTGCAGCACCTCGGCGCCGACCTGCTGGGCCAGCAGCGGCAGGCCGGTCTGCTCCCAGGCCAGCCGCGCCGGCCGGTGCGCCACCGCCGCCGGGGCGGGGATCACCTCGGCACCGGGGAGCATCCGGGTGTAGCGCTCCAGGTCGGTGCGGAGGCTGACCACGGCCAGGTCGACGCTGGTGCCGCAGACCCGGCCCAGCGCGCCGAGCAGTCCGTCGACGTATCTACCGACGCCGCCACGGTCGGCGGGGACACTCGTGGCGTCGATGAGAACGCGGGGCGGGCGACCGGCGGTCACGGGGCGACTCCTCAGGTGGCGCAGTTGTGGGGAAGAACACTCTCGGCAAGCCTACGCCGGGCCGGGCGCAAGGCGCTGACCGCGACCCGACGGTACGCCGACTTGTCGTTGTCATCGAGTACGCACGCGGGGCGCGTATCGTTCGCGCCGATGGCCGACAACATTGCCCGGGTGTTCGCCGACGCGATCGCGCCCGACCCCACCCGACCGCTGCTGACCTGGTACGACGACTCCACCGGCGAGCGCACCGAACTCTCCGGGGCGACGCTCGCGAACTGGGTGGCGAAGACCGCGAACCTGCTCACCGACGAGGTGGGCGCCGCGCCCGGCGACGCGGCCGGGGTGCTGCTGCCGCCGCACTGGCAGACCGCGGCCGTGCTGCTCGGCTGCTGGTCGGCGAAGCTGACGGTGACCGGCACGCCGGGCCCGGTGGAGGCGCTGTTCGTGGCCGCCGACCGGGTGGACGAGGCGGCCGGGTGGCCGGCCGGCGAGCGGTACGCGCTGGCGCTCGACCCGTTCGCGCTGCCGATGCGGCAGGTGCCGGCGGGCTGCACCGACTTCGTCGCGGCGGTACGCGGACACGGCGACCACTTCACGCCGTACCCGGCGGGCGGTGAGGCGGACGCGGAGTTGCTGGCCCGCGCGGCGGCCCGTGCCGCGGAGCTGGGCCTGACTCACGGCGACCGCCTCCTGGTCGACGTGACCACTCACCCCGACCCGGTCGACTGGCTGCTCACCCCGCTCTCGGCGGGCGCCAGCGTGGTCGCGTGCGCCCACCCCGACCCGGCCCGCCTGCCCTCCCGCGCCGAAACCGAGAAGACCACCCACACCCTGACCTGAGCCCTCCCGCCCCACCTCCCCCGCGATCTTGCAGTCTCGGCCCTCGGTGCGGGGGATTCGCCCCTTCCGCCGGGGCGGAGAGTGCAAGATCAGCGAGGCGAGACGGGGTGGTCGGTGGTGGCCCGGCGCTGGGCCAGGGCGGCGAACGCCGTCAGGGACTCGGGGTTGGCCAGGGCGCCCTTGGCCGCCGCGCTGTCGACCGGGGTACCCGTCAGGATCTTCTTCACCGGGACCTCCAGCTTCTTCGCGCTGAGCGTCCTCGGCACGGCCCGGACCTGGTGGATCTCGTCCGGCACGTGCCGCGGCGACAGGGCGGTACGCAGCTCCCGGCAGATCTTGCGCCGCATCTCGTCGTCGAGTTCCAGGCCCTCGGCGAGCACCACGAACAGCAGCAGCTCACCCGCGCCGCCCTCGTCGTCCTCCAGGTGCACGACAACCGAGTCGACCACCTCGTCCAGCCCCTCGACCACGGAGTAGAACTCGGCGGTGCCGAGGCGTACGCCGCCCCGGTTGAGCGTCGCGTCGGAGCGGCCGGTGATGACGCACCCGCCGCGCTCGTTCACGGTGATCCAGTCGCCGTGGCGCCACACGCCCGGATAGACCTCGAAGTACGCCTCCCGGTAGCGCGCGCCGTCCGGGTCGTTCCAGAACCCGACCGGCATGCTCGGCATCGGCTCGGTGATCACCAGCTCGCCGAGCTGCCCGACCACCGCACTGCCGTCGGCCGAGCGGGCCTCCACCTTCGCGCCGAGCGCCCGGCAGGCGATCTCCCCGGCGTACACCGGCAGCAGCGGCACGCCGCCCACGAAGCCGGTGCACACATCCGTGCCGCCGGACAGCGACTGGAGCTGGAGGCGGTCGCTGACGTTCTCGTACACCCAGGTGAAGCCCTCGGCCGGCAGCGGCGCGCCGGTCGAGCCGAGGCCGCGCACCGCGGACAGGCCGGCGATCTCGCGCGGCACCAGCCCGGCCTTGCGGCAGGCCAGCAGGAACGGCGCGGACGTGCCGAAGTACGTGGTGCCGGTGTCGGCGGCCAGCCGCCACAGCGCGCCCAGGTCGGGGTGGCCCGGGTTGCCGTCGAACAGCACGATCGCCGCGCCCACCGCCGGGCCGGAGACCAGGAAGTTCCACATCATCCAGCCGGTCGTGGTGAACCACAGGAACCGGTCGGACGGACCCAGGTCGTGGTGCAGCGCCAGCATCTTGAGGTGTTCCAGCAGGATGCCGCCGTGACCGTGCACGATCGGCTTGGGCAGGCCGGTGGTGCCGGAGGAGTAGAGCACGTAGAGCGGGTGGTCGAAGGCGACCGGGGTGAACGTCAACGGCTCGCCGGTGTCCGCCGCCAGCTCCGCCCACGGCAGCGCGCCGTCGGGGGCCGGGCCGTCCGGATCGAGGTACGCGACGGCGACCGTGTGCCGCAGCGACGGCAGGGCGGCCCGGATCGCGGCCACCTCGGCGCGCCTGTCGACCGGCTTGTCGCCGTACCGGTAGCCGTCGACAGCGACCAGCACCGTGGGCTCGATCTGCTGCCAGCGGTCGGTGACGCTGCGGGTGCCGAACTCGGGCGCGCAGGAGGAGAAGATCGCGCCGAGGCTGGCGGTGGCGAGCAGCAGGACGTACGTCTCGGGGATGTTCGGCGCGTACGCGGCCACCCGGTCGCCCGGACCCACGCCGAGGCGGCGCAGCCCGGCGGCCACCCGGCGGACCCGCTCGCGCAGCCCGGCCGCGGTGAGCGTCTCCGGCGCGCGGGTCTGACCGTGTGCGATCACCGCCGGGTCGTCGTCGCCCAGCCCCGGCATGCGCAGCACGTTCTCGGCGTAGTTGAGCGTCGCGCCGGGGAACCAGCGGGTACCGGGCATGGCCCGGTCGGTGAGGGTGGCGCTCGGCGGGGTGTGCGCGACGACGTCGAAGTAGTCCCAGATCGAGCGCCAGAACGCGTCCAGGTCGGTCACCGACCACTGCCACAGCGCGTCGTAGCCGGCGAACTCCAGCCCGCGGTGCTCGGCCAGCCAGCGCAGGTAGTCACCGATCCGGGACCGCTCCCGCACGTCCGCCGGCGGCGTCCACAGCACGTCAGCCACTGTTCCACCCTCCCCTGGGCCCGCCACGACGGTGTGCCGGGGCCGTGGCGCCATCTTGCCCTACCTGGTGCCGCCATTGTCCGCGCCGGGTGCGGCGTACGGGGCGTGCCCCGCCCACACCCCGCACCCCCACCCCATGTGGCCCGCGTGTAAGGAAGGGCCCCCTATTAACGCCTCGTGCAGAGGAAGGGCCCCTTGTTAACACCTCGCTCTCCGCGGGCGTCCGCCGCCGGTGGAGGGCGGCGCGCGTAGGCGGAGGTGTTAACAAGGGGCCCCTGCTCTACCGCAGGCGTTAACAAGGGGCCCTTCCTTACACCTCAGCCGGCCCGGTGGGCCTGGATCGCGCGGCGCCGGGCGAGCCGGTGCGCGCGCCGGATCTCGGCCTCCCGGAAGCGGCGCTCGTCCTCCGGCGTCTCGGGCAGCACCGGGCGGACCGGACGGGGCGCGCCGCCGACGTCGACGCCCACGAAGACCAGGTACGCGGTGGCGACCCGGACCGGCTCGTCCTCGGCCGAGTCCCAGCGCTCGGCGACCACCTTCACCCCGACCTCCATCGAGGTCTGTCCGGTCCAGTTGACCTGTGCGTGCGCGTGCACGAGATCGCCCACCCGGACCGGCTCGGAGAAGACGATCTCGTCGATGGAGGCGGTCACCGCGGTGCCGCCGCTGTGCCGCGCAGCCGCCGCGCCCGCGACGTCGTCCACGAATTTCATGAGTACCCCACCGTGCACGGTCCCGTACAGATTGACATCGACCGCGGTCATGATGCGACTGAGCGTGACGCGGGAGTACGACGTGGGCTTACCCGGCGGGACCGCGGGATGATCTGTCATGCCGGAGACGGTACGGTGCGCGGATGCGACATCTCTGGAGCTTCCTCGCCGGGTTGGCGGTGGCGCCCGTCACCTGGGTGCTCGTCACGCTCGGTCAGGACGGATCTGAGCGGACCGTCGACCGCTGGGTGGAGATCGGGACGTACAGCACGCCGAACCTGATCGAGCCGGCCGTCTATCTGGGCGTCGCCGGCATCCTGCTCGGCCTGCTCGGCACGTTGCGCTTCTCGCCGTTCGGCCCGCTGGTGGCCGGCCTGCTGCTCGCGGTCCCGTACCTCGGGCTGTTCGTCGCGCCGTTCAGCGTGCGGGACCAGGTGCCGGACGACCTCAGGCTGCTCGGTGACCCGCTGCCGCTGCGCGACCCGCTCGACAACGGCACGCTGTTCCTCATCGGCGTGCTGCTGCTGATGGCCGTGTTCAGCACGAGCCGCTGGCGGCGTCCCGCCACACCCCCGGCGGCCGAGGCGGAGCTGACCCCGGCCGTCACACCGGTGGAGCACAAGCCGGCGCTCACCGACTGGCCCCCGGCGCCGGCGAAGGATCCGGACACGCCGCCGCTCACGCTGGCGTACCCCGAGACCCCCACCGAACCCCTGCCCCGCCGTACCGGCAGCGAGTCGCCGTGGTCCGCGCCCCCGCGCGGCGCGGGCCGGCCGGAGGGCACCGAGAGCCGTTGACGAGTGCGGGCGGGCCGGTACGCGACCGGCCCGCCCGCCCGAACGCCTGCGGTCAGCCCTTGAGCAGCTGACGGGCCATCACGATGCGCTGGACCTGGTTGGTGCCCTCGTAGATCTGGGTGATCTTGGCGTCCCGCATCATCCGCTCGACCGGGTAGTCGCGGGTGTAGCCGTAGCCGCCGAGCAACTGGACCGCGTCCGTGGTGATCTCCATGGCGGCGTCCGAGGCGAAGCACTTCGCGGCCGCGCCGAAGTACGTCAGGTCCGCGTCGCCGCGCTCGGACTTGCCGGCGGCGGCATACGTGAGCTGCCGGGCCGCCTCCAGCTTCATGCCCATGTCGGCGAGCATGAACTGGATGCCCTGGAACTCGGCGACCGGCTTGCCGAACTGCTTGCGCTCCTGGACGTAGCCCTTGGCGTAGTCCAGCGCGCCCTGCGCGATGCCGACCGCCTGGGCGGCGATGGTGACCCGGGTGTGGTCCAGCGTCTTCATCGCGGTGGCGAAGCCGGTGCCCTCGGCGCCGATCATGCGGTCGGCCGGGATCCGGACGTTGTCGAAGTAGACCTCACGGGTGGGCGAGCCCTTGATGCCGAGCTTCTTCTCCGGGGCGCCGAAGCTGACACCCGGGTCGGACTTCTCCACCACGAACGCGGAGATGCCCTTCGACCGGGCTGTGGGATCGGTCACGGCGAACACGGTGTAGTACTCGGACACGCCCGCGTTGGTGATCCACCGCTTCACGCCGTTGAGCACCCAGTGGTCTCCGTCACGTACCGCCTTGGTGGTCATCGAGGCCGCGTCGCTGCCCGCCTCCGGCTCGGAGAGGCAGTAGGAGAACATGCCCTCCCCGGCCGCGACCGGGGTGAGGTACTTGCGCTTGAGCTCCTCGGAACCGGCCAGCAGCAGCGGCATGGTGCCCAGCTTGTTCACCGCCGGGATCAGCGAGGACGACGCGCAGGCCCGGGCCACCTCCTCGATCACGATGGCCGTGGCCAGCGCGTCCGCGCCGGCGCCGCCGTACTCGGCCGGGATGTGCGGGGCGTGGAAGTCGGCCGCGCGCAGAGCCTCGTAGGACGCCTTGGGGAACTCACCTGTCTCATCCGCCTCGGCGGCGTGCGGAGCCACCTTGGCCGCACAGACCTCACGGACCGCCTCCCGGATCGCCTCGTGCTCCTCCGGCAACCGGTAGACGTCGAACGACTGCTCTGCGGCCATGTCGGCCCTCCCCTTTCACCGCTATCATGCGCAGTCTGTGCCGCCCGGGGGCCGACGACTGCCGCAGACTGAAGGATAGCCACCGGCCCCGGCCGAACCTTACCGACGGGTAGGCTCACGCCCGAGCCTCGCCCGCCCGACCCCATTACCCTCACAGCAGTTCCCTCGGTGCCCGGCCTCGGCGCCCCAGCAGAATGCGACGCGTGGAAGCGCCGCCAGTGCGAGCGGAGAAGACAGGCGTGACGATTCCGTACCCGAACACCCAGCCGATGCCCGCCATCGCCGCGGTGACCCCGCCGTCCGGCGCCGCCCGCCCGCGGGTGACGTTCCTCGGCACCGGCTACCTCGGTGCGACCTACGCCATCTGCTACGCGGAGCTGGGTTACGAGGTGCTCGGCTTCGACGTCGACGCGGACAAGATCGCCAAGCTCAACGCGGGCGAGGTGCCGATCCACGAGCCGGGCCTCGACGAGCTGCTGCGGCGCAACCTGGCCGCCGGCCGGCTGCGGTTCAGCACCGACATCCAGGAGACCGCCGACTTCGGCGACGTCCACTTCATCTGCGTCGGCACCCCGCAGCGGGCCGACGGGATGGGCGCCGACCTGTCGTACGTCGAGGCGTCCGTGACCAGCCTCGCCCAGCACCTGACCCGCAAGGCGCTGATCGTCGGCAAGTCCACCGTGCCGGTGGGCACCGCCGAGTGGGTCGAGCAGCTCGTCGGCAAGCACACCCCGGCCGACCTCGGCGTCGAGGTGGCGTGGAGCCCCGAGTTCCTCCAGGAGGGCTTCGCCGTCGACGACGTGCTGCGCCCCAACCGGATCGTGGTCGGCGTCAAGAGCGAGTGGGCCAACGGCATGCTCTTCGCCGCCCACAAGGGCGTCTTCGACCTCGCCGCCACCGAGGACCGCGAGGTGCCGCTGGTGGTCACCGACTTCGCCACCGCCGAGCTGGTCAAGGTCGCCGCGAACGCGTTCCTCGCCACCAAGATCTCCTTCATCAACGCGATGGCCGAGGTCTGCGAGGCGGCCGGCGGCGACGTCACCCAGCTCGCCCGCTCGATCGGCTACGACCCGCGCATCGGCAACCGGTTCCTCCAGGCCGGGCTCGGCTTCGGCGGCGCCTGCCTGCCCAAGGACATCCGCGCCTTCCAGGCCCGGGCGCAGGAACTGGGCGCCGGTGAGGCGCTGCGCTTCCTGCACGAGGTCGACCTGATCAACCAGCGCCGCCGCAGCCGCGTGGTGCAGCTCGCCGCCGAACTGCTCGGCCGCCGCTCCGGCCCGGCCGGCCCGGACCTGTCCGGCACCCGGGTCGCGGTGCTCGGCGCCACGTTCAAACCCAACACCGACGACGTACGCGACGCGCCGGCGCTCGCGGTCGCCTCGCTGCTCGGCAAGGCCGGCGCCGACGTGCACGTGTTCGACCCGCAGGGGATCGAGAACGCGCGCCGGGCGGTGCCCGAGCTGACGTACGAGGAGACGATGAACGACGCCGTCCGCGGCGCCGACCTCGTCTGCGTGCTCACCGAGTGGGCCGAGTTCCGCAACGCCGACCCGGTCGCCCTGGGCGAGCTGGCGAACGGCCGCAAGGTGGTCGACGGGCGCAACTGCCTCGACTCGACACTGTGGACGCAGGCCGGCTGGGAGTACCGCGGCATGGGCCGCCCCTGACCCGCTGACCGTACGGACCGGCCGCCGGGGAACGTCTCCCCGGCGGCCGGTCCGTTTTTGTTGTCCGGAACGCGGCGGCAACTGTCGAAATCCCGGCCCACTCAAGGCATGCTGCCTCTGGGAGGTCCACAGTGCGGGGGCACGGGCGGACGGGAGACTGTCGTGGAGAGCTTCAGGTGCGCCTCGTGCGGGCAGGACATCAAGCCCGCCGTCGTCTGCCCGCACTGCGGGGCGCACCAGCCCCAGTGGGCTGAGCACCTGGCCGACATCGAGCGCTCGATCGCCGAGATGAAGGCCCGCGACGCCGAGATCGCCCGGGAGCAGCGGCAGATCGCCGCCAAGATGCAGGCCGCCCTCTTCCAGCGGGACATACTGGCGCACGCCGGTGAGGAACGGATCCGGCAGGCCACCCGGCCACGCCGGGTTCTGCGCCGCCGGCCCGGCCGCCGCCCGCCCACCGCCGCCACCGGCGCGCCGCCCCGGGTGCCCCGCCAGGGCACCCCGCCGCCCGGCCCTCCGGAGGATCTGCCCCCGGCGCCGCCGCGCGGCCGCCCGCGCTGGCTCGACGCGGACGACCCGGAGCACCCGCCCGAGGCGTCCTCGCGCGAGGTGCAGAACATCCCGCTCGGGCTCGGCGCGCTCCTGCTCGGCGTCGCCGCTGTGGTCTTCGCCGCGGTCGCCACCAGCTCGATGGACGCGCTGGCCCGCCTCGGCGTGCTGCTGGTGGCGACGGCGCTGATGCTGCTCGCCCCGCCGGTGCTGGCCCGGCGCGGGCTCACCTCCACCGCCGAGACCATCGCCGCGGTCGGGTTGCTGCTGGTGCCGCTGGCCGGGTACGCACTCTGGGCCGTCGACCGGATCGGCGGCGGTTCCTCGGGTGCCGCGTTCGCCGGGACGATCTTCCTGGTCACCACGCTCGTCGCCCTCGGGTACGCGTACGGGACGGGCCTGCGCGCGCCACGCTTCGCCACCGTGCTGGCCGCCCAGCCGGTGCTGCCCCTGCTGGCGTACGAGCGGATCACCGGGCCGGTCGGCTGGGCGCTGATGCTGACCGTGGTGGCAGTGCTCGACCTGGCGCTCGCGCGCTCGGCGGTGGTACGCGAGCGGCCCGTCCGGCGTGACCTGCCCGCCACCGAGCCGGCACCGCCCGTCCCGCCCCGGCAGCGCGCCGACGACGACCGGCCCGAGTCGGCGCCGGAGGAGTCCGCCGAGGTGCTGGGCGGGGAGACCCCGCCGGGTCCGGCCGCCACCGCCACCGCTAGGCCGGTGCCCTGGCTGCCCGAGCTGACCTGGCTGCTGCACGGCGTGGCGGTCGCGGTCGCGCTGGCGTACGCGGTCACCGGCCTGCTGCGCGCCACCACAGTGCCGCCGGCCGCCGCCGCGGGCACGGTGCTGCTGCTCGCCGCCCTGGTCGCGCTGGCCGGGACGCTGGTGCTGCGCCGGCCGCCGCTGCCGGACGTCGGCGCCGGCATCCTCACACTGGCGGTCATCGGCGCGCTCGGGCGGGTCGCCTCGGTGGCCCTGCCCAGCCGGTCCCTGCTGCTCATCTCCGCCGTCATCGCGCTGACCGGGCTCGCCGTCCGGGCCGTACCGGAGGCGGCCCGGCGTGGTCCGCAGATCGCCTCCGCGGTGGCGCTCACGGTCAGCGGCCTGGTGGTGGCCGGTGGCGCGCTGCGCGCCGGGCTGGCACCGGTCCGGGCCGCCCTGCCCGCCTGGTCGGCGGACCTGAGCGGATGGCACGCCGAGCTGGCCCGGGCGGTCGGCCCGACCGGCTGGCAGCTCGCGGCCAGCGCGCTGCTGCTCACCGTCGCCGCCGTGATCGCGCTGCCGGCCGAGATCCGGCGCGAGTTCGCGGTGGTCGGGGCGGCGCTCACCGCGCTCGCCGTACCCGCCTCGCTCGGTCTGGGCTGGGCGGCGGCCTGCTGGCCGATGCTGCTGACGGCGGTCGCGGTCGGCGTGCTCGGGCTGACCGCACGCACCGAACGGGCCGCGGTGGCACACGCGGTGACAGCGGCCGGGCTGGGCCTGACCGGCGCCGGCGCGGCCCTCGCGCGCCCGGCGCTCACCGCCGCCGCGCTGACGGTGCTGTTCCTGGCCGGGGCACTCGTGTCCCTCGCCCCACGGGTCCGGCTCGCCGCCGCCGCGACGGACACGGTCTGCGCCTGGGCCGCGGGTGGCGGGGCGTTCGCCCTGCCCGGCGCCGTCGCCGCGTTCGTGGCGGCCACCGTGCCGACGCCGCCGGTCGCCACACCGGCGAACCTGCGCGAGATCACCGTGCCGATCCTCGCGGCGAGTTTCCTCGCCGTCTGCGTCACGCTCGGCTACGCCGCCCTGGTGCAGGTGGCGCAGCGGCATCTGAGCATGCCGCACGCGCTCGGCACGGTGCTCGGCACGGTGGCGGTCGCCGCCGCCGCGTTCGGCGCGCCGGGCGCGACCTCGGCCGACGCCTGGGTGGGCAGCCTGCTCCTGGTCGCCGCCGCACTGCTGGCGCTCGCCCCGCGCATCGACGCCGGACGCCGGGCCGACATGTCCCTGGACGGGTCCGACCTGGCGCTGGCCGCCACCACAGTGGCGCTCGTCGCCACGCTGGCCCGGATCGCCGCGGTGCTCGCCCCCGGCGGTCAGCTCGTGGTGGCCTCGGCACTGGTGCTGCTGGTCGCGGTGGCCGCCCGGGCGCTGCCCGAGGAGTGGCGGCGCGGCCCGATCCTCGGCATCGCCGCGGGTGGCACGCTGATCGGATTGATCGCCGCCTGGAGCGCCTTGCGCGGCGGGCTCGGCGTGCTCGCCACGCCCGGCCCGATCTGGGCCGGTGACCTGACCGGCTGGCCGGCCGCGCCGACCGGCGGGTCGACCTGGCAGGCCCCGGTCGCGCTGGCGCTGCTGGCGGTGACAGCGGCCATCCTGCTGCCGCCACCGTGGAAGTACGACGTCTCCGGCCTGGCCGCCGTGCTCGCCACGGTGGGCGCCCCCGCCGCGTTCGACCTGCCCTGGTGGTCCCCGGTGCTGGTCGGCTGCATGGTGGCCACCGTCTACGGCATGGCCGCCGCGGCCGCTGTCGATCCGCGGGCCGCGCTGTCCCGGGCCACGGTGGCCGGGGTGGTGGCGCTGCACGGGGCCGGGGCCGGGCTGGTGCGGCCGTGGACCACAGCGCTGGCGCTGGGCAGCATCGCGCTGATCGGCGCGACGGTGGCCGCCGTGGCCCGCACGCTCGCGCCGTCGCTCGTCGACGACATCCGCACCGAGGGCATGCCGCCGCACCTGGTGCAGGTGGGCGGCGCGGGCGCCGGAGCGGCAGTGCTCGCGCTGCCCGGCGCGGTGGCCGCGCTGGCGGTCGAGTACGGCCGCCCACCGCAGGTGGTGCTCACCGCCGCGCTCGCCGCCGCCAGCATCGGGCTGGCCGCGATCGCGGCGGTACGCCGGCAGGTGCCGCAGTATCTTCCGTACGCGAGCGTCGCGGTGGTCGGCGCGGCCACCGTCACCGCCGCCGCGGCGCTCGCTGTCGGCCTGCCGGCGGGCGTGTTCGCCGCCGCCGCCGCGCTGCTCGGTGTGCTCGCCGAACTGGTACGCGCCGCGACCGTCCCGCCCGCCGGTTCGGGCCGGCCGGTACGCCGCTGGACCGTGCTGCTCAACGGCGCGCTGCGGCGCGACCCGGACGATCCCGAGCTGCGCTGGCGGGTCAGCCCGGCCGCCGGTGCGCTCGCCGCGGCGGCGCTGCCCACCGCGCTGGCCCTGGCCACCGTGGCGCCCTCGCTCGTGGTGGCGTTGTTCTCGCCGTTCGCGGTGCTGAGCCGGGTGTGGCAGGGACCGCCACCGGAGTTGCTGACCCCGCCGCCGGAGGCGGTCAACCCCACGCACGTGCTCACCGCGCTGCTGCTGACGGTGACCGCGGCGCTCGCCGCCACCGGGTTCAGCGGCGGGCGGCGGTCCCGGGCGGTGCCGGTGATCCTGCCGGGCGCGGCGATCACACTGCTGATCACGCCGGTGGCGCTCGGCAAGGGCTGGCCGGTGACCGCGCTGGCCGCGCTCGCGGTGTTCACCATCTCGATGCTCGGGCTGGCGCTCACCCCGCCGCCGGCGCTGGCCGAGCCGGGCCGGTCGATCCGGGTGGCCCGGGTGCTGGTCTTCGCGCTCGGCCTGGCCGCCGGTGGCGCCGGGCTCGCCGGCAGCCTCGCCACGAGCGACCTGACCGTGTTCACGCTCGGCGGCGCGGTCGGCGTGGGTGCCGTCGCCGCGCTGTTCGGCACCACCCAGCGGGCGCGCATCCTGGGCTGGTTGTTCGGCTCGGTGATGGCTCAGCTGTTCGTGCTCACGATCGGCCTGAAGTCCGGGCTGGCGGCCGTCTGGTCCGCGTTCGGGGTGCTCGCGGTCGGTGCGGCGTTGCAGGTGTTCGCCGCCACGCTGCCCCGGTTGCGCCGCCCCGAGGCGTACCGGGAGGCGGCCACCGTCGAGTGGAGCGGCTACGGCGCGGCGCTCATCGCGCTGGCCCTGGCGTACGACTCGCCCCGGCACATCGCCGCGCTGCTGGCTGCCTGGGGCGCGGTCCTCGGGGTGGCGGCCAGCCGTCCGGGACGCCGGCCGATGGAACGCAACCTGCTGTTCTGGGCGGTGGTGGCCTGCGAGATCAGCGCCTGGTGGATCCTGATGCGGGTGGCCGACGTGGCGCTGCCGGAGGCGTACACGCTGCCGTTCGCCGCGCTCGCCCTGCTGGTCGGCGTCCTGCAACTGCGGCACCGGCCCGACCTGTCGAGCTGGGTGGCGTACGGGCCGGCACTGGTCACCGCGTTCCTGCCCACGCTGGCCATCGTGATCGCCACCGACTCCAGCACGGTGCGTCAGGTACTGCTGCTGCTCGGCGCCGTCGCGGTGCTGATCTTCGGCTCCACCAGCCGGCAGCAGGCCCCGGTGATCGTCGGGGCGACCGTGACCGCGATCGCGGCCGTGCACGCGCTGTTCAGCCTCGGCCCGTGGCTGGTGCTGATCCCGGTCGGCATCGTGCTGCTGGTGCTCGGTGCGAGCAACGAACGCCGCCGCCGTGCCCAGGAACGCCTCCAGACCGCGCTGCGCGGCATGCGGTGAGGTTTGGTCCAGCCGGCTCGCGCCCAGGTCCGCGGTACCCTGCGCCATCGCCCTTGACCGGGTCACGCTCCGTGTCGGCAGGGCGCGGCGAGGGTGGTTCCCCTCCGCCCCCTTTGCTCTGCACCCACCGAAGCAGCAGTCACCCGACGTGACGATCTCCGTCGCCGAGCCGTCGGCGTCGAAATGCTGCGCCGCAGGTCGGAGCCGGGCTGCGCCGATGGCTGCAGAGCAAAGTCGGCGGAGGGCACCAACACCCGCCCGCGCGCTCAGTCACGCAGAGCAACCAGCCTCGTTGAGTACGCAGAGTGACGGGTGATCAGGTCAGGGAGGCGCGCAGCGCGGCTTCCTTCCCGGCGACCAGATCCTCCAGGCTCGCCTGATAGGCGGCCATCTTGTCGCGCAGCACCGGGTCGGAGGCGCCCAGGATCCGTACCGCGAGCAGACCGGCGTTGCGGGCGTTGCCGATCGAGACGGTGGCGACCGGCACACCGGCCGGCATCTGCACGATGGACAGCAGCGAATCCATGCCGTCCAGGTACTTCAGCGGCACCGGGACGCCGATCACCGGCAGCGGGGTCACCGAGGCGACCATGCCGGGCAGGTGGGCCGCTCCGCCCGCGCCCGCGATGATCACCTGGACACCACGGCCGGCGGCGGCCCGGCCGTACTCGATCATCTTGACCGGGGTGCGGTGCGCGGAGACCACGCCCACCTCGTACGGCACGCCGAACTCGTCGAGCGCCTCGGCGGCGGCCTTCATGACCGGCCAGTCCGAGTCGCTACCCATGATCAGCCCGACGGTGCTCATCAGTGCCCCTCCTGGAGCCAGCGGGCGGCACGCGCGGCCCGGGCCCGTACGTCGTCGAGGTCGTTGCCGAGCACGGTGACGTGCCCGATCTTGCGGCCCGGGCGGACCTGCTTGCCGTACAGGTGGACCTTGGCCCCGGGCTCGGCGGCGAACAGGTGGTGCAGCCGCTCGTCGATGGACATGCCGCCCGGCTCGCCGCCCAGCACGTTCGCCATCACCACGACCGGCGCGGTCAGCGAGGTGTCCCCCATCGGGTAGTCGAGCACCGCCCGGAGGTGCTGCTCGAACTGCGAGGTCCGGGCCCCCTCGATGGTCCAGTGCCCGGAGTTGTGCGGCCGCATCGCCAGCTCGTTGACGACAAGCCCGGACGGCGTGTCGAACAGCTCCACCGCCAGCAGGCCGACCACGCCGAGCGCGGTGGCCAGGTCGATGGCGAGCTGCTGCGCGGCCACGGCCTGCTCCTCCGGCAGGTCGGGCGCGGGTGCCAGCACCTCGACGCAGATGCCGTCGCGCTGCACCGTCTCCACCACCGGGTACGCGGCGACCTGCCCGAACGGCGACCGCGCCACCTGCACGGCCAGCTCCCGGCGCAGCGCCACCCGCTCCTCCACCAGCAGCGGCGTACCACCGGCGAGCAGCGTGGCGGCCAGCTCGCCGGCCTGGCCGGCGTCGTCGGCCATCCAGACGCCGCGGCCGTCGTAGCCGCCCCGGGCGGCCTTGAGCACCACCGGCCAGCCGGTCTCCTCGCCGAAGGTGACCAGGTCGGCCGGGGACTCCACCGGGCGCCAGGCCGGGTTCGGCGCGCCCAGCTCGCCGAGCCGTTCCCGCATCACCCGCTTGTCCTGCGCGTGCACCAGCGCCTCGGCCGGCGGGAACAGCTTCACGCCCTCGTCGGTCAGGGCACGGATGTGCTCGTTGGGGACGTGCTCGTGGTCGAAGGTGACCACGTCACAGCCCTTGGCGAACGTACGCAGCGCGGCCAGGTCGGTGTGGTCGCCGTACTGGACGTCGGCGGCGACCAGCGCGGCGCCGTCGTCCGGGGCTTGCGCCAGCACGCGCAGCGACTGACCGAGAGCGATGGCGGCCTGGTGGGTCATCCGGGCGAGCTGGCCGCCACCCACCATGCCCACGACGGGGAGACCGGTACGGGAGTCCATAGCGCCGCCAGCCTATAAGGGCCGGTGCCGGGCCGGACCGTGAGGGCGGCCCGGCCCACCCCGCTCAGCCGAGCTGCTCGACCAGCTCCTCGACGCTGGTCACCGGCCGCCGGCAGACGAAGCCCCGGCAGACGTACGCGGCGGGCCGCCCGTCGACGAACGGCCGCCCGGCCAGCAGCGGCACGCCGGGCTGGTCCGGGGCGCCGGCCACCACCACCGCGCCGGGCGGGGCGTGGCGCCGCGCCGCGGCCACCAGCGGGTCGCCCTCCGGGTCGCCGGTCGCCACCGCGATCTCGTACGGCCCGGACAGCAGCGCCTCGCCGACAGTGGCCGCGTACCCGGTGAACCGGGCGTGCCGGTCGACGATCGGCGCGACGGTCTCCAGCGTCTTCCCGGCCGCCTCCCGGTAGCGGGTCTCCCCGGTCAGCGCCGCGTACGCCACGAGCGCCGCGACGATCGCCGACCGGCCCGACGGGGTCGCGTTGTCGGTCGGGTCGGCGGGCCGGGTGACCAGCCGCTCGGCGTCGTCAGCCGTGTCGTAGAAGGCACCGTCCGGGCCGGCGAACCGGGCCAGCGCCACGTCGAGCAGCTCACCGGCCAGGGTCAGCCACCGCCCCTCGCCGGTGAGCTGGTGCAACGCGCAGAACGCCTCGGCGACGCAGCCGTAGTCCTCCAGCACCCCGGCCGGCTCACCCACGATCTTGTCCCGGGAGACCCGGCGCAGCCGGCCGTCCACCAGGTGCACGGCGGCCAGGTGCTCGGCGGCCTCCCGCATCGCGCCGTCCGAGACGATCAGCACGCCGTCCATCAGGTTCGCGTCCTCGTCGTCGGGCGACACGAGGAGCGTGGCGACCTGCTGGAACTCCGCGATGGCGGTGATCGCGAGCCCGTTCCAGGCGGCCACCACCTTGTCGTCGCGGGCCGGCTGGGGACGGGTGTCGCGGGCGGCCAGCAGCCGGCCCACCACGTCCTGCCAGCGGGCCCGCACCTCCGGATCGGCGTCGTCGACGTCCCGGGCCAGCCGCAGCACGCTGGTGCCGTGCTCGAACGTGCCGTCGGCGGTGACCCCGAACAGGTCCGCGGCGAACCGGCCGTCGTCCTCCCCCAGCACCTCGACGAGCTGGTCGGGCGTCCAGACGTAGGTGAGCCCCTCGACGCCCTCGGTGTCCGCGTCGAGGGCCGAGGCGAAGCCCTCACCGGGGCGGTGCAGCTCGTCGGCGAGGAACCGGGCCGTGTCGCGGGCCACCCGGCGGGCCAGCCGGTCGCCGGTGAGCCGCCACAGCTGGGTGTAGACCCGCAGCAGCAGCGCGTTGTCGTAGAGCATCTTCTCGAAGTGCGGCACGGTCCAGTGGCCGTCCACCGAATAGCGGGCGAAGCCGCCGGCGAGCTGGTCGTAGAGGCCGCCGCGAGCCATCGCCTCGCAGGTGTGCCGGACGATCTCCAGGCTGCGCGCCGAGCCGGTGCGCTGGTGGTGCCGGAGCAGGAAGAGCAGGTTCATGTGTGGCGGGAACTTCGGCGCGCCGCCGAAACCGCCGTTCGTCTCGTCGTACTCCTGGGCGAGCTGCCCGGCGGCGGCGTCGAGCAGTTCGGCGGTGAGCGGCGCGGTGACGCCGCCGACGGCCTGCGCGCCGCCGATCGCCTCGACCACGGCGGCACCCTGCCGCAGCACCGCATCGCGCTGGTCACGCCAGGCGGTGGCGACCGAGCCGAGCAGGCGGATGAAGTTGGCGCGGGGGAAGTACGTGCCGCAGAAGAACGGGGTGCCGTCCGGCGTGGCGAAGACGGTCATCGGCCAGCCGCCCTGCCCGGTCATCGCCTGGGTGGCGGTCATGTAGACCGCGTCGACGTCGGGGCGCTCCTCGCGGTCGACCTTGACGCAGACGAAGTCGTCGTTCATCAGCCGGGCCACTGCCTCGTTCTCGAACGACTCGTGAGCCATCACGTGGCACCAGTGGCAAGCCGCGTAGCCGACCGAGATCAGCACCGGCACGTCGCGCCGCTTCGCCTCGGCGAACGCCTCGTCGCACCACGGCCACCAGTCGACCGGGTTGTCGGCGTGCTGGAGCAGATAGGGCGAGGTGGCCTTGGCGAGTCGGTTCACCATCCGACCATAGCGAGCGCGCCGAGCCGGTGCGGCGCGAGTGCGTCGGCCGGGCCGGGACCGGCGTCCCGGCCCGACCGGCGCCTCAGCGGGTGAGGGTGAGCGTCGAGGTGTCGCGCACGGTGAACTCGTTCCAGTATTCGAAGTCGCGGACCAGGATCTCGCTGACCGCCTGGGCGGTGCCGCGCTGGAACTTGACGTCGGCCGGGTAGGTGGTGGCCGACCAGGGAACCACCTGGCCCGGAACGCACGGGATGTGGGGTGAGAAGTAGCCGCGCACCATGCCCGCCTTCTTCTGCTCCTGGACCAGCTCGCCCGCGATGGAGAAGGAGCCCGCCCGGGTGCAGGTGATCGATCCGCGGACGGTGGCGATGCCCTTGTTGTCCACCGTCGCCACCGGGTCGACTGTCAACGTGACGTCGAGCGCCGGCACCGGCGGCGGGTTTCCGATGTGGATCTCACCGCGCAGGCTGCCGGTCGCGCCCTCGCACCGGATCTCGAAGGTGGCGTCGAAGCGCTCGACGTAGTCGAAGGGGCCCCAGGCGGCGTCGAGGACCGTGAACGAACCGGTGCTCTGCGCACAGGAACGCCCCCAGCCGCCGTTGTAGAGGCGGATGCCGGCCGCGTCGCTCCCGTACGCCGGCTGGCCGACGTTCTGGTAGGTGTCACCCGCCTTCAGGGGCTGGCCGGTCGGGGCGATGATGTCGAGGCGCCAGATGTTGTCGGTCTCGCTCCAGAACTCCATCCCGAACCGCTGCTGCTCGCCGCCCCACGCGTTCATCTCGTCGCCGGGCGTCGGCGCGGCGGAGCTGTAGGAGTAGGAGTTGCCGGCGGTGATCGGATCGCCCGGCTCGCCGGTGACGCCGAACGACCAGGACTCCGCCGGCCGAGCCTGCGCCGGCGCGGACATGACCAGGCCGGTGGCGCCGGTGACCAGCGCCATGGTCGAGGCAAGCAGAACCTGTCGCCAGGAACGTCTCATCGTCGTCCTCCCCGTGTGGACGTCAGCAGGGCACACCCGTTGTGCCACCGTGCCAGCAGATTAGGACCAGCCGACCGCCCCCGCTGCCCCGTACGGGCGGGTTGTCGGAGCCCGACGGTCCACGAAAAGTCTTCCCCAATTCACATTCGTCTATTTAAATCGGCGCATGCCCGGTGTCCCCCACACCGGTCCGTCCGAAGGAGACGGTCATGCGAAGACTCCCCGTCCTGGTCACCGCCCTCGTCGTCGCCGTCGCCGCGACCACATCCGCAGCCGGCACCGCGTCCGCGGACGTCCCGCCGCAGACACGCCTGTCCGCCGGCACCGGCGTCGGCATCCACAACGCGTACGAACGCGGCACCTACACCTACCTGGCCCAGGCGCTCGACGCCCGGCCCGGCCTGATCGAGCTCGACGTCTGGCCGGACGTGCTGACCCGGCAGTGGCGGGTCAGCCACAGCAACCCGCTCGGCAACGACAACAACTGCGTCGCCGCCACCAGCGCCGCCCAGCTCTACACCGGCACCCGGAACAAGAATCTCGAACACTGCCTGGACGACATCCGCATCTGGCTCGGCGCGCACCCCGACGCCGGACCGCTGATCCTCAAGCTGGAGCTCAAGACCGGCTTCAGCGGCCGTACCGGGCAGGGGCCGGCGCAGCTCGACGCGGTGCTCGCCGCCCGGCTCGGCGACCGGGTGTTCCGCCCGGCCGACCTGCTCGGCGGCCACCCCAGCCTGGACGCCGCCGCCCGGGCCGACGCCTGGCCCACCCGGAGCCAGCTCGCCGGCAGGGTGATCGTGGAGCTGATCCCCGGCACCGTCGAGGAGGGCAACCCGACCGACACGCTCTGGACCGACGTCGAGTACGCCCGCCACCTGGCCGCCCTGGCAGCGGCCGGCACGCTGGGCAGCGCCCGCGCGTTCCCGGCCGTGCACCGGGCGCAGGCCGGCGACCCGCGCACCCGGTACGCCGACGCGAGCCTGCGGCAGTGGTTCGTGCTCTTCGACGGCGACGCCACCGCGTACGTCAGCGGCGGGATCGACACCGCCTGGTACCACGCCAACCACTACCTGCTGGTCATGACCGACGCGCAGAACGTCCCGCCGGCGGTCGGCACGGGCGACGCCGGAGCGGCGGCGGCCCGGGTCGCCGAGCTGGCCCGCAAGCACGCCAGCATCGCCTCCGCCGACTGGGCGACACTGCCCACAGTCCTCGACGACGTGCTGCCCCGGGGTTGAGCCCTCCCCGCGCCGCCGGACCGCTCCGGCGGCGCGGGCCCCGGCTCAGGAGGCGCCGTCGGCGCGCAGCGGGAAGACGTTCCCCGGGGCCGCGTCGCGTAGCGACCCCAGCACCGCGGCGATCTTGTCGGCCGGCATCGGCTTGAAGAAGTGGTAGCCCTGCGCGGCGGTGCAGCCCAGCTCGGCCAGCGCGATGCGCTGCTCGGCGGTCTCCACGCCCTCGGCCACCACCCGCAGGCCCAGTTCGTGGGCCAGCCCGACGGTGGTCCGGACGATCGCCGCCGCCTCCGGCGAGTCGGCCATCCGGAGCACGAACGAGCGGTCCACCTTCAACTCGTCGACAGCGATCCGGGTGAGGAACGTCAGCGACGAGAACCCGGTGCCGAAGTCGTCCACGGCGAGCTGCACACCCATGGCACGCAGCGTGGCCAGCACCTCGTCGATGACCTCCAGCTCGCTCATCACCACCGTCTCGGTGATCTCCAGAACCAGCCGGCGCGGCGGCACCTGGTGGCGGCGCAGCGCCTCCTCGATCTCGGCGGGCAGCCGGGGGTCGAGCAGGCTGCGCGCGGACAGGTTCACCGAGATCGGGACGTCCAGCCCGTCCCGCGCCCAGCCGGAGGCGACCGCCAGCGCCTTGTCCAGCACGTACCGGGTGAAGCTGCCGAGCTGCTCGCTGTTCTCCACCGGGCGGATGAAGTCGGCCGGGCCGAGCCAGCCCCGGCGCGGATGCCGCCACCGGATCAGCGCCTCCACGCCGGTCGGCGCGCCGGTCGCCAGGTCCACCGCCGGCTGCAACGCCAGCACCAGCTGGTCGTCGGCGGCCAGGGCCTCCCGCATCTCCGCGAGCAACGCCAGGTGGTCGGTGCTCGCCGCGTCGCGGGAGCTGTCGTACGCGGCGACGCTGCCGCCGCCCTCCTTCGCCTGGTACATGGCGATGTCGGCCCGCCGCAGCAGCTCGGTCAGGTCGGCGGCGCCCGCGTCGGCGACCACCACGCCCACCGCCACCTCGACGGACATCCGCACCCCCGCCACCTCGGTCGGTGCGGCGAGGCGCTCGGCGACCTCCCGGGCCTGGCGCAGCGCGTACGCCAGCGGCGCCGTCCGGTCCTCGACCAGCGGCACCGAGGTCAGCAGCAGGGCGAACTCGTCGCCGCCGAGGCGCCCGAGCAGGTCACCCGGCCGGGTCAGCGCGGCGAGGCGGTTGGAGGTGAGCCGCAGCAACTGGTCGCCCGCCGAGTGCCCGAGCGTGTCGTTGACCTCCTTGAACTGGTTCACGTCGAGCAGCAGCAGCGCCACCGGGTGGTCGTGCGCGCGCTGCCGCAGCGCCTGGTCCCCCTTGGCCAGCAGCGCCGCCCGGTTGAGCAGTCCGGTGAGCTGGTCGTGCACCGCGTCGTACGACGAGCGGGCGGTGACCAGACGCAGCTCCCGGTGCGTGGCGGCGTCGTGCAGGGCGGCGGCCAGGGCGTCGCCGAAGGCCGCCACGCCGTCACGTTCCCGGGCGCTCGGCGGGGCGGACCGGGCGAACCGTACCCGCAGGCGGCCGACCTCGGCCGGTCCCACCGCGAGGCGGCGCACCAGTTCGTGCTCCCCCGCGTCGGCACCACCGGACGGCTCCACCTCCCGGTCGCGTACCTGCCCGCCGCGGTCGCCCCGGTAGCGGCGCCAGCGTCCCTCGCCCCGGGCCACGTCGACCTCGACCAGTTCCGCGCCGAACAGGGTGAGCGCGCCGGTCACCGCGGCGGTCGCCACGCCGCGCTCGTCGAGCTGGTTGAGCGCGGCGGTGGCCTCGGCGAACGCCCGCCAGGTGCGCCGCTCCTGGTCGGCCCGGAGCCGGTGGCGGTAGGTCTGCTGGAGTAGCCAGAGCGGCGGCGGCAGGAGCAGCAGCCACCGCGCGTCGAGTTCGAGCAGCGCGACGACCACCAGGCCGACCGCCACGTTGCCGACGAACATGAGCAGCTTGCCGCGCAGCGCGGCGAGCAACGGCGGCCCGATCGCGATGCCGTGCCGCAGGGCCAGCGTGACGGCGCCCAGGAAGGCGGTGGTCAGCAGGTACGTGACCGCGGCGGCGGTGAGCGTGAGCGCCAGCTCCGGGGTGGGCGCGGCGAGCAGCGGCGGTCCGAGCGCGGTGGCGACGGCCGCGGCGAGCGCGGTGGCGGCGGTGAGCGAACCGGCGATCCCGACCAGTTCCAGTGCGGGACGGCGGTCGGAGACCACTGACATCACGGTCCAGGCGGCGCCCACGCCCAGCAGGGCGGCGGCCGGGAGCCAGCCCGCCGGCACCAGCCACAGGCAGACCACGAGCGCGGCCTCGCCCCAGGTGATGCTCACCATGCCCGAGGCGCTGCGGAAGCGCAGCCGGGCGAGCTGGGCCACCGCGAACGCGGCGGTGGCGATGCCGAAGCGCGCCGGACCGGGCAGTGGGTGGTCGGCCGGCAGGTGCGACGGGACGGTGAGGCCGAGCGCGGCGGCGAGCAGACCGGTCAGCGCGACCGCGACGGTGAGCAGGACGACGCCCACCGGTGTCCCGCGCAGGCCGATCCGGTCGGGGGAACGGTCGGCCGGCTCGGTGGTCACGGGGCCGCCCCGTCGACGGGTCGGGCCGGGACATGGTCGGGGGCCGGTGCTGTCTTCGACATCGGCGTCCCCTTCCGCGCAGGGTCCGGGGCCTGACGGTCCCCCCGGCGGAAGGCTAAGCCAAAGCCGGTGGTCGCAACAGGGGGCGACGACCGGCTTCGACGTGATTCACGCGGTGTTCAGCTGTTCCGGTGCTGCTGGGAGCCGTTGGGCGTGTTCGTCGGTGAATCCTGCTCGACGAGCCCGTCTGTCGGATCGGCGACTGCGGAATCGGCCCGGCCCGGGGCGCCCTGCTGCGGGAAGCGGTCGGGCAGCCGGCGCAGCCGGGCGTTCATGTTGCGGATCAGCAGGACGGTGACGGTGGCCAGCGCGACGATGAGGAAGAGGCCCATCGGACCGGCCAGACCACCCGTACGGGTGTCACCGAAGTTGTTCTGCGCGAGCACCTCGACGGTGGTCAGCATGGTGTTCCTCCGATGTGCGGCTGAGCACCAGGGTAGACCCCGGCCGGGTCAGTGGGCACGGCACGCCTCACGTACGCCCGCGAACAGGTCGGACTCGGGCAGCGGGCTGTCGACCAGCGACCGGGCGAGTTGGAAGTCCTCCGTCGGCCAGGCGCGCTTCTGCAGCTCCATCGGCACCTGGAACCAGAAGCCGTCCGGGTCGATCTGGGTGGCGTGCGCGCGCAGCGCGTCGTCGCGCACCGGGAAGTAGTCGGCGCACTCGACCCGGGTGGTGATCCGGGCGCCCTTGTCGGGGCGCTCGTCCCAGCGCTTGATCCACTCGCCGTACGGCGATTCGAGCCCGGCGGCGAGCACCGCCTCGTGCAGGCTCATGATCTTGGCGCGGGAGAAGCCCACGTCGTAGTAGAGCTTCAGCGGCTGCCACGGTTCGCCCAGGTCGGGGTGGCGCTCCGGGTCACCGGCCGCGTCGAACGCCGCCACGGTGATCTTGTGGGTCATGATGTGGTCGGGGTGCGGGTAGCCGCCCTCCTCGTCGTACGTGGTGACGACGTGCGGGCGGAACTGCCGCATCAGGCGCACCAGCGGCGCGGCGGCGACGTCCACGTCCTGGAGGGCGAAGCAGCCCTCCGGCAGCGGCGGCAGCGGGTCGCCCTCGGGCAGCCCGGAGTCGACGAAGCCGAGCCACGCCTGCTCGACGCCGAGGATCGCCCGGGCGGCGTCCATCTCGGCCCGCCGGATGTCACCGATGTTCGCCCAGACGTCGGGGCGGTCCATCTTGGGGTTGAGTACGCTGCCCCGCTCGCCACCGGTGGCGGTGACGACCAGGACGTCCACCCCCTCGGCGACGTATTTCGCCATCATGGCGGCGCCCTTGCTCGACTCGTCGTCGGGATGGGCGTGCACCGCCATGAGACGCAGCTGTTCTGCCACCTTCGGCGCTCCTCGTCTGTGCCCGCCGACCGGCCCCCGGGCCGACCGGCTGACCTGCCGGAATCTCCCCCCGCGCCCGCGAAAGCCCCCGTGACGGCCGGCCCGACCCGCCACCGGAGTGGCCAGGGCCACGCCCGCCGGTCCAGGCCGACCTGCCATCCTTGACTCAGCGCCGGGCTGGGAAGATGGACCTAGCCATTCTTGCCGATACCGCCGACAACAACGCCAGGAGATACCCGCCGGTGAGCGAGACGCACGCCACAGTCGCCGCGGAGGCGCCGGTCTTCCCGCCGGGCCGCTACGGCCGCCGCCGGGAGCCGGGACGCCGCCGGCCACTCCTGCTCGCCCTCACGGTGACGGTCCTGCTCGCCGTCCTCGGGCTGGGCGCGGCGAAGCTCTACTACCAGTACGGCGACCCGGAGTACCAGGGCGAGATGATCAGCTACACCGACATCACCGACTCCCGGGTGGTGGTCGACTTCCGGGTCACCGTGCCGCCGGGCGGCTCCGCCACCTGTCTGCTGCGGGCCCGCTCCCACGACGGGGCCCAGGTGGGCAGCGCCGAGGCCACGGTGACCGCGGAGCCCGGCCAGCGCCACATCCGGACCCGGCAGGAGGTGCCCACGAGCGCCCGGCCGTTCATCGGCGAGGTCCTGCGCTGCCGGCCCGCCGGCTGAGCCGGACCGCCGGCGAGTCGCCGGCCCCCACACCCCGGTCCCCATCACCGGCACCCGGGGTGATTGAGCACACCTCGACGTGGCCTGCACTGGTAGCCTTGCAAGTTCACCTGTCAGCCAGTCCGCACCAATCGAGGAGACCGCCTGTGTCCACAAATGGAAACGAGGCGCCCGCCACCTGGCTGTCCCAGGACGCCTACGACCGTCTGCAGGCCGAGCTCGACGAGCTGATCGCCAACCGGCCGGTCATCGCCGCCGAGATCAACGCCCGGCGCGAGGAGGGCGACCTGCGGGAGAACGGTGGCTACCACGCCGCCCGTGAGGAGCAGGGCAAGGCCGAGGGCCGCATTCTCTACCTCAAGGAGCTGCTGCGCACCGCCAAGGTCGGTGAGGCGCCGGACGCCGACGCGGTGTCGCCGGGCATGGTCGTGAAGATCTACTTCGACGACGACGCCGACGACAGCGAGACCTTCCTGCTCGGCTCCCGGGAGATCGCCTCCACCACCGACCTCACGGTCTACAGCCCCGAGTCCGCGCTCGGCAAGGCGATCCTCGGCGGCAAGGCGGGGCAGACCTGCACCTACACCGCGCCCAGCGGCGCCGATATCAAGGTGACCATCGTCTCCTTCGAGCCGTACAGCGGCTGACCCCTCCGGACCCGCGCCGGATGGCTCGGGTCCGAACCCGACCGAGGCTGACAGGCCCTCCTCGGACCCGAGCCGCACACCCGAACGCCCCGACCGGATCATCCGGCCGGGGCGTTCGGTTCCGCTGTGGCGTCGGCGTTCCGCCGACGGCTCAGCCCTCGCCGGTGAAGACCACCTGGTAGCCGCTGGCCCGCAACGCGCTGATCAGCGTGTCCGAGTGCTCCACCCCGCGGGTCTCCACGGACAGGGCCACCTCCACCTCGCCGAGGCGCAGGTGCGGGTTGGCGCGCTGGTGCACCACGTCCACCACGTTGGCCCGGTGCTCGGCGATCTCGCCGAGCAGGGACGCGAGCTGGCCGGGCCGGTCCGTACAGCGCACGGTGATCCGCAGGAACCGGCCGGCCGCCGCCAGGCCGTGCTCGATCACCCGGAGCATGAGCAGCGGGTCGATGTTGCCACCGGAGAGCACCGCGACGACCGGCGCTGTCACCTCCACCGCGCCGGCCAGCAGCGCCGCCACGCCGACGGCGCCGGCCGGCTCGACGACCTGCTTGCCGCGTTCCAGCAGCATCAGCAACGCCCGGGAGATGTCCTCCTCGGAGACCGTGACGACGTCGTCGACGAGCTTGCGGACATGGGTGAAGGTCAGCTCGCCCGGACGGCCGACGGCGATCCCGTCGGCGATCGTCGCGAACGAGGGCAGCCGCAGCGGCTCGCCGGCCCGCAGCGACGGCGGGAAGGCGGCGGCGCTCGCCGCCTGGACCCCGATCACGCGTACGTCGGGACGCAGCGCCTTGGCCGCCACCGCCATGCCCGAGACCAGCCCGCCGCCGCCCACCCCGGTCACGATGGTGCGCACGTCCGGGCACTGTTCGAGGATCTCCAGCGCCACGGTGCCCTGCCCGGCGATCACGTCCGGGTGGTCGAACGGGTGGATGAACACCGCTCCGGTCCGCTCGGCGAAGGTCTGCGCCGCGACGAGCGACTCGTCCACCGTGTTGCCGACCAGCTCGATCTGCGCGCCGTACCCCTTCGTCGCGGCGACCTTCGGCAGCGGCGCGTTCACCGGCATGAAGACGGTGGCGCGCGCGCCGACCAGCCCGGCGGCGAGCGCCACCCCCTGGGCGTGGTTGCCGGCGCTCGCCGCGACCACGCCGCGGGCCCGCTCCTCGGCCGAAAGGCGGGAGATCCGCACGTACGCGCCGCGCACCTTGTACGACCCGGCGCGCTGGAGGTTCTCGCACTTGAGCCAGACCGGCCCGCCGAGCGCGGCGCTGAGCGGCCGGGAGGGCTCCAGCGGGGTGGTACGGGTGACACCGGCGAGCAGTTCCCGCGCGGCCTGTACGTCGGCGAGACCGACCAGTTCCGTCATGCCCCGATCGTGCCACCCGGGGCGGGCGGAACCTGCGGCGACGTCGCCGAGGCACCGTCCGCGCCGTCCCGCGGACCAGCGGGCCCGAAGGCGGCGGGCGCGGCAGGCGCGAAGGCGGCCGTCGCGGCGGGCATCGGCGCAACCGGCGCCGGCGCGGCGGGCGCGGGCCAGCCCGGGTGACCGGGCCAGACCGGCTGCCCGGGCCACGCCGGCACGGCCCGCGCGAGCCGGTCCTGCTGGGCGGCGGAGATCCGGCGGATCAGCACGACGAACGCGATGCCGGCGACCAGGCAGGCCACCGCCGGCACCAGCCGGGGCCCCAGCGCGTCCTCGTAGAAGCGCACGTACGTGCCGAACTCCGCGTCGTTGCGGGGCAGCTCGGTCAGCCGGTCGTAGCGCTGCTGCTCGGCCCGGGCGACGAACCGGTCACCGATCAGGAACACCAGCCAGCTCGCCCACCACACCCCGACCAGCCACGACTGGCGGCGCCGCCAGACGCTGTTGCGGAGCAGGTCGGCGAGCACCCGGGCCGGTACGACGAGGTTGGCCAGCGGCACCAGCCAGCCGGCGATCGCCCACGCCGGGCCGAGGTTCGGCACGGTGCCCGGGAACGCGTCCAGGTTCTTGCGGGCCCGCCAGGTCCAGATCACCACGAGCGTCCCCGCGGTCAGCAGGGCGAGCAGGTAGGGCACCGAGAACAGCACCTCGGCCAGCACCGCGCCGAGCAGCACGTCCCGGTCGAGCTGCTCGGCGGCCGAGCGGGCGATCCGCACACCCACCAGCGGGAACAGGGCCGTGAGCAGGTAGCACAGGGTGGCGGCGCCGACCGCGAACGCGCCGGCCACGGCCAGACCACGTACGCCGTACGTGGGCACGCCGGGGCTCACGGCGGGCTGACCGACTCGGGTACCGCAGCGCCGGCACTCCTCATAGGCCGGGGACGTGGCGTCCCCGCAGGTCTGGCAGTTCATCGGGGACCGTCCGAGGTGGTGTGCGCGACAGGGGTGCGCACACGCTAGACGATCACGCGGTGGCCGGCGACCCCGTTCCGACGCGGGGATAGCCGGGGGCGTGCCGGGCCCACGGCGCCTGCATCTCGAACTGGCCGGCCACCCCGAGCAGCAGCAGTTCGGAGCCGGGCGGGCCGACGAACTGCACGCCCACCGGCAGGCCGTCCGGGCGGCGCCCGACCGGCACCACGATCGACGGGAGCCCGGCGATGTTCCACGGCGCCGCGTACGGGGCGTACCTGATGTTGGTCGACATGTTCGCCAGCCAGGAGCGGCCGGACCACCCGGCGGCCTCCGGCGGCGGCCCGGCCAGCGCCGGGGTGAGCAGCAGGTCGATCGAGTTGTCGGCGAAGAAGTGCACCGACCGTTCGCGCCAGGCGGCCCGGTCGGCCTCCCGCACGTACCCCCGGCGCTGCGCCCACTCGCCGAGCGTGACGTGCCGGCGGCTGCGCCGCTGGAGTTGCCGCGGCGCCACCCCGGCGGCGCGCACGTCGGCGGCGGCCGCCGCGAACCAGGTGGCGATGCCCTGGAGGCCGAGCCGGGTCGGGTAGACCGGGTCGGCGGGCACGGTGTCGTGGCCGGCGGCGGCCAGCAGGCGGCCGGCGGCGGCGACCGCGTCCCGGTTCGGCGCGTCCGGCGAGACGCCGCGTACCGGCGAGCGCAGCGAGACGCCCACCCGCAGCCGCTCCGGCGGGACCAGCTTGTCCGGCCGGCGTCCGGCCAGCACCGAGAAGCCGACCACCGCGTCGGCCACGGTGCTGGTCAGCATGCCGTGCTCGGTGAGGCCGAACCAGTCGTCCGCGCCGAGCTGGCAGGGCACCACGCCCCGGCCGGGCTTGAGCCCGACCAGGCCGCAGCAGGCCGCCGGGATGCGGATCGAGCCGAGACCGTCGTTGCCGTGGGCCATCGGCACCAGCCCGGCGGCCACCGCGGCGGCCGCGCCGCCGGACGAGCCGCCGGGGGTACGCGCCGGATCCCACGGGTTGCGGGTCACAGCGGTGTCGTCGTCGGTGAGGGCCCACAGGCCCAGCTCCGGCATCCGGGTCACGCCGAGGATGACAGCGCCCGCGCCGCGCAGCCGCCGGACCACCTCGTGGTCGGCCTCCGCGACCTCGGTACGCATCGCGGCCGACCCGTTCCAGGTGGGCAGGCCGGCCACCGGCGTGTTCTCCTTGACCGCCACCGGCACGCCGGCCAGCGGCAGGTTCGCCAGTTCCTCCTGCTCGTCGACCTTCTCCGCCTCGGTGATCGCCTCGCCGCCGCGTACCGTGCGGAACGCGGCCAGCTCGGCGTCGGCCCGGGCGACGTGATCCAGGTGGTCGGCGACGACCTGGGTGGCGGAGACGTCGCCACGGCGTACCGCCCGGGCGATCTGTTTCGCGGTCGTCCCGACCCAGGTCGTCGGCAAGATGTCCGGCACTGCCACCCTCCCAGCCAGCGGTCAGCCCAGGGCCTGCTCCAGATCGGCGAGCAGGTCGTCGACCGTCTCGATGCCGACAGACAGTCGCACGAGATCGCCGGGAACTTCAAGCGGCGAGCCCGCGGCGCTCGCGTGTGTCATCCGGCCCGGGTGCTCGATCAGGGACTCCACGCCGCCCAGCGACTCGGCGAGCACGAACAGCCGGGCCCGGTTGCAGATCTGGACGGCGTGCTCCTCGCCGCCCGCCGCGCGGAACGAGATCATGCCGCCGAACCGGCGCATCTGCTTGGCGGCCACCTCGTGGCCGGGGTGCGAGGGCAGGCCCGGGTAGAGGACCTGGGCGACCTTGGCGTGTCCGTCCAGGTAGGCCGCGATCCGCTCGGCGTTGTCGCAGTGCCGGTCCATCCGTACCCCGAGGGTCTTGATGCCGCGCAGGGTGAGCCAGGCGTCGAACGGGCCGTTGACCGCGCCCATCGCGTTCTGGTGGTAGCGCAGCTCCTCGCCGAGCGTCCGGTCCGCCGCGACGAGCGCGCCGCCGACCACGTCGGAGTGTCCGCCGACGTACTTCGTGGTGGAGTGCACCACCACGTCCGCGCCGAACGCGATCGGCTGCTGGAGGTACGGCGAGGCGAACGTGTTGTCGACCACCAGCAGCGCGCCGGCGTCGTGCGCCACAGCGGCCAGCGCGGCGATGTCGGCGATGCCGAGCAGCGGGTTGGTCGGCGTCTCCACCCAGACGATCCTGGTGGCGCCGGGGCGGATCGCGGCGCGTACGGCGTCCGGGTCGGAGACCTTCGCCGGGGTGTACGCCAGGCCCCAGCGCTCGGCCACCTTGGCGAACAGCCGGTACGTGCCGCCGTACGCGTCGTCCGGGATCACCACGTGGTCGCCCGGCTTGCAGACGGTCCGCAGCAGCGTGTCCTCGGCGGCCAGGCCGCTGGCGAAGGCGAGCGCCACCGGGCCGCCCTCCAGCGCGGCCAGGCACTCCTGGAGCGCGTCCCGGGTCGGGTTGCCGGAGCGGCTGTACTCGTAGCCCTCGCGGGGCGCTCCGACGGCGTCCTGGGCGTACGTGCTGGTCTGGTAGATCGGCGGGATCACCGCACCGGTGCGGGCCTCCGGGTCCTGACCGGTGTGGATGGCGAGTGTCTCGAAGCCGTGGCTCATGCCGCAGACGTTAGCCCCCCGCCCGGTCCCGCTCCCGGCAACCCGGCGCGAGTCACAACCGCGAGGGTGTCGGGGCGGTCGGCCATACTGGTCCGGTGAGTACGACCGAGGCGCTCCCCTCTCGCCTGCACGGCATCGCCGACCGGATCCCCACGTCCCTGGACGAGCTCAAGGGGCCCGAGCACGGCCGGGTCACGCTGCCGACCCGCCTCGCGTGGTCCGGGCTCACCGAGTTCGATGTCGACGACAGCGGACAGCGGCTCACGCTCTATCGCACGCTGATGGACTGCGGGCAGCGTGAGGACATCGTCCGGTACGTCAATCCAGCGCTTCTCCGGCAGGACTGGTCCCGCATCTGCAAGCTGACCGCGCGCCGAGTGATCAGCATCTGGGAGAGCAGGATGCCGGGCCTGGCAGCCTAGCCGTGGACGAGTTGCACACGCGCTTGCTGCGCGTTGGATTCCGCGCCGGTGACGACCTCGGTCTGGTGCTCGCAGGCGGTTACGCCCTAGCCGCGCACGATCTCGTGAACCGGCCTTCCCGCGACATCGACTTCGCCACCGCAACCGCGCTGCCGCTACCCCTGGTCGCGGCGCGCCTGACCGAGGCGTACCGGGCGGAGGGGCTCGACTGCTGGGTCGTCGAGGCGACGCCCCGGATGGCCCGATTGCTGGTCGAGGGGCCGGGCTTCGCCTGCGAGGTCGACCTCTTGAAAGAGGCGATCGGGCCGCCCGCGAGGTTGCACATCGGCCCTGTGCTCGCGCTGGAGGACGCCATCGGCCTCAAGGTCAGGGCGCTTCACGACCGCGCCGCGCATCGCGACTACATCGACGTACGCGCCGCCGGCCGGATCGTGGAGTGCAGGGGACTCGAATCCTTGGGAGCCCGGCACACCGTCGCGTTCTCGCTTCACGAGCTGGCCGACCGACTGGGCGGGATCGACGAGCTCGAGGTGGAGACATTCGCCTCCTACGGTCTCGGCGAGGACGACATCGGCGGACTCAGGCGCTGGGCTCGTCGGTGGGAGGCGGACATCCGGGCGCGCCTCGCCAACGGCGAGACCGGCCCGACCGGCATCCCCGACGACGACTGGGACGCCTACCTCGACCGCTCCTGACGCCACCCAGCGCGACTTCCCGGGTGATCATGAGGTTGGCGGTGCGGACCGTCCGATTTGTCGCCGCCAACCTCATGATCACGGCTCTTGGAGGCAGGGTGGGTGGGCCTAGGGTGGGGTCGTGAGCGGGTGTGTGTTCTGCGGGATCGTGGCGGGCGAGGTGCCGGCCTTCCGGGTGACCGACGAGCCGGACGGGGTCGCGTTCCTCGACACCCGGCCGGTGTTCAAGGGCCACGTGCTGGTGGTGCCCCGCACCCACCTGGTCACCCTGTCCGACCTGCCGGCCGACGAGCTGCCCGGCTACTTCCGGCTGGTGCAGCGGATCGCCGTGGCGGTGGAGACCGGTCTGGGCTCCGGTGGGACGTTCGTGGCGATGAACAACCGGGTGTCCCAGTCCGTACCGCACCTGCACACCCACGTGGTGCCCCGGACCAAGGGCGACGGGCTGCGCGGCTTCTTCTGGCCTCGTACCCGGTACGCCGACGACGCCGAGGCGACGGAGTGCGCCGGGCGGATCTCGGCGGCGCTGGCCTGACGCCGGCATGGGCGGGTAAGGAACCGGGGGCCGACGCTGTTGCACACGCTGGGAAAGCCAAGAGAGGAGTCCCACCGTGTTCCTCCGCCGCATGAAGGCCGAAATGATCTCTCCTGACCAGGCCCTGCCGGGCCGCCCGATCGCGATGCCGATCGCCG
The DNA here is from genome assembly GCF_040215685.1 of Micromonospora sp. HUAS YX12. Taxonomy (NCBI): domain Bacteria; kingdom Bacillati; phylum Actinomycetota; class Actinomycetes; order Micromonosporales; family Micromonosporaceae; genus Micromonospora; species Micromonospora sp. HUAS YX12. Next base: position 671,226 of record NZ_CP157974.1, read on the forward strand.
ACCGGCACGAGGTGCTGCCGTCGGCGCTGAAGGGCCCGTTCCCCGAGGGCGCGCAGGTCGCCGTCTTCGGCATGGGCTGCTTCTGGGGCGCCGAGCGGCTGTTCTGGACCCTCCCCGGCGTGATCACCACGTCGGCCGGTTACGCGGGCGGGTACACCACCAACCCGACGTACGAGGAGGTCTGCTCGGGCATGACCGGGCACGCCGAGGTGGTCCAGGTGGTCTACGACCCGTCGAAGATCGCCTACGAGGACCTGCTGAAGGTCTTCTGGGAGAACCACGACCCGACCCAGGGCATGCGCCAGGGCAACGACGTGGGCACCCAGTACCGCTCGGTGATCTACACCACGACCGACGAGCAGATCGCCGCCGCCAAGGCGTCGCGGGACGCGTTCGCGCCGATCGTGGCCCGGGCCGGCAAGGGTGAGATCACCACCGAGATCGCCCCGCTCGGCGACTACTACTTCGCCGAGGACTACCACCAGCAGTACCTGGCTCCGACGAAGAACCCGAACGGCTACTGCAACCACGGACCGAACGGGCTGAGCTGCCCGGTCGGCGTGGCCCGCACCGCGGGCTGACCCGAGATCCGAACCACGAGTCCGGCACGGTGAACGGCGAGGCCGATCACCGTGCCGGCAGCGTCTACGCACGCGCGATCTTGCAGTTTGGGCCCGCAGGTTATCCGGTTCGCGAGGATTGCAGGGCACCAAAGTGCAAGATCGGTGAAAGCCGACGACGCCGGGGCGGCGCCGGTTCGTGCGGTGTTCCTCACACCGAGGGCAGGCCGGGTTTCCGGCATCTGCGGCCTGGAGGGCAGGAACCGAAGGCATGACAGGCAACCACCCTGCGTGACGGCGCATCGTAGCAAGCTGTCACACGTTCGTCATCGTCTCAACAGGCGAACTGCAACAAGCTCTGGCAGCATTGGCTCGTATGTGCGGACTTGCGGGAGAGTTCCGCCGTGACGGTTCACGCGCCGACGTCTCGGCCGTGGAGCGGATGGCGGCCACGATGAGTGACCGAGGGCCCGACGACAGCGGCGTCTGGTCGCAGGGCCCGACCGCGCTGGGACACCGGCGCCTGAAAATCATCGACCTGTCCGCGGCGAGCGGCCAACCCATCGTGGACGCCGCCGCCGGGCTCACCGGTGTCTTCAACGGCTGCATCTACAACTATCGGGAACTGCGCGCCGAGCTGCAGGCCAAGGGCCACCGGTTCTTCTCGTCCGGCGACAGCGAGGTCGTGGTCAAGGCGTACGCCGAGTGGGGGCTCGACTTCGTCGACCACCTGATCGGCATGTTCGCCGTCGCGATCAGCGAGCGCGACACCGGCCGCCTGGTGCTGGCCCGGGACCGCCTCGGCATCAAGCCGCTCTACCTGGCCGAGAGCCCCGGCGTGGTGCGGTTCGCCTCCACCCTGCCGGCGCTGCTCGCCGGTGGCGGCATCGACACCACGATCGACCGGGTGGCGCTCGCCCACTACCTGAGCTTCCACAGCATCGTGCCGCCGCCGCGCACCATCCTGGCCGGCGTCACCAAGCTGCCCCCGGCCACGGTCCGGGTGTACGAGGCCGACGGCTCCACCCACGAGCGGGTGTACTGGGATCCGGCGTTCAGCCGCGCCGCCGAGCGGGCCGGCTGGTCCGAGCGGGACTGGCAGGACGCGCTGCTCGACTCGCTGACCACCGCCGTACGCCGCCGCATGGTGGCCGACGTGCCGGTGGGCGTGCTGCTCTCCGGCGGCCTCGACTCCAGCCTGGTGGTCGCGCTGCTCGCCGGCGAGGGGCAGGCCCGGTCCGGCCTGGCCACGTTCTCCATCGGCTTCGACGCGGTCGGCGGCCGGGAGGGCGACGAGTTCGTCTACTCCGACCTGGTGGCGAAGACGTTCGGCACCGACCACCACCAGATCCGGGTGCCCACCGGCGACCTGCTGCCACCGCTGGAGGCCGCCGTCGCGTCCATGAGCGAGCCCATGGTCAGCCACGACTGCGTGGCGTTCTGGCTGCTCAGCCAGGAGGTCGCGCGGCACGTCAAGGTGGTGCAGTCGGGCCAGGGCGCGGACGAGATCCTGGGCGGCTACCACTGGTATCCGCCGCTCGCCGGGGTGGACCGGGAGCAGGCGCTCGAGACGTACGCGAAGGCGTTCTTCGACCGCGACGCGGCCGGACTGGCCCGGGTGCTCAACCCGGCCTGGCTGGCCGACGGCGACCCGGCGCGGGAGTTCGTGGCCGCGCACCTGGGCCGCCCGGGGGCGCAGACCGCCGTCGACGCGGGCCTGCGGATCGACACCCAGGTCATGCTCACCGACGACCCGGTGAAGCGGGTCGACAACATGACCATGGCGCACGGGCTGGAGGCCCGGGTGCCGTTCCTCGACCACGAGTTCGTCGAGCTGGCCGCGAGCTGCCCGCCGGAGCTGAAGCTGGCCCAGGGCGGCAAGGGCGTGCTCAAGGAGATCGGCCGCCGGGTCCTGCCGCACGAGGTCATCGACCGGCCCAAGGGCTACTTCCCGGTGCCCGGTCTCACCCACCTGGAGGGCAAGCTCCTCGACCGGGTACGCGACGCGCTCACCTCGCCGGAGGCGCGCCGCCGTGACCTGTTCCGCGCCGACTACGTCGACGCGCTGCTCGCCGACCCGAACGCCGAACTGACCCCGTTGAACGGAAACAAGCTGTGGCAACTGGGACTCCTGGAAATGTGGCTCCAGAGCCACGGAATCGACTGACCGTGACCGACACCCTCGCCACCGGAACGGCGCGTACCGACCGGGAACGGGTGCTGGGGCGCCGCCGGGAACGCACCGGCCCCGGCGGTGACCCGGTCGCACCGGGTACGCCGGAGCCGCGACAGCCGGAGACCGGGTCCACCGACGCCTCGGGCGTGGTGCTGGACTGCGGCTGGGGCCGGCTGGTGTTCGGGCAGACGTTCGACGACCAGGTGCACGTGGCCGACGTGCTGCGCTCCGAGGCGGTCGGCGCCCGGGACATCTGCATCTACCTGCGCGACCCGCACGTGCTGGTGTCCCGGCTGCCGGACGAGCTGTTCATCGACCCGTCGCTGACGTACCGGCTGCCGCTGGGCGAGAAGCGGCCCGCCGCCACCGAGGGCGGCGAGGTGCCCGGGCTGACCGTCCGGCCGCTGCGTGACGCCGCCGACGCCGAGGCGGTGAACCGGATCTACGCGCGCAACGGCATGGTCACCGCCCCGGTCGAGGTGCTCGTGGACAACGCCGGCACGGACCGGTTCCTGCACCTGGTGGCCGAGGACACCACCGGTGAGGTGGTCGGCACCATCACCGGCGTGGACCACGTCGCGGTGTTCGGCGATCCGGAGAACGGCGCCAGCCTGTGGTGCCTGACCGTGGACTTCAACACCGCTCCGCCCGGGACCGGGCAGGCGCTGCTCACCGCGCTCGCCGACCGGCTCGACGGGCGCGGCCGGGCGTTCGTGGACCTGTCCGTGCTGGCCGAGAACTCGGGCGCGATCCGGCTGTACGAGCGCCTCGGCTTCCACCGCACCGGCACGCTCTGCGTGAAGCGGAAGAACCCGATCAACGAGCGCCTGTTCCTGCCCGCCATGCCGCAGGGGTACGACGAGCTGAACCCGTACGCGAAGATCGTCGCGGACGAGGCGATGCGCCGCGGCATCCGGGTGGAGGTGACCGACCCGCACTGGGGTGAGCTGAAGCTGACCACCGGCGGCCGGACCATCCACACCCGCGAGTCGCTGTCGGAGCTGACCTCGGCGGTGGCGATGAGCCGCTGCGACGACAAGCGGGTGACCCGGCGCATCCTCACCGAGGCGGGGCTGTCGGTGCCGCGCGGGCGCACCGCCACCGGCGAGCCCGACGACGTCACGTTCCTCGACGACGTGGGCCCGGTGGTGGTCAAGCCGGCGCGCGGCGAGCAGGGCAACGGCATCACCGTCGGCGTGCGTACGCCGGAGGCGCTCGCCGCGGCCGTCGAGCTGGCCCGCCGGTTCTGCCCGGACGTGCTGATCGAGGAGCTGCGCGCGGGCGAGGACCTGCGGGTCGTGGTGATCGACCACGAGGTGGTCGCCGCCGCGGTACGCCGGCCGGCGCAGATCACCGGCGACGGCGTGCACGACATCACCGAGCTGATCGAGCGGCAGAGCCGGCGCCGGGCGGCCGCCACCGGCGGCGAGTCCCGCATCCCGGTCGACGACATGACCCGCGAGGTGGTGGCGGAGGCCGGGTACCGGATGCACGACGTGCTGCCGGAGGGCGAGGTGCTGGCGGTCCGCCGGACGGCCAACCTGCACACCGGCGGCACGATCCACGACGTGACCGCCGAGCTGCACCCGGCGATCGCCGAGGCGTGCGTCACTGCGAGCCGGGCGCTGGACATCCCGGTCACCGGGCTGGACCTGCTGGTCCCCGCCCCGGACCAGCCGGAACACGTGTTCATCGAGGCGAACGAGCGGCCCGGCCTGGCCAACCACGAGCCGCAGCCGACCGCCGAGCGCTTCGTCGACCTGCTCTTCCCGGGTACCCGGGCACCGCAGCGACTCTGGTCGCCGGCCGGTGCGGCAGGCTCTGGGGCATGACCGCACGCAAACCCCAACCGCTCAAGCTCGACCTCGACTACCTGCGCCAGGTGCTGGTGGAGCTGCTGGAGATCCCCAGCCCGTCGGGGCGCACCGACCACATCCAGCAGTACGTGGGCGAGCGGCTCTCCGCGATCGGGATCAGCTCCACGCTGACCCGTCGCGGGGCGCTGAGCGCCTGTCTGCCCGGCCCCCGGTCGACCGGCGCCGACCGGGCGATCGTGGTGCACACCGACACCATCGGCGGCATGGTGAAGCGGCTGAAGGAGAACGGCCGGCTGGAGGTGAACCCGATCGGCACGCACAGCGCCCGTTTCGCCGAGGGCGCCCACGTGCGGATCTTCACCGACGACCTGGAGCGGGTCGTCACCGGCCAGGTGCTGCCGCTGAAGGCGAGCGGCCACCGCTACAACGAGGCGGTCGACCTCCAGGGCGTCGGCTGGGAGCTGGTCGAGGTGCGGGTGGACGAGCCGGTGCACGACGAGGCCGGGCTGCGGGCACTCGGCATCGACGCCGGGGACTTCGTCGCGTTCCTGCCCAACCCGGCCGTCACCCCGAACGGGTACGTCAAGTCCCGGCACCTGGACGACAAGGCGGGCGTGGCGGCGGTGCTGACCGCGTTCAAGGCGATGGTCGACGCCGGGGTCACCCCGGCGGTCACCGCGCACCTGCTGGTCACCGTCACCGAGGAGATCGGCCACGGCGCCAGTCACGGGCTGGACCCGGACGTCGCGGAGATCGTCTCGGTGGACGCGGCGGTGGTCGCGCCGGGCCAGCAGTCCCGGGAGACCGCGGCGACGCTCGCGATGGGCGACGGGGTCGGCCCGTTCGACTACCACCTGACCCGCAACCTCGCCTCGATCGCCAAGGAGCACGGCGTCGACCTGGTCCGGGACGTGTTCGACTACTACCGCTCGGACGTGGCCGCGGCGGTCGAGGCCGGTGCGCACGCCCGGGTGGCGCTGCTCGGGTTCGGCGTGGACGCCACGCACGGCCACGAGCGCACCCACCTCGACGGCCTGCACCAGCTCACCCAGCTGCTCTGCCTCTACCTCCAGAACCCGCTGGTCTTCCCCGAGTGGGACGCCGAGCCGGAGGGCGACCTGGCCGACTTCCCGTCGCTGGCCGTGCAGCCGGCGCACGAGGAGGGCCCGCGTAAGGGCCCGATCGGCCTGGACTGACCCCTGTGATCGAAATCCGTTGCCGCGGCCGCCGGGAAGTGGATAGCGTGGCGGTACACGGGAAAGGAGGTGGTCCAGACTTGTATAGCAATCGGACTCGTGAGGTGGCTGTCCGCTAGCCGCTGTCCTCGACAGTGAAAACTCGTCCGCCGCGAGGCGGGCACCTGCACGATCGTCGAGACCGTGTGGCAGCGGTGCGGCGAAACCACGACAGCCACCCGACCCCCGGGGTGCCGGCCCAGTCCAGCCGGCCCGCGCGCGAGCGCGGAAGCCCCGGGGGTCGCTTCATGCGCTCCGGAGGATGCCGTGTCCATGCGTGAGCTGGTGGTGCTCGGTACGGCCAGCCAGGCCCCGACCCGGCAGCGCAACCACAACGGCTACCTGCTGCGCTGGGACGACGAGGTGATCCTCTTCGACCCGGGCGAGGGCAGCCAGCGGCAGATGCTGCACACCGGGGTCACCGCCACCGACCTGACCCGGATCTGCGTCACCCACTTCCACGGCGACCACTGCCTCGGCCTGCCCGGCATGATCCAGCGGCTCTCGCTGGACCGCGTACCGCGCCCGGTGGCGGTGCACTTCCCGGCCGGCGGCGCCGAGTACTTCGCCCGGCTGCGCCACGCGTCCAGCTTCTACGAGACCGCCGAACTCGCCGTCGAGCCGATCGACACCGACGGGCAGCGGATCACGCTCGGCATCGGCACGCTGGAGGCCCGCCGGCTGCGGCACCCGATCGAGACGTACGGGTACCGCCTGGTCGAGCCGGACGGCTGCCGGATGCTGCCGGAGCGGCTGGCCGCGTACGGCATCGCCGGTCCGGACACCGGAAGGCTGCTGCGCGACGGCCACCTGGACCGCGACGGGCGTCGCGTGACCCGGGACGAGGTGAGCGTGACCCGGCCGGGGCAGCGGTTCGCCTTCGTGATGGACACCGGGCTCTGTGACGGCGTGTACGCGCTGGCCGAGCACGCCGACCTGCTGGTGATCGAGTCGACGTTCCTGGAGTCGGAGGCGGCGCTCGCCGCCGAGGCCGGGCACCTCACCGCCGGCCAGGCCGCGCGGGTGGCGGCCGAGTCGGGGGTACGCACGCTCGTGCTCACCCACTTCTCCCAGCGGTACGCCGACCCGCGCCGCTTCCACGACGAGGCCCGGGAACACTTCTCCGGTGATCTGGTCGTCGCCGAGGATCTCCAGACGGTGCAGGTGCCGTCCCGGCGGGTACCGTCGCCCGGGTGACGATCTCCCTACGTTCCGCGACCGAGGCCGACCTGATGGCGGTCGGCGCCCTGCACCAGCGCTCCCGGGTGGCGGCGTACTCGTCGTTCCTGCCGCCCGAGGCGCTGGCCGACCCCACGCCCGAGGCGATGGGCCGCTACTGGGTGGAACGGCTGACCTGGGAGGGCGCCGACCACCGGATGACCGTGGCCGAGCGGGACGGCCGGCTGGTGGGGTTCAGCTACCTCGGCCCGGACGACGAGGGCGACACCGCGACCGGGCTGCTCAACGCGATCCACCTGGAGCCGTCCGAGCGGGGCCGGGGCACCGGGCGGGCGCTGATGGTGGACGCGCTGGACGCGATGCGGGCCCGGGGGTGGACCCGCGCCGCGCTGTGGGTGCTGCGGGACAACGCCGCCGCGCGCCGGTTCTACGAGCGCGGCGGCTGGACCGCCACCGGTGAGCAGCGGGACGAGCACATCGGCCAGGCGCTCGTCCCCCAGCTCCGCTACGCCCGCCGCTTGTAAGGAAGGGCCCCTTGTTAACGCCTCCGGTAGAGGAAGGGCCCCCTTTTAACACGCGGTGTTAAAAGGGGGCCCTTCCTTACACGCGGGGTCAGCGGGCGCCGAGGTGCGCGAGCAGATCCTGCCGGGTCAGCACGCCCTTGGGCTTGCCGTCGACCAGCACCAGCGCCGCGTCCGCCTTCTCCAGCAGCCCGACCGCCTCACTCACCGGCTGCCCGCCGCCGACCATCGGCAGCGGCTCGCCCATGTGCCGCTCGATCGTGTCGTGCAGGTGGGCCTGGCCGGTGAACAGGGCGTCGAGCAGATCCTTCTCGGCGATCGAGCCGGCCACCTCGCCGGTCACCACCGGCGGCTCGGCCTTGAGCACCGGGAGCTGGGAGACGCCGTACTCGCGCATGTAGTCGATCGCGTCGCGGACCGTCTCGGTCGGGTGCACGTGCACCAGCTCGGGCAGGCCACCGGGCTTGCCGGCGAGCGCGTCGGCGACTGTCGGCTCGGTGCCCGAGTCGTCCAGGAAGCCGTACCGGGCCATCCACTTGTCGTTGAAGATCTTCGACAGGTAGCCCCGGCCGCCGTCCGGCAGCAGCACCACGATCACGTCGTCCGGGCCGGCCTTGCGGGCCACCTCCAGCGCCCCCACCACGGCCATGCCGCAGGAGCCGCCGACCAGCAGCCCCTCCTCGCGGGCCAGCCGGCGGGTCATCTCGAACGACTCCTTGTCCGACACCTCGACGATCTCGTCGGCGACCGACCGGTCGTACGTCTCCGGCCAGAAGTCCTCACCGACGCCCTCGACCAGGTACGGCCGGCCGGTGCCGCCGGAGTAGACCGAGCCCTCCGGGTCCGCGCCGATCACCTTGACCCGGCCCTCGGACGCCTCCTTGAGGTAGCGGCCGATGCCGGAGATGGTGCCGCCGGTGCCGACGCCCGCGACGAAGTGGGTGATCTTCCCCTCGGTCTGCCGCCACAGCTCCGGGCCGGTGGTCTCGTAGTGCGAGCGCGGGTTGGCCGGGTTGCTGTACTGGTTGGGCTTCCACGCTCCGGGGATCTCCCGGGCCAGCCGGTCGGAGACGTTGTAGTAGGAGCGCGGGTCCTCCGGCGCGACGGCGGTCGGGCAGACCACCACCTCGGCGCCGTACGCGCGCAGCACGTCCTGCTTGTCCTGGCTGACCTTGTCCGGGCAGACGAAGACGCAGCGGTAGCCCTTGAGCTGGGCCACCAGGGCCAGCCCGACACCCGTGTTGCCGCTGGTCGGCTCCACGATCGTGCCGCCCGGCCGCAGGATGCCCGCCTTCTCGGCGTCCTCCACCATGCGCAGCGCGATCCGGTCCTTGACCGAGCCGCCCGGGTTGACGTACTCCACCTTCGCCAGCACGGTGGCCTGGATGCCCTCGGTGACGTTGCGCAGGCGTACCAGCGGCGTGTTGCCGATCAGCTCGACGACGTTGTCGTAGTACTGCACCTCGTTGTGCCCTTCGTCGCGCCGCCGTCGTTCCGGCGGCCGGTCAGCCCTCAGTTCGCCGACCAGCCTACGTGCCGTCAGGGCACCACATGCCCGGGGATGACAGAGCTGCGACGTGCCTCCCACTCCAGGAACCGCTCGGTCTCGGCCAGCACGCTGCCCGCCAGCCAGGTGACCATGACCGCGTCGTCGGCCAGCCCGAAGATCGCCAGCGGGATCTCCGGCAGCAGGTCGATCGGGGAGACGATGTACGCCGTCGCCCCGGCCATCAGCGCCAGGCGCAGGCCGCCGTCGTACTCGCCCCGGGTGGTCGCGCGGATCATCCGCGGCAGCGCCGCCAGCCGGGCCCCGAGCGACGGCCCGCCCCGCGTGCCCGCCGCCAGCGCCCGGGCCAGCGCGGCGAACGCGGCGCTGCGCTTCAACGTCTTCCCCATGATTTCGCCCCTCTCCGCCCGACCATGGTGCGGCCCGGTGGCAAGCCCGCGTCCGCTGCCCCATCGGTACCCAATCCGGGCACCGCCCAGCCATCCGATCACGGACAGCGGTGGTCGTACTGGCGCGATACTGTCGGTTCATGGGGGACGCTGGTTCCGTCGCGCCGGTCCGCCGGCAGCGCGCCCGGCAGATCGCCCGCTTCGCGGCGATCGGCACGGGCGCCACGGTGGCGGCCACCGCCGCCACCGGCGGGGTGCTGCTCGGCCAGGCCCGGCAGGCACGCCGCACCATTCCGATGGCGCAGGCGCCGCCGCCGCGCTGCGACGGCGTCTACGGCGCGAAACTGCCCGGCCCACCGGTCACCATGGTCATCCTGGGCGACTCCTCGGCGGCCGGCTACGGCGTGCACAGGCGCCGGGAGACGCCGGGCTCGCTGCTGGCCACCGGGCTGTCCCGCCGCCTGCACCGGCCGGTCCGGCTGCACCGGTTCGCCGTCGTCGGCTCGCTGTCGTCCGGGCTGAAGCCGCAGGTCGAGTCCGCGCTGGAGGTCGAGCCGGACGTGGCGGTGATCCTGGTCGGCGGCAACGACGTCACCAACCGCACACCGTTCCCGGTAGCAGTGCGCTACCTGGTCGACGCGGTCCGCACGCTGCGGGCGGCCGGTTGCGAGGTGGTCGTCGGCACCTGTCCCGACCTGGGCACCATCCGGCCGATCCAGCCGCCGCTGCGCTGGCTGGCCCGGCGCTGGAGCCGCCAGCTCGCGGCCGCGCAGACGGTGGCGGTGGTCGAGGCCGGCGGCCGTACCGTCTCGCTCGGCGACATGCTCGGGCCGCGGTTCGCCGCCGAGCCCGGCCGGATGTTCGCGTGGGACCGGTTCCACCCCTCCGCCGAGGGGTACGCGATAGCCGCGGCGGCGTTGCTGCCCACCGTGCTGTCCGCGCTGGGCGCGGTCCCGGAACGCAGGCCTGTCCTGCCCGGCGTGGAAGGCGTACGGTCGCTCCCGGAGGCCGCCCACCAGGCGGCCCGGCACGCCGGCACGGAGGTCAGCGGCGCCCAGCTCCGGGGTCGCGACCGCGGGCCGGGCGGGCGGTGGGCGCAGCTTCGCCGGCGGGCCTTCTTCGGCGTCGGCGCGGTGCCCCCGACCGGCAGCGCCGCCGACTCGGCAACGCTGGAGGGAACGGCATGAGCGAGCGCAGCGAGCGAATCGGCCGGCTCAGCGCAAAGGTGCCTCATGACGGCACGGAGCGAAGCGGAGTGCTGTCATGAGCGAGCGCAGCGAGCGAATCGGCCGGCTCAGCGCAAAGGTGCCTCATGACGGCACGGAGCGAAGCGGAGTGCTGTCATGAGCGAGCGCAGCGAGCGAATCGGCCGGCTCAGCGCAAAGGTGCCTCATGACGGCACGGAGCGAAGCGGAGTGCTGTCATGAGCGAGCGCAGCGAGCGAATCGGCCGGCTCAGCGCAAAGGTGCCTCATGACGGCACGGAGCGAAGCGGAGTGCTGTCATGAGCGAGCGCAGCGAGCGAATCGGCCGGCTCAGCGCAAAGGTGCCTCATGACGGCACGCAGCGAAGCGGAGTGCTGTCATGAGCGAGCGCGGTGAGGTGGCCCGGTGGGGTCGGGCGGCGGCCCTGTCGCTGCTGGCCGGCACGGTGGGCGGTGCAGCGGTCCTCGCCGGCCAGGCCATCGCCGCCCGCAGCCGCGAGTACGCCCAGCCCGAGCTGGGTCTGGTGCTGCGGGCGACGGTCGGCCGTGCGGACGCGCCGCCGCTGCGGCTGGTGCTGCTGGGCGACTCGTCGGCGCTCGGCGTGGGCGTCGACCGGTTCGAGGACACCATCGGCGGTCAGCTCGCCAACCTGCTCGCCGAGGGGCCGGCCGGCCGGCGGGTGCAGCTCTCCAGCGTCGGGGTCTCCGGCTCGCGCGCCACCGATCTGGCCACCCAGGTGGCCCGGGCGCTACTCGGCGAGCGGCCGGACGTGGCGGTGGTGCTGATCGGGGCGAACGACGCCACCGCGATGGTCCGGCCCGGTGACGCGGCGGCCTATCTCGGCTCGGCGGTACGCCGGCTGCGGGAGGCGCACGTCGAGGTGGTCGTGGGCACGTGTCCCGACCTCGGCGCGGTACGCGCGGTCGCCGCACCGCTGCGCCAGGTGCTCGGCTGGTCCGGGCGGCGGATGGCGCGGGCCCAGACGGCGGCCGTGCTGGACGCCGGCGGCACCGTCGTCGACTTGGGCACCGAGACCGGTCCGCTGTTCCGCGCGGACGCGGGGACGCTCTGCCACGACGGCTTCCACCCGTCGGCCGACGGCTACCGGGTGTGGGCGCACGCCCTGCTCCCGGCGGTCGAGGCCGCCGCGGCTGTCGCGTTCCGGCACCACCGGCAGCCGCCCACGGGGTGACATTTCCCGCCCGCCTCGCGGCTTCCCGCGCATGTTACTCGCGCGTTAACGTTGGTTCATGCCGATTGAGTCGCCCCGCGACGCCGTCATCGTCGCCACCGCCCGGTCCCCCATCGGCCGCGCGTTCAAGGGTTCCCTCCGCGAGGTCCGCCCGGACGACCTCGCCGCCACCATCGTCCAGGCCGCCCTCGACAAGGTTCCGGCGCTCGATCCCACCACCATCGACGACCTCTACCTCGGGTGCGGTCTGCCCGGCGGCGAGCAGGGCTTCAACATGGCCCGGGTGGTCGCCACCCTGATGGGTCTCGACGGCCTGCCCGGCGCCACGCTGACCCGCTACTGCGCGTCCTCGCTCCAGACCACCCGGATGGCGATGCACGCGATCCGGGCCGGTGAGGGTGACGTGTTCGTCTCCGCCGGTGTGGAGATGGTCTCCCGGTACGCCCGGGGCAACTCGGACACGCTGCCGCCGGAGGCGCAGGCGCTCGTCGGCGGCGGCTGGGAGAACCCCCGCTTCGCCGAGGCGCGGGAGCGTTCCGCGGCCCGCGCCCAGGGCGGCGCCGAGGTGTGGACCGACCCGCGCGAGGCCGGGCAGCTCCCCGACATCTACCTCACCATGGGGCAGACCGCGGAGAACCTGGCCCAGGCGTACGACGTGACCCGCGAGGACATGGACGCGTTCGGCGTCCGCAGCCAGAACCTGGCCGAGAAGGCGATCGCTGACGGCTTCTGGGCCCGCGAGATCACCCCGGTCACCACGCCGGACGGCACAGTGGTCAGCACCGACGACGGCCCGCGTGCCGGGGTGACCCTGGAGGCGGTGGCCGGTCTGAAGCCGGTGTTCCGCCCGGACGGCCGGATCACCGCCGGCAACTGTTGCCCGCTCAACGACGGCGCCGCCGCCGTCGTGATCATGAGCGCCGAGCGCGCGTCCGAGCTGGGGCTCACCCCGCTGGCCCGGATCGTCTCCACCGGTGTCACCGCGCTCTCCCCCGAGATCATGGGCCTGGGCCCGGTCGAGGCGTCGAAGCAGGCGCTCAAGCGGGCCGGCATGACCATCGACGACGTCGACCTGGTCGAGATCAACGAGGCGTTCGCCGCCCAGGTGATCCCCTCGTACCGGCAGCTCGGCATCCCGGAGGAGAAGCTGAACGTCGCCGGTGGCGCGATCGCGGTCGGCCACCCGTTCGGCATGACCGGCGCCCGGATCACCGGCACGCTGCTCAACGCGCTGGAGTGGCACGACAAGACCATCGGTCTGGAGACCATGTGCGTCGGCGGTGGCCAGGGCATGGCGATGGTGCTCGAACGACTGAGCTGAGACCGGTTCGCCGGAGGGCGGGCCGGGTACGGGAGGCCGCATGGCGACCGTCGTGGAACGTGAGCGCAAGTACTCCGGCGACGAGGGTTTCCGGCTGCCCGACCTGACCGGGTGCGGTGGCGTCGTGACCATGTCCGACGCCACCGTCTCGGATCTGGACGCCGTCTACTGGGACACCGACGACCTGCTCCTGCTGCGCAGCGGGCACGCGCTGCGCCGGCGTACCGGCGGGCAGGACGCGGGCTGGCATCTCAAGGTGGGCGCTGTCGGTGGCGCCCGGGTCGAGCACCAGTTCCCGGCCGGGGCGTCCGACGACGGCCCGCCGCCCGAGCTGGTCGCGCTGATCCGGGCCGCGTCGCGCGGTCGCCCGGTGGCCCCGGCGGCCCGGGTCGTCAACCACCGCCGGGAACACCGGCTGCGGGACGCGGACGGCCGGGTGCTGGCCGAGGTGGCCGAGGACGACGTCCGGTCCGAGGACCTGGTGGACGGCACCGGGCGCACCTGGCACGAGATCGAGATCGAACTGGTCGAGGGCGACGAAGGGCTGCTCGACGCGCTCGGTGAGCGGATGCGCGCGGCCGGCGCCCGCGAGGTGGCGGTCAGCAAGTCGCACCGGGCCGTCGCCGGCCGGATCGAGCGCTTCGACGACCGGGCACCGGACGGCCCGGCGGGGCCTGTTCTCGGGTACGTCCGGGCGCAGCGGGACGCGATCGTCGGCAACCACGCGGCCGCGTACGAGGGCGACGAGGACGCGGTCCACGACATGCGCGTCGCGACCCGCCGGTTGCGGGCGACGCTGCGTACCTTCCGGGGCCTGTGGGACCGCCGGGAGAGCGAGGCGGTCCGGGCCGAGCTGCGCCGCCTCGGCGGGGAGCTGGGCCGGGTCCGCGACACCCAGGTGATGGCCGCCCGGCTCACCGAGGCGGTGCACGAGCTGCCGGACGAGCTGGTGCTCGGCCCGGTGGCCGCGCGGATCGGCGAACGGTTCGCCGCCGACCTGGCCGAGGCGACCGGCGCGCTGCGGTCCGCGCTGGACTCCGACCGCTATCCCGAACTGCTGGCCCGCCTGGACCGGCTGGCCGATGCCCCGCCCGCCGACGTCGGCCGGCGCTGGGTGGACCGCCGGATCCGTGAGGCGGTACGCCGCGCCGACATCCGGCTGGACCGGGCGCTCGCCACCACCGGGCCGGACAGGGACGCCGCGCTGCACGAGGCACGCAAGAAGCTCAAGGCGGCCCGCTACGCGGTGGAGGTACGCGAGCCGGCCGCCGGCAAGCGGGCCGCCCGCCTGGTGAAGCGATTCAAGGCGCTCCAGGATCTGCTCGGCACCCACCAGGACTCGGTGGTCACCCGGGAGGTGCTCCGGCGGCAGGCGCTCCAGGCGTACGCCGACGGCGAGAACACGTTCACCTACGGCCTGCTGCACGCGAGGCAGGCCGAGGCCGCCGGCCACGACCGCCCGGCGGTCCTGCGGGCGCGCGACCGCTCAAGAAACCGCAAGGTACGCCGCTGGCTCAAGCCCTGACCGATCCCCACTCGGTCGATCATGAGGTTGACGGCGATCCGCGTCCGTTTCGTCGCCGCCAACCTCATGATCAACGGGGACTGGGGCGGGGGTTCAGAGGGCGGTGCGGGTTCGGGTTACGGCTTCAGCGGCCCCGGCCAGGACCTGGTCCGGCGGGTCGGCGAGGGTCAGGTCGGCGGTCACCACGCGGAGCTGGTCGGGCAGGGCCAGGTCGCTGGGGAGGCGGGGCACCTCGCGGCGCGGCTCACCGGCCGCGTCGGCGGCCAGGTTGGCGATCTCCTGAACCAGCTTGTGCACCAGGTCGGCGCGGGAGACGTTGCCGCCGTCGGCCTTGGCCGACCAGCGGGGCTGCTGCCAGTGCCCGACCTGTCGGACCAGCAGGGTCACGGCCCGGTCCAGTTCCGCTGCGCTCATCACCGCCGAGTCTACGGCGGTTCCGGGCCGCGGCGCGGTCAGCCGGAACCGTCAGCGGCGCACGTAGCTGAGCAGGCGGAGGATCTGCCAGTACAGGAAGATCAGCCCGACCAGCAGACCGAAGGCGCAGTACCAGGCGTAGCGGCGGGGCAGCCGGTTCGCGGCCGACCGCTCGACCAGATCGAAGTCGAGGATGAAGCTGAGCGCGCCCGCGATGATCGCCACCACCGAGAACAGGTACGGCAGCCAGCCCACCCGGTCGCTGAGGCTGTAGACGACCGCCCCCTGCCGCCCGGTGAACAGGTACGCGACCAGGTTGACCAGGCCGATCGCCACGATCCCGACGAGCGTGCCGATGACCAGCCGGGCCAGGCGCGGGGTGGCGCGTACCAGCCGGGCCCGGTAGAGCACCGCCATGCCGAGGAAGACGCCGAACGTGCCGACCACCGCCTGCGCCACGATGCCCGGATAGACCAGTTCGAAGGCGCGGCTGGCCACGCCGAGCAGCAACCCCTGGAGCACCGCGTACCCGACGATGACCGGCGGGCTGGTGATCTGCTTCAGCGAGATGACGAGCACCAGGGCCAGGCCGGCCAGCGCGCTTCCGGCGAGCGCGGCGGAGATCCACGCGGCCTGCGGCACCACCACCCAGGACACCGCCGCCGTGACACCGGTGACCAGCAGCAGCCCCACGGTCCGGCTGACCACGTCGGCCACCGTCATCGTGTCGGCGGTCCCGACCCCGAGCACCTGCCGCTCGGTGCGGCCGACGTCGTCCAGCCGGTCCAGCACCGGGTTGGCACTGCGCACCGTGACCACCTCCCGCCGACGTACCCGGATCCCACTCTGCCCCGGGCGGCCCGGCAGGGACGGGGAAACGGCGACGCCCGCCGCCGCGGATGCGGCAGGCGGGCGTCGTCGGGGAGGGCGTGATGTCAGTCGTCGCCCTGGAAGTAGCTGAGCAGCCGCAGGATCTCGATGTAGAGCCAGACCAGGCCGACCACGATGCCGAAGGCGGCGGTCCAGGAGTAGCGCTGCGGGAGGCCCATCCGGACCCCCTCCTCGATGTCGGCGAAGTTGAGCACGAAGCTCAGCGACGCCACCACGATGCAGACCAGGCTGAAACCGATCGCGAGCGGGCTGCCGTCACGCAGGTGCGTGTTCACGCCGAACAGCGCCAGCACCAGGTTGACCAGCATCACGCCGAACAGGCCGGCCATGACCGCCACCATGATCCGGGCGAACTTCGGGGTGGCCCGGATGATCCGCGCCTTGTAGATCATCGCCATCAGGAAGAAGACGCCGAACGTGGCCACGACCGCCTGGAGCACGATGCCGTCGTAGAGCGACTCGAACGCCTTGCTGACCATGCCGACGAAGACGCCCTCGATGATCGAGTACGCCACGACGAGCGCCGGGTTGGCCATCCGCGAGAACGAGATGATCAGGCCGAGCACCAGGCCGACCACCGCGGCGCCGATCCACGCGACGCCGACCAGGGAATCCGGCACGAGCACCCAGGCCGCCGCGGCCGAGGCGCCGAGGATGGCGAGCATGAGGACCGTCTTGACGACCACGTCGTCGAGGGTCATCGGGGTCACGGTGGGCGGGGCCACCGGCTGCCCGTAGCCACCCGGGTAGGGCTGCTGGGGGTACTGCTGCTGCGGGTGCTGCTGGGGGTATCCGGGCTGACCGTACGGCCCGGGCTGGGCGTACCCGGCCGCCCGCTCACGCTCTGCCGCCTGGCCGAGCCGGGCGAGCACCGGGTTCGAGGTCTTCACTTCTCAGGCCTCCCTCAGGGGGTCGATCGCACGTAGACGTGCTACTCCAGGGTAGACGTGGCCGCAACCGCGCGTGCGACGGCTACCTGTGGGAAAGCTGAGAGTTCACGTGCCCGGGGCGGGGGTCGAACCCGCACGCCTTGCGGCAGCCGCTTTTAAGGCGGCCGTGTCTGCCGTTCCACCACCCGGGCGGGTGACACCGGCGCGTCGACACGCGGCGGTGCAGATCTCACCGTAGCGGCTCGGCCGCGACGCGGCGTACCCCGACGGGTGCGGCCGTTATGGTCGAGGCCGTGACCAGCGCCGCCCGCACGACCCGGGGGCCCGACCACGCCCGGGCGGCCCGCCCGGCAGCGGTCACGCGGCGGGTGACGGCCGCCCTCCGGCGGCACCGCGCGGACCTGCTCGTCGGGCTGGCGTTCGTCGCGCTCGCCGGATGGCTCACCCACGGCCTCTGGCCGGCGCCGGGCACGCGGGTGCTCGCGCTCAACCCGGCCGACCAGACGCTGTACGAGTGGTTCCTGGCGCTGGACGCGCGCGCCCTGCGCGGCGAGCTGAGCCTGGTCACCGGCCGGCTGAACGCGCCGGACGGGGTCAACCTGATGGCGAACACCTCGGTCGTGGCGCTCGGCGTGCTGCTCGCCCCGGTCACGCTGGCGTTCGGGGCGCCCGTGACGTTCGCCCTGCTCGTCGCCGCGAACATGGCCGGTACGGCGCTCGCCTGGTACCTGCTGTTCACCCGCGTCCTGCGGGCCCGCCGGCTCGCGGCCGGGCTGGGCTCGGCGCTCTGCGGCTTCGGGCCGGGCATGGTCTCGCAGAGCAACGGCCACCTGCACATGACCGCGCAGTGGCTGGTCCCGGTGCTGGTCTGGCTCGTGCTCCGGCTGCTGCGCGCCGCCGACCCGGCCGGTCGCCCGGACGGCCCGGACCGCCGCCGGACGGCCTCCTCCGCGGCCGGGCTCGCCGCGGTCGTCACCGTGCAGGTCTTCGTCGGCGAGGAGGTGCTCTTCCTCGCCGCGCTGACCCTGGCGGTGACCGCTGTCGCGTACGGGCTGGCCGACCGGGAGCTGCTGCGCCGGGCCGGTTCCGGCTTCGCCGGTGGGCTGCTCGCCGCCGCGGGGCTGGCGCTGCCGGTGCTGGCGTACCCGCTGTGGGTCCAGTTCGCCGGCCCGCAGGGCGTCGCCGACGGGATGTTCCCGCCCGCGTACTTCTCCGCCGACCTGATCGCCTGGACCCGTCTCTCCGCGCTGTCGGTGTTCGGCAGCCCGGAGGCGGTGCGGCTCACCACCGGCCCGGCCGAGTTCACCACGTTCCTGGGCTGGCCGCTGCTGCTGGTCGCCGTGGGCTGCGCGGTCTGGCTGGGCCGTCGCGCCCCGGTGGTGGCGCTCGTGGCCGGCGCGCTGGCGATGGCCGCGCTCGCGCTCGGCCCGGAGGTGGTGGCCGGTGGTGAGCGGACCGGGATCCCCGGCCCGTACGCGGTGCTGGCCGGGCTGCCGGTGGTGGACGGCGCGCTGCCGACGCGTTTCGCGCTGGCGGTGCTGCCGCTCGCCGGCACCGTGCTGACGCTCGCCGTGCACCGGGCGCTCGGCGAATCCGGCCGGGCCCGCCGGGTCGTCCCGTTCGCGGTCGGCGCGGCGCTGCTCAGCGTCTTCCCCACGCCGCTGCCCACGATGGACCGGCCGCCGCTGCCCGAGTTCGTCACCGGCGGCCACTGGCGGCAGTGCGTACGCCCCGGCGGGGTGCTGGTGCCGGTGCCCACCGCCACCCCGCAGGACCCCTGGCCGATGCGCTGGGCCACCGCCACCGGTGTCGCCTTCGGCATGCCGGAGGGCTTCTTCATCGGCCCGTACGGCCCGGACGGCTCGGCCACCATGGGCACCTGGCAGCGGCCCACCTCGGCGCTGCTCGCCGACGTGGCCCGCCGAGGTGTGGCGCCGGCGGTCGGTGACCGGCAACGCCGCCAGGCCGCCCGCGACGTCGAGTTCTGGCACGCCTCGTGCGTCGCGGTGACCGACGGCACGCCGCACGCGGAGATGCTGCGGCGGACGCTGGAGCAGCTCTACGGGCGGCCGGGGGTACGGCTCGCCGACGCCTGGACCTGGCGGTTCTGACCTCGGGCAGCGGTTCAGAGCCCGGACACGGCGACAGGGCCCCTCCCGTACGGAAAGGGCCCTGTCGCGAAAGGCGTCAGACGCGCGCGGCGACCGGCGGGGCGGACGCCTCGGCGAACTCCTCGCGCGGGTCGTGCAGCTGGCCCAGCGCGACCACCTCACGCTTGAGGAAGAACGCGAGAGTCCAGTCGACCACCACGCGCACCTTGCGGTTGAACGAGGGGATCCGCGACATGTGGTACGTCCGGTGCATGAACCAGGCCGGCCAGCCGGTCATCTTGATGCCGTAGACCTGCGCCACGCCCTTGTGCAGGCCGAGGCTCGCCACGCTGCCGGCGTGCTTGTGCTTGTAGTCGACCGGCTCGCGCTCGCGGATCACGTTCGCGATGTTGTCGGCCATCCGCGCCGCCTGCCGCACCGCGTGCTGGGCGCTCGGGGAGCAGAAGTTGCCCGGCTCCTTGGTCAGGTCCGGTACGGCGGCGCAGTCACCGGCGCTCCACGCGCCCTCGACCACCCGGTCGCCGTCCACGACCTGCAGCGTCGGCCGGCAGGTGACCCGGCGACGCTCGTCGCGCGGGAAGTCCGTCGCGTCGAGCATCGGCGACGGCTTCACACCGGCGGTCCAGACGATGGTGTCGGACGGGAAGCTGTCGCCGTCGGAGAGCTTCACCACGCCGTCGACGCAGGACTCCAGCCGGGTGTCCAGGCGGATGTCCATGTCCCGCTTCATCAGCTGCTGCACCGTGTAGGCACCCATGTCCCGGTCGACCTCGGGCAGCACCCGCTGGGTCGCCTCGACGAGCACCCAGCGCATGTCCTCCGGCTTCAGCTCCGGGTAGTAGCGCAGCGCGTCACGGGCCATGTCCTCCATCTCGGCGAGCGCCTCGATGCCGGCGTAGCCGCCGCCCACGAAGACGAACGTCAGCGCCCGGCTGCGGACCGCCGGGTCGGTGGTGGAGGCCGCCACGTCGAGCCGGTCCAGCACGTGGTTGCGCAGGAAGATGGCCTCGCCGATGGTCTTGAACCCGATGCCGTTCTCGTGCAGGCCGGGGATCGGCAGGGTGCGGGAGACCGAACCGGGGGCGACGACCACGTGGTCGTACTGGATCTCCCGAGCCGGGCCGCTGATCGGCTGCACCACGGCGGTCCTGCGGTCGTGGTCGATCCGGGTGACGGTGCCCGCCACCACGGTGCACTTACGCAACTCCCGCCGCAGCGGCACCACGGCGTGCCGAGGGGAGATGTTGCCCGCCGATGCCTCCGGGAGGAACGGCTGGTACGTCATGTGCGGCTGCGGGTCGACGACGATGACCTCGGCCTCACGCCTGCTCAGCTTCTTGGACAGGCGCAGGGCGGCGTACAGGCCCACGTGACCGGCACCCACGACAAGGATCCGCTTCGGGTTCACGTCATCTATCTTTCCCCGGGTGCCTCGGGTAATCCCGCGCGAGACCCCCTTCTGTGACGGAGCACAACCGGTGTGACCTGCGCAACGTCCGCAGAGCGCTGGGTCACCTGCGCCGGAGCAGCCAGCCCAGCAGCCCGCTCAACCCCACCGCCACCAGCAGTCCCGCCACTGTCGCCGCCTGCGAGCCGGCCGTACCGCCCGCTCCCCCGAGCCACGCCAGCACCACGCCGAGCACGGCACCGGCGAGCACCACGCCGCCCGCGCGGCCCAGCCACCGCAGCACCACGTCCGGGTCGATCAGCCCGTCGTACGGCAGCAGCGCCGCGAGCGCGCACAGCGAGTGCGCCAGGTAGAGCAGCGTCGCCACGGCGAGCAGCCGCCACAGCGCCGGCGGCCGGTCGAAGCCGAGCGTGGCCAGCAGCCAGCCGCCGACGGTCACCAGCGCGGTGAACGTCGGCCAGATCCGGCGCGGCCCGACCGCCGGGAGCACCGCGGCCACCGTCAGGGCGAGCAGCGAGCGCGGGGTGAGGGCCTGCACCGGGTACGCGAGAAGAAAGCCGGCCAGCACGGTGAGGAAGATGCCGCCGCGTACGAGCAGCGGCAGCGGGCTGACCCGGGCGGCGGCGTACCGCAGCGCCCGCACCCGCTCCACCACCGCATTCATCGGGCCGGCCTTTCGTTCGCGACTGCGGGACTCCGCTTCGCTGCGTTCCTCGCGCTCACGGTTGCCGGCCTTTCGTTCGCGACTGCGGGACTCCGCTTCGCTGCGTTCCTCGCGCTCACCGCAACCCCGCCTTCGGGGCGGTCGCCAGCCGGGCCACGTCGCGCAGCACCTCGTCCAGGCTGCCGGCGCCGGCCCAGCGCACCACCGGCACCCCGTGCTCGCGGAGCTGGCCGATCATCGTGTCCCGGTCCAGCCGCCACAGCCGGTACGCCACCTCGGCCCAGCCCCGTTCCTTCGGCATCGGCAGCTCCGCCGGGAGCGTGTCCACCGCCACCACGAACCGCCCGCCACGGGCCAGCCGGGCCAGCATCTGCGCGGACCGCTCGTCGAGCAGCGGGGTGAGCACCACCACGAGCGCGTCGGAGGAGAGCACCTGCGGGCCGAAGACCTGGTCGTACGGCTCGTGCGGGGACGACTCGGCCTGCACGTCGAGCAGCCACTCCAGCACGGTCAGGTACTGCCGCCGCCCGGTGGCCGGACGCAGCCGCCGGGCGGCCGGTCCGTACTCCAGCATCGACACCCGGTCGCCGCGGTGCAGGTAGTGCTCGGCGATCGCGGCGGCGGCCCGGACCGTGGTGTCCAGCACCGACGCGGTCCCGTTCACACCACCGGAGCGGCCCGCCTCGGCCAGCACGTCCAGCAGCACCACCACCTCGGCGTCCCGGTCCGAGAGCGTCGCCGCGACGTGCAGTTGACGGGCCCGCAGCGACACCCGCCAGTCGATCCGGCGCAGCCGGTCACCGGGCGCGAACACCCGTACGCCGGCCAGTTCGCCGCCCTCGCCCGGCCGCCGCGAGCGGTGCGCGCCGACCAGCCCGGCGGCCCGGGGCATCGCCTCGACCGCGTCGAACGGCTCGGTACGCGGATAGACCCGGGCCCGGATCGGCTCGGTGATCACCGCGCGGGAGACCAGCAGCCCGTCGGCGGCGGCGACCCGCACACCGGCCGGGCCGATCGGGTGCCGTCCCCACCGCAGGGCGGTGCCGGTCAGCTCCAGGTCGACGGCGCTGCCCCGGGGTACGGAGGTGACGAACGGGCGGTCGGCGCCGCCGGAGCGGCTCACGTCCAGCCCGGCGCCGCCGAAGCCGACCTGCTCCACCCGCAGCCAGCGCGACATCCGGGTCCGGACCACCGCCAGGTCGTACCCGACCAGGTCGGGGTTGGCCACCGCGACGGTGGCGGCCAGCGGCGCGCCCTCGACCAGGTGGGTGTCCCCGACGCCGAGTTCCAGCTCGGGCAGCGCGGCGGGGCGGCGGCGCAGCGCGTACGCGGTCCCGAGCGCGAACGGCGTGGCGAGCACCACCAGGTCGATGCGGCCGAGCAGGACGGCGGCCACGAGCAGCACGCCGGTGAGCAGCACGGCCCGGCCGAGCGCCCAGGTGGGCGCCCAGCCGCTCGCCGCGTCGGCCCGGTCCATCAGCGTCCGGCGGCGTAGCTCGGCAGCGCGCCGCTGGCCGGGGCGGGCGTCGACTCCAGCACCTCACCGACGACGAACGACGGGTCGACGCGGCGCAGCCACATCTCCGGCCGCAGCGTGATCCGGTGCGCCAGCGCGGGCGCCGCCACCGCCTTGACGTCCTCCGGCACGACGTAGTCGCGGTTGGCGAGCACCGCCCGCACCCGGGACAGCAGCAGCAGCGCCAGCGAGCCGCGCGGGGACGCGCCGACCAGCACCGACGGGTGCTCCCGGGTGGCCGCGGTGAGCGCCACGATGTACCGGCCGACCGAGTCCTCCACCACCACGTCCTCCAGCGCGGCCTGCATGGCCCGCAGCGTGGCCGCGTCCACCACCGGCTTGATCTCCGCCTCCTCGCGGCGGCGGGCGATCCGGCGGCGCAGCACGTCCCACTCCTCGTCGTGGGTGGGGTAGCCGAACGACACCCGCAGCAGGAACCGGTCGAGCTGCGCCTCCGGCAGCGGGTACGTGCCCTCGTACTCGATCGGGTTGGCGGTGGCGAGCACGTGGAACGGCTCGTCCAGCCGGTAGGTCACGCCCTCCACCGAGACCTGCTTCTCCTGCATCGCCTCCAGCAGCGCCGACTGCGTCTTCGGCGGCGTCCGGTTGATCTCGTCGGCGAGCAGCAGGTTGGTGAACACCGGCCCGGCCCGGAAGGCGAAGTCGCCGCTGCTCTGGTCGTAGAGGAACGAGCCGGTCACGTCGGCGGGCAGCAGGTCCGGCGTGAACTGGAGCCGCCGGAAGTCCAGCCCGAGCGCCTGCGCGAAACAGCGCGCGGTGAGCGTCTTACCCAGACCGGGCAGATCCTCCAGCAGCACGTGACCACCGGCGAGGATGCCGGCCAGCACCAGCTCCAGCGAGTCCCGCTTGCCGACCACGACGGTGCCGACCGCGTCCAGGACGGCCCGGGCGAGCCGGCCCACCTCGGCGGGGGGCATGCTCCGGTCCACGTCGTTCATCAGATCTTCTCCAGTTCGGCGACGATCGCCGCGAGGTCGCGCGGCGACGGAGGGCGGCGGACGGGGGTGGCGAGGAACGTCCACAGTGGCTCGCCGAGTACCACCCGGGCGCGGGCCGGGTCGGACTCACGGGTGACGCCGTGCCGTTGGCGCAGCCGCTCGTCGGCCAGCTCGCCGAGACGGGGCAGGATGCGTTCGGTGAACCGCTCCCGGTTGTCGGCGGACCAGTCCAGCGGGCGCTCCCAGCCGTTGATCGCGGTACGCAGCGCGTCCCGGGCGGACCAGTTCCAGGTGCCGGGCTCCTCACCGGCGGGCGCCCGGGCGCCCGCGCGGGGCGGCGGCGGGGGTGAGAGCGCGGTGGTGACCCGGCGTACGGCGAGCACGGCGAGCACCCCCGCCACGATGATCCAGATCGGCACCTTCAGGCCGACCGCGCGCAGCCCGACCACGATCACCACGACGACGGCGGCGGTGACCGCGGCGGTCCGCAGCAGCGCGCGCACCCGGCCACCGTCCGAGGGCCGGACGTCCTCCCCGGCCGGCTCCTCGCCGAACGAGAGCAGGTCGTCGATGCTGGTGCTCACGACACCTCCCCCGCCAGACTGGTCAGCTCGCCGCGCAGCCGCCGCAACGCGGCGCGGGCCTGGTCCCGGGTGTGCTCGTCGACCGGGTGCGTGGCGTACCGGGCCTCCCGGTAGACGTGCGCGAAACCGTCGAGCACGTCGGCGCTGGCGATCGCCGGGATGCCGGCTGCCGGGTCGCCGCGCAGCAGCCGGCCGACCAGGTCGGTCGGGGTGTCGCCGGTGTGCCGGGGCACGCCCGCGTCCTCGGCGGCCTCCTCCAGGCGTACCCAGCAGGCGATGACAGCGGTCCGGGGGTCGGTGGAGCGGTCGTCCAGTTCGACGAGTCCGGCGTCGAGCGCGGCCACCACCTCGCGGGCGGTCCCCTCGGCGGTACGCCGGGAGCGCCGCACCGGCACCGCACGAGTCGTACGCCGCAACGCGCCCCGGAGCACGTTCCACAGGACGTACCCGACGGCGCCCAGCACCACCGCGGACAGCAACACCACGGCGGCGGTCGCCAGCCAGCCGGGCACACCGCCCGAGGTGGACTCACCGACGTCGCGGGGTTCGACCGGGATCGAGGGCACCGCCTCGGGCGACGGGTAGTCCGGCACGTACGGGATGGTGTCGGCGGCGGGCGGGATCCGGCTGGCCCCGATGGCGGAGTGACCGGCGGCGAACGCGGCGAGCACGAGCAGCACCGTCACCGCGGCGACCGGCCACCACCTACGCAGTACGCCGAAATCCATCCCACCGCCTCAGGTGCTCCTCAGTCCACCCCGGCCAGGTCCTTCGCCCGGGTGAACACGTCGTCCAGCATCGCCGGTGTGAGCCGTCCGGTGAACGTGTTCTGCTGGCTGACGTGATAGCAGCCCAGCAACGCCGGCACCGACTCGCCGGACCAGTGTGCCCCATGGCCGAACACCGGTCGCGGCGTGGGCGGTCGCTGCCCGTACACCCGGCGTAGCACCGGCCACCACGCGGCCCACGCGAACGCGCCCAGCGCGACCACGACGCGCAGCGTGGGCCGGATCAACTCGACCTCGCGGTGCAGCCACGGCGCGCAGGTGTCCCGCTCGGCCGGGGTGGGTTTGTTGTCCGGTGGCGCGCACCGCACGGCGGCGAAGATGCGGGTGTCGCGCAGCGTCAGGCCGTCGTCGGCGGCGACGCTCGTCGGCTGGTTGGCCAGCCCGGCCCGGTGCAGCGCGGCGAACAGCACGTCGCCGGACCGGTCCCCGGTGAAGATCCGGCCGGTGCGGTTGCCGCCGTGCGCCGCGGGCGCCAGGCCGAGGATCGCGATGCGCGCGCCCGGCGGCCCGAGGCCGGGCACCGGCCGTCCCCAGTAGTCCTGGTCGCGGAACGCCGCCCGCTTGACCCGGGCGACCTCCTCCCGCCACGCCACCAGGCGCGGGCAGGCGAAGCAGTCGCTGACCGCGCCGTCGAGGTCGGCCAGGTCGGCCGCCCGCGCGGCGCGGGCGGCCACGTCCTGCGGGGTACGCGACTCAGCCAAGCTTCGCCCGGAACAGTTCCAGCGTGCGGGCCCAGGCGGTGGCGGCCGCCCGCTGGTCGAAGTGCTCGGGCCGGTCCTCGTTGAAGAACGCGTGCGCGGTGCCCGGGTAGTCGAACGTCTGGCAGGTGCCACCGGCGGACTCGATGGACCGGCGTACGCTCTGCACCCCGTCGGCGGCGGACAGGCCGTCGGCCTCGGAGCAGTGGATGAGCGCGGCCTTCCCGGCGTAGCCGGCCCAGCCGGTGCGGCCGGCGTTGTCCGCCGCGCCGACGGCCATGCCCTCCCAGGGCAGGCGCGGGTAGAACCCGGCGGTGGCCACGATGCGCTCGGAGAACGTGCCGGACCACAGGGCCAGGCTGGCGCCCGCGCAGAACCCGGCACAGCCCACCTTGCCGGCGACCTCGGGCCTGCTCGCCAGGTATTCAGCGGCGGCGGCGATGTCGCTCGCCGCCTCGTCCATCTGGGAGCTGTTCAGCATCAGCCGCGGCTCGGTCGGCTTCACGGCCGGCCCGCCGTGCCGGAAGTCCGGCGCGAGGGCGACGAAGCCGGCCTCGGCGAAGCGGTCGACCACGGCCCGGACGTGGGGCACCAGTCCCCACCAGTCCTGGATGACGATGACCGCCGGGCTGGCCGCACCGCCGGAGGGTATCGCGAGATACCCTTCGCTCGTCCCTCCGTTGCCGGTGAAGCTCACCATCTCGCCCATGGGCCCGTCCTCCTAGCGGTCAGTCATCATTGGCTGGTCGCCCAGTTGGCTGCTACGTGCCGGTAGCGTGCCACGCGGTCACCGGCCCGGGGAAGACGGAACAACAGTGGCATTCACCTCCTGTCGACCTGCCGGACAGGTACACACACCAGGTATAGCGATTGCTAAACAGTCCGGCCGCTGGAAGACGTGGTATCAGGAGGCCATTCCGGTAGCCGAGCACCGCGCGATCGACGCGGGCAAGCAGGAACTCCTCGCCGAGGTCATCGGTCACCGCCTCGCGGAGGTGCGGCGAGCGCGCGGCCTGACCCAGCAGCAGGTCGCCGACCGGATGGGCGTAACCAAGGGACGGGTCTCCCAGATCGAGCAGGGAAAGATCTCCGGTCAGGAGGTGGTGGCCCGGTTCGCCGCAGCGTTGGGTGGCCGACTCCACCAGGCGATCTACTTCGACGACGGTGACATCGCCCCCATCGCGTGACAGCGAATCCCCCGCGAGATCTTGGAGGATTCCGGGCCCAATGGGCCGTTTCCTACCAAGATCTCGCGGGGTGAAGTGCGCTCAGGGGGTTGACGTGGGTTGCGCGGAAGCACTGGGCGTCGGGGTCGCGGTGGGGGTGGTGCTGTCCGTGGGCGCGGGTGCGGGCGGGGCGATCGACGGCGGGGCCGGTGCGCCGAACGGGGCCAGTTCCGGGCAGTACGGGTAGGCGTTGCGGGGTGCGGGCACGGCGCCGGACGAGTCCAGGCAGTTCGGCCAGCCGAGCCGGATCGGTACGCCGTTCTGGTCGAAGAGCTGCGCGTCGCGGATCAGCCGCCCCTGCTGGTCGTAGACGAAGACGTCCTCGATCCGGTCGTACCGCCGGTCCACCGACGTCTGCTCGTAGCCGCTGTAGACGTCGGAGCCGGCGTTCCGGTCCACGTCGACGAGCACCGCGAAGCCGAAGACCAGCAGCACGGCCGTACCCAGCCGGTGCAGGCGGCGCGGCCAGCCGGTGAAGCCCGCGGAACGGCGGCCGAGCCACAGCGACGCGACCACCGCGCCGATGAGCAGCAGCAGCCCGGCCGACGCGTTGTCGTTCGGCCGGGGCAGCAGACCGGGCCGGGCACCGTCCACCATGACGCTGATCAGCAGCGCGGCCAGCCAGGCCCGGAGCAGCCACCAGGCCGGGCGCAGCGGACGCAGGAAGTCGCTGACCGTCCCGTGCCCGAGCAGCGGGCCGAGCTGGCGGTCCAGCAGACGCACCTGAGTGGCCGCCTGAGCCCGCGCCTCGGCCAGGCGGTGGAAGCGCGCCGGTCGCCGCCCCGCCTCGGCGCCGGCGGCGGCGCGCAGCTCGGCCGCGTACGCCTCGGGGGTGCCCAGCCGGTCCACGAGCGCGCCCTCGCCCTCGGCGGCCACCTCGGCGAGGTGTTCCGGCAGGTCCTCGGTCAGCTCGTCGCGGACCGTCGGCGGCAGGTCGGCGAGCGCGGCGCGTACCCGGTCGACGTAGTCCGTGATCTCCTGCCCAGTGACGGTCATGCCGCCATCCCCCGATCGTCGAGCAGTGCGTCCATGGTGGTGGCGAACGAGCGCCAGGTCTTGCCGGAGCGGGTGAGCTGGTCACGCCCGGCGGCGTTCAGCGAGTAGTACTTGCGGTGCGGCCCGGACTCGCTGGGCACCACGTATGTGGTGAGCAGGCCCGCCGCGAACAGCCGGCGCAGCGTGCCGTAGACCGAGGCGTCGCCGACCTCGGTGAGGCCCGCCTCGCGCAGCCGCCGCAGGATGTCGTAGCCGTATCCGTCCTCGTCCTTGAGCACGGCGAGCACCGCCAGGTCGAGCACGCCCTTGAGGAGCTGCGTGGTATCCACGCTCAGCACACTAGTGCGCAATGCGCACTACCGTCAACGACACAGCACCTACAGGCGAGCGGTCCATCCGATGAAACGGTCGAACAGGTCGGCCGGATTCGGGTTGGTCGCGAGCAGGTCGGCGGTCGCGTCGAACAGACAACCCGCCATGTGGATCGACAGGGCGACGCGGTCACGCCGGTAGTCCAGCAGCAGCAACAGGCGGGCCGGCTGGCACGGCCAGGGGGCCGCGCACACCCGGCACAACCACAGGGGCCGCATCGGTACGTGCGGCCGCACGACCCGGCGACTGCGATCGGGTACGGGAGAACAGTTCCTCACGGTCATCCCCCGATGGTGTCGCCTTCTGTTGTCTGCGTCAATAGACTGCGTAGTTGTCGCCGTCTGGCGACGCCGACGCTGCCATCGTCAACGTGTGGAGCTGGTGGGCGTGTCGGAGATCCGGGCGATGCTCGGCAACGTGTCGCGTCAGCGCGCATCCGTGATCGCCAACCAACGCAACTTCCCGGAGCCGATCGCCGTGCTGGCGATGGGCAAGGTCTGGCGGAAGTCGGACGTCGAGAAGTGGATCAAGGAACACCGCCCCGACCTGGCGTCGGACTGACGCCTGCTCCCCCCGTTGATCAAGGAGTTGGCGTCCTCGGAGGCGCCCGGATCGGACACAAACTCCTTGATCACCGCCGGAGGAGGCGGGGCGAGGAGGCAGTACACCTAGGCGAAGCTCTCCGGCATCTGCGACAACATTTCCGTCGATGGCTCAGACATAGAGCTTGCGGAGTTCGCGGGCGATGTCCGAGACCTCGGTCAGGGTGCCGCTGGCCACCGACATCACGAGAGCCTCGGCCTGATCAACGTCGACATCCTGGATCGGCACCTCGTTGAGGGCCAGAAACACCCGCCCCGCCGCCCAGGCGAGACGCTTGTTCCCGTCGATCAGCGCGCGGTTCATGCAGACCGAGTGCAGCAGCGCGGCGGCCTTGGTCCAGAGATCGGGATAAGCCTCCTGGCCGAACGCCACGGTGGCCGGGCGGACCACCGCCGAAGAGAGCAGACCGAAATCACGGACCTGCGGCGTCTCACCCAACACGATCGAGGCGATCTCCACGAGGTCGTCGACCTCGAGATAGTTGATCACTCCGCCAACCGCCGCAGCAGCTCAGCGTCACGCTCGGCAACCTCCCGCGCAAGATCCCGCACGCGGGCACGATGATTGCGCGCCGACACGTACTCCTCGACGGCCACAACGATGGTGGCGTTCATCGACCGGTGCTCCTGCTCGGCAAGCTGCTTGAGCCGTTCGTGCAGTCCGTCAGGAAGATTGACCGTGGTGACCATATGGAAATCATACCGGCCGCACGCAGGGAAACCACCTATCTCGAGGCCGCCGCCAGACTCCAGGCGATGCCGTCGAGGATGTCGTGCTCGGAGGCGACCACCGAGGGCATCCCGGCCCGTTCCATGATCACCCGCAGCACCAGCGCGCCCGCGCCGATCACGTCGGCCCGTCCCGGGTGCATCACCGGGTACGCCAGCCGCTGCTCGCTGCTCTTGCCGAGCAGGTCGGCGGTCACCTCGGCCACCTGCTCGTACGAGACCCGGGCGTGGTGGATGCGGCTGGGGTCGTACTCCCGGAGCCCTTCGGCCAGGGCGACCACTGTGGTGACCGAACCGGCGAGCCCGACCAGCGTGGCGGCCTCGCGGCCGGGTACGGCGGCGAGCGCCCGGTCGACGGCGGCGGCGATGTCTGCCTCGGCGGCGGCGATCTGCGCCGGGGTCGGCGGGTCGCCGTGCAGGTGCCGTTCGGTCATCCGGACGCAGCCGATGTCCACCGAGATCGCGCCCCGCACGCCCTCGGCGCGGGTGCCGACGACGAACTCGGTCGAGCCGCCGCCGATGTCGACCACCAGGTACGGCGGTTCGGCTTCGGCGGGCAGGCCGCGCACCGCCCCGGTGAACGACAGCCGTGCCTCCTCGTCGCCGGTCACCACCTCGGGCGGTACGCCGAGCGTGCGCTCGACCATGGCGCGGAAGTCGGCGGCGTTGGAGGCGTCGCGGGAGGCCGAGGTGGCGCACATGCGTACCCGCTCGGCGCCGGACTTCTCGATCTCCGCCGCGTAGTCGGCGAGCGCCACCCGGGTCCGCTCGATCGCCTCCGGGGCGAGCATGCCGGTCTGGTCGACGCCCTGCCCCAGCCGGACGATCTCCATCCGCCGCGTGACGTCGCGCAGCGGCGCCGCCTCCCCGGCCGACGCCTCCGGCAGGTCGGCGATCAGCAGTCGGATCGAGTTGGTCCCGCAGTCGATGGCGGCCACACGCGCACTCACGGCGCCCACCCTACGGCAGCCCGCCCCCACGCCCGCGCGATCATGAGGTTGACGGCGACGAACCGGACCCGGAACGCCGCCAACTTCATGATCGACGAGGCGGGGCGGGCTAGGTCAGAGGCGCAGCAGCATGCGGGTGTTGCCCAGCGTGTTGGGCTTGACCCGCTCCAGGTCCAGGAACTCGGCCACGCCCTCGTCGTACGAGCGCAGGAGCTGCTCGTAGACGGGCTGCGGGACGGGGGCGCCGTCGATCTCGCGGAAGCCGAACGAGCCGAAGAAGCCGGTCTCGAACGTCAGCACGAAGATCCGGGCGATGCCCAGCTCGCGCGCCGAGTCGATCAGCTCACCGACGATCCGGTGCCCGATCCGGTGGCCCCGGCAGGACGGGTCGACCGCCACCGTCCGGATCTCGGCCAGGTCCTCCCACATGACGTGCAGCGCGCCGCACCCGACCACTGTGCCGTCCGACGTCACCGCGACCCGGAACTCCTGCACGTCCTCGTACAGCGTCACAGTCGCCTTGCTCAGCAGCCGGCGGTCGTCGGTGTAGGTGTCCACCAGCCGACGGATCCCGCGTACGTCGGTGGTGCGGGCCCGGCGGACCGTGATCTGGTCGGCGCTCATCTCACTCCGCCGCGGGCACGTCCACACAGGGGCCGGCCGCCCACCACTTCTCCACCAGCGCCAGCGTCTCGTCACCGAACGGGTTGACCCCCGGCCCGGCCGCGAGCGCGTGCCCGAGGTGCACGTGCAGGCACTTCACCCGCCCCGGCATGCCACCGGCCGAGATGCCGGCGATCTCCGGCACCTCCCCGATCGCCTCCCGGCGGGTCAGGTAGTCCTCGTGCGCCGCCCGGTACCGCGCCGCCAGCTCCGGATCCTCCGCGAGCCGCTCGGCCATCTCCTTCATCAGCCCGGCCGACTCCAGCCGGCTGCACGCCGCGGTGGCGCGCGGGCAGGTCAGGTAGAACAGCGTCGGGAACGGCGTGCCGTCGGCCAGCCGGGGCGTCGTCTCCACCACGTCGGGCAGGCCGCAGGGGCACCTGTGGGCCACCGCGCGGGTGCCGCGCGGCGGGCGTCCGAGCTGCGCGGCCACCGCGGCCAGGTCGGCCTCGGTGGCCGGCTGGCGTTCCGGCGGGGGTACGGAGTCCGCCGCCGGCTCCTGCGGTGGTACGACGCTCAAGGAAGTGCCTCTCGAATCAAAGCTCACTTGTCGGGGCGCTCGGCGTTGGCCGCCCGCACGCTCCCCCACAGGGTGTCGTACCAGGGCTCGGGTGCCTTCGGCGCCCCCGGCCTCGCGTCCTTGCCGGCGTCCTTCGCGGCGCCCTCCGGGTCGGAGAGCACCACGAGCAGCGTCTCGCCCGGCTTGCCCATGAAGAACCGCTCCCGGGCCTGCGTCTTGACGTACTCCGGATCCTTCCACTTGGCCGCCTCGGCGGTGAGCCGGTCGATCTCGGCCCGCTGGGCGGCCTGCGCGGCCTCCATCCGCTCGATGTCGGCCTGCTGGTCCAGGTAGACCCGGACCGGATAGGTGTACGCCAGGGCGAGCGCGATCAGCACCGCGAACAGCACCGTGGCGCGCCCGGTGAAGCGCCGGGGTTGGGGTGCGGTGAGCCGCTTGACCGGACCACCGGCGGCGGTACGCCGAGCCGCGGCGGGGCGGCTCGCGGAGCGTACGCCGTCGGTGGCACGAGACGCGCCGGGTGACCGGCCGGCGGCGCGCGCCTCCGCGCGGACGCCGTTGTCGCGTGCCGTGGACCGGACCCGGGCGCCGCCCGCCCGGCCGGGCTGACCCGGCCGACGGGCGGGCCGCTGGCCACCCGGTGTGCGGCGCTGCTGCATCGTCACACCCCTCCCCCGGAGCGCTCGCTCAGGCCGAACGGTAGCGCGGGAAGGCGCCCGCTCCGGCGTACCGCGCCGCGTCGGCCAGCTCCTCCTCGATCCGCAGGAGCTGGTTGTACTTGGCCACCCGGTCCGAACGGGCCGGCGCGCCGGTCTTGATCTGCCCGCAGCCGGTGGCGACGGCCAGGTCGGCGATGGTGGTGTCCTCGGTCTCGCCGGAGCGGTGGCTCATCATGCACCTGAAGCCGGCCCGGTGGGCCAGGTCGACGGCGTCGAGCGTCTCGGTGAGCGAGCCGATCTGGTTGACCTTGACGAGCACCGCGTTGGCGGCCCGCTCGGCGATGCCCCGGGCGATGCGCTGCGGGTTGGTCACGAACAGGTCGTCGCCGACGATCTGGATGCGGTCGCCGAGCGCGGCGGTGAGGGTGGCCCAGCCGCTCCAGTCGTCCTCGGCCAGCGGATCCTCGATCGACACGATCGGGTAGTCGCCGGCGAGCTTGGTGTAGTAGTTGCTCATCTCCTCGGCGCTCTTGGCGCTGCCCTCGAACGTGTAGGTGCCGTTGTCGAAGAACTCGGTGGCGGCCACGTCGAGCGCGAAGACGATGTCGGTGCCCAGCCGGTAGCCGGCCTTCTCCACCGCCTCGGCGATCAGGTCCAGCGCGGCGGCGTTCGTGGGCAGGTTCGGGGCGAAGCCGCCCTCGTCACCCAGGCCGGTCGACAGGTCCTTCTTCTTCAGCACCGACTTCAGCGCGTGGTAGACCTCGGCGCCCGAGCGCAGCGCGTCCCGGAACGTCGGCGCGCCGATCGGCGCGATCATGAACTCCTGGATGTCGACGTTGGAGTCGGCGTGAGCGCCGCCGTTGAGGATGTTCATCATCGGCACCGGGAGCAGGTGCGCGTTCGGGCCGCCCAGGTAGCGGAACAGGCTCAGCTCGGCGCTGCCGGCGGCGGCCTTGGCCACGGCCAGGGAGACGCCGAGGATGGCGTTCGCGCCCAGCTCGCCCTTGTTGTCCGAGCCGTCGATGTCGATCATCTTCTGGTCGATCAGCCGCTGCTCGCTGGCCTCGTAGCCGATGAGCTGGTCGACGATCCGGTCCTCGATGTTCGCGACCGCCTTCTCGACACCCTTGCCCAGGTAGCGATCCTTGTCACCGTCGCGCAGCTCGACCGCCTCGAAGGCGCCGGTGGAGGCGCCGGACGGCACCGCGGCGCGGGCGATCGTGCCGTCGTCGAGCCCGACCTCGACCTCGACCGTCGGGTTGCCCCGCGAGTCCAGGATCTCCCGGGCGACGATTCCCTCGATGGTTGCCACTGAGTCGCTCCTCGTTTGTGTGGTTCCGGTCCGGTATGGGCCGCGACGGTGCGGCTGAGGCAGGTGTTGAACGCAGCGTATCGGTCCCCGCCCTGCCGCACCCCGCTCGGGGCGGCCCCCGAGGCGCTTGCTGAGACGGACATTCCCGGATTACCGGTCGTCAACCGGCAACCGGTTTGCGAGACGTTGCGTCGATCGACAAGGCTGGGCATCATGCCTGCCGCCTCGACGACTCTCCGCGTGCTCGCCGCCTCGGTCATCGCGTCGCTCTCGGTCACCGGCTGTCAGGCCCTGGACGACGCGAACGTCGCGCTCGGTCGCGCCGACCTGGTCAACGACCTCGCCGCGCGGATGGACCGGGCGCTGGAGCAGACCTGGGCCGCCGACTACCAGATCGACGGCGGCCGGACCGCCTCGATCGCGCAGACCAAGAAGCCGCTGCGGTCCACGTACACCTGGCCCGGCGGCAAGATCACGGTGACCCAGGAGTCGGTGACCCGGTGCGCGAGCACCGCCGCCCGTACCTCCTGCACCGTCTCGCCGCCCGTGCTCACCGCCGGGAAGCCGTCGGTGGTCGTCTACGACGAGGCCCGCAAGCAGGGCCTGGTCACGCCGCCCGCGGTGATCCGGCTGCTCACCGACGCGGCGCTGGCGCCGGAGGCGGTCATCGAGCAGAGCGACACCACACTCGCCGGCCGCCACGCCACCTGCGTCGACGTCACCCACGACGGGGAGCGCTTCAGCGCCTGCGTGACGAACGAGGGCGTGCTGGGCAGCTTCTCCGGCACGCTCGACGGCAAGCCCGCCGAGGTGACGCTGAGCCGCTACACCGAGAGCGTCGAGGCCGCCGCGTTCGCCGTGCCGGCCGGCGCCGGCGTGGTGGACCGCCGCCCGTCCACGTCGTGACCCCGCCCGGCGGTTCCGCGTCCGGCGCCGGGGCTGGGGCCGCCGTCGCTCACTCGTCCGGTTCCGGATTCCGGCCCGCCGCCGATCACCGGCGGCCGCCGCGGCCGGACGACCTGGCGTTGCCGGTTTCCGGCCGGAAGCTGCTGACCGGACCCGACGACGCACAGCCGCTGCGGATCGGCGTGCTGCCCGGCGACCTCGCCTGGACCCCGGTCGGCACGCTCGACGGCATCCCGGCCTGGGCGGCCGAGGTGAGCGATCCGGAGTCGACGCCCGGCCGGTGGCGTAGCTGGCGCGGCCTCGCCGCCGAGCTGCCCGCACCCCAGGCGGACCTCGCCGGGCGGGCGCTCGCCGTGGTCACCTGGCGGCGTACCCACAGGTGGTGCGGCGCGTGCCGGGCCGAGCTGGCCGACGTGCCGGGCGAAACCGCGCGCCGCTGCCCGGACTGCGACCTCACCGTGTTCGTACCGCTGTCAGTCGCGGTCCTGACCGCGATCACCCGCCCCGGCCCGGCCGGTGGCCCCGACGAACTGCTGCTCGTCCGCCACGCGCAGGGGCCGACGCAGCTCTGGGCGCTCGTCGCCGGGTTCGTCGAGGCCGGCGAGTCGCTGGAGGCGGCCGTGCACCGCGAGGTCGCCGAGGAGGTCGGCCTGACGCTGCGACGACCGGCCTACGTGGACAGCCAGCCGTGGGCGCTGTCCGGGCCCGGCACGCTGCTCGCCGGTTTCACCGCCGAGGTCACCGACCCGGCCGCCGAACCGCTTGCCGACGGCACCGAGCTGACCGAGGCGCGCTGGTTCCCGGTGGACGCGCTGCCCGCCGAGCTGCCGCCCGCGTACTCGCTGTCGCGCTGGCTGATCGACGCGGTCGCCGCCGGGCGGTGACCGCAGGCCGGGTTGCCGCCTGGGCGGCGGCCGTCACACCCCGAGCAGCGTCCGCAGGTGGCGCGGCGGCGGGCAGTCGTGCGCCAGCATGGCGTCGTGCCAGTCGCGCAGCGGCACCCCGTCCGGCCGGGCTGCGGCGATGCCGGCCATCTCGCTGTAGCCGACGAAGTACGTGGAGAGCTGCGTCGAGGTGAGCAACGCCCGCCGCCACTTGCCGGCTGCCTCGCCCTCCTCCTGGAAGCCACGCCCGGTCATCAGCGCCATCGCCTCGGACTCGGGCAGGTCGTCGCAGTGCACGAGCTGGTCCAGCAGCGCGTTGATGGTCATCCGGAGCTGCATCTTGAGCTGCTGCAACCGCACCGGCAGCCCGCCGAAGCCGAGCCCGGCCATCAGCTCCTCCGCGTAGACCGCCCAGCCCTCGACGAACACACCCGACTCGGTGAGCGCGCGTACCCGGGTCGGGCCGTCGTAGCGGCGGGCGTGGGCGAGCTGGAGGAAGTGCCCGGGCATCGCCTCGTGCACGGTCAGGTTGCGGATCATGTGGTCGTTGTACTCGCGGTAGAACGACTCGACCCGCTGCGCCGGCCAGTCCGCCGGGGTCGGCGAGATGCAGTAGAACGTCGGCACGTCGGCCGTCTCCAGTGGGCCCGGCGAGTCGCAGTAGGCCACCGCCACGCCCCGCGCGAACTCCGGCATCTCCTGGATGACGCACGGGTCGCCGACCGTGCTGACCAGATCGTGGTGGCGGACGAAGTCACTCGCCTCGTCCAGCGTGACCGAGGCGAGGTCGACGATCGTGGCGTCGTCCGGGTGCTCGGCGGCCAGGAGGTCCAGCGCCCGGCGTACCGTCTCGTCGTCGGCCGGACCACCGACCAGCTCGACCGACGCCGCGCGGATCTCCTCGGTGACCCGGTCGAGGTTGGCCCAGGCACGGCGCTGCACCTCGGCGGCGCTCAGCTCGGTGTCGAGCGTGTGCCACAGCCGCGCCTCCCACCGCCGCCGGCCCAGCCGCGGGTCACGCCCCGGGCCGGCGTCGGCGGCCAGGCCCTGCCGCAGCCAGGCCACGAACTCCTCCAGCGCGGCGATCGCCTCGGTGGCCGCCGGGCCGACCCGGTCGCGCAACGCCGGCGCCTCGGCCAGCAGCCCGGGCACCTCGTCGCGGATCAGCGCCGCCGTACCGGTGAACTGCCCGACCGCCGTCTCCGCGTGGACCCGCGGCATGTCCCGCAGCGTCGCGCGCGCTGTCGACAGCGCATCGGGTACGGCCGACAGACGCCCGGCCAGGCTGGTGAGGCGCTCCTCGGCCGGGGCGAAGGGACGGGCCAGCAGGGCGTGCAGCAGCGGCCCCGGATTGTGGCGCAGCGGATCCCACTCGTGGCTGCGGATCTCGGTAGCCTCGAACAGGCCCCGGTCGACGAGGCTGGTGAGCAGCGCGTGGTCGACGCCCTCCGCCACGTCCAGCGCGTCCGGGTCGATCTCCGCGAGCGCGTCGGCCGCGTCCTTCAGCATCGCCTGGTCGGCGGCGAGGGCGTCGGCGGAGAGATCGGGCAGCCGGTCGTCGTACCGGTGGTCTCCGGCGGAGGTGGCCAGCCCGGGCCGGCTCTCGAGCAACGCCTCCACGATCCGCTCCGCCAGCGGCCCGAACGCTTCCATCCCCCGACCCTACCGACCGCCCCACCCTTCCCCCTCCCCCTCCCGCCGCCCCTTCCCCCTCCTCCCCCCCGTCGCGTTGATCAAGGAGTTTGTGTCCTCGTCAGCGTCCAATCCCGACGCAAACTCCTTGATCACCGCCCGCGAGGCACCCGGAGGCGGTTGTCTCGACGAGCACCACGCCCGGGCGGCTGTAGATCTTGGTACGAAAAGGCCCCTATGAGGGCACTTTCCTACCAAGATCTACAGCAGCGCTCGCAATGTGGACTGCACATCTCACCCGTCGGGATGCGGGGCATCCGTCTGCGGCGACCTTGCACTTTGCGCCGGGCAGATGGGGCATTCACGACATCGATGGGGCAGCAAGTGCAAGATCGCGGACCTGGGTGGGCGCCGGGCCGGGGGCCGGGCGGAGCCCGCCGCGGGGTACGGGGGTGCGGGGTGCGGCGCCGAGGGCGGAGGGGGGCGGCTTGGTCAGGTGGGGTGGTTCGGGGTGGTGCGTTCGGCGGCTCGGATCGCTTCGGCGTACGCCACGGTGGCCCGCCTCAGCGCGGCCTCGGGATCGATGCCGGCCTGGCGGGCGGCGGCGACAGTGGCCAGCAGGCTCGCGCCGAGCCGGGCCTCCGGGTCCACCTGCGACTCGGCCAGCGGGGGCGGTACGGCGAGGCCGACCCGTCCGGCCCGGTCCAGGATCTTCGCGGCCAGCGACAGCGCGGGCTGACTCAGCGCGATGCCGTCCAGCACGGAGTCGCGGGTCTTCTCGGCCCGCTTGATCCGTTCCCAGTTCGCCTCGATCTCCTCGATCGAGCCGGCCGGCTCGCCGGAGAACACGTGCGGGTTGCGCCGCACCATCTTGTCGACGAGGGTGCCCGCGACGTCGTCGACGGTCCAGCTCTTGCCCTCCGGCAGGTTCTCCGCCAGCCGGGCGTGCAGCAGCACCTGGAGCAGCACGTCGCCCAGTTCCTCGCGGAGCGCGTCGGTGTCGTCGGCGCTGATCGCGTCGTACGCCTCGTAGCACTCCTCCAGCAGGAAACCGGCCAGGGTGCGGTGGGTCTGCGCCCGCTTCCACGGATCGCCACCGGGGGAGGCCAGCCGGTCCATCACCTCGACCGCGTCGAGCAGCCGGGCGCCGGGCGGATCCCACGAGCCGTACATCAGCTCCAGTTCGGCCAGGCCGGGCTCGCGCGCCAGCCGCAGCCCCAGCTCACGGGCCAGCGTCTCGTCGCCGGCCGGGCCGGCCAGCCACACCGCGCCGCCGTGCGCGGCGGACGCGTCGAGCAGCGCCTGGGTCGCACCCTCGGTCACCACGCTCACCTCGGCGCCGGCCATCCGGACCGCGCGGGTCAGCTCGCTCTCCGCACCGGCGAGGACCGGCGCGGAGCGTACGGCGTCCCAGGCGGCCGAGGTCAGCAGGCCGGCGGGCAGCCGGGGTGAGGTGACGAGCAGGACGATGCGCGCGGTCATACGGCTCCGGGAGCCGGCGAGTCACCGGCCGGCGCCTCCGGCGTCGAGATGTCGGTGACCGGGCCGTCCTGGTCGACGTACGGCAGGGAGTAGAAGACGAGCGACTGGCCGGTGTTGACCAGCGACGGCACGCCGGTCACCCCGAACCGGGGGTTGACGCGGACGTCCGACTTCTCGGCCTGCTCCTGAAGCGCGTTGCTCAGCGCGGTGGCGCTGCGGACGAACCCGGCCTCGCCGAACGCCTGCCGGACCTCGGCGACGCTCAGGCCCGGCTGGATCGCCCCGGTCTTCTCGATGGCCTGGTAGACGGCCATCAGGGACTCGTCGCTGAGGTCGGCCGGGGGCAGGCTCTGCTGGAGCGTGGCGGAGAGGTCGACCCACTCGCCCCACAGCTTCGTGTACTCGGTGCTCGCCGGCATGCGCAGTTGCTGCTGGAGCTGCTCCGGGGAGACCTGGTCGGTGACCTGGAGACCCTTGTCGGCCGCCACGCGCTTGCCCAGGTCGAGCGCGACCAGCAGGTTCAGTACGTCCTGCCGGGTCACCGGGGACCGCAGCTCCTCCGGCGACGGCGTCTGCGGCGCCTGGGTGCGGACCGCGTCCGCGTACTGCCGCTGCGCGTCCTCGTAGATCCCGTCGACCCGGTCGACGGAGTACCGGGTGTCGCCGACGTACGCGGCGACGTCCGGGGCGGAGCGGCCACAGGCGGCGAGAGAGAGCGCGGCGAGGGCCGCGACGCTGACGGCGACGAGGGAACGGCGAGCACGCATGAGGGTCACTCTCTCACGCCCCGTACCGGCCTGTGACTCCGCCCACCTCATCGCGCACCGACCGTACGGCCGGCAGAACCGGCCAGCTCCTCGGGCTTGCCGCGTCATCGTCCGCTCGCCACTGCGGGGCTGGCAGAACCGGCCAGCTCCTCGGGCTTGCCGAGGACGTCGGACAGGAGCTGCCCGCACCACTCCAGCAGCGCCTGGTCGCGCAGCGGCTCGCCGCCGATCCGCCGGGTGCTCGGCCGGGGCACGCTGACCTGGTCGAGCGCCTGCTTGTAGACCGAGTCCGGGTGGTAGCGCTTGAGGCGCATCTGCTTCGAGTCGGGCAGCGGCAGCGGGCCGAACCGGATGTGCTTGCCCTGCATCGACACGTCGGTCAGGCCGTAGCGGCGGGCCAGCAGCCGGAACCGCGCCACCGCGACCAGGTTCTGTACGGGCGCGGGCGGCTCGCCGTACCGGTCGGTCATCTCGGCGACCACCTCGCGCAGCCTCTCCTCGTCGCGGGCCTCGGCGAGCTTGCGGTACATCTCCAGGCGCAGCCGCTCCACCGCGACGTAGTCGTGCGGCAGGTGCGCGTCGATCGGCAGATCAATACGAACCTCCGTCGCCAAATCGCCGGACTCCGTGCTCTCGCCCTTGAAGGCGGAGACCGCCTCGCCGACCATCCGGACGTACAGGTCGAAGCCGACGCCCTCGATGTGGCCGGACTGCTCGCCGCCGAGCAGGTTGCCGGCGCCGCGGATCTCCAGGTCCTTCATCGCCACGTACATGCCCGCGCCGAGTTCGGTGTGCTGGGCGATGGTGGCCAGCCGCTCGTGCGCGTTCTCGGTGAGCGGCTTCTCCGGCGGGTAGAGGAAGTACGCGTACGCCCGCTCCCGGCCCCGGCCGACCCGGCCGCGGATCTGGTGCAGCTGGGCCAGGCCGAGCAGGTCGGCCCGCTCCACGATGAGCGTGTTGGCGTTCGGGATGTCGATGCCGGACTCGACGATCGTGGTGCAGACCAGGACGTCGAACTCCTTCTCCCAGAAGCCGACCATCACCTTCTCCAGCGCTTCCTCGCCCATCTGGCCGTGCGCCACCGCGACCCGGGCCTCCGGCACCAGCTCCCGGAGCCTGCGGGCCGTCTTCTCGATCGACTCGACCCGGTTGTGCAGGTAGAAGACCTGACCGTCGCGCAGCAGCTCACGGTGGATGGACGCGGCCACCTGCCGGTCGTCGTACGCGCCGACGAACGTGAGCACCGGGTGCCGCTCCTCGGGCGGGGTGGCGATGGTGGACATCTCCCGGATGCCGGTGATCGCCATCTCCAGCGTGCGCGGGATCGGGGTGGCCGACATGGCCAGCACGTCGACCGAGGCGCGCAGCGTCTTCAGGTGCTCCTTGTGCTCGACGCCGAACCGCTGCTCCTCGTCGATGATCACCAGCCCGAGTTGCTTGAACCGGGTGGACGCCTGGAGCAGCCGGTGGGTGCCGATGACGATGTCGACGGTGCCGGCGGCGGCCATCTCCAGCGTCTGCTCGGTCTCCTTCGGCGTCTGGAACCGGGACAGCTGCCGGATCGACACCGGGAACTGGCTCATCCGCTCGGCGAACGTGTTGTAGTGCTGCTGCACCAGCAGCGTGGTCGGCACCAGCACGGCCACCTGCTTGCCGTCCTGCACCGCCTTGAACGCCGCCCGTACCGCGATCTCGGTCTTGCCGTAGCCGACGTCGCCGCAGATCAGCCGGTCCATCGGGACGGTCTGCTCCATGTCCCGCTTGACCTCCTCGATGGCGGCCAGCTGGTCGGGCGTCTCCTGCCAGGGGAACGCGTCCTCCAGCTCCCGCTGCCACGGGGTGTCGGGGCCGAAGTTGTGCCCCTTGGACGCCTTGCGCGCGGCGTAGAGCTGGATGAGCTGCGCGGCGATCTCCCGGACCGCCTTTCGGGCCCGGGCCTTGGACTTCTGCCAGTCCGAGCCGCCCATCTTGTGCAGCGTGGGCTGCTCGCCGCCGACGTAGCGGGAGAGCTGGTCGAGCTGGTCGGTGGGGACGAACAGGCGGTCGCCGGGCTGGCCGCGCTTGCTCGGCGCGTACTCGATGACCAGGTATTCGCGGCTGGCGCCGTTGACGGTGCGCTGCACCAGCTCGACGTACCGGCCGATGCCGTGCTGCTCGTGCACCACGAAGTCGCCGGCCTTCAGCTCCAGCGGGTCGATGGTGTTGCGCCGCCGGCTGGGCATCTTGCGCATGTCGCGGGTCGAGGTGCCCCGGCCGCCGGTGACGTCGTTGCCGGTGAGCAGCACGAACTTCGACGCCTCGTCGACGAACCCGGCGGTGAGGCAGCCGCAGGACACCAGCAGCTCGCCCGGCGCGGGCGCGGCCGGAACCTCCTCGGTGAGCCGGGCGCCGAGACCGGCGTCGCGGAGCACCTCGACGGCGCGCTGGGCGGGACCGTGCCCCTCGAACACGAGCGCGATCGACCAGCCCTCACCGGCCCAGCGCTTCAGATCGTCGACCACCCGGGCGGTCTCGCCGTGGTAGAGCGGGGCCGGCTGGGCGGCGAGGCTCACCGCGATGGCGTCGTCGGGGGTGACGTCGACCTCGGTGGGCTCGTCCTCCCAGGGCTGCCGGGCCGGCGCCGCGTCCGCCTCCACCAGGCCGAACGGCGCGAGCGTCCACCACGGCTGGCGCAGGGCGCGGGCCGCCGTGCGTACCTCGGCCAGGGTCTTGAAGGCGGCGGCGCCGAGGTCGATCGGGGCCTGGCCGCCGACGGCGGCCGCGGCCCAGCTGGCCTGGAGGAACTCCTCCGAGGTACGGACCAGGTCGTGCGCGCGGGTGCGGATGCGCTCGGGGTCGCAGAGGAGTACGTAGGTGCCGGCCGGCATGCAGTCGACGAGCAGCTCCAGCGCGTCGGCGCCGATCAGGGCCGGAGCGAGCGACTCCATGCCCTCGACCGGGATGCCCTCGGCCAGCTTGTCCAGGATCTCGGCCAGCTCGGGGTGCTCGGCGGCGAGCGCGGCGGCCCGCTCCCGCACCGCCGGGGTCAGCAGCAGCTCCCGGCACGGCGGCGCCCAGAGCTGCGCGACCCCCTCGATGGTGCGCTGGTCGGCGACCGCGAACGTGCGGATCTCCTCCACCTCGTCGCCCCAGAACTCGACCCGGGACGGGTGCTCGTCGGTGGGCGGGAAGACGTCCAGGATGCCGCCGCGTACCGCGAACTCGCCGCGCTTGGTGACCAGGTCGACCCGGGCGTACGCCATGTCGGTGAGCCGGCGGGCGACCTCCTCCAGGTCGGCCTCGTCCCCGGCGGCGAGCTGCACCGGTTCCAGGTCGCCGAGGCCCTTGAGCTGCGGCTGGAGCAGTGACCGGACCGGCGCGACGACGACCCGCAGCGGCCCGGTGCGGCCGTGCGCGTCGGCGGCGTCCGGGTGGGCCAGCCGGCGCAGCACGGCGAGGCGCCGCCCGACCGTGTCGGAGCGGGGCGACAGGCGCTCGTGCGGCAGCGTCTCCCAGGACGGGAAGACCGCCACCTGCTCCGGCGGCAGCAGGCTGCCCAGCGCGGAGGCCAGGTCGTCGGCCTCGCGGGTGGTGGCGGTGACCGCGAGCACCGGGCGGCCCGCGCCGCCGGCCGGCTCGTCGGCGGCGACCGCTGCCACCGCGAACGGGCGCAGCGCGGCCGGGGCGGTGAGGTCGAGCCCGTCGACCTGCGCGGCACCGGAGCGCGCCAGGTCACGCGCCCGGGCCAGCCCCGGGTCGGCCAGGGCGGCGGAGAAGAGTCCGGTGAGCATCAGTGATCACTTCCAGCGGCTCGGCACACGACGACGACCCCGCGTCCAGCCGGACGGGGGGTGCACCGTTCGAGCCTATCCCCCTCCACCGACGATCCGGGGCCGCCCGCTGTTGGATCTTGACCGGCCGCGACCGGGCGTGGTGCGGTGGGCGGATGGTCGAGTATCGGACGGTCTTCGACGCCGAGGTGGTTTTCTCCAACGGTGGTGGCCTGCGCACCGACGGGTTCCGGCTGGACGTGCCGCACCCGGACGTCACCGACGACGAGGTGGCCGCTCTACTGGTCCGGCACCTGGGGCTGCTCATGGTCGGCGAGGTACGGATCACCAACCGGACCGTCGTCGAGGAGCCGCACAAGGGCGGGCGCGGGGTGGCCGCCCCGGCCACCGGCGGCGGGCGGAAGCTCGTCGAACTGAGTCACGTGATCACCGACGGCCTGGTCACGCTGCCCGGATGGCCCGCACCGGCGATCACCGAGTGGCTGACCCGGGAGGCGTCCCGGAAGCGGTACGCGCCGGGTGTCGAGTTCCACGTCGCGCGGATCGACATGATCGCCAACACCGGCACGTACGTGGACACGCCGTCGCACCGCTTCGCCGACGGACCGGACCTGACCGGGGTGCCGCTGGACCGCCTCGCCGACCTGCCCGGCCTGGTGGTCCGCGTGCCGGCCGGTACGCGGGCGGTGGACCGGCTGATGCTCGCCCCGTACGACGTGGCCGGGTGCGCGGTGCTGCTGCACACCGGCTGGGACGCGCACTTCGGCACCGACGCGTACGCCGCCCCGGAGGCGCCCTACCTGACCGGCGACGGCGCGCAGTGGCTGGCCGAGTCGGGCGCCGCGCTCGTCGGCATCGACTCGATCAACATCGACGACATGACTCCGGCGGCGGCCGGCCGGCGCCCGGCGCACACCGGTCTGCTGGCCTCCGGGGTGCCGATCGTGGAGCACCTGACCGGCCTGGACGCGCTGCCCCCGACCGGCTTCCGGTTCACC
Organism: Micromonospora sp. HUAS YX12; assembly: GCF_040215685.1. Classification (NCBI taxonomy): domain Bacteria; kingdom Bacillati; phylum Actinomycetota; class Actinomycetes; order Micromonosporales; family Micromonosporaceae; genus Micromonospora; species Micromonospora sp. HUAS YX12. Next base: position 715,243 of record NZ_CP157974.1, read on the forward strand.
GCCGCCCCGCCGCGGGTGGCCGGCATGGGCACGTTCCCGGTCCGGGCCTTCGCGATCGTCTGATCCCCCTCCGCAAGATCCACTCCAGTTCGCCGAAGTGGCGGGGTCCAGCGCCCGCCGATGCCGCCACCTCGGCGAAGCGGAGTGGATCTTTCCTATCTCGCCCGCGCCGCCGGCCGCCCGCACACACCCCGCCAGCGGGTCGGCCCAGCAAGGCGGTGGGTGGAACACCACGGGTGCCAAACCAGGCCGGAGACACCCATGACGTTCCACCCAGCCGGATGGAGCGGCGGGTGAGTAGCGGCGCAGGGGTATTCGTGCGGGGTCAGTAGCGCACCGCGATCCGCCGCTCGACCGCGTCGACCCGGATCTCGCCGCCGTACGGGATGATCACCTGCGGGTCGGTGTGACCCAGGTCGACGTCGAAGACCACCACTGGGTCGTCGGCATAGGGGACGAGCGCCGACAGGATCGCCTCCCGCTGGTCGGCGGCCCAGGCCAGCCGCTCCGCGACGGAGTGCGGCCGGTCGAAGTCCCACGCCTTGGGGCGGCCGACCACGATCGCCGGGAAGCCGGCGAGCAGCCCGCGCTCACCCAGGTTCCGCACCATCCGGAAGACCTCCTGCGCGGACGGCAGCTCGTTGGACGTCTCCAGCACCAGCACCGACCCGGCCAGCTCGGCGGCGGACGGAACCCGGTCGGTCGCCATCAGCCAGTGCACGATCTCCAGGCAGCCGCCCCACGTCCGGCCCCGCACCACCCGGGCCGGGCCGTGCCAGCGCCAGCCCTCGGACGGGTACATCGGCGGCTCCTCCGCCAGCGTGGCCGGGTCACGCCAGTCGCACGGCTCGTCGCCCCACTCGCGGGCCGGGTTCAGGTCGTACCAGCCGGAGGTGAACAGCGCGGCGCGCAGCGAGTCGAGCGTGAGCGGGTGCGGCTTGCCGGAGCGCCCGAGGTGCACCAGCACCGAGCCGCCGTGGTAGCCGACGACACCCAGCCGGTACAGGTGGTTGAGCACGTTGGTGTTGTCCGAGTAGCCGAAGTACGGCTTCGGGTTGGCCCGCAGCACGTCGTCGTCCAGGTACGGGGTGACGGTGATCAGATCGTCCCCGCCGACGGTGGCCAGCACGGCGGTGATCGTCGGGTCGGCGAACGCGGCGGTCAGGTCACGCGCCCGGTCGCGCGGGCCGGCGCCCATGACCCGGGTGGTCGAATACTCCACCGGTTCCAGCCCCAGCTCGTCGCGGAGCCGGCGCAGCCCCAGCTCGTACACGTGGGGGAAGAGACCCGGCAGGCCGGCGGAGGGTGAGACGACCGCGACCCGGTCGCCCGGCTGCGGTTTGGCGGGATAGACAGGCACCGTCATGGCCCGACGCTATCGGCCCGGACCAGCGGTTTTCGCCCGACGAAACATCACGAGCCGGGCATATGCCCGCAATAGGCTGAGGCCGTGGACGACGAGCCGGAGCTGCGTACCCGGGACTGGCTGCCCCGCACGGCGGCGCTGATCCTCGGCACCCTGGCGCTGGCCAGCGCGTTCATCGCCGCCTACGTCGGCGCGCTGCACAAGCCGGACCCGCGCGACGTGCCGGTCGCCGTCGTCGCCGGCGACCAGCAGGCCCAGGCCGTGATGTCCGCCGTCCGCGCCCGCACCGACGTGATCAAACCCGTCGGGTACGACAGCCGCGGCGCCGCCTCCGACGGCCTCAACGACCGGTCGGTGTACGCGGTGCTCAGCTCCGCCCCGGAGGGCGGCCTGACGCTCGCCACCGCCAGCGCGGGCGCGCCCGCCGCCACCGAACTCGTCACCGAGGTGTTCACCGAGGCGGCCCGGCAGGCCGGGGTGCCGCTCCAGGTCACCGACGACGTGCCGGTCTCCGCCGACGACCCGCGCGGCCTGGTCCCGTTCTACCTGGCCGTCGGCGTGGTGCTCGGCGGCTACCTGGCGTCCACGGCGCTCGGCATCTCGCTCGGCACCAGCCCGCGCGACCTGCGCCGGGCCGGGCTGCGGATCGCCACGCTCGCGGTGCACGCGATCCTGCTCGGCGTCATCGGCGCGATCCTGGTCGGGCCGGTCCTCGGCGTGTTCGAAGATCGCGTGGCGACGGTCGCGGTGGTCGGGGCGCTCGCCGCGTTCGCGGCCGGGATGGTGGCCGCCGCCGTGCAGGGCTGGCTCGGGCTGCTCGGCACCGGCATCGTGATCCTGCTGCTCGTGGTGCTCGGCAACCCCGGCTCCGGCGGCATCTACGCGCCCGAGTTCCTGCCGCCGTTCCTGCGCGGGATGCACCGCTGGAACGTGCCCGGCCTGGCCACCGACCTGTTCAAGTCGGCGATCTACTTCGACTGGCGCGGCGGTGGCTGGGCGCTGACCGGGCTGCTGGTCTGGGTGGTCGCCGGCCTGGCCGGTCTGCTCACCGCGACGATGTTCCGCGCGCGCCGCCGGCCGGAGCCGGATCGGCACGCCGCCGAGCGGGGCTGACCCGCGGGCCGTCCCAGAGTGCAGATCATCACGCCGTCCCCCTCCTGTCCGCCGGGGCCGCGCGGATACCATCCAGAGGAGTCGGACAGCGCTGTCCTTCGTCCTCGCGTAAGGAGCGCAACCGTGACCGACCAGCACGACCACGACGGCCCCGACGCCGCTCTCCGGGCCGACATCCGCCGCCTCGGCACGCTGCTCGGGCAGACCCTTGCCCGTCAGGAGGGCCGCCCGCTGCTCGACCTGGTCGAGGAGATCCGCGCCCAGGTCCGCTCCGACGTGCCGGCCGCGGCCCAGCGCCTCGCCGGGCTCGACGTCACCACCGGCACGAAGCTGGCCCGCGCCTTCTCCACCTACTTCCACCTGGCGAACATCACCGAGCAGGTGCACCGCGCCCGGGACCTGCGCCGCCGCCGCGCCACCCACGGCGGGTGGCTGGACCAGGCGGCCAAGATGATCGCCGAGCGGGGCGTACCGGCCGAGGAGATCGCCGCGGCGGCCCGCCGCCTGGCCGTACGCCCGGTCTTCACCGCCCACCCCACCGAGGCGGCCCGCCGGTCCATCCTGTCCAAGCTGCGTGCGGTCGCCGACGAGCTGGACGCCGAGACCGCGAACGCGATCCTCTACGGCGCCAGCGACGAGGGCCCGGCGAACCGCCGCCTGGCCGAACTGCTCGATCTCATGTGGCAGACCGACGAGCTGCGGCTGGACCGGCCGGACCCGACCGACGAGGCGCGCAACGCGATCTACTACCTGCGGGACCTGTACGCCGAGGCCGCGCCGCAGGTCCTCGACGACCTCGCCGACACGCTGCGCACGCTCGGCGTGGAGACCTCGCCGACGTCCCGCCCACTGAGCTTCGGCACCTGGATCGGCGGCGACCGCGACGGCAACCCGTTCGTCACGCCGGTGGTCACCCGCGAGGTGCTGCGCATCCAGCACGAGCACGGCATCGCCGCCACCGAGAAGGCGATGGACGAGCTGATCAGCGAGGTCAGCGTCTCCCGGCGGCTGCGCGCGGTGTCGCTCGACCTGTCCGCCAGCCTGGCCAAGGACCTGGACGCGCTGCCCGAGGTGGCGCCCCGGTTCCGCCGGGTCAACGCGGAGGAGCCGTACCGGCTCAAGGCCCGGTGCGTGAAGGCGAAGCTCGCCAACACCCGGGAGCGGCTGCGGGCCGGCACCCCGCACGTGCCGGGGCGGGACTACCGGGGCTCGACCGAGTTGATCGCCGACCTGGAACTGCTGCGCGCGTCGCTGGCCCGCAACTCCGGCCAGCTCACCGCCGTCGGGCGGCTCGCCTCGACCATCCGTACGGTGTCCGCGTTCGGCCTGCACCTGGCCACCATGGACATCCGCGAGCACGCGGAGAAGCACCACGAGGTGCTGGCCCAGCTCTACGAGGCGGTCGGCGAGGTCTCCGACTACCCGGCGCTGTCCCGGCTGGAGCGCACCAAGCTGCTCGCCGACGAGCTGACCGGCCGGCGTCCGCTCTCCACCCAGGACAGCCCGCTCACTGAGTCGGCCCGCAAGACGTTCGACGTGTTCGCGGCCATCCGCGAGGCGCAGGACCGGTTCGGCCCGGAGGTCATCGAGTCGTACATCATCTCGATGACGCTCGGCGTGGACGACGTGCTCGCCGCCGTGGTGCTGGCCCGCGAGGCCGGCCTGGTGGACGTGCACTCCGGCCGCGCCCGCATCGGCATCGTGCCGCTGCTGGAGACCCCGGCCGAGCTGAACGCCGGTGGTGAGCTGCTGGACGAGCTGCTGTCGCTGCCCGCGTACCGGGCGCTCGTCGCGGCCCGGGGCGACGTGCAGGAGGTCATGCTCGGCTACTCCGACTCCAACAAGGAGGCGGGCATCACCACCAGCCAGTGGTCGATCCACCGGGCGCAGCGCGCGCTGCGGGACGTGGCCGCGCGGCACGGCGTACACCTGCGGTTGTTCCACGGCCGGGGCGGCACCGTCGGCCGGGGTGGCGGCCCCACGCACGACGCGATCCTGGCCCAGCCGTACGGCACGCTGGACGGCGCGATCAAGGTGACCGAGCAGGGCGAGGTCATCTCCGACAAGTACACGCTGCCGGCGCTGGCCCGGGAGAACCTGGAACTGACCGTGGCGGCGGTGCTCCAGGCCACGCTGCTGCACACCGCTCCCCGGCAGCCGGCCGAGATGCTGGAGCGCTGGGACGCGGCGATGGACGTGGTATCCGAGTCGGCGTTCCGGTCGTACCGGTCGCTGGTCGAGGACCCGGACCTGCCCGCGTACTTCTGGGCCTCCACCCCGACCGAGCTGCTCGGCGCGCTGAACATCGGCTCCCGGCCGGCGAAGCGCCCGAACACCGGCGCCGGCCTGTCCGGCCTGCGGGCCATCCCGTGGGTGTTCGGCTGGACGCAGACCCGGCAGATCGTGCCGGGCTGGTTCGGCGTGGGTTCCGGGCTGGCCGCCGCGCGGGCGGCCGGGCTGGCCGACGTGCTCGCCGAGATGAACCGGAACTGGCACTTCTTCCGCACGTTCCTGTCGAACGTCGAGATGATGCTGACCAAGACCGACCTGACCATCGCCCGGCGCTACGTGGAGACGCTGGTGCCGAAGAAACTGCACCCGATCTTCGACAAGATCGAGCAGGAGTACGAGCTGACCAAGCAGGAGGTGCTGGCGATCACCGCCGCACCGGCGTTGCTGGACAACTCGCCGGTACTCCAGCGCACGCTCGCCGTGCGGGACACCTACCTGGAGCCGCTGCACCACCTCCAGGTGGCGTTGCTGCGGCAGTACCGCGAATCCGGCGCCGCCGGGCGGGCGGTGGCGACCGCGCCGGGCGGCCGGCGTGCCCCGAACGACGGCACGGCGCTGGAGCGGGCACTGCTGACCACCGTCAACGGCATCGCCGCCGGCATGCGCAACACCGGCTGACGTGTAAGGAAGGGCCCCCTCTTAACGCCTCGTGCATAAGAAGGGGCCCTTCTTAACGCGTGCGCCCGGCGCGCCGCGAGCAGCGCCCGACGCGCGGCGAGCGGCGCCCGACGCGGCGGCGAGCGGCGCCCGACGCGGCGGCGCCGGCTAGAAGTCGCCGCCGCCGAAGTCACCACCGAAGTCCCCGCCGCCGAAGTCGCCGCCCGCGTAGTCGCCACCACCCTGGTCGCCGCCGCCCATGTCACCGCCCTGGTCGCCGAAGTCCTGGCCGTCGCCGAAGCCCTCCTGGTAGCCGGCGTCGTATCCGGGGTCGGCGAACGCGGGTGAGAACAGCGCGTCCGCGATCAGGAGACCGCCGACCACACCGACGCCCGCGCCGAGCGCGGTCTTCCACCACGGCGTGGAGTACCAGCCGGCCGGCACCGGCCGCCCCTGGAACCGGCCACCCGGGTAGTAGTAGGGCGTCGCGTTCCCCGGCTGCGGGCCGGCCCGGAACGTCTGCCCCTGCACGTCGACCTGGCGCTCCTTGGTGAGCGCGCCCGCGCCCTGGGCGGCGGCGAGCGGCGGCAGCTCCGGACCCGGGTCGATGCCCATCGCGGTCCGCGCCGCCCGGATGTACGCCAGCCCTTCCAGCGCGGTCTCCCGGGCCAGCCCGAACTGGCGCGGCGTGGTCGCCTGCTCCAGCTGCGAACCGGCCGCGTTGTACCGCTCACCCGCGTCGGCGAGCGCCTGCCGGACCGCCGGGGCGTCGCCGTGCAGATTCATCAGCTGGCCGCCGAGCCGCTCGTACCAGCGCTGCGCCTCGGCGCGGGCGTCGGCCAGCTCGTTGGACCGCCGCGATCTGCTCCCCCTTTGCCAGAGCACGAACGCACCTCCGAGCAGCAGGATCAGGACCAGCCACAACGCGAACTCCATGACTCGAACGTACCCACCGGGCGCTCGTCGTACCCGTTTGGCAAGCTCTTGGCCATGAGCTTTGCGACGCTGGCCGTGGTGGTGCTCTGCCTCGCCGCGGGCGGTGCGGTGGGCTGGCTGGCCGCCCGGGCGCGCGCCGCGGCGGACATCGCCCGCCTGGAGGCGACACTGGCCGCCACCCAGGCCGGCGAGGGCCGGCTGGAGCAGTCCATGCGGGCGCTCAGCTACGAGGCGACCGCGCAGTCCCAGGAGGCGGTGGCCCGCGCCGTCGCGCCGCTGCACGACACGCTGCGCCGCTACGAGCAGCGGGTGGCCGAGTTGGAGCGGGACCGGGTCGACGCGTACGCCGAGCTGCGCGAGCAGGTGCGCGCGATGAGCACGGTCTCCGGCGAGCTGCGCACCGAGACCAAGCAGCTGGTCGCCGCGCTGCGCGCGCCGCAGGTGCGGGGCCGCTGGGGCGAGCACCAGCTCCGCCGGATCGTCGAGGCCGCCGGCATGCTCGAACACTGCGACTTCAGCGAGCAGGTCACCGCCGCGACCGACCACCAGGGGGTACGCCCCGACCTGGTGGTGCGCCTGCACGGCGGCCGGACGGTGGTGGTGGACGCGAAGGCGCCGTTCGACGCGTACCTGACCGCGATGGAGGCGCGCGACGAGCGGGGGCGCGACACCCACCTGGACGCGCACGCCCGGCACCTGCGTGCGCACGTGGACGGCCTGGCCGCCAAGTCCTACTGGTCGGCGTTCGACCAGACGCCCGAGTTCGTGGTGCTGTTCGTGCCGGCGGACCCGTTCCTCGACGTGGCACTGCAACGCGACCCGTCCCTGCTGGAGCACGCCTTCGCCCGCAACGTGGTGCTCGCCACGCCGGCCACGCTGGTGGCGCTGCTGCGCACCGTCGCCTACTCGTGGCGGCAGGAGGCGCTGGCGCGCAACGCCGCCACCGTCCACTCGCTGGCCCGCGAGCTGTACGGGCGGCTGTCCACACTGGGCGACCACGTCGGCAAGCTCGGTAGTTCGCTGAGCGGGGCGGTGACGGCGTACAACCGGGCGGTGGGCTCGCTGGAGGCGCGGGTGCTCGTGAGCGCCCGCAAGCTGGCCGAGCTGGGCGTCTCGGACGACGAACTGGCCGCGCCGGCGCAGGTCGAGCTGGCGCCGAGGCAGCCGCAGGCACCCGAGCTTCGCCACCACGAATTCTGAGGCCGCTTCCCGGCTCGTCAATGAGCACACGCCAGCCGCACCAGCCCGCCCGAGTCGAGACGAAATCGCATTCTGCCGGACTGCCGCGATGCGCGCTGCCCCTCAGGGAATAACGGGCCTGCCGACCGACAGGGAAGCTCAAAAGATGATCGCACCGGCCCTGCCGGCGCACTCCGAGGGACCTCATCGGTTCGAGGCGGTTTTCGCTCCGGACGGTGAGCAAGGATGGAAGGCTCTGTTACTCGGGACCGACGGCTATCGTCCCGGCTCGGTGAGCTGGTTGAGCACTTGGTCGGACCGGTCGGCCGCAGCCTCTGCCGTCAGCGACGCCCGCGGTCCGCTACGGCAGGCGGGATGGGACGTCGGGCCTGTCCTGGACGAGACATGCTGCCCGACCTTCGTGGCGTATCGCGATGGTTGGCGGATCGAGGTGGGTTCACAGGGTGTCGTCGACGCTGATCGTGTCGGCGTTCAAGCCTCGGTAACTCGTGCCGCCCCCGCGCTGGCGTTGCCCGCGGCCGTGGCCGGTGCGGCGTTGGGGGCAATTGCGGGCTGGTGGATGGTCGCTGGCATCGCACACCACATCCGGCGTCGGCCGGCCGCTGAGACCCTGCCGGCTGTGGTGCTTTTCGTGATCGGCAGCGTCGCGTTGCTGCCGGCCACGGCAGTGAGCGCGTTGGCGCTCGGCCAGGCCCTCAGCGCGCCGGCGGAGCCGATCCCGGTCTGGCTGGGGTTCGGATTCGTCTTTCTGCGGCTCGGTGCGTGGATCGGCGCTGGGCTTCTCACGATTGCCGTTCTGACGATATGGAGACGTCCGGGGCTGGACGATGCCAGACAGGTGACGCAGAGCCGCCCGGTCTGACAACCGGTGGTTCGACGCTTCTCGGACCTGTCGGCTGGCACTTTTCAGTAGCTGCAGGCTCGCCCCTGTCGATGACGGCACCGACAGGGGCGAGTTGTGTGCGACTTAGCGCCGTCAGGCGGGGCGGGCGGACTCGACCACGAACGGGGTGCCCTGCTGGCAGGTGGTCATCATGCCCGGCTCGGGGCGGCCGGTGACCTCGACCCGGGCGCCGGCCTTGAGCACGTCGCGCGGGCCACCGACGAGCAGGTGGCCGTCGAGCAGCAGGCAGTTCGGCTCGACGCCGGCCTGCACGGTGCCGCTGATGACGGTGCCGCCGACACCCGGCGGGGTCGAGGGGCCGCCCTTCCAGGAGGGGTCCGGACGGCTCGGGCTGGTGCCGGGATCGGGCTGGCTGGTCACCGGGGCGGCTCCCGTCGTACTCGGGCTGGGGCTGGGATCGGCGGACCCGTCGCCGGGTGCGGCGCAGGCGGTCAGCGCGAGACCGGCGAGCAGTGCGACGAGCACCGTACGAGGAGTCTTCATGGTCGGTTGGACGCGGCGGACGGCCGATCCGTTCCCGGTCAGCCGCGGGCCGCGGCGGCGGCCTTCATGTCGCGCTTGAGCTCCTGCGGCAGCGAGAACGTCAGCCGCTCGTCGGCGGTGGTGATCTCGTCGACGTCGCCGAAGCCGCGCTCGGCCAGGTGCGCGAGCACCTGCTGGACCAGTTCGTCCGGCACGCTCGCGCCGGAGGTCACACCCACGGTCTGGGCACCGGTCAGCCAGGCGTCCTCGATCTCGTGCGCGAAGTCGACCAGGTAGCCGGCGCGGGCCCCGGCGTCGAGCGCCACCTCGACCAGCCGGACCGAGTTCGAGGAGTTGCGCGAGCCGACCACGATCACCACGTCGCACTCGGGGGCGATCTCCTTGACCACGTGCTGGCGGTTGGAGGTCGCGTAGCAGATGTCGTCGCTGGGCGGCGACTGGAGCAGCGGCAGCCGCTTCTTGAGCCGGGCCACGGTCTCCAGCGTCTCGTCCACCGACAGCGTGGTCTGCGACAGCCAGACCACCTTCTCCGGGTCGCGCACGGTGACCTTGTCGACCCCGTCCGGGCCGTCGACGAGCTGGATGTGGGCGGGCGCCTCACCGGCGGTGCCGATGACCTCCTCGTGCCCCTCGTGGCCGATGAGCAGGATGTCGTAGTCCTGCGCGGCGAAGCGGCGGGCCTCGTGGTGCACCTTCGTCACCAGCGGGCAGGTGGCGTCGATCGCCCGCAGCGAGCGCTGCCTGGCCTGCTCGTAGACCTCGGGGGCCACGCCGTGGGCGGAGAAGATGACGGTGGCGCCCTCCGGCACCTCCTCGTTCTCCTCCACGAAGATCGCGCCCTGGGCCTCCAGCGTGCGCACCACGTGCTTGTTGTGCACGATCTGCTTACGCACGTAGATCGGCGCGCCGTAGAGCTTCAGCGCCTCCTCGACGGTCTGCACCGCCCGGTCGACGCCCGCGCAGTAGCCGCGGGGGTTGGCCAGGAGCACGCGCTTGCCGGTCCGGGGAGTCGTCTCAGCGTCAGTCACCCGCCCATCGTACGTGCCGCCCTCCCGTGGGGCAGCGGCCGCGAGGCGCACGCGGGCGCTGTCGGTCCCGGGCCGTAGGGTGGGCGGGTGAGCGCGGGAGAAGACGGCCGGGGGGCGCCGGACGGGCGGAGCACGGCCGAGGAGCCGTGGCCGGTCCGTGTGGTCAGCCAGAAGGTCGGCGCCTGGATCGCCCGCCTGGGCTGGGTGTGGGTCGACGGCCAGGTGGCGCAGATCAGCCGCCGGCCCGGCGCGAGCACCGTCTTCCTCACGCTGCGCGATCCGTCGGCCGACCTCAGCCTGACCGTCACCACCAACCGTGACGTGCTGGACGCGGGCGCGCCGGAGCTGCGCGAGGGCGCCCGGGTGGTGCTGCACGCCAAGCCCGAGTTCTACGCCGCGCGGGGCACGCTCAGCCTGCGGGCCGACGAGATCCGCCAGGTCGGCCTCGGTGAGCTGCTGGCCCGGCTGGAGAAGCTCAAGAAGCTGCTCGCCGCCGAGGGCCTGTTCGACCGGGCCCGCAAGCGCCGGCTGCCGTTCCTGCCGGGCCGGGTCGGCCTGATCACCGGCCGCGCCTCCGCGGCCGAACGGGACGTGCTGACCAACGCCCGCCGCCGCTGGCCCGCTGTCGACTTCCGCACGATCAACGTGGCGGTGCAGGGGGCGAGCGCCGTGCCGGACATCGTCGGCGCGCTCAAGGTGCTCGACGCCGACCCGGCCGTCGACGTGATCGTCATCGCCCGGGGCGGTGGCGGCATCGAGGATCTGCTGCCCTTCTCCGACGAGGCGCTGTGCCGGGCGGTCTTCGCCTGCCGCACGCCCGTGGTCAGCGCGATCGGCCACGAGACGGACGCGCCGCTGCTCGACTACGTGGCCGACGTCCGCGCCTCCACCCCCACCGACGCGGCGAAGCGCATCGTGCCGGACCTGACCGAGGAGGTCCGGCTGATCGGCCAGGCCCGGTCCCGGCTCGAACGAGCAGTTCGTCACCTCGTCGACCGGGAGCAGCACCGGATCGACCAGGTGCGGTCCCGTCCGGTGCTGGCCCGGCCGCAGGTCATGGTCGAGCAGCGGGCGGTGGACGTGTCCGCGCTGCGCGACCGCGCCGGCCGGTCCCTGGAGCACCGGCTGCGGGGCGCGACCGACGACCTGCGGCACACGCTGGCCCGGCTGCGCGCGCTCTCCCCCGCGGCCACGCTGGAGCGCGGCTACGCGATCGTGCAGCGCGGCGACGGCCACGTGGTCTGCGCGGCCTCCGAGGTGGCCAAGGGCGATCCACTGCGGGTACGCCTCGCCGAGGGCGAGCTAACCGCCACCGTCGACGGCTGAGGAAAGAGAGACGATGACCGGGACGAAGCAGGACGAACAACTCAGCTACGAGCAGGCCCGCGCCGAGCTGGCCTCGGTGGTGGAGCGGCTGGAGGCGGGCGGCACCTCGCTGGAGGAGTCGCTGGCCCTCTGGGAGCGCGGCGAGCAGCTCGCCGGGGTGTGCCAGCGCTGGCTGGACGGCGCCCGCGCCCGCATCGACGCCGCCCGCCAGCGCGCCGAGGACTGACGGTGGGGTTCGGCGCGATCGCCGAACCCCACCGCGGACCTCAGTTGAACAGGTTGTACAGCTCGGCGGGGGCCTCGACGACCTGGTCGGCCGGGGGCTTCTGGGCCGCCGACGCGTTGCCGTAGTCGGTGTAGGTGATCTTCAGATCCTGCGCGGCGCTCTGGCCGGCGGCCGGGATCTTGAGCACCATCTCGCTGAGCCGGCCCTGCGTGTCGACCTTGGCGGTGAACGGCACCGACTGGGCCTGCGCCCCGAGCGCGGTGATCACGGCCGGGTCGAGCGAGCCCGCCTCGGCGGCCTTCGACACGTCGACGGTGCCCTCGTACGCACCCTCGCCGGTCTGCCGTACCTCGGTGATGCCCTGGGTGAGCACGGCGCTGCCGGCCGGGTCGAGCTTCTCGAAGTCGAAGCCCAGCGCCCGGTTGCCCTTGATCCGGTTCTGGTCGAGGTGGTGGTACTTGCCGGTGTTGAGGTTCTTCACGCCGGGGATCTGCGAGGCCGCCGTGCCGCCGAGTTCCAGCTTGACCCAGCTGTCCGGCTTGGCGTGGATCAGGTCCAGCTTCATCATCAGGTCCGACGACGGGTCGCCGATGGTCATCCGCATGTCGGCGCTCTGGCTCGGCTCGTGCACCTGCCCTTCGGCGGTGGAACCCGCGCCGGTCATGGAGAACTTGAAGTTCCCCTCGCGGATCGCGTTCGTGGAGTCGAGCAGAGCCTGCTTGGCCGCACTGCTGGACGCCGTGGCGCTCGGTGCGACGCTGCCGGAGGCGCTCGGGGTCGCGGAGGCATCGGACGTCGTCCCGTTGCCGTTGCAGGCCGCCAGGCCGGGAATGAGCAGCGCCGCGGCGAACGCGGTGGCGCTGAAGCGTCGAATCTTCACGTCAACCTCTCCAGGTGGGTCGTCCGGGCTCGATGTCCCTTCTGTTCCCGGAAGCGGGGTTCCGCAATCCCGCGTCACCCGGAGGGAGGACGTCAGCGCAGCGATGTGGCGAGCTTGCGCAGCTCCGTCTCGCCCGCGTCACCCACCACGATGACCGTGCGGTTCGGCTCCAGCAGGACGAGCGCCTGCTCGTTGCCGCGTGCGGTGTAGCGCTGCCAGCTGAGCCCGCCGGGCAGGTCGGCCGCCCCCTGCGGCTGCCCCTCGGTCAGCTCGGCCGGCAGCAGCTTCTCCGCCGGGACGTTGCTCTCCACGAGCTGCGCGCCCCGGCCCTCCGGGGTCACGTACCCGATCCGCAGCGTCGAGCCGTCCGCCTCGGTCCGGAAGCGGGCGTTGACCGTACGCCAGTCGTCGCCCAGCCCGGTCGGCTCGCTCACCGGAAAGGCGTTCGCGGAGCGGGCCTGCTCCAGCGCGGGCGCCGGGTCGACGGTGACCGGCGAGTCGCCGCCGAGGAAGCCCCGGTAGAAGGCGAGCAGCAGCGCGATCGGGACCAGCAGGATCAGCAGGGACAGCGCCATGTCCTTCGGCGACCGCTCGGAGCGGGCCTTCTCCTTGCCGGCGGGCAGCGCGGGGGTGTCCGCCGCGGCGGCCGGCTCGCCCCGGTCCGCGACGAGCGCGGGCTGACCCTCGGACGGGGCCGGGCCGTCGTCCGGTCGGACCGGCGGCTGGCCCTCCGGCGGGGTGGCGTCGGTCGGGGTGCGGTCGGCAGGCTGTGCGGCTTCCACCCGGCCATTGTCGCAGTCCACCGGGTGACGTGATCCTGGCCTCCTCCGCCCCGCCGGGACGGCGGACCTGAGATCGTGTGAGGATCAGCGACAAAACCGGCGGCGGTGACCGCCGGTCCCACCCCGCAACGTCGCGAGGAGGCCGCCATGACAACCACCAGGACGCGGACGCCCCAGGATCTCGACCGCAACCTCGCCCTCGATCTGGTCCGGGTCACCGAGGCCGCGGCGATGGCCGCCGGCCGCTGGGTCGGCCGGGGCGACAAGGAAGGCGGCGACGGCGCAGCAGTCGACGCCATGCGAAAGCTGATCAACTCGATCCCGATGCGCGGTGTCGTGGTGATCGGCGAGGGCGAGAAGGACAACGCCCCGATGCTGTTCAACGGCGAGGAGGTCGGCGACGGGACCGGTCCCGAGGTGGACGTGGCGGTCGACCCGATCGACGGCACCACGCTGATGAGCAAGGGCATGCCGAACGCGCTGGCGGTGCTCGCGGTGGCCGAGCGCGGCGCGATGTTCGACCCGAGCGCGGTCTTCTACATGGAGAAGCTGGCGGTCGGCCCGATGTACGCCGACGTGGTGGACATCAACGCCGGGGTGGCCGAGAACATCAACCGGATCGCCAAGGTCAAGGGCACCGACGCCGCCGAGGTGACCGTGTGCGTGCTGGACCGGTCGCGCCACGACGACCTGGTCAAGCAGATCCGTCGTACCGGCGCCGGGATCCGGTTCATCTCCGACGGCGACATCGCGGGCGCCATCGCGGCGGCCCGCGGCGAGTCGGACGTGGACGTGTTGATGGGCATCGGCGGCACCCCGGAGGGCATCACCGCGGCGTGCGCGCTCAAGTGCATGGGCGGCATGATGCAGGCCAAGCTCTGGCCGAAGGACGACGACGAGCGCCGCAAGGCGCTGGACGCCGGGCACGACCTGGACCGGGTGCTGTTCACCGACGACCTGGTCACCGGTGACAACTGTTTCTTCGTGGCCACCGGCGTCACCTCCGGCGACCTGCTGCGCGGCGTGCGGTACCGCTCCGGCGGGGCGTACACGCAGTCGATCGTGATGCGTTCGAAGAGCGGCACGATCCGGGTGATCGACTCGTACCACCGCTTGGAGAAGCTCGCCCTCTACTCGGCTGTCGACTTCGACGGGCGTCCGCTGGCCGAGCAGGAGTGAGCACGGCCGGGACGGCGGCACCACCTGCACCGCCGACGCTGTCGACCGGGCGACGAGTCGCCGGTGTCGGGTTGGCCACCGCCTCGGGCGTGATGGTCGCCGTCCAGTCCCGGATCAACGGCGAGCTGGGCGTACGCCTGGCCGACGGGATCGCCGCCGCGGTGGTCTCGTTCGGTGTGGGCCTGCTGATCCTGCTGGTGCTGGTCCCCGCCACCCCCGGTGGCCGGCGGGGACTGGCCGCCCTGCGCGGCGCGCTGCGGGCCGGCACGCTGCGGCCGTGGCAGTGCCTGGGCGGGGTGTGCGGCGCGTTCCTGGTGGCGACGCAGGGGCTGACCATCGGCGCGCTCGGCGTCGCGGTCTTCACCGTCGCGGTGGTGGCCGGGCAGTCCGGCAGCAGCCTGCTCGTCGACCGGGCCGGCATCGGCCCGACCGGCCGGCAGCCGGTCACCCCGAACCGGCTGATCGGCGCGGTGCTCACAGTGCTCGCCGTCCTGCTGGCGGTGGGCGACCGGCTCGGCGACCCGGACGCGCTGGTGCTGGCCCTGCTGCCGCTGGCGGCCGGGGTGGGCATCGCCTGGCAGCAGGCGGTCAACGGGCGGGTCCGGGCGGCCTCGGGCAGCGCCATGACCGCCACGCTCGTGAACTTCACAGTCGGCACGGCGGCGCTGCTCGTGACCTTCGCGGTGGACCTGGCGGTACGCGGCCGGCCGGCCGGCGCGTTCCCGGACGAGCCGTGGCTCTATCTCGGCGGCCCGCTCGGGATCGTGTTCATCGCGCTGGCCGCTGCCCTCGTCCGGTTCACCGGGGTGCTGCTGCTCGGCCTGGCCACGATCGCCGGGCAGATCGTCGGCGCGGTGCTGCTGGACCTGGTGCTGCCGACCGCCGCTTCGCACCCCGGGCTGGACACGCTGCTCGGCGCGGCGCTGACCATGGTCGCCGTGCTCGTCGCCGCCTTCGGTCCGAGCCGCCGCCCCTAACCGGCGGCGGCGGAGGCGGCACGCAGGCCGGTGACCATCTCGTCGACGACCCGGTCCAGCGGCGTCCCCGCGATCCCGAACGTCTCGCCGGCGGCGGTGGAGTCCATCACGAACGGCCCGGCGAACTGGTGCGCGGTCTCCCGCATCTCCCGGGCGAACGGGTCGGCCAGGCCACCGAGCCAGAGCAGCGGGTAGGGCATCCGGGTCAGCCGGGGTGCCGGCGCCCCGGCCCGCTCCGCCGCCCGGACGGCGAGCGCCCGCATGGACATCGGGGGCGCGCTGGGCACGTGCCAGGCCCGTCCCCAGGCCCGCGGGTCGGTGGCGGCGGCGACGAGGGTACGGGCGACGTCTCCCACGTACGTCCAGGTGTGCGGCGCGTCCCAGGCGACCGGCAGGAACACCCGCTGCCCGGCGAGCACCTTGGGCAGCACCATCATGGGCAGCGAGTTGCCGCCGAGGCCGATGTAGTCGGAGCCGCGTACCTCGGTGATCCGGGCCCGGCCGGCATGGTGGGCGGCGAGGGCGTCGGCCCACATCCGGTTGCGGACCCGGCCCTTGACGCCGGTGGCGGCGAGCGGGGTCGCCTCGGTCATGGGTGCGCCGACCGGGCCGTACCCGTAGAGGTTGCCGACCGTGGCGAGCACGGCGCCGCTGCGCTCGGCGGCGGTGAGCAGGGCGGCGGCCAGCGGCGGCCAGTCCGTCGGCCACCTGTGGTACTCCGGGTTGGCGCAGTTGTAGAGCGCGTCCGCGCCCTCGGTGAGCGCGGCGAGCCGGTCCGCGTCGCCGGCGTCGGTGGCCACCCGCTCGATCGCCGGGTGCTCGGGGCCGGTGCCGCGCCGGGTGACCACCCGCACCCGCTCGCCGCGCTCGGCGAGGAGGCGGGCGGTGGCGGTGCCGACGGGGCCGGCGCCGACGATCACGTGCAGTGCCATGACAGGTCCACCTTCACTGAAGCAGTCGTCCGAATCGAGAGCACCGCTCTCGAAACAGAGCATGACTCATGCGGACAGGCCGCGTCAAGAGCAGTGCTCTCTCTTTTGATTGCTGCTCTCATCCGTGGCAGAGTGAGGACATGGTCGCTCCCTCGCTCCGCGCCCGGGTCCGCGCCGGGATGATCGAAGAGATCAAGACGGTCGCCCGCCGCCACCTGGACACCGACGGCGCGAACCTCTCGCTGCGCGCGGTGGCCCGCGACCTCGGCATGGTCTCCTCGGCGATCTACCGCTACTTCCCGAGCCGCGACGACCTGCTCACCGCGCTGATCCTGGAGGCGTACGACGCGCTCGGCGACGCGGTGGAGGCGGCCGACGCCGCCGCCGACCAGGCCGACCTGCGCGGACGCTGGCTCGCCGTCTGCCGGGCCGCCCGCGCGTGGGCGCTGGCCCACCCCGCCGAGTACGCGCTGCTCTACGGCAGCCCGGTGCCCGGGTACGCGGCACCGGACGACACGGTCGCCCCGGCCCAGCGTCCCCCGGTGACCCTGGTCGGCATCCTGCGCGACGGACTGGCCTCCGGCCGGCTCACCCCGCCCGACGAGGAACTGCCCGAGCCGCTGCGCGGCGACGTGGCCGAGCTCGTCGAGCTGCTCGGCATGGACGTCCCGCCCGCGCTGCTGGCTCGCGGCATGGCCGGGTGGACCCAGTTGTTCGGGCTGATCAGCTTCGAGCTGTTCGGCCGGATCAACCGGGCGCTGCCGCACCGCGACGAGTACTTCGACCACCAGATCGGCCTGATGGCCGACCTGGCCGGCCTGCCCTGACGCCGATCGGCGTCAGGTGCCGTCGGAGGAGTGGCCGGGGAACAGGTGCGCGGTCGGGTCGATGACGACAGCCGCGTTGTTGACGGCGGTCGCGGCCTCGCCGAAGCCGGTGGCGATCAGGCGGACCTTGCCCGGGTACTCGGTGATGTCCCCGGCCGCGAACACCCGGGGCAGGTTGGTGGCCATCGCGCTGTCCACCACGATGTGCCGCCGGTCGAGGTTCAGCCCCCACTCGGCGAGCGGGCCGAGATCGGCGGTGAAGCCCAGCGCGGCCACCACGGTGTCCACCGGCAGCGTCTCCACCTCGCCGCCGCGTACGGTCAGCTCGGCGCCGGTGACCGCCTCCTCGCCGTACAGCCGGCTCACCTCGGCGTTGACCACGATCCGCACCGGCAGCGCGCGGACGCGCTCGATGGTGGCCGCGTGCGCCCGGAATCGGTCCCGCCGGTGCACCAGCGTCACCGACCGGGCCAGCGGGGCGAGCGTGGCCGCCCAGTCGAACGCCGAGTCGCCGCCGCCGACGATGAGCACGTGCCGGTCGGTCAGCTCGGCCGGCTGCGGCACGAAGTAGACGATCCCGCCGCCGGTGAAGGTCTCCGCGACCGGCAGCGGCCGGGGCGTGAAGCTGCCGAGCCCGCCGGTGACCAGCACCGCGCCGCAGCTGAGCTGCTCACCGCCGGCGAGGCCGAGCACCGGCCGGCCGTCGAGGTAGGACAGCTTCTCCGCGCGTACGCCGAGCCGGTAGTCGGGGTGGAACGGCGCGGCCTGGGCGACCAGGTTCGTGACCAGCTCGCGGCCCTTGATCGCGGGGAAGCCGGCGACGTCGAGGATCAGCTTCTCCGGGTACATGGCGGTGACCTGACCGCCCGGTTCGGGCAGCGCGTCGATCACCGACACGGAGAGTCCACGGAAACCGGCGTAGTAGGCGGCGAAGAGCCCGGCGGGACCGGCCCCGATCACGGCGACATCGACCTCGCGCATGGCGCACCGTCACTTTCCGCTTCGGGATCACCCGTGCTGATGCGGAAACGGTAGGCGGGCGGGTGGCCGCGGGCAAGCACGTCCCGCGGTTCGATCAACGCGCCGTCACGGCAGCGTGATCCTCGGTGACCCGAGGCGGTCGGACTCGCCGGTGTCGTTGCGGCGGCGGAACAGGATCGCCGCGACCACGCCGCCGAGCAGCCCGAACAGGTGACCCTGCCAGGAGATGCGCTCGTCGGTCGGCAGGATGCCGAGCAGTTGCCAGCCGTAGAGCAACCCGACCAGCAGGCCGACGGCGAAGTTCCACCAGCTCCGCTCCACCACGCCCCGGGTGAGCAGGATGCCGAGGTAGCCGAAGATCACGCCGCTGGCGCCGACCACCACCGAGTCGGGCGAGCCGGTGAACCAGACGCCCAGGCCGCTGACCAGGATGATGACTCCGGTGGACCAGAGGAACCGGCGGGTGCCCGCGGCGAGCACGAACGTGCCGAGCAGGATCAGCGGGATGCTGTTGCTGTAGAGGTGGTTCCAGCCGGCGTGCAGGAACGGCGAGAAGAAGACGCCGTCCAGGCCCTGGAGCCGCTGCGGGATGATGCCGGCGGTGACGTCGAGGCCGAGTCGCAGGCCGACGTCGAGCGCCTCGATGAGGAACAGCACCGGCACGGCCGCGCACATGGCGACGAAGGCCCGGCCGAGCGCCGCGTAGAACGCGTCGGTGCCGAACCGGTGGGGGTCGCCACTAGGGCCGTACCAGGTCACCTACCAAGAGCTATCAGCAAATGCGGCGGGCCGCCAGTCGGGCGGCGGTACGACGACGGCGGGACACCGGGTCTCCCCGCGTGTCCCGCCGTCGTGGTGATGTCAGTACCAGCCCGAACTCTGCGACTTCTGCCAGGCGCCGCAGGGCGTGTCGTACCGGCCCTTGATGTAGCCGAGACCCCAGGTGATCTGGGTCGCCGGGTTGGTCTTCCAGTCGTCGGCCACCGAGGCCATCTTGCTGCCCGGCACCGCCTGCGGGATCCCGTACGCCCCGGAGGAACTGTTGGACGCCTTCGGGTTCCACCCGCTCTCCTTGGTCCAGAGCTTGTCCAAGCACGGGAACTGGTCGATGCCGAAGCCCTTGTCGAGCATGACCGCGCAACCGATCTTCCGGTTGCCGCTGTACTCCGCGCACGAGGACGGGATCGGGCCGTCGTACGGCTTGATCTTCGTTTCCTCCTCCGCCGCGGCCCGCTCCTTCTTGCGGGTGGCGGCGGCCGCCTCGGCCTTCCTGGCCCGCTCGGCGGCCTCCTTCGCCGCCGCGGCGGCACGCAGCTTCGCCTGGTACTCGGCGGCACGCTGCCGGGACGAGTCCACGCGCTGGTCGGACAGCCGGTCGCGCTGGTACGCGTACTCCGCCTGGTCGACCTCCAGACCGACCTGCGCGGTCAGGCCCTGCTGCTGGGCTTGTCGGTCCTCACCCAGATAGAAGCCGCCGGCGACGCCCACGGAGAGCAGCGCGACAGCGGCCGTACGGGCGCCGAACCGGCTCCAGAGCCGACTCACGAAGTTTCCCTTCGTCGGGGGCAGGGACACGGCACGCGCATGGCCGGGTCGGGTCACGCCGGGTGCCGTGAGCGCACCGGTACCGGTGTGACTCCGGGCCGTGTCCGGCTCCCGAGTGGTAGGTGACGCTCGATGGACACCATTGCGCACAGTGAGGCCGGTGGGAAATGGTCGGGCCTAAAAGTGATCTGCGTCACCCTAAAAATGCGGACAGAGTGGGGCAAAAGCGGCGGTCAGCCGGGGATGTCCTCCAGCAGATCGGTGACCATGGCGGCGATCGGAGAACGCTCCGATCGGCTGAGCGTGACGTGCGCGAAGAGGGGATGCCCCTTCAACGCCTCGATCACCGCGGTCACCCCGTCGTGCCGGCCGACCCGCAGATTGTCCCGCTGGGCCACATCGTGGGTGAGCACAACCCGCGACCCCTGGCCGATGCGCGACAGCACGGTGAGCAGTACGCCCCGCTCCAGCGACTGCGCCTCGTCCACGATGACGAACGCGTCGTGCAGGCTGCGACCGCGGATGTGGGTCAGCGGCAGCACCTCCAGCAGCCCGCGCGAGGTGACCTCCTCCAGCACGTTCTCGTGCACCACCGAGCCGAGCGTGTCGAAGACGGCCTGCGCCCAGGGCGACATCTTCTCCGACTCCGACCCGGGCAGGTAGCCGAGTTCCTGGCCGCCGACCGCGTACAGGGGGCGGAACACGATCACCTTCTTGTGCCGGCGCCGCTCCATCACCGCCTCCAGGCCGGCGCAGAGCGCCAGCGCGGACTTGCCGGTGCCGGCCCGCCCGCCCAGCGACACGATGCCGATGGACTCGTCCAGCAGCAGGTCGAGCGCGACCCGCTGCTCCGCCGAGCGGCCGTGCACGCCGAACGCCTCCCGGTCGCCCCGGACCAGCCGGATCGTCTTGTCCGGCAGCACCCGGCCCAGCGCCGAGCCCCGCGCCGAGTGCAGCACCAGGCCGGTGTGGCAGGGCAGGCCCGCCGCGTCGTCGACGTCGAGCGTCTCGCCCGCGTACAGCCGGCCGATCTCCTCCTCGGCCAGGTCCAGCTCGGCCATCCCGGTCCAGGTCGGGTCGCTGGCCTGGCCGTGCCGGTACTCGTCGGCGCGCAGGCCCACCGAGGCCGCCTTCACCCGCAGCGGCATGTCCTTGCTGACGAGCGTGACCTCACGCCCCTCGGCGGCCAGGTTGAGCGCCACGGACAGGATGCGGGCGTCGTTCGACTCGTTGCGGAAGCCCGGCGGCAGCACTCCGTCGTCGGTGTGGTTCAGCTCCACCCGCAGCGTGCCGCCCTGGTCGTTGGCGGGCACCGGACGGTCCAGCCGGCCGTACCGCACGCGCAGCTCGTCCAGCATGCGCAGCGACTGGCGGGCGAACCAGCCCAGCTCGGGGTGGTGTCGCTTGCCCTCCAGCTCGGAGATCACCACCAGCGGCAGCACCACCTCGTGCTCGGCGAAGCGGTGGAACGCCGCCGGGTCGGACAGCAGGACCGAGGTGTCCAGGACGAAGGCCGGGCCGGCTGGTCGGGGCTCCTCGGCCTCGCCGGCGGCGGCGCGGCGGCTGCGGGTGGTCCGGCGGGTCGGGGCCGGGGTCTGCTCGGCTCCGGCGGGGGTACGGCGAGTGGTCACAGGCCTGCTCCGCGGATGGGCACCCGGCCACCCGAGTTCCGCCTCTTCCGGTGCCCGGAGGACACGGGGTCGGATGCGGGCCCCGTGCGCGAGGACGCAGGTCCGGGCTGTCCGGCTGGCCCGGGAAAACCCCGCGCCATGCCTAGACGCTAATCGCCGCGGGGCCGCTGGGCTAGAGGTGCGCGTGGATCATCGTTCGGTCTTCGCCGGACGTACACCCGTTCGAGTGGCCGGCCGGACCGGAACCGGCCGGGATGCATGCCCCCTGCGCGCACCCCGGCCGGTCGTCCACGGCGGCGCGGGCCTCAGCCCTGCCGGCGCACCAGCGTGCCGGCCCTCGGTCCGGCGCCGGCCGCGCCGAACGACGATCCGGTGTACGTGGTGCCCACCCGGCCGACGGCGCCGAGCTGGGCGGTGGCGGTGACGCGTACGGCCGGGGCCGAGCCGGGCCGGGCGGCGACCGCCGCGGGTACGGAGGTGCCGGCGAACGGCACGGCCGAGCGCCCGGCCGAGGTCACCACAGTCGGGCCGGGACCGGACAGCGCCGAGGCGATCGCCGCCTGGGCGTCGCGCCGACGGCGGTTCCAGGCGCCCCGGTCGCCGTCGAAGTAGCCCTGGCGGTAGCCGAACCGGTAACCGATGCGGTAGCTGAGCTGGCCGTGCAGGCGGCCGGCCGCGTAGCAGGTGGAGCCGAGCACGAGGACCAGGACCACGGCGAGAAAGGGGGTCATCGCTCGTCCGTCCCGGGCAGTGGGTCGACCACCAGCAGCCGCTCCAGGTCGTCGGTGCTGACCTCCTCGACCAGCTCGACGCTGATCCGGCATCCGTCGAGGATCACCTCGGCCACCGACGCCCGGCGGATCTCCCCGCCGGAGTCGTAGACCCGCACGCTCAGCTCGGGGCAGCCGAGGTGGGTCCGCCAGGCGTCCCACTCCCCCCGGTCGCCGACGCTGAGTGAGAGGTACCGGCACCCGCGGGCGAGATAGAGACGCCAGGGGGCGCTGAGCCCGGCTGACACTCCGTCCGCGATCAGCCCGAAGGCCTGGGCACGGGTCGCGAGCTCGGTCACGAGACCCCCTCGGCACCCGCGGAGTGACGCATGTGAGCACTCGTCGTCTCAAGCACGTGACACACCGTAAGTTGTCTCATGAGCGTGACAGTATCAGCTTTTCAGACCTTTGCCGCCGTACTGGCGTCCATCTATTCTGCCCGGGTGATACCCCTCAGGAGCAGGACTGGATCGTTTACCGGAAGTCCCGGATCAGCGTCACGTCGGCGTGACAGCAGCGCGCCGAGCCGCCCCGTCGAGACCGACTGGCCGTACCGTCACGGGGTGACCGAGACGACCAACGCACGGAAGATCGCGTTCGCCACCTTCGTCCGGCGCGCGCTCGACGACGCCCGCGCGCTACGGGCCTGGAGCGGCACCGAGGTCTCCCGGCGCACCGGCGTCTCCCGCCAGACCATCAACCGATGGGTACGCGGCGACTGGGCCAGCGATCCGGAGGCGGAGCGGGTGGTCGCCTTCTGCGAAGGGCTCGGGCTCGACCCGGCCGCCGCGTTCACCGCACTCGGCTGGGACCGGGCCGCGGGGCCACGCACCGCGCCGACCCCGCCCCCGATGGACCCGGACGTGGAGGCGCTGCTGCGCCGGCTGGTCGACCCGAACGTGTCCGACGCGGAGAAGTTCCACATTCGAGAAACCATTCGTTACCTCGCATACCGCCCGACTCTGCCGGGCGATGTCCGGAATAGGGGTAAACAGGCCGGGTAGTTCCTCAGATGGCGAAAGAACGGAAGGTCGGACCCGATCGTTTCGCCGCGGGGACGGATCGGACCCGCTAGCGTCCACGTTTGTACTGCTAAGGGCTCGTCATCGGCGGGGGGACGGGACACAGCCGAACCCAGCCCTGCGGGACAGAAGGAGGGGTCTGTCCATGACCCTGAAATGGTTGGCAGTCGTGGTCGCGGTGGTGTCGCTGACATCGTGCGTGACCGGCAACGTGGTGGTCGGCGTACTGGACGGCGGGCAGCTTCCCCTGCTCGTCAACCTCTTCGCGATCACCACGGCCGGCACCGCGGTGATCCTCGCCGTCGTCGCCGAGCTGCACGATCGGCTCAACGACCGGGTCAGCGCGCTCACCGAGTTCCTGGTGGCGCGGCTCAACGAGATCGAGGCGCACACCGGCGACCGCAACACCGGCTTCGTGGAGGGCTACCTGCTCAGCCACGGGCAGGAGGCGGCCGTGGTGCCGTTCGGTCGCCGGGGACGAGGAGCCGCCGAACGCTGATCCCCACGTCGTTCCGACGTCACATCTCGGCCACGAATACGCCGCCCGGCGCGGGGTACGCTGACGCGCGTGCCGCCGTTGAATCTGGGCAACCAGCAGCCGAAGACCCCGTTGAACGCGGAGCACGCCTGGCGTGCGACCGCCGACCGCGCGGGTGACGTCGTCCTCTTCTTCGACTTCGACGGCACCCTGGCGCCCGTCGACGACGACCCCACGGCCGTCCGGCCCGCGCCCAACGTGCTCAGCGCGCTGGAGGCGCTCGCCCCGCACGTCCGCCGGATCGCCATCGTCTCCGCCCGCCCGGTGGACTTCCTCCGCGACCACCTCGGCGGCCTCGCCGGCATCGACCTGTACGGGCTCTACGGCCTGGAGCACAGCCACTCCGGCGGCGAGACGGTCACCGAGCCGGCCGCCCTGCCGTGGGTGCCGACCATGTCCGAGCTGGCCGAGCAGGCCCGCGCCGAACTGCCGCCCGGCGCGCTCGTCGAGTACAAGCGGCTCTCCGTCGCGCTGCACTGGCGTACCGCCCCGCAGCTCGGCGACCTGGTGCAGGAGTGGGGCCGGGCCCAGGCCGAGCGACTGGGCCTGCGCGCCCAGCCGGGCCGGATGGTGCTGGAACTCAAGCCCCCGGTCGACCGGGACAAGGGCATGGTGATCGGCGAGACGGTCCGGGACGCCGGTGGCGCCTGGTACTTCGGCGACGACGTCTCCGACATCAAGGCGTTCGCCGCGCTGCGCGCCCGCGCCGCCGCCGATCCCGACTTCCTCGGTGTCTGCGTCGCGGTCGCCAACCCGGAGACCGGTCACGAGGTGGCCGACGCCGCCGACCTGACCCTGGACTCCCCGGCGGCCCTGGCCGACTTCCTCACCGCCGCCCTCCCCCACCTCCGCTGACGGCCCCCGCCGCCCCTTCCCCCGCGATCTTGCACTTGCCGCCCCGACAAAAAGGGCAATAACTCCACCCTCGGGGCCGAAACTGCAAGATCGCCGGGGCGTGGGGCGAAGGGCGTGGGGCGCGGGCGGCGCTGGTCTCAGGTGCCGAAGCGGCGTTGGCGGGTGGCGTAGGAGCGCAGGGCCCGCAGGAAGTCGACCTTGCGGAAGTCGGGCCAGTTCAGCTCGCAGAAGTAGAACTCCGAGTGCGCGCTCTGCCAGAGCATGAAGCCGGAGAGCCGCTGCTCGCCACTGGTCCGGATGATCAGATCCGGGTCCGGCAGCCCCTTCGTGTAGAGGTGCTCGGAGATGTGGTCGACGTCGATCGAGGTGGCCAGCTCCTCGATCGTGCCGCCGTTGGCCGCGTGCTCCAGCAGCAGCGAGCGGACCGCGTCGGCGATCTCGCGCCGCCCGCCGTACCCGACCGCGATGTTGACCTGAGCCCCGCCGTCGCGGTCGCGGGTGCGTTCCTCGGCGGCCTTGAGCGCGGCGGCGAGCTGCGCCGGCAGCACGTCGAGCGCGCCGACCATCCGCAGCCGCCAGGGGTTGCCCTCCTCGGCCAGCTCGGTCGTGAGGTCCTCGATGATCTGAAGCAGCGGGTCCAGCTCGGCGGCCGGGCGGGAGAGGTTGTCGGTGGAGAGCAGCCAGAGTGTGACGTGCCCGACGCCGGCCGCGTCGCACCAGCGGAGCAGCTCCTTGATCCGCTCGGCGCCCATCCGGTGGCCGTCGTTCGGGTCGACGAGGCCCATCTCCCGGGCCCATCTGCGGTTGCCGTCGCACATCACGCCGACGTGCGCCGGTACGGGCTTGCCCGCGAGCTTCGCCGTCAGGCGGCGCTCGTACACGGAGTAGAGGAGTTTCCGCAGAGTCATCACCTTGCAGGGTAGCGACCCGCGGGAGAGATCAGTGTCTCGGTGGCATATCACCTGACGGTGAGACGGTCCGGCGCGGTCGCGGCAGGTCCGCCCCGATCGCCATCAGGGTGCGCGCGTCCAGCCGGCCGTCGCCGAGTCCCAGTTCCACCACGACGCGGTAGACGCGCTCGTCCCGCCGGGCCGCGCCGACCACCGCGTCGACCACCCGGCGCCGCCGGGCCAGCCACGCGGCCACCGAGCTGTGCCGCAGGTGGGTGCCGAGCCGGGCGCGCAGCGCGGCGGCGTACGCCCGGGCGGCCTCGGCGGGAGAGCCGGCCGCCGCCGCGCCGGCCAGCGCCCCGGAGCGCAGCGCGTAGAAGATGCCCTCGCCGGTGAACGGGTTGATCAGCGACAGCGCGTCCCCGGCCAGCAGCACCCTCCCCCGGCCGGGGGCCGGGCGGTGGGTGGACAGCGGCAGGTGGTGCGCCCGCAGGTCGGTCACCGTCGCCGGGTCGACGCCTGGGAGCACCGCGGCCATCCGGTCCAGCAGGTGCGCGCGGGTCAGCGGTTCGCCGCGCAGCACCTCCCCGTACCCGACGTTCGCGCGCCCGTCGCCGATCGGAAAGGCCCAGGCGTACGCGGGCCAGCGCGCCGCCGAGGTGACGATGAGTTGTTCGTGCGGCCCGGCCGGCGCGGGCGCGTAGCCCCGGATGGCCAGCGCCAGGTGCCGGTCCGGGTTGACCGGGTGGTCGAGCGCGCGCCGTACCACCGATCCGGCGCCGTCCGCGCCGACCACCGCCCGCGCGGACAGCTCTCCGTCGAGCAGCACCCGGTCGGCGGCGATCTCCACCCGGCGTACGGTGTGCCGTCGCAACTCCGCGCCTGCGGCCACCGCCGCCGCGACCAGGCGTGCGTCGAACACCTGGCGGGGCACCGTGTACGCGGGCCGGGGCAGCGTCCGGGCGACGGTACCGCCGCCGGGGCCGGCCAGGCGCAGCGCGGGCAGCGGCGCGTAGCCGTCGACCGCCCCGGTCACGCCCAACTCGGCGAGGACGTCCAGCGCGTGCGCGGCGATGCCGTCCCCGCACGCCTTGTCGCGGGGAAAGTCGGACCGGTCGAGCAGCAGCACCCGGGCGGCTCCCGCACGCCGCGCACCGAGCGCGGCGGCCGCTCCCGCCGGCCCCGCCCCCACCACCACGACGTCCCACACCCCCTCATCCTGCCCCGCCACGCCCCGCCACGGGCGACGATCATGAGGTTGACGGCATCAACGGAGATCGAAATCGCCGTCAACTTCATGGTCAACGAGGTGGTGTGGCGGGGGTGGGGGTGGGGGTGCGGGTGGCTCGGTTCAGGGACCAGAGGGTGAGGGCGGCGGCCGTTACCAGGGGGGCGCCGTCTCGGATCAGGCCGTCGGTGCCGAGCAGCCACCAGCACAGGGGCAGGTCGAGCGCGAGGACGCCGAGTGTGACCACTACCAGGGCCTTCCGCGCCCACGGGCGGTCGCGCAGCAGGAAGGCGGTGCAGAACAGCACGGCGTAGCTGACCGCGATGCCCGCGCCGAACCAGAGGACCAGGGCCGGTACGGCGGCCAGCCGCCCGTCCAGCACGGCGCCGGTCGCGACGAGCGCCGGCACCAGCATCAGCGGGCTGTAGGTGAAGGCCGCGACCCGGGCGGTGAGCAGCCACCCGTTCGCCTGGGGGCGCTTCGGCGCCATCTCCCGCCAGGCGATCGTCCCGCCCTCGACGACCAGGCCCTTGCGGTGCCGGACCAGGTGCGCGCGGATCGTCTCGGAGCGGTAGAGCAGCACCACCACGGCGACGCAGAGCGCGGTGAGCACGGCGAACCCGGCCAGGCCGGGCAGCGCGGGCACCCCTTCCCGGGGCACGATCAGCCGCCCGACCGCGAAGATCGTGGTCACCGCCAGGATCAGCCCGAACGGCCGGGCGCCCACGCGGCCCTTGTTCACCTGCCCGATCAGCAGCAGGAAGCCGAGCGATCGGAGCATCGCCCAGCCGGTGCGTACGGCCAGGCCGAACTCCTGCTCCGGGGCGTACCAGTAGTTGAGCAGCTCGACCACGACGGTGGCCGCCGCGGTCACGGCGAGCAGCGTGGTGAGCGCCCGGACGGCGGACGGCCGCCGGACCTCGACAGGTTCAGCGGCCGTCCTCATGGCATCCGATGTTGCCCGGCAGGGGCAACAGGCACACCTGTTACTTCTGCGGCTCCGCGTCCAGCCGGGCGCGCAGCGCGTCCAGCTCGGCCCAGAGGACACCCGGCAGCTTGTCGCCGAACTTCTCGAACCACTCGGTGACCAGCGGCAGCTCGTTGCGCCACTCGTCGACGTCGACCTTGAGCGCGATCCGGACGTCCTCCGGGGTCATGTCCAGACCCTCCACGTCCAGCGCGTCCTGGGCCGGGACCATGCCGATCGGGGTCTCCACCGCGTCGGCGGTGCCCTCGATCCGCTCGACGACCCACTTGAGCACGCGGGAGTTCTCGCCGAAGCCGGGCCAGAGGAAGTTGCCCTCCGGATCCTTGCGGAACCAGTTCACGTAGTAGATCTTGGGCAGCTTGGCCTCGTCGCCGTCGGCGCCCTTGCCCATCTCGATCCAGTGCCGGAAGTAGTCGCCGGCGTGGTAGCCGATGAACGGCAGCATGGCCATCGGGTCGCGGCGGACCACGCCGACCGCGCCGGAGGCGGCGGCGGTGGTCTCCGAGGAGAGGGTCGCGCCCATGTAGACGCCGTGGACCCAGTCGCGGGCCTCGGTCACCAACGGGATGGTGTCCCTACGGCGGCCGCCGAAGAGGATCGCGTCGATCGGCACGCCGTTCGGGTCGTAGTAGTCCTCGGCCAGGATCGGGCACTGGGTGATCGGGGTGCAGAACCGGCTGTTCGCGTGCGAGGAGAGGCTGTCGCTCTCCGGCGTCCAGTCGTTGCCCTTCCAGTCGATGAGGTGCGCCGGCGGCTCGCCCAGGCCCTCCCACCAGACATCACCGTCGTCGGTGAGGGCCACGTTGGTGAAGACGGAGTTGCCCCGCTCCAGGGTCCGCATGGCGTTGGCGTTGGTCTTCCAGTCGGTGCCGGGAGCGACGCCGAACAGGCCGTACTCGGGGTTCACCGCGTAGAGCCGACCGTCGGAGCCGAAGCGCATCCAGGCGATGTCGTCGCCGATGGTCTCGACCTTCCAGCCCGGGATGGTCGGCTCCACCATGGCGAGGTTGGTCTTGCCGCAGGCGGACGGGAACGCGCCGGCGATGTGGTAGACCTTGCCCTCCGGCGAGGTGATCTTGAGGATCAGCATGTGCTCGGCGAGCCAGCCCTCGTCGCGCCCCATCACGCTGGCGATACGCAGCGAGTAGCACTTCTTCCCGAGCAGCGAGTTGCCGCCGTAGCCGGAGCCGAAGGACCAGATCTCCCGCGTCTCCGGGAAGTGCGAGATGTACTTGGTCTCGTTGCACGGCCAGGGGACGTCCTGCTGGCCGGGAGCGAGCGGGGCGCCGATCGAGTGCAGCGCGTGCACGAAGTCGGCGTCGTCACCCATCGCCTCGAGGATCCGGGCGCCCATCCGGGTCATGATCCGCATCGAGGCGACCACGTACGGGCTGTCGGTGATCTCGACGCCGAACATGGGGCTCTCGGCCTCGACCGGGCCCATGACGAAGGGGATGACGTACATGGTGCGCCCGCGCATGCTGCCGCGGTACAGCTCCGTCATCGTCCGCTTCATCTCGGCCGGCGCCATCCAGTTGTTGGTGGGGCCGGCGTCCGCCTCGTCGACGGAGCAGATGTAGGTGCGCTCCTCCACCCGTGCGACGTCCGTGGGGTCGGTACGCGCGTAGAACGAGTTGGGCTTCTTCTCGGGATTCAGGCGGATCAGGGTGCCGCTGGCGACGAGTTCGTCGGTGAGGCGGCGCCACTCCTCATCAGACCCGTCCACCCAGACCACGCGGTCCGGGGTGGTCAGTTCCGCGACCTCACGTACCCAGGCGAGCAGCTTGGGGTGGGACGTCGGGGCCTGATCGATACCCCGAACAGCAGCCGGAGCAACCATGTCACTTCTCCTTGTGGTCGACGCTGACCGATCTATGGGGTGCACGAGTTCCGGCGGGCTGGAACGCCGCCTCGTGGAAACCTGGGATTGGGCTCAGCGTAAACCGGACTGCCCCGCCAGTCAGTGGGACTGGTTGTGAAGAACTGCACAAGGTACGGCCACGCTGCGGCATCACGATCTGATACCCGCTTTCGCGCGCAGTTTCACGCAAATCCTGCGGTGAACCTTCGAAGGCCGGGTCCGGCAGCGGAGTCCCCGCGACGCCCGATCGCGGGGAAGCGTACGAGCATGTCGCGAAAGACGATTCCGTGATGCGCTCCACAGATTCGCACAGCGCGTTACGCTCTGCTCACGGACATCGAGAACGGGCGACGCCTCTCCGACCCGGGCGGCCCGAGGGCGACGGCCGCGGCGAAGCCGTCGTGGCCGACTCGCCGTTGCAGTCCGCCCGGTTACCGCACAACCGGTACTCTCGGCGGGTGGCCGCGACGATGACCGGAGACCAACCGGGGGCTCCGCAGACCCGCCGGGGTCCGATCGGAGCACTGCTCGACCGTTTCGGTCACCTCATCCACGAGCTGAGCAAGTTCGCCACCGTCGGCGGCCTGGCCTTCGTCGTGGACTTCATTCTCTTCAACTACCTGTCCAGCGGGCGGGACATGCCCCCGCTGGCCGCGAAGACCATCTCCACGGTGATCGCCGCGACCGTCGCCTTCGTCGGCAACCGGTTCTGGACATGGCGGCACCGGCAGCGGTCGAACCCGGCCCGCGAATACGCGCTGTTCTTCTTCTTCAACGCGGTCGGCCTCGGCATCGCGGTGGCCTGCCTGGCGATCAGCCACTACGGGCTGGGAGCGATCTGGCCCGCGGTGTTCCAGACCCCCCTGGCCGACAACATCGCCAGCTTCATCGTCGGCACCGGCCTGGGAACGCTCTTCCGGTTCTGGTCGTACCGACGGTTCGTCTTCGTCGAGGCGGGAACACCTCCCGTTCCGGCAACGAGCCACGACCGAGAGTCCGGGGCGTGACGAACCGCCCATCCCGACCCGCCGGGCCCAGCCGGCCCAGCCAACTGCCTAAGGTGTTCCGCATGCCTGGAGTCCGTCTGCTGCCCGAGCGCTGGCAGAAGTTCATCCACGAGGCGCTCAAATTCGGCATCGTCGGCGGCATCAACACCGTCATCAATTACGCGGTGTTCAATGCTCTGGCACTCACGGTTTTCCGTGACGGCCAGCTCAAGGCGACAGTGATCGCGACGATTGTCGCCACGATCACGTCGCATCTGATGAATCGTCACTGGACGTACCGTGATCGACCGAAATCGGCACTCCGGCGCGAATACGTCCTGTTCTTCCTCTTCAACGGCGCGGGTCTGCTCATCGAACTCGGCGTCCTGGCCCTGGCCAAGTACGGCCTCGGCGTACACGGCCTGCTCGCGCTGAACGTCGCCAAGACCATCGGTGTCCTGCTGGCCACGCTGTTCCGCTTCTGGTCCTACCGGACGTTCGTCTTCCAGCCCGTCCCCAAGCACGCCGAGGAGACCTGGCACTCGGTGCCACGTGACGAGTGGGACAACGTCGCCGAGATGGACCCGGTGGCCGAGCTGGCCGAGTCGGTCAGCGAGCTGGAGGAGGAGGAACCGCCTCCGGGCGCCGGCCGGGCGGCCGGCTTCCCGCCACCACGGGGCCGCCCCGCACCGGCGGACGCCGGACTCGGTGGCGCGCTCGACGCCGACCTGGACGCCGAACTCGCCGCGGAACTCCAGCCCCGCCGCGCCCGCCGCTGAACGACAAGAGGCCGGCACCCCCGACCCGGGGTGCCGGCCTTCTCCGTCGGCGGGTCAGGGCTGGTCGCGCAGGGACTTGCCCTCGGTCATGTCGGCCAGGATCTCGCGCATCTCGCCGTCACCCAGGCTGTGCTTGTCGTGGTGCGCCTCGACCAGCTCGTAGAGCTTCGTCTGCACCCTGTCCACGCCCGGCACGTCGTGCAGCACCGACTGGCCGCGCTCACCCGCCGACTCGATGGTCAGCGTGCCGCAGCCGAGCAGCCGCTCCACGAAACGCTGGTGCATGGCGTGGTCGTTGATCCGGGTCAGCGGCAGATCCCGCCGGTTACGCGACAGCACCCCCTGCTGGAGCAGCACCCGCTCGTTGGTGAACAGGTAGTGCGTGGTGCGCCAGACCAGGAACGGCCACAGCCCCAGCCACAGCACCAGCGCCAGGCCGACCACCGCGATCGCGTAGAGCGCGATCGTGCCGCCGCTGCCGTCGGACAGCAGGAGCCACCCGGCGACGACCGCCGCGACGGCGAGCACGAGCACCAGGACCGGCCGGATCAGGGCCTTCCAGTGCGGGTGCAGGTGCAACACGACGTGCTCGTCCTCGGTGAGCACGTCTTCGGGGAACGCCACGGCGGAACCTCCTCGCAGAACCGGACGCGCTGACCGTAACCGGTCGGCGCATCCGGCCGGCATCGGCCGCGCGGGCGGCTACCCGTGGTTGTTAAGAGGGGGCCCTTCCTCTACCGGAGGCGTTAACAAGGGCCCCTTCCTTTCACCGCAGGTGCAGCACGTCGCCCGCGGCGAGGCGCAGCGTCTCGCCGTCCGTCTCGACCAGGAGCTGCCCGTCGGCGTCCACGCCGGTGGCGGTGCCGTGCGCCTCCCGGCCGTCGGGCAGCAGCACCCGCACCCGGCGGCCGACGGTGGCGCACCCCGCCAGGTACGCCTCGCGCAGCCCGCTGGCCTCCGCGTCGCCTCCGGCGTCACGCCACCGCTCGTACCACTCGGCGAGCGAGCGCAGCAGCGCCCGCAGCAGCGGATCCCGGTCGGTGGCGGTGGCGCCGGCGAGCTGGAGCGAGGTGGCGGGCAGCCCGGTCGGGTTCTCCGGCAGCTCGTCGGCGCGCAGCGTCACGTTCAGCCCGACACCGACCACGACGGCGGGGGGCCTGTCGTTCTCCCCCGGCACCGCCTCGGCCAGCACCCCGGCGCACTTCGCGCCGTCCACCAGCAGGTCGTTGGGCCACTTCAGCCGCGCGTCCAGCTCGGCCAGCAGGCGTACCGCCTCGACCAGCGCGACGCCGGCGAGCAGCGGCAGCCAGCCGTACCCGGTGGCGGGCACGGGCGACCAGCCGCGCTCCGCGACCGCCTCGCCGGGCCGCAGCAGCACGCTCGCCGCGAGACCGGCGCGCGGCGGCGACTGCCAGACGCGGCCCCGGCGGCCGCGGCCGGCGGTCTGCCGCTCGGCGACCACCACCAGGCCCTCCGGCTCCCCGGCCCGCGCCGCGGCCACCGCGTCCGCGTTCGTCGAGCCGGTCTCGGCCAGCAGCTCCAACCGGCGCCAGGGCCCGTGCGGCGCGACGAGCGCGCGCCGCAGCCGGGCCGCCGACAGCGGCGGTCGGTCCAGATCGGTGTACGGCGAGCCGGGCATCCCGCCAGCCTACGGCCACCCGGCTCGCCGGTCGCCGCGAAGCGGTGAGGCGCACTGCACAGCCTCAGACACCTGAACCATCGTTATATTCCACGGGTGACTACCGAGACCGGGATCAACATCCACACGACCGCCGGCAAGCTGGCGGACCTGGAGCGACGGCTCGACGAGGCGGTGCACGCCGGGTCGGCACGCGCGGTCGAGAAGCAGCACGCGCGGGGCAAGAAGACCGCCCGCGAGCGGATCGAGATGCTCCTCGACGAGGGCTCGTTCGTCGAGCTGGACGAGTTCGCCCGGCACCGCTCGACCAACTTCGGGCTGGAGAGGACCCGCCCGTACGGCGACGGCGTGGTGACCGGCTACGGCACCGTGGACGGCCGGCAGATCTGCGTCTTCGCGCAGGACTTCACCGTCTTCGGCGGCTCCCTCGGCGAGGTCTTCGGCGAGAAGATCGTCAAGCTGATGGACCTGGCCATGAAGATCGGCTGCCCGGTCGTCGGCATCAACGACTCCGGTGGCGCGCGGATCCAGGAGGGCGTCGCGTCCCTCGGCCTCTACGGCGAGATCTTCTTCCGCAACGTACGGGCCAGCGGCGTCATCCCGCAGATCTCGCTCATCATGGGCCCGTGCGCGGGCGGGGCCGTCTACTCCCCGGCGGTCACCGACTTCACCGTCATGGTCGACCAGACCTCGCACATGTTCATCACCGGTCCCGACGTCATCAAGACGGTCACCGGCGAGGACGTCGGCATGGAGGAGCTGGGCGGCGCCCGCACCCACAACGCCCGCAGCGGCAACGCGCACTACCTCGGCACCGACGAGGAGGACGCGATCGAGTACGTCAAGGCGCTGCTGTCGTACCTGCCGTCGAACAACCTGGACGAGCCGCCGGTCTTCGACGCGCCGGCCATCCTCGACATCACCGACTCCGATCGGGAGCTGGACACGCTGATCCCGGACTCGGCCAACCAGCCGTACGACATGCACCGGGTCATCGAGCACGTCCTCGACGACGGCGAGTTCCTCGAGGTGCAGCCGCTGTACGCGCAGAACATGGTGGTCGGCTTCGGCCGCGTCGAGGGGCGCCCGGTGGGCGTGGTCGCCAACCAGCCCATGCACTTCGCCGGCACGCTCGACATCGCCGCCTCCGAGAAGGCCGCCCGGTTCGTGCGCACCTGCGACGCGTTCAACGTCCCGGTGCTCACCTTCGTGGACGTGCCCGGCTTCCTGCCCGGCACCGGCCAGGAGTGGGACGGCATCATCCGTCGCGGCGCGAAGCTCATCTACGCGTACGCCGAGGCCACCGTCCCGAAGGTCACCGTCATCACCCGCAAGGCGTACGGCGGCGCGTACGACGTGATGGGCTCCAAGCACCTCGGCGCGGACCTGAACTTCGCCTGGCCGACCGCGCAGATCGCGGTGATGGGCGCGCAGGGCGCGGTGAACATCCTCTACCGCTCGGAGCTGGCGAACGCCGAGGATCCGGCCGCCGTCCGCGCCGAGAAGATCGCCGAGTACGAGGACACGCTCGCCAACCCGTACATCGCCGCCGAGCGCGGCTACGTCGACGGGGTGATCCCGCCGCACGAGACGCGTACCCAGATCGTGCGGGCGCTGCGGGTGCTGTGCACCAAGCGCGAGACGCTGCCGCCGAAGAAGCACGGCAACATCCCGCTGTAGCCGCCCCGATGCCCCCGCCGTTCCCGCGGCGGGGGCATCGGCGTCAGCAAGCCGGGTTCGCGGCGACGCACATCCGCTCGGCGGCGACCCGGGCCATCTGCCGTACCTGCGCCTCGGTCACCTGGGCGCCCGGGACGTCGGTCCGCAGCCCTCCCGACGGGATGAGCACCGTCACCAGGTCACCCACTCGTACGACCAGCCGGTCCTCGAACGACGGCGCATAGCCGGGCGGCCGGCCGGTCGCCTCGTCCGGCGGCACGCTCGCCTCGTGCCGCAGCAGCACCGCCTGGTCCCCGGCGAAGCCGCTCGCGGCGACGGACCACCGGTGCACCACCTCGGCGCTGACCATCCCCCGCTCGGTGTAGACCCGGCCGGTCGTCCGCCACGCGCCGCAGGCCGCGACCGTGCCCTCCAGGTCGGTGATGAACCGGCCCGCCGCCCCGGGCTCCATCCGGTAGACGTCCTGGGTGAGAACCGATGCGACGGTGGTCGCGGGCTCGGTCGGCGGTTCGAGCAGGGTCTGCGACCGGGAGTAGCGCGAGCGCGGTTCCTCGGCCGGCCGCCCTTGCTCCCGGGCGCAGACCTGGAGGAAATCGTCGACCCGGACCGGCTTGGCGATGCCGGTCTCACTGAGCCGCTCGCCGGTCGGAGCGGGTATGTCGGCCGGTTCCAGCATCGCCTCGGCCACGATCTCCCCCGGCCCGTCGACGGCAGCGGCGGGCGGTGGCGGCGCACCGGTCCGGTCCACCAGGGTCGCGGTGAGCGCCGCCACGACCACCACCGCGACCGCGACGAGCGCGGCAGAGCGCCGGCTGCGCCGCCGGGCCGTGGCCCGGATGGACTCCGGCTCCGGCCAGGTGACGTTGCGCAGATCCCGGTGCAGCAACTCCACGAGCGCGACGTCGTCAGGCATCTGCCGCCTCCTCTTCCAGGTCGACCACGGCGAGCAGCTCGGCGAGCGCGGTCCGCCCCCGGGACAGCCGGGCCTTCACGGTGCCGATCGGCGCCTCGGTCTCCCGCGCCACCTCGGCGACCGGCATGCCGAGCAGGTAGTGCAGGGCGATCGCGGTGCGCTGGGCCTCGGGCAGCCGGCGCAGCGCGGCGACCACCTCCAGCGTCTCGGTGCTCGGCGCCGGCACGTCCGCCACCGCGCCGTGCCGCAGGTAGGCGCGCGCCCGGCTGCGCAGGCTGCGCCAGCGGCTCACCGCGATCCGGCTGGCCACCACCCGTACCCATGCCTCCGGGTCGTCGTACCCGCGCACCGTGGACCACCGCTGCCAGGCCCGGATGAACGCCTCCTGCAGGGCGTCCTGCGCCTCGGCGAGGTCGCCGGTGAGCACGTAGACGAAGCCGAGCAGCCGCTGCCGGCTGCCCCGGTAGAACTCGTCGAAGCCGTCGCTGTCGGGCACCTGCCACCTCCCCGTGTTCGTCAGGGGACACGCCTGGCGGCGCGGCGCGGGTTGCCCGCTCAGCCGACCAATTTCTCCAGTTCGACGAGCGGGAAGCCGCCGGCCGGGATCCGGTCGCGGACCGCCCGGCGTACCGCGGTCTGCACCGCCGCGTTGGCCGGGGTGGGCACACCGTGCAGGCGCCCGAGCAGCACGATCTCGCCGTTGAGGTGGTCCGTCTCGACCGTGCCCGCGCCACGGGCCAGGCTCTGCCAGGTGGAGCCGCCGGAGCGTTCCTCGCCGCCCACCGGCCGGTGCGACACCCGGTCGCCGCGTTCGGCGGCCTCCTCCTCGACTGTGGTGTGGGCGATGCCTGCGGCGGCGAGCGCCGCCTCGCCCTCGGCGCGTACCCGCTTCGACAGGGCTTCCGGCACGTCCCGTCCGAGCAGCGCCTGGAGGCCGTTGCCGAGGTTGGCGAGCAGCTTGCCGTACTTCCAGCGCATCACGTCGTCGCGGACCGGCGCGACGAACCCGGCTGCGGTCAGGTCGGCGGCGACCGCGCGGCTGGTGTCGTCGGCGCCGCTCGGGTAGCGGCCGATGTGCAGCATGCCCGGATGCGGATGGCCGTTGGCGACCACCACGCCCGGCTCCAGGTGGGTGGCGGGCAGCCACACGCACACCGGGTGTACGCGGGCGAAGCGCCGTAGCGCGGCCGGCTCGTTCGCGACGCCGTTCTGGGCCAGCACGACCGGCAGCCGTTCGCCCGCCGTCCCGCCGCCCTCGACCGGGGCGTCCGCCCAGGCGTCGAGCGCCGTCACGGTGTCCTGCGACTTCACGGTGAGGAGCAGCACGGTGTCCGCCGGCAGCGGCGGCCCGTCCGGACCGGCCACCGCGGGGAGCCGGCCCGTCACGTCACGGTCCGGTGTGCGCAGCGTCAGACCCCGCTCCCGCAGCGCGTCCAGGTGCGCGCCACGGGCCACGAGCGTCACGTCGTGGCCGGTGTCGGCCAGGAGTACGCCGATGGTGCCGCCGACCGCGCCCGCTCCGATGATCACGTATCGCACGGCCCGATTCTGCCCTGCCGCGTAGCGGCCCGCTCCGCGACGCGATACGGCGCGCTGCGGGCCGGCTCGGCGCGGCCCGCAGCGGTGCGGCTCGGCACGGTCAGCCGGTGAGCCCCGCGTCGGCCAGGATCGGGCCGGCCAGCAGCAGCGCTCCGGCGGCCAGCGCGCCCACGCTCACCAGCAGGAACACGCCCACCCAGAACAGCGCCGGGAACGGCGTGATCCGGGCGAGCTGGTCGGCGTCGGACTGCGGCATCCGGCCCCGGGCGCGTTGCCGGTGCAGCTCGAACACCGGCCGTACGCCGCCGATCAGCAGGAACCAGACCGACGTCCACGCGAACGCGGCCTGCACCTCGGGCGAGGTGTACCAGGAGACGGCGAGCACCACGCCGCCGGTGACGAGTAGCGACAGCACGCCGAACAGGTTGCGGATCATCACCAGCATGGCCAGCAGCAGTGCCACCGCGAGCCACAGCAGCAGCGTGATCCGGTTACCGGCCAGCAGCCACGCGCCGCCGAGACCGAGCAGGGACGGCGCGACGTACCCGGCGAGCAGCGTGAGGATCATGCCGGGCCCGGTGGGACGGCCGGCGGAGAGCGTGAGCCCGGAGGTGTCCGAGTGCAGCCGGATGCCGTGCAGCCGCCGGCCGGTGAGCAACGCGACGAGCGCGTGGCCGCCCTCGTGCGCGATGGTCACCGCGTTACGGGCGATCCGCCAGGGCAACCGGGCCACGACCACCGCGAGCGCGACGGCGGCGGTGACCACCACGAGCAGCGGCGGCGGGTCCGGCTGGGCGCTGGTCAGCGTGTCCCAGAGCGTGGTGAGACCGTCGATCAGGGGCATGGGCGGGGAGCCTACCGGCCCGAGCCGTGTCGCTCGACCGGGCGAGTCTCATAGAGTGTGAGACTGATCGGACGAGGCGCCGGAGCGGAGGTGAGGTCGGTGAGCGCAGCTCCCTTGGAGCCCTACAGCTCGCACGTCGGTCCGTGGACCGAGGCCGACTACCTCGCGTTGGGCGACAGCCACGACCGCATCGAACTGCTCGACGCGAGCCTGATCGTGAGCCCTGCCCCGAGCCGACGGCACCAGCGGGTGGCGCGACGACTGGCGAACTCCGTGGAGCTGGCGGCCGAGCCGTCCGGCCTGTTCGTCTACGACGCCATCAACGTGCGGCTGGGCGTGGACCGAATCGTGATCCCGGACCTCGTCGTCACCGACGCCGACGACGACGGCGTGATCCTCGACGCCGATCGCGTGGCGCTGGTCGGCGAGATCGTCTCACCCGGCAACGCCGCCGCTGACCGGCTGGTCAAAATGCAGCTCTACGCGATCGCCCGGATTCCGTGGTACCTGCTGGTCGAGCAGGACGGCGACAGCCACTCGCTGCGGCTGCACCGGCTCGACGGCGCGCACTACGTCGAGGACGCCGTGGCCAAGGCGGGCGAGACGCTCACTGTCACCGAGCCGTTCCGCTGGGCGATGGACCCGAGCGCTCTGCGCTGATCCGCAACTGCCGCGCCCACCTGGGCGAACGACGGTCGTATATGAAAATTTCCTTCTTCCTATTGCGATCTAGGGCACTAACCTCCAAAGATGGGCATCAATCAACGGACGTCCCTCTGGAGGCAACCATGGCCCGTACCAGACTCTCCGTACGCCGGCTTCTCGCCGCCGGCCTGGCCGCCGCCGCCACCGCGGCCGCGGCCCTCGTGGCGACCGCCGGACCGGCCGCCGCCGCGACCACCCCCGGGATCGACGTCTCCCGCTACCAGGGCAGCATCAACTGGACCAGCGTGCGCAACGCGGGCATCCAGTTCGCCTTCATCAAGGCCACCGAGGGCACGAGCTACAAGGACCCGAACTTCAACGCGAACTACGTCAACGCGTACAACGCCGGGGTGATCCGCGGGGCGTACCACTTCGCCCGGCCGAACATCTCCGCCGGTTCCACCCAGGCCAACTACCTGGCGAGCAACGGTGGCGCCTGGTCGGCGGACAGCCGTACGCTTCCCGCCGCGCTGGACATCGAGGGCAACCCGTACAGCGGCGGCTACTGCTACGGCCTGAGCACGACCGGCATGCGCAACTGGATCCAGGACTTCCTGAACACCTACCGCTCCCGCACCGGCCGGTACGCGGTCATCTACACCACCACGAGCTGGTGGAACCAGTGCACCGGGAGCTGGACCGGCCCGTGGGCCAACCACCCGCTGTGGCTCGCCCGCTGGGCCAGCTCGCCCGGCACGCTGCCGGCCGGCGCCCCGGTGTGGAGCTTCTGGCAGTACACCGACTCGGGTGCCGTCTCCGGGATCAGCGGCAACGTCGACCGCAACTACTGGAACGGTGACCGCAGCCGGTTGATCGCGCTGGCGAACAACACCGCCTGACGTACGGGCGACACAAGTGGGACCGCCTCGTCAGGGGCGGTCCCACTTGTGTCGTACGCGGGTCAGGCTCGGCGGCGCGCGGTGGCCGGGACGGGCACCGGCGTGCGGCGCGTCAGGCGCCACACCGCCACGCCCACGACCGTGAGCGTCAGCACGCCGAGAACCGCGACCGGCGCGGACAGGCCGGCGCTGATCAGGAGCAGTACGACGTCGCCGAGCGCAACGAGCATCCACAGTGCCAGCCGCGGGCCGGTGTACCTCCGTCGGTAACCCATGTCGCGCCTCCTTCCGTCGTCGGAGGGATTCATACCCCCGAGGACGGAAAGCCATGCGAGCGAGTTTCGTGACCGGCGGGATTCCCGGTCAGTTCTTGCGGTCCGGCACGAAGCCCTTGGTGATGGTCTCCCAGTTCGCCAGGTTGGCGTCCCAGTCCTTCGCCGGCACCTCCCAGCGCAGCGCGAAACCCCGGTTGCTGGCGGTCGCCACACCCCGGTTGCGGACGTGGAAGCGGGTGTCGCCGTTGCGCGTCTCCAGCCAGTCCCAGTCGGCGCAGGTGCGGTAGTAACCGTCGCACTTGGTGATGCCGACCAGCTTGTAGCCCCGCACACGCGATGCGCGGTACGGCTCCTGGTTCTGCCAGTCGGTGTACGCGTCGTCCTTCGGGCTCGATGTCCACTGGATGAACAGCACCCGCCGGCTGCCGCCGACCTCGTAGAGCACGACGTTGTCGCCGCCGACCCGGGCCTGGAAGTTCTCCGGGATCGGCACCTTGAAGCCGTTCGGACCGGTGTAGAGACGCCACCCGGCCGGCAGCGTGAACCCCGAGGCCGACGGGCTGGCCGACGGCGTGGGGCTGGCCGACGCACTGGTCGCCGGGGCGCTCGGCGACGCGCTCTCGCTCGGCGCGGGCGGCGCCGCCGACGCCGAGGTGCCGGCCGTCGGCTCACCGCCGTCGCCGTCGTCACCGTTGTTCAGCAGCGGCACGGCCACCACCAGGCCGACGAGCAGCAGCAGGACCAGCGCGCCGATCAGCAGGTTGCGCCGGTTGGGCGCGGACTTCTCGACCGGCAGCACGGTGGCCCGGCCGGTCGACGGCGCCGGATCGGCCGAGGCCGGGCTGACCGGCGCGGAGCCGGTCACGGCCGGGCTCACCGGCGCCGGGGTGTCGGTGACGCGCTCGCCGTCGAGCCGCGTCTCGTCCAGCGCCGGGTCGACGGCGTCCACCCGGGCCTCGTCGTCCACGCGCGTCTCGTCGTCCACGCGCGTCTCGTCGTCCACGCGCGTGGCGTCGGCCGAGGGCGCCGGGTCGAGCTTCGCCGTCGGATCGGCGACCGGCGGGGTCACCTTCGCGGTGGGACCGGCGTCCGAGGTGGTCGCCGGCACCTTCGCCGCCGGGTCGGCGGCTGCCGCCGTACCCCCGGAGGCGGCGGCCCCGGACGCGGCGCGTTCGGCCTGGCCGGCCGGGCGCGGCGCGGGCACCAGCGGCGGGCGCGGCACGCGCGGACCGTTCGGCCCCGGCCGGCGTACGCCGTCCAGCAGCGAGATGCTCTTGGCCCGCCGGCCCGCGGCCTTGCGCAGCATGCGCTCCGCCACCTCGGCGGTGATCCGCTCGTCCGGATCCTTGCGCAGCAGGCCCTGGAGCACCGGCTTGAGCGGCCCGGCGTTGCGCGGCGGCGGCATCGGCTCGGTGGCGAGCGCGGCGAGCGTGGCGATCGCCGACGGGCGCGCGTACGGCGACTTGCCCTCGACCGCCGCGTAGAGCGTGGCGCCGAGCGACCAGAGGTCCGCCTCCGGGCCGGCCGTGCCGTCGCGGGCGCGCTCCGGCGAGATGTACGCGGGCGAACCCAGCACCATGCCGGTGCGCGTCACGTTCGGGTCGCCGGGGATGGTGGCCAGGCCGAAGTCGGTGAGCACCACACGGCCGTCCTCGCCGAGCAGCACGTTGCCCGGCTTGACGTCGCGGTGCATGATGCCGGCCTTGTGCGCGGCCTTCAGCGCGTTGAGCACGCCGAGGCCGATCTCGACCGCCTTGGCCGTGGTGACCGGGCCGTCCTCGGCGATGGTGTCCTGCAACGACTTCGACGCCACGTACTCCATGACGATCCACGGATCGCCGTCGGTGCGCAGCACGTCGAAGATGCGGACCACGTTGACGTTGTTGAGGCGGGCGATCGCCCGCGCCTCACGCAGCGAGCGCTCGCGCATCTCGCGGCGCTCCTCCGGGGTGAGGCCGGGGGGCGGGACCAGTTCCTTGATGGCCACGTCCCGGTGCAGCACCTCGTCCCGCGCCTTCCAGACGCGGCCCATGCCGCCTTGACCGAGCGGCGTGAGAAGCCGGTACCGGTCGGCGACGAGTTGGGGGAGCGCGTTCGACATCGCAGAAACCGTACCCGGCCGCTGCGACGCCCACACCGTCGGCACGCCACTGTACGGCGAAGGTCGAATTCGCGACGCGTACCCTTGGGTCATGTCTGCCGAGGAGCCGCTGTTCCGGATCGTCCGTGGCGTGCCCACCGCCGAGGAGCTCGCCGCTCTGGTCGGCGCGATCGTGGTGCGCACCCGCCCGGCCCAGGCCGCCGCGCCGGCCCCCGTGTCGCTGTGGGCGCGCAGCGCGCGGCCCGCGCCGGCCGGGCCGATCGCTGGCCCCGGCGCCTGGCGGGCCTCCGGCCTGCCCCGCTGACGTCTCGTCCCGCTCACGCCCGGGCGGGGGCTGCCGGGATCCACGTCGAGCCATTAACCTCACTCAGGGAAACCGTGTGGTGACGGGCAGGAGGCTCCGATGATCCCGGAGGACAACCAGCCAGCCGGCTGGCTGCGCGGCTACGGCGGCATCGAGGCCGACATCCGGCAGATGCGGGAGTTCGCCGACCGCCTCCAGGACGAGGTGACACGCAACTACGCGCCGCACCTGTCCTACATCGCCGACGACATGAAGGCCCCGGTGCCCAACCCGGCCGACGCCTTCATCGAGCTGGTCCAGTTCCTCCAGGCCCACCACGACACCCAGACCGCAGCGGTGAGCGCCGTGTGGGATCTCGCACCGGCGACCGGGCGGCTCGCCGACGCCGCCGGACGGATCGCCGCCCGCTACGGCGACGCCGACGCGTTCTCCTCCGCCCGAGTGGCCGACGTGGAACGAGCACTCGCCGGCCCCTCCGCCACTGTCGCCCGCCCGATGCCGCCACTGGCCGACCCCACCGCCCCCGAACAGAGCCGGGTGATCCTGCCGTGATCGAACGGGGCAGCGGACGCACCTCCGGGCTGACCGACTGGCGGCTGATGGACGTCCTCAGCATGTGGGCGTGCGTGCAGGACCAGGACACCGCCGGCCAGTGGAAGCAGGTCGCCGGCTGGCGCAAGGTGTGCGACCTCGCCCTGGCCCACCTGAGCCGCCTGCGGGAATACCGGCGCGGCCTGGCCGAGGCGTGGCCACCCGAGACCAACGCCGCCGCGCGGGCGTACATCGGCGAACTCGACCAGCTCATCGACCGCGTGCAGCGCACCCACGACGCCGCCGCCGCGAACTACGACGCGCTGGCAGCCGCCGCCCGCGCCATCGGCAGCGCGCGGGCCGAGCTGCAACCGCTGCACGAGGAGTACGCGAAGAAGCTGCGGCAGAAGCAGGCGTACGAGGCGACGATCGCCGACCCGAAGGCGGTGGCCGGCAGCCGGTTGCCGGAACGGCCCCCGGTGACGGACGACGACCTGGAGCAGTTGAACGTACGGGCTCGCGGGTTGATGACGGGGTTGAGCGGCGAACTCCAGCACGCCCAGGTCATGCTCCAGCGCCCGCCCGCACCAGTCCGGCCAGCGCCGCGGGCCGACCCACATTCGTCTGACCCGTACTTTGGCCCAGATCCGGCACCAGTCATCCCTCCTATCGTCGCGGTTCCGATTACGCCACCCGCGCCGATCAATGGGCGTCCGCCGAAAGTCGCAACGAACCCGCCAGTTCAGCCAAGCAGCCCCTCTACGAGCGGCGTTATAGGCGGAGGTCCGATCCTAGGCAATGCAGGTTCAGGAACGCCCGTCCAAGCGATGCCGGCTGGAGGTGTATCCCCTGCTACTCCTAATACGCCCTCTGGCACTCACGGCATCCCCCTTCCCTCGGCACCCAAGCGCGGCACCAGCTTGGGTCCGCTCGGGAATGATCCAGTTGCCGGAAAGAGCACTAGCCGACCGCTTCCGCCGCGTCCGACCGGACCGAACGGGGTGATGCCGGGAGTTCCCCTCG
Organism: Micromonospora sp. HUAS YX12; assembly: GCF_040215685.1. Taxonomy (NCBI): domain Bacteria; kingdom Bacillati; phylum Actinomycetota; class Actinomycetes; order Micromonosporales; family Micromonosporaceae; genus Micromonospora; species Micromonospora sp. HUAS YX12. Next base: position 758,758 of record NZ_CP157974.1, read on the forward strand.
GCCAGCCCGCCACGGGCGGCCCCACTAGGCGCGTCAATCCTCCGGGTGGAGTTATCGGGGGAGGCGCGGCTGGCACTGCGCCGACAGGTGCTGCAGGATCTCGACCGAATACGGGGAGAGGCCCACACATTGGTACACCCGGGTTGACCCCCCTCGGCGGCGCTCCCGGCCTGTCTCCCACGCACGGGAGACAGAACAGCAAGAGCTTAGATAGAGACTTGGAACGGCGCTGGGATCCGGACAACCCCTGGGAAGTCGAACGCGGTGTGGATCCAATATTGGAGCCACCTGACGAGGGGCCGATCGACCCGGGACCCGCCATAGGCTTCAATCGGTGATTCCCCACGGACTGCTGGTGGCGCGAGGCCTAGCCGCGTTACTCGCAATCTCGCTCAGCCCTGTCGTGCCAACATCGGCCTTGCTACCTGCCGGGGACGGGTCGGAGCGGGTAAGGGGCGACCAGTGGCACCTAGGCTTTTTGAGGGCTGCAGAAGCCCACGGTATTAGTCAGGGCGAAGGGATCGTTGTAGCAGTTCCAGACACTGGAGTAGAGGCTCACCCGGATCTAGAGAAGAACTTGCTTCCAGGAACAGACGTGATTGCGGGAGGAAGCGGAGACGGCCTTCGGGACACAAATAGCCACGGTACCGGCATGGCTGGCCTCATTGCGGCGCATGGGCGGGGAGGCACTCGTGGGGCGCTCGGGGTGGCACCAAAGTCCAAGATCCTCCCGATTCTCGACACGCCGACCAACGGATTGGGCCAACCCGATGATTTAGCGGCCAGCGTTGAGTATGCAACAGCTCAACATGCGGATGTAATTAGCATCTCCGCGGCCAGCACCCCAACCCCTCGCCTGCAATCTGCGATAAAGGCTGCACTTGAAGCGAATATCGTAGTTGTAGCAGCCGTCGGGAATATCCCAAGCGAAACATCGATTAGCTATCCGGCATCCGAGCAGGGCGTGATCGCCGTAGGCGGCGTTGATAGGCAGGGCAACAAGGCCGAATTCTCGGTTGAGGGGACGGATGTGGATATCCTCGCACCTGCAGTCGACATCTACACCACAAGCCTCGCAGGCCGATACCGCCGCAGCACCGGCACGTCGGATGCCACCGCGATCGTTGCCGGGGCTGCTGCTCTGATCCGCTCCAAGTACCCCAACCTCCCCGCCCAGGAAGTCGCCCACCGGCTGACTGCCACCGCCGTCGACAAGGGACCACCCGGGCGCGACGACCAGTACGGCTACGGCGTCATCGACCTCGTCGCCGCGCTCACCGCCGACGTACCCCCGCTCGGCTTCGAATCCTCGAACGTCACGCCACCGGCATCGGCGGAGGCGGCACCCGAGAAGGGCGACAGCGCCGGCACGGTACGCGGGATCGCCACCCTGGGTGTGCTGGTGGCGGCGGGCGGCGGGTACCTGTTCTGGCGGCGCCGCCGACGTGCCGACGACCCGCCACCGAGGGTCAGCCGGTAGCGTCGGCGGGGTGTCGACCTCCGTATCGGTGCGCCTCGTGCTCGCCTCGCAGTCCCCCGCCCGCCGCAAGCTGCTCCAGGCCGCCGGGATCGAGCCCGACGTGCTGGTCAGCGGCGTGGACGAGTCGCAGGTGGTGAGCGATCGGGCCGAGGATCTGTGCCTGGAACTGGCCCGGCTGAAGGCGCAGGCCGTACGCGATCGGCTGCGGCCCTCGCCGGACGAGCGCACGCTGGTCCTCGGGTGTGACTCGGTGCTCGCCTTCGACGGCGAGATCTTCGGCAAGCCGGACGACGCGGCGGACGCCACCCGGCGGTGGCAGCGGATGCGCGGGCGCAGCGGCGTCCTGCACACCGGGCACTGCCTGATCGACGTGACGCACGAGTCCCGGGCCGAGGCGGTCGCCTCGACCACCGTGCACTTCGCCGACATCAGCGACGACGAGATCGCCGCGTACGTGGCGACGGGCGAGCCGCTGGCGGTGGCCGGCGCGTTCACCATCGACGGGCTGGGCGGGGCGTTCCTGACCGGGATCGAGGGCGACCCGGGGACTGTGGTGGGGTTGTCCCTGCCGCTGCTGCGCCGGCTGCTCGCCGAGGTGGACCTGAGCATCGTCGACCTGTGGACGAAGGTCGCGCCCGGGGGCCAGGAGATCGAACATCTCGGCTAACGTCCGGACATGACCACGAAGCCGCTGCCGCTCACCCCGGAACTGCACGCCTACCTGGTGGCCCACGGGTCCGCGCCGGACGAGATCGTCCGGGAGCTGGCCGAGGAGACCCGGGCGGCCCTGCCCGCCGAGGCGGTCATGCAGGTCGCACCGGAACAGGCGGCGTTCCTGACCTTCCTGACCCGGCTGCTCGGCGTACGGCAGGCGGTCGAGGTGGGCACGTTCACCGGCCTCTCCTCGCTGGCGATCGCCCGCGGGCTGGCCGAGGGCGGCCGGCTGACCTGCTTCGACATCTCGGAGGAGTACACGGGCGTGGCCCGGCGCTACTGGGAGCGCGCCGGTGTGCAGGACCGGATCGAGCTGCGCATCGGCCCGGCCGCGGAGACGCTGCGCGAGTTGCCCCGCGAGCGTTACCTGGACTTCGCGTTCATCGACGCGGACAAGGTCGGCTACCCGGTCTACTGGGACGAGCTGGTGCCCCGCATGCGTCCCGGCGCGGTCATCGCGGTCGACAACACGCTGCGCGACGGCCGGGTGCTGGCCCCGCGCAACGCCGACGACCGGGCGATCGCCGCCTTCAACGACGCGGTCATCGCGGACGTCCGCGTCGAGGCGGTCATGCTGCCGATCGCCGACGGCGTCACGCTCGCCCGGGTGCTCTGAAGCCCGACGGCGGTCAGGCCGGAAGGGCCGCCGGGCGCAGGGCACGCCCCAGCCGCACCGTCAGCAGCACCGCGACCGCGATGAAGACGGGCAACAGCAGGAACGCCGGGTGCGGGCCGACGCCGTCGGCCACCCACCCGAGCGCCACCGGCGCGATCCCGAAACCCACACCCATCGAGTACGCGGACCAGCCCGCCGCCTTGTCCGCAGCCGGACCGGCCACGGCCAGCGCGATCGAGATCGCCAGCGGGTAGTGCAGCGCGTTGCCGAGCCCGAGCACGACCAGCCCGGTGACCGCGAGCCAGCCGACCGTACTGCCCCAGAACAGCGCGAACCCGGCCAGCGAGACGGTGAGCGCGCCGAGCAGCAGCGGTACCGGCGCCCAGCGCAGCGCGGCCCGGCCACCGGCGATCCGCCCGGCGAACATGCCGCAGACGATCGCGGCGACCGCCGCCGACGCTCCGCCCGCGCTCAGCCCGGCATGGGTCCGCAGCACGTCGGCGGTCCACAACGACAGGCACACCTCGATCGACCCGGTGACGGACATCAAGACCCAGGCGATCCAGTACGCACGCGGCAGCCGCCCCGCCGCACCGGAGTCGGGAACGCCCGACGCGGGGACGGCCGAAGCAGGGACGGCCGAAGCAGGGACGGCCGCAGGAGGGACGGCCGAAGCGGAGACGGAGGGAGCGGACACGGCGGCCTCGGCCACCCCGGAGGCGGGGACGGCGGGCACCCGGGTGGAGGCGGCGACGGGGACCGGTGCGCCGGCAGCCGCGGCAGCGGGGGCGCGTTGCGGCACGCGTACCCGGAGAGTCAGGGCCGCGAGCGCGACGAGCGTGATCAGCCCGACCTCGACGGCCATCAGCGGTCGCCAGCCGAGACCGGCGTCGACTGTGGCGCCGATGGTCAGCGGCGCCAGGATGCCCATGCCGGCGCAGGCCGCGTTCGCCTCGGTGAGTGCGGCGGGGGCGGCGGGTCCGTGCCGGGCGGTGAGCACCACGCTGACGCCGCTGACGACCATCATGCCGAAGGTGGCGATGACCGCTACGGCGGCGAGCGTGGCGGGTAGCGGGTGGAGCAGGCCGAGCGCGGTGACACCGGCGGCGACGCCGCCGAGGCCGAGCCAGATGGCGGGGCCGCGGCCGAGGCGGCGGGCGACCGGGGCGAACAGCGCGCCACCGGCGAGCGCGCCGACAGCGATGCCGGTGCTGTGCAGGCCGGCGACGGCGGCGCTGGTGCCCTGTTCGTCGCGGAGCAGGGGTACGACGGGGCCGAACCCGTAGAGGAAGAAGCCCCAGAGACCGAGCTGGGCGTAGGTCAGCCAGGTGATCCGGTCACGGGTGAGGCGGGGCACCGGCCCACGTTACGCGCGTGACACCGGTGGCCCCTGCCTGCTGAGAGGTACGTCTCCCCTGCTCAGCGGACGCTGCGGGCGAACTGGCGGGCGGCCCAGAACACGCCTGCGGCGGCGAGCACCGCGATGATGCCGAGGCCCTGCCAGACGCGGTCGTTGCCGAGGTCGCCGTTGAACAGCGCGCGGGTGCCCTCGACCGCCCAGGAGAACGGGTTCCACTTGGCCACGCCCTGGAGCCAGCCGGGGGCGAAGGTGAGCGGCAGCAGGATGCCGGAGAGCAGCAGCACCGGCTGCGCGACGGTGTTCATCAGCGGGGCGAGCGCGTCCTCGCTCTTGACCTTGAGCGCGATGCCGTACGAGACGGCCGAGGTCATCAGCGCGATGAGGGCGAGCATCAGGTACGCCAGGAGCAGGTTGCCGATGAACACGCGCAGGTCGAACGCGAGCGCCAGCAGCGTGATGATGATCGCCTGCGCGATGAGCGAGACGACGTCGCGCAGCGAGCGGCCGAGCAGCAGGGCGAGCCGGCTGACCGGGGTGACCCGGGAGCGTTCGATCACGCCGGCCCGCAGCTCGGCGATCAGGCCGAAGCCCTGGAACAGGCCGCCGAAGATGGCCAGCAGCACGAGCAGGCCGGGCACGAAGATCTTGTACGCGTCGGCCTGGGTGGGCGCGTTCAGCGCCGGCTTGAGCAGCGGGGCGAACAGGAGCAGGTACATCACCGGCTGGAAGACGCCGACGAAGATCCATACCGGGTTGCGCAGCAGCAGTTGCGTCTGGCGCTGGAAGATCAGCCAGGTGTCGCGGGCGAGTTTCATGACAGCTTCTCCGGGGGTCAGGACTCGCGCAGCGAGCGGCCGGTCTTGGTGAGGAAGACGTCGTCGAGGCTGGGGCGGTGCAGCTCGATCGAGCGCAGGTCCAGCCCGGCGTGGTCGAGGCGGCGCAGCACCTGCGGGATGGCGGTGGCGCCCTCGTCGACGTAGAGGCGCAGCCCGCCCTCGTCGACGGTCTCCAGCTTGCTCACGTACACCTCGGCGTCGAGCAGGTCGGCGGCGCGCGGGGTGGTGGCGGCGTCCAGGCCGACGATCACCACCTCGCCGGAGATCTCCCGCTTCAGCTCGGCCGGTGTGCCCTCGGCGACGACCTCGCCGTGGTCCATGATCGCGATGCGGTCGCAGAGCGCGTCCGCCTCGTCCAGGTAGTGCGTGGTGATGAAGACGGTCATCCCCTCGGTACGCAGCCGGCGGATCTCGTCCCACATGTGCGCGCGGCTCTGCGGGTCGAGGCCGGTGGTCGGCTCGTCCAGGAAGACGATCTTCGGCTCGTGGATGATGCCGAGCGCGATCTCGACGCGCCGGCGCTGGCCGCCGGAGTAGGTCTTGCACTTGCGGTCGGCGTACTCGGTGAGCTGGAACGCTTCGAGCGCGCGCTCGGCACGGCGGTGCGCCTCGGCCTTGCCGATGCCGTAGAGGCGGGCCTGGAGCACCAGCTCCTCGCGGGCGCTCGACTCGTCCCAGGTGCTGCCGCCCTGGGCCACGTACCCGATCCGGCGGCGCACCTCGGCCGGATCCTTGCGCAGGTCGGCGCCGGCCACCGTGGCCTCGCCGCCGTCCGGCTCGATGAGGGTGGCGAGCATCCGCAGCGTGGTGGTCTTGCCGGCGCCGTTGGGCCCGAGGAAGCCGAAGATCTCCCCCGCTGCGACGTCGAGGTTGACGCCGCGGACCGCGTCCACTGTCTTCGTCTCGCGACCCGCGCGGGAGCGGTACGACTTCCGCAACCCCCTGGTCTCGATCATTTCTGCTCCTGGTCGTCCGGGCGGACCTGAGCGGCCGCCGATCGTCCGCGAGGACGCACGAATCCCCCGCGATTCCCGCTGAGGCTAACGCGATATAACTCTTATGGTCAACGTTGATTATGTCGTGTCATCGTGATCCGTCGGACCAGCCCGACCAGCCCTCGGCCCGCTCCATCCCATCGGGCAGGTACGACACTCCGGACTCGATCCGCTCCGCGATCCGCTCGCACCAGGCCGTCTCCGCCTCGGCGCGGGCCAGCCACAGCTCGAACATCCACCCGACGTGCACCGGTTTGCGGTTGCGTACCCAGTCCGAGTCGAGCGAGGCACGCATCGACTCGACCCCGGCGCGCAGCAGGTTCGCCCGGTTGCGCAGCGCCGCCGCGGCCTCCTCGCGCGGCATCGCCGGCAGGAACGAGAACGCCGCGACGAACGGGTCCGGCGGCTCCTGGACCTGCCACCACTGCGCCCGCAGCAACGTCTCGAACTCGTCCTCCCCCTTCGGCGTCACCTCGTACGTGGTGCGCGCCGGACGGGCGCCCACCTGCTCGACCGAGACGGTCCGCAGCAGGCCCTCGTCGGTGAGCTTGCGCAGCGCGTGGTAGATCGAGCCGGGCTGCACGTTCGCCCACTTGTCCGCGCTCCAACTGAGCAGCTCGCGGCGCACGTCGTAGCCGTGCACCGGCTGCATCCACCTGACCAGGCCGAGAATCATCATCCGCGTCGCCGACACGGGACAAGCGTAATAACCAAGTTTGACTACAGTGCCGCATCCCACACTGAGCGATCGTTAGGCCCCGCAGCTCGGCCGCTAAACTCCCGGCAACGACCTCCCGGGAGGAGCCACAAGGTGCGCAAGGTTCTCATCGCCAACCGCGGCGAGATCGCCGTCCGCGTCATCCGCGCCTGCCGCGACGCCGGGCTGGCCAGCGTCGCCGTCTACGCGGACTCCGACCGGGACGCCCTGCACGCCACGCTCGCCGACGAGGCGTACGCCCTCGGCGGCGACACCGCCGCCGACAGCTACCTGCGCATCGACAAGCTGATCGACGTGGCGGCCCGCTCCGGCGCGGACGCGGTGCACCCCGGCTACGGCTTCCTCTCCGAGAACGCCGACTTCGCCCAGGCCGTCATCGACGCCGGGCTGACCTGGATCGGTCCCACCCCGCAGGCGATCCGCGACCTGGGCGACAAGGTGACCGCCCGGCACATCGCGCAGCGCGCCGGCGCGCCGCTGGTGCCCGGCACCCCGGACCCGGTGGGCAACGCGGACGAGGTGATGGCGTTCGCCGTCGACCACGGCCTGCCGGTCGCCATCAAGGCCGCCTTCGGCGGTGGCGGGCGCGGTCTCAAGGTCGCCCGCACCATGGAGGAGATCCCGCACCTGTTCGAGTCGGCCACCCGCGAGGCGGTCGCCGCGTTCGGCCGGGGCGAGTGCTTCGTCGAGCGCTACCTGGACAAGCCGCGCCACGTCGAGGCGCAGGTGCTGGCCGACCAGCACGGCAACGTGATCGTGGTGGGCACCCGGGACTGCTCGTTGCAGCGCCGCCACCAGAAGCTGGTCGAGGAGGCGCCCGCGCCGTTCCTCACCGAGGCCCAGCGGGCCCAGATCCACGACAGCGCCAAGGCCATCTGCCGGGAGGCCGGCTACCACGGCGCCGGCACCGTGGAATACCTGGTCGGCGTGGACGGCACGATCTCGTTCCTGGAGGTCAACACGCGGCTCCAGGTCGAGCACCCGGTCACCGAGGAGACCGCCGGCATCGACCTGGTGCGCGAGCAGTTCCGCATCGCCGACGGGGAGAAGCTGCGCTTCACCGAGGATCCGACGCCGCGCGGGCACGCCATCGAGTTCCGGATCAACGGCGAGGATCCGGGCCGCAACTTCCTGCCCGCACCGGGCACCGTCACCGCCCTGCGCCTGCCCTCCGGGCCGGGCGTGCGGGTGGACACCGGCATCTCGGCCGGCGACGTGATCGGCGGCAACTTCGACTCGCTGCTGGCCAAGGTGATCATCGTCGGCGAGACGCGTACCGAGGCGCTGGAGCGGGCCCGCCGCGCGCTCGACGAGATGGTGGTCGACGGCATGGCCACCGCGCTGCCCTTCCACCGCCTGGTGATCCGCGACCAGGCGTTCACCGCCGAGCCGTTCACGGTGCACACCCGGTGGATCGAGACCGAGTGGGACAACACCGTCCCGGCCTTCACCGCCGGCGCCGGCGCCGCCGGCGAGCCGGCCGAGCGCGAGACCGTCGTGGTCGAGGTGGGCGGCAAGCGGCTGGAGGTCGTCCTCCCCGCCGGGCTCGGCGCGGGTACGGCGGCAGCCGCGCCCGCCGCGAAGAAGCCGGCCCGCCGGGGTGGCGGGGGCAAGGCGGGCGCCGCGGTCAGCGGTGACACGCTCACCTCCCCGATGCAGGGCACGATCGTGAAGATCGCCGTCGCGGACGGCGACGAGGTGGCCGAGGGCGACCTGGTCGTGGTGCTGGAGGCGATGAAGATGGAGCAGCCGCTGCACGCGCACAAGGCGGGGACGGTGAGCGGGCTCGCCGCCGAGGTCGGCGCGGTGATCACCGCCGGCGCGGCGATCTGCACCATCGCCTGAGGTGTAAGGAAGGGCCCCTTCTTAACGCGTGCGGTAGAGAAAGGGCCCCTTCTTAACAGCGCCGGGCTGGGTGGTCTGGGCCACCACCGGCGGCGGGACGGCGCTCGGGCGGGAATGATGGCCGGGTGCGGTTCCTTCACGGCGCGGTCCCCGCGCACGACCTGACCTACAACGACGTCTTCATGGCGCCCAACCGTTCCGAGGTGGGCTCCCGGCTCGACGTCGACCTGGCCGCCACCGACGGGACCGGCACCACGATCCCGCTGGTGGTGGCGAACATGACAGCCGTCGCGGGCCGGCGGATGGCCGAGACCGTGGCCCGGCGCGGCGCGGTGGCGGTGATCCCGCAGGACATCCCGATCGAGGTCGTCGCCAACGTGGTCGGCTGGGTCAAGCGGCGGCACCTGGTGCACGACACTGCGATCACGCTCGGCCCGACCGACACCGTCGGCGACGCCATCCACCTGCTGCCGAAGCGCTCGCACGGCGCGGTGATCGTGGTCGACGCCGACGGGCGCCCGATGGGCGTGGTGACCGAGGCGGACACCGTCGGGGTGGACCGCTTCGCCCAGCTCCGGCACGTGATGTCGACCGAGCTGCACACCGTCGGGGCGGACGCGGATCCGCGTACCGGATTCGACCGGCTGTCGGCGGGCCGGCGGCGGCTCGCGCCGGTGGTGGACGGCGACGGCCGCCTGGTCGGGGTGCTGACCCGGCAGGGCGCGCTGCGCGCCACGCTCTACAAGCCCGCGGTGGACGACCGGGGCCGGCTGCGGATCGCCGCCGCCGTGGGCATCAACGGCGACGTCACCGGCAAGGCCGCCGCGCTGCTGGAGGCGGGGGTGGACACGCTCGTCGTGGACACCGCGCACGGGCACCAGGAGCGGATGCTCCAGGCGTTGCGGGCGGTCCGCCGGCTGGACCCGCCGGTGCCGGTGGCGGCCGGGAACGTGGTGACCGCCGACGGCGTACGCGACCTGGTCGACGCGGGCGCGGACATCGTCAAGGTGGGCGTCGGGCCGGGCGCGATGTGCACCACCCGGATGATGACCGGCGTGGGCCGTCCGCAGTTCTCCGCGGTGCTCGACTGCGCCGCGGCGGCCCGTTCGCTGGGCCGGCACGTCTGGGCCGACGGCGGCGTACGCCACCCGCGGGACGTGGCGCTGGCGCTCGCCGCGGGCGCCTCGAACGTGATGATCGGCTCCTGGTTCGCGGGCACCTACGAGTCCCCCGGCGACCTCTACACCGACGCCGACGGGCGGCGCTACAAGGAGAGCTTCGGGATGGCGTCGTCGCGCGCGGTGAGCGCCCGTACGGCCGAGGACAGCGCGTTCGACAGGGCCCGGAAGGCGATCTTCGAGGAGGGCATCTCGTCGGCACGGATGTATCTGGACCCGAACCGGCCCGGCGTCGAGGACCTGATCGACGAGATCATCTCGGGCGTGCGCAGCGCGTTCACGTACGCGGGCGCGCGCAGCCTGGAGGAGTTCCACGAGCGGGCGCTCGTCGGCGTGCAGAGCGCCGCCGGGTACACCGAGGGGATGCCGCTGCCGACGAGCTGGTGACGCCCGGCTCAGTCGAACAACCGCTTGATCACGGTGCGGGCGGCGGCCTCCGGGTCGTCGCCCGCCCGGGGCGGCAGCGCGCCGGAGAGCCAGAGCGTGGCGAAGCCGTGCACGATCGACCAGGCGGCCAGCGCGTCCGCGTCCGGCTCCCGCCCGGTGTGCCGGGCCACGCCGTCCCGCAGCAGCTCACCCGACCGTGCGCGGGCGGCGACCAGCTCCGGGTCGTCGGCCCGGTACAGCTCGGGCCGGAACATGACGTCGAAGTGCGCCCGGTGCCGCACGGCGAACCCGACGTAGGCCACCCCGGTGTCGAGCAGGTCGTCCCCGGCCTGCCGCAGGGCGTCGGCGAGCAGGTCGAAGCCCTGCGCGGCGAACGCGGTGAGCAGCCCGGCCTTGTCGCCGAAGTGGTGCGCGGGCGCGGCGTGCGAGACCCCGGCGCGCCGGGCCAGGTCACGCAGGCTCAGCGCGGCCGGCCCGGACTCGGCGATCGCCTCGGCCGCGGTGCTCAGCAGGACTCGGCGAAGGTCGCCGTGGTGGTACGAGGCCATGCCGTCACCCTAACTTGTCATTGACAAGATGACACCCGCCGCGCAATCTTGTCATCGACAAGATGCTCGTCGGAGGGATCGGCAATGGCACCCCTGATCGCACTACTCGCCGGCACCGCGCTGGCCCGGATCGCCGGCCTGCTCGGCGTGGACGCCCTGGACGGGTGGCACCCCGCGCTGCGGGCCGGGCTGGCGCTGATGTTCGCGCTGACCGGCGTGGCCCACTTCGCGTCCCGCCGGGCCGACCTGATCGCGATGGTCCCGCCGTCGCTGCCCCGGCCCGGCCTGCTGGTCACCGTCACCGGTGTGCTGGAACTGGCCGGCGCGCTCGCGCTGCTGTTCCCGGCCACCGCGCGCTGGGCGGCGGCCGGACTGGCGCTGCTGATGCTCGCCATGTTCCCGGCGAACGTGTCCGCCGCGCGGCGTCGCCGCACACTCGCCGGCCGCCCGGTGACGCCGCTCGGTGTGCGTACGGTGCTCCAGTTCGTCTTCGTGGCCGCCGCGCTGGCTGTCGCCCTCGGCGGATGAGCCGGCGGCCTCAGGCGCAGGCGGGCGGCAGCCCGGACCGGTCGGCGAAGCGGCCGACCAGCAGCCATGGGCACGTGCCGACCCAGGCTGAGGACCTTCTCAGAAAATAGTTTGGGCCCTGATGGTTCGGGGGCTAACCTGACAGCCGTGAATCCTGGCCCGCTCGTCCGCTTTCCCGACGCGCTGCACCACGCGCCGCTCGGCCGGCTCGTCTCCATCGCCGGTCACGTCGTCGAGCAGCACTGGGGGCGCTACCTGGCCGAGCACCACGGCCTCACCTCAGCCGGCATGCGGGTTCTGATGATCCTCCTGCGGTCCGGCGAGGTCAGCCACCGAGAAATGGCCGAGTTGTGCTTCGTCCGGCCGGCGACGCTCACCGGCATCGTGGACACGCTGGAACGCGACGGCTTCGTCAGCCGCCGTCGCGCGCCCGAGGACCGCCGCACGGTCCGGCTCACCCTGACCGACAAGGGCGGCGAGCACGCCCGCGCCATCATCGACATGATCCACAGCGACCGGCCCTTGACGTCGGTCGACGCCGACCCGGCCAAGCGGGCGGTGATCCGCGATTTCCTGACCGAAATCATCACCGGCATGTCCGACGGGGACCTCCGTCGGTTGAACCGGGACAGCGAGTCCGACACCGAGCCGCCAACGGGGAGCCATCCGTGCTGATCCGCCTGCTCCGCACACATCTGCGCCCGTACCGACGATGGCTGGCCGCCGTGGTGGCGCTCCAGTTCGTCGGCACCATCGCCTCGCTCTACCTGCCCAGCCTGAACGCCGACATCATCGACCGGGGCGTCGCCGTCGGCGACACCGACCAGATCCTGCGTACGGGCGGGTGGATGCTGGTGGTCAGCCTGCTCCAGATCGCCTGCTCGATCGCCGCCGTCTACTTCGGCGCGAAGACCGCGATGGCGTTCGGCCGCGACGTACGCGGCTCGATCTTCCGGCGTGTCAACAGCTTCTCCGCCCGCGAGGTCGCCCGGTTCGGGGCGCCGTCCCTGATCACCCGCAACACCAACGACGTCCAGCAGGTGCAGATGCTGGTGCTGCTGAGCTGCACCATGCTGGTGGCCGCGCCGATCATGAGCGTCGGCGGCGTGGTGATGGCGCTGCGCGAGGACGTCGGGCTCTCCTGGCTGATGCTGGTCTGCGTACCGGTGCTGGCCGTCGCGCTCGGTCTGATCATCCGCCGGATGGTGCCGGGCTTCCGGCTCATGCAGACCCGGATCGACACCGTCAACCGGGTGCTGCGCGAGCAGATCACCGGCATCCGGGTGGTCCGGGCGTTCGTCCGCGAGCCGTACGAGACCGACCGGTTCCGGGTCGCGAACACCGACCTGACCACCACCGCGCTGCGGATCGGGCGGCTCCAGGCGCTGATCTTCCCGATCGTGATGCTGGTGCTGAACGTCTCCAGCGTCGCGGTGCTCTGGTTCGGCGCGGCGCGGGTCGACTCCGGTCAGATCCAGGTCGGCGCGCTCACCGCGTTCCTGCAGTACCTGATGCAGATCCTGATGGCCGTCATGATGGCCACCTTCATGCTGATGATGGTGCCCCGGGCGGCGGTCTGCGCCGAGCGCATCGAGGAGGTGCTGGACACCGACTCGTCGGTGGTGCCGTCGACCGACCCGGTCACCGAGGTCACCGGCCGGGGCGAGCTGGAGTTGCGCGGCGCCGGATTCCAGTACCCGGGCGCGAGCGCCCCGGTGCTGCACGACATCTCGTTCCGGGCCGAGCCGGGCCGGACCACAGCGATCATCGGTTCCACCGGCGCCGGCAAGACCACGCTGCTGACGCTCATCCCCCGGCTGGTCGACCCGACCGCCGGCGCGGTCCTGGTGGACGGCGTGGACGTACGGGACCTGGCCCCGGACGAACTGTGGCGGCGGATCGGGCTGGTGCCCCAGCGGCCGTACCTGTTCACCGGCACCGTCGCCAGCAACCTGCGCTACGGCAACCCGGACGCCACCGACGCCGACCTGTGGGCCGCGCTGGAGATCGCCCAGGCGCGTGACTTCGTCGCCGAGATGCCGGGCGGGCTGGAGGCGCCGATCGCGCAGGGCGGCACCAACGTCTCCGGCGGCCAACGGCAACGCCTGGCCATCGCCCGCGCGCTCGTCCGCAAACCGGAGATCTACCTCTTCGACGACTCCTTCTCCGCGCTGGACCTCGGTACGGACGCCCGGCTGCGGGCCGCCCTCAAGCCGGTCACCGCGGACGCGGCGGTGGTGATCGTGGCCCAGCGGGTCTCCACGATCGTCGACGCCGACCAGATCATCGTGCTCGAGGACGGGGGTGTCGTCGGGATGGGACGACATGAGGAACTGCTGGAGAGCTGCCCCACGTACGCCGAGATCGTCGCGTCGCAGCAGACGGCGGAGGTGGCCGCCTGATGACGCCCTCGGTACCGCAGCAGAAGAACGAGCCGACGCGGCTACCTCCGGCCGGGCGCCGTCCCAGCGGTGGCCCGCCGCACATGAACATGGGCATGCCGGCCGAGAAGGCGATGAACTTCGGGCCGTCGGCACGCCGGCTGCTGGGGCGGCTGCGGCCGTACCGGCTCCAGCTCACCGGCGTGCTCGCGCTGGCCCTGGCCAGCGTCGGGCTCAGCGTCATCGGGCCGAAGGTGCTCGGCCACGCCACCGACCTGATCTTCAGCGGCGTGATCGGGCGGCAGTTGCCGCCCGGCACCACCACCGAGGCGGCGGCGGAGGCCGCCCGCGCCGAGGGCAACGGCAACTTCGCCGACATGCTGGCCCGGATGGACGTGATCCCGGGCGCCGGCATCGACTTCGACGCGCTGGGCCGGGTGCTGGCGTTCGCGGTCGTGCTCTACATCGGCGCGAGCATGCTCCAGTGGGCGCAGGGCTGGGTGCTCAACGGGGTCGTGCAGCGCACCGTGCTGACGCTGCGCGCCGACGTGGAGGACAAGCTCAACCGGCTGCCGCTGCCCTACTTCGACAAGCAGCCCCGCGGTGAGCTGCTCAGCCGCGTCACCAACGACATCGACAACGTGTCGCAGACGCTCCAGCAGACGCTGAGCCAGTTGCTCACGTCGCTGCTCACCGTCGTCGGCGTACTCGGGATGATGTTCTGGATCTCGCCGCTGCTGGCGGTCGTCGCGCTCGTCGCGGTGCCGCTGTCGGTGGTGGTCACCGGCCAGATCGCCAAGCGGTCGCAGGGCAAGTTCATCGCCCAGTGGAAACACACCGGCGAGCTGAACGGCCAGATCGAGGAGGCGTACACCGGGCACGAGCTGGTCAAGGTCTTCGGCCGGCAGAAGGAGGTCGAGGCCGCCTTCCACGCCAAGAACGAGGAGCTGTTCCGGGCCGGCTTCGGCGCGCAGTTCGTCTCCGGGCTGATCATGCCGGCGATGTTCTTCATCGGGAACCTCAGCTACGTCGCGATCGCCGTGGTCGGCGGCCTGCGGGTGGCGTCGGGCTCGATGAGCCTCGGCGACGTGCAGGCGTTCATCCAGTACTCGCGGCAGTTCACCCAGCCGCTCACCCAGGTCGCGTCGATGGCCAACCTGCTGCAGTCCGGGGTGGCCTCGGCCGAGCGCGTCTTCGCGGTGCTCGACGCGAACGAGCAGAGCCCCGACCCGGCCGAGCCGGCCCGGGTCGCCGACCCGCACGGGCGGGTCGAGTTCGAGCACGTCTCCTTCCGGTACGACCCGGAGAAGCCGCTCATCGACGACCTGTCGCTGGTCGCCGAACCGGGTCACACGGTCGCCATCGTCGGCCCCACCGGCGCCGGCAAGACCACGCTGGTCAACCTGGTCATGCGGTTCTACGAGCTGGACGCCGGGCGGATCACGCTGGACGGGGTGGACATCTCCACGATGCGCCGCGACGACCTGCGCGGCCGGATCGGCATGGTGCTCCAGGACACCTGGCTGTTCGGCGGCACCATCCGGGACAACATCGCCTACGGCCGGCCGGACGCCACCGAGGAGGAGATCCTCGCCGCCGCCCGGGCGACGTTCGTGGACCGGTTCGTCCGCAGCCTGCCGGACGGCTACGACACGGTGATCGACGAGGAGGGCAGCAACGTCAGCGCCGGGGAGAAGCAGCTCATCACCATCGCCCGCGCGTTCCTGGCCGAGCCGTCGCTGCTGATCCTGGACGAGGCGACCAGCTCGGTGGACACCCGGACCGAGGTGCTGCTCCAGCGCGCCATGGCGGCGCTGCGCTCGGACCGGACGAGCTTCGTCATCGCGCACCGGCTGTCCACCATCCGTGACGCCGACCTGATCCTGATGATGGAGCAGGGCCGGATCGTGGAGCAGGGCACGCACGACCAGCTCGTCACCGCCGGTGGCGCGTACGCCCGGCTGTACCGGGCGCAGTTCAGCGGCGCGGTGATCTCCGACGAGGTGCCGGCGCCCGCCCCGGCCGGTCCCCCTGGAACGCGTGCCGGCGCCGGTATGCCGGTCGGGAACTGACATGGACCCGGCCACAGGTCCGGCACCGGTCCCCGTCCGGGTGCCTCCGCGGCACCCGGACGGGCCGGAGTCAGGCCGGCGGGAGCAGCCCCGCCGACCGGCTCGCGACCACCGCGCCGACCAGGCCCAGCGCCTGCGCGGCGGGCATCGGGTCGAGCACCCGGCCGTCGCGCAGCCGCAGCGAGACCGAACCGTCGGCCGCCTCCCGGGGACCGACCACCCCGGTGTACGGGACGCGGCGGCGGGACGCGTCCCGGATCCGGGCGCCGAGCGAACCGGCGTGGTCCACCTCGGCTCGCAGCCCGGCCGCCTCGGCCCGGCGGGCCAGCCCGGCGGCCGCGCCGGCCTGCGCCGCGTCCACCGGGAGCAGCAGCAACTGCACCGGGGCGTACCAGGCGGGGAACGCGCCCTCGTGCACCTCGATCAGGTACGCGAACAGCCGCTCCATGCTGCCGACCAGGCTCCGGTGCACCATCACCGGCCGTTTCCGCCGGCCGTCCGAGTCGGTGTACGACAGGTCGAACCGCTCCGGCTTGTCGAAGTCGAGCTGGACGGTGGAGATGGTCGACTCCCGGCCGGCCGCGTCTACGATCTGAATGTCGATCTTCGGGCCGTAGAACGCGGCCTCGCCCGGCGCCTCGACGACGTCCACCCCGTCGAGCGCCGCGCGGAGCAGTTCCTCGGCCCGCGCCCAGCCGGCGTCGTCACCCACGTACCGCCGGCCCGGCCCGCGCAGCGACAACCGGAACCCGGCGGGACGGACGCCGAGCGCGGCGTGCGCCTCGCCGATCAGCCGCAGGATCTCGCGGACCTCGTCGCCGACCTGCTCCAGTACGCAGAAGTTGTGCGCGTCGTTGAGCGAGATGGCGCGCACCCGGGACAGCCCGCCGAGCACCCCGGAGCGCTCCGCCCGGTACATCCCGCCCAGCTCGGCGACCCGCAGCGGCAGTTCCCGGTAGGAGCGGCCGCGGGCGCGGAACACGAGCGCGTGGTGCGGGCAGAGCGCCGGGCGCAGCACGAACTCGTCGTCGGCGCTCAGCCGCATCGGCGGGAACATGTCGTCGGCGAAGTAGCCCAGGTGCCCGGAGAGCTCGAACAGCTCCCGCTTGCCCAGCGGCGGGGAGTAGACGTGCCGGTAGCCGGCCCGGCGCTCCAGTTCCCGGACGTACTCCTCGACGGCGTGCCGGGCGGCGGCGCCGGCCGGCAGCCAGATCGGCAGCCCGGCGCCCGCGAGCGGGTCGGAGACGAACAGCTCCAGCTCCCGGCCGAGCCTGCGATGGTCGATCATGTCGCTCTCCTTGATCGGGTACGACCCGGAGGCGAGCAGGCCCGGAACGCCGCGAGGCCCCGGAGCGGATCGCCCCGGGGCCTCGTCGACGGAAACGTCAGTGCGGCGCGCCGGGAACACCCGGCGTCGTGGTCACTACCGCGCTGCGCATACCGCGACCGTAGGCGCGGGAACGCCATCGGCGCACCTGAGTTTCGGAGAGTGGGTGCGGGTCGCCGGCACAGGACCTGCCGGCGACCCGCGGCGGCCCGGGCATCGGGAACGGGGGACCCGACGGCGCCGGTGCCGCGTTCCGCCAACGGTACGCCGGGAATCGACGATGCGCCGCCCCGCCCCGGCGCGTACGCCCCGGTGTCCCGTCACTCGCGGGCGGGCCGCCTCGTTTCATATCTACGGCCTGCCGGTGTCGGCTGTCACCGTGCGGTGGGGCCGGTGGTGGTGACGCCGGACACGGCGTCAGGCTCGATCCGGTCGAACGGAGAACTCCGGCGAGGTGGCGGTCGTGGCCGAACTCATCTCTGACGTCGCGTCGCCCGTGTGGGCGTACGCGCTGCTGCTGATCCTGCTGATCGCCGACGCCTTCGTCCCGGTGGTGCCGACCCAGCTCTTGATGATCACCAGTGGGGCGCTGACCGTGTACGGCGGGCTCAGCCTGCCGCTCACCATCGCGGTCGGCACGGCCGGTGTGTTCATCGGTGACCTGGCCTGCTACCTGATCGGCCGCAGCACGCCGACCCGCCGCGCGGCGCGCGCCACCACGCCCGGACGGGCACGCCGGGCCGTCACCCGGGTCACCCGCGGACTGCGCGAACCGGGGCCACTGGTGATCCTGCTCTGCCGTTTCGTGCCCGGCGGCCGGATGGCGGCCTGCTTCTCGGCCGGGCGCAGCCGCTACCCGTACCGCCTGTTCCTGCCCTACGAGGCGGCGGCGGCCCTCGCCTGGTCCAGCTACGGCACGCTCGTCGGCCACCTGGGCGGTACGGCGCTGACCCACTCGGCGTGGCGGCTGCTGCTGATCGGTGGCGTGGCCGCGGCCGGGTTCGCGCTGGCCGGGTGGGCGATGACCTGGATCAGCAGCACCCGCCAGACCCGCCCCAAGGCCACCGCCGACTCAACCGGCAGTTGACGCGCAGTCCGGAGCGTTGACCCCCACCGCATATAAGTTTCGTTTATATTGCCCATGTGTGGGAGATCAGGCTTCACCCCGAGGTCGAGCTTTGGTTCCTGGACCTGTGCACGAGTGAGCCGAGCACCGCTGACCTCGTTAGCGAGGCGCTCGACCTACTGGCAGAGCACGGTCCCGCACTGGGCCGGCCACTGGTTGACCGGCTCAAGGGCAGCGCATATCACCACATGAAGGAACTGAGACCAGGTTCGAGCGGCACCTCGGCGGTTCGAATGATCTTCGCGTTCGATCCCTCCCGTGAAGCCATCTTCCTGGTGGCCGGGGACAAGGCGGGGCAGTGGCAGAGTTGGTACCGGCTCGCCATTCCGTTGGCGGACGAGCGGTTCCAGGAGCACCTGATCAACTTGAAGGAAGAGCAGCCATGAGTGGTGGGGCGAACTGGCGCGACGTCAAGGCGAAGGCCCGAAGTATCGATCCCTCATGGGACGACAGCGAGCGTGTGGCCCGGCGAGGACAGTTCCGAGAGCAGATGCTGGCTTCGGTCAGCGGCGCGCAACTGGCGGAGATCCGCAAGCAGCTGGGCATGACCCAGGCTCAACTAGCGGAAGCGGCAGGCTTGTCTCAGGCGCGGATCAGCCAGATCGAGAACGGCGAGAGCGTCAACCTGGAGATCCTGCGCGCCTACGTGACCGGACTGGGCGGACACCTTGATGTGGTCGCCCGAATCGGGAACATCCGCCTCGACGTAGCCTGACGCGGTTCTCCGGGGGCCGGTAGGGGACGACCCGGGGACCGAAGTGGGTGGTGGTCCCGGATCCGTCTGGGGCGGTTCCGGCGACAGGCTGGCCGTATGCCTGGAACGCGGAGAATCGGCCTGCTGGCCCTCGGCGGGATCGTCCTGGCGGCGGTGCTCGCGATGATCGGTCACCTCGAGGTGAGCGACGACCTGGACCCCTGGTCGCTGACCGTCAGCGACTTCGCCGTCTCCGATCGGGGCGGCGTCATCGACACCGCGATGGCGGTGCTCGCGGCGGCCAGCCTCGTCCTGCTGCCGGCGCTGCGCCGGGCCGGTGCGGGCCCGGTGCCGCTCGTGCTGCTGACCGCCTGGTCGGCCGGGTTGCTGGCCGCCGCCGTGGTGCCCACGAACGAGCCGGGTACGCCCATGGACATCGCCGCGTACGTGCACCGGTACGCCTCGGTGCTGTCGTTTCTGGCCCTGCCGGTGGCCGGCTGGTTGCTGGCCCGCCACCCGGTCGCCGGAGCGGCCGCCTGGCTGCGCGGCCTGACCCTGGCCAGCCTGGTGCTCGCGGCCGCGATGATCTGGTCCGCCTACCCCGGCGACCGGGCCCTGCTGGGCCTGATCGAGCGCCTGCTCATCCTGACGGAGACGGCCCTCCTCACCACCCTCGCCCTGCACCTCACCCTGACCAGAGTCGTCGATCATGGAGTTGTGACCCCACACAGACCGGGCATACCGGTCGGATCGGGGGCCGCAACTCCATGATCGACGAAAGAAGGTGCGGGGACGGGACTACTCCAGCTCGTGGAGCATGAGCTGGCGGGCGGCCTCGGTGATGGAGCCGGACAGGCTCGGGTAGATGGTGATGGTGTGGGCCAGCTCGTTGACGGTGAGGTTGTTCTCCACCGCCATCGTGATCGGCAGGATCAGCTCGCTGGCCTTCGGCGCCACCACCACGCCGCCGATCACCTGGCCGCTCGCCGGCCGGCAGAACAGCTTGACGAAGCCGTCGGCCAGGTCGTCCATCTTCGCGCGGGCGTTGCCGGACAGCGGCAGCATCACCTGGCGGGCCGGGGTCTTGCCGGCGTCCACCTCGTCCTGGGAGACGCCGACGGTGGCCAGCTCCGGGTCGGTGAAGACGTTCGCCGCGACGGTACGCAGCCGCAGCGGCCGGACCGCCTCGCCCAGCGCGTGCCACATGGCGATGCGGCCCTGCATCGCCGCGACGCTCGCGAGCGGCAGCACGCCGGTGCAGTCGCCCGCCGCGTAGATGCCCGGCACATTGGTACGGGAGACCCGGTCCACCGTCACGTAACCGCCCCGGGCCAGCTCCACGCCGTACTCGGCCAGGCCCAGGTCGGCGGTGTTCGGGATCGAGCCGACCGCGATCAGCGCGTGCGATCCGGTGACCTGCCGACCGTCGGAGAGCACCACCTCCACCCCGTCACCGACGCGGCGGACCGCCTCGGCGCGGGAGTTGTTCAGGATGCTCATGCCCCGGTTGCGGAACACCCGCTCGATCGCCGACGCGGCGTCGGCGTCCTCGTGCGGCATGACCCGGTCGCGGCTGGACACCAGCGTGACCTTGACGCCCATGGCGAGGTACGCGCTGGCGAACTCGGCGCCGGTCACGCCGGAGCCGACCACGATCAGGTGCTCGGGCAGCTCGGGCAGGTCGTACACCTGACGCCAGGTCAGGATGCGCTCGCCGTCGGGTACGGCGGTGGGCAACTGGCGGGGGGTCGCGCCGGTCGCGACGAGCACCGTCGACGCGGCGATCGAGTATTCCGCGCCGCCGTCGGCCGGCGTGACGATCACCCGGTGGGTGTGGCCGAGCGTGTCCTCGCCGAGCCGGGCGGTGCCGGCGACGAACTCGACGCCCGCCTTGACCAGCTTGGTGTGGATGTCGGCGGACTGGGCCAGCGCGAGCCGCTTGACCCGCTCGTGCACCGCCCGGGCGTCGACGGTGACCGCCTCCAGGCCGTCGGAGTGCACCCCGAACTCCTCGGTGTCCCGGTAGCCGGTGACCACCTCGGAGCTGGCGATGAACGTCTTGGAGGGCACGCAGTCGGAGAGCACGCAGGCGCCGCCGGCACCCTCCGCCTCGACCACCGTGACATCGGCGTCCAACTGCGCGGCGACCAGAGCCGCCTCGTACCCGGCCGGCCCGCCGCCGATGATCACGATCTGGCTCACAGAGCCATCCCTTCGTTCGCGACTGCGGGGCTCCGCTTCGCTGCACTCCTCGCGCTCACAGAGCCGTCCTTCCGTCGGTGCTCACAGTGACTTTCTTCTCCCCGTCCCGTCCGACACGCACTGTCGTATTCTCCCCCACCCGCCAGCCGGGCTATCGTCGTCGCCGTGCGTCTCTACGCTGCCTACGGCTCGAACCTGGACCCCGCCCGCATGCGCGCCTACTGCCCGCATTCGCCGATGGTGGGCACCGGCTGGCTCGAGGGGTGGCGGCTCACCTTCGCCGGCGAGGACGTCATCGGGTGGGAGGGCTCGGTCAGCACCGTGGTCGAGTCCCCCGGTGACCGGGTGTTCGTGGCGCTCTACGACATCCACCCGTACGACGCCGCGCAGCTCGACGAGATCGAGGGCGTGACCGCCGAGACGTACCGCAGGCTGACCGTCCGTGTCTCGACGCTCGACGGCGACGTGACCGCGTGGGTCTACGTGTTCGACGGGTACGAGGGCGGGCTGCCCACCGCGTGGTACCTGTCGGAGATCGCGAACGCCGCGGAGAAGGCGGGCGCGCCGGACGACTACGTCACCGAGCTGCGATCCCGCCCCACCGGCACCGCATCCGCGTAGCGCGTCTCCCACACTCACAGTGTGCGCCGCGCGGCCTGCCGGTCGCTCGGCGACCCCGGTACGGGGGTGCCGGGTCACACCCGCGAGGCGGGCACGCTCCGCTCGTACATGTCGGTCCAGCGCTCCTCCACCAGCCCGACGGAGCGGTAGAGCGTGACCGGCGCGGTCGGGTTGGCCAGGTCGACGCCGAGCCCGGCTCCGGCGCGGCCCTTCGCCGCGTAGACCGCGAAGGCCCGGCGCAGCAGCGCCGCACCCACCCCGCGACGCCGGTACGCGGGCAGCACCGACAGCGTCCGCACCCACCCCAGGTCCTGGTCGAGTGCCTGGTCGGAGGACTGGAGCGCACCGGCCGGCTCGCCGTCGACCTCGGCCAGGAACCACTCGTCCCAGACCTTCCCGTACGACGGCAGCAGTTCCCGCCACTGCTCGAAGT
Source organism: Micromonospora sp. HUAS YX12 (assembly GCF_040215685.1). NCBI lineage: Bacteria > Bacillati > Actinomycetota > Actinomycetes > Micromonosporales > Micromonosporaceae > Micromonospora > Micromonospora sp. HUAS YX12. Next base: position 780,819 of record NZ_CP157974.1, read on the forward strand.
CGAGCGGGTCGTGGTCGGGGGTGTCCCGGAACGCCGTGTCGTAGATCCGGTGGAACAGCCGCAGGTCGCTCTCGTCGTCGGCGCGCAGCGGCCGGACGGTCACCCCGGGCGGGGGCGCCGGCTCGGCGGGCAGGCCGGAGAGCGAACGGCTCATCCGGATGTAGCGCTTGATCCGGGTGAACCCGGCCTCGGTCAGCTCACCGGCCCAGCGGGTCTCCGGCGCGTACACGCCGGTGCGGGCGGTCAGCGCGGGCAGGCCGCGCTCGGCGGCCCGTTCGGCGACGCGCTCCAGCAGCCGCGCCAGCAGCGGCGCGCGCAGGTCGGCGCCCCGGTCGGGGTCGACGAGGACGTCCACCCACTCCCGGCCCACGCCGCTCGGGTTGGCCAGGATCGACCAGGCCACCGCCGTGCCGTCCGGGTCGGTGACCAGCCAGGAGTCCCGGGCCGGGTCGACGAAGGGCGCGGTCAGCGCGGACCGCACGTCCTCGTCGTCGAAGTCGGGGTAGCCCACGGCGAACGTGTCGGCGGCGTGCACCACCGCCAGGATCGCGGGCACGTCGTCGAGGGTCGGGCGGCGGGCCGACCAGCCGGCGGGAAGCGTCACGGGCCAGATCCTGGCAGCCGGACCGGCCGCGTCGCCTCCCATTTATCCGCCGCGGGCGCGCTGCCGCGCGGCGCCGAGCAGACCCAGCAGCTCCGCGCCCTCGGCGGTGCTCAACGCGCGGAACGCCGCCGACGCCAGCCGGTCGGTCACCGCCTCGGCCCACAGCCGTCGCCGCACCAGCGGCCCGACCGGCGGGTACGGGGGCACCCAGCCGCACGCGGCCGCGCCCGTCTCGCCCTCCGGCCCGGCCAGCACCGCCTCCAGCGGCGTCAGCCCGGCCGCACGCACCGCCAGCAGGTACGCCCCGGCGAAGTGCTCGCGCAGCAGCAGCATGCCGACAGCCGCCAGCGCACCGGGCGACGGATCGGGCACCGGCATGGCCCGCCAGGCGGCGAACAGCGGCATGCCGCTGCCGTCCGCCGCGTCGACCGCCCGGCCCAGCAGCGCGGCGAGCCGGGACGACTCGGCGCCGTCGCCCAGCCGGGCGGTGCCCCACCGGCAGCACTCGGCCAGGTTGGCGGTGGCCACCTCCAGCGGTGGGACGGTCCGCGCGGCGGCGTCCCAGCCGTCCGTGACCGCCTCCGGGGCGATGAAGCCGAGCGCCGCTGCGACCGTCTCGGCGCGGACGTCACCGAGCGCACCGGCCCGCCCGGTGATGTAGAAGGCCCACCCGGAGATGCCGAGCAGCCGCGCCCGGCGCAGCGTCGACGGGCAGCGGGCGAACGCCTCCCCGAGTTCGAGCACGAGCGGTTTGCAGGCGGCGGCGAGTTGTTCCGGGGTCATCGGCGGCCCGTCACCGTCACTCCACCGTAGCCGTTCATCACGCTCAGTCTGCCGCGTGATCACCGGCGTCGGCATCCCCCTCTTCGGCGTCGAGCGCCTCCAACACGGCCTCCACCTCACCGGCCCGGCGCCGGGCCGCGGTGAGCGCCCGCTCCGCGCCCCGGCGGGCCAGCCGCGCCCGGCTCAGCTCCTGCTCGGCCACGGCCCGGCGACGTTCCAACTCGGCCAGTTCGGTCTCGATCCGGTCCAGCGTGGCGGCGCCGTCCCGCTCGGCCGCGTCGGCCGTGGCCAGCTCCTTCTCGGCCCGGTCCAGGTCCGCGCGGGCCCGGGTCAGCTCCCGGGTCGCGGTCCGCCGCCGCCCGGCCCGTTCGGCCCGCGCCGCGCGCTCGTCGCGGGCCCGGCGCGCGTCGGCCCGCTCGGCCGCCCGATCCGGTACGACCGGCTTCTCCTCGCCCCCTGTCACGAGCCGCAGCTGGGGGCGGGGCACCTCGCCGAACCCGGCGTAGTGGCTGGCCCGCACCAGGCGTCCGGCGCGTACCTGCTCGGCCACCTCGGTGTCGGAGAGCGCGGCGTTGAGCGTCGCCTCCACCTCGCCCAGCGGCAGCTTCCCGGCCGGGGGCGCGGCGGGCTCGGCGGCGGCGAGCCGGCGTACCTCCGCCACCAGCGCGCCCACGACGGCGCGCCGCTGCGCGGAGAGTTCCCGGAGCTTGCCGCCGCGCAGGTCGCGCTGCGCGGCGCGCAGCGACTCGGCGAGCCGGGTGAGGTCGGCGACCAGCTCGGGCCGGCGGATCGCCAGCAGGTTGACCAGCCAGGCCGCCACGGTGGGGCGGCGCAGCTTGCCGATCTCCCGGGCGGTACGCGGATCGCCGGACTGCCGCGCCTGCGCGACGGCGGCGTCCCGGGCCGCGACGAACCGGTCCGGCGGCGTGGCGTAGAGCTGCCGGATCACCTCCGCGGGCACCTCGGCCATGTTCAGGCGTCGATCCGGGTGCCCGGCTCCAGACGGCGGTAGTCGGTCTTGGACAGCGCCGTGTACTGCCGGTCCAGCACGCCGAAGCCGTTGTCGTTGAGCAGCCCGTCGTGCAGCGCGTACGCCCGGCGCGGCGCGACCGCGCGGATGAAGTCGACCACCTCGGAGAACTTCGACCAGGGCGCGTGGATCGGGGCGAACAGCGTGTCCACCTGCACGTCGTCGGGCACGAACAACGCGTCGCCCGGGTGGTACACCACGTCGGCGAAGAGGTAGCCGACGTTCTGGATCACCGGGATGTCCGGGTGGATGACCGCGTGCTGCCCGCCGTACGCCCGCACCGGCACTCCGGCGACGGTGAACGACTGTCCCGGCTCGACCGTCACCAGCGCCTCGGCGGCGTCGCCGAGCACCCCGGCGAGCGAGGACGGGCCGTGCACCGGCATCGGCCGCCGTTCCAGCGCCCGGGTCAGCGCGCCGACGTCCACATGGTCCGGGTGCTCGTGGGTGATCAGCACCGCGTCCGCCCCGTCCAGCGCCGCCGGATCGCTGAAGACACCCGGGTCGACGACGAGCACCGCACCGTCGTGCTCCAGCCGGAGGCAGGAGTGGGCGTACTTGGTCACCTGCATCGTGACTCCTCGATTATCGAATCGTGATGTCCTCAGCGCAGTCTGCCGGAACCGGCGCGACCACGCGTCACGTCCGAGGTATCGGTCCCGGTGGGCGGGGCCGTCGACGATCGGAGTACGGGGTATGGGCGGACGACGACTCCGGGGCGTGGCCCTGGTGGCTGTGGGTCTGATAGCAGCGCTGAGCGTGGGCGCGTGCGGCGCGGGCGGGGACACCGGCAGCGACTCGGCCGCGCCGGCGGCCGACGGAGGCGCGGGCCGCGAGCAGGCCGCCGAGGGCGGTGCGGACGGCGGGCAGGTGGTCGGCGGCGCGGACCGCGACCAGGCCGCTCCCGGCGGCACCGGCGGCGCGGACCTGCGGGTCGACCAGCGGTCCATCATCTACACCGGGACCATGCAGGTACGGGTGGACGACGTGGAGGCCGCCGCGCGGGAGGCGACCACCGCGGTGACGGCGGCCGGCGGGTTCGTCGGCGCGGACCGGCGGTCGAGCCGGGCCGCCGAGGCGCGGGCGGCGCTGACGCTGCGGGTGCCCGCGGAACGGTTCACCGCGGTGATCGAACAGCTCGCCGGGCTCGGCCGGCAGGAGCGCCGGGAGATCGGCACCGAGGACGTCACCGAGCAGGTGGTCGACCTGGACGCCCGGATCGCCACCCAGCGGGCGCGGGTGGAGAGCGCCCGCAAGCTGCTCGCGCGAGCCACGTCGGTGGACGAGTTGGTCCGGCTGGAGAACGAGGTGGGCACCCGGCAGGCGGACCTGGCCTCGCTGGAGGCCCGCAAGCGCCGGCTGGCGGACCTGACCGCGCTCTCCACCATCACCGTGACGTTCCTCGGTCAGGACGCCAGCACCGCCGAGGAGGAGGCCGACCTCGGATTCCTGGCCGGGCTGGGCGGCGGCTGGACGGCGTTCCTGGCCTCGGCCCGGGTTCTGCTCACAGTGCTCGGCGCGGTGCTGCCCTTCGCGGTGGTGATCGGCGTACCGCTGTGGTTGCTGCTCCTGTGGCGGCGCCGGGCGCGGGCCCGGCGGACGCCGCCGACCGGCCCGGACCCGGCGGCGCCGATGCAGCCGGGACCGCCGGGACCGGTCAGCGCGCCGCCGCCAGTGCCCGCAGCGCGGTCTGGACCATGAGGCGTACGCCGGCCTCGATGGCGCGCTCGTCCACGTCGAACGACGCCCGGTGCAGGTCCACGTTGGGCCCGCTGCGGCCGACGCCGAGGCGGGCGAGCGCGCCCGGCACGTGCTCCAGGTACCAGGAGAAGTCCTCGCCGCCCATGCTCTGCGGCGTCTCGGCGATGCCGTCGGGGCCGAGCGCCGCGGCGGTGGCTGCGGTGAGTACGCCGATGGCACGGGCGTCGTTCGTCACCGGGGGCCGGCCACGCAGGTATTCCAGGTCGACTGTGGCGCCGGTGGGCGCGAGCACGTCCCGCACCACCTGAGCCACGATCTTGGGCGCCTGGTCCCAGGTGTCGCGGTCCATCACCCGCAGCGTGCCGGCCGCGCACGCCTCGGACGGGATGACGTTGTAACGGGTGCCGGCCGAGGCGTGGCCGAACACCAGCAGCAGCCCGCTGTTGGCCGGCACCCGGCGGCTGATCAGCGTCGGCACCTCGGTGACCAGGCGGCCGAGCGCGTCCACCAGGTCGACGGTCAGGTGCGGGCGGGCGGTGTGGCCGCCCGGCCCGGTGAGCCGGACGGTGACGTTGTCGGCGGCGGCGGTGATCGGGCCGACCCGCAGGCCGACCTTGCCCACCGGCAGGTTGGGGTCGCAGTGCAGCGCGAAGATCTGCACCACGTCGTCCAGGCCACCGGCCTCGATGACCTCCAGCGAGCCGCAGGGCAGGATCTCCTCGGCCGGCTGGAAGATCAGCCGGACCCGGCCGTCGAGCCGGCCCGTGTCGGCGAGCTGGGCCAGCAGCATGCCGACGCCGAGCATCACCGACGTGTGCACGTCGTGGCCGCAGGCGTGGCAGACACCCTCCACCGTCGAGCGGTACGGCACGTCCTTCGGGTCGCTCAGCGGCAGCGCGTCGATGTCGGCGCGGAGCGCGATCACCGGGCCGTCCGGGCGTCCGTCGATGTCGCAGATGACGCCGTTGCCCTTGGGCAGCAGGCGCGGCCTGAGACCGGCGAGGGACAGCTCGCGGTGTACCAGGGCGGCCGTCTCGAACTCCTCGCCGGACAACTCCGGGTGGGAGTGGATGTGACGGCGGGTGGCGATGAGGCCGGGTACGCGCAGCGCGAGCAGATGGTCGAGCTCGAAGGGCAGGGGCTGGTAACCGGTCGGCGCCTCGGGCCGGGACGACGACAGCAGGCCGCCGGAAGGCAGCGTCAACGCACTCGTCACGTCGAATTCTCGATCACTAGAAGTGGATGGATCTTCGGGTCGGACAGCAGACAGCCTAGACCTCCGGCGGTGACGCTGCGCAACATCTTTCGCGTAGCGGTCGGACCGCGCAGCGTCACGAATGCCCTGGTGAGAGGGCTCGAATATCTGCGGGACAGCAGGTAGATCGCGGTCGAACGCCGTCATCCGCCTCCCACCTCCTACAACGCGTAACCGTTTCATCGGTCACAAATAACGACCCGTCGTTCCGAATTGTCGCATTAGTCGCGGCAATTAACTGCCGCTCCGACAATTGCACGACAACCGTCGGCTGCCGGAAGACTCCCGACGGTGACACGAGCGCCCGACCGCCGACCGCACAGGCTGTCCGTCCCGTTCACCCGATCCGGTTACCCGAAACGCCGAATCGCACACGCGAAGGCGGCCCGCGCCGCGCACTCAGGGTGCGCGGCGGGGCCGCCTCCGGACGACTCAGAACCGGTCGGTGGGCCGGTAGATCCCCCACACCTCGCGCAGCGTTCCGCAGACCTCGCCGACTGTGGCGCGGGCGCGCAGCGCCTCCTTCATCGGGTAGAGCACGTTGGCGTCCCCCTCGGCGGCGGCACGCAGCTCGGCCAGGGCCCGCTCGACCGCGCCCGAGTCCCGCTCGGCGCGCAGCCGGGCCAGCCGCTCCCCCTGCGCCGCCTCGATCGACGGGTCGACCCGCAGCGGCTCGTACGGCTCCTCCTCGTCGATCCGGAACCGGTTGAGCCCGACCACCACCCGCTCACCCGAGTCGATCTCCTGGGCGATCCGGTACGCGGACTGCTCGATCTCCCGCTTCTGGAACCCGGCCTCGATCGCGTCCACCGCCGAACCGTGGTCGAAGACCCGGTCCATCAGCTCGGTGGCCGCCGCCTCCACCTCGGCGGTCATCGCCTCCACCACGTACGACCCGGCGAACGGGTCGACGGTGGCGGTCAGGTCCGTCTCGTACGCCAGCACCTGCTGGGTCCGCAGCGCCAGCCGGGCCGCCTTCTCGGTGGGCAGCGCGATGGCCTCGTCGAAGCTGTTGGTGTGCAGCGACTGGGTGCCGCCGAGGACGGCGCCGAGGCCCTGCACCGCCACCCGGACCAGGTTCACCTCCGGCTGCTGGGCGGTGAGCTGGACGCCCGCGGTCTGGGTGTGGAACCGCAGCATCATCGACTTCGGGTTCTTCGCGCCGAACTCGTCGCGCATCAGCCGGGCCCAGATGCGCCGGGCCGCGCGGAACTTGGCGACCTCCTCGAGCAGCGTGGTGCGGGCCACGAAGAAGAACGACAGCCGGGGCGCGAAGTCGTCCACGGCCAGCCCGGCGGCGAGCGCCGCACGGACGTACTCGACGCCGTTGGCGAGCGTGAACGCGACCTCCTGCGCGGGCGACGCGCCGGCCTCGGCCATGTGGTAGCCGGAGATGGAGATGGTGTTCCACTTCGGCACCTCGGCCCGGCAGTAGGCGAAGGTGTCGGCGACCAGCCGCAGCGAGGGCTTCGGCGGGAAGATGTACGTCCCCCGGGCGATGTACTCCTTGAGGATGTCGTTCTGGATGGTGCCGTTGAGCGCCGCGCCGGGCACGCCGTTCTCCTCGGCCACGAGCTGGTAGAGCAGCAGCAGCACCGAGCCGGGCGCGTTGATGGTCATCGAGGTGGAGACCTTGTCCAGCGGGATGCCGCCGAACAGCGTGCGCATGTCCTCAATGGAGTCGATGGCGACACCGACCTTGCCCACCTCGCCGTGCGCGATCGGGTCGTCCGAGTCGTACCCCATCTGGGTGGGCAGGTCGAACGCGACGGACAGGCCCATGGTGCCGGCGCGCAGCAGCTGGTGGTAGCGAGCGTTGCTCTCGGTCGCGGTGCCGAAGCCGGCGTACTGTCGCATGGTCCAGGGCCGGGACGTGTACATCGTCGGGTAGACCCCGCGGGTGTACGGGAACTCGCCCGGCTCGCCCAGCCGGGCGTCCAGGTCCGCCGGAAGGTCGGCCGCCGTGTAGACGCCCTGGATCGGGAAACCCGACTCGCTTGACCGCGCATCACTCATTACCGGATGGTAGGACGCGCAGACCGCCAGGTGGGTGAGGGATACCGCACACCTCACGGCGGCGACCCACCGGAGGTGAGCGGCCGACCACATACGGTCGAGTAGGTAAACGTCCGCCGCGTCGGGTTTCGCATCGGGCGTCGGAACCAGCAAGATAGAGGGGTTGTGTCCCAGCCCCCTCGATATCCCCCGGTGGCTTTTCTGTGACTCAGATTCCGACGTGGAGCGGCGGACCGGCCAGTCCCCCCACTGGACGCGCGGCGCCCGGCACCACCATCGGTGGTCGCTACTCGCTGCGCTCCCCCGTGGGCAACGGAGGCATGGGCACGGTCTGGCGGGCCACAGACACGTTGCTGCGCCGTGATGTGGCGGTCAAGGAGGTCGTCCTCCCGCCGGGGCTCGCCCCGAGCGACCGCGACGCGCTCTACGAACGGACGCTGCGGGAGGCCCGCGCCGCCGCCGCGATCCAGCACCCGGCAGTGGTGCAGGTCTACGACGTGGTCACCGAGGGTGGCCGCCCGTGGATCGTGATGGAGCTGCTGGACGCCCGCAGCCTGGCCGACATGGTGATCGAGGACGGGCCGGTCGCACCGCGCGCCGTCGCCAAGATCGGGATCGCGCTGCTCGGCGCGCTGGAGGTGGCGCACGCCATCGGCGTGCTGCACCGCGACGTCAAGCCGGCGAACGTGCTGATCTGCACCGACGGCCGCTGCGTGCTGACCGACTTCGGCGTCGCCCGGATGCCCACCGACGTGCAGCTCACCACGCCCGGCATGGTGCTCGGCTCGCCGCACTTCATCTCGCCCGAGCGGGCCATGGGCCAGGAGTTCGGGCCGCCGAGCGACCTGTTCTCGCTCGGCGTGACGCTCTACACGGCGGTCGAGGGCCGGCCCCCGTTCGACAAGGGCGACCCGATCGAGACCATGCACGCCGTCGTCGAGGATCCGCCCGCCACGCCGCAGCGCAGCGGCCCGCTGACCGGCGTGCTGATGGGGCTGCTGGAGAAGGATCCGGCCCGCCGGATGGACGTGCACCGGGCCCGGGCCAACCTGCGCGAGCTGCTCGCCGGGCCGCTGACCAGCACCGCTACCGCTGTCAACTCCGTCACCGACCCGTACGCGGTGGTGCCGGTTCCGCGCCCGACCACGCCGCCGGCCATCGCGGCGGAGCCGAAGCCGAGCGGGCAGATCGGCGGCCGGGCGATGATCGGCCCGGACGAGTCGCTCACCGACCGCCTCGCCGCGCTGCGCCGCGGCGGGCGGCCCAAGGCCGAGAAGGCCGCGGCGGGCGCCGCCGCGCTCGACGAGACCAGCGCCGACGCGCTGGCCGGCCCGCTGCACACCCCGACCGGCGCGATGTCCGGGCCGGGCACGCCGGAGGCCACCCAGCGCATCTCTCCGGACGCCACGGTCCGGCTCGGCCAGGGCGCCGGAGCGGACGCGACCCAGGCGGTACCGGCCGCTTACGGCCGCACCGTCGACGCCACCCAGCCGGTGTACGGCGGCAACCAGTGGTCGGTGCCCGGCACCGGCCAGGCGTGGACCACCCCGGCCACCGCACCGGCCGCCGCCGGTGGTGGCGGCGCACTCGGCACCGGCAAGGGCCTGCTGGGCCGGGTGAAGGCGTGGCCGCGCAAGGTCCAGCTCGCCGCCGCCGGTGGCCTCGCCGTGGTGCTGCTGGTGAGCGTGATCGCGCTGACCAGCGGCGGCGACGACGCTCCCCCGCCGATCGTGGGCGCGCTGCCGTCGAACTCGGCCGCCGCCTCGCCGGTGGAGATGCAGGAGCAGACCGTCAAGGGCATCACCGTCCAGGTGCCGAAGGGCTGGGACCGCAAGACCGGTGGCGTCTTCGTCGACTACGTCGACCCGCAGGACGAGAGCCGCAAGGTGCGGCTGCTGGCCGAGAACTGGGGCGGTACATCGGTCAGCTGGGCCGAGTTCGCCTCCCGCAACCTCCGCGACAAGAGCAAGTCGTGCGCCAAGCCCTACGAACAGCTCGCGATGACCGAGACGACGCTGGCCGGCAAGCCGGCTGCCGAGTTCGAGTACACCTGCGGCGAGGGCGACGAGAAGCGGCACGGCGTGTGGCGGGGCGTGGTCCAGGGCGGCAAGGTCTACTCGTTCTACCTCTCGTCCAGCGACGCCACGTTCGCCGAGAGCAAGCCGATCTTCGACGCGATGGCCGGCTCGTTCCAGCTCACGGCGGCCAACTGAGTCGAGGCCGACGGCCAGTGGTGATCCGCCGCCGTGCTTTCATGAGGCAATGGCGGCGGAACCCACTGACCTTGACGACCTTCGCGTACGAGCCGAGCGCTGGCTCGCCGACGACCCCGACCCGGCCGACCGCGACGCGCTGCGCGCGGTCCTCGACGGGCTGCCCGGCACGGCGGCCGACCTGGCCGACCGGTTCGCCGGCCCGCTGACCTTCGGCACCGCCGGGCTGCGCGGCCCGCTGCGGGCCGGGCCGAACGGCATGAACCTCGCCGTGGTCACCCAGGCCGCCGCCGGGCTCGTCGGCTGGCTCGCCGCCCAGGGCGGCGAGGGTCCGCTGGTGATCGGGTACGACGCCCGGTACGGCTCCCGTGCGTTCGCCGAGCGCACCGCGCAGGTGGCGACCGGTGCGGGCCGCCCGGCGCTGCTGCTGCCCCGGCCGCTGCCCACGCCCGTGCTGGCGTTCGCGGTCCGGCACCTCGGCGCGGTCGCCGGGGTGATGGTCACCGCCAGCCACAACCCGCCGCAGGACAACGGCTACAAGGTCTACCTGGGCGCGCAGCTCGGCGGTGAGCTGGGCGCGGGCGCGCAGATCGTGCCGCCCGCCGACGCCGGGATCGAGGCGGCCATCCGGGCGGTCGGCCCGCTCGCGGCGGTGCCGCTCGGCCCGGCCGGTCAGGTGCTCGGCGACGACCTGGTGACCGCGTACGTCGAGCGGGCCGCCGCGGTGGTGGACCCGGCCGGACCACGGGACCTCAAGGTGGCGTACACGCCGCTGCACGGGGTGGGCGGCGCGGTGCTGACCGCCGCGTTCGCCCGCGCCGGTTTCGGCGTGCCCGGCATGGTGCCCGAGCAGGCCGAGCCGGACCCGGCGTTCCCGACCGTGAGCTTCCCCAACCCGGAGGAGCCGGGCGCGGTGGACCTGCTGGTCGCGCTCGCCGACCGCACCGGCGCGGACCTGGCGATCGCCAACGACCCGGACGCGGACCGCTGCGCGGTGGCGGTACGCGACGCCGGATCCTGGCGGATGCTGCGCGGCGACGAGGTGGGCGCGCTGCTCGCCGACCACCTGATGCGCCGTGGCGTGACCGGCCTGTACGCCACCACGATCGTGTCGTCGGCGCTGCTGCGGGCCATGGCGGCGGCCCGGGGCCTGCCCTACGACGAGACGCTCACCGGGTTCAAGTGGATCGTCCGGGCCGGCGGCGGCCGGGAGCCGCTGGTGTACGGCTACGAGGAGGCGCTGGGCTACTGCGTCGCGCCGGCTCACGTACGCGACAAGGACGGCATCACCGCCGCGCTGACTGTCGCCGAGCTGGCCGCCGGTCTCAAGGCCGAGGGCCGTACGCTCCTCGACCGGCTCGACGAGCTGGCCGCCGAGTTCGGCGTGCACCACACCGAGCAGCTCTCGGTCCGGGTGGAGGACCTGCGGGTGATCGCGGACTCGATGGCCCGGATCCGGGCGGCCACCCCGACCGCGCTGCTCGGGCAGCCGGTGACCGAGGCGTCCGACCTGCTCCCCGACGCGGACGTGGTGATCCTGCGCACGAGCGCGGCCCGGGTGGTGATCCGGCCCTCGGGCACGGAGCCGAAGCTCAAGGCGTACCTGGAGGTGGTGGAGCCGGTGAGCGGCGGCGACGTGCCGGCGGCCCGGCAGCGCGCGCGGGCCGCCGTGGCCGAGCTGCGCAACGAGATCGCCGCCGCCCTGGGCCTCTGACCACCGATGCAAGGAAGGGCCCCTTGTTAACGCCTGGCGTTAACAAGGGGCCCTTCCTCTACCTGAGGCGTTAAGAGGGGGCCCTTCCTTACCGCTTGCCGAGGGCGGCGTCGACGGCCTGGCCCAGCGCGGCGACGACCAGGCTGATCGACGGGCGTACCACGCTGTCGTCCAGGCTCACCGTGCCGGAGAACCCGGCGCCGGCCGCGATCTCCTCCAGGCGCCGGCCGGCGTCCTCGGCGGCCGGGCCGGTCAGCCCCAGCGCCGGTTCCATCCGCAGCACCGCGACGAGCGTGGCCAGCGCGGCGGTCCGCTCGTCCGGGAGCTGCCCGCTGGTCAGCGCGTCGGCCAGCCGCCGCCGGATGTCCGCCTCGACCGAGGCGTCGGCCACCGGGTAGCGATGCACATGGATGAAGCCCAGCTCGGTCTCGTCCACGTCCCGCACCACGCCCCGGCCGCAGAGGTCGGAGAGGATCCGGTCGCGCAGCCCGTGCCGCAGTCGCTGCACCCAGGACGACGGCGTGTGCGGGGTGTCCGCGGCGATCTTGGCGAGGACGGCGTCCGCGATCGGCTCGCCGGTCGGGGCCGGGTCGACCACCGCCAGGTTCCCGTCCGCGTACGCGACCCGTCCGGCCAGGGCCAGCTCGACCAGCACCGCGGCGGCCATGCCCAGGTCCAGGCTGATCCGCGGCATGGTGGCCTTGCCGGTTTCGTCGTCATACGCGAGGAGCAGCAGCTCCTCGGCGAGCGCAACACCAGTCATGGCCCGGAACGCTAGCGCCTCCCCGCACCCCCGCGCATCGACTCGCCGGGGCCGCCCGATTCACGCCGAGAGGGCCCCTTCCCAGCGAGAAAGGGCCCTCTCCGCCGAATCGCCGGATCCGGGGTCGCCGGGTCGAACCGGATCCCCGGACACCCGGGTCAGAAGCGGGGCATGCCGCCGAACTGGCGGTCACCGGCGTCGCCCAGGCCGGGGACGATGAACTTCGAGTCGTTCAGTCCCTCGTCGATCGAGGCGGTGACCAGGCGCAGCGGCAGCCCGGAGCGCTCCAGCCGCTCGATGCCGACCGGGGCGGCCAGCACGCACAGCACTGTGATGTCGGTGCAGCCGCGGTCGGCGAGCAGCCGGCAGCAGTGCTCCAGCGAGCCGCCGGTGGCGAGCATCGGGTCGAGCACCAGCACCGGCAGGCCGCTGAGGTCGCGCGGCAGCGACTCCATGTACGCGCGGGGCTCGTACGTCTCCTCGTCGCGGGCCAGGCCGACGAAGCCCATCGACGACTCGGGCAGCAGGCCGAGCGCGGCGTCGGCCATGCCGAGACCGGCCCGCAGCACCGGCACCAGCAGCGGCGGGTTCGCCAGCCGGGTGCCCTCGGTGGCGGTGACCGGAGTCTGGATCGAGTACTTCTCGACCGGGAAGGAGCGCGCGGCCTCGTACACCAGCATGGTGGTGAGTTCGCGCAGCGCGGCCCGGAACGACGACGAGTCGGTCCGGGCGTCCCGCATGGCGGTCAGCCGCGTCTGGGCGAGCGGATGGTCAATGACGTGTACGTCCACGATCGCTCAACCTACCGTTTGGCGGCCCGGCGCACGGCGGGTGCGGTACGACCAGCGACACCGCTCACGTATGACGCTCACGACTGGTCGCCTGTGGGCAAGATCACTCGACTCCTGGGTGCGTACTATTCGGGGCATGACGGCGACAACGACGTCGGCCCGGTCGGACCTCACCGAGCTGGGACGATCCGAGACCGCTCTGCGGACCTTCCTGCACGGCCTGCCCGGCGTGGACCAGGTCGGCGCGGAGCAGCGGGCGGCGCAACTCGGCACCCGCTCCATCAAGACCACGGCCAAGGCCGAGGCGATCGACCTGGCGATCCGGATGGTCGACCTGACCACCCTCGAAGGGGCGGACACCCCGGGCAAGGTGCGGGCGCTGGCCGCCAAGGCGCTGCGCCCCGACCCGGCCGACCCGAGCTGCCCGCACGTCGGCGCCGTCTGCGTCTACCCGTCGATGGTCCCGTACGTGGCCGAGGTGCTGCGCGGCAGCGGCGTGCACCTGGCCAGCGTGGCGACCGCGTTCCCGTCCGGCCAGGCCCCGCTGGAGATCAAGCTCGCCGACGTGCGCGCGGCGGTCGAGGCGGGCGCCGACGAGATCGACATGGTGATCAACCGGGGCGCGTTCCTGGCCGGGCGCTACTCCGAGGTCTACGACGAGATCGTGGCCACCAAGGAAGCCTGCGGGGACGCCCACCTCAAGGTCATCCTGGAGACCGGTGAGCTGGCCACGTACGACAACGTGCGGCGCGCGTCCTGGCTCGCCATGCTGGCGGGCGGCGACTTCATCAAGACCTCCACCGGCAAGGTTCCGGTCGCGGCCACCCTGCCGGTGACGCTGGTGATGCTGGAGGCGGTGCGCGACTTCCGCGCCGCCACCGGGCGTCAGGTCGGCGTCAAGCCGGCCGGCGGCATCAAGACCACCAAGGACGCGATCAAGTACCTGGTCATGGTCAACGAGACCGTCGGCGCCGACTGGCTGAGCCCGGACTGGTTCCGGTTCGGCGCGTCCAGCCTGCTCAACGACCTGCTCATGCAGCGCACCAAGCTGACGACCGGCGTCTACGCCGGCCCCGACTACTTCACCCTGGACTGAACGCGATGTTCGAATACGCACCCGCCCCCGAGTCCCGCTCGGTGGTGGACATCAAGCCCTCGTACGGGCTCTTCGTCGACGGCGCGTTCGTCGACCCGGCCTCCGGCGGCAGCTTCAAGTCGGTGAACCCGGCCTCCGAGGAGGTGCTGGCCGAGATCGCCGAGGCCGGCGCCGACGACGTGGACCGCGCGGTCCGGGCCGCCCGGAGCGCGTACGAGAAGGTCTGGGGTCCGATGCCGGGCCGGGACCGGGCCAAGTACCTGTTCCGGATCGCCCGGATCATCCAGGAGCGCTCGCGCGAGCTGGCCGTGCTGGAGTCGCTGGACAACGGCAAGCCGATCAAGGAGTCCCGCGACGTCGACCTGCCGCTGGTCGCCGCGCACTTCTTCTACTACGCGGGCTGGGCGGACAAGCTGGAGCACGCCGGGTTCGGCCGGAGGCCGACGAGCCAGCACAGCGGCGCGACTCCGCAGCCTCTTGGCGTGGCCGCGCAGGTCATCCCGTGGAACTTCCCGCTGCTCATGCTGGCGTGGAAGATCGCCCCGGCGCTGGCCGCCGGCAACACGGTGGTGCTCAAGCCGGCCGAGACCACCCCGCTCACCGCGCTGCTGTTCGCCGAGATCTGCCAGCAGGCCGACCTGCCGGCCGGCGTGGTGAACATCGTCACCGGCGCCGGTGACACCGGCCGGGCGCTGGTCGAGCACCCGGGCGTGGACAAGGTCGCGTTCACCGGCTCCACCGAGGTCGGCCGCGCCATCGCCCGCGCGGTCGCCGGCACCCGCAAGAAGCTCACGCTGGAGCTGGGCGGCAAGGCCGCCAACATCGTCTTCGACGACGCCCCGATCGACCAGGCCGTCGAGGGCATCGTCAACGGCATCTTCTTCAACCAGGGCCACGTCTGCTGCGCCGGTTCCCGGCTGCTGGTCCAGGAGTCGGTCGCCGACCGGGTGCTGGAGTCGCTCAAGCGCCGGATGGCCCAGCTCCGGGTCGGCGACCCGCTGGACAAGAACACCGACATCGGCGCGATCAACTCGGCCGCACAGCTCGCCCGGATCCGGGAGCTGTCCGACGCCGGGTCCGCCGAGGGCGCCGAGCGCTGGTCGCCGCCGTGCGAGCTGCCCGAGCGCGGCTTCTGGTTCGCGCCGACCATCTTCACCGGCGTCACCCAGGCGCACCGGATCGCCCGCGAGGAGATCTTCGGCCCGGTGCTGTCGGTGCTCACGTTCCGCACCCCGGCGGAGGCCGTCGAGAAGGCCAACAACACGCCGTACGGGCTGTCGGCCGGGATCTGGACCGACAAGGGTTCCCGGATCCTGTGGCTGGCCGACCGGCTGCGCGCGGGCGTGGTGTGGGCCAACACGTTCAACAAGTTCGACCCGACCTCGCCGTTCGGCGGCTACAAGGAGTCGGGCTACGGTCGCGAGGGCGGCCGGCACGGGCTGGAGGGGTACCTCAATGTCTGAGCGGGTCGCGGTACGCAAGACGTACAAGCTCTTCATCGGCGGGAAGTTCCCGCGCAGCGAGTCGGGACGGTCGTATCTCGTGCAATCCGCGAACGTGTCTCTTGCCTCCCGGAAGGACGCGCGGGACGCGGTCGTGGCCGCCCGCGCCGCGGTGAAGGGCTGGGCCGGGGCGACCGCGTACAACCGGGGTCAGATCCTCTACCGGGTCGCCGAGATGCTGGAGGGCCGGCGCGAGCAGTTCGTGGCCCTGGGCGTCCCGGCCGACGAGGTGGACGCCGCGATCGACCGCTGGGTCTGGTACGCGGGCTGGTCCGACAAGATCGCCCAGGTGTACGGCGGGGCGAACCCGGTGGCCGGCCCGTACTTCAACCTGTCCGCGCCGGAGCCCAGCGGCGTGGTGGCGGTGGTGGCCCCCGAGGAGCCCGCGCTGCTCGGCCTGGTGAGCGTGATCGCCCCGGCGATCGTGACCGGCAACACGGTGGTGGTGGCCGCCTCCCCGGCGGCGCCGCTGGCGGCGGTGACGCTGGCCGAGGTGCTCGCGACCTCCGACCTGCCCGGCGGGGTGGTCAACATCCTCACCGGCCGGCTGGCCGAGACCGTGCCGACGCTCGCCGCGCACATGGACGTCAACGCGATCGACCTGACCGGCGTCGCCGACGCCGAGCTGGCGGCCGACCTGGAGATCAGGGCCGCGGAGAACCTCAAGCGGGTGCTGCGGCCGGCTCCGGCCGACCACGACTGGTACGCCGACCCCGGCATCACCCGGATGACCACGCTGCTGGAGATCAAGACGGTCTGGCACCCGAAGGGCGTCTGACCCGGGCGGTCCCCGGGGGTCGGAAGGGATCTACTACCGGGGGTAGGATTGCCGGGTGACTCGGCTGGGGGACCTTGAGCGTGCGGTGATGGACGTGCTGTGGGACGCGGCGCCCGCCTCGTCGGGCGGGGTGACGGTGCGCGAGGTCGCCGACGCCCTGGACGGCCGGGAACTGGCCTACACCACTGTGATGACAGTGCTCGACCGGCTCGCCGGCAAGGGCATGGTGCAGCGCGAGCGGGAGGGGCGCGCCTGGCGTTACCGCCCGGCCGCCACCCGCGAGGCGCACATCGCCCAGCTCATGCTCGAAGCCCTCGACCTCGGCGGCAGCCGGGACGCCGCGCTCGTGCGCTTCGCCCGCTCGGTCACCGGCACGGAGGCGGACGTGCTCCGCGCCGCGCTCGGCGCCGAGGCCGGGGCGACAGCCGAGGACGGACCGGCCGGCCGGGTCGAGAACCCCCGGCCCGGCCGGCCGGCGCTCGACGAGGCGACGGACCGGTAGGGCGGCTGCCGTGGCGTACGCCCTGCACTTCGCCGCGATCGTCCTGGCCTGCTGGCTGACCGCGCAGGTCCTCGCCGCCGCGCGCTGGACCTGGCGGGCGCCCCGGGTGGCGATCATCTGCTGGCAGGCGGTCGGGCTGGCGCTCGGCCTGTCCGCCATGGGGCTGCCGATGGCGCTGGGGCTCGACGCGTACGACCGGGCGACCGGGCACGCGCTGCTGGCCCTGGCCGACGACCTGGCCCACGGCACGCTGCCGGCCGGGGTGGGCGCGGTGCACCTCAGCCTGGTCGGCGTCGGTCTCGGCATCGGCGCGGTGCTGCTCACCACGACGGTACGCAGCCTGCACGGCGCGGTCCGCGCCCAGCGCCGGCACCGGGAGCTGCTGCACCTGGTGGCCCGGCGTGACCCCACGGTGCCCGGCGCGCTGGTGCTCGACCACCCGAGCGCGGCGGCGTACTGCCTGCCCGGGGTGCGTCCCCGGGTGGTGGTGAGCGCCGGCACGCTCGACCTGCTCGACCCGGCCGAGCTGGCGGCGGTGCTCACCCACGAGCGGGCGCACGCCCAGGAGCGGCACGACCTGGTGCTGCTGCCGTTCACCGCGCTGTGCCGGGCGCTGCCCTGGTTCCAGTGGGTGCGGGACGCGCACGCGCGGGTGGCGCTGCTGGTCGAGATGCGCGCCGACGACAAGGCCCGGGAGCTGCACGCGGAGGCGCCGCTGGCCGGTGCGCTGCGCCGGTTCGCCGCCGCCGGGCACCGGGTCCAGCCGGCCGGCACGCTCGGACTCGGCGACCGCGACCTCGACGTACGGGTGCAGCGGCTGCTCGTCGCGGACCGCCCGCCGCGGGTGCTCGGCGCGATGGCGCTGGCCGTCGCGGGCACGCTCGTCTCCCTGCCGTTCGCCCTGTTCCTGAGCTGACCTCGCCCCCTACGGGACTTCTCCGGGTTCGCGCACCCCTATAGGTAGCTAGGCTACGTGTAGGTTGGCTACGACAAGAGAGCCAACCCATGGGAGGACGACAGTGGACCCGCTGCTCCTCGCCCGCCTCCAGTTCGCCACCACCACCTCGATCCACTTCCTGTTCGTGGCGGTCACGCTCGGCCTGGTCACGCTGCTGGTCGGGCTGCAGACGGCCGGCTACCTGACCGGCAAGCCGGTGTACGAGCGGCTGACCCGGTTCTGGGGCCAGCTCTACGTGATCAACTACGTGCTCGGCATCGCCACCGGCATCGTGATGGAGTTCCAGTTCGGGCTGAACTGGAGCGGGCTGTCGCGCTACGTCGGAAACGTGTTCGGCGCGCCGCTGGCCATCGAGACGCTCGTGGCGTTCTTCCTGGAGTCCACGTTCCTCGGCATGTGGATCTTCGGGTGGCACCGGCTGCGGCGCGGCGTGCATCTGGCGCTGCTCTGGGGCGTGGCGATCACCGCGTACGCCTCGGCCTTCTGGATCATGGTGGCGAACGCCTGGCTCCAGAACCCGGTCGGGTACGAGGTCCGCGACGGCGTGGCCCACCTCACCGACTTCGGCGCGCTGCTCACCAATCCCACGTTCGGCATGGCGTTCGGCCACGTCGTCTCGGCGAGCCTGGTCACCGGCGGCCTGCTGATGGCCGCGGTGAGCGCCTGGCACCTGCTCCGGCGTACCCCCGACTACGCGCTCTTCCGCACCTCGCTGCGGCTAGGCCTGGTCACCGCGGCGCTCTCGGTCAGCCTGCTCCAGGGTTTCGGCTTCGCCCAGTTCGGCCCGGTCGGGCAGCTCCAGCCGACCAAGTTCGGCGGCGGGCCGGACCGGGACGCGCTCGTCGCCGACTGGACCGCGCGGTTCGGCCCCGGCGACTGGGAACCGCCGGTGCTCTCCGACGTCGGCCTCGGCTTCATGATCCTGATCGGCTTCACGCTCGGCGCCCTCTGGCTCCTGCTGCCGCTGCTCTGGCGCGACTGGATCATCCGGCTGAAGGTGCCGCTCTGGCTGATCCTGCTCGGCCTGCCGCTGCCCTTCGTCGCGATGCTGCTCGGCTGGATCGCCCGCGAGGTCGGCCGCCAGCCATGGGCCGCGTACGGGCTGCTGCCCACCGCGCAGGCCGTCTCACCGGTCTCGCCCGCGCTGATGCTCACCTCGCTGATCGGGTTCAGCCTGCTGCTCGGCGCGCTCGCGGTGACCAACTGGGTGCTGCTGGCCCGGCACGCCGCCCGCGGGGCGCGCGACCCCGCGCTCGGCCGACCGCCCGCGCCCGACACCGACGCCCACCACCAGCCCGTGTTCGTCTGAGGGAGCCCGCCGTGGAACTCGCCTGGTACGCCCTGCTCGGCCTCTTCTTCGCCACCTACCTCGTGCTCGGCGGCTACGACTACGGCGTCGGCCTGCTGCTGGCCCGGCGCGGCCCGGCACCGGGCAGCCGGGCCACGCTCACCGCGCTCGGGCCGTTCTTCCTCGGCAACGAGGTCTGGCTGGTGGCCGCCGTCGGCATCCTGTTCGGCGCGTTCCCCCGGCTGGAGGGTGAGCTGCTCTCCGGCTTCTACCCGGCCGTGCTCGCCGCGCTGACCGGGGTGGTGCTGGTGACCGCCGGGGTGCAGTTGCGCAGCCGCCCGGCCTCCGCCACCGCTCGCGCCCGCTGGGACCGGGTGGTGGTGGCCGGCTGCGTGCTCGCCGCGCTGGGCTGGGGCGCGGTGCTCGCCGGGCTGCTCCAAGGCGTGCCGTTGAGCGCTGACGGCCACGTGGCCGGTGCCGGTCATCTCGCCACCCCGTTCGTCGCCGCCGCCGGGCTGGCGCTGCTCGCGCTGGTCGCGGTGCACGGTGCGACGTTCCTCACGCTCCGGCTGCCCGCCGCCGAGGCCCCGGCGCTCGCCCGGCTGGCGAGCGGCCTGGTACCCGCCGCGCTCACCGCTGTCGCCTCGGTCACCGTCCTGGGGCTGCTCTCCGATCGGGTACGCGCCGCGGTGGCGCGCCCGGCTGTGGCCGTACTCCTGCCGTTGGCGCTCGTGGTGACGCTGCTGGCGGCCCGCGCGGCGCTGCGGCGGGGCCGGGCCGGGGTGGCCTTCGCGGCGACCGCGACGGCGCTGGCGCTGCCCGCGCCGCTGGTCGGGGCCGCGCTCTGGCCCCGGATCCTGGTCTCCACGACCGACCCGGCGGCGTCGCTCACAGTGGCCGAGGCGGCCGCCAGCCGCCCGACGCTGGCGCTGTTGGGATGGCTCGCGCTGCCGCTCCTGCCGGCCCTACTAGGCTTTCAGGCGATGTGCTGGTGGGTGTTCCGGGGACGGATCGACGGCAGGGCACCGGTGTACTGGTGAGCCGCCGCCCGTTCGACCCGCGTCTGCTGCGTCGGGTCCCCGCGGCCCGGCGCGACCTCGCCGTGCTCGCGGTACTGGGCGGGCTCACCGCGCTGCTGGTGATCGCCCAGGCCACCGCGCTGGCGACGCTGCTGGCCACGGCGTTCGACGGGCGGCTGCACCGGCCGGCGCTGGCCGGGTTCGTGGCCGCGGTCGCCGGGCGGGCGCTGGTGAGCTGGGCGCAGGGCGCAGTGGCGGCGCGGGCCGCCGCGACGGTCAAGGCGGCGCTGCGCGCCGATCTGCTCGGCGCGGTCGGCCGGCACGGCCCCACCTGGGTCGCCGGCCAGCGGGCGGGGCAGCTCGCCACCCTGGCCGGGCGCGGTCTGGACGCGCTCGACCCCTACTTCACCGGCTACCTGCCGCAACTCGTGCTGAGCGTCACGGTGCCAGTGGCGGTGCTGGCCCGGATCGTGTTCGCCGACTGGAGCTCGGCGCTGATCATCGCGCTCACCATCCCGCTCATCCCGATCTTCGGCGCGCTGCTCGGCTGGCAGGCGCAGGCCGCCACCGAACGGCAGTGGCGCCGGCTGTCGCTGCTCGGCGGGCACTTCCTCGACATGGTGGCCGGGCTGCCCACGCTGCGCGCGTTCGGCCGGTCCCGGGGCCAGGTCGACGTGGTACGCCGGATGGCCGACGGCCACCGCCAGGCCACCATGAAGACGCTGCGGATCGCGTTCCTGTCCGCGCTGGTGCTGGAACTGGTAGCCACGCTCTCCGTCGCGCTGGTCGCGGTGCCGATCGGCATCCGGCTGCTCGGCGGCGGCATCACGCTCTCCACCGCGCTGCTGGTGCTGCTGCTCACCCCGGAGGCGTACCTGCCGCTGCGGGCCGCGGGCAGCCGGTTCCACGCCAGCATGGAAGGGCTCACCGCGCTGGACGAGGCGCTCACGCTCTCCGCCGGCGACGCACCCGCCACCACCACCGGGCCCCGCGGTCCGGCGCCGGGCGGCCGGGGCGAGATCCGCTTCGAGGACGTGACGGTCGCGTACGACCGGACGACCGCGCTGCGCGACGTCACGCTGACCATCCGGCCCGGCGACCGGGTGGCCATCATCGGGCCCAGCGGCGCGGGCAAGAGCACGCTGCTCAACCTGCTGCTCGGCTTCGTCGCCCCGACCTCCGGCCGGGTCACCGTCGACGGGGTGGACCTGGCCGGGGCCGACCTCGACGCCTGGCGGCGCGAGCTGGCCTGGGTGCCGCAGCGGGCGCACCTGTTCGCCGGGTCGCTCGCCGACAACATCCGCCTCGGCGCACCGGACACCCCCGATGCCGCGCTCGCCGCGGCGGTCACCGGCGCCGCGCTGGACGAGGTGGTCGACGCCCTGCCCGACGGGCTGGACACCCGCCTCGGCGAGCGCGGCCACGGGCTGTCCAGCGGGCAGCGGCAGCGCGTCGCGCTGGCCCGCGCGTTCCTCCGGGACGCCCCGATCGTGCTGCTCGACGAGCCGACCGCGCGGCTGGACAGCGCCAGCGAGGCGGTGGTGCTGGACGCGACCCGGCGGCTGGTCGCCGGACGTACCGCGCTGCTCGTCGCGCACCGGCCCGCGCTGCTCGCCGACGCCGACCGGATCCTGCGCGTCGAGGACGGCCGGGTCACCGAGCTGCACGCGACCGCCACCGGCCCGGGAGTCTCCCGATGAGCGCCGTCTCCCCCGCCTGCCCGGTGGTGGCCCGGTGACCGCCGCCGACGGCGTGACGCCGGTGGGCCGCGAGCCGGCCGGGCCGACCGGGGTACCGGTCGCGCCCTCCGGCTCGCCGGAACCGCCCGCACCTGCCCGTACCGGCGCCGAGCGGGCGGTGCTGCGCCTGGCCCGGCCGTACCTGAGCCGGCTGCTCGGCGCCGGACTGCTCGCCGCCGCGACCGAGTTCGCCGGCCTGGCACTGATGGCCACCGCCACCTGGCTGCTGATGAGCGCCGCCGGCCGGCCTCCGCTGGACCGGCTGACGGTGGCCATCGTCGCGGTCCGGGCGCTCGCGGTCAGCCGGGGCGTGTTCCGGTACACCGAACGGCTCGCCGGGCACGACGCCGTACTCCGCATGATCACCGATGTACGGGCCCGCGTCTTCGCCACGCTCGCCGCCCGGCGCGAGACCGGCCGGCGTACCGGGGACGCGCTGAGCCGGCTGGTCTCCGACGTGGAGGCCGCCCAGGACCTGCTCCTGCGCGTCCTCGTGCCGGGAGCGGCGGCGGCACTGGTCAGCGTGCTCGCGGTCGGCATCGCCGCGCTGATCTCGCCACCGGCCGCCGGTGTGCTCGCGATCGGCCTGCTCGTGGCAGGCGTGGCGCTGCCCGCGCTCGCCACCCGGATCACCCGCCGCGCCGCCGACGAGGTGGCCCCGCTGCGGGGCGCGCTCGCCGTGGACGCGGTCGACCTCACCCACGGCGCCGCCGACCTGGCCGCGTTCGGGGCGACCGGCGCCGCGCTCGCCGCCGCCCACCAGCGGGCCGGACGGCTGGCCCGGCTGGAACGCCGGCTCGCCGCGACCGGCTTCGCGGTGGACGCGCTCGGTGTCCTCGTCGGTGGCCTCACCGCCGCCGCCGTGGTGGTCGTGGCGCTGCGCGCCGAGGTCGGTGGCGTGCTCGTCGGCGTCCTCGCGGTCGGCTCGCTCGCCGCCGTGGAGGTGGCGCTCGCGCTCGTCGCGGCGGCCCGCCAGCGCACCCAGCTGCGGGCCGGGCTGGCCCGCGTCGCCGACCTGCTCACCGAGCCGGCCACGGCGACGCCGCAGACCACGCCGGAGCCCGGGAACGACGGCCACGACGTGCGGTTCTCCGACGTGACGGTCCGCTACCGGGCCGGTGCCGCCCCCGCCCTGGCCGGGTTCGACCTCGACCTGCCGGCCGGCCGCCGGGTGGCGGTGGTGGGGCCGAGCGGCGCCGGCAAGAGCACGCTCGCCGCAGTGCTCACCGGCGCGGTACGCCCCGACGCCGGCCGCGTCACCGCCCGCGGCGTGCCGGTGTCCGAGATCCCGGCCGAGCACCTGCCCCGGGTGGTCGGCGGCCTGCTCGCCGAGGCGTACGTCTTCCACGCGACGGTCAAGGAGAACCTGCTCCTCGGCCGGCCGGACGCCACCGAGGCGGACCTGGCCGCCGCGGCCCGGGCGGCCGGCCTGCTCGACTGGGTACGCGAGCAGCCCGACGGCTGGGAGACGGTGGTCGGCGAGCAGGGCGGGCAGCTCTCCGGCGGGCAGCGGCAGCGGCTCGCGCTGGCCCGCGCGCTGCTGGCCGCCCCGCCGGTGCTGGTGCTCGACGAGCCGACCGAAGGGCTCGACCCGGCGGCGGCCGACGCGGTGCTGGAGTCCACGCTCGCCGCCACCCCGGCCGGGCACTCGGTACTGCTGATCAGCCACCGGCTCAGCGGTCTGGCCGGGCTGGACGAGATCGTGGTGCTCGAAGGCGGCCGGGTCGTGCAGCGCGGCCGGCACGACGAGCTGGTGGCACGCCCCGGCTGGTACCGGGAGCAGTGGCTGCGCCAGGAGGCGGCCGAGCGCGGCTACCTGGCGATCACGCCCTGACGCCCGGCCGATCGGGGTTTTCCCTGACGCGGGTGTCGCCCGTCGGTGGCAGGCTTACCCGCATGCGGGTGCATGAGGAGGCAGTGGTCGACCGCCGGCTGCACGAACTGTCCACGCGGTTGCACGGGCCGGACCGGCTCAAGGCCGACCTGCTGACCGAGGCGCGGCACGCGCTGGAGGACGCCGTCGAGGCGTACCGGGAAGGGGGCCTGCCGCGGGCGGAGGCGCAGCGGCGGGCGGTCGCCGAGTTCGGCAGCGACGCCCAGCTCGTGCCGGGTTTCCAGGCCGAGCTGGCCGTCGGCGCGCTGCGCGGGCTGGCGCTGCGCACGCTCGTGGTGGCGGTGGTGCTCATCGCCGCCGGCGACCTGACCTGGCAGGGGTCGAGCTGGAGCGGCGGTCCGCCGCCGCCACAGAGCTACCTGCTGCTCTCCGCCGCGCTGAACGGCATCTGGGGCGTGGTCGCCGCGCTGGCGCTGGCTGCGCTGCTGGTCGGCCCGCTCGTCGCCCGGTGGGGGTCACCGCGGCTCGTCCGCCCGGCGCGGCTGGTCGGTTTCGGTCTGACCGGCAGCCTGCTGCTCGGCGCGGTCGCCGGGGGCGCGCTGTTCGGCTGGTCGATCGGGCTGTGGGACGCCGCGCTCACCTGGCCTCCCCTGATCATCGGGATGGTGGTGGTCTCGGCGGCCTGGTTCGCCCTGGCCCGGGCGGCCCGCTGCTGGGTGCTCGCCGACCGCCGGCTGGCCGGCTGAGCGACTCGGCCCGCCCACTGGCCGGCCCTCGGGCGGCTCGGTGCGGGCCCCGGGCTGCCGGCCGGGCCCGGTCAGGCCGGTGCGGTGGGTGGCTCGTCCGCGCCGAGGAACCGCCCGACGGTGGCGCTGAACTCGCGCCAGCCGGCCCGCTCCCCGGCGAGCGCCCGGCCGCCGGCATCGGTCAGCTCGTAGGTGCGGCGCTCCCGGCCGTTCACAGTGCTCCAGGTGCTCGCCACCAGCCCGGCCCGCTCCAGCCGGCGCAGCGCCGGATAGATGGTGCCGGTGGGCAGATCCAGCGTGCCGCCGCTGCGGGCACGCAACGCCTCGATGATCGCGTAGCCGTGCAGAGCGCCCCGTTCCAGCACGGCGAGCAGCAGCGCGTCCAGGTGTCCGTGCAGCGCCTGCGCCTTCATGCGTAGCAACGCTACTTGTCGCGCCGCCACGACGCCAAGGGGTGCGACTCCCGGTCGGAACCGTCGCCCACTAGGGTATGTGCGCAGAGTCACTCGACGGCGCGACGCCGCCGGGTGGGCAACCCGAACGCACACGGAGGTCAGCGTGGCCCGCCAGTCGCCCCAACGGCCCGACGCCGACGAGCCCCAGCTCGACGACACCGACGCCGCCGCCGCGGCCGACGAGGTCGAGGAGGACCGCCCGCCGGCCGACCGCGCGCTCTGGGACGAGGTGCGGATCGACCCGGTGGAGATCGCTCTGCCCTCCGGCACCGGATTCACGCTGCGGGCGTACCGGCCGGCGCGCGAGCTGACCCCGACCGACGTCGCCGAGCGCGACCAGGACGACCCGTTCCTGGCCCGTCGCCAGGTCGTCGAGACCGAGGAGGACGAGGAGGTGGTGATCCTCGACGAGGAGTTCGCCGCCCTCTCCGCCGAGGAGGACGACGAGGACGAGGAGAAGGACGCCAAGGCCCGCCGCAAGGACAAGGCCGACGCCTCGGACGACGACAAGGCCGACGAGGCCGAGGACGAGGACGACGAGGACGAGGCGGGCGACGAGGAGGTGCCGGTCTTCCTCACCCACAAGGGCCGGCTCCTGCTGTTCAAGACCCCGGAGTCATTGGTCACTTTCATCCGTTCCGGTGCGCCCAACGACCTGTCCCAGCTGGACAGCTGGAATGAACTGTCCGAACGGCTGGAGCCGGCCGACATCGCCCCGCTGGACGAGGACACGTACGAGCTCGACCTGGTGGTGGAGAACCTGCGCGGCGGCCACGACGCGTGGGACCACGAGCTGCTCATCGAAGCCGGTGAGATCGCCCGTGACCTGGCCTACGCCCTGCGGCTGCCCGCCGTGCTCGACATGCTCTCCGCCGGTTCCAGCCTGGACGACCTGGACGAGGCGCTGCGCGCTTCCGTCAACGGTGGCGTCGGTGGTTTCCTGGGTCGTCGCCGGTTGAAGAAAATCGGGGCACAAACCGCAAGTTTGGGTTGGCGCACCATTGTCGGCAAGATCTCTGCGGTTGTGGACTGGCGCGACTGACCCGGAGCGGGGAGCATCAGTCTCTGGCAGTGCAAGACCTGTGTCCCGGGAGGAGGACGACGCCGTGGCGCTCGTGCGCGTGTACTGCGGTCTGGCCTCGGCAGATCCGGCCGACCGAACGGCTTCGGCCGGAACGACGCTGACGTCCGCTGTGGTCGACGACGCAGGCCGTCTGCTGTACGTCTGCGAGATCGGTGACGATCCCGCCGGTTACGCCCGGCTGGTCGCGCTGCTGGTGGAACGGTCCGGCGGTCCGAGCGGCGCGGCCATCGCCGCGGACAGCGACGACCACATCGTCACCTCGCTGCTGAGCGCCGCCGGCCGGCCGCTGGCGATCGCGGACGACGACTCGGTCGACGACTTCGCCGAGCGCTTCGCCGACGACGACTCCCTGGAGGAGATGCAGTCCCCGCCCGCCGAGCGCCGGGCGGTCGGGCTGGCCCGCGCGCTCCAGGCCGGCGCGCTCTCCGCGGTGACCCTCCCGGCGCCGCGTGAACTCGCCGGATACACGCAGGTTCTGGCCGCGCACGC
This sequence comes from Micromonospora sp. HUAS YX12, assembly GCF_040215685.1. Taxonomy (NCBI): domain Bacteria; kingdom Bacillati; phylum Actinomycetota; class Actinomycetes; order Micromonosporales; family Micromonosporaceae; genus Micromonospora; species Micromonospora sp. HUAS YX12. Next base: position 807,179 of record NZ_CP157974.1, read on the forward strand.
GGCGCTGGCGAGCGGCCGGCACTCGGCGGCGGTGACGCTGCGCGAGGTGCTCCGCGAGCTCTACCCGGCCGCGCTGCGGGCCTACCCGGATCCTGCCGACCGGGTCGCCCTGGCGGTCCTCGACGCGCTGCCCGAGCCGGGGATGCTCACCGGCCCCGCGGGCCGCGGTGGCCGGGACGGCGCGCTGACCGCCGACGCGGTCGTCGCGCACCTGGCCGGCGAGGGCGTGGCCGACGCCGACGCCGTCTCCGACGCGGTGACCGCGCTGCGCGTCGCCATCTCCGAGACGCCCCGGCGGGCCACCGTCAACCGCACGCTCACCGCGGCCGTCGCCGAGACCGTGCGCCAGGCCGTCGCCTCGGTCCGGACCTGCGACGCCGGCTGCGACGCGCTCGTCGGCGCGCTCGCCGAACGCACCGCTCCCGCCCCCGCGACCGGCCGACGGGCCGCCGCCCGAAGGGGCGAACATGTCGACGAGCTGGCCCCGACGTCGGCGGCCGACCTGCGTCCGGTGCGCTCGATCCAGCCGGAGCCGATCGCCGAGCCCCACCGTGGTCGTCCCGAGCCGGCCGGCGCACCCGAGCCGGCCGGTCGTCGCGGCCGACCCGAGCCGGTCCCCGGTGGGCGGCGCAGCCGTCCGGAGCCGGTGTCCGGTCCGGCCGCCACGACGACGCCCCGGCCGCTCGGCCCGCCACCGGTCGCACCCGCGCCGGTCACGCCGCCGCCGATCGCCCCGGCCCCGGTCACGCCCGTCGCTCCGGCGGCCGCACTGGGCCGGCCGTCCTCGGCTCCCCCGGCGCGGCCCGAGCCGACCGGCGCGCCGCTGCCGTCGCGGGTGGACGGCCCCACCAACCGGCCGATCTCCGCGCCGCCCCCGCCGCCACCCGGGATCACACCGATCGCCCCGTCCCCGCGCGGCGCCGTGCCGCCCGCCGAGGCCGGCGAGCCGTTCCGCCCGACGCTCACCACCGCGGCGATCAACAAGGCGCGGGCCGAGCGCCAGCGCACCGTCATCCCGCCCCGGCCCAAGACGAACCAGAACCCGGAACCGCCGACCGGTGGGTTCAGCGCCACCGACCTGAGCATCCCGGTGCAGGCCCCGCGTCCGCCCGCGCCGGAGGCGCCGCCGGGCTCCCGGGCGAACTGGCCGCTGGTGAACAACGAGGACGACACCGCGCGGGAGCGGGAGGGCACCACCTACTCGTACGGGCGGGGCGTGGACGCGCCGAGCGACCCCGGCCGGGTCACGCCGCCGTGGCTCGCCGACGACCTGCCGCAGGAGCCGCCGATGCTGCGGCTGGTGGAGCCGCCGCCGCTGGCGGACCGGGCGCTGCGCGACGAGATGAGCCGGCCGTCCGACCCCGGCCTGGACGCGCCGCCGTTGCGTCTGGTCGACCAGGGCGACCCGGGTCGCGTCCCGCTTCCCGCCGCGGCCGAGCGGCGTCCGGCCCCGAAGGAGCACCGGCCGCCGCCGGTCTCCGACGAGGGTGACGGCGACCTGCTGATCTTCGCGCAGGCCAAGTCCGCCTGGTTCGTCGGGCACGGCGACGAGGCCGACCTGGACTGGTCGACCACCGCCGACACCGGCTGGCAGGCGGCCGAGCAGGCGGCCCGCCCGTCCGTCGGCTCGGAGACCAAGGCCGGGCTGCCGAAGCGCGTGCCGCAGGCCAACCTGGTGCCGGGCTCCCCGCTGCGCGAGGAGCGTCCGCTGCGGATCGTGCGGAACGCGGCGAGCCTCGCCGAGAACACCACCGGATACTTCCGGGGCTGGCGGCGCGGCCAGGAGATCGGCGGCTTCGCCGTGGGCGGCCGTCCGGGCCGTGAGGCGGCCGGCGGCTGGGACTTCACCCGCGACACCGGTGACCGCGACGACGACCGGGAGTACGAGTACCGCTCGGCGGGCTACCGCTCCTGACCGGGCCCGCCGGGGTGTTCCATCCCACACCGGGACGATTTGACGCTGAGCTGGACCGGCCGGGAACATACCCGGCGGACCAGCGGCGGCGCCTGTTCGCCGGGGTGGGAAGGCGATTCCATTGGCGACACCGGCGTTCGACTCCACTGTGCTCACCCGGCGGGGCGTCCTCGCCGCCGCTGCCGGGAGCCTGCTGCTCGCCGGTTGCGCGCCGCAGGGCCAGCGGCCGGACGACGGCCCGTCCAGCAGCGCGCCGAGCGACCAGGATCTGATCGTCGGCGCGAGTCTGGAGCTGACCGGCGCCGGGGCGCTGCTCGGCGTCGCCCAGCGGCAGGCCCTGCAACTCACCGCCGACTCGCTGAACCGCACCGGCGTACCGGTCGGGAACCTGGTCCGGTCGGTCCGGCTCCAGGTCCTGGACAACGGCAGCAATCCCGAGGTCGCCGCCCGCCACGCCGCCGACCTTACCCGGGCCGGCGCGCAGGCGCTCATCGGCGGCGTGCTCGGCGAGACCTCGATGGCCCTCGCGGTGGCCGCCCAGCGGGTCAAGACGCCCTTCCTGTCGCTCGGCTACGGTGACCGCATCGTGCTGCCGCTGGACGAGCGCACGTTCACCTACAAGCTGACCCCGGACGCCGTCGACATGGCGCGCCGCCTGGCGGAGCTGTTCGAGTCCAAGCGGATCCGGCGGGTGTCGGTGCTCGCCGCCGACGGCGTGCACGGCGACTCGGGTGTGCGGGCGATGCGGGAGGCGCTCGCCGACAGCAGCACCGACCTGGCCCGCACGGTACGCCTGCCGGCGACCGGCCGCCGCTTCCGTGCCGCCGCCGAGCGCGTCGCCGGCAGCCAGCGGGACGGCGTGGTGGTCTGGGGTACCGCGCCCGACTCCGGTGTCGCGGCACGGGAGCTGCGCGCCGCCGGTCACCGCGGCCCGATCTTCTTCGACGCCGGCGCGGTCGCCGACGACACCGTCCAGGGGGCGAACGCCGCCGCCGTGGAGGGCGCGTACGCGGTGCACCCGGCCTGCCTGGACGTCTCAGCGGCCACCGCCACCACGACGGCGCAGCTGGCCCGCCGGGACTTCGCCAACCGCTACACGCAGCGGCACGGCGTCAGCCCGGACTTCGCCCCGTACGCCTCGGACGCGCTCCAGCTCCTCGCCACGTCGGCGCGGATGGCGACGAGCCTCGACCGGGGCCGGCTGCGGGCCCTCCTCCAGGCGCAGACGGTCGAGGGCATCGCCGGCGGGTACGCGTTCCGCGCCGACCGGCACGGCGGCATGGAGCCCGACTCGCTCGGCGTGTACCGGGTGTTCCGGGGCACCTGGACCCGGTACGCCTGACCGCGAGCGTCGCCCGGCGATCGTCCCGCGTGGAGGGTCACCGGGCGATCGCGTACCGTGTCCGCCCTCAGACGGCAGGAAGCGCCCGGTGGCCCTGAGGCCGCCGGGCGCTTCCGCGCGTCGGTCAGGCGGGCGCGACGGCCCGCGAGCGCCGCATGGTGAGCACATACTCGACCAGCGAGATCAGCACGTGCTTCGTGGACTCCCGGTTCCGGGCGTCACACGGCACCACCGGCACGTCGCGGGAGATCGCCAGCGCGTCCCGGACGTCCTGCGGATCGTGGTACTGCATGCCGTCGAAGCAGTTGATGGCCACCAGGTACGGCAGCCGCCGGTGCTCGAAGAAGTCGATGGCGGCGAAGCAGTCGGCGAGCCGCCGGGTGTCGACGAGCACCACCGCGCCGATCGCACCCCGGACCAACTCGTCCCACATGAACCAGAACCGCGTCTGACCCGGCGTACCGAACAGGTACAGGATCAGATCCCGGTCGATCGAGATACGACCGAAGTCCATCGCCACCGTGGTCGTCGTCTTGCCCGGCACCTGCCGGGTGTCGTCGACGCCGACACCGGCGGAGGTCATGATCGCCTCGGTGGTCAGCGGCGTGATCTCGGAGACCGAGCCGACCAGCGTCGTCTTGCCGACGCCGAACCCACCGGCGATAACGATCTTCGCCGACGTCACTCGGCCGCTCGGGGCCGGCGGCCGGTGCGACATGTCAGAGCCTGCGAAGTCCACTCAGCACCCTCTCCAGCAGTTCAGTGCCCACCGCGTCGTCGGAGTCGTCCAAAATGGTCGGCTCGTGGACCGCGACCAGGCCGTCCGTCGCCATGTCGGCGATGAGCACCCGGGCCACGCCGAGCGGAAGCTGCATCCGCGCCGCGATCTCGGCGAGCGACTGCACACGTCCGTCACACAGCGCGGCGATGTACTGGTGTTCACGACCGCCACCATTGCCAGTGGCAACTGCTCGGCCGCGCACCGTCGTCTCGACGAGTGCCTCCAGGGCGATGTCGAGCCGGGGACGGGTACGACCGCGGGTAACGGCGTACGGTCGGACCAACGCGCCGGTCGGCTCGTCACGATCCGCCATTTCGCCGCTCACCTCCCTCGCACCCGGCACCGGCTCGTCCCGGTGACATCCGTCGCTGTCGTAGTTGTTCCCGCACCTGACCCACCGGCCAGCGCGTCATTCAGCCCATCATTCCCACAGCCGTACGCGGCTGCGGCGTCAGGGCGTCGCCCACCCGGTCCACGAGCAGGGCCATCTCGTACCCGACCTGACCGACGTCGCAGCTCCGCGCCGCCAGCACCGCGAACGACGAGCCGTCCGAGATGGACATCAGGAACAGGAAGCCGTTGTCCATCTCGACGACTGTCTGCAACACCGCCCCGCCCTCGAAGCAGCGGGCCGCGCCCTGGGTGAGGCTGACCAGACCGGACGCGATCGCGGCGAGCTGGTCGGCGCGGTCCCGCGGAAGGTCACGGGACGAGGCGAGAAGCAGGCCGTCGGCCGAGACCGCGACCGCGTGCGCCACACCGGGCACCCGGTCGGCGAAGTTGGCGAGCAGCCATCCGAGATCCTGCGTAGTAGTCATCCTTGTTGCTCCTTCTGCCCGCTCCCGGCCACCGGGCCTGAGTCAGACTGCGAGGACTGCTGCCCGCCCGGAGTGCCCTCCGGGCCGGTCGTGTTGCTGTCGGTGTTACGCCCGCGCTGCACGCCCCGATGGTAGGCCGAGAGCAGGCCCCGGACCCCCTCCGGTGTGCGCCGCTGCACCGACGCAGAAGGCTTGTCGATGCTGCCCGGCACGAGCTGCGCCATCGGCGTCCGCTTCGGCAGGCCCTTCTGGGTGGTCTCCTCGACCGGCACCTCGGTGGCCGCCGAGGCGGCACGCCAGCCGTCGTCGGCCGCGGTCTGCCACGGGGAGGAGGGCTGCGGCGGCGCGGCCGGCTGCCGGGTGGGCAACCCGCCGGTGTACGCGGGACGGGCGTTCCCGTTCGCCGCGCCGTTGTCACGCGGTGCTCCGCCGGCCGTCGGAGTGTGTGCCATCGGTGTGTTACCTGTCGTTGCGGGTGTCGTCTGCGGCACGGGCCGGCCGGCCGTGTCCACCTTGGCGAACTGCTGGGTGGCGGCGGCGCCACCGTTGGTCGTCGCGGCCGGTGCCGCCGACTCCTCGTTCGGCCCGGGGCGGCGAGTACGGAACCACGCCGACTCCAGCTCCCGGAAGATCGGCAGCTCCATCGTCTCGTCCGCGTACCGCTGGCGGTTGCCCGGCTGCTGCGGCGTGGCCGGCCGCGACACCGGTGCCGCCGGGGTGGCGGGCCGGGCCTCGGACGGCCGGTTCGCGGCCGGAGCGGCGGACGGCTGGCCGGCCGGAGCGGCGGACGGCTGGCCGGCCGTCGGCTGCGGGGTGGCCGGCATCTCCGTGCGCGGCACCCGGGGCAGCTCGGTGGTCATGTCCATGCCGCTCGCCGGCCGTTCCGGCGCCGCCGGAGCGGGCGTCGGCGCGACCGGGGGCCAGACCGGCGGGGCGCTGACACCCGGCGCGGACATCGGGCGCGCCTGCGGCTGGTTGGCCGGCGGCGCGGAGGCCGGGTGACCGGCGGCGGGCTGTCCGGAGACCGGCGCGGCCGACACGGGGTGCCCGGAGACCGGCACGGCCGAGACCGGGCGGTACGGCAGCGGGTCGCCGGAGACCGGCGCCGCGGAGACCGGACGGCCCGAGAACGGGTCACCGGAGACCGGGGCGGCCGAGACCGGGCGGTACGGCAGCGGGTTGCCGGAGACCGGTGCGCCGGAGACCGGGGGCAGCGGCGGCGCGGACACCGGCGGGACCGGCGGCGCGGAGACCGGCGGCGGGCTGTAGGGCCGCGCCTCCGGGCTGCTCGGCAGCTGGCGCGGGATCGCCGGCTGCTGGCCGCTGGTGCCCGGGTCACCCTCGTCCGGGTTGCGCCGCTGCGGCAGCGACTCGAATCCCTGGCCGTTCGAGGTCCGGGAGCCGAAACCGCCGTCCCCACCGGACGGGTTGGCGCCGGTCAGGTCGGACCAGGCCGGCATCGCCCGGCCGCCACCGGCGTTCGCCGGGGTGCCCGAGCCGTTGCGCGGCGCCGGGTCGAAGGCGCGTCCACCGAGCGTGACCTGGTTGCCCGAGGAGCCCGGGTGCGGCGCCGGCGGCAGGCTCGGCGGGTTGTTGTTGCCGAAGGCGGCCAGGGCGCCGAAGGCGGGCGCCGGTCCGCCCTGCTGTGAGGCGGCGGGAGGCAGGGCCGGCGCACCCTGGGCACGGCCGGCCAGGGCGCGCGGCACCAGGACCGAGGTGGGCAGCGTCACGTCGGCGACGGTGCCCCGGTCGGCGCCCGGTCGCAGCTCGACCCGGACACCGTGCCGGGCGGCCAGCCGCGCGACCACGACCAGGCCCATCATCCGGGAGACCGCGACGTCCACCTGCGGCGGCGTGGCCAGCCGCTCGTTGAGGTCGCGGAGCTGCTCCGGGCTGATGCCGATGCCGCGGTCCTCCACGTAGAGGGAGGCGCGGTCACCGACCCGCCGGGCCTCCACCATGACCTGGGAGTCCGGCGGGGAGAAGGCGGTGGCGTTGTCGAACAGCTCGGCGACCAGGTGCACCAGGTCGTTGACCGCGTGGGCGGCGACCTCGATGTCCCGGTCGATCACGCCGAACTCGATCCGGGTGTAGTGCTCGACCTCGGACTGGGCGGCGCGGAGCACGTCGATCAGGGCGGCGGGCTCGCGCTGCACACGGGTGGAGTCCGCGCCGGCGAGGACCAGCAGGTTCTCGTCGTTGCGGCGCATCCGGGTGGCCAGGTGGTCGAGCTGGAACAGCTCGGCCAGGCGGTCCGGGTCCTCCTCGCCGCGCTCCAGCCGGTCGAGGTGGCCGATCAGCCGGTCGACCAGGATCTGCGAGCGGCGGGCCAGGTTGACGAACATGGTCGCGACCGACGCCCGTAGGGCGGCCTGCTCGGCGGCGGTCCGGACGGCCTCCAGGTGGACGGCGTTGAACGCCTCGGTCACCTGGCCGAACTCGTCCTTGCTGCGCACCGGCAGCGGCTCGGCGATCTGGTTGGCCAGTTGCACCGGGGAGAGCTGGCCGGTCACCTGCGGGTCGCGCAGGCGGGCGACCGCCTGTGGCAGCCCGTACTGGGCCACCGCCAGGGCGCCCTGGCGCAGGTCGCGCAGCGAGCGGGCCATCGAACGGGCCACCAGGTACGCGAACAGGATGGCCAGCAGCAGCATGGTGAGCAGCAGGCCGGTCTCCAGGAACACCTGGCGCTGGGTGTCCGAGCGCAGCGCGTCGGCCTGCCGGACCACGTTGCCGTCGAGCCGGGACTCCACGGTCCGGATCAGCTTGGCGTTGGCGACCATGGTCTGGTCCCACTGGTCCGCCCCGAACGGAGCGTTCTCCATCGAGCCGTTGTTGTTGCCCGAGACGAAACTGGTGAAGCGGTCGGCCTTGCGCAGGTCGGGCCCGGAGACGGTCTGCTCGTAGAACAGCTTGTCGGGCTCGGTGGCGACGGACTGGAAGGTCGCCAGCGACTGCGACTGGCCGGTGCCGCTGGCGATGAACTGCTCGCGCAGCGCGGCGGTGTACTGGTTCTGGGTGAGCGCCTGGTGGACGACGACCCGGCGCTGGGTCAGGTATTCCTTCTGCCGGGCCACGGCGGCCGCCGCGCGCATCCGGTCGCTCAGGTCGTTGTTGCCGGCGAGCTGGGTGGCCGAGTCGCGGATCGCCAGCAGGTCCTCGATCAGCTGCCGGTACGCCTGGTCGGCGTCATTGATCTTGAGCTTGCCGTTCATCACCTGGCTGCGGGTCGCCGGAAGATCCTTGAGCTGGGTGTCGATCGTGTCCAGCAGCCCGACGAAGTTGCGGGGCAGGTCGTCGATCTCGCCACGCTGCCGCAGGTAGGGCGACTTCGCCTGATCCACCCGCTGGTTGGCGCGGTTGTAACCCTCCTGGTACTGCGCCCGGGTCTGGAACTCCTTCGCGCCGAGGAAGAGCACGGCGCCGACCCGCTCGTCCTGCACGGTGTCGACCAGGTCACCCGAGTAGCCGATCAGATTGGCCAGATCCCCCGCCCGGTTGGCATTGTTGAGCGTCTCCAGGTGGTCGACCAGACCACTGGTGCCCACCACGACCGTGGCGATGGTCGGCACGATCATGATCAGACCGAGCTTGGACCAGATCGGCATGTCGCGCAGCCGACTCATCGGCTGGCGCAGCCGCGACAGGAAGGAGCCCGCCGTCGTTGGCCGTTTGCTCACGTCACCGCCCTCGCATTACCGCGCCCCGCGCCACCCTGAGGGCAACGCCGAGCGACCGACCCGGCGGGTCGGACCTCCGAGATTCCATCACGCCGCTCCGCAAAGAGAAAGACCAGGTTGTCCCTCACCGGAGGTGTGATGAGATGTTGATGCAATTTGATAGCAATCCGTCTGCCCGGAGTCACTGAAGGTAATGGAACATCCGCATCGCGTCGTCCTGCTCGCCGGCCCCTCCGGGTCGGGAAAGTCATACATAGCCCAGCGAACCGGACTTCCGGTGCTCTGCCTGGACGACTTCTACAAGGACGGCGATGACCCTACGTGTCCGCGTCGGAACGGACAGGTGGATTGGGAGTCCTCCTTGTCCTGGGATGCGGACATGGCGGTGCAAACAATCGCCCGACTGGCTCGTGAGGGCAAGGCCGAAGTGCCGGTTTATGCGATCGGCGAAGACCGTCGGGTAGCCACCCGGCCATTCGATGTCGACGGATCGCCAATCTTCGTCGCCGAGGGGATCTTCGCGGCCGAGATCGTGGCCGAGTGCCGGCGACTCGGGCTGCTCGCCGGGGCGTACGCGCTGCGCCGCCCGCGCGGGGCGACGTTCCTGCGCCGCCTCGCCCGGGATCTCGCCGAGCAGCGCAAGGCGCCCCGGGTGCTGCTCCGGCGCGGGGTCGCGCTGCTGCGCGCCGAGCCGGCCGTGCTGCGCCGGCAGACCGGGCTGGGCGCCGAGGCGGCCCGGGCCGGGCAGGTGCTGCGCGGGGTGGCCGCCCTGCTCTCCGGCCACCCCCGCCAGTCCTGATCAGCCGATCAGCTCGGCGTACGCCGGCTTGATCACCTCGTCGATGATCCGCAGCCGCTCGTCGAACGGGATGAACGCGCTCTTCATCGCGTTGATGGTGAACCACTGGAGTTCCTTCCAGCCGTAGCCGAAGGCCTCCACCAGCAGCGCCATCTCCCGCGACATCGAGGTGCCGCTCATCAGCCGGTTGTCGGTGTTCACCGTCACCCGGAACCGCAGGTCGCGCAGCAGACCGATCGGGTGGTCGGCGATCGAGGCCGCCGCACCGGTCTGCACGTTCGACGACGGGCACAGCTCCAGCGGGATGCGCTTGTCCCGCACGTACGCGGCCAGCCGGCCCAGCACCGGCGGGTTGCCCGGTGTGATGTCGTCGACGATGCGTACGCCGTGGCCGAGCCGGTCGGCGCCGCACCACTGGATCGCCTGCCAGATGGACGGCAGGCCGAACGCCTCACCGGCGTGGATGGTGAAGTGGAAGTTCTCCCGCTGGAGGTACTCGAACGCGTCCAGGTGCCGGGTGGGCGGGAAGCCCGCCTCGGCGCCGGCGATGTCGAAGCCGACCACCCCGGTGTCGCGGTGCCGTACGGCCAGCTCGGCGATCTCCTGCGAGCGGGCCGCGTGCCGCATCGCGGTCAGCAGCGTGCCGATCCGGATCGGGGTGCCCGCCTCGGCGGCCAGCGCGCTGCCCTCCCGGAACCCGGTGACCACCGCGTCGACCACCTCGTCCAGGGTCAGGTTCTGTTCCAGGTGCTGCTCCGGCGCGAACCGGACCTCGGCGTAGACCACACCGTCGGCGGCCAGGTCCAGCGCGCACTCGCGGGCGACCCGGCGCAACGCGGTGGCGGTCTGCATGACCGCCACCGTGTGCGCGAACGTCTCCAGGTAGCGCTCCAGCGAGCCGGAGTTCGCCGCCTCGGTGAACCAGACGCCGAGCGCCGCCGGGTCGGTGGTGGGCAGTTCGTGGCCGACCTCGGCGGCCAGCTCGACGATCGTCGCGGGCCGCAGGCCGCCGTCGAGGTGATCGTGCAGCAGCGCCTTCGGGACCTTGACGATGTCCTCGTACGAGATTGCGACCATGCTCAGACCCTAGTCACCCCCGGTGCGGGCGCGGCGGTGGACCGGGCCGGTCAGGGCCGCCAGCCGTACACCCGCTCCACCGCGAGCCGCAGGACCACCCGCCCGTCGGCCACCATGGCGGCCCGGTAGTCGGCCCAGTCCGGGTGTTCGCCGCGGATCCGCCGGTAGACCTCGACCAGCTCGCCGACCGTCGCGTCGTCGGTGGCGGCGGCCGGCGGGGTGAGCGTCACGGTGCCCTCGGCGACCGCGTACGCCCCGCCGTCGGCGGTGGTCACGTGGAAGCCGGCCCGGGGGTCGCGGCGCAGGTTGCGCACCTTGGCCCGGTCGCCGGTGGTGGAGCAGCGGATCAGGCCCGGTTCGGCCAGGTAGTCGAGGTTGGACAGCTGGGGACGGCCGTCCCGGCGCAGCGTGACGAGCACCCCGCGCCCGCGCTCGCCGAACAGCTCCCAGAGCCGGACGCTCATGCGTTGACCCGCAGCGGCGCGAGCGCGGCGGCCAGCCGGGCGAGCTGGTCCAGCATCTGCGCGGCGGCCTCCTCACGACCGGGGTCGGGTCGCAGCTCGCCCGACTCGTCCAGCGCCTGCCGCAGGAAGACGACCACCTGGTCGTTGACCGGGGTCATGTTCAGCGTGGTCACCACCTGCTTGATCATCTGCACCGCGCGCAGGCCGCCGGAGGTCATGCCGTAGCTGACGAAGCCCACCGGCTTGTGCTGCCACTCGTGGTAGAGGTAGTCGATCGCGTTCTTCAGCGGCGCGCTGAAGCCGTAGTTGTACTCCGGCATCACCAGGACGAAGGCGTCCGCGGCGTCGATCTCGGCGCTCCAGGCGCGGGTGTGCTCGTGCAGGTAGACCCGCTCGGACGGGTGGTGCGGCTCGTCGTGGAAGGGCAACCCGATCTCGGCCAGGTCGACCAGGCGTACCTCGTCGAAGCCGGCGTGGCGGATGGCGGCCGCGGTGAACCAGTCACCGATGCGACGGCCGACCCGGCCGGGGCGGGTGCTGGCGACGACGACGTTCAGGCGGGGCATGGTGAGGTCACTCCTGTCGGGGCGGCGGCCGGGGCGGTGAGCCGGGGAACGAACCAGGCGACGATCGGCCCGATGCCGATCGCGTAGAGCAGGGTGCCGGGGCCGACGACGCCGCCGAGCAGCCACCCGGCCGCCAGCACCGTCACCTCGATCCCGGTGCGGGCCGGGCCGAGCGGCAGGCCGCGGGCGGCCAGGCCGGTCATCAACCCGTCCCGCGGACCCGGGCCGAGCCGGGCGCCGAGGTAGAGCGCGGTGGCGAGGCCGTTGAGCAGGACGCCCGCGACCAGCAGGCCGATCCGGCCGGCGAGCGGGTCGACCGGTGGCAGCAGGGCCAGCGTCGCGTCGAGGGCCAGGCCGACGAGCGCGACGTTCGCGACGGTGCCGACGCCCGGGCGCTGCCGCAGCGGGATCCACAGCAGCAGCACCAGCAGCGCCACGCCGTTGACCAGCAGGCCCATCGGCAGGCCGGTGCGGTCGGCGAGGCCCTGGTGCAGCACGTCCCAGGACGCGAGCCCGAGATCGGCGCGGACCATCAGCGCGACGCTGACGCCGAACAGGGCCAGGCCGGCGAACAGCCGCACCAGCCGGGACGGCAGTTTGGTTGACATGTCATCAACCTAGGCCGCAACTTGGTGACATGTCAACAACACCGGTAGGATCGGCGCATGGACGAACCGCGCTGGCTCGACGAGCAGGAGGACCGCGCCTGGCGCGGCTACCGCCGCATGCGCCGCCTGCTCGACCTCGAACTGGCGCGGGAGCTGATGCAGGACGCCGGTCTCTCCGAGCCGGACTACGACGTCCTCAGCGACCTGTCCGAGACGCCGGAACAACGGCTCCGGCTCAGCGAACTCGCCGACCGGATGCTCTGGTCCCGCAGCCGCCTGTCCCACCACATCTCCCGGATGCAGCAACGCGGCCTGGTCACCCGGGAGGAGTGCGCCACCGACGGCCGCGGCTCCGTCGTCGTACTCACCCCGGCCGGGCGTCAGGCCGTCGAGGCCGCCGCGCCGGGCCACGTGGCAGCCGTCCGCCGGCACCTGATCGACCGGCTCACCCCGGGCGAGCTGTCCGCGCTCGGCACGCTCAGCCAACGGGTGATCGGCCACCTCACCGGCCGCCCCACCGGCCGCGCGGAAGCGGAGGGCTGAGCCGTGGACGATCACATCCTCGCCCGGCTGCGCTGCCCGGTCTGCGCCGAACCGCTCACCGAGACCACCGCCGGCACCGCGCGCGCCCTGCGCTGTCCGCGCGGGCACAGCTTCGACATCGCCCGGCAGGGATACGTGAACCTGCTCGCCGGCCGCGCCCCGCACACCGGCGACAGCGCCGAGATGGTCGCCGCCCGCGCCGGCTTCCTCGCCGCCGGCCACTACGACACCGTCGCCGCCGCGCTCGCCGGCACAGCGGTACGCGTCGCGGGCTTCGACCCGTACCCCCTGGTGGTCGATGCCGGCGCCGGGACCGGGCATTACCTCGCGGCGGTGCTGGCGGCGCTGCCGGACGCCGCCGGCCTGGCCCTCGACGTCTCCAAGCCGGCGCTGCGCCGCGCGGCCCGGGCGCACCCGCGGGCCGCCGCCGCGCTGGCCGACACCTGGCAGCGGCTGCCGCTGGCCGACCGGTCCACCGCCGTGCTGCTGAACGTGTTCGCGCCGCGCAACGGCCCGGAGTTCCACCGGGTGCTCGACCCCGGCGGCGCGCTGCTGGTGGTCACCCCGGCCGCCGACCACCTGACCGAACTCGTCGACGCGCTGGACCTGCTCCGGGTGGACCCGGACAAGGCCGACCGGGTCGCCGGCAGCCTCGGCGCCCACTTCGCCGAGGAGTCCGCGACCGGGCACCGGGCCCGGCTCGCGCTGACCCGCGCCGAGGTCACCACGCTCGTCGGGATGGGACCGAGCGCCTGGCACGCCGACCCGCAACGGCTCGCCGCGCGCATCGCCGCGCTGCCCGAGCCGGTGCCGGTGACGCTCTCGGTCCGGCTCGGCGTGCACCGCCCGCGCTGACCCGCCTCAGGTGGAGAGGTCGACCTCTTCCCAGCCCGGCGGCTCGTCGTGGTACGGCCCGCGCAGCACCACCGCCCACTCCAGCGCCCACCGGCGCTGCCCGATCGCGTTCGCGTCCACCAGCCCCGGCAGCGCGCGGCCGGCCTTCTCGGTCTCCAGGTACGCCCAGTCGAGGCAGTAGTGCAGGTCGAGCAGCGCCGCGGCGTCACCGGGATGCTGTGGCGCGGCCAGGATCCGGGCCCGCCACTGGCCGAACGTCTCCCCCGCGACCAGGTTCGGCATCCGCTCGACCAGCCGTTCGTCCACCGGCACCGTCGGGTCCAGTTCCTTGGCCAGTCCGAGCACCCAGGCCAGCGAGAACAGGGCGTCGTGGTGCAGCACGAACGACCGGTGGTCGCCCCGGCCGCCCATCACGAACTGCCACTCCGGCGGCGTCACCGAGTCGACCAGGTGCGACTCCAGCAGCCAGCCCGTCGCCGCCTGCGCGGGCATCCCGAAGCAGCGGGCCAGGATCACGTGCAGCACCGCGATCCGGGCCTCGACCTCCGGGGTCGGACGCAGCTCGATCTCGTCGCCCGGCTCCCACACCAGCGGGAACTGCGGTGGCGGCAGCGGAAGACCCAGCCGGGACAACTCGTCCAGGCTCGCCTCCCGGACGGCCCGGGGATCGGGAGCGGGTACGCGCACGGTCAAGCCCCTGTCTGCTCACCTCGGCTCGTCGCCGGCCGATCCCCCCTGGCCTGGGAGGATAGCGGCTCCGGGCGGGCCGGCACCATGGCCGTCCCCGGTCAGCCGATCCGCTCGACGACCAGCGGCGCCGTGTCCGGCGCGGCCGGCGCGACGCGTACCGCCCGGCGTGCCTCGGCCAGCGCGGCCGGGATCCGCTCGGCGTGCTCGGCACGCAGCTCGAACAGCGGGTCACCGGCGCGCACCCGGTCACCGGGACGCCGGTGCAGCACCACGCCGGCCGGGATGCTCACCGGATCCTCCTTGCGAGCCCGGCCCGCGCCGAGCCGCCAGGCGGCGACCCCGATCGCGTACGCGTCGACCTCGGCGACCCACCCGTCCTCGGTGGCGGTGACCACCTCGACCTCGTTCGCGACGGGCATCGGGGCGTCCGGGTCACCGCCCTGCGCCCGGATCATCGTGCGCCAGGAGTCCATCGCCCGGCCGTCCCGCAGCGCCGCGGCCGGGTCGGCGTCCGGCAGGCCGGCCGCGTCGAGCATCTCCCGGGCCAGCGCCAGCGTCAGCTCCACCACGTCGGCCGGACCGCCACCGGCGAGCACCTCCACCGACTCGGTCACCTCGACCGCGTTGCCGACGGCCAGGCCGAGCGGGGTGGACATGTCGGTGAGCAGGGCGACCGTCCGTACGCCGTGCGCACCGCCCAGATCGACCATGGTGCGGGCCAGCTCGCGGGCGTCGTCGGCGTTCTTCATGAACGCGCCGGAGCCGACCTTCACGTCGAGCACCAGCGCGCCGGTCCCCTCGGCGATCTTCTTGCTCATGATCGAGCTGGCGATCAGCGGGATCGCCTCGACCGTGCCGGTGACGTCGCGCAGCGCGTACAGCTTGCGGTCGGCCGGGGCGAGCCCGTCGCCGGCCGCGCAGATCACCGCGCCCACGTCGCGGAGCTGGGCGATGAACTCGTCGTTGGTGAGCGCCGCCCGCCAGCCCGGGATCGACTCCAGCTTGTCCAGCGTGCCGCCGGTGTGGCCCAGGCCCCGGCCGGACAGCTGCGGCACCGCCGCGCCGCACGCGGCCACCAGCGGGGTCAGCGGCAGGGTGATCTTGTCACCGACGCCGCCGGTGGAGTGCTTGTCCACAGTCGGCCGGGACACCGGCGACAGGTCGAGCCGCTCGCCGCTGGCGATCATGGCGGCCGTCCACCGGGCGATCTCCGGCGCGGTCATGCCGCGCAGCAGGATCGCCATGGCCAGCGCCGACATCTGCTCGTCGGCGACCAGGCCCTTGGTGTACGCGTCGACCACCCAGTCGATCTGCCCGTCGCTCAGCACACCCCCGTCCCGCTTGGCCCGGATGACGTCAACCGCCGTGAAAGCACTCACCTTTGAGTTCCCATCAATAGATCAACAATCGCCGGGCGCACTCGCCGCGAACGGTGCCCACGTCGGGCCTGGGCCGACCGCGCCCGGCGGAGGGATCAAGCCTGACCGCCCGGAGCCGGGCGCGGTCGGCCCAGGCCCCCACCTCAGCCCCACGTCAACCGACTCAACCCCAACGAACCGGAATCTCCGAAGGGGGCTCACCCTCACCAGCCCAGAAGATCGTGCCCGAGGCGTCCACCACCACCACGCGCGGCGTCCGCGCCAGCCCCCACTCGATCGCCTCGGCCGGGTCGTCCCAGGTCGAGCCCTCCTCCAGCACGCCGGTCTCGGCGTCCGCGGTGTCACCGGACGACCGCTCCCAGTACGCCGTCCAGACCTGCTGCCCGGCCGACAGGTCGGGGTGCACGAACACGGTGCCCCGGCCCCGCCAGGCGGCCAGCCGGTCCGGCACCACGGGCACCGGATGCTCGCCGGTCACCGCCTCGATGTCGGCCACGTCGAAGGCGTGCGGCAGCAGCTCCGCCATCCGCAGCGGCCCGCCCTTCGCCTCGACCAGGCACTCCGGCCCGCCCTGCTCCCAGAGCAGCTGCCGGCACCGGCCGCACGGCATCAGCGGCTCACCGGTGGCGTCGACGCAGGACAACGCCACGATCCGGCCGCCGCCGGTCGCGTGCAGCTGCGAGACCACGCCGCACTCGGCGCAGAGCGTGACGCCGTAGCCGGCGTTCTCCACGTTGCAGCCGACGACGACCCGGCCGTCGTCGACGAGCGCGGCGGCACCCACCGGGAACTTCGAGTACGGCACGTACGCGTGCCGCATGACCTCGGTGGCGGCGGTACGCAACCGCTCCCAGTCGATCTCCATCACGACTCCCATTCTGCCCAATTCACGCCGATCGGTCGCGAGCGCGGCCGGAGACGACGATGCCCGGCGGGTCGCCCCGCCGGGCACCGTGTCGCGGCGGGCGGTCAGCCCTTGATGTACGGCTTGCCGTCGGCGGCCGGCGCCCGGACCTTGCCGACCAGCCCGGCCACGGCCAGGATCGTCGCCAGGTACGGCAGCATCGCCAGGAACTGGCTCGGGATGCTGCTGCCGATCGCGCCCAGGTAGGTGGCGAGCTGGTCGGCGAAGCCGAAGAACAGCGCCGCGAGCAGCGCGCCGGTCGGGCTCCACCGGCCGAAGATCAGTGCGGCCAGGGCGATGAAGCCCTTACCGCCGATCATGTTCTTGGTGAACGAGTAGAGCGCCAGGGTGTACGAGGCGCCGCCGACGCCGGCCACCAGACCGGCCAGGATCACGTTGCGGTAGCGCAGCCGCAGCACCTTCACGCCCAGCGTGTCCGCGGCGGTCGGGTGCTCGCCGACCGAGCGGGTCCGCAGGCCCCACCGGGTACGGAACAGCGCCAGGTGGATGACGAGCACCAGCAGCAGGCCGAGGTAGAGGAAGATGTTGCCCCGGAACAGCGCCGGGCCGATCAGCGGGATGTCGGACAGCAGCGGGATCTCCCAGTTGCTGAACCGGGGCGCGCTGTTGTACTTCGCCGCGTCGGTCTGCATCAGCCGCTCGTAGAGGAAGCCGGTGATGCCGACCGCGAGCAGGTTGAGCACGATGCCCATGACCACCTGGTCGACCAGGTAGCGGATGGAGAACACGGCCAGCAGCAGCGAGATGAACGCGCCGCCGATGGCGGCGGCCACCAGGCCGACCCAGACGCTGCCGGACATGCTGCCGAACAGCGCGCCGGAGAAGGCGCCCATCAGGAGCTGGCCCTCGATCGCCACGTTCACCACGCCGGAGCGCTCGCAGAGCACACCGGCGAGCGCACCGAAGATCAGCGGCAGGGCCAGGATGAACGTGCCGCGTACGACGTTCACCAGCGGCATGAAGTTGCGGCCCTCGGGCGCGGCCGAGACCTGCCAGCACAGGAAGCTCAGCACGAAGGCGACCAGCCCGGCGCCGAGCAGCAGCGTGAACCAGCGCTTGGGCACACCGGCCAGCAGGGCGCCTCCGGCTCCGGCGGTGATCAGCCCGAACAGGATCGCGCCGACCGTACCGTTGATCTCCAGGGCGGCCCCGCCCTCGGTCTCGCTGAGCGTGAAGCGCGCGTGCTGGTCGGTCGCGAGCGCGCCGAACAGCACCGCCGCGAGCACGCCGAGCGCCAGCAGGACCGCGCCGATCTTCCGGTTACGGGTCCAGAAACCCTCGTCGACCGCGGTAACGGCGACCTCGGGGACAGCGGTGGTGGACATGCTCACCAGCCCTTCGCGAGGCTCGTCTGCAACCGGGCGGCGCGGGCCGCCCGGAGCTGGAAGATCGTCTTCACCAGGGCAGGCGCGGCGATGAAGATGACGATGAGCGCCTGGAGCACGGTAACCAGTTCCAGCGAGATGCCGGAGTACGACTGCATCCGGTTGCCGCCGGCCTGGAGCGCGCCGAACAGCAGCGCGGCCAGCAGCACGCCCCACGGCTTCACGCGGCCGAGCAGCGCGACCAGGATGCCGTCGAAGCCGATCTGCGCGATCACCAGCGGGGTCAGCGCGGTCGCGGTGGTGCCGAGCACCATGGTCGAGCCGCCCAGACCGGCCAGCATGCCCGCGAACACCATCACCAGCACGTACGTCTTGGTCACGCTGATGCCGGCGGTCCGGGCCGCGTCCGGGTTCGCGCCCACGGCCCGCAGTTCGAAGCCGAGCGTGGAGCGGTTGAGCAGCCAGGCGATGAACCAGGTGGCCGCCACCGCGAGCAGGATGCCGGCGTGCACCCGCAGGTCGTCGCCGAGCAGGCGGGGCAGCTGCGCGGAGGAGTCGACCGGCTTGCTGATCGCGTCCGACCGGTTCGGGTTCTGCACCCCGTTCTGGACGATGATCCAGGACAGGAAGTAGACCGCCACGTAGTTGAGCATGATCGTGTTGATCACCTCGTGCGCGCCGGCCCGTGCCTTGAGGATGCCGGGGATGAAGCCCCAGAGCGCGCCGCCGAGCGCGCCGGCGATCAGTGCCACCAGCAGGTGCACGACGGGCGGCAGCGGCAGCGCGAAGCCGGCCACGGCGGCCAGGATGACGGCGATCGTCGCCTGGCCCTGGGCGCCGATGTTGAACAGGCCGCCGCGGAAGGCCAGCGCCACCGACAGGCCGGTGAAGACGAGCGGCGCGGCGTAGGTGAGGGTCTCCGAGATCGGGCTCAGGGCGGCGGTGAAGCCGACCGCGTCCGGGTCGAAGATCGCGCCCTTGAACAGGTTCGCGTACGCCTCGCTGACCACCGTCCAGCTGGCGTTCAGCGCGTCGGTGGGACGGGCGGTGATGTAGCCGTAGGTGGCGAGCACCTCGGGGTCGGACACGATGATCAGCACCGCGCCGACCACCATGGCCAGCAGCACCGCGAGCACCGTCACGGTGAGCGTGTTGGCCGCCCAGAGGTTGTCCAGGAACATCCGGCCCGCGCTCGGGCGGGATTCTCCGCCCGGGGCCGGCTTCTCCGCGGTCGCGGTGGCGGGCACCGTCTGCTCGGTGTCACCGGCCGGCTGCGTCGGCGTCGCCCGGGCCTCGCTCAGCGACTCCTGCGCCTCGGTCGCCGGCTCCTTGTCCGGTGAGCCCGAGACGGGGTTCGGGTTGGTCATGCCTCGTCCTCGTTGCCAGGGCCGTCCTCGGTCGCGGTGGCGGCGTCCGGGGTGGCGGCGTCCGGGGTGATGCCGGCCATCAGCAGGCCGATCTCCTCGCGCGGGGTGTCCGGGCCGACGATGCCGATGATCCGGCCGCGGTACATGACCGCGATCCGGTCGGCCAGGCCGATCACCTCGTCCAGTTCGCTGGAGACCACCATGACCGCGGTGCCGATGTCCCGCTCGCGGATGACCCGGCTGTGGATGAACTCGATCGAGCCGACGTCCACGCCCCGGGTGGGCTGGGCGGCGATGAAGAGCTTCAGCGGCCGGGACAGCTCCCGGGCCACGATCACCTTCTGCTGGTTGCCGCCGGAGAGCGTGCCGACCGCCGCGTCGGCCGAGGAGGTACGGACGTCGAACTGCTCGATCCGCTCCCGCGCCGACTTGGCGATGGCGTCGGGCTTCAGCGACAGGCCCTTGCCGAACGGCGGCCGGTCGTAGATGTCCAGCACCAGGTTCTCCGCCACGGAGAACTCCTTGACCAGGCCGTCCACGCTGCGGTCCTCCGGCACGTAGCCGACGCCGGCGCGGAGCACCTTCTTGGTCGACCAGCCGTGCGTCGGCTCGCCGTCGAGGCTGATCGTGCCGGCGAGCACCGGGCGCAGGCCCATGATCGCCTCGATCAGCTCGGTCTGGCCGTTGCCCTGCACGCCCGCCACGCCGAGCACCTCACCGGCGTGCACGGTCAGGTCGACGCCGTCGACCGCGCGTACCTGCCGGTCGTCGTCCACGACCAGGCCGGAGATCTCCAGGATCGGCTTACCAGGGGTGGCCGGCTTCTTGTCCACGGTCAGCCGGACGCTGCGTCCGACCATCAGCGCGGCCAGTTCGTCCCGGCTGGCGCTCGGCTCGGCCGTGCCGACGGTCTTGCCGCGCCGGATCACTGTGATCCGGTCGGCGATCGCCTTCACCTCGCCCAGCTTGTGGGTGATGAACACGATCGACTTGCCGGCGGCCTTGAGCGACCGCATGACAGTGAGCAGTTCCTCGGTCTCCTGCGGCGTGAGCACGGCCGTGGGCTCGTCGAGGATCAGCAGGTCGACGTCGCGGGTGAGGGCCTTGATGATCTCCACCCGCTGCTGGATGCCGACCGGCAGATCCTCGATCACCGCGTCCGGGTCGACCCGCAGGTTGTACCGCTCGGAGACCTCGGCGACCTCGCGCCGGGCGCGCCGGCGGTCGAGGATGCCGGCGAAGGGCCCCTTGACCTGCTCGGCGCCGAGCATCACGTTCTCAGCCACGGTAAAGACCGGCACCAGCATGAAGTGCTGGTGCACCATCCCGATTCCGGCGGCGATCGCGTCGGACGGGCCCTTCAGCTTCAGCGGCTTGCCGTCGACCAGGATCTCGCCCTCGTCCGGCTGGTAGAGGCCGTAGAGCACGTTCATCAGGGTCGACTTGCCGGCGCCGTTCTCGCCGAGCAGGGCGTGAATCTCTCCAGGCTCCACCGTCAGGTCGATGTGGTCGTTGGCGACCAGATCACCGAACCGTTTAGTGATGCCGCGCAGTTCGAGTCTCAGCGCAACCTCCTGGAGTGCGAGCGATGGTGCAGCGTAGCGACCTGCCGCGCCGCCACCACGCCGGGTGGGGGATGGTCGGGGGATTCAAGGTGATCGGCCGCCCCGGCGCTCGGGTACCTTCCCCCGTTGCGCCGGGACGGCCGGATCGTCAAACCTGGTGCCCGCCGGCCCCCGCTGCCGATGATCGCACCGCGGCGGCCGGCGGAACTGTCACTTGGTCGGCTGAGCCTTCGAGGTGACGGTGATCGTGCCGGCGGCGATGTCCGCCTTGATCTTGTCGACCTCGGCCTTCAGGTCCGCGGGGACCTTGCTGTCGAAGTCGTGGTACGGCGCGATGGAGACGCCGTTGTTCGCCAGCGTGCCGACGAAGCCCGGGGTGGACTCGAGCTTCTCGCCACCGGCGGCCTTCAGCGCGGCCTCCTTGACGGCGTCCGGGATGTTCTTGACGACCGTGGTCAGGATCGCCGAGCAGTCCGGGGTGCTCTCGCAGCCGTCGATGTCCACCCAGACGACCGAGTACTTGCCGCCCGAGGCCTTGGCCGCGGAGGTGGTGCCGAGGCCGGCGCCACCGGCGACCGGCATCACGATGTCGGCGCCCTGCGCGACGAGCGCGTCGGAGACCTTCTTGCCCTCGTCCTGCTTCTCGAACGAGTTCGCGAAGGAGCCCTTCTGGGTGGCCTTGTCCCAGCCCAGCACCTGGACGTTCTTGCTCTTGGCCTTGTTGTAGTACGCCACGCCGTCGGCGAAGCCGTCCATGAAG
The DNA here is from genome assembly GCF_040215685.1 of Micromonospora sp. HUAS YX12. Classification (NCBI taxonomy): domain Bacteria; kingdom Bacillati; phylum Actinomycetota; class Actinomycetes; order Micromonosporales; family Micromonosporaceae; genus Micromonospora; species Micromonospora sp. HUAS YX12. The sequence continues at coordinate 828,635 of NZ_CP157974.1, forward strand.
ATGGTGACCGGCGGGATCGGCAGGCCGCCGTAGGTGCCGACCTTGCCGGACTTGCTCATGCCAGCGGCCAGGTAGCCGGCCTGGAACGCGGCCTGCGCGGTGTCGAACTGCATCGGGTAGACGTTCGACACACCCGGGTTGGCGTCGACGATGGCGAACTGCTGGTTCCGGTTCTTCTCAGCCGCCGCCTTGGTGGCGTCCGACATCAGGCCACCGACGGCCAGGATGAAGTCGCACTTCTGGTTGACGAACCCGGTCAGGTTGACCTCGTAGTCCGCCTCGGCCTTCGACTGGACGTACTTGATGTCGATCTTGTCGTTCTCCTTCTGCGCCTCCTGCAGACCCTTCCAGGCCGAGGCGTTGAAGGACTTGTCGTCGACGCCGCCGACGTCGGTCACCATGCAGGCGCTGAACTTCTTGCCGCCGTCGCCGCCGGCGTTGTTGTCGTCGTCCGGAGCCTCACCACACGCGGCAGCGCCCAGCACGAGTCCACCCGCCGCAATGACGGAGGCGATCCGCATCCCACGCACAGAGCGCAAGACGTCTCCTTCCCCTTGCACACCGCGTCGTGCACGGCGTGCAGCCCTTCGCCGGCCTGCGGTGTGCCGCCGGCGTCCCACGTTACGGACGGGAGCGTACGCCCGCGCCCACCCACCGGCCGACAATCGTGCACGACTGTTGAGCGTCCGTTACCCCGGTGTAACCCTTGCGTGGGGCACGTCACTTATCCGGCCGGTAGGCGCGCGCGGTGGTGTCGCGAACGTCCGTTTTCCCGAGCTTCCCCGGCTGCTGGCGAACTAACGCCAGAACACCGCGACGGCCGCGTTGACCAGCGTCAACCCGATGATCGCGAGGAAGTGGCCACGGTTGACGGTCTCCCGCTTACGGGAGAAGAAGACCATGACGAAGATGAGCAGCGCGAGCACCAACTTGGTAACAAGTTTCGCCGGGGCCGGCTCGTCCCCGTCCCGCAGCGGAGCGGACAGCCCGATGCCGGTGAGGATCTGGATGATCGCGCCCCAGAGCATGGCGGCGTTGATCCGCAGCCGGCCGGTGACGTACTGGGCGATCGCACCACCGAGCAGCAGCGCGAAACCGACCAGATGGACGTAGAGAAGGATGAGTCGAAGAGCTTCCACGCGCCCATCCTCCCCCATCAACGACACTCCGTAGTAGTCGCCCCGCCGACCTCACTCGTGATCTTGCAGTTACCGCCCCGGCATCCGGGACGAAAGCCGCGCGACACGGGCCGGAACCGCAAGATCGACGGGGCGAGGAGGGCGTCGGGTCTAGCGCAGGCGCCAGATCTGGAACGTGGGGCCGTCGGCGGGGAGGGTTACCGCGCCCTCGGTGTCGGGGTGGAGGGCGGGGGCGTTGCCGTAGACGTTGTCTCCGGCTCCCACGCCGGTCAGGCGGACCGGAGTGCCGGCGGCGCGTCTCGCCAGCACCAGCACCGTCGACGTGGGCGCCTCGCGCAGGAAGACGAGCGTGTCCGCGTCCGCGTGCACCCACCGCAGGCCGCCGTTCCGCAGCGCCGGCTCGTCGCGGCGCAGCGTCAGCAACGACCGGTACGCGTCGAACGTGCGCCGGTCCCAGCTCTCCGGCCGGTGCCACGGCATCGGGGTACGCGAGCCCTCCCCGTTCGTGCCGGTCAGGCCCAGCTCGTCCCCGGCGAAGACCACCGGCGTGCCGGGCATGGTGGCGAGCAGTCCGGCCGCCACCTCCTGCCGGGCCGCGTCGCCGACCACGGTGCGGATCCGGGCCGAGTCGTGCGAGCCGAGCAGTTGCCACGAGTGCGTGTACGACCGCCAGGACACCAGCGACCGATAGGTGTTCATGGTGGCGAGCACTGCGGCGGCGTCGCGCCGCCGTACCCCGCCCGGGGTGCCGAGGAAGTTCGGCACCGGGTCGTCGCCGTGGCGCAGCCAGGACCAGACCGGGTCGGTGAAGCCGACGTAGTTCATCGTCCCGTGCCAGCCGTCGCGGTCCAGGTCTCCGGTGTGGTCGTGGCCGTGCTCGGCGAGCAGCAGCCCGTCCGGGCGGGTTTCGGCCACCACCTCGCGCAGCAGCCGCGCCACCTCGTGGGTGTACGCGTCCGCGCCGCGCCGGCCGGTCATGTTCGCCACGTCGACCCGCCAGCCGTCCAGCCCGTACGGCGGGCGCAGCCAGCGGCGCAGCAGCGAGTCCTCGGCGGTGGCGAACCGGCGGCGCAGCTCCGCGCTGCCCCAGTTCAGCTTCGGCAGCGACTTCACCCCGTTCCACGACTCGTAGTCCGACGGCTCCAAGTCGCCGCGCGGCGTCAGACGCGCCGAGTTGGAGTCGTCGTAGCCGGGCAGGTCGAAGTAGTACAGCTCGCGTTCCGGCGCGTTCACGTCGGAGACGGCGGCGGTGAACCAGTGGTGGGCGTCGCCGGTGTGGTTGCTGGTGATGTCGCCGAGCAGCCGCCAGCCCCGGGCGTGCACCGCGTCGGCGAGCCGGGCCAGCGCCGCGTCGCCGCCGAGCAGCGGGTCGACGGTGTCGAAGCTCGACGCGTCGTACCTGTGGTTGGAGCGCGCCGGGAAGACCGGAGTGAGGTAGACGGTGTTGACGCCGAGCCGGTCCAGGTGGTCCAGGTGGTCGGTGACGCCGTCGAGGTCGCCGCCGTAGAACTGGCGGGGCGTCTCCGGGCCGCGGCCGATGACCGGGGTGTCCCAGTCGCACGGAATCGCCCAGTCCGGCGCGGTCCGGCCGTCGGCGGCGGCCGAGCGGGCGAACCGGTCCGGGAAGATCTGGTAGATCACGGCGTCGCGGGCCCAGGCCGGCGGCGGGGCGTAGCTGACCAGCTTGAAGTCGCCGTTGTCCGGCACGTCGTGGCCGGCCAGCCCGGCCGCGTTGAGCCAGCGGGGGGTGCCGCGTTCGCCGTCGAGCAGGAAGCGGTAGTTGCTGACCGGGTTGCGGACCTCGACGTCGGCCCGCCACCACACGTCGCCGCCGTCGGTGCGGTCGATCCGCGCCTCGGCGAAGCGCGGCTCGCCGTCGCCGGTGGTGCGCACGTGCACCTGGGAGACGCCGGATCCGGCCGGTACCCGGACGAAGACCGGCACGGTCTGCCCGAGTGCGGGCTCCTGCTCCGGGACGTAGGTGGCGGAGCCGTCGTGGTGCGGCTGAAGGGACATGGTGCTGCCTTTCGCGTCGTACCGACAGGGAGAGGGGGCGGGCACCCGCCGCGGCCGGTTTCACCCGACCGCGGCGGTCCGCCCGAGAACCGCTCCGGTGTACGTCAACGACGCCCTTGCCGCAGCGTGCGGAGTGGCACCACTTGCCTCGCCCACGACGGCGAGCGGCCACCCCTCCGGCTTATCCTTTGACCGCTCCGGAGGTGAGTCCGGAGACGATGTAGCGCTGGAGCAGTTGGAACACCAGCACCGTCGGGATCGCGGTGAGCAGCGTGCCCGCCGCGAACATCCCGAAGTTGTTGTTGCGCTCGCCCGCGACCAGGCCGAACATGCCGACCGCGAGGGTCTTCGACTCGGGTTCGGTGAGGAACACGTTGGCGATGATGAACTCGTTGATCGACCCGATGAACGCGAGCAGGCCGGTCACCGCCAGGATCGGCGCCACCAGCGGCAGCATGATCCGGAAGAAGACCTGCACGTGTGACGCGCCGTCCATGGTCGCCGACTCGTCCAGCTCCTTCGGCAGCGTGTCGAAGAAGCCCTTAATCAGCCAGGTGTTCGCCCCCAGCGCGCCACCCATGTAGAGCAGGAACAGGCCCCACGGGGTGTTGAACCCGATCGCCGGGTAGAGGTCGGTGAGCGTGGTGAAGATCAGGAAGATCGCCACGATCGCCAGGAACTGCGGGAACATCTGGATCAGCAGCAGCGCGAGCAGGCCCACCCGGCGCCCGGCGAAGCGCATCCGGGAGAACGCGTACGCCGCGAGCGACGACAGGAAGATCGACGCGAAGCTGGCCACGCCCGCCAGCAGCAGCGAGTTGAGGAACCAGTGGCCGAACGCCGTCTTGTCGAACAGGCTGGTGAAGTTCTCCAGCGACGCGCCGGTCGGCAGCAGCTCGGTGGAGGAGAGCGTGCCGAGCGGGTTGAACGCCGCCGAGATCACGAACAGGATCGGGAAGAGGCTGAACGCCACCGCCAGCAGTCCGACCAGGTGCCGCCAGCCGACCTGCGCGAACCAGCGGCCGCGCGAGCGTCGGGCCGGCCTGCGGGTGGTCGTGGGCGTCTCCGCGATGATGGTCACGAGTACACCTCCTCCTGCTTGCGGGTCCGCCGGAAGCTGATCGCCGACACCGTCGCCACGATCGCGAAGATGAAGATCGAGACGGTGGCGGCCAGGCCGAACTCGGCGCCCTGTGCGCCGAACGCGAGCCGGTACGTGTAGGTGATCAGCAGGTCGGTGGCGCCGTTCGTCGGGTTGTCCGGCGCGAACGGGCCGCCCTCGGTGGTGAACAGGATCGCGTTGACGTTGTTGAAGTTGTACGCGAACGACGCGATCAGCAGCGGCGAGAGCGCCACCAGCAGCAGCGGCAGGGTGACCGCCCGGAACGACTGCCAGGGCGACGCGCCGTCGACCGAGGTCGCCTCGGTCAGCTCCCGCGGGATGGCCTGCAACGCGCCGGTGGCGACCAGGAACATGTACGGGTAGCCGAGCCACAACTGCACCAGCAGCACCGCGATCCGGGCCGACCAGTTGCCGCCGAACCAGTCGACGTTCAGCCCGAACAGGTCGTTGAGCAGGCCGAAGTCGGTGTTGAACATGTCCCGCCAGATCAGCAGCATGGCGAACGACGGCATGGCGTACGGCAGGATCAGCACCATCCGGTAGAGGTTGGTGCCGCGCATCCGGGGTGAGTGCAGCGCGAGCGCGATGCCCATGCCGAGCAGGAACGTCAGCCCGGTGGAGCCGATCGCGAACGCGAAGTTCCAGGCCAGCGTGCCGAAGAACGGGCCGGAGATGTTGCTGTCGGTGAGCACCGTGGCGAAGTTCTTCAGCCCGACGTCGACCTTCCAGCCCTGGGCGAGGCGCTCGCCGTCGGCGGCGACGAAGGAGCCGGACCTCTCGTCGGCGGTCCACGTCTTGCCGGTCTCGCTGTCCTTGACGCAGTCGCACACGGCGTCGTACGCCCGGATCGCCTTGCCCTCGTACGCGCGGGTCAGGCCGTTGGAGCGGATGGCGCCCTCGTCGGTGGGCACGATGAGCGCGGTGACCGCGTCGCTGCGGCTGCTGGCCTGCCCGATGTTCAGCAGGGTGTAGCCGTCCGCGGCGGTGATCTTGCCGCTGAGGCTGCTCACCTCGACGTCGGCGGCGTCGAGCTTGCGCAGCCCGTCCGCGTCCCCGGCGAAGACCTCCTTGCTCTTCGGGTCGCTGAGCAGGAAGGTCAGGGAGCCGGTCGCCGGGTCGCCCTTGGTGGCGATGGTGAGGTTGTACTCGGTCGAGCCGGGCACCTGCTTCACCGAGGCGGTCTGCACGGCGACGATCGCGTCGTCCTTGCTGCCGCGGTGGCCGTCGCCGAAGTTCGTGAACGCGGTGCTCGCGGTGTAGAGCACCGGGAAGACCTGGAACGCGATCAGGAAGAGCGTGCCGGGGACCAGGTACTTGGCCGGGATGTGCCGGCGGCTCAGGTAGAGGTAGAACAGGCCGGCGGTGGTGACCGCCAGGACGCCCAGCGCGATCCAGTGTCCGGCCTCGATGAGCGGGAAGGCCGCCCAGATCGCGATCCCGGCCACCAGGCCGAGCAGGACCACCTTGACGACGAGGCCGGTCGCGGTGATCGGCGCGTGTTGCCGCGCGGTACGGGACGTGCGCGGGAGCCCACGGCGTACGGGCTCCCGGCCCGGGGCCTGCGGTGCAGACCCCGGGCCGGACAGCGGCGCGCTCATTACTTGATCTGACCCTGGATGGTCTTGCCGGCGGCCGTGATCGTCTTGGCCGGGTCGGCGCCGCCGATGATGGCGGCCTCCGCCTTGCCGAACGGATCCCAGATCGCGGCCATGGCCGGGATCGCCGGGAGCACCTGGCCGTTCTTGCCGGCCTCGGAGAACTTGGCCAGGTCCGCGTCCTCACCCTTGACCTGGTCGAAGGCGGCGGTCAGCGCCGGCGGGCGCGGCTCGGCCTTGTACAGCGCGACGGCCAGCTCGGGCTTGGTCACGTAGTTGGTGACGAACTCCTGGGCCAGGGCCTTGTTCTTGCCCTTGGCAGCCACGTAGAACGCCTGGACGCCCACGAACGGCTGGGCCTCCTTGCCACCGGCGAAGCCGGGGACCGCGGAGATGTCGTACTTGATGCCGGCCTTCTTGGCGTCGGCCACGGCCCACGGGCCGGAGACCAGGAAGGCGCACTTCCTGCCGGTGAAGGTGGAGATGGCGTTCTCCGGGGTGATGGAACGCTTCAGCGCGCCGTCGCCCTTCTCACCGAGCTTCGCGATCTTCTGGAAGGCCGCGATCGACTCCGGCTTGCCCACGCCCAGGTCCTTCGGGTCGTAGTCGCCGTTCGCCGCGGTGCCGAACAGGTAGCCGCCGCCCGAGGTGTAGAGCGGGTAGATGTGGTACGCGTCGCCGTTCTGGCCGGACTGGAGGCACAGGATCTCGCTGGCCTTCTTCTCCGCCTTGAGCTTCTTGCCGGCGGCGACCAGGTCCTCGATCGTCTTCGGCGCCTCGGGGGCCAGCTCGGTGTTGCGGATCAGCGCGATGTTCTCGGTGGCGTAGGGCACGCCGTAGAGCTGGCCGTTGAACGTGACGGCCTTGACGGCGGTCTCGTTGAAGCCGGCCTTCTGCTCGGCCGGGAGCTGCACCGGGTCGATGGCGCCGTTCTGGACCAGGTTGCCGATCCAGTCGTGCGCGCCGACCACGACGTCCGGGCCGCTGCCCTGCTGCGAGGCGGTGACGAAGTTGGTCTGCAGGTCCTTGGAGACGGCCTGGACCTCGACGGTCACGCCGTTCTCCTTGCCGAACTCCTCAGCGAACGGCTTGAGGGCGGCCGTGCGCTTGTCGTCGGCCCAGATGACCAGCTTGCCGCCGGTCGCCTTGGCGGACTCGTCGGCGGCCGGCTTGTCGCTGCCGCTGTCACCACAGCCGGAGGCGGCGAGCGCCAGGCCGAGGACGGCGACCACACCCGCGGTACGGATGCGCATCGGTACTCCTGTCGTCATGGCGGCCCGCCGGGGGAAGGGCGGCCCGCCAGTGGAAACCTCTGAAATTTCTTGCTTCCCGGCGCCAGGGTGCTGCGCCGCTGCTCTCGCATGTTGCGGGGACGTTAGCAAGAGGTTGCAGAGAATGGAAGGGATTGCAGAAGTGTACGCAAGACTTTGCCGTTGGGCTAAAGTGCCGCACATGCGCGCTCGACTGTCCGACATCGCCCAACAGGCTGAAGTCAGCGAGGCCACGGTGTCGCGGGTGCTCAACGACCGCCCCGGCGTGGCCCCCGAAACCCGCCAGGCCGTCCTCACCGCCCTCGATGTGCTCGGCTACGAGCGCCCCGCCCGGCTGCGCAAGCGCAGCGCCGGGCTGGTCGGCCTGGTCGTGCCGGAGCTGGACAACCCGATCTTCCCGGCGTTCGCCCAGATCATCGAGTCCGCGCTCGCCCCCACCGGCTACACACCGGTGCTCTGCACGCAGACCCCGGGCGGGGTACGCGAGGACGAGTACGTGGAGATGCTGCTGGACCGTCAGGTCTCCGGCATCGTCTTCGTCTCCGGCCTGCACGCCGACACCGCCGCGGACCACGACCGCTACCGCACGCTGCTGGCCCGGCCGCTGCCGATCGTCATGATCAACGGGTACGCGCCCGGCATCCCCGCGCCGTTCGTCTCCTGCGACGACCGGGAGTCCGCCGAACTCGCCGTCGCCCACCTGGTCGCGCTCGGGCACCGGCGGATCGGCCTGATCACCGGCCCGGACCGGTTCGTGCCGGTGCAGCGCAAGGTCGCCGGCTACAAGGCCGCGATGGGGCGCCTGACCGACATCAGCGAGGACGAGCTGACCGAGCTGACGGAGCTGTCCCTGTTCGGCGTCGAGGGCGGCGAGGCGGCCGCCGGCCGGCTCATCGAGCGCGGCGTCACCGGACTGGTCTGCGGCTCGGACCTGATGGCGCTCGGCGCGATCCGGGCCGCCCGGCAGCGCGGGCTGTCGGTCCCCGGCGACATCTCCGTGGTCGGGTACGACGACTCCCCGCTCATGGCGTTCACCGACCCGCCGCTGACCACGGTGCGCCAGCCGGTCGCCGCGATGGCCGTGGCGGCGGTGCGCGCCCTGGTCGACGAGATCAACGGCCACCCCTCCCCGAACTCCGAGTACCTGTTCCGGCCCGAACTGGTGGTACGCGGCTCGACCGCGGTGGCCCGCCCCGTAGACCCCCCGAAGCGCCAGCGCCCCGCCACCCCTTCCTCCCCCACCCCCTCCCTCCCCATCCCCGCCTGACCCCCACCCCGCCCCACCCTCACCCCCACCCTCACCCCCACCCTCACCCCCACCCTCACCCTCCGAGCCAGCCGCCTCCCGACGCGTCGATCATGAAGTTGACGGCGACAAATCGGACGGCGAAGGCCGCCAACTTCATGATCACGCGAGCCGCCCCCGGCCGTCCCCACTCCCCACTCCCCGCGCCCCCTCCAGCCCCTCCTCCGTTGATCAAGGAGTTTGTGTCCGAGTCGATCTCCAGCCGGGACACGAACTCCTTGATCACCGCTCGCGGGCGGGGGCGGGGGTGGGTGTCCCGGGATTCGGGAGAGGGGTCCGGGGCGGTGGCGGGTGATGGCTGTCATTTCTTGCGCAAGGAATGCTTGACTCTTGCAGTGCGATGGCGGCATTCTGCTCAGACACCCCTGCGCCGCACCAGAAGCCGCCACAGAACGGGATCGACAGCGATGACCTCCGCCCCCAGCACCACCCCACGCACCGCCGACGACGACTGGTGGCGGTCCGCTGTCGTCTACCAGGTGTACGTCCGCAGCTTCGCCGACGCGAACTCCGACGGTGTGGGTGACCTCCAGGGCATCCGGCAGCGCCTGCCGTACCTGCGCGACCTCGGCGTGGACGCGCTCTGGCTGACGCCGTTCTACACCTCGCCGCAGGTCGACGCCGGCTACGACGTGGCCGACTACCGCGACGTCGACCCGCTGTTCGGCAACCTGACCGACTTCGACGAGATGATCACCGACGCGCACGCGCTCGGCCTGCGGATCATCGTCGACATGGTGCCGAACCACACCTCCAGCGCGCACCCGTGGTTCGCCGCCGCGCTCGCCGCCGGACCGGGCTCGCCGGAGCGCGAGCGCTACCTGTTCGCCGACGGCAAGGGCGAGCAGGGCGAGCTGCCGCCGAACGACTGGGAGAGCATCTTCGGCGGCCCGGCCTGGACGCGCGTGGTGGACGGCCAGTGGTACCTGCACCTGTTCGACCCGGCCCAGCCCGACCTGAACTGGCGCCACCCGGAGGTGCGGGCCGAGTTCGAGGACGTGCTGCGCTTCTGGCTGGACCGGGGCGTGGACGGTTTCCGGATCGACGTGGCGCACGGGATGATCAAGGCCGAGGGCCTGCCGGACGTCGGCTTCAACTCGATGACCACCGGCCAGCGCCAGTCCGAGCTGCTGGGCAAGGGCCGGCTGCCGTACTTCGACCAGGACGAGGTGCACGACATCTACCGCGCCTGGCGGCCGATCCTGGACAGCTACCCGGGCGGCCGGATGGCGGTCGCCGAGGCGTGGGCCGAGACGCCGCAGCGCCTCGCCCGCTACATCGGCCCGGACGAGCTGCACCAGGCGTTCAGCTTCGACTTCCTCGACGCCACCTGGTCGGCCGACTCGTTCCGCAAGGTGATCGACACGGCGCTGGCCGAGTCCACGATCGTGGGCGCGCCGACCACCTGGGTGCTCTCCAACCACGACCGGCAGCGGCACGTCACCCGGTACGGCGACGGCGAGGTGGGCCTGCGCCGCGCCCGCGCCGCCGCGCTGCTGATGTTCGCGCTGCCCGGCTGCGCGTACGTCTACCAGGGCGAGGAACTGGGTCTGCCGGAGGTGCTGGACCTCCCCGACGAGCTGCGTCAGGATCCGGCGTTCCGGCGTACCGGGGAGAGCCGGGACGGCTGCCGCGTGCCGATCCCGTGGGGCGGCGAACTGCCCCCGTACGGCTTCGGGCCGGACGGCAGCGAGCTGAGCTGGCTGCCGGCGCCGGCGACCTGGCGGTCGCTGTCGGTGGCCGCCCAGGCCGGGGTGCCCGGCTCGACGCTGGAGCTGTACCGGACCGCGCTGCGCATCCGGCACGAGCACCCGGCGCTGGCAGGCCTGGACGGCATCACCTGGCTGGAGACCGAGCCCGGTGTCCTGGCGTTCCGGCGCACCGCCGGGGCCGCCGAGGTGACGTGCGTGGTGAACATCAGCGGCGCCGACGTGACGGTGAGCGGCTACGGCCGCCCGCTGGTCGCCAGCGCCGAACTCACCGAGCGGGGCGACGGGCACGTCCTGCCGGTGGACGCGGCTGCGTGGTTCGAACGGCGCTCAGCCGGGTAACCCGCCAACGACCTGGCCGTCCGTTGTGCCCCGCGCCGACGGGCGGCTGGGCTGCCGACCCCTTGTGGTGGGGGGTGAGGTGGCCCCGGCCCCTCGGGAGTGCGCTCCCGGGGGGCCGGAGTCCATCGGGGAGCGAGCGCGTTCTCAGCCGCCCTTGGCGGTGAGCAGCGCGGCGATCCGGGCGAACCCGGCCCGGATCTCCTCCCGGTCGGGCGCCTTCGCCGGCTCGGGCTCCGGCTCGCGCTCGGCGGCCAGTTCCAGTTCCTCGTCGATGACGTCCTCGAAGTCGCCGTAGAGGTCCGCCTGGTCGATCTGCGCCGCCTCGTCCTCGGCGGCGATCTGCGCGGCCGCGATCTCGCTGCGGATCTCCTCCGGGGTGAGCGCCGGGAGCAGCGGCTCCACCACCGCCATCAACTGCTCGTCGGCCACCACCGCCTCGGCCAGCGCCAGCGCGTGCGGTCGCTCGTACGGGCCGCAGACCACCGGCTCCCAGTCGTCCTCGGCGCCGAGCGGGCCGAACGTGATGATCCACGGCAGGCCCCGGATCGGGGAGTCGTCCGGCAGGTCCAGTGTCACGAGTGCGCCCACCGGCCCATCATGGTCGTCGCGCATCGGCCCGGGGAACGCAATCATCGGACTCTCCCCGCTTCGGGGACCACGCTCAGCCACGCGTGCCGGCGTCCAGCGCCGCACGGACCAGGGCGACCGCCCGCTCCGGCGGTACGCCCAGGCGACGCGCCTGCTCGGCGTACTCGGCGGCGGCCCGGTGGAGCCGGTCGGTGGCGTCGTCCCGGCCGGGGGCGACCACGGTGCCGTGCCGGCCACGCGTCTCCACCAGGCCGGCGCCCTCCAGTTCCCGGTACGCCCGCGCCACGGTGTTCACCGCCAGCCCCAGGTCGGCGGCGAGCTGCCGCACCGCCGGAAGCCGGGTGCCCACCGGCAGCCGCCCGTCGCCGATGCGCGCGGCGAACTGCGCCCGCACCTGCTCGTACGGCGGCACCGCCGACTCGGCGTCGATCCGGATGCGCGCGCTCATCCCGCTCCCCCCGGTGTTCCCGGTTCGGTCTCCTCGTCGAGCACGTCCGCCTCCACGTCCACCTCCCGGGCGCCGCCCTCGGCCAGGTCCACCACGCGGCCGTACCGGCTGGTGGCGGCGAGCGCGGCGCCGAAGAGCACCAGCTGGTTGAGCAGGTAGAGGTAGAGCAGCAGGCCGACGGCGGTGGCGACCACCGTGTACGCGGGGTTCCGCTCGGTGCGTACCACGTAGTAGCGCCCCACCGTGTTGAGCAGGGTGATCCCGACGGCGATGGTCAGCACCGCCGGGCGCAGCCGGCGCCGGCTCATCCGCAGCCGGGGTACGGCCAGCAGCAGCGCGGCGGCGAGCACGGCGTTGACGAGCACGCTCAGCACCGCGCTGATCGTGGTCAGGCCCACCGAGCCGGTGCTGCGCAGCAGGAAGCGCAGCAGCGACTCCAGCGCGTCCACGGCGGCGATCGAGACGAACAGCAGCACGAAGACCGCGACCAGCACGCCCAGGTCGACCAGCCGCCGCACCACCAGGTTGCCGGGCTGCTGGTTGAAGCCGTACATCAGCCGCTGCGAGGAGCGGATCGCCTCCACCCAGCCGATGCCGGTGAAGACCAGGATGACCAGGCCGACCACGCCGACGGTGCCGCTGCTCTCGGCGATCTGCGCCGGGTCGAGGAAGGGCAGGTTCTCCTCCAGGAAGTGGGCCACGCCGCGGCTGACCTCCTCGTTGTCCCGCAGCACCGCGCCGAAGATCCAGTACGCCACGAGCGCGAGCGCGAACACGGCGAAGAAGCCGTAGTACGCGATGGCGGCGGCGAGCCGCCCGGCGAGCAGGTCGGTGTAGAGCGTCCCGGCCCGCCAGACGTGGTCGAAGACCGACGAGCGGCCCCGGGCCGCGTCGATGCGGCGCCCCACCGCCGCCTCGATCCGGCCGAAGACGTTCACCCCGTCATCCTCGCCGATCTCCGCCCGTGGCGGAGGGGCCCCGGCCGGTCGGATGTTCAGCTCCGGCCGCCGAGCCGGAAGTCGCGGCGGGGCCGCCACCGGGTCGCCCCGCTGTGCGAGAACAGCGTGAACGCCTCCACCTGGAACAACGCGGAGAAGTCGGCCAGATCCTCGTACGCCTTGTCGAGCACCTCGGGCGGCACGTCCTGCGCCACAGTGACGTGCGGGTGGTACGGGAAGCGCAGCTCGCGCCGCAGCTCGGGGGCCGAGTTGATCGCGGCGGCCAGCAGTTCGCACTCGCTGATCCCGGCCGCCACCGCCACGAAGACCACCTGGGTGACCGGGCGGAACGTGCCGGTGCCGCGCAGGTGCAGCGTGAACGGCAGGTGCGCGGCGGCGACCCGGGCCAGGTGCTCCTCGACGGCGGGCAGCGCGCGTACCGGGATCTCGGTGGGCCCGAGGAGGGTGACGTGCGCGGGGACGGCGAGCGGGTCACCGGCCTCGACCCGGCGGCGGGTGAGCATCCCGCCCCAGGGCTCGGGGACATCGACAGCGATCCCGATCTGGATCGTGTCCGCGCCGCCCGGCGCCGTGTCACTGCCCGCCACGTCGCGCGCCACCCCTCCGGCCACCGGCTGCGTCACCCGTTCCCGCCCGTCCGGGCCGTTACTCGGACCGCACCGGCGGGAAGAAGCCGACCCGCTCGTACACGTCCCGCAGCGTCCCGGCGGCCACCGCCCGGGCCTTCTCCGCGCCCCGCACGAGCAGCTTGTCGAGCTGGGCCGGGTCGTTCAGGTAGGCGTTCGTGCGTTCCTGGATCGGCGTGACGAACTCCCGCACCACCTCGGCGAGGTCCTTCTTCAGGTCGCCGTAGCCCTTGCCGTCGTACGCGGCGACCAGGTCGTCGATGGAGCGGCCGGAGAGGGCGGAGTAGATGGTGAGCAGGTTGGTGATGCCGGGCTTGCCCTCGGCGTCGAAGACGACCTCGCGGCCGGTGTCGGTGACCGCCGAGCGGATCTTCTTGGCCGAGCGGGCCGGATCCTCCAGCAGGTCGATGATGCCGGCCGGTGAGGACGACGACTTCGACATCTTGGCCGTCGGATCCTGGAGGTCGGTGATCTTCGCGGTGTCCTTCACGATGTGCGGGGAGGGCACGGTGAAGGTGCGGCCGAACAGCGAGTTGAACCGCTGCGCCAGGTCGCGGGAGAGTTCCAGGTGCTGCCGCTGGTCCTCGCCGACCGGCACCGCGTTCGCCTGGTAGAGCAGGATGTCCGCGGCCTGGAGGATCGGGTACGTGAACAGGCCGACGCTGGCCCGCTCGCTGCCCTGCTTCTGCGACTTGTCCTTGAACTGCGTCATCCGGCCGGCCTCGCCGAAGCCGGTGATGCAGCCGAGCACCCAGGCCAGTTGCGAGTGCTCGGGCACCTGCGACTGCACGAACAGCGTGCTGCGCTCCGGGTCGAGGCCGAGCGCGAACAACTGTGCGGCGGCCACCCGGCTGCGGCGCTTGAGCACCTTCGGGTCGTGCCCGGCGGTGATCGCGTGCAGGTCGACGACGCAGTAGTAGGCGTCGTGGCTGTCCTGCAACGCCACCCAGTGCCGCAGCGCGCCCAGGTAGTTGCCGAGGTGGAACGAGTCGGCCGTCGGCTGGATGCCGGAGAAGACACGCGGGCGGGCGGGTACGTCGGACATGGCGGCAATTCTGTCAGCAAGCCCCGGCGTCCGTCATGACGGGCCGGTGGATCGGGCGGGTACGGGCGGAAGCGGACCGTTCACCTCACGCCGGGGCTCGGGCAGCCGCGCGGCGGAGACCGCCAGGCGGGACACCCGCCGGCCGTCGAGTGTGAGCACCCGCAGCAGCCAGCCCGCCGGATCGGCGGGAACCGATCCGGCGGCCGGGTCGACCGCCACCGGCACCTCGTCGCCCGCCACCGGCAACCGGCCCAGGGCGGCCATCACGAACCCGCCCACCGTCTCGTACGGTCCGGCGGGCAGCGGCACCCCGGTGCGCTCGGCGAAGTCGGTCAGGTTGAGCCGGCCGTCGACGACGGCGGGCAGGCCGGCGGGTTCCGGTTCGAGTGGGCCGTGCTCGTCGTCCCGGATCTCCCCGACCAACTCCTCGACCAGATCCTCGCAGGTGACGATGCCGGCGGTGCCGCCGTACTCGTCGACGACGACGGCCAGGTGGTGGCCTTCCCGGCGCATCTCGGTGAGCGCCGCCAGCACGCGCTTGCTGTCCGGCAGGCGCTTCACCTCCCGGACCAGGTCGCCGACCAGCAGCGGCCGGTCCGCCTCCGGGCGAAGCAGCACGTCCCGCAGGTGCACCATGCCGACCACGTCGTCGTGGGTGCCGTCGACCACCGGGTAGCGCGTGTGCGGGTCGGCCCGGACCAGCCGCTGGGCCTGCGCCAGCGGGAGCGCCGCGCTGAGGAAGACCACCTCGGTGCGGGGCACCATCACCTCGCGGACGAGCCGGGCCCCGGCGACCAGCACCTCGTCGATGATCCGCCGTTCGTCCGCGTCGAGCAGCGTGTTCGCCGCGACCAGGTCACGCAGCTCGGCCTCGCTGATCCGCTCCCGGCCGGCGGTGGGGCTGGCCCCGAGCAGGGCGGTGACCAGGCGGGTGGCGCCGTCGGCGCCGCGCACCACGAGACGGGCCACGGTACGGGCCAGCGGGCCGGGTTCGCGTCGGGGCCGCCCCGACGGTCGCCGCCGGGGCCCGGGACCACCACCCTCCCGCATGAGAAGGATGGTAGACAGCGGTCACCGTACGCTCGGCCCAATGTGCGGATCTGTTCAATCGTGAAGGATTATGATGGAATAGAGGCGGGCTCGACTCGACAGCCGCGACACAGCCCCCGGCCGTAGGGTGATCACGTGACGGCCGCCGCGGGACGCGGCCCAGGCAGGAGGACCGACGTGAAACTGCTCGTCACCGGCGGCGCCGGCTACATCGGCAGCGTGGTGACCCGGATGCTGCTCGACCACGGCCACCAGGTGACCGTGCTGGACGACCTGCGCACCGGTCACCGGGAAGCCCTCGCCCCCGACGCCACCCACGTCGAACTGCCGGTGCACGAGGCCGTCCGGGTGCTGACCCCCGACGCCGGGTTCGACGGCGTGCTGCACTTCGCCGCCCTGATCGCCGCCGGTGAGTCGATGATCCGCCCCGAGCTGTACTGGCACACCAACACGGTCGGCTCGATCGCGCTCATCGACGCCGTCCGCGCCGCCCGGGTGCCCCGGGTGGTCTTCTCCTCCACCGCCGCCGTCTACGGAAACCCGACCGAGCTGCCCATCCCGGAGACCGCCGTCAAGGCCCCCACCAGCACCTACGGCGCGACCAAGCTGGCCGTCGACATGGCGCTCACCTCCGAGGCGATCGCGCACGACCTGGCCGCCGTCTCGCTGCGCTACTTCAACGTCGCCGGGGCGTACCTGCGCGACGGGCTGGCCATCGGCGAACGGCACGACCCGGAGACGCACCTCATCCCGATCGCGCTCGACGTGGCCGCCGGGCGGCGGGAGAAGCTCCAGCTCTTCGGCGACGACTACCCCACAGTCGACGGCACCTGCGTACGCGACTACATCCACGTCGAGGACCTGGCCCGCGCCCACCTGCTCGCGCTGGACGCGGCCACCCCGGGCCGGCACCGGATCTACAACCTCGGCAACGGCAACGGCTTCACCAACCGGCAGGTGGTCGACGTGGTCCGCGAGGTCACCGGACACCCGGTGCCGGTCGAGGTTGCCCCCCGCCGCGAGGGCGACCCGGCCGAGCTGGTCGCGTCCTCCGCGCTGGCCCGCGACGAGCTGGGCTGGACGCCGGCCAAGCCGACCCTGCACGACATGGTCGGCGACGCCTGGGCGTTCTACCGCGAGCACGTCACGCGGCAGGCGGCGTGAGCGCGAGGAGTGAGCCGGGCACGCCGGTCGCCGACCGCGCCACGGCCGGCTTCCGGCAGCGGTACGGCGCCGAGCCGGCGGGCCGCTGGGCGGCTCCCGGACGGGTCAACCTGATCGGCGAGCACACCGACTACAACGACGGTTTCGTGCTGCCCTTCGCGCTGCCGCTGCGTACCGTGGTCGCCGCCGCGCCCGCCCCCGGCGGACGCTGGACCGTCTGGTCGGAGCTGGACGACGAGCCGGTCGAGTTCGGACCGGCGGACGCCGACGAGCCCGGCCGGGTCGACGGCTGGGCCGCCTACGTGGCCGGGGTGGTGTGGGCGCTGCGCGCCGACGGCCACGACGTCCCGGGCGCGCGGCTCGCCGTCGCCTCCGACGTGCCGGTCGGCTCCGGGCTCTCCTCGTCGGCGGCGATCGAGTCGGCGGTGCTGGCCGCGCTGGTCGACCTCGGCGGTCTCGACCTGCCCGCCGGGCGGTGGCCGCGGCTCGCCCAGCGGGCCGAGAACGACTACGTCGGCGCGCCCACCGGGATCATGGACCAGTCCGCGGTGATCCGCGGCCGGGCGGGACACGCCCTGTTCCTCGACTGCCGCACCGAGGAGATCGAGCAGATCCCGTTCGACCTGGACGGTGCCGGGCTGGCCGTGCTGGTGGTCGACAGCCGGGCGCCGCACCGGCACGCGGACGGCGAGTACGCGGCCCGCCGCCGCAGCTGCGAGCGGGCGGCCGCGACGCTCGGGGTGAGCGCGCTGCGCGACGTCGACGTGGCCGGCCTCGACGCCGCGCTGGCCCGCCTCGACGACGACGAGACCCGCCGCCGGGTCCGGCACGTGGTGACCGAGAACCAGCGGGTGCTCGACACCGTCGCACTGCTGCGCGCCGGCCGGGTCCGCGACACCGGTCCGCTGCTGACCGCCTCGCACGCCTCCATGCGCGACGACTTCGAGATCACCGTGCCGGAGATCGACACCGCGGTCGAGGCGGCGCTGTCCGCCGGGGCGTACGGCGCGCGGATGACCGGCGGCGGTTTCGGCGGCTGCGTGCTCGCCCTGGTCGACGCCGGCGCCGCCGACGCGGTGGCCGCCGCCGTCGCCGACGCGTACGCCGAGCGCGGCTTCACCGCCCCCGGCACGCTCACCGTCCTGCCGGCCGGCGGCGTCACCCGCCTGGGCTGAGGTGTAAGGAAGGGCCCCCTATTAACGCCTGCGGTAGAGGAAGGGCCCCTTGTTAACAGCTCACTGTTAACAAGGGGCCCTTCCTTACAACCAGGGTCAGCCGGCCTCGACGATCATGCCGGCGCCGACCGTGCGGTTCGTCGACTCGTCGATGATCACGAAGCCGCCCGTGGTGCGGTTGCGGCGGTACTCGTCGGCGAGCAGCGGAACCGTGGTCCGCAGCCGGACCCGGCCGATCTCGTTGAGCTTCAGCTCGGCGGCCGTCTCGTCGCGGTGCAGCGAGTTGATGTCCAGCCGGTAGTGCAGCCCGCGAACGATCGCCCGCGCCGAACGGGTCGTGTGCTTGATCGCGTACTTGCCACCGACCTGCAACGGCCGGGTCTCGTCCATCCAGCAGACCATCGCCTCGATGTCCTGCACGGCCATCGGGGCGTTGTTCGGCCGGCAGATCATGTCGCCGCGGGAGATGTCCAGCTCGTCGGTCAGCCGGACCGTCACCGACATCGGCGGGAACGCCTCGTCCACCGGACCGTCGGCGGTCTCCACCGCCGCGATCCGGCTGGTGAAGCCCGACGGCAGCACCATCACCTCGTCGCCCGGCTTGAGCACGCCCGAGGCCACCTGGCCCGCGTAGCCCCGGTAGTCGGTGACGGTGGTGGACTGCGGCCGGATCACGTACTGCACCGGGAACCGCACGTCGACCAGGTTGCGGTCCGAGGCGATGTGCACCCGCTCCAGGTGGTGCAGCAGCGACGGGCCCTCGTACCAGGGCATGTTCTCCGAGCGGGTGACGATGTTGTCGCCCTGCAGCGCGGAGACCGGCACCACGGTCAGGTCCGGCACGTCGAGCTTCGCGGCGAACGCGGTGAACTCGTCCGCGATCCGCTCGTAGACCTCCTGCGACCAGTCCACCAGGTCCATCTTGTTCACACACAGGACCAGGTGCGGCACCCGCAGCAGCGAGCAGAGGAACGCGTGCCGGCGGGACTGCTCCACCAGGCCCTTGCGCGCGTCCACCAGGATCAGCGCCAGGTCGGCGGTGGAGGCGCCGGTGACCATGTTCCGGGTGTACTGGATGTGCCCCGGGGTGTCGGCGATGATGAACTTCCGCCGCGGCGTGGCGAAGTAGCGGTACGCCACGTCGATGGTGATGCCCTGCTCCCGCTCGGCGCGCAGGCCGTCGGTGAGCAGCGCCAGGTTCGTGTACTCGTCGCCCCGCGCCGCGCTGACCGCCTCGACGGCGGCGAGCTGGTCGCTGAACAGCGACTTCGTGTCGTAGAGCAGACGGCCGATCAGCGTCGACTTGCCGTCGTCGACGCTGCCCGCGGTGGCGAACCGCAGCAGGTCCATCGGCCGCGCGGTCTCGCTCTCGGCCGGGGCCAGGGTCTCGACGCTCATCAGAAGTAGCCCTCTCGCTTGCGGTCCTCCATGGCGGCCTCGCTGACCCGGTCGTCGCCGCGGGTCGCGCCGCGCTCGGTGATCCGCGTGGCGGCCACCTCCTCGATCACCTTCTCCACCGTGTCGGCGTCCGAGCGGACCGCCGCGGTGCAGGAGGCGTCACCCACGGTCCGGTACCGCACCTGGGCCTTGAACGGCTGCTCACCGGCGCGGGCCCGGAAGAACTCGTTCACCGCGTAGAACATGCCGTCGCGCTCGATCACCTCGCGCTCGTGCGCGTAGTAGATCGACGGCAGCGGGATCTGCTCCCGCGCGATGTAGTGCCAGACGTCCAGCTCGGTCCAGTTCGACAGCGGGAACACCCGGATCGACTCGCCCGGGTGGTGCCGGCCGTTGTAGAGCGCCCACAGCTCCGGACGCTGGTTCTTCGGATCCCACTGGCCGAACTCGTCGCGGAAGCTGAACACCCGCTCCTTGGCCCGCGCCTTCTCCTCGTCGCGCCGGGCGCCGCCGAACAGCGCGTCGAAGCGGTGCTTCTCCACCGCGTCGAGCAGCACCGGCGTCTGGATCCGGTTGCGCATGCCGTCGGCGGACTCGCGGACCAGGCCCTTGTTCAGCGCCTCCGGCACGCTCGCCACGATGAGCTGCAGGCCCAGCTCGGCCACCCGCCGGTCGCGGTAGTCGAGCACCTCGGGGAAGTTGTGCCCGGTGTCCACGTGCATCACCGGGAAGGGGATGCTGGCCGGCGCGAACGCCTTCTGGGCCAACCGGAGCATCACGATCGAGTCCTTGCCGCCGGAGAACAGCAGCACCGGCCGTTCCATCTCGGCGACGACCTCACGCATCACGAAGATGCTCTCCGCCTCGAGCGCGTCGAGGTGCGACACCTGGTACGCGACGGGGGACGTCATGACACGAACTCGATTCGCTCGGATCCGTACATCGGATTCCAGACCTTTCAGGTCGGACTCGTGAAGAAGAACGCTCAGGTTACCCGGAATGCCGCTGCAACGCTGCAAGCAACCGACTCGCGAGATCCTTGCGGCAGACCAGCAGATCCGGTAGGCGCGGGTCGGCCCCGTTGTATTTCAGCGCAGAACCGTCGATCCGGGAAGCATGCAGACCGGTGGCCGTCGCCACAGCGACCGGAGCGGCCGAATCCCACTCGTACTGACCGCCCGCGTGGATGTACGCGTCGACCTCACCGGTGACCACGGCGGCGATCTTCGCGCCCGCCGAGCCCATCGGAACCAGATGAGCGCCGACGTCCTCTGCCAGGTCGGTCAGGAAAACCGGCGGACGGCTACGGCTGGCCGCCAACCGGATGACCCGCGCGCCGCCCCTGGTGGCCGCCTCCACAGTCATCGGCGGGTACGCCGGCGGGTGGTCGGTGCCGAGCACCCGGTGCTGGGCCGGCAGGGCCACCGCGCCCGCCACCAGGCCGTGCGGTGCCGACGCGTTACGCGACCAGAGCGCGACGTGCACCGCCCAGTCCGCGCGCCCCTCCTCCGCGTACTCCCGGGTGCCGTCCAGCGGGTCGACGATCCAGACCCGGTCCGCGGTCAGGCGCGACAGCGCCTCGTCGGTCACCTCCGCCGTCCAGGCCAGCCGCGAACTCTCGTCCTCCTCCGACAGCACCGCGTCCGCCGGCCGCCACTTCGCCAGCTCGGTCCGGATCAGGTCGTGCGAGACCTTGTCGCCGGCCGACCGGAGCGCGCCCGCGTCGGCGAAGCCCATCTCCGCGCGCAGGGCCGTCAGCGCCTGACCGGCCCGGGACGCCAGCCACCGGGCGAACCCGCCGTCGATCATCGGAGGACTGCCCATGATGCTCCCGTCACCCGCCTTCGCTCCCGGTCACCCCAGGCGCAGACTACCGACCGCCCGTCAGGCCCCGTGGTAGAGGTTCTGCGTCGGCTCCACACCCTTGAGAACCACCGACTCCACCACGTCCGCCGCGCGGTCCACCAGGAACTCCAGCTCCTTGCGCTCCGCGGGGGAGAAATCCGACAGTACGTAGTCAGCCGGATCCTGCCGGCCCGGCGGCCGGCCGATGCCGAACCGCACCCGCACGTAGTCCTTGGTGCCGAGCGACTTCGACATCGAGCGCAGGCCGTTGTGCCCGCCCTCGCCGCCGCCGCACTTCACCCGCACCTGCCCGTACGGGATGTCCAGCTCGTCGTGCACCGCGATCACGCGCGCCGGCGGGATCTTGTGGAACTGCGCCAGCCCGGCGACCGGACCACCGGAGAGGTTCATGTACGTCAACGGCTTCAGCAGCACCAGCTTCGGGCCGCCGAACCCCAGCCGCCCCTCGGCCACCTCGGCCATCGCACGCTTGTGCCGCCCGAACGTCGCGCCCACCCGGGCCGCCAGCAGGTCCGCCACCATGAACCCGACGTTGTGCCGGTTGTTCGCGTACTCCCGGCCGGGGTTGCCCAGGCCGACCACCAGCCACGGCCCCGCCTCGTCCGTCACCCGACGCCCCTTCCCGCTCGCTTGCCCGACCAGCCGTCCCGATACGCCGACAGGCGCCCCCGGGAACCGGGGACGCCTGTCGCACAGCCTTGCGGACCGGTCAGGCCTCGGTCCTCGCCTCGGCCGGGGCCTCCTCGCCCTCGGCGGCCGGAGCGCCCTCGGCACCCTCGGCGGTCTCCTCGCCGACCTCGGCCTCGGCCTCCTCGGTGGCCTCCTCGACCTCGGGGAGGGTGGCCTCGAGCTGCTCGGCGGTCGGAGCGGCGGTCACCGAGGCGACAGCGGTCTCCTCGTCGGTGGCCAGCTCGACGCCGGACGGCAGCTGGACGTCGGCGGCGGTGATCGTGGTGCCCGGCTCGGCGCCCTCGATCGACGCCTCCAGGTGATCCGGCACCTTGGTCGCGTCGGCGGTCACCGACAGCGTGTCGTGGTCGTGCACGATCAGCGTGTCCTTCGCGGCCTCACCGGTCAGCTGGACCGGGACCTCGACGGTGACCTTCTCGCCGCGGCGGACCAGCAGCAGGTCCACGTGCTCGAAGGTGTCCTTGATCGGGTCACGCTGGATCGCCTTCGGCAGCGCCAGCACCTGGGTGCCGTCGCTGACCTCGATCGCGAAGAGCTGGTTCGCGCCACCCTTACGGATCGCCGCGGCGAACTCCCGCGCCGGAAGCGCGATGTGCTTGGGCTTCTCGCCGTGGCCGTACAGCACGGCGGGCACCTTGCCGGCCCGGCGGGTACGACGGGCACCACCCTTGCCGAACTCGGTACGGGGCTCGGCGCTGATCTTTACCTCGGACACGGGGAAACTCCTGATGCTTCGCTGCGGCGGCTTGTCGTCTGGCGGTGCTGGGGCGAGGGGCTCGCTGGGGCTAGGGTCATGAACGACCGCCCGGAGCACCGCGTCGATGACGGCGCCTCCGTGCGGTGCTTGTCAGCAGCCCGCCGGGCACCCTCGCCGTGGCAACCGCACCAGTCTACCCGAGGGAATTCCCGGCTCTCCGGCAGTCCCCCATATCACCGCCGGGCCGGTTACGCAGGGCATCGGCCCGGCCGCCGGAGACTCCCCGGCGACCGGACCGGCGTGCTCAGCTCAGACCACCGAACAGGGTGGTCACCGAACCGTCGTCGAAGACCTCCCGGATCGCCCGCGCCAGCAGCGGGGCGATCGACAGCACGGTCAGCTTGTCCAGCTGCTTCTCCGACGGCAGCGGCAGCGTGTTCGTCACCACGACCTCGCTGATCGGGCTGTTCTTCAGCCGCTCCGTCGCCGGGTCGGACAGCAGCGCGTGGGTCGAGGCGACCACGATCTCCGCCGCGCCCTGCTCCTTGAGGATGTCCGCCGCCTTGGTGATGGTGCCACCGGTGTCGATCATGTCGTCCACGATCAGGCACACCCGGCCCTCGACCTCACCGACCACCCGGTTCGCCACCACCTGGTTCGGCTTGAGCGGATCGCGGGTCTTGTGGATGAACGCCAGCGGGCAGCCGCCCAGCCGGTCGGTCCAGCGCTCGGCCACACGTACCCGGCCCGAGTCCGGCGCGACCACCGTCATCGGCCGGCCCGCGTACTTGTGCTCCACGTACTCGGCCAGCACGTCCATCGCGAACAGGTGGTCCACCGGGCCGTCGAAGAAGCCCTGGATCTGCGCGGTGTGCAGGTCCACGGTCAGAATCCGGTTCGCGCCGGCGGTCTTCAGCAGGTCGGCGATCAGCCGCGCCGAGATCGGCTCCCGGCCACGGTGCTTCTTGTCCTGCCGCGAGTACGGGTAGAACGGCAGCACCACGGTGATCCGCTTGGCCGAACCGCGCTTCAGCGCGTCGACCATGATCAAGGTCTCCATGACCCAGGTGTTCACGCCGTGCGTCACGGACTGCACCACGAAGGCGTCCGAACCACGGACCGAGTCCTTGTACCGTACGAAGATCTCGCCGTTGGCGAAGTCGTACGCGTCGGCCGGCGTCGGCGCGACGCCGAGCACCTCACCGATCTCCTTGGCCAGCTCCGGAAAACCCCTCCCGGAGAAGAGCATCAGGCTCTTGCGGTTTTCGGCGACGATGCTGCCCATGGGCCCGTCTGCTCCCGTATGTCGGTGGTGCCCGGCGGCGGTGGGGCCGGGGACTGTTCGGTTGCAGTATGCCCCCGGTTCAGCGATCCACCCACGGCCCGCCGATCCCCGTGGATTCAGTCACCTTCGCTTGCGGCGCCGCCCGTGTCCGACGCACCCTCACCGGCCCGCCGCGCCGCCTCCGCGGCGTCCGTACCGGCCCGCTTGCGCAGCACCCAGCCCTCCACGTTGCGCTGCTGACCACGCGCCACCGCCATCGCGCCCGGCGGCACGTCCCCGGTGATCACCGAACCCGCAGCGGTGTACGCGCCGTCGCCGACCCGCACCGGCGCCACGAACATGTTGTCCGCTCCGGTACGGGCGTGACTGCCGATGGTGGTGTGGTGCTTGCGTACCCCGTCGTAGTTGACGAAGACGGTCGCCGCGCCGATGTTGCTGTGCTCGCCGATCGTCGCGTCGCCCACGTACGACAGGTGCGGCACCTTCGACCCGTCACCGATCGACGCCTTCTTGGTCTCCACGAACGTGCCGACCTTCGCCTTGCGGCCCAGCCGCGACTCCGGCCGCAGGTACGCGTACGGGCCGACGCTCGCCTGCGGGCCCACCTCGGCGCCGAGCGCGTGGCTGCGCACGATGCTCGCGCCCGCGCCCACCACCGTGTCGGCGAGCGTGGTGTCCGGGCCGACGAGCGCGCCCTCGCCGACCACCGTCGCGCCCTGGAGCTGCGTGTTCTGGTCGATCACCGCGTCCCGCTCGACGGTCACCGTCACGTCGATCCAGGTCGTGTGCGGGTCGAGGATGCTGACCCCGGTCCGCATCCAGCCCTCGTTCACCCGGTCCCGCAGCAGCCGGCGCAGCGCGGCCAGCTCGACCCGGTCGTTGCAGCCGAGCGTCTCCACGTGGTCGGCGGCGCAGTGCACAGCCACCGGCTCGCCCGCGTCGCGCAGCAGCGCGAAGACGTCGGTCAGGTACTCCTCGCCCTGGTCGTTGTCGGTGGAGAGCTTGCCCAGGGCCTCCCGCAGGCGGGCCGCGTCGAACGCGTAGATGCCCGCGTTGATCTCCCGCAGCGCGCGCTGCTGGGGGGTGGCGTCGCGCTCCTCGACGATCTGCTCCAGCTGCCCCTGCACGTCCCGCACGATCCGGCCCAGGCCGGTCGGGTCGGGTACCTCGGCGGCGAGCACCGTCGCCGCGGCGGCGGCGTCCTCGTGCGCCTCGACGAGCGCCTGGACCGTCTCCGGCCGCAGCAGCGGCACGTCCCCGTTGATCACCACGACGGTGCCGGAGGCGTCCGGCACCGCGTCCAGCGCGATGCGGACCGCGTGCCCGGTGCCGAGCTGGCGCTCCTGGAGCACCGGAGTGGCGCCCGGGGCGATCTCGGAGAGGTGCTCCCGGACCTGGTCGGCGCCGTGGCCGACGACGACCACCGTGCGGTCCGCGCCCAGCGGGCCGGCCGCGGCGAGGACGTGACCGAGCAGGGTACGGCCGAGCAGCGGGTGCAGCACCTTGGGCAGGGACGACTTCATCCGCTTGCCCTCACCGGCGGCGAGCACGACAACGGTGCGGAGGTGGGGCTGGGACACGACGTGGCTCCCGTCGGGACGGCGACAGTCTCGCGGTCATGCTAACCAGAGCAGCCCGTAGGTTGCCGCGTACCCCAAGAAGGGCACCTATACCTGGAATTGCTCGGCCGCCAGGATTCGAACCTGAAACACAAGAACCAAAATCTTGGGTGTTGCCAGTTACACCACGGCCGAAGGGACGCAGACAGCTTAGCGGGTGCCGTCCACCTCGGGAGGTCTCGGATCGGGGGCAGACGCCGCGACCATGCCCTCCACCACACCGGTCATCCACAGGTACAGGTCGCGCGACCGCGGCACTCTCACGACGAGACACCCCCGGTACTCCGCCCCGACATTGGTCCGCGTGGTCCGGGGATGGTGTCTCTTCCACGTCGGCCGCTGGAAGCAACCGACGTCCACGCCCAGCTCAGCCGCCCACCATCGACCGGCCGCCTCGGCGTCCGCGTTCTCGTGGATGGCCACGCGATATCTCAGCTCATGGCGGCTTCGCCCTGTCGTCTCGACGAAGCGGACGAACAGTTCCACCAGGCGGATGTCGCTGTTGGTGAACGTCAGGTCGTATCGGGTGTTGCCCGGTTTGCTCTTCGTGCCCTCGCACATGTAGAGCACCGCGCCGACGAGTAGCAGTTCCCGCGACGCGAGCACCCCGACCCACTCGGCCGCCCGCCTCCGCGCCTCGCATTCGGCCGCCTCGCGCAGCGCCCGCTTCTCCGCCCAACTGAGCGCACGCCGCGCGCCGGCCACACGACGGCGTTGCGCCGCGGCGTCGGAGGAGACGTCGAGCGGTATGTGCCCCACCCAGCGATAGGCGGTCGACTTGGCGACGCCGAGCCGGTCCGCGATCTCGTCGACGGTGCAGCCCTCGTCGCGCAGGCGATGTGCCGCGCCCTTCAGCGCCGCACGCCGGCCGGCGCCACCGGTGGCATCAGGCTGATCACTCATCTCGCGCCTGCTCCACCGCGCGCCCGACCCCGGCCATCACGCCCTCGATGCGCCAGTAGAGCCACCGGCTGCGCGGAACGGTGATCACCAGGCAGCCCCGGTAGTCCGCGCCGTTGTTCCGCCGCACCGTCGCCGGATTGTGCCGTTTGAGGGTCGCCCGGCCGAACCGCTCCGGCGGAAGGGCCAGACGTTCCACCCACCAGCGTTCCGCCGCCGCGACATCGGCGGACTCGTGGATCAGGAGCCGATAGGCAGGCACGTCGCGTTCGATCCCACAGCAGGCCAGGAACGCGAGGAACAGGGCGAGCAGCCCGGGATCGCTGTTGACGAACTCCAACCGGCCCTGGGGCCGCCAGGGCTTGGACTTGGCTCCCTCGCACCAGTAGATCGCGGCGCCCAGCATCAGCAGATCCCGCTCGCCGAGACCGCCGACCACACCGGCGGCGCGGGCGTGCTCCGCGGCCTGAGCGGCGTCCCGCGCCTCCCGGTACGCGCTCCAGCGCGCCTCCGTCATCGCCTTCGAGTGCTCGCGGCGCCGCTCCGCCGTCGCGTCGTCCGGGTTCAGTGGCAGGTGCCGCACCCACTGATAGGCGGTCGACTTCGCCACCCCGAGCTGCGCCGCGATCTGGTCGACCGACCGGCCCGCCGCGCGCAGCCGCAGGGCCTCGGCACGGGCGTCGTCCCGGGCTCGCGGCCGGCGGGTCCACTCCGGCGGCGGGATGCCGCGCAGCAGCGCGTACACCCGGTCGCGGCCGATGCCCAGGCGAGCCCGAATCTCGGCGACGGAAAGCTGCTCGTCCACACGTAGACGCCGCGCCTCGGCGGCGAGGGGGTCGGTCACCGGCGTAGATTAGAACACACGTACGACAGTGGTCGGTCTGACCGCGAGCGTCGCGCCTGGCAGGATGGACGGGTGACCGACGTTTCCGGCAGCGAACGCGCCCGTCGGCGGACCGTGCCGGCGGCGAAGCCCTCCCGGGTGCGGATGTCCGCGACGCAGCGGCGCGAGCAGTTGATCTCGATCGCCCGGCAGATCTTCGCCGAGCGCGGTTTCGACGCGACCTCGATCGAGGAGGTGGCGGCGCGCGCCAAGGTCTCCAAGCCGGTGGTCTACGAGCACTTCGGTGGCAAGGAAGGGCTCTACGCGGTGGTGGTGGACCGGGAGGTCCGCGCCCTGCTGGACCGGATCACCACGGCGTTGACCGCGGGCAACCCGCGGGAGCTGCTGGAGCAGGCCGCGCTGACGCTGCTGACCTACATCGAGGAGGAGACCAGCGGGTTCCGGGTGCTGGTCCGGGAGTCGCCGCTGATGTCGGCGACGGGCAACTTCAGCAGCGTGATGAACGACGTCGCGCACCAGGTGGAGCACATCCTGGCGGGCGAGTTCTCCATCCGGGGGTACGACCCGAAGCTGGCGGAGCTGTACTCCCAGGCGCTGGTGGGCATGGTGGCGCTGACCGGCCGCTGGTGGCTGGAGGTGCGCAAGCCGCGCAAGGAGACGGTGGCGGCCCACCTGGTGAACCTGGCCTGGAACGGGTTGTCGCACCTGGAGTCGAAGCCGGGTCCGATCCCCCGGGGCTGAAGCCGGTCCAGCGCACGACGACCGCCGGTTCAGCGCACGACGACCCCCGCGTTCAGCGCACGACGACAGCCGCGTTCAGCGCTCGCCGATGGGGTGGTAGCGGCGCTGCCGCTCCTCCTCGGCGTGCTCGGGTGTGCCGACCTTGTCATACAGGCCGGTGGCGAGCAGGACCAGCCCGAACAGCAGCGACACGATGACAGTCGACATCGAGAAGTTGAGGAAGTTCGCCGGGGTCTGGAGCACCGACATCATGAGGATGCCGGTGACCAGGAAGACCGCACCGGCGGTGAGGTTCATGTAGTGGCCGAGGTTGTCGCGGCGGGACGCGCCGACCAGCAGGATCGCGCCGAAGACCACCGAGACCAGCGAGAAGGCCAGGTTGGTGCGCAGGCCGAGCGCCCAGTCGCCGTCCCGGCCGAACAGTCCTTCGCCCCAGGTCTGGAAGACGCCGAAGACGCCGAAGACCAGGATGTAGAGGCCGATGAGCCCGGACAGCACGCGGTAGAGCGGCCGCGCGGGGTGGTTCACCGGGAAGTGCGCCATGATGCCCTCCAGCCCTGTGACTGATTCGGGGCAATTGTCGCCCGGGGTGTCCGCTCGCGTCCGGAGAACACCGAAGGCCCGGCGCGCTGCGCCGGGCCTTCGGTACGAGGCGGGATCAGAGCACCAGGCGGGCCTTCTGCCAGGCCTCGTGCTCGTCGTCGGAGCCGACCTTGCCGTACATGCCGACCATCAGGAGCACCAGCGACAGGGTCAGGACCACGACGTCGGTCATGATCGAGAAGTTGAAGATGTTGGCGTCCGTCTGCAGGAACGCCAGCGCGGCCAGGCCGATCACCATCAGCGTGTAGGCCAGCCACTGGTTGATCGCCACGTCGAGGTTGCGGCCGATCGCGGTGCCGACCAGGATCACGACGCCGATCAGCACCGACAGCAGCGAGAACGCCATGTTGGTGCCCTGGCCGAGGATCTTGGTGTCGTCCTGGGCGAGGAATTCGTTGCCGGCGCTGGCGATGATGCCGAGGCCGCCGAAGACGACGAAGTACAGACCAACGAGCCCGCCGATCGCCCGGTAGATCGGCCGCGCGGGGTGGTTGACGGGGGTGTGGGCCATCTCTGCGTCTCCAAAAGACCGTTCGGACGAGGGTTCCACCGGTGATTGTCCCGTACGCCGGTCAGTGACGCCGCACACCCCCCACCCCGGCGGCAGGTCAGCCGGCCGGAAGCTCCTCGGCGAGAGCCAGCCAGGTCTCCTCGGTGCGGTCCCGCTCGGCCCGTACCTCCTTGAGCTGGGCGTCCAGCTCGGCGACCCGGGCGTAGTCGGTGGCGTTCGCGGCGAGCTGCTCGTGCAGGCCCGCCTCCTTCTGTTCCAGCTTGGCGATCTGCCGCTCCAGCCGGTTGAGTTCCTTCTTCGCCACGCGTACCTCGGCGGCGGACATGCCCTCGCGCGCCGCCGCCGCCGTGGCCGGGGTGAGGTCGGCGGGCGCCGGGCCGCCGACCGCGGCGGCGCGCGCGAGGTACTCGTCGACGCCGCCGGGCAGGTGCACCAGCCGGCCGTCACCGAACATGCCGTACGCGACGTCGGTGACCCGCTCGATCAGGTAGCGGTCGTGGCTGGCCACCACGATCGTGCCGGGCCACGAGTCGAGCAGGTCCTCCAGCGCGGCGAGCGTGTCGGTGTCCAGGTCGTTCGTGGGCTCGTCGAGCAGGAGCACGTTCGGCTCCCCGGCGAGCAGCCGCAGCATCTGGAGGCGGCGGCGCTCGCCGCCGGAGAGGTCGCTCACCGGGGTCCAGAGCCGCCTGTCGTCGAAGCCGAAGATCTCGGCGAGCTGGGAGGCGCTGATCTCCCGGTCGCCGAACTGCACCCGGCGGGCCACCTCCTCGACCGCTTCCAGCACACGCAGGTGGCCGGGGAGTTCGGCGAGTTCCTGGGACAGGAACGCGGGCCGGACGGTCTGCCCGGCGGCGAAGCGCCCGCCGTCGGGGCCGGTCACCCCGGCGAGCATCCGCAGCAGGGTGGTCTTGCCGGCGCCGTTGCGGCCGAGGATCGCGACCCGGTCGCCGGGGCCGACCTGCCAGGTGGTGTCGTGCAGGATCTCCTTCGGGCCGGCGTGCAGCCGGACGTGTTCGAGGTCGTACACCTGCTTGCCGAGCCGGGCGGTGGCGAGCCGTTGCAGCGACATGGTGTCGCGGGGTTCCGGCACGTCGGCGATGAGCGCGTTCGCGGCGTCGATGCGGAACTTGGGCTTGGAGGTGCGTGCCGGCGCGCCCCGGCGCAGCCAGGCGATCTCCTTGCGGAGCAGATTCTGCCGGCGGGCCTCGGTGGCGGCGGCGACGCGTTGCCGCTCGACGCGGGCGAGCGTCCACGCGGCGAAGCCGCCCTCGTACGCCCGGACGGTCTGGTCGGCGACCTCCCAGGTGGTGGTGCAGACGGCGTCGAGGAACCAGCGGTCGTGGGTGACCACCACGAGCGCGCCCTTGCGGGTGACGAGGTGCCGGGCCAGCCAGTCGACGCCGCCGACGTCCAGGTGGTTGGTGGGCTCGTCGAGGACGAGCAGGTCGGCGTCGCGGACCAGCAGCGCGGCGAGCGCGACGCGGCGGCGTTCCCCGCCGGACATCGGGCCGACCGGCGTGTCCAGGCCGAGGTGGGGCATGCCGAGGCCGTCGAGGATGGCGCGCACGCCCGCGTCGCCGGCCCACTCGTGCTCGGCGCCCATGCTCTCGCCGAGCCAGGCGGTGCCGAGCACCACGTCCCGCACGGTGAGGTCGGGGGCCAGGTCGAGGCGCTGCGGCAGCCAGGCCACCCGCAGGTCGCGGCGGTGGGTGACGCGGCCGTCGTCGGGTTCCTCGGTGCGGGTGAGCAGCCGCAGCAGCGTCGACTTGCCGGCGCCGTTGAGGCCGACCACACCGACCCGGTCGGCGCCGTCGAGGCCGAGCGAGACGTCGGTGAGCAGCGGCCCGGCGGCGCCGTACCCCTTGGACACCCGGTCCAGGTTGACGATGTTGGCCACTGACCCACCCTTCATGACTCAGGCGTCCCGGGGGCCCGGGACGCCTGAGTCAAGGGTACGGGGCGTCAGACGACGCGGGCGCCGGCGACCGGGCCGTGCGCGACACGGGCCTCCCGGCACACCCCGGCGGCGGTGATCTCGGCGGCGATCCGGACCGCGTCGGCCTCGCCGGTGGCGAGGAAGACGCAGGTGGGACCGGAGCCGGAGACGATGCCGGCGAGCGCGCCGGCCGCCTCACCGGCCTTGAGCGTCTCGGCCAGCGACGGGCGCATGGTCAGCGCGGCGTCCTGGAGGTCGTTGCCGAGCGTGGCGGCGAGCACCCGCGGGTCGCGCTGGCGCAGCGCGGCGAGCAGCGCGTCGGTGCTGCCCAGCGGCGTGCCGGCGGCTCCGGCGTCGCGCAGCCGGTCCAGTTCCCGGTACGCGGCCGGGGTGGACAGGCCGCCGTCGGCGATGGCCACCACCCAGTGCCAGGAGGTGGGGCGGGCCAGCACGGGGCTGACCGCCTCGCCCCGGCCGGTGCCGAGCGCGGTGCCGCCGTGGATGAGGAACGGCACGTCGGAGCCGAGGTCGGCGGCGATGCCGGCCAGTTCGTCGCGGGACAGCCCGGTGCCCCAGAGTGTGTCGCAGGCGACGAGCGCGGCGGCGGCGTCGGCGCTGCCACCGGCGAGCCCGCCGGCGAGCGGGATCTGCTTGCGCAGGTGCAGCCGGGCGTGCGGGGCGACACCCGCGTAGCCGGCGAGCGCGTGCGCGGCGCGCAGCGCCAGGTTGGTGTCGTCCAGTGCCAGCTCTCCGGCGCCCTCGCCCTCCATGGTGAGGGTGAGCGTGTCGCCGCGACGGGCGGTCAGCTCGTCGTAGATGGAGATCGCGTGGTAGACGGTGTTCAGCTCGTGGTAGCCGTCACGCCGCAGCGGCCCGACACCGAGATGCAGGTTGACCTTGGCGGGCACCCGCACCTTGACCGGCCCGCTGGCGCCGCGCCGCTGCCCGTCCTCGTCCTCCGGTCGCCATGCCTCGGTCACCGGGTGGACTCCACCGGACGTGGGCGGATGTCGAACGGCTTCGGCACGGTCAGCTCCTCGGCGCAGGGTCGGGCAACGGCGCCAGCCTACTGCTCGCCGCCGAGGGCGTCCGGGGCCGACGCGGCGATGGCGGCGAACTGCTCGACGGTGAGCGATTCGCCCCGGGCGCCCGGATCCACACCGGCGGCGGTGAGCGCGGCGGCGGCCCGGTCGGCGCCGCCGGCCCAGCCGGCCAGGGCGGCCCGCAGCGTCTTGCGGCGCTGCGCGAACGCGGCGTCGACCACCGCGAAGACCGCCTGCCGGGGTACGTCCGGCCGGGGCGGTTCCCGCCGGGTGAACGCGACCAGGCCGGAGTCGACGTTCGGCACCGGCCAGAACACGTTCGGCGGCACCTTTCCGGCGGCGCGGGAGCGGGCGTACCAGGCGAGTTTGACCGACGGGATGCCGTAGACCTTGGAGCCGGGACCGGCGACGAGCCGGTCGGCGACCTCCTTCTGCACCATCACCAGGCCGTGGCGCAGCGTGGGCAGTTCGGCGAGCAGGTACAGCACGACCGGCACGGCGACGTTGTAGGGCAGGTTCGCCACCAGCGCGGTCGGCGCCGGGCCGGCCAGGTCGGCGGCGGTGACCCGCAGCGCGTCGGCCGGGTGGACGGTGAGCCTCCCGGCGGCCTCGCCGGCGAAGCGGGCGGCGGTCTCCGGCAGCGCGGCTGCCAGCGCCGGGTCGAGTTCCACCGCGTGCACGTGCGCGGCGACCGGGAGCAGGGCGAGCGTGAGCGAGCCGAGCCCGGGGCCGACCTCCAGCGCCACGTCGTCCGGGGTCAGCCCGGCGGTGGTGACGATCCGGCGCACGGTGTTCGGGTCGTGCACGAAGTTCTGGCCGAGCTTCTTGGTCGGCGTGACGCCGAGGCGCGCGGCGAGTTCCCGGATCTCCGCCGGGCCGAGGAGTCCGGTCACGCCGGGCATCCTCTCACCACGGCCCGAACGCGCGGTCGCCGGTCGCGGAGATGGTGGCGCAGAGTTCGTCCAGGTCGGTGCCGGTGGTCTCGGCGAGGAAGCGGACCGTCAGCGGGATCAGGTACGACGCGTTGGGCCGTCCCCGGTACGGCATCGGGGTGAGGTAGGGCGCGTCGGTCTCGACGAGCATCTGCGCGGGCGGGGTGACGGCGGCGGCCTCGCGCAGCGCGGCGGCGCTGCCGAACGTGACGGTGCCGGCGAAGCTGAGCAGGAAGCCGCGCCGGACGCACTCGCGGGCGAAGTCGGCGTCGCCGGAGAAGCAGTGCATGACCACGGCGTCCGGGGCACCCTCGTCGTCGACGATGCGCAGCACGTCGGCGTGCGCGTCCCGGTCGTGGATGACGAGCGCCTTGCCGTGCCGCTTGGCGATGGCGATGTGCGCCCGGAAGCTCTCCTCCTGCGCGGCCCGGCCCTCGTCGCCGGTACGGAAGAAGTCCATGCCGGTCTCGCCGACGCCCCGGACGCGGTCCCGGCCGGCGAGCGTCTCGATCTCGCGCAGCGCCTCGTCCAGGTCGGCCAGCCGGGGCGCCTCGTTCGGGTGCAGCGCGACGGTGGCGAGCACCGGGGCGTACCGGTCGGCGACGTCGGCGCTCCACCTGGACGAGTCGACGTCGACCCCGACCTGGACGAGCCGGTCCACGCCGGCCCGGGCGGCGACGTCGATCGCGGCGGCCACCGGGTCGTCGCCGGGGGCGCCGCCGGGAGGCGTGCCGAACTCGCCGACGGTGATGTCGAGGTGGGTGTGGCTGTCCAGCACGGGTACGGGCAGCGGCTCGGGGGCGGGCGGGAACTCCCCGGCCCGGCGGGCGGCGCGCTGCTTGCGGGTCTCGGTCTGCTCGGTCATCGCGGCCAGCATCACACACCGGCCCGGTGCGGCGTTCCCGGACCGCCACCGGCTGTTCACGTGCCCCACATCTGGCGGGCTTAACGTCCGGGAGTGACCGTCACCGACCAGGCCGGCGGGCCCGCCTCCGACCGGGCCGGGTTGCGCGTGACGTACGGTGGCCGGGTGCATCCGGCCGAGGAGATCGCCCGGGACGCGGCGTACGAGTTGTGCAGCGCCGACGAGGCGCCCGGGTTCGAGTGGTGTCCCCGGCCCGGCAACGGCTATCCGTGGCGCCGGTTCGTGCACGCGACCGAGGTGGACGCGGTGCACGGGGGCGCCGGGCCGGCCGACGACACGGACGCGCCGCTGCTGATGCCGCTGCACCGGGACCGGGGCTGGGCGTACGTGCACCAGCTCAGCCAGCAGCCGGGTGCGGCTGCCGATCCGACGCTCGCCGCGGTACGGGCGTCGGCGGTGATCCGGCCCGGTACCCGGATGGTGAAGGTGCTCTCCGCCCGGCAGCTCGCCGGCTACGTGCGGGGCGTGCTGCCGCACGGCTTCTGCTACCGGGAGCACGACGTGGCGCACCTGCGGACGCCGGCCGGGATGGCGGTGCTGCGGGGCGACTCGGAGGGCGGCGACGTGGCGTACGCGCTGCGCTGGCGGGCCGCCGACCCGGCCGACTACGACGTGCCGGTCGGCGCGGCGCACCGTGGGCTCATGGCGTTGCCGCCCCGGGACCGGCAGGGGCCGCCGGTGCTGGGTACCGGGTTCGTGCCGAGCAACGGGCAGCTCGTACCGGAGTTCGTCACCCGGGAGTTCGCCGACCTGCCGATGCCGGCGAACGCCACGCTGCTGGCCTACCCGGCCGAGGGGGTGGAGGTGGTGCTCTACACCTACCAGGCGGAGCAGCGGGGCTGGCTGCGCCTGGCCGGCCCGCAGTGGCGGCACCTGCTCGCCGCGGTGCCCGGCCTGGCCGCCGACCAGGAGTACGTGCCGACCGGCGAGGCGCCGCGCTCCACCCGGCTCGTCGGCACGTACGCGGGTTCGGAGTACGAGGCGGTGGCCGACCAGCCGGGCGGGTTCCGGGTGCTGGCGATGACCCGGGCGGCCCGGTACCCGGTGGACGAGGCGGCCCGGCGGGTGCGCACGGCGGCCTGGCGCGGGGTGCCGTGCCTGGTGCTGCGGGAGGAGGGCGGCTGGCTGCGACTGCGGCTGCGCTGTCCGGATCCGGACGCGGTGGCCGGCACCGGCGCGCAGTGTCTGGAACGCGGCGTGTACGAGGTCTGGGCGCCCGGCGCCGAGCTGACCGACGACCGGGTGGTGGACCTGCCCTATCCGGCCCGGCACGAATAGGCGGGGGCAGGTCGGGAAGGCGTGGGGGGTCCGTAAACCCGCGCGAGGGGGAATCCCGAGATGCCTTTCGTCACCGTCGGTACGGAGAACTCCGCACCCATCGACCTGTACTACGAGGATCACGGTTCCGGTCAGCCGATCGTGCTGATCCACGGTTTCCCGTTCAACGGGGCGACCTGGGAGAAGATGAGCGGTCCGCTGCTGAACGCCGGATACCGGGTGATCACGTACGACCGGCGCGGGTTCGGCAACTCCGCGCAGCCGGCCATGGGCTACGACTACGACACGTTCGCCGCGGACCTGGACGTGCTGATGACCGAGCTGGACCTGCGCAACGCGATCCTGGTCGGGCACTCCATGGGCACCGGTGAGGTGACGCGCTACCTGGGCGCGTACGGGTCGGACCGGGTGGACCGGGCGGTCATGATGGCCCCGTTGGCGCCGTACCTGCTGAAGGCGCCCGACGACCCGGAGGGCGTCG
Source organism: Micromonospora sp. HUAS YX12 (assembly GCF_040215685.1). Lineage (NCBI taxonomy): Bacteria > Bacillati > Actinomycetota > Actinomycetes > Micromonosporales > Micromonosporaceae > Micromonospora > Micromonospora sp. HUAS YX12. The sequence continues at coordinate 863,940 of NZ_CP157974.1, forward strand.
ACAAGAGCATGTTCGAGGGGTTCCAGAAGGCGATCATCCAGGACCGGTTCGCCTACCTGACCCAGTTCTGCGACGCGTTCTTCAACGCCAGCGAGAACCGGGGGAAGCTGGTCAGCGACGAGGCGTACCGCGCGCACTGGCAGATCGGCGCGCAGGCGTCGGCCAAGGGCACCCACGACTCGGTGGACGCCTGGCAGACCGACTTCCGCGGTGACCTGCCGAACATCGACGTGCCGGTGCTGATCATCCAGGGCGACAAGGACAACGTGTTGCCGTTCCCGGTGACGGGCCAGCGGCTGGTGAACATGCTGTCCGACGCCACGTTGGTCACGTTGAAGGGCGCGCCGCACGGCACGCCGTGGACCCATCCCACCGAGGTCAACAAGGCCATCATGGAGTTCATCGGCAAGCCGAGCATGGCGACGGCCTGACCTGGCGGACGACCGCGGCCCGGGGTCTTCACCCCGGGCGGCGGTTCGCGCGTGTGCTCAGCCGGCCAGGCGGGCCAGCTCCTCCTCGACGATGGACGGGTCGAGCTTGCGGAACACCGGCTTCGGCGCCGCGAGCGGCCGGCCCACCTCCAGCGGTACGGACTCCCAGCGCGCCCCGACCGTGTAGTCACCGGTCAGCACCGGGTACGACGGCCCGCCGTCGAGGTCGTCGACCTCCTCGATGACCGGCATCGGCGCGTGCACGCCGGTGCCGCCGAGCAGCTCGTGGATCTTCTGCGCGGAGTGCGGCAGGAACGGGGTCAGCAGCGTGTTGGCGTCGCTGACCACCTGGAGCGCGACGTGCAGGATGGTGCCCATCCGGGGCTTGTCGTCCTCGCCCTTGAGCTTCCAGGGTGCCTGCTCGGAGAGGTACTTGTTGGCCTCGGCGACGACCTTCATGGCCTCGCCGATGGCCTGCTTCTGCCGGTGCCGGGCGATCAGGTCGCCGACCACGGCGAAGCCGGCCTTCGCGGTGTCCAGCAGCGCCTGGTCGGCCTCGGTGAGCCCGGCCGGGTCGACCGGCGGGATCGCGCCGAAGTTCTTCGCCGCCATCGACACCGACCGGTTGACCAGGTTGCCCCAGCCGGCGACCAGCTCGTCGTTGTTGCGGCGCAGGAACTCCGCCCAGGTGAAGTCGGTGTCGTTGCTCTCCGGGCCGGCCACCGCGATGAAGTAGCGCAGCGCGTCGGCGTCGTAGCGCTCCAGGAAGTCCCGGACGTAGATGACCACCTTGCGGGAGGAGGAGAACTTCCGCCCCTCCATGGTCAGGTACTCGCTGGAGACGACCTCGGTGGGCAGGTTGAGCCGGCCCAGCTCGCCCGGCTCGCCGTCGCGGGCGCCCGCACCGGAGTAGCCGCCGAGCAGCGCCGGCCAGATCACCGAGTGGAAGACGATGTTGTCCTTGCCCATGAAGTAGTAGGAGCGGGCGTCACCGCCAGCTCCGCTGGCAGAGACGGCCGGGCCCTCGCCGTCCTTCGGGTTCCAATACCTGCGCCACGCCTCGGGGTCACCGGTGCGCCGGGCCCACTCGATGGACGCGGACAGGTAGCCGATGACCGCGTCGAACCAGACGTAGATCCGCTTGTCCTGGCGGTCGCGCCAGCCGTCGAGCGGGATCGGCACGCCCCACTCCAGGTCCCGGGTGATGGCCCGGGGCTGGAGGTCGTCGAGCAGGTTGCGGGAGAACCGCAGCACGTTCGGGCGCCAGCCCTCGCGGGTGTCCAGCCACTGCCGCAGCGCGTCGGCCAGGGCGGGCAGGTCGAGGAAGAAGTGCTCGGTCTCGACGAACTCCGGCGTCTCCCCGTTGATCTTCGACTTGGGGTCGATCAGGTCGATCGGGTCGAGCTGGTTGCCGCAGTTGTCGCACTGGTCGCCGCGCGCGCTGTCGTAGCCGCAGATCGGGCAGGTGCCCTCGATGTAGCGGTCGGGCAGCGTCCGGCCGGTGGACGGGGAGATCGCCCCGGTGGTGACCTTCGGGACGATGTAGCCGTTGCGGTACAGACCGGTGAACAGCTCCTGCACCACCGCGTAGTGGTTGCGCGTGGTGGTGCGGGTGAACAGGTCGTACGACAGGCCCAGCGCCCGCAGGTCCTCGGCGATCACCCGGTTGTAGCGGTCGGCCAGCTCGCGCGGGGTGACCCCCTCGGCGTCGGCCTGCACCTGGATCGGGGTGCCGTGTTCGTCGGTGCCGGAGACCATGAGCACGTCGTGACCGGCCATCCGCATGTACCGGGAGAAGACGTCGGAGGGAACGCCGAATCCGGATACGTGGCCGATGTGGCGCGGGCCGTTGGCGTAGGGCCAGGCGACCGCGGCGAGAACGTGACTCATGAGCAGCAAGCCTAGTGATTGCCGCGGGCGTGCCGCGAACCAACGGGGTGTGCGCTCCGACCGTACGTCCGATTTGTCGCCGACACGCGGCGTGAGCTGCCCGACAAGTCAGACGTACCGGTGTGAAATGAACATCGTGACCAGCAGACCAGCGGCACCCGAGCCGTCGGCGGCCGCCACCCGGCGGGCGGCGCGGCCGACGCCGCCCGGCGGGCCCGTCGCCCCGCAGCCACGGCTCGACCCGGCGGACCCGCCGGTGGAGGTGGAGCCGACCACCGGCGCGCCGGTGGACGCGGTGCCGAACCGGGTGCCGGTACGCCAGCCGCGCTGGCAGCGCGAGGCCGCCACGTCCGGCGGCTGGGCGCCGATCGAGGAGGTGCACTGGGACGGCACGCCGCTGCGTGACGAGCCGCGCCCACGTCCCGGCCGGGCGCCCGCGCGGCGGGAACGCGCCCGCCCGGCCGCACCGCCCAGCCCGCCTGCCGGCCTGGCGGTGCTGCTGACGCTGAGCCTGCTCGCCGCGTTCTTCGCCTGGGTGAGCGCCGGGCCGCTGTGGCTGGCGGTGGGGCACTCGACCGGCGGCACCGTGATGATCACCGAGTGCGCGGGCGGCGGGCTCACCCAGCGCTGCCGGGGCATCTTCTCCGCCGACGGAGACCGGTTCCAGGCCCATGGGGTACGCGTCAGCGGCGTACCGGCCGGCCGCACCGACACCGGCAGTTCGCTGCGCGCGCGGATGACCGGGCCGGACGGGTACACCGCCTACGCGGACACCGGCGCCGGACGGCACCTGCGCTGGCTACTGGGGCTGGCCCTGGTGGCCGGCTGCGCCGCCGGGATCGCCAGGTGGACCGGGGCGACCCGGCTCGCGGACGAACGACAGCGGCGCTGGGCGGTCGGCCTGGCACTGGCCGGTCCGGCGTTGATCACCGTCGGCTTCCTCGCCGCCGCCTGGTGAGGTGAGGCGTTAAGAGAGGGCCCTTCCTCTACCGCAGGCGTTAAGAAGGGGCCCTTCCTTTCAGCTGTGCACGACCGCGTACACCTCCCGCCGCCGCAGCCCGTACGCGGTGGCGACCTCGGTGATCGCGTCCCGGCGGGACAGTCCGGCCGCCTCGCGCTCGGCCACCGCGGCGCGCAGCGTCTCGTCGTCCGGCCGGACCGCCGGTGTGGCCGGGGCGCCCGCCACGACGAGCGTGATCTCGCCCCGGGGGTCGCCCTCGGCGGCCCACTCGGCCAGTTCGCCGAGCGGCCGGCGGACGACCTCCTCGTAGGTCTTGGTCAGCTCGCGGCAGAGCGCGGCGGGCCGGTCCGGCCCGAACGCCTCGGCCAGGTCGGCGAGCGCCCCGGCGATGCGGTGCGGCGCCTCGAAGAACACCAGCGTGCGGTCCTCGGCGGCGAGCGCCCGCAGCCGGGAGCGGCGGGCGCCGGGGGTACGGGGCAGGAAGCCCTCGAAGCAGAACCTGTCGCAGGGCAGCCCGGACAGCGCCAGCGCGGTGGTCACCGCGCTGGGCCCGGGCGCCGCGGTGACCGGCACCCCGGCGTCCAGCGCGGCCCGGACCAGCCGGTACCCGGGGTCGGAGACGCTCGGCATACCGCCGTCGGTGACCAGCGCGACCGTGTAGCCGGCGGTGAGCACCTCGGCCAGTTCGGGGGTACGCCGCTCCTCGTTGCCCTCGAAGTACGAGACGATCCGGCCGGGCACCGTCACGTCCAGGTCGCGGGCCAGCCGGGTGAGCCGCCGGGTGTCCTCGGCGGCGACCACGTCGGCGGCGGCCAGCACCTCGCGGAACCGGGCGGACGCGTCGGCCGGGTTGCCGAGCGGCGCGCCGAGCAACACCAACCGTCCTACCTCGGACATTTCCCCCACGGCGTGCGCTCCCTCATCGATGGTCGTACCAATTTCGGAGACGACGGACGCCACCGGGCACCCTCGCAGCCTACGATCGCCGGGTGACGAGTGCGTCGACAGCACAGAGCGCGAACCCGGACCCTTCCACCACCGACCCGGGCGACGGCGCCGGGCGCGGGCTCCCCGCCGCCGTGCGGCGCCGCCTCGCCACCGTCGACGACCGCATCGGCCGAGGTCAGGCGTGGCTGGCGACAGCGGTGGTGGTGGCCATCGCGGCGATCCTGCGCTTCGTGGGGCTCAGTTTCCCGCCCGGGAAGATCTTCGACGAGACCTACTACGCCAAGGACGCGTACGGGCTGATCGACCGCGGCTTCGAGTGGAACTACAAGGACAACGGCCCCTCGTACGTGGTGCATCCACCGCTGGGCAAGTGGATGATCGGCATCGGCGAGTGGGCCTTCGGCTACCAGGACGCGGACAGCGGCGTCTCGGTGCCGGGCCATCTGATGACCACGTCGCCGGAGTTCGGCTGGCGCTTCGGCGCGGCGGTGGCCGGCACGCTGTCGGTGCTGCTGCTGGTCCGCATCGGGCGGCGGATGTTCCGCTCCACGGTGCTCGGCTGCGCGGCCGGCCTGCTGCTCGCGCTCGACGGCTACCACCTGGTGCTGTCCCGCACGGCCATCCTCGACATCTTCCTGCTGCTGTTCGTGCTCGCCGCGTTCGGCGCGCTGGTGCTCGACCGGGACGCCCGGCGGCGGCGCTGGGCCCGGGCGCTGGAGGACGGGCTCGACCCGACCCAGCCGGGTAAGGCCGGGCGGCCGTCGTCGGGCTGGCGGGACTGGCCGTGGTGGCGGCTGGCGGCCGGGGTGCTGCTCGGCTGCGCCTGCTCGGTGAAGTGGAGCGCGCTCTACTTCGTACCGGCGTTCGCGTTGCTGGTGCTGCTCTGGGAGGTCGGCGTCCGCCGCTCGTCCGGGGTACGCCGGCCGTGGCGCGACGCGGTGCTCGACGAGCTGCCGTGGCTGCTCGCCGCAGGTGCGCTGATACTCGTTACCTACGTCGCGACCTGGTCGGGCTGGCTGCTCGGGCAGGACGGCTACTACCGCCTGGCGGAGCGCTACCCGAACAACCCGGAGCTGAGCGACACCCCGTTCATCGGGGCGCTGATCAACCTGTGGGAGTACCACAAGGCCGCGTACGGCTTCCACACCCAGCTCGACGACCCGCACAAGTACCAGTCCTGGCCCTGGCAGTGGCTGCTGCTCGGCCGTCCGGTGGCGTTCCACTGGTCCGGGGACGGCAGTTGCGGCGCGCCGAGCTGCGCCTCGGAGGTGCTGCTGCTGGGCACGCCGCTGCTGTGGTGGTCGTTCCTGCCGGCGATCGCCGCGACCGCCTGGCTCGGCCTGGCCCGGCGTGACTGGCGGGCGGGCGCGATCCTGCTCAGCGTCGCCGCCGGCCTGCTGCCCTGGTTCTGGTTCGCCCTCGACGGCCGGACGATGTTCTCCTTCTACGCCGCGCCGGCGGTGCCGTTCCTGGTGCTCGCGGTGGTCTACGTGCTCGGCGCGATCGCCACCCCGGCGCCGGCGACGAACACGGCCGCGCCACCGGACCCGCAACAGGTCCACGACCGCCGGCTGGTGGGCGGGATCATCGCGGGCGCGTACGTGTTGCTCGTGGCGCTCTGTTTCGCGTACTTCTACCCGATCTTCGTGGGCCGGGTGCTGCCGTACGCGGACTGGTCGGCGCGGATGTGGCTGGACGGCCGCTGGATCTGACGCGGGGCGCGGGATGCTGCGCGGCGCCGGGCACAAAGAAGCGCGCCCCGATCGCCTGCCACGGGGGAAGCGGGCGATTGGGGCGCGCAAGACAGAGCTTAACCACACTCCGGCAACGGCACAACGGGTGCGGGCCGGTCAGATTTCCGACGAGTGCACCACCGGCCGAAAGGTTTACATGGTGCAGGTAACGGTGGGTGGCAGCGCGCCGACATGACGGGTCGGGCCGACGCCGGAAAGGCGTCCCGGCGGGCACCTCGGACCCGGATGATCTTCCAAAGTGGATCTCACTACACTTCGCCCGGTGATCAACAAGAGACGATCGACGGCCGTCCTCATCGGACTGCTGGCGGCGGCCGCGCTGATCGGGCCGAGCCCCGCCGGGGCCGACGACGAGACCACCGAGCCCGTCGCCGAACCACCCAAGGTCGAGCTGGTCCTCGACGTCAGCGGGTCGATGCGGGCCCGCGACATCGACGGCCGCAGCCGGATCTCCGTCGCGCAGCAGGCGTTCAACGAGGTGGTCGACGCCCTGCCGGACGAGACACAGCTCGGCATCCGGGTGCTCGGCGCCACCTACCGGGGCAAGGACAAGAAGCAGGGCTGCCTGGACACCCAGCAGATCGTGCCGGTCGGCCCGGTGGACCGTACCCAGGCCAAGGCCGCAGTCGCCGGGCTGCGCCCGACCGGTTTCACCCCGGTCGGGCTGGCGCTGCGCTCCGCCGCACAGGACCTGGGCACCGGCAGCACCGCCCGCCGGATCGTGCTGATCACCGACGGCGAGGACACCTGCGCGCCGCCCGACCCGTGCGAGGTGGCCCGTGAGCTGGCCGCCCAGGGCACCCGCCTGGTGGTCGACACGCTCGGCCTGGCGCCGGACGAGAAGGTACGCCGGCAGTTGCTCTGCATCGCCGGCGCGACCGGGGGCACCTACACCGCCGCACAGAGCGCCGACGAGCTGACCGGCCGGATCAAGCAGCTCGTCGACCGCGCCCGGGACACGTACACGGCCGCCCCGGCGGTGGTCGGCGGCGGCACCGCGTGCGAGGGCGCCCCGATGCTCGCCCCCGGCGTCTACAGCGACCGGGAGGCGTTCTCCGAGCACCGCTGGTACCGGGTGCCGGTGCGTCCCGGGCAGGAGCTGCGCGCCTCGGTGAGCGTCGCGCTGGACCGGCCGGTCAACCCGGACTACGGCGTGCTGCTGCGCGCCACCGCGCCGGACGGGCGGGAACTGGTCCGGGGCGTCGACGCCGGCAGCGGGCGTACCGACGTGGTCTCCGCCGGGCTGCGCTGGTCGGCCGCCGAAGGGGAGGAGGAGGACGGCCCGAGCGCCGAGCCGACGCCGGGCGCGGAGCAGGCGGTACGGACCGTCTGCCTGGTGGTCAGCAACTCGTTCGCGGCCAAGCCCGGCACCCAGGCCCGTCCCGGCATGCCGGTGGAGCTGACCGTCGACGTGGTGGACGCCTCCCCCGCGCCGGACGGGCCGGACCTCGGCCGCGGCTGGGTGCTGCTGCTCCTGCTCACGCTCGCCGGACTGCTCACCGGGCTGGTCGCCGGACTGCTCACCCGCTGGTGGGTGCACACGTGGAGGACGAACTGAGCATGCGTACGCTGATCCGCGCCGCGGCGGCGACCACCGCCGTCGGACTCGCCCTCACCCCGGCGGCGGGCCTGGCCGCGCCCAGCCCGTCACCGGGCGCGACCACGGTGACCAAGGCCGGCACCTCGTTCCTCACCGCCACGACCGTCACCGCCGGTCAGCCGGTGCAGGTGGGCGCGTCGACCGGCGACCACCTGTACTGGTCGTTCCGCGCCGACGCCGGGCAGGTGCACGAGGTCACCGCCACCGTCACGTTCCCGAAGCCACGCAGCGGCGCGTCCACCTGGACCGTCGAGGTCTTCGACGGGCTGCGCCGCCGGCAGGCGTGCACCGCGGGCGCGCAGACCCCCACCGCCGACGCGTCGGCGACGAGCGTCGCGCTGGGCTGCACGCTGCGCCGGGTACGGCCGTGGGCCGAGCCGTGGTCGGGCGACCCGCTGCCCGGCACCTACTACATCCGGCTCTCCGTCACCGACCTGCCCGAACCCGACCTGGGTCTGCCGATCGACGTGGAGATGCTCGTCGGCGCGACCGACTCCGGCGGCGCGTCCGGCGACGACGGCGAACTGGCCGCGCCACTGGTGCCCAACACCAGGGCCGGCACCGTGCTCACCGCCGAGCCGGCACCCGAGCCGGTGGCCGACGAGGAGATCGACCTGACCGGCTGGCTCCCCGAGGCCGGATCGCGCTGGGTGTGGACCACTGTGGGCGGCGTACTCGCGGCCGTGGCCGGCGTGGCCGGCTTCGGGCTCACCCGGCGGCCCCGCCGCCCCTGAGGACCGCAGCCGGTGGCCGCCGCGAACCCGACGCGGCGGCCACCGGACGCGCTCACGCCTCAGCGGTACGCGGGCCGCGCGGCACCCAGCCGATGAACCGGTCCTGGAGCGCGGTGACCGGCACGGAGCGCAGATCCTGCGTCGCCGCGGCGAGGCAGGACCCGAGATAGACGCTCAACGACGCCCGGTCCACCTGGTACTCGCGCAGCAGGTGATGACGTTTCGTGGCGCAGGGCCAGTCGTCACCGCACGAGCCGCAGGTCCAGTCGGGGGTCACCGGCACGTGCTCGCCGCCGGTACTTCCCGAAACCTCCGCGCCAGGCGTCATCGGCCGCTCCTTCCGAGTCAGGAATGGTGGTGATGGACCGGTTGCCTCCCCGCAACATTCCTTCAGCGCAGCGGCACGCCCAAGCGTTACGGTACGTTCACCGCGTGTCCCCGTCATCCACCTCTCGTGCGTGATCTGCTTCCGGCCGAGGTCGCCGTGGCGGTGGCCGGCCCGGCCGACTGGGCCGGTGACCTGCTCCCGGCCGAGCTGGCCGCCCTGGGTGAGCGCGCGGTGCCCGGGCGTCGCCGCGACTTCACCGCCGGGCGGGTCTGCGCCCGCCGGGCGCTCAGCGCGCTCGGCCTGCCCGCCACGCCGGTGCCGGCCGGCGCCGACCGGGCCCCGATCTGGCCGCCCGGCGTGGTCGGCGCGATCACCCACACCCGCGACTACTGCGCGGCAGCAGCCGCCCGCACCACCGACGTCCGCGCCGTCGGCATCGACGCCGAGCGTTTCCGGCCGCTCTCCCCGGGGGTACGCCGGAAGGTGTGCCGCCCCGACGAGGAGGCGGACCTGGCCCGGCTGCCGCCCGGCACGCCCTGGCCGACCGTGCTGTTCAGCGCGAAGGAGACCGTCTACAAGGTCTGGCACCCGCTGGTCGGAACGTGGCTGGGCTTCGCCGACGCGCGCGTCGTGCTCGACCCGGAGGCGGGCACGTTCCACGCCGAGATCGCGCCGGCCCGGATCGCCGCCGCCCCGGTGCCCGATCCGCCGTCAGCGGTGACCGGACGGTTCGCCGTGGACGACGACCTGGTCCGCACCGCGGCCGTCCTGCCACCTCGATGAGGCACTGCCGGGCGGGTTGTGCCCGGCTTGTACCGTCGTTCCGACTGAAAATTCCGAAGGCGCCCCAAGGAGTACGGTGAGCCAGCCTCAGCCTCCGTCCGAGTCACCGGACCCGAACCAGCAGCCGCAGGAACCGCCGACGCAGGCGTTCCCCACCGCCCCGATGCCGCCGGTGCCGGGCAGCCCGTACGCGCCGCCGCCCGCTCCGACCTCGGGCGCGCCCTACCCGCCGCAGCCGGGTCCGGGCGAGCAGTACCCGCCCGCGCCCGCTCCCACCGAGGCGTTCCCGCCGGCGCCGCCCACCTCCGGCGCGCCGTACCCGCCGCCGGGCAGCGAGTACCAGCCGCCGGGCGGGGCGTACCAGCCGCCGGGTGCCGCCTACCCGCCGCCGGGGGCGGAGTACCAGCAGCCGGGTGCCACGTACCAGCCCCCGGGTGGCTACCCGCCGCCGGGCGGTTACCCGCCGCCCGGTGGTGGCGCGTACCCGCCGCCGCCCGGAGCGCCGTTCGGTCCGCCGGCGAAGAAGTCGAACAAGAACGTCTGGATCACCGTCGGCGTCATCGCGGTGATCCTGCTGCTGCTGTGCTGCGGTGGCGGCATCTTCGCCATCTACAGCGGCGCGAAGAAGACCCAGGAGGCGATCGACTCGCTGCCCACCCCGGGCGTCACCTACGGCCAGCCCACAGGTGACACCCCGACGGGCGCTCCCACCGGCACGCCGCAGCCGGGCAACACCGACGACAAGACGTTCAACATGCCGGCCGGCGACAAGCTGGTCGTCAACGACGACCGCGGCACCATCGAGATCACCGTCGGCAACTTCCGGACCAAGAACGCCGCCTGCAGCGAGGTCATGCCCGGCCCGAAGAACGGCATGTTCCTGATCGCCGACGTGACCGCCGAGATCACCAAGGGCACCGGCTCGATCAACCCGTTCTACTTCACCTGGGTCGCCGCGGACGGCACCGAGGAGAGCGGCATCGGCGGCGCATTCTCCGGTTGCGGCAAGCTGATGACCTCGGGCACCAACCTGCCCGAGGGGTCCAAGCGCAGCGGGCAGCTCATCTTCGACGTGAAGGACCAGAACGGCGTCGTCGAATACAAGCACCGCTTCCGTTCCGCCGGCTCCTGGAAGCCCTGACCCACGCGATACCCCGCACGGGGGCCGGTCCACAGCGGACCGGCCCCGTGTCCGTTCGGGCAGCGCCGGCAGCCGATCGGACATTTCCATGTGCGCGTGCCGGCCCCCGGTCGCCAGGCTCGGAGCATGACTAACGAGACGACGATCCCGCTGCTGCCCTGCCGCTCCCTGGACGACGTGGCGCCCTTCTACCAGGCCCTCGGCTTCGAGGTCACGTACCGGCAGGAGCGCCCGAACCCGTACCTGACGCTGCGGCGGGAGGATCTCCATCTGCACTTCTTCGGGATGCCGCAGTTCGATCCCGCCGACTCCTACGGCTCCTGCCTGGTGGTGGTGGACGACCTGGTCGACATCCACCGGGCCTTCGCGGACGGCATGCGTGCCACGTACGGAAAGATGCTCGTGTCCGGCGTGCCCCGGATGACCCGGCCCCGCCCCCGCAGCAACCAGGAGGGCCACTTCGGGTTCAGCATCGTCGACCCCGGCGGCAACTGGATCCGGTTCGTCGGCCGGTCCACCCCGCCGGAGACCGACGACCGGGGCGGCCTGGCCCGCACGCTGCGCAACGCGGTGGTGCAGGCCGACTCGCGCGGCAATCCCGAGCAGGCCGCGCGGATCCTCGACGGCGCGCTGGCCCGCCCGGAGGCCGCCGACGACCCGGCCGTCCAGGTGGAGGCGCTGGTCTACCGGGCGGAGCTGGCGCTGCAACTCGGCGAGCCGGAGTCCGCGCGGGAGCTGGTGCGGCAGGCCCGCTCGATCCCGCTGGACGACGGTTCGCGCGACGCGCTGGCCGACACGCTGCGGCACGCCGAGGACCTGACCGCGAACATGCCGCCCGCATAGCCACCCGGCGCAGCCGGGCCCGGGTCGAAGCGGCGCAGCCGGCTCGGGCCGCGGCGGCGCAGCGGCTGGTCGCGTGGCCCAACCGGTCCGGGGGCGGTCGGTTTGCCGGCCGGGTCAGCGGGGACGCGACGCGGCAGGCGGCGAGGGCCGCCACGCGACGATCCGGGGAGGCGGCATGAGCGTCGAACGCGCGAAGAACGACCTGGAGGATCTGGCCGGTCCGGCCCGGGCGCGACTCGGTGACCTGAACCGGGACGAACACGCCGAAGCGGACCGGGTACGCGAACAGGACGAGATCCGGGGCAGGCGCCCCGGCGAGCACATCCAGGCGGACGCCCGCGACGCCGACGACAGCTTCTCCGCCTGATCCTGCCCAACCAGAGATCTTGGAAGCAAACGGCCCTCATGGGGGCCCAAATCCCTCCAAGATCTCCCCGACCGGCGTGGAGAAGCAGTGTCGGGGGTGGTTCCTATCCTGGGACGATGGTTCTCACCGACGTCACCGGCTCCTGGGTCGGCACCAACGGCTTCCGGCTGATGCCCGCCGATCCGCTCGCCGAGTCACCGGCCGCGCTCACAGTCGCCACCCCGGCCGGCGGGCACCTCACCACCGTCTCGTACTCGTGGAGCCACCCCGACGACGGCCCGCAGGACGGCCTGCTGGTGATCGCCGCGGGGGACCGGCCGGGCTCGCTCGTCGCCTGGTGGGGCGACTCGTGGCACCAGCAGCCGACCCCGATGACGCTCACCGGCGCGGCGGACGGGTCGGCGGTCGAGCTGACCGCCGAGTACGGCGGCGGCTGGGGGTGGCGGATCGTCCTCGATACCGCCGACCCGGCCCTCCTGCGGCTGCGGATGGAGAACGTCGTCCCCGCCGACCAGGCCGGGCCCGGCACACCGGCCGGGCCCTACCCCGCGATGCTCACCGAGGTGTGCCGGGCCTGAGCCGTCGCGGGCATCCGCGACACGGCGCCGCCGCGGTCAGGCGTCGAGGATCTCCCGCAGCCGGCGCGCGAACGCCTCCGGCTGCCCGGCGTGGCCCATCTCCTCGCCGAGGAATCCGCCGTGGTGGCTCGGGAAGACCGCGGGCTGTCCGCCCAGCAGCTCCGCGGTGGCCACCGACGTCCGCGCGGTGAGCGTGTCCGCCGACTCCTCGCCCACCGCCACCACGACCCGGGTGGGCGCGGCGCGCAGCGCGTCGACGTCCGGCCGGTAGACGGTGACCGCCGCGGACCGGTCGGAGAGCAGCGGGTCGTCCCGGCTGCCGTCGTCCTCGGCCGGCATCCCGAACGCGGCGGGGTCCGGCGCGGGCTGGGCGAAGTAGTCGTCGGTGAACTCGCCCCGCCACGACGTCATGGCGATGAACGCCGCCATGCCGGCACCCCAGCCGTTCCTCCGGTACGCCTCCTGGCAGGCGGCCATGGCCCGGCCGGCGGCCTCGGCGTCGGGGAGCAGCGTGACCAGCGGCGGCTCGTGCGCCACCAGCGTGGTCACCACGTCCGGGTACGCGGCCACCAGGGCGAGCGCGGTCACCGCGCCGCCGCTGCTGGCGAACATGTCGACCGGGCCCGCGCCGAGGGCGTCGACGATATCGCGTACGTCCCGGGCCTGCACCTCGGGCAGCGAGTCGTTGCGGCCGTCCTTGCGGACGCTGCGGCCGAGCCCGCGCGGGTCGTACGTGATGACTGTGCGGTCCGGGAAGTACGACGCGAGCGTGGTGAAGCCGTCGGCGCACATGGGCTGGCCGATCATGAACAGGGGGCGGTGCCCGGTCTCGGCCGCCGTGGGGGCGTGGACGTCGTAGACCAGGTCGACCTCGGGCGTCTGGAGAGTGAGCGTCTTCATGCCTCTGTCGACCGGAGCCGGCCTCGGAAGTCATCGGTCCGGCGGAAACCCGTGCCAGGCGCGGCTCGCGGCGGTGCCGATGCCCACCGCCGCGAGCCGTGCAGTCGCGGTCAGCTCACCGTGCCGGTGACCGTGCTGCCGGACCTGGTCACGTAGTAGGTCAGCTTCGTGCCGCTCCAGAAGTGGAACGTGAGCGTGACCCGCTGGCCGTCGTTGACCTCGGCGAAGAACTCCGGCTTCAGCGCGATCGTGTTGCCCGTGTAGTTCGGCGCGAACGTCACGTCGAACTCCTTGTACGAGGTCCAGTTGTGCGGCCCGGCGTTGCTGCCGTCGGCGTACTTCGCCTCCATCGTGGCGAGCTGGTCGCCGCGGAACTGCGCCGGGAGCGTGAACGCGGCGGTGGTGCCGGTCGCGTTCGACAGCACCGGCGGGTCGTACGTGATGACGCTGATCCGCCACGGCACGCCGGCGGAGAAGCGGGCCTGGAGGTTGGCGTTCACCCCGTACGCGCGGGAGCCGACCAGCCGGGTCAGCGCCGACGCGGTGAGCGTCAGGGTGCTGCCGGAGACCGTGTAGTCGGTGCCGTTCACCAGGTCGGTGGTGCCCTGGCGCAGCCCCTGGAACGTGGTGCCGTTCAGGTTGAGCGTCAGGCTCTTGGCGGTGATCGAGCCGGTGCGCGGCACGTACACCTGGTCGCTGGACGCGGTGCCGGAGCGGGTGGTCCAGCTCGACTTGATCTGCGCGAACAGCTCGGGGTCCTTCCAGACGAAGGACGTCCGGTCGAAGTGCTGGCCGTTGTCCCAGAGCTGGGTGGTCAGCTTGCGGCTGCGCGCGTAGTGGCCGAGGAACTCGAAGAACTTGAGCTTCTCGCCCTGCTCGATGGTGCCGGTGTGGCGGTCGAAGCCGAGCAGCCCGTACTCGCCGATGATCACCGGGATGTTGCGGGTGACGAAGGCGTTGTAGACCTGGTCGAACTGGTCGGTCAGATCCTGCTGGACGGTCGCGTCGAACCGGGTGCCCCCGGCGACGTTCACGCTGAACGGCCAGTACCCGTAGAAGTGGACGGTGGCGATCAGGTTCGGGTCGTCGAGCGTGTTGAACGTGCTGACCAGCTCGTCCACCCGGGCCTGCTCGGCGGAGGTGTGCAGGGTCGGCAGGACGAGCAGCCGGGTGGCGTTGTTCCCGCCGGACTGGCGGACGATGCGGTGGAACGAGGTGTTCAGCTCGTTGAGCAGCGTGGCGTTCTGCGCGTCGCCGGAGCTGCCGGTGAACTGCGGCTCGTTGACGCTCTCGAAGGTCAGCTTCGGGGAGGAGTCCTTGAACGCGGCGGCGATCTGGGTCCAGAGGGCGTTGTAGCGGTTCAGCACGCCTGCGCGGTCGGTGGGCATCGTGTTGATCCACTGCCACGAGTCGTGGTGGATGTTGAGCACCACGTAGAAGCCGTCGGCGAGCGCCCAGCCGACCACCTCGCGTACCCGGTTCAGCCAGGCCGCGTCGATCGTGTAGTTCGGCGCGGCGCCGTGGTGGTTGCTCCAGGTCACCGGGATGCGGATGCTGTTGAAGCCCTGCGCCCGAACGTTGTCGAGCAGCGCCTCGGTGACCCGCGGGTTGCCCCAGGCGGTCTCGTCCGCGCCGACCGCGTCGAAGGAGTTGCCGAGGTTCCAGCCGGGCTGCATGGCGGCGACCGCGGCCATGGCGTTGCCGGCCGGCGGCGGGGTGGTGGGCGGTGGCGTGGTGGGCGGGGGCGGCGTGGTCGGCGGCGGCGTGGTGGTCGGCGGCGGGGTGGTCCCGCCGACGCCGCCGGTGCAGGCCACACCGTTGAGGGAGAACGCGGTGGGCGCGGTGTTCGCGCCGGACCAGGAGCCGTTGAAACCGAACGAGACACTGCCGTTGGTGGCGATGGCGCCGTTGTAGCCGACGTTCGTGGCGGTGACGTCGGCGCCGGAGGAGGTGACTGTGGCGCTCCACGCCTGGGTGACCCGCTGGCCGGACGGGAACGTCCAGCGCAGGTTCCAGCCGTTGATCGGGTCACCGAGGTTCGTCACGTCGACGTTCGCGGTGAACCCGCCGGGCCACTGGCTCGCGGTCGTGTAGGTGACGCGGCAGCCGGCCGCCGCCTGGGCGTTCGTCGCCATCACGGCGGTGCCGGCCACGAGCGTGGCGGCGGTCGCCGCGACCAGGCCGACCCGCAGTCGGGCGGTACGGGGAGAGCGGAACATGGTGGTTCCTTCGTGGTGGGTGGGGCGCGTGGACGGGGAAGGCGGGGCGCGCACCCGCCCAGCGCGAGAGTAAGTTTGGATTCCAAACATTGTCAATCGGTAGGTGTGGATGCGGAAGGTCGAGGGCGCATCAGGCGGCCGGCAGCGTCCCGACCGTGAGGTGCGCCGACAGCGCGCGCAGGAGATCGGGCGCGTCGAAGATCCGGCCGGCCGAGGCGACGCCCTTCGCCCGCGTCCGCCCGGTCAGGATCCGGTGGACCGCCTCGACCGCCAGCGGCGCGCTGATCGCGTAGATGTCCTGCCCGCGGGCCACCACCCGCCGCCGGACGTCACCCGCGCGTACCACCACGTCGACCGTGAACGTCTGCGCCGACCGGCCACGCTCGTCCACAGCGACCGGCGCGTCCCCGGCGGCCAGATCCCCCGCCGCGTTCGCGGTCATGTACGTGCACACCTCCGGGATGTCCAGGTGGCTCGGCACCGTCACCACGTCGGCCATGGTGAACTCGCCGAGCACCGGCCGGACACCGAGCGGCGCCGGGAACTCCCAGTCCAGCCGGGGCAGGTCGCCGTCGGCGTACACCAGGCGCCCGTCGGTGAAACGGACCCGCCGGCCGTCGCGGCGCTCGCGCGAGACGGCGCCGGAGGCGACCGTCCCGGCCGTCGGGTGCCAGCTGCTCAGCCCGTACGCGACGTGCGCCTCGTCGGCCGCCGTCCAGTCCCCCATCGCGGCGGTGACCAGCAGGTCACCGAGCCCGCCGAAGAACGCCATGGCGGGCACCACCGCGACACCGGCGGCCTCGGCACGCTCGGCGTAGCGGGCGAACGTGTCCCGGTTCGCCTCGATCTCGGCCGCCACGTCGACGTAGGGGATCCCGGCCCGCAACGCGGCCTCGATCAGCGGGCCGGCGGTCGAGGCGAACGGCCCGGCGCAGTTGACCACCGCCGCCGCCCCGGCCAGCGCCCGGTCCAGCGAGCCCGGGTCGTCGACCGACGCCACCCGCTGCTCCGCCCCCGGGAACGCCGCCGCCAGCTTCCCCGCGTCGCGCCCCACCGGCAGCGGCTCGTATCCCCGCTCCCGCAGCTCCGCCACCACGAACCGCCCGGTGTGCCCGTACGCCCCGAACACCGCCACCCGCATGATGTTCCCCCTCGAAGATCGACTGAGACGATCCTCGCCGGGATCCCGGGGCCGGGCCAGTGGCGCAAACGCCAATGCCCGTACAGTTTCGGACATGACCCTGATCGCGCTCGCCGCCACCGACGGGATGCTGCACTTCGAGCTGGCAGCGGCCTGCGAGATCTTCGTCCGCGACCCGACCGGCCTGGCCGACCCCTGGTACGACCTGGTGGTCTGCGGCCCCGGCCCGGTCGGCGTCGGCCGGTTCGCCGTCACGCCCGACCACGGGCTGGAACACCTGGCCCGCGCCGACACGGTGATCGTCCCGGCGATCGAGGACACCGACGCCGAGCCGCCCGCCGATCTGGTCGACGCGGTCCGCGCCGCCCACGCGGCGGGCGCCCGGATGGTCTCGTTCTGCACCGGCGCGTTCGTGCTCGCCGCCGCCGGCATCCTCGACGGGCTGCGCGCCACCACCCACTGGGCGCACACCGGCGCGCTCGCCGCCCGCTACCCGCGCGTCCAGGTCGACCCGGACGTGCTCTACGTGGACAACGGCGACGTGCTCGCCTCCGCCGGCAAGGCCGCCGCGATCGACCTGTGCCTGCACCTGATCCGCCGCGACCACGGCTCGACAGTCGCCAACGCCGTCGCCCGCCGCCTGGTGGTGCCGCCGCACCGCGCGGGCGGCCAGGCCCAGTACGTCACCACCCCGGTCCCGGCCCGTGAGGACCACCCGCTCGCCGCGCTGCTCCCCTGGGCGTTGGCGCGGCTGGACCGCCCGCTCACCGTCGCCGGCCTCGCCCGCCAGGCGAACATGAGCACCCGCAACCTGGTCCGGCACTTCACCGCCGCGACCGGCGCCACGCCGTCGCAGTGGCTGGCCACGCAGCGCATCCGGCGGGCACAGGAGCTGCTGGAGAACACCGGCGACAGCATCGACGCCGTCGCCGAGGCGTCCGGCATGGGTACGGCGACGACGCTGCGCCGGCACTTCCAGCGCACCGTCGGCGTGCCGCCGGACACCTACCGCCGGACGTTCCGCCGCGGCTGACCGGGATGCCCGGCGGTTGTGGCGTCGGCCATCCGACCACCGGGAGCAGGTACGTGGACGAGTTGGCGCGCCTGCCTGTTCTTCGAGGCCCGCGCGTTCCGGCACGGAGGCTATGGTCGATTCGACCAGGTGAGCTGCCGCCGATCGCCCGAGGGCGTTCAGGGTCCGGTCGTCTGGTAGCTGCGAAGCGCGGCTTCGGCGAGCCGGGTGAGGTGGTCGTCGCCGCCGGGCTCGTTGCCCTGCTCATGAACGATCACCAGGGTGGTGCCGATCCGGACGAGGATGCTGTCCCATTCCAGGGTGATCGATCCGGAAGTCGTGCTGGAGACGACGCGCATGCTCTCGTCACCAAGTCGCGGCCCCGGTGCCACCGCGAAACGGTAGCTTCCTCCGTCCTGGCTCGGTGACGCGACGGTGGGGCACCGGCCGATGAACGTCCGCAGGTCCGCCATCGCCCCTCGGGCGCCGTCGTCGGCGTACGTCCTGATGACTTCGTTCGCCACCCACGGGTAGTCGGGGCCCTCGGCCGAGCTGACTGTGGCAGCGGCCATCGCCGACGGAGTACCGGTCAGCCGGGTGGCCGACAGCAGCGGAATCATGTCCGCACAGGGCACCTCGGGACCGGGGCGCTGCCGGCCCGCATCCGAGGCCATGACCGTCGCGACGTCCACAGTGAAACCTGGTGGCAGCGCGTCCGTGGTCACCAGCCGCGCCGACAACGTCGCGGAGTAGCCGGATCCGCCGGTCGCCGGAATCGCGGACGGCTTCCCGGCGGCGGGCGTGCCGGCCGCCTGGGCCGTGGAGGGGACACCTTCGCCCGCCGAACGATCCGCTGGAACAGCGGTCGAGGGTCCGCACGCGGCCACCACGCAGACGGCGCCCGCCGCGACCGACCTCCGCAGCACCATCCTGAGCACCGGGCCGACTCCGCCTCTCGTGGGGAGGCGTCAGGCTACCAGCGGGCACGATGTCAGCCGGCCGCCCGGCCGGGTGCCGGCCCCGGGCACATCCGCGCGGCGCGAAATGGCGGCACTCCCATACGCTGCGCCGCGTGACGGTTCTGATGATCCATAGCGGTGACACGGCGCCGGATGCGCCCGGCACACGTACCGGCGGTGTTCCGCTCGTGCCTGCGGGCTTCGACTGGCCACTGTGCGACGAGTGCGACGGACCGATGCAGTTCCTGGCCCAGGTCCGACTCGACGACATCGACGCGGCCGACGCCGCACTCTTGTCGATCTTCATGTGCCAGAACGATCCGGGCCTGTGCGACGAGTGGGATGCGACCGCCGGCGGCAATCGCGCGTTCGTCTTTCCCCTTGGGGAGTTGACCCCGTCCGCCGCACCCTCCGGCGACACCGTCCTGGCGCCGGAGACATCCGCCGTCACCTACGTG
The DNA here is from genome assembly GCF_040215685.1 of Micromonospora sp. HUAS YX12. NCBI lineage: Bacteria > Bacillati > Actinomycetota > Actinomycetes > Micromonosporales > Micromonosporaceae > Micromonospora > Micromonospora sp. HUAS YX12. The sequence goes on from NZ_CP157974.1 coordinate 882,987, forward strand.
CCTGTGACGGACTCCGCCGGCTACGACGAGGCGCGCGAGCACTGGCGCAGCGAGTCCGGCCGACCGCTCCGAGACGTCCTCGGGCAGCTCGGCGGAGCGCCGGCGTGGCTCCAGTTCGACCAGACGCCTGCCTGTCCCGCCTGCGCTCTGCCCATGTCGTTCGTCGTTCAGCTTGAGGAAGGCCACGATCACCGCACCGGTTTCAACTTCGGTGGCGGTGGCTGCGGGTACGGGTTCCGCTGCCGGTCATGCGCTACGGCAGCGTTCCTGTGGCAACAGTGACCACTGCGCCCGGAACGCCTTTCAGGGGCTTGACGGAGGCCAAGGGTAAGTCGTAGCTTACCGTTCGTGGCCACTTACCGAATCGAGGACGGGTGGGACGCCCTGGGCGACCCGACGCGACGGGCGATCATCGCGTGTCTCGCGGAGCAGCCACGGGCGGTCGGCGAGCTGGCCGCGGTGCTGCCGGTCAGCCGGCCGGCGGTGTCGCAGCATCTGCGGGTGCTGAAGGACGCCGGCCTCGTGACGGACCGTACGGCGGGCACGAAGCGTGTCTACCGGCTCAATCCCGCCGGCGTGGCCGCCTTACGAGATCAGCTCGACACCTACTGGAGCCGCGCGTTGGACGGCTTCAAGGACGTCGCCGAGCGTCCTTACGAGGAGGAATCATGAGTGGAGCGGATGCGGTCGTGCGGAGGCAGATCGTGGTCGACGCGCCGGTCGAGCGGGCTTTCGCGGTGTTCACGGAACGGTTCGGCGACTTCAAGCCGAAGGAGCACAACCTGCTGCCGTCGCCGATCGCGGAGACGGTGTTCGAGCCGAAGGCCGGTGGGCACATCTACGACCGCAGCGAGGACGGCAGTGAGTGCGCCTGGGCGCGAATCCTCGTCTTCGAGCCGCCGGACCGGCTCGTCTTCAGCTGGGACATCAGCCCGGTGTGGCAGCTCGAACAGGATCTGGACAACGCCAGCGAGGTCGAGGTCCGGTTCATCGCCGAGACACCGCAGCGGACCCGGGTCGAGTTGGAGCACCGCAACCTGGACCGGCACGGTCCGGGCTGGGAGTCGGTTCGTGACGGCGTCGGCCACGACCAGGGCTGGCCGCTGTACCTGGACCGCTACGCCGGCCTGTTCGCCGCCGGCGTCATCTGAGACGGAGGCACTGGCAGACTGCCGCCATGCCGTCCGAACCGCGGTCGTGGACCATCAAGCACTTCTCGCAGGCCAACCCGGTGGGTCCGGGCCAGGACAGTGTCCCGGCGTTGCTACGCCGCATCGCCGACAGCATCGAACAACGGCCGGGCATCGAGGTGCAGGACGTCGTCGTCCAGAACGAGATCACTGCCGACGGTGACTGGTGGTCGGCCACCGTCTACTTCCACGAGCCGCCGCCGTAACGCATCCGGCCGGCCACTCGACCGCGTCGCCGCCGACGGGCGGCAGCCTTCCCGTAGTCCGGCTACGACAACAATCTCTACGCGTAGCGCGAGTCGCCGAGTCCGCGTACCGTCCGGTGCCGCAGGTTCCGGTCGCACCCTAGCCCGGATCGGTGTTCGGAGGTTGGCGTGTCGGATTGGCAGATCCTGAGCCAGCAGGTGCGGTCGCGGCTGCTGGCGGCCGACGCTGGTACGGCGGTCGCGTTCGCCGCCATAACGGCGGAGCGGCTGATGCGACTGGACCCGCAAGGGCTGCCATTCACACGCAGCCTACGGCCGCTCCTCGGCCTCATATGGCGCGCGGCCGCCGGCGATCGGACCGCCTTCAAGCCGATCGCTATCACTCTCGGCGAGTTCTATCGGAGCGAGTACTGCCACAACGACGGACAGGAGGGCCCAGACGACGCCGACGACGACCCCGCAGCGGCGACCCTCTTCGCCGCTGAGTGCTACCTCCACGGAGAGCCGGTCTTCGCCGCGTACGTCGCGGGTCGGGCGATCGACGCCGTCGAATACCGCATGGAGCTGGCGTCTGAGGACTACACCGGTGCCGAGCCGGTCGACTCCGACGCCGAGGTGCTTGCGGAGGTACGGCAACAGCTTGCCGATCTCGACACTCTCGCGCCGTACGCCGCGAAACTCTCGTCCGCACGGTTCGGTCTACCCGCCGACGAGCAGGAGCGCCTCTTGGCCGTCTTGGGCGACATCGTCACCGCGCCGGCCGCCCTCAGCGAGTAACCGTTCCGAGCGGAGCCACCACCGTCGACGTCGGTGCTACACGACCGCGATTGGCCTCGCAAACCGCGGCGTCACCACTGACGCCACCGTCGTCGACGTCGACCGTCATGGACGCACCACCAGGATCACCGTGGAGTTCACACCTCATAGCGGCGGCACCCTGAGCGCGGAGTGTACGAGCTGCAGCCGGCCGGATTCGTCGGATGGCGCCTTTATCGGAGCCGCCCACCCGTCTGATGCCGATCCGACGCCCGCTCGGTATCAACCGCTGAAAGTGCGCGCACCAGTCAGACGCATTTCGCAGCCCTCCGACAGTCCACTCCACGAGTGGGCCAACCCTCGTCGGGGTGTAGGCAGGCGGGGTGCCGGGTACCTCGCGCCCGACCCCGTACCCCCTGCCCAGGAGGCCCCAATGACCGTCGTACTCGCCGTTGTCTGCAGCGACGGGGTGGTGATCGGCGCGGACTCCCAGATCACCGAGAGCGACCGCGGTCTGAGCTTCCCCGCCCAGAAGCTGCACCCGCTGGGCGACTGCGCCGCCTGGGGCGGCAGCGGCGCGCGGGGAGTACTCAACGACCTGCGCCCCCTCCTCCAGGACTCGGCCACCGCCATCCTCGAAGCACCCGACATCGGCGACGAGTTGCAGGAGCGCGTCCTGCCCGTCTTCAAGAAGCACTACGAGAACTACATCCCGGACGTGCCCGGCGAGGGCACCGGCGGCGGGGTGTCGGCGTACCTGCTCGCGGCCGGCTTCAGCCAGGGCGGGCCGTGGATCGTGGAGATCAACCCCAACGGGCTCATCGGCCGCTACGAGGACGTGGGCTTCCACGCCATCGGCTCCGGCGCGCCCATGGCCCAGCAGGCCGGCGCGCTGCTGTCCCACTTCCGGATGACCACGCGCACCGTCGAGTACGGCGTGGTGGGCGTGGTACGGGTGCTGGAGTCGCTGGAGCGGACCTCGCCGTCGGTCGGCGGGCCGTTCAGCGTCGCGTGCATCCGCGAGGAGGGCGCGCACCACCTCGACGAGAAGGAGATCGCCAAGGCGCTGAAGGACGCCCAGCGCTGGCGCGACCTCGAACAGAAGGCGCTCGACGACCTGTTCGACTGACGTCGGCGGCTGCCGTGCGGGTTCGAAAAAGGCCGTCTCCGACTGGCGGAGACGGCCTTTGAACTGGGTGGAGCTGAGGGGATTTGAACCCCTGACCCCCTCGATGCGAACGAGGTGCGCTACCGGTCTGCGCCACAGCCCCTCCGCTGGCGAACCAGCGTCGGTCCCACCCAGCTTTCACCGGGTGGGTCGGCGACAAGGCTAACAGGTCGCGCCCCCACGACGCGAACCACCCCACCGCCCATGTAGATCTTGGAAGAAGGCGGCCCTCGGAGGGGCCCGATTCTTCCAAGATCGCCACCGAGCCGAGCGCCGGCGGGGCGGGCGAGCGGGTCAGGCGCCTCGGCCGGACTGGTAGGGGCGTCCGCGCAGGCCGCCCGCGCGCCGGTAGGACACCGAGCCGCCGCTCGCCGCCGGCGGCAGGTCCGCGGGACGGTCCAGCCCCATCGCCGTACGCCGGACCGCCTCGCGCTGGGCGGCCAGCCGGCGCTGCGCCTCCCGGCGGGCCGCCGCGCGCCGGGCCTGCTCGCGGCGCACCTCGGCCTGGCGGGCGGCGAGCCAGGCCGCCTCGCGGGCGTCCGCGCGCCGCCGCCGGCGCTCGGCCAGGGCGCGCTGCCGCAGGTGTACGACGTACGCCACGAGCAGCGTGCCGGTGACCGAGACGCTGATCCAGAACCCGGGTCCGACGAGCACCACGCCGCCCAGCTCGACCAGGTTGAGCAGCAGCAGCGCGGCCAGCACCCGGCGCCGGCGGTAGATCGCCGGGGTGTGCCGCCGCCGGGGCGGGTGCCGTCGGCGGGACTGGGCCGGCACCGCGGAGACCGGCCGGAGCCGCCCGGAGCGACGGCGCAGCGGTGGCGCGGAGACCGGGCGGGCGAGACTACCCGTGTCGGAGTCTTCACTGAGGGTCACGACGAGGGAGCGCGGCGGGTGCAGCGGTCGCCGCCCGGGCACGGTGCGCCGCCGACGCCGGCGCTGGAGCACCCGCGCCGTCGACTGCGCCCGCTCCGCCACCAGCCGCTCGGTGGCGTCGTACCGGCGGACCAGCGCCGGAGCGAGGGCGAGCAGACCGGCGGCGGCGAGGACGGCGAGGAGCACCGACGTGGGCACCCTCACCCCTCCCGTCACCAAAGTTCTCCGGCGAGCGTCACACCGCCGCAACTTCTTCCGTCGACCGTCGTTTACGGCACACTTCGTGCGGGCGGGCAGCGCTTGCCACAGCTTGCAGTTACTTGAGGTTACGGGCCGCCGACCCGGTTCACAGTGCGCCGCGCCGGGCGTTCGCCTCAGCGGCGGTTGTCACGTACGCGGTGCCACCGCGCCAGCAGCCCGCCCTCGGCGACCACTTCCTCGCCGGTCATCGCGTATCCGATGTGGTCGCGCCACGCGCCGTCGATGTGCATGTAGCGCACGTGATAGGCCTCCTCGCGGAAGCCGAGCTTCTCCACCACCCGCCGGGACGGCAGGTTCTCCGGCCGGATGTTCACCTCGATCCGGTGCAGGCCGCCCGGCCCGAACGCGTGGTCCACGGCGAGCGCCACAGCCGTCGGGATCACGCCTCGACCGGCCACCCTGGAGTCCACCCAGTAGCCCACGTACCCGGAGCAGAACGCCCGCCGCACGATGCTGCCGATGTTGACGTGGCCGACCAGCCGCTCCTGCCCGTTCTCGCGCAGGCAGACCGCGAACGGCATGCCCTCACCGGTACGCGCGGACTTGCGCTGGTCGGCGTGCACCAGGCGGAACGCGGAGGGCGAGTTCGTCTCGTACCAGCCGCCGGGCACATGGGACTCCCACGGCGCCAGCCACTCCCGGTTGGCGCGCCGGATCTCCGACCAGGCGGTGGCGTCCGAACGCCGGTACGGCCGCAGCACCACCGGACCGTCCACCAGCACCGCCGGCCACCCCGGCGCCCGCCGGAACCTCACCGAGTCAGCCCTTCGTTCGCGACTGCGGGGCTCGCAAGCTCACTCCTCGCGCTCACCGGCGCCGGTCCAGCAGGAGCACATCCACGGTAGACCCCGCAGCCGCGGTGGTGACCCGCTCGCCGAGCACCAGCAGGCCGTTCGCCTCGGCCAGGCCGGAGAGCGTGTACGGGCCACCGGCGAGCGGCTGGACCGTGTACCCGCCGCCGCGCCGCTCGGCCACGTGCGCGGGCCGGAACTCGCGCAGCCCCACCGGGGACGAGACCGTCTCCAGCAGGTGCGCGCGGACGCTCGGCCGGAACACCGGCTCGGCGCCGGCCAGCAGCTGGATGGCCGGCCGGGCCAGCACCTCGAAGCCGATCAGCGCCGCGCCGGGCTCACCGGGAAGACACACCACCGGCACCTCCTCGGCGCCGACCGTACCGAACCCGAGGGCCGTTCCGGGATAGAGGGCCACCTCTGTGAAGGCGACCGGCCCGGCCCGCCCGCCGTCGCGGCGGGACAGGATGCGGCGGACCATGTCACCGGGGCCGGTGCCGGTGCCGCCGGTGGTGATGATCAGGTCGGCGCGCAGCGTCTGGTCCTCCAGCAGGCCGCGCAGCGCCTCCGGGTCGTCGTCGCAGATCCCCACCCGGTACGCGAGCGCGCCCGCCTCCGCCGCCGCCGCGGTCAGCGCGTGCGAGTTGGTGTCCACCACCTGCCCGGGCTGGCTGCCCCGGCCCACGTCCACCAGTTCGTCGCCGGTGGCCACGATGACCACGCGCGGGCTGGGCCGTACCACCACGTGCCCGATGCCGGTGGCGGCGAACACCGCGACCAGGGCCGGTGAGACGTACGCGCCGGCGCGGGCGAGCAGCGTGCCGGCGACCAGTTCCTCCCCGGCGCGGCGCAGGCCGTACCCCCGTTTGGGGGCGCGGAAGATCTCGACGGCGGCCATGCCCTGGTCGGTCCACTCCACCGGGACGACCACGTCCGCGCCGATCGGCAGCGGCGCCCCCGCCGCCACCGAGAAGCAGGAGCCGGGGGTGAGCCGCACCGGCCGCCAGCTCGCCGCGCCCAGATCACCCACCACGTTGAGGCGGATGCTGCGGCCGCCGGGCATACCGGAGGGGGCCGGGACGTAGCCCGGCCCCCGACTCCCACCGGAGATGTCCTCCCAGCGCGCGGCGTACCCGTCCACCGCCGCCTGGTCGAAGGCGGGGTACGAGTGCGGGGCGACCACGTCCTCGGCGAGCACGTTGCCGTACGCCTGGGTCAGGTCGAGGTCGAGCGGAGGCAGCGCGCGTAACCTGCGCAGCACACTGCCCAGGTAGTCGGCGAGCGGCGTCAACTCGTTCGCGGCCGCCTCGGCGTCGGCCGTCGCGGTCATGTATCGGCACCGCCGGACGCGCCGCGGATGCCGTCGAGGACGGCGGCGGTGACCGTCTCGTCGCCGTTGTTGACGAACTCGGTCAGCCACTTGCGGAACTCGGCGCCCAGATCCTCCCGCTCGGCGGCGATCTGCACCACGGTCTGGAGGTAGCCGAGCGGCATGCCGGTGTCGTAGCGGGTGCCCCGGTAGACGATGGCGTGCACCGGCACCCCCTCGGTACGCAGCAGCTCCATCGCGTCGGTCAGCTGGATCTCGCCGCCGCTGCCCGGTTCGGTACGCCGGATCGCGTCGAAGATCCTCCCGGGAAGCACGTACCGGCCGAGGACAGCGAGGTTGCTCGGGGCGTCCTCCGGGCTGGGCTTCTCCACCATGCCGGTGACCTTGACGACCTCGGCGATGTCGGCGTACTCCGACTCGGCGGGCTCGACCGACGCGATGCCGTAGCGGCTGGTCTCGGCCGGGTCGACCTCGAAGAACGCGAGCACCACGCCACCGGTGCGGGCCTGGAGTTCCAGCATGGCCGGCAGCAGCGGCTCGGAGGGCTTGACGAACTCGTCGCCGAGCAGCACCGCGAAGGGCGCGTCGCCGACGTGCGACTCGGCGTACCCGACGGCGTGCCCGAGACCGAGCTGTTCCGGCTGGCGGACCGTGTAGATCGCGGCCAGCTCCTCGGTGCGCTTGACCTCGGCCAGCAGCTCCGGCTTCTTGGCGAGCCGTTCCTCCAGGTCCGGCCGGCGGTCGAAGTGGTCCACCATCGAGGTCTTGCCGCGCCCGGTGATCAGCAGGATGTCGTCGATGCCGGCCTGCGCGGCCTCCTCGACGATGTACTGCAGCACCGGGCGGTCGACGACCGGCAGCAGTTCCTTGGGAACCGCCTTGGTGGCCGGCAGGAACCGGGTGGCCAGGCCGGCGGCCGGGATGACGGCCTTGACCGCACGGGAGCGACCGGGGGCCGCTGAGGGGTTCGCTGAGTGCTCCGACATGTCGCGAGACTATCGGCCACGGCTCTGCCGCGGCGGGTGAGGACCGGAAGACGCGCCGCCCTGGACGGTGCCCGCCGGGTCCGCCGCGCCGGCCCGGGGCAGCCCGTCCGGTGGGCCGGCACCGGCGGCCACCACCGGGATCTCCTGGGTGGGCACCGGATCGGGCGCCGGGGCGAGCCGGTAGCCGTCACGTCCGGCGGCCTTGGCCGCGTACAACGCGTCGTCGGCGGCGTCGAGCACCTGCTGGCCGCCGGCGGCGTGGTCCGGGTAGACGGCGATGCCGATGGAGACGGTCACCGGCACCCGCACCGGCTCGTCGCCGCTGCCCTCGACCGCCACCGGCTGGTCGCGTACCACAGCGCCGAGCCGCTCGGCGACGATCGTGGCGCCCCGGGCGTCGGTCTCCGGCAGCAGCACCACGAACTCCTCGCCGCCCTGCCGGAACGCCAGGTCCACCTCGCGGATCACGCCGCGCACCCGGCGGGCGAACTCGACCAGCACGGCGTCCCCGGCGGCGTGCCCCCAGGTGTCGTTGACGTTCTTGAACCGGTCCAGGTCGAGCGCGAGCACGCTGAGCATCCGGCCGAACCGGTTCGCCCGCTCCACCTCGCGGCGGATCGACTCGCGCAGGTAGCGGTAGTTCCACAGCCCGGTCAGCGGGTCGGTGAGGGAGAGCCGCTGCGCCTCCTCGTGCACCCGGACGTTCTCCACCGCGACCGCCGCGTGCCCGGCGAACGTCCGCAGCGTGACCACGTCGTCGTCGTGGAACTCGTGCCCGCCGAGCCGGTCGTAGAGCACGAGCACGCCGAGCGCCGCGCAGGCCGAGCCGGGCGGGTCGCCGTCGGCGGGCGGGTGGCCGGGCCGGTCCGGGCCGCGCGGTTCGGCGGCGCCGGGGGTGGCGAACGGCACCGCCACGTACGTCTCGCAGGACGGCTCCCCGGTCGGCGTGTCCGGCGGCGCCCACCGTCCGCGCAGCGGTTCGCCGGTGGCGGCCACCGCGCCGAGCACCCCGGCGCCGACCGGCACCCGCAGCGTCGCCGGGTCGGCCGGGTCGCCCGTCGGCCAGCGCCCGGTCAGCCCTTCCACGCACCGGCCGACGAGGACGCCCTCGCCGTCGACCAGCAGCACCGCGCCGGCCCGGGCGCCGGTGGCGGCGATCGCGCTGTCCAGGATCACCCGCAGGATGCGTTGCAGGTCGTGCGTGCTGGCGAGCGTGTCGCCGAGCACCGCGAGGTGGTTGCGGAGCTGGTCGCGGCTGCTGGTCAGCGCCGTCACGTAGGTGCCGGTCTCCCGGGTCATCCGGTTGAAGGCGCTGGCGAGCCGCCCGATCTCGTCGCGGCTGCGCACCGGCACCCGGGCGGTCAGGTCGCCGCGCGCCACCCGGTCCACCGCGCCGGCCAGCTCACCGAGCGGCCGGGTGGTCACCCGGGCCAGCCGCCAGGCCGCGAGCACTGCGAGCAGGGCGGCCAGCGCGACGGCGGCGATCAGCGCCCCGTACAGGCCGGGCGCACGTTCCCCCGGTACCGACAGCACCAGCGGCAGCGGCTGACCGGGAGACGGACCGACCCGCCGCACGTACCGGCCGTCGCCGGTACCGGTCACCCGATTCCCGTCCGCCTTGCCGGCGGCGGCCAGCACCGCTGCGCGTACCCCCTGGTCCTCGGTCGTGTGGGTGATGCCGCCGGGGTCGTCGAGGAGGGTGACCCCGACGCCCGTCACGGCGGCGAGCCGCGCCACGAAGGCCCGGTCGACGGGCTGGGCGGCGGCGACCGCCCCCAGGTCGGTGCCGGCCGGGTCGCGGAGCCCGACCTGGGCGGAGAGCGCCGCGACTCCGGTGGCGGGCGCGCCGGCGCAGTCCTGCCAGCGCCCGGCCGGCTCGCCGGCCGTGGCGTAGGTGGTGCGGCCGGCGGCGTCGGCGATCAGCACGGCGGCGGCCAGGCCCCGGGCGACCACCTGGTCGGCCGCGCGCGACCGGGCCGCCGGTTCGCCGACCAGCGCGACCGCGTCGGCCGCCGCGCGTAGTTGCTGGCAGAGGGCGTCGATCGAGGTACGGACGCCGGCCGCGGCCAGGCCCAGCCGCTCGGTGGCGCGGCTGTGGTCGACGGCGCTGAGCGTGGCCCCGGCGAAGAACGCGCCGAGCAGGACGGGGCCGAGGACCACCGCGAGGAAAGCCGCCGTCAACCGCCCGCGTAGCGTCAATCTTCCCCCCGGAAGTTCCGCTCCCTTGGTGCGATGCTGACACAGAGCGACCATTAGGCAAGCGTTGCGTCAGGAGTGTTGCGTGCCGGAATTTTCGGATGAAGCGCACGATGCGAAGCGGGAGATGCGCATCGCGCTACTCGCCGCGCGCCGGTCGCTGTCCGCGGCCGACCGCGCGGTGGCGGCGGCCGCCGTCCAGGCCGAGCTGGTGACGTTGGTACGCCGGCTGCGGCCGGCCAGGATGAGCGCGTACGTGCCGGTCGCCTCCGAGCCCGGCGGGGACGACCTGCCGGACGTGCTGCGCGCCGCGCTGCCGCCCGACGCCGAGTTGCTGCTGCCGGTGCTCCGCGACGACCTGGACCTGGACTGGGCCCCGTACACCGGCCCGGAGTCGTTGCGCGCCGCCGGCCGGGGGCTGCGCGAGCCGACCGCACCGCCCCGGGGGCGTACCGCAGTGGCCGGAGCCGCCCTGGTCGTGGTGCCGGCGGTCGCGGTGGACCGCCGGGGAGTGCGGCTGGGCCGGGGCGGCGGCTCGTACGACCGCGCGCTGGCCCGGCTGCCCGCCACCGTGCCGACGGTGGCGCTGCTGCACGACGGCGAGCTGGTCGAGGCGGTGCCCGCCCTGCCGCACGACCACCCGGTGCACTGTGTGATCACCCCGGCGGACGGGCTGGTGGCGGTCCCGGGTGTGGGCCCGGGCGCTTCCGCTGGACGAACCCGGGGGTCATGACGCACCATTGGCACTCGAAGACCACGAGTGCCAACAGGCCGTGCCGAAGATCCGGAGGAGAACGTGCCCACGTACCAGTACGCCTGCACCGCGTGCGGCCACCAGCTCGAGGCGGTGCAGTCCTTCTCGGACGACCCGCTGACCGAGTGCCCGGCGTGTGAGGGGCGGCTGCGAAAGCTCTTCAACTCGGTGGGCATCGTGTTCAAGGGCTCCGGCTTCTACCGCACGGACTCCCGTTCGTCCGGCTCCGACAACGGCACCTCGACCACGAGCAAGCCGGCCAAGTCCGAGTCGTCCTCGTCCTCGTCGTCGTCGGACTCCTCGTCGTCCTCGTCCTCGTCGTCCGGATCGTCTTCTTCGTCCGGTTCCGGGTCGGGGTCCGGGTCGGCTGCCGGCAAGGCGCCGGCGGCGTCCAGCTCCTCCTGACGCAGCCTTCTCTGCGCGACACGTGGCCGTCCCCGCTCGGGGGCGGCCACTTTCGCTGTTTTCCACAGGACGGCGGGTTATCCACAGGCGCGAGCCGCGGGGCGGCGAGCGGTGGGAGGCCGGGCCTAGCCTGCGGTCGGACGGTTGGCCGGCGGTGGGAGGCAGCGGTGACGGGTGGCGAGGCGACGTTGCGGCCGGTCCGCTGGCGCGGGCTGCCCCGGCGCCGGACGCTGCTCCGGGTGACGCTCGTCGCGGTGCTGCTGGGGCTGGCCGCGGCGGTGCTCCAGACGCCGCCGTCCTGCCCGCCACCCCGCGTGTTGCCGTCCGCCCCGGCGACGGCTTCCCCGTCCGGCGGTATCCGCGCCCTGCCGGCCGGCGCGGTGGGCGTCCCGATCCGGCTGGCCGAGCCGGCCGCGCTCGCGGTGCTGCGCCCGGGTGCCCGCGTCGACCTGCTCGTCGTGCCGGCCGGCGGTTCGCCCGACCCGACGCTGCTGGCTCCGCGCGCGCTGGTGCTCGACGTGGTCGGCGCCACCGGAGCGGTCGACGGCTCCTCGGCGCTCTACCTGGCGCTGCCGCCCGAGCAGGCCCGGCGGGCGGTCGGGTTACCGGAGGGCAGTCGCTTCGCCGTGGTGGTACGCGGCTGACGCGATCAGCCCCAGTGCGGGGGGCGCTCGGCGAGCAGCCAGTCGTCGTTGCCGCCGGGGCGCTCGCCCCAGCCGCGGTCGGTGTCGTCGCTGGTCTGCTCGGGCAGCACCACGAGGTCGTCGCTGAGGTCGACCACGCGATCGTCGTCGTCGCGCGGTGTCCGGATGGCGGGGTCGGTCACGAGCAGCAACGATACCGCCGAACGGGCCGCCGGCTCGCTCCCCAGGACCGGCCGGATCGTCCCGGGCCCGGCCGTACCGGGCCGGAAGCCGTCGGAACGCCATCCACCGGGCGCGAGGGGCCGGGGTGGCGGTGATCGACGCGTCGGGCGGCCGACCGGCCGGGGCGTTGGTAGCGTCGGACGGCGTGACGACGCCGAGCGGTGGCAGCCCTGACGACGAGACCTGGCGACGCCCGGACCAACCGGAGCCGAGCACTCCTGCAGCAGACCCGGCCGTCACCGGCGGGATCGACACCGCCGGAGCCTCCACCGGCGCCGCCGGAGCGGCGGACACTCCGGAGGCGGCCGGAACAGCGGGGACGCCGGAAGCGGCCGGGAACGCCAGCCCGTGGTCACGCGAGGCGGCCACCGACAGCCCGTGGGCCCGGCCGGAGGCGGCCGACGGCTGGACGGTGGCCGGCGGCGCATGGCCGGGCCCGCCCGGTGGTGGCCCGCCCGGTGGTGGCACGCCTCCCTCGGGGTACGCCGGCCCGCCGCCGAGCACGCCTCCGCCGCCCGGCTGGCGCCCACCGGTACACGTGCAGCCGTCACCGCCCCGCCGGCTCCCGCCGCAGGACATGGCCGCGATGGACCAGGCGGAGCAGCGGGCGCAGCGGCTCACCTACGGCATCGGGGCGGCCGTCGCCGTGGTGCTGGTGCTGCTCACCTGCCTGCTGTGCTCGCGGGTGCTGTTCTGAGCCGTACCGGTCAGACGACGCCGTCCCAGACCATCTTCGCGCCGCTGTCCCCGGTCCAGTAGACGTACACGAGCGCGAAGACCGCGAGCACTGCCACCACGACGGTGAGCACCACCGGGAGCCAGCGGGGCAGCTTCCGGCCCGCGACGAAGCGGCTCGTCGACAGCACGAGCAGCAGCGCGGCGACGCCGAGCCCGAGCGCGAACCAGAACAGCGTGTCGCCGTACTCGGCGTGCTCGCTGATCTGCTGGAGCCGGTCCGGCGGGTAGCCCTTCGCGCGCAGGGCCGCCTCCAACTCCTCGCCGGACTCGGTCGCCACCCAGGCGACGATCGGGGTGACCACGGCGAGCGCCGCGACCGCCCAGTCGAGGCGGTGCCGCCAGCGGGGCAGCACCCCGTACCCGACGGCGAGCAGTGCCAGCAGCGGCACCAGCACCACCGCCGCGTGGATGACGAGCACGTGGACCGGCAGACCGTTGATTTCCCTGAACACCGACACCTCCGGCGAGTGGGTGGTTTGGCGCGCTCAGCGTACGGCGTGACGCCGCCTTCCTCGATACACGCGCGCGCGGCGGCGCCGGTTCATCTGTGGCCCCGGCCACGGGTGAACAACGCTCGCTTGTCGGCCCGCCCGCCCCGTGCTGTCATGGACCCATGTCCACAGGTGAGGAGCTGCTCCGGTCGAGGGGCCTACGGGTCACCCGGCCGCGTCTCGCCGTGCTGGACGTGCTCTCCGCCGGCGGTCATCTGGAGGTCGACGAGATCACCCGGCGGGTCCGCCGGCGGATCGACTCGGTCTCCACCCAGGCCGTCTACGACGTGCTCGGCGCCCTGTCCCGGGCCGGGCTGTCCCGCCGGATCGAGCCGGCCGGCAGTCCCGCGCGGTACGAGGCCCGCGTCGGCGACAACCACCACCACGTGGTGTGCCGGGGCTGCGGGGAGATCGCCGACGTGGACTGCGCGGTCGGCAGCGCCCCCTGCCTGGACCCGAACGTGGCGCACGGCTTCGAGCTGGACGAGGCGGAAGTGACCTTCTGGGGCCTCTGCCCGGCCTGCCAGTCCCGCCGCTCCGCCGACGACTGACCCGAGCGCCGAGGACGGCCGCCGCACCGCCGACGGCCGGCGACGAGGCGTGGCACTCTTGATCGGTGGACACCGAAGACCTCGGCCTCTTCGGTCCGGGATCGGTCACGTGGAAGGTGCACGAGGAACCGATCCTGATCGTCGCCGGCCTGCGCTCGCTCTACCTCCAGGCGCTGCACCCCCGCGCGATGGCCGGCGTCGCACAGAACAGCGCCTACCGCACCGACGCCTGGGGGCGGCTGGTCCGCACGGCGACGTACGTGGCGACGACGATCTACGGCACCACGGCCGAGGCGGAGGCGGCCGGGCGACGGCTGCGTACGCGGCAGGCCCGGATGCGCGCGACCGACCCGTTCACCGGTGCGGAGTTCCGCGTCGACGATCCGGAGCTGCTGCGCTGGGTGCACGTCACCGAGGTGGAGTCGTTCGTCAGCACCGCCCGGCGGGCCGGTCTGGCGCTCACCGACGACGAGGTGGACGGCTACTACGCCGAGCAGCGCCGGTCGGCGGCCCTGGTCGGGCTGGACCCGGACGACGTACCGGGGACCGCCGCCGAGGTGGCTGACTACTACCGGGACGTACGCCCGCAGTTGCGGATGACCCGGGAGGCGGCCGAGACCGCACTGTTCCTGACCGCGCCGCCGATCCCGTGGAAGCTCAGCCTGCCGGCGCGGGTCGGCCTGAACCTGGGGCCGCCGCGCTGGGCGTACTTCGGGATCGCCGCCACCGCGCTGGGGATGCTGCCGCCGTGGGCGTTGCGGCTCTACGGCGGGCTGGGCCTGCCCACCACCGCCCTGTCGGCGGACCTGAGCGCGCGGGCGCTGCGACTGGCGCTGGCCGCGGTGCCCCGGCGCTACCGGGAGGGCCCGTTGCAACAGGCCGCCAAGGAGCGGGCCGCCCGCCTGGCCGCGGCCTGACAGTGCCGCACACTCACTCCGGGTCGGCGAACCGCTCGACCGCGGACCAGGGCTCCTTGCCCGGGGTCTGCGCGCCGGTCGGGCAGGTACGCCGGTAGTCGCACCAGCCGCACCGCGGGCCTGGCTCGGTGGGGAACGCCGCGTCGGGGTCGGTGCCGTCGGCCACCGCGCGCTCGGCGGCCATGATGTCGCGGGCGGTGTCCTCCGCGCGGGTGAGTTGCCGGTGCAGGGACTCCGGCGTGTGCTCGTGGACGGCGACGGTGCCGCTGGGCAGGTGGTGCAGCTCGACCCGGCGGCACGGCTTGCGGAACACCCGCTCGGCCGCGTACGCGTAGAGCGCGAGCGCCTGCGAGCCGCGCGCGTCGTCGGCGTCGAGGCCGGCGCGGCCGGTCTTGTAGTCGACGATGACCAGCTCGGGCCGCCCGTCCGGGCCGGGACGCAAGTCGATCCGGTCGGTGCGGCCGTTGAACGCGAGCACCGCGGTCTTGACCGCGACGACCCGCTCCACGCCGACCGGCTCGTCGGCCGGGTCGAGGCCCGCCACGTAGCTCTCCAGCCAGGTCAGCGCCCGCCGGAAGGCGTCGCGCTCCTGCTCGTCGTCGCGGTAGCCCTCGCGGACCCAGGTGCCCTTGAGCAGGGTGGCGAGCACCTCGGGGCGGCGGCGGTCGGGGGCCAGCGCGTACCAGTTCTTCAACGCGGTGTGGACGCTCGCCCCGAGCGAGTTGTGCGCCCACGGCGGGCCTTTCGGCGGCGCGGGCCGGTCCACGTAGGCGTAGCGGTATCGGCGTGGGCAGTCCGCGTACGCGCCGAGTTTGCTCGGGGTGCAGACGAACAGGCGTTCCGGCATGCCCTCGAAGCCGAGCTGCTCGGACTGCTCGGCGCGGGGTCGGGGAGCCCGGGAGCCGGTGGGGCCGGCTGCTGACGGTCGTCGCACACGGAGAATCCTGCCATCCGGGTACGACACCGGACGGACCCGCTCAGGCGTTGTTGAGGTACTGGGTCACGAACGCGGCGATCGCGTCGGCGATGAGCTGCACGGCGATGGCGGCCAGCAGCAGGCCGGCGATCCGGGTCAGCACCTCGATGCCGCCGGGCCGCAGCACCTTGACGATCCCGCCGGAGAAGCGCAGCACCACCCAGACGGTCACCATCACCGCGACGATGGCGAGCCCGATGGCGAGGTAGTCGACGGCACCGCCGGCCTGCTGCACGAACAGCATGGTCGCCACGATGGCGCCCGGCCCGGCGAGCAGCGGGGTGCCGAGCGGCACCAGCGCGATGTTGGAGGTGACCTGGTTGCTCGGGTCGTCCGCCTTGCCGGTCAGCAGCTCCAGCGCGACCAGGATCAGCAGCAGGCCGCCCGCCGCCTGGAGCGCGGGCAGATCGACGTGGAGGTACGCCAGGATCGTCTGCCCCGCCACCGCGAAGATCACGATGACCCCGAGCGCCAGCGCCACGGCCTGCCAGGCGGCCCGGTTCCGGTCGCGCGCGGGCAGCGGCCCGGTCAGCGCGAGGAAGATGGGCATCATTCCGGGCGGGTCGACGATCACCAGCAGGGTCACGAAGACCTCGCCGAAGAGCTTGAGATCCACGCGGACACGGTAGCCGTGCCGCCGGAGCGCTTCAGCCTGAAGCGACAGGGGTCACCCCGCGGGCCAGCGCGACGATCCGCTCGTACGCCTCGGGCCCGGTGGTGTGCGCGCCCAGCCGGACGGTCTTGTGCGTGCCGTGGAAGTCGGACGAGCCGGTGACCAGCAGTCCCAGGTCGGCGGCGAGCCCGCGGACGTGCTCCCGCTCGGCCTGGTCGTGGTCCTCGTGGTCGGCCTCCAGCCCGGCCAGGCCGGCCGCCGCCAGGTCCGCGATCAGCTCGTCCGGCACGATCCGGCCGCGCCGGCTGGCCTTCGGGTGGGCGAAGACGGGTACTCCGCCGGCCGCCCGGACCAGCGCCACCGCCTGGAACACCTCGATGTCGTCCTTCGGCAACCGGTACCGCTCGCCGAGCCAGTCCGGCCCGAACGCCTCGGTGGTGGTGGCGACCAGACCGGCCCGGATCAGCGCCTGCGCGATGTGCGGGCGGCCGACGGTGCCGCCGCCCGCGCCGGCCAGGATCTCCGTCCGGCTCACCGGGATGCCGTCGGCCTGGAGCAGCCGGACGATGCGCTCGCCGCGTTCCTCGCGGGCCCGGCGGACCCGGGCCAGCTCCGCGGCCAGGTGCGGCTCGGCCGGGTCGAACAGGTAGGCGAGGAGATGCAGCGGGATCGCCGGTTCGGCGCCGAACCACCGGCAGGAGATCTCCGCGCCACGGATCAGGGTGAGGCCGGGCGGCAGGGCGGCGACGGCCGGCGCCCAGCCCGCAGTGGTGTCGTGGTCGGTGAGTGCCACCACGTCGAGCCCGGCCTCGGCGGCGGCCCGGACCAGTTCGGCGGGGGTCAGGGTGCCGTCGCTGGCGGTGGAGTGGGTGTGCAGGTCGATGCGGGCGGGGACGCTCACCCGCCCGACGCTACGCCCCGTCGGGCACCGTGGGGACGTCGGCCACCACCACCGGGTGGTCCTCCGGTGCCAGCCCTTCGACCTTCGAGGCCGTGGGCCGGTCACCGGCCAGCACCCGCTCGGGCTTGACCCGGACCAGCCCGCCGCTCGCGTCCACGTGCAGCGCCACGCCGCCCCGGGTCCAGGCCACGCCGCCGGCCAGCACCGGGCCGGCCGGGTGGGTGACCGGGCCGGCCGGGTCGGTCAGGTCCACCAGGAGGGCGGTGCGCGACGTGCCGTTCGCGAGCAGCCACCGGCCGTCGAAGGAGACGGCGCCGAGTCCGTCGATGGCCAGCTTCGGGCCGCATCCGGTACGCACCGGGGCGAGGTCGCGGGCCGGGTCGAGCAGGGCCAGGCAGCGCTGCTGGTCCCGGCCGGCGGCGACCAGGGCGACCACCCGGCCGTCGGGCCGGGTGCCGTAGACGGTGCGTACGTCCGGGTTCACCGGGCCCGGCTGCCCGCCCAGCGCGCGGTCCCAGACGCTCATCCCGCCGTCGCCGGGCTGCTGGATCAGCACGGCGTCGCCGGCGAAGCCGACCGGCACGGCGCCGTCCGGCGCGGCGATCCGGACCGGCGCGATGAGCTGGCCGGCGACCACACCGGCGGCGATCAGGTCCGTGCCGTCCCGCCAGGCGACCTGGCGGCCGTCCGCGGAGACCGCCACCGCGTCCGCGGCGGCGAGCATGACCTGCGGCGCGGCGCCACCGACCGGCACCCACCAGAGGGTACGGCCGGCGACGGTGGCCGCCGAGGTGAGCAGCCAGCCCTCCTGGTCGTGGATCCGCTGCGCCCGTTCGACGCCGCTCACACCGGTCAGCTGCCGCCGTTCGCCGCCGCTGGTGTCCAGCCGGTCACCGACGAGCAGGTCGAGCTCGGCGCGGACCGGCCCGAAACGGGTGATCGAGGACGGCCCGGAGGGCGCCGGGGACGGGAAGAGGACGGGCGGATCACCGAGCACCACTGTGGGCGTGCCGCCGTCGCCGCCGGACGCGCTGAACTGGGCCACCCCGGCCGTGATGAACACGGTGGCGACCCCGGCCAGGGCCAGGCCGGTGAGCGTACGCCGCCGGCCCGTGCGCCGCGCCCGGCGCAGGATCTCCCCGGCCGGGTCGACGGGCAGCGGGCGGGACGTCGCGACGCGGCGGGTCAGGGTCTCCCGCAGCGCCCGCTCCAGCTCGTCGTCGCTCACGGGGAATTGACGCTCCGGGCTGCCCGTCCGGTTGTCAGCGTCGTGCCGGGTGCCGCTCATCGGCTCTCCGCCGGGATCGGGACGGCGGGCCGGACCGGAGTCGCGGGTGGGACCGGTCGGGGCACCCGGGCGGCAGGCCGGCGCGCCGGGGTACGCGTCGGCTCGGCGCCCCGGGCCGGCGGGACGGACCGGCCGGCCGCGGCGGGCGCGGTCGGGGCGGACGGGGTCGCGTCGGCCGGCGTGGGCAGGCTCAGGGCCGCCTCGGAGCCGAGCCGGCGGCGCAGCGTGTTCAGCGCCCGGGAGGTCTGGCTCTTGACCGTGCCCGGGGAGATCTCCAGCAGCGCGGCGGTCTGCGCCTCGGACATGTCCTCGTAGAAGCGCAGCACCAGCACCGCTCGCTGCCGGGCCGGCAGCGCCTGGAGGTGCCGCCAGAGCGCGTCCCGGTCGAGTTGCTGCTCGATCTCGTCGACACCGGCGCGCTCCGGCAGCACCTCGGTGGGGCGCTCGCCGTGCCAGCGGCGCCGCCACCAACTGGTGGACGTGTTGACCATGACGCGGCGGGCGTACGGCTCGATGGCGTCGATCCCGCCGAGCCGCTTCCAGGCGAGGTAGGTCTTGGTCAGCGCGGTCTGGAGCAGGTCCTCGGCGGTGGCCCAGTCACCGGCGAGCAGATACGCGGTGCGCAGCAGTGCGCCGGACCGGGCCGCGACGAATTCGCGGAACTCCTCCTCCAGCGGATCTCTGCTCACCACGCTCATCTCCCCCCGTCCTGCCTGGCAGAATGCCACGGCCGGGCCGGTCGGGTCGATGGCGGAAGGTGTGCAGTTCATCCGATGTTCGGACGAAAAGTTTCAGGCTCCGTCGTCGGCCTTGGCCTCGTCGGCCTCCTTGCCCAGCCGCGCCTCGACCGCCTGCGGCTCGTACATCTCCTCGACCACACGCAGGTAGAGCTCGTTCGGGTTGGGCAGGTTCTTGATCACCCGGAGCGCCTGTTCCTGGCCGGCTGACTCCAGCACGAACGTGCCGTAGTTGAGGGCGCGGCCGGTCGGGCTCTGCTCGTACTTCATGTCGGTGACCCGGGTGAGCGGCATCATGGCGACCTGCCTGGTGATGATCCCGTTGACCACCATCACCCGCTTGTTGGTCAGGATGAACCGGTCGTACCACCAGTCGGCGACCCTCCAGGCGACCCAGCCCATCACGGCGAACCAGAGCAGCACGGCGACGGTGGTCAACGCGCCGACGTCCCGCCCGGCGAGGAAGCCGGAGAGGTAGCCGAGCACGAACGTGGCCGCCACGCCGACGATGATCGGGGTGGTGAGGTGGATCCAGTGCCGCTTCCACTCGCCCCGGTAGCGCTCGGTGGGGAAGAGGTAACGCGCCACCAGCGAGCTGGGCTCGTCCTCCAGCGGCAGCACCCGGCGGGGTGCCATGCCAGAGGCGTCGGACCGCAGCCCGGCCAGCTCGTCCTCGGAGATCGGCTGGTCCGGGAAGCCGTCCGGGTCACGCGCCCAGGCCCGGCCGGACCGCCCTTCACCGGCGTACGCGCTGCCGTAGCCGGCGTCGTCCGCGTCCGCGTACGGGCCGGGGCCGTAACCGGCCGGGTCGTCCGGGTCGATCCGGGGAATCGGCTCGGTGTCGCGCTCCCGGCGTGCCCGGTCGGGGTCGTCCGGGTCGAAGGGTGGACCGGAGGGGCTTCCCATGGGCGGCTAGGCGACGAGGTTGGTGAAGAAGTCGCCGAAGCCCTGCGCGATGTCCATGATGCCGCCGCCGAGAGACTTGAAGACGTCGGCGGCGGAGTTGGGCCGGTACGCAACAAAGAAGATCAAGAATGCGATGCCGGCCCAGGTGAGGACCTTCTTGACCATAGCGGGCCATCCTCTCGCGCGGCGCCGGGTCCGTTTACCGCAGCGGCACCCAGAGTATCAGCATGGTGTCTTACCGTGAATATCTGCGTCCGCTCCCGGACTCGCCGTGGCGAGCCGGTCAGGCCCGCCCGTGCAGGTACGGAGACGGTGCGCCGTACACGAGTTCGGGCGGTGTCCACTCGGTGAGGTCGTGCAGCACGACTTCTTCCGCGAGGAGGTGACCCGCACTCGCCGGCCAGGCTATCGCATGGAGCCACATTCCCCGAGCCTCGCCGGCGTACGCGCTTCGATCCGTTTCGGAGCGGACGAGCCACAGTGGAGTCGGATGGCCGCCCACCCGGATCTTCGCGTGCGGCAGCCGCTCGGGATGACCAGGGCCGGGATCGGTGAGCGCCTCCTCCACCTGCGGGCCGGGGTCGGGTCCGGGCAGTCCCGCGAAGCGGGATCCGAGGCCGACGCCGGGTTCCTCGGCGACGAAGATCAGGTCGGCCGGCCCACCGTCCAGGGGGGCCGGTCCGGCGCAGGCGACGAGCGTCGCCCGTACGCCCGCGCGGTCGTCGCCCGCCCAGGCCACGCCGGTGAGCGTCCAGCCCGGCGGGAGCGGCCACGGGCACCACAGCGGCATCCGGAGCCGGTCGGCCGGGTCGGGGTCGGCGGCCACCCGGTCCACCACGCTGGCCATGATCTCGGCGCTGATGTGCTCCGGCACGTGCAGCGGCGCGACCGGGCCGCAGCGTACGCACCGGTGCTCGGCGTGCATCAGGTCCGGCTCGCGCACCGGGCCCGCGCATCTCGGACAACTCACCGCGACAGTCACACCCTCACCGTCGCCCCGGACTCGCGAGGCGTCAAGCGGGGCGGGCGGACGAGTGTGGGATTTCCGTCCGGTGGTGGACCCACGCGGCGTTCAGTCCGGCGGCGGCCCGGCGTACGACCGGACCCAGGCGTGCATGGCGATGCCGCTGGCCACACCCGCGTTGATGGACCGGGTCGAGCCGTACTGGGCGATGGAGAACAGCGCGTCGCAGGCCGACCGGGCCACCGCCGACAGCCCCGGCCCCTCCTGGCCGAACAGGAGCACGCAGCGGCGCGGCAGCACCGCCGTCTCCATCGGCCGGGAGCCGGGCAGGTTGTCGATCCCGACCACCGGCAGTTGTTCGTCGCGCGCCCACGCGACGAACTCCTCGATCGTCGGATGGTGCCGGACGTGCTGGTAGCGATCGGTCACCATGGCGCCCCGCCGGTTCCACCGCCGTCGTCCGACGATGTGCACCTCGGCGGCGAGGAAGGCGTTGGCGTTGCGGACCACGGTGCCGATGTTGAAGTCGTGCTGCCAGTTCTCGATCGCCACGTGGAAGTCGTGCCGGCGCCGGTCCAGGTCGGCCACCACGGCCTCGCGCCGCCAGTAGCGGTAGCGGTCCACCACGTTGCGCCGGTCCCCGGTCGCGAGCAGCTCCGGGTCGTAGCGCGGGTCGTCCGGCGGGTCACCGGGCCAGGGCCCCACACCCACGTCGAGCTGGTCGTCGGTCACGGTCTGCAGAGGGTACGGCCCGGCGGCGTCACCGGTCAGCGCAGGTCGAGCGCGCCGCCCAGCCGGTCGAGGAAGCGCGTGTCGGCGGGGCTCGGCGTGGTCTCCCCGGCCCGGCACACCCGGGCGGCGACCGACTCCACCCACTGCCGGTACGCCGCCGAGTCGGCCGGGTCGGCCCGGCGGCGCAGCACCCGTGCCGCGGCCCGGGCGGCGGCCAGCAGGTCGACCAGGTCGGTCAGGCGCTCGTCCCGCTCGGTGGTCCCGTCGTGGCGGGCGTAGATCGCGGCCACCACGGCGCGGACGAGATCGCTGTCGAAGGCCCGGCCGGCGGCCACCGCGTCCAGGCCGGCCAGACCGGCGGCGACACCGCGCGGCGGGCGCCCGGGCCCGGGCGAGGCGGCGGCGACGAGGACGCGGCCCGGCAGGTCGGTCAGCAGGTCCCACTCGGCCGCCGAGTAGGCGGCGGTGGTGAGCGGTGCGGCGCGGCGACCGGCGGAAGGCGGCTCTCCGGCTACGGAGTGGCTCATGGGAACCTCCAGCCCGAGCATATGCCCCCGGACGAGGTCCGGGCCCCGTCCCCGCCGAACGGAGAACGAGGCCCGGTGGCCGGACGGACGCCTGGTCAGCGCGGCTCGGGGAAGCTGGGACGCTCCGGGTCGACGCCGTCCGGGACGGCGGCGGCCGCGTACTCCTTCTTCGGCACCATGACCTTGCGGCGGAACACGCAGACGAGCGTTCCGTCCTGGTTGTAGCCGCGGGTCTCGACAGCGACCACGCCACGGTCGGGCTTCGAGGCCGACTCCCGCTTGTCCAGCACCGTCGTCTCGCCGTAGATGGTGTCGCCGTGGAACGTCGGCGCGACGTGCCGCAGCGACTCGATCTCCAGGTTGGCGATCGCCTTGCCGCTGACGTCCGGCACGGACATGCCCAGCAGCAGCGAGTAGATGTAGTTGCCGACCACCACGTTGCGCTTGAACTGCGAGGCGGACTCGGCGTAGTGCGCGTCCATGTGCAGCGGGTGGTGGTTCATGGTGAGCAGGCAGAAGAGGTGGTCGTCGTACTCGGTGACCGTCTTGCCCGGCCAGTGCCGGTAGACCGCGCCGACCTCGAACTCCTCGTAGTAGCGGCCGAACTGCATCCTTGTCCCCTTCACGGGCGGCGATGGAGTTCGGCACAGCATGCCTTATCGCTTGTTAAGGCGAGGGGCGGGGCGCTCGCCCGGCGGAAATGTCACACCGGGGGCTACCGAGGTCCGGACGCAATGAGCGGCGGGGCCCTCCCCGGCACCCGCCGCCCACGCTCTGATGCGAAGAATTCTGCCGTACGACCACCCGGCACCGACAGAGACGGAGGTCACATTTATCTTTCCGTAACACTACTCAAAGTAACCAACACAGGGTTGATGAGCGATCTCCCCAGGCCGGATAGATGCTTGTCAAGCCCGAAGTTACCGATACGTAGCGGAAACTGAGCGTGATCTCCTTGGAAACGCTCCCATCACGTCCCGTCACGCAAGTGCGGCATGCATTTGCGTTCCGCACACCCTGGCCGGACAGATGGTGTTCGATGTGCCCAGGGTCACCGTCCGGGCGCTCAGCGTTTCGTCACCCCCGCGACGGGAATTCGGACGGACTGACCAGGGTTCCACCGGACGTACGACAATCCGCGGTGATCGGAGAGAGCAAATGGCAACGGTTGAGCTGACCACGGCCAACTTTGACGAGGTGACCGGGCGCGACGGGATCGTCCTGCTCGACTTCTGGGCGGACTGGTGCGGCCCGTGCAAGCGCTTCGCCCCGGTCTACGAGCGCTCCTCGGAAAAGCACCCGGACATCGTCTTCGGCAAGGTCGACACCGAGGCGCAGCAGGAGCTGGCGGCGAAGTTCAACATCAGCTCCATCCCGACGATCATGGCGATCCGTGACGGCGTGATCGTCTTCGCCCAGCCGGGCGCGCTGCCCGAGTCGGCGCTGGAGAACCTCATCGAGCAGGTCCAGGCGCTGGACATGGACGACGTCCGCAAGAAGCTGGCCGAGCACAACCACTGACGCTCCACACGCCGCCGGCCGGTGCCCCGCTTCGGGCACCGGCCGGCGGCGTTCGTGCGCCCGCCTGACCGGCGGGACGGACAGTGAGGAATGGCCGACTGAGGGACACTTTCGGCAGCTTCCCTCCCGTATCGTGACCACGCGATGGAGACCTTGACCGCCCGCGGGCGCGCGGTCCGTGTGGGCGTCACCCTGCTCGGCCTGGCGCTGCTGCTCCTGGGCACCGTGCGCGGCACCGACGATCACTTCCCGTTCGGGCCGTTCCGGATGTACTCCACCTCCGACCCGCCGAACGCGCCCGCTCCGGACACCCGGGTCGAGGGCGTCGACCGCACCGGAACGGTGGTCCCGCTCGGCCAGGACGCCACGGGCATCCGCCGGGCCGAGATCGAGGGCCAGCAGGACCGGTACGCCGCCGACCCGAGCATGCTGCGGACCGTCGCCGACGCGTACGCCGAACGCCACCCCGGCGCCCCCGCGCTGGTCGAGGTGCGCATCGTGGTCCGCTGGTTCGACATCCAGGGCGGCCGCCCGACCGGCAAGTGGACCGACGAGACCGCCGTACGCTGGGAGATCGGCGGATGATCGCCTGGCTGACCGAGGCGGTTCCGCGCGGCCGGATCGCCGCCTTCCGGACCCTGGTCTACCTCTTCGTCGCTGCCGACCTGGTCGTCTTCACTCCGTGGGTACGCACCCGGGTCGACGTTCCCGGCGACCTCTATCAACCGTTGTTCGCCGGCCGGCTGATCCCGCTCCCCACGCCCACCCCCGCCGTGGTCGGCGTGGTGTTCTGGGCGCTGCTCGTCACCGCGCTGCTCGCCGCGACCGGCCGCGCGCACCGGCTGCTCGGCTGGACGGTCTTCGCGCTGTACTTCGAGTGGATGATCGTGGCGATGAGCTACGGGAAGGTCGACCACGACCGGTTCGCGCTCCTCGTGGCCCTGGCCGTGCTACCCACCGCCGGCCGCGCCCGGCACGGCGATCCGACCCGCACCGAGGCCGGCGGCTGGGCGTTACGGGTCACCCAGATCTCGGTCATCTGCACGTACTTCCTCGCCGCCTGGGCCAAGTTCCGCTTCGGGGGGGGTGGGACTGGGCGAACGGCTCGGTGCTGGCCCGGGCGATCATCCGGCGCGGCACCGACCTCGCCGACCTGATCGCGCAGGTGCCGCACCTGCTGATCGTGGCGCAGTTCGGCATCCTCGCGTTCGAGCTGCTCAGCCCGCTGGTGTTCGTGCTGCCGGCGCGATGGCGGACGATGACCGTCGGCTTCTTCTACTCGTTCCACCTGGTGACCATCGCGACGATCACCATCTCGTTCGCTCCGCACCTGGTGGCGATGACCAGTTTCCTGGCGCTGGAGAAGGTCCGCCCGGTGGTGTTCCTCAGGCGCCTGTTCGGCCGCCCGCCCCCCGCCGCGCCGACGTCTCCCGCGACGGCGCCCGGTGAGGCGGCACCGGCCCCCGACGGGTCCGCGACTGCGACCGTCTGAGCGCGGGTACGCCGCTCAGACTGTCGGCCCCGGGCGGCCGGCCGGGCCGTACAGCCGTTCCCGGGCCTCCTGCGGCAACGCGCAGGCGGCAGTGCCGCCCGGCATCCGATGCCGGTTGCGGGCCACCCAGCGGTACGCGGGCCAGGCCGCCGCGCGGACCGGCGGGAGGCGCAGCCCGGCCCCGGCGAACCGCCAGAGCGGCCCACTGTCGCCGAGCAGCCGGGCGATGGCGTCCGGCCCGGCGGCCCGGGAGCCGTCGGCGCCCACCCACTGGACCGCCTCCTCGCACTCGGCCTCCGTCAGGCCCAGCGCCGCCAGGTCTGCGAACTGCCACGGCACCACCCGGGCGCCGGTCGGGACACGGCGCTCGATGAACTGCGCGCAACTGGTGCAGAAGGCGCAGTCGCCGTCGTAGACGAAGGTCGACGTCTCCATGCCCCCATCCTGCACCCGCCCGGAGCGCGGCGGCGCGCGGTGTCCGCAGCGTCACTTGCGCTGCTTTCGTACATGTGTTCGAATGAGCTCCATGCGCTGGGACAACCTCTCCGCTCCCCCGGACGAGGGGACTCCCGATCGGGCGGCGCCGGCGGCTCCACCCCTGCCGCTGGCGCTGCCCGGCGCCGTCACCCGCACGTTCGACACCCCGGACTTCGCCGGCATGACCTTCTACGAGGTCCACGCCAAATCGATCATCAATCGGGTGCCGGGCCAGTCACGCGTGCCGTTCGAGTGGACGATCAACCCCTACCGGGGCTGTTCGCACGCCTGCGTCTACTGCCTCGGCGGCGACACACCGATCCTGATGGCCGACGGCCGCACCAAGGCGATCAGCGAGCTGGAGCCCGGCGACCGGATCTACGGCACCCGGCGGCGCGGCGCGTACCGCCACTACGTCGTCACCACGGTTCTCGACAAGTGGTCCACTGTGAAGCGGGCCTACCGGGTCACCCTGGCCGACGGCACCACGCTCGTCGCCAGCGGTGACCACCGGTTCCTGACCGAACGCGGCTGGAAGCACGTCACCGGGACCATGCGGGGCGGCGGGCGTCGTCCCCACCTGACCACCCGCAACCGCATGCTGGGCACCGGCCGGTTCGCGGTGGCGCCGAAGCGCTCGGCCGACTACCGCCGCGGCTACCTGCACGCCCTGGTCCGCGACGACGGCCCCTCCGGTCACCGGCGCGACACCCGGTTCCGGCTGGCCACCGCCGAGACGGAGGCACTGGACCGGGCCGAGCGCTATCTGACCGGCGCGGGGGTCACCGTCGAGCGGGCGACCGTCGCCCGGGTGGGCCGCCGGGCGACGACCACAGTGGTACGCACAGCCGGCCCGGCCGACGTCGTCACCGGGCTGTTCGCGCCACCGGACGAGGCGACCGACGACTGGGCGCTGGGCTACCTGGCCGGCATGTTCGACGCCGTCGGCACCTGTCACCGGGGCGTGTTCCGGATCAGCGTCGCCGACGACGAGAGCCGCGCCCGCGCGGTCGGCGCGCTGGAGCGTTTCGACTTCCGGTGGGCGCTCGACGTGCCGGGCGCCCCGGGTGCGGCGCGTCAGCTCCGGCTGACCGGCGGGCTGCCCGAGCGGCTGCGCTTCTTCCACCTCACCGACCCGGCCGTCACCGCCCGGCGCTCGATCGAGGGCATGGCGCTCAAGTGCGCGGCGCGACTCCAGGTGACAGCCGTCGAGGATCTCGGCCTGGAGCTTCCGCTCTGGGACATCACCACCGGCACCGGCGACTTCATCGCCAACGGCGTGGTCAGCCACAACTGCTTCGCCCGCAACACCCACACCTACCTCGACCTGGACGCGGGCGCCGACTTCGACCGCAAGGTGATCGTCAAGGTCAACGCGGGCGAGCTGGTCCGCCGCGAGCTGGCCGCCCCACGCTGGCGTGGCGCGCACGTCGCCATGGGCACCAACGTGGACTGTTACCAGCGGGCCGAGGGCCGTTACCGCCTGATGCCGCCGATCATCGAGGCGCTGCGGGACTTCGCGAACCCGTTCTCGATCCTGACCAAGGGCACGCTGCTGCTGCGCGACCTGCCGCTGCTGAGCCAGGCGGCCGAGGTGACCCGGGTCGGCCTGTCGTACTCGGTGGGGTTCGTGGACGAGGTGCTCTGGCGGGCGGTCGAGCCCGGTACGCCGAGTCCGCGCCGCCGCCTGGACGCGGTCCGCCGGCTCACCGACGCCGGTTTCCCCGTCGGCGTGCTGATGGCGCCGATCCTGCCCGGCCTCAGCGACGACGAGGAGTCGATCGACGCCACGGTCGCGGCCGTCGCCGCCTCCGGCGCCACCAGCGTGACGCCGTTACCGCTGCACCTGCGGCCCGGCGCGCGGGAGTGGTACGCCCGCTGGCTGGCCCGGGAGTTCCCCCACCTGGTGCCCCGCTACCGCCGGCTCTACCAGGCCGGCTCGTACGCGCCGCAGGCGTACCAGCGGGAGGTGACCGCGCGGGTACGGATGGCGGCACGCCGGCACGGGCTGCACCGGGGCGAGACCGGCGACAACAGGCGACTGCCGGAGAACCCGCCGCCCGCCCCGGCCGCCGAACAGCTCTCCCTGCTCTAGCGACCGGGGAACCCGCACCGGCGGGGCTAGTCTCGGGGGATGCGTTCCGCTCAGCAGATCCTCGCCGACTCCGCCGTGATCGCCGTCGTGGGCGCCTCCCGTGATCCGGGCAAGGCCGCGCACCGCGTACCGCTGGAGATGCAGCGGCACGGCTGGCGGATCATCCCGGTCAACCCGACTGTGGACGAGTTGTTCGGCGAGAAGGCGTACCCGGCGCTCGCCGACATCCCGCACCCGGTCGACCTGGTCGACGTGTTCCGCCCGGCCCGGGACGCGGTCGACGTGGTCCGGCAGGCGGTGGCGATCGGCGCCCCGGCGGTGTGGTTGCAGCTCGGGATCTTCTCGGACGAGGCTCGCCGGATCGCCGAGGAGGGCGGCCTCGACTACGTCGAGAACCGCTGCCTCATCGTCGAGCGGGCCGCCGCCGGCCTGACCCGTCGCGGCTGACGGCGCCGGGCGGCGGTTCGGGCCCGAAGATCAGGTCGAGTTGGGCGTCGAGCGCGGCCAACGCGGTCTCCGGGGGATAGTGACCGCCGAGCACGTAGATGCCGAGACCTTCCATCACGGCGAGCAGCCCGACCGCGGCCCGTTCCGGGTCCACCCGGCCGTCCGCGACGAGCGGTGAGCCGGCGGCGATCTGCCCGGCCACGAAGGCCAGCAGCTCGGCTGTCTCGTCGTGCAGCGCCGCGGCCACGGCCGGCCGGACGGCGGTGTACGCGAGGAAGGCCAGCGCCACCCGCCCGTCCGCCCGCCGGTCCTCGTCCAGCGGCAGCAGCTCGGCCAGCATGGCCCGCAGCAGCGCCCGGGGCGCCGGCGTCGCGCCGAGCGGCTCGACCGCCCGCCGGATCCGGGCCTCGTTGCGCTCGCGCACCACGGCGAGCGCGAAGACCATCATCTCGTCCCGGGTACGGAAGTAGTGCTGCACCATCCCGGGGCTGACCTCGGCCGCCGCGGCCACGTGGCGCAGGCTGACCGCCTCCAGCCCCTGCTCGGCCGCGACCCGCATCAACGCGTCGGCGATCAGCGCGCGACGCTCCCGGTGGTCGACCCGCTTCGGCATACCCCCATGGTTTCACAATACGGCTGCATTGACACGCCGCCGACGCGCGTTCACATTGCAGTTGTATCGAAAAAGAGGGGGTGCGGTGATGGGGCGGGCGATCCGGCTGGCGCGGCGTGCGGTGGCGTACGAGTGGGGCATGTGGCGCAGCCTCACCCGGTGGATCCTGCGCCGCCCGTATCCGGTCGCCCCGGGCGCGGGGACGTACGCCTACGTCGGCGGCGTGCAGCCCATCCTGCTGGCCTTCATCGCCCTGTCCACGATCGAGATCCCGGTCCTGGACGTGATCCTGCGGCACACCGTCGACCAGCCGGCCGTGCGGCACGCGGCGATCGCGCTCGGGGTCTGGGGTGTGCTGTGGATGATCGGGCTGCTGGCCAGCCTCCGGATCCACCCGCACGTCGTCGACGACGCCGGCCTGCGGGTGCGCAACGGCGTCTCGGTCGACGTCACGATCCCGTGGAACGCGGTCGCCCGGGTGGCGGTCCGCCGCCGGTCGCTGCCGTCCAGCCGGGCCGTCCAGTACGACGCGGACGACCCGGCGGTGCTCAACCTCGGCGTCGGCAGCCAGACGGCGGTCGACGTGGTGCTGCGCGAGCCGCTGTCGGTGCGGCTGCCGAAGGGGCCGAGCGAGCCGGTGCGGGAGATCCGGCTGTACGCCGACGACCCGGCGGCGCTGGTCGAGCACGCGCGGCGGCACCTGCCCGCCACCGAGCAGGCCGTGCGCCGGCCCGAGCGGTGAGCCGGGCCCCTACTGCTTGTACTGCTTGAGCAGGCCGCGCGAGATGATCGTCTTCTGGATCTCCGAGGTGCCCTCGCCGATCAGCAGGAACGGCGCCTCGCGCATCAGGCGCTCGATCTCGTACTCCTTGGAGTAGCCGTAGCCGCCGTGGATCCGGAACGCCTCCTGGACCACCTCGGCGCAGTACTCGGACGCGAGCAGCTTCGCCATGCCCGCCTCGACGTCGTTGCGCTGGCCGGCGTCCTTGAGCCGGGCCGCGTTGACCATGAGCGCGTGCGCGGCCTCGATCTTCGTACCCATCTCGGCGAGCTTGAACGCGACGGCCTGGTGCTTGGCGAGCGGCTGGCCGAAGGTGTGCCGCTGCTGGGCGTACGCGACCGCCAGCTCGAACGCCCGGATCGAGATGCCGCAGGCGCGGGCGGCGACGTTGACCCGGCCGACCTCGATGCCGTCCATCATCTGGTAGAAGCCCCGGCCGACCTTGTCCTCGCCGCCGAGCACGGCGGAGGCGGGGACGGTGACGCCGTCGAGCACCATCTCGGTGGTCTCGACGCCCTTGTAGCCCATCTTGTCGATCTTGCCGGGGATGGTGAGGCCGGGGGCGGTCTCGCCGAAGCCGGGCTCCTTCTCCAGCAGGAACGTGCTCATGTTGCCGTAGACCGAGTCGGCTCCGGTGTCGGTCTTGACCAGGGTGGCGACCACCGAGGAGTACGCCCCGTTGGTCAGCCACATCTTCTGGCCGTTGAGGACGTAGTCGTCGCCGTCGCGGACGGCCTTCGACTTGATCGCCGACACGTCCGAGCCGCACTCCGGCTCCGACATCGAGAACGCGCCGCGCACCTCGCCAGTGGCCATCCGGGGCAGCAGCCGGGCCTTCTGGTCGGCCGAGCCGTGCTGCGAGATCAGGTACGCCACGATGAAGTGGGTGTTGACGATGCCGGAGATCGACATCCAGCCCCGGGACAGCTCCTCGACCACCAGGGCGTAGGTCAGCAGGGACTCGCCCAGGCCGCCGTACTCCTCGTCGATGGTGAGGCCGAACAGCCCCATCTCGCGCATACCGTCGAGGATGTCGCTCGGGTACTCGTCGGCGTGCTCCAGCCGCTGCGCGTGCGGGATGATCTCCTTGTCGGCGAACTCCCGGACGGTTTCCAGGATCGACCGCTGCACGTCGGTCAGTCCGGGTGTCTGGGCGAGTCGGGCCATCTCAGCCTCCGGGGTCGGCGCCTTACTCATGGGTAACTGAACGCTCGGTCAGTATCGGTCCCGGGACCGGCCGCGCCAAGGTGACCAGTCCACACAACCGCTGTGAAAAGGTTCACCGCTGCGGGTAGCGTCCGCAAGAGAGAGGGCCGTCGACCTGGGGGAAGGGGCGCCGTGAGTGACGAGCAGCCACCGTCGCCGTACGAGCCGCCGTCGCACGGTCAGCCGTACGGGCAGCCGCAGTACGGCCAGCAGCACCCGCAGTGGGGCCAGCAACCCCCGTACGCCCCGCAGCCGCCCTACGGCCAGTACGGGCCACCCGGCCAGGGACCACGCCCCGGCGGCACGAACGTGCTCGCCATCCTGTCGCTCGTCTTCGCGTTCGTCTTCGCGCCCGCCGGCATCGTCTGCGGCCACCTGGCGAAGCGGCAGATCCGGCAGACCGGCGAGGACGGCGACCAGCTCGCCACCTGGGGGCTGGTCCTCAGCTACATCTTCACCGCGATCGGCGTACTGGTCTGCTGCGGCTGGATCGGGCTGGCGATCTGGGCCAACTCCGACAACAGCACCTACTGACGCTCAGCGGAACTGCGCCTCCCGGACGCTGTTGCCGCCGTCGACCACGAGCATCTGCCCGGTGATGTACGACGCGGCGGGCGAGCAGAGGAACGCGATCGCCGCCGCCACCTCGTCCGGCGTACCCGGACGCCCGACCGGCGTACCCAGCCCCTGCTTGATCTCGGCCATGGTGGACGCGGCGGTGTGGATGATGCCCGGCGCCACCGCGTTCACGGTCACCCCGTCGGCGATCATCTCCATCGCCAGCGCCCGGGTCAGCCCGACCACACCGGCCTTGGCCGCCGCGTAGGCCGCCTCGGTGGGCAGCGCGTTGACCGGCCCGGCGGTGGCGGCCAGGTTGACGATCCGGCCCCAGCCCCGCTCGGCCATGCCGCCGATGAACGCGCGGCTGCACAGGAACGCGGTGGTCAGGTTGCGGTCGATCTCGCCGCGCCACTCGTCGTACGTCAGCTGGGCCACCGGCCGCAGCACCTCCGGGCTGGCCCGGCTGGCCAGGCCCGCGTTGTTCACCAGCACCTCGACGTCGCCGAGTTGCTCGGCGACCGCGTCGGCGAGCGCGCCCACCTCCGACTCGTCGGTGAGGTCGGCGACGAAACCGGTGACGCCCAGCTCGCCCGCACGTTCGTGGATGCGCCGGGTGGTGGACACGATCGCCACCCGGGCACCCAGGTCGGTCAGGCGGCGCGCGGTCGCGTACCCGATGCCGTCCGGGCTGCCCGCGCCGGTCACCAGCGCGACCCGGCCGTCCAGGCGCATGGTGGCCGGTTCCGGCAGCGGTGCCGGCCGTTCGGAGTCGGCGGTGCCGGCCGGCTCGCCGCCGCGCGGGCGCCGCACCGACCCCGGCCGGCTCATGTCCCGTCGCGACCGACCCCCACGCGCGTCAAGTGCCATGCCGAGGATCCTGCCCGGTGCCGACCCCACGGGCAACGCGGTGGCCGGAAAGGGGACGTCCGTGTCGCGCGCCGGGTGGCTACCCTGAGCGCGACCACGCACCTGGAGATGATCAGATGACCTATCCCCCACCGTCCGGTGGCTGGCAGGACCCCTTGGCGGCCGGGCCGCAGTCGAGCCCGCCGGCCGTGCCGAACCAGCCGGGCCCGGCCGACCCGTACGCGCCGGTCGCGGACCCGTACGCGCCGGGCGCCGACCCGTACGCGGGCGCGAAGTCGCCCTATCCCCCGCCCGGCGGCGAGCAGTACGCCGCGCCGATGCCGGGCTATCCGGGCGCGGCCGCCTACCCTCCGCCCGGCGCCTATCCCGGCTACGCGATGCCGGCGGCCCGCACGAACACGCTCGCCATCGTGGCGCTGGTGCTGTCGCTCGTCGGCTTCGCCTCGTGCATCACCGCGCCGATCGGCGCGATCATGGGGCACGTCGCCCGCAAGCAGATCCGGGAGACCGGTGAGCAGGGCGAGGGCATGGCCCTGGCGGCCGTCATCGTGGGCTGGATCCTGACCGCCCTGATGCTCGCCGTGATCATCTTCTACATCGTGATGATCGTGATCGCGGTCGGCGCCAGCAGCACCAGCAGCAGCTACTGACGCGATCGGGCCGCCCCCGGTGTGGAGGCGGCCCGGCGCGCGGTCAGGACGCGGGCGGGGTGAACGAGGACGTACGGGACATGCCGGCGGCCCGGCCCTTCGCGGCGATCACCAGCGCCATCTTGCGGGACGCCTCGTCGATCATCTCGTCGCCGAGCATCACCGCGCCGAGCTTCCCGCCCGCCTCCGAGGTGTAGTAGTCGTAGGCGTCGAGGATCAGCTCGGCGTGGTCGTAGTCGGCCTGCGCCGGGGAGTAGACCTCGTTGGCGGCGTCGATCTGGCCGGGGTGCAGCACCCACTTGCCGTCGAAGCCCAGCGCCGCCGAGCGCTTCGCCACCTCGCGGAACGCGTCCACGTCCCGGATCTGCAGGAACGGACCGTCGATGGCCTGCTTGTCGTGCATCCGCGCGGCCATCAGGATGCGCATCAGGATGTAGTGGTACGGGTCGCCCGGGTAGTCCGGGATCAGCGCGCCGACCACGAGCGACTTCATGTTGATCGAGGCCATGAAGTCGGCCGGCCCGAAGATGATCGTCTCGACCCGGGGCGAGGCGCCCGCGATGGCATCCACGTTCACCAGCCCGGCCGCGTTCTCGATCTGCGCCTCGATGCCGATCCGGCCCACCTCCAGGCCGAGCGTCTTCTCGATCTGGGTGAGCAGCAGGTCCAGCCAGTGCACCTGCTCGGCGTTCTGCACCTTCGGCAGCATGATGCAGTCCAGGTTCGCCCCGGCGCCCTCGACCACCTCGATGACGTCCCGGTAGGTCCACGGCGTGGTCAGGTCGTTCACCCGGACCACGCGGGTCTTGCCGGCCCAGCCGCCCTCGTTCAGCGCCGCCACGATGTTCTTGCGCGCGTCCGGCTTGGCCAGCGGCGCGACCGCGTCCTCCAGGTCGAGGAAGACCTGGTCGGCGGGGAGGCCCTGGGCCTTGCCGAGCATTTTGACGCTGGAGCCGGGTACCGCCAGGCAGGATCGGCGGGGACGACCGACAGCGGTCATGGATGCGCTCCTTCCAGCGTCCGGCGCGGGCGCCGGCGCAGCGGTGGATTTCGAGAACTTAACGATCCCAAAGGGCGTGGTGACGCCACGGTAACCTCGTGCCGTGACCGGGGTGAATGGACCTGTGGAAGATCTCACTGAGCGTCGGATCGTGGTGCTGACCGGGGCGAGCTCCGGCATCGGGCTGGCCGCCGCGGAGGAGCTGGCGCGCCGCGGAGACCAGGTGGTGCTGGTCGGCCGCGACCCGGCCCGGCTGCGCGCCGCGGGCGAGCGGGTCCGCGAGTGCTGCGGGGAGCAGCCGGAGCTGTTCCGCGCCGACTTCGCGGTGCTCGACGACGTACGCGGGCTCGCCGAACGGCTGCGCGAGCGGTACGACCGGATCGACGTGCTCGCCAACAACGCGGGCGCGATCGTGCTGGAACCGATCACCACGGTCGACGGTTTCGAGCTGAGCATGCAGGCCAACCACCTCGCCCCGTTCCTGCTCAGCAACCTGCTGGCCGACCGGATCGGGCGGATGGTGGTCACCGGATCGGACGCGCACCGCAGCGGTGTGCTGGACCCGGACGACCTCAATTCCGCGCTGCGCTCGTACCGGCCGTTCCGCGCGTACGGCACCAGCAAGCAGGCGAACATCCTGTTCACCGCCGAGGCGGCCCGGCGCTGGCCGGAGGTGCCGGCGCACGTGTTCCACCCCGGCGTGGTGCGCACCCGGTTCGGCAACGAGAGCCGGATCGTGGCGCTCGGCATGCGGCTGCTGCCGTTCCGCAGCCCGGAGAAGGGCGCGGAGACGCTGGTCTGGCTGGCCTGCCAGGATCCGTCCCGGCTGACCGACGGCGGCTACTACGCCGACCGCAAGCCACACCGGCCCCGGCCCAAGGCGGCCGACCCGGCGCTGGCCGCCCGGCTCTGGACGGCCAGCGCTGAGGCGGTCGGGCTGGACGCCTGACGAGACCGAGGGGACGCATGACCACGGAGCAAGCGGTCCTGCTGGTCGCGCTCGTCGACCTGAGCGCCGACGTGGACGCCGGCCGGCGGTACGAGGACGCGGTGCTCGGGCTGCTCGGCCGGCACGACGGGCGGCTGGAACGCCGTCTGCGCACCGGGGACGGGGAGACCGAGGTGCACGTCATCCGGTTCGCCGCCCGCGCCGGGCTCGACGCGTTCCTGGTCGACCCGGACCGCGTCGCGCTGCGGGCCGAGCTGGGCGACGCCGCACCCGCCACCCGGGTGCTGGAGGTACGCGACGTCTGAGGTCACGACACGTGCACCGGGACGCTCGTGACCACCACGCCGGGCAGCGCCCGCAACGCGACCCGTAGCCGCTGCTCGGCGCGGCTGTGCAGCAGCCGGTACCGCCGCCGGCGCAGCACCACCTCCGGCACGATCACGGTGAGCGTCAGGTCCGGGCTCGCGGCGTGCAGCGCCTCCAGGTAGTGCGCCAGCGGCCCGATCACCGACCGGTACGGCGACACGATCGTCTCCAGCCGCAGGTGGTCTCCCCAGGCCCGCCACTGCTCCCGGAACCGGTCCGCCTCGGCCTCCTCCGGAGCGAGGTGCACGGCGAGCGTCGGCCGCCCGAGTGACGTCGCGTACGCCAGCGCGCGCAGCGACGCCCGGTTCAGCCGGGCCACCGGCACGACCACCAGGTGGCGTACCTGCTGGGGCAGTTCGTCGCCCTCGGCGGGCGGCGCGGGTGGCGGCGGGTGCAGCGCCAGCGCGCGGTGCAGCCGGGCGTAGTGCGTGTGGATCCGGCGGAACAGCAGCACCAGCAGGGGCACGGCGAGGACCACCACCCAGGCGCCCTCGGTGAACTTGGCGACCGCCGCGGTCAGCAGCACCAGCCCGGACAGCGCCGCACCGACCGCGTTGACGGCGAGCCGGCGGCGCCACCCCGGCCCCCGGCGGCGCCGCCAGTGCACCACCATCCCGGTCTGGGACAGTGTGAAGGCGAGGAACACGCCCACCGCGTAGAGCGGGATCAGCCGCTCGGTGTGCCCGCCGAACGCGACGAACACCACCGCGGCGGTCAGCGCCAGCGCCACCAGCCCGTTGCTGAACGCCAGCCGGTCGCCCATGTGCAGGAACCGGCGCGGCGCGTGCCCGTCCCGGGCCATGAAGAACAGCAGCCGGGGGAAGTCGTTGAACGCCGTGTTCGCGGCCAGCAGCAGGATCAACGCGGTGGTCGCCTGCAGGATCGCGTACCAGGGCCCGCTCGGGAACGTCACCCGGCCGAGCTGGGACAGCAGCGTCTCGTCCGCCCGGGGCACCAGGCCGTCGAGGTGGATCAGCCCGACCAGGCCGGCGAACAGCGTGACCAGCATGGCGATCATCCAGCCGAGCGTGGTGCGGGCGTTGCGCCACTCGGTCGGGCGGAACGCGGGCACCGCGTTCGAGACCGCCTCGATGCCGGTCATCGACACCGCGCCGGAGGAGAACGCGCGCAGCACCAGCAGCAGGCTCAGGCCCTCGACGGCGGGCACCGAGGGCGGCGGCACCGGCGCGAAACCCCGCGCCGCGGCCTTCGCGTACCCGACCGCCAGCACCGCGACCAGCGCCACCACGAACGCGTACGTGGGCAGCACGAAGATGTTCCCGGCGGTGCGTACGCCGCGCAGGTTGCCGGCGAGCAGCAAGACGATCACCAGCACCCCGAGCGGCACCACCCACGAGTTGAGCCCCGGCAGCGCCGAGGTGACCGCGTGCACCCCGGCCGCCACCGACACGGCCACGGTCAGCACGTAGTCGAGCATCAGCCCGGCCGCGGCGGCGAGTCCCGGTGTACGCCCGAGGTTGTCCCCCGCGACGATGTAGGAGCCGGCGCCGTGCGGATAGGCCGAGATGGTCTGCCGGTAGGAGAGGCCGACCGCGACCATCAGCACCACCAGCACGGCGGCGAGCGGCAGGGCCAGCCCGAGCGCGGCGCTCCCGGCCAGCACCAGCACCACGAGCATCGCCTCCGGCCCGTACGCCACGGAGCTGAGCAGGTCCGAGGAGAGCACCGGCAGCGCGACCAGTTTGCGCATCCGCTCGTAGAGCACCGACGCGCTGGACAGCGGCGGCCCGGTCAGGGCCCGGCGTAGCCGGGCGGCGGCCCGGCCGGCCCGATCGCCGGGCAGGTCGGCCGCACCGGTGGCGACCAGCTCGTCCGGCTGCGCCACTGTGAACATGTCGATCGGCGCCAGCCGTCCGAACCGGGTGGGCGCCGGGTGGCGGTCGTGCCGCCCGAGCGTCGGGTCGACCGGCAGGTCGTCGGCGCGGCGCGGGCCGCGCCAGCGCTCACCGATCCGGCCGAGCGCGGCCCGTTCCTCGTCGCCGAGCGGCGGGAACTCGGCCGAGGGCGTGACGACGGTCCCCGCCTCCGCCGCGTCGTCCCGGTCCGACCCCACCCTGAGCACTTTCGTGCAAACCGGACGGCCCGGTGGCCGGAACGGGACGACTTCGCCCCGACCGGCTCAGTCGCCGAGCGGCGTCGGGTCGGCGGGGGCCGCGACCGGCGCGGCGCGACGGCCGGCCCGCGCGCCGCCCAGCACCACCACTGCCACCCCGGCCAGCAGCAGCGCCAGGCCCGGCAGGGCCAGCGGCCGGGGCAACTGCCCCAGCCACACCCAGCCGATCAACGCCGCGCCCGGCGCCTCCAGCAGGATCAGCACGCTGACGGTGGTCGCGGAGACCCGGTGCAGGGCGTAGTTGAACATCGAGTGGCCGAGCAGTTGGGCGCCCGCCACCAGGCCGAGGATCGCCAGCCAGGTCGCGCCGTCGAAGCCGTGCAGGCGTACCCCGCCGACCAGGCACACCACGAGCAGGATCGCCGCGCAGACGCCGTAGCAGACGGTGGTGTAGGTGGTGGTGCTGATGCTGGCCCGGGCCCGCTCGCCGAACGCGGTGTAGACGGCCGCGAACAGGCCGCCGACCACCGCGAGCAGGTCACCGGCGAACGCCCGGCCGGAGACGCCGAAGTCGGCGCCGGTGGCGAGCACCGCGCCGAGCACCGCCACCGAGATGCCGGCCCACACCGCCGCCGGCAGCCGCCGTCCCTGCCCGCGGGCGATCAGCCCCTGCCACACCGGCTGCGTCGCGCCGAGCGCGGTCGCGGCCGCGACCGAGGTGAGCTGCGCGCTCGGCATCCAGGTGGCGAAGTGGGCGGCCAGGGCGACCCCGGAGAGTACGCAGTAGAGCCCCTCGCGCCGGCCCGGCCCGACGGTCAGCGCGCGGAGTTCGGCGCGCCGCCTGGTCAACGCCACCGGGCCGAGGACCGCCACCGACAACGCGGTACGCCAGAACGCCACCGCCAGCGCCGACGCGGCGGCGAACGCCACGAGCGGCGCCGAGGACGAGACCGAGGCGACGGCCAGGGCGAGCGCGCTCACCGTCAACGCGTCGAGCGGCGGGCGATGCGGAACGGTCGGCACGAACGGTAATCCTCACACGGACACCCGACCGACACGGAACGTCAGCGCTCCGTTACGATCATGCGCGTCCCGGCGATCCTCCCCCTCGACGTCCGGAGGCGTTCCCTCATGCCCAGGTTCCAGGCGGTGCTGTTCGACTTCTTCGGCACCCTGACCCACTGTGTGCGGCGCGGAGCCGCCCACCGCGCCACCGCCGACCTGCTCGGCTGCTCCGCCGAGGCCCTCGTGGAGGTGCTGAACAGCAGCTTCTACGCACGGGCGAGCGGCTCCTTCGGGAACGCCGAGTCGACGATGCGCTGGGTGTGCGCCCGGCTCGGCGTCCACCCGTCCGACGCGGCGGTACGCGCCGCCGTCGCCACCCGGCACCGGGCCGTACGCGCCGGCACCCGGCTACGTGCCGAGGCGGTGCCGGTGCTGGCCGCGTTGCGCCACCGGGGCGTACGCACCGGGCTGGTCAGCGACTGCACGCACGAGCTGCCGGCGTTCCTGCCGCAGCTCTCCGTCGCGCCGCTGCTCGACGCCCAGGTCTTCTCGGTACGCCTCGGACGCTGCAAGCCGGACCCGGCGCTCTACCTGGCCGCGTGTCACCGGCTCGGCCAGGCCCCGGCCGACTGCCTCTACGTCGGGGACGGCGACAGCCAGGAACTCAGCGGCGCGGAGCGGGCGGGGCTGAGCGCGGTCCGGCTGGCCGCACCGGATCTCGCCGACCACGTGGTCCTCAACGCCGATCACGGCTTCGACGGGCCGTCGCTGACCTCGCTGACCGACGTGCTCGACCTGCTCGACCCGGTCCCCGTCGCCTGACGCGGCCGTCGGCGGACTCCCGGCTCGGCCGGCGGCGGCCGAGCCGCGAGGGCGTCGACCGCCTGGCGCCGGCGGGTTCGCGGTCAGCGGCGGCGGACGCGGTGCAGGCGGAACGGCTTGCGAACGGCCCGTACCACGGGGGCCGGGCGGGGCTGCTCACTCAGCGAGCCGTCCGGGAGGTCGGCGCCGGTCACCGCGGTGCCGGCGAGCGTGAGCCGGTTGAGCGCGCACCCCTGCGCCGCCCACCGCTCCACCAGTTCGGCGGCGGAGCCGGAGGCGTTGAGCCGCTTCGCCGCGACCAGCGGCGCGGCGGTGTCCCACTCCTCGGTGCCCGGTCGCAGCCGGGTCACCCGCGCCGGCCAGGTGACGATCCGCCCGCCGTGGTCGCCGCGCAGCGTCACGTCGGCCGTGTCGCTGTCGGCCAGTCCGGGTGCGGTCTGCTCGCCGGGACCGGTGACCACGAGCAGGGTGCCCTCCAGCGGCAGGCACCACAGCGCGTACGCCGGGCCGCCGGCGGTGCTCACCCA
The DNA here is from genome assembly GCF_040215685.1 of Micromonospora sp. HUAS YX12. NCBI lineage: Bacteria > Bacillati > Actinomycetota > Actinomycetes > Micromonosporales > Micromonosporaceae > Micromonospora > Micromonospora sp. HUAS YX12. Next base: position 922,563 of record NZ_CP157974.1, read on the forward strand.
GCACACAGCTGCCTTCTTCACCGCCTCGTCCACCAGCGGTGGCGTCACCCGCTCGTCCACCTCGTCACTCACCCCGCCATCCTCCCCCATCCCCACCCCACCCCGCCCCCTCCCGCCCCACCCCGCCTCACCCCGCCTCACCCCGCCTCACCCCGCCTCGCCCCGCCCCGCCCCGATGATCAAGGAGTTTGTGTCATGAAACGGCGGGCTCGCCGACACAAACTCCTTGATCACCGCGCGAAGGGCGGGTGGCCGGGGGCGGGAGGGGGGTCAGCCGATGAACGGGGGGACGGCGATCTCGCCTCGGGCCACCGGCATGACCTGGCCGGACACGGTCGCGCCCACCGCCAGGCCGCCGGACGCGGTCACCGTGCAGTCGAGCGTCGACGGGCGGTTGATCTCGATGCCCTGCCGGACCATGTACGTGGAGCGTCCGTCGCCGGGGAGCAGGCCGCTGGCGACCAGCCACACGCCCAGTCCCAGGGCGGCCGAGCCGGTCGCCGGATCCTCGGGCACGCCGAGTCCCGGTACGAAGACCCGGGCGTGCGCGGTTTGCGAATCGGGCTCCCAGGAGAAGAGGCTGACGTGCTCCACTCCGTACCGCTGCGCCGCCGTCGTGTTCAACCGTGCCCGGGCCACCGCGTCCGGGCGTACCGGAAGGTAGGGGAATTCGAGGCCGCACCCGGCGACGCGCGGTGGCGGGCCGACGTGGTCGGGGCCGGTGAGGCCGACCATCTCCAGCAGCGGCTCCGGGTCGAGTTCCGGGCCCAGCGTGGGCGTGCCGCCGGTGAGCGTCGCGCCGGTGGCGGTCACCTCGATCGGCAGGACGCCGGCGCCGCACTCCTGGGTGACCCGGCCCGCGCCGAAGACCCCGCGCCGGCTCGCGGTCACCGCGGCACCGACGCTCGGGTGCCCGGCGAACGGCAGCTCGTCGGCCGGGGTGAAGATCCGGGCCCGGTAGGTGGCACCCACCTGAGTCGGCGGCAGCACGAAGACCGTCTCGGACAGGTTGAACTCCAGCGCGAGCGCCTGCATCTGCTCGGTGGCCAGCCCTTCCGCGCCGAACACCACGGCCAGCGGGTTGCCGGCGAACGGGCGGTCGGTGAAGACGTCCACGATCTCGTAGCCCAAGGTCGACATGTTGTTAGAGACTAGGCCCTTAGGCTGGTGGCCGTGAGCACGCCGAACCGGGTCTACCTCGCTCGACTCGCCGGAGTCGCCGTCTTCGACCCGAACGGCGACCAGGTCGGCCGCGTCCGGGACGCGGTGGCCCGGATGCGCGCGACCCAGCGACCGCCGGAGGTGGTCGGTCTGGTCGCCGAGATGCCGATGCGACGGCGCATCTTCCTGTCCATCAACCGGATCACCTCCATCGATCCGGACGCGGTGGTGCTCGGCAGCGGCACGCTCAACCTGCGCCGGTTCGAGAAGCGCCCGAACGAGCTGCTGGTACTCCAGGAGCTGCTCGACCGGCGGGTCCAGCTCGACAGCGGGCAGGCCGGCACGGTGGTGGACGTGGCGATGGAGTGCAGCCGCGGCGGCGAGTGGGCGCTGAGCCGGGTCGCCGTCCGCGAGCACACCGGCCGGCTCACCCGCCGCGGCCACCTCCACCAGGTCGACTGGGACCGGGTCCGCGGGCTGGGCGCGGTCGGCGACAACCGGGGTACGGCCAACCTGCTCGCCGTCCTGGAGGACATGCGCCCGGCCGACCTCGCCAACGCCCTCCAGGACCTGCCCGACGCCCGGCGCAACGAGGTGGCCGCCGCGCTCGACGACGAACGCCTGGCCGACGTGCTCAGCGAGCTGCCCGAGCACGACCAGGTGGAGATCCTGGCCGCGCTGGACCGCGAGCGGGCGGCCGACGTGCTGGAGGAGATGGAGCCGGACGACGCGGCCGACCTGCTCAACGAGCTGCCCCCGCCGGAGCAGGACGTGCTGCTGGACCTGATGGAGCCGGACGAGGCCGACCCGGTACGCCAGTTGCTGCGCTACGCCTCCGGCACCGCCGGCAGCGTGATGACCTCGGAGCCGGTGATCCTGCCGCCGGACGCCACGGTGGCCGAGGCGCTGGCCCGGATCCGGGAGCCGCAGCTCTCGCCCGCGGTGGCCGCCCAGGTCTTCGTGACCCGTGCCCCACTGACCACGCCCACCGGCCGCTACCTGGGTATGGTGCATTTCCAGCGGTTGCTCCGGGAACCTCCGGCCGATCTGCTCGGCGGCATCGTGGTCAACGACATCGACCCGTTGCGGACGTCGACGCCGCTGCCCGAGATCACCCGCCGGATGGCGACGTACGACATGGTCGGCATGCCGGTGGTGGACCGGAACAACCGCCTGGTCGGCGCGGTGACCGTGGACGACGTGCTCGACCACTCCCTGCCGCGGGACTGGCGGGACCGGGACGCGGCATCCCCCTCGTCCGCCACCCACGACGGCATCCTGGACGGCGACGATGAGTGACCAGCGACGGGGCGAGCGGCTGGACCAGCCGCGCACCCCGCGGAACCTGCGCCTGCGCCGGATCGACGCGGAGACGTTCGGCCGCTGGGCCGAGGGCATCGCCCGGGGCATGGGTACGGCGAACTTCCTCGTCTACATGACGCTGATCCTGGTCGCCTGGTTCCTGTGGAACACGCTGGCGCCGGCGAATCTCCGCTTCGACCCGTACACCTTCACGTTCTTGACCTTGATCCTCTCCCTCCAGGCGTCGTACGCGGCGCCGCTGATCCTGCTCGCGCAGAACCGGCAGGCGGACCGGGACCGGATCGCGCTGGACGAGGACCGGCGGCGGGCGACGTTGCAGAAGGCCGACACGGAGTACCTGGCCCGGGAGATCGCGGCGCTGCGGATCGCGATGGGTGACGTGGCGACCCGGGACTTCCTCCGTTCGGAGCTGACCCGGCTGGGTGAGGAACTGGACGAGGCCGCCGAGCGACGGCGCAAGCTGGAGCGGCGGCAGCAGGAGCGGGAGGGCCGGCGGACGGGCGGCGGCGAGCCGTTGGACGAGCCCCGGGACGAGTTGGACGGCGACTTCGCGCGGGACGGTCGCTACGAGGGCTGACCCGGCCATCGAATCGCTCACACCGCCCCCGCCAGCGGCGGGGGCCGATGACCCGCGACGTAGCATTGCGGGCATGTCAGCACCCGTCAGCACCGTCTCCGACGCGATCCAGGCCGCCCTGGCCACCGTCAACGACCCGGAGATCCGCCGGCCGATCACCGAACTCGGCATGGTCCAGTCCGCCGAGCGCGGCGAGGACGGCGTGGTCCGGGTGGAGCTGCTGCTCACCGTGGCCGGCTGCCCGCTGAAGGACAAGCTGCGCAGTGACATCACCACCGCCGTGGGCGCGGTACCCGGCGTGAGCGGTGTCGAGATCATCTTCGGTGTGATGAGCCCGGAGCAGCGCCAGGAGCTCCAGTCGAAGCTGCGTGGTGGCGGCGCCACCGCCGAGCCGGTGATCCCGTTCGCCCAGCCGGGCTCGCGGACCCGGGTCTACGCGGTCGCCAGCGGCAAGGGCGGCGTCGGCAAGTCGAGCGTCACCGTCAACCTGGCCGCCGCGCTCGCGTCCCGTGGCCTGTCGGTGGGTGTGGTGGACGCGGACATCTACGGCCACTCGGTGCCCCGGATGCTCGGCGCCGACGGCGCGCCGACCCGCGTCGAAGACATGATCATGCCGCCGCAGTCGCACGGCGTGAAGGTCATCTCGATCGGCATGTTCACCCCCGGCAACGCCGCCGTGGTCTGGCGCGGCCCGATGCTGCACCGGGCGCTTCAGCAGTTCCTCGCCGACGTGTACTGGGGTGACCTGGACGTCCTCCTGCTCGACCTGCCGCCGGGCACCGGCGACATCGCGATCTCGGTGGCCCAGTTGCTGCCGAACGCGGAGATCCTCGTGGTCACCACGCCGCAGGCGGCCGCCGCCGAGGTGGCCGAGCGGGCCGGCGCGATCTCGTTGCAGACCCACCAGCGGGTGGTCGGCGTGATCGAGAACATGTCCTGGCTGGAGATGCCGGACGGCTCCCGGATGGAGGTCTTCGGGGCCGGTGGCGGCGCGGCGGTGGCCGAGTCGCTGACCCGCACGATCGGCGCGCAGGTGCCGGTGCTGGGGCAGATCCCGCTGGACACCCGGGTACGCGAGGGCGGCGACGCCGGTCAGCCGATCGTGCTGGCGCAGCCGGACGCCCCGGCCGCGAAGGCGCTGTTCCAGGTCGCCGACCGCCTGGCCGTCCGCCGCGAATCGCTCCTCGGCAAGCCCCTGGGCCTCAAGCCCGCCGGCCGCTGACCCACAAACGTCCACCCGCTCCCCACCGCCCCTTCCCGCCGCACCGCGCGCGGGAGGGGGCGGTCCCCCTTTCCAGGGGTCGATCATGAGGTTGACGGTCGCCGGACCGGCGTGTCGCGCCGCCAACTTCATGATCGACGGCGACAGCGGCGGGAGAGGGGCGGCGTCAGGTGGCGTCGTCGTAGGACGGGCGGGGGGCCGGCGCGGTGGGGGTGGCGGTGCTTGTCGCGGCCCTCGGGGTACGGAGGTCGGCGGCCTTGGCCACGTCCTTCAGCTCGTCGTGCACGCCTGTGACGTCCGAGCGCAGGTTGTCGTACATGCTCTGGAGCGGCTTGCGGATCGCCTGCTCGTCGTCCTCGCTGAGCAGGTGCTTGCGGATGAACGCCTTGGGGTGCAGATCCTCCAGCTGGATGTCGGTACCCAGCTCGCGGCTCAGGTCGCCGGTGGCGTTGCGCGCCATGTTGCGCAGGTTGCGGACCATCCGGAGGCCGTCGTTGATCACGTTGGGCAGCCGGTCCCCGAAGATCAACAGCGCCAGGAGCAGCAGGACGCCGATCTCCCACCAGTTCAGGTTCTCGAACACCGCGGCCTCCTCGTCCGTGTCAGGGCAAGACTACGCACGTCAGGTGACCATCGGGGAGGGGGTGACCGGTCCTCACTTCGCATCCGCGGCGAGCGTCACCGACGCGTTCTGCCGCGACGACCCGCGCCGGTACTCGACCGTCACCACCGAACCGGGCGCGTACTTGCGGACCAGGGCCACCAGGTCGGTCGGATCGGTCATCGGATGGCCGTCCAGCCGGAGCACCACGTCCCCGGTACGCAGTCCGGCCGCCGCCGCCGGGCCGGCCGGCTCGACCGCGTTGAGGCGTACCCCGCCGCCGGTGGCGCCGGTGCCGCCCACCTGGGCGCCGATCACCGTACGCCGGGCCTTGCCGGTGCCGATGATGTCCTCGGTGATCCGCTTCGCCTGGTTGATCGGGATGGCGAACGCGAGGCCGATGTTGCCCGCCTCCTGCCCGTCGGCCACCAGCGACTTGATCGTCGAGTTCACCCCGACCACCCGCCCGGCGCCGTCCACGAGCGGGCCGCCGGAGTTGCCGTGGTTGACGGCGGCGTCGGTCTGGATCGCCGCGTAGTAGCGGGTCGGCCCGCCCGGCTCGCCGGCCTGCATGGTCCGGTCCAGCGCGCTCACGATGCCGGCGGTGACGGTGTTGGCGAGCGACAACGGCGACCCGATGGCGAGCACCGGGTCACCGACGGCGAGCGCGTCGGAGTCGCCGAACTGCACCGGGGTCAGCCCGCTGCGCGAGACCTTGATCACGGCGAGGTCCGACTCCGGATCCTGCCCGACCACGTTGCCGGCGGCGGTGCTGCCGTCGTTGAACACGACGGTGGCCTTGCCGGGGCCGTCGGCGACCACGTGGTCGTTGGTGACGATGTGGCCCTCGCTGGTCACCACGAAGCCGGAGCCCTCGCTGGTGCCGCCGAGGCTGACCACCCGGATCGTGACCACGCTGGGCAGCACGCGCTCGGCCACCCCGGCAAGTGACTCGGGCTTGCGCTGGGCCAGCGCCGGGGCCTGCCCGGTCTGCGCGCCGAGCGTCGGCACGTCTCCGCCGCGCAGGAAGGCGTACGTCAGGGCACTGCCGAGGGAACCGGCCAGCAGCGCCGTGACCAGGGAGATCAGCACCACCTGGCGCAGCCCCGGCCGGGGCAGGTCCGGGTCGGTGACCGGTTCCGGCTCCCCCGCCCCGGGCACCGGCGCCGCCGGGACCACCACGGCAGCGGGCGCGTACGGATCCCGCCACGGGTCGGCCAGCGCGTCGGACCACCACGGCGACGTCGCCTGACCCGGGGCGTCCTGCGGCGGTCGTCCGGACGCCGGCCCACCCGGTGCCGGCGATCCGCCGGGCCGCCGCCAGTCCCAGCCGTCGGTCACGTCGGTGCCTCCCACTCCGTCCCGCTGGCCCCGCGCCGGCGGCCGGCGGAGCCGGACGACAGTGACGCGCGGGACACATCCAGGATTGCACGGATGGCGCGAACGGGGTCAGGGGTTGCCGTCCGTGAGCACTCCACGACGGACTCGCGGCTGCGCCGGTACCGGCCCGCCTCTACGCTCACAGTGCATACCGCCCCTCGCACCAGTCCGCCCCTCGGAGGTGTCCCATCGCCACGGTCGCCGGTCCCGGCAGTTCGACGGCCCAGGCGCTTCACTTCGCCGAGTCTTTCGTCACCGAGGATCTCGTGCTGCGCACGGCCCGCGCCCTCGCCCACGAGGTGGGGGTGGAGGCGGTCACGCCCGGGTCGGGTGCCGCGCTGCGGCTGCTCGCCGCCGCCGGCAACGCCCGGGCGGTGGTGGAGATCGGCACCGGCACCGGGGTGAGCGGCGTGTGGCTGCTGCGCGGCATGCGCCCCGACGGCGTGCTCACCACGATCGACGTCGAGGTCGAATACCAGCGCATCGCCCGGCGGCTGTTCCAGGAGGCGGGCTTTCCGTCGGGGCGTACCCGGATCATCACCGGCCGGGCCCTCGACGTGCTGCCCCGGCTCGCGGACGGTGCCTACGACCTCGTCTTCGTGGACGCGGTGGCGACCGGCTTCGCCGCGTACGTGGACGCGGCGCTGCGGCTGCTGCGCCCCGGTGGCGTGCTCGCGCTCAACGGCGCGCTGGCGGCCGGCCGGATCGGCGACCCGGCCGCGCGGGACGTCGAGACGGTCACCGTGCGGGAGACGATCAAGGCGATCCGCGAGTCGGAGCACTGGGTGCCCGCGCTGCTGCCGGTCGGCCACGGCCTGCTGGCCGCGGTGAAGGCCTGATTCCGGCCCAGCGTGCCGTGCACGCCTGAGTCAGCCCAGCGTGCCGTGCACGCCTGAACTCAGGTCAGCGTCGCCAGCCAGCGGAGCAGCCCGCGCACACCCCAGCCGGTGGCGCCCTTGACCAGCTCGCCGTGCGTGTCGTCGGACCACGACGGCGCGGACATGTCCAGGTGCGCCCACCGGTCCCGCAGGTCGCCGGTGAACTCCCGCAGGAACAGCGCGGCGACCACCGAGCCGGCGCCCTGCGCCGGTGAGCTGTGCAGGTCGGCGATCTCGCTGGCCAGGTATTCGACGTAGTCGTCGGCGAGCGGCATCCGCCAGGCCCGCTCGCCGGCCGCGGTGATCGCGTCGAGCAGACCGGCGGCGAGCGTGTCGTTCTCGCTGTACAGCGCGGCGTGCCGCTTGCCCAGAGCGACGGCGTTCGCGCCGGTGAGCGTCGCCAGGTCGATCAGCAGGTCGGGCTTCAGCTCGCTGACCGCGTACGCCAGCGCGTCGGCGAGCACCAGCCGGCCCTCGGCGTCGGAGTTGGTGCTCTCGCTCGTCAGCCCGCCGTAGTGCCGGATCACGTCGCCGGGGCGGAACGCCGAGCCGCTGACCATGTTCTCGGCGAGCGGGGCGAGCGTGGTGACCCGAACCGGCAGGCGCAGTTCGGCGGCGCCGAGCGTCGCGGCGATCACCGCGGCGGCACCGGCCATGTCCTTGCGCATGAGCTTCATGGCCGGCACCGGCTTGATCGAGATGCCGCCGGTGTCGAACGTGATGCCCTTGCCGACGAGCACCACGTGGGTACGGGCGCCGTCGGGCCGCCAGTCCAGCTCCACGAGGCGCGGGCCGGTCGCGGAGCCGCCACCGACGGCCAGCAGACCGCCGAAGCCCTCGGCCGCCAGCTCCTCCGGGCCGCGTACCCGCAGGTGCAGGCCGGGGTGCCCGGACGCGGCCTCGGCCACCTGCGCGGCGAACCACTCGGGGTTCTTGGTGGACGAGGGCATGTTGGTCAGGTCCCGGGCGAGCCGGGTCGTCTCGGCGGTGGCCCGGGCGGCGTCGAGCGTGCCGGCCAGGGCGTCCGGGTCGTCGACGAGCACCGCCACCTCGGCCAGTGCGGGCCGCTTGCCGGCCTCGGTGAGGCGGAAGCGGTACGAGCCGAGCAGCAGCCCCTCGGCGAGGCCGCGCAGCGCCGCCGTCGCCTCGGCGGGAAGCGCGATAGTGATCTGCGTCTCATCCTTCGCCGCGCGGGCCAGCGCCGCGCCGGCGGTGCGCCAGTCGCGCTCGTCGCCCTCGCCGACGCCCAGCAGCCACAGCCGCGCCGGGGAGCCACCGGGACGCAGGTGCTCGCGTACCTCGCCGGCCGCGCCGGTGAGCCGGGTGGCCCGCAGGACGGCGGCGCCCTCGGCCCGGAGGCCGTCGCCGGTCGGCACGGCGGTGGGACCAGTTCGGTCGAGGAGCCGGTGGAGGCCGAGGAGTCCGGCGAGGCCAGGGAGTCCGGCGAGTCCGGTCCTCCGGGACGGATGGGCAGGACGAGAGCGTCGGGCCCCGCGGGCCCACTCACCAGGCGAATGACCAGCACGCTGGACCGTACCTCCGAAACGGGTTGAACGGGTACACGTCACCACGTACCCGCAGAGGAAAGACCCTGAGCCACCGGCATGCCGGTGGCTCAGGGTAGGACGAACCGCCCGCGCGGCGGACGCCGCGCGGGACACTTCCTCGAATCAGCCCGCGGCCGCCTTCAACGCGTCACCGAGCGCGGTGGCCTCGTCGGGAGTCATCTCGACGACGAGCCGGCCACCACCCTCCAGCGGGACTCGCATGACGATGCCCCGGCCCTCCTTGGTGACTTCCAGCGGACCGTCGCCCGTCCGCGGCTTCATCGCCGCCATGTTGTCTCCCCTCAGACCTACACCAGGGTCGGTGAGTTGCCCCACAGCCACTTCGCCATCGCCATCCGCAACCGCGCGGAAGGCTCGACCAACGATTTTCCCTGATGAACACCGCCGGACCCAAACCGAAGCAGCATTGATGTAACAGCATCTAGCTTATCTTGGATAGGCCTGTCACAATGTGCGGTCATGCAGGCACGGTCGGCACTCTTCGACCTGTACGGCGACCACCTCCGGGCCCGGGGTGGCCGCGCACCGGTCGCCGCCCTGGTCAAGCTGCTCGCCCCGCTCGGGATCGCCCCACCGGCGGTACGCACCGCGGTCTCCCGGATGGTCCGCCAGGGCTGGCTGGAACCCCTCCGGCTCGCGTCCGGACCGGGATATTCGATCACCCCGAAGGCGGCTCGTCGACTCGACGAGGCGGCGTCCCGGATCTACCGGACCGGGCGGCACAGCTGGGACGGGCGGTTCGATCTCCTGGTGCTCACCGCGCCCGCCTCCCGCCGGGACCGGCAGCGGCTCGCCGCGAACCTCGCCTTCCTCGGTTACGGCACGCTCGACGACTGCACCTGGGTGGCCACCCGCCCGGGCGAGGACGTCGACCTGCTGCTCGACGAGGCGGGCGTGCGCTACGAGCGGTTCACCGCCGCGCACGCGGCCGGCACCCCCGGCGCGATGGGCGTGGTCCGCCGCGCCTGGGACCTGGCCGAGATCGGCCGGGCGTACGAGCGCTTCGTCGCCGAGCAGAAGCCGCTGCTCTCCGGCGTCACAGTGCGCAGCAGCGACGAGGACGCGTACGCGGCCCGGTTCCGGCTCGTGCACGCATGGCGTACGTTCCTGTTCCGGGATCCGCAACTGCCCCCGGCACTGCTGCCCGAGCGCTGGCCGGGCACCAGCGCGGCCAGTTTCTTCGACCGGCACGCGGCCCGGCTCCGGCCGGCCGCCGACCGGTACGTCGAGCAGTGCCTCGACGCCGGCAACCGCCTCGCCCGACAGAAGGGTCGTTAGAACGTGACCGAGCCGCTGCTCGTCGACCGCACCGACGCCGTCGTCACCCTGACGCTGAACCGCCCGACGGCGATGAACTCGCTCGACGTGGCGCTCAAGGAGGCGCTCCGGGACACGCTGGCCGAGCTGGAGACCGACCGGTCCTGCCGGGCGGTCGTGCTCGCCGGCGCGGGCGGCTCGTTCAGCGCCGGGCAGGATCTGCGCGAGCACGTGCAGACGCTGGAGACCTCGGACTCCGACCCGCTGGGCACGGTGCGGGCGCACTACAACCCGATCGCCGCCCGGCTGGCCAACCTGCCCAAGCCGGTGATCGCGGCGGTGCGCGGAATGGCCGCCGGGGCCGGCGCCTCGCTGGCGTTCCTGGCCGACTTCCGCATCGGCGGCCCGAAGACCCGGTTCCTGATGGCGTTCGCCGGGGTGGGGCTCGCCGCCGACACCGGCGCCTCCTGGACGCTGCCCCGGCTGGTCGGTCACGCCAAGGCCGTCGAGCTGCTGATGCTCGCCGAGCCGGTCGGCGCCGAGGAGGCCTGCCGGCTGGGCCTGCTGACCAAGCTGGTGGACGACGACGAGCAGGTGCTCCCCACCGCGCAGGAACTGGCCGCCCGGCTCGCCGCCGGCCCGACCGTCGCGTACGGGGCGATCAAGCGCCAGCTCTCCATCGCCGACGCGGGCACGCTCGCCGACGCGCTGGCCGCCGAGGCGCAGGCCCAGGCGATCTGCGGCGCCACCGCCGACCACCGGGCCGCCACGAAGGCGTTCGTCGCCAAGCAGAAGCCGGTCTTCGAGGGCCGCTGACCGGGCCGGCCGCGGCCCGGAGGTCAGTCGTCCTCTTCCGGATCCTGGTTGGCCTCGGCGCCGAGCACGAACGCCTGCATGGCCAGCTCGTCGCCGTACGGCGAGACGAACGCCGGCAGCTCCCGCGGGCCCAGCTCCTGCACGTAGGACCAGAAGATCCGTACCGCCTCGGCGCGCGACGCGGCCTCGATCGGCAGGTCCAGGCTGACCAGCCAGGTGCTGCGGGCGGGCGGCGGGCCGAGCCGGTCGGCCAGCGACCGCCAGCGGGCCGGGTCGAGCGCCACGACCGGGCCGTCCGGCGCCGGGCCGTCGACCGGCACCGGCTCGTCGAGCACCCGCCGGGTGTACGTGACCACGAGCGACCCGGCCACCGCGTCGGACTGCGGATCGTCCGGGTCCTCCCGGGTCTCGGACGACGCGAGCGCGACCCGGCCGAGCGCGACCAGGCGCAGCGGCTCGTCGACGAGCACCGCGACCCGGTCGCCGGGCCGGGGGCCGGCCGCCTCGGACAGCCCGGTCAGCTCCAGCGCGTCGTGGTGCACCAGCCGCTCGGCCTCGAAGCGCTCGGCTGGCAACAGCACCGCCCAGGCTCCGGTCGTGGTCGCACCGTCTGTCGTCCCGCTCGTGCGCGGCTCGGTGTCGGTCATGCCCCAATCCCATCACGCCGGAGGTGGCGCGCTCCGTCACACCCCGGCCCGGTCACCGCTCACGTGGCAGTCGGCCAGGTGGTCGTCGACCATGCCGGTGGCCTGCATCAGCGCGTAGGCGGTCGTGGGGCCGACGAAGCGGAAGCCCCGCTTCTTGAGCGCCTTGGCCATCGCGACCGACTCCGGGCTGGTGGCCGGCACCTCGGCGAAGGACCGGGCACGCGCCGCCCGGGGCGGGGGCGCGAAGGACCAGAGCAGCGCCGAGAGGCCCTCGGACAGCTCCGACGCGGCCCGGGCGTTGGCGATCGCCGCCTCGATCTTGGCCCGGTTGCGGACGATCCCGGCGTCGGCCATCAGCCGGGCCACGTCGGCCTCGCCGTAGCGGGCCACCGAGTCGATCCGGAAGCCGGCGAAGGCGTCCCGGAACGCCTGCCGCTTGCGCAGGATGGTCAGCCAGGACAGGCCGGACTGGAACGCCTCCAGCGTCAGCCGCTCGTAGAGCGCGTCGTCGCCGCGCAGCGGCCGGCCCCACTCCTCGTCGTGGTAGACGGCGTAGTCGGGGGTGCTCGCCCCCCATGCGCAGCGGGGCAGCCCGTCGGCGCCGGTCACCAGGTCAGTCACGGCGTCCACGATAGGCCGGGCCACCGACAGCCCCGCCGCGCCGACCGCCGGTCAGGGCAGGCGGCCCTGCTCGACCAGCCGGGCGAACTTCTTCAGCGCCTGGGTGAGGCTGAACTTCGAGCCGGGCCAGAGCACCGGCCACGCCACCCGGCCGGCCGGCCCGCCCGGCAGGTGGAACCACTCGTGCCAGACCACCTGCGTGCGGTCGCGGTCCATCGGGGTGCAGCGCAGCACGCCGGGGCCGCGCAGCAGCTTGCCGCAGTGCACCACGCCGACCTCGTACGGCGCGTCGACCCGGACCACCCGCATCTCGTCGCGGAGCACGGCCGGCCCGAGCGTGGTGACCGCCTCGACCAGGCTGCCCTCGCCGCCGTCGCCCTCGACCACCCGGACCCGGGTCAGCGGGATCCAGTCCGACTGCCGCTCCCACGCGGTGAGCGCGGCGAACACCCGGTCGGCCGGGGCGTCGACGATCACCGTGGCGGTGACCTCGGCGGCGCCGCGGCGGGACGCTTCGGTGAAGTCGTCGGCCGGCCGGCCGGCGCCGGTCACGCCGACTCCGAGCGGACCACCGAACCGCGCTCCCGGTCGTCGTCGGCCGGGCCGGCCGCGATCCCGTTCGCCGGGGAGACGGTGTCCTCGGTCGCCGCGGCGGCGGGGGCCTCCGCCACGCCCGCCTCGGCCGGGGCGCGCCCCGGCTGCCGGTCGGTGTCGGTCCGGACCGGCTGCCGGTCGGTGTCGGTCCGGGCCGGCTGCCGGTCGGTGTCGGTCCGGGCCGGCGGCTCCGGCGCGGACAGGTCGATCACCGCCGGTTCCGGGGTGGACGGGTCGGGCGCCCGCTCGGTCTCGGGGCGGGTCGCGGCGGCCTCCTCGCGCGCCCGGCGCAGCGCGTCGGCGTCCTCGGTACGCCCGTCCCGCAGGGCCGCGTTCTCCGCCTCCAGTACGCCGATCAGCTCGGTCTTGTAGCCGATGTCGTACGCCGCCCGGCGCAGCGCCGCGTCGACCTGGTTCATCCGGTAGCCGCGCAGCGCAGTGTCGAAGCGGACGTCGGACACGTCCGACTCGTCGAGCGGACGGCTGCCGGGCAGGGGCACGGCCCGCCCGTCCGGCTCGGCCGGCGTGAGGCCCGGATCCTTGCCGGAGACGAGCACCGTCACCCCGAACACCACAGCCGCGACGGTCAGCGCGACGACCAAGAGGAGCAGAACCTCACCCATGCACAGATCGTGGCATGCGGGCCGGGATCGGGCGAGCCCTCCGAGACGTCCGGTCCGTAAATGCATCCGGCTCACGGGACCGGCACGGGCGGCGCGGCCGGGACCGGATAGCGTCGGACCGGCCGGTGCGGTCCGGCGGCGAGGAGGCGGGCATGACCGGGGCGTTGCGGCTGGGCGGACGGGCGTTCGGCCCCGGTGAGCTGGTGGTGATGGCGATCGTCAACCGCACCCCGGATTCGTTCTTCGACCGGGGCGCCACCTTCGCCCAGGACAGCGCGCTGCGCGCGGTGGAACGCGCGGTCGACGAGGGCGCCGAGATCATCGACATCGGCGGGGTCAAGGCCGGGCCGGGCGACGAGGTGGACGTGGCCGAGGAGATCCGGCGGACGGTGGACACCATCGCGGCGGTCCGGTCCGCCTTCCCCGACGTGGTCGTCTCCATCGACACCTGGCGTGCCGAGGTGGCCGTGGAGGCGGTCGCGGCCGGCGCGGACCTGCTCAACGACACCTGGTCGGGGGCGGATCCGGCGCTGGCCCGGGTCGCCGCGGCGACCGGCGCCGGGCTGGTCTGCTCGCACGCCGGCGGGCTCGCCCCGCGTACCCGGCCGCACCGGGCCGCCTTCGACGACGTGGTGGCCGACGTGGTCGGCACCGTGACCGGGCTGGCCGAACGCGCGGTCGGGCTGGGTGTGCGCCGGGACGGCATCCTGATCGACCCGGCGCACGACTTCGGCAAGAACACCCGGCACTCGCTGGAGATCACCCGGCGGCTGGCGGAGCTGACCGACACCGGCTGGCCGCTGCTGGTGGCCCTGTCGAACAAGGACTTCATCGGCGAGACGCTCGACCTGCCGGTGCCCGAGCGGCTGGAGGGGACGCTCGCCGCCACAGCGGTCTCGGCCTGGCTCGGCGCCCGGGTGTTCCGCGCCCACCAGGTCCGCGAGACCCGCCGGGTGCTGGACATGGTGGCGTCGATCCGGGGCGACCGGCCGCCGGCGGCGACCCGGCGCGGGCTCGCCTAGCGGTCAGGTCCAGCGCAGGACGCCGCGCCGCCAGGCGTAGAGGATGCCGAGCGCGACGATCGCCACGAAGACGCCCATCTCCACGACGGTGGTGGCGCCGAAGCCGGGCCGGTCGAAGACCAGCGCCCACGGGAACAGGAAGACCGCCTCGACCGCGAAGAGCACGTAGAGGTACGCGTAGACGTAGTAGCGGATCTGCATCTGGGCCCAGTCGCCGCCGACCGGGTCGAGACCGCACTCGTACGTGGCCCGCTTGCCCCACGGCTCGGCCGGCCGGCTCGGACGTAACACCCGGTTCGCGGAGAACGCCGTCACGAAGAAGAGCACGGCGGCGAGCAGCAGCAGACCGAGCGTGGCGTACGAGCCGAGATATCCGGTCACGACCGGAGCGTACCGGTGCCGTCCAGGTGTCCCGGACACGTTACGGATTTGTTTCCTCGCAGGACTAGTGCTTGATGGCAAGTATCACCGAATAATGGGATCTCGTTGATCGTCCCGGAGGACAGATGCCCCGCCCCCGCGTTGCGCCCGTTCGGCGGGTCGCGCTCCGCCGTACCCTCGCGCTGCTGGCGCCCGCGCTCGTCGCGGCGCTGGTCGCGGTGGCGCCGGCCGGGGCCGACGCCCACCCGGGGCCGGCCGCCGCGCTCCGGGTGATCGAGCCCGCGGAGCCGGGCGGCGACCCCGGCGGCGAGCCGACCGAGCCCGCGCCCACCGGCGAGCCGACGACCACGGCGACGGCCCCGCCGCCCACCGAGCCGCCGCCACCGGCGACCACGCCCCCGGCGCCGGTCACCACCTCACCGGCCCCGCCGCCGACGAGCGCGCCCGCCGAACCGGCGCCGACCACCGCCGCGCCGGCCACCACGGCACCGGCGCCCCCGCCGGTCGCGCCGCCGGTCAAGACCCCGCCGCCACCGCCGGCCCAGCCGGCCGGCGGGCCCCTGGGGGTACGCGTGAGCACCGAAGACGTGGTCCTCACGCCGGCCTACTGGAACGCCGACGCCACGGTCGCCACGTTGCGGGTGACGGTGACGAACACCGGCGGGCGGGCGGAGCGGATCAGCCTGGGCTACACGCTGCCGCCCGGGCTGACCGACGCGGGCACCCCGGGCTGCGAACCGGCCGGCGGCGGCAACCACAGCTGCGTCGGGTGGGACGCGGAGCCGGGCGCCCGGTTCAGCGCGACCATCCGCCTCCGGGTCGGCGGCGACGCCTGGCGGACCATGCCGCTGGCCGGATCGGTCCAGGTCACCGCCGTCGCGCCCGGTGTGACCGGCGCGGCGTACGACGACGAGGGCTTCGCGGTGCTGTTCCCGCCCGGGCCACCGGTACCCGGCATCTCGCTGCGCGCCGACGAGGTGCTGTTCGACATCAGCGGCGCCCCCAGCACGCTCACCGTCCGGCTCGGCAACACCGGCAAGGTCGACGCGGCCGGCCGGATCGAGGTGCTCCTGCCCGAAGGGGTGACCGTGGCCGGCACCGAGGGCGGCTGCGCCCCGGTGTCGGCCGACCGGACCCGCTGCGAGCTGGGCGCTCTGGCGGCCGGGCGGACCGCGACCGTACGGCTGACGCTCGCCGCCTCGGCGGAGGCCCAGCGGCGGGCGCCCCTGTCCGGGGCGGTGATCGGCCGGCTGGACCCGCGGAGCGGACGGGACCGGCAGGTGCAGATGAGCTTCCGGATCAGCGCGGCGGCGGCGGCGGACGCCGTCCCGCCCGGCGGGGCGCCGGCCCCGACCGGCTCGCAGGGCGTGCTCGTCGCCGCCGGAGAACGGGACCGCGGCGACACCTCGACCCGGCGGACGGCCATCGCGTTGATCGCCGTGTCCGGTCTCCTGGTCGTGCTCGCGCTGACGCTGGCGACCCGTTCGCTGCGCCGTCGCAGCGACATCGCCGTGCCGGAGCGTCCGATCACCGACCGGTGATCATGCATATGTGGTGATCTGAGTTACGGGCCCAGGCACTAAACGCTGCAAAGCAGGGCATACAGCGGCCCGGTCCAGTCCCATACGTCGGACCTCGACCAAGGTGGCCCTAACGTGGCGACGTAGGCTCTGACGTGAGAATCGGAGCGGGCCGGGCCGGCGAGGGCGACGGCGCTCAGTTAAGCGAGGTGCGGGTGTGACCAAGCAGATCCGTCAGCTGGACCGGGTGGTCATCCGGTTCGCCGGTGACTCCGGCGACGGCATGCAGCTCACCGGCGACCGGTTCACCTCGGAGACGGCGCAACTGGGCAACGACATCTCGACGTTGCCCAACTTCCCCGCCGAGATCCGTGCTCCCGCCGGCACCCTGCCCGGCGTGTCGAGCTTCCAGGTGCACTTCGCCGACTACGACATCCTGACCCCGGGTGACGCGCCGAACGTGCTGGTGGCGATGAACCCGGCCGCGTTGAAGGCCAACCTGGCCGACCTCCCGCGCGGGGCGGACATCATCGTCAACACCGACGAGTTCACCCGGCGCAACCTGGCCAAGGTCGGCTACGCGACCAGCCCGCTCGACGACGACTCGCTCGCCGGGTACGCGGTGCACCCGGTGGCGCTCACCTCGATGACGATCGGCGCGCTGGCCGAGCTCGACGTGTCCAAGAAGGACGCCGAGCGGGCCAAGAACATGTTCGCGCTCGGGCTGCTGAGCTGGATGTACTCCCGCCCCTACGAGTCCACGCTCCGCTTCCTGGAGCGCAAGTTCGCGGCCCGTCCCGAGCTGGTGGCGGCGAACGTGGCCGCGTTCCGGGCCGGCTGGAACTTCGGTGAGACCACCGAGGACTTCTCCGTCCGGTACGAGGTCAAGCCGGCCAAGATGCTGCCCGGCACCTACCGGAACATCACCGGCAACGCGGCGCTGTCGCTGGGCCTGGTGGCCGCCGGGGTGCGCTCCGGCCTGCCGGTGTTCCTCGGCGCGTACCCGATCACGCCGGCCTCGGACATCCTGCACGAGCTGAGCAAGCACAAGAAGTTCGGCGTGGTCACCATGCAGGCCGAGGACGAGATCGCCGCGGTGGGCGCGGCGCTCGGCGCCTCGTACGGCGGCGCGCTCGGCATCACCACCACGAGCGGCCCGGGTGTGGCGCTCAAGAGCGAGACGATCTCCCTGGCGGTGGCGCTGGAGCTGCCGCTGGTCATCGTCGACGTGCAGCGGGCCGGGCCGTCCACCGGTATGCCCACCAAGACCGAGCAGGCCGACCTGAACATGGCGCTCTACGGCCGGCACGGCGAGGCGCCGGTGGCGGTGGTCGCGCCGAAGTCCCCGTCGGACTGCTTCCACGCGGCGCTGGAGGCGGCCCGGATCGCGCTCACCTACCGCACCCCGGTGATCCTGCTGTCGGACAACTACGTGGCCAACGGCTCCGAGCCGTGGCTGCTGCCGGACGTGGAGTCGCTGCCCGACCTGCGGGTCGAGTTCGCCACGCAGCCCAACGGCGAGGACGGCACCACCTTCCTTCCCTACCTGCGGGATCCGCAGACGCTGGCCCGCCCGTGGGCGGTGCCCGGCACGCCCGGCCTGGAGCACCGGATCGGCGGCCTGGAGAAGGCCGACAAGACCGGCGACATCTCGTACGACCCGGCCAACCACGACTTCATGGTGCGGACCCGGGCGGCCCGCATCGAGACCATCCCGGTGCCGGACGTCGAGGTGGAGGACCCGGACGGCGACGCCCGGGTGCTGGTGCTGGGCTGGGGATCGACGTACGGGCCGATCGGCGCCGCCTGCCGTGGCCTGCGCCAGCGCGGGCTCTCGGTGGCCCAGGCCCACCTGCGGCACCTGGCCCCGATGCCGGCGAACCTCGGCGAGGTGCTGAGCCGCTACGACAAGGTGGTCGTGCCGGAGATGAACCTCGGCCAGCTCGCCCACGTGATCCGGGCGAAGTACCTGGTCGACGCGATCGGCTACAACCAGGTCCGCGGCCTGCCGTTCACCGCCGCCGAGCTGGAGACGATGCTGGAAGAGGTCCTGAAGAATGTCTGAGCCCGTCGCCCTCAAGCTCACCGCCAAGGACTTCAAGTCCGACCAGGAGGTGCGCTGGTGCCCCGGTTGCGGCGACTACGCCATCCTGGCGGCCGTGCAGGGCTTCATGCCGGAGCTGAACATCCCCCGGGAGAACATCGTCTTCGTCTCGGGCATCGGCTGCTCGTCGCGCTTCCCGTACTACATGAACACGTACGGCATGCACTCGATCCACGGCCGTGCCCCGGCGATCGCCACCGGCCTGTCGGTGTCCCGGCCGGACCTGTCGGTCTGGGTGGTCACCGGTGACGGCGACGCGCTCTCCATCGGCGGCAACCACCTGATCCACGCGCTGCGCCGCAACGTGAACCTGAAGATCCTGCTGTTCAACAACCGGATCTACGGGCTGACCAAGGGCCAGTACTCGCCGACCTCCGAGGTCGGCAAGATCACCAAGTCGACGCCGGCCGGCTCGGCGGACGCCCCGTTCAACCCGCTGTCGCTGGCGCTCGGCGCCGAGGCCACGTTCGTGGCCCGGACGATCGACTCGGACCGCAAGCACCTCCAGTCGGTGCTGCGGGCCGCCGCCCAGCACGAGGGCTCGGCGTTCGTGGAGATCTACCAGAACTGCAACATCTTCAACGACGGCGCGTTCGACCCGCTGAAGGAGCCGGCCACCCGGGACGACTTCCTGATCCGGCTGGAGCACGGGCAGCCGATCACGTTCGGCAAGGACGGGCAGTTCTGCGTCGTCCACCCGCCTGGTGGCTTCGGGCTGGAGGTCCGGGAGACCGCGAACACGCCGGCCGAGGAGATCGTCGTGCACGACGCGGGCGTGGCCGACCCGGCGTACGCGTTCGCGCTGTCCCGGCTGCCCGGCCTGGACCTGAGCAACACCCCGATCGGGGTGTTCCGGTCGGTGGACCGCCCCTCCTACGACAGCGTGGTGCAGGAGCAGGTCGCGGCGGCCAGGGCCACCGTCGACCAGACCCCGGAGCAGCAGCTCGCGGCGCTGCTCGGCAGCGGCGACACCTGGACGATCCTCTGATCCACCGCTGACCCGTCATGGCCGAAGGGCGGGCCGTTCCCCCGCGGAACGGCCCGCCCTTCGCGTGTCACGCGGCCCGGTCAGGCGGCCGCCGAGGCGGGCACCCACAGCTCGTCGACGGCCCGTTCGGCCGCGGCGAGGCTCTGCTCGAACAGCGGGATCAGCTCGGCCATCGCCGGGTTGACCGGGGCCAGGGTCAGCTCGGCGCAGATGAAACGCGGCTCCAGCCCGGTCAGGGAGAGGCCGTGCGGCAGCCACGGCTCGGCGTGGTCCCAGCCCTCACGCGGGGTGCCCGGGCCGTATCCGCCGCCGCGGCTGACCAGGACGACGAACTGGCGGTCGCCGAGCAGCCCGGCGTTCGTCGCCGGGTCGTACGCGATGCCGGGGGCGATCAGGTGGTCGACCCAGGACTTCACGCTGCTGGGCGGGCCGTAGTTGTAGAGCGGGAGCCCGAGCAGGACGGTGTCGGCCTGCTTCACCTCGGCCACCACCTCCTGGGTCATCTGCCAGGACGCCTGCTGCTCCGGGGTGTGCTGATCCGGCGGCACCATGCGCGCGAGGCCGCTGGCGGTGTTCAGGTGCGGCAGCGGGTTCTGACCCAGGTCGCGGTAGGTGACGGTGCCGTCCGGGTGGGCGGCACGCCAGGCGGCGGCGGCGCGGGCGGTGAGCCGCCGGCTGATCGACCGCTCCCCGGTGATGCTGGAGTCGATGTGCAGTAGGTGTGCCATTGGTTGTTCCTCCTCCGAGGATCGTTCGTGCAGGACCAACTATTTATAGCAGGCCGATGTTCCTCGGAGCGCGTAAACTGGGTCACATGTCCGCCGCACCGGTCGAGGAGTCCGAGCGCCGCTCCGGGCCCCTGCTCGACCACCTGGCCCGGCGGATGCGGCTGCGCTCGGAGTCGGTGCTGGCACCGCTCGGCCTGCGCCCCCGCCACCTGGTGGCGCTCACCGTGCTGCGCGACTCCGGCGGCATCAGCCAGCAGGCGCTGGCCGGCACGCTCCAGATCGACAGCACGAACGTGGTCGGGCTGCTCAACGACCTGGAGGCGGACGGCCTGGCCGAGCGCCGCCGCTCCCCAGAGGACCGCCGCCGGCACGAGGTACGCCTCACCGACGCGGGCACGAAGCGACTGCGCGAGGCCGAGTGCGCGCTCGCCGGCGCGGAGGAGGAGGTCCTGGGCGCGCTGGCTCCCGGCGAGCGGGATCTGCTCTACGACCTGCTGCGACGGGCCACCCAGGGCCGGTCGTCGACCTGCGGTGAAGTGATCGCGGAAGGCGGCGCGGGCGCCTGCTGACCGCAGGCGCTCAGCGGCGCGGGGTCAGAGCGCGGACGTGGCCTGCGGCCGGTCGTCCCGGACGTGGACGAGCATGTCGCCGGTCTCGATCACCGAGGCGGCACGGTCGTTGAGCGTGACCACCTTGCCCCGGCGGACCAGCGCGATGACCAGCGACTCCAGCTCGCGCGGTGAGCGGCCCACCTCGCTGCGCTCGGCCGACCGCATGGCCAGCGCCATGCCCTGCCCCGGGGTGAGCAGGTCCTCCACCACGTCGATCAGGGGCGGGGCCGAGGTCGACAGGCCGAGCAGCCGACCGGCCGTGGCCGACGAGACGATCACGTGGTGCGCGCCGCTCTGCTTGAGCAGCGGCGCGTTCTCCGCCTCCCGGACCGCCGCGATGATGCGTACCTGACCGGCGGTGAGCTGCCGGACCGTGAGCGCCACCAGCACCGAGGCGTCGTCGCTGTCGGTCGCGATGATGACCGCCTTGGCGCTCCGCACGTGCGCCTGCTCCAGCACCGACGAGCGGGTCGCCGAGCCCTCGACCGTCACCAGCCCGTTGGAGGTGGCCTGCCGCAGCGCCGGCCCGCTCCGCTCGACCACCACGATCCTGGACTTGTCCGTACCGTTCTCCAGCAGGGCGGAGACCGCGCTGCGGCCCTTGGTGCCGTAGCCGCAGATGATGACGTGGTCCTTCACGGTTCTCCTCCACCGCGACAGGCGACGGCCGGTGCGGTACTGCTCGGTCAGGACTTCCAGGGTGGTGCCGACCAGGATGATCAGGAACAGCACCCGGGCGGGGGTGATGAACAGGACGTTAGCCAGCCGCGCCGACGAACTGACCGGGGTGATGTCGCCGTACCCGGTGGTGGAGAGCGAGACCACCACGTAGTAGAAGCAGTCGAGCAGGCTCAGGCCGCTCTCGTCCACGTCGCGGTAGCCGTCGCGGTCCAGCCAGACCACCGCCACGGTGGCGAAGACCAGGCCGAGGGCGGCGAGCAGGCGCAGGCTCAGCGCGCTCAGCGGCCCCCGCCGTTGCGCGGGAAAATGGATCACCGTCGGTCCTGCTCCGCCACCTGCACGCCCACAAGATAACGGGTACACCGGGATCCGGCCCGCCGGGTGCCGATAGGAACCCGCCGGGGCCGCTGCCGGCGACGTGGACGGGGCATGATGGGAACGTCCCGGACGGCGACCGCGAGGAGGCCGGCATGTCGTTGCTGCGACGCGTCATCGGCGGGGTGCTCCGGCGCATCCGTCTGCGCCAGGGCCGCACGCTGCGCGAGGTGGCCCAGGCCGCCGGCGTCTCCCTGCCCTATCTCTCCGAGGTCGAACGCGGACGCAAGGAGGCCTCCTCCGAGGTGCTGGCCGCGATCTGCCGCGCGCTCGGGATCCACCTCGCCGACCTGCTCGAGGAGGCCCGCGACGAGCTGCGCCGGGAGCGCCCGGCCCCGGTCGGCCCCGGGGTCTCGGCGGCCCGGTTCGACCGGGTGCCCGCCGCCCGCACCGGGCCGCAGCTGCGGGTCGGCCCGCCGCGGCTGTCCGTCACGCGCCGCCCGGCCGTGTCGCCCCGGCCCTCCGTGTCCCGCCGGCCCGCCGTCTCGCTCCGGCCGCACGTCGCCCGCCGGCCGGTCACCGCCACGCCGCTGCTGGGTGGCGCGCTGCGGCCCGTGGGGCTCGGGCCGGCGCCGCTCGGTCCGGCGCTCGACGCCGCCACGCCGATCGGGTTCGCCGGCGGCATCCGGATCTGGCCGGCTCCCTCCGCCCCGGCCGTCCGCCCCCGTCCGCGTACCTCAGTCACTGTCGCCCGGCGGCGGGCCCGCGCCGGCCGCCGGCGGCCGGTCGCCGCGTAGCTTCTGCCCAGGGCGAATCTGCCCCGCGCAGAAAGCCTGGGCCGTGTGGGTGCGCCCGGCGGACGCTGGAGACCGCCGGGTTCCCGGGCGGTCCCCCGCCCACCGGCGGCACGGAGGTGGGCGGCGATGGGTGGCATCTGGATGCTCGACGAGGGGCAGCCGGCGTTCGGCGACCGGGTCTTCGAGCGGCTGCTGAAGGAGCGGATCATCTTCCTCGGCACCGAGGTCACCGACGCGTCGGCCAACCAGATCTGCGCGCAGATCCTGCTCCTCGCGGCCGAGGACGCGGAGCGCGACATCTTCCTCTACATCAACTCGCCGGGCGGCTCGGTGAGTGCCGGCATGGCCGTCTACGACACCATGCGGTACGTCAAGAACGACGTGGCGACGCTGGCGCTCGGCATGGCCGGGTCGATGGCGCAGTTCCTGCTCTGCGCCGGGACGGCGGGCAAGCGGTTCGCGCTGCCGCACTCTCGGATCATGATGCACCAGCCGTCCGGCGGGATGGGCGGAACCGCCGCGGACATCACCATCCAGGCCGAGAACATGCTGCACGTGAAGCGCACCATGCAGGAGCTGATCGCCCGGCACAGCGGGCGCACGCTGGAGGAGATCCAGCGCGACTGGGACCGCGACCGCTGGTTCACCGCCGAGCAGGCCCGCGAGTACGGCCTCGTCGATCAGGTGCTCACCCGCGTCGACCAGCTCGCGGCGTGATCGGGCGCGGCCCGGCCGGTCCCGCACCGGCCGGGCCGCCCTCGCGGTCAGGGGTAGGTGACCACCGTGCTGGTGCCGTACGAGCCGACGACGGGCGTGCCGACCTCGTTGATCGTGCGCTCGATGCCGCCGCTGCCGTCCAGGAACACGGTGATCGCGTCGTGGAACCGCACCCCGGCCCGGCGCGGCGCCTCGATCCCCCGGTCGCAGCGGATGTCCACGCCCTGGTTGAAGTACGAGTACACGCCGAGCCCCCACGCCTCGTGCGTGCGGACGTGGTCGGCGACCTTGTACGAGGCCCAGCCGTTGCCGGTCGGGCTGCGCCAGGCCGCCTGGCTCGGCGGGTCGTAGGGCAGCTCGCTCTGGTAGAACACGGTCCGGCCGCGCTCGCCGTTCCAGATCGTCTGCCAGCGCTGGTAGTGCTCGACGAACAGCCCGTACGCGGTCACGTCGTCGCCGTTGACGATCACGCCGGTGGCAGCGGTGTTCACGGTCCAGCCGATCGTGCCGGCCCGGCCGTGGTCGCCGCGCCAGGCCCAGATGTTGTCGATGAGCGTGTGCCGGCTGTTGACCACCAGGCTGGTCGCCGCCCGCCCGGCGTACGGGCCGCCGATGCGGAAGAAGACGTCCTGGAGCGAGATCGGGTTCGTGGCGTGCGACCGGTGGCAGTGCCGCGTACCGACCTCGACCAGCACCGGCGACTCGACCGGCCCGGCGTCCACGAGCACCCCGGCGACGCGTACCCCGTCCACGTCCTCGATCCGCAGCGCCGCGTCCCCGCGGTCCGGCACCAGGCTCGGCATGCCGAGGCCGAGCACGACGGTGTCCGGGCGGCGTACCCGCAGGGCCCGGTCCAGGTGGTACACGCCGGGGGTGAGCAGCAGGTGCCGGCCCCGGGCGAGTTCGGCGTTGATCCGCTTCGCCGAGTCGGTGGGCCGGGCCAGGAAGAACGCGGACAGCGGCAGCGACGGCACCGGCGCACCCCCGGTGGCCCAGGTGGTGCCGGCGGTGTCGCGGCGCAGGCGCGGTACGGCGACCCGCCAGGCGCCCCGGGCGTCGACGAACAGGTACGGCTTCTCCCGGGTGACCGGGCTGGTCGGCAGCGTGGTGTACGGCGGGTCGGGGAAGCCCTGCGCGGGCGCACCGAGCACGCCGGAGAAGACCTGGTTCCATACGCCGTTGGTCCACTCGCCGCCGAGTTCGCTGTCCCGGGTGAGCCACTGCTGCTGGGAACCGTTGATGGTGATGCCGTCCACCTTGGAGTCGGCGATGTAGCCGCCGCTGGAGTAGCCGCCGTTGCCGGGTTCCAGCCACAGCACGCCCTTGACGTGCACCCGGCGCATCGGTGACGCCTGCGAGACGGCCCATTGGTTCGACCAGTCCGTCGGGGTGACCGCCAGGTTCTCCGCCGAGCGCCAGAAGTTGGTGAGCGCGGAGATGCCGGCGGGCGAGTTCGGGTCCGGCTGCCCGACCACCCGGACCGCGCCGTGGATCTCCACGTCGTCCGGGTGGGCGCCGAGACCGGCGACTGTCGTGTAGTAGCCGAGCCGGGCGTCCACCTCGTAGCGGCCGGGCTTGAACAGCACGGCGTACCTGTCGAAGCCCATCTCGTTGCGTTCCTGGGCGGTGAACAGCCGGTCCAGCGTGGACTGGATCTCCTCGACCGGCGTGCTGGGGTCGTACACGAAGACGTTGGGGCCGAAGTCGGGCTCGCGGCCTGGGCGCGCGGACGGGGACGCGGCCGCGGCGCCGGCCGGGAGGCCGAGGGCGGTGAGCGAGGCCGCCGAGGCGGTGAGCGTGAGGAAACGGCGGCGTGAGGGGTCGGGTGATCGCATCTGCCTGCCTGTTCGGTGATGGGACGGGAGAGCGCTCTCCCGGCTGTTCCTACCTCATCACCGTCGATACCGCCAGAGCCCGCCGGTTCCGGAACCGGCGGGCTCTGCTGCGGGCTGCGCTCAGGCGCGTTCGGCGCGCTGCTTCACCAGGTCGTCGACGAGCTTCTCGACGTAGTCGGCGGTCTCCTCCCAGCGGGTGACCGCGACACAGCGGATGCCCATCGCCTTGACCGGGTAGTCGTTGCCGCCCACGTCCAGGCGGTCACCCACGAAGAGCACGTTGTCGATCTTCAGATCCAGGTGTTCCAGCAGCTTCCGCATGCCGTACGCCTTGTCCACGCCCTTGCGGGTGACGTCGATCGAGGTCGAGCCGCCGCCACGCACCTCCAGGTCGGGCAGCTTCGCCGCGACCGCGTCCCGCAGCCGCCGCTTCTTGTCGCCGTCCGGATCCCAGCCGTACTTCTCGGCCGGCGGGGCGGACTGCCCCAGCGCGGAAAAGGTGATCTGGCTGCCCCGGTCCTCGATGATGTCGCCCCAGGTCTTCGCCTCCCACAGACCCAGCGCCTGCGCCGACTCGGTCAGCGCGGCGACGACACGGGCCTTGTCGGCCTCGGTCAGATCCTCCGCGTACACCTGCCGCCAGTCCCCGTCGGACCAGCGGTAGTAGCGGGTGCCGCAGGTCGGCATCAGGTGCAGCCGGTCGCGCTGCTCCTCGGTGAGGTCGAGGTGGGCGAGCACCTGCGACTGGAACTGCTCGAACCGGCCACCGGAGATGACCAGTACGTCCACCTCGGTGAGCAGGTGGCCGAGCAACTCCGCCATCCGACGATCGATCTGGGACTTGGAAATCGCCAGGGTGTCGTCGAGATCGAACGCCACCACTCGAAGATCGTTCACGAATACCTCATGTCGTCGCGGACAGGCCAGACCTAGCAGGGTACCGACGGTGACCCTCCGGCGTCCGCGCGCCCCGATCGTCACTCCACGCAACCTTCCGGCCGCAGGCTATCTCGTCCGACGCTCACTCGTGGCCACGAGCTGCGGAAAGGTCGGCGTACACCACCCCGTCGCCGCAGGCGGCCACCACCGACGCGGGCCACTCGGGGTCGTAGTCCCGGCACCGGCTCACCCGCCGGAAGGCGGTCGCCTTCTCCTTCCCGGGCAGGAGCAGCAACGCACGGTGAGCCAGATCGGCCATCGTGGCGATCCCCATGGTGACGCCGTGCGCCGGCACCTGGTCGACCGAGCGGAAATCGGGATACGTACGAAGGTTGTCCCGCCTGGTCGACTCCGCCAACGGCACCACCCGCGTGACGCTTTCCCGTGGCGCCCCCGGGCCGTTGAAGCCCACGTGCCCGTCGCCCGAACCGGACGCCAACAGCAACAGGTCGATGCCCCCGTGCGCTCGGATGCGCACGTCGAAGTCACCGGGCTGCTCCGGTCCGGGCACCCACACCTGAGCGGCGGGAATCCGGTCCCCCGGCGGCAGCCCTCGGTTGAGCGGGCCGACGATCTCCGCTGCGACGTACCGCTCACAACTGTGGTGGCGATCCGCCGGCACCCGCGTGAACCCGCCGGCCCCGGAATCGACATACGCGTCCAGCGAGACCACGACGAGCCCGGCAACCGGAACGCGCTGTTCCGCCGCGATCCCGGCGAGAGCCCGGAACGCCTGGGTCGCACTCCGGCCCGAGGGACAGCCCAGGAGATAGAGGCGGTCCGCGGACGCGGCGCTCCGCAACCCACGGGCAATTTCCAGCGCCACCTGCGTCGCGAGATCCGCAGCCGAGGCGAATACGACGGACCGGACCGGCATCGTCTTCCTCTCCTACCGCTTTGGAATAGTTCGACGAGATGGAGATATTGCGTCCCCCGCTACCGTCGTCGATACCCGCCCGGGCGAAATCCGCGCCAGAGGGAAGCCGACGATGTCATCTCCTGCCTCATCCGACGTGACCGCCAATCTGCAGCGATTCGATGGAATTCGGGTACACGATCTTCTGCACGAATACACCGAACGGCGTGCCGCCGTGGTTCACCTTCGTGTGGTGGACGCACCGGCGACCTACGTCGGCACGGTCCATGTCGACATCGACGTACCGGTTCCGGCGCGGGGCCGCAGCGCCTGGACACCGCTGGTCAAGTTCGCGGTGCCGCTCCCGCTGGACTCCCTGCGGGCCACCGGCACAGCACCACCCCGGGTCGCCGCTCTGACCACCTCCGGCGGCAGCCGCACCATCGGCACGCGTCAGGTCACCACCGACTCCTGCCTGATCGTCGAGGCACCCACCCGGGAGCTACGCGGACTGTCCGGCAGCCTGCGCGTCAGCTTCACGAGCGCCAGCCTGTTCTTCCTGATGGGCGGCGACGGCGTGCTCCAGACCTGGCGACTCGGCTTCTCCGTCGAGGCACCGTCCGCCTCTCGCACGATCATCAACCTCGAACACTCGCCAGAACTTTCGTTGCGCTGCCGGGTGGACACGTCCGAGTACCACTCACTGGCGCAAGGAGTCGGCCCGGGCACGGTTCGCAAGATCGGCTTCTACCCGCACGGCCGGGGCGAACTCTCCTACCTCTTCGGCCTGCACAGCGAATCACGCTTCCGCAATCTGGCGATGCTGCCCTTCGCCGGATGCGTCGGCCTGTTAGCCGCCGCCCTCACCATCGCACTCGTGTACGGCGGCTACACGGACATGGCCGCGGTGACGCTCGCGCTCGCTCTCGCGCCGCCCGTGCTCCAGGCGGTACGGCCGTCGACCGGCTTCTACCGATCGGCTGACATCCACAGCCGCAGCCCTGGAGCCTGGATCTTCGCCATCTCCATCATCCTGTACGCGCCCGCCGCCCTGTTCGCGATCGTCACCATCACCGATCTCACCGAACTCCGCCGGGTGAGCCAGGTCCTCTGCTACGCGTTCGGTGTGCTGCTCGGCCTGCTGGGAGCGGCGATCCTCCTCGCCGTGAGGGAGCAGATCCTGCCGCCGCACTACTGCGACGTCTGCACGGCACGGCTCATCTGGCGTCGCCGAAGCAGGCTGCATCGAGCAAGCAGGCGTACGGTGTGCGAGACATGCTTCGCGGACATCGAAGCCCAGGGGCAGGCGAGAGGCTGAGGACGTGGCGCACGAACCGCTGACATTCGACCTGGCCGCCGAGATCGCCGAAACGGTTCGACCCGCCCTGTCGGACGCGGCAGCGACGACCACACTCGGCGAGATCACCGAGGACAAGGGTGGCGGCCACACCGCCCACAAGGTGGACGACGTCGCCGAACGGGTGCTGTTCGACGCGCTGCGGCGGCGCGGATTCCAAGGACAGGTGTTCTCCGAGGAAGCCGGCCTCGTGCGCCTCGGCGACGAGCCGCGAATGATCGTGTGCGACCCCTACTGCAACACCACGCTGACCTTCCACGGCGTACGGGAGTCGGCGGTGGCCGTGTACGAGTACACCGTCGAGGGAGAGTTCCTCAGCGGTGCCATCGCGGACATCCAGATCCCGCGTGTCGTCTGGGCCACCTCGGACACCGGCGCGCACGTCTCGTCGATGCACGGCAGCACCTCGCCCGCGACCTGCTCGGCCACCGAACGCGTCGAGGACGCGTTCCTGGTCGTGTCGCTGCTGAAGCGCAACCGCCGGCAGGATCCACCGCTGAAGCTGCTCGGCGGTCCCAAACTGCTCGGGACGGTGGACGGCGCCATCGTCGCCGCCCGGATCGCGGTGGGCGAGGTCGACGGATTCGTCGACCACGAGTTCGGTCAGCCGTCCTACGAGACCTTGGCGTACGAGTTGGTGGCGCGGGCCGGCGGCACGGTCACGGACCCCGCCGGCCGGCCGATCGACTTCGGTGAGATCGTCCGGGGTCTCGGCCGGGGCGAGGTGAGACGACACCAGATCCTCGCCGTCGCGAACCCGAGCCTGCACCGTGACGTACAAGCCCACCTCGCGGGCTGACGACTCCTCGCCCGTCCTCGTCTCGTAGGTCGCCGGGCCTGATCACACGCCTGCTCACCATGCGCTCTGATATGGTCACGCTCGGTTGAACTGCTTCATGGAAAATTGCATTTGGCAAGAGATGGCACCGAAATTTTCTCGATGCGATGCATCTGCTTGTCAGGTACCCGACAGTGAATTGCCCACTCTTGTGCTAGCTGTCCGCCGGGAGCATGCTCGAACCGTCGAACGGTACTGCGCCGCCTCACACAGAGGGCGGCGCCCGGCTGCCACCGGACGCCGCATTCGACTCCACCGCTGCAACGGAAGGAGTCACGTTGACTGTAATCCCTCACGGGTCAGACTTCGAGACACCAGAGGACGAGGACGAAACCGTTGCCGAGCCGACCGACCGGCACCGGCTCATCCTGGCGTACATCAAGACGCTCAGTCCGATCATCGCCGCCGTCGTCGCCTGCATCGGGACGCTGGTGGCAGCGCTGGTCCGCTGACCCGCCGGCCCCGCGCTCCGGCTCCGGCCGGACGCGGGGCCGTCCCGTTCCCGAAGGTCTGGCACACTGCGGCGATGCCGACGTTCGATCGACTCTTCGCCGAACATGTCGGCACCGGCCTGGCCCGCCAGATGGCGCTGGCCGACTTGATCGGCGAGCGTGACTGGCAGCTCGACCTGACCGACGGCACAGTGACGTTCGGGACCGACCTGCGGTACCGCGTCCAGCTCCTCGGCACCGAGAGCCACGACGACGGCACCTGGCTGTGGGCATGGGCCAACGAGGCCAGCAACCTCCCACCGGCGGTGCTGCACCTGGCCGGCTGGCTGCGCGAGTACGGACACCGCCAGGGGGTCGCCGAACTCACCGAGCCCACGTTCCCGCTCCAGCGCGCCGACGGTCACCGCCTCGCCCTACTGGCGTCCGGTCTGACCGGCCGCTGCTACTACCGTGGGCCGTACGACGGCGGCGCGGTCTTCTTCCACCTCGACGACGCCCCGCCACAGGTCACCGCGCCGGTCCGGCCGGAGCGGGTGCTGACCGTACTGACCCAGGTTCTTCAGTCCTTCATGGTGGAGCACCGCGTCGCCGTCGAGTCGTTCCTGCACCAGCAGGTGTGGCGGTTGGATCGGGCACCGATGTCGGTGACCGCGCAGGATCGGGGCGGCTCCGTCTTGCGCGTCGACTTCGACGCGATGGGCCGCGTCAGCAACATGTCGGGGACGGTCAGCCCGTAGGCGGAATCTGGTGCCCCCGGCAGGATTCGAACCTGCGACACACGGTTTAGGAAGGGTATAGCGCCTGCTGGAGCCACCCCTCGCCCTATCAGGACATACGTCCGGCCGATCTTTTGCGATATGCCTGGTCATTCCGCGCATGTTCCGGATCTTGTTCACCAGCCTTGCATCTTTGGATTGCCAGCGAGGCGGTTGCTGACGGCCCGGTACGTAGGTCGCGAGGCTCGGGCTGCACGTGCTGTACTGCTGCACTGGCTTGACCCGCGCGGCCTGCCGGTAGTTTGGTACGCGGTCAAAGGTGGGCTCGCCAACGCGAAACGCCCCAGCGCCGGCCGGTACGCTCGCCTACAACATCGTGAGGGAGCCAACTTGAAGGTCTTCGTCTCGTGGAGCAGCGAGCCCGCGCGGTCAATCGCACGCGTCCTGTACAACTGGTTGCCAACAGTCGTCCAGCACGTCGATCCGTGGATGTCGGATGAGGAGATTGAGAGCGGCGGCCGTTGGAATGATGAGATCGCTGCCTCCCTTGACCAAGCTGACTTCGGAATCGTTTGCGTCACGGCGGCGAACCAGCACCGACCCTGGCTGATGTTCGAGGCCGGCGCCCTTGCCAAGCGTTTGAACGTCGCACGCGTTGTTCCTCTGTGTGTCGACATGAGTCCAGCCGAGGTGACTGGGCCGCTCTCCGCCTTCCAGTCTCGAGTGCTCGACAAGGACGGGATACGAAAGCTTGTGCAAGAACTCGCCTCCAAGGGTGATCGGCCACTTACCCCTGACCGCTTGGACCAGCTCTTCACGGCAATGTGGCCCGAGTTTGAGCGTCAGATAGACGAGGCCAAGCGTGCGGCACCAGATGAGCACCAGCCTCGCCGCAGCGCCCAAGACATGCTTGAGGAACTGGTCGAGCGTGTACGTCGTATCGAGCGCCAGTCAGAGACGCCGCGACGGTGGCTTCTCGACGAAGAGTCTGAATTGCTCGTGGGAGGCGGGGAGCCTCTGACCGCGCGACGCCTAACTGAGATCCTGAAGCGGCCACTTGGTGTCTACTTAACTGCGCATGGGGTGCCGCCGGCTGACCGGCCTGAACTGCCAAAGCCGGGCGACACCCCCGACGAGCCTCCCTCCGACTGAATTTCGCGTTCTTGGCAGAATCAGAATCCGGCGTACCGGTCGACTCGTCCGTCGCCCACCGGGTCAGCTACCTACGTAGGGTGGCTGACCCGGTGTCTCTTCCGGGCGATGCTGGTGGTCGTCGGTCGCCTCTAGTCGGGGTTCGACGGCCACACGGCCCAGGCGCGGCCCGAGCCGTTCAGCCCAAGCGCGCTGCCTCGGTCAGTGGTGCGGCTCAGCTAGGGACATGGCAGCCCGTTTGCCGTTCGTCAGCATCGTTTCTGCGCCACTGCTGTCGGAGACCTTACTCTGATGTCCACCCGCGTTGCTCCTTCCAGCTTCCGCCCTTACGCTGCCCGGAGTGTCAACCAGGCATCACGAGTAGTGCATGAGTAGCCTCCCTTCACGGGAACACGCGGATCGAGAAGTCGCACCAAAGGTCATCGGCCGACTACTTAGCGTCAGTTGGCGAGGGGTGAGGGTATAAGTGTCTAACTGGAATCGCAACGTCTCGGCTAATAGGCGTCTGCTGGCCCTAAGCCGCGAGAACGACGGAATCCGCGAGTATCGCAAGAGCGACGGCTCCGTCCGACACAAGTGCTTCCTCAGTTACTACAGTGAGGACGCTGAAGAAGTATTGGCGTTCGTGGAGAAGTTTTCTACCGTGTTTATCCCTAAAACGGTTGGCATCTCTGACGATTACCCCTGGGTCAATAGCGACGATGACGATTACGTAATGGACGTCATCCGGGACGACTACTTGGCCGACAGTACGGTGACGCTTGTATTTATCGGCAAGTGCACTTGGTCTCGGAAATTCGTCGACTGGGAAGTCTATTCGAGCTTGCGCCGGGACAAGAACAATCATCTCAATGGACTGCTCGCGATTCAGCTGCCGAGTGCGGTCGATCAGCCTACGGCTAAGCTTCCTGATCGCGTCAACAAGAATGTGCGGCGAGATGCCAACGGCGCCGACGTCGGGTATGCCAGGTACAACGTGTATCCGTCCTCTGAGGCGAGCCTTCAAGCCTGGATCGAGGATGCCTTCCAGGCTCGAAAAACGCGGGATGGCCTTATCGTCTTAGGGGGGCCTCGGCGCAAAGCCAACTCGGCTTGCTCTTAGATCGAGGGGCGGGACGAACGGATGAGCTATTGCATGCGAGAACATGGGCTAGGGCTCGCTTGCGATTAACACGCCGAACGGAAGAAGGATGGTTGGCATGGCGGTCCACGTTCAACTTATTGTGCTTGTTCCGGGTGGACCGCGATGACTGTTGAAAAATCCTTTCCAAACCTCCTCGATCAGGCAGAACGCATGTCGATTAAGGGTCAACAGTCTTATATGCGCCTCACCTATGCGGGTCTCCTCGTAGCGCTCCTCGCATCAATCGGGGGTGCGATCAACATCGACCGCAGGTTGGGTGAAAAGGCTGTCGATTTAGGAGGCGCGCTCGCCGGCCTGGCATTTATTGCGGGTATTTTCATTGCCTATTACCTTCTCAGCACTAAGCCCGAGCGTGCATGGTACGAGGGTAGGGCCGCGGCGGAGTCCATAAAGACCATGTCCTGGCAGTATTGCGTCGCTGGCGGCGCATTTGGATACGACACTCTGGTGCCTGCAGATAAGCTGTTTCTCGATCGCCTTAAGGAGACCGGCCAGACCGCTGCGGCCGCCCAACTTACGCTAACTGGTGTAGGCAGCCAAATAACCAATGGAATGCGGTCCTTGCGAGCCGCACCTCTCGCCGACCGTATGGTGCGCTACCGAATTGATAGACTTGAGCAGCAGAATAAGTGGTATGCGCAGAAGGCCGCCGACAACCGTCGGCGCGCGCGTCTCTGGTTCGGCATTGCCATCATCTTGCAAGCAATCGGCCTAGTGTTTGCCGCCCTTAAAACCTTCGACGTCGTGGACGTTGATCTACTCGGCATAGTTGCTACTGCTGCGGCAAGCGCGAGTGCTTGGCTACAAACGAAGGACCACCAGAACCTCGCCGAATCCTACGCCGTCACGTCCCGGGATTTGTCGTTGGTACTAACCAAAGCTGACTCGATGCTGCAAGGGGCGACAGAGGAGGTGTGGCGACGATTCGTGGAAGATGCCGAACACGCGATCTCCCGCGAACACACGCTTTGGCTCGCCCGACGAGGTATTCAAACAATCGAGAATTAACCGTGGCTGCGAGAATCGGACAAGGTTGAGTTGTGACTGAACCACCTAGCAGCATTCCTAAGCGATGCTTCATGATTGCTCCAATTGGTCAACCGACAAGCGACACGCGCAAGCGGAGCGACCAGGTCCTCAAGCACATCGTTCGGCCTGTCGTTGAGGGGTTCGGCTACGCTGTCGACCGGGCAGACGATATTGATCATTCCGGCCAGATTACCAGTCAGGTGATTAACAGGATCGCGGATGACGATCTGGTTATCGCTGACTTGACCGATCTAAATCCCAACGTGTTCTACGAGCTAGCCCTTCGGCATGCTCTCAAGAAGCCGTTTGTGCAGATCGCCGAGGTTGGCACCGTCCTTCCCTTTGACCTGCAAAATCAGCGCACAATCCTCTTTGACCACCATGACTTGGACAGTGTGGCGGAAGCGCGCGAGCGGATCTCCAACTCGATCACTGCCCTAGAAGCCGGCTCTCCGGTTGAAACGCCGATGTCTTTCGCTGTTGGCCTTCAAGATCTACGTGGATCTACCGACCCCGAAGAGCAAGGAATCGCTCAGGTTGTCGAAACGGTCGGCCGCCTTGAGTCGATGCTGACCAAGGAGTTTAGAGGCAGCCGCTCCCCGCAGACTCACTACCAGGACCTTCAAGTAATGCGGCATTTCATCGAGGGGCTCGGAAAGCAGGGCAGACTTCTGCCAACCGATGAATTCGACCTTATGTCCACCGGCACGAGTAAGGCTTTCCATGCTTGGCTCAAGACTCTGATTTTCACCGTGCCGCAACAGCAAAAGAGCGTCTTTGACGAAGATCCACCATTCTGATGCGGTGTCATCCCGTGTGCCGTCGACCCGCCCTCCTGGGGAGCGGGCCGCCGCCCGGCCCGCCAAGTCAAGACGGCCTTGACGCCCGTACGAACGCTGGCGGGTTGGGCGGTGGTCTGCTCGGCTTGCCCGGGTCGATGGCAGGCGGGATGGCCCACCGCAACCACCCACGGACCGCGACCCGCCGACGGAGCCCCGGCCATCCTGGAGCCGGAGCGCCCCCGCCGGAGGCGCCCTAACCGCAACCCCGCGACCGCCGCCAGCTCGCCGACGCGGCCGGCGTCCGCTTCCCTACGCCGCGCGGGCTCGTGGCCGCGCGGCCCGGCCGGCTGCCGGCCCACCCCCACCCGGTCAACGGTCTGTCGTTCTGCGGCGGCCCTCCGGGCTTCCCGCTGTTCGCGCCAGCCGCCGGGCATCAGGCGTGCCGGCCGCAGAGCGACAGCGGCAGCGGCCGGCGCGCGCCCAGGCGGCGGCGCGTGCGGCCCGTTGCGGGCCGCCTTGAAGACGTACAGAAACTTTGCACCACATCGCCGGCAGCTGGCCGGATAGGCGGTATTGGTGAGCTGTGGCTGGCGCTATCGTCTGTGCATGTCGCTCGTCTCGTGGGCCTACGAGGTCTCTCGCCAGAACCTTTCGGGCACGCTGCCTCGCCGATGGGCTCACGTTCAGGGTGTCGCCCTTAAGGCCCGCACTCTTGCCGCGGCTGTCGGTGATGACGCTCCCTTGTTGGAGGCAGCCGCAATTCTTCACGATGTCGGCTACGCGCCTCACCTAGCCACAACAGGCTTTCATCCGCTGGATGGTGCGATCTATCTTCGAGACTTGGACGCACCCGATCGCCTGGTCCACCTGGTAGCGCATCACTCCTGTGCTGTTAGGGAGGCTCGTCTACGTGGGCTCGACGGACAGCTAGCTGCCTTTCACGACGAAGAAGGGCCCGTCAGAGACGCGCTTTGGATGTGCGACCTCACCACGACGCCCGACGGAAAGCCTACGGACTTCGCGAGCAGGGTTGCCGAGATCAAGGAGCGGTACGGTCCCGGCGACTTGGTCACGGCCTTCATCGACAGTGCCCAGCAGGACCTAGCCGACGCGATATCAAGAACAAGCAGCCGGCTCCAAGCCGTGGCCGGCTAACCAAGGTAGGGCGCGTCGTCCTTCAAGCCGTGCCGGATTCGCAGGAGCATGGACGGATGGATAGGAAGGCTCTCGATGGCCTCCGGCTCGATCCACTTCACCTCTGGCGATTCGTCGCTGGTTCGTAGCGCGCCGCCGATCGGCCGGGCACGGAGGCAGATCGCAAACTCCTGCCGCACCTCGCCGTTGTCGTATGCGATGACATGCCCTGGGTCGGAGTAGATGCCGGACACGCCGGTTAGCTCGACGCGCAGCCCTGTTTCTTCCTCGACTTCTCGTCTGGCTGCCTGTGCCGTCGACTCTCCCAGATCCTGTGCTCCTCCTGGCAGAGCCCAGAGGCGGTTGTCAGAGCGCCGGATGAGGAGGACGCGGCCGACGTCATCTTGGACGAAGACAGTCACAGCTACCACTAGTGAGTTGGCTCGCGGCGCTCGCGGATCGTTGAGGTAGTCGGTCTTTGGCATCTGCTAGAGCCCACCTTCTGATGGCCTCGACGACTCCCAGACCGCCTCGAAGCTAGCGGCGTAGGTATCGAAGAGACCGTAGGTTGCAGTCTTCCGTAGATGCATCGCCGGCGCCATGGGCGCTGTCTTGCCGTAGACATGCGGGTTGACGATCATTTCCCTGTCGAAGCGGTAGATCGAGTTGTAGAGAACAGTTGAATGGCTTCTCACCTCGACCCCTGCCACGCCGCGCAGCGGCCGGAAGAACGCGTTGGCGTGGTCGATCTTCGCCGAGATCGTCTCGCGTCCGATTCCCTCCTCGATGCTCCGCTGTTTCACGGCGCTGCTATCTCGGTCACCTAGCAGGATCCGGATCCTTGCGCCGGCGTTTGCCTTCCCACGAAGGCGGTCCAGCAGATCGGGCTTCTCCGTGAGGAACATCCCGACATAAACAAGAATGTCGACGTCCTCCGTTGCCTCATCCAAGAGTCTGTCCCAGAGGTTGTGGGGGACCGCTCCGCGAGTCGGGTAGAACTGGACCATCCCCGCCGAGTTCGAGGTGTCGTTAGCGGCTCTTCGGGCTCCTGGCCACAGGTACTCTTCGTCTTCCTTTAGCCGCTTCGCGATTTTGAAGCGAGTACGAGGGTGCGGGACTCTGCCGCCGAGCCAGCGGCTGACGGTTTTGACGTCGCACTCTGTGAACAGTGCCAGCTCGGCGAGAGATATCCGGGAGCGCTCAAGAGCATCTCGCAATCGCTCGTTTGCCATCGTCGCTCCTCACAGCGGGACGTTTCTATCACTATAAACGTCCCAAGCGTCCCCGTAAAGCCGTTCCGGCGTCACCTCCTTCGATGTCTCCTTGAGGTGCGAGCAAAGCCGCGCAAGAGCAGTCGTCCACAGGGGACGCGCTCAGACACAGGAGGTCTGTTGTGAAGCTGTACGTGGACACCACGAGCAAGCAGGTGACGGCGTCGAAGGACCCGGAGCCGAAGAACGACCAGAACGGCAACCAGAAGTCCGAGAAGAACACGGGCCGGCTCATGTGGTCCACCCAGGTCTTCGTGCTCGACGAGACGGGCGGGGAGGTCATCACCATCACGACGGCGGGTGAGAAGCCGAACGTGAAGGTGGGCGACTTCCTCGCGGTCGAGCAGTTGGAGGCCATTCCGTGGGCGACCAACGGGCGTAACGGCGTCGCGTTCCGGGCGGTGTCCCTGAAGCCGAAGAACGGTTCTGCGGCCAAGTAGGTCACTTCGCACGTCGTGCTGTGTGTGCCACTGGTGTCCGTGGCCACCGCGCAAGCGGCCTGATGGTCCGCTGAACTCATCTCGAAGACGGTTCCGGGAGTGTTCCTGACTCCTACATTCCCGGTCCGGTCGCCACCTGGCAGTGGTGACAACCCTCAAGAAATGGCCCGGGGTCGGTACTGACTCCTACGTCTGCCGACCCCGGTGCCGCCACTCATCCGACCCAACTGGCATTGGGAGGACTCGTCGTGTCCAAGTCTAGCCCCCGCCGCTTCGGCGGCAAGTCAACCGGAACGGTGACGGTCATCGAGGCCAAGGTTCACCGTTCCTCCGCGCGTAACGCCCGCATGGCGTTCATCCTCACCGCCGTCATCGTCGGTGTCCTGTCGGCCGTGGTGGCCGCCGCGTACTGGCACCCGATCGTGGCCCTGTTCGTCGGTGCCCTGATCGGTGTTCCGACCGGCGGCCTCGTGTGGCTGCTCGTGCGGAGCTGGCCGGTCATCCGGCTGTTGTGGTGGTGGACCCCGGAAACCCTGCTGAGTGCCGGGCTGCTGACCGGCTGGGTGCAGCTGGCCAACCACACCCCGACCGTGGTGACCCTGATCGTGGTCGCCCTGGTCGTCGGCGTTCCGGCCGCCATCGGCCCGGTCCGCCGCCAGGTCAAGGCGTGGGGATGGTGCCTCGTGGTGAGGCATCGGCTGCGGGTGTGTTTCTCGCAGTTCATCATCGCCAACCAGTCCGGCTCGCTGCCGCTGATCCTGTGGGCTCGTCCCACGCCGGTCGGTGAGCGGGTCTGGGTGTACCTGCGCCCGGGCCTGTCGGCCAAGGACCTGGAATCGCGGCTCGACAAGATCGCCGTGACCTGCCACGCCTCCACCGTGCTCATCGAGCGGGCCGGGGAGAGCAACGCCGCGTACCTGCGGTTCGACATCAAGCGCCGTGAGGTGCTCAACGCCCGAGTGGGCTCCCCGCTGGTCGACGCAATCGACCGTAATGCGCCCGTGTCGGCGTCGCCGCTGACGGTGCCCACCGCCCTGGACCTGCCGGACGTCGACGCCCCGACGATCACCCTTCCGACCCAGGGCAGGGCCGCTGGCAAGAAGCCGCCGGCCACGACCGCCAACGGCAGCAAGCCCGCGGCTTCCTCCGCGTCGTCCCTGCCGGACGACGACACCTCCGACTGGATCTGACACCCAACCCACCTCGACGCGGGGAGCCTCACCGGCTCGCTCGTGTGGCTTCCCGCGTCCACAACGCCCCGGGAGGGCAATCTCATGACCACCACGACCCCCGCTCCCGCTGCTGCGGTGCCGGTGGGTGCTGGCCTGTCGATGTTCGACCCGGTGTTCATCGGGATCGACGAGTTCGGCCAGCCCGTCTACCTCGACATCGTCTACCACAACCTGCTCGCCGCCGGTGAGCCCGGAGGCGGCAAGTCCGGCCTGGTCAACAACATTTGCGGCCACGGCGTCCTGTGCGACAACACCCGCCTGGTGCTGTTCGACGCCAAGCTCGTCGAACTCGGCCCCTGGCGCGACCTGGCCGATGCGTTCATCGGCCCCGACATCGAGCAGGGCATCGACGTGCTGCGCCGCCTCCTGGTCGTGGCCACCAACCGCTACACCTGGCTGCTCGCCAACCGGCGCCGCAAGCTCGCCCCGGGCGACGGCATGTCGGTCATCCTCACCGTCATCGACGAGCTCGCCATGTTCTCCACCGTCCTGGGCACCAAGGCCCAGCAGGAAGAGTTCTCCACCCTGCTGCGCGGTCTCGTCTCCCTCGGCCGCGCCTGCGGCATGCCGGTGGTCGCCGCGACGCAGCGGCCGTCGTGGGACATCATCCCCGCCAGTCTGCGGGACCTGTTCGGCTACCGGGCCGCGTTCCGGTGCACCTCGCTGAACAGCTCGAACATCATCCTCGGCCAGGGCTGGGCCGAGCAGGGCTACACCGCCTCCGACATCGCCCCCACCAACCAGGGCGCGGCCTACCTCCTCGCTGAGGGCGGCGTTCCCCGCCGCATCAAGGCGGCCTACCTCACCGACACCGACATCTACAACATCGCCGACTACGCCGCCTGGACCCGCCGGCCCCGGCCGCTACCGGACCTCGTTCCTGACCTCAGCGGTGTCGACATGGAGGCAGCGGCATGACCACCCGTGAACACGCCTACGCCAAGGCCAACAACCAGCGCGCCGCCCAGTTCACCGAACTGTGGATCGTCGGCCGTCCCGAGGACATCGCCGCCATGGTCCAGGTCGCCTCGGCCAGCGGCCGACTCGTCTATCTGTCCGCCCCGCGCTCGATGGGCGGCGACGACACCCGGCAGCGCCGCTACCTGCGGCTGCGCACCAAGTAACCGGGTCGACAGGACCAGAAAGCGCCTGCCAGCAACCGCTGGTCCTGCCGACCTTCCGCCAACAGCCCCGAAAGGACGTGGCTGCCATGAAGGCTACCCAAAACCGTGCCACCACCGCACCGGTCACCCCTGCTGACCTGCTGCAAATGGCTGCCCTCTACCTGCGCCGGCACGGCTGGCACCAGGGCACCTACTACGCACCCACCACCGCCGACACGCCCACCCCGCCGGCCTGTGCCGCCGGGGCTATCGGCATCGCCTGCGCCGGCCACCGCGTGGAGCACTTCTCCCAGCTCGACCCGAGCGCGCTCGCCGACTACCTCGCGGCCATGGCCGCGTTCGTCGACTACCTCGACGTCTTCTACCCGCTGTTCTGCATCGACGAGGACGGCTACCTGCTCGACGAGCACATCTCCCCCTACTCGTGGAACGACGACCCGGCCCGCACCGCTGAGCAGGTCGTCACCGCCCTTGAGGCCGCTGCCGACGAGTGGGACCGCCTCCACACCGAAGGGGGCGGCAACCGATGAACACCGTCAAGAAGCCCTTGACGCCGCGTGTTCCTTCGCAGCGTCGCCGGGACGTTGTCGAGAACGACGAGTTCGCCGCGTTTGCCCGGCGCATCATCCGCGCTCACGGTCGCCGCGTCGCCGCTGGCGATGTCGAAGCACTCCGCGACCTGGTCGCCTTGTCGACCAACATCGACGAGGCCATCGGAGAGGCCGTCGTGGGCCTTCGCGCCTTCGGCTACTCCTGGTCCGAAATCGGCACCCGACTCGGCATCTCCAAGCAAGCCGCCCAACAGCGATGGGGCGGTGAGAAGCCGTGACCGACCTGCGTAGTAACGACCTCGACGCGCTCACCGAGCGCACCGGCATCCGGGTCGAGTTCTACGACCCGGACGGCACCCGCTACGGGTTCCCCACCTTTCCCTACCACGCCGCACCTTCCGGCCTGGCCACCGTGCGGCAGCTCCGCGCCGCCGGCCTTCGCCCCAACGGCCAAGACCCGATCGCGCAGATCTACTGGCGTCACCGCAAACAGCGCCGGGTCGCCTACCTCTACCGCCTGGACCTGGCCGCGCCCAAGCGCACCGCCACTCCGGCCCAGCGCGAGGCCATCGCCAAGGCGCTTCGTGCCCGTCGCACCTGCCGCCACTGCGGCCTGCTCAAGCCCTACTACATCCCCCGCCGTACCGGCTCCTGCCTCGACTGCACCGGAGGTAACTGATGGCTGTCCTCATCACCTTCGCCGTCGTCCTGCTCATCGGCATCGCCATGGCCTACATGGGAGGCGTGCGATGAGTTTCCACCTCACCGACCCGTGCCTGTGGTGCATCGAGGGCAGCAGCCCTGCCGGCATCCACGACATTCTCGGCCCGGTCTTCAAGCCCTGCCCCGTCTGCCTCGGGACCTGCGTCCTCTGCGAGGGCGACGGGCTGTTCCCGGCGGACTTCACCTGCCTGCCCTGCTTCCGGCAGCAGCTCGCCGGCCAGGGCCTAGCCCCGATCATGTGCGCCCACTGTTCCGGCGTGGTCGACCTCATCCCCCTCGACAGCATCCCGGCACCGGAGGTGACTCCCCATGTCGAGCACTGACCCGAGCACCTTCACCCAGGAGTTCGCCTCCGAGTACGCCCGCAACGCCGTACCCGCCATGCTCAAGGCGATCGGCTCCATCAAGCGGTACAACCGGTTCGTTCTGCTCGGTGCGCTGCTGACCAGCTACCTACACCAAGCCCACTACCTGTGGACCCAGAACGCCGGCTACTTCGCCTACCTCGTCCCCCTGATCTTCGACGCCGCGATGGTGTCGATGCTGACCGTCGTCCGCACCTCCGGCATCGCCAAAGACGCCAAGCGCGGAGCACTGGTCGTGTTCGCCTGCGCCGCGCTGCTGTCGGCAACCATCAACTTCGCTTCCCCCGGCAGCCTCGGCCTACGCCTGGTCTTCGCCCTGGTCGTCGTCCTCGTCATCGGCGTGGAACTCGTCGCCGGACGCATCCGACCCGACTTCGCCGCCATCGAAGCCGAAGCCGCCGCCCTGCTCACCGCCGCCCGCAACCTGACGGCCACCCCTGAGCAGCCGACCGAACCGCCGGCTGTCACGCCGGACACCACCGCGCCGGCCGCCGACGCCACCGCCGTCGTCGACATCCCGCCGGCCGCCGCGCCGGCTGTCATCGAGGCACCAGCGGTCACCCCGATCCCGGCCGCCCGGCCGGAGGTCCCCGCGCACCTGGTGCCCACCGCCCGTTTCGCCATCCGCCAGCACGAGCAGACCAACGGCCGACCCATCACCACCGACGAACTCGCCGCCCTGCTCACCGTCACCCCGGCGATTGCCCGGGAACTGCTGCACTCGATCAACGGCCACACACCGGCCGTGAACGGCACCCCCGTAGCCGGTGGTGCCCGATGACCATCTACGTCGTCGACATCGAGTACGTCACCCACACCTGCCCGGCCTACACCGTGCCGCACATCTTCGACACCCGCCGGACCGTCATCGACATCATCCCCGGCGGCCCCTGCCGGACCCCGGTCACCATCCGCTGCGGCGACACCACCGCCGTCATCCCCTGCTACCGGCACGAACCGGCCGACCGCCAGTGCGGAGCCTGCCGGATCATCGTCACCCAACACACCATCACCACCCGACACCTCGACGAGGTGTCCGCCTGATGGCCTCGACGCTGGACCTCACCCCCCGTGTCTCGGCCCGGGGGGTGGGCTCGAACGCCGACACCACCGCCACCGTCTACGGCTACACCGCCGCCGGCTCCGCCTTCCAACGCGCGCAGCAGCCCAACTACTTCGGCTGGATCGAACACGTCCGCGCCGCCGCTGGCTGCACCCGCCCCATCAGGCTCGCCGGCAGCCTCCACACCATCGAACCCGCCAGCGGCCGAATCCTCGACTCCCGGCACACCGACGCCATGCCCGATGCCGCCATCTACAAGGCGTGCGGCAACCGCCGGTCCAGAGTCTGCCCCGCCTGCGCACAGACCTACCAGCGCGACGCCTTCCAACTCCTGCGCGCCGGCCTCGTCGGCGGCAAAGGCGTCCCCGACAGCGTTGCCGGGCATCCGGCGGTATTCGCGACCTTCACCGCGCCGTCGTTCGGCACGGTCCACGCCCGGGTTGTCAAGCGACACACCTGCGGCAACCGCCGCCGCTGCGACTGCCGCGCCGAGCCCTGCCACGCCCGCCGCGACACCGGCCTCTGCGTCCACGGCCGCCCGGCGGTCTGCTGGGCCCGCCACGAGCAGGGCGACACCGTCATCGGCCGCCCGCTGTGCCTGGACTGCTACGACCATGCCCACCAGGTCGTCTGGAACATCTTCTCCGGCAAGCTGTGGCACCGCACCAAACAAGCCGCGGAACGCCACCTCGCGCAACTCGCTCACCGCCGCGGCATCCCCCGCGTCGAGATCCGCACCGCCTCCGGCAACACCCGCACGGTCGCCCCAGTCCGGCTCTCGCCCGGCAAGGTCGCCGAACTGCAAGCACGCGGGGCGGTGCACTTCCACGCCATCGCCCGGCTCGACGGCGTGGACGGCCAGGACCCCGACGCCATCGTCCCGCCACCGGCCGGGTTCACCGTCGTCGACCTCGTCGACGCGCTCCAGCACGCCGCCCGGCAGGTCACCTTCCACACCCCGGCGCACCCGGACCGGCCCGACGGCTGGTCGCTCGCCTGGGGCGAGCAGCTCGATTTGGAACCGATCACCACCGACGGAACCGGGGAGGTCACGGATAGCCTCGTCGCCGGTTACCTTGCCAAGTACGCCACCAAGAGCACCGAGGCCACCGGGCACACCTCCACCCGCCTGACCGCCGACACGATCGGGGACTACGCCGACCCCGACGGCGACCACACCGCCCGCCTCATCGACGCCTGCTGGCGCATCGGCCGACCCGTCCACACCCCAGCCCCACTAGCCGACCGGCCCCGGGAACCCCGGCCACGACCCGGCTTCGTCCCGCGTTGGGAGTGCCCCGACTGCGGCACCCGCACCCGCTACGCCGCCTGCCCCGTGTGCGTCGCCGACCGTCAAGCCGCCCTTGACGCCGAATCGCCGAAACCGGCCAACGCCAACCCTTACACCCGGCTGCGCCGGTGGGCGCACATGCTCGGCTACGGCGGCCACTTCCTCACCAAAGCCCGCCGCTACTCGGTGACCTTCCAACTCCTGCGCGACACCCGCGTTCAGTTCCGGCGCCACGAGCACCAGGACCACGAACACCCCACCACCGCCGGACCACCCACCGAGCAGGTCGACGAGGACACCACGCTCACCGTCGGCACCCTCACCTTCGCCGGAGTCGGCTGGCACACCACCGGAGACGCCCTCCTCGCCAACACCGCCGCCGCCATGGCCCGCGAGCGACGAACCACCGGCCGCGAAGAACTCGCCCACGAACTCGCCACCACTCCGGCTGGCTCCACGCCGGCCGCCGCTTGACTCGACAGGAGGAAGGACCCGACCGTGGATGACGACCTGATGACCGTTCCGGAGGTGCTCGCCGCGCTCAACAACGTGTCCCGCCGGACGTTCTACCGGTGGCGTGAACTCGGCATAGCCCCGGCCTGCATCCGGCTTCCCAACGGAGAGCTTCGGATTGCGAGGAAAGACCTCCGGATCTGGCTGGAGCAGCGGCGCGAGGTGGCGGCGTGAAGTCCCATCGCGTCCGCGTCTGGGCGCTCAAACCGAACGCCGGAGGTGTCGGGTCGAAGAAAGCCAAGCGGTCGTACACCGTCCGGTGGGTGGTGGCTGGCCGCGAGAAGTCCCGCACGTTCGTCACCCGGGCCTTGGCCGACAGTTTCCGCGCCAGCCTGATGCAGGCAGCCAACCAGGGCGAGGCGTTCGACACAGAAACCGGGCTACCGGACTCGCTGACGGAATCCCCGGCGGCTACGACCTGGCTGGACTTCGCCAAGAAATACGTCGACATGAAGTGGGCGGGCGCTGCCGCCAAATCCCGCGACAGCATGACCGAAGCGCTCGCCGCCGTCACAGCGGCACTCGTCAGGGACGCCACCGGCCGGCCGCCAGTCGAGCTGCTTCGCCAAGCCCTGCGCAACCACGTGCTGCCGCCGCCAGCTCGTGGCCTGGACATGCCACCGGACATCGCCGACGCGGTGCGCTGGCTGCGCCACGCTTCCGTGCCGCTGCCTGATCTCCGGGAGGCGGGGACCGTTCGGAGTGCGCTCGACGTCCTGGTGGTGAAGCTCGACGGCAAGCCGGCCGCCGCGACCACCGCACGTCGAAAGCGGTCGGTGTTCTACAACGCGCTTCAGTACGCCGTCGAGATGGAAGAGTTGGAGTTCAACCCGATCGACAAGCTTCGGGTGCGGTCACAGCGGAAGAAGATTGCCGAGGTCGTCGATCGCCGGGTGGTCGTC
Organism: Micromonospora sp. HUAS YX12; assembly: GCF_040215685.1. NCBI lineage: Bacteria > Bacillati > Actinomycetota > Actinomycetes > Micromonosporales > Micromonosporaceae > Micromonospora > Micromonospora sp. HUAS YX12. Next base: position 967,404 of record NZ_CP157974.1, read on the forward strand.
AACCAGCGCCAGGCCCTGGAACTGCTGATCGCTGTCACCTACGTCGGTCAGCGGGGGCGGAAGGCAAAGCGTGGTGAGCGCCTGGTGGCGTTCTTCGCCTGCCTGTACTTCGCCGCGCTCCGTCCGGCAGAGGCGTTGGCGCTGCGTGAGCAGGACTGCGACCTCCCCGAGAAGGGATGGGGTCGGCTGACGCTGGCCAAGAGTCGACCCCAGGCGGGCAAGCGGTGGACCGACAGCGGCGAGGTTCATGACGATCGAGGGCTGAAGCACCGCGCCGAGGATGAGCCGCGTAGCGTGCCCGTCCCGCCCGCGCTCGTAGCGATCCTGCATGCGCACATCGAGCGGTTCGGGGTCGCCAAGGACGGCCGGCTGTTCCAGAGCGAGCGGGGCAACGTGGTTGCGGCCTCGACGTACTCCCGCGTCTGGGATGAGGCGCGTCGACTGGCGTTGACACCACGCCAGGTTGACTCTCCGCTCGCTGGTCGCCCATACGACCTGCGGCACGCTGCCGTGTCGCTGTGGCTCAACGCTGGTGTGCCAGCGACCGAGGTAGCCGACCGGGCCGGGCACTCCGTGGACGTACTGCTGAAGGTCTACGCCAAGTGCATCGACGGCGCGGAGGCCACCGTCAACGACAGGATCTCTGAGGCTCTGACCGGCGTGACGTGGGCCCGTATGATCGCCGTCGTTCCGGATCTTTCCCCGATCACGTCGGCTGACCTGGGCAGATGACTTCAAGGTCATTCCGCACCTGTTCCGCGACCTACGACAAACGGCGGCTTCCGGTGACCTACGACTGCACACCTGTTCTAATTGAACGACGTGCGTATTGCCAGCTCAGGCGGCGTTTCTGCTGTGTATCGAGGTGCCCCCGGCAGGATTCGAACCTGCGACACACGGTTTAGGAAACCGATGCTCTATCCCCTGAGCTACGAGGGCGCGAGGGCCTAGTCTAGCGACCTGGGGGTTCACCTGGGGTGGCAGGGAGTGGCCCGCGTTCACCCACGTCACCCGGACCGCCGTTCTCCCAGCCCAGGAGCACACCCGGAGTCTCGATGTGACTCCGGTTGATCTTGGCGGGCACGGTGGAGTGGCCGGCGGGATCACGGTCTCGCCGACGGGGAGCAGTCTGGTTCAGGCAGCCGCGCGGATCGCTGGTGCCGGTCGGATGAAGGTTTTGCGGTCGCGGATGAGTGCCCAGAGAACGTCGACACGTCGTCGCGCGAGGGCAAGTATGGCTTGGCGGTGGTTCTTGCCTTCGGCGCGTTTCTTTTCGTAGTAGGAGCGCGATGTGGGGCATTCTCGAGCAGCGGTGAATGCGGCCATCCAGAGAATGTGCCGCAACCTGCGGTGGTAGCGGCGGGGCTGCCGATGGTTGCCGGAAACCGTACCGGAGTCGCGAGAGACGGGTGCCAGGCCGGCGTGGGCGGCGAGTTTCGCGGGGCTGTCGTACTCGGTCATGCCGGCGGTGTGCACCAGTAGTTCCGCGGTGAGCAGGGGCCCCATGCCGGGCATGCTTTCGATGATCGGTGCGAGGGGGTGCTGGTCGAGGTGTTCGGCGATGAGGTCGTCGACGGCGGCGATGCGTTGTTCGAGGGCGAGGATTTCGGTGGCCATCTGCCCGACGACCACGGCGGCGGCGCGTTGGCCGGGCAGGGTGACGGTTTGCTGTCGGGCGGCGGCGACCATCGCTTCGGCGACCTGGATGGCGTTCTTGACGTGGCCGCGGCGGAGCAGGGCGGTGATCCGGTCGATGCCGGCGTGTCGGATCGCGGCCGGGGTCTGCCAGCAGGCGAGGACCATCATGGGCGCCTTCCGGTTGAGGTCGACCGCGCGTTCCAGGGCGGGGCTGATCCCGGTGAGGAGTTCCTGCAAGCGGAACAGGGTGGCGACGCGTTGCCCGACGAGGTCGGCGCGGTAGCTGGTGAGGACGGTGAGTTCGGCGAGGAGCCGGTCGGAGGGTTCCAGGATCGGAATGTCGGGGCGCAGGCGGATGGTCTGGGCGATGACCACGGCGTCGCGGGCGTCGGTCTTGTTCTCTCCGGCGAAGGCGGCGGCCATGTGGAAGGCGACGGTGCCGGAGACGTAGCGGACCTGGGCCTGTCGGCGCCACAGCAGGGTCAGCAGCAGCGCCGACAGCCCGGTGGTGACATCGACCGCCCAGCAGACCGGGCGGCCGTGCGTCGAGACCTCGGCCATGACGGTGAGCAGGGCGGTCTCGTCGTTGGCTACTCGGCGGGAGTAGACGAGCCGGCCGTCGCCGTCGATGGCGGCGACATGGTGGTGGGTCTTGCCGATGTCCACGCCGATCCACAGCTTCGCCACCCTCGCGCCTCTCCTTCATCCGATCGGGACTTCTGTCGGGCCGTCGTCTGTGGGTTCGGATTTGCCGGCACCTTCTACGAATGCGAACGCAGGTCGCGGATCTCCATCAGCGGTCTACCGAATCTCGCAGACGACGAAGCGGCGGGTGGCATCTCCTACCGTGAGCCAAGCGATCTCGACGAAACACACGCAGCCATACCCACCCCTCCCGGGCATCAGGGTCGACGGCCACCAGGGCCACGCCCGTTCAACCAGCCCGCCCGCGAGGCGGGAAAGTGGGTGGGCACCTCGAGGCTCAGCCACGATCACGGCGGAACACACACAGCCATCCCCACTCCCGACCCTGCGGGCGCGGCAACCTCGATCCTGCCGCCGTCACCGGCCGGCACCTCGGACACGATGTGCGGGACCCACGCCGCGTGCTCCACCGAGCGCGGGGCAGGCGTACGGCACGGTGGCCCAGGACGGCTGGTAGCCGGCCGCCGTTTCGCGACCGGCCTGATTCCTACGCCAACCACCGGGGCAGCGGCTTGAATAGCGGTGTGCAGGTCAACAAGGACGGGCGGGACTGGCGCATCGGCACCGCCGACGACGTCGGCTGGATCGCGGGTCACACCACTGCCGGGGTCTCGGTCACCACCGCCATCCCGCCGGCGTTCGACGCCTACGCCACCACCTACCAGGCCGACGACGCCACCGCCGCCGCCTACGAGCACGCCCTGGTCGAGCACCTCACCACGCACACTCGGGACCAACCGTGGTGGCTGGCGTACCTCGACACCGGCGCCCACGACGTCGTCTTCCCCCACGCCCCGAGAGTGTTCCTCTACTGGAACTGGCCGTATGTGCTGGTCCAGGCCGGCCCCGAGCAAGCCCTCACCTGGCGCACCGGCGGTCACATGCGCCACGGCCGCGGAGCGCTACCCGACCTGTTCTTTCCCGCCGACCGGTCATGGCTGGTCTCCGCGCTCTGGGACGACACCTGGACCTGCGTCGGCGGCCCCGCACCACTGATCCACGCCCTTCAACGCGACCCCGTGGCCAATGCCCGCGAGGTCCAACCCGACGAGGACGCGCTACCACCGGGGCTGGTCCGCGAGTGACGACCCACGTCCCGGGGCAGCAGCCACCCTCCGATCATGGCTGACGCCCCCACTTCTCGGCAGGACGGCAGCCGCTGGTCGGCTTGCCGTAGATCCGCTTCCCGTTCGGGCCCACGTAGCAGTGCTCGAGTTGGTCCTCGGCCTGGAACAGCGGGCGCCTGTCGATCTCCACATTCTTGGCGTCGTAGCTGACCAGTTCAGGGGCGTTGCCGGCCTTGAGTCTGGCGTCGCTGGTCATCAGGCCGAACGCGCCTCCGGAGAGCCGGGCCGCGGTGGCGTGGCCGTCACCGTGGTCGAGCACGAGCCGGTGGACGCGCCCGCTGATCCGGCCGCTGACGCTGACGTCCCCACCGTCGGACTCGGTGGAGGTCAGCAACAGCCGCTGCACCGGACCGGGCAGCCAGGCACCGTGCGGCCACGGCTCGGTGACGCCTCCACCGGACTCCCGGCCCGTGCCCGCCCACTCCACGTCACAGGTGGCGTAGCCGACGTCGTTCATGAACAACACCAACGCGCGGTCACCCCGCTCCATGGCCACCGCCAAGTCGGCCAGGGACACCGGGACGGGTTGCTCACTCGGATTCTGCCGGGCCTGCCGTTGCGGGGAGTTCCACCGCAGGCACCGCTCGGCCGCATCCCGCAGCATCGGCGAAAACTCACCCGATCCCATGGCCAACACCTGCACGGCCGATCGGTCCGGCCGGTCCCACACCACCGCCGCGGCACCGGACGCCACGGCCAGCAGCACCACCCCCGCCACGGCGGCTCGCAGTCGTGCCGTACGAGCCGGGCGCGGGCGCACAGAACCAACGATCCGAGCCCGCATCGCGTGCGCCGCCTCCGGCGGCAGGTCCCGCTCCGCGGGCAGGTCGAGAATGTCGTTCACCGCGTCCCCTCCTGAATCTCCTCGGGCAACAGCCGCGCCAGGCGGCTGCGCGCCCGACTCACTCGGACCGCACCGCCACCTCGCTGATGCCCAACACCGCTGCCGCGTCCGGGTACGACACGCCGGACCACAGGCACAACGCCACCGCCTCCCGCTCGGCCGACGGCAACCGGCGGACCACAGCGAGGACCTCGGACATCCGCCGCTCGTCGTCCAGCCGCGCGGAAACCTCCTCGGCGAGGTCACCATCGGCGTACCGCTCCGCCGGCAGGCGCCGGAGCAGCGCCAGCCACCGGCGCGCCGACCGCCACTCGGAACGGACCGCATTGGTGGCGACGACCAGCAGCCACGGCAACGCCGAGCCGTCCACCAGCCGGACGTCGTGACGACGGCGCCACGCGACGAGGAACGTCGCCTGCGTGACGTCCTCGGCCGTCGACCACGACCCGGTCAACCGGAACGCGTGGTTGTAGACCGGACGGGAGTACCGGTCAAAGAGCCGACCGAACGCCAACTCGTCACCGGCGGCGATCGAGGTCCACAGCTCCTCGTCCGACGGCCGTATTTGATGCCTCACACCACACTATGGCCGCCCACGCCGACTCTGTTGCAGATCGGCCACCCATAGCCGAAGCCGGATTTGAGGGCCGGCCACGTCGCCGTGTGACGCGAATCGGCGTGGTGTCAGGGTTCCGGACACCAGGTTGTGGCATCCGCGCGGCACCGAGCAGACGCGCGGTGAGGTGAGGCGCGTGGATCCCGACGTGGGCCATGCGCACGCAACAAGCACACTGCAACCGGCCGATTACAAAGGGTTGCATCGATGGATGTGATCTGTGAGACTCATGGACGTCGGCACCGCGACATCCACGGGGGATACGTTGAGCAGACGTTGCCGCATTCATCGGCCTGATTCAGTTGCGACTTTTGAAGTACCGCCCAGGCCGGCATGTGAGCGTCAGTATCCGTGTTTAGGTGTGCCACAGAATCTTCACTCGGATCGAGGGCACCTCACCTTTCAGCCTGCCGAACGTTGACTGCAGCAGCGTTTGGTCGGCCATGAGGCGCGAGCAAATAAGTTTCCGTCGAAGGTGGATGCGGGCAAAGCCCGTGTCCACCACAGCAGAAGGAGCGACATGTCGCACCGTGTCAAGCGGCTCTTGGCCGCCACCTCCACGGGAATCCTCCTCGGTGTGGCCGGGTTCGCGGTTCCGGCGTACGCCGCAGGAACCTGTTCCAGCGGCCGGATCTGCATGTGGGAAGACTTCGGATACACCGGCAGCAAGTACGTGGACTACGTCCCGGGCACCATCTCGAATGACCGGTATGAGATCAACGGATTCAACGGGGACAACGAGATCAGCTCGGTCATCAACAACACCAGCAAGTGCGCGGTCCTGTACGACAACGACGGTTTCTCGGGCACCCGGATCACCATCTCGAAGAACACGTCCGTGAGCAACCTGCGCACGTTCGCGAACTTCGACAACGAGGCGGAGAGCTTCGCTCTGGTGAGCTGCTAACCCGCAGCAGGACGAGCGGCCGTCTGTCGGCGGCCGCTCGTTCGGCGATTCATACCCGCATGCGACAACGGAAGGGCTATAAGGTTCATCTATGAAGCTGTCTCGTACGACGTTTCCCGGTCTCGCTGGCTGTCGAGGCGTCCGGCTCCGCTTCGGCCGGACCGTCGCGCTCGATGACGTCTCGTTCGCCGTCGAGCCGGGTGAGGCGGTGGCGATCACCGGGCCCTCCGGATGCGGCAAGACATCACTGCTGCATGTGCTGTCGGGCCTGCTGCGTCCCGACGCGGGCGAGGTGTACTTCGGGTCGCGGGAGCTGTCAGGCGAGTCGGACGCGGCGTGCAGCCGCCTTCGATTGACCTCGTTCGGGTTCGTGTTGCAGTTCGGTGATCTGGTGCCCGAGTTGACGCTCGGCGAGAACGTGGAGCTGCCGCTGCGGATGACCGGGGTACGGGCAGCGGTGGCTCGCCGACGGGCGTTGGATCTGCTGGAGGAATTGGGTATCGGGGATCTGGCGTCGCGGCAGGCGGGCGCGGTGTCGGGTGGGCAGGCGCAGCGGGCCGCGGTGGCTCGTGCGCTGGTGCACGAGCCGCAGGTGGTTTTCGCCGACGAGCCGACTGGCGCGCTGGACTCCACCAGCGGCGAGGCGGTCCTGGACTGCTTGTTCGCCGCAGCGAGGCAGCGGCGTGCCGCCGTGGTCGTGGTGACGCACGCCGCGGAGGTGGCGCAGCGAGCGGACCGGGTGGTGCGCATGCGCGATGGCCGCGTGCTGGAAGCGGTGGCTGCGCGATGAGGGCCGTGCGCCGGTATCTGCCGTGGATGTGGTTGGGATTGCGGCTGACGGTGCGCGGTGGCCGCCGGGCCCTGGTGCGCACGGTGCTGCTCGGTGCCGGCGCAGCGGTCGGCATCGTGCTGGTCCTCGGCGCGCTCGCGGTGCCGACGGTGGTGGACGCACAGGACCTGCGGGTCATCTCCCGGACCCCGGTGACGCAGCCCGGCGCAGGTCAGGGGTTGCGGGTCTTGGCGATCGATGACGCGGTGGCCGGTCGCCTGCTACGTCGGGTGAATGTCAGTGGGGCGAGCGCTGCTGCTCCTGTTCCGCCCGGGGTCGGTCAGTTGCCGGCCGCCGGCGAGGTGGTGGTTTCCCCGGCGCTGCGTGAACTCATCGCCGCCAACCCGCACGCGCGGCAGCGTTTCCCGCAGCGGGTGGTCGGCACGATCGGCGCTGCGGGCCTGACCGCGCCGGACGAGCTGATCGCGTACGTGGGTGTGGACGCGGCTCGAATGCCGGCGGACGCCGCGCCGGTGGTGGGCTTCGGCGATCCCGATGCCAACCGGCGGTTGGCGGTGCAGCGAGGCACCTCTGACCTGGAGCGACTGCTCACTCCTGGGCGGGTGGTCGCGTTCGCGTTCGCGTTTTTCCTCCTCGCGCCGCTGGCGGTGCTGCTGTCCACCGCTGCCGGGTTGTCAGCCTCCGCGCGGGAGCAGCGGCTGGCCGCGCTCCGGCTACTCGGGGCGTCCGCGCGACAGGCACAGGCTGTCAATGCGGTCGAGACCGGTGTTGCCGCCACCCTCGGCGTCGTACTCGGTTATGCGGCGTTCCCGCTGCTACGGGCCGTCAGCGCCGACTGGTCGTTGGGCCGTTTCCGCTGGTACGCCACGGACGTGCACGTCGGCGCTGGTCGAGCCGCCACCGCCGGAGCGATGATCGTGGTGTTCGCGGTCATGGTGGCCGTGGCAGGGGCAACGCCCGCTGTTCTGCGCCCGGTGGCCACCCGCCGTAGGACCGCGGCCTCGGCACCTCGCATGTGGCGGCTGCTCGCCTTCATCGCATCGGTCACGGCACTGCTGGCTGCGATGTGGCTCGGTGACACGACGATGCCAGCACTGGCGTTGCTCGCCGCCGGGATGCTGGGCGTGGCGCTCACCTTGCCGCTGGTTCTGCCGGCGCTGCTCACCCGCCTCTGGGCACCACTGCTGCGGTGGACCGCCCGACCGGTGTGGGTGACCCTCGCGGCACGTCGCGTCCTGCAGGCGCCTGACCTGGCGTCGCGTCTGGTCGGCGCGCTGATGGTCGCTCTGTTCATCGGTGGCGTGGGCACCATCGGCACTGCCGCCTATCAGGCGGCGAACACCGCCCGGCAGGTGTCCGACACCGGGTGGTTGCCGCAGACGATCCTGACCGGTGACCAAGCCCTCGCCAGCAAGTTGACCCCCGTCGTCGGCGCCGGCAACATCGCCTACTACGAGAACCTCAGCGGCATCGCCACCGTCGCCGGGCAGCAGCAACAGGTTTCGGTCGTACGGGGCAGTTGCGCCAGCCTCGCCGTGCTGTTCGACAGCACCTGGACCTGCACACCGGGTAAGGCGTACCGGGCGAAGTGGTCCGACCAGCTACCGCCCGGGGCCTCCCTGAGGCCAGCCGACGACGGAGATGCCGCGGTCACGGCCTTCACGATTCCTGCCGACACCGCCCCGCTGAACACCTCACCGTTCGGGCAAGGCACCGACATCGTCGTCGCAGAGACGCCCCGGCAGGGGACCATCGTCGCGAAGGTCACCGCCGACCAGGGCAAGCTCGAGGACTGGTACGCCGTCACCGCCGCCCTCGCCCCCACCGCAGTGGTGCAGGGATACCGCGAGATCCCGACCGGCTTCGACGCCGGCGCCGTCATCGTCCTCGTCACCGCCGGGCTGCTCATCACTGCCGCCATGGGCTTCATCGCCTTCGCCATGTCCACCGTTGACCGCAGGATCGCCACCCGCCGCGCGAACGTCCCCCTCGCGGTGATCGGCGCGCCCCGGCGAACCCTCGCGGCCGCGGACGTCACCGAGTCAGTCAGTGGTCTGATCCTCGGTCAACTCGTCACTGCCGCGTCCGTCATTCTGACCGCCGCGACGGCAGCAGCGGTACTGCGCACCGCGAGCTTCGCCGACCTGCTCGACACCATCAGGCCCATGCTCACTCTTGCCGCCGCCGGGGTCGTCCTCGGCACCCTGATCACCGTCCTGGCCACCACGTCCGCCGGCCGCCCCACCCCCGCGCTCTTGCGCCACGAATAGCAATCGCACACCGATCAGGAGACCGTCATGGTTGAGGCCGCGCCGTTCATCGGGCGCGACCTCTCTCATCGGAAATCCTCGCCGCGCCACACGCATCGCGGACACCGATGACGGTCTCCGTTCTCTACGCTGCCCCCATGGCAGCGTGTCCCGAGCTGACCAGGCCGCTCCCCCACGTGGGGTCCGGTCACGGTCTCTCCGGGGCAACCCCGGGGACGCGACACTCACCTCGGCACCACACCACAGGTGCGTCGGCACGCTCCGCGAGCCTGTGCACCCGCACGACCGGGCATCGTCGGGACACGCTGCCACCACCGGCCCAGTCGTGACCACCAATCACGCCCTCACCATCGCGCTCGCCGACGCGTTCCTCGCCGGCAAGGGCTGGCACCGCGGCGATCTCGTCGACCAGGGCGGGCTCGTCCTCGGCGTGCGACGCCGCTGGCTGTGGCCCGTCGCCGACGCGGTGCTGGCCGCCTACCCACGCCCACCTACCGACCGGCCACGCGAGCTCGCCGGGTTCCTGAGCACCCTCGACCCGCTACGCGCGGCAGTCGCCGCCGCCCGCCAGCACCAGCAGCCGATCCTCATCCGCGCTCGGCAGGTGACGCCGACCCGCACCGTCCGCCGCCCCTGGCACACCCCGGCCATCGACACCGTCAGCGACCTGGCCGCGATGCTCGACCTGAGCATCGAGCACCTCGACTGGTACGCCGACCGACGCGCCATGAACCGCCGCGCCACCACCCACCGGCTGCACCACTACCACTACCGCTGGACCGAGGGCGGCCGCCTGATCGAGGCACCGAAGTCCCGGCTGCGCGCCCTGCAACGCCGGCTCCTCACCGAAATCCTCGGCCCCATCCCCGTCCACCCCGCCGCCCACGGCTTCGTCCCCGGCCGCTCCGCCCACACCTTCGCCGCCGCCCACACCGCGCAGCCAGTCGTCGTCCGGATCGACCTGCTCGCCTTCTTCACCCACATCCCCGCCACCCGCGTCCACGGCCTGTTCCGCACCGCCGGCTACCCCGAACCCGTCGCCCACACCCTCACCGGACTCTGCACCACCCGCACCCCGAACCCCGTCCTGCGCCGCGCACCCGCCGACCTACCGCAGCGGGCGGCGCGGCTCGCCGCGCTGCGTGCTGGGCACCTGCCCCAAGGCGCGCCGACCTCGCCCGCGCTGGCGAACCTGTGTGCCTACCGACTCGACCGACGCCTCACCGGCCTCGCCGACGCCTTCGAGATCACCTACACCCGGTACGCCGACGACCTCGCCTTCTCCGGCGACCTCACCTCCCGACGCGTCGCCGACCTGATCGCCGCCGTCACCCACATCGCCCGCGACGAGGGCTTCCGAGTCCACACAGGGAAGACCCGCGTCCGTGGGCGCGCCGACCGGCAACTCCTCGCGGGACTCGTCGTCAACCGCCAACCCGCCACACCACGCGACGAATACGACCAGCTCCGCGCCATCCTCCACAACGCCGCCCGCACCGGCCTCGCCGCGCAGAACCGGACCGGCCACCCCGACTTCGCCCAATACCTCATCGGACGAGTTACCTGGGTCAGCCATCACCACCCGGCACGCGCAGCCAAACTCGCCACGCTGCTGGCCCACGCACTCGCGGCACCGTAAACTGACGCGGCGCGACAACTTCGCCGGATCTTGGCGAGGACGCGTCGAGCCGACCGAAGCAGGGCCGAGCAGGACTTACGTCTGTTCTGCTGATCTTCAGCAAGCGGAGTCTCTACGCGAGTTCGCACGTCGCCACCTCTGCTGATCTTGGGTGTTTGGGCTGGTAGGGGGTCTTGTCGCGGAGGCAGGCCCAGAGGACGTTGAGGCGTTGTCTGGACAGGGCGGCGGTGGCTTGGCGGTGGGTCTTTCCCTCGGCTCTCTTCTTGTCGTAGTAGGCGCGGGATCGTGGGCAGTGGGTCAGGGCGGTGAAGCTGGACATGCTGAACACCCGACGTAGACCACGGTGGTAGCGGTGGGGCCGGACCTGGTGGCCCTGCCTGCGTCCGGAGTCGCGGGAGATCGGTGCGAGGCCCGCGTGGGCGGCGAGTGCCGCGGGGCTGGGGTAGGTGGTGAGGGTGCCGGCGTGGGCGAGGAACTCGGCGGCGAGGGTGGTGCCGATGCCGGGCAGGCTGGTGACGATCTCTCCCAGCTCGTGCTCGGCGACGATGCCGGCGATGGTTTCCTCGATGGCGGTGATCCGGTCGTTGACCGCTTCCAGGTCGGTGGCCATCTGCGCCACGATCCTGGCCGCGGTGGCCTCTCCGGCGACGGCGACGGTCTGCGTCCGCGCAGCGGTGAGGACTTTGGCGGTGAGTGCCTTGGCGGCCCGGACGCCGTGCTGGCGCAGGTAGGCCAGGACGCGGGCTTCGCCGGCGCGGCGTAGCCCGGCGGGTGTCTGCCACTGCGCGAGGAGCCGGAGCGCGCCCTTGCTGCGCAGGTTCAGCGTCTTCTCCAGGGCGGGGCTGATCATGGCCAGGAGGTCCTGGATGCGGGCGGTGATGCGGACCCGGTCGGCGACTAGGTCGAGGCGGCGGGAGACGAGCAGCTTCAACTGCTGCTGCACCCCGTCCGCGAGGGTGAGGGTCGATAGATCGCTGCGCATGCGCAGGGTCTGGGCGATGACGTAGGCGTCGTGGGCGTCGGTCTTGCGTTCGCCGTGGAACGCCTCCGCCATCCGCGAGGTGACCGTGCCGCTGACGTAGCGCACGTCCGCGCCGCGGTCGACCAGGACCGCCAGCAGCAGTGAGGCGGGTCCGCCTCGGAGGTCGACGGCCCAGCGGATCGGCTTGCGGCGTTTGCCGAGCCGTCCGGCGATGCCGGAGATGGCCTGCTGGTCGTTGGGGATCTTCTCGGACATCACTACGGTGCCGTCGTCGTCGACGACGCACACGTGGTGGTGGGTCTTGCCGACGTCGACGCCGGCCCACAGGCTGCCCATCGGGCATCACCCTCTTCGCTCGTGCTGGTCAAGGGGCGTGGACCCGCCGCGGTTCAGTAGTCACAACTTCGGAAAGGGCGATCGGTCGCAAGTCTCCATCCAGTGCTGATACAGCGGTCATCAGCGAGGGCCGGGGCGTCCTACTCCAAGCTGGCCATGACATCGGCAGCACACACCCAGACAGTCACCCGACCCTCCGGGTCCTAGGGGATAACGTTCGGGTTGGATGCATGGTTCCGGTTAACCGGTGACAAGACCGGGGCCGCACCGGTCGTCGCCACCCAGGCTCCGCCGCAGGCAACGGGTCGGCCTCCCGCCGCATCGTCGGCTTGACCGTCGCCGATCCTTTCCGCACCGATCTCGTCGACGACGCCCTGAGCGACGCCTCGTGCAGCGCCGGCCGGCACCGAGGCCCATGTCTCAATGCGACCGCGGCGGTCAGCACGATAAGGCCCAGCACGCCCATCCCACCAAGCGTCACAAGATCCGACTATCGGTCGGCCGACGGGGACAGTGCTGGGACAGTGCTGTGACTGTTGCCGAATCGCTCTCCATCACGATCAAGACCGAGCTGCTGCACTGGCAGTCCTGGCCTACCCGCACCGCCACCCGCCGGACGATCTTCGAATACATAGAGCCATTTTCATCCTGCGTAGCAGTCGGCTTCGACGCGGTGCAGGACGAGGATGGCCTGCACGATCGCGGTCGCTCGGTGTGGGCAGCAGCGCAGCTTGGTCAGGATTTTCCAGGTCTTGAGTGTGGCGATCGCGCGTTCGCCACGGGCGCGGATCTTCGCGTGGGCCCGGTTGACGGCCTTCTGCCGGCGTGACAGCTTCGGCCGGAAGCGGCGCCGCTTGAACGGGGTGCGCACGCTGCCGCTGGCGCCTTGATATCCCTTGTCCGCGAAGGTCATCACGTCGGCGCTGGTCAGGGCGTCGATGATGCCGTGGGTGCGGGCGGCGGTCAGATCATGCGTCGAGCCGGGCAGCGCGGCCGAGGCCCAGACGAGACGCCCGGCCGCGTCGGCGATGACCTGCACGTTCACTCCGTGACGCTTGTGCTTCCCGGAGTAGTACGGCTTCTGGTTGGCGACCCGGTCGATCGGGATCAGGGTGCCGTCGAGGATTGCGTAGGCGAGCAGCCGGATCCTGGTCATGGCCGTGGCCAGGTCGTCGGTGGTCGCGGCGAGGAGGTCGATGGCCTCGCGGACATAACGCCAGGCCGTCGTGACGCCGATCTCGAATCCGGCGGCCAGGCGGGTCAGGGTGTCGCCATTGCGCAGGTGGGCCAGGGCGAGCAGGGCTTGCCGGCCGGGGTCGAGGCGTCGCCACCGGGACCGTCGCTGCTGGCGGCGGGTTCGGATGAGGGCAGCGAGGTGGTTCAGGCTGGCGGTGGACAACGGAATCGCGGCAGGGTAAGACAGCACAGCGAGGCTCCCGGTTGGGGCATCTGATCTTGGTCGATTGCTGTCTTACCGGGAGCCTCGTCCTACATGGACACCGGCCTCCCGCACCGCCCGTGACCTGCACCGTCACGATGAAAATGGCTCATAGAGAGCTGGTACAACACCCGCCGGCGGTACTCCAGCCTCGGCTACCTCAGCCCTGCCGCGTACAAAACCGCCGCAAATGCCACAGATGGTCATCAAAGTTAACTCGAGGTCGATCCTGAACCCTGCCCGTCGAAGCGGGTCAAGACCAGTGGCGAGTGCGACCGATCCGGTCGGGGGCGAACCACGACTGGGGCAACCCGCCTCGCCTGGCAAGCACGAAGGAGACGGCGTCGCGCGCGAGGCCGTCAGCCTGCGCCCGACACGAAGTTCCGATTCACCGGCCTCCGATCCGGGCTCGTGCCCGCTCCGGCGCCGGGCCTCCGTCAGGGAGCCGGGCCAGCAGGGTTCGCAGCATCGCCTCCTCCGCCGACCGGATCCGGTCCAGCATCCCCACCGCGTTGTCCAGGAAATCCTGGCGTTCGCCGCGAATGTGGTTACGGATCATCGCGTTGCGCAGCGCGAAGGACATCGACTCGATGCGCTCGGCGGCGGCCTCTAGGTCGGGCAGGGGACGGCTGACCTCACCGATGCGCCGGACCCGCGCGGTCATCAACCGCTTGTGCTCCCACAGCACGTGCAGGTGACGGATGTCGTAGGGGTTCTGCCCTGTCGCGTACGACCGGAGATAGTTCTCGAGGAGGGTGTAGCACTCGAGCCCGTATGCGCAGTCACGTGGCCGCCGGAGTGCCTCGAAGTGACGCGAGGTGTCCCAGGACCGCAGGTACTCGTCGATCGTCCGGCGGATGAGTTCCAGGTTCAGTTCGTAGGTGATGGGCTGGTAGCCGAAGTCGGGCTGGTTCCTGAGCCGGTAGAACAGGACGGGCGCGTTCTCCATGTCCGGGCCGTCGAGCCGGGCGTACGCCTTGGCAAATTCGGCGCCACCCACCGATGTCGACCGGAAATGCATGCGCTGATCGAAGCCGAGCACCGTGAACGAGTCGGTCGAATGATCGAAGCCGTGCACGAGAATGTCGTGCGGGAAATGCTCGATCCCGGACGACTCGCGATTGGGGATGTGATATTCATCCACGATGGTGTAGGCGTAGTAGCCCTTGGTGAGCCCTTCGCGAATGACGTCGCACATCGTCGACGACGAGTACCAGCGGCGAGTCCCCCGCACAACCTCCAGCCACGGGGAGATGGCGTAGTCGTACAGGTAGAACGAGAAGGGAACGTCGCATTCCTGGCCCCGTCGGTCGAACTCGACCTGGATAAAGTTGCTGAGCACCCAATCGGCCGTACGGGAGTCGGCCGCCTGGATGGCGAGCGGAAAAGCGTAGAACTGATATCCGAAGGCGAGCGGATCCCCGACCGGAAGATAAATCGCCGTATCGTCCCCCATGCGTCACCCTTCGCGTCCCAATAGATTCCCCGTACGTCTTGTACGGCCGACGTCAGGAACGAAGACGCCGACCGATACGAGCCTAGACAACGGAGGCGGCTGACACCAGACCATGACCGACACTGCTGGATAATCGCGAAGCGCGTTTGACAGCCATGATCAGCCATGATATTTTAATTCATCGCAGCGCCGTTATTTCTGCAGTGATCCGCGCTGCAGTCCCGCAGATGTGACTGATGCCGTTAGTGCTGCATTTCGCCAGGTGCCGCGACCGCAAGTCGGGCCATCGCAAACGATCGTCGCACACCACAGCCAGCCCGCGGGCGGGAACGCCTGGCGGCAAGGAGGGGCCGCATCGTGAAGAAAGCCATACGGGGGCGGGACGAATGGGCCCTCGCCCGAGCCGTCTTCAAGGCCAGCCCGGTGCTGGCCGTCTCGTGGTGGGCGGTGATCATCCTCCGTGGCGCCCTGCCGGGTCTCTTCGCCGTTGCCGTCGGCGCGCTCGTGGCCGCAGTGCAGCGGGGTGGCCAGGTCAGCGTGGTGCTGGTCGGGGTCGGCGCGCTGTTCGTCCTCATGCAGGCGATCGCGCCGGTGCAGACCCAGGTGGGCGCCAACCTCGGCGACCGGCTGACGGCGTCACTCAACGACGAGTTGCTCCAGGCCACCACCGGGCCGGCCGGCCTGGCTCATCTGGAGTCGCCCGAGCTGACCGATGACCTCACGATGGCGCGCGATTTCGAACTGGGGCAAACTGGCCCGCCGATGTCCCTGGCCATGGGCTTCATCGCCGGCGGCCTGGCACTGCTGGTCGCGGGTGTCGGTCAGCTAGTCGTTCTCGCGGCATACCGGTGGTGGGCGCCGCTCCTGGTGGGCGGCGCCTGGGGCGCCACCCACTGGCTGCTCCGCCGTTCCACTGCCTGGGACCGCACGACGGGTGAGGTGCGCGAGGCGCAGAGGGTGGCGGAGTACTCCTACCGCCTGGCCATGGACGTACCGGCGGCCAAGGAGGTCCGGCTCTTCGGGCTCACCGACTGGATCGTGACGCGCTTCCGGGATGCCCGCCGGCACCTAGTCGAGGTGCGCTGGCGGGACACGAGGATTCGCCCTGGTCAGCTGGTTGCGGCGATCGGCCTGCTGCTGGTTGCGAATGCCGCCTTCTTCGTCGCCTTGGCCAGGGATGCCGCCGCTGGCGCGGTCGGCCTAGGGGCGGTGGTGACGTTCGCCCAGGCCGGCATCGGTGCCAGCGCATTGGCGTTCGGCGGCCTGAACTGGGCACTGCCCCATGCCGCGGCGGGGGCGGCCGCAGTGTCCCGGCTCCGGCCGGCGATGGTGGAGGCGGGGCGGCTGCCCGACGGTGACCGGCCGGCGACGGGGATGCCGGCGACGGGGATCCGCCTGCGGAACGTCGGTTTCGCGTACGCGTCCGACGGCCGCCCCGTGCTGGACGGCCTCGACCTGTTCATACCGGCCGGCTCCTCGATCGCAGTCGTGGGTGCGAACGGCGCCGGTAAGACCACCCTCATGAAGCTGCTCTGCCGGCTCTACGATCCCACCGAGGGCGCCGTCGAGGTGGACGGCGTGGACCTGCGCGAACTGGACCTGACCTCCTGGCGTGGCCGGATCACCGCGATCTTCCAGGACTACATCCGCTACGAACTGCCGCTGCGCGACAACGTCGCCCCGGTTGGCGACGCGGACGACCCAGCGGTCCGCGATGCCCTGGGGCGGGCCGGCGCCGACGGGATCGCCGGCCTGGACACCGTGCTCGCGGCCGGCTACGACGGCGGCGTCGACCTGTCCGGCGGCCAGTGGCAGCGCGTGGCGCTCGCCCGGCTGCTGAAGGCGGTGGGTGACGGCGCCGGCCTGGTGATCCTCGACGAACCGACGGCGCAGCTCGATGTACGGGGTGAGGCTGAGATCTTCGAACACCTGCTCGCCTCGACCCGGGGATGCACCACGGTGCTGATCTCGCACCGGTTCTCGACGGTCCGGCATGCCGACCTGATCTGCGTGCTCGACGACGGCCGGGTGGCCGAACTGGGCGACCACGACACGCTGATGGCGGCCGGCGGCCGGTACCGCACGATGTTCGACCTGCAGGCGTCTCGCTTCGAGTCGGTCGGGGAGGAGTCTGATGAGCGCGTCCACTCCTGAGTTGCCGTCGTCGTTCACGGCGGTGTGGCGCGCACTGCGCCTGGGATACCGAGCGGAACCGCTGCTGCTGGTGGTCAGCGCCGGCACCACCGTGGCCGCGGCCGTGCCGGATGCCCTGTTCGCCCTCGGCTTCGCCGAACTGACGAAGGCCGTGCTCGCGGGCGGGGAACGGAACATCATGACGGTCGGGCTGCTGCTGGCCGCCCTGGCCGCGGGAAGTTGGCTGCTCAACGTCGCGAGCGAGCGGGTCAACCTGGTCTTCGCCGAGCGCGCGGCCGTCGAGATCGAGTCGTACGTCGCCCGCCTTCAGTCCTCGGTGGTCACCGTCGAACACCAGGAACGTCCGGACTACGTCGACCTGCTGTGGGTTCTGCGCGAGCACGGTGGCGCACTGAGTCAGCTCTACCGGTCACTGTTCGTGACCGTCGGTGCGGTGATCCGCCTGGTGCTGACCGTGGGCCTGCTGATCTCGGTAAGCCCGGTTCTGGGCCTGCTCGTGGTCTTCGCGGTTCCGACCGTTCTGGTCTCGGTCCGCCGCGCCGCCGCCGAGACCCACGCCGAACAGGCAGGTGCCCCCGACCGGCGGCTGGCTAGGCACTGGTTCGTGCTGGGGTCGACCGCTTCTCCCGGCAAAGAGATACGGGTGACCCGGATGGCGGAGCGGCTGCGGCAGGGGTGGTGGCAGGCATGGTGGCGGGCCTACCGGCCGCTGGCTCGGGCCCGCTGGATCAGCACCTGGTTCCAGGTCGGCGCCTGGGCGCTCTTCGGCGCGGCCTTCGTGGGCAGCGTCGCCTACGCCGCGTACGACGACGGGACGCCCGCGACACGTGCGGCCTCCGTCACGCTCGTCCTGGCCGCCGGTAGCCGGCTCTCGCAGTACGTGGGTGACACCGTCACCGAGTCGCACTACTTCCGCAGCATCTGGTTGGATGCCTCGCGCCGCCTGACCTGGCTGGAAAACTTCGCCGTCTCCCGAGCCGCCAGCCGTAACCTGCCGGTGCCCGGCCGACTGCGCGGGGGCATCCGGCTCGAAGGGGTGACGTTCTGTTACCCCGGCACAAAGAAACCGGTGTTGGAGGAGGTGACCGTCGACCTCTCTGCCGGTAGCGTCGTCGCGATCGTCGGCGAGAACGGCGCCGGCAAGACCACCCTGGTCAAGCTGCTGTGCCGGCTCTACGACCCGACCTCGGGTCGCATCACCGTGGACGGTGTGGATCTGGTTGATCTGCCCGCCACCGGTTGGAGGGAGCGCATCGCCGGGGCGTTCCAGGATTTCGTCCGGTTCGAGCTACGCGCCGGTCGCACGATCGGACTCGGTGACGTCGGCCGCATCGAAGAGCGGCCCGCCCTCGAACGGGCGGTGGAGCGGGCGGGCGCCGGAGACGTGGTGCGGCAGCTCCGTGACGGCTTCGACACTCAGCTGGGCAGTACCTGGACGGACGGCACCGAGCTCTCCTTCGGTCAGTGGCAAAAGCTGGCGCTGGCGCGTGGTTTCATGCGGGACGATCCGCTGCTGCTCATCCTGGACGAGCCCACCGCGGCCTTGGACGCCGAGACCGAACACGAACTCTTCGAGCGATACGCCGCCGCAGCCCGGGCCCCCGGCGGGCGGGACTCCGGCCGGATCACCGTGTTGGTGTCACACCGCTTCTCGACGGTGCGGATGGCGGATCTGATCATCGTCCTCGACGGCTCGCGGATGCTCGAGGCCGGCTCCCACGACGAACTGATCGCCCTAGGCGGCAAGTACGCTGAGCTCTATCGGATCCAGGAGGCGTCCTACCGATGAGCGTCACGGTCGACGTCGTGACGGCCGTCCGCCCGTGAGCGGACCGGCGCCCGCCCCGGGGAGTACCGCCGCCCGGGTCGGGCGCCCGCTACCGGCACGCCTCGCGCAGCTGAGCGAGTGGCCGTAGGCCGATCAGCGCCGCGTCGACCGGCACGCCGAAATCGACCAGTGCGGCGATCTCGTCCACATCCGCGCCGGCGACCCGTTCGACGATGTCCCGGGCGTGGCCGACCGAACCGAAGAGGCCGTCACGGTGCAAGTAACGCTCGTACGCCGCGCGGACGCCGAGCCGCGCGGCGGCAGGGGTCGGTGCGGGCCGGGCGGCCGCACCACGACCGCCGGAGTTACGGCTCAGGTCGAGCGCGCTGACGAGATAGCGCTGCAGCGGCTCGCTGACGACCTGGTGCGCGGCGTCGAGGTCGTGGTCGAGGTAGGTGTGGAGCATGAGGACGACATGCCCGCGACCGGGCCTCCCGGAGGCGGCGTAGGCAGTGCGGTAGGCGGCCACCTTTCCGGCCAGCTCGTCGACCGACTGTGACATGAGGTGTGTCAGCACCCCGACTCCCGACTTGCCGGCCGCCTCGAAGGTGTCGGTCGCGCCGCCGCTGGTGAGCCACAGCGGAATGGGGTCCTGCACGGGTCGGGGGTGTACCCGCAGGACCGCATCGCCTGGGACGTCGTCGCCCGAGTACGGCTCGCCGTGCCAAAGCCCGCGCAGGGTGTCGATCACCTGGATCGTCAGATCACGACGGTCCGCGTACGCCTCCGGTCGGAACACGAAGTCGTGTGGGTGCCATCCGGATGCGAGCGAGAGCCCGGCGCGCCCGCCGGACAGGTTGTCCACCACCGCCCAGTCCTCAGCGATCCGCAGCGGGTGGTGCAGTGGTGCGACGACGCTGCCGGCGCGGATCCCGATCCGTTCGGTGATCGCGGACAGTGCGCCCGCTGTCACGGCGGGGTTGGGGTACGAACCACCGAACTGATGGAAGTGGCGTTCCGGGGTCCACACCGCGGTGAAGCCGTGGCGGTCGGCGAAGCGGGCACCCTCGATCAGTAGCCGGTACGCCTCGGCGGTGCTGAGCCCGCCGTCCGCGAAGTAGAAGAGGCTGAAATCCATCGATGTCTCCTTGGTCCACTCGGCCAGGCCCTGCCTCGCCGACCCCGATCACGGCAGGATCCGGCTGGACCCGGCCGTGGCCGCGGGATCGTTGTCATACGCGCAGCAACGTGCAGGCCCAGTGCATGCCGTTACCGGTGCTGGTCAACGCGACGATGTCACCCGGGTGCAGCGCACCCTCGTCGCGCAGTCGTCCAAGTGTGAAGATCTGGTCGGCGCTGCCGAAGTGCCCGTATCGCCGGGCGAGCCGGTGATTGGTCCGCTCCAGCGGAATGCCGATCTGCTCCGCGTAGTCCTGAAGGCCCTTGCTCGTGCCGTTGAGGTGCAGCACGTACCGGATGTCGGCGAGATGGATCCCGGTGCGGTCGCATGCCCGCTCCACCACCGTCCGGCTGCAGGCACGGTCGTGGCGCAGGTAACGGATCATTGCCAGGCGGTCGCCGCCGAGGAACCGGTTCATGAGCGTCGCCGGATTGCCGATCTGCTCTGGCACATCGGCCGCCGAGGTGAAGGGGCGCGCCGCGCCGCCGGTGGGAAGTCGGCAGAAGTCGGCGTACCGGCCGTCCGACACCACTTCCGTGGTCAGCCACCTGTAGGCGTCGTGGTCGCGTACCAGCACCGCCGCGGCCGCGCCGTCGGAGGTAATCGCCGCGCTGGAGTCCATCCTGTTCCAGTACGACTCGCAGACCCGGTTCGCGCTCACCAGCAGGGCCACCCGGTGGTCGGGATGGGTGGCGAACTTGCCCGCCACGACGTCGAACGCCGCCACTCCGCTACTGCAGGCCTGATTGACCAGGAACGCCTCCGCACGCAACGCCCCCAACTTGGCCTGGGTGGCTGCGGCGGGGTCCCAGTACAGGTACTCCGCGACATCGGCCATCGCCAGCAGCACCAGGTCAACGTCGGCAGCGGATATTCCCGCACGGTCCAGTGCGGCCTGGCCGGCTTGCGCTGCCAGGTCGGTGACGCCGACGCCGTCCGGCGCGCGGTAGAAGGTCTGGTACCCCCAGGCGGCGACGTCCGCGTCCGCACCGACGTACGCAGCTGCGTCGTCGGCGACGGACCGTGGCTCACCGAGCGCGTGGTCGATGGCAAGGATGCCGAAGGACATGATCAGTCGGTCCTCAGCCGGCGCCCGTGCCGGCGCCACTGCCCCCGGATGAGCCGGCCGCGTGGCTCCGGGACGCCAGCCGGTCGGGGTTCTGCTGGAGGCTACGGCGTACGTAGGCGCGGCGCGACCGGACCAGGAAGAACTCGCCGGAGGTCACCGGCCGGTGGTGCGGTGGGTCGTCGGCGCTCGTGCACGTCGGGATGCAGCTCACCACCGCGTCAGGATTGGGCTGGTGGAAGAAGGCGATGGAGATCCGGTCCAGGTGCGCCTGGGCGGCGGGCGGGTAGACGACCTGGTGCACCGTGCTGGTCCAGCGGTCGTTCGTCCACATCGTCATGAGGCGACCCAAGTTGATCACGAATGATCCGGGGATGGGCGGTACGTCGAGCCAGTTCCCGGCCTCGTCGCGGACCTGCAGCCCTCCAGGGGCGTCATCCTGATAGAGAACGGTCACGGTGCCGAAGTCGGTGTGCGGGTCGTTGCGGACCTCGCCGGGCCGGGGCGGGGTGTCCCGGGGCAGGTAGTAGTTGACCGCCAACGGTGTCATGTGCCGGTCGAACTTGTCGTCGAACCAGTCCGACGGCAGGCCCAGCGCCAGCGCGACCAGCCGCATCAGCTCAAGGGCGAGACCCTCCACGGCCATGTAGTAGGCCCAGTACGCCTCCCGAAAGCCGGGCAGCGCCGGCCATCGGTTCGGCCCTTCCAGCGCGCCCGGCGCGTCCGGCGGTGTGTCGGCCGGAGCATCCTCGCCCAGCCGGGTCGCACAGAACATCTCTAGGGCGGGATAGCGGCCGAAGCCCCGCTGCAGCGGATCTCGTGGGTCGTTACGGACCTCGTCCTTGAGCTCTGCCGGCTGAGCGAAGAACGCCCGGCACACCTCGTACATCCGGCTGATCGTGTGCTCGGAAACGCCGTGTCCGACTACCACGAAGAATCCGCTTGTGCGGCAGGCGGCGCCGACCGCCTCGGCCACGGCCTGCCGACGATCGGTCGCATCGTGGTGGTCAAGGCCGAGATCGATCACTGGCACGTATCCGTTTACGAGTGTCACGGGATGCGTCCTGGAGGCGGCGACCGCGGACAGATCTGTCATCGATGACTCCATTCGTTCTGCGCCGGCGGGCTTGCCCGTCGGTCTGTCACCAGTCGACCGGCAGTTCGCGCAGGCCGTAGACAAGCATGTCGTCGAGGAAGGTCAGGCGGTCCGGGGCCTCATCCAGGCGCAGCCCGGGCAGCCGCGAGACCAGCTCGGTAATAGTGAGTTCCGCCTGCACCTCGGCCACGAAACTGCCGAGACAGCGGTGTACCCCATGACCGAAGGCGATCTGCTGCCGAGCGTCCCGGGTGATGTCGAACCTGTCGGCCTCCGGATAGACGGCGGGATCGCGGTTGGCGCTGGCCAGGCTCACGATCACCGCGTCTCCGGCGTGGATCAACCGGCCAGCCACCGTCACATCGCGGGTCGCGACGCGGGCCACTCCGTGCTGCACCACCGTCCAAAACCGCAACGCCTCGACCACGGCCGGCCGGGCCCAGCGCACCGGATTGGAACGGACCAGCGCGAACTGGGCCGGATCGGTGAGCAGCGACAGTGTCGCCAGCGACACCAGGCCCGCTGTGGTCTCAAGGCCCGCCACGATGACCAGATTGACCACGCCGACCAGTTCGGCCAGTGAAAGACTGGGATCCCGGTCCAGCTCGGCCGCGAGCCGGCTCAGCACGTCGTCGCCCGGATCGCGCCGCTTCCGGCTGATGAGGCCCTCCAGGTATCGCGTCATCCGGCCGGCCGCGGCCACCCGCTGCGCCACCGTCGCATCGTGCACCTGAAGGTCCCTGGCACAGGTCATGAAGAACTCGCGGTCGCCCAGCGGCGTTCCCAGCATCTCGGAGGCGGTCATCGCTGGCAGCGGGACGGCCACGGCCGCGACCAGGTCGGCAGGGCGGGGACCGGCTGCGAACTGGCGTACCAGCTCCCCGACCGCGTCGGTGATCTGGGGCCGGCGGGCGTCGATGCGCCCCGCGCTGAACTCAGCTGCGACAAGCCTGCGTAGCCGGGTGTGCGCGGGGGGGTCCATCGCGAGGAAGTGGCCCGGCACCGGCCGCTTCGACGTGAGCGGGAAAGCCGGGAAGCCGGGACGGCGCGGGTCGGAGCTGAACGTGGCGCTATCCGCGAGAATCGTCCGCGCCGTACGGTGTCCGGTGACCAGCCAGCTCTCCCCGCCGTACGCGAGAGCGCACCGGCGCAGCTCGGCGCCGCCCTCACGGTACTCGGGTGGTGGGCGGTGCGGGTCGTGCCGTCGGAGCGGAAACACCAGCTTGGTGGAGGTGGTCATGCCCGCACCACGCGCTTCCCGGCGAGTCGGTCGGCCGCCCGGTCGAGCCCGGCACGCACCGCGGCGCCGAGCCGCGCCGCGTCCTCATCGCGGTAGACGAGCGCCGGGGCCAACTGCACGCAGCTCGGCCCGAGTGACACCAGAGCACCGGCGTCACGGATCTCGTCACCGACCAGCGCCACCTCCGCGTCGGACAGCGCTTCGCCGTCACGTCCGAGCCGCAGCGCTCGGAAGCAGCCCCGGCCGTCGTCGCCGGTGACCAACGGGTGCCCGACGATGTCGGCGATGAGCAGGTCGAGGTGCCGCGCCGTGTCCGCACCGCGTTCCAGCGCCCCGAGCCGGTCCATCTCGGCGATGGTGGCGACGATCGCGGCGCAGGTCGGGGGCGTGCCGGCCTGGGTCTCGGCGTGTGTCAACGCGGCGTCCGAGCGGGCGAACGCGCCCCACACCTCGGACGAGACGAGCACCGCCGCGGCGGCGCAGGTGCCGTTTGTCATGCCCTTGGAGGCCACCAGTACGTCGGGTGCGGTGGTCCACCGCTGCGAGGCGAAGTACGGTCCGGTCCGGCCGAAGCCGGTCGCCACCTCGTCGGCCACCAGCAGGAACCCGTACTCCTGGCGCAGGCGCCCTAGCTCGGCGATCATCCGATCAGAGAGCGCGGCAGCTCCGGTGCCGAGGACCGGTTCGACGACGACGGCGGCGACCCGGTCACCCTCACGGCTCAGCAGATCGGCCAGTTCCGCGCCGTCGTCGACGTGGTCGACGTGCCGGATGAGGCTCTGGTCGACACCGTAGTAACGTTGCCCGAGGGCCATCCCGGTCAGGCCGTGGCTACCGTAGGTCAGGCCGTGGTAGCTGCCGCGCAGGCCGACGACGACGCGACGGCCGAACTGCCGGCGCAGGGCCCAGTACTGCCGCGCGAGCTTCATCACCATGTCGTTGGCCGCGCTGCCCGAGGTGGAGAACAGCACCCGCGCGAAGCGGTCCGGACCGGCCACCCGCAGCAGCGCCCGGGCGGCGGCGACCGCCCAGGTGTGCCCGGAGCGGAAGAGCGTCAGATACGAGGCGGTCCGCAGTGCCTCGGCCACCGCGTCCGCGATGACGGTGTTCCCGTACCCCAGGTTGGCGTTCCAGAGCCCGCTGGTGGCGCAGAGTCGCCAGACGCCGTCCGCGAACAGGATCTGGGTTCCCGCGGCCTCGACCGCGGTACGGTCGTGCCGACCGTGCCGGCTGGGCGGAATGAGCAGTTCCCACAGCGGGTCGGCGCCCGCGCTGGGTGTACCGGCTTCCGGAGCGGTCGGTGTCAACATCTGGTCGGGTCTCCTTCTTTCTCGGACGGCAGGCCGTCCTCGTCCAGGGCCTGCGGCGACCTGTCGTGCACACCCGCCGGCGTGAAGTACTCGTCGATCAGAAGGGCGGCTGATCCGCCGGTCCACATCCGGTAACGGCGGTGCGCGGCGACCTGGTGCCCGCCCTCCGGATCGATGTCCGTACGATGGTCCGCGTCGTCGTACACGTGCAGCGAGAGCAGCTCACGGAACGTCTCGACGCGGTGCCGGCGGAGCAGCCGCCCGATCGGCACGTCCGTCATGGACAGCTCCGCCCGCAAACTCGGAGGCAGTAGTCCCGGCTGGATGACCGACCGGGCCAGCAGGTAGACACGCTTGCTGCTGGCACCGACCAGCCGGGTCGTCCGGGACACAGGCCGATCACCCTCGACCGGTGTCAGCAACGC
Organism: Micromonospora sp. HUAS YX12; assembly: GCF_040215685.1. Classification (NCBI taxonomy): domain Bacteria; kingdom Bacillati; phylum Actinomycetota; class Actinomycetes; order Micromonosporales; family Micromonosporaceae; genus Micromonospora; species Micromonospora sp. HUAS YX12. The sequence continues at coordinate 992,391 of NZ_CP157974.1, forward strand.
GGCCTCGGCCGAGTCGGCGGCGGTCTCCGTACGCACCAGTTGAGAAGTGACGATCCGCTCCCCCACCACTCGTTCGAGCATCGGGGTGAGCGTGCCGTCCGAGGTCAGCAGGAGCATCCCCACCAGGTCGACCCGTTCCGCCAGCGGCGCCGCGGCGTGCTGCGCTCTCATCGCGACACCTCCATGGCCGGCGCCGGCCCTCCGTGACCTGCGAGGACCTTTCCGGTGGCCGAGCGGGGCAGGACCGTGACCGCCTCGATACGTCGTGGCATCTGGTGCGGTTCGAGCCGGTCCCGGCACCAGCGCAGCACCTGCCCCAACTCGGCGGCACTCCGCAGGACCACCCGAGCCGCTGGTACCTGCCCGCGCAGTCCGTCGTCCTCGGCCTGCACGTGCGCGTCGGCGACGCCGGGGTGCGCCCGGAGGACGTGTTCGATGTCGACGAGGCTGACGGTCCTGCCCCCGACGTTGATGACGGCGTCGAGGCGGCCGGCCAGGCGAACGCCGCCGCCGGTGGACGGCCGGGCGAGGTCTCCGGTGGCGTACCAGCCGTCCCGGGTGGGCAGAGGAACCAACCCACCGTCCGGCCCGAGCCGCCCGACTGCGAGCGACTCGCTGCGCAGCAGCAACTCACCCGGTAGCGTCGGATCCACCGGCTCGGTCGTCCGCAGGGACACGCCCGGCAGCGGGGTGCCGATCTCACCGTCCGCTTCCGCGCCGGTGACCATGTTGAGGGTGACGGCACCCGCCTCCGAGGATCCGTAGCAGTTGTAGAGCTGGAAGGCTGCCTGCCGGGCGATCCGACCGGGGGCGCCGGGCGGCAGCGGGCCACCGGCGGAGACCGCGCGGACCAGGCCGGCGAGGGCGCTCGCCGGTTCCGCCCGCGTGCCACCCGCGTGGGCGGCCGACTGGCCGAGCGCGTCCGCGAGGAGCCCGTAGTGGAACGGCAGCGCGATGAGCGTGCGAGCCTGAACGGCGCGTACCACCCGCGCCAGCTGGGACGGCACCGACCGGGCCGGACAGTGCCGGACCGGCGCCCCCGCCAGCATCGGTCCGACCAGACCATAGTTAAAGCCGTACGCGTGGAACAGCGGTGCGGCCACCACCACGGGCGCGTCAGCCCCGTACGCCAGGAACGCCGCCACCCGGCGGGCGTCGGCGAGGATCGCCGCGGCGGTGCGGACCACGCCGACCGGACGGCCGGTGGAGCCGGAGGTGAGGAACGTCTGGGTGCTGCGCGGCGGCGCGGCGGGTATGCCAGACCCGTCGACCGGCGGTGGCAGCAGCGTCATGCCCGGTACACCGGACCGGAGCGGCACCGGCTGCGCGCCGAGCCCGGACGATGCTCCGCGAGTGGTTCGCCGGTCCCCGACCGTCGCGGCGGCGAAGCTCGCGGCCGTAGCCGGATCGCAGTGGATGAGGGGAATCCCGGCTGCGTCGCTGGCGAGCACCGTAACGGTCGCCGCGACCGGGTCGGCCAGCCGCACGGCCAACGGGCGGGCCGTGTCATGGCGTTCCGCGAGTTCACCGGCGAGCCGCTCGGCGGCGTCGCACAACTCCTGAAAGGTCCAAGACCCGCTGTCGGTCACGATCGCCGGCGAGGTGGGCACGCCGGCCTCGCGCACCGCTGCCAGGATGGTGGCGTTCATCGGCTCCTCCCATCGAGTGCGGCCGGCAGGTCGGCCAGGCTGCGGAGCCACTCGGCGCCGTGCGCGGCCGGCAGGCGGGACAGCACGAGGGTGCGTGCCCCGGCCCCGGCCCCCTGTGACGCGTCAGCGGCGGTGTCGCCCACGTACACCGTCCGGTCGGCGGTCAGCCCCAGTCTCGCCATGGCGAGGGTGAGGCCGTCCGCCGCCGGCTTGGGACGGGCGGCGTCCTCCCGGGCGACGGTCACGTCGACGGTCAGCCCGCTCGCGCGGATGAGGGCTTCGGCGTCGGATCGTGAGCGGCCGGTGCAGACGCCAACGGGTCTGCCGTCGCGGCGCAGTCGCCGAACCGCCTCGGCCGCGTACGGCATGGGCGCCACCGCCGTGGTGGTGAGGCGCTCCCGGAGAACCCGGCGATAGATCAGCTCGGCCTCGGCGAGGTGGTCGGGCCCGACCAGGGCCGCGAGGGTGGCCCGGTCGGTCGGCCGCTGGGCGGCGGCGATCTCGGCGGCACTGGCGGGGATTCCGTGTACGTTGACGGCGACCGCCCTCAGGCAGTCCCGGTGCAGAGCCCAGGAGTCCACCAGGGTGCCGTCCAGGTCGAATATGACTCCGCCGGCGAACCGGCTCGCGCCGGGTGTGCCGCTCATCGGCTCTCCCTTCCTCGGGGGACCGCCAGGTCGACCGCACGAGCTTCCGGGGTCAGGTGCGCGACCGCGAGAGCGCCATTGACCAGGGACAGCGCCAGGGCCGCTCCGGACGCCATGCCGAGACGCATTCCCAGATCCAGCAGTGGTGGCTGGCCGAGCGCCTCGAGTAGGTGCCTATGGACGGGCTCGGTGGAGCAGTGGGCGGGAATCAGATAGCCGGCCACCGCGGGGCAGAGCCGCACCGCGGTGAGCGCCGAGACCGCCGTGATGGTGCCATCGAAGACGATCACCTGACGGTTGGCCGCCGCGGCGAGGATGACGCCGACATTCGCGGCGATCTCCAGTCCTCCGACGGCCGCGAGTATCCGGATGGGGTCGTCAGGCAGTCGGCCGATCCGGTCCAGCGCCGCCTCGATGAGAGTGCGTTTGCTTTGGACAACCGCCGGCCCCACTCCCGAACCCGGTCCGACCAGATCGGTGGGTGGTACGCCGAGCAGCCGGGCGGCCAGCGCCGTGGCGGCGGTGGTGTTGCCCACGCCGATCTCGCCGATGCCCAGCAGGGGCCGGTCGGCCAGCCGTTCGGCGGCGTACCGCGCGCCGGTCAGCACGGCCCGGTGCGCCTGCTCCCCGGTCATTGCGTCCTGCCGGCTCAGGTCGGCGGTGCCGGCAGCCACCCGGTACCGGGGGTCGCCGACCGGTTCGACGAGGCCGACGTCCGCGTACTCCACGCGTGCCGGGACCTGCGCGGCGAGGATGTTCACCGGTGCCCGCCCGCTGGCGATCAGCCGCAGGACGCGCCCGGTGAACCCGTGCTCGTAGGCGGACGTGCCGTGCACCGCGACCCCGTGATCGCCGGCGAGGACGCTGACGATCGCGGGAAGAGCGCCGGACGTAGGCTCGGCCCGGATGGCGGCGATCCGGCCCGTCAGGTCGTCCAGCACGCCCAGGCTGCCGGCCGGCAGGGCCCGCGTCAATTGCATGATCTTCGCCAGCCGGGCGCACCGGGCGTCGACCAGCGGCACCGCGGCGCAGAGTCCGGCCACGGTCTCCGACGTCGCACCCCGGCCGGCGCCCTCCCTCTGGTCAAGCATGGGCACCGGCCGTCAGCCGCGCGCCGAGTGTCGCGATGCCACGGGCGAAGCGGTCATTGGTGAAGCGCTCCATGACCCGGTTCCGAGCCTGTTCACCACGCCGGCGTCGCCCTTCGGGATCGGCGAGCGCGTCCCGCAGGACGGCGGCGAGTACCGCCGGGTCGAGACGGCGATCCCCGGACGGGCCCTGGACCGGGACCGGATAGCCGTACCGGTCATCCGGGATCAGCTCGTACAGCGAGTCGACCGCCGTGGCCACCACCGGGCGCCCGAAGGCCATCATCTCGGCGCACACGTAGCAGAAGGACTCCCACAGGCTCGGCACCACGGCCACATCCGCCACCGACATCCAACCGAGCGCCTCACGGCGGGGCACGTCGCCGAGGAACGACACCCGATCGGACACTCCCAAGGTGGCCGCGAGCCGGCGTAGATGCGCCTCCTCAGGGCCCACGCCGATCAGCACCAGGCGCGGCGGAGGCGATTCGGAGCCCGCCACGGGCGCGAGAACGGGGTGGGCCAGCGCGGCCAGTAGTTGTGCGAAGCCCTTGACCGGCACGAGCCTTCCGCAGGCGACCAGAAGCGGCGCGCCGGGGACACCAGCCAGCAGCTCGGCCCGGGCCTGCGGCCATTGCGGATCGTCCGCCACCGCGGCGATCTCCACCGTGTCTATGCCGAGATGCACCACCTCGTGTCGCGTCTCCAGGTGGGGGTAGTAGCCGGTGATCGCATCCGACAGCGCGTGGCTGATGAAGACCGTGTAAGCGCTCTCGGCCAGCGACTTCTCCTCGAGCTCCAGCAGGTGAGTCCGAGACGCGGTCACCCCGTTGGTCACCCGGTGCGCGTCCCGGTCGTACGGGGTGATCGCCCGGAAGTCCTGCAACAGGATGTTCAGCAGGGGCCGGCGGTGCCGGCGGCTGAACAGCGCCGCCTCCGGGAAGCAGAACAGATCCGGCAGCGCGACCAGGTCCGGCATGCCGAACTCCGCGCACAGCTGCTCGGCGGCGGTGAACAGCCGGCGGTGCGCCCGCAGGCTGTCGTCGGCCAGGCCGGTGTCTGCGTTGTAGACCGTGCCGGTTCCGACCCGGAGCACGTCAACGCCCTGGATCCGGTCACGAACGTCCTCCCCGCCCGGCTGGGACGACAGCACCGCGACGTCCCAGCCCTCGGCGACCAGACCGACCGCGAGGCTGCGTGCGACGGTGCTGGTGCCGCCGACCGTGACGGGCGGGTACTCGCGGGAGAAGACGAGGGCGCGCCGCGTGCCGATGCTGCTCATGCGATCCCGTTCCGCTCAAGCCGCGGGTAACCCGCGGCGCCAAGAAATTCGTCGATCTGCTTCGTGGTCGCCGCGATGGGCGACCGGCCGGCGTCGACGCCGCGCTGCCATGCCACGATCGCGGCGGACGCGGTGTGGATGTCGAAGTGGTGCCGCCAGTCGAGAGCCGCAGCCGCCTTACGCCCGTCGAGACGCAGCACGGTGTCCTCGACGATCCTGTCGTCGCGGCGCAGCACCACGGGCAACGATCCCTGGCCGCCGTGCCACGCGGCACCGAGGGCGCGCACCAGCGCCTCGACGGACGCGCCGTCACCCGGTGGGGCGAAGTTGAAGACCTCGCCGGAGCCGACCCGACCGTCGGACAGGCGCTCGGCGAGCCGTAGAAGTCCGTGCACCACGTCCAACACGTGCTGCCAGGGGCGTACGGCGTCCGGGTTCCGCAACTCGACGGGGATGCCCGCCCGGAGCGCCGCCATCGTGTCCGGGACGAGCCGGCTGGCGGCGTGATCACCGCCCCCGATGACGTTGCCGAATCGGGTGGACGCGGTCCGTGGCCGACTGTCGGGCGTACGGCGTCCCGCCTCGTGGTACGCCTCGAAGACCAGTTCGGCGGCCGCCTTCGACACGCTGTACGGGCAACCGCCGCCCAGCTCGTCAGCCTCCCGGTACGGCCAGATCCATCCGCGGTTGCGGTAGCACTTGTCCGACGTGACGTGTACGACCACGCCCGCCCGCTTGCGTCGCGCCGCCTCCAGCACGTTCACCGATCCGAGGATGTTGGTGGTCAGGGTGCCGTGCGGGTCACGCTGGCCAACGGGGACCAGCGGCTGAGCCGCGAGGTGGAACACCGCGTCGAAGTCGGCCGTGGCCATCACGTCGTCGACGGCGGCGAAGTCCCGGATGTCACCGACGACGCACTTGGCGCCCAGCGCCGCGAGGTCGTGGGCGCGGGCCTTCGTGTGCCGGTCCGCGTCGAGGCCAAAGCCGGTGACCCTGGCGCCTAGGCGGCAGAGCGCCGCGCTGAGCCAGGAGCCGACGAAACCGCTGTGCCCGGTGACCAGGACCTGCTGGTCCCGCCATGGAAAGGCGGCAGGCGTGGCCGCCGTGGTCAGGCTGGTGTCAACCACGGGAATCCGTTCTCCTCGATCATCAGACTCGCGTCAATGAAGTCCTTGTACGTGTCGAACGGCAGCCACAGCCCGTCGTGCACTACCGCGTGCACCCGTCCTCGTGCCACCAGTCGCGGCAGGACGGAGTCCTCCAGGGGCTCGCCGGGTGACAGCATCGCGAACAGGCTCGGCTCACACATGAAGTAGCCGGCGGAGATCAGCGACGACCGCATCGGCTTCTCGACGAACGAGGTGACGGCAGTGCCTCCGTCGATGTGCAGCTCGCCGTATGGCGACCGCACCCGTGTCGCGACCAACGTCAGGACGCCGCCCGCGGCGCGGTGTGTGCGCAGCAGCAGGTCGAGGTCGAGGTCGGACAGCACGTCTCCGTAGCCGAGGAGGAAGGGTCGCGGCCCGATGTGCGGCAGGGACGCGAGCAGGCGGTCGCTCTTCTCCGCGTACGGCCCACCGTCGACTAGCGTGACCTGCAAGCCGTCGGCGGTGAACCGTTGCCACCCCGGGCCGGTGACCAGGTCGCCCTCCGGCGTGCTGAAGTAGGCGGCGAGCAGGGCCCGGATCCGGTCGGCGCCGTATCCCACGCAGAGCACGAACTCGTGGAGGTCGAAGCGGCGGTAGTAGTCCAGGACGTGCAGCAGCAGCGCGCGACCGTCGGGCAGCGGACGCAGCGGCTTGGGCATGTCGTCGCCGTCAGCGCGTTGCCGCAGGCCGAGGCCACCGCAGAGCAGGACGACGGGTGGCCGGTCCGCCCCGGCGTCGGCGATCACCGGTTGTGATCCTTTGTGATGACCGTGTCACCCAGCACCAGCATGTCGAGGTCCGTGCTGAGGAAGCAGCGCACGGCATCCGCCGGGGTCTCCACGATGGGTTCCTCGTTGTCGTTGAACGAGGTGTTGAGCAGCACCGGCACGCCGGTGAGCCGCTCGAACGCCCCCAGCAGGCCGTACAGCCGGGGGTTGAGGTCCGCCACGACGCTCTGCAGGCGTGCCGAGCCGTCCACGTGCGTGACGGCCGGGATGCACTGGCGGCGATCAGCCCGGACCTGGGGCACCAACAGCATGTACCGGGCGGGGACCGCCGACTCGAACCAGTCGGCCTGCCGGTCCAGCGGCACGACCGGGGCGAACGGGCGGAACGGCTCGCGGTGTTTGACCTTGGCGTTGATGCGGTCCTTCATGTCGGGGTTCCGCGGGTCGGCGAGGATGCTGCGGTTCCCCAGGGCGCGGGGGCCAATCTCCGACCGGCCCTGGAACCAGCCGACGACCTCGCCGCGGGCCAGGGCCTGCGCTGTCCGGTGGAGCACGTCGTCGGGTCGTTCGACGCGTATCCGCTCGGCGTGGGGAGCCAGGGCGCCCTTGACGTCGGCGTCGTCGTACTCGCGGCCGAGGTAAGGCGAGAACGGCGTCGGGGCCGGTGTCCAGGGATTGCCCGCCACCCCGTAGTGGCCGTGGAGCGCGGCGCCCAGCGCGGTGCCGTGGTCACCGGCCGCGGGAACGATGTGAATCTCCTCGATCGGCGTGTCCTGCAGGATCTTGAAGTTCGCCACGCTGTTGAGCGCCACGCCACCGGCCAGGCACAGTGTGCGCAGACCGGTACGGCGATGCAGCCAGCGAACGAGCTCCAGCACGATCCGTTCGGTGTTCGCCTGGACGGCGAAGGCGAAGTCGGCACGGATCTCGTCGGTGCCCGGCCCGTCACCGGCACGCGCCAGCTCCGCCTTGATCAGGGAGCACAGCGCGTCGCGCTCGGCGGTGCTCTGCCGGAACTCCCCGTCCGCCAACCGGTAACGGGCTGCCACGTCCTCGACGTAGCGGGGGCTGCCGTACGGGGCCAGGCCCATGGTCTTGCCGGGGGCACCCATGCCACCGACCGTGTGGAAGCCGATCGCCTTGGAGACCGCCTCGTACATTCCACCGACCGAGTCCTCGTACTCGTCGTCGAGCCGCCGGGCGGCCGCCGCGACCCGCCCGTTGACGGCGTGCACCATGTGCAGGCCCGCCGCGTCGCCCGTGTAGTGGGTTATCGTCTCGCCCCGCCGCTGCTGCGCGGTGCCGACCTCGGAGCCGCGCCCGTCCATGACCAGGACGGCAGCCTGTTCGAACGGCGACGTGTAGAAGGTGCTCGCGGCGTGGGACAGATGATGACCGATCCAGTGGACCCGGTCGCCGAACCTGAGCGTGTAGACCCGGTTGATGAAGTCGTTCGCGATGATCAGATCGACCTCGTCGGGACGTATGCCCCCCTCGCCGAGGACGTAGTCGGCGGCGAGGCACCGCTGCAGGCGCGGACCGAGGCCGAAGGCGAGCTTCACCCGGGTCAGGCGCTCCTCCTCGATCGCCGAGATCGCCCTGCCGTCCTGGACGAGGCAGGCGCAGAAGTCGTGATGGGATCCCCCGAGACCGAGGATGCGCATGGTGGACTACCCCCAGACTGAAAGCCATTGCGGCAGCTGAAAGCCGTTGCGACGGGCGGTAGCCACCGTCGGGAACGACGGGCGGGCGAGTGACGACGCCTCACCGGGCGGACGGCCGCCGATCTCCGCGGCGCTGCGACGCGGCGGCGTAGGCGGATCGAATGACAGCGGACATGACGCACCTCCCCCGTTGAGGTGTCAACCCGTTCAGCATGGCGCCGGATCGATGTCTTGATCGAACACGATCGCCACAGCAAAGTCAACACCGCCAATCTCAGCATGAGGCTTGATCGATCGGAAACCGTCGTGTTAGCTGTAGTTCGGATGGCCCGAGCGCGGGCCATTCTCTGTCAACGGGGTTTGCAGGACAGGCTCGCCGCCGTATAACCGCGAAGGTCGGGCCGAACGGCACAGCATTTCGCGGAAGCGCTCGCGTCACTCGACGCAGCCCCCGGTCGCCGCGTGCCGCAGCGTCCCCGATGACTGGCTTCACCTGCCAGAACGCTGCACCGACAAGGTCGTCCGGTGAAGCGCCAAAAGGGCCGGGACACCACGCCCGGCCCGGAGGAATGGAGATGCACATGGCCGAACACGAGGAAGTCGTCAACGCCGTAGTTGCGCGTCTGCGGGAACTGCTACCCGACACCCCAGTTGACGAATTGACCGAGGACAGAGACCTCCGCGACTTTGCGGCGTTCGATTCTCTCGGCGTGCTGGAATTGCTGGTGTGGCTGGAGGGCCGATTCTCCGTGTCTATTCCTGATGAGGAATTGATCGTCGACAACTTCACGACGGTCGGCAAGATGGCCGACTACGTCGTCGCGCGCTCCAGCACGGCTGTCGTCGATTGAGCATGCCGAACCTCGCACTTCCGCTGACGGTGCCCGAGTTGGTGGCCCAGCGCGCCGGCGGCCCCGGCGCCGCGTCGGCCGCCGTGATCCAGGGCGACCGACGCGTGACGTACCGCGAGCTGGCGGAGATTGCCGAGCACCACGCGTCATTACTTCGCAACCACGGCGTCAAGATCGGTGATCGGGTTGCAATTTTTGCGAGAAATTCCATGGAAGCCATTGCATGGTATTTCGGTGCCCTCCAGTGCGACGCCGTCGCTGTGCTGGTCAACGACTCGCTGAGATCCCGTCAGGTGTCCCATATCCTTCGGCACAGCGGCGCCCGGGTACTCGTCACGACGAAACGGCTGCGCAGCCTCATGGACGACTCCGACCTGGGCGGGGTGCTGCCGGTCGACATCGGCTCCGGGCACCCGCTGCCCGGAACGACCGAAACCGGCACCACCAGCGATGACGCGGCGGACGCCCCTGCCGACCTCGCCGGTCTTATCTACACCTCGGGCTCCACCGGCGCCCCCAAGGGCGTGATGGTGACCCACGGCAATCTCCTCGCCGGAGCGAGGATCGTCGCCCAATACCTGGATCTCGGCCCGCAGGACCGGACCCTGTCCGTCCTGCCCTGGAGTTTCGACGCCGGGCTGAACCAGGTGTTGGCGACCTTCTGGGCCGGCGGCAGCGTGATCATCGGCGGTTCCCCGTACCCACCGGACGTGTGCCGCCAACTCGTCGCGCACGAGGCCACCGGCCTCGCCGGGGTGCCGCCGTTCTGGGAGGCCCTCGTTGGCCGCCCCTCTCTCTTCCTCTCACTCGACCTGCCGCAGCTGCGTTACGTCACCAACACCGGTGGAGCCCTGCGGCCAGCGACGATCCGGCGGATCCGCGCGGCGCATCCCGGTACCGCCGTCTACCTCATGTACGGACTGACCGAGGCATTCCGCTCGACCTACCTGCCTCCGCACCTGGTTGACCTTCGACCGGACTCGATCGGCAAGGCGATACCCGAGTGCCAGGTGATGGTGCTCGACAAGGACGGCCAGCCCTGCCCTCCTGGGCACGTCGGCGAACTGGTGCACCGAGGTCCGACCGTGGCTGCCGGCTATTGGAACGACCCGGTGGCCACCGCCGCGGTCTTCCGTCCCTGGCCACCGGGCGCCGACCGGCCGGCAGGGGAACGCGTCGTCTACTCGGGTGACTACGTGCGCCATGACGAACAGGGCCTGATCTACTACGTCGGCCGGCGCGACGAGCAGTTCAAGTCCCGCGGCTACCGGGTGAACCCGACCGAGATCGAGGGGGCCCTGACAGCCTCCGAGGCGATCACGGCCGCCATCGTCTTCCCCTTGCCGGCAGGCGACGGCGAGCGAACCATCGTGGCAGCGATCGTACCGGCCACGCCCGGCTCATGCGATGAGCGCCACGTCCTGGAGCACTGCAGCGCGACGATGCCCGCATACCAGATCCCGTCCCGCATCGTCATTCTCGACGACGTGCCGCGCACGTCCTCCGGCAAGATCGACCGCACCGCGATCAGGGCCCGGATCGCCGCCGAGGAGGCGGTGCCGCGTGACTGACCCTGAAGCCGAACTCTGCGCCCCACTCGAGCGGTTCGCGCAGCTTCACGAGACCACGGTGCGCAGGGCCGGCACGCGGCTCATCGACCTGTCGTACCCGAACCCGCGGGCCGACCGTGACCTCCGGCCGTACGCGGCACTCACGGAACTGACGGCCACCCTGCAGGCGGCCGACCTCCAGTACACGCCGTTCGGAGGCGGCACCGTGGTACGCCGACGGGTGGCCGCCGCAGTTCGCAGACGTACCGGGGTCCCGTTTGGTCACCGGGACGTCGCCCTCACTCCCGGGGCGACCGCCGCGCTGACCGTCACACTCTCCACGTTGTTCCGGCCAGGTGACCGCATCGCGATGGTGGTGCCCTGCTGGATGGACTACCCGCTGTACGCCAATCGACTTGGCCTACGTCTGACGGGGATCCCGTCGGGGCCGGACAAGCGGCTCGATCTCGATGCGCTAGCCGACACCCTTCACGATCCGCCGGCGGGCATCGTGCTGAGCCAGCCCGTGTGTCCGACGGGCGTGGTGCACGACGCCGCTGAACTGGCCGAGCTGGCGCGGCTGCTGCGCGCCGCCGCCGACCGGGCCGGGCGCCGGATCGTGCTCGTCAGCGACGAGGTGCACCGCGACCAGGTCTGGGACGACGATCCGAACATCCCCCTGCCGGTCAGCTACCACCCCGACACGGTGAGCGTGTACTCCTTCGGCAAGAGCTGGTCGTTGCAGGGACAGCGCACCGGTTACCTGGCGCTCGGCCCCGGCCTCCGCGACCCGATGCTGCTCCGCTCTCTGGACCGTGCGCTGCGCGCGACGGCATTCTGCGCACCCACTGCCCTCATGCAACAGCTCGTTTTGCAGACCGTCGACCTGGAGCCGGACAACCGGACACTCGGCACCGACCAGTACCGGGTCAGAAGCCTGCTGTCGCGCATGGGGTACGAGGTCACCGCGGGGCGCGCCACCTCGTTTGTCTATGTCCGCTGTCCGGCCGGGCTCGACGACTGGACCTTCGTTCACCGCCTCGCAGACCGCGGTCTGCTGGTGATGCCGTCCTCGATCTTCCATGAGCCGGGATGGTTCCGGCTCGCCCTCAACGTCGATGGCGAGCGCCTCGCGGTGGCCACCGAACGGCTGCGCCAGGCGCATCCCGCCGCCGATGCCGCCGATGCCGGTTCAATCCAGGGGAGAGCCTGACATGAGCAGCGAGACCGATCCCGATCCCGCGGTCGCCGACCGCCTCGAACGATTCATCCGGCACGAGGGGAGGGTCGCACCCAGCGACTCCGACTTCGACCGCCAAGTGGATCTTTTCAGCGCCGGCTACCTCGACTCGCTTGGCCTCCTGCACCTGATCACCTACCTTGAGCAGGATTTCGGCGTGGTGCTCGATGACGAAGCGTTCATCGACCCCGACTTCGTCACGATCGACGGCATGAGCCGGCTCATCTCACGCGCCCTGCGCCTGGTGGGACCGGAGACCCAGGCGGATGTCGCCCGATGAGCCAGCGGGACGTGGCCATTGTTCCTCCGCGCGACGAGGCTGCCATCCGTCGACGCCAGGAAGCCGAGTCGGCCCTACGGAAGGGTCATCGCAAGAAGCGATGAGCCTGTACACGCAGCAGCCGCAACGCTTCAGCTGACCTTCAGCAAGCGATCGCAGCAGGGCAGCACAGCGACCGGCACGCAATGGCGGGAAACAAGAAAGTGCAGGTCATCAGCCTGAGGACGCAGGCGGAGCGTCGGGTTAGGAGTCTCCATGTGACTCCGGGTGATCTTGGCGGGCAGGGTGGATCGGCCGGCGCGTGGGCTCGCGCCGGCGGGGAGCCGATTGGTTCAGGCTGCCGCGCGGATCACCGGTGCCGGTCGAGTGAATGTCTTGCGGTCGCGGATGAGTGCCCAGAGGACGTCGACGCGTCGCCGGGCGAGGGCGAGTATGGCTTGGCGGTGGTTCTTGCCTTCGGCGCGTTTCTTCTCGTAGTAGGCGCGGGAGGTGGGGCATTCTCGGGCGGCGGTGAAAGCGGCCATCCACAGGATGTGTCGCAGTCTTCGGTGGTAGCGGCGGGGCTGACGGTGATTGCCGGACATCGTTCCGGAGTCGCGGGAGACGGGTGCCAGGCCGGCGTGGGCGGCGAGTTTCGCGGGGCTGGCGTACTCGGTCATGCCGGCGGTGTGGACGAGCAATTCGGCGGTCAGTAGTGGGCCCATGCCGGGCAGGCTCCCGATGATCGGCGCGAGGGGGTGCTGGTCGAGCTGTTCGGCGATGAGGTCGTCGACGGCGGCGATGCGTTGGTCGATGGCGAGGATCTCGGTGGCCATCTGCCCCACCACCACGGCCGCGGCACGTTGGGCCGGGGAGCGTGACGGTCTGCTGGCGGGCGGCGGCCACCATCGCCTCGGCGACCTGGACGGCGTTTGTCACGTGACCGCGTCGGAGTAGGGCGGTGATCCGGTCGACGCCGGCGTGCCGGATTGCGGCCGGGGTCTGCCAACAGGCGAGGACCATCATCGGGGCCTTCCGGTTCAGGTCCACAGCGCGTTCCAGGGCGGGGCTGATGCCGGTGAGGAGTTCCTGCAGCCGGAACAGGGTGGCGACGCGCTGGCCGACGAGGTCGGCGCGGTAGCTCGTGAGCACGGTGAGTTCGGCGAGGAGCCGGTCGGAGGGTTCCAGGATCGGGATGTCGGGGCGCAGGCGGATGGTCTGGGCGATGACGACCGCGTCGCGGGCGTCGGTCTTGTTCTCTCCGGCGAACGCGGCGGCCATGTGGAACGCGACGGTGCCGGAGACGTAACGAACCTGCACCTGCCGCCGCCACAGCAAGGTCAGCAGCAGCGCCGACAGGCCGGTCGTGACGTCGACCGCCCAGCAGACCCCACGGCCGTGCGTTGACACCTCGGCCATCACTGTCAGGAGCGCGGTCTCGTCGTTGGCTACTCGGCGGGAGTAGACGAGCCGGCCGTCACCGTCGACAGCGGCGACGTGGTGGTGGGTCTTGCCGATGTCCACGCCGATCCACAGCTTCGCCACCGTCGTGCTCTCCTTCGTCGGTCGGCTTTTTCTCGAATGCGCCTCGTCTGGGGTTCGGGTTTGCCGGCATCTTCTAGCGATGCGAACGCAGGTCGCGGATCTCCATCAGCGGTCTACCGAATCTCACAGACGACGAAGCGGCGGGTGGCATCTCCTACCGTGAGCCAAGCGATCTCCACGAAGCACACGCAGCCATACCCACCGCTCTCGGGCATCTCCGGGTCTACGGCCCGCCAGGGCCGCGCCCGTTCAACCCGGCCCGCCCGCGGAGCGAGAAGTGGGTGGCACCTCGAGGCTCAGCCACGATCACGGCGGAACACACTTCAGCCATCCCCGCCCTCGGACTCCGCGGGCGCGGCAACCCCTGAGCCTGCCGCCGTCGCCGGCCGGCACCCCGGACACGATGTGCGGGACCTGCGAGCATCAGCGCTCCACCGAGCGCGGGGCAGGCGTTGGGCATCGTGGCCCACGACGGCTGGTCGCCGGCCGCCGCTCCGCGACCGGCCCGATTGCCACGCCAACCGTCGCCGCAGCGGCTTGAATAGCGATGTGCAGGTCACCAAGGACGGGCGGGGCTGGTGCGTCGGCACTGCCGCCGACGTGGGTTGGATCGCCGGGCACACCACTGCCGGCGTCTCGATCACCACCGCCATCCCGCCGATCTTCGACGCCTACGCCACCACGTACCAGACCGACGACGTCACCGCCGCCGCCTACGAGCAGGCCCTGATCGAGGAGCTCACCACGCATACCCCCGACCAGGCGTGGTGGCTGGCCTACCTCGACACCGGCGCCCACGACGTCGTCTTCCCCCACGCCCCGAGGGTGTTCCTCTACTGGAACTGGCCGTACGTGCTGGTCCAGGCCGGCCCCGAACAGGCCCTCACCTGGCGGACCGGTGGTCATATCCGCCACCCGCACGGCGCGCTGCCGGACATGTTCTTCCCCGCCGACCGGTCATGGCTGGTCTCCGCTCTCTGGGACGACACCTGGACCTGCGTCGGCGGCCCGGCACCACTGATCCACACCCTGGAACATGACCCGGTGGCCAGTGCCCGCCAGGTCCGACCTGGCGAGGACGCGCTGCCACCGGGGCTGACCCGCGAGTGACGACCCACGCCCCGGGCAGCGGGCAGCCTCCGATCATGGCTAACGCCCCCACGTCTCGGCGGGACGGCAGTCGCTGGTCGGTTTGCCGTAGATCCGCTTCCCGTCCGGGTCCGCGTAGCAGTGCTCGAGTTGGTCTTCGGCCTGGAACAGCGGACGCCTGTCGATCTCCGTGCCGTGGGCGTCGTAGCTAATCAGTTCAGGGTCGTTGCCGGCCTTGAGTCGGGCGTCGTTGGTCATCAGGCCGAACGCTCCCCCGGAGAGCCGAGCTGTTGTGCTGCGCCCGTCGCCGTGGTCGAGCACGAGCCGGTGGACGCGGCTGCTGACCCGGCCGCTGACGCTGACGTCCCCGCCGTCGAACTCGGTGGAGGTCAGCAACAGCCGCTGCACCGGCCCGGGCAGCAGGTCACCGTGCGGCCACGGCTCAGTGGCGCCCCCGCCGGACTCCCGGGGTGTTCCCGCCCCGTCCACGTCGCAGGTGGCGTAGCCGACGTCGTTCATGAACAACACCAGCGCGCGGTCACCTCGCTCGGTGGCCACCGCGAGGTCGGCCAAGGACACCGGGACGGGTCGCTCCCCTGGTGCCTGGCGGGTCTGTCGTTGCGGGGAGTTCCACTGCAGGCACCGCTCGGCCGCTTTCTGCAGCGTCGGCGACAGCTCCCCGGGCCCCATGGCCAGCACCTGTACGGTCGATCGGTCCGGCCGGTCCCACACCACCGCTACGGCACCGGACGCCGCGGCCAGCAGCACCGCCGCAGCCATAGCGATCCGCAGTCGTGGGGTACGCGCAGGAGGCGGGTTCACGAAGCCGAGAATTTGGGCCCGCATCGCGTGCGCCGCCTCTGGCGGCAGGTCCCGTTCCGCGGGCGGGTCGAGAATGTCGTTCACCGTTTCCCCTCCTGGATCTCCTGCGGCATCAGACGGGCCAGGCGGCTGCGCGCACGGCTCACTCTCGACCGCACCGCCACCTCGCTGATGCCCAACACGGCTGCCGCGTCCGGGTACGACACTCCGGACCACAGGCACAACGCCACCGCCTCCCGCTCAGCCGGCGGCAACCCGCGGACCACCGAGAGGACCTCGGCCATCCGCCTTTCGTCGTCGAGCCGCGCAGAGACGTCCTCGGCGAGGTCACCATCGGCGTACCGCTCTCCCGGTAGACGCCGTAGCAGCGCCAGCCACCGGCGCGCCGACCGCCACTCGGAGCGGACCGCGTTCGTGGCGACGACCAGCAGCCACGGCAGCGCCGATCCGTCCACGAGTCGGGCGTCGTGCCGGCGGCGCCACGCGACGAGGAACGTCGCCTGAGTGACGTCCTCAGCCGTCGGCCACGACCCGGTCAGCCGGAACGCGTGGTTGTAGACCGGGCGGGAGTACCGGTCGAAGAGCCGACCGAACGCCGCCTCGTCACCGGCGGCGATCGAAGACCACAGTTCCTCGTCCGACGGCCGTAGCTGATGCCTCACACCACACTATGGCCGCCCACGCCGGCCCTGTTGCAGGCCGACGGTCAACGTCCGAGGTCGTGGCGCCGGCGCGAGAGCTGCAGCGCGTGAAGACGATGGTGGCCAGTCCACCGGGCGGCGGACCAGGCGTCAGGTGTCGAGGCCTGCGAGGTTGAGGCGTTCGAGCAGGCTGGGCTTGCGGGCGTGCGCCGCCCGCAGCTCGGCCAGCCGGTGTTGGAACGATGCGCTGTCTCCGTCGCGTTCGCCGAGGTCGCGCAGGTCGACGAGGAGTTGTACGGCGGTGTCGTATTCGCGGGGTTTCTTTGTGGCGATGAGTTCGTTGACCCGTTGCCAGGCGGTGGGTTGGTCGACTGCGAGGGTGTCGAGGTGCCGTTGCCGGGCGGCTGCGGCGGAGCGTTCCCGGCGGACCCGGTCGTGTTCGCGCAACTCGGCATCCCGTCGTTCCCGCACGGCGCGCAGGTCCGCAGCGGCTGCGAGCAGTTGACCGGCAGTACGGACGGCCGTCGGCGTAGACGCGTCGACGGGATGCGCGTCGCGGTAGCGGCGCAGCAGTCGGTTGCGCAGGTGGCTTTCGCCGCTGGTGATTAGGTCGGTCAGGATGGCGTCCTTGTCCCGGGCTTGTAGCCCGACGACCCACTTCCGTAGTTGTGCGGCGGTCGGTTCGCCGAAGGCGGCCGGCGACGACCCAGCCGCCGCGGCCGCGATCAGGTCGGGGTCGATGCGCAGGAACTCGGCGACGGCGGTGAGGGGCGCGTCGAGGGTGTCCAGCCCGGCGGGGACGGGCGGTTCGGGCTCGTCGTCGGCGATGTCCTCGGACTGTACGCAGCGCAGCCAGGCGAGGTAGAGCAGGCGCAGGTCGCCGGCAGAGAGGTCGGCCCGGACCGGGATGATGGAGGTGAGCAGGCCGTGGCCGTCGAGGTCCCACTCGTCGGTGCCGTCCTCGTCCTCGTCGTGGAGGTCGATGATGACGTGCTCGCCGGCGGTCCACGCGGATGCGCTGTCGCCCTGGCAGTACTGGGCGACGGTGGCGGGGTCGAGCACGTGTTTCGGTAGCCGGAGCATGAGCTGGTGGGTGCCCCAGTTGGCCAGGTACAGGTGCGCGTCGAAGTACCGTTCCATCAGCGTGCGCGGGTCGCCCTTGAAGTTGCCCCACTCGTAGGTGTTGACGAAGCTGGTGGCGGTGATGTCGGCCCGGGTGGACAGCGACCGCAGCTCGGCCCGCTCCCGGCCGGTGAGGGGCCGGTCGACGGCGGTGAACTCGTAGTACTGGTACTCGCTCATCGCGGTCTACGTTCCGGCCCAGTGCCGGTAGGCGTCGATCCACGCGGCGCCGTACGGCGGCGGGGTGGGTAGCGGAAGGTCGAGAAGGCCGACCCGCTGCCGGTGGCGGCCTCGGGTGCAGAGCGCGACGATGCTGTCCACGGTCAGTTCGATCTTGCGCACGGTGACCTCGACGCCGAGGACGGTGGTGGTGAACGGCACCGCCAGATGCTCCTCGATCATGTTGAACAGGCCGGCGCGCTCATCGTCGTAATCGTCCGTGTCGACCGTGGCTTCCTCGATCATCGCCTCCAGCGCGGCGCTGCCCTTCGATGCCATCGGCGGAGGATAGCGGACCGGTGTCGGGGTGTTCGGAGCCTGATGCGCGAGGATGGTCGGCATGGGTTCGGTGGCCGAGTTCGTCGATCTTCGGCGGGAGGTGGAGCGGTTACGGGCGGAGAACGCCCGGCTGGGACGTCTGCTGGAGTTGCGCGGCCAGGACACGACTGCGGCGCCGGAGCAGTTGTCCGCACCGCTGGAACCGCCGGGGCTGGTCACCATGGCTTCGCCGACTCGGGACAAGCTGGCGTTGTTCGCCGACCGGTTCCGGGCCCACGTGTACGCCGTGCGGCGCGAGAACAGGCCCACTTGGAGCGCAAAAAGGTACAGCCGGCCAGCTCGCATACATGGCCAGCCTGTTCTCACCGCCCTTCGAGACCGGGTGGGTAGGGTGGGTAGCCGTTCGCGTCCCGTGAGGAGAACGATGACCGCGCAGCCATCCAGGCCCACGTTCGGCCTCGACGACTTCGGGCTGGACGACCGGATGCGGCTGTTCGGTTACGTGACGGCGGAGAACCGGTTCGCCTATCTGTGGCTGCTGCGGGCGTTCGACTCGGCACGGTCCAGCTACCACGTGGTGCTGCACACCTCCGACGTGGCCGCCGCGCTGGCGACGCTGCACGAGGCGGACGCCGACTGCCCGGATCCGGCCGGGCTGGAGTTGCCGCGGCTGCTCGACGCCCTGGTGGAGTGGGGGGTGCTCGACCGGGGACAGGACGGTTCCCGGGCCACGACGCTGGCGGAATACCGCAACCGGCACTCGGTGTACCAGTTCACCGAGGCCGGCTACCGGGCCCACCGGGCGGTGGAGGCGGTGTTGTCGGCGAGCATGGACGACTCGACGTTGTCCCGGCTGGTCTTCGCCGACCTGCTGGCGGACCTGAACGCGCTCGCCGCGGCCAACGAGGCCGGGGACGCGGAAGAGGTCTACCGAAAGTTCAACCGGTTGGACCGGGCGTTGGCCGACATCGCCGAGCGGGCCGCCCGCTTCTACCACATGCTGGGTGACCTGGGACGGACCAACGACATACGGCCGGAGGTGTTCCTCGCCCACAAGGACGCCCTGCTGGCTCACCTACGCGACTTCCACGACGAGTTACAGCGGTACACGCCCCGGCTGCGCGCGGCGGTGCACGAGGTGGAGGCGACCGGGCTGGAGCGGCTGATCGAGGCGGCCGCCGAGGCCGACGAGCGGCTGTTCCACACCCCGGTGCAGCGGCTGGAGGACTGGCGGCGGCGCTGGGCGGGGCTGCGGTCCTGGTTGGCGCCGCCGGGCCCGGAGCAGCCCAGCGAGGCGGACCGATTGTCGGACGCCACCATCGCCGCGATCGGTGACGTTCTGGCTCTGCTGCGCCGGGTCACCGAGGCGCGACGCGGCGGGGTCAGCCGGGAGTCGCAGTTGCGGCACCTGGCTGCGTGGTTCACCCACACCGGCACCCAGGAGGCCGCGCACGCCCTGTTCGACGTCGTGTTCGGCCTCGGCGCTCCGCGCCACGCCGGGGTGGCGCACCCGGATCCGGAGGCGATCGCCGGCCGGTTGTCGTGGTGGGAGGCGCCGGCGGTGGAGCTGTCCCGCACCCTGGTGACCACCGGCCGGGCACCGGGGCAGGGTCGGGGACGGCCGGCCCGGCTGGACCGGGTCGACGACCGGCGGCACCGGCTGCGCGGCGACCAGCTCGCCCGAGAGCGCCGGTTGGCCGACGCGGCGACGGCGCTGGCCGCCGAGGGCGTGGACGGTCACCAGTTGGACGGATCGCAGACCCAGGTCCTGCTGCGCCTGCTCGACATCGCACTGGCGGCCCGGGTGGGTGGCCGAACGGGGGTGCCGCTGGCAGCCGCCGCGCACGGCGTGCGGCTCACCCTCACCCCGACGCCGGGCCGGTTCACCACGGTGCGCACCGCCGAGGGCCAGTTGCATCTGGACGGGTACACGCTGACGGTCACCGCTGCCCAGCACACCGCGGTCCGCCGTCCCGAGCTGGTGCCGGCGTGACCGCGGAACCGAGCGCGCTCCGGCCGGCGGTCCACCGGTTCGCCGTCGATGTCCCGGAGCTGGAGTTGGCGGACTACCAGCGGGCGGTTCGGCTGATTCTGCGCCACCCGCTGATCACGGCGACCTGGCCCGACGAGCGGGCGCTGCCCCGGCTACGACGGTTCGCCGCCACCCTGCGTCGGGATCTCGCCGAGGCGTTCGGATACCGCCTGGAGCTGCACGGTTCCACGGCCCGGCTGGTACGGGCGAAGGACCAGCTCGACGGCACCCAACCGGCGGTGTCGCGCACCGGGCGACCGTTCGACCGGCAGCGCTACGCGTACCTGTCGTTGTGCCTGGCGGTGCTGGGCCGCGCCGGGATCCAGATCACCCTCAGCGAGTTGGCCGACTCGGTGGCCGGCGACGCGAACCGGATCACCGGCCTCGGGCTGGATCCGGACCACGGCCCGGACCGACGGGCGTTCGTGGACGCGGTCGGCTGGCTGGAGGAGCGGGGCGTGCTGCGGCTGGCCGACGGCTCCAGCGCCGCCTGGGCCAGTGACCCCGGGGCGGGTGAGGCGTTGTACGACGTGGCGCGGGACGTGGTGTTCGCGCTGTTCCGCCCGACCCGGGTGCTGCAGCACATCGACTCGGTGTCGGCGATGCTCGATCGGGCGATGAGCAGCAGCGGCAACGCCGAGCGCCGGCAGGCGGCCCAGGCGGCCCGGCGGGCGGTGGTGGAATTACCGGTCGTCTACCACACCGACGTCGAGCCGGCGGTCGCCAACCATCTGCGCGGCTCCGCGCTCGCCACCGACCTGGCCCGGCTGACCGGGCTGCGGGTGGAACGGCGGGCCGAGGGCGTGCTGCTGGTGGACACCGCCGGCTTCACCGCGGAGCGGTTCCCGGGCACCGGCTCGGTGGCGCAGGCCGCGGTGCTGCTGGCGGTGGAGATGGCCGACCGGGTGGCGGACCCCGACGGCCGCCGGGTCAAGCGGCTGACCCCGCCCGACGGGCGGGCCCGGCAGCAGGCGCTGGCGAGCCACATCGACACCGGCCTGCCCACGGCCACCCTGATACGCCTCGACGACGCCGGCTCGGACGAGCACTGGACTGTCGAAGGCGAGAGCGGCCTCGACGAGACCGACAGCGCCGGCCGGTTGCCGTTCATCACCGACAGCTTCCTGCGTACCGCCGTCGGAGAGATCCTCCAGCGGTACGGGACCGCGTT
Organism: Micromonospora sp. HUAS YX12; assembly: GCF_040215685.1. NCBI lineage: Bacteria > Bacillati > Actinomycetota > Actinomycetes > Micromonosporales > Micromonosporaceae > Micromonospora > Micromonospora sp. HUAS YX12. The sequence goes on from NZ_CP157974.1 coordinate 1,013,417, forward strand.
CGGCGCCCAGTGGCACGCCGACCCGGAGCGCCTGCGCGCCGAGGCGGTCGCGCTGCTGGAGCGGTTCGGCGCGGTCACCGCCGTGCCGGGCGGGGTGCTCGTCCGGCCGCTGGTGGGCCGCTACCGCCACACCGTCGCCACGGTCAAGCCCCGCGCCTCCACCGAAACCCTGTTCTGAGGGAAGTCGATCGTGATCGAGCAACGCGCCGTCCACCGGTTCGCCCCCACCCGCGCCGGGATCATCAACCTGTGGGACTACCGTGACGAGGAGTTCAGCTTCGTCGACGGGTGGCTGGTGCTGCGCGGGCCCAACGGATCCGGCAAGACCAAGGCGCTGGAGGTGCTGTTCCCGTTCGTCCTCGACGGGCGGATCGAACCGCGCCGGCTCAACCCGTTCGCCAGCGAGGACCGGACGATGAAGTCGAACCTGCTCTACCGGGGGCAGGAGGTCACCCACGCGTACGTGTGGATGGAGTTCGGCGATGGCGACGAGTACGTGACCGTCGGCATCGGGTTGCGGGCACACCGGCACATCGACCGGGTCACCCGCTGGCACTTCGTGGTCGACGGCCGGGTCGGGGTGGACTTCTCCCTGCTGGACGCCGACGACCGGCCACTGACCCGCCGCGACCTGATCGACCGGCTGGGCGCCGAGGCGGTGCGGGACTCGGCCGAGGACTACCGGCAGCTCGTCGACAACAGGCTGTTCGGCCTCGGCCCGGCCCGCTACGAGCAACTGCTGGACCTGGTGCTGACCCTGCGCAAGCCGCAACTGGCCAAGGACCTCAACCCGGTCGAGCTGTCCCGCACGCTGCAACGGGGGCTGCGCCCGGTCGAGGACCACCTGCTGGTGGAGGCCGCCCGCTCCTTCGACGACATGGAGGCGGTCGCCCGTACCCTCGAAGGACTGGTGGCGGCGGACGGCACCACCGCCGCGTTCCTGACGGTCTACTCCACCTATCTGCGGACCCACGCGCGGGCCGCCGCCGACGCCCTGACCGCCCGCCGCGACGCGGTCACCAGCCGGTCGACCGCACTCGACGACGCCCGACACGCGGCCGGCGCGGCGGCCGAGGCGGAGTCCGCGGCGGGTCAGCGGCTACGGGCCGTCGAGGGCGAGCCCGGACGGCTCCGCGCCCACCTGGACAGTCTGAAGGCCTCGGCGGCATACCAGTCCCACGAGCAGCTCGCCGACCTGCAGCGGCACGTGCACGACCTGGCCGAGGCGGCCGGACGGGCCGACGAGGCCGTCGTCGCCGAGGAGAGTGCGGTGGCGCGACGGCGTACCGAATCAGAACGGGCGACGGTCGCGGCCCGGGACACGCGGACGGCGGCCGACCGGCTCGCCGACGATCTCCTGCTAGACGCCGAGGCAGCCGGGATCACCTGGAACGCCGACGACTCCGCCCTCGACGACCTGGCGGCCCGGATCACCGCGCGGGCCGCCGGCCGCCGCGACGATGTGCGCGCCGTCCGCGCGCAGGTGGCGCGGCATGACCAGGCCGACCGGGACCACGCCCGGGCCGCCGCCGACGCGGCCGGCGCCACCGCCGCCGTCGCCGACGGCGAGCAGGCCGAGCGGCGCGCCGAGGACGCCGTCACGCAGGCCCGCGCCCGGCTGCGCGCCCAGCTCGAGCAGTGGGCGCAGGGCAATGCCGGGCTGCTGGCTGACATCGCGGGCCCGGACCTGGCCGCCGGGCTGAGCGCCGCCGTGGACACCATCGGCGAGCCGGGCGCGCGGATCCTGCGCGAGGTGTACGCCGACGCCACCGCCATCGCGGTGACCCACCGGCGGGATCGACTCGCGGCGTTGGCGGCGCAGCGGGCGGCGCTGGCCGACCGCCGGGCCGAGGTGGCCGCCGAGCGGGACCGGATCGCCGCCGAGCACGACGACGCCCCACCCGCTCCGGTGACCCGGCCGGCGACGCGCGCCGGCCGGCCCGGCGCGCCGCTGTGGCGACTGGTCCGTTTCGCCGACGGGGTGAGCGGCGCGGACGCGGCGGCCGTCGAGGCGGCGCTGCACGCGGCCGGGCTGCTGGACGCCTGGCTGCACCCCGACCCCGGGACGACGGCGAGCGCGCTGGCCGGCGACGACCTCGACGGCTACCTGCTGCCGCTGCCGCCGCACCGGCGGCCCGCCGGGGCCACCCTCGCCGACGTGCTGGCCCCCGAAGAACAGGACGACGTGTCCGCCGCGCGGATCATCGAGGTGCTCACCTCGGTGGCCCTGGCCGACGTGACCACGCCCGACACCTCGCCGGTCACCATCGGCGTCGACGGCCGGTACGTCCAGGGCATCGCCGCCGGCCGCTTCGCCAAGACCTCCTGCGAGTACATCGGCGCGACCGCCCGGGCCACCCGCCGCGCCGCCCGGGTCACCGAGTGCGACCGGCTGCTGACCGTCATCGGCGCCGACCTCGACGCGGTGGACCGCGACCGCGCGTCCGTCGAGGCGCTGCTGGCGGCGGTGGACGCGGCCGCCGCGCACCTGCCGGCACCCGCGCCGGTCCACACCGCGCTGCGCGAACTGGACCGGGCCGCCGCGACGCTGCGCGCCCGGCTGGAGGCCAGCGCGGCCGCGGCCGCCCGCCTCGACCAGTCCCTGGCCGAACGGGCCGCCGCCGCGGCCGCGCTGCGCCGCAGCGTGGCCGAGCGGTCGCTGCCGGTCGACCGGCTCGACGACACCGCCGAAGCGGTGAGCCGCTTCGAGAAACGAGGGGTACGCCTGGAGGGCGCGCGGACCGCCGCCGTACGTGCCGCCGAGCAGGAGGACCAGGCCCGGCAGCGCCACGACGAGGCAGTCGACCGGTTCACCGCCGCGGCGGAGACCGCACGCACCGCCCGCGGGCGGCACCAGGAGAAGGCGGAGGCGTACCGGACGTTGCGCGACAGCGTGGGCGCCGACGCGGAACGGGTGCTGGCCGACGTGGCCCGGACGGCCGACGCGATCATCGAGGCGGAGCAGGCCGTCGAGCAGGCCCGCAACCAACTCGGCGCCGCCCGGGAACGGCGGGTCGCCGCGCTAACCCGGGTGGAGCTGGGCGAGCAGGCCCTGGTCGCCGCCGTCGCCGAGGCGCAGCACGACGCCCAGCGGCTGCGCCCGTACGCCCAGCCGGACCTGCTGGGTTTGTTGCGCTGCCCCGCCGACCTGCGCTGGCCGGCGCTGACCCCGGACGACGAACTGCATCCGCAGGTGGCGGCCCTGCACGAGGCGATCCTCACCGCGACCCGGGAGCTGAGCCCCACCGAGACGTCGCTGAAGCAAAGCGCCACCCGGCTCACCACCGCGCTGACCGAGCTGCAGGCGCAACTTCCCGCCGCCGGCCTCGACCACCGGCCCGAGTGGGACACCGACGACGGGGTGATCGTGGTCCGGGTCGCCGACGAGCAGGGCCTCACCCCCGTCGCCCACTTCGCCGACCGGATCGCCCGTGAACGTCGTGACCAGGAGCAACTGCTGACCGACTCCGAGCAGCGGGTGCTGGAGGACGCCCTGCTCGGGCAACTCGCCCGACAGATCCACCACCGGACCATTGAGGCCCGCGACCTGGTGGCGGCGATGGACAGCCAGATGCGCGCCCGGCGGATGTCCTCCGGGCTCACCGTCGGCGTCGGCTGGCGGCTCGCCGACGACCTCGACGCCGAGCAACGCGACGTCTGCAAGCTCCTCGAACGCGACCCGGCCCGGCTCGGGCCGGCCCAGCTCACCACCATGCGCCGGCACTTCGCCGCCCGGATCAAGACGGCGCGGGCCGCCGCGCCCGAACGGCCCTACCGGGAACTGCTCGGCGACGTCCTCGACTACCGGCAGTGGCGGACGTTCGCGTTCACCCTCCACCGCCCCGGCGGCGGCACGGAGGCGCTGACCCGGGCCCGACACAGCCAGCTCTCCGGCGGCGAACAGTCGGTCTCCCTGCACCTGCCGCTGTTCGCCGCCGCGAATGCGCTGTTCGGCTCGGCCCGACCCGACGCACCCCGGCTGCTCGGCCTCGACGAGGCGTTCGCCGGCGTGGACGACACCGGCCGGGGTGAGCTGATGGCGCTGGCGAAACAGTTCGACCTGGACCTGTTCATGACGGGCTACGACCTCTGGGCCACCCACCCGGCGGTCAGCGGCGCCGCCCACTACGACCTGTCGCACTCCGCCGTGGAACACGCCGTGTCCACTGTGCTGCTGGTCTGGGACGGCTCGACCAACATCGCCGACTTCGACGGAACCCTGGCCCGTGCGCTCGGCTCCCCGGAGACCCGCCGCGCCCCCGGTAATCAAGCCGGAACCGACCGGACCGGTGTCCTGCTCGACCTCACAGGCGAATGACAGACGGGCGCGGCGAACAGCCGTCGGAGCGGTCCGCTGCACATCCGTCGCTCATGCCGACCGGGCGGGATCGGCCGGGCGGTCCGGCGGATCTCGTCGAGCAGCCCGGCTGGCGGAGATTGCTGGCGGCCGCCCGGCGCAGCCTGGAACGCAGCGGTGGCCGGCTCGACACCACCGTGACGCTCTCCGCCCCCACCGACGACGAACGTCTCGTGATCATCGGCATCACCGGCACCCACCGCTCGGCCGCAGCGGCCCGCCTCAGCATCCGACTCGGTGAGGTGGACGAGCACCTGCGCGGCGCGCACGGAGTCGGCCTGGTCGAGGTGCTCACCACGATGGCCCCGCTGCGCAACCGACCGTCCGACCGGACACGCGAGGCAGTGGCCCGCGACGCCGTCCTCTCCCTGGCCCTCGATGGCCGGCACGCCGGCACCGCCTGGTATACCGGATGGCTCGACGGCCTGCGCCGCGACGGCACCCTGACCCGCATCGTCCGCACCGGACTGCCGTTCGAGGACGTGGTCCGCGTCCTGGATGCGCTGCCCGCGGCCGACGAACCAATTCCGGTCTTCGCCGACCGGGTGCTGGACGACACGAAGGCCCTCACCGACGGGCCGCTGCGCGGGCTCGTCCTCCGGGCCGTCGCCATCTGGCAGCAGACGGCGCTCCCGGTCGACGGCGAGCGGGAACGGGCGTTGTGGGAATCGGTTGGTCTGGTCCCGGACGACCTCGCCAGCCAGGTGCTGGTGCTCAACGCACCGGCCACCGGCGGGCTGGTCGGAAGGTGGCTGACGGAAGCCGCGCGGGCAGGTGTTCCGATGCGGGTCACCCTGCACCAACTGCGCCTGGCACCGCTCACCCTGAACTGCGACGAGGTATACGTCTGCGAAAACCCCGCCGTGCTGCGCGCCGCCACCACCACGCTCGGTGCCCAGGCCCCACCGCTGATCTGCACCGAAGGAGTGCCGTCGGTCGCCGTCCACACACTGCTCGGCGCCGCTCCCGGGGCGGCGATCCGGTGGCGCAACGACTTCGACTGGACCGGCGTACGACTGACGGCGGCGGCTCTCCAGCGGTATCCGGGCGCGGTTCCGTGGCGGATGACCGCGGCTGACTACCTGCCGGGGGCGGGCACCGGCACGGCACTGATCGGTACGCCCACCCGGACGCCGTGGGACGAGTCGCTGGGCGAGTCGATGCGGCGGACCGGCCGCGCGGTGATGGAGGAGCGGCTGCTCGACCTGCTGATCGCCGACCTGCGCGTGACCGGAGCCGGGTAACGGCTGGCAGGAGTTGACCAACCTGCTGGATGCCGTAGGTCGAACGCCGCAGGCCCGCGTATCGAACACGGGTGTCGCCGCAGATCGAAAGTGCGCCTCCTCGCAGATCGAACGTGCGCTGGTTGAGTTGACCGGTCATCGACGAGGTACGACTCGCCCCGGAACTGCCGGCCATCAAGGCAGCCGTCGGTGAGGACCCGAATCCGAATGACAGCGAAGCCAAGCGTGCTTGGCCTAGCGTGGTAGGCTGACGGGAATGAGCCGGTTCTCCGAAGACGAACTGCATGCGGTTGTCGCCCGGTACGAGGCGACGCGGGCGGCTGCCTTGACCGAGCGGGACGAGCAGCTGCGGGCGTTTCATGCGGCCGGGTGGCGGCCGGTGGATCTGCAGCGGGTCACCGGGTACAGCCGGGAGACGATCCGGCAGGCGCTCCGACCGGAGGTCCGGCGGGCAACCAATCTCAGCCGGCGCAGGACGGCACCCCGGCCGCCAGCGGACTACCGGCCCTACGGCGACCGCAAGCCCTACGTCGTGGCCGAAACTCTCGCCGCGCTGCACGGCCCCACCGAGGGCATGGTGACGCTTCCGCGCCATCTCGACTGGTCCGGGCACGCCGAGTACGACCTGAACCGGAATGCGCGCCTGGCCAGCATGTACAAGGTCGTCCTCACCGAAGCCAGTACCGTCGAGGACCTGAACACGTGGCTCGACGCCGACCTTCTCCGGCGGCTCTGGCCCACTCTCTGGCTGCCGCCCCAGCTTCGCCAGCGCTGGGAGGACGCCTTCCCCGAACTCGCCGCGACCCGCAGCAACGCGGCGTAGCGGTGGATCGTTCCACGAACTCCTCGCCCGTACCGGGCTCGGCTCGGCCGATCGATACGGCTTCGCCCTCGCCGGCGGTTACGCGGTCCAGGCCGCCGGGCTTCTGGAACGGCCCAGCGAGGACGTCGACCTATTCACCGCCTGGGACCGCCACGACGAGTTCACCGTCGCGGTCGCCGCCGTCGTGCACGCCTACCGAGACGACGGCCTCGCCGTCGAGATTGAGCGGCAGTACGACACGTTCGCCCGGCTGGCCGTCACCGACGGCACCCGGGTTTCCAAGGTCGAACTCGGCGTGGACTGGCGTGCCAACGAACCGATCCTCATGGCGATCGGACCCGTACTACACCCCGACGACGCGGTCGCGAACAAGATGAGCGCCCTCTACGGGCGAGCGTTCGCCCGCGACTTCATCGACATCGACGCCACCCTCCGATCCGGCCGCTACACCCCCGACACCCTCCTCGCTCTCGCGCAGCGCGCCGACCGTGGCTTCGACCCGCGCATCTTCGCCGAGGCCCTCGGACAAGCCGCCCAGCTCGATCCCGACGACTTCGCCCAGTACGGCGTCACCGGCCCAGCGCTGGACGATCTCCGAAGCCGGTTCGCGGAGTGGCGCCGCGAACTGCTCGACGACGAGGAACGATGACTCGGCCCCGACTCGCGGCTACGTCAAGCCGGCACCCACAGGGCCCACAACGCTCCAGATGATCTTCGGCAAGCGATCGCAGCGAGCCCGCGAAGCGACCGGCACACAACGGGGACGATAGGAAGGCCGCAGGTCATCGGCCTGCGGACACCGGCGGAGCGTCGGGTTAGGAAACCGATGCTCTATCCCCTGAGCTACGAGGGCGCGCGGACACAGTCCAGCGACCTGGGGGTTCACCTGGGGTGGCAGGGAGTGGCAGGCGTTCACCCACTTCCCCGGACCCCTGTTCGCCCAGCCCACGACCACACGCCGAGCACACGAACCCCTGTTTGCGACCGGCGGTCGGCCGGGATGACCCCCGTTGGCACCGGTTTGCCCGGGCCGTCACGGCGAAGATCCGGCTACGCGATCTCGTCCAAGATCCACGAGACACGGCAGTACACCTAGCTGCGGGCGTCGTAGCGGGCGCGGGCGGCCTCGACCTCGACGAGGTGGGTGGTCGCCCACGCCTCCAGTGCGGCGATCAGCTCCAGCAGGCTGCGGCCGAGGTCGGTGAGCGCGTAGTCCACCCGGGGCGGCACACTCGCGTGCACGGTGCGAGTGACGATGCCGTCCCGCTCCAGGCCGCGCAGGGTCTGGGTGAGCATCTTCTGGCTGATCCCGTCGATCCGCTCGGCCAGCTCGCCGTAGCGCTTGTCGCCGGCGGCGAGGGTGAGCACGACCAGCACGCTCCAGCGGTCACCGATCCGGTCGAGGACCTTCCGGCTGCCGCAGTTCCGGTTGAACGGGTCGGCCTGCATGTTGTCACTCTCTTTCAGTGCGTACCGAACTCGAAGGTGCCCACTCTCCAACAGGAAGTAATGAGACGTTGTTCCCGTTGGCGTGGGAAGACAGTTGATACGCAACCAACAGGAGTGCTCATGTCCATCGTCGTCACCGGCGCCACCGGTCCCCTCGGTCACCTGATCGTCGAAGCGCTGCTCGACCGGGGCGTACCCGCCGACCAGATCGTGGCGCTCGGCCGGAACGTCGACCGGCTCGCCGGCCTCGCCGCGCTGGGAGTGGTCACCCAGCGGGCCGACTACGACGACCCCGCGTCGCTCCAGGCGGCCTTCGCGGGCGCCGAGAAGCTGATGTTCGTCTCCGGCAGCGAGGTCGGCAAGCGGATCGTGCAGCACGGCAACGTGGTCACCGCCGCCAAGGAGGCCGGGATCGGGCTGGTCGCCTACACCAGCATCGCGCACGCCGACACCTCCAGCCTCGTGCTCGCCGCCGAGCACAAGGCGACCGAGCAGCTGATCCGCGACTCCGGCCTGCCGCACGTGTTCCTGCGCAACAGCTGGTACCTGGAGAACTACACGGGCCAGCTTCCCACGTACCTCCAGCACGGGGTGGCGGGCGCGGCGGGTGACGGGCGGGTGAGCGCCGCCACCCGCGCGGACTACGCCGAGGCCGCCGCCACGGTGCTCACCGCAGCGGGCCAGGCCGGAAAGGTGTACGAGCTGGGCGGTGTGCCCTTCACGCTGACCGAACTGGCCGCCGAGATCTCCCGGCAGACCGGTCGCACGATCTCCTACCTCGACCTGCCCGTGGACAAGTACACCGAACTGCTGGTCGCGGCCGGCCTGCCCGAGGGGTACGCGGCAGTGCTCGCCGACGGCGACCGGGGCCTCGCCCAGGGCGAGCTGGAGGTCGGCGACGACCTGGCCGGCCTGCTCGGCCGCACCCCCACAACGCTCGCCGAGGCGATCCGCGCCGCACTCTGACGCCCGGCCCTGGCCGCCGCCCCTCGCTGCGGGTAGGCGGTCAGGCCGGCTCGGCCCGCTGCTTCACCAGGTTGTCGACGAGGGCCTCCACGTCGTCGGCCATGACTTTCGCGATGGCGTGGTTAGCGCATGAAACGCCGAACGGCGGCCCGCTGAACCAGTCGGGCCGCCGTTCAGAGAATGTGGATCAGAGCGGGCGGATGTTCTCCGCCTGCGGGCCCTTCTGGCCCTGGGTGATGTCGAACTCCACCTTCTGGTTCTCGTCGAGGCTGCGGAAGCCGCTCGCCGAGATCGCGGAGAAGTGGGCGAAGACGTCGGCGCCGCCGCCGTCCGGGCTGATGAAGCCGAAGCCCTTGTCGGCGTTGAACCACTTCACGGTACCTGTAGTCATGTCTGCTCCTTCGCAGGCTGTTAGAGACCGCACTGTGCGGACCCTTACGCCGCCGCGTTGATCACCCGCGTCGAAACGACACGAAAAACGAAAAGCGCCTGGATGGGTTTCAGATGCCCCATCAGGCGCCGGAAAACGTCTACGGAAATCAAAACTGCAACTCGGCTACCGTAGCACACCATCCGTCGATCCGATGGCGGTGAGTGGATCTGGCCGCAACCGGCACCGACCCCGACGAACAAGACCGTGGCGCACCAGCGCGTGATGGGTGGAGCGCCCGCGTACTCTGACCGCTCGGGCAGCCCCGCGTGGGCGGGGGCGAAGGTCGGTGGGTATGAGCGAGCGGGACGCACTGCGAGGTCTGCTGTGGCAGTCGCACCACGCCCGGCCTGAGGACCTGCCGGGGATGGCACGGCGGGCCGCCCGGCAGCTCGGCGCCGACGACATGATCCTCTATGTGGTCGACCACGAGCAGCGTCAGCTGCTCGCGCTGCCCGGTCCGGACGCACCGCGTCGGGTCTCGCTGGCCATCGAGGGAACCATGGCCGGCCGGGCGTTCAGCATGCTGCGCCCGTTCGGCGGCCCGGTGGACGACGGTGCGCGGTTGTGGTTGCCGCTGCTCAATGGTCTGGAGCGCGTGGGCGTCGCGGAGGTGGTCGCCCCGGCTGCCGTGCCTGACTCCGAGGTGGCCGCGTTCGAGGCGGTGGCCTCTCTGCTCGCCGAGCTGGTGATCACGCGATCGCACCACAGCGACACGATCGAGCGGGTCCGCCGCCGCGAGCCGATGCGCCTGCCCGCCGAGATGCTGCGCGCCCAACTTCCGCCGCTTACCTTCTCCACCGGCAGCATGATCATCAGTGGGATCCTGGAGCCCTGCTACGACGTGGGTGGCGACGCCTTCGACTATGCGGTCAACGGCGACATCGCCCACCTCGCCCTGTTCGACGCCGTCGGGCACGGCTCCGGTGGCGGGATGCGCGCCGTGATGCTCGCCAGCCTGGCCCTGGCCGCCTACCGAAATGCCCGTCGGGGCGGGTTCGACCTGGTCGAGACCTACCATCACATCGACACCGCGGTGCGTCACCACGACCGGCGCGGGCTGATCACCGGGGTGCTGGCCGAACTCGACCAGCGCACCGGCCGGCTGCGGGTCATCTCCGCCGGGCACCCGAGCGGGCTGGTGCTCCGCCGCGGCAGGGTCGCCACCGTCCTGCCCACGCCCACCGCCCTGCCGGTGGCCCTGGGCGACCGGCGTCCTCCGGTGGTGGTCGAGGAAGCCCTCGAACCCGGCGACGACGTTCTCTTCTACACCGACGGCATCATCGAGGCCCGCTCGGCCGACGGGGAACGGTTCGGCACCGAACGGCTGGTCGACTTCACCGTCCGGGCACTGGCCGACGGGCTGCCGCTACCAGAGACCGCGCGGCGCCTCGTTCACGCGATCCTCGCCTACCAGGATGACCGGCTGCAGGACGACGCCACCGTACTCATGGTCCGCTTCCGTGAGCCCACGGCAGGCGGGGCCTGACCGCCCCGCAGTCCCAGCGTCGCAACGGCTGTTCCGCCGCCCGCCGCGACGAGATTCCCCGCCTTGCGCACTCAGACCGCGGTGGGTGGCGGATCTGCCCCCCGGCCAAACAGCTGCATGATGCCGGTCATGTCGAGGATCCGGCGGACCTGCCCAGTGGCGTTGAGCAGGGTGAGATCCACTCCCCGGTCGGCCGCGTGGTGGTGCGCTCCGACCAGGATGCTGAGTACGGTCGAGTCGATGAAGGTCAACCCCGCCAGGTCGATCTCCACCGTCCCGGCCTGGGCGATGGTCTCGTGCAGCAGGTCATCGAGCCGATCGACGCCCGACATGTCGATCTCGCCGGACAGCGCCAGGACACGACGATCAGCACCGACGTCGACATGCCAGTGCCAGGTCTGCTCCGTGGCCACTGTCACCCTTCCTCGTACACGGTGGATCGAGGGCGTAGCTGCGCTGTCACCGAGGCGGTCGTTCCCTGTCCGGAGTTGTCGATCATCAGTCCTTCGGTGAGCTGCTGTGCCAGCCACAGTCCCCGGTGGCCGACCTCCCCGGGCGACGGCCGGGCGACGGCCATCCCACCCAGCCCGGGTCCGTTGTCGCTGACCTGGCAGGTCAGCAGGTCGTGGTGCTGCCACAGACGCACCTCGCCGCTGCCCCCGCCATGGCGCACCACGTTGGTGACCAACTCGTGCACCGCCAATACGAAGTCCTCCAGCCCGGGGCCGACCAGACCCGCCGAACGGGCTGCCGCGGCGACCGCGTGACGCAGCGCCGTAACCCGCGCAGCGGTGATCTCTTCCGACAACAACGCCACGTCGCCGGCGCCGCGAGCGGTGCTCCGCCCGGCACCCACGTCGTCCGTTCCGCCGCTGCCCATGATCGGACGCTACACGCCGCCGATCCGCCGCGCCCGGCCTACGCCGGCCGGCGTAGGCCGGCGACGCCTCGGACCGCCGGTCACGCACAGCATCCCGGTCGCCGGCCGGGATGTGAAGAGGTGCGACGAGCGGGGCTGCCCGGACCGAGGCGGGAACCCGGACGTTCGCCTGGCCGGCCGGCCGGCTCATCGCCCGCCGACGACCTCGCACGACGGTGGGGCCGGTCAGTCCTGTCGCCGCGGCCCCGCTACTGCTTCTCGTTCTGCCGGAGGGCTTCCTCGAGTTGGTCCTCCAGAATGATGATCCGGCAGGCAGCCTCCAGGGCGGTGCCGTCGTCGACCATTTCGCGGGCCCGGGCGGCCAGGCGCAGCTGGTAGCGGGAGTAGCGGCGGTGCCCGCCGCTGGAGCGGTGCGGGTTGATCAATTTCGCCTCGTCCAGGCGGCGCAGGAAGTCCTGAGTGGTGCCGAGCATCTCCGCGGCCTGCCCGATGGTGTAGGCCGGGTAGTTCTCATCGCCGAACATGTCTTCGGGGTTTTGCCCCATGTCACCTCCACGTCGAGGGCCCCGGCGCACAAGCGCCGGGGCCCAGGGTTACGGGTCAGAACACCATCTACCGACCGGAACGTCGGCTTGTCGTATCCGCACCAGCCGTCATCGACGGCTTCGGGTGCGAGGATCGCATATGCGTGACCGGAGACCACCTCTCGTTCGATGGAAACTGCGGTGTCCGCCCGGCCTGACATGACGGCCGACGGCGGGCGATCCAACGGTGTACGGCCCTCCCTTTCCTCTGCTACTTCTTCCCTTGCTGTCGTACGGTCCGCCGGCGCCGGAGCCCACGCGACTTCACAGCCCCGACACGTGCGGCGAACATCAGCTGGAGCCCTGAAAGAACCTCGGCCCCACCTGCACCCCGGCGTGTGTCACGCCGGAACTGACGTGCTCTTACTGCCTCTCGGGAGGAACGGTGAAGCATGTTCCTCTCCTAGCCGCCCGTCGTGTCCTCACGGCCGGACAGCCCGTCTGCGTCTTGACGGATCTTTCCTCTCGACTCGAAGAAGAGTATGCCACACCGCAGAAGATGTCTAGCCGTTCCAACCTAGATTTCCTGGCCGACGGTCCTCAGGATGACGGGTCCGCCGAGCAAGCAGGCGCGAGCCATGGCGACAACGACCCGACGCCGATGCCACCTACCGGGCGATGAAGACCGCCGTACCCGGGCCGGCGGCGGGTGCACGGACACCGGGTCCAGGTCGCCCTTGTCGATCGCGCCGCGGATCGTCACCTCGGTGCGCAGGCCCATCGTCATGCCGTGCAGGTGCTGCCCGTACAGGTCGGTCACCGGGGTCTCCCACGGCATCGCCACCTGGAACGGCAGCGACAACTGCCGGCCCTGGTGCAGGTGCAGACCACCCGCGACCTGTAGGCGGTGGAACTCGACGAGGGCGTCGTACTCCTCCTCCGCGCCGTCGATCTCCACGCGGGTGACCAGCCCGACGGCGATGTGGTCGATCTCCACGTCATGGCTGCCGCCGGTCAGGTTCACCTGCCCGCCCAGCATCAGCCCCGGACGGGTGCTCGGATTGGACAGGAGCGTATCGACGTCGACGGGGAGGACCAGGGCCGACGACGAGGGCCCGGCGCGGAGAGCGATCCTCCGCGCCGGGCCCTGGCATCGGGTCCGGTCAGGCCGCGCAGGTGGCGGTCGCGCCCTGGCCGGTGCCGGTGCCCTGGAAGCCGAAGTTGGTCGTCTGCCCGGCGCCGACCTGTCCGTTGTAGCTCACGTTCGTGAACCGGACGGTGCCGCTGGTGCCACTGGCCTGGGCGTTCCAGGTGCCGGTGATCGCGGCGCCGCCGGGCAGCGCGACGGTCACGGTCCAGCCGTTGATGGCCACGGAGCCGGCGGTGACGTTCACGCTCGCGGTGAAGCCGCCGTTCCACTGGTTGATCGCGACCGACGCGGAGCAGCCGTTACCGTTCGGCGGCGCCGTGGTCGGCGGCGCCGTGGTGGGCGGCGCGGTCGTCGGCGGGGCGGTGGTCGGCGGGTTGGTCGTCGGCGGCGCGGTGGTGGGCGGGTTGGGCGCGCCGTTCGCCAGGCTGAAGGCCAGGTCCGGCTGGAACGAACCGGCCGTGTAGCGGCAGCCGTCCGCCTCACCCGGCGGCTTCACCCAGAGGTACGCGTCGATGTTGGCGTCGCCGGTGTTCGTCGTCGGGTACTGCCCGATGCGCCGGTCGGTGTTGTCGTCGGCGCACCAGTCCCCGGCGGCTCCCCCGTTGCGGCTGGTGTCGATGACCTGACGCTTGCCGGAGATGCCCATGCCGTTGAGCGCGGAGATGACCGCCCGGCCGAAGTTCGCCTCGCTGGAGGTGGGGTTGAAGTTCGACACGTTGGTGAAGAAGCCGTCGGCGTACTGCACGCCGGCCGCCCGGAGCCGGTTGGCCGTGTCGTTGGCGCTGTTCCAGGTCGAGTGGCCGCCGTCGAGGTACACCTTGGCGTTGGGGTTCGCCGACTTGATGGTCTGGGTCGCCGTCGTGAGCGCCTGGTTGCGGGCGTTCAGCTCACCGGTGCTCAGGCAGGTCTGGAGCGCGAGCGAGTCGGTCTCCAGGATGATCAGGACGGTCTGGTTGCCGAGTCCGCGGGCGAAGTTGGACACCCAGGTCTGGTACTGGTTGAGGTCCGGCGCCCCACCGGCGCTGGCACCGCCGCAGTCCCGGTTGGTGATCTCGTACACCGACAGCACCGGGATCTGTTGTGCCGCGTTGGCGGCGCCGACGAACCCGGAGACCTCGGACTGAACGGTCGACGGGTTGAAGTTGGCGAACCAGCGGGCCTGCGGCTGGCTCGCGATCTTGTCGCGGATGACGGCGGCACGCGAGTCGCCGGGGTTGGCGGCGACCCAGCGGACGACCGCCGAGGACGGGTCGCGGTAGAGCGATCCGGACACTGTGCCGGCGGACGCGCCGCCGACGGCGAGACCGACGCCGGCCGCGGCGAGCCCCGCGACCGCGGCCACACTGATGGCCGCTGATCTGCGGCGGGACGAGAGGATAGCCACGTCGTGTTTCCTCCTGATCACATAGACGTATCTAAGTTCATGGGAGCGTTCCCACGACGGTAACGGAGGCAGGCGTCGATGCCAAGATGTGAACGCCGGACACTGCCCCGTAATCTGGGGCGATCATCGGACGAAGGCCCGCCAGCCGACCGACGAGCCGGCGTGGGAGGAAGACCAGGCATGACGGCGCTACCGGGCCGGCGTCCGACCGCGGTGAGTTCGCCGGTCGCCGGGCGGCCCGCCGACGAGGATCTACGGACGCTGTTCGGGCAGTCCATCGCCGTCTTCGCGGCGCTTGCCGGACCGACGCACGTGGTGGAGGCGGCGAACCCGGCGTTCATCAACGTCCGTTCGGTCTTCATCGCCAACGAGGAACTCGGCGGCCTGGCCGCCTACCTCAACCGCTGACCACTGGCCGATCACGCCCGGCGGTGGCGTCACGGACCGGTGCGCGCGGCCGGGGCCGTCACGCCCGGTTACCGGCCTAGCGCCGGGCCGGCGCGCCGGCCGACTCGCGAGCGGGGCGCGCCGCGGTGAACGGGCTCCGCAGGCGGGTCATGGACTCGGCGCTGATGTCCGCGATCGGACTGCGCTCGTCGTCGGTGGCCCCGAGGCCTTCCACACGGAAGGGGTTCAGGGTGAACGTGTTGTCGGGCACGTGGTGCTCCAAGGAAATCTGCACGGCAGCGCTCGACTCAGTCATCGCGGCTGGGAAACCGTGGGAGAAGCAGGGGGTGGCGATCAGTCATCGGTACCCCGCGTGGACAGCCTAGCGCGCATCGGCCGAGCGGGCGCGTCGCGGCCGAAATCGGCGACGTCTCAGAGCTGCACGACGTGGCCCACCCGGGGCGGCGTACGGCCCGCGAGGACGTCGAGCCACGCGTCCCGCAGCGCCTCCGGGCCGGTGCCGGCCCGGACGTCGAGCCAGCCGCTCACCACCTGGGAGAACCGCTGCCAGGCGTCGGCGAACCGTTCGTCGAGACCGGCCCGGCCCCAGTCCTGGCTCCGCTTGCGGATACGCACCGGCGCGAAGAAGACCTCCCCGGCGGCGCCGGCGTTGGGCGTCTGCTGGGTCAGACCGACGGCGATGTCCCGGACGAGCAGGTCACCGAGCTGCGCACGCAGGGCGGCGCGGGTCGCGGGTGAGCCGGACAGGTCGAGGTAGACGGTCGGAACGGCGTCGAGCGCGCCGATGTCGTCGTAGGAGATGACCTCGTCGTAGCAGCCCAGCGACCGGGTGAAGGCGAGATTGCCGGGTGAGGTGAGCCCGATCAGGCGCGGGCCGCGGCCGTGCAGCTCGAACGCGGTGGCGTACGCCGTCTTGCTCGACGCGGACGACAGCACCAGCGCCCGCGCCCCGTAGCCGTCCTCGTCGACGACCTGGTCGGCGAGCATGAACGAGGTGAAGAACAGCGGCCGGAACAGGATCAGCAGGTCTTCCTGCTCCGCCCGGTAGGCGGGGTCGCCGCCGGTCGACCGGTAGGAGTTGTACGGCGAGGGCAGGGCGGCCCGGTGCGCGCTCGCGTCGCGGAACCCGGACGCGTCCACCCGGTCCGGGCGTACCACCAGGTGGCCGGCGGGCGGCAGGTAGCCGTAGACCCGGTGCCCGGGCTCGACGCCGCCCACTGTGGACGCGACCACCTCGGCGAAGCCCCACAGTGGCGGGAGTCCCCACCCACCGTCGAGCCCACGGGGCTGCGGCGGGAAGAACTCCCAGTAGCGCATCGCCTCGCCGAGCACCGCATAGGTGACGTTGTTGGCGGTCAGGCCGACGCGGTCCACGCGCAGCAGCGCCTCTCCGTCGGCGAGGCCGGGCACGGCGCCGTCGCGGAGTGTGGTGCGAGCGAGGTCGTCACGGGCCACAGCGAACGTCCACGAGTCAGCCATGGCCTGACGCTAGGCAGCCGCGAAACCGGAGACAAGTGCACTGGGAGTGCAAAATCCCACTCGGCCGCATCGTCGCGGGCGACGTATGACACAGACGGGATGCCCGCATCCATTGCCGATCATCGATACGTACCCATAGGCTCCTGCCACCTCGAGTGCGGCCTGGCCGGGCGGCACACAGTCGATGTCTGGAGGGACCATGGTCCGTTGGCGTAGATTCCTCGGCCGGATGGCGGCCGTCTTGGCAGTGGTCACGGCCGGAGCGGTCACCGTGGTGGCACCGGCCGGAGCGGCGCCCGCCGGGGACATGACGCCGTACGTCGTCGGCGGCACCCGGGCCGCGCAGGGCGAGTTCCCGTTCATGGTCCGGCTCTCGATGGGCTGCGGCGGAGCGCTCTACAGCCCGCGACTGGTCCTCACCGCCGCGCACTGCGTCGGCCGCACCGGCGCCAACACCAGCATCACCGCCACCCTGGGCGTGGTGGACCTCCAGTCCTCCAGCCGGATCCAGGTCCGCTCCAACTACGTCTACCGGGCCCCCGGCTACAACGGCAACGGCGACGACTGGGCGCTGATCCGGCTCGCCACCCCGGTCACCTCGCTCGCCACGCTCAAGATCGCCACTACCACGGCGTACGACAACGGCACCTTCACGGTGGCGGGCTGGGGCGCCGCGCGGGAGGGCGGCGCGCAGCAGCGCTACCTGCTCAAGGCCACCGTGCCGTTCGTCGACGACACCACCTGCAACCGCTACTACGGCGGCGACGTCATCCCCAGCGAGGAGATCTGCGCCGGTTACGCCAGCGGCGGTGTCGACACCTGCCAGGGCGACTCGGGTGGCCCGATGTTCCGCCGGGACGCCACCAACGCCTGGATCCAGGTGGGCATCGTGAGCTGGGGCAACGGCTGCGCCCGCCCCAACTACCCCGGCGTCTACACCCAGGTCAGCACGTTCGCCTCGGCGATCCAGTCCGCCGCGGCGAGCCTCGGCGGCTGAGCCCGCCGGCGGTGGCCCGGTCGCGGCGAAGCGGCCGGGCCACCGCCCGGCCCCCGACGTGCTGCCGCCGGGGCGCTGGGCGCCGTACGCCGCCCGGCCGCCCGGTGACGTGACGTCACACCGCCGGCAGGTCCACCACCCGGGTGGCCCAGCGGTCCATCAGCGCCGGATCGTGGGTGATGACCAGGACCCCGGCGGAGTGCCGGCGCTGGTAGTCGGTGACGACGGCGGCGACGTGCGCCTGGGTGGAGGCGTCGAGCATCGCGGTGGCCTCGTCGCAGAGCAGGTAGTCCGGCCGGTGGACCAGGGCGCGGGCCAGGCAGGCGCGTTGCAGTTGCCCGTCGCTCACCGCGTGCGGGCGGCGGGTGAGCAGGTCGGATGTGAGTCCGGCCAGGTCGGCCAGCTCCGCCGTACGGGCGGCGGCCTGCTCGCGCGGTGTGCCGGTGGCGCGCAGCGGCTCGGCGATGATGTCGGCGAGGCTGAGCCGCGGGTCGGTGGCGGCGCGCGGGCTCTGGAACAGGATCGCGACGCGGGTGCGCAGTTCCGCCGGCAGGCGGTAGCGGACGCCGCCGAGCGGTTGACCGTCGATCGTGACGTGACCGCTGTCCGGGGCGTGCAGCAGGGCGAGGACGCGGGCGAGCGTGGACTTGCCGCTGCCGGAGGGGCCACGCAGCCCGACCGTCTCACCGGGGGCGATGTGCAGGTCGACCCGGTCGAGGACGCGCTGGCCGCCGTACGCGACGGAGACCTGGTGCGCGGCGAGCCCGCCGGCCGGCGCGTCGCCCGGGGCGGCGGCGTCGGTGGGGCCCGAAGCCGTGATCGTCATGCCGGTACCTCCTCGCGCAGCGGGTGGTGACAGGCGACCCGGCCCGAGCCGTCGGCGGCGAGGCGGGGCAGGGTGCCGCAGGTGTCGGTGGCGCGGGCGCAGCGCGGGGCGAAGGCGCAGCCGCCGGGCAGGTCGGTGAGCGTGGGCGGATGCCCGGGCACCGGCACGAAGGCGCGGTCGGGCAGGGCGTCGAGCAGACCGGCGGTGTACGGGTGGGCCGGGCGGTCGAACAGCGCCCCGGTGGGGCGGTGCTCGACGATCCGGCTGGCGTACATCACGGCGACGGTGTCCGCGACACGGCGCGCGGCGGCCAGGTCGTGCGTGATGAGCAGGACGGCGGCGCCGGTGTCGCAGCGGCGGCGCAGCAGGTCCAGCGTGTGGTCGACGAGCGGCCGGTCGAGGCCGGTGGTGGGTTCGTCGGCGAGCAGCACCGGCGGGTCGGGCGCGAGCGCGAGCGCGGTGGCGAGCCGCTGGGCCATGCCGCCGGACAGCTCGTGCGGGTACCGGTCCAGGTCGGCCGGGTCGAGGCCGACGTCGGCGGCGATCCGGTCGGCGGCGGCTGGTGCGTCGCGGCGGGTGTGTCCGTGGGCGCGCAGCGTCTCCTCCAGCAGCTTCCGCCCGGTACGCACCGGGGTGAGCGCGGTGGCGGGGCTCTGCGGTATGAGGCCGACGCCCCGGCCGCGTACGTGCCGGGCGAGGTGCCGCTCCCCCGCGCCGATCAGGTCGGCCTCGTGGCGTCCCGGCGCGTGCAGGCGGGCCCGCCCGGTGACCGTGGCGTTGCCCGGCAGCAGGCCGAGCAGGGCGTGCGCGAGGACGGACTTGCCGCACCCGGACTCGCCCACCACCGCGAGCAGCTCGCCGGGCCGCAGCGTGAGGCTCAGGTCGGTCACGGCGTGCACGACGGCGTCGCGCAGCCGGAAGCGGACGGTCAGCCCGTCGACGGTCAGCAGCGCCGGGGCGGTCACAGGTGCAGCTCCGCTCGTACGCGCGGGTCGAGGCGGTCGCGCCACCGGCCGCTGAGCACGGCGAGCGCCAGCGTGGCCGCGACGAGCAGGAGACCGGGGACGATGCTGGCCCACCAGGCGCCGGTGAGCAGCGACCGCTGCCCGTCGTTGATCATGTTGCCGATCGAGGCGAGGTGCGGGGGCAGGCCGAGGCCGAGGAAGGACAGCGCGGTCTCGTGCCAGACGGCGTGCGGCACCATGAGCGTGGTCGCCAGCGCCAGGCGCGGCAGCACGTGCGGCAGCAGGTGCCGGGTGAGCACCCGGACGCGCCCGGCGCCGCCGGAGATCGCGGCGTCGACGAACGGCCGGTTGCGCAGGCTGAGGAGTTCGGACCGCACGATCCGGGCGGTGGAGAGCCAGTGCGTCAGCGCGATCGAGGCGATCACCGCGCCCAGGCTGGGGCGCAGCATCGCCACGATGAAGATGCCCAGCAGCAGGTGCGGCAGCGCGGCGACGGTGTCCACGACGCGCATGAGCGCCCGGTCCACCCAGCCGCCGACGCTGCCGGCCACGGCCCCGACCAGCCCGCCGATGACCGCCGCGACGAGCGCGGCGACCGCGCCGACGAGCAGCGAGACGCGCAGGCCGTAGAGGCTGCGCACCGCCACGTCGCGGCCGAGGTCGTCGGTGCCGGCCAGGTGGTCCGCCGAGGGCGCGAGCCGGGTACGGGAGAGGTCGACGGCGCTCTGGTCCAGCGGCCACAGGACCGGGGCGAGCAGCGCGGCGGCGACGACACCGGCGAGCACGACGACGGCGACTGCCGTGCCCACGCTGCCGGGGCGGCGCAGGCGCCGGACGCGCGCGGGAAGGGCGAGATCAGTCATCGAGGCGTACCCGGGGGTCGGCGGCGGCGTAGGCGAGGTCGGTGAGCAGGTTCGCGGTCAGCACCACGACGGTGGTGGCCAGGGTCGTGGCCGCGAGCAGCGGGAAGTCAGCGCCCAGCGCAGCCTCGACGGTGACCGCGCCGAGGCCGGGCAGGGAGAACACGGTCTCCACCAGGACCGCGCCGCCGACGAGTTCGGGCAGGTGCGTGCCGACCAGGGTGAGGAACGGCAGCAGCGCGGTACGCAACGCGTGTCCGAACAGGACGACCCGGCCGGGGAGCCCTCGGGCGCGGGCGGCCAGGACGTGGTCGTCGCGCAGGCTCTCGGCGACCGCGTCGCGGACGAACAGGACGAACCAGGGCGCCTGGGAGATCGCCAGCACGGTCACCGGAAGCACCAGGTGCCGGGCCACGTCGGCCGGGTCGGTGCCGGTGGCGGTGATGTCGGTGAGCCCGCCGGCGGGCAGCCAGCCGAGGCTGAGGGCGAACACGGCGATCGCCGCGAGGCCGATCCAGAACACCGGCATGGACTGCACGGCGTACGCGACGGCGCGCAGCCCCCGGTCGAACCAGCCACCACGCCGGTACGCGGCCAGCGTGCCCAGCAGCACGCTCGCCACCAGCACCAGGGCCAGCGCGGTGCCGACGAGCAACAGCGTCCAGCCGGCCCGGGACGCGAGCACCGAGGTGACCGGCTCGTGCCGGCTCGTCGACCAGCCGAGGTCGCCGCGCAGCAGGTTGCCGATCCAGCGGGCGTACTGCACCGGCAGCGGGTCGTCGACGCCCCAGTTGGCGCGGATCTGCGCGAGGTTCTCCTCGCTGGTGGTGAACGCCGCCGCGCCCGCGTACTGCTGGGCCGGGTCGATCGGGGAGGCGGCGCCGAGCGCGAACATGCCCATGCTGGTCGCGGCCAGCACCGGTACGGCGACCAGCAGCCGCCGCCGGACCACGGCGCCCGCCCCGGCCGGCCGCCGCCGGCCGGTCACGGGCGCCGTCACGACTTCTTCGTCCACGTGTGCACGTTCCACCAGATGCTGTTGGCGACGTCGTGCTCGTGCGGCTCGACCCGCGGCGTCACCCCGGTCACGGCGTCCTTCAGCACGTAGGTGTGCTGGAGGTAGGTGAGGAACACCCACGGCACGTCGGCGGCGAGCTGCTTCTGGAACGTGGCGTACGCGGCCTTGCGGGCGGCCGGGTCGGCGTTGTCCCGCCCGTCCCGCAACGCGGCGTCGGTGATTGCCGAGCGGTACGAACCGGGGTTGAAGAAGCCCTGCCCGGCGAAGGCCGAGCTGAACAGCTTGTAGGAGACGAAGTCCGGGTCGTACGGCGTGCCGTAGCCCATGATCAGCGCGTCGCTCTTCATTCGCGGCGTGATCGCGTCCCAGGTCAGGCCCTCCGGCGTGACCTTGATGCCGACCTTCTTCGCATCAGCGGTGACGGCCAGGGCCAGTTCCTTGCGCAGGCTGTCGGTGGCCGGGTACATGAGCGCGAACGCGGCCGTCCGCCCGTCCTTGACCCGGATGCCGTCCGGGCCGGGCGTCCATCCGGCGGCGTCGAGTGCGGCGGTCGCCGCGGCGATGTCGGCGGCGGGCCTGCCGGCGATCGACGGCTCGGCGTACGGCGACGTGGGCGGCACCGGCCCGAACGCGGGCTCGCCCGCACTGCCGAGCACGCCGGTCACCATGGCCTGCCGGTCCACCGCGACGTTCAGCGCCTTGCGGATCGCGAGGTCGGCGGTGACCGGGTTGCCCATCGGCAGCATGACGCCCCGGTAGTCGGCGGTCGGCACCTTGTGCACCCGGTAGCCGTTCCGGCCCTCGAACCCGGACGCGAGCTTCGGCGCCAGCTCCGCCGCGTCGAACTCGCCGGCCCGCATCCGCTGGGCCCGGACGTTGTCGTCGGCGACGAACGCCACCACCACGCCCGAGTTCGCCGGCTTGCCGCCCCAGTACGTCTCGTTCGCCGCGAGCACGAGCCGGTCGCCCGGGGTCCAGGACGTGACCCGGTACGGGCCGGTGCCGACCGGCTTGCGGTTGAAGCCGGCCTTGTTGACGTCCTGCCCGGCGAACGCCTTCGCCGGAACGATCCCCAGCGCCAGCCGTTGCAGGAACGGCGCGTACGCGTACTTGAGGGTGAACACGACTGTCGCCGGGTCGGGTGCGGTGACGGAGGCGAGCATGTCCAGGTCCGAGCGCAGCGTGGAGTCGACGGCCGGATCGAGCACCGCCTGGTAGGTGAACACCACGTCCTGGGCGGTCAGCGGAGTGCCGTCGTGGAACAGCACGCCCTCGCGCAGCTTCGCGGTGACCGTCTTCCCGTCCGCCGAGACGGTGGGCAGTTCACGGGCCAGGGCGGGCGCCAGCTCGTTGCGGGCGTCCCGGGCGACCAGCCCGTCGAAGATCAGCGACGCGCCGTCGACACCGTAGTTGAGCACCGGGTTGAGCGTGTCCGGCTCACCGGCGGTGGCGACCACCAGCGTGCCGGCGTTGCCCGTGCCGCCGGTCGACGCCGTGGGCGACGAGCACCCCACGGTGGCGAGCAGGGCGGCGAGCATCGCGGCCACGCGTACGGGCTTGGGCTTGATCGCCACCGGCAACCCCTTGAACTCGTCCTCCGGCCGGGCGGGCGCTCCGGCGAAGATCAGATCACCGCATGCCCGAGCACCCGCCCGCTTCTGCCACTATTCGGCAGTTGCCAACTATATGCAATAGGGAACCATCGGACGCTCACGACCCTCCGGGCGCGAGCGTCCGCTCGTGAGGCGGCACCCCCGCGCGCTGAATATGCTCGGAGCGTGGAGGACAGCGAGCAGGCCGTGCTGGCCGGGATGTTGCAGTCGGCCGAGGACGCCGCCCCGGTGGAGGCGGTCGAGGCCGTCACCGGCGTCATCGCCGCGGCGCTGAACGCGCTCGGCGTCTCGCTGCTGATCGCCGACCTCAGCGGCCGTGCGCTGGTCCGGCTGACCCACCAGCCGACCGGCGGCGGTCCCGGCCGGCGCCACGGCGAGGAGGACGCCGAGGTCCTCCCCTTCGACGGCGGGCCCTACGAACGCGCCCTCCGGCAGCAGGCCCCCGAGGTCGTCCCCGGCGACGGCACGTGGACCGTGCTGGCACCGGTCACCGACCGCGGAGAGGTGATCGGCCTGCTGGAGATCGACCTGCCCGACGAGCCGGACCACGACGTGGTGAACTGGGTCGCCCGCACCGCGCACGCGCTGGCGTTCGTGGTCATCGCCAACCGCAGGCACACCGACCTGTTCGAGTGGGGGGCAGCGGACCACCCCGTTCAGCCTCTCCGCCGAGATCCAGCGCCGTCTGCTGCCCGCCTCGTTCACCTGCGAGGGCGGCGCCTTCACCCTCTCCGGCTGGCTGGAACCCGCCGCCAGCGTCGGCGGGGACACCTTCGACTACAGCCTCGCGCGGGACCTGCTGCACCTCAGCGTCACCGACGCCATGGGCCACGGCGTGGCGAGCGCGCTCACCGCCACCCTCGGCGTGGGCAGCCTGCGCAACACCCGCCGGCGCGGCGCCGGCCTGGTCGCCCAGGCCGAGGAGGCCAACCGGGCCGTCGCGGAGCATGCGAACGTGCGCGGCGCGTACGTCACCGCCGTACTGGGCCGCATCGACCTGACCACGGGACGCTGCGAACTGGTGAACGCGGGGCACGTACCACCGATGCTGGTCCGGGACGGCCGCGTCGTACTCGTGGAGTTGCCGGGCAACTTCCCGCTCGGCATGTTCCCGGAGGAGAGCTACCGCAGCGGAGAGCTGGCCCTGCTGCCCGGCGACCGGCTGGTGGTGGTCACCGACGGCATGCGCGAACGCAACGCCGCCGACCTCGACCTGCCCGCCGCCCTGCTCCGCCTCGCCCACCTGCACCCCCGAGAGGCGGTCCGGGCGCTGTCCGACGCGGTGCTGGAGATCGCCGGGCCGGCGCTGACCGACGACGCCACACTGCTCGTCATCGACTGGTACGGCGACCACGGGCCGCGGCGCAGCACCGCCGGCGCCGACACCGCCCGCGTCAGTCCGGACGAGGAGCGCTCAGCGCACCGCCGCCGGTGAGCCGTCCTCGGCGTCCCGCACCGTGCCGAAGAGCGGGATGACGCGGTCCACCGAGGTGATCGAGAAGACGTTGCGGATCGACTGGCGGACGACGGCCAGACCGAGCCAGCCGTCGCGCTCCCGCAGGTTCTTGTAGACGAGAACGAGTGCGCCCAGGCCGCTGGAGTCCACGAACCCGACCTGGGTCAGGTCGACGACCACCGTCCGCGCACCGGTCTCCACCACCTGGAGCAGCCGGTCACGCAGCTGCGGCGCGCCGGCCATGTCCAGATCGCCGGCGACCTCGACCACCGGGCCGACGCGCCCCTGCCGGGTCGTCACCGAGAACTCCACCACTCCCCCTCAACCGCGCCGCCGACGACATCTCACTTCCACCCACCGTGCCAGAAATCCGCCCTGATCGCCTCCCGTGGCTGCTCGCCCGGCCCGCCGAGCGCGCCTGAACTACCCTCGCCGCCGTGGACACTGTGGAGATCGATGCGCCAGTCGTCGGCGTGACCGTCTACCCGGACCGCGCCCGGGTCACCCGCCGCGGCCGCGTCCGGCTGACCGCCGGCGACCACCGGGTACGCGTCGCCCCGCTCCCGCTGGGCCTGCGCCGCGACTCGATCCGGGTGGGTGGCCGGGGCGCGGTGACTGTGCTCGGGGTGGACGTGACCGCGTGGCGGCAGGCCCGCAGCACCGACGCCCAGGTCGTCGAGCTGGAGCGGCGGCGCCGGGAACTGGCCGACGAGCTGGCCGAGGCCGGCGACACCGACGCGATCGAGGAACAGCGCGGCGAGTTCCTCACCCGGCTGGCCGAGCGGGCCGGGGGTACGTACGCCCGGGCGCTGGCCGCCGGCGACGCGGCCCCGGCTGACGTCGCGGCCTTCACCGACTCGGTGTCCGGTCAGCTCGCCGAGTCACGGGCCCGGCGGCGCGGGCTGGCCCGGCGGCGCACCGAGCTGGCCGAGGAGCTGGCCGCTGCCGACCGGGAGCTGGACGCGGCGCGCGGCAAGCGGGAGCCGGACCGGCTGGCCGCCGAGGTGTCCGTCTCGGTGGACGCCGACGACACCGAGGTGGACCTGGAGCTGACGTACCTGGTGGACGGTGCCCGCTGGACGCCCTCCTACGACCTGCGGCTGGTCGAGGACACCATGACCGTCACCTGGTTCGGGCTGGTCAGCCAGGGCACCGGGGAGGACTGGCCGGAGTGCGAACTCCAGCTCTCCACCGCCCGCCCGGCGGCGGCGAGCGGCGTACCCGAATTGTCGCCCTGGTATCTCGACCGGCTCCGGCCGGAGCCGCCGATGGCCGTGTCGGCCGCGTCGTTCGCCGGCATGGTGCCGCCCCCGGCGCCCGGCGCGGCGCCGGCGGGCCGGGCGCGCGCGGCGCGGTCCGCGGCGCCGGCGGTGCGGGAGAGCGTCGCCGAGGTCGAGCAGGGCGTGACGGCGGCGACCTACCGGCCCGCCCGGCCGGTGGCGGTGCCGGCCGACGGCAGCGCGCACCGGGTCACCATCGCGGTGCTGGAGCTGCCGGCCCGGCTGGATCACGTGAGCGTGCCGGTGCGCGCCGCCGAGGCGCACCTGCGGGCCACGGTACGCAACACGTCGGACCACACGCTGCTGCCCGGCCCGGCGTCGGTCTTCCACGGTGCCGACTTCGTGGCGGCGACGCGGCTGACGACGTGGGCGCCGGGCGAGGAGACGGAGCTGGCGCTCGGGATCGACGACCGGGTGCGGGTGGAGCGGAAGCTGACCCGGCGCACCGAGAGCAGGGCCACGCTCGGGTCGACGCGGCGGCGGGAGGTGGAGTACCGGATCACGGTCGCGAACCACACTCCGCGTCCGGCCACTGTCGAGGTGCGGGACCAGATGCCGGTGTCCCGGGACGAGGCGGTGGTGGTACGCGAGACCGCGCTGGCGCCGCCGCCGGCCGAGCGTACGGAGCTGGGCGAGCTGACCTGGCGGCTGACGCTGGCGCCGGGCGAGAGCGGTGAGATCGCCCTGGGCTTCCGGGTGGAGCTGGCCAAGGGCGTCGAGCTGACCGGCTGGCGGGAGTAGCCAGGCGTTAGGAAGGGGCCCTTCCTATGCAGAATGCGTTAAGAAGGGCCCCTTCCTTACATCTCAGACGCGGCGACGACCGTAGAAGCCGGCGAAGACGGCGACGCCGATGGCGGCGAAGCCGACCTGGAGCGCCAGCTCGATCCAGTCGATGCCGGGGGTGTCGTCGACGCCGAACGCGCCGGCCACCAGGGTGCCGACGAGCGCGGCGACCACACCGATGAGCAGGGTCAGCCAGATCGGGATGTTCTGCTTGCCCGGCACCACCAGGCGCCCGAGCGCACCGATGACGAGGCCGATGATGAGCGCGGCGAAGAAGCCGGTGATCTCCACGAGAGGCGTCCCTTCCCTCGGATGTG
Organism: Micromonospora sp. HUAS YX12; assembly: GCF_040215685.1. Lineage (NCBI taxonomy): Bacteria > Bacillati > Actinomycetota > Actinomycetes > Micromonosporales > Micromonosporaceae > Micromonospora > Micromonospora sp. HUAS YX12. The sequence goes on from NZ_CP157974.1 coordinate 1,040,115, forward strand.
TTGACGCCTCGCTGGTTGCCCGGATCAACCACTCGGCCAAACCCGGGAGCTGCTTTCGTCACGGAACTGTCATGACCGTCCCTGATCAGTGCTCCGAGGGCTGGCGGCGGCGGTGTGCGCCCGGCGCCTCCTCCCGGTCGATGCGCAGTTCCCGCTCCAGCTCGGCGATCACCATGCGGAGGTCGTCCAGGCGCTGGCTGATCGCGATGCGGTCCACCTCGTCCGGTATCCCGTCGCCGTCGGAGTCGTAGTCCGGGGCCAGCCCCTCGGTCATCTCCAGCCGGCGCGCCTCCTCCATCGAGTTGACGATGACGGCGATGAGGATGTTCAGCAGGAGGTTGACCGCGATCATCACGAAGCTGACGTAGTAGAGCAGCGTCCACGGCGACACCTCCAGACCCTGTTCCAGCAGGTCCGGCAGCGTCTCCAGGGACAGCAGCACGAACAGCGTGACGAGCGAGCGGCCGATGTCGCCGTACTGCTCGGGGTAGCGGTCGCCGAAGATCAGCCAGCCCGCCATGCCGTACACGTAGAGCGTGACGGCGGCGAGCGCGAGGAAACCCGCGACGCCGGGCAGGCTGCGCCACAGCGCCGCGACGATGGTCCGCAGGCCGGGCGAGAAGCGGACCAGACGCAGCACCCGGGCGACCCGGATGAATCGCAGCACCGCGGAGTCGCCGTGCAGGCCCGGGATGAAGATGGCCGCTGTGACCAGCAGGTCGAAGACGTTCCAGCCGTGCCGGAAGAAGTCCTGCGGGCGGCGGCCGTACGCGAGCACCCGGATGGTGATCTCCACGACGAAGACCGCGCGGAACATCCACTCCGTCCACCGCAGCACCGGCCCGGCGGCGCCGAGGTTCGGGTACGTCTCGATGCCCAGCACGACCCCGTTGGCCATGATGAGCACCACGATGGCCACCTCGAACGGCCGGGACGCGACGATCCGGGCACAGTGGCCGGCCAGCCCGCGCTCTCCGGTGGCGGTCCGGTGCCCGTCGCGCGGTGCCGGAACCGTGTCGCCGATCAGCGCTTCCCTCCACGACGCGCGATCCGGGCAACGTGCGGACGACAGGGGGTTGCCACCCGGACACTCTAGTGGATCACCGATGGCGAACTGTTCCGGCCGCGGCGCGCCCGGCCCGGATCACAGCCAGCCGCGGCGCTTGAACAGCAGGTAGAGCGCGCCGCAGACGGCCAGCATCAGGGCCACCGCGAACAGGTAGCCGAACCGCCAGTCCAGCTCCGGCATGTGGGTGAAGTTCATCCCGTAGACGGTGCCGATCAGGGTGGGCGCGAACAGGATCGCCGCCCACGCGGAGACCCGTTTGATCTCCTCGTTCTGCTCGAAGCTCGCCGCGGTCAGGCTGCGCATCTCCTCGTTCTGCGCCTGCGAGACCAGTGTGGCGTTGACGGTGAGGATGTTCTGGAGCAGGTGCCGGAACCCGTCCACCCGCTCCACCACCTGGGTCAGGTGGTCGGCCACGTCGCGCAGCCGGCGGCGCAGCTCCTCGTCCGTGCCGTACCTGTCGAAGCCGTGGGTGAGCGCGTCGACCACCTTCAGCAGCGGCCGGGCGGCCCGCTGGAACTGGATCACCTCGCGGCTCAGCTCGTAGATGCGGCGGCTGGCGTTCGGGTCGCCGCCGAACACCTCGGTCTCGATCTCGTCGATGTCGTTCTCCAGCCCGGCGACCACCGGCGCGTAGCCGTCCACCACCCGGTCGAGCACGGCGTAGAGCACGGCTTCCGGGCCGAGCGCGAGCACCTCCGGTTCGGCCTCCAGCCGCCGCCGTACCCCGGCCAGGTCGGGTGTGCCGCCGTGCCGCACCGTGATCACGAAACCGGGGCCGAGGAACAGGTGCAGCTCGGCGAACTCGACCGCGTCCCGCTCGTCCAGGTAGCGGGCGGCGCGCAGCACCACGAACAGGGTGTCGCCGTACCGTTCCAGCTTGGGGCGCTGATGGGCGTTGATCGCGTCCTCGACGGCCAGGTCGGGGAGCTGGAACTCGGCGGCGAGCGAGGCGATCTGCTCGCGGCTCGGCCGGCGCAGCCCGATCCAGGCCATCGCGTCGTCGAGCTCTTGCAGGCAGCGGAACGTGTCGGCGAGGCTGACCGGGGACGCCCGGCGTACCCCGCCGACGTAGACGCCGCTGTCGACCAGTCCGTCGGGTCGCTCCGGCTCGGCCGCGCCGGCGTCGATGGCGTGCTCGTCCAGGCGCCGGCCGAACCCCTCCGAGGACCGGTTGTCCGCCATGCCCCTCCCCCGCTGCTCGGCCGGGTCGCCGAGTCCCCCGCCGGCGCTCGCGCAAACGTCAGGGGCGGTAGCGGTAGCCCATGCCCGGCTCGGTGATCAGGTGGCGGGGACGGGCCGGGTCGTCCTCCAGCTTGCGCCGCAGCTGGGCCATGTACTGCCGCAGGTAGTTGGTCTCGTGGTGGTACTCCGGTCCCCACACGTCGTGCAGCAACTGGCGCTGGCTGACCAGCTTGCCGGGGTTGCGCAGCAGCTTCTCCAGCATGGCCCACTGGGTGGGGGTGAGCTTGACCTCGGCGCCGTCGTCCCGGGTGACGGTCCGGTCGGCCAGGTCGACGGTGTTGCGGCCGATCCGCAGCGCGGGGACGGAGGGCGTGGCCGGGGCGAGCCGCCGGGTCACCGCCCGGATGCGGGCCAGCAGTTCGTCGACACCGAACGGCTTGGTCACGTAGTCGTCGGCGCCCGCGTCGAGCGCGGCCACCTTGTCCTCGCTGCCGGCCCGCCCGGAGAGGACGATGATCGGCACGGCGGTCCAGCCGCGCAGGCCCCGGATGACGTCGGTGCCGTCCAGGTCGGGCAGGCCGAGGTCGAGCACCACCAGGTCCGGCGGGTGCGCGGCGGCGGCCTTGAGCGCGGCGGCGCCGGTGCCGGCCACCTCGACGTCGTAGCCCCGGGCCCGCAGGTTGATCCGCAGGGCGCGCAGGATCTGCGGCTCGTCGTCGACGACCAGGATCCGGGTCATTCCTGCGGCCCCTCCGGCTGGGTGGCGGCCGGCAGCCGCAGCACCATGGTGAGACCGCCACCGGGCGTGGTCTCCGGGGTGATGCTGCCACCCATCGCCTCGGCGAGCCCCCGGGACAGCGCGAGTCCCAGGCCCACCCCGGTCTGGTTGTCCCGGTCGCCGAGGCGCTGGAACGGCAGGAAGACGTGCTCCCACTGGTCCTCCGGGATGCCCGGCCCGGTGTCGATCACCCGCAGCTCGACCTGCCCGGCGTGCGCGCTGCCGGTGATCGCCGGCGGCCGGCCGGGCGGGCTGTGCCGCAGCGCGTTCGCCACGATGTTGACCAGCACCCGCTCCAGCAGGCCCGGGTCGGCCAGCGCCGCCGGCAGGTCGGCCGGGATGTCGGTGGTCACCTCGGCCGCCGCCGGGCCCAGTTCGTCGAGGGCCCGGGGTACGGCGTCCTCCAGCCCGATCGCGGTGGCGCTCACGCCCAGCGCGCCGGCCTGCAACCGGCTCATGTCGAGCAGGTTCGCCACCAGCCGGCCCAGCCGGTCCAGCGACTCGTCGGCGGTGGCGAGCAGCTCCTCCCGGTCGTCCGCGTCGAACTCGACGTCGTGACTGCGCAGGCTGCTCACCGCCGCCTTGGCGGACGCCAGCGGCGTACGCAGGTCGTGGCTGACCGCCGCGAGCAGCGCGGTCCGCATCCGGTCGGCGGCGGCCAGCGGGCGGGCGGTCGCGGCCTCCTCGGCCAGCCGTTCCTGGCGCAGCGCGACGGCGGCCTGCGCGGCGAACGCCTCCACCACGCGGCGGTCGGCCGCCTCCAGCCGCCGGCCGGCGAGCACCACGCTGAGCCGGTCGTCGACCGGCACCACCGTCTCGCCCGTGCTCGGGCTGCCCGGCGGCCGCTCGCCGACGCTCGCCACCACCCGCCAGGCGTCCGCCCCCCGGGCTCGGGCCGGGCGTCCCCCGGCCTCGTCGGTCAGCTCCAGCACGCTCACCGCGCGCAGCCCGAACGTCTCCCGCAGCCGGTCCAGCAGCGCGGGCAGCGGTCGCTCGCCGCGCAGCACGCTGCCCGCGACGGTGGCCAGGGTCTGCGCGTCGGCGGAGGCCCGCGCCGCCTCCCGGGTACGCCGGGCCGCCACGTCGACCACCCAGCTCACCGCGATGGCGACGCCGACGAACACGCCCAGGGCGAGCAGGTTGTCCGCCTCGGCGATGGTGAGCGTCCGGTACGGCGGGGTGAAGAACCAGTTGAGCAGCAGTGAGCCGCCCAGCGCGGCGACCAGCGCGGGCCACAGCCCGCCGACCAGCGCCACGCCCACCACACCGGCGAGGAACAGCAGGATGTCGTTGGTCAGGGTGAGATCGGGCAGCGTCCGCAGCACGAGCGTGAGCAGGGGCATGCCGAGCACCGCGAGCGCGTACCCGATCAGCCGCCGGCGCCGCGACAGCGCGGCGGGCACCGACGTGCCCCGGCGCCCGCGCCCCGCCTCCGGATGGGTGACCAGGTGCACGTCGATCGGGCCGGACAGCGCGGTGGTGGTCACCCCGACGCCCCGGGAGAACACCTGCGCGAACCGGCCCCGGCGGCTCGCGCCGAGCACGAGCTGCGTGGCGTTGACGCCCCGGGCGAAGTCGAGCAGTGCCGCCGGGATGTCGGTGCCGAGCACCTGGTGGTACGTGCCGCCGAGGCTCTCCACCAGCACCCGCTGCCGGGCGAGCTGGGCCGGGTCGGCCCCGGCGAGCCCGTCGCTGCGGGCCACGTGCACGGCGAGCAGGTCGGCGCCCTTGCTTCGGGCGGCTATCCGGGCGGCCCGGCGGATCAGCGTCTCGCCCTCCGGCCCGCCGGTCAGCGCGACGACCACCCGTTCCCGCGCCTCCCACGTGTCGGAGATGCCCTGCTGCGCCCGGTACGCGTCGAGCTGCTCGTCGACCTTGCCGGCCAGCCAGAGCAGCGCCAGTTCGCGCAGCGCGGTGAGGTTGCCGACCCGGAAGTAGTTGCCGAGCGCGGCGTCGATCTTGTCGGGCCGGTAGATGTTGCCGTGCGCCATCCGGCGGCGCAGCGCCTCCGGCGTCATGTCCACAAGCTCGACCTGCTCGGCGGCCCGGACCACCTGGTCCGGCACGGTCTCCCGCTGGGTGGTGCCGGTGATCTGCGCGACCACGTCGTTGAGCGACTCCAGGTGCTGCACGTTGACCGTGGAGAGCACGCTGATCCCGGCGTCGAGCAGCTCCTGCACGTCCTGCCAGCGCTTGTCGTGGCGGGAGCCGGGCACGTTGGTGTGGGCCAGCTCGTCCACCACGACCACCTCGGGCCGCCGGGCCAGCACCGCGTCCAGGGCCATCTCGGTGAACTCGACGCCCCGGTAGGTCATCGACCGGCGCGGCACCACCTCCAGGTCGCCGATCATCTCGGCGGTGTGCCGGCGGCCGTGCGTCTCGACCAGGCCGATCACCACGTCGGTGCCGCGCTCGGCCCGGCGCTGGGCCTCCTCGAGCATGGCGTACGTCTTGCCGACGCCCGGGGCGGCCCCGAGGTGGATCCGCAGTTCACCCCTGCCCACAGCGTCCATCCTCCCTGAGTGGAAGGAAGGGCCCCCTGTTAACGCCTCGCAAGGTGGCGGGGGCCCTTCTTAACAGTTCCGTCAGCGCGCCGGGAACGCCTCGTCCAGGGCGAGGTTGAGTTCCAGCACGTTCACACCGGGCTCGCCCATGAAGCCCAGCGCCCGCCCGGTGGTGTGCTCGGCGACCAGCCGCCGCGCCGCCGCCGGGTCCGCGCCGCGCTCCCGCGCCACGCGGGCCACCTGGATCCGGGCGTACGCCGGAGAGATGTGCGGGTCGAGGCCGCTGCCACTGGCGGTGACCGCGTCGGCCGGTACGGCCGGGCTCGCCGGGGCGTCCCCGCGGACCGGGGTGACGATGCCGCCCTCGGCTACGTAGTCGTGGCCGGGCTGGGCCGCCTCCACCGGTACGCCCTGCCAGGTGGTGACGAACGGCGTCGCGGGCGCGGCCTGGTTGACGCTCACCACGCGGGTGATCCGGCCGGTGAGGCCGTCGGCGCGGAACACGGCCAGCACCGCGCCCACCCCGTCCGGCGTGCAGTACGGGCGCCGCCCGTCCACGCCGTCCAGTTCGCCGACCGCCTTGCTGCGGGCGCAGACCTGGGTGAGCAGGCTCTGCGCCGAGGTCTCCTCGTCGCCGGTGAGCGTGTCCACCACGCTCTCCGGGCCGAGGTTGCCCGCCGCGGTGGCGGTCGGGTCGTAGCCGTCCCCGGCGGCCGACGGGCGGGACTGGAAGTAGCGCGGGATCGGGTTGCCGTCCGCGTCGGTGAACGACTGGCCGATCAGCGAGCTGCCGACGGTCCGGCCGCCGACGGTGAGCAGCGAGCCGTCCGCCCTGCCGTCGAGGCCAGGCAACCGGCCCACGGCGACCAGGGCGAGCGGGTAGACCAGGCCGAGCAGCACGGTGAAGACGAGCACCGCGCGCAGGGCGGCCAGGTGCTGGGAGAGCCAACTGGGAAGGCGCATCACGAGATCCCCGGGACGAACTGGACGAGCAGGTCGATGAGCTTGATGCCGACGAACGGCACCACGATGCCGCCGAGGCCGTAGAGCCACAGGTTGCGGCGCAGCAGCGTCGAGGCGCTGGCCGGGCGGTAGCGCACGCCGCGCAGGGCCAGCGGGATCAACGCCACGATGACTATCGCGTTGAAGACGACGGCGGAGAGGATCGCCGACTCGGGGCCGGCCAGGCGCATGATGTTGAGCCGGTCCAGCGAGGGGTAGATGCCGGCGAACATGGCCGGGATGATCGCGAAGTACTTCGCGATGTCGTTGGCGATGCTGAACGTCGTCAGCGCGCCCCGGGTGATCAGCAACTGCTTGCCGATCTCCACGATCTCGATCAGCTTGGTCGGGTCGGAGTCGAGGTCGACCATGTTGCCGGCCTCCTTCGCGGCCGACGTGCCGGTGTTCATGGCGACGCCGACGTCCGCCTGGGCCAGCGCGGGCGCGTCGTTGGTGCCGTCGCCGGTCATGGCGACGAGCCGGCCACCCTCCTGCTCCTTCTTGATCAGCGCGAGCTTGTCCTCCGGCGTGGCCTCGGCGAGGAAGTCGTCCACGCCCGCCTCGTCGGCGATCGCCTTCGCGGTACGCGGGTTGTCACCGGTGATCATCACGGTCCGGATGCCCATCCGGCGCATCTCGTCGAAGCGCTCCCGCATCCCGGCCTTGACCACGTCCTTGAGGTGGATGACGCCGAGCGCCCGGGCCGGCTCCCCGGCCACGTGCTCGGCCACCACGAGCGGCGTGCCGCCGGTGCCGCTGATCGCGTCGACCAGTTCACCGACCTGCTCGGTCGGGTGGCCGCCGTTCTCGCGTACCCACTTCATCACCGCGGCGGCGGCGCCCTTGCGGATGTGCCGGACGTCGCCGTCGGCGTCGAGGTCGACGCCGCTCATCCGGGTCTGCGCGGTGAACGGCACGAACGTGGCGTGCGGGATGAGGCCGGGCTCGCGCTCGCGCAGCCCGAACTCGTTCTTGGCCAGCACCACCACCGACCGGCCCTCGGGGGTCTCGTCGGCCAGGCTGGACAGTTGCGCCGCGTCGGCGAGCGTGGCCGCGTCCACACCGGTCACCGGCAGGAACTCGGCGGCCTGCCGGTTGCCGAGCGTGATCGTGCCGGTCTTGTCCAGCAGCAGCGTGTTGACGTCGCCCGCCGCCTCGACCGCCCGGCCGCTCATCGCCAGCACGTTGCGCTGCACGAGACGGTCCATGCCGGCGATACCGATCGCGGACAGCAGCGCGCCGATCGTGGTCGGGATGAGACAGACCAGCAGCGACACCAGGACGACGCCGGTGACGCCGGAGTCGGTGATCGCCGCCGTGTCCGGCGCGGCGGCCTGGTAGCCCTTCGCGAAGATCGCCATGGGCTGGAGCGTGACGACCGCGAGCAGGAAGATGATCGTCAGCGCCGCCAGCAGGATGTTGAGCGCGATCTCGTTCGGCGTCTTCTGCCGGTTGGCGCCCTCGACCAGCGCGATCATCCGGTCGATGAAGCTCTCGCCCGGCTTCTGGGTGATCCGGACGACGATCCGGTCGGAGAGCACCCGGGTGCCGCCGGTGACCGCGCTGCGGTCGCCGCCGGACTCCCGGATCACCGGGGCGGACTCGCCGGTGATCGCCGACTCGTCCACGCTGGCGATGCCCTCCACCACGTCGCCGTCGCCGGGGATGACCTGCCCGGCCTCGACCAGGACGACGTCGCCCTGACGCAGTTGCGGGGCGGGCACCGCCTCGTCCCGGTACGCGTTCGCGGCGGCACCGGGCGTCCAGCCGACCAGGCGGGTGGCGATGGTGTCCTGCTTGGCCCGGCGCAGCGTGTCGGCCTGCGCCTTGCCGCGCCCCTCGGCGACCGCCTCGGCCAGGTTCGCGAAGATCACGGTGAGCCAGAGCCAGACGGTGATCGCGATCGCGAAGACCGACGGGTCGGCCACCGCGAGCACAGTGGTGAACAGCGCGCCGATCTCCACGATCAGCATCACCGGGTTGCGCCACAGGGTGCGTGGGTCGAGCTTGCGCAGCGCGTCCGGCAGCGACCGGAGCAACTGGCGAGGGTCGAGCAGCCCGCCGCCGACCCGGTTGTCCCGGCGGTCCGGTGTGCCGGGTACCGGCGCGTCGGCGGTCTGAACAGGTGCTGTCATGTCCTTGTCTCTCATGGTGGTCACAGCCCTTCGGCCAGCGGGCCGAGCGCGAGTGCGGGGAGGAAGGTGAGCGCGACGAGGACCACCGTGACGCCGACGACCATGCCGACGAACAGCGGCCGGTGGGTCGGCAGGGTGCCCTCGGAGGCGGGTGTGGGTTGCTGGCGGGCCAGCGAGCCGGCCAGCGCGAGCACGAAGATGATCGGCAGGAACCGGCCGAGCAGCATGCAGAGCCCGAGCGCGATGTTCCACCACGGCGTGCTCACCGTGATGCCGGCGAACGCGGAGCCGTTGTTGTTGCTCGCCGAGGTGAACGCGTAGAGCACTTCGGACAGCCCGTGCGGCCCGACGTTGAGCGCTGTCGAGTCGTTGCCGGTGGCGAACGCGGCGGCGGTGCCGGTGAGCACCAGCGCCGGGGTGATCAGGAAGTACATCGAGGCGAACTTGATCTCGCGCGAGCCGATCTTCTTGCCCAGGTATTCTGGGGTGCGCCCGACCATCAGGCCGGCCACGAACACCGTGATCACCGCGAGGATCAGCAGCCCGTACAGGCCGGCGCCGACCCCGCCGGGGGCGACCTCGCCGAGCATCATGTTGCCGAGCACCGTCATGCCGCCCAGCGCGGTGTACGAGTCGTGGAACGAGTTGACGGCGCCGGTCGAGGTGAGCGTGGTGGCCGCCGCGAACGTGGCCGAGTTCGACACGTCGAAGCGCACCTCCTTGCCCTCCAGCGCCGCGCCGACCGCCTGCGGCACCGTGCCGTCGCCAGTCAGTTCGAAGACGTTGGTGAGGGTGATGCCGGCGAGCGCCAGGATCGCCATCACGGCGACGATCGCGTAGCCCTGCCGCTTCTGCCCCACCATCCGGCCGAAGACCCGGGGCAGGCTGACCGGGATCAGCAGGATCAGGAAGATCTCCAGCCAGTTCGTCCACGTGGTCGGGTTCTCGAACGGGTGGGCGCTGTTGACGTTGTAGAAGCCGCCGCCGTTGGTGCCCAGCTCCTTGATGACCTCCTGGCTCGCCACCGGCCCGCCGGTGACGGTCTGGGTGCCTCCGGTCAGCGTGGTCACGTCGGTCCCGCCGGACAGGTTCTGCACCACGCCGCCGAGCATCAGCGCGAGCGCGCCGAGCACCGCGATCGGCAGCAGGATCCGCAGCGTGACCCGGGTCAGGTCGACCCAGAAGTTGCCCAGCTCGCCGGTGCGGCTGCGGGCGAAGCCCCGGACCAGCGCCACCGCCACGGCGATGCCGACCGCGGCCGAGACGAAGTTCTGCACGGCCAGGCCGGCCATCTGCACCAGGTGGCCCATCGTCGACTCACCCGAGTACCACTGCCAGTTCGTGTTGGTCACGAACGACACAGCGGTGTTCCAGGCGCCGTGCGGCACCACCGGGTCGAAGCCCAGCGAGAGCCACAGGTGGTTCTGCAGACGCTGGAAGGCGTACAGGAACAGCAGGGAGACGGCCGAGAAGGCCAGCACCGAGCGGGCGTACACGCCCCAGGTCTGCTCGGCGGCCGGGTTGACCCCGACCAGCCGGTAGATCCCCCGCTCGAGGAGGGACGACCGGGTTCCGGCGACCACGCGGTGCATGTAGTCGCCGAACGGCCGGTGCACGGCGACGAGCGCCGCCACCAGCGACAGGACGAAGAGCACGCCGGCTGTCGTCATGCTCATCAGAATCGCTCCGGGAACAGCAGGGCGACGACCAGGAACACGCCCAGGCCGATCGCCAGCACCAGGCCGACGGCGTTGACGGCGCTCACAGCTTCTCCACGCCCCTCACCACGAGGGCGAGAGCCGCGAACAGCCCCACCGTCAGCAACACGAACAGCACGTCAGACACGGCTGATCTCTCCTAGCGGAAGATGTCCTCGCGACCGCCTCCCGGCCGCGCCGGGCAATCACAACGCCGTATCCGCCGGACGGACAGGGGTCTTGACGCGACCATCACGCGCGGCCGCGGTTTCTTGACGCGCTTTTCACGCCGCCTCCGGCGCCGGTGATCCGGGTCACCGGACGGGCCTCGGCGCCGATCGACCGGAGGTGCCGGTAGCCGGCACCGAGCACCGCGGCGAACCCGATCGGCACGGCCTGGGACCAGGCGTCGCCCGGCCCGGTCAGCTCGCCGTAGCGGTGCGCGAGGAACCCGACGAAGACCGCCGCACCCAGCGCGGCCACCGCCGCGACCGCGCGCAGATCGGCCACCACAGCGGCGTACGCCCCGACGACGCCCGCCATCACCAGGACGCGCCCCGGCCGCTCGCCGGGTGCGAACACCCCGGCCGCCACCAGTGCCGCGCCGACCACCACGACGGCGCCGGTCGCCACCCGGAATCCGGTGCACCCGTCCGCCCGATCTCGTACCACTTCCGCCTCCCGCGTCAGTACGTCCTTCGCGGGCCATACCAGCCGGGCCGGGTGTGCACGGTCGACGGCTTTGACGGATCCGGTACGGGATCACCGCCGCTTTTCACACCGCCTTCACGCGCGGCGGCCGTCGCGAGCGGCGGCGAAGTCACGAGCGGCGAGGCGTTGGACCTCAGCGGGCGGCGGCGCGGGAGACGAGCGCCTCGGCCACCTCGCGCAGCTTGCGGTTGGAGTCCTGGGAGAGCTTGGCGAGCAGCGTGAACGCCTCCTCGGCCGAGCAGCGCCGCTGCCCCATGATGATGCCCTTGGCCTGCTCGATCACGGCCCGGCTGCGCATCGCCTCCTGCATCTGCCTGGCCAGCGTGGCGGTGCTCTCGTAGAGGTGCGCGTTGGCGAGCGCCACTGCCGCGTACGCGGCGAACTCCTCCGCCAACTCGATCGACGCCTTGTCGAACGCGTGGGTCGTGCCCCCGTAGACGTTGAGTGCCCCGGTGACCGCCTCCTGGATCGGCAACCCGATCGACAGCGAGCTCTGCACACCCGCCGCCCGCGCCCGGGCCGCCCAGCCCGGCCAGCGCGGCTCTTCCGCCAGGTCGGGCAGCGAGACGCTCACCGCGCTGACCGAGGCGTCCAGGCAGGGGCCGTCGTCGTGCTCGTACTGCCACTCGTCGAGGCTGCGGGCCAGGTCGCTGGTGTAGGCGACGGCCCGGTTCGCGCCCGCCTGCACCAGGGAGACGGAGACGTCCACGCTGCCCGGTACCGCCCGGTTCGCCAGTTCGGCGACGCGTGCCAGGACGTCGTCGAGCGCCACCTCGTCGAGCCGGATCCGGCTCAGCTCCGCGAGGGCGTCGGCTGGGTCCATGCGGGCGGATTCCATTCTCGTGTCCTGTCCGGGCGGGGTCATCGGTGCCTGTCGTTCCGCTGACGGTACCCGGCACGGGCGGGTCCGAACGCGTCCCGCGCTGCGATGTCCACCCGGTCGACGTATGTTGGGTACGGGTCAAGACATGCGCCCTCCTGCTCGCGGCGAATCCCGCCGGGAGCCTCCTCGGATCTGAGGCGGGAGGTGCCATGTCGGACGAACGGCCGGTCTTCGGCTGTCATCACGTTTCCACGGCGTCCGGGGCGCTCCGCCCGGACGAGCCGATCATGTGGCTGAGCTGCGACACGGGCGTCGACGTGACCCGGATCGCGGTGGCCGGCGAGGTGGACCTCAGCAACGCGCACCTGCTCACCGAACTCGTCGAGACCGCCGTCGCGGCGTCCGCCCCACTCGTGGTGATCGACCTGTCGGAGGTCGGCTTCTTCGGCGCGTACGGCACCAGCGCGCTGGTGCTGGCGCAGCGGATCCTCACCGAGCACGGGCGGCGGCTGATCCTGCACCGGCCCTCTCCGGTGGTCCGGCGCGTCCTCGGCGTCACCGGCACACTCACCGCGTTCGAGGTCGTCGATCGCCCCGCGCTACCGGCCGCCAGCGAGAGGTCGGCACGTCCCGTCGTACCCGCCCGCTCCGGGTCGTAGGGGCGGGCCGACGGCGTCGCTTCGCACGAGGACGTCACAGCTCATGCCGCAGGCCCATCCCGGCCCGGGCGTCCCAGGACTCCAACCGCAAGTCGCGCGAGGTCGCCGAGCCACTCGTCGATCGCGCTGCGCACGGCCCTCGTGACTGAGCGTACGGTCAGCGCGGCATCGCCCGCCAGCCGGAGCCGCTCGCACGCCACGCCCCGGCGAGGATGCTCGCCGAGCCTCGGCTCGGGCACTGCTGGATCTTGGATCGGCCGGATGCCCCACCGATCTGCGCCTGAACCTGCCACTGGCTTCCGTCGGTGCAGATGTAGACGTCACGCCGTCCGCGCGGGTTGCTGACGCCGTTCCACCAGTGTTCCTCGACCACCATGCGGTGACCGTACCCCAGGAGACCCGGACCGGCCCAGACCGGAATTCCGTTGCTCCGCGTCACCGGGCGGCGGCACCCTCCACGGATGACCTCACCGGACCTGCCGCGCCAGTTCACCATCCGCGAAGGCGAGCTGCGCATCCTCAACCCGATCGACGACGTCAAGCTGGCCACGCTGGGCCGGGCGATCCGGCTGCGCCCCGGCGACGAGCTGCTCGATCTGTGCAGCGGCAAGGGCGAACTGCTCTGCTCCTGGGCCCGCGACCACGGGATCACCGGCACCGGGGTCGACCTGAGCACCGCCTTCACCGCCGCCGCCCGGGAGCGCGCCGCCGAACTGGGCGTGACCGACCGGGTACGTTTCGTGCACGGCGACGCCGCAGCGTACACCTCGGAGCGGCCGGTCGACGTGGCCGCCTGCGTCGGCGCGACCTGGATCGGCGGCGGGGTGCCCGGCACGCTGGAGCTGCTGGACCGGGCGTTGCGGCCGGGCGGCATGGCGCTCGTCGGCGAGCCCTACTGGCGGCGTGACCCGCCGGACGACGAGGCCGTCACCGGCTCGCACGCCCGGTCCCGTGACGAGTTCAAGGATCTGCCCGGCCTGGTCGAGTCGTTCGGCGACTGCGGCTGGGATCTGGTCGAGATGGTCCTCGCCGACCAGGACAGCTGGGACCGGTACGCCGCCGCGCACTGGCTGAACCTGCGCCGCTGGCTCGACGCCAACCCGGACGACGAACTGGCCCCGGAACTGCGGCGGGAACTGACCGAGGATCCGCTGCGGTACGTCCGCTTCCAGCGCGAGTACCTGGGGTGGGGCGTGTTCGCGTTGCTGCGGCGCTGACCTGCTTAGCGAACGGCTACGCAGGGTAAAGCCAGATCATGGGACAGTTGCGCACCTCGCCGCCGCCACCACAGGCCTCGGAGCTGGAGCAGTGGGTGCTGGACAGTCCCGAGGATCTTCGAGGGCTGCGCGCCTCGCTCCGCGACGCGCTGAACCGGCACGGCCTGGTGCAGGGTGAGGATCTGGACGAGGTGCCGCACCTGGTCGTGCTGGTCGCCACCGAACTGGCGAGCAACGCGCTGCGGCACGGCCGCCCGCCCACCATCATCACGCTGCTCGCCACCGACGACCGGTTCCTGCTCGACGTGGCCGACCACGACGTGAGCACCGTGCCGGAACTGAACGACATCAGCCCGACGGACTCGGGTGGGCGGGGTCTGTTCCTGGCCCAGTCGGTCTCACTCGACGTGGGCTGGTACGCCACCGAGACGACCAAGAACATCTGGGCCTCGTTCTCCCGCTGACGGCCGGCCGGGCCGACCCGTCGGCCCGGCCACCGGGCCGGCTCAGCGGTCCCCGGCCGGGATCGGGTCGTCGTACTGGCCGGGCGGCCCGGCGAGCGGTTCGCCGCCCACGATCGGCCACGGGTTCGGCGTGCAGCCGTGCAGGCCGAGCGTCTGCTGCACCATCACCGGCGCCGGACCGCCCGCTCGGGGGCAGCGCTCGTGGCCGCGGCCCAGCCGGTGGCCGACCTCGTGGTTGAGCAGATACTGCCGGTACCGGGAGAGGTCGGTCACGTGCGGCACCCCGTACACCCAGCGGGCCACGTTGATCACCACCCGGTCACCGTTGCGGCAGGACGTGTAGCGGTCGGCCGGGTCGCCGCACAGCCGCCCCCGCGTCACCGGTGTGGTGAGCAGCACCGTGAAGTCGGCCCGGTCGTCGCGGCCCACCCGTTGCAGCCGCCATCGGCCGTCGCCGGTCCAGCCACGCCGGTCGGCGAGGGTGGCGGCCACCTCCCGGGCGAAGCGTTCCACGTCCACGTCGCGGATGCCGTCCTCGACCGCGACCCGGTAGCGCAGCAGCTCACCGGAGCTACCGGCGACCGCGCCCACCGTGTCGGCGGTCCGGAAGGTGCCGGCGCCCCGGGCCGGGTAGCCGATGCCGGGGGCCACCCGGCCGGCCGCCGGGACCGGCGTCGGCGCGGCCGTCGGCGTGGGGCGGGCGTCCGGTGCGGGCGCGCTCGGTGCCGCCGCCGGCACGGTCCGCCGCACCTCGATGCGGTCCAGCAGGTCCGGGTGCCGCGCGGCGTACCCGCCGACGGCGAGCGCGGCCCCGACCAGGACCACCGCCAGGAACCGCCCCGAGCGCGACCTCCGCCGTCGCCGGTGCAGCCCCCGGTCATGCCCGCCCACGTCGATCTCCATCCGTCGCGCCGCCCCGCTCCGGGCAGGAGTACGGACGCCGGGCCCGGACGGTTGAACGGGCGGCCGGGTACCGTCGGTGCCGGGGTGGGCGACCTGCCGCCTGTCGGAGTTCAGGGAGAGCCACCCGTGTCACCAGCCGAGCGACTGCTCGACGCCGCCGTCGCGACCGCGCGCGGCACCGACGTACACGCTGCCGAGCGAGCCCTCGACGGGCTCGTGGTGGCCGACGGCGCGGCGGTGGACGCGGCGCTGCTCGCCCGGCTGACACGGGACGTGGGCCGGCTCTGGCCGCGCGGCTGGCAGCCCGCCGACCTGGACCGGCTCGCCACCCGGCGGCTCACCCCACGCGGCGCCCGGCTGCTGCGCGACGCGATGGCCGCGCAGCGGCGCGCCCTGCCCGCGCCGGTCCCGGCCTGGTTCGACGAACAGCTCACCGAGACGGGCGCCCGCTGGGACGACGACGCGGGCTGGCTGGAGCGGCGGGCCGACGGTGACCGGATAACCGCGCTGCGGGACGCGGTCGACGCGGTCGTCCTGGTGGCGGGGCTGCCGCCGATCGCGGCGCTCCGCCCGCCACCCGGCTCGGCGGGCACCGCACTCGCCGCCGCGGCACCGAGCGGTTCCCGGATGCTCGACCGGGTACGCGCGCTACTGGCCAAGGCCGAGTCGACCGGCTACCCGGCCGAGGCGGAGGCGTTCACCGCGAAGGCGCAGGAGCTGATGGCCCGGCACAGCATCGACGCGGCACTGCTCGACGCCGGGGCGGAGCGGTCCGGCGGCCCGGGCGGCGTACGGATCGGCGTCGACGCCCCGTACGCCGCGGCGAAGGCGCTGCTGATCCAGGAGGTGGCGGCGGCGAACCGGTGCGAGTCGGTGTGGTCCGACGACCTGGGCTTCGCCACGGTCCTCGGCTTCCCGGCCGACCTGGCGGCGGTCGAGCTGTTGCACACCTCACTGCTCGTGCAGGCCACCGCCGCGATGCTGCGCGGCCGGGGTGAGCGCGGCAAGTCCGGCGGGCGGCGTACCAAGGGCTACGACGAGTCGTTCCTCAACGCGTTCGCGCTGCGCATCGGCGACCGGCTGCGGGAGGCGAGCGCGGCAGCGGTCGACGAACTCGACGACGACCGGCTGCTGCCGGTGCTCGCGGCCCGCTCGGACGCCGTCCGGGAACGGGCCGACCAGCTCTTTCCCGGCACCACCCGGCACCGGCTCCAGGTGCGCGACGAGCAGGGCTGGGTCTCCGGCACCAGCGCGGCCGACCGGGCCTCGCTCGACCCGGGCCGCCCGGCACGCCGTCCGCTTCGCGGGGGTCGCTGAACTCTCCCGGGGGATGATGTCGGATCGGGCGGACCGGCTCCGACCCGTCTGCGAGGCGCCACCGCCGGTGGCCCGCACCCGAGGAGTGCACCGTGAAGTACATGCTGCTGATCTGGAACCGGCCCGGCTTCGTGGAGGAGCTGTCCGAGGCGGAACGCACCGCGATCTTCGGTGAGGTCGACGAGATCATGAAGGAGCTGACCGAGTCCGGCGAGCTGGTCGGCGGGGAGGCGCTGGCCCACCCCTCGCAGACCCGCACGGCACGTCCGGCGGCCGGCGGCGTCGAGGTCACCGACGGGCCGTTCATGGAGAGCAAGGAGCAGTTCGCCGGCTACCTGACGGTCGACTGCGAGACCCCGGAGCGGGCCGCCGAGATCGCCGCGCGCTGGCCGGACGTACGGCACGGTTTCGGCGTGCTGGAGGTGCGCGCGGTGATGGAGCAGGCCGGGACGGAGATGTGACCTCCGGGGTGGTCGAGGACCTGCTGCGTACGCTCGCGCCGCAGGTCCTCGGCGTGCTCGTCCGCCGCCACGGCCAGTTCTACGCCTGCGAGGACGCCGTCCAGGAGGCGCTGCTCGCCGCCGCCGTGCAGTGGCCGCAGCAGGGCCTGCCGGACCACCCCCGCTCCTGGCTGGTCACCGTCGCCACGCGCCGGCTCACCGACGAGTGGCGCAGCGAGCACGCCCGCCGGGAACGCGAGGTGGCGGTGGCGGTCCGGCAGCCCGCGTACGCGGCGGTCGCGCCGCCCGCCGACGAGGAGCCGCCCAGCGGGGACGACACGTTGCGGCTGCTGTTCCTCTGCTGCCATCCGGCGTTGCCGGTGAGCGGGCAGGTGGCGCTCACGCTGCGCGCCGTGGGCGGGTTGAGCACGGCCGAGATCGCCCGCGCGTACCTGGTGCCGGAGGCGACGATGAGCCAGCGGATCCGCCGGGCGAAGCAGCGGATCGAGGCGGCCGGTGCGCGTTTCACGCTGCCGTCGCCGGCCGACCGGGACGAGCGGCTGGGCGCCGTGCTGCGCGTGCTCTATCTGATCTTCAACGAGGGCTACACCGCGTCCAGCGGCGAGGCGCTGCACCGGGCCGAGCTGACCGGGGAGGCCATCCGCCTGACCCGGGAGCTGCGCCGGCTTCTCCCGGACGACGGCGAGGTAGCCGGGTTGCTGGCGCTGATGCTGCTCACCGACGCGCACCGGGCCGCCCGTACCGGGCCGGACGGTGAGCTGGTGCCGCTGGCCGAGCAGGACCGAGGCCGGTGGGACCGGGACGCCGTCGCCGAGGGGGTGGCGCTGGTGGCCGAGGCGCTCACCTGGTCGGCGCCGGGGCCGTACCAGGTGCAGGCGGCGATCGCCGCGGTGCACGCGGAGGCGCCCACCGCGGAGGACACCGACTGGCGGCAGATCGTCGCGCTCTACCGGGTGCTGGCGCGGGTCGCGCCGAACCCGATGGTCACGCTCAACCAGGCCGTCGCGGTGGCCATGGTGGACGGCCCGCGTGCCGGGCTGGCGTTGCTGGCCACGCTCGACACCGACGACCGGACCGCGGGCCACCACCGGCTCGCCGCCGTCCGCGCGCACCTGCTCGACATGGCCGGCGACCGTACGGAGGCCCGGGCCGCGTACCTGGCCGCCGCGCGGGCCACCACGAGCCTGCCGGAGCGGCGCTACCTGGAGGTACGCGCCGCGCGCCTGGCCGGCCGGTGAGTTCCGCGCGGACCGGCTCGGGTCAGAACAACCGTCCCCGGTACGGATGCGGCCGGCCCCACCGTTCCTCCCACTGGAGCAGCTCCGCCTTCCACCATGGGAGGTCCGGGCGATACTCCCGGATCAGGTCGGCGCGCTCCGGCCGGCCGACCAGGAAGCCCCAGTACCGCTCCACCGCATCGCGAACTTCCGGAACGGAATACTCGCCGTGCTGGGACTCGAGCAACTGGTTCTGGAACCTGATGCGACAGCGGTCCACCTGGACGTCGAAACTGTCGCTGTCCCACTCCTCGACGGGCGCCCGGCCGTTCGACGCGTCGTCGACCAGGGCCAGCGCGGCAAGGCAGGCGCTGAAGGAGACCGAGATGTCGGTGATCAACCACGCTGCCAACGTCTCGTACCGGGCGTCGTCGACGCGGTAGAGCGGTAGCCGGAACTCGTCGTTGGAGAACGCGATCGAACTCACGGCAACCGCCGAGCCGTGCCCACGAGTCCGTTCAGAACAAACGTCCCCGGTCCGGGTGCGGCCGGCCCCACTTCTCC
This sequence comes from Micromonospora sp. HUAS YX12, assembly GCF_040215685.1. Lineage (NCBI taxonomy): Bacteria > Bacillati > Actinomycetota > Actinomycetes > Micromonosporales > Micromonosporaceae > Micromonospora > Micromonospora sp. HUAS YX12. The sequence continues at coordinate 1,058,818 of NZ_CP157974.1, forward strand.
TCCCAGCGCAGCAACGCCGCTTCCCAGTGCGGCAGGTCGGGGTGGAAGTCCCGCACCACGTTCGGATTGTCGGGGCTGTTGCGCAGGAACGCCCAGTATTGTTCCAGCGCCTCCCGGAACTCCGGGAGCGGGTACCGGCCGTGCTCGCTGTCGACCCACTGGTTGCTGATGGAGACGCCCTCCGGCTCGAAGGTCACCTCGTAGTTCTCGCTGCTCCACTCCTCGAACGGCGGTCGGCCCTGAGCCACGTCCGCCAGCATGGCCAGCGCGTCCAATGCGACCAGGGCATGGGTGGAGATGTCGGTGGTGAGCCATGAGCCTAGCGCGTCGAAGCGCTTGCCGTCGGCCTGGAAGACCGGGAGTCCGAACTGATCGTATGCGAACCGCATGAAGCTCACGGGTGACCGCCTCCTGCCGTCGGGAAGACAGGCCATCCATGGGTGAACCCGCCGGACGAATTGTAGAAGCCTTCTATCGTTACCCCCTTGTACGTCCCGCGCCACTTGTTCGGGCCGGCCGGAACGGCATTCTGGAAGGCGGCGGGGATGGCGTTGTCGACCTGCGCCGGGGTCCAGTGGTCGGGGAAGAACGTGCTGACGCCGCCGTTGCCCGCCTTGGCCTTCCACCTTCCGTTCGGCGGGTCCAGTGTGGGGTCGAAGAACTCGGGTTCAGCGGTGTAGACGCCGGTGCGGGTGTCGCGCTGGGTCGTGCCCGGCTTGATCCGCCGGTCGGGGAAGTCCTGCCCGCCGGGCCGGTAGTGGTAGCCCGACCCCTTGGGCATGCCCGGCTTCACGTGGCCGCCCATCACATGCTCGGTGAAGTGCGGGTTCATCCGGTCGGGCCGGTTACGCGTCTTCGTCCGCTTGAGAAAGCGCAACGCGGCCCGCATCAGCCGGCCGCCTGCTTTACCCCCGCCCATGTCACCTCACCCGTCGACGAGTTTCCAGAGGGCTTCCTGGACGAGGTTGCCGACGATGGTCCGGGCCAGCGCGTGGAAGATCGGGATCTCCAGCAGCGAGGCGCCGAAGGTGACCGCCGCGGTGGCGATGGCCTGCGCGATCTGAATGGCCAGGATGACCAGTTGCACGATGACGGCGACCTTGAGTGCGAGCACGATCGCGCCACAGATGATCAGGCCGGTGCCGGTCAGCACGGCGGCGGTGACGCCGTCGCGCAGGCTGTCGGCCGGGCTGTCCTCCTTGTTCCACCAGGTCTGGAACGCGGTGATGTCCTGCCCGGTGTGCTGGGTCCAGACCGTGGCCGCCCCGGTGTTCGCCTCGCTCACCACGCCGGAGAGGGTGCCGGAGAACCGGATTCAGGCATTGCCCATCTCGAAGAGTTTGGTCTCGTCCGCCTCGGGCCAGGTGTAGCCGAGGACACCGAGCAGCGACCGCAGCTCGCCGGGTAGTTCCATGCCCATGCTCAGCCTCCCAGCATCCGCCGAAGGCCGTCGAGGTTGCGGGTGATGGCCGCCTCGGTCTCGGCGTAGCGGACGGCCATCCTGCCGAGGTCGGCACCGGCGGCGGCGATCTCGTCGAGCGCGCTGTCGAAGCATTCGAACGCGAACGCGGAGACCTCGTCGTGGGCGGCGCCGATCAGTGAGCCGATGTCGTCGGACCCCCAGGGCCGGCCGAAGCCGGCCAGCTCGGCCCGGAAGGCGGTCAACGCCGCACCGAACCGGGTCGCGACGCCGTCCAGCGCCGACCCGGAGGCGCCCAGCCGCTCCGGATCGACCTCGACCGGCATCAGCGCCCGTCCTGGCGGGCGAGCCGGTCCTGGGCCTGCATCAGAGCGTCGGTGAACATGCTGAACTGGCGCCCCGCGTCGGCCTGGATGCGGCGCAGTTGCTCACCGAGCGAACCCAGGTCGACCTCGCCGGGGGCGGTGGCGGCCTGCTCCCGCAGGTCGGCGAGCGCGGCGTTGACCGCCGCTTCGATCTCCTCGGCGAGTGTCTCGCTGGCCATCCGCATGACTCGGGGGTCGAGCGTCAGCCCGGTGACCTGCCCGGGTGGGCCGACGGTCACCCGGATCAGGCCGTCCGCGGCCTCGCCCACGCCTTCCGGCGGTGCCGGCTGCTCGCCCGCGGCGGTCTGCCGCAGAAGCGCGGCCATGGTTTCGGACAGCACCCGCCCGAAGCCGGACGGGTCGGCAGGATCGGCCATCGACGAGCTCCTCCGCATTCGAGGTCGCTTCGCATCCTATGCACCGGAGCCGGTCCCGATGGTCCCGCCGGATCGATGTGGACGGTGGCATCCGCCACTCAGGATTCTCACCGTCCGTACACAGCACTCCGGGCCGGCCCGTGGGCCGACCCGGTGGGTGTGTGCTCGCGTACTCAGCTCTTGAAGGCGTCCTTGATCTTCTCGCCGGCCTGCTTGAGCTTGGCACCGGCCTGGTCGTTGCGGCCCTCGGCCTCGAGGCGCTCGTTGTCGGTCGCCCGGCCGACGCCCTCCTTGACCTTGCCCGTGGCGTCCTGCGACGTGTTGTCGATCTTGTCGTCCAGACCCATGATGACCTCCACTGATGCGGTTGCCTGACGACAACTGGTTACCCCGGAGGCGGTCCGCCCAATCCCCTCACCCGATCGGGCGAAAGCGCCGCAGCCGGAGGCTGTTGCCCACCACGAACACCGACGAGAACGCCATCGCCGCCCCGGCCAGCATCGGGTTGAGCAGCCCGGCCGCCGCCAGCGGCAGCGCCGCGACGTTGTAGGCGAACGCCCAGAACAGGTTGCCCTTGATGATCGCCAGCGTCCGCCGGGAGAGCCGGATGGCGTCCGCCGCGGCCATCAGGTCGCCCCGGACCAGCGTCAGGTCGGCGGCCTCGATGGCCGCGTCGGTGCCGGTGCCCATGGCCAGCCCGAGGTCGGCCCGGGCCAGCGCGGCGGCGTCGTTCACCCCGTCGCCGACCATGGCGACCACCCGGCCCTCGCGCTGGAGCCGCTCGACCACGTCGACCTTGTCGGCGGGCAGCACCTCCGCGATCACCTCGTCGATGCCGACCTCGGCCGCCACCGCCTTCGCCACCGTGGTGTTGTCGCCGGTGAGCAGCACCGGCTTCAGGCCCAGCTCACGCAGCCGCGCGACCGCCGCCCGGCTGGTCGGCTTCACCGCGTCGGCCACCGCGAGCACGCCCCGGGCCCGCCCGTCCCAGCCGGCCAGGATCGCCGTCCGCCCGGCGGCCTCCGCGCCGGTCGCGGCCCGCACGACCTCCTCGGGTACGTCGAGACCCCGCTCCCGCAGCAGCCGGGCCCGGCCGACCACCACGGTCCGGCCGTCGACGGTGCCGGCAACGCCCAGCCCCTCGGCGTTGGCGAACTCGCCGACCGGCGACAGTGGCCCGGCCTCGGCCGCGGCCTCGGCGACGGCCCGCGCGATCGGGTGCTCGGAGGCGGCCTCCAGCGCGCCGGCGACCCGGAGCAGCTCGGCGGCGTCCTCGCCGCCGGCGGGCAGCACCTCGGCCAGCGCCATCCGGCCGGTGGTGACGGTGCCGGTCTTGTCCAGCACCACGGTGTCGACCCGGCGGGTGGACTCCAGCACCTCCGGCCCCTTGATCAGCACACCGAGCTGCGCGCCGCGCCCGGTGCCGACCAGCAGCGCGGTCGGCGTGGCCAGGCCGAGCGCGCACGGGCAGGCGATGATCAGTACGGCCACCGCGGCGGTGAACGCGGCGGTCGGCCCGGAGCCGGTGCCGAGCCACCAGCCGAGCGTGCCGGCGGCCAGCGCGATCACGATCGGCACGAAGACGCCGGAGATCCGGTCGGCGAGCCGCTGCACCGCCGCCTTGCCGGTCTGCGCCTGCTCCACCAGGCGCGCCATCTGGGCGAGCTGGGTGTCGCCGCCGACCCGGGTGGCACGGACCACCAGCCGGCCGCCGGCGTTCACGGTCGCGCCGACCACGGCGTCGCCGGGCCCCACCTCGACCGGCACCGACTCGCCGGTGAGCATGCTGGCGTCGACCGCCGACGTGCCCTCCTCGACCACGCCGTCGGTGGCGACCTTCTCGCCGGGCCGGACCACGAACCGGTCGCCGACCGCGAGCCCGCCGACCGGGATCCGGATCTCCTGCCCGCCGCGCAGCACCGCCACGTCCTTGGCGCCGAGTTCGAGCAGGGCGCGCAGCGCCGAGCCGGCGGTGCGCTTGGAGCGGGCCTCGAAGTACCGCCCGGCCAGGATGAACACGGTCACCCCGGCGGCGGCCTCCAGGTAGATGTTGCCGGCGCCGTCGCCGCGGGTGATGTCGAAGCTGAACGGGTGCTTCATCCCGGGCATGCCGGCGTCGCCGAGGAACAGGGCCCAGAGCGACCAGCCGAACGCGGCCAGCGTGCCGAGCGAGACGAGCGTGTCCATGGTCGCCGCGCCGTGCCGCAGGTTGACCAGGGCGGCGCGGTGGAACGGCAGCCCGCCCCAGACCACCACCGGGGCGGCCAGGGTGAGCGAGGCCCACTGCCAGTAGTCGAACTGCCAGGCCGGAACCATGGCGAGCACGACCACCGGCAGGGTGAGCACGGCGGAGACCCAGAGCCGGGTACGCGCGGTGCGCAGCTCGTCCACCGGCTCCCCGGCCGGGGCCGTCTCCGCCTGCTCGGGCGGCGGCGGCACCACTGCGGTGTAGCCGGTCTTCTCGACCGTGGCGATCAGGTCGGCCGGCGCGATGTCGTCGGCGTACCGGACGGTGGCCTTCTCGGTGGCGTAGTTCACGGTCGCCTCGACGCCGTCCATCCGGTTGAGCTTCTTCTCGATCCGGGCGGCGCAGGACGCGCAGGTCATCCCGCCGATCGCGAGCTCGATCAGGTTCGGCGCGGTGGGCAGCGCCTTTCCCGTGGTAGTCATCGCGGCACCTCCGGCGCTCAACTGTGCCCGTGCCCCGGGGTGCCGTGTCCGGCGTCCGGGGTCGGTGCGGTGGTGGATGCCGGCGCGGCGGGCGCCGGCGCGGTCTGGTCGCCGGCCAGGACGGTGAACTCGGCGGTGTGCACCGCGTCGCCGTGGCGGAAGTCCAGGTAGAGACGGTACGCCCCGGCCGAGGGCACCTCGGCCGCGAACGTGATCGCCGGACCGGCCGGTGTGCGCCCGTCGCCGGGCGTGCCCTCCGGGTGCACGTGCAGGTACGCCAGGTCGCCCTGCCGCAGCGCCACCAGGTGCCCGTACGCGCCGAGGTAGGGCGCGAGGTCGGTGACCGGCCGCCCGTCGCGGCTGACGGAGAGCGTGAGCCGGCTGGTGCGGCCGGGCTCCGGGGTGCCGGTCAGGGTGACCGTGTAGCCGTCGACTGTTGTGCTGGTCACCGGCGCCGGCAGCGGCCGGGCGGCCAGCTCGCCGGGGACTGTGACGTCCAGGCCGAGGGTCAGCGGCTCGCCGCCTTCCGGGGTGAAGTCGGCGAAGGCCCGCCAGACGCCGGGGCCGCCGAGCGGCGAGGCGACCCGCCAGGTGCCGTCGCCGGTCATCTCCGGGTGGACGTGCCGGAACCCGGACAGATCCCGGCGGGCGACGATCAGGTGCATGCGCTTGTCGTGGGCCACCTCGAAGCGGGTGACCGGCGCGCCGTCCGGGCCGGTGATCCGGAAGGCGAACTGCCCGGCCGGGGCGGCGGCGGGCTGGAACGTGTAGCCGCGTTCGGAGACGAGCAGCCCGCCGGGCAGGTGCGCGGAGGGGCCGTTCTCGTCACCGTGGCCGGTGTCGTCGCCGGCCCCGTGGTCGCTGTCGCTGTCGTCGTGGCGTGTCTCGGCGGCCGGGGCGACGGGATCGGCCAGGTTGCCGATCCCGTACGCCGCGCCGAACACCGCCACGAGGCCGAGGGCGAAGCCGCTGAGCTTCGTCGCCGTGTTCATGGTGTTCTCCTCGGTTTCCGCGGGCCCGTCGGACCCGTCACGCACCGACGAGGTCGTAGCCGGCCTCGTCGACCGCCGCGCGGACCGCGTCCGCGTCCAGCGGGTTCTGGCTGGTGACGGTGACCCGGCCGGTGGCCAGGTCGACCTGGACGTCGGTGACGCCCGGTAGCGCGCTCAGCTCGGTGCTCACCGAGTTGACGCAGTGCCCGCAGGTCATGCCGCTCACCTGGTAGGTGGTCTCCATCTCGCCCTCCGATCTGATACCCCCCAGGGGTACGCTCGGAACGTTAGCATACCCCCGAGGGGTACGCTATCCTCGGTTTCATGACCGCGCCGTCCAGCCCGACCCGGGGCTACACCGCCAGCAAGGACCAGCTCCTGGCCCGGCTCCGCCGGATCGAGGGCCAGGTCCGTGGCATCGAGAAGATGGTCGAGGACGACCGTTACTGCATCGACGTGCTGACCCAGATCTCGGCCATCCAGGCGGCGCTGGACAAGGTCGGCCTGGGCCTGCTCGACGGACACGCCCGGCACTGCATGCACGAGGGCGCCGCCGAGGGCCGGGCCGACGAGATGGCGACCGAGATGATGGCCGCCGTCGGCCGCCTGATGAAGCGCGGCTGAACGGGGACCTCCGGCCGGGCCGCCTACCATGGCCGGGCGACGACCCGGACGTGGTCGACACGTCCGCGCCGGCCGGGTGACCAGACCGGTCCGGCGGACCAGGCGTCGCCGCGACCGTTGGGAGAGACGCCATGGGTGCCGACCACACCCGCCCCGCACCACCCACGCCGCCGGGCGTACGACGGCTGCTCGTCGCCGTGGTGGTGCCGCTGTTCGCGCTCACCGTGATCGCGGCGCTGGTGCTCTGGCCCCGGCAGGACCGGGAGCCGATCGGCGGCGCGGACGTCCCCCGCTACCACGGCACCGTGACCCGGGTGGTCACCGAGCCCTGCCCGCCGACCCCGGAGGCCCCGGACGGCGGACGTGGCCCCTGCGGCACGGTGACCGTCACCGCCGAGCAGGGCCCGGACGCGGGCCGGCAGGTCGAGACGCCGATCCCGGCCGGGCCGGGCGCGCCCCGGGTCGCGGTCGGCGACGAGGTCGTCCTGGTCGAGCTGACCGACCCGGCCGATCCGGCGGTGAAGTCCTACAACATCGCCGAACACCAGCGCGGTACGCCGCTGATCTGGCTGATGGTGCTCTTCGCCGCCGCGATCGTGGCGTTCGGCCGCTGGCGCGGGCTCGCCGCGCTCGGCGGCCTGGTGGCCAGCTTCGCCATCCTGCTCGGCTTCGTGCTGCCGGGCATCGGCGCCGGCCAGCCACCGCTGCTGGTGGCGATCGTGGGCGCCGCGTTGATCATGTTCGTGGTGCTCTACCTGACCCACGGGATCACGGCGCAGACGTCGGTGGCGGTGCTCGGCACGCTCGGCAGCCTGGTGGTCACCGGCGTGCTCGGCCTGCTCGCCACGTCCGCCACCCACCTGACCGGTTTCGGCAGCGAGGACGCCACCACGCTGTCCATGTTCCAGGGCGACGTGGACCTGCACGGCCTGCTGCTGGCCGGCATCATCATCGGCTCGCTGGGCGTGCTGGACGACGTCACAGTCACCCAGGCGGCCACCGTCACCGAACTGGCGCACGCCAACCCCGGGCTGTCCCGGCGGCAGCTCTACCGGGCGGCGACCCGGGTCGGCCGGGCGCACATCGCGTCCACCGTCAACACCATCGTGCTGGCGTACGCGGGCGCCTCATTGCCGCTGCTGCTCCTGCTGGTCGCCGACTCCCGCCCGGTGAGCGAGATCCTCACCAGCGAGTTCCTCGCCCAGGAGATCGTCCGCAGCGCGGTGGCCACGCTCGGCCTGATCGCCGCCGTACCGCTGACGACCGGACTGGCCGCGATCGTGACCACCGCCGGGCGGCGCTCGCACGGCGCGGAGCCGGCGCCACCGGCGGCCCGGCCGCCGGCCGGACGGGACGACGCGCTGGAGGCGCTCGGCGGCGGGAAGAGCACGGAGGCCGCATGGTGACACTGCGCAGCGTGACCATCGATTTCAAACGCGACGCTGGTCACGGTATGCCACGGCGAAATCTCGCTATTGGTCGGCTTCCGGACGTAGATCCTCAGGAGTGCTGTCAGGTAACCTCGCTGCCGGTCACCGCCGAAGGCGCGCACCGGCGCCAGCGGTGCCGCCGCCCAATCGCCCGCGGGCGAGCCGGGGAACCAGGTACATGGGGTGAATCCGCGACAGCGGTAGGGGCCACTTCCGTCCCGAACCCGTCAGCTAACCCGGTCGGCGGCCGACGGAAGGGAACACTGTGACGGCACCCCTGCGCCGCTGGCTGACACCCGTGGTGGCCGTGCTGGCCTCGCTGGCCGTGCTGGCCGGGCCGACCCCGGCGACCGCGGCCCCCACCGCGGCGGCCCCCGGCACCCCCTCGGGACACGAGGAGGACGGCGACCCGCCGCTCATCACCGAGGCGATCGACGCCGCCAACCGGAACTTCCTCCAGGCCAAGGCCAAGCTCGCCAAGTCCCAGGACCGCCAGCGGCGGCTGGCGGCCGAGGTGAAGACGGCACAGGCCGAACTCGAGGCGCTCAGCCCGCAGGTCAACCAGCTCGCCGCCCAGTCCTACCGGACCGGCCGGATGGGCGCGATGGCGATGCTGCTGGAGAGCAACTCGCCCGATTCGTTCGTCCGCCGGGTCAACGCCCTGGACGAGCTGAACCTCCTCAACGCGCAGCGCCTGGCCGCCATCAACGCGGTCAAGACCCGCGCCGAGCAGGCCAAGATCGCGCTCGACGCCGAGGTGCGCGAGCAGGAGAAGCAGAAGAACGCCATGGAGCGCGAGAAGGTGCAGGCCGAGCGCGCGCTGAAGCTCGTCGGCGGTCTCGGCTTCACCGGCGGCCTGGTCTCCGCCACCTCACCGGTCGCCAAGATCGCCCCCGGCCGCACCGCCGACGGCGGCTGGAAGGCCGAGTCGTGCAGCGAACCCGACCCGACCACCTCGGGCTGCGTCACGCCGCGCACGCTGCACGCGTACAAGGAGGTCCGCCGCGCGGGCTTCAAGCGCTTCGTGGGCTGCTACCGGCCCGGCGGGCCGTGGGAGCACCCCAAGGGCAAGGCGTGCGACTGGTCGCTCCAGAACAGCGGCTTCGCGCCCTGGCACAACAACGACACCCGCCGGTACGGCAACGAGGTCACCGCCTTCCTCATCCGTAACGCCGACCGGCTGGGCATCTACTACGTCATCTGGAACCGGCAGATCTGGTTCCCGGCCACCGGCTGGAGTTCGTACAGCGGACCGTCGAACCACACCGACCACGTCCACATGTCGCTGCTCTGACCCGGACACAGCAGAAGGGGCCGCCCGAGGGCGGCCCCTTCTCGTCTTACCCCGGGTCAGCCGGCCAGCGCCGGGTCGGCGGGCGCCGCCGGAGCGGGCAGCGGGGCCGGGGCCTGCGCCACGGTCCGCACCTCGCCGCCGGCGAGCCGGTACGACATGCCCACCACAGTGCACCGCCCGGCCGCCACCCGCTCGGCCAGCACGGCGGACCGGGCCAGCAGCGTCTCGACGGTCTGCGCGATGTGCACGTCGATGATGCCGTCGAGGTCGTCGACGCCCTGGCGGGCGGCGCGCAGCAGGCTGGGCGAGACCGCGTCCACCACCGCGCCCAGGTGCCCGACCGGGGCGGAGCCGGTCCGGAACCCCTCCCGGGCGGCCTGGACCGCGCCGCACGAGTCGTGCCCGAGCACCACCACGAGCGGCGTGCCGAGCACTGTGACGGCGTACTCGACGCTGCCGAGCACCTCCGGCCCGGCGGTGTGCCCGGCCGTACGCACCACGAAGAGGTCACCGAGACCACGGTCGAAGATGATCTCGGCGGCGAGCCGCGAGTCGGAGCAGCCGACGATCACCGCGAAGGGATGCTGGCCGTCGGCGACCGCCGCCCGGTGCCCGGCGTCCTGATTCGGATGCTGCGGGACGCCGGTGACGAACCGGTGGTTACCGGCACGCAGCTCGGTCAGTGCCTGCTCCGGGGTGCTCGGCGTCATGTCCCTCACCTCGTCTACCTGGGGAACCAGCAGGCCGAACGGCCTCGCGACCCACGGTCACACGCACCTCGTAGTCCGTCAAGATTCGTGATACGCATTTCATACTTTCCCGTGCCGGCCCGCGCCGGGTCGGGGCAACCGAGCAGGGGGCCTAGCATGACCGACATGGCGACCACACCAGTTGAGCCCGGGAGCCGCCGTAACTGGACCTTCCTCACCAACCACGGCCACGTGCTGCTGGCGATCGCACGCAATCCCACCGCCCGGCTGCGGGACGTGGCCGACGAGGTGGGCGTGACCGAACGGGCGGCCCAGGCCATCGTGGCCGACCTGGAGGCCGGGGGTTACCTGCGGCGTACGCGGGTGGGACGGCGCAACGAGTACACACTCAACCCGAAGGGCCGCTTCCGGCACCCGGCCGAGGCCGACCAGCAGGTCGGCGCCCTGCTGGCCCTCTTCGCCGCCGAACCGGCCGGCGACGCCACCGCCGGCAGGTGACCCGGGCCGGCACCACGTGTGCCCGCGCGGGCGGGCGCGGCGGGTAATCTCACCGCGTGCGCGACAGCTTGCGGCCGGGCGCGACCACGGGACGCGTCCGGGCCGGACACCGGATCAGGTCCGTCCTCTCCGGAGCGGCGGTGACCGCCCTGCTCGGCGGCGCGCTGGCGGTGCCCGCGCCCGCGCGGGCCGCCCCGGCGTGCGGCCCGGCCGGCGGCCCCGCGCCCGCCGAGGTGCCGTGGGCGCTGAGCCGCCTCGACCCGGCCGCCGCGTGGCGGATCGGCAAGGGCGCGGGGATCACCGTCGCGGTGATCGACTCCGGCGTCTCGCCGGCCCATCCCCTGCTGCGCGGGCGGGTGCTGCCGGGTGAGGACTTCAACCAGCTCGTCCGCCTCAAGGGGCAGTGTGACCTGGTCGGCCACGGCACCATGGTCGCGGGCATCATCGCCGGCCGGGAGGGCACCGGCTCGCCGTACACCGGCATCGCACCGGAGGCGAAGATCCTGCCGCTGCGGGTGCTGGCCGAGAACAAGGAGAACTTCGACCCGGACGTGCCGGCCGAGATCGGCAAGGCGATCCGCTGGGCGGTCGACCACGACGCCGACGTGATCAACCTGTCCCTGGTCACGCTCGACGACCCGGCGCTGAAGTCCGCGGTGCGGTACGCGCTCGGCAAGGACGTGGTAGTCGTCGCCTCCGCCGGCAACCGGCAGGAGAACCGGGAGGACCGGCCCGCTTATCCGGCGGCGTACGAGGGCGTCGTCGCCGTCGCCGGGATCGACGAGCAGGGCGGGCACGTCGGCAGCTCGGTCAGCGGGGACTATGTGGACATCGCCGGGCCCGGCCTGAACATCGTCGGGCCCGCGCCGCAGGGATCGGGATACCGGGCCGAGCCGCAGGGCGGGACGAGCTTCGCCACCGCGTACGTCTCCGGGGTGGCCGCGCTGGTGCGGGCCGCACACCCGGACATCAGCGCCGACGAGGTCGCCTACCGGCTGACCCGTACCGCCGACAACCCGCCCGACGGGCACAACGCCGAGGTCGGCTTCGGGATGGTCAACCCGTACCGGGCGGTCACCAGCCTGCTGGGCACCCGGACCGATCCGCCGCTGGGCGCGATGCCGGCACCGGCGCCGCCCGCCGACCCGCTGGGCTGGCAGCGCGCCGTCGCGATCTGGGTCGCTGTCGTCGGCGCGCTGCTGGCCGGCGTCCTGCTGACGCTGCGCCCCATCGTGGTACGCGGGCGCCGGCGCGGGTGGCGGCCCGGCCGGCGCGATGTCCCGCAGGACGCCTGACAACGCACGACGGCTCCGCCCGGCACGAGCCGGAGCGGAGCCGCTGTGGACCGGTCGGGGGTCAGTTGCCCCAGACCTTGGAGTTGCTCATCTCCGTGGTCATGTAGTTCTCGCGCGCGATGCCCACGGCGCCGCCGATCTCGTTCAGGACCTTGTTGATGTCCCGCACGGCGGCGTCCCACTGGGCCTGGTGCTGCTCGTAGGCGACCCGGTCCTGGCCCTCCCACTCGAGCTTGCTCAGCATCGCCCGCAGGGTGTCCAGCTTCTCGTCGATGGTCCGCGAGATGGCCTGCATCTGCTGGTTGCTGCTCTCCAGAACAGCGTAGTCAACCTTGATGCTCATCGATTCCTCCTCTGCCTGTCTTCGCGGATCACGGGTTGAGAGCAGCGTGGAACTTGTCCAGCATCTGCTGCTGCTCTTCGTCGTTGACCTGGTGCGTGGTGCCCGACTTGTCGAGCAGGTCCGCGATGTTGTCCATCGCGGTCAGCAGCTTCGTGGTGTCCTCGTTCCAGCGAGTCATCAGGCTCTGGAAGCCCGTGGACGCCCCGCCCTTCCAGGCCATCGCCAGGTCGTCGACCACGTTCCACAGCTTCTTGAGCTCGCCGTCGACGTCGCTGCGCGTGGACCGCACGTCACTCGCGGCGGTGTGCAGAGTCGCTGCACTGACCTCGAACGCCATGCTTCACACCCTTCCGTCATTTGTGGCGGCGGATCCGCCGCGCCCTCCCCCGCGGCAAGGCGAACACACCCCACCGACGGACACTTCATCCGAACCGTAGCGGACGATGTCCAACCCGCGCAGCCCTGCTGTCCCATCGTCGTATTCCGACAGGCCAGAACCGACAACGCGATCCGGCACTCTCCGTACGAGTTGGACGGTCCCTTCTGAGCTCAGGATCGTTCGCGTGACGATTTGACGATCGTCGACACGCCGAAGACCAGCACCGCGACCAGCAGCACCACCACGGCCCACAGCACCGGCTTCTCGAACGCGCGCTGGAACGACAGCACCAGCAGCGCCGCGCAGGTGCTCAGCGACACCACCTCGGCGGCCCGCCGCAGCCGCGCCGAGCGGGTCAGCGCGGCGAACAGCATCAGGACCACGAAGACCGGGATGGTCAGCAGGACGTACAGCAACAGCGAGAAGAGCAGGGTGTCCATGCGTCGCTCCCGTCACCCGTAGAACTTGGCGTCCCGCACCCAGTCGATCTTGATGTCCTTGATGTCCGGGTCCGTGCCGGTCGGCGCCCAGCCGGGGCGCGAGTCAGCGGTGAAGGTGAACCGGTTGTCGGTGTGGAAGGCGGCCAGCAGCGCGTGCAGCAGCGCGCTGATCTCGCCGAAGACCAGGACCAGGACGGCGGCGGTGGCGGTCAGGCCGACGATGCCGATGGCCTGGGCCAGCGCGGTGGTGGCGGGAAAGAACTGGAGCGCGATCGAGGCGATCACCGCGACCAGGATCGGCATGAGCGCCTGGGCGAGCCCGGAGATCGCGTCGTTGTACGCGTCCCGGGCGGCGGTGAGCGTGTCCCGGTTGGCGGCGAACGCCTCGGCCAGCGAGTTGATCTCCGCCCCGAGCTTGCGGAGGAACAGGTCGAACGCGTCGCGGTCGTCGAAGTCCCACTCCGCCGCGTCCGGCGGAACCGCCGCCATGGCCGCGCCGAACTGGTCCGCGCCGAGCAGGCGGGCCGCCTCGTCCCACTTCTTGATCGACTCGTTGACCTGCTGGTTGTCGAACGACTCCAGGTAGAGGATCGTGCCGATCAGCGCCGCCGAGCCGACGATCCAGACCAGGTTGCCCTTGGCGATGGCCGCCGCCGACCGGACCGGAGCCGTGGTCTCGGCGACCGTCACGGTGCCGGTCACCGCCCCCGAGGCGTTGGCGATGAGGATCTCCGGTGGCATCAGGCGTCCCTCCCGAGGCGGAGCCGGCCGGTCACTTGACCACCCAGGGCTGATCCGACCTCTCCCAGTTCTTCGCGCTCTGTTCGAGCTGCGCGGCGGCCTTGCGCAGATGCTCCACGCCGGTGCGGACGTTGTCCAGGTGCCCGTCCACAGCCGCGTTGTGCCGCTCCACCGCGCCGGTGCCGAACCAGCTCAGCGCGCGGCTGGGCAGCTTGACCTCGGCCAGCAACGTCTCGACGTTGCGGAGGTATTGAATCGGGCCGTCCGGGGCGTCGAGCATCCGGCCCGCCTTCCGGATCGCGTCGACGTCGACGGTGTTCGGCATCGCCGGCCTTCCTCTCGCTCAGCGCCGCAGGTTGCGCGTCGGGTCGGACACGTCCACCCCGAACTGACGGAACCAGTCCTCCGGGGTCAGCGTGCCGTCCTGCGCCCGGCGGACCATCTCGGAGTCGCCGAGCATCTCGCCCAGCATCTCGCGCTGGCGCTCCTCGAAGGCCGCGTAGGCCGCGTCGATCGCCGCCTGCATCGCCTCGGCCAGGGAGAAGCTGTCCAGCCGCATCGCCCGCGCGTTCAGCTCGATGTCGCCGACCTTCATGCCGCCGTTCACCGTCACCCGCACCAGCCCGTCCGGGCTCTCCCCGGTCACCCGCAGCTCGGCGCGCTGCCGCTGGAGGTCGGCGAGCCGGCGCTGCTGTTCCTGCGCCTGCCGCAGCAGGCCCTCCATGGCCGCACCGAAACCCGACGGGCTGCTCACCTGCGCGCCCCTCTCCACTCGCGACGATCGATCGGGCCGACGCTACCGGACCGGGCCGCTCGCCGTCCGTCCCGTCAGGCCGGTTCGGTCCACGCGGTCTGGATCAGCTGCTGGCCGTCGCGGCGGCGGACGAGCGTGCCCCGGCCCGGCGGCTGCGGGGTCGGCCGCAGGTTGCCGAAGACCGCTCCCTCCTCCCGGCTGCCGGACATCAGCAGGCCCGGCGAGTCCAGCTCGCGCAGGCGTTGCAGCACCGGCTCGTACAGCGCCCGGGCCACACCGCCGACCCGGCGCGTGATGATCAGGTGCAGGCCGATGTCCCGCGCCTGCGGCAGCAGCTCGTGCAGCGCGCTCAGCGGGTTGCTGCCGCCGGAGGCGACCAGGTCGTAGTCGTCCACCAGGATGTACAGGTCCGGGCCCTTCCACCAGCTCCGGTCGCGCAGCTGCGCGGTGGTCACGTCCGGGCCGGGCAGCCGGTTCTGCAACGCGCTGCGGATCGAGCCGAGCCCCTGGCTGAACACCTGGTTCGACGGCGCGTAGTCGAGCAGGTGGTCACCCTCGACCGCGCCCAGCAGGCCACGCCGGTAGTCGGCGATGACCAGCCGCGCCTGGGCCGGGGTGTACCGCTCGGCGATGCCCTGGGCGATCAGCCGCAGCAGGTTGGTCTTGCCGCACTCGGCGTCGCCGAACACGGTCAGGTGCGGCTCGCCGGCCAGGTCCAGGTAGACCGGGGCGAGCGCCGACTCGTTGACGCCGATCGGGATGCCCGGGGCGGACCGGTCGACCACCTTCGCCAGCTCGGTGACGGCCAGCTTGCGCGGCAGCAGCCGGACCTTCGGCGCCGGCTGCCCCGGCCAGTTCGCCGCGACGTGACCGGCGAGCGCCACCGACGCCTCGGTCAGATCCTCGATGTCGCGCTTGCCGTCGATCCGCGAGATCGCGGTCAGGAAGTGCAGCTTGTCCCGGGTCAGGCCGCGGCCGGGCGCGCCCACCGGCACGTTCTGCGCGGCCCGCCGGTCGATCTCCGACTCGGACGGGTCACCGAGCCGCAGCTCCAGCTTGGTGCCGAGCAGATCCCGCATGTTGATCCGGATCTCCGCCCAGCGCACCGCCGTGATCACCACGTGGACGCCGAAGCCGAGGCCCCGGTTCGCCAGGTTCGTGATCGTCTGCTCCAGCTCCTCGTACTCCTGGCGCAGGGTGTTCCAGCCGTCCACCACGAGGAAGACGTCACCGAACGGGTCGTCGGCGAACTCACCGGCCGCCCGGCGGCGCCGGTAGCTCGCCACCGAGTCGATGCCGTGCTGGGTGAACCGGTTCTCCCGCTCGTCGATCACGGCGACCACCTCGGCCACCGTCCGCCGGACCGCCTCGACGTCCCGCCGGCCCGCGACACCCGAGGTGTGCGGCAGCCCGTCCAGGCTGCGCAACGCGCCGCCGCCGAAGTCCAGGCAGAAGAACTGCACCTCGCGCGGCGTGTGGGTGAGCGCCAGCGAGGCCAGCATCGAGCGCAGCATGGTGCTCTTGCCGCTCAGCGACGCCCCGACGATCACCACGTTGCCGCCGGCCCCGGCCAGGTCGACCATCATCGGGTCGCGGCGCTGCTCGTACGGCCGGTCCACGATGCCCACCGGCACGGCGAGCCGGCCACGGCCCGGCCAGTCGGCGGTGGTCAGGCCGTACGTCGGGTGCACGCTCAGCTTGGGCAGCAGCTCGGCCAGCCCGGACGGCTCAGCCAGCGGCGGCAGCCACACCTGGTGCGCCGGCTTGCCCCGGCCCTTGAGCTGGTCGATCAGCACGTCCAGCATCGCCACGGCCTTGCCGTCGCCGCTCTGCTCCGGCTCCGGGGCGGCCTCGGCGGGGCTCGGCTGGGCCGGCACCGGCACGTAGTCGATGCCGTACGGGACGATCCGGCGCTGCACCTGCGCCCGGGTGGAGCGCTGCACCTGCCCCGGCGCCCGGTACGGGCCGGACACGTAGGCGGCCCGGAACCGCAGCATGGTCGCGGTGTCCGTCTTCAGGTAGCCGTGACCGGGCGCGCTGGGCAGCTCGTACGCGTCCGGCACGCCGAGCACGATCCGGCTCTCCACCGCCGAGAACGTGCGCAGACCGATCCGGTACGACAGGTGCGTGTCCAGGCCGCGCAGCTTGCCCTCCTCCAGCCGCTGCGAGGCGAGCAGCAGGTGCACGCCGAGCGACCGGCCGAGGCGGCCGATCATCACGAACAGGTCGATGAAGTCCGGCTTGGCGGCCAGCAGCTCGGAGAACTCGTCACAGATGATCAGCAGGCTGGGCATCGGCTCCAGCGGCTCACCGGCGGCCCGCGCCTTCTCGTAGTCGTACCGGGAGACGTAGTTGCCCGCCGCCCGCAGCACCTCCTGCCGGCGGTTCATCTCACCGGCCAGCGCGTCGCGCATACGGTCGACCAGCGGCAGCTCGTCGGAGAGGTTGGTGATCACCGCGCTGGTGTGCGGCAACGCGTCCAGCGACGCGAAGGTGGCGCCGCCCTTGAAGTCGACGAGGACGAAGTTCAGCTCCTCCGACGAGTGCGTCACCGCGAGCGCCGCGACCACCGTACGCAGCAGCTCGCTCTTGCCGGAACCGGTCGCGCCGATCACCAGGCCGTGCGGGCCCATGCCCTCGTGCGCGGACTCCTTGAAGTCCAGCTCCACCACGTTGCCGTCCGGTCCCAGGCCGAGCGGGATGCGCAGCCGGTCGCGGTGGCTGCGCGGACGCCAGGTCTGCCGCGTGTCCACCGTGGCCGCGTCGCCGACACCGAGCAGGTCGGGCAGCTCCATGCTCCGGGCCAGCGGCTCCTCGGTGCTGGCGCCCTGCTGCTGGGAGAGCCGGAACGGGGCGATCTGCCGGGCCAGCCCCTCGGCCCCGCTCAGGGACAGCCGGTCCGGCCGGCCGAGCCGCGAGGTGGCGGTGCCGCGGACCAGGTCGAGCCCGGTGCCGTCACCGGCGTCCAGGCAGAGCAGCCAGCGCCCGGCGTCGCGGGGGACCGCGCCGGACAGGTCGAACACGGTCGTGCCGAGCAGGCCCGGCCCGGTCAGCGCGCAGGTCGCCGAGACCTCACCGCCGTCCAGCACCACCACCACGTGCGGCGCGGTGGTCAGCGGCTTCGCCTCCGGCGCGAACCGGGGCCGCCCGCCCAGGTCCTGGGCCAGCGCGGTCTCCGCCTCGTCCAGCGCGGCGAACACCATCCGGCGCGCGCCCGCCGCGTCCGTACGCCCCGGGTGCTGGGCGTGCGGCAGCCACTTCACCCAGTCCCAGGCCGCCTGCCGGTCCGGCGCGGCCACCACGACCACCAGGAGATCCTCCGGGGCGTGGAACGTGACGAGCTGGCCCAGCGCGGCCCGGGTCAGGTCCAGCACCGGCTCCCGGTCGCCGCGCAACGCGATCCGGCTGAACGCGCGCAGCGACAGCGCGGTCGGCAGGTCCGGCACGCTGGAGTGGGCCCGGACGAACCGGCGCAGCGCGATCGCGCTCATCGGTTCCAGATCCTCCACCGGCTTGGTCTCCGGCGGCACGATCTCCACCGCCAGCCGCTGCGGGCCGAGCGCGATCCGCACCTCGCCGAAGTCGTCCTCGGTGATCCGCCGCTCCCAGAGCCGGCGGGAGGCGGCGATCGACCAGAGCGCGTCCGGCTCCGGGTGCCGCCAGGTCATCGCGGCGCGCTGCTGCTCGGCCGCCCGCCGGGTGCGCTTGCGCATCTGCGCGAGATAACGCATGTAGTCGCGCCGCTGGGCGTTCAGCTCGGCCTTGTCGTTGCCGCCGTTGCCGAGCGTGCCGATCGCCATGCCCAGCATGGACACACCGAACAGGCCACCGGCGACGTACGTCATCATGCCGCCGCCCCGGCCGGCGTAGAGGAACGCCATCGCGCCGACGCCGCAGAGCATCGGCAGGATCATCAGCACCTGGCCCATGCCCTTGGCCTGCGGCTCCGGCAGCTCGGGCGGGGATTCCAGCAGCACCTCGCCGCGCGGCAGCGCGGGCCCCGGTTGACGCGGAAGTCGGCGGAACACCACCGTACTCACGGCTCTCCCCTCCCCAGAAGTGGCCCTGATCGTGGTCTGCCACCGCCGGTGAGCGTCGGGTGGGCAACCTGTGCGACCGCCATCGTAGGTAATCTCCCGGTGGCGTCGTGGACCCGTGGGGGCGACGCCGACGGCCCAGCGGATCGTATGCGAGCACGAGGAGGCCACTGTGGCGACGAAGACGGCGACCGGTGGGCTGAGCCGGATCACCATCGTGGCGCCGCGTACCAGGATGGATCTGGCGCTGCCGTCCGACGTGCCGCTCGCCGATCTGCTTCCCACGTTGCTGCGGTACGCGGGCGAGGACCTGGCCGACGAGGGCGTGCGGCACGGCGGCTGGGCCCTGTCCCGGCTCGGCGGTCAGCCGCTCGACGGCGGCCGGACCGCCGCGCAGCTCGGCGTACGCGACGGCGAGGTGCTCTACTTCAACCCGCGCGCCGCGACCGCCCCCGAGATCGTCTTCGACGACGTGGTGGACGCGGTCGCCACCTCCACCACCCAGCGGGCGGGCGCCTGGCAGGTCGGGACCACGCGGGTGTTCGCGGTCCTGCTGGCCGCGTCGGCGCTCGCCGCGGGCGCGGTGGCGGCGCTGCTCACCGGCCCGCCGCAGCTACCGGGCGCGGCGGCCGCGTTCGTGGTCGCGGTGGCGCTGCTGGTCGGCGCCGCGGTGCTGTCCCGTGCCGGCGGCGACAGCCGTACCGGCGCGGTGCTGGCCCTGGTCGGGGTCGGTTACGCGGGCGTCGGCGGCCTGCTGGTACTCGCCGGGGACCGGACGCTCGGCGAGCTGGCCAGTCCGCACGTCCTGCTCGCCGGCACCGCCGTGGTGGTCTTCGGCGCGATCGCCGCGCTCGCCGTCGGCGACCGCCTGCCGCTGTTCCTCGGCGCGGTGGGCGTGGGCGCGGCGGTCGGCCTCGGCGCGGTGCTCAGCCTGGCCTTCGGCATCGGCGCGGCGGCCTCCGCGGCGGTGGTCGCGACGGTCGCGTTCGGCGCGCTGCCCGCGCTGCCGATGCTCGCCTACCGCCTGGCCCGGCTGCCGGTGCCGTCCATCCCCACCGGCCCGGACGACCTCAAGACCGACACCGAGTCGGTGGACGGGCCGTCGGTGCTGCGCAACAGCGAGCGCGCCGATGCGTTCCTCACCGGTCTGCTCTGGACCGTCTCGCTGCTGGTGCTCGGCGGCGAGGTGGTGCTGGCCGGGAACGGCCGGCTCCCGGCGGTCCTGCTCTGCCTGGTGCTGGCGCTGCTGTCGCTGCTGCGGGCACGCCCGTTCCTCAGCCGCGCCCAGCGCACGCCGGTGCTGCTGTCCGGCACCGTCGGCCTGGGGCTGGTCGCCGCCGCCACGTTCGCCGCCGGCTCGCTGGCGGTACGCCTCGGGCTGATCCTGGGCGGTCTGGCCGTGGTGGCCGTGATCAGCCTGGTCTACGGCCTGACCGTGGCCGGCAAGCGGATCTCCCCGGTCTGGGGCCGGACCCTGGACATCGTCGAGATCCTGCTGATCATCGCGCTGGTGCCGCTGGCCGTCTGGGTCTGCGGCGCGTACGGCTGGATCGTCAACCTTCGACCGTGACGGTCCCCATGGCGGTGCCGACCGGCGCGGTGGCGTAGACGCCGGGGCCGTGCTGGCCGTCCAGCGGGCGGGCCGGCACGCCCGCGCGCCGGGCCATCTCCCGGACCGCCTTCACCAGCGCCTCGGCGTGCCCGTCCATGGCCGCCACCCGCAGCAGCGGCGGCACCCGCCGGCCGCCCGGGAGCACCACCGCGGCGACCGTGTGCGAGGGCGCGGAGGTGGCGGTGACCGCGTCCACCAGCGCGCCGAGCGAGCCGTTGGGGCGTACCCGCAGGGCCAGGCAGCGCTGCGTCCAGCCGCCCCCGCGCAGGCTGGTCCACGTCTCCACCGGGGACTCCGGCGCCAGGTCGAGCCCGGCTCCGGACACCACCGCCGCGTGCAGCTCGTTGCGGTCGAGCACCCGGTGACCGAGGCCGGCGGCGTTGAGTGCCTTGCCGAGCCGGCCCACCCCGGCCGCCACCGTGCGGTGCACGCCGGGCAGGCCGCCGCCCCGGCTCACCGCCTCGGCCCGCGCGTCGGACACCGACAGTCGCAGCGCCACCCACACGGTCCGGTACGCCGACGGCGGCGCGCCGGGCGCCGGGTACCAGACCAGGGTGTGCGAGACGACCTGGGTCTGGGTGACCGGGCCGGAGAAGTCGGCGAGCACCGCGAGCGCGCGGTCCACCACCGCCGCCTCGATCGAGCCGGCGGGCGCGCCGGGACGGCCGGTCAGCGCCAGGGCGGCGAACCAGCCCCGGTCGTCCTGCCCGATGCCGAGCCGGGTGCCGCGCTCGGTCAGCTCCACCACCGTCAGCTCCGGGGCGAGCGCGGCCAGCCTCGGGTCACCACCGGGCGCCGCGCCCCGGGCCCGGTCGCGGCGCCGGCGCAGCCGGCGGCGGAGCATCAGATCCTCGTACCACCAGCGGCCGCCCCGGCGCGCGAACGCCGCGACCACCGCCAGCACCGCCAGGACGGCGACCACCCCGAGCAGCCACGCCGGGCCGGCGGTGGCGAACCAGACCGCGAGCGCGGCGCACTCCACCACCACGAGCTGCCCGACCACGACCGGGCCGAGCCGTCCCCGGCGGCGCTTGTCGGCCGGGGTGACCGGCCGGTCCGGCGGTACGGCGGGAACGGTGGCGGTACGACCGGGTGGCGCCTGGAGCTGCGTCATCGGTGTGCGTCCCTTCTGGACATCCTGGGCATCCGCCGGGCGGGTGCGGTCGTTCGGGCGGCGGACGGGGTCCGGCGCACCCCCGACGGCCCCTTATCGTAGGGAAGCCCGCGGCGCTGTTCGGACCTGTCGCCGTGGACCCACCCCCGCCGGAGGTTAGTCATGCGGACCCGCCGCGATCAGGTGCAGGCGTACCGCTTCGTCACCCGCCGCATCGTCTCGGCGCTGCTCTCCGGTGATCCGGAGACCAACGACCTGCCGATGCGCCGCCTCGGCATGGCGGTGTTCGGCAGCGTCATCGCGGCGGCCGTGGTGCTCGGCGGCGTGGGCGCGTACGGGCAGCTCACCAGCAATTCCGCGCCGCTGGAGCCGAACACGCTGGTGATCGAGCGGGAGACCGGCGCGACGTACTACTTCGGCGAGGACGAGGTGCTGCGCCCGACGCTCAACTACGCCTCGGCGCGGCTGATCGTCAACGACGCCGCGGCGCAGCCGCGCACCATGTCCCAGGCGTCGATCAAGGACCGTCCACGCGGGCGGCTGGTCGGCATCGTGGGCGCCCCGGACGACCTGCCGGATCGCAAGTCACTGGTCGGGCTCCCCTGGTCGGTGTGCGACGTGCCGGATCCGAACGACCCGCAGCGCTCCACCACGCACCTGGTGATCGACCGCGCGCTGCCCGGCGGCACGGCACTCACCGACCGGGCCGTGGTGGTGCGGACCAGCGACGCCCGTTACCTGCTCACCGGCGGTTCCCGGCTGCGGGTCGCCGGTGACGAGCAGGCGCTGGTGGCGTTGAAGATGGCCGGCGCGACGAACCTGACCGTCGGGCAGCAACTGCTGAACGCGGTGCCGGTCGGGCCGGTGCTGCGCAAGCCGGCGATCGCCGGGGACGGCGACGCGAGCGGGCTCACAGTGGCCGACCGGCCGGCCCGGATCGGCCAGGTCTACCAGGCCGCCGGCCAGTACTACGTGCTCACCCGGCAGGGCCTGGCGACCGTCCGCGAGGTCACCGCGCTGCTGCTGCTCGGCAGCGGCGGTGAGGTGACGCAGATCACTCCGGACGAGGCGGGCCGGCTCCTCACCGACCAGCGCCTGGACGCGGACGGCCTGCCGGCCCGGCTGCCGACGTTGCACGAGGTCCGTCCGGGGCGGACGGTGCTCTGCGCCACCTACCGGCCCGGCCCGGCCGGTCAGCCGCCGATCACCACGCTGGAGGTCTTCGACTCCCCGCCGGCCGAGCTGACCTCGGCGACCGCGATGCCGGCCCGGCAGGGCGCCCGGGACGCGGTACGCACCGCCGAGAACGTGCTGCTGCCCGGCGGCAAGGGCGTGCTGGTGCAGGCCACGGCCGGGGAGAGCGGCAAGGCGGCGGCCGGTTCGACGGTCTACCTGATGACCGCCCAGGGCATCCGCTATCCGCTCGGCACCGCCGGGGGCGACGCGAAGAGCGCGCTCGGGTACGGCGACGTGACGCCGCTGGCCGTACCCGCCTCGCTGCTGGCGCTGGTGCCGACCGGCCCGACGCTGTCCCGCGAGGACGCGATGACCTACTTCGATGCGTCGACACCCCCGGGCGCCACCGCGACGCCCTCGGCCGGTGGCGCGGCGACGCAGGTCCAGGGCGGTTGACCGGTCGTCACCGGATCCGAAGTGGAGGAACTCCGTCACGGGTCGCCCGGGTTGGCTCGCTTCGACTAACCTGAGTACGGCGAACGGTTATCGACGATGACTACGGGGATGCAGCCATGACGGGGCGCACGACAGTAGACGTACTGTCCTTGGAGGACTTTCACCAGCGGCTCGAACGGCGCCTGCACGAGGCGGAGTCGGTGTTGCGCAAGCTCAACACCCAGATGCAGTGCCGCCCGCCGGCCCTCGGCACGTTCACCGACGCGACCGACAACGCACGTCGCTACTCCGAGACCCACCAGAGCTACGTCAACCACGTCGACCGGCTGCGCCGGGCGATCCTGGCCGCCCGCGAGGCGACCCACAAGATCATGACGAACTACAAGACCGCCGAGGCCCGCAACGCCGCCGCCGCGGCCGACATCGCCGCCGCCCTCTCCGGGCTGAACGAGGCGATGAAGCAGCCGAAGGAGGACCCGCGTGTCTGAGTACACCCGGCGCTACGAGCACGTCAGTCACGAGGAGCTCTACCAGGGCGTCAACGCCGGTGACCCGAAGCAGATCGAGGCGCTCAGCGCCCAGTGGACCTCCCTGAAGGGCACGCTCGACGATCTCGGCCGCGACCTGACCGCCGACCTGGACGCGCTTGCGAAGACCTGGACCGGCGACGCCGCGCGCGAGTTCCACCGCCGGCTGGACATGGTCGTCCGCTACTCCGGCAACCTCGCCGAGGGCATGACCGGCATCCGGCAGGGCCTCGACATGATGTCCAGCGAGCTGCGCGCCGCGCAGTCCAAGGCGGAGAGCCCGGAGAAGACCGACGACAACGACAAGCTGCTCTCCGGCGCCGGTAAGGGCTTCCTGATCGGTGGCGCCCCGGGCGCGGTGATCGGCGGGATCGTCGGCCACCAGCAGGACAAGGCCGAGCAGGAGAAGGCGCACCAGCGGATGGTGCAGGTCGTGGCGAAGCTCGCCGAGGGCTACGACTTCTCGGCGTACGGCCGGATCGTCGTGCCGGACCCGCCGGAGACCGAGCTGCCCGACCAGCCCGGCAACGGTGACCCGACGCTGCAGAACGGGCCGTCGGTGAAGACGCCGTCGTCCGGCCCGAGCCTGGGCAGCTCCGGCCCGGGCGCGAACGCCACCGCCACCACGTCGGGCGTGCACCACACCGCCCCGACCGGCGGCACGCCGGGCGAGGGCACGCCGGGTGCGGGCACTCCGGGCGGCCAGCCGGGCGCGGGCGCTCCGGGATCGGTGCCGGCCGGCGGCATCGTCGACCCGACCGGCACCTCGCTCGCCGGCGCCGCTCCGCTGACCAGCACCGCCGGCGGTCCGACGATCGGCGGCGGCCCGGGCTTCGGTCCCGGCGGCGGTGGCCCGACGACGATGAGCGCCGGCGGTCCCGGAGGCGGGCTCTACGGCGCCCCCGGCGTCCTGAGCACCGGCTCGCTGGCCGGCACCGGCGCCAACTCGGCGTCGGCGGCTCGCCTCGGCGGCATGCCCGGCGCGGACAACCGCTCCGCCGCCGGCACCGGCCGGCTCACCTCCGGTCGCGGTCTCGTGGTCGACGCCGGGAGCAAGTCCGCCGAGCGCACCGGCGGCGCCACCGGGCGGCCCGCGATGGCCGGCCGCAGCGGCGTGCTGGGCGGGCGCGGCGGCCACGGCGACGACGAGTCCGACGGCCGGCTGACCTGGCTCACCGAGGACGAGATGGTCTGGGGCGACGGCGACGCCGCCCCGCCGCCGGTGCTCGGCGCCAACTGACACGGCATCCACGCGACGGCGCGGCGCCCCGGCCGGGGTGCCGCGCCGTCGCGCGTCGGGCCCCGCGTGGGTCTCCGTCCACACCGACCCGTGGGGTGGCTCACGTAAACCGCAAGATCCTTGAGCTGCGAGATCCTCGGCCGACCGATAGGTTGAAACGGTGCTGCCCGTAGCGTTCGCCCCGTCCACCTGGACGGCGACGCTGCGCCGGATCGCCCGCACGGCTGTCGCCGGCCTGGTGCTGATCGCCGGCCTCCAGGGCATCGCCGCCGCACCCGCGCACGCCGCCCCGGCCTCGCGCGCCGCCGTCGCCTCGCACGCCGTCGCGACTGAGCACGTCGCGGCGATCAGGCACGTCGCCGCCGTCGAGCACGCCGCGACGCGGCAGGCGGCCGACGCCCCGACCGCCGCCCTGCGGACCACCGGTCCCGGCGCCGGCCCGGCCGTCACCGCTACCCCTTCCGCCGACTCCGCCGGGCGCGTCCCCGGCGTCGAGGTCGTCGCCGCCGCCGACCCCGGCCGGGCGGAGATCGCCCGTCGCGGTCCACCGCGCGCCTGACCGGGCGCCCTTCCGGTACGCCCCGGCGCGGCCCCACGGGCCGCACGCCTCGCGCCCTGCCGCGCGTCCCGTCGCGTCTGAAGTCACGACGCGCACCCGCCCGGACGTCCGGGCCACAACCGTTGATCGTCCTTCGTTCCACCACGAGGTGCTGGTGATGCAGACCGTCTTCTCCACCGTCCTGCCCGACATGCCCGCGGCCGCCGTGATCTGGCTGGTCCTGCTCGCCGTGGCCGCGACAGTGGTCGCCGCGCTGATCGTCCGCCCGTCCCGGTTCCGTTCGGAACTGGTCGACCGCATCAGTGACGCCGCCCGGCCGAGCAGCATCGAACGCGCCGAGCGAGCCCGCGTACGGGACCGCGAGCAGTTCCGCTACGCCGACGAGGTGGCGGTGGCGGCCTCCCGTGCGACGGCGACCGCCGAGCGCAGCCGCGCCGAGTGGCTGACCGCCCAGGAGGCGGCCGAGGCCGCCTGGCAGGCGTACCAGGCGGCCGAGGAGGACGTCCGCCGCCTGACCGCCGCCGCGGCGCTGCCGCTGCCCCGGACCGCCAAGACCCCGGCCGAGTACGCCGACCGGGAGCGCTGGCTGCACCGGGCCGCGATGGACGCCCAGTGGCGCGACGAGATCACGGTGCGGCAGCTCAGCGACATCCTCGGCGGCAACGGCTGGGATCCGAGCCGGCACCCGGTGGAGCAGGAACTGCTGCTGCGCCGGCTGGTCCGGGACAACATGGCGGCCCGGCACCGGGCCGCCACGCAGCGGGAGCAGGCTGCCTGGCAGACCGCCGAGCGGGCCGCGGCGGCGGCGCAGAGCCTGCGCGACGAGGCGTTCGCGGCGCTGCATCCGGTCGCCGAGCCACCGACCGCGCTCTCCATCGTGGGTTTCGCCGGACCGGAGACCACCCGGGAACTGCCGGTCGGCACGGTCGCCGACGTCACCCGGGAGCTGCCGCCGGTGGCTCGCGGCCGGGCGGCCGTCGCGACCTGAGCCGGCTCCGCGCTGCATGCCTTCCGAGCGATATGACTGAGAAGCATATTTATGCCTCTCAGTCATATGCGTTCCCGGGAGTCATCTCCCGGCGGCGGCTACGGCGAGTAGCGGACGCTTTCCCGAGCGGGGCGGGGTCAAGGACCGCGCCCGCGGGCGGCCCGGGCGCGGCTCGGCTAGCGTGGTGGCGTGTCCCGTGAAGCCTGGGTGCTGGTCGTCCTCGCCGCCGTCCTCGCGGCGGCCATGCTGGCCGGGGCGGTGCTGCTCGCCATCCGGGTGGTCCGCACCCGCCGCATGCTCGGCGCGCTCGGCGCCGGCGGCAAGGTCGCGTTCTACGGCGCGCTGATCTACACGATCCTGCCGGTGGACCTGCTGCCCGACCCGATCTACCTGGACGACATGGGCGTGCTGGCCGGCGCGCTGTTCTACCTGGGCCGGCTGGTCGCCAAGCACCGCGCCGAGCAGCGGGCCGCCGGGGAGTCCCCGGTGGCGACGTTGCCGCCCGGCACGGCGCCGCGCCGCTGAGGCGTCACCGGTACGCGAGCGAGGAGACGACATGGCGGGACGGCACCGGTTGGATCCGCACGACGAACGGGTGGCCCGTTTCTTCGCGGACCGGCACCTCGCCACGCTCACCACACCGCGTGCCGACGGCACCCCGCACGTCGTACCCGTGGGGGTGACCTTCGACCCGGCGGCCGGGCTGGCCCGGGTGATCACCTCAGCCGGGTCGGCCAAGGCCCGGCACGTCGCGGCGGCCGGGCCGGACGGCGTCCCGGTCGCGGTGTGCCAGGTCGACGGCCGCTGGTGGCTGACCGTGGAGGGCCGGGCGGTGCTGCGCCGTGACCCGGAGTCGGTGGCCGAGGCCGAGCGCCGGTACGCCGAGCGGTATCGCACGCCGCGTCCGAATCCCGCGCGGGTCGTCATCGAGATCGCGGTGACCGGGCTCCTGGGAAGCCTCCCCGGCTGAGGCGTCTGTCCGGTTCCGCGGTGGCCCCGGTCACGCCCGGAAATGGGCTGCCGCGGCAGGGCGGTTGAACTCTCCATACGCCGAGCGCCACTCCTGGTGCCGCGTCTCCCGTACGGAGCCGACGACCCCCGAATGGAGCCTCGACCATGAACCCGATCATCCGTAAGTGTGTGCTGTCCGTCGCCGGTCTGGCCGCGGCCGGCAGTGCCATCGCCGGTCCGGCCGCCGCCGCCCACGCCGCCCCGGTCAAGGGCAAGGGTGACCGCACCGCCGACTACGAGTACCAGGCGCAGCCCAACTTCTTCTACTGCGGTCCCGCCTCGACCCGGATCGCGCTGTCGGCCGAAGGCAAGGACGTGAGCCAGGACGAGCTGGCCGCCAAGCTGGGTACCACCGAGAACGGCACCGACTCGGCCATCGACATCACCCGGGTGCTCAACGAGTACACCGGTGGCAAGTACCGGACCACCGAGATCCGCGACGACGTGGCCACCCGGGAGCAGGTCGAACGCCTGCGCGCGGACATCCGTAGCGCCGTGGACGACGACCGGCCGGTGGTGGCGAACATCCTGGGCGGTGCCCGGGACATCGACGGGGTGGAGCACAGCTACCCCGGCCACTACGTGACTGTCGTGCGGTACGAGGGCGACGGCGACCGGGTGCTGATCGCCGACCCGGCCCGGCCGGACGAGCCGACGTACTGGATGGACGTGGCCGAGCTGGCCAACTGGATCGCCGGCCGGGGTTACAGCTCCTGACCCGCGACCCCTGACGAACGGGCCGGTCTCCCCTGTGGAGGCCGGCCCGACGCCGCAGCGGCCACGCTCCCCCGCCGCTGCGCCATGTCGACACCCTTGTTCATGAAGTCGCCCATGGTGGATCTCCCTTCGATACGTTGAATGCCTTCCCTAAGGCCGGGGGCACGAACGCCGGGTGGGCGGTTGCGGCCCTGGTGTCGGATCGGCCCGCGTCGGGTACCAACGGCCTCGATCGAGGAGGGCGACGTGGACGACGACGCTGGTATACCCGGGCGGGCACCGACCGCCGGACCGCGGCAGACCTGGGCCGGACTGCCCTGGCCGGTACGGACGGCGGTCACCTGGAGCGCCTGCCTGCTGGTGGTGACGGCGGGGCTGTGGCTGCTGGGGCAGATCGCCGTACTGCTCGCGCCGCTGGCGGTGGCGCTGGCCGGCACGCTCTTCCTCGCCGCGCTGCTCGACCCGGTGCTGGTACGCCTGCGCCGGCTGCGGGTGCCGGCCGGGCTCGCCGCGCTGCTGAGCATCCTGCTGCTGCTCGGCATCCTGGGCGGCGCCGGCGTCCTGGTCTGGAACCTCACCGCGAGCCAGTTCGGCGAGCTGAGCCAGCAGCTCGACGAGGGGTTGCAGCGAACCCGGGACTTCGTCACGTCCAGCCTGCCGGTCACCGACCAGCAGCTCGACCGGCTCGTGGAGCAGATCCGGCAGGGCCTGAGCAGCGGCGCGCCCGACCCGGTCGCCGGGGCGCGCAAGGTCGCCGAGGTCGCGGGCGCGGTGCTGCTCGCCCTGGTGCTGCTGTTCTTCCTGCTCAAGGACGGCCGCTCGATGTGGCACTGGGTGCTGCGCCGGCTGACCGGCCCGCGCCGGGAGCTGACCGCCGAGGCGGGACGGGCGGGCTGGCGGACGCTCGGCGCGTACAGCCGGGGCACGATGATCATCGCGGCCATCGACGCCATCGGGATCGGGCTGGCGCTCGTCGTGTTGCGTGTCCCGCTGGCCCTGCCGCTCGCCCTGATCACGTTCCTCGGCGGGTTCGTGCCGATCATCGGCGCCACGGTGGCCGGTGCGGTGGCGGTACTCGTCGCGCTGGCCGCGAACGGTCCCACCACCGCGCTGCTGACCCTGGCCGCCGTGATCGCCGTCCAGCAGATCGAGGGCAACCTGCTGGAACCACTCGTCATGCGGCGGCAGGTGCAGCTGCACCCGGCGGTCATCCTGGTGGTGGTCACCGCCGGCACGCTGGTCGCCGGGGTGGCCGGGGCGTTCGTGTCGGTGCCGATCGCGGCGGTGCTGTGGCGGGTGCTGGACACCGTGCAGCGGCACCGCGCCGCCGACCGGAGCGGGGCCGCCGAGTCCGGCCCGGCCGCCGATCCCGGCCGCGCCGCCGAGGCAGCGGGCTGACGGCGCCGGTCAGGCGGGGTGCGGCTGGCGCAGGTGCGTGGTGAACCACCTACCTGCCTGGTCGGCCACCTGCTCCAGCGTGCCGGGCTCCTCGAACAGGTGCGTGGCGCCGGGGACGATCCGCAGCTCGGCCACCTCGCCCAGCGCGTCCCGGGCCTGCTCGTTGAGCACGATCACCTGCTCGTCCAGGCCGCCGACGAGCAGCAGCGTCGGTGCGCGTACCGCAGTCAGTGAGCTGCCGGCCAGGTCGGGCCGGCCGCCCCGGGAGACCACAGCGCCCACCCGGTCCGGCCGGGCCGCGGCGGCGACCAGTGCGGCGGCGGCGCCGGTGCTGGCGCCGAACAGCCCGATCGGGAGCCGTCCCAGCTCCGGGTCGGCGCCCATCCAGTCGACGATCCCGGCCAGGCGTTCGGCCAGCATGCCGATGTCGAAGCGCAGTTCGGCGGTGACCTCGTCCCGAGCCTCCTCGTCGGCCGTCAGCAGGTCGACGAGCATCGTGCCGAGTCCACGCTCGTTCAGCGCGCGCCCGACGGCCATGTTGCGCGGGCTGTGCCGGGAGCTGCCGCTCCCATGGGCGAACAGCACCACCCCCTGCGCCTCGGCAGGCACCACCACGTCCCCCACGAGCCCGCCGTCCACCACAGGCACCGAAACCTCACGCATTTCCTTCACCCCCCGCTGTCCCCTCCCGCTCTCCCTCCCCGCATACCCCCCACCCCGACGATCAGCCGCACCCCTCACGCCCAGGATCGCGTCGATCATGAAGTTGGCGGCAGATTCCGAGATCCACAAGGCCGCTAACTTCATGATCGACGGGGAGACCAGGGGAGACCCGACGCGTGCGGGGTTGCGTTGACGTCGGCGGAAAGGTTTAGCGTCGACCCACAGAGAGGAACGGGGGCGGCGGATGCGGATCGGGGAGCTGGCGCAGCGGGCCGGTACGAGCACTCGCACCCTGCGCTACTACGAGGCCCACGGGCTGGTCCGGCCGAACCGGTCCGCCAACGGATACCGGGTCTACGACGAGGCGGAGCTGCGCGTCGTCCGCGAGATCCGGTCCCTGCTGGCGATCGGCTTCGGCCTGGACGACATCCGCCCGTTCGTCGCCTGCCTGCGCGCCGGGCACGACTCCGGCGACGTCTGCCCCGATTCGGTCGCGGTGCTGCGGCGCAAGCTCGCCGAGGTGGACGACTACCTCGACCGGCTCGGCGACGTCCGCCGCCGACTGCACGACCAGCTCGCCCACGCGATCGCCCAGCGGGAGGAAACATGCCTCAGGACACGGGGACCGGCCGGCTGACCCCGGTCACCGACGACACCTTCGCGGCCGCCGTTCTGGCCGCCGACCGGCCGGTGGTGGTGGACTTCTGGGCCGAGTGGTGCCCGCCGTGCCGGGTGGTGTCGAAGCACCTGGCCGAGCTGGCCGAGGAGTTCGGCGACGCGCTGCGCTTCGTCACAGTCAACACCGACGAGAACCCGGCCACCGCACGCGCCCACCGGATCATGTCCGCGCCGACGATGCTCGTGTTCCGGGGCGGCGAGGTGGTCGGCTCGATCGTCGGCTCCCGCCCGAAGGACCACCTGCGGCGCAGCTTCGCCCGGCACCTGGAGGGTTGAGCCGCCGCCGGGCGGGAACGCGCGGGGTGACCACGGACCCCGACCGATCGCGAGGATCGTCATGGCGAAACAGGACAGGTCCCGGGAACAGGAACTCACCGACCAGGAACGCCGTAAGCAGGAGCTGAAGGGCTCGCCGGACTGGGCCGACCGCGCCTCGACGGCGCGTACCGCCGACGATCCGCGGGCCACGGCGCCGCGCGACGCCGGCGGGCGTCCGTCCAACGGCCGCCAGTTCTGAGGTACGCGCACCGAGCGGTCCCGCCCCTCGTGGCGGGGCCGCTCAGTCCATGCGTTCGGGCAGGTGCATCAGCGGCGCGCGGCCCTGCGGCTGCTCCGGCTGCGGCTCGCGCGGGTGCATCGGGGGCACCGCCACGGTGACCGGCTGCGCGGAGGTGACCCGCAGCGGCTCGCCGTGATGCCGCAGCTCCACGACGGTGTCCGGGCTGCCGTTGCGCAGCGAGTACGTCGTCTGGTGCGGCCGGACGTCGACCCGCAGCCGCATCCCCTGCCACTGGAGCGAGAACTCCAGGCGGCTGAGGCGGCTGGAGAGCCGGGGCGCGAAGGAGAGCGTCCCGTCGTGGTCCCGCAGCCCGCCGAACCCGGCGACGAGCGCGATCCAGGCGCCGGCCAGGGACGCCATGTGCACGCCGTCGCGGGTGTTCTCGTTGAGGTCGTGCAGGTCCATCAGCGCGGCCTCGCGCAGGTAGCGGTGGGCCAGTTCGAGGTAGCCGACCTCGGCCGCCAGCACCGCCTGGGTGCAGGCGCTCAGCGACGAGTCGCGTACGGTGCGCCGCTCGTAGTAGACGAAGTTGCGCAGCTTCTCGGCGGCACTGAACGCGTCGCCCCGCCAGTGCATGGCCAGCACCAGGTCGGCCTGCTTGACGACCTGCTTGCGGTAGAGGTCGAAGTACGGGTAGTGCAGCAGCAGCGGGTACTTCTCCGGCGGCGTGTGCTCGAAGTCCCACTCCTGGAAGCGGGTGAACCCCTCCACCTGCTCGTGCACCTCGGTCTCCGCGTCGTACGGGACGTGCATGTCGTTCGCGGCGTCCCGCCACACGGCGGCCTCCTCCTCGGTGACGCCGAGGTCGAGCGCCTGGTCCCGGTAGCGCATCGCGCAGTCCGCGGCGGTACGCAGGTTCCGCTGGGCCATCAGGTTGGTGTAGACGTTGTCGTTCTTCACCGCTGTGTACTCGTCCGGGCCGGTCACGCCGTCGATGTGGAACCGTCCGGCGCGGTCGTGATGGCCGAGCGAGCGCCACAGCCGGGCGGTCTCGACGAGCAGTTCCAGTCCGATCTCCCGTTCCAGCGCCTCGTCGCCGGTGACCAGCACGTAGCGGCGCAGCGCGTCGGCGACGTCGGCGGCGATGTGGAACGCGGCGGTCCCGGCCGGCCAGTACGCCGACGACTCCGGCCCCTCGATGGTGCGCCACGGGAAGGCGGCGCCTTCGAGGTTCAGCGTGCGGGCGCGTTCCTGCGCCTGGGCCAGCGTGTCGTACCGCCACTGCAACGCGTCCCGCACCGCTCCCGGCTGCGTGTACGTGAGCACCGGCAGCACGAACATCTCGGTGTCCCAGAACGCGTGGCCGTCGTACCCCGGGCCGGTGAGGCCCTTGGCGGCGATCGGCCGCCGTTCCGCGCGGGCGCCGGCCTGGAGGACGTGGAAGAGGCCGAACCGGACGGCCTGCTGCACCTCGGGGTCGCCCTCGACGCGCACGTCGGCGGCGTCCCAGAACGCGTCCAGGTATTCGCGCTGGGCCCGGCGCAGGCCGTCCCAGCCGTCGAGCCGGGCCGCTGCGAGCGCCGCGCCGACCTGGTCGCGCAACGCCGGGAGGGACCGGCGGCTGGACCAGCCGTACGTGAGGTACTTGACCACCCGCAGCGTCTGGCCGGGCTTGAGCACGCAGCCGATGGTGGTGCGGACCCAGTCCTCGTACCCCTCGCTCTCGATCGTGGTGCGTTCGGGCCCGTCGATGTCGTGGCCCATCGCGGCGGCGACCCGCAGGCCGCTGACCTTGGTGCGGTGGATGAGCTGGCCGCCGTCGTCGGTGGTCAGCTCCTCCTCGGCCTGCAACGGCGACTCCAGTACGGCGGCCACCCGGGGGTCGCGGCTCTGCGGCGGCAGCGACTCGTTGGCGACCAGCTCGGACTGGAGGATCAGGCGCAGCGGCCCGTCGACCGGCTCCACCTCGTAGTGGATGGCTGCCACCGAGCGCTGGGTGAACGACACCAGCCGGGTGGTGCGGACCTTGACCTCGCGGCCGGCCGGGGAGCGCCAGTGCAGGGCCCGCTGGAGCGTGCCGGCGCGCATGTCGAGAACCCGCTCGTGGGCGAGCAGTTCGCCGTAGCGCACGTCGAGCGGCTCGTCGTCGACGAGGAGCCGGATCAGCTTGCCGTTGGTGACGTTGACGATGGTCTGCCCGGACTCGGGGAAACCGAAGCCGGCCTCCGCGTACGGCAGCGGGCGCAGCTCGTAGAAGGAGTTCAGGTAGGTGCCGGGCAGCCCGTGCGGCTCGCCCTCGTCGAGGTTGCCCCGCAACCCGATGTGCCCGTTCGACAGCGCGAACACGGACTCGGACTGGGCCAGCACGTCCATGTCGAGCTGCATCTCCCGGACGTGCCAGGGCTCGACCGGGTACGCCCGTTCCCGGATCACGCGGCCGGCTCCGCGGCGAGAAGGTCGGCGAGGTCCGTGACCACCACGTCGGCGCCGTGCGCCAGCAGCTCGTCGGCCTGGCCGACCCGGTCGACGCCGACGACGTACCCGAATCCGCCGGCCCGCCCGGCGGCCACCCCGGCCAGGGCGTCCTCGAAGACGGCGGCCCGCGCCGGTTCGACGCCGAGCATCCGCGCGCCCTCCAGGAACGTGTCCGGGTGCGGTTTGCCGCGCAGCCCGCGCTCGCGGGCGACCACGCCGTCCACCCGCGCCTCCAGCCAGCGGTCCAGCCCGGCGGCGTGCACCACGGCGGCGCAGTTGGCGCTGGCCGAGACGACCGCGCGGCGCAGCCCGGCCGTGGTGGCTGCTTCCAGGTAGCGCACCGAACCCTCGTACACCTCGACGCCGTGCTGCTCGATCCGCTGGAGCAGGACGGCGTTCTTACGGTTGCCGAGGCCGTTGACGGTGTCCGCCTCGGGCGGGTCGTCCGGCGATCCTTCGGGCAGCGTGATGCCGCGCGAGGCCAGGAATGTGCGCACCCCGTCGGCGCGCGGTCTGCCGTCCACGTACCGGTTGTAGTCCGGTCCGGGGTCGAACGGGTGGAACGGCTCGCCGGTTTCGGCCGACCGTCGCCGCAGGTACGCGTCGAACGTCTCCGCCCAGGCGGCGTTGTGCACCTTGGCGGTCTGCGTCAGCACACCGTCCAGGTCGAAGAGACACGCGCTCACGTGCGCGGGGAGGCCCAGCATCGCTTGAATCTATCCAGCCCCCGCGCCGGGCAAACACCATTCGGGGCTCAGCGGTGCGGGCGCAGCGTCCAGATCACGGTGAGCGAGGAGGTGAGCGTGCCGTCCTCGGTGCGGACCTCCACCTCGACGGGGAACTCCGGCCGCCGTCCGGCGTCCAGCTCGGCCAGCACCTCGGCCGGCGTGCCGCCGAGCCGCGCGGTCGCCAGCACCGGCCCCATGGCCACCTTGAGGTAGCGGATGGTCGCCGTCACGGCCAGGGGTACGGCCCGGTCGAGCACCTGCCCGAACGCGGCCAGGACAACCGCGCCGGAGGCGGTCTCCCCCAGCGTGAACATGGCGCCGGCGTGCGGGCCGCCCACGTGGTTGTGGTGCGCCGGGTCGTCGGGGAGCCGGACCACGGCCCGGACCCCGCTCTCGGCGTCGGGCGCCACCTCGACGAACTCGATTCCGAGCGTGCGGGCGAACGGCACGGCGTCGAGGAGACCGGCCGCCACCTGGCGAGAGTCGATGCTCATGCCCGAACGCTACTAGCCAGTAACAACGTCGGCAAGGCGGTGACGCGATGCCATCGCCGAGCACTGACCATTCGCACAGCGGCAGACTGCGATAATGCCCGGGCGAAATGCGACTATTCCCACGGAGTCCTGATCTTGAGAATCTCGCGATGACCCCGGCTGTCGACGTCCGGCAGGTGACTGTCACGTACGGCTCGACGCTGGTCCTGGACGGCATCGACCTCCGGGTGCCCGAGGGCGCCGCCGTCGCGCTCGTCGGCGAGAACGGTGCCGGCAAGTCCACCCTGCTGCGCTGCATCACCGGCCTCCAGGAGCCGTCCACCGGCGACATCTCCGTCTTCGACGCGGTGCCCGGCCGCGGCGCGGACTTCTGGCGGCAGGTCGCCACCACTGTGGAGTCGCCGAGCTGGTACCAGGGTCTGACCGTGCGCGAGCACCTCGAACTGGTCCGGGTGGTGAACGGCGGCGACCCGGACGACGGGCACATCGACGAACTCTGCGCCACCCTCGGCCTGACCGGTCTCTCCGACAGCCTGCCCATCACGCTCTCCTCCGGGCAGCGCCAGCGCTTCCTGCTCGCCGCGACCCTGGTGCGGCCCAGCCGGCTGCTCGTCCTCGACGAGCCCGAGCAGCGCCTCGACACCCGGATCAAGGGCGCGATCGCCGCGCACCTGCGCTCGTACGTGGAGAGCGGCGGCACGCTCGTCATGGCCAGCCACGACGACGGGTTCCGGTGCGGCGTCGGAGCGGACGAACTCGTGCTCACCCGCCCGGAGAGCTGAGGTGACGCCGATCGAGGCTCCGGTCCGGCCGGACTCCCCTGTCGCTGTCGACGCCCGCCGCTGGATCCGCCGCCGCCGGATCGCCGCCGAGGGCCGCGCCGACATCGGCACCGTCTACGCGGCGACCCTCGCCGTCCTGATGGCCGCCGCGCTCCTCGGGCAACCGCTGGTCCGTGTCGTCTGGCCGCCGGACGCGCCCGGCGGTGACGCGGCGGTGACCCCGTTCGTCGGCGCCGTGGCCGTCCTGGCCGCCTTCTTCGTCGTCCTGCGTCAGCTCGGCCCGCTGTCGGTCAGCCGCAGCGACGCCACCTGGCTGCTGCCGGCCCCGCTGCCCCGGCGCTCCCTGCTGGCGCCGGCGCTCACGCTGACCACCGTCGCCGCGCTCGTCGTCGGCGCCGTCACCGGTATCGCCGTGGCCGGACATGTCGCCGCTCGCCCGGCGGGGCTCCTGACGGTGGCGGCCAGCGGCGTCACCGGCGCGGCGGTCGCGGTCTTCGCGGCGCTGCTCGCGCTCGCGTGCCAGCGGCGGCCCTCCGCCGCCCGGATCGCCGACGGCATCGGCATCGCGACCGGCGCGGGCTGCCTCGTCCTGGCCGCCGCGCTGCGCGTCACCGGCGACCATCGTCTGCCCTCGTCGCTCGTACCGCCGGTGGCGGTGCTCGTCACCGGCGCCGCCGCCCTGACCGCCGGGCTGATCGCGGTCGTGCTGACCTGGCGGGCGCTGGAGGACTGGCCGACCGCGCCGATCGCCGAGGCGTCGATGAACGCGGGCGCCTACGCCGACGTCGTCTACGCGGTCGAACCCTCCTACCTGACCGAGATGAGCGCCCGCCGTTTCTGGCGCAGCCGCACGCGGGTACGGACGACGCGCCTGCTGTCCGCCCGCCGGGTGCCGCCGTTCGTCGCCCAGGATCTGATCATCCTGCGCCGTAAGGCCGCGCGGCTCTGGTGGCTGGTGGGCACGGCCGCCGTCCCGGTCTACCTCGCCGACGGCCCCACGTGGCTCCTTCTCGGCGTGGTCCTGATCGGCGCGCTGGCCGCCGCCGGTCTCACCGCGGAGTCCACCCACAGCGACGCCTCGAACCCGGCGATGCTGCGGCTGCTCGGCACCACAGGGCGCCTGGTGACCGCGCAGCGGCTCGCGGTCCCCGCCGCCGTCGCCGGCGTGTGGCTCGCCATCACCCTGGCCGTGCTCCAGGTCTCCGGCGCGCTCACCGGACCGTGGTGGGCGCTCGGTCTGCTGGCCGGCCCGGCCGTCGCGGTGGGCGCCTACCAGCGGGCGAAGGCGAGCGCCGCCTCGATCGGCACCATCCTGATCGACACGCCGCTCGGGGCGTTCCCGGCCGGCATGCTGCTGTGGCTCCTCAACGGCATCGACGTCCTCGCCGTCCTGACGCTGCCGGTCTCGGTCGGCCTGGTGACGGTGCAGGCGCACGAGGCGCTCGGCTGGCATCTGCTGCTCGCGCAGGCGGTCAGTTCCGCCGTGGGGTGCGCCCTGCTGGTCCGGCGGTCCGGCACCACGGCCGGTTCACTCTGATCGCATGCTCTGCCGCATGGGAGAGGGGGACGGCATGGACGGCAGTCAAACTCCCGCCCCGACTCAGGGGGGCTCCCGGGACGAGTTGCTCGCCCACCTGGCCGACGCGGTCGGGTCCGTCACCGTGCCGCACCCGACGCGGGTCGCGGTCGACGGGCCGCCCGCCGCCGGCAAGACCACGCTCGCCGACGAGCTGGCCTCCCTTTTGCGTACGCGGGGCCGCAGCGTCATCCGGGCGACTGTCGACGACTTCCTCTTCCCCCGGGCGCGGCGCTACCGGCGCGGCGAGTTCTCGGCCGAGGGCTGCTACGTCGACACCCACGACCACGGGGCGCTGAACCGGGTGCTGCTCGATCCGCTCGGCCCGGACGGAGACCGGCGCTTCCGGCACACGGTCTACGACCACGCGACGGATACGGTGCTGTCTCCGCCGCTCACGACCGCCCCCGCCGACGCCGTGCTGATCGTCGACGGCGTCTTCCTCCTGCGCCCGGAACTGGTCGACCGCTGGGAGCTGCGCGTCTTCGTGTCGACCGCGCTCGACAAGACCGTGGATCGTGCCGTGATCCGTGAGCGCCAGGTGTCGTCCCCGGCGGACGTCGAACGGCGCTGGCGGGAGCGTTACCTCCCCGCCCAGCGGCTCTACTTCGCCACGGCCCGCCCGGCCGAGCACGCCGATGTCGTCGTGCACAACGACGACCCCCGGCGGCCGACCTGGGAGCCCCGGACACACGCGCATGGCAGGCTGGCAACCATGGACAGGAATCGGGTGGCCGCCTGGATCGCGGCGTACGAGCAGGCGTGGCGCACACCGGGAACGACAGCGCTCGGCACGATGTTCACTCCCGACGCGAGCTACCGGCAGGGGCCGTACCGGGATCCGGTCGTCGGCCTGCCCGCCATCGCCCGCATGTGGGAGAGCCACCGCGACGGACCCGACGAGGTCTTCGAGATGACCTCGGAGGTCGTCGCGGTCGACGGCGACACCGCTGTGGCACGGGTGCAGGTGCGGTACGGCGACCCCGTCCACCAGGAGTGGCGCGACCTCTGGATCATGCGCTTCGCCGAGGACGGCCGGTGCCTGTCGTTCGAGGAGTGGCCGTTCGCGCCGGATCAGCGGACCACCGACGCCGGGTGAGAGACCGGTCAGCTATCCGGCGAATATCTCCCCGAGAATGCGTTGCGCCTCGGCTGCCTCCTCCGCGTCCTCGGGGTCGTCGAAGGTGCGGGAGTAGGTGGACAGCGTCTTCCAGAGGGCCCAGCCACGTCCGCGCGCCCACGTCGCGTCGTCCACCGGCAGCCGCTCGCGGAACGCCTCCCGCCCCTCAGCCGTCAGCAACGTCCAGGCGATCGCCAGGTCGCAGGCCGGGTCACCGACGCCGCACGTCCCGAAGTCGATGACGGCCGCCAGGCGGCCGTGCGTGAGCAGCAGGTTCCCCGGGGCGATGTCGCCGTGGAACCAGCGGTCCACCCCGTCCCAGCGGGCGCCCACCGCCCGCGCCCAGATCTCGCGTACCAACTCGGCATCGACATGGCCGTCCAGTGCCACGAGCGCCTGCTCGACCTTCCCGTCGTACGTGCGCAGCGTGCCGCCCCGGAACCAGTTGTGGACACCCGGCTGCGGACCACCGGCGGCGTCCACGTTCCGCAGGGCCGCGAGGAATCCGGCCAGGTCGAGCGCGAACCGCACCGGTTCGGCGATGCGGTCCGGCCGCGCGGTCTCGCCGTCGAGCCATCGGTAGATCGACCACGGATAGGGGTAGCCGGCACCCGGCTCGCCTCTCGCCACCGGGCCGGGGACGGGTAGCGGCAGCCGAGCGGCGAGGGCCGGTAGCCAGCGATGTTCCTTGTCGACGGCCAGGGCGTACTCGGCGGCGCTGGGCAGCCGTACCAGCAGCTCGGGGCCGAGGTGGAAGGTCCAGTTGTCCCAGCCGCCGTTGGCGACCGGCTCGATCCGGAGGCCGGCCAGGTGCGGGAACTGGTCGGCGACCA
Source organism: Micromonospora sp. HUAS YX12 (assembly GCF_040215685.1). NCBI lineage: Bacteria > Bacillati > Actinomycetota > Actinomycetes > Micromonosporales > Micromonosporaceae > Micromonospora > Micromonospora sp. HUAS YX12. The sequence continues at coordinate 1,097,833 of NZ_CP157974.1, forward strand.
GACGACGCACCTGCGCCGCGTCAACGGGGATGCGCCGTGGCGGGGGACCGAGATCCGGTACGTCAGTCACGCCCGCTTGGTGTGCGCGACGAACGCCGCCCAGCTCGACGGCGTGAACGTCAGCAACGGCCCCTGCCGGTCCTTGCTGTCCCGCACCCCCACCACACCGGGCACGTTGTCCGCCACCTCAACACAGTCACCCTGGTTGCCGCTGCTGCGCGTGCTCTTACGCCAGGTCGCGCCGGTCAACTCCATCGTTTCGCCGCCTCCGAGATCGCCGCCAGGGTCGCACCGTGCGGCATCGCATCAGGGTCAGGTGCGCTTGGTGTGCGCGACGAACGCCGTCCAGCTCGACGGCGTGAACGTCAGCACCGGCCCCTGCCGGTCCTTGCTGTCCCGCACCCCCACCACACCGGGCACGTTGTCCGCCACCTCGACACAGTTGCCACCGTTGCCGCTGCTGCGGGTGCTCTTGCGCCAGGTCGCGCCGGTCAACTCCATCGCTTCGCCGCCTCCGAGATCGCCGCCAGGGTCGCCCCGTGCGGCATCGCCTCCGCGCGGACGGACTCCCAGGTCTGTCGCAGTGAGTTCACATCCACCGTCCGCTCCACGATTGTGCCGTGCAACTGGTTATCGAGGTAGCCCACGTCATCGCCGTCGGCGGGGGTGGCGAGCACGAACGCGCCGTTGAGCCCGGGGTAGGCACCGACCGTCTCCGACACCAGATGCAGGTGCACCCGCGGTCGCCGGCCCATCTCGACCAGGTGCGTCAACTGCTCCCGCATCACCTTCGGCCCACCGACCGGGCGGCTCAACACCGAATGGTCGAGCACCACCACGAGCTGCGGCGGCGTGGGGCCTTCCAGCACCGCCTGCCGGGCAAGCCGGGCGGCCACCTGCTGTTCGACAGCCTCGCCGACGAACTGCGCGGCTCCCTCGTAGAGCGCGCGGGCGTACTCCTCGGTCTGCAACAGACCGGGAACAACCAGCGGCTCGAAGCTACGCAGTGAGGCAGCCTCCTGCTCGATGCTCACCCACTCGCGGAACCACGGCATCAGCGCCTCCTGCATCAGCGCGTCCCGGATGCGCACCAGCAGGCCACCGCCGTTCAGCACCTCGTCGCAGCGCTCGGTGAACTCGGCGCGCGGCGCCCGGCGGCACTGCTCGACGGCCGCCACGAGCGAGGCCGAATAGCTCACCCGCTCGCCCAACGCCTCCTGGGTCAGCCCGGCATCGGTACGTAACCGGCGCAGTTCGCCGGCGAACAGTTCCCACAACGGCACACGGATCATCTGCACACCTCTGCACACGGCTGCACACGGAAAGGCGGCCGGTAGGACGGCCAGGAAGGTGGGGGTGGAACGCCTTCCGACCCTAGCGGCGCGGTGACGAGACTGTCACGCAGTGGAGCCGAATTCGTCCGGTTCCCGCTACCGAGAGGAGTTGCGCCGTGCGACTGCGCTGGTTCCGCTGCCGGGGTGCGTCGGCACCGACACTGCCCCACCGGGTACGGGGCGACAACCTGCCGGAGTGGATGCGGCAGCCGACGCGTCCACTGCCGACGATGGGCCCCGGCCGGGTCGGCAACCTCACCCCGGCCCAGCAGTGGCGGGCCAACGGCGGCCGCTGGTCCGCCCCTCAGCAGCGCGGAGCCGACGGCGGCCACCGGCCGCCGGACCAACGCGGAGCCGACGGCGGCCGGACCGCCCGGGAGCAGCACGAGGAGCGCCAGTGATCAGCCACCAGCTCGGGCAGCCGCCGGACGGGCCCACGCCGGATCGCCCCCGGCCGTACCCGCTGCACGCCACCCCGCACACGCCGCTGCGTCCGATGTGGTGCTGCCGGGCCTGCGGCCGGCCGTGGCCGTGCCCGATGGCCCGGCTGCTGCTCAAGACCGAGTACGAGGACAACCAGATCGGCCTGGCCATCTACCTGTGCGGGCTGTTCTACGAGGCGACGCGCGACCTCTACCGGCTCAACCCGGACGACGCGCCCGTCCCCACCGACCTGTTCGCCCGCTTCGTCGGCTGGGGCCCGTACCGCCGTCACCGGCCCGTCCCGCCGGGCGGTGATTGTTAATAGGGGGCCCTTCCTCTACCGGAGGCGTTAATAGGGTGCCCTTCCTTTCACCGCCAGCCGACGTCGATGCGGTCGCCACGCTCGTCGAAGAAGTGCAGCGCGTCCATCCGTACCTGCACGGCGAGCGGGTGCCCGGGCGACACCTGCGGGTACGGCGCGAGCCGTACCGCCAGTTCCGCCGGACGACGGTGGTGGCGGCCCGGGTCGGGCAGCACGCTGGTGCGGTTGCCGCCGCCCCCGCCGGCCTCCGGGGCCGGGGCCGGCGCCTCCGTCGCGCGGCCGGTGAGCCGCTGCATCACCTGGTTGAACCGGCGCAGGCCGCGCTGGCCCGGTGCGGCCTGCTCGACCGGGGTGCCCATCTCGTCCACCACGATCGCGGTGGCGCCGATGTCGAGGAACGCGAGCGACTCGTGGCCGTGGTGCTCCAGGTAGCGGATGCGCCCGTGCAGGACGTCACCGGCGGTGTCCGGGGCGACCGGCGTGAGCGCCTCGGCGCGCATGCCGACCACGATCCGCTCGCCGTGGTAGTGCGCCACCGCCCGGCTGCGGATGTCGTCCCAGGGCAGGTAGAGCGCCTGCTCACCGAGGTTCAGCGTGACGTAGCGGTCCAGGTGGACGTAGACCGACGCCTCCAGCAGGTTCATCCTCGGGCTGCCGAGGAACGCGGCGACGTAGAGCGTGGCGGGCCGCCCGTACACCTGGGTGGGGGTGCCCACGTCCTGGAGCACGCCCTTGCGCATGATGGCGACCCGGTCGGCCATGGTCAGCGCCTCGGCCTGGTCGTGGGTCACGTAGATGGTGGTGACGCCCAGCTCGCGGGTGAGTCCGGAGATCTCCGCCCGCAGCTCGGCGCGCAGCCCGCTGTCCAGGTTCGACAGCGGCTCGTCCATCAGGAACAGGCCGGGCCGGCGCACTATCGCCCGCCCCATGGCGACCCGCTGCCGCTGCCCGCCGGAGAGCTGGCTGGGCTTGCGCCCGAGCACGTCGCCGATGCCGAGCGCGCTCGCCACGTCCTGGATCCGCTCGCCGCGCGGGCCGGGCTCGACGCCGGAGAGCCGCAGCGGGAAGCCGATGTTGTCGCCGACTGTCATGTGCGGATAGAGCGCGAAGTCCTGGAAGACCATGGCGATCTTCCGGTCGCGTGGTGGCAGGTCGTTCGCCAGCTCACCGCCGAGCATGATGGCGCCGGAGGACGGATCCTCCAGCCCGGCCACCATGCGCAGCACAGTCGATTTCCCGCATCCCGACGGGCCGAGCAGCACCATGAACTCGCCGTCGTTGACGTCCAGATTGATGGTGTCGACCGCGATCGTCCCGTCCGGGAACACCTTGGTGACATCCTTGAGCGCGACGGTCGCCACCGTCACCTCCCCAGTTCTTCGCCCCAAACCCGGGAATGACTGTGACCAGGATCATCTGATTCGCACATCGGGTAAACGTGCCATGTTCAGCTCGTGACAGTCCTATTAAGCGGTATTCGACGGACTCCACGGTTAAGTGACCAGCCAGTAACCGCTTTTACGGCGTTTCGTCGAGGAACACGCGGCGCACCACGCGCTCGGCGGCGTGCCCGTCGTCGAGGGCGCAGAACCGCGCCCGGAACGCCGTCCGGGCCAGCTCGGCCACCTCGTCGTCGACCGCACCGGAACGGAACACGTCGAGCAGCCCGGGGAAGTCCAGCGCCACCGCGCCGGGCGGCTCGGCCAGCAGGTCGAAGTAGACGCCACGGGCGACCCGGTAGGCGTCCCAGTCCGGCGCGTAGACCACTATCGGCCGGTCCAGCACGGCGTAGTCGAACATCGCCGAGGAATAGTCGGTGACCAGGACGTCCGCCGCCAGGTAGAGGTCCTCCACCCGGTCGTACGCGCTCACGTCCCGCACGCCGTCCGCCGCCGGTCCCCGGGGGTGCCGCTCCCGGTCGTGGAAGTAGTGGCTGCGCATCAGCAGCCGGCCCCGGGGGCCGAGGACGTCGAGCATCCGGTCCGGGTCGAACGGTGGCCGCCACCCGGGCAGATGCTCCCGGTGCGTGGGGGCGTAGAGCACCACGTACTCGTCGGGTGCGATGTCCAGCGCGGCGCGCACCTGGCCGCGATCCTCGGCGGTGGCCAGCGCCAGCCGGTCGTTGCGGGGGTAGCCGACCTCCAGGGTGGTGTAGTCCGCCGGGTACGCCCGCTCCCACATCTGCGTCGAGAAGCTGTTCGAGGTGATGCTGTAGTCCCAGCGGTCCACGCGGCGCAGCAGGCCGGCGAAGTCCATCCCCATCGCGCCCACCGGGTAGCGCTGCTGATCCAGGCCCATCACCTTCACCGGCGTGCCGTGGTGGGTCTGCACGTGCACCGAGCCGGGCCGCTTGCGGACGAAGTCCGGGAAGTTGACGTTGTTGACCAGCCAGCGGGCGCGGGCCAGGACGCGGTGGTACTCGCGGGTGCCGGCCACCACGTACTCGACACCCGGCGGCAACGCGGACACCCGGTCGCGCCTGACGATCCACACGCCGCGCACCTGCGGCGCGAGCCGGCGGGCCGCCTCGTAGATGGCCGCCGGGTTGCACGCGTAACCCCGGTACCAGTAGGCCGCGTACACGGCGAGCGTCGGGTCGATCGGACGATGCAGCTCGGCCCGGTAGTACTCGCCGAGCGCCAGGTCACGGGCCCGCCGGGCGGTACGCCGCACCACCGGCGTCACCCGTCGCCGGGCCCGCCGCGCGGTCTCCCCCGCCTGGTGCGCCTCGCGCAACGCGGTGAACGTCCGCCAGCGCCCGGCCGCCACCAGCCGGTGCTTGAGCCCTTCCGCGCCGGGCGGGACCGGATAGCCCTCGGGCGGCAGGAACCGCACGTAGTCGGCGTGCATCTGGGCGAAGAACGGCGCCCGCAGCTCGGGCGCGATCCGGTCGCCGTTGCCGAGCACCGTGAGGTAGTGCCAGATCATCCGCTCGAAGACCGCCGGCCGCAGCCCGGTCACCTTCCAGCGGTCCATCAGCGCGAACACCCGGTGCCACTGCGCGAAGACCTCGAAGTGCCGGTCCCCCCGGGTCTTCGTGATCGCGCCGGTGCGGCGCTGCCGGTAGTTCAGGCAGATCCGATCGAGTACGCCGATCCGCCCGGCCGCCATCAGCGCCGGATAGCTGAACGAGACGTCCTCGTACCAGCCCGGTTCGAAGCGCAGCCCGCGTTCGAGCAGGAACTCCCGGCGCACCACCCGGTTCCACGCGGTGTGCAGCAACTTCAGCGTCTCCGGCCGGTCCCGCAGCGCGAACGTCGCCGCGCCGGGCGGCACGGGGAACACGTCGCGCATCGCGCTGCGGGTGCCGATGTTGTTCCAGTGCGCCCGGACGTGGTCCACGACCAGCACGTCCGGCGCGGTGTCGCGGAGCCGGTCCGCGACGTGCGGCAGGCAGCCGGGCACCAGCCAGTCGTCCCCGTCGACGAACCACACGTACTCGCCGACGGCCCGGTCCAGCCCGATGTTGCGGGCCGGACCGAGCCCGACGTTCTCGGCGAGGAGCACCGGGCGGACCCGGGGGTCGCGGAGCGCGTACTCGGCCAGGATCTCGCCGCTGTCGTCCGGAGAGGCGTCGTCGACCCCGATCACCTCGATGTCGCCGAACGGCTGGCCGAGGATCGAGTCGAGACATTCCCGCAGGTAGCCCTGCACCTTGAAGGCCGGAACGACGAAGCTGATCAAGGTCACCCCGGCCCGCCCTCCGTCAGCCCGGCGAGCGCACACCCCCACGGGCGCGGGCCGGCAGGACCACCCAGGCGAGGACCACGCTCGCGACAAAAACCACGAGAAGGTACGCACCGAGTGTAGCCAGAGCGATACTCGCATATCCGGCGATCAGCCCGATCGCCAGCAGCAGCGAACGCCCCGGCCAGCCCAGCGTGGCGGCGTGCAGCGGCGGCGCCGACTGCCGCTTCTCCAGCCGGGCGGTCAGGTCGTAGTGCAGCAGCGTGAGCACCAGGACGTACCCGAAGATCAGCCAGGCCGGCGCCCGGCCCGCCACCCCGACCGCGATGGCGAACAGGTACTCGGCGGCCCGCAGCGCGGCCGGCACCAGCCAGTCCAGCGACCCGTCGTGCGGCGCCCGCGAAGCCTGGGCGGCCCCCAGCAGCAGCACGAGCGTGAGCACCGGCACCCAGACCGGCAGGTCGCCGCCGCCGTGCACCGCGAGCAGCGCCCACACCAGCGTCCCCGCCGCGCCGAGCGCGGCGAGCACCGCCAGCAGCAGCGGCCGCCGCGCGGTCGGCAGCGTCCGGGCCAGCGGGCCGTCGTCGCGGTGCAGGCCCGCGTCCACAGTGGTCAGCACCGGCACCCGCATCCACCGCGCCCGCAAGGTCCGCAACCCCCCGGTGTACGCGAACGCCAGCGTCCCCCAGACCAGCACCGCGACCAGCGCCACCAGCGGCCCGAACAGCGCGGCGGCAATGGCGATCAACGCCCACCGCTCACCGATCGGGAACACCACTGTGCGCTTCAGCCAGTACGACACCGAGCCGGTGTCCGCCTGCACCCGCGTCGACGCGGCGTTCAGCTTCCCGCCGATGCCGCCCGCGTCGGCGCTCACCACCTTCGGCCGCCGGGCCGCCTCGTCGTGCAGCGCGCCGTACCAGGTGTCGGTCATGTGCCGCACCGTCTGCAACGTCATCGCGGCCAGCGCCAGCGCCCAGCCGTACCGGAACCCGGCGTGCGTGGCCCCGAAGCCGAGACCGGCGTAGACCACGTACTCCTTGAACCGGTCGGCCATCGTGTCCAGCCAGCCGCCCCAGGCACTGAAGTGCCGGGTGTAGCGGGCGAGCTGCCCGTCCACGCAGTCCAGCACGAAACCCAGGTAGAGCAGAATCGCGCCGGCCACCAGCGCGGGCCGTTCACCGACGCCGAACAGCACCGCCGCGGCCACCGCGAACGCCACCGAGACCATGGTGACGCCGGTCGGGCCGATCCCGATCCGGGCCGCCGCCTTCGTGACGTACGGCGACCAGGTGCTGACGAAGAATGTGGTGAAGAAGTCGTCCCGCTCCTTCACCGACAGCTTCAGCTCGGCCCGGTCCTCGTCGACAGCGGCCACCGCCGCCTCGGCCGCCTTCCGCTGCGCCTCGTCGCCGACCCGGTGCGCCACGAGCAGACGTACCCGTTGGGCGAAGATCAGCGTGCCGCGGGCGGCGAGGCCGGCCACGAGCCGGTCCACCGCGCCCAGCGGCCCGCCCCCGGCGGCGCCGGGCGCGTCCGGCGCCGCCGGGCCGGCCTGGTCGAACGGCGGCGCGTCGGGGACGGCGCCCGCGGCGTGGCGGGCGGCGTCGGCGAGCGCGGGCAGGTCGGCCGCGCCCACCCGCAGCGCGCCGCCGAACACGCCGCTCGCGTCGGCGGCGCAGACCTCGACCACCTGCCCGCGCTCCTCGCGCACGGTGGCCTGCCCGGGAGCGGGCGGATCGGTGAGCACCAGCGCCACCGTCGGCCCGACCGGGCTGGTCGCGAGGTGTTTGAGTACGGCCGTGTGCGCCACCAGATCAGCGCCGCTCACCAGCACCGGGCCGGTAGCGGCGGCCACCAGGTCGGCCAGCTCGGTCAGGTCGGCGGCGATGCGCACGTCGTCCGCCCCGGCCCGGCGCCACTGCGCGGCCAGACGTTCGGTGAGCGATTCCCCGTTGAGCCGGCCCGCCGCCGGTTCGGCGGCGAGCACGATCGCGAGCGTCACCGCTTCGCCGCGTCGGCGTAGGCGGCCAGCGCCTCGTCGATCGTCCCGTCGACGATCAGCCGTCCGGCGTCGAGGTAGAGCCCCCGACGGCAGAACCGGGTGAGGTCCTTGTCGTTGTGTGACACCAGCACCAGCGTGCGCCCTTCCGCGAGAAGTCGCTCGATGGTCGCATAGCACTTCGCGCGGAACTCCGCGTCCCCGACCGCTGTCACCTCGTCCACAAGCAGCACCGGATGCGGCAGGTGCGCGATCACCGCGAAACCCAGCCGCACCTTCATCCCCGACGAGTAGTGCCGCACCGACGTGTCGATCGCGCGTTCCACCTGCTCACCGGCGAACGAGACGATCTCGTCGAAGTGCTCCCGCAGGTACGCCGACGAGAGCCCGTGCAGCCCGCCCACCAGGTACAGGTTCTCCCGGCCGGTCAGGTCGCCGGAGAACCCGGCGGACAGTTCGAGCAGCGGCGCCACCCGGCCGCGCACCCGGATCGAGCCCTCGTCCGGGATGAGCACACCGGCGATCAGCCGCAGCAGCGTGCTCTTGCCGGTGCCGTTGCGCCCCACCACGCCCACCGTCTCGCCCGGCTCGATCCGGAACGACAGGTCGCGCAACGGCCAGAACCGGCCCGCGTCCGGGTCTCGGGCGCCCCGGTGCACGATCAGCTCCCGCAGCCGTAGCTGGCGGCGCCGGTTGCGGACGAACCGGATGCCGAGCCCGTCCGCCTCGATGATCGGCGCCATTCAGAGTTCCTTCAGCACTGCCGGTTCGAGGCGGTGGAACGCCCACCAGCCGAGCGCCAGCACCAGCACACTGCCGGACACCGTGATCGTGAGCAGCCGGGCATCAGGGAACTCGTCCGGATACCAGACCGCGTGGTGCAGCTGGAAGATCCCGACCAGCGGGTTCAGCTCGTACCCGATCTTGAGCCAGCCCGGCATGCCCGATTCCCGCACCAGGTCGAGCGGATAGATGATCGGGGTCGCGTAGAACAGCAGCCGGATCACCAGCCGCATGATGCGCTCGATGTCGCGCATCAGCACGTTGCCCGCCGACAGCAGCAGCGCCAGGCCCACCAGCAGCACGAACTGCACCGCCACCGCGAGCGGCAGCGCGAGCAGGCTCCAGCCGGGGCGGATCTTCCCCTGGCTCGCGTAGATCGCCGCGACGGCGGCCAGGATCGGCAGCCCGGCCAGGTACTCGGCGAACCGGCCGGTGACCCGCCCGATCGGGAAGATCGGCCGGGGCAGGTTCATCGTGGTGATCAGCCGGGACTGCCCGGTCAGCGCGTTCGCCGCCTCGGTCAGCGCCGAACTCGCCCACATCCAGGCGAAGATCCCGGTGATCAGGAACAGCGGGTACGACCCGGCCGCCTCGCCCAGGTGCCGCCGGGTCGCGCCGGAGTAGAGCACGCCGAAGACGAACCAGTAGATCAGGCCCATGCCGAGCGGCTCGATCAGCGACCAGAAGTAGCCCAGCACCGACTGCTGGTACTTCACCGCGAGATCCCGCCGGACCAGGATGCGCAGCGAGGTGCGGGCGGACCAGAGCGCCGCGACGCCTGACGTCACCGCACCATCGTCGCGCCGTTCGTGCCGGTGCGACGGCGGTCCGCGCCGGGTCACCCCAACGGAGTCAGCACTCGATCACGTTGACGGCGAGCCCGCCCCGCGCGGTCTCCTTGTACTTCACCTTCATGTCCGCGCCGGTCTCCCGCATGGTCTTGATGACCTTGTCCAGCGACACGTGGTGCACCCCGTCGCCGCGCAACGCCAGCCGGGCCGCGGTGATCGCCTTGATGCTCGCCACCGCGTTGCGCTCGATGCACGGGATCTGCACCAGGCCACCCACCGGGTCGCAGGTCAGCCCCAGGTTGTGCTCCATGCCGATCTCGGCGGCGTTCTCCACCTGCTCCGGCGTACCGCCGAGCGCCTCGGCCAGCCCGGCCGCCGCCATCGAGCACGCCGAGCCCACCTCACCCTGGCAGCCGACCTCGGCCCCGGAGATCGACGCGTTCTCCTTGAACAGCACGCCGATCGCACCCGCGGCCAGCAGGAACCGGACCACGCCCTCCTCGGAGGCGCCGGGCACGAACCGGGTGTAGTAGTGCAGCACGGCCGGGATGATCCCGGCGGCGCCGTTCGTCGGCGCGGTGACCACCCGCCCGCCGGCCGCGTTCTCCTCGTTGACCGCCAGCGCGAACAGCGTCACCCAGTCCATCGCGCGCAGCGGATCCCCGCTGCCGGTCTCCGCCTCCAGGCTGCGCCGCATCTCGGCCGCGCGCCGCCGGACCTTCAACCCACCCGGGAGTACGCCGTCGCGGGTGCAGCCGTTCTCCACGCACTCGCGCATCACGCGCCAGATCTCCAGCAGCCCCGCCCGTACGTCCGCCTCGCTGCGCCAGGACAGCTCGTTGGCGAGCATCACCTCGCTGATCGACAGGCCGGTCCCGGAGGTGACCGTCAGCAGTTCCGCGCCGGTGAGGAACGGGTGCCGCACGCGGGTGGTGTCCGCCTTGATCCGGTCCGCCCCGGCCGCCGCCTCGTCCACCACGAACCCGCCGCCGACCGAGTAGTACGTGCGCGTGCGCACCTCGTTCCCGGCCGCGTCGTACGCCGCGAACGTCATCCCGTTCGGGTGGTACGGCAGCGAGCGTCGGCGATGCAGCACCAGATCCGTGTCCGGGTCGAAGTCGATCCCCTGGCTGCCGAACAGGTCGAGCCGCCGCTGCGTGCGGATCCGCTCCACACGCGGCCCGACCGAGTCGGTGTCGACAGTCTCCGGAACCTCGCCCTCCAGCCCCAGCAGCACCGCCCGGTCACTGCCGTGCCCGTGACCGGTCGCGCCGAGCGAACCGAACAGCTCCGCCCGTACCCGCGCCACGTCGGCGAGCTGCCCGTCGGCCTTCAGGCCCGCCACGAACATACGGGCGGCCCGCATCGGCCCGACGGTGTGCGAGCTGGACGGCCCGATGCCGACGCTGAAAAGATCGAAAACACTGATCATTGGCTGCTTTCCTCGCCGTCGTCCCCGTGGTGCGGATCCGAGCCGGTGCGTGGGTGCCGCGCCCGCCGGGCGGGTAGACGGCCGGCCCCCGGGGTGGGGCGCCCGACCGGCGAGCCTACCTCGCCCCCGTGAATACCCGCCCCCACTCCGCCACATACCCGCCCCGGGGCACACGGTCCGCCCTCTCCCACGCCGATCTTGGAGTTGTGGCACCCGGAATGAATGGTTTTGCGGCATCTATAACCTGCCACAACTCCAAGATCGCCGCACCGGGGCGCTCGGCGCTCGGCGCTCGGCGCTCGGCGCTCGGCGCTCGGCGCTCGGCGCTCGGCGCTCGGCGCTCGGCGCTCGGCGCTCGGCGCTCGGCGCTCGGCGCTCGGCGCTCGGCGCTCGGCGCTCGGCGCTCGGCGCTCGGCGCTCGGCGCTCGGCGCTCGGCGCTCGGCGCTCGGCGCTCGGCGCTCGGCGAGAGATCTTGGTACCAAACGGCCCCCATAGGGGCCCTTTCCTACCAAGATCTCCCCTGATCCCACCGCCTGGAACACCTGTCCCGCAAGATGGAAGGCGCTCGACACAGCAGCCCTCGCCGAACAGCGCTCCCGCCCACGCCACCCCCACCATCCCCGCGATCTTGCAGCTGCGGCCCTCGATAACGGCGCGAATCGGGCACAACGGAGGCCACAAGTGCAAGATCACGGGAGCGGGGAGCGGGGAGCGGGGCGGGGGGGCGGGGAGCGGGGGCGTCGGTGGGGAGGGGCCGGGGTAAGCACCTACGGGTGCCCGGGTCGCCGATCCTCCTCGGGGCTGAGGGCACGGCGCGCACCCCTTCCTACCGTGGAATCAGCGCGGCGGATCGCCGCAGAAGTGGGAGACGACGATGAGTCGCAAACTGGTCCGGCCCCGCCAGGGGCGCATGATCGCCGGTGTCTGCGCCGGCCTGGGGCAGCGGTTCGGCATGTCGGCCGGGATGGTCCGGCTGCTGTTCCTGCTGTCGCTGCTGCTGCCCGGCACGCAGGTGATCGTCTACCTGATCCTGTGGATCCTGATGCCGAACGAGGACCGCCACCTCGCCACCCGCTGACGCGACACGAGCCGGGACACCGGCACACACGCGACGCGCCCGCCCCGGACCATCGGGGCGGGCGCGCGACGTCAGGCAGGTCAGGGCGCGGTGTAGGTGACTGTCACCTTCTCGTACCCGAGGGAGCGCAGCAGCCCTTCGAGCATCTTGCGGGTGTTCTCCTCGGCCCGGGCGGTGAGCCCGCTGTCCCGGGCCGCCGCGGTGATCCGGTCCTCGGCGAGCTTGTAGATCTGCTGCTGCCGGTTGGGATCGCCGGCCACGAGGTCGTTGAGCCGGTTGATCAGGCCGCGCTGCTCGGCGAACACATAGCTCTTGTCCATGTCCAGGTCGGTCTCGCCGAGCTGCGGCGCGGGCAGCTTGATCTCGGCGGACTTGCCGTCCTCGGAGACCACCACCGCACCGTCGGCGATCTTCGCGAAGTCGACGTACGCCTCGACCCGGCCCGCCCCGACGAACAGCGTGCGCTCGTTGAGCAGGAAGTCGGGCACGTTGCGCCTGTCGTTCTGCACGTCGACCACGACCTGGAAGTTGCCCTCGGCGGCGACGTAGCGGCTCAGGTCACGGATCGACTTGAGCAGCGGCGGCTGGCTGCGGTCGGTCTGCTCCTTGGCGAACGGGTTGCGGAAGTCGGGCAGCAGACCGGTGGCCTGCACGCCGAGCAGCACCACCACCGCCAGCGCCGCCGCGCCGAGCACCCACAGCAGGCCGCGCACCGGGCCGCCGCCCGACGCCGGGGCGCCCGGGGCGTATTCGCGGTCGTGGTCGGGCGAGCCCTCCGCCCGGTCGCGAAGGGACGCGCTGGTGGGGTAGTCCGGGAACTCCCGGGTGGGCTCGTTGATGTCACCGTCGCGGGCCATCGCCCTCACCGTCCTCGTCCGACAGAGTCCTCGTCCGACACATCGACTGACAATGACGTTACGGCCACCGTGCGACAGTCGCTCGCCGAGCGCCCTGATCGGGTGAAACCGCAGGTCAGGTGAACGCGGACACGCCGGTCAGCCGCTGCCCGATGACGAGCTGGTGGATCTCGGAGGTGCCCTCGTAGGTGAGCACGCTCTCCAGGTTGTTGGCGTGCCGCATCACCGGGTACTCGCCCGAGACGCCGTTGGCGCCGAGGATCGTGCGGCACTGCCGGGCGATGGCGAGCGCCTCGCGGACGTTGTTCAGCTTGCCCACGCTCACCTGGTCGGGCCGCAGCGTGCCGGCGTCGGCGAGGCGGCCCAGGTGCAGCGCGAGCAGCATCCCCTTGTTCCACTCCACCGCCATGTCCGCGAGCTTGGCCTGGGTGAGCTGGAAACCTGCGAGCGGGCGGCCGAACTGGGTGCGCGTGGTCGCGTACTCCAGGGCCGTCTCCAGGCAGTCGCGGGCCGCGCCGAGCGCGCCCCAGACGATGCCGTGCCGGGCCTCGGTCAGGCACCCCAGCGGCGCCTTCAGCCCGATCGCCTCGGGCAGTCGCGCGTCGGCCGGCAGCCGGACGTCGTCGAGCGCGATCTCGCCGGTCAGGGACGCGCGCAGGGACATCTTGTGCCGGATCTCGCGCGCCGTCACCCCCGGCGTGTCCATCGGTACGGCGAAGCCGCGCACCCCCTCGTCGGTACGCGCCCAGATCACGCCCACGTCGGCGATCGGCGCGTTGGTGATCCACAGCTTGCTGCCGTTGAGGATCCAGTCGTCGCCGTCGCGGCGGGCCCGGGTGGCCATCGAGGCGGGGTCGGAGCCGTGGTCGGGTTCGGTGAGCCCGAAGCAGCCGATCGCCTCGCCGGCCGCCATCGCGGGCAGCCAGCGCTGCTTCTGCTCCTCGCTGCCGAAGCGCCAGATGGCGTACATGGCCAGCGAGCCCTGCACCGACACCAGCGACCGGACGCCGGAGTCGCCGGCCTCCAGTTCCAGGCAGGCCAGCCCGTACGCGACGGCCGAGGAGCCGGCGCAGCCGTACCCGGTCAGGTGCATGCCGAGCAGGCCGAGCTTGCCGAACTCGCGGGCCAGTTCCCGGGCCGGCACCTGGCCGTCCTCGTACCAGCCGGCGACGTGCGGGCGTACCCGGTCGGTCACGAGCCGGCGCACGACGGCGCGGATCTGCCGCTCCTCGTCGCTGAGCGACGCATCGATGTCGAGCAGGTCGAGAGGAGTCATGGCGTCACCTTAACCAAGACTCAGGGAGGCGTCACTCGCCCTGGTCACCGAGCACGAGCACCCGCGCGTGGATCTGGTTGCGCTGCTGGAGCGCCGCGCGCAGCGCCCGGTGCAGGCCGTCCTCCAGGTAGAGGCCGCCGTTCCACTGGACCACGTGCGGGAAGAGGTCGCCGTAGAAGGTGGAGTCCTCCGCGAGCAGCTTGTCCAGCGCGAGTTCACGCTTGGTGGTGATGAGCTGGTCAAGCCGCAGCGGGCGCGGCGGAATCTCGGACCACTGCTTCAGCGTGAGGTTGTGCTCCGGGTAGGGACGCCCGTCCCGGACCGCCCTGAAGATCACGGCGTGCTCTCCTCCCCAGGCCAGGCTGACAATGTGGATGTCAGCCTAACCGCTCAGGTCCACCGTCCCCGCCGCACCACATCCTGCACCGGACGCCGCCCCCGGCGCAGCGATGGTGACCGGTGGTCGACGGCTCGGTAACCTACTGTGATCGCACCGATCGGGTGCAGCTCCGGCGGTACCCCGAACGCGTCCCGGTACGCCCCGATGCGCTGCGGCGGGATGCCGAAGAAGCAGGCACCAAGCCCTTCGTCCACGGCGGTGAGCAGCATCAGCAGCGCCGCGAAACCGGTGTCCACGTACCAGTAGGGCACCGGCCAGCGATCCTCGGCGCGGTCCGACCAGCCCTTGTCCGCCTCGGCGTAGCGGTCCAGGTAGGCGTCGCGGTTGGCGTGCGGCACCACGATCAGCGGTGCCCGGCGCATCCCGGCGAGCCAGCGCTCCCGGCCGCCGCCACCCGGTGTGGTCGCGGTCCAGAACCGTTCCCGGTCCTCGGGTTCCTCCAGCACCAGGAAGCCCCAGCCCTGCGAGAACCCGGCCGACGGGGCCCGGACGGCGTGGTCCAGCAGCCGGTCCACCACCTCCGGCGGCACCGGCCGGTCGGGGTCGTAGTTGCGCACCATCCGGCGGCGCCGGACGACATCGGCGAACTCCACGCTCAGACCTCCGGGCGGACGCCCCAGGCGCCCCGCCAGCTCTGCCCCGGCTCCAGCATGATCAGGTCCTTGCCGGAGCGGAACGCGTCGGGCGGGCAGGTCATCGGCTCCACCGCCACGGACCGGCGGTGCCGCTCCCCGCCGAGCGTGTCGCCGGTGAACACCTGCCACCAGCCGAACTCGCGGTCCGCCCAGATCCGCAGCCCGGACGAGCCGTCCGGCGCGCTCAGCACCACCGCCGAGCCGCCGTCGGCGTCCCGCTCGACGTCACCGAACGCGGTGTCGAGGACCAGGTCACCGATCGGGCGCGGGCTGGTGAAGTCGAACTCGGAGCCGGTCACCTCCGCGGCGGCGACCGGCAGCAGGCGGCTGTCCACCAGCACCCGCCGCCGGGCCGGCAGGTGCAGCCGCAGCTCGTCCACGCCGACCTTCGGCAGTTGCAGATAGGGGTGTACGGAGAAGCCGAACGGCGCCGGCTCGTCGGAGAGGTTCGTCGCCTCGTGCTCGGCCCGCAGGCCGTCCGGGCCGACGCTCCACCGGGCCCGCAGCCGCAGCGCCCACGGGTAGCCGGGGCTCGGCGGCAGGTCGTAGCCGATGGTCACGCTGTCCGCCGACTGCTCGATCGGCTGCCACCGCACCCAGTTCACCAGGCCGTGCAGGGCGTTGTGCCGCTCCGGCTCGGTGAGGTCGAGCTGCAACGACCGCTCCCCGACCGTGTAGACGCCGTCCCGGATGCGGTTCGGCCAGGGCGCCAGCACCTGCCCGGCCGAGCCGGGGCAGACCTCGTCCTCGGCGTACCCGTCGAGGTGGTCCACGCCGTCGTAGCGGTAGGCCCGCAGCCCGCCGCCCACCTCGACCACGACGGCCTCGTGGCCGTCGGCCGCGATGGTCCACTGTGTACCGGACGGTGGCTGCACGTCGATCCCCATGTCGGCGACCCTACCGTCAGCGGCGCTCCTCGGCGGGAGTGGTCGAGCGGTAGCGCAGCAGCGCCGGGAACGCCACCACCAGCAACACCGCGAGTACGGCGGCGGCCAGACCGCCACCGACCATGGCGAAGCCGGTGCCGAAACCGGCGGCCATCGCACCGGCACGCAGATCGCCCAGACGCGGGCCGCCGGCCACCACCACCGTGTTCACGCCCTGGAGACGCCCACGCATCCGGTCCGGCGCGTAGACCAGCAGCATCGACTGGCGCAGCGTGGCGCTGACCAGGTCGGCGGCCCCGGCGACGCCCAGCAGCACCACGGCGACCCACAACTGGCCGGCCAGCCCGGCGAGCGCGATCGCCACGCCCCAGCCGACCACCGCCACGGTGAGCGCGAGGCCCTGGCGGCGTACCCGGCCGATCCAGCCCGAGGTCAGGCCGCCGAGCATCGCGCCGATGGCGATGGAGCTGTAGAGCCAGCCCACCGCCGAGGCGCCGCCGAAGCGCTCCTGCGCCAGCTCCGGGAACAGCGCCCGCGGCATGGCCAGGATCATCGCGATCAGGTCGATGGCGAAGGAGAGCAGCAGCACCCGCGTGGTCGCCAGATAGCGGAAGCCGTCGACGATGCTGGCGAACCCGGCCTTACGGACACCGCCGTCCGGGTCCGGCGCGGGCGGCATCGCGGGCAGGCGCAGCGTGGCCCAGAGCGACGCGGTGAACAGCAGCGCGTCCGCCGCGTACGCGATGGGCAGCGCCACCCCGACCTGCCAGGCGGCGAAGATCAGACCCGCGGCGAGCGGGCCGAAGACGGCGGCGGCGGTGAACGTGGTGAAGTTCAGCGTCGTGGCCGCCGGGACCAGCTCGGCCGGCACGAGCCGGGGCAGGATCGCGCTGCGCGCCGGCGAGGTGATCGCGAAGGCCGTCGACTGGAGGCCGACGAGCAGCAGGAGCAGCAGCGGGCTGCGCGCGCCGGCCAGCGACTGCACCAGCAGCCCGAGCGTCGAGGCCCAGAGCACGCAGCCGCCGACGAGCAGCACCCGGCGGCGGTCCCGGGCGTCGGCGACCGCGCCGCCCCACAGCCCGAAGATCAGCAGCGGTACGAAGCCGGCGATGCCGAGCAGGCCGACCCAGAGCGAGCCGCCGGTCAGGTCGAACATCTCCACCGGCACCGCCACGGCGGTGAACTGGAAACCGAACATGGCGATCGCGTTGCCGGTCCAGACCCGCCGGTACGCGGGCACCCGCAGCGGGCGCAGGTCGATCGCCCAGCGGCGCGCTCCCCGCCGCCGGGCCGAGGTGACGTCGGTCACGGTGCGAGCCGCTCGACGACGAAGACCCCGTCCCCGGTACGCCGGAAGCGCAGCCGGTCGTGCAGCCGGCTGGCCCGGCCCTGCCAGAACTCGACAGTCTCCGGACGGACCCGGAATCCGCCCCAGTACGACGGCGCGGGGATCGGCTCCACGTCGGCGAACCGCTCGGCCGCCGCCCGGTACGCCGCGTCGAGCGCGGTCCGGTCCGGCACCACCGTCGACTGCGCGCTGGCCCACGCCCCGAGCTGCGAGCCGCGCGGCCGGCCGGCGAAGTACGCCTCGGTTTCGGCGCGGTCCACCGGCTCGACCCGGCCGGTCACGATCACCTGCCGCTGCATTGGGAACCAGGGGAACACCAGGCTGGCCCACGGGTTCCCGGTCACCTCGGCGCCCTTGCGCGAGCCGTGGTTGGTGTAGAAGACGAAGCCCTCCGGGCCGTACCCCTTGAGCAGCACGGTGCGCCCGCTGGGCCGGCCCTGGGCGTCGGCCGTGCCGAGCACCATCGCGTTCGGCTCCGGCAGCGGATGGGCCACCGCGTCGGCGAACCAGCGGGCGAACTGGGTGTGCCAGTCCGGCGCCAGGTCCGTCTCGGTCAGGCCCAGGTCGGCCGCGTACTCGTTACGCATGTCGGCCGGGGCGGGTGTGTCGCCTGTCACTGTGGTAGTCCCTCTCCCGGGCGTACCGGCGTCCCCCGACGCTGGCCAGGCCCCGGTACCCAGTCTTCTCCTTCCCGAACGGGCGTCCACCGGCGGGGATGTCACGTGGCGCACAGTGGCTGTGGGTCGCGCAGCGCGTCAACCACCGGGCAAGATGTCACGAACCACATCCCTGAAGGGTCGCCTGAGCTGCGGGGCTCGATCAGCCCGCCCGGGCGCGCCGAGCCGAAGCCAGGAGACCACATGTCCGATTTCAAACCGGGCCTTGAGGGCGTCGTAGCCTTCGAGACCGAGATCGCCGAACCCGACCGCGCGGGGGGATCACTGCGCTACCGGGGCGTGGACATCGAGGACCTGATCGGCCAGGTCTCGTTCGGCAACGTCTGGGCACTGCTGGTGGACGGCCGGTTCGGCCCGGGCCTGCCGCCGGCCGAGCCGTTCCCGGTGCCGGTGCACTCCGGTGACATCCGCGTCGACGTGCAGTCCGCGGTCGCCATGCTGGCCCCGTACTGGGGGCTCAACCAGCTTCTCGACATCTCCGACGAGCAGGCCCGCGAGGACCTGGCCCGGGTGTCGGTCACCGCGCTGTCCTTCGTCGCCCAGTCGGCGCGCGGCCTGGGCCTGCCGGCCGTGCCGCAGAAGGAGATCGACAAGGCGGAGACCATCGTCGAGCGGTTCATGAAGCGCTGGCGCGGTGAGCCCGACCCGCGGCACGTCAAGGCCGTCGACGCCTACTTCATCTCGGCCGCCGAGCACGGCCTGAACGCCTCCACCTTCACCGCCCGGATCGTCGCCTCCACCGGCGCGGACGCCGCGGCCTGCATCTCCTCCGGCATCGGCGCGCTCTCCGGCCCGCTGCACGGCGGCGCACCGTCCCGGGTGCTCAGCATGCTGGAGGCGGTCGAGCGCAGCGGCGACGCCGACGGGTACGTCAAGGGCGTGCTCGACCGGGGCGAGCGCCTGATGGGCTTCGGCCACCGGGTCTACCGGGCCGAGGATCCGCGCGCCCGCGTGCTGCGGCGTACCGCCAAGGAACTGGGCGCGCCGCGCTTCGAGGTCGCCGAGGCGCTGGAGAAGGCCGCGCTGGCCGAGCTCCAGGCCCGCCGCCCGGACCGCGTCCTCGCCACCAACGTCGAGTTCTGGTCGGCCGTGGTGCTGGACTTCGCCGAGGTGCCGGCGCACATGTTCACCTCGATGTTCACCTGCGCCCGGATGGGCGGCTGGTCGGCGCACATCCTGGAGCAGAAGAAGCTCCAGCGGCTGGTCCGGCCGTCGGCCACGTACGTCGGCCACGGCCCGCGCAAGCCGCAGCAGGTCGAGGGCTGGGACGCCATCCCGCACGGCGTCTGACGTCTCGCCCGGGCCCCGCTCCCAGCCTGCCGGTGGAGCGGGGCCCAGGCATGTCCGGGCCACCCGGTCAGCGCCGCCGCCACAGGCGCCAGGTCATCCCGCCCAGGACCACCGCTCCGGTCAGCGCGATGGCCGGCAGGAGGAACGGCACATGGTGGGTCCGGGTGTCCATGGCGTACCAGGTCGGATCGTCCGGGTGATAGCGCACGGGCACCTCGTCGCCGATCCGGGTACCGGAGTAGACGTCGATCTCGGCGGCCACCTCCCGGCCCTCGGCGGTCACGAAGGCCACCCGCGCCGGATCGCCCGTGAACCCCAGAACCGTGCCGGTGGCCGTGTCCTCCGCGCCGAGCAGGCGCGCGTCCTGGTCCGCCTGGACGACGGCGACCGTCAGGAAGACCGTCGCCGCCACGACGCCGAACATCAGCGCCAGCCACTCCCCGAACGCACGGCGGTGTCCTCGGCCCATCCGTCACCTCCGTCGCCCATGCTCGCGGACGCGGGCAACCCGCGGTCGCCGGGCGTGTGGCGGACGCCTCACCGACCGGGGTGGGACAGCCCGCCGGACGTGCCCGGGCAGGTGCGAGGATGGCCGTGGCAGTGTCGCCGGAACGGGCTCGGACGCCGCCCGCCGCCACGCGGCAGGCCACCGTCCGCGCCCTGCCAGCTCACCTCTCGCCCATGCGGAAGGATCTTCAAGACCGTGGCTGACGCACCGACCATCCGGATTCCCGACGAGATCAGGCCCGCCGACGGACGATTCGGCTGCGGCCCGTCCAAGGTCCGTCCGGCCGCGGTCTCCGCCCTCTCCGACGTCGCCACCAGCTACCTGGGCACGTCGCACCGGCAGAAGACGGTCCGCGACCAGGTGGCCCGGCTGCGCCGCGGCCTGGCCGAGTTCTTCTCCCTGCCCGAGGGGTACGAGGTGGTGCTCGGCAACGGCGGCACCACCGCGTTCTGGGAGGTCGCCACGTTCGGCCTGATCCGCGACCGGGCCCAGTTCGCCAGCTTCGGCGAGTTCGGCGCCAAGTTCGCCAAGTCGGTCTCCGACGCGCCGTTCCTCGGTGCGCCGACCGTCCGCAAGTCCGACGCGGGCAGCGCCCCCGCGCTGGTGGCCGAGGCCGGCGTGGACGTCTACGCCACTCCGCACAACGAGACCTCCACCGGTGTCGCGGTGCCGATCAGCCGGGTGGCGGGCGCCGACGAGGGCTCGCTGCTGCTGGTCGACGCCACCTCCGGCGCGGGCGGGCTGGACGTGGACGTCGCCCAGACCGACGTCTACTACTTCGCCCCGCAGAAGTGCTTCGGCTCCGACGGCGGGCTCTGGCTGGCCCTGATGTCGCCGGCCGCCCTGGCCCGGGCCACCGAGGTCAAGGAGTCGGGCCGCTACATCCCGGCCTTCCTCGACCTGGTCACCGCGATCGACAACTCGCGGCTGGAGCAGACGTACAACACCCCGGCGCTGGCGACCATCTTCCTGGCCGCGGAGCAGACCGACTGGATGAACTCCCAGGGCGGGCTGGCCTGGGCGGCCAAGCGCACCGCCGAGAGCGCCGGCATCGTGTACGGCTGGGCCGAGCGCTCGTCGTTCGCCACGCCGTTCGTGTCGGACCCGGCGCTGCGGTCCAACGTGGTCGCCACCGTCGACTTCGCCGACGGGGTGGACGCGACGGCGATCGCCAAGGCGCTGCGCGCCAACGGCATCGTCGACACCGAGCCGTACCGCAAGCTGGGCCGCAACCAGCTGCGGGTGGCGCTGTTCCCGGCCGTCGAGCCGGCCGACGTCGAGGCGCTCACCGCGTCCATCGACTACGTGGTCGAGCGACTCTGATCACTTGGTCACGGTGCGTGGCCGTCGGGGCTCCGGCGGCCACCCACCGTGATCATTACCGCAGCTCAGTCACGACATGCCGGGGTGTCGCAATCCCCATCGGCGGGTAGATGAGCGTACGGTGGTGCGAGACGCCCGGGTGGCCGGCTCCCGTGGCGTGACGGCCAGCGAAGCGGGACGGAGGCAAGCCCATGCGCCCAGTACGCTTCGTCGCCCTCTCCGAGGACGGCCAGGCCCTGGTGCTCGCCGACGAGGTGGGGCGCCTGCTGGCGCTGCCCATCGACGAGCGGATCGCGTCGGCGCTGCACGCCGAGCCGGGCGCCCCGCCGCTCGCGGTGGTGCCGAGCGCCACCGACCTGACGCCGTCGCTGTCCCCGCGTGACATCCAGGCCCGGATCCGGTCCGGCGAGTCCGCGGAGGACGTCGCCCGCATCGCCGGCGTCCCCGTCGACCGGGTGCTGCGCTACGCCGGCCCGGTGCTCCAGGAGCGGGCCATGCTCGCCCAGCACGCCCGCCGCACCCGGCTCAAGGGCGCGGAGAAGCCGACCCCGCTGGCCGAGGTCGTCAACGGCCGGCTGGCCCAGCACGGCATCGACACCGAGAAGATCTCGTGGGACGCCTACCGCCGCGACGACGGCACCTGGCGGATCATCGCGACCTGGCCGTCCGGCAAGGCCACCGCGCAGGCGGTATGGGATCTGGACAAGACCCGGCAGAACGTCGCCCCGCACGACGACATGGCGCAATACCTGTGCGCCGAGCGGCCCACGCCGATCCTCGGCCAGGAGCCGGCGCCGGAGCGGGGCGGCCACGCGCTGCCCGGCCCGTCGCGCGGTGAGCCGAGCCGGGGTGGGCACGGCCTGCCGGCCGCGGCCGAGCACGCCCGTCCGGGGCGTGACCCGATCCGCGCCGGCCGGGACGCGCTGCTCGCCTCGCTGGACCGGCCGCTCGGCGGCACGTCCGGGCGGGGTCTCGACACCCGGTCCCCGGCCGCGCAGGAGGCGCCCCGGCAGCGAGCCGTCGCCGGTGGTGCCGCCGCGTTGCTCGGTGGTGGGCAGGGTTCGGCCTTCGACGACGACTCGGACGCGCCGAAGGAGATCCCCGCCGTACCCTCGCTTGCCGTGCTGCGGCCCCGCCGCACCGGCCCCGCGGCGGCGACCGGCGGTGCGGCCGCAGAGTCCGCCGAGGCCGGCGGCAAGCCGCGCAAGCGGCTGCCGAGCTGGGACGACGTGCTGTTCGGCACCGGTCCGGCGGCCCGCGAATCATCCTAATCCATCGCTCCCCCCTGGCTCGTCGGCGAGGCACTCGAAGTGCCGGCGTGCCAGGGTGGAGGCATGGAGTACACGAACCTGGGACGCACCGGTCTGTCCGTGAGCCGACTCTGCCTCGGCACGATGAACTTCGGTCCGCAGACCGACGAGCCGGACAGCTTCGCCATCATGGACCGCGCGCTCGAACACGGGATCAACTTCTTCGACACCGCGAACGTCTACGGCTGGAAGCTCGGTGAGGGCGTCACCGAGCACATCGTCGGCCGCTGGTTCGCGCAGGGCGACGGGCGCCGCGACAAGGTCGTCCTCGCCACCAAGGTGTACGGCAAGATGGGCGAGTGGCCCAACGAGCAGGGCCTGAGCGCCCGGCACATCATCCGGGCCTGCGAGGACTCGCTGCGCCGGCTCCAGACCGACACGATCGACCTGTACCAGATGCACCACATCTCCCGGACCACGCCGTGGGAGGAGATCTGGCAGGCGATGGAGACGCTCGTCGCCCAGGGCAAGGTGCTCTACGTCGGCTCGTCCAACTTCGCCGGGTGGCACATCGCGCAGGCGCAGGCCGCGGCCGGCAAGCGCAACTTCCTCGGCCTCGTCTCCGAGCAGTGCATCTACAACCTGCTGACCCGGTACGTCGAACTGGAGGTCGTGCCCGCCGCCCAGCAATACGGGCTGGGCATCATCCCCTGGTCGCCGCTGCACGGCGGGCTGCTCTCCGGCATCATCCGCAAGATGGCCGACGGCAGCGCGGCGCGTGGCACCACCGGCCGCTCGGCCGACGCGCTGGCCGAGCACCGGAACACCATCGAGGCGTACGAGAAGCTCTGTGCCGACCTCGGCCACGACCCGGCCGACGTGGCGCTGGCGTGGCTGCTGTCCCGGCCGGGCGTGACCGCCCCGATCGTCGGCCCCCGCACCGTGGACCAGCTCGACCGCAACCTGGGCGCCCTCGAAGTCCACCTGGACGAGCCCACCCTCACCCGCCTGGACGAGCTGTTCCCGCCCGTGGGCAACGGCGGCCCCGGCCCCGAGGCCTGGGCCTGGTAGGTGTAAGGAAGGGCCCCTTCTTAACGCCTCCGGTAGAGGAGGGGCCCCTTCTTAACGCCCCGCCTGCCCGAATCAACGCCCCGCCGCCAGCGCCCACGCGGCGACGCGGGTGTAGCGCGGCGTACGGCCCGGGTGGCTGCGGATCAGGAGCAACTCGCCGGCCGCCCACTGCGGCCCGGCGTAGTCGTCCAGGGTCTCCAGGTCGGTGCGGAGGTCGGCCTCGGGTACCCGGTCGCCGGGGCGGGCGATGGTCAGGTGTGGCCGGAACGGCTTGTCGTCGCAGGGCAGCCCGGCCTCGCGCAGCCCGTCGCGGATCGACCGGGCGAGCGCGTCGAGCGCCTCGACCTCGCCGCGTACGTCGATCCAGAGCACTGTGGACCGGTCCTGACCGAAACTGCCGCCACCGGCGAGGCGTAGCCGAGGTGCGCGAGCCGTCCGGGCGGCCGAGGCGAGCGCCCACTCCACGTCGGGCAGCCGGACGTCCGGCACCTCGCCGAGGAACGCGAGCGTGAGGTGCAGGTTCGCCGGATCGGTGAGCCGGGCGTGGCGGGCGGCCGCGATCCGCAGGCCCTTGATCCGGGCGGTCAGCTCCGCGACGGCCACGGCAGGGGGGTAGATCGCCGCGAAGAGACGCACCCGGTCAGCGGTGCCGCTGGTGGTGCGCGGCGCGGGCGGCCGGCAGGGTCAGCCCGGCGGCGTGCAGCAGCCCTTCGACGCGTACCCGTTCGATCTCCCGGTCGACGCCCTCCAGCTCGGCCAGGTGCTCGGCGATGCCGAGCGCGTGGCAGGCGGCGCGCAGCCGTTCGTCGTACGCCATGATGACCGCGCCGTGCCACACCACGCTGCGGTCGGCGGCGGCGAGCCGGTGGCCGCCGAGCCGGCGCAGGTCGGTGGCGAGCTGTTCCAACGGGCGGCGGCCGTCCTTGTCGAACTCGGTGAGGTCGATGTCGCGGGTCAGCGCCTCGGCCTCGATGGCCCGGTCGAGCCGCGCGATGGTACGGCGTTCCCGGCGCTGCTCCCGCCACTCGGCCCATCCGCAGGCGACCCGATCGATGATCTCGTCGGCGCAGAACAGCAGCGCGAACAGGGCAGGCAGGCAGCAGACGGCGAGGATCGCCAGCGCCAGCAGCAGCCCCTGCCCCACTTCCACACATCGACGCTAAGCCCTGCCGCACCGGCCCGCCACCCGTTTGGGTAATCGGGCCGGTACGACCGGCTATCGGGGCTACTTGGCTCCGGGCGAAACCACGTAGAAACGGGGCATCGGCAGCACCCGCATCCGCAGCCGGGCGCCGGAGCGGCGAAGCTGCCAGGTGAGCGCCAGCAGCGCGGCGGTCAGCGAGATCAGGCCGCCGGCCCAGATGCTCGCGCCCGCGCCGTACGTCTCGGCGACCCAGCCGATCAGCGGCGCGCCGACCGGGTTGGTGCCCAGGAACACCAGCACCCACAGGGCCATCACCCGTCCCCGGAAGGAGGCGTCGACACCGAGCTGCACCCGCTGGTTGGCCGCCTGGGCGAAGTAGACCATGAAGAACCCGGCGGGCAGCAGCAGCGTCACGACCAGCCAGTACGCCGGGGCGAGCCCGACGAGCGTGCCGAAGACCGCGCAGCCGATCGCGGCACCGAGCACGAGCCAGACCGAGGGCCGGCTGCGCCGGCCGGTGCCGGCCAGCGCCCCGACCAGCGCGCCGGCCGCGAGTGCGGTGCTGAACAGGCCGAACGAGGCGGCGCCGGTGTTGAACACGGTCTTCGCGAGCGCGGCCAGGGTGAGCTGGAAGTTGAACAGGCTCATCCCGATCACCGACATGAGGACCATCGGCAGCAGGATGTCGGGCCGTCGCGCCACGTACCGGAGGCCGTCGACCACCCGGGCCTGGTCCCGCTCGCCGGCCGGCGGCAGGTCCGTGCGGTGCAGCTCGCCGGTACGCATCCGGACCACGTTCACCAGCGGGGCGATCGAGCTGAGCGCGGTGACCAGGAAGACCGGGCCGACGTCGACGACGGCGATGGCCAGGCCGGCGACGGCCGGGCCGACGATCCGGGCGGAGTTGAACACGGCCGCGTTGAGCGAGAGCGCGTTCGGCAGCAGCGGCATGCCGACCAGTTCGGAGACGAACGCCTGGCGGACCGGCGTCTCGACCGCGTTGGAGACGCCGAGCAGGGCGGCGAACGCGAAGACGTGCCAGAGCTGCACCAGGCCGGTGAGGACCAGGACGCTCATGGCGAGCGACAGCACGGTCCAGAACGCGTTGGCGACGAAGAGCAGCATCCGCTTGTCGTAGCGGTCGGCGAGCCGGCCGGACAGCAGCGTGAGCAGGAGTACGGGCGTGAACTGCAACGCGGTGACCACGCCGAGCGCGGTCGCGGAGTTGTCGCTGAGCTCGAGGACGAGCCAGTCCTGGGCGATGAACATCATCCAGACGCCGATCAGTTTGATCAGCTGTCCGGTGGCGAAGAGCCGGTAGTTACGGACTCGTAGGGACTGGAACATCGTGCTCAGCTTGGCCTGCACTCTAGGTGCGCCTCCTCGCGTCGGTACGCTTCATCCACAGCTGACGAAGCGAACCGCGGGCGGCGGTGTCAGGCGCGAGCGATGCCCTGGAGGATCTCCGCGGCCCGCCGTAGCGTTTCGCGTTCGTCCTCGGTCAGCGCGGCCAGCCGGGTGGCCAGCCACTCGTTACGGGCCCGCTCGAACTGGTCGAGTACGGCCCTTCCCCCTTCGGTCGCCGCCAGGATGACCTGCCGTCCGTCGGTCGGATGGGGGGTGCGCTGCACGAGGCCGCGCTCCTCCAACTTCGCGACGATCTTCGTCATCGTGGGCGGCTGCACCCGTTCGACGTCAGCCAGTTCCCGTGGCGTGAGGGCGCCCGCCAGCTTGAGGCTGGTGAGCGCCGACAGCTGGGTGACCGTGAGGTCGCCGACCGGCCGGGCCTGTCGGACCCGCCGGTTGAGCCGGGTGATCGCATCTCGCAGCTGAGGAGCCAGCTGCGCCGGTGGCACGCGTTTCGCCGTCACCGTCCGCTCCGTCACACTAGTTAGCTTAACTAATGAGCCTGGCTAACGACATGCGTTATGACCAGGCTCACCAGCGTCAGAGCACCACGGACTCGACCGGCCCGCGCAGGAAGTACAGGATGAACAGCGCGGCGACCGCGTACAGCAGCGGGTGGATCTCCCGGGCCTTACCCTTGGCCACCTTCAGCAGTACGAAGCTGATCACGCCGGCCCCGATGCCGTTCGAGATCGAGTAGGTGAACGGCATCAGCGCGATGGTGAGGAACGCCGGGATGGCGATCTCGTAGTCGGTCCAGTCGATCGTGCGGACCGCCGTCATCATCAGGAAGCCGACCACCACCAGCGCCGTCGAGGCGGCCTCGAACGGCACGATCAGCGACAGCGGCGCCAGGAACATGGCGAACAGGAACAACGCGCCGGTGACCAGGTTGGCCACGCCGGTCCGGGCACCCTCCGCGACACCTGCGGCGCTCTCGATGTACGAGGTGTTGCTGGACACCGAGGCGGCGCCACCCGCGGCGGCGGCGATCGAGTCGACGAGCAGGATCTCCTTCGCCTTCGGCGGGGTGCCCGTCTCGTCGAGCATGTCCCCTTCCTGGCCGATCGCGACCATCGTGCCCATGGTGTCGAAGAAGTCCGTGATCAGCAGCGTGAAGATGAACATCAGCGGCACCAGCCAGCCGACCCGGCTCCACGAGTTCAGCACGTTGAACTGACCCAGCAACGACAGGTCGGGCAGGTCCACGATCTGTTTGGGCAGCTCGGGCACGTTCAGCGCCCAGCCCTTCGGGTTCGGCTTGCCGTCGACGAACGACGGGCCGACGTTGGCGATCGCCTCGACCACGATGGCCAGCACGGTGGAGGCCAGGATGCCGATCAGGATCGCGCCCCGGACCCGGCGTACCACCAGGACCAGGGTGATCAGGAGGCCGACCACGAAGACGAGCATCGGCCAGCTGACGATCTTGCCGTTGATGCCCAGCCCGACCGGCACCGTGGAGTTCGCCGCGTCCGGCACCCGCCGGACGAAACCGGCGTCGACCAGGCCGATGATGGTCAGGAACAGACCGATGCCGACGCCGATCGCGGTCTTGAGCTGCGTCGGCACCGAGCGGAACACCGCGGTACGCAGCCCGGTGAGCACCAGGATGCCGATCAGCACACCCTCGATGACCACCAGGCCCATCGCGTCCGCCCAGGTCATCTGCGGCGCGATCTCGTAGGCGACGAGCGCGTTCACGCCCAGGCCGGCCGCGAGCGCGATCGGGAACCGGGCCACCACGCCCATCAGGATGGTCATCAGGCCGGCGACGAGCGCGGTCGCCGCGGCGAGCGCCGGAATGGCCAGCGAACGGTCGTCGCCGTCCTTCGCGCTGCCCAGGATCAGCGGGTTCAACACCACGATGTACGCCATCGTGAAGAACGTGGCGAAGCCGCCTCGCAGCTCCCGGCTCAGCGTCGACCGGCGCGCCGAGATCTCGAAGAAGCGGTCGAAGGCGTTTCGTGGATGCGCGGGATCGGGCGGTGTGCCGTGATCCGGCGGCGGAGCAATGGACATCGGGTCCTCATCTAGGTCATCGGCCGGGCTTTGTCGCGCGCATCGTCCCAGATCACCTGGCAGACAGGGAAGAACGATCACGTACGCTGGGCCGGTGTCACAGGAGCAACAGCCGCGGCCGGAGCCGCTCGACCCGCCGATGGTGCCGTTCGCCGTCGCCGGGCTGATCGCCTGGGCGGTGGCCGGCCTGGTGCTGCTGATCTTCTTCCGGGACTGGCTCACCGAATCCGGGCGTCAGAACTGGCTCTGGACCTGCCTCGCCGGTTTCCTGTGGGGCTTTCCCGGCCTCGCGGTGATGATGCGGCACGACGCCAACCGGCGTCGCCGGCGCGCGGCCGCCGCGCAGCGACAGCGCTGACCCGTCAGGGGTGGCCGTACGGCTCCGCCGGCTCGGCCGCCTCCACCGAACCCGGGGCCCGGCTGACCGTCATGGCCTCGACCGCGCTGTCGTCGTACACGGTGGGCAGCTCGTCGACGGGCGTCTCGGCCGACTCGACCAGCGTCTCCGAGTGCGCGCCACACCCGTGGTCGGCGCTCACCACCCGGCCGTCGTCCGGGGCGTAGAAGTTGCCGCAGGCGCCGAACGCCAGGCGCAGCGCACCGGCGAGCGGAAGGTAGAAACCGCAGGTGCCGCAGCGGGCGGCGGCCGGCGCGGCGACCGAGATCGCGGCGTCCGGGCCGTGGTCGCCGTCGTACCAGCGCTGGGCGGCCTCGGTGCGGCCCTCCCGGGACAGCACCCGGGGCCGGCCCAGGCCCAGCTCCCAGGCGGTCTCCTCCACGGCCGGGTCGTCGGAGAGCAGGTAGCCGGGGGCGAGCCGCTCGTCGTCGGCCGGGGTGGGCAGCAGGTCGCCCGGGCCCAGGTCGCCCGGCTTGAGCCGCTCCTGCCAGGGCAACCAGCCGGGAGCGAGCAGCGCGTCCGGGCCGGGCAGCAGCACCGTCTCGCAGATGGTGACGTGCCGGCTGCGCGGCACCCGGGTCACCGTGACGGCCCAGCGCCAGCCGCGGTAACCGGCCATCCGGCATTCGAAGTAGTGGGTGACGAGCCGGTCGCCCTCGGCGACCGCCTGGAGATGATCGCCGATGTCGGTGGGCTCCACCTCGGTGATCGCGTCGCGGGCCACCTCGACGGCGGCGGCGCAGACCTGGTCGAGCCGGGGAGCGCGGGCGGAGGCGGGCCTGGTCACCGGACCATTGTTCCCCATGCCCGTCCACGGGCGACAGGCACTCCCCGGAGTCATTCTCTCCGGGTGATGCGGCACACGCGGAGCGGATGGGCGAGGATGGGACGCATGGCGCTGTCCTCCCGCTCCGGCCGCTCCTTCCTCGGGCGGACCGTCGGCACCGGCATCCGCGCCACCCGGCTGCTGCTGCGGGGGTCGCTGCACGGCGGGCGCTGGATGACCCGGCGGGCCGGCACCGCCCGGGCCCGCAGTGCCGGCAACGAGGTGGGCATGGTCCGCCTGTTCGACCTGCACGCGCTCTCCTGCGCCGGTGACACGCTCATCGCGATCGGCCTGGCCGGGACGATCTTCTTCGACGTGCCGCTGGGCGAGGCGCGCAACAAGGTGGCCCTCTACCTGCTGGTGACCATGGTCCCGTTCGCCATGCTCGCCCCGGTGGTCGGTCCGCTGCTCGACCACTTCCGCCACGGCCGGCGGTACGCGCTGGCCACCACCATGCTCGGCCGGGCGTTCCTGGCCTGGCTGATCTCCGACTACATCGGCGGCTTCGGGCTCTACCCGGCGGCGTTCGGTGTGCTCGCGCTCTCCCGGGCGTACGGGGTGGCCCGCTCGGCGGCGGTCCCCCGGCTGCTCCCCGAGGGGCTGGGGCTGTCCCAGGTCGGGGCGCGCGCGAGCGTCTACGGCACGGTGGCCGGTGCGCTCGTCGCGCCGATCGGGCTGGCCGCGTTCTGGTTCGGGCCGCAGTGGCCGCTGCGGGTCGCCTCGGTGATCTTCCTGATCGGCATGGTGATCTCGCTCCGGCTGCCGCCGAAGGCCGACTCCGAGCCGCCGGAGCGGATGCCGCACCCGCTGCGCGCGATGCGCCGCCGCGACGGCGAACGCCCGCTGGGCCGGGGCCGCCCGAGCGGCCGGCTGGTGATCGCCACGCTGATCGGCGCGGCGGCGCTACGCGGGCTCTACGGTTTCCTGCTGCTGTTCCTGGCCTTCGCGATCAAGGCCGGTGACCTGACCACCGACTTCTTCGGCCGCGACCTCGGCGCACAGGGCGCGCTGGGCCTGGTCGGCGGCGCGCTGGCGGTCGGCACGTTCCTGGCCACCGCGATCGGCACCCGTCTGCGCATCCACCGGCCGACAGCGCTCCAGTCCAGCGGCACGATCGTGGTGGCCGGTGTGGCGGTGCTCGCCGCGCTGAAGTTCTCGCTGCCCATGGTGGCGCTGCTCTGCCTGGTGGCCGCGATGATGAGCGGGATCGCCAAGCTCGCGGTGGACGCCTCGATCCAGGAACGCATCCCGGAGCGGCTGCGGGCCAGCTCGTTCGCGCACTCGGAGACCGCGCTGATGCTCGCGTTCGTGGCCGGGGGCGGGCTCGGGCTGGTGCCGTTCACCGGCCTGATCGGGGTGACAGTCGCCGCCGTGGTGGCCGCGCTGGTGGCCGTACGCGGGGTGCTGGTCGCCGGCAAGCTACGCGGTGAGCACCTGGCCGGCCGGCCGCTCGGTGACGAGGAGCTGGCGACGGAACAGGCCACCCGGGCCGAGGAACCGGCCGTCACCTCGTTCGACGACCCGGCGCCCACGTCACCGGCGCCCCAGCGCTCCGGCCCGCCGGACGACGACGGGCTGGCGCCGCCCGGTTTCCACATCTACCGGCCGTCCTCCTCGGTGGGCGGGCCCGGCGGCGTCGAGGACACCGAACGGCGCGATCCCCGGGGGCCGGTGGCGTGACCGGCCTGCTCGTGGTCACGGCCGTGCCGGCCGAGGCCGAGGCGATCCGTGCCGGCCTCACCGCGTCAGCCGCGCCGACGCCGCCGGACCGGACGGCGCCGGACGTGACAGTGCTGCCGGTCGGGGTCGGCCCGGCCGTCGCCGGGGCCGCCACGGCACGGCTGCTGGCGCTGGCCGAGGCGGCCGGGCGGCCGTACCGGGCGGTGGTCAGCGCCGGCATCGCCGGGGGTTTCGCCGGCCGGGTCGCTGTGGGCGGCACGGTGCTCGCCGATCGCAGCGTCGCCGCCGACCTCGGTGCCGAGTCACCGGCCGGTTTCATCCCGGTCGAGGAGCTGGGCATGCCCCCCGAGCTGCTGGGCGGCGGCCGGACCGTGCTCGCCGATCCGGGCCTGCTGGCCCGTCTGCGCGCCGCGCTGCCCGGGGCCACAGTCGGCACGGTGCTCACCGTCAGCACGGTGACCGGCACCGCCGCCAGCACCGCGGCGCTCGCCGAACGGCACCCGGACGCGGTGGCCGAGGCCATGGAGGGGTACGGCGTGGCGGTCGCCGCCGCCCAGGCCGGTGTGCCCTTCGCCGAGCTGCGTACCGTCTCCAACCCGATCGGCCCGCGCGACCGCAGTGCGTGGCGCATGCGGGAGGCGTTCGCCGCGCTCACCGCCGCCGCGGCCGCCCTCCACTGATCTTGTCCACCTGTGGACAACCCTGTGGACAACCCGTCGGGCTGGGGACGGCGGGGTCAGATCGTGATGACGACCTTGGCTCGCGCGTGCTCGGCTTCGAGGTACCGGATGGCCTCGGGCACCTCGTGCAGCGGGTACGTCCGGTCGACGACCGGCGTGAGGCGGCCGGCCTCGGCGTGCTCACGCAGCACGTCGAGGTGCGCCCGGCCGGGTGACGTGGCGAGGACGACGACGCGCTGCCGGACGAAGGGCGCGAGCAGCCGTCCCCGCGCCACCAGCCCGATCGGGCCGAGCAGGCTGCCGCCGCGGTAGACGCCGCCGCCGGAGAGCACGAGCGTCCCGGAAGGCGTCAGCGCCCGCCGCAGCGCGGCCAGGGAGCGGTTGCCGACCAGGTCGAACACCACGTCGTGGCGGTCTCCCGCGCGGGTGAAGTCGTCGCGGGTGTAGTCGACCACGTGGTCCGCGCCGAGCGAGCGGACCAGTGCGACGTTGCGGGTGCTGCACACGCCGGTCACCGTCGCGCCGAGCGCCTTCGCGAGCTGGACGGCGAGCGTGCCGACGCCGCCGGAAGCCCCGTTGATCAGAACGCGGTGACCGGGCCGGACCTGCCCGGCGTCGCGCAGCCCCTGGAGCGCGGTGACTCCTGCCAGCGGCAGGGCTGCCGCCTGCCCCGGCGTCAGGTTCGCCGGCCGCGGCGCGACCAGGTGCTCGGGTACGCGCACGTACTCGGCGAACGCGCCGTCGGCCTCGCCGAGGTCGCCGAAGACGGCGTCGCCGGGGCGTACCTGCCGCACCTGGGCGCCGACGGCCTCGACCCGGCCGGCGAAGTCGCGGCCACGGACGCGGGCCCGGGGCCGCCCGAGGCCGAACGCCAGCCGTGACAGCCGGGGGTCACCGCGCATGGCATGCCAGTCCCACGCGTTCAACGCGGCGGCCTCGACCCGGACGAGGACGTCGCCGGGGCCGGGCTCGGGCGTCTCGACGTCGGCGAGCGTGAGTGTCTCGGGCGGGCCGTACCGGTCCTGGACGATCGCCTTCATGTCGCCACTCCCTCCCAAGTGTACGGCGTACACCTTCATGCCCACCAGGTTAGGTGTACGCCGTACACCAGTCAAGGCGGTTACTGTGTCAACGGCCACCGGAAGGACTGGGGACGACATGGCTGAGCAGGTGGAGACGGTGCGCCGGGCGCCCCTGACCAGGGACCGCGTCCTGCGTGCCGCCGTCGCGCTCGCCGACCGGACCGGGATCGAGTCGCTCAGCATGCGCAACCTCGCGCAGGATCTGGGCGTCGTGCCGATGGCCCTCTACAAGCACGTCGCCAACAAGGACGAACTACTCGACGGCATGATCGACATCGTCGTCGGGGAGATCGACCCGCCGGCGGCCGGCGACTGGAAGCAGGTGATCCGCCGGCGCGTCCTGTCGGCGCGACAGGTGCTGCTCCGCCACCCCTGGGCCTCGCTGGCGATCGAGTCCCGGACCATGGCCACACCCGCCGTGCTCGCCTACCTCGACTCGACCGTCGGCGCGTTGCGGGCGAGCGGATTCTCCGCCGACCTGGCCCACCACGTCATGCACGCGCTGGGCAGCCGGGTGCTGGGCTTCAGCCAGGAACTGTTCGACGCCTCCCGGCAGGCCGGCCGGTCCGGCGCGACGGTGCCCGAGGCGCCGGCCGACCTGCCGCCGGAGATGGCCGCCCGGTTCCCGAACCTCGCGGCCATCGCCACCGCGGCGTCCCACGACGGCGACTCGGTCGTCGGGCCGGGCTGCGACGACCAGTTCGAGTTCGAGTTCGCGCTGGACCTGCTGCTGGACGGCATCGAGCGGCTGCACCGGGACGGCTGGACGTCACACCGGACGGGGTGACGGGCGGGCCGGGCGCCGGGGTTACGGTGGGAGCGTGGCGCTCTCCCTGGCGATCTCCCCCTGCCCCAACGACACGTTCGTCTTCGACGCCCTGGTGCACGGCCGGGTGCCCGGCGCACCGCCGGTCGAGGTGACCTACGCGGACGTCGACGTCACCAACACCGCCGCCGAGCGGGGGGCGTTCGACCTGGTGAAGGTCAGCTACGCCGCGCTGCCGTGGCTGCTCGACGACTACCACCTGCTGCCCTGCGGCGGCGCGCTGGGCCGGGGCTGCGGCCCGCTGGTGCTGACCCGGGGTGACCGGACCGACCTGTCCGGCGCGACGGTGGCGGTGCCCGGCGAGCGGACCACCGCGTACCTGCTGTTCCGGCTCTGGGCGGCCGGCCAGGCCCCGGCGCGCATCGAGGTGGTGCCGTTCCACGAGATCATGCCGGGCGTGGCCGCCGGCCGGTACGACGCGGGCCTGGTCATCCACGAGGCGCGCTTCACCTACCCGCGG
Organism: Micromonospora sp. HUAS YX12; assembly: GCF_040215685.1. Classification (NCBI taxonomy): domain Bacteria; kingdom Bacillati; phylum Actinomycetota; class Actinomycetes; order Micromonosporales; family Micromonosporaceae; genus Micromonospora; species Micromonospora sp. HUAS YX12. The sequence goes on from NZ_CP157974.1 coordinate 1,131,732, forward strand.
CACGGGCTGACCGCACTGGTCGACCTGGGCGAGTGGTGGGAGGGCGACACCGGGCTGCCGATCCCGCTCGGCGCGATCCTGGCCCGCCGGGGCGCTGTCGACCCGGTCGAGGCCACCGCCTGGATCCGCGAGTCGGTACGCCAGGCGTGGGCCGACCCGGAGGCCAGCCGCGAGTACGTCCTCGCGCACGCGCAGGAGATGGAGCCCGACGTGGTGGACCGGCACATCGGCCTCTACGTCAACGAGTTCACCGCCGACCTGGGAGAGGCCGGCTTCGCCGCCGTGGAGGCGCTGCTGGGCCGGGCCGCCGACGCCGGGCTCGTCCCTCAGACCTCCAGCTCGCGCGCCACCGCGTGGACCAGCTGAGCGATCTTCTGGGCGGTCTTCCGATCCGGGAAGCGCCCCCGGCGCAGGTCCGGCTGGACCTTCGCCTCCAGCACCTTGATCATGTCTTCCACCAGGCCGTGGAGTTCCTCGGCCGGCCGGCGGCGCAGCTCCGCCACCGACGGCGGCGCCTCCAGCAGCTTGACCCCCATCGCCTGGGCGCCCCGCCGGCTGTCGACCACGCTGAAATCGACCCGCTGGCCACCCTTCAGGTCGGCGACACCCGCCGGTAGCGCGCCCTTCGGCAGGAACACGTCGCCACCCTCGTCACTGGTGACGAACCCGTACCCCTTGGCGGCGTCGTACCACTTCACTCGACCCGTCGGCACCTGTTGAACCCCGCTCCACTCGAACCGTCTACCCCTCCAAGGCTAGCCCGATGATCCGGTCCAGCGCCCTCGGGAATTCGACGAGATCATCAAGCACCAGGTACGCCCCGGCCTCGGTCAGTTCGTCGGCCGGGCACGGGCCGGTCGCCACTGCCACGCCCGGGATTCCCGCGGCTCGCGCGGCGGCCATGTCGGCCACGTGGTCGCCCACGTACAACGTGGCGCCGTGCTCGCGCAACGCGACCGCCTTCTGCTCGGCGAACACGTCCCCGGCCAGCTCGTCCACCGGCAGCCCGAGGTGGTCCAGGTGCAGCTTCGCCAGCCGGCCGATCTTCGCGGTCACCACCATCGTCCGGCCGCCGCGCGCGTGCACCGCGCGCAACGCGGCCTCCGCACCCGGCATCGGCACGGTCGGGGTGATCGCGTACGCCGGATACAGCTCCCGGTAGAGCGTCACCGCCTCCTCCAGGCGCTCCGGCGGGAACCAGTGCGCCAGCTCGGTACGCAGCGGCGGGCCCAGCCGGGAGACGGCCAGTTCCCCGTCCACGTGCACGCCCGTGCGCGCGGTCAGCGCCCGGAACGCGGCCGCGATCCCGGGGCGGGAGTCGACCAGGGTCATGTCGAGGTCGAAGCCGACCATCAGCGGAGACATGCCGAGAACCTACCCAGCGGGCTAGCGTGGTACGACGATGACCACCTCACTCGCCGACCACCTGCGGGCCCTCCCCGACGAGTCCCTCGCCGCGCTGCTCCAACTGCGGCCGGACCTCGTCGTGCCGGTGCCGGCCGACATGTCCGCCCTCGCCCTGCGCGCCCAGTCCCGGGTCTCCGTGGCCCGGGCGCTCGACGGGCTGGACCAGTTCACCCTCCAGATCCTCGACGCCGCCCGGCTCACCCGGGGCCCCGAGGGCGCCACCTCCACCGACCAGATCCTGGCCATGGCCACCGCCGGGCCGCAGCCGCCCGCACCGACAGCGGTCCGCGTCGCCGTCGACCGGCTCCGGGCCCGGTTCCTGCTGTACGGCCCCGAGCACGACCTGTGCGTGGCCGGCGGCATCGACGAGGTGTCCCCGTACCCGGCGGGGCTGGGCCGACCGGCGGCGGAGCTGGACCCGCGCGCGGCGGCGCTCTGCGCGGATCCGGCGAAGCTGCGGCGGACGCTGCTGTCCGCGCCGCCCTCGGCCCGGGCGGTCCTGGACCGGCTCGCCGCCGGGCCGCCGGTCGGGACCGTGGCCCCCGGCGCGCTGGAGGCCCCCGCCACCGGCGCCGAGGACGTGCTCCCGCCCGACCTGGTCAACGGCGGCGCGCCGACCGGCTCCCCGATCCGCTGGCTGGTCGAGCACCGGCTCCTGGTCCGGATGTCCGGCGGCCGCAACGGCACCGTCGAGCTGCCCCGCGAGGTGGGGCTGGTGCTGCGCCGCGACGCCGGTCCGCTCGGCCCGCTGCGCACCAGCCCGCCGGTGGTGTCCGGGCCGCCGCGCGAGGTCAAGTCCGTCGACTCGGCCGGGGCCGGGCAGGCCATGGAGGTGGTCCGGCACACCGAGGCGATGCTGGAGGCGCTGACCGCGGAACCGGCACCGGTGCTGCGTTCCGGCGGCGTCGGCGTACGCGACCTGCGGCGGCTCGCCCGTGGCCTCGGGCTGGACGAGCCGACCACGGCGCTGCTGTTCGAGGTGGCGTACGCGGCGGGGCTGACCGGGGAGATGGAGCTGACCGGCGCGGCCACCACCCGCTACGGCGGCGACCAGCAGATCCTGCCCACCGGCGGGTACGAGGTGTGGCGCGCGGTGTCGCTGGCCCAGCGCTGGGAGCAGCTCGCCCGTGCCTGGACGTCGATGCCCCGCCAGGCCGGCCTGATCGGGCAGCGCGACGACCGGGACCGGCCCATCTCGGTGCTCTCCGCCGAGGCGGAACGGGCCGGCGCGCCCGCCGCCCGGCGTGCGGTGCTGGCCGTGCTGGCCGATCTGCCGCCCGGTACCGCGCCGACCACCGACGAGGTGCTGGAACTGCTGGACTGGCGCGCGCCCCGGCGGGCCCGGGGGCGGGAGGCGGCGCACCGGGAGGTGCTGGCCGAGGCCGCCACGCTGGGCGTGACCGGGCTCGGCGCGCTCACCTCGTACGGGCGGCTGCTGCTCGCCGAGCTGACCGAGGCCGACGAGCGCGGTGACGACCCGCTCGGGCTGCGCTCCGACGCCGAGTCGGGCGACGCGTCGACGACCGTACGGGCGCTGGACGGGCTGCTGCCCGCCCCGGTCGACCACGTGCTGGTGCAGGCCGACCTGACAGTGGTGGTGCCCGGCCCGCCCGACCCGGCGCTCGCCGCCGAGCTGGACGTGGTGGCCGAGCACGAGTCGGCGGGCGGAGCCAGCGTGCACCGGGTCACCACGGCGAGCATCCGGCGGGCGCTCGACGCCGGGTACACCGCCGACGACCTGCATGCGCTGTTCCGCCGCCGGTCGCGTACCCCGGTGCCGCAGGGCCTGACCTATCTCGTCGACGACGTGGCCCGCAAGCACGGCGGGCTGCGCGTCGGCTCGGCCGGGGCGTACGTGCGCAGCGACGACGAGGCGCTGCTCAGCGAGGTGCAGGCGGACCGGCGACTGGAGCCGCTGGCGTTCCGCCGGCTCGCGCCCACCGTGCTGGTCACCCCGTACCAGGTCAACCGGATGCTGACCGCGCTGCGCGACGCCGGGTACGCCCCGGTGCCCGAGGACGCCAGCGGAGCGACGGTGCTGGCGCGGCCGAAGACCCGGCGGGCGCCGGCCCGTACCGCGATCGGCCGTGCGGTGGATCCGCTCGCCACGCCGAAGCTGCCGATGCCCCGCCTGCTCGGCGTGGTGGAGCAGATCCGCCGGGGCGAGGCGGCGGCCCGGGCGGCACGGCGGGCCCCGGCGGTGGTCCGCGGCGCCCCGGCGGCGGCGGGTGGTCCCACACCCGTGTCCGGGCACGGCGACGCCCTGGCGGTGCTCCAGCAGGCGGTACGGGACAAGGCGCTGGTCTGGGTGGGCTACGTCGACGCGCACGGGGCGACCGCGTCCCGGCTGGTCCGGCCGGTGTCGATCGGCGCCGGCTACCTGCGCGCCGAGGACGACCGGACGGAGATGCTGCACACGTTCGCGCTGCACCGGATCACGGCCGCCGTGCTGGAGGAGTGAGCTACTCCCCGTTGCGGCGCAGCGTGCCGATCACCGACACGGCCAGCAGCAACGCGAACGCGGCGCCGGCCGACTCGCCCACCGAGTCGACGAAGCCCTGCTGCTGCACCAGCAGCCCGAACAGGAACCAGCCGAACACCCCCGCGGCGGCGGCCGCGTAGGCGAGCACTACTGCCGTGGGCACCTCCTGCTGCCGCGTCCGTTCGTCCTCGGGAAGCACGTCCCGGTCAACGGTCATGGCAGTCCCTCCCCGTCCCGGCATGGACCCGGCTTCCAGGGTTACACCAACCGGAGCGCGCGGACAGGGGTTAAAACCCTGATCCGGGCGCTCCGGTCACGGGTAGGGGCCGGGTTCCGGCCGGGCCGGCCGGTTCAGGTGCCCGGGCGGCGGCCGATCACCACCACGCGGGTGCCGACCGAGCCCAACTCCCACAGGCGTACCGCGTCGCGGTGCAGCAGGTTGACGCAGCCGTGCGAGCCGATCGCGCCGTTGTGCAGGTAGGTGGTGGTCTCGTGGAAGCCGATCCCGCCGTTGAACTGCTGCCAGTACGGCAGCCACACCTCGTACGGGTTGGACCACTCGCGCGGGTTCTTCCGGCCCACCGAGTACGTGCCGGCCGGGGTGGCGTAGCCGGACATGCCGGTGCGGGTGACGGTCGGACCCATCACCACAGTGCCGCCGCGCATCGCCCAGACCGTCTGCCGGGTCAGGTCGACGCAGAAGGTGAGCCGGGAACCGGCCTTGCACCGGGTGGTGTCGGTGGCGGCGAGCCGCTTCGCCACGTCGTACGTGGTGGGGCCGGCGCGGCCGGAGGACGGGCTGATCCCGTACCGGATCTGGAACTTCTTGATCGCGGCGCAGTCGGCGGTGGACTGCTCGCCGTCCACGGTCAGCGTCCCGAAGCCGCCCAGCCGGGTCAGGTACGTCTCCACGGCCCGCTGGTGCTCCCCCTGCGGGCACCCGGCGGACGCGCTGGGCTTCGGCTTGGGCTTCGTCGTCTTTGCCGCCTCGGGCGACCGGGAGGGTTTCGGCGAGGCCGTCCGGCTCGGCTGCGCCGACGGGGACGTGGCCGGCTGTTCCGGCGTGGGCGACGCGCTCGCCCCCGATGCTCCCTCCGTCAGCCCGACCGGGCCGGGGGTGCTCCCCCCGGCGCCTTCCGCCTGCGGATCGAGCGCACAGGCGCCGACACCGACCAGCACGACCACCGCCAGGGCGGTGACCCGGGCGATAAACCGGACACGCTGCATGGGCCCTCCCTGGACAGTCGTCCCGATTGCTAGACGTGTGGGACGAGTATGACGTTGCCTGTCCACCGAGACTTTTTTGCGGCGCCCGCCGGCGTGCAACACTGGATGGTCGGCCTGCGGCAGGTCAGCCGGGGTGGCGACGGGGGTACCGGGCGGCGGGGTTCCGGGCGATGCGAGAGGACGCTGGCGTGAGCGGTGGACCACTGATCGTGCAGTCGGACAAGACGCTGCTGCTGGAGGTGGATCACCCAGACGCGCAGGCGTGCCGGATGGCGATCGCGCCCTTCGCCGAGCTGGAACGCTCCCCCGAGCACGTGCACACCTACCGGCTCACGCCGCTGGGCCTGTGGAACGCGCGGGCCGCCGGCCACGACGCCGAGGGCGTGGTCGACTCGCTGATCAAGTACTCGCGCTACCCGGTACCGCACGGGCTGCTCGTCGACGTGGCCGAGACGATGGACCGGTACGGCCGGCTCCAGCTCGCCAACGACCCGGTGCACGGCCTGGTGCTGCGCGCCCTGGACCGGGTGGTGCTGATCGAGGTCGCCAAGAGCAAGAAGCTCGCCGGCATGCTCGGCGCGAAGCTCGACGACGACACGATCGCGGTGCACCCGTCCGAGCGGGGACGGCTCAAGCAGGCGCTGCTCAAGCTGGGCTGGCCGGCCGAGGACCTGGCCGGGTACGTGGACGGCGAGGCGCACCCGATCGAGCTGGCCGAGTCCGGCAAGGACGGCGGCAAGCCGTGGACGCTGCGGTCGTACCAGCGGGAGGCGGTGGAGGCGTTCTGGGCCGGCGGGTCCGGCGTGGTGGTGCTGCCCTGCGGCGCCGGCAAGACGCTGGTCGGCGCGGCGGCGATGGCCGAGGCGAAGGCGACCACGCTGATCCTGGTCACCAACACGGTGGCGGGACGGCAGTGGAAGCGGGAGCTGATCGCGCGCACGTCGCTGACCGAGGAGGAGATCGGCGAGTACTCGGGCGAGCGCAAGGAGATCCGCCCGGTCACCATCGCCACGTACCAGGTGCTCACCTCGCGGCGCGGCGGCGCGTTCACCCACCTGGACCTGTTCGGCGCCCGCGACTGGGGCCTGGTCGTCTACGACGAGGTGCACCTGCTGCCCGCGCCGATCTTCCGCTTCACGGCGGACCTCCAGGCCCGCCGCCGGCTCGGCCTCACCGCGACCCTGGTACGCGAGGACGGCCGCGAGGGCGACGTGTTCAGCCTGATCGGCCCGAAGCGGTACGACGCGCCGTGGAAGGACATCGAGCAGCAGGGCTGGATCGCCCCGGCGGAGTGCACCGAGGTACGGGTGACGCTCACCGACGCCGAGCGGCTGGCGTACGCGACGGCGGAGGCCGAGGAGCGCTACCGGATGGCGGCGACCGCACGCACCAAGCTGCCGGTGGTGCGGGCCCTGGTGGACCGGCACCCGTCCGAGCAGGTCCTCGTCATCGGTGGGTTCCTCGACCAGTTGCACCAGCTCGGCGAATACCTGGACGCGCCGATCGTGCAGGGCTCCACCACGAACAAGGAGCGCGAGCGGCTGTTCGACGCGTTCCGCTCCGGCGAGGTGCGGACGCTGGTGATCTCCAAGGTCGGGAACTTCTCCATCGACCTGCCGGAGGCGGCGGTGGCGATCCAGGTGTCCGGCACGTTCGGCTCGCGGCAGGAGGAGGCGCAGCGGCTCGGGCGGGTGCTGCGCCCGAAGGCCGACGGCCGGCAGGCGCACTTCTACACGGTGGTCTCCCGGGACACCATCGACACCGAGTACGCCGCGCACCGGCAGCGGTTCCTGGCCGAGCAGGGGTACGCGTACACCATCGTGGACGCCGACGACGTGCTCGGGCCGAAGCTGCCCACTGTCGACTGACGGTTCTAGGTTCTAGCGGTGGTGCGTTAGAACTGTGTCATGGCGAGACTCCGGGCGCGTTGGTGGCGGATCAAAGCAGCAGTCCGTCTGTTCGCCCGGGACCTCGGTTGGGGCAGACCGCGCCGGCCCATCGTCGTCCGGGACGTCAACCGGCGGTGGGTGCTGCTGCTGACAGCGCTCCTCGTCGGCGCGGCGTTCGTAGCCTACGGCTGGGCGATTGCCGAAGCACCACGGATGCTGGACAGCAATTCGGTGCGCCAGGCGAGCCCAGATGCCCGCCTCAGCGCTCATCACAATGCCCGGCTACTGGTGACGTCGCTCGGCGGGGCGATCGTCGTCGCCATCGGCCTGTTGTACACCGCCCGCAATTACCGGCTGGCCAATCGAGGTCAGGTCACCGATCGCTTCACCAAGGCGCTCGAGCGGCTGGACTCCACGAAAGCCCATATCCGGATCGGCGGCGTCCACGCGCTTGCTCGGGTGCTACAGGATTCGCCGTCTCACCACAACGACACGGTCGACGTGCTCATCGCCTTCTTGCGTGACCGCAGCGCACCTAGTCCCGGTTCGGCGGATCAGCCGCCTGAGGACCTGCCCCAGGAACTACCGGAAGACGTCCAGGCAACCGTCACTGCGCTTGCCTACCGGCCACGGCGACGTGCCGCCGAGCGCGCGGGCCTGGACCTGCACGACCTGAGGCTCGACCACCTGCATGCCCCGTACGGACGACTCCAGAACTCTGACTTCTCCGGATGCAGACTGCGGGAAGCCCGTCTGCACCGGGCGATGCTGGACTACGCCGAGTTGAGCAGAGCTGACCTGCGAGGCGCTGAACTCAACCGGAGCAGCCTGAAGCACGCCACACTGCACTTGGCCTTGATCGATCACGCCGATCTGTTCGCGGTGTCGCTCAGCGGCGCGGACCTCTCCATGTCCAGCTTGACGGGTGCGAATGTCTCTCACGCGCTGCTGCTCGACGCCTGCCTGTCCGAATGCAGACTGAACGGCGCGTATCTCTCCTTCTCCGACCTGCAGTTGGCGAATCTGACCCGGGCAGACCTGAGCCACGCGCGTCTGAACCGTTGCCGCCTGCACAACGCAAACCTGAGCTTCGCCTCTCTCCGGCAGGCGGAGGCACGTGATTCCCACTTCGACGGCGCCAACATGGCCCACATCTCGGCGGCGAAGGCGAACTTCGGCTTCTCTCGTCTGAACCAGGCGGTTCTCGAATCGGCCGATCTGCGCGACGCGCGTCTCGTGGGAGCCCAGATGAGACGGGTCGACCTGGGCAAGGCGGACCTCCGGGGCGCTGCTCTCATCGGCGCCGATCTGGCCGGGGCGAACTTGTCGGGCGCGGACATCAGGGGCGCCGACCTGCGGATGGCTCGGCTCTGCGACGCCGGCGGCAAGAATCCCGTCGAAGGGCTGGACGCGAATGATCTCGCAACTGCCAGGACCGACCACAGCACGAGGCTTCCCCCTCGACTGCAAGCCGGAGCCGACGAGCGTTGGTGAACCACTCGACGGGCCGGATGGGCGGACCCCACACGGGGTCGGATGTCCGCCCATCCGGTAGTCGCTTTCGGGTCTAGCCGTTGCCGCTGGCGCGGAACGCGACCCAGGCGTCGCTCATCCGGTCGGCCTGGCCCGGGGTGAACATGTTCATGCAGGAGTCCTGCGTGTAGTCCATGAAGTTGTGGATCGGGTCGAGCCCTGGCGCGGTGCAGGTGTCCGCGCCGATCGGGCAGTTGAACTGCGGCGCCGCCTCACGTGGCGTGTCGGCCACGAAGTCGCCGGACGCGGAGCAGCCGTGCGCGAACGTGTGCTCCAGCATCAGCCAGTGCCCGACCTCGTGCGTGAGCGTGTCGCCGAGCGCGTACTTGCCGGCCGTGCCACCCGGCATCGACTCGTCGAGCATCACCACGCCGTCGATGTAGTCGCGGCCGTTGTTGTAGCCCTTCGGGAAGTACGCCCAGCCGAGCAGCCCGCCACCGATGTTCGCCGCGTAGACGTTCAGCGTGCGGGAGTCGCCGGTGTAGAGCGCCTTCTTCATGTCCCGCTCGTTCTTGCCCGGCACCACCGTGTACCAGGCACTGTTCACGGTCCAGGTGGTGTCGACGAGCGAGAAGCGGAACGGCGTGTCCGACGCGTCCGCAGCCGTACGGCCCGCGAACGAGTCGTTGAGCACTGTCATCTGCGCCGCGATGAGCGTGTTCCAGCGGGCCTTCTCGGCCGCGCTCAGCTCGTGGTCCGAGATCATGTGGAAGATCGTCGGCACTGTGACGCTGCCGTTCGCCAGGCGCGGCGAGTCCTTGATGACGCCGTACGCCTTGGCCTCGTTCGTCGAGTAGAGCGCCGGCTCCTGGGCGGTGGCGCCCTCGCGTACCCGGGCGGCGCTGTGGTTGTCGGCGCCCGGCTCGCATTCGGCGAGGGCGGGAGAGGCGGCCACGGGTGCGGTGGTGGCGGAGGCGCCTCCGGCGGTCAGGAAGGTGGCGGCGGCAGCGACGAGTACTGCCAGGTGGATCGTCGGTTTCCTGTGCATCGTTGCACCTTTCGAGAGGCATGAAAGGAGTACCGACGCGGGGTTGTCAAAGCTGCGGATCGATGACGTCGTCGTCCCGCCATAAGACCACGTCAACGGCCGTCCGCAACAGACCCCGGCGGGGGACGCGGCCTTGGGACAGGTCAGGCGGCACTGAGCTTCCGCAGCACGTACTGGTTGAGGCTCATGCCTTCCTCGGCGGCATGGATGGCCAGCTCGCGGTGCAGGCTCTCGCCGACCCGAAGGTTGAACTTGCCCGAGTAACTGCGCTCGGACAGCGGCTCCGGGATCTGCTCGCCCTGTTCCGCCATGTCGCCGATCACCTCACGCAGCATCTCCTGGAGCCCGTGCAGCGCCTCGATCTGCGAGGTCGCGAGCCACGACAGAGACGGAAACTCGGCGCAGGTGGCGACGAACTCCTGATCGTCGGCGGACCACGTGACGCGGTAGGTGTAGTGCGAGATCTCCGGACGGGAATCGGACATCACATGGCCTCCTTCTTGTCGATCGCCTTGAGCACCTGCCGTACCTGGTAAGCCTTGGCCTTGCCCTTGTCGTCCTGGATGTTGACGCGCGGGTCGCCAGCCCAGGGCATCTTGAACACCGCATGGGATGTTCCAGACTGCCTGGGCTTACCGAAGTAGTGAAGTAATCTCAGCGACTTTGCGGTAGGTATTTGTATTCGAAATGAGTCAGGTGCAGCGCGGCTGCGACGATGTCGCCGATCCGGCGTGGGCTGGCGGTGGTGTGGCGTAGCGTTTTCCAGCGTCCGATCAGGATGGCGAAGCCGCGTTCGCCTTGCCAGCGCAGCCCGCGCAGCAGCCGGTTGTAGGCGCGGTTGTCGGGTGCGAGACGGCTGCCGTCAGCAGGCTGCTTGACCGGAGTCTTGATGCCATGACCTGCGCTTTCGTAGCCGGAGTCGGCCAGGGCGGGCAGGTCCAGTTCGGCGGCGGACCAGTTCAGCGCAGCGGTCACCCCAAGTTCGCGGGCACAGCTGGTGTCGTGCAGGTGCCCGGGCATCGCCGTCGATGTCCAGATCGGCAGTCCGTCCGGACGGATGATCGCTTGGATGTTCGCGCCGAAGTCTCGGTGCTTTCCGGAGTACCAGGCGTCGATGGTCTCGCCCTTGACCGACAGGGTGGTCTCGGTGAGCCGGTCGCAGTCGAACAGCTTGCCGTCGAGGATCACATGGGACCAGCCGTCGTCGGCGACTCGGCGCAGCGCGGTGTGCAGGTCCTGCGCCTGCGCGGCGAGCACGGCGATGCCCTCGTCGCGGTAGCGGTACGCGGTCGCCCGGGAGATGCCGAACCCGGCACCGAGCAGGGTGATGTCCTCGGCCTTGCGGAACCAGACCAGCACCAGCAGTGCCTGGTAGAAGCAGGTCAACGCGCGGGTGCCGCGCCGTGTCCCCTTGGCTCGGCGTTCCGCGGCGAGCAGCCGGCCGAGGTACTGCACGAGTTCCCTCGGGACGTCGACCATGGCACGATATGCGATCACGTGGGGTCCTCACCGTGTGGGTGATCTTGTGGTGAGAACTACCTACCGAGGACCTCACGTCCACTTCCAGCGCTGTCCGGTCTGAGCGCCTTCATCCGTGTCGCACCAATCAACACATTCGCGTTGCTGAGATCAGCTCAGTGCTCACAGACCCGGTAAAGATCGTTGTACGCCACGTTCTGCTGGGTCTTCCGCATCGCTTCGACGATCCTGGCTATGGAGGGCACAACACATGGTACCGCAAGCAGTACCATTTCCCAGCCAGTCAGTGCAACAAGCGAAAGCGCCGACCGGCTCGGCAGGAGACGAGGGCGCTAATCGGTCGACGTCATGACGTCGGCGATGGCGCGCGCCACGCACTCGTAGTCGCGTACCAGCGGCCCGACCAGCGCACGGTCCGGCTCGAACGCGGCGACCAGGCCGCGTACCAGATCCTGGACCCGCTGGTCCGGGCTGAGCCGCCGCCCCCGGTGCCGGCGCGCGACGCTGCGCCAGCGGCGCATGCCGACGTCGGCGAGCCGTTCCTGGTGCTCGGGCGCGGGCACCGGGCAGCCCTTCGCCCACAGGTCGGCGAGGGCCCGCACGATCGCCGCCCGGGTCGGGTCAGTCACGGAGGTAGCGGGCGCGGCGGCCGAAGTCGCGGAAGCCGAGCCGCCGGTACAGGCCGGCCGCCGGGTTGTCGTCGTTGACGCAGAGCCACGCGGCGTCCGCGCCCGCGCCGGCGAGGCCGCGCAGCACGCGCGCCACCAGGTACGCGCCGACCCGCTGGCCGCGCCACCCGGGCACGACGCCGACCTGGTCGATCCAGTCGTCGAGCACGGTGACGAAGCCGGCCGCCTCACCGTCCGGGCCGCGCGCCAGCAGCGTCAGTTCCGGGCGGAAGTCGTCGTCGTCACGCAGGTCGCCCAGCCACTCGTCGGCCTCGGGCTCCACGAAGCCGGGCCGGTCGGCGAACGACGCGCGGTAGGTGGCGAACAGCTCCGGCCCCAGCGTGGCCCGTTCCACAGTCACGCCGTCCGGCGCCGTGACCTCGGGCAGCGCGTCGAGGTCGTGCCGCAGCACCCACTCGAGGAACGTCCGCGTGTAGCCGCGCGCCACGAACAACTCCTCCGCGCCCGCGTTCCACGTCTCGGTGGTGACCAGCAGACCAGCGTCGCCCGCCTGCTTCTCCGCCCAGTCCAGCAGCGCGCCGCCGAGCCCGCGCCCGCGCCACGCCGGGTGCACCACCCCGGTGGCGGTGGCCGGCGTCCGCCCGGTGCCGACTCCGACGGCCGCGACCAGGTCGCCGCCCGACCAGGCGCCGTGGGTACGCGTCTGCAGCAGCCGCGCCCGCGCCAACGGGGTACGCCCGAACAGCGGCAACCCGCCGTCAGTGGCGAGGCACGCCTGCGCCAGGCCGGTCAACGCGGGCAGGTCGTCGTCGCCGAACTCCCGCCAGACCAGCGCACCCGTCCCGCTCACGCCCACTCCCGTCACCCGCCCGACCCACGGTCCGGCTCACCGAGGCAGTAGGCCCCACCCGCCCCCCGAGGTCAACCACATTCCCCGCCCGCTCGCCCGCCCAGCCTGCGCCGATCTTGGAGTTATGGCGCCTCAGATGCCCGCTTCGCGGCTTACGCGAGGTGCCACAACTCCATGATCAACGAAAAGGCGGGGCGGGATAGGCGGGTCAAACGACACGCCCCGCTGATCATGTAGTTGCCGCCCCGACAAGAGCCGCAAATCCGGCACCGAAAGGGCCGCAACTGCAAGATCAGCGAGGTGAAGGGGCGGGGTTGGCGTGGATCAGGACCGTGGCTCCGGCGGAGAGGGGGGCCAGGAGCCACTTCACGGGCTGCTCCTCGGTCGGGTCGATCACCAGGCGGTCACCGGGGTGCAAGTCGAGCTGGGTGGCGATCTCGGCGGCCAGGCGCCGCCACGCGCCGAAGCTGGTGCCGTCCGGTGTGGCCGGGCCGGCCGGGTCGACCGCCGTGTAGTCCGGCGGGTCGGTGGGGTGCCGCAGCACCTCTGCCGACCAGTCCAGCCAGCCCGGCGGCACCTCGGCGAGCGGGCCCGGCCCGGTGCCCACCAGATAGCGGTGCGTCCCCTCGGGAACGTCCTCCAGCCAGTCGTCAAGGCGTTCCGGGGTCACGAACACCGCGTCGTACGGCCGGTCCGCGCCCGGTTCGAGCACCGGCAGCCCGGCCAGCGCGCGGGGCCGGAAGGAAACCGTCAGCCCGACCGACCAGGCGCCGATGAGCACGGCCGCGGTACGCCAGTGCGGCGGCAGCAGCACCGCCACCCGGTCACCGGGGCGCAGCCCGCACCCGTCCCGGAGCAGCCCGGCGCTGCGGGCCGCCCACTGGCCCAGCTGCGGCCCGGTCAGCTCGGTGCGCTCGCCCGTGGCGTCGTCGAGGTAGGTCAGCAGCGGCACGTCGGACGCGACGGCGGCGGGTGCGCGGGTGGCCATCGGATGTGCTCCTCCCTGGCGGTCAGCTCACCCTAGATCCTTGGGTTCGAGAATCTGAACAGCTGAGTCAGGTTTTCAGGCTGCGGTTTTGAGTCGTGCTCGTGCGATAGCCTGCTGATCTTCAGCGACGACAGCGGCCGCAAGGGCTTCCTGGCCTCGCCGGTTCAGCTCGCGGTCGCGGCCGGCGTGGCGCTGGCCCTGGTCGCCATCGCCCTGCGGCGCAGCGGACGCGCCGCCGACGGGCACGACGGACCGGCACCGGTTCCCGGAGACGACGTCGCGCAGAACGCCCCCGCCGCCGACACATCGACCGCGCCACGCCCGGTCTGGGCGGGGCTGGTCGTGCTGGTCACCTACGTGGGGGCCGGCATCGTGCCGGGCTGGCCGGGTATCGGGCTCGCGCTCGCGCTCGCCGCGGCCACCGCCGTCCTGCTGACGCGCTGGTCCCGGCGGCCCGGCTGGGGACAGCGGCAGGTGCTCGCCGCCGGCTCGGCCAGCGTGCTCGTCGCGGCCGCGTTCGCGTACGAGGTGCCGACCTACTCCCCGTCGAGCCCGGCCGCGGACCTGGTCGGTGATGTGGCGATCAGCGTGATCGTGCTGCTGCTGGTCGGCGGCGCATGGTGGCGGGTCAGCGGGCCGGCAGTTCGGGACCGCCGTCGAGCAGCGGGGCCAGCAGGTCGCCCTGCTTCTCCACCCGCTTGAGCACCTCGCCCGCTGTGTACGGCCGCGTCGACGGCCGTTTCCCCGCCGCCCCGGCCTCCACCTCGTCCCAGGTCAGCGGCGTCGACACGGCCGGCACCGGCTGGGCCCGCAGGGAGTACGGCGCCACCGTCGTCTTCGCCGCGTTGTTCTGGCTCCAGTCGATGAAGACCTTGCCGGGGCGCAGGTTCTTCGCCATCTTCGACACGATCAGCTTCGGGTGTGCCTGCTCCAGCTCCTGCGCGATGCGCTTGGCGTAGTCGGAGACGATTTCGGCGTCCTGCCTGCCGGCGATCGGGCAGCAGAGCTGCATGCCCTTCTTGCCCGACGTCTTCGGGAACGAGGAGATCCCGTCGTCGGTGAGCCGGTCGCGCATCAGCAGCGCCACCCGGCAGCACTGCTTGAGCGTGGCCGGGGCACCCGGGTCCAGGTCGACGACCATCATGTCCGGGTGCGCGCCGATCTTCCACTGCGGAGTGTGCAGCTCCAGCGCGGCCAGGTTGGCCAGCCACACGAGCGTGGGCAGGTCGTCGCAGACCACGTAGTCGATGGTCTCCCGCCCCTTCGTCGACCCGGGGGCGGGCAGGTTCTCGGTGCGTACCCAACCGGGGGTCGCGGCGGGTGCGTTCTTCTCGAAGAACGAGCCGCCGTCGACGCCGTTCGGGAACCGGATCCGGGTCAGCGGGCGGTCGCGCAGGTGCGGCAGCAGCACGGGGGCGATCCGGGTGTAGTAGTCGATCACCTCGCCCTTGGTGAAGCCGGCCTTCGGGAACAGCACCTTGTCCAGGTTGGACAACTCCAGTGAGCGTCCCTCGACCTCGACCTTGAGCCGGTCAGACGGCATCGTCGACCTCCTCGGGCGGCTTGTCCGGGCGCAGGCGCAGGATGCGCGGGAAGCGCAGCCGGCCGTCCGGCGTGCGCTGGCCGTACTTGACCTCCACCACGATCCGGGGAGTTACCCAGATCGCGCCCCGGGCATCCTCGCGCGGCACCCCGGCGGCGAACGGCGAGTCGGTGGCGCGCAGCGGTTCCAGCTCGCGCAGCAGTTCCCGTTCGATCGCCGCCCCGATCCCGCCGCCGACCCGCCCCCGGTAGATCAGCCGCCCGTCCGGGCCGGGCACGCCGACCAGCAGGCCGCCGACGCGCCGCGCGCCGGGTCGCCAGCCGCCGACCACGAAGTCGGCGGTGACCTCCAGCTTGACCTTCACCCAGTCCGGCGAGCGCACGCCGGGCCGGTAGAGCGAGTCGGCCCGCTTGGCCATCACCCCCTCCAGCCCGTGCTCGCCGGCCGCCGCGTAGGTGGCCGGGCCGTCGCCGAAGACCGGCGGCACCGCCCACCGGGCGGCGCCGAGCCCGAGCGACTCCAGCGCCGCCCGCCGCTCCCGCCACGGCCGGGCGGTCAGGTCGACGCCGTCGAGCCGCAACAGATCGAAGATCATGTACGTGACGGGTACTGTCGCCGCCAGCCGCGCCGCCTTGGCCGGGTTGCGGACGTGCATCCGCTCGGCGAGCGCCGTGAACGAGGGCTGCCCGTCGGTGAAGAGGACCACCTCGCCGTCGAGCAGCGCGTCGTCGACCTGCTCGGCCAGGTTGAGCAGTTCCGGGTACGCGGTGGTGATCTCGACGCCGGAGCGGGCGTAGAAGTGCCGGTCGCCGCGGGAGATGTCGGCGAGCGCGCGTACGCCGTCCCACTTGAACTCGTACGACCAGGCGGCGCCGGCCGGGAGCTGCCCGGTCGTCGCGAGCATCGGCTTCAACGGCGCGCCGGGCACCTCCTGACTGTAGTTGCGCACTGAAGCGCGTGCGTCCCGTTCGATCGTTTGCGATTCTGGTCTTCAACCGGGGAGAGGAGCGCGGGAATGCGGGCGATCTGGAAAGGAGCGGTGTCGTTCGGCCTGGTGTCGATCGGGGTGAAGGTCTACTCGGCCACCGAGGAGAAGGACATCCGTTTCCACCAGGTGCACCGTGAGGACGGCGGCCGGATCCGCTACAAGCGCACCTGCTCGGTCTGCGGCGAGGAGGTCACCTACGACGACATCGCCAAGGGGTACGACATCGGCGGCGGCGAGATGGTCATCCTCACCGACGAGGACTTCGCCGAACTTCCGTTGAGCACCTCGCACGCGATCGACGTGCTGGAGTTCGTACCGGCCGAGCAGGTCGACCCGATCCTCTACAACAAGGCGTACTTCCTGGAGCCGGAGGGCTCGGCGACCAAGCCGTACGTGCTGCTGCGCGACGCGCTGTCCGACTCGGAGCGGGTGGCGATCGTCAAGGTGGCGCTGCGCCAGCGCGAGCAGCTCGCCACGCTGCGGGTACGCGAGGGCGTGCTGCTGCTCAACACCATGCTGTGGCCGGACGAGATCCGCCGGCCGGACTTCGGTTTCCTGGACGAGGATCTGAAGGTCCGCCCGCCCGAGCTGGCGATGGCCAGCTCGCTCATCGACTCGATGGCCGGGGAGTTCGAGCCGGACGCGTTCACCGACGACTACCGGGCGGCGTTGCAGGAGGTCATCGACGCCAAGGTCGAGGGCCGCGAGGTGGTGCAGCCGGAGGAGGAAGAGGCGGCGCCGGCCGCCGCGGTGGACCTGATGGCAGCGCTGAAGGCGTCGGTCGAGCGGGCCCGGGCGGCCCGGGGTGAGGCGCCGTCCGGTGGCGGTGCCGAGCCGACGCCGATCTCGTCGGCCCGCTCGGCGAAGAAGGCCGCGAAGAAGGCGCCGGCGAAGAAGACGGCGGAGAAGAAGGCCGAACCGGCGAAGAAGACGGCCGCCAAGAAGACGCCCGCGAAGAAGACGGCGGAGAAGAAGGCCGAACCGGCCAGGAAGACCGCCGCCAAGAAGGCACCGGCGAAGAAGACGGCCGCGAAGAAGAGCGCCTGACGCGTACGGCGTGAGCCCCGCCCCCGGTGGAGGGCGGGGCCCGTGCCGCTCAGCCGCGGCCGAGCTTCTCGGTGGGCGTGATGCGGACGATGACGCGCTCCTCGCCGGGGCGGCGCCAGGGGTAGGTGTCCTGGCCGAGGTACTTCTTCGCCAGCCGGTCGATGTGCTCGTCGGCGCCTTCGGTGACGAACTCGACGGTGCCCTTCACCCAGAGCGTGCGGAAGTCGTCGGCCTTGTCCGCCACCGACACCGCGACCACCGGGTTGCGGGACATGTTCAGGTACTTCTGCCGGCCCTTGGCCGTGTTGAACACGATGTGCTCGCCGTCGGTGTCCACCCAGACCGGGGTGACGTGCGGGGTGCCGTCGGATTCGACCGTCGCCACGTGCGCGAGCTGCGGCTCGCCGAGCAGGGCCAGGTCTTCTTCGCTGAGGATCGCCATGGTCGGAAACGTACCTCGCGCGGCGCCCTCGTATCGGGCTTCGAGTCCGGTTCGTGGCGGCCGTACGGGCACGCTGGGGCTCCGGGCGGGTACCGTGTGCGCTGGCCTCGGCGGCGGCCCGCCGGGGGCGCACCCACCCACCCTGCAGGGAGTCGACGTGAGCGAGCGAGTGGAGAACCGGTCGGCGGGCCAGGCCCCGGCCACCAAGGCACAGCGGCGGCTGGCCGCCCAGCTGGCCGAGAAGAAGGCAGCCGAGGCGCGTCGCCGCCGGCAGTCGATGCTCGGCGCGGCGGTCGGCGTGCTCGCGGTGGTGGCCCTGGTCGGCGGCCTGGTCTGGCTGAACAGCGGGGACGACGACAAGGCGTCCACCGCCGGCTCCTCGGCCAGCCCCACCTCGCCGGCCGAGCCGACCGCGATGCCCGCTCCGGAGCTGCCCGCCGGCATCGACCCGGCGCTGAAGACCAAGCCGACCGTGCAGGCCGGCACCGGTGAGCTGAAGAAGCTCACAGTCACCACGCTCGTCAAGGGCACCGGCCCGGCGGTGAAGGCCGGCCAGAACATCACCACGAACTACGTGGGCGTGTTCTACAAGGATGGCAAGCAGTTCGACGCGTCCTGGGACAACGGCCAGCCGGCCACCTTCCAGATCGGCGTGGGCCAGGTCATCAAGGGCTGGGACCAGGGCCTGGTCGGCGTGCCGGTGGGCAGCCGGGTCCAGCTGGACCTCCCGGCCGAGCTGGCGTACGGCAACGACGCCGCGGGCGGTCGCCCGGCCGGGCCGCTGCGCTTCGTCGTCGACGTGCTGGCTGCGCAGTAGATCACTCCGGGCTTCCGTCCGGTCACCCAGCGGCAGTAGGTTCATGGTCACCACGGGCGGCACGTCCGCCCGTGGTGATCTGCCCACCGACGCGGAGGTGCACGTGGCGGCGCTGGACGAGGCCGGGGCGACCCGGCAGATGTGGACGCTCTACGAGCCGGTCCACGCGGTGACCTACTTCCACCCCCGTGCCCGGGCCGCGTTCGAGGCGGTCGGGCTGCGGGGCTACTGGCGCGGCTACTTCGCCGGCCGGGCCGCGCCGCTCGGGCCGGTCGACGCGCCGACGGTCACGGGTGCGTTCTTCAGCTTCGCGCCGGCCATGGTGGCCCGCGCGCTGCCCTCGGTGTGGCGCCTGGCCACCCCGGAGGAGGCGCTGCGGGCCCGGCTCACCGGTGGCGTGCAGGCGCTCGCCGAGTTCACCTACGAGCTGCCCGAGTCGCACCTGGTCGAGGCCGCCGACCTGCTGGAGGAGGCGGCCGGCCGGGTGGACGTCGCCGGCCGGGTGCTCGGCGCGGTCAACGCCGCGCTGCCCCGGGGCGAGTACCCGCTGGCCCGGCTCTGGCAGGCCGCCACCACGCTGCGCGAGCACCGCGGCGACGGCCACGTGGCGGCGCTGGTCACGACCGGGCTGGAACCGGTCGAGGTGGTGGCCTGGCGGTGCCGGGTAGACCAGTCCCGCGAGTTCCACCAGCCGGCCCGGGGCTGGACCGACGAGCAGTGGACCGCTGCCGAGCAGCGCCTGGTGGACAAGGGCTGGCTGACCGCCGACCTGAGTCCCACGCCGTACGCCACCGAGACGTTCCGCGCGGTCGAGGAGGCCACCGACCGGGCCGCGTCGGGCCCGTGGCGGGCGCTGGGCGCGGAGCGTACCGCCCGGCTGCGGGAACTGCTGGAACCGATCGCGATGCGCTGCCGCACGATCATCCCGGCCCAGGCCCCGATCGGTCTTCCGGCGCAGCGTTCGGCCGGAGCGGCGCTGCCGCGGTGAGTCCGGCCGCCGGCTGGGGCAGGATGGTCTCGTGGTGGACGCGGTGCTCTTCGACCTGGACGGCGTGATCGTGGACTCGGAGCCGGTCTGGGAGGAGGTCCGGCGGGCGTACGTGGCCGAGCACGGTGGCGTCTGGCAGCCGGACACCCAGCGTCGGCTGATGGGCATGAGCACCGCCGAGTGGGCCGGCTACCTGAGCGGTGAGCTGGGCGTCGACAGGCCGGCCGAGCAGGTCGCCACCGAGGTGGTGACCGAGATGGCCCGGCGGTACGCGCAGCGCGTACCGCTGATCGACGGCGCCGACGCGGTCGTGCGCCGCATGGCCGCGCGGTGGCCGCTGGGGCTGGCCAGTTCCTCACCGACCCGGCTGATCGCGGCGGCGCTGGACGCGACGGGCCTGGCCGGCGCGTTCGGCGCGACGCTGTCGACCGAGGAGACCGCCCGGGGCAAGCCTTCGCCCGACGTGTGGCTCGCGGTGGCGCAGCGGCTGGGCGTCGACCCGGCCCGGTGCGTGGCGGTGGAGGACTCGTCGAACGGGGTCCGCTCGGCGGCCGCCGCCGGGTGCCGGGTGGTGGCGGTGCCGCACCGGTCGTACCCGCTCGACCCGGACGCGGAGGCGCTCGCGGCCGTGCTGCTGCCCTCGATCGGCGCGCTCACCCCCGAGGTGGTGGCGGGGATTGACTGAACCACCCACCTGCCGCCACCACCCGGCCTACGGTCGGTGACATGAGGGCTGTGGTGTACGAGGGGCCGCACAACGTGGCCGTCAACGAGGTCGACGACCCGCGGATCGAGGATCCGAACGACGTGGTCGTCCAGGTCACGACGACCGCCATCTGCGGTTCGGACCTGCACATGTACGAGGGACGGACGGCCGCCGAGCCGGGCATCGTGTTCGGCCACGAGAACATGGGCGTGATCGTCGAGACCGGGCCGGGTGTGGCGAGCCTTCGCGTGGGCGACCGGGTCTCGATGCCGTTCAACGTGGCGTGCGGGTTCTGCCGCAACTGCCGGGAGCAGCGCACCGGTTTCTGCCTGACGGTGAACCCGGGCTTCGCCGGCGGCGCGTACGGCTACGTGTCGATGGGGCCGTACCGGGGTGGGCAGGCGGAGTACCTGCGGGTGCCGTTCGCCGACTTCAACTGCCTGAAGCTGCCTCCGGGCACCGAGCACGAGAACGACTACGCGATGCTCGCCGACGTCTTCCCGACCGGCTACCACGGGGTGGCGATGACCGGGCTGCGGCCGGGCGAGAACCTCACCGTGATGGGCGGCGGGCCGGTCGGGCTGATGGCCGCGTACTCGGCGGTGCTGATCGGGGCGTCTGAGGTGTTCGTGGTGGACCGGGTGCCGGACCGGCTGCGGCTGGCCGAGTCGATCGGGGCCACCCCGATCGACTTCAGCGCGGGTGACCCGGTCGAGCAGATCCGGGACCGGACCGCCGGGGTGGGGACCGATCACGGCGTGGACGCGGTGGGATACCAGGCGACCGCGCCCACCGGCGAGGAGCAGCCGGCGCTGATACTCGACACGCTCGTGGAGGTGGTGCGCGCGACCGGCGCGATCGGCGTGGTCGGGCTCTACCTCTCGGCGGACCCGGGCGCCCCGGACGAGCACTCCGCCCGGGGTGAGCTGTTGTTGAAGGTGGGCAAGCTGTTCGAGAAGGGCCTGCGGCTCGGCACCGGGCAGGCGAACGTGAAGACCTACAACGCGTACCTGCGCAACCTGATCATGGCGGGGCGGGCCACCCCGAGCTTCGTGGTGAGCAAGGAGCTGCCGCTGGACGCGGCGCCGGAGGCGTACGAGCACTTCGACCGCCGCGAGCCGGGCTATTCGAAGGTCGTGCTCAAGCCGGCCGCCTGACGGCCCGTCGTACGGTGGCCGGGTGTGCCCGGGCCGAATGTTCGGGCGGCGGCCGGGTAGCGCACCCGGGAGGACGGCGGAGGGACGGCGATGAAGGCGATCGTGTACGAGCGCACCGGGGACGCCTCGGTGCTCCAGGTGGTCGAGTGGCCGGTGCCGGAACCCGGACCGGGCGAGGTACTGGTCCGGATGGCCGTGTCGGGGGTGAACCCGACCGACTGGAAGGCTCGCCAGGCGTGGCCGCTGCCGGCCGGCTGGCAGATCCCGCATCAGGACGGTGCCGGGGTGATCGAGGCGGTCGGCGAGGGCGTGGACCAGACGCTCATCGGTGAGCGGGTCTGGGTGTGGGAGGCGGCGTGGCAGCGCCCGTGGGGCACGGCTGCCGAGTACACGCTGGTCCCGGTCCGGCACGCGGTGCCGCTCGGTCCGGCCTCGTTCGACCTGGGTGCGGCGCTCGGTATCCCGTTCATGACCGCGCACCGCTGCCTGACCGCCGGTGAGTTCATGCCGGACAAACTGCACGCGGGCGCGTTGAGCGACCACGTGGTGCTGGTGCAGGGCGGCGCGGGCGCGGTGGGCAACGCGGCGATCCAGCTCGCCCGCTGGGCCGACGCGTGCGTGATCACCACGGTGAGCAGCCCGGAGAAGGCGCAGCTCGCGGCGGCGGCCGGGGCCAGCTTCGTGATCAACTATCGCGAGCAGGACGTGGTCGAGGAGGTCCGCAAGGTCGCGCCCGACGGGGTGCACACGATCGTCGAGGTGTCCGCCGCCCGCAACGCCGCCGCCGACGTACGGATGCTGCGCACCGGTGGGGCCGTCTGCGTGTACGCCGACGACGGCGGAGCCGAGGTGACGTTGCCGATCCGGCCGCTGATGGGTCCGAACGCGCGCTGGCAGTTCGTGCTGATCTACACCGCGCCGAAGGTGGCGAAGGCACAGGCGGTCACCGACATCGCGGCGGCGGTGGCGCAGGGCGCGATCCGGGTCGGCGAGGAGGCGGGGCTGCCGCTGCACCGGTATCCGCTGGCGGAGGCCGCCGCCGCGCAGCAGGCGGTGCAGGACAACGTGGTGGGCAAGGTGCTGGTGAGCACCGCCGACGAGTAGGCGACCGGATTTCCCCGACAGCCGGACAGACGCGAACAAGTTTCGCAACAATGACGGTGCGGGTCATCCCGTAACGGACGGGCGGCCCCGGCGCGGTGCGAACGCCGGGGCCGCCCTCTGGGAGGAATGCCCGTTGGAAACGTGTTCCTGCCCGTGTAGGCGACGGTACGCCGCGAAACGTTACGACGCGGTCAGTTCGCGCACGTCGAGCCCGCCGTCGGCGTACCGCGAGCGCACCACCTTCTTGTCGAACTTGCCGACGCTGGTCTTCGGCACCGCGTCGACGAACGCCCAGCGCTCCGGCAACTGCCAGCGGGCCACCGACCCGGCGAGGAAGTCCCGCAGCTCCTCGGCGGTCACCGAGGCGCCCTCGCGGACCACCACAGTGGCCAGCGGCCGCTCGTCCCAGCGCTCGTCCGGTACGCCCACCACGCACGCCTCCAGCACCGCCGGGTGAGCCATCAGGGCGTTCTCCAGCTCGACCGAGGAGATCCACTCCCCGCCCGACTTGATCACGTCCTTGGCGCGGTCGGTGAGCGTGATGTAGCCGTCCGGCGAGAGCGTGCCGACGTCACCGGTACGCAGCCAGCCGTCCCGGAACTTCTCCTCCTCCGGGGCGTCGTCGCCGATGTACCGGGCGGTCACCCACGGCCCGCGTACCTCCAGCTCGCCCACCGACGTCCCGTCGGCGGGCAGCGGCTCGCCCAGCGGGCCGACGATCCGCGCGGTCACGCCCGCCGGGACGCGGCCCTGCGTGTAGCGGTAGCGCCAGGCGTCGTCGCCGGTCGCGCCGGCCGGCGCCCGGGAGACCGAGCCCAGCGGCGACATCTCGGTCATGCCCCAGGCGTGGATGACGTCGATGCCGTAGCGGTCGTGGAACGCGTGCATCAGCGACGGCGGGCAGGCCGACCCGCCGACGATCACCTCCTTCAGCGAGGAGAGATCCACCTCGTGCGCGTCCACGTAGGCCAGCAGGTCGGTCCAGATGGTCGGCACCGCACCGGCGAGCGTGGGCCGCTCGGCGGCGATCATCGCGGCGATCGGCTCGGCCTGGAGGAACCGGTCCGGCATGATCAGTGAGGCGCCGGAGAGGAACGCCGCGTACGGCAGGCCCCACGACATCGCGTGGAACATCGGCACGATCGCCAGCTCCCTGTCGTTCGGGCCGAGCCCGAAGCCCTCCGGCATGCACACCTGGAGCGAGTGCAGGTAGATCGAGCGGTGCGAGTAGGCGACGCCCTTGGGGTTGCCGGTGGTCCCGGAGGTGTAGCAGAGGGCGGCGGCGTCGCGCTCGTCCACCTCCGGCCAGTCGAAGTGGTCGGGGCGGCCGGCCAGCAGCGCGTCCCAGTGGTGCACGGTGATCCGGTCGCCGGCCGCGGCCAGCAGCGGGGCCGGGTCGCCGCCGCCGGCCACCACCACGTGGGTGACAGTGGTCATCTCGCCGATCACCCGGGCGAGCAGCGGGATGAGCGTGCTGTCGACGAGCACCACCCGGTCCTGCGCATGGTTGGCGATGTAGACGACCTGGTCGGGGAAGAGCCGGATGTTGAGCGTGTGCAGCACCGCGCCCATGCTCGGGACGGCGAAGTACGCCACCAGGTGCTCGTTGTTGTTCCACATGAACGTGCCGACCCGCTCGTCGCCGGTCACCCCGCACTCGTCGCGCAGCGCGTGGGCCAGCCGGGCGGCGGTGCGGCCGACCTCCGCGTACGTCATCCGGCGAGGCTCGGCGCCGGTCCAGGTGACCACCTCCGCCGCGCCGTGCACGGTGGAGCCGTGTTCGAGGATCCGGGCTACCTGGAGAGGGGCATCCATCATCGTGCTACGCATGGGTAACAACGTAGTGGCGGCGGTCACATCTGCGGAACCCCCCGGAATCGCGGAGGTGATCACGGATGATGCGTAGATTGTCCGGGTGAGCATCTCGTGGGCCGACTCGTACGTGGGGCAACTCCGCGCCCTGGCCGGTGACCGCACCCTGATGTTCGTCGGTGCCCGCGCCGTGGTCCGCGACAACGCCGCCCGGGTGCTGCTGATCCAGCGTTCCGACAACGGCCAGTGGGCCCTGCCGGCCGGCGCCATGGAACTCGGCGAGTCGATCGCCGACTGCGCGGTCCGGGAGGTCCGGGAGGAGACCGGGCTGCGGGCGCTGCGGGTCAGCGCGTTCGCGCTCTACACCGGCCCGGACCGCACCCACACCAACATGTACGGGCACACGTACCAGGTCTTCACCACGGCCTTCCGGGTCGACGAGTGGGACGGCGAACTGGCCCGGTTCACCGACGAGACCACCGACTCCGGTTTCTTCCACCCGGAGGACTTCCCGCATCCGCTGTCGTCGAGCGTGCACGAGACGCTCGCCGACCTGGACGTGTTCGAGCAGACCAACCGGCTGATCCTCAAGTAGCCCCAGGTCACAGCATCGTCTGCGACTTCGCCTCCATGTCGGCGGCGGCCTCCTCCTTCGACTCCTTCGTCAGCGGCTTGCCGCCGGGCGCGGGCGCCTTCCCGCCGAGCGGGTCGGCGCCGCCGGTGGCGCCCTGCGGGCCGGTGCCGCGCAGCTGGAGGTTCGGCATGGCCAGGGTGACCAGCACGGCGATCACGGCGATCAGCCCGGTGGTCAGGAAGACCAGGTGCAGCGACTCGACGAACGCGGCCTGGACGGCGGCGCGTACCGGGGCGGGCAGCGCGAGGATCGCCGCCGGGTCGTTGATCGAGAAGTCTCCGCCGGCCGTCACCGCGGCCCGCTGCTCCGGCGGAAGCTGCGCCAGCGCGCCCGGCAGCCGCGCGGACATCTCGGCGGTGAGCCGGGACGACAGCACCGCGCCGAGGATGGCCACGCCGAACGAGCCGCCGAGCGACCGGAAGAACGTCGCCGACGAGGTGCCCGCGCCCAGGTCGCGGGGGCTCACCGCGTTCTGCACGGCCAGGATCAGCGACTGCATGCACAGGCCCAGCCCGACGCCGATCACCACCATGTAGCCGAACGCGGCCCAGAGCGAGGTGGCCACCCGGAGCTGCTGGAACAGCAGCATGCCGACCACCAGCACGGCCGCGCCGGCCACCGGGAACCACTTGTACCGGCCGATCCGGCTCATCGCCCGGCCGGTGAGCACCGAGGTGACGATGACGCCGGCCATCATCGGCAGCATCAGCAGGCCGCTGCGGGTCGGCGAGGCACCCTTGACGATCTGCAGGTAGAGCGGGATGAAGATGATCGACCCGAACATCACCAGGCCGAGCACGAAACCCGCCCCGTTGGCGAGCGCGAACGTGGCGCTGCGGAACAGCCGCAGCGGCAGGATCGGCTCCTTGGTCCGGGCCTCCTGGACGACGAACAGCACACCCAGCACCGCGCCTGCGGCGAACAGCCCGACGATCACGCCGGAATCCCAGGAGTACTCGGCCCCGCCCCAGCTCAGCGCCAGCAGCAGGCAGCTCACGCCGGCGACCAGCAGCGCCGCGCCGATCCAGTCGACTGTGTGCTCCCGCCGCTCGAACGGCACCAGCCGCATCACGTGCCAGCAGACCACGATGGCGAGGATCGCCAGCGGCACGTTGATGTAGAAGATCCACCGCCAGTTGGTCTCCGCGAAGTAACCGCCGACGAGCGGCCCGGCCACCGACGACACGCCGAACACCGCGCCGAACAACCCCTGGTAGCGGCCACGCTCCCGGGGCGACACCACGTCCGAGATGATGGTGAACGCCAGCGTCATCAGGCCACCCGCGCCCAGACCCTGCACGCCCCGCGTGACGATCAGCTGGGTCATGTTCTGCGACAGCCCGGCCAGCAACGAGCCGAGCAGGAACATCCCGATGGAGAACAGGAAGACCGGCCGGCGCCCGTACAGGTCGGCCATCTTGCCGTACAGCGGCGTCGAGGCGGTCGAGGCCAGCAGGTACGCGGTGACCACCCACGAGTAGTGGTTGATGCCGCCCAGTTCGCCGACGATCGTCGGCAACGCGGTGCCGACGATCGTCTGGTCCAGCGCCGCCAGCAGCATGCCGGTCATCAGACCGAACATCAGCAGGCGGATCTGGCGGGCGGGCAACGCGGGCGGGGCGGCCTGGGCGGTCATCCCGCTTCCTATCCCACCGGGGGCGGATCATGCCCCCGGTGGGCGGACGAGTTTCAGCGGGCCGTGTGCCGCCCCTCGGCGAACTCCTCGACGATCTTCGCGCAGAACGCCGGCAGGTCGTCCGGCTTGCGGCTGCTGACCAGCCCGTTGTCGGTGACGACCTCCTGGTCGACCCAGTTCGCGCCGGCGTTGGTGAGGTCGGTGCGCAGACTCGGCCAGGAGGTGATGGTGCGGCCCCGCACCACGTCCGCCTCGACGAGCGTCCACGGGCCGTGGCAGATCACGCCGACCGGCTTGCCGGCGTCGAAGAACGCCTTGACGAACCGGACCGCCTCCGGGTCCGTCCGCAGGAAGTCGGGGTTCGCCACGCCACCGGGCAGAACCAGGCCGTCGTACGCCCCGGCGTCCGCCTCCTTGGTGGTGACGTCGACCTGGTACTGCTTGCCGTGGTCGAGGTGGTTGAACGCCTGGATCGTGCCGGACTCGATGGAGACCAGCTCGACCTGGGCGCCGGCGTTCTCCACCGCCTCCCGGGGCTTGGTGTACTCGACCTCCTCGACGCCGTCGGCGGCCAGGAAGGCGATGCGCTTGCCCTGAAGTGTCGCTGCCATGCTGCTTCTCCTCTCCGGGGTACGTCTGCACGGTTCCCCCGCCCGATGCCGCGAAACCGGACGCATCGGGTGGCCCGCGTCGCGTTTGGCCCGACGGCCCGAGGGGATCCGCAGAGGCATGGCAGGAGCAGCAGCGGAAGAGCGCCGGCTCGCCACAGTCGTGGCGAGCTGGCAGCAGCGTCCCGTGCTGGTCGTCGGGGACGCCATGCTGGACGAGTGGCGATTCGCCGAGTCGGAGCGGCTCTGCCGTGAGGCGCCCGCACCGGTCCTCACCCTGCGGCGGCGGATCTCCGCGGCCGGGGGCGCCGCCAACACGGCGGTGAACGTCGCAGCGCTCGGCGGCCGGGCCGCGCTCGTCGCCCCGGTCGGTGCCGACGTGGCCGGCGACGAACTGCACGACTGCCTGGACCGGGCGGCGGTCTGGGACCGTACGGTGAGCCAGCCGGGCCGGCCCACGCCGGTCAAGCGGCGGATGCTCGCCGGCAACCAGATCCTGCTCCGCGAGGACTCCGGCGGTCCGGAGGACGGGCTGGACGCCGACGGCGTGGCCCGCCTGCTGACCGCGCTGCACTGCGCCACCGAGGAGCTGCGCGCGGTGGCCGCCGGTCAGCCGCTCACGCTCGTGGTGTGCGACTACGGCCTGGGCGCGCTGCCCTCGGCGGTACGCGCCTGGCTGGTCGCCAACCGCGACCGGTACGGCACCGTGGCGCTCGACGCGCACGACCTGGCCGACTGGCGGGGACTGAACCCGACGGTGGTGACGCCGAGCTTCGCCGAGGCGACCCGGCTGCTGGCCCGCGCCGCCGCCGGGTTCGCGCACGCCGAACGGGATGCCGTCCCCGGCGGCGACGACCTGCACCTGAACCACCCGGCGGAGACGGACGGCCCGTCCGAGCTGATGGTGGGCGCCGCGCCCGGCGGGTCCGGTGACCGCGTACCCGGCAGCCCGCACCCGGCCTCCGGCACACCGGCGGCCGAGGCCCCGACCGGCCCGACCGGCGAGCCGATGCCGGGCGAGGAGCGGGTGGCGCTGACCGGCGACGGGCTGAGCGTCACCGGGACCGGCGTGACGGTGAGCGCGGCGGCCGGCACCGGAGTGGACCGGGCGGTGCTGGCCGAGTCCCGCCTGCCCGAGCTGCGCGCGCACACCGGCGCCGACGTGGTGGCGGTGACCCTGGACACCGAGGGCGCGGTGGTCGGCGGCGCCGAGGGCGCACCCCGGCGCAGCCACAGCACCCCCGTCCCGGCCAGTCACGCGGTGGGCGCCGGGGACGCGTACCTGGCGGCCATGACGCTGGCGCTCGCCGCCGACGCGGGCCTGCCCACCGCCGCCCAGCTCGCCCAGCTCGCCGCCACCATCACGGTCGCCGACACCGGCACCTGCGTGTGCCGGCGGCAGGATCTGCTGGCCGCGCTCGGCACCGGCGCGGACGAGGGCGGGCACCCGGCCCTGGTCGGCGCCGACGAGCTGGCCGCGCTGGTGGACGAGCACCGGCAGGCCGGGCGGTCGGTGGTGTTCACCAACGGGTGCTTCGACGTGCTGCACCCGGGGCACGTCCGCTACCTGACCCAGGCCCGCGCGCTCGGCGACCTGCTGATCGTGGCGGTCAACTCGGACGGCAGCGTACGGCGGCTCAAGGGCCCGGACCGGCCGGTCAACCCGGTCGAGGACCGGATCGCCCTGCTGGCGGCACTGGCCTGCGTCGACCACGTGGTCGTCTTCGAGGAGGACTCGCCGGCCCGGCTGATCGAGGCGGTCCGCCCCGACGTCTACGTCAAGGGCGGCGACTACCCGCCGGAGATGGTGCCGGAGGCGCCGCTGGTACGGCGGCTGGGCGGGCAGGTGCGCACGCTCGGGTACGTGCCGGACCGCTCCACCTCGGCGATCATCGACCGGATCCGCGCCCAGTCGCACAGCATGAGCGAGGGCCGTGAGGCCGTGCCCGACCAGCAGCACAGCCCCGCCGTGGGCGAGGGCAGGCCGGCGTGACCCGTCCGCTCGACCCGGGCACGCCCGAACGGTTCCGGCACCACCGGCGGCTCGACGTGCTGATCCCCACCCGCAACCGGCCCGCCGAACTGGCGGTCACGCTGTCCGGGCTGGCCGCCCAGGAGGGTGTACCCGGGTTCGGGGTGGTGGTCAGCGACCAGTCCGACGGCGAGCCCGCGTACGCCCACCCGGCCGCCGCCACGATGGTCCGGGCGCTGCGGCACCGGGGGCACCCGGTGCTGCTGACCCGGCGGCTGCCCCGGCGCGGCCTGGCCGAGCACCGGTCCTACCTGCTGGCCCAGTCGGCGGCCGACGCCGTGCTCTGCCTCGACGACGACGTGTGGCTGGAGCCGGGCGCGCTGTCCCGGCTGGTCATCGCGCTGGACGAACTGGGCTGCGGGTTCGTCGGCAACGCGGTGCACGGCCTCTCCTACACCGACGACGTGCGCCCGGAGACGCACCGGCACTACGAGGAGTGGACCGGTCCACCAGTGCCGGAACGCATCCAGCCCGGCACGCCGGAATGGCACCGGGCGTCCATCCACCCGGCGGCGAACCTGCTGCACGTCACCGAGAAGCTGGACCTGGCGGCGGACGAGTGGCGGGCGTACAAGATCTCCTGGATCGGCGGGTGCGTGCTCTACGACCGGGCCAAGCTGGTCGACTCCGGCGGCTTCGACTTCTGGGAGCGGCTGCCCGAGCGGCACCAGGGCGAGGACGTCGCCGCCCAGCTCGCCGTGCTGGAGCGCCACGGCGGCGCCGGTGTGCTGCCCAGCGGGGCCTATCACCTGGAGTCGCCGACCACTGTCACCGAACGCGACGTGGAGGCGTGGGAAGTGGTGCTCAGCGAGTCGCCGGCGGAGGTGTGAGCAGCTCGCGGGCCGCCTCGACCACCTCGGCGACGGGCACGTCGGCCACGAACGACACCCGGTGCGGGCACTCGCCGTCGCCCGGCCGGTGCGGGTAGATCCCGGGTGTGCAGTCCACGCCGCAGACCGGGCAGTTGGTGGTCCAGGCGGCGATCGGGCGGTGCCGCCCGCGCAGCGGCGACGCCCCGTTGATCAGGTTGCCGACCCAGAACACGCCGACCGTCGGCGCGCCCACGGCGGCGGCCAGGTGCAGCGGGCCGGTGTCGTTGGAGACCACGAGCGCGCAGTCCGCGTACGCGGCGGCGAGCGCGCCCAGACCGAGCGTGCCGACCTGTGGGCGCACCGGCACTCCGGCCGCCGCCACCACCGCGTCGACCGTCTCCTGCTCGGCGGGGGTGCCGGTGACCAGCACCTCGTACCCGTCTCCGGTCAGCTCGCGGGCGACCTCGGCGAAGCGTTCCGGCGGCCAGCGGCGCCGCGTGTCGGTGGCGCCCGGGTGCAACGCGACCCTGGGCCGGGTGGGTTCGCCGAGCACGGCGGCGGCCTCCGCCCGGTCGGCGGCGGTGACCGCGAGCGCCGGGGTGATCGTGGTGGCCGGCGCTCCGACCAGGGCGGCCACCTCCAGGTAGCGGATCACCTCGTGCTGGTAGTAGACGTAGCGCAGCCACCGGTCCAGCGGCGGCGCGCCCTCGGCCCGCAGGCCGGCGGTGACCCGGGCGCCCAGCCCGGCCACGAACGGGTTCGAGTTGCCGCCGCCGCCGTGCACCTGCAACGCCAGGTCGAACCGTTCGGCGCGGGCGGTGGCCAGGAACGCCGGTACGTCACCGGGCGACTCGCCGGGCCCCGGATCGCGGATGCCCGGCGCCGCCGGCACCACCAGCACCCGGTCCACCGGGCCGGGCCGGTCGCGCCAGAGCGCCGCGTGCCACGGCGCGCCGAGCAGCACGATCTCGGCCGACGGGTACGCGGACCGCAGCGCGTCCAGCGCCGGCAGCACGAAGATGAAGTCACCGAGCGCGTTGGCGCGCAGCACGGCGATCCGTTCGACGTCCGGGACGCGCTCGCCGACCGGGCCGAGCACCGCTGCTCTTGTCACGCGGCCCCTACGGCCTGTCGATCTCGTCGAGCGCGGTGTCCGGGTGGTGCAGCTCCCGGTCCGCGGCCGGGTCGGCGGGCATCGGCGTACGGTCGGCGCCCGGTCGCGGGCCGGTACGGCCGACGGTGATGGTGCGCGGCGCGGGCCGGGACGCCCGGGGCAGGCGCACCCGGAGCAGGCCGTGGTCCATCACCGCGTCGATCCGGTCCGGGTCCACGCGGGACGGCAGGTCCACGCGGTACTCGAAGCCCCGGGTGGTGAACCCGCCCGGGATGCCGTGGTCGGCGTTCACCTCGGCCTCCGACCGGGCGCGGACGCACAGCTCCCGGTCGTCCAGCTCGACGGCGACCTCCTCCGGCGCCACGCCGGGAAGCCGGACGACGACCTCCCAGCCGTCGGCCGTCTCGGCCAGTTCCACGTCCGGGCTGCCGGACCGTCCGCCGACCAGCCGGCTCAGCTCGGAGCGCAGCGACTGCAGCTCGCCCATCGGATCCCAGCCCTGCTGGCGGCCACGCCAGCCCCGTCCGCCGCTCTGTTCGGTCATCGCACGTCTCCGATCCGCTGTGTCGCCGAGGGGGGTCGCAGCGAGCTGGGCGCGTTCAGATCGTGCTCCGGGTCGACGCCGACGCCGAGCCGGTCCACCAGTTCGCCGCCGAGCCAGGCGCTGACGCCGAGGATCGCCACGGCGACCACCTCGATGGCGATCAGCGCGCCACCGGCCGCGCGGGAGTCGGCGTTGAGCCGGACCGCCCAGACCGCGGCGAACAGCAGGATGACCGCCACGTTGGCGGCGGCGTGGGTGAGCCCGACCCGCTTGGCGCGGGTGCCGGCCGGCAGGGCGAGCAGGTCGAACGCCCCGGCCGCCGCGGCCAGCAGGCCGCCGATCAGACCGACCGTGATGTTCCAGTACGCGACCTCGGCCAGGAAGCCGGGCCCGCCCACGGTGTCCACCACATCGAAGATCACGGCGGTCACGAGGAGCGCCACCGGGAACATCACGAGCATCGGGTGCACGGGATGGCCGAGCACCTTGAGCCGGCTCTCCATCTCGGCCTCCATCCGTCGCGTCCGGACGCACGCTGCGAACCGGTCCCTACCCGCCGGCCCCGGGGGCAAACCCGGCGCTCGACGCACTCTCCTAGGCTGACAGTGGCGGATCACGGCCCGTCGCGGGGCGGAACCGCCGTCGAGGTCAACGGACGGGGGAGGAAGACGTGACGACCCGGGAGATCACCAGCGAGGCCGAACTACGCGAGCTGATCGGCACACCGATGCCGCGGGCGGCCGCCAAGGACCGTCGTACGCTGCACGAACGCGACCGGGAGTGGCTCGCCGCCGCGCCGTTCTGCCTGATCGCCACCGCCGGCGCGGACGGCACCTGCGACGTCTCCCCCAAGGGTGACCCGCCGGGCTTCGCGCTGGTGCTCGACGACACCACGATCGCGATTCCGGAGCGGCCCGGCAACCGGCGGGCCGACGGCTACCGCAACATCCTGGCCAACCCGCACGTCGGGTTGATCTTCCTGATCCCCGGCCGCACCGACACACTGCGGATCAACGGCCGGGCCCGGCTGATCGCCGACGCACCGTGGTTCGCCGACATGGAGGTCAAGGGCCACCGGCCGGTGCTGGCCGTCGAGGTCGCGATCGAGCAGATCTTCTACCACTGCGCGAAGGCGTTCCTGCGCTCGGAGCTGTGGCAGCCGGAGACGTGGCAGCCGGACGTACTGCCGACCCGGGCCCGGCTGATCAAGGAGGTGGAGGCCCCGGCGGAGAGCCTGGCCGACCTGGAACGCCACTACGGCCCGGCCTACCTGGAGACGCTCTACCGCTGACCCCGTCGCCGGCGGGCGCCGTCGTGGCCGGGCCGACCGGTGCGCCGCCGGCGTCCGATGCGGGACAGCGTCAGCACCACCCCGGCGCCCAGGGCGACCAGCCCGACCACGCCGAGTACGCCCTGCACGCGCCCGCGGTGCCCGCTGAGCTGCCCGAAGTCGGTGACGAAGTCGCCCGGGTCCGCCGGGTTGACCCAGATCGGCACCTCGGTGCCCGCCGCCCGGCACACCTCGAAGCAGGGCACCTCCTGCGAGTGCGTGCGGCCGTCGACCACGTAGCTGAAGTACATGGTGCTCGACGAGGAACTCCGGTTTCCGCCGCTCTCCGTCACCTGGTCGACCACCACCGCCTGTGCGGGCGTACCCCGCTCGCGCAGCGTCACCCCCCAGTCGTCGAGCGCCGTCTGGGTGTGGAACGGCAGCCAGAGCAGGGCGCCACCGGCGACCGCCAGCAGCACGTACGCGAGGCTGAGCCAGGACGGCCGACGCATGATCACGCCGCCATCGTGGCCGGGCGCCGCAACCCGAGGCGAGCTATCCGGCCGGGGTGAAACGCGCCGGTACGCCGACGTCGGACAGGGCGCGGGCGAGGTGCGGTGCGGTCGTCTTCACGTACGCCGCGCCGATGTGCGAGCCACCCCGGTAGATGAGCACGTTGCCGAACACCACCGGGCACCTGTCGGTCGGGCAGACGGCGTCGAACAGGTCGATCATCTTGACCTTCGGCGCGCCCGCGACCGCCTGCCGCTGCATCCGGTAGCCCGGGTCCTGGTCGTGCTTCTCCCGGTCGAACGCGCAGGCCGACAGGCGCTTGCGGTTCTTGTCGGCGCAGGCCACCGCCGCGCCCGGATGCGGGTTGTTGGCGAGGACGACGACCTTGGTCCCCACCGAGTCGAGCTTCTTCCACGAGGCCCGTACGCCGGACACCATCGCGGCGACGGTGGCGCGCTTGCCCCCGCTGTCCAGGGCCGTCGACGCCGACTGCGAGGTGACCACATAGTCGGGGCGCTCCTGCACCAGGCGGTCCAGCAGCGCGCGGTTCCACTCGATGCAGTCGGTGTAGGGCTTGCCGGACCCGTCGCCCTTGAGCACCTGGGCGCTGGTGAAGGCGCATCCCGCCTTCGCCATGATCAGCAGCTTCCAGTCGTTCTGCGCGGCGAGCACCTGGAACGCGGGCAGCCACTGGTCCATCTTCGAGTCACCGACGAGCGCGACCGTGGTGGACGCGTTCGGGTTGCCGTACGTGCAGGACAGCACCTCGGCGCCCTCGACCTGCTGGAAGCACTTGTCCCGGTTGGTGTCGGGCACGTCCATGAAGCCCTGCCGGATCTGCAGCGGGTCCGGCGTGATCACGTCGAACCGCTCCGGGACCGGACCGATCGGCGCCGTACCGGGCGCGGTCGACAGCAGCGCGGCGCCCGGGGCGTACCGGCCCTTGGTCGTGGTCGCGGCGGCGGCCCACGCGCCCATCAGCACCAGGACCATCCCGGCGCAGATGCCGGCGAGTGTGAAGTTGCCGCCCAGGCTCAACGCCAGGCGCGGCGACGTGGAGATCTTCCGCGAGTAGCGAAGCGGGTTCTCCACCAGCCGGAACGTGAGCCAGGCCGGGATCACCGAGGCGAGCGCCACCACCAGGCCCTCGGTCACCGACAGGTCACCGAAGTGCGCGGCGGCCACCACGAGCATCGGCCAGTGCCACAGGTACAGCGAGTACGACAGGTCACCGATCCACTGGAACGGACGCAGGCCGAGCACCATCACCGGCCCCCGGGAGCCGGCCGCCGCACCGGCCGCGATCACCGCCGCCGCGCCGAGCGTGGGCAGCGCCGCCGCGTACCCCGGCCATGCGGTCTTCCCGCTCACCAGCAGCGCCGCCGCCACGATCGCGGCGAGGCCGAGCCACCCGAGGACGACCGCCACCGACCGGGGCATCCGCGCGGCGCGGACCGCCAGCAGCGCGACCGCCGCGCCGACCGCGAGCTCCCACAGCCGCGTGGTGGAGACGAAGAACGCGCGCTCCGGCGAGTTCGCCGTCTCGACGATCGACCAGACGAACGACGGCACCGCCAGCACCGCGAGACCGACCCACAGGACCGGCCGTACGTCGGCCCGCCGGAGCCGGCGCGCGGCGAGGATGGCCAGCACGATCAGCAGGGGCCAGAGCAGGTAGAACTGCTCCTCCACGGCGAGTGACCAGAAGTGCTGCACCGGCGACGGCGCGACGTCCTCGGCCAGGTAGTCGACCGCGCGGTCGGCGAACCGCCAGTTGACGACGTAGGTCGCCGCGGCGGCGATGTCGCCGCCGACGACCTGCCACTCACCCCGGGGTACGAACAGCCGGACCGCAACGGCGGTGGCCGCCAGCACCACGGTGGCCGCGGGCAGGATCCGCTTGGCCCGGCGCGCGTAGAAACCGGTGAGCGAGACCCGCCCGCTGCGCTCGATCTCGGAGATGAGCTGCCCGGTGATGAGGAAGCCGGAGATCACGAAGAAGACGTCGACGCCGACGAAGCCACCGGGGATGAACGGCAGCCCGGCGTGGTAGAGCAGCACCAGCCCCACGGCGACGGCCCGGAGCCCGGCGACGTCGGCCCGGAACCGGCTCGGCGTCGCCTCCCGGCCCGGCTCGCGCGCGGTCGCCGTACCGCCCGGTTCCTCGGCTGGTGAACCTTCCCGATCGGCAACCTTCGTCAACGGCGGGGAAGTCATCGCGATCCTCAAACTCTGCGGCTGGGGGCGAGGGAACGATAGCGGCTGGTCGCTCGCCTGGACAATCACGCCGCGTCGGCACCTCACCGGCGCGTGGCCTCGAACCCCGATGCGGTTGAATCGGCTGCGTGGCGAAGACCCTGACGATCACCACCCGCAACGCGAGCTTCCAGCAGTGGCAGGCGCTGCTGACCAACCGCACCAAGCGGCAGCGTGCCGGGGAGTTCCTGGTGCAGGGGGTCCGCCCGATCACGGTGGCCCTGGAGCAGGGCTGGGAGATCCGCGCGCTCCTGTACCCGGACCGGCAGCCGCTGTCCCGCTGGTGCCGTGACCTGCTCGACCGCACCGACGCCAGGCGCGTCGCGCTCGCGCCGGAACTGATGCGGGAACTCAGCGGCAAGGACGAGGAGTCACCCGAGCTGCTGGCCGTCGTGGCGCAGCCCGATGACGACCTGGCGCGCATCCCGGTCGGGCCGGCGATGCTCGTGGTGGTCTTCGACCGCCCCAAGACCCCGGGCAACATCGGCACGCTGATCCGTTCCGCTGACGCCTTCGGCGCCTCCGGCGTGATCATCACGGGCCACGCCGCCGACCCGTACGACCCGAAGGCGGTCCGGGCCAGCACCGGCTCGCTGTTCGCCGTACCGGTGGTGCGCGCCGCCGGCCACCGCGACGTCCTGGACTGGGTCGCCGCGGTGCGTGCGGACGGACTTCCGCAGGTCCAGATCATCGGTACGGACGAGCACGGGGACGTCGACGTCGCCGAGCACGACCTGACCGGCCCCACTCTCCTGCTGGTCGGCAACGAGACGCACGGGCTCAGCAAGGGCTGGCAGGAGGCCAGTGACCGGATGGTGCGCATCCCCATCGTGGGGGCGGCGAGTTCGCTGAACGCGGCGGCAGCCGGGACGGTGGCGCTGTACGAGGCCGCCCGGCAGCGCGCCGGGCGCCGGTAGGCGGGCGGAGTCGCTCCGCCGTCCGGTGCCTCACCGAATTCGTCGCCACGAACACCGGAATCGATACCACATTGCTTTCCGCCCACCGCCGGTAACATCTGCGTGTTTTGATCTACACGGGGAGGAAGTACCAAATGCGGTGGAAGATCCCGGCCGGCGCTTTAGTGGCGCTGGTCTTTCTGTTCCCGGCGGCGCCGGCGACGGCTCAGACTGAGCCGCCAGTGCTCAACGAGGCCTGCCAGACGGTCGAGCGCAAGGTCTACAAGGACATCCGCGAACTCGTCACCATCGACCTGGATGCCGCCACCGACGGCCAGGTGCGCCTGCTGGCCTACCAGATCCTGGCCGCGGCGGAGGCCGACTCGTTGCCCGTCCTGCCCGGCGCGATTCAGGAACGGCTGAACGGCAGCGCGGAAGACCTCCACGCGTTCCTCAAGGAGGACGTGCAGGACATCTGGGCGACGGCTCTGCGAATCAAGGTGGGCCAGACGATGACGGGCGCCGGCACCAACGTACGAGAGGCCGCACAGAAGGTGCTCGACGACCCGTCCGTCGATGCCTACCTGGCTTACCTGAACAAGGGCGTGTACGCCGCACGAGCACTTGACTGCGCGGCTTCGCCCACTCCGACGGCGACGTCGCAGCCCACGTCGGCACCGAGCGCCACGCCCAGCGCCACGACGACCGTCGCACCGCCGCCTGCTCCCTCCGCCAGCCCGGCCGCTCCCGGTGGCGGCGAGGGCGGTGGGCTGCCCGTGACCGGCGACGACACCGCGACCGTGGCCGGCATCGGCAGTGCGCTTCTGCTCCTCGGCGGCGCGGGCTACCTGCTCGGACGCCGCCGCCGTTCCCGCTTCGTGGCATAGCTCGACCCGCCGCGCCCAGCTCGACGCTTCGTCGAGCTGGGCGCGATCAGCGGTGTGCTTGGCGAGTCTCGTCTGAGCCGATCGTGCGACCGACCGCTCGGCGCTGCCCGACCGCCGACAACGGTGGGGTCTAGCATCCCAGGTCGTGCGTGGGTTCTTCGCGGTTGAGAGTCGTAAGCTCTCCTATCTGGACTTCGGTGGTTCGGGCGCCCCGCTCCTGGCTCTTCACGGGCACTACAACGAAGCGTCGGCATTCGCACCACTGGCCGAGGCGTTGGCACCCCGCTGGCGAGTGATCGCACTCGATCAGCGCGGCCACGGAGCGTCGGACCGTGCCGAGAGCTACGAGCGTGACGACTACGTATCCGACGTCGCCGCGTTCCACCAGCATCTGAACGTCGGCCCTGCGGTGGTGCTGGGCCACTCGCTCGGCGGCGTGAACGCCTACCAGTACGCCGGGCGGCACCCCGACCGGGTCACCGCGCTCATCGTCGAGGACGCCGGCGCGGTCGTAGACGTCGATTGGTCGTTCACGACCAGCCTCCCCCGCCACGCGCCGACCCACGACGCGCTGGCCGCGGCCCTGGGCGCGGCGGCACCCTACCTGGAATGTTCCGTCCGCCGGTCCAACGACGGCTGGGGCTTCTCATTCGACATCGACGACACGGTGGTGTCCCAGAAGGCACTCAACGGTGACCACTGGAAGGACTGGGTTTCGGTGAGCTGCCCGACTCTCCTGATTCGTGGAACGCGTAGCGATGAACTGGATGCGGGCCACGCTCGCGAGATGATCGCCCGTCGCGGCGGCCACGCTCGCCTTGCCGAGCTGCCCGCCGGTCACGTGGTGCATCACGACGCTCGAACACAGTTCGCCGCCGCCGTTCGCGCCTTCTTGTCCGGATCCGGCTGAGCCAGGGGAGTTTTCGGAGATGCGCCGGCCATGCCGCTGATCGAACCCCGCAGGCATGGACATCTGGCAGTCGTTCAGGATTGCCGGGTGCACATGTCGATCGTGATTGCCCAGGTCTCACCCGCCTGGAACGTAGACGCCAATCTGATCACCGTGCGGGAGGTCCTCAGCGAGACGCGCGCGGGTGACGTTGTCCTCCTGCCCGAAGGAATGCTGTCCGGCTACGGCGAGGATCTGGCGCCGCTGGCCACTGTGGAGCCCGCCGCGGTGAACCAGGCCGTCGCACAAGTGGCCCAGCTTGCCCAGCAGAAGCAGGTTCAGATCTTCTGCGGATCGCTACTGCCGTGGCAGGGCGGGTGGTGCAACGCCGGCCTGTTCTTCCCGCCCCACGGAGACCATCAGGTCTACCGGAAGATCAACCTCGCGATGAACGAACGTGGTCGCCTGCGCCCCGGCGATCGCCTGCCGACCATCGACCTCAGGCAGCCAGACGGGGAGGTGACCGTGGGCGTCCAGCTCTGCCGTGAGATCCGCTTCCCGGAGCAGTGGCAGTACCTGGCTTCGGCGGGAGCCCAGGTGTTCTTCTATCTCACCAATGCCGCCAACACCCGCGAGGTCAATGGCGTCTGGCGTAGCCACCTGATCAGCCGGGCTGCCGAGAACCAGCGCTTCCTCGCCTCCGCCAACATCGCCCACCCCGACCAGCACTGTCCCAGCATGGTGGTATCGCCGCGAGGCGAAGTGCTCGGAGAACTTCGTCCCGGGCACTCCGACGTACTCCGGCAGACCAT
This sequence comes from Micromonospora sp. HUAS YX12, assembly GCF_040215685.1. NCBI lineage: Bacteria > Bacillati > Actinomycetota > Actinomycetes > Micromonosporales > Micromonosporaceae > Micromonospora > Micromonospora sp. HUAS YX12. Next base: position 1,170,711 of record NZ_CP157974.1, read on the forward strand.
CGACCTGGACCAGGTCGCAAGCTGGTACCTCGGGCAACGCCGTCAGGACCTGCTCTCCCTCGCATACCAGGGAAATGAGATATCCGAGACGCAGGTCGACCCACTTGGGCAACACGTCGACGGCCCGGTCCAGGAGGGCTCCTTCGGCAACCTCTTCGCGCAGTGAACGGCGCTCGGTCGGTTGAGCGACCTCGCGGTAGAACTGGAGGTCTTCGAATCCGTAGGTGGCTACATCGTGCTGGTGGCTCCGAAGATCAGGCGAGAAATGCGTGCCGGCTCGCTGCTGGCGTACATGATGCCGTCTTCGAAGAGGTGTCGTCCGAGGTTGCTGCCCGCGTGACGCAGGGCCATGACTCCGGCGTGTGCGGTCGGCCTCGGCGTCGATGACGCTGGACGTGAACGCCGGACTGTTCGGTGACGACCTGGACGCCGTTGCCAACCGGCTGGACGAGGCGGTCGCGGCGCGGGATGCGGACTATTTGCGGACTGGCACGGCCGGCGGTGCTGTCGTGGACCTGGGAAAGCGGCGAAGCCCAGGCCAATGACCTGGGCTCCGGTGCCGAGCCGGCTGACGGAATCGAACCGTCGGCCTACGCATTACGAGATCAAAACTGGCGACCCCGCAGGCTCCGCGAATTGGCTTCTAGCAGCGGAAACGCCTCTCGACATCTCTCACCACTCCCCTGCCGTCTGTGAGTCTCTTGCGGACCAGATGCGGACTGCCCACCGGTCGGGGCGCTGGCATCAGCCGACGGGATGCTTACGTAGTCGCCCGGGATGCCGGTGGGGCGGAAGGGCTGGCGGGCTCACTCCGCGCGGATACCGGCGACGGCGTGCCGTTCATGCAGCTCTCTATGAACAACCCCTCGCCTTCTTTCAGCAAGGCGACTTTTTCGTCGTAGTTCCCGACGTGGGGCGCATCGTGGCCGTTCGGTCCACCGTAGAAATGATCGTAGGCGTCATAGCACATTTCCGAGTCGCCGGGGGATCCCGATGGCCGGCTCTTCTCCACGGCATGCACTTCGGCCCCACGCTGAGCCATCTTGCGCAGGTACTCCATCTGCTCGTCATGCGACGCACCGCTGGTGCAGGCGGTGAGAAGTGCCGCGAGGGACAGGGCGGCTGCTGCGTAGCGCTTCTCCACGGGCGCGGAGTGCATCAACCGCCCTTGATGTCCGAAGGGAAGTACCTGTGTGCCTGGCAGGAGTCGAACCTGCGGCCTTGGGACTAGAAGAAGGCCGCGGAAGGCTGGTCGGGTGGTTGCGCACCTGGTCAGCCCGTCCGCCGTTGTCGGATGGCGTCGGCGTTAGCCGGGGTCTTGGCTGTACGACTGGCTGTACTGACCGCTCTACTCGGCCGGCTCCATGACCTTGGACGGCTCTCGGAGTTTGGCGAGCAGCTCACCCAAGGCACGGATAACAGGCCCGCCCCAGCTCGGGTCGGTGTCGTTGTGTTCCGTGGTCCGGAAGACGGTCATACCCACCGCTGCCGCCCCGGGCAGCTCCCCGTCTGAGCCGTCACCGACGAAGAAGCACTCCGCCGGCTCGACCCCCAGGCGCTCGGCAGCAAGGTGATAGATCGCCGGATCGGGCTTGGCCAGCCCGACATCGCAGGAGAAGATCGCGACATCGAACCGTCGGGCAAGCGGACTCTGGGGCCACGGCTCGGAGGTGTCCGAGGTGGCGTTGCTGATGAGGGCCAGCGGATGACCATCGGCGCGTAGCGCGTCGAGCACGTCGAGGGTGGCGGGCGAGACGCTGTCCAGCACCCGGCGTCCGAGGGCTCGCCGATGCTGACCGGCCCGTGCCACCTGTGCGTCGGTCGGCGTGCCGCCGAGGCGTGCGGCGAGGATGCGGATGGTCTCCTCCACGTCCCACCGGACCAGCCGGTCCCGCCAGGTGGCGTGGTACGCGGCGACCAGCTCGGCAGGAGCCACGCCGACCATGACCGCCATTTCGCCGACTACCCGGTCACGCTCCTCGTCAGCCCCGTGGATCAAGGTATGGAAGAGGTCGAAGATCACTGGTCGAGACATCTCAGCATCCTACTGAGATCGTAACCGCTCTCACCTTGCTCGCCATCCCTGTCTGCCGCCGACCCACACACCGTGGAGCGGGCCAGGGCCAGGGCGACAAGGTGGAGCGCCCTACCGAACGACCTTGTCGCCCTGGCCCTGGTCTGCTCGGCTCTGCCTGGGTCGGTGGCTGGCGGGATGGCATCCCACCACCCACGAACCGGAACCGTTCGGCAACTCCATCTCGGAGTCGTCTGGCCCCCGCCGGAGGCATGTCCTTAATTGGCCGGCGCGTCGGCCGATGCCGGCGCTTGCGCCGCCAGCAGGCCGAGCGCGTCCGGCGCGGCCCGCTTGCGGAATCCTGCAGAGGGCGTGCGGCTGCCTCGGCGTGGAAGCGCCGGCCGGACCACAGGAACCTGATTCGCGGGACACGCCGTGTCAGAGGCGGTGAGTAGCTTCTATGCAACACGGACCACACGCCGGAGAAAGGCCACAGATGGAACTACCGCTCAGGCGAGTCGAGCGCACCGAGACGCCGGTCATGTTCGTGGCCGCCAAAGACGGATCAGACGAGATCGGGCCAGCCTGGGACCGCCTGGAGACGCTGCTCGGGTCGCTGCGCGGGCGCAAATTCCTCGGCGTGTTCGACGGCTCCGGCATCTACCGCTGCTGCGTCCAAATCCGAGTCGGCGACGACCCTGACCAACTCGGCCTGCAATCAGGCGTCGTGCCAGGAGGCCAATACCTGAGCGCAACCGTGCGTGGTCCCCAACCCGCCGCCTATGCTCTGCTAACCCCGACCTTTGAAAGGTTGCGGCGCTCGGGAGACCGAGACGACACTCGCCCCAGCATCGAGCACTACCGCCGCCACGACCGCATCGACCTGCTGATGCCCATACGAGGCAGAGCCTGAATCGACCGGCCGCTACAGCGGACCCCCTCGGGCTCCGCCAAGGTGAAGTCCTTGGATTGCGGTGGGATGACGTCGACCTGGTTTCTGGGACGCTGCGTGTGCGGGGGCAACTGCAGCGCAATCCCGACACGGGGAACTTGGACTTCGTGGAGACGAAGACTGCCCGGTCTCGTCGAACTCTCCCGCTGCCGCCCACTGTGCTGGAGGCACTTCGTCGCCACCAGGAACGCCAGGCAGCGGAACGGTTCGACGCTGACAGCTGGGCTGATCCGGCTCTGGTCTTCGCGACGGCCGTTGGCACGCCCATCCATCCGCGCAACGACTACCGGTCGTTCCGGGAGATCATCCGGCGGGCGGGCCTACGGCAGGTCCGCCTTCACGACTTGCGGCACACAGCGGCAAGCGTCCTACTCGCCCAGGGCGTGCCCGCCCGCGTGGTCATGGAGATCCTCGGCCACTCGCAGATCAGCGTCACCCTCAACATCTACGCCCACGTAGCTCGAGAGATCGCGCGGGAAGCGGCTTCGCGGTTGGAGGGGGCGCTGTGGTCGGGTGAGTAGGTTGGCTGCTCGCTCGGCTGCCCGGCCTCGCGAGGGCAGGCAAAAGGCCCAGGTCATGATCGGCGATCAAGCCGGTGACCTGGGCCTTTCCGTGGAGCCGCCTGACGGAATCGAACCGTCGACCTACGCATTACGAGTGCGTCGCTCTAGCCGACTGAGCTAAGGCGGCAACGATCGTCAAGTGTACGGCACACCCCGCCGGAAGCCGAACCGGATCCCCCCGCCCCGGAACCCGGACACCGGACCACATCCACCCCGTCACGGGAGAGACTTCGCGCCCGCTCCGGACTACCCTGCGGCGGGTGACCGACGAACCGCCGCGACCACCGGCTCCCGAGGCGCATCCCGGCGAGCGGGCCACCCGCCGCCCCCGCAGCATCGACCCCCGGGAGCTGGGTTTCACCCCGCGCCGGCCGGTTCCCTGGCTCGCGCCACTGCTGCTGATCAGCACCGGCCTGCGTACGTTGCTGGCCATGCTGTTCGGGGCGTACCTGGACAAGCGCGAGTTGCAGAACGCGTTCAGCGACGGCACGTTCCGGCAGGTCGGGCCGGACGGTGGGCTCTGGCTCGACTACGTGGCCGACCTGGGTGACGGCTTCGACGCCACGTACTCGGTGGCGTACCTGCTCGCCCAGCCGGAGCTGACCGTGGACGGGCACCGGCTTCCCCGTGCGCAGACGCTGGTGATGGGCGGCGACCAGGTCTACCCGGCGGCGGGCTACGAGGCGTACGAGGATCGCTGCAAGGGCCCGTACCAGGCGGCGCTGCCGGTCGCCCCGCCGGAGCGCCCGACGCTGTTCGCGGTGCCGGGCAACCATGACTGGTACGACGGGCTGACCGCGTTCCTGCGGCTGTTCGTGCGCACCCGGGACCGGCACTTCGCCGGCTGGGGCACCGGCCAGTCCCGCTCGTACTTCGCTGTCGAGCTGCCGGCCGGCTGGTGGCTGCTCGGCCTCGACGACCAGTCCGGGTCGTACCTGGACGACCCGCAGCTCACCTACTTCGACGAGGTGGCCCGCAGGCTCACTCCGGAATCCAAGGTGATCCTGGCGGTGCCGGCGCCGACGTGGGTCAAGGCCGTCGACCACCCCAACGCGTACGACTCGATCGACTACTTCATCCGCACCCTCGTGGCGCCGACCGGGGCGCAGGTACGGGTGCTGGTCTCCGGCGACCTGCACCACTACGCCCGTTACGCCGGGCCGGACCGGCAGCTCATCACGTGCGGTGGTGGCGGCGCCTACCTGTACCCCACGCACCGGCTGCCGGAGAAGCTGGAGGTGCCGCCGCGTGACACGCTGACCCGGCGGGCCAGCAACACCCGGGAGTACGACCTGGCCGCGCGCTATCCGGACAAGGCGCGCTCCCGCCGGTACGGCTGGGGGATCTTCGCCCGGCTGCCGTTCCGCAACCCGGGCTTCACCACGCTGCTCGGCACGCTGCACACGCTGCTGATGCTGGCCATGGCCGGGGTGGCGGTGCAGCGGGTGGGCACCACCGAGCAACGGCTGTTCAGCGTGCCGCTGGCGATCATGCTGGTGGTGGCGATGATGGGCGCGGTGTTCTTCGCCAAGCCGCCCACGGCGGGCGGGAAACGGCACGCCCGGCACTGGATCCTCGGGGTGGCGCACGGGCTGGCCCAGGTGGCGCTCGCCGCCGGGGGCACGTGGGTCTGGTTGCAGCTGCCGTTCTACGACTGGCCGTGGCCGCTGCCGGCGGTCGCCGCCGTGGTGCTCTACGGGCCGGTGAGCGGGCTGGTCGCCAGCCAGCTCGTGGCGCTCTATCTGCTGGTGGCGGGCGCGTTCGGGGTGAACCTGAACGAGCTGTTCGCGGGGCAGGGCATCGAGGACTCGAAGGCGTTCCTGCGGTTCCGGATCGACCCGGACGGCACGCTGACGATCTACCCGATCGCCGTGGACAAGGTGTCCCACGACTGGCAGCTGAACCCCGACCAGTCCCCCACCGCCCCCTGGCTGACCCCGAAGACCCCGCTGACCCCGCGCCTCGCCGAACCCCCGATCGTCATCCGCTGACCCCACCGATCACCCCCGTGATCAAGGAGTTCGTGTCCTGTCCGGGCGCGATCGGAGACACAAACTCCTTGATCACCGGGGAAAACGCGGGCGGGGAGCGGGAGGGTCAGGGCTGGGGGTAGTGCTCGTCGTGGGCCTGCCTCGGGCCACAGACCGACGCTCGGGAGCACATCGAGCGGGAGCCGTCGGCGTCCAGGCGGACCGTGACCGCGTCGCGCGGGACGCTGTGGCCGACCACCTTGCCCTCGCCCTGCGGCGTGGACACCCGGCTGCCGACCGCCGGGGCGGTCTCCTGGAACTTCTGATACAGCGGATGTTCGTACTTGAGGCAGCACATCAGCCGCCCGCACGCCCCGGAGATGCGCAGCGGGTTGAGCGGCAGATCCTGGTCCTTCGCCATCCGGATGGTCACCGGCTCGAAGTCGGTGAGGAACGTGGCGCAGCACAGGTCGCGCCCGCAGGAGCCGATGCCGCCCTGCACGCGGGCGGAGTCCCGGGCGGAGAGTTGCCGCAGCTCGACCCGGCAGTGCAGCGTCGCGCCGAGGTCGCGGACCAGGGAGCGGAAGTCGACGCGGTGCGGCGCGGTGAAGTAGATGGTGGTGCGGTCGCTGCCGTTCTCCGGCGTGGCGAGGACGTGGTCGACGGCGACCACCTTCATCGGCAGGCCGTGTTCGCGGATCAGCCGCTTGGCGGCCACCTTCGCCTCGGCCTTGCGCCGGCGCAGCATCTCGTCGCGGCGCAGGTCGTCGTCACCGGCGATCCCGGCGAGTTTCGGGAAGCTGTCGGTGTCCTCGCTGACCCACTGCGCGGCCCAGACGCACTCGGCCACCTCGGGCCCCTCGTCGGTGGGCACCAGCACCCGGTCACCCACCTGCGGGCGCAGCTCGCCCGGATCGAGGTAGTAGAGGCGCCCGTACCGGTTGAAGCTGACCGCGCAGAGCATGCCCATGCGCCCCACCCTACGCGGATCGGCGCCCGCCGCACCGCGCACCGGTCGCCGCACCGTCACCCACCGCAGCGATCATCGTCGTCGATCCGGCCGAACCGGCCCCATCGCCTCGCCCGGACGGCTGAATCTGCGGCGGGCCCCTGACAAACACCGGTCCGGGCGCGTTGAGTGAAGGCATACCTGCGGGGGGTGCAGGGGAAGGCCACGGCGCCGCCGCCGTCACCGGCCACGGCCGGTCCGGCGCGCGGCGCCGTGGACCGTCAGTAGCCGATCCGGGTGGTGCCGCCGTAGCGCGGGGCGGTGGTGGCGCGATCCCGCCACGGCGTCTCGGCCAGGCTCGGCCCCCACTGGCGCAGCAGCGTCTCGGCACCGTCGTAGGCCACCCCGAGCACGCCCAGGATCCTCGTGGCGATCTCCGCCGCGGCCGACGCCCCGGCCCGTCCGGCCTCGGCGCCGGGCCGGGTCGCGGCGTGCACCGCGACCGCCTCGGCCGAGCCAAGCACCTCGGCCAGCGCCCGGGCCAGCGCGGCCCGGCTGCCCTCCACCCAGCCGGCCAGCGCGTCGGCGTAGCCCGCCGTCGACTCCAGCCGCCCGACCAGGCTCTCCGGCCCCTCGTCCAGGTGCCGCAGCAGGGCGGCACGTGCCTCGTCGTACGCCGACGCGGCGGCGCCGGACCAGGCGACCTGGTCGGCCAGCAGGGCGGAGGTGTCGTCGTACCCCCGGACGAGCCGGCGCACCACGTGGCCGGCGCCGGTCAGCGGCGCCGGATGCAGGTCGAGGAACTCGCGCACGGCCCCGCCGGGAAGCACCTGCATGCGGCGCAGCAGCGGCCAGAGCCGGTGCCCCTCGGGCGCACCGGCGGCCAGCAGCGTGTCGACGCGGGCGAGCAGGTCGAGGCCCGGCTCGGCGAGGCGGTCGAGCGCGTCCATCAGGCCTCCCGGGCCAGCCGCCGGGCGACCGCGTCGTCGGCGGCGGCGTAGCGGTCGGCGGCGCTGCGCAGCGCCGCCGCGGCGGCGGCCATCCGGGCGGCGGCGGCCTGCGCCTCGCGCGCCCGGTCGGCGGTGGCAAGGGTCCACTGGCGGTGCAGCGCGCGGCCCACCTCGCCGGGGCGGCCGGTGGCGTGCGCGCCGAACGCGGGATGCGGCGGGTCGGTGGCGGTCACCGTGCGGGCGAGCGTGGCGAGGGTCGCGCCGGCCTCGTCCAGACGGGCGGCCAGGGCACGCAGCGTCTCCATGTCAGGCCCCCGCCAGCGGCCGGTAGGCCGCGAACGTCTCGTTGTGCAGCTTCTCCCGCGCCCACTGCGCCGCGTCGGCGGCGGCCGTGACCGCGGCCTGCACCGAACCGGCCACGTCGCGCGGGCTGCGGTGGTGCAGCGGGCCGAGGAAACGCACGTCGGTGATCCGCCCGCCGGCGGTCACCACCACCTCGACGAGCCCGTCGGGTGAGCGGACGGTGACCTCGACCGTCGCGACCGCCTGGTCGAACTCGGCCTGCAGGTTCTCGATCCGGCGGTAGCGCCGCACCGCCTCCTCGATCCAGGCCTCGTCGATCTCACCCCGCGGCATCGGCGGACTCCTCCCGGCCGGTCGGCCCGACCCTCACTGAGCGTGCCGCCTCGGTCACCACGGCATCACCGGACCGTACCGCACGTCAATCGCGCGTGTCGATGCCCTGTGGACAGTGCGGAAGGGCCCGGCTCAGCCGCGCCAGAGGGCCAGCATCATCGCCTCCACAGCGATCCGCGGCTTGACGTTCGCCTCGATCGCCGCGCGGCACTCCAGCACCGCCTCCAGGCGGCGCAGCGAGCCCTCGGCGTCCCACTTCTGCGCGCCCGCCGCGGCGAGCGACGCGGTGTCGGTGTGCACCGGGGCCACGGGCGCCCGCAACGCCATGATGAGCGCGTCCCGGTAGAACCCGGCCAGGTCGACCAGGGCGCGGTCCAGCGCGTCCCGCTGGGCGCGGGTGGCCCGCGACTTCTGCCGCTTCTCCAGATCCTTGAGCTGGCCCGCAGCGCCGCGCATGGCACCGGCCGCGCCCCGGCCGGTGCCGCCCGCGCCGAGCGCTGTCTGCAACGCCGTACGTTCCGCCTCGTCGATCTCCGCGACGGAGGCGGCGGCCTCCGCCTCGGCGGCCTCGATCAGCGCCGAGGCCGCGTCGAACGCCGCGCCCACGCCGGTCAGCCGGCGCGGTACGGCGAGCACCGCGTCACGCCGCTGCCGGGCCTCCGGGTCGCGGGCCAGCCGCCGGGCCCGGCCCACGTGCCCCTGCGCCGCCGCGGCGGCCCACTCGGCCACGTCCGGCGCGATGCCGTCGCGGCGGACCAGCACCTCGGCCACCGCGGTGGGCGGCGGCTGCCGCAGCGGTACGACCCGGCACCGCGACCGGATGGTCACGGAGATGTCGTCCGGGTGGGTGGACGGGGCGCAGAGCAGGAAGACGGTACGCGGCGGCGGCTCCTCGATCGCCTTGAGCAGCGCGTTGCCGGCGGCCTCGGTGAGCCGGTCGGCGTCCTCGATGATCACGATCTGCCACCGGCCGCCGGAGGGCGCGCTGGCCGCCCGCAGCACCAGCGCGCGCATCTCGTTGACGCCGATGGACAGGCCCTCGGGCACCACGAGGCGTACGTCCGCGTGGGTGCCGGTGAGCGTGGTGTGGCAGCCGGGGCAGCTACCGCACCCGGTGCCGTGCACGCACTCCAGGGCGGCGGCGAACGCGCGGGCGGCCACCGAGCGGCCCGATCCGGGCGGGCCGGTGAAGATCCAGGCGTGGGTCATGCCGGCGCCCGGATCGGCCGGCGCCGGACCCGGGTCGCCGTCGTACTCCTCGGCGAGCGCGTCGAGGTCGTCGTGCCCGCCCGCGGTGGCCGTCACCGGCGCGCGCAGCTGCGCGGCGGCCGAGGCGGCGGCCCGCCGCAGCATGGCCACCGCCTCGTCCTGCCCGACCAGATCGCCGAAGACGTCGGTCATCGTCGGGGTTGCTCCATCGTCACCAGCTCCGCGTCGGATAACTCGGGCTGGACCGAGGTGTCCGGGCCCTGCGCCGGACGGGGATGCACGATGCCGCCCGGATCGGCCAGCAGCTCGCCCACCCGGCGGGCGACCGCGTCGGCAGTCTCCTCGACCGGGCGGGACGCGTCGAGCACCAGGTAGCGCTTCGGGTCGCCGGCGGCGAGGTCGAGGAAGGCGTACCGGACCCGCTCGTGGAACGTCAGCGACTCGGCCTCCAGCCGGTCGGTGCCCTCGTTGCGGTCCTCGACCCGGCTCAGGCCGGTCCGCGGCTCGACGTCGAGCAGCACCACCAGGTCGGGCTTGAGACCGCCGGTGGCCCAGGAGGAGAGCCAGGAGACCTCGTCCACCGGCAGCGTCCGGCCGGCGCCCTGGTAGGCGAGCGACGAGTCGACGTACCGGTCGCTGATCACCACCGCGCCGCGCACCAGCGCCGGACGGACGACAGTGGCCACGTGGTGCGCCCGGTCGGCGGCGTAGAGCAGCGCCTCGGCGCGCGGCGACGGCGCCTCGCCGGGGGCGGTGCCGAGCACCAGGGAGCGGATCCGCTCGCCGACCGGCGTGGCGCCCGGCTCGCGGGTGACCACCACGTCGCGGCCCTGCGCGCGCAGCCGCTCGGCCAGCTCGGCGAGCTGGGTGGACTTGCCGGCGCCCTCGCCGCCCTCGAAGACCACGAACAGGCCGCTGGAGACGAACGGCTCGGCCGGCATCAGCGGGCGGCCCCGGATCGAGCCCCACAGGTCGGCGAGGACCGGTACGCCCTTCTTGTCGTCCATCTGGCCGAACGCGCTGATCCCGGCGATGATGCCGGCCGCGCCGGCGGCCAGCAGCAGCAGCCGGGTCGAGGAGATGGAGATGCCCAGGTCGGCGATGGTGAGCTGGCGGGAGCCGCCGACGCCGACCAGGAGGCTGCTGAGCGCGATGGCCAGGATCAGCACCAGCCGGGTGCCGATCTGCACCACCGCGAAGACCCGGCCGCGTACCTCGTCGGCGACCTCGCCGCCGAGCAGCGTGGTGCCGGCCAGGAACGCCATGCCGGCGCCGGCGCCGACCAGGATCGCGCCGAGGATGGCCATCGACAGGTGGATGGCGAACGCGAGCACCAGCACGGAGGCGCTGGCGAGCACGATGCTCATGCCGAACCAGCGGCGGCGGGACATGTCCCGCACGATCATCGGCCCGAGACCGATGCCGAGCGCCAGGCCGACGAAGATCGCGCCGAACAGCAGCGAGAACGCGGCGTCACCGGCGCCGAGCGAGTTGGCGAAGAACTTGGCCGTGCCGACCACGATGCCGCCGCCGGCGAACGCGCCGAAGATGCCCAGCACCAGGCCGCGGACGAGCGGGGTCTGGCCGATGTATTTCCAGCCCTCGGAGAACTGCCGGAACATGCTCTGCTCGGAGCGCTCGGCCTCGCCGCGCTGGGCGTGGCTGATCTCCTTGATCCCGAACGCCACCACGAGCGCGGTGGCCAGCCGGGAGAAGGCGTTGAACCAGAGCGCGAGCTGGGCCGGCTCGGCCCAGTCGGGCAGGTCGCCGCCGACCGCGCCGCGTACGCCCCGGTCCAGCACGGCCAGGGCGATGGCCGCGGCCACCGGCGTCAGGCCGTACGTCGTGATCAGCGTGAGCTGGTTCGCCGCCTCCAGCCGGGTGCGCGGGATGAGGTTGGGGACCGCCGCCTCCTTGGCCGGGATCCACAGCAGGGTGAGCGACTCGATCAGGAACGTGGCGATCAGCGCCCAGCCGACCACCAGCCCGCCCGCGGCGCCGGTGAGCGCGTACAGCGGGATCGAGGCGAACAGCACGAAGCGCAGCAGGTCGCAGATGACCATCGTCCACCGGCGGTCGAACCGGTCGGCGAACACGCCCGCCACCGGGCCGAGCACCAGCGCCGGGAGCAGCCGGATCGCTGTCACGCCACCGAACGCGGCGCCCTGGGCGGTGCTGCCGGAGACCTGGGAGGCGGCGAACAGCGCGGTGGCGAGCAGGCCGAGCCAGTCGCCGAAGGATGCGGCGCTGAGCACGATCCACAGCCTGCGGAACGGCCGGATGCGCAGCACCGACCGGATGGCGGCGACACCGGAGTGGTCGGCGGCTGTCCCGGGCGACGACACGCCGGGCGACTCGCCGTTGTTCTGGCTTTCGATGGCCGTACCTCCACGTGCCGGCCCAGGTCTGGGCATCCCCGGTGGAACACTCTAGTCGCGCAGGAGGGGTCGTCCCCTGCGACATTCACCTGCTCGCCGAGCCTAGGCCGCCGGGACCACCGCCCGCAGCCCGGACAGACGCGAGGGTATTTCGCATTGCCGTCCAGACAGTTAGCGTGCAGACGTGGCCATCGACCGTGACAAAACTCGCGATCGTCTCGACCGGGCGACCGCTCACCTCGACCCGCCGTACGCCGTGGTCGACCTCACCGCGTTCGACGCCAACGCCGAGGCGCTCGCCGGCCGGTCCGGCGGCAAGCCGCTGCGCGTGGCGAGCAAGTCGGTACGCGTCCGCGAGCTGCTGACCCGGGTGCTCAAGCGTCCCGGGTGGCACGGCGTGATGGCCTTCACGCTGCCCGAGGCGGTGTGGCTGGTCCGGTCCGGGGTCAGCGACGACGTGCTCGTGGCGTACCCGACGGCGCACCGGGGCGGCCTCGCCGAACTGGCCGCCGACCCGGCGCTCGCCGAGGCGGTGACGCTGATGGTCGACGACACCGCGCAGCTCGACCTGATCGACGCGGTGTGCCCGCCCGCGCGCCGGCCCGCGCTGCGGATCTGCCTCGACCTGGACGCCTCCTGGCGCCCGCTGGGGGGCCGGGTGCACGTCGGCGTGCGCCGCTCCCCGGTGCACAGCGCCACGGCGGCCGGCGCGCTCGCCGCCGCCGTCGCCGGGCGGCCCGGTTTCCGGCTGGCCGGCCTGATGTCGTACGAGGCACAGATCGCCGGCCTCGGCGACGCGCCGCCCGGACAGGCGGTGCTCGGCTCGGCGATCCGGGTCGCGCAGCGCGGGTCGTACCGGGAACTGCTGGCCCGCCGCTCGTCGGCGGTCACCGCGGTCCGCGAGCACGCCGACCTGGAGTTCGTCAACGGCGGCGGCACCGGCAGCGTGGCCGCCACCAGCGCGGACCCCGCGGTCACCGAGGTCACCGCGGGCTCCGGCCTGTACGGGCCGACGCTGTTCGACGCGTACCGTGCCTGGCGGCCGACCCCGGCGGCGTTCTTCGCCTGCGCGGTGGTCCGGCGCCCGGCACCCGGGCTGGCGACGGTGCTCGGCGGCGGGTGGATCGCCTCCGGCCCGGCGGCGGACAGCCGGTTGCCCCGCCCCTGGCTGCCGGAAGGGCTGAGGCTGCTCGGCGCGGAGGGCGCCGGCGAGGTGCAGACCCCGCTGGCCGGGGAGGCCGCCGACGGCCTGCGCGTCGGCGACCGGGTGTGGTTCCGCCACGCCAAGGCGGGCGAGCTGTGCGAGCACGTCAACGAGGTGCACCTGGTCGAGGGGGACGCGGTGGTCGCCACCGTGCCGACCTACCGGGGCGAGGGGCACGCCTTCCTCTGATCCGCCCTCCGGCGTGACGACGGCGGGCCCCGGCGCACTCTCTCCGAACCCGCCGCTCGGCGTGCCGCTCAGCCCTGGTGGACGGCCTCCGTGGGGGCGTTCACCTGCCGGTGCAGGTACTCCCGGATGAGCGCCTTGGCCTCGACCAGCACCCGCTCGTCGCCGTCGGTGCGGCGGCGGAAGGCCAGCTTGATCAGGGCGTCGGCGGCCTCCACCGCGACCTCCAGGTGGAACCGCAGGTCGGGCACCCCGGCCAGGCCGAAACGCTCGGTGAGTACGCGGGCGAGTTGCTCCGCGATGACCCCGTTGTTGTCCCGCTGGTCGTCCAGCAGGTGCAGGTCGACCACGTCGCCGAAGTGCAGGGTACGGAAGCCGGGAACGGTGCGGTGCATCGAGATGTACTCGTCGATCGCCGCGTCGACCCCGTCCCACCAGTGGGTCAGGTCGTCCGAGGAGAACCGCTCGTCGAGGCGCTGGAGGTAGGACTCCATGGTGCGCAGGGTCAGCGCCTGCACGATCGCCCGCTTGTCCGGAAAGAACTGGTAGACCGACCCGATCGCCACCTCGGCGCGCTCGGCGAGCAGGGTCGTGGTCAGCCCTTCGTACCCCACCTCGTCGACGAGCTCGGCGCAGGCGTCCAGCATCCGCTGGACCCGCGCGACACTTCGACCCTGCACCGGTACCCGACGCAGCGGCCCGGTCGTGGCGGCTGGTGTGGACACTCGGCGCCACCCCCCTTCGACGGATGAACATATCTGCACGTCACGAGTCTGTGACTACCGGTACAACGAGCCGGGCTCGATTGCGGTATTTACCAGGCACAACGTTCCTGATATGAATTCAGTTCATATTCATGTCGAGGAGTGGCCGCGATGACCGGTTCCACCGCCACCTGGTCCAACTGGGCCGGTAACCAGCGCAGCACCGCGCTCCTCACCGCGCGCCCGCGTAGCGTCTCCGACGTCGTCGAGGCGGTCCGCCGGGCCGGCGCGGCGGGCCGGACCGTCCGGGCCACCGGCAGCGGCCACTCGTTCACCGCCACCGCGGTCGCCGACGGGCACCGGATCGACCTCGCCGAGCTGGAGACGGACGTCACAGTCGATGTGGCGCACCGCCTGGTCACCGTACCGGCCGGGATGACGTTGCACACGCTCAACGAACTGCTCGCCGGGCACGGCCTCGCGATGCCGAACCTGGGCGACATCGACGCCCAGACCATCGCCGGGGCGCTCTCCACCGGCACCCACGGCACCGGGGCGAAACTGGGCTGCCTGTCCACCTTCGTGGCCGGGCTGACGCTGGTCACCGGCACCGGCGAGGTGCTGCGCTGCTCGGCCGAGGAGAACCGCGACGTGTTCGACGCCGCCCGGGTCGGGCTCGGCGCGGTGGGCGTGCTGGTCGAGGTCACGCTGCGCTGCGTCGACGCCTTCGTGCTGCGCGCGCACGAACGCCCGGCCCCGCTCGCCGAGGTGCTCGACGACCTCCCCGGCCTGTACGAGGCGCACGACCACGCCGAGTTCTACTGGTTCCCGTACACCGACCGGGTGCAGGTCAAGACCAACGACCGGGTGCCCGCCGACGACCGGCCACTGCCCGGCTGGCGCGGCTGGCTGGACGACGAGTTCCTCTCCAACACCGTCTTCGCCGGCGCCTGCCGCCTCGGCCGCGCCGTACCCGCCCTCGCGCCCCGGATCAGCGCCGTCTCCGCCCGCGCGCTCACCGAACGCACCTACACCGGCCGCTCCGACCGCGTGTTCTGCACGCCGCGCCGGGTCCGCTTCGTGGAGATGGAGTACGGGCTGCCGCGCGAGGCACTACCCACCGCGCTGGCCGAGCTGCGCCGGATCGTGGACCGGCTGCCGTTCAAGGTGCTGTTCCCGGTCGAGGTGCGGTTCACCGCCGCCGACGACATCTGGCTGTCCCACTCGTACGGGCGCGACTCGGCGTACATCGCCGTGCACCAGTACGTGGGCATGCCGTACGAGCCGTACTTCCGCGCGTTCGAGCAGGTGGCGACCGAGTTGGGCGGCCGGCCGCACTGGGGCAAGCTGCACTGGCGCACCGCGGAGTCCCTGGCCACGGCCTACCCGAGATTCGCGGATTTCCAGTCCGTCCGCACCCGCCTGGACCCGGCCAAGATCTTCCAGAACCCCTATTTGACCCAGGTGCTGGGCTCCTGAGGATCTTGGTACGAATCCGCCCGTGGAGGGGCGCTCCCATACCAAGATCTCGGCGGCTGTCCACAGGGACAGCAGGGACGACGGGACAGCGGGTGGGATTCATGCGTGGAGATGCCGGGGGACGACGCGGACGAGTTGAGCTGGTTGCTGTTCCATCAGGAACGGGTGCTCGAAGCGACGCAGGCTCGACGGTTCCTGTCCGAGAAGGCGATCCGGCACCGGCTGGGCAGCGGACGCTGGAGGCAGGTGCACCGGCGCGTCTACGTCACCCACAACGGGCCGGTCGGTCCGAAGGAGTGGCGTTGGGTGGCGGTGCTCGCGGCGGGGCCGGCAGCGACGCTGGGTGGACTCACCGCGGCCCAGGCATGGGGGCTACGGCGCTACGAGAGCCGGCTGGTGCATCTGCTGCTGCCGGCCCGGCATCAGACGAGAACCCTGCCACCGGGTGTTCGGATCCACCGCACCACCGCACTGTCGTCGGAGGACGTGCTGGACGTCGGCAAGCCCCGCCGGACCATGCCGGCCCGCTCGCTCGTCAACGCGGCACAGTGGGCGGCAACCGACGCGGAGGCACGGGCCGTCATCGCGACAGGCTTCCAGCAACGCCTGGTCTGGGGCGACGACCTGCACCGGGTGCTGGAACGGCTCCCTCGCGCGAGGCGACGTCGGCTGATCCTGGCGACCGCCACGGACGCGGCAGGCGGCGCCCATTCCCTCGCCGAACTCGACTTCCTCGATCTCGTCCGGCGGGCCGGGCTACCCGAACCGTCACTCCAGGTCGTCCGGCGTGACGCCACCGGGCGGCGGCGCTACCTGGACGTCTGGTTCGAGCGGTGGCGGGTGCACGTCGAGATCGACGGCGGGCAGCACCTCGACCCGAAGACCGCCTGGGCGGACATGCAGCGGCAGAACGACGTCTGGGCCGCCGGTGACCGGGTACTCCGCTTCCCCGCCTGGGCCGTCCGCAACGACCCCACCCGCGTGATCACCCAGTTACGTGCCGCCCTGCGATCGGCAGGCTGGCCCGGCTGAGATCTTGGTACGGATCCGCCCCTCCAGGGGCGCCCCCGTACCAAGATCACTCCTTCGGGGTTGAGGTCGCCTTCTTGGGGGCGGCCTTCTTCGCGGCCGTCGTCTTCTTGGCCGCCGTTGTCTTCTTGGCCGCCGTTGTCTTCTTGGCCGCCGTTGTCTTCTTCGCCGGGGCGGCCTTCTTCGCGGCCTTCTTCTTCGGCGCCGGACCCTTCGCGCGCTTCTCGGCCAGCATCTCCGACGCCTGCTCCAGCGTCAGCTCCTCCGGCGTCTGCCCGCGCCGCAGCGACGCGTTGAACTCGCCGTCGGTCACGTACGGCCCGAAGCGCCCGTCCTTGATCACCAACGGCTTCTCGGTGAGCGGGTCGTTGCCCATCTCCCGCAGCGGCGGCGCGGCGGCCCGGCGCTGGCGCGTCTTCGGGGCGGCCAGCAACGCCAGCGCCTCGTCCAGCGTGACGGTGAACAACTTGTCTTCCGAGTCCAGCGAGCGGAACTCGTCACCCTGCTTGACGTACGGGCCGTAGCGGCCGTTGTTGGCGACGACCTCGGCGCCGTCCGGGGCCACCCCGATCAGCCGGGGCAGGCGCAGCAGCTGCAACGCCTGCTCCAGGGTGAGGCTGTCCGGCGACTGCGAGCGCAGCAGCGAGGACTTGCGCTCGCCGCTCGCCACGTACGGGCCGAACCGGCCGGACTTGAGCAGGATCGGCTCGCCGGTCGACGGATCGTCGCCGAGCTTGCGCTCACCGCCGCCGCCCAGGAACAGCTCGTGCACCTTCTCCGGGGTCAGCTCGTCCGGCGCCAGGCCCTCCGGGATCGGCGCCCGGTCACCCTGCGAGCCGCCCTCCTCGCCCTCACCCGAGGGCGCCGGCGCCTGCTGCTCGCCGGGGAGCGCCCGCTGGAGGTACGGCCCGTACCGGCCGACCCGGACGACGACCTCGCGGCCCTCGTCGTCGGTGAACAGCGGGATGGAGTTGACGCTGCGCGCGTCGATCTCGCTGAGGTTCTCGGTGACCAGCTTCTTCAGGCCACCGGCGTGCGCGATGGCCTGGTCGCCGGTGCCGTTGGTGCTGCCGAAGTAGAAGGAGGTGAGGAAGTCGACGGCGGCGTGTTCGCCACCGGCGATCTCGTCCAGCTCGTTCTCCATGCTGGCGGTGAAGTCGTAGTCGATCAGGCGCGGGTAGTGCCGCTCCATCAGCCCGATCACGGCGAACGCCAGGAACGACGGGATCATGGCCTGGCCGCGCTTCACCACGTACCCGCGGTCCTGGATCGTCTGCATGATCGACGCATACGTGGAGGGCCGGCCGATGCCCAGCTCCTCCAGTGCCTTGACCAGCGACGCCTCGGTGTAGCGGGCGGGCGGCTGGGTGTGGTGGCCCTGCGCGGCCAGCTCGTCGGCGGTCAGCGGCTGGTCCTTGACCAGCGTGGGCAGCCGCCGCTCGGCGTCCTCGGCCTCGGCGTTCTCGTCGTCGCTGGACTCGACGTACGCGCGCAGGAAGCCCGGGTCGGTGATGGTCTTGCCGGTCGCGCCGAAGTCGGCCTCCTCACCGGCGGAGGAGACGGCACGGATGCGCACCGACACGCTGGAGCCGACCGCGTCGGTCATCTGCGAGGCGATGGTGCGGCGCCAGATCAGCTCGTAGAGCTTGAACTCCTCGGCGGACAGCTCCTTGGCCACCTCGCCCGGGGTACGGAAGTTGTCGCCCGCGGGGCGGATCGCCTCGTGCGCCTCCTGCGCGTTCTTCACCTTGCCGGTGTAGCGGCGCGGCTCCGGCGGCACGCTGCGCTCGCCGTACAGCTCGACGATCTGCCGGCGGGCCGCCGCGATGGCCGTCTCGGACAGGTTCACCGAGTCGGTACGCATGTAGGTGATGTAGCCGTTCTCGTACAGGCGCTGCGCGGTGCGCATCGTCTGCTGCGACGAGAACCGCAGCTTGCGGGCCGCCTCCTGCTGGAGCGTGGAGGTGATGAACGGCGCGTACGGGCGGCGCCGGTAGGGCTTCTCCTCGACCCGGGTGACGGTGAACGGCTGGTCGGCCAGGCGGGCGGCCAGGCCCCGGGCCCCGCCCTCGTCGAGGTGGACGACACCCGCGCCGGGCCGCACCCGGCCGGTGGTCGGCTCGAAGTCCTTGCCGGTGGCGATCCGGTCACCGTTGAGCGCGACGAGCGTGGCGTTGAACGTACGCGGGCCCTCGCCCGGCTTCGCCACGGCGAGCGTGGCCAGGATGTCCCAGTATTCAGCGGTGCGGAACGCCATCCGCTGGCGCTCCCGCTCGACCACGATCCGCGTCGCCACGGACTGCACCCGGCCCGCCGACAGCTTCGGCATGACCTTCTTCCACAGCACCGGCGAGACCTCGTACCCGTAGAGGCGGTCGAGGATGCGCCGCGCCTCCTGGGCGTCGACCAGGTCGCGGTCGATCTCCCGGGGGTTGGCCACCGCGGCCTGGATGGCCGGCTTGGTGATCTCGTGGAAGACCATCCGCTTGACCGGCACCTTGGGCTTGAGCGTCTCCACCAGGTGCCAGGCGATGGCCTCGCCCTCGCGGTCCTCATCCGTCGCCAGGAAGATCTCGTCGACCTCCTTGGCCAGCTTCACCAGCTTGCTGATCTGCTGCTTACGGTCGGGCGAGACCACGTAGAGGGCGTGGAAGCCGTTGTCGACGTCCACGCCGAGGCGCGCCCACGGCTCACCCTTGTACTTCGCCGGGACGTCGGCGGCGTTGCGGGGCAGGTCCCGGACGTGGCCGAAGCTGGCCTCCACGACGTACCCCGGGCCGAGGTAGCCCGAGATCGTCTTGGCCTTCGCCGGTGACTCGACGATGACCAGACGGGTGGTTCCAGCGTTGCTCGGCACGTCTCTCCCCGACCTCACTCCTACGCCATGCCCGCTTCGGGCCGTGTTGCGCCACCCGGACCCACAGGCGGTCCGGATGTCCAACGTAACGCGCCGTCCGCGTTCCGGGTTTCGTGGGCGGCAAACGGGCCGTCCTCCCGGCGACCGCCGGCCGCACCCTGCCGGACGGCGTCACGGTACACCGTGGGTAGGGCGGCAGGCGGGTCACTGTGACGATCGCGTACCCCCGGCGGAGCCCTCGCCGGGTGTCCGGATTCGGACAGCGGCGGTCAGCCCCGCGACCCCGGCCAGTCCGCCACCGGCGCCGTCGCCGGCCGTTCCCCCACCAGCTCCGCGAGCCGCGGCATCCGCCGTCCGCCGATCCGGAACGCGGGCCCGCCCTCGTCCGGCTCCACGAACGCGGCCGGCAGGCCAACCGCCGCCAGCGCGGCGCGGACCACCGGCCAGGACTGCTCGTCGGCCGGTCCGAGCCGCAGCCGGAACCCGGCCGGCTCGGCCGTGCCGGCGGCCGCCACCCAGAGCCGCAGCCGCCGCCCGTCCAGGTGGAAGCGGGCCGGCGGCCGCTTCGCCGCGCCGCGCAGCCAGGCCCGCGCGAGCGGCGCCAGCATGCTCGTGTACGCGGTGCGCACCCGGTGCCGCCCGTCCTCGGTCGGCTCCCAGCTCGCCGGCACGCCCCGGGCGCCCAGCTCCGCCACCAGCACGTGCACCCGCCAGGCGGCGTCGACCACCACGGAGATCCGGGCCGTGCCGCCCATCCGCCCCACCTCACCCGGCCCGGCGAGCAGGCCGGCGAGGTCCGCCAGCGCGGGATCGGCCGCCTCGGTGGAGAACAGCGAGGGCTGGCGGGCCGGTTTCGGGGCAGGAGGGGTCAGCGACACTCCGGGACCTCGTCGAAGGCCTCTTTCAGCTCGGTCGAGTTGAGTTTGCTGGTGTCCAGCGCGCTCGCGTCGTACTCCTTGTTGAGCGTGTCCACGGCGGCGCGCACGCCGTCGTAGAACGGACCGGCCTGGGCGGTGTCGAGCCGGTCGATGGCGGACCGGGCCCGGCCGTACGCGTCGCGCATCTTGCTCAGCGACCCGAGGAACCCGGCGGATACCTCGGCGCCGCGCTCGGCCTCGGGCACGCCCGCCTCCTCGACCTTGCGCCGGGCCGTCTCGCTGGCCTGCTCGGCGCCGGCGAAGAGCCGGACCAGGTTCTCCTTGGCCTGCGGCGGAGTGGTCTGCGCGGTCATCTGCTGCTGCGTGCTGCTGGTCAGCTTGGAGATCTCCGCGCGCCACGGGGTGAGCGCCTGGCACACCGACGCGGCCCAGACCCGGGGACTGGGACCGCCGCCGCACCCGGTGACCACGAGGACCAGCGTGGCCAGGACCACCGTGAGCTTTCCGGCGGTTGCCGCCCGGCGCGTACGCATGCGAAGCAGCGTACGACCTCCGGGCGGAACCGCCACCGGTCAGGTTTGCCGGGCACGGGGTTCCCGGCCGGCCGGGGCCGGCCGGGAACCGTCGCGTGCGATCAGGCGTTCACCGTCTCCGGACGCTGGTCCGGGGTGCCGGCACCGCTGTCCGAGTCGGACATCGCCACGCCCTTGCGCTTGCTGAACACCACAGCCGCCGCGATGATCAGCGCGGCGACCACGGCGATCGTGATGCGCAGCGGGTTGTTCTTGTCGTCGCCCACGCTCCAGGCCACCACGGCCGGGGCGATCAGCAGCGAGACCAGGTTCATCACCTTGAGCAGCGGGTTGATCGCCGGGCCGGCGGTGTCCTTGAACGGGTCGCCGACGGTGTCGCCGATGACGGTGGCGGCGTGCGAGTCGGAGCCCTTGCCGCCGTACGCGCCGTCCTCCACCAGCTTCTTGCCGTTGTCCCAGGCGCCACCGGAGTTGGCCAGGAACACCGCCATCAGCGTGCCCGCGCCGATCGCGCCGGCCAGGTACGCGGCCAGCGCGCCCGCGCCGAGGCCGAAGCCGACAGCGATCGGGGCCAGGATGGCCAGCAGGCCGGGGGTCATCAGCTCGCGCTGCGCGTCCCGGGTGCAGATGTCCACGACCTTGCCGTACTCGGGCCGCTGGGTGCGGTCCATGATGCCGGGCAGCTCGCGGAACTGGCGGCGGACCTCCATCACCACGGCCCCGGCGGAGCGGGAGACCGCGTTGATGGCCAGGCCGGAGAAGAGGAAGACCACGGCGGCGCCGATGATCAGGCCGACCAGGTTGCGCGGGTTGGCGACGTTGAGCAGCTCGTCGATCAGCGCGGTGGTGTCCTGAGTCCCCGTCGCGTCCGCGTACGCCGTCTTGAGCGTGTCGGTGTACGAGCCGAACAGCGCGGTCGCGGCCAGCACCGCCGTGGCGATCGCGATGCCCTTGGTGATCGCCTTGGTGGTGTTGCCGACGGCGTCCAGCTCGGTGAGCGTCCGCGCGCCGTGCTCGTCGATGTCGCCGGACATCTCCGCCACGCCCTGCGCGTTGTCGGAGATCGGGCCGAACGTGTCCATCGCGACGATGACGCCGACCGTGGTGAGCAGGCCGGTGCCGGCCAGCGCGACGGCGAACAGCGACAGCGTGAGCGAGCTGCCGCCGAGCAGGAACGCGCCGAACACGCCGGCGGCGATCAGCAGCGCCGAGTAGACGGCCGACTCCAGGCCGACGCTGATGCCGGCGAGGATGACGGTGGCCGCGCCGGTCTGGGAGCTCTTGCCGATGTCCTGCACCGGGCGCCGGTTGGTCTCGGTGAAGTAGCCGGTCAGCGCCTGGATCGCGGCGGCCAGCACGATGCCGATCACGACCGCGCCGATGGCCACCAGCCGCGGGTTGCGGTCGACGTCGGGCAGCCCGCCCTCCAGCTCGGCGAACGTGGCCGGCAGGTACGCGAACGCGGCGATCGCGACGAGCACCGCGGCGATCAGCGCGGACAGGTAGAAGGCCCGGTTGATCGCGGTCAGGCCGTTGCGGTCGCTGGCGCGCAGCCGGGTGATGAAGACGCCGACGATCGCGACGAGCACGCCGATGGTGGAGATGATCAGCGGGAAGACCAGGCCGGTCTCGCCGAACGCGGCCCGGCCGAGGATCAGCGCCGCGACGAGCGTGACCGCGTACGACTCGAACAGGTCGGCGGCCATGCCGGCGCAGTCGCCGACGTTGTCGCCCACGTTGTCGGCGATGGTGGCGGCGTTGCGCGGGTCGTCCTCCGGGATGCCCTGCTCGACCTTGCCGACCAGGTCCGCGCCGACGTCGGCGGCCTTGGTGAAGATGCCGCCGCCGACCCGCATGAACATGGCGAGCAGCGCGGCGCCGAAGCCGAAGCCCTCCAGCACGGTCGGTGCGTCGCCCCGGAAGATCAGCACGACCAGCGCCGCACCGAACAGGCCGAGGCCGACGGTGAGGAAGCCGACCACGCCGCCGGTGCGGAAGGCGATCTTCATGGCGCCCTCGCGCCCGCCTTCCCGCTCCCGCGCGGCCGCCGCCACCCGCAGGTTGGCGCGGGTGGCCAGCCACATGCCGGCGCCGCCGATGAACGCGCTGAACAGCGCACCCACCACGAAGAACGCCGAGCGGCCGACCTTCACGAGCGTTTCGTTGCCGTCGGTGTCGTGCACCGGCAGCAGGAAGAGCAGCACGACGGCGATCACCACGAAGATCGCCAGCGTGCGGAACTGCCGCAGCAGGTACGCCGACGCGCCCTCCTGCACCGCGCCGGAGATCTCCTGCATGTTGGTGGTTCCCTTACCGGCCGCCAGGACCGCCCTGGTGAGGGCGGCCGCGAAGACGAGCGCCACCAGCGCGATGACCGCGGCGATGACGACGTACGTCACGTTGGCTCCGGTAAGGGACAGTGCGCCGCCGTCGGCGGCCAAGGTCCCGGACATCTATGTCCTCCTGTACCGAACAACTCGCGCCGGCTCGTGGAGACGCACGGACCGACGCCTGGATGCGGACTCGCAAGCGCGCGCCGACCCACCCCGGCGGACCAGCGATGAACTCCCGTTCCCGCTGGCTACGGGATGGGATCACTTGCTGACAACCCGCGTACTGTAGCCCTCCGGCGTGGCGGAGGTCACACCGAGGGGGCACCGTGTCTCGATGATCTTCGTAACTGTGTTATGCGAAGAAATCTGATATATGGCGCGGCCAATACGACGAGGCCGCGCTCCCCCTTCGGGGAACGCGGCCTGCGTGTGCGAATCGGGTCAGGCGCGGCCGGCCGGCCAGGACATCCGTACCTCGGTGCCGACGCCCTCGTCGACGGGGCGGACCTGGAGATCCTCCACGAAACCGGCGAGCAGCGCGAAGCCCACCCCGGTGGTCAGCGCGTCCTCGCTGAGCGACTCCTTGGCCAGCTCGTCCGGGCCGAGCGCGGCCAGGCCGAGGCCCGCCTCGATCGGGGCCCGGTCCACCACCCGGACCGTGTAGCCGCCACCGTCGGACATCTCCACGTACACCGGGTCGGCCAGGCCGTACTGCCGGTGCAGCGCCACCGCCCGGGTGCACGCCTCGCCGATGGCCAGGCGCACCTCGTCCAGCAGGTCCTCGCGTACGCCGGCCCGCCGGGCCACCGCGACGCCGACCAGGCGGGCGGTGCGCACGTGCACCGGGGCCGGAGAGAAGGACAGCTTGACGGTGGCCATCACGCGCCGGTGGAGTCGGCGGCGATGGCCGCGTCGACCGTCGGGTGCAGCGGGAAGACCTGGTCGAGGGCAGTGATCCGGAAGATCTTGAGCAGCGGCTCCTTGTCGCAGACCAGCGCGAAGGAACCACCGGCCGAGCGCAGCCGCTTGAGCGCGCCGACGAGCACACCCAGCCCGGTCGAGTCGAGGAAGTCCACCCGGCCGAGGTCGACCACCACGTGGCGGGCTCCGCCGTCGATCAGTTCCAGGAGCCGTTCCCGCAGGCGGGGGGCGGTGTAGACGTCCACCTCACCACCGACCTCGAGCACCGTGTGCTCCCCCACGGCGCGGGTCGCCAGCGACAGCTCCATCGGCCCCTCCTCGGTAAACTCTCCTGGGCATCTAACCATCTCCCCGTGCGGCCCCCTCGGTCACCGGCCACGCCCTCCCCATACCCCCACCCTGCGGTTCCCAATTCCGAACACCAGTGCGAGAGTGCAGGACGTGACCGACCACAGCCCCGGCCCGCGACGTGCGCCGGGCGAGCTGCTGCGCCGGCTGCGGCTGCGTCACGCCACCGACCCGGTCACCCACGTGGAACGCGTCCCGGCCCGCGCCGGCGAGCCGGTCGGGTGGCCCGGCTGGGCGCCGGCGGAACTGCGGGCGGCGTTCGCGCGGCGCGGCGTCACCGCCCCGTGGCGGCACCAGGCCGAGGCCGCCGAGCTGGCGTACGCGGGACAGCACGTGGTGGTCGCCACCGGCACGGCGTCCGGCAAGTCCCTGGCGTACCAGCTTCCCGCGCTGAGCACGCTGCTCGCCGACCCGCGCGCCACGGTGCTCTACCTGGCGCCGACCAAGGCACTCGCCGCCGACCAGCTCCGCGCCGTCGCCGGTCTCGAACTCGACGGGGTACGCCCCGCCACCTACGACGGGGACACGCCGCGCGCCGAGCGGGAGTGGATCCGCCGGCACTCCCGGTTCGTGCTGACCAACCCGGACATGCTGCACCACGGCATCCTGCCCGGCCACGCCCACTGGTCCGGGTTCCTGCGCCGCCTCGCGTACGTGGTGGTCGACGAGTGCCACACCTACCGGGGTGTCTTCGGCTCACACGTCGCGCACGTGCTGCGGCGGTTGCGGCGGCAGTGCGCCCGCTTCGGGCGTCTCCCCGGTCAGGCGCTCGCGGGCTCGCGCAGCAACCCGACGTTTCTCCTGGCCTCGGCGACGTCGGGTGACCCGGCGACGGCGGCCGGGCGGCTCACCGGCCTGCCCGTCACCGCCGTCACCGAGGACACCTCGCCGCGCGGCGGCGTGACGTTCGCGCTCTGGGAGCCGCCGCTGCTGCCGCCCACCGGCCCGTCCCCGGACGACGATCTCGTCCAGATCCGCCGCTCCGCGCTGCGGGAGACCGCGGACCTGCTCGCCGACAGCGTGGCCGAGGGGGTACGCACGCTCGCGTTCGTGCGGTCCCGCCGCGGTGCCGAGGTGGTGGCCGCGAACGCCCGGCGGGCACTGGACGAGGCCGTCCCCGGGCTGGGCGACCGGGTGGCCGCCTACCGGGCCGGCTACCTGCGCGAGGAACGCCGCGAGCTGGAACGGGCGCTGCTGCACGGCGACCTGCTCGGGCTCGCCTCCACCAACGCGCTCGAACTCGGCGTCGACCTGGTCGGGCTGGACGCGGTGCTGATCTGCGGCTGGCCCGGCACCCGCGCGTCGCTGTGGCAGCAGGCCGGGCGGGCCGGGCGCTCCGGCGACGAGGCGCTCGCCGTGCTGGTGGCTCGGGACGACCCGCTCGACACCTACCTGGTGCACCACCCGGAGGCGCTGTTCGGGCGGCCGGTCGAGGCCACGGTGCTCGACCCGGCCAACCCGTACGTCCTCGCGCCGCAGCTCGCCTGCGCCGCCCACGAGTCTCCGCTCACCCCGGCCGACCTGGACCTGTTCGGGGAGGGTGCGAAGGAGGCGGTGGACTCGCTGGTCGAGGCGGGGGCGCTGCGGCAGCGGCCCACCGGCTGGTACTGGCGGCACCGGGAACGCCCCGAGGTCGACCTGCGCGGCGAGGGCGGCGCCCCGGTGTGCGTGGTGGAGGAGTCCACCGGCCGGCTGCTCGGCACCGTCGACGGCGGGTCGGCGCACTTCCTGCTGCACACCGGCGCGGTCTACCTGCACCAGGGCGTCTCGTACGTGGTCGACTCACTCGACCTGGCCGACGGGTGCGCGCTCGTGCACGCCGAGGAGCCGGACTGGTCCACCCACGCCCGCGACGTCACCTCGCTGTCGGTGGTGTCGGTCCGCTCGTACGTGGACGCCGGACCGGTCGGGCTCTTCCTCGGCGAGGTGGACGTGACCAGCCAGGTGGTGTCGTACCAGCGGCGGCGCATCGCCACCGGCGAGGTGATCGACACCCGCCCGCTGGACCTGCCGGCCCGGGAGCTGCGCACCGTCGCGGTGTGGTTCACGCTCTCCCCCGAGTCGCTCACGGCCGCCGGTGTCGAGGCGGCGGACGTGCCGGGCGCGCTGCACGCCGCCGAGCACGCCGCCATCGGCCTGCTGCCGCTGATGGCGACCTGCGACAGGTGGGACATCGGCGGGCTGTCCACCGCGCTGCATCCGGACACCGAGGCGCCCACCGTCTTCGTCTACGACGGGCATCCCGGCGGCGCGGGTTTCGCCGAGCGGGCGTACGGCACCGCCGCCGCCTGGCTGCGCGCCACCCGGGACGCGATCGCCGAGTGCGGGTGCGAGACCGGGTGCCCGTCCTGCGTCCAGTCCCCGAAGTGCGGCAACGGCAACAACCCGCTGGCCAAGGCGGAGGCGGTGAAGGTCCTCGACGTGGTGCTGGCCAACCTCGCCATGGCCGGGTACGCGGGCGGCGTCCCGTCCCCGGACGCGGATCTGGAACCCGAAGCGGGGCCCGGTGGGGCGCTGCCCCGGCAGGGCGACCGGGTGGCCCGCCCGACCCCGGCCCCCTGACCTTTTCGGCACCCTGGTGTCTGGTTGGTGGGACGGGTGCATGAGGGTAGGGCCGCCGGGGCATTGATGTATGGGAGCGCTTCCATGCATCATTTCCGGTAGCGCACAGGTGACCCGAGACCCGTCCCGCCGGAGGTGCCGCCGTGGCCGACACGATCGCCGAGACCGTCGAGCTGCTCTACACCATCGACCAGGAAAACCTCACGCCCGACCAGCAGATAGCGCTGGGCACCGCGATGGCCACGCTCGCCCAGGCGGAACGGCTCGAACAGATCAACGAGCGTCTGCGCGGCATCCACCAGGTGCTGAACAGCTGGGCGATGAAGGCCACCGTCGACGGCGGCCGCTGACCGCGCTGACCTTGCGCCTCGCCCGGTGCGCCGGCGTCGCGGTGTGTGGGTGCGATCGGGTGAGCGGTGGCCGGCCTGCTGTGCAAGACTCCGGCGACCCCTCGAAGGAGATCCCATGTCGCCCGACAACCTGCAGGCCCAGCACCGGTTCATCATCCGTCAGCGACTGCGGATGATGGTCAACCAGTACGAGGTGCACTCGGTGGCGCCCGACGGCTCCGAGGGTGGGCTGCTCGCGTTCGCGCAGCAGAAGCGGCTCGCCTTCAAGGAGCAGGTGACCATCTACACCGATGACTCCAAGCAGTACTCCCTTCTTGGCTTCAAGGCCCGTCAGCGGCTCGACCTCGGTGCCACCTACGACGTGACCGATCACGCGGGCAACCCCATCGGGCTGTTCCGCAAGGACTTCGCCCAGTCGCTGCTGCGCTCGACGTGGCACGTCGAGCAGCCCGGTCTGCCGCCCGCCACCGGGCAGGAGCGCAGCCTTCCGGTCGCGCTGCTGCGGCGGTTCGTCGACTCGCTCTCCTGGCTGCCGTACCACTTCGACTTCATGGCCGGCGGCCAGCCGGTGTTCTCGGTCGACCGGAAGTGGGGCCTGCGGGACCGGTACTCCGTGGAGATCCAGCACCCGCAGATCGACCGTCGGCTGGTGATCGCCATGGCGGTCGGCCTGGACGCCCTCCAGTCCCGCTGATCTGGCTCGGCGACGCGCATCGGCCGAGCCGGGTGCCGGTCTCGTCCCGGCTTGGCCCCGGCTCGGCTTCCGATCCCGCCCCGGCTCCTGGTCCTAGCTCGGCTTCCGGTTCTCGGCCCGGCTTTCGATCCCGGCCCGGCTTCCGGTTCTGGCTCGGCTTCCGCCGTCAGGACCGGGCCGGGCCCGCCCGGGACGTCGCGGTGGCGTCCCGGGTCAGACCCGGCAATGGTGCGACACGTACCCGCGCCGTGACGATCAGGTCCAGTCCGTCGACCCGGCAGCCGGTCATCCGGCCGCCGTTGGCGGAGACCAGGTCGGCGGCGCGAGCGCAGGCGCCGGCGGCGCCGTCGAGCACCTGTCCGGCACCGGCCAGCGCCCCGAAGTCCGCCGCGTTGCGGGCCTGATGCCGCGCGCACCGAGCCGCCCCGAGCGCGGCGCCGAACACCCCGACCAGTACGAACACCAGCCCGATCGCGAGCAGGCAGACGGTCGCGCCGCCCCGGTCGGCCTGAGGCGTACCGCCGGCTGGCTTCCTGCTCTCCCCGCTCTCCACGGGCACGCCGGCTCTCACGGCACCGGGCCCGGCGCACCGGGCTCCACGGCGGCCACCGCCTCCCCCGACACGACCAGGCGAGGCAGCCGCGCACCGAACGTCCGTACCGGCGCCCGCACCGTCGCCGTGACCCGATCACCGGTCACCGTCACGGCTACCTCGGCGCCGTCCGGGGCGTACCGGGTTCCGGCGACGGTGCCGGGCTCGCCCCGGGCCGCGGCGAGAGCCGCCTCCCGGGCCGCGTCGACACACGCGACCCGGGTGCCCACCGCGTTCACCGCGGTCAGCCCGGCGACGAGGAGCAGCATGAGCGCCGGCAGGCCGGCCGCCAACTCGGCGGTGAAGGAACCCCGCTCGCACGCGACCCGCGAGCGCCACCGGCGCCACCCCGCCCCGGCCCGGGTGCCGACGGCGGCCCGGGTCAGGCCGGGCTCGGTCGACACATCGAGCGGGACCGCTGGTTCGTGGAGCCACCGACCGCGACGGCCGGCCCGCCGGCGCGCGATCACTTCAGGGCCCGGTCGATGACGGCGGTCAGCGCGGACTGCACGTTGCCGGAGGTGAGCACCTTCAGCAGGATCCCGGCGAAGGCGACCGCGGCGAGCGTGCCCACGGCGTACTCGGCGGTGTTCATGCCGGCGTCACCCCGCAGGCGGGTGAGGAGCTTGCGCATGTCGTACGTCCCTTCTCGATGGTTCACAGCACGTCGCCGAGGACGGCGACGATCACCGGCACCAGACCGGCGAGAATGAAGGCGGGCAGGAAGCAGAGCCCGAGCGGCAGCACGATGAGCACGCCCGCGCGGCGGGCCGCCGCCTCGGCCGCGGTCGACCGCTCGGCACGCAGGTCGTCGGCGAGCCGGGTCAGCGCGCGAGCCAGTGCGGCACCGCTGTTCGACGAGCGGACCGCCGCCGCGACCGCGGGTTCGGCCCCGGTGACGCCGCCCAGGTGCGCCCACGCTTCACCGGGGCTGCCCCCGAGCCGTAGCGTCCGGCCGACCCGGCCGAGCCGGTCCGCGAGTGGCCCGCCGAGCGCCTCGGCGACGGCGAGCACCGAGCGGTCGACCGGCGCGCCCGCCCGCAGCGCGGCGGCCAGCAGATCCGCGGCCAGCGGCAGGTCGGCGGTCTCCCGCAGCCGCCGTTCCCGGGCTGCGCGCGGCTCGATCCGGCGCAGCAGACGGTCGGCGGCGACACCGGCCAGCAGCCCGAGGAACACGCCCGTCACCCCGCCGACGACCACCGCCGCCGCGATCCCGGCCAGCGTTGCGCCGAGGCGTACCCGGTCCGGGAACCACGCCGGGCGGTCCGGTCGCGGCGCCGGGACGAGACGGCGCAGCCGCCGTGCCGGGCGGGCGGCCGGACCGGCGACGACCAGGAGCGACGCGGCGCCGCCGAGACAGACGGCGGCCAGCACCTGCCGTGACATCAGGCGGCCCGCCCGGGCGTGACACCGAGCCGTTCGGCCCAGAGCAACCCGCCGACCTGCAACACGACAGCCGCCACCGCGCTGCCGGCACCCACCGGCGTGTGCAGGAGCACCGCCACCGGATCCACCCCGATGCCGTAGCCGAGACCGATCCCGCCGAGCGGCAGCGCGGCGAGCAGCCAGGCGGTCGCCCGCGCGCCGGCGGCCTGGGCGGCGGCAGCAGCGAGGCCCCGGTCGGCGGCGCGGGCGTCGGCTTCGATCCGCTCCAGCAGATCGGCCAGCGGCGCACCCGTCTGGTCGGCCAGCCTCCCGGCTGCCCGGGCCAGGCGCGCGACGCGTCCTGGACCGTCGTCGACACAGTTGTCGGCGGGCAGCCCGGCCCTCAGGTCGGCGGCCACGGCGGCGAGGCGGTCGAGATCGCGGCGGTGCGCGAGGGTGGCCACCCGGTGGGTACGCCGGCGCAGCACCGCCCGGGCCGCGAGCACACCGTAGGTGGCAAGCACCAAAGCAGCCACCGGGCCGCCGAGCAGCGCCCCCGTCACGGCGCCACACAGCGCCGCCACCGGCAGCACACGCCCGGCGGGGAGCATCGGCGCGGCAGTCGAGCGATCGGCCGATCGAGGCGAGACGGGATCCGGAGCCGTTGCCGCCGGACCGAGGCCGGCCAACTGCCGGATGCGCTGTGCCAACGCGGGAGCCGACGCCGGAGAGGGTGTCACCGGCCCGAGGCCGGTCCATCGCCGTACCTGATGCCCGGCACCCGGTCGACGCCGTTCCCGGCCTCGGCCGGGCGGCCGGGCGGACGCCTTCGGCCCGGAGTCGAGCGGACGTCGTGGCGGGTCCGGGGATTCCGGACGGGCACCCTTCACCCGCTCGACCGGGGCGCCCGCACCACCCAGGACCGCCAGTCGCCGGGCGCGACCGGCACGTACCGGCCAGGCGACGGCGACCGCCGCGGCGGCCAGGAGCAGGACCGCCGGCCAGAGGTGGCCGGTCACGACGGTTCCGCCGAGGTGGGCCACGCCGCCTGGAGGATCGGCGGCACCGGCGCTCCCCGCTCCCGCAGCAGGCCGGCGAGCAGCTGGGCCGCCGGGGCAAGACCTCGGCCGCGCGCCCAGGCCGGAACCACCGTCACCACCCGGTCGGGCCCGTCGGGCAGCAGCAGGCCGATGGAGTCCAGTACGCGTCCCTCGCCCGTACGGCGAAGCTGGAGGACGACCTGCAACGCGGCGGCTACCTGGGCGTGCAACGCGAGCCGGGGCAGGCCGCCGAGCATCCCCAGCGCCTCCAGCCGGGCCGGAACGTCGGCCGGGGCGTTCGCGTGCAGCGTTCCCGCCCCGCCGTCGTGGCCGGTGTTCAACGCGGCGAGCAGGTCGACCACCTCGGCGCCCCGGCACTCGCCCACGACCAGCCGGTCCGGCCGCATCCGCAGCGCCTGCCGGACCAGGTCGCCGAGCCCGACGGCACCGGCGCCCTCGACGTTCGCCGTCCGTGCCTGCAAGCCGATCACGTGCGGGTGCACCGGGCGCAGTTCGGCGGCGTCCTCCACCAGAACGATCCGCTCGGTGCCGGGGACCAGCCCGAGCAGCGTGTTGAGCAGTGTGGTCTTGCCGGAGCCGGTACCGCCGCTGACCAGGTACGCGAGGCGGGCCGTCACGAGGGCGGCGAGCAGCGGGGCGATCGGCCGGGGCACTGTGCCCCGCTCGACGAGTTCGTCGAGGGTGAAGGGCCGCTGCCGGAAGGTACGCAGCGACAGGTAGGGCCCGTCGGTCGCCACCGGAGGCAGCACCGCGTGCAGCCGGGTGCCGTCGGGCAACCGCGCGTCGGCGTACGGGGAGGCGTCGTCGAGCCGGCGACCGGCGGCCGCGGTGAGGCGCTGCGCCAACCGGCGTACGTCGTCGAGCGTGCCCAGCGGCACGGCGACCTGACGCAGTCCCTGCCCCCGGTCGACCCAGACCCGTACCCCGTTCACCAGGACGTCGGTGACCTGTGGGTCGGCGAGCAGCGGTGCCAGCGGACCGGCGCCGACCAGGTCGTCGTGCACCCGGTCGGCGATCCGCAGCAGCGTGGTGTCGCCGAGCACCGCCGTCGCCGGTTCGGCGCGTACCGCGGAGACGATCGCCGCGGGCGTGACCGGGGTGGCCTCGGCGGCGAACCGGTGCCGGACCCGGGCGGCCAGCTCCCCCGGATCGGCCGGCGCGGTCACGCCGCACCCGCCGCCGACGACCCGACCATCTCGTCCACGATTCGCTGGCACAGTGCGGCGAGCGGCCCCTTCCCGCTCGCGCCCGGCGCCTCGCCCCGCTCCAGTCCGCGGCACAGCCCCGGCTCGGGTCGCAGCGTGCCGGCGAGCGGCAGCCCCAGCGCCCGGGACACCTCGGCCGCGCGCAGCCTTCCGGGTGCCGGACCGCGCACGATGACCGACAGGTCGACGCAGTGCGGCGCGGCGACAGCGGCGACCCGGGCCGCCGCGGCTGCCGCCCGCAGCTCGGCCGGTACGACGAGCAGCGCGCGGTCGGCGGCCTGGAGCGCGACCACCGCCGCGTCGTCGAGGTGCCGGGGCAGGTCGAGCACGACCAGATCCCGCCCCCGCCGCCCGGCGTCGACCGTGGCGGCCATCGCCTCCGCCGGCAGGTGCCGCAGGTCGCCCCGGTCCCAGGAGAGCACCACCAGGTCGCCTCGGCTGGGCAGCGCACGGATCAGCGACGGCGGGTCGACCCGCCCGTCCGTCCCGGCCAGTTCGGGCCAGCGCAACCCGTCGAGCTGCTCCCACCCGAGCACCAGGTCGAGGCCGCCGCCGAGCGGGTCGGCGTCGACGAGCAGCGTCCGGAGCCGGGACCGGGCCGCGCTGACGGCGAGCCCACCGGCCAGCACGCTGGCTCCGGCACCGCCCCGGCCGCCGAGGACCGCCACCACCCGGCCCTGACCTGGGCCGGCCGGACCGGCCACGCACTCGGCGAACCGGTCGACCAGCCAGGGCTCGGCCGCCGGCAGCGTCGCGACGTGCTCCGCGCCGATGAGTTCGGCCAGCTCCGTACCCGGATCGAGCTCTCCGGAGCGACCGACGAGGACCGTGCGGGCGCGGCGGGGAAGGCGTGCCCGCAGGCAGGCCGCCGCCTGGTCGGCGCCGATGAGCACCAGCGGCGCGGGCGCCCACCGGGCCCGGGCGGCGGCCGGATCGGCCGCCAGCTCGACCTCGGTGCCGCCGGCCGCCGCGAGTCGCAACAGCTCGTCGAGGAGGTCGCCGTCGGAGGTGACGAGCAGGGGCAGGCGACGGTACGGCGGGAGCGGGGTACGGGGCGGCATGGCGGCCTCCATCGGTCGGACTCGGACGTGCCGGGGTGAGCCTGCCCGGCCGGGGGATGCGAGACCGGTGCCCTGTGGACAACGGAGGGCCTTGTGGACAGACCTCGGCGACCCGGTTGATCTGCTATGTGCCGGAGACGGAGGCAACGGGTGGGCAATCGGCCGCCATGACCGATTCACCGCACCCCTCGCGATCCGTCAACCGACGCTGCTCGCCGCCATCGCCGTCGGCCTCGTGTTCGTGGTGCTGGCGAGCCTCGTCAGCGTCTTCGCCACGCCGGGGCCGCGGGCTGGTGCGCTTCGAGCCGGCCCGGCAGACGCTGCGCGCGGTAATCCGCTGATCCGGTAACTCCCTTGCCGTGCCCGACCGGCGGCTGCGACGCTCCGTCGGGTGATCGACAAGCCGGACATCGACGAGCGGATACTGGCGGCCGAGGTCGCCGCCGCTTGGTCCGTGGACGTCACCGACCTGGTGTTCATGCCGGTCGGGCTCGACGGGAACGCGTGGGCGTACCGGGTCGAGACGTCCGACGGCGGGCGCTGCTTCCTGAAGGTGCGACGCGGCGACTTCACCCCGGCCGCCGTCGTGCTGCCCGGCTTCCTCCGGGCGCAGGGCCTTCGGCAGGTGGTCGCGCCGCTGGCCCTTCGCCTCGATGGCGGGGTTGCACGTCGGTTCGGGGACTATCGACTACTGCTCTACCCGTTCCACGACGGCGACAGCCTGTGGGGGCGTGGCCTCACCGACCGACAGTGGATCGAGTACGGCGATTTCCTGGGCCGGCTGCACCGGGTCACGCCGGGCGCGGACGTCGCCGCCGTCCTGCCGGCCGAAACGTACCGGTCGAGTGCGGGCGAGCGGTTGCGGACCCTCGGCGGGCGGGCCGCGACGAGCGAGGTCCTGGGCGCCTTCTGGGACCGGTACGGCGACGCGCTGCACCGGCTGGCGGAGACGGTCGACGACCTGGCGTCGCGCGTGCCGCGGGGGCGGCACGTCATCTGCCACGCCGACATCCATCCGGGCAACCTGATCGCCGACGGCGACGGCCCGCTGCACGTCGTGGACTGGGACGCGCCGATCCTCGCGCCGCGCGAGCGGGACCTGATGTTCGTCTACAGCCAGGACTTCGGAGACCACCCGATCAACGGGCGCCGGGCTGAACTCTTTCGCGAGGGCTACGGGCCGCTGGAGCCGGACCCCGTCCTGCTGAGTTACTACCGCAGCGAACGGCATCTCGACGACGTCGCCCTGTTTTTGGGCAGCATCCTCAGTCCCGAGGCCAGTGCGGAGGCTCGGGCCAACGACCTGCACTGGCTCACCCGCATCGCCGAGGCCGTCGCCGACCCCGGCTACGCGCCCTGAGGCTGGACGCGGAACGCTGACGGCGCAAAGGGACGACCCCCGTCGGGGGGAGAGTGACCTGACGTAGCAGCGAGCGTGATCGAGTGCCGTACCGCGTGGTCAGCCGTAACGGTCTTGCCGTCGAGCATGATCGAGCACTGCCACACGATACGGCGTCCGCTGACGATCCGCTGACTGCGCCGACTACGGCTGCACGCTCGGAGCTTCGTCGTTGATCAGCGGGATCGGCCACCTACAGGCTCGTGGGGCCCTTGCCGGCATCGTGCTCGTCGCCCGCGCCCCCCGTGGCGGCAGGGTTCGAATCTTCGGCGGGAACCTGCTCGCGCTCGACGAGGCTCCTCGCCTTCAGCTCGCGGTAACCAAACGCGGCGAGGCTCACAACGGCCGTCGCTCCAGCAACGATCCAGCCGGCCGCGGTGCCTTTGGCGCCCTTGGCAAAGCCGTCATCGAAGCCCTGGTGGTAACCGTTACCCCAAGCCGAGTTGCCCATGCCAGCACCCCTTCCCACTGCTCGACAATCGAGAGAGAGAGCCTAGCGACAGGCTGCCACCCGCACACTCAGGAAGACGGTTGCACACCGTCTGCGCCACCTCGGCAAACTTCGCCCTCGATGATCGTCGCTGGCCAACAATGAGCCATTTTCATCGTGACGGTGCAGGTCACGGGCGGTGCGGGAGGCCGGTGTCCATGTAGGACGAGGCTCCCGGTAAGACAGCAATCGACCAAGATCAGAGCCCCAGTGAACGTGCAGGTCATCGCCGACGCGGCCGGGCGTCTCGTCTGGGCCTCGGCCGCGCTGCCCGGCTCGACGCACGACCTGACCGCCGCCCGCACCCACGCCATCATCGACGCCCTGACCAGCGCCGACGTGATGACCTTCACGGACAAGGGCTACCAAGGCGCCAGCGGCAGCGTGCGCACCCCGTTCAAGCGGCGCCGCTTCCGGCCGAAGCTGTCACGCCGGCAAAAGGCCGTCAACCGGGCCCACGCGAAGATCCGCGCCCGCGGCGAACGCGCGATCGCCACCCTCAAGACCTGGAAAATCCTGACCAAGCTGCGCTGCTGCCCACACCGAGCGACCGCCATCGTGCAGGCCATCCTCGTCCTGCACCACCTCGAAGCCGACCGCTACCCAAGATGAAGATGGCTCACTGATCGCGGCTATCCGGACGTTCGATCAAGCCGCTGCGGACGGGTGCTCGCACAGTCAGTCATGATCAGGGCGTCTCCACAGCAGCCGCTACCTGGCCACGGAGGTCAGTCCGGCTGGGACGGCTTCTACCGGGCGTACGGCGACATCCGGCGGCTGCGCTGAAGGGCGCCGGGGGCGGTGCCGGACCGCCCCGCCCCCGGACCGATCACCGGCAGGTCCAGCGCACCGGCCGGACCTGGTCGTCAGACTCGAGCTTTCCGCCGAGCACCCGGCCGTCGTCGCTGAAACTCGTCACGCTGCCCTGCCGCTCGCCGCGCCAGCCGTCCGGCACGGGTAGCTTTATCGACCTCGTGTCGGTGATCACGCCGGGGACGCCGTCGGAGACCCACCCGGCCAGCCAGCCCCGACCGTTGCCGGTCCCGGCCCAGAGGACGCCCTTCAGGACCTCCGCCTGCCCGGTCCGCAGGTCGATCCGCACCGGGTGACTGGGAATGCCGTCCCGGGGAACCACCTTGGGGTCGCGTTCGGCGGTGCCGGTCACCCAGCCACCGGCCAACGACATGGGCAGGAACCGGTCGGCCGTCCCGCCGGGCACCCGCGGCAACGGCAGCACCTCCGGCCGGGCGGCGCCCGGACGCCACACCACCGCGCGGGCGGGCTTGTCCGGGTGCCCGTCGGACATCGCGGCCAGGATGGTGCCGTCCTCGTCGATGTCGACGGCCGTGCCCTCCCACCCCGGGCCGGGCAGTGGCAGGTCGACCGGCTGGCTCCGGTACGAGTCCCAGACCACCGGCCGTTGGATCCAGGGTTTCCCGGGAACCAGATTGCGGTAGCCGACGATCCGGCCGGCGTCGTTGACCGCCGTGGCGCCCCCGGACGTCTCCCCAGGCAGGCCGATGACCTCGCCGTTACGCACCGCCCACGCCCGCGACTCCGTGCCGGTCCCCGACGACGAGCCCACCGCCATGCCTGCCCGATTCACATCCGTCAACCTCTGCATCGAGCCCGGCAGCTCGACCTCCCGGACTCGGTCCCCCTCCCAGATCAGGAGGCCGAAATCCGTCCGGCCCTGCCCCTGCGGGGCCCGACGGCCCAGCAGCCACCGGCCGTCCGGGTCACCGCCGGTGACCGCGGCCTGTGGATCGCCCGGCACGGGCAGCAGCTCGGCCCCGCACACTCCCTGCCACGGGCCGGTCGGCTGCGGTTCGGGGGACGACATCGACGGGCGGGGGCTCGCGGCCGGCGCGGGGGCCGCTCGCCCGTCCCCACCCAGCGCGGCCGGTAGCGCGGCCATCGCCAGGACACCCAGCGCCGCCGCGCCGGCGGCCGCCACCCGGCGGTTGCGTCGCCGCCGGCGGGCCTCCCGGATCGCCCCCGGCAGGTCGATCCGGGGCGGTCCGGCCGGCTCGTCGTCCAGCCACCGCAGCCGGTCGGCGATCCGTTCGTCGTCGATCTTCATGCTCGCCGCTCCTTTCCGGTCCAGCCGGCCATCTCGCGGTTCCCGAGCAGCCGTCGCATCGCCGCCAGGCCGTGCGAGGTCTGGCTCTTCACCGTGCCGGGCGAGCAGCCCAGCGTCCGGGCCACCTCCTCCACCGGCAGGTCGTGCAGGAAACGCAGCACCAGCACCGCCCGCTGGCGGGGCGGCACC
This sequence comes from Micromonospora sp. HUAS YX12, assembly GCF_040215685.1. Lineage (NCBI taxonomy): Bacteria > Bacillati > Actinomycetota > Actinomycetes > Micromonosporales > Micromonosporaceae > Micromonospora > Micromonospora sp. HUAS YX12. The sequence continues at coordinate 1,207,855 of NZ_CP157974.1, forward strand.
CTGGCCAGGGCGCCGCGCAGCACGGTCTGCTCCTCGACGCCGCCGTCCTCGGTCGACCGCACGTCGGGCGGCCCGCCGAACAGGTGCACCCGCCACCAGCCACGCCGCCGAATGTCCAGGAAGTGCCGGACCAGCATGGTGCGGACGTACGCGTCGAGCTTCTCGACCTCGCCGACGCGCGACCAACGCAGGTAGAGCCGGGTGGCGGTCTCCTGCACCAGGTCGTCGGCCAGGTCGCGGTCGCCGCAGAGTCCGTACGCGAGCCGCCGCAGCGCCGGCAGGCGTGCGGTGACGTACTCGACGTATTCCTGGTCCGATGCGTCTGGCATCCGGCCACCTCCCCTGGGTTCACCGTTCCAGACGGCGTCGGGCCGGAAACGGTTGTACGCGATCATGGAACAGGGCCAGAGGATGGCCGGATGGAGATCTCTGAGAGCCTGGACCGACCAGATCCCGGCGGGCCGGGCCTGACGGGCGGTGCTGCCGGACCATCTAAAGGAGTGCGTCGCCCAGTGGGACCGAAGGTGTGTCGCGCATCAGTTGTCGGATCACATGCCGCCCACCCGGCACTCGGTCAACGGCCTTCCGTTCATCACGGACAAAGGTCCGCGCGGCCGTGCACCCCGCACCATGCCGGCAGGTCGACGGACCAGACCCGCCACCCGCCACGGTCCTTGCCAGCTCCCACCGCCAAGGGTGCGCGGTGCCGGCAAGGATCTGGCCTCGTCCCACCAGACCGCGCGTACCTGCTCGATCACCGTGGCCCGGTCGTCGGGCTGGTGCTCGATCGCGCTCGGCCCCACACTCTCCAGCTTCGAAGGCTCCCGGCCGGCGCCGGTCATCTCAGCCCGGTAGTCCCGCCACTGCTGCCGCAGCTCGTCATGACGTGCGCCAGCCAGCACACGCCGTCAAGTGCAAGCCGTGCGCGGAGAAGGGCCGGCGGCTGCGCATCCAGCAGATCCGCGAGGGCTGGCACCTCGCCGACGAACCCGCCGTCCGCCCCGACAAGCCGGACGGGGACGCGCTCGCCCTGGTGCGGGCGCGGGCACATCTGGAGTTCGAACGCGAAGCCGTCCAGTACCAGCCGGTGACCCCCGACGAGCGCCGACCGGGTCCGGCTGACGTTCGCTGACGATTCGCTGACTTTCCGCCCGACGCCGCGCCCGGCCGACCCGCAGAACGCACCTTCACCTGCACCGGAAGGGGAAGCCACAAAGGGACGACCCCCGTCGGGGGGAGACGGGGGTCGTCTTGTGGTTCGGCTCCGGGGGGGTCGAGCCGAACCGACTCAGCGGTTACGGGGGGTGCAACCGCCGAGGCCCATCGGCGCCGGGTATGCGAACTCCCGTCGCGAGGACAAGCATGCCGCAGTCGACCCTTATACGTCGAGTGTTGTTCACTCCACGCAAAGCTAAATTCATCGATAGCTGCCTGTGACCGCCGTCACTCCGCCGGGTGCTCATCGGCTTTCGCGACCCCGGCGGACGCCTCGGCGCCTCCCGTCGGGCTAGACTTTCGCGCCGTGGGCCGCAGCGCCGCTTTCTTCGATCTCGACAAGACCGTCATCGCCAAGTCGAGCGCCCTGGCGTTCGGTCGGCCGTTCTACCGGGACGGGCTGATCACTCGGCGTGACGTGGTCAAGTCGGCGTACGCGCAGTTGATGTTCCGGCTGGGCGGCACCGACGAGCAGACCATGGCCCGCACCCGGGACTACCTGGCCACGCTCTGCAAGGGCTGGCCGGTGGAACAGGTCCGCCAGATCGTCGCGGAGACGCTGCACGAGCTGATCAACCCCTATGTGTACGCCGAGGCGGCCGCTCTGATCGAGGAGCACCGGGCCGCCGGGCGGGACGTCGTACTGGTCTCCGCGTCCGGCGACGAGATGGTCCGGCCGATCGGTGAGCTGCTCGGGATCACCGACGTGATCGCCACCCGGATGGGTGTGGTGGACGGCCGTTACAGCGGCGAGGTCGAGTTCTACGCGGCCGGTCCGAGCAAGGTCGAGGCGGTCAGCGAACTGGCTCTCGAGCGGGACTACGACCTGGCCGACTCGTACGCCTACTCCGACTCGTACTCCGATCGGCCGCTGCTGGAGTGCGTGGGGCATCCGACGGTGGTCAACCCGGACCGGGCGCTGCGGAAGCTGGCGGTGGAGAACGCCTGGCCGGTGCTGGAGTTCCGGCACCCGATCCCGCTGGGCCGCCGGCTGCGCGAGCGGCCGGCGGTGCCGGTCGCGGCGGCGGCGCTCGGCGTGGGCGTCGGCGTGGCCATCGGCATCGCCTGGTACGGCCGGCACCGCCGCACCCGCACCGTCGCACCCACCGCCTGACGCCCGGCACCCGTCAGGACGCGGCGAGGATCTCGTCGCCGATCAGCGTGATCTGGTCGGCGCCGACCTCCACCGCGCTCATGTAGTGCCGCAGCCAGGAGCGCAGGCCGTCGGGCGTGCCGGTGGCGAACGCGCCGGCTGCGCCCACGTACTCCGGTTCGCGCTCGCGGTGACCGACGTCCACCGCGACCAGCCCGCGGGGGTCGAACCCGGTGGAGATCAGCACCAGCCGGGCGGCGGCGCGGGCCACCACCCCGGACGGGCCCGGGAACGGGCGCAGGTTCAGCAGCTCGCCGTGTACGACGGCGGCCAGCACCAGCGGAGGCACCTTGGTGCCACCGGCGATCAGGGCGGCCAGGCCGTCGAGGCGGGCGGCCACCACCGGATCGGCGACCGGCCGGCCCAGTTCCTCCTCGGTCACCACGTCGCGGGCGGCGAGCACGTGCAGCCGGGCCATCACCTGCCGGGGGGCCTTGGGCCAGAGGTCGCTGAGCCCCGGCAGCGCCCCGGCCACCCGTAGCGCGCCCTGGAGCACCGGGTCGGTGACGGTGCCGGCGCGTACCTCCTCGCGGTCGTGGACGCGGCCCTCCAGCGCGGCGCTGGCCACTGCCGAGCGGAGGCTTACCTCGGCGGCGACCTGGCCGCCCTGGCGGCGCAGCGCGCGGTGCCGGTGGGCCTGGTCGACCCGCTCGCGGGCCTGATCGACGGCGGGGGCGACGTCGGCGAGCGCGAGCAGCGGGGCGAGCGGATCGGTGGTCACCCCGTCACGCTAGCGACAGGCGGACCTGTCCCACGTCCGGGGTTGTTAAGAAGGGGCCCTTCCTCTACCGGAGGCGTTAACAGGGGGCCCTTCCTTACACCTCGGCGCGGGGACAGGGCCGCTCGGCGCGCGGTGAGGGGCCGGGCGGTCGCGGCCGGGGTACGGCGGGACTAACCTTCCCCGGAGTAGGAGACGCAGGTCACGCGATGAAGGAGTCACCGCATGAGCGAGGCATTGGCCAACTTGCTGAACGAGACGCGCCAGTTCCCGCCGCCGGCTGAACTCGCCGCGAACGCCAACGTGACCGCCGAGGCGTACGAGGAGGCGGCCAGGGACCGGCTGGCCTTCTGGGAGCGCCAGGCCGGCCGGCTGGCCTGGGCCCAGCCGTGGGAGCAGGTGCTCGACTGGTCGAACGCCCCGTTCGCGAAGTGGTTCACCGGGGGCAAGCTCAACGTGGCGTACAACTGCCTGGACCGGCACGTCGAGGCGGGCCGTGGCGACAAGGTGGCGATCCACTGGGAGGGCGAGCCGGGCGACACCCGTACCGTCACCTACGCCGACCTGCACAAGCTCACCTGCCAGGCGGCGAACGCGCTGACCGAGCTGGGCGTGACCGCCGGCGACCGGGTGGCGATCTACCTGCCGATGATCCCGGAGGCGGCGGTGGCGATGCTCGCCTGCGCCCGGATCGGCGCCACGCACAGCGTGGTGTTCGGCGGCTTCTCCGCCGACGCGCTGACCAACCGGATCCAGGACGCCAGCGCCAAGGTGGTGATCACCGCGGACGGCGGCTTCCGCCGGGGCAAGCCGTCGGCGCTCAAGCCGACGGTGGACGAGGCGGTGGCGAACTGCCCGTCGGTGGAGCACGTGCTGGTGGTCCGGCGTACCGGTGAGGAGGTCGCCTGGTCGGGCAAGGACCACTGGTGGCACGAGACGGTGGAGACCGCGTCGCCGGAGCACGAGGCGCAGGCGTTCGACGCCGAGCACCCGCTGTTCATCCTCTACACCAGCGGCACGACCGCCCGGCCGAAGGGCATCCTGCACACCACCGGCGGCTACCTGACCCAGGCGTCGTACACCACGCACGCGGTGTTCGACCTGAAGCCGGAGACGGACGTCTACTGGTGCACCGCCGACATCGGCTGGGTGACCGGGCACTCCTACATCGTGTACGGCCCGCTCTCCAACGGCGCCACCCAGGTCATGTACGAGGGCACGCCGGACACCCCGCACAAGGGCCGGTTCTGGGAGGTCGTCGACAAGTACAAGGTGACCATCCTGTACACCGCGCCGACGCTGATCCGCACCATGATGAAGTGGGGCGAGGACATCCCGGCCGGGTACGACCTGTCGTCGCTGCGCCTGCTCGGCAGCGTCGGTGAGCCGATCAACCCGGAGGCGTGGATCTGGTACCGGCAGCACGTCGGCCGCGGCGAGCTGCCGGTGGTGGACACCTGGTGGCAGACCGAGACCGGCGCCATCATGATCTCGCCGCTGCCCGGCGTGACCGAGGCGAAGCCCGGCTCGGCGATGAGCCCGCTGCCCGGCATCGTCGCCGACGTGGTCGACGACCAGGGCCAGTCGGTGCCGAACGGCGGCGGCGGATACCTCGTGCTGAAGGAGCCGTGGCCGTCGATGCTGCGGACCATCTGGGGCGACGACAACCGGTTCCTGGAGACGTACTGGTCCCGGTTCGGCGCTGGCGCGAACACCGGCGACGAGTGGGTCTACTTCGCCGGTGACGGCGCGAAGAAGGACGACGACGGGCACATCTGGCTGCTCGGCCGGGTGGACGACGTGATGCTGGTGTCCGGCCACAACATCTCCACCACGGAGGTGGAGTCGGCGCTGGTGAGCCACCCGTCGGTGGCGGAGGCGGCGGTGGTCGGCGCGACCGACCCGACCACCGGCCAGGCGATCGTCGCGTTCGCCATCCCGCGCGGCAGCGCGGAGATCTCGGGTGACGCGGGCGAGCAGCTCATCACCGAGCTGCGTAACCACGTGGCGAAGACGCTCGGCCCGATCGCCAAGCCGCGGCAGATCATGCTGGTGCCGGAGCTGCCGAAGACCCGCTCCGGGAAGATCATGCGCCGGCTGCTGCGGGACGTGGCGGAGAACCGGTCGCTCGGCGACGTGACCACGCTCCAGGACTCCTCGGTGATGGAGTTGATCTCGTCGGGGATGAGCGGCGGGAAGTCCGACGAGGACTGACGACGACGTACGACGAAGGGGCGGGCCGCCGGGCGGTCCGCCCCTTCGTCGCGTCCGGGATCCGTGCCGGTCGATCGGGGGATCCGGGACTGACCTGATCGGCCAGAGGGCCTGATCAACTCTGTCGATGTCGCTGTTCGTCGGTTACGTTCAGCCGACCGGCGAATTTCGACGAGCGTCACTGAGACGGCCGGTCCCTCACCATTCCCTACGAACGGAGTGGCATGCTCCCCATGTCGCAGCACAGGGCACGGCGACGCTTACTCGTCGCACTGCCCGCCATCGCGCTCGCGGCCACGTCGCTGACCGTGACGGGCAGCGCGGCGGCTCAGCCGGCCCGGTCCGCACCGGTCACGATCGGGGCGGACGAGCACTACATCAACTACGCCGAGCCCGAGGTCCAGCCGGACACCGGCGGCAAGGAGGTCAAGGGCCGCGACGGCATCTTCTCCTCGCCGGCGGACGAGGCCCGCGCCTACGACCGCAAGTACGCCGGGGGCAACCCGATCGCGGCCCGCGAGCTGGCCAAGCTGGAGGCCAAGTCCATCCGGAGCGGCCAGAGCCCTCGGAAGATCAAGAAGGCCAAGAGTACGCAGACCGCCAAGCTGCTGACGCTGCTCGTCGAGTTCAACGACAAGGCCAACGACGACTTCACCGATGTGATGGTCCCGAAGACGGTGTTCGAGGACCGCACCTGCGTTCCCGGCACCGTGCAGAACGGGCCGCGGCACAACACGATCCCGAACCCGGCCACGCTGCCGCACAAGGACAACAACTCGATGTGGGTGCCGGACTTCTCCCCGGCCCACTACGACAAGATGCTGTACAGCAAGAAGGGCATCACCGAGCGGGTCCGCAAGGACCTGAAGGGGCCGGACGGCAAGCCGGGCATCAGCCTCGCCGGGCGGACCATGCACAACATGTACCTGGAGATGTCCAAGGGCGCGTACACCGTGGACGGGCAGGCCACCCCGTGGATCACGGTGCCGCACTCGGAGGGCTGGTACGCCGCCTCGCGCTGCTTCCAGGACGAGAACGGCAACTGGGTCGCCGGGCGTGAGCAGTCGATGAACGGCCACCCGGACAACCCGCAGGGCGCCGGCCGCCTCGCCACCGACGCGATCGACGCGCTGGCCGCGGCCGACCCGGACTTCCCCTGGGCCGACTACGACATCGAGGACCAGAGCGACCGCGACGGCGACGGCAACTACCACGAGCCGGACGGCGTGATCGACCACCTGGTGCTGGTGCACGCCAACCAGGGCAAGTCCCGCGGTGGCGGCGACGTCGGCATCTACGCGGTCTGGGCGCACTCCTCGACCGTGGCCGGTGGCTACACGATCCCGGGCACCGACCTGAAGGTGTCGAACTACATCGTGCAGCCGGAGGACGCCGGCGTCGGCGTCTTCGCCCACGAGTTCGGGCACGACCTGGGCCTGCCGGACCTCTACGACACCTCCGGCAACGCCGACTCCGACGTGGACTTCTGGGATCTGATGGCGTCCGGCTCGCACTCCGGCGAGATCTTCCAGGCGCTGCCCACCCACATGGGCCTCTGGGACAAGTGGGTGCTGGGCTGGGCCGAGCCGAAGACGTTCGGGCCGGGTGACCGGTCCAAGCTGGTCAAGCTCGGGCAGACCTCGCGTACGCCGGTCGGCACCGAGGACGGCATCAAGATCGACATGCCGGACAAGGTGATCTCGCTGGCCACGCCGCACAGCGGCGGCAACATGTGGTACTCCGGCGCCGACCAGAACTGGGCCGACGTCAAGCTCAGCCGCACGGTGTCCGTCCCGAACGCCGCCGACGCGAAGTTCTGGATGTGGAACAACTACGTCATCGAGGCGGACTGGGACTACGGCTTCGTCGAGGTCTCCACCGACGGCGGCGCCACCTGGAGCGAGCAGAAGGTGTACGCCGAGGGCGGCGCGCTGGTCTCCACCAACGACGGCTACGCCGACCCGAACGGCCGCATGGTCGACTTCGGCAACAAGAAGTACGGCCTGACCGGCAGCACGAACGGCTGGCGGCACGACTACGTCGACCTGTCGTCGTACGCCGGGCAGACCGTGCAGGTGCGGCTGCGCTACGCCACCGACGAGGCGTTCGTGGAGCGCGGCTGGTTCGCCGACGACTTCTCGGTGACCGGCGGCGGCGCCACCACCTGGAGCGACGACGTGGAGAGCGGCGCGGCGGGCTGGACCCAGACCGGCGGCACCTTCACCGACACCAGCGGCGCGGGTTGGTACATCGACTCGGGCACCCAGGTGAAGTCGCACTACTACCTGGCCGAGTGGCGTAACTTCGACGGCTTCGACAAGGGGCTGAAGTACGCCTACGACACCGTGTACTCGCACGAGGCGTGGAAGGTCGACCGGATCGCGTACAACGCGCCGGGAATGCTGGTCTGGTACCGGGACACCCAGCTCGGCGACGTCAACCACGTCACCGGGCAGATGACCGCGCTGCCCAGCTACGGCGCCAAGGGCGGTCTGCTGATCGTCGACTCGCACAACGACCCGCTGCGCCGCAAGGGCGTCGCGGCCGAGAAGGACCCGTCGGTGCTGAAGAACCTGCCCAGCCGGCCGCAGTCCTCCAACGCCGCGTTCGGCCTGAAGCCGACGTACCCGTTCAAGGAGTGCCTGGAGGCGGCGGACGAGCCGTACAGCGAGTACTGCACGAAGTTCGGCCCGCAGGCTCCGGTGCGTGGGTTCACCGACGCCAAGGGCTGGTACCCGGGCATCGAGATCCGCGACGGCGCCGCGTACGCGCGGGACAACGACGCCTCGGTGGTCATCCCGTCGCGGGGCAACCAGCAGTACACGACCCGGGTGGTGAACCCGGACGGCACGCCGGCGACTGACTACTACGGTTCGACGCTGGGTGGCGGGGCGATCGTGCTCGGCACCGGCAACCCGGGTGACGCGGGCGTCCAGTACGGCGTCTCGATCATCATCAAGCGGGCCGCCAAGGACAACTCGTACGCCACGGTGTACGTGGTTCCGCCGCGGAGCTGATCCGCACGTTCAAACCGGAACCGGAATGACCGGAAAATGAGCTGAAGAGGCTCGATGGGGGAAGGGTCGGGAGCGCGAGCGTTCCCGGCCCTTCCGCGTAGCCGCTTAATCCATGACTGCCACTGCACTGCATGATCTATGCATCGCCACTGGTCAACGGCTCGGTGACGGACCGACGTGTGACGGTGAAAAGCATCCCCAACAAAAAGTTGCTACAAATCGACGCACACATCTTCCCACCAGTCGCAGCAGTGTCTATGTTCACCATTGGTCCCACTAGTGGGACGTTCCACCGGCCCGTACCCCCAGTTGGGCCGGTTCCCTCACACCGGAGGTACCACGTGCGCAAAGTCGCAGTGGGTCTGCTCGGGCTTTCGCTGACCGCGACGGGGCTGGTGGCAGGCACGTCCGCCAGCGCCGCGCCGACGCCGAAGTTGGCGGCCGCCGCCCCGTCGGTGGCCGAGCCTGCGCAGGCTGAGCACGACCTGCCCAACCCGCTCGAGGAGAAGCGGCGCGCGCTGCGCCAGGAGGGCCTCAGCGAGGTCCTGTCCGGCAGGGCGAAGGCCCAGAAGATCAACGGCAGCACGGTCGTCAAGGTCGGCGAGCAGGCTGCCGAAGGTGCCGCGGCGGGCAGGTCCGCCAAGAGCACCAAGGCCGGCAAGGGTCCGACCAAGGACCAGTACGTCGAACTCTCCCGCGAGCGGACCGACAAGATCTTCGTCATCCTCGCGGAGTTCGGCGACGAGCGGCACCCGAACTACCCGGACCAGGACACCGACCCGGACACCCCGGGCCCGTCCCGGTTCGACGGTCCGCTCCGCAACCAGATCCCCCAGCCCAACCGGGCGGTGGACAACTCCACCGTGTGGCAGGCCGACTACAGCGCCGACTACTTCCGGAAGCTGTACTTCGGCACCGCACCCGGTGACGAGTCGGTGAAGCAGTACTACGAGGCCCAGTCCTCGGGTCGGTACAGCGTCGACGGCGAGGTCACCAACTGGGTCAAGGTGCAGTACAACGAGGCCCGCTACGGCCGTTCCGACGGCTACCCGTGCGCCTCGAACGTCTGCACCAACACCTGGGCGCTGGTCCGCGACGCCGCCAACCAGTGGGTCGCCGACCAGAAGGCGCAGGGCCGCTCCGACGCGGAGATCGCCGCGGACGTCAAGGCGATGGACGAGTGGGACCGGTACGACTTCGACGCCGACGGCAACTTCAACGAGCCGGACGGCTACATCGACCACTTCCAGATCGTCCACGCCGGCGGCGACCAGGCCGACGGTGACCCGTACCAGGGTGAGGACGCCATCTGGAGCCACCGGTGGTACGCCTTCGCCAGCGACCAGGGCAACACCGGCCCGGAGAACTTCCCGGCCGGCGGTACCCAGATCGGCAACACCGGCGTCTGGATCGGTGACTACACGATCCAGCCGGAGAACGGTGGCCGGAGCGTCTTCTACCACGAGTACGGCCACGACCTCGGTCTGCCGGACGACTACAACGTGGTCAGCGGTGGGGACAACAACAACGAGCACTGGACCCTGATGGCCCAGAGCCGGCTCGGCGCCAAGAACGACGGCGGCATCGGCGAGCGCGGTGGCGACCTCGGCGCCTGGAACAAGCTCCAGCTCGGCTGGCTCGACTACGAGGTCATCGTGGCCGGCCAGAAGCGCACCCTGGAGCTGGGCCCGCAGGAGTACAACTCCAGCAAGGCCCAGGCCGCCGTGGTGGTGCTGCCGCAGCGGGAGTACACGTTCCAGAACGGCAAGCCGTTCGAGGGTACGAAGCAGTTCTTCTCGGGCAACGAGGACGACCTGAACAACACGATGACGCGCACTGTCGACCTCACCGGGAAGACCAGCGCCGCGCTGTCGATGAAGGGTCGCTACAGCATCGAGGCGGACTACGACTACCTGTTCTTCGAGGCGTCCACCGACGGTGGCCAGACCTGGACCTCGCTGCCCGGTACGGCCAACGGCACCCCGCTGAAGGAGATCTCCCCCGGGCGCTACGCCCTGGACGGCTCCAGCAACGACCAGTGGGTCGACGTCAACATCCCGATGGACGCGGTCGCCGGCAACGTCGTGCAGTTCCGGCTCCGCTACCAGACGGACGGCGGTGTCTCCGAGGGCGGCTTCTACGGTGACGCGATCACCGTGACCGCCGACGGCCAGACGGTGCTCACCGACGGCGCCGAGGCCGGCGCGAACGGCTGGACCCTCAGCGGCTTCAGCATCGTCGAGGAGACCTACACCCGTAAGTTCGACAACTACTACATCGCAGGCCACCGGTCGTACGTGTCGTACGACAAGTACCTCAAGACCGGCCCGTACTTCTTCGGCTACGCGAACACCCGCCCGGACTACGTGGACCACTACGCGTACCAGGAGGGTCTGCTGATCTCCTACTGGAACCTCCGGTTCGCGGACAACGACACGTTCGCGCACCCGGGTGAGGGTCGGAACATGATCATCGACGCGCACCCGCGGCCGATCTACAACCTGACCGGCAACCCCTGGCGGGCCCGCGTCCAGGTCTACGACGCGCCGTTCAGCCTGAAGAAGGCCGACTCGTTCACGCTGCACATCAACAGCCAGCCGCAGTACATCCGCGGCCAGGCGGCGCAGCCGCTGTTCGACGACACCAAGCAGTACTGGTACCCGGAGCTGCCGAACCACGGCGTCAAGCTCCCGGCCACCGGCACCAAGATCAAGGTTCTGGAGCAGAACGGCACCTCGCTGAAGGTCCGCTTCTCCTGATCCACGGATCGACGCACCACGCGATGCCCGGGCGGTGAACCGCCCGGGCATCGCCCTTTCCGGGGAACCCGGCGTACCCCGGCCGCGTCCCATCCGGGTGACGCCCCGCACCACGCTGCCGGCCGACCTCGCGATGGCGCTGCCCGCCGGCGCGGGCTGCGGCCGAGACGGAGGATCCGTGCCCGACGACCACCAGCAGCCGGCCGCGAGCGGCGCGGCCGCGCCCGCCGATCGCCCCACGCCGCTGTCCGCCACCGACCTGCCGACGCTCCGGCGGCCTGCCGGGCCGCCGAAGAGGCCCACCGACAACCGGCCGGCCGGCGTCGTCGCCGGCTGGATCACCCGGGGCGGGTCCGGGCCGTGCTACGGGCTGATGGACGAGAACGGCACGGAGTACGCGGTGTACGGCCCGAACGCCGGTGAGCTGCGCAAGGGCGACCTGGTCACGCTGCGGCTCACCGCGCGGGACCGCTCCGTCGACTGCGGACCCGGCATCCCGATGCGGATCATCGAGGAGTGACACGCGGTAGCGGCGCACTCACGCGAACGCGGAGCCGGGATGCGCGTTCCGGGTGACCGCCCGGAGAAATCCCTGATCCTCGTCACCTGCGGGGCCGGTGGGTGACGCGCGGCCCTAGGCTGTGCCCCATGACCGACCAGCGCGGCGGACCCGTCGACGAGTCCTGCGTCCTGCCCGAAGGGCCGTGGACGCACCGGTTCGTCGGCGCCAACGGCAGCCGGTTCCACGTCGTCGAGGCGGGCACCGGCCCGATGGTGCTCTTCCTGCACGGCTTCCCCGAATACTGGTACGCCTGGCACGAGATGCTGCCGGCGGTCGCCGACGCGGGCTTCCGCGCGGTCGCGGTCGACCTGCGCGGTTACGGCGCGAGCGACAAGCCACCCCGGGGGTACGACGGCTACACGCTCGCCGCCGACGTCGCCGGCCTGATCCGGGCGCTCGGTGAGCGGTCGGCCACCGTCGTCGGCACCGGCGCGGGCGGGCTCATCGGCTGGACCGCCGCCTCCTTCCACCCGACCCTGGTCCGGCGGCTCGTGGTGCTCGGCGCGCCGCACCCGCTGCGACTGCGGGCGGCCATCTTCGCCGACCCGCGCGGCCAGTTCACCTCGGCCACCGCGACGCTGAAGTTCCAGCTCCCCCGCTACGAGCACGTCCTGGCCCGGGACGACGCCGCCGAGGTGGAGGAGATCCTGCGCCGGTGGGGCGGCCCGCGCTGGGTGTCCAGCCCCGGCTTCGCCGACTACGCGCACTGCTGCCGGGTGGCGATGCAGATCCCGCAGGCCGCGTTCTGCGCGATGGAGGGCTACCGCTGGGCGTTCCGCTCGGTGCTGCGGCTGCACGGCTACCGCTTCGTGAAGCTGATGCAGAAGCCGCTGGTCACGCCGACCCTGCAACTGCACGGCGCGCTCGACCGGGCCTCGCTCCCCCGTACCGCCCAGGGCTCCGGCCGCTACGTCACCGCCCCGTACGAGTGGCGGCTGCTCGACGACGTGGGCCACTTCCCGCACGTGGAGGCCCGGGACGTGGTGCTCGGCGAGATCCTGCGCTGGGCGAAGTCCTGACTCAGACCCGCTGCTCGCCCAGGTCGGCCACCTCGGCCGCGGGCGCCCAGCCCTGGTAGACGCCGAAGTCGAACGCCTCCAGCCCCATCGCCTCGGCCACCGGCCAGCGCCCACCGGTGTACTCCAGCCGCAGCCAGCCCTCGTGCTCGGCCAGCACGATGAACGGCTGTCCCTGCCAGGTGCAGGTGGTCCGCACGTACGCCAGATCGTCGACCTCGGCGGCCGGCACCACCCGGACGTACCGGCCGGGGCGTACCTCGGTGAAGCCCTCGCCGGGGCCGGGCTGGTAGAGGCGGATGTCGTCCCCGTCCGGGCTGGCGTGGTACTCCCGTCCCCGCCAGCGGGCCACGTAGCCGTCGCGGGTCACGCCTCGCCCGCCTTCCGCCACAGCAGCTCGTCGGTGTCCAGGACCGCGACCAGCTTGCTGTCGCCGTCCGCGCCGACCCGCCACAGCTCGGCGCCGTGCGGGAGCCGGGCACTGTCCACCTTGAACTCGGCGATCACGTCGCTGCTCTCCCCCGGCGCGAAGCCGTTGCCGCGGAACGGGGGCCGCTCGATCACCCAGCCCTCCATCGCCCGCATCGCCGCCTCGTTCGGGCCGCCGTACGGGATCCGGTAGAGGCTCGGCCGGTAGGCGGGCCAGCGCAGCAGGTAGATCTCCTCGTCGTCCGGGGAGAACGGCGAACCGGGGTGGCCGAGGCCGAGCGCGCCGTACAGCTCCGCCGGGGTACGCAGGTGCGCCAGTTCCCCGGCCCGGTGCACGAATCCGGAGACCCGGTCGTAGCCACGCTCCAGGTAGTACGCGAGCTGGCTCGCCGCGATCGCCTTCTGCATGGTGACCGGCCGGTTCGCGTCGATCGTGGGCGCCTCCGGGCGCTCTCGCTCCGCCGGCTGCGGCGCGGCGGCCGGCTCCGGGTCGTCGCCGAGGCCCACCTCGGCCGCCCAGTTGGCGAGCGCGAGAACCTGCTCCCCCGGGTACGTCGCGCCGACCGGGCTGCCCGGGTTGACCCGGAACGACCACGCCACGTCCGGCCACCTGCGGATGAGCTGGACGAACTTGACCCGTACCGTCTCGACCCGGCCCTCGGTGTGCTCGGCCAGGCGTTCCGGCGAGGTGTATACCGAGACGCACCTCTCGCCGTCTACCTGATCGGCGTGCCAGACGAAGCCGGGGTCACCCGGCCGGCTGCCGGCGGCCGAGCCGGGCGCGACCGGCAGCAGCACCCGGGCCAGCAGCAGGGTGGTGAGGAAGCCGTCGGTGCTGCCGCTGCCCCCGGCGGCCAGCAGTTCCTCCTCGACGTCGTTCGCCGGTACGAACTCGGCGGCCGATCCGTCGCCGGACGGCGGGACGTCTGTCGTGGCGGGTGCCGCCGGCTCTGCTGTGGCCGGCACCGGCGTGGACAGCGCCACGGTCGCGTCACCGGGCAGGAGCAGCGATGTGGTGACCGGTTCGTCGCCGGTCGCCGGCTCGAAGAGGGACACGGTCGGCTGCTCCGCCGGCACGACGTCCGGCAGCGAGACGGTCGGCTCGTCCGGTACCGGGCCGGCCACTGTCGCAGTCGCTCCGGCCGGTGCCGGGCCGAACAGCGAGACCGTCGGCTCAGATGGCGGTGTGAACAGGGGCGCGGTGGCCTCGCCCGCCGGGGCCGACGACGCGAACAGCGACGTCGTGGGCTCGGACTCCGACGTGAGCGAGACGGTCGGCTCGTCGGTGGTCCCGGTGCGGGCCGGTGTCGGCTCGGTGAGGTTCAGCGTGTCGTCGGCGACCGGCGGGTCCACGGAGATCGGCATGGTCGGGTCGGTGCCGGCCCACGGCGTGGACGCGCCCCCGGCCGGTTCCGCGCGCACCGGACCGTTCTGCCGCGCCGACCAGAGCGGCGCGGGCTCGGTCAGGTCGCGGGCCTCGATGACGGTGCCCTCGATGACGATGGGTGTGAAGTCGCGGCGCGGCGCGGGTGGCGCGGAGACCGGTTCGGCGATCGACGGAGGCAGCTCCTCCGCCGCCTCGTCGATCGTCTCCCACCGGGTGGTCTCGCCCTCGGTACCGCCCGGCGCGGCCCCCCATCCGTCAGCAGTGGCCGGTCCGGCGGCAGCGGACCCGGCGTCCGTCGCAGTGGCCGGTCCGGTGTGCCGCCGGGGCAGCGATTCCGTGGCGTCCTCGGGCGGGCGGGTCGGCCGGAACGCCTGGGTCGCCTCCTCCGACCGGGGCCCCGGCGACGGCTCGTCCGTCCGGGTCGGGAAGGCGTGGGTCAGGCCCTCGCGTACCGGCTCGTTCAGCGGCCGGCGGCGCGGGAACGGCTGCCCGCCGGCGAACCGGGTCGGCGGGGCGGCCCGGTCGCCGGCCCGGCGCGACGGGTCCAGCGGCGACGGGCGCCGGGCCGAGCGGCCACCGGACGAGGGTTCGAAGAAGGAGCGGGACGGCGGCGGCGCAGAGGCCGCAGGTGGCTCGTCGGCAGGTGCCGCCGGGGCGGCGGCGAACGGGTCCGGCTCGTCCGGGCGGCGGCGCAGATCGGTGAGCCAGCCGTCGAGGGCGTCCGTATCCGACTCGGCGCCGGGGGCGGTCCGGCTCGGGGCGTCGCTGTCCGGCGCCGGGCGGCGGGGCGGCACGGTGGGCAGCCGCCGCCCGAGGACCGAGGTGGCCCGCATCGGCACCGTCGGCGGCTCGTCGGTCTCCAGCAGCCGCTCGTCCCGGCCGGGCGCACCGGCAACCGGCGGCACGACCGGAGGTGGCACAGCGGGAGGCGGCACAGCGGCCGGCGGGACGGGCACGGCCGGCGGGCGGGGCGCGGCCTCGGGCACCGCGTTCCGGGCTCCCCGGGTGGCGTTCTCCACCCGTTCCAGCCGGGCGCGGGCGCCCATCGTCCGGCCGGGCAGCCGGACGTCGCCCCGGGAGAGCTGCGTCACGTACCAGGCGGGCAGGTAGCCCTCGATGGGCAGGCCGGGGTTGACCGCCAGCCACCACTCGGGGTTGGGCCAGCCGGCCGCCAGATCCGGGTACGGGACGCGGCGGGTGGGCCCCGCGTTCTCCCCGAGGCTCGCGCGCAGCGCGGCGACGGAGGTGAAGGCCAGCACGTGGGTGCGGCCCCCGGAGGTCCAGGTGCCCCACCCGGCTGTCGGTCCGCTCGCGGCCGGAAGCAAGAGATCGACGCGGGTCAGCACCCGGAAGTACCGCTGCTGGTCCTGCGCGCGCAGCGCGTCCCGCATCGCCACCTCGGCCTCGGTGGCCGGCTCCCATCCGGTCACGGCCACCTCTCCTTCCGCGAACAGGCCACAGGCATCGCCTACAACCTACAAGGTGGCAGCAAGATCAGGACTTTTGGCCATCGACGGTCGGCCCCGACGTGAGCGAGCCGCTAACATCCCGTTCCGGAGCCGACACGCTACGGAGGTCGTCGATGTCTAGGTCGGTCGCGTACCCCGCCGTGGCCGTCCTGGCGACGCTCCTCGTCACAGCGGCTCCGGCCGCTCCGGCGGCGGCTCGCGCGCCCGCCGGCTGCGCCTCGCCGCCCGCGCCGGCCCGGCCGGTGGCCGACCAGCCGTGGCCGCAACAGCGGTACGCCCCGGACCGGCTCACCCCGCTCGCGACGGGCGCCGGGATCGTGGTCGCGGTCGTCGACTCGGGAGTGGACCGGTCCCACCCGCAGCTGGCCGGCCGGGTTCTCGACGGCGCCGACTTCCTCGACCGGGGCGGGGACGGCACCCGGGACTGCGCCGGCCACGGCACCGGGGTGGCGAGCATCATCGCCGCCGCGCCGCAGCCCGGCGTCGCGTTCCGCGGCCTCGCGCCGGACGCGCGCATCCTGCCGGTACGGGTGAGCGAGCAGCAGGTCGTCGAGGGGCGGGAGTCGGGGCGTACGGTCGACGCGGCCGGGTTCGCCCGTGCCATCCGCTGGGCCGTGGACCACGACGCCGACGTGCTCAACCTCTCGGTCGTGCTGTACGCGGACGACCCGGCCGTACGCGCCGCCGTCGCCTACGCGGTGCGGCGGGACGTCGTCGTGGTGGCCGCCGCGGGAAACCTGCACGACAACGGTGATCCCCGGCCCTACCCGGCGGCGTACGACGGGGTGCTCGGCGTCGGCGCGATCGGGCGGGACGGGACACGCTCGCCGTTCTCCCAGACCGGCTCGTACGTGGACGTGGTCGCCCCGGGTAGCGAGGTGCTGATGGCGGCGCCCCGGTCGGGGCACCAGCGGGCGGAGGGGACCAGCTACGCCACTCCGTTCGTGGCGGGTACGGCGGCGTTGCTGCGCCAGTACCGGCCCCGGCTGAGCGCGGACGAGGTGGCCGGTCGGATCGTGGCCGCCACCGATCCGGCGCCGGGGCGGGACGCGGGCTACGGCGCGGGGGTGCTCAACCCGTACCGGGCGGTGACCGAGTCGGCCGGCGCGACCGATTCCCGCATCCGGCCGGGCGCGGCGCTTCCCGCCGACCGGCCCGATCCGGCCGCGCTGGCCCGCCAGTCCCGCCGGGACACGGCCCGGGACCGGGCTCTGCTGGCCGCCGGCGTCGCGGGCGGGGCGGTGGTACTCGTGGCGGCGTTCGCCCTGGTGCTGCCGCGCGGCGCGCGCAGGCGCTGGCGGGCGGCCGACCCGGCCGCGCCGAGATGACCGCCGGTCCCGTGCGAAGCCGCGCGGCCCGGGTCACCCGCCCGGGCCGCGCGGCGTCGGTTCACTGGAACAGGTTGGCGTTGCGCTTCTCGGTGTCGAGGTAGTCGGTCGCGGAGTCCTCCACCGCGAGCTTGATGTCACGCAGCATCGCCTGGAGATCCTGGGAGGCGGCCCGCCACCGGGACTGCCGCACCTCGTACGCCTCGCGGGCCTCGCCGTTCCAGCTCGCCACCAGCGGGGCGGCGTCGCGTTCGAGCTGACCGAGCTGGCTCTCCAGCGTGGACAGCGCCCGTTGGATGTCGGCGCCCGCCTGTTGCAGGGCGGCGAAGTTGACGACCAGCACACCGTGCTCCATGGGTTCGATCCTTCCGGTTGTCAGAGCGGCAGCTGGATGCCGCGGTTGGTGCCCGCCACCCGGCCGGCGGCCTCGGTGTCGGAGACGTCGTACTGCCGGCCGGCGGTGCGGATCGCGGTGGCGGTCTCGCGCAGCGCTCGGTGAAGGGCGGCCTGGTCCTGCGCCCACTGCTGCTTGACCTGCGCGAACGAGCGCCCACCGGCGCCCCGCCAGGCCTGCTGCAACACCTCCAGCTCGGCCATCAGGCCGCTGAGCATGGTCTGGAGCGACTGGTCGACCTGCTCGAACTTCGCGGCGGTCTGCTGCATCACCGCGGCTTCTGCCTGGGTCTGGGACATCCCGGACGTCACCTCGTCTCCTCGGTCGTGGCTGGCCACCGTGTGACCACCGTGGACTCGTCGGCGGGGGTCCGGAGCCGGCGGAGGGGAAGCCCGGCGGCGGCGGACACGCAACTCGACGATTTCGTCGCTGACGGTAGCCGCCCGACTCCGGTTCTGCTACCCCTTCGGGCTCCCCTGTGGACAACTCGCCCACTACGATGAGCCACGGCAGCGTCACGCGGAGGCCCGGCGAGGAGGTGCGGTGACCGCGAGCACGTCCGAGCGGCCCGCGTCCGTCCCGGTCCGCACGCCACAGTGGACGGGCCGTCCGACCGCGCGGCTGCGCGCCGGTCAGATCGTGGCGACCCAGGTCGCGGCGGCAGCGCTGATCGCGGCCGTCGGGCGGGGTGTCGTGCCGACAGCCGTCGCGCTGCTGTCGGTGGCCCTGCTGCTGCCCGCCGCGTGGGTGCGGGTGCGCGGCCGCTGGCTGCACGAGTGGCTCGTCACCGCCGCCGCGTACCTGACCCGGCGGCGCGCCCTGCCACCGGCGGCCGACCCGGCGGCGCTGCTGGAGCTGCTCCGGCCGGGCGCGGTGGCCGGCGCGACGGAGGCGGCCGGCGGGGCAGCCGTGATCCACGACGCCGCCGGACTGACCGCGCTGCTGGAGCTGGGCGACCCGGACGACCTGCTCGGCGACCACGCGCACGAGCTGCCCACGCCGTTCGACCTGCTTCCGCCGGCCGGCCCGGACGCCCCCGCGATCCGGTTGCAACTGGTGTTCTCGTCGTCGCCCGCACCCGCGCCCGCGGTCGCCGGTGGTCCGGCCGGGACGTCGTACCGCCAGCTCACCGACGGGCGGCTGGCCGGGCGGGCACGCGTGGTGCTGGCCGTCCAGGTGCTGCGCGCCGACGGCTGGCCGGACGAGGATCTGCTGCGGGCGCTGTCCGGCACCCTGCGGCGGCTCGTCCGCCGGCTCGGCCCGCTCACCGCCCGGCCGCTGGGCGGCGACGCGGCGCTGCGGGTGATCGCCGAACTGGCCCACCACGAGCCCGGCGCCCCGGTGCGGGAGACCTGGCCGCTGCTCACCGTCGGTGGCCTGGCGCAGGCCACCTGGCGACTGCGCCGGTGGCCGGATCCGCGCGGCGAGGCGGCGCGAGGGCTGGTGGGCCGGCTGCTCGCGCTGCCGGCCACCGCCACCACCGTCGCGCTCACTGTCGGTCCGCGCACCGGCACCGCGCCGATCCCGGCAGAGCTGGCGGTACGGGTGGCGGCCGGTAGCGCGGCCGAGCTGTCGGCGGCGGAACGCACGTTGCGCCGGGTCGCCGGTGACACCGGCGCCGAGTTGCGCCGGCTCGACGGTGAGCACCTGGCCGGGTTGGCCGCCACGCTGCCGTTGGCGGTGACCGGTGGGGCCGCGTCCCCGGCCGGGTCGCCCCCGCCCGCGCTGGACCTGCCCCCGGCCACCGCCGGCCTGATGGTGGGCGCGAACCGCCACGGCGCCGCGCTCACCGTCCGCCTGTTCCGGCCGGCCACGACCCGGGTGCTGCTCGTCGGCGGCGTGGCCGCCGCGCAACTGCTCGTGCTGCGGGCGCTGGCGCTCGGCGCGCGCGTGGTGGTGCAGACCGGCCGTCCCCGGTTCTGGGAGCCGTTCGTGCGGGGTGTCGGGACGGTCGGCGGCGGCGTGCCGCTGCTCCCGCCGGGTCGTCCGGTCGGTGGCGCGCCCGGCTCGCCGCTGCACCCGCTGCTGGTGGTGGTGGACGCCGGCCCGGTGCCGCCGGAGGCCGGACCGGCGGCCGCCTGGCAGTCGGTGCTGGTGGTCCGCGACGAGCTGACCCCGGCCGACACGCCCGCGCTGGCCCGCGCCGACCTGGCGATCCTTCAGCCGCTCGACCCGGACGAGGCCGCGCTCGCGGGCGCGGCGCTGGGCCTGGGCGGCTCCGCGGAGTGGCTGACCCGGATCCGCGACGACATGGTGGCGGTGGTCAACCGGCGCGCCCTGCGCTGGGCGCTGCTCTCGCCCACACCCGTCGAGTCGCAACTGGCCGGTCGCCCGGCCCGGCACTGACCGGCCGCGCGACTTCCCCTGGTGGTACGGCCGTGGCACGATCCCGGCCATGGATTTCCTGAAGGGTCTTCTGATTCGCGTGGGTTCGACGGCGGTGGCGTTCTGGCTCGCCACCCTGCTCATCCCGGGCATCTCGCTCGACTCCGACTCGGCCACCGAGACGGTGATCACGCTGGTGCTCGTCGCGGTCATCTTCGGCGTGGTGAACGCGGTGCTCCAGCCGATCATCAAGACCGTGGGGTGCGGCTTCTACCTGCTGACCCTCGGCCTGATCGCGCTCGTGGTGAACGGCCTGCTCTTCCTGCTCACCAGCTGGATCGCCGGTGAGGCCGGACTGCCCTTCCACGTGGACGGGTTCTGGCCGGAGGCGGTGCTGGGCGCCCTCTTCGTCGGCATCGTCACCTGGATCCTCGGCGCCGTCCTCGACCGGGACTGACACCGGGCCCCGGCCGGCCGCCGTGGCGACCGGCCGGGGCCACCAGGCCAGCAGTAGGGAATTGGCTGGCGAGAGGGCCGGGCGGTGGTACTAGCCTCGGCCGCGTGTTCACCCTGACCCGCGCGGACGGCTACGAGATCAGCACCGACCCGGACCGGATCGACCTGGACCGGGTGCACGTCTGGCTCGCCACCGACGCGTACTGGGCGCTGGGGCGGGAGCGGGAGACGGTGGCGCGCGCGTTCGCCGGCTCGATCGGCTTCGGCGTCTACCGGCCGGCTGACGGGCGGCAGGTGGCGGTCGCCCGGGTGGTCACCGACGGGGCCACGTTCGCCTGGCTCTGCGACGTGTACGTGGACCCGGCCGAGCGGGGTCGCGGGCTGGGCACGTGGCTGGCCGGCGCGGTCCGCGACCACCTGGGCGAGCTGGGCGTACGCCGGATCCTGCTGGCCACGCTCGACGCGCACGGGGTCTACGCGAAGATCGGCTTCCGGCCGATCGCGCCGGATCGGTGGATGGAGCTGGATCAGCGGGTGACACCAGTCACCGATAAGGACCAGGAGAGCGATCCACCACTTACGGTGGAGCGGTGAACCAGCTCCGGCTCGGCTACCTGTACGGCGTCGGCGCGTACCTGATCTGGGGTTTCTTCCCGATCTACCTGAAGCTGCTGCGCCCGGCCGGGCCGGTGGAGATCCTCGCGCACCGGATCCTCTGGTCGGTGGCGTTCGTGGCCCTGCTGCTGGCCGCCACGCGGCACGCCGGCTTCCTGCGCAAGCTGGCCCGGCGACCCCGGGCGCTCGCCGGCATCGGGCTCGCCGCCGCGCTGATCGCTGTCAACTGGGGTACGTACATCTACGGCGTGAACTCCGACCGGGTGGTGGAGACGGCGCTCGGCTACTTCATCAACCCGCTGGTGTCGGTGCTGTTCGGCGTCCTGATGCTGCGGGAACGGCTGCGCCGGGCACAGTGGGCGGCACTCGGCGTCGGCGCGCTCGCGGTCGCGGTGCTCACCGTCGACTACGGCCGCCTGCCCTGGCTGGCGCTCACGCTGGCGTTCAGCTTCGCCGGGTACGGCCTGGTCAAGAAGCGGCTCGCGCTGCCCGCCACGGAGGGGCTGTTCGTCGAGTCGGCGGTGCTGGCGCTGCCCGCACTGGCGTACCTGGGGTGGCTGTCGGCGCGCGGCGACTCGACGTTCGGGCACGTCTCGGCCGGGCACACCGCGCTGCTGGTGCTCGCCGGCGCCGCCACCGCGATCCCGCTGCTGCTGTTCGCCGGGGCGGCGAACCGGCTGCCGCTGTCCACTGTCGGCATGCTGCAGTACCTCGCGCCGATCCTCCAGCTCGGTTGCGGCGTGCTGATCTTCCACGAGCCGATGCCGCCGGCCCGGCTGGCCGGTTTCGCCCTGGTCTGGCTCGCCCTGGTGGTCTTCACCGCCGACGCCCTGCGCCACTCCCACCGCACCCGCCAAGCCGCCCGCACCCGCACTCCCACCCCCGCCCTGTCCCGCTGATCTTGCACTTTCCGCCCCGGCAAAGGGGCGATAACACCCGCGCCGAGGGCCGTAAGTGCAAGATCAACGGGGAGGGGCAGGGTCAGCGGAGGTCGTAGGCCAGGACGGGGGCGTTTGTTCCTCGGAGCAGCTCGAGGCGGACCAGTTCGCCCTTGGTGAAGCGGGTGACGCCGGAGAAGCGCAGGTCGTCGCCGGGGGCGGCGAGCCAGGAGCCGATCTGCTCCGTCGCGCCGTCCGGGCCGTGCGCCACCAGCCGGAACGTGTACGCCTCCCGGTGCCCGGCCCGCCTGTCGTACCCGCAGTGCATGGTGACCTCGGTGCCCCACGGCGTCTCCGTCAGCCCCACCTCGGCGTGCACCGGCACCGTCCCGGCCACCGGCCGCATGGAGGCCAGCGCCACCGGCGGCTTGGACGGCTCGGCCGGCGACTGCACGAGCCCCACCCCGACGCCTGCGAGCACCGCGAGCGCGGCGGCGGCGAGCGCGGTCAGCGCGTACCGCCGTCGGGAGCGGGACCGGTCGCGGCGCCTGCGCTCGCGCGCGGCGTCGAGCAGCGCGGGCACCCGCGACGTCTCCGGCCCGACCTCCAGGAACTGCTCCAACCCGGCCGGGTCGAGCCGGCCCAGCAGGCCGGGCAGCACGGCGATCTCGGCCACCGCCTCCCGGCACTGCGCGCACCCGGCCAGGTGCCGCTCGTAGGCGACCCGGTCCGCCGGGGCGAGGGCGCCGAGCACGTACGCCCCGTCGTCGTGCGCGAACTCGCAGCGTGTCACCCGGTCACCCCCATCTCGGCCAGCGCCAACCGTAGTGAGCGCAGCGCGTAGTGGGTACGCGACTTCACCGTGCCCGGTGGTACGCCCAGCCGCGCCGCCGCCTCCGCCACCGAACGCCCCTGGTAGAAGCACTCGACCAGCACTTCCCGGTGGGTCGGGCTGAGCCGGTTGAGCGCCTCGGCGACGGTCCACGCCTCCACCGCGCGCTCGGTCTCGTCGACCGTCTCGGCGGTCTCCGGCAGTTCGTCCGTGTACACCTCGCCGACCCGGGCCGAGCGTCGCCGCCAGGCGTCGATGGCGAGGTTCCGCGCGGTGGTGAACAGCCAGGCGCGTACCGAGCCGCGTCGCGGATCCAGTGACTCGGGGTGCCGCCAGGCGCGCAGGAGCGTCTCCTGCACGAGATCCTCGGCCCGGGGCCGATCGCCGTTGACCAGCCGCAGGGCGTGCGCGTACAGCGCGTCGGCATGCTCGTCGTGCAGCGCGCGCAGCAGTTGGGCGTCGTGGTCGCTGATGGCGGTACCTCGCTTCCGGCGGCGGGGAAACCGGCGATGCGTTCGCCCTTCCATACGTGCCGTGACGCCGAACGGTTCAGCCGCAGGTCAACGCGGAGCTGTTCACGTCCGGTTCAGGTCCGGGCCGAGCGCCGCTCACCGTGCCCTGGCAGCGTCCGGCGGGTGAGCGCGCGGTCGTTCGCCCGTGCGCCTTCCGACGTTGAGATCAGGAGGCTCCACCTCATGAGCGACCGGCCTCGCCTGCTTCCGCTGCTCGGTGGCACCCGCCACGGCAGCCGCGACGCGATGACCTGTCTTTACCGGTGCGGCAACGCCTGCGACCACCCGGTGCCCAACCCGACCGACAACCCGTACTTCGGGGACGTGGTCGACACCGAGATCTCCCGGCGCGGCGTGGTCCGGGCCGGCGCGGTCGGCGCGCTGGTGCTCGGCTTCGGCGGCGCCGCCGCGGGCGCGCTCGCCGGCGCCGCGCCGGCCGCCGCGGCCCCCGCCGCCCCGCCCGTGCCCGGCGGCGGCGAGGTGCCTCCCGCCGGGGCGGGCCGCCCGGGCAACGGCGCGCTGACGTTCAAGCCGATCCCGCCGAACAAGCTCGACACCCTCGTCGTCCCCAACGGGTACGACCACTCCGTGGTGATCCGCTGGGGTGACGAGGTCGTGCCCGGCGCGCCCGCGTTCAGCCTGGGCCGGCAGACCGCCGCCGCCCAGTCCGAGCAGTTCGGCTACAACAACGACTTCGTCGGCGTACTGCCGATCGACCGCAGGCGCGCGCTGCTCGTGGTGAACCACGAGTACACCAACGAGGATCTGATGTTCCCCGGCTTCACCAGCCAGGACGCGCTCACGGTCGAGCAGGTGCGGGTGGCGATGGCCGCGCACGGCATGTCCGTGGTCGAGCTGGAGCGGGTGGAGAACACCGGGCAGTGGCGGCCGGTACGGCGTGGCCGGCGGGAGTACAACCGCCGGGTCACCGCGCTGGCGACGAAGTTCGAGCTGACCGGCCCGGCCGCCGGGTCGGCGTGGCTGCGTACCGCCGCCGACCCGAAGGGCCGGACGGTGATCGGCACGCTCAACAACTGCGCCGGTGGCGTCACCCCGTGGGGCACCGTGCTCTCCGGCGAGGAGAACTTCAACCAGTACTTCGTCGGCGGCGACGGCGCGCCGGAGGAGCAGAAGCCGAAGCTGGCCCGGTACGGCATCCCGACCGACGTGCGCCACCCGAGCGGCAGCCGCAAGTGGGAGCGGGCGGACGAGCGGTTCGACCTGGCCAAGCACCCCAACGAGGCGAACCGGTTCGGCTGGATCGTCGAGATCGACCCGTTCGACCCGCAGGCCAAGCCGCGCAAGCACACCGCGCTGGGCCGGTTCAAGCACGAGGGCGCGAACGTGATCGTGGCGCGCAACGGCCGGGTGGTCGCGTACATGGGCGACGACGAGCGGTTCGACTACCTCTACAAGTTCGTCTCGGACAAGAAGTTCATGCCGGGGAAGTCCTCGGTGGCCCGGCGGCACAACCTGACGCTGCTGGAGTCCGGCACGCTCTACGTGGCGAAGATTGAGGGGGACAGCCCGGCCGCCGAGATCGACGGTTCGGGCAAGCTCCCGGCCGACGGCGGCTTCGGTGGCCGGGGCCGCTGGATCAAGCTGGTCAGCGGCAACCGCTCGTACGTCGACGGCATGACCGCCGCGGACGTGCTCACGTTCACCCGGCTCGCCGGGGACAAGGTCGGCGCCACGAAGATGGACCGGCCCGAGGACGTCGAGCCGAGCCTGCTCACCGGCAAGGTCTACGTGGCGCTGACGAACAACAGCGACCGCGGCAAGGCCGGCAAGGCGCCCGCCGACGAGGCGAACCCGCGCAACAGCAACAGGCACGGGCAGATCCTGGAGCTGGTCGAGGACCGCGGCGACAACACCGGCGAGACCTTCGCCTGGTCGCTGCCGATCGTCTGCGGCGACCCGGCCGACGCCTCGACCTACTTCGCCGGGTACGACAAGACGAAGGTCTCCCCGATCTCCTGCCCGGACAACGTCGCCTTCGACGCCACCGGCAACCTGTGGATCTCGACCGACGGCAACGCGCTGGGCAGCAACGACGGCCTGTTCGCCACCGCCGTCGAGGGTCCGGAGCGGGGCCACCTGAAGCAGTTCCTCACCGTGCCGCTCGGCGCGGAGACCTGCGGCCCGTTCATCACCGGTGACAACCGTTCGGTCTTCGTGGCCGTGCAGCACCCGGGTGAGGTCACCGGCGCGTCGGTGGAGAACCCGGCCTCCACCTGGCCGGACGGCGACTTCGCCAAGCCCGGCGTGGTGGTCACCTGGCGCCTCGACGGCGGCCCGGTCGGTAGCTGACCCACCCCGGGAGCGGTCCGGCGCTGGACCGCTCCGCGAGGGGCCGTCGACCCACCCGGTCGGCGGCCTCTCGTCAGTTCTCGGAGGCGATCCCGTCGGCGATGGCGCGCGCGGCGGTGAGCAGCTTGGCGCGGACCACCCGGGCCGAGGTCATCATCTCGCCGGCCGGCAGCGCGCACGCCAGCACCACCCGGCGCTCGATGTCCTTGTCCGGGGTGACGAGCACCGCCGCGCACGCCACGCCCTGCCGGAACTGCCCCAGCTCGAGCTGCATGCCGCGCCGGTCACCGGCGGCCAGGTCCGCCTCGAACGCCTCGACGGTGGTGAGCGTGGCGGTGGTGAACGGGCGCATGCCGTACTCGCGCAGGTAGCGGAAGCGCTGTTCGGTGGTGAGCGTGGCGAGCAGGCTCTTGCCCAGCGCGGTCGCGTGCGCGCCCTCGTCGAAGCCCGGCACCAGCTCTTCCATGTAGGGCGAGCGCGGCCCCTCGGCGGATGCGGTCACCGCCACCTGCCCGCCGACGAAACGGCCGAGGTAGTGGCTCCAGCCGGTGTCCGACGCCGCGCGGCGCAGCGCCTCGCCGACCGCCGGCGGCCCCCGGAACGCGGTGACCAGCTCGCGGTAGCGGTCGGCCACCTCCAACCCCACGATGTACGTCCCGTCCTCGCGCCGGATCACGTAGCCCTCGTACGCGAGCGTGCGCACCAGGTGGTAAGTGGTGGCGACGGTCAGCTCGCAGCGCCGGGCGATCTGCTTCACGGTGAGCCCTCTCGGCGCACGGCCGACCGACTCGAGCACTCGAAGCGCGCGGGACACGCTGCGGATCAGGTCCGAAGGTTCCGCCAAGGGGTCGCGCACAACCACCTCCGCCGCCGGGGACTTACACCATATGAAAAACCGGCCGAGTGCGAAATGCCTGTTCGGATGGAGGATGCCAGAAGACCGGGCACGGACCGTGCGCCGACGGACACGATGAGCAGCCAAAACGTTCGGGCGTAAGGTGTGCTCGCGATGACCGAAACCGTTTCGCGAACCGAACCGCCGAAGGCCCGACACGCCGTCTCCGTGGGCGCCGGCGCCACCGTCACCACGATCGTGTGCGTCCTGCCCGTCTTCCTGGTCGGTGGGCTCGCCGTGCAGCTCGCCGACGAACTCCGCTTCAGCCCGGCCGGGCTGGGCCTGGCCGTCTCGATCTACTTCGGCGTGAGCGCGCTCGCCTCGGTGCCCTCCGGCGCCCTGGTCGAGCGCTTCGGCCCGGCCCCGGTCGCCCGGGCCGCCATCCTGCTCTCCGCCGCCTCGCTGCTCGCAGTGGCCGGGCTGGCCCGGTC
Source organism: Micromonospora sp. HUAS YX12 (assembly GCF_040215685.1). NCBI lineage: Bacteria > Bacillati > Actinomycetota > Actinomycetes > Micromonosporales > Micromonosporaceae > Micromonospora > Micromonospora sp. HUAS YX12. Next base: position 1,234,770 of record NZ_CP157974.1, read on the forward strand.
GTACCCGGTCCTGGTGGCCCTGCTGGCCCTCAGCGCCGCCGCCAACGCCCTCGGGCAGCTCGCCAGCAACGCCGCGCTCGCCGAGCACGTACCCGCCCACCGGCAGGGCCTCTCGTTCGGCGTCAAGCAGGCCGCCGTACCGGCCGCCACGCTGCTCGCCGGTCTGGCGGTACCCACGGTCGCGCTGACCGCCGGCTGGCGCTGGGCCTTCGTGGCGGCCGCCGCGGCCGCGCTCGCCGCGCTGCCGGCCGTACCCCGGGCCGGACGGGACCGGCGGACCCGGACCGCCTCCGGCCGCCGCAACGGTGGCACCGGCCCGCTCGTGGTGATCGGGCTGGCCGCGACGCTCGCGGCCGCCGCGGCGAACGCCCTCGGTACGTTCCTGGTCGACTCGTCGGCGGCGCGCGGGCTCTCCCCCGGCCTGGCCGGCCTGACGCTGACCCTGGGCAGCGTGGTGTGCGTGCTCGCCCGGGTGGGCCTCGGCTGGCTGGCCGACCGGCGCACCAGCGGGCACGTCGGACTGATCGCCGGGATGCTGCTGACCGGCTCGATCGGCCTGATCCTGCTCGCGGTGAGCGGCTCGGCGCCGCTGGTCGCGGGCGTGGTGCTCGGCTTCGGTCTCGGCTGGGCCTGGCCGGGGCTGATGAACTTCGCCGTGGTCCGGCTCCACCCGCAGGCCCCGGCCGCCGCCACGTCGATCACCCAGACCGGCGTGTACGCGGGCGGCTGCCTGGGACCGCTCGGCCTGGGCGCGCTGGCCGGAGCGGCCGGCTACCCGGCGATGTGGCTGACTGCCGCCGCGGCGATGCTCCTGGCCGCCCTCCTGATGCTGCTCGGCGCCCGCCTCCTGCGCCGCCCCACCCCCGCCCTCCCGTGACCCCGGCGATCATGAAGTTGGCGGTGCGACACGCCGGGGTGGCCGACCGTCAACCTCATGATCGACGGGGAGCGGGCGAGCCGGGTGCGGGTGGGCGCGGGGGCGCCGGGTCAGCTGGTGCGGTCGGCGATGTAGTCGCAGAGGGACTCCAGCGCGCGACGCGCCGGGCCCTCGGGGAGCGGGGCCAGCCGGGCCCGGGCGTCCTCGGCGTAGCTGCGCACCGTCTCCCGGGCGCGCTTGAGCGCCGGTGACTCCCGCAGCAGGCCCAGCGCCTCGGCGTGCAGCGCGTCGTCCACCAGCGGGCCGGTGGCCAGGATCTCGCGCAGCCGTACGCTCGCCGCGTCCGCGTCGTCGGAGGCCATCGCGTAGAGCACCGGCAGGGTGGGTACGCCCTCGCGCAGGTCGGTGCCGGGCGTCTTGCCGGACTGGACCGACTCGCTGGCGATGTCCAGCAGGTCGTCGGAGAGCTGGAACGCGACGCCGATGATCTCGCCGTACTCGGCCAGGGCCTCGACGTGCTCGGGCGACGCGCCGCCGAACATGCCACCGAAGCGGGCCGACGTGGCGATGAGCGAGCCGGTCTTCTCGGCGATCACGTGCAGGTAGTGCGCGACCGGATCGGTGTCGCGCGGGCCGACCGTCTCGGCGATCTGGCCGTGCACCAGCCGGGCGAACGTGCGCGCCTGGAGGCGTACCGCCTCGGGGCCCAGGTCGGCGGAGATGTCCGCGGCCCGGGCGAAGAGGTAGTCGCCGACCAGGATGGCCACCGAGTTGGTCCAGCGGGAGTTGGCGCTCGGGGCGCCACGCCGTACGGCCGCCTCGTCCATCACGTCGTCGTGGTAGAGCGTCGCCAGGTGGGTGAGCTCCATCACCACGGCGGCGGGGACGACCTGGTCGGCGTCCGGCTCGCCGAACTGGGCGCCGAGCGCCACCAGCAGCGGACGGAACCGCTTGCCGCCGGCCTCGACCAGATGCCGGGACGCCTCGGTCACCAGCGGATCGGCGCTCGCCACGCTCGCCCGCAGGCTCGCCTCGACCCGGTCGAGCACGCCCAGCACTGAGGCTTCGACGCGCGGGTCGGCGAGGTGCAGGCCGAGCGCGCCGAACTGACCTGAACGCTCGCCAGCCGGGTTCGCCACGTCCTCAACCATGCCACACCCGTTCGACCTGCTCGTCGACGGGGATACGGGCCGGGGGCCGGTACGCCACGGCGTACCGGCCCCCGGTGGGGTCACCTCTGTCATCTGACGAATTCGGCGGCACCGGTGGTCAGGTCGAGCAGCGGGCCGGGCACCACGCCGAGGACGAGCGTGGCGAGCACGCCGATGACCAGCGCGGCCGAGGTGAGTGCACCCGGCACGGTCACCGTCGGGGTGGACTCGCCCGGCTCGGACAGCCACATCATCACCACGACCCGCAGGTACGGGAAGGCCAGCACCATGCTGGTCAGCACGCCGGCGATCACCAGCCACGCCTGGTTCGCCTCCAGCGCCGGCCCGAAGACCGCGAACTTGCTGGTGAAGCCGCTGGTCAGCGGGATACCGGCGAAGGCCAGCAGGATGAACGTGAAGATCGCCGCGAAGAACGGCGAGCGGCGGCCCAGCCCGGCCCAGCGGGACAGGTGGGTGGCCTCCCCGTCGGCGTCGCGCACGAGCGTCACCACGGCGAACGCGGCGAGCACCGAGAAGCCGTACGCGGCCAGGTAGAACATGGTGCCGGAGAGCCCTTCACGGCTCGGCGCCAGCACACCGACGAGCAGGTAACCGGCGTTCGCGATCGACGAGTACGCCAGCAGGCGCTTGATGTCGGTCTGGGTGACCGCCAGCACCGCGCCGACCAGCATGGTCAGCACCGCGATCGCGCCGAGCACCGGGGTGAAGTCCCAGGAGGCCCCGGCGAACGCGACGTGGAAGACGCGCAGCAGCGCGCCGAACGCGGCGACCTTGGTGCAGGCCGCCATGAAGCCGGTGACCGGGGTCGGAGCGCCCTGGTAGACGTCCGGCGTCCAGACGTGGAACGGCGCGGCAGCGGCCTTGAACAGCAGGCCGATGGCGAGCAGCGCCATGCCGGCGAACAGCAGCACCGGGCTGGACGGCGACTCGGTGACCGCGGCGTGCACGGTGGCGAAGTCGACGCCCGCCGTGCGGCCCGGGATCCCGGAGGTGAAGCCGTAGATCAGGGCGACACCGAACAGGAAGAACGCCGAGGCGTACGCGCCGAGCATGAAGTACTTCAGCGCCGCCTCCTGGCTCAGCAGACGCCGGCGGCGGGCCAGCGCGCAGAGCAGGTAGAGCGGCAGCGAGAAGACCTCCAGCGCGACGAACATGGTCAGCAGGTCGTTCGCCGCCACGAAGATCAGCATGCCGCCGATCGCGAACGACATCAGCGGGTAGACCTCGGTGGCGCCACCGACGCCCTCGGCCTGCCGCCGGTCCTCCGCCGACTCGGCGGTGACAGCGGCGTGCGCCACGAAGGCGCCGCCCCGCTCCACCGTGCGCTCACCGACGAGCAGCAGCGCCATCACGGCGAGCACCAGGATGGCGCCCTGGAGGAACAGCGTCGGGCCGTCGATCGCGATGGCGCCGCCGATGGTGATCAGCCGGTCGTCGGCGTTCAGGATCACCATGACGATCGCGGCGAGCATCGCCACCAGGGCGAGCCCGAGTTGCACCGCGTTGCGCAGGCGGCGCGGCACGAACGCCTCGACCAGGACCCCGAGCAACGCCGCGCCCAGCATGATCAGGATGGGAGCGAGCGCCGCGTAGTCGATCGACGGCAGCTTGAGCTCGGTCATTTTGCGGCCTCCTGGACGCTGCCGACCTCAGGGGCGGGATCGGACTTGCCGACGTCCTGCATGGTCGCCTGGACGGCGGGGTTGATGACATCGGTGACCGGCTTGGGATAGAAGCCGAGCAGCACGATCAGCGCGATCAGCGGCGCGACGACGACCTTCTCGCGCAGGGTGAGGTCGCGGCGCATGCCCTCGACCTCGGTCAGCGCCGGGTTCAGCGTGCCCTGCGTGGTGCGCTGCACCATCCACAGCACGTACGCCGCCGCCAGGATGATGCCGAGCGTGGCGATCACCGCGACCGGCTTGTTGACGGTGAACGTGCCGATCAGCACGAGGAACTCGGAGACGAACGGCGCGGTACCCGGCAGTGCCAGTGAGGCGAGACCGGCGAAGAAGAGCACGCCGGCGAGCACCGGCACCAGCTTGCCCGCGCCGCCGAAGTCGCTGATCAGCGCCGAGCCGCGCCGGGCGATCAGCATGCCGACCACCAGGAACAGCAGGCCGGTGGCCAGGCCGTGGTTGAGCATGTACAGCACCGCGCCGGTGCCGGCCTGGGTGGTGAACGCGAAGATGCCGACGCCGATGAACCCGAAGTGCGCGATCGAGGTGTACGACACCAGGCGCTTCAGGTCGTTCTGGCCGACCGCCAGCAGCGCGGCGTAGATGATGCCGATGACGCCCAGCGCCAGCGCCCACGGCGCGAACCAGCGCGACGCCTCCGGGAACAGCGGGAGGCAGTAGCGCAGGATGCCGAACGTGCCGACCTTGTCCAGCACGCCGACCAGCAGCGCGGCGGCACCGGCCGGGGCCGCGCCACCGGCGTCCGGCAGCCAGGTGTGGAACGGGAAGAACGGCGCCTTGATCGCGAAGGCGACGAAGAAGCCGAGGAACAGCCAGCGGGCCGTGTCGGTGGCGAACTCGGCCTGGCTCAGCGCCTGCCAGTCGAAGGTCTTCCCGCCGACCACCCAGAGGCCGATCACCGCGGCCAGCATGAACAGACCGCCGACCAGCGAATAGAGGAAGAACTTCACCGCCGCGTACTGCCTCTGGTGGCCGCCGTAGCTGCCGATCAGGAAGTACATCGGCACCAGCATGACCTCGAAGAACACGTAGAACAGGAAGACGTCGGCGGCGGCGAAGACGCCGATCATCGTGCACTCGAGGACGAGCAGCAGCGCGAAGTACGCGGGCACCGAGCGCTTCGACGCCTCGGCGTCGTGCCAGGACGCCAGGATCACCAGCGGCACCAGGATCGCGATCAGCATGAGCATGACCAGCGCGATGCCGTCCACCTCGAAGGTGAAGTTCACGCCCCAGTTCGGGATCCACGGGTACGACTCACGGAACTGGAACCGGTCACCACCGGCGGAGAAGGCGAACCACATCACCACCGAGAGCACCAGCACCAGCAGCGACCAGCCGAACGCCACCAGCTTGGCCAGGTCCGGGCGGCTGCGGGGCAGCAGTGCCACCACCAGGGCGCCGACCAGCGGCGCCACGGTCAGCACCGAGAGGAACGGGAAGTTGGACATTATTCGGCCTTACCTCCGTCGTGACTGCGTGGCCCGCCGGCGGGGGCGGCCGCGTTGAGGTCGATCACGCCAGCCACCCCGCCTGCACCGCCAGGAACGCCGCCACCACGAGCAGCGCGCCGGTCAGGATCGAGGTCGCGTACGACCGCACGAAGCCGGTCTGGAGCCGCCGGAGCCGGCCCGAGCCCCCGCCCACGGCGGCGGCCAGGCCGTTGACCAGCCCGTCGACGCCCCGGTTGTCGAGGAACACCAGCGCCCGGGTGAGGAAGATGCCCGGCTTCTCGAAGACCGCCTCGTTGAAGGCGTCCGTGTAGAGGTTCCGGCGGGCGGCGGTGACCACCACGCCGGCCGGCTGCGGCTCGGTGGCCGTACCGCCCCGGAACAGGAACCAGGCCAGCCCGGCGCCCAGCACCGTGACCAGCAGCGACAGCGCGGTGAGCAGCCAGTGCGCCAGCACCGGCGCGTGCTCCCCGCTCTCGGTGCCGAGCCCGTTGGTGGCGGTGAGCCAGTCCGGTACGGAGGTGGCGAGCAGGAAGCCCGCGCCGACCGAGCCGATCGCCAGCAGGATCAGCGGGACGGTCATCAGCTTCGGCGACTCGTGCGGGTGCTCGATGTCCTCGGTCCAGCGCTTCGGGCCGTGGAACGTGAGCACGAACAGCCGCGTCATGTAGAACGCGGTGAGCCCGGCGCCGAGCAGCGCGGCCATGCCGAACAGCCAGGCCGTCCAGCCCTCCCGCTCGAACGCGGCCACGATGATCGGCTCCTTGGAGAAGTAGCCGGAGAACGGGAACATGCCGATGATGGCGAGCCAGCCCATCATGAACGTCAGCCAGGTGACCTTCATGTACTTCGACAGCCCGCCGAAGCGGCGGATGTCCACCTGGTCGTTCATGCCGTGCATGACCGAGCCGGCGCCGAGGAACATGTTGGCCTTGAAGAAGCCGTGCGCCAGCAGGTGCACGATGGCCAGCGCGTACGCGGCGCCGCCGAGGCCGACGCCCAGGAACATGTAGCCGATCTGGCTCACGGTCGACCAGGCCAGCACCCGCTTGATGTCGTCCTTGGCCGCGCCGATGATGCAGCCCATCAGCAGCGTGAGCGCGCCGACGCTGACCACCACGAGCTGGAGCGTCTCGTTGGCCGAGAAGATCGCGTTGGAACGGGCGATCAGATAGACGCCCGCGGTGACCATGGTGGCCGCGTGGATGAGCGCGGACACCGGGGTCGGGCCCTCCATCGCGTCCGGCAACCACGCCTGGAGCGGGAACTGACCGGACTTGCCGGCCGCGCCGAGCAGGAGCAGCAGGCCGAGCACCAGCACGGTGGTCGAGGTCAGCGAGCCGACCCCGTTGAACACCTCGTCGTACTGGGTGGTGCCGAGCATGGCGAACATGATGAAGATGCCGATGGCCAGGCCGGCGTCGCCGACCCGGTTCATCAGGAACGCCTTCTTGCCGGCGGTGGCCGCGCTGGGCCGGCCGTACCAGAAGGAGATCAGCAGGTACGACGCCAGGCCGACGCCCTCCCAGCCGAAGTAGAGCATCACGTAGTTGTTGCCGAGCACCAGCAGGAGCATGGCGGCGACGAACAGGTTGAAGTACGCGAAGAACAGCCGCCGGCCCGCGTCGTGCGCCATGTACTCCACGGCGTAGAGGTGGATCAGAAAGCCCACCCCGGTGATCAGCAGGACGAAGACCGCGGCCAGCGGATCGAAGAGCAGACCGAAGTCCACCCGCAGGCCGCCGACCGCGATGAAGTCCCAGAGGCTCAGCTCGACCTGCTTGTTCTCCAGGCCGCGGAGCTGGAAGAAGTAGGTGAGCCCGAGCACGAAGGCGGCGCCGATGGCACCCACGCCCAGCCAGTGGCCCCAGCGGTCGGCCCGCTTGCCGAGCAGCAGCAGGATCGCCGCGCTGACCAGCGGGATCGCCACCAGCAGCCAGACACTGCCCAGCATCCCGTCCGCCGTGGCGAAGGTGACGGCTTCGGCTGGCTCAGACTGGGCGATCGTCAGAATCTGTTCCACCACGAGCCCCTCAGTACTTCAGCAGGTTGGCGTCGTCGACGCTGGCCGAGCGCCGGGTCCGGAAGATCGCCATGATGATCGCGAGCCCGACCACGACCTCGGCCGCCGCCACCACCATCACGAAGAACGCCATGATCTGGCCGTTCAGGTCGCCGTTGATCCGGCTGAACGTGACCAGGGTCAGGTTGGCCGCGTTGAGCATCAGCTCGATGCACATGAACAGCACGATCGCGTTGCGCCGGACCAGCACGCCCACGGCGCCGATGGTGAACAGCACCGCCGCGAGGATGAGGTAGTAGTCCGGGGTCATTTCTCAGTCCCCTTCGGTGCGGTCTCCTCGGCCGTCAGCTCGCGCACCGGCATGATCTCCGGGATGCTGCGGTCGGTCAGCCGGCCGTCGGGCAGACGGGCCGGGGTGGCCACCGAGGAGGACGTGGCGTAGACACCCGGGCCGGGCTTCGGTCCGGGGTAGTTGCCGGGGCGGAACCGCGCCTTCATGGTGGCGATCTGGTCCATCCGGTCCGCCTTGCGCCGCTCCACGTGCGCCAGCACCATCGCGCCGACGGCGGCGGTGATCAGCAGCGCCGAGGTCAGCTCGAAGGCGAAGACGTACTTGGTGAACAGCAGCCGGGCGATGCCCTGCACGTTGCCCTCGGCGTTGGCCTGGTCGAGCCCGACCGGCTGGACGCCGTCGAGCGCGCGGTAGAGGCCGGTGCCCACCAGGCCGGCGAAGCCGAGCCCGAGGACCACGGCGGCGACCCGCTGGCCGCGCAGCGTCTCGATGAGCGAGTCGGACGCGTCCCGGCCGACCAGCATCAGCACGAACAGGAACAGCATCATGATCGCGCCGGTGTAGACGATGATCTGCACCATGCCGATGAACGGCCCGGCCTGAAGCACGTAGAACACGCCCAGGCAGAGCATGGTCAGCACCAGCCAGAGCGCGGAGTGGACCGCGTTGCGGGCCCACACCATGCCGACCGCGCCGAGCAGGGCCAGCGGGGCGAGGATCCAGAAGGTGACCTCCTCACCCCCGGACACCTGGCCGGCGGCGGCGAGCACCGTTGCCGAGGTCATGCCTTGCCTCCCTTGCCCGCCGCGGCGGCGGACCGCTGCTCGGCCTGCTCGGCGCCGGGGAAGGTCACGCCCGGGTGCTCCTCCACCTGGTACCGGCCGGGGCCCATCGGCGAGCGCTCGGCGCCGGCCGAGGTGCCCGGGTTGGTGAGCGCGCCGACGTAGTAGTCCTTCTCGCTGTCGCCCAGCCGCATCGGGTGCGGCGGCTGCTCCATGCCTTCGAGCAGCGGCGCGAGCAGCTGCTCCTTGGTGAAGATCAGGTCCTGCCGGTTGTCCCGGGCCAGCTCGTACTCGTTGCTCATGGTGAGCGAACGGGTCGGGCAGGCCTCGATGCAGAGCCCGCAGAAGATGCACCGGGCGTAGTTGATCTGGTAGGTGCTGGCGTACCGCTCACCCGGGGAGAAGCGCTGCTCCTCGGTGTTGTCGCCACCCTCCACGTAGATCGCGTCGGCCGGGCAGGCCCAGGCGCACAGCTCGCAGCCGATGCACTTCTCCAGCCCGTCCGGGTGCCGGTTGAGGATGTGCCGCCCGTGGTAGCGCGGCGCCGAGACCGGCGGCTTGAACGGGTAGTCGGTGGTGACGACCTTCTTGAACATGTGCGAGAAGGTGACACCGAAGCCCTTGAACGTTCCGGTGATCGCGCCCACGTCACACCTCCCTGGAGTCCGGGCCGGCGACCACGTTGGCCGGCTCCCGCTCGGCGAGCACGCGCTTGGTACGCGGGCTCGGCGGAACCTGAAGATCCATCGGCGGCAGCGGGAAGCTGCCGTACGGCCGGGTGTCCGCCTGCTCCTGGAGCGACGGCTTCGGCTCCTTCTTCCGCGACGGCCAGAAGAGCGTGGCCAGCAGCAGCACGCCCGCGCCGACGGCGGTGACGAGCAGCCGGTCCCGGGTCTGCCAGTCCTCGATCGAGCGCAGCCCGGCGAGCACCATGATCCAGACCAGGTTCAGCGGCAGCAGCACCTTCCAGCCGAACCGCATGAACTGGTCGTACCGGAGCCGGGGCAGCGTGCCGCGCAGCCAGACGAAGACGAACACCAGCACGATGACCTTGCCGAAGAACCACAGCATCGGCCACCAGCCCTCGTTGGCGCCCGACCAGAGCGTGATCGGCCACGGCGCGTGCCAGCCACCGAGGAACAGCGTCACGGTGAACGCCGACATCGTCACCATCGCGACGTACTCGCTGAGCATGAACAGCGCGAACTTCAGCGAGCTGTACTCGGTCTGGAAACCGGCCACCAGCTCCGACTCCGCCTCGGGCAGGTCGAACGGCGCCCGGTTCGTCTCACCGACGATGGCGATGAAGAACATGATGAAGCTGGGCAGCAGCAGGATCGCGTACCAGCCGGGCGCGGCGATGTCGAGGCCGCCGATGCTCAGCCGGGTGCCGTCGCCCTGAGCGGCGACGATCCCGCTCGTCGACATGGTGCCCGCGGTCATGAAGACCGCGACCACGCTCAGGCCCATGGTGACCTCGTACGAGACCAGCTGGGCCGCCGACCGCAGACCGCCGAGCAGCGGGTAGGTGGAGCCGCTGGCCCAGCCGCCGAGCACGATGCCGTACACGGCGAGCGAGGAGAAGGCCAGCACCACCAGCACCGCCACCGACACGTCGGTGACCTGGAGCGGCGTCCGGTGCCCGAAGATGCTCACCATCGGCCCGAACGGGATCACCGACAGCGCGGTGACCGCGCAGACCACCGAGATCACCGGGGCGAAGAAGTAGACGACCTTGTCGGCCTTGCGCGGGAGGATGTCCTCCTTGAAGGCCAGCTTCACGCCGTCGGCGAGCGTCTGGAGCAGACCGAACGGGCCGGCCTGGTTGGGGCCGGGCCGCACCGCCATGCGGCCCACGACCCGGCGCTCGAACCAGACACCGAGCAGCGTGGCCGCCACGGCGACGACGAACGCGAACAGGACCTTCCCGAGGACCAGCCACCACGGGTCCTTGCCGAAGTCGGCAAGCGTCGGATCCTGCGCCGCGAGGATGACGGGGTTCACTGCACCCACCTTTCGTTCCCGACTGCGGAGACGCTCACCACGTCGCCGGACGTCGCGCCGAGGCCGCGCCGCACGGTGGAGCCGGGTGAGTTGGTCGGCAGCCAGACGACGCCGTCGGGCATCTCGGTGATCGCCGCCGGCAGCGTGATCGCGCCGCGGTCGGTGCCCACCGTGACCGGGTCACCGTCGGCGACGCCCAGCGCCTCGGCGGTGCCCTTGCCCAGCCGGACCACCGGCGGGCGGGCGGTGCCGGCGAGGTGCTCGTCGCCGTCGGTGAGGCTGCCCAGGTCGATCAGCTGGTGCCAGGTGGCGAGTACCGCCTCGCCCGGTCCCGGCTGCCGCACGGCGGCCGGCTCGACCGAGGGCGCCGACGGCCGCTCGACCCGGGTGCGCGGCAGCGCGCCCAGCTCGCGGCGGATGGCCGGCACGTCGCCGGTCCCGAGCCGCACGTCGAGCTGCGCGGCGAGCGCGTCGAGGATGCGGGCGTCGGTCATCGCGCCGGTGTCCAGCACCTTCTCGAACGTGCGCAGCCGGCCCTCCCAGTCCAGGAAGCTGCCGGCCTTCTCGACCACCGGCGCGACCGGCAGGACCACGTCGGCGCGGCGGGACACCGCGCTCATCCGCAGTTCCAGGCTGACCAGGAACGGCACCGCGTCCAGTGCGGACTCGGCCAGGCGCGGGTCGGCCAGGTCGGCCGGGTCGACGCCGGCCACGACCAGGGCGCCCAGCTTGCCGTTCGCGGCGGCGGTGAGGATGCCGTCGGTGTCGCGGCCGGCCTGGCTGGGGATCACCCCGGCCGGGATGTCCCACGCCTCGCCCAGCTCCGCGCGCGCGGCCGGCTCGGTGACGACCCGGCCGCCGGGGAGCAGGTTGGGCAGGCAGCCCGCGTCGACGGCGCCGCGGTCACCCGCGCGCCGCGGCACCCAGACCAGCCGGGCACCGGTACGCCGGGCGACGTCCGCCGCCGCCGACAGGCCGCCCGGCACCTCGGCCAGGCGCTCGCCGACGATCAGGATCGCGCCGGGCCGGCCCAGCGCCTCGGCCACCGTGGCGTGCTCGGCCAGCACGCCGGCTTCCTCGCCGGGCACGACCCGGGCGAGCTTCGCCCCGAGCTTCTCCAGGCCGCGGGTCGCGAACGGCGCGATCGCGTACACGGTGAGCTTCTTCTTCAGGTACGCCTTGCGCAGCCGCAGGAAGAGGATCGGGCACTCCTCCTCCGGCTCCAGGCCAACCAGCACCACGGCGGGCGCGTTCTCCACGTCCGCGTAGGTCACGTCGGTGACCCCGGCGACGCTGCTGGCCAGGAAGTCGGCCTCCTCGCGGGAGACCGGACGGGCCCGGAAGTCGATGTCGTTGGTGTGCAGCGCGATACGGGCGAACTTCGCGTACGCGTAGGCGTCCTCGACGGTGAGCCGGCCGCCGGTCAGCACCGCCGTGCCGGTCGCGCCGTCGCGGGCCGCGCGCAGCCCCTCGGCGGCCCGGGTGAGCGCCTCGCTCCAGGACGCCTCGCGCAGCTCACCGGTCTTCTCGTCGCGCACCATCGGCGTGCTGATCCGGTCGAACGCGCGGGTGTACTGGAAGCCCCAGCGGCCCTTGTCGCAGTTCCACTCCTTGTTCACCGCCGGGTCGTCGCCGGCCAGCCGGCGCAGGACCTTGCCGCGCCGCCAGTCGGTGCGCTGGGCGCAGCCGGCCGAGCAGTGCTCGCAGACGCTGGGCGTGGAGACCAGATCGAACGGGCGGGCCCGGAACCGGTACTGGGAACCGGTCAGCGCGCCCACCGGGCAGATCTGCACGGTATTGCCGGAGAAGTACGAGTTGAACGGGACGTCACCGGCGTCGCCGTCCTCGCCGTACTCCTCGTCCCGGTAGATGTTGATCTCCTCGTGCGAGGAGCGTCCCATCAGGTCGATGAACTTGTCCCCGGCGATCTCCTCGGAGAACCGGGTGCACCGCTGGCAGAGCACGCAACGCTCGCGGTCGAGCAGCACCTGGGTGCTGATCGGCAGCGGCTTCGGGTACTCCCGCTTGTGCTCGTGGAACCGCGAGTCCGTCCGGCCGGTGGACATCGCCTGGTTCTGCAGCGGGCACTCGCCGCCCTTGTCGCACATCGGGCAGTCCAGGGGGTGGTTGAGGAGCAGCAGCTCCATCACCCCCTCCTGGGCCTTCTTGGCGACCGGGGAGGTGAGCTGCGTCCGCACCACCATGCCGTCGGCGACGGTCTGGGTGCAGGAGGCGACCGGCTTGCGCTGGCCCTCCACCTCCACCAGGCACTGCCGGCAGGCGCCGGCCGGGGCCAGCAGCGGGTGGTCGCAGAAGCGCGGGATCTCGGTGCCGAGCTGCTCGGCGACGCGGATCAGCAGCGCGCCCTTGGGCGCGGTGACCTCGACGCCGTCGATGGTCAGCGTGACGGTCTCGGTCTGCTTGGCTACGTCGGTCATCAGTGCGCCCCTACCAGGGTCTTCTCCGACAGCTTCGGAGCGGTACGTCCCTCGATGTAGTCGAGGTAGTCCTGCTTGAAGTACTTCAGCGACGAGGTCACCGAGCTGGTCGCGCCGTCACCCAGACCGCAGAACGAACGGCCGAGGATGTTGTCGCAGGTGTCGAGCAGGGTGTCCAGGTCCTCGTGGGTGCCCTGGCCGGCCAGGATGCGCCGGTAGACCCGGACCATCCAGTAGTTGCCCTCCCGGCACGGGGTGCACTTGCCGCACGACTCGTGGTGGTAGAACTCCAGCCACCGGTAGGTCGCGTACACCGGGCAGTCCTGGTCGGAGAAGATCTGCGTGGCCGTGGTGCCCAGGATCGAGCCGGCCGCCGCCACCCCCTCGAAGTCCAGCGGCACGTCCAGGTGCTCGGCGGTCAGCAGCGGCGTCGACGAGCCACCCGGGGTCCAGAACTTCAGGTTGTGCCCGGGCTTCATGCCGCCGGCCAGCTCGATCAGCTCGCGCAGCGTGATGCCCATCGAGCACTCGTACTGGCCCGGGTTGGCGATCCGGCCGGACAGCGAGTAGATCATCGGGCCGGACGACTTCTCCGTGCCCACCGTCTTCCACCAGTCCGCGCCGCCGAGCACGATGTACGGCACGCTGGCGATGGTGCCGACGTTGTTGACCACGGTCGGGCTGGCGTACAGGCCGTGGGTCGCCGGGAACGGCGGGCGCAGCCGGGGCTGGCCGCGGAAGCCCTCCAGCGAGTCCAGCAGCGCGGTCTCCTCACCGCAGATGTACGCCCCGGCGCCGGAGTGCACCACCAGGTCCAGGTCGAAGCCCGAACCGAGGACGTTCCGGCCGAGATAACCCTTGGCGTACGCCTCGTCGACCGCGCTGCGCAGCCGCCGGGCGGCGTGCACGGCCTCGCCGCGGATGTAGATGTACGCCCGGTTGGCCCGGATCGCGTACGAGGCGATGATGACGCCCTCGACCAGCGAGTGCGGGTCGTGGGTCATCAGCGGCAGATCCTTGCAGGTGCCCGGCTCGCCCTCGTCGGCGTTCACCACCAGGTAGTGCGGCTTCCCGTCGCCCTGCGGGATGAACCCCCACTTGAGACCGGTCGGGAAGCCCGCGCCGCCCCGGCCACGCAGTCCGGAGTCCTTGATCAGCTGGATCAGGTCGTCCGGGTGCGCCTTGAGCGCCTTGCGCAGGGCGGCGTAGCCGTCCAGCTTCTCGTAGGTGCCGAGCCGCCACGCGTCCGGCGAGAGCCAGCGCTTGGTGAGCACCGGCGTGAGCTTGGCCAGCGTCTCCGGCCGAGGAGTGGTCACTTCCGGACCCCCGTTCCGCTCGCGTCCGCCGGGTCGGCGCCGTCCGCGCCCGTACCGGACTCCGCTTCCTTGAGGTTGCGCTCCTGCGCGCCGGCCGCGTCGCCGGCGGGCTTGCCGTCACCGGCCGGCGGGTTCGCCGCCACGCCGGCCGCCTCCGCCGCCCGCGCGTCGCGCGGCGCCGGGGCCGGGCCGTCCACCGGCATCTTCGTGCCGGGCGCGTCCGGCACCGCGGTCCTCGCGTCCGGCTGCCGGGTCTCGGCGGTACGCACCTGCGGCGACTTGGCGTCCGGCGCCTTCACATCCGGCGCGGTGCTGCCGGTGGCCGCCTCCGGCCTGGCCGGCTCGACGGCCTTGGCCGGCTCGGGCGCGGGGGCCGGCTTCGCGGCCTCGGCCTTCGCCTTCGCCTCGGCGGCGGCCCGGTCGGCCTCGGCCTTGCTGCGGATCGGCGTCTTCGGGTCGAAGCCCGGGACCGAGACGCCGTGCTGCTCGGCCAGGCGCAGGCCGCGCAGGCTGGGCTCGCCCGGCCCGCCGTCGGCCACCGCGCCGTCGCGCTCGTCGGCGAAACCGGCGAGCTGGACCGCCATCTCCTTGAGCGTGCAGAGCCGCGCCCCACGCGTCGGCATCGGCCGGCCGCCGGCGCGCAGCTCCTCGACCACGTCGAGCGCGGCCTGCGGCTCCACGTTGTCGAAGAAGTCGTAGTTGACGGTCATCACCGGGCCGTAGTCGCACGCCGCCAGGCACTCGGCGTGCTCCAGGGTGATCTTCCCGTCGGCGGTGGTCTCCTCGTGCCCGACGCCGAGGTGCTCGGCGAGGGTGTCGTAGACCTTCTGCCCGCCGAGCACGTCGCACATCGTGTTGGTGCAGACGCTCACCAGGTAGTCGCCGGTGGGCTTGCGCTTGTACATGGTGTAGAAGGTGGCGACGGCGCCGACCTGGGCCTTGTTGAGCCCGAGCACCTCGGCGCAGAACTCGACACCGGCCGGGGAGACGTAGCCCTCCTCGGACTGGACCAGGTGCAGCAGCGGCAGCAGCGCCGAGCGGGACCGGTCCGCCGGGTACCGGGCGATGATCTCCCGCGCCCGGGCGCGAGTCGTTTCGGAAAAGCTCATCGGTCACAACCACCCATCACGGGGTCCAGCGAGGCGCCGCCGGCGATCACGTCGGCGATCAGGCCGCCCTCGGCCATCGCCGGGAGGGCCTGGAGGTTGACGAAGCTCGGCTCCCGGTAGTGCACCCGGTAGGGCCGGGTGCCGCCGTCGGACACCGCGTGCACGCCCAGCTCGCCGCGGGGCGACTCGATGCCGACGTACACCTGGCCCGGCGGAACCCGGAAGCCCTCGGTGACGAGCTTGAAGTGGTGGATCAGCGACTCCATGGACTGACCCATGATCTTGGCGACGTGCTCCAGCGAGTTGCCCATGCCGTCCACGCCGATGGCGAGCTGCGCCGGCCAGGCGATCTTCTTGTCGGACACCATCACCGGGCCGGGCTTCAGGCGGTCCAGCGCCTGCTCGATCAGCTTCAGCGACTCGCGGATCTCGGCCACCCGGACCAGGTAGCGGCCCCACACGTCACCGTCGGTGTGGGTCGGCACGTCGAACTCGTACGTCTCGTAACCGCAGTACGGCATCGTCTTGCGCAGATCCCAGGCGAGGCCCGCGGAGCGCAGCACCGGGCCGGTGACGCCGAGCGCCATGCAGGCGGTCACGTCGAGCACCGCCACGTGCTGCGTACGCTCCAGCCAGATCGGCTGGCCGGACAGCAGGTTCTCGTACTCCTTGAGCCGCTTCGGCATCAGCTTGAGGAAGTCGCGGATCTTGCGGATCGCGTCGTCCGGCACGTCCTGCGCCACGCCGCCCGGCCGCACGTACGCGTGGTTCATCCGCAGGCCGGTGATGGTCTCGAAGATGTCCAGGACGTACTCCCGCTCGCGGAAGCCGTACAACATCATGTTGATCGCGCCCAGCTCCATGGCGGTGGTCGCCAGCCAGACCAGGTGCGACGAGACCCGGTTGAGCTCCATCATCAGCACGCGGATGGTGGTGGCCCGCTCGGTGATGTCGTCGGTGATGCCGAGCAGCTTCTCCACCGCGAGCGCGTACGCCGTCTCGTTGAACAGCGGCGAGAGGTAGTCCATCCGGGTCACGAACGTCGAGCCCTGGACCCAGTTGCGGTACTCCAGGTTCTTCTCGATGCCGGTGTGCAGGTAGCCGATGACCGAGCGGGCCTCGCGGACCGTCTCACCCTCCAGCTCCAGGACCAGCCGGAGCACGCCGTGGGTGGACGGGTGCTGCGGACCCATGTTGACGACGATCCGCTCGTCGTTGATCGGGTCCGTGCCGGAGACGACCTCGTCCCAGTCCCCGCCGGTGACGGTGAAGACCTTGCCCTCGGTCGTCTCGCGCTCGGTCGCGTAGTTCGACGTGGTCATTGGTACGACCTCCTACGGTCCGGCGGGGGGATCTCCGCACCCTTGTACTCGACGGGGACGCCGCCCAGCGGGTAGTCCTTGCGCTGCGGGTGCCCCTCCCAGTCGTCCGGCATGAGGATCCGGGTCAGGGCGGGGTGGCCGTCGAAGACGACGCCGAACATGTCGTACGTCTCCCGCTCCTGCCAGTCGGCGGTCGGGTAGACGGCGGTGACGCTCGGGACGTGCGGCTCCTCGGCGGAGACCGCCACCTCCAGCCGGACGCTGCGGCGGTAGGTCATCGAGGTCAGGTGGTAGACCACGTGCAGGCGGCGCTCCTGCGCGCCCAGGTAGTCCACACCGGACACCGAGGAGCACAGCTCGAAGCGCAGCGCGAGGTCGTCGCGCATCACCTGGCAGACCTCGGCGATCCGCTCCGGGCGGACGTGCAGGGTCAGCTCGCCCCGGTCGACCACGACCTTCTCGATCGCGTCGCCGAAGTCCGGGTACGCCTCCTCCAGCGCGTCCCGCACCTCGTCGAAGTAGCTCCCGTACGGCCGGGCCGCCTCCTCGATCGGCTTGCGTGGGCGGACCAGGCCGCCGTAGCCGGAGACGTCGCCGGTGCCCTGGTTGCCGAACATGCCCCGGCCGGCCGGGCTGGCCGGGGGGTACTCCGCCGGGGCGGTGGAGCTGGCACCGGCCGGGGTGGTGGGTACCGGCACCCCGCCGTCGTTGTTCTTGTCGTTACTCATTTCGGGCCCCTATGCGACGCCTGGAGGTGGTTCTGCGCCTTCATCCAGTTCTCGATCCGCAGTTGCTCCTCACGCCCCTCGCGGACCGCCTTCGTCCACTCGGCACGGCGGGCCTTGTCGCTGCGGTACGACGAGGGCATCGAGCCGTACGGCACCACCGGCACGTCACCGCGCGCCTGGCGGGCCTCCGCCATCTTGCGGCCGTTCGGGCCCAGCGGCTCGTGCATGATCTTCTCGCGCAGCTTGAGCACCGCGTCGATGAGCATCTCCGGCCGGGGCGGGCAGCCGGGGAGGTACATGTCGACCGGGACGACGTGGTCGACGCCCTGCACGATGGCGTAGTTGTTGAACATGCCGCCGCTGCTGGCGCAGACGCCCATCGAGATGACCCAGCGGGGCTCGGCCATCTGGTCGTAGATCTGGCGCAGGACCGGGGCCATCTTCTGGCTCACCCGGCCGGCCACGATCATCAGGTCCGCCTGGCGGGGCGAGGCGCGGAAGACCTCCATGCCCCAGCGGCCCATGTCGTAGTGCGGCCCGCCCGCCGCCATCATCTCGATGGCGCAGCAGGCCAGACCGAACGTGGCGCCCCAGACCGAGGTCTTCCGCGTCCAGTTGACCAGCTTCTCGACGCTGGTGAGCAGGACGCCGGAGGGGAGCTTCTCCTCGATGCCCATCTGCTACCTCCTCAGTCCCAGTCCAGGCCGCCGCGACGCCACACATAGGCGTACGCGACGAAGACCGCGACGATGAACAGGACCATCTCCACGAAGCCGAAGATCGGCAGGGCGTCGAAGGAGACCGCCCAGGGGTAGAGGAAGATGATCTCGATGTCGAAGACGATGAAGAGCATCGCCGTCAGGTAGAACTTGATCGGGAACCGGCCGCCGCCGACCGGCTGCGGGCTCGGCTCGATGCCACACTCGTACGCCTCGAGCTTGGCCTTGTTCAGACGCCGCGGGCCGGCGAGTCGGGCAGCGGCCACGGAGAACAGCGCGAACGCCGCAGCGAGGGCGAACAGCCCGATGATGGGTGCGTAAGGAGAGAGCGTCATCGTTGTCCCCTGCTCGTCCTTCCCTGACCTCGGTGGTTGGCCAAAATCACACTATTCACGTCCCTCACGACCTCGGTCGGCGGGGGTCGATCTCTGTCCGGCTCGTGGGCGTTCGGGCCCCGGGCCGGTCGTCTCCTACACGGCCGGGGCCACCTTCGTCATCGCGTTGATGACCCGGTCCATCGCGTCCCCGCCGCGCGGGTCGGTCAGGTTGGCCAGCAGCTTGAGCACGAAGCGCATGAGCATCGGGTGCGGCATGCCGTGCTTGGTGGCCATCCGCATGATCTCGGGGCGGCCGATGAGCTTCACGAAGACCCCGCCGAGGCGGTAGTAGCCACCGAAGCGGGCCTTCAGCTCCTGCGGGTACGCCATCAGCGCCCGCTCCCGCTCCGCGCCGGCCGGGCGGGCGAGCGCCTGCACCACGACCTCCGCGGCCATCTCGCCGGACTCCATCGCGTACGCGATGCCCTCGCCGTTGAACGGGTTGACCATGCCGCCGGAGTCACCGACCAGCAGCACGCCGCGGGTGTAGTGCGGAACCCGGTTGAAGCCCATCGGCAGCGCGGCGCCGAGGATCGGACCCTCCGCGTTGGACTCGTCGGTCATCCCCCAGTCCTCGGGGGTGTTCGCGAGCCAGTCGGTGAGCAGCTTGCGGTAGTTCGTCTTGCCGAACGCCGAGGAGGAGTTGAGCACGCCCAGGCCGACGTTCACCCGGCCGTCGCCGAGGCCGAAGATCCAGCCGTAGCCGGGCAGCAGCGCGTCGTTGCCCTTGGCCCGCAGCTCCAGCCAGGACTCCAGGTAGTCGTCGTCGTGCTTGGCGGGCGAGCGGTAGTACCGGCGGACGGCCACGCCGATCGGGCGGTCCTCCCGCTTGGCCAGCCCGAGGGCGAGCGGGAAGCGGCCGGAGACGCCGTCGGCGGCGACCACGAGCGGGGCGTGGAACGTGGCGGGTTCCTTGTCCGGGCCGACCTCGGCCTGCACGCCGATGACCCGGTCGTCGGCGCCGAGCACCGGCCCGAGGACGTTGACGCTGGTCTGGAGCTTCGCCCCGGCGGCGACCGCGCGCTGGGCGAGCAGGTCGTCGAAGTCGAGCCGGGTCCGCACCAGGCCGTAGTTGGGGAAGCTGGCCAGGTCGGGCCAGTCCAGCTCCAGGCGTACTCCGCCGCCGATCACCCGCAGGCCCTTGTTGTGCAGCCATCCCGCCTCGGGCGAGGTGTCCACGCCCATCCGGATCAGCTGCCGCACGGCGCGGGGCGTGAGCCCGTCACCGCAGACCTTCTCCCGGGGAAATTCCGTCTTCTCCAGCAGCAGCACGCGTACGCCGTGCCGCGCCAGGTGGTACGCCGTGGCCGATCCTCCGGGACCGGCGCCCACGACGATGACGTCGGCGTCGTTCTCCACCGCGGTCATCCGCGCCTCCTCCCGCATGCTCGTGAAATGCTTCACAAGCCGATCCGGTTGGAGTCTATGACCGGCGTTACACCAGGACGCGCTGAGGGGGGCCTAACTTCGCAGAAATGCGCCGGTAGGAGCGTCGAGACCGGTCAGGGACGCGCCTGCGCGGCCGGTCCGAGCCCGGCGTCGAGCCGGATGGCCTCGGGCAGGTGGTCGCGCAACGCACCACCGGCGGCCCGGTCCAGCGCGGCGAGCACCTCGGCGACGACCTGCCGGACATCGGCGGGATCCGCCCCGGCCAGCTCGCGGAGCTGCGCGATCAGCTCGGCGGCGTCGTCGTCGGTGGCGGCCTGGTCTGGTCCCGTCATGGAGGCGAGCCTACGGGACAAAGTAGACCAGAATCGGATATTCACGAAATGACCAGCGCACGCTGGCCGGGACGGTCAGTTTCGGACGGCCCGGTGCAGCGCCACGACGCCGCCGGTCAGGTTGCGCCACGCCACCCGGCCCCAGCCGGCCGCGCCGATCCGCGCGGCGAGCGCCGCCTGGTCCGGCCAGGCCCGGATCGACTCCGCCAGGTAGACGTAGGCGTCCGGGTTGCTGGACACCGCGCGGGCCACCGCCGGCAGCGACCGCATCAGGTACGACAGGTAGACGGTGCGGAACGCCGGGTTCACCGGGGTGCTGAACTCGCAGACCACCAGCCGCCCGCCCGGCCGGGTCACCCGGGCCAGTTCGGCCAGCGCCGCGTCGGTGTCGTTGACGTTGCGCAGCGCGAAGGAGATGGTCACCGCGTCGAAGCTGGCGTCGGCGAACGGCAACCGCAGCGCGTCCCCGGCCAGCAGCGGCACCGACGGGCGGCTGCGCTTGCCGGCGTACAGCATGCCCAGCGACAGGTCCGCGCCGACCGCGTACGCCCCGGAGTGGGCCAGTTCCTCGGTCGACACCCCGGTGCCGGCGCCCACGTCCAGCACCCGCTCGCCCGGCCGCAGCCCGAGCGCCGCCCGGGTGGCCCGCCGCCAGGACCGGTCCTGCCCGAACGAGAGCACGGTGTTCGTCAGGTCGTAGCGGGCGGCGACGCCGTCGAACATCGCGGCGACCTCGTGCGGCTGCTTGTCCAGGCTGGCGCGCTGGCCCTGCGGGGTACGGCTCACCCCTCCACTCTGCCAGCCGCGCCGCCCCCGCCTCCCCCCGGGTACGCGACAGGGCGGGGTGGTCACCCACCCCGCCCTGGTCGCGTATCGGTTCCCCGGTCAGTCGCCGGTGCGCTCTTCGCCCGGAGCCACCAGGACCACCTCGCGGCGGCGGGACAGCAGCATCAGCGCCGCGCCGGCCGCGAGCACTGCGGCGCCGATGCCGCCGATCAGGCCGACCTGCATACCGGTCACCGGCAGGCCACCGTCACCGGTGCCGCCACCCGCGCCACCACCGGCGGTCGGGGTCGGCACCGCCGTCGCGCCACCGGTCGGCGTCGGCTGGGCGGTCGGCGTCGAGGTCGGGCCGGCGGTCGGCGTCGGGCTCGGGGTCGACTGCGGGCTCTGGTCGACGAAGACGTCGAACTGGGCGGTGTTGTCACCGTCGTCGGTCTCGGCGAACGCGCGCCGCTGCGCCGAGCTGGCGACCCGCGGCTCCTCCTCCGGCGCACCGGTGGCGGCGTCCAGGCCGGCGGCCCAGACGAAGCCCGGCCGGAGCAGCTTCTCGGTCACGTCCGCGCCGACCTTCACCCGGACGTCGGCGGTGTAGTACTGGCCGGGCTTGAGCACCGCGCCCAGGTCCTCGCAGTACGCGTTGAGGACGCCACCCAGGTTCTGCTCGACGCAGCCGTCGGGCAGCTTCGCGAAGGTGACACCGGCCGGCAGCGCGATCCCGTACTGGACGCCGGTGGCGCGCTTGCTGCCGTCGTTGAACACGGCCCAGTCCAGCGGCGCGGTCTCGCCCGGCCGGACCGGGCGCAGCCCCGACTCGTCGGCGTCGTCGCCGTCCACGCGCACGCCGGCGTACACGTCCTGGACCCAGGTGGTGAGGTCGTAGCCCGGCTCGGTGACGGTGATGTCGTGGTCGACCGTGTCCAGCACGCCGGTGCCGTTCGCCGCGCTGATCGAGACCATGAGCGTGCCGGCCGCGCCCTTACCGCCGGTGGAGAACAGCGGGAGGCCGAAGTCCTCAGTGGTGCCCGCGGGCAGGTCGCCGAGCAGGCAGGAGAAGGTGGTGCCACGGACGTCGCAGCCGGCCGGAACCAGCACGCCGACCTTGGCGGTCTTGAGGCCCTTCGTCTCGACCGTGACCCGGACGTCCTTCGCGTCGACGGTCCCGAGCGTGTTGTTCACCTGGAACTTGAACGGCTTGGCCTTCGCCTCGGTGACGCCCTTGGCGAGCTGGTAGCTGAGCGGGATGAGCTGGAGGTCGGCCTTGTCGGCGGCCTGTGCCGGGCCGGCGGCGGCGCCGAGACCGGCGGTGGAGAGCAGGGCCACGACGCCGGCACGGGCCAGCGTGGACCGGTAGCGGAAGGTCATTGTTCCCCCGGGGGTAGGGACGCGCGTGATCACGTACCGAACGAACGGACGGTACCGGAGCGACGCGTCGTCACGCCACCGCCCAGCGGTGGGAATTCCATCGATCCCGGCAGACGGCAGGGGCGGGATGGTCACCCATCCCGCCCCTGCCGCGGTGCGTTATGTGAACGGCCCTCATGGGCCGATGGAGGACGACGGTCCGACGGACGCCGCCAGCGTAATGGCGTCGTCGGTTCACCGGGCCCTGCTCGACCGGGTCGCCGCCGACCTGTTACCTGCCTGCTCGCGGCCCGGATCGGTGGTGTCGCGCGGGCAGGCTAGCCGCCGGTGATCACACAGGTGAAGACCTCCGGCACAAGCTTCACCGGAAACGGGCGGAGCTCCGGCCGCACGACGAACGCCGACCGGCCGAACGGGGGAACGAGGTCAGTTGACCTCGACCAGCGGCAGCGACTTCCCGGCGCCGCCGCCGGGCAGCGCGATCGACGAGAAGTGCGAGACCACCCGGTCGTCGCTCGGGTCGTCGGCGGGCGTGTGGTGCACCGCGAGCCGGTTGTAGAGCGTGTCCCGCTGGGCCGGGATCCGGTCCGCCGACCGGATCATGCCGATCAGCTCGTGCAGGTTGGACCGGTGCCGGGCGCCGGCCGAGGAGATGACGTTCTCCTCCAGCATGATCGAGCCGAGGTCGTCCACGCCCATGTGCAACGCGAGCTGCCCGACGTCCTTGCCGGTGGTCAGCCAGGACGCCTGGAGGTGCGGGACCGTCTCGAAGAACAGGCGGGCCACCGCGACCAGGCGCAGGTACTCCAGCGTGGTCGCCTGGGTACGGCCCTTGAGGTGGTTGTTCTCCGGCTGGTACGTCCACGGGATGAAGGCCCGGAAACCACCGGTGCGGTCCTGCACGTCGCGGATCATCCGCAGGTGCTCGATGCGCTCGGCGTTCGTCTCGCCGGTGCCCATCATCATGGTGGCCGTCGACTCCAGGCCCTGCCGGTGCGCCAGCTCCATGACCTCCAGCCAGCGGGCGCCGGACTCCTTCAGCGGCGCGATCGCCTTGCGCGGGCGGTCCGGCAGCATCTCCGCGCCGGCACCGGCGATCGAGTCCAGGCCGGCGGCCTTGATCCGGGCGATGGCCTCGTCCAGGCTCACGCCGGAGACCTTGGCCATGTGCAGGATCTCGCTCGGGCCGATCGAGTGGATGGCGAGCTGCGGGTATGCCTTCTTGACCGAGGAGAACAACTCCTCGTAGTACTCGACGCCGTAGTCCGGGTGGTGCCCGCCCTGGAGCATGACCTGGGTGGCGCCCAGCTCGACCGCCTCGCCGCAGCGGCGCAGGATCTCCTCGGTCGGGTGGGTCCAGCCCTCCTTGTGCTTGGGGGCCCGGTAGAACGCGCAGAACTTGCACGCCGTCACGCAGACGTTCGTGTAGTTGATGTTGCGGTCGATCAGGTACGTGACGATGTTGTCCGGGTAGCGGCGCCGCCGTACCGCGTCGGCCGCCTCGCCCAGCGCGTGGAAGGGCGCGTCGGTGTAGAGCAGCAGCGCCTCCTCGGGCGTGATCCGCCCGCCGTCCGCGCTGCGTTGCAGGATGTCGTCGATCTCCCGGTTCGCCGTCACATCCCCGAGCGTACGTCGCGGGCCCGACGGCGGGAAACGCCACTCCTCACCCGGTGACGAGAGACCCACCCGGTCAGGGCATGCCCGGACTGGCCACCGGCAGCCCGATCGCCTTGGCCGCCTCCAGCAGCCGCTTGTCGTACGTGACGAACGCGACGAACTCGGCCGCCGCCTGCCGGGCCAGGACCTCGGCGGTGGCGAGGTGGACGGCGTCCAGGCTGCGCAGCATCGGTTCCGGATACGCGCCCGCTGTCGCCCGGACCGTGGCGTCGATCTCGACCCGGTAGAGACGTCCCAGCACCGAGGGGACACCCACCAGCGCCTGTGGAGCGGCACGACGCAACGTCCGTGGCACCTCCACCTCGACGAGAGCCGACGACACCAGGGCGGTGCCGGCGCGCTCGTTCAGCCAGCCGAGCAGATCCGGTGTCTCCGCCTCCCGCCGCAGCATCTTGATGACCGCCGCCGAGTCGAGGTAGATCACCAGCGCTCCTCGTCGCGCGCCTCGACCAGCGCGGCCGCGGCGTCCACCGTGGGATCCCCGAGCACCGGCGGCATCGGGACCGGGCCGGTCGTGGTCGGGGCAGTGGCCCGGCCCTCGGCCACCAACCGGCCGAGAAGCGCGTCGCCGGCCAGCACCGGGACGAGGCGGGCGATCGGCTCACCCCTATCGGTCACCTCGACCGTCTCACCGGCGCGCACCCGCGCCAGCACCCGGCTGGTGTGCTGGTTCAGCTCCCGGACGGCGATCTGCTCCATGAGCCGAGTGTAGGACGAAACGTTCTACGCGTCACGGGCGGTGGTCGATCCGGAACGCCACTGCGGGAAGCGGGGTGCTGGCGTCGCCCGCCTACGCTCTCGGCGTGCCAGTCGTACCGCCCCCGCCCACCCCCGTACGCGTGGCCGGCGCCCGTTCCGCCCTCTGGTCCCTCACGATGACCGCCGTGCTGGCCGGCTTCGGCCTCGCCGTGATCGCCGTGACCACGGTGGTCGGCCACCTCACCGTGGGACTGCCGATCGCGGTGCCGATCTGCGTCGGCCTGGCCGGCTGCCTCGCCTTCGCGGTCGGCCTGCGCCTGCTGCACCGGGGCTGGTGGCTGACTTTCCTGTCGGTGGTGCCGGCCCTGTTCGTGCTGGTGGGCGCCGTGCAGCTCGCCCCGGAGTCGGTGCTCCGGGAGCGCGGCGTCGCCCAGCAGGTGACCATCACCGACGTGCAGACGGTCGGCAAGCGGCACGAGTTCGCCCTCCAGGGCGACACCGGCCGGCTCGACGAACCGCTGGTCTACCGGGGCAGCTCCCCCGGCTACCGGGTCGGCCAGCGGCTGACGGTGCTCGTCGACCCGCGGGGCGAGGTGGAACCGACCGACGCGCGGGACGTGGACCCGGACGGGAAGCGGGGCATGCTCGTGCTCGGCGCGGCGGGATGGACCCTGTTCGCGCTCGTCGGCGGGTGGCGCGGCCACGTCAGCCGGGCCCGTGGCCGCGCCGCCACGGCGCCGCCGGTGGTGATCTGACCGGCGGCGCTACGCGTCGTAGTCGACTGTCAGTTCGTCGGTGACCGGGCTGGACTGGCAGGTCAGCACGTAACCGGCTGCCACCTCGTCGGGCTCCAGCGCGTAGTTGCGCGCCATCGTCACCTCACCGGCCGTCACCTTGGCCCGGCAGGTCGAGCACACCCCGCCCTTGCAGGCGTACGGCAACTCGCCGCGCACCCGCAGAGCCGCGTCGAGCACCCGCTCGTCCCGGCCCATCGTGAAACTGGACGAGCGCCCGTCCAGCAGGATCGTCACCTCGGTGCCGGCACCGGGCCGGTCGGCCTCGCGCCGGACCGGCTCCGGCGGGGCGTCGACGTGGAACAACTCGGTGTGCACCGCCGCGTCCGGCACGCCGCGACCCGCGAGCACCGCCTTGGCGTCCACCACCATGCCGTACGGGCCGCAGAGGAACCACTCCTCGATCTCGTCACCGGGTACGACGGTGTCGAGCAGCCGGGTCAGCCGGTCGGCGTCGATCCGCCCGGACAGCAACGCGGACTCGCCCATCTCCCGGGACAGCACGTGCACCAGGTGCAGCCGGGTCGGGTAGCGGTCCTTCAGGTCGGCCAGCTCCTCGGCGAACATCACCGAGTTCGCCGTGCGGTTGCCGTACACGAGCGTGAACGTGCTGCGCGGCTCGGTGGCCAGCGCGGTCGCGGCCAGCCCGAGCACCGGGGTGATGCCGGAACCGGCGACCACCGCGCCGTACCGGCGGACCCGGTCCGGGGTGAACGCGGAGGTGAAGTGGCCCAGCGGCGGCAGCACCTCGACGGTGTCGCCGCCGCGCAGCGCACCGCAGGCGTACGCGGAGAACGCCCCACCCGGCACCTCACGCACCCCGATCCGCAACCGGCCGTGCCGGGCCAGCTCGTCGGGGGTGGAGCAGATCGAGTACGACCGCCGCACCTCCTCGCCGCCGGTGCCGGCCGGGCGGCGGACGGTGAGGTGCTGCCCGGCGGAGAACGCGAACGTCTCGCGCAGGGCCTCCGGAACCGCGAACGTGATCGACACCGAATCGTCGGTGAGCCGGTCCACGGCGGTGACGGGCAGCGGGTGGAAGACCGGCCGGCGGCGGACCGGCCGGGTGATGGTGACAGTCACAGCGCCTTCAGGTGGTCGAAGGGTTCGGAACAGGAGCGGCAGCGCCACAGCGCCTTGCACGCGGTGGAGCCGAAGCGGCTGATCTGTGTGGTCTCCGGCGACCCGCAGCGCGGACACCGTACGGCCAGGGTCAACGGCACCACCGTGTCGTCGCCGCGCGGCGCGGGCGGGGCGATGCCGGCGGCGGCGAGCTTGGCCCGGCCGCTGTCGGAGATCCAGTCCGTGCTCCACGCCGGGTGGTAGACGGTCCGGACCTCGGCGTCCGGATGCCCGGCGGCGGCGAGCGCCCGGCGGATGTCCTCCCGGATCACGTCCATGGCCGGGCAGCCGGTGTAGGTGGGGGTGATGGTGACGACGACCCGGCCGGTGTCCGGTTCCTCGTCGACCGCGCGCAGGATGCCCAGCTCGTCGATGGTGATGACCCGGATCTCCGGGTCCACCACCGCCGCCGCGGCCGCCCTGGCGTCGCTCACCAGCGCGCTCCGGGGTGGGCGCGGTGCAGCACCTGCATCTCGGCGAGCAGGTACGAGAGGTGCTCGGTGTGCAGGCCGTCCCGGCCGCCACCGGGCGCCCAGCCGGTCTCCGGCCGGGTCAGCGTCGCCTCGTCCAGCACGGCGGACACGGTGGCGTCGAAGCCGGCCCGAAGGGTGGACGGGTCGACGGGCGCCGCCGGGTCCGGGGCGAACAGCTCGTGGACGTACGGCCACACCTGGTCGACCGCGTCCTGCATGCGCCGGTGCGACTCCTCGGTGCCGTCGCCGAGCCGCTTCACCCACAGCGAGGCGTGGTCCAGGTGGTACGCCGACTCCTTGCGCGCCTTCGCCCCGACCGCCGCCAGCCGTTCGTCCGCGCAGCCGGCCAGCGCCGTGTAGAGCGGCGACTGGTACGCGGCCAGGAAGAACAGCTTCGCCATGGTCACGCCGAAGTCGCCGTTGGGCAGCTCGACCAGCAGGCAGTTGCGGAACTCGCGGTCGTCGCGCAGGTAGGCCAGGTCGTCCTCGTCGCGGCCCGCGCCCTCCAGTTCACCCGCGTACGTGAGCAGCAGCCGCGCCGCGCCGAGCTGGTCGAGGGCGATGTTCGCGAGCGCGATGTCCTCCTCCATCTCCGGCGCGCGGGAGGTCCACTCACCGAGACGCTGCGCCGCGATGAGCGCGTCGTCGCCGATGGCCAGCGTGAACTCGAAACTCATAGGTGGGCCGCCCCTTCGGGCACCTCGTAGAACGTCGGGTGGCGGTAGACCTTGTCGGCGGCCGGGTCGAAGAACGCGTCCTTCTCGTCCGGGCTGGACGCGGTGATCGCGCTCGCCGGCACCACCCAGATGGAGACGCCCTCCTGGCGGCGGGTGTAGAGATCCCGGGCGTTGCGCAGGGCCAGCTCGGCGTCGGGGGCGTGCAGGCTGCCGACGTGGGTGTGCGACAGGCCACGGCGGGCCCGCACGAAGACCTCCCACAGGGGAGAGGATGGGCTGCTCATGCCGAGCCGGCCGGGCATGCCCTCACGGCCCTCGCTCCGCTCGGTGCGTTCGCTCATGCCGAGCCGGCCGGGCATGCCCTCACGGCCCTCGCTCCGCTCGGTGCGTTCGCTCATGCCGCCACCGGTTCCTTTCGCTCCGCCCGCTTCGCGGCGTACGCCGCGGCGGCCTCCCGTACCCACGCGCCGTCGGCGTGCGCCTTGCGCCGGTGCGCCATGCGCTCCCGGTTGCACGGCCCGTCGCCCTTGATCACCCGCATCAGCTCGGCGTAGTCGGGCTGGGTGTAGTCGTACGCCTGCCGCTCGTCGTTCCAGCGCAGGTCCGGGTCGGGGAGGGTGAGGCCGAGCACCTCCGCCTGACCGACGCACATGTCGACGAAGCGCTGGCGCAGCTCGTCGTTGGAGAAGCGCTTGATCTTCCAGGCCATGGACTGGGCGCTGTGCGTCGAGTCGCCGTCCGGCGGGCCGAACATGGCAAGTGACGGGTACCACCAGCGGTCCACCGCGTCCTGCGCCATCGCCTTCTGCGCCGGGGTGCCGTGCGCCAGCGTGTGCAGGATCTCGTAGCCCTGCCGCTGGTGGAACGACTCCTCCTTGCAGACCCGGATCATCGCCCGTGCGTACGGCCCGTAGGAGCAGCGGCACAGCGGCACCTGGTTGACGATCGCCGCGCCGTCCACGAGCCAGCCGATCGCGCCCACGTCGGCCCAGGTCAGGGTCGGGTAGTTGAAGATCGAGCTGTACTTCTGCCGTCCGTCGAGCAGCAGATCCACCAGCTCGTCGCGGCTGATCCCGAGCGTCTCGGCGGCCGCGTAGAGGTAGAGGCCGTGACCGGCCTCGTCCTGCACCTTGGCGAGCAGGATCGCCTTGCGCTTGAGCGAGGGCGCCCGGCTGATCCAGTTGCCCTCCGGCTGCATGCCGATGATCTCGGAGTGGGCGTGCTGGGCGATCTGCCGGATCAGCGTCCTGCGGTACGCCTCGGGCATCCAGTCGCGGGGCTCGATCTTCTGGTCCGCGCTGATGACGTCGGCGAAGTACGCCTCGACGTCCTCGTCCGGAGCGGCACCTCCGCCCCGGGCCCGCGCCGCCGCCTCGCGCAGCGCGGCCTCCGCCGCCTCCACCTCGCCGAGCAGGCCGCCGCCCGGAGCGTCCTCGGGCGGGGCGAAGTCATTGCCATACATGCAGCCAGTGTTACAGCTCGCCACGAATGACACCAGAGGGTGTAACAGGTTTCGAGGGCCACCGGGCGTCACCGGGCATGCGCGTGGCGCCATCGTCCCTGGTAGCTGTGATGTCGATCACTTCGAATAGAAGAAATCCCCCAAGGATGGCAAAGCGGCTCAATATCCCGCCCACCCGGCAAAGTCACGGGTGTCGAGACCTGGCATCAGCGCTGTCCGGAAGTAGACTTCCGACCGGCAAACCGTTCGGCTTCATGATCGTCACCGTTCAGGCCATCGTCCCCCCGGCCTGGTGGCGACCGGGCCGAATCCATGCGGAAGCGCCGGTCCCCCCGGCCAGACATCTGGAGCTCACCACTCATGCGACCTCGCGTGACCATGGTGCTCGCCATCGTGGCGGTCCTCATCGGCGGCGTCATGCTGGTGCCGGCCGCGTACGCGAAGCTCTCCGGCGGAGACAGCGCGGGCGGCCTCGGCGGCGGCGAGCAGGTCCCGGCGCCGGCACCGACCGCGCCGGCGCCCCCGACGCTCGCCGACGCCCCGGTGTCGGTGAACTTCAAGGGTGAGTTCTTCTCCTGGGCCCTGATGGACCGCGAGACCGGCACGGTCACCGGCGCGAAGAACATGAACCAGACCAGCTCCACCGAGTCGATGCTCAAGGCCTGGATCGTCGCGGACTACCTTCGCCAGCTCGGCGACGAGCAGCCGAGCGCCGACCTCAAGAAGGCGGCGATCCTGGCGATCCGGAACAGCGACGACGACGGCGCCAACCGGGTCTACCGGGCGGCCGGCGGCTCCTACAAGCCCCAGCCGGGCGGCAAGCCGGACCCGGTCGTCGCGCGGGCGATCCAGATCTGCGGCCTGACCGACACCAAGCCCGGCGACGTGCCCGACTACAAGGGCTGGTGGAGCTTCACCGAGATGTCCCCCCGGGACGCGGCCCGCCTCGGCGACTGCATCGCCGACGGCCGCGCCGCCGGCCCCAAGTGGACCAAGTGGCTGCTCAGCGAGATGACCAAGGTGGCCGGCAGCGTCAGCAAGCAGAGCGCACGGTCCGGCGGCGGCCGGTGGGGCGTCATCGACGGCCTGCCGGCGACGATCAAGTCGCAGGGTCCGGTGCACATGAAGAACGGCTGGACGCAGCTCGCCTACGACGGCAACTGGCACGTCAGCTGCCTCGCGTTCACCGACAAGTGGAGTCTCGCCGTGATGATGCGGTACCCGGGCCGCTCCGGCCTGCCGTACGGTGCGAAGATGTGCGCCGCCGTCGCCACCCAGCTCGTGACGCCGCAGCCCGGCGCCGCACTCAAGGTGCCGCAGCAGCCGGTCGGGAAGCTCTGATGGCCGGTGCCCGGCGTCGGCCCGGCAGCCATCGGCGCCCGCTCGCGTTCAGCGCCCTGGCCGTGGTCCTCGTCGGCCTGCTCGGCCTCTCCCTGCGTGTGATCCCCGGCTCCCCGCTGGAGGCCACCGCGAACTCGCATCCCGAGCCGACGAGCGAACGGTCGGCACAGCAGACCGTCGACCGCGGCGCGAAACCGCGGGTCGCTCCCTCACCGTCGCTCGAACCACTGCCGTTCCAGGCGAAGAACCTCGACAACCTCAAGATCAAGGGCTGGTACGCCTGGTCCGTGCTGGACAAGCGCACCGGGAAGATCATCGGCTCGTCGAACATGGACGAGACGAGTACCACCGCGTCCCTGATCAAGTCCTGGGTGGTGGCCGACTACCTGCGCCTGAGCGCCGAGGACGGCAAGACGCCGAGCGGCGCGAAGCTGGCCGACGCCACGAAGATCATCCGGGACAGCGACAACACCCGGGCGCAGGAGTTCTACGAGAGCGTCGGCGGCTCGGACTCGATCGAGCGGCTGATCTCGATCTGCAAGCTGACCGACAGCGAGGTCGCCTCCGACGGTGGCTGGAGCCGTACCGAGCTGTCCCCTCGGGACACCGCCCGCCTCGGTCTCTGCATCGACGACGGCCGCGCGGCCGGGCCGAAGTGGACCAAGTGGCTGCTCAACGAGATGCGCCTGGTACGCGCTCCCGGCGACTTCGGCATCCGCAAGGCGTTCCCGGCGGCCCAGCAGAAGAAGATCGCCATCAAGAACGGGTGGATCGACCGGGAGAAGGAAGAGGAGTACCACGTCAACTGCCTGGCCATCGGCGACACCTGGACGATGGGCGTGATGCTGCGTACCCCGTTCGGCGTCGAGGGCGGCTGGGAGTACGGCATGGACGCCTGCGAACGGATCACCAAGGCGCTGCTGCGCCCGGCGACCTGAGCCACGCGGGCCCACCGGCCTGCTTCCCGCGCGGCGCCCGGAGCCCCGCGCGGCGCGGTCAGCCCCGGAAGAACTCCGGGCCGTCGGCCGGCAGCGCCGGCACCTCCCCGTACGCGGCCGCCCGGCGGGCGAACTCGCGCAGCCCGGCCACCTGCCGCTCACCCAGCGAGAAGTCGAGCGCCCGGAAGTACGTGGCGAGCGTGGCCGCGTCGAACGTCTCCCAGCGGGCCGCCGCCTCCGCCACCTGGTCCAGCTCGGCCAGGCACAGGTCGCGCGAGCGCAGGAACGCCTCGTGCACCTCCTTGACCAGGCCCGGGTGGGCGGCGGCGAACTCGCGGCGTACCGCCCAGACGGCGAACACCATCGGCAGACCGGTCCAGTCGTGCCACGCCTGCCCCAGGTCGGTCACCGCGAGGCCCTTGGCCGGCGCCTCGTAGAGCGCGCGCAGCGCCACGTCGCCGATGAGCACTCCGGCGTCGGCCTCCAGCAGCATCTGGGTCAGGTCCGGCGGGCAGCGGAAGTACTCCGGGCGCACCCCGTGCCGCTCGGCGAGCAGCAGCTGGGCCAGCAGCACCCCGGTACGCGACGTGGAGCCGAGCGCCACCCGGGCGCCGTCCAGCTCGCCCAGCGGGCGGGTGGACACCACGTTCACCGAGAGCACCGGCCCGTCGCTGCCCACCGCCAGGTCGGGCAGGAGCAGCAGGTCGTCGGCGTGCTTGAGGAACTCCACGAGCGTGATCGGGCCGATGTCCAGGTCACCGGCGACCAGGGCGGCGCTCAGCCGGTCCGGCGAGTCCTTGTGCAGGTCGACGTCGATGAGCGCGCCGGACCGCATCAGCCCCCAGTAGATGGGCAGGCAGTTGAGGAACTGGATGTGCCCCACCCGGGGGCGGGCGATGCGATCGGCCATGACCCGACCGTATCGCCGTGGCTTCCACCCCGCCGCCGGGGGATCCGATCGAGTGGTGAACTCCGCACCCGGCGGGAAGGAAGGGCCCCTTGTTAACGCCTCCGGCAGAGGAAGGGCCCCTTCTTAACACCAGCGGATCACGCGGGCTCCGCCGCGAGAGCTGTGGCGCGCGCAACGGCGCGCTCGGCGCGTACCGCGCGGCGGACCGGCCCGAGCAGCGCCACCACGACCAGCAGGCCGGCCACGCCGCATCCGGCGACGAGCGCGCGCGGGCCCGCCACCTCCAGCAGCAGGCCGCCCACCAGGTAGCCGCCCATCGCGGCACCCTGAGCCGCCGCCCCGAAGACGGCGAACGCCCGGCCCCGGGCCGCCTCCGGCACCCGTCGTGCCAGCAGCAACTGGTCGAAGACGTTGTTGCCGCCGTTGGCCACGCCGCCCAGCAGCCAGATCGGTACGAGCAGCCAGGCCGAGGGCACCGCCGCCGAGACCAGCACCGCCAGGCAGCACCCCCCGAGCAGCACCAGCCCGGCGCCGAGCAGCGCGCCGTCGTCGGCGAGCCGGCGCGCGACCCGGGCGAACAGCCACGCGCCGAGCACGATGCCGAGCGTCCAGGAGCCGGTGACCAGGCCGTACACGGTGGTGCTGCTGCCGAGCGTCTCCCGGATGAAGAAGACCTCGATCACGTTCACCGCGCCGACCGCGCCGACCACCGCGGCCACGCTGCCGACCATCACCGTCAGCAACGGGTCGCGGCGCAGCCGCCACGGTGGTGCGACCGCCGTGGCGACGCCGCCCGGCGCCCGGCGCCCTCCCCTGCGGGTACGGATGAGCAGCCCGGCCGCCACCAGCGCGAGGTAACTGAACGCGTCGACGAGCAGCGGTACCCGGGTGCCGAACTGCCCGACCAGAAGCCCGGCCAGCGCCGGACCGGCGAGCGCGCCGAGCGTCCCGGCGGTCTGGTTGAGCGCACCCGCCCTGGGTAGGTCCTCGGGCCGGACCATCACCGGCACCAGCGCGGCGATCGCCGGCTGGGTGACCGCGAGCCCGGTCGCGAGCAGCGCCACGAGCGCGATCACCAGGACCGGATCCCGGGCGTACGCGAGGGCCAGGCAGACCGCGCCCTGGGCGAGACCGGCGGCGACGAGCAGCACCCGGCTGTCCACCCGGTCGGCTAGCCGACCGGTCAGCGGTGCGAGCACCACGAGCGGCAGCGTCGCGGCGAGCAGCAGCCCGGAGACGGCGAGGCCGCCGGCACCGGCGGACTGGAGCGCGAGCGTGAGCGTGGCGGCGGCGAGGAAGTCCCCGCAGCTGGAGATGCCGCGCGCGGTGGCCGCGAGCCAGACGTCCGGCCAGCGCGACTCGCCAGTTGTGAAGGACATACTTCGAAAGTAATCCTTCACAACTGGCGTACGCAACCCCGTCAGTCGAGAGGCAACGCCCGGTACTGCGTCGCCACCGGCCGGGCCCCCGCGGGCGGGTCGGTCCGGGTCCGCCGCCGGTACGGCTCCATCAGCGCCTGGATCGCCTGGTTCAGCTCGGTCAGCTCCTCGGCGGTCATGAGCAGCACGCTGTCGCTGAACCAGG
Source organism: Micromonospora sp. HUAS YX12 (assembly GCF_040215685.1). Taxonomy (NCBI): domain Bacteria; kingdom Bacillati; phylum Actinomycetota; class Actinomycetes; order Micromonosporales; family Micromonosporaceae; genus Micromonospora; species Micromonospora sp. HUAS YX12. Next base: position 1,268,623 of record NZ_CP157974.1, read on the forward strand.
TCGCCGCGTACCACTCCGGCGGCTCGTCCGGCGCGCGGCGCAACCACTCCCGGACCCGCTGGGCGTCGCGGACCATGTGCGCCTCGACCAGGGCCGCCTCGGCGGCACGCGCCTCCGGGTCGGCGTCCGGCCCCACCTCGACGTGGTACGACGGATTCACCGCCTGCCACACCCGCTCCCGGGCGTCACCCCGGCCGGGCGCCTGCCGGACCAGCCCGAACCTCGCCAGCTCGCGCAGGTGGTAGCTGGTCGCGCTCGGCGACAGCCCGGCGATCTCGGCGCACTCGGTGGCCGTCGCACCGCCCTGCAGCGTGCCGAGATGTTCCATGATCGCCATGCGGGCCGGGTGAGCGAGCGCCCGCATCACCTGCGGATCACTGATCGTCACCCGGCTCCTGCCGGGAAGCGCCTCGGTCATGCCTCAATGATCCCGCGTCCGCGGACGGCGGGATCCAGCGGTCGAACCCGGCGGATCAGGCGACCTTGAGCTGCTCGTCACCGAAGTCGGCGATCAGTTTGAGGGTGCCACCGAGCGCGCCGACGTAGCGCGCGAGCACCTCCTGGGTCGCGACGTTGCCCGCCTCGATCTGCGAGACCCGAGCGACCGAGACACCCATCCTCGACGCCACCTGTTCCTGTGTCATCTCCCGCCGCTTGCGCAGCTCCGCGAGCCGCCAACCGCGAGCATGATCGAGCATCTCCCCGACCTCGGCCTCGAACGCGCGCGGCCCGCCGGCCGTGTCGATCGCCCGGCCCAGGTGCGTGGTGTCCCGCCAGCGCTTGACGCCGCTCATCGGTTCTCCTCCTGCCGTTCCTTCAGGTACGTGTCGTACAGCCGCTCCGCCTCCGGTATGGCTTCCCGGTACCAGCGTGCCCACTGGCCGGACTTGTCACCGGCGACCAGCAGCACCGCCGAACGCCAAGGATCGAAGACGAACAGAACCCTGATCTCGGTGCGTCCCGCTGAGGGGGCCGCAGCTCCTTGAGATTGCCCAGACGCGAGGCGGTGATGCTGTCGACGAGGGGCCGCCCCTCGGCAGGCCCGTCTCGCTCCAGCACCAGGATGGCCTGGTTGACGAGGCGATGGGAGTCGCGGTCGAGGACGTAGAGCTGGTCGAGGAACTCCTCCACCTGCCCGGTCATCAGGATCTCCCACTCCATCCCCCACCTCCGGACTTAATAATATTCTTAAGGCGGGGGCGGGTCGAGTGAATCGCATGCCACCACGAAATTCGTTGGCGCGACCTGCTGGTGCTCCCGTAGCGTGGAGGGCCGCCCGACGGCCGCGGTGAGCATGCACCGCAGCGGACGTCCACGCGCCGGGAGCAGGCCAACCGCCCCGGACACGCGAGCGAGCCTCAGTTGAGCCATCGGAGTTCATCGTGCCCGCAACCGACCTTGACGCCACGCCCGGCCTCGGCGCCGAACTGGCCGCCGAGCGTGCCCACCTCGACGCCTCCCGCGCCGCGCTGACCCGGATGCGGGAACGCGCCCAGGCGCTCTTCGCCACCGGCGACAAGGTGGCCGGTGACTCGTACACCGCCGAGCAGCTCGGCCGGCACATGGCCCGGCGGGTCAAGGAGCTGGCCGACGACCCGGCCACCCCGCTGTTCTTCGGCCGCCTGGACTTCGGCGGCGACGACCCGGACCACGCCGGGCGGGAGTACCACGTCGGGCGGCGGCACGTCACCGACGAGCTGGGCGAGCCGCTGGTGCTGGACTGGCGGGCGCCGGTCTCCCGGTCGTTCTACCGGGCCAGCGCGCGCGACCCGCAGGGTGTCGCCGTACGCCGCCGGTTCGGGTTCAGCGCCGGGACGCTGACCAGCTTCGAGGACGAGCACCTGGACCGGGGCGAGGAACTCGGCACCGCCAGCCGCATCCTCACCGCCGAGATCGAGCGCCCGCGCGTCGGCCCGATGCGGGACATCGTCGCCACCATCCAGCCGGAGCAGGACGAGCTGGTCCGGGCCGACCTGGCGGACTCGATCTGCGTGCAGGGCGCGCCGGGCACCGGGAAGACGGCGGTCGGGCTGCACCGCGCCGCGTACCTGCTCTATCTGCACCGGGAACGGCTGCGCCGCTCGGGCGTGCTGATCGTCGGGCCGAACCGGGCGTTCCTGTCGTACATCGCGGCGGTGCTGCCCGCGCTCGGTGAGGTCGAGGTCGAGCAGGCCACTGTGGAGGACCTGGTCGCGCGGGTGCCGGTCCGCGCGGTCGACGACCCGGCCGCCGCCGCGCTCAAGCACGACGTCCGGATGGCCGAGGTGCTGCGCCGGGCCGTCGACGCCCACATCGGTACGCCGACCGAGCCGATCATGGTGTCGGACGGCTCGTACCGGTGGCGGATCGGGCTCGACCCGCTGCACCGGCTGGTCACCGAGACACGCCAGGAGGGGCTGCCCTACGCGACCGGCCGGGAGCGGGTCCGGGCGCGGGTGGTGGGGCTGCTGCAACGCCAGGCGGAGGCGCGCCGCGCGGAGTCACCGAGCGACGCCTGGCTGCGCCGGATGAGCCGGATCAAGCCGGTCACCGACCTGCTCGACGCGGTCTGGCCGGCGCTCACCCCGGACGGGCTGCTGCACCGGCTGCGTACCGACGCCGACGCGCTCGCCGCCGCCGCGGACGGCCTGCTCACGCCCGAGGAGCAGGAGTTGTTCCGGTCCGGCACTGTCGCCCGCACCGCGAAGGCGACCCGGTGGACCGCCGCCGACGCGGTGCTCATCGACGAGGTGGCCGGGCTGCTGGAACGGCCCGCCGGCTTCGGGCACGTGGTGGTCGACGAGGCGCAGGACCTCTCCCCGATGCAGTGCCGGGCCATCGCCCGGCGCAGCGAGCACGGCTCGATCACGCTGCTCGGCGACCTGGCCCAGGGCACCGCGCCCTGGGCGGCGACCGACTGGCGGGACTCCCTGGCTCACCTGGGCAAGCCGGACGCCGCTGTGGTGCCGCTGAGCGTGGGCTTCCGGGTGCCCGCCGCGGTGGTGGCGTTCGCTAACCGGCTGCTGCCGGCGCTCGCCGTCGACGTACCCCCGGCCCGGTCGCTGCGCAACGACGGCGCGCTCGATGTGCGTACCGCCGAGGACCTGACGGCCGCGACGGTGGCCGAGGTGCGGGCGGCGCTCGCGCACGACGGCTCGGTCGGTGTGATCGCCGCCGACGACGCGGTCGAACGGCTCCGCGCGGCGCTCGCCGACGCGGGCGTCGAGACCGCGACCGCCGACGACGTCGAGGCCGCGGCACGCGTCACCGTGGTCCCGGCGACGCTGGTGAAGGGCCTGGAGTACGACCACGTGGTGGTCGTCGAGCCGGCCGCGATCGTGGCCGCCGAGCCGCGTGGGCTGCACCGCCTCTACGTGGTGCTGACCCGGGCGGTCTCCCGCCTGGCCGTGCTGCACCGCGAGCCGCTGCCCGCGCCGCTGACCGCCTGACCCGGGCGAACCGGCCGCGGCCCGGTGAGCGGGTCCGGTCAGGCGGACAGCGCGGCGGCGACCTCGCGCAGCGGCCGGCCGGACTCGGCGATCGGCACGGTGAACGACAGCCAGGAACCGTCGGTGAAGTCGATCCGCAGCCGCTTCGGGTTGAGCCGGTGCCAGCCCACCCGCGCGGAGGCGATCTCCGCCCGGGTGGCCGACCACGCCACCGAGGTCTCGGCCAGCGCGCGTTCCTCGGCCTCGCGCCCGGCCAGCAGCTTGACCCCGCCGGTGCGGCAGACCAGCAACCGCCGGTCGGTGACCGCGAGCAGCGTCTCCCGGACCTGGAGGTCGGGCCGGGGCGGGCGGAGCGCGCGGTGCAGGCGGGAGGCGGCCGAGCCGGGGGCGCCGCGCCCGGCGATCCCCCAGCCGATCAGGTCGACCAGGCGGTCGCCACGGTCCCAGGTGGCCAGTGGCAGCAGCACGTTCAGCAGCACCGAGCCGACGGTCCGCCGGCTCGCCTCGGCGTGGGGTTCCGGCTCGGGCGGCGGCGCCGGAGCGAGCCCCTGGCCGACGTCGGCCTTGGCGTGGGCCAGCACGCGCTCGCCCGGCTCGACGAGCCGGTCGAGCCGGTCGCGGTATCTGGTCTCGTCCATCGGCTCAGTATCGGTCGTGGCCGTAGCCGTCGTCGGCGCGGCGCTCCGCGGCGGGGGCGTTGCCCATCACCTCGCCGACGATCACGCGTACGCGGGCGGCGGCGGCCTCCTGCGCCCGGTTCGCCGCCGAGGTGATCTCCTCGGCGAGCGTGTACGAGTCGAAGCGCATGGCGCGGGCGTTGATGTCGGTGGAGAGGATCTTGCCGTCGGCGGCTGCGACGACCGTGACCAGGCCGGAGGCGCTCACCCCCTCGGCGCTGCTCTGCTCCAGCTCGGCCATCCGCGCGCCGAGTTCGCGCTGCCACCCGTCCAGGTTGCGGGCCAGCGCCTCGATCCGGTCCAGGGCCGGGAACGTCATTGCTGCCTCTCAGTTCACGATCGAGTCGAACACGTTCTGCACGCCCTCGGTGTACGGGCCGAGGTCCTCGCGGTACGTGCCGTCCACCAGGTAGTTGCGGTCCTTGCGCCCGTCGGAGATGTCGTGCAGACCCATCCCGGTGTCGAGCAGGGCGCCGCCGATGCCGGGGATGTTCACCGGGGACGCCTGGTTGATGGCGAACTTGCCCGGGAAGAGGACGGCGGCGCGTTCGACCTTGAAGGCGAGCGCCGCCTTCGTGTAACCGGACTTGTTGAACGCGCTGTACGCCTTCTTGGCCCGGCGCAGCTCCATCACCACCTTGGCGTAGTGGTCGAGCAGGTTGGCGACCTTCTGGAGCTTGGTGGCGAGCTTCGTGAGGATCTCCGCGAACCGGGCCACGATCTTGACCATACGGCCGACGGTGGTGGCCAGCCGGGCCAGCACCCGTACCACTGTGGCGGCCAGGCTCACCCCGGCACTCAGCGCCGCCGCCACCGCGGCGATGATGATCTCGGTCAGGAACCAGAGCAGGAACTCCAGGATCAGCTCGACCAGCAGGTTGAACGCGTCCACCGCCGCGTTCGCGGCGTCGACCAGCACCTCCTTGGTGCCGTCCAGCCCTTTTGCCAGATCCTCCATCGCGTCCTCGATGGACTGCATCGAGGCGTGGAACTTCTCCGCCGCGTCGCCGTCCCACGCGCCGCGCAGCCGGGCCCGGTCGGCGATCTGGTCACCGGCGATCTGCCGGACCGCCTCCCCGGTGGTCAGCGCGAGCTGGGCCGCCCGCATCAGGTCGTCCGGCTCACCGGCGACCAGTTCCAGGAGCTGCTCGAACGGCCACAGCACCGCGTTCGACAGCGGCTTGAACGGGTCGGGCGTGCCCGACACGATCTGCTCGAAGTAGGTCTGGTTGCGCTGGAGCGCCTCGGTGCTCATCCCCGGTCCCCCTCAGCCGGCGGCGGTGAACATGGTGTCGTTCGCCGCGTCCGTGTCGTCGTAGGCGGCGGCGGTCTCGGCGAGCCCCGTGGCGATCGTCAGCATCGTCTCGGCGCCGTCCGCCAGCCCCTGCAGGCACGCCTCGAACTGCTGCTCGTACGCCGCGGCGAGGCTGAACGACGCGGGCATCACGCCGAAGGAGTGCCGGGCCACGTGGCCGTCGCGGAACACCCGGTTCAGCTCACGGAACCGGCCGGCCCGGTCCCGGGAGGCGGCGGCGAACACCCTCAGCGCCTCCGGCTGGACGTCGAGATTCCTGCTCGGACTGGTCACGGACCCTCCCCAGTGTCCGGTCGGAACTTCCACCGTCGTCGACGGCGCCACCAGACTAGGGGATGCGCGCAGCCGGGCAGGGGACACCGTGACTGGCGCAGGCACGGTAGACAGGGAACGCACAGACCCCCGCCCGAGGAGATCGCCGATGATCCTGGCCCGCGCCGAACAGGTCAGCCGCCGCTACGGCGAGGTGCTGGCGCTGGACCGGGTCGACCTCACCGTCCGGGCCGGGGAGCTGGTCGGCCTGCTCGGCCCGAACGGGGCCGGCAAGAGCACCCTGATCAACCTGCTGGTCGGGCTGCGCCGCCCCACCACCGGCCGGGTCGAGCTGTGCGGCGGTGACCCGCGCGACCCGGCGAGCCGGCGGCAGCTCGGGGTCACCCCGCAGGAGACCGGCCTGCCCGGCACGCTGCGGGTCGGCGAGGTGGTCGACTTCGTCTCCGCGCACTTCCCCGACCCGGTGCCGCGCGGCGAACTGCTCGACCGGTTCGGCCTCGCCGACCAGGTACGCCGCCAGACCGGTGGTCTCTCCGGCGGGCAGCGTCGCCGGCTCGCCGTGGCGCTGGCGTTCGTCGGCCGTCCCCGGCTGGTGGTGCTCGACGAGCCGACCACCGGCCTCGACGTGGAGGCGCGGCACGCGCTCTGGGACGCGATCCGCGGCTTCCACGCCGACGGCGGCACCGTGCTGCTGAGCAGCCACTACTTGGAGGAGGTGGAGGCGCTCGCGCAGCGGGTGGTGGTGATCGGCCACGGGCGGGTGCTCGCCGACGACTCGGTGGCGGCGATCCGCGGGATCGTCGGCGTACGCCGGGTCAGCCTCGCCGCCGACGACCTGCCGGCGCTGCCGGGTGTGGTCGCCACCGAACGCGCCGACGGGCGGGTGCACCTGCTCACCACCGACGCCGACCAGCTCGTCCGCGACCTGGTCACCTCCGGGGTGGCGTTCCGCGACCTGGAGGTCCGGCCCACCTCATTGGAGGAGGCGTTCCTCGCCATCACGGCCGACGACCGGCCCGCGCCCACCCCTGCCTAGGAGACCGCCGTGCCGCTCGCCCTGGTCCACGCCCGCTACCACCTCCTGGAGATCATCCGGGTGCCGGTGGCGGTGGTGGGCAGCGCGTTCTTCCCCGCCGCCTCGATGCTCTTCTTCGTGGTGCCGTTCGCCGGCGACGACCCGGCCGGCGCCACCTACGCCACCGCCGCCATGGTGACGTTCGCGGTGATGACCGCCAACATCTTCCAGTACGGCGTGGGCGTCTCCGAGGACCGCGACCAGCCCTGGAACCCGTACACCCGGACCTTGCCGACCGGACCGGCGCCGCGACTGGCCGGGCGGATCCTGGCCGGGGTGGTGCTGACCTACGTCTCGATGATCCCGGTGGTGGTGATCGCGGCGGTCGCCACCGAGGCCCGGGTCAGCGCGGTGCAGTTCCTGCTCGGGCTGGGCGCGGTCGCCGTGGTCTCGGTGCCGTTCACGCTGCTCGGCCTGGCGATCGGCTACTCGCTGCCGAGCAAGGCGGCGATCGTGGTGGCACAGGTGATCTTCTTCCCGCTCGCGTTCGGCGGCGGCCTGCTCTCCGGGCCGGACGACGCGCCCGGCTTCATCAAGGCGATCGCCCCCTACCTGCCGACCCGGGGCGCCGTGGAACTGATCTGGGCGGCGGTCACCGACTTCCGGCCGGACACCCGTGCGCTGGTGATGCTCCTGGTCTGGGTGCTGGTGCTCGCCGCACTCGCCAGCTGGGCGTACCGGCGGGACGAGGGGCGCCGCTTCAGCTGACCTTTTGTCCGGTTCCGGCCCGGTGGCCGACCCGGCGGTGCCACGATGCCGACAGGGCGGGCGAGCGGAGCCGCCCCCGGCGAGAGGGGTCACCGTGAACGGCGTCGAGCCCGGCACGCCCTGCTGGACGGACCTGGCCACGCCCGGTCTGGACGACGCACGACGGTTCTACCCCGAGCTGTTCGGCTGGACCGGGCAGATCTCCCCCGAGCCGGACGCCGGCGGCTACACCGTCTTCCGCAAGGACGGCAAGGCGGTCGCCGGGGCCGGGCCACCCGGTACGCCGGACCAGGTGCCGGTCTGGTCCACGTACGTGGCGACCGACGACGCCGACCTGGTCGCGACCCGGGCGGAGGCGGCCGGCGGGCAGGTGGTCGTATCCCCGTTCGACGTCGCCCAGCAGGGCCGGATGGCGGTGCTCGCCGACCCGGCCGGCGCGGTGTTCAGCGTGTGGCAGCCGATGGCGATGCGCGGGGCCGAGCTGTACAACGCGCCGGGCGCGATGTGCTGGAACGAGCTGGTCACCCCCGACCCGGAGGGCGCGAAGGAGTTCTACGCGCTGGTCTTCGGCTGGCATCCGGAGGAGCGCCCGGCCGGACCGGTCGCGTACACCGGGTGGCGCTGCGGCGCCCGGATCGTCGCCGGAATGCTGCCCCGGGCCGAGCCGATGCCGGCGGACCTGCCCGCGTACTGGGCGGTCTACTTCGCGGTGGAGGACGCCGACGGCACCGCCGCCCGGGCCGCCGAGCTGGGCGGCACCATCCTCGTCCCGCCGCGCGACAACCCGGCCGGCCGCAGCGCCGCCCTGCGCGACCCGGCCGGCGCCCTCTTCTCCATCTCCACCTTGCGCTGACCCCGCCCCCGCCCCCGTTCCCGTTCCTCTCCCCGCCCCTCTCCCCGCCCCTCTCCGCCGATCTTGCGGTTGCCGCCCTCGCGATGCGACATATGCACCTTTCGCCGGGACCAAAAGTCCAAGATCAACGGGGAGAAGCGGGGCCAGTCGAGATCTTGGTACGGGGTGGCCCCCATGAGGGCCGATTCGTACCAAGATCTATCTGTCGTCCCGGCAGCCGGAACGTCGATCCGGGGACTGAGACGGCGAACGCTGCGGGCGGGAGCCCGGCAGGCAAGACCTGCGGGTCGACAGGGCCGCCGACCCTCCGTCGATCTTGCGGTTGCGGCCCTCCCTGCGCGGCATATGCACCTTTCGCCCGGGCCGAAAGTCCGAGATCAACGGGAAGAGGCGGGGCCGGGCAGGGCGGGGCGGGAGGGCGGGGGTGAGGTCAGGTTGGGCGGACGGGGACCACCAAGGGGCCGTGCTCGCCGGGGATCACGCGGATGTGGGCTCGGTAGTGGCGGGCCAGCAACTCCTCGGTGAGCACCTCCTCCGGCGGCCCGGCGGCGGCGACCCGGCCGTCGGCGAGCAGGACCAGGCGGTCGGCGTACTCGCCGGCGATGGAGAGGTCGTGCATGGTGGCCAGCACTGTGAGGCCGTGCGCGCGGCGGAGCTGGTCGACCAGTTCCAGCACCTCCTGCTGGTGCCCGATGTCCAGCGCGCTCGTCGGCTCGTCGAGCAGCAGCAGGGTGGCGCCCTGGGCCAGCGCCCGGGCCAGGAAGACGCGCTGCCGCTCACCGCCGGAGAGCGTGGCCAGCTCGCGGTGGGCGAACGGGCCCAGGTCGAGCCGGTCCAGCACCTCGTGCACGGCGGCCAGGTCGGCGGCGGACTCGCGGCCCAGCGGCGGGATGTACGGGGTACGCCCGAGCAGGGCGTAGTCGAACACCGACATGCCGATCGGTACGACCGGGGACTGCGCCACGGTGGCCACGACACGGGCGCGGTCGCGGCGGCGCAGCGCTCTGATCGGCGTACCGAAGAGTGCCACCTCGCCCGAGCCGGTGAGCAGGCCGCCGACGGCGCGCAACAGGGTGGACTTGCCGGCGCCGTTGGGTCCGATCACGGTGACCCACTCGCCCGCCGTGACGGTGAGGTCGACGCCTGCGAGGATCGGGGTGCCGCCCAGGGCGACCCGCAGGTCGTGGACGCGCACCGCGGGGGCGTTCACATCGCCACCCGGCGGGCGGTACGCAGGACCAGCACGAAGAACGGGCCGCCGAGCAGCGCGGTGACCACGCCGATCGGGATCTCGGCGGGTGCGGCCGCCGTCCGGGCGACCACGTCGGTCAGGGCCAGGAACGCGCCGCCGAACAGCATCGACAGCGGCAGGATCACGCGATGGCTGGAACCGGCGAGCAGCCGCATGGTGTGCGGCACGATGATGCCGACGAAGCCGATCAGCCCGGACGCGGAGACGGCGGCGGCGGTACCCAGCGACGCGGCGGCGATCAGCAGGTAGCGGGAGCGCTGCGGGTGCAGGCCGAGACCGGCGGCCTCGTCGTCGCCGACGGAGAGCACGTCCAGCTCGCGCCGGTGCAGCAGCACCACCACGGAGGTGAGCACGAAGTACGGCAGGACCAGCCACACGTCGTGCCAGCCGGCGGTGGCCAGCCGCCCGAGCAGCCAGGAGTAGACCTGCTGGATGTTGTCGGAGTGCTGTTGCAGCAGGTACGTCTGCCCGGCGGCGAAGAACGCCGACACCGCCACCCCGGCCAGGATCAGCGTGGCCGGGGACCGGTCCCGCCCGCCGGCCGCGCCGAGCAGGTAGGTCAGCACGACCGCGCCGAGCGACCCGACGAACGCGGCGAGCGGAATGGTGATCGGCAGCCCGGTCAGCGCCCCGCCCGCCCCGGCGCCGAGGACGATCGCCGCGGTGACCGCGAATCCGGCTCCGGCCGCCACGCCGAGCAGGTACGGGTCGGCCAGCGGGTTGCGGAAGACGCCCTGGTAGCAGCCGCCGGCCAGGGCGAGGAGCGCGCCGACCAGCAGGCCGAGCACGACCCGGGGCAGCCGCAGCTCGGTGACGATCGCGACTTCCCGCTCGGTGAGCCCGCTGTCCAGGTGGACGCCGGGCAGCAGGTTGAGCAGTTCGGCCGCGACGCTGCCGGGCGGCAGGCTGACCGGGCCGAGGGAGACGCCCGCGACCAGCGCGACGAGCACCGCCACGACACCGGCGAACAGCCAGCGCTTGCGCAGCCCGGCCGGGCGGATCGGGGTGCCGGCCGCCCCGCGCCGCAGGGGCCGGGGTAGCCGGGCACCCGGCCGGGACGTCTCGGACGTCCCGGCCGGGTGGGGGGCGGAGTCCGCCTGTCGTACGGCCACGGTCAGGCCGGGACCTTGGCGGTGGCGTCGATGATCACCTTGAGCAGGTCGACCACGCGCGGGCCCCAGCGCGAGGCGATGTCGTCGTCCAGCTCCACGATCTGGTCGTTCTTCACAGCGGTGATGCCGGACCACCCGCTGCGCGCCTTCACCGTGTCGGCGCTCTGCTTGCAGCACTTGGTGTCGGAGAGGAAGACGAAGTCGGGGTTCGCCTTGACGATGACCTCCTGGGAGAGCTGCGGGTAGCCGCCGTTCTTCCCGTCGGCGTCGGACGCGTCGGCGATGTTCTCCAGGCCGGCGAGCGCGTAGATGGTGCCGATGAAGGTCTTGCTGGTCGCGCTGTACAGCTCCGGGCCCAGCTCGTGGTAGTAGGTCGGCTTCTCCGTACGCTTCGGCAGGTCCTTGGTCAGCGCGGTGATGTCGTCCTTCATCTTCTGCACCACGGCGTCCGCCTCGGACCGGTGGCCGGTGAGGGTGCCCAGGTCGGTGAGCTGCCGGTACGTGTCGTCGAGCGTGGTCGCGGCGGGGATCTGGAGGACCGGGATCTTCAGCGCGACGAGCTGATCGACGATCTTGTTGAGGTTGTCGGAGATCACCACCAGGTCGGGGTTCTTGGCCGCGACCGCCTCGGCGTTCGGCTGGTAGCCGGACAGGTCGGTGCGGGGCGCCTCGGGCGGGTAGTTCGACTGGTCGTCGGCGGCGGTGACCTGCTTGCCGGCGCCGATGGCGAAGAGCATCTCGGTGGCGGTCGGCGAGAGCGAGACGATCTTCTCGGGCCGCTTCTCCAGCGTCAGCTTGCCGACGGTGGCCGGGAACGCGCCGCCGGAGCCGCCGGCGGCCGGGGTGTCGGTCGAGGTCTTCTCGGCGCAGCCGCCGAGAAGCAGCACGCCGGCCGCGAGCGCGGCGGCGAAGAGCCGGGGGGTACGTCGGGACATGGTGCCTCCTGTCGGTCGAGGAGTGTGGTGCTTCGCCGACAGGGGAAGGGCCCGTCCGCGAGGCGCCCTTCCTCGAGAGCGCGTGTCGCGACCGGGCCGCAGGCGACCTGGCTCGTCCCACGTCCGTCGGCGCCGGCGGAGGGCCGGCGCCGCGCGTACGGGGCATCACAGTTGCGGGACAGCGCCGGTTTCACACCGGCTTCGCTGTGGCACGGTCGGTGCCACGGTAGCGCACGACCAGCGGAGATCGTCCGGACGGGAGGGGTGGGCGGGAACCCCGGCGGGGGTGGAACCGGGGTTCCCGCCCGGTGGTGAGGTCAGCAGTACTGGCTCTGCTTGCCGATCGCGCGGTACGGGCAGTCGGCGTACTCGGACAGGATCAGCACGGCCTCCCGGTTGCGTGAGGTCTGCGCCGGGATCACCTCGTCCGGCGGGTAGAAGCCGCCGCCGGAGGCCGAGCCGGGGTACATCTCGAAGGTGTACGCCCAGATCTTGTGGGCGCCCCACATCCAGTCGATGCTGGTGCCGTCGGCGATGTAGAGGTCGCTCGACTGCTCCGGGGTGTAGTTGTTGGTCGCCGCCATCTGCCGCCCGATGGTGGCGAAGGTGTTGTACTGGTCGGCGTTCATCCCGGTGGCGGTGTTGTTGTACGTGTATCCGTACGGCCAGAGCACCAGCTGCGAGTAGGTGTGGAAGTCGATGTTCGCCTTGATCTGCTGCACCCCGCCGACGACCCGGCTGTTGACGAAGTTGCGCAGCGCCGCGGTCTCCGGGGCGGAGAAGGCGGACGGGCCCCGGTAGGTGTCCGACGACTTCGTGCCGGACGAGCCGCCGCAGCAGCCCCACTGGTAGCTCCAGTTGCGGTTCAGGTCGGTGCCGACGGCGGTCGAGCCGCTGTTGGGCTGCCGGTTCTTGCGCCAGGAGCGGTACGAGCCGGTGGCGATGTCGTACTCGCTGCCGTCCGGGTTGACGGTGGGGACGATCCAGATCTCCCGGGAGTTGACGATGCCGGTGATCCGGGAGTCGCTGCCGTAGTTGTCGGTGAAGAGGTTGAGCAGGTAGATCGCCATCTCCACGGTCAGGTGCTCACGGGCGTGCTGCTGGGCGTTGAACAGGATCTCCGGCTCGGCCTCGTCGGTGGCGACGTTGTCGGAGATCTTCACCGCCATCAGGTCCCGGCCCTGGTACGACGTGCCGATGCTCAGCTTGCGGGCGATCGTCGGGTGGTCGGCGACCACCTTGTTCACCACGGCGGTCAGCTCGGCGTAGTCGTGGTAGTTCGAGTCGGCGGGCGGGAACGCGTTGGCGGTCATGTCCCCGTCGGCGTGGTTGTGCTCCGGCACGACGTCCTTCTCGAGCCGGAATCCGAGCCGGGTGATCGCGTTCGCCTCGGCCTTCGTCGCCGTGACGTGCAGCACGCCGTGCTCGGAGTAGTCGATCGCGGCGCCGGTGGAGGCGACGGCGGTGCGGTCGGCCGCCGTACGCGGGCCGAGCACCCGGTAGGCGACGGTGGCCGGCTCGCCGGAGCCTTCCGGTGCGGGCCGGGCGACGGCTGGCGCGGCGGCCGCGGTGAGGACGATGGTCAGGCCGACGGCGGCGGCGAGCGCCAGCCGGCGACGGAGCGGAGAGGTGCGGAAGGCCATGGACAACCTCCTGGGGGTACGGGAGATCCCGTTGTCCGCACACTCCACCAGGAGACACATGGTCATATCAATATCTGTCTCTCTCTTTAGCCATCCCGACCTGATCGTCACTTCGGCAATGATTTTCTATGCCTGAACATCTGGCGAAACTTCCCGCCAAGCGCGACAGTGAACGGCAACGATGCCGTCTCCCTGTGGAGCTGCCATGTTCGGAAGACCCATGCGCGCGGCCGCCCTCGCCGGCCTCACCGCGCTCACCCTCCTCGGCACCAGCGCACCGGTCCAGGCACAAGCCCCGCGACCGGGCGTCACGCACGACGAACAGATCACCTTTCAGGAGTTCTCCCGCTTCCCCGACTGGCGTAGCGGCTCCCACCAGGGCACCCGCGCCGTACCGGGCCGCCACCCGGCGCTGACCATCGGCCGCCCGGCGGGCACCACCGAGTTCACCGACGAGCACACCGGCACGACCCGCACCTGGGAGTACGCCACCTGGACCTCGCCCGAGCGGCGGATCGGCTTCGACGCCACCGAGATGGTCGCGTCGTGGAACGCCGCCACCCCGGCCGGCACCTGGATCAAGGTCGAGCTGCACGGCACGTACAACACCGGGGCACAGACCCCGTGGTACGTCATGGGCCGCTGGGCCTCCGGCGACCAGGACATCAAGCGCTCCACGCTGGACGGCCAGGGCGACCCGTGGTCGAGCATCTGGACCGACACGTTCTCGATCGACGACGCCGACGCCGGGGTGCTGCTGCGCTCGTACCAGTTGCGGCTGACGCTCTACCGCGCACCCGGTCAGGCCGCATCGCCGCAGGTCCGGATGGTCGGCGCGATGGCGTCGAACGTGCCGGACCGGTTCACCGTCACCCCGAGCCGGGGCGGCATCGCCTGGGGCACGGAGCTGGCCGTGCCGCGCTACTCGCAGAACATCCACATCGGCGAGTACCCCGAGTACGACGGCGGCGGCGAGGCGTGGTGCTCGCCCACCTCCACGGAGATGGTGGTCGAGTACTGGGGCCGCAAGCCCTCGGCCGAGGACACGTCCTGGGTCGACCCCTCCTACCCCGACCCGACCGTCGACCACGCCGCCCGGATGACCTACGACTACGAGTACGAGGGTGCCGGCAACTGGCCGTTCAACACCGCGTACGCGGCGAGCTTCCCCGGCCTGGAGGCGCGGGTCACCCGGCTGCACTCGCTGGACGAGGCGGAACGCTTCATCAGGGCGGGCATCCCGGTGGTGACCTCGCAGTCGTTCCTCGCCAGCGAGCTGGACGGGGCCAACTACGGCACCTCCGGGCACCTGTTCGTGATCGTCGGCTTCACCGCCGACGGCGACGTGATCGTCAACGACCCGGCGTCCTCGTCCAACGACGCGGTCCGCAACGTCTACCAGCGGGAGCAGTTCGAGCAGATCTGGCTGCGCACCAAGCGCTACCGGGCCAACGGCACGGTGGCCTCCGGCTCCGGCGGCATCGCGTACCTGATCAAGCCGGCCGACCGGCCGTGGCCGGTCGGCCCGGGCTCGACCAACTGGTGAACGGCTCGACCAGCCGGTGAACGGCGAGGGGCCGGGCGCCACGTCCGGCGCCGGGCCCCTCGTCCGTCCGCTCAGCCGTCGCGGCGCTCGGCGTCCGGCTCGTCGTCACCGGCGAGCGCCGAGCGCAGCCGGTCCTTCTCGGCGCGGCGCCGCTCCGACGCCTCCGCCATCTCCCCGGCCATCTCGTCCCGCCAGTTGCGCAGCAGGAAGAACGACAGCGCGGCGGAGAAGATCAGCGCCACCATCAGCCGCAGGAACATGTTCATCTCGACGAACCAGAGGGCTGCCAGCACGGCGACGAACAGCCCGACCCGGCCCAGCGTGTACTTGACCGCCGCGCTCATTCCCGCATACCCACTCTCTCCGTGCCTCAGCCCGTACGCCGGGCCAGCCAGTGCACGCCATGAAACCAGATGACGGCGTAGACCACGGTGAACACCGCCGCGGCCGACGCGCCGGTGAACAGTGCGGGCAGCCCGGAGGCCAGGCCCGCGACCAGCAGACCGGCGACGACGCCGAGCCCGAGCCCGGCCAGCGCGGCCACCACCCGGGCGGCCCCGAACTCCCAGGCCCGGAACTCGTCCCAGAACAGCCAGAGCGGCAGGATCACCGCGAGCCAGCCGTTCGTGTCCCCGAAGCCGCTGTCGCCGACCGTGGCGAACGCCCATTCGAAGACCAGCAGCGCCAGCACCCCGATGACCAGGCCGGCGAGGCTCACCCCGAGCAGGTCGCCAAGGGTGAGGATGCGCCCCTCGGCGTCCCGCCGGGGGAAGCCGCGCTGCTGTTCCTCGTCGCTCATCGCCAGGTCAGGCCCAGACCTGCTGCGGCTCGGACCGGCGCTCCGCCAGCGACGGCGGCCCGTCGTACTCGCGGACGATCTCGTAGCGGGTGTTCCGCTCGACCGGACGGAAGCCGGCGTCCCAGATCATGTGCAGCAGGTCGTCGCGGTGCATGGTGTTCGGCGTGCCGTACGAGTCGGCATCGTGGGTAATCTTGTATTCCACGACCGAGCCGTCCAGGTCGTCGACGCCGAAGTTCAGCGAGAGCTGCGCGACCGACAACCCGTGCATCACCCAGAAGCACTTGACGTGCGGCACGTTGTCGAACAGCAGCCGGGAGACCGCGAACGTCTTGAGCGACTCGGCCGGCGAGGCCATCGTGGTCCGGGCCTGGATCCGGTTACGGATCTTGCCGTCCGCCGAGTCGACGAAGTCGTGCTGGTAGCGCAGCGGGATGAAGACCTGGAAACCGCCGGTCTCGTCCTGCAGCTCACGCAGCCGCAGTACGTGGTCGACCCGGTGCCGGGGCTCCTCGATGTGGCCGTAGAGCATTGTCGACGGCGTCTTCATGCCCTTCGAGTGGGCCAGCCGGTGGATGCGCGACCAGTCCTCCCAGTGGCAGTTGTGGTCGACGATGTGCTGCCGGACCTCCCAGTCGAAGATCTCCGCGCCGCCGCCGGTGAGCGACTCCAGACCGGCGTCCATCAGCTCGTCGAGGATCGCGTCGGCGGTGAGCCCGCTGATCTTCTCGAACCACTGCACCTCGGTGGCGGTGAACGCCTTGAGGTTGACGTTCGGCAGCGCGGCCTTCAGCTCGCGCAGCACCTTCGGGTAATAGCGCCAGGGCAGCGTCGGGTGCAGGCCGTTGACGATGTGCAGCTCGGTGAGCTGCTCGTCCTCCATCTCCTTGGCCTTACGGACCGCCTCGTCGATGCGCATCGTGTAGGCGTCCTTCTCGCCCGGCTTGCGCTGAAACGAGCAGTACGCGCACGACGCCGAGCAGACGTTCGTCAGGTTCAGGTGCCGGTTGACGTTGAACATCACCCGGTCGCCGTTGAGCTCGGTACGCCTGTGGTGGGCCAGCCGGCCCAGCCAGGTCAGGTCGTCGCTGGCGTAGAGGGCGATGCCGTCCTCGCGGGTCAGCCGCTCCCCCGCGTACACCTTCGCCTCGAGTTCCCGCTTGAGTCCGGCGTCCATCCGAAAGCCACGTCCTTCCACCTGGGTTCCCGATCGAGCGTACGTCGCGGGCCCGACCGGCCGCCGACGTGGTCGCGCCGGTCACCGGCGGTCACGCTCCGCACATCGACATCGTCGCACCCGTGAGGTAAGACAGGGTGGGGCGGAACACACACCAGGGCCGTCCTGTCCCGACACGCCCAAGCACGCGTGACGGACCCCAGACCGGACGGGGAGCGGAATGGCTCACAGCACCAAGGCCCGACGGCGACGAGGACGGCAGCCGGTGATCTCACCGGTCCTGCGCCCGGCGCTCTGGTCCGCCCTCCTGGGGGCGGTCGCGGCCGCGGCGCTCGCCACACCCGCCTGGGCCGACCCGCTGCCCGACGTCGTGCCCGACACCGGCTCCCGGCCCCAGGTCACCGGCCCCCTGCAACTGCCCGGCTCGTCCGGCACGGTCCGTGGCGTACCGGGCACCGTTCCCGGCGTACCCGGCACCGTCCCGGGTCTGCCCGGCGTCACCACCCCGGGCGGCACGGCGGGCCTGCCGGGCACCACCGGCGTGACCAACCCGGCCGACGGCCCGCTGATCGCGCAGATCAACCAGCTCGACGCCCGGGTCACCCAGCTCGGCGAGGCACTGCTCCGGATCAAGACCGAGCGGGACGCCGCGCAGACCGAGCTGACCCAGTCCGCCGCCCGGCTCAAGGAGGCCCAGGACGCGCTCCGCCGCGCCCAGGACAACGCCAAGAGCGCCGCCGCCGACGCCGTCAAGGCCGACGCGGCGCTGCCGCCCGGCGAGTTCGGCGCCAGCCTGCGCGACTTCGCCAACCTCCAGCGCATCACCCGCGGCGACAAGGCCGAGGGCGCCCCCACGTCGGTGACCGGCGAACTCCTCCGCGCCACGAGCGCCGAGGAGGCCGCCCGGAAGGCACACGAGTCGGCCCAGCGCCGGGCCACCGAGAAGGCTGCCGAGTTCACCCGCGCCGAGGCCGACCTGCGCAAGCAGGAAACCGCGCTCGTCGCGCTCCGCAAGGAGAACGCGGCCAAGCTCCTGGAGATCGAGCGCCTGGCGGACGCCGCCGAGCAGCGGCTCGGCACCTCGTACGTGGTCGACCAGAGCATCGACGGCCTGGTGGCGGACCCGCGGGCGCTCGCCGCCGTGCGCTACGCGCTCGCCCAGCTCGGTGACCCCTACCTGTGGGCCGCTGAGGGCCCGGACCGGTTCGACTGCTCCGGCCTGATGCTCGCCTCCTACCAGGCGGCCGGCTACCGGGGCCTGCCCCGCGTCGCCAAGGACCAGTACTTCGCCACCCGTTCCCGCACCGTCCCGCCGAACGCCCTGCTCCCCGGTGACCTGCTGTTCTTCGCTTCGGGCAGCAGCTGGACCAGCGTCCACCACGTCGCCATGTACATCGGCGACGGCAAGATGGTGGAGGCGCCGCGGACCGGCGACGTCGTCAAGATCTCGGTGGTCCGCTGGTCCCGGCTCTACGCCGCGACCCGGGTGATCGGCGCCGTACCCGCCCCGGCGACCCCCGCCCCGCCGCCGACCGTGCCGGCCACGCCGAAGCCGTCGGCGACGCCCAAGCCGACGACGTCCAGCACGCCGAAGCCGTCGACCACGCCCAAGCCGACGCCGACGACGCCGAAGCCCACCACGCCGACGCCGAAGCCGACGACGTCCAGCCCGGCGCCGAGCACGCCGCCGCCGAGCCCGACCGGCTCGCCCGACCCGACGCCGAGCCAGAGCGCGAGCGCGAGCGCCGAGCCGGACACCAGCAGCGCCGCGCCGAGCAGCAGCAGTGTCGCCCCGTCGAGCAGCACGTCCGGCAGCGGCTCCGCCAGCCCGAGCAGCAGCGCCGGCTGACCCAACCGCCGCTCCGGCTGTGCTCCCGGGCCGGAATATGGCACGGTGAGATCCAGGCACTTCCGGTCGGCGCCACGGCTGGAGGCGAGCGTGGGTGCGGAGGGGCGAGATGGGCGAGCAGGACGTTCCGGCGGAGAAGGTCCACCCGGGACCGACGCCCGACCCCGCCGACCCGGCCGGCGACGACGACCACGGTTCGGCCCCACCCGGGCCGGTGGCCGTCGCGCGGGCGCGGGTGTCAGTCGCCGGTTCGGCCGTGCCGCCGCCCGCCGGTGACGAGCAGCCGCTTCCGCAGGCCGGCCCCACGACGTACCGCGCGGGCACCCCGACGGACACCCCGCCGCCGCTGGACCGGCGCCTCCCCGGCGCCACCGTGCCGCCGTCCAGTTGGTCCGCCTTCGCCGTGGCCGAACGCCAGGCGACGCCCCAGCCCGCCGCCGCGCCGCCCGCCCCGGCCGGCGCGGCACCCGAGCCCGCCGACGCCTCCACGGGTACCCCCGGCGGTGCTCCGGCGGCCATCCCGGCGCCCCGCGTCTCCGGTTCCGCACGCGTGCCCGTACCCGCGCCTTCCGCCCCAGCCGTGGACGCGGCGGTAGTGGACGCCGCAACGCCGGCCGACGCCGCCGACCCGGCGGACCGCGACACCGCACCGGCCCAGCAGACGGACGCGGCCTCCGAGCCGCACGACGGCTCCGGAACCTCCCCCGCCGACTCCTCGCCGATCACGTCCGGCGACGCGCCGCCGGTCGGGTCCGCCGACTCCCTGCCGCGTGAGTCCGCCGGCCAGCCCGCGCCGCTCACCGGCGCTTCCGCGTCCGCTGAGCAGGCCGGACCCGCACTCGCCCGGGCCAGCGCGTCGGTGCCCGGCCTGAGCCGTGTCTCCGCCGAGGAGGTCGCCGCCTCCGTGGTGGCCGCGCCGCCCGCCGCCGCCACCGTCTACCGGGCCGGACCGGTGAACCCGGAACCGCCGGAGCCGGTCCAGCCGCCGGAGCCCGCGCAGCCCCCGGCGCCGAACGGCCCGGAGCCCGAGCCGGCGCCGACCCCGGTGCCGGGTCCGACGCCGCCGTCGCCCGCGCCGCCGGTGCCCGAGCCGGAGCCCCCGCTCCGGCCCACGCCGCCCCTGCCCGCGCCCGCCCCGCCGAAGCCCACGCCCGGGCCGGTGCCACCGGTCCCCGGGCCGCCGGTGCCGCCGCCGGGTCCGCCCGTACCCCCGCCACCGCCCCCGCCGGGGCCGATGCCCGCGCCGCCGTTCCCGCCGCCACCGGCGATGACCGGTGGGCCGGGCCCGCTGCCCGCGCCGCTGTTCCCCGCCCCGGCGGCCGGCCCGTCGTTCCCGCCCGCGCGGGCCGCCGTACCGAGCCCGCCGGCCGCGCCCCTGTCGCCGCCGACCCCGCCCATCGCGCCGCCGGCCGCGCCCGGCACGGCGGGCGGTGCGCTGCCGTCGTGGGCCGCCACACCCGCGTCGGCACCGCCGCCGCCCGTGGTGCCGGCCCCGGCGCTGCCGACCTGGCCGCCGCCGGCCACGCCCGCCCGCGACGCCGACACGACCCGTCCGGTACGCCCACAGCCCGCCGGCCCGGATCTCGCCACCACCGCGTACGGCGGGACCGACGGGCCCGGCTTCGCCACCGTGTCGTTCCCGCAGGGCAACCCGCTGGAGAACTCCGGATCGCTGACCGGGCACATCCTGGCCCAGGGCTGGTCCGAGGAGAGCCCGGCGGCCCGGGGCGGCAACACCAAGGTGATCATCGTGCTGGCGGTCGCGCTGACCATGCTCATCGCGATCAGCCTGCTCGTGGTCTTCCTGGCCAACGACGCACTGAGTGGCCTGACCGGGACCATGCTCATCGAGTGACAGGGGTGAGCCCGCCCACTACGGTCTCGCGTTGCCGTGGCGGAGTCGGCGATGCGCCGTACACTTGTGTGCGATCACTGACCCGGCGCGCCTCGACTGCGCGCCCATGGGCGATCTTGCGGGCGATTCGGCGGCGTGACAGGCCGCGGCGGGCCATCGCGAAGATGCGCCCCGCTCGAGAGGCATTTCTTGACCACGTTCGCTGAATCCAGCACGTCCCCGTCCGTCGACCCGACGCCCGACACCGTCGACTTCGCCTCGCTCGGCCTGCCCCGGCAGCTCGTCGAGACGCTCGCCCGGCAGGGCATCACCACCCCGTTCGAGATCCAGCGGGCCACGCTGCCCGACTCGCTCGCGGGCCGCGACGTCCTCGGCCGCGGCCAGACCGGCTCGGGCAAGACGCTCGCCTTCGGCCTGCCGGTGATCGCCCGGCTCGCCGACCGCAACCGCGCCCGGCCGCTGTACCCCCGCGCCCTGGTCCTGGTTCCCACCCGCGAACTTGCCATGCAGGTCAACGACGCCCTCGTACCGCTCGGCAAGTCGGTGGGCGTCTTCCTGAAGACCGCCGTCGGCGGTGTGCCGTACGACCGGCAGATCGACGCGCTGCGCCGCGGCGTGGAGATCGTCGTGGCCACGCCGGGACGGCTCGGCGACCTGATCGAGCGGGGCGTGTGCCGGCTCGACGACGTCGAGATCACCGTGCTGGACGAGGCCGACCAGATGGCGGACATGGGCTTCCTGCCCGAGGTCACCCGGCTGCTGGCGAAGACTCCGGCGGACGCGCAGCGGCTGCTGTTCTCGGCCACTCTGGACAACGACGTCGACACGCTCGTCAAGCGGTTCATGACCGACCCGGTCACCCACTCGACCGCACCGGCCACCGCCGCCGTGTCCACCATGGATCACCACCTGCTGCTGATCCCGCCGCACGACAAGTTCGCGGTCGCGGCGTCCATCGCCGCCCGTGAGGGCCGCACCATGCTGTTCGCCCGTACGCAGCTCGGCGTGGACCGGCTGGTCGAGCAGCTCGCGGCCGTCGGCGTACGGGCCGGTGGACTGCACGGCGGCAAGACCCAGCGCATGCGCACCAAGACGCTCGCCGAGTTCCGCGAGGGCCGGACGCCCGTGCTGGTCGCGACCGACGTGGCGGCCCGGGGCATCCACGTCGACGGCGTCTCGCTGGTGCTGCACGTGGACCCGCCGAAGGACCCCAAGGACTACCTGCACCGGGCCGGCCGTACGGCCCGGGCCGGTGAGTCGGGCGCGGTGGCGACGCTCGTGCTGCCGAAGCAGCGCCGCACCACGCTGGCCATGATGGAGAAGGCGGGCGTCGAGCCGGCCGAGACCCGGGTCCGGGCGGGCGACGAGGCGCTGGCCGAGCTGACCGGCGCGCGCGAGCCCAGCGGCGTACCGGTCCGGGACGAGCCGGAGCCGCGACGCGGCGGCGGCTCGCGCCGCTTCGGCGACCGCGAGGGCAGGAGCTTCGACCGGGGCGGCCGGGGCTTCTCCGACCGTGGCGAGCGCCGGTTCGGCGACCGTGACGGCCGGGGCGAGCGCCGCTTCGGCGACCGGCCGGCGGGCGAGCGGTCCGGTGACCGGTTCGCGGACCGCGGTGGTGACCGCCGGTTCGGCGACCGGCCGGCCGGCGAGCGCTACTCGGGCGAGCGGTCCGGCGGCGGTGAGCGCCGCTTCGGGCGGCCGGAGCGCCGCGACGACCGCAGCTTCGGCGACCGGCGGTCCGACGGCCGGAGCTTCGGCGAGCAGCGGTCCGACGACCGCGGCCAGCGCGGCGGAGAGCGCGGCGACGACCGGCGCTTCGGCGAGCGGTCCGAGCGGCCGTACGGGGACCGGCAGCGGCCGGCGGCCGGACGCGGGTACGACCGGGACGAGCGGCGGTACGACGACCGGCCGAGTGGCTCGCGCGGCTTCGGCGACCGGCGCCAGGAGGACCGCCCGCACGCCGAGCGGCGTTTCGGTGACCGTGACCGGGGCGACGCGCGTCCGGCCGAGCGCCGGGCCGGCGGTTTCCGGGCCGAGGGGCGGGGACGGGACGACAGGCGCGGCTTCGGCGGGCGCCCGCCGGCACGTACCCACTGATCTGAGCGCACCTACAGACGCCGCCGCCGAGCACCCGCTCGGCGGCGGCAGTGCGTCTGGGTGATGCCTCGTGCCGGGTACGCCACGACCAGGCGACCCAGCAGCCGAACGCCTGGGCGATGACGGCGGCCAGCAGCAGACCGGTGCCGATCGGGTCAGACATTGCGCACCGACCGCAGCCAGCCGATGAATCGGATGTGCATCTCGGCGGGGTCCGGCGGCTCGGAGTAGAGCCTGGGCGGGGGCCTGATCCATCAGATCGTTCACTTGCCCCTCTGCCAACATTGACGGGCCCACATTGGTGGGGTTACTTGTTCGCGTCACCGCAGTCGGGCCAGCCCGCTCCTACCTTCGAAGTCGTGACCAAGGAGACGGGACCGGGCGAACTTGTCGCGGCCGGTGAGATCTTGAAGATGCTCGGCGTGGGCAGATCGAGATTCCGCGAGATCCGGCGGCATCCCGCATTCCCCGCGCCGTATCAAGAGCTGTCGGTCGGCGCGGTCTGGTTGAAGCGGGACGTCGAGCGGTACATCCGGGAGCACCGGCCGCCCCGACCAACGGATGACGACGAGTAGCCCGACGAGGCATGACCAGTACGTCTCGTGCCTCCTTTCGGCGGGTGAGACGACCACGCCTGTACGGGCCCGGCGAGCTGGCCGCCCTGTTCGGCGTATCGCGTCAGCGGGTCCTCCAGATCACCCGCCGCCCCGGGTTCCCCGAGCCGCTCGCCCGACTGATCGGCATGAACGTCTGGGACGCCGATGAGGTCGACGAGTGGGCCCGCCACAACCGGCCGCCCCCCCCCACCGAGGGCGACGAGCAGGGGTAGTCAGCAACGCCCCGGCTCGCGGTGGCGTTCGCGCATCCGCTGCCGCCGACCGCCGGGTCGCGTAACGTCCGGACCATGCCGAAGTCGCTCTTCTGGGCCCGGACCGACACCGCCGGCTCCGAGCACGTCGTGCTCGACGACGGTCCCGGGCTGACCGCGCAGGGTGTGGCGCTCGCCGTGGATCCGATCCCGTACACGTGCCGGTACCGCCTGACCGTCGGGCCGGACTGGTCGACGAACCGGCTGGAGGTCGAGTCCGAGGGCGCCGGCTGGTCGCGGAGCGTACGCCTGGAGCGGGGCCGGGACGGGTGGCGCGTGCGTACCGGCGAGGAGGGTGACCTGGACGCGGCGCTGAGCGCGGCGGGCCACCCACCGGCGGGCCTGCCGGGCACCGACGACCCGGGCCGGCTGGCCGAGGCGCTCGACGTGGACCTGGGCGGCTCGCCGCTGACGAACACGCTGCCGATCCGCCGGATCGGGCTGGGCCGGCTGCCCGCCGACCTGGCCACAGCGGTGACGGTGGCGTGGGTGCTGCTGCCCGGCCTGGCCGTGGTGCCCGCCGAGCAGGTCTACACCTCGCTGGGCCCGGGCCGGGTCCGGTATTCCAGTGACACGTTCGCCGCCGACCTGGAGGTCGACCCGGACGGTTTCGTGGTGCGCTATCCGGGGCTGGCCGAGCGGGTCGACCCGCGCTGACCGGCCGGGGTCCGGCTCAGGCCGCGGGCCAGGTGCCGTCGGTCAGGAAGCGGTCGATGGTGGCGAGGTGCGGGGCGAGGTCGAGGCCCTGCGCGGCCACCCACTCGTCGGAGTAGTAGGTGTCGCCGTACCGGTCGCCCGGATCGCAGATCAGCGTGACCACCGAGCCGGTACGCCCGGCCGCGCGCATCTGCGCGATCAGCCCGAACGCGCCCCACAGGTTGGTGCCGGTGGAACCGCCCACGCGGCGGCCGAGCACCGCCGAGCCGGCCCGCATCGCGGCGAGCGACGCGGCGTCCGGCACCTGCACCATCCGGTCCACCACGCTGGGCAGGAAGGACGCCTCGACTGTGGGCCGCCCGATGCCCTCGATCCGGGAGCCGCGGCCGGTGCGCACCGACCAGTCGCCGGCCTGCCAGGCGGGGTAGAAGGCGGAGTTCTCCGGGTCCACCACGCAGAGCTTGGTGGGCAGCCGCCGGTACCGCGCGTACCGGCCGATGGTGGCGCTGGTGCCGCCGGTGCCGGCGCCGACCACGATCCAGGCGGGCACCGGGTGCCGTTCCAGCGCGAGCTGGGCGTAGATCGACTCGGCGATGTTGTTGTTGCCCCGCCAGTCGGTGGCCCGCTCGGCGTAGGTGAACTGGTCCATGAACCGGCCGCCGCTGTCCTCGGCGAGCCAGCGCGCCTCCACCACGACCGTGGACGGGTCGTCCACCAGGTGGCAGCGCCCACCCTGGAACTCGATCTGGGCGATCTTCTCCGGTGACGTGGAGGCGGGCATGACCGCGATGAACGGCAGCCCGAGCATCCGGGCGAAGTACGCCTCGGAGACCGCCGTCGAGCCGGACGACGCCTCGACGATCGTGGTGTCCGGGCCGATCCAGCCGTTGCAGAGCCCGTAGAGGAACAGCGAGCGGGCCAGCCGGTGCTTCAGCGAGCCGGTGGGGTGCACCGACTCGTCCTTGAGGTAGAGGTCGATCCCCCACTCGCGGGGCAGCGGGAACGGCAGCAGGTGGGTGTCGGCGGAGCGGTTGGCGTCCGCCTCGACCGTGGCGATCGCCTCGGTCACCCAGCGCCGGCTGGCCTCGTCGCACCGGTCGAAGTGAGTCACGTCGGCAACGTTACAAGCGAGGTGGGCTCGGGTTTTCCCGGACCCGGCGGGCCTGCCGCCGCTGACCGGCCCGTCCGCTGGCCCGGATCACCGGCGTGAGGGCCAGGGCGAGCCGGGGGAAGGCGTCCAGGAGCCGTACCTGGGCGCCGCGCCAGCGCGGCAGGCTGACCACCGGCCGGGGGCGGCGGGCCAGCCGGACCGCGCGCGCGGCCACCCGCTCCGGCGTGAGCAGCGAGCCGGTGAAGGACGCCAGCGCTCCCGGGTCGTCCAGCTTGTCGTGCAGCATCGGCGTCCAGATCCCGTCCGGGCACAGGCACGACACGTGTACGTCCCGGACGCCGGCCATCCGCAGGTCGCTCAACGTGCCGAGGCTGAACGCGAGCAGGGCGTGCTTGCCGGCCGCGTACACCGTCTCGCCGGGCGCGGCGATCAGCCCGGCCAGCGAGACCACGTTGAGCACGTGGCCATGGCCCTGCTCGCGCATCACCGCGACGGCGGCGAGCGTGCCGTTCATCGCGCCGAGCGCGTTCACCTCGACCACGGCGCGGCGGGTCCGGGCGTCGTGCGCCCAGGACGGGCCGGTGACCAGGATGCCCGCGTTGTTCACCCAGAGCCCGAGGCCGCCGGGCGCGGCCGCCGCCTCGGCGGCGACCTCCGCGCAGGCGGACTCGTCGCGTACGTCGAGCGGGCGGGACCAGCCACCCAGCGGCGCGGCGGCGGCCGACACGGCCCCGGCGTCGATGTCGGTGAGCAGCACGGTCCAGCCGTCGGCGTGCAGCGCGGCGGCGAGGGCCCGCCCCAGCCCGCCGGCCGCTCCGGTCACCACTGCGGCACCGCGTCCCGAGCTCGTCATCGGCGCACGGTAACCGCAACCCCCGGCCCGGGGCCAGAGGCGTCAGGCGGTGGGCGGTTCCAGCGGCTGCGGGCGGTTCTCCCACTTGGTCGACAGGGCGATGCTGGTACGGGTGGACGCCACCCCGGCCGTCCGGTTCAGCCGGACGATCAACTGCTCCAGCTCGGCGATCGTGCCGACTCGCGCCTTGAGCAGGAAGGACTCGACACCGGCCATGAAGTAGCAGGACTCGATCTCGGGGATGCGGCGGAACGACTCCAGCACGTCGTCGGTGTCCGCGTCGGAGTCCTCGATGATGCCGATGAGCGCTGTGACGCCGAGCCCGATCGACTCCGGCTCGACCTCGGCCCGGTACGCCCGGATCACGCCGCTGGACTCCAGCTTGCCGACCCGCTCGTGCACGGCCGGGGCGGAGAGGCCGACCTGACGGGCCAGCTCGGCGTACGACAGACGGGCGTTGCCCCGCAACAGCTCCACGAGGCTCAGGTCGATCGTGTCCACGGAGAGTGACCCTATCCGTTCGGCGACGACGGAACACTGTCGGTACCCGTGGATCAACCCTTCACAAACGTACGATCACGGGGGTTCTCCGCCGGTACCATTTCCTAACCTTCCCAGTGTGTGCGTTTTTCGCGTTTGGCGGACACGTCCGGTAGCCGGTGCTGTAATTGCCATACGTCCCTCATGACGGCTCTGGGCTCGCACCGGCCGGGGGCAGTGTGTTCAGCCGGGGGCTTCGTCGACGCGAGGAGGGGGCTGTGGACACTGGAGATCGCCTGCTGACACCGGGTGAGGTCGCTGCGCTGTTTCGGGTGGACCCGAAGACCGTGACCAGATGGGCAGCGGCCGGCCGGATCGGCAGTATCCGGACTCCAGGAGGGCACCGCCGGTTTCGGGAATCCGAGGTGCGGGCCCTGCTCGAGGGGGAGGGCATGCTGGACGAGGCGGAGGACATGGGCAAGGCCCGCAACATGGGCCCGACCGCTTCCACCGGCCCCGGACCGGCGAACGCCGGCATGTACTGAACGTGCGGGCGCGGTCCGGCCGAGGGCCGCGCCCCGCACGTCGGCAACCGGTCAGTCCGGATCCGCCTCCCGGCGACCGGCGGCCAGCTCGCCGGACCACCGCCGGAACAGCGTGTGCTCGACGCCGAGCGCGTCGAGCACCTTCCCGGCGACGAAGTCCACGAGCTGCCCGGCGGACGCCGCCGCCCCGGCGCCGTAGAAGCCCGGACTGGCCGGCAGCACCACCGCGCCGGCGTCGTGCAGCGCGATGAGATGTTCCAGGTGACTACGGGTCACCGGCGTCTCCCGGGGCACCACGACGACCGGGCGGCGTTCCTTGAGGTTCACCTCGGCGGCGCGCTGGAGCAGATCCTTGGACAGCCCGATCGCGATGCCCGCGCACGCGGCGGTACTCGCGGGCACCACCGCCATGCCGCGTACCGGGTAGGAGCCGCTGCTCGGGCCCGCCGCCAGGTCACCGGCGGGCCAGTGCCGCAGGTCCGCGCCGGTGAGGTCGCGGTCGAGCCAGGCGGCCAGGTCCTCGGACCAGTGCGCGTCCCGGAAGGGCCGGCCGGTCTCGTCCAGCACCGTCAGCCGGGCCGCCCGGGAGACGATCAGGTCCACCGCCTGGCCGGCGTCGAGCAGGCCCCGGACGACCGCTGCCGCGTACGGCGTCCCGGACGCGCCGGAGACACCCACCACCCATGGTTCGCGCATGCCCTCAAGCGTGCCTGGTCGTCGCGAAGGGCGGGCGGCGACCCCCGTTCGGTCGGCCTGCCCGGGATGTCCAGAGGGTTCACGGGACTTCCCACGACGTGAAATTCTTCGCTCGGCGATCCACTTCCACGGAGGGGCCGGTGATGACGGCAGCGGTGCTGCGGGCGCTCCGCTCCGACTGCCCCATCCCGCCCCGCCTCTCCCCGTACGCCGACGACGTGCAGGGCTGGCTGGTGGAGCAGGTCGACCGGCTCGGCCTGCCGGCGGACCCGGCCACCCGGCGACGGCTGGCGCGGGCCGGCTTCGCCCGGTACGCCGGACGCCTCTATCCGGACGCCACCGAACCCGACCTGCGGGTGCTGACCGCGTTGTTCACCTGGTTCTTCCTCGTCGACGACGCCTGCGACGGGCGGGACGGGCTGACCCCGCCGCAGATCCGGGCGCTGCGCGACGGCGCGCTCGCGTTGCTGCGCGAGGGTCCGCGCGCCCGTCACCCGGGCTTCTCCGGCCCGCTGCGGCGTCTGCTGGTGCAGGCGTGGCGGGAGCCCCGCCGCCGGATGCCGGCCCGGTGGCGGCTGCGTTTCGCCGACGCGGTCGCCGACCACCTCGACGGGGTGTACCGGGAGGCCACCGCCACCACGTCCGGGGTTCCACCGGGCGTCGCCGAGTACGTGCGGCTGCGCCGGGCCACGTCGGCGGCGTACGTGTCGTACCCGCTGATCGAGTTCGCGTCCGGGCGTCCGCTGCCCGACGCGGTCTACCACCATCCGGCGCTGCGGCGGCTCGCCGGCCTCGCCAACGACCTGCTGTCCTGGTTCAACGACATCGCCTCGCTGGAGCGCGACCAGGCCACCGGCGGCGGGCACAACCTGGTGCTGGCGACGGCCACCGAGCGGGGCGTGCCGGTGCCGGCGGCGGTCGACCTGGTCGCCGGGCACTGGCGTGCCGAGATGGACCGGTTCGCGGCGCTCCTGGCGGCGGCGCCGTCGTTCGGCCCGACGCTCGACGACGCGGTCGCCACCCATCTCGACGGGCTGGCCGCCGCCGTGCGCGGCACCGTCGACTGGACGCTGGAGAGCGCCCGCTACCCGGTCGCCGCGGCGTCCTGAGCGGGTGCGGCCCGGCCACCGGCGCCCCCGGCGTCCCGGCTCAGGGCCGCAGGCCGAGCCGGATCACCAGGTCGAGCAGCGCGAGGACGAACAACGCGATGCCGACGAAACCGTTGGCGGTGAAGAACGCCCGGTTGACCTTGCTCAGGTCGGTGGGGCTGACCACCATGTGCTGGTAGGCGAAGGCGACAGCGGTGAGCGCCAGCCCGATCCACCACAGCCAGCCGAAGCCGACCCAGGCGCCGAACCAGATGAACAGCGCGAACGTCACCACGTGCGCGGCTGTGGAGGCGTGCAGCGCGAAGCGCCGCCCGTACCGGGCGGGGACGCTGTGCACCCCGATCTCCCGGTCCACGTCGGCGTCCTGGCACGCGTAGATCAGGTCGAAGCCGCCGATCCACAGGCCGACCGCGGCGCCGAGCAGCCAGGCCGGGCCGGAGCCGTCGAGCGTGCCGGTGACCGCCAGCCAGGCGCCGACCGGGCCGACCGCCTGGGCCACCCCGAGGATGGCGTGCGGCCAGTTCGTGAACCGCTTGCCGTACGGGTAGACCACGAGCGGCACCACGGCGAGCGGCGCGAGCACCAGGCAGAGCGGGTTGAGCAGGGCGGCGGCGGCCAGGAACACCACGAGCGCGACCGCCGCGCCGGTCCAGGCCGTCCGCACGCTCACCGCGCCGGTGACCA
Organism: Micromonospora sp. HUAS YX12; assembly: GCF_040215685.1. Lineage (NCBI taxonomy): Bacteria > Bacillati > Actinomycetota > Actinomycetes > Micromonosporales > Micromonosporaceae > Micromonospora > Micromonospora sp. HUAS YX12. Next base: position 1,298,220 of record NZ_CP157974.1, read on the forward strand.
GTTCCCGGTTCGCGGTACGCGGGTTCCGCGCGTCGATCCGCCGGTCGAGGATCCGGTTCGCGGCCATGGCGAACGTCCGCGCACCTACCATCGCCACGGTGATCAGCAGCAGGTCGAGCCAGCGCACCCGGCCGCCGTTGAGCTGCATCGCGGTCAGCGCCGACAGGTACGCGAACGGCAGCGCGAAGACCGAGTGCTCGATGGCGACGAGCTTGAGGAAGGACGAGACCCGGCCGGGCCGTTCCTGAACTGCCGCCGTCATCAGATCCCGTACTCCTTCCAGCGCTTGTCGACGAGCGAGACCACCTCGGGCGCCATGCGCATCTCCTCCGGCCAGCCCCGGGTGTAGCCCTCCTCGGGCAGCTTGCGGGTCGCGTCGACACCCGCCTTGCCGCCCCAGAACTGCTGGTACGAGGCGTGGTCGAGGTGGTCCACCGGCCCCTCGGTGAGCAGCAGGTCGCGGGCGTAGTCGACGTTGCCGAAGGCGCGGAACGCGACCTCGTTGTAGTCGTGCACGTCGCAGTCCTCGTCGACGATCACGATCAGCTTGGTCAGCGACATCATGTGCGCGCCCCAGATCGCGTTCATGACCTTCTGCGCGTGCTTGGGGTAGCGCTTGCGGATCGACACGATCGCACAGTTGTGGAAGACGCCGGCGGCGGGCAGGTCGTAGTCGACGATGTCCGGGATCAGGAAGCGCAGCAGCGGCGCGAAGATCCGCTCGGTGGCCTTGCCGAGGCCGTGGTCCTCCTGCGGCGGCTGGGACGTGACGATCGAGTGGTAGACCGGGTCGCGCTGCATCGTCATGCACTCGATGTGCATGACCGGGAACGGCTCGACCGGCGTGTAGAAGCCGGTGTGGTCGCCGAACGGCCCCTCGGGCAGCCGCTCGCCCGGCTCGATGTAGCCCTCCAGCACGATCTGCGCGTGCGCCGGCACCTGCAACGGGACGGTCAGGCAGTCCACCATCTCGACCCGCTCACCGGCGAGGAACCCGGCGAACAGGTACTCGTCGATGTCGGCTGGTAGCGGCGCGCTGGCCGAGTACGCCACCACCGGGTCCGCGCCGATCGCGATCGCCACCGGCAGCCGCTGGCCGAGCCGCTCGGCGACCGCGTGGTGGGCGGTGGAGTTCTTGTGGATCTGCCAGTGCATGCCGACGGTGTTGTGGCTGTGCTGCTGGAGCCGGTAGAGCCCGAGGTTGCGCTTGCCGGTCTCCGGGTGCTTGGTGTGGGTCAGCCCGAAGTTGTGGAAGATCCCGCCGTCACCGGGCCACACCTGCAACCCGGGCAGCCGGTTCAGGTCGACGTCGTCGCCCCGGTAGACGACCTGCTGGCAGGGGGCGGTCTTGACCTTCTTCGGCGGCATCGACTTGAGCTGCATGACCTTGCCGAGGCCGCCCATCATCCCGGAGAAGCCCTGCGGCAGCTCCGGCTTGAGCATGTCGCCGATCCGCTCACCGATCTCGTCGAGGTGCTCCACCCCGAGCGCCATCGCCATCCGCTTCTCGGTGCCGAACAGGTTGACCGCCACCGGCATCTCGCCCCGGGTGGGGCGCTCGAACAGCAGCGCCGGCCCGCCGGCCCGGACGGTGCGGGTGACGATCTCGCTGATCTCCAGCGTGGGGTCGACCGGGGCGCTCACCCGCCGCAGCTCGCCCGCACGCTCCAGCGCCGCGAGGAAATCCTTCAGATCGGTGTACGGGAACCCACGCGCCATGCTCCCATCCTCCCCCACCCCCCCTGAGGTGCAAGGAAGGGCCCCCTTTTAACGCCTCCGGTAGAGGAAGGGCCCCTTCTTAACATCCGCAGCTCAGGCCGCGGGCGTCCAGGCGTACGCCATCAGCGGCTCGTCGAGCGGCGCGGCGGTGAGCCGGTTCGCGAACGTCGAGATGGTGTAGGTGCCGACGCCGAGCACCACGTCCAGCGCGTGCCGGGGCTGCCACCCGGCGGCGAGCAGCGCGTCCAGGTCGGCGTCGGGGACCGCGCCCCGGTGGTCGAGCACGGCGACGGTGAACCGCCGCAGCGCCTCCAGCCGGGGGTCGGGCAGCGTCGCGCCGGTCCGCAGCGCCTCGATCAGCTCGGGCGCGGCGGCGTGCCGGACCAGCGTCGCGGTGTGCATCGCCACGCAGAGGTGACAGCCGTTGCGGGTGGCGACCGTCAGCACGACCACCTCCCGGGCGACCGGGTCGAGGTCGGTGGCCTCGAACGCGGCGTTCGCCGCGAGGAAGCCCTTGAGCAGCTCGGGCGAGCCGGCCATCAAACCCACGGCGGCGGGCAGGTGACCCAGGGTACGGCGGACCCCGGCCATGACCGGGCGGGCGGCGGCGGGCGCGGTGTCCGGCTCGTACGCGGTGAAGCGGGACATGACGAGACCCCTCTCGTAAGATGGTCAACGTGGTTGTCGAAATAGTAAACGTGGTTGTCGAACATGGCAACGCCTGACCGCCCCGGCTTCGCGCTGCCGCTGCTCCTGCTCGCCGGTTTCCGTACGCTCGTCGACGACCTGCACGCCGAGCTGGCCCGGCAGGGGCACCCCGAGCTGCGCCCGGCCCACGGGTTCGTCCTCCAGGCCGTCGGACCGGCCGGCACCACCGCCTCTGACCTCGGGCAACGCCTCGGCGTCTCCAAGCAGGCCGCGGGCAAGACGGTGGACCGGCTGGTCGCGCTGGGCTACCTGGAACGCGTGGACGACCCGGCCGACGCCCGCCGCAAGCTGGTCCGGATGACCGCGAAGGGCCGCGACGGGCTGCACCGTTCGGCAGTGGTCTTCGACGAGCTACGCGACCGCTGGGCGGCCACGCTCGGCGCGGAGCGGGTCGCCGCCATCGAGGACGACCTGCGCCGGATGGTCCCGGCCGACGTGTTCCGCCTCGACGTCCCGGGCTGGTTCGGCGGATGACTTCGTCACTGACAGCTTCGCCGACGGCGGTTCATCATCGGCGGATGAATGACGCGCACGTGGTGGGTGACCCCGACGGCCTCAGCCCGCTCCAAGCAGAGATCCGCGACGCGGTGGCCCGCGAACTGCACGCCCAGTTCGCGCTGCGGGCGGACCGCCTCGAACTGGCCGATCTGCCGGAGGTGGCCTACCAGGTCACGCGCCGGGTGGACGAGGTGCTGAGCGCACGCCCGGCCACTACACCCCGGCGTACGAGTGCAGACCGGTGAAGAAGAAGTTCACGCCGAACAGGTTCATCATCACGGTCAGGAAGCCCACGTTGGCGATCCAGGTGGCCACGTTGCGCTTCACGCTCGGCGTGGCCCGGGCATGCAGGTAGCCCGCGTACACCACCCAGGAGATGAACGCCCAGGTCTCCTTCGGATCCCAGCCCCAGGCGCGACCCCAGGCCGCCTCGGCCCAGATCGCGCCCGCGATCACCGCGAACGTGAAGATCGGGAACGAGAAGGCGTGCAGCGTGAAGGTCAGCCGCTCCAGCCCGGCCGCCTCCGGAAGGCGGCGGGCCAGGGTGTACGGGAAGCTGCGCCGCCCCTGCTCCCAGCCGTTCCGCATCAGGTACGCGGCGGCGGGCACCACGCCCAGCAGGAAGATGCCCGAGGCGAAGATGATCGTCGAGACGTGGATGATGAACCACCACGACTGGAGCGCCGGCATCAGCGGCTCGACCTGCACGTAGAGCTTCAGCTCGGCGAACGCCAGCAGCAGCACCATGACCAGAGTCAGGAACAGCCCGAGCCGGCGCAGCCCCGGCTGCTTCCAGAGCACCACGAGCCAGGCCGCCACACCGATCCAGGTGCCGGTCAGCACGAACTCGTACATGTTGCCCCAGGGCATCCGGTCGGCGGCCAGGCCCCGGGTGATCACGGCGCCCAGGTGCAGCGCGCCGGCGAGCACGGTGAGCCAGGCGGCGATCCGGCCGGCCAGCACGGCCCGGGCGGCGGTGCGGTCCGGGCGCGGCGACGTGGCCGGGACGACCGGCTCGTCGATCACGCCGCCGGCACCGCCGGCGCCCGCGCCGACCAGTTCCCGGGCCGGGGCGGCCGTGGTCACCTTCCGCGCGTTGCCCAGCGCGAACTCCACGGCGTGGCTGATCATCGCGATCAGGTACGCCAGGATCGCGAACGTGACCAGCTGGTCGGAGAGTGCGGCCATCACTCGTCTCCTTCTCGCGCCCGCCGCGCGTCCGGCGCGTCGCCGCTCACCGCGGCGACGAGCTGCGCGAACTCGTCGGCGAACCCTGGGTGCTCGGTGCGCGGCAGCCCACCGGCCTCCACCAAACTACTACCGCCCGTCGGAGATCCACCCTCGGGGGGCGAAACCCGGAACCAGACCCGGCGCCGCCGGGCGAACAGCGAGCCCATCAGGCCCAGCAGCAGCGTGCCGCTGGCCACCAGCAGCAACGTCTGCCCGGGCGCGTGCCGGACCGCGAGCGTGATGTACGGCTTGCTGCCGACGAACTCCAGCGTGCTGCCGTCGTCCAGGGTCCACTTCTCCCCCGGCCGCAGCAGCTTGGTGCCGATCTCCTTGAGCTTGCCGTCGTCGATCTGCCGCCGGTCCAGCGCGTAGACCGAGCCGGGGATGCCCGCGTCCAGCCCGAGGTTGCCCCGGTACGCGATCAGGTTCACCGCCGGATCTCGTTCCTCGGGCCAGGCGGAGCGGACGGGAGGGCCCTCGTCCGGCACGGTGGGCAGGTAGAACCCGTCGAAGGCGATCTGCTGGTCCGGGGCGCGGGCGCCGGTCTTCGGGTCGACGTTGGCGTCCGGGAAGATCGCCACGCCCTCCTCGGTCGCGTTGGAGTCGCCAGTACGCAGGAACGGCGCCTCACTGGTCTGGCTGCGGCCGTACTTGTCGGTGTACTTCAGCAGCGGCGCGTAGCCGTTGCCGAGCAGGTAGACGTTCGCCGAGCCGAGCCGCAGCGGCGAGTTGACCGAGAAGCCGGCGGTCCGTTCCGCGCCGCCGGGCTCGTCCACCTTCACGGTGGCCCAGTAGCGGGACGCCTGCCCGGACGGCAGGTAGTCGGCCTCGAACTTCTCCAGCGTCAGGCAGAACGGCGGCAGGTCGGAGCTGTCCACGCGCGGGCCGAGCGACGCCTCGGCGTACTGCTGGCGGGTGTTGCAGAACGCGTTGTCCTCGCCCGCGACCAGGATGCGGTTGCCGTGCCATCCGTACCAGGAACCGAGCGCCACCCCGAGCAGGACGGCGACCAGCGACACGTGAAAGAGCAGGTTGCCGGTCTCCTTGAGGTAGCCCTTCTCGGCGGAGACCTCGTCGCCGCGCACGGTGACCCGCCACCGGCGGCGGCGCAGCACCGCCGCGATCGCCTCGGGGTCGGCGGCGGCCGGGGCCTCCAGCACCGCGTGCTGCGGCAGCCGGTCGAACCGCTTCGGCGCGGCCGGTGGCCTCATCCGCAGCGCGCGGACGTGGTCGCGGGCGCGGGGCAGGATGCAGCCGATCAGCGAGGTGAACAGCAGCAGGTAGATCGCGGAGAACCACACCGAGCCGAAGACCTCGAACGCGCCGATCTGGTTCAGCCGGGGCGCGAGGTCCGGGTGGTCGACGAACCACTGGTTGACGCGTTCCGGGTTGACGCCGCGCTGGGGCAGCACCGAGCCGGGGATGGCCGCGACGGCGAGCAGGAACAGCAGGATCAGCGCGGTACGCATGCTGGTGAGCTGCCGCCATGAGTTGCGCAGCAGGGCCAGCACCGGGTTGACCCGCCGCCGGGGCGCCTGCGCGGGTGGGGTCGAGGGCCGGTCGTCGACGGTCGTCATCAGATGCTCACCTCGCCCACGCCCACGTTCGTCTGCAACCAGATCACCACGTTCACCCAGCCGCCGGTGATCAGCGCCAGGCCGATCGCGATCAGCAGCGCGCCGCCGATCCGGGTGACCCAGCGGCTGTTGCGCCGGACGGCGCGGAACACCCCGAGCAGGCGCTGGAAGCCCAGCCCGAAGACGACGAACGGTATCCCCAGCCCGAGGCAGTACGCCACGGCGAGCAGGACGGCGCGGCCGGTCCCGCCCTCGGTGGCCGCCATGCCCAGCACCGCGCCGAGCGTCGGGCCGGTGCAGGGCAGCCAGCTGAGCGCGAAGACCGCGCCGAGCACCGGTGCGCCGAGCAGCCCGGCGGCGGGCAGCCAGCGGATGCGGAACTCCCGCTGCATGCCGGGGATCACACCGAGGTAGCCGAGGCCGAGCACCACCACGAGCGCGCCGATGACGATCTCCAGCGTGCGCTCGTACCGGAAGAAGAGCTTGCCGACGCCGGAGAAGAGGATCGCGGTGGCGACGAACACGACGGTGAAGCCCGCGATGAACAGCAGCGTGCCGGCGAGCACCCGGCCCTTGACGGCGGCGGTGGTCCGCCCCGGGGCCGCCCGCTCGACGACGCTCACGCCGCCTGAGCCGCCCGCGCCGCCGTTGACGGTGACGGTGCCAGCGCCGACGTTAACAAGGGGCCCCTTCTCTACCGGAGGCGTTAAGGGGGGGCCCTTCCTTGCACCCTCCAGGTCGGTGCCGGCCAGGCCGGTCACGTACGACAGGTAGCCAGGCATCAGCGGGAGCACGCACGGCGACAGGAAGCTGACCAGTCCGGCCAGGGCGGCCGCGCCGACCGCGAACAGCAGCGGACCGGACTCGGCGAGCTGGCGGAACGTCTCGCCCATCAGCGGGCGCCGTTCGGCGGCGGCGACTCGGCGGCGATCTCCTCGACGATCGGCCGCAGCTCGTCCCGGGTGACGGCCCGGCGGATCACCACGGCGATCCGGCCCTCGCGGTCGAGCACGACGGTGGCCGGGGTGGTGTTCGGCGGGATGTCGAAGTTGAGCGCCTGCCGGCTGGCCGGGTCGAAGATGCTCGGGTACGTGACCCGGCCCTCCTCGAAGGCGATCGCCTTGTCCTTGCTGTCCTGCACGTTGATGCCGAGGAAGGTCACGCCGGAGCCCTTGGTGGCCTGGTAGGTGGCCTCCAGGTCGTCCGCCTCGGCGCGGCAGGGCGCGCACCAGGAGCCCCAGAAGTTGACCACGACGACCTGGCCGCGGTCGCGGGAGACGTCGTAGCTGCCGCCCGTGAGCAGTTCACCGCTCACCTTCGGCGTCTTGGACCGCTGGTCGGGGGCGCAGGTGACGGTGGAGCCGTCGGCCGCGCACCGGCTCTCCTGGCTGCCGGAGGAACAGCCGACCAGCGCCGTACCGGCGGTCACGGCGGCGAGCAGGGCGGCGGCGAGCCTCCGGGTGAGCATCAGGCCCCCTTGGCCGTCCGGGCGGTCGGCGAGATCGAGACGAGGTGGGCCGCCGGCTCGGAGTACCCGATTCCGACGATCTTGGCGCCGTCGAAGTGGAACGAGGTGAGGCTGGCCAGGCCGCACTGGCGGCGGCGCGGGTCGTGCCAGAGGCGCTTGCGCTCGACGTGCCGGCGCAGCGTCCAGATCGGGAGCTGGTGCGACACGAGCACGGCCTCCCGCCCCTCGGCGGCGACCCGGGCGGCGTGCAGCGCGGCGAACATGCGCTCGGCGATGACCCGGTACGCCTCGCCCCAGGACGGGGTCACCGGGTCGCGCAGCACCCACCAGTTGCGCGGGTCACGGAACGAGCCGTCACCCGGCGAGACCTTCTTGCCCTCGAACCAGTTCGCGCTCTCGATCAGGCGCTCGTCGACGCCGACGGAGAGGCCGAACTGCGCCGCGATCGGCTCGGCGGTCTGCTGGGCGCGCTCCAGCGGACTGGCCACCACGTGCACGACGGTCCGGTCGGCGAGCGCCTGCGCCGCCGCCTTGGCCATCTGCACGCCCAGCTCGGAGAGGCGGAACCCGGGCAGGCGGCCGTAGAGGATGCCGTCCGGGTTGTACACCTCGCCGTGCCGCAGCACGTGCACCACAGTCTTCGCCATGGCTAGGCCCCCTTCGTTCGCGACTGCGGGGCTCGCAAACCCGGCTCACTCCTCGCGCTCACTGCTATCCCCCGTGTCCCGCCGCTGCCGCCGCCCGCGCCGCCACCGGAAGGGCGGCGTCGATCTGCTCCCACGCGGCGTCGTCGATCGCGGTCGAGACGAACCACGACTCGAACGCGCTCGGCGGCAGGTAGACGCCACCGGCGAGCATCGCGTGGAAGAACGCCTTGAACGCCGGCACCACCTGGGTGCGGGCGCTGTCGTAGTCGTGCACGTCCGCGTCGGTGAAGAAGACCGAGAACATGTTGCCCGCGGTGGAGAGGCGGTGCGGCACGCCGGCCGCGGACAGCGCCTCGGTGGTGAGCTTGCCCAGCGCGGCGGCGGTCTCGTCGAGCCGCCGGTAGAGCGCGTCGTCGGCCAGCCGCAGCGTGGCCAGCCCGGCCGCGCAGGCCAGCGGGTTACCGGACAGCGTGCCGGCCTGGTAGACCGGGCCGGCCGGGGCGAGCCTCGCCATGATCTCCGCGCGCCCGCCGAACGCCGCGGCGGGCAGGCCGCCACCCATGACCTTCCCGTACGTCCACAGGTCCGCGTCCGACGGGTCGAGGCCGTGCCACCCGGCGCGGGACACCCGGAACCCGGTCATCACCTCGTCGACGATGAGCAGCGCGCCGTTCGCGTGCGCGATCCGGGCCAGCTCGGAGTTGAAGCCGTCGCGGGGCGCGATCACGCCCATGTTGCCGGCGGCGGCCTCGGTGATGATCGCGGCGATGTGCTGCCCCTCGGCGGCGAACGCCTCCTCGACCGCGCGCAGGTCGTTGTACGGCAGCACGATGGTGTCGCCGGCCGCCGCGCCGGTCACGCCTGGCGAGTCGGGCAGGCCGAACGTGGCCACGCCGGAGCCGGCGGCGGCGAGCAGCGCGTCCGAGTGGCCGTGGTAGCAGCCGGAGAACTTGATGATCTTGGAGCGGCCGGTGAAGCCGCGGGCCAGCCGGATCGCCGACATGGTCGCCTCGGTGCCGGAGTTGACCAGGCGGACCTGCTCCACCGGCGTCCGCGCGATGATCTCCTCGGCCAGGTCGACCTCACCCGGCGTCGGCGTGCCGAAGCTGGTGCCGAGCGCCGCCGCCTCACGCAGCGCCTCCACCACGGCCGGGTGCGCGTGGCCGAGGATCAGCGGACCCCAGGAGCAGACCATGTCGACGTAGCGACGACCGTCGGCGTCGAAGAGCCACGGGCCCTCCCCCCGGACCATGAAGCGCGGGGTGCCGCCGACGGCACGGAACGCGCGCACGGGAGAGTTGACCCCGCCGGGCACGACGGCCTTGGCGCGGTCGAACAGGGCCTCGGAGGCCGGGGCGTCGGCCGGGTAGCGGCCGGATCCGGCGGAATGCGTCTCGGTCACGATGAGGCCATTGTGTCAGCGCCGGAGTGCTGCCTGGCAGGCACCCCGCGACGGGGGTTACCAGGCTCACCCGCCTGAGCGGCGCGGCGGGCCGGCAGCGATCAGCTCGACAGGCCCGTCGGTCGAGATCGCGATAGGCTGACCGGGTGGATCGTGCCGAACTGTCCATCACCGTACACCGGACGGGTGACGAAGCCGTGCTTCGCCTGGCCGGTGAGATCGACATGCTCACGGCCGCCCAGCTCTCGACGGTGGTCAACGAGGTGCTGGCGGATCCGCCCCCGCGCATCGTGCTCGACCTGGCCGGGGTCACGTTCTGCGACTCGCAGGGCCTCGGCACGCTCGTGGTGCTCAGCCGCAAGGCCAGTCACACCCAGTGCCTGCTGATCCTCACCAACGTCGGCGACTTCCTGATCCGCGTCCTGGACATCACCGGCCTCCGCAGCGCCCTGATGATCCGCAACGAAGCCACCCCCTGACTCCCGGGGTTCTCCCCCGCGATCTTGCACTTGCGGCCCTCCGTGCGGGTGATTCGCCCGCTTTGTCGGGGCCACAAGTGCAAGATCAACGCGGCCTAGGCCACGGGGAGATCGCGGCGGCGGAACGTCAGCAGGCCTGCTGTGGCCAGGGTCACCGCCAGGGCGGTCAGCACGTAGAGCGGGGTGGGGGTCCACGCGTCGCGGAGCACCTGCGGGGTGTGCGTGAACGGGGACACGTCCAGCAGCCACTGGTCCAGCTCCAGCACGGCGCCGAGCTGCCCGAGCAGCACGCAGACCGCCAGCACCACCCAGGCGGCGGACGCGAGCCGGGGCAGCAGGCCGTAGAGGAGCACGGCGAGCCCGGCCAGCACCCACGCGGCAGGCACCTGGGCCAGGCCGGCGGCGAGCATCCGGCCCAGCTGGCGAGGCACGTCACCGGTGCTCAGGCCGTACGTCAGGCCGGTCGCCAGCCCGGTCACCGCGAGCACCACCACCGGGCCGAGCAGCGCGAACGCCACATGTGAGAGCAGCCAGGCCGAGCGCCGCGTACCGGTGGCGAGCACCGGCTCCGCGTGCCCGGCGGACTCCTCGGCGCGCATCCGCAGCGCGGCCTGGATGCCGTACCCGGCGGCGGCCAGCCCGGCCAGGCTCAGCGTGACCCCCAGGTACGCGTCGGCCATCCCGGACGCCCCGCCGAGCCGGGCCACGATCTCCTCCATCCGCGGGCTGCCCTCGACCGACCGCCCGGCCGCCTCGGCCGCGCCCCCGAGGATCAGCCCGAGCAGGCCGAATCCGACCGACCACCAGAGGATCTGCCCCCGGTGCAGCCGCCAGGCCAGGCCGAACGGACCGGACAGGGCGCCGCCCGCAGTGGCCGGGCCGAGCCGGGGCGGCAGCACGCCCGCGCCCAGGTCACGGCGGACCGAGATCGGGTACGCGAGCGCGGCGAGCAGCACCGTGGCGGCAAGCGGCAGCAGAAGCACCCACCACCGCTCCCCCTCGTACGGGCGAACGCGGGCGCCCCAGCCCAACGGGGACAGCCAGCTCGGCCAGTCGTTGCCGGCGGTGTCCCCGGCCAGGCGCAGCCCGAACGCGGCGCCGAGACCGGCGAGGCCGATGCCCCGTGCCCCGCCGGCGGTCTCGGTGAGCTGGGCGGCCAGCCCGCCGAGCGTCGCGAAGACCACACCGGTCAGCACGGTGACCAGCCCGTACGCGACCGAGCCGCCCACCGGCAGCCCGGCCGAGACCAGCCCGGCGGCGGTGAGCAGCCCGAGCGCCACGTCGGCCGCGTACGTGACGAGCAGCGCGGCGGTCAGCCCGGCGTGCCGCCCGAGCACGCTGCCGCCGAGCAGTTCCCGCCGCCCGGCCTCCTCCTCGGTGCGGGTGTGCCGGATGACTGTGAGCAGGCTCGCCAGCGCGACGACGAGCAGCAGGAAGCCGCTGCGCTGGGCGGTCAGCCCGCCGATGCTGTCGCCGTACGCCGGGCCGAGCAGCGCGACGATCGACGGGTTGCGGGCGGTGCCCTCCAGGTACGCGGCCCGCTCGGCGGCGGTCGGGAACAGCTCGGAGAAGCTGGCCGCGTACGTCATCGGCAGCACCGCGAGGACCAGCACCCACAGCGGCAGCAGGAGGCGGTCCCGGCGCAGGATCAGCCGGACCAGGTGGCGCGTGCCGGTGAGCGCACTCATGACCGGTCCGCCGTCTCTTGGCGCGCCGCGTCGGTGGAGGGCGCCGACTCGGAGGACGCCGTCTCGTAGTGCCGCAGGAACAGTTCCTCAAGCGTGGGCGGTGTGCTGACCAGGCTGCGTACGCCGAGTTCGGTGAGCCGGCGCAGCGCGGCGTCGAGCGACGCGGTGTCCACGGCGAAGCGGACCCGCTGCCCGTCCACCCGCAGGTCGTGCACACCGGGCAGGTCGGCCAGCCCGTCCAGCGGCGCGGTGACCTCCGCGTCGATCGCGGTGCGGTGCAGGTGGCGCAGGTCGCCGAGCGTGCCCGACTCCACCGTCCGGCCGGCCCGGATGATCGTCACCCGGTCGCAGAGCGCCTCCACCTCGGCGAGGATGTGGCTGGAGAGCAGCACCGTGCGCCCGTCCTGCCGGGCCCGGCGGACCCAGTGCTGGAAGACCTCCTCCATCAGCGGGTCGAGCCCGGAGGTCGGCTCGTCGAGGATGAGCAGCTCGACGTCGGAGGCGAGCGCCGCGACCAGGCCGACCTTCTGCCGGTTGCCCTTGGAGTAGGTGCGGCCCTTCTTGCGCGGGTCCAGCTCGAACGACTCCAGCAGCTCGGCGCGGCGTTTCGGGTCGAGCCCGCCGCGCAGCCGGCCGAGCAGGTCGATCACCTCGCCGCCGCTGAGGCCGGGCCAGAGCGTGACGTCGCCGGGCACGTACGCGAGGCGGCGGTGCAGCGCCACCGCGTCCCGCCAGGGGTCGCCACCCAGCAGCCGGACGGCCCCCGCGTCCGCCCGCAGCAGGCCGAGCAGCACCCGGATGGTGGTCGACTTGCCGGAGCCGTTCGGGCCCAGGAAGCCGTGCACCTCTCCGGTGCGGACGGTCAGGTCGAGCCCGTCCAGAGCCCGGGTGCGGCCGAAGGTCTTCACCAGGCCGGACACATCGATTGCCGTTTCCATACTTCAGAAGCTACGCTTGTTTCACAAACTTGTGAAGACTGTAGGGTCACGGGGTGAGCGTCGAGGAGCCGACCATGAACGTGCCGCCCCACCAAGACGAGGAAGAGGTCCACCTCTTCGTCGAGCGGATGGCGATGGCCTTCGCCGACGTGGGCTTCCCCCGAATGGCCGCCCGGGTCCTGTTCACGGTGATGAGCGCCGACGGCCCGCTCACCGCGGGCGAGATCGCCGAGCGGCTCGGCGTCAGCGCGGCGGCGGTGAGCGGCGCGGTGCGCTACCTGACCCAGTTCGCCATGCTGGTCCGCGAGCCGGTCAAGGGCTCCCGGCGCGACCGCTACCGGATGCCCGACAACCCGTGGTACGAGGCGACCATCACCAAGACCACGCTCTACAAGAACTTCATCGACATCGCCGCCGGCGGGGTCGACGCGCTGCACGGCCGCAGCACCCCGGCCGGTGAGCGGGTCGCCGAGATGCGCGACTTCTTCCTCTTCGTACAGGAGGAACTGGAGTCGCTCGGCGACCGCTGGCGGGCCCGGCGGGCCGCGACCGGGCACGGCGGCCCGGCCGGCGGCTGAACCGTCAGCGGGTGTTGCCCCAGCGCGCCTGCTCCAGCAGCTCCACCGCGCGGTCCCGGGCCGACGGGTCGTCGTCGGCGCGCAGCAGCGCTGTCGCCTCGTCCACCGCGTCGGTCAGGTGCCGCCACTGGAGATCCCGCTCCCGCACCAGATCCGACTGGGCGGCGAGCTGCCGCGTCTTCACCCACAGGTCGACGAACACGGTCACCTTGGCCCGCAGCACCCACGGGTCGAACGGCTTGGTCAGGTAGTCGACCGCACCGGCCGCGTAGCCGCGCAGCGCGAGCTGGGCGTCCTTGTCCGCGGCGGTCAGGAAGATGATCGGTACGTGCCGGGTGCGCTCGCGCCGCTTGATGTGGGTGGCGGTCTCGAAGCCGTCCATGTCCGGCATCTGGGCATCCAGCAGGATCACCGCGAAGTCGTCCACCAGGAGCTGCTTGAGCGCCGCCTCGCCGCTCTCCACCGCGACCGACTGCACCGGGAGACCCTGGAGGATCGCCTCCAGCGCCATCAGGTTCTCCCGCCGGTCGTCCACCAGCAGGGCCTTGGCCGTCTGCGTCACGCCTTCTCCTCGCCTCGGCTCCGGCCGATCCAGGACGCCATCAGTTCGATCAGCTCGTCCAGGTCCACCGGCTTGGTGATGTAGTCGCTGCCGCCGGCGCTGAGCGCCGACTCCCGGTCGCCGGGCATCGCCTTCGCGGTCAGGAAGACGATCGGCAGGTCCGCGAACCGGTGGTTGCGGCGGATCTGCGCGGTCGTCTCGTACCCGTCCTGGTCCGGCATCATGGCGTCCATCAGGACGATGTCCACCTCCGGGTGCTCGGCGAGCTGGCGGACGCCGTCCGCCCCGTTGTCCGAGTACAACACGGTCATCCCGTGCAGTTCCAACGCGGACGTCAGCGCGAACACGTTCCGCACGTCGTCGTCGATGATCAGCACGGTCACGCCGTCCAGGCGCCGGGTGGCGGGCGTCTCCTGCGGCTGCGGCAGCTCCATCGGCATGAGCAGCGACGACGGCAGGCCCGCGCGGCTCGGCGACGGCGGCGCCGGCGCCACCACCGCGTCCGGCGCCAGCACATCGGGTACGAAGAGAGTGAACGTCGAACCCTGACCGGGCGCGGACGAGACGGTGATCGTGCCGCCGAGCAGGCGGGCCAGATCCCGGCTGATGGACAGCCCGAGGCCGGTGCCGCCGTAGCGCCGGCTGGTGGTGCCGTCCGCCTGCTGGAACGCCTCGAAGATCAGCGACAGCTTGTCGTCCGAGACCCCGATGCCGGTGTCGATCACGGTGAACGCGATCACCCGCTGCGCGTTCGTCAGCGCCGGCACGTCGAAGACGGCGTTCTCGGCCGCCGGGCCGATGCGCAGCGTCACGGCGCCGTTGTCGGTGAACTTCACCGCGTTGGACAGCAGGTTGCGCAGGATCTGCTGCAACCGCTGGGCGTCGGTGACCAGCGCGGGCGGCAGATCGGGGCTCACCCGTACCTGGAAGTCCAGGCCCTTCTCCTCGGCCTGCGGCGCGAACGCCTGCTCCACGTAGCCGCGGATCTCGGCGAAGTGGATCTCGGTGGGCTCCACGTCCATCCGGCCCGCCTCGATCTTGGACAGGTCGAGGATGTCGTCGATCAGCGAGAGCAGGTCGGACCCGGCGCCGTGGATGGTCCGGGCGAACTCGATCTGCTTCGCGCTGAGGTTGCGCTCCGGGTTCTCGGCCAGCAGCCGGGCCAGCAGGAGCAGCGAGTTCAGCGGCGTACGCAGCTCGTGGCTCATGTTCGCCAGGAACTCCGACTTGTACGCCGACGCGCGGGTGAGCTGCTGCGCCTTCTCCTCCAGGCCGAGGCGGGCCAGTTCGATCTCCCGGTTCTGCGTCTCGATGTTGGCCTTCTGCTCGGACAGCAGCTTCGCCTTGTCCTCCAGCTCGGCGTTGGTGCGCTGCAACTCGGCCGACTGGTCCTGCATCTCGTGCGCCAGCCGCTGCGACTGCGCCAGCAGCTCCTCCGTACGCCGGTTGGCCTGGATGGTGTTGACCGCGACGCCGATGGTGAGCACCAGCCGCTCCAGGAACGCCAGGTGCAGCTCGGAGAAGGTGGCCACGCCGGCGAACTCGATCACGCCGAGCAGCTCGCCCTCGAACTGGACCGGCAGCACCACCAGGTCGGCCGGGGGCGTGTCGGCCAGCCCGGACCGTACGACGAGTCGCCCGTCCGGCTGCGCCTTGACCCGGATCGTCCGGCGCGACAACGCGGCCTGCCCGACCAGCCCCTCACCCGGGCCGAACGTGACGTCGTGGCCGCGTGCCACGTACCCGTAGGAGGCGGTGAGCCGCAGCCGCATGCTGCCCTCGGAGCTGTCCGCCAGGAAGAACGCGCCGAGTTGCGCGTCCACCAGCGGGGTCACCTCCTGCATGATCATGCGGCAGACCTCGCCCAGGTCGCGCTGGCCCTGGAGCAGACCACCGATCCGGGCCAGGTTCGAGTCCAGCCAGCCCTGCTCGGCGTTCTTCTTGGTCGTCTCCCGGAGGGTGACGATCATCTGGTTGATGTTGTCCTTCAGTTCGGCGACCTCGCCCTGCGCCTTCACGTTGATCCGCTGGGTCAGGTCGCCGCGGGTCACCGACGTGGAGACCTGCGCGATGGCGCGCAACTGCGTGGTCAGGGTCGAGGCGAGCTGGTTGACGTTCTCGGTGAGGTCGCGCCACGTACCGGAGACGCCCTTGACCTGGGCCTGACCACCCAGCTTGCCCTCGGTACCCACCTCGCGGGCCACCCGGGTCACCTCGTCGGCGAACGAGGAGAGCTGGTCCACCATCGTGTTGACGGTGTTCTTCAGCTCCAGGATCTCGCCCTGCGCGTCCACCGTGATCTTCTGACCCAGGTCGCCGTTCGCCACGGCGGTGGTGACGGAGGCGATGTTGCGGACCTGGCTGGTCAGGTTCGACGCCATCGAGTTCACGTTGTCGGTCAGGTCACGCCACGTACCGGAGACGCCCTTGACCTGGGCCTGACCGCCGAGCTTGCCCTCGGTACCCACCTCACGGGCCACCCGCGTGACCTCGTCGGCGAACGACGAGAGCTGGTCCACCATCGTGTTGACAGTGGACTTCAGCTCCAGGATCTCGCCCTGCGCGTCCACGGTGATCTTCTGCGACAGGTCACCCTTCGCGACAGCGGTCGACACCTGGGCGATGTTGCGCACCTGCGCGGTCAGGTTCGACGCCATCGAGTTCACGTTGTCGGTCAGGTCGCGCCAGGTGCCCGCGACGCCGCGCACCTGGGCCTGGCCGCCGAGCTTGCCCTCGGTGCCCACCTCGCGCGCCACGCGCGTCACCTCGTCGGCGAACGACGAGAGCTGGTCCACCATCGTGTTCACGGTGGACTTCAGCTCCAGGATCTCGCCCCGGGCGTCCACAGTGATCTTCTGCGACAGGTCACCCTTCGCCACGGCAGTGGTGACCGAGGCGATGTTGCGGACCTGGCTGGTCAGGTTCGACGCCATCGAGTTCACGTTGTCGGTGAGATCACGCCACGTACCCGAGACGCCCTTGACCTGGGCCTGACCACCCAGCTTGCCCTCGGTACCCACCTCGCGCGCCACCCGGGTCACCTCGTCGGCGAACGAGGAGAGCTGGTCCACCATCGTGTTGACGGTGTTCTTCAGCTCCAGGATCTCGCCCTGCGCGTCCACTGTGATCTTCTGACCCAGGTCGCCCTTGGCCACAGCGGTGGAGACCTGGGAGATGTTGCGGACCTGGCTGGTCAGGTTGCCGGCGAGCTGGTTGACGTTCTCGGTGAGGTCGCGCCAGGTGCCGGAGACGCCGCGCACCTGCGCCTGACCGCCCAGCTTGCCCTCGATGCCCACCTCACGGGCCACCCGCGTCACCTCGTCGGCGAAAGACGAGAGCTGGTCCACCATCGTGTTCACGGTGTCCTTCAGCTCCAGGATCTCGCCCTGGGCGGCCACCGTGATCTTCTGCGACAGGTCGCCCTTCGCGACAGCCGTCGACACCTGGGCGATGTTGCGCACCTGCGCGGTCAGGTTCGACGCCATCGAGTTGACGTTGTCGGTCAGGTCCTTCCACGTGCCGGCCACGCCCGGCACCTCGGCCTGGCCGCCCAGCTTGCCCTCGGTGCCCACCTCGCGCGCCACCCGGGTCACCTGCTCGGCGAACAGCCGCAGCGTGTCGGTGAGCGAGTTCATCGTGTCGGCCAGCTCGGCCACCTCGCCGCGCGCCCCGACCGTGATCTTCTGCGACAGGTCGCCCTTCGCGACGGCTGTGGCCACCTGGGAGATCGACCGCACCTGCCCGGTGAGGTTCGACGCCATGGTGTTCACCGAGTCGGTGAGGTCCTTCCAGGTGCCGGCCACCCCGCGTACGTCGGCCTGGCCGCCCAGCTTCCCCTCGGTGCCCACCTCACGGGCCACCCGCGTCACCTCGTCGGCGAACGAGGAGAGCTGGTCCACCATCGTGTTCACGGTCCGGCCGATGCGCAGGTACTCACCGCGCAGCGGGCGACCGTCGATCTCCAGCGCCATGTGCTGGGACAGGTCGCCGTCGGCCACCGCCACGATGACCCGGGCGATCTCGGTGGTCGGCCGGCCCAGGTCGTCGATGAGCGAGTTGACCGCCCGCTGCCCCTCCGCCCAGGAGCCGTCCAGGCCCTCGTCGTCCAGGCGCTCGGTGAGCCGGCCGTCGCGGCCGACGATCCGGCTGATCCGCCGCAGGTCCAGGTGCTGCCGTTCCTGCAACGACACCACGTCGTTGAAGGCGTCGGCGACCTCACCGGGCAGTCCCGCCCGCCGGGGCAGGCGCACCCGGAGATCGCCGCGCCCCACCCGGCGCAGCGCCTCGACCAGTTCACCGAGGAGCACCTCGTGGTCGGACGCGGACGGGTCAGCGGTCACCGACTGATTCACCGTGGCCATCGCTCCTCGCTCCGCTCGGGCTCGTGCGGTCACACGGGCCATCCCATCATTGTGCCGCGCGATCCGTCGAGGTCACCCCGGGTGATCGCGCGTCACGTGCGGTATCAACCCGGGTGGTGGGTTCGCCGGGACGCTTGGCACCCGGGGTGGGCGCGGTGGAGGATACGAAGATGTCAGCGGAGGCAGGGCCGGCCAGCGGCGGCGCGGACGAGCGCGTCCGCCGGGTCCGCCTCCCCGCCGACCGCCGCACCCCGGCGGCGGCCCGCGCGCTGGTCCGCACCATGCTGCTCGAAGCGCGGCTGCCCGAACTGCTGAACGAGGCGCTGCTGCTCACCACCGAGCTGACCACCAACGCTGTCGAACACGCGCGAACCGAACTGGACATCGAGGTCGACACCGACCGCAACGGTCTCACCGTGACCGTCACCGACTTCGCCTCCGGCCCGGTCGACGAGCTGATCGTCGGCGTGCGCAACACCACGTCCGACATCACCGAGGTGGCTGCCAGAGGGCGCGGGCTGCTGCTCGTCGATCACTTCTCCAGCCGGTGGGGCACGACCTACCTGCCCACCGGCAAGGGCGTCTGGTTCCGCCTGGACCGGCCCGGCCCCGGCGGGTCCGCCAGGCCGTCGGCCGGCCCGCTGCGCGTCGCCGAACCGGAACGGACCGGCGACGGTACGCCGAGCGCCGCGGCGATGAGCGACCTGATGCAGATCACCCCCGACGCGTACGCCGACGAGCCGCTGCCCGAGTTCGCCACCGCGCTGCTGAACCGGGTCGCCGAGATGGTGGGCGCCGCCGGTGGCACGGTCCGGCTGGACCGGGGCGACGGACTCGGCACCCAGGTCTTCGCCCGGTACGGCCGCCCGCCGCGCGAGGGCAACGAACTGCTGCGCGTACCGCTGGCGGTGCACCGGCCGTACGCCGGTGAGCTGGAGCTGGACGCGGCGCCCTCGGCGTACGCCCGGCCGCTCGCCGTACTGGCCGCCGAACGGCTGTCGCTGCACCTGGAGAACGATCGGCTGCGCCGCGCCGACGTACGGCGGTCCACCTGGCTGACCTTCCTGGCCGAGGCCAGTGAGCTGCTCGCCCAGTCGCTCGACGTCGAGCTGACCATGGCGCTCGTCCCGCAGCTCGTGGTGCCCCGGCTCGGCCAGTGGTGCGCCGTGCACACCACCGACGAGTGGGGCCGGCTGCGCCTCGCCGCGTCCAGCCACGCCGACGAGGCGATGCTCCCGCAGCTGCACCGGATCCTCCAGGAGACCGGCCCGGACTCGATCCAGTCCCGGCTGCGCGAGGCGTCCCGCAACGCCGCCCAGGTGCCGCTCGGCGGGCCGATGGAGGGCTTCGCCGTACCGTTGATCGCCCGTGGCCAGCGGCTCGGCACCCTCGCCGTGGGCCGGCACCAGCGGCACCGGCACGACCCGGACGAGGTGTCGGTGCTGGAGGACGTGGCCCGCCGGGCCGCCCTCGCCATCGAGAACGCCCGCATCCACGCCGAGCGCCGCCGGGTGGCCCAGACGCTCCAGCAGTCGCTGCTGCCGCCGGTGCTCCCGGTGGTCGAGGGCATCGGCTTCGCCGCCGAGTACGTCCCGACCGGCGACGACGCGGAGGTCGGCGGCGACTTCTACGACGTGCTCCCGCTGCCGGACGGCCGCTGGCTCGTGGTGGTCGGCGACGTGTCAGGCAAGGGTGTGCAGGCTGCCGCCGTGACCGGGCTGGTCCGGGACGTGATCCGGGTGCTCGTCGGCGACGGCAAACCGCTGCCCGAGGTGCTCGGCCGGCTCAACGAGACGCTCGTCGAGCGCGGCGGCGGACGCTACTGCACGCTGGCGCTGGCGGCTGTCGCACCCGGCGCCGGCGACCAGCTCGACGTCTCGCTGCACCTGGCCGGCCACGACCGCCCGGTACTGCTGCACGGCGGTGGCGGCGCGACCTTCGTCGGCGCCGGCGGTACGGCGCTGGGCCTGCTCGACTCGATCACCACACCGACCGCCGAGCTGACGCTCAAGCCCGGCGACGCGCTGATCTTCTACACCGACGGGGTCACCGAGCGGCGGCGCGGACGGGAGCTGTTCGGCACCGACCGGCTCCGCGAGTCGGCGGCGCCGCTGGCCGGGTACTCGGCCGACGTGGTGGCCGCACGGCTGCGCGCCGCCACCATCGCCTTCTCGGTCGAGCCCCCACGCGACGACATAGCCATCCTGGTCCTCCGAAACGACACCCCGTAGCCCTCCCGCCGGCCCGCCCCGGCTCCGGCTCCGGCTCCGGCTCCGGCTCCGGCTCCGGCTCCGGCTCCGGCTCCGGCTCCGGCTCCGGCTCCGGCTCCGGCTCCGGCGATCATGAACTTAGCTGCTTGATTCGCCCCGTTCCTCCCCGTCAACTTCATGGTCAACCCGCTTTCGCGCCGTCGCGGACGCCTCAGCCCCCCGTCGTGGCGCCTCAGCCGGCCCTTCGCGCGCTTCGCCCGCCCCGCCGACGGTCATCAAGGAGTTCGGGGCTTGGGGAGGTGCGGAATCCGACACAAACTCCTTGATCACCGGCTTGGTCAGGGCCGGAGGTGAGCGGGCCGGAGGGTGGTGCGGGGCACCAGGTGGGCTGGGGTGGGTCAGAGGCCTCCGGGGAGGCGGCCGGGGGCCAGGCGGTGGTGCGGGTCGAGGTGGGCCTTGGCGCTGCGCAGGCGCGGCAACGCGGGCAGCTCGCCCCAGAGGTCGACGGCACGGCGTACCGCCGCGGGTGCGGCCACCACCACGCACCGGCCCCGCCGGGCGATCAGCACGCTGCGGACGGCGGTGAGTATCGAAGCGACCCGCTCGGGCGGCAGCGCGCCGGACAGGGCGGCGTGGACGGTGCCCGAGCCGGCCGAGCCGCGTACCGGCACCGGGCCGCCGGTGGCGTCGCGCACCGCGTAGACGGCGGCGTGCAGGTCGTTGATCGGCACCTCGATGCGCAGCGCCGTGTCGCCGGGCGCGAAGGGGTAACGCCCCCACCATTCCGGCGCGTGGTGACTGACCATCGCCTCGGCGCCGAGGACGGCGGTGAGCCGCTCGGCCCGCTCGGTCACGTCGGCCGGGCCGCCCTCCAGCAGCACCACCAGGCTGCCCGCCGCGGGTCGCCCGGTCACGGCGGGATGGTCGGGGCGGTTGACCACCGATGGGTGCGTCGGCGGAATGCGACGCCGGGGCAGCGGCACCGGCACGGGCAGGTCAAGTTCGACGGCGGCCGGATCGACACCCGCGGCCAGTACGGCCCGGACCAGGTCGTGCACCTCCAGGGGCGTCCAGACCGGACGGGACACCCAGAGCCGGCCGGCCGGCGCGGCGTGCACCCGCATGGTGGCCGAGACCAGCACGCCGAGCCCGCCCTGTGAGCCGCAGAGCAGGCGGGCCACGTCCAGCCCGGGCACCTCGCCCCGCCCGAGGATCGCGTCCCCGCCACCCGGATCTCCGGCGGACGCACCACCGGCACCCCAGCCCGCGCCACCCGCCGAACCACCGGCGCCCCAGCCGGGACCGTCCGCCGGACCGCCAGGTCCAAAGCCGGCACCCCACCGGGCGCCACCACCCGCCGGACCGCGCTCGCCGGGCCGGCCACCGCCACCGCCCGGGGCGGCCCGGCCGAGCGCCTCCGTGCCGGACTCGCCGACGCTCACCAGCTCGCCGTCGGCGTCGAGGTAGCGCACCCCGACGAGCTGGGCGCACGGGCTGCCGTGCCGGTGACGCAGCGGACCGGACTCGTCTGCGGCGAGCACCCCGCCGAGCGTCGCGCCCGGCGAGGGCGCGTCGACCGGCAGCCGCCGGTTGGTGCGCGCGAGCGTGGCCTGGACCGCGCGCAGCGGCGTACCGGCGCCGATGTCGGCCACCGCCGCCTCGCGCGGCTCGTGCCAGACCCCGGCGAGGCGGCCGGTGTCGAGCATGATGTCCACCTGCGCCGGGGCGGCACCCCAGTCGATCTTCGTGCCGGCGCCGCGGGGCACCACTGTCAGGTCGTGCGCGGCGGCCAGCCGCAACACCTCCGCCGCGGCGTGCGGGCCGCCCGGCACGGCCACCCACCGGGCGGTACGGCCGGCCACCTCGTCGGCCGGGCCGGCGAAGCGGGCGAACGGGTCACCGCAGATCGCGGCCAGCTTCCGGGTGATGTCGAGGGCTTCGAGTCGCTCGGTGGAACGTGCCGCATCCGCCATGGCGGTTATCGTACACATGTTCGAAAGACCTGGCGGCGAGTCGCGGGATTCGGTCGGCGGGCGAGCCCGGCGGCGGCCCGGCGACCGGTAACGTGGCGCCGTGACCGAAACCCCACCGCCCGTCGCCAAGCGTGTCCCGACCGAGCGCGTCCACCACGGTGACACCGTGATCGACGAGTATGCCTGGCTCGCCGTCAAGGACGACCCGGACACGATCGCGTACCTGGACGCCGAGAACGCGTACACCGAGGCGCGCACCGCCCACCTGGCCGGGCTGCGCGCGGAGCTGTTCGAGGAGACGCGCCGGCGCACCCAGGAGACCGACCTGTCGGTGCCGACCCGCAAGGACGGCTACTGGTACTACACCCGCACGGTCGAGGGGCAGCAGTACGGCGTGCACTGCCGGCGCGCGGTCCGGCCGGGCGAGACGGCGCCCCCGGTCAGCGCGGACGGCGCCCCGCTCGACGGCGAGGAGGTGCTGCTCGACGGCAACCAGCTCGCCGAGGGGCACGACTTCTTCTCGCTCGGCGCGTTCGACGTCAGCCCGGACGGGCGCTGGCTGGCCTACTCCACCGACTTCTCCGGCGACGAGCGGTTCACGCTTCGGATCAAGGATCTGACCACCGGCGAGTCGCTGCCGGACGAGGTGCCGGACACGTTCTACGGCACGGCCTGGTCGAGTGACGCGTCCACGCTGTTCTACGTGACGGTGGACGAGGCGTGGCGGCCGAACCGGGTCTGGCGGCACAGCGTCGGCACGGCGTCCACCGAGGACGTGGTGGTCTACTCCGAAGACGACGAGCGGTTCTGGGTCGGCGTCGAGCTGACCCGCTCGGAGCGCTTCGTGGTCATCGACATCCACAGCAAGATCACCAGCGAGGTGTGGGTGATCCCGGCGTCCAACCCGACCGGCGAGCCCGCCGTCGTGGCGCCGCGGCGTCAGGGCATCGAGTACGCGGTGGAGCACCACGGCCACCGCTTCCTGATCCTGCACAACGACGGCGCGGAGGACTTCGCGCTGGCGTACACCTCGGCGGACACGCCGGGCGAGTGGGAGCCGCTGATCCCGCACACGCCGGGTACCCGGCTGGAGGCGGTCGACGCGTTCGAGAACCACCTCGTGGTGTCGCTGCGCGCCAACGGCCTGACCGGCCTGCGGGTGCTGCCGGTGGGCAGCGACGACAGCTGGGACATCGACTTCCCCGAGCCGATCTACAGCGTGGGGCTGGACGCGAACCCGGAGTACCGCACGAACGAGGTCCGGCTGCGCTACACCTCACTCGTCACCCCCGACTCGGTCTACGACTACGACCTGGTGACCCGCGAGCTGACGCTGCGCCGGCAGAAGCCGGTCCGCCCCGGGCCGGACGGGCGGGCGTACGACCCGGCCGACTACGAGCAGCACCGGGACTGGGCGCTCGCCGACGACGGCACCCGCGTACCGATCTCGCTCGTCTGCCGCCGCGACACCCCGCGCAACGGCTCGGCGCCCGCCGTCATCTACGGCTACGGCTCGTACGAGGCGAGCATGGACCCGTGGTTCTCGATCGCCCGGCTGAGCCTGCTCGACCGTGGCGTGATCTTCGCGGTGGCGCACATCCGCGGCGGCGGCGAGCTGGGCCGTCGCTGGTACGACGAGGGCAAGCTGCTGGCCAAGAAGAACACGTTCACCGACTTCGTGGCCTGCGCCCGGCACCTGGTCAAGGCGGGCTGGACGGCGAGCGACCGGCTGGTCGCCCGGGGTGCCTCGGCCGGTGGCCTGCTGATGGGCGCGGTGGCGAACCTCGCCCCGGACGCGTTCACCGGGATCGTCGCGCAGGTGCCGTTCGTGGACGCGCTCACCTCGATCCTCGACCCGTCGCTGCCGTTGACGGTCACCGAGTGGGAGGAGTGGGGCAACCCGCTCGACGACCCCGAGGTCTACGCGTACATGAAGTCGTACACGCCGTACGAGAACGTGACCACCGCCGAGTACCCGGCCATCCTTGCGGTGACCAGCCTCAACGACACCCGCGTGCTCTACCACGAGCCGGCCAAGTGGATCGCCCGGCTGCGGTCGTTCGCGCCGGCCGGCGACTACCTGCTCAAGACCGAGATGGGCGCGGGCCACGGCGGCCCCAGCGGCCGGTACGACTCCTGGCGCGAGGAGGCGTTCGTCAACGCCTGGATCCTCGACCGCGTCGGCCGAGCGTGAAGGAAGGGCCCCTTATTAACAGACGTCTGTTAATAAGGGGCCCTTCCTTACACCTGGGCGAGCGCGGCGGACAGCACATGCGGGTCGGCGTTCCCGCCGGTGACCACCGCGACGGTGCGGCCGGCCGGCAGCTCGTCGCGGTGGAACAGCCGGGCGGCCAGGGCGACCGCGCCGCTCGGCTCGGCCACCAGCCGGGCGTCCCGGAGCAGCCGGCCGGTGGCCGCCATGATCTCGTCCTCGGTCACCGTGACGATGCCGTCGAGCCGGTCGCGCAGGTGGGCCAGGGTCAACGCGGACAGGCTGGTCCGCAGTCCGTCGGCGCACGTCCAGTAGGTGCGTTCGACGTCCCAGACGACCACCTCACCGGCGGCGAGCGACTCCTGGGCGTCGGCGGCGAGCACGGGCTCCACGCCGATCACGGCGGCGGACGGGCGCAGCGCCTTGACCGCGGTGGCCACGCCGGAGCCGAGCCCGCCGCCGCCGACCGGCACCAGCACCACGTCGACGTCCGGCAGGTCGGCGACGATCTCCAGCCCGATGGTGCCCTGCCCGGCGATGACCGCCGGATGGTCGAACGGCGGCACCAACGCCGCGCCGGTCTCCGCCACGATCCGTTCCGCCTCGGCGAGCCGTCGGGCGGGCGGAACCAGCCGTACGTCCGCGCCGAGCGCCCGCATCCGGGCCACCTTGATCTCCGGCGCGCCCTCGGGGACCACCACGGTGCAGGGCGCGCCGAGGGCGCGGGCCGCGTACGCCAGGGCCTGCCCGTGGTTTCCCGACGAGTGGGTGACCACGCCCCGGGCCCGGGTCGCCGGATCGAGCCGGGCCACCGCGTGGGTGGCGCCGCGCAGCTTGAACGACCCCACCGGTTGCAGGTTCTCCGGCTTGAGCCACAACTCGTCGTCCCAGAGCGTCGGCACCAGCGGGGTCCGCAGCACGGTGCCGGCCACGTCGTCGGCGGCGGCCCGGACGTCGGCGATCGAGATCAGCTCCATCGGACCAACCTAGACTGCCGGGATGAGCGAGGAGGAGCCCTCGGTGGCGCGACGGGGACCGACGTGGCTGATCCTCGTGGTGGTCGCCGCCGCGCTCGTCGTCTGCTGCTGTTCGACGGTGATCGGCCTGGTCGTCGCCGGCTCGGCCGGGCTGCTCGGCCGCTGAGTGAATGGTGGTGTCAGGAACGGCCCGCGCGGCGCACCACGCGGGCCGCCCGGATTCAGCGGGTCCAGGCGGGGTCGCGCCCGGCCCGGCCGAGCAGCGCGTCCATGCTGTCCGGAGCCGCGCCGGTCGGCACCGGCGGGCCGAACGCGCCCATCTTCTGCCCCGTGTCGCCCATCCGGTCCATGAACTCGTGCCCCGCCGCCACCACTGCGGGGTCCACGGTCAGATCCTGGCCGGTGGCCCGCGCCAGATCCCACCCGTGGATGGTGAGGTCGATCAGGGCCATCATGCCGACCGTCTCCTGCGGCAGTCCCATGCCAGGGGAGACGCCCTCCTGCGTGGACGGGTCGGACCACGCCTCGGTCAGCCGGGCCGCCTCGGTCGCGAACCGGTCCCGCCAGCCGTCGGTCAGGTGGTCGGTCTTGCCGGACCAGTCGACCTCCTCCCGGCGGGCCAGCGCCTGGAAGTTGACCACCACGTCGAACAGGTGGCCGAGCAGGTCGCGCACGGTGTAGTCGGGACAGGGCGTGGGCAGGACGAGCTGGTCGTCGGAGATGCCGCGCACCACCGCGACCGTACGCGGCGCCGCGACGGCGAGCAGCTCGCTGGTCTTCGTAGTCATAGGGGCAGCCTATGAGGACGGTCGCGATGGAACGCGCCACGGACCGGCAGGTCCGGTTCCGGCGCCGGCCGGCCGCTGCGGTGACCGCGCTGGTCGAGCAGATCCGCGCCGCCCTTGCTCTGCACCCATGCACGCACCAGTTCTCCCGCCAACCGAGATCACCCTCTCATTTGTCGGGACCAGGGAAGATCTTGGAAGGAAAGTGCCCCCATAGGGGCCTTCCCGTACCAAGATCTCGCAGGGGCTTTTCGCCCGCACTCCACAGGAGATCAGGGAGACCGACAGCGACGCATACAGAAAGTGACGGGCGCAACGGAGAGCCGTCAACCAAGGTCAACATTGAATGCCTGCTCAGCCGCCTGATGCGCTGATGGCTGCAGAGCAAAGGCGGCAGCGAGCGCGTCGTCCACCCGGCGTCGGATGTAGCGCAGCGTGACGGAGGACGCGGTGCGGCTCAGCGGCGGCGGACCGCCACCACCGCCACGTCGTCGTGGATCTCCGGCGGCGCCAGCTCGACGAGCAGCCGCCGGCAGAAATCGTCCAGGTCGTCGTCCACCCGGGTGGCGGCCACGCCGAGCGCCGCCATGCCGTCGTCGATCGTGGCGTCCCGCCGCTCGATCAGCCCGTCGGTGTAGAGCACGAGCGTGGTGCCGGCGGGCAGCACGAACTCCAGGTCCGGCGGGCGCGGTGCGCGTACGCCGAGCAGCGGCGCGGACTGCGTGACGAACTCGATCCGCCCGTCCCGGCTCAGCAACGCCGGCAGGTGCCCGGCGCTGGCCATCCGGACCTGCCCGGTCGACGGGTGCAGCAGCAGGACGCAGATGGTCGCCAGCTCGGTCGGCAGCAGGTTGCGCATCAGCTCGTTGACCCGGTCCAGGATCACACCCGGCTGGTGCCCCTCGACCGCGTACGCCCGCACCGCGTGCCGCAGCTCGGCCATCACGGTGGCGGCGTGCAGCGAGTGCCCGGCCACGTCACCGATCGCCACCAGCAGGTGCCCGTCGAGCATCACCAGCTCGTAGAAGTCGCCGCCCACCTCGGTCTGCGCGCTCGCCGGCTCGTACCGGACGGCCAGGTCCAGGCCGGCGACGTCGGGCAGCCGCTGCGGAAGCAGGCTGCGCTGCAACGTCACCGCGATCCGGTGCTCCTCGTCGAAGGACCGCTGCGCCTCCACCGCCGACGCGACCGCCTGGGCGAGCTGCACCAGCACCGGCGTGCGTACGGTCTGGGTGGCGGTCGGCACCACCACGTACAGCGGGGCCCGGTCCTCGCGCAGCCGGGACGCGGCCACCGTCACGGTGTCGCCGTCCGGCCAGCCGGTCAGCGCCCAGTTGGCCGGCTCGTCGACGCGTACCCGGGTGCCGATCGGCACTCCGGTGTCGTCCACCACCCACGGCACGATGGTGGCCGGCGTGTGCGGGTCGGCCGCCACCCCGGCCAGGCAGTCCCCGTCGAACGTCTCCGCGACGACCGCCGCCGGGGCCTTGAAGATCCGCGCCGCGCCGCTCGCGGCGGCCTCCAGCAGCCGGACGAAGTTCGGCGTCGCGTGCATCTCCACAGTGGCGTCGGCGAGCGCGGCGAGCCGTTCGGCGAGCTGCTCGGCCCGCCGCCGGGCCTGGTAGTAGCGCAGCACCGCGTGGGCGGTGGCGACCAGTTCCTCCGGCTCGATCGGCTCGGCCAGGTAGGCGTCCGCGCCCCGGGTGAGGCCCTGCGCCCGGTCGACCACGTCGACCGCGTGCGCGGAGACGTGCACGACCGGGATCGACGGGTACGCCTCCTTGATCCGCTCGCACACCTCGAAGCCGCTCATGTCGGGCAGCCGCACGTCGAGCACCACGAGGTCGATGTGTTCCCGGGCCACCCGCTCCAGCGCCGCCGTGCCGTTCTCGGCCTCGACGGTGACGAAGCCGGCCCGGTTCAGCCAGTTGACCAGCAGGTATCGCTTGGGGCCGCTGTCGTCGACCACAAGCACGGTCACCGGCCCGCCGTCCACCGTCACGCTCCGCCCGCGGGGAGGACCACTGTGAACGTACTGCCCCGGCCGGGTTCGCTGGTCAGCTTCAGTGTCCCGCCGAGCAGCGTGACCAGCCGCCGCGCGTACGGCAGGCCGAGCCCGGTGCCACCGACCCGGGTCGTGCCGGGCACCTGGTAGAACTCCTCGAAGACCCGTTCTTGCAGCTCCGGCGGGATGCCCACACCGGTGTCGGTGACCGACAGCGTCCACTGCTCGCCACGGCGCTCGGCGCGCAGGCGTACCTCGCCGCGCTCGGTGAACTTCAGCCCGTTGTGCAGCAGGTTGCGCAGCACCTGGGCGAGCAGCACCTCGTCCGAGCGGACCGTCGCCGGGGCCGGCGGTTCCTCGACCACCAGCTCCACCTCGGGGCGGGAGGCGAGCGCCCGCAGCGTGCCGCGCAACTGCCCGAACACGGCGCGCAGATCGACGTCGGACCAGTGCGGCTCGATCCGGCCCGACTCCGCCTTGGCCAGGTCGAGCAGCTCGTTGACCAGGCCCAGCAGGTCACCCGCCGAGGAGCGGATCAGCCCCACCTGGCGGGCCTGTTCGCCGGTGAGCGGGTCGGAGGCGGAGTCGGCGAGCAGCCGGGCCAGGCCGATGATCGCGGTGACCGGGGCGCGCAGCTCGTGGCTGACGTTGGCCAGGAACCGGCTCTTCGACTCGCTCGCCGCCCGC
Organism: Micromonospora sp. HUAS YX12; assembly: GCF_040215685.1. Classification (NCBI taxonomy): domain Bacteria; kingdom Bacillati; phylum Actinomycetota; class Actinomycetes; order Micromonosporales; family Micromonosporaceae; genus Micromonospora; species Micromonospora sp. HUAS YX12. The sequence continues at coordinate 1,326,924 of NZ_CP157974.1, forward strand.
AGCTGGGCGGACTTCTCGTCCAGCTCGGCGTAGAGCGCGACCACGCCGCGGTTGGTCTCCTCCAGCTCCTCGGTGAGCTGGTTGTAGAGCGCCATCACGCCCCGGTTGGTCTCCTGGAGTTCGGAGTTGAGCACCGCCAGCTCGTCGCGCTGGCTGCGTACCTCGTCGAGGGCGGCGATGAGCTGCGCGTTCTGGGCGGCCAACTCGTCCAGCGCGGAACCCGGCGCGCGCTCGGCCAGCTCGGCGCGAAGCTCGGCGGCACGCTCCGCCGTCAGCTTCTCGGCGTGGTCGGGCACTCGTCGGGACATCCTCACGACCGTATCGCCCTCGACGGCCACCACCCGCAACGTGTCCACCAGACGTGCGACGGCGCCGGACTGCGGCTCGTACCGTTCACCGGGGAGCGGACGCAGCGGCGCCAGGTCCACCTGGAGAACCTGGCGGCCCGCGGCGTCGCGGTCGAGGGCGAACGTCACGTCCGCGCCGTCGACCCCGTGCAACAGCTCCCGGGCCACCTCGCTGAGCGCGGTGGCGATCCGTACCTGGTCCTGGTGTTCCAGCCCGACCGCCGCGGCGACCTCCCGGCCACGCTGCCGAACCAGGAAGATGTCCTGCTCCACCCGGAGCGCGAGGTGCAGGAGGGGTTCGGTCATGCCGCCCCCCGGGCCACCAGGACACAGGCGTCGTCGCGGCGGACACCGGCGTCACGCAGCAGGGTCGCGGCGGCCAGCAGCGGGTTGCGGCCGGCGAGCCCGGGATAGTCGTCCAGATCCCAGCGATCCACCACCCCGTCACTGTGCATGACCAGGGTGGCGTCGCGCGAGAAGGGGTAGTCGTACCCGCGGATCGCCGGACGCTGGTGCCCGGCGATGCCCGGCAGCGAGACCAGCCCGCGCCGCCGCTCGCCCGGGGCGACGATCATCGCGGCGATGTTGCCGAGTCCGGCGTAGCGGAGCACTCCGGAGGCCGGATCCGGTTCGGCCACCGCGAGCGCGGCTCCCCGGGTGTGCGAGATGGCGGCGTGCAGGTGCCGCACCACAACGTCCGGCGGCCCGTCCGGCGCCGCGCGGAACGCGGAGACGGCGGCGCCGGTCGCGGCGGCGGCCAGCGGACCGTGGCCCAGCCCGTCGGAGACCAGCACCTGCCGCCGGCCGTCGACCTGGCGGACCGCGTACCCGTCGCCGCTGCTCTGCTCGCCGGTGATCGGCCGGGCCAGCCCGGCCGCCCAGTCCGGCTCCGGCGGTACGGCGTCCCAGACCTGGACGACCAGGACGGTGCCCCGGCCCGGCGACGAGTAGCCGTCGAACCGGCTCGACTGCCGGGTGATCGCGCCGAGCCCGATGCCGAGCGTGCCCGCGGTGGAGTGGCCGTCGACGGAGGAGAGCGTGAGGTCGGCCATGCCGGGGCCGGAGTCGATCGCCACCAGCTCCACCCCGGCCTGCCCGCCCCGGCGCGCCGGACGCATCAGGAGCGTGCCCTCGCGGGCGTGCTTGACGAGGTTGCTGGTGATCTCGGCGGTGACGATGGCCAGGTCCGCGACGCGCGGCGCGCTCAGTTCGAGCTGCTGGCCGAGACGCTCGGCCGCCCGGCGTACGCTGCCGGCGGTCGCGCCGGTGTCGACCCGGAACCAGATGCCGTGGTCGGGTACCACGTCGGCGATCATCGCGACCACTTGGTGACGGTGATCCGCGTCCCCTCGCCGACAGCCGTCCGGATGTCGAAGTCGTCGACGAGCCGGCGGGCGCCGCTCAGTCCCAGGCCCAGCCCGCCGCCGGTGGTGTAGCCGTCGGTGAGCGCCAGGTCGAGGTCCGGGATGCCCGGTCCCTCGTCGGCGAAGACGATCCGCACGCCACGCCGGCGGCCGTCGGAGACGGTGCTCACCTCGGCGTTGCCCCCGCCGCCGTAGATCAGCGTGTTGCGGGCCAGCTCGCTGGCGGCGGTGACGAGCTTCGTCTGGTCGACCAGGGAGAGCCGGACCGCGACGGCTGTGGTACGCACCAACTGCCGGACCCGCACCACGTCCTCGTCGCTGCGGATCGCCTGGGTCGCCGGCACACCCAGGTCGACGCCCGTGGTCATGCCGTCGCCGTCGTCTCGGTGTCCTCGTCGTCGGCCGCCTCGTCCCACTCGTCGGCGCGGCTGGCCGCGACCAGCTCCATGCCGCGCTCGACGTTCAGCGCGGTACGGATGCCGTTGAGCGACAGCCCCAGCTCGACCAGCGTGATGGCGACGGCCGGGCGCATGCCGACCACCACCGTCTCGGCGTCCAGCACCTTCGAGATGGACGCGATGGTGGACAGCATCCGGCCGACGAAGGAGTCGACGATGTCCAGCGCCGTGATGTCGATGATCACGCCGTGGCAGCCGGTGGCGACGATCCGCTCGGCCAGGTCCTCCTGCAACTGGATCGCCGTCTGGTCGGACATGTCGACCTGGATGGAGACCAGCAGGATGTCGCCGATCTTGAGGATCGGCACCCGTTCCATCAGGACTCCCGGCGCGGGCGGCGAGCGGTGGTCTCGACCCCGGTCAGGCGCAGCACGTGGCGCAGCGCGTCGGCGAGGCTCGCCTTGGTGGCGATGTCACCGAACTCGATGCCGAGGGCGACGATCGTCTGGGCGATCTGCGGGCGGATGCCGGAGATGATGCAGTCGGCGCCCATCAGCCGGGCGGCCACCACGGTCTTGAGGATGTGCTGCGCGACCTGCGTGTCCACGGCCGGCACGCCGGTGATGTCGATGATCGCGTACGGTGAGCCGGTGTCGACGAGGGTCTGGAGCAGCCGCTCCATCACCACCTGGGCGCGGGCCGAGTCCAGCGTCCCGACCAGCGGGACGGCGACCACGCCCTCCCAGAGCTTCACCACCGGCGTGGACAGCTCCAGCAGCTGCTCCGCCTGGTCGGCGATCAGGCTCTCCCGGGCCCGGACGAACGTCTCGAAGGTGAACAGGCCCATCTGGTCGACGAGCGCGGAGAAGGAGACGAAGTCGCGCAGGGTCTCGTCGCCCTTCTCCTCCTCCATCAGCTCCAGCAGGGCGTCCTTGAGCGCGAACACGCTGATCGCGGTCTCGGTGGCGGAGAACCCCTGCCGGGCCCGGTTGGTGGACAACTCGGACAGCACCGCCCGCAGCTCACCGCCGTGCTCGTCGGCCAGGTCGGAGACGCCATGCCGACCGGCGTCGATCAACGCGCGGTGCAGCTCCTGCACCTGGCGAGCCAGCTCGGCGCGACTCAGACGGCCACGCAGCGAACCGGCGACGATCTCGATCCAGCGACTGGTCAACCGCTCCGCGTACTGAGTGAGCAAGTGGGCGAGCCGATCACCCTGTTCGGCGCTCAACGCCATGGTTGACCTCCCTGATTTGGACGGGCGGACTCTATCACCGGAGGCTGACGCGTTACTTGCCGCGGGGCAAAGAATGATCGACCGCACCCGTGACCGCTCCCGTTCTGCGCGGCGCGCCCATCGTGGGATACCGTTTCCACCGAACACAGGAGGTCGACGAATGTCCTTGACGGTGCACACGGAACAGCGCGGCGACGTGGTCGTCGTGTCGGTCGCGGGCGAGCTGGACATGGCCACGGCACCGCAACTGCAGGACCAGATCACGGATCTGCTGGACAAGGGGCGCAGCCGCCTCGTCTTCGACCTGGCCGAGGTGTCGTTCTGCGACTCCACCGGTCTGTCGGTGTTCGTCCGGGCGAAGAACAACTGCGACGAGGCGGGCGGCGTGGTCCGGCTGGCTGCCCCGCAGCGCGGCGTGCTGCGCATCCTCGAGGTCAGCGGCCTGGTCGAGGTGCTGCACACCTACCCGACGGTGGAGCAGGCCGTCGCGGGCGATCCCACCCCGGCCTCCTCCTGACCGACCCCGCTCAGCGCTCGTCCTCGATGTAGCGGGGACGGGCGATCACCATGCCCGCCGCCGTCTGCACGGCCAGCGCCCCCAGCAGGAAGCCGATCGGGGCGGTCCAGCCGCCGGTCGCCTCGTAGAGGATGCCCACCAGCAGCGGTCCGAGCGCCGCGATCACGTACCCGGTGCTCTGCGCGAACGCGGACAGCGCCACGGTGCCCTCGGCGGTCCGGGCACGCAGCCCGATCGTGGTCAGGATGAGCGGGAACGCGCCCTGGCCGAGCGCCAGCAGGAGCACCCACAGCGGCGCCAGGCCGTGCGGCGCCAGCGCCAGACCGGTGTACGCGGCGGCGGAGAAGACGGTCAGCGACAGCACCAGCGGCCGGAGCGTGGCCAGCCGGCCGGCGAGCGCCGGCATCATCAGCGCCACCGGCACGCCCAGCGCGGTCACGCCGGCGAGCAGCAGCCCGGCCGCCTCCGGCCGGTATCCGGCGTCCCGGAAGAGCTGGGCCAGCCAGCCCATGATCGCGTACCCGCTGAGCGACTGCGCCCCGAAGTAGACCGCCATGGCCCAGCCGAGCCGGGTCCGGGCCGGTCGCACCCGGGCCGGGGCGGCGACCGCCACCGCCGGGGGCGCGGCCCGTCGCGCGGCGCGGGCCCGCAGCGCCAGCGGCACCCACGGGAGTACGGCCAGCGCGGCCAGCGCGGCCCAGATGCCGAGTCCGGCCCGCCAGGAGCCGAACGCGTGCGCCACCGGCACCGCGGAGGCGGCGGCCACCGTCGTGCCCACCGTCAGGGCCATCGTGTACGCCCCGGTGACCAGTCCGGTGCGGTGCGGGAAGTGCTGCTTGACGAGCATCGGCAGCAGGATGTTCGCCACCGCGATACCGGCGAGCGCGAGCGCGCTGGTGAGCACGAAGACGGCCGCCGAGCCGGTGACCGCGCGCAGCACCTGCCCGGCGGTGAGCGCGAGCATGGCCAGCACCAGCACCCGGGGCGCGGCCCAGCGGCGGACCAGCCACGGGGTGAGCGCGCCCAGCCCGGCGAACGCGATGGTGGGCAGCGTGGTGACCAGGCCGGCCATCACGCCGGAGAGGCCCAGCCCGACCCGGATCTCGTCGAGCAGGGCGCCGAGGCTGGTCACCGCGGCCCGCAGGTTCAGCGCGACGAGCAGCATCCCGGCCAGGACGAGCAGACCGCCCCGGACCGGGCCGGCCGCCGGGGCGGGCGCCGCCGCCGGGGTGACGCCCGGGGCGGGCACTGTCGCGGCGGGCGCAGGTGGCGGAGTCATGACCTCGAACCTACAATCATGGGATGAATTTCGGCACGAGGTGTAACCGGTGACACCCGCCGTGGATTCCGTCGCCGTGCCTCCGCGCGGTCACCGGGTCCGGCAGACGATCGTGCAGCTCCGGGAGCGGATCCTCGGCGGCGAGTGGCCGGTGGGCGGGCGCATCCCCACCGAGCCGCAACTGGTCGCCGCGCTCGGGGTGGGGCGCAACACGGTCCGCGAGGCGGTCCGGGCGCTCGTGCACGCCGGGGTGCTGGAGTGCCGGCAGGGGTCCGGCACCTACGTGGTGTCGACCGACGAGCTGGCGCCGGTGGTGGCCCGCCGGCTCACCGACGACCGGATGACCGAGGTGATCGAGGTCCGGCGCGCGTTCGAGGTGGAGGCCGCCCGGCTCGCCGCGCTGAGGCGTACCCCCGAGGACCTGGTGGCGCTCGACGGCGCGCTCGCGGCCCGGGAGGCCGCGTGGCGCGGCGGCCGGGTGGACGAGTTCGTCGAGGCGGACGCCGCGCTGCACACGGTCGTGGTGGCCGCCGCGCACAACGCCATGCTCGCCGAGCTGTACGCCTCGGTCGGCGCCGCGCTGCGCAGCACGGTGGCCCAGGCGATGGGCGAGGCGCTGACCCCCGAGCGGTACGTGGATCACAGTCGGCTGGTCGAGGCGATCCGGGCCGGCGACCCGCAGCGGGCGGCGATCGAGGCCGGTGCTTTTCTCGAAGGGCCCGCCGGGGGCAGCGGCTGCTGACGCACGCAAAATGTCACTGGCACCCGCTAGCTTCCTGACATGACGGGAGACCCGAAGGAGCAGGTAGTGGCCACGGCATCCTGGCCGGCGCCGTCACCTCCCGATGGTTCCGCGTGAAGACGATCCAGGCGTACCGATACGCCCTCGATCTCACCCCGACGCAGGAACGCGCAGCACTTGCGCACGCCGGAGCCGCCCGCGTGGCGCACAATTGGGCGCTCGCACGAGTCAGAGCAGTGATGTGTCAACGGGCCGCGGAGCGCACCTACGGCATCCCGGATAATCAACTCACCCCGGCGCTGTCGTGGTCGCTTCCAGGGCTGCGCAAGGAATGGAACGCCGCTAAGCGGCAGGTCGCCCCATGGTGGACGGAGTGCTCCAAAGAAGCGTTCAATACGGGTCTCGACGCACTCGCCCGAGCACTGAGGAACTGGACCCGTTCCCGCAGCGGGCACCGGGCCGGCCGACCCGCCGGTTTCCCCCGGTTCAAGTCCCGCCGACGCACTGCGCCGAGCGTTCGCTTCACCACTGGCACGATCCGGGTGGAGTTGGACCGGAAGCATATAGTGCTTCCACGGCTAGGCCGGCTGAAGCTACACGAGTCCGCCCGTAAGCTCGCCCGCCGCATCGACAGCGGGACCGCCCGAATCATGTCCGCCACCGTGCGCCGTGACGGCGGCCGGTGGCACGTGGCCTTCACCTGCGAGGTCGAGCGAACCGATCGCCGCCCGACCCAACCCCTGTCGGTGGTCGGTGTCGACCTTGGCATCAAGCATCTCGCGGTGCTCTCGACCGGTGAGAAGGCACCAAACCCCCAGCACCTGATTGGTGCACAGGCGCGGTTGCGGCGTTTCAGCCGGGCGCTGGCCCGAAAGGCCGGACCGGATCGGTGCGCCAGCCGCCACCCGTCCGGCCGGTGGGAACGGGCATCCGCCCGCCTCAGCCGGGCTCACGCACGGGTGAGAAACCTGCGTCGCGACGGGTTGCACAAGCTCACCACCCGCCTCGCCCGAGAACACGGCACGATCGTGCTAGAAGACCTCAACGTCGCCGGAATGCTGCGCAATCGACGGCTGGCGCGGCATATCGCCGATGCCGGTTTTGCCGAACTGCGCCGGCAACTGGCATACAAAGCTGAGTGGTACGGCGGCCAAATGATTCTGGCCGACCGCTGGTATCCCTCCTCGAAAACCTGCTCGGGTTGCGGTACGGCGAAAGCCAAGCTGGCCCTAGCCGAGCGGATCTACATCTGCACAAAGTGCGGCCTGGTGCTTGATAGAGATCTCAACGCTGCCCGCAATCTGGCCGCCCTAGTCGCGAGTCACACCACCGGGAGTGGTCCGGTGGCTGGACGTGGAGCCGACCGTAAGACCCAGCATGCTGGGCTGGTGGCAGTGAAGCGTCAACCCGGCGCCGCCTCAGCGGGTCAGACCGGGACCGTCCCGCCGCAAGGCAGGACTACCGATCGCGAGCTCACTAGAGCCGGCGATGGGTAACGGCATAGGTTGTCCCCGACGCAGACTCATCAGGGCACGGGAGTACGGATGCTCAAGGGCTTCAAAGACTTCATCATGCGCGGCAACGTCGTCGACCTGGCGGTCGGTGTCGTCATCGGCGCCGCGTTCACCGGCGTGGTGACCCAGCTCACCAAGTCGTTCCTGGAACCGCTGGTACGCGTGTTCATCGCGCTGATCACCGGCAGCGAGGACGGCCTCAGCGGCTCGACGCCGAAGTTCCGGGGCATCCCGTTCGACTGGGTGGCCTTCGTCAACGCGGCGATCACGTTCGTGCTCACCGCGGCGGCGCTGTACTTCCTCGTCGTCTACCCGATGAACAAGCTCGCCGAGCGGCGCAAGCGCGGCGAGGAGCCGCCGCCCTCGGCCCCGAGCGAGGAGGTCAAGCTGCTCACCGAGATCCGCGACGCGTTGCTCGCCGGCAACCACGGCACGCCCGGCCAGCGCAGCGCCCTGGACGACGTGCTCGGCCGCCGGCAGGAGCCGCCCGCGCCGCGCTGAACGCCATAGCCGATCGGCCCCCGCGACGATCTCGCGGGGGCCGACGTGTATCGAACACATGTTCGATAGAGTCCGGGCATGGAGCAGCGTAGGCACTGGTGGAACGGGAAATGGGGACGGCTCGCCCGGCGTGACGTCTTCCTCCGGGTGGACGGCGACCGCTGGCACGTGGAGCAGCGGGCCGGCGGCGCCGAGGGGGTCTCCCGGTTCTACGAGCACGCCAGCGTCGAGGAGGCCGAGGAGACGATCAGGGCGCTGCTGGACGGCACCGACACCTGGCGCGAGCTGTCCCCCCGCCCGCCGGGCGGCTGGGCCCCCTCCGTTTAGCGCCCGCGCGCCCCGGGAACCGCTGCTGCATGAGCCAGCAGCAGGACACCGTCTCCCGGGTCACCACCGGCATGCGTGTGGTCGACTCCGCGGGCGTCGAGGTGGGCACAGTCGATCTCGTGCAGCGCGGCGACCCGGCCGCGGTGACCGTGCAGGCGCCCGCCCCGGTCGACCCGGGCAGCAGCCTGGACGAGCTGATCGAGTCGGCCGCGGCCGAGGAGCCGGACGTACCGGCCGACCTGGCGGCCCGGCTGCTGCGCGACGGCTACCTCAAGGTCTCCACCGAGCTGGTCCGCACCGGCGCGGTCTACGTGCCGGCCGGCCGGATCGCCGTGGTGAGCGACGGCGCGGTACGCCTCACCGTCCCGGTCACGGAGCTACCCGCCGAGGAATGACGCCCAGGGTCGAATGCGCCGTTTGGTCGGTCCTGCGCGTCGAGGCGGCCGCGCTCGGGAAGCGGCCTACGCTCGTCGGGTGCTCCTGACCTATGTGGACGAGTCGTACACCGATCGCTGGTACTGGATCGGCGCGCTTCTGGTCCCGGAGGCTGTGGCCATCCCGCTCAGCACCGCGCTCGACGAGGTGATGACGGACGCGGCCAAGGCATACGGCATCGACCGAGCCGCCGAACTCCACGGGTACGACCTGTTCCAGGGGCGGATGTCCTGGGCGGGCGTGCCGCCACGCGCCCGGATCGCCGTCTACAACGCGGCGCTCAAGGCGATCGGCACGTACGACGTCACTGTCATCCTGCGCGGTGTCGACCGGCACGGCCTCGCCCGGCGCTACGGGCTCACCCGACCCGCTCACGAGGTGGTGCTGTCACACCTGCTGGAACGGGTGGACGGGTACGCGGCGATGCGGGACGAACTGGCCCTGGTGATCGCGGACGAGGTCGACAACCCCGCCATTCACCGCTCGGACCTGACCCGTTACCGGGTCGACGGAACCGGGGGCTACCGTTCGCGGCGGCTCAGCCGGATCGTGGACACCCTGCACTTCGCCCCGTCGCACGCATCCCGGCTGGTGCAGGCCGTCGACCTGGTCACCTTCCTGTTCCGCAGGATGGCGAGCGGGACGGGCGCGGACCCTCGGGAGGCGACGACCAACACGCGGTTGTGGTCCTGGGTCGAGCCGCGCCGGTACCACTCCTGGTGCTGGCATCCGACCGGACGGCCGACGCACGAAGGGCCCGCTTGAAAGCGGGCCCTAAGGCGGTTGCGGGAACCCTCACGGGCCTCCTGCGCACTCCAGGTTAACAGTTCGTCACCCGGTCCGGCCGGAAAGCGACGGGGCGGATTCGGTCCGGGGCGGCTCGACCGGCGCGGATACGACCGCCCGGCGGCGGAACAGCAGCAGCATCAGCCAGCCCGCGACCAGTCCCCAGAACGCGCCGCCCACCCCGAGCAGGCTCACCCCGGAGGCGGTGACCACGAACGTCACCACCGCTGCTTCCCGCGCGTCCGGCTGGGCGACCGCCGCCGTGACGGCTCCGGCGAGCGCGCCGAGCAGGGCGAGCCCGGCGACGGCCTCGACCAGCACCGGCGGGGAGAGCAGCACCAGGGCGGTGGCCACGCCGGCGCCCAGACCGAGCAGGGCCAGGCCGATCCCGGCGGTGACCGAGGCGATCCAGCGCCGTTCCGGGTCCGGGTGGGCGTCCGGACCGGCCGCCAGGGCGGCGGTGATCGCGGCCAGGTTCACCGCGTGCCCGCCCGCCGGGGCACCGAGGGCGGTGGCGAGCCCGGTCACCCGCAGCGCCGAGCCCAGCGGCGCCCGGTAGCCGTACCCGGCGAGCACAGCGGTACCGGGCACGTTCTGCGCGGCCATGGTGACCAGGAACAGCGGCAGCGCGAGCCCGACGACGGCGGGCAGCGTCCAGGCCGGCGCGGTGAACGCGAGGACCGGTGCGGCGTCCAGCCGGGCCGGCCCGGAGGTGGTCAGCGCGATCGCGACCACTGCCACGGCGAGCGCGCCCGGCACCGCCCACCGGCGGGCGAACCGGTGCAGCAGCAGCCAGACCAGCACCACCGGCCCGGCCAGCCGGGGCACCTCGACCAGGGCGCGTACCGGCGCCGTACACAGCGGCAGCAGCACCCCGGCGAGCATGGCGGAGGCGATCGGGGCGGGGATCGCGGCGACCGCGCGGCCGAGCGCGGGGATCAGCCCGGCCGCGACGATCAGCAGCCCGGCGAGCAGGAAGGCGCCGACCGCGGCGGGCCAGCCGCCGGTGACCGGTCCGGTGGCCACGAGCAGCGCCGCGCCGGGCGTGGACCAGGCGATCGACAGCGGCAGCCGGTGCCGCAGGCCGAGCCAGACCGCGCAGGCGCCGCTGGCGACGCAGAGCGCGAGCAGGCCCGAGGCGGCCTGGTCGGGTTCGGCGCCGACCGCGCGCAGCCCGGCCAGGACGACCGTGAACGAACTGGCGAAGCCGACCAGGGCGGTCACCACGCCGGCCAGGACGGGTTGGAGCCGACCGCCCATGCTCTCCTCCTCCGACCGTTCCGTTTACGGAACGGCACGGTGTAGCACGATAGCCCCCATGACAGCCGCCGCACCAGCCGACGACCGGGGCGCCCGGGAGGTCGGCCGGCGCATCCGCTCGCTCCGCACCGAGCGGGGCATCTCCCTGTCCGAGCTGGCCCGCCTCGCGGGCGTCGGCAAGGCCACGCTCTCCGGCCTGGAGAACGGCGTGCGCAACCCCCGGCTGGAGACCCTGTACGCGATCACCGCGCAGCTCGGCGTACCGCTGACCGCCGTGCTCTCCGCACCCGGCGAGGCTCCGACGGTGCGCGGGGCGGCGGTCGGGGCCACCCTGCTGGAGGTGTTCGGCGACCGGGAGGCGACCTACGAGCTGTACCGGATGCGGGTCACCCCGGGCCCGGCGCAGCTCTCCCCCGCGCACTCCAGCGGCGTTACCGAACACGTGACGGTCTTCTCCGGCGTCCTCCGCGCCGGCCCGGCCGACGCCCCGCTGACCGCCGGCCCCGGGGGCTACCTGCGGTGGACCTCCGACGTGCCGCACACCTACGCGGCAGTGGGTGAGGAGGAGGTCCACGCGAGCCTCCTGCTGCGCTATCCTCGTCCGTCCACACCGGACGGTTGACGTATACCCAGGATGCAAGCTGATGACATTTCTTTCAGCAGACCCGCCAGCGCGTGCAGACGCGGAGCCGTTCTTCTTGGCAAGCTTGTCCTCATGACGCTCATCCTCCGCTCGGCCATCCTCAACGACGTCGGCCTCGTCCGGACCAACAACGAGGACTCCGCCCTCGCCGGTGACCGCCTCGTGGCGGTGGCCGACGGCATGGGCGGGCTCCCCGCCGGCGAGGTGGCCAGCGAGATCGTCATCCGGATCCTGGACGAGCTGACGCCGCCCACCGGCGCCGACGAGGCCGCCGACGCGCTGCGCGCCGTCGTGAGCACCGCGAACCAGCGCATCCGCGCGGCCATCACGGTTGACCCGGCCCGCGACGGCATGGGTACGACGCTCACCGCCGCCCTGCTCGCCGGGGACACCCTGGTCCTGGCCCAGGTCGGCGACTCCCGCTGCTACCTGCTGCGCGACCACGAGCTGACCCAGCTCACCCGCGACGACACGTTCGTGCAGGCGCTCGTCGACCAGGGCGCGCTCTCCCGCGACCAGGCCCGGCACCACCCGCAGCGCTCACTCGTCACCCGCGCGGTGCAGGGCTCCGACGCGCCACCCGCCGTCGGCGCGCTCACCGTCTTCGCCGGCGACCGGCTGCTGCTGTGCAGCGACGGCCTCTCCGACTACGTGGAGGACGCCGCCATCGCCGCGGCGCTCGCCACCTACGGAGACCGCCAGCAGTGCGGCGAGCAACTGGTGAAACTGGCCCACCAGGCCGGCGCGCCGGACAACGTGACAGTGGTCATCTCGGACGTCACCGAGGCGTGAGCGGGCGCCCTTTCCGGTTGCGGACCGCGCCCGGTGCGGTTGGGATGAACGGATGCACATCCGCCGGCTCGCCGCCGATGAACGACTGACCACCAGCTTCCCGCTCCAGGCGTACGCGTTCGAGGCATCGCCGGTGGCGGCCTCCCGGACCGACCAGTTCCGCGCGTACCTGCCGTACAACGCGGGGAACACGACGCTGGTGGCCGAGGAGGACGGGGTCACCGCGGCGGCCGCCTCGGCGATACCGATGCGGCAGAACCTGCGCGGCGCGGTGCTGCCGATGGCCGGTGTCGCGGGCGTGGCCACCCATCCGCTGGCCCGCCGGCGCGGCCACGTCCGCACACTGATGCAGCAGCTCCTCGACAGCATGCGCGACGAGGGCCACCAGCTCACCGCGCTGCACCCGTTCCGCGCCTCGTTCTACGAGCGCTTCGGCTACGTCGGGCTGCCCCGGCGGCGTACCGCGATCTTCAACCCGGCGGACCTGGCGCCGCTGCTGCGCGCCGAGCTGCCCGACGAGCTGGTCTGGGAGCGGATCGGCGCGGGGTACGCGCGGTGGCGCGCGTACACCGAGCGGTGCCTGCGCGAGCGGCACGGCTTCGCGGTCTTCCCGGACTTCCGCGCGGTCGGCCTGCGCGACCGGGACGACCGCTGGCTGGTCAGCGTGGTGCGCGGCGGCGAGACGGTCGGCGCGGTGACCTACCGGATCGACGACCACGCCGGCACGCTGTTCGCCGACGACCTGCTGGTCGACGACGCGTACGCCCGCGCGTCGGTGCTCCAGTTCTTCGCCCGGCACGTCGACCAGGTGGCCCGGATCAGCGTCCAGGTGACCCCCGACGAACTGCCCGAGCTGTGGCTCACCGACCTCGACGTGCAGGTGGAGGCGCGGGTGGCCCGGCCCGACCCGACCGCGCCGATGGCCCGGCTGCTCAGCCTGGACGCGCTCGCCGACCAGCCGGTCGGGGTCGGCCGCGTGCTGGTCGAGCTGGTCGGCGACCGCTGGCTCGCCGGCCGGCACCTGCTCGACGGCACCACTGGCAAGCTGGCGGTGCTGCCGGCGCTGACCGCCGCCGAGGGCAGCGTGCCGGCCGCGCGGCTCACCGCCGCCGGGCTGTCCGCCCTGGCGTACGGGGTGCTCGACCCCGCCGAGGTGGTCGTACGGGGACTGGGTGAGGTGCCGGTGGACGCGGCCGGTGAGCTGCGCCGTCTCTTCCCCCGCGAACTGCCGCACCTGTTCGCCGACTTCTGACCCGGTTGACGGCGCCGGCCGGGGTAGGGTCCAGCGCGTGCCGGAGTGGCTGGAAGCGGGATTCTGGGGCCTGCTCGCCGGGTCGGCCCTGCTGATCGGGGCGGCCGTCGGGTTCTTCGCGCGCGTACCGCGCCGGGTGACCGCCTCGGTGATGGCGTTCGGGGCGGGCGTGCTGCTGTCCGCCGTCTCGTTCGAGCTGGTCGACGAGGCGCACGAGAAGGGCGGCCTGCTGCCGGTGGCGATCGGCGCGGCGGCCGGCGCGCTGCTGTACACCGGGGCGAACGTGCTGCTGGCCCGGCACGGCGCGCGGCACCGCAAGCGGTCCGGCGACGAGCAGCCCTCCGAGCGGGAACAGCCCGGCTCGGGTACGGCGATCGCGGTCGGCGCGCTGCTCGACGGCGTACCCGAATCGGTGGTGATCGGCGCGAGCCTGCTGGCCGGCGGCCCGGTCAGCCTGGTCACTGTCATCGCGGTGTTCCTCAGCAACGTGCCGGAGGGCCTCTCCAGCGCGGCCGGCATGCGGCAGGCCGGGCGTACCCGCCGTTACGTGTTCGGGCTGTGGACGGCCATCGCGTTGATCTCCGGGGTGGCGTCGCTGGCCGGGTACACGCTGCTCGGCGGCGCGCCGCCCGAGTTGCTGGCGACGATCACCGCGCTCGCCGCGGGCGCGATCCTGGCGATGATCACCGACACCATGGTCCCGGAGGCGTTCGCCGACGCACACCTGCTGGTCGGGCTGATCACCGTGCTCGGTTTCCTGATCGCGTTCGCGCTCTCGCACGCCTGACCGGTCACGTCCGACGACCCGGCCGCCGCTTTGCCTCCGTTGCCGGCGGATTCGGCTTAGCGGTGGGTTAAGGATCGTCTGTGGAGTCGTGCCGGGGCGGCCGGTCCTCCTAGCATCGGGCGGTGCGCGTGAAGTCGGCTGTCACACTGCTCGCCCTCGCCCTGACGACGGCGATGCTCCCCGCCTGCGGCGGCAAGGATCCGGCCCCTGTCTCCGCCGTGGCCAGTGGCACGCCTGGCACGCCGGGTGCCGCCCCGGCGGCCTCGCCGAGCGGGCGGGCCGGTCTCGGCAGCGCCCGGCCGAGCCCCACCCCGGCCACCGTCGCGTTCCGCGCCGGCAACCCGGACGGCCGGGCGAGCGTGCCGGCCGAGGCGCGTCCGGTGGACACCTCGCGGCCGACCCGTACCGTCGGCAGCGGCACCCCGGCGAGCTGCACCTCGGAGGCGGTGGTGAAGGCCGTCGCGGCCGGCGGTGTGATCACGTTCGACTGCGGGCCCGCGCCGGTGACCATCACGATGAAGGCCACCGCCAAGGTGGTGAACTCGCACGGCCCGCGCGTCGTGCTGGACGGCGGCGGCAAGGTCACGCTGAGCGGCGGCGGCAAACGCCGCATCCTCTACATGAACACCTGCGACCAGGCGCAGGGCTGGACCACCTCGCACTGCCAGAACCAGGACCACCCGCGGCTCACCGTGCAGAACCTGACGTTCGCCGGCGGGGACGCCACCGGCGATCGCACCGAGGGCGGTGGAGGCGGCGCGATCTTCGTACGCGGCGGGCGGTTCGCCGTGATCAACTCACGGTTCGTCGACAACCGCTGCGACCGTACCGGCCCGGACCTCGGGGGCGCCGCGCTGCGCGTGCTCAGCCAGTTCGAGAACAAACCGGTGTACGTGGTGAGCAGCACCTTCACCGGCGGGGTGTGCGCCAATGGCGGGGCGTTGAGCAGCATCGGCGTCTCCTGGACGGTGCTGAACAGCGTCTTCCGGGACAACCGCGCGGTCGGCACCGGCGCGAACCCGGCCCGGGGCGGCACGCCGGGCGGCGGTAGCGGCGGCGCGATCTACTGCGACGGCAACGAGTTCGCGGTGCGGATCGCCGGCACGGTGATCGAGGACAACAGCGCGAACGAGGGCGGCGGCGCGATCTTCTTCGTCAGCAACAACCGCACCGGCACCCTGAAGATCGACAGCAGCACCTTGCGGGAAAACCCCAGTAGAGGCTTCGAGACAAGGGGCCACCCCGGCATCTTCTTCCTGGGCGCCCAGATCTCCTGACCGTCCCGCCTCGCCCTTGCGCTGCCCCGCCTCGCCTCGCCCCGCCCCGCCCCGCCCGTCGATCATGAAGTTAGCGGCCCGCGCCACCGGCGTGTCGCCCCGCCAACCTCATGATCACCGGCTCGGTGATCAAGGAGTTTGGTCCTAGTTGATCTCTGCGCGTGACACAAACTCCTTGATCACCAGGGCGGGGTGGGGCGGCTAGGCAGGGCGGGGCAGGGACGCGGTCAGTAGGGGTTGGGGTGGCCGGGGAGGTGGCCTCTGGTCAGGGCGGCGGGTCGCCCGGGCAGCGCCGGGTCCGGGGACAGCGGCGGAGAGGCGGTGCCGTCCCGAGTGGCCATGCCGGCGAACAACTCCTTCAGGGCGGTCACCGTGTCGACGGCCGGCGTCCAGCCGAGTTCGGTCTCGGCACGATGGCTGGACATCAGCGGCACGTTCAGCGCCAGGTCGACCCAGCCGGTGTCGACCGGCTGCAGCCGCGCCCGCCAGGTCACCGCCGCCGCCGCGCGCAGCACCGGAGTCGCCACCGGCACCGTCCAGCCGTGGAAGTGCCGCGCCACCAGCTCCGGCGTCAGCACCGGGTCGGCCGCCACGTTGAAGGCGCCGCTCGCATCCCCCACAACCGCCCGGGCGTACGCGTCCGCCACGTCGTCGGCGTGCACCGCCTGCATCCGGAGTCGCCGGTTCGACGGCACCAGCGGAATCCGGCCGTACCGCAGCAGGCGCACCGGCACCAGCGGGCCGAGGAAGTAGCGGCTGATCTCCGTACCGGCCTCGCGCTGGAAGATCAGTCCCGGCCGCAGCCGTACCACGCGCAGGTTCGGGTGCTCCCGCTGCACGCCGTCCAGTAGTGCCTCCACCTCCGCCTTGTCCCGGCTGTATGACGACGTCTCCACCCCGGTCGCCGGCCAGTTCTCGCTGACCGGATGGTTCTTCGGGCCGGGCGCGTAGGTGCCGACCGATGAGGCGTACACCAGGGCCGGAACGCCGACCCGGACGGCGGCCTCGATCACCGCGCGGCTGCCGCCGACGTTGGTCCGGTAGAGCGTGCGCCGGTCGTGGCTGGGCTGGATCTGCCAGGCCAGGTGCACGACCGCCCGCGCCCCGGCGAAGATCCGCACGAGCTGGTCGGCGGCGCCCGGCGCGCCGATGTCGCAGGAGTGCCACTCCACGTCGTCGTACGGCTCACCGGCGTCCGACCCGGGCAGCCGGCGGGCCACGCCGACCAGCTCGGTGCCCGCCTCCTGCCGCAGCCGGCGCAGCACCGCCGTCCCCACGTTGCCGGTCGCCCCCACGATCACGATGCGCATGACCGTGCGGTACCCGCTGAACCGGGCAGCAACCGCTCACGGACGGGGGTTCGTGCGCACCCAGCCCTTCTCCCGATCGCGGCGACCGGCGGTGGCGGCCAGGCAGCGCGGACAGAGCCAGGCCTCCGGGTCGGCCTCGGTGAGCACGTCGGTACCGGAGTAGTCGAACGGCACGTGCGGGAAGCGGCGCAGCCGGGTCCGGCTCAGCGGCAGCCCGCACAGCGTCTGGTTCTGACCCGGCAGCCAGGCGTGCACCTCACCGCCGGGACGGCGTACGCCGTCGTCGCCCGGCACCTCCCGGGACGCCGCCACGGCGGCGGTGGTCGTGACTCGCATGGTCGCCCAGGTTCCCCGGCCGCCGCCGTTCACGCCTGGAGACAACCCCTGGGGTACGCGGCCGGAGCGCGTACTCCCGTGGTGGTAGCCCGGTCGACGACTCCGGGGCGACGACCGGCGGCGATGCGCGTCCATACGCTGCCGCCGTCACCACTTGCCGCGACCCGAGGGAGTCCCAGAATGTCCATCCGTCACCTGCTCGCCACCACAGTCGTCGGAGGGTTCGCCCCGGCCGCGCACACCTCGCTCGCCGCCGGGGGCATCGGCGGCTCCGGCCGGGCCGGCGCCACTGTCATCGCCGTGGTGGGCCTGGCCGGCGTGGTCGTCGGCGGGCTGGCGCTGACCCGCTCCCGTCGCGGGGCGGGCGAGGGGCGGGTCCAGGCCCTGGTCGCGGTGGTGGCCGGACTGGTCAGCCTCGTCCTCAGCGTGTGGCATCTGGCGCTCACCACCGAGGGTTTCGGCACCGGCCAGGGGCGGGCCGGCGCGATCGCCGGGGTGGCGTTCGGGCTGATCGGGGCGGTGCTGGGCGGGCTGGCGCTGGCCCGTTCCCGGCGTACCGTCTGACCGGCCGCTCGTTCGTCCCGTCGCTCGTTGGTCCCGGCCGGTCGTGCTGTCCCGGCCGCTCGTTCTGTCCGGCCGCTCGGTCAGGAGGCGGTGAGCCAGCCGGGCACGGTGAGCCCCGACTCGTACGCGAGCACCACGAGCTGGGCCCGGTCCCGTACCCGCGTCTTGGTCATGATCCGGCTGACGTGCGTCTTCGCGGTGGCCGGGCTCAGCACCAGCCGGGCCGCGATCTCGTCGTTGGACAGGCCGGCGGCGACCAGGGCGAGCACCTCCCGTTCCCGCTCGGTCAGCGCGCTCAGCCGGGGGCCCGGGTCCGGGTGCCGGGTCCGGGCGGCGAACTCGGCGATCAGCCGGCGGGTGACGGCCGGGGCGATCAACGCGTCGCCCCGGGCCACCACCCGTACGCCGTGGATCAGCTCCGCCGGCTCGGTGTCCTTGACCAGGAAGCCGCTCGCGCCGGCCCGCAACGCGCCGTAGACGTAGTCGTCCAGGTCGAAGGTGGTCAGGATGATCACCCGGGCGTCGGTGCCGGCGACGATCTCCCGGGTGGCGGCCAGGCCGTCCAGCAGCGGCATCCGGATGTCCATAAGGACGACGTCCGGCCGCAGTTCCCGCGCCAGCCGTACCGCAGTGGCGCCGTCGGCGGCCTCGCCGACCACCTCGATGCCGTCCTCGCCGTCGAGGATGGAGCGGAAACCCGCGCGTACCAGGGTCTGGTCGTCGGCGAGCAGCAACCGGATCATGTCGTCTCCCCCCGTTCCGCACGCGGTGCCGGGACCGGCAGCGGGGCGGGCCGCAGCGGGAGGCGGGCCCGCACCAGGAACCCGCCGTCCGGCCCCGGCCCGGTGGTGAGCGAGCCGCCCAGCGCCCGGGCCCGCTCGCCCATGCCGAGGATCCCGTTGCCGGGCGTCGTGCCGGGCGGGCCCGCGGGACCGGCGCCGTCGTCGGCCACCTCCACCAGCACCTCGTCGCCGTCCGGCACGACCCGGACCACCGCCGTGCTCGCGCCCGCGTGACGGCTCACGTTGGTGAGCGCCTCCTGGACGATCCGGTACGCGGACAGATCCACCTCCGGCGGGAGCGGCCCGGTCTCCGTCACCTCGGTACGCACCGTCAGCCCGCGCCGCCCGGCCGTCGTGACCAGCTCGTCGAGGCGGTCCAGACCCGGTACGGGGTGGCTCGGCGTCGTACCCTCCTGCCGGAGCACGCCGAGCGCCGCCCGCAGCTCGCGCAGCGTCTCCCGGCTCGTCTGCTTGATCACGGCGAGTGCCTCCGCCGACCGCTCCGGATCGGGCCGGTGCAACGCGGCGCTCGCCTGCACGCTGATCAGCGAGAGGTGGTGACCGAGCAGGTCGTGCAGCTCGCGGGCGATCCGCAGCCGCTCCTCGGTGGCCCGGCGGCGGGCCTCCTCCTCCTTGCGCTGCTCCGCGGCCAGCACCCGCGCCTGCACCTCGGCGAGATAGGCCCGCCGGTTGCGGGTCACGCCGACGATGACCGCGACGAGCCAGCCGGCGTGCAGCAGCGTCGCGCCGTTCCCACCGGCACCGGTCCGGGTGTAGCTGTCGGCCACGGCGAAGGAGACGACCGAGGCCAGGCCGAGCCCCACCGCGACCGCGAGGTACCCCTCGTCGACGACCGTGTACAGCGCCACGACGAACACCAGCATGATCGGCCCGGGCCGGTGCAGCAGAGCCCCGTACGCGGCGACCGCGGCGAGCGCCACCAGGCCCACCGCCACCGGGTATCGCCGGCGCAGGTAGAGCGCGCCGGAGGAGGCCAGGACGACAAGCAGCGCGACCAGCTCGGCGGTGGTGTCGATGCCCTCCGACTGCACGATCAGGCCGAGCAGGGCTACCAGGGCGACGGCAGGCACCAGAGCGGTCCGCGCCCAGTGCCAGCTCGACATTGCCGAAGCGTAGCGGTCCGCGAACGCAGCGGAGGGCCCCGAGGCGGCCTCGTGTCGTGCCGGAGGGTCGATGCGCGACGCACGCCGGGCTGATCGGGTTCGGGTAACCTGTGCCGTGCGGGCCGCTAGCTCAATGGCAGAGCTGTGGACTTTTAATCCATAGGTTCAGGGTTCGAGTCCCTGGCGGCCCACCACTTCCCAGCAGGGAATATAGCTGAGCATGAACCTCCTACGTGGAGGATGTGAGGCACATGTGGGGCACGGTCAAGCCCCACATGTTGTTGGCCGTGGCGGATCGCCGGAAGCTCGGATTTCGGACTTAAGGATTGAGAGTTCTCAGGACTGGCCTTTGAGCTAGGAAAGAGAAGTTTTGATCTACCGAAGTGATGTTGAGACTTACCTGTTCAGGGGCGTAAACCCAGCCGGCGGCGAGGTCGGCCTGCCGGTCCTTGCATGCGGCCGGTGGTCACGATGACCGCCGCCACCAGCAACGGCACGGTTTTCCCTCGGTGTGCGTGCCGGTCGGCCGAGACCGGCCGGCAGGTGGGCGCCCAATGCCCGCAGCGCGGCCAGCCGGGTCATGGTCGCTGGTACTACGACGCGCACGTGCCCGGCCCGGATGGCCGGCAGAAGCGGCTACGGCGGGGAGGGTTCCTGACCCGGGCAGCGGCTGAGCAGGGCTTGGCCGAGGTCCTCGAGTTGGACGGCCCGGACGCTATGGCCGAGACCTGGACGATGAAGCGGTGGTTGGAGTACTGGCTGTCGCTGTCGGAGGATCGGCTGCGTCCGTCGACGCTGCGGGCGTACCGGTCGGTGACCCGCACGCATCTGATCCCCTGGCTGGGCCGGTTCCGGGTGGCGGACCTGGACGGCCGCCGCGGGGTCAAGACTGTCCAGCGGGCGGTGGACGCGATCAGCCGGCAGGAAGTAGCCGACGGCAAGCTGATCGCGCCGGGCACGGTGCACCGGGTGGTCGCGGTGCTGCGCAGCGCGCTGAGCGAGGCCCGCCGGCAAGGCCTGGTCTCGACGAACGCGGCGTGGCGGCTGCGCCTGCCGCGGGGTGCCCGGCCGCTGGCGGTGGCCTGGACCCGGGAGCGGGAGAAGCTGTGGCGGGCCACCGGCGTCAAGCCGCCGGTCGCGATCTGGGAGGTTGAGCACGCCGCGAAGTTCCTCCACGGGGCGCGGGAGGACCCATTGTTCCCGCTGTGGTGGCTGATGACTCTACGTGGGCTGCGCCGAGGCGAGGCCGTCGCGGTACGCGGCACCGACCTGGACGTGCTCCACCGCGAGCTCAGCGTGCAACGGCAACTGCTGATCGTCGACGGCAAGACGCACCTCGGGCCGCCGAAGTCCGCCGCTGGCGTGCGAACGCTGGCGTTGGACGAGTTCACCAACCATCTGCTGCGCAAGCAACGCCAGTGGCAACGGGACCGTTTCGCCGGGACCGCACGCAACCCGCATGACTACCTGTTCATTCACCCAGACGGCCGGCCCATACGCCCAGACTGGCTCACCCACCGCTTCCACGCCCTGGTCCATACGCTCGGGCTGCCGCCCGTCCGGCTGCACGACCTACGGCACGGCGCAGCCAGCCTGGCCGGCGCGGCCGGAGTCGAGCTCAAGGTGATCCAGCACGACCTGGGCCACTCCAGCGCGGTCACGACCGCGGACACGTATTGGACGGTGTTCCGGGAGTTGGAGCAGAGGGCGGTGGCCGCGACGGCGGCGTTGCTCCGGTCCCACGCCCGTGTCAGGTTGCCTTTGGGTGCAGCGTCCCAGGCTTAAGTTGACGGCTTGGCTCTGTCGGTCCGGAAGGTCGCGGTGAAGGCCAGGACTACCGCATAGTCATGTTGTCCGGCCGGCCCGGTGTCCCTGCTGCAACTACTCGGCCGGAAATTTCTCGGCGCTTCGGTAAACCTTCTGGGTGGGTTCTTCGTCTAGGAGGTCATGGAGATCGGATCAGGTTCGGACGTCGACGAGTCGTTCGCGGCTTTCGTCGCCACGCGCTCGGGCCGGTTGGTCGCGCACGCGTACCTCCTGTGCGGCGACATGGAGCAGGCTCGGGACATCGTCCAGGGCGTCCTGATCCGGGCGTACCAACGTTGGGCTCGGATCGAGCGCGATGACCCGTACGCGTACGTCGCCGCCGCGGTCGCCAACGCCGTGACGGACTGGTGGCGTATTGCCTACCGCCGCTACGAGACACCGACCGCCGCTCTGCCGGAGCAGTCTGGTGACGCGGCATACGGCGCGGTCGACGACCGGCAGGCACTCCTTGCCGCGCTGAGGCACCTCACTCGGCGGGAGAGGGCAGTCGTAGTCCTGCGCTACCTGGACGACCGCACCGAGACCGACGTGGCCAACATGCTCCAGGTGCGCGTCGGCACGGTGAAGGCCACGTGCCACAAAGCGTTGCGCAGGATGCGCCAGGAACTGCAGGAAAAGTCGTTCGACGGTCTGCAGACCGCGGCTCGGGAAGGAACCAAGAACCGATGAGTACCGAGATGGACCTGCATGAAGCGATGGACGCCGTTGCCGCCACCACGCCACCACTGGACGCCTCCGCCATCCTCGCCGGAGGCAGGCGACGCCGCGCCCGGCGGAAGGTGCTCGTGGCCGGCACCACCGCAGCGGTCATCCTCGGCTTCGGCGCCGCGTTGGTGGGCCTTCCCCTGATGTCACGTCCGGCGGACCAGACAGCCCTCCCGATCCCGACGGTCACGACCACACCGTCCAGCCCGGCGGCGCAGGCGCCCAACCCGACGGCGACGCCGTCCAGCACGGCATCGTCCGCCACCGCGACCCCGACCCTGGAGCCGGCGGAGCGCTTCGTCAGGCTCGACGAGAAACCGTTCGATGGTGCGTACGTCTCGGAGATCACTGACAAGTCGCTGCCATCCGGCAACTCGCTTGGCCCGTTTCCGCGTCTCATCCGGGATGCTGGTACCACGAAGCTGCCGAGCCATGTGGACGACGTCGCTCCGAGAGAGATCCGGGTCAGCGGTGTCAAGGTTCGCCTCTACGTGACCGAAGGGGACGAGGACGTTCAGCAGGCGGAGTGGATTCACGATGGCTCCCTGTTCGTCCTGCAGTGGATGCCGCAGGAAGCTCCGCATCAGATCTCCGAGGCAGACGTCAAGTGGATGATCGCGTCCTCCATAGATGGAGGGTTTTAGCCGCTTCGATCAGGTTCTTTGTGAGATGTCGCTGCGGGTCACTGTAGTCATCGATACGTCGTAGGGTCCCTTCTGTCGCGCACACGGGGGCCGGCTTCCCAGCTGTCTGCCGCCTTCGTACGCATCCGCGACGTCGGCGCACGCCTGACTCGAAGGGGAGCATCTTACCGCAAAGTAGCCTGCTCGAAAGAGTGTTAGACAAGCTGTTGGTAGTGGGAGTGGTCGCCGCAATTGTCATCACTGTCGCGCCGGCACCCGCATCGGCCTACACCGAGACGTCATCGTACGACTCGACCCCGGGTTCGCCCTGGTTCGTCTTCGACAAGAATCCGTCGAGCCCACTGAACAGCCAGCTCGTCGCGTATATGAGTATCGGCAGTCTCCGATATCGCGTCAGTCAGCGTGCTGGTAGTGGTGACGGAAGTACCAACGAGTGCCTGACTAACCGGGGCTGGCTCCCCGATGGTTACTACTGGGCGGACGCAAGGGATAGCACCCGTTTCGCTCACTACAACAAGACCTGGGGGAGCACGGTCGTTCGCGGGTGGGTTTGGGAGCTCGGCTCGAAGAAGTGCGCGGGCGGTAGCGTCACCAGGACGGAGCTGTTCATCCATTCTCAAGGGACCTCCGGATGGTCAGACTCCAACTATCGCTCCGAAGGGTGCATAAAGATCAACCAGACCGACCGCACTCATACGCACAACAGGTACCAGTCCGCATACGGCAGATCCAACGCCTTCCTCCAAATCTACGTCTGACCAGAACGGACTGCCGTTATGAATAACGTGAAACGCCGTAATCGTGCGCTGCTCACGGTGGCTGCACTCATTGCAGCGACAGTCGGCGCCTCGATTTTTCTCCAACCAGCCGCCCACGGCGAGAAGCCGAGCTCCTTGCGCGACCAGGTGCTCCGCCATGAACAGCTGGTTGCGGACTGCATGAAAAGCCGTGGATTTGACTACTCGGTCGGAGTTCCGCGCGACCTGATCGTCGAAGAGGCGCGCGCTGCGGCGGAGGCCAAGGGAGGTGACGTCAAGGCCGCGGTAATCGAAGCTACCGAGGCGTCGCGGAATCACGCTTCTGATCCGAATGAGCTGATCGTGGCCCAGTTGTCACCCGAACGGCAGCGCGCCTGGGGTGATGCGTTGTGGGGCACCGATGAGTCCTCTGGCTGTTTCGACAGCACGCTTCAAGCGGCTGCCAGGGTGGACTTGGACGCCGGGCTCGAGCGTGCGGAGGCGATTTTTGCCCAAGCTAAGTCTGACCCGTCCGTGCAGGCGGCCGAGAACGACTATCTCGCGTGCATGGCAGCGCACCGACACCAGATCAGGTCGATCGACTCATTCTACGAGTACGTGGGTCTCCAGGCCGAGAAGCTGAGCACGGAGGCGGGCCAGGAGCTGTCGGACGCAGCGTACGCGCACCATGCCGACTGCTCGAAGCCGTACAACGAGAGGTTCAACGACGTCCATCGGAAGCTTCTCGGCGGCAAGTAAGTTCCTGCATCTCGTGTAAGGCCTATTGACGATCAGGGCCGTGACCTGCAGCGCAGAGGTCACGGCCCTGATCGTGTTCCCGTCTCCTACAGTAGCGGTCGACGAGGTCTGGTAGGGACGGGATGAGGTGTCAAAGGTCCCCGCAGTACGGCCCTCCCCCTGGACCTCGGCGAGGCAGCAGCGGAGCTTTCAGGAATCTCCAGGTCTTGAGGGTTGGCACGAGTTCGACGAGCCCGGGATCTGGCTGGGCGCGGGTTGACGAACTTTTGTCGGCGGGACCGAGTGCAGCAGGGTTGAACGGGATTCAGGTGGTGCGAGGGCGCCCTGGATCGTCTTGATCGACGACGGTCGGCACACTGGCGCTGGCTACAGCGTTGATCAAGCCGCGCGGGTGCGGACGGCGGCCAAGGCCTCTACGGAGCTGGACAGCGCGGGTGAAGCTCAGATCAGCCGGACGGCGGCCACGGCCAAGACCTACACACGTCGGCCAGTGGCGGGCAGCGCTGCGACGAGCAGTTTACGCGGCGCCTCGATCACCACCGGGGTGAGACAGCTGCGCTGCTGTCGCCTGTTACGGCCGACATCGGCAGCAGAGTTCACTGTGCGAGGTATCAAGACCTGGCTGTTCAAGAGCGTAAGGCGTCGGCCGGTTGTACACGGGCCGCCGCGATCGCCGGGTACACACCCGCCGCAAGCCCGGTGACCATACCGACTAGAGGGCCGCCAGCGAGCACCATCGGATCGAGAATGACGAGCCAGGATTTAGCGAGACTGGTCGCGGCGGTGACATGAACGCCGGCAATAGTCCCCACGACGCCGCCGATCAGGCCCAGTCCAGCAGTCTCCAGACAGAACTGCGCCGCGATGGCACGGCGGGAGGCGCCCACGGCACGGCGAAGGCCAATCT
This sequence comes from Micromonospora sp. HUAS YX12, assembly GCF_040215685.1. Classification (NCBI taxonomy): domain Bacteria; kingdom Bacillati; phylum Actinomycetota; class Actinomycetes; order Micromonosporales; family Micromonosporaceae; genus Micromonospora; species Micromonospora sp. HUAS YX12. The sequence goes on from NZ_CP157974.1 coordinate 1,352,077, forward strand.
CGGCTCTTCGCTCGAGCACCGATACGTACGAAACATTGCTGACACCCAGTGCGCCGATCACCAACGAGACAAGCGCGAGACCGAGAAAGAGCGCCTGAGTCTCCCGCTCGACGCCTGCACGCAGAGAACGCAAGTCCGGCGGCAGCAGCACCGCTAGTTCATCCGGCGCCTGGGGGGCGATAGCATACGGCACCTCACGTGCCACCTGGTCCGCTGCCCCGAGTTGAGTTCTGACAACCATCTCCGAGTTGGGGAAGCGCAGTCCAGACTGCCCGGTGGCGGTCCAGTACGGCAACGCCACCGCGCCAGTCATGGCCGTGTTGCCCGAGGGCGCTTGGAAGACGCCCACAACTACGTAGGGCACGTCGGCCACGAAGACCATTGCACCGGAGCCCTCTCCCACCGCGCCGAAGAGCCGGGTCGCGGCTACCGAGTCCAGGAGAGCGACCCTGTCGCGCCGGCTCTCATGCCCAGCGTCGAACATACGTCCGCTGACCATCGTTGCGCCGGTGGCTGCCAAGCCACCGTCCTGGACGGCCAACACCGTCGCCTCGCTCCACGGCGCGTCGTCGTTACGAATGTTCGAGATGGTGGGATTCCCGTCGGCCGTGGCCACCAGGCCCGCATCTCGGACACCGTTGAGATCCTTCACCCGCAGGCTCTGCGCAACCTCCGGTCGGGCAACATGCGCGCCTGAATCGAGCGTCGGGTATTTCACCCGTACCTCAGTGGCGGTCAGTTCGTCGAACTTGGCAGTGACCGCCTGAGAAGCGCTCGCGGTGATCCCCAGCGTGGCCACAGCGGCGCAGATGCCGAATGCGACACCCAACGCCGTGAGTGCGGCGCGCCCCCGGCGTCCAGCCATGGCTTGCAGGGACTGAGCGATGACATCCCTGACCGGGGTTGTGGCCCGGCGGGGCCGCAGATGGTCAGCAGACGGCACCGTCAACCACCTTGACGATTCGGTCGGCGCAAGCCGACACCGTATCGTCGTGGGTTACCACGACGAGCGAGCGCTCTTGGGTGACCAGTTGTCGAAGCAGATCCATGACATGCACCGAGTTCTGCCGGTCAAGGTTGCCCGTCGGTTCGTCACACAGAATCACCGATGGTGAGTGCACGATTGCCCGGGCCACAGCCACACGCTGCCGTTCCCCACCCGACAGGGTTGCGGGTCGGGCATACAGTCGGTGGCCCAGTCCTACCTGGACGAGCGCATCTGTCGCCAACCGGGTCCGCTCACGGCGAGGCCACCCTTGGTGGGCCAATGGCAGCATCACATTACCCACACAGTTCAGGTGTGGAACGAGGTGGAAGGCTTGAAACACGAAGCCTAGCGTGACAGCACGGAGGGACGTCAGTTGCCGTTCCGCAAGCCTTGAGGTGTCGTTGCCATCCAGCAGGTACCGACCTGACGTCGGGACGTCCAGCAGCCCTAGAATATTGAGAAGAGTAGACTTCCCGGCTCCCGACGGTCCGACGATCGCCGTCATCTCGCCGCGGCGGATCTCGAGGTTTACTCCGCTCAGAGCCGACACGGCCACCTGTCCCGGAAAGGTCTTGGCGATGTCGATCAAGCGAATGACGGCGTCAGCCAATGGAGCCGCCGTCCCGGGAGCCGACCATTACTCGTACGCCGCCCTTGAGGTCCGGCGAGCCGGTCACCGCGGCGCGCCCATCCACAACGAACAGAACCTCTACCGGCACCGCCGTACGACCGGCATCCGAGAGGATGCGAACTTCGGCCTGGCCGCCCGGCTTGGTCCACAGGGCGGACACCGGGACGACAACGGCCTCGCGAGGGCTCTGTCGCCGAACGATGCGTACCGACACCGGAACGCCATCGGCCAGACCATCCCCAGAGGCGACCGCAATCTTGAAAGTCGCCTCGAAGTTCACCTCGCCCTGTTGATCTGTCTTGACCGTTCTTATCCCGGCAAGGACAACCTTCTTCCCGGTACCGGGCCCCTCACTGATCGCCATGCTGGCATCGGCAGGTAGATCACTGAGTTTCGCTTTGTCATCCTCGCTGAGCGTCGCCACCACCTGCCACTCTCCAGACGCCAGCGTCAGGAGGGGTTGGTCGCCCTTGTCACCGACGCCGGCAGTAACGTCTACTACGGTCGCCGGAAGCGAGGGCAGAAACGCGACCTCACTCATAGGAAGAAACCCCCCGCGCACAGCAGCGGCAGGCGCTTCCCCGGTAGGCGCCGTCTCAGCAGGCGCTGTCGCGGCAGGCGGTTTCTCAGCAGGTAATTCTTCAGCAGGCGCTGTCGTGGCAGGTGCTTTTTCGGCAGGCACCGTCTCAGCAGGGGCGGGGTACCCGATTCGTCGGTAGAGACGGGCCACACTTGCAGCAGTGGCGCGATCGTAGACGTCATCACTGCGCAGGCCGAGGGCCAGCCGCAGTTGCCGGACGTCGGGACCCTCGTCGCCCAGGCGCAGATCGCGGTAACTGGCGAACTTACCTTCTAGCGCGATGAGTGGCCTTCCGGACACCACGGCGATCAGCTGGCGGTTTCGAACTGGGCTGCCCTGCTTCACTGGTAGATCCGTCACAACCGACCTACCACCGGAGACTGTGGGGCCCTCCACGGATGACCTCGACTGGCGGCGGAGGCTGCCTTGGAGAGTGAACCCGTCGGACAGCGGCCCTTCTTCTACTGTCGCGGTCAGCTCCGACGGCGGAGGCGGCGCCGCCTCCGCCGCCCGCTGGGCGGGCGTGCGCGCACGGGATGCAACGGCCCAGATGGACAGTGTCGCTGCGACGACGGCAACCATGATCGCCGCAGCGAAGACTGCCTTGCCGCGCCTGACCGTCATGCCTTCAACATCTCCTGACCTTTCTTCAACGCCTCGCGCACCATCGCGTTCCACGCGACCATATCGGCCTCATACTTGGCCAGTGACTCGACAAATCCTTCGGCCTGCGCCTTCGCAACCGCTTGGTCAAGGCCCGCAGACTTGGTACACGTCGCCTCAGCTGTCGCGATTTTTATTTCAGTCGCCAATGCGGCGTCGAGCGCCTTGCCATTGCTGGGATCGATGTTCTTGTAGAGCTGCCGCGCTTTTTCCTTCATATCCGCGAACCCCTTGATGTCAGGGTAACCCGCCTCTTGGACGCAGGTCCTCCAACGGTCGAGGGCGGCCTGCACCTGCGCATCGCCTTCAATCTCGCGTGACGTGCCCTGCCGTACGAGATTGGACGCTGTAAACGACAGCCGGATATACTCGTTCAGGTCGCCGAACAAGCCGGATCGGACCTCACCGAGGCAACCGGCCCGGGGAATCGCGACTTTGGCACCATCGGGGGCATTGAACGACACCTTCTCGCTCTCCGGCCCATATTTGGCGGTGGTGAGCTTGCTCTTGTACGAGTCAGGTGTCTTTGCGTACGCTGAGTTGTCGGCTGCACCTTCCACCTTGGGTAGCCGACGAGGATCGAGGCCGTACCCGACACGGGCGGCATCGGTGAGATCAGGCGAAACCGGTCGCTGACGTTCGGTTGGCTCATCCCCCGGTGGGGCATCCTCAGGGAAGATCTGGAAACCCTGCTCGGCTAAGCACCGCCGAACAAGCCTGCGCTCAATTTCTTCGACCTCTTTGTACTGCTGTTGAGCAGAATCCCAAGCCATTTGTGCCCGGGTAGCCGCCGCTTCAGCATCCGGGGAGGCAGGATCATCGCCACATCCGCTGAGCCCCACCACCAATATCACCGTCACACACAGTGCTCGACGTCGTCCCATCGCGATTACCCCGTTCTCCCCACCTTGTCCAACAGCAAAGTGTCTCGTTTGCGTGGATTGCACCTCACGAAGCGAGACACCACGGGTCGCTTCGAGCGCTGTAAGCGTCAATCTTCGCGCACACAGACGTCGATTCTGGAAAGGAGGCGATCGGCCCCGGCGTTGCCGGTGCCGATCGACCCCGCACGAACTCGGTCCGTCAACCAGGCGCAAGATGCCTTAGTGGACGCAGGTCAGCACTTGCTCCAGGCGTGCCCCTCGCCGCGATCGTTCCAGCTTTGGCTGTAGCTCAGCTCCCAACCATCGCCCAGAACAGCCATCGTGGTGTTGCTGAGGACGCCGTAGTCACACACGTGCGCGGTACGCGAGTAGAAATTCCTCCACGAGCTGTCGGCCTTGAAAATCGCAGACTGGCCGACATCCCAGTTGTTGTCGCTGACGTTGAACCGGTACATGGAGTTGCTCGTACTGAAGTTCAGGTCCTTGTAGACGCAAAAATAGCCGTCATAACAATTCCGGTCCACCGCCATCGCCGGCGAAGCCAGCCCGACTGTCGCGAATGCAGCTGTCGCAGCCACAACCAATAGGGATCGAACTGTTCTCATGCTACTTTTCCTCCCGTGGCGGGCCTACCGAATTTTGGGCAGCACGCGACCAGTGGGCCTGCAGAATCCCCCGGTCATGTACGCCATCAAATCGATAGGCGAAATCCTTGGATGGCCTCTTTGGACCGCCACCAGATTAACGATCGTGAACTTCCCGCGCTACCCCGTCGCCTCGACCGATAGTGGTTGAATGTCGCTTTCGCGAGAACCGGTAGTGCCTTTCGGGCGGTTATGGCCGCGTTACGATGTGATCTCGATCACTTCGTGCCGGGCCTATATAATGCGCGGGTATTTGATCCACCGGGTCTGCCATCAGAGGTGAACGGGAGCCGCGCCGGGCCTCAGTCCTCGTCAGCCCTCACTTGAGGCGTCCGCCTGGTGCGGAGCAACCGGATCTTCCCGGTCAGAACGCACTGCGGTATCCACTGGAGACCTGACTCGGTGTGGCATGTTCGACATGCTCCCAAATCTGTTGTTCATGCCAGGCCGTCCCGGTGTCGACCGCGTCTCGTCTGCCAACTCACCGCGATCAGCAGCGAAGCCACCGCTACCAACAGGGACATCGCGGCCCAGGCAACGGCTCCTCGCCGGCTGTCCCACGCGGGCAGTGCCTGCACAGCGGCCAGGCCGAACCTCGGACCGAGCAGCAGCACCGGCCCGAGTAGCAGGATCGCTGGCCACCAGGCGCGCCGGTCTCGCCGGGCCGTGAGGACCGCACCAGTGACGATGAGTGCCAGGAACAGCAACGCGCCGAGAATTGCCTCGTACCGCACGTCATAGGACGGCCCGATCAGCACCGTCGCCACCCCGCTCGCGAGGACGAAAGCGGTGATGACCGCGGTGACTCGGTAGCTGTGACGGCGGGGCACCGCCAGTGCCACCAGGCCGAGCGCGAGTTGAGGCACGAGCACGAACAAGTTCGGCTGGTGGAGCGAGGTCAACTCCGTCGAGGGGACGACCGCTACGGCCACAGCCACCCCGATCGTCACGGCGGTCGCGATCGCGACCGCCCATCGTCCGTATCCGGCGGCACCTGCCGGCAGCACAAGCAACCAGGTAATCCACGCCAGCGAACCAAGGGTGTGGAACGGCCCCAGCGTGGGGGCCCCGACGTCGTACTGACCGGGATCCGGAAACACTTCCGTGAGGATCAGGCCCATCGTGGCAAGCACGGTTCCCGCGACCAAGGCGATAGTGCCGGCGAGCGGCAGGGCATCGGCGAGTCCGACGGCGTTGCGGGCCCGCAGGCGTTGGCGCAGCCCGCCGGCCGCCAGGTCGGCGACGTCCGCGAGGTGCGGCCAGCGCTGCCCGGCGGGGGCGAGGTCCATATACGTATCGACGATCTCGACGCCCCGGTCGGTCCGGTCGGCGGCGGGGTACCAGCGCAGGAGTTTGGTGTAGCGCTGACGCAGCACGGACGTCATGCGATACCACCGGCGAAACGCGCACTGCGGGACGCAATCAAGGGCTTCGTCGCCCCACGACCAGCGAGACGGCTGGTCGCCGCCTCGACCGCCCGGCGCATACGATCCGTCTCGGTACGCAGCAACCTGGTCCCCTCGTCGGTGAGGCGGTAGTACTTCCGGGCGCGACCGTCGACGATCTCGTTCCGGTCCACTGTCACCAGTCCGTCGTCGGCCAGCCGGTCGAGGGAGCCGTACAGCGTGCCAGGCCGGAGGGACAGTCGACCCTGCGACAACTCCGTCACCTCGAGGATCAGCCCATAGCCATGCATAGGTCCTTCCGCCAGAGCGGTCAGGATCAGGAACGTGGGCTCCTGCAGCGGGGTCTTCATACACGGAACCTATCGCAGGAAGCATATCTTCGCAACGAAGTGTTGGTCGAGATCGACTGAGATGCCCGGAGACACCTATGCCTGTCCGGGCTTGGTTCCGGGGAGTTTGTGTTGGGCGTTGAGGATGAGTTGGGCGGTGGTTTCGGCGGCTTGCCTGGCTCGTTCGGGTAGGACGGTGGTGTAGGTGTCGGCGGTGAAGGCGTAGCTGGTGTGGCCGAGCATGTCTTGGACGGTTTTCAGGTCGGCGTGTGCGGTGAGGGCGAGGGTGGCGGCGCCGTGGCGTAGGTCATGGAGTCGCACTGGTGGAAGTCCGGATGTGGTGACGAGTGCGGCGAAGTAGTGGGTGAGCCAGTCGGGGCGGATCGGTCGGGTGTCGGGCCGGGTGAATACGGGCCCGTCCGGCTGCCACGGTTTGCGGGCGTCAGCGAAAAGCTGTCGCTGATGATGTTGGTGGTGGCGCAGGACGGCGATGGTGGTGCGGTCGAGGGCGATGGTGCGTTGTCCGGCGGCGGTTTTTGGCGCGTCGAGGTAGGGCCGGCCGTGGGCGTGGGCGATGTGGTGGTTGACCGTGAGTGTGGCTTCGGTTAGGTCGAGGTCGGTCCAGCGCAGTGCGCAGAGTTCGCCTCGGCGTAGGCCGCGTAGCGCGGCGAGCCACCAGAGCGGGTACAGCGGATCGTCGGTGGTGAAGGTGAGGAACCGGGCGAGCTGTTCTGGTGTCCAGACCGACACGGTGGGGCGTTGGCCGTCGTGTCGCCAGGCGGCCACCCGGGCTGCGGACCAGGGTTGTGGGCGGTGTCGCTGGGGGCGGGGTAGCAGGATCAGCCGGGCGGGGTTGACCAGCAGGAGTTGCTCGCGGATCGCCATGTTCAGGGCGCGGCGGAGGGTGGCCCGGATCCGGTGCATCGTCGCGGCGGAGATGGGTGTGCCGGACCGGGTTGGCAGTGCGGCGATGGTCGTGAACATGGTTTCGATGTGGGCGGGTTGCAGTCCGGTCATGGTGTGGTGGCCGAGGTACGGGATCAGGTAGTAGTCAACGTGGTGGCCGTAGGTGACGGCGGTTGATCGGCGGACCCGGCCGGGCAGGCTCTGCAGCCAGCGGCGTAGCCACTGCTCGACGGTGATCCGGCGTGGGTTGGTACCGGCGGCCGCGGTCGCCAGTGCGTTGTCGCGGGCGGTCGTCGCTTGTTGGGCGGTGCGGAAGCCGCCCTTGCGGAACCGGGCGGGGCCTGGCGTGTCGCGGGGAAGCTGGACGCTGAAGTACCAGCTACCGTGTGCGGGATCCATCAATCGGGGGCACCGCGGGCCCAAACGCCGTCCCGTCACCAAGTCCGTGCAACCGCACCGGCGGTATACACCAACAGATCCGTCACCGCCCATGATCACCTCCTTGACCAACTCGTCTATTCCAGAGCGCCACGATCGCGTGGCCCTGCCCGAGGAAACTCGTCTGTTAGCTCCGACGACGCTCAGCACGCAACAGACCTGGACAGATGGGTACGGGAGTCCGGCCGGGTGCGGCGGTCACCGCGCAGCCGGCCCGAGCACCGTGAGCCGTCTGACTCCTGAGGTGAGCCGAAGAAGGCAGCGGTCGGCGCCAGTCGGGCACCGCGACCGTGACCGCAAGTCCCGAACTGGATTCGCGGGGGTTGTCTCGGACGTTCGGCCGTGCGCTGGACAGGGGTCATGTCGGACAGACGAGCACCCGGGGAGCACCCGGGATCCATAGTGGCTGGTGCTCGTCGTGCGTCCTGGTTGCGTTCTAGCAGGTCGGTGTGATACTCAGGAAGAGTACGATTGGGACGGCGTGGCCCGTCCTGCGTACTTTTAATCCATAGGTTCAGGGTTCGAGTCCCTGGCGGCCCACTCCTATGCATGTCAGCGGCCCATTGCAGGGCCGCCGCCTTTGTGGGGTGCTGCTCAAGTTCACCAGTAGCTGCCTACAAGCTTGATGACGTAGACGCATCCCCGGCGGAGGATGTCGGCGGTGAGTGAGTACCAGTACTACGAGTTCGTGGCGGTCGACCGTCCGTTGACCCCGCCGCAGCAGCGTGAGTTGCGAGCGTTGTCGACGCGGGCGCGGATCACGTCGTCGAGCTTCGTCAACGACTACCAGTGGGGCGACCTCAAGGGCGACCCGCGGGAGTGGATGGGGCCCTACTTCGGCCCGCGAGCGTGCGGCGGCCGAGCGCGAACGCCGGCAGCGGGCCAGCGCGATGATCGAAACGAAAAGGCCCAGGGAGTACGACGCGGCCGTGGCCCTGCTCGCCGACCTGAAGGCCCTCGCTGATCGCGACGGCGATACCGGGACGTTCCGGCAGCGGATGCGGCTGTTGCGCGAGCGGCACGCGCGCAAACCGAGCCTGCTCGACCGGCTCGACCGGGCCGGACTCGGCTGATCCCAGGGGTCGACGACTCGCATGCGGGCCCCACAGCATATCGGCCGAGCGGTAGCATCGCGCGTCGGAGCGTACTGATGCGGTGACTGAGGGAGCGACGAAAGGTCATGTCCTTCGTGCCCCCACCGCCGAAGAGCCGGCACTGGACCTTCACCGCCGTCGCCACCGCGGTCGTCACACCGGCGTTGGTGTGGGGCGTCGACCGGTCGTACCGGTCCACGGAGCGGTGCCTGCGGGCCCACGGATCATCGATCGGGGATTCGGACGCCGATATTCCGGAGCCGTGCTCGGAGGTCAGCGCTCTCCTGGGCCTGCTGGTACTGATCGCTGGCGCCTACGTCGCGGCGACGGCGATCACCGGGCTGTGCGTGGGGGTCGCGGAGGGACGCCACCGGCGCGGCTTCGGCCACCGGCGCTGGTTCAGCGTGACCGTCGTCGGCGTCGCCGCCCCCTGGGCACTGGCCACCTACACCGCCGGCTACGGCATCGGCCGGCTGCTACGACCCCCTGCCGTCGACACCTCGTGGGCGGACGGTCGTGACGCAGCGCGTCGTACCCTCGAATTCCTCGCCCAGGGCGGGCAGCCGGGCGCCGTGCCCGCCCCGGGGTTCCTCACCGAGGAGCCGGTCCACCTGGACGCCCGGCTGCACTACGCGCGGCACTACGGCACGACGGTGGCCTACCAGCAGACCTCTGCGGTGGCGTTCGGGTCACCGGCCTTCGTCACCGGCGCCCTGCTCGCCAACGCCGTCGGGAACAGCAACGCCCGCTCCCGGGCCGCACGCATGGCCAGCCCACAGTGGCGCGACCACGAACTCACCCGGGTCGTGCTCACCCCCACGCGAACCTGGTGCTACTCCTTCGGACGGTGGCTGTCGTTCGACCACACCGCCGTCATGGAATACCACCTCGACCCGCACGGGGTGGTGCTCCTCTTCGCCGACACCGAGCCGCTGCGCCTGACCGGACCGGGCGCCTGGCTGCACGCGGTCCTCTTCGCGTACTTCCGCTTCGGCGCCCCGGCACTGACCACCGCAACCTTCCTTTTGCCGATCCGCGCCACGCAGTCACCGGCTGCATCTGCCGCGACCTCACCCTCAACCAGCAGGTGAAACATGGACAATAACGAACAGAGGACCACTCGCTTGGCGGTTCTCATCGATGCCGACAACGCCCAGCCCGCAGTCGTCGCCTCGCTCCTGGCCGAGATCGCGAAGTACGGAACAGCCCATGCCAAACGCGCCTACGGGGACTGGACCGGCACCAGCCTTCGTGGCTGGAAGGAACACCTTCTCGCGCAGTCCATCCAACCGATCCAGCAGTTCGCCTACACCACGGGCAAGAACGCCACCGATGCCGCCCTCATCATCGACGCGATGGACCTGCTCTACACCGGGCGCTTCGACGGATTCTGCATCATCTCCAGCGACAGCGACTTCACGCGCCTAGCCTCACGGATCCGTGAATTCGGGCTGACCGTCTACGGCTTCGGCGAGCGTAAGACGCCCCAATCGTTCGTCGCCGCCTGCGACAAGTTCATCTATACCGAGAACCTCAAGCTCGACCCTCCGGCATCGCATCAAGCGGTTGCCGTCAAGCCGCGTACGCCCATCGTCGACCCCAGCAACGACCCGACCCTCGTGAGGCTGCTCCGGGACACGATCGAAGCCGCCTCCGGCGACGACGGCTGGGCACACCTGGCAAGCGTTGGGCACATCCTCACCAAACGCCGTCCCGACTTCGACTCCCGCACCTACGGGTTCTCCAAACTCACCGACCTCGTCGCAGCCACCGCTCTCTTCGAGGTGGACCGCCGACTACCCGCTGACGGTAAACCCGCCGTGGTCTACGTTCGCGACCCTCACGCCTCGACGCGGCACCGCCTGGACTCACCGCCGCTGAGCTGAGGGCTGGGTGCCTTCTGCGTGCTCCACCGCAAAAGCTCACCGCGATCGAAGTCGCGGTAGTGCCTAGTAGAGCGTCGCTGCTAATACTTGGGATACAGGTGGCGGAGCTTGATGCGGGCGTCGTCGGTGGTGAAGTGCCACTGGACTTGACGTTGGTTGGCGTTGACGTCGGCCTGCCAGGCGGCGAGTTCGGTGTTGAGGACGTCGATGTTCTCGATGCGGCGGTCCAGGCACTGGCGAGAAAGTGCCGAGAGTTCGATCTCGGCGACGTTGAGCCAGGAGCCGTGTTTGGGGGTGTGATGGATCTCCAGTCGCTGGGCCAGCGCGAAGGCTTCCTCGGGCTCGAAGGCCTCATATAGCGAGGCGATGTTGTGGGTGTTGAGGTTGTCCATGACCAGCACGATGGTCTCGGCGTCGGGGAAGTCGACGGTCAGGAGCCGGCGGACTTGGCGGGCCCAGTCGATCCGGGTGCGGTGGGGCTGGGCGTCCACATGGCGCCAGCCGGCGAGGGGCTGGACCCAGCAAAAGATCGAACAGGTCCCGTGGCGGACGTACTCGGAGTCCTCCTTGCGGTCATGGCCGGGCACGGCGGGGACCGCCTCCCGGGCATCGGCCAGCAGTTGGTAGGGCTTCTCGTCCATGCACACCACCGGCCGGTCCGGGTCGGCCGGGCGTGCGTAGACCGCAAGCACGTCCTCCATCGCCGCCACGAACGCCGCGTTCTGCTTGGGCGGGATGTTCCAGCACTTCTTCAGATGAGGGCGAAGTTTCGTTTTTTTAGAATCCGGCCGATGGTGGAGTGGTCCAGGTCGGGGATGTCGTCGATGAGCGCGACCTTCTTTTCCAGCAGCCGCAGGCTCCACCGGGCATGCCCGGTCGGCGGGGCGGTACAGGCCAGCGCGATCAGCCTCGCCTCGACCTCCCCGGTCACCAGGGACGGCACCGGCGGCGCGGCACGCTTCGTGCGGCCCACCGTGGCCCAGATATCGCCGCCGGTCTCGGCGAACCGCTTCGCGACCAGCCGCAGCGTCTCGCCCGAGACACCCAGCCGAGCCGCGATCACCTCACCCGGGTCCACCTCGCCAGCCGAGGTGTCCAACGCGAGCAGCACCTGCGCCCGCCTGATCATCGAGGCCGGGTGCACACCCGTAGTGGTCACCTTCAACAGTGCTTCATGATCAGCCGAAGTCAATGTGACCGGCCGCTTCTTCTGCGACGACATGGGAGTCCTGACCGGCAGAGGGGAAGGGGAAGATCTGCCGACACCAACCTCCCAACAAGACACACCAGAACTTAGCAGCGACACGCTACTAGTAGCGGATGCCCAAGCATTTCCGTCTGCTGGGCAGCACCGCTGCCCAGCAGAGCGCTCAAGGCCGTCGGGCACCGACCTTGAGCGCTCGCCGGGCTCACGCAGCGTCGTCGCCGCCGCGTTCCGCGTTGCGGCTACGAATTCGACTCCGGCTACGCCGGCGGCGAGCGAACATGGTGGCCGCTGCCGCAAGGCCAGCCATGATCAGTGCCGTCGGCAGGTTCTCGACAATGCCGTCCAGCGCGGCGCTGGAAAGCTCGTTGATCATCCGCAACTCCTCCGTCTACCCTTCCGGACCTGACGAGAATTCTCGGTGCCGGGCCAGGCCCACAGACACGCTGCGTTACAGGCGGCGGCAGGACGGGCCGGGCCGGGCCAGAACGGCACGCCCAGCCACCGATGACGTGCGTCGCGGCACGTCCCGGTACGTTCCAGTACACGGCGAGCCTGAAGGAGCGTTCAATTCGACCGCCGCATCGAAGGTCACTACGCTTGATCGCGCCTGCCACCCGGCGGGCGGGCCTTGACCTTCAGGGGTGGCATGGCGGCGTTGAGTCGCGCTCCTGGCGTGACCGGAAGATTGAAGCGGCTCAACGATGAGCTGCACATCCTCCATGCCCGGGCCGGGTGGCCCTCGGTCCGCGACATGGCACGTGCGTGCGACTGCGGCCCGAACATCATCAAGAACGTCTTCTCGGTCGCCCGGATCCCCAGCCTGCCGCGGCTCCTCGGGATCGTCGAGTTCCTCGCCAAGATTGACCGCAAGGCCGACCCGGACGAGTTGTGCGACCACTTCGACGCGCTGTGGCAGGCCGCCATGGCGGACCAGGTACCGGACCTCTTCCCACCGACGATCACTGACAGTGATGACGAGGACGGCTTCGAGCCTCCCGCGGCTGGCGCTCGGCCCGACTCGCCCGGTCCTGTCGGGCCGACGGGTGGAGGAGTGAGCACACCTCCCACCGCCAGCGAGCCGACGGCACCCTCATCGGCCGGCGGCGTCGTGAGCGAATCCGTTCCGGCGAGCCATGGCGACGAGTGGCGAGCGCTCTTCGTTGGCGTCGACACTTACCTAACGGCCGGCGCGGAGCCAGTCGTCCATCGTGACCTGAAGCCAGCCAGGCAACTCGCCGGGATCTTCCGAGAGTCCCCCGCCGACGGGCCATCGCCGGACACCAATGAGCTCCTGTTGAACCCGACGCGGGAGCGCCTCTGGTCATCGTTCGTCGAGGCGGCGTCCCAGGCGCGAGAAACGCTGATCATTTACTACACCGGCCACGGAATACGGGATGCTCGGACGTCCGAGGTTTACTTGTCCGCAGCTGACACCATCACCACCGCCGACGGCTTCACAATAAATGCGATCAGTGTCCGGGACATCCGATACCTACTGGCACTGAGTCCTGCGAAGCAGCTTGTCTTGATCGTTGACGCGCACTTCGACAACCGTCCGGAACGACAGACGACCGTACTGCCAGTCCGTCCAGTCCCGGAACAGCCCTACCACGTTGCTTCGGATTCGTTGCGACGGAGGGTCTTCGTTATGGCGCACAGCTCCGAAGAGGACGCTAACCTATCGGCGTTTTCGTCTGGACTCGTACGGGTCTTCCACGCCACTGGCAGCGGCAAGAGTATGGCAGCCGTTCACGCTCAGATGGCTGCGCTCGCCGAGACGCAACGTTGGCGAGGACTGCGAAGGGCTTACCTCAACGACGGTGACCAGATTCAGTTGGACGGCTTGCTGCGCGATCGAGAGTCGAACATGCTTTCCGCCTGGCTTGTAAACGAGAGTTTACAGCTAACTCGAACGGCCACCCCGCCATTCGCCATCCCCGGTGATGCTTTCGTGGCAGTTAACCGAAGTGGCCATGGGCTATCCGTTGCCCGCGCAGGCGCGCACCTCAGCGTCCGGCTATGGAGCGTGCGACACGACGGCACAAAGCCCGACTCCGAACCAGTTACCGAACCGATAAATCACCCCGTCGAGTCTTTAGCTCTGGCTGCGGTCGTTGGTGGTCGGCCCGTGCTGCTTGCAAGCAGCACTGATGGCGTGCTGGAGTACTGGAACTGGGCTGAGGGGGGCGAGATAGCCGCGATGCCGGCAGCAAATACCTGGTCAATCGCTGCGGTTGCCGCCGTTGTTCCTCCGGACGGACACGCTGTCCTTTGTGCGATCAGCGACAGCAAGACCATCATCAGCTGGACCACGCACGGAGGCGAAACTCGTCCGAGCCCGCTGCAGGTAGACGATGACGTGAGCGCGGTAGCGCTGGCATTGACTTCAGATGAGCGAGTGTTGGTAATCGTCGGTCATTCGACGGGCCGAGTCGTCGCAGGAGACCTTGAGAGCGGGCATATGCTCGCGGAATTCAAAACCCCGCAGGTAGGAGGAGTCACGGCGATCGCCGCTGGCCCGACACCTGACGGTCACATGATCGTGGCGACGGCTGACGAAAGCGGGACCGTGCAGGTCTGGGATCTAGCGAACCAGACAGAAATTAGTCAGCCTATCCGGGGGGTCAGCGGCAGGGTGGTGCTCGCAGCCGTATCGGATGCGGCAGGCGTCCGGTTTGTCATCGAGAATCAGTAGGCGATCACTCGAGCACAGCGGACCAGCCCTGGCCGCGACTTGGGCGTCGAAGTCGGGATGTGAGGCACAGGGAGCGGCGTGACTACAGTGAGCCGTTTTCAAGCTGATCTTGCAGGTCAGGGCCTGTGTGGCAGGCCCGGTGATCGATGGGTGCGAGGCTCCAGGTAGGACAGCTGTCGACCAAGACTCGAAGCCCCGACCGGGAGCCTCGCCATGCTGTCCTACCCCGCCACGATTCCGTTGTCCAGCCGCACCCTGAACCACCTCGCCGAACGCATCCGCGGCCACCGTCAGCAGCGCCGATCCCGGTGGCGGCGCCTCGATCCCGGCCGGCAGGCGCTGCTGGCTCTCGCCCACCTGCGTAACGGCGACACCTACACCCGACTCGCGGCCGGCTTCGAGATCGGCGTCGCCACCGCCTGGCGCTACGTCCAGGAAGCAATAGCCCTGCTCAGCTCTACAGCCGATGACCTCGCCACCGCCATGCAACGGATCCGGCGGCTGGCGTACGCGATCCTGGACGGCACCCTGATTCCGATCGACCGGGTCGCCGACCAGCGGCCGTACTACTCCGGGAAACACAAGCACCACGGCGTGAACGTGCAAGTCATCGCCGATGCCGCCGGCCGACTTGTCTGGGCTTCCCCGGCGCTGCCCGGCTCGGTCCATGACCTGAGCGCAGCCCGAACCCACGGCATCATCGACGCGCTTACCAGGGCAGACGTGATGATCTTCGCCGATAAGGGCTACCAGGGCGCCGGCGGCAGCGTGCGCACCCCGTTCAAGCGGCGCCGCTTCCGCCCGAAGCTGTCACGCCGGCAGAAGGCCGTAAACCGCGCCCACGCGAAGGTCCGCGCCCGCGGTGAACGCGCGATCGCCACCCTCAAGACCTGGAAAATCCTGACCAAGCTGCGCTGCTGCCCGCAGCGAGCGACGACGATCGTGCAGGCCATCCTCGTCCTGCACCACGTCGAAGCCAACCGCTGCGCAGGATGAAAATGGCTCAGTCATGCCGCTCCCGCTTGATCGACCGCTAGGCGAGGTCGAGGGCTGCGGGTGCTCCACGGGTGCTCGGACGCCCGCAACCCAGGACGGACCCATCGGCAAACCGCGAGCATTAGCCCGGGCTGGCTGCTTGCGGTCAACGGGCGCTGCGTTACCGGGTGCTGGACCAGCGCGGACGCGACGGGACGGCGCCCCCGCTGCCCGGACCGTAAGCAAACGTGACGATCCCGCCGAATCTGTGATGACCTGGGCACTTCTAATCCATACGTTCAGGGTTCGAGTCCCCTTTACCGCCGCGAGCCAGATCGCTACGGCGCCGCTCGACAGCGGCTCGGTACCGCTGGTCGGATACTGGCCGAGTGACGGACGAAGTGGCCGGCAGGTCGACACGGTGGACGATTCATGGTGAGCGGGTTGTCGACGGGAGCCGACGCTCCAGGCTGAGCATCGCGGACGTGGAGCTTCCGGACGGGGTCCGCTTCGAGCAGTACGTGATCCGTGCACCCCGGTCGGCCATGGTTGCCGTCCTCGACGGCCAGGAGCGCCTGCTTCTGATGCGGCGGCACCGGTTCGTGTTCGACCGGTGGGTGTGGGAGCTGCCGGGTGGCTACGTCGATGACGGTGAGGATCCGGCGAAGTGCGCGGTCCGGGAGGTCGAGGAGGAGACCGGGTGGCGTCCCGAGGCAGTAGAGCCGTTGCTGTCGTTTCAGCCGTGGGTGGCAACCGCGGACGCGGAGAACTTGCTGTTTCTTGCCCGGGAGGCGGAGCACATCGGCGCCCCGGTTGACGTCAACGAGACCGAGCGGGTGGCCTGGATTCCACTGGAGGAGGCGCGGCGACTCGTCTCCGAGGGTGAGATCGTTGGTGCCGGCACAGTCATTGCGGTGCTGGAGTTGGTGGCGCGCAAGGCTCGGGGTGAGCTGTAGTCAGCGGCGCTGGCCGAGCGCCGCGTCAACTCGGGTGATGAATTGCCGTACTGCTGGCCGACTGCGGTGGGACATCAGGCCGGTTTGCAGGTCGCGCACGTAGCGGACGGCCCGGGCCGACCGTAGCTGCGTGGTCAGGGTGAGGGCTTCCGTGCCGATGGCGCTGGCACGTTCCGCCTCGCCGTGGCGAGCGTGGACACTGGCCAGCAGGGCAAGGTTGAAGGCTTTGCCGCGTATGTAGCGTTCGTCCATCTTCAGTGAGCGAGCGGCGAAGCGTTCAGCTCGACGGTGTTGACCGAGCGCGTGGAAGCAGTGGCCGAACTTGGCTGACAGGTACGCCTCGTCGAAGTAGCCGAGCCATTGCGGATCTCTGCTGCGGTCGGCGCGGTCGAGGGCTTGCTCTGCTTGGTGAAGCGCGGCGGCGCAATCGCGTTCGTGGAGAGCGACAGCGTGGGCGTGGGCTTCCATGACCAGCGCTTCGGCAGTCAGGACGGTGAGACCGGCGCGCTGTGCTGTCTGCCGGGCGGCGCGGGCAAGGTCGACGCCCGCGGCGGCGTGCCCGAGGTAGGTGGCTTGGTGGCTCATCGCGGCGAGAATCTCGGCACCCAAGCCGGGGTCGTCGGCCGTTCTGGCCAGGTCGAGGGCCTGAGTGAGGTAGCGCTGGGCGAGGCCGTGTTCGGCCATGTCGTACGCCTGCCACCCGGCGAGTTGAGTCAGTTCGGCAACGGCGGTGAGCAGTCTACGGCCGGTCGCCGGGTCGTACCGGCCCTCGACCATCAGGGGCGTGACCTCGTGGTGCAGGAAGCGGGTGACGTTGTCGCGCGCGTGCCCGCCGCCGTATTGGTTGTCGAGTCGCCGATAGGTGGCGGTCATCTGGCGGATGGTGTCGATGTCGGGTTGACCGACCGTCCGGCGCCCCTCCTGCTCGACGGGCTGCGCCGTGGTGGCGGTGAACCAGCGTAGGGCGGGCAGGGTGTATGCCGTGGAGCTGAACACTGTCTGGCGAAGCATGTCTCGACGGTTCACATCGCCTTCCCATAGTTGCGCGGCGGCCCGGACGTCCTCGCGCCAAGACCTGCTGGCCGGCAGGTCACTGTGCCGACTGCGCGGGTAATCCGCCATGGCCGGACGACATGCACGCTGGCGAGGTGCCAAGCCCAGCGTCATCCGGGCTTCGTCGGGCATGCCGCAGCCGTCGGCGATCCGCTCCAGCACGTCGATCGAGGTCACCCGCCGGCCGGCGATGACTCGGCTGATGTAGCCCTGTTCCAGGCCGACAGCCGCTCCGATGCGAGTTTGGCTCGCGCCGGTGTGCCGGGCAAGCAGCCGAAACACGGCACCAATGTCTCGGGCCGCCAGCGCCTCGTGCATGTCCTCGCGCGACCAGACTTCGTCGGGTATCCGGAGATTTCCCAGCAGCACAACGGCTCCCAGCGTTGTCAAGCGACTACTCATGGTGCTCAGCCAGGAGCCTACGGTCGGTGTAAGGGCAGGTCGAGCCCGCTCATGTCACCGTGACATGGCCAGCCGACATGGTCGCCGCACCCCGCTCGGCAGGACCGTCTCCAGCATGGACTTCGATGCCGATCGCCTCCGAGGCCGCCTGTACCTGTTGGTGCGATGGCTGCTCCGGCAACACGAGCCGCCACCACCGCCCGGAACAGGACAGCGGTACCAGGACGCCGAGCGCGCGGCAGCCCAACAGCGATTACTCGACCTGGCAGCACAGCTACGACGACCCCAGGGCACCCGTGAGTCGGCGCAGGACCCGGCAGAGCAGCGATGAGCCGAAGGGCGGCCCGGACAACGCCGAGCAGGCGGCACGTCTCGTACGAGGACTACCTGGTCGCGACGGCCCTGACTCTTGCCCGGAGGCACCGCCCTGTCTGGTGCTGGCGGAAGTGGCGACGAATCTGCCGCTGCGGCGCCGACCTGCCCTGTCGCGCTCGGCACCGAATCCCCATCAATCGTGGCCACTGGCCGGGAGAGGACACGCAGTGAAGGACGACCAGGAGCAGGCGATCCTGGCCGTGCACGTCCGAGGCTTCGACGGCATGTGCACCGGCTGCCGCGCCTGGTGGTCGCGGCTGACTCCGTACCCCTGCTGGCAGGTGGAATGGGCGACCAGCCGGCAGGCACGGACGATCACCGCCCGGTTTCTGGAGGGTGTGCGGTGACCACCCACGGCCCGGTCATGCCGGTCTGGAGCTGCGGCGGCTGCGACCTGCCCTGGCCCTGCCCCACCCGCAAGCGGGAACTGCGCGCGGAGTATGCCGACGCACCGGTGTCGCTGGCCCTCTACCTCGGCTCCTACCTCGTTCAGGCCACCGAGGACATGCCCTGGACACCGGCCGGTGTCTGCACCGACGTTTTCTCGGCTGGACCCGGGAAACGGAGCTACCGACGCCAGGAGTACGCAACACCGACCCGTCCGCGTCACCGATGACGCGGAGGAGACGATGACTCGATCCGGCCAGGAGCCCGTGATGATCATGCTGCCCGGGCAGGACGAGTACTTCCTGCGCGTCGGCGACCGGGTGGACGGTCCCGCCTCGCCGCCGCCGGCGCTCACCGAGGAGGAGCAGGCCGAGCGCCGGAACCGGGCCGCGGCGCTGGCCGCCGACTACCGCACCGAGCTGCTGATCGGCTGACACCGGGCACAACGTAAAGGGCTCACCGCCGTGGCCGAGACCACGACGGTGAGCCGTTTTCCGTACGAGGAGGTCAGCTCGTCGCGACGAGCTGGAACCGCTGGTTGGCCTGGCCGTTGCAGGCGTAGATCTGCACCTGCTGGCCGTTGCCGGTGCCCCAGACGTCGAGGCAGCGGCCGGACTGGACTCCGGTGATGGTGCCGTTGGAGTTGACGTTCCACTGCTGGTTCGTCTGCCCGTTGCAGCTGTAGATCTGGACGGCCGAGCCGTTGCCGGAGCCGGCGGCGTCCAGGCACATCGAGCCGTACACGGTCAGTTGCCGGCTGGAGGTGTAGGTCCACCGCTGGTTGGTCTGGCCGTGGCAGTCGTAGAGCTGCACCCGGGTGCCGTTGCTCTGCGAGGAGTTCGGCACGTCGATGCACCGGCCGGACTGGTTGCCGACGATCCGGCTCGCGCCGGTGGACGGCGGCGGCGTGGTCGGGCCGGCGGTCGGGGTCGGTCCGGCGGTCGGCGACGCGGTCCCGGTCGGCGTGGGGTTGGGCGTGGCGGAGTTGAGGACGTTGAGGACCGAGTTGTACGCGGCCTTCTTGTTGCCGCTGCCGTCGAACAGCAGCGGGTTCTCGTTGGAGCGCCAGGAGTCGCTGTCGCGGACACCCCAGACGGTGATGCCGATGCAGCGCGGCACGTTGATGCACGCCTGGGTCAGCCCGGCGTACTGGCTGGTGGACGAGTTGGTGACGTCGACCTCGGTCAGCGCCACGTCCACACCCAGCGCCGCGAAGCTGGACAGCGTGGTCTGGAAGTTGCCCGGCAGCGAACTGCCGCCGGTGAAGTGGGTCTGCAGGCCCACGCAGTCGATCGGCACGCCCCGGGACTTGAAGTCCCGGACCATGTTGTAGACACCCTGCGTCTTGCCGTACGACCAGTTCTCGATGTTGTAGTCGTTGTAGCAGAGCTTCGTCGACGGATCAGCCGCCCGCGCGGTACGGAACGCCACCTCGATCCAGTCGTTGCCGGTGCCCTGAAGGTTCGACTGACGACGACTGCCGTCCTCGTTGAACGCCTCGTTCACCACATCCCACGCCACGAGCTTGCCCCGATAGTGGGCCATCACCCCGTTGATGTGATCGATCATCGCCTGACGCAGGTTGCTACCACTCAGACTCTGCATCCAGCCCGGCTGCTGCGCATGCCACGCCAGCGTGTGCCCACGGACCTGGAGGCCGCGCTGCGTCGCCCAGTTGTAGATCTGGTCACCGGAGGAGAAGTTGAACTGGCCCCGCTGGGGCTGCAGCGCTTCCGGCTTCATCTCGTTCTCGGCCGTGATCATGTTGAACTCACGCGCCGCGATGGTGCTGTACGTGGAGTCGCCCAGGCGGTTCGCCGCGATGGCGGTGCCGAAGTAGCGGCCCGACTGTGCCGCGGCGGCGCCGAGCGTGCTCGCCGCCGCCTGGGCCAGGCTGGGCACCACGAGCGCGGCACCGGCCAGTGCCAGCGCGCTGGTGACGGCGGCCAGCACCACGCGGTGGCTGCGCCTCGGTAGATGTTTCATGACACTCCTCTGCATATCGGACGATGATGCGCTGGCGATGCCCGGCTGGACGCGGGTGGGAGCCGGCGGTGCGCCCACCCCGCGTCACTGCCCTGAAACTTTTCGAAGATGTACCGGTAACTTCCCTGGGAAGATATCCGCGACGGCACGATCGGTCAATGTCGATGTCAGCGCGAACATGGACTCAACCGGCTGATCAGCGCGGGAGTCCACAGATGTCCGTGAGGGCGAAGCGCGACGAGAACCGCGCCTAGGACCGAAAGTTTCGGAGAATCCCGGCGCGGCCGGTCAGCGATCGGCGGCGGCGTCGTACCGCTCGCGGTTGGCGTGCACCTCGTCCATGTGCGCCTCGGCCCACACCTTGATGCCGTACGTCAGCCGGTGCAGCGACAGGCCGAGGTCGGTCAGCTCGTAGGTGACAGTCACCGGCACGCTCGGCGTCACGGTGCGGATGACCAGGCCGTCGCGTTCCAGTGAGCGCAACGTCTGCGTGAGCATCTTCTGGCTGACCCCGGCCAGCCGGCGGGACAGCTCGGAGTAGCGCATGACCTGCGGCGCCGCGCTGTGGTCCGGGCCGTCGCGGCCGAGCGCGGCCAGGATCAGCGCCACCCACTTGTCGGAGATCCGGTCCAGGAGTTGCCGGCTCGGGCAGCCGGCGAGGAACGCGTCGTACTCGGCCCGAGCCTGCGCCCGCTTCTGCGCCGCCGTCTGCGTCGGCATCGTCCGCGCCTCCTACCCGGGGGTACCCAACGCACTCCGAAGTGCGTACTTCCCGAAGGAAAGTTACCCCTCCATCGTGGAGCAGGTCATCCCTCAAGAACAAGGGAGAACCAACCATGGGTACGCGTACCTTCCGCACCGCCGTCGTCCGCACCCCGGGCGGACCCGGCGCGATCGAGATCGTCGACGTCCCGGAGCGCGAGCCGGGGCCCGGCGAGGTCCGGGTGGCGGTCGCCGCGGCCGCGGTCAACCCCGTCGACCTCGGGGTGGCAGGCGGCTTCTTCCACTCGCTGGGGCTGATCGACCAGCCGCACCACACCGGTCTGGGCTGGGACTTCGCCGGCACCGTCGACGCCGTCGGCCCGGGCGTGGACCTGACCGCCGGAACCCGGGTCGCCGGTCTGGTGGCCGGGTTCGACCGCGACTACGGCACGTACGCCGAGCAGCTCGTCGTGCCCGCGGCCGGCCTCGGCGTCGTACCCGATGATCTGGATCTGGTGGCGGCGGCGACCGTGCCGCTCAACGGCCTGGCCGCGGCGCAGGTCGTCGACCTGCTCGGCGAGCCGCCCGCCGGTGGCCGGCTGCTGGTGACCGGGGCGGCCGGCGCGGTCGGCGGCTACGTCCTCGCGCTCGCCCCGGCCCGGGGATGGCGGGTGACCGGCCTGGCGCGGGCCGGCGACGAGAAGTTCGTCCGTGACCTCGGCGCCGGCTTCACCACCGCCGCCGAACCGGGCTGGGACGCGGTCGCCGACGCCGCCGCGTGGCAGGAGCGGGCGCTCGCCCTGGTCCGCGACGGCGGCGTGCTCGTCGGCGTGCGGCCCAACGCGCAGCCGGCCGCCGAGCGCGGCGTCACCGTCCGCGTGATCGAGACCCGCGCCGACGGGGTACGCCTCGCCGGCCTGCTCGCCCGCACCGCAGCCGGTGAGCTGCCGGCCCGGGTGCACGCGGTGCTGCCGCTGGACCGGGCGGCGGACGCGCACCGGGCGATGGCCGACGGCGGGGTACGCGGGCGCTACGTGCTGCGCCCCTGACCGCCGCGCGCCCGGTCCAGCACCTCCTCGGCGGTGAGCGGGCTGCGCGGATGGTGGGTGAGCGACAGCGGGGTGCGGATCTTGCGAGGTGCCGCGCCCTCGGCGGCGAGGTAGAACTCGCCCACCGTGAGGCGGGAGATGTCCGGCACGTCGCCGCCCTTGGCCCGGGCCATCTCGCGGGCCGCCTCGATCTGGATCGGGCTGTTCATCAGGCCGTAGAGCTGGGTCGCCGCGTTGCCGGGGATGCGGTTGTGCAGCCCCTTCGGCGCCTGGGTGGCGAAGATCAGCCCCAGCCCGTACTTGCGGGCCTGGGCGGCGAGCGCCAGCGTGCTCTGGGTGCACGCGGTCATCGCGCCGGACGGGGCGAACGTCTGCGCCTCGTCCATGATGAGCAGCCCGAGCAGCGGGCGGTCCCCGGCCGGGTTCTTCTTGATCCAGGCGAACAACGCCATCTGGAGCTGGTTGACGAAGCTCTGCCGTACGTCGTCGGACGGCAGGCCCACCAGGCTCACCACGGAGACGCGGGCCCGCTTGCCGGGTGCGGGGGTGAGGAGCACACCGGGGTCCATCGGCGTGCCCTCGCCGCCGAACAGCGGGTCGTTCACCATGGCGGCGGTCAAGGTCTGCGCCAGGCTGAGGCCGATCTTGTCGGCGTCGTCCAGGTCGATGATCCCGTCCGGCAGGTCGGCGAGCGTGTCGACGAGGCCCTGCAACCGGGAGCCGCCGCGCCGGCCGTAGTGCTCGACGGCCTTGCGCAGCACGGCCAGCCCCAGGTGCGCCCGGGTGGCCCGGCCGGTCACCATCGCGCGTGGTGCCAGGGACGCGACCGCCGCCTCGACGGCCTCGGCGAACTCGTCCGGGTCGTCGCGTACGCCGGTGAAGTCGGGCAGCGGCTGGAAACTCAGCGGACGGCCCGAGTTGCGGCGCGGTGTCCAGACGACGACGTCGGTGTGCGCGAGGTAGTCCCGGGCCTTGTCCGCGTCACCCGGTCGCCACTGCGCGGGCGGCTCGGGCCATCCCTCGCCGAGGCGGGCGAGGTCGTTGTTGGGGTCGAGCACGATGGCCGAGACGCCCGCCAGCGCGCACTCCTCGACGATGCGGCGGATGAGGACGGTCTTGCCGGAGCCGGAGCCGGCGAAGATCGTGGTGTGCTTGCGCAGCGCCTCCAGCGCCAGCGGCACCGGTTCCCCGTCGTCGTACCCGTGCCCGACGACGAACGAGGGATCGGCCGGGCCGGTGGCAGCGGCGGCGGCCGGCGGCGGCTCGGCGGGTTCCGGCGGCGGTACGGCGTCGGTGGTCCAGCGGTCCACGTCGGCCAGCGCGTGCTGGAGGAACTTCAGCTCCCGGGTCGGCCGGCGCTCGGCCAGCCAGCCCTGAAGGTCCATGGTGGCCTCGGCCAGCATGACCCGCAGCGCGGAGAGGATGCGCACGTCCTCGTCGTCGAGGCCGAGCGTCTGACCGCCCGCCTCGGTGAACGCGCCGACCGCCTTGCGGGTGGCCGCGCTCGCCGACCAGGCGCGGTTGCGCAGCAGGAACAACTTCCGTCGGCCCGATCCGGTGTCGAGGGCGGCGGCCACGCTCGCCTTGCGGAGCCGGGCCAGCGCGGCGTTGCCGTGGTGGTCGTCGCCGATCGCCCGGAAGCACCAGTGCACCTGGTCCTCGGTGCGCTCGTCGAGCGTGAGCCGCAGCCGGGCGTGCAGCGGCGGGTCGGTGCTCGGTGGCGGGTCGACGCTGAACGCCTCGCCCGCGTCGCCCCGCTCCAGGATCCAGGCGGTGAGCCCGGCGGCGAGCAGCGGCGGCATCGCCTCGTCCTCGGACGCGCGCCGGAGCGGGCCGGTGACGTCGGCGGCCTCCCGCAGCTCGGCGAACCGGGCGTCGTACCGGTCCATCTCCTCGCCGGCGGCCGTCACCGGTGCGGGGCGGGGCGCCCGGGGTTCGGCCGTGGGCGGCTCGCCGAGCGTGGTCATCTCCCGCACCTGGTCGTCGGCGATGCACTCGCGGATGTGCCGGTCGATCTCGATGAGCAGTTGGCGCGGGGTGAAGGCACCGGCCTCGGCGAAGGCGCGCGGGGACACCGGCCACGACGGGTACGGCGGCACGAAACCCGCCTCCCGGTAGCGGAGCGCGAACCGCTTCTCGATGATCGCCCGGGCCAGGTCGGCGTCGTCGATCCGGCGCAGCGGCGGGGCTTCGCGGAACCGGTCGGCCACCGTGTCGGCCGCGGCGGACTTGATGACTGTCCACGAGTTCGGGATGCAGGCGAGCACGGTGAGCGTGCGCCGGGTCGTCTGCCGCAACGCCATCAGGCCGTCCGCCATCCGGGCCAGCATCAGCGCCTGTTCGGGGCTCATCGCGGCGGCGCCGGCCAGCGCCGGGTCGCTCTGGATCGCCAGCTGGGCGATGAGCGTGTCGATCTGGTCGATCGCCACGACCGACGGGCCGGTGAGGGCGAGCAGCCAGGACAGATCCTGCACGATCTGCTGGGCCGGGCGCGGAACCCGGCGCATGCCCCAGGCCGCGCGTTCCCCGGCGACCATCTCCTCTCCGGAGAGGAAGTAGTTCTCCGCGACGTCGCGGTGGGAGATGTCCTCGGAGGCGCTGAGCGCGAGCGCGCGCGCCGTCTCCTGGCAGGTGCGGGCCGCGTGCCGGTCGAAGTCGCCGAGCCCGTCCAGGAAGGCGTCGAGCGCCACCTTGGTCAGTTCGGTGTCGCCCATGACGGCACGGCGTGCCGTCCGTGGCGCCCCCACCATCGCGGACAGCCGCCGCAGCAGCAGTTTGAGCTGCGTCTCGCTGCTGCCGGGCACCGGCCGGGACAGGCCGTCGAGCATCGCGGCGAGCACGCCGTCCCAGAAGCCGCCGGCGTCGAGCAGGCCGACCAGGAAGAAGTAGCCGCCGCGCTCCTGCACCTGCTGGCGGACGACGCCCAGCAGGTGGGTCTTGCCGGAGCCGCGCTGACCCTGGACGACCAGGCCGAGCGGGCTGCCGTGCGGGTTCGACGCCGCCTCGTCCACCCCGGCGAGGACTTCCCGGACGACGGGTACGTGCAGGCCGTCGACGTGGAAGGGCAGCGGGCGCCACACGTCGTCGGGCACCGGCGCCCAGTCGAACCGCAGGGCGGCCAGCGCGTTCCGTTCCGCCTCGTTCATTACACGCCGATCGCCAGCAGGTGGTTGTCCTGGCCGCCGAGGCGAAGCGCGGCCCCGGTGTCGGCCCCGGTGAGCGTCTTCTGGTTCGACTCCGGCGCGATGGTGACGCCCTCGGAGCGGCTCAGCCGGCGCAGGGCCTCGTCCAGGTCGTCGCGCGGCACGTCGGCGAAGAACGGCCGCAGCCGCCGCAGGCTCACCCAGGCGCCGGGCTCGTCGGCGAGCGCCCGGTACGCGGCGACCACACGCGCCTCCAGCGCCCCGGCCGGCTCAGCGGCGGGCGCGCGCACGTCGGTGAGCGCGAAGAGTTCGGCGAGCGTCGCGCAGCCGCTGCGGGCCAGAACACGATCACGCAGGCTCACCTGCAACGCGGTGAGCGCGGCACCGAGCGCGCTCGCGCCCCGCAGCGCGAAGTCCAGGTCGCTCTGCATCCGTACCCAGCCCTTGTCGTCCAGTTGCAGGGCGTACGTCGGCCCGCTCTTGCGGCTGGCGACGTAGTGCAGGCGGGTGAGCTTGTCGCGCTGCGGCTTGCGTACGACCAGGCCGTAGCGGTCCCGCAGTTCGGTGCTCAGCACCTCCCGCGCCTCGGCCATGAGCACGACGAGGATCGCGCTCTCGGATGCGGTCAGGTCATCGCCGGCCATGGTGCCGTCCTTCCGCCAGGTCTCGGCGACGTGCCCGCAGATAGGTGCCGATCTGCGTGACCACGGTGCCGACGTCGTGGATTACTCGGGCGTTGGTGAAGCGCAGGACGGCGTAGCCGTCCAGTTGCAGCTGGACGTCACGCTGCCGGTCGGCCTCGAAGCGGACCGGACGGCAGTGCTCCGGGCCGTCGATCTCCACCACGCACCGCTCGTCCGGCCACACTAGGTCCAGGCGTACCGGCGCGGAAAGGCGGTGCGACTGGTAGTTCTGGTTCCATCTCCGCCCGGCCGACCAGCTCTGCGCCGCCAGCGCCGCCTCCAGGCGCTTCTCGGCGTCGCTGCCCGGATGCGGCCGGCCTGCCACCGGCGCGTATCCGGCGGGTACGGCCGGCGGCGCGACGGGGAACGCCGGGAGCCCGTCCAGCCCGGCCGCGCCGGCTCCGGCCAGCCAGACCGGTGGACCGCCGTGCTGCACCAGCCACGCGCCCCCGGCCGCGACCACCGCGGCGTCGCCGTGGACCGGCTCCACGACCAGCACCACCTTCCGCCGCCCGAACGCGTCGGCGACGAGACGCGCCAGCGCGGCGGCCCGGGCGCGCAACGGGAGCGTCGTGGCACTCGGCCGTCGCCCGGTCACCGCGAAGACGGCCAGGTCGGTCAGGAACGAGCCGGGGTAGCGGTCCCGGCGGGACCGCGCGGCGGCCGCGGCCCGCACGGCGGCGAGTCCGGAGGTGTCCGGGCGGACGTCGTGCGCGGCCTCGGGCAGCCAGGCCGGCAGCAGCTCGACGGCGACCTGTTCGAGCCGGTCCAGCGCGGCGTGCACGAAGTCCGCGGGCATGGCGTACGCCGAGGCGGGGCGGTGCACGACGGCGGCCAGCTCCGCGTGGTCGCGGGCGATCATCATGGCGACCGCGTCGGTGTCCACGCCGGGCAGGGCGACGACGCGGTCGGTCGGCAGACCGGCGAGGACCGGGTCCATGCAGCGTCGACCCTCCCCCACCGTCGACCCTGGGCGTCGGATGACCAGAGTACGAATCGTCTTCGGCCGGCGCCAGCCCCTGATACGCCGGACCGCGACCGCGCGGCGACGCTCAGGTGATGTCGCGGCGCATCGGGACGACCACGGCGATCGCGGCGGCGGCCAGCGCGTACCCGGTCAGCAGCAGCGCGCCGGCCGCCGGCGGCAGGAGTGCGACGGCGTCGCTGCCGAGCTGCGCGGACATCGCGTCGGCGACGTAGGTGAAGTCGGTGAGCGCGGCGGTGGCTCCGCCGGGCAGGAGCGGGTAGAGCGCGTTGACGCCGGGGATCATCATCAGGACGGGCTCGGCCAGGTACAGGTAGCCGACCACCACGCACACGGCCGCGACCTGGTTGCGGAGCAGGGCGCCCACGCCGGTGCCGACGAGCAGGTAGACCGCCATCGCGACGCCGATGCGGGCGAGCAGCGCCAGCACCGTGGGAGCAGGCAGGCCCAGCGACACGCCACGCACGGCGGCGACTGTGAACAGGGCCGCCGCGGCGGAGCCGGCCAGCACGATCCCGTAGCCGAGGCCGACGATCGCGTGGGTGGCGAGTTTCGCGGCGAGCACCCGCCCCCGGCGCGGCGCGAACATGAACGTGACGGCGGCGGTGCCGTGCCGGTATTCGGACGTGGCCGCGAGGGCGCCGGCGGCGGCCGGCACGAAGGCGGTGAAGCCGAGGATGCCGAGGATCGACCGCAGGCCCTCCTCGGTGTGCAGGCCGGGCATCGGCGGGTCGAAGTTCTCCGGTCCGACGAGCGCCATCATCCCGACCAGGCCGCCGCCGAGCGCGCCGGCGGCGAGCAGCAGCGCGCCCCACATCCGGGTCGCCAGCACCCGGCGTAGTTCCGCTCTGAGCAGGTTCATCGGGCCTCCGCCGGGTCGCTGGTCAGGTCGAGGAAGAGCTGTTCGAGGCTTGTGGCCTCGGTGACCAGCTCGTGGATCCGCAGACGGTGGTCCGCGGCGAGGTCGGCGACGCGCGGCGCGTCCAGTCCGCGTACCCGCAGGCGGCCGGGCCCGGCGGTCTCGACGGACCCGGCGGCGGCCGTCAGCGCGGCGGCCAGGGCGTCCGCGTCCGGCGACGTGACGAGCACCGCCGGCGGGCCGGTGAGCCGGGACCACGGCCCGGCGGCGACGAGTTCGCCGCGCCGGATCACCACCACGTCGTCCACCACCTGCTGGACCTCGTGCAGGACGTGGCTGGAGACCAGCACGGTGCGGCCCTCGTCGGCGAGCCCGCGCAGCAGGCCGCGCAGCCACGACATGCCTTCCGGGTCCAGGCCGTTCGACGGTTCGTCGAGCAGCAGGACGCGAGGGTCGCCGAGCAGCGCCGTGGCGAGGCTGAGCCGTTGGCGCATGCCGGTGGAGAACCCCCGGGTACGACGGTCGGCGGCGTGCGCGAGGCCGAGCAGATCCAGCAGTTCCGCGACGCGGCCGTCCGGGCAGCCGGCCATCGCGGCGTAGACGCCCAGGTGGTCACGGGCGGTGTGGCCGGGGTGGAACGCATTGCCGCCGAACACCGCGCCGACGGTCCGCGACGGCTGGGCCAGCCGGCCGTAGGGCTGCCCGCCGATCGTGGCGGTGCCGCTGGTCGGCGTCACCAGTCCGGTCAGCATGCGCATCGTGGTGGTCTTGCCGGCGCCGTTCGGGCCGAGGAAGCCGGTGACCGCGCCGGGCCGCACGGTGAAGGTCAGATCGCGTACGGCGGTGACGTCGCCGTAGCGCTTGGTCAGGCCCGACGCCTCGATCGCCAGGTGGTCGCCGGTCATGGCCGGCTCCCCGTCGCACGCCCGATCGTCTCGGCGAGGCCCGCCGCGGCCGGGTCGGAGACCACGACCTCGTCGAACTCTCCGCCGGCCGCCGCGCGGTCCAGCACCAGGTGCAGCGCGAACCGCTCCCGCCCGACCCACATCCGTTCCCATCCGGTGAACCGGATGTCGATCACGTCGCCGTTGAGCATCACGGAGGCCATCAGTCGTCGCCCTTCGTCGTGTCGGAGTCGTGCGCTGACGTGTGCGTGTCGCCGGGGGTCGCCTGGCGGTCGGCGGGCATCAGGATGGTCGCCAGCAACCGGGGGGTCCGTCCGTCGCCGGGCCCTCTGGCGAGCAACGGGCCGACCAGCGCGTTCAGCCCCGCCGCGAACTCGTGCAGCTCGGCGTCGGTCAGGTGCAGTACGAGCTGCTGGTATCCGACGCCGTCGGCGACGAAGTCGACGGACTCCCGTGCCAGGTAGCGGGAGAACTCGGACAGCAGGCTCGACACGAACGCGGTGAAGTAGCGCGCGTGGTCCTCCGGCGTCGCCGTCGCCAGGGCCGCCGGGTCCAGCGCCGCGCCGTGCGCGGGCAGCGCGTACACGCGCTCGACGGCCCCGCGCACCTTGCGCTCCTGCACCACGTCGAGCATCCCGGTCTTCACGAGCGTCGCCAGGTGCCGGTAGAGCGTGGCCTGCGGGACGTCGGGCAACAGCTCGACCAGGTCGTGCGTGGTCACCCGGGTGCCCGCGACCGCGCGCAGGATGCGGATCCGCACCGGGTGCAGCGCGGTCTCCGCCCACCGCTCCATCGACGTCGTCACGCCGCAGACGTTATCACTATCGAGAACGATAACGATAGGGCCGTGAATGAGGACGGTGCCGGAAGGCAGCCGTCAGGCGGGCGGGCGGGTGTGGTGGGCCAGCACCCGCGCCAGCAGCCGGGTCAGGTCCGCCCGCTCGTCCGGCGACAGCGGCGCGAGCAGGTCGTCCTGGACGGCGGCGAGGCGCTTCTCCAGCCGCCGCAACTGCCGCCGCCCGGCCGCGGTGATGGTGACGACGTTGCGCCGCCGGTCGGCCGGGTCGGGGCTGCGGGTGACGAACTCCCGCTCGGCGAGCTCGTTGAGCGCCGCCACCACGTCGCTGACGTGGATGCCGCTGCGCCGGCCGAGCGCCGCCTGACTGGCCGGGCCGAACTCGTCGAGCGTGGCGAGCAGCCGGAAGTGGTAGCCCCGCGCGTCGACAGCCGCGAGGCCGTCGGCGACCAGCCGCCCGGCGCGTACGGCGGTCTGGGTGATCAGCCAGCTCGGCAGGCCGGCCAGGCGGGTCGGTACGAGGTCCGGCTCCGGGTTCTCCACGAACCCAGCCTAACCGTAAACGTTGGCAGCCCCAACGATTTGCGATACCGTTGGTCACCCCAACGTTAGTGCTACCAACGATCGGAGCACGACAGTGATCGAGCCGTTCCGCGTCCACGTCCCCCAGGCCGACCTCGACGACCTGGCCGACCGCCTGGCCCGCACCCGCTGGCCCGACGAACTGCCGGACGCCGGATGGGACTACGGCATCCCGCTGGCCCGGGTACGGGAGCTGGCCGAGCACTGGCGCACCGCGTACGACTGGCGGGAGGCCGAGGCCGAGCTGAACCGGTATCCGCAGTTCACCACCACCATCGACGGGCAGAACGTCCACTTCCTGCACGTACGCTCCGCCGACCCGGACGCGCTGCCGCTGATCCTCACGCACGGCTGGCCCGGCTCGGTCGTGGAGTTCCTCGACGTGCTCGGCCCGCTGTCCGAACAGTTCCACCTGGTCGTACCGTCGATTCCGGGGTTCGGGTTCTCCGGCCCGACCCGGGAACGCGGCTGGGACGTAAACCGCGTCGCCCGCGCCTGGGCCGAGCTGATGCGGCGGCTCGGCTACCGGCGGTACGGCGCACAGGGCGGCGACTGGGGTTCGGTCATCTCCACCCGGCTCGGCGGCATCGACCCGGAGCACGTGGTCGGCGTACACCTCAACTACCTGCCCACGCCCCCGCCGCCGGGCTGGACCGGGGAGACCGGCCTGTCCGACGGGGACCGGGACCGGCTCGCCCGGATCATGCGGCTCAAGACGCAGCGGCACCCCCACCAGGTGCTCTACGCCAGCCGGCCGCAGACCGTGTCGTACGCGCTGCACGACTCCCCCGTCGGGCAGCTCGCGTGGATCGCCGAGAAGTTCACCGAGTGGGCCGATCCCCGATCCACAGTCGGCGTGGACCGCATCCTCACGGACGTCTCGGTCTACTGGTTCACCGGCACGGCCGCCTCGTCCGCCCGGCTGGTGCGGGAGAGCGCGTTCGGTGGCCCGCCCGCGCCCTGCCCGCCCCCGCTCGGGGTGGCCGTGTTCGCACACGACATCACCCAGGCCGTCCGGCCGATCGCCGAGCTGACGTACACGATCCGGCAGTGGAGCGAGTTCGACCGGGGTGGTCACTTCGCCGCGCTGGAGGTGCCGGAGCTGTTCGCCGACGACCTCCGGTCGTTCTTCTGGAACCTGCGGTGACGGCCGCGCTCAGCCCATGGCCGCCGCGAACATGCCCGGCTCGTACGAGCCGCCGCGCTGGTGCACGAGCACCGCGAACCGGTTCGCCGCGTTGATCAGCCCGAGCAGGCAGACCAGCGCGGCGATCTGGTCGTCGTCGTAGTGCTTGCGCACCTGGGCCCACGTCTCGTCGGACACGCCCTGATGGGCGTCGGCGAGCCGGGTGCCCTCCTCGGCGAACGCCAGCGCCGCGCACTCGGCCTCGGTGAACACGGTCGACTCACGCCAGGCGGCGACCAGGTTCAGCCGGACCGCGCTCTCCCCGCCGGCCACCGCCTCCTTGGTGTGCATGTCGATGCACCAGCCGCAGCCGTTGATCTGGCTGGCCCGCAGCGACACCAGCTCCTGCACCGTGCGGGGCAGCGACGACTGGTGGATCACCAGGCCGGCGCCGGCGAAACGCTTCATGAACGTCGCCGAGACCGGGTTCTCGAACAGGTTGAATCGGGTCTGCATGGTTGCGCCCTCTCTGCTGGGGTGGGTGCCTGACGAACACGAGATGCCGGGGACGCGTCCGGGCGTGACGGCGAGGCCGGGTGAGGACCGCCACAGCGACCCGATGTCACACGGCGGCGGTGGCCGGCGTCTGGTGGGGAACGCAGCCGAGCAGCGAAGGAGCCAGTCATGGCGGACCCGGCCACCGAGGACTTCCTCGCGCACCGGAACCTGCTCTTCACCGTCGCGTACGAGATGCTCGGCTCGGCCGCCGACGCGGAGGACGTGGTGCAGGAGACCTGGCTGCGCTGGGCCGGCGTCGACCTCGGCATGGTCCGGGACCGGCGCGCCTACCTGGTGCGGATCACCACCCGGCAGGCGCTGTCCCGGCTGCGCACGCTGGGCCGGCGCAAGGAGTCGTACGTCGGCTCGTGGCTGCCCGAGCCGCTGCTCACCGCGCCCGACGTGGCCGACGACGTGGCGCTGGCGGAGAGCGTGTCGATGGCGATGCTGCTGGTGCTGGAGACGCTGACGCCGACCGAGCGGGCCGTGTTCGTGCTGCGGGAGGTGTTCGACGTCGGCTACGACGAGATCGCCGAGACGGTCGAGCGGAGTCCCGTCGCCGTGCGGCAGATCGCCCACCGGGCGCGGGCCCACGTCGCGGCGCGCCGCCCCCGGCGTACCGTCCCGGCGGCCGAGGCCCGCGACGCCCTCGACGCGTTCCGGCGGGCCGTCGAGACCGGCGACCTGGACGGGCTGCTCCGCGTCCTGGCCGCGGACGCGGTGCTCGTCGGCGACGGCGGCGGGATCAAGCAGGCGATCGCCCGGCCGGTCACCGGCGGCGACAAGGTGGCCCGGCTGCTCGCGGGCGGCTGGCGCCGGATCGCCGCGGTGGCGTCGATGGAGCCGGCGCAGGTCAACGGCTACCCGGCGCTGCTGGTACGCCTCGACGGCGAGCTGGACACGGTCGTCGCGGTACGCCTCGACGACGGCCGGATCAGCGGCCTCTACGCGGTGCGCAACCCGGAGAAGCTGTCCCACATGACCCGCGAGACCGCACTGCGCCGGTGAGCCCGCGACCGTGCGACGATCGCCGGATGAGCAGCGCCGCCCCGCCCGACGTCAGCGCCCTCGCCATCAACGTGACGGTGCCGGAGGAGCTGCGCTGGACCGACACCCGGCGCGGCGAGGAGTTCACGCTGACCACGCTCAACGTCCGGCTGCTGCCGGACGGGCGCCTCGCCGCGAAGGCGTACGGCCGGCCCACCGCGGGTGGCCGCGGCGCGTACGTGTCGTTCCGGGTGCCCGACCGGCCGGAGCTGGCCGCGCTCGTGGCGGCGGCGGCCGACCGGGCCGCCGCGCTCTGGGCCGCGCACGGCGGCCTGGACTGACTGCGGATCAGCGGCGGATGCCCGCCCCGCCGTAGCCGTGCGACACCGCCGCCTGCGGTTCCCCGTCGGGCCGCCAGTCCGCCACCTTTACCAGGCCCGGTTCGACCAGCTCGTACCCGTCGAGGAAGCGGGCCACCTCGGCGCGGGTGCGGGGCACCAGCGGGGAGCTGCTGCGGCGGTAGATCGCCGTGCCCTGCTCGGTGGGCAGCGTCGGCAGGCCGTCCAGGGTGAGGTGAGACAGCGCGAGCACGCTGCCCGGCACTGTGGCGTCGCGCAGCTTCGCCACCGCCGCGCCGGGGTCGTCGGCGTCCGGCACGAAGTGCAGCACCGCGAGCAGCAGCACCGCGACCGGCTCGCTCAGGTCGATGGTGGCCCGCAGCGCCGGGTCGGCCAGCAGCTCGCCGGGACGCCGCAGGTCGCCCTGGAGCACGACGGTGCGGCCGTCCGCAGGCAGCAACCGCCGGGCGTACGCGACGGCGACCTCGTCGTAATCGACGTAGACCACCCGGGCGTCGGGGCGTACCGCGCGGACCACCTCGTGCACGTTGCCCTGGGTGGGCAGGCCGGCGCCGATGTCGAGGAACTGGCGTACGCCCTGCTCGGCGGCCCAGCGCACGACCCGGCGCAGGAACGCGCGGTTGCTCTGCGCGGCGACGCCGGTGTCCGGGAAGATCTTCAGAACCTCCTCGGCGGCGGCCCGGTCGGCGGCGAAGTTGTGGCAGCCGCCGAGGTAGTAGTCGTACATCCGGGCGACATTGGGTCGGTTCTCAGCCTCCGTCACGTCTCGATGTCTAGCACTCTGGGCGACACACCGCTGACCCGTCGTGTCGGTGATCCGGCCGATCCCGCCGTCCACCTGGTACGACGGTGGGACATGCCGTCGCGAGGAGGTACCGATGACAGGTGGACGGGAGACAGTGGAGGTCGAGCCGGTGGTGTTCCGCGCCGTCTACGACTCGCCCGCGTCACTGCCCGGGCGGCACCGGTGGACCACACCGGAGGCCGACGTGCGACGGCTGGAGAAGCTGCTGAACATGCCGACGCGCAGCATCGGCGCGCCGCTGTGGGTCAGCGGCGACGAGCCGGACTGCCCGAAGTGCGGGCGGCGGGTCACCTGGTACGACATCGTCGCGTCCGCGCTGCACGGCGTGCACGACCACACGATGATCGCGCGGGTGATCCTCGGCGAACGCAAGTACGTGAACACCGAGGTGCCGGACGCGATCCCCGGTGTCCACTGTGCCGACTGCCGCACCCCGATCACCGGGCTGCGCAGCTTCAAGTGCCACAACTGGGCGTACGCGTTCGAGGCGCTGGAGGAGGTCGTCACCCGGATGTCCGGCCCGGCGGTTCAGTCGTCGCCGCCGGCCGCTTCCTGAGCGCGCCGTTCCGGACGGCGGCCGGGCGGGGACTGCGGCTCGGGGCCGGGGTCGGGCACCGGCGGCATCGGCCGGGTGACCGGCCCGTCGCCGGTGACCCGGAGCTGTTCGCCGTGGTGCCACAGCTCCACCGCGTCGCCCGGGCCGGTGTCCGGCAGCTCGTAGCGGGCCTCCCGCTCGGTGAGCGTGACCCGTAGCCGGTGCCCGTGCCGCCGCAGGTGGAACACCAGCCGGGTGATCGGCCGGGGCAGGCGCGGCTCGAACGCGAGCACGCCCCGGTCGTCGCGCAGCCCGCCGAAGCCCTGCGCCACCACCAGCCAGGCGCCGGCCAGGGACGCCAGGTGCAGCCCGTCGGCGGTCTTGTCGCCGAGGTCGGCGAGATCCTGGAACGCCGTCTCGGCGAACAGGTCGTACGCCAGGTCGAGGTGCCCGACCTCGGCGGCGAGGATCGCCTGGGCGGACGCCGACAGCGACGAGTCCCGGACCGTCCGCGCCTCGTAGTAGGCGACGTTGCGCGTCTTCTCCTCGGAGGTGAACTCCCCCGGGCAGCGCAGCATGGCCAGCACCAGGTCGGCCTGCTTGACCACCTGCTTGCGGTACAGCTCCAGGTAGGGGAAGTGCAGGAGCAGCGGATAGTCGTCCTCGCCGGTGCCGGCGAAGTCCCACTCCGGCTGCGCGGTGAATCCGGCGGACTGCTCGTGCACGCCGCGCTTGCCGTCGTACGGGACGAACATCGCGTCGGCGGCGGCCCGCCAGCCGGCCACCTCGGCGGCGTCGGCGCCGAGCCGCGCGGCCACCTCCGGGCACTGTTCCGCGGCGTCGGCGGCGCCGCGCAGGTTGCGCCGGGCCATCAGGTTGGTGAAGACGTTGTCGTCGACCAGCGCGGAGTACTCGTCCGGGCCGGTGACGCCGGTCAGGTGGAACGCGCCGCCGTCGTCGAAGTGGCCGTAGCCGTGCCACAGCCGGGCGGTCTCGATCAGCACCTCGGCGCCGCACTCGGCGAGGAACGCGGTGTCGCCGGTGGCCGCGACGTACCGCAGCACCGCGTCGGCGATGTCGGCGTTGACGTGCAGGCCCGCGCTGCCGGCCGGCCAGTAGCCGGAGCACTCCCGGCCGCTGAGCGTCCGCCACGGGTAGGTGGCGCCGGTCAGGCGCAGCTCGGCCGCGCGCTCGCGGGCCTCGGGCAGATGGGCGTGCCGCCAGCGCAGCGCCGAGCGGGCCAGCTCCGGCGCCAGGTACGTCAGCACCGGCAGCACGTAGCCCTCGGTGTCCCAGAGCACGTGCCCGTCGTAGCCGTTGCCGGTCAGCCCCTTGGCCGGGATGGTCCGGTCGCCGTCGGCCCGCCCGGACTGGAGCAGGTGGAACACCGAGAACCGCACCGCGAGTTGCAGCTCCGGGTCGCCGTCCAGCTCGACGTCGGCGGTGGCCCACGCCGCGTCCAGCGCGGCGCGCTGCTCGGCGAGCAGGGCGTCGAACCCGTCGGCCCGGGCCGTGTCCGCCTCCGCGACGACCAGGTCGGCCAGCTCACCGGCCGGGGTGCCGTCGACGTCCGCGCACTCGTACGCGGCGAACCGGGTGACCCGGATCCGCTCGCCGGGGCGTACCGGGCCGGACAGCGCCAGCCGGAACCGGTCGGCGGTCAGTTCGGTGTCGGTGGCGATCTCGTCGGGCGCCTCGACCCGGTGCGCGACGGCGACGGCGACCCGCTGGCCGCTGCGCCCGGTCCGGTGCACGAGCACGCCGTCGAGGCCGTCGTGGCGGCGGAGTTCACCGGTGAGCGGGTCGTGGATCACCGAGGCGGCCCGGGGGTCGTCGGCGCGTTCCGGCACCCGCTGGTTGGCGAGCAGGTCGGCGCCGACCCGCAGCCGGACCGGCTCGTCCAGCGGCTCGACCGTCCAATCGAGCGCGGCGACCGGGCGACGGGTCAGTGACACCAGGCGGGTGCTGCGGATCCGGACGCCCCGGCCGCCCGGCGAGACCCACTCGGTCTCCCGGCGGACCACCCCGGCGCGCAGGTCCAGCTCCTGGTGGTGCTGCCGGATCGTGCCGGTGCCCAGGTCCAGCGGCTCGTCGTCGACCCAGAGCCGGATCAGGGCCGCGTTCGGCGCGCTGATCACGGTGTCGCTGCGTTCCGGGAACGCGTAGCCGCTCTCCGGGTAGGTCAGCTCGTGCTGCTCGTGGAACCCGTTGAGGTAGCTGCCCGGCATGCCGCAGGGCTCGCCCTCGTCGAGCGTCCCGCGCCAGCCCACCCAGCCGTTGGCGAGCGCGAAGACGGACTCGGTCTCGCCCAGCCGGTCCAGGTCCGCGCTGGTGCGCCGGATCCGCCAACCGTCGTCGCCGTGCGGCACGTGCCCTCCCGAGTCCGAAGCCTGGACCGCCACCGAATCAGACCCGGCTGGGAGGTGGCTGGGACTCCGGTACCCGTGGCGGCGCCCGACCGCACCTGGGGGTGGCCGATCACACGGTGACGAGCACGAGCGCGACGGCGGTGCCGAGCACCAGGAACGGCCCGAACGGCAGGTGCCCGGACCAGCGGACCCGCCGGGCGGCGAGCAGCACCACACCGGCCAGCCCGGCGAGGACGAGCGCGAGCACCAACCCGGCCACCAGCACCGGCCAGCCGTACCAGCCGAGCAGCGCGCCCGCGCCCAGCGCCAGCTTGGCGTCACCGAGGCCGAAGCCACGCCGCCCGAGCAGCAGCGTGGTCGCGGCGAACCCGCCGCCGAGCGCCAGCCCGGCGACTGTGGCGCGGATCCACGGATCCACGCCCGCGCCGGTCAGCGCGGCCACCCCGAGCAGCACCCACGTGCCGGCCGCCGCCGGCCAGGTGAGCCGGTCGGGCAGGCGGTGCGCCATCGCGTCCACGATCGTCATCGGCACCGCCCAGACCAGCCACCAGGCCAGCGCCAGGCGCGCGGCGGGCGCGCCGCCGGCGAACACCGGCACCGCCACCGCGAGCAGCAGCGCCACCTCCACCACGGCCGGCGCCGCGCCGATGCGGGCCCGGCAGGCCGGGCAGCGGGCGGCGGGGCCGAGCGCCGGCAGCGGCCGGTCCAGCCCGATCGGGGCGCCGCAGCCGTCGCACGCCGTCCGGTCCGGAGACCCCGGCGGTACGGCGTAGCGCGCCACCGCCAGCCGGAGCAGGGGTACGACCGTCAGGGCGGCGATCAGCCGTGCGCTCGGACGGCGGGCATCGGCCACCGGTCCGGTACGCCGTACCCGTTCAGCCGTCATGCCGGCTCCCCCGTCCGGTCGCCGTGCGTTCCATCGTGGAGCACGCAGAGTGATTTCTCGTTCGGGTGAATGTGACGACTGAGGCGGACAGGAGCGGGTGGTGCGACGCGGCGACGGCCGGGGCGGGCCGTGACGTGATCCCCGGCGAACCGGCGGGACGGATCGGACGAGCGGCATGCTCCCCACCCATACCGGCGGCACGACGATGGCTCGCCGCCGCCGCTGCGGCGCGTACGGGTGAGCACACGCCCGCCGGCTCCGAGCCCCGCGGAAGCCCGCTCGTCATCGTGGTGACACACACCGGCCACCACCTCCCGTCTTCACTCACCGTGTTCACGTGAATTGCCTCTGTTGCATCGGCGGACGTGAGCCTATGCTCGCCCCTTGGGTACGACGCAACCCCCGATCAATTGGCGTCGGAGGCACCAGGCACAGAATCCGCAATGATCAGTACAGGTCAATACAAGTGGCGGCGACGGGGGCCCGGAGTGACAGTTCCGGGCGCGCTTCCGCATGCCCGGAGCGGGTCGGCGTGATCGCCCCGGGCCGGCACCGAGGAGGGATCGGCGTTGCGCACACGGCAATCCCGCCGATGGGAAATCTTCCTGCTCAGCGTCGTGCTGGTGGTCGGCTCGGCCGGCTGCGGCACCGAGCCGGAGGCGGCCACCCGTCCGCTGACCGGCCGCGCCGCCGCACCCGCCGCCCATTCCAGCGCCGAGGAGGACGCCGCCGGAAAAGCGGCTCTGGCCGCCTATTCCGGCTATCTCGACGCGTCCCGGACAGCCAGTGCGCGCAGCGATCCGTCCCATCCCGCTCTGACCCGTTTTCTGGCTGACCCACT
This sequence comes from Micromonospora sp. HUAS YX12, assembly GCF_040215685.1. Taxonomy (NCBI): domain Bacteria; kingdom Bacillati; phylum Actinomycetota; class Actinomycetes; order Micromonosporales; family Micromonosporaceae; genus Micromonospora; species Micromonospora sp. HUAS YX12. The sequence goes on from NZ_CP157974.1 coordinate 1,390,732, forward strand.
GCTGACTCGGGTGCGAATGGCGATTCTCGATGCGAAGGAGCACGGCGCGATGCGTACCGGGAAACTGCTCTCCGACCCCGAGGTCGTCTCGATGGACCTGGCCGCCCGCCCGCCCACCGTCGAGATCCAGGACTGCCTGGACGCGAGCGGCTACCGGCTCGTCTACGCCAAGGACCGCAAGGCCGTGCCAGGCACCCGCGGCGGGCGATACCTGGCCACCGCCACAGCGGTCCGTTTCCCGGACGGCCGGTGGCTGGTCAACGGCGGCGCCGCGCACCAGGACCAGCCGTGCTGACCTGGGGAGGAAGGGGTGTCCCGGCCCGGCCGGCCCGGGCCGGGACGCCCCGCCGGCTGCTGCTCGCCGCCGGCCTGGCCGCGCTGCTGACGCTCACCGGCGCACCCGCCCGCGCCGCCGACCCCGGGGGCTCGTGCCCGCCGGAACAGACCGACTGCGACGTCTGGGACGACGACCCCGGCACCCCGGGCGGACCGGGTGGGCCGGGTGGCGGCGGAGACAACGGCGGCGGGGGCGGCAACGGCGGAAGCACCCCGAAGTGCCAGTGGAACGGCCGGGCCATCCCCTGCTACCACGAGGTTCTCGGCTGGTTCAACAACGCCGACGGCTGCTACTACAAGCTCGAGGAGCCGCAGGGCGAGGCGCCGCCCGGCCAACAGTGGTACCAGCTCACCTGCAACGGCGGCGACCTCGGCAGCATTCGGCGGGCGCTTCTCGACGCCCCGCCGCCCGGCTACGGCGCGCCGCCGGACCCGGAGGAACTGGCCCGCCGCGCGCTGGCCTCGATCTCGCTGCTCCCGCCCCGGGTCGCCGTGGCGCCCCGGCGCAGCCAGGGCCCCGGCCTGGTCGGGCTGCCGGTCTGGATGTGGGCCAGCCCGGGCTCGGCGTACTTCGGGCCGCTGTCCGCGTCCGCCTCCGACCGGGGACTGACCGTGGAGATCACCGCGAAGGTGGACCGGATCGTCTGGCACATGTCCGACGACATCGAGGTCACCTGCGACGGACCGGGCACGCCGTACCGGGCCGACGGGCCGGGGGCCGGCTCCACCTCGCCGGACTGCGGCCTCGACCAGGGCTACCCGAAGGCCGACACCTACCAGGTGAGCGCCACGACGTTCTGGACCGTCGAGTGGTCCGGCGGCGGGGAGAGCGGCGTGATCGCCCAGAGCCGGTCCAGCGGCGTCGTCCCGGTACAGATCAACGAGCTTCAGGTGGTGACCCGATGAGTGTCGTGGCAGCCCGCAACGGAACCCCGGTGGAGGCGCCCGTCGCGCCGCCGAAGGTGGTCCGGCAACGACGCGTCCGCCCCGGCCTGCTCGGCCTGGCGGTCCTGCTGATCGCCCTCGGCGGGCTGGGCGCGGCGTTCGCGGTCACCTCGGTCCGCTCCACCGGCACGTACCTGGCCGTGGCCCGGCCGGTCGACGTGGGACAGCAGCTCACCGCCGACGACCTGGTGCCGGTACGCGTCTCCGGCGGACGGGAACTCCAGCCGGTCGCCGCCGACCGGATGGACGAGGTGCTGGGGCTGCGGGCGGCCGTCCGGCTCACCCCGGGCACGCTGCTCACCCCGGCGCAGCTCACCGACGCCCCGCTGCTCGGCGCCGGCCAGCAGCAGATCGCGCTGGGGCTCGAACCCGAGCAGGTGCCGGCCCGCAAGCTGCACCCCGGCGACAAGGTGCTGCTCGTCAGCACGCCCTCGAACGCGACCGGCGGCGGCTCGGAGGCGTCCCGTGGCGGCGGCACCCGGTTCGAGGGCACCGTGATCGACACCGCCACGCCGCAGAACGGCGACGTGGTGGTCTACCTGGCACTGGCCGTACGGGACGTGCCGGCCGTCGTGGCGCTCGCCGCCGACGACCGGATCGCGCTCGTGCTCACCGAGGCGGCCTGATGGCGATCATCGCCCTGGTCTCGGCGAAGGGGTCGCCGGGCGTCACCACCGCCGCGCTCGCCGCCGCGCTGAGCTGGCACCGGCGGCTCGTGCTGGCCGAGTGCGACCCGGCGGGCGGCTCGATCCTCGCCGGTTACCTCGGCGGGACGCTGGACGGCCCGCGGGGCATCGGCGAGCTGGCAGTGGGTGAGCTGCGCGACGGCAGCCTGGAACACGCGTTCTGGTCCCAGCTGGTCGACCTGGACGCGCCCCGCCGCGAACGGCTGCTGCTACCCGGGGTGGTGGACCCGGCCCAGGCCGGCAGCGTGATCCCGCTCTGGCAGCGCTTCGCCGACTACTTCACCGGGCTGGAACGGGGCGAACCGCCGTACGACGTGCTGGTCGACTGTGGCCGGCTGGCAGTCGGCGGTCCACCGTGGCCGCTGCTGCGGGCCGCCGCGGTGGTGCTGCTGGTCACGCGCGCGCACCTGCCCGACCTGTCCGCCACCCGGGCCACCGCCCGCGCCGTCGAGCGGGATCTCACCGAGCACCGCGTACCGCCGGGCACACTGCGACTGCTGGTGGTCGGCGACGGGCACGGCACCAGCGAGATCAGCAAGGCGCTGCGGCTGCCGGTGATCGCCCGCCTGCCGCACGACCCGCGTACCGCCGAGGTGCTCGCCCACGGCGGCACCGTACGGGCCAACCGGCCGCTGATGCGCGCGGCCGGCGCCCTGGAGGTGCCGGTCCGGGCGCTGCTGGACCGGCGGCGCGCCCGGCTGGCCTGGCCCGGGGCGACCACACCGCGCGCGGTGACCGCGCCGAGCGTCCCGGGGGTGTCCGGTGCGGTTTGAGCCGGTCTCCCACGACCCGCGCGGGCAGCAGCCGGGCGTCGTCTCCACGGTGCCGCCGCTCGCACCGCCGAACGGACGGCACCACGTCCCCGGCCCCGTGCCCGCCGCGCCGGCGGCCCCACCGCCACGCCCCCGGGTCGACTTCGCGGTGGTCCGCGAGCTGCGCCGGGAGCTGAGCGAACGGCTCACCCACTGGCAGCGCGGACGCGAGTTCGACGCCGACGCCGAGGAGGTCGAGCGCGCCCGGCTGGCGGTCGCCGTGGTGTCCGCGTACGCCGACTCGGTACGCCGGGCCGGCACGCCGATGGCCGCCGACTCGGAACGGCTGCTGCTCGACCAGGTCACCGCCGAACTCGTCGGGCTGGGCCGCCTCCAGACGCTGCTCGTCGACGACAGCATCGAGGAGGTGCACATCCTCGGCTGCGACCAGGTACGCATCACCCGGCACGGCGGTGGCGTCGACTGGGCCGAGCCGATCGCCGAGACCGACGACGAGCTGGTGGAGATCCTTCAGGCGGCGGCCCGCCGGGCCGGGGCCACCGAGCGGTCGCTGTCCACGTCGAAGCCCACGCTCGACCTGCAACTGCCCGACGGCAGCCGGCTCGCCGCCGTGTTCCTGGTCAGCCACCGCCCGTACGCGGTGATCCGCAAGCACAACACGCTCGAGGTGAGCCTGGAGGACATCGCGGGCGGCCGGCCCGACCTGGACGAGATGATCGACCCGCTGCTGCGCGACTTCCTCCGCGCGTCCATGCGGGCCGGGCTGAACATCATGGTCGCCGGGCTCGCCGGGGCCGGGAAGACCACAGTCATCCGCGCGCTGATGGACGAGATCCCGGCCGACGAGCCGTACGTGCTGCTGGAGGAGAGCCGGGAACTCCTGCCGGCCCGGCGCGGGCACAAACACCGGGCGGTGATGAGTTTCGAGTCCCGGGAGGGGCACGGCGAGCGCGGCGCGGACGGGCGGCCGGCGGGTGAGGTCAGCATCGCCGACCTGATCCCGGTGTCGCTACGGATGGGCGTGCTGCGGATCATCGTCGGCGAGGTGCGGTCCCGGGAGATCGTGCCGATGCTCCAGGCGATGACCACGAGCCGCGGGTCGATGTGCACCATCCACGCGCGTACCCCCTCGGGGGTGAGCGAACGCATCATCGAGCTGGCGCTGTCGCACGGCCGAGAGATGACAGTCGACCAGGCCCGCCGGATGGCCGGCAACGCGCTCGACCTGATCGTCTACGTCACGGTCGAGGACGAGACCGCGATCGGCGGCCGCAAGCACCGTTTCGTCTCGCACGTCGAGGAGGTCATCGGCGTCGGCGAGGGCAACCGGATCACCACGACGACCGTCTTCGGCCCGGGGCCGGACGGCCGTGCGGTCCCCCGCCACCTGCCCGAACGCATCCGCGACCAGTTGCTGCGCGTCGGCTACGACGCCCGCCTGCTCACCCGGTTCGTCGAGGCCGGTATGGGCGCGTGGCGGCGGCCCCGGCACACCCGCCTGGGGGCGCGGCCGAGCGGAGGCCCGGCGTGACGCAGATCGAACTGATCGCCCTGGTCTCCGGCGCCGCCTGCGTGGCCGGGCTCGTGCTGACCGTCGTCGCGCTCGTCGGCACCCGCCGCCCGCCCGGTCCGGCGCCCGGCACCGGGCCGGGCCTGAGCCGCCTCTGGACCGGTTCCGGCGCGAGCCGCGCCGACCAGCGCCGGTACCAGCTCCTGCTCGGCGCCGCGGTGGTCGCCGGGGCGGTGGCGTTCCTGCTCACCGGGCTGCCGGTGGTGGGCCTGCTGGTGGCGCTCGCGGTGCCGGGCGTGCCGTGGCTGTTCGCGGTCGGCCGGGCCGAGCAGCGGGCCATCGCCCGGGTCGAAGCCGTAGGCGAGTGGACCCGCCGGCTCAAGGACATCTCGGCCACGGGCCAGGGACTCCAGCAGGCGATCATCGGCACCATCGCCACCGCGCCGGAGGAGATCCAGGAGGAGGTACGCACGCTCGCCGCCCGCCTCCAGGCCGGCTGGCTGGCCCGCTCCGCCCTGCTCGCCTTCGCCGACGAGATCGCCGACCCGGTCGCCGACCAGGTGGTGGCCGCGCTGATCCTGCACCTCACCGACCGGGGTGAGCGCCTCGGCGACGTGCTCGGGTCGATCGCCACCGCCGCCTCGGCCGAGGTGGCGACCCGGCGCGAGGTCGAGGCGAAGCGCACCCAGCCCCGGTTCGCGGTCCGCTTCCTCACCGGCATGACGCTGGCGACGCTCGCGTACGGGCTGGTGAACAGCGACTACATCCGTCCGTACGGGACGGTGACGGGTCAGCTCGTGATGGCGGTGCTCGGCGCGGCGTTCGTCGGCCTGCTGGTCTGGGTGCGCTCGATGAGCCAGCCGCCCCGGCCGGCGCGGTTCCTGCCGGCGCCCGACCCGGAGGAGGCGATCGCATGATCCTGAACTGGCAGATGGCGATCGCGGTGCTCGGCGGGTGCGCGGTCGGGCTCGGGCTGTTCCTGGTCGTACGCGAGGCGCTGCCGGCCACCCCGGCACTCGGCCCGGCGCTGCGCCGGCTGCACCAGCCGCCCGGCCAGGCTCCGGCCGCCGGTGCCGGGCCGGACTGGCTCGGCGGGTTCGCCCGCTGGCTGCGCCCGCCGCACCGGCAGCTCGCCCTGCTCGACCGCACCCCGGAGCAGTACGCGCTGTCGGTGCTGCTCTCCGCGCTCGTCGGGTTCGCCACCCCGGCGGTCGCCTCAGCGGTGCTTGTCGTCGGCGGGGTGGCGCTGCCGGTGGCCGTACCGGTGGTGGCCAGCCTGGGCCTGGCGCTCGGCGCCGGACTGCTGGCGCACCGCGCGGTGCTGGCCAAGGCCGACGCCGCCCGGGACGAGTTCCGCCAGGCGGTCTGCACCTACCTCGACCTGGTGGCGTTGCAGCTGTCCGCCGCGCACGGCCCGGTGCAGTCGCTGGAGCGCGCGGCGGCGGTCTGCGACGGCTGGGTCTTCGACCGGATCCGGGAGGCGCTGCGGCTCGCCCAGCTCCAGATGCACTCGCCCTGGGACGAGTTGCAGGAGCTGGCCGAGCGGGTCGGCATCCCGGAGCTGGGCGACGTGGGCGCAATCATGCGCTCCTCCGGCAGCGAGGGCGCCCAGGTGCACGAGACGTTGCGGTCCCGCGCCGACTCGCTGCGCGACCAGATCCGCACCGACAACCTGGCCCGGGCCGAGGGGGTCACCAGCAAGTTGGACATCCCCGGCTCGCTGCTGGTGTTCGTCCTGCTCGGCTTCGCCGTCTATCCGTTCCTCGCCCGTCTGTGAACCCACCTTGGAGAAGGAGACGACCATGCACCTCTACGCCTACCTGTACGTGGCGGTGAGCACTCGCCTCGCCGAGCTGCGCCGGGACTCCGAGCGCGGCGACAGCCCGGTGCCGACCGCGGTGATCATCTTCGGCCTGGTGGCGGTGGCCATGGCGGTCACCGGGCTCGCCCTGGCCAAGGCGAACAACTGGATGGAGGCCATCCCGAACAACACGCAGCCGAAGGCGCCGTGATGCCCCGCCCCGCCCGTACGGTCCGGAGGCGGCCGGCGTCTGCCGGCCGGCCCGCCGGCCCGCCCGGTCCGGGGCGGATCGCCGCTGCCCTGCGCGTCCGCCTGGCCGAGGGCGAGCGGGGCGCCAACCCGGTCGAGCTGGCCGTGGTGATGCCGGTGATCCTGGTGATGCTGTTCGGCTCGATCCAGGTCGCCGTCTGGTTCGTGGCCCGGTCCACCGCGCTGAACGCGGCGCAGACCGCCGTGAACGCGCAGCGCACGATCGACGCCGGGCCGGACGCCGGACGGCAGCGGGCGATCAGCTTCCTGCAACAGTCCGGAGACTGGCTGGTCGACTGGGAGCAGACCGGCCCGGCCTGCGTCGAGACCGCCACCGCTGTCACCTGCACGGTGCAGGGACGCTCCCTGTCGGTCATCCCGGGCGTCTCGTTCGAGGTCACGCAGACCGCGCACGGCCCGGCCGAACGCTGGACCACCGGATGAGCGCCGGGCCGCGGCGGGACCGGGGTTCCGTCTCGATCGAGGTGGCGGTGCTCGCGCCCGCCTTCATCGGGCTGATGGTGCTGGCCGGCGTGGCCGGGCGGACCGCGGTCGCGGACGAGGCGGTGGAGTCGGCCGCCCACGACGCCGCCCGGGCCGCCTCGCTCGCCCGCAACGCCGACGACGGTGCGGAGGCCGCCGAGGAGGCGGCCCAGGACCAGCTCGGCTGGGCGGTGCTGAACTGCACCGGCCCACCCCAGATCGATCTCGCGGGCTCGGTGGCCGGGACGACGACGAGCTTCGCCGCCGCGTACGCAAGCGCCGCAGGCGTGCCGGCGACCGTGACGGTCACGGTGACCTGCACCGTCTCCTTCGACGACCTGAGCGCGCCCGGCCTGCCCGGCGTGCCGGGTGGCAAGACCGTCTCGGCGAGATTCACCTCGCCGCTGGACACCTACCGGAGTCGCGGATGACCGGGCGGCGCGAGGCGGAGAACGGCCGGGTGAGCCTCTTCCTGGCCGTGGCGATGACCGGCGTACTCGCGATCATCGGCCTCGCCTACGACGGCGCCGGTCAACTGCGCACGCTCCAGCGCGCGGACAACCTGGCCGCCGAGGCGGCCCGCGCCGGCGGTCAGATGATCGACCGCGCGCAGGCCATCGAGGGCGGCCCGAAGCAGATCGACCAGGTCGCCGCCCGAGCCGCAGTCGCCGCCTACCTCGGCGCCGCGGGCGGCGTCCAGGACCACGAGGTCGACTTCCCCGTGGTCGGCGCCGAGACCCAGATCCGGGTGAGCGTGCAGATCACCTACAGCCGGGATCTGCTGAGTCTGTTCGGCGCACAGAAGACCGCCATCGTCACCGGTGAGGCCACCGCTCGGGCGCTCACCGGCCCACCGTAGGAAGGAAGGCCGCCATGCGTGCAGCCCGACGCTCCCCTGTCCGCCGCGCCGGCCAGGTCCTCACCGGGCTCGGCGCCCTCGTCGTGCTCGTCGGGGTGCTGGCCGGCGGGCCGGTCGCGTTGCTGGCGTTCGCCGGCAACCCGCTGCCGGACCATCTGCCCACGCTGGCCGAGGTCGGTACGGCGTTGACCAGCCGCGACGACGGCCGGCTGTTCCTGCGGGCGCTGGCGGTGGTGGGCTGGTTCGGCTGGGCCACGTTCGCGTTCTCCGTGCTGGTGGAACTGCTCGCGGCGGCGGTACGCCGACCGGCGCCGAAGCTGCCCGGCATGCACCGCCAGCAGAAGGCGGCCGCCGCGCTCGTCGGTTCGGTCGCGCTGATCCTGGTCGCGAGCCCGGCCGCGGCGAGCGCCGCCGCGCTGACCGCCCCGCAACCGGTCGTCGCGGCTTCCGCCGTCACCGCCCCGAGCCAGGTCGCGCCGTCGGCCCCGGTGGCGGCGGAGACGAGCGAACCGGCTGTATACCGGGTCGCCAAGGGCGACTACCTGGGCGAGGTGGCCGACCGCTACCTGGACGACTTCGACAGATACAAGGAACTGGCCCGGCTCAACCGGCTCGCCGACCCGGACCGGATCCGCCCGGGTCAGCTCATCACGCTGCCGGAGGGCGCGACGGATTCGGGTGCCCGGCGGCACGCCACCGGACGGGTCGTGGTCACCAAGCCGGCCCAGACGGCACCGGTCAAGCCCGGTGGCGGCGGCGCCTCCTCGACCACCCCGAAGGCGAAGCCCAAGCCCACGCCGCGCGACGCGACGCCCACCGTGGAGGCGCCTGCCGGTCAGCCGCCGGCCATGTCGGCGGGCGCGTCCCGGGCCACCGCCGAGGAGGGGATCAACCGTCCGCTCGCCATCTCGGCGGTGCTGGCCGTGGCGAGCATCGTGGGCGCGCAGATCGGCGCGCTGCTCGGGTTGCGCAAGCGGCCGGTGCCCGCCCGCGCGCTGTCGAGCGGACGGCACCGGCGGGACTGACTCAGGGCAGCCGGGCCTCGACCCGGCCGGACACCACGCGGCTGGGCAGCACGATCTGGTCGTTCGCGGCCGGGCCGTGCACCACCTCGCCGCCGTCGAGCCGGAACGCGCTGCCATGCCAGGGGCAGACCACGCAGGCATGGCCGTCGATCTGCTCCACCGTGCCCTCGCCGAGCGGGCCGCTCTGGTGCGGGCAGCGCTCCAGCATCACGCTGACGTCGTCGCCGTCCCGGTAGAGGATCACCGAGACGTCGTCGATCTTCTTGGTGACCAGTTCGTGCCGGGGCAGGCTGCTCAGGTCGCCGACCCGGTGCCAGCCGTCGCTGATCAGGTGCAGCTCGGAGACGCTCTGGCTGGCCTGGGCGCCCTGCTTGTACGCCAGGTGCCCACCCAGGTACGCCCCGCCGCTCGCGGCGGACAGCCCCAGGTAGGACAGCGTCCGGCCGAGGCCGTGCCGCCCGTTGAGCCGGGCCGCCAGCGAGCCGGCGAACAACGCCAGACCGACCGTGTTGGCGGCGGCGTGCACCAGCCCGACCCGGCGCTGGTCGCGGGAGAGCGTGGCCCAGTCGTTGAGCCCGGCGACCGCCGCGGGCAGCGCGCTGACCGTACCGAGACCCACCAGGGCGGTGGCGGCCCGGCGCTGGCCGGGCAGCAGGTCCACCACGGCGGCGGAGATCCAGGCGCCGACCGGCACCTGCACCATCGCGGGGTGCAGCGGATGGCCGAGCCACACCCCGTGCAGGGCGTCGCGTACCCGCTGCGAGCGCAGCGTGCCCTGGACGGCGCGCTGCAACCGGTCACCCACCCGGTCGAGACCGGTGGCCTGTTCGATCTTCGTCAGTAGTTCGCGCACCCGGTCCGACTTCCCGGCAGGAGAGCCCCCAAACCGGACGCCCGGGAATTCCCTCGCACGGAACCCCCACTGGATATACTCAAGCGGCTGGCCGTATATAGGGAGCCGCGATGACCAAGATCCTGGTGGATGTCGACGACGAGGCGCTGGCGGATGCCGCCGAGGCATTCGGCACGAAGACCAAGAAGGACACGGTGAACGTCGCTCTCCGCGAGGGCGCGGCGAGACTGCGCCGCGCCCGGGCGCTGGCGGAACTGGCCGAGCGCGGGCAGGCCGGCGACTTCGACGAACTGCTCGACAAGGGCGCCTACCGCTCGTGAAGATGGCCGACTACCTGATCGACACCAGCGCCCTCGTCCGGCTCCTGCGTGATCCCGACGTGCTGGCGCGCTGGGACCAGCAGGTGACGGCGGGCCTGCTCGCCGTGTGCCCCCTGGTCGAGCTGGAATTCCTCTACACCGCCCGGTCCGTCGCCGACCGGACGCGCCTGGCGGAGCAGCTCCGGGCCGCCTTCGGCTGGGTGGTGATGCCGGACCGGATCTACGAGCGCGCCGCCGAGATCCAGGGCGAGCTGACCGCGCGGGGGACGCACCGATCGGCGGGCGCGGTCGACCTGCTCATCGCCGCCACCGCCGAGCACCACGGGCTCTCGCTGCTGCACTACGACCGGGACTTCGACCAGGTCGGCGCCGTCACCGGCCAGCCGATGCGCTGGCTGACCCGGCCCGGCACGATCAAATAGGCCGTAGCCACGACGGCGCCGTCGCGGGCATGCTGAGCCCATGGGGGTACGCGTCGAGCACGCCGGTGCCGTGACCACTGTGATCCTGGACCGGCCCGAGGCCCGTAACGCCGTGGACGGGCCCACCGCACGAGCCCTGGCCGACGCGTTCCGCGCGTTCGACGCCGACCCGGACGCGGCGGTCGCCGTGCTCTGGGGAGCGGGCGGCACGTTCTGCTCCGGCGCCGACCTCAAGGCCGTCGGCACACCGCGCGGCAACCGCGTCGAGCCCGACGGCGACGGGCCGATGGGCCCCACCCGGATGCGGCTGTCCAAGCCGGTGATCGCCGCGATCTCCGGGTACGCGGTGGCGGGCGGGCTGGAACTGGCGCTCTGGTGCGACCTGCGGGTGGCCGAGTCGGACGCGACGCTCGGCGTGTTCTGCCGACGCTGGGGCGTACCGCTGATCGACGGCGGGACGGTCCGGCTGCCCCGGCTGATCGGCGAGAGCCGCGCGATGGACCTGATCCTCACCGGCCGCCCGGTGCGCGCCGACGAGGCGTACGCGATGGGCCTGGTCAACCGGCTGGTCGCGCCGGGTGAGGCCCGCGCGGCGGCCGAGGAGCTGGCCGTCGGAATCGCCCGGTCCCCGCAGACGTGCCTGCGCAACGACCGGGCGGCGGTGCTGGACGGCGCGGGGCTGCCCGAGCCGGAGGCGATGGCGGCCGAGCTGGCCCACGGCCTGGAGTCGCTGGCGGTGGACGGGGTACGCGGCGCCGGCCGGTTCGCCGACGGGGCCGGCCGGCACGGCGCGCCGGCCGGCTGAGGCGTCACTTCAGCGCGCGCAGCGCGTCCTCGATGGCCCTGTGGAACGTCGGGTACGCGTAGATCATGTGCCGGAGCCGGCTGATCGGCACTGCGGCGTGCACCGCCACGACGAGCGCGGAGAGCACCTCGCCGCCGGCCGGTCCGGCCGAGGTGGCGCCGACGAGGACGCCCTGGTCGGCGTCGGCGATCAGCTTGATGAACCCGGCGTTGCCGGTCTTGTGGATCCAGCCCCGGGCCGACGAGGTGAGGTCGGCGTATCCGACCTGGACGTTGACGCCGCGCTCGCGGGCCTGGTGCTCGGTGAGGCCGACGGCCCCGACCTCGGGATCGGTGAACGTGACCCGGGGCAGCGCCCGGTAGTCGGCGACCGGGAAGCTGCCCGGCGCGACAGTCGACCCGCCCGCGCTCATCGCGCCGCCGACCACACTCGCGGTGCCGCTGGCGTCCGGGCCTCCCTTGGTGCGCCGGATGTGGTCGAGCACGTCCGCCACCACGATGCCGGCCTGGTACATGGCGATGTGGGTGAACGCGCCCTCGCCGGTGAGGTCGCCGACCGCCCAGATCCCGTCGGTGACGTGCATCCGGTCGTTCACCGGCAGGTAGCGCTGCCCGGTGTCCACCCCGACGGTGTCCAGGCCCAGCTCCTCCAGGTGCGCCTTACGGCCGGTCACCACGAGCAGCTTCTCGCCGGTGAACTCGGCGCCGTCGGCGTGCACGGTGAACGCGTCGCCGTCGTGGCCGACCCGGCCGGCCTGGACCCCGGTGTGGATCTCCACCCCGTCGGCGCGCAGCGCGTCGGCGGCGAGCGCGGACGCCTCCGGCTCCTCGACGGCGAGCACCCGGTCGGCCGCCTCGATCACCGTCACCCGGACGCCGAACCGGGCGAAGACCTGGGCGAGTTCCAGCCCGATCGCGCCGCCGCCGAGCACCAGCAGCGAGGCGGGCAGTTCCTCCACCTCGATGGCCTGGTGGTTGGTCCAGTACGGCGTGTCGGCGAGCCCGTCGATCGGCGGGACCGAGGGCCGGGTGCCGGTCCCGAGGACCACGCCGTAGCGGGCCTGGAACACCTGGTCGCCGACGCGTACGCGGTTCGGGCCGTCGAGCCGTCCGCTGCCCCGGACGAACCGGCCGCCCTTGCCGGTGAACCGGTCCACCGCCACCTTGTCGTCCCAGGTGTCGGTGGCCTCGGCCCGGATCCGCTTCGCCACCGGCGCCCAGTCGGGCTGCACCTGGGCGGACCCGGCCAGCTCGTTGACCCGGTGCGCCTCGGCCAGCGCGTTCGCCGCCCGGATCATCATCTTGCTCGGCACGCACCCCCAGTAGGGGCACTCGCCACCGACCAGGTTCCGTTCGATGCCGACCACGGTGAGGCCGGCCTCGGCGAGCCGCCCGGCCACCTCCTCGCCGCCGACGCCGAGCCCGACCACTACTACGTCCACCAGTTCCGGCTCCGCCATCCCGCAAGCATTCCGCACCTTCGGGACACCGGCCACCGCACCGGCCCGGAATTGCCGCGCCGGTAACGAACGTGACCGCCTACCGTGACCGCATGCACGCGCGCTTCGCCCCGGTCCGGGACTGCTTCCACGACCTCTTCGCCGCCGGCCGGGAGACCGGCGCCGCGCTGACGGTGTGGCACGACGGCGTACCGGTGATCGAGCTGGTGGGCGGCACCTCGGCGGCGGTCCCGCCGGGCGTGGTGGTGCCGGCCGTCGGCGCGGACCGTCCGTGGCGGCCGGACACGCTCGTCGACGTCTACTCGGTGGGCAAGCCGGTGGTGGCGCTCTGCCTGCTGCTGCTGGTCGACCGGGGCCAGGTGGATCTGGACGCGCCGGTGGCCGCGTACTGGCCGGGGTTCCGCACCCCGGCGACCGTGCGGCAGGTGCTCGCCCACACCGCCGGGCTGCCCGCCTTCCCGGTGCCCCGGCCCGCCGCCGCGATCACCGACTGGGACCTGCTCTGCGCCGACCTGGCCGCCGCCGAGCCCGAGTGGACGCCGGGCGCCGTCGCGGGCGAGCACGCCTGGACGTACGGGCACCTGGTGGGTGAGGTGGTCCGCCGGGTCGACGGGCGGTCGGTGGGCCGTTTCCTGGCCGAGGAGATCGCTGGTCCGTGGCGGCTGGACCTGGCTTTCGGCCTGGGACCGGCGGACCGGCGGCGCTGCGCCGACCTGTCCTACGGCGACCCCGGCTGGCCGGACCTGGTCCGCGACGAGCCGGGCTCGCTGCGCGCCCGCGCGCTGGACAACCCGCCGGGCGGGCGGGACGTCGCCGTGGTGAACGGCGACCGCTGGCGGGCCGCCGAGATCCCGGCGGTGAACCTGCACGCCACCGCGTCGGCGCTGGCCCGGCTCTACGCCGGGCTGCTGGCCGGCGGCACGCTCGACGGGGTACGCCTGTTCAGCCCAGGCCTGGTCGCCGAGGCGACCCGGGTGCAGTACGCCGGCCCGGACCTGGTGCTGGACCGGACGGCGCACTGGACGCTGGGCATGCAGTGGGAGCCGGACGGCAGCTGGGGCATGGGTGGGATCGGCGGCAGCAGCGCCTGGGCCGACCCCGGCCGCGGCTACACCTTCGCGTACGCGACCGCCCGGCTGGCCGACCACGACCGGGTGGAGGATCTGGTCGAGGCGTTGCACTCCTGCCTCTGACCTGACGTCACCGGCGGTGACGCCCGCCCGTCGCCCGCGTCAGCGCAACCAGACCGGGTCGGTGCCGGGCACATCGAGCGGCGGCGGGTAGTCGAGTGTGCTGCGTACCTCGTCGGGCAGCCGCCACGGCTGGTGGACCGCCTTGCCCGTCACCGACTCCAGCTCGGGCACCCAGCGCCGAACGTACGTGCCGTCGGGGTCGTAACGCTCGGCCTGCCGTACCGGGTTGAAGCCCCGGTACGGCCGGGTGTCGTTGCCGGTGCCGGCCACCCACTGCCAGTTGCCCGAGTTGTTGACCCGGTCGCCGTCGAGCAGCCACCGGAAGAAGACCTCCAGGCCGGGCCGCCAGTCCAGCCCGAGGTGCTTGGTCAGGTAGCCGGCGGTGATCAGGCGGGCCCGGTTGTGCATCCAGCCCTCGGCGCGCAACTGGCGCATGCCCGCGTCCACGATCGGCATGCCGGTCCGTCCCTCGGCCCAGGCGGCCAGCGCCTTCGGGTCGTCGCGCCAGTCCTCACGCGCGCCACGCCGGTAGGCGACCGCCGACAGGTCGGGGAAACCGGCGACCACCTGGTGGTAGAAGTCGCGCCAGCAGAGCTGCCTGACGAAGGGCCCGTCCCGGTCACCCGCCCGGTTCGCCACCGCCAGCGGCGACACGCACCCGAAGCGCAGGTACGGGCTGAGCCGCGAGGTCTCGTTGCCGGCCATGTCGTCGTGGATGTCGTCGTACCTGTCGAGGGTCGGCAGCCAGGCGGTGAGCCGGCGCCTGGCGACGGTCTCCCCGCCGGCGGCGGCATCCGGGCTGTCGCCCTTCGGCGGGTCCGGCAGCCGGCCCGGGTCGACGTCTTCGGGCAGCCGGACCCGCTTCGGCGCGGCCAGCTCGTCCCGCCACCGCACGCCCTGCCAGGCCCGGAAGTAGGGGCTGAAGACGCGGTAGTGGTCGCCGCCACCGGGGCGCAGCGCACCGGGCTCGACGATGGTCAGGCCGGGGAACACGCGCAGGAACATCCGGTGCCGGTCGCACTCGGCGCGCAGGCGGCGTTCCCGGCGGTGCGCGTAGCGGCTCACGTCGGCGGAGAGCCCGATGCCCTCCGCACCCACCTTCCGGGCCAGCTCGACCGTCTCGGCCACCGGGTCGCCGCGCCTGATCACGAGGTCGCCGCCGCGCTTGCGCAGCGCCTCGCGCAGGTCGGCCAGGCTCTGGTGCAGGAAGCGGGTGCGGTTCGGCGAGAGCTTCCGCAACGCCGGGTCGAGCACGTAGAGCGGGACCACCCGGTCGAACGCGGAGCAGGCCGCGGCGAGCGCCGGGTGGTCGTGCACCCGCAGGTCACGGGTGAACAGCACCACCGCCGTCCGGCCGGTCATCCGGCCAGGGCCGGTTCCAGGGCCGGGCCGGGCACCCGCACCGGCGTGCCGGGCGGGGTGAGCAGCGCCCGCGCCGCGACCGCCATCCGGCGCCGCTGCGGCACCAGGGCACGGCGGACGAAGACGTCGTAGTCCTGCGCGGCCACCTCGTCGAGGATGCCGCCGTAGAGCACGTACGCGGTGCGCATGCACGCCTGCGAGGCCGGGTCGAGCAGCGGGATGCCCGGTGCGGCGGCGACGTAGTGGGCCTGGGCTCGGGTCACCTCGTACTCGATCAGCTCGCGGACGCGCGGCGTGGTGCGGCCGGCGGCCTTGGCGGCGAGCAGGTCGTCGCGGGTGAGGTCGAACTTGGCCATGTCCTCGTCGGGCAGGTAGGTCCGGCCCCGGTCGAGGTCCTCGGCGACGTCCCGGATGAAGTTGGTGAGCTGGAACGCGAAGCCGAGCTGGCGGGCGGGCTCGCGGGCGGCGGCCGGGTCGGAGCTGCCGAGGATCGGCAGCATCATGGTGCCGATGACCGCGGCCGAGCCCTCCATGTAGTCGAGCAGGTCGTCGTAGGTCGCGTACGACATGACCGTCAGGTCCATCGCCATGCTGCGCAGGAACGACGCGAAGTCGTCGCGGTCCAGGTCGAACACGGCGATGGTGTGCAGCACCGCCGGCAGCAGCGGGTCGTCGACCGACGCACCGTGCAGCCCGGCGACGAATCGATCCGACCACTCGCGCAGCCGGGCGGCGCGCTCGGCCGGCGGCAGGTCCTCGGTGCGGTCGACGATCTCGTCCGCGTACCGGGTGAAGCCGTACAAGGCGTGTACATGTCGCCGTTTCCACGCGGGAAGCAGCCGGGTGGCGAGATAGTAGGTACGGCCGTGACGCCGGTGCAGCTCGCGGCAACGGTCATAGGCGGCGGTCAGATCCGCGTCCATCGACCCTCCTCGGTTTCGACGCAGCAATCGACGCAACTCGTAACCCTAGGGTACGCTCGCCCACATGGCCAACGACGCAGTTGCGGGTAATGCGCTCCGCGTCGCGCCGGCTCAGCCCGGGGCGACGGACGATCCGGTCCGCGGCGTACTGGCCGCGTTCACGAAAGACCTGATCAAAGGGGTCGATGAGACGCTCGCGGCGTTCCTGGCCGCGGAGGTCGAATCGCTCACCGAGATCGACGCAGCGATGGGTGGTTTCGCCGCGACGGCGCGCGACTGCGTGCTGGCCGGCGGCAAACGGGTCCGCCCCACGTTCGCGTACTGGGGCTGGCGGGGTGTGGTCGGTGGGGAGGAACCGCTGTGCTCGGTGCTCCCGGCCCTGTCCGCCCTCGAACTGCTGCACACGTTCGCGCTGGTGCACGACGACGTGATGGACGCCTCCGACACCCGCCGAGGGCTGCCGACCGCGCACCGGGCCGCCGCCGCCCGGCACCGGGCCGCCGGACACAGCGGCGACCCCGACCGGTACGGCGAAGCCGTCGCCGTCCTCATCGGCGACCTCTGCATGGTGTGGGCCGACCGGCTCATGGCACACGCGGCGATCCCGGCGGACCGGCTGCTCGACGTGCGCCGCTGCTACGACCAGATGCGGGTGGAGACGGTCGCCGGGCAATTCCTGGACGTGCTCGGCGAGAACGACTCGGCGAGCTGGACCGTCGACCGGGCGCTGCGGGTGGCCCGGTACAAGACCGCCAGCTACACCGTCCAGCGTCCGCTCCTGTTCGGCGCCTGCCTGGCCGGCGCCGACGCGGACGACCCGCTCATCGCCGCGTACACCCGCTACGGCCTGGCCGTCGGCGAGGCGTTCCAGCTCCGCGACGACCTGCTGGGCGTCTACGGCGACCCGGAGACCACCGGGAAGCCGGCCGGGGACGACCTGCGGACCGGCAAGCCGACAGCGCTGCTGATGCTGGCCCGGCAGCTCGCCGGCCCGGCGCAGCGCCGCGCCCTGGAGCGGGCCGGCTCGGTCACCTCGGCGGACGAGGTGGACCGGCTGGCCGACGTGGTCCGGGACACCGGGGCCACGGCCCGGGTGGAGCGGATGATCTCCGACCGGGTGACCGAGGCGCTCGCCGCGCTCGGCACCGCACCGATCGACGAGACCGCGCGCACCGCGCTGACCGGCCTCGCCACCGCCGCCACGGCGCGGCGGGCATGATGAGCAACTTCGTGAGCAAGGGGGCCGGAATGCGTACCGTCAAGGGACGGACCGACCGGGTGGTCGTGGTCGGCGCCGGGCTGGGTGGGCTGGCCTGCGCGCTGCACCTGGCCGGCAGCGGCCGGCAGGTGACAGTGCTGGAACGCGAGCCGGTGCCGGGCGGTCGCGCCGGGCGGCTCAGCGTCGACGGGTACGAGTTCGACAGCGGTCCGACCGTCCTCACCATGCCCGACCTGATCGCCGAGGCGCTCGGCGCGGTGGGCGAGGAGCTGACCGACTGGCTCGACCTGAGCCCGCTCGACCCGGCGTACCGCGCCTACTACCCGGACGGGTCGACGCTCGACGTCATCACCGACACCACCCGGATGGCCGCCGAGGTCGCCCGCGTCTGCGGCCCCCGGGAGGCCGACGGCTACCTGCGTTTCGTCGACTACGCCCGCAACCTGTGGCAGTGGGAGCGGGCCGACTTCATCGAGCGCAACCTCGACGCGCCGACCGACCTGCTCACCGGCAACCTGCTGAAGCTGTTCGCCAACGGCGCCTTCCGGCGGCTCCAGACGAAGATCAACCAGTTCTTCCGCGACCCGCGTACCCAGCGGGTCTTCTCCTTCCAGGCCATGTACGCGGGCCTGTCGCCGCACGACGCGCTGGCGATCTACGCGGTCATCGCGTACCTCGACTCGGTGGCCGGGGTTTGCTTCCCGCGCGGCGGCATCCACGCGGTCTCCCGCGGCATGGCCGGCGCGGCGGAGAAGCACGGCGTGCAGATCCGGTACGGCACGACGGTGACAAGGGTGGAGACCGCCAACGGCCGCGCCACCGGCGTCGTCACCGCGGACGGCGACTTCATCCCCGCCGACACGGTGGTGCTCAACCCGGACCTGCCGGTCGCCTACGAGGATCTGCTGCCGCCCAGCCGCCGGCGCAAGCTCACCTACTCGCCGTCCTGCGTGGTGCTGCACATCGGTTCGACGCAGAGCTATGGCAAGATCGCCCACCACAACATCCACTTCGGGCGTTCCTGGAAGGGGACGTTCGACGAGGTGATCCGGCGAGGCGAGCTGATGACCGACCCGTCGCTGCTGGTGACGAACCCGAGCCGCACCGACCCGTCGGTGGCGCCGGCCGGGAAGCACACCTACTACGTGCTGGCCCCGGTGCCGAACCTGGAGCGGGCGCCGTTCGACTGGTCGGGCGACCTGACCCAGCGGTACGCCGACCAGCTCGTGAGCACGCTGGAGGAGCGCGGCTACGTCGGCTTCGGCGACGGCATCGAGGTGATGCGGGCGGTCACCCCGGCCGACTGGGCCGCGCAGGGCATGGCCGCCGGCACCCCGTTCGCCGCCTCGCACAGCCTCTTCCAGACCGGCCCGTTCCGCCCCTCCAACCTGCACCGGACGCTGGAGAACGTGGTGTTCGTCGGCTCCGGCACGCAGCCCGGTGTCGGCGTGCCGATGGTGCTGATCAGCGGCAAGATCGCCGCGGCCCGGGTCACCGGGGCGATGTCGTGAGCGAGCGGGAGACCCACCTGGTCGAGCTGGTCGACGACGACGGCCGAGTGGTCGGCGAGACCACCGTGGCGACCGCCCACCAGCCACCCGGGCGGCTGCACCGCGCCTTCTCGGTGCTCCTCGTCGACCCCGAGGGGCGGGTGCTGTTGCAGCAGCGGGCCGCGGTCAAGACGCGGTTCCCGCTGCGCTGGGCGAACTCCTGCTGCGGGCACCCGCTGCCCGGCCAGTCGCTGGCCGAGGCCGCCAACCGGCGGCTCGCCGAGGAACTCGGCGTCGACCCGGTCGACCTCACCGAGATCGGCGTCTACCTCTACTACGCCGAAGATCCGGCGACCGGACGCGTCGAGTTCGAGTACGACCACGTGCTGCGCGCCGACGTACCCGCCGACCTGGTCACGCGGCCCGACCCGGACGAGGTGGCCGACCTGCGCTGGGTCGACCCCGGCGCGGTGGTCGCCGACCTGGACGCCCACCCCCGCGAGTACGCCCCGTGGCTGGGCGGAGTGGTCAACCGGCTGCTGCACCCGACCGACGCGTCCCGGCCGGGCGTACCGGCCACCGAGGCACCGGAGCGGTCGGGTGGCCGATGAGGCGCTGAGCGCGGGGGCCGTCGCACGCCGACTGGGCGTGGCGGTCACCACGCTGCGTACCTGGCACCAGCGCTACGGCCTCGGCCCCAGCGAGCACGTGCCGGGCCACCACCGGCGCTACACGCCGGCCGACCTCGCCCGGCTGGAGATCATGCGCCGGCTGACCGCCGAGGGGGTCGCGCCCGCCGAGGCCGCCCGCTGGGCCCGGCAGGCGCCGCCCGAGCTGCCTCCGGAGCGGCTCGGCCTCAAGGCAAGGGCCTCGACGGTACGCGACGGCGGCGGCACCACCATCCCGGTCGGCCGGGCCGGTCCTGCGGCGCGCGGGCTGGCCCGTGCCGCCATGCGACTCGACTCGGTGACCATCGGCCGGACCATCGCCGACGCGCTGGCCACCGACGGGGTGGTGGTGACCTGGGAGAGGCTGCTGCGGCCGGTGCTCGCCGGCATCGGGGAACGGCACGCCGCCACCTCCGGGCTGATCGAGGTGGAACACCTCATGTCCCGGTGCGTCTCCGAGGCGTTCGCCATCGTGGCGCGGGCCCACCCGACCACCGGTCCGCCCCGGATCCTGCTCTCCTGCGCCGACGAGGAGCAGCACTCGCTGCCACTGGAGGCGCTCGCCGCCGCGCTGGCCGAGGCCGGTGTGAGCTATCGCATGCTCGGCGCCCGCGTACCGGTGCCCGCCCTGGTCGAGGCCGTCAACCGGACCGGTCCGGCGGCGGTGGTGCTCTGGTCGCACATCCGCGCGACGGCCGACCCGTGCCAGCTCACCGCGCTGCTGGCGGTGCCGCGCCGGCCGCTGCTGGTGCTCGCCGCCGGGCCCGGCTGGCGGGCCGACTCGCTGCCGGCCGGGGTGGTCCGGCCGGTGGACCTGGCCGAGGCGTTGTCGCTGGCCGTGGCGGTACGCGACTCGCTGGACCAGTCGACGACGAGCTGAGCCCCTCTCCCGTTCCGGGTCGGCGTCCACTACGGTCGGAAAGTCCGTCTGACCCCGACCCCTCCGGGAGCGACGAATGCGTCCACGCGCCCTGTCGGCGCTCGCCCTGGGCCTGGTGCTCCTCGTCACCGGCTGCGGCGGAGCCGGCAAGTCAGCCGAGAAGGCCGCCGCACCGCCGTCGGCCTCGGCGTCGCCGTCACCGACGCCGGTGACGAAGCCCTCACCGACCCACACCACCCCCGCGAAGCCGAAGCTGCGCCCGCTGCCGAGGAAGCTGCCGGCGGGCCTGCACCGGGCGAGCGGGAGCAACGGGGTGGCGCTCACCTTCGACGACGGGCCGGATCCCCGCTACACCCCGCAGATCCTGGCCCAGCTCCGGGCGGCCCGCGTGAAGGCCACCTTCTGCGTCGTCGGCAAGCAGGCCAAGCGCTACCCGGAGCTGGTGGCCCGGATCGTGCGCGAGGGACACCAGCTCTGCAATCACAGCTGGCACCACGACGTGAACCTGGGCCGGCGCTCGGCCGCCGAGATCCGATCCGACCTGGAACGGACGAACGAGGCCATTCACGCCGCCGCGCCCAAGGCACCGATCACCTGGTTCCGCCAGCCCGGCGGCCGCTGGACGGCCGAGGAGGTCACGGTCGCCAAGCAGATGGGCCTGCGCCCGCTGCACTGGAGCGTGGACCCGCAGGACTGGGACCACCCCCCGGCGAAGACGATCATCAAGCGGGTGAAGGGCGCCACCCGGCACGGCTCGGTCGTGCTGATGCACGACGCGGGCGGCGACCGGGCCCAGACGATGGCTGCGTGCCGGCACCTGATTCCGGACCTGAAGCGGCGGTTCGGCATCGCCCTACCGCGCTGACCTGCGGTTCTGCCCGGCTCCACGGTCGTGCCCATACCGGTTTGGTCGTCCGCGCGGGCATGGCATATGCTTCTCCTGCCTCCGGCGGGGCCGGATGGGAGCAAGTCCGCTTGAAGTTGCGAGTGTGCAATGATGGCGGGGCCGCCCTCATCGTCTAGCGGCCCAGGACGCCGCCCTTTCAAGGCGGTAGCACGGGTTCGAATCCCGTTGGGGGCACGGTCCGGTTCACGCCGGATGCAACACCAGCCAGGTCCTGTGGAGCAGTTGGAGTGCTCGCCGCCCTGTCAAGGCGGAGGTCGCGGGTTCAAGTCCCGTCAGGACCGCAAGCGCTGACGCCGCGCAGCTCGATGCGCGGCGTTCTGCGTATCGGCCCGTGCGGTAGCATGTGCCGAGCACCACGGCCAGGTAGCTCAGTTGGTACGAGCGTCCGACTGAAAATCGGAAGGTCGGCGGTTCGACCCCGCCCCTGGCCACATAGCCTTTCGCCGGGCTACAGGAACGCCGATCAGCGGAGACGCCGGTCGGCGTTCTGCTTTCGCCCGCTCTGACGACGCGTGCGCATGCGCCGCTAGCAGCGAACATGCCTTCCGGCATCTCTCACCGCTCACCGCTCCCCGCTGTCCGCGGGCTTCTCGCGGACTGGATGCGGACCGCCTCGGGGACCGTTCGGCGCGCACCGAATCGTCCCGCCCGTACCCTCCGGAGATGATCCAGACGAATGATCATCTGACCATCCATCCCAAGATCCTCTACTTCGGGACGCCTGTAGTGCTGTTGAGCACCGAGAACGAGGATGGGACGAGCAACCTCGCGCCCATGTCGTCGGCCTGGGCGCTCGGCCAGGTCGTGGTGCTTGGCCTCGGGGCGGAGGGGCAGACCGCCCGCAACCTGCGCGAGCGGCCAGACCTCGTGATCAACCTACCTGGCGCAGAGCAGTGGCCGGCGGTGGAGCGGCTTGCCCCGCTCACCGGCCGCGACCCGGTTCCAGACCACAAGCGGGGCGCGTTCCGGTATGAGCCGGCGAAGTTCGCCGCCGCCGGGCTGCGGCCAGAGCCGGCAGAGCTGGTACGACCGCAGCGGGTCGCGGAGTGTCCGCTCCAACTGGAGGCACGGGCCGTGAGGATCAGTCCCGACCTGCACGGCGACTTCCTGATCATCGAAGCGCACGTGCTCCGCGTGCACGCAGATCCCACCATCGTCGTGCCCGGCACGGACCACGTCGCCCCCACCGCTTGGCGCCCGCTGATCTACAACTTCCGGCACTACTTCGGCCTCGGCCCTGAACTCGGGCACACCTTCCGATCGGAGACGCCGGTGGCCGGGATGGCAGGTGCCGGGCGGTAGGACACCGGACCCGACCAAGGTGGAGATCATGCGCGGGGAGCAGGGCTTTCGGCGTGCGCGGTGGGGATCAAGGATCTCCTCGTCGGGCAGTCGTCAGACCATACAGCGCTCGTGGTGCCCGGCGAGGTGATCCGGAGCTGATCTATCAGGCGTTCGTCCGTGAACGCAGGTCGGCGTTCTGCTTCGCCCCGCCAAGCCCATCTGTCCGGTTCGGCTCTCGTTGACCCCGCATCACGCTTCCGACGGGCTTGGCCGTACGAATGGCTGTACGGTCCGGGCGTGGATCGGGGGACGCGGTGAGCTGGGTTGCCAACGTCATGCTGTCGGTGAGCCCTGATGACCACCGAAACGCCGAGGCGTTCAGCGGGTGGCTCGACGAGAGCTGTCCCCGTCGTGAGCCGGATATGAAGCCGGGCGGCTGCGGCAAGCTGGCGCTGATCACCGGCGCGGACAGCCAGTGGGGTGGCTACAAGTACCCGGAGTGCGACGTGTACGCGGGAGCACTCAACCATGCCGATCTTGACGCTCTTGTCGCGCACTTCGGCTCGGTTCCGTGGCACACGCCCGATGCCGTCCAGCTGTTCGTCATGGACCAGGAACAGTCGTTCTTCCGCGTCTGGATGATCCGGGACGGCATGGCCCAGCAATACGCTCCCAGTGGCCGCGCTGCTACCTCATCCGGATGAACGCGAGGTGGTCAGCCCAGGCGGGCCGCCTCCGCCCGCAGATGCTCGACAAAGTGCGTGACCGCCGCCAGCGGCGTCCTGCCCTGCACGGTCGCCGCATATATCTGCCGTACCGACTCGTCGTCCGGATGCAGGCGTAGCAGGGCGATGTCCGGCGGAGTTCCGCGTACCGCCAGGGCCGGAACCAGAGCCACCCCCAACCCGGCTGCGACGCATCCCAGCTTGCCGGTCCACTCGGCCGCGACGATGTCGATGCGCGGCGAGAAACCGCTGGGCAGGCTTGCGCGGAGCAGGCTGTTCTCCGCGGTGGCCGAGCCCACGACGAACGCGTCCTCGGCGAGGTCCGCCAGGCGCACCGAGCGGCGGCGTGCGAGCCGGTGGTCGCGCGCGACCGCGACCAGGAGCCGCTCGTCGAGCAGATGTCGCAGGTCGAATCGTTCGCGGTCCAGCTCTCCCGTGGGCGAGGTGCTGACCACTGCCACATCCGCCTCCTCCGCGAGCAGGCGCTCCAGCAGCCGCGGCGTCACACCCTCGACCAGCGACAGCGAGATCTCGGGGTAGGCCGAGCGGAACGACGCCATCGCCCGGGGTACGAGAGCCGCGACAGCGGTCGGGAAGGCGCCCACACGCAGCCGCCCTCGGCCGAGCCCGCGCAGGTCGTCGAGGTCACGCCGGGCCGCGGCGAGCCGGTCGAGGACCGCCTCGGCGTGCGGGAGCAGCCCTCGTCCCTCCTCGGTGAGGGCGACGCCGCGGGGCAGCCGGTCGAAGAGCCGGGCGCCGATGTCGGCCTCAAGCGCGGCGATCTGCCGGGAGACAGCCGACTGAGTGAAGCTGAGGGCGCGGGCGGCGGTCGTGATCGAGCCGTGCTGCGCGACGGTGCGGAACACCTCCAGCAGCTGAGTGTCCATGGCAGACATGGTAATCACGCATGGCAGCCATGCGAGACATTCGTTGGCCGCATTGCTCTCACCAGCCTAGCGTTACCGCGTGAAGATCATCGCGGTCCTCGGGACAGGACACATGGGTACGCCAATCGCGCGCCGCCTCGTGGCCGGCGGCAACCGGGTCAGGGTGTGGAACCGCAGCCCGGAGCGTTCGGAGCCGCTGGCCGCGGCCGGCGCGACGGTGGCCGCGAGCCCGTCCGCCGCGGTCGACGGAGCCGACGTCGTCGTCGTCATGCTCGCCGACGCCGGCGCGGTCGAGACGGTGCTGTTCGGGCCGGACGGCGCCGCCACCGCGCTCCGGCCCGGGACAGTCGTGGTGCAGATGTCGACGATCGGGCCGGACGAAGTCCGGGCAGTGGCCGACCGGCTTCCGGCGGGCGTCTCACTCCTCGACGCCCCCGTCGGCGGCAGCGTCAACGCCGCGCGGACCGGCACGCTGGCGATCTTCGCAGGCGGCCCTGCCGATGCCGTGGAGAGGGCGGCTCCGGTGCTGGAACAACTCGGTTCGGTCCGTCACTGCGGTCCGCTCGGCGCAGGCGCCGCCGTCAAGCTCGTCGCGAACACAGGTCTGGTGACGGCTGTCGCCGCGCTGCACGACGCGCTGGCCGTCGCCGCGACGTTCGGTGTCGACAGGCAGACCGCCGTCGCCGTGCTCGGCCGTGGTGCCCTTGCCGGCGCGGTCGAACGGGTCACCGCGCCGGGCGCCTCGTTCGCGATCGCGTTGGCGGCGAAGGATGCGCGGCTGGCGCTGCGCCTCCCGGTGCCGGCTCCCGTGCTCGAAGCCGCCCTCGGCCTGATGCAAGCCGCGCCCGACCAGGGCGCCGATCTCTCCTCCCTCGTCTCAGCCGACTTCCTGAAGGGATACTGATGCACCTCACCCTCGACAACCCCGCATCCGTCGCGGCCCCGTTCGGCGACCGCTTCGCGCACGTCGCCCGGGTCGATGTCGGCGGCGGCGCGCTGCTGATGCTCGCCGGACAGGTCGCCGTCGACGACGACGGCAAAGTGGTGGCCCCCGGAGACGCCGGCGCCCAGGCCGAACGGATCTTCGAGATCGTGGGCGGCGTGCTCGCGGCGCACGGCGCGAGCTTCGACGACGTGCTGCACATCCGCACGTTCATGACGGACCTGGCTGACCTTCCGTCGTACGCGGCCGTCCGGCGTCGGCTCTTCCCGGGCACACCGCCGCCGGCAAGCACGACTGTCGAGATCAGCAAGCTCTTCCTGCCGGGCGCTGTGCTCGAGGTCGAGGTCACGGCCGTGGTCCGGTCCCGCTAGGCCGTGTTTCGTAGGGCATCGAAGTTGGGCGTGGCGGTGGTCGCTAATTGAAGAGGTCTCCGGTAGTTGGTTCAGCGACCAAGCTAGAACTTCACACCGGAGACCTCGTGCCGAGCGTAACGGCAGTGAGGCGACATGACCTGACCGACGTGCAGTGGGCGGCGCTGGAGCCGTTGCTGCCTGCCGGGACGGGTCATGCTCGGCCGCGCAGATGGACCATGAGACTGATCATCGACGGGATCCGGTGGCGGGTCCGGACCGGATCGCCGTGGCGCGACGTGCCCGCGCCCTACCCGCCGTGGCAGACGTTGTATCGATGGTTTCGGCGGTGGCAACGTGACGGTGTCTGGGCGCAGATCCTCACCTCGTTGCAGGCCCGAGCGGACGCGGCGGGGTTGGTCGACTGGACGGTCAGCGTCGACTCGACCATCAGCCGCGCCCACCAGCACGCGGCGGGAGCCCGCCGCGATGGCCAGGCGCAGAAGGAGCCTCCTGGTGGTGTGCAGACCGAGCCGGCGGATCACGGGCTCGGCCGGTCGAGGGGCGGCTGGACCACCAAGACCCATCTGGCCTGCGAGCAGGGCCGCAAACTGATGGCCCTGGTGGTGACCGCCGGACAACGCGGCGACAGCCCACAGTTCATCCCCGTGTTGGCCAAGGTCCGCATCCCCCGAGCCGGGGGCGGCCGGCCACGCACCCGCCCCGACATCGTGCTGGCCGACAAGGCGTACACGTCCAAGGCCAACCGCGCCCACCTGCGATCCCGGGGCATCCGCGCGTGCATCCCGAGCAAGGCCGACCAGGACGCCCACCGCAAAGCCAAAGGCTCCCAAGGCGGACGCCCGCCCGCCTTCGACCCCGACCTCTACCGCCTGCGCCACGCCGTCGAATGCGGCATCAACCAACTCAAACAACACCGCGCCATGGCCACCAGATACGACAAACTCGCCGTGCGCTACGAAGCCACCCTCACCATCGCCGCCATCAACCAATGGCTTCGTGCCCTACGAAAGGGACTGCGTAGATTTCCGTGTTTGACCTGGGTGTGGTCCGTTGGACAGGACGTTGATCCTGTCCGGGAAGGACCACGTCATGGCAGACAAGAAGAATGCTGTTCAGCTTCCGCAGCCGTCGGCGGTGGAGGTGGAGTTCGCGCAGCAGTTGGTCGAGCGGGCCAAGGCCGACGGAGTGTCGTTGGTCGGGCCGGGTGGGCTCCTCGCGGGGATCACCCGCACGGTCCTGGAGTCAGCGCTCGACGCCGAACTGGATGCCCATCTGGACGAGGCTGGTGTCGATGACGAGTCGGGTCGGCGGGCCAACATTCGCAACGGGCACGGGGCGAAGACGGTGCAGACTGAGGTCGGGCCGGTGCGGATTCAGGTCCCACGGGATCGGGCGGGCTCGTTCACGCCGCGGATCGTCCCGAAGCATTCCCGCAGGTTGGACGGGTTCAACGAGGCGATTCTGTCGTTGTATGCCAAGGGCCTGACGACCGGGGAGATCTCCGCGCATCTGGCGGATGTGTATGACGCCGACGTGTCCCGGGAGTTGATCAGCCGGGTCACCGACAGCGTCGTGGAGGAGATGGAAGCGTGGCGGCAACGGCCCCTGGATCGGGTCTATCCGGTGGTGTTCATCGACGCCCTCGTCATGAAGATCCGGCAGGGGCAGGTCGCGAACCGGCCCGTCTACGTCGTGGTCGGGATCAGCCTCGACGGGGAACGCGACGTGCTGGGCATGTGGGCCGGCACGGGCGGTGAGGGCGCCAAGCAGTGGGCCGGCTACCTCACCGAACTGCGTAACCGCGGTGTCGAGGACGTGTTCATGGTCTGCTCCGACGGCCTCAAGGGCATGACCGACGCGATCGAGCAGGTCTGGCCCCTCGCGGTGCACCAACAGTGCGTCGTGCACCTCGTGCGGGCCAGTCTGCGTTACACGAACCGGAAGGACTGGCAGAAGATCACCCCCGCGTTGCGGGAGATCTACACGGCTCCGACCGTCGCCGCGGCGGAGGCTCGGTTCGAGGCGTTCGCCGCCGAGTTCGGTGACCAGTACCCCGCCGTGATCCGGCTGTGGCGAACCTCCTGGCCGCAGTTCGTGCCGTTCCTCGACTACGACCACGAGGTCCGCAAGGTCCTCTACACCACCAACATCATCGAGAGCCTGAACGCCCGGTTCCGGCAAGCCGCCCGCCGGCGGGGGCACTTCCCGACCGAGCAGGCCGCGATGAAGGTCCTCTACCTCGTCGTCCAGCAGAAACGTAAGGGCGGCGGGAGCATCACCGGCCGGGTCTACGGCTGGGCCAAGGCCCTCAACGCCCTGATCCTCGCCTACGGCGACCGGATCACCATCTAACAACATCGATCACACCACAGGCCCAAACACGGAAATCGACACACTCCCCTACGAAACACGGCCTAGCTTGATTTTTAACCCGTGCGGCGTGGCCGGGGATTGACGGGGGACTTCGTCTTCGTTGCGGTCGGTGTCTTGGCGTTCGTGGTGGTCGCGGTGTGGACGTCGTAGCGCGGGGTGGGGTGGTTGTTGCGGCGGCCGGGTGGCCGTCCTGGTCCTGGCCGGGCGGGTTTGGGTGCACCGGCCGGGCAGGTGGCCTTCGCGCGCAGGTGCCGAAACCCGCGGCGGACGCGGGCGGGTGACAGACGCTGCGGTGGTGCGGGTTTCTCCCAGGGGCGGCGCAGGTCGGTGGCGAGGGCGCGGGCCAGCCGGAGTTGGGTGTAGGCGGCGAGGATCATCCAGGTCCATCGGTCGGCGGCCTGCGGCGTGCGGATCTTCGGGCAGGTCCAGCCGAGGGTCTGTTTGAACAGGCGGAACGTGTGTTCGATGTCGAAGCGGCGCAGGAACGTCTGCCAGAGCCGGTCGACATCAGCGGTGGTGGCGTCGACGCCGGACCACCACAACCAGACCGGCTTCGGGGTCGCGCCGCTGGGCAGGTGCTCGACTTCCAAACGGATGACGGTTCCCTCGATGACCGGCAGCATCTTCGCCGAGTCGATCCAGGCGGATCGGTGGGTCAACCGTGGGTGCAACCGGTCCCAGGCTCGAGCCCACGCCGTGCCGTAAAGACGGGTGTCGGCAACGGTGGCAGCATTCGGTTCACCCCAGGTGGAGGGATCACCGAAGACGAACTCGTCGCCGTGCCTGCGCGGTCGGCCGATCGTCCCGGGTTGCCGGGCTGGCACTGCCCGGCGTAGTACCCGGTCGGAGCGCATCCGAGCGAGGACTTGCACGGGCAGGTCACGCAGGAGGAACGCAAGGCGGGGCGCGTCGTAGCCGGCGTCGGCCACGACCAGGATCTCCAGGTCCCCGGCCTGCCACTGCCCGGCCGCGATCAGACGCCCCACGATGTCTCGCAACTGCCCAGCGGTGACCGTGGCCGCGTCATCACCAGGCGCCAGCCGCACCGCGTCCAACGGCGCGGTCCACGAACTTCGGCCCGATTCCAGGGCCACGACCATCGAATACGGCCAGCCCGGGATCATGATGGTCTGATCCTTGCCGCGTCCGTAGGTGTGGCACAGGATCCGCTGCGGTGAGGTGTGCGCGTCCGGCCGCAGCCAGCAGGTGATGTCGACCGCCAGGACGAGACGGCCGTCGGCTGCCCGCGGCAACGGCACCCCGGCGAGGGCGGTGCGCAGCCGATCGACGTCCAGCCGCCCGCAGGCGAGGGCGTCATATAACGCCCCATGCCCCCGGCGGTGCTCACCCACCAGCGACAACTCCACCAACGACCGGACCGGCCCGTCGGCGCACAACACCGCGTCCGTCAGGTCGAACAACGCGTCAGCCCGAGCAGTCAAGCAGTCGTAGAACTCTCGCCGGAACCTGCCCAGGTCCCCGACGGCATCAGCCGAACCGCGGTCATGCACACTGATCACCAGAACAGCCCTTGGTCATTGATGCTCTTCCCTAGACAAGAAGATCATCGACCAAGGGCTGTTTCCGTGATCAGTCAGGGTCCCCACAGGCCCCTCGGAGGTTAAAGATCAAGCTAGGGGTCGCGACGGTTGCGCTTCCCGGTCGACGGGCAGGATCCACGGCCCACCTTCTGGTACCTCGCGGGTGTAAGGTACGCACCCCGACAACGGCGGCGGCGCCTACGGTGAGCCCGCTGAGCGACGGACGGATTGAGGCCGGTGAGCACCGGAAGGTCGTGTGTGCGGACGCTGCGTACGGCTCTGACGCCGGTCCTCGTACTGGCCGTGATCCTGCTCGGCGGGTGTGGCCGGGTCTCGGGACTCCTGGACCGTGTCTCCCTGTTCCATCCGGTCTGGGCCGCCGACGGCTGGGTCTACTACCTGCGGGAGGTGACCTCGACCTCGGGCTCGGGAGTAGCTGAGGTGTGGCGGCAGCGACCCGACGGGAGCGCCGAGGAACCCGTTCTCAGGCGCGCGCCAGCGGTGTCCACCTGCGAAGCGGGCTTGCTCAGCTTCCTGTTTGCAGGCCCCGACGGCGACCTCGGGGTGGCGCTCGAATGCGGCTGGGACGAAACCGAGCTGCTCAGCTACTCGCCCGCCCACAAGACGTTCGAGCCTCTGGCGTCGACACGCTTCCTCGTCGACGCCGCACTCGTGAACGGTGCCGGCGGGGGATTTGTGGAGGCGCCCCGGGAGTGCGGTCCGGGAGGAATCCAGCTGCTCGCCGACGGGAAGGCGTACGGGTTCGGCTCTCCGGTGACGGTGGGAGGGACGACCTTCAACCTCAGTGGCGGTGACACGGATTGCGAGTCGACGGTGCTGGCGCGGTCGCCCGCGGCGCTGGGTGACCGGCTGTTCTTCATCACCGCACCCGACTCCCTCGGCAGGTTGCCGCTGCCTCCCGAGGTGAGTCCGGCCGACCTCACCTGGCACCTGACGGAGTGGGACGGCAGATCGGCCACAGCCAGGTTCGTCACGGAGCTTCCCGGCCTCGCCGACCTGGCGGTGTCGCCGGACGGCCGGTCGGTGATCACCGCCGTCTCGTCGGACCACGTCGGCGGGGTCTGGTCGGTCGACGTCGGCACCGGGAAGAAGACGAGGATCGCCGACGGTGCCCGCGCGTACCACCCGAGCTTCTCTCCGGACGGCAAGCGGTTCGTCTACGTCGAGGAGTTCGCACGGCTGAAGTTCGCCAAAGCGCGATAGTTGCGGACGCTCGGTAGCTACAAACCGAGCTTTCAAATGTAGGTTTGCGCGCCTCGAAAGAGCGGTCACCTTCTCCATCTGCGGCGAGTCGGCCTTGACCGTGTAGACCTCTCACGGCTCGTCGCCGGGGCCGCGCACCCAGACCTTGTCCTGGAGCGCGTAGCAACACCCGGTGTCGTTCTCCGCCAGCGTGGTCAGGCCGGACTCGGTGAGCCGGCTGGTCCCGGCGTTTACCTCCGCGGTGGTGGGCACCTCGACCCCGAGGTGGTCCATCGCCGTCGGCAGGCCGGGCTCACCTTCGAGGAGTACGAGCTTCAGCGGCGGGTTCTCCACCGCGAAGTTGGCATAGCCGGGCCATTCCCGACGAACGGTCTCGACGACACGGTCCACCAGCGTCACCGGCTCGGCATCCTGACCATCGCCGCCGAGGGCGAACGGGTGGAGGTGGCCTATCTCCGGGAGGCCCTCGAACTCACCGCGGGCAACCTGTCCCGGCACCTCACCGTGCTGGAGGAGGCACGCCTGATCGAGGTGGAGAAGGGTTACCACGGCCGCCGGCCCCGGACGTGGATCCGGATCACCCGGGAGGGACGTCAGGCCCTGCACTCCGAGATCGCCGCCCTCCAGGAACTCCTCCGCCGCCACCAGCAGGCCGCACCGCCCCCCGTTCCGCACGACGTCCCACCCGCGTGACGCTCTCCCCTGGTCGACCGCCTCGCCTCGCCTCGCCTCGCCTCGATGATCAAGGAGTTTGTGTCATCCAGGCCGGTGAACCGGACACAAAGTCCTTGATCAACGGAATGGGGCAGGGCTGGGCGGAGCCGGGGGGTCGGCGACGGGCGGGGTCACGGTTTGGGAGGGCGGCGGTTCTGGGTGGGGCTGCCCTGGATCGCCTCCCAGACGCTTCGGCCGGCCTGCCGGAGTGCCTGTCCGGCCTGTCCCGCCAGTTGCGCCGCCTCGGCGGCGGCGCTCGCCGACTGGCTGGTTCGCTCCGAGCCGCGCTTCTTCTCGCCGGAACGGTCGGCCGACGAGCCCGCCGCGGCGTCCGGCCCCGATCCGGCAGCGCGCTCGGACTCCGCCTTCCCCTCCCGCCCGGCACCGGACGCCGGTGACGGCTCCGCCCGTCCGGCACTTGGCGGCGGCTCGGTCCGCCCGGCACTTGGCGGCGGCGGTTTCGGCCGTTCGGCACCGGATTCCGGTGACGGCTCCGGCCGCCGGGCGCCGACTGCCGGTGAGGGCTTCTGGCGATCGCCACCAGCTTCCGGTGGCGGCTCCGTCCGCGCCGGGCGCCGGGGCGGTTCGGGTGCCTCGATCGGGCCGGACACCGCCGGACCCGCCCGATCGACCGCCTCACCCGCCGCCGGACCCGCCCGATCGACCACCGCCGGAGCGGCGCGCTCGACCACCTCGCCGGCCGCGGCCACCGTACGCCCGGTCTGGTCCACCACCGGCGCGGCGACCCGGCGCACGTCGTCCAGGGCGACCCCGGCCGAGCGGGCCAGCGCGTCGATCAGCTGCGGGTTGCGGTCGATGGTGGTCAGCGCCCAGTCCAGGATCTGCACCAGCTTCTCCAGCCGCACCTTCAGCAGCGCCTCGGCGCGCACCCCGGTGATGTCCAGCTCGACACCCTCCAGGTGTACCCGGACTCCGGCGTCGAGCTGGAGCAGGTTGGCCAGCCGGACGCGCAGCGACAGGTCGGCGTCGAGCCCGTCCACCGCGAGCCGGATCTCGTCGACGGTCAGCTCCGGCACGTCGAGCAGGACGTCCGGCTCCGACTCGGGACCGGCAGGCGAGGTGGGCGGCTGGTCGCCGGGGTCCGGCACTGGCTCGGTGGCTCGGCTGTCGCTCATGCTCCCCGCTCTCCCATCGGTCCGGTCGGCCGCGGTTACCCGCTTTCCGGTACGGCATCCGTCAGCCCGCCCGCACCTCGCGGAAGCCCGCCCACACCTCGCGGAAGCCCTCCTTGACCTCCCGGAAGCGCCCGCCCCGCACCTTGCACAGAGCGCCTGTCCCGCCACCCAGCGCTGTCGGGAACCGGAGTTCCCGGTGTCCGGAAGCGGGCGGTACGGAAGCTGCACACCGAGACATGAGCCGGTATGGTCCGGACCTATGGGACAGGAGATGGCCGATCCGGATGAGGTCCGGCAGGAATCCGACCGCTTCTCCCTCCGCAGCAACCTGCTCGTCCCGGCGTCCGCCGAGCGGGCGTACGCCGTCTTCACCGGCGCGCTCGCCGACTGGTGGGTGCGTGAATACACCTGGTCCGGCCCGGAGGCGCTCGCCGCGATCGGCATCGAGCCCCGGGCCGGCGGCATGCTCTACGAGATCGGCCCGTACGGCTTCCGCAACGACTGGGGCCGCGTGCTGACCTGGGATCCGCCCCGGCGTCTGGTCTTCACCTGGCAGATCGGCCCGGACCGCGTGCCGGTGCCGGATCCGGCGCGGGCCAGCGAGGTGGAGGTCCTGTTCCACGCCGACGGTCCGGAGTGGACCCGGGTGGACGTCGAGCACCGCTACTTCGACCGGCACGGCACTGCGGCCGAGGGCTACCGCGAGGCGCTCACCGCGGGCTGGCACGAACTGCTCTGCCGCTACCTCGCAACGGTCGCCCGCACCGCCTGAGATCGATCAGCCGGCGATACCGGGTGCCGCGCCGCTGCCGGCCACGCCGGTGCCGCCCAGGTCGGCCCGGCGGCCGGCGTCCGCGCCGGAACCGAAGCCACCGCCCGCCAGCCGTCGTCGCGGGGCGGTGCGCAACCGGGGGTACGCCTCGGCGACCCGGCGCTGGACGCGATAGGAGCGGTCGGCGAGCACCAGTGCCGTGGAGGGTCCACCCGCCTCCGCCACCGCCTTGCTCTCGGCCGCGCGCAGTCGTTCCGCCACGACGTACGCGAACCCGGCCAGCCAGGTACGCCGGAACGCCGCCGGGTGCTCCCCGGCCGGTACGACAGCACCCGCCAGCCCGTGCGCGGCCTGCACCAGCAGCGAGGTGAACAGCAGCTCGACCCGTTCCAGGTCGCTGGCGAAGCCGAACAGGTGCATGACGAAGCCGTTGCCCTGCCGGCGGCGTACGCATCGGCAGCGCAGCGGTTCGGCGACCGCCGCGAGCAGGCCGGCCTTGTCCCGGGCGTACGGCGCGACCACCTCGACGGTCCGGTCACCGACCGGGTCGGCGGCCGGGTCGCGGGCGGCGAGCAGCGCCCGGTCGACGCCGTAGCGGGCGATCAGCTCGGTGGCCTTGGCCATGAAGGCGGCCGACTCGGCGGGCGTGCAGGCCGGGTCCTCGGCCTGGGCGAGCAGCTTGCGCACCTTGCTGAGCATCGCCTCGGACATGCACCCAGAGCTACCACAGCCGGAGTGCCGGGCCGCGCGCCGGGTTCAGTCCGTCCGGCTGCGCAGCGTGGCGATGGTCGAGCCGGCGAGGGTGAGCAGGCAGTCGGGCAGCAGCCCGTCGGCCGCCGCCGCCCCGAACAGCGCCTCGCCGGTGTCCGCGTCGTCGTTGGCGCAGGCGCTGACGAAGCGGGCCACCCAGCGGGTGTCGTAGTCGGCCTGGTCGATACCGGGGAAGTCGAGGGCGGCGCCGCCCCCCGGGGTGTCGTCGCCGAGCATGGTGGCGGCCAGGCACCACGCCACTCCGTACGCCCCGGCGAGGCCGGAGCGGTCCACCACCGCGTCGAACGTGCCCACCACGCCGGCGCCGTCCCCGGCGAGGGCGGAACGGAGCACGGCGGTCGCGTCGTCGAGCGTCTGCTGTGCTTCGTCGTTCACCCGCGGAACAGTATCGCCGGGGGTCAAGCGGTGACCCGGAAACAGCTCGTCGACCACGCAGAGTGATACCCGCAGTCGGGGTGCCGACGGAGCCGACACCACAGTCCCGCGTGCCGCGCGGGCACGCTAAGGTGCGCAGCGGACCTTCGCCGGAGGAAGGACGACCATGCTGAGAACACGCACGTCGCGCGCGGCCCTGTCCATGGCCTGCGCGGCGCTCCTGCTCGCCACGAGCGCCTGCGGGAGCGACGAGCCGGAGGAAACGCCTGCCACCCAGGTACGCCTCTACGGCACCGACGGCAACATGCTTAATTCGTACGCCGCGGAGCTCAAGGACCGGGCGGACCTGGTCAACGGGATGAAGGGCACCACGCCCCTCACTCCGCTGGCCGAGAGCTTCAAGGAACGACTACTCGCCGTAGACCCGAAGCTGGGTGACTTCCTCTACGCCGGCGAGTCGTACGACGCGGTCGTGATCAGCGCGCTGGCCGCCCAGCTCGCCGGCACCACGGCGCCGGCCGAGATCGCCGAGCAGATCGTCGGGGTGACCAACGGCGGCGAGCGCTGCGACGAGGTGGCCGCCTGCCTCCAGCTCGCCCGCGCGGGCCGGGACATCGAGTACCGGGGTGTGTCGCTCACCCGCGCCGGGTTCACCGACGCCGGCGAGCCGGCCACCGCGAGCTACGGCACCATGCACTTCGACAACCAGAAGATCGACGACAGCAAGACCGAGTTCGTCGGCGCCGGTGAGGAGTCCGGGGCGAGCACCAAGACGCCGCCGCGTGGCCGCAAGCTGCGCGACGGGAAGGCGAAGGACGCCCCGCTGATCCTCGGCGGGCTGCTGCCGAATACCGGTGACCTGGCGCTGGCCAACCCGCCGCTGGCGGCCGGCGCGGCGCTCGCGGTCCGGGAGGTCAACGCCGCCGGTGGTGTGCTCGGTGAGCCGGTGAAGTGGATCGAGGGTGACGACGGCACCAACCCGGAGGTCGCCAAGGCCACGGTCGCCTCGCACGTCAGCAAGGACGTGCAGGTCATCATCGGCGCGGGCGGCTCCGGCATCTCGCGGGCCGTGCTGCCGGACGTGGTGGCCGCCGGCCGGATCCTGTTCTCCCCGTCGAACACCGACGCGGGGCTGAGCACGGTGGACGACAAGGGCCTCTACTTCCGTACCGCCCCGCCGGACAGCCTCCAGGGTCGGGCGCTGGCCGACGTGATGCTCCGGGACGGGCCGCGCAAGATCGCGATCCTGGCCCGTAAGGACTCGTACGGTGAGGGCCTCCAGGAGAACGTCCGCTCGGAGCTGGAGAAGGCCGGGATCGGCGCGGACCGGCTCAAGCTGCTGACCTACGAGCCGCCGGCCGACCCGAAGACGCCTGTCGACTTCAGCGGCATCGCCAAGGAGATCAAGGCGTTCGGACCGGAGGCGCTGCTGCTCATCGGCTTCGCCGAGTCCGCTCCGGCGATCACCGCGCTCGACGACGCGGGAGTCGAGATCAAGCGCTGAGCCGCACCGACGCGAAGGGCCGCACCGGAAGACACCGGTGCGGCCCTCGTCGTCTCTCGCGGGCTCAGCGCGCCCGGCGCCGGTCCAGGAACTCGGTCATCCGCCGGTGCTTCTCCTCGTCCTCGAAGAGCACCGCCTGGCTCAGCAGGTCGAGCTGCGGGTGCGCGGCCGGCGGGGCGTCCACCGCCATCTTGGTCAGCCGCAGCGCCAGCGCGGAACCCTTGGCCATCTCGTCGAGCAGGCCGTGCGCGGCGGGCAGCAGTTCGGCCGGATCGGTCACCACCCGGTTCACCAGCCCGATCCGCAGCGCCTCCTCGGCGTCCACCCGCCGGCCGGTGAACAGCAGCTCCTTGGCCCGGGCCTCACCGATCAGCGCCGGCAGCCGGTAGGTCGCGCCGGCGCCGGCCAGGATGCCCAGCCGCACCTCGGGCTGGCCGAACACCGCGCGGTCCGTGCACACCCGAAGATCGCAGGCGTACGCCAGCTCGGCGCCGCCGCCCAGCGCCGGCCCGTCGACGGCGGCGACAGTGGGCATCGGCAGCGCCCGGATGCGGGCGAAGACGCCCTGGTTGATGGCGGCCAGCGCGTCCAGCCGGCCGCGCTCGCGGAGCTGGGCGATGTCGGCGCCTCCGGCGAAGATGCCCGCCGTCCCGCCGGTGAGCAGCAGCAGCCGGGGATGTGCCTCCAGGCCGGCGCAGACCGCGTGCAGCTCGCCCACCAGGTCGGCGTCGATGGCGTTGCGCTTCTCCGGCCGGTCCAGCGTGACCACGAGCCGGTCCGGCAGCTCCTCGATCCGCAGCCCGCTCACCGTGCCGGCCTTTCGTTCGCGACTGCGGGGCTCGCAAGCTCACTCCTCGCGCTCACTGCTTCACGCCGTCCTTCCAGGTGTAGAAACCCTGACCCGACTTCTTGCCCAGCTTCCCGGCGGCCACCATCTCGACGAGCAGCGGCGGCGGCGCGAAGCGGTCCCCGTACGCGGCCTGGAGCGTGCGCGCGATGTCGAGCCGCACGTCCAGCCCGACCAGGTCGGTCAGCTCCAGCGGGCCGATCGGGTGCCGGTAGCCGAGCACCATCGCCTTGTCGATGTCGGCCGGACCGGCCACCTCGTCGGCCACCATCCGGATCGCCTCCAGGCCGAGCGTGACACCGAGGCGGGAGGTGGCGAAGCCGGGCATGTCGCGTACGACGACAGGGTCCTTGCCCAGCCGGGCGGCGAGCGCGACGGCCGCCTCGGTGGTCCGCGGCGCGGTGGCCGGGCCGACCACGACCTCCAGCAGGGCCATCGCCCACACCGGGTTGAAGAAGTGCAACCCGACGAAGTCGGCGGGCCGGTCCAGCCCGGCGGCCAGCTCGGCGATGGCGATGCTGGACGTGTTGCTGCCCAGCAGCGCCGGCCGTCGGCTCTCCGCCTCGCGCAGCACGGCACGCTTGAGGTCGAGCCGTTCGGGCACCGCCTCCACGATCACGTCGGCGCCCTCGGCCACCTCGGCGAGCCCGGCCCGGAGCGTGACGCGCTCACGGTTGGCGGTGGCGGCCTCCTCGGTCAGCTTGCCGCGCAGTACGCCCCGGTCCCACAGCTCGCCGAGCCGGCGGACGGCCTCGGCGCCCCGGGCGGGGTCGACCTCGACCAGTTCGACCGCGTACCCGGCGCCGGCCGCCACGTACGCGATGCCGAGGCCCATGGTGCCGGCCCCGACGACCACAAAACGACCACTCATCGACGTCCCCTCGCCGCGGCGGGGGCGCGCGGGGTCTCCGCCGCCGGGCCCGTCCGCTCGCTCGTTCCTGGATGCGACCCTATGCATGGCCGGGCCGCCGGGGATGCGTGGGGGCGGAGCGGACGGGGTAGGACGGCCGTCAACGCCGAAGGAAGGAACGAGATGAGCCAGGCACCGGAGAGCGCGGAGAGCACCGAGACGGTCGAGACCCGCGGCGACGAGCGGGTGGACCTGCTCCGCGCGGACACCAACAACGACGGCAAGACCGACGTCTGGGTGGTGGACACCGACGGCGACGGCAAGGCCGACCTGTTCCAGTTCGACACCGACGGTGACGGCAAGGTGGACATCACCATGGTGGACATCGACGAGGACGGCACCCCGGACGAGGTGGTCGACGGCGACGGCGGGCTGCCCCCGGAGCAGACCACCCCCACCGTCCAGGTCTGAGATGTAAGGAAGGGCCCCTTCTTAACGCGTAGGCGCTTGAAAGGGGCCCTTCCTAACGCCGCAACTCCAGCGTGGCGAGGTAGTAGGGGTGGTCGGTGTCGTCCACGTCGGCCAGCCGCCACGGTGAGCCGTGGACCAGCTCGGCGAACTCGTCGGGTGAGCAGACCAGGTAGTCGAACCACTCGGTGCCGAGCAGCCGGTAGCGCAGCCGCAGCCGCAGCTGCCCGCCGAACCGGCCCCGCCGGCGGTTGCGCTCGTGGTAGGTGGTGTGCACCGGGTCGGTGGTGCCGTACGGGTCGGTGCCGTGGGCGATCACCCGGGCGCCGGGGCGGGCCAGCGCGGCGAGCGCCGCCAGCATCGCCGGGGCCCGTTCCCGCCCCTCGAACAGTCCGAGGTTGTTGCCGAGCAGCAGGAACGTGTCGTACCGGTGGCCGTCGGCGGCGTGCTCGTCGACGGTGCCGTGCACCAGGTCGCGTACGCCCCGGTGGCGGCTGACCCGCAGCGCGCCGAGCGAGGTGTCCAGCCCGGTGACCGGTACGCCGCGGTCCTGGAGGTGCAGCGCGATCCGGCCGGCGCCGACGCCGACGTCGAGGACGTGCCCGCGTACCCGGTCCACGGCCCGGTGGTCGTGCGGCTGCCAGCGCTGCGGCGGGTCCAGGTAGTGCCCGGCGGGCGCGCCGTTCACCAGCCCGTCGTCGCGCTCGATGATCTCGATGACCGGGCGGGGCAGGCGACCGCCGGCCATCGGGCGCGGTCCGATCCCGGTGGCGACCGCGTACGCGTCGCGGATCATCTCGCCGAACACGTCGCCGATCTCGGGTTCCCCGGTCATGCCCGCAACGCTATCCGGGGGTCGGGGGCGCCGTCGCCGCCGTATCCTTGGCGGCGTGACCGACCTGGACCGCCTGGCAGCGGAGAAGTACGTCCTGCTCACGACCTTCCGCAAGGACGGCCGGGCGGTGCCGACTCCGGTGTGGGCGGTACGCGACGGCGACGGGCTGGCGGTGTGGACGGTGGCCGACTCCGGCAAGGTGAAGCGCATCCGGCGCGACGGCCGGGTCACTGTGGCGCCGTGCGACGTGCGCGGCCGGCCGCACGGTGCGGCGGCGCCGGGTCACGCCACGATCGCCGACCCGGAGAGCACGAACCGGGTCCGGGGGCTGCTCAAGCAGAAGTACCGGCTGATCGGGCGGCTGAGCCTGCTGGGCAGCCGGCTGCGCCGGGGTGAGCGCGGCACCGTGGGGCTGCGGATCGTGCTGGACGGACCGGCCCCCGGACGCGATTAAGGGCGGCGCCGCGACGGCACCGCCCCTGATCGGAACGCCGGAGAACGCCGCTTCGTCAGTCTCCCTGGCGCTGCTGGGGGATCTGCCCCTGCAGCAGGGCCCGAACCTCCGACTCGCGGTAGCGGCGGTGGCCGCCCAGGGTCCGGATGGCACTGAGCTTGCCAGCCTTCGCCCACCGGGTCACCGTCTTCGGGTCGACACGGAACATCGACGCCACCTCGGCCGGTGTGAGTAGCGGCTCAGGTTCGTGCGTTCGCGATGCCATCGGGGTCACTCCTCCACATGTATAGACATCGGCCGGGGTCCCGCCGGCCGACGCGTCTCCCATGGTCCGGCTAGTCCCCGATGTCCGACATGGGCCGAACGGCTGAAGGTCGCTAGACGGACGGATGAACCATGCCCGATTTTTACGACTTTTATGCCGCAGAAACTACCTTATTCGGACTCATGATCACGGTTCGTGATGCATCAGTTACGAGACACTCTCGTGTCCAAGACCACTTAGCGGGGCAAACCGGGCGTCAGTTGCAGCGCTCCAGCAGCTGCACCGCGCGCCAGCGGGCGACCAGCTTGTCGTACGCGGCGGACGCCTCCTCGGCCTCGCCCCGGCCCAGTCCGGACAGGCCGGTGGCCACCAGCTCGGTCGAGTCGTCGGCCTCGAGCGTCTCGTCCGGCAGCAGTTGCACCAGGCCGCCGTAGTCCAGTTCGACCACCGAGCGCGGGTGGAACTCCTCCAGCCACCGGGCCGCCTCCTCGACCGCCTCGGTGATCGGTGCCTCGCCGATCGACTTGCGCAGCACCGACAGCGCCCGGGACGCCCGGCGGCGCGCCTTGGAGATCTCGGTGCGGTAGCGCAGCGCCCGCCGCGCCGGCTCGGTGACCAGGTGCCGCTCGCCGGCCTCGAACAGCACGAACCAGCGCAGCGGCACGCCCCAGGTGGCGATCTGCTCGTGCACCCGGGGCACCCCGTGCTCCAGCACCCGGGCGCCGCTGCGCCAGTCCTCCACCACGGCCTTGGCCTGCCCGGCGAGCACCGGCGGCACGAACGCGTCGGCCAGCACCGGGGGCACCCCGTCGCGGGCGCTCAGCGCCGCCTCGGCGACCCGGATACGCAGGTTCCAGGGGCAGACCAGCAGCGCGTCGTCGGACTCCAGGACGTACGCCTCGTCGGGCAGGTCGGGCAGCCGGGTCCAGCCGGCGCCGAGTGCCTCGATCACCGCGGTCCGCTGCCGTACCGGCCCCTCCAGCGGAGCGATGGCGCGCCCCTCGCTGACGTACCGGCGCCAGTACGACTGCCGGTCCCGGTCGAAGGCGGTGAGCGGCTCGTACACGCGCAGGTATGAAGCGAAGAGCGACGGCACGGCGCGATCCTCCCACGAGACGGGACCGCCCGTCGCCGCCCTCGGGCCCGTGGCGTGACATGCGCGACAGTACGGTTCGGGCCGATATTAGGCTCTACGACACCGGCAGCATCCCGCCGGCGTGCCACCAGGTTCCGCGCCCCACAAGGACGCACACCGACACAGGAGTCAGCCATGGGCGTATTCGCCAGTACCGACGACCCCGTCTCCACGGGGCATGAGCAGGTCGTGTTCTGCCAGGACAAGCAGTCCGGCCTGAAGGCGATCATCGGGATCTACTCCACCGCG
The DNA here is from genome assembly GCF_040215685.1 of Micromonospora sp. HUAS YX12. Classification (NCBI taxonomy): domain Bacteria; kingdom Bacillati; phylum Actinomycetota; class Actinomycetes; order Micromonosporales; family Micromonosporaceae; genus Micromonospora; species Micromonospora sp. HUAS YX12. Next base: position 1,431,626 of record NZ_CP157974.1, read on the forward strand.
CTGGGCCCCGCGCTCGGCGGCACCCGGTTCTACCCGTACGCCAGCGAGGCCGAGGCCCTCGCCGACGTGCTCGACCTCTCGCGCGGCATGGCCTACAAGAACGCCCTGGCGAACCTCGACCTCGGTGGCGGCAAGGCGGTCATCTGGGGTGACCCCGAGCAGATCAAGAGCGAGGCGCTGCTGCGCGCGTACGGCCGCTTCGTCGAGTCGCTCAACGGCCGCTACTACACCGCCTGCGACGTGGGCACCTACGTGGCGGACATGGACGTGATCGCCCGCGAGACCCGCTACGTGACCGGCCGCAGCGTGGAGCACGGCGGCGCCGGCGACTCCTCGATCCTCACCGCCTGGGGCGTGTTCCAGGGCATGCGGGCCGCCGCCGAGCACGTCTGGGGCAGCCCGACGCTGGCCGGCCGCCGGGTCGGCGTGGCCGGGCTGGGCAAGGTCGGCAAGTACCTGACCGCCCACCTGCTCGACGACGGCGCCGAGGTCGTGGCGACCGACGTCAACCCGCGCGCCCGGGAGTGGGCGCGCACCACCCACCCGCAGGTCACCCTGGTCGAGGACACCGAGGCGCTGGTCACCTCCGACATCGACGTGTACGCCCCGTGCGCGCTCGGCGGCGCGCTGAACGACGACACCGTGCCGGTGCTGCGGGCGAAGGTGGTCACCGGAGCGGCGAACAACCAGCTCGCCCACCCGGGCATCGAGAAGGTGCTCGCGGACCGGGGCATCCTCTACACGCCGGACTACGTGGTGAACGCCGGTGGCGTGATCCAGGTCGCCGACGAGATCGAGGGCTTCAACTTCGACCGCGCCAAGCTGCGCGCGACCCGGATCTTCGACACCACCCGGCAGATCCTCCAGCTCGCCGACGACGAGGGCGTGCCGCCGGCGGTCGCCGCGGACCGGCTCGCCGAGCGCCGGATGGCCGAGGTCGGCCGGCTGCGCACGATCCACCTGCGGTGAAGCTCACCTCCGGGGGCGGGGCGGCGCTCCACCCCCGGAGGCGGTGCGCGTTAAGCTGAGTTGCGAACTCTTTCGTGCCGGTATGTCCGGTGTCACGGCCAGCCCCGGGGCTTACCCCTTACCCGGTACACTTTGTGACGACTGGACCACTGCGACGCGCAGGTCCGGTCGACGGTGACCCGAGGTGCCGAACGATGGCATCCCCATGTACCGTAAGAGCCACGAGAGATGCCTGACGTCATCGGGGCCCGCCTTCGGGCTGCCCCGCATTCTGTGCGAGGGGGTCGAGCCATGGGGCGCGGCCGTGCTAAGGCCAAGCAGACGAAGGTGGCCCGGGAGTTGAAGTACCACTCCCCGAACACCGACCTAACCGCCTTGCAGCGCGAACTGGCGGGTAGTGGAAAGTCTGAGCACAACTTCGACGACGACTACAAAGAGTATGTCGACGACGATGACGAGGACCACGCGGACGACGACCCGGACACCTGGGCTCGTCCGACCCGCTGACCTCCGGTCACATCTGAGCACGCGGCAACCCCCGCGTGCTCACGCATGTGCTCTGCTGAGCCGGCGTACGACCGACGATCAGGGACCTGCCGCGCCGGGGCACACGCTCCGACGCGCCGGCAGGTCCTTGATCGCGGAACCGTCCCCTCAGCGTGGCCGGTTGTTCCAGTTGTAGAACGTCGGGATGTTCTCGAAGTGGTTCCACGCGCAGACCGCGCCGGCGCCGTCCCCGCCCGACACCTCCGCCCGCAGCAGCCGCGCCGCCTCCGCCTCGCGGAGCAGAGCGGTAAGCCCCGCAGCGGCATCCCGCACCCGGTCGGCGACCGCCTCCCGGTCGGTGTCACTGATGGTCTCGGGCATGCTCCAACACTCCCTCCAGTAGGCGGATCTTGCTGTTGCGGCAGTGCTCGGTCTCCGTACCGTCGAAACGCCCCAGCTCGAAGTAACGGTTGGCGGCGTGCCCACCGCCACAGAACCCGAAGTACGCGCAGGACGCCCGGCACGCCTCCACGCCGGTGAGGAACTCGTCCACCCACGGTGTGCCGGCCGCGGCGGCGAGGATGTCGCGCAGCGGCGTGGTGAGCACGTTTCCGCTGGCGAAGTCGCCGTACCGGGGGTCGGTGAAGCCGGCCAGCTCCGGCGAGAGCACCACCACCGAACCGTCGTGCCCGACCGTCGGGATCGGGTCGAGGCTCCGGGGCAGCAGGTCGTCGGCGGTGCCGGCCAGGACCGCGCCCGCGTACCGCAGCGACCACTCCACCTCGCGCAGGTGGATCCGGGGATCCCGGCGCCACGCCGCCACCAGCTCCGCCCAGAACCCGGTGACAGCGCCCTCGTCGCGGGCGTTCGTCCGGGTGTTGACGCCCTCGGTCTCCTCGATGTTGACGCCGAGCACGTCGCAGCCCAGGTCGAGGAAGTAGTCGTACAGCTCGGTCGCCAGGCCCGGCTCCGGCCGCGAGACCACCGCGAGCGCCGAGAACGGCAGGCCGTGGCGGCGCAGCGCCGCCACCCCCGCCAGGATCCGGTCGTACGCGGGCCGCCCGCCCCGGGTGACCCGCTCGCCGTTGCGCGCCCGCGGCCCGTCCACGCTGACGCTGACCCGTACCCGGTGCTCGGCGAAGAACGCGCACCAGGCGTCGTCGATCAGCGTGGCGTTGGTCTGCACGTGGTGCTCGACGTCGGGCCCGAACGGCGCCAGCAACGCGGCCAGGTGCTCCCGGCCGGCCGCGAGCGGCTCCCCGCCGTGCCAGACCACGGAGAAGCGGCCGCCCGCCGCCCACCGGTTCACCGACGCCGCCACCGCCTCGGCGACGGCCACCGGCATCCGCCTGTCGACCGCCCGGAAGGGGAGGTAGCAGTAGGCGCAGTCGAGGTTGCACAGCGTCGTCGGCTGCATCACCACGTACGACGGGACGGCGGCGATGCCCCGCATCCCTTCGGGCGTGCGCGCAGCCATCAGCGTCTCCCCCGCCTGCCTGAAAACCGAACCTCCAGGCTAGGCCGCGGCGACCGCTGGGGTGAACCCCCGATCACGTGCCCGGCCGATCGGCGCAGGGTGATCAGCCCCGGGTGTGCTGCCCGACCATCTGCACGTTGCCGGACCCCTCGATGATCTCGCCGGCCTGCCAGGCGTCCACACCGCGGCCGGTCAGGGTGGCCAGCGCGCGGTCGGCGTCCTCGGCGGAGACGATCGCGAACATGCCGACGCCCATGTTGAACGTCGCGTCCATCTCCGGGTCCTCGATCCGGCCCTTGGACTGGATCAGGTCGAAGATCGGCTGCGGCTTCCAGGTGGAGCGGTTCACCACGGCGTCGACGTGCTCGGGCAGCACCCGGACCAGGTTGCCGGGGATGCCGCCGCCGGTGACGTGGGCCAGCGCCCGCACCTCGGCCTCGGCGATCAGCTTCAGGCAGTCCTGCGCGTAGATCTTGGTCGGGGTGAGCAGCTCCTCGCCGAGCGTCCGCTGGCGGCCGAAGTCGTCGATCACCACGTCCAGCCGCATCCGGCCGGCGCCGAGAAGCACGTGCCGGACCAGGGAGTAGCCGTTGGAGTGCAGGCCGGACGAGCGCATGGCGATCACCACGTCGCCCACCTCGACCCGCTCCGGGCTGAGGATCTCGCTCTCCTCCACCACGCCGACACCGGTGGCCGAGATGTCGTACTCGTCCGGGCGCAGCACGCCCGGGTGCTCGGCGGTCTCGCCACCCAGCAGCGCGCAGCCGGCGTACCGGCAGCCGTCCGCGATGCCGGCGCCGATCTCGGCCACCTTGTCCGGCACGACCTCACCGGTGGCGATGTAGTCGAGCAGGAACAGCGGCTCGGCGCCGCAGGCCACCAGGTCGTCGACGACCATGGCGACCAGGTCGATGCCGACCGTGTCGTGGATGTCGAGCTGCTGGGCGATCACCAGCTTGGTGCCCACACCGTCGGTCGAGGAGGCCAGGATCGGGTTCTTGTACTTCTTCGTGTCCAGCCGGAACAGGCCGGCGAAGCCGCCCAGGTCACCCATGACCTCGGGGCGCCGGGTCTCCTTGACCTTGGACTTGAGCAGCTCGACCGCGCGGTCGCCCGCCTCGATCGACACCCCGGCGTCGGCGTACGAGACCGAGCGTTTGCGCTGCGTCCGGCCGGACCCCGCCGACCAGGGCTGGCGGTCGCCGCCGGCGCCCGTCGGGCTGGATCCTGCGCCGCTGCGCTCGGACACGTGCGTCACGGTTCTCCCCTTTGTGGTTCCCGCGGGCCCGGAGCGGCCGGACCCGCGTCGGTGGTGCTACGGGTGGTGGGTCGGTGTGGCGACGAGCGGACCGGTCGGCCCGGCCGCCTCGGCGGCGACCCGGCGTCCCACTCCTTCGAGCACGTGCTTGCCGATCAGGTTCCCGGCCGGCAGTTCGATCGGGTACTCCCCATCGAAGCACGCCCGGCAGAGCCGGCTCTTCGGCTGCTCGGTCGCGGCGATGAGGCCGGGCAGCGATACGTAACCGAGCGAGTCGGCGCCGATCGAGCGCCGGATGCCCTCGTTGTCCAGCCCGTTCGCGAGCAGCTCGGCCCGGGTGGCGAAGTCGATGCCGTAGAAGCAGGGCCAGCTCACCGGCGGCGAGGAGATCCGGACGTGGACCTCCAGCGCGCCCGCCTCGCGCAGCAGCCGGACGATCGCCCGCTGGGTGGTGCCCCGCACGATCGAGTCGTCCACCACCACCAGGCGCTTGCCGCGGACGTTCTGCCGCAGCGGGTTCAGCTTCAGCCGGACACCGAGCGCACGCAGCGTCTGCGAGGGCTGGATGAACGTGCGCCCGACGTACGGGTTCTTCATCAGGCCCTGGCCGTAGGTGATGCCGGATTCCTCGGCGTAGCCGATCGCGGCCGGCGTGCCGGACTCCGGCACCGGGATCACCAGGTCGGCCTCGACCGGGTGCTCCTTGGCGAGCTGGCGGCCGATCTGCACCCGCGCGGCGTGCACGTTGCGGCCGGCGATGGTGGCGTCCGGCCGGGCGATGTACACGTACTCGAAGAGGCAGCCCTTGGGCTCGGGCGAGGCGAACCGGCTGGACCGCAGGCCGTTCTCGTCGATGGCGATCAGCTCACCCGGCTCGACCTCGCGGACCACGCTCGCGCCGACGATGTCCAGCGCGGCGGTCTCGCTCGCCACCACCCAGCCGCGTTCGAGCCGGCCGAGCACCAGCGGGCGTACGCCGTGCGCGTCGCGCGCCGCGTAGAGCGTCGACTCGTCCATGAAGACGAAGCTGAACGCGCCGCGCAGCTGCGGCAGCACCTCCAGCGCGGCCGCCTCGACCGACAGGTCGGGTCGGCTGGCCAGCAGCATGGTGACCAGCGAGGTGTCGTTCGTCGAACCGTCGGAGTCCAGCCCCCGCACGGCCGCCTCGCGCTGCAGCTCGGCGGTGTTGACCAGGTTGCCGTTGTGCGCCAGCGCGATGGTGGTGCCGGCGCTCGTGGCCCGGATGGTCGGCTGGGCGTTCTCCCAGGTCGAGCCGCCGGTGGTGGAGTAGCGCGCGTGCCCGATCGCGACGTGCCCGCGCAGGCTCGCCAGCGTCGGCTCGTCGAACACCTGGGCGACCAGGCCGAGATCCTTGTAGACCACGACACCGGAGCCGTCGCTCACCGCGATGCCCGCGGCCTCCTGACCACGGTGCTGAAGGGCGTAGAGCCCGAAGTAGGTGAGGTTGGCGACCTCTTCACCCGGCGCCCAGACGCCGAAGACGCCGCACGCGTCCTGTGGGCCGGGTCGCTGGGGGTCAAGGTCGTGGCTCAGCCGGCCATCGCCTCGGGGCACCTGCCGCTCCCTCGCAGTGGGGTCTGGACTGGCCTGGCGGAGTCAGGGGGGCAGCTCCGCACGCATGGGCCGGGACCGTCGTCGGCCCTCAGTGTACGCGACCAGCAGTCGACACCCACAGTCACGAAGCGACCGCTCAGCGTGAGCAGGGTTCCCGCTGCCCCGCGCTCAAATCGGGAGGTACGGGGAGAGGTCAGCCCGGTTTCCGGAAACCCGGATGCGACCCTCAGTGACCGTTTCCGCCCATCCCTGGCGCCCGGTGGCGACCGCCAGCCAGGTCGCCGGGTCCATCTCCACCACGTTCGGCGGCGTACCGCGGGTGTGTCGTGGACCACTCACGCACTGGACCGCGCCGTAGGGTGGTACGCGCACCTCCACCGATCGGCCGGGGGCGCGATCCGCGAGGGCAGCCAAGAGCGTCCGGACCGCCTCCCGGAGCACCGGCCGTTCGGGCGTACGCCCCTCGTCCAGCGCCGCCAGCGCGGCGAGTACCGCTTCGGAATATGCGTGCGGAGAGGACACGACGGGACGATACGACCCGGCAGAAGGCCGCCCGACGGCGGCCCTGGGTAGAGATGATCCGGTCAGACAAGGCATAGTTGCCGACGGCGTTATTCGTACCGTGAGTGATCAACCTCGGCCGAGCGGCCGACGGGGGGATCGGACCCGGAAGGCGGTGGACGTGTCAACACACCGACGTGCCTGGAAGCAGCGGGCCGGTGTGGTCGTAGCGCTGGTCTTCGGCGCCCTGCTCACCGTCCCCGCAACCCCCGCCCTCGCGGAAAACCCGGGCGTGCAGATCACCAGCCTGCCGACAGACGTCCTGTCCAGCGGTCAATCGACACCCATGAAGTTCACCGTCACGAACAACAACGACACGCCGAGCGTCTTCAGCGTCAGCGTCGATGTATTCGACGGGCTGAGGTGTCAGGGTCAGTGCCGGGTGCCAGCGCAGACCATTCCCGCACAGGGAAGCGCAGAATTCAGCGTCACGCTGACCGCCGACAACCTTGCACCGGGTGCGAACAAGTCCGGGCAGGTCCGGGTTTCCGCACGAGCCGGCGGCGACCAGGGTGGCGACTCGCGCAACATGACGATTAATGGTCCGGAGGCGCCGCAGCAGCCGCAGACCGTCAAGACGGTGTCCGGCAAGGTGGTCAACGCCGACGGCGAGCCGATCTCCGGCGCCCTCGTCATGCTCCGCGACAGCGCGGGCAAGGAGCGCCGTACCAACACCAGCGGCAACGGCAACTTCAGCTTCAGCGGCTCCGAGTCCAACCCGATCGCGCCCGGCCGGATCGACCTCGGCGCCTCCACCGAGGGCGCCTCGCCCGTCGCCCGGTCGATCAACGCGAACGCCGGCCAGTCGGTGACCGGCGTCCGGCTCAGCATCCAGGTGAAGGCGTCGGCGAGCCCGAGCGCAACCCCGTCGGCGAGTGAGTCCGCCCCGCCGTCCGAGGAGCCGCTCGAGGAGGACGCGACCGACACCCCGTCGGCCGAGGCGCCCGCCGCGCAGCAGCCGACCGCGAACGAGGACTCCGGCGGCTTCGGCTCCTGGCTGCTCATCCTGCTCGGCGGCCTCTTCGTCGCCGTCGGCGTGGGCACCATCGTGCTGCTCTACATGCGCCGCAAGAACGAGGACGGCGACGCCGACGGCGACGGTCCGGGCGGACCAGCCGGTCCGGGTGGCCCCGGCGCGGGCGGTGCGATCCCGGCAGCCCGGGGCGCCTACCACGGGACCGACGACCAGACCCGGGTGGTGAACGGCATGGGCGCCGGGCCGGCCGCGACGATGGTCGGCGGCGCCTCGATCAGCGACGCCCCCACCATGCTCCAGCGGCCGGTCGTGGACGACGTCCCGCCGGATCCGTACGGCGCGCCGCCCGGCCCGGCGTACGGCGCCGGCCAGGGCGGCTACGGCTACGGCGACGACGCGCCGGGTCAGGGCGGCTACGGCGGCGCGGGCGGCTACGGCAACGCGCCCTCCTCGGGCGGCGGCTACGGCAACGGACCCTCCTCCGGTGCCGGCTACGGCAGCCCGGACTACGCCGCCGGTGCCGCGGCCGGCGCGGCGGGCTACGCGGCCCAGGGCGCCGGATACGGCAACGAGCGCTTCGACGAGCCGACCGGCCGCTACACCGGTGACAGCACGCAGTACGCGCCGGCGGCCGACCCGTACCCGACCAGCACCTACCAGCCGGAGCAGGACCGCGGCTACGACCAGGCCGGCTCGGCCTCGTACGGCCGTGGTGGCCCGGAGCAGGGCGACGGTTACGGCGCGGCCGGTGGCTACGGCGCCGCGCCGGGCGGTTACGACAGCGGCGCGACCGGCGGCTACGACAACGGCCGTCAGCCGGCCGGATACGGCGAGCCCACCGGCGCCTACGGCAACGCCGCGGGCGGTGGCTACGGCGACAACCCGTCCGGCGGGTACGGCGACGCCCCGGCCTACGGCGGCGGCCGCGCGGCGGGCGGCGGGTACGGCGACGGCGCGACCGGCGGCTACGACAACGCCCCTGCGGGCGGCTACGGCGATGCTCCGGCCGGCGGCTACGACAGCGGCCGTCAGCCGGGCGGATACGGCGACGCTCCCGCAGGTGGCTTCGACAAGGCCGCCGGGGGCTACGGCGACGGCGCGACCGGTGGTTACGACAGCGGCCGTCAGCCGGGCGGGTACGGCGACGCGCCGGCCGGCGGCTACGGCAACGCCGGTGGCGGGTACGACGGCGGTCACCAGTCGGGCGGCTACGGCCAGCAGGGCGGCGGGTACGGCGACGGCTACGGTCAGGCCCCGCAGGGCGGTTACGGCCAGCAGGGCGGCTACGGCCAGGAGCCGCCGCAGCAGCGCGGGGGCGGGTACGACAACGCCTACCCGAACGACCCGGCGCAGGCGGGTCGCGCTCGCCCGGACGGGCAGGCGGACCGGGGCGGACGACGCCTCGACTGGCTGGACGACTGACCGCACCAGACACGAGAGAACTGTGGCCGCCCGCGAACAGCGGGCGGCCACAGTCGTCAGCGAAGCCCCGCAGGACGGGAGCGGAAGTGCGGTGCTCAGGCGGGGGCGAAGTAGCCCTGGCGGAGCACCGGCACCACGTCGGAGACGCCCACCTCGGTCGCGACCGCGACGTCCTCGGCGAAGCCGCCCTCGGCGAGTTCCCGCCCGGAGACGCATCCCCGGACCGCCGCCGGCACGTCCGGCGTGCTCGCCAGCGCGGCGAGCGCCATCGCGGCCTCCACCGAGAGCCCGCCGGGCACCCCGGCGAGCGCGTCGAGCACGCAGGCCGCGCCGAGCTGGTCCTCCACGCACGGCCGGAGTGACCCGTCGGGCCAGCGCTCCCCGGCCGCCACCACGCCCACCGGCGCGTCCTTCGAGCCGTACCCCTCGGCGCGCAGCCAGCGCCCGACGGCGGGTGCGTTACGCAGGCACGCCGCGACCACCGGCACTCCGGTGGCGCTCGCGGCGGCACTGATCGCCGAACCGTTCGGCGACGGCAGCACCAGGTCGGCGACGACCGGCGCGGCCCGCAGCGCCGCCGGGGACAGCGACCACGGGTGCTCCGCCGTCGTCTTCCGGCGGCCCACGGCGGCCACGGCCCCCACCCGGAGGGCGTAGTCGGCGGCCTGCTCACCCCACGGGAACGGGTGCACCCGCATGCCACGGCTCACCGCCACCTCCACGGCGGTGGTGAACGACAACACGTCCACCACCACCAGGGCGGCACAGACCCGGCCGAGTTCCGCCGCCCCGGTCAGTCCCCAGTCGAACCGGGCACCGGCGCCGGGCTGCGTGAAGACGGCCAAGGCCAGCGCCTCAGCGCTGACCCGGCGCCGGCTCACCGGAAGCCGTACCGTCGGACCCGTCGGCAGGCGCCGACCCGTCCTGGGCCGGGGTTCCGTCGGCTGCCGGCGTACCCTCGGCCGGCGTCGCCTCGTCGGACGCCGCAGCGGGCGCCTCGGGCTCCGCCGCGGCGGCGGGTGCGGACGCCTCGGCGTCGGCCGGCGCGGTGTCCCGGCCGGCCTTGGCGATCGGCTCGGCGTCGACCTCGGCCGGGTCCACGCCGACCGGCTGCTCTGCCGTGGCCGGAAGCACCGTGGTCGTCCCGGTACGGGTCGCCTCCACCTCCACCCGGGCCGCCTCGGCGGCACCGAACAGGCGCGGGAGCGTACCGGTGTGCGCCTCGCGCAGCTCGTCCAGGCCGATCCGGAACTGGCCGTGCACCTCCAGCGCGCCGGAGGAGGGGTCGGTGACGCCGATGAACTCCCACGGCACGCCGCGCTCGGCGCAGAGGGCGGTGAACGCCTTCTCGTGGCCGCGCGGCACCGACACCAGCACGCGGCCGGCGGACTCGCTGAACAGGAAGACGAACGGCATCGAGCCACCGGCGAAGTGCTCCGGCACCACGACCCGGGCGCCCACGCCGCGGCGCAGGGCCGACTCGACCAGGCTCTGCGCCAGGCCGCCGTCGGACAGGTCGTGCGCGGAGCTGAGGTGCCCGACCCGGGCCGCCTCGGCCAGCAGCTCGGCGACCTGCCGCTCGCGGGCCAGGTCGACCTGCGGCGGGATGCCGCCCAGGTGCTCGTGGGTCACCCAGGCCCACTCCGAGCCGGACAGCTCGACGTGCGTCTCGCCCAGCAGGAACAGCTGGTCGTGGTCGCCGGCCGGACGCGGCACGAAGCCCATCGGCACCCGGTTGGCGACGTCGTCCAGCACGCCCAGCACGCCGACCACCGGGGTCGGGTGGATGGCCGCGGCGCCGGTCTGGTTGTAGAAGCTGACGTTGCCGCCGGTCACCGGGATGCCCAGCTCCAGGCAGCCGTCCGCCAGGCCGCGCACGGCCTCGGCGAACTGCCACATCACGCCCGGGTCCTCCGGCGAGCCGAAGTTCAGGCAGTTGGTCACCGCGATCGGCTTCGCGCCGGTCACCGCCACGTTCCGGTACGCCTCGGCCAGCGCCAGCTTCGTCCCGTGGTACGGGTCGAGGCGGGCGTACCGGCCGTTGCCGTCGACGGAGAGCGCGACACCGAGGCCACTGCGCTCGTCGATCCGGATCACGCCGGAGTCCTCCGGCTGGGCGAGCACTGTGTTGCCGAGCACGTACCTGTCGTACTGCTCGGTGACCCAGGTCTTGTCGGCCAGGTTCGGCGACGCGATCATGCGCAGCACGGTCTCCCGGAGCGCCTCCGGGGTGCTCGGCCGGGGCAGCGTCTCGGCGCGGTCGGCCTGGAGCAGGATCAGGTCGGCCGGCTCGCGCATCGGCCGGGCGTACACCGGGCCGTCGTCGACGAGCGAGCCCGGCGGCACGTCCACCACGAGATGGTCGCGCCAGGTGACGACCAGCCGGCCCGGCTGGCCGTCCGCCGACGGCGCGGTGACCTCGCCGATGGCGGTGGCCCAGACGCCCCACTTCTCGGCGGTCTTGAGCACCGCGTCGAGCTTGTCCGGCGAGACGACGAGCAGCATCCGCTCCTGGGACTCGCTGGCCAGGATCTCGTGCGGCTCCATCGAGGGCTCGCGCAGCGGCACGCGCTCCAGCCAGACCCGCATGCCGGTGCCGGCGGAGGCGGCGGTCTCGGTGAGCGCGCAGGTCAGGCCGGCGCCGCCGAGGTCCTGGATGCCGACGACCAGTTCGGCGTCGTACAGCTCCAGGCACGCCTCGATGAGCAGCTTCTCCATGAAGGGGTCACCCACCTGCACGGACGGGCGGCGCTGCTCGCTGCCCTCGTCGAAGGTGGCGCTGGCGAGCACCGACACGCCGCCGATGCCGTCGCGGCCGGTCTTGGCGCCCATCAGCACCACGATGTTGCCGGGGCCGGTGGCGTCCTTCTTCTGCAGCCGGTCGACCGGCAGCACGCCCAGGCAGAGCGCGTTGACCAGGGGGTTGCCCTGGTAGCAGGGGTCGAAGACGACCTCGCCGCCGATGTTGGGCAGGCCCAGGCAGTTGCCGTAGCCGCCGACGCCGGCGACCACGCCGGGCAGCACCCGGGCGGTGTCCGGGTGGTCGGCCGCGCCGAAGCGCAGCGGGTCCATCACGGCCACCGGGCGGGCGCCCATGGCGAGGATGTCGCGGACGATGCCGCCGACACCGGTCGCCGCGCCCTGGTACGGCTCGACGAAGCTCGGGTGGTTGTGCGACTCGACCTTGAAGGTCACCGCCAGCTCGTCGGAGACCCGGACCACGCCGGCGTTCTCCCCGATGCCGGCGAGCAGCCGGTCACTCGGCGGCGCCTTCTCGCCGAACTGGCGCAGGTGCACCTTGCTCGACTTGTAGGAGCAGTGCTCGCTCCACATGATCGAGTACATGGCCAGCTCGGCCTGGGTGGGCCGGCGGCCGAGGATGTGCCGGATGCGGTCGTACTCGTCGTCGCGGAGGCCCAGCTCGGCGTACGGCTGAAGCTCCTCCGGCGAGTCGGCGGCCCGGCGAACGGTGTCCACGCCCAGCGCCCAGTCGTCGGTCGGGCCGGCCTGCGGCACCACGCCCTGCGGCTCGCGCAGGGCCGGGTCCGGATGGGTGGTCATGACGTCTCCTTGCTGCGCTCGCCGCCGGTGCGGCGGATGGGCCGACCGATGTTCCCGGCCACCATCACGCCGGCGCTCCCACCAGATGCTTGAGCACCGAGGTGAAGAAGCCGAGGCCGTCCAGGGAGGGGCCGGTGAGCGCCTCCACCGCGTGCTCGGGGTGCGGCATGATGCCGACGACGTTGCCGGCCTCGTTGGTGATCGCCGCGATGTCGCGCTGCGATCCGTTGGGGTTGCCGCCGACGTAGCGGGCGACGACGCGGCCCTCGCCCTCCAGCCGATCGAGCGTCGCGGGATCGGCGACGTAGCAGCCCTCGCCGTTCTTGACCGGGATGAGCACCTCCTGGCCCGGCTGGAACGCGTTCGTCCAGGCGGTGCCGGTGCTCTCGATCCGCAGGACCTGGTCCCGGTTACGGAAGTGCAGGTGCTGGTTGCGGGTGAGCGCGCCGGGCAGCAGGTGCGCCTCGCAGAGGATCTGGAAGCCGTTGCAGATGCCGAGCACCGGCAGGCCACCACGCGCGGCCTCGACGATCGTCTCCATCACCGGGGCGAACCGGGCGATGGCGCCGCAGCGCAGGTAGTCGCCGTAGGAGAAGCCACCGGGCAGGACGACCGCGTCCACCCCGTGCAGGTCCGGGTCGCCGTGCCAGAGCCGGACCGCCTCGGCGCCGGCGATCCGTACGGCCCGGGCCGCGTCCCCGTCGTCGAGGGAGCCGGGGAAGGTGACCACACCGACCCGGGCGGTCACGACTGCGCGCCCGCGGTCTCGTCGGCGGTGACCACGCGGACGGTGAAGTCCTCGATGACCGGGTTGGCCAGCAGCTTGTCGGCGATCTCCCGGGCCCGGTCCAGGTCCGGTTCGCCGGTAAACTCGATCTCGATCCGCCTGCCGATCCGAACCGACGCGACGTCACTGACGCCGAGGCGGGGCAGCGCGTTTGCGACGGCCTGGCCCTGCGGATCGAGGATCTCGGGCTTGAGCATGACGTCGACGACGACGCGAGGCACTGGGCACTCCTGACTGTGTACGCAGTTGGGTGCCGGCCCAACAATCGGGCGAGCGCAGCCAGCCTACCTGGCAGATACCGCCCGGCCCGCACCGGCCGGGGGCAGTTCCGGCACTGATCGGCCCCACCGGCGGCGCCGGACGGACACCGTTGCCCGTTCGTTGCGGCGTCGATGCGGATTCGTTGCGCTCCGTGCTCGTGGGCACCCCTCGGCAGCACCTCCCAGCAGGCATTCCGCCGCGAAACACCCCACCTTGGACCGGTATCCGACAGCAGGCCCGCGCGGCACGCGGCGCGCGTCACGCCATCGACGTGATTCGATCAGCATCTTGTGACAGAGGGTGGCGCGGCCGTAGCATGCATCGTCAGATGTCGATGAATTAGATCGACGTCCCTCGTCGGCCCACCCCATCCGGCGGGTGTCACCCCCTGCCCGGCAACCCCGGGCGTCCGTGCAGAAGGAGCCCCGACATGCGCCTCCGTCCCCTGCTCGCCGTGCTGACCACCGCGCTGGCCGGCGTCCTGGCCACCGCCTCCGGCGCCACCGCCGCGCCGGCCGGCCCCCAGCCGATCATCGGCGGCGGCACCGTCTCGTCCGCGCCGTGGGCCGCCGCCGTGTTCAGCAACGGCTCGTTCACCTGCTCCGGCAGCGTTATCGCGCCCCAGTGGGTGCTCACCGCCCGGCACTGCGTCAGCGGCACCATGTCCGTCCGGGTCGGCAGCGTCTACTACGCCTCGGGCGGCGTGACCCGCACCGTGAGCGCCTCGTACAGCCGCTACGACCTGGCCCTGCTGCGCCTGTCCAGCACGGTCAGCACCTCCGCCGTGTCGCTGGCCACCAGCAACCCGCCGGTCGGCTCCACCAACACCATCTACGGCTGGGGCATGACCTGCTACAGCGGCTGCGGCGCGTCGCCCCAGCTCAAGACCGCGAGCGTACGGGTCACCAGCACCAGCGTCACCGACGCGTACGGCGGCCAGGCGATCCGGAGCACCCGGATCAACGGCAACGCCTGGCGGGGCGACTCGGGCGGCCCGCAGTTCTACAACGGCCGCCAGGTCGGCGTGGCCTCCACCGCCGACGGCCAGAGCATCCAGAACTACGGCAGTGTCGCGTACAACCGGGCCTGGATCACCTCGACGGCCGGTGTCTGACGGTTGATGCCGATCCGGCGCGGATGGTCGGGTGTGGTCCCGGCCGTCCGCGCCGCGCCGTTTTTCAGCATCCGATCAGCTGAACACGGCTCGCGAACCACCCGGCCGGGGACTGACAGCATCGGAAGCGTGCTGGTCGTGACGACGGATCAACTGCCCGGCTACGAGATCCGCCAGATCCTCGGCGAAGTGGTCTCCTCGATGGCGAGGACCCGCAACCCGTACCGCGAGGGGGTCAAGAACCTGCGCGGTGGCGCCTACGACCCGATGGCGCCGGACAACCTGACCCGGTGGCGTACCGACTCGGTGGCCCGCCTCGGCGAGGAGGCGCGCCGCCTGGGCGCCAACGCGGTGATCGGCATGCGCTTCGACAGCCGCGACTGCGGCGAGATGTGGATGGAGATCTGCGCGTACGGCACTGCGGTGATCGTCGCGCCGAAGATGCCGGACGTCATGCCGCCGGACCAGCCGGCGATCGCGGCCGAGACGGCCAACGACCCGGAGATCGTCTCCGCGCCCGGCGGCATCGCCGAACCCGCGAGCGCCCCCAACCTGAGCTCGGCAGCCGAAACTCCCACCAACGGCTGACCCACCCGTTTGCCGCGTCGATCATGAAGTTGACGGCAGGAATGATCTCCCTGAGTGCCGCCAACTTCATGATCGACGGGAAAGGGCGGGGGTCAGAGGATGGGGGGTGGGGAGTAGGTGGCGGCCTGGGGGTGGGACTCGACGACCTTGGTGATTCGTGCGAGCACGCGGTTGACCTGGTCGGCGGCGGCGCCTACGAAGGCGTTGCGGTCGGCCACCAGGGTGTCGATCTCGGCCCGGGTCAGGCCCAGCCGGCCGTCGGCGGCGAGCCGGTCGAACAGGTCGTTCTCGGCCGCGCCCTTCTCCCGCATGGCCAGCGCCACGGCCACCGCGTGCTCCTTGATCACCTCGTGCGCGACCTCCCGGCCCACGCCCCGGCGCACCGCCGCCACCAGGATCTTCGTGGTGGCGAGGAACGGCAGGAAGCGCTCCAGCTCCCGGTTGATCACCGCCGGGTACGGGCCGAACTCGTCCAGCACGGTGAGGAACGTCTGGAACAGCCCGTCGGCGGCGAAGAACGCGTCGGGCAGCGCGACCCGGCGTACCACCGAGCAGGAGACGTCACCCTCGTTCCACTGGTCGCCGGCCAGCTCGCCGACCATCGACAGGTAACCCCGGATGATCACCGCGAAGCCGTTCACCCGCTCCGACGAGCGCGTGTTCATCTTGTGCGGCATCGCGCTGGAGCCGACCTGGCCCGGCTTGAAGCCCTCGGTGACCAGCTCCTGGCCCACCATCAGCCGGATCGTGGTCGCCAGCGACGACGGCGCGGCGGCCACCTGGGCCAGCGCCGCGACGACCGCCATGTCGATCGAACGCGGGTAGACCTGGCCGACGCTGTCCAGCACCCGGCTGAAGCCCAGGTGCTCGGCGACCCGGCGCTCCAGCTCCGCCACCTTGCCGGCGTCGCCGTCGAACAGGTCGAGCTGGTCGGCGGCGGTGCCCACCGGACCCTTGATCCCGCGCAGCGGGAACCAGGCGATCAGATCCTCCAGCCGCTCGTACGCGATCAGCAGCTCCTCCGCCGCCGACGCGAAGCGCTTACCCAGCGTGGTGGCCTGCGCGGCGACGTTGTGCGACCGGCCGGTCATCACCAGCGCCGAGTACTCGCCCGCGTGCCGGCCCAGCCGGGCCAGCGTGGCGACCACCCGGTCCCGGATCAGCTCCAGCGAGGCGCGGATCTGGAGCTGCTCGACGTTCTCGGTGAGGTCACGGGAGGTCATCCCCTTGTGCACGTGCTCGTGCCCGGCGAGCGCGCTGAACTCCTCGATCCGGGCCTTCACGTCGTGCCGGGTGACCCGCTCCCGGGCCGCGATCGAGGCCAGATCGACCTGGTCGACCACCCGCTCGTACGCCTCGACCACCCCGTCCGGCACCGGCACGCCGAGATCACGCTGGGCCTTGAGCACCGCCAGCCAGAGCCGGCGCTCCATCCGGACCTTCTCCTCCGGCGACCAGAGGGCGACCAGTTCGGGCGAGGCGTACCGGTTGGCGAGCACGTTCGGGATCATCGTCACGTACCTCAGTCTTTCACGACGCCCGGGCCGGCCCCGGCGACGCCGGTACCCGGTCCGGTCCGGCCCGTGGGCGGGCCGGACCGAGAACGTCGTCAGCCCAGCCGATGCCGCCGGCTCCAGCGCGACGGTGGCCATCTCGTCGGTGGTGGGCGTCCCCCGGACGTCGGCGTCCAGGGGGCGGAGTGCAGGACCGATCGGTTGCCCGACGACCGCGTCCGATACGTCCCCCAAGGGCTACGCGGACCCGACAAGTCGCGGATCATGTTCCCGGTCCCACTCAGGGCCTTCACTCCTCGACCGAGGGTTCACATGCACAGACCCCTTCTCGCCGGGCTCACCACCACCGTGCTGACCGGCGGTTCCCTGCTGGTCCTCGCCGCGCCTTCCCAGGCGGCCGACACGACCACCATCTACGTCCGTCAGACGGCGGCGGCCTGCTCAGACACCGGCCCCGGCACTCTGGGCGCGCCGTTCTGCTCCATCAATCCGGCGGTGGCACGGGTCGAACCGGGCCAGACCGTCGACATCGGCCAGGGCACCTACCCGGAGCGGGTCACCGTCGGCCGCTCCGGCACCCCCGAGCGGCCGATCACCATCGTCGCCGACGGTTCCGCCACGATCAACGGCCCCACCGCCGGTGTCGTCGTGCACGGCCAGCACGACATCGTGCTCCAGAACATCCGGGTGGCCAAGACGGCCGACGGCCCCGCCCTCGACCTCGCCAACGCCTCCGGGCTGACGGTGCAGGGCGGTAGCTTCCTTCCGGCGGACACGGCCACCGCACCGATCGTCCGGCTCACCGCCGTGAGCCGGACCACGCTGGCCCAGATCATCGTCAAGGGCGTGATGCCGGCCAGCGGCATCAGTATGGACACGGCGACCACCGGTGTGGTCGTCCGCTCCGCCACCGTGGGCGGAACCTACAAGGTCGCCGAGCCGAACGTCGGCATCCGGATCGACGGTCCGGGAAACACGATCCTGAACAGCACCGTCGGCGCGTTCACCGGCGCCGGGGTCGCCATCGGCCCGGCGGCGGCGGACACCGTCGTGGCCAACACCCAGGTCCAGAGCGGGGCAGGGCTGGGGATCCACGTCCGCGGGGCCGCCCGGACAGCGATCACCAACAATTACGTACGCGACCACTGCAGCGACGGCATCCGGGTGGACGGCGACGCCACCGGTGTCTCGGTGCAGAACAACATCATGAACTCGAACGGGATCACCACGCGAAGCTACTGCGACCCGGCAGACCCGCCCGGCGTGGAGATCGGCCTCTTCGACGCCGCCGCCGGCAGCACCGTGGTGGACTACAACAACACCTACCACTACAGTTCGCCGTCCGACACGGCCTACTCGTGGAACGGCACCCGGATGGGCGTGCAGGCGTTCCGGCTCGCGTCCGGGCAGGCCGCGCACGACCTGGACACGTCCTACACCACCGAGGCGGAGGACTCGGCGAACTCCGCGGCCCCGGGCTTCCAGGCCACCGACCGCGCCGGCAACGCCCGTGCCGACAACCCGAACCGGCCCAACACCGGCGCCGGCCCGGTGCCGTGGGCAGATCGCGGGGTGACCGAATACCTGGGTGCCCCGCGCGCCTGGGTCGAGACGAAACTGGATCTCGGCACCCGCACCGTCACCGCCGACGCGTCCCTCTCGCTCCCCGGGTACCGGCCGATCTCCAGGTACGTCTTTGACTTCGGTGACGGCACGGTGGTCACCTCGGACAAGCCGGTCGCCTCGCACGCCTACACAACCACCGGCGACTACACCGTCTCGGTGACGGTCTCCGGGTCCGACAACCGGACCGGCACCGCCACGCAGGGCATCAGCGTTCTGCGCCGTACCGGCACAGTCGGTCTGCTCGCCCTCGTCAACCTGCGCTACGCGTCCGCCACGGCAGGGCGGGTCCTGACCGCCGACAAGACCACGTTGGCCGGCGACGGGCAGTTCGACCTGGCCGATGCGGGCAACGGGCGCGTCGCCGTGCTGTCCCGCTCGGTCGGACGGTATCTGGTCAACAGCGGCGCGATCCTGCCGAACAGCCCGGCGGTCACGGACGAACAGACCTTCGACCTGATCACCAACGCGGACGGCACGATCAGCCTGCGCTGGAGCGGCCGGGCGTACGTGGGCGTCAACGGGAGCGCTGAGCTCGTCGCGACCGCCACCGCAATCAACACCCGGGAGAAGTTCTACCGGGTCAACCTGGCCGACGCGAACCGCACCCTGAAGGCCGGCGCGAACGGCCGGTTCGTCAGTGCGGAGAGCGCCGGCACGAAGCCGCTGATCGCCAACCGCACCAGCGCCGGCCCTTGGGAACGGTTCGACCTGCTCGACCTCGGCAGCGGCAAGGTGGCGCTCCTCGCCCAGGCCAACGGCAAGGTCGTCTGCGCGGACGGCACCGGCACCAAGCCACTGATCGCCAACCGCACCAGCGCCGGCGCCTGGGAGACGTTCGTCCTGGTCCGCAACGCGGACGGCACGGTCAGCCTCAAGGCGACGATCAACAACCGCTACGTCAGCGCCGAGAGTGCGGGCGCCAAGCCGCTGATCGCCAACCGCACCACTGTCGGCCCGTGGGAGAAGTTCACAGTCGGGGGCTGACGCTCGCACCGACGACGCCCGCCCGGCGCACAACCGGGCGGGCGTCGTCGTCAGCGCTCCAGGATCGCGGTCACGCCCTGCCCGCCGGCCGCGCAGATGGAGATCAGGCCGCGCCCGCTCCCCTTGGAGTCGAGCAGCTTGGCCAGCGTGGCGACGATCCGGCCGCCGGTGGCGGCGAACGGGTGCCCGGCCGCCAGCGACGAGCCGTTGACGTTCAGCTTCTCCCGGTCGATCGAGCCGAGCGGGGCGTCCAGGCCGAGGCGCTCCTTGCAGAACTCCGGCGACTCCCAGGCCGCCAGCGTGGCGAGCACCTGCGAGGCGAACGCCTCGTGGATCTCGTAGAAGTCGAAGTCCTGGAGGCTGAGCCCGGCGCGGGCCAGCATCCGGGGCACCGCGTACGCGGGGGCCATCAGCAGGCCCTCGTCGCCGTGCACGAAGTCGACGGCGGCGGTCTCGGACCAGGAGAACCACGCGAGCACCGGCAGGTTGTGCGCCTTGGCCCACTCCTCGGACGCGAGCAGCACAGTGGACGCGCCGTCGGTGAGCGGCGAGGAGTTGCCCGCTGTCATGGTGGCCCGCTCGGCGTCCGCGCCGGAGGCGCCGAAGACCGGCTTGAGCGAGCCGAGCTTCTCCAGGGTGGTGTCCGGCCGCAGGTTCTGGTCCCGGGTCAGCCCCAGGTAGGGGGTCATCAGGTCGTCGAAGAACCCCTTGTCGTACGCGGCGGCGAGCCGCTGGTGCGAGCGCAGCGCCAGTTCGTCCTGCGCGGTGCGGTCGACGTTCCAGCGCAGCGCGGTCCGGGCCGCGTGCTCACCCATCGAGAGCCCGGTACGCGGTTCGGCGTTGCGCGGGATCTCCGGCTTGAACGGCTGGTGCGGGCGCAGCTTCGCCGCGATCTTGAGTCGTTCGCCGAGCGTACGGGCGGAGTTGAGCTGGATCAGCGTGCGCCGCATGTCCTCGTTGACGGCCAGCGGCGCGTCCGACGTGGTGTCGACGCCACCGGCGATGCCGACCTCGATCTGCCCGAGGGCGATCTTGTTGGCGACCAGGATGGCCGCCTCCAGTCCGGTGCCGCAGGCCTGCTGGACGTCGTACGCGGGGGTGTGCGGGTCGAGCCGGGAGCCGAGCACCACCTCGCGGGTGAGGTTGAAGTCGCGGGAGTGCTTGAGCACCGCGCCGGCCACGACCTCGCCGACCCGCTCGCCGGCCAGCCCGAACCGGGCGACCAGCCCGTCGAGCGCCGCGCCGAGCATGTCCGCGTTGGACGCGTGCGCGTAGCGCGAGTTGGACCGGGCGAAGGGGATGCGGTTGCCCCCGATGACCGCGACCCGCCGGACACTCTGCACGATCGGCCTCCCTCGAAACTGTTGCCCGAACCCTACTCGCCAGTAGGCTACGCCTATGACCGACAGGTACGCGAGCTTCGTCCAGACGGGGGCCGGTCGCGCGCTGGTCAAGCGCCTCGGGCTGCCCGACCCGCCCCGACTGCGCCGGCACACGCCGGGCGACCCGCTCGTTCCCGGGCCGGTCCTGCTCGGCTCCTCGGCCGGCGGCCGGATCGCCGAGCAGGCCGGGAAGATCCTGACCGCCGCCGGGGTCGAGCCGGCCGACCCGGTCGCCGCCCACGACGCCGACCGCCGCTTCGCGGCCCTGGTGTACGACGCCAGCGGCATCACCGACTCCGCCGGGCTGCGCCAGATCTACGACTTCTTCCACCCGCAGGCCCGGTCGCTGCTGCCCAGCGGCCGGGTGATCGTGCTGGGCACCCCGCCGGCCGAGTGCGGCTCTCCCCGGGAGGCTACCGCCCAGCGCGCGCTGGAGGGCCTGACCCGCAGCATCGGCAAGGAGTTCGGCCGGGGCGTGACCGCCCAGCTCGTCTACGTGACGCGCGAGGGTGACGCCGGCACCCCGGTGAGCCTGGAGTCCACGCTCCGGTTCCTGCTCTCCGGCCGGTCCGCGTACGTCTCGGGCCAGGTCGTGCGCGTCGGCACCGGCACCGCCGTCGCGCCGGCCGACTGGGACCGGCCGCTTTCCGGGCAGGTGGTGCTGGTGACGGGCGCGGCCCGGGGCATCGGCGCGGCGCTGGCGAAGGTGCTGGCCCGCGACGGCGCCCAGGTGGTGGCGCTGGACATCCCGGCGGCCGGGGACGAGCTGGCCGCTGTCGCCAACGACATCGGCGGCAGCGCGGTGCAGCTCGACCTGACCGCGCCGGACGCGCCGGCCCGGCTGGCGGAGCACCTGGCGTCCCGGCACGGCCGGGTCGACGTGGTGGTGCACAACGCGGGCATCACCCGGGACAAGACGCTCGGCCGGATGGACGCCGACCGGTGGGACTCGGTGATCGACGTGAACCTGTCCAGCCAGGAGCGGATCAACGACGTGCTGCTGGAACGCGACCTGATCCCGGCCGGCGGCCGGATCGTGTCGGTCTCGTCGATCGCCGGGATCGCGGGCAACCGGGGGCAGACCAACTACGCGACCAGCAAGGCCGGCGTGATCGGCCTGGTCGACTCGCTCTCCCCGGTGCTGCGCGAGCGTGGGATCAGCCTGAACGCGGTCGCGCCGGGCTTCATCGAGACCCGGCTGACCGCGCGTATCCCGCTGACCATCCGCGAGGCGGGACGCCGGATGAACAGCATGGCCCAGGGCGGCCTGCCGGTGGACGTGGCCGAGACGATCGGCTGGCTCTCCTGGCCGGCGAGCGGCGCGGTGAGCGGCAACGTGATCCGGGTCTGCGGCCAGAGCCTGCTGGGGGCGTGATGGCGAAGGACCACGAGGAGGAGTTGACCCTGCACGACCTGATCGAGGGCCCCACCCGCGACCTCACCGCAGCCCGAGCCGCCGCCCTGGCCCAGACCAACGCCGCCGCCCGCCCGGCGTCCGTCGATCATGAAGTTGACGGCGCTTCTGGAGATCCACAAGGCAGCCAACCTCATGATCGACGGGGTGAGAGAGCGGCGGGGCGGCGGCGGGTGGAGCTGGGCGGGCTGCCTGGTAGTGGGGGGCTTTACCGGCGGGCGTTGCTCGGGGTGGTGCCTGGGGTCGGGGGGCGGCGCGGGGCCGACGTGCCGGGGGTTGAACTCGCCGTCGGTGGGGTCTCGGTGGATCCGGGGCACCTGGCGGACTACGACCGGGTGTGCGGGTTCCGGCTGACCGACCGGCTGCCGGCGACGTACCTGCACGTGCTCGGGTTCCCGCTGTCGCTGCGGCTGATGACGAGTCCGGGCTTCCCGATCCCGCTCACCGGCGTGGTGCACGTGGCCAACCGGATCACCGTGCACCGGCCGGTCGAGGCCGGCGAGAGCGTCGACTTCCACACGTACGCGGAGAACCTGCGCCCCCACGAGCGGGGCCGCCAGCTCGACGTGGTGCTGGTCGGTTCGATCGGCGGCGAGGAGGTGTGGCGCGGCGTGTCGACGTACCTCGGGAAGGAGCGCGCCGCAGGCGGCGGCCCGCGGCGCGACCGGGGTGACCGCCCGGCGCCGCCGGCCGCCTCGGCGCGGTGGCGGGTGACACCCCGCGTCGGTACGGACTACGCGCGCGTCTCCGGCGACCACAACCCGATCCACACCTCGAAGCTGGGCGCACGGCTGTTCGGCTTCCCGCGCCCGATCGCGCACGGCATGTGGAGCAAGGCCCGCTGCCTGGCCGCGCTGGAGCCCCGGCTGCCCGAGGCGTACACCGTGGACGTGTCGTTCAAGCTGCCGGTGCCGCTGCCGTCCACTGTGGCGTTCAGCGCCTCGGCGACCGGCGCGGGCTGGGACTTCGCGCTGCACAGCGCCCGGGACGGGAGACCGCATCTGACCGGTTCCGTGCGCTGAGCGAAAGAGGGGACTTGCCGTCCCCTCTTTTCGGCGTTAAGTTGTTCTCAGATTGAGTTGTTCTCAACTTGAGAGAGTGAGTGACCGTGAACGAGCAGGACTTCCTCGCCGGGTACGACCCCCGGGACTACCCGGCGGTCGCGGTCACCGTCGACGTGGTCGCGCTGACCATCCGCGAGGGTGCGCTGCACCTGCTGCTGATCCGCCGCGGCGCGCCGCCCTACGCGGGCCACTGGGCGCTGCCCGGCGGCTTCGTCCAGCCGGACGAGGACCTGGCCGCGGGCGCCCGGCGCGAGCTGGCCGAGGAGACCGGCCTCGGCGGCGAACGGCTGCGCCGGGTGCACCTGGAACAGCTCGGCAGCTACGGCGCCCCCGACCGCGACCCACGCATGCGGGTGGTCTCGGTCGCGCACCTGGCGTTCGCCCCCGACCTGCCCGACCCGGTCGCCGACACCGACGCCGACGAGGCGATCTGGCTGCCGGTCACCGCGCTGACCAGCCGGCAGCTCGCCTTCGACCACGGCCGGATCATCGACGACGGCCTGGAGCGCGCCCGCTCCAAGCTGGAGTACACGCCGCTCGCCACCCGGTTCCTCGCCCCCGAGTTCACGATCACCGAACTGCGGGAGGTCTACGAGACGGTCTGGGGCCACCCGCTGCACGCCGGCAACTTCCACCGCAAGGTGCTCTCGGTGCCCGGCTTCGTGGAGAGCACCGGCGCCAGCACCGAGCGCGGCGGCGCGCGCGGCGGCCCCCGGGCCAAGCTCTACCGCGCCGGAGACGCCCGGCTGCTGCACCCGGCGCTCCTGCGCCCCGCCCGGGAGGAGACGGTGCGGTGAGGACCGAGGAGGCGATCCGGCTGGTCACCGCCGCGCGGACCGACGCCGACCTGTTCGGCACCGAGGAGCCGGCCCGCCGCTACCGCGAACTGGTCGGCGCGCTGCACCCCGACCGGCTGGGCGCGGCCGCCCCCGGGGTACGCGCCGCCGCCGCCGACGCGCTCGTCACAGTCACCACCCGCTGGCGCACCCCCGCCCCCGCGTACACCGGCGACGTCGCCACCCTGCACGAGCGTAAGGAAGGGCCCCCTGTTAACGCCTCCGGTAGAGGAGGGGCCCCTTCTTATCACCTGGCCAAGGTGGCCCGGCACCCCGGCGACAACGACCTGATGGCCCGCGAGGCGCGCGCGTTGCGCCGGATCGCCGAGCACGGCGACGCCCGGCACCTCGCGTACGTGCCCCGGCTCGTCGACTCCTACCCGGCGCGTGACCCGTCGACCGGGGTGCAACGGCAGGTCAACGAGCTGGTGACCGTACCCGGGCTGCACAGCCTGGACGACGTGCGCCGCGCGTACCCGGACGGGCTGGACCCGCGCGACGCGGCCTGGATGTGGCGGCGGCTGCTCGTGGCGCTCGGCCTGGCCCACCGGGCCGGCGTGGTGCACGGCGCGGTGCTGCCCCGGCACGTGCTGATCGAGCCGGACGCGCACGGCGTGGTGCTCGTCGGCTGGTGCTTCTCGGCCGAGCCGGGCGGGCTCGTGCCGGCGCTGGTGCCCGGCCACGAGGACTGGTACCCGCCGGAGGTCGCCGCGAAGCGGCAGTGCGGCCCCGGCACCGACATCGCGATGGCCGCCCGCTGCATGACCTGGCTGATGGGCGACCGCGCGCCGCGCGAGCTGCGCGCCTTCGCCGGCGGCTGCCAGGGCACCGCGCTCGCCACCCGGCCGGACGACGCCTGGCGGCTGCTGCGCGAACTGGACGAGGTGCTGCACCGGCTGTACGGGCCGCGCACCTTCCGACCCTTCACCCTCAACCCGTAGGAGGCTGCCATGGGCAGTGGAATCTGGTCCACCGACGTGTACGACGCCGCCGACCGTTACCGGCGCCGCACCGGCAAGAGCGCGTTCTCCTACAGCGACAGCGGCGCGCGGAAGGTGCACCCGTCGCTCGACCCGCGCGACACGGTACGGGAGAGTCGCGACTCCGCCGAGCACCCGCAGTCGACGCCGATCGCCGTGCTGTTCGACGTCACCGGCTCGATGGGGCACGTGCCCCGGGTGTTGCAGAGCAAGCTCCCGCAGCTGCTCGGCCTGCTGCTGCGCCAGGGGTACGCCAAGGATCCGCAGGTCATGTTCGGCGCGATCGGCGACGCCACCTGCGACCGGGTGCCGTTGCAGGTCGGGCAGTTCGAGTCCGACAACCGGATGGACGATGACCTCGGCCGGATCGTGCTGGAGGGCGGCGGTGGCGGCCAGATGATGGAGTCGTACGAGCTGGCGCTGTACTTCATGGCCCGGCACACGGCCACGGACAGCTGGGACAAGCGCGGCCGGCGCGGCTACCTGTTCATCATCGGCGACGAGCTGGGGTACCCGGCGGTGAAGACCGCGGAGGTGGCCCGGCTGATCGGGGACGACCTGCGCGAGGACGTGCCGGTCCGGCAGATCGTGGACGAGGTGACCGCGCGCTGGGACACCTACTACCTGCTGCCCGCCGGCAGCCACTACGCGGGCAACCGCAAGGTGCTGGACTTCTGGCGCGGCCTGCTCGGGCAGAACGCGGTCGAGCTGGACGACCTGGACGCGGTCTGCGAGACCATCGCGCTCACCGTCGGCCTCGGCGAGCAGGCCATCGACCTGGACGCCGGGCTGCGCGACCTGGACCGGGCCGGCTCCACCGCCACCCGGACGGTGTCGAAGGCGCTGGCCCGGCTCGGCTCCGGCCGGCGCACCGTGGCGACGCTGCCGTTCAGCCCGGCCGACGGCGGAAGCGGGGTCACCCGGCTGTGAACCACGTGATGGTGGTCGACCTCGGCTACGGCGACGCCGGCAAGGGCACGGTGGTGGACCTGCTCTGCGCCACCCGGCAGGTCCACACGGTGGTCCGGTTCAACGGGGGCGCGCAGGCGGCGCACAACGTCGTCCTGCGCGACGGGAGGCACCACACGTTCGCGCAGTTCGGGGCCGGGACGTTCCGTCCCGGAGTGCGGACGCACCTGGCGCGGCACGTGGTGGTGGACCCGCTGGCGCTGGCCGCCGAGGCCGACCACCTCGCGTCGGTGGGCGTGCCCGACGCGCTCGACCGTCTGACAGTGGACGGCGAGGCGCTGCTCGCCACCCCGTACCACCGGGCCGCGAACCGGGCCCGGGAGATCGCCCGGGGAGCCGACCGGCACGGCTCCTGCGGGCTCGGGGTGGGCGAGGCGGTCGCGTACGGCCTCGCCCACCCCGACGAGGCGCCCCGGGTGGCGGACTGCCGCCGCCCGGCGGTGCTGCGCCGACGGCTGACCGCGCTGCGCGACCGGCTCACCGCCGAGCTGGGACCGCTCGACGCGCCGCCGGTGGACGACTGCCTGCCCGCGTACGCGGCCTTCGCGCGCCGGGCGGCGATCGTCGACCGGACCTGGCTCGCGGGCGCGCTGCGCGAGGGCACCTGCGTCTTCGAGGGCGCGCAGGGGGTGCTGCTGGACGAGTGGCACGGCTTCCACCCGTACACGACGTGGAGCACCACGACGTTCGCCAACGCCGAGACGCTGCTCGCCGAGGCGGGGATGGCCGGGACCGCGCAACGGCTCGGCGTGCTGCGGACGACCACCACCCGGCACGGTCCCGGGCCGCTGGTCACCGAGGACGCGGCGCTGCCGTTCACCGACCGGCACAACTCGGCGAACCCCTGGCAGGGCCGGTTCCGGTTCGGGCACTTCGACGCGGTCGCCCACCGGTACGCCCTGGAGGTGGCGGGCGGCGTGGACGGACTGGCGTTCACCCACCTCGACCTGGCCGGTCCCGAGCTGCGGATCTGCCACCGGTACGAGGGCCTGGACCGGCTCGTCCCCGGCCCGGCCGGTGACCTGGACCGGCAGGCCGCGCTCACCCAGCGGCTGCTGTGCGCCCGGCCGGTGCTGGGCGAGTCGCCGGACGACTGGCCGGCGGCCGTCTCGGAGGCGCTGGGGGCGCCAGTGGTGCTCACCTCGCACGGCCCCACGGCCGAGGCGAAGGAAGGGCCCCTTGTTAACGCCTTTTGCAGAGGAAGGGCCCCTGCTTAACACCGCACCCCCGAGCATGGGTGCATGGGGGACGTGCTCGACCTGCTGCACCACACGGTGACGTCGCCGTGGGTGTACCTGGTGATCATCGCGGTCACCGCCGTCGACGCGTTCTTCCCGGCCGTCCCCGGCGAGACGGTGGTGATCACCGCCGGGGTCTTCGCGGCCGGCGGCGAGCCGAGCCTGGTGCTGGTGATCGTGACCGCCGCGTTCGGCGCGCTCGTCGGCGACCACGTCTCGTACGCGATCGGGCGCGGCGGCGGCGCGCACCGGCTGGCCCGGTTCCCGGCGGACAGCAGGCGGCGGGCCAGCTCGGAGTGGGCCCGCCGCGCGGTCGACAGGCGCGGCGGCATGATCCTGACCACCGCCCGGTACGTCCCCGGCGGCCGGACCGCCGTCACGCTGACCATGGGCGCGGTCCGCTATCCGGCGCGCACGTTCCTGCTGTACGACGGCCTGGCGTGTGCCACCTGGGGGACCTACTGCGGGCTGCTCGGCTACTTCGGCGGCCTGGCGTTCGAGCACAACCCGCTGTCCGGGCTGCTCGCCGGCGTCGCCATCTCGCTGACCGTGACCGGCCTGTTCGAGGCCGCACGCTGGGGCCGGCGGCGGGCGCACCAGCGGGCCGCCGCCCGCCGCTGACCGGAACCGAGGCCGGGCCGGAACCGAGGCCGGGCCGGAACCGAGGCCGGGCCGGAACCGAGGCCGGGCCGGAACCGAGGCCGGGCCGGAACCGAGGCCGGGCCGGAACCGAGGCCGGGCCGGAACCGAGGCCGGGCCGGAACCGAGGCCGGGCCGGAACCGAGGCCGGGCCGGAACCGAGGCCGGGCCGGAACCGAGGCCGGGCCGGAACCGAGGCCGGGCCGGAACCGAGGCCGGGCCGGAACCGAGGCCGGGCCGGAACCGAGGCCGGGCCGGAACCGAGGCCGGGCCGGGCCCGGGGCCGTCAGTCCAGCAGGTCGGCGTCGTGCACGAGGATGGCGAGCTGCACCCGGTTGGCCACGCCGAGCTTGGCCAGCGCCCGGCTGACGTGCGTCTTCACGGTCGCCTCGCTGGCACCGACCCGGCGGCCCACCTCGGCGTTCCCGTCTCCCCGGGCCACCTCGCGGACGATCGCCGCCTCCCGCTCGGTCAGCCGGGACAGCCGCTGCCGTGCGGCCTCCCGCCGTGCCGGGCCGCGTTCGGCGAAGGAGCTGATCAGCCGCCGGGTCACCGTCGGCGCGAGCATGGCGTTCCCGGCCGCGACGGTCCGTACGGCGGCGGCGAGCTCCCGGGGCGGCGTGTCCTTGAGCAGGAAGCCGACCGCGCCGGCCCGGAGCGCCTCGTGCACGTACTCGTCCAGGTCGAAGGTGGTCAGCATGACCACCTTCGGTCCGGCGGCCACGATCCCGGGGGCAGCGGCCAGCCCGTCGACACCGGGCATGCGAACGTCCAGCAGCACCACGTCGGGGCGCAACCGCACGGTGGCGGCCAGCGCCTCGGTCCGTCGGCGGCCTCGCCGACCACGGCGATGTCCGGCGCGGCCTCCAGGATCAGCCGTAGCCCGGCGCGGATGAGCTGCTCGTCGTCGGCGAGCACGACCCGGATCGCGACGTCTCCCCGGCCGGCACCAGCGCCCGCAGCAGGAATCCCCCGCCCGGGGTCGGCCCGGCCGTCAGCCGCCCACCGGTCAGCTCGACCCGTTCCCGCAGGCCGACCAGGCCGAGCCCGGCACCCGGAAGGACCGGATCGCGACGATCGGACGGCTCGTTGCGGACGGTCACCTCGATCCCGTCGGCCAGGTGCCGCAGGCACACGTCGACCGCCGCGCCCGGGGCGTGCTTCCGCACGTTCGTCAGCCCTTCCTGCACCACGCGGTGCACGGTACGGGCCACCGCCTCCGGCACCGGCCCGGGCGTTCCCTCGTCCGCCCGGCTCACTCGCAGTCCGGCCGCGCGCGACTCCCGTACCAGGTCGTCGACCGTGTCCCAACCCGGCGCCGGGAGCGGCCGTTCCTGACGCAGCACGCCGAGCACCTCCCGCAGGTCGGTCAGGGCGGCCCGGCCCGTGGACCGGATCAAAGCGGCCGTCTCGACCGTGGCGGGATCGGCGGTGGTCACCTCCAGGGCGCCCGCGTGCACCACCATGAGCGAGACCCGGTGCGCCACGACGTCGTGCATCTCCCGCGCGATCCTGGCCCGCTCGTCGGCCCGTACCCGGTCGGCGCGCGCCTCCTGCTCGCGCTCCAACCGCTCGGCCCGGTCCCGCAGGGCGGCGACGGCGTCCCGGCGGGCCCGGCGCCAGAGTCCGGCCATCGCCGGGAAGACCACCAGCCAGGCGTAGAACGCCACCGCGTTGCCCGCCGTGGCGGTGACCAGCCGACGCTCCCCGCCCGCCACGACGCCGACCGCCACGCCCGCGGCCAGGACGGGCAGGGCCCCCATCAGGTACGCCACCAGGCGGCGACCCCGCAGGCCGGAGCCCGCCTGCCAGGAGGCGACGACGACGGCCGGCCAGGCCGCCAGGATCAGCCAGCCCGCCGCGGCCACTGCCGGGCCGACCCAGCGGCGCGGCGTGAGCACGGACGCGCCCACGGCCAAGGCGGCGACCAGGAGCAGCGGCCCGGGCAGCGGCGACCGCACGCCGAGCCCGCCGGTCACCGAGGCCCAGGTGGCGGCGGCCACCGTCACGGCCAGCAGCACCGGCAGGTGCGGTTCGACGCGCCGGACGGCACCCAGCCAGGTGGTCACCTCGCGAGCCTAGGCCGGGCCGGGCCGCGACGGGACCGCCCTCGGGGAGGGTTGGGTGCTGGCCCCGAGGCCGTCTCGGGGTACGGCACGACGAAAGTGGACCCTCCCCGTCGACCGACGACAGATTCCGTCGGCCCCGGGCCGGACCAGCATCGACGCCATGGAAGCCGCTCTCGAACTGCTCCACGACACGATCTCCTCGCCCTGGGTCTATCTGGCGCTGTTCGCCATCGCCGTGGTGGACGGGTTCTTCCCCGTCGTACCGAGCGAGACGGCCGTCATCACCGCGGGCGTCTTCGCCGCCACCGGCCAGCCGGACCTGCCGCTGGTGATCGGCGTGGCCGCGTTCGGCGCGCTGGTCGGCGACCACGTCTCCTACGCGATCGGCCGGCACGGCGGCGCGCGGCTGCTGGACCGGCTGCCTCGGGAGAGCCGTCGGCGGGCCGCGGTGGACCGGGCCCGGCGGGGCATCGCGGTGCGGGGCGGGCTCATCCTCACCGTGGCCCGGTACGTGCCGGGTGGACGGACCGCGGTCACGCTCACCATGGGTGCGACCCGCTTCCCCCGGCGGCGGTTCCTCGCCTTCGATGCGCTGGCCGCGGCCACCTGGGGCACCTACTCGGCGTCGGTCGGCTACCTCGGCGGGCTCGCCTTCGAGCAGGATCCGATCCGGGGGCTGCTGTTCGGCCTGGGGCTGGCCCTCACCGTGACGCTGGTCGTGGAGGTGGTGCGCTGGGCCCGGGGCCGCCGCGCGCCGCAGGTGTTAGGAAGGGGCCCTTCCTCTACCGCAGGCGTTAAGAAGGGGCCCTTCCTTACGCCGTAGGCGGATGCCAGGTGACGCCGCGCAGCAACTGGTCGGCGCCGAGCCACGCCACGTTCATCATCCGGGTCGCGGTCTTCCCGGCGTCGGCCTCGGGGTGGTCGGCCAGCCAGTCGGCGAGCGACTCGCTGGCGCCGACGAGCGCGTACGCGACCACCTCCAGGTCGGTGGCGCCGACCTCGCGGCCGGAGGCGCGCAGCGCGTGGTCGAGCATCCCGGCGACCACCTCGACCAGCCGGCCACGCATGGCCGCCAGCTCGGCGGCGAACGGCTGGGAGCCGCGGGCCTGCCGGTAGAGCACCGCCCAGCCGTCCCGGTGCGCGCCGACGAAGCCGAAGAACGCGCGCAGCCCGCGCCAGAGCCGCTCGTCGGCGGGCAGGTCGGGGGCGGCGGCGCCGGCGATCGCCTCCATCATCCGGGTGCTCTCCCGGTGCAGGCAGGCGATGAAGAGTTCCTCCTTGGTGCCGAGATAGGCGTAGACCATCGGCTTGGAGATGCCGGCGTCGTCGGCGATCTCGTCCATGCTGGCGGCGTGGAAGCCCCGGCGGGAGAACACCTTCACCGCCGCGTCGAGCATCTGCTGCTCGCGTACGGCCCGAGGGAGGCGCTTGAAGGTCGGCGTGCTGGACACCCTTGCGAGCATACCTACCCGTGCGTAAGGTTACGCCAGAGTAACCAAAGTCGGCCCGCCCGAGAGGTGCAATCCCCCATGACTGACTTCGACCCGGCCAACTTCGCGAACGTCGGCCCGAAGGAGTTCGCGCAGCTGGTCAAGTCCACGCCGGACGCCAAGATCGCCGAGATCATGTCCGGCGAGGCGCGTGGCAAGATCCTCAGCGAGGTCTTCAACCGGATGCCCACGCTGTTCCGCGCCGACCGCGCCGGCTCGACCAACGCGGTCATCCACTGGAACATCACCGGCCGCCCGGACGGTGGCACCGACACGTACGAGATCGTCATCGAGAACGGCACCTGCACCGTCTCGGAGACCGCGACCCGCGACCCGAAGCTGAGCCTCACCATGGGCCCGGTCGAGTTCCTGAAGATCGTCTCTGGTGGCGCCAACCCGGTGATGATGTTCATGACCGGCAAGCTGAAGGCCAAGGGCGACCTGGGCCTGGCCGCCAACATCGCCAACCTGTTCGACATCCCCAAGGCCTGACATGGCCGAGTTCTCGCTAGACCTGAACGAGGAACAGCGGGACCTTCGCGACTGGGTGCACGGCTTCGCCGCCGAGGTCGTGCGCCCGGCCGCGGCCGAGTGGGACGCCCGGGAGGAGACCCCCTGGCCGATCATCCAGGAGGCCGCGAAGGTCGGCCTGTACGGGTTCGAGTTCCTCGCCACCTGCTGGGCCGACCCCACCGGCCTCTCCCTGCCGATCGCCAGCGAGGAACTCTTCTGGGGTGACGCCGGCATCGGCCTGAGCATCTTCGGCACCTCCCTCGCGGTCGCCGCGATCTACGGCGCCGGCACCCCCGACCAGCTCGTCGAGTGGGTGCCGCAGTGCTTCGGCGACGTCGACTCCCCGGCCGTCGCCGCGTTCTGCACGAGCGAGCCGGAGGCCGGCTCCGACGTCGGCTCGATGCGTACCCGCGCCGTCTACGACGAGGCCACCGACGAGTGGGTGCTCAACGGGCAGAAGGCGTACGCCACCAACGGCGGTATCGCCGGGGTGCACGTGGTCACCGCCTCGATCGAGCCCGAGCTGGGCTCGCGCGGGCAGGCCGCGTTCGTCGTACCCCCGGGCACTCCCGGTCTGACCGCCACCCGCAAGCTGCGCAAGCTCGGGCTGCGGGCCTCGCACACCGCCGATGTCTTCCTCGACGACGTCCGGGTGCCGGGCCGCTGCCTGCTCGGCGGCAAGGACGCGCTCGACGAGCGCCTGGCCCGCGCCCGGTCCGGCCAGCGCGCCTCCAGCCAGGCGGCGATGCGGACGTTCGAGCTGTCCCGCCCGACAGTCGGCGCGCAGGCGCTCGGCGTGGCCCGCGCGGCATACGAGTACGCCCTGGACTACGCCAAGGAGCGGGTCCAGTTCGGACGGCCGATCATCTCCAACCAGGCGGTCGCGTTCGCGCTCGCCGACATGAAGATGGAGATCGACGCGGCCCGGCTGCTGGTCTGGCGCGCCTCCTGGATGGGCCGCAACAACCGGCCGTTCACGGCCGGCGAGGGCTCGATGTCCAAGCTCAAGGCCGGCGAGGTGGCCGTCTCGGTGACCGACAAGGCGGTCCAGCTCCTCGGCGGCGCGGGCTTCCTGCGCGACCACCCGGTCGAGCGGTGGTACCGCGATGCCAAGATCTACACCATCTTCGAGGGCACCTCAGAGATCCAGCGGCTGGTCATCTCCCGGGCCATCTCCGGGATGCAGATCCGCTGACCGCCGGTGGGCCGCGGCCCGGCCCGTGACGGCGCCTCGTGCCGTCGCGGGCCGGGCCGCGGCTTCCGGGCCGGCCCGAACCGGACGGCCGGCCCGTCCGGAGCCTGGTGGACGAACCACGAACGCGAAGGAGTTGCGCCTTGGACCTGCCGTTCATCGCCGCCACGCTGACCCGACGTGGACTGCTCACCCCGGGCGGACCGATCCGCGTGGCCTCCCAGCTGAACGCGCTGCGCCGGTGGGGCTGGAGCCTCGCCGGGGAACTGCGCCAGGCCGCCGCCCGCGACCCCGGCCGCGTCGCCGTGGTCGACGAGCGCGGCGCCACCATGACGTACCAGGAACTGCTCGACCGCTCCGAGCGGCTGGCCCGGTCGCTGCGGTCCCACCTCGGCGTCCAGACCGGGGACCGGGTCGGTGTGCTCTGCCGCAACCACCACGGCCTGATCGAGGCGATAGTGGCGGCGATGCTGCTCGGCGCGGACGCCGTCCTGGTCAACACCGGACTGTCCGCCGCGCAACTGGTGACGGTGACCGAGGAACAGGGCCTGCGCGTCCTCGTGCACGACGGCGAGTTCACCGAGCGCGTCCTCGGCCTCCCGGCCGAGCTGCACCGGGTCGACGAGCGGGGGCAGGAGGAGCTGATCGCCGCCGCGGTCCCCGGCGAGAAGCTCCAGCCGCCGGAGCGCGACGGGCGCACCATTGTGCTCACCTCCGGCACCACCGGCGCGCCCAAGGGCGCCCGCCGGCCCACCCCGGACGGCTTCGGCCCGCTGGTGTCCATCATCGACCGCATCCCGCTGCACGCGAAGAACACCGTGATGATCGCCGCGCCGATCTTCCACACCTGGGGGTACGCCGCACTCCAGGTCTCGTTCGCGCTGCGCGCCACAGTCGTGCTGCACCGGCGCTTCGACCCGGCCGCCACGCTCGCCGCGCTCGTCGACCAGCGGTGCGACGCGATGTTCGCCGTACCGGTGATGCTGCAACGACTGATGGAGGTGGCGCCGCCGCAGCCCCGGCCGCCGCTCAAGGTGGTAGCGGTCAGCGGATCCGCGCTGCCCGGCAACCTGGCCACCGCGTTCATGGACCGGTACGGCGACGTGCTCTACAACCTTTACGGCTCGACCGAGGTCTCCTGGGCCTCCATCGCCGGCCCGGCCGAGCTGCGCGCCGCGCCCACCACGGCGGGCCGGCCGCCGCACGGCACCCGGCTGGCCATCCTGGACGACACCGGGCGGCCGGTCCGCGACGGTGAGGTCGGGCGCATCTTCGTGGGCAACGAGATGCTGTTCGAGGGCTACACCTCGGGCGCCGGCCGGGAGAGCCACGACGGCCTGCTGGACACCGGCGACCTGGGCCGGTTGAACGCCGACGGGCTGCTCTTCGTCGACGGCCGGGCCGACGACATGATCGTCTCGGGTGGCGAGAACGTCTTCCCGTCCGAGGTCGAGGATCTGATCGCCCGGTTGCCGCAGGTCCGCGAGGTCGCCGTGATCGGCGTGCCGGACCCGGACTACGGCCAGCGGCTGGCGGCGTTCCTGGCGTTGCGCGCCGGCGAGACGCTCGACCCGGAGGCGGTCCGCGAGTACGTCCGGCGCTACCTGGCCCGCTTCTCCGTGCCCCGCGACGTGGTGTTCGTCAAGTACCTGCCGCGCAACGCCACCGGCAAGGTGCTCACCCGCGAGCTGCGCCGCTACTTCGATTGATCAACATCGGTCAGACAGCCCTGGCCGCCCGGTGCTACCGTCTCCCCCGATCGAACGGGGAGACGGGGAGCACCACAATGGACCGACTTCGGCGGCGTACCGCGCTCGGCCTCCTCGCCGGCGGCGTGTCCGCCGCCGCGCTCGGCCCGTTCGACCCCGTCCTCGGCGGCCGGCCCGACGACTCACCCACGCGCTGGCCGGTCCCGCCGATCGAGCGGGAGAACCGCGCCGCCGGTGAGCCGTGGTGGCCCGAGCACGGCGGCCGGGCCGCCGACGACCGGCGGCGCCAGATCCAGGGGTACGCCTCGACGACGAGCGTCGCCCCCGGCGAGGTGATCGACTTCCACGTCGCGGTCAACCCGGCCGGCCGGTTCCGGGTCAGCGTGCACCGCCTCGGCTGGTACGACGGCGCGGGCGCCCGCACGATGCTGACCAGCCCCGAACTGCGCGGCGTGCCGCAACCCGTGCCGGTCGCCGACCCGGACACCGGCGTGCTCGACTGCCGGTGGCCGGTGTCCTGGCGCCTGCCCGTCCCGCACGGCTGGACCTCCGGCATCTACCAGGCGGTCTTCACCTCGGCCGGCGGCTGGCGCGCGTGCACGCCGTTCGTGGTGCGCGACGACAGGCGCCCGGCCGCGCTCTGCGTGGTGCTGCCGGTGACCACCTGGCAGGCGTACAACCAGTGGCCGCGTGACCGGCGCGTCGGCAAGAGCCTCTACAACGGCTACCGGCCCGACGGGCGGCGCGACCCGGCGCTGCGGGCACGCGCTGTCTCGTTCGACCGCCCGTACTCCGGCGCGGGCACGCCCACCCACTTGGACCGCGACGAGGCCGCGATCCGGTGGCTGGAACGCAACCTCTACGACGTCAGCTACGCCACCAGCTTCGACCTGCACTCCGGGCGACTCGACCCGGCCCGGTACCGGGGCCTGGTGTTCTGCGGGCACGACGAGTACTGGTCGGCCGAGATGCGCCGGGCCACCGAGGTCGGCCTGGCCGGGGGCACCAGCCTCGCGTTCCTCGGCGCGAACAGCGTCTACTGGCACGCCCGGGTACGCGCCGCCGCCGACGGCCGCCCCGAACGGCTCGTCGAGTGCGCCAAGACGCTCCCCGACCCGGGCGCCGGCACCGGCGACCCGACCGTGACCTGGCGTGCCCTCGACCGGCCCGAACAGGCCCTGCTCGGCGTCCAGTACAACGGCATCGTGCTGACCCCGCAGCCGCTCGTGGTGCGCGCCGCCGACCACTGGGTGTGGGCCGGCACCGGCGTCGCCGACGGCGACCGCATCCCGGGCGTGGTCGCGGGCGAGGCGGACGGGCTGCACGCGGCGCTCCCCCGGCCCGCCGGGACGACGCTCAGCTCCTCGCCGTACCCGGCCCAGCAGGGCGGCCGGCGGCTCCAGAGCAGCCACGTCCACGAGACTCCACGCGGGGCTGTCGTCTTCGCCAGCGGCACGCTCGGCTGGACCCTGGCACTGGACCGGCAGGGACACCGTGACCCGCGCATCGAGCGGGCCACGGCGAACGTGCTCAACCGGATGGCCGACCGGCGCCCCGGCCCGGTCAGCCCGGAATCGTGATCCGGCCGTCCACCGCCGCCGCCGCGATGTCGGTGCGGTGGTGGGCACCGGCCAGCTCGACGTCGCGTACCAACTCGTAGGCGGCGTCGCGCGCGGCCGCCAGGTCCGGGCCGGTGGCCGTACCGCAGAGGACCCGGCCGCCCGCGGACCGCAACGTGCCGTCGGCGTCCCGGCGGGTGCCGGCGTGGATGATCCCGGCGCGGTCCGCGCCGGTGATCACATCACCGGTACGCGGGCCCGCCGGATAGCCCTCGGCCGCCACCACGACGGTGACCGCCGCGCCGTCGCGCCAGCGCAGCGGCGGGTGCGCGCCCAGCGTGCCGGTTGCGGCGGCGTGCAGCAGCCCGCCCAGCGGCGTCTCCAGCAGGGCGAGCACGACCTGCGTCTCCGGGTCGCCGAAGCGCGCGTTGAACTCGATCACCCGCGGGCCGGACGGGGTGATCGCCAGGCCCACGTAGAGCAGGCCGGCGAACGGGGTGCCCCGGCGGCGCAACTCCGCCAGCGTCGGGTGCACCACGTCGCGCATCACGTCGTCGACCAGGTTCGGCGGGGCCCACGGCAGCGGCGCGTACGCGCCCATGCCGCCGGTGTTCGGCCCGGTGTCGCCGTCACCGACCCGCTTGAAGTCCTGCGCCGGCAGCAGCGGCACCGCCGCCTCGCCGTCGGTGACCACGAACAGGGAGACCTCGGGGCCGGACAGGTACTCCTCGATCACCACCCGGCCGCACTCCGCGGCGTGCCGCTCGGCTGTGGCCCGGTCGTCGGTGACCACCACACCCTTGCCGGCCGCGAGCCCGTCGTCCTTCACCACGTACGGCGCGCCGAACTCGTCGAGCGCGCGCGCCACTGCCGCCGCGTCCTCGCAGGTGTACGCGCGAGCGGTCGGCACCGCCGCGGCGGTCATCACGTCCTTGGCGAACGTCTTCGAGCCCTCCAGCCGGGCCGCCTCCGCGCTCGGGCCGAACACCGCGATGCCCTTGGCGCGTACCGCGTCGGCGACGCCCGCCACCAGCGGCGCCTCCGGCCCGATGACCACCAGGTCGGCCGCGACCTCGACGGCGAGGGCCGCCACGGCCGCCGGGTCGGTGGGTGTCACCTCCCGCAGCTGCGCCACGCCCGCGATCCCCGGATTCCCCGGAGCCGCGACGAGCGCCTCGACAGCCGGGTCACCGGCCAGTCCGAGCGCGAGAGCGTGCTCCCGCCCACCACCACCCACAAGAAGTACGCGCACGACCGGCATCCTACTGACCACCCCACCCCACCCCGTCGATCATGAAGTTGACGGCAGGATATGAGATCGACATCGCCGTCAACTTCATGATCGACGCCGGGTCCTGGCGGCCAGCGCCGCGCGGACCACCTGGGGGATGTAGTCGGGGCGGAGGGTGTCGGGCCAGGTGAATCTGAGGACGGTCCAGCCGGCGTTGGTCAGGCGGTTCTGCCGCTGCCGGTCGTCGAAGAGCGCGGCGGGCGTGGAGTGCGGATCCCTGCCGTCCGCCTCGGCGATCACCCGGGCGGCCCGCCAGCCATGTCGCCGATGCCGAGCAGGTAACCGTCGGCGTCGCGCACCTCGACCTGGAGTGCGTCCGGCGGAACGCCGCCGTCGACGCACCGCAGCCGGGTACGCGTCTCCAGCGGCGACTGGGCGGCGCCGTTCGCCTCGGCCAGGTGGCGACGCGCGTTCACCGCGCCCCGCCGGCCCGCTATCAGGGCGGGGATGGCGCCGAACTCCTCCTCGGTGATCCTTCCCTGGTTGAGCGCCGAGTCGAGCAGGGCCACCGCGAAGTAGCGGCGCACCCGGAGGACGAGTTCCGCGAGCGTGTGCATAGGAGCCGTCACCGGGATGCCGTCGACAGTCGTCAGCGCCTGCTCGGGATGCTCGAACTGGTGCAACGTCACGGCGGGATCCTTGGCGCGGGCCGGCCGAGCCGCGCGACCCGGGACCGCGACGTGAATCACGCCCGTTTCCGGCAGGCCCGCTATCCCGTGCAGCTCGGCAGCCGTGCCGAGAACGGCGTGCGCCTGCGGGCCCAGCGACAGGACCGCCGCCCGGATCTGACGACGCCGTTCCGCGCCCTCGGGTCCGGCGCGCTCGACGGCGTAGGTCGCGCGAGCCAGCCGCCGCCACCGACGCGAGGTGAGGAGGTTGTCGATCTCGTGCCGGCTGTAGCCGGCCCGGAGCGCCTGCCCACGGGTGACGACGCCACCCTGGTCACTCGCGATCTGCCGGATCACCCAAGCCCGTTCCACCCACCGAGCGTCCCCGCGCACCCCACCCGCGCGAAGCCCCTGTGGACAACCCACCCCACCCTGTGGACAACCCGCCCGCCTTGCCCACCCCCTCGCCCCGTTGATCATGAAGTTAGCGGCGAAGTCGATCTACAAAACGGCCGCTAACTTCATGATCGACGGGGTGGGGCCGGGGCCCGGGGGGTGGGGTGGGGTGGGGTGGGGTCAGGGGAGCAGGGGGTGGCGGAGGACGTTTTCTTCTCGGCCTGGGCCTACGCCCACCACGCTCACCCGAGCGCCGGTCAGCTCCTCGATGCGGGCGATGTAGCGGCGGGCGTTCTCCGGGAGCTCGTCCTCGGTCCTCGCCTTGGTGATGTCCTCCCACCAGCCGTCGAGCTCTTCGTAGATCGGCGTGGCGTGGTGGAAGTCGGTCTGCGTCATCGGCATGTCGTCGAAGCGCTCACCGTTGATCTCGTACCCGACGCAGATCGGCACCTTGGCCAGGCCGGTCAGCACGTCCAGCTTGGTGACCACCAGGTCGGTTACGCCGTTGAGGCGGCACGCGTACCGCGCCACCACGGCGTCGAACCAGCCGCAGCGGCGCTCCCGGCCGGTGGTGGTGCCGTACTCGTGGCCCACCTTGCGCAGGTGCTGCCCGTTGTCGTCGAACAGCTCGGTCGGGAACGGGCCGGAGCCCACCCGCGTCGTGTACGCCTTGCTCACCGCGATGACCTTGGTGATCGCGGTCGGCGGGATGCCCGCGCCCACGCACGCCCCGCCGGCCGTCGGGTTCGACGAGGTCACGAACGGGTAGGTGCCGTGGTCCATGTCGAGCATGGTGGCCTGGGCGCCCTCCAGCAGCACGGTCTCGCCGCGGTCGAGCGCGTCCCAGAGCATCACCCGGGTCTCGGCGATGTACGGGCGCAGCCGCTCGGCGTACTGGAGGTACTCCTCGACCGTCTCCTCGACGTCGATCGCCTTGCGGTTGTAGATCTTGAACAGCAGCTGGTTCTTCTCGCGGAGCGCCAGCTCCAGCTTCTTGCGCAGGATGCCCGGGTCGAGCAGGTCCTGGAGCCGGATGCCCATCCGGGCGACCTTGTCGCCGTACGCGGGCCCGATGCCCCGGCCGGTGGTGCCGATGCGAGAGCTGCCCAGGTAGCGCTCGACCACCCGGTCCAGCGCCCGGTGGTGCGGCATGATCAGGTGCGCGTCGCCGGAGATGCGCAGGCGGGACACGTCCACACCTCGCTCGGCGAGCCCGTCGATCTCCTGGAGCAGCACCTTCGGGTCGACCACCACGCCGTTGCCGATCACGATCATCGCGCTCGGTGACAGCGCCCCGGACGGCATGAGGTGCAGCGCGTACTTCTGGCCGTCCGGCGTGATCACCGTGTGGCCTGCGTTGTTGCCGCCGGAGTAGCGCACGACGTAGTCGACCCGCTCACCCAGCAGGTCGGTAACCTTGCCCTTGCCCTCGTCGCCCCACTGGGCGCCGAGCAGCACGATCGCTGGCATCTTCTCGCCTCCAGAAGGCTCGGGTGCCAGGTGGCGACCGGTCAGCGAGCCCGGGGTGTCAGGCTAACAAGTAGTGACGGCGGGACCAGCAGGGGTTGGTCGGAAAGCGGGAGGCTCCTTCGTGTACGACGTGGTGCTGCTCACCCTCGGCTCGGAGCGGGACGCTCCCGGTGGTGGCTGCGGCAGCGGCGGCGCCTGCTGCGGCGGCGCGGACGACACCGCCGCCCAGACCGGCGAGGAGCGCTGCGAGACGCCGCGCGTACCGGTGCTGGCCTGCGCGGACGAGCTGACCGCCCGGGGCGCCCGGGTGACCACCGTGACCGCCCGGTCGGACTCCGAGATCGACGAGGTGCTGGCCCGCCTCGACGGCCCGCCGCGCGCCGATGGCCTCACCTGGCCGGATTCCGACGGCAAGACCCGGCTGATCGTCGCCACGGCCAGTGACGGTCAGTTGCGCGCCGTCCTGCGCCGGCTGGTCCGCCGGTACGCTCCGCCGCCGAGTCGCCGCCCCGCGGACCTGGCCGACAACCGTACGGTGCCCGACCTGCCCCCGGTCGGCGTACTCCCGCTCGATCCGGCCCGGTCCGGGACGGCGCGGGATCTGGCCGCGCAGCTCGGGCTGCCCCGGGATCCGGCGGGCGTGGCCGCTGCGGTGCTGGACGGCACCGCCCGGCGCCTGGATCTGCTGCGCAACGACGGCGGCTCGGTGACGCTCGACGGGGCGCTGCTCGGCGCCGCCGACGACGCCAGCCGGCCGCTGCACTGGCGGGCCCGGGTCGAGGTCGACGGCACGGTGCTCAGCGACGGTTCCGAGCCGATCACCGCGTGCGCGATCGGCAACGCGGGCGGGTACGCGCGCCTGGGCGAGGTGGACCTGCTGGGCGGCCCGGATCCGGCCGACGGCCGGGTGACGGTGGGTGTCGCCGTACCAGTGGTGACCCGGTCGGCGTTGGGCCGGAAGAAGGTCCGGCTGGAGGTACGCCGGGCGCGGGGCCGCGCGGTGGCGGTGGTGCCCCGCGACGAGAAGGTGCCCTTCCTCGACGACGGCGTCGAGGGCGAGCTGAGCCGCAAGCGCTCCTGGTGGACCGAGCCGGGCGCCTGGGCGGTCTGGACGGGCTGACCTCGGTCGATCCTCGCCCGGCTCGCGGCGCTGGCCGGACCGCCTATCCTCGGCGGTAGGAATGGGGAGGAACCGTGGTGCACGAGAACGACGACCGGGCCCACGTACCGGGCCGACCGCAGGTGCCGGAGCGGGACGTCGAGCCGCTCTGGCCGCCGGAGGAGACCGACGCGGCGGCGGCCACGATCCCGCCGTGGGCGTCGGCACCCTGGCCGCTTCCGCCGGCCGACGCTCCCACACCGGCGGCGGACGGTCCGGCGATCCAGGCGCCGGTGAGCGCGCCCTCGTCCGCGTCGCCGGCGGCACCCGCCCCGGCCACCACGCCCGCCCCCGGCACGCCCGCCCCGGGTACGACCGGCTCGGGTACCCCCGGCGAGGGCGCCGGGAACGGACGGGCCACCTCGCCGTGGGCACAGCCGCCGCAGCGGGCCGGGTCGGACCTCACCACCACGCCGGACCCCGCCGGCGCCACGGCTCCACCGTCCGAGGCAGCGGACGCCGACGGCACGGTTTCCGGCCGCGCCACGGTCACCGCGGTGCCACCCCCACCGTCCGACGCCCTCCCCACCGACGGCACCGCCGCAGGCCGGGCCACTGTCGCCGGGACGCCGGCCCAGCCGTCGCCGGAACCCGGCACGGGACCGGCAGGGCCGGGCGAGCCCGCGCCGGAGCCGCCGCCCCGCCTCGGGCCGTTCCCGCCGTCGCCCGGTGTGCCGGTGCAGCCGTCCCCGTACGGCAACGGCTACCCGTCGCCCGGCTACCAGCCGCAACCCGGTCAGCCCGGCTGGTACCCGCCACCCGGCTGGACGCCGCAGACCGGCGTGCCACAGCCGGGCGGCCCGATGCCCCCGCAGGCGCCGGTGTCCGGCCCGGTGGCACCCCCACCAGCGCATCAGCCCCCGGCCCACCCGGAGCAGGGCTGGACGCCGCAGCAGGCGGTGCCCCCGACCGCCGAGGACTTCGCCCGCCGCCGCCAGGCCCGGCCCGTCGACCCGGTGGCGACCATGGGCGTACGCGCGGTGGTCAACAAGATCGGGCTGGTCCGGCTCGCGCCCGGGCGGCACGAGCAGGAGATGAAGCGCGACATCGAGATGGTCCGCCGCAACTTCGGCGGCCTGCGTCAGGTGACCGTGGTCAAC
The DNA here is from genome assembly GCF_040215685.1 of Micromonospora sp. HUAS YX12. NCBI lineage: Bacteria > Bacillati > Actinomycetota > Actinomycetes > Micromonosporales > Micromonosporaceae > Micromonospora > Micromonospora sp. HUAS YX12. Next base: position 1,473,863 of record NZ_CP157974.1, read on the forward strand.
CCGAAGGGCGGCGCCGGCAAGACGGTGGCGATCCTGCTGCTCGCCATGACGTTCGGCCAGAAGCGCGGCGGATACGTGCTGGCCTGGGACAACAACGAGACCCAGGGCACCCTCGGCATGCGGGCGCAGCAGGACTTCCACGCCCGTACCGTGCGGGACATGCTGCGCGACCTGGCCCAGTTCCAGGGGCCGCACGGCCGGGTGGGTGACCTGTCGCAGTACGTCCGCTCACAGGGCGAGGGCATGTTCGACGTGCTCGCCTCGGACGAGTCCGCGACCGGCGGCGAGATGCTCACCGCCGCCGCGTTCGCGGAGATCCGCGAGGTGGTCAGCCGGTTCTACAAGCTGATCTTCGTGGACACCGGGAACAACGTCCGGGCGCAGAACTGGCAGGCCGCGATGGACGCCACCGACCAGCTCGTGGTCACCATGTCGGCCCGTAACGACTCGGCCGAGACCGCCGCCCGGATGCTCGACCACCTGGAGCAGAGCGGCCGGCAGCGGCTGGTCCGGCAGGCGGTCACAGTGGTCTCGATGCCGCCGTCGCGCAAGGAGATCGACCTGCCCGCGATCCAGGCCCACTTCGCGGCGCGGACCCGGGCGGTGCTGCTGGCGCCGTACGAACGGCTCATCGACACCGGCGAGCCGCTGCGGTACGGGCAGCTCTCCTCCGCCACCCGGGACGCCTGGCTGAAGATCGCCGCGTCGGTGGCGGAGGGGCTGTAGGACGGGCGCGACGGCCGGCCATCGGAAGGCCGGCCGTCGCGGCAGTGGTCAGTCGCCGGACAGCGCGTCCCCGGCGGCCGGGTCGCAGTCGCGGAGGAACTGGGCGCAGCGGGCCGCCTCGTCCGCCTCGCCGATCTCCCCCGCCGCGCGGGACAGCACGTAGAGGCAGCGGAGGAAGCCCCGGTTGGGCTTGTGCGACCAGGGCACCGGGCCGTGGCCCTTCCAGCCGCTGCGGCGCAACTGGTCGAGGCCCCGGTGGTAGCCGGTGCGGGCGTACGCGTACGCCGTGACGACCTGATCCGCGGCGAGCGCGCGGCCGGCCAGCGCGGCCCAGGCCGCGCTGTAGGTCGGGAAACGGGCCGCGACCTCGGCGTACGCCTCGTCGGTGCCCTGCTCGGCCGCCGCCGCCAGCGCGGCGTCGGCCTCCTCGTGGGCCGGGAGCAGGGTGGCCGGTGGCTCAGGCAACAGGTTCTGCATCGCCCCATTCAACCCGCTTCGCCCCCGGGTACGCGAGGGGCCCCGCCCGTAGGGTTGGCTGAACGGCTGAGGGTTTCGTCACGCCTGCGGCGGGAGCGGACGTACCCGCGGCCCATGCCGCCGCCGTGGTTCTTGCACTACAAATACAGATCCGGAGCCTCCCCAGGACCCGGTTACGCAGGAGCCCGGCGGCGTGCCCGCCGGGCTCCTGTCGTTCTCGCCCCGGTTTCGGCACTTGCCGTGCGGGGGCAGGATGACCTGGTGCCGACCCCACCACCCGCGGACGTCATCGAGCCGCACGCGCCCCACGTCAACGAGATCGAGACCCGCACCGCGTTCGAGCAGCGGCTGGCCGGGGGAACCCTGGCCGGTCTGACCGTGCAGGGTCTGCGCCTCGACCTCGACCCGGTTCCCGACCTGCGCGACGTCGACGTCACCGGCACGCTCTTCGTGGGCTGCCGCTTCGCCGGCCGCGAGGTGGGCGCGGACCTGGTCCGCCGGGGCGCCAACGTGGTCCCGCCGTTCTCCGGGCTGCCCTACCCGACCCAGCCGTCGCACCTCTACACCGCCGACGAGCTGGCCGCCGGGTTCGCCGAGGGCGGGTTCGCCGAGATGTACGACACCCGGGTGTACGCGCACTTCCGGGCGCACGGCGGCGCGCTGCCGGACGTACGCGAGGCGCTCGGTCAGCGACTGCACGACCACGGTGTGGACAACGCGCTGGCCGACGCCACCCGGTCGTGGCTGGCCGCGCACGGCCCGCAGTCGGTGGTGGGCGTGATGGGCGGGCACGCGGTGCCGCGCGGCAGCGTCGCGTACCGGATGGCCGCCGTGCTGGGCTGGGAGCTGGCGCGGGCCGACCGCCTGGTGGTGACCGGCGGCGGTCCGGGTGTGATGGAGGCGGCGAACCTCGGCGCGTTCCTCGCGGCCTGGCCGGCCGAGGAGCTGTCCGCCGCGATCGACGTGCTCGCCGTCGCGCCGGACTTCACCGACCACGACCGGTACACGGCGGCGGCGCTGACGGTGCGCAAGCGGTACGCGGACGGCCCGTCGCTGCCGTCGCCCCGCCCGTCGGCGCCCGGCACCGAGTGGGCCCGGTCCGGCGGGCTGGCCATCCCGACCTGGCTGTACGGCCACGAGCCGGCGAACCTGTTCGCGGGCCGGATCGCCAAGTACTTCTCCAACGCCATCCGGGAGGACACGATCCTGCGGCTGGCCCGGGGCGGGATCGTGTTCGCGCCCGGCAAGGCCGGCACCGTGCAGGAGGTGTTCCAGGCGGCCACCAAGACGTTCTACGGCACCGACGGGGCGAGCGGTGCGTACGTCTTCCTGGACCGCACGTACTGGACCACCGAGCTGCCGGTGGAGTCACTGCTGCGGCCGCTGTTCGCCGCGTCCCCGTTCGGCGACCTGTCGCACACGATCCACCTGACCGACGACGTGCGCGACGCCGTCCGGGTGCTGGTGCAGTGAAAGGAAGGGCCCCCTCTTAACGCCTCCGGTAGAGGAAGGGCCCCTTGTTAACGCCGAGCGTTAACAAGGGGCCCTTCCTTACACGCGCGAGGCGTCACTTCATCCTGGTGCCGGTGGAGCGCAGGTGCTCGCAGGCCTCGACCACGCGGGCGGCCATGCCGGCCTCGGCGGCCTTGCCCCAGACGCGCGGGTCGTACATCTTCTTGTTGCCGACCTCGCCGTCGACCTTCAGCACGCCGTCGTAGTTGCGGAACATGTGGTCCGCGACCGGGCGGGTGAAGGTGTACTGGGTGTCGGTGTCGATGTTCATCTTCACCACGCCGTAGTCCAGCGCCTCCCGGATCTCCGACAGCAGCGAGCCGGAGCCGCCGTGGAAGACCAGGCTGAGCGGCTTCTCCTTGCCGTACTTGGCGCCGACCGCGTCCTGGATCTGCTTGAGCACCTCGGGGCGCAGCTTGACGTTGCCCGGCTTGTAGACGCCGTGCACGTTGCCGAAGGTCAGCGCCGCCATGTAGCGGCCCTTCTCGCCCAGGCCGAGCGCGTCGACCATGGCCAGGCCGTCCTCGACGGTGGTGTAGAGCTTGTCGTTGATGGCGTTCTCGACGCCGTCCTCCTCGCCGCCGACGACGCCCACCTCGATCTCCAGGACGATCTTGCCCTTGGCGGCCTCGGTGAGCAGCTGCTCGGCGATCTCCAGGTTCTCCGCCACCGGCACGGCCGAGCCGTCCCACATGTGCGACTGGAACAGCGGCTCCTGGCCGGCCTTGACGCGTTCCTGCGAGATGGCCATCAGCGGCCGGACGAACTTGTCCAGCTTGTCCTTCGGGCAGTGGTCGGTGTGCAGCGCGATGTTCACCGGGTACTTCTTGGCAACCTCGTGCGCGTACGCGGCGAACGCGACGGCGCCGGTCACCATGTCCTTCACGGACGGGCCGGACAGGTACTCCGCGCCGCCGGTGGAGACCTGGATGATGCCGTCGCTCTCCGCATCGGCGAAGCCCTTGAGCGCCGCGTTCAGCGTCTGCGAGGAGGTCACGTTGATCGCGGGGTACGCGTACCGGCCGGCCTTGGCCCGGTCCAGCATCTCCGCGTAAGCCTCGGGGGAAGCGATGGGCATGTCGAACGCTCCTTACTTACCGCTCTCGGCCGTGCAGGCCGCTGTCTTCCATGGCCGCGACCGTTCCGGTCGCTCACGTCCACGGGTCCGCCGGACCGCGCTGTCCACCGCGGGCAGTATCCCGTAGGAGCGCGAGCGGGGCGCAACCGGCCCGGACGCCGCTCACCGATTCTCCAGCCGGTCCGGTACGACGACGCTGATCAGCCAGCTCACCACCGCGACCACGATGGCGCCCCAGAAGGCGGCCCAGAAGCCGTCCACGTGGAACGGGAGCTTCAGCACCCCGGCGATCCAGTCGGTCAGCAGGAACAGCAGCGCGTTCACCACGAGCGCGAACAGACCGAGCGTGAGCAGGTAGAACACGCAGCCGAACACCTTGATGAGCGGCTTGAGCACCGCGTTGACCACACCGAAGACCAGGGCCACCACGATCAGGGTGAGCACGTCGCTGCCGGTGTTACGGCCGCTCACCTCCACTCCGGGCACGATCAGCGTCGCGATCCACAACGCGACCGCGGTGATCGCCAGTCGGATCAGGAAGCCCATGCCTCCCATCCTGGCACCGGCCGCGCGCCGGGAGCGGGACAATCGCCGACTCCGCCGTTCCGCCCGCCACCCAGCGGGGGCCGGGAGCAGCCCGTACGGTGGTGGGGACGATGCCCGCACGGAGAACAGGGAGGGACGATGGGTCAGCCCGACGAGGACTTCGCCCCCAGTGACCACCTCGCCCCGGAGGAGCGGGATCTGGAGGCCGAGCCGGCCGACGCGGTCGAGCAGGCCACCACCGTGACGCCCGACGACGCCGACGGCGAGCCGCACCGGGGCATGGAGGTCGACGACTGGGACGCCATGGAGCAGGCCCGCGTCGTCACCGCCGACGAGGACGACTACCGCTGACCCGGCACCCGGTCACCGCAGGGCGCTGACCTCACCCGGGCGGCCGGAACATTGCGGTGGCGACGATCATCCGTTCGGTCAATATTCATGATCTGGGACAACGCGACCCCTTAAGGAATCCTTAAGCTCCGTGGGCTCCACCTGATCACCCCACGGGAGGACCCCCACATGCTGAGCAACTCCACCCGGCGCTGGCTCGCCGGGTTGGGCGTCGCAGGCGCGTTCGTCGCCGCCTCCGCCACCCCCGCCCTCGCGGCGGACGCGCCGTTCGAGGTCGTCACGCACGACCTGCTCGTCGCCCCCGGCCACCTGGGTTACGGCTCGTTCTTCGCGCACACGTCCGACGGCGAGTCGGAGCCCGAGTTCGGCCGGACCACCGTCGACATCGACTTCTCCGCCGTCGCCGGCTTCGCCACCGTCGAGCCGGCGTGGGACTGGACCTGCGACGTCTCCCCGACCAAGCTGCACTGTGAGGCGGACCTCGCCGACGGTGACGAGCCCTGGTTCGACTACCTGGTCAACGGCAAGGACACCGCCGAGCCGGGCCAGCAGGGCGCACTGAAGATCAGTGTCACCTCGGGCGGCAAGACGGCCACCGGTACGGCCGGCGTCACCATCGCCGAGGGCGTCGACCTGGTGAGTGACCCGACCGTCGAGGCGAGCGGCGCCCCGGGTGGCCGCGCCGCCGTGCCGGGCGTCGTCCGCAACGGCGGCGACACCACGGTCGACGGGACGGTGCTCGTCGTGCAGGCCGACTGGCTCGCGTCGTACGGCGGGAACTTCTCCAACTGCCGGGCCCAGGAGGACGGGTTCTACGCCTTCTGCGCCTTCGACACGAAGCTCGAGCCGGGCCGGTCGTACAAGCTCTCCGAGGACCTTCCGATCAAGCTGCGGCCGGAGGCCCGTACCGGCGCGCGGTTCCCGGTCTACCTCGACTGGTGGACCACCGACGACTTCGACGAGGCGTTCGAGGACTGGCTGGACGAGGTCAAGCCCGGCACGGGCCCCGAGCTGCGCCTGGTCGAGAAGTCGGTGCAGGCCGCGCGGGTGCCGCAGACCGACCTGGACCAGATGAACAACTTCACCGTCGCGACGGTGAAGGTCACCGGTGACAACCCGGCCGACCTCGCCGCCGACGGCGCCACGGCCACCGGGAAGAAGGGCGACGTCGTCACGGTCGCGCCGAGCTTCACCAACCTCGGCCCCGCCACGCTCGAGTACCTGGGCCAGGGCACGCCGGGCATCCGCCTGGAGGACCTGCCGGTCCGCGTCACCGTCCCAGCCGGCACGACCGCCGTCGAGGCACCCTACGACTGCGTGCCGTTCCTGCCCACGAAGGAGTGGGACCCGTGGACCGCGAACTGGGGTGAGCCGGGGGCCAAGGAGTACGCCTGCCAGGTCACCGAGAGCCCCAAGGGCATGAAGAACCCGTACGAGTTCCGCCTGCGCGTCGACACGGTGACCGCGAACGCTGCCGGCAGCTTCACCACGAAGCTCTCCGGCGACCCGAACCGCAAGAACGACACCGCCGCGATCGTCGTCAACCCGGCCGGCGCCGGCACCCCCGGCACGCCTGGCACCCCCGGTGCCCCGGGCGACGGCGGCCAGGGCGGCGGTGACGGCGGCACGCTGCCGATCACCGGTTCCTCCACCGGCCTGATCGCCGGCGTCGGCGCGCTGCTGCTCGCCGCCGGGGCGGTCGGCTACGTGGTGACCCGCCGCCGCAAGACCCGCTTCGTCGCCTGACCCACGCGACAAAGGTGCCCCGCCGACCACCGGTCGGCGGGGCACCTCCGCATAGAAGCCGAACCACCATGCAGCACAGGTCGACGCGACCGGGACCACGTCAGGTTTCCGGGGGAGCCCGGCCCGCGCAGGGATCAAGCCTGACCGCCCGGAGCGGGCCGGGCTCCCCCGGAAACCCCCACGACACGGACCGACAAACCAAGAGATCATCGACAAGTGCTGCTGACCCTGACCACGACCCACCGCCCGGCGACCGACCTCGGACACCTCCTGGTGAAGCATCCGGACCGCGTGCAGACCTTCGACCTGCCCGCCGGTGCCGCGCATGTGTTCTACCCGGAGGCGGACGAGGCGCGCTGCACCGCGGCGCTGCTGGTCGAGGTCGATCCGCTCAAGCTGGGGGGCGGCCGGAGGAACCGGGCGCCGGAGGGCTTCGCGCTCGGGCAGTACGTCAACGACCGCCCGTACGCGGCGTCGAGCCTGCTCTCGTCGGCGCTGGCGAAGGTGTTCCGCTCCGCCCTGCGGGGCGAGTCGCGCGACCGTCCCGAGCTGGCCGCGAGCGCGATCCCGCTGACCGTACGGGTGCCGGTACTGCGCTGCCGGGGCGGCGCCGAGCTGGCGGTACGGATCTTCGCCCCGCTGGGCTGGACCGTGACGGCCGGCCCGATCCCGCTCGACGAGACGTACCCGCAGTGGGGTGACAGCCGCTACGTCGACCTGACGCTGACCGGGACGTTGCGGCTCGCGGACGCCCTCAACCACCTGTACGTGCTGCTGCCCGTGCTCGACGACGCCAAGCACTACTGGGTGGCGCCGGACGAGGTGGACAAGCTGCTGCGCGCCGGTGCCGGCTGGCTGGCCGGGCACCCCGAGCGGGGCCTGATCACGCGCCGCTACCTGGCGCACCGCCGCGCGCTCGCGGGCGAGGCGATGGCCCGGCTGACCGAGCTGCGCCTGGCCGACGAGCCGCCCGCCGACGACAGCATCGAGCCGTCGACCGGAGAGCCGGCCGAGTCGTCGGGCGGCGGGGCCGGGACGGTGGAGGACGTCCGCCGCGCCTCGCTTGCGGTACGGCGGCGGGAGGCGGTGCTCGCCGCGCTGCGGGACAGCGGCGCGAGCCGGGTGCTGGATCTCGGCTGCGGTGGCGGCGCGCTGCTCACCGCGCTCGTCGCCGACCGGCGGTTCACCGAGGTGGTGGGCGTCGACGTGTCGGACCGGTCGCTCGGCCTGGCCGCCCGGCGGCTGCGCCTGGACCGTCTGCCGGAGCGGCAGCGGGACCGGATCCGGCTGTGGCAGTCCGCGCTGACCTACCGTGACGACCGGCTCCGGGGGTACGACGCGGCGGTGCTGATGGAGGTCGTCGAGCACCTCGATCCGCCGCGCCTGCCGGCGCTGGAGGACGCGGTGTTCGGTCACGCCCGGCCCGGCACGGTGGTGGTGACCACCCCGAACGTCGAGTACAACGTGCGCTACGAGGGGCTCGGGCCGGACCGGTTCCGGCACGCGGACCACCGGTTCGAGTGGACCCGGGCCGAGTTCGCCGCCTGGGTGGACCGGGTCGCGGCGGCGCACGGCTACACGGCGGTGCTCGGCGGCGTCGGTGACGACGATCCGGAGGTGGGCACACCGACCCAGATCGCGGTGCTCACCCGCGCCGAGCGCGACGACCGCGACGAGCGCGCCGGCCGGCGCGACCGGAACGACAGCAACGACCGGAAGGAGGCGACGAACCGATGACCGTCCTGGACATCCCCGAGCTGGCACTGGTGGCGCTCGTCGGCGTCTCCGGCTCCGGCAAGTCCACGTTCGCCCGGCGGCACTTCGCGCCCAGCCAGGTGCTCTCCTCGGACACGTTCCGCGGCCTGGTGGCCGACGACGAGAACGACCAGTCCGCGTCCGCCGACGCGTTCGACGCGCTGCACCACGTCGCCGCGATCCGGCTGCGGCGGGGACTGCTGACGGTGGTCGACGCGACGAACCTCCAGCCGCACGCGCGCGCCGGGCTGATCCGGGTGGCCCGGGAGCACGACGTGCTGCCGGTGGCGATCGTGCTGGACGTGCCGGAGGCGGTGGCCTGGGAGCGTACGGAGGCGCGCGCCGACCGGACGCACGGCCGCCAGGTGCTCAACCGGATGCGCCGGGACCTGCGGCAGTCGTACGGGCGGCTGGCCCGCGAGGGCTTCCGCAAGGTGCACGTGCTGCGCGGGGTGGAGGAGATCGACGCCGCGGAGGTCCGCTACGAGAAGCTGTTCAACGACCGGCGGGAGCTGACCGGGCCGTTCGACGTGGTCGGGGACGTGCACGGCTGCCGTACCGAGCTGGAGGCGCTGCTGTCCCGGCTCGGCTACGTGCTGCGCCACGACGACGCGGGCCGCCCGGTGGACGCGGCGCACCCGTCGGGGCGTACCGCGGTGTTCGTCGGTGACCTGGTGGACCGCGGCCCGGACTCGCCCGGCGTGCTCCGCCTGGTGATGGGCATGGTGGCGGCCGGGCACGCGATCTGCGTGCCGGGCAACCACGAGCAGAAGCTGCTGCGCAAGCTGCGCGGCCGGGACGTCCGGCTGACCCACGGCCTGGCCGAGACGATGGAGCAGCTCACCGCCGAGCCGCCGGAGTTCGTCGCCGGGGTGGAGACGTTCATCGACGGCCTGGTCAGCCACTACGTGCTCGACGGCGGCCGGCTCGTGGTGGCGCACGCCGGCCTGAAGGAGGCGTACCACGGACGGGCCTCCGGCCGGGTGCGGTCGTTCGCGCTCTACGGCGAGACCACCGGCGAGACCGACGAGTACGGCCTGCCGGTGCGCTACCCGTGGGCGCGGGACTACCGGGGTTCGGCGATGGTCGTGTACGGGCACACGCCGACGCCCGAGCCGGAGTGGGTGAACAACACCATCTGCCTGGACACCGGTTGCGTGTTCGGCGGGCGGCTCACCGCGCTGCGCTACCCGGAGAAGGAGCTGGTGGCCGTCCCGGCGGTGAAGGAGTGGTACGCCCCGGCCCGCCCGCTGGTCCCGGTCGCGCCGGCGCGGCCGGACACCGTGCTGGACCTGGCCGACGTGACCGGACGACGGCACGTCACCCACGCGTACGGGTCGCTGACCGTGCCGGCCGAGAACGCCGCCGCCGCGCTGGAGGTGATGAGCCGGTACGCGGTCGACCCGGGCCGGCTGGTGTGGCTGCCGCCGACCATGGCGCCCTGCTCCACGTCGTCAGTGGACGGGTTCCTGGAGCACCCGGCCGAGGCGTTCGCCGACTACCGCGCGGCCGGCGTCGACCGGGTCGTCTGCGAGGAGAAGCACATGGGCTCGCGGGCAGTGGTGCTCGTGGAGCGGGAGCCGGGCCGCTTCGGCGGCGGCGTGGTGCACACCCGTACCGGCAGGCCGTTCTTCGGCCCGCCGCTCGACGACGAGCTGCTGGCCCGGGTGCGCGCCGCGGTCACCAACGCCGGCCTCTGGGCCGAGCTGGGCACCGACTGGCTGCTGCTCGACGCCGAGCTGCTGCCCTGGTCGGCGAAGGCGGGCGGGCTGATCCGCGAGCAGTACGCCGGGGTCGGCGCGGCCGGGCGGGCCGCGCTGCCGGCCGTGCTCGCCGCGCTCGACACGGCCGCCGGACGCGGGCTGCCGGTGGACGCGCTGCGCGACCGGATGGCCGGGCGGGCCGCCGAGATCACCGCCTACTCGGCGGCCTACCGGGCGTACGTCCGGCCGACCGACGGGCTGCGCGGGGTGACGCTGGCGCCGTTCGCGGTGCTGGCCGGGGCCGGGGTGAGCTACGCCGACCGTGACCACGGCTGGCACCTGGCGCTGGCCGACCGGCTCTGCGCCGCCGACCCGGAGTTCTTCACCCCGACCCGGCGGCGGGTGGTGGACCTGGCCGACGAGTCGGCGGTGGCTGGCGCCACCGAGTGGTGGCTGGCGCTCACCGCGGCCGGCGGCGAGGGCATGGTGGTCAAGCCGTACGCGGGCCTGGCCGCCCGTTCGCCGAAGGGCTCGCTGCTCCAGCCGGGGATCAAGTGCCGGGGGCGGGAGTACCTGCGGATCATCTACGGTCCCGGGTACACCGGGGCGGCGCAGCTCGCCGCGTTGCGCCGCCGTTCGCTGGGACGCAAGCGCGGGCTCGCCCTGCGGGAGCACGGCCTGGGCCTGGCCGCCCTGGACGCGCTGGCCGAGGACGCCCCGCTCTGGCGCCGCCACGAGCTGGTTTTCGCGATCCTCGCCTGCGAGTCCGAGCCGGTCGACCCCCGCCTCTGACGAGGACGCCCGGTCCGGCCGGAATGCCGGACCGGGCCGGGGTACCCTGTGTGGCCGTGGACACAGCAGAGAAGACCCGGATGTTCTCCGAGAGCGTGGCGCTGAACCCGCTCGATCCGAAGGACCTCATCCACACCTTCGGCATGATCGGCGTCTGGGTCATCCTCTTCGCCGAGACCGGGCTGCTGGTCGGCTTCTTCTTCCCTGGCGACTCGCTGCTGTTCCTGGCCGGGGTGGCCGCCTCCCCGGTGGCCGACGCCATCTTCGGCGACGGCACCCGCCTGTCCCTGGCCGGGCTGATGATCGGCGGTCCGCTCTGCGCCATCGTCGGCGCCCAGCTCGGGCATTGGCTCGGCGCCCGGTACGGCCGCCGGATGTTCGAGAAGCCCAACTCCCGGCTGTTCAAGCGGGAGTACGTGGAGAAGGCGGAGTACTACTTCCAGAAGTTCGGCCCGGCGAAGGCCGTGGTGCTGGCCCGGTTCATCCCGATCGTGCGGACGTTCCTCAACCCGGTGGCCGGGGTGCTCGGCATGCCGGCCCGCCAGTTCTTCGTGTGGAACGTGGTGGGCGCGATCCTCTGGGTGGACGGCATCCTGCTGGTCGGCTACCTGCTGGCCCGCCAGATCTACGACGCCATCGGCGACAAGATCGACAGGTACATCCTGCCGGTGGTCGCGCTGATCATCGTGATCTCGGTGCTGCCGATCTTCTTCGAGTTCCTCCGCGACCGGCGGGCGCGCAAGCGCGGCGAGGCGGTCGCCGTGATCACCGCGGCGACGGTGGCCGGCACCGTGGAGGCGGCCCGGGAGGGCATCGAGGAGCACCGGCCCGGGCACGGAGACGGCGGGCAGCACCGCCGCTGAGCACGTACGGACGCCGAAGGCCGGCCCTCGGGCGAGGACCGGCCTTCGACATCACTGCTCTCGCCGGGTCACACGGACGACGGCAGCCGTCACCGTGCGCTGATGGCGCCACCCCTCGCACGCCACCGGTCACCCGGTCGGGACGACCCTCGGTCGGGCCGGCCCGAAAGGTTTCAGCGAGCCTTCTTGGTGGCCCGCTTCCGCGGCGGGGTGAGCAGATCCGCGATCGTGGCGATCGCGGACGGCACCAGCCGGTAGTACGCCCAGACCCCGCGCTTCTCCCGCTCCAGCAAGCCGGCCTCGGTGAGGATTCGCAGGTGGTGGCTGACCGTCGGCTGCGAGAGGCCGAGCGGCGCGGTGAGGTCACACACACACGCCTCCCCCTCGGGAGCCGACTGGATCAGGCTGAGCAGCCGCAGCCGGGCGGGGTCAGCGAGGGCCTTGAGGACCCCCGCAAGCCGCTCGGCGTCGGCGCGTTCGATCGGCTCGCCGGCAAGCGGCGAGATCTGAGGCATGGTCATTTCAGCCAACGCAGTTCCCACGTATTCCATCCTTCCACCAGCAGCATCGATCCGCCTGCATATCAGCAGATCCGAATCGGCAAACTTTTACGCCACAAGGCCGAGGTCAGCCAACGTATAGGCCGCCCGATAGGGCAATCCGGCGGCTCGCACCGTGTCGCCGGCACCTCGATCAACAATAACCGCCACACCCACCACCTCGGCCCCTGCCTCACGCAATGCCTCGACCGCCGTCAACACACTTCCACCGGTGGTGGAGGTGTCCTCGACCGCGAGCACCCGCCGCCCGGAGACGTCCGGCCCCTCGATCCGGCGCTGGAGACCGTGGGCCTTGCCCTCCTTGCGCACCACGAAGGCGTCGACCGCACGACCGGTGCCCGCCGAGGCGTGCAGCATGGCGGCGGCCACCGGATCGGCGCCCAGGGTCAGCCCACCGACCGCGTCGTACGCCCAGTCGGCGGTGAGGTCACGCATGACCCGGCCGATCAACGGAGCCGCCTCGTGATGGAGCGTGACGCGACGCAGATCCACGTACCAGTCCGCCTCGCGGCCCGACGAGAGCACCACCCGGCCGTGCACGACGGCTAGGTCAGTGATGAATTTGCGCAGGTCGTCGTGGTCGCCCATGGCCCAAGAGCGTACTTCGCAAGTCTGAGCGCCGTGTTTCGGGTCTGCCCTGGTCAACCCTGCGGGCGACCGACGGGTGGCGATGAGCGGCTACGCTGTGCGACCGTCCATCCCGGCCGGCCGCCGAACCGGCCCGCGTACGGTCGCCGCCGGTCAGCCGCGCTGACGGCCGACCGCACCCCGGGTGTCCCGCCGGAAGCCGCGCAGCAGGCGCTTCGGCGCGTACCGCAACCCGGCCGCCGCCACCTTGTACTTCCAGTCCGGGACACTCACGAACTTACCTTTATGCAGGTCAAGCAGCCCTTCGGCGACCACATCGTCGGCTCGCAGCCAGGCCCAGGCGGGCAGGCGCGACATGTCGATGCCCGCGCGTTCGTGATTTCCGGTTCGGGTGTAGCCGGGGCAGAGCGCCATCACGCGTACGCCGAGCGGCGCGACGGACTGGCCGATCGATTCACTGAAATTCGTCACCCACGCCTTGCTGGCCGAGTACGTGGACCCCGGCATGGGGACACCGAAGCTCGCAACGGAAGAGACATTTATCACTGCCCCGCGACCTCGCTCGATCATCGGACCAAGGGCGGCGTGGGTCAGACGCAGCACCGCGAGCACGTTGAGCCGGACCAGCCGCGCCTCGTCCGCCACCGACGAGCGGACGAACGACGTGTTCAGACTGATGCCGGCGTTGTTGACGAGCAGCTCGATCGGCGTACCGGCGGTCAGCCGCCGTTCGACCGCCGCACAGCCGTCCTCGGTGGACAGATCGGCGGCGATCGTCTCGGCGTCGCCGCCGTGCCGGCCGGTCAGCTCGGCCGCCAGCGCGTCGAGCCGGGCGGCGTCCCGGGCCACCAGGACGAGGTCCCAGCCGTCGGCGGCGAGCCGGCGGGCGAACGCCTCGCCGATGCCCAGGCTGGCACCGGTGACCAGGGCACGGCGCCGGGAGGGGTCGGTGTCACCTGTCATCGGCGGTCCTCGGGGGTGGCGGGAACCCGCCCGGCGGCGTCGCGGGCGGGACGGACGGGGGCGGGTTCAGGCCGGGTGGCGGTCCCCAGGGCGTCGGCCCGGGGGCCGGCGCGCCGGACACGGTCGAGCCGTAGCCGGACAGTCGCAGCGGTGCGGTACGGCGGCGCAGGAACGCGCCGGACGACGGCAGCGTGAGCAGCACGGCGACCACCAGGTAGCCGAGGATCTGCGCCACCGACAGCGTCGCGTTCACCGGGATCCACCAGGACGGGTAGGCGTCGCCGACGAGCCCCAGCAGGTCGGCGGTGATCCGGTCGTCCGCGCCGAGCCGCAGCGGGGCGGCTCGCTGGCCGACCAGCACCGCCAGCCCGCAGCAACCGCAGAGCAGGCCCGTCCCGGCGACCACCCAGGTCGCCGTGCGGGCGCCGGAGCGGCCGGCGAGCAGGCCGAGCGCGAGCCCGGCGAGCAGCAACCCGGCGAGCACGCCGAGCACGGCGGCCAGCACTGTGGAGCCGCGCAGCAGACCGGCCACCTGGTCGATGTCGCCACCGCTCGCGCCGGTCCGCTCGGCCGCCGCGTCCCGGAACCGGTCCACCGTGCCGCCGCTGACGGCCAGGTTGACCACCGCGTACGCCACGGCGCCGACTGCCATCGCCAGCAGCAGCGCCGCCGCGGCGAGGACCGTGCCCGGCCGGCGGGGTGCGGCCCGATCGGGGTACGACACGACTGATCCCTCCGGTAGGCGTCGGCTTGCAACCTACTCGGAGGGATCGTCGGCGTCGCTGTAATCCGGACGTCAACTTCCGGAAGGCGGCTCCGGGTCGCGGCGCTCACCCGGCTGACCGCCCGGCGCGGACGGCGGCTGACCGCCGGGCGCCGACGGCGGCGTGCCGGGAGCCGGTGGGTACGACGGGTACGCCGGATCCCCCGGCTGGCCCGGGTGCGACGGGTACGCCGGGTAGGCGCCACCGGGCACCGGCGGCTCCCAGCCGGCCTTGGGCTTGCGGAAGAACTCGTTCGCCTGCGGCAGCGCCAGCAGGATCAGCGCGGCCAGCAGGGCGAGCAGCGCGACCAGGCCCAGCAGCAGGTTGACCGGGGTGTACCAGGACGGCAGCGCGTCCTCCAGCCGGCGCTGGATCTCCGCCGAGCTGGGCACGTCACCGGTGGTGTTGCCGCCGCCCGTCATGCCGCCGGTGAGACCGGTCAGCAGCCCGCCGCCGGTGCAGCAGAACAGGATGCCGCCCAGCACCCAGGTGGTGATCCGGGAGCCGTTCTTGCCCCGGTTGTTCAACAGCGCGAGGACGACGAGGCCGGCCGCGATCAGCAGCGACACGACCGCTGTGATGATGCTGAACGCGTACGCGATGTCAGCGGCCGACTCGGCCGAGGTGCCCGCGTACGCGTCGGTGAGAACGTCGCGGATCGTGCCGACGACGGTCAGCGCCACGATCAGGTTCAGCACCTGGATCGCAGCGACGAGGATGAGCAGCCAACTGGAGAGCGTCACCACGCCGGGACGCGTGCGGGGCGGGGTGCCCGGAGCATCGACCATGATTCTCCCTTCCTGGATCAGAAGCCCACCGTAGCGATCTTCCACCAGCTCAGCACGCCGGAACGGCTCACCTCTCGGCGGCGCGCCGCAACCGGCGGTGCTCGGCGGTGACCACGCCGAGCAGCGCGAGATCGAGCGCGACGGCGGAGACCGCGCCGAACTGGTTCACAGTGAAGTTGAAGACCTGCCCGAACAGCAGGTCGACGAGCAGCGCCAGCTTGAACAGGCGGAACGCCTCGGCCCGGTTGCGGCGCAGCAGCCAGGCGGCCCACAGACCGAGCACGGCGGTGAACAGCGCGGTGGCGCTGACGCCGAGCACCGCGCCCCACTCCCGTTCCTGGTCCAGCTTCCCGGTCACGCCGTCGACGAACACCGCGACCACCGTGAGCACCGGCTCCACCACCAGGTAGGCCACCACCGGCCAGACCAGCCAGCGGCGCCCGGCCGCCCAGACGGCGAGGCGCCGGGCCCGGTCCGCCGCCCGCTGCCAGCGCGGCACCGGCGGCGGTTCCCGGTGGGGTACCGCGTCCAGCAGGTGCGCCATCGCCGTCTCGGTGGCCGGTCCGGTGCCCTGCACGAGCCGCAGCACGGCGATCCGGCGGCGGTCGGTGAGCCCGCCCGGCAGGCCGCTGAGCACCATGTCCAGCGCGTTCGCGGTGCGCTCGGCCGGGGTCAGCCGGGACCGGCCGGTGCGTCCGCGTACCGCCTGGATGAGCAGGACCAGCAGCGCGAACGCGACATAGATGATGGCGGCGGCGGGAGCGTAGAAGTAGTCGGTGCCGGTGGTGACGAACTTGCCCACCTCGTCGATGAACAGCCCGAACCCGATGCCGCCGACGACCGCACCGCCGGTACGGGCGCCGCCGCCGAGGAAGACGAGCGGGATGCCCAGGCCGACGGCGAGCAGCAGGCCGCCCCAGAGGACGTGCGCGATGTGCAGCCCGCCGCCACCGAGCTGCGGATAACCGGTGGCCTGCAGGTACGCCCGCACGGCCAGCACGGTGACCACGCCGGAGAGCACGAACGCCTGGAGGTAGGACGCCGCCTCGACCGCCCGGGTCGGCAGCCGGCGGACCAGCCAGCCGAGGCCCGGTCGGTGGCGCGGCGATTCGGGTGGCATGTCCCGAAACCTAGTAGCCGCGCCACTCCTCGCGGGCGTAGTCCAGCACCCTCGGTCGCAACAGCGTGGAGGCCGGCACGTCGAGCCGGGCCCGGTCGGCGGGGAACGTGCCGGCGGCGGCCAGCACCTCCGGGGTGAGGAAACGCAGCGGCGGCGGATCGGCCGGCAGCGCCAGCTCCGGCGCGACGTCGCCCGGCGCGGCGAGCACGTACCCCCAGTCGCCGAAGCTCGGCACGTCGACGTGGTACGGCACGGTGGCGAAGCCCGCCTCGCGTACCGACCGCTCGATCGACCAGTACGACCGGGGCGCGAAGTAGGGCGACCCGGACTGCACGACGAGCCGCCCGCCGGGGGCCAGCACCGGCCGGATCAGCGTGTAGAACTCGATCGTGTAGAGCTTCGCGGTGGCCGTCTCGTCCGGGTCGGGCAGGTCGGCGATCACCACGTCGAAGCGGTCGGTGGCGGTACGCAGCCAGGCGAACGCGTCCAGGTTGAGCACCCGTACCCGGGGGTCGGTGAGCGACTCCCGGTTCAGCTCACGCAGCCGCGGCTCGCGGCTGGCCAGCTCGACCACGGCCGGGTCGAGGTCGACGAGCGTCACCGAGCGCACGTCCGGGTACTTGAGGATCTCCCGCGCGGCCAGCCCGTCCCCGGCGCCGAGCACCAGCACGTCGCCGTGCGCCCCGCGCATCGCCGGGTGCACGAGCGCCTCGTGGTAGCGGTACTCGTCGATCGAGCTGAACTGGAGGTCGCCGTTGAGGAACAGCCGCAGGTCGGTGTCGGAGTGGCCGGGCTCGCGCACCGAGCGGGTCAGCACGATCTCCTGGTAGCGGCTGCGCTCGGCGTGCACCACCGGGTCGCGGTAGAGCTGCTGACGCGCGGTCACCTCGAAGTCGTGGGCGGTCACCCACGCGTACCCGAGAAGCAGGCCGACCACGACGGTGGCCGCGCCCAGCGCGGCCCGCGCCCGGCGGCCGAGTTCGGCGCGGAACACGGTGAAGACGAGCACCACGCCAGCGACCGCGTTCACCGCGCCCACCACGAGCGCGCCCTTGAGCTGACCGAAGACCGGGATCAGCAGGAACGGGAAGGCCAGCCCGCCGAGCAGCGCGCCCACGTAGTCGGCGGCGAACAGGTCGGCCACCGCGCTGCCCGCGGACTGCTCCCGGATGCGTTGCAGCATCACCATGAGCAGCGGGATCTCCGCGCCGATCAGCAGGCCGAGCACGAACGCGGTGCCGACGAGCGCCGGGCCGTACAGGTCGAGCCAGGCGAACGCGGCGTAGAGACCGAGCACGGAGAGGCCGCCGAGCAGCGCCAGCGTCAACTCGATCACCGCGAACGAGACCACCGCGCGGGACTGCAACGGCTTCGCCACCAGCGCGCCGATGCCCATCGCGAAGACCATCACGCCGAGCACGATCGACGCCTGGCCGACCGTGTCGCCGATCAGGTAGCTGCCGAGCGCGACCAGCGCCAGCTCGTACACCAGGCCGCAGGCCGCGCACACGAAGACCGCGAGCAGGACCGCCGCGCGGGCCAGGCGCCACCGCGGCCGTGCGGCCACGTCGACGGTCACCGTCTGCTCCGGGTACGTCCGGCGGCTCCCGCCCCGGCGCGCTGCGCGGGCACCCGTACCCGGTGGTTGCGGCGCTGGCGCACGCCCACGGCGAGGAACAGCGCGGCCAGCAGGAACAGGCCGGCGGAGCTGAGCACGTAGATCCACCGGTCCCGCCAGAAGTCGTTGCCGGCGTCCGGCAGCGGGGCGGCCGCGGTGGACGGCGCGGCGGTGGGCGTCGCGGCCGGCCCGGCGAGCCCGCGCTCGGCGGCGAGCAGCGGCAGGATCGTGGCGGCCCGGGTGACGGCCCAGCCCGGGTCGTCGACGAACGCCTCCTCGTCCAGCCCGAAGCGGCCCAGGCGGGTCTCGATCGCGGCGAGGTCGGCGAACTCGATGTCGTCCGAGCCCTTGATCCGGATCGTGGCGGAGTCCTCCGACTCGCTGCTCGACGAGGTGTACCTGACGTTGGCGGAGACCGCGATCCAGCGCGCGCAGCCGGGAGCGTCGACGACGCTGGTGCCGTCGCCGAGGTTGGAGCCGACGCTCACCTCGTCGTACACGTCGAGCAGTTCCCAGCCGTAGCAGATGCCCTGGCTGTCGGCGGCGGCCCGGAGGATCGGCACGGTGCCGGACCGCTCGTCGGCCGCCGGGGCGGGGACCGAGGTGTCCGAGTCGCCGCTGAACACGCCGATGGCGCAGACGACGACCACGACCCCCACGACCACGGACCAGATCACCGTCTGCGTGCGCTTGTCCTTCCCCGCCGAACGCGGTGCGGGCTTGCCGCTCATCAGATGATCGCGGCCGCGATGATGGCGCCGGTGGCGAGGTGCACGGTGGCGGAGACCCACACCGCCGGGTGCGGCTCCGGGTCCACGAGCAGCTCACCGAGCTTGCCCGGGGTGGCCACGTCGAGCAGCACGAACGCCGCCGCCATGATCACCAGACCGAGGATGCCGTACGCGGCGGCGCCGACCAGCCCCAGCGTGAAGTCGTCGTCGCTGGCCACGATCGCGGCGACCACGATCGTGCCGACCCCGAGCAGGTTGGACGAGAGCAGCAGCGCCGCGTTGCGGTTGCGCTCGGTCCAGATCAGCTCGTGGAGCTTGCCGGGGGTGGCCAGGTCGACCAGGACGTAGCCGATCGCCATCAGGACGACGCCGACCGCGCCGTAGGCGAGGGTGATCAGCAGGTCGGTGACGAGATGTTGCACAGGAGACTCCAGGGTGAGGGGTCGGAGGGGCTACTTGCCGGAACCGGGGCCGCCGCCCCGGACCGTGCTGCCTCGGCCCCAGCCCCAGCTGTTGCCGACGACGCCGTGGTACCGGGGGTAGGCGGTGGTCATCTTCTCCAGCAGGATCACCGAGCCGACGGCGAGCGGGAGGATGACCACCGAGTCGTCGTCGTAGCGCAGGTAGACGCCGCTGCCGTCGACGTACTGGTCGGCCGGCTTCCAGGCGTCGGTGATCTGCTTGGACACCTCGCTCGGCGCCTTGTTCGAGGTGTACGCGATCGCGTTCGAGCCGATGTCCCGCCCGGAGGCGCGGGAGAATTGGTCCTCCACGTAGCCCCGGGGCGAGAAGTTGCCGTAGAAGATCGTGAAGGCGGCGATGAGCGCCCCGATGACGGCGACCGCCACGCCCACCACGAACCACCGTCGGTACGTCACAGCTCCTCCACCACGGTCTCGGTCAGGACCAGCTCGTTGGTCTGCGGGTAGGCGTGCCAGGTGCGCCAGGCGAGCGCGCCGTCCGGCGGACCGGGCCGGACGGAGAGCGCGGTGACCGCGTCCTCGTCGCCGGGGAAGACCCCGATCAGCGCGTACGGGTCGCCCGCCAGCTCGGCGCGCAGCGCCGCGACCCGGGTACGCAGGCCGTCGCCCTCCGGCCGGAGCACCGTGGCGAGGAACCGGTAGCCGGCCGTCTCGTCGTGCAGCGTGCCCGGCAGGTGCGGCGGGCGGCCGGGCAGGCAGGCGACCGTCTCGGTGAGCGTGCCGAGCACGACCTGGTGGGAGGCGCCGAGCAGGCGCAGCCGCAGCCGGGGCAGGCCGGGCAGGTCGATGTCGCGTACGGCCAGCGCCGGCAGCTCCGGGCCGCCGAGGGCCAGGCTCAGGTCGGCGGCGCTGGTGTCGACGTAGGGCGCGTCCAGGCAGACGAGCACGTCAGCGCACCGTGTCCGGGCCGCCCTGCGGGTAGATCATCACTTCGGCACGACGCAGCTCCTCGCCGAGGTTGACCTCCCAGCCGGCCTCCCCGTACGCCTCGAACGACAGCCGAGCGCCACCGGGCGCCTGGTAGTCGTAGTAGCGCATGGTGCCGTGCGGGTCGAGGCCGGTGCCCTCGGTGGCGGTGTACCGGGCCTGGCCCGACTCGTCCCAGTTGTAGCGGCGGCCGGCCATCTCCAGCGTCGGGGCGCCCGGCGTCACGGTGGCCCCCGGCTCACTGGTCCAGAGCACCATCTCCAGGTCCGGGTCGGTCTCGACGGAGAGCCAGCGCTTCACCCCGCCCGCGTCGTCGAGCAGGTGCTCGGCCCAGCTCCACCCGCCCTCGACCAGGTGCACCGAGCCGCGCACGGTGTACGGCACCGTGCGGATCTCGACGATGTCACCGGGCTTGAGCGCGCGCGGGTCACCACGCAGCGCGTCGGCGTCCCGGTCCCGGAACGGGTCACCCGGCGCCGCCTTCGTCTTCGGGCGGGACGCGGACCGGGACTTCCGCACCGCGATCACGGCGATCACCACACCGGCCACCCCGACCAGGCACCCCAGCGTGGTCACCACGTACGCCAACGAACCGTTCACGACCGCCTCCCCCAACGTGCTCGGCGGGAACGGTAACAACCGCACGCACGCCTCCTGAAGTCCTGTTCGCTGAGTGTGCGCTCAGTTACTGGTCGCCGCCGGCGAGCCGGTCGGTCGCGTATTCGCCCAGCGTGGCGCGGCCCATGAGGCAGCCGGAGAACGTGGTGAACTCGCCGTCCTCGCCGCGCAGCCGCGCCCAGGCGTCCCTCCCGGCGGCTGGGTCGACCGTCTCCAGCAACGTCGCCGCGTACGCCCGGCCGGCCGGCGAACCCTTGCGGAGCAACCTGTCGATCCGCTTGCGGGCCGCCTCCGGGTGCTCCCGCAACCCCTGTTCCAGCGTCCGGTACGCCTCGGTCGCGGGCAGGATCTGCCCCGCCAGCCCGACCCCGCCGAAGGCGAGGGTGTCCGCGCCGTCGAGTTCCCGCACGGCCGCGTCCAGTTCCCGTTCCCAGCTCCCGCTCATGCCCCACTATGTGCCCACCCCACCAACCCCTCACCCCCCGCAGTTAAGGAAGGGCCCCCTCTTAACGCCTCCGGTAGAGGAAGGGCCCCTTGTTAACACCCACGGCGCGCAGCACCACCGGCACGCCGGTCGGCGCGGCCGGTGACCACCCGGCCCCGGTCCGCCGTTCCCTCCCGCCCCGGCCCTCGCCCCGGCCCTCGCCCCGGCCCTCCCCGGTGATCAAGGAGTTTGTGTCCTCTGGATGCTCCGGCGGGGACACAAACTCCTTGATCACCGCTGCGGCGCGGGCAGGTGCGGGCGGGGACGGGGCTGGGGGACGGGGCGGGGACGGCGAAGGCCCGGCCGGGATGGCCGGGCCTTCGCGGGGTGGTGCGGGTCAGGCGGCGGTTACCGCCAGGGACTCCTTGGAGTCGGACAGGTCGATGCGGACCGTGTCGCCGTCGCGGATCTCACCGGCCAGCAGCGCCTTCGCGAGCTGGTCGCCGATCGCCGACTGCACCAGCCGGCGCAGCGGCCGGGCGCCGTAGATCGGGTCGTACCCGTGCTCGGCCAGCCAGGTGCGTGCGGAGTCGCTGACGTCCAGCGCCAACCGGCGGTCCGCAAGACGGGTTCTCATCCGGTCGAGCTGGATGTCCACGATCGACCGCAGGTCCTCGCCCTGAAGCGCGGCGAACACCACGATGTCGTCGAGCCGGTTGAGGAACTCCGGCTTGAAGTGCGACCGGACCACCGCGAGCACACCCTCCCGGCGCTCGTTCTCGGTGAGCGTCAGGTCGCTGATCACCGACGAGCCCAGGTTCGAGGTGAGGATCAGGATCGCGTTGCGGAAGTCCACGGTACGGCCCTGACCGTCGGTGAGCCGGCCGTCGTCGAGCACCTGCAGCAGTACGTCGAAGACGTCCGGGTGGGCCTTCTCCACCTCGTCCAGCAGGATCACCGAGTACGGCCGCCGGCGCACCGCCTCGGTGAGCTGGCCGCCCTCCTCGTAGCCGACGTAACCGGGCGGGGCGCCGACCAGGCGGGCCACCGAGTGCTTCTCGCCGTACTCGCTCATGTCGATGCGGACCATGGCCCGCTCGTCGTCGAAGAGGAACTCGGCGAGCGCCTTGGCCAGCTCGGTCTTGCCGACGCCGGTCGGGCCGAGGAACAGGAAGCTGCCGGTGGGGCGGTCCGGGTCGGCGACGCCGGCCCGGGCGCGGCGGACCGCGTCGGAGACCGCGCCGACCGCCTCGGCCTGGCCGACCACGCGGCCGCGCAGCGACTCCTCCATCCGCAGCAGCTTGGCGGTCTCGCCTTCGAGCAGCCGCCCGGCGGGGATGCCGGTCCAGGAGGCGACCACGGCGGCGATGTCGTCCGCGCCGACCTCCTCCTTGAGCATCGCGCCGTCGGCCTGGAGCCGGGCCAGCTCCTCCTCGGCCTGCTTCAGCTCGGTCCGCAGCGCGGGGATCCGGCCGTACCGCAGCTCGGCGGCGCGTTCCAGCTCGCCGTCGCGCTCGGCCCGCTCGGCCTCACCACCGAGGCGCTCCAGCTCCTCCTTGGCGGTGGAGAGCTTGGTGATGTGGCTCTTCTCGGTCTGCCAGCGCTCGGAGAGCGCGGTGAGCTGCTCGCGCTTGTCGGCCAGCTCCTTGCGCAGCCGCTCCAGGCGCTCGGCGGACGCGGCGTCCGGCTCCTTGGCCAGCGCCATCTCCTCGATCTCCAGCCGGCGTACCGCCCGCTCGATCTCGTCCACCTCGACCGGGCGCGAGTCGATCTCCATGCGCAGCCGGGACGCGGACTCGTCCACCAGGTCGATCGCCTTGTCCGGCAGGAACCGGTCGGTGATGTACCGGTCGGAGAGCGCGGCGGCGGCCACCAGCGCGGCGTCGGTGATCCGTACGCCGTGGTGCACCTCGTAGCGCTCCTTGAGCCCGCGCAGGATGCCGATGGTGTCCTCGATGGTCGGCTCGCCGACCAGCACCGGCTGGAAGCGGCGCTCCAGGGCCGGGTCCTTCTCGATGTGCTCGCGGTACTCGTCGAGCGTGGTCGCGCCGACCATCCGCAGCTCACCGCGGGCCAGCATCGGCTTGAGCATGTTGCCGGCGTCCATCGAGCCCTCGCCCTTGCCCGCGCCGACCACCGTGTGCAGCTCGTCCAGGAACGTGATGACCTGGCCGTCGGAGTTCTTGATCTCCTCCAGCACGGACTTCAGCCGCTCCTCGAACTGACCCCGGTACGACGCGCCGGCGACCATCGCGCCGAGGTCGAGCGAGACCAGCTTCTTGTCCCGCAGCGACTCCGGCACGTCGCCGGCCACGATCCGCTGGGCCAGGCCCTCCACGATCGCGGTCTTGCCCACGCCCGGCTCGCCGATCAGCACCGGGTTGTTCTTCGTACGCCGGGACAGCACCTGGATCACCCGGCGGATCTCCGAGTCCCGGCCGATCACCGGGTCGATCTTGCCGTCGCGGGCGCTGGCGGTGAGGTCCACGCCGTACTTGGCCAGGGCCTGGTAGGTCTGCTCCGGGTCGGCGGTGGTGACCCGGCGGTCCCCGCCGCGGACGGTCGGGAACGCGGCGACCAGGTTCTCCTCGGTGGCGCCGGAGTTCTTCAGCGCGACCGAGACCGCGCCGCCGACCCGGGCCAGCCCGGCCAGCAGGTGCTCGGTGGAGGTGTACTCGTCGCCCAGCGGTCGCGCGATCTGCTCGGCGGCGCCGATGGCGTTGACGAACTCGCGGGCCAGCGTCGGCTCGGCGATGCTCGACCCGCGCGCGGCGGGCAGCGCGTCGACCGAACGCTGGGCGACGCGGCGTACCTCGGCGGGGTCGGCCCCGACGGCGCGCAGCAGGCCCGCGGCGGTCGAGCCCTCGGTGTCCAGCAGTGACAGCAGCAGGTGCCAGGGCTCCACGGTGGCGTGACCGCGCTGGTTCGCCAGCGCGACGGCACCGGTGATGGCTTCGCGGCTCTTGGTGGTGAGACGTTCCGTGTTCATGGGCTCCCCCGGATCGGCGTGTCCACTGGACATGACACAACCAGAGTTGAGTCTATTCCGCTCAACTCCACCCCTGTGACCTGAGTCACCCTCCTCCGAACCAGCCGGAAAGATCTTGGTACGAAACGGCCCTCGGAGGGGCCCTTTCGTACCAAGATCTCAGCGACGCGGGAGGCGCGCGACGCAAGGGGTCTCGTGGTCGGCGCGCAGCACGCAACGCCGGCCGCCGTCCAGCTTGCGGTTGCAGAAAACCCAATGGCGTACGGCCTGGTCGTCCTCGGCCGAGACGGTGATCCCGCCCAACTCCACCACCGCGAGGAACGCCAACGACCGCCCGGCCGTGCGACCGAGCATCTTCGCCCGGGCCAGGTCGGCCGCGCGCACCGGCAGATGGATCACGTACCGCCCGGTCACGGCCGCCCGGCCAGGTCACGCATCGACGGAGCCTGCCGGGACTGCCACTCGGAACACTTCGGACGTATTCGCAGGAGATTGCGCACGACGCTGTCCCTTCTCGCGGAGGACGGGGGGTCGGGACGAGCCACGGGGATGCCCGCCCCGACCCGGGAAAGCTCCAGGTGCCATCCGGGAGCGTTCGTCAGCAACGTACAATTGGTACCAGTTGTAGGTCAACGACCGACCCACAATTGCTTGAGGTTGGAGGTGGTTGCATGGTCGAATGGGCGTGCCATCCGGGGAGTGTGTATGCCCAAGCAGCAGTACCAAGTGCTCGCAGACGAACTGAAGAGCAAGATCGATTCGGGAGAGTGGCCACCCGGCACCAAGCTGCCGAGCCGCGCCCAACTGTGCAAGGAGTACGCCGTCTCCGACACCGTCGTCGGCAAGGCGATGATGATCCTGCGCGCGACCGGCCTCACCGAAACGCTTGAAGGTGTCGGCGTGTTCGTAGCCGAACGGGACTAGACAAGCCGCCCGAGCCGCATCGACCAGTCTGTAGTTCGGCCCCGGAAGCGGCAGGTGCGCGCCCGGAGTAGCCTCACCCGCGTGCGAGTACGTGTCGAACAGACTGCCCTGCCCGGGATCGGCGTACGTCATGATCTGATGACGGAGTCCGGCCGCCGGCTCGGCGTGGTCTCTCACCGCAATGGCCGTCGCGACCTGGTCCTCTACGACCCGGACGATCCCGACTCCTGCCAACACGACATACCCCTGACCGACGACGAGGCGGAGGCGCTCGCCGACATCCTCGGCGCGTCGCTGATGCTGGGTCAGCTCTCCGGGCTGCGCGAGCAGGCCGCCGGGCTGCTGACCGAGCAGATCGCCATCCCGGCGGGGTCGAAGTACGTCGGCAAGCGGCTCGCGGACACCAAGGCACGCACCCGGACCAGCGCGTCGATCGTGGCCGTGCTGCGTCAGGGCGCGGTGAACGTCTCGCCCGATCCCACCTTCCGGTTCGAGGCCGGCGATGTGGTCGTCGTGGTCGGTACCCGTCAGGGGCTCGACGGCGTGACCGCGATCCTCGCCGAGACCGATCCGGACGGCTGACGCGTATGCACGAAACCACAATCCTGCTCATCGAGGTCGGTGCGCTGCTGCTCCTGCTCGGCCTGCTCGGCCGGCTGAGCCGTCGCTTCGGCGTGTCGCCCATCCCGCTGTACCTGCTCGCCGGCCTGGCGTTCGGGCACGGTGGTCTGCTGCCGCTCAACGCCAGCGAGGAGTTCTTCGCCGTCGGCGCCGAGATCGGCGTGATCCTGCTGCTGGTCATGCTCGGCCTGGAGTACAGCGCCAACGAGCTGGTGGGCAACCTCCGCTCGGCCGCGCCGGCCGGCTTGATCGACGCGGTGTTCAACGCGCTGCCCGGTTTCGCCTTCGCGCTCCTGCTCGGCTGGGGCTGGGTGGCGGCGGTGGTGCTCGCGGGCGTGACCTGGGTGTCGTCGTCCGGCGTGATCGCCAAGGTGCTCGGCGACCTGGGCCGGGTCGGTAACCGGGAGACCCCGGTGATCCTCTCCGTCCTGGTGATCGAGGACCTGGCGATGGCCCTCTACCTGCCGCTGGTCACCGCGCTGCTCGCCGGGGTCGGCCTGGTCAAGGGCGGCATCGCACTCGCCGTCGCGGTGTTCACCGTGGTCGTCGTACTGGCCGTGGCCATCCGGTACGGCCACCTGATCTCCGCCGCGCTCTCCGCCAAGGATCCGGAGGCGCTGCTGCTCGGGGTGCTCGGCCTGACCCTGCTGGTCGCCGGTCTCGCGGCCAAGCTCCAGGTGTCCGCGGCGGTCGGCGCGTTCCTGGTGGGCATCGCGCTGTCCGGGCCGGTGGCGCACCACGCCACCGAGCTGCTCTCCCCGCTGCGTGATCTGTTCGCCGCGGTCTTCTTCGTGTTCTTCGGGCTGGTGACCAACCCGCTGGACATGCCGCCGGTGCTGCTGCCCGCGCTGCTGCTCGCAGTGGTGACCATGGCGACGAAGGTGGCCACCGGCTACCTGGCCGCCCGCCGGGCCGGAATCGCCGAGCCCGGACGCTGGCGGGCCGGACTGGCGCTGACCCCGCGCGGCGAGTTCTCCATCGTCATCGCCGGGCTGGCCGTCGCGGCCATCTACCCGGTCGAGCCGAAGCTCGCCGCGCTCGCCACCGCGTACGTGTTGATCACGGTGGTGACCGGGCCGCTGCTCGCCCGCCTGCCCGACACCCCGTGGTTCAAGCAGTGGCTGCGCAGCCGCGCCGCCGCCGCACGGCCGCCCGCGCCGCTGCCCCTGGGCTCCGGCGACTGACTCGGTGCCGGGCCGGATCAGCCGCGGGGCAGATCCGGCCCGGCGTTGTCAAATTGAGCCCGGGAAGGTCTACCACTGCTCCCTCCAACCGCGTTAACGTTTCGGCCCAGCAGCCAGGGTCCGCGGGTGGCCTGCGCCCCCGCCAGCGCAAGCGGAAGGTCGGCCGGTGAGCGTGCAGGAAGAGACGTTCCACGGCTTCGCCAACCCGGTCGATCCCTCGCCCGCCGAACTCCGGGCGTGGGCCTATCAACCGGATTCGGTGCCGCTGACCTCGATGCCGCCCGACTGGGATCTGCTGGTCGCCGGTGACCATCTGGTGCAGACGCTGTTCGATCTGGCGATGGACCAGGGCTGCCCGGCGCGGCGGTTCACGCTGCACTGCCTCTACATCTACGCCGCCGACGGCATCCGGACGAACTTCCGCGCCCATCCCAAGCGCCGATTCCGCAAGCTGGTCGAGCAGGCCGAGAAGTCCGGCGACGACCTGATGCGCAACTGGGCGCACAACAGCCGGGTGCTGCTCGCCCGGCCGGATCTCTTCGTCTACCGGGACTGGTGCGAGGGCGGCCTGGTCCGCGAGAACCGCCGCCTCTGACGGCCCGCCACCTCGAACGCCTCGCCACCTCGAAACGGCGAACGGGCCGGGATCCCCCGTGGATCCCGGCCCGCACGTCGGCGGATCGTCAGGTCGACCCGCCCTGCTTCTTGCGCCGCTCGTCGTCCCGCGCCCGGTCCACGCCGTGGTCCGTCTGGTCGGCGAAGCGCCCTTCCTTGATCTTGTCGGTGAAGCGTCCCTCGGTGACCCGGTCGAACCGCTCGCGGACGTTCTCGGCCACCTTCTCCAGCCGTTCCTCCGCGCGCTCCGCCACCTTCTTCGCCGGTTCCGTCATGACTCCCCCCGCCAGCCCGGAATCCGCTTTGAGGGCTTTTGCCCCTGCGGAGAAGCCTAGTTGACCCCACCCAGCCGTACCCCGCTTTCCCCTGACCCGCCCGGGGAACGACGAAGGCCGGCGCGGCCCCGGGGGAGCGGGGCCGCGCCGGCCTTCCGGTACGAGGTCAGCGGTCGGGAACGCGGCGCGGACGCCAGACGACGAGCGCGGTGGACGTGCGGTTGGTGGGCACGAGATCGCCGCGGGGGAAGCCGCCGAGCGACTCCAGTTCGGCGATCCGCCGGTACGCGGCGTCCAGTTCCGCCTCCAGCCGGGCCACCCGCTGCTGCGCCTCTTCGAGCAGCCGCTCCAACCCGATGATCCGCTTGACCCCGGCCAGGTTGATCCCGTCGTCCTGGCTGAGTCGCTGCACCTCGCGGAGCAGCACCACGTCCCGGACGCTGTACCGGCGACCGCCGCCGGACGCCCGGCCGGCCTGCACCAGGCCCAGCCGGTCGTACTGGCGCAGCGTCTGGGGGTGCATCCCCGCCATCCGCGCGGCCACCGAGATCATCAAGACCTTGGCCTCGTAGGCCGGGTCACCCGAGCCGACGTACTCCTCCGACATGCCCGCTCACCTCCGCTGCCGCCGTCAACTGAACCGACGTACCCGCGCGTCGAGATGTTCCCGCGCGGCGGGCGGGGTCTGCGCCGCGAAGGTCTCCAGCGCCGCCCGCGCCTCGTCCGACACCTTCGCCGGGACCACCACGTCGAGCGTGACCAGCAGGTCACCGGCGCGGCCGTCCTTGCGTACGACGCCCTTGCCGCGGGCGCGCAGCACCCGCCCGCTGGGCGTACCCGGTGGCACCCGCAGGGTCACCGTCCCGTCCAGGGTCGGTACGCGCAGGTCCGTGCCGAGAACCGCCTCGGCGTACGTGATCGGGACGTTCAGGGTCAGGTCGTCCCCGGTACGCCCGAACAGCTCGTCCGGGCGAACCTTCACCTGTACGAACAGGTCGCCCGCCGGACCGCCCCGCTCGCCGGGCTCGCCCCGGCCGGCCAGGCGGATCCGCTGCCCGTCGGCCACACCGGCCGGGAAGCGCACGTTCAGCGTGCGGGTCTTGGTGACCCCGCCGGTGCCGTGGCACTCCGGGCACTTCTCCTCGACGATCGTGCCGACGCCCTGGCAGTTGCGGCACGGCTCGGAGAAGCTGAACGACCCCTGGTTGCGGGTGGTCACCCCGGCGCCGTGGCAGGCCGGGCAGGCCACCGGCTGGGTGCCGGGCTTCGCGCCGTTGCCGTGGCAGGTGTCGCAGACCCCGGGGGCGCGCAGCGTCAGCGGCAGCGTGACGCCGCGTACCGCGTCTTCGAAGTCGAGCGCCACCTCGGTCTCGACGTCCCGGCCGCGGGCCGGGCCGCGCGGACGGGCCGGGCCACCGCCGCCCCCGCCACCGGAGAAGATCGAGCTGAACAGGTCGGTGAAGCCGCCGCCGCTGAACCGGTTGTCGCCACCGCCGGCGCCGCCGCCGAACAGGTCGGAGACGTCGAACGGCATGCCGCCCGGCTGGCCCGCGCCGCGGGCGCTGCGCCGGAAGGCGCCGGAGCCGAACAGCGAGCGCATCTCGTCGTACTCGCGGCGCTTCTTCTCGTCACCGAGCACCGCGTACGCCTCGGAGACGGTCTTGAACCGCTCCTCGGCGCCGGTGTCGCCGGGGTTGTGGTCCGGGTGCGACTCCCGGGCCAACTTGCGGTACGCCTTCTTGATCTCGTCCGAGGAGGCGGACTTGTCCACGCCCAACGCGGCGTAGTAGTCCTTCTCGATCCAGTCCTTGGAACTCACCGGTCCACCCCCTTCCACGGGTCGAATCCCGGTCGTCCCGCCCGCCCGGTGCGGGCGGGCGGGACGCCACGGGTCGGCACTACTCCGGGTCCGCGACCGCGACCATGGCGGGCCGCAGCAGCCGCTCGCCGAGCTGGTAACCGCGCCGCATGACCTGTACGCAGGTCGGCTCCGTCACGTCGGCGGAGGTCTGGTGCGCCACCGCCTCGTGCCGGGTCGGGTCGAACGGGTCACCCGTCTCACCGAACGCGGTCAGGCCGAACTTGGCGAGCGCGCCGGTGAGCTGCTCGGCCACGCTGCCGAACGGGCCCACCAGGTCGCCGTGCTCGCGGGCCCGGTCCAGGTCGTCGAGGATCGGCAGCAGCGCGGTGAGCACCGCCCCGGTGGCCTGCTCCTGCACCAGGTTGCGGTCCCGGTCGACCCGCTTGCGGTAGTTGGCGTACTCCGCGGTCACCCGCTGGAGGTCGCGGGTGCGCTCCTCCAGGTCGGTGCGGAGCGACTCCAGCTCGGCGCCGAGCGGCGCGTCCGGGCCGGTCCCGCCGTTCGGCTCGGCGGGCGAGTCGACCACGGCCGGACCGTTGACCTCGGCCTCGCCGCCGATCTCGTCGACCACGACCTCGGCCTCCTCGACCAGCCCTTCGGCGGGCGCGTCGGTGGCCGCGTCGGCCGCCGAGGCGTCGTTCGCCGGCTGCTCGGTCACCTTGCCGAGCTTGCGCTTGTCGCGGATGACGACCCGGGGTTCGTCGCCGGTGTCCTTGCCGGCGCCCGGCGCCGACCCGGTGGCACCCGGGTCGGCCGCTCGTGGCTTGTCCGTCATGCGGTTACCTCATCCCTCTGCCGTGCGAATCGTGTCCGGGACCGGATGTCACTTCTTGTCCTCGTCCACGATCTCCGCGTCGACCACGTCGTCGTCGCCGCCGGCCTTCGGGCCACCGGCCGCACCCGCGCCGGCACCCGGCCCGGCCGCGCCCGGGGCGGCCTGCTCGCCCTCCTGCTGCTGGGTGTAGAGCAGCGAGCCCGCCTGCTGGGAGACCTGCGCCAGCTTCTCGTGCGCGGACTTGATCTTCTCGATGTCCTGCCCGCCGAGGGCGCTGCGCAGCTCGCCGAGCGCCTCGTTGAGCTGGTCGCGGTTCTCGCTGGGCAGCTTGTCGCCGCTCTCGGCGAGGAACTTCTCGGTCTGCCACTGGAGCGCCTCGGCCACGTTGCGGGTCTCGGCCTCCTCACGGCGGCGCTTGTCCTCGTCGGCGTGCTCCTCGGCGTCCCGGCGCATCCGCTCGATGTCGTCCTTCGGCAGCGAGGAGCCGCCGGTGATCGTCATCTTCTGCTCCTTGCCGGTGCCCAGGTCCTTGGCGTGCACGTTCACGATGCCGTTGGCGTCGATGTCGAACGTGACCTCGATCTGCGGCACGCCGCGCGGGGCCGGCGGGAGACCGGTCAGCTCGAAGGTGCCGAGCTTCTTGTTGTAGGCGGCGATGTCCCGCTCGCCCTGGAACACCTGGATCAGCACCGACGGCTGGTTGTCGTCGGCGGTGGTGAACACCTCGGAGCGCTTGGTCGGGATGGTGGTGTTGCGCTCGATGAGCTTGGTGAAGATGCCGCCCTTGGTCTCGATGCCCAGGCTCAGCGGGGTCACGTCGAGCAGCAGGACGTCCTTGACCTCGCCCTTGAGCACACCGGCCTGGAGGGCGGCGCCGACGGCGACGACCTCGTCCGGGTTGACGCCCTTGTTCGGGTCGCGGCCGGTGAGCTGCTTGACCAGGTCGGTCACGGCCGGCATGCGGGTCGAGCCGCCGACCAGGATGACGTGGTCGACGTCGGAGATCTTGATGCCGGCGTCCTTGACGGCCTGCTCGAACGGGCCCTTGCAGCGGTCCAGCAGGTCCTGCGTCATGCGCTGGAACTCGGCGCGGCTGAGCGTCACGTCCAGGTGCAGCGGGCCGGCCGAACCGGCGGTGATGTACGGCAGGTTGATGTTGCTGGTGGTGGCGGCGGACAGCTCGATCTTGGCCTTCTCGGCCGCCTCCTTGAGCCGCTGCATGGCCATCTTGTCCTGCGAGAGGTCGATGCCGTGCTCGCCACGGAACGTCTTCACCAGGTGGTCGATGATGCGCTGGTCCCAGTCGTCACCACCGAGCTGGTTGTCACCGCTGGTGGACTTGACCTCCACCACGCCCTCGGCCAGCTCCAGCAGCGACACGTCGAAGGTGCCGCCACCGAGGTCGAAGACCAGGACGGTCTGCTCCTTGGAGCCCTTGTCCAGGCCGTACGCCAGGGCCGCCGCGGTCGGCTCGTTCACGATCCGCAGCACGTTGAAGCCGGCGATCTCACCGGCCTCCTTGGTGGCCTGGCGCTGCCCGTCGTTGAAGTAGGCCGGGACGGTGATCACCGCGTCGGTGATCTGCTCGCCCAGGTACGCCTCGGCGTCCCGCTTGAGCTTCATCAGCGTGCGCGCCGAGATCTCCTGCGGGGTGTACTTCTTGCCGTCGATGTCGACGGTCCAGTTGGTGCCGATCTCACGCTTGACCGACCGGATGGTCCGGTCGGGGTTGGTCACCGCCTGGCGCTTGGCGACCTCACCGACGAGCACCTCGCCGTTGCGGGCGAACGCGACGATCGAGGGAGTCGTACGCGAGCCCTCGGCGTTGGCGATGACGGTGGGCTCACCGCCCTCGAGAACGCTGACGCAGGAGTTCGTCGTGCCGAGGTCGATGCCGACCGCACGTGCCATGTTCGCTTCCTCGCTTCGTAACGGGTGAGCAGGTCAGACGGCCTGCCCGGCGGGTCGCCCGGAAGCGACCGCGCCATAAGTTGAGTGAACTTGACTCAATAGTGCCACGCGATCGCCAATCCGCAAGTCGAGGTTGAGCCGACCCGGCGCAACCCGACCGTTACTACTGTCCGGTTGTCTTACCTTGCGTTGGTCGGGCACGCTTTAGCGGTGACGACGCATGGCGATTCCGCCACCCGTGCCGGCGCGCCCGCCGTCGCAGCCCGCACCGGAGCCACCACGGGCGACGACCAGCCTGCTCACGCCGCCGACGGCCTGCCCGCCGCGCTCACCGGCCTGCGCGCGGCGATCGGTGCGGCCCGCTTCCCGCTCGCCCTGCCCT
Source organism: Micromonospora sp. HUAS YX12 (assembly GCF_040215685.1). Classification (NCBI taxonomy): domain Bacteria; kingdom Bacillati; phylum Actinomycetota; class Actinomycetes; order Micromonosporales; family Micromonosporaceae; genus Micromonospora; species Micromonospora sp. HUAS YX12. Next base: position 1,506,532 of record NZ_CP157974.1, read on the forward strand.
CGGCCGAGCCGGCCCGGCACGCCGCCACGAGCCTCACCGACCAGCTCGACGACTACCTGCTGCCCCGGCTGGCCCGGCTCGACGCGCCGCTCCTGGTGGTCGTCGGCGGCTCCACCGGCGCCGGCAAGTCGACGCTCGTCAACAGCCTGGTCCAGGCGCGGGTCAGCGCGGCGGGCGTGCTCCGCCCCACCACCCGCTCCCCGGTGCTGGTGTGCAGCCCGACCGACGCGGCCTGGTTCCGGCAGGGCGAGCTGCTGCCCGGCCTGACCCGGACCACCGAGCCCAGCGAGCAGCCGGGCACCCTGCACCTGGTCACCGCACCGGCGCTGCCGCCCGGCCTGGCCTTCCTCGACGCGCCCGACATCGACTCGGTGGTCGACGCCAACCGGGCCCTCGCCGGTCAGCTGCTCGCCGCCGCCGACCTCTGGCTGTTCGTCACCACCGCCGCCCGGTACGCCGACGCCGTCCCCTGGGAACTGCTGCGCAGCGCCCGCGCCCGGGGCACCGCCGTGGCGATGGTGCTGGACCGGGTACCCCCGGAGGCCGTCGACGAGATCGCCGCCCACCTGTCCGAGATGCTCGCCGAGCAGGAGCTGGGCGCCTCGCCGCTGTTCGTGCTGCCGGAGACCTGGGTGGACGGGCAGGGGCTGCTGCCGGACCGGATCACCGCGCCACTGAGCGACTGGTTCGCCCGGCTCGCCGCCGACGCCGAGGCCCGCGCCGCTGTGGTCCGGCAGACGCTCGACGGCGCGCTCGCCGCGCTGCACCCGGTCGTCGAGGCGCTGGCCGAGGCCGCCGACGAGCAGGTCACCGCCGCCGACGCGCTGGACGAGCGGGTCCAGGCCGCGTACCGGAGCGCGGAGCGGAGCGTCGACCAGGGGCTCAAGGACGGCCGGCTGCTGCGCGGCGAGGTGCTGGCCCGCTGGCAGGAGTTCATCGGCACCGGCGACTTCTTCCGTGGGCTGGAGGCCCGCATCGGGCGGCTGCGCGACCGGGTGGTCGCGGCGGTCACCGGGCGGCCCGCTCCCGCCGCGGAACTGCGTACCGCGATCGAGTCCCAGCTCGTCACGCTGCTACGCGGGGTGGCCGCCGAGGCGGCGGAGAACGCGTACACCGGCTGGAAGGCGCACCCCGCGGGCGCGGCGCTGCTGGAGCCGGACCTGGCCCACCCCTCGGCCGACCTGCCGGAGCGGGCCGAGCAGCTGGTCCGCGACTGGCAGCGCGGCGTGCTGGAGCTGGTCCGGGTCGAGGGCGGCGACCGGCGGTTCGTGGCCCGCACGGCCGCGTACGCGGTGAACGCCACCGGCCTCGCCGTCATGATCGGCGTGTTCGCCTCCACCGCGTTCGTCCCCACCGGGCTGGAGGTCGCCGCGGGCACCGGTACGGCGGTGGCCGGGCAGACCGTGCTCCAGGCGATCTTCGGCGACCAGGCGGTCCGCAACCTGGCCCGCAAGGCCCGCGTCGACCTGCTCGACCGGGTCGGCAAGCTGCTGGCCGAGGAGGCCGCGCGTTACCTGAGCCGCACCGAGGCCGCGCGCCCGGCCGACAACGCCGGTGCGGCGCTGCGCTGGGCCGCCGTCGAGGTCGAGCGGGCCCGGCACCGCAGCGGCCTGTTCCCGGCCCCCGGACAGGAACGCCCGTGAGCGCGAGGAAGGCACCGTGAGCAACATCGTGGGACGGATGCGCGAGGCGATTCGGGGTGAGCAGCGGGTCGACCCGGACACCCTGATCGAACGGCTGACCGCGATCCAGCGGTTCCTCGGCGCGGTGGACGGCCACGTGCCCGACGCCCAGCTCGTCGCCGCGCACACCGTGGTCGAGCGCGCGGGTGACCGGCTCGCGCTCTCCGGCCGGCACACGGTGGTCGCGCTCGCCGGCGCGACCGGCAGCGGCAAGTCGAGCCTGTTCAACTCGCTGGCGCGGCTCGACCTCTCGCCGGTGGGCGTACGCCGGCCGACGACGGGTGTCGCGCACGCCTGCGTGTGGGGCCCGCTCGACGGCGCGGTCCGGCTGCTCGACTGGGTCGGGGTGCTGCCCCGGCACCGGTTCGTCCGGGAGAGCCCGCTGGACGGCGACGACGAGTCGAACCTGCACGGCCTCGTCCTGCTCGACCTGCCCGACTTCGACTCGGTGCAGCACGGCCACCGGCTGGAGGTCGACCGCCTGCTCGGCCTGGTCGACCTCGTGGTCTGGGTGGTCGACCCGCAGAAGTACGCCGACCGCGTGATCCACACCAGCTACCTGCGCGAGTTCCACCGGCACAAGGACGTCACGGTCGTGGTGCTCAACCAGGCCGATCGGCTGCACCCGACCGAGCTGCCGAAGGTCCTCGACGACCTCCGCCGGCTGCTCGACGCCGACGGGCTGGGCGGGGTGCCGCTGCTGCCGACCGTCGCGGTGGACCCGAACGGCCTGGACGGGCTGCGGGCCGAGCTGGAGCGTACGGTCGCCGAACGGCAGGCCGCCCTGCGCCGGCTCTCCGGCGACGTGGACGCCGTGGTGGCCGATCTCGAACCGCTCGTGGGGCCGGAACCGCCGCGCACCCGGCCCGGTGACGCCTCCGCGCAGGAGCTGACCCGGGCACTCGCCGGGGCGGCCGGGGTGCCGACCGTCGCGGCGGCGGTCGAGGGCGCGTACCGGCACCGGGCGGTCGGCAACACCGGCTGGCCGATGCTGCGGAGCTGGCGCAAGCTGCGGCCGGATCCGCTGCGCCGGTTGCACCTTTCCGGGCGCGATCCGGACGCGCCGGCGGAGAGCCTGGTCGCGGCCACCTCCGTACCCGATCCGACAGCCGCGCAGCGCTCGGCGCTGACGCTGGCGATCCGCGCGGTGGCCGACCGGTCCGGCGCCGGGCTGCCGGCGCCGTGGCCGGCCGCGGTGACCGCCGCGGCCCGGGCCCGCGAGGCCGACCTGCCGGGCGCGCTCGACCACGCGGTCGCCGCGACCGACCTGGGCATGGACCGGCGTCCCGCCTGGTGGCGGGTGGTGGGCGTGATCCAGTGGGTGGTCACCCTCGCCGCGCTGGCCGGCCTGGCCTGGCTGGTCCTGGGGTACGCGCTGCGCCTGCTCGGCCTGCCGGAGCTGGAACACCCGACGCTCGGTGTGGTGCCCTGGCCCACCGTCCTGCTGCTCGGTGGCCTGCTGGCCGGGCTGCTCGTCGCGGCGGTCACCCGGCCGGTGGTCGGGTGGGCCGCCCGGCGGGCCCGGCGGCGGGCCGAGGAGCGCCTGCTCACGTCGGTGGGCAGCGTCGGGGAGAAGTACGTGCTGGATCCGGTCTGGGCGGTGCTGGCGCGCTACGGCACGGCCCGGGACGCGCTGCGCGAGGCGGGCCGGCGCTGAACCCGGCGTGCTGACCGGTGTGGGGGCGGCCGGCGCGGCGTAGGGTCGATGCATGGCCACGCCACAGACCCCCTACGACGCGGTGCTGCACGCCGCGCGCGACGTGACGAGGCTCGACTCGGCCCTGGACGCGGAGATGCTCGGCGCCGCGTTGCTGGGCAGCGTCTACGCCGTCGCGGAGCACGACCGGGAACAGGCCGTCCGCGAGTTCGTCACCGGCTTCCTCGCCGCCACGTCCCGGCGCCGCAGCGCCGCCGCGACCACACTGCGGGCCGTCTTCGCCGCCCTGGTGCCCGACGCCGAGGGCGCCGCCCGGGTCCGGCCCGGCGCGCACGCCCCGTCGTGGGCCGGCCAGCTCGGCCGGGTGCGCGTCACCGGCGCCTGGGCCTACGGCGACGTGTACGGCGACCAGACCTCCTACCTCGCCACGTTCGCGTACGACGACGAGGAGGAGGGCGGCCCGGAGCACGCCCTGGTGGCCCTCGTCGACCACAACATCGGCATCACCAAGGACGTGTTCGTCGGCGGCCCGGCCGGACGGATCGTCGAGCAGGCCCGGGAGATCTGCACCGAGGACGAGTTCACCTGGTTCCGCACCGAGGACCCGGCCCGGATGCACGCCGAGGTGAGCCGCCACCTGGCGGTCACCGACGACCTCGCCGAGCTGCCCGCACAGGGCTCGCTCGCCACCGACCGGGCGCTCGTGGGCGCCCGGCTCGCCGTACTGCCGGGGCCCACCCCGCCGGCCGGTCCGGCGGTCGTGCCGCCGCCCACCGACGAGGAGCGCACCCGCCTGGTGCGCGCCTTCCTCGACTCGCCCGAGGCGGCCCGGTTCGGCCTGCCCGAGGTGGCCGACGGCGAGCTGGCCTCGCTGCACTTCTGCCTCGGCCTGCTGCTGGACCACGCGGCCGGCTTCCCGGACGCCGACCCGATGCGGTGGAGCCCGATGGTCGCCGAGCTGTTCCTGCTCGACTGGGTGCACCGCCGGGCCGTGCTGGACATGGACGACGCGGCGATGCTGCCCCGGGTGCTGCGCGCGTGGGCGGCGTACGCGGCCCGGCAGCGCGGGCTGTCGCAGCCGGCCGCCGCCCGGACGGACGAGGCGATCACCGAGATGGTCCCCGAGTTCGCACGGCTCTACACCACCGGTGAGCGCCGCAGTCCGGCCACCGCGGCGGTGGCCCAGCTCATGGCGGACGGGGTGGACCCGGACGACCCGGAGGCGCTGAACGCCTGGATCGAGGCGAACCGCCACCGCCTCACCGACGACCCGGCCTAGGCATTCGCGCCCCGCATCGACGTGGCGGACGGCCCGGCGGAAACCGACGGGTCGGCGGGACCGGACGGGTCGGCGGGACTCGACGGGTCGGCGGGACCGGACGGATCCGATGGGCCGGACGGCTCGGACGAACCCGCCGAGGGCGTCGGCTCGGCGGTCGTGACGGACGGCTCGGGGCTCGGGCTCGGGCTCGGGCTCGGTTCGGGCGTACCCGGATCCGACGGCGACGGCGACGGCGACGGTGAGGGCACCGGCGACGGGCGCGGCGGGCGGACCGGGGTGGGCCGGACCGGCGCGGACGGCGGCGGGGGCGCGGCGACCGGGCGGGACCGGTGCCGGTCACCGAGGTCGCTGTCGTCGGGCAGGGCCGGTGCCGCCGGGAGCACCGGCCGGGCCGGGGGCACCGAGGTCACGTCGACGGCGGGGGTGGGCGTGGACGGCGCCGGGGCCCGGGTGCCCTGGGGCATCGGGATGACCACCGGACCGACCGAGGGGGTCGGCAGGAACGGCGTGCTGGTGTCGGGGAGGGCGCTGTTGCCGACGGTGGCCGACCCGCTGCTGATCGCGGCCAGGATCGGCATCGACGCGGTGCCGGCGAGCAACGCCACGGTGAGCAGATAGCCCCGGCTGGGACCACCCGTCCCGGCGCGGTGCGCGCCCACGACCCGGCGGTACGGGGAGGCGGGCAGCGCCCGGTGCCGGCCGAGGAAGGGCGTACCGGGCGGACCCTCTGGTTCGGACACCGGCACACTCCTCACGCACGGACGGGACGGGAGAGCACGCGCGGATATTAGGACAAATGCCGCGCGGAGGCTCATCGCCAGCTTGACCCAGTGACGCTCAGTTCACCAGCCGCAACCGCGTGTCGACACACATTTTGTACGTCGGCCGCACCAGCCACTGCGGACAAAAGGCCATATCCGTCATTAACCCGATGGAACCTCACCGGCGAGGGAGGCCATACTGTGGGCCCGCTCACCTCCTCTGCAATCATTCAGACACGACGGCAACGCAGCCGCCACCTCCGCGTACCCCGCGGCTGGTGCGGAACGGCGCCGGCGCTCCCGGGCCTGGGTCTGTCCCCGACCGACTCCGGCTCACGCCGCGCGGCAACCCCTACCGGGGTCAGGCGCGGTCGCCAGGGACCGACCCGGCACCAGCCGGGCGGGCGCACGAGGTGCTCGGCTCGGGTAACCCCCGGCGCCGGCGCAGACAGACAGGGAGAGACGGATGGCAAAGGGCGACCCCGGGGCCGCCACCCGCAGCAAGCGGGCCGCACCCCGCACCAGACGCGCCGCCGCGACCGGTGAACCGGAACTCGTACAGCTGCTGACCCCCGAAGGTGAGCGGATCGAGAGCGCGCTCGGCCCGGACGGGACCGAGTACCGCGTCGACTTCACCGACGAGGAGTACCGCGGGCTCTACCGCGACCTCGTGCTGGTCCGCAAGCTGGACGCCGAGGCCACCGCCCTGCAGCGCCAGGGCGAACTGGGACTGTGGGCCAGCCTGCTGGGCCAGGAGGCCGCGCAGGTCGGCTCCGGCCGGGCACTGCGTAAGCAGGACATGGCCTTCCCGACCTACCGCGAGCACGGCGTGCTCTACTGCCGCGGCATCGACCCGATCATGCCGCTGGGCCTGTTCCGCGGCGTCGACCAGGGCGGCTGGGATCCGAACGAGTTCAAGTTCAACATGTACACGATCGTCATCGGGGCGCAGACCCTGCACGCGACCGGGTACGCCATGGGTGTCGCCATGGACGGCAAGACCGGCGGCGAGGACGGCGAGGCGGTCATCGCCTACTTCGGCGACGGCGCCACCAGCCAGGGCGACGTCAACGAGTCGTTCGTCTGGGCCAGCGTCTTCAACGCCCCGCTGGTGTTCTTCTGCCAGAACAACCAGTACGCCATCTCCGAGCCGCTGGAGCGGCAGACCCGCGTGCCGCTGTACCGGCGGGCCGGCGGGTTCGGCTTCCCCGGCGTCCGGGTGGACGGCAACGACGTGCTCGCGTCGTACGCGGTGACCCGGCACGCGCTGGACAACGCGCGCAACGGCCAGGGCCCGAGCCTGATCGAGGCGTACACCTACCGGATGGGCGCGCACACCACCTCCGACGACCCGACCCGCTACCGCATCGCCAGCGAGGTCGAGGCGTGGCAGGCCAAGGATCCGATCGCCCGGATGAAGGCGTTCCTGACCAAGCAGAAGATCGCCGACGAGTCGTTCTTCGCCGAGGTCGACGAGCAGGCCCGCGCCGAGTCGGTGCACCTGCGCGAGCGGGTGCTCGACATGCCCGACCCGCAGCCGGTCAGCATGTTCGACCACGTCTACCCCAACGGCTCTCCCGAGCTGGACGAGCAGCGGGCCCGGTTCACGCAGTACATGGAGTCCTTCGAGGGGAGCGCGCACTGATGGCCACGGAGACGCTCACCCTCGGCAAGGCGCTCAACACCGGCCTGCGGCGGGCCCTGGAGAACGACCCCAAGGTCGTCATCATGGGCGAGGACGTCGGCAAGCTCGGCGGCGTGTTCCGGATCACCGACGGCCTCCAGAAGGACTTCGGCGACCAACGCGTGATCGACACCCCGCTGGCCGAGTCCGGCATCATCGGCACCGCTGTCGGCCTGGCGATCCGCGGCTTCCGGCCGGTCTGCGAGATCCAGTTCGACGGCTTCGTCTACCCCGCGTACGACCAGATCGTGTCGCAGGTGGCGAAGATGCACTACCGCTCGCAGGGCAAGGTGCGGATCCCGATGGTCATCCGTATCCCGTTCGGCGGCGGCATCGGCGCGGTCGAGCACCACTCCGAGTCGCCCGAGGCGTACTTCGCGCACACCGCCGGTCTCAAGGTGGTGAGCTGCGCGAACCCGCAGGACGCGTACGTCATGATCCAGCAGGCGATCGCGTCGGACGACCCGATCGTGTTCCTGGAGCCGAAGCGGCGCTACTGGGAGAAGGGTCCGGTGGACCTGGACGCGCCGATCGCCGACGCGTACCCGCTGCACTCGGCCCGGGTCGCGCGGCCCGGCACCGACGCGACGGTGCTCGCGTACGGCCCGATGGTGCGTACCGCGCTCGACGCGGCGACCGCCGCCGCCGAGGACGGCCGTGAGCTGGAGGTCATCGACCTGCGCACGCTCTCGCCGCTGGACCTGACCGCCGCGTACGAGTCGGTGCGGCGCACCGGCCGCTGCGTGGTGGTGCACGAGGCCCCGGGCAACCTGGGTCTCGGGTCGGAGATCGCGGCCCGGATCACCGAGGAGTGCTTCTACTCCCTGGAGTCCCCGGTGCTGCGGGTGACCGGCTTCGACACCCCCTACCCGGCCGCCCGGGTGGAGGAGGAGTACCTGCCCGACCTGGACCGGGTGCTCGACGCCGTCGACCGCACGTTCGGCTGGTGAGCGGCATGTCCCGGATCAAGGAGTTCAACCTTCCCGACCTGGGCGAGGGCCTGACCGAGGGCGAGATCCTCGCGTGGCTGGTCAAGGTCGGCGACGACATCGAGCTGAACCAGCCGATCGTCGAGGTGGAGACCGCCAAGGCGGCGGTCGAGATCCCGGCGAAGTGGGCCGGCCGGGTGCAGGCGATCTTCCACCCGGAGGGGTCCACGGTCGAGGTCGGCGTGCCGATCATCGCGATCGACACCGACCCGGGCGCCGGGCCGATCGAGGAGTCGACGACCGCCGCCCCGGCGTCGGCGCTGCCCGCCCCGTCGGCCGCGTCGCTGGCCGCGGTGCAGGTCGCGCCCGCCGAGGGCATGGTCGAGCCGGGCCTGATCGGTGGCGCGGCGCCGGGCGGGCGTACCGCGGTGCTGGTCGGCTACGGCCCGCGCAACGCCCCGGCCAAGCGCCGCCCGCGCAAGGGCGACGTGCCGGCCGCGGCACCGGCTCAGGCCGCCGCTCCGGTGGCACCCGCGCCTGTCGCGCCCGCGCCGGTGGCGCCCGCGCCGGCGCCGGCGCCGGCGCCGGCGCCGGCGCCGGCGGTCAACGGCAACGGCCGGGTCTCCGGCCCGGTGCTGGCCAAGCCGCCGGTCCGCAAGCTGGCGAAGGATCTCGGCATCGACCTGGCCACGCTGACCGGCTCGGGTCCGCTCGGCTCGATCACCCGTGAGGACGTACAGCGGGCGGCGAGCGCGACCCCGGCGGCGGCCGGGCCGCTGACGGTCGCGGCACCGGCCGTGCCGGCCGCGAGCTTCGGCGCCGACCGCGAGCAGCGCATCCCGGTCAAGGGGGTACGCAAACTCACTGCGGAGAACATGTCCCGCTCGGCGTTCACCGCCCCGCACGTGACGGAGTTCCTGACCGTCGACGTGACCCGGGCGATGAAGGCGCTGGACCGGCTCCGCGACCGGCGCGAGTGGCGCGACGTGCGGGTCTCGCCGCTGCTGCTTGTCGCCAAGGCGGTGCTGCTGGCGGTCAAGCGGCACCCGATGGTCAACTCGACCTGGGCCGGCGACGAGATCGTGGTGAAGGAGTACGTCAACCTCGGTATCGCGGCGGCCACCGAGCGCGGCCTGATCGTGCCGAACATCAAGGACGCCGGGCGGCTCTCGCTGCGCGAGCTGGCGGACGCGATGACGGATCTGGTGCAGACCGCGAAGTCGGGGAAGACCTCCCCGGCGGACATGTCCGGCGGCACGCTCACCATCACCAACGTCGGCGTCTTCGGCGTCGACACCGGTACGCCGATCCTGCCCCCGGGCGAGTCGGCGATCCTCGCCTTCGGCGCGGTACGGGAGCAGCCGTGGGTGCACAAGGGCAAGGTGAAGCCGCGCCTGGTGACCACGCTGGGCCTGTCCTTCGACCACCGGATCATCGACGGTGAGCTGGGCTCGAAGTTCCTCCGCGACATCGGGGACTTCCTGGCCGACCCGGAGGCGGCGCTGCTCGCCTGGACCTGACGCACCACGCTCCGGTCACGGCCGGTGTGCCACGGGTGAACGCCCGGCACACCGGCCGTGACCTTTTTGGGAACAGATTCGTCGGATCCTTGGGCGCAGAGGCCTACGATCCGTAGGTACGTGGTTCAGCTCACCTAATAATCGATGGCGGTGGACGGTCCGATGCGGTTGAATAGAGACATCAAGGGGCTGACAACCGAATAGCCAGGAGGAGAGACCCGAGATGAGCATGATCGAGCGAATCCGCACCCGCCGCGACGCCAACCGCCGCGCCCGCGCCATCGAGCACGCGCTGCGTTCCGCCAACTCGCCCGCGGTCCGCGAGGAGCTTCTCGCCATCGCCCAGCGTCACATGAGCTGACGCCACCGACCTTTCTCATCTCCTCCAGTCCGAAGACCCGCCCGGCACCGGGCGGGTCTTCGGCGTATCGGCATCGGTCGGCACCGGGATTCCACCTCGCTCCACCGCCCGGTACGGTTGGCACGGTCGCCAACCGGCTGACTCCGGACGGACGCGGGACAACGAAACCCATCGACGTCATCCGGTGACTTTCGGTGACCGCTGATGCTCCCCCGAGCGGCCCCGGGCGACCACCGGATACGGTGCGGGGAGCCCGCACGGCCGGTACCCGCCGGCGACGCCGGTAGCCATGCCGACGGTCCCCCGACCGGCATCGGCGGCCGACCTGTGATGGAGGAGGCGCACCCATGACGTCCGAGGCTCCGCACCGCCCCGGCCAGGAGCCGGGCGAGGTGTCGCCGGGCACCGGCGGACCGGTGCCGTACGGCGATCAGCCGGCGCAGCAGGACAACGGGTACAACGGCGCACCCGACCTCGGCTGGGCACCGCCCCCGCCGGCCGGTCGGCCCGCGCAGCCGGCCCCGGCCTGGGCCGCGAACGACGACCAGCCACCCGCGTGGGCCCCGCCCGCGGGCCAGCCGGTGACCGGACGGGCGACCGCCCAGGTCCCGCAGCCCGCCTGGGGCGGCAACGACCAGGGCAACCCCGCCTGGGCCGGTTCCGGTGGCCCCGCCTGGGGCAACCAGGAGCAGTCCGGCCCGGACCGCGGCGCCGAGCAGGCGCCGCCCGCCTGGGCCGCCACGCCGCCGGGCAGCCCGGCCGAACCGTCGCAGGCCCCCTGGGCCGCCGAGCAGAACCGTCCCGGATGGGGCTCCGGCGAGCAGCAGCCGGGCTGGTCGCCGTCCGGTGACCCGGCTGCCCGTGGCACCGGTTACGTGCCCGCCCCGGCCACCGTGCCGAACGAGACCTGGGTCACGCCCGCCCCCGCGGACGACCCGCACCGCTCCGGCGGCTTCGCGCCCACCGGCGGGCAGCACGACGACGCCCCCGGTCGCGCCGGTGGCTGGGCCGTCCCGCAGCCGGACGACCCGAACCGCTCCGGCGGCTGGACCCCGCGCGACGAGCAGCCCGCCGCGTCCGACGACCCGAACCGCTCGGGCGGCTGGAACCCGCGCGAGAGCCAGCCGGCCTGGGCGCCGGGGCAGCAGACCGGCGCCACCTGGCCGCCCGCCGACCCGCCCGCCCGTGCCGCCGCCGCGGTCTCGGTGCCCGGCGCCGCCCGGCCGGACAACGCCTGGTCCACTCCGGAGCAGTCCGATCAGGACCACCGCTCGGCCGAGGACAGCGGTGGCTGGCGGGCCTCGGGCGGGCCGCAGCACGACGAGGGGCAGCGTTCCGGCGGCTGGCCCGCCCCGCAGGCCGAGAACCGGTCCGGCGGCTGGGACGAGCCGGCCCGCACCGAGGACCCGGACCGCTCCGGCGGCTGGGCCGCCGGGCGCGCCGCGAACCCCGCCGAGGCGGCCCAGCCGGGCGGCTGGGAGCCGAACCAGAGCCGGCAGGCCGGCGACTGGGGTGACGGCGCCGCCGTACCGCAGCAGCGGGACTCAGGTGAGCAGGCCGGCGCCTGGAGCGGCGCGGCCTCCGTACCGCAGCAGCACGAGCCCGGGCGGCCGTCGGACGAGCCCGCGCAGCCCGCCTGGGGCACCGCCGCGCCGGCCGAGGCCCGCGCGAGCGTGTCCGTGCCGTCGCCCGACGCGCCCGCCGGCTGGGGCGGCAACCAGGACGAGCGGGCGGCCGCACCGTCGCCCGAGCCGTGGTCGCCGGCCGAGGCGTGGGGCCGCTCCGAGGACTCCGCCCCGGCCTACCAGCCCGCCCCCGCGCCGGGCATCTCTCCCGGCAACGCCGTGCCGCTGCCGGCACAGCAGCAGCGGGTGCCAGGCGCCGCGCTCGCCGCGTCGTCGCCCGCCGACCACCCGGGCACCGAACCCCAGGGGTACGAGCCGGAGCGCGGCGACGGCGCCTGGGGCGCGTCCCGTGCCGAGGAGCCGCAGTCGCCTGCCGTTCCCGGACCGCGTACCTCCCCGGAGGGCGGCCCGGTCTCGGCGAGCGCGTCGGTCCCGGTGGCCAGCCGGGTCACCCCGCCGTCCGACCAGCCGCTGCCGGCCGGCGGCCCCACGCCGCAGCCCCGGGTGTACGGCCGGCCCGCGCGCCCGGAGCCCGAGGACGCCCCCGAGCAGGACGAGCCCGGGTTCCCCGGCCAGGACGGGCCGCCCGGCAACGGCTTCCCCGGCCCGCAGTCGCGGTCCGAGGACGCCGACGGCCCGCACGGGTACGCCGGCGCGCCCTCCTCGCCGGCCGCGCCGCCGTCGTTCCCGGTCGGTGTGCCGTCCTTCGTGGACCCGCCCGGCAACACCCGCCCCGCCAACGGCGTGCACCCGGGCGGCGAGCAGCCCGACGCGGCCCGTGACCCGTTCGGCGGCCAGCAGGGCCCGTACGGCGCTCCCGGCGGCCAGGATCCGTTCGGCGGCCCGGGTGGCCGGCCGGACCCGTTCGGCGCCCCGGGCGGCCAGCCCGAGCCGTTCGGCGGCCCCGGCGGCCAGCCCGAGCCGTTCGGCGGCCCCGGCGGGCAGCAGGATCCGTTCGGCGGCCCGGCCGGCCGGCCCGAGCCGTTCGGCGAGCCGGACCGGTTCGGTCCGTCGGCCGGTGGACGTGCCTCGGTCGCGGTGCCCGGCCAGGGCCCGGCGGGTGGCGCGAACGCCTTCCCGCCGCCGCCCCAGCAGGCCCCGCCGGCCTGGTCGCAGGACGGGCCCGGCACCGAGCCGGAGCAGGGCCGCTTCGACGCGTTCAAGCCGGACGCCGCCGAGTCGCAGACCGAGGCGCCCCCGCCGAAGGTGCGCAACGGCCGGGTGCTCGCCGCCGTGCTGATCGCGGCGGTGCTCATCCTCGCCGTGCCGCTCGGTCTGCTGACGCTGCTCGGCAAGGTCGGTGACGACAAGCCGGCCGGCTTCGACCCGGCGGTCGGCTCCTGCGTCAAGCAGTCCGGCACGAGCGCGGTGCCCGCCGAGTGCGGTGAGCCGGGCGCGTTCAGCGTGGTGTCGAAGGTGGACAACAAGGACAAGTGCGCCGATCTGTCGCAGCCCTCGGTCTCGGTCGAGAGCGGCGGCACCACCCGGGTGCTCTGCCTGAAGCCCGCCGGCCAGTAACCGCACGTACGCGGAGCGCCCATCCCTCGCCGGGGTGGGCGCTCCGCGCCGTTTCGATGTGCGTCTGTCGGCCTTCGGACCCCTAGGGCATCGCTTCCTCGGCCGTGATCCCGGCGAGCCGCTGCGCCTCCGGCGCTCGGGAGGTGCGTACGCTGGCGGCCCCTCTGCGCAACAAAGGAGCCCACCGTGACCGAGCCGCCCCGCATCCCGCCCGACCTCATCAACGCGCTCTGCGAGTGGATCGCGGGCTACCGCCTCGGCGACCGACAAGCGCAGATCGTGAACGGCCGCGCGCCCGAGCAGAGCTCGCGTCGCCCACGGCAGCACCCGAAGGCGGGCCTTCGGGCGGCTAAAGCATCGCTTCCTCGGCCATGATCTCGGCGAGCTGCTGGTCTTCAGTCACGGAGATCGCGCTCGCTCTCGGCCCAGATGTACCCGCGCGGGCACGAAGGGGGCCTTCAGGCGTTTACCCGCTCGCTGCGCCCGCTGGTCACGGCCCGCACCCGGCGGCGCTGGTGCTCGGCGAGGCTGTCTCCCGTGTTCCGTTGCCTGCACCACGTCGCGCGGGGTGGGCTCCGATGGTGCGGCAGGATGGAGTCATGGCACCTCGTGTACGCGCGCCCGAGCTGCGCGGTCGTCGTTGGCTCAACACCGGAGGCCGCGACCTCTCGCTCGCCGACCTGCGGGGCAAGATCGTTTTGCTCGACTTCTGGACGTTCTGCTGCATCAACTGCCTGCACGTGCTCGACGAGCTGCGTCCGCTCGAAGACAAGTACGGCGACGTCCTGGTCGTGATCGGCGTGCACTCGCCGAAGTTCGAGCACGAGAAGGACCCGGCGGCGCTGGCCGCGGCCGTCGAGCGGTACGGCGTGCACCACCCGGTGCTCGACGACGCCGAGATGGACATGTGGCAGCAGTACGCGGCCAAGGCGTGGCCGACGCTCGCCGTGGTGGACCCCGAGGGGTACGTGGTCGCCACCATGGCCGGCGAGGGGCACGCCGAAGGGCTCGCCCGGCTGATCGACGAGCTGATCTCCACCCACGAGGGGAAGGGCACGCTGCACCGGGGCGAGGGCCCGTACGTGCCGCCGGCCGAGCCGGACACCGTCCTGCGGTTCCCCGGCAAGGCCGTCCCGCTCGACGGCGGGAACCTGCTGGTCAGCGACTCGGCCCGGCACTCTCTGGTCGAGCTGGCCGCCGACGGCGAGACGGTGGTCCGCCGCATCGGCGCCGGTTCCCGGGGCCGGACGGACGGCCCGGCCTCCGCCGCCACGTTCGCCGAGCCGCAGGGGCTCTGCCTCCTGCCGCCGCACGTGGCCGAGGTGGCCGGTTACGACGTGGTGGTCGCGGACACGGTCAACCACCTGCTGCGCGGCGTACGGCTGTCCTCCGGCGAGGTGGTCACCGTGGCGGGCACCGGGCGCCAGTGGCGCTCGACCGTCGACGACCACGCGCACGACGCCCGCGCGGTCGACCTCTCCTCCCCCTGGGACGTGGCCTGGTACGACGACCGGGTGATCGTCGCGATGGCCGGTATCCACCAGCTCTGGTGGTTCGACCCGATCAAGCGGACCGCCGGCATGTACGCCGGGACCACTGTCGAGGCGCTGCGTGACGGCCCGCTGCCGGACGTGTGGATGGCCCAGCCGTCCGGGTTGTCCGTGTCGGCCGACGGCGCCCGGCTCTGGGTGGCCGACAGCGAGACCAGCGCGATCCGGTGGGTCGAGGGCGGCGTGATGCACACCGCCGTCGGTCAGGGCCTGTTCGACTTCGGGCACGTCGACGGCCCGGCCGACCAGGCGTTGCTCCAGCACCCGCTGGGCGTGTGCGCGCTGCCCGACGGCTCGGTGCTGATCGCGGACACGTACAACGGTGCGGTGCGCCGCTTCGACCCGGAGACCGGCCAGGTGGGCACCGTGGCGGACGGGCTGGCCGAGCCGAGCGACCTGGTGCTCACCGGCGAGGGCGACGTCCTGGTGGTCGAGTCGGCCGCGCACCGGCTGACCCGGCTGGCCCCGGGCGCGCTGACGTCGGCCGGGGCGAACACGGTGGACGGGCCGCGACACCGGCTGGAACGCAAGCCCACCGACGTGGCGGCCGGTGAGCTGACGCTCGACGTGATCTTCACGCCGGCGCCGGGGCAGAAGCTCGACGAGACGTACGGGCCGTCGACCCGGCTGGTGGTCTCGGCGTCCCCGCCGGAGCTGCTGGTCGAGGGCGCGGGCACGACCACCGAGCTGTCCCGCAGGCTGGTGGTCAGCGGCGACGTGGCGCAGGGGGTGCTCCAGGTGACCGCCCAGGCGGCGACCTGCGACGCCGACGTCGAGCACGCGGCCTGCCACCTGACGCGGCAGGACTGGGGCGTACCGGTCCGGGTGGTCACCGGCGGCGCGACTCGCGTACCGCTGGTCCTGCGGGGGATGGACGCCTGACCGGAGGTGTTAAGAAGGGCCCCTTCCTCTACCGGAGGCGTTAAGAAGGGGCCCTTCCTTTCACGCGAACGGAGTGAGCGTGACCCCCGCGTCGATGAGCGCGGCCCTTACCAGCTCCGCGCAGCGCACCGCGCCAGGGCTGTCGCCGTGCAGGCAGATCGACTCGACCGGGGCGGGGATGACCGTCCCGTCCACAGCGACCAGCGTGCGCTCGACGGCCATCCGGACCGCCCGGACGGCGACCTGCTCCGGGTCGGTCACCAGCGCGTCCGGTGAGCTGCGTGGCACGAGCGTGCCGTTGGGGAGGTAGTTGCGGTCGGCGAAGCCCTCGGCCACCACCCGCAGGCCGGCGCCGGCCGCGAGCTGCGCCAGTACGGTGCCGGGCTGGCAGAGCACCGGCAGTTCTTGGTCGTACCCGCTGATCGCCGCCACCAGCGCGGCGGCCTGCGATTCGTCGCGGGCCGCCGCGTGGTAGAGCGCGCCGTGCGGTTTGAGGTAGCGGACCCGGGTGCGGTACCGGCGGCAGAAGGCGTCGAGCGCTCCGAGCTGGTAGATCGTCTCGTCGCGCAGCTCGGCGAAGTCGTATGCGATGTGCCGCCGGCCGAAGCCGGCGAGGTCGCGGTAGCCGACCTGCGCGCCCACCGCGACGCCGCGTTCGGCGGCGCCGGCGCAGACCCGGTGCATGGTGGCCGCGTCACCGGCGTGGAAGCCGCAGGCGACGTTCGCGGAGCTGATCAGGTCGAGCAGCGCGTGGTCGTCGCCCAGCCGCCAGCTTCCGAATCCCTCGCCCAGGTCAGCGTTGAGGTCCATGGAACGCCACCGTAGTGCCTGGCCGGGCCTGGGCGAGCGGGGTCACGTCGTCCACCACCCCGATGACCGGGTACCCGCCGGTGGTGGGGTGGTCGGCCAGGAAGACGAGCGGCCGGCCGTCCGGCGGCACCTGCACCGCGCCGAGCACGAGGCCCTCGCTGGGCAGTTCGCCGGCGACCGCGCGGGTCAGGCCCGCGCCGGCCAGCCGCGCGCCGACCCGGTTGCTGTCCGGGCTCACCGTGTACGCGCCGCGGCACAGCAGGTCCAGCGCCTCGGGGGTGAACCAGTCCTGCCGGGGGCCGGGGCGCACGGTGAGCCGCAGTTCGTCCGGGAGCGACCCGGTGACGGCGAGGTCGACGGGTGCGGGCGGACCGGCCGGGGTGCCGAGGGGCAGCCGGTCCCCGTCGCGCAGCGGCGGCGGTCCGAGTCCGGAGAGCGTGTCGGTGGCGCGGCTGCCGAGCACCGGCTCGACCGCGATCCCGCCGCTGACGGCGAGCCAGGTGCGCACCCCGGCGCGGGCCGGGCCGACGCGCAGCACCGCCCCGGCGGGCAGCGCGAGCGGCCGTCCCACGTCCCCCGGACGCCGCTGTGCGGCCCCGGCCCGCCACTCGACGACCACGTCGGCCGGGGCGCCGGTGAGGGCCACAGCCACCGCCCGGGTGAAGCGCAGCACGCAGCCGGTCATGGTGATCTCCAGTCCGGCGGCGTTCTCGTCGTTGCCGGCGAGCCGGTTGGCCAGGCGCAGGGCGGCCGGGTCGAGCGCGCCGGATCGGGGTACGCCGAGGTGCGCCCACCCGGGCCGGCCCTGGTCCTGGACGGTGGTGAGCGCACCGGCCCGCAGCACCTCGATCACGGCGCGTCGACCAGCCGGACGCGGGTGCCGGGGGTGAGCCGGGCCGGTGGGTCGGCGTGCACGTCGAACAGCGGCAGGTCGGTGCGGCCGACGAGCAGCCAGCCGCCCGGTGACGCGGCGGGGTAGATGCCCGCGTACGGGCCGGCGAGCGCGACCGAGCCGGCCGGCACCCGGGTACGCGGCGTGGCGAGCCGGGGCACCGCCAGCTCGGGCGGCAGCCCGGTCAGGTACGCGAACCCGGGCGCGAACCCGCAGAACGCCACCCGGAACTCGGTACGCCGCAGCCGGTCGACGACTGCGGGCACGTCGGCGTTCCAGTGCCCGGCGACGCGCGGAAGATCCTCCCCGTCGTACACGACGGGCACCCGGACCTCGGCGGTGGTCGCGCCGGAGGCGGCGGTCCGGGGACGCCAGCCGGCGATCCGGGCGGTGGCCGCCTCCGGGTCCGGTACGCCGTCGAGCAGCACGGTGACCGCGCCGGGGACGATCTCGGTGGCGGTCAGCTCGCCCGCCTCGCGGCGGTGCCACAGTTCGGCCCGCCACGCCTGCGCCTGCTCCGGGTCGTCGCAGTCGAGCAGCAGGGCGTGCACCCCGACCGGCCGGATCCGCATCCGGTCATCCTCCCGCCGTCCGACGTGACGGTCCACACTACTTGCAAGTAACCTACGCCGTCGTAACCTATTGGCGTGACGACCTCCGCACCGTTCCGGCTCCGTCCGGCCGACATCGGGAAGCCGCGCATGCGCGGCTGGCTGCACGCGTACGCGTTCTTCGCCGCTCTTGTCTGCGGCATCGTGCTGTGTTCGATCGCCGCCGGCCGTCCCGGCTGGGCGCCGCTGGTGAGCTGCCTGATCTACAGCTTCACCGTGTGCGGGCTGTTCGGCACCAGCGCGCTCTACCACCGGCGGGTCTGGTCCGAACGCGGCTACCAGATCATGCGCCGGATGGACCATTCGATGATCTTCGTGTTCATCGCCGGCACCTACACACCGTTCTGCGCGCTGCTGCTGGACAACCGGCAGGCCACGATCATGCTGAGCCTGGTCTGGGGCGGCGCGATCGCGGGCGTGGCGGTGAAGCTGATCTGGCCGCACGCGCCGCGCTGGGTCTCCGCCCCGCTCTATCTGGCGCTCGGCTGGGTCGCGGTGGCCATGCTGCCGCAGATCCTGCACGCGGGTGGCGTCACCGCGCTGGTGCTGCTGAGCGTGGGCGGCGCGATCTACAGCGTGGGCGCGGTGTTCTACGCGCTGCGCCGGCCGAACCCGTGGCCCACCGTCTTCGGGCACCACGAGTTCTTCCACGCCTGCACGCTCGTCGCCGCGATCTGCCACCACATCGCGATCTACTTCGCGTTGTTCGCCTGAGCCGGGCCGAGCCGGGCCGCACCGTACCCCGGACATGCGCGAGGGCCCCGCACCGTTGCGGGGCCCTCGGGTTCGGGAAGTCAGGCCGGGTAGCCCGAGCCCGGGCGGCGCACCTCGCGGTACTCCTCGCGCACGACGCGGTCGTCGCGCACCGGCACCACCGGCTCGGCGACCACCTGCTCGCGTACCGGGGCGGCCACGACCCGGCGGCGGCTGTTCCAGAAGTAGAGCGTGGTGAGCAGGCCGGCGACGCCGGCGAGCATGAGCACCCAGCCCACCACGTTGAGGTTCAGCCATCCCAGGTTGGCGTCGATGGCGAACGCGAAGATCGCGCCGAGCGCGATGAGGAAGATGCTGGCACCGATGCCCATGACGTCGCCTCCTTGGCGTCCTGCTGGCGTTTCCTGCCCGCCGCGGCCATGGATGAGGTAGCGGCACACATCGACATACCCAGGCGCTTTGATCGTCAATCAGGCAAGCTGGGCGGTATGACGGACGGCAGGAACGGGCAGCGGACGCTGGTGCTGCTGCGGCACGCGAAGGCCGAGCAGTCCGCGAACGGCCCGGACGCGGATCGGTCACTGACCGCGCGGGGTCACGCCGACGCGGCGGCGGCCGGCGCCTGGCTGGCCCGGCAGGGGCTGCTTCCCGACGTGGTGCTCTGCTCGCCGGCCCGGCGCACCCGGCAGACCTGGCACGACGTGGCGATGGGCATGACCGGGTCGCCGCCGGAGGGCGGTCCGGCCGGTTCGCGCCCAGCGGTGCGGTACGAGGCGACCGCGTACGACGCGCACCCGGACCAGTTGCTGGACCTGCTGCGCACGGTCGAGCCGGCCGCCGGCACGGTGCTGCTCGTGGCGCACAACCCGGGTGTCTCGCTGCTCTCGGCGCTGCTCGACCCGGAGCGGGCCGACCCGGACGGGCTGCGTACCACCGATCTCGTGGTGCACCGGCCGACGACCCGGTGGGCCGAGCTGGCCCCGGGCGGAGCGCCGATCACCGCGCGCCACACCGCCCGCGCCTGAGGGGTACGGCTCAGCCGGTCCTCTCCGGCGACGACCTCGCCGAGCCGGACCGGATCGGTCGCTGAGACGCGGCGTCAGGACGGCGGTGCCGTCGGCGGCGGCGGGTCGGGCGGCGGCGGCATCATCGCGGTCGGATGCGAGAGCCGGTTCTCCTCCACGATGAGCGTACGGGCCCGCTTGCGGCGGTCCTGCCAGAACCACAGCGTGGTCAGCAGGACGCCCAGCCCGGCCAGGATGAACACCCAGCCGACCGCGCGCAGGTCGATCCACCAGACGTTGGCGCGGATGGCGAAGGTCATGATCGCGCCGAGCGCGATGAGAAAGATGGCGCTACCAATGCCCATGTGCGCTGCACTCCCCCGTGCGATGGCCTTGGGCGTACTCGGGTCGTGGTCCGCGACGGTTACCCGCCACCGGGCCGCCTATCCACCCGGGCACACGCACGACGACGGCCGGCGGGCTGGTGCCCGCCGGCCGTCGTCGTGAGGGGGAGAGTGACGTTTCAGGGGTGAAAGCCCCCGGAAGGGCTCAGAAAGCCTCCTCCGGGAGGTCCATGATCTCCAGGTCGGCGCCCTCGATGATCCGGCGGTCGGCGCCGATGCGGGGCAGCACCTCACGGGCGAAGAACCGGGCCGCGGCGACCTTGCCGGTGTAGAAGGACTTGTCGGCGGCGGAGACCTCGCCGGCCAGCGCCTTCAGCGCCACGTCCGCCTGCTTCTGCAGCAGCCAGCCGACCACCAGGTCACCGATCGCCAGCAGGAACCGGCGGCTGCTCAGGCCGACCTTGTAGAGCGCGCGGGTGTCGCCGCCCTGGGCCTCGCCCAGCCAGCCGGTCATCACGCCGAGGATGTTCTGGATCTCGGCGAGCGCCTTGCCGAGCGCCTGACGCTCCTCCTTGAGCTGGCCGTTGCCGGCCTCGGAGGCGATGTGCTCCTGGATCTCGGCGGCGACCGCCATCAGGGCCTTGCCGTTGTCCCGGACGATCTTCCGGAAGATCAGGTCGAGGCTCTGGATCGCGGTGGTGCCCTCGTACAGGGTGTCGATCTTGGCGTCCCGGACGTACTGCTCCAGCGGGTAGTCCTGGAGGAAGCCGGAACCGCCGTAGGTCTGGAGCGACTCGTGACCGAGCAGCTCGTACGCCCGCTCCGAGCCGACGCCCTTGACCAGCGGCAGGAGCAGGTCGTTGACCCGCTTCGCCAGCTTGGTGGCCTTCTCGTCACCGGCCGCCTCGGCGATCGCGACCTTGTCCTGCCAGCTCGCGGTGTAGCAGACGAGCGCGCGCAGGCCCTCGGCGTACGACTTCTGCAGCAGCAGCGAACGGCGCACGTCCGGGTGGTTGGTGATGGTCACCCGCGGGGCGGTCTTGTCCGCCATCTGGGTCAGGTCGGCGCCCTGCACCCGGTTCTTGGCGTACTCCAGGGCGTTCAGGTAGCCGGTGGAGAGCGTGGCGATCGCCTTGGTGCCGACCATCATCCGGGCGTACTCGATGATCATGAACATCTGGCGGATGCCGTCGTGCTTCTCGCCCAGCAGCCAGCCCTTGGCCGGTACGCCGTGCTCGCCGAAGGTCACCTCGCAGGTGTTCGAGACCTTCAGGCCCATCTTGTGCTCGACGTTGGTGGCGTAGACGCCGTTGCGCTCGCCCAGCTCGCCGGTCTCGGCGTCGAAGTGGTACTTCGGCACGACGAACAGCGACAGGCCCTTGGTGCCCGGGCCGCCGACGCCCTCGACGCCGACCGG
This sequence comes from Micromonospora sp. HUAS YX12, assembly GCF_040215685.1. Classification (NCBI taxonomy): domain Bacteria; kingdom Bacillati; phylum Actinomycetota; class Actinomycetes; order Micromonosporales; family Micromonosporaceae; genus Micromonospora; species Micromonospora sp. HUAS YX12. Next base: position 1,527,775 of record NZ_CP157974.1, read on the forward strand.
ACGGGCCAGCACGTAGTGGACGATGTTGTCGCTCAGGTCGTGCTCACCGGAGGTGATGAAGCGCTTCACGCCCTCGATGTGCCACGAGCCGTCCGGCTGCTGGATCGCCCGGGTACGGCCGGCGCCCACGTCGGAGCCGGCGTCCGGCTCGGTGAGGACCATGGTCGAGCCCCACTGCTTGTCGATGAACAGCCGGGCCCACTTCTTCTGCTCGTCGGTGCCCTCGACGTGCAGCACGTGGGCGAAGGACGGGCCGGAGGCGTACATCCAGATCGGGGCGTTGGCGCCGAGCACCAGCTCGGCGAGCGACCACCAGAGGGCGCGCGGGGCGTTGGTGCCGCCCAGGGCCTCGGGCAGGTCCAGGCGCCAGAACTCGGAGTCCATGAACGCCTGGTACGACTTCTTGAACGACTCCGGCAGCGGCGCGGTGTGCGTCGCCGGGTCGAAGACCGGCGGGTTGCGGTCGCTGTCCGAGTAGCTGGCGGCCAGGTCCTCGCGGGCGAGCCGGTCGACCTCGGAGAGGAAGCTACGGGCGGTGTCGACGTCCAGGTCCGTGTACGGCGCCTGGCCGAACGCCCGGTCCGCCCCGAAGACCTCGAACAGGTTGAACTCGAGGTCCCGCACGTTGCTCTTGTAGTGGGTCATGCTCGCTGGCCCCGCTTCCCGGACAGGTGTTACCGATCAGTAACTCCAGACTGTATTACTCACCGGTAGGCAACGACAAGCCGATCTCGGAAGTGACAGCGATTACACACTTCCCGTTCATCCGTCGGCGGCGCCGACCTCCCAGCTCGGGAGCGGGGAGGCGGTGGTGCTGCGCGGGCCGACGTACTCCATCAGGACCAGCGCGATGTCGTCGTCGAGCCGGCCGTGCACCCACTCGACCAGGGCGGTCTCCAGCGATGCCAGCCCGTCCGCGACGGTGCCGTGGCCGAGCAGCCGCCAGGCGCGGTCGGCGGTGGGGAAGAACTCGCCGTCCCGGCGCGCCTCGCCCAGCCCGTCGGTGAACAGCAGCAGCCGGTCGCCCGGTTCCAGCCGCTCCACCCGGGGCCGCACCACGGGCATGAAGCCGAGCGGCGGCGCGGGCGCGGGCGGCTCCAGCGGGATCACCGCGCCCCGCCGCAGCAGCAACGGCGGCGGATGCCCGCAGTTGACGATGGTGAGCGTGCCGCCGCGCTCCTCGACCAGGGCCGCGGTGACGAAGTCCTCGTCGCCGACGTTGCGGGCCACCGCGCGGTCCAGGTCGGTCACCACCGCGCGCAGGTCGGCCCGCTCGTACGCGACGTGCCGGTAGGAGCCGAGCACGATGCTGGCCAGGCGGACCGCGTCCAGCCCCTTGCCCCGTACGTCGCCGATGATCATGCGGACGCCGTACGGGGTGTCCATCACCTCGTACAGGTCGCCGCCGATCTCGGCCGTGGCGGTGGAGGAGATGTACCGCGCGGCCACCGCGAGCGTGCCGACCTGCGGGCCGAGCGGTCGCAGCACCGCCTGCTGGGCCACCGAGGCGAGCCGGGACAGCTCCGCGATCCGGTCCGCCTGCCGCTGGCGTATCGCCGCCGTGGCAGCCGCGATCACTGTGGCCGCCCCGACAGCCGTCACGTTGACGGCTGTCACCAGCGGGCTACCCTGTTCGGCGACGGCGAAGCCGACGCCGATCGCGGTGGCCAGGCCGCCGACCGCGAGCACCACCCGCCAGGACGCCAGCGCCGCCGCGAGGAACGGCGCGACGACCATCAGCGCGAGGTAGTGCGCCGGGCGGCCGTCCGCCAGCTCCACGGCCACCACGATCGCGAGCAGCGCGAGGGCCGCGCCGAGGCCGGCGCGGGATCCGGGACTCAGCGGGCCTCGGCCCGGCTGGAAGGGTTGCGTGCGTACATCGGACAGCATGCCTGATGGACGTGAACGGGAGAATGAACCTGGCCCGTCGGTCGTGGAAGTTCTGCCCGAGTGGCCGGTCAGCCGAGCACCTCGTACCGGACGTTCACGTGGCCGAGGCTGGTGGCGGCGATGGTCGCGAACGCGGCGCGGGACAGGTCCAGGCACCGGCCCTCGATGAACGGGCCACGGTCGTTGATCCGCACCACGACCGACTTGCCGTTGTCCGGGTTGGTGACCCGGACCTTCGTGTTGAACGGCAGCGTCTTGTGCGCCGCGGTGAGCGCGTCCGGGTTGAACGTCTCGCCGTTCGCCGTCATCTGGCCCTCGGCGTAGAAGGAGGCGCCGCAGGAGCCGCTGTCCACGACCTTCGGGCTGCTCGTCTTCTTCGCCGTCGGCGACGGGGCGGCGGTCCGCGCCTTGCTCCGGGAGGCCGCCTGGGTGCGGCTCGCCTTCGGGCTCGGGGTGGCCTTCGGCGACGGGCTGAGGCTCACGCTCGGCGAGGCCGACGCGCTCGGCGACGGGGCGGCCGACGTGGGGGCGGGCGTGCTGGGCAGCGCCTCGACCGCGACCGGTGCGGCGGGCGGCTCGGCGGAGGTGAGCCGCACGGCGCCGACGGTACCGCCGACCGCGAGCGCCACGCCGACCGCCGCGGTCGCGGCGATGGCGGCGGGCGAGGAGAACTTGCGGGTACGAAGGTGCCTAGCAGCCACCGGCCCGGTCCTTTCGTCAACTGAACAAACCGGCCCGGACCGTAACGAGAGAAGCACTTCCGAAGTCAACGTGATCATGGTGCTATGCCCGCATTTACCCTGGTACGTGTAGCCGATCACGCCACAGCCGATCGGCCGAACGGCCCACCGATCCGCCAGGATGGAACCGTGCTGATTCGTCGCCTGGTCGAGCTGTTCCGGTGGATCGACCCCGGCCCGGGCAGCACCCACCTGGTCAGCGACATCTCCGGCTGGTGGCGCGACCCCGGCGTGCTGGCCCAGGTCGGCCCGGCACTGGCCGGCCTGTTCCCCGAGGATCGCCCGACCGTCGTGATCGCCCCCGAGGTGACCGGGCTGCTGCTCGGCCCGCTGGTCGCGGTCGCCGCCGGAGCCGGTTTCCTGCCCGCGTACAAGGACGGCGGCGAGCGGCACCGGGTCGGGCCGACGCGCTGGGCACAGACACCCCCTGACTACCGGGGCCGGCGGCTGCGGGTCGGCGTGGACGGCCGGCGGCTGAACCCGGGCGACCGGGTGCTGCTGGTCGACGACTGGGTCGACACCGGGGCGCAACTGGACGCGCTGTGCCAGGTCGTCCGGGACGCCGGGGCCGACCTGATCGGCGCCGCCGCGCTCGTCGCGACCTGTCCGCCCGAGGTCGCCGAGCGGCTGAGGCTGCGCGCCCTGCTCACCGGCGCCGACCTGCCGTGAGCCCGCCGACAGGTGGCAGAGCGTCCCGTAACGTCGTCGGCATGTGGCCCCGCATCGGTGGATTGCGCGCACTCGCCCTCGGCACGCCCGGCGAGCTGCGTACCCGGCTCAACACCCTCGTGCTCTCCGGCGTGAAGACCGCCACCGCCGGGCTGGTCCACGAGTACGACGACGAGAACGAGGAACTGGAGTACGTCGGCGAGCGACTGGTCCTGGTCGACGACGACGACGAGTTCGTCGGCGTGGTGGAGGTCACCGGCGTCGAGGTGGTGCGCTTCGCCGACGTGCCGTGGGACTTCGCCCGCGCCGAGGGCGAGGGCGACCGGTCGATCGAGGAGTGGCGCGAGGGCCACGGCGCCTACTGGGCCCGGCAGGGCACGCCGGTCACCGACGACACCCCTGTCGTCTGCCTCCGGTTCCGGCTGGTCTCCACCGAGGGCAGCGTCGGCACCTAGCCGGCCCGGCGCAGCTCCGGCAGCATCGCCGCCGCCTCCGCCAGCACCGCCTCGTCGCCCGCATACCAGCTGCTGGCCCGGGGCCAGTGCGTCACCACGTCGGTGAAGCCCAGCCGGGCCGCCCGGGCCACCTGCTCGGCGAAGAAGTCGGCGCTGGTCAGCGAGAACATCGGAGCCGAGTCGAGCGAGAGGTAGCGGTCGAGCGTCGCCGGGTCGCGGCCGGCCTGCTCCAGCGTGCGGTCCATCCGCTCGGACAACTCCGCCACCGTGCCCCACCAGGTCTCGACGTCGTCGCCGCCGAGCCCGGTGGTGACCCAGCCCTGCCCGAACCGGGCGGCCAGCCGCATCGAGCGGGGACCGTTCGCGGCCACCACGAACGGCACCCGGGGCTGCTGCACACACCCCGGGTTGTTGCGGGCGTCCACAGCGGTGAACCACTCCCCGCGCCAGGTCGTGCCGTCCTCGCGCAGGATCGCGTCGAGCAGCTCGGTGAACTCGGCGAACCGGTCGACGCGCTGCCGTGGGGGCAGCGTCTCACCGCCGAGCACCGCCGAGTCGAAGCCGATGCCGCCCGCGCCCAGGCCGAGCAGCAGCCGGCCGCCGGACACGTCGTCGAGCGCTGTCACCTGCCGGGCGAACGCCGCCGGGTGCCGGAAGTTCGGCGAGGCGACGAGCGTCCCGAGCTTGACCCGGGACGTCACGCCGGCCGCCGCGGTGAGCGTCGTCCACGAGTCGAACCACGGCCCGTCGACCAGGTCACGCCAGCCCAGGTGGTCGTAGGTCCAGGCGTGGTCGAAGCCCCACTCGTCCGCCTGCGCCCACCGCCGGCGTGCTTTCGACCAGCGCTGGTCGGGCAGGATCACGATGCCGATTCGCATGCCCGCCAGGGTACGACCCGGGTCGGACACCCCGACCCGGGTCGCGGCGGATCACGTCGCCAGATCGGCGACCACGCAGGCGATGTTGTCCGGCGCGCCGGCCGCGTACGCCAGCTCGACCAGGCGCTCGACGGCGGTCTCCGGGGCGTCCGCCTCCGCCAGCGCGGCGTGCAGCGCGCCCGGGTCCACCACTGCCGAGAGGCCGTCGGAGCAGAGCAGGTAGCGGTCGCCGGGCAGCGCCGTACGCAGTGCCAGATCCGCCTCCACCTCGGCACCCGCGCCGAGCGCCCGGGCCAGCAGCGCCCGCTGCGGATGCGCCCCGGCCTCGGCCGGCGTGAGCCGCCCCTGGTCCACGAGTGTCTGGACGTACGTGTGGTCCTGGGTGAGGCGGGACAGCTCGCCGCAGCGCAGCAGGTACGCCCGGCTGTCCCCGACGTGCACCAGCGCGAGCCGGGTGCCGCGCCGTACGAGCGCGGTGAGCGTGGTGGCGGGCTGGTCGGCGTCGGTGGCGTGCGCGCGTACCGCCCGGTCGGCCCGGGTCACCGCGTCGGCCAGCGCGCCGAGCAGATCGGCCTCCGGCGTGCCCGCCCGCTCCAACGGCCGCAGCGCGTCCACCGCCGCCGCGCTGGCCGTGGACCCGGCCGGACCGTGTACGCCGTCGGCCACAGCGAGCAGCGACGCGCTCGCGTACGCGGTGTCCTCGTTGGAATCGCGGACCGTGCCGGTCTCGCAGCGCGTCGCGTACCGGAAGGTGGTCTCGGACATGGTGGTGCCCCTCTCGCTGAGCCTGTCGGCGAGGAGCGCGACGGCCCGGCCGCGCGCCGCGGTGTCCGCGCTGACCCGCCGCCACCAGGCGTCGAGCGCCTCGGCGGCGGCAGCGGGCGGCAGGCCGCAGACGGTACGGATCTCGGCCAGCGGCATCCCGGCCCGGCGCAGCCCGGCGATCAGCCGTGCCCGGTCCAGTTGCTCCGGCGCGTAGTAGCGGTAACCCGAGTGCGGGTCCACCGCGGCCGGGGGCAGCAGCCCGCAGTCGTCGTAGATGCGCAACGCCTTGGCGCTCAGGCCGGCCGCCCGGGCGAACGCGCCGATGGTCAGCAGTCGCACCGTGTCCTCCCTCGCGCTCCTCGTGCCGGTCACCGCGACCGGCACTGATCACGCTGGGCCTTGCCGCAGGGGACGGGTCAAGGCGTCGCTGCCGCCAGTTTGGTCAGCATCCGGCCCAGATGCGGCTCGACCGTGCCGGCCGGTGCCCCGGCCACCTCGGTGGGCGTCCACCAGCGGATGCCGGCGAACTCCACCGGATCGGGCGTGAACTGCTGATCGCGGTGGGCGGAGAGCACGTACCAGAGGCTGACGTCGGTGTGCCGCTGCTCCGGCGGGCCGACCGTCTCGGTGACGGTGAGGAACGCCGGGCGCCCACCGAACGGGGGCGCGAAGACCGCCGTCACGCCCAGTTCCTCCCGCAACTCGCGGCGCACCGTGTCGGCCGGATGCTCGCCCGGCTCGACGTGACCGCCGCTCGGCAGCCACATGCCCGCGAGGCGGTGGTCGACCAGCAGCACCGCGCCGTCGGCCGGGTCGCGGAGCAGGAAGTACGCGACCAGGTGCGGCGACGGTGTACGCGGCTTGACCCGCCGGAAGATGTCCTCCGTACCGGCCAGCCAGACAAGCGCCGCCTCCCGATGCCGCGCCTCCTGCTCGTCACCAGGTGTCAGCTCGTCGACCAGTGCCCGGATCTCGTCCCGCATCCCGCCGATGCTGCCACCCGGGTACGACGGGGTCAGTCCGGCGGGAGCGGGTTGGCGTCGGTCGCCGCGCGGACGAACTCGCGTACCCGGGAAGTGGTGTTCCCGGCCGGCCACACCGGACCGCGACAGATCGACGGCGCGTCGTGGATCGGCACGTAGGCCAGGTCCGGACGGGCGTAGAACTGGCGGGTCTGCTCGCCCACCGGCAGCACCCCCCGCCCCAGCGCGACGAGCGCCAGCATCTCGGAGAAGCTGCCGCCCACCGGGCCCTTCGGCACCGGGCGGCCCGCCGGGGTGCGGTCCGGCGTGCGGTCCTGCTTGAACGCGGCCGAGGTCACCGCCGGGTACTGCACCACCGGATGGTCGCCGAGCACCTCCAGCGACACCGACTCCTCGCCCGCGAGCGGATGGCCCGCGGCCACCGCGAGCACCCGGCGCTCGCGCATCAGCACCGGGCCGTTCGCCATGCCGTCGAAGGGGTACGAGGCGATCAGCACGTCGATGGTGCCGTCCCGCAGGCTCGACCGGGTGCTGGCCAGCGGCGCCTCGTGCACGTGCACCTCGCAGTCCGGGTGGCGCTCGGTGAACCGGGCCACCGCGCGCAGCAGCACCGGCGCCGTCGACTCACCGACGTACGCCACCCGCAGCTCGCCGGTGAGCCCGCGCCCGGCGTCCACGGCCCGCTGCACCGCCGCCTCGATGCCGGCCACCAGCGGGCGTATCTCCTCGGCCAGGCGGGCGCCGATCGGAGTGAGCCGGACGACCCGGCTGGTGCGCTCGAACAGCGGCGCCCCGATGCGGCGCTCCAGCTTGCGCACCACGTGGCTGACCCGCCCGGTGCTCACCCGCAGCCGCTCGGCGGTCCGCCCGAAGTGCAGTTCCTCGGCCAGGGTCAGGAACGTGTCGATCTCGTACCGCTCCAGCACCGGAGCACCTCCGTCGTTGCCTGCGGGTCAACGATCGTAGTCCGGACCGGGCTTGGTCCGGGCGGCGCGCCGGACCAGGGTTGACGGCATGCACAACGATCTCGTGACGGTGACCGCGTTCGACCACCTCGTGCTCTCGGTGAGCGACGTCGAGCGCTCACTCGGCTTCTACTGCGGCACGCTCGGCCTGGCCCCGGTACGGGTCGACAGGTGGCGGGCCGGCGAGGAGCCCTTCCCGTCCGTACGCGTCGACGCCGGCACCATCATCGACCTGGTCAAGGGCGAGCCGGGCGGGTCCAACCTGGACCACTTCTGCCTGGTGGTCGAGCCGGTCGACTGGCAGCGGGTGGTCGACTCCGGCGTGTTCACCGTGCTGACCGGCCCGGTCCCGCGCTTCGGCGCGCGCGGCACCGGCACCTCGGTCTACGTCAGCGACCCGGACGGCAACACAATCGAACTGCGCTGCTATCCGGCCGGCGCCTAACCTGGTCCGATGCCGGAGCTGGAACGACTCGCCGCCCACCACGCACCCGCCGTGCTGCGGTTCGAGCGGGAGAACCGGGCGTACTTCGCCCGGTACGTCCCGGACCGGGGCGACGACTTCTTCACCGGGTACGCCGCCCGGCACGCGGCCCTGCTGGACGAGCAGGAACGCGGCGCCTGCCACTTCCACGTGCTGGTCGGCGACCACGGCACCGTGCTCGGGCGGTTCAACCTGGTCGACGTCGCCGACGGCGGCGCCGAGCTGGGCTACCGGGTGGCCGAGCGCGCCGCCGGGCGCGGGCTCGCCGGTGAAGGAGTACGGCGCGTCTGCGAACTGGCCCGCACCGAGTACGGGCTGCGCCGGCTGGTCGCCTCGGCGGCGCTGGCGAACCCGGCCTCACTGGCGGTGCTCCGGCGTGCCGGTTTCGTGCCGGATCATCAGGTGAAGCTGGGCGGGGAGCCCGGCCTTCGGCACACGCTCGACCTCCGCGCGTCCTACGCGGCCGCGTCCCCGTAGGCGGGCGCACCGGCCGGCTCGTACGTCAGTTGCAGCGTGCCGTGGGCGTGGGTGACCGACTCGGTGAGCCGCAGCGCGCTCGGAACCGTGCCCTCGCCGAACAGCCGCTTGCCGGTGCCGAGCACCACCGGGTACAACCACAGGTTGAGCCGGTCGACGAGGCCGAGCCGCAGCAGCGACTGCACCAGGCCCAGGCTGCCAATCACGTGCACCTCGTCGTGGCGGGCCTTCATCTCGGTGACGCGCTCGGCGAGGTCACCCTTTACCAGCGACGAGTTCTCCCAGGCCAGCGGATCGGCGAGCGTGCGGCTGGCCACGTACTTGGGCACGCCGTTGAGCAGCCCGGTGAAGGGGATGTCCGCGGGCGCCTTGGGCCAGTAGCCGGCGAAGATGTCGTACGTCTTGCGGCCCAGCAGTAGCGCGTCCATGCCGCTCGCCTGCTGGAACATCACCGCGCCGGACTTGTCGTCGAGCAGCGGCATCTGCCAGCCGCCGTGGCTGAAGCCGCCCTCGCGGTCCTCGTCGGGCTCACCGGGCGCCTGCGCCACGCCGTCGAGGGTCAGGAACTCGTCACGATCAGCTTGCCCATGGGTCTGCTCCTCCGGTCACTGCTCCGTCGCCCCGTCAGACCCGTCAACGACCCGCAACTCATCGCCGGCTCCGAGGAACCAACGACCCGAGACTGCCCGTAAGATCATCCTCTTCGGCGGGCGTACGCCTTCCGGAGTCCTCGAAGGCGGATTCGCCATGATCCCCGATCGGACTGAGATAGACGGCTTCCTAAACGAGGCGCTGGCGGGTGTGGCCGCCACGTTCCAGGGCATGACGGCGCACCGGCAGGAGTCCAACTGCGAGTGCCACTGGGGCAGCGCGGAGGAACTGGCACTGCTGAAGACGCCGGACGTGCCGCTCGACGAGGACCTGCTCCGTCGCACGTACCGGACCACGGACTGGCGCTATCCCGGCCCGCTGCTACGCCGGATCCTGCCCCAACTGACCAGGAGCCTCGTGGCCGGCCGAGTGATGCCCATGGCCGGGATGGAGAGCCTCGGGTACTTGTTCACCACCGCCCGCTGGCAGGAGTGGCCCAAAGGGCAGCGGGACGCTCTGCGGGAGTTCCTGGACGCCTGGTGGCTGCATGTCCTGGTCGAGCCCGATGCGAAGGTGCCCGCCCACGAGGCCCTGGAACTCATCGCCGAGACCACCGGCAAGCTCACCCCGTGGCTGGCTGTCTGGACGGGGTCGCTGGCCGACGCGGTGGCCCGACGACGGCTGGTCACGGCCGTGGATGAGTGGATGGACGACCTGCTGGGCGACGGGCTCCCCTGGTCGAGCTGGCACAACGAGGACACGTGGGGCGCCGCGCTGTCACTGTGGGTGATACGACACGCGCCGGCCGCACTGCGAGAGCACAACGCGTCGATCGAACTGCTCGATGACATTCGCCTGCTTGGCCTGCCCTACGCCGATCGGTGGGACAAATAGCTCTCGCGACGGCGCGCCGGGCGCCCGTGGCCTGAGTGACGTCGAAGGCCCTGGTTCCTGACCAGGGCCTTCGTGTGCGCCCTACCGTCTCAGCTTCGCGGCACCGGGTGAAGGTGACTGCGCAGGAAGGCGACTGTCTCGCGGCGCGCCGGCCGGGCGGCCGGCACCAGACCAGGAGTGCTCAGGAAGGTATGGGTGGCCCTCGGGTAGCAGGTCAGGCAAGCGTCGGTGCCGTCCTCGCGCAGTCGTTCGACGTAGCGGCTTCCCTGATCGGCCAACGGATCCAGGGCGGCTGTGATGACCAGTGTCGGTGGCAGTCCGGCGAGGCTGTCGAACTTGACGGGTGACACACTGCGCGGGTCGAGGGCGGGTGGCACGCCCAGCTTGCGGGCCGCGCGTAGCCGGGACACCGGCAGGGTGGGGTTGTCGGCGTTCTCCGTGATCGAGGGGTACTCGGTCATGCTCTCCGTCCAGTCCGTGCCCGGGTAGAGCAGCACCTGTGCACGCAGCGGTGGGCCGTCCTTGCGGGCACGCAAGGCGATGAGTCCGGCGATCGTGCCACCGGCGCTCTCGCCCATGACTGCGACGGCCGCGGGGTCGATGCCCCAGTGCGCGGCGTCGTCGACGAGCCGGACCACCGTGTCGTAGCCGTCGTCGATCGGCTCAGGCAGCGGGTGCTCCGGGGCGAGGCGGTACTCCACCGAGACGACCACCGCCGGGCACCGGGCCGCGAGGTGGCTGTTGAGCCAGTCGTTCTGAGCAGCGGTACCCGCGAAGAAACCTCCGCCGTGGAACGAGACGACCAACGGCAGGCCCGGTCCGGTGGCCTTCGGGCGGTGTACCCGCAGCGTCAGACGGCGACCTGGAAGATCGATGGAGGTTTCCTCGATGCGTGCGCGGCGGTCAGGGAACCCGGTGATGATCCGTGCGACAGGAGACGACGCCGCGCGGTTGGCCTTCTCGCGCGCGGCGATCACCTGCTCGTCGGTCAGAGCTTCCCAGTCCAGGGTGTCCCTCAGGATCCGGGTGCCAAGTGGGGCCTTGCCTCTCATGGAGTCCTCCGGGGTGCAGACGCTGTGGACTCACTGTCACAGCCGGGGCATGCCGGTGGATTGAACGAATGTCCGGACGGACCTCAGACGGTTCGGGCGTCAGGGCCGGACGGGCCAAGCGACATCGTCGACGGCGAGGAACGGTGCGCGTGCCACGGTCGCGGGTGTCGCTCCGGTGAAGGTCATGACGTCTCGGTGGAGGTGGGACTGGTCGGCGTAACCGCTGTCCGCCGCCGCCGCTGCGGCGCTGTGACCCGCGGCGAGGCGATGGGCCGCACGATCGAACCGGATGAGCTGGGCGGCGCGCTTGGGAGTGAGTCCGATCTGGGACCGGAACCGGGCCCACAGCCGTTTGCGGCTCCATCCGACCTCGGCCGCCAACCGCTCGACCCGCACCTGTCCCCCGCCGGCCACCATCCGCCTCCAGCAGAAGGCGACCTCCGCGTCGACCGCGCGGCCCGCGTCCTGACGCCGGGCCAGCGCCACCTCGGCAATCGCGAAGCGGTCGTCCCAGGATCGGGCGGCGCGCAGCCGCTCCCGGATTCGCGCGGCGTCCCGCCCCCAGAGGTCGTCGAGGGTTGTCACGGCCCCGCTCAGCTCCGACGTGGCGCCCAGGACCGCGTGCGCGATCACGGGCGACAGCCGCACCTGAAGGCACGCGAAGCTTCCGGCCTGGCCGCGTGCTCGCGCACCAGGGGGCGGCGCGAGTCCGGCGGTGACGCAGCCTCGCTGTTGCCGTCCACGACCGTCGTCGACGACGAGCGGCTGATCGCCGAGGTCGAAGATCATCATGATTGCGGGGTGCGGCACGACCTCGACCTCGACCGAGGCGTCAGCCCGGTCGCTGAACCCCGCCATGGTGACCCCCGCCAACCGGCCCGGTCGTGCGGGGACCGTGATATCCCAGGCAGGCGAACCGAAGCGCACCGGCTCGGTAGGTCGCACATCACGATGGTACGTGTCATCTCAACCGGCTCCGGAGATCCGCCTTGGCCTAGGTGGCGTCCCCGGGCGCGTGAGCGGCCCAGGCGGCGAGCCGCCGCATCAGGTCGGCGAGCAACGTCCGGTACTCGTGGCGCACCTCCGCATCGGTGCCCACCAGTGTGCCTGCCGGGAGCTCTGCCCAGAACTCCTGGGTGAGACGGCACGAGTCGGGCCCGAGCGGCACAACGGTGAGCACGCCGCCGCTGGGGCAGCCGACCGTCAGGTTGCGGGTGACGGCGCGGCGCCCCGGTTCCACCTCGACCACCTCGTGCATCATGCCCGTTCGACCGCTGGGGGTCCGATCCACGAACGCCTGGATCTCTCCGACTCCCTTCGGGCCGGGCAGGGTGACGCCGAGCTCAATCGAGTCGTCCAGCACCACCAATGAGGCCGGATCCTCCATGAAGCCGAAGGCCGCCTCCGCGCTCGTGGGCAGGTCGACGGTGGCCGCCTCCCGTACCTGGACCGCAGTCGTCGTCACCCTGATCAACCGTAGACGCGAGCGCACGCCGCATTGTGTCAGTCGATCGGCCGACGGTGGGGGCGAGATCAGCGCTACGGTGCCCTCCCTAGCGGGCTCCGTCCGGTGCGAACACGGCATAGAAGTACCGGAGGCTGTCCTCCGGACCGTTCTCCAGTCGCTTGAAGGCCTTCGCGATCGGATTGCACCAGCCCTGCCCGCCGAGCTCGACCACCATGGGCCATCCGACGACGGCCAGTTCGTCTGCCGCCGTAGTGCGCCACCGTCCACCGGCATGCCGGGTCAGCACCTCGCCGACATAGCAACCGAAGCCGAAGAGAGTCTCTGCCATCTGTCCAGCGGTGAGGCCCTCGGCCCGAAAGCCGTCGAGGATGGCGTCCACGGAGGTCAGGCTGTCCGGCGTGTAGTCCAGGTGCACACCGCTGACCTGGGCTGCCGACACCACGATGTCGCCCGCGAACCGGGCTGCGTTCTCCGGGACGGGCGCGTACTTCAGGCGCAGTTGCATGGTTCCTCCAGGATGATCAACAGATAGAGATCGCGCGATCGTACCGACGACCGGCGTCGAGCGACGGCCTCGCGCCCGGCTCGCAGGACATCCACATGGGTCAAAATGTGCCGATGACCATCTCCGCTGACGGCCCGGGTCGGGTCCGGATCGTGACGGCCGTTCTTCGCGACGGCGACCGCGTGTTGCTGTGCCATCGAAGCGCCGGACGCCGTCACTACCCCGATGTGTGGGATCTGCCGGGAGGTCATGTCGAGGAGGGGGAGGCGATGGACATGCAGATCTGGTTCATCGACAGCTGGACCGGAACACCCGTCAACGCCGCGCCGGACGAGCACGACGCCGTGGCATGGTTCGAGGCGTCCGACCTCGCCGGCCTGCGCCTCGCCCATGAGCCGCTTCTTCCGGTGCTCACCGCTGTGCTCGCCAGCGACAGTCGCCCTACCTCGTCCGCACGTCAGCCGCGAACCGGCGGCTCGCCGAATCTGCCACCACGGACGACGGAATCGGTCTCGACTTCCTGGACTGTCCAGACGTGATCGACGAAGTCGTCCACTGCGACACCACCGCGTCCGAGCAGCGTCCGGATCGCTGCCACCGCCTCCTGCCGCCGCGACAACCGGTAGTTCACCTGGACCGCCCACGCCGGCCGCTTGCCGACAGCGCGCTCCAGCTCCGCCACCATGTCGGGCTCCCAGTCGACGTACAGGTCACGGTGTTCCTCCACCAGCCAGAGGAAGACCGGGCCCGGCGCGACCCACTGATCGGGCTGGGTCTCACCGAGGGAACCCAGGAGCCGCAACGCATTCGCCCTGGCCGCGGCCGGGAAGACGAACGCATTCTCACTCATGCGCAGAACCATAGGCGGCGGTTTCACGCCTGGCGTCCGACGGCGCCAGCGGACGGCGCCAGCGGACGGCGCCAGGTCGAGCAAGGGAGAACCGTGAACGATGACGAAAGCATTCGCCGCTTCGGTCTGCGACCGACCGGCGCCGACCTGCCTTACATCGCCGGCCAGCTCAGCGACGTGCTCGTCATCTGGCAGGCCAAGGAATCGAGCTGGGATGCCCACTGGCTCGATCGACGTCCAACTGCTCTGCGGAGCAGGACTGGACGCCACCAAGGCGTACCTGGAGGCCAACGGCTCCGACGATGCGACAGAGGCACTCCGCTACCTACTCGACTGCGAGGCCGCCGGCGACTTCGACGACTTCTCCGTAGCCGAGCAAACCCGGTGGAGAGCCGCTTACTACCTGGGCTGACGTTGAACCGGAGCAGGACAGTGAGGAACTGAGGCATCGAACCCGAAGTCGGATGGAGCCTCGGTGACCTTCCGCCGAAAAGCGTCATGGATCAGCGCGCCGACGAGCAGCCCGTCCAGGATCTCTTCCTTCCGGACGTCGTAACCGGAACTTCCGTAAGTTCCGCGAGGAGGTTCGCGACCTCGCCAAGGTCGAGGTATCGGAACCTTCCACAGCACGCCTGAGCTCGTCCGGCGCGACAACTTCCACCGCGAAACCCAGGCCACCGCACGGTCTCGCGCGGCCTGGGTTGGACCCTGCTGTCCTGGCCCAATGGCACGGTAATGGCATGCCGGTCCTATCTGCCGCAGGCGGGCGTCGCCGGCTCTCCTTGCCTCGCGCCGCTGCCAGACACGTCGACGCGAGTCGCTACTTCCGCGTTAAGAATCTTGCTGATAATATCGCCGACATGATTAACGAGGACGTCGAGCGGATCCGCGCAGCTCTCACGCCGCTCTGCGAACCCCTGCATGACGTCTTCACGTGGGCCGACCAGCGGCGCCGGGCCGCGCTGCCTGAGTTTGACGAGGTGCCGCAGTACGGGTGGTACGCGACGCACAGCGTCCGTGCATTCGCTCATCTCCGACTGAGCGGGCTGGACATCGACCCTTGGAGGCTGGCCGGGAACCACGCGCGCAACGGCGAGCTCTGGCTGACCGACGGGGACTACCGGGTGCGGCTTCTTCATACGGTCCGCGACTCGGACGTCCCTCCCGCCGGTAGCAACGCCGCACGTCAGGCCTACTACCGCAACCCTCCACTCTTCACGCTGTTGCAGCAGCGGCTCTTCGGCCCACCAGATGACCGGCTGTTGTTCGTGTGGCGAATCGACCCGAAAACCAGCGTTCCTACCTTCCGGGTAGTCAGGCCCATTGGAAACTGGAAGTGGGGGGATCACGCCAAGACGGACATCGACTTCATCCTGCCGGAGACGGCAGAGGATCTTGCTGCACTAGAGTTCGAGCCTTCGGACGAAGGCATGGAGCTAAACATCCCGAACGAGGATGAACTGGAAGGCGGGATCGAGGATGCTGGCGGCAGCGCCGGGTGAGCGGCTAAAAACCCTGCGCGACATCCTTGGGCTAACCCAGAGTCAGCTAGCCGAGGTGTCTGGCGTCAGCCAGCCCTGGATCTCCGAGGTGGAAACCGCCAGCAGAGACGCAACAGACGACAAGCTGAAGCAGATCGCTGACGCAACCGGCACACCCGTCAGCTTCTTCCAGGCGCGACCCTCGTCTGTCCCGCTCGACAGCCTTCGATTCAGGAAGTCGTCTGCAGCCAGGAAGACGACGACTCGGCGGGTACACGCCATCTACGGTGAGAGCTACCGCGTTACCGAGGACCTGGTAGACGCCGAGGGCTATCCCACCCCGTCACTTCCCTTCGCGTCTGGAGAGGCGCCCCTAACCAACGCCGAGATCGAACAGCTGGCCAGCGAGACACGAGAGGCGCTCCAGCTCGCGCCTGACAAGCCCATCCCGCATCTGACTCGTGCGCTTGAACGTGCCGGCATTGCAGTGGCACCGATGGTCCTTCCGGACGTCGGCGGAGAAGAGCAAGCCGCGGTCGGGCACTTCGGTGTCTCACACTGGGGCGGCCTCGGCGCTACAGCCTTGATCGGCTATTTCCCCGGACACCAAGGTGACCGGGACCGCTTCACACTGGGGCATGAGCTCGGACATCTGGTGCTCCACACCTTCCGACCCCGCACTACCCATAACCAAGCAGAAGAGGAAGCTAACCTCTTCGCCACGGCCTTGCTAATGCCTCTCGACCGCGCCCAGGCCAGCATGTCGGATGCACTTTCGCTTTCGGACTACGCAAGACTCAAGGCGACTTGGGGTGTTTCCATCCAGGCTTTGATCATGCGAGGTCATACGGTCGGGGCGATTGGCGACACTCGCAAAAACTCACTGTTCGTGCAGCTATCGGCAAAGGGCTGGAGGAAGCGTGAGCCGGTTTCTGTAGGACACGAATCACCGAAGTTGTTGTGGACGTTGCTGTCCCGCCGTTTTGGACCGCGCCCGTACGTTCAAGGGTCGGAAAAGCTCGCAATTCACCCGACCGTCTTGAGGGCAATCGCCCCCACCCCTCAGCTAACTCGTGCTGCCGAAAGCCAAGTCGGGCCGACTCAGGAAAGCCCCGATCGGGTTGTGAGCATTGAATCACGACGTAAGGCGATGCGCCGCAGGGCTTGATGCCTGGGCTCCTGAGATCCGTAGCCTCGGCGCAGCCGTCCAAGACGGTACGCGTCGGTTCTCAACACCTGGCGCGGAAGCTGTTGCCGCCCCTCCGCATCCCCCTTTGTCCAAGGTCGCTGCTGTCAACGCCTGGAGAGGTCGGCAAACAACGCTGCCATCGACAAGGGCGAGGGCTCGGACGATGCCGCGGACGCTCGGGGCTAATGGCACGCCAATGGCACGCGGCATGATCCTTGACCTGGAAATATCGAAGGCCCTGGCTGGACTGTCGTCCTGGCCAGGGCCTCGATCGTGGAGCGGGTGACGGGAATCGAACCCGCACTGTCAGCTTGGGAAGCTGATGTTCTGCCATTGAACTACACCCGCAGGCGGCATCACTCTACCTGAGGTCACCACGCCCGTGCACCCAGGTACCCCCACGCGCGATGTTGCACGTCGGCAACATATGGCCGTTCTCAAATGCGTCGATGGGATGTAACGTCTGCCCCACGTTTCCGAACCGGCGTGACACACCCCCTGCCACGCCGTCAGAAAGAGGTGGGCCCATGGGACTCCGTCCCAACCTGCTGACCCGGCGTACCGCCGGTGTCGCGACGTCGACCCTCGCGCTGCTGCTCAGCACCGCCGCCGTCGGCGTCGTCCCCGCTGCTTCGGCCTTCTCGGCCGCCCCGGCCGAGGTGTGCGCCGAGCCGGCCGACGCCCACGCCGACGAGCACGCCGACGAGCACGCGAACGCTCGCGTCGCCAAGGGTGGCAACGCCAAGCTCGACCCGAACCACCTGACCGCCGCGCAGGTCCGCGAACGGGAGGCGGACCTCGCCGCCGCGCAGCGCGAGCGGGCCGGCTTCCGGACCGGCGCCGTCGCCCCGCTGGCCACCGTGACGATCCCGGTCGTCGTGCACGTCATCCAGGAGAACAGCACCCGGGCCGGCGGCAACATCACGGACTCGATGATCAACCAGCAGATCACCGTGCTGAACCAGTCGTACGCGGGCTCGACCGGCGGCGCCGCCACCGCCTTCGGGTTCCAGCTCACGAAGATCAACCGGGTGACCAACCCGTCGTGGTACCCGATCGTGCAGGGCTCCTCCGCCGAGCGTTCGATGAAGACCTCGCTGCGTGAGGGCGGCAAGAACACGCTGAACATCTACCTCGGCGAGCTGAGCGACAGCCTGCTGGGCTGGGCCACCTTCCCGAAGCGGACGCTGGACAAGATGGACGGCGTGGTGGTGCTGAACGAGTCGCTGCCCGGCGGCACCGCGACCAACTACAACCAGGGTGACACCGGCACCCACGAGGTCGGCCACTGGCTGAACCTCTACCACACCTTCCAGGGCGGCTGCTCCGGCTCGGGCGACAGCGTCTCCGACACCCCGGCCGAGGCGTCCCCGGCCTACCAGTGCCCGACCGGCCGCGACACCTGCTCGACCGCCGGCAAGGACCCGATCACCAACTTCATGGACTACACGTACGACTCCTGCATGTACCAGTTCACCGCCGGCCAGGCGAGCCGCATGCTCAGCGCGTGGAACGCCTACCGCGCGGCCTGACCGTCGTACCGCGTACCGGTGCCGGCCCTGTCCTCGGACGGGGCCGGCACCGTTTCGCCTCGGGCCGGGTCAGGCGGCCGGGCGGCGGGTGTCGAAGCCGTGCCGGCCGCGCCGGCCCTCCGCGGCCACCGGCTCCCGCCGGGCCGGCTCGGCCCCGCGCGGGTCGAGCCAGACCCGCACCTGCGGCGGGGCGGCGCCGGGCTGGGCCACCGGGTCGCGCCGGGTCAGCATCGCCGCCTCGACGGTGAACTCGAACAGCCGCCAGTCGCCCTGCGGCGACGCGCGGGCGATCCGGGCCAGCCGGGCCACAGTGGCCGGGTCGGTCACCGGCCGGGCGCGGCCCGCGACGTACGCCTCGTCGTCGCTCTCCTCCGGTGGGAACGAGTGCAGCGCGTAGCGGCCGTCGCGTTCGAGGTCGCGGCGCTTCGGCGAGTCGATGACGAAGCACCAGAGACCGTCGTCGGTGATCACCGGGGACACGGGATGCACCCGGGGGCCACCGTCGGCGCGGACCGTGGCGAGGTAGCCGAAGCCCGGCCCGTACTGCTGCATCAGGAGGCGGATCTCGTCGGCGAGGCGGGGCTCGTCGGCGGCGAATTCGGACCAGGAAGCCATGTGGACACTCTATCGAACACGTGTACGAAGATGTAGTGCGACACGCAGGTCACCCGTACCGGTCGCTATGGTGTTCCGATGCTGCTCTCCGACCGCGACCTGGTCTCCGAGATCAAGGCCGGCACGCTCGCGCTGGAGCCCTTCGAGCCCACGCTGGTGCAGCCGTCGAGCATCGACGTACGCCTGGACCGGCTGTTCCGGGTCTTCAACAACCACCTCTACACGCACATCGACCCGTCGATCCAGCAGGACGACCTGACGTCGGCGATCGACGTGGCCGACGGGCACCCGTTCGTGCTGCATCCGGGTGAGTTCGTCCTCGCCTCCACACTAGAAGTCATCACGTTGGGCAACCAACTTGCTGGACGCTTGGAGGGAAAGGCGCTCGCGCTCGACACGCCGGTGCCGACACCCTCCGGCTGGACCGTCATGGGCGATCTCAAGGTCGGTGACCACGTCTTCGATGATCGCGGCCGCCCGGTACTGGTTCGTGCTGCCACTGAGGTCATGTCTGGCCGCCCATGCTTTCGCGTCACATTCTCCGACGGAGAGTCGATCGTCGCCGACGCCGATCACCGTTGGATGACGACCACGCGGGTGGAGCGGAAGCGAATCGCCCGCGGAACGATGACCGGCGGGATGATCCGGACGACCGTGGAGATCGCCTCGGACCTTCACTACGGCGACGGCGAGGTCAACCACCAAGTCGCACTCGCCGAGCCAGTTCAATATCCCACCCGCGAGCTGCCCATCGATCCGTACGTGCTGGGCGCGTGGCTCGGCGACGGGACATCCGCCAACGCCGAGTTCACCTGCGCCGACGAGCCGATCCTTGAGGAGATCCGACGGGCTGGCTACCTAGTGCGGAAGACCGCCGCCCCATACGGCTACCGGATCGGTGGAACGGGCCATACCCGCGACGACAGCACCGGTAGGTTCATGCCTAACGACTCTCTCTCCAGCTGCCTCAGACGTCTCGGAGTGCTGGGGAACAAGCATGTGCCGCAGCTGTACCTGACCGCGGACATAAGTCAGCGCGTGGCCCTGCTACAGGGACTGATGGACACCGATGGTCACGTCGATGACCGGGGTCGGTGTGAGTTCGTCAGCACCAGGGAACATCTGACGGACGCAGTGGTCGAACTGGCCGCCAGCCTCGGCCTTCGACCAGTCAAACGAAAGAAGCGGGCGATGCTCAACGGCGTCGACAAGGGCCCGGCGTACCAGGTGAAGTTCACGCCGCATGTTCCGGTTTTCCGGCTTCCTCGGAAACTGGCCAGGCAGAAGCTCGATCGCTTCCACCGATTTCGATCGATCGTCGCCGTACAGCCGATGGAATCCGTACCTGTTCGCTGCATCGAGGTGAACGATCCACGCGGGATGTTCCTCGCCGGGCGATCGTTCATTCCCACACACAACTCGAGCCTGGGGCGGCTGGGCCTGCTGACCCACTCGACCGCCGGCTTCATCGACCCGGGCTTCTCCGGCCACGTCACGCTGGAGCTGTCGAACGTGGCGAACCTGCCGATCACGCTCTGGCCGGGCATGAAGATCGGCCAGCTCTGCATCTTCCGGCTCTCCTCGCCGGCCGAGCACCCGTACGGCTCGGCCGTCTACGGCTCCCGTTACCAGGGGCAGCGCGGCCCGACGCCGAGCCGGTCCTGGCAGAGCTGGCGCACCTGGCCGACCCGCTGACGGCGCCCACAGTTGTTAATAGGGGCCCCCTCCTCTACCGGAGGCGTTAAGAGGGGGCCCTTCCTTACACGCGGCCGTAGCTGTTGATGTCGCCGTCGTCGACCCGCTTCATGGTGATGGGCTTGCCGGACTGGGAGGCGTGCACCACCCAGCCGTCGCCCACGTACATCGCCACGTGGTGCAGGTCGCTGTAGTAGAAGACGAGGTCACCGGCGCGCAGCTCGGCCCCGCTGATCCGCTTCGTCACGCCGTGCTGCTGGCGTGCGTTGTGCGGCAGCGAGACACCGCCCTTGGCCCAGGCCGCCATGGTGAGGCCGGAACAGTCGAAGTGGTCCGGCCCGGCCGCGCCCCAGACGTAGATCTTCCCGATCTGGGCGCAGGCGAACTTGACCGCCGCCCCGGCCGGGCCGCCGGGGTAGCCGGCCGGGCACGGCGCCGGGCGCAGCGGGCCGCCGCCACCCTTGCCGTACACCTTGAGCCGCAGCTTCTCCAGCTCGGCGATCTCGGCGTCGATCTGCTTCTTCTTCGCCGCGAGCTGGGCCTCGGTACGCGCCAGCCCGGCGATCATCTCGTCCAGCGGCTTCTTCTTCGCCGCCAGCTCGTCGCGCAGCGCGGCGACGGAGCGCACCTGCTCGTGCTGGCGGTGCGCGAAGCGGTCGAGCAGTTCCAGGCCGTTGACCAGGTCACCGGGTGAGCGGCTGCCCAGCAGCGCGTTCACGGTGGAGAGGTTGTCGCCCTTGTAGGCGTCGGCGGCGAGCCCGCCGACCTGGCCGAGCGCGGCGTCCACCCGGGCCTGGAGGGGTGCGATCTGCCGGCCGAGCGCGTCGGCCTGCTTGCGCCGCGCGGCGAGCTGCTCGCGTACGGCGTTGACCTGTTCGATGACCGGTTCGAGCTTGTTCCAGTCGCGGTCGATCTGGGCCTCGATCTCGGCGACCGAGGGTTCGGCGTGTGCCGCCGTGGCGCCGCCGGTCAGGACGACGGCGGTGCCGACCAGGGCGGCGAGAGCGGTGGTGAAGCGGGACCAGCGGGTACGCGGCACAGCCGTGGACCGGTCGACCGACCGGTTCGACGACGGCCGCGGGGCATGGAGTGCCACCGGGCGTCCGTACTCCTTCTTCCGTACCGCCTACCGGGTTAGCTGACGGATTCGGGCGGGAAGGGAGCCGCCCTACCGCATCGCTGCGGATTCACCCCAGGTACCTGGTTCCCCGGCTCGCCCGGAGGCGACTCGGCGGTGTCGGACCGTCACCGACCGGGCTGGACGGTGAGACGTGCGGCCGACGATTGACCAGAGTAGGGACCACCGTTATCAATCCGCAACTTCCAGCGGCGTGACACTCCGTACGCGATGCGGGCCCGCACCCGGGCGGAGGTGAAATTTTCTTTCAGGCCTGATTACCCGCTGGAAAGGTATTGACCCTCGCGGGTGTACGGAGTCCCGCTGGGACACCCACACCGGGCAACCCAGCACCAGCGGCGGCTACGGCCCGATGCACCTGACCGACGCCGCGCACATCCTCGCCACGCCGGGCAGCGCCCACGTCGACGAGGACGAGGATCCGCGCGGCGACGACGCCCGCCCGCTCAAGCTCGATCCGGCCACGGCCGCCGCACCGAAGCGGGAGACCCCGCTGCCGCCCGCCTCGCTCCAGACGCTCGACGCGGCCGCCGCGCTGACCGGGCTCGACGCGCGGACGCTGCGGACCGACCCGGCCGCGAACATCCGCGGTGGCGCGGCGCTGCTGGCGTCGTACCAGAAGGCTCTGGGCGGGCCGGTCGGCGCCGGCACCGACCCGGCGGCCTGGTACGCCGCGGTGGCCCGGTACTCCGGCGCGGACACCTCCGACGCGGCGGCGGCCTTCGCCGACGAGGTGTACGACCAGCTCGGCCAGGGCGCCAGCCGGACCACCGACGACGGCCAGCGGGTCACGCTCGCCGCCACCGCCGCGAAGCCGGACCGTTCCCGCCTGGCCCGCCTCGGCCTGCGCCACGCCGAGCGGCCGGACGGGCTGGAGTGCCCGGTGCGGCTGGCCTGCGAGTGGATCCCCGCGCCGTACGAGCAGCTCAGCGACGACCCGGGCGACTACGGCAACCACGACCTGGGCGACCGGCCGAAGCAGCAGAAGATCGAGTACATCGTCATCCACGACACCGAGGGCTACTTCGGCCCGAGCGTCGACCTGGTGAAGCGGGCCGACTACCTGGGCTGGCACTACACGCTGCGCTCGGTGGACGGCTACATCGCCCAGCACGTCAAGACCAAGGACGTGGGCTGGCACGCCGGCAACTGGTACGTCAACGCGAAGTCCATCGGCCTGGAGCACGAGGGCTTCGCCGGTCAGGGCACCTGGTACACCGAGGCGATGTACCGGACCTCCGCCAAGCTGGTCCGCCACCTGGCGCTGAAATTCGGCATCCCGATGGACCGGCAGCACATCATCGGCCACGACAACGTGCCCGGCATCAACGCCGGCGCGGTGCGCGGCATGCACTGGGATCCGGGTCCGTACTGGGACTGGTCGCACTACTTCGACCTGATGAAGGCGCCGTTCCGCAGCACCGGCACGCCCCGTACCGGCCTGGTCACCATCGACCCGGACTTCGCCACCAACCGGCCGGCGTTCTTCGGCTGCAACCAGCAGCCGCCCGGCGTCCCGACGCCCACCCCGCCGGCGCAGCCGTGCCCGTCGCGCGGCTCCTCGTCGGTGATCCTGCGGACCGCGCCGAGCCCGGACGCCCCGCTCGTCAACGACCTCGGGCTGCGCCCGGACGGTACGCCGGACACGATGTACGTCTCCGACCACGGCGCCCGCGCCTCCGCCGGCCAGACGTACGCGCTCGCCGGCCGGCAGGGTGACTGGACGGCGATCTGGTACCTCGGCCAGAAGGCGTGGTTCCTCAACCCGGCCTCCGCGCCGACCGCCAAGTGGGCCACCGGCTTCGTGGTGACCCCGCGGCCCGGCAAGGCCACCATCCCGGTGTACGGGCGGGCCTACCCGGAGCAGGCCGCCTACCCGGACACCATCCCGTACCAGGCCATCTCGCCGCTGCAGTACACGTTCGCCGCCGGCCAGCGGTACGCGGTCGGCGGGGTGCTGCCCGGCGAGTACTACCGGGCGGTCTCGTTCGACGGTTCGGCCCCGGGTGACCGGACCGTGGTCCGCGGCGAGAACCGCTACGTGCAGGTCCAGTTCGGTCACCGGATCATGTTCGTGAACCTGGACGACGTGCTGGTCCTGCCGTCCCCGGTCGGCGCGCCGCGCTGACCCGGCACCGCACACGAGAAGGCCCCCGGTCCGTGACGGA
This sequence comes from Micromonospora sp. HUAS YX12, assembly GCF_040215685.1. NCBI lineage: Bacteria > Bacillati > Actinomycetota > Actinomycetes > Micromonosporales > Micromonosporaceae > Micromonospora > Micromonospora sp. HUAS YX12. Next base: position 1,551,259 of record NZ_CP157974.1, read on the forward strand.
CCGGGGGCCTTCTCGCTGCCAGGGGGTGCGGGTCAGCTGACCCGGACGAAGCCGGCGAGCGGCTGGGTGTTGATGCTCGACACCTGGACCGGTTTACCGGTACGCGGCGCGTGCACCATCACCCCGTTGCCGAGGTAGAGCCCGACGTGATGCAGGTCGGAGCCGAAGAACACCAGGTCACCGGGGCGGGCCTCGGAGCGGGAGACCCTGCGGCCCTCGTTCCACTGGGCGCCGGTGAAGTGGGTCAGCGAGATGCCCGCCGCCTTGTACGCGTACTGGGTGAGACCGGAGCAGTCGAACGAGTTCGGGCCGGTGGCGCCCCACACGTACGGGTCACCGACCTGGGCGCACGCCGTCTTGATCGCGGTCCGCGCGGCGCTGCTCACCACGCCGTCGATCTTGGGGCAGCCCGCCGGGCGGATCGAGGTCACCGGGAGCATGGCGGTCAGCCGCTTGATCTCCGAGTCGATCTGCTTCTTCTTCGCCGCGAGATCGTTCTGCTGCTTGATCTCCAGCGCGATCAGCGCGTCGAGCTTCTCCTTCTGCTTGTTGTACTCGTCGCGCACCTTGAGCACACCGGCGATCTGGCGGCGCTGGTCGTCGGCGATCCGGTCCAGCATGACCAGCTGCTCGGCCAGCGTGCCCGGCTTGGTGTTCACCAGCAGCGCGCCCAGATCCTGCGACGGGCCCTGGATGTAGTACCGGGCCGCGATGTCGCCGACCTTGTTCATGGCGAGCGTGGAGGCCAGCTCCAGCGGCACCATCTTGTCCTTCAGCGCCTTGGACTTCTTCTGGTTGGTGCGAAGCTGCGAGCGGACCTTGTTGAACTGCTCGATGGTGGGTTCGAGCTGCTCCCACTGCTTGTCGATCTGGGCGTCGATCTCGTCCACCGACGGCGCCGCGTGCGCCGGGGCCGTCAGCATTCCGGCGCCGACAGCGGCGGCCGCGACCAGGGTGACCAGACGGCGTGCCACCCGTTGGAACCCGGCCCGCCGGCCGGGTGGAGCGCTCGGGGCGTGACGTTGAGGGGGCGTGGTTGCCACCGGCACGGACTCCTTTGCAACCGACCGCCGGGCGCCTCGCGAGAGGGAAGTATCGAGGCAGACGACCCACAGCGGTCGGTGCCCCACATTAGGGAAGCCAACCGATGGAATCAAGGCGACCGTTTGTTCAATCACGTATCCGCAATCGGTTGCACACCAAGGGTATTCGATTCATCTTCCGACGATGGCTGTCAATACGTCGTCGAGCGTCACCACACCCATCGGCCGGCGTCCGTCGCTGACCAGCACCATGTGGCGGCGTTCGCGGCGCATCGCGAGCAGCAGATCGGCGAGCGTACGGTCCGGCGGCACCACCGCCAGTGGCCGGTAGACCGCGGCCGGCACCGGCGCCCGGCGGCTCGCCCCGGCGTACCCGAGCACGTCCTTGACGTGCACGAAACCGAGCACCCGGCGGGTGGCCCGCTGCACCACCGGGAAGCGGGACCGGCCGGTACGGGTCGCCAGCACCTCCAGCGACGCCGGTGAGACGTCCTCGGCCACCGTGGTCACCGTGGACCAGGGTTGCAGTGCGTCCGCAGCGGTACGGCTGTGCAGGGCCAGCGCGCCGGTGATCCGGGCGTGCTCCTCGGCGTCCAGCAACCCCTCGGTGCGGGCCTGGGAGACCAGCCCGGCCAGTTCCTCGGCCGTGAACACGGTCTTCACCGCGTCGGTCGCCTCCACCCGCCACCACCGCAGCACCTGCCGGGACGCCCACTTCATCGCCAGCAGCAGCGGCTTGGTGGCCAGGCAGAACGCCAGCATGGCCGGGCCGAGCCAGAGCGCCGACGGTTCCGGGCCGGCCAGCGTGATGTTCTTCGGCACCATCTCGCCGACCACCGTGTGCAGGAACACCACCACCGCGAGCGCGATGACGAACGCCACCGGGTGCACCGCCGAGGCGGGCAGCCCCAGCGCGGCGAACGGTGTCTCCAGCAGGTGCGCGAGCGCCGGCTCGGCGATCGCGCCGAGGCCGAGCGAGCAGACCGTGATGCCGAGCTGCGCCCCGGCGATCATCAGCGGGATCTGGTTCATCGCCGCCAGCGCCAGCCGGGCCCGCTTCGACGTCGCCGCCAGCGGTTCGATCACCGTACGACGGGAGGCGATCAGCGCGAACTCGCTGCCCACGAAGAACGCGTTGCCGAGTAGCAACACCACTGCCACGAGTAGTTCAGGCACCGTCGTCGGGCTCCTCGGGGCGCACCACCCGCACCTGCTCGATCCGGTGCCGGTCGACCTCCACCACGGTGAACTCGTACCCGGCCTCGTCGACCGTCTCGCCCGGCACCGGGATGTGGCCGAGTCGCGCCATGAGGAACCCGCCGAGCGTCTCGTACGGCCCGTCGGGCAGCCGGAACCCGGTCTGCTCGACCAGCTCGTCGGCGCGCAGCACGCCGTCGGTCAGGACGGTCCGCTCGCCGCCGGGCACGGTCAGCTCCACCGGCCCGAAGCCGTCCACCGCGTCCGGGTCGAACTCGTCGGCGATCTCCCCGACCAGCTCCTCGACGAGATCCTCCACAGTCACCACGCCGTCGGTGCCGCCGTACTCGTCCACCACGATCGCCAGGTCGGCCCCGGCGGCCTTGAGCGCGGCCAGCACCCCGTTCAGGTTCAGGCTCTCCGGGACGTACACCGGTTCCCGGGCGACAGCGGCGACCGTGGTGGCGGCCCGGCGGGCCAGCGGCACACCCAGCGCGTCGGGCACCCCGGCGACGCCGGTGACCAGGTCGAGCGTCTCCTCGTAGACCGGGAACCGGGTCCGCCCGGTCCGCCGGGACGCCTCCAGCAACTCCGCGATCGTCGTGGTGGCGCGCAACGCGGTCACGTCCACCCGGGGCGTCATCGCCTCGGCGGCCCGCTTGTCGCCGAAGCGGATGGTGCGGCGCAGCAGCATCGCGGTGTCCGGCGGCAGCGCGCCGGCCCGGGCCGAGATCGCGGCGAGCAGGCCCAGCTCCTCCGGGGATCGGGCGCTCGCCAGCTCCTCCTGCGGCTCCACGCCGAGGCGGCGCACCAGCCGGTTCGCGGACTCGTTCAGCAGCCGGATCAGCCAGCCGAAGGTGCGGGAGAAGGCCCGCATCGGCGCTGCGATGGCGAGCGCCGCCGGCATCGGGCGGGCCAGCGCGAGGTTCTTCGGTACCAGCTCGCCGAACAGCATCGAGATGAGCGTGGCCAGGGCCAGCGCGAGCAGGCCCGAGAAGCGTTCCGCGCCGCCGAGCGGGTGCAGCAGCGGCGTGAAGATCCGGGCCAGGGCGGGCTCGGCCAGGTAGCCGGTGAGCAACGCGGTGAGCGTGATGCCGAGCTGCGCGCCGGAGAGCTGGAAGGACAGTTCGCGCAGCGCGCGGCGTACCGCGGCGGCCCGGCCGTCCCCCTCGTCGGCCCGCCTGTCGATCTCTGCCCGGTCCACGGTGACCAGGGCGAACTCGGCCGCGACGAAGAACGCGTTGCCGACGGTCAGCAGCACGAAACCGACCAGGGGCAACAGCGTCAGAAGCAGAAGGCCGTCGATGCGCGTGATTGTGGCACGCGCGCGCGGATGGCGGACCCCCCGTAGCGTGGTGCGCATGGACGGTCTGCTGCTCACCGACGAACTGGTCCTGCTCGCGTACGACGACGACGGCGCCGACCGGCTCGGCCGGCCGCACCTCGACTACGGCCTCGCCGGGGCGGTGCTGCTGGAACTGGCCCTGGCCGGCCGGGTGGAGGTGGCGGACAAGCGGGTCGTGGTGACCGACCCCGCCCCGACCGGCGTGCCGCTGCTGGACGAGGCGCTGGCGACTGTCGGATCGGGCCGCCCCCGCAAGCCGAAGGACTGGATCGGCAAGCTCGCCAAGGGACTGCCGGACCGGGTGCTCGGCGGGCTCGTCGACGCCGGGGTGCTGCGCCGGGAGTCCGACCGGGTGCTGCTGGTCTTCCCGCGTACCCGCTATCCCTCGCCGACCGGAGCGGAGCCGGCGGTGGAGACCGCGGCCCGGGAGCGGATGGCGGCCGCGCTCACCGGCGACGGCCCGGTCGACGCCCGGACCGCCGCGCTGCTCACGCTGACCCGCGCGGTCGGCCTGGACCGCAAGATCTTCCGCGAGCTGCCGAAGGAGCGGGTCAAGGCGCGGATCGACGAGATCGCCGCCGGTGACTGGGCGTCGGCCGCCGCCAAGAAGGCGATCGGGGAGATGCAGGCGGCGCTGCTGGTCGCGATGACGGCCGGGACGAGCGCCGCCATCATGACCACCACGGTCAGCTGAACGCGACGGCGGCGGCACCGCGAAGGTGCCGCCGCCGTCGTGGTCCTGCTCCGGCCGGGTGTACGCCTCAGCTCGCGCTCGGCGCGACCTCCGGCTCACCGGCCGGGGCCTCCGGCTTGACCGAGCGCAGCAGCACGCTCGCCACGTCGACCACCTCGACGTCCTCGCCCGCGCCCTTGCCGTTCACGCCGTCGTTCAGCATCGTCGAGCAGAACGGGCAGCCGACCGCGATGGTCTTCGCCCCGGTGGACATGGCCTCCTCGACCCGGTCCACGTTGATCCGCTTGCCGATCTTCTCCTCCATCCACATCCGGGCGCCGCCGGCGCCGCAGCAGAAGGAGCGCTCGCTGTTACGCGGCATCTCGACGAGGCCGCTGTCGCGGCCCGCACCGGAATCGGAGGCTGCGCCACCGCGGCCATCTCCGATGGCACTGCCGAGCACCTCACGCGGCGCGGCGAAGATCCGGTTGTGGCGGCCCAGGTAGCACGGGTCGTGGTAGGTCACGCCACCGTCGACCGGCTGCACCGGGGTGAGCTTGCCGGCGCTGACCAGGTGGGCCAGCAGCTGGGTGTGGTGCACCACCTCGAACTCGCCGCCGAGCTGGCCGTACTCGTTGCCCAGGGTGTTGAAGCAGTGCGGGCAGGTGGCGACGATCTTGCGCTTGCTCTTCTCGCGGCCCTCGAACGCCTCGTTCAGCGTCTCGACGTTCTGCTGGGCCAGCATCTGGAAGACGAACTCGTTGCCGATGCGGCGCGCCGGGTCACCGGAGCAGGTCTCGCCCTCACCGAGGATGGCGAACTTGACGCCGGCCTCGTTGAGCAGCGTGGCGACCGCGCGGGTGGTCTTCTTGGCCCGGTCCTCGAACGCGCCGGCGCAGCCGACCCAGAACAGGTACTCGAAGTCGTCGACCTCGCCGACGCGCGGCACCTCGAACCCGAGGCCCTTCGTCCAGTCCTCGCGGGTGTTCTGCGGGGCGCCCCACGGGTTGCCCTTGTTCTCCAGGTTGCGCAGCATGACGCCGGCCTCGGAGGGGAAGCTCGACTCGATCAGCACCTGGTAGCGGCGCATGTCGACGATGTGGTCCACGTGCTCGATGTCCACCGGGCACTGCTCGACGCAGGCGCCGCAGGTGGTGCAGGACCAGAGCACGTCCGGGTCGATGACGCCGCCCTCTTCGGCGGTGCCGATCAGCGGCCGGTCCGCCTCGGCCAGGGCCAGCACGTCCATGTGGGCGAGCTGCGCCTGGGTGGCCTTCTCCTCGCCGGTCAGATCCTTGCCGCCACCGGCCAGCAGGTACGGCGCCTTGGCGTACGCGTGGTCGCGCAGGCTCAGCACCAGCAGCTTCGGCGACAGCGGCTTTCCGGTGTTCCAGGCCGGGCACTGCGACTGGCAGCGACCGCACTCGGTGCAGGTGCTGAAGTCGAGCAGGCCCTTCCAGGTGAACTGCTCGACGTGGGCGACACCGAACTGGTCCTTCTCCGGGTCGGCCTCCTCGAAGTCCAGCGGCTTGCCCTCGCTGGTCATCGGGCGCAGCGGGCCCAGGCCGGAGCCGGCCGGCTTCTCCGGGTCGCGCTTGAAGAAGATGTTCGGGAAGGCCAGGAAGCGGTGCCAGGCCACGCCCATGGTGACGTTCAGCGAGATCACGATGAGCCAGGTCATCGAGATGGCGATCTTGATGAGTGCGGCGACGCTGACGCCCGCCTCCCAGTTCGGGAGGACCGAGCCGACCGCGTGGCTGAGCGGGGCGGCCCAGACCGGGTACTCGAAGTGGTCGGTGGCGACCTTGAAGCCCCGGATCACGAAACCGAAGATCAGGACCAGCAGGACGACCCACTCGACGAAGTAGCCCTGCCACATGGTCGAGCCGGTGAACCGGGAGCGGTTCTCCGCGCGGCCGGGCCGGTTGCGCAGCCGGATCGCCATCAGCACCAGGATGCCGACCAGGCCGAGGATGCCGATCCACTCGGTGACCAGACCGAAGATCGTCCAGTGCCCGATGATCGGCAGCCCGCCGCCGGTCGAGACCACCTCGAAGTAGGCCTCCAGCACCAGCAGCGACAGCACGATGAAGCCGACCATCACGAACCAGTGGGCGGCGCCGACCACGCTCCACTTCAGCATGCGGGTGTGACCGGCGGTCTCCACCAGCATCGTCTTCGTACGCGCGCCCTTGTCGCCGAACCGCTCCGGCGCGGGCTGGCCGAGCCGGATGACGGCTGTCATCTTCATGACCGCGCGCACCGCAAGCCACACCGCCACCGCGGTGATGGCGGCCGCGAGGATCGTGGTGACGATCTGGACGCTGCCCATCGAGTTGGCCTCCCGGTCTGCTGCTTGTCCGTGCAGCCTACGCGCAAGGTTACCCAGCAGTAACGTGAGTCTTCTCGCACGAGGCCACGCCGCCCTGCGCACACCTTAGGTGGAGCGGCGTCGAAGCGCCGGGCAGGGGCGGCGTGGCGTGACCTACGCCGGGGCGGGGCAGCTCCGGATCAGCGCCAGCGGGAGAGCAGGATCAGCGACGAGACCATCGCGCCGAAGCCCACGGCGAGGTTCCAGTAACCCCAGGTGGCGACCGGGTACGCCTGCTCGGACAGGTAGTAGACCACCAGCCAGCCGATGCCTGCCACGATCAGCGTGACGGCCGTGACCGGCAGCCAGATCGGGCTAGGCTTGCGCGTCGACGCCGTCGCCGTCGGACGCACGTCCGTCGGCGGGGTGTACACCTTCTTCTTGCGGACCTGAGACTTGGGCACGACGCTCTCCAGAGGGGGGTACGACCTCGTCCGGCCTGACAACCGGGCGCGAGGGCGACGGTCCATGGCCAATAATGTTCGACAGCTAGCGTAGTCCGCACGGACCGTCCAGGCCACGAATGGGGCCAGGCCGGTGCAGTCAGTAACCGGAAAGAGCGGACTTTCCGGGTCGAGCAGGTCGGCTCGCACCGGCGCGGGCCGGAACGAGACGACGGGAAAGGGAACGCCCGGTGGAGTACACGTCCGGCGCCGCCTCCTGGCAGAAGGTCCTCCGCCGCGCGGCAGCCGCCCTGCTGCCCCGGCGCGCTCGCCAGCGCCGCCCCGGCTGGTCCGTCGGCGTACCCCTGATCGCCGCCGCGGCGGGCCTGCTCTTCACCACCACCGCCACCACCGCGGGCGGCACCTCCCTGCGCGAGGACCGCCGGCCCCAGCTCACGCAGCTGATCGAGGACCGCCGCGAGGAGGTCGCCGCCAGCGAGGCGAAGGCCGCCCGGCTCCGCGCCGAGGTGGAGGAGCAGACCGCCGCGCTCGCGGGCGCCGACGGACCGATCAAGACCGAGCGGGACCGGGCCGCCGCCAGCCGGCAGGCCGCCGGATTCACCGCGCTCACCGGCAGCGGCGTGACCGTCGAACTGAACGACGCCGACCGCCGGCCCGACCAGCCGCTACCCAAGGGCGCCAGCAACGACGACCTGGTGGTGCACCAGGGCGACGTCCAGGCGGTCGTCAACGCGCTCTGGGCCGGCGGCGCGGAGGCCATGTCAATCATGAACGTCCGCGTGCTGAGCACCAGCGCGGTACGCTGCGTCGGTAACACCCTGCTGCTGCACGGCCGGGTTTACTCCCCTCCTTTCAAGATCGTGGCAATCGGCGATCCCGCGGAACTCCAGCGGGCGCTCGCCGCCTCTGAGGGAGTGCGGGTGTTCAAGGAAGTGGCCGACCACTACCAACTCGGGTACGTCGAGCGCGTCTCCACAGTCACCGTGCCGGCGTTCGAGGACTCCACCGCGTTGCAGTCGGCGACGGTGCCCCGGTGACCGGCGGCGACCCCCGGGAACGCGCCGGCCACGACCGCCGGGAGGAGCCCACGGCGTTCCTCCCCCGGGTCGCGCGTCCGGCCCCGGCGTCGCCACCCCCGCTCGACCTGCCCTGGCCCGACGCCGGTCCGGCCCACGCCGCCCCGGCCCGACGCGGCCCGGACGCCCGGCCGCCCGTCCCACCGCCTTCCGTCCCACCGCCTTCCGCCCCGCCCCGGTCGGCCCCGCCGGTCGCTCCGCCGCCGCCGTGGCCGGGCAGTCAGGCGCACCAGCCGACGAGCGCCGCCCGCGCCGAGGCCGACCCCCGGTTCCGCCACCCGGCGAGCGAGCTTCCCCCCAGGGGTACGCCCCACCCGGCCGGCCCTACGCACCACGGCCCTGCGCACCACGGATCGGCTCCCCGAGGTGGTTCCGCTCCCGGGACGCGCCCCGCCGCGCCCGGTGACGTCCCGCCCCCGCCGGGTGAGCGTCCGGAGCGACCGGGGCCGTACGGACCGGCGGCGCAGCAGAACCCCGTCCGCCATCACACCGGTGGGGCGATCCCGCCCGAGCACGGTGGTCGCGGTGGACAGCCGCCGCAGACCGGCACCCGCCCGTGGGAGGCCGGCGGACGCCCGCCGGAGGACGGTCGCCGCCCGGCGGGGGGTGAGGGACGGCCGCCCGGCGTACCCCCTCTCGGCGGGCCGACCGGCACGGACCGGAACCCCCCTGTCGACCCCGGGGCGACGACGGTGCTGCCCGCGATCACCCGCCCGCCCGCGAACCCCCACCTGGACGCCACCGGGCTGATGGGCGCGGTGCCCCCGGCGCCGGACACCGGCGGCGGCGGCGAGCCGCCCGCCGAGCCGCCTCGACCTCGGCGCGGCGAGCAGGTGGTGCAGCTGCGGCCCGAGCAGACCGGCGACGGATACCGCAGCGTCTACTCCGAGCTGACCCGCCCCACCATCGGCTCCCGGCTGCGCACCGTCGTACGGGGCACCGGCGAGCTGCTGATCACCTTCGGCCTGGTGGTGCTCCTCTTCGCCGGGTACGAGATCTGGGGCAAGGCGGTCATCGTCGAGGCCCACCAGAACGACCTGAGCAGTCAGCTCGCCCAGGAGTGGGGCGCGACCGCGGACCCCACCGTCGGCCCGACCACCGGTCCGGCCACCGGTCCGACGGTGAAGCCGAAGCCACCGGCGGAGGGCAGGCCGGTCGCCGGCCTCTACATCCCCAAGTTCGACAAGCACTGGGTGGTGGTCGAGGGGGTCAGCCCGGAGGACATCCGGTACGCGCCGGGCCGCTACCCGGACAGTGCCATGCCCGGCGAGGTGGGCAACTTCTCCGTCGCCGGTCACCGCATCCGCTCCACGTTCTGGCGGCTGGACGAGATGAAGACCGGCGACGCGATAGTGGTCGAGACCAAGACGGAGTGGCTCGTCTACCGGGTATACCAGCAGCGGATCGTCAAGCCGTCCCAGGTGGAGGTGGTCGCGCCGGTGCCCGGCAAGCCGGGTCAGAAGCCCACCGAGAAGCTGCTGACGCTCACCACCTGCAACCCGAAGTTCGACAACTACCAACGGTTGATCATCCATGCCCGGCTGGACCACACGCAGGCCAAGTCGGCGGGCCGCCCGGCCGAGTTGGAGGCGTGAGCCGTGTACTCGTGGATCTGGCGCAAGCTGCCGTTCGGGCTGCCCGGCAAGCTGATCGGCTCGCTGGTGCTGGGCACCGCCACAGTCGCGCTGCTCTGGTTCGTGGTGTTCCCGTGGGCCGAACCGCTGCTGCCCTTCGACGACGTGCAGGTCACCCAGGACTCCGGCGTACCGGGTGACGGCGGGATCACCGAACCGACCGGGCTGCCCGGCGAGGAGGAGCTGCCGTACAGCACCGAGACGAACAACGCCCCACCCTCCACCCCGAACAGGTGACAGCGATGCGCGTACTGGTGATCGACAACTACGACTCGTTCGTCTTCAACCTCGTGCAGTACCTCGGACAGCTCGGCGCCGACTGCGAGGTGCGGCGCAACGACGAGATCGACGTCGCCGAGGTGAGCCGGGTCGGTGCCGCCGGTGTCCTGCTGTCACCCGGCCCGGGCAGCCCGGACCGGGCCGGCATCTGCCTGGACGTGATCCGCGAGTACGCCGGCAAGCTCCCGATCTTCGGCGTCTGCCTCGGTCACCAGGCGATCGGCGAGGCGTTCGGCGCGACTGTCGCCCGCGCGCCGGAACTGCTGCACGGCAAGACCTCGGAGGTACGCCACGACGGCGTGGGCGTGCTCGCCGGGCTGCCCGACCCGTTCACCGCCACCCGCTACCACTCGCTGGCCGTCCTGCCCGAGACGCTTCCCGACGAGCTGGAGGTCACCGGCCGGACCGCCTCCGGCGTGGTGATGGCGATGCGGCACCGCACGCTGCCGATCGAGGGCGTGCAGTTCCACCCCGAGTCGGTGCTGACCGAGGGCGGTCACCTGATGCTGGCGAACTGGCTTGCCGCCTGCGGCTTCCCGGCGGCGCTGGAACGCGGCCCGGAACTGGCCGCCGAGGTGGACGCCCGCCGCCAGGCAGCCTTCTCCCCAGCCTGACCCCCACCCCCCTCTCCGTCGATCATGAAGTTGGCGGGGACAAATCGGACGCCCAGTGCCGCCAACTTCATGATCAACGGGAGGGGCGGGGCGGAAATGTGGGCGCGGCGGCGGCCCCGGGGTCGGGGACGCCGCCGCGTCGTCGGTCAGGTGGTGCTCAGCGGCCGGTACGGGTCGGGGCCACGGGCGGGAACGGGAAGCCACTGCCGCCGCCGTTGCCGCCGCCTCCCGGCGTGGTCGGCGTCGCGCTGGGCGTGCCGCTCGGCGTCGGGCTGGTGGTCTCCTCCTCGCGCGGCACGTCGACCCGGATGGTCACCCGCTCGCCCTTGGCCAGGCTGGTCCCCGCGGCCGGCGACTGGCTGCTGACCTTGCCCGCCTCGGCCGGGTCGACCTCGTCGCCCTCCTGGACCCGGACCACGTAGCCGGCCTCCTTGAGCCGCTGCTTCGCCTGGTCCTCGGTGTAGCCGCGGACGTTCGGCACCTCGCTGACGTTGCCCCGGGAGACCTTGAGCGTCACCTTGCTGCCCTCGGCGACCGCGCTGCCTTCCTTCGGCGAGACGTCGACGACCTGACCTTCCGGCGCGCTGCCGTTGACGTTCTCGCGCACCGGAACCAGCTTCAGCTCGGTCAGGCGGTCCCTCGCGGCGTCGTACGTGCCGCCCGTCAGGTTGGTGGGGATGTTCACCTGGCCCGGGCCGGTGCAGACGTTGACGGTGACCTCGGTGTTCTTCTCCACCCGCTGACCGAACGACGGGCTCTGGTCGACCACCGAGCCCCGCTCGCACGTGGTGTTCTGCACCGGGTCGCCCGCGGTGAACCGCAGCCCCGCCTGGGTGAGCGCCGCCTGCGCCTCGGCCTGCGAACGGCCCACCACCTGCGGCACCGACACCTTCTCGTTGCCGGCCTGGTTGAGCCAGAGCGCGGTGCCGAGCGCGATCACCGCGAGCACGCCGAGCGCGGCGAACGCGGCGATGACCCAGGACGAGCTCTTGCGCTTGCCCGGGTCACCGACCCGCGCCACCGGCTGCTGGCGGGTCTGCGGGCCCATCATCTGGGTCTGCTGCGCCTGGTGGTACCCGCCACCTGCGGCGGCGCCCATCGGCATGGTCTCGTCGGCCGGCATCACCGGGGTGGCGAGCACGGGCCGGCCGGCGGCGGCGCGGAGCAGGTCCGCCCGCATCTCGCCGGCGCTCTGGTAGCGGTTGAGCGGGTTCTTCGACAGCGCCTTGAGCACGATGGCGTCGACAGCGGGGTTGACGTCCGGGTTGATCGTGCTCGGCGTCGGCGGCTGCTCCCGTACGTGCTGGTACGCGACGCTGACCGGGCTGTCCCCGACGAACGGCGGGTGGCCGCAGAGCAGCTCGAACAGCACGCAGCCGGCCGCGTAGACGTCGGAGCGGGCGTCGACCGCCTCGCCGCGCGCCTGCTCGGGGGAGAGGTACTGCGCGGTGCCGATGACCGCGCTGGTCTGCGTCATCGTGGTGGCGCCGCTGGCCAGCGCCCGGGCGATGCCGAAGTCCATCACCTTGACCTGGCCGGTCTGGGTGAGCATCACGTTTCCGGGCTTGATGTCCCGGTGGATGATCCCGTGCCGGTGGCTGAACTCCAGCGCCGCGCACATGTCGGCGCAGATCTCCAGCGCGCGGCGCGGCTGGAGCCGCCCCTCGACGCCGAGGACCTCCTTGAGGGTGCGGCCGTTGACGAACTCCATCACGATGAACGGCAGGGTCTCGCCCGTGGGGGCGGTCTCCTCGCCGGTGTCGTAGACGGCGACGATGGCCGGGTGGTTGAGCGAGGCGGCGTTCTGCGCTTCGCGGCGGAACCGCATCTGGAAGGTGGCATCCCGGGCCAGATCGGCACGGAGCATCTTGATCGCGACATCCCGCCCGAGCCGGAGGTCACGGCCGCGGTGCACCTCGGCCATGCCGCCGTAGCCCAGCAGCTCGCCGACCTGGTACCTGCCACCGAGCAGGCGGGCCTGCGCTGTCATCGCGTCTCTCGTCCTTCGCTCGTCGTCGTACCGCCGCCGGCCGGCAGGAGGCGTACCTCACGACGGTACGACGTGCGGACCGGATAGTCGCCTCCGTACGGCTGCACCGCGCCGGAGGTCACGCTCACACTCGCCGGAGCGGATGCGGTAGCACCGTATTTCCGGTACAGGAACGAAATCACGCCCGAGCAGAGGATGACCAGTACGGCCACCACGATCGCTGTCGTCCACAGCCCGGACCGGGAGCGCCGGGGCGGTGCGGCGGCGGGCGGTCGCGCGTACCCCAGGGGGTTGTGCTGGGGCACGGGGCGTGGCTGCGGCACGGGGGCCGCGCCGCGCGGCGCCACCGGCGGGCGGGGCTGCGGGGCGGGGTGCGCGACCACTGCCGGGCGCGGCGCGGCGAGCGGCGGGCGGGCCGGGGACACGGGCGGCCGGGGCTGCGGGCGCGGGGCGGCGGCCGGCACCTGCGCCCGCGCGACGGGCGCGGCCGGCGAGGCGGGTACGCCGGAGATCGGGTGCCCGGCGCGTGCCGCCTGGGAGAGCGCGACCTTGGCCTGCCGGGCGATGCTCGCCAGCGCGGCGGCGCTCGGCCAGCGCGCGGCCGGATCCTTCGCCATGGCCCGCTCGACGATCGCCCGGACCTGCGGCGGGATGTCGGCCGGAAGCGCCCGCGGGGCGTCCCGTACGTGCTTCATGGCGATTTCAAGGGGGTTGTCCCCCTCGAACGGGCGGCGCCCGGCCAGGCACTGGTACGCGACCACGCCCAGCGCGTAGACGTCCGAGGCGGGGGTGGCGACCGCGCCGGTGGCCTGCTCCGGCGAGATGTACGAGGCGGTGCCGAGCACCGAGCCGGCGGCGGTGAGCTGGCCGACCAGGTCCGAGCGGGCGATGCCGAAGTCGGTGAGCACGAGCGTGCCGTTCGGCCGGACCAGCAGATTGCCGGGCTTCACGTCCCGGTGCACGATGCCCTTCTCGTGCGCCGCGTGCAACGCGTCGGCGGCCTGCGCCAGCAGCGCCATCGTCCGGGCCGGGGTCAGCCGGCCGACGCGGCTGAGCGTGGCGGAGAGCGCGTCGCCCTCGACGTACTCCATCACCAGGAACGCGATGTGCTGGTCGCTGCCGAAGTCGTAGACGTCGACCACGCCGGGGTGGTTGATGGTGGCCATGGTCCGGGCCTCGCCGCGGAACCGCTCGGCGAAGCCGGGTTCGTCCAGCAGCGCGGGGAGCAGGCTCTTGACCGCGACGGTACGGCCCAGCACCTGGTCGGTGCCGCGCCACACGTCGCCCATGCCACCGCTGGCGATCCGCTCGTCGAGGCGGTAGCGGTTGCCGAGCTTCACTCCCGGGCCGAGCACGTCAGCGCCTCCCGGAGTCGGCGATCGCCGCCGCCATGATCCGGCCGGCGATGCGGGCCGCCTCGGCGCTGCCGCCGCTGCCCGCCTGCTCCAGCTCGACACAGACCGCGGAGAGCGGCGTGCCGTCCTTGTCCAGGGCGAAGCCGATGAACCAGCCGTGGTCCGGGGTGTTCGGGCCGGACTGGGCGGTACCGGTCTTGCCGCCCACCACGTAGCCGTCGATGGCGGCCCGGCGGCCGGTGCCCTCCTTCACCACGTTCTGCATCATGTCGCGCAGGTCGGCGGCGACCTGGCCGCTGATCGGGCGGCGCAGCTCGCGCGGCTGATCGATGTCGTAGACGGTGGTGCGGTCCGGCCCGAGTAGCTGCTTGACGAGGTAAGGACGCATCTGCTTGCCGTCCTTGTTGGCCACCGCGGCGGCGATCAGCGCGCCCTGCAACGGGGTCATCCGCACGTTGTTCTGGCCGATCGACGACTGCGCCAGCGCGGCCTGGTCGGTGCTGCCGTCCGGGTTCTGCATGTCGCCGGTGCGGCTGGCCGCCACCGGCAGGCCGCCCTCACCGAGCTGGCCGACGTCGAGGTCCTCCTGCTCGAAGCCGAACTGCTTCGCCTTCTCCTTGACCTTGTCGGAGCCCAGGCGTACGCCGAGCTTGGCGAAGCCGGTGTTGCAGGACTCGGTCACCGCCTCCCGCAGCGTCACCTGCGACTCGGGGCAGATCGACGGCGCGGCGTTGCCGATCGGCTGGCCGGCGCCGGGCGCGGTGTAGCTCGAACCGGCCGGGATGCTGGTCTGCTGCCCGACGCCGTTCTCCAGCGCCGCCGCCGCCACGATGATCTTGAAGGTGGAGCCCGGCGGCAGCGTCTCGGACAGCGCCCGGTTCGCCAGCGGCCGATCCTTGTCCTTCTCCAGCGCGTTGTACGCCCGGTCCGCCTCGGTGCTGTTGTGACTCGCCAGCGGGTTCGGGTCGAAGCTCGGCATGGAGACCAGCGCCTGCACCGCGCCGGTACGCGGGTCGATCGCGATGGCCGCGCCCTTGGTCGCGCCCACCTGGTTGTCGTTGAGCTGCTTGTACGCCGTCTCCTGGGCCCGCTTGGAGAGTGTCAGCAGCACGTTGCCGCCACCGCTCTCGTCACCGGTGAACATGTCCTTGATCCGGCTGGCGATGAGCGCGTCGCTGGTGCCGGCGAGGAAGTCGTTCTCCACCCGCTCGATGCCGCTCGCGCTGCCGTTGACCGGCTTCCAGCCGAGCACGTGCGCGTACATCGCGCCGCCCGGGTAGGTGCGCTGGTACTTCAGCTCACCGCCGGTCTCCTTGCTGAGCGCGTACGCGGTGCCGCCGACCTCGATGTTGCCGCGCTTGCGGTCGTACTCGGCGACCTGGACCCGGCCGTTGTAGTCGCTGTTGCGGTATTCGTCGGCCTTGTAGGCCTGGATCCAGTTCAGGTTCGCGAACAGCAGCCCGAACAGGACGATCACGACCACGCCGACGCGGCGCAGGGGGGCGTTCACGGCCGGATCACCTCCGTCGGGGCGCCGTGCAACTGCTCGGGCGGACCACCGGCGGGCCGGGCGGCCGGGCCCCCGCCGCCGGTCACCGGGCGACGGGCGCCGTCGGACACCCGCAGCAGCAGGGCGATCAGCAGCCAGTTCGCCATCAGCGAGGAGCCACCGGCGGACAGGAACGGGGTGGTCTGACCGGTCAGCGGGATGAGCTTGCTGATGCCGCCGACGATGACGAAGACCTGCAGGCCCAGCGTGAACGCCAGACCGCCGGCGAGCAGCTTGCCGAACGAGTCCCGTACCGCCAGCGCGGCGCGCAGGCCCCGCTCCACGATCAGCAGGTAGATCACCAGCAGCGCGGAGAGACCGAACAGGCCGATCTCCTCACCGATGCCCGCGAAGATGAAGTCGGTATGCACCTCGGGCAGCAGCGCCGGCTGGCCGCCGCCCGGCCCGGCCCCGAACAGGCCGCCGGTGCCGAGCGTGAGCAGACCCTGCACCAGCTGGTAACCCCTGTCGTACGGCTCGGCGAACGGGTCCAGCCAGATCTGCGCCCGGTCGTAGAAGTTCGCGAACGGGCCGCCGACGGTGCTGCCCAGCAGGTACGCCAGGTAGGCGCCGCCGAAGAACAGGATCAGGCCGATGAGCAGCCAGCTCACCCGCTCGGTGGCGATGTAGAGCGTCACCACGAACATGCCGAAGTAGAGCAGCGAGGTGCCCAGGTCCTTCTCGAAGATCAGGACCAGGAGGCTGATCAGCCAGACCACGAGCACCGGGCCGAGGTCGCGCCCGCGCGGGAAGTCGAGGCCAAGCACCCGCCGGCTGGCGAGCGAGAGCACCTCGCGCTTGCGCACCAGGTAGTAGGCGAAGAACGTGAGCAGGGCCAGCTTGGCGAACTCACCCGGCTGGATGGAGAAGAACGAGCCGAACTTGATCCACAGCTTGGCGCCGTTGATCTCGGAGAAGCGGCTGGGCAGCACCGCCGGGATCATCACCAGCACGATGCCGGCCAGGCCCAGCGTGTACGCGTACCGGGACAGCGAGCGGTGGTCGCGCAGGATCACCAGCAGCCCGGCTGCCAGCATCACCGCGAGCAGCGTCCAGGCGAGCTGACGTCCGCCGTGGCCGGCGAAGACGGCCAGGTCCTCCCGCGCGGCGGGCACGGCCTTGGCCAGGTCGAACCGCCGCAGGAAGCCGACCCCGATGCCGTTGAGCAGCGCCACCGCGGGCAGCAGCGCCGGATCGGCGTACGGCGCCAGCCAGCGGATCACCAGGTGCAGGCCGAGGAAGACCAGCCCCAGCGCGGCGGCCGGGATCCAGAAGTCGGGCGTGATCGTGTCCAGCGCCTTCGCCTCGACCATCGCCGCGTACGCCGCCACCAGCACCATGGCGAGCAGGAGCAGCGACAGCTCGGCGTTACGCCGGGACCGGGCCAGGCGTACGCCGGACTGCTCGCCCGTCGAAGCGGGCGAGGCGGCCGGTACGGCGGCTGCGGTCACGGATACGTCCTCGGGATCGAGCCGGCACTCACTCCGGCGACCGGCAACCCGCCGGGTCGGCCGGCGGAACGGTGTCGGAGGGTACGGCGTCGGGCGTGATGGTCGACGTCGGCGACGGCGCGCCGGGGGTCGGTGAGCCGGCGGGCGGCGCGGACGGTGTGGGGCTGCCGCTGACCTGCGGGTTCAGCGCGCCCGTCGTCGTCACCGGGGTCGGGCTGGTCACACCGGGCGACGGGTCGGGCGGGCAGAGCGGCTTGAGGTTCGGGTTCGCCGGATCCTCGCTGGTCAGCTCCGCCAGCCGGCGCTCCGCGTCCGGCTCGTTGCGGGCCTGGATGCCCTGCTTCACCCGCTCCTGGGCGGCGAGGGTGAGGTCGTCGAGCCGGGCCTCGCTGCGCGCGTGCACGTCCGACAGGTCCAGCCCGGCGACCTGGCCGGGCACCCCGCGGAAGACCGCGAGCTGGCCGTCGTCGGTGGCGCCGACGTAGTACTGCCGCTGGGTGTACGTCCACCCGCCGAACGCGCCACCGCCGACGATCACCGCGAGCGCCAGCACCATCGCGACGGTACGCAGCGGCCGGCGGCGACGCCGCTCGGGCTCGTCGTCACGGGTGTCCACCGGCTCCTCCGGCGCGGGCGGCCGGGGGGCGGACAGCGCCGAGGCGCGGGCCGCCGGGGTGGAGTCGTCCGCCGAGGTCGCCATGCCCCGGTCGCGGGCGGCCGCGCCGCCGACGATCGGGGACGCCTCGACGATGTCCTGGTCGGTGGCGTCGGCGATGATCACGGTGATGTTGTCCGGGCCGCCGCCGCGCAGCGCGAGCTGCACCAGGCGTTCCACGCACCGCTGCGGGTCGGGGTACTCCCGCATGGTGTCCGCGATGGTCTCCGCGCTGACCACCCCGGAGAGCCCGTCGGAGCAGATCAGGTAGCGGTCGCCGGGCAGCACCTGGCGGACGCTGTACTCCGGGTCGATGTCGCGGCCGTCGAGCGCCCGGGTGAGCAGCGAGCGCTGGGGGTGGCTGCTCGCCTCCTCCGCGCTGATCCGGCCCTCGTCGACGAGCATCTGGACGTACGTGTCGTCCTTGGTGATCTGCGCGAACTCGCCGTTGCGCAGGAGATAGGCCCGCGAGTCACCGATGTGGACCATGCCGAGCTTGCTGCCGGAGAAGAGGGTCGCGGTGAGCGTCGTGCCCATCCCCTCCAGCTGCGGGTTGGCGTCCACGGTGTCGCGGAGCTGCTGGTTGGCGGTGCCCACGGCGGAGCGGAGCGCGTCGACCAGGGCGTCACCGGGGACGTCCTCGTCGAGCGGCGCCATGGCACCGATGACGATGTTGCTGGCGACGTCACCGGCGGCCATGCCGCCCATGCCGTCGGCCACGGCGAGCAGCCGCGGTCCGGCGTAGACGGAATCCTGATTGCCGTCTCGGATCAGACCGCGGTCGCTGTGGGCCGCGTAGCGCAGGGTCAGAGTCATGGCCGTAATTCGAGGGAAGTGCGGCCGATCCGGATCGGCACGCCGAGGGGGACGGGGGTTGGTCCGGTGACCTTAGCGCGATCGAGATAGGTGCCGTTAGTCGATCCGAGGTCCTCGACGTACCACTGCCCGTCGCGGGGCACCAGCCGGGCGTGTCGCGCCGAGGCGTAGTCGTCGGTGATCACCAGGGTCGAGTCCTCCGCCCGGCCGATGGTGATCTGGGCCTCTCCGAGCGTGATCCGGGTGCCGGCGAGCTGACCGGCGGTGACCACCAGCTGGTGGGCGGCCCGGCCGCGCTTGGCCTTCGCCGGCTTCCCCGGCTGCCCGGTCGACGCGCCGATCCCCCGCGGCGCGGCCACCAGCTTGCCCGACCGGGCGCCGGCGAAGAGGTCCCGGCGGATCACGCCGACCACCGTGAACACGAAGATCCACAGCAGGATGAGGAACCCGAACCGGGCGACGGTGATGACGAGTTCCGGCAACGCGGATCAGCCGTCCACGCGGAAGGTCAGCGTCGTGGTGCCGAGCTGGATCATGTCGCCGGGGTTGAGGGCGACCGCCGAGACACGCTGGCCGTTGACCATCGTGCCGTTGGTGGAGCCCAGGTCGGTCAGCACCACCTGGCCGCCGTCGAAGTCCAGCCGGGCGTGGCGCCGGGAGATGCCGACGTCGGGCAGGCGCAGGTTGGCCTGGTCGCCGCGGCCGATCACGGTCGAGCCCATCTGGAGCGGGTAGGTGCGGCCGTCGCCGGAGACCAGGCGCACGTTGCGGCCACCGCCGTGACCGGGCGGAGGACCGTAGCCGCCACCCTGGTCGTACGCCGGGTACGCCGGGCCCGCGTCGTAGCCGCCGGGCGCGGAGACCGGGGCGACGTCCCCACCGGTGTAGACCTCGGCGGTGACCCGGAACATGCCGGTGTCCAGTCCCTCACCGCGTTCGACCTCGACGATCACGTCGCCGTAGACCGTCCACGCCTGCTCGCCGATGAACTCGGCCTGCGACTGGGCCAGCTCCTGGGCCAGCGCGGCAGCGTACGGCGCCAGCCGACTGTGGTCGTAGGGCGAGAGATCGATCACGTAGCGGTTGGGCACAAGGGTGCGCCCACCGGCCAGGATCGCCTTGTGCGCCTCGGCCTCCCGCTGCATGGCGTTGAGGATCTCCACGGGGTGGACCACCCCTTTGAAGACCTTGGCGAAGGCCCCCTCGACCAGGCCTTCCAGACGCTTCTCGAAGCGTTGCAGCACGCTCACCGGCTCCTCCTCGGGTCCCGAGGCAATGATGGTATCCGGACACCGCCTCCGCAGCTCACACGCCGCTCGGCCGGCTGCCGTCGGCCCGTTCGTGACCAGGCCCGCGGACGTGCTAAAGTTTCGCCCGCCACGAGCGGTGATCGTTCGTGGCGTGACCAGTGGACAGCGTAATATGTCCCGGCACCCGCCGCAGATGGCGGGCGCGGGATGCGATATGGTGGTCCGGGTCGTGCCACGGGGATGTGGCGGAATGGCAGACGCGCACGGTTCAGGTCCGTGTGTCCGAAAGGACGTGGGGGTTCAACTCCCCCCATCCCCACCAGAACAAGGGCTCCGCAGACAGCGGGGCCCTTGCTTCGTATCGGGGCGTTCCGGACGTCACGCTATGCTCCGATGGTTTCCCTGCCTCCCACGGACCAGGAGTGGCGTGTGACTGTCGCGTTGGTGACCGGTTCCGGCGGTCTGATCGGCTCCGAGGCGGCCCGGCACTTCGCCGGTCTCGGTCTCGACGTGGTCGGCATCGACAACGACATGCGGCGGTACTTCTTCGGCGAGGACGGCTCCACAGCCTGGAGCCTCGACCGGCTCGCCGCCGACCTCGGCTCCGCGTACACCCACCACGCCGTCGACATCCGCGACCGCGACGGGCTGGAGCAGGTCTTCAAGCGGTACGGCAAGGACATCGCCGTGGTGATCCACAGCGCCGCCCAGCCGAGCCACGACTGGGCCGCCAAGGAGCCGTTCACCGACTTCGACGTGAACGCCGGCGGGACGCTCAACGTGCTGGAGAACACCCGGCGGCACGCGATCGACGCGCCGTTCATCCACTGTTCGACGAACAAGGTGTACGGCGACCGGCCGAACTCGCTCCCGCTGATCGAGCTGGAGACCCGTTACGAGCTGCCCGAGGAGCACCGCTGGTACGACGGCATCACCGAGGACATGTCGATCGACGAGTCGCTGCACTCGATCTTCGGCGCCTCGAAGGTCGCCTCCGACGTGATGGTCCAGGAGTACGGCCGCTACTTCGACATGAAGACCGCCTGCTTCCGGGGCGGCACGCTGACCGGCCCGGCGCACTCCGCCGCCGAGCTGCACGGCTTCCTCGCGTACCTGATGCGGTGCGTGATGGAGGGCCGGACGTACAACCTCTTCGGCTACAAGGGGAAGATGGTCCGGGACGCGATCCACTCGCACGACGTGCTGACCGCGTTCGAGGCGTTCTTCCGCGAGCCGCGCTCCGCCCAGGTCTACAACCTCGGCGGCGGCCGGCACTCGAACACCTCGCACATCGAGGCGTTCCGGATCGCCCGGGAGATCACCGGCCGCGAGGCCCGGATCAACTACGTCGAGCAGGCCCGCACCGGCGACCACCAGTGGTACGTCAGCAGCATGGCCCGGTTCGAGGAGCACTACCCCTCCTGGAAGATCACGTACGACGTGCCGATGATCCTCCGCGAGATCTACGAGGCCAACGTCGACAAGTGGGTGCCGAAGGCATGACCACCGGAACCAAGCGCAACGTGCTCGGCGTCGGGGTCGACGCCACCGACTACGCCCGGGCCACCGAGGCCGTGGTGGCGGCCGCGCACGAGCGCCGCCCGCTGGCGCTCACCGCGCTCGCCGTGCACGGCGTGATGACCGGCGTACTCGACCCGGCGCACAACGCCCGGCTCAACTCGTTCGACGTGGTCACCCCGGACGGGCAGCCGGTGCGCTGGGCGCTCAACCTGCTGCACGCCGCCGGGCTCACCGACCGTGTCTACGGGCCGGAGCTGACCCTGCGGGTGCTCGCCCGGTTCGCCGAGGAGGGGCTGCCCGTCTACCTCTACGGCTCCACCGAGGAGACGCTGTCCCGGCTGGTTCCCGCGCTGGAGCGCAAGTTCCCCGCGCTGAAGATCGCCGGGGTCGAGCCGTCCAAGTTCCGCGCCGTCGCGCCGGGCGAGGACGCCGAGATCGCCGACCGGATCCGGGCCAGCGGTGCCCGCCTCGTCCTGGTCGGGCTCGGCTGCCCCCGGCAGGAGGTCTTCGCGTACGCCATGCGCCCGCTGCTGGACATGCCGCTGATGGCTGTCGGCGCGGCCTTCGACTACCACGCCGGCCTGCTGCGCAACCCGCCACCGTGGATGCAGCGCGCCGGGCTGGAGTGGTTCTGGCGGCTCGGCCTGGAGCCCAAGCGCCTGTGGCGCCGGTACGTCATCCTCAACCCGGCCTACCTGGCCCGGCTCGCGGCCCAGAAGACCGGCCTGTGGAAGGCCACCCCGCCGGCACCGGCCACCGGGCGTCCCGCCACGTTCGACGTCTGAGCCGTACCCCTACGGGCACGGGTACGGGACGAACCGGGGTGCCGTCCCGGATTCGGCGGACGTCGAAACGGGCAAGGCTAGGGGCCATGGATGACCGTCTCGCCCTGCTGCTTCCCGTCGCCGCCGTCTGGCTCGCCGCCGGACTGGTCGCGGAGGGCCTGCCCGGGCTCGACCGCGCCCGCGCGCTGCGCCGGCGGACCGGATGGTTGTCCGCTTTGGTGCTGACCGGCCTCGCGCTCACCGCGGCGGTCCTCGCCGCGGGCCTGCAGAGCGCCGGTGACACCACAGTGGACCGGGCTGCCGCCGCGCTCGGCGTCGCCGCGGTGCCGACGGCCGTGGTGGCGGTCTGCACGGTACGGCGGGTCCGGCGGCTGCGGTCCGGCGCGGGCGCGTTCGCGACGGCACCGGGAACGCCCGCCCCGCACGGACTGCGCGCGGCGGCGGCGCACCCGCTGATCGCGCTGCCGCTCCAGGCGACGGCGATCGCGGTGCTGGTGGCGGTGCTGCCGGCGGTCGGGGTCGACCTGTTCGCCGCGCCGGGCGTCGCCGGACCGGTGATCACCGTCGGAGTGCTCGGTGTGTCCGCGATCGGAGTACGCCACGCGCTGCGGCACAACCGGCTCGCCGAGCGGGCGACGCCGGCCGCCGGGGCGGTGTCAGCGCGACCGGCTCGCGCCCTGCACGTATAGCAGCTCCAGGATCGCGCGGGTCGCCTCGAACCAGCGGTCCAGCCAGCCGGGCGGGGGCACGCTGCCCTTCGGGGGCAGCTCCATCAGCAGGCCGCGCAGCAGCGGGTGGTCCACCAGGGACTCCTGCTGCTCGACCGGCCAGCCGCTCGGCGGGAAGGACGGCTCGGTGAGCGGGTTGGGGTCCAGCGACGGCAGGGACAGCGGCGCCGCGGCCTGCTCGGGGACGCCACCATCGCGACCGTCCTCGCCGTCACCGGAGACCACCTCGGTGAGGACGGTGTCCCGGCGGGCACCCCGGTACTTGCCACCGAACCGCTCGGGCTTGCCCGGGCCGCTGGTGAGGTTCTCTGAACCGATCGTCGTCATCCGTCTCGCCTGCCTTGTTCGGTTGCCGATCCGTGCGGTTCAACGAGGCGGATCGGAACTGGCGACGGGTGCCCGCCGCAGCGCGGACACGCGGACGCGAATGGTCCCGCCCGGCGGCGCTGCCGGGCGGGACCACATCTCGGTGCCGGTCAGCTCCGGCCGAACACGCCGCCCCGGGCGCGGGCGACGAAGGCGTGCCAGTCGCCCGGAGCGAAGACCAGAGCCGGGCCGGTCTTGTCCTTCGAGTCCCGCACTCCGACCGCCCCGGTCACGTACGCGACCTCGACGCAGTTGTCGCAGTTCGGCCCGCTCTTCGAGCTCTTGAACCACGTCGCCTGCGTCAGGTCCACGGGGAACTCCTTGGTCGCCATTTCCACAGTGGCTCCTCTGCCAGTTTCGCGATGTGTGCGATGGACTCCTCCGGGCGCATGGCCGCTGCTCGAATGTGATCGAAGATGAAGCTGTACTTCTGCAGTTCGTCACTCTTCTCCAGGAAGAGCCCACCCGTGGCGTTCTCCGCGTACACGACATCGGGATCACTCGGCTCGGGGAAGCTGAGGATCGTGAAGGTCCCGTCCATGCCGGCGTGCGCTCCCACCTCGAAGGGCAGGACCTGCACTGTCACGTTCGGCAGTTCGGCCACCTCCACCAACCGCTTGAGCTGGCCACGCATCACCGCGTCGCCGCCAACCGGCCGGCTCAGCACCGCCTCATCGAGCACCACCCACAGATCGACCGGATCGTCCTGCGTCAACAACGACTGACGGCCCAGACGGACACGCACCCGTTGGTCGACCTGTTCGTCGGTGAAGTCCGGCCGGGCCGCCCGGATCATCGCGCCGGCGTACTCCTCGGTCTCCAGCAGGCCCGGCACCACCTGCTGCTCGTACGCGCGGATGGAGCTGGCCGCGGCCTCCAGGCCGACGTACGCGCCGACGAGCACCGTGCTGTACGGATGCCACCAGCCCTTCTGCCGGGCCTCCCGGGCGATCTGCACCAGCTCGTCGCTCTCCGCGCCGACCACCCCGTAGATACGGAGCATGTCGCGTACGTCGCGCGGGGTCGCCGTGGTGTGGCCGGTCTCGATCCGGGAGATCTTGGACGCCGAGCACTCCAGTTGCTCGGCGACGACTTCGATGGTGATGCCCGCCGCCTCCCGCTGCCGGCGGAGTTCCGCCCCCAGCCGGCGTCGCCGGATGGTGGGGCTGCGCCGTTCGCTCACGGAGCCTCCTCGGTTCGGCTCCCACCGCGGGCGCGACCGGCGAGCGGCGGGTGTTCGTTCGCGGCAGGGGGTGGTGCCGGTCGTCGACCGGCCGCGACGGGCGAAACCGGCGTCCAGTGTGCCGCTCCGGTACCTGACGCTTCAAGTTTCGGTGTTTGCGTGTCCGACTCACCTATCAGCAAAACTCGACGTGCAACTTGCATGTCGCACGTCCCTGATGCAGTCTGTCCATATGGCACGGGTTACTCACCGTCTTTGCTTGATCTCCGGGAGTGGTGACACCACGGTCCGTGGGACGGCCGGAGGGGAGCCGTCCCGCGCCGTGCGACCTGCCCCGGAATGAAGACCCCGTCGCTGCACGCCAGCTTGGCTGCGGCGACGGGAGCGGTAACCGGGAGCAGCCGGGTGATGGTCGGGTGGCGGTCCGCCACCGCGGGTACGGCCCGACCAGCACCGACCCACCGACCGCCGGTCCACGAGACAGACCCCCCGTCACCGGACCGCACCGACCCCCGTTCAGC
This sequence comes from Micromonospora sp. HUAS YX12, assembly GCF_040215685.1. Lineage (NCBI taxonomy): Bacteria > Bacillati > Actinomycetota > Actinomycetes > Micromonosporales > Micromonosporaceae > Micromonospora > Micromonospora sp. HUAS YX12. The sequence continues at coordinate 1,576,065 of NZ_CP157974.1, forward strand.
CTCGCCGGTTCCGCCGGCCGACCTTCCCAGGAGCCCATGTGCTTCCCCGCTCCGGTGACGTACTGCACGTGACACGCGCGGCGAGTGTCCAGTTCCTCCGACCGATCATGTTCCGGGTGATCCGGGTGCTCGACTGGCCGACCTACGACGGTTGGCTCTGGCTCGACGGCTACGAGTTGAACGCGGCGGGGGACGCGGTCAACCGGAGGTCGATCTTCGTACTCCAGGAGGGGTTGCGGCAGCTCCAGGCCGCGCCGGCTCCGCGTCAGCACACCGTGCGGACGGCCCGCCGCCCGGTGGTCCGGACCCCGGTCCGGGTCGGCTGACCTCACGATTCCCGGTCGGGAGGGCGTGACGTCGCCATAGAATCGGTACGCCCACCCCGGCACGTTCCACCCCGCGCGCCATGGACCCTGAACCTGGGATGGTCATGGTCAACTTGCCCGCCGCGCGGCGGCACCACCGGTCCCGTATCGGCTATGCCCTCGGGCTCTTCCTCTTCCTCGTCACCGCGACCGTGCTCGCGCTCGCGGTACGTCATCCCGCCTTCTCCGCCACCCAGCAGCTCGCCGAGCCCGTACCGGCCCCGGAGATCACCGTGGCCGGCGAGGAAGGCCGGTCGGGGTCCGACGCGGCCGACTCCGATGCCGCCGACTCCGATGAGCCGGACGACGTGGGCGGCTGGGCCGCCGCCGACCCGTCGCAGGACGAGGACGACACGGCTGCGGGTGCCGGGGGCGGCGAGGGTGCGCTCGCCGAGCGGCCGACCGACACGACCGACGACCTCAGCCGGTCGCTCTTCTACTCTGGGCTGCTCGGGCTGGCCATCTCGCTGGCCGGGCTGGGCCTGGTCGGCACCCGCAGACGCCAGTGGTGAATCAGGGCGTGGCGGTCGTCGCCGGGGCCGATCCGGGGGTGGCCGGGCCGCTCGTCGGCGGCGCGGGTACGGCCACCACGATGGTGACCCGGTCGTCCTCGCCCACCGGGTAACCGGCCTCGGGATCGGTGGAGATCACCGTGCCGGCCGGGCGGTCCGACGCCCGCCGCTGCACCCGGTAGTCCAGGTCCAGCCGGTCGAGCGCCGCCCGGGCGGCCGCCTCCGGCAGCCCCACCAGCGGCGGCATCGGCACCTCGACCGGTGCGGTAGTGGCCGGCGGCGTACTCGGCGGTGAACTACTCGGCGCGGCACTGGTCGGTGCGGCGGTCGTCGGGGCGGCGCTCGTCTGTGCCGAGATGCTCGGCACCGGCGGGCCCGGATCGGAGTTCCGGTCGGCGGCACGCAGTGCCAGCCACACCCCCGCCCCGATCAACCCGAGCAGGAGCAGCGCCAGGATGCCGAGCAGGATCGGCATCCACCAGCGGCGCCCGGCCTGCTCGTCGCCGTACCACTCGCCGCCGGGCTCGGGATAGCCCGCCGGCCGCGGTGGCGGCACCCCGGCCCGGCCGGACCAGGCACCCACCGGTTCCTGCGGGGCGGTCGCGTCGAGCGGACGGCGCGGGCCACCCTGTCCTCCCGCCCCGCCCTGTCCTGCCGGTCCGCCGGGCAACGGGCGGGTGGCGTCGCCGGCGTTCCGTGGCATGGCGCGGGTCGCCTCCACGTCTTCCCCGGCTGCGCCCCGGGGCATCGCGCGAGTGGCGTCGGCATCCTCACCGGCTGCGCCCCGGGGCATGGCGCGGGTCGCGTCGGCATCCTCACCGGCTGCGCCTCGCGGCATCGCCCGCGTGGCGTCCGCCTCCGGCTCGGGGGGCAGCGCCCGGGTCGCGTCCGCATCACCGGCGGGTGGTTCCTGACGGTCGTCGCTCATGGCACGTCCTCTCCCCACCGGGACGGGGCACACGGCCCTCGATCGTCCACCGTAGCGGGCCTCGGCCATGCCGGCTGGGATCAGCGCGCCGCGCCCGTCAGGGAGTCGGCGGCGGGGAGACAGTCGGCGGCGTGGACGCCTTGTCGCCGCAGGTGAGCGTCACCTGGTCGTTCCACCGGGCGGTACCGCCGGCCACCGGCTCCTGTGCCGTGACCGGACCCTGGCGTCCGGTGGCGTACCGGGGATAGAGCCCCGCCTCCACCAGATCGTCGGCCGCGTCGGAGCAGGACAACGTGCTCATGTCGGGCACGGTGACGGCCGGCGCCGGCCCGGCGACCCACACGGTGACGGTGGTGCCGCGCTTCACCGGGGTGCCGGGAGCCGGTGACGTGCGCTCCACGGTGCGTCCGGTGCCCGTACCGAACACCAGTCGCCAGCCGAGCCGGCGCTCGCGCAGGTTTCGGCGGGCCTGCTCGAAGTCGGCGCCCACCACCTCGGGCACCGTGAGGCCGGCCGGGGCGCTGGTGCGCGTACCGGTCGGCCGGGCGGCGGTGGTCGGCGGCGCTGTGGTCGCGGAGGCCGATGTGGACGCGGCGCCGACCGGTGCGGTGTCGCCGGGTGTGGCCGGACGGTCCGGCTCACCGGCAAGGATCCACCCGACGCTGCCGCCGATCACCACCAGCAGGATCACGGCCACGCCACCGCCGAGGAGCATCCTGCCCCGCCCCGGTCCGCTGCCGTCGCCTACCGGTTCCCGCTCGTCCGTCATGCTCCCCACCCCGATCATCGACGACCGTATCCGTTGCTGCGGAACGGTCACGGCCCGTCGTCACGACTCGCCGCGCCGACCTCGGGACGTTACGCTCCCCGGCATGGTCAGACGGGGCTGGGGAGGATCGACAGCCGCCGCGCTCGGCGTCGCGGCGGGCGCGGGCGCCGCGCAGCTCGGTTTCGGGTACGGGCTGGGCATCATCAACTGGGCGCCGGCCGGCGCGGTACGGGCCGAGGCGGCCTGGGTGGCGAGCCTCGCCTGGGCGACCTGGATCGCGGCGACATCGGTCATCGTCGGTGCGGTCTGCGCCCAGCGCCTGCGCGGCGAGCGCCAGGCCGAGCCGCGGGGCACGCCGCCCCGGCTCGGCCTGGCGCTCGCCGCGGGTGCCGGCGCGATCGTCACCGTGCTGCTGGTGGCGGTTCCGGCGCGGGCGGCCCGGGTGCCGGACGTCTCCGCCCCGCAGGTCGCCGCCGCCGCGTACGCGGGTGCGGGGCTGCTGCTCGGCGTGCTGCTCGCCGTCTGGGCGCTGCACACCCGGGCCGCCGCCACCAACCTGATCGCCACCAGCGGCTGGCTCTGGCTGCTCGCCGTGGTGTCGGTGGTCGACGGGGTGGTCGCCGGCCGTGGCCTGACCACCGCCCAGCTCGGCATCTGGCAGATCAGCGCGGACCGCGGCGCGTTCTGGATCCGCGACTACTTCTACTGGCCCGGTGCGCTGCTGTCGGTGCTCTCCGCCCTGGTGATCGGTCTGATGGCGGCCCGTCGAGCCGCCCGCGCGCCGGAGATCCGGGTCGGCGCGGCGGCCTCCGGGGCGGCCGGACCGCTACTCGTCGCGCTGGCGTACCTGCTGGCCGTGCCGCGCCTCGCCGGGATCGCCGCGGAACAGTTGTCGGCCCATCTGATCGCCCCGTACGCGGTGATCGCCGGCGTCGGCGGCTCGATGGTGATGGCCGCGCTGGCCCAGCGCGCCGAGCGCCGTAGCGCCGAGCGGGTGACAGTGCCCCGCCAGCGCACCGGCGAGCCGGACCCGATCAGCGGCGAGGCCGACCCGACCGAGCCGGACTCGCCGTCGCCGTCGGGCACCTCGAAGTCGGGCACGTCGGCTGCGGGCCGGTCGGGCGGGTCGCCGTCGGGGCGGGCGGCATCGGGCCTCGCTGACCAGGCGACGGGGCCGGACAAGGCGCCGGACACGTTGGTCGGGCCGAGCCGGAACATCGGGGTGGAGGACGGACCCGGCACGGCGTCCGGCCGGACGGAGACGGAGCGGAGTCGTGCCACCCGGTCCACCACCGGCCGCCGCGGCCGGGCCGTGCCACCACAGCGGCAACCCGAGGCATCCGAGCAGGCCGACCCCGCAGGGCCACGTGACAAGGCGTCGACCACCGACGAGCCGTCCCCGCACGACGACTCCCCGTCCCCGGGCAAGCCTTCCCAGACCGGCTCGTCAGCCCGAACCGACCCGCCGACCACCGACACCACCCGCCGCCGAGGCCGCTGAGCCACACCCACACCCACCCACCCGGCCGCGCCGATCTTGCACTTGTGGCCCCGCGAATCTCCCGAATGGGAGGTTTGTCAGGGCCACAAGTGCAAGATCGACGAGCCGGGGGCGGGCGGGGGGGTCAGTCGACGGGCCAGGTGTGGACGGGCTCGTTGCCGCGCTGCAGCTCGGCGTACCGCTGGACCATGTGGTGCAGTGCGGCCTCCCGGTCCAGGCCCCGGGTTCGCTCGGCCGTCCACACCGTCTCGGTCTGCCAGACCGCACCGTTGCGGCCGGTACGGCAGCGGCCCTCGATCACGCCGAGCAGGCGGTCCCGCTCGGCCGGGGCGACGCCGAACCGGTCCAGCCCCTGCGCGGCCACCGGCAGCAGCGTGTCGAGGACGAGCTTGGTGACCGGCACGTCGCCGAGGCGGGGCCAGTGCAGGACCGCTTCGATGCCGCGCCGGGCGGCGGCGTGGAAGTTCTCCTCCGCCGAGCTGAACGTCAACTGGCTCCAGATGGGACGGTCCGCCTCGGCGAGGCCGCGGGCCAGCCCGAAGTAGAACGCCGCGTTGGCGAGCATGTCCACCACTGTCGGGCCGGCGGGCAGCACCCGGTTCTCCACCCGCAGGTGCGGGCGGTCGTTCATGATGTCGTAGACCGGCCGGTTCCAGCGGTAGACGGTGCCGTTGTGCAGCCGCAGCTCACCGAGCTGGGGCACGCCACCGGCGTGCAGCACCTCGACCGGGTCCTCCTCCTCGCAGATGGGCAGCAGCGGCGGGAAGTAGCGGACGTTCTCCTCGAACAGGTCGAAGATCGAGGTGATCCAGCGCTCGCCGAACCACACGCGGGGTCGTACGCCCTGGGCCTTCAGCTCGTCCGGGCGGGTGTCGGTGGCCTGCTGGAACAGCGCGATCCGGGTCTCCGCCCAGAGTTGCCGGCCGTAGAGGAACGGCGAGTTGGCGCCGACGGCGACCTGCACGCCGGCGATCGCCTGGGAGGCGTTCCAGTAGTCGGCGAAGCTGTCCGGCGCGACCTGGAGGTGGAACTGGAGGCTGGTGCATGCGGCCTCCGGCGCGATCGAGTCGGTGTGCGTACGCAGCCGCTCGACGCCGTTGATGTCCAGCTCGATGTCCTCGCCCCGGGCGCCGACGATCTGGTCGTTGAGGACGCGGTACCGCTCGTTCGTGGAGAGGTTGTCGGCGACCAGGTGGCGTTCGGTGAGCGTGGGCAGGATGCCGACCATCATGATCGTCGCGTCGGACTTTGCGGCCCGCTCGTCGGCGCGGCTGAGGCTGCTGCGCAGGTCCTGCTCGTAGTCGGCGAAGCCGCTGCCCTCGATCAGCCGGGGCGAGGCGTTCAGTTCGAGGTTGAACTGCCCCAGTTCGGTCTGGAACAGCGGGTCGGCGATGTCGGCCAGGATCTGGTCGTTGCGCATTGCGGGTTCGGCGGCGGCGTCGATCAGGTTCAGCTCGATCTCCAGCCCGGTCATCGGCCGGTCGGCGTCGAAGCCGAAGTCGTCGAGCATCAGCGCGAAGACGTCCAGGCACCGCCGGACCTTCTGCCGGTAGCGGACCCGATCCTCGCGGGAGAAGGCGCCCTGCTCGACGTCTCTGCCCATGTGTCCTCCCGGCGCCGGTGCGACGGAACCGTACCGTTCCGCAACGCATTGTGAACCATTCACGTGGTTGGCGTAAGTGCGCCCACCCCGTCACCCGGCTGGACGGGCGACAGGTCTGCACCTGTACCCCGCCGCCGCCGTCACCAGCGCGTCCGGGCGGAGAACTTCACGTGACGATTCGCACCGCCGGGGCGTACGCGAGAGGGGCCCGCACCGTCGGCGGACGGTGCGGGCCCCGCGGGCCGATGCCGGGGCTCAGCCCTGGCGGATGGCCTCACCCTCGATCTCGATCTTGACCTTGCGGCCGACCAGGACACCACCGGTCTCCAGCGCCACGTTCCAGGTCAGACCGAAGTCCTCCCGGTCGATCTCGGTGGAGGCGGAGAAGCCGAAGATGTCCTGCCCGAACGGGCTGCGGCCCACGCCCTCGAACTCCACCTCGAGCTCGACCTGACGGGTCACGCCCTTGATGGTCAGCTCGCCGGCGAGCACGAACTCGTTGCCCTCGCGGGACTTCACCTCGGTGCTGCGGAACTCCAGCGTCGGGAACTGCTCCGCGTCGAGGAACTCCGGGCTGCGCAGGTGCGCGTCACGGTCCGCCTGGGCGGTGTTGATGCTGGCCGCCTGGATGCTGGCGGTGACCGAGGACTGCATCGGGTCGTCGGTGACGGTGATGGTCGCGGTGGCGTCCGCGAACTCACCGCGTACCTTGCTGACCATCATGTGCCGCGCGACGAAGCCGACGCGCTTGTGCGCGGTGTCCAGCACGTACGTGCCGGGGGTGGGGATGGTGAGACCTTCCCAGTCGCGGGTAGTCGCCTCGGTGCTGCTGGTCATGATGCTCTCCTCCGGAGAAGAATGTTTAGGAGCCCAACGACTGACTGAGCAACTATAGTTGAAGCAATATTCCCCGTGTCAAGTGTTGCTAGGATGGTGGCGTGGACCAGAACGTGTTCGACGACCCCCGGATCACTGCCGTCGGCCTGCTCGTCGAGGCGCACGCCGGGCTCGCCGCCCGGTTCGCCGCCCAGTTCGAGGAGCACGGCCTCTCCCCGGTCGAGTTCGAGGTGCTGACCCGGCTCGCCCGCTCACCCAACAACCAGCTGCGGATGACCGATCTGGCCGCACAGACCTCGCTCTCCACCAGCGGTGTGACCCGCGTGGTGGACCGGATGGAGCGGGACGGGCTGATCTGCCGGCGTGCCTGCCCGTCCGACCGGCGTAGTTCCTTCGCGGTGGTGACCACCGCCGGCCTGAGCCGGCTGGACGACGTCCTTCCCGGCCATCTGCGGATCATCGAGCAGTGGTTCACCAGCCAGCTCGCCCCGGCGCAGCTCCACGGGCTGCTCGACGGGCTGCGCCGGGTACGCGACGCGGTCCATCCGGGCGCCACCGCCGGCAGTACCGAGCCGGCCGAGGACGCCGCCTGACGGTCAGCGAGCGGTCGGGCACTACCCGCCGGTCACCGGCAGAACGACCGGCAGAACCGCCCGAACGGCCGGACAAAGCGGTCCACACATTCACGAATCGGTCGTCCGACCTCGGTAGTCTTCCCGGCAGCGGGGGGCACCGGGGGGTGCTGGCGCGAGCGTGGAGCGAGGGGCAGCACCAGGGGGCTACTTCGCTCGCGCCACCCCCGCGCCCTCCGCCTCCCAGTGCCCGGCCACCGCGACCCACGGGCCGCGGTGACGAAGAGAGCGCTCATCGCCTGCGGCGGGCCGCCAGGGAGAACAGCAACTCCTCCTCCTGCGGCAGCAGGCTGACGCCGGTGACCTGTCGCGCCGCGTCCAGCCGGTCCAGCACACGCGGGTCCGCGGTGCTGACCGCCAGCCCCACGAGCGCCTCGACCAGATCCCGCCGGTCGGCGACCCCCTCGGCCGCTTCGGCAGCCGCGGCGAACCACTCCGCCGCCAGCTCCCGGTCTCCCCGGTGCAGCGCCACGTGCCCCTCGATCAACCCGCGCAGCGCGTCCTCGGCGCGGGCGTTCCCACCCGCGCCGGGCGGGTCGAGCATCTCCACGGCCGGTGGACGGCGCCGGCCCGGCACCGCGCCCGACGGCCACAGCTCGGCGACCGTGGTCAGCGCCTCGTCGGTGCGCCCGGCGTGGGCGAGCGCCAGCCCGACCGCACCGACCGTCCGGCGCCGCCGCCCGGGATCGCCCAGCTCCGCGAGCGCGGCTGCCACCCGGCGTCCCTGCTCGACCGCCTCCGCGTACCGGCCCTCCAGGCGGGTCAACTCGGCCTGATCGGCCCGCGCCAGCACACGCAGGCGCTGGTCACCGCACTGCGCCGCCAGCCGGTCGACTGTGGCCAGCCGCCGCCGGGCGCCGGCCAGCCGCCCTTCGCGTACGTCGTGCCAGGTCAGGTGCGCCTGGGCGACGGCCATCTCGCGTACCCGGTGGTGCCGGGTGGCCACCGCCAGCGCGGCCTCGGCGTGCTCGCGGGCCTCGTCGTGCGCGCCGAGCCCGAGCAGCAGCGCGCAGAGCACCGACCGGGCGGACAGCTCGCCGGTCACGTCGCCCGCCTCGGCGAAGACGGCCAGGGCAGCCCGGGCCGCCGGCAGTTCCTCCGCGCCCGCGCCGTGCTCGGCGGCCAGCCGGGCCGCGCCCAGCATGGCCCAGGCACGCAGCGTGGGCCGGGCACCCGCGGTACGCGGATCGGCGAGCAGCCGCCGCAGCCGGCGGCGGCCGGAGACGTCCCGCCCGCGCAGCCGCCACCATCGGGGCAGTGAGGCGGCGAGCAGGAGCGCGGTCTCCGGCGCGTGCTCGGCGGCGTACGCCAGCGCGGCGGTGATGTCGCTCGTCGCCTCGTCGAGCACGTGCACCGCGCCGGACATCTGTGCGCCCACCAGCCCCGGCGCGGTGCGGTTAACCAGACCGGCGATCACCGCGGCGTGCCGCATCCGGATCCGGGCGGTCTCGCCCTCGGCGTCGGCCTGCTCCGCGGCGAAGTCACGGACCGCGTCCAGCAGACGGAACCGGAACGGGCCGGTGCCCCGGACGCTGAGCAGGCCCAGCTCGCGCAGCCGGTCCAGCATCGGCGCGGCGTCCCACCGCCGGCCGCCGTCGGCGAGCAGTTCCTCGGCCAGCTCGACCGACCAGCGGTTACGGAACGCGGACAGCCGCCGCAGCGCCGCCCGGTCGGCGGTGGCGAGCAGGTGATAGCTGGTCGCCACCGCGTCGCGCAGCGTCACCGTGCCGGCGGACGGGTCAGCGGGCTCCCAGCCGGGGCGTACGCCGGTCAGGTCCAGGACGCGGTCGCCGTAGCGGTCGAGCAGCTCGGTGACGTCGAGGATGCGTCCCCGCGCCGCCATCAGCTCGATGGCGAGCGGCAGTCCGCCGAGCCGGCGTACGAGCGCGGCGAGCGCCGGCAGCTCGGCCGGGGTGGGCGGTTCCCGGCGGGCGTGGGCGAAGCGGGCGGCGAACAGCGCCGCCGCCGGCCAGCGGTCCAGGTCGGCCCGGTCGGCGGGCTCGACGCCGGCCGGCGGCACATCGAGCGGAGCGACCGGCCGGACCAGCTCGCCGGGCAGGCCCGCCGGGCGGCGGCCGGTCACCAGCACCCGCAACGTCGGCACGGCGGAGGTCAGGACGCGCAGCGCCTCGGCCACCGCGTCCGGCGCCCGGTCGACGGCGTCGACGAGCAGCAGCGCCCGCCGGTCGCCGATCCGGCAGGACAGGTCGGCCAGCCGGTTCACGCCGAACATCGACGCCGACGCGGCGAGCACGTCGGCGGTGTCCGAGCCCTCGCCCACGAGCACCCCGGCCACGCCCGCCGGGTGGCGGGCCGCCACCGCGTGCGCGACGGTGACGGCCAGCGCCGTCTTGCCCACCCCGGCAAGCCCCACCAGGCTCACCACCGGGTACGCGTCGAGCAGGCCGGACACCTCCGCCACGTCCCGTTCGCGGCCGAGCAGCGGTACGGGCTGGGGCAGCGCCACGGGCGGATCATCGGCGGCGGGAACGCGGGATGCCGCGGGCCGGGCGGTGTCGATGAACTCCCGCCGCTCGTCACCGCTCAGGCCGAGCGCGTCGGCCAGCAGGTCGACTGTGGTGCGCTGCGGCCGGGTGGCCCGCCCCCGTTCCAGATCGCGGACCGTCCGTACGCCCACGCCGGCCCGGCCCGCCAGCTCGGCCTGGGTCAGGCCGACGGCGAGCCGGTGCCCGCGTAGCAGGCCGGACAGACCGGTACGACCGCCCGGGCCCCGCGCACGGTCATGATCCGGAGTCATGGGCACGAAGATTACGGATGGACTCCGACGCTCCACAGCCCATCGTCAACCACCCGACCGTCCACTGCCGATATCCGACAGGACGTGGTTTCGGGTGTCCTCACATGCCGAGGTCGCGCGCGATGATCATGCGCTGGACCTCGCTGGTGCCCTCGCCGATCTCCAGGATCTTGGAGTCACGCCAGAAGCGGGCCACCGGGTACTCGTTCATGAAGCCGTACCCGCCGTGGATCTGCGTCGCCTCGCGGGCGTTGTCCACAGCCACGGTGGAGGCGTGCAGCTTGGCGATGGCCGCCTGGCGCTTGAACGGCTCACCGGCGAGCATCCGGGCGGCCGCGTCGTAGTAGGCCAGCCGGGCCGTGTGCGCCTTCATCTCCATGTCCGCGATCTTGAACTGGATGGCCTGGTAGTTGCCGATCGGCTGGCCGAACGCCTGACGCTCCTTCGCGTACTTGATCGACTCGTCCACGCAGCCCTGGGCCAGGCCGACGGCGAGCGCCGCGATGGCGATCCGGCCCTCGTCCAGGATGCGCAGGAACTGCGCGAAGCCCCGGCCGCGCTCGCCGAGCAGGTTGGCCGCCGGCACCCGGCAGTCGTCGAACGTCAGCTCGTGCGTGTCCGACGCGGTCCAGCCGACCTTCGAGTAGCCGGGCGCGACGGTGAAGCCGGGCGTACCCGACGGCACGATGATCGTGGACAGCTCCTTGCCGCCGTCCGGCCGCGTGCCGGTGACGGCGGTGACGGTGACCAGCGCGGTGATGTCGGTGCCGGAGTTGGTGATGAACGCCTTCGAGCCGTTGATCACCCACTCGTCGCCGTCCAGGACCGCCCGCGTCCGGGTGCCGCCCGCGTCCGACCCGGTGCCCGGCTCGGTGAGCCCGAACCCGGCCAGCGCCTCACCGCTGAGCAGCTTCGGCAGCCACTGCGCCTTCTGCTCCTCGGTGCCGAAGCGGTAGATCGGCATCGCGCCGAGCGACACCGCCGCCTCCAGCGTGATCGCCACGCTGGAGTCGACCCGGGCCAGCTCCTCCAGCGCCAGGCAGAGCGCGAAGTAGTCGCCGCCCATGCCGCCGTGCTCCTCCGCGAAGGGCAGCCCGAACAGGCCCATCTTGCCCATCTGACGGACGATCTCGTACGGGAAGGTGTGCTGCTCGTAGTGCTCGGCGATGGTGGGTGCGACCACCTCGCGGGCGAACTCCCGCACGCTCTCCCGCAGCGCCTGCTGTTCCTCGTCGAGCCGGAAGTCCATGTCGATCCTCCTGGAAAGGGCGGGCCGCCGGGCGCTCGTGACGCCGGGAGCGGCTGAAGCGTTAGAAGGGGCCCCTTTACATGCACCAGGCGTTAAGAGGGGGCCCTTCCTTACCGGGTCAGACGGGGGTGACGCCGTGCCGGCGCCGGGAGAAGTGCCGCTCCTTGCCGCGCGCGGCGGCGAACCGGCGGACCAGCTCGGCGCGCAGCTCGTGCGGCTCGACGATCGCGTCCACCACCAGCTCGCTGGCGAGGCGGACGACGTCGATGTCGCGCTCGTACTCCTCGCGCTTCGCGGCCACGAACGCGGCGCGCTCGGCCTCGTCCCCGATCGCGGCGATCTTGTTGGCGTAGACCGCGTTGACAGCGGCCTCCGCGCCCATCACCGCGATCTTCGCGGTGGGCAGCGCGATCGTGGCGTCCGGCTCGAAGCCGGGACCGGCCATCGCGTACAGACCCGCGCCGTACGCCTTGCGGACCACCACACAGATCTTGGGTACGGTCGCCTCGGAGATCGCCGTGATCATCTTCGCGCCGTGCCGGATGATGCCCTGCTTCTCCACCGCGCTGCCGACCATGAACCCGGGTACGTCGCTGAGGAACAGCAGCGGCACGTTGAACGCGTCGCAGAGCTGCACGAACCGGGTCGCCTTGTCGGCCGAGTCGACGAAGAGCACGCCGCCCTTGAACATCGAGTTGTTGCCGACCACGCCGACGACCTCGCCGTTCAGCCGGCCGAACCCGATGGTCAGCTCCTTGGCCCACAGCGCCTGGATCTCGAAGAAGCTGCCGGAGTCGAGCAGCCCCTTGACGTACCGGCGCATGTCGAACGCCTGCCGCTCGCTGGCCGGGACCAGCGCGGCCAGGTCGGCCTTCTCCGGCGCGCCCACCGCTTCGGCGGCCGGCGGCTCCTGCTTCCAGTTCGACGGCAGGTAGGACAGGTACGTCCGCACCACGTCGAGCGCGTCGTTCTCGGTCTTGCAGAGGAAGTGCCCCACGCCGGACTCGGCGCAGTGCACCTTCGCCCCGCCCATCGCCTCCAGCGTGGTCTTCTCGCCGGTGACCATCTCGACCATGCGGTCGGAGCCGAGGTACATGCTGGCGTTGCCGTCCACCATGGCGACCACGTCGCAGAACGCCGGGATGTACGCCCCACCCGCCGCGCTCGGCCCGAACAGCGCGCAGACCTGCGGAATCGAGCCGGAGGCGCGGACCTGGTTCCAGAAGATCTTGCCGGCGCCGCGCCGGCCCGGGAACAGGTCGACCTGGTCGGTGATCCGGGCGCCGGCCGAGTCGACCAGGTAGACCATCGGGACGCCGGTCGCGTACGCCCGCTCGATGATCCGGATGATCTTCTCGACGGTACGCGCGCCCCAGCTGCCGGCCTTGACCGTGGAGTCGTTGGCCATCAGGCACACCTGGCGGCCGTCGATCGTCGCGGTGCCGGTGACCACGCCGTCAGCGGGCAGCCCGTCGGCCATGGCGTTGGCGTAGAGCCCGTCCTCGACGAAGGAGCCCTCGTCGACCAGGTACGCCACGCGCTCGCGGGCGAACAGCTTCCCCTTCGCGGCGTTGGCCGCGTGGTACTTGTCCGCTCCGCCGGCGCGGGCGCGCTTGCGTAGCTGCTCCAGAGCCTCACCGTCGAGCGTCACGCCGACTCCCGTTGCCACGGCCCCCGCACAGGGCGCCCACCGACCTGAACGATCGTTAGGCTACCCCACCCGCCCCACCCCCGGCACCCCACCACACCCCACCCCGCTCGTGATCAAGGAGTTTGTGTCCTCCGCGCGGGCGGACGAGGACACAAACTCCTTGATCAACGGGAAGCAGGGCGGGTCAGGCGGGGAGGGGGGTCAGGCGGGTTCGGGGGCCGGCTCGGAGGACTCCGGACGGGAGTTCCCTGCCCACCAGGTCTTCGGCCAGCTCGGCGGCCTCGACCAGGGCGTCCAGGTCGATGCCGGTGTCGATGCCCATGTCGTGCAGCATGTGCACCGCCTCCTCGGTGGCCAGGTTGCCGCTGGCACCCGGCGCGTACGGGCAGCCACCGAGGCCGCCGACGCTGGCGTCGAACTCGGTGATCCCCAGTTCCATCGCCGTGAGCATGTTCGCCAGCGCGGTGCCCCGGGTGTTGTGGAAGTGCAGCAGCACCGGCAGGTGGGCGTTGCGGTCCCGTACCGCCGTCACCAGTTCGCGGACGCGCCGGGGCGTACCCATGCCCGTGGTGTCGCCGAAGGCGACGCGGTCCGCGCCGTCGCGGGCGACGCGGTCGACGATCGCGGCGACCCGGTAGGGGTCCACGTCGCCCTCGTAGGGGCAGCCGAAACTGGTCGCGACGATCACCTCGGCGGTGGCGCCCGCGCCGTGCAGCAGGTCGATCAGCTCGGCGATGTCGTCGAGCGACTCGTCGGTGGAGCGGTTGACGTTGCGGCGGTTGTGCGTGTCGCTGGCCGAGACCACCACCTCGATCTCGGTGAATCCGGCGGCCAGCGCCCGCTGCGCGCCCCTGGTGTTCGGCACCAGGGCCGAGTAGCGGACGCCGTCGACCTTCTCCGCCCGCTGCCACACCTCGTCGGCGTCGGCCATCTGCGGGATCGCCTTCGGGTGGACGAAGGAGACGGCTTCGATGCGGCGTACGCCGGTGCGGGACAGCGCGTCGAGCAGCCGCACCTTGGCGTCGGTGGGGATGGGCTCCTCGTTCTGGAGGCCGTCGCGGGGACCGACCTCACGGATGCTCACGGATTCCGGAAGTTGCGCCATCAGGTTCACCTCACAAGAGTCGAGCATGACACCGGGTGGCGTCAGCGCATCCGGGAGACGATGCCGGTGTCGTAGTCGCCGGAGAGGAACTCCGGATTCTCCAGCAGCTCGGCGAAGAACGGCAGGTTGCACTTCGGGCCGGCGATCTCGAACTGGGCGACCGCCGCCCGCGCCCGCTGGACCGCCTCCTCGCGGGTGTCCCCGGTGAGGATCAGCTTGGCCATCAGGCTGTCGTAGAACGGCGTGACGGTGTTGCCGGCGACGTAGCCGGAGTCGACGCGTACGCCGGTGCCGGACGGCTCGTTCCAGGTGGTGATCGCGCCCGGGCCGGGCAGGAAGCGCTTCGGGTCCTCGGCGTTGATCCGCAGCTCGATGGCGTGCCCGCGCGGAGTGAGCGCGTCCGGGTCGAATGTCGGCGCCAGGCCGGCCGCCACCCGCAACTGCTCCTCGACCAGGTCGACGCCGTAGACGTACTCGGTGACCGGGTGCTCGACCTGGAGCCGCGTGTTCATCTCCAGGAAGAAGAATTCTTCGGAGAGGGGGCTGCCATCCTTGAGATCCCGCTGACGCGGGACCAGCAGGCACTCGACGGTCCCTGCGTTGCGGTAGTTCACCGCCTCGCCGGCCCGTACCGCCGCAGCCAGGAACCGCTCGCGCAGCTCGGGCGAGACCGCCGGCGACGGCGACTCCTCGACCAGCTTCTGGTTGCGCCGCTGCACCGAGCACTCCCGCTCGCCGAGCGCCACCACCCGGCCGTCGGCCAGACCGAGGATCTGCACCTCGACGTGGCGTACCCGGGGGAAGTACCGCTCGATCAGCACCGACCCGTCGCCGAACATCCGCTCGGCGAACGCGCGGACCTTGTCGTACTCGGTGCGCAGCGCCGCCTCGTCGACTGCCACGCCCATGCCCATGCCGCCGCCGCCCGCGGCGGCCTTGACCATCACCGGGTAGCCGATCTCCGCGGCGGCCACGACCGCCGCGTCCAGGTCGGTCGCCGGCTCGGTGGTGCCGGGCGCGACCGGCACCCCGGCCGCCGCCATCAGGTTCCGAGCGTTGATCTTGTCGCCCATCGCGGTGATCGCGTCGGCGCCGGGTCCGACCCAGATCAGGCCGGCCCCTTCGACGGTACGGGCGAAGTCCGCGTTCTCGGACAGGAAGCCGTAGCCGGGGTGGATCGCCTGCGCGCCGGTGCTACGGGCGGCGTCGAGGATCGCCTCCACGTTCCGGTAGCTCTGCGCCGGGTTCGCCGGGCCGACGCAGACCGCCTCGTCGGCCTCGGTCACGAACGGCAGCCCGCCGTCGGCCTCCGAGTGCACCGCGATCGTCCGGATCCCGAGCCGCTTGCCGGTACGGATGATCCGCCGCGCGATCTCCCCCCGATTCGCGACCAACAACGATTCGATCATCTTCTGCACGGACGTGACCCCTTCTCGACGCAAAGCCGGGGTCTCTTCTTAACACGCGTTAAGGTGAGCGCGGCGTGTCAGGTCGGGTCGGTGGGCGCGAGCAGGGCCGCGAGGGTCGCGCCGCGCAGCAGTTCGGCCCGGCGCCGGCGGTCCACCTCGCCGCCGAGGAACGGGGTCGAGTTCATCAGGCCGAACGCCGCATGGGCGAGCACCCGGGCCTCGCCGTCGGGCAGGCCGGGGTGCAGCGCGGTCAGCACGGTGACCCATTCCTCGACGTACATCCGCTGGAGCCGGCGGATCCGGCGGCGCGGCTCGTCCGGGAGGCGGTCCAGCTCGTGCAGGTGCAACGCGATCACCGCCGGGTTGGCCAGCGCGAAGTCGACGTGGAAGTCGATCAGCGACTCCAGCGCCGAACGCGGGTCGCCCGGGTGACCGGCGGCGCGTTCCCGCCCGCCCGCGAGCAACCCCTCGCTCACCGGGATCAGGGCGGCGACGAGCATCGCCTCCTTGCCGGCGAAGTGGTGGTAGAGCGCCGGCCCGGTGACCCCGGCCGCCGCCCCGATGTCGTCCATCGACACACCGTGGTAGCCGCGCGCCGCGAAGAGGCCGACCGCGATCTCCAGGATCTCGTCCCGCCGGGACCGGCGCCGGGCCGCACCCGCCGCACCCCGTGCCTGCTGTTCCACCGCCACCGGACCAGCCTAGACCTCGTGTTCGAGCTGGGGCAGCCGCGGTTACCCAACGGTTGCCCCAGCCCGTCGCGTCAGTCCTCCTCGATGCCGTGGTCGGCGCGGACCTTCGCCGCCTCGGCCTCCCGCCCCTGCTCGTCGAGCGCGCGGGCCAGCAGCCAGGCGGCCTGCGTGGCCGGACGGGAACCGGTGGGCAACCCGCCGAGGACCGGGCGCAGCAACCCTTCGGCCTGCTCCGGCCGCCCGTCGCGCAGCAGCAGCTCGCCGGTCAGCACCTCGACCTGCGCCGCCTCGCCGAACGCCTCGATCGACCGCAGGCGCTCCGGCACGCCGTCCAACCGGTCCAGCGCGGCGGTGAGCCGGTCCTCGGCGATCAGCACCCGGGCCACCGCGTCGGCGGCCATCGCCCGCTCGTACGTGACCACGGGCGGCTCGTCGGCGCCGGCCGGAAGCGCGGCCGCCGCCTCGTCCACCCGCTCGATCGCGGCCACCGCGGCCGGCAGGTCACCGGACCAGTGCAGGGCGAGCAGTTCCCGCCGCCGGGCCCGCAACTCGTCCACCTGGTAGCCGGCGAGCCGCCAGGCGGTCGCCGCCGCCGCGAACCGCTGCGCGGCCAGGGCGTCCCGGTCGGCGTCGTAGAGCAGGCCACCGGACTCCTCCAGCACCTGAGCCCGGTGGGGGAGATTGTCCGGCCCGTCCAGGTTCTCGGCCAGCGTGTCGAGCACCGTCAGCGCCAGATCCGTCTCGCCGAGACCCGCGTAGATGCCCGACAGCATGTGCCGGCACCGGTCCGCCTCGGCCTGCGCGCCGGCCCGGTCGAGCCCGAGCACCGCCTCCTCGGCCACCTCGGCGGCCTCGGCCAGCCGCCCGGCCACCCGGTACGCCTCGGCCAGCTCCCAGCGCAGCAGCGCGTCGCCCTCCAGCCCCTGCTCGACGCAGAGGGTGACCGCCTCGGCCAGATCCTCCACCGCCTCGCCGGCCCGGTCGGCGGCCATCAGCGCCCGGCCCCGGGTCACCCGCAGCGGCAGGTGCGCGCCGGCCGGTGCGACGGACAGCGCCTCCTCGCAGGCGGCCACCGCCTCGGCCGGGTCGTCGGTGGCGCGGGCGTACGCCAGGCAGGCACCGGTGAGCATCTCGGCGTCGCCCAGCTCGCCCGCCAGCCGGCGGGACCGCGCCGCCGCGTCCCGGAACTCCTCGGCCCGCTCCAACTGCTCCAGCACGTGTGTGCGGTGCAGCGCGACCCGCCCGGCCAGCCACGGATCGGCGTCCGCCTCCGCCTCGGCCCGGTCGAGCGCGTCGAGCGCCTCCGCCCACCGCTCGCGGTGCACGTGGGCCAGGGCGAGGCGGTCCCAGCCGGCGGCCCGGTCACGCGGCCCGCCGTGCCCGGTCAGGTAGTCGGCCGACTCCCGGGCCAGGGCCAGGCCCTCGTCCGCGCTCTCGTCGACCATGCTGAGCAGCACACCGAGCCGCCCGGCCACCACCTGGGCGCGCAGCGGGTCCGGCACCTCCCGCCACGCGGCCAGCGCCTCCCGGTTGACCTCGATCGCCACCGGTACGCCGTCGTCGTCCTGCGACAGCTCACCGGCCCGCAGTTCCAGCCGCCACGCCCGCGTGGTCGCGGGCAGATCGGCGTCGCCGAACCGCTCGTCGTACGCGCGCAACGCGGCGACCAGACCGTCCCGGCGGTTGGTGCGCCAGCACTCCTCGGCCAGCGCGAGCAGCTCGTCGGCACCGGCGTCGGCCGGCACGGTGACCGGCTGCGCGAAGGCCACCGGAGCGTCCGAGCCGGTACGCGACGCGGGCACCGCCGGGCGGCGCAGGCTCGCGGAGAGCGGCAGGTGCTCACCGACCGGCCCGGCCGCCAGCTTGCGGGCGATCAACCCGGACTGGTGCGTGGTGCCGTTGCGCGCGTCGAAGCGCTCGGCCAGCGCGGTGGCCGTACCGGCCAGCTCGTCGGCGAGCACACCCGCCGGCACGTCCGCGGCCGGCCGCTCGCCGGAGGCGCGGCGGTGCACCGTCAGCTCGGCCGGGACCTGACGCATCGCCGCCGAGACGGCGGCCGCGAAGTGCATCGCGGCAGCCGGGGTGGGCGCGCGGTCCAGCCAGTCCAGGTGCCGCTCGACCAGCTCCAGCGCGCGGGCCTCGTTGCCGGTCACGGTGCAGAACTCGATGTGGTCGGCGATGTCCCACAGGTCGGCCAGGTTGCCGCGCACCCGCCGGTACGCCTCCCGGTGCGCGTCCCGCGCCGCGTCGGTCCGGCCGGTCTCCCGGTAGGGCGTGAGCAGCGCGGTGAGGATCCCCTGCGGCTGCTCGTTACAGGTCAGCCGGCCGGCGAGCACCGGCTCGGCCAGCGCCACCGCCTCCTCGTGCCGGCCGTGCCGCACCAGGTGCGCGACCTGCGTGGTCGGGTCGCATCCGGCGCAGTCGGACAGTGCGTCGCGGGGCGTGGTCATCCACTTGCGGTACCACTGCTCCGCCGCCTCGTCGTCGCCCAGGTGCGCGGCCACCAGGTAGCGGTGCTTGTGGACCGCCTGCAGCGAGTGCCCGGAGTCGCGGTAGCGCCGTTCCATGTCGTCGAGCACCGCGTACGTCCGGTCCAGCGGCAGCTCCGGGAACTTCACCATGGCGTTGACCATGTACTTGAAGAACCAGAGCAGCTGGTGCGTGTAGCGCTGGTGGTAGGGCTGCGGATCCTTGTCGTACTCGGCCAGGCACCAGGAGAACGTGACGAAAGACTTCGCCGGTTCGCCGCCGTAGACGTACGCGGTGGTGCCGGTGATCCGGGCGGCGAAGGCGAGGTGCCGGTCGTCGCCCGCGTCGGCGCGGCGCAGCAACTGTTCCAGCGCGGCGATCTGCCCCGGGCCGTACGGCATGGATTCGATCTCGTGGTGCATCCGCCAGAGGTCGTCGTCAGTCACGGATCTCTCCCGGTACGGCCCGGCCGAGCAGGCCGAGGAAGGAACTGTTCAGCAGTGCGGCGTCAGCCGCCCGGATCGGGTGGTGCCCGAGCAGCAGGGCCTGCCCGTAGAGCGCCTCGACGGCCAGCCCGACCAGCTCCGGATCGGCGAGCGTGGTGACCCGGCGGACCAGCGGGTTGCGGTGGTTGAGCACCAGTTGCGGGCGGTCCGGCGGGGCGGAGGCGGCGAGCGCGTCGAGCACGCCGCCCCACAGCTCGTCGGCCTTGTCCCGGCTGGCGGCGAGCTGGTCGTGGAACGCGGCCGACCGGGACACCAGGTAGAGCGCCGGCAGCGTGACTGGGTCGTACGCCCGGATCACGACCTCGCAGCCGAGCCGTTCCAGGGCCCGCTGCGCCGCGGTGAGGAACGGCCGCAGCGCCAGTTCGGTCGCCGGGTCGAGGATCTCGAACCGGGTGGTGAGGTCGCTCGGCTCCAGCCGCTCGATCAGCACCGACCGGTCCACTGTGGGCAGCCGCTCGATCAGCTCGGTGTCGTACGTGTAGCCGCCGTTGACCACTGCCAGATCCTGCGCGGCGGCCACGGCGGCGAGCTGGCGGAACTCGTCCAGGCTGGCGGCGTACCGGAGCACGCCGTGCCGCTGCCGGAACTCGGCGAGCGTGAGCGTGCCGACGTTGGTGTCCATCGGCCACCACTGGTCGACCAGCCGCAGCATCTCGTCGTCGTGCATGGCGAGCGCCTTGACCCCGAGGTGGTGCACCTGGAGGAACTCGCCGAGCCGGCGCGGGTCGTGCTTGGCGAGCCGGACCAGCCAGCCCCGGATCTGGTCGCCGAGCGCCTCCCGGACGGAGGTGAGCAGCGCGTCCTCGTAGAGCGCCTCGCGGCTGGCGGTGGGGCGCAGCTCACTGGCGTCGACCACGCAGTGGGCGAAGAAGGCCCACTCGGGCAGCAGCCCGTCGGCGTGCTCGCTGAGCAGCATCCGCTTGAGGTAGACCCGGTGCCCGGCGCGGGCGGCCGGGTTCACCGCGGCGGGCAGGATGAAGGCCACGCCGGTCAGGCCGGCCTCCGGCACCGACAGCGGCACCACGTCGAACGGGACGAACCCGAGCAGTTCCTGCGCGTACCGCTGGAGCGCGGCCCGGTCGACCGGCGCTCCGGGCGTGGTCGGCCACGGCGGCGGGCCGCTGGTGGTCGGCGTGTCACCGACCCGGACGTCGACCGGCAGCAGGCCGCCGTAGAGGCGGGCCAGCTCGGTGACCGTGGGTACGCCGAGCCACTGGTCGGCGTCGCGCCGGGGCACCAGCGTGACTGTGGTGCCGGGCTCGTCCCGGGCCTGTTCCGGCTCGGCGAGCCGCACCGCGTACCGCCCGTCGGACCAGCCCGTCCAGAGCACTGTGGGCTCGTCGGCGTGCCGGGTGACCACCCGGATCTCGTCCGCCACCAGGAAGCAGGAGAGCAGGCCGATGCCGAACTGGCCGAGGAACTCGTGCCGGGAGAAGCCCAGCTCGTCACGCTTGGAGCTGCGGCCGATGGTGGCGAGCAGCTCGTGCACCTGCGCCTCGGTGAGGCCGATGCCGGTGTCGTGCACGCGCAGCGTCCCGTCGCCGGTCAGCTCCGGCGGCTCGATGCGGACCCGCGCCGGAGCTTTCGGCTCGGCGGACCGCCGTGCGGTGATCGCGTCGACGGCGTTCTGGAGCAGCTCGCGCACGTACACCCGCGGGCTGCCGTAGAGGTGATGACTGAGCAGGTCGACCACGCCACGGAGGTCCACCTGGAAGGTGCGGTCCAATCGCGCTCCCGGTTCGGATTTTCGGCGCTCACCGTACCGGTCAGCGCCGACAGTGTCCGTCCCGTTCCACCCCGGCGGCTTGACCCTCGACCGGGTGCAGGGCACACCGTTTCCCGGCATGACGACCACCGCCGTCCTGGGCCGCGACTACCGGCTGCTCTGGTCCGCCGCCGTCTGCTCGCAGGTGGGGGACTCCCTGCGTACGCCGGCTCTGGCCCTGCTGGCCGCCACGCTCACCCGCGACCCTCGCGCGGTCGCCGCGGTGACAGTGGCCGGGCTCCTTCCGCCGTTGTTGTTCGGCCTGCTCAGCGGCGTGTACGCGGACCGGTGGGACCGGCGGCGGACGATGGCGGTGGCGGACGGGGCGCGGGCCGTGGTGGTGGCGGCGCTGGCCTGGTCCGTGGCGACCGGGCACGCCGGGATCGCCACGCTGGTCGTCGCCGCGTCGCTGCTCGCCCTGCTGGGCACGCTCTTCGACGCGTCCGCGTACGCGCTGCTGCCCACTGTGGTGCCGCCCGAAGGACTGGCCCACGCCAACGCCCGCCTCCAGGCCGGAACCGCGGTCGCGGGCGGTTTCGTCGGCGCCCCCTTGGCGGGTGTCCTCTTCGCCCTCTCCCCAGCACTCCCTTTCACCGCCGACGCCCTGACCTTCGCCCTGGCCGCCGCCCTGATCCTCGCCATCCCCACCCCCGCCCTCGCCACCGCCCCCGCCCCGACTCCCCGCCGATCTTGCACCTTCCGCCCCGACAAGGCCGCACAAAAGGGACAGCCAAGGGGCCACAACCGCAAGATCAACGGGGACCGGGGCGGGGTTTGGGAGGGGGTTCGGTTCGTGCGGGGGGATCGGGTTCTGTGGGCGCTCACGGTGGGGACTGCGGGGTCGAATCTGGCTATCGGGGGGCTTGCCTCGGTGCTCGTGCTCTACGCGCTGGCCGTGCTGCGGGTGCCGGAGGCGGCGTACGGGCTGTTCGCGGCCGGCGCGATCGCGGGCGGGCTGGGCGGCGCGCTGCTCGCCGGACGGCTGGCCGCCCGCTTCGGCACGCTGCCCACGCTGCGCGTCGTGCTGCTCGGGCAGACGCTGGCGCTGGCCGGGTTCGCGCTGGCCCGGCACCCGCTGACCGGCGGCCTCGCGCTGGCCGGGTTCACCGCCGGCACCACGATCTGGAACAGTCTCCGGGCCGCCTACGGGCAACGGCACGTACCCCCGGATCTACTCGGCCGGGTCGGCGCGGCACAGCGGGTGGCCGGGCTGGCCGCCGCACCGGTCGGCGCGGCGCTGGCCGGCCTCGCCGGCCAGGCGTTCGGCCTGACGCCTGTCCCCTGGGCCGCCGCCGCGGTCTTCGCCCTGGTCACAGCCGCCGCCTGGGCGACCTTCCGGACGCGCACCGGCCCGCCCGCCACACCACCGCACTGACCACTGCCGGGCCGAGCAGCCGCGCGGGTCAGCTGCCGGGCCGGGCGGGCTCGAAGCCGGCCAGGCGAGTGGCGATGCGCTGGCGGACCGGCGGGTGCGTGGAGACCGCCCGGAGCAGCAGATTCCGCAGCGGTCGCACGGCCGGCGGGGCGGCGGCGAGCCGGGTCAGCCCGGCGGCGAAACCGAGCACCTCCTCGGCGAGGGGACGGCGGTCGGCGGCGTACCCGTCGAGGGCCTGCGGGCCGGCGGCGAGCGCGTCACCGAGCGCGACCGCGTCCCGCAGGCCGAGGTTCATCCCCTGCCCACCGGCCGGGCTGTGCACGTGCGCCGCGTCCCCGGCGAGCAGCACCGGCCCGGAGCGGTACGTGCTCGCGATCCGGTGGTGGATCCGGAACCGGGACGACCACGCCATGCCGGTGACCCGGTCCGGCCGGTGCGCCGGACCGCGCTCGTCGAGCAGCGCCTGGAAGTGGTGCGCCTGCGGGTCGCGCGGCGCGTCGTCCACCGTGGCGACCAGCCGGACCGTGCCGTCGGGCAGCGGCGCCCAGACCAGCGGGCCCTGCCGGGACAGGAAGAGGCTCACCTGGTCGCGCGGGAGCGTGCTGTCCACGTGGACGTCGGCGAGCACGAACGACTCACCGGGGCCGGCCGGGCCGCCGAAGCCGATGCCGGCGAGTTCGCGGACCCGGCTGTGCATCCCGTCCGCACCGACGACCCAGCGCGCCCGGACCGCGCGGCCGCCGTCGAAGCGCGCGACGGCGCCGGCGCCGTCGAGGTCCAGCCCGGTCATCTCGTACGGCCGCAGCACGCGCCCGCCGAGCGCGGCGAGCCGGTCGGTGAGCACCGCCTCGGTCTCGGCCTGCGAGATCAGCAGCGCGTACGGGTAGCGCGACGGCAACCGGTCGAAGGGGACGGTGAGCAGCACCCGGTCCCGGTCGCGGACGCTGAACCGGGCCGAGCGCAGCCCTCGGGCGGCCAGCGGCGCGGCGATCCCGATCCGGTCCAGCACTTCGAGCGTGCCGGCGTGCACGACCGCGGCGCGCGAGGTGACCGGCGGCTCGGCGAGCCGGTCGACGACAGTCGCGGTGACGCCGTGCCCGGCCAGCGTCACCGCCACGGCCAGGCCGGCCGGTCCGGCTCCCACCACGAGGACGTCAGTGCGTTCGGGCAGCATCGCTCCACCTCCGGGGTCGGTCAACAACTGTTTGCCAACGCTTGTTGACTTCCACTGTAGAGCCGATGTCAACACGTGTTGGCCTACAGTCGTGGACGTGACCGAACCCGCCACCCGCGCCCGCCGCTCGGACGCCACCCGGGCGGCCATCCTGCGCGCCGCCCGGGAACGCTTCGCCATCGACGGCTACGACCGGGCCACCATCCGGGCCATCGCCGCCGACGCCCGCATCGACCCCTCGATGGTGATGCGCTACTTCGGCAGCAAGGAGGGGCTCTTCGCGGCGGCGGCCGAGTTCGACCTGCACCTGCCCGACCTGACCGAGGTGCCGCCGGAGCGGCTCGGTGACACGCTGATCCGGCACTTCGTGCGCCGCTGGGAGGCGGACGGGACACTCGTCGCCCTGCTCCGGGCGGCCGCCACCAACCCCGGCGCGGCCGAACGGATGCGCGGCGTCTTCGCCGACCAGCTCGCCGCCGCGGTGGCCCGTTCCGTCGCCGACCCGGCGACCGCCGCCCGCCGGGCCGGTCTGGTGGCGAGCCAGATCCTCGGTCTCGCGCTCACCCGGTACGTCGTCCGGCTGCCACCCGTGGTGGACCTCGACCCCGAGGAGCTGGCCGCCTGGGTCGGGCCGACGATTCAGCGCTACCTGACCCAACCTTTACCCCCGTCCCGCGCGTCTGGCGGGTGACGGAGGGAGGAGCCGGATGAGGCGTGACGCGGACGACGGGCGGGCGGACTACCTCGCCTTCGTCGAGTCGCACCAGCACCGGCTGCTGCGCGCCGCGTACCTGATCTGCGGGAACCGCCACCAGGCCGAGGACCTGCTCCAGGACGCGCTGCTCAAGCTGGCGCTGCGCTGGTCGTCGGTGCGCGACGGCGACCCGGCCGCATACGTGCGCGCCATCCTCTACCGCGACGCCGTCTCCTGGTGGCGGCGCCGGCGACGGGAGTGGCTCAGCGCGTATCCCCCGGACCGGCCGGGCGCTGACGCCGACACCGCGCTGCGGCTCACCGTGCGCGCGGCGCTGGACCGGCTGCCGCCACGCCAGCGGGCCGTCGTGGTGCTGCGCTACTTCGAGGACCTGACCGAGAGCGCCACCGCCGAGGCGCTCGGCGTCACGGTCGGCACCGTCAAGAGCCAGTGCCACGACGCGCTGCGCCGGCTGCGCGACGTCGTACCCGCCCCCGGCACGTCCGGAGACGACCTGGTGACCGGGATGGAGGCGAACCCGTGAACGAACCCGAGCTGACCCGGCTGCTGACCCGGGCCGCCGAGGAGATCCGGCCGGCCCGGCCGGCCGAGGCAGGATGGGAGCGGGCCGGGCGGGTCCGCCGCGCCCGCCGGGCCGCCGGGGCCGCGGCCGTCGCCGTGGTCCTGCTCGGCGGCGGTACGACGGCGCTGCTGCACCGCTCCGGCCCGCCCCCGGCCACACCGGCCCGACCGAGTGTGACCTCGGTGCCGACCGCGCCGGTGGTGCAGCGGCCCCCGGACCGGCTCGGACAGGCGGGTGACCCGCTGGGCCGGCTCGGCGACCGGGTCGCGTACCGACTCTCCGACCGCCCGGTGAGCCGGGCGCTGGCGCTGTACCAGCCGGTCGACCCGGAGACCGGCGAGGCCGGCCCGGTCCGGGTGCTGGGTGACGACGGCATGGTCCGGGAACTCGACGTGGTGACGCTCGCCCCCACCCGCGACGCCGGGGGCAACGAGGCGGCTCCCCTCAAGCCGGGCAGCCTGTCGCCGGACGGCCGGACCGCCGCGTTCGCCCAGACCGGCGAGGTCGTCGTGGTCGGCCTGACCGACGGCGCGGTCCGCCGCCACCCGCTCACCGGCTACCTGGAACACGTGGTCTGGGCCGGGGACCGGCTGATCGTCGGGGACGACGACACCGCGTACGAGCTGGACCGGCGCACCGGATCGGCACGGAAGCTCCCGGTCGACCCCTGGACGCTCGTCGTGCCCGAGCCGGCCCGGGCTGCCGGCGACCTGTTCACGGTCGGCGGCTGGTCCGGGGACGGCGGCCTGGCCGTACGCCGGTTCCCCGCCTCCGGTGGCGCACCGGAACGGCGGCCGGTGACCACCGGAGAGCTTCCCCCCGGTTACCAGGTGAACGAGGTCTACGGGCGAGGCTGGCAGCGCGGCGACCGGATCGGCCAGGCCGGGTGGACCACCACCACGGGCGCCGACGGCACGATGATGGGCGCCGAGGGCGTGGCGGTGCTCGACGCCCGTACCGGGGCGGTGACCCGCCTGCTCGACCTGGGACGCGAGGGCCGGGCCAAGGGGTGCTGCGAGGTGTACGGCTGGACCGCCGACGGTGCGGTGCTGCTCCGCTACGACGCCGGGCTGGCCCGGTGGCGGCCGGAGACCGGCGAGGTCGACTGGGTGGCGAGCAACGTCCCCGGCCTGCTGTCGATCGCCGCCCGCTGACCGGCCGGTCCCGGCGGGGACGAGCGGAACCGGCCGGTCCCGCCGCGGCGACGACGGTCCCGGCCGGGACGCTCAGCGGGTCAGGCCGCCGGGCTGGTCGCCCTGCACGACGGGGGCCCGGACCAGGTTGCCCCACTCGGTCCACGAGCCGTCGTAGTTGCGCACCTGCGGGAACCCGAGCAGGTGGTGCAGCACGAACCAGGTGTGGCTGGACCGCTCGCCGATCCGGCAGTAGGCCACCACGTCGTCGGACGGGCTCAGCCCGAGCTGGTCGGCGTAGATGGCACGCAGCTCGTCGGCGGACTTGAACGTGCCGTCGTCGTTCGCGGCGGACTTCCACGGCTTGCTCACCGCGCCCGGGATGTGCCCGCCGCGCAGCGCGCCCTCCTGCGGGTAGTCCGGCATGTGCAGCATCTCGCCGGTGTACTCGCCGGGCGAACGCACGTCCACCAGCGGCCGGCCGGCCGCCACGTGCGCCATGACCTGCTCCCGGAACGCGCGGATCGGCGCGTCGTTGCGCTCCGGCACCGGGTACGAGGCGCGGGGCCGGCTCACCTTGTCCCGGGTCAGCTCCCGCCCCTCGGCGATCCACTTCTGCCGGCCGCCGTCGAGCAGCCGCACGTCGGCGTGACCGTAGAGGGTGAAGACCCAGAGGGCGTACGCGGCCCACCAGTTGAAGTTGTCGCCGTAGAAGACGACCGTGTCGTCCCGCCCGATGCCCTTGGCCGCGCACATCTCGGCGAAGCTCGCGGCGTCCAGGTAGTCGCGGGTGACCTGGTCGTTGAGTTCGGTGTGCCAGTCGACCTTGACGGCGCCGGGGATGTGGCCGGTGTCGTAGAGGAGCACGTCCTCGTCGGACTCGACCACCACGAGCCCTTCGTCGCCCAGGTGCTCGGCCAGCCACTCGGTGGTGACCAGGCGCTGCGGGTCGGCGTACGACTGGAGGTGGGGATGCGGATCGTTCGGCACAGGCATGATCCCCAAGGTACGCCGGATCCTCGGCCCCGGATGTGACACCGGCCCCACCACCTCGGAAAGGTGGTGGGGCCGGTGCGATCAGGTGCTCAGCCCTCGACGACGAACCACTGGTACGTGGGGTCCGACTGGTTGCCGGCCTTGTCGATCGCGTACACGGTCAGGGTGTGCCAGCCGGCCTCGGCCGGCGTGAGGGTGACCGAGGCGGAGCCGTCCGCCCCCGCCGGCACGGTGACCTCCGGCGCGTAGTCGAACTGGTAGACGTACCTGTCGACGTCCGGCATCCCGGGGGTGAACGTGAAGACACCCGGCACGCCCGGACCACCGCCCGACCCGCCGATCGGGTAGGTCGTCGAGCTGACCCCCGGCATGCTGCTGACCAGGAACGAGTAGCTCGTCTCCGGGGACAGCTCGCCGGACGACGAGCGGGCCCGGACGGTGAGCGTGTTCCGGAAGGCCCGGTCCGGGGCGACGGTCAGCTCGGCGGCGGTGCCGTCGTTCACGTCGACGGTCTGCTCCGGCCCGCCGTTGAGCCGGTAGACGAACGCCACGGTGTCCGGCAGGTCGGAGTCGAAGCGGAAGCCGCCGGGCACGCCGATGCCGCCGCTCGAACCCCACTCGTTGTACAGGTACGAGATGACCCGCGGCTTGGGATCACGGACGGTGAACCGGTATTCGCGCTGCTCGGTACGGGTGCCGTCAGCGGTCTCCGCGATCACCGTCAGCTGGTGCCAGCCCGGATTCTCCGGCGTCCAGGTGACGGCGGCAGTGCCGTCGGCGGCCGCGTCGACAGTCGTCGTCTCCGCGCCCTGGAACGAGTAGTGGTACCGGACGACGTTCGACCGCTGCGGCGTGAACGTGAACGTCCCGGCGACGCCGGGCAGGCCGCTGCTGCGGTCCTCCGGGTATTCGGCCGACTGGACCAGCGGTGCGTCGTTCACCAGGAACGTCCAGACGTTCTCGGGCGAGCGGGTGCCGTCCGCGGTGACCCCGACGACCGTGAGCGTGTGGCTCCCGCCCTCGGTGGGCGTCCAGCTCACCGTCGCCCGGGGGCCGGTCTCGACGCGCTGCTCGGCACCGTCGTCGAACCGGTAGAGGAAGGCCACCGTCTCGGTGACCTCCGAGGTGAACCGGAACTCGCCCGGCTGGCCCGGACCACCCATCGGCCAGTCGGCCCGGTACGGGTCGGCGGAGACCGCGGGACGCAGGTCGCGCACCCGGAAGAACCAGCTCGCCGGCTCGGACTCGGTGCCGTCCCGGCTCATACTCCACACGGCCAGGTTGACCGCGCCCGCCTCGGTCGGCGTCCAGGTCACCGACGCAGTGCCGTCGGCGTTCGCGGCCACCGTGCCCGACTCGCCGTTGAAGTGGTAGCGGTAGCTGACCGTGTCGGGCACCCGCGGGGTGAAGGTGAAGACGCCCGGGACGCCCTGACCGCCACCGAGTCCGTACTCCTGATAGACAGTGGCCGAGATCGTCGGCTCGGTCAGCAGCTGGAACTCCCGAATCCCGGTGACCTCCACGCCGCCGGCCGTGACGCTGGTGACGGTGAGGGTGCGGAAGCCGCCTCGGGTCGCGGTGACGGTGATCGCGGCGGAGCCGTCCGCGGCGGCCTCGACCGTCCGCTCCGGGTCGCCGTCGAGGGCGTAGCGGTAGCGCACCACACCGTCCATCTGCGGCCGCAGCTGGAACGTGGCCGGCACCCCGATCTCGTTCAGGCGTCCCTCGATGATCGGCGAGACGTCCTGGGCGAGGAATGTGTACTCGGTGGTCTCCGAGCGGTTGCCGACCGCGTCCAGGCTCCACACCCGCAGGGTTCTCGGGCCGCTGTCCGGGGTGAGCGTGACGGTGGCCGTCCCGCCCGTCCGGTCCGCATCGACCGTCTTCTGCCCGCCGGAGTCCAGCGAGTAGCCGTACCGCACCACGTCAGCGGCGCCGTTTGCGGTGAAGGTGAACTCGCCGGGCAGCGCCGGGTGCCACTCGCGGTCGTCCGGGAAGTCGGTGGACGTCACCGTGGGCGCCGTGGCCGGGCCACGGACGTCGAGGCGGAAGTAGCAGGTCGGGCTCCACTCGCCGGTGGCGCGGCTGTCCTTCGCCCGCATCTGCCAGGCGTACGTCCGGTCGTGCTCGAACGGCGACGGCCACATCTGCTCGTAGCGGCCGAGGGCGCGCTGGCCGTCACGGGCGGAGTCCAAGCGCTCGATGCGTGCCTCCGGCTCGTCCACCGGCCAGGCCGCGAACGTGACGTCGAGGTGGTCCGTGCCGCCGCCGTCGTTGCGGTCCCGGTCGTGCACCACGCCGGACAGCGTGGGGTTGCGGCTCACCTGGTACGGCTCGGCGGTGGTGCACGCCGTGCCGGTCTCGCTCTGGAGGTCCGTCGGCACGCCGGGGCGGAAGTTGTAGTCGATCGAGATGCCGACCTTGGTGGCGAACTTGCGTGCCAGTGCCGGATCCCGCTCGGCGTCGGCGGGCAGCCGCAGCGAGAGGGTCAGCGTCGACCGGCCCTCGGCGAGCGCCTGGCGCAGCCCTTCGATCGCGTCGAACTCCACCCGGGGCGCCGGGCAGATGGTCTGGTCGGTGAGCTGGCGGCTGTCGACCAGGCCCAGGTCGGCCGGCGGCTTCCGCCAGCTCGACCGGGTGGTGTAGGCGGCGGTGCGCCACAGCTCGATCTTCGGGCGCTTGGTGCAATCCGCGCCGGCCGTCTCCTTGACGTCGAGCTTGGCCGACTCGATGTCTGCTCCCCGGTAGCGGGAGATGTCGAACGTGAAGTAGGCGCGCGACGTGTGCAGCCGACCCTTCCCGTCCGTCCAGGTGCCGACCGGAACGTCGCCAGGCCGATCAATGTTGATCTTGCCGGGCGAATGCGAGTCGGTCCAGGCCCAGGAGGTGTTCGTCTCGTAGCGGATGTCGTACGCGGCCGCCGGCGCCGCGGTGGCGACCGCCGTTCCGGCCGCGACCACGATCGACAGCGCGGCGGCAAGCAGACCTCGCCGGCCGATCCGACGTGGATTTCTGTCAGGCATGAGGGTCAAACCTCATCCACCTTTCCCCTGTGTCCCCCCGTGCTCGATCGACGGGGGCAGCGGATGCTATCCAGCCGGGCGGACATCGGGCGATCCCGATTAGCGACTGACGGAGCACATCGGACGATCGGCGGTGAAGGTCGACCCGTCCGGCGGGGTCAGGCGCGGCGGTGCACCAGCCGGCCGGCGACCACTGTGGCGAGGCAGGAGCCGTCCGGGCCGAACACGGCGAGGTCGGCCCGCCCGCCGGTCACCAGCGCGGGCGGCCGGGCGACGGGCAGCACCACCACGTCGTTGCGGGCCGCGGCGGATCGCAACGCCGGATCGGTGACGTGCTCGTCGAGCACGGCGGCGGCGCCGAGCCGGAACAGCGCGTGCACCCGCTCGCGGGGCGTGGGCGCCGGGGGCAGCGGGCCGTCGTGCACGAGCGCCGGCCCGAGCGTGCCGGCCCACCGCCGCACCCGCACCCCGGGGTACGCGCCGGACAGCTCGGCCGCCGCCACGATCGCCTCGATCCGGTCGCCGGCGACCACGACCGCGAGCCCGGCGCGAGGTGGGTCGTCGAATGTCAGCCGCAGCAGGTCGGCGGCGTGGACCGTACGCACGCTCAGTCGGCGTCGACCGGCCCGAGCACCGGCCGTTTCGCGGTGATGAAGTCACCGGAGGACCGCCCGGTCAGCCGGCGCTTGATCCACGGCGCCAGGTGCTTGCCGGCCCAGCGCAGGTCGGCGGCGCGCGCGGCGAGCCACGGGCTGGGCGCCGGGTGCGGCGGCACCAGCAGCCACTCCTCGTCGCAGCCGACGCCGAGCGCGGTGAGCACCTGCGCGGCGACCCGGCGGTGCCCGGCAGCCGACAGGTGCAGCCGGTCGGTGCTCCAGAGCAGCGGGTTGAGGTAGGTGTCGTCGGCGTACAGGTCGACCAGGATCGCGCCGTGCCGCTCGGCGACCTCGCCGACCACCCGGTTGAGCAGCTGCACACGCGGAACCATCAGCCGCTGGCCGGGCAGCCGGGACATCACGTCGGCGAACCGGAACAGCACCACGTCGCTGCCGCCGGACCGCAGCCGCTGCACGACCGAGTCGAAGCGGGGGACGAACGCATCGGGGTCGAAGCTGCGGCGCAGCACGTCGTTGCCGCCGGCCGCGAAGCTGATCAGGTCGGGCTTCATGGCCAGCGCGGCGGGCACCTGCTCGGCCACGACCTTGGGGAACAGCCGGCCCCGGATGGCCAGGTTGGCGTACCTGAAGTCGGGACCGGCCTCGACGGCGAGGCGGGTGGCGACCAGATCGGCCCAGCCCCGGTAGCTGCCGTCCGGATACGCGTCGTCCATGCCCTCGGTGAAGCTGTCGCCCACCGCCACGTAGCTGCGCCAGCGCACGGCGCCTCCCTCAGACGTCCCGGCAGAAGTGCGTCGCACAGTCTGTCACCGCGCGGACCGGTCCCGCTGGCCCTGGACGCCGGACGTGGCGGATGTCTCGACGTCCTGTTCACGAGCGCCATCCGAGGGGACAAATCCGTCCGACACGTCCGGCGGGGCAGAATCCGTCGTCCGGACCGGGGATGATGTCTGCCGTCATCCGGCCGGGCGAAACCGTCCGGCCGGTCCCGCACACGGCACGAGCGAGGAACCACATGACGCAGGGGCACCCACCGGCGGCGGGCTGGCCACCGCCCGGCAACGCCGACCCCCGGTACGGCGCAGCGCCGCCGCCCGCTCAGCCGGGACCGTCGGGGCCGCCGCCTGCGGCGCCGA
This sequence comes from Micromonospora sp. HUAS YX12, assembly GCF_040215685.1. NCBI lineage: Bacteria > Bacillati > Actinomycetota > Actinomycetes > Micromonosporales > Micromonosporaceae > Micromonospora > Micromonospora sp. HUAS YX12. The sequence goes on from NZ_CP157974.1 coordinate 1,607,547, forward strand.
AGTCCCGCCGACGGCTCTGGATCGGACTCGCGGCGGGCGCGCTCGCGCTGGCGGTCTGCGCCGGCACGGCGGTCGGCGTCGGGCTGGGCCTGCGCGGCGACGCCGAGGACGGCCCGGCGCCGAAGGCCGCGGCCGGCGCGAACGGCGTCACCGTCACCGACGCCGAGCTGACCGCCCTGCTCGACCGGCACAGCAAGGCGCTGGCGGCGAAGGATCTGGACGGCTACCTGGCCGCGTTCGACCCGGCCCGCAAGGAGCTGATCGCCGGGCAGACCCAGCTCTTCCGCAACCTGGCGAAGCTGCCGCTGTCGGTGGCGCGCTACGAGACGATCGAGCAGCAGGGCCGCACCAGCGACGCGTTCGGGAAGGGCGTCACGTTCCAGCTCGACGTCTCCTTCGTGCACCAGTTCGACGGCTTCGACCTGGCCCCGGTCACCGAGTGGTACCGCTGGACGGTCGTCCGCACCGGCAAGGACGCGCCGATCCGGGTCACCGCTGTCACCGGCGCCCCGGCGGGCGGGAACGGCGGCTCGAAGACCGTCTACTACCCGGGCCCGTGGGACAAGTGGCGGGAGATCCACGTCGAGCGGACCCCGCACGCCCTGGTCATCGCCGACGCCGCCCGGGCCGAGGTGGCGAAACGGTACGCCCGGACCGCCGAGGCCGCTGTCGTGCACGATCTGGCCGTGTGGCGGGCCGGTGGCCTGCCCGGTCCGGTGCCGAACGGCTTCGTCTTCGCCCTGGCGAAGGGGAAGGACGAGCTGACCACGCTCTACCGGATCGGCACCGAGAAGGCCACCGAGGCGGGCTTCTCACTGGGCCTGGTCGCGGCCGAGCGCAGGGACGGCAAGGACACGATCGGCGGCACCCGCATCGTGGTGGACACCGAGGAGCCGTACTTCACCCGTACCGGCGGCGCCAACGACGCCGGCATGGTGTTCCGCCACGAGGTGGCGCACTCGCTGATGACGCCCCGCACCGACTTGGCCGCCTCGGACGCGTTCAGCAAGCTCGACGAGTGGGTGGTCGAGGGCTTCGCCGAGTACGTCGCGTTCCACGGCCGCCCGCTGAGCGCCAGCGACCGCACCGCGCCGGCGAAGCGACTGGTCCGCGACGGGTGGAACGGCAGGCTGCCCGGCAACGGCGAGTGGGACAACCCGGACCGGCTGGGCTTCCACTACTGGCTCGGGCACGCCGCGATGAACCACCTGGCCGAGAAGCACGGCGAGGCGAAGCTGTTCCGCTTCGTCGAGGCGGTCTACGGCGGCACCCCGGCCGATCGGGCCGCCCGGGACGTGCTGGGCGTGTCGCTCGACGAGTTCGAGGCCGGCTGGGCCGCCTACGTCCGCGCGCAGGCGCGTTGACCGGGAACGGAGACGACTGATGACGTACCAGCAGCACCAGCAGCACCAGCAGCAGCCGCCCGCGTACCCACCGGCGGGCTGGCCGGGTCCGGCCGGTGCGCCACCGGCGGCGCCGAAGCGGCGCGGACGCGTGGCGTTGCTCGTCGCCGGTGGCCTGGTGGCCGTGCTCGCGGTCGCGGCCGGCACCGCCTACGGCGTGTCCCGGCTGGTCGGCGGCGGTGACGACGACGGGAGGAAGCTGCGTACCGCGTGGGTGCTCGACTTCCCGGAACGGCAGAGCAACGGGCTGAAGACGTACGACGGGCAGGACATGTTCGGCGCCTGGCTGATCGGCGACGCGGTAGTTCGGGCCCAGCCGGACGGGATCATCGCCTACCGGCTCGACGACGGCGCCCAGGCGTGGGGTGTGCCCGCACCGCAGGCGACGTCGCTGTGCGCGGCCGCGCAGACGCTGGCCGAGGGGCGGGGTGTGGTGGCGCTCGGTTCCGCCGACTCCTGCGACACGCTCGTCGGGTTCGACGCGGCCGGCGGCACGCAGACGTGGCGGGTGACGTTCCCCGTCGAACGCCGGACGGGCCGGTCCGAGACCGTCGCCCCGGACCTGTCGGTGGCCGCCGGGCAGGTGATCGTCCGCTCCGACCAGCGCCTCCTCGGCTACTCGCTGGCCGACGGCAAGCGGCTGTGGCAGACCGACGCCGACCGGCTGCTGCCCGGCCGCGACTGCCGCCTGACCGACGCGCAGGCCGCCGGGGACCTGGCCGTGGTCACCACGCTCTGCGACGGCGACCGGGGCGCGCTGCTCGGCCTGGATCCGGCCACCGGCAAGCCGCGCTGGCAGCAGCAACTGCCGGCCGCGCAGCAGAGCGCCGGGGTGCTGAGCGTCGATCCGCTGGTCAGCCTGCCCGGCCTGGTCGGCGAGACGTTCGTCGCGCGCGACGCCGCCGGCAAGGCGCGGGCCACGTTCGGCAACCCCGTCGACGGTACGCGGTTCAGCGACCTGCCGGTCAACCGCTCCAACACGGTCAGCGGGCCGGAGATCCGGCCGTACCTGGCCGACGCGGACACGCTCTACCTGCCGACCGAGGCGACGAACGTCGGCAGCAAGATGCGCCAGGCCAACCAGGTGGTGGCGATCGACCTGGCCACCGGCAAGCGGCGCTGGGTGTCGGCCGGGCACACCGACAGCGAGGTGGAACTCGTCCGCCTCGACGAGCAGGGCGTGCTGGCGTGGGAGGTGGGCGACCGGCGGGATCTCGCCCCGAGGCTGGTCCGGATCGACCCGGCCAGCGGCACGGTGAGCGTGCTGGCCGAGGCGCCGCTGTCGGCGGGCACCGAGGGCAGCGACGCGAAGGTGCTGGAGCGTGACGGCACTGTGGTGCTGGTGCCGTGGAAGCACGTCACCGCGGACGCGGCGATCACCGTGCTGCGCTGACCGCCGAGCCGGACGTCAGCAGTCGAAGACCGACCAGCAGATGTCGTTGCGCAGCCGCTGGTCGTCCAGGACCAGCTCGCGGATCTCCGCCGGGAGCTGGTCGCGCTGCCACCGGCACTCGTCGCGCCCGGCCGCCTCGCCGAGACCGGCGGGCGCCGCCGCGCGTACCGCCTTGATCGCGTACGCGGCGGCGCCGAGTTCGTGGGCGGCCACGTGGGCCACGACGGCGGCCTGACCGGCGGCGTACGCGGCGTTGCGGGCCGCCCCGCGCAGGTTCCGGGCCGCGCCCATGGCGTGCCCGCCGGCCGCGCGCGCCTGCATCATCCTGACCTCGCCCCGCACCCAGGCCCGCGCGTGCTCGATCGCCTCGCGCGGACGCGGATCCTCCGGCCGGACCGCCTCGAACAGCCCGAGGACGTGCTCGGCGCAGGTGGCGGCCCAGAGCGCCAGCAGGTGGTGGTGCTCGTCGGTGAGCGTGCCGCCCCGGCGGATCGTGGTGAACCGGGGATCGCGGATCTTCGGCAGGATCACGGCGCGGCCTCCGGTCCGGCGCGGCGCAGGTCGTGGTCGAGGGTGCTCATCAGCCGGGCGACCCGGCTGCCGCCGCCGGTCACCGGCGGGTAGCGGCGGAGCACATCGACGAGCACGGGCGTGGCGAGCCGCCGGGATCGTTCCAGCAGCGCCGCGCCGGCGGTCTCGTCGCCGCCCGCCTCCAATTCGGCGACGCGCGCGGCGTTGGCGGCGGCCCGCAGGATGTGGCCGACCTGGGTGGCCTTCGCGATCGGGTGCAGGTACGCGGCCGCCGCGGCGTCACCGGCGGCCCGGGCGGCCAGGCGCGCGGCCTCGGTGGGCGCGGACCGGGCGGCCCGGTGCGCGTCGAGGGACGTGACCCGCTGGAGTTTCGTCCGGGCGGCCCCGCGCACGAACGTCCAGGCCGCGTCGACAGCCGCGCGGGGGCGCGGGTCACCGGGAACCGCCCGCTCGTAGACCGGGAGGACGTCCTCCGCGTGCCGGACCGCGTACCGCGCCACCTCACGCAGCTCGTCCGTCGTCAGGTCGAAGTCCCCGGGCGCTGTCATGTCGCGGGCATCGTATCGGTGATGCTCCGCCGGTACGGGCCCCAGCCGACGAACCGCTCGAACAGCTCGCGCGGGGTCGGCCCGTCGTGCGGGTTGAGGCGGAACAGGTCGTGGGTGGCCTCGTGGTAGAGCCCGGACAGGTAGACGGCCAGGTCGACGGGATGGTCCGCGTACTCGACCTTGAGCAGCAGGCGGGCCTGCGCGCAGGGCCACGGTCCGCCGCAGGCGCGGCAGAGCCAGAGCGGCCGGATCGGCAGGTGGGCCGGGTGGGCCGGCGGGTAGGGGCGGGGCCGATCGGGGTACGGCCCGAGCCGCGGTACGGGAAGGTTCATGCGTGACAGTCTGCTGAGGACACCACTACGCTCGGAAGTCGTCGCGGCCGGTCCGGGGAGAGGCCGGGAGACCGGCGGCAGTCTGAGGAGGGCGTGTGGAGAACGAGCCGACCGCCGAGCTGATCCGCGCGCAACTGCGGCGGCTGCGACTGCGGGCCGAGCTGAGCCAGGAGGAGTTCGGGAGGCTCGTGCACTTCTCCGGCTCCCAGGTGTCGGCGGTCGAGCTGGGCCACCGGCCGCTGGACCGGTTCTTCCTCACCCGGGCCGACGAGGTGCTCGGCACCGGCGGGCTGTTGATGTCGCTGCTCAAGCTGGCAGAGCGCGACGGCCAGCCGAGCTGGTTCCGCCCCTGGCTCGAAGCCGAACGCCAGGCGCAGCAGTTGCGCACCTACCAACCGACCCTGGTGCCCGGACTGCTCCAGACCGAGAACTACGCCCGCGCGATGATCCGCACGGATGACCTGATCACCGATGACGAGGTGGAACGGCGGCTCGGAGTGCGGTTGGACCGACAGTCCATCCTGTCCGACCCGGGTCGCCCGAAGTACATCGCCGTCATCGAGGAGTCCGTCCTGCGCCGCGCCGACGAGGGCTACCGCGGACTCATGGCCGAGCAGATCGCGCACCTCGTCGAGTGCGCCGAGCGCCCGCACGTCGCCATCCACATCGTGCCGGCCTCGGTCACCATGCACGTCGGCCTGGTCGGACCGTTCGCGCTGGCCCGGGGAACAGACGGCGGCTGGGTCGGTCACCTGGAGAACCAACTCGGCGGCGTCGTCGTCGACAAGGACGAGGACGTGGCCATCCTGCTGTCCAGATGGGAGAGTGTCCGCAGCGAGGCACTGCCGCGCCAGCAGTCGGTCGAGCTGATGAAGGACGTGATGACCTCGTGGAGCTGACCGGAGCGATCTGGCGGAAGTCCACCCGCAGCGGCACCCAGGGCGACTGTGTCGAGGTGGCGGACAATCTGGCCGGGATGGTCGGGGTGCGGGACAGCAAGGATCCGGCCGGGCCGGTGCTCACCTTCACGCCCGACGCCTGGCGCACCTTCGTCCGGCTCAGCGGGAGCCGCGCGCCGCGCTGATCAGCACTGTGTGCTTGCGTACCCGGAAGGCGCCTTCGGCGTCGATACGGGCCTGGATCGCGGCGCGGGCGGCCTCCTCCTGCGCGGCGGTGAGCGGCCCGATCATGCTGGCGATGTACGCCAGGACCGGCTCCGCGGCGGGCACCACCAGTTCGTCCGGGTAGCGCTCGACTGTCACGTCGTCGAAGTGGGCGGTGACCCGGGCGGGTGTCGCCTCGGCGGTGACGTCGTTCCGGTCGTGGAACCGGACGGCCAGGTCCGGACGCCCGATCACCGGGCCGAGCGCGTCCAGCTCGGCGAGATGGTCGCGGCCGTTCACGGCGACCGCGAGCCGCCCGCCGGGGCGCAGCACCCGGGCGAACTCGCGCAGCGCGGCGTCCGGGTCGTCCAGGTGGTAGAGCATGCTGTTGGCGATCACCGCGTCGGCGACGCCGGCACGGAACGGCAGGTACGTGGCGTCGCAGCGCAGCACCCGGGCGCCGGGGACCTCGCGCAGCCACGCGCACATGGCGGGCGAGAAGTCGGTGAGGGTGAGCCGGCCACGACGGCCGACCCGGCGCCACAGCTCGCCGGTGCCGGCGCCCACCTCCAGCACGTCCCCGGTCAGCGGCAGCCGCTCGCCCAGCCAGGCGAACCAGTCCTGCGGGTTCGTGCCGTACGAGTGCAGCGCGATGCGGGCGCTCAGGTTGCCGGTGGTCGTCGCGTACTGGCTCACGGCGCGAGCCGACGGAGTGGTGGTCATCCGCCGAACGTAGCGGAAGTGGTTCTCCGAGATCCGCCGGTATTCAGCGTTGCTAGCTACCAGTACCTAGTGTTACTTTCTACTGGTACTCAGCGACGCTGAATAGCGAGGAGACGAGGACATGGGCAACCAGATGACCGAGATGCTGAAGGGCACTCTCGAAGGCATCGTCCTGGCCATCCTGGCCCGCCGATCCGCGTACGGCTACGAGATCACCGCCTGGCTGCGCGACCGCGGATTCTCGGACATCGCGGAAGGCACCATCTACGCGCTGCTCGTCCGCGTCGAGCAACGCGGTTTCGTGGACGTGGAGAAGGTTCCCTCCGAGAAGGGGCCCCCGCGGAAGGTGTATTCGATCAACGCGAAGGGGCGGGAGCAACTCGCCGAGTTCTGGCGGACGTGGAGCGTCCTCGCGGAGCGCATCGACCACCTTCGTGACAACGACGACCAGCACCCCGAAGGAGCATGAGCATGGCCGCGAAGTGGATCGAGACGCTCGTCGGATCGCTCGACCAGAAGAAGCAGTACAAGCGGCACACGGCCCGCATGGAGGCCCTGCCGGAACCCCATCGCAGCGCGGCCAAGGCCCTCCAGCGGTACTTCATGTACCAGGGCGGGATCGTCGACGGGAACACGCTCGTCGCGATGCTCGGCGACTCCGTCGACCTCTGGGAGCGCGCGGTCGCCGACGGCACGCCCGTCCGCGCGATCGTCGGCGACGACCCCGTCGAGTTCGCCGAGACGTTCGTGTCTGCGTACTCCGGCAGGCAGTGGATGGACAAGGAGCGCGAGCGCCTCCGGAAGGCGATCGACGACGCCGCCGGCAACAGCGGGGAGAAACTCGCATGACCGCCACGACGCGCGAACCCGCCATCCGGGTCCGGGGCATCACCAAGTCCTACAAGGACCTGCACGTGCTGCGGGGCGTCGACTTCGAGGTGACGGCCGGGAGCATCTTCGCCCTGCTCGGCTCGAACGGCGCCGGAAAGACCACGCTCGTGCGGATCCTGTCGACGCTGCTGAAGGCGGACACCGGCACCGCGACCGTCCACGGCTTCGACGTCGCTTCGGCTCCCGCCGAGGTACGCAAGTCGATCAGCCTGACCGGTCAGTTCGCCGCCGTCGACGAAGTGCTCACCGGCCGGGAGAACCTGGTCCTGGTCGCGAAGCTCCGCCACCTGAAGAATCCGGGTGCGATCGCCGACGACATGCTGGCCCGTTTCTCGCTCACCGACGCCGGGAACCGCCGGGCGGGGACGTACTCCGGCGGCATGCGCCGGCGGCTGGACATCGCGATGAGCCTCGTCGGCAACCCGCCGGTCGTGTTCCTCGACGAGCCGACCACCGGCCTCGACCCGCAGGCCCGCATCGAGGTCTGGCAGACGGTGCGGCAGCTCGCCGAGGACGGCACCACCATCCTGCTCACCACCCAGTACCTCGACGAGGCCGAGCAACTCGCCGACCGGATCGCGATCCTGCACGAGGGAACGATCATCCAGAACGGCACTCTCGCCGAGCTGAAGCAGCTCCTCCCGACAGCCAAGGTCGAGTACGTCGAGAAGCAGCCGACCCTTGAGGACGTCTTCCTCGCCCTCGTGGGCCACACCGGCAGGACCGCCGGCAAGGCAGCCGTGTCCGCAGGAGAGGAATCCCGATGACCACCCACGCCCTGAGCGACACCGGAACCCTCACCGGCCGATCCCTGCGTCACATCCTCCGCAGCCCGGACACCATCATCACCACGGCGGTCACCCCCGTCGCGCTGATGCTGCTCTTCGTGTACGTGCTGGGTGGAGCCATCAACACCGGATCCGGCGAGTCGTACATCAACTACATGCTGCCGGGCATCCTCCTCATCACGATCGCGTCCGGCATCGCCTACACGGCGTACCGCCTGTTCCTCGACATGCAGGGCGGCATCTTCGAGCGCTTCCAGTCGATGCCGATCCCACGGCCCGCCGTGCTCTGGGCGCATGTCCTGACCTCACTCGTCGCCAACCTGGCCTCGCTCGTGATCGTCACAGGCGTCGCACTGATCATGGGATTCCGGACGGGCGCATCGGTGGCCGGCTGGCTCGCCGTCGCCGGCATCCTGATCCTGTTCACCCTCGCCCTCACCTGGGTCACCGTGATCGCAGGTCTGTCCGCCAAGACCGTCGACGGCGCGAGCGCCTTCAGCTACCCGCTGATCTTCCTGCCCTTCATCAGCTCGGCGTTCGTCCCCACCGACTCGATGCCCGGCCCGGTCGCCTGGTTCGCCGACAACCAGCCGGTGACGTCGATCGTGAACACTCTCCGCGCGCTGTTCGCTCAGCAACCCGTCGGCAACGACGTCTGGATCGCGCTCGCCTGGTGCGCCGGCCTGCTCCTGGCCGCCTACGCCGCCGCGACAGCGATCTACCGCACGAAGGCCAGCTAGCCGATCGCGAGAGCCGGTCACCCGTCAGAGATAGAGACAGAACGGGTGGCCGGCCGGGTCGAGGTGCACCCGGACGTCGTCCTGCGGCTGGAAGTCGGCCACCGTCGCGCCCACCGACACCGCGTACGCCGAGGCGGCCTCCAGGTCGTCGACCTTGACGTCCAGGTGGGTCATCATCGGCGGGTCGCCGGGCCCGGCGGGCCACACCGGGCGCACGTAGGCCGGCTCGTCCTGGAACGCCAGCCAGGTGCCGCCTTCCGGCGGAGCCAGCACCACCCAGTCCGACTCGTCCTCGCGGCGGGACCAGCCGAGCAACCGCTCGTAGAACGCGGCCAGGTCCTGTGCGGACGGCGCGTCGAGCACGATGCTGGTCAGTTTCAACAGCGGTCGCTCAGCCATGCCACCCTTCTACCCCGCACCTGCGACAGCCTCACCCGGCACGAGCGCGCGGAAAGGGATCGCCCGGCCGCACGCGCTCGCCGTACGCTGCGGCAATGCTGCTGCGCATGTCGACCCTGCTGCTCCGGACCCTGCGCGAGGACCCGGCCGACGCGGAGGTGCCGAGCCACCGGCTGCTGCTGCGCGCCGGTTACGTCCGCCGGGCCGCGCCGGGCGGCTACACCTGGCTGCCGCTGGGCAAGCTCGTGCTGGACCGGATCACCGCGATCGTGCGGGACGAGATGACCGCGATCGGCGACCAGGAGGTGCACTTCCCGGCGCTGCTCCCGGCCGAGCCGTACCGGACCAGCGGGCGGTGGACCGAGTACGGGGACGACATCTTCACGCTCGCCGACCGCAAGGGCGCCGAGCACCTGCTCGCGCCGACCCACGAGGAGCTGGCGGCGCTGCTGGTGAAGGACCTGTTCACCTCGTACCGGGACTTCCCGGTCACGCTGTTCCAGATCCAGACCAAGTTCCGCGACGAGGCGCGGCCCCGGGCCGGTCTGCTGCGCGGGCGCGAGTTCCTGATGAAGGACGCCTACTCGTTCGACCTGGACGAGGCCGGGCTCCAGGCGGCGTACGACCGGCACCGGGGCGCCTACGAGCGCGTCTTCACCCGGCTCGGGCTGGACTTCACCACCGTCCACGCGATGTCCGGCGCGATGGGTGGGTCCGCGTCGGAGGAGTTCCTGGCCGCCACGCCCGTCGGTGAGGACACGTTCGTCGGCTGCACCGCCTGCGACTACGCGGCGAACACCGAGGCGGTGGCGACCCGCGCCCCGGCCGCCGGTGACCCCGACGTGCATCCGCCCGCCGAGGTGCACGACACCCCGGAGACGCCGACCATCGCCGCCCTGGTCGAGCTGGCCGAGACCCGGAAGCTGGGCGGGCGCACCGGCTGGACGGCCGCCGGCACGTTGAAGAACGTGGTCCTCACCGTCCGCCGGCCCGGCGCCGAGCACGCCGAACCGCTGGTGATCGGCCTGCCCGGCGACCGCGAGGTGGACCTCAAGCGGGTCGAGGCGGTGCTGGCCCCGGCCACGGTGGCGGTCTTCGAGGACTGGGACGCGCACCCGGAGCTGGTCCGCGGCTACATCGGGCCGCAGATCCTGGCCAAGCACGGCATCCGCTACCTGGTCGACCCCCGCGTGGTGCCCGGTACCGCCTGGCTGACCGGGGCGAACGAGCCGGGCCGGCACGCCACCGACGTGGTGTGCGGGCGCGACTTCGTACCGGACGGCACGATCGAGGCGGCCGAGGTGCGGCCCGGTGACCCCTGCCCGGCCTGCGCCGACGGCGAGCTGACCATCCGGCGGGGCATCGAGGTCGGGCACATCTTCCAGCTCGGACGCCGGTACACCGACGCGTTCGCGGTCGACGTGCTCGGCCCCGAGGGCAAGCCGGTCCGGCCCACCATGGGCTGCTACGGCATCGGCGTGTCCCGGGCGGTCGCCGCCGTGGCCGAACAGCACCACGACGACCGGGGGCTGGTCTGGCCGGCCGCTGTCGCGCCGTGCGACGTACACCTGGTCGCCGCCGGGAAGGGGCCGCAGCTCGACGCGGCGCTCGACCTCGGCGGGCGCCTCGCCGCCGCCGGCCTGCGGGTGCTGGTCGACGACCGCACGCACGTGTCGGCCGGGGTGAAGTTCACCGACGCCGAGCTGATCGGCATCCCGCGCGCCGTCGTGGTCGGCCGCCGCCTGGCCGAGGGGTACGTGGAACTGCGCGACCGGGCCACCGGCGAGCGCACCGAACTGCCGGTGGAGGCCATCGTGGAGCGCCTGCGCGACGAGGTGGGCGCGACGCGCCGCGACGGGGTGTAGCGAGCGCGCCACCGGGTACCGCAGACGGATCTACCGAAGCTTTCGGAGGCTCTCATGTTCCGCGTCAGTGACGTGATGACCAGGCAGGTGGTCTACCTCTCGGCGGATACCCCGTTGGACGAGGCGGCCCGGGTGATGAAGGAGTCGGACATCGGCGACGTGGTGGTGACCGACGGCGCCACGCTCGCCGGCATGCTGACCGACCGCGACATCGTGGTCCGGGCGGTGGCCGAGCGCGCCGACCCCGGCACCACCACGATCGGCTCGATCATCACCCGCGAGGTGGTGATGATCGAGCAGCACTGCACGGCGAACGAGGCGGCGGCGCTGATGCGCGAGCGCAACATCCGCCGGGTGCTCGTGTGCGACAGCGACCGCAAGCTCGTCGGCATCGTCTCCCTCGGAGACCTCGCCATGCGGCTCGACCCCCAGTCGGCGCTCAGCGACATCAGCGAGGCCGCACCGAACGTGTGAGCGCGGGCACCGCACGCGCGGCGGGGCCTCGCTCGGCACCGCCGGGTGGCGACGCGCGGCGGCGGATAGCCTCGACCCATGCCCGAGATGCCGACCAAGCTGGCCGAGATCGTCGACGAGTTCGCCGCCGCGCCCCGCGACGTCGTCCTGGAGATGCTGCTGGAGTTCGCCGACGTGATCCCGCCCCTGCCCGAGGGCGTGAACCGGGAGGAGTTGGAGCAGGTTCCCGAGTGCCAGACCGCGTTCTTCCTGCGCGCCGAGGTGAACGCGGACAAGACCGTGAGCACCGTCTTCGACTGCCCGCCGGAGGCGCCCACCACCCGGGCGTTCGCCGGCATCCTCGCCGAAGGGCTGGCCGGGGCGAGCGCCGAGGAGGTGCTGGCCGTACCGGACGACCTCTACCAGCGGATGGGCCTGGCGCAGGCGATCAGCCCGCTGCGCGTACGCGGCGGCACCGCCATCCTGGCCCGGCTCAAGCGCCAGGTCCGGGAACAGATCTCCTGAGCTGCGGGTTGTCGCTGGTCATGGACATCGAGATCTACGCCGACGTGGTCTGCCCCTGGTGCTGGATCGGCAAGCGCCGGCTGGAACAGGCCCTGGAGTCGTACGACGGCGAGGTGACGGTCCGGTTCCGGCCGTTCCAGCTCGACCCGACGCCGGTCACCGAGCCGAGGCCGCTGCTGGAGGCGCTCGGCGACAAGTTCGGCGGGCGGGACAAGGCCGAGGGCATGGCCGCGCACGTGACGGGCGTCGCCGCGGGTGCGGGCCTCGACCTGCGGTTCGACCGGGCAGTGGCCGCGAACACCTTCGACGCGCACCGCCTGGTGCGGTTCGCCACCGAGCACGGCCGCTCCGCCGAGATGGTCGAGCGGCTCTACCGGGCGCACTTCCACGACGGCGTCGACGTCGGTTCGATCGACGCGCTCGTCACGCTGGCCGGCGAGGCCGGCCTGGACGAGACCGAGGCGCGGCAGTACCTGGAGTCGAACCTGGGCCGCCGGGAGGTCGCCGCCGACCTGAGCACCGCCCACCAGCTCGGCGTCTCCAGCGTGCCCACGTTCGTGCTGGCCGGGAAGTACGCGGTCACCGGCGCCCAGGAGCCGGAGACGCTGCTCGCCGCGCTGCGCGAGGTGGCGCAGCGCGAAGCGGCGGCCTGATGTTTCACGTGGAACAAGATCGATGCGGATGAGAACCTAGGCCGGCCTGGCCAGATCCTCCACCACCCTCGCCCCGGGCAGCGCGCCGAGCGCCGGCCCGGGCAGGGCGATCTTGCTGTGCCGTACGCCCGATCCGATGATCACGTGCGGCGTGGCGATAACCCGGGAGTCGACGAGGATCGGCCAGTCCGCCGGCAGGCCGATCGGCGTGATCCCGCCGTACTCCATGCCGCTCAACTCGACCGCCTCGGCCATCGGCGCGAAGCTCGCCTTGCGCACGTCGAGCAGCTTGCGGACCACGCCGTTGACGTCGGCGCGGGTGGTGGCGAGCACGACACAGGCCGCGTACCGGGTCTCGCCGCCGCGCTTACCGGCCACCACCACGCAGTTGGCCGACTCCTCCAGCCCCACCTCGTACGCCTCGCAGAAGGCAGCGGTGTCGGCCAGGTCGGCGTCGATCGGGGCGACCAGTACGTCGTCCACGTCCACCGGGGCCTCGTCCGGCCACACCTGCACCGCGGCGGCGACCGGCGGGGCGAGCAGGTCGAGCCGGGTACGGGCCGACTCCGTCTTCAGCGTCCCCATCATGCCGCGATCCTCGCACCCGCCCGGCGGATCGACCCGCCGGGCCCCGCCTGAGCCCTTCAGTTGGGATTGGTGAGGAAGGCGTTCTCCTGGGCGAAGTCCCGGCTCTCGGTGGTGGTGAGCTGCCGGCGGCGCAGCACCTCGGGACGGTTCGCCTCGGCGTCCTCGATGCCGTGCCGGACGCCGACCCGGATCACGCCGTAGAGGAAGACGAAACCGAAGACATAGAGGAGCACTGTGGCGACGAAGACCAGCATGCAGTCACCGTAGGCCGGTGCGGACCCGACCGGTTCTCATCTTCCGCCGGTTCCCCCGTACGTGTCCGCGAGGTAGTCGGCCCAGGTCCGGGTGCCGGTCGGCGCGGCGGTCGTGGTGAGACCACCCGCGCGCAACTCCCGCCCGAGCCGGCCCGGAATCCGGACCGGCAGCAGCGGACGGCGTACCCGACGCGCCGCGAGCCAGGCCCGGGCCGCCTCGTCGAAGCGCAGCACCTCCGGTCCGCCGAAGTCCTCCACCCGGTTCGACGGCCCGGCCAGCAGCAGGACCGCGAGCCGGTCGGCCACCTCACCGGGGTCGACCGGCTGGGCGAGCACCGCCCGGTCCCCGATCACCGGGCCGAGGCGGCTCGCGCCGCTGAGCAGCCCGGCCAGGAACTCCGGGAACTGGGTCGCCCGCAACACGCTCCACGGCACCGGCCCGGCGGCCACCACCTGCTCGGCCGCGAGCTTGTGCCGGTAGTAGCCCAGCGGCACCCGGTCGACGCCGACGATCGACACGAAGACCAGGTGACGCACCCCGGCGTTACCGGCGGCCACGGCGAGCCGGCGGGTGCCGAGCACGTCGATGTCGTGGGTACGCCGGTTCGGCGACGACGCCAGGTGCAGCACCGCATCCACCCCGGCGACCGCCTCCGCCAGCCCGGCGCCGGTGGCCAGGTCGGCGGCCACCCACTCGACCCCGTCCCCGGTACGCGGCCGGCGGCTCGTCGCACGCAGCGTGAAGCCCTCGTCCCGCAGCCGCGGCACCGCCACCCGCCCGAGCCGCCCGGTCGCCCCGGTCACCAGCACCCGCATCGCCACTCCTCCCGCTCACACACAGCCGTTTCGGCCACCCTGCCGCAGGCGGTAGGCCGCGGCTCCACGGTGGGACGGAACGCCGACCCGGATCGTGACAGCCGCCCGACCTCTACGCTCCCCTCGCCCTCCCGTTGTTGACCAAGGAGTTTGTGGTCGGATAGCGGCCCGGAATCTGACACAAACTCCTTGATCAACCGGGAGGGGCGGGCGGGGGGAAGGGTGGGGCGGGTGGGGCGGTCAGGCGGCCGGGGGTGGGGCGGTCAGGCGGTCAGGCGGGGGGCGACCCGCCCGGCCAGCGCCAGGCCGAGCAGGCCGCAGGCGGCCGCCACGGCCAGCGTGGTCGCGTAGCCGGCCGGGCCGGGAGACGAACCGGCGGCCAGGACCGCGCCGGTGAGCGCCAGCACCGTGGCGGCGGCGAGTGAGTCGCCCAGCTGCAGCGCGGAACTGTTGCGGCCCTGCTCGGCCGGGGCGGACTGCTCCAGGGTGAGCACCGACAGCGACGGATAGAGCAGACCCATGCCCAGCCCGGCCACCGCCCAGCAGAGAACGGCCGGCAGCACCGGCAGTCCGGGCACCAGCGCCGACGCCACGCCTGCCGTACCGATCGTGATGCAGGCCAGCCCGGCCCGGGGCAGGGTCGCCGCCGAGCGGGGTGAGCCGATCCGGCCCTGGATCCACGAACCCACCGACCAGGACAGCGCCCCGACGGTCAGCACCAGGCCGGCTCCGGTGGGCGAGAAACCGCGCTCCCGGGACAGCATCAGCGGGATCACCACCTCGGCCGCGACGAACGCCGCCGACGCCAGCGCGCGCAGCCCGATCACGGTCGGCAGTCCCCGTGCCGCGCGCAGGAAACCGGCCGGCAGCAGGTGCGGTACGCAGGCGAGCAACCCGGCCAGCGCCACGGCGATCAGGCCGGCGGCGAGCGCGCCGCGCTGCTGCCCCCCGTAGTGCAGCAGTGCGGCGCTCGCCCCCGCCCCGCAGGCCCAGCCGATCCGGGCCAGGGCGCCCGCCGGCGGCCGGGTCGCCACGGTGCCGGTCAGCGCCCGCAGCCCCGGCTGGACCAGCAGCGCCGCCGGGATCGCCACCGCCGGCACCGCGAGGAACACCCACCGCCAGCCCAGGTGTTCCACGATCAGTCCGGCCAGCGCCGGGCCGACGAGCGACGGCACCACCCACGCCGCGGCGAACGCGGCGAAGATCCGCCGTCGCAACTGCTCCGGGTACGCCTGACCGACGACCACGTAGAGCGCCACCGAGACCAGTCCGGAGCCGAAGCCCTGCACCACCCGCCCGACGACGAGCACCCCCATGGTCGTCGCGGCGCCGGCCACCACCAGCCCGGCGACGAACCAGACGACCCCGTGCCACATGGCCGGGCGCGGCCCCCGCGCGTCGCACCAGATGCCGGAGGCGACCATCGCCACCACGCCGGAGGCGAACGGGCCGCCGAAGGCCAGCGCGTACAGGCCGAGCCCGTCGAGGCTGCGCGCCACAGTCGGCATGGCGGTGCCGACCGCCAGCGCCTCGAACGCGAGCAGGGACACCAGGGCGACGCTGCCCACCGTCATCGCCCGCAGGCGCGGCGACCACAGGTCGGCGGGTGGGTCAGCCGGTACGGCGGTGGTGGTGCTGGTCATGGCGTTCAGCCTCGGACCTCACCCCCGGTTGAGGTCAACTGTGGCGCGCGTCTCGTCGGCGCGGGAACGGTGTGCCGACGCCGGAAACTTCTGCCGTCGGGGTGGCATAACGGACGCCGCGCCGGGAAGTCGGGCCGCCGGGACGAGACCGGGAGGCGAAATGGCGCTGGGACGGTTCGCCGGCCTCCTGCTGTCGCCGACGGTCGTGCCGGAGGCCGCCGCGCGCGTCGCGCGTACCGTCGGGTCGGCCCTGCCCACGGACGCCGTGCCGGCCCGCATCACCGAGGTGGCGGGGAGCGTCGGCACTGCGGCGACCCGGCTGGCCCGGCTCACCGGGCTGACCAGCCGCCGGGTCTGGTCGCAGGGCGGCCGCCACCACATCGAGGTGCACGGCGTCTGCCAGGACGGCGGCGACCGGCTGGCCCGCCAGGTCGAGGCGGCGCTGGAGTCGATGCCGGGCGTCACCTGGGCGCGGGTCAACGCGCCGTCCGGCCGCGTGGTGGTGGCGACCGGGGATCCGGCGCCGAAGCTGCGCGACCTGATCGCCACGGTGGCGCGCGTCGAGCGGACCTGCCCGTACGAGCCGGACCCGGAGATCGAACCGCCGCAGCCGCCCGAGGACGGCCCACGTACCGCCCGGACGTTCGGCGCGCTGCTGTCCGACGTGCTCGGACTGGGCATCTCCGCTGCCACCCGGGTACTGCCGCTGACCCCGATTCCCGCCGAGGTGGCCGGGCTGCTGGGCGCGGTCGACCTGCACCCGAAGCTGCACGCGCTGGCCGGGCGCGGCATCCGCGCCGACCCTCGCGCCGTGTTGCTGTTCCCGCTGGCCGAAGCGGTGGTGCAGGGTCTGACCGGAGGCTGGGCCGGGATCGTGCTCGACGGCGCGCATCGGGTCGTGCAGTGGGGTGAGGCGGGTGCACAGCTGGCCGCGTGGCGGCGGGCCGAGCCGCGCCTGACCGGCGACCCGGAGCACGCGGTCGCCCGGGTGCCGGACGGCGAGCGGCCGTGCCCGGTGCCGGACGGGCAGGCCGAGCGATACGCCAAGCGGGTGCTTCCGGCCGGCGCAGTCGCCGGGGCGGCGGCGCTCCCGGTGCTGGGGCCGAAGCGGGCCGCCGCGCTGGCGCTGTCCTCGCTGCCCAAGGCGCCCGGCTCCGGCCGCGAGGGTTACGGCGCCCAGCTCGGCCGGATGCTCGCCCGGCGCGGCGTGATCGCGATGGACCGCAGCGTGCTGCGGGAACTGGACCGGATCGACACGGTGGTGCTTGACGCGGCGGTGCTCGGCTCGCACCGGGGCGTCCTGGCCGATCTCGCGCCGCTGGCCGACGCCGACACCGGGGAGGTCGCCGCCCGGGCGTTCGCGTTGTTCGACCCGGACGAGCCGGATGCGGTACGCGCCGACGACGGCTGGCGGATCGGCCCGCTGGACCGCCTCGGTGCCGACGATCCCGGGGACACCCCGGACAGCGCCCGGCTGCGCGCCGACGGTGGACGGCTGCTCGGGCTGACCGAGAACGGCCGGCTCGCCGCCGTACTGCGGGTCGAGCCGGAGCCCGCGCCCGGCGTGGACGCGCTGGCGTCGGCCGCCCGCCAGGCGGGACTGCGGCTCGTGGTCGGCGGCGCGGACGACGGCCGGTACGACTTCGCGGACCTGCTCGTACCCGGTGGTTCCCGGCTCGCCGACGCGGTGCACGACCTGCAACGCGAGGGCGCGGTGGTGATGGTGGTCTCCGGTGAGCGGTCGGCGCTCGCCGCGTCCGACTGCGGTCTCGGCGTGTACGGCCCGGACGACCTGCCGCCGTGGGGCGCGCACCTGCTCGTCGGCGACGACCTGCGGGTGCCGGCCCTGCTCATCGACGCCGCCGGGGTGGCCCGCCGGATGACCGAGCAGAACATCCGGATCGCCATGGCCGGCAGCGGGCTCGGCGCGCTCGGCGCGTTCACCGCCGACCGGCGACGACTGCCCCGCCCGACCCTGGCGGCGGTGAACGGCGCGGCGGCGCTCGCGTTCGCGCACGGCGTGTTCCGGGCGCACCGGCTGCCGGACCGTACCGGCGCCCCGATGCCCGCGCTCACCGCCTGGCATCTCATGCCGGCGCAGACCGTCCTGGACCAGCTCGACACCGGCCCGTCCGGGCTGACCGAGGACGAGGCGGCCCGCCGGCGGCGTGTCGAGGTCGGGGACGAGCACGGGCCGGCGGGGCTGCTCCGCTCGTTCGTCGAGGAGCTGTCCAACCCGCTCACCCCGGTGCTGGCCGCCGGGGCGGTGCTCTCCGCCGCGTTCGGCTCACTCGTCGACGCGGCCCTGGTCGGTGGTGTGGTGGGCGGATCCGCGCTGGTCGGCGCGGTGCACCAGCGCAACACCGAACGGTCCCTGGCCGAACTGCTGTCCCGCTCGGCGGTCACCGCCCGGGTGCTGCGCGACGGCGAGGAGCGGGTGGTGCCCGCCGAGGAGCTGGTACGCGGCGACGTGATCACCGTCAGCTCCGGGGACGCCGTACCGGCCGACTGCCGGGTGCTGACGAGCGACGGGCTGGAGGCGGACGAGTCGTCGCTGACCGGCGAGTCGCTACCGGTGGCGAAGAGCCCGGAACCGGTGGTCGCGGCGGCCATCGCCGAACGGCACTCGATGCTGTTCGAGGGCACCACTGTCGCCGCCGGGCACGGCACCGCAGTGGTGGTGGCGACCGGCGCGGAGACGGAGGCCGGGCGGAGCCTCGCCATGGCCCGGCAGGCCCCGCCCGCCAGTGGCGTGGAGGCGCGGCTCGGCAAGCTGACCAGCAGCGCCGTACCGCTGGCCGCCGCCTCGGCGATCGCGGTGGCCGGCGCGGGGCTGCTTCGGGGCGTACCCCTTGCCGAAACGGCGGCGACCGCTGCGAACCTGGCTGTGGCGTCGGTGCCCGAGGGGTTGCCGTTCCTGGTCAGCGCCGCGCAGCTGGCGGCGGCGCGGCGGCTGGCCGAGCACGGCGCCCTGGTCCGCAACCCCCGGACCATCGAGGCGCTGGGCCGGGTCGACGTGCTCTGTTTCGACAAGACCGGCACGCTCACCGAGGGGAAGCTGCTGCTGGCCGGGGTGGGTACGGGCGACGGCCGGCTCGCCGCGCTGGACGATCTCGACGAGCCGCTCCGGTCGACGCTGGCGGCGGCGGTGCGGGCCACCCCGGCCGCGGCCGACCCGGACGAGTTGCCGCAGCAGACCGACCGGGCGGTACGCCACGGCGCGGACGCCGCCGGGGTGGCCGAGCGGACCGGGGCGGCGGACTGGACCGCCACCGCGGGGCTGCCGTTCGAGCCGTCCCGCGGCTACAGCGCCACCGTCGGCCGCACCGCCGACGGGCTGCTGCTGAGCGTGAAGGGCGCACCCGAGTCGGTGCTGCCGCGCTGCGCGTCCCGGCGCACCGCCGACGGTGACCGGCCGCTTGATGCGGCCGGACGCGAGGAGGTGCAGGCCATGCTGGCCGGGCGGGCCGGCGCCGGGCACCGCATCCTCGCCGTGGCCGAGTGCCCGGTCGCCACCGAGCAGGTCAGCGACGAGCAGGTCGACGGACTGGTCTTCGTGGGTTTCCTGACGCTCGCCGACGGGGTGCGGGAGAGCGCCCGGCCGGCGGTGGCCCGGATCCGGGCGGCGGGCGTGCACACCGTCATGATCACCGGCGACCACCCGGCCACGGCCGAGGCGATCGCCGCCACGATCAGCCCGGACGACGGCGGGCAGCGCGTGGTCACGGCCAGCGACCTGGACCGGCTGGACGACGCCGCGCTCGCCGAGCGCCTGATGGCCACCGACGTGGTGGCACGCTGCACGCCCGCCCACAAGGTACGGATCATCCAGGCGTTGCAGCGCCAGGACCGCACGGTCGCGATGACCGGTGACGGCGCCAACGACGCTCCGGCGATCCGGCTCGCCGACGTCGGTATCGCGCTCGGCCAGCGGGGCACTCCCGCCGCCCGCGCCGCCGCCGACCTGGTGGTCACCGACGACCGGCTGGAGACGATCATCGCCACGCTCGTCGAGGGACGGGCCATGTGGTCGTCGGTACGGCACGCGCTGAGCATCCTGGTCGGCGGCAACCTCGGCGAGATCGCGTTCAGCGTGCTGACCGCCGCCGCGACCGGCCGGTCCGCCCTGAACGGCCGGCAACTGCTGCTGGTCAACCTGCTCACCGACCTGGCGCCCGCGCTCGCCATCGCGGTCCGCCCGCCCGCCGACGACAGCGCCGAACACCTGCTGCGGGAGGGGCCGGACTCCTCGCTCGGCGTCACCATGACCCGGGAGATCGGGTTGCGCGCGGCGTCGACCACGCTGGGCGCGACCGCCGGCTGGACGATCGCCAGGTGGACCGGCACCCAGCGGCGCGCCGGCACCGTCGCGCTCGCCTCGCTGGTCGGCACGCAGCTCGGGCAGACCGTACTGGCCGGCGGCACCAGCCCCAGCGTGCTCGCCGCCGCCGCCGCGTCGGTGGGTGTGCTCGTGGCGGTGGTGCAGACACCGGGTGTCAGCCAGTTCTTCGGCTGCACCCCGCTCGGCCCGGTGGGCTGGACCATCGCCACCGGCTCGGCGCTCGGCGCGACGTTCGCCAACGGCACGCTGAGCAAGCTGGTGGACCGCCTGCCGCAGCCCGGTTCGCATCGGCGTCCCGATCAGGGGTACGGCGAAGGGCATGACGCCTGAGGTCACGGCTGACGCCCTGACCGGCGGCTTGCCGTTCAGTGCCAGGTGGCGGCGGCCCGGCGCAGCCGGTCGTTGATCGCGCGGCCCACGCCGGTCTCCGGCACCGGCTCGGCGACGATCTCGATCACCCCGGCCGCGTCGAGCCGGTGCAGCGCGTCGAACAGGCGCGCCGCCGCCGCCGTCACGTCGCCGTCGGGCGACAGCACCTCCACCGCCGCCCAGTCGCCGTCCGCCGGTGGCTCCCGGAAGGCCAGGAACCCCCGTCGCCCGCCGCCGGGCTCGGCCGCCGCGCCCAACCGCAACGGGGTACGCGGGGCGTAGTGCGCGGCCAGCGTCCCGGGCGCGACCGGCTGTCCGGAGCTGCCCTGGCGCACCTCGACCGGGCCGACCGCCTCGACGAGCGCCTCGACCGGCAGCGCGCCCAGCCGCAGCACCACCGGCCGTTCCCCCCGGGCGTCCACGATCGTCGACTCGATGCCGCACCGGGTGGGCCCACCGTCGAGCACCACGTCCACCGCGCCGCCCAGCCCGGCCACCACGTGCTCGGCCCGGGTCGGGCTGAGCTGGCCGAACCGGTTCGCGCTCGGCGCGGCCACCGGTACGCCGGCCGCGGCGATCAGTGCCCGCGCGGACGGCTCGTCCGGTACGCGTACCGCCATGGTGTCCAGGCCGGAGGTGACGATCGGCGGGATGACCTCCGGCCGGTCCACGATCAGGGTGAGCGGGCCGGGCCAGAACCGCTTCGCCAGCGCGGCCACCGCCGCGGGCACCTCGCCCACCAGCGCGGCCAGGTCGGCGGCGTCGGCCAGGTGGCTGATCAGCGGGTCGAAGCCCGGCCGCGCCTTCGCCTCGAAGATCCGCGCCGCGGCCCGGGCGTCGAGCGCGTTGGCGCCCAGCCCGTAGACGGTCTCGGTGGGGAAGGCGACCAGCCCGCCGGCGCGCAGGACGGCGGCTGCCTCGTCGATGCCGCTCTCGGCCGGCAGGACGCGCGGGGATCCGGTGCTCACGCTTCCGACGCTAGCCTGCCCGGTTCGTCGCCCCGGCAAGACCCCGTCGGGTGGCGCTGCCCCGAGTCAGTCGGCGGAGCCGGAACCGGAATCCGTGTCGGGGAGCGTCGGCGCATCAGTCGGATAGAGGCCGGCGGCGAAGCCGTACACCTGGTCCCCGGCTCGGGGGATCTGCGCGAACCGCCGGGCCAGCGCCTGCACCTCCGTCCAGAACTCGCGGACGTCCTCGATCGGGATGCGCGCGTGCACGAGCGTGCACCGCAGCTCGTCGGCGGCGTGCGCGGCGGCCGCTTCGGCGGCTGCCTCGGCGAGCCCGTTGATCCGGGACACCACCTGCTTGTCCTCCGCCCGGCTGAGCGCACCGACGTAGTAGGTGCGGGCCACCCGCCCGTAGAACCGCTCCTCGATGGCGCGTACCCGGCGGGTCCGTACCACGCGCAGCAGACCGGCGTCGACCAGCTGGTTCACGTGGTACGCCACGCTGCTCTTCGGCCGGTCGACGGCGCGGGCCATCTCGTTGACGGTGGCGGCGCGCTCCAGGAGCAGTTCGAGCAGCGTGCTCCGCAGCGGGTCAGCGAGCGCGCGCAACTGCTCCGGAGCGGTGACCACGAGCAGGTCGTCGAGGTCGTAGTCCGGGATCCGCTGATTGACCGACATTTCTCGACCGTTCTAAGATTCTGGTTCGTTCGATAACTCTGGTCTGACAACTCAGGAGTGTAGTGATGGCCGAGATCGTGCTCTTCCACCACATTCAAGGGCTCACGGACGGCGTCCGCGCGCTCGCCGACTCCCTGCGTTCCGGTGGGCACACCGTGCACGCTCCCGACCTCTTCGACGGCGAACGGCCGGTCACCATCGAGGACGGCGCCGCGCTGATCAAGCGGATCGGCGGCGACGTCCTCGACCGGCGCGCCGACGCGATCGTCGCCGACCTGCCCGCCGACCTCGTCTACGCGGGCGTCTCCTGGGGCGCCGCCACCGCCCAGCGACTCGCCCAGACCCGGCCGGGCGCCCGGGCCGCCCTGCTCTACGAGGCCTGCCTGCCGGTGACCGGCGAGTGGGCGATCGGCCCCTGGCCCGACGGGGTGGCGGTGCAGGTGCACGGCATGGAGCGCGACCCGTTCTTCGGGCTGGAAGGGGACGTGGACGCCGCCCGCGAGCTCGTGTCGATCGTCGGACCCGAGCGCGGCGAGCTGTACGTCTACCCCGGCGACCGGCACCTGTTCACCGACAGCTCGCTGCCCTCGTACGACAAGGAGGCGACAGCGCTGGTGGTGAGCCGCAGCCGCGAGCTGCTCGACCGGCTCGGCTGACGCCTACCCGTCGCCGCGCCGGCGCGGAGCAGAGTCAACGCCCTCTCGCCAACTCCGCGACCTCGGCGAGGCTCGCGACCCGGTCGCACTCGTCGTCGGTCAACGTGTTGATGAGTGCCTTGGCGGCCTGGGCCTGGGGAGTCGTGGGCAGGGCACCGGCCAGCAGATCCGGCAGGACCAGTTCGTAGCCGACCCGCGCCCGAGGCGAGTAGCGGTGCCGGCTGCGGCTCACCGCCGTGGCGACACGCAGCGCGTGCTCGTTGCCGGGCGGCACGTGCGGGCGGTCCCGCTCCCGGGCGCCGAACCGCATCCGGTGGCGGAACTCGCACGTCGTGCACGTCACCGGTCCGGCGCTCAGCCGTGCCCCGCAGTCGGGACAGGTCAGCCGGTCCACCGCCCCGTCCACGGTCCGCCAGTCGTACGCCCCGGGGTCGTCGATGACGAGCCAGGCCAGCTCGCTCTCCTCCGGCGAGCCCGGCGCCACGTCCAGCTCCGCGCGCAGCCGCGCCCAGGCGTCCCGGATCTCGTCCTCCAGGCGCGCCACCACGGCCGCCAGTGCCGGGCTCCGCCACGGTCCGGCCACCGCCGACCCGCTACCGGTACTGTGCGATCTGAATCAGGTTGCCGCAGGTGTCGTCGAACACCGCAGTGGTCACCGGACCCATGTCGACGGGTTCCTGGGTGAACAGCACGCCGAGGCCGCGCAGCCGGTCGTGCTCGGCGGCCACGTCGTCCACCGCGAACTGCGTCAGCGGAATGCCGTCGGCCGCGAGCGCCTCCTTGAACGCCTTGGCGGCCGGGTGGGCGTCGGGCTCCAGCAGCAACTCCACGCCGTCCGGGGCGTCGGGCGAGACCACCGTGAGCCAGCGGTACTCCCCGGTCGGCACGTCGGTCTTCTTCACGAAGCCCAGCACCTCGGTGTAGAAGCGCAGGGCCTTGGCCTGGTCGTCGACGTACACGTTGGTGAGGTTGATTTTCACGGATTCTCCTGGGTCGGTTCGGCGGACCTGAGCCATCGCTCAGTGATGGACCGCAGCGGCCGGGTGTCGAGGTGGTGGAACTTGTAGCGACCCTGCCGCCGCGTGACGATCAGGCCGGCGGCCTCCAGGACGTCGAGATGCTGGGAGATCGCCTGCCGGGACGAGCCGACCTGGTGCTTGGTGGCCAGCCGGCCGCAGATCTCGAACAGGGTCTGACCGTCGCGCTCGGTCAGCTCGTCGAGGATCAGGCGGCGGGTGGGATCGGCCAGCGCCTGGTACAGATCGCCCACGTCATCAAGCATATGCAAGTCACGGCTTGCCTATCAAGCCGTCTTTCCAGGCATCGGAGGACGTCATGCCCGGATACATCCTCACCGGCGCTCCCGGCTCCGGTAAGACTGCGCTCCTGCGCCACCTGGAGATCGACGGCTATCCCGTCGTGGAGGAGGCCGCGACCGACGTGATCGCGCTCGACCAGGCGCTCGGCCGACCGGAGCCGTGGTGTGAGCCGGACTTCGCCGACCGGGTGCTGGACCTCCAGCAGAGGCGCCGGCGCCGAGCCGACGTCCATGCCGACCTCGTGGTCTTCCACGACCGCTCGCCCGTCTGCACCCTCGCGTTGTGCCGTCACCTGGGCATGACACCGCCACCCGCCCTGCTGGACGAGGTCGAGCGCATGACAACGGATCGGCGGTACGAGCGGATCGTCTTCTTCGTACGGAATCAGGGCTTCGTCGAGGCGACCCCCGCGCGCCGGATCAGTTTCGAGGAATCACTCGTCTTCGAGCGGGTCCACGAGCTGACGTACCGGGAGGCGGGATTCGATCTCGTCGACGTGCCCGCCGGCCCGCTGCCGACGCGGGTGGCGGCGATCAAACGGGCCGTCGACCGTTAACATCTCCATGTTTGGGCAGGGGGCGGGGTGACGGTCGTCGTGGCGCTGGGCGTGGCGCTCGGCGTCGACGTGGGCCGGGACGTCGGCGTCGGCGTGGGCTGCGACGCGCAGTCGAGTTCCCGTGCGGCGTACAGGCCGTTGTTCAGGTAGGCCAGGTAGGCATCGGTCGACGGGTTGTCGAGCAACTTCTGCGCGGCTGCCCGCACGTTGGTGCCGGCGCCGGCCAACGACTGGGCCACTTCGACGCGCAGATCCCTCGACCAGATGTCCTGCACGTCGTCCTTGAGGAACGCGCGGAGATCGTCCGAGGTGCCGTTCAGTCGCTCCTCGATCGCGCCGGGCAGGACGGTCAGCGAGTCGGCCTTCGCCGCATCCAGGATCCGGTAGGCCAGCAGCCGCACCTGGCCGACGTCGGCTGTGTCCAGGTCGATGGTGACGAGTTCCCGGATGTCCGTGTACACCTTGCGTTCGACCGTCTGGCATGCCTCGTTCAGCCCGGGCGTCGCCGCCTGAGCCGCCGCGGGCGCCGCCGGAATCAGAAAGGCCAGCGCCATCAAGGCGCCGGCCGCGATCTTCCGCATGCGGTTTTCCTCCCCGTGAGAAATCACCCTCCGCCAGCGGCGGTGCCCCCGGCGGCGAGGGCGGCGAAGGCGGTGGGCTGCCCGTGACCGGTGCCGACAGCGTGACCGTCGCCGGCATCGGCGGGGCACTCCTGCTCGTCGGCGGCGCGGCCTTCGTGATCGGACGCCGTCGGCGCTCCCGCTTCGTGGCGTAGCTCGATCGGCGCGCCCAGCTCGACCTCTCGTCGGGCTGGGCGCGCTCGTCTTTCGATAACCTTCGTGGATGTCGTCGATCCGAGCGGTCGCCGTCGCCGTACCGCGGCGCGGCGACGACGTCCTCGTGTTCGAGTACCACGACTCCACGAAGGACGAGACGTTCTACCGCCCCTTGGGCGGGGGGATCGACTTCGGCGAGACGGCCGAGGCGGCCGTACGGCGCGAGCTGCGCGAGGAACTCGGCGTCGAGCTTCTCGACGTGCGCCTCCTGGGCGTTCTGGAGAACCTCTTCCACGCCTTCGGCCGCGACGGACACGAGATCGTCTTCATCTTCGACTGCCGGCTCTCCGACCAGTCCGTCTACGAGCGGGACGCCGTCGGCGAGATACGCGACGACGCGGGCACGAAGGTGATGTGGCGATCGCTGAACAGCTTCGACGCCGGTAGCCCGCTCTATCCGGCCGGCCTCGTCGGGTTGCTATCGGAGAGGCGGCGGCTGCCGCTTTCGCGCTTCTCGAGCCGCTGGTCGCCCTAGTCTGACCTCATGGACGACGTGCGACGGTACGCCGCCGAGTTTCTCGGCACGCTACTGCTGGTCTTCTTCGGGGTGGGCAGTGCGGTCGCCGCACGCATCGACGGTGGGGTCGTCGTGGTGGCCCTCGCTTTCGGCTTCGTGATGCTGGCGCTGGTCTACACGATCGGCCCGCTCTCCGGCAGTCACGTCAACCCGGCGGTGACGCTGGGCGTGCTCCTGTCCGGCAAGATCTCCCCCGTCGGTGCGGTCGCGTACTGGATCACCCAGTTCGCCGGCGCAACCGTCGCCGGCGCCGTGATCTGGGGCCTGGTGCGTTGGGGTGACGTGGCGGACCAGACCGGCGTGCTGGGAAGCAACGGATACGGCAAGCACATCAACGGGGGCGGCGCGGCGGTGCTGGAGACGATACTGACGTTCCTGTTCGTCCTGGTGGTGCTGGTGGTGACGAGTCGCGCGGAGCACGCGGGGTTCGCCGGGCTAGCGATCGGCCTGGCGCTCGCCGCGGCGCACCTGGTGGGCGTGACGCTGACCGGCGCCTCGGTGAACCCGGCCCGGTCGTTCGGTCCGGCCCTGTTCGAGGGCGGCGCGGCGCTGCGGCAACTCTGGCTGTTCATCGTCTTCCCGCTGCTCGGTGGGGCGCTCGCCGCCCTGGTCGCGCCCCTGATCATCAAGCACAACCCGCGCTACCGCGGTGAACCGGAGGAGCCGGCGAGCAAGCCGTCGCGCCGGCCCCGGAGCGGGCCCGAACCGACCTGACCACCAGCCACGGCGGGTTGCGGACTCGCCCCTGCCCAGTTGGCAGAGATCCGGTGATCTCCGCAGCCATCCTGCCTGCCGTCGACCCGCCCTTCTCGGGAGCGAACCGCCGCCCAGTCCGCCGCGTCAAGCAGACCTCGGCGGCTCGTACGGACAGCAATACGCTCGGGCACTGGAGTCATGGGACCGGCTGGATCTCGCCGGCAAGGCTCCGCGGTTCACCTCACTGTCGGCGACGTGTTCCTTGAGTCTGCCGACGGGACGTGGTGGTTCCTCGACACCTTCGAAGGGCAGTTCGTACGGGGGTGGAACTCCCGTGCCGACCTAACCGCCGATCTGGACACCGAGGGTGGCCAGGACCGGTACCTCCTGGCCACCCTCGCCATGGCCGCATACCACCGGCGCGGGCTTCACCTGGACGCCGGCCAGCTCCACGAGCAGCTACAGAACAATCCCAGCTAAGAGCTGATGACCCGGCCACGTAGTGGCGCCACGACGCTGTCGCTGCAGCCAGCGGCGAGCGAGTTTCCCATCGGCCTGCAGCTATGCTGATCTCTCCCGTATTGAGTAACGGTGTGTGATGTTGACGTCGGCGCCGCGGTGGTGTCACCAGGTGTCGGGGCGGTCGAGGTCGAGGGCCGGCTGGTACCCGCTCAGAACCGTCAGGCCTTCCGACTCGGTGTAGCCGTTCCCCCAACCCTTGAGGAACGCCTCGACGACGCATGGCTTGACGAACATCTCCAGCACGTCGCTGCCCTGCCTGCGTGCCCGGTAGGGCCCGGCGACGAGGTCGGCGGCCATGGGGTCGCGGCCCGGCACGGGTTGTGCCCGAACCGTCAGCCAACGACCGGATTCGTCACCTATCACCAGTGAGGCCTGATCGAAGGAGCCACGCTCCGACCGGTCAAGCGTGACCGAGCATTCGAGCAGCCGCCCACCTGGCGGCAGCGACTGCAGGCGGAACGGCACCACGCAGCGGTGGGCGCCGTCGAACCGGACGCGACTCGCCGCGTCTGTCGCCTCGTCGTGGCCGGTCGCGTAGATGTCGAGCTGAGCCCAGAGCCCATCAACGGGTTGCCAGCGAACGAACCACAGTTTCTTGTCGCCGGACGGATCGAACCAAGCGACCCCCGGGCGGCCTCCGACCCGCACATCGGTCGGCGGCTGCGGTCGCCCCGCCGACGACAACGTCTGCTGCAGCCCGTCCAGCGTCGCGGCGCTGCGCGCCAACACGAACCGGGCCTGCCCGGCTGTGCCCCGGAACTCAACGCTCTCGACCCCGCGCCCGGCGCTCCAGGTCGCGGACCAGGCATCGCCGACCAGGCTGTCGGTCGTGAAGTGCACCACGCCGGGATCGGTCCCCACGACCTCAGGCCGTGCGATGGCGCCGGGCTCGCCCGGTGCGTCCGGCAGCACGAGTGCCGTGGCCGGCATGGTCGCGCCATCGGGGGCCCTACCGGCGGGAACCACCGTGACCGCCGTGGCTAGGAAGGCGCACGCTGCTGCCGTACCCCCGGTGATCAGCCAGCGGCGACGCAGTCGAAGGCGGTGGCCGCGACGCCGGGCGTGTTCCACGATCGGCGCGGGGTCGATGTTGCCGCCCGCGTGGTGCTTCAGCGTCGTGGCGAGCTGCTGATCGAGGTCGCTGAACATCAGAACTCTCCTCCTGTCCGGGCGGAGGCGGATACTTCCTGCCGCTTACGGAGTGCTGTCAGGGCCCGCTTCGCGTGGGTACGAACTGTGCCGGTCGAACAGTCCAGGATCTCGGCGATCATCGCGTCGTCAAGATCCTCGTAGTAGCGAAGGACGATCACAGTGCGTTGACGCATTGGCAGAGCGCAGACCAGCCGCCACAGTGCGTCACGTTCGGTGACACCGGCGGCCTCGTCCGTGGCGTCCGGCCGATCGTCGACAACGGCGACCGAGATCTCTTGGCTGCTACGCCGGCGCCACCACGAGTGATGGGCGTTGACGAGCATCCGGCGGACATAAGCATCGGGTCGATCCGTCCGGGAGATGCGCGCCCAGCGGGCATACGCCCTGGCGAGGACATCCTGAACCAGGTCCTCGGCCCGATGCTCGTCACCGGTCAGCAACCGGGCGAGCCGCACCAGCGCCGAAGTGCGGGCGAACGCGTACTCCTCGAACGTCACGCCCTATTAACGTCGCAAGTCGGCCAACCCGTAGACATCCAGGGAGCACCTCATGAAGGGAAAACCTCAGGAGGTTCGGACGCCGCGTAGCTCCCACCGCTACGGATGGTCCGAGCCTGAGACGATCTCGGCGCGATGGTCACGCCACTGCTGGCGCGCGGCCACGATGACCTCCCGCCCCTAGCGCCCAAGACGCAACCGCCCGGCCCCAAGGGAGGGCCGGGCAGCGTGTTCAGGAAGAGTTGGCTGTACTCGCATCAAGATCAGCCAGTGTTGGTGCTGGTGGAGCCCAGGGGACTCGAACCCCTAACCCCTGCCTTGCAAAGATCAAGACCGGTGTCGGCCAGTGTCGGTGACCGCCGTTGACCTGCTCGTCATGTCGCCTTTGGTCGGCCTCCGACCGGGCAGGTGTCGGCCGGCTTGGCTGTACGGATGGCTGTACAGCCATCGGTGATGGCAAGAAGTGGCGCGCGTGACGTAGCGTCGATGGTATGACGACGGTGGTGGTTTCTCTCGTGGTGCTTTTGGTGCTGGTGGGCGGGATCGTCGCCTTCTTAAGTCGGCGGCAGCGCAATCAGCTCTCTTCAGATGTGGATTCGACTGCTTCCCGCCGAGCTGCCAGCGACCAGCATCGGCACGACGCAGAGCGCTTCGCCTCCGGCATGTCGGAGAGGAACAAGATGCCCAACGGCGGCACCGGCCTGTAGGCGCACCTCACGCTCCGACAACCTCATATCTGCCATCCCGTCTGCCGCCGACCCACACACCGTGGAGGGGGCCAGGGCCAGGGTGACAAGGTGGAGCGCCCTACCGGACGTACGACCTTGTCACCCTGGCCCTGGTCTGCTCGGCTTGCCTGGGTCGGTGGCTGGCGGGATGGCATCCCACCTCAACCATTCTCCGACCGGAACCGTTCGGCAACTCCATCCCGGAGTCGTCTGGCCCCCGCCGGAGGCACAGCTCTAACCTGCCTACTCCCTCGCCCCACCACCCCCCACACCACCTCGACCCCTCCTCCGCCCTGGGCCTGAGCGAGCGTGCGGAACTGTTCGGCAACTTCGCCTCCCCGCGGTTGGGCTGCCCGATCTCGTGCTGCTTCGGGAGCGCCGGAACCAGGTGGAAGCGTGTCCGCCTGGCCCTGGTCGCCTTCGGGACTCGTCACCGGGTCACCTCACTGACCCAGGTGTGACGCGCGGGGCGGGGCGTGGGGTTCGGGCCGGTTGATTTTCCGCCTCGGCGCCGGAGGCGGCCGGGGCGGCGGCGCCGCAGGAGCCGTTTGCCGCGCCCCGGCCCGCGCCGCGCGGAGCGCGCTTGACCAGGGCGAGGAGCTGCGCACGGTGATGGAGCTGCTCGGGCACTCCACGATCCGGATGACGGCTGACACCTATGGGCACGTCCTGCTGGCGCGGGCTCGTCAGGCTGCCTCGGCCATCGACCGGGTCCTCGGCGAGGAGGGCATGGCGTGACCGCTTGGCTGTACGAATGGCTGTACTCGGGACCGAGATCAACCGGGGAAAGTGCTGGTGGAGCCCAGGGGACTCGAACCCCTAACCCCTGCCTTGCAAAGGCAGTGCTCTGCCAGTTGAGCTAGGGCCCCGTGAGGGCGTTCAGCGCAAGTCGGGCGCCGTGGTCGCCTCGTGCCACAGGGCGCGCTCGTCGTTCGAGGCCTTGACCTTCTTGGCCACGACGGCGGCCACACCGACGATGCCGGCCAGGATCAGGAGCTTCTTGAACATGTGCTTGACCCCTCGCGCTCGACTGTCGTCGGACGATGTGCGGTGGGGCTAGCTGGAATCGAACCAGCGACCTCAGAGTTATCAGCTCTGCGCTCTAACCGACTGAGCTATAGCCCCGCGTAGCGACGAGCTAGGTTAACCCATCGCCTCCACCGCGCCCAAATCGGGGTCTGTGGTGAAAGCACCCGCGCCACTTCGAACCTACCCGGACGCACGACGCCGGGGCGACCGCATTACGCGGTGCCCCGGCGCCGGGTTGATCAGTCGCGCTCGGCGAGCGTCAGCTCGATCCCGCCGACCAGGTCGGCGCAGACGTTGTAGACGAACGCGCTGAGCGTGGCCAGCGCGGTGAACAGCACGACGTTCACCAGGCCGATCAGTGCCGACGTCAGGATCACGCCCTTGGCGGTGATCCGGAAGCCGCCGCCACCCTGGCCGCCGCCGGCGTTCACCAGGTCGGTCAGGCTGTCGTTGACGCTCTTGAACACACCCATGGCGTCCAGCGCCAGGTAGAGCACCGACGTCGCCACGACGACCACGATGAAGAGCACCACGGACACCGCGAAGGCGAACTTCATCACCGACCACGGGTCGATCCGCTTCAGGTTCAGCCGGGCCCGTCGCGGTCCGCGCGACGCGGCCGAGCTGACCGAGGTACGCGCGGCACGTACCGCCTCACCCACGCGCGCGGCGCCGACTGCCGCCGCGCCGCTGATGCCCGGCGGCAGGCCGCCGCCGTTGGCGGGCCGGGACTGGGCGTTCGCGGCACCGCCCGGGCGCGAGCCGTCGGGCGACGCCTTCGGGGCGGTTCCCAGGCCGGCGCCGATCCGCGGCTGCGTGCCGGTCGTACCGGTGGAGGCCCGGCCGGCGGCCGACGGCGCCTTGATCGGCTGGGTGCTCGTGGCGTTCGTGGGCTTGGCGGCCGGGGCGGCCAGCCCGTCGGCCGACGTCGGCGCGTCGACCTTGGTCTCGGCCGAGTCCCGGGAACCGGAGTCCTCGGCCGGCTTGTCCGGAGGCGGGGCCATGCCGGGAGCCCGGGTGAACTTCGGGGCAGGCGCGTCGGCGGGAACCGTGGCCCGGCCCACAGCCGCGCGGCCGGTCGCTGGTGTGCCGCCCTGCGCGGCCTCCTCGTCGACCGGAGTGGCCGAGGTCCCCTTGTTCCCCGACTTCGCCTGTGTCTCCGTCATCAACTAGTCCTGTTCGTCAGGCTCGTCGGCATTGCGAGCAATCGCCACGATAGTCACGCCGTCCGGGAGGTCCATCAGCTTGACCCCCATTGTGTTCCGGTCACGCGTACGGCGTACAGGCTTCACCGGAGTCCGAATGACGCCGCCGTTGCTCGTGATGGCGAACAGCTCGTCCTCCGGATCGATCACGACCGCGCCGACCAGGCCACCGCGTCGCTCGGTGATCTTCGCGGTCAGCACGCCCTTACCTCCCCGGCCCTGGACCGGGTATTCCTCGATCGGGGTACGTTTCGCGTAACCCCCGTTCGTCGCGACCAGAACGTCCAGACCCTCTCGCACCACCTCGACGGCGAGCAACTCGTCCTCGCCGCTGAAGCGCATGCCGATCACCCCGGAAGTGGCCCGGCCCATCGGACGCAGCGCCTCGTCGGTGGCGTTGAACCGGATCGCCTGGGCGTTCTTCGACACCAGCAACAGGTCGTCCTCCGGAGCGGCCAGGACCGCACCGACCAGCTCGTCCTCATCGCGCAGGTTGATCGCGATGATGCCGCCGGAACGGTTGGAGTCGAACTCCTCGAGCCGCGTCTTCTTCACCAGGCCGTTCTTCGTGGCCAGTACCAGGTAGGGCGCCACCTGGTAGTTCGGGATTTCAATGATCTGCGCGATCTGCTCGTCGGGCTGGAACGCGAGCAGGTTGGCCACGTGCTGGCCCTTGGCCACCCTACTGGCCTCGGGAAGCTCGTAAGCCTTCGCCCGGTAGACCCGACCCTTGTTCGTGAAGAACAGGATCCAGTCGTGGGTAGAGCATACGAAGAAGTGGCTGACGATGTCGTCCTGGCGGAGTGTCGCCCCGCTGACGCCCTTCCCGCCGCGCCGCTGCGACCGGTAGAGGTCGACCTTGGTCCGCTTCGCGTACCCGGTGCGGGTGATCGTCACCACCACGTCCTCGCGGGCGATGAGGTCTTCCATCGAGACCTCGCCGTCGAACGGGACGATCTTCGTACGCCGGTCGTCGCCCCACTTCGCGACGATCTCGCCCAGCTCCTCCGAGACGATCCGCCGCTGCCGCTCCGGCTTGGCCAGGATGTCCTTGAGGTCGGCGATCTCCAGTTCGAGCTTCGCCAGGTCGTCCAGGATGCGCTGCCGCTCCAGGGCGGCCAGCCGGCGCAGCTGCATGTCCAGGATCGCGGTCGCCTGGACCTCGTCGATGTCCAGCAGCCGGATCAGGCCCTGCCGGGCGTCCTCCACCGTGGGCGAGCGCCGGATCAGGGCGATCACCTCGTCCAGCGCGTCCAGCGCCTTGGACAGACCGCGCAGGATGTGCGCCCGCTCCTCGGCCTTGCGCAGCCGGAACGCGGTCCGCCGCCGGATCACCTCGATCTGGTGCTCGACGTAGTAGCGGAGGAACTGGGCCAGGTTGAGCGTGCGCGGCACGCCGTCGACCAGCGCCAGCATGTTGGCGCCGAACGTCTCCTGGAGCTGGGTGTGCTTGTAGAGGTTGTTCAGCACCACCTTGGCGACCGCGTCGCGCTTGAGCACGAGCACGATCCGCATGCCGGTACGCCCGGAGGACTCGTCCCGGATGTCGGCGATGCCGGCGAGCTTGCCCTCCTTGATCAGCTCGGCGATGCGCTCGGCGAGGTTGTCCGGGTTGACCTGGTAGGGCAGCTCGCTGACCACAAGCGCCGGCCGGCCCCGCTTGTCCTCCTCCACCTCGACCACCGCGCGCATCCGGATCGAGCCGCGTCCGGTGCGGTACGCGTCCTGGATGCCGGCCTGGCCGACGATCAGGCCGTGGGTCGGGAAGTCCGGGCCCTTGACGATCTCCAGCAGGGCTTCCAGCGTGGTCGCCTCGTCGTCCTCCGGGTGCTCCAGGCACCACTGCACGGCCGCGCCGATCTCGCGCAGGTTGTGCGGCGGGATCTTGGTGGCCATGCCGACCGCGATGCCCTCGGAGCCGTTGATCAGCAGGTTCGGGATCCGCGACGGCAGGATGGTGGGCTCCTTGGCCCGGCCGTCGTAGTTGTCCTGCAGGTCGACGGTGTCCTCGTCGATGTCCCGCAGCATCTCCATCGCCAGCGGGTCGAGCTTGCACTCTGTGTTGTGGCTGACGAAACCGTCGGAGACGAACGAGTGGTCCTCGGTGTCCACCCGGATGCTGTAGACGGGCTGCACTCCCGCGTCGGTGACGTCGGTCACCTCGGCGTAGTAGAAGCGTCCGTCGACGAGCGGTTCGACCACGTCGAGGATGCCCGGCTCGGTGATCCGGGCGGCGATCTCGTCGCGGTCCCGCTCCCAGCGCTCGATCCGGTCCACGTTGTGCCGGCGCAGCCAGTCGCGCTCGGTCCAGCGGCTCGCGCCGTGCTCGCGGACGAAGTCGCCGACGAACGGCACGTGATCGCCGGAGAGCGCGGTGCTGCTCGCCGGCACCTGGGCCAGCTCGGATTCCAGCTTGGCCTGCTTGCGGCCGAGGAAGCCGACGTGAGCGGCGAAGATCCGGGCGTCCCGACGGTTGGTGACGACGACCTTGATCTCGCCGTTGTCGTACCGGCACTGCCGGCTGACCACGCCGAACTCCAGCAGCAGCTGCTGCACCTCGCGGGCCAGCCGCTCGCTGCGGGTCGAATAGGAGACCTGGATCGTGTGGCGGGGCAGCAGCGACGAAGATCCGTCGCCTTCGAACAGCGCCTGTAGGAAGGCCCGCTTGACCGCGGCCGGTCCGCGCCAGACGAACTCCGGCACGAACTTGTCGGCGCTCCGCGCGCCCACCATCTCGCCGAGCACGCTCGCCCGGAGTGCGGAGAGGTTCTGTACGTCGAGCTCGTGCAGCGTGCTGCCGGAGGCGATGACCCGCTCGGCGACGTACCGGGGGCCGCCGACCGCGAGGTCATAGGCGGTGAGGACGCGGACGAAGAACTCCCGGTCCACGTTGTTGAAGCCGGCCCGCTGCTCGGACACCCACCCCTCGGACACGAACGCGCCCGCGAGCACGGCGGCCTCGACGTGCTCCAGCATCGGGTAGCCGATCTCGTCCGGCACGGTGCGTTGGAGGACCACCCGGTCACCCGGGGCGATCTCGGCGAGCAGCTTCCACAGCAGGGTCGGCACGCCGGCCACGTTCACCAGGCAGAGCACCGGGTGGTTGTGGGTGCCGGTCAGCTCGTACCCCTCGCGGGTGCGCAGCCGCAGCGTGGGGTGCTCGCCGGAGTGGAAGAACTTGGAGGCGCGGACCAGGTCGCCGTTGCGGTCACGGACCTTGAGGTCGACATCGGTCTCGCTGCTCGGTGCGGCGTCCGGCACGACGTCGGCGATCCTCACGGACCCCTCAGCGGTACGAATCCGGGCGTCGCCGACGAGGCAGTAACGCATGGCGGCGGCCGGGTCGTTTCCGGGCGAGCCGAAGTTGCCGTTGCCGTCGACCAGCGGGTAGCGCAGCGACCACGGCTGCGCCATCCGGACCAGCGCGTCGTAGATGGCCGAGTCGCCGTGCGGGTGGAACTGGCCCATCACGTCACCGACGACGCGGGAGCACTTCACGTACCCGCGGTCCGGCCGGTAGCCGGAGTCGAACATGGCGTAGAGGATCTTGCGGTGGACCGGCTTGAGCCCGTCCCGGACGTCCGGCAGGGCCCGCCCGACGATGACGCTCATCGCGTAGTCGAGGTACGAGCGCTGCATCTCGACCTCGAGGCCGACCGGCTCGATCCGGTCGTGCTGGACGACCGCCGCCAGTGCCTCCGGGGTCTCCGGCTCGTTCGGGGTGGACTCGGGAGTATCGGTCACTGTTAACCCTTATCAGACTCTTCAGTCGTGGTCTCGCTGTGGATAACGGCTGTGGAAAGCGTTCAGACTGTGGATAACTCTGTGGACTGCCGGGTCGGCCGGTGGATGTCCGGCCGGCCCGGGCGCGTCCGTCAGATGTCCAGGAACCGCACGTCCTTGGCGTTGCGCTGGATGAACGACCGGCGAGCCTCGACGTCCTCGCCCATCAGGACGCTGAACAGCTCGTCCGCGGTGGCGGCGTCGTCGAGCGTGACCTGGCGCAGCGTACGCGTGGCCGGGTTCATCGTGGTCTCCCACAGCTCGGGGTAGTTCATCTCGCCGAGACCCTTGAACCGCTGGATGTCGTCCGGGCGGGCGTTGGGCTTCTTCTGCTGGCGCAGGGCGATCAGCCCGTCGCGCTCGCGGTCCGAGTACGCGTACTGGGCGTCGTCGCCCTTCTTGTTCCACTTGATCTTGTAGAGCGGCGGGGCAGCCAGGTAGACGTGGCCCAGCTCGACCAGCGGCCGCATGAAGCGGAACAGCAGGGTGAGCAGCAGCGTCTGGATGTGCTGGCCGTCCACGTCGGCGTCGGCCATCAGCACGATCTTGTGGTAGCGCAGCTTCTCGATGTCGAAGTCGTCGTGGATGCCGGTGCCGAGCGCGGTGATCAGCGCCTGCACCTCGTTGTTCTTCAGCACCCGGTCGATCCGGGCCTTCTCGACGTTGAGGATCTTGCCGCGGATCGGCAGGATCGCCTGGACGCGCGGGTCGCGGCCCTGCTTGGCCGAGCCGCCGGCCGAGTCGCCCTCGACGATGAAGACCTCGGACTCGCGCGGATCGGTGGACTGGCAGTCGGCCAGCTTGCCGGGCATCGAGCCGGACTCCAGCAGCGACTTGCGCCGGGCGAGCTTGCGCGCCTGCTGCGCGGCGATCCGGGCGCGCGCCGCCTGGGACGCCTTCTGGATGATGATCTTCGCCTCGGCCGGGTTGCGGTCGAACCAGTCGACGAGCGACTCGTTGCAGACCCGCTGCACGAAGCCCTTCACCGGGGTGTTGCCCAGCTTGGTCTTGGTTTGACCCTCGAACTGCGGGTCGGTGAGCTTGACCGAGATGATCGCGGCCAGGCCCTCGCGGATGTCCTCACCCGAGAGGCGCTCGTCGCCCTTGAGCAGCTTCTTCTCGGCGCCGTAGCGGTTGACGACGCTCGTCAGCGCGGCCCGGAAGCCCTCCTCGTGGGTGCCGCCCTCGTGGGTGTTGATGTTGTTGGCGAAGGTGTAGACCGACTCGCCGTACGACTCGTTCCACTGCATGGCGATCTCGACCGACATGCCCGTCTCCTCGGCCCCGAACTCGACCACCGTCTTGTGGATCGGGCTCTTGGAGGCGTTGAGGTGCCGGACAAAGTCGGCGATGCCGCCCTCGTAGTGGAAGGTGACCTCGCGGGTCTTGCCGTCCTCGTCCTCCGGGACCCGCTCGTCGAGCAGGTGGATGGTGAGACCCCGGGTGAGGAAGGCCATCTCCTGGAGGCGCCGGTAGATGGTGTGGAAGTCGAAGTCGACGGTCTCGAAGACGTCCGGGTCGGGCCAGAAGGAGACGGCCGAACCGGTACGGTCGGTCTCCTCGCCCTTCTCCAGCGGCGTCGGCTTGGAGTGGTTGTACTGCTGGCGCCAGACGAAGCCGTCCTTGT
The DNA here is from genome assembly GCF_040215685.1 of Micromonospora sp. HUAS YX12. NCBI lineage: Bacteria > Bacillati > Actinomycetota > Actinomycetes > Micromonosporales > Micromonosporaceae > Micromonospora > Micromonospora sp. HUAS YX12. The sequence goes on from NZ_CP157974.1 coordinate 1,644,654, forward strand.
GGATCTCCACGGCCATCCGGGTGGACAGCGCGTTCACCACGGAGACGCCGACGCCGTGCAGGCCGCCGGAGACGGCGTACGCCTTGCCGTCGAACTTGCCGCCCGCGTGCAGCACGGTCAGGGCGACCTCGACACCCGGCTTCTTCAGCTTCGGGTGCAGGTCGACCGGGAAGCCACGGCCGTTGTCGGTCACCCGGACACCGCCGTCGGCCAGCAGCACCACGTCGATGGTGTCGCAGTGCCCGGCCAGCGCCTCGTCCACCGCGTTGTCGACGACCTCCCACACCAGGTGGTGCAGACCGCGCTCGCCGGTGGACCCGATGTACATACCGGGCCGCTTCCGGACCGCTTCCAGGCCCTCGAGAACGGTGATGGACTCGGCACCGTACTTCTTGTTGTCCTCCGCTGCCACCCTCGGCCACTTTCTCGCACCGGCCGCGCGTGGGCGCGGGGGCGCGGGTTCGGCGGACAGGACGCGACGTCGGCGCGCATGGACCGCCCCTGGGATCGCCAGGTCGGATCATGTGCGCCGGGCGCCGCGGTTGCCCGCGGATCGCGATCGGCTCGGACCCGATGCGGGACTATGATCGAGGGCCCACCGGGCCCCAGTCCGTCGCTCCGTCTCGGGTCTTTCGTCTCGCCCCCAATCTTACTGTGCGGAGCCGACCAAACCGCCACTCGGCACCCTCTCCGAGGCGGCTGAGAATGCCGTAGCCGGACGAACCGCGTCGCCCACGACTCCCCCTACACGCCATTGGGGCGGCGCCGCGCCACCGGCCACCGTGAGCCGTGACGGTCATCCGACCGGTGATCGGCGGCTGTCCCGACCGGGGGTCGCGGCCGGGCCCGGCGTGCCGTAGCTTTTGCGGCGCCGCCGTTGCGGTCTTGATCTTTTGCGCCCGGAACCGGGACGATCGTTGGAGACGGTCCGAAAACGCTTGGTGAGAGGTGACGCCAGATGGGGCTGGACAACGTCGCGGTGCACTGGCCGCGGACCGGCCGCTTCTACGACCCGGTCGCGCCGGCTGAGTTCGTGGACTTCGGCGAGATCGTGGACATGCCCCGGATCTCCGCGCCGACCGCGGCGCTCGCCGAGCTGATCGCGAAGACCGGCACGGTACGCGCGACCGCGTACACCGAGTTGGTCGACCTGATCCTCGGGCTGGAAAATGTGCTCTACGCCACGGAGAACGCGGTCGAGGACGAGGACCCGGTGATCGACCCGGACGGCTGCTCCTGGATCGCCGAGGGCGTGGAGAAGTTCGTCGCGCGGCACCGGCCGTACGGCGAGCCGGTCACGTTCGAGTCGGTGAGCGAGGTGCTGCGCGCGCTGCTCGGTGACGGGCGGCTGGCCGAGCAGCAGCTCCGCTGGCTGGACAGCCGGCTGGACCGGCTGCGGGACGAGAACGGCGACCCGCCGCAGTGGAACTTCACCTGCGCCGAGCTGAGCGTGCTGGCGGCCTTCTACCGGCGCTGCGCGGAGCGGGGCTTCGCGGTCTACGCCGACGCCTGACCGGGCGCCGCAGCGCCGGAAGAAGACGTGGCCCGGTTGGCGGCCGCGATCACCTCGGTCAGCGCCGAGTGCAGGTGCCGCAGGTCGGCCAGAGGCAGGCCGAGGCGCTGCACGATGGCCGGCGGGATCCGCTCGGCCTGCGCTCGCAGCGCCTGCCCCTCGGGGGTGAGCGAGACGGCCAGGCTGCGCTCGTCGGCGGCGTCGCGTTCCCGCCGGATGTAGCCGGCCGCCTCCAAGCGCTTGAGCAGCGGCGACAGCGTGCCCGGGTCGAGCTGGAGCAGCCGGCTCAGATCCCGCCCGGACAGCGGCGCGTGCTGCCAGAGCGCCAGCATCACCAGGTATTGCGGGTGGGTGAGCCCCATCGGCTCCAGCAGCGGCCGGTAGACAGCGACGACGCTCCGGGCGGCGACTGAGAGCGCGAAGCAGACCTGCTGCTCCAGCGCCAGGGGGTCCTCCTCGATGCCGTCGGTCACCCGCATCCTCCTCGTCGTCATTGCGATAGTAGCAATGATTGGTGTACCAATGGTTTGCACACAAACAGAGAGGCGACGGGATGAGCGACGACGAGCAGGTGGGCGACGCCTCCGGCAAGGGTGGCCGTCTGCTGGGCTGGGTGTTCCGCAACCTCGCCGGCCCGTCCCAGGTGCAGGGCGCGGTACAGGGCGGCTCGAAGCTGGCCCGCGACGCGTGGAAGGAAGACCTGGAGCGCCGCAAGCAGTGGAGCCGCGAGCAGCGCGAACTCAAGCGCGCCCGGCGGGAGGCGCGGCGTTCCGGCGGTGTCGGTCAGCCGTAGGTGTCGCGGGGGCCGCGCCCGCGTACCCGTCGGGGACCGCGCGACCACGACGGCGCCGCCGGCCCGTGGATGTGCAGCTTGCGCACCACGTTGTGGCCGACCTCCCGGGCGATCTGCTGCAACAGCGAGCCCGCCAGCAGGCGCAACTGGGTCGCCCAGGCCGTCGAGCGTGCCTCCACGGTCAGCTCACCGTCCTCCAGCTTGACCGGGCGGCTGTGCTGCGCGACCTCCGCGCCGACCACCTTCTCCCACGCGCCGAACACCGTCGCCTCGGCCGCCGGCTGCTGCCAGCCGCGCGCCTTCATCAGCTTGTCCAGCACCGCGCCGAGCGGCTGCGGGTCGCGCGGGTCCGGCCCCGGGCCGGAGTAGCCGCGCAGCCGCTTCTCGCCGTCGCCGCGGACCGCGCCGCGCCGCCGGGGGGCCGCCGCCTGCCGCCGGGCCTTCGCCGCGTCGAGCACCGCCCGGGCCAGTTCCGGCCCGGTCGTGCCCTCCGGCGGGTTCGCGGCCGGCTCGCCGTCCGCCGGCTTTCCGGGGGTACGCGCGTCGCGTCCCGGCCCCAGCCGCGCGGGCGGGAGCCGCACCTCGTCATCCGGCACGTCGCACCGTCCCCTCACCCACCGCGTACCGGGTGCCGCGCAGCGTCGCCGGCACGTCCTCGTCCACGGCGCAGGTGACCAGGAGCTGACCGGCGCCGCCGACCAGCTCGGCCAGCCGTTCCCGCCGCCCGGTGTCCAACTCGGCGAAGACGTCGTCGAGCACCAGCACCGGCTCGATCCCGTCGGCGCGCAGCAGGTCGTACCCGGCCAGCCGCAGCGCCAACGCGTACGACCAGGACTCGCCGTGGCTCGCGTACCCCTTGGCGGGCAGCGGGCCGAGCGTCAGCGCCAGGTCGTCCCGGTGCGGGCCGACGAGCGTGGTGCCGCGCTCGATCTCGGCGGCACGGTTCGCGGTCAGCGCGGCGGCGAGCGCCTCCGCCAGCGCCGCGCGGTCGGCGCCGGGTTCGGGCAACTCGACCGAGGGCCGGTACGCGATGCCCGCCGCCCCGCGGCCGGCGGCCACCGCGTCGTACGCCTTCGCCACGTGCGGGGTGAGCGCGGCGACCAGCTCCAGGCGGCCGGCGAGCAGGTCCGCGCCGTGCTGCGCCAGATGCGCGTCCCACACGGCCAGCGTCGACAGGTCGCCGCCGCGTGTGCCGCCGGTCTTGCGAGCGAGGTACGAGGTACGCAGCAGCGCGTTGCGTTGCTTGACCACGCGCTCGTAGTCGGCGCGTACCCCGGCGTAACGGGGCTGGCGGGTGACCAGCAGGTCGTCCAGGTAGCGGCGGCGCTCGGCCGGGTCACCGCGGACCAGTTCCAGATCCTCCGGAGCGAACAGCACCAGGCGCAGCGCGCCGAGAACGTCCCGGGCGCGCCGGGCCGGGGACCGGCCGAGCCGGGCCCGGTTGGCCTTGCCCGGCACGATCTCCAGCTCGACCAGCAGTTCCCGGCCCTCGTGCACCACCGCGCAGCGGATCACCGCCGAGGCGGCTCCCATCCGGACCAGCGGGGCATCGGTGGCGACCCGGTGCGAGTCCAGGGTCGCCACGTAGCCGAGCGCCTCGACCAGGTTGGTCTTGCCGACGCCGTTGGCGCCGACGAGCACGTTCGGACCCGGCTCCAGGTCGACGCCGACGCGCTCGTAGGAGCGGAAGTCGACCAGTTCGAGCCGGCGGACGTACACAGCCTGTGGATACCGGTCAGCGCTTGTGGACGGCGTGGCCGCCGAACTGCTGGCGCAGCGCGGCGACGGCCTTCATCGCGGGCGAGTCGTCCTGCCGGGAGGCGAACCGGGCGAAGAGCGACGCCGCGATGACGTTGAGCGGTACGGCGAGCCGGACCGCCTCGTCCACGGTCCAGCGGCCCTCGCCGGTGTCCTCGGTGTAGCCGCTCAGCTCGGCCAGCTCCGGATCCTCGTCGAGTGCCCGGTCCAGCAGGTCGAGCAGCCAGGACCGGACCACTGTGCCCTCGCGCCACGACTTGAACACGCCGGGGACGTTCGTCACCAGCTCGGAGGCGGCCAGCAGCTCGTAGCCCTCGGCGTAGGCGTGCATCAGGCCGTACTCGATGCCGTTGTGCACCATCTTGGCGTAGTGGCCGGCGCCGACCGGTCCGGCGTGCACGAAGCCGAACTCACCCTCGGGCTTGAGCGCCTCGAAGATCGGCATCAGGCGCTCGACGTGCTCCTGCGCGCCGCCGACCATCAGCGCGTACCCGTTCTGCCGGCCCCAGACGCCGCCGGAGACGCCGACGTCCATGTAGCCGATGCCCTGCTCGTTCAGCCGCTCGGCGCGCGGGGCGTCGTCGCTGAACCGGGAGTTGCCGCCGTCGATGATGATGTCGCCCTCGCCGAGCACACCGGCGAGCTCGTCGATGGTGGCGTCGGTGACGCCGGCCGGAACCATGACCCAGACCGCGCGGGGCGACTGGAGCTTCTCGGCCAGCTCGGCCAGGCTCGCGGCGTCGCTGATCTCCGGGTTGTGGTCGTAGCCGACCACCTCGTGCCCGGCGGCCCGCAACCGCTCCCGCATGTTGCCGCCCATGCGGCCGAGTCCTACCAGGCCGAGCTGCATCTGCTCCTACCTCCGTACGTCAGGGTCGTGCTGCCTGCGATCAGCGGGACACGCGGATCGGCATGATGAGGTACCGGTACCCCGGGATGACCTCGCCATCCTCGCCGGCCGGGGAGATGACCGCGGGCTTGAACGCGTCGACGAACCGGAGCAGGGCGTGCTGCGCGCCCAGATTGGCCAGACCGTCGATGAGGTACTGCGGGTTGAACCCGATGGTCAGCGGCTCGCCGCTGAAGGTTGCCTCCATCGCCTCGCTGGCCCGGGCCTCCTCGGTGCCGCCCGCCTCGACCACGAGACCGTCGGCGCTGAAGCTGAGCAGGACCGGGGTGGTGCGCTCGGCGACCAGCGCGACGCGCTTGACCACCTCGATGAGCGCGGCGACGGCGACGCGGGCCTCGGCGTTGTGGTCGGCCGGGAACAGCGAGCGCACCGGCGGGTAGTTGGCGCCGTCGAGCAGCCGGCTGGTGGTCCGGCGGGTGCCGCCGGAGAAACCGATCATGCCTTCACCGGCGCCGCCGGAGGACAGCGCCATGGTGACGTGGCCGCCGAGCGGGCCGAGTGCCTTCGCGGTGTCGTGCAGCGTACGGGCCGGCACCAGCGCGTTGAGGCTGATCTCCGGGTCGTCCGGGTTCCACTCCATCTCGCGCAGCGCGAGGCGGTAGCGGTCGGTCGCCAGCATGGCCATCGTGTTGCCGCTCAGCTCGATCCGGACGCCGGTCATCATCGGCAGCGTCTCGTCCCGGCCGGCGGCCACTGCCACCTGGGCCACGGCCGAGGCGAAGGCGGCGGCGTCGACGGTGCCGGCGCTCTCCGGCATCTCCGGCAGCGTCGGGTAGTCCTCCACCGGCATGGTGGGCAGCGTGAACCGGGCACTGCCGCAGACCAGTTCGAGGTGGGCGCCGACGGCGGCGATGTCCACCGGCTTCGCCGGCAGGGCCTTGGTGATCTCGGCGAGCAGACGGCCGGAGACCAGGGCGGCGCCGTCCGCGTCACCCTGCACCTCGACTGTCACCTGGCTGGAGACCTCGTAGTCGAAGCCGGAGACCTGGAGGTTGCCGTCGGTGACCCGGAGCATCACTCCGGCCAGCACCGGTACGGAGGGTCGGTTGGGCAGGCTCTTGGCGGTCCACGCGACCGCCTCGGCGAGCGCGTCGCGCTCCACTCGGAACTTCATCAATGCCTCCGCGTCGACGTCAGCGACAACTCTCTCATGCCGACCGCTGCCACCCGTCCCGCCCGACCGTGCGGGTACCCATCGCACCTTAAGGCGCTGGGACATCGGCTGTGCGCCCGACCCCGTGGATCCAGATGCCCCGGGCGACTGCCGACGGCAGTGCTCCGGCCCGATCCACAGGAAGTCCAACGGTGATGATTGGTTTTTGTTGTTTAGAAGAGATAACTCATCGTCTTCATCGCACCTGTGCAAACTGTGGAGAACCGGCGTCCGCGCAGGTCAGACACGTTATCCACCGGTGGTTTGGCTGTGGAGAACCAGGGGTAAAACTCGTGTCCCGGTCCACAGCCCTCGCCGGCCGCCGGGTTTTCCACGGCTGTCCACCGGTTGTCCACCGGTAATCCACCGGTTTTCTCCCCAGCGCTGTGGACAGCGCCGGCCGGGTCCACAGCCGTCATCCCCAGAACCTTCAACAGCCCGCCCACAGGCGGACCGCCGCCTGTGGACAACGTGACCGTCGTCCCCAGGCATCCACAGCGTCGTCCCCAGGAGTTGTCCACAGTCTGTGGGTAACCGGCCGAGTGCGAAGCGTGGTTGTCCACCGCCTGTGACACAGGGGCTGTGGACAACGGGTACGAGCTGTGGACGAGCACACGACAGATCCTGGGCCCTCCACCGGGTCGAGGGTCAACCCGTTCCCTCTGTCGGCTACTTGCCACCCGTCTACTCCGCCCGCCTTCGCCGCCGGTGGTCCCCCGGTGGTCGCCTTCGTCACGTCGGCCGCTGGGACACGAGCCTCCCGCGCCCCCGCTCCCGCCCCCGCTCCCGCCCCCGCCCCCGCTCCCGCCCTCGCCCCTGCTCCCCGGTCGCTCGTGTCGATTATGAAGTTGGCGGCGTTTGGCGTCCGGTTTGTCACCGTCAACCTCATGATCGACGGGAAGGTGGGCGGGCGAGGGCGGGACTTTGACGGGGGTGGTCGCCGAGGGTGTGCTGGATCGCCTCGACGGGGCCAGGGGCCCGGTCCGCCGTACGAGGCCATGGGCGGTCAACACGAGGCGCGGGCTCCCGGCTCCCGCCCGCTGGCCCCTGCCTCCTGCCTGCCGGCTCCTGCCTCCCGGTTCCTGCCTGCCGGTTCCTGCCTGCCGGCTCCCCGGCTCCCGCTTCCGGGCTCCGGCCCGGCGGGGCGTGGCTCGCGGCTTCCGGCTGCCGGCCCTCCGGGGTGCCCGCCGTAACGGCGATTCGACCACCACCCTGAGGCTCGGCGCTCAGCTCCCGAGAGATCTTGGTAGGAAACGGCCCCCATGGGGGCGCAAAGCTTCCAAGATCTGCGGCGGAGTCCGCGCGCAGACGACGGCCGAAGGGCAGAGTGCGGTGGCGCTCGGCTCGGCCGGCTCCTGCGCCGGAGGCGGACGAAGCGAGCGAGCACACACGGCGACAGGGTCGATCATGGAGTTGGCGGTCCAGCGGGACACCCGCCACTTACCCGCTCGGCGACGTCCGCGCGCCCACCCCGCCTTGTTGACCAAGGAGTTCGGGTCAGGAATGACGTCTCTCCCCGACACAAACTCCTTGATCACCGCGGGAGCGGTGGGGCGCAACAGGCGGGGCGCAACAGGGGGCGGTCAGGTGTTCTGCTTGATGCGGTTGGTCAGCTCGGCGATCTGGTTGTAGAGCGAGCGCCGCTCCGCCATCTGCTGGCGGATCTTGCGGTCCGCGTGCATCACAGTGGTGTGGTCCCGGCCGCCGAACGCCTGCCCGATTCGGGGCAGCGACAGGTCGGTCAGCTCGCGGCACAGGTACATGGCCACCTGACGCGCGTTCACCAGCACCCGGGAGCGGGAGTGGCCGCGCAGGTCCTCCAGGCTCACGCCGAAGTAGTCGGCCGTGGACACCATGATCTGGTCCGCGGTGATCTCCGGGCCGGCGCCGTCCGGGATGAAGTCCCGCAGCACCTCCTCGGCCAGCGACAGCTCGACCGAGGATCGGGTGAGGCTCGCGAAGGCGGTGACGCGGATCAGCGCCCCCTCCAGTTCGCGGATCGAGTTCGACACCCGGGACGCGATGAACTCCAGGACGTCCGGCGGGGCGTACAGCCGCTCCTGCGCCGCCTTCTTCTGCAGGATCGCGATCCGCGTCTCCAGGTCCGGCGGCTGGATGTCGGCGAGCAGGCCCCACTCGAAGCGCGTACGCAGCCGGTCCTCCAGCGTCGCCAGCTGCTTCGGCGAGCGGTCGGACGTGATCACGATCTGCTTGTTGGCGTTGTGCAGCGTGTTGAAGGTGTGGAAGAACTCCTCCTGCGTCCGCTCCCGGTTCTCCAGGAACTGGATGTCGTCGATCAGGAGGATGTCCACGTCCCGGTAGCGGCGCTGGAACGCGCTCGTCTTGTCGTCACGCAGCGAGTTGATGAAGTCGTTGGTGAATTCCTCGGTCGAGACGTACCGGACCGAGCGCGCGTTGCCGAGCGTCGTGGCGTAGTGCCCGATGGCGTGCAGCAGGTGGGTCTTGCCCAGCCCGGAGCTGCCGTAGATGAACAGCGGGTTGTACGCCTTCGCCGGCGACTCGGCCACGGCCACGCTCGCGGCGTGCGCGAACCGGTTGGACGAGCCGATGACGAACGTCTCGAACATGTACTTCGGGTTGAGCCGGTTGCCGCCGCTCTCCGTACCGCCGGGGAGCCTGCGGTCGGCCTGGCCGCCGCCGGGGCGATGGTGGTCGGCGCCACCGCGGCCGGGGCCGTTGTCGGTGGCGCCGTCGCGGGGCAGGCCGCGCATCGGCGCGGGGTCGGCGGCCGGGTTCTCCCGGTAGCGGGGCTCGTATCCGCCGGCGTCGGGCACTGGAGGCTCGACCCGGGTGCGCTCGTCGAAGGCGCGGCGTTCGGGCGCGGTGCGCACCGGCTCGGCGAACGCGGCGCTGAAGAGCGTGTCCTGTGCGTCGCGGCCGGCCGGGATCAGGTGCGGGCGGCCGCCGTCGGCGGTCCGCTGGCGCGGCGCCGGCTCGTCGAGCGGCTGCTCCGGGCGCGGTTCGGCGTACCCGGGCTCGGAGCGGGAATCGGCGTACCCGGGCTCGCGGCGGGAGTCGGCGTAACCGGAATCGGGGCGGGAGTCGGCGTACCCGGGTTCCGGGCGCGGCGACGGGAAGGCCGGGGCGGACGCGGGCGGGCCGGGCTGGTCGAAGCCGGGTAGCGGGGCGGCGCCGTCGTGCTCGCGCAGCGGCTCGGGGCTGCTGCGGTAGACCGTGCCGGCCGGGCGGGCGCCCGGATCCTCGGCGACCCGTACGGTGACCGCCACCTGGATCGGCCGGCCGAGCCGGCGGCTCAACGCCTCGGTGATGGCCGGGCGGAGCCGGGACTCGATCACGTCCCGGGTGAAGGCGTCCGGCACCGAGAGCAGCGCGGTGTCCTCGACGATCGCCCGCAGCCGGGTGAGCCGGAGGTACGCCCGTTGCTGTGCGGAGATGATCTCGTCGGCGAGTTCGTCGGTGGTCGCCGTCCACACCGCGGCAAGGTCGGTCGCTCCGGTCACCGTCGTGCCACCCCCTCGCCTGCTCCTTCTCACGCCCGCCCGGACGGCTGACCGGTCGTCATCCACAAGTTATCCACAGCCTGTGTACCGACCGATTGTGGCCGCCCACCGGACGCGGGTCGGACCTGCCCCCCTCGATCCACGGAGGCACTGAAGCGGGTTCACCGTGCCGAACGATTCAACAGCGTGTCCGGTCTTGCCGATCGGCGACAAACCCCGGACCCCCGAAGCCGACCGCAATCGCGCACGCTAACAGCGCGGACCCCACAGCATCAACCGGCGACACCCTGACGACCTTGGCAACATCAGTGAAAACCGCCCCTTTCGGTCGCGCTCGACCGCAGGTCGGACGCCCGAGTGTGATGTTTGACGGTCATTGCGCCCCTGCGTAGGCTGGAGCGGCTGCTCTCTCGCCCTCTGCTAGGATGATTGATGCTTGCTGCCCGTGGCTGTCACCCCGCATCGCCGGGGCGCGTGTCACGGCAGCGCCGATCGGAGGTCACCGACAGGTGATCTGGACCAGCACACGACCCCGGGCGATCCGCCGCGCGGGGCGTACGACAACGGAGAGCCTGACGTGAGCAAGCGCACCTACCAGCCGAACAACCGCCGGCGCGCGAAGACCCACGGCTTCCGGCTGCGCATGCGCACCCGTGCCGGCCGCGCCATCATCTCGACCCGTCGCTCCAAGGGCCGCGCCCGCCTGTCGGCCTGACGCCGACAGGTCCGGTCCGGGGACGTGGGCAGTCGTGCTGGCCGCCGCGCAACGACTGCGGCGCAGTAACGACTTCGCCGCAGCGGTTCGCGGTGGCCGACGCGTCGGCCGTGGCGCCGTCGTGGTCCACCTGACCATCCCCGAGCCGATCGGCACCACCGCGACACTCTCGCCGGAGCCGGCGCGAAGCAACGGTGCGGAGACCTCCGCACCGAGCCGCGCCGGCTTCGTCGTGTCCAAGGCCGTCGGCGGCGCGGTGGTCCGCAACAAGGTCCGCCGTCGGCTCCGGCACCTGGTCCGCGAGCGGCTGGCCGAGCTGCCCGCCGGCACCACCCTCGTGGTACGCGCGCTGCCCGCGGCAGCCGACGCGACGTACGACCGGCTCGGCGCCGACCTGGACGCCGCCCTCGCCGCCGCACGGACCCCCCGGGGACGGCGGTCGCGGTGACCGGCCCGACGACGGCGACTCCGCCGCCCACAACCGGTGCCCGCATGCTGCTGGCGCCCATCATCGCGTACCGTCGGTGGATAAGTCCGGCGCTGCCGGCCCGCTGCCGGTTCTACCCGTCGTGCAGTGCCTACGCCGTGGAGGCGGTGTCCCGGCACGGTGCGCTGCGGGGAGCCTGGCTGACGGTCCGTCGGCTGTCGCGCTGCCATCCCTTCCACCCTGGTGGACATGACCCGGTTCCGGAGCCGGGCGACCGCCGCCGTTCCGACGTGACTGGAGCCTGAGTGTTTAGTCTCGACTGGATCTACTACGCGATCTCGTGGATCCTGCTGGCCTGGCACTCGGCCTGGGACGCCATCGGAGTTCCGGTCGGGGCCGTGATCGGTACGAACTGGGCCTGGATCCTCGCCATCATCTTCCTGGTGGTGACGGTCCGGGTGATCCTGTTCCCGGTCTTCGTCAAGCAGATCAAGTCGCAGCGTGCCATGCAGGCGCTCCAGCCCAAGGTGAAGGAGCTCCAGGAGAAGCACAAGGGTGACCGGGAGACGCTCCAGAAGGAGATGATGGAGCTCTATCGGAAGGAAAAGGCCAACCCGCTCATGGGCTGCCTTCCGATGTTCCTCCAGATCCCGGTCTTCCTGGGCCTGTTCCACACGCTCCGGCGGCTCAACCCCGACAACCAGGGCAAGACCCTGTACGGCTGGACCGTCGACCAGTTCAACAGCGCCTCCAACGCGAAGCTGTTCACCGCGCCGATCTCCGGCAAGTTCGGCTCCACCGCCGAAGAACTGAGCCGGCTCGGCGCGAGCACCGGCACGGTCAAGGTGGTCGCCGGCATCCTGGTGGTCATCATGATCGCCACCACCTACCTGACCAGCCGTCAGATGATCCTCAAGACCGGGTGGGCCGAGGACCCGCAGCAGCGCATGGTGCAGCGGCTGATGCTCTACGGCATCCCGCTGTCGCTGCTGGTCTCGGGTGCGATCTTCCCGATCGGTGTGATCATCTACTGGGTCACCAACAACCTCTTCACGCTCGGCCAGCAGCAGTGGGTGCTGCGGAAGTTCCCGCCGCCGCCGACCGCGAAGACCGCCACCTCCGGCAAGAGCACCTCCGGCAAGAGCCCGGTGCAGCCGGCGAAGGCCGGTGGCCTGTTCGGCCGCAAGGCGGCCCAGCCGCCGGCGAAGGCTCCGGCCGCGGCGCCGAAGGTGGCCGGCCCGAAGCCGGGCGCCAAGCCGGTCAACCCGAAGAAGGGCGGCAACCGGCCCGCCAAGCGACAGGGCTGAGCCCACCGGGCCACCGCCGGCATGGCGGTGGCCCGTTCCGGCCGCGTGCTGCCATCCGAGGAGTCGGCGCCGGGCCGGAATAGCCGCGCGGAGCGCGGACACGGGCGAAACTGGCCCGTACAGACGTGCCCGAGGGCACCCGGCGAACCTCCCGCCGGCCCCGGGAGACCAGCGGACCCCCGACGGTCCGGCCGAGCGAGTACGGAGATGAGACCCGTGACCGAGACCAGCATCCCCAGCGCCGACCAGTCCCTGGACGAGGAGACCCCCGTTACCGCCGCCACCGAGACCGAGGACGCCGCGGGCGAGGCCCGGGAGAAGAAGGCCCCGGCCGAGAGCGACCTGTTCCGGCAGAGCGAGATCGCCGCCGACTACGTCGAGGGTCTGCTGGACATCCTCGACTACGACGGCGACATCGACGAGCTGGTGTCCGGCGGCCGCCCGGTCGTCGAGGTGGTCGGCGGCCGCCTGCAGAACCTGGTCGGCCAGCGCGGCGCGACCCTGGAGGCGCTCCAGGAACTGGCCCGGCTGGCCGTGTTCCGCCAGACCGGCACCCCGAGCCGCCTGCTGCTCGACGTCGGCGGCTACCGGGCCGCCCGTCGCAAGGAGCTGGCCGCCGTGGCGAAGAACGCGGTCGAGAAGGTCAAGGAGCACGGCGAGCCGGTGCGCCTGGAGCCGATGTCCGCGTTCGAGCGCAAGTGCGTGCACGACGTGGTGAACGCGATGAGCGGGGTGGAGAGCGAGTCCGAGGGCGTCGAGCCCAACCGCCGCATCGTCGTCCGGCCGGTGGCGGACTGAGGTCCGTGATCTCCGACGAGACGACGGCAGGAGCCGCGACCGGCCCGGGCGGTACGCCGCCCGGGCCGTCGGCTGTGCGCCCCGACAACACAGTCGACCCGGTCTTCTCCGACGAGGACGGGCCGGCCGACCCGGCGTACCCGGGAAGGGCCGTGACCGACCCCGGCGAGCCGGCCTTCTCCGCCGAGCCGGCGGTGGTGACCGGGATCGAGCCCGCCGATCCGGCGGTGGACGTGACACCCGCCTTCTCCGGTGAGCCGGCGGCGGACGTGACGCCGGCCGACCCGGCCGCGGTGGCCGGCCCGGTCTTCGCGGAGCCGTCGGAGGATGCACCGTCCCTCGTGGACAGTGACGCCGCCCCCGATCCGGCGTCGGCGACGCTGCCGCCCGAACTGGCGGAGGCCGCCCGCGCGTTGTTCGGTGACCGGCTCGACCTGGCCGCCGCGTACGCCGAACTGCTCGCCACCGACGGCGTGCTCCGCGGCCTGATCGGTCCTCGCGAGACGCCGCGACTCTGGGAGCGGCACCTCCTCAACTGCGCTGTGGTGGCGGAACGGATCCCGGAGGGGGCCCGCGTGATCGACGTCGGCTCCGGCGCCGGGCTGCCCGGTCTGGTGCTGGCGATCGCGCGCCCCGACCTCACCGTGACGCTCGTGGAGCCGCTGGCTCGACGGACCGCCTTCCTGATCGAGGCGGTACAGCGTCTCGGCCTGACCCGGGACGTCCGTGTGTTCCGTGGGCGGGCCGAGGAGGCGGCGGCCGGCTCGCGTGACCGGGAACCGCTGAGCGCCGACATCGTGACGGCCCGCGCGGTGGCGCCGCTGGACCGGCTCGCCTCCTGGTGCCTGCCGCTCGTGGCTCCCGGCGGCCGGCTCGTCGCGCTCAAGGGCGCATCGGCGGCCGACGAGATCACCGAGCACACCGAGGCCGTGATCCGCCTCGGCGGTGGGACGCCGGAACTGCATCGCTGCGGCGAAGGGGTGATCGAACCCCCGGCGACGGTGGTCGAGGTGGTCCGGGAGCGCGTGGTCAACCCGCGTCGTCCGAAGAAGCCGAAGCGGTCGCGTGGCGGTCGCCGTCGCGGCGACCGCTGAGCCGGTACGCCATTCCGCACGCCCCGTCCGGTCGTTGGAACCGGTGGGCGTGACGCGATCGATCGCAACCCGACATGGACCCACCGCGCCCGTCGGCCGTAGGCTGACCGCGCGTCGATAGTGTGGAACGGCGGTGCCGGGCGGCACCCGAACCCGACGGTTCCCGCCGAGCCGACGGCGCCGTGCGAGGCGCGGACGCGATTCGACGGGTGCGGACCGACCATCCGGAGCGGGTAGGGATGACAGGTGCATGACGACGGCAGGTACGACGATCCACGGTTGACCGGACCAGGAGGCCAGCCCTCCGCCGACCCCGTTTCACGTGAAACCAACTACCAGGAGTGGACGGTGAACGAGTCCGGCGAACCGTCCTCCCCGTACCCGGCTCAGCCGTCCAAGCGACGGGAGCCGTCGGCCGGCGGGCCCGTGCGTCCTGTCTCGTCGGTGCCGGCGAACGTACCGCCGGCCCGCGACCCGCTCGACCCGGCCGACGGTCCGGTGAACGCACCGACCCCGCGCCCGCCCGCCGTGCGGGCGAACGCCGCGGTGCCCACCCGCTACGAACCCCAGCCGCCCGTCTCGGCCGTGCCGTTCCAGGCCGTCCCCGAGGTCGCCGTGGCGCCGTCCGACACGCCACAGGCAGACGGGTACGGGGACGAGGTAGACGCCAGCACGTACGTTTCACGTGAAACCCCGACGCGCGAAGAGGATGATCCACCGTTGGCTATGGAGGCGATGCGCGCCGTGCAGATCCTGAATCCCAGTGGCGAGGTCACCATGCCCCGTCCCGACCGGACCCGGGTGATGTGCGTCGCCAACCAGAAGGGCGGCGTGGGTAAGACGACCACCACCGTGAACCTCGCCGTGGCGCTCGCGCTGCACGGCAACCGGGTGCTCGTGGTCGACCTTGACCCCCAGGGCAACGCCTCCACCGGTCTGAACGTGCCGCACCACACGGGTGTGCCCGACGTGTACGACTGCCTGATCGACAGCGTGCCGCTGGAGGAGGTGGCCCAGGCCGTCGAGGGCATCCCCAACCTGTGGTGCGTACCGGCCACGATCGACCTGGCCGGCGCCGAGATCGAGCTGGTCTCGGTGGTGGCCCGGGAGTCGCGCCTGGCACGGGCCATCGCCGCGTACCCGGGACACTTCGACTACGTCTTCATAGACTGCCCGCCGTCGCTCGGCCTGCTCACAGTCAACGCGCTCGTGGCCGCGCAGGAGGTGCTGATCCCGATCCAGTGCGAGTACTACGCGCTGGAGGGCCTCAACCAGTTGATCAACAACATCAACCTGGTCCGCCAGCACCTCAACCCGAAGCTCGAGGTCTCCACCATCCTGCTCACCATGTACGACAGGCGTACCCGGCTGGCCGACGCGGTGGAGCAGGACGTCCGGAACCACTTCGGCGACAAGGTGCTCCAGGCCGTCATCCCCCGCAACGTGCGTGTCTCCGAGGCACCGAGCTACGGCCAGTCGGTGATGACCTACGATCCCGGTTCGCGGGGAGCCACGAGTTACTTCGAGGCCGCCCAGGAGATCGCGGAGCGAGGCGTCAAGGAGCCGGTGAGCCGGAATGCGTAGTGCGGAGATGTCGCTGGGAGGCGTCGCATGAAGAACCGTCCCCGCGGCGGACTGGGCCGAGGGCTCGGCGCCCTCATCCCCACCGGACCGGTACCGGGCGCCGAACCGGCCGCCGCCGAGCCGGAGTCGTCGACCGCTGCCACGTCGCCGTCGGCTCCGGCCGCAGGCGCGACCGCTGCCATCACGGGCGGCGTCGGAAGCACCCCGTCTCCGGCCGTCGAGCCCGAGCCTCAGCTGAGCCCGGTGCCCGGGGCCCACTTCGCGGAGATCCCGGTCGACGCGATCGTGCCGAACCCGAAGCAGCCCCGGCACGTCTTCGACGAGGAGGCCCTGGAGGAGCTGAAGACCTCGATCCAGGAGGTCGGCTTCCTCCAGCCGATCGTGGTCCGCCAGCTCGACCCCGAGAAGTTCGAACTCGTGATGGGCGAGCGGCGCTGGCGTGCCGCCCAGGCGGTCGGCCGGGAGACCATCCCCGCCATCGTCCGGGACACGAAGGACGACGCGATGCTCCGGGACGCGCTCCTGGAGAACATCCACCGCGCCAACCTCAACCCGCTCGAAGAGGCGGCGGCGTACCAGCAACTGCTGGAGGAGTTCGGCGCGACGCACGAGGAGCTGGCCCGGCGGATCGGCCGCAGCCGCCCGCAGATCTCCAACACCATCCGGCTGATGAACCTGCCGCCCGCCGTGCAGCGCCGGGTTGCCGCCGGCGTCCTGTCCGCCGGCCACGCCCGGGCTCTGCTCAGCCTGGACAACGCCGAGGCGCAGGAGGCGCTCGCGGAGCGGATCGTCCGCGAGGGCATCACCGTACGCGGCGCCGAGGAACTGGTGCACCTGGCGCTCGCCGAGGAGCCGGCGAAGGCGGCTGCTGCCAAGCGCCGGCCGAAGCCGCATGCCCCGGCCCTCACCGATCTCGCGGACCGGCTCTCCGACCGGTTCGACACGCGGGTGAAGGTCGACATCGGCCGCAGCAAGGGCAAGATCACGATCGAGTTCGCCACTGTCGACGACCTGGAGCGGATCGTCGGGATCATCGGTGTCGGCGAGGACGGGCAGCCTCAGGCGTAGCCCGGCTCCTCCCGGTTGTCGATCCGGCCGCACCGCCCGACGAGGGGGTGCGGCCGGACCTACGTTCGAGGGCTGCTTCCGGTGCCGCGACCGGAGCGGGCGGCTCTCTTCCTGATCGCGCCGGTTGGTCGGCCACCGAACGTCACCCGTGGTTTCACGTGAAACGGGGAGAGACGACCGAAGCGTGTTGCGCTCGCCGTGGGTTCCGCGCAGACCTGGCTTGATGACAGGCCGTTTCGGCCGAGCATCCGAGCGGCACTGGATGTCAGGCGAGCCAAGTCCGACGGGCCCGGAGCGATGGGAGCCGACCGGTCTGGACGGTGCAGGAATCCGTCTCTTGATGACCGGCTCGTTCTGGCCGATCCACCGCTTGGCCGCATCAGCCCGCGGGCGTTGCGCCGATCCACCGCGAACCGATTCTGGAGCGGAAGAACCACCGAGGCGTCGACCCCGATTCTCGCTCAGCGCGCCGCGCTCACTCTCGAGAACCGCCGGCTCGGGCCACGGTTGCTGAGCCCGAGGCTTGACGGCGCAGGCCCGGATGAAGCCGCGATTCCTCTGGAACGAGCGCCGGCGCTTGGCCCGAATCGCCGGGCCGGCAGCACCCGCGCCCGCGCGGGTGCTGCCGGCAGCAGCCCCGCGGCGGCCAGGACGCAGTCGGCGGTTGGACGTGCACCGGTTCGCCGGGCCGGCTGCACCCCGGGCGGTCTGCCGAGCCCCGCCCTGCTTAGTCCTAGCGGATAAACGGGGGACCGCAGTCCTGCCCAGAATGAATCAGGGACCGCGGAGCGCCCGATCCCGGCGCCACGTTCGACCGACCACGGCGCGGTCCTGGTAAGCCAGAGGAACAGGCGTTGCTGGCGAGCCTCAAGCATCGGGCCCGGCACGATGAGCCCGATCCAGCGGCCGTGCATGAAGCCCCGAGCCAGCGGGCCGGGCACGACGACCCCGAGCCATCGACCCGTGCACGGCAAGCCCAGACTCCCGACTCCCGCGAATGGTTCGTCCTTGATCGGAACCGCACCCGACCCACAGCCTCGTTGCGCATGCGAGTCCGGCGGAATGGCGATCCGTTTCACGTGAAACGGATCGCGCAGCGCACCGCCGCTGCGCCGGGTGCAAGCGATAGTGCGCGGCGCTCGCCGGGACGAGGGCTGAGCGGTAGTTCCCGCCTCTCGGCCCATCCCGGCCAGCACCCTCCCGATGACTCGTCCGTCTGCCGCCAACCGAAGAAGCGGTCACCGAAAGCGGCGGCTCGGAACAGCGAGCGAGCCGACCCGCACCGAGCAGTGAGCCAGTGCGCCCGGTCGTTTCACGTGAAACACGCACGAGGCGAAGCCGCCGGTTCCCGGTGCGAATCGGTCGCCGGATCGTTGGAAGAACGGACCCGGACACGCTCCGGGTTATCCACAGGGGTTGTCCACAGGCTCGCTCCGTTTCACGTGAAACGAAGCGAGGAAACCCTTGCTGAGCAGTGCATGACGCGCTGTGCTGGTGATCTCGGCAGCCTGTGGACAACGTGGTGGACAACCTGTGTGGCGGCCAGTGGAACAGGTAGGGACAGGCGTCGCCAACTCGGTTAGGGTCAGCGTCGTGCCGGACACCCCTCCCTCAGTTCCCGACTTCACCCAGTGGCCGTCCTTCCCCTTCGAGGGCGATCTTCGCGTCAAGCAGCTCGACGAGCCCGTACCGTTCGAACCTCCCCGCCGCGGCGAGGCGGACCGGGAGTGCACCGCCTGCAACGCGCCCGACGAGGCGTACATCTGGGTCGGTGAGCGGTGGCGCGTCCGCGCCATGGACCGGCCCACCGGCCTGCCGATGGTCCTGATCCTGGAGTCCCGTTCTCACCTGGATCTGGGCGACCTGCCGAACCTGCTCGCCGCCGAGCTGGGCGTGATGACCGTCCGCCTGGAGCGGGCCGTCCGCTCGCTCGACGGGGTGGCCCGGGTTCACGTGAACCGGTGGGGTGACGGCTCGGCGCATCTGCACCTGTGGTTCCTGGCCCGGCCGTACGGGCGGCTGCAACTGCGGGGCACGTTCCTGTCGCTGTGGGACTCGATCCTGCCCCCGATCTCCGAGGACCGGTGGCGGGAGAACCTCGCCATGGTGGCCGCGTGGCTCGCCGAGTTCGGTGGCCGTCCGTTGGCCGAGCCGCCGCGCATCCAGTGGCAGGCGCCATCGAGTCTCTCGCCGACCTCCCCCGCGAGCGCCGCTGAGGAGCCCGAGGAGGAGTCCGTGTCGGTGATCGAGGCTGCGGATGAGATCCCGGAGTCCGACGCGGCAGCGGACCTCTCAGACGCCTCGGCGGGCCCGTCGGAGCCCGGCCCGGCACCGCAGGCCGGCCCGGCGCCGGACAACGCACCGGACAACGCACCGGACAGCTCGCCGAGCAGCGCCGCGAGCAGCGAAGAAGCGGACGAGGCCGAGCCGGAGAACACCCCGAAAGACCGGCCGGGCGCGGCGCGTACCCCGCAGAGCTGAGGTCAGCGGCGGCGGGCGGCGGCCCGGGTCACGAGCGTGCCGAGAACCCGGCCGAAGTCGAGCCCGGCCGCCTGGATCGCCAGCGGCAGGAGAGACGTCTCGGTCATGCCCGGCGAGACGTTGACCTCCAGCACGTGCGGGTCGCCTCCGGCGTCGACGATCAGGTCGACCCGGGACACGTCGCGCAGGCCGAGCGCGGTGTGCGCGGCGAGCGCCACCTCGGTCACCCGGGCGGTCGTCGCGGCGTCCAGCCGGGCGGGCGCGTGCCAGGTGGTACGCCCGGCGGTGTAGCGGGCCGCGTAGTCGTAGACGCCGTTGCGCGGCACGATCTCGACCGGGGGCAGGGCCTGCGGCCCCTTTCCGAGGTCGAGCACGGAGACCGCCACGTCCATCCCGGGGACGTAGCGCTCCACGAGCGCGGTCTGGTCGTACGCGAAACAACCCACCATCGCGGCCGGCAGCGACGCCGCCTCCCGGACCACGGCGGCGCCCAGGCCGGAACCGCCCTGCGCGGGCTTGACCATCAGCGGCAGCCCGAGGCGTTCGACGATCCGGTCCAGGACGGCCACCGCGCCCAGCTCGGAGAATCGGTCGTGCGGCAGCGCCACCCAGTCGGGCGTCGGGATGCCCGCCTCGCGCAGCACCGCCTTTGCCGACGGCTTGTCCCAGGCGAGGCGGGACGACCGGGCGTCGCAGCCGACGTAGGGCACGTCCCAGAGGTCGAGTACGCCACGCAGCGAGCCGTCCTCGCCGGTGGCGCCGTGCAGGGCGATCACCACGGCGTCCGGCGGGTCGGCGGTCAGGGCGGGCAGCAGCGCCACGTCGGCGTCGCGCAGTTCCGCGTCGACACCGACGGCGCGCAGCGCGTCGAGCACCCGGCGGCCCGACCGCAGTGAGACGTCCCGCTCGTAGGACAGGCCGCCCGCGAGCACGAGTACGTGCGGCTCGTCGGCGGCGGATCCGGTCACGGGAGGCGGTGCGGCGGGGCTGTCGGACATGCGGGCATCATGCCAAGTCGGGACCGGGCGCGTCCGAGCCGCCCTGGCGACGGCGGGGTCCGGCGCCGCCGACCGCGCCGAAGACCTTGCGCATGGCGATCTCCTGCTCCATCACCCCGGCCAGCCGGCGGACGCCCTCACGGATCCGCTCCGGCGGCGGGAAGGAGAAGTTGAGCCGCATGTTCCCGGCGCCGGTGCCGTCGGCGTAGAAGCCGGTCCCCGGCACGTACGCGACGCGGGCGGCCACGGCGCGCGGCATCATCGCCTTGGAGTCGAGCCCGTCGGGCAGTGTCGCCCAGACGAACAGGCCGCCGCCCGGCGTGGTCCAGGTGGTGCCCTCGGGCATCAGGTCGGCCATCGCGTCGAGCAGCGCGTCCCGGCGCTCGCGGTAGACCTCGCGGTAGACCTTGAGCTGCTGCCGCCAGGGCATGGTGCCGAGGTACGTCGAGACGGCCGACTGCGCGTAGGCGCTCGGGCAGAGGATCTGCGCCTCGCTGGCGATGACCAGCTTGTCGCGGACCGCGTGCGGGGCCAGGATCCAGCCCACCCGCAGGCCCGGCGCGAACGTCTTGGAGAACGTGCTCAGGTAGAAGACCCCGTCGCGCCGCCGGGCCCGCAGCGGCGCGGGCGCCTCGCCTTCGAACCCGAGCTGACCGTACGGGTCGTCCTCCACCACGAGCAGACCGGCGCGCTCGCAGATGTCGAGCACCCGCTCGCGTCGTTCCTCGCTCAGCGTCACACCGGTGGGGTTCTGGTAGGTGGGGATGGTGTAGAGGAACTTCACCCGCCGGCCGGCGCGGGCCAGGTCGGCGATGGCCACCTCCAGCGCCTCCGGGATGAGCCCCTCGTCGTCCATCGGCACGTGGGCGACCTGGGCCTGGGCGGCCTGGAACACCCCGAGCGCGCCGACGTACGTCGGGCCCTCGGCGAGCACCACGTCACCCGGGTCCAGGAAGAGGCGGGCCACCAGGTCGAGGGCCTGCTGGCCGCCGACTGTGACCACCACGTCCTCCGGGGAGGCGCCGCAGGAGGCGTCGATCCCGGACAGGGACATCACCTCGCAGATCCGCTCGCGCAGCTCCGGGGTGCCCTGGCCGATGCCGTACTGGAGGGTGGTGGCACCGTGCTCGGAGCCGAGCCGGCCGAGCATCTCGCCGACCGCGTCCAGCGGCAGCGCCGCGATGTAGGGGGCCCCACCGGCGAGCGAGACGACCTCCGGCCGGCTGGCCACCGCGAAGAGCGCCCGGATCTCCGAGGCGGTCATCCCGCGGACGCGCCGGGCGTACCGGTCGGTGTAGTCGTCGAGCGTCGTGCCGGTCATGGACATCACCTCGATCGGGTGTCGGCGGGGCTGCCGCCCGGTGTGGTACCCGCGATGCCGACATCCATTGGCGGCGGGGCCGGTTTGTCGATCGTAGTCCCCGGTGACGGTCGCGGCACCGGCCGTGTGGACACGTCCACATCCCGGACCCGCCCGTCGGCCGTCCGGGCGGGGGTTCGCGCGTTCCCTCCCGTACCTCCGGACGGGGGCGTACGATCGCTCGTCGGGAGCAGGAGGGCGCGGGACACACCGGCGCTCCGAGCCTATTGGTGGGGTGCGCTCATGTCGCGACGTCTGGTCAGCCTGACCTTGGACACGCTGGAGGACCTGCCTCGATCCTGCCGGCGTTGCGTCTACTGGGAGCTGGATCCGGTTTCCGCAGAGCGGGCCTGCGCGGCCGGTGACCCGGGCCTGGAGAAGGAGGCGTGGGTCTCCCAGACGCTGCTGGAGTGGGGCTCCTGCGGCAAGCTCGTCTACGTCGACGGGATGCCGGCCGGTTTCGTGATGTACGCCCCGCCGGCGTACGTCCCGCGCTCGATGGCGTTTCCCACCTCGCCGGTCTCGGCGGACGCGGCGCTGCTGATGACGGCGCACGTGGTGCCCGCCTTCGCCGACGGCGGCCTGGGCCGGATGCTGGTGCAGGGCGTGGCCCGCGACCTGACCAAGCGCGGCATCAAGGCGATCGAGGCGTTCGGCGACGCGAAGTTCGGCGACGACGCGGACGACCCGGCCCGCGCGTGCGTGGCGCCCGCCGACTTCTTCCTCTCGGTGGGCTTCAAGACGGTCCGGCCGCACCCGCGCTACCCCCGCCTGCGGCTGGAGTTGCGTACGGCGCTGAGCTGGAAGTCGGACGTCGAGTACGCGCTGGAGAAGCTGCTCGGCTCGATGAGCCCGGAGACGCTGCTGCGGCCGGTCCGCCCGGCGCCCGCCACCCGCTCGACGAGCTGAGCCGCGGGTCAGTCGACGACGGTGCCGGCGGCGACGATCGCCCGCAGTTCGCTCACGTCGATCGAGCCGGTCGGCACGTCCCGCTCGATCGGCAGGTACATTCGCTGCACGCCGGCCACGATGGCCTCGACCACCCGGTCCCGGAAGCGCGGGTCGACGAGCCGCGCCCGGTCGTCCGGTGAGGTGAGGTAGCCGACCTCGACGCGTACCGCGGGCATCCGGGTGAGCCGGAGCAGTTCCCACGCCTTGGCGTGGGTACGGCAGTCGCGCAGCCCGGTTCGGGCCACGATCTCCCGCTGCACCAGCCCGGCCAGGCGCTCACCGGTCGCCGACGTGACGCCGTTGTCGGTGCCGTAGTGGTAGGTGGCCACGCCCTCGGCCTCCGGGTTGGCGTGCCCGTCGGTGTGCAGGGAGATGAACACGTCGGCGCCGAGGGAGTTGGCGAGCTGGGCCCGGT
This sequence comes from Micromonospora sp. HUAS YX12, assembly GCF_040215685.1. Classification (NCBI taxonomy): domain Bacteria; kingdom Bacillati; phylum Actinomycetota; class Actinomycetes; order Micromonosporales; family Micromonosporaceae; genus Micromonospora; species Micromonospora sp. HUAS YX12. The sequence goes on from NZ_CP157974.1 coordinate 1,667,461, forward strand.
CCGCGTCCGGCAGGCAGTCGCCGGGCGACGGGCCCCGGGTGAGCTGCACCCGTACGCCGGCCGCGGCGAGCCGCCCCTCCAGCCGGCTGGCGAGGTCGTGCACGAGGTCCGCCTCGGTCCAGCGCAACGTGCCGTCCGGCACCACCACACCCGGGTCGGTGCCGCCGTGCCCCGGGTCGATCACCACGGTCCGCCCGACGAGCGTCGGCCCGGCCTGCCGGATGGCGTCGGACTCGCGCAGCCACTGCGGGCGCCCGCCGACCACCTTGCGGCCGAGGCGGCGCAGCGCGTTGACCGTGTGCGGCCCGCACGAGCCGTCCGGTTTCAGGCCCATCTCCCGCTGGAACTGCGCCACGGCGCGGGAGGTGCGGATGCCGTAGATGGCGTCGGCGCGGCCCACGTCGTACCCCATCTCCAGCAGGCGTTCCTGGAGCGACCGGACGTCCTCGCCGGTCAGCGGCTCGGGTACGGCGTGGAAGAGGGCACGGGCGCCGAACCGCCAGCGGGCCGCGTCGAGCGCCCGCCAGGTCTCGGCGCCGACCCGCCCGTCGACGCTGAGGCCGCGGGACTGCTGGAAGGCCCGTACCGCGCGTTCGGTCTGGTCGTCGTAGTCGTCGCCTCCGGCCTGGGCGGGAAGAAGTTCCAGGCCGGCGAGGACGGTACGGATCTCGGCCACCGCCGGTCCCTGGTCACCGGGTCGGATCGGACGCACGACGACCCCCTCTGCACGGACGTTGGCGGACCGGAACTCCGACGGATGCTTACGGAGCGTACCGTGGCCGATACCCGGCGGGTTCGCGTTCATGCAGGTCAGGAAAGCCGCAACCCCCGCCACCGGGCGTGGTGACGGGGGTTGCGGCGGTGTCGGTACGGCTCAGAGCGCCGACTCGATGAGCTTGACCAGCTCGCCCTTCGGCTTGGCGCCGGCGATCGACTGCACCGGCTGGCCGTTCTTGAAGATGGTCAGCGTCGGCACCGACATCACCCGGTAGGCGCGCGCCGTCTCCGGGTTCTCGTCGATGTTGAGCTTGACGATGGTGACCTGGTCCTTCATCTCACCGGCGATCTCCTCCAGCAGCGGCGAGACCTTGCGGCAGGGGCCGCACCACTCCGCCCAGAAGTCGACCAGAACCGGCTTGTCGGACTGCAGCACGTCGCTGACGAAGCTGGCGTCCGTGACCGCCTTGGTTGCTCCCACTATGAACTCTCCTCCTCCGAACCTTGCTCGTGGAACTCTCAGCCCTGGATGGTGGCGATGAACCGCTCGGCGTCCAGCGCGGCGGCGCAGCCGGTGCCGGCCGCCGTGATGGCCTGCCGGTAGGTGTGGTCGACGACGTCACCCGCCGCGAACACACCGGGCACGCTGGTACGGGTGCTGGGGGTCTGCACCTTCACGTACCCCTCGTCGTCCAGCTCCACCTGACCGCGGAACAGCTCGCTGCGCGGGTCGTGACCGATCGCCACGAAGACGCCCGTGACGTCGAGCACCTTGCTCTCGCCGGTGTGCACGTTGCGCACCCGTACGCCGTTGACCTTGCCGTCGTCGCCCAGGATCTCCTCGACCACGGTGTTCCACTCGACCTTGATCTTCTCGTTCCCGAGCGCCCGCTCCGCCATGATCTTGCTGGCGCGGAACGAGTCGCGGCGGTGGAGGATGGTCACCGACTCGGCGAAACGGGTGAGGAAGCTGGCCTCCTCCATCGCCGAGTCGCCGCCGCCGACCACCACGATGTGCTGGTTGCGGAAGAAGAAGCCGTCGCAGGTGGCGCAGGACGAGACGCCGTGGCCGAGGTATTCCTGCTCGCCCGGCACACCCAGCGGACGCCAGGCCGAACCGGTGGAGAGGATGACGGCGCGGGCGCGGTACGCGGTCTCGCCCACCCACACGGTGCTCACCGCGTCGGAGCCGATCTCGCCGGTGTCCTTCAGCTCGACCTGCGTCACGTCGTCGGTGAGGAATTCGGCGCCGAAGCGCTCGGCCTGCTTGCGCATGTTGTCCATCAGCTCGGGGCCGAGGATGCCGTCGGCGAAGCCGGGGAAGTTCTCCACCTCGGTGGTGGTCATCAGCGCGCCACCCGACTGCACGCCCTCGATCACCAGGGGCTTCAGGTTGGCGCGGGCGGCGTAGACCGCCGCCGTGTAGCCGGCCGGACCGGAGCCGATGATGATCAGGTTGCGGACCTCGTCCACTGCCGTCTCCCGATGTGTGTGTTCGTCACCGGCCGCACCGATGTCGATCCCGAGTGCCGACGGCTCTAGGGACGCCGGCGCCTGACTTGCAGAACGTCATCGTACGAAGCGGGGATTCCCCATCCGGTCGTCCGGTGGGTCAGGTCACGTGGCGGGACGAGCGTCGTGACCGCGTTTTCACCCTACCCGCGTCCGGAACCGCGTGTCCGCGCCGGACCCGGGTACCCCGCACTCCGGCCCGCTCGCCCAGCCCCAGCGGGCCCCGCCCGCGTCCGCGAACGTCACCACGAGCGCCGGTGCGCCCTGGAACCGGGCGTAGTCGACCATGGTCACGGTGAGCAGTCCGCCGCCGTGCTCGGCTCCGATCGCGGTGAGGCACGCGGCGAGCGTCTCCGGCCGGGTCAGCCGCTCCAGGCCGCCGAGGGCGCCGAGGCGATCACTCTTGTACAGGGGCGTCTCCGCGCCGTCGTTCGCCGCGCCGGACGGCCCGGCCATGTCCCCCGGCATCGACTTCGCTCCGGCGGGCGCCCGGCCGCCGGCGAGGCGTTCCGGTGTCCAGTCGGTGCCGCTGCGCAGGGCCGGGCCGGTGGTCCGGTACGGCGCGCCGGCCATCGGCGCCACCTCCCGGGCCGCCTGGTCGGCCGTACCGCTGTCGCCCGAATCCGCCAGCCGGCCGACACCGAGCCCCACCGCGGCGACCGAGGCCGCGGCCAGCGCCACCGGCCCGGCGATGCGGGCCCAGCGCCGGGGACGACGACCGGGGCCGCTGTGCCGGTCGGTACGGGGGGCCGTGCCGGGTGGCCGGCTCGCGCCGCCGGACTGCGCCGGGACGATCGGCGTACCGTCGCGCAGCGCGGGGCCGGCCCCGGCGAGCGCCGCGGTGATCCGGTCGGCCACCGCCTGCGGCATCTCCGGCGCGGGGGCCGCGGCCCAGCCGGCCAGGTCGGCGCCGACCAGGTCGACGGCGCCGGCGAGATTCTCGTACGCGGAACGCCACGCCGGGTCCTGCTCGACCAGCCCGGCCACCGTCGCCTGCTCGGGGGTGCCGTCCAGCGCCCCGCCGAGGTAGTCGGCGAGCAGGTCGTGGTCGACCTCGCTGAACTCCCGGGAAGTCACGGCTCCTCCTGGCTGACGGCCTGACGGGACGCTCCCGACGAGGATCCGACGCCCTCGGGGCGCCTGCGGTTCCCGGAGGTGAGCCGCGGCACGTCGCCGGCCGGCGCGTCGGCACCGGTACGCAGGTGCCCGAGCAGCACGGCGAGGCGGGCCCGGCCGCGGGCGCACCGGCTCTTCACAGTTCCCTCGGCGACGCCGAGCATGGCGGCGACCTCGGCCACCGGGTAACCCTGCACGTCGACCAGGACCAGCGCGGCCCGCTGTTCGGCGGGCAGTGCCGCGAGCGCCTGCCGGACCACCAGCGCGGTGTCGTGGTCGCGGGCCGGCGCGGCCGGCTCCGGACCGCCGGTGTGCCGGCCCGGTTCGCCGTCGGTGTGCACGCCGTCGGGCAGCGGGACGGTGGCGTGGGTCTGCCGCCGCCGGATCCGGTCCAGGCAGGCGTTCACCACGATGCGGTGCAGCCAGGTGGTGACGGCCGAGTCGCCCCGGAACCGGGCCGCCGCGCGGTGCGCCGACAGCATGGCGTCCTGGAGGGCGTCGGCGGCCTCCTCGCGGTCGCCGATCGTGCGTAGCGCGACCGCCCAGAGGCGGTCCCGGTGCCGCAGGAACAGCTCGGTGAAGGCGTCCCGGTCGCCTGCCGCGTGTGCCCGGAGCAGCTCCGGGTCGGAGCGGCCGGGCTGCGCGCCGTCGCGTTCCGCCATCACCACATCCGGCGGAGGTGGCGCGGCGGGGACGGCGGCCGGGTCACGAGCCCTGGACCACGATCTCCTGGACGCCGAGCTTCCAGCCGCTGCCGTTCTCCTTCTCCGGCAGCTTGGTGATCCAGAACAGCAGGTACTGGTACTTCTGGTCCGGCTCGAACGCGTTGAAGATCATCTTCGTGCCGCCGTCCTCGTTCGGCGGCCCGACCACCGTGGAGTAGGCGTTCACCAGCTGCTTGTCGCCGGAGGAGCTGGACGGGAAGTCGCCGCGGGCGCCGGTGCGCAGCTCGACGGTGGCGCCGGTGGCCGACAGCGTCGCCTCCAGTTGCTTGACCGTGTGCGGGGCACCCAGGTCGATCCAGACGCCCATGCCCTTCTTGAGGCCGCCGAACTTGGCGTTCGTCCGGTAGCTGTTGGTCTCCCAGCCGTCGTCGTCGTTGCCGTCGATCACCTTCTCGGCGTTGCGCACCTCGGCGCGGTCGCCGTCCGGGTCGATGATCCGTACGTCCTGGATGGTGAGCTTGCGGACCTGCGCGGCGGGCTCGTCCGCGCCCCCGGTGGCCGGCGCGCTGTTCGACGGCTGGGCGACCGGCTCCTTGTCGCCGTCGCCACCACCGAGCGCGTTGATGCCGATGAGCAGCCCGACCAGGGCGACAGCCAGCAGACCGGCGATGCCGATGGCGACCTTGCGGCCGCCGGCCGCGGCCAGCGGGGAGGGCTCCTCGCCGGGGTCGGCGGTGAAGCGCAGCGGGCCTGCCTGCTCCAGGAACTGCTCGTCCGCCGGGATGTCGAGCCGGCTCAGCTCGGCGGCCAGCACGTCCGACGACGGCGGGGCGATCTCCGGGTCGAGCAGGTCCATGGTGAGGTCGTCGAGGTAGGCCGGCACACCGGCGCGCATCTGCCGGGGCGCGGCGATGGCGCCACCGGCGTCCCGGACGGCATCCGGCAGGGCGGCGCGGCCGTGCCCGGCGGTGGCGCCGTGCAGCGGGGCCTCGCCGTGCGGCCAGTGCCCGGTCAGGGCGAAGTAGAGCACCCCGCCGACCGCGCGCAGGTCGTTCTCCTGGCTGTCCGCGCCGTCGGTACGCGCGTCGGCGAGCACCACCCGGCCGTCGTCGCTGATCATGACGGTGCCGGGGTGGAGGTTGCCGTGCACCATGCCGGTGGCGTGCACGGCGGCGAGGGCGCTGGCGACGGCGTTGCCGATAGCGGTGGCCCGGGCCGGGTCCAGCGGCCCGTCGGCGGCGACCGTCTCGCGCAGCGACTGCCCGTCGACCCACTCGCGGACCACGTAGGCCCGGTCGTCCTCGTCGATTGCGTCGTAGACACCGACCAGGTTGGGGTGGATGACGCGGCTCGCGGCGACCGCCGCCTGAAGCATCTCGGTGGCGGAGTCGCCACCCGGGTAGCGCAGGACCACGGCGACGGGACGGCGGAGCACCACGTCGACACCGCGCCAGACCAGCCGGCCCGCGCTGTCGTTGTTGATGTGCTCGACCAGTTCGTACCGCTCCGCGAGCAGCTCACCGACCGTGGGAGCACCGAAGGTCACGACCGCAGGAGAGATCTCCTCCGCTTCCTGACCCTCGCCGACCTGGGTCACCCGTCCTCCCTCGGTGATCGCGTCGATCGATGGACCCGTGCTGCTGGGCATGTGGCTTCCCGCTCTGCCTTCGGTGGAACGGCCGGCGGTCTCGACACCCGCGTCGATCCCGGTCGTACCCGTCGAGAGCGACCTTACCCGGGATGCCCGGTTCTCCGACATGTCATCTTCCCGCTGTGACCGGCCGGAAGGCCAGTCGCCACGGGCCCCGGCCGGGTCGCCCGCCCACCCGGCGGGCAAGCCGGACACGCACCGCCAATCTAAAGGTTGGCGGCAACGAGGCGGCACAGGGGCGTACCGGCGCGGTGACGGGGAGGTTTTCCCCGCCCCGGCCTGCGCTCCCTCGTCCGTACGGTTGGTTGTCCACAGGCCGAGAGGCCCAGTGGACGGCGGAATTCCAAGTTATCCACAGCCGTATCCCCAGCCTGGTGATCCTCGTTCACCGTCGGTCACCGAGGGGGTCAACGCCCGAGGCGCCGCCGGACCATCCCGACCACCTCGGTGATCTCGCCGATCCGCAGCACCATGGCGAGCCCGAGGTAGGTCGCGCCGATCGCCGCGCCGCCGATCACCAACTGGACCGCCGCGGCGAGCCAGCTCAGGCTCGCCGGGTCGCCGGGGAGCACCGCCACCACGAGCACGCCGACGAGCGCGGCGCCGAGCGCCGCCACGACCACCCGGCCGAGCGTCCGCATGATCCCGCCCAGCCCGATCCGGCCCACCCGGGGCCGCAGCAGCATCGCCGAGATGATCGCCGCCGCCAGGTACGACACCGCGTTGCCCAGCATCATCCCGGCCGCCGCGAACGTGTTCGAGAAGATCAGGAACAGGCCCACCTGGAGCAGGACGCGCAGCGCCACCACCGGAATGTTGATCAGAGCCGGGGTGCGGGTGTCCGGCAACGCGTAGAAGGCGAACGTGAAGAGCTGGCTCACCGCGAACGGCACCAGGCCGAGCGCCGCCACCAGCAGCACGGTCGAGGTGGCCACCGCGTTGTCGCCGGTGAACGCGCCGTACCGGAACACCACCACCGAGATCGGGGCGGCCAGCACGGCGTAGCAGACCGCGATCGGTGCGAGCACCGCGGTGACCATCCGGGTGCCCCGGGACAGGTCGGCGGTGACGTCGTGGAACCGGTTCTCGGCGGCCGCCGCGCTCATCCGGGGCATCAGCGCGGTGATGATCGAGACGGCGATGATGCCGTGCGCCATCATCAGCAGCAGGAAGACGTTGTTGTAGATCAGCAGGCCGGCGTTCTCGCCGTCCCCGCCGGTGGCCCGGTTGAGCAGGTTGACCACCACGAAGAGGCCGAGCTGGTTGACCGCGACGTAGCAGAACATCCAGGCGCCGAGCCGGGCCAGCTCACGCAGCCCCAGCTCGCGGAAGTCGAACCGCGCCTTCCACCGGAAGCCGACCTTGCGCAGCGCGGGCAGCAGGCCGATCGCCTGCACCGCCACGCCCAGCAGGGTGCCGCCGCCGACCAGCAGGATCCGGTCCCAGCCCACCTCGTTCGGCCGGAGGCCGGTCGCGCCGAAGACGACGATGTACAGGCCGAACGTGCCGATCGAGACGAGGTTGTTGAGGATCGGCGCCCACATCGGGGCGGCGAAGTGCCCCCGGGTGTTCAGCACCGCGGCGATCAACGCGCTGATGCCGGTGAAGAACAGCATCGGCAGCATCAGGTACGACAGCCGGGTGACGAGCGTGGTGTACGCCGGGTCGTCGCCACCGGCCGCGTACACGGCGGTCAGCACCGGGGCGAGCAGCACCGCGATCAGCGCGGTCGCGGCCAGCGCCAGCACCGCGAGGGTGAGCAGGCGCTGCGCGTACGCCTCGCCCCGGTCCGCGTCGATCTTGCGGCGGCGGACCAGCACCGGAACCAGGACGCTCGTCAGCACGCCGCCGAGCAGGAACTCGTACACCTGGTTGGGCAGGAACTGGGCGGTGGTGAACGCGTCGCCGACCATGGTGCCGAGCGCGGCGCCGATCATCAGGTTGCGGACGAACCCCGTACCCCGGCTCACCAGGCTGCCGATGGCCATCACCGCGCTGTTCGCCGCGGCGCTGGTCTCGGCGACCACCTCCTGCGGCGGCGCGACGGCCTCGACGCCGGGCTGGTTCAGCGGCTCGGCGGAGATGAAGGTGGCGCCGTCGTCCGGCGGCAGGCCGCCGCCGTGCGCGTTCGCGCTGCGGTAGAGCCCGCCGCTCATCTGCCAGCCTCCAAGGGGTACGTGGCGACCGGGCCCGTCCGGCCCCGCCCAACCGGAACCTTAGTCAACCCGGGCCCGTTACCCGCGCCCGGCGCAGTCGATCCACCTCCGGCCCGATAGGCTGGCGATCCCATGTCCGAAGCCTCCGCCTCCCACGCCGCCGACCGCCGCGAACTCACCGCCGCGCAGCGCAACGCCGTCGCCGAACTGCTCCGAGTCTCGCCGGTGGCCGACGAGCTGGGCCGGCGCTTCGCCCAGGCCGGTCACGAACTGCACCTGGTGGGCGGATCCGTCCGCGACGCGCTGCTCGGCCGGCTCGGCAACGACCTCGACTTCTGCACCGACGCCCACCCGGACGAGACCATCAAGGTCATCCGCGGCTGGGCCGAGTCGATCTGGGAGACCGGACGCGAGTTCGGCACCATCGCCTGCCAGCGCGACGGCCTCAACCTGGAGATCACCACGTTCCGCGCGGAGGTCTACGACCAGGTCAGCCGCAACCCGGTGGTGCAGTACGGCACCAGCCTGACCGAAGACCTCAAGCGCCGCGACTTCACAGTCAACGCGATGGCGGTCAGCCTCCCCGACCACCGGTTCACCGACCCGTACGGCGGGCTGGCCGACCTGGCCGCCAAGATCATTCGTACCCCCGGGACGCCGCAGGAGTCGTTCCGCGACGACCCCCTGCGGATGCTGCGCGCGGCCCGGTTCGCCGCCCAGCTCCGCTTCGCCGTCCACCCGGACGTCCGCGCGGCCATGACCGAGATGGCGGGCGACCTGGAGCGGATCACCGCCGAGCGGATCCGGGACGAGTTCACCAAGCTGCTCTGCGGCGCCGACCCGATCACCGGGCTGCGCCTGCTGGTCGACACCGGGCTGGCCGAGCACTTCCTGCCCGAGCTGACCGGGCTGAAGCTCACCATCGACGAGCACGCCCAGCACAAGGACGTCTACGAACACACGCTCACAGTGGTCAGCAACGCGATGTCGCTGGAGGAGGACGGCTGCGACTTCGTGCTGCGGATGGCCGCGCTCATGCACGACGTCGGCAAGCCCGCCACCAAGGCGGTCGGCCCGGACGGCCGGGTCAGCTTCCACCACCACGAGGTGGTCGGCGCCCGGCTGACCAAGAACCGGATGAAGGCGCTGCGCTACTCCAAGGAGATCACCTCCCAGGTGGTCAAGCTGGTCGGGCTGCACCTGCGCTTCTACGGGTACGGCCGAGGCGAGTGGACCGACTCGGCGGTGCGCCGGTACGTCACCGACGCCGGTGACCTGCTGTCCCGCCTGCACAAGCTGACCCGCTCCGACTGCACCACCCGCAACCGGCGCAAGGCGGCCCAGCTCGCGGCCGACTACGACGCGCTGGAGGAGCGGATCGCCCGGATCGCCGCCGCGGAGGACCTGGCCCGGGTCCGGCCCGACCTGGACGGCAACGCGATCATGGAGCTGCTCGGCGTACCGCCGGGACCGGTGGTCGGCCGCGCCTGGCAGCACCTGAAGGAGCTGCGTCTGGAGCGCGGGCCGCTGGACCGCGACGAGGCCGAGGCGGAGCTGCTGCGATGGGCCCGCGACGAGGGCATCACCGGCTGAGGCCGGCGTCGGGATTCGACGACGATACGTCGGCGTGTCGACCGATCGGTTGACCCCTTCCGGTCGATGTCTCCCGCATGATGGGTCATCGCCAGCCGCTGGATCCACGGATGCGGCTGCTCTGATCTTCATCCGCCCGTCCGACCCGGACGGTCGCTGGACACGGGGAGACATCTCGGTGACACGTCACGGCGCCCTGCGCCGCTCCGCACTCGTGGGGCTGGCCCTCACCAGCGCCACTTCCATCATCTGCGCCACAGTCGGCGGCCCCGCCCTGGCCGACCCGAAGCGACCGCCGGTCCGTGGCGCCGACACGGCCGAGGCGGTGCCCGGCCGCTACATCGTGGTCCTCAAGAAGGGCAAGACCACCCCGGCGAAGGTGAAGTCCGCCGCGTCCGCGCTGGCCGGAGAGCACGGCGGCACCGTACGCCGGGTCTTCGGCAAGGCGCTGAACGGCTACTCCGCCACCATGGACGCCCGGCAGGCCGCGCGGCTCGCCGCCGACCCGGGCGTCGAGTACGTCCAGCAGGTCCAGCGCTGGAGCACCGCCGGCACCCAGACCACCCCGCCGTGGGGCCTGGACCGCATCGACCAGCTCAAGACCCGGACCGACGGCAAATACACGTACCCGGCGACCGGCGCCGGCGTGACCGCCTACGTGATCGACACCGGCATCGACATCGACCACCAGGACTTCGGTGGGCGGGCCCGCAACGGATACGACGCCGTCGAGCAGGACGACGTCGCGCAGGACTGCGACGGGCACGGCACGCACGTGGCGGGCACGATCGGCGGTACGACGTACGGCGTCGCGAAGGCCGTGGAGCTGGTCGCCGTCCGGGTTCTCGACTGCTCCGGCAGCGGCGACACCGAGCAGGTGATCGCCGGCATCGACTGGGTCACCACGAACGCCACCGGGCCGGCCGTGGCGAACATGAGCCTCGGTGTCAGCCGCGTCGACCAGGCCGTGAACGACGCGGTCGCCCGCTCGATCGCTTCCGGCATCACCTACGCGGTCGCCGCCGGCAACAGCATGCAGGACGCCTGCGTCTCCTCGCCGGCGAGCGTGCCCGCCGCCATCACCGTCGGCGCCACCGACCGGGTGGACATGCGCGCCTGGTTCTCCAACTACGGCCGCTGCCTGGACGTGTTCGCCCCCGGCACCGGTGTCGTCTCGGCCAAGGCCGGCACCAGCGCCGGCTCGGAGTCGATGAGCGGCACCTCGATGGCGTCCCCGCACGTGGCCGGCGCCGCCGCCCTGCTGCTGGAGGAGCACCCGGGCTGGTCGCCGCAGCAGGTGCGGGACTCGGTCGTGACCACCGGCATCGGTGGGGCGGTGCACGACATCATGGGCTCCACCGACCGGCTGCTGCACATCGGCGCGGCCGCGACGGCCCGCGGCTCGTACGGGCTCAAGGCCCGGGTCAACGGCCGCTACGTCACCGCGGAGAGCGCCGGGACGAAGCCGCTGATCGCCCGGGGCACCTCCATCGGCGCCTGGGAGAAGTACGACGTGGTCGACGCCGGCGGAGGCCTGTTCGGCCTGCGGGCGCGGGTCACGAACAAGTTCGTCACGGCGGAGAGCGCCGGGGCGAAGCCGCTGATCGCCCGCTCGGCCACCATCGGCGCGTGGGAGAAGTTCCAGATCGTCGACAACACCGACGGCACGATCAGCCTGCGGGCGGCGATCAACGGCAAGTACGTCACCGCGCCGAGCGCCACCTCGCCGCTGATCGCGAGCAAGACCACGATCGGCACCGCCGAGAAGTTCGACTTCGACGCCCCGGCGCCCCTCGTGAGCCTCAAGTCGGTGGCCAGCGGCAAGTTCGTGACGGCGGAGAGCGCCGGGGCGAAGCCGCTGATCGCCCGCTCGGCCACGGTCGGCGCCTGGGAGAAGTACGAGCTGGTGAACGTCGGTGACGGCTTCGGCACCTTCGGCCTGAAGGCCCAGATCAACGGCAAGTTCGTGACGGCGGAGAGCGCCGGGGCGAAGCCGCTGATCGCCCGGGGCACCTCGATCGGCGCGTGGGAGGGGATGTCGTTCCTCGACTACAACGCCGACGGCTCGGTCTACCTGTACGCGAACGTCAACGAGAAGGCGGTCACCGCCGGCAGCGCCGGCACCAGCCAGCTCATCGCCGGCCGGACCATCGACTGGGACAGCCCGACCCTCGGTCTGGGCGCCGGCGAGAAGTTCGTCATCGCCGTGATCTGATCCGTACCACCGCACGACGCCCGCCGGCTCCCCGAGGAGAACCGGCGGGCGTCGTCGTCACGGGGTGACCGTGGTGCCGTCCACCGTGGTCTTGCCGTTGTTCTGGGCGCTGCTGCCCAGCCGCGCCAGCAGCCCGGCCAGGTCGATGCCGGTCAGGTCGCTGCCGAGCTGAAGGCCCTGGGCGACGTTGCCGGCCACGGACTTGGTCAGCGACGACGCGCCGTCGGTGGAGATCACTGTCATCTTGTCGATCGCCCCGATCGGGGCGCTGGCCGCGCCGACCACCTCGGGCAGCACCTTGACCAGCAGGTCCAGCACGGCCGCCTCGCCGTACGCGGCGAACGCCTCGGCCTTGCGGGCCATCGCGTCGGCCTCGGCCTGACCCTTGGCGAGGATGGCCGCCGCCTCGGCCTGGCCCTCCCGCTCGACCGCCTCGGCGATCGCGGAACGACGGCGCTGCTCGGCCTCGCCCTCCTTGGCGCCCTCGATCGCGTTCGCCTCGGCCAGCGCGGCCCGGCGGGCCCGCTCGCCCTCACCGGTGAGGCGGGCCTGCTCGGCTGAGGCCTGCGCGGCGGCGATGGTGGCCTGCCGCTGCGCGTCGGCGTTGAGCACCGCCGCGTTGCGGGCCGCCTCGGCCTCCTGCTCGACCTTGTACCGGGCCGCGTCGGCCGGCTTGCGCACCTCGGTGTCGAGCTGGCGCTGCTTCAGCTCGGCGTTGCGCTCGGCCACCTTCTGCTGCTCGGAGAGGATCGCCTGGTCCCGCTCGGCCTGAGCGAGCGGACCGGCCGCGGCCGACTTCGCCTTCGCCGCGTCGATCTCGGCCTGAATGCCGGCCTGCTTGAGCGCCAGGTTCCGGTTCGCCTCGGCGATGGCCTCCTCGGCGAGCAGCCGCTCCTGCTCGGCCTGCTGCCGGGCCCGCGCCTCGGCGATGGCCGCGTCCTTGAGCACCCGGGCCGCCTCGGGCCGCCCCAGGTCCTGGAGGTAGGAGCCCTCGGCCGAGATGTCCTGGAGCTGGAACGTGTCCAGCACCAGGCCCTGGTTGGTCATCGAGTGCTCGGCCTCCTCCGCGACCGCGCTGGCGAACGCCGCCCGGTCCCGGATGATCTCCTCGACGGTGAGCCGCCCGACGATCGAGCGCAGCGCGCCGGCGAGCACCTCGCGGGTGAAGTTGTCGATCTCCTCCTGCTGGTTCAGGAAGCGCTGGGCGGCGGCGCGGATCGCGTCCTCGGTGCCGCCGACCTTCACGATCGCCACGCCGTGCAGCTCGGTGCGGATGCCCTGCTTGCTCACCGCGCCGCGGATGCTGACGTCGATCCGGCGGCTGGACAGGTCGAGCGACTGGAGCTTCTGCACCACCGGCAGGACGAACACCGAGGCGCCGAGCACGACCTTCTGCCCGGACATGTCGGTGGAGCGGGCTCCGTCGGCGGACTGGGTGGTGCGGCCCTTGCGGCCGGTGACGATGAACGCCTGGTTCGGCCCGGCCACCTTGATCCGGGACAACACGAAGAGAACGAGGACGACGGCGAGGAGGACCGCGCCGCCGATGGCGACGAGCAGGGGCATGGGCGTTCCCGTCTGTGTGGTGGTGTCAGTAGGTCTCGACGTGCACGCTGGTCTCGCTCAGTGCTTCGACGACGAAGATGCGGGTGCCGACCGGCATCGGCCCGTCGGCGCGGGCGTTGAGCTTCACCGGCTGGCCGGCGAGGCGTACCCGTACCTCGCCGTAGCCGCCGCTGGGGATCGGCGTCACCACCAGGCCGATCGCGCCGGCCAGGTGGTCGCGGGTGGGTGTGGCGTCCGTACGCATGTTGCGGGCCGCGCGGCTCAGCCGCGCCGCCAGCCAGCCGGTGGGCACTGCGGCGAGCGCGCCGCCGGCCACCGCCGCCGTGATCATTCCGGGGGTACGACCCCCGAGCAGTTCGTTGACGATCGCGCCACCGAAACCGAACGCCCCGGTGAACCCGGCGGCCGCCTCCAGCGACACCGGCCCGTCGACGTCCGGCTGACCGAGGTGGAGCACTCCCGAGCCGAGCAGGGCGAGGGTCAGCACGCCGACACCGACCCCGCCGATGATCAGGAAGATGAGCGTCCCGGTGGCCATGAGCTGCACGGTATCGACGCCGTGCAACATCGACTTCGCTCAGCGAACGTTCAGCGGCGGGTCAGCGTGGCGCGATCGTCACCTCGGCCAGGGAGAGATCCCTCGGCAACGGCTGACGCACGAGTTCGCGGCCGGTGGTGTCGGCGAGCACGAAGTCTCGCGACCCGTACGGCTGCCGGTAGAGCAGGCGGTCGTCGCCGGCCCAGACGACGTCGGCCACCGGCAGCGGGTTCACCACCCGGCCGGTCACCGCCTCCACGAGCAGCGGTTCCTTCTGCCCCTGCACCACCACCAGTTTTCCGTCCGGTGACCAGGCCCACGGCCCGGCCGGGTCGCCGGGCAGCGGCTCGAAGCGGGTGGGCCGGCCGCTGTCCGCGGCGAAGAACTGCACGCCCCGCCGGAGGTGCCGGACCGACTCGGACCGGGGACGGCTCGGGTCGGTCTGCTGGAGCAGCACCTCCCGCCCGTCCCGGGTCCAGAGGAAGAAGCAGTACTCGGTGCACGGGTAGCGGGTGGTGTCGACGGCGTGGGAGCGCGTGGTGCCGTCGGCGCTCAGCACGACGAAACCGGAATGACCGACCCGCTCACTGGTGAACAGCAGGCTGCGGCCGTCCGGCGACCAGTTCGGCGAGCCGAGCGCGCGGCCCGGCTCGTACCAGCTGGTGGTTCCCCGGGCCAGATCGACCAGACCGACCTGCCGGGGCCGGTCGTCGTCCCAGACCGCCACCAGCGAACCGGCGGGTGCGGGCAGAACGGCGTCGTAGCGGGCGTTGCCGAAGTACCGGCCGCGTCCCCGGTCGAGCAGGTACGACGGCCCGGCGGTGCCCGTCCCCGCCCGTGTGCCGGTGACCACCCAGTCGCCGGGCAGCACCAGCGGCCGGTCCGCCCAGTTGGGTCCGGGCGCCGACCGGACGACCGGCGACGGGGCGACGGTGACCGGCGGTGCGGTCGGCGGCGGAGCGGGGCGCGGACGGAGCAGGACGAACGGCAGGGTCACGACGACCACTGCGACGAGCGCGGCAGCGGCAGCGCCCGCACGCCGGCGACGGCGCAGCCGGCGGCCACGGCCGAGCGCGCGCGACGCCAGGTCCGGCGCGGGCGCGGCGCCGTCGGCGAGATCGTGTACGGCCGTCCGGAGCGTCTCGTCCAGTGACGTGCTCATCGGGTCACCTCCGTCCGGTTCGTCAGCTCGTCGAGCCCCGGCACCAGCTTCCGGAGCCGGGCCAGCGCCTTGGTGCTCTGGCTGGCCACGGTGCCGGGGCGGCAGCCCAGCAGCGCAGCCGTCTGCTCGACGCTCAGGTTCTCCAGGTAGCGCAGGGTGAGCACGGCGCGCTGGCGCGGCGGCAGTGCCCGCAGCGCGTCCCGTACCAGCAGCCGCAGGTCGCTGTCGTCGCCGGCGGCCGGCCGCTCCGGCAGTTCGGCTACCGGCACCTCCGCACGCCGCGCCCGTCGCCGCCAGCCGGAGACCTGGTCGTGGTAGAGGATCCGCTTCACGTACGGCTCCGCGTCGCCGTGGATCCGGGGCCACCGGACGTACGCCTTGGCCAACGCGTTCTGCAGCAGATCCTCCGCCGCGTGCTGACTACCGGCCAGCGCGTACGCGACCCGCAGCAGGGCCGCTCCCCGCTCGTTGACGAACGCGGTGAACTCCCCGTCGACCTCTGCCACCGTCCACCTCCGCATCTCCAGACGCCCGGGGCGGGGAAATCTTTGCCCACCGCGCGACAATGGGTGGCATGCGCTGGACCGTGCTCGACTCGCCGATCGGGGAGTTCTCCGTCGGCACCGACGACGACGCGGTGCGCGGCGCGCACTTCGGCCGGGTGGACGGGGCGGCCGACGAACCCGGTGACGCGGTGGCCCGGCTGGCGGTGGCGGAGCTGCGGGCGTACTTCGCCGGTGAGCTGACCGAGTTCACAGTGCCGGTGTCGGCGCCCCGGGGTTCGGAGTTCGAGCGCGCGGTCTGGCGGGAGATGACCCGCATCCCGTACGGGGAGACGAAGACCTACGGCGAGGTGGCCAAGGCGGTCGGTGACCCCGGCGGCGCCCGGGCGGTCGGGGTGGCCTGCAACCGCAATCCGGTGCCGGTGATCGTGCCCTGTCACCGGATCGTCGGCGCGGGCGGCAATCTGGTCGGCTTCGGTGGCGGGCTGCCACGCAAGGTGACACTGCTGGAGCTGGAGGCGTCGGTGGCGCTGCGGCGAGCCTGGTCCTGACGTACGCGAAGGAAGAAGGCCGGGTCCGCGCGGACCCGGCCTTCTTCCTCGTGCTCGTGCGCTGCGTCAGCGCTCGATCTCGCCGGCGATGAACGCCTCGACGGCGGCGTGCGCGTCGTGGTCGGCGTACTGCTCCGGCGGGGACTTCATGAAGTACGAGGAGGCGGAGAGGATCGGGCCACCGATCTTCCGGTCCAGCGCGATCTTCGCGGCGCGGACGGCGTCGATGATGACACCGGCCGAGTTCGGCGAGTCCCACACCTCGAGCTTCAGCTCCGCGTTGAGCGGGGTGTCACCGAAGGAGCGGCCCTCCAGGCGGATGTACGCCCACTTGCGGTCGTCCAGCCACGGCACGTGGTCGGACGGGCCGATGTGCACGTCGCTCTTGCTCATCTCGTGCGGGATCTGGGAGGTCACCGACTGGGTCTTCGAGATCTTCTTCGAGACCAGGCGGTTGCGCTCCAGCATGTTCATGAAGTCCATGTTGCCGCCGAAGTTGAGCTGGTACGTGCGCAGCAGCTCGACGCCGCGGTCCTCGAAGAGCTTCGCCAGGGCGCGGTGCACGATGGTGGCGCCGACCTGGCTCTTGATGTCGTCGCCGACGATCGGCAGACCGGCGTCGGTGAACTTCTTCGCCCACTCCGGGTCGGAGGCGATGAAGACCGGCAGGGCGTTCACGAACGCGCAGCCGGCGTCGATCGCGGCCTGGGCGTAGAACTTGTCGGCCTCCTCGGAGCCCACCGGGAGGTAGGAGACGACCACGTCGACCTGCGCGTCGCGCAGCGCCTGCGCCACGTCGACCGGCGTGGCGTCCGACTCCTCGACGATCTCGCGGTAGTACTGGCCGAGACCGTCGAAGGTCGGGCCGCGCTGCACGGTGACGCCGGTCGGCGGCACGTCGCACAGCTTGATCGTGTTGTTCTCGCTGGCGACGATCGCCTCCGCGAGGTCCATGCCCACCTTCTTGGCGTCCACGTCGAACGCCGCGACGAACTTCACGTCCGAGACGTGGTAGTCGCCGAAGGTGACGTGCATGAGACCCGGGACGCGGTCGTTCGGGTCGGCGTTCCGGTAGTACTCCACGCCCTGTACGAGGGACGAGGCGCAGTTACCCACACCGACGATGGCGACGCGGACGGAGCCCATAGCGTCTGCCTCCTTCTTCTTCATCACGGCCGCTCTGTCCTGGACGTTCCAGGCGTGGGCGGGCTTTCGTTGTCTCCTCGGCCACCAGCCGTCCCGGGTCGCGGGTCGGCCGGGGCCCGGCCGGAGCGCTCGTTGGCGATGAGCTCCTCCAGCCAGCGGACCTCGCGCTCACAGGCGTCGAGCCCGTGGCGTTGCAGTTCCAGGGTGTACGCGTCGAGGCGCTCGGCTGCCCGGCCGAGCACGTCACGAAGACCTTCGCGACGTTCCTCGATCTTGCGGCGACGACCTTCCAGGATCCGGAGCCGGGTGGCCTGGTCGGTCCGGGCGAAGAACGCGAAGTGCACGCCGAAGCCCGTGTCGTCGTACGTCTCGGGTCCAGCCTGCGCTATGAGCTGGGCGAAGCGTTCCTTGCCCTCCGCGGTAATGGTGTAGACCACCCGACCGCGTCGGCTGGTCAGCGCGGGAACCTCCTCGGCGGTCGCGGGTGTCTCGGCGGCTTCGGCGATCCATCCCGCCGCCTGCAGCCGGCGCAGGGTCGGGTAGAGAGAGCCGTAGCTGATCGCCGCCCGGATGGCGCCGAGCTTGGCGGTCAGCTCCTTGCGCAGCTCGTAGCCGTGCATCGGCGCCTCCTGCAGGAGGCCGAGGATGGCTAGCTCGAGCACGGGCCATCCCTTCTTTCCCCCTGCGCGGAGCACTAACCACCGCGATGTATCGGTCCGATACATCGCACGTTAGCGGACGGGTGAGGGTGGGGCAAACCCCGGCTTACGCGACGCGGTCATCACGCATCGTGACCGTGGTCGCCTGGGTTCGACGGAGCGCGTACCCTTTCCCGCATGCGTACGCAGCGCCAGGTCGTCGACTACTCGCTCCAGAAGCGGGCTGTGCTGCGTGAACTGCTCGCCGGGCGGATCGGCACGTACGACGTCTGCGACGCCTCGCCGTACCTGAAGAACGCTGCTCGTTTCCACGGCGAGCCGACCGACCACCGCTGCCCGATCTGCCGTAGCGAGAACCTGATCCACGTCCACTACATTTACGGGGACGAACTCAAGCAGTCGGCCGGCCAGGCGCGTACCCGGGCCGAGTTGCCCGTCCTGGCCATGACGCTGCGTGAGTTCCAGGTGTTCGTGGTGGAGGTCTGCCCCGGCTGTGACTGGAACCATCTCGTCGAGCAGTTCCTGCTCGGCCGGGACGGTCTCGCGGGCGAGGCGGAGGACGCGGACGAGTCGGTCGCGGCCAACGGCTCCACCCCTCGGCGAAGGCGAGAGGCGCAACGGTGAACGCGGCTGTCCCGATCGCTGCCGGCCCATTCCCCGGGCGGCAGGATCGACAGCCTTTACGCGTGATTAGTCCGAATAGATCGGATTTGACGGGCACGCGCCGGCACCGCCGGCGGGTAACGTCCCGTGTTCCAGCTCACGGCAACCCGGTGGCGGCGCCCCCGCGCCCCACCGCGACCGGCAGGGTGTGAGGAATGAACTACGGCGATCCCAGTTCTTCGCGTGGGCGGGCCCAGATCCCGGGCCCGAACGGCGACCCCGGTTCCGGAGGGAGCCGGGGCGGGAACGGTTGGTCCGGCGCGGCTGAGGGCGGCGCCTCGGCGCGCGCCTCCGCGACACCGTACGGCGCGGGCGGCCGGGCCTCGGTCGGCGGCGCCGCTCCGGCGCCGCGCGGGGCGGCAGGCTCGGCCTCGGTCGGCCGGGCCGGCGCGGGCGGCCGGGCCTCGGTGCCCGTCTCGCCGGCGCCCGGAGCCTCCGGACGCGCCGGCGCCGGCCGGGCGTCGGTGCCGGTCTCCCCGGCGGCTCCGGCCGGGCGCGCCTCGGTGGGCTCGGCGAGCGTCGGCGCGGCCGGCGTCGGCGGGCGCGCGAGCGTGGGCGCACGCGCGAGCGTCGGCGCGGCGGCGGTCGGTGGCCGCGCCCGGGTGCCCGGCGCCGCCGGCGGCGGCCCCGGTGGTCCCGGCGGCCCGGCCGGCCCCGGCCGGCGTGGCCGCGGTGAGGACCCGGCCCGCGCGAAGAAGCGCCGCCGGATCAACATGCTGATCGCCGGCTTCGCCGTGTTCACCATGCTCGTCGGTATCGGCGTGGTGAGCTTCACCTGGTACTCCACCAAGGTGGTGCTCCCGGAGGACACCATCCCGCCGCTGTCGACCACCATCTACGACTCGAGCGGCAAGCAGGCCATCGCCCGGATCGGCGACCAGAACCGCCAGCTGGTCACCATCGACCAGATCCCGGAGCACGTCCAGCACGCGGTCGCCGCGGCCGAGGACCGGAACTTCTACAAGCACTCCGGTGTGGACTACAAGGGCATCGCCCGCGCCGCGTGGAACAACCTCACCGGCGGCGACAAGCAGGGCGCCTCGACCATCACCCAGCAGTACGCGCGCAACGCGTTCGAGAACCTGAACCAGGACACGTACGGCCGCAAGGTGAAGGAGGCGATCCTCGCCTCCAAGCTGAACGACACGTACGACAAGCGCGTGATCATGCAGCACTACCTGAACATCATCTACTTCGGCCGCGGCGCGTACGGCATCCAGGCGGCGGCGCGGACCTACTTCGGCAAGGACGTCAAGAGCCTGACCGTGGCCGAGGCCGCGGTGCTCGCCGCGCTGATCAAGCAGCCGGAGCCGAGCGCCACCCACCAGGGCTACGACCCGGCGATCAACCCGACCGCCGCGCTGGACCGGTGGAACTACGTGATCAACGGCATGATCACGGAGAAGTGGCTCGACGCGCCGAACATGCCGCAGCACCCCACCGAGTACCCGAAGAACATCCAGAAGCCGTCGAAGAACAGCGGCGGCGGCTTCGGCATCGACACCCCGTACGGCAACATCGTCAACTACGTCTCGCAGGAACTGCGCGAGATGAAGCTCTGCACCGACAACGAGGCCGAGGCGACCGACAAGAAGCCGCTGTGCGCGAAGGCGCTGAGCCGGGGTGGCTACAAGATCACCACCACCATCAACCAGAAGATGCAGGAGGCGGCGCTCGCCGCGGCCCAGCGGGCCAAGAAGGGCTCCGAACTCGCCGGCCAGCCGCCGAACCTGATGGCCGCCGTGGTGGCCATCGACCCGAAGACCGGCCGGGTGCTCGCCTACTACGGCGGCGACAACGGCACCGGCACCGACTACGCCGGGAAGAACGTCGACAACGGCGTGGTCAGCGGCGGTCACTCGCCGGGTTCGAGCTTCAAGATCTACACGCTCGCCGCGGCGCTGAAGGAAGGCATCTCGCTCAAGTCCCGGTGGAAGGGCGAGGGGTTCACGCCGGAGGGCACCAAGTTCAAGGTCAGCAACGCCGGCGCGGACAAGGTCTCCTGCGGAAACTCCTGCACGCTCGAACTGTCGACGCTGAAGTCGCTGAACGTGCCGTTCTACTACATCACCGAGAAGATCGGCCCGGACAAGGTGCTCGACATGGCCAAGCAGGCCGGCGTCACCACCATGTGGCAGACCGACACCAGCCCGGCCAAGGCGCACGACCTGACCAAGGCCGACCCGAAGGACCTGGCTCCGTCGCCGTTCTTCCACGTCATCGGCTACGGCCAGTACCCGATCACCGTGCTCGACCACGCCAACGGCGTCGCCACCTTCGCCAACCAGGGCGTCTACAACAAGGCGCACTTCATTCGCAAGGTGGAGAAGCAGAACCCGGACACCGGCAAGTGGGACACGCTCGGGGGCGAGAAGCTCGACCCTAAGCAGCGGATCGACAGGGACATCGCCGCCGACGTCACCTCCGTGCTGAAGCAGTACCCGGGCCAGATCAACAAACGGCTCGAAGGTGGCCGGCAGGTCGCCGAGAAGACCGGCACCTGGGAACTCGGCGACAAGACCACCCGCAACGGTGACGCCTGGATGATCGGCTACACGCCGCAACTCGCCACCGCCGTCTGGGTCGGCAACGTCAAGGACCGCAAGGCGATCAAGTACAAGGACGGCCGGGACATCAGCGGCGCCCGGATGCCCGGTGACATCTTCCAGCGCTTCATGAACGACGCGCTCAAGGGCAAGGACAAGGAGGAGTTCCCGCCCGCGGCGAACGTCGGCGAGGACGACACCGGCAACGGCGAGGCGCCGCCGACGACGAACGAGCCCGGCCAGCCGGGCGGCCCGAACTGCGACCCGCTGGGCCTGTTCTGCCCCGGCGGCACGCCCGGCGGCGGCACCCCCGGTGGCGGCGACCAGGGTGGCAACAACCCCGGCGGGGGCGGGCTCCCCGGAGGCGGTGGACGCCCCGGTGGCGGCGGTGGCGGCGGTGGGCTGCTACCGAGCACACCACCGACACGACAGAACTGACGCGTACCACCTGACGGCGGCGGCCGGACCTCGGGTCCGGCCGCCGCCGCGTTTCGCGTACCGGAATTTCTCCGCGCGCGACGGGACGGCGACCCCCGGTGTACGGCAGGATGCCTCTCCATGAGCACCCAGTCGCCCGCAGGCATCGATGAGCCCGGCGCGTCCGAGCCGGCGCCACGATCCGCAGAGACGGTGGACCACCCGTCCCGCTCGGACTGGTTCGTCCGGGGCGCCTCCGGTCTGATCGGCGGACCGCTCGGCGACCACGCCGCCGCCCTGGACCGGCCCGCCGGCCGGGAGAGCCGGTTCTGGACCGCCGGCCGGATCGTGCTGGCGCTGGTGTGCCTGACGCTGGCCCTGCACTGGGTGCAGAAGTCGCCCTGCCAGGACGGCGCCTGGCAGAACAACATCCAGTACACCCGGATGTGCTACACCGACGTGCTGGCGCTCTACTACGCCGAAGGGCTCAACGAGGGCAAGGTGCCCTACGCCGACCACCCGGTGGAGTACCCGGTGCTGACCGGGTACTTCATGGGCGCGCTCGGCCTGCCGGTGCACGCCCTCGGCGCCGACAACCCCGCCATCAACCAGGGCCAGTGGTTCTACAACCTGAACGCGCTGGTACTCGGCGCGCTCGCGGTCGCCACCGTCGCGGTGATCCTCAGCCTGCGCCGACGACGACCCTGGGACGCCGCGTTGTTCGCGCTCTCCCCGGCGCTGTTGCTCACCGCCACCGTCAACTGGGATCTGCTCGCCATCGGCCTGGCCGCGTTCGGCCTGCTGGCCTGGGCGCGCGCCCGGCCCGACCGGTACGCGCTGCTGCTGCCCGGAGTAGCAGGCGTCCTCATCGGACTGGGCGGCGCGGCCAAGATGTGGCCGCTGTTCATCCTCGGCCCGATCCTGGTCCTCGCGTTGCGCGCCGGCAAACTGCTGGCCGGGCTCGTCGCCACGGCGACCGCGCTGGTGACGCTCGTGGCCGTGAACCTGCCGGTGGCGATCCCCTACCGGGAGAACTGGGAACGCTTCTTCGACCTGAACACCACACGCCCCATCGACTGGGGCACGCTCTGGTACATCGGCCGCTACCTGGACGGCCGGATCAGCCCGTCCTCACCCGGCCAACTCGGGCCCTTCGAGTGGCTCAACGCGAACATCCCCACCCTCAACTGGCTGTCGTACCTGCTCTTCGGCCTGGCCTGCCTCGGCGTGGCCGGACTGGCGCTGCTCGCGCCGCGCCGCCCCCGGCTGGCCCAGCTCGCCTTCCTGGTAGTCGCCGCGTTCCTCATCTTCAGCAAGGTGTGGTCCCAGCAGTTCGTGCTCTGGCTGCTGCCGCTCGCGGTGCTCGCCCGGCCGCGCTGGGGCGCGTTCCTGGCCTGGCAGGTCGCCGAGGTCTGCTACTTCGCCGCGTTCTACGGCGAACTGCTCGGCACGGCCATGTCCCGGCCCGTCTTCCCCGAGGGCGTCTTCGTGCTGGCGTCGAGCCTGCGCCTGATCACCGTGGCGGTGCTCTGCGGGTTCGTCATCCGGGACATCCTGCGGCCCGAACTGGACGTCGTCCGGCACACCTACGCCGACGACCCGGACGGCGGGGTGCTCGACGGCGCGCCCGACGCACCCTGGCATCAGCGATGGCGGGCACGCGCCGCCGAACGGCCCGCCGAACCCGTTCCGGTGTGACCGAGGCAGTCGTGTGCCGGCCTACAGCCGGAACACGACCGCGTCGCCGGCCTGCTCCCGGGTCACTCCCGGCGTGTCGACCGGCCGGTCGAGCAACCCCTCCCACGGGGTGCCGTCCAGCTCGTCACGCAACACGACCACGTTCTTCACGCCGATCTGCCGCAGGTAGTCGACGCTCGCGTAGTCCGGGAAGCTGACTGTCGCCTCGCGGATCCGAGCCTGGGAACGCGGCGTGAAACCACTACCGCCGTTGACCATCGGCTGGAACCGATCGGTGGACCAGAGCATCACCGGCTGGTCCAGGTTCTGGCTGCTCGGCAGCACCAGCATCGGGCCGTCGACGGTCCGCATCGCCGCCGGCTGCCGCGGCACCACCGGCTGCGGCGTGGCGTTCAGCCCCTCCACGAGCACCAGCGCCAACGGCAGCAGCGTGGCCAGGCGCAGCCACGGGCCCGGCCACGGCGGCACCCGTTCAGCGGCCAGCTCGCGTACCCGCATGCAGAACGCGGTGACCGCGCCGGCCGCGAGCAGGCCCAGCAGCAGCGTGGTCCAGAGCATCATCCGGCCCGGCGTGCGCAGCCCGCTCCAGCCCGGCAGGTAGTCGAACAACGGCACGTAGGTGAACCGGCCGCCGAAGAACCGGGTGCCCATCGCCAGGGCCATCGTCACGAGCACCCCGGCCAGCAGGAAGATCCGGTGCCGGACCCGCCAGACCGAGAAGAACAGGCCACCGGCGGCGAGCGCGTAGAGCGCGAAGCCCGGCAGCAGCGTCATCTCCGGATGCCAGGGCAGCACGGCGCGGGCGCCCTCGTGCAGCCCACCCCAGACCCGGGACTCGGCCGGCGCGGTGAAGAACCCGCTCGCCGGCGGCGAGTAGAGCCCGATGTCACCGAGCGTCCGCTCCGCGTTCGGGTGCAGCTCGGCGACCTTGAAGTACGGCACCGCCAGCGCCGCACCCACCGCGGCGAAGGCGAGCCCGCCGAACACGTCGGCCAGGAACAGGCGCCGGCCGAACGGACGCCTCACCCGGCGCCGCCGCACGAACCACAGCACCACCGCGACCACACCTGTCCCGGCCAGCATGTACGCGAACGGCAGCCCGATGCCGAACCCCAGGCTGAGCTGCCACGCGGCCACCAGCCACCCGGCGAACGCCCAGCCCGCGTGCCGGCGGCGCGGCCGGTAGCCGTACCGCAGCGACCAGCCGTGACCCCGGGCCAGCATGGCCAGCGCCAGCGGGATGCCGCCGTTGGAGAGGATGTGCAGGTGCCCCGCCTGGGCCAGCAGCCACGGCGCGTAGGCGAAGCCCGCACCGGCCACCGCGCCGCCGATGCGGCCCGCGCCGAGCTGCCGGGCCAGCGCGTACGCGCCGAACGCGGCGAGCGCGTGGGCCAGCACGAACATGATGTTGTAGCGCAGCACGGCGTGCTCCGGGCCGACCCCGATCAGGCCGGCCGGGGCGTACCCGAGGAGCGTGTCGGAGAACGCGAAGCTCCAGTTCTCCGGATAGAACGTGTTCGCGTGCCACAGCATCGCCGGGTCGGTCCGCAGGATGTGGCCGGACCACGCCATCTGCCACGCCTGCAGGCTCGGATCCCAGTAGTCCTGCGGCAGCGTGTGCCGCGGATAGCGCAGCGTGGGCCAGGTCATCGCCGCGGCCAGGGCCAGCGCGGCGACGGCGGCGAGCGTCCACTCGTGCACCAGGAACCGGCCGGCCGCGCGGACGGCCCGGCGGGCCCGGCCGAGCACCGGCTCCGGCGCGGGCCCGAACGCGGACCAGGGATCGGCGGGCTCGTCGCCGGCCGTACCCGTTGCGGCCTTGTCCCCGCTCTCGGCCTTCTCGCCGGCGGCCTCGTCCCGGGCCTCGGCCTTCTTCCCGGCGGCCTCGTCCGGGGTGCCGGCCCCGGGCTCGGCGTCCGCCTTGCCAGCCCTGGGCCCGGCGTCCGCCTTGCCGGCCGCCTCGGCCTTGCCGGCCGAGGGCGCGTCGGCTGCCTCCTTCTCGTCCGGCCGGTCCTGCGCGGCCGCGCCGCCGTCCGGCCCGGGCTCGGCGCCGGACCGGCGGCCGGTGGTGCCGGACTGCTCGGTCGTCACGCCGCCGCGCCCAACTGCCCGCGCAGGAACGCGATGTCGGCGGCCTGGCCCTCGACGCCGCCGGGGGTCTCCACGATCACCGGCGCGCCCGCCGCGCGGATCACCGCCACCAGCAGCTCCGGATCGATGGTGCCGCCGGTGAGGTTGTCGTGCCGGTCCTGGCCCGAGTTGAACGCGCCCTTGGAGTTGTTCGCGTGGATCAGGTCGATCCGCCCGGTGATCGCCTTCACCCGGTCGACCAGGCCCAGCAGTTCCTCGCCGCCCGCGTACGCGTGGCAGGTGTCCAGGCAGAAGCCGACCTCGTGGTCGCCGAGCGCGTCCCAGAGCCGGGCCAGCGAGTCCAGGTGCCGGGCACAGGCGTTGTCGCCGCCGGCGGTGTTCTCGATCAGCACCGGCAGCGGGAAGCCGCCCGAGTCCGCCGCGTACGCGAAGGTCTTGCGCCAGTTGTCGAACCCGACGGCGACGTCGTGGCCGGCGTTGACGTGGCCGCCGTGCACGATCAGCCCCTTGGCCCCGACGTCCGCCGCGGCGGTGGCGTGGGCGAGCAGCAGCTTGCGACTGGGGATGCGGATCCGGTTGTTGAGCGTGGCCACGTTGATCACGTACGGCGCGTGCACGTAGAGGTCGACGTCGGCGGAACGCAGGCGCGCGGCGTCCTCGCGCGGCTTCGGGGCCTTCCAGCCCTGCGGGTCGGCCAGGAAGAACTGGACCGCCTCGGCCTGCCGGGCGGCCGCCTCGGCCAGCGGGTCGGTCGGATCGACGTGGGCTCCGATTCGCATGCAGGGCAGCCTACGTCGCGCCTGCGACGGTCGGCGCGCTCGCGCGAGGCGCCCGGCGGGTCGAACGCGTCACCACCGGGCCCGGCGGTCGTTGTCCGAGGTGGGATCGATGGTCGACGCTCCGCCCGCACGTGGTCCACAGCACGGACGGGCGAGGGTGGACCCCCGGAAACGGGGCGCCCCGCCGTGCGGCCCGGCACGACGGGGCGGGATCCGCTCGTCATCCCGGTACGGGGGCCAGCAGTAGGACCAATTCTTCCATTTGCCCCAAGTGGTGACGAGAGCCATTGTATGGTCAGACCAGGTGACAACACGATAAAGCTCCGCGGGGCGCCTTCGATCCAACCTCATCGGTGTGGTCGTTCCTCCCCAGGTCCCACCCAAGGAATGCGGACGGGACGCCCCGCGGTCCCGTGTACAGGGGTCCACCTGCCGGCTCTCGTGGCCGGAGGTGGGCCCCTGTCGCCGCACCGGGACCACCGGCCCGGACATGATCGTCCGGACCGGCTATCCTGGTCCGGTTGTCCGTGTGTCCGGCCGGGTTCCCCCGGCACCGGCCACGGCAGCGACGCACGACCTCCTGCCACGGAAGGACCGTGGCCGCTTAGCCCACAGGAGGTGAGCACGTCTTGCGTCATTACGAAGTCATGGTGATCCTCGACCCCAGCCTCGAGGAGCGCACCGTCGCCCCGTCGCTCGACACGTACCTGAACGTGATCCGGACCGCGGGTGGCTCGGTGGAGAAGACCGACGTGTGGGGCCGCCGGCGCCTCGCGTACGAGATCAACAAGAAGGCCGAGGGCATCTACGCCGTCATCGACCTCCAGGCGACGCCGGAGGCCGTTGGCGAGCTGGACCGTCAGCTCCGACTCAACGAGTCGGTGCTGCGCACCAAGGTCATCCGACCGGAGATGCGCTGAGCATCTAGACCCGGCACGTCCGGATCACAAGCCTCATCCACGCTGTCGTACGGCTCTGAGAGCCTGAACGGCACAAAGATGAGTGCGCGAGGAGATGGTCATGGCAGGAGACACCACCATCACGGTCATCGGCAACCTGACCGATGACCCCGAGTTGCGATTCACCCCCTCCGGCGCGGCGGTCGCCAAGTTCCGGGTCGCTTCGACGCCCCGCTTCATGGACAAGGCCTCCGGCGAGTGGAAGGACGGCGAGCCGCTGTTCCTCTCGTGCACGGTCTGGCGCCAGGCCGCCGAGAACGTCGCCGAGTCGCTGCAGCGCGGCGCTCGCGTGATCGTGTCCGGCCGACTGCGCCAGCGGTCGTACGAGACCCGTGAGGGTGAGAAGCGCACCGTCATCGAGCTGGAGGTCGACGAGATCGGCCCGTCGCTGCGCTACGCCACGGCGAAGGTGCAGAAGATGTCCCGCTCCGGTGGCGGTGGCGGCGGCTTCGGTGGTGGTGGCGGCCAGGGCGGCGGCGGAGGCAACTTCGACGACCCCTGGGCCTCTGCTGCCCCCGCCCCCTCCCGCGGTGGTTCGGGCGGAAACTTCGACGAGGAGCCTCCGTTCTAATGGCGCCGAGCGCCCGCGATCGCAAACCAGGAGCACGAGCAATGGCCAAGGCTGCGGCACTTCGCAAGCCGAAGAAGAAGGTGAACCCGCTCGACAAGGACGGGATCACCTACATCGATTACAAGGACACCGCGCTGCTGCGCAAGTTCATCTCCGACCGCGGCAAGATCCGCGCTCGACGGGTGACCGGCGTGACCTCGCAGCAGCAGCGGCAGATCGCCCGTGCGGTCAAGAACGCCCGCGAGATGGCGCTCCTGCCGTACACGGCCACGACCCGCTGAGAGGAGGCACGGACATGAAGATCATCCTGACCCAGGAGGTGTCCGGCCTCGGCTCTCCGGGCGACATCGTCGAGGTGAAGGACGGCTTCGGCCGTAACTACCTGCTGCCGCAGGGCTTCGCGATCGCCTGGACCAAGGGCGCGGAGAAGCAGGTCACGGTCATCAAGCGGGCCCGCTC
Source organism: Micromonospora sp. HUAS YX12 (assembly GCF_040215685.1). Classification (NCBI taxonomy): domain Bacteria; kingdom Bacillati; phylum Actinomycetota; class Actinomycetes; order Micromonosporales; family Micromonosporaceae; genus Micromonospora; species Micromonospora sp. HUAS YX12. The sequence continues at coordinate 1,695,394 of NZ_CP157974.1, forward strand.
GGCCCGCGAGATCCGCGACCTCGGCCACGCCACCGAGGTCAAGGCCCAGATCGAGGGTCTGAAGGTCAACCTGAAGGCCCGCGCCGGCGACGGCGGGCGGCTCTTCGGCTCGGTCACCCCGGCCGAGATCGTCGACGCCGTCAAGGCCGCCGGCGGCCCGACCCTGGACCGCCGCCGGCTGGAGCTGCCCGGCCACATCAAGGCACTCGGCTCCTACCCGGTCAGCATCCGGCTGCACCCCGAGGTGACCGCCAAGTTCGACCTGAACGTGGTCAAGGGCTGACACCCGAAGCACGACGCGAAAGGCCCGCACCGGTCGCCGGTGCGGGCCTTTCCGCATCCTCGCCGCTCAACCGAGCGGCGTGCCGGTCACCGCGCTGATCACCACCGTGGACAGGCCACCACCCACCACCGCGGCCGCCAGCGCCACGGTCGCCGACCGCCACGTCGTCCCGACCTGCCGCAGCACCACCGCCACCACCAGACTGCTCACCATCGCCAGCCCGAACCGTGGCGCCGCCGACAACAGCGACTCCAGCGCGTGCGCACGCGGCGAGTCACAACCACCGCCGGTGATGTCCGTGACGCACCCCGCCGGAGGCTGGCCGCTCAGGAACAGCAGACCGATCACGAGCAGCACCGCCGGAACCAGATAGCAGGCCGCCGTGTAGACCAGCGGCCGCAACGGACCACCCGGATCCGGGTCCAGCAGGTCGTCCTCCAGCCGCCGGCCCCACGAACCGCCGCCGATCGTCTCCACCCGCCGCCGCAACGTCGACGCCGCCGGCTCCACCGGGCGACGGCGAGGCACGGTACGCGGACGCGGCGCCGAGTACGCCACCGCGGGCGAGCGGGGAGCCGTCGACGGCGTCTCCATCCACCGCGGATCGTCACCGGAGAGCCGGGTACCCGACCAGAACGCCTCGGCCCGGTCCGGCGACGCCCAGCCCTCCCGCACCGACGGCGCCGAACGGTCCCACGGATCGGCCTCCGCGTACCGGTCGTCGGTGTCCCGCACCGGCTCCAGGAAACCGGTGTCGGTGAACCGGTCCCACTCACCCGTGTGCTCCGTACGGTCCCACCGGCTCTCCGCCCGCTCCCAGCGGGTCGCGGGCACCGGCCGGTCCCAGGCGTGCACCCCCGACGCGTCCCACGGATCGACAGCGGGCGGCTCCACCGGCTCACGCTCGGCGCTCCGGCGGCGCTGCCACGGATCCGCCGCCGGTTGCGGCCGCGCCGACCCCGACGCCGCCGCCCTCGCCGCCGTCTGTCCCCAGGTCGGGTCCGACTCCGTGGCGTTCGACGCCGACCGGCCCGCATCCGACGCCGCCGGCCACTCGGCATCCGTCCCCGAGCGGGACCACGCGCCGTCCGGGACCGCCGGCCGCGACCACGTGGAGTCCGACTCCGCCGCCGGCGGCCAGGAGGAACCCGACGCCGACCGGCGACGCCGACCCGCCGGCCGTTCACCGTCCGATCCCGCCGGCTCCTCGCTCGCACCCGCCGACTCCGGCAGCCCGGACCAGGTCACCTGCGGCCGGCGCGTCGCCGCCCGACGCGGACGACTCCGGGGCGCCGGCCCCGACACCGGCTCGTCGTCCTCGTCCGCCCGCCGGTTGCCCACGTACCCCCGCTCCTGCGGGGCGTCCATCGTCCACTCGGCGGTGTGGTCCGACAACGGACCCGCACCGATCGCGCGCAGATCGCGACGCGGGCCGGCGTCCGCCCGCCAACCACCGCCCGAGGACGGCGTCTCCACCTCGTCGTCGTCCGGCGCGGCATGCCGCCCGCCGCCGTCCGCGCGACTCACCCCGGACTCCAGCACCCAACGGGGAAGGTACGTCTCCACCGGCTCGTCCTGGCCACGCTCGATCGCCCGCCGCCGGCTCGCCGTGCGGTAGCCCTCCGGTGCGTACGAGCCGACCCGGCGCGGTCCGGCGGGCTCGTCCCAGGAACCGCTCGGCCGTCGCTCGCGCGGGCTGTCCTCCCCGCTTCCCCAGTCCCGGTGTCTCACGGCCGGAGCGTGACCTCTCTCAACCCGAAAATAAACCCGCTGTCCCAGGTGTCGCCGTTCGCAGCGATAGTACGGGACGAACGACGACAAAGCTCGGCCGGAAATCTTCCGTCCACAGGGTGGGGATAGGAAAAGCCCAGCTCAGAGGCGATAAGCCCGGAATTCCCCATCACTTTTCCACACCCCTGTGCACACCCTGCGCACATGCCTGTCCCCATGCGTCCACAGGTTGTCCCGAGGCTCATCCACCGGCCTTGTTGAGCGGTTGACCTCGGGTTCCGTATCGTGGTCCCCCGACCGCCGGGCGATGACCCCCGATCGACCGGAGGGTCGGCGGAGAGTTGTCATACCCCAGCGATACAGCTGGACTCGATCCGACGCAGCGAGGGGGGAACCCGTGTCGGTCACCGACGAGACGCGTGCGGACCGGACCGGGGGGCAACCGCCCGAGCCGCCGCCGCGCGATGCGCCGTTCGAGAAGACACCACCCCAGGACGTCGCCGCCGAGCAGTGCGTACTCGGCGGCATGCTGCTCTCCAAGGACGCCATCGCGGACGTCGTGGAGATCCTGAAGACAGGCGACTTCTACCGCCCGGTCCACGCCACCATCTTCGACGCGATCCTGGACATCTACGGGCGCGGGGAACCCGCCGACCCGATCACCGTGGCGGCCGCGCTCGCCGACTCCGGCGACCTCGCCCGGATCGGCGGCGCCCCCTACCTGCACACGCTGATCGCCAGCGTGCCCACCGCCGCGAACGCCGCCTACTACGCCCGCATCGTCGGCGAACGAGCAGTGCTCCGCCGGCTGGTCGAGGCCGGCACCCGGATCGTGCAGCTCGGCTACGGCACCGGCCCGAGCGGCAGCCGCGACGTCGACGACATCGTCGACCTCGCCCAGCAGGCCGTCTACGAGATCACCGAGAAGCGCGTCAGCGAGGACTTCGCCGTCCTGGCCGACATGCTCCAGCCGACGCTCGACGAGATCGAGGCGGTCGGCGCCCAGGGCGGGGTGATGACCGGTGTGCCGACCGGATTCACCGACCTCGACCGCCTGCTCAACGGCCTGCACGCCGGCCAGCTCATCATCGTGGCCGGGCGGCCTGGTCTCGGTAAGGCGCTCGCACTCGACACCCCGCTGCCCACCCCACAGGGCTGGACCACCATGGGTGAGGTGCGCGTCGGCGAGCAGCTCCTCGCCGCGGACGGCACCCCGACGGCGATCACCAACGTCTTCGACGTGATGTACGACCGCCCCTGCTACGAGGTCGAGTTCTCCGACGGCTCGGTCATCGTGGCGGACGCCGAGCACCTGTGGAAGACCACGACCCGGGCCAGCCGCCGCCAGCCCGAGCCACTCCGGCGACGCCACTGGCCCGAGCCGGCGTTGGCGAAGGTACGGGCGGCCGAGGTGGCCGCATCCGCCGAACCGCATCGCCTGGTCTCTCTCGCGGAAACCCTGGAACAGGTCGGCCCGGAATTCCGCAACGTGCTTCACACGGTGGCGCAGAAGGTGGGTTCCAACGGCCGGGTTGCCCGCCCGGTGACCCGGAAAGGCAAGACGCACAACTGGACGACGCCGGGCTACCCGGTGGGCGCGTTGATCTCCGGCCTCCGCGCCCGAGCGGAACGACAGGTCAACGCCGGCAGCCGCGCCGAACACGACGGAATCGTCACGACGGCGCAGATCGCGGCCACGCTGCGCACCGAGACGGCCGACCGCCGTCTCAACCACGCCGTGCGCAACTGCGCACCGCTCCGACTTCCGGAACGTGACCTGACCGTCCCGCCGTACACCCTTGGGGTGTGGCTCGGCGACGGGCACACCGGGGCCAGCCGCTTCACCACCGCGGACGCCGAGATGGTCGACCTCGTGGCCCAGGACGGCTTCCTGGTACGCCCGAGCGGGCCCATGGTCTACAGCGTGCATCTGCCCACGCCGGCCAGGACGGTGGACCGCACCTGCGTCGACTGCGGCGGCTCCACCCGTGCCCTGCGGGAGAACCCCGGAACCCGCCGCTGCGCCGAGTGCCACGAGCGGAACGGCTCCTTCCTGGCCCTGCTCCGCCGAGTCGGGGTGGCCTACGACAAGCACATTCCGCAGGACTACCTACGCGCCTCCGAACCTCAGCGCCGGGCGTTGCTCGCCGGGCTCATGGACACCGACGGCACCGTGGCGCCGACCGGGAACCTTCAGTACACGTCCACCTCGCGACGCTTGATCGACGGAGTACGGGAACTCGTCGTCAGCCTGGGCTATCGGTGCACCATGACCGAGCGCAGGGTGCGCGGCCGCACCGAGGAATCTTCGATCGCGTACACGCTGAACTTCTCCACCCCGGACACGGTCTTCCGGCTGCAGCGGAAGCGGACCGCCCATGCGGTCCGGCGCCGGTCGTCCTCGGACGTCCGCTCCCACTCGCGGTTCGTCGTGGACGTCCGCCGGGTGCCGAGCGTCCCGGTGCGCTGCGTGACAGTCGACAATCCCGACCATCTGTATCTGGCGGGCCGCTCGATGATTCCGACGCACAACAGCACGGCGAGCATGGACTTCGCCCGAAACGCGGCTATTCGCGCCAACCAGGCGGCGGCGATCTTCTCGCTGGAAATGAGCAAGGTCGAGATCGTCATGCGACTCCTCTCGGCCGAGGCACGTGTACCTCTGCACGTCCTGCGGAGCGGGCAGCTCTCCGACGACGACTGGACCAAGCTGGCCCGCTGCATGGGTGAGATCAGCGAGGCGCCGCTCTTCGTCGACGACACGCCGAGCATGAACCTGATGGAGATCCGGGCGAAGGCGCGGCGGCTCAAGCAGAAGCACGACTTGAAGCTGATCGTTGTCGACTATCTCCAACTTATGACCTCGCCGAAGCGCACGGAGAGCCGGCAGCAGGAGGTCGCGGACCTGTCCCGTGGCCTGAAGCTGCTGGCCAAGGAGGTCGAATGCCCGGTGATCGCGGTGAGTCAGCTGAACCGTGGCCCCGAGCAGCGCACCGACAAGCGTCCGCAGTTGTCCGACCTGCGTGAATCGGGCTGCCTGACGGCCGACACCAGGCTCGTACGAGCCGATGACAACTCGGAGATCACTCTCGGGGCGCTCCTTGCCGGGAACGTCAGGGACGTTCCTGTTTGGGCCCTCGATGAAGGTCTCCGCTACACCCCCCGAACGCTCACCCACGCGTTTCCCAGTGGGACGCGCGAGGTGTTCCGGATGACCCTCGCCTCCGGGAAACAGGTGGAAGCGACTGCCAACCATCCTTTCCTCACGTTCGGCGGGTGGGTGCCACTGGAGGAACTCACGGTTGGAACGCGGCTCGCCGCGCCTCGGCACATTCCGCCGCCGCTGAACATCCAGCCGTGGGCCGAGTCGGCGGTGGTCATGCTGGCACACCTCCTCGGGGATGGCTCGTTCGTCCGCCGGCAGCCGATCCGCTACGCCAGTTGTGACGAGGCCAACCTGGCGGCCGTGACTGAGGCCGCGACGCACTTCGGGATCACGGCTGTGCGAGACGACTACCCGGCTGCCCGAGTGACCACGCTCCGGCTACCGGCACCATTCCGGCTCGCTCGCGGGCGGCGGAATCCGATCGCCGAGTGGCTGGACGGGTTGGGGCTGTTCGGGCTGCGGTCCCACGAGAAGTTCGTACCTCAAGCGGTGTTCGGTCTGCCCAAGGAGCAGATCACCCTCTTCCTTCGGCACCTCTGGGCCACCGACGGGTCCGTGACCGTCAACAAGTCCGGCCGAGGCGGACGGGTCTACTTCTCCTCCACGTCGCGGCGCATGCTGGAGGACATCTCACGCCTGCTGCTTCGCTACGGAATCTCGGCTCGACTGCGGCAGGTACCGGTCGCTGGACACCGGCCGCAGTACACCCTGGACATCTCCGGCCGAGACGACCAGCTCCGCTTCCTTCGGGAAATCGGTGTGCACGGTGAGCGCGCCAACAGCTGCGCGGCGCTGCTGGTGATTCTCGAATCCGTCATCAGTAACCCGAACGTGGACACCGTTCCCAGGGAGGTGTGGTCACGGGTTCGGGAGGTCCTGGCGGAGCGCAAAATGAGCCACCGGGAGTTCGCGGCGGCCGTCGGAACCCAGTTCTCCGGCAGCGCGATGTGGAAGCGTGCACCCAGCCGGTCCCGTCTCGCCAAGGTGGCCGCGGTGCTGGACTCTGCGGATCTCGACCTGCACGCCACGAACGACATCTTCTGGGACGAGATCGTCTCGATCGAGTCAGTCGGCGAGAAGGACGTTTACGACGCCACGGTGCTCGGCACACACAACTTCATCGCCAACGGGATCGCCGCGCACAACTCGATCGAGCAAGATGCCGACGTTGTTATCCTCTTGCACCGCGACGACTACTACGACAAGGAATCGCCGCGAGCGGGCGAAGCGGACTTTATTGTCGCAAAGCACAGAAATGGTCCCACTGACACGGTGACGGTGGCGGCCCAGTTGCACCTGTCGCGCTTCGTCGACATGGCGATCGTCTGAGCGGCGTCAGCCGAGCAGCGGGAACCAGCCGGCGGCCTCGCCCAGCTCCAGCCGGTCCCGGTCGGTGAGCGGCACCCGCCCGGCGGCCTTCAGCAGGTAGTCGTGGTCGTCCCAGCCGGCCGGCCGTACCGCGTCGTCGCTGACCAGGCCGTCCATCGTGGTCACCGCGACCCGCGTCGGGTCGGCCGCCGGCCGCGGCGCGTCCGGCAGATCCACCACCAGGTCCAGGTGGTGGATGACCGCCTCGGTGGTCAGGGTGGCGAGCAGATGGGGTACGCGCAGCACGTGGCCCTGCGTGGTCACGTACCCGTCGGGGTCGGCTGCGGCGGCCGCGCGGACGGCGGCGGGTGCGGTGTCGGCCCAGAGGCGGACCACGCCGGTGGGCCGGTCGAAGGCGGTGGCGGAGCGGCGGGCCCACCAGGCGTGCCGTGCGCCCGCGTCGTCGTCGCCGGGGGCGAACGCACGCCAGTAGCTGACGTCGTCCACGTCGGCCGGTCCCGGTGCGGGGCTGGCCAGGGCGACGAGCGCGCGCTGAGCGTCGCAGAGCACGTGGTGGAGCAGGTCGGCGACGAGCCAGCCGCGGCACCGGGTGGGCCGTTGCAGACCGGCGTCGTCGAGCGGGGTGACCACGGCGGTGATGCCGTCGTACGCCTGGGCCAGCGCCTCGTGCTGCCGGATCGGGCTCATGGCGAGCAGCCTGCCACGGTGTGGCGGGCACGGCACGCCGACGAGCGCGCCGGGTCGATGCGGTGCACCGGCCCGGCGTGCGCGTGGCCGGCGGTCAGTCGAACAGTTCGCCGAGGAAGCCGTGCTTCTTCTTGCGCCGGTAGTGGCCGTGGTAGCCGTAGTGCTGCTGCTGACCGTGGCCGTACGCGGGCTGCGCGTAGCCGTGGCCGGGCGGCGGCGGAGGAGGGGGCGGGGGGACGGCGCCGTAGCCGGGCTGGTGCGGCGCGGCGGCGGGCGGGGGCGGCGGGGGCGGTGGGTAGCCGGCTCCGGAGGGCGCGGCCTGCCGGGTGCCGCCGTGCTGCTGGTTCCAGTTGGCCTCGGCATCGAACAGCTTTTCCAGCTCGCCGCGGTCGAGGAAGATGCCCCGGCATTCGCCGCACTGGTCGATGACTACTCCGCTGCGCTCGTACTGGCGCATTTCTCCGCGGCACTTGGGACAGGTCATCTGCATGACAACGACGGTACCGGGTGTTTTCACGCAGTGGCGGTCAGCGCCTGCGTGACCTCGTCGTCGGAGACCTCGTGGAAGTCCTCGTAGTACGCGCCGACGGCGGCGAAGTCGTGCGGGAGTTGGCAGGTCACGACCGTGTCGGCGTCGGCGGCGAGCATGTCGTACGCCTGCTCGGAGCCGACCGGGACGGCGACCAGGACGCGGGCGGCGCCGAGGTGGCGGGCGACCTGGACGGCGGCGCGGGCGGTGGCGCCGGTGGCGAGTCCGTCGTCCACGATGACGGCGGTGCGCCCGGTGAGGTCGAGCGGTGGGCGGCCGCTGCGGTAGCGCTGTTCGCGGCGTTCCAGTTCGGCCTGTTCGCGGCGGCGGACCTGGGCGCGGTCGTTCTCGCTGATCCGGCCGGCGACCATCTCGTTGAGGACCTGGACGCCGCCGGGGCCGAGTGCGCCGTAGGCGACCTCTGGTGCCCAGGGCACGCCGAGCTTGCGGACGACGAGCACGTCCAGTGGCGCGCCGAGCCGGTCGGCGACCACCTGGGCGACGGGTACGCCGCCGCGGACCAGGCCGAGCACGATGACGTCGGGCCGACCGGCGAGGTCGGTGAGGCGTTCGGCGAGTTCGCGTCCCGCCTCGGCCCGGTCGCGGTAGGTGGTCATCCCTCAGGTGTACGCCTTCCGGCCGGTTCGCGCGGGGCGGTTGCCGGGAATGCCGCCGGGTCGTCCGGTCGGGTGAGCGCCGGGGCGAGGACGAGCAGCGCGGCCGGATAGAGCAGGTACCCGAAGCGGGTGGAGGGCATCAGCAGGATCGCGGCGAGCAGCCCGTACCCGCAGATGAGGGCCGTGGTGGCGGCGGTGCGGGGCGGGCGGCGCAGCAGCCGGACGGCGATGGCCAGTCCGGCGGCGACGAGCAGCACGGCGGTGACGGCGCGGCCGGCCGGGAGTGTCTCGGCGATGAGGTGCCCGGGGAACGGTGACTGGGCGGGGCTGGTGACGAGGCCGTGGCCGAGCGGGAAGCGCAGCACGTTCTCGACGAGGGCGTCGCGGTCGACGAGCAGTACCGGGACCAGCGCGAGGACGGGCAGGCCGATGGCGCCGAGGGCGGTGCGGGTCGCGGCGCGGCGGGTGGCGGCCCAGAAGATCAGCACGACGGCGACCGGCCAGGCGAAGAGTTTCAGGGCGCCGGCGGCGCCGACCGCGAGGCCGGCCCGGCCGGGTCGTCCGGCGGCGGCGAGCGCGAGGGCGAGAAGGCAGAGCGCGAGTACGGGGAGGTCGTCGCCGCCGGTGGCCAGGGTGAGCGCGCAGACGGGCAGGACGGTGGCGGCCTGGACGGCGCGCAGCACGGCGGCGTCGCGGCGGGGTGCGGCCGGGCCGCGCCTTGCGCGCAGCGTGGCGACGAGCGCGACGAGGGTGAGCGCGGTGACGACGGCGAACCAGACGCGGGAGTCGGTCCACCAGGCGTCGACGGCGGCTCGGGGCAGCCCGAACAGCGCCATCCCGGGCTGGTAGGGGGTGTAGCCGAGGAGTTGCTCGCCGGGGGGCAGGGCGGCGATGGCGTCGGGTCCGAGGTAGGGGGTGCCGTGCTCGGCGAGGCGGGCGCCGGCGTGTTCGACCACGATCACCTCCTCCTGGGCGCGGTCGGTGCGTCCGCCGGCGCGTTCGATGCTCTGCGTGACGATCGGCAGCAGCGCGGTGGCGGCCCAGGTGAGAGCGGCGACGGTCCACCGTGCGGGCAGGCCGGCCAGGGGTGTGCCGGGGTTGCGGCGGCGGGCGAGCAGTTGGGTGGTCGCGGCGAGCGTGGCGAGCGCGTACCCGATGGTGGCGACGGTGCCCCAGGCGCGGTGCGGCGGGAGCGTGGAGGTGGCGGCGGTGATCGCGGCGAAGACGGTGGCGGCGGCGTAGAGGCCCAGGTCGAGGGCGAGGCCGCCGGCGGCGGTGTCGAGTGCCGACCAGCGGCGGGAGACGGGGGTTGCCGGGTCGGCGTGGGCGGTCACGCGGGCCAGTGTGGCAGACCGGCGGGGTGGCCCGGCCGGGTCAGGGTTGCCGGGCGTCGGTGGCGGCGGGGGGTGACGGGCGGGTGCGGCCGGTGCGGCGGCCGGGGAGGCGGATGACAGCGCCGGCGTCGTGCAGCGCGGGTGCGAGCGCGCCGGTCCGGCCGCCGTGGCCGCGCTGGAGGGCGGCGAGCAGCGCGGCGGCGGGCAGTGGCCGGGCGAACAGGTGGCCCTGCCCGGCGGCGCATCCGAGTTCCCAGAGCGCGCGGCGTTGCGGTTCGCTCTCGACGCCCTCGGCGACGACCGTGAGGTCGAGGCTGCGGCCGAGGTCGAGGGTGGAGCGGATCACGGCGGCGGCTTCGGGCGCGGTCTCCATGGCGCCGACGAAGCTGCGGTCGATCTTCAATTCGTGTACGGGGATGCGGGAGAGCAGGGAGAGCGACGAGTATCCGGTGCCGAAGTCGTCGAGTGCCAGCCGGACGCCGGAGTCACGCAGGCGGCTGAGTACGCGGTCGACCACGTCGAGCTGGCTGAGCGTGAGCGTCTCGGTCAGTTCCAGCACGAGCCGGTCCGGCGGGAGGTCGTGGGCGCGCAGCCGGGCCAGCACGGCGCCGGGGAAGCGGGCGTCGAGCAGGCTGCGCGGGGACACGTTCACCGAGACGGGCAGGTCGAAGCCGGCGTCGCGCCAGGAGCCGGCGGCGATGAGCGCCTGGTCGAGGATCGCCTCGGCGAACGCGGGGAGCAGCCCGGAGCGTTCCACCGCTTCGAGGAAGCGCAGCGGGTCGATGAGCCCGTGGGTGGGGTGGTGCCAGCGGGCCAGGGCTTCGGCGCCGATCACCTCGCCTCCGGCCAGGTCGACGATGGGCTGGAAGTTGACCGTGAACTCGTGGTCGGCGACAGCGCGGGGCAGTTCGCCGCCGAGGGTGAGCCGGCTCAGGTCGGCGGTGTCGCGGGCCGGCGCGTAGGTGGCGACCCGCTGACCGGCGCGTTTGGCCTGGTACATGGCCACGTCGGCGCGGCGCAGCAGTTCCGCCATGCCGCCGGTGGCGGGGGCGACGGCGATGCCGCCGCTGGCCTCCACGCTGATCCGCATGCCGTCGAGGTCGAGCGGGTCGTGCAGCGCGGCGAGCAGGGCCTCGGCGCGGTGGGCGGCGACGGCCGGGGCGGGCAGGCCGCGCAGGAGTACGGCGAACTCGTCGCCGCCGAGCCGGGCGACCAGGTCGTCGGGGCGGGCCGCGCCGCGCAGCCGTTCGGCGACCTGGATCAGCACCTGGTCACCGGCGCCGTGCCCGAGGGTGTCGTTGACCTCCTTGAAGTGGTTGAGGTCGATCAGCACCAGGGCGGTGACGCCGTCGGCGTGCCGGGTGGTGAGCTGGGCGCTGCCCTCGTCGAGCAGGTGCCGCCGGTTGGACAGGCCGGTGAGGGCGTCGTGGGTGGCGGCGTAGGCGTGGTCCTCGGCGATGCGGGCGAGCTCGGCGTACGCCTGGGCGTTGCGGACCGCGGTGCAGAGGGCGGAGGCGAAGGTGCGCAGGGTGTACTGCTCGCGTTCGGAGAGTTCGACCGGGCCGGCGAACCGCAGCCGCAGCACGCCGACGTCGTCGGTGCGGTCGTGGCCCTCCAGCGGGACCGGCATGACCTGACCGTCGACGGCGCTGGGCTGGGGGGCCGTTCCGTCGTACGCGATGTCCGTGCCGTTGCCCCGGACGGTGCGTCCGCCGTCGCGCAGCTCGATCTCGACCTCGTCGGCGGAGAAGAGTTCGCTGGCCTCGGTGACCGCGGTGGTGAGTACCTGGTCGAGGTCGACCACGTTGAGGGCGTCGGTGGTGCGGGCCAGGCGCTGCCACGCCTGCTGCTCGGTGCGGGTGCGGATCCGGGCGGAGTAGGCCAGGTGCAGGCTGAGGACGAGCGGTGGCACGGCGAGCAGCAATCGGGGGTCTGCCCGCAGGATGAGTACTGTGCACGCGGCGACGAGGAATCGGACCGCGAAGCCGGCGACCCGCAGGTCGAGGTCGGTGCGGAACTGGCGGACGATGGGTGTCCCGGACGCGAGCGCGATGACCGGCATGGCCAGGAGATCATCGAGTAGTGCCGCTACTAGGTAGACGATGGCCAGGGTGCCTATGAGGCCACCTATCGACGGCGACTCACCCGGCCAGTCGAGGACCGATGTAACGGCCACCGTGCCGCCTGCGATCAGCACGTTCTTCCCGATTCCGAAGGCCGACTTGATTGCCGGCAGACGCAGGATGATCGAGGACGCGGCGACACCCAGCACGGTGCTGGCGACGACCCAGGAGGCCGGTGCGATCGCTACACCGATCACCACAGCTGTTTCCACCCAGGCGATGGAGTGCGTGGTGGAGCGGACCCGGATCGACGCTTTGACGACACCGCCCAGCGTGATCATGAAGATGAGCGTGGCGAAGGTCCCGATATCCCGGACCGAATCGGGAAGAGTTCGCGGCAGGGAGGCGATGGCACCGACCACCACGCCTGACGCGAGAACGACGATGAGACCGACGAGCGTCAGCAGACGTCGATCGGTCCCAGCATCGCGTCGTCCGGCGGTGCGACTCATGCAGCTCCCAGGGCTGAGAGGCTGACGCACGTGCTGGTGGGTTGCCAGCGACGTGACCAAGAGCTTACCGCGAGGAGTTTCTCGGCGAGAAGTGCCGCATTTTCAGTGCCACTCGCTACCGCGCATCGCCGAACTCCTTTCCTGCTCTTTCGAAGCGTTTACGGCGGGGTAAAACCTCGAAAGAAGCTTAGGAGAGGAAAGCTCCTGGTTAGAAGACATAAATGTCGCTATGCGCAATATCAGCTAAGTCTGTGCTGATTAATGACGTTCTGTCCATCACGGTGATGCAGAGCGAAGTCATAAGCAGCCTGCCGGTGCTTGCCCGGTTGCGGATTGCAACCAGGGTCGGCCGCACCTCGCGTGATCCTGTCAGCCTGGGCGACCCTTTGGAGGGAATACAACCGTCGGGCGGCGCAGCTTTCATGCCTCAATGGCCGCATCGGTAGCGTCCCCGCTCCTCGGGTAGCCGGTCAGCGACGGCCCGCAGTGAAGGCTAGGATTTCAACCAGCGTAATTGAGTTCGCGAAATCCGGAGTCGGACGGCGTGAAGATTCGGGTCCTCGGTGGCCTGGCGGCGTACTACGAGGGCGGCTCGGTGCACCTCGGTACCCCGAAGCAGCAGCTTGTCCTGGGGATGCTCGCCGTACATGCGGGTCGGCTCGTCACCCTCGACAAGCTGGTGGACGAGCTGTGGCCGGACTCGCCTCCCCGGTCCGCCTTACCTAACGTGCGCACATATGCGGCCAACCTCAGACGGACGTTCGTGCATGCCGACGGAGAAGCGATGGTCGTTCGCCGACCGGGCGGATACCAACTGTTGATCAGTCCGGACGCCGTCGACCTGGCCCGGGTCGAGCGTCAGATCGCCCATGGGCGTGCCTTGGCCGACGCAGGCCACGCAAGCGCCGCAATCCGTGTGCTCACCGATGCCGTCGACAACTGGTCGGGTTTACTTCTTCCCGGGCTGCCGCTGGGGCCGGTGTTGTCCGCCCGCCGCGAACTGGCCGAGCGGGAACACGAGGCTGCGCTGGTGCTCCTGGCCGGCTTCCACCTGAGCTCCGGGCAACCGGAGGATGCCATCCGGCTTCTTCGACCTCATGCCGCCCGTCAACCCACCCGGGAAGGGCTTCAGGCGGTTCTCATGGAAGCTCTGCTTGCCAGTGGGGACTCGGCCGGAGCGGCCGCCGTCTACCGGTCCACTCGTGCGGCGCTGGATGAAGAATTGGGCGTGCGGCCGGGTTCACGGCTGGACGAGCTGCATCGAAAGGCACTTGAGACCGGTCGACGACTGCCGGACTCGCGTGACCGGTCGGCGTCCAGCAGCCCTCGGGTGGCACCTTCCGTAAGTTGGCTTCCTCGGCCGACAACCGATTTCGTCGGCCGACAGGACGTGCTGGACCGGCTGCTGCGCGAAATCAGGAGGCGTTCTGAGCAGGCGGCCGTCATCCAGGTGATCGACGGGATGGCAGGCTGCGGCAAGACGACTCTCGCAGTCCGGTTGGCCGAGATGTTGGGAACGCAGCATCCGGACGGCCAGTTGTTCGTCGACCTGCGAGGGCATGGAGAAACTGCTGCTCTGGAACCGCAGGCGGTGCTGTTGACCCTGCTTCGGCAGTTGGGCGTGCCTCCAGGGCGGGTGCCGACCGACTTCGAGGATCGAGCCGATCTCTGGCGCCGTGAGTTGGCACAACGCAGGACGGTGCTGGTCTTGGACAACGCGGCGAGCGTTGAGCAGGTGCTCCCGCTGTTGCCTGAAGGCGTGGGAACCGTGGTGCTGATCACCACACGGTCGAGGCTGCTCGCAACCGAACTTGGAGTTCCGGAGTCCCTGGAAGTCCTGACCCCTGCCGAGGCCGTCACCCTGCTTGCCTCCACTGCTGGTGCAGACCGGGTGCGAGCGGAGGCGGAGGCGGCAGACGAGGTGGTACGCCGCTGCGGCTGTCTTCCCCTGGCCATACGGCTTGCCGGAGCACGGTTGGCGCACCGCCCGAGTTGGCTGGTTGCGGATCTGGCGGCCCGACTCGCCGATGAACGCGGTCGGCTAGGCCAGATCGCAGTAGGTGACCGGACGTTGGTCGACGCGTTCTCCACCTCCTACGAACCGCTCGATGAGCGAAGCCGGCAGGTGTTCCGGCTTCTCGCGCTCCATCCCGGCGACGATCTGAGTTCACCGATGGCGGCGGCGTTGGCCGATCTCCCGCTTCCCGAGACCGAGCGGGTTCTTGACGACTTGGTGGATCGCCATCTGCTCGAGGAGAAGGCAAACGGGCGCTATCGGTTGCACGACCTGGTTCGCGAGTACGCCAGCGGGCTCTCGCGGCGCATCGACCCCCCGCGGGTTCTACGGGAGGCGACGGACCGGCTTCTCGAGCTGTGTCTTCACGCCGCGCTGTCCGTGGCGGCGGAGCTGGAGCCGCGCCTGAGGGGGAGCGAACTGGCCGCCGAACCACCTTCCCGCCCGGATCTGGTCGCGGCGATCAGCCCGGACGTAGAGTGGCTGGAACGCGAACGGACTACCCTTACCGCTCTCGTCGCGTACGCCACGGAAACGGGTAGCGACGAGTTCTCCTGGCGGCTGGCGCGCTCGCTTTGGCGCTTCTTCTACATAAGAACGTACTTCGATGACATGCTGTCGACCCACCGGTGTGGCTTGCGCTCCGCCCAGCGTCTGGGCGATCAAGAGGCAACCGCCCAGATGCAGAACTACCTCGCCTCCGCCTACGTGCGAACCGGTGACTATCCCGCAGCGACCAAACTGGTGGAATCAGCGGTTGAGATCTACGAGGAGTTG
This sequence comes from Micromonospora sp. HUAS YX12, assembly GCF_040215685.1. Taxonomy (NCBI): domain Bacteria; kingdom Bacillati; phylum Actinomycetota; class Actinomycetes; order Micromonosporales; family Micromonosporaceae; genus Micromonospora; species Micromonospora sp. HUAS YX12. The sequence continues at coordinate 1,710,436 of NZ_CP157974.1, forward strand.
GGCGACACGCGTAACGCGGCTCGCTTCCGTGCCAATCTTACGGTCGTCTACTGGTTGACCGGGCAACTCGAGGCGGCGGCGCAATTGGGCGCGTATCTACGACGGGAGGTGTTGCTGGGCCGCCATGCCTGGATCGATCTCGTGCTACCGAATCACGGCATCGCGCTGGCAGCAATCGGTAGGTACCAGGAGGCGTTGCAACTTCATCGACTGCACCTGTTCCTGGCGAGATCCGCATCAGACCAATTTCAATTGCTCAATGCTCTGGGGCACATCGGCATGGTCAGGTCGAGGATGGGGGACTTCGAACCTGCTGTTCGGATAATGGAAGCTTCGCTGCGGCTACGGGATCGGACCGGCCACCGCTACGGCGAGCCGGAGCTTCGGGTGGATCTCGGCATCGCCCTACGCGAGCTCGACCGGTTGGACGAGGCTCGTCACCAGCACGAAACGGCCTTGCGGTTGGCGCTCGACAATGGTGAACGCCACGCTCAGTGCGCCGCTTTGAACGAACTCGGCACGACCGCCGGGGCCCAGGGATACCCGCAGGAAGCGATTCGCCTGCACGAGCAGGCTCTGAAGTTGGCCAGCCGTATCGCACACCCACAGGAACAAGGCCGCGCTCTGGCTCGGCTCGGTAGCCTCCTGGTGGACAAGGACCCGGACGAAGCGCGCCGGCTGTGGCGGAGGGCGCTGGCGATCTTCGAGCGAATCGGTGGGCCGGAACAGCAGCGCGTCCGCGCTCTGCTCCTCGGCATGAGCCACTGAACCGGCTTATCGATTTCTTATCGCGGCGTTCGTTAGCGTCCCCGGCATCGGCCACGGGGTGGGTTCACCGCCAGAGCGGACCCGGCCGAACGAGGCCCCCACCGTCAGTTCCCCCCAGCGAATCGGCGGTGGGTAGGTGAGGGAGGGGCGTCGTGTATCGGCACCCGGCACGACGCTCCTCCCCGCCGCGGGCCGGGGGCACCCGCGGCGTCGTACCCGGCGGATAGGGTCGGGCCGTGACCGAACCCGCGCAGCTCACCCACGTCGATCCGGCCGGTGCGGCCCGGATGGTCGACGTCTCCGCCAAGCCGGTCTCGGGCCGGCTCGCGGTCGCCGCCGGCCGCCTCCGCACCACCCCTGAGGTGGTGGAACTGCTGCGCCGCGACGGCCTGCCCAAGGGCGACGCGCTGGCCGTCGGCCGGCTCGCCGGCATCATGGGCGCCAAGCGCACGCCTGACCTGATCCCGCTCTGCCACCCGATCGCGTTGCACGGCGTCACAGTCGACCTCGACCTCACCGCCGACACGGTGGAGATCACCGCCACCGCGAAGACCGCCGACCGTACGGGCGTGGAGATGGAGGCGCTGACCGCGGTGGCGGTCGCCGGGCTCGCCCTGGTCGACATGGTGAAGGCGGTCGACCCGGCCGCGTCGGTGGACGCCGTCCGGGTGCTCCGCAAGGAGGGCGGCAAGACCGGCGAGTGGGTCCGGCCGGAGGACCGGCCGTGATCCGGGCCCGGGTGATCGTGGCGTCCAACCGGGCCGCCGCCGGGGTGTACGAGGACACCAGCGGCCCGCTGCTCGTGACCGGGCTGCGCGAACTGGGGTGCGAGGTCGACGCTCCGGTGGTGGTGCCGGACGGCGAACCGGTCGGCGACGCCCTGCGCGCGGCCCGCGACGACGGTGTCGACGTGGTGCTGACCAGCGGCGGCACCGGCATCACCCCGACCGACCGCACGCCCGACGTGACGCGCGCGCTGCTCGACTACGAGATCCCCGGCATCGCCGAGGCGATCCGCGCGCACAGCCGCGACACCGTGCCGGCGGCGGCGTTGTCCCGAGGGCTGGCCGGGGTGACCGGCCGGACGCTCGTGGTCAACCTGCCGGGTTCGCGGGGCGGCGCCCGCGACGGTCTGGCGGTGCTCGGGCCGATCCTGCGGCACGCCGTCGACCAGCTTCGCGGCGGCGACCACTGAACCCGCGAGGCGCGTGCCCCGGCGCTAGGCTCGCCGGATGAGCACGGAAACCGAAGCCGCCGCGGCCGAGGCGGGCACGCCACCCCCGGCCGGGTGGGAGGAGGCCCGCTCCCGGGTGTACGCGGTGGGCCTGTCCGCCGCGCTCCCCGCGGTCGCCCGTCCGCTGGCCGAGTCCGACGGGCACACCCTGGCCGAGCCGCTGACCACGCGTACCGCCCTGCCCGCGTTCCCCACCTCCAGCGTGGACGGCTGGGCGGTCCGTGGCCCGGGGCCGTGGCGGGTGGTCGGCCGGGTGCTCGCCGGGCACACCGCACCTGCGCTGGAGGCCGACGGCAGCACCGTGGAGATCGCCACCGGCGCGATGGTTCCCGAGGGCACGACCGCGATCCTGCGGATCGAGGAGTCGACGCGTACGGCGGACGGCCTGGTGTCCGGCACGCCCCGCCCGGCGCCGGAGTGGCGGGAGCCGGGCGAGGAGGCGCACCTCGGGGAGGAACTGTTGCCCGCCGGCACGCCCGTGGACCCGGCGGTGATCGGCCTGGCCGCCTCCTGCGGGCTCGACACGCTGCGGGTCCGCCGTCCACCCCGGGCCGCGCTGCTGGTCTTCGGCGACGAACTGCTCACCTCCGGTCCGCCCGGCGCCGGCCGGGTCCGTGACGCGCTCGGTCCGTCGGTGCCGGCCTGGTTGCGCCGCTACGGCTGCCAGGTGCGCGCGGCCGACGTGGTCGGCCCGGTCGCCGACACGCTGCCCGCGCACGTGGCGGCGCTGCGGGGCGCGCTCGCCAACGCCGATCTGGTCTGCACCACCGGCGGCACCATGCACGGCCCGGTCGACCACCTGCACCCGACGCTGGAGGCGCTCGGCGCCGACTACGTGGTGAACACCGTGGCGGTGCGTCCGGGTTTCCCGATGCTGCTCGCCCGGCTGGTGGACGGCGACGGGCGGGTGCGGTTCGTGGCCGGTCTGCCCGGCAACCCGCAGTCAGCCGTGGTGGCGCTCGTGTCGCTCGTCGCGCCCCTGCTCGCCGGTCTCACCGGCCGGCCGATGCCGGTGCTGCCGCACGTGACACTGGCCGAGCCGATCCCCGGGCGCGGCGACTACACCCATCTGGCGCTGGCCCGCTGGGACCGCGTCGCCGGCACCGCGTACCCGGTGCGGCACGTCGGCTCGGCGATGCTGCGAGGGCTGGCCGGCGCGGACGGGTTCGCGGTGATCCGGCCCGGCACCAGCGGCGCGGCCGGTGACCGGGTGCCGCTCGTGCCGCTGCCACTGACCCCTGGGGAGCGATTCGGGTGAGCGCGAACGAGCCGACGGGAGACGTCGTGACAGTGGAAGCAGGCGTGGTGCTCGGCGCGGTGACCGACCGGCCGCTCGACCTGGCCGCGCACGAGACGGCGGTCGCCGACCGCCGGGCCGGCGCGGTGGTGTCCTTCCAGGGCGTGGTCCGCGACCACGACCACGGGCGGGGGGTCACCCGGCTGGAGTACGAGGGCCACCCCACCGCCGAGGCGGTGCTGCGCGAGGTGGCGGCCGAGATCGCGGCCGACCCGCAGGTGTACGCGGTGGCGGTGTCGCACCGGATCGGCCCGCTGGAGATCGGGGACGTGGCACTGGTGGCGGCGGTCAGCACGGCGCACCGGGCGGCCGCGTTCGCCGCCTGCGCGCGGCTGGTCGACGAGGTGAAGGCGCGGCTGCCGATCTGGAAGCGGCAGGTCTTCGACGACGGCACCGAGGAGTGGGTGAACTGCCCCTGAGCGCTCAGCGCCGGGAGGCGAGCGCGGCGGTGCGGCCCAGCCGCTCGTGGTAGAACGCCGGCTCGGCGCCGGGGCGCCACGGCAGCGCCGCGACGAGCACGATCAGCGCGATGGCCAGGGAGTTCTCCATCAGTGCGCCGAACAGGCCGTCCTGGTAGTGGGACACCTCGGGGAGCTGGTGCTCGTACGGCCAGATCGGTGAGATCAGGAACAGCAGGTAGAGCCCGAGCGCGCCGACGCCGTGGCGGAGCCCGGTGAGCGTCGGGTACCAGATCGGCGGGCGCAGAGCCGGCACGCCGTTGGCCGAGGGGCCGCCGGTGCCGCGCGGTGGCAGGCCGCGGCTGGCTTCGCGGCGGCGTACCGCGGCGTCGGCCAGCACGATGATCGCCGGGATGACCCAGATCAGGTGGTGCGACCAGGAGATCGGGCTGATCACGTTGGCGGTGAGCCCGACCAGCGTGAACGCGGTCAGCTCGTCTCCGTCGGCCCGGGCGCTCATCGCCCGGGACAGGCCCAGCGCGAGGATCAGCACCGAGAACGCCAGCCAGAGCAGGCCGGGCGTCTCGATGGAGTCGTAGAGCCGCGCCAGCAGACCGGCGAGGGACTGGTTGGCGGTCATGTCCGCCGCGCCGACCCGCTCGGTCTGCCAGAGCACGTCGGCGAAGTACGCGCGGGACTCCTCACCGAGCACGCCGAACGTCGCGATGGTCACGCCGATCGCGGTGCCGACGGCGGTGAGCGCGGCCCGCCACTGCCGGGTGAGCATCAGGTAGGCCACGAACAACGCCGGGGTGAGCTTGACCGCTGTGGCGAGCCCGATGCCCACACCGGCCCAGGCGCCGCTGTAGACGAACCGGGCCAGCGGCGAATCCGCCGTCTCGTAGTGGGTGCCCCGCTTGGCCCGCCAGCGCAGGCCCACCATGTCCGCCATGATCAGCGCGAAGAGCAGCAGGTTGACCTGCCCGTAGCCGAGCGTCTCCCGGGACGGCTCGATGGCGACTGCGAGCGGGGTGGCGATGCCGACGGTGAACCAGAGCGGCCAGCCGAGCCGGTCCACGACGGGGCGCAGCAGCGCGGCGAGGACCACAGCGAGCGCGCCGATGCTGGCGAGCGCGTTGACGAAGCCGGCGCCGTCGACCGGCAGCCAGGACATCGGCAGCATGACCAGGGCGGCGAACGGGGGGTAGGTGAAGCCCAGCGTGGTCGAGGGCGCGACGAAGTCGTACAGCTCGTTGCCGCCGGCCCACCACAGCACGGCGCCGTGGTAGATCTTCATGTCGAAGAAGTTGTACGGCCGTCCGAAGGCGCCGATGGCGAGCCACGCGGCGTACGACACGGCGGCGACGACGCCGAGACGCACCACGATCCGGCGGTCGACGCGGGAGGCCGGGGCGAGGCGGTTGGTCCGTCTACCGACTGTCGTCGGCATGGCGTGGCCACCCCCGTACCAAGATCGTCGCACCCGTCCAGGTCCAGAACGGAGCCTAGAACGGCGCCTCACGTTGCTGCCTCCCGCGTTACGCGACCGTGTCCGATCCCACACGTGTTTTTGACATTTCCACCGCGTTAACGGGTCTCGGACGGTTCAGGTGATTGGTGGCCTTGCGGGGGTGGTAGGCCGTACGGAATGCCTGGTCAGCCGGGCATGCGGCGGGCGGTCGCCGCGGAGCGTACGGCGATCTTCGCCTCGCGGCGCGCGGTGCGGACCGCGCGCTTGACCGAGCGGCGTGAGTGGTCGATCCGGTGGCCGGCGCGCCAGCGCAGGCCCGGCTTGCCCTCGGTGTCGGCGGCGGCGAGGAGGAGGCCACCGAGCAGGCCGAGGTTCTTCAGGAAGTGGATCTGGTTGTTGTTGCGGGCGGCCGGGTCGTCGTTGTTCCAGAAGGGGTGGCCGGCGGCGGTGGTCGGGACCAGCGTGCCCGCGAGCACGAGCGCGGCCGGACGGGTGAACCGGCCGGTGGCGAGCATCAGGCCGCCGACGAGCTGGGTGGCGGCGTTGGCCCGGATGAGCGAGACCGTGTCGGTGGGGATGCGGGGGTGCACGTTCTGGATCAGCGGGGCGACCTTCCCGGTGACCGGTTCCGCGGCCTGCACCAGGCGTTCCGGGTTGCGCAGGTTGCGGGCGCCGCTGACCACGAAGATGCCGCTCAACATGACTCGGGCGAGGGAGCGCACGGGCTTCATGGCTCAGTCTTACCCCGTCGAGGGCGTCGTCATCCCCGCAACACACGAAAGGTATCGGCCGACGTGGACGTCCGAACGGTATCGATTTCAGCGACCGTCGCGGATGGACCGGTCGCGTTCGGTAAGGTCGCGCGGGTGACGACGCTGCGACTGCGCCCGGAGAGCCCCGCCGACGAGGCGCCGGTGGCCCGGGTGCTGGCCGCCGCCTTCGCCCGGCCCGATGTGGCCACCCCACCGGAGGTCGGCCTGGTCGAGGAGTTGCGCCACAGCCCGGCGTGGATCCCGGAGCTGGCCATGGTCGCCGAGTACGGCGGCGAGGTGGTGGCGTACGCGCTGCTCACGCGCGTCGGCGTACGCACCGAACGCGGCACCTGGCCGGCGCTGGCCCTGGGTCCGGTGGCGGTGGCGCGGCACCGGCAGCGGATGGGGCACGGTACGGCGGCGGTGCAGGCGGCGCTGGACGCCGCGACCGAGCTGGGCGAGCGGCTCGTGGTGGTGCTGGGCGATCCGGCCTACTACCGGCGGTTCGGGTTCGGCCCGGCGGACCGGCTGGGCCTGACCAGTCCCTGGTCCGGGCTGGGGGAGCCGTGGCAGGCGCTGGTGCTGCCGCCGTCGGCGAGCGGAGAGCCGCCACCGCCGGCGGGCGAGGTCGTCTTCCCGCCGCCCTGGTCGCGGGTCTGAGCGGTCGCGGCCGGAGCGGTCAGGCGGGCTGGGTGCGCAGGTAGCGGCCGAAGTGCGGCACTGTGAACGCCACGGTTCCCCGCTCGCCGGAGTAGATCAGCCCTTTCTTGATCAGCGCGTCCCGGGCGGGGGAGAGGCTGGCCGGCTTGCGGCCGAGCGCGCGGGCGATCTCGGCGGTCGGCACCGCCGCGTCCATGTCGTCCCGGCCGCCCTCCTCGCCGTCCACCAGCGCCAGCGTGGCCATCGCGCGCATGTACTCGCGTTCGGCGGGCGTGGCCCGCTCGAACCGGGAGCCGAAGAACCCCACCGCCAGTTCGGCCTCCGCCTCGGGCGCGGCGACCCGGACGTCCGCCGCGGTGATCGGGGAGCGGGGCGCGTGGTCCCAGGTGGCCTTCCCGTACGCCTGGACGAAGTAGGGATAGCCCCCGGACTTCTCGTAGAGCAGGTCGAGCGCCTTCTGCTCGTACTCGACCTCCTCCCGCTCGGCCGGCGCGCAGAGCGCCTGGTCGGCGGCGATCCGGTCGAGCCGGTCGATGCGCTGGTAGCGGTAGAGCCGCTCGGAGTAGGACTTGGCGGCGCTTAGGACGGCCGGCAGGTGCGGCAACCCCGCGCCCACGACGATGAGCGGCGCGCCGAGCTGGGACAGCTCGTGGCAGGCGGCGCAGAGCGCGGAGACGTCCTCCGCGCCGACGTCCTGCATCTCGTCGATGAAGATCGCGATGCCGGTGCCGACGTCGGTGGCGACCGCCGCCGCGTCGCTGAGCAGCTCGACCAGGTCGATCTCGATGTCGCCGGAGTCGGCGCGTCCGCTGCTCGCCGGCACGTCGATGCCGGGCTGCCAGCGGTCGCGCAGCTTGGGCGCCGCGCCGCCCCGCCCGGTGGGCGCGGAGCGTTGCGCGAACGCCTTGAGGACACCGAGGAACGCGTCGATCCGGTCCGGGGCGCGGTGCCGTGGGGCCAGTTCGCGGACCGCCATGTGCAGCGCGGCAGCGATCGGCCGGCGCAGCGACTGGTCCGGCCGGGCCTCGATCTTGCCGGTGCCCCAGAGGTGGTTGATCGCCTCGGAGCGCAGCGTGTTGAGCAGGACCGTCTTGCCCACTCCCCGCAGGCCGGTGAGCATCAGGCTGCGTTCGGGGCGGCCGCGGGCGATCCGTTCCAGCACCACGTCGAAGACGTCCAGTTCCCGCCCCCGCCCGGCGAGTTCGGGCGGGCGCTGGCCGGCGCCCGGTGCGTACGGGTTGCGGACCGGATCCACGAATCGCACAGTATCGGGTTCTCTAGCGACCAGGCTAGATGCGCGTAGAGGCGGCTACCGCGTGTCGGCCTCGACATAAAACTAGGGCTGTCTAGCGTGGATGCTAGACAGCCCTAGTTTTGGTTACCGATCCTGGCTTGCGGCCCGCCCGGTTGCGGCGCCGACGCTCAGCGGCGCTTCAGGCAGAGCACGAAGTCGAGCGTGTCCAGCTCGCTGTCGAAGAAGTACCAGTCGGTGTAGCCGGCCACCTTCCCGCACTTCGCCTCCGCGTCCTTCTTGCCGCTCGTCGCGCCGTCGATGCGGCGCAGCACCTCGTACCTCTTCGGGGCGCAGTCGGCGATCACCAGCTTCGGCTGGCCGCCGCCACCCTCGTTGGCGACGCACTGGCCCGCCTTGACGAAGCGCGGATCGGTCGAGGAGGCCGGGGCCGCCGTCGTGGGCGTCGTGTCAGCCGGCTCGCTCGGCGGCGCCTCGCTCGGATCCGCAGCAGGCGGGGTGGCAGCGGTCGTGCCGCCGGTCGGGGTCTGCTCGTCCCGGCCCAGCATCCAGTACGCCCCGGCGCCGCCCAGCAGCAGCACGGCCAGCACGATCACGACCACCAGCAGCGGGCCCTTCCCGCGCTTCGGCGGCGCCGGCTCGGCGTACGGCGGCTGGCCACCGCCGTACTGCGGCCCGGCGTAGGGGTCGCCCGGGTGGCCCTGCGGCGGCGGCCCGGGGGACCAGGCCGGACCCGGCTCGTAGCGTTGTGTGGGCGGGCCGTACTGGTCGGCGGGCCCGTACTGCTGCGCGGGCGGCCCGTACTGATCGGCGGGCGGCCCGTACGGCCGCGCGCCCGGCGGTGGGCCGTACTGCGGGTCGGGCTGCGGTGCGTAACGCGGGTCGCCCTGTGGGGCGTAGCGGGGATCGGGCTGCGGGGCGTAGCCGTCGTCGGGCCGTCCCCAGGGCTCGGGAGAGCCGCCGCCCGGTGGACCGAAGTTCGACATGAACGCCTCCTGCGTACGCCAGTGCTGAGAGGCCGGCCACCAACTGGGGACGCCGACGCCGTGGTCACCGTAGCGTGGTCCCACGATGAGCTCACGCCCCGAGAGTGCGACTGACGTCGTCGATTCCGCGACGCCACCGGCCCGCACCGCACTGATCTGGACCGCCCTCGTGCTGGTCTACCTGCTCTGGGGCTCGACCTACCTGGGCATCCGGGTCGCGGTCGAGTCCCTGCCGCCACTCATCTCGGCGGCGATGCGGTTCTGCGCCGCCGCGGTGGTGCTCGCCGTGGTGCTGCGCCTGCGGCGCGGACCCGGCGCGTTGCGGGTGCCCGCGCGCCGCGTCGGCTCCGCCGCGCTCGTCGGCGTGCTGCTGCTGGCCGGCGGCAACGGTCTGGTGGTGCTCGCCGAGTCCGGTCCGGCCGGGACCGCCGTACCCTCCGGTGTCGCAGCGCTGCTCGTCGCCACAGTGCCGCTGCTCGTGGTGCTGCTGCGGACGGCAGGTGGGGACCGCCCGCGACCGTGGACGTTCCTCGGGGTGGCGCTCGGCTTCGCCGGCCTGGTCCTGCTCGTGCTGCCCCGCGACGGGGTGGACGGCGTGCCGGTGGCCGGGGCGCTCACAGTGGTCGTCGCGGCGGCGAGCTGGTCGGTCGGCTCGTACCTGTCCGGGCGGATCCTGATGCCCGCCGACCCGTTCGTGGCCACCGTCTACGAGATGGTCGCCGGCGCGGCGGTACTCGCGCTCGTCGGCGTGGCCCGTGGCGAGCTGCGCGGCTTCTCCTTCGCCGAGGTGACCGGGCGGTCCTGGGCAGCGTTGGCCTACCTGATGGTGGCCGGTTCCCTCGTCGCCTTCACCGCGTACGTCTGGCTGCTCGCCCACGCGCCGATCTCCCTGGTCTCCACGTACGCGTACGTGAACCCGGTGGTCGCGGTGGCGCTCGGCGCGCTGTTCGTCGCCGAGCCCGTCACCTCGCAGGTGCTGATGGGCGGCGCGGTCATCGTGGTCGGCGTGGCGGTGGTGGTGAGCACCGAGCGACCCCGCCGGTCCCCGCCACCAGCCGTCGACGGGGCATCCGCGGAGCCGGCCGGGCGGTAGCGTCCCGGCCCGTGTCGGCGCTGCTGGTGACGGGGGTCGCGCTGCTCGGCGCGGCGGCCGGGTGGGCGGCCGTGCCGGTCGGCCGGTCGTTCGTCACCGTGCCGGCCGGTGGCGCTCCGCGCCGGAGCGCGTTCGCCCTGGTCGGCGCCGTGGTGTTCGGCGGGCTCGCCGCCGCCCGGGGGGCCGATCCGGCGCTGCCCGCGCTGCTGCCGGTCGCCGCCGCCGGGCTGGTCCTCGCGGTCACCGACGTGACCGCACTGCGGCTGCCCGACCCGCTCGTCGGCGTGGTCGCGCTCGGCGGCGGCCTCGGCCCGGCCGCTGCCGCAGCGGCGACCGGCGAACCGCGCCGCCTGGCCGTCGCGGTGGCCGGGGCCGCGCTCTCCTTCATCGGGTACGCGCTGCTGGCGCTGCTGCCCCGCGCCCGGCTCGGCTTCGGCGACGTGAAGCTCGCCGCCGCGCTCGGGCTGCCGCTGGGCTGGCTCGGCTGGCCGGCGCTGCGACTCGGGCTGCTCCTGCCGCACGTGCTCGCCGGAGTCGCGGTGCTCGTCCTGCTCGCCGCCGGCCGGGTACGCCGGGACACGCCGGTGCCGTTCGGCCCGGCGCTGCTCGGTGGCGCATGGCTCGCCGCCGTTCTCACCTGAACCGCGCGGGCCAGCGCAGCCCCGGTGCGGGGCCCGGCCCGCGTTCGTGGCCCGCCGGACGCGCGCCGGTCAGATCAACCGGAGCTGGTGGTCCTTCGGGCGGCGGGGTTCGGTCGCGTCCAGGCGCTCGAACAGCGCCGGGTCGATCACGTCGAGGAACGGCGACGGGCGGGTGTCGCGTTCCGCGCCGAGCCGGGCCCGGCGGCCCGCGTGGCTGACGTAGAGGCGGTCCTGCGCCCGGGTCAGCCCGACGAAGAACAGCCGCCGCTCCTCGGCCACCGCGTCGTCGTCCGGCTCGGAGCCGGGCCAGCGCAGCGGCAGCAGACCGTCCTCGGCGCCGACCAGGAACACCACCGGGAACTCCAGCCCCTTCGCGGCGTGCAGCGTGAGCAGCGTGACCGCCTCGGCACGGGGGTCGAGCGCGTCCACCTCCGCGCCGGTGGCGAGCTGGTTGAGGAACAGGTCGAGGTCGTCGCCGCAGCGCCGGGCCAGCGGGGTGAGCAGGTCCACCGCCGTGCGGACGTCCTCGGGGCGTACCGCGCCGGAGCCGTCGAGCGTCGGCACGGCGAAGCGCTCGGCCAGGATCTGCCCGGCCTGGCGTACCCGGGCGGCGAGCGAACCGTCGAGACCGGCGTGGCGCAGCTCGCGGGCGATGGCCGGCACGCCGGGCCGGTCACGCAGCCGGTCGTGCGAGCGCTTCTGCACCGGGATGTTCGCCCGGGCCAGCGCGTCCACGATCGGCGCGGCCTGCGCGTCGGTGCGGTACAGCACCGCGATGTCGGAGAAGGACAGCGAGGTGGCCCGCCCGTCGATCCGCCCCGAGTCCAGCGAGCGGTGGGACAGGCCGCCGACCAGCTCGTCCACGGTACGGACCACGAAGTCGGCCTCGTCGGAGGCGGAACTCGCCGCGTACCGGCCGACCAGTGGCGCCTCCGGGTCGAGCCGGGCCGGGTCGAGGCGCCGGCCGCGCACCAGCGACGACGGCGCGATGGCCTGCACGGCGGCGGCCAGGATCGGCGCCGAGGAGCGGTAGTTGCGGTTCAGCCGGACGAGCCGGGCGTCGGTGAAGTCCTGCGAGAAGCGCAGGAAGTAGCCCACGTCGGCGCCCCGGAACGAGTAGATCGCCTGGTCCGGGTCACCGATCGCGCACAGGTTCCCGTCCGGCGGGCTGAGCAGCCGCAGCAGCTCGTACTGCACCGCGTCGACGTCCTGGTACTCGTCGACGAATATCCACTTCCACCGCTCGCGGTACTCCCGGACCAGCTTCCGGTCGCCCTTCAGCAGCGCCACCGGCAGCGTGAGCAGCTCGTCCAGATCGACCAGGTCCCGCTTGCGCAGCAGCGCCGTGTACCGCTCGTCGTCGTCACCGGCCTCGGCGCGCGCCGCCGCCCGGTCCGCGTCGTCGGCGATCCGGAAGTCCGGCGGCAGCCCGGCCGCCGCCGCGTTCTCCCGCAGCACGGTCAGGCCGAGCGAGTGGAACGTACCGACTGTGACGTCCTCGGCGACCGGGCCGAGCAGCCCGTCCAGCCGGTGCCGCAGCTCCTCGGCCGCTCGCCTGGTGAACGTGATCGCCAGGCACTGGTCCGGGAAGACGTTCAGCTCCGCGCACAGGTACGCGATCCGGTGGGTGAGCGTCCGGGTCTTGCCGGTGCCCGGACCGGCCACGATCAGCAGCGGACCCCCCGGCGCTGACGCGGCCACCCGCTGCATCGCGTCCAGCCGGTCCAGCAGGCCGGTGCCGACCTCCTCCATTCCGGCGAGCATCGGCTCGAACGGCTCGTGCGGGGACGGCGGCGGCGCGATCGGGGGTGCGGGCGGCGGCGTGCGCTTCGGCTCCGGCCGGGTCGCCGCCGGGCGCTTGGCCTTCGGCTTCGGCGCCGGCTCCGCGGGCCGCCGCTGCGCGGGCACCGGTACGTCGAACAGCGTCTCCTGCCCGGCCCGGGAACCCGACGCGCCCAGTTCCGCCGGGTCGAACAGCGTGATCACGCCGTACTCGCCGTCGTAGCCCGGCACCCGGCGCACCTCGCCGCGGCGCAGCCGGCCGATGCCCTCCGCGAGCAGCTCGCCGCCGACGCGGCCGATCTCCTCGACCGGCGTACGCGTGAGGATCTCCAGCTCCGGGCCGAGCGCGGCGATCAGCTCGTTGAGCTTGCCCTCGACCTTCTTCGACCGCGCGCCGACCCGATTCAGCTCGCCCAGGATCTCGGCCAGCGGCACCAGATGGGTCACCTCGCGCGCGTGCGCCGGACGGTGCCCCGCCGGGCGGTCGGCCAGCTCCTCGACCCGGCTGAGTACGCCAACCGTCAGCGGCTTGCCGCACTCCGGGCAGCGTCCGCCCGCCTCGCGGGTCCGCTCCGGCGACCAGTTCACGCCGCACAGGCGGTGCCCGTCGGCGTGGTACTTGCCCTCCTCCGGGAAGAACTCCACGGTGCCCGCGAGCCCGTCGCCGGTACGCAGCGCCTCGCGGATGGCGAAGTAGTCGCGGGCGGCGGTCAGGACGGTTGCCTCCCGGGCCAGCGCGGGCGGCGAGTGCGCGTCCGAGTTCGACACCAGTTGGTAGCGGTCCAGGCTGCCGACCCGCCAGTTCATCTCCGGGTCGGACGACAGGCCGGTCTCCACCGCGAAGATGTGCTCGGCCAGGTCGGCGTAGCAGTCGGCGATCGCGTCGAAGCCGGACTTCGAGCCGAGCGCGGAGAACCAGGGCGTCCAGATGTGCGCGGGCACCAGGTAGCCGTCCGGGCTCGCCTCCAGCGTGATCTCCAGCAGGTCACGGGAGTCCAGCCCGAGGATCGGCCGGCCGTCCGAGCCGAGGTTGCCGATCCGGCCCAGCGCGGTGTTGAACCGGGCCACCGCGTCCAGGTCCGGCAGGTAGATCAGGTGGTGCACCTTGCGCGTCCGGTCGTCGCGCTTGTAGATCGTGGAGATCTCCACGCTCAGCATGTACCGGACCGGGTCCGCCTCCGCCTCACTGGCGAGCCGGGGCGGCAGCCGCCGGGCGACGTCCCGCTCCGCCTCGGGCGAGAGCCGGTACAGGCCCGGCTCGGCCGGGTGCAGCGTCTCGCGCAGGTGGTCGTACCAGGCGGGATGGGTGAAGTCGCCGGTGCCGAGCACGCCGATGCCCTTACGCCGGGCCCACCAGGCCAGGTTCGGCAGGGTCAGGTCACGGCTGCACGCGCGGGAGTACTTCGAGTGGATGTGCAGATCCGCGACGTACGGCGGGAGGCCACCGGGGGGTGCGGCGCTGAACGGAGGCACGCCGCATCCTGTCACGTCCGGTCCCCCGCCCGCCCGTCGCCACGCGTACGGGTGACCTGAGCAATGCGGTGCTGGACTCGGCGGCCCATGCACGCTATTGAGCGCGCAGCTCGACGAGCGTCACCTGGGGAGGCGCGCCCACCCGCACCGGCGGGCCCCAGAAGCCGGCGCCGTTGGTGACGTAGACCTTCGTGCCGTCGACCTCGCCTAGGCCGGAGACCACCGGCTGTTCGAGCTTCACCGCCAGGTTGAACGGCACCATCTGGCCGCCGTGCGTGTGCCCGGAGAGCTGGAGGTCGACGCCGAACTTCGCGGCCTCCTGCGCGGCCACCGGCTGGTGCGCCAGCAGCACGACCGGCCGGCTCGGGTCACGGTCGCCGAGGGCGGCGGCGTAGTCGGCGGGTGCGGCCGCCCCGGTGCCGGCGGCGCTCACGTCGTTCACCCCGGCGAGGTCCAGCACGCCGCCCCGGGCCTGGATCTCCTGCCGCTCGTTCTGGAGCACGCGCAGGCCGAGCCGGTCCACCTCGCGGATCCACTCCTCCACGCCGGAGTAGTACTCGTGGTTGCCGGTGACGAAGAAGCTGCCGTACCGGGACTGCAGGTCACGCAAGGGCTCGGCGGCCGTGCCCAGCTCGGCCACCGTGCCGTCGACCAGGTCACCGACCACGGCGACCAGGTCGGCGTCCATCCGGTTGATCATCGCGACGATCCGCTCGGTGTGTGCCCGCCCGCGCAGCGGCCCGAGGTGGATGTCGGAGACGGTGGCGATGCGCAGCCCGTCCATGCTGCGGGACAGCTTCGCCAGCGGGATCTGCACCCGGTCGAGCTGCGGCGGACCCATCGCGGTGCGGACGCCGTACCCGGTGACTCCGGCGGCGGTGAGCCCGGCGAAGATCGCCGCTCCGCGGGCGAGCAGCAGCCGCCGGGAGGGGTCGTGGTCCGGCGCGTGGGTTCCGGCCGGCGGCGCGTCGGCAGGGTCGACCGGCGGCGGGGCCGCGCCGTCCGCCGTCGCCGCGCCCACGAGTGCGGGCTCGGGCTCCGGGCCGGCGGCGACCGCCGAGCGGGCCCGGCGACGCAGCACCAGCCGGGCCACAGCGGTCGGCACCTCCAGCACCAGCAGCAGCACCAGCAGGTAGAACATGAGCGCGACCCAGAGGTATCCGGGCCAGGCCAGCCAGTACCAGCCGCTGCGGGTGCCGGCCATGGTCACCGGTACGAGCACCGCCAGCGCCGCGATCGCCACGCCACCGGCCCGGCGCCACCGCCCTGGGCGCGTGGTGTCCCGGACCAGCCGCTTCCACAGGTAGAAGTGGATCAGGCCGATCACGAGCACGACGAAGCCCAGGAATGTCGCCATGGCCAGCACGTGTGTCCCCCTCAGCCGCCCGCGAAGGGCGGCAGCACGTCCACCGTCACCCCGGCCGGCAACAGTGCCCGTCGATCATGACAGGCCACGCCGTCGACCAGGAAACTCGCCGCCTTCAGCACCACCGCGAGGCGTTCGCCGTGCCGGGCGGCCAGGTCATCGAGGAGTTCGTCCAGGGACCGGCCGGCGGATGCGGTCTCCTCGGATCGTCCGGCGGCCGCGCGGGCGCCGGCGAAGTAGCGGACGGTCAGCTCCACCCTCAGCCTCCGATCGCGGACATCGAGCGCGCGGGCTGGAGGAACGTCGGGTCGTCGATGCCGTGCCCGGCCCGCTTGGCCCACATCGCGGCGCGCCAGCGCCGGGCCAGTTCCTCGTCGTCCGCGCCGGCGCGCAACGCGCCGCGCAGGTCCGACTCCTCGGTGGCGAACAGGCAGTTGCGCACCTGGCCGTCGGCGGTGAGCCGGGTGCGGTCGCAGTCGCCGCAGAACGGCCGGGTCACGCTGGCGATCACCCCGACCCGGGCCGGCCCGCCGTCCACCAGCCACGTCTCGGCCGGTGCCGCGCCCCGCTCGGACGGGTCCGGCGTCAGCGTGAACGCGGCGTGCAGCGAGGCCAGGATCTCGTCGGCGGTGACCATGGTCGAGCGGTCCCAGCCGTGCTGGGCGTCGAGCGGCATCTGCTCGATGAACCGCAGCTCGTAGCCGTGCGCGAGCGCGAACCGCAGCAGCGCGGGCGCCTCGTCGTCGTTCGTGCCGCGCATGAGCACCGAGTTGATCTTCACTGGGGTCAGCCCGGCGTCCGCCGCGCCCGCCAGACCGGCGAGCACGTCGGCGAGCCGGTCGCGGCGGGTCAGCGCGGTGAACCGGTCCCGGTCCAGCGTGTCCAGCGAGACGTTGACGCGGTCCAGCCCGGCGGCGCGCAGCGCCGGCGCCATCCGGGCCAGGCCGATGCCGTTGGTGGTCAGCGAGATACGCGGCCGGGGCGTGAGCGCGGCGACCGCCGCCACGATGCCCGGCAGGCCCGGGCGGATGAGCGGCTCACCGCCGGTGAAGCGCACCTCGGTGATGCCCAGCCGGGACACCGCGACACCCACCAGCCGGATGATTTCGTCGTCGGTGAGCAGCTGCGGCCCGGCCAGCCAGGGCAGGCCCTCGGCCGGCATGCAGTACGTGCAGCGCAGGTTGCACTTGTCGGTGAGCGAGACCCGCAGGTCCCGGGCGACGCGGCCGTACCGGTCGGCGAGGACGCCGTCGCTCGTCCGGGGGGCGCTCATCTGTCGACCGTAGCGCGGTCGGGCCCCCGGAGGGCGGCACGGGCGGTGGAGCGCACCGCGTCCGCGTACGCCGCGCCGAAGATCGCGGTGTGTACGAGCAGCAGATGCAACTGGTGCAGCGGCACCCGTTCCCGCCACCCGTCGGCCGGCGGCCACGCCTCCCGGTAGGCGGCCATGATCCGGTCCAGGTGCGGCGGGCCGCCGAACAGGGCGAGTTGCGCCAGGTCGGTCTCGCGGTGGCCGCCGTGCGCGGCCGGGTCGACCAGCCAGACCCGGCCGTCGGCGCCCCAGAGCAGGTTGCCGGGCCAGAGATCGCCGTGTAGCCGGGCTGGCGGCTCGTCACCGCCGAACTCGCCGATCCGGTCGACGACCTGCTCGACGAGCGCCGCCCCGGCGTCGTCGAGCGCGCCGCCGTCGACCGACATGCGCAGGTAGGGCAGGAGGCGGCGCCGGGCGAACCAGTCCGGCCAGGGACCGGGGTCGGGCGTGTTGTCCTGCGGCAGCGCGCCGATGAACCCGGGCCGGTCCGCGCCGAACGCTGGTGCCCCGGCGCGGTGCAGCCCGGCCAGGTCGCGGCCGAACGCCTCCGCGGCCTCCGGCGTCGGCTCGCCGGGCTCCACCCAGTCGAGCGCCAGCAGGTCGGGCAGGGCGACGAGCACATCCGGTACGGGGACCGCGCCGGCCTCGCGCAGCCAGCGCAGCCCGGCCGCCTCGGCGGCGAAGAAGCCCTCCGGCAGCGGACGCGCCGCCCGTTCCGGCCAGGTCTTGGCGAACACCGAGTGCCCGTCGTCGAGCGTCAGCCGGGAGGCCGCGCAGATGTCACCGCCGGAGACCGGGGTCTCCCGGATCCGCTGGTGGGTCAGGAAGGTCGGCAGGTGCTCCGGGTGTGCCCGCAGGTACGCCAGGTCCATGAGCGCAAGGTAGCGGTTACCCCGGACATCCGTGTGCCGAGCGACGCCACCGATCGCCGCTGAGCTGGGCCGATACGCTCCGTATCTGTGGACGGACCGCGTGTCGTCCACAGGGGCGCACGTGGCGGCCCGCGACCGCCCAGGCTCTCGGCATGAACTCCACCGAGCCAGCGCGCCTCTCCGTCCGCTCGCCGGCCGACATGGTCGCGGCCGTGCCCTATCTGCTCGGCTTCCATCCCGCCGACAGCGTCGTGGTGGTCGCCGTACGCGGCCGGCGCGTCGTCTTCGCCGCCCGTGGCGACCTGCCCGCACCGGGAGCCGACCCCGGCCCGGCGGCCCGGCACCTGGCGCAGGTGGTGGCCCGGCAGGACGCCGACGCCGCCACTGTCGTCGGCTACGGTCCGGCCGCCCGGGTGACAGGTGTCGTGGACGCGATCGGCGACGCGCTGACCGCCACCGGGGTGGTCGTGCTCGACGCGCTGCGGGTCACCGAGGGCCGCTGGTTCTCGTACCTGTGCGCCGAGCCGTCCTGCTGCCCGCCCGAGGGCACCCCGTACGACCCGGCCGCCAGCCAGGTCAGCGCGGCGGCGGTGTTCGCCGGTCAGGTGGCCCTGCCCGACCGGGCCGCGCTCGCCGCGCAGGTGTCCCCGCTCGACGGGCCGGTCCGGCTCGCCATGCGCCGGGCCACCGGTCGGGCCCGTCTCCGCCTGGCCGCGCTCACCGGACGGCAGTCCGCACCGTCGGCGGAAAGCCCGGTGGGCGGCGCACCGGCCGACGGCTCCGGGCCGGGCGCACAGTCGCCGGTTCCGGCCGGTGGCGCCGGCTGGGACGGGGAGTTGCTGGTTCCGGCGGACGGCCCCGCATCGGGTGCGGCGCCGCGTGCGGTGCGGACGGCGGGCACGGCAGCCGTACGAGCCGCCTTTCGCCGGCAGCGGCGCGGCGAGCGGCTGGACGACGACGAGGTGGCCTGGCTGACAGTGCTCCTCACCCACGTCCCGGTACGCGACCGCGCCTGGTCCCGTACCGACGGCCGGGACGAGGACATCAGCCTCTGGACGGACGTGCTGCGACGCGCCGAGCCGGACCTGATCGCCGCGCCGGGCTGCCTGCTCGCGTTCGCCGCCTGGCGCTCGGGGCACGGGGCACTGGCAGCTGTCGCCCTGGAACGGGTGCTGTCGGCGCACCCCGGCTACTCGCTCGCGGTGCTGCTCGACGAGGCGCTCCGGCGCGGAGTCGCCCCGTCCGCGCTGGACGGGTGGCCCGGTGCCGACGACGGTGCGGTGCTGCGGCGCCGCCGACGCCGGCCACGCCGGTGAGCGATCACCCGCCGACGCCCGCCACGCCGGCGCCGCCCGGGCCGTCACCCGCCGACGCGCGCCGCCCCGGTGTAGACGTTCATGGTCGGCCCGCGCAGGAAGCCGACGAGCGTCATCCCGGCCTCCTCGGCCAGCTCGACGGCGAGCGTGCTCGGTGCGGACACCGCCGCGAGCAGCGGCACGCCCGCCATCCACGCCTTCTGGGTGAGTTCGAAGCTGGCTCGTCCGGACACCAGCAGCACGTGCCCGGCCAGCGGCAGCCGCCCGTCCCGGGTGGCCCAGCCGAGCACCTTGTCGACCGCGTTGTGCCGCCCGACGTCCTCGCGCAGCACGACCAGCTCCCCGTCGGGGGTGAAGAGGCCGGCGGCGTGCAGGCCGCCGGTGCGGTCGAAGGCGCGCTGCGCGGCGCGGAGCCGGTCCGGCAGCCCGGCGAGCAGGTCGGCGGTGACCACCAGCGGGTCGTCCCGCACCGCGAACTGCGAGCGGGTCCGCACCGACTCGATGCTCGCCTTGCCGCACACGCCGCACGAGCTGGTGGTGTAGAAGTTGCGCGCCGGGTCGGTGACGGGCTCCGGCACGCCGGGCGAGAGCACCACGTCGACCACGTTGTAGGTGTTCGGGGTCTCCGCCCCAGCACAGAGTTGCGCGGTGTGCACGTCCTCCGCGGACCGGATCAGCCCTTCGGTGAGCAGGAAGCCGATCGCCAGGTCCAGGTCGTCGCCGGGCGTACGCATCGTGACCGCCAGCGGCCGGCGTCGGCCCGGACCGGCCGCGCCGACGCGGATCTCCAGCGGCTCCTCCACGGCCAGGGTGTCCTGCCGCCGGATCCGTCCCCGGCCGTCCCCGGCCGCGTCGAGGTCGATCCGCAGCACACCACGCCGATCCGTCGCCCGTCCCATGCCGCCATCCTCCCCGGGCGCCCCGCCGCCCGCACGTCGCCCCAGGTCTTCCCACCCTCACCCACCCACCCCGGCCCCACCCCGGCCCCAGGCCCGATGATCGACGCCAGTTCGGCGCAGTGGCGGTGTCGGAGGGCCATGGATGCCACCACTCCGGCGAAAAGCAGTCGATCAACGTCGGAAAACCGCCGGACAACGCCGGGCGCCGACCCGGGCCGGGAGGCGGCGGTCGTGGCCGTGGCTACTGTGAGGCGGTGACGGGGTACGCGGCGATCCTGCTCGCCGGTGGCGCGGCCCGGCGGATGGGCGGCGTGGACAAGCCGGCCCGCGCGGTCGGCGGCCGGCCGATGCTGCACCGGGTGCTGGCCGCGGTGGCCGACGCGGACCAGCGGATCGTGGTCGGCTCGTCCGGCCCGCTGCCCAGGGGAGTCCGGACCACCCGGGAAGAGCCGCCCGGGGGCGGTCCGGTGGCCGCCACGGCGGCCGGGCTGGCGCTGCTCGATCCCGGCACGACGACTGTCGCCCTGCTCGCCGCCGACCTGCCGCTGCTCACCACCGCAGCGGTGGCCGAGCTGCGACGCGCGCTCGCCGCCTGTCACTCCCGCGACGACCCGCCGCCCGCGCTCGACGCGGCAGCCGCCGGGCCGGAAGCGGCAGCCGCCGGGCCGGAAGACGCACCGGCCGCCGCCTGGCGGGAGACCCTGGACGGTCGGTCCGCCGCGCTCGCCTGTTACGTGGACGGGGACGGCCGCCGCCAGCAGCTCTGCGCGGTCTGGCGGTTGCCGGTCCTGCGAGCGGCCCTCGACCGGCTCGCCGCGACGCGGGGCGGCTCGCTCGACGGGGCGCCGGTGCGCGGGCTGCTGGCCGGCCTCGCCGTACGGGAGGTGTCGTGGTCCGGCTCGGGGCCGCCGCCCTGGTTCGACTGCGACACTGACGAGGACGTACGCCGGGCGGAGGAGTGGACGAGATGACGGTGCTGGACGACTGGGTCACGGCGGTCTGCGCCGAACTGGACCTGGACCCGGCGGGGGTGCCCGTGCCGACGGTGCTCGACGTGGCCCGGGACGTGGCCCATCAGGTGGTCCGGCCGGGTGCGCCGGTCACCGCGTACCTGCTGGGGCTGGCGGTGGGGCGCGGCGCGGACCCGGCCGTGGCGGCCGAGCGGCTCAGTGCGCTGGCCGGTTCCTGGCCGGTGGACCTGGGCGGTTCCACGCCTGGGGATTAGCGCCTCGCGCGGGATTCGGTCCCCTCGGCGCGTGGGTAGGGTGGCGTCAACGGACGGAGGCGATCATGACGGCAGACCACCCCTCGGCGCCGGTCGACGAGCCTGCCGGCGGCACGCCGGAGCACCACGCCACCGGCAGCGCGCCGGAGCACCACGAGTCGATCCTGCTCGACGAGCCGACCACGGCCGATCTGCGGGCCAAGGTCACCGAGGCCTGGCGGGAGTTCGCCCGGTCGCTCGCGGACCGGCTGCGCGGACTGCCCTCCGGCGGGCACCTGGAGGTCACGCTCGACCCGACCGCGTCGGGCACCGGGGACGCCGTCTACTCGGTGAGCGTGGACGCGGGCGAGGAGGGGCGTCTCTCGGCCCGCGCGGTGGGCAACGCCACGCTGCCGCAGGGCTACCGGCTGGACCGCGCGGCGGTGGCCGACATGGTGGCGCTCGGCTGGTCACCGCCGGGTGTGGTGCCGGGCTCCGGCGAGCAGTTCGGGCTGCACTGCGGCACCGACGAGGCGACCCGGCTGGCCGCAGTGCTGTCCCGGACGCTGCGGGACGTCTACGGCGCCCCGCATCCGGCCTTCCTCGTCTACCTGGTGCACGACGCCGAGGGCGAGGCGTTGCCGGTGGAACCGCTCGGTACCGCCCGCAGCGAGTTCGGCCCGGACCGTGACGTCGAGGCCGACCTGGACGAGGCGCTGGCCGCGGCGGCGGCCGCGCAGTCCGGCGAGAACGACGTGCTGGCGCTGGAGGAGCGGGTCCGCACCGTCGTGTCGACCATGCTGAAGTCGGCGTCCGACCAGCTCCAGGTCGACTCCGACGGTGACATCAACATCCGGGCCGGCTCGGCCATGGTCTTCGTGCGGGTACGCGACAACCCGCCGCTGGTGGACGTCTTCTCGCCGGTGCTGACCGAGGTCGAGCCGACCGAGCGCCTCTACGTGAAGCTCTCCGAGCTGACCAACCGGATGCCGATCGGCCGGCTCTACTGCGCCGACGACACGGTTTGGGCCTCGATCCCGGTCTTCGGCCGCAACTTCCAGGCCACCCACCTGATGCTCGCGGTGCAGGTGATGACCGGTCTCGCCGATGAGCTGGACGACCGTCTGCACGGCGAGTTCGGCGGCAAGCGCTTCTTCGGCGAGGGCGACAAGCCGGCGCGGGCGCAGGAGCACCGCACCGGCATGTACCTCTGAACGCGGATCAGCGTACGTCGAGCAGCGTCTTGCCCACCGTCTCCCGGGCCTCGATCGCGGCGTGCGCGGCGGCGGCCCGTTCCAGCGGGAAGCGCTGCCCGATCAGCGGCCGCAGCCGCCCGGCCGCGCCCTCGGCGAGTGCCGCCTCGGTGAGGGCGCGCAGCTCGTCCGGGCCGGGCCGGGGGCTCAGCAGCGTCACCCCGCGTGCGGCGGCGGACTCGGCCGGGATGTCCGCCCAGGCGCCGCCGGCCAGCCCGAAGCTGAGCATCCGCCCGCCGGGGTCCAGCAGGTCGAACGCCTCCCGGGCGAGCGGCCCGCCCACACCGTCGAACACCACGTCGACGGCGCCCACGGCGTCCCGGACCCGGTCGGTCCAGTCGGCCTGCCGGTAGTCGACGACCACGTCGAGGCCGGCGGCGCGGAGCAGGTCCACCTTGCGGGCGCCGCCGGCCGCTGCCACCACCGTGGCGCCGGCGGTCGCCGCCAGCTGCGTGAGCAGCGATCCGACGCCACCGGCCGCCGCCTCGACCAGGACCCGGTCGCCCGGCCGCAGCCCGGCCGCCCGGGCCAGCATCAGGGCGGTCCGGCCGTCGGCCATCAGCGCCACCGCCGCGTCGAGCGCCAACCCCGGGGGTACGGCGACCGGGGCGCCCTGGTCGACCACGACGCGCTCGGCGTACCCGCCGGTGCCGCCGGTGGCGGTGACCACGACGCGGCCGGCGAGCGCCGGGTCGACGCCCGGTCCCAGGCCGGTGATCGTGCCGCCGACCCCGTTACCGGGGATCACCGGCAGTTCGGCGCCGAACGGCCCGAAGCCGCTGGCCCGGAACATCGTCTCGACGAACGTGATGTTCGCGTGTGCCACGTCGACGAGCACCTGGCCCGGTCCGGGTGCCGGGTCGGGTGCCGTCCCGGGCACGAGCACCTCCGGTCCGCCGAACTCCCGCAGCCACACCGCACGCATACCGCCCCCTCGCCTCTCGCCGGTCACCGGTGTCAGTGCACGACATGAAGCGAGGTTGAGGTCAAGGCGTGGATGGGCCGACGCCGGGGGACTCGACCAGCCGGGAGAGCACGATGGTGCTGCGGGACGACGTGACGAACGATTCGGCGCGCAGTCGTTCCAGCGCCTCCTCCAGGTGGGAGATGTCCGCGGCGCGCAGGTGCACGAGCGCGTCCGCCTCGCCGGAGACGGTGTACGCGCCGACCACCTCGGGGTGCCGGCGGGCGGCGGCGCCGATCTGCGCCGGGGTGGTCCGGCCGGCGCAGAACAGCTCCACGAACGCCTCGGTCGTCCAGCCGACCGCGGCCGGGTCGACGACGGCGGTGAATCCCCGGATCACCCCGGCGGATCGGAGACGGTCGACCCGTCGCTTGACGGCGGGGGCGGAGAGTGACACCCGGCTGCCGATGTCCGCGTACGACGCGCGAGCATCCGCGACGAGTAACGCAATGATTCGCTGGTCGACCGCGTCTATCTGCAACGTTCTGCTCCCGGGAAGCAATGCTTGTGGCTGTTACCAAAGTTGTACCGTACCTACTCTTGGTGACCGTGAACCAGCAGCGAGTCTCGCGAAAGCGGACATATCTCATGTGCTCGCCCGAGCACTTCACGGTCGAGTACGCGATCAACCCGTGGATGGACGTGACCACGCCGGTCGACGCCGACCTGGCGGTCAAGCAGTGGGACCGGCTGCGGGAGACGCTCGTCGGGCTGGGCCACGAGGTGCACCTGCTCACCCCCGAGGCGGGCCTGCCGGACATGGTCTACGCGGCCAACGGCGCCTTCGTGGTCGACGGCACCGTCTACGGCGCCCGGTTCAAGCACGAGCAGCGGTCCGCCGAGGCCGCCGCGCACCGGGCGTTCTACGAGGAGCAGGGCTGGCGGTTCATCGCGCCGAGCGAGACCAACGAGGGTGAGGGCGACTTCGCGTACCTGCCGGAGGCGCACGGCGGCCTGATCCTCGCCGGGTACGGCTTCCGGACCGAGCCGGCCGCGCACGCCGAGGCGCAGGAGGCGCTGGGACGGCCGGTGGTCTCGCTGCACCTGGTCGACCCGCGCTTCTACCACCTGGACGTCGCGCTGGCCTCGATCGACGACGAGAACGTCGTCTACTACCCGGGGGCCTTCTCCGCCGCCAGTCAGAAGGTGCTGGCCCAGCTCTTCCCGGACGCGATCGTCGCGGACGACGAGGACGCGCTGGCGTTCGGCCTGAACCTGGTCAGCGACGGGCTCAACGTGGTGCTGAACAACGAGGCGACCCGGCTCGCCGGCAAGCTGAAGGCGGCCGGCTACCACCCGGTCCCGGTGGAGCTGGCCGAGCTGAAGAAGGGCGGTGGCAGCGTGAAGTGCTGCATCGCCGAGCTGCGGCACTGAGCCACGCCTCGACGCGAAGGGCGGCCTCCCGGTGGGAGACCGCCCTTGCGCGTGTACGGGGGCCGGTCAGCCCAGCGTCGCCAGCTCGTTGATCACGACGTTGGAGAGCAGCCGGCCGTCGGTCTGCACCCGCCGCAGGTACCACTTCTGCTGCGGCGTACGGGTCTGGTTGAACTGCCAGGTGCCGCGCGGGCTGTCCACCTGGCCGACCTTGCCCAGCGCCAGGTTGACCTGCTGCGGTGAGGGGTTCGAACCGGCCAGCCGGATCGCCTTGTCCAGCACCAGCGCGGCGTCGTAGGAGGCCATCGCGTACGTGGTGGGCGCCGAGTTGAACGTCTTCCGGTACGCCGAGGCGAAGATCCGGTTCGCGGTGTTGTTGAGGTCGGCCGAGTAGTTCAGCGCGGTCTCGATGCCGTACGACTGGATCAGCCTGCGCTCGCGGCCCTTCTCCCCGTCGTCGAGCTGGTCGAGCGCGGCGCCCTCGGTGAGGAATCCGGGGGCGTAGATCGGTCCCCGGTAGCCCTGGGCGTAGAGCTGCTTGACGAACTGCACGGCCTGCGTGCCGGAGTAGTGGCAGAACACCGCGTCCGGCTTGCGCCCGAGCGCCTTGCGGATCGGCCCGGAGTAGAGCGACCGGGTGGGGTTGGGGTCGTCGTCGGTGAAGATCGGCTCCTCGGTGAGCCGGCGGCCCCGCTCGTACGCGCGCCGCAGTCCCTCGATGACGTCCTGGCTGCCCGGGCCACGGGTGCCGAAGATGGCGATCCGGCTGGAGGCGTCCAGCTTCTGGCGCAGGTACTCGCCGAGCGCCTCGCCGGGCTCGGTCAGCACGTACGACGTGCGCCAGATGTAGACGACGCCCTGGAGCGTCGACGGGGAGGCGTTGGAGCCCAGCAGGGGCACCCGTGCCTCCTCGACCGCGTCCTTGATGCCGGTCATCACGGTCGGGCTGACCACGCCGGTGAGCGCGAGCACGCCCTCGGAGAGCAGCCGGTCGACGGCGGCCTTGCCGCTGGCGGCGGTCTCGCCCTCCTCGGCGGTCACGAGCGTGACCGGGTGGCCGGCGATCTGCTGGCCGCGCATGCTGAGGAAGAGCTGGAAGCCGTTGGTGATCTCGTCGCCGATGGCCTTGTTCGCCCCGCTGCCGGGCACGATCATCCCGACCTTGATCGGGCTGCCGGATCCGGTCTGCTCCCCGTCGTCGTCCCCGGAGCCGCAACCCGCCGCCAGTCCGGTGGTACCCAGCGCGGCCAGCAGTTGCAGCGCCCGCCTGCGGTTCATCTGTGCCACCGATTTCCTTCCCGACGGGGTGGCCATGGTGCACACCCCTCCGGCGTTCTACCTGGTCGACGACGCTGCGTCAATGCCCGGAAGATCATCGTGAAGCGACCGCAACGCCTCGACCACCCGGGGCCATGCGGTGGAGCCCGGCGCGATCAGCCCGAAATGCTCGCATTCGGGCAGCTCAACGAGCGTGGCCGAGCCTCCGGCGGCCTGATCTGCGGCCACCCAGGACCGGCTGATCGCGACCGGAACCTGGACATCTTGATCGCCGTGGATGACTACCGTGCGTGTTTGCGTGGGTACGAATTCCGACGGATCCGCTGCCGCGTACCGGTCCGGCACGTCGTCCGGGCCGCCGCCGAGCAGCGCGGCCACCGCCCCGCCGTCCAGGTCCAGCCGGTACGCCTGCGCGAGGTCGGCCACCGGCGCCAGCGCGAGCACTCCGCCGACCGTCTCCGGGGCGTGCGCGGCCACGTACAGGGCCAGGTGCCCGCCCGCGGAGTGACCGACCAGGATCGGCGGCACGGGCGCCACCCGGCCGGGCAGCGCGGCGGCGGCGAGTTCCGGCAGCGCGGCGATCCCGGCGCGGACGTCGGTGAGCGTGTGCGGCCAGCCTCCGTCCGGCCGGCCGGTCCGCCGGTACTCGATCTGCGCGACCGGGTGACCGAGCGCGGCGAGCGCCGCCGCCATCGGGCCGGTGTGGGTCCGGTCGTACTCCGCCCGCCAGAAGCCGCCGTGCACCACGACCACGAGCGGCCGGGGCGGCCCGTCGCCCGCCGGGAGGCGCAGGTCGGCGCACTGGTCCGGGTGGTCGCCGTAGGAGACCGTGGCGTCCGGGGGCGGGGACGGGCGGGTCAGCACCTCGCGCGGGTCGGAGAGCATGCGGCGACGGTAGCGTCCCGGAGGTCCGGCCGCGTGCACGTGGTCGGCGTGGGTAAAGATGGGTGCCATGACCGAAGCGCACTCCGGCGGACACGACGACGAACACGGCAACGATGGCATCCCCGGCACCGTGGTGGTGGTCGGGCCGGACGGCCGCCCGGTCGGCACGGTGCAGACCGACGAGGGCAAGGGCGAGGACCCGACCCGTCTGGTCGAGCAGCCGGCCAAGGTGATGCGGATCGGCAGCATGATCAAGCAGCTGCTGGAGGAGGTGAAGGCGGCGCCGCTCGACGACGCGAGCCGGCACCGGATGCGGGAGATCCACGAGCGCTCGATCGTCGAGCTGAAGGAGGGCCTCGCCCCCGAGCTGCGCGAGGAGCTGGAGCGGATCTCGCTGCCGTTCACCGAGCAGCAGGCGCCGAGCGAGGGTGAGCTGCGCATCGCGCACGCCCAGCTGGTGGGCTGGCTGGAGGGGCTGTTCCACGGCATCCAGGCCGCGCTGGTGGCCCAGCAGATGGCCGCCCGTGTCCAGCTGGAGCAGATGCGTTCCGGCCGCCAGGCGCTGCCGAGCGGCCCGGGCGGTGTGATCCCGGGCATGCCGGGGATGCCCGGCGGCGAGGGCCACGCGCCCGGCCAGTACCTGTGACTCGCGGGCCGGGGCGCGTCACGCGCCCCGGCCGGTCAGTCCACCCCGAAGACCTTCTCCAGGTACGCCGCGACGCCGTCCTCGGTGTTCGGCCCGGTGACCTCGTGCGCGATCTCCCGCACGGCCGGGTGGGCGTTGGCGACGGCCACCGCCCGTCCGGCCCAGGCCAGCATCGGTACGTCGTTGGGCATGTCGCCGAAGGCCAGCACGTCCCGCTCGTCGATGCCCAGCCGCGTCGCGTACCAGGCCAGACCGGCCGCCTTGGTCACGCCGGCCGCCGAGATCTCGATCAGCCCGCTGTACGACGAGTGGGTCGCCTCGGCCAGCCCTTCCAGCGCGCCCGCCACCACCCGCACGAAGACGTCCGGGTCCTGCTCACCGGCCCGCGCCAGCAGCTTCACCGCGGGCGCGGCCAGCAGTTCCTCGGGCGACTCCACGGCCCGGATGGCGTCGAGGTCGGCGTCCCAGCGCAGCGGGTAGTGCGCCTCGTGCCGCATCTGCCGACTGTCCACGATCTCCACCGCGAAGCTCACCCCGGGCACCTCGGCGCGTAGCCGCCGGGCCACCTCCGCCAGCAGTTCCGGGGCGAGCGGGTCGGCCCGCAGCACCTGGTCGGTGACCGGGTCGTACACCACCGCGCCGTTGGCGCAGATCGCCGGCAGCGGCTCGGCGAGCTGCTCGTACACCATCTGGAGCCAGCGGATCGGACGGCCGGTGACCAGGACCACCGGCGTGCCGGCGGCGTTGATGCGGGCCAGCACCGCGGCGGTACGCGGGCTGAGCGTCCGGTCGTCGCGCAGCAGCGTGCCGTCGATGTCGGAGGCGACCAGCCGAGGTGGATCTTCCATCACCGGGAGAGTAGCCGGTCCAGGTAGACCGCGACCCCGTCGTCGTCGTTGCGCAAGGTGATCTCGTCCGCCGCGGCGCGCACCTCCGGGTGGGCGTTCGCCACCGCCACCCGGGCCCATCCCGCCCAGTCGAACATCGGCAGGTCGTTGGGCTGGTCGCCGAAGACCAGCACGTCGGCCGGGTCCACGCCGAGCCGCTCGGCGATGACGCTCAGCCCGCTGGCCTTGTCGGTGTGGGGCGGGCAGATCTCGATGAAGCCGAGCCCGGCCTGGGTGAGCGTCGCCACGTCCGGCGGCACGATCGCCCGTGCCGCGGCCAGCAGCTCGTCCACGTGGTGGTCGGTGGTACGCGCGAACGCCTTGATCACGTCGCAGGACAGGCATTCGACCCGGCTGCGCGCCTCGAACCGGTCCGGGTAGGGCCAGCTCGGGTGGTAGTCGCCCCAGAGCGGCGCGTCGTGCTCGTCCGACGCCTCCACCATCACCGTCAGCGGCCCGACGGCGGCCTCCAGGTCGGTGAGGATCCGGGCCAGCACCTCGCCGGGCAGCCGCTCGTCCCGCAGCACCAGAGGCCCCTCCGGGTCGCTCTGGTCCACCACCCGGCCGCCGCCGGCCATCACCAGGAAGTCGGCGGCCCGGATGTCGTTGCGGGTGAGTTCGGTCAGGCGCGGTCCGCGGCCGGTCGCGCCGACCACCGGGATCCCGGCGGACCGCACCCGGTCCAGCACCCGATGGGTGTACGCGGAGACGGTCTCGTCGCTGCGGACGAGCGTGCCGTCCAGGTCGGTGGCGATCAGCTTGGGCAGTCCCGGGCGGGTCATGGTTCCTCCTTCGCCCGCCGCCGTCACGCCGGCCGACCAGGTCCTCGGTGCCGCGACCATGGGACGGCGGGCAGCAACCGTATCTCGCGGAACGGGCGGCAACCACGGCTTTCCGGCGAATCGGCGGCGAAGCTCCGGTGGCCGCCGGACGCGCTGCCGGACCTGGTTCAGTACGGCCGTTCGGGACCGGCGAACGGCACTGTGGGCTGCACCGTCAGGTCCGCCGGGGCCGGGGGTACGTCGTCCTCGTCCGTCCGGCGGCGGCGGCGGTCGGGCCGGTCGTCGTCCGGCTCCCCGTCGGTGGGCGCCCCGCCGGCCGCCCGGCCGGCCAGGTGCAGCGCGGCCGCCAGCAGCGCGACGGCGACGAACCCGCTGACCAGGCCGCGTCCGTGCTCGACCTCCAGCCGCTGCTCACCGACGAAGAACAGGATGCGCCGGGCCAGCTGTTCCAGGGAGGCGGCGGTCGCGACGAGCACCCCGAGCACGCCCGTCGCGAGACCCAGCCCGGCCAGCCGGGCGTGCTGCCGTACCGCAGGGGCGCCGCGCAGTGCCAGCCCCACCGCGACCGACAGCCCGAGCAGGCCCACGAGGTACGCCGTACCGAACCCGCCGATCTCGGAGATGCCGCTGGTCAGCCGGGTGGGCGCGTCGTCGCCCCGGGTCTCGGCCGGCACCGTGATCGCCAGCCACTCACCGATCAGCGAGGCGATGGCGGCGACCGCGCCGAGCCCGGTGAGCACGGGCGGCAGGCGGCGGTCCCGGCCCAGCGCGGCGAGCGAGCGCCCGGCCCGGCCGGGCGACTCCGGCTCGGCGTCGCCCCACTCGACGATCGTGGTGTCGTCGGACCGGTTGTCCTGCATGGGGATTCGCTTGTCCTGCCGGGGAACGGGGAGATCCTGCGACATGGCCACCCTTCCCGTACGCGGGCCTGCGTCGAATCATGGCACAGCCCGCTCCCGGCGGCCGGGACCGCGACCCGAGGTCCGGTGCGGGGCGGCCCGCTTTCGGTTAGCGTCGGTGCCATGCCTATCCGTACCGCATCCGCTCGCTGGCAGGGCAACCTCACCGAGGGGTCCGGCACCGTCCGCACCGGCAAGGGCGGCCTGTCCGGCAACTACTCCTTCAAGTCGCGCTTCGAGGAGGGCGAGGGCACCAACCCCGAGGAGCTGATCGGCGCCGCGCACGCCGGCTGCTTCTCGATGGCTCTCTCCAAGCAGCTCGCCGACGCCGGCGCCCAGGAGACGGCGGTGGAGACCACCGCCAAGGTGCACTTCGACAAGACCGACGCCGGCATGACCGTGACCCGCATCGACCTGGAGACCGTGGGCCAGGTTCCGGGCATCGACCAGGCCGAGTTCACCAAGCTCGCCGAGGCGGCCAAGGAGAACTGCCCGATCTCCCGGCTGCTGTCGCCGGGCGCGCAGATCACGCTGAACGCCCGTCTGGCCTGACATCGCGTACGGCACGGCGGGGGTGTCCTGCGGGACGCCCTCGCCGTGCCGTGTGCCCGATCCGGAGGGAGTGACCGGGCCGCGTGGCCGTGGAGATGAGCCGGGACCGGTTCGAGGAACTGGTCGGCGAGGCGCTCGACGAGGTGCCCGAGGAACTGCTCGGGTTGATG
The DNA here is from genome assembly GCF_040215685.1 of Micromonospora sp. HUAS YX12. Lineage (NCBI taxonomy): Bacteria > Bacillati > Actinomycetota > Actinomycetes > Micromonosporales > Micromonosporaceae > Micromonospora > Micromonospora sp. HUAS YX12. The sequence continues at coordinate 1,740,902 of NZ_CP157974.1, forward strand.
AGCAACGTGGTCATCCTGGTGGAGGACGACCCGCCGCCGGGCGAGGATCTGCTCGGCCTGTACGAGGGGCACGCGCTCACCTCTCGCGGCTGGGACTACTCCGGTGTGCTGCCCGACCGCATCCTGATCTACCGCAACCCGATCCTGGCGATCTGCGACAGCGACGACGACGTCGTCGACGAGGTCGCGATCACCGTGGTGCACGAGATCGCCCACCACTTCGGCATCGACGACGAGCGCCTGCACGCCCTGGGCTGGGGCTGACCGGCCTCCGGCGCGTCCCCGCCCGGCTGATCCCGCCGGTTGCGCCGGTCCCCTAACCTGCGGATCAGGCACATCCTGATGCAGGAGGAAAACCCATGCGCAGCGCGCTGTTCTCCGCGGAGAACCTTGAGAAGGAGTCCCAGCAGCCGGGCATGCGGTTGCAGAACTCCAAGATGCTGAAGATCGAGCTGAACGGCGAGGCGATGGCCCGGGTCGGGTCGATGGTCGCCTACCAGGGGCAGGTGCAGTTCCAGGCCCTCGGCTCGGGCGGCATCGGCAAGTTCATCAAGCAGCGGCTCACCGGTGAGGGCGTGCCGCTGATGAAGGTCTCCGGGCGCGGAGACGTCTTCCTCGCCGACTTCGCCAAGGACGTGCACGTCATCGACCTGGAGCCGGGCGACGCGCTGTCCATCAACGGCTCCAGCGTGCTGGCGTTCGACTCGACGCTCCAGTACGACATCAAGATGGTCGGCGGCGCCGGTTTCGCGTCCTCGTCCGGCCTGTTCAACTGCGTCTTCACCGGCCACGGCCGGATCGCCATCACCACCAAGGGCACCCCGGTCGTGCTCAACGTGGACGCGCCGACGTACGTGGACCCGCAGGCGGCGGTCTGCTGGTCGGCGAACCTCCAGACCGGCTACCACCGCGCCGAGCAGCTCGGGCTCGGCACCCTGCTCGGCCGCAGCACCGGTGAGGCGTTCACGATGAGCTTCGCCGGTCAGGGCTTCGTCGTGGTCCAGCCCTCGGAGGAGCCTCCGGTGGCCGGCAGCGGCTCCCAGCAGCAGGGCGGCGTGCTCGGCGGCCTGCTTCAGTGACCCTCCGGTGCCCGGGGCGTCCGCCGAGGTCGCCCCGGGCCGGTCAGCTCAGCTCGCCGGCCTGCAGCCGGGCCACCCAGGCCGCCGCGTCGGCGTAGTCGGCGTCGGTGAGACCGGGCGGCGCCGGCGCCTGCTGGTCACCCGCCGCCGTGCTCCAGCGGTGCCGGGGGTACGACCCCAGGAACCGTACGTCCGCGCAGACCCGGCGCAGCCCCTGCAACGCCTCGCCCAGGCGTACGTCGGCGACGTGCCCGGCGCAGTCCAGGAAGAACACGTAGCGGCCGAGCGCCTCGCCGGTCGGGCGGGACTCGATCCGGGTCATGTTCACGCCGCGAACCGCTAGCTCCATCAGCACCGCCAGCAGCGCGCCCACCCGGTCGTGGGCGAGGCACACCGCGAGCGAGGTGAGGTCGTCGCCGGTGGGCGGCGGGGGCGGGCCGGGGCGGGACACCAGCGCGAACCGGGTGACCGCGTCCGGGTGGTCGGCGATCTTGTCGGCGAGCACGGTGAGCCGGTGCCGGGTCGCGCCGATCGGGGCGCAGATGGCGGCGTCGTGCTCGCCGCTCGCCGCACCGGCCGCGGCCGCGCCGTTGGAGAGCACGTCGACCACCGTGGCGTCGGGCAGGTGCTGCCGCAGCCAGCCCCGGCACTGGGTGGACGCCTGCGGGTGGGCCGCGACGGAGCGGACGTCGGCCAGCGAGGTGCCGACGCGGGCGGCGAGTACGAACTCCACCGGCAGCACCACCTCGCGGGTGATCACCAGCGGGTCGCCCTCGACCAGTTCGTCGAGCGTCACCCCGACCGCGCCGCCGATGGAGTTCTCCAGCGGCACCAGCGCCGCGTCCGCCTCCCCGGCGCGTACCGCGTCGAGTGCCTCACCGACGCTGCGGGCCGGCGTGCGGTCCCCGCGCTCGGCGGCGGGCACCGTACGCAGGGCCTGCTCGGCGAAGGTGCCCTCGGGGCCCAGGTAGACGAAGCGGGTCGGCGGTGTTCCCGGCATGCCGACCAGCCTACGCACCCGGCGTGCCGCCGCAGGCCAGGGTACGGATGCCGGCCGGCGCCACGGTCCGCACCTCGACGCCGCACACGTCCGTGCCGGCGGTGACCAGCCTCGGCGTGCCGGTCTCGCCGCGCGTCACCACCTGCAGCTCCTCGTGCCCGGTGACGGTCAGCACCGTGTACTGCCAGCCCTCGGCGCAGAGCGGACCGGTCGCCACCGTCACCCGGACGTCGCGGGGCAGCACGCCGGCGGATCCGCGCAGCAGCGCGACGATCCGGTCGCCGGACGGCCGCCCTCGGCAGGGCACCGCCGAGGCCGGCACGGACGGGGAGAGCGTCGGCGGGAGGACCGGCGCCGGTGGGGTCGGGGTGGCGCTCGGGCTGGGCGTGGCGGACGCCGACGGGACCGGGACGGGCGTGGCGGCGGCGGGTGGCGCCCGCAGCTCGGGCGGGGTGCCGCAGGCGGCGAGGGCGAGCAGCGTCGCCAGCGCCAGCGGACGGTGGCGGCGTCGGGGCTGTGGGGTGCGGGGCACGGGGGCGTCCTCGGGCATCGAGGGATGTCGTCGTACGGTGGGGCCGAGGCCCATCGTAGGAGCAGGACCGGCCCGGGTGAAGTGCGCCGGGTCAGACCGCGGAGAGGTCAGACCGCGGAGAGGAACGTGAGCGAGCCGGCCACCGCGCCGTCGGTGAGCACCGGCGTGGAGATGGCGTCGACCGTCCGGCCGGCGTCCGAGCCGGGCCCCTGCACCCGCAGCAGGCCGCGGGCGAGCCGCCCGGAGTGCAGCGCGAGCAGCGGCGGGATCTTGTCGGTCTCCTGCTCGGTCAGCTCGCTCGGGCTCGCCGTGAAGTCGACCAGGCGCAGGCCGCCCTCCAGCAGCGGCAGGCCGATCACGTCCTCCGGGGCGCCCAGGCAGAGCAGGTCGCAGCCGGACGAGGAGATCGCCACGACAGTGGTGCCCGCGTCGATCAGCAGGCACGGCTCGGCGGCCCGGGAGACCATGCCGGACCACTGCCCGAAGTTGTCGGACTCCTGCTCGGCGGATGCCGCGGGCGCGAACACTTCCGAGAGTGAGAGTTCGACGTGGGCCACCGCGCCTCCTATGTACACCGACGGTCTGTCCACGCTAGCCGGTCGGTGCGGCGGAAGCATCGGCTGCCGGGCGGCCGGCGACGGCGCGGACCGACGGAACCAGTCGGGGCGGTGCCGTGGGCCGCGTGGCGTCGCCGGAGACGTTACCGGCGGGCGGCCCGCTTGTCAGCGGCCGTTCGGCCCTCGTCATACCACCGGTAGTCGGCGGTTGGACGGTACGTGCCGTTGAACCACGTCGCCGGCGCCTGCGCGACGCGGGAGAGCTTCTCGGCGGTGGCCGGACTGATCCGGTTCCCACCGGCCACGAGCAGGCGGTCCAGCTCTCGGTGGGTGGCCATGAGGCAGTCCTTGGGCAGGCCGTAGACGCTGATCACCCCGGAGCCGACGAACGTCAGCACCGGGGTGACCGGGATCGGCAGGCCGACCGCGTCGGAGAGGGCCTTGCTGGCCCGCTTGGCGTCCCGGCGCGCCTCCGCCACGTACGGCGGGCGCTTGCCGTTGATCTGGACCACGTCTCCGGCCACGAGCACCCGGGCCCGGCCGTGGTCGGCGATGGTGACCGCGAACAGACCGCTCGGGCCGATGGCCAGGAACCCGGCCCGGTCGTCGCGGCCACGGTCGAGCAGCATGTCCGCCGGGTCCGTCCGGGGCCACTCGATGACGTGCCAGGCGGGACCGAGATGGTCGAGCTGGCCCAGGGCGCGAGCCCCTGCCGCTTCCAACCGGCGGGCCCCCCGCTCCGCCCGGCGACGCCGGGCCCACTCCAGTGGAGTCGGTCGGGCCGGCTCGAGCACCGAGGTGGGCTCGACCCGGGAGTGCGGCACCGTGCGGGGCGGCAGTGCCCTGCTCGGTACGGCTCGACGAGCGGGAAAGACAGTCATCGCGACCTCCGGCAAAAGGTCTCTCGAAGTTATGTCTCCACTACCCTACGTTGCGCCCCCGGGGGCTCGGCAAGTTGGACCGCCGGAGTGAGTGTGGATGAATGCCATATTCATCCACACTTCTTTTCCGGATGGTGCGCAAGCCTGCCCTAGGCTGCGGGAGTGACCCACTATGTGGACAGCGAAGTCGCCCGGCTCGGGACGGTCCTGCTGCACCGCCCGGGACCGGAACTGGCCCGCCTCACCCCACGGAACAACGACAGTCTCCTGTTCGACGCTATCCCATGGGTGGGACGCGCGCAGGAGGAGCACGACGCGTTCGCGGCCGCGCTGCGGTCCCGCGGGGTCGAGGTGCTCTACCTGACCGACCTGCTGGTCGAGACGCTCGCCGTGGCGGACGCCCGGGCCGAGCTGACCGACCAGGTGCTGCGGTCCCGCCGGCTCGGCCACACCCTGCGGCGCCGGGTCGCCGACCATCTGGCGTACCTCGACCCGGCCGCGCTGGCCGACGTGCTCACCGCCGGGCTCGCCCACGAGGAGCTGCGGATCGGCGCCGACCGCCCCGGCGGTCTGGTCTGGACGCTCATGGACCGGCACGACTTCGTCATCGACCCGCTGCCCAACCTGCTGTTCACCCGCGACTCGTCGGTCTGGATCGGCGACCGGGTCGGAGTGACCAGCCTGGCCATGCCGGCCCGGCGGCGGGAGACCACCCTCACCGACGCGATCTACCGCTACCACCCGCGTTTCGTCGGCACCGAGTTCGTCTACCACCCCCGGCTGGAGCACCTGGAGGGCGGCGACGTGCTGCTGCTCGCGCCGGGGGTGCTCGCCGTCGGCGTCGGCGAGCGCACCACCCCGGCCGGCGCGGAACGGCTGGCCCGGCAGGTGTTCGCGGCCGGGCTGGCGCACACCATCCTGGTGGTGCCGATCGCGCAGGAGCGCGCCACCATGCACCTGGACACGATCTGCACCATGGTCGACGTCGACGCCGTGCTGATGTACGCGAACGTCGCCGACGAGCTGTCCGCGTACACGGTCATCGCCGGCGCGGACGGCGACGACCTGCGGGTCGACGGCCCGGCGCCGTTCCTGCGGGCCGCCGCCGACGCGATGGACCTCGACCAGCTCCGGGTGATCGACACCGGCCTCGACCCGGTCACCGCCGAACGCGAGCAGTGGGACGACGGCAACAACACGCTCGCGCTCGCGCCCCGGCTCTGCGTCGGCTACGAGCGCAACGTGGAGACCAACGCGCAACTGGAACGGGCCGGCATCGAGGTGATCGCCATCGCCGGTTCGGAGCTGGGCTCCGGGCGGGGCGGCCCGCGCTGCATGTCCTGCCCGCTGGTGCGGGAGAAGGGCGGGGCCGCCTGACCCGGAGACGTCAGCGCAGCGTCAGCTGGCGGCCGAGCAGGCCCTGGCGGGCCCGGCGGCCGGCCGCGTCGAGCGGCTCCCGCTCCGCGACCGCCTCGGCGTAGCGCTTGGCGAACTCCGCCACCGGCGCCTCCCACTCGGCGGCCGGGGTGTCCTCCGGCAGATCCCAGACCGGCGCGAGGCGCCCGTGCGCCCGGAACATGCCCGCGAACTTCGTGTCGTCGCCGAGCGTCAGCGCGCCCCCGGCGGCGAGCCGGGACAGCGCGTCCAGCGCGGTGTCCTCGTCCTCCGGCAGGACCAGGCGGACGTGGGCCTTCTCCGGCACCTGGCACCAGTACGCGGCCCGCGCGGCGGCCAGCCGCACGGTCGGGTAGATCGCCGAGTTGGCCCGCTCCAGGGACGCCTGGACGTTCGGGTCGTCGGCGGCGCCCGGGTCGAGCCAGAAGTCGAACCCGTCGTGCATGCTGATCTCCAGCGGGCCGTCCACCAGGATGTCCTGGAGGCGGGGGCCCGGCCCGGGCAGCGGCGGCACGCTCACCTGGCCGCCCGGCTCGGTCCGCAGCGCGGAGATCAGCGCGTCGGCCAGGTCACGGGAGACGTCGCCGGACTGCTGGTGCCGTTGCAGGCCGATGAAGACCCGCCCGTCCGGCTTGGTCATCGCCGGGGCGGCCATCGGCAGCACGGTGGCCAGCGTGACCGGCCGGTCGCCGTACTCCTCGATCAGTTCCGGGGTCAGCCGCAGCGGCGCGGACGCGGCCGGGACCAGCTCGCGCAGGGCGATCCACTCCGGCTCGTCGGCGAGGCCCTCGAACGGCCGGGGGACGAAGACGTCGCGCACCTTCTCCCGCTTCGGGGTGGCCTCGACGGCCCGCTGGTTCTTCCGACGCTTGCTCATGCGCCCGCTCCGCTCCGCTCGCTCATGGCGAGACAGCCTAGATGCCGGGTCTCGGCGGTGGGGGCCGGACCCGCCCGCCGCGTCGGTCAGCCGGCGGCGACCAGGTCCGTCCGCTGCGCCGGGACCGGGTCGAACCGGGCCCACACGCTCTGGCCCAGGCCGTCGCGCTCCACGCCCCAGCCGCTGGCCAGCCCGGCGACGATGTGCAGTCCCCGCCCGTCCGCCGCGTCCGGCGAGGCGGCCCGCATGCGCGGACCGGCGCCGGCACCGCCGTCGGTGACCCGGAGTACGACGCTCGGCCCCTGCTCGGTCGGGCGCAGCCGCCAGGCGACCCGGACGACGCCGCCGGGCAGCGCGTCGGCGTGCCGGACCGCGTTGCCGACCAGTTCGGCGAGGACCGCGACCAGGTCGGCCACCAGGATCGGGGGTACGACACCGGTCAGCTCGTCGGCGAGCCGGTGCCGGGCCAGGCGCGCGCCGATGGCGTCGTGAGGCACCACCACGCACCACGACCGTTCGGCCGGACCAGTCGACACGTCGTTCCTTCCCCGCCCGTGAGCGCCCCGGTCAACCCCGGGGCAGCCGCACCTCTGCGACCGTACCGCCACCGGCTCTGGGCCGGAGGGATACCCATCCATTCTGCTGTTCAACGATCTGGCGGACGAGATAGAGACCGAGCCCGGCGCCGGGATACCGGCGGCGGTCGCCGGACTCACCCTGCCAGAACCGGTCGAAGGCCCGCTCCACGTGTTCCGGCCGGATGCCGATGCCCCGGTCGGCCACCCGGAACGAGACGGTCCGCTCGTTCGCCTCGGCGGTGATCTCGATCGGCGTGTCCGGCAGCGAGTACTTCCCGGCGTTGGTGCCCAGTTCGGTGAGCACAGTGGCGAGGCTGTGCCGGTCGCCGAGCGCCTTGGGCAGGTCGGCGGGCAGGTCGAGCACGACCCGGTGCCGGACGTCCGCCGGCAGGTCGGCCACCGCCGCCCGCAGCGCGTCGACCAGGTCGAACGGCGCGGCCGGTTCACCACCGGGGCGGTTCTCGGTGGCGGCGGTCAGCAGCCGGTCGACCAGGCGGGCCAGTTCGTTCGCGCGCTGGCCGATGATCCGGGCGGCCTGCCTCCGGTCGCCGTCGCTCAGCGAGTCCCAGTGGTCGGTGAGCGTGTCCGCGTACCCCTTGATCACGGTGACCGGGGTACGCAGCTCGTGGCTGGTCACCGCGACGAACAGATCCCGGTCGTGGTCGCGCCGCTGCTGGTCGGTGGTGTCGCGGAAGCTGACCACCCGCAGCGCGTTCGGGCCGGGCAGCTCGCCGGAGGTGATCCGCAGCCAGCGGCCGTCCGGCAGCCGGTGGTCGAGCACCTGGCCGGGCGGCGGCAGCGGGAACGGCAGCGGACGGCTCAGCGCCTCCTCCGCCGGCCGGCCGGTCACCTGGGCCGCGGCCGGGTTCCAGAGCCGGACCCGCCCGTCCCGGTCCACCACCGCCAGTCCGTCGGCGAGCGCCGCCACGACCGGGCCGTCACCGTGTACGGGCAGGCCGGTCTGATCGCCGTACATGTGGGCGACGCACGCGGCGATGTAGCCGATGACGGCGCGTTGCGAGGGTTGCAGCGGCTCGCCCAGCGGGTAGAGCGCGTGCAGGCTGCCGACTGTGAGCCCGCCGATCTCGGCGCGCGCCACGATCATCCGGGAGAGTCCCCGGCCGGCGACCTCGTCGGCGAGCGCGCCAGGGATCGCGTCGACCCGGACCTCCCGCACCGGCGGCCCGGCGAGCAGGCAGACGGTGGCCGGGTCGGTGGCGGGCAGCGGGCGGCCGAGGACGAACTCGGCGCGGCCGGTCGCCGCGATCACCCGCCCCCCGGCCGGGGTGAACTCCACGAAGACCAGGCCGGCCGCGCCGACCGCCGGTTCGACCTCGCGGAGCAGACGGGTGAGCACGGCGAGACCGGACTCGCCCGAGTTGATCATGTTGATCACTGCGGTGTGGCCGGCGATGACGGCGGGGTAGTCGGTTCGCTCCGGCATGTCCCGAGTGTGCCGCGCCGTCCGCGTCCGGGACACCCCCGGCCGGTCGACCGTCCCCGGTACCGATCGACGGGACTCACCGGCCCAACCGGGCCAGCGCGTGGGCCGGCCGGTCCGTGATCACCCCGTCCACGCCGGCTTCGAGCACGAGTTCCAGGTCTTCCGGCTCGTTGACGGTCCAGACGTACACCGAGTTGCCGGCGGCGCGCAGCGCGGGGACCAGGCGCGGGCGGGCCCGGACGAGGTCCACGCCGGGGCCGGCGATCCGGGCGCCGAACGGCAGCCGGCCCAGCGGCAGCAGGCGCGGCAGCACCTCCAGCAGCAGCACCGTGGGCAGCGCCGGGGCGAGTTCCCGGATCCGGCGTACGGCGAGCGGCGAGAACGACATCACGGTCACCTGGACCGGATGGTCCGGGCGGGGCTCGGCCAGCCCGTACCGGCGCAGCATCTCGACCAGGCGGCGCTCGACGTCGCCCCGGTAACGGGACGGGTGCTTCGTCTCGATCAGCAGCCGGACCGGCCGCCCGGCGGCCAGCACCGCGTCGAGCAGCCGCTCCAGCGTGAGCAGCCGGGTGTGCGACTCGTCGAGCGGCGCGTCGTCCTCGGCGAGCGTCGCGGCCCGATGCCAGGAGCCGAAGTCGAGCGCCTCCAGCTCGGCGAGCGTCCGCGCGCTGACCAGCCCACGGCCGTTGCTGGTGCGGTCCAGCCGGCGGTCGTGCACGCAGACCAGGTGCCCGTCGCGGGTCAGCCGGACGTCGCACTCCAGCCCGTCCGCGCCCTCGTCGAGCGCGCGCAGGTAGGCGGCGAGCGTGTGCTCCGGCAGGTCGTACGAGGCACCGCGATGGGCGAAGACCAGGGGGACGGTCATGGCCGCGTCACCGGCTCAGGCGACCCGGCCCGGCTGCCCGTCGTCGGTGACCACCGGACGGCCGGCGGCGGCCCAGTCGCCCATCCCCCCGTCGACGTTGCGCACCTGGTCCCAGCCGTTGCGCATGAGGTAACCGACCACCTGGGCGGAACGTCCGCCCGAGCGGCAGATCACCGCGACGTCGCGGTCCTGCGGGATCTCGGCGATCCGGGCGGGCAGCTCGGTCATCGGCAGGTGATGGGCGGCCGGCGCGTGGCCGGCGGCCCACTCGTCGTCCTCCCGGACGTCGAGCAGGTAGACGTCGTCGGGCACGGCCGACGCGGGGACGCTGGGTAGTGAGGCTCCGAACACGGTCACCAAGCCTAGTCGCCCACGCCGCTCACAGCCGGTTGACCCAGCGCGGGTTGGCGCCGGCCCACTCCGGCACGCGCGTGTCGCGCAGCGCGGTGAACAGCCCGCCGCCGCCGTTGTCCAGCACCACGTACGAGACGCCGTCGATGGTCTGCGGGTAGGAGGGCACCTGGACCCCGCGCAGGGCGTCCGCGGGCAGGCCGCGCAGCGCGAACAACAGCTCGTCCAGGGGTACGCCGTTGGTGTCCACGGTCAGTGCCCCGCCGGCCGCGCGGAGCACCCGGTCCAGCTTGACCGGGTCGCTGCGCAGCCGCGTCTCACCCGCCCGGTCGAGCACCGCCCGCAGCATCTGCTGCTGGTGCCGCTGCCGGTCGTAGTCGCCGCCGGGCAGGTCGTAGCGCTGCCGCACGTAGTCGAGCGTCCGTGCGCCGTCCATCTGCTGGCAGCCGGCGTCGAACTGGTGCCGGGTGTGGATCGAGCGCACCGGCGTGTCCACGCACATCCGGATGCCGCCGAGCTGGTCGATCACCTGCTTGAAGCCGGAGAAGTCGACGAGTGCGGCCCCGTCGAAGCGGATGCCGGTGAGCCGGCTCAGGGTGGTGCTGAGCAGCCGCGCGCCGCCCTCACCGCCGCCGCCGTGCTCGTACGCGGCGTTGACCTTGTCCTGGCCGCCGGGGAAGCCCGGTGCCGGGGGGAGCGCCACCAGCAGGTCGCGCGGCACGGAGATCAGGTACGCCTGCCGCATCCCGGCCGGTACGTGCACGATCAGGATGCTGTCGGAGCGCTGGTCCTCCGGGTTCGCGCCGGGCCGGTGGTCCGAGCCGATCAGCAGGTAGTTGAGCGCGCCGTCCAGGTCTGTCCGCTTGTTCCGGGCGGCCGGGTCGAGCAGTTGCTCCTTGGCCACGGTGCGGTCGTAGCGCGAGGTGAGCCAGTGTAGCCCGGCGACGCCGAGCGTGGCGAGCAGGACCAGGACGAGCCCGGTGCCGAGCAGGAACCGGGCCCAGCGGGCGGGTCCACCCCGCCCGCGTCGGTTCCGTGCTGGCCTGGACGTGACGATCCCCCCGTAGCCGCGACATGAGACCCGCTCACGTCAGGCTACGGGGGGATCGGCCGACCGGTATCGCTTTCGCGCAGGTCAGCAGGTCATTTACGGGTCGAGAGGACGTCCGGGTTGTTCACCACGAACTCGGCCAGCTTGTCGTTCTTGACCGCCCTGAACATGTCCATGCTGACCTCGTTGAGGATCTCCCGGTTGCCGTTGCCGTTGAAGGTGCCGCCGTTGGTGCGGAGCATGACCAGGTCGTTGCCGGTCACACCCTTCATGGTGAAGATGAAGTCCTCGATCGACACACCGCCGGTGTCCAGGACGAACGCCTTGCCGGCCGCCTTGATCAGCGCGTTCAGCTTGATCGGGTTGGTCAACGTCCCGCTCTGGCTCGCCTTCTTCGCCATCGCCTTGATCAGTTGCTGCTGATTCTGCTGCCGGTCGTAGTCGCCGTTGCGGAGTGTCTTGCGCTGCCGGGAGTAATCCAGCGCCTGCCACCCCTCCATCTCCTGGCAACCCTTCTTGTAGCTCACCGGCTTCATCCTCTTGCCGGTCTTCTTGGCGTCCGCGTTCCACATCGGCTTGCCGTCGACGTACGACATGTGCAGCGAAGAGACGTCCTGGGTCACACAGATGTTGACCGTGCCGATCGCGTCGATGACGTTCTTGAAGCCGCCGAAGTTGATGATCGCGGCGCCGTCGAAGCTGATGCCGGTCATGCCCTTGATCGTCTTGGCCATGAGCTGGGCACCGCCCTCCCAGCCGCCGCCGTTCTGGGCGCCGTGGAAGAAGGCCGCGTTGATCTTGTCGACGCCGCCCCGGTAACCGCTCTTCTCAAAGGCCGGGATGCGGGCCTCGGTGTCCCGGGGGATCGAGATCAGGTACGCCTGGTCGTGGCTGGCCGGGATGTGCAACACGATGATCGTGTCCGACCGGACGTCGTCGGCGGCCCAGCGGGCCCGCGCGTCCACGCCGAGCAGCAGCATGTCGATCGGGCCTTCGAGGCTGTTGCCGCCCTCCGCCTCGGTCTTGCCCGCCTCGCCGAGAAGATTGCGCTGGGCGATGTTGCTGGTGGCCTGGCCGATGACCGCCTTGCTGCCGACGATCGCGACGCCGCTGGTCACCATCAGCACCGCGCCGAGCACCAGGGTGAGCTTGGCCCAGAGCGGGTCCTTGCGCTTGGTGCGCTTCTTCTTGCCACCGCCGGGACCGCGACCGCCGGAACCGGGCTGTGTGGGGATGACCGGAGGGACCCGCCCGGATGATCCGGGTGCCGGTGACTGCGGGCGACGGCTGGTCTGGACCGACATGCGTGCTCCAGCTCGGTGATCGGGGGCGGGACCACTTTACGTATCTGTTCCCGTTCTCGCGACCTCGTAGGGGCGCAATTCCCGTCAATACCGGACGACATCTTCGGGTTGTGGCCGAACGGGCAGGGGTAAGGAGCCGGTCGGCGGTTGGCCTCCGTGGCGGCGAGGTCCTAGCGCTCGGGACCGGTCATGTGGTGCCGGCGTCAGCCGCCCGCGTTGTCGCCCGAACCCTTCTGGTTCGCCTGCATCCACTCGGCCATCCGGTCCGCGGCGATGGCCTTGTACATCGCCAGCGCCTTCTCCCGGTCGGAGACCACCACCGACTGGCCGTCGATGGTCTGTCCGCCCAGGTGCGGGCTGGTGACGAACGTCAGGTTCTCACCCCGCAGGCTGCGGAACTGCACTGCCATGTCGGTCAACGAGAATCCCTGGTCGACCGTGACGGCGGCGGTGACCGCCTTGAGGAAGTCGTTCAGCTTCTTGGGATTGGTGAGCGTCCCGGTGCTCGCCGCCTTGTCCATCAGCGCCTTCAGGAACTCCTGCTGGTGCCGCATCCGGGCGAAGTCGCCGTCCGGGAACTGCTTGCGCTGCCGGACCCAGTCCAGCGCCTCGGCGCCGTTCATGTGGTTCACGCCCTTGGTGAACGTCCGGTACGGCTTGTGGATCGAGGTGATGGTCCGCTCCACCTTGAGGTCCACCCCGCCCAGGGCGTCGGTGACCTCCTTGAAGCCGCCGAAGTCGATGGCCATGACGTGGTCGATCCGTACGTCGGTGAAGCACTCCACGGTCTTCACCGCGAGCGGCAGGCCGCCGAACGCGAACGCCGCGTTGATCTTGTTGCGCGAGCCGGAGTCGCAGGACGCGCCCGCGCTCTCCGGGATCGGCACGTACAGGTCACGCGGCACCGAGACCAGGTAGGCGCTCTTGTGGTCGGCCGGGATGTGCATGACGATCACGGTGTCCGCGCGCCACTTGCCGCTCCCGTCGACCGGGGCGTCCGGATCCCGCGAGTCACTGCCCACGAGCAGGATGTTGAACGCACCCTCGACCTGCTTGGCCGGCCGTCCACCGGTGATCCCGGCGAACGGGTCGGTGCGCGCCAGGTCGTCGTCCAGGTTGCGGGCGTAGAACCAGGCGCCGAGGCCGCCGAGCAGCGCCAGCACCAGCACCGCGACGCCGGCTACCAGGCCGATGCGCCCCCAGCGCGGCCGGGGGCCACGCCGCCCGGGCCCGCCCGGACCACCGCCGCCCGGACCACCGGGGCCGGTCGGCCCCACCGGACCGCCGGGACCGCCCGAGCGGGGCGCCTCGTCGTGTGCGGGGTACCACCTGGTTTCCGAGGGCCGGGCGCGCCCGGTGGTGGCCCGGCCGGAGCCGGGAACCTGGGCGCGGCCCGCGCCCCGGCTCAGGTGGCGGGGGATCGGGGCGCCGGCAGACGAGGTCGCTGACATGTAACCGAGGGTAGGTCGGCCGGGCCACCGACGCCCTCGTACGCGCGCCGGTGTCAGCCGCGTCCCCGTCGGGTTCAGTACCCGAGCCGCCCGCGGAAGTACTCGATCGTGCGTCGGAGGCCGTCTTCGGGCGTGACGCTCGGCTCGTATCCGAGCAGTTCGCGGGCGAGGGTCAGGTCCGGGCGGCGCATCTCCGGGTCGTCCGAGGCCCGAGTGATGTAGCTCACCTCGGACGTGCTGCCGGTGAGTGACACGATCGTCTCGGCCAGTTGCCGCATCGACATCTCGTGCTCGGTGCCGCAGTTGATCGGGCCGGTCTCGGTCGAGTCGAGCAGCAGCAGGATGCCGCGCACCAGGTCGTCGACGTAGCAGATCGAGCGGGTCTGGTTGCCGGTGCCGTGCACCGTGATCGGCTCGCCGCGCAGCGCCTGGGAGATGAACGTCGGGATGGCCCGGCCGTCGTCCGGGCGCATCCGCGGACCGTACGTGTTGAAGATCCGTACGATCGCGGTGTCGGTGCCCCGGCTGCGGTGGTAGGCCATGGTGGCCGCCTCGGAGAACCGCTTCGCCTCGTCGTAGACGCTGCGGATGCCGATCGGGTTGACGTTGCCCCAGTACGTCTCGCGCTGCGGGTGCTCCTTCGGGTCGCCGTACGCCTCGGAGGTGGAGGCCATCAGGAACCGGGCGCCGTCGTCGGTGGCCCGCTCCAGCAGCGCCAGCGTGGCCACCGAGCCGACCCGGAGGATCTCCACCGGCAGCTTCTCGAAGTCGGTGGGGCTGGCCGGGGACGCCATGTGCAGGATCGCGTCGAACCGCTCGGTCATCGCCGGGTGGTTCGGCAGGCCGTCGGAGATGTCCGCCTCGACGAGCGTGAAGGTCGGCCGGTCCAGCAGGTGGGCGACGTTGTCCTTGGACCCGGTGACGAAGTTGTCCAGCACCACGACGTCGCAGCCGCGCTCGACGAGCCGGTCGACCAGGTGGGACGGTACGAAACCGGCGCCGCCGGTGACGAGGATGCGGTGTCCGGTTCCGAAGCGGGGAGCGACCTTCATGGCGGTCAGCCTATACACGCGAGGCGGGGCCCCCGCGTAAGGCAGGGGCCCCGCTCGACCGTGGTGATCAGTGGGCGCCGGCTCCGGTGAGCGAGCGCACCTCCAGTTCCGCGTACTTCTCCTCGTCGCTCTCCTTGGACAGGATCGTGCCGAGCCAGCCGCACAGGAAGCCGAACGGGATCGAGATGATGCCCGGGTTCGACAGCGGGAACCACTGCCAGTCGTGGTCGGGGAACATCGCCGTCGGCGCGCCGGAGACGACCGGCGAGAAGAAGACGAGCACCACGGCGGCGAGCAGGCCGCCGTAGATCGCCCAGACCGCGCCCGAGGTGTTGAACCGCTTCCAGAACAGGCTGTAGAGGATCGCCGGCAGGTTGCCGGATGCGGCCACCGCGAACGCCAGCGCGACCAGGAACGCCACGTTGAGGTTCTGCGCGTAGATCGACAGAACGATCGAGACCGTGCCGATCACCAGCGCGGAGATGCGGGCGACAGTCACCTCCTGCCGTTCCGACGCCTGCCCGTTCTTCATCACGTTGGCGTAGAAGTCGTGCGCCAGGCTGGACGACGACGCCAGGGTGAGCCCGGCGACCACCGCGAGGATCGTGGCGAACGCGACCGCCGCGATGATCGCCAGCAGTGTCGCGCCGCCCAGGTTCCCGCCGAGGAAGTCCACCCCCAGCGCCTCGGCGAGCTGTGGTGCCGCGGTGTTGCCCGCCTTGTCCTGCTCGGTGATCGCCTGCCCGCCGACGATCGCCGCCGCGCCGAAGCCGAGCGCCAGGGTGAGCAGGTAGAACGTGCCGATGATGCCGATCGCCCAGAGCACGCTCTTACGGGCCGCCCGCGCGGTCGGCACGGTGTAGAAGCGGATCAGGATGTGCGGCAGGCCGGCCGTACCGAGGACCAGCGCGATGCCCAGCGAGAGCAGGTCCATCTTGCTGTAGAACGTCTTCAGCGCGTCGCCGGGCGTCTCCACGCCGTAGCGCAACCCGGGTTCGAGGAACGCCGCTCCCTTGCCCGAGGCGCTGGCCGCGTCACCGAGCAGCGAGGAGAGGTTGAACTTGTACTTGGCGAGCACCAGCAGCGTCATCGCCAGCGCGCCACCCATCAGCAGGAACGCCTTGACGATCTGCACGTACGTGGTGCCCTTCATGCCGCCGACCGTCACGTAGATGATCATCAGGGCGCCGACCATGATGATGGTGGCGACCTTGGCGGTGTCGGCGTCCATGCCGAGGAACGTGGTGCCCGGCTTGATGCCGAGCAGCAGCGCGACGAGCGCGCCCGCGCCGACCATCTGGGCCAGCAGGTAGAAGATCGACACCGTGATGGTGGAGACCGCCGCCGCGGTCCGCACCGGCCGCTGCCGCATCCGGAACGCCAGGACGTCCGCCATCGTGTACCGGCCGGAGTTGCGCAGCAGCTCGGCCACGAGCAGCAGCGCCACCAGCCAGGCGACCAGGAAGCCGATCGAGTAGAGGAAGCCGTCGTAGCCGTAGAGCGCGATGATGCCGGCGATGCCCAGGAAGGACGCCGCCGACATGTAGTCGCCGCCGATCGCCATGCCGTTCTGGAAGCCGGAGAAGGAGCGGCCGCCGGCGTAGAAGTCGGTGGCGGTCTTGGTCTGCCGGCTGGCCCAGACGGTGATCGCCAGCGTGATCGCCACGAAGACCAGGAACAGCGTGATGGTGAGGTTCCGGGCGGTGGTGCTGCCCGCCTCAGCCGCGAGGACCGTGTTCATGGGTCACCTCCCCCATCTCGTCGCGGATCCGGTCGGCGACCGGGTCGATCCGGCGGTTGGCGAACCGCGAGTAGAGCCAGGCGATGACGAACGTGGAGACGAACTGGAGCAGGCCGAAGACCAGGGCGACGTTGATGTCGCCGATCAGCTTCGTGCCCATGAATCCCCGCGCGTACGCGGAGAGGATGACGTAGAGCGCGTACCACAGGAAGAATGCGACGGTCATCGGGAAGACGAAGCCGCGTAGCGCGCGACGCAACCCGGCGAACTCGTCCGACCGCTGGACGGCGAGGTACCGTTCCGCCGCCGACTCGGCGGGTGCGGACGCGGGTGTGTCCGTGGACATCTGTGGATCACCACCTTCGCAGGCGTGGGGGAGTTTCGCGCACGGTAGAGAGCGCGCTCCCGGCCCGGGAAGGCTCCGCCGCCGGGCGGCGGACGGCTGCGCCGAACGGCATCCCCACTGCGCCCAGTGACCCACATCACTCCGCTAACCGGTCACCCCGACGGAGCGGAGAGGGTCAGCCGGGGAGGTCGTGGTAGCGGCCCCGGTAGTGCAGTAGCGGGGGTGTGTCCCGGGGGAGGTCCACCGACTCGATAGTGGCCTCGACCAGCAGGCTCCAGCCGTACTCGCGGGCGGTCTCCAGGCGGCAGCCCGCCCACCCGCCGGCGTCCGCCGGCACCGGGCCGTACGGCGTCTCGGTCCAGGTGCCGATCGCGAACAGGCCGCCGGGCGACGGGAACAGGCCGGCGAAGCGGTCGGCGAGCTGCCGGTGCTGCGGGCCCAGCGGGGCCACCGCGAACCGTCCGGCCTCCTCGATCGCCGCCCACAGGTCCGACTCCGGGTCGATCAGGCCGAGCAGCCGGTCCGGCTCGCCCTCGGCCACGAGCGTGGAGGAGACGGTCAGCCCGGCCGGACCGGGCGCGGTCCAGAGCGTCACCGGGGCGGCCAGCCGCCCGCGCAGCCGGCGTACCGGCGAGCGTTGCGCGGCCGGCGCCGCGAACGGATCGGTGGAGTGGATCTGCGCGCCCGGCTCTGGATTCACGTGGAACATTGTGCCGCCGTACCGGCGCAGGAACGCAGGCCGGCAGCGGAAGTTGTACCGCCACGTCGCGATCGTGGTGCCGGGCTCCGGGCCGGGCGCGAAGCGCCAGCCGCCGCCGAACCGCTCGAAGAACCACGGTCCGCGCACCATCTTCATGCCGACGTTCGTCGGCGGCGACCAGGAGACGTACTCGCTGACCATGACCAGGCCGTGCCTGGAGCGGGTGTACGTGCGCACGCCCCGGCCGGGCCGCGTCGCGCCGTCGACGAAGTGCTGCTCGCGGACGAACGGATCCCAGCGGTAGCGCACCGGGGCGGTGGTCTGGGAGACGGCGAACGCCAGCTCCGGCGGAACCCGGACCGTGGTGACCGCTTCGACGACAGGCATCAGCGCCTCGGCGTGACGGCGGCCAGCAGCTCCGGCTGCCGGTGGTCGAGCGTGTCCCCCGCCATGTACGCGCCGAGCAGTGCCGCGCCCCCGCCGTACGCCAGGCCGACCGGCAGCGCCAGCCAGAGCCACACGTCGCCCAGTAGCGCGGCGGCCACCACGAACGGCACCGCCACCACCGCCGAGCCGACCATGGAGACCAGGGTGAGCAGGCCCTTGGTGAATCCCGCGCCGCTGTTCATGGCGAACGGGTTGCTCGACTCGGGCAGCGAGTACGCGCCGAGCACGGAGACGAACGCGTTGATCGCCAGCCCGCAGCCGTACGCGGCGAACAACGCGCCACCCATGACGCCGAGCCATTCGGGCCGGCCGAGGACGACCGCCAGCGCGACCGCGATCACGACGAGCATCGGCACCACGTAGATCGAGAACGCGGCCATCCGGGCCCGCAGCTCCACCCGCCCGGGCACACCGGCGATCAGGTTCGCGGCGTACGAGCTGCCGTCGAAGCCGAACTGGTTGGCGAGCGTCACCGACGCGAGCGCCCCGACGACGATCATGGTGAGGCTGACCAGCGCCGGCGACGAGTCGGCGGTGGCCTGCTCGAACGCGGCGCCGCCCTCGGACAGGAACGCGGGGCCGCCGAGGTTGACCATCAGCGGCACGAACACACCGACCACGGCGACGGTGATCAGGTTGGCCCGTCGCCGGGCGTCCCGCCACCAGTAGCGGCACTCGCGGGCGACGAGCGCGCCGAACCGGTCCCGCCGGGTCCAGCCCACCGCGCGGGGGAAGAGCTGCGCGACCGCGCCGCCGGCCACGCCGCGCGGCGTCCGCGCGGGGCCGCTGCTCGCGGTGCCCACCATCGCCGACTCCAACGACCGGGACCACCAGAGCAGGAGTACGCCGAGCGTCGCGACCGCGATCAGCAGCTTCACCACGGCGGCGCCGGCCCGGCCCTCCGCCACGTCGACACCGGCGGTCCACGGTGCGCCGAACGGCGTCCAGCCGACCACCCGGGCCGGACCGTCCAGCCGGTCCCAGTCGGTCTGCCGTACCGCGGCGAGCACCAGCAACTGCAACGGCCCGAGCAGGGCGGCCAGCACCGCGAGCAGCACGGCGGCCAGGTCGCGTACCCGGCGGGAGCGCAGCATCGTCGCGAAAGCGCTTGTGATCGCGCGGGCGCCGGCCAGGCAGACGAGCAGCCCGAGGACCACGCCGAGCGCGCCGACCAGGGCGGCGGCCCATCCGCCGAGCGCACCGGCGGTGACCACCAGCCCGGCCGCCGTGATCGCCGTCGCCAGGGCCGGCACGCTGACCAGGGCGGCGGCCAGCAGGCCGGTGACCAGGGTGCGGCGGGACAGCGGAAGCAGCGCGAACCGGGCCGGGTCGAGTGTCTCGTCCACGCCGAAGAAGACGAGCGGCAGGAGCAGCCAGCCGAGCGTCAGCACGCCACCGCCGAAGGCGGCGATCATCAGCGCGTACCGGGACTCACCGGCCAGCCCCGGCGCGGCCAGCAGGAAGAACCCGACGGCGGCGAACCAGAGCCCGAACAGCAGGCCGAGGACGAACAGCGCGACCCGCCAGGTCTGGCCCCGGAAGTTGTTGCCGAGCACCCGCAGCTTGAGCCGGACGAAGTGCCAGGGCGACACGCGCCGGGCCGGACGCTCGGGGACGGTCACCGGGACAGCCACGACAGCTCCTCGCCGGTCGCGGTCCGGCCGCCGACCACCTCCACGAAGACGTCCTCCAGCGACCGGTCGCCGCGCACCTCGGCCAGCGTGCCGACCCGCTTGATCCGGCCCTCGGCCAGGATCGCCACGTGGGAGCAGAGCCGCTCGACCACCTCCATCACATGGCTGGAGAAGATCACCGTGCCGCCGCCGCTGACGTACCGGTGCAGGATGTCGCGGATCAGCGCCGCCGAGACCGGGTCGACCGCCTCGAACGGCTCGTCCAGCACCAGCAGGCGCGGACCGTGCAGCAGCGCGCAGGCCAGCCCGATCTTCTTCTTCATGCCCGCCGAGTAGTCGACCACGAGCGTGCGGCCGGCGTCGGAGAGCGCCAGCACGTCGAGCAGATCCGCCGCCCGCTGGTCGACCACCGCCGGGTCCATGCCGCGCAGCAGACCGTGGTACGCCAGCAGCTCCGCCCCGCTCAGCCGGTCGAAGAGGCGTACGCCGTCCGGCATCACGCCGAGCAGGCTCTTGGCACGGACGGGGTCGGCCCAGACGTCGTACCCGAGCACCCGCGCCTCACCGGCGTCGGGCCGCAGCAGGCCGACGGCCATGGAGAGGGTGGTGGTCTTGCCCGCTCCGTTCGGGCCGAGCAGGCCGTAGAACGAGCCGGTCGGCACGGCGAGGTCGACTCCGGCCACCGCGACCTTGGTGTCGAAGCGCTTGGCCAGACCACGAAGGGAGAGCGCCGGGTGCTGATCGGTCATGGTCCGACCGTATCGGGCTCCGGCCAGCGGCTGCTCGGGCGGCAGGATGATCTCGCGTCATCCCTGAGAGGTACGAGTCGGATCACCGACGGCCGGCAACCGACGACGGGGGCGGTGGGTGTCAGTCGCAGGGACGGCAGCGGGGAGAGACATGGATTCGGACAGTGGGTTCGAGGAGTTCTACCGGAACAGCAGACAACGCGTGGTGACGGTGCTGTACGCGCTCGGCGGCGACCGGGCCGAGGCGCAGGACGCCGCCCAGGAGGCGTACGCGCGGGCCTGGCAGCGCTGGTCGCAGGTCAGCGAGTACGACGATCCGGAGGCGTGGGTCCGTACCGTCGGCCACCGCCTGCTGGTCAACCGGTGGCGCAAGGTTCGCAACAGCGTCGTCGCCTACCGGCGGCACGGACCACCACCACCCGTGCGGCCACCCTCGGAGAACACCGTGGCGCTGGTCGCCGCGCTGCGGCAGCTCTCCGCGGACCAGCGGCAGGCACTCGTTCTGTACCACCTGGCCGACCTGTCGGTCGCGGAGATAGCCGCGCAGACCGGTGTGCCCAGCGGCACGGTCAAGGCTCGCCTCTCCCGGGGCCGCAAGGCCCTCGCCGCCCTGCTCGACATGACCCTGCCGGAGGAGATCCGCAATGCCTGATCCGATCTTCTCGGACCTGTACCGGGACACCGAGCACCTCGTCTGGGCACCCACCGAGCAGGTGCGCCGCCGAGGTCGGCAGCGGACGCGGCGTACCCAGATCGCCGCCGGCCTGGCCGCCGCGGTGGCGGTGGGCGTCGTCGCGTCGGGTGTGGCGCTGGCCCGTCCCGACGCCGCACCGCCACCCCCCGTGCCCCCGGCGACAGTGGTTCCCACCACGCCGGCACCCGCGCCCACGCCCAGTTCCACGCCGTCGGCCGAGCCGTCCGCGAGCGGGACGCCGACGCCGGACCGCACCACAGGAGGGCCGGCCGCCGCCATCGGCGGCGGGCCGACCAGCCGTCCGCCGAGCCGGACGATTCCGGCGGCGGCGATGCTCCAGCTCGCCGACCTGCCGACGGGCTTCACGATGACGACGAAGGTGGACGGTGACTGGTCCCTGGAGTCCGTGACCATCTACTGCGACAACGAGTCGCCGGCGCTGAACGCCGGTCAGGTGGCGAGCAGGTCGGTGCAGTTCGACTCGCCCAGTGACTGGATCGTCGAGCGGGTGACGCGGCACTCGGGTACCTCGGCCACCACGGTCATGCAGCGGGTCCGCCAGCTGGTCACGGGCTGCGAACCGACCCGGCCGGGCGACTCGCTGTCGATCCTCGCCGAGTCGCTCGGCGGTGACGACGCGGTGCTGGTGGGCAGCGAGATCGAGGGGACGCCCGCCCGATGGGTCGTGGTGCGGCAGGGCGACCTCGTGGCGCAACTGCGGGTCGACCACCAGACCACGCCGAGCGAGGCCAGGCGCGTCGTCGGGTGGGTGGTGAACCGCCTCTGTGCCGGCACCGACAGCTGCTGACGGGCGCTCGGCTGTGGGGCGGGGCCGGTGCGAGCGGGCCCCGCCTCACAGGCGCAGCGACTCCGGGGTGTGCAGGCGGAGCATGGTGGCGCCGACGTCGCGGGGCAGCCGCCGCCGGCTCGCCGTCGACACCACCACCATGACGGTGAACGCCAGCGGCACCGTCCACGCGGCCGGCTGGGTGGTGAGCGTCGCCGGCCACCCGGTCAGCGGCGGGCCGAGCACGGTGAGCAGCACCGCGCCGACCGCCGCGCCGCCGCCGACCAGCACCCCGGCGGCGGCGCCCAGATCGGTCAGGCCGCGCCACCAGATGCCGAGCACCAGCAGCGGGCAGAAACTCGACGCGGCCACCGCGAACGCCAGCCCCACCACCTGCGACACGTCCAGCCCGGAGACGTTCAGCGAGAGCGCCGCCGGCACCCCGCCGGCGATCACGGTGGCGATCCGGAAACCGCGTACCGACCCGCGTCCCAGCACGTCCGTGGAGATCACCCCGGCCACGCTGGTGAGCAGGCCGGACGAGGTGGACAGGAACGCCGCGAACGCGCCGGCGGCGACGAGCGCGGCGAGCAGCCGGCCGGTGGTGCCGTCGCCGAGCGACGCCCCGGGCAGCAGCACCACCACCGCGTCGGTCTGGCCGCTCACCAGCAGTTGCGGCGTGTAGATGCGGCCCAGCACGCCGTACACGGTGGGCAGCAGGTAGAAGACGCCGACGAGCGCCAGCACCACGAGCGTGGTGCGGCGGGCGGCGGCGCCGTCGGGGTTGGTGTAGAAGCGGACCAGCACGTGCGGCAGGCCCATGGTGCCGAGGAACGTGGCCAGGATCAGCGAGTACGTGGCGAACAGTCCCCGGTCGTCCTCGCCCGCCGTGTCCGGCAGCAGCCATTCGGTGGCGCCGGTCGCCGCGCCGGACACCTCCGGCACCGGGTCACCGGCGGCGAACTCGAGGCGGTCGCCGGGGCGTACCTCCCGGATGTCGCCGCCGGGCAGGGTGAGCGTCGCGCGGTGCTCGACCACGACCGTGGTCGCGGTCCGGAACGTCGGCCCGTCGGGCGGGGTCACCGCCGGGCGGGCGTCGGCCTGCCACTGCAACGCCAGGAAGATCGCGGGTACGGCGAGCGCGGTGAGCTTCAGCCAGTACTGGAACGCCTGCACGAACGTGATCGCCCGCATGCCGCCCAGCGCCACGTTCGCGGTCACCACCACGGCGACGAGCAGCGCGCCGAGCGGGTACGGCGAGCCGGTGAGCGTGGCGAGTGTCAGCCCGGCGCCCTGCAACTGTGGCACCAGGTAGAGCCAGCCGATGAAGATCACGAAGACGGTGGCGAGCGTCCGCAGCCGGCGCGAGCCGAGCCGTACCTCGCAGAAGTCGGGCAGCGTGAACGCGCCGGAGCGGCGCAGCGGCGCGGCCACGAACAGCAGCAGCGCGAGGTATCCGGCGGCGAAGCCGACCGGGTACCAGAGCACGTCCACGCCGTACTTGAGGATCAGTCCGGCGACGCCGAGGAAGCTCGCCGCCGACAGGTACTCCCCGCCGATCGCGGCGGCGTTCCAGGTCGGGCTGACCGCCCGGGACGCGACCAGGAAGTCCGAGGTGGTCCGGGCCAGCCGCAGCCCGTAGAACCCGATGCCGACGGTGACCAGGGTGACGGCGACGATCGCCGGGACCACGTAGCCGTTGGACATCAGCGTTCCGGCCGTCGGATCAGGTCGACGAAGTCCTGCTCGTTGCGTTCCGCCAGCCGCACGTACGCCCAGCCGACCACGATCAGGAACGGGAAGGACACGACGCCGAGCAGCAGCCACGGCAGGTTGACCCCGAGCACCGTGACCCGGCCGACCGTGGGCGCGATGGCGAACAGCCAGGGCAGTCCGCCGAGGCCGATCAGCACCAGCAGGCTGAGCCGGAGCGCGAGGGAGAGCTGGGCGCGCATCAGCCCCTGCACGAGCGTCTCGCCGACCGGGGTCTGCTGGGTCAGCTCGGATCGGGTGCGGTCGGCCGGGTCGCCCGTCCGGGAGACCTCGGCCAGCACGATCCGGGTCCGCTTCGGCGCGGCGGCCGGCGGCGGCCCGCTGCCCGGCTCGGCGGGCGGTGGGAACGCGCGCGGGCCGGGAACCGGGACGGCCCCGGCGGGCCGCCCCGTCAGATGCTGTTCCTCGGCTCCGGTCACCCCCGGCAGTCTCGCCCGCTCAGCGGGAATGTCAAGAGCACGGTTCCGAGCCCTGTGTACAACCTGTGGATAACGCTTCACGGTTGTGGATAACCCGGTGGATGACGTGGAGTCGTTGTGGACAGGTCAGTCCAGCCCTACCCGTACCGGGTTCGCGGTCGCCGAGCCGAGCCAGGTGTGCGGGTTGCCGAACCAGCACCAGCCGAGCTTCGGCGCGCCCTGGCTGATCCACAGCGCGGGCACCCGCCGGTCGCCGCAGCGCGACCCCACGAGCGAGAAGCACCTGTTGCTCGCCAGCGCCTGCGGGTGCAGCGTGACGAACGCCAGCCCCTCGTCGATGGTGATCGGCAGGCGGTCCTTCGCGGTCATGTCCTCGAGCGCGCCCGACGGCGGCACGTTGCGGTACTCCTCGCCCCGGTCCACGTCGAAGATCAGGTACGCGGGACCGGGCGGCACCTCCAGCTCCTTGATCGGGTGGAACCTGGGCAGGTCGTCGGCGGGGAAGTTCCGGTCCAGGACGCCGGTCTTGCGCTTGCCGGCGAGCGTGGTGAGCGCGATGCGTTCCGGCACCGGTACCAGCTCCCGCGTGGTCACCAGCAGGAACGGCACCCGCGCGTCGGTGGGCCCGGCCAGCCCGGCGGTACCGGTCACGGCCGCGTCGCGCAGCGGGGTGAGCAGCGCCCGGAACTCCTCCTCGGTCCGCCCGGCCAGCGCCGGGTAGCCGAGCTGGACGAGCCGGTCGAGCTGGCGGTCGAATTCGGTAGCGGCGTCGAAGCGGTCGTCGGACATGCGGCCCCCCACCCTGTCGTACGGTCTGCCGTACATTGTACGCCAGTGCGCGACAGCGACAAGCCGGCGGCCGCGCCGCCGGCGACCTCGCCCCTCAGCGGCTCCAGTCCTGTTTCGCGGCGCGTACCAGCTTGTCCTTCAGCTCCCGGGTGTGCCGGCGGCTCACCGGCAGCTCGGATCCGTCGATCACCACCACGTAGCCGGAGTTGACCAGCCGCAGCTCGGCGATGAGCCGCAGCTGCACCAGGTAGGAGCGGTGGATCCGGACGAACCCGGCGTCGGCCCAGCGCTCGGCCAGCGTCGCGAGCGAGACCCGGACCAGGTGCGACCCCTCCGCCGTGTGCAGCCGCGCGTAGTCGCCCTGCGCCTCCACCCACCGCACCGCCGAGCGGGGCAGCATCCGGGTGGTGCCGGCCAGCTCGATCGGGATCGTCGGATCCTCCTCGGCCCGGGCCAGCGCGGCCGGGTGCGACGGCACCACCCGGGAGCCGATCACCCGGCGCAGCGACTCGGCCAGCCGCTCGGCGCGTACCGGCTTGCGCACGTAGTCGGTGGCGCCCAGGTCGAACGCGTCCACCGCGCCGTCGTCGTACGCGGTGACGAACACGATCGCCGGCGGACGGGCGAACCGGCGCAGCACCCGGGCCAGCTCCATGCCGTCCAGCCCCGGCATCCGGATGTCGAGGAACACCACGTCCACGTCGTCGTCGCGCAGCACACGCAGCGCCTCGGTCGCGTCCCCAGCCGTGTGCAGCCGGGCCACCCGAGGATCGGCGCGCAGGTGGTACGCCAGCTCGTCGAGCGCGGGCGGCTCGTCGTCCACCGCCAGCACCCGGAGGAATCCGGTGCCGGTGACGGTCACGACGACGCCCGGACGCCGGGGTGGAACTTCGGTACACGCATGCTGACCTTCGTACCCGAACCCAGGCCGGTCTCCACGACCAGGCCGAACCCGTCGCCGAAGACCGACCGGAGCCGTTCGTCGACGTTCGAGAGGCCGACGTGCTGCCCCGGGTCGTCGGCCGGGTCGCCGGCCGCACCCGACACCTCGGCGATGCCGGCGGTCAGCGTCGTCGGATCCATCCCCACCCCGTCGTCCTCCACCGTGATGTGACACTCCGCGCCCGCGTCCCGGGCCTCGATGCTCACCATGCCGGTGCCCGGCTTGCGGGACAACCCGTGGCGGACCGCGTTCTCCACCAGCGGCTGGAGGCAGAGGAACGGCAGCGTCACCGGCAGCACCTCCGGCGCGATCTGCAGGCGCACCTGGAGCCGCTCGCCGAAACGCGCCCGTTCGATGGTCAGGTAGCGGTCGATCGAGCGCAGCTCCTCGGCCAGCGTGGTGAACTCGCCGTGCGCCCGGAACGAGTAGCGGGTGAACTCGGCGAACTCCAGGATCAGCTCCCGCGCCCGCTCCGGGTCGGTGCGCACGAACGAGCCGATCGCGGTGAGCGCGTTGTAGATGAAGTGCGGGCTGATCTGGGCGCGCAGCGCGCGTACCTCGGCCCGCGCCAGCCGCTCCCGCGACGACTCCAGCTCGGCCAGCGCGAGCTGGTCACCCGCCCAGTGCGCGGTCTCCAGCGTCGCCTGCACCAGACCCGGGGCCGGGCGCTCGTCGGCCACCGCCACCAGCGCCCCGACCACCCGCCCGTCCGCGCGCAGCGGCGCCACCACCGCGCCGCGTACCGGGCAGTCGACCAGGTCGCAGCGCAGGTCCGACTCGCCCAGCACGGTCGAGCGCCCGCTGTCGGCCGCCCGCCGGGCCGCCGCGACCAGCTGGTCGCCGTGGTGCGCGCCCTGCCCGTCGACCGCGAGCAACGCGTCCCGGTCGGTCAGCGCCAGCCCGGCCGCGCCCACGAGGGCCCGCAGATGGCGTACGGCCTTCGCCGCGTCCGCCGCGGTCAGGCCGGCGCGCAGCGGCTCGGCGGCGAGCCCCGCCGTGTGCAGCACCTCGTACGTGGCCCGCTGCGTGGCGGTGGCGATGCCCCGCCGGCCGCGCAGCCGCAGCACCGCCCAGAGCGCCGCGGCCAACGCGGTGATCAGCGAGACGACGGCGAAGACGGCGGAGAGGTTGCCACCCACGCAGCGATCCTGCCGGGTGCCGGCCCGGTAGCGCTAGTACGCGCCCTTGCGAGCAAGCACCACGCCCACGGTCCGCCACAGGATGCTCAGGTCGTACGCCAGCGACCAGTTGTCGACGTAGTAGAGGTCGAGCCGGACCGCCTCGTCCCAGGACAGGTCGGAGCGGCCGGAGACCTGCCACAGACCGGTCATGCCCGGCCGGACCAGCAGCCGGCGCCGCACGTCGCCGAGGAAGTCGCCGTCGTCGGCGGGCAGCGGGCGCGGGCCGACGAGCGACATCTCGCCCCAGAGCACGTTGATCAGCTGGGGCAGCTCGTCCAGCGACGTGGCACGCAGGAAGCGGCCCACCGGGAAGACCCGGGGGTCCTGCTTCATCTTGAACAGCATGCCGTCGGTCTCGTTCCGGTCGACCAGGCCGGCCAGCCGCTCCTCGGCGTCCACGTACATGGTCCGGAACTTCCAGACCCGGAACGTCCGCCCCTCGTGGCCCACGCGGGGCTGGCGGAAGAAGACCGGCCCGGGGTCGGAGATCCGGATCGCGACGGCGATGGCGAGGAAGAGCGGGACCAGCAGCAGCAGGCCCAGCCCGGCGGCGACCCGGTCCATCAGGTTCTTGGCCAGCAGCGCCGGCCCGGACAGGGTCGGCTCCTCGACGTGCAGCAGCGGCAGGCCCTCGATCGGGCGGATATGCACCCGGGGACCGGCGATGTCGGTGAGCTGGGGCGCGACCACCAGGTCGACGCCGGAGCCCTCCAGCTGCCAGGCCAGCCGGCGCAGCTCGCCCGGCTCGGCGCTGGCCGAGCCGCAGACCGCGATCGTGTCGCCGCCGACCTCACGCACCAGCGCCAGGACGTCGCGGCCCGCGTACACCGGCACCGGGGTCTCCAGGCCGCGCGCGGCGGCGTACCCGTCGGTGAGGTGGATGGCCACCGGCACCAGGCCGACGGACGGGTTCCGGGTGACTGTGGTGTAGACCTCCAGGCACTCCGGAAGCGTGCCGACGAGCACCATCCGGTGCCCGGCGTGGCCGGCGCGGCGGCGCAGCGCGTGCAGGCAGGCCCGGGCGACCATGCGGCCGAGCAGGATCAGCAGCAGGGCGCCGAGCAGCGCGAAGCCGACCGTCCACCGGGAAAGGGTGGTCTTCGTGGCGAAGGCGAGGAACGAGACCGTCGCGGCGACCGCCACGCCGCCGCGGATCACCCGCTTGAACTCGTCCGGGCCGAGGCCCAGGTAGCGCCGGTCGTAGGCCCGGTTGCCCCAGAGGATGAGCACCCAGCCGAGCGGCAGGAGCACGAACGCCACGGTGTAGAACCACGCCTCGGGCGCGTCCCGGAAGCCGGAGGCGGCCTGCTCGAAGATCTGCACGGCCAGGAAGCTGGCCAGGGCGGCCGCGCCGAAGTCGAGCAGCAGCAGGAATGCGATGTAGGGCCGGTGCCACCGGGAGACCCGGCGCCGGGCTCGGGCCCACGCCGACCGGGGTACGCCGTTGTGCGACGGCGGAGTCGGCGGCTGGATCTCAAAGCTGTCGACGTGCCGCACGCTCTTGCTCCGGCCTCTGTCGGTTACCGGGCGCTGGAGGCTTGTCGTCACCTCAACCCATGTCCTCCCGCATGACCCGCGTCCTCACTCGGCGTGAGGGCCCGGGTCGCTCACCGTCCCAGTCTCCCACGCGGGCCCGGCCCGGACCGGCCCCCGCGAGGAAGCCGTTCCGCTGGTGCTCGGTGAGATCTGGCCGGCTCCGAATCAGTTGTGAAGCCGGGGACCGAGCCACTATACCGATGGATGACGGCTCGGGTAGAGGGGCGGACCGGACCTTCCGCGATCGCCGGTCGATTCCGCTCGGTAACCGGCGAATGCCATTACTCACCGTACGAGCCGGGACAACCTTCGGTCAGCCAGCGGCTTGCCGCCGGTCTGACAGGTGGGGCAGTACTGGAGGCTCGAATCGGCGAACGAGACCTCCCGCACGGTGTCGCCACAGACCGGACACGGCAGTCCCTTGCGGGCGTGCACCTTCAGCCCCGAGCGCTTCTCGCCCTTCAGCTCCGCGGCCCGCTGCCCCATCGACCGGCGTACCGCGTCGCCGAGGACCGTGCGCGTCGCCGCGTGCAGGCCGGCGAGCTGTTCGTCGGTGAGCCGGTCGGTGATCGCGAACGGCGAGAGCCGCGCCGCGTGCAGGATCTCGTCCGAGTACGCGTTCCCCACCCCCGCCAGCACCGCCTGGTCGGTCAGCACGCCCTTCACCTGCCCCCGGCGGCTGCGCAGCCGCTCGGCGAATGTCGGCAGGTCCGCCTCCAGCGCGTCCGGCCCGAGCTTCGCCACGCCCGGCACCTGCGCCGGATCGGTGACCAGGTAGGCGGCCAGCTTCTTCTGGGTGCCGGCCTCGGTCAGGTCGAAGCCGGAGCCGTCGTCGAGGCGTACCCGCACCGCGATCGGGCCCTTGCCGGGCCGCAGCGGGGTCGCCGACGGGAACGCCTCCCGGTAGTGCAGCCAGCCCGCCCGGGCCAGGTGGACCACCAGGTGCAGTCCCTCGTCGAACCGGACGTCCAGGAACTTGCCGTACCGGCCGGCGCCGGTGACGGCACGGCCGGCGACGGCGCTCGGCGGCGGGTCGTACGTCTTCAGCGCGCTGATCGCGGCGACCTCGAACCGCTCGACGCGGCGGCCCACCGCACGCTCGCGCAGGTAACCGGCGAGCGCTTCCACCTCCGGAAGTTCGGGCACGGTACAACGGTAGCCTTCTTTCCCGTGAGAATCGTGGTGGCGCACAACCGGTACCGGGAGGCCCAGCCCTCCGGCGAGAACACCATCGTCGACGCGGAGATCGCCCAGCTCGCCGCAGCCGGCGTGGAGGTGCTGCCGTTCCTGCGCAGCTCGGACGAGATCCCGTCGATGTCGAAGCCGGCCAAGGCGCTGCTGCCGATCTCGCCGATCTGGGCCCCGAAGGCCCAGCACGACCTCGACCGCCTGCTCACCGAGCACCGGCCGGACGTGTTGCACCTGCACAACCCGTACCCCCTGCTCTCGCCCTGGGTGGTGCGGACCGCGCACAAGCGCGGCGTGCCGGTGGTGCAGACCGTGCACAACTACCGGCAGGTCTGCTCGTCGGGCCTCTACTTCCGCGACGGCGTGATCTGCCAGGACTGCCGGGGGCGGACGCTGGGCGTACCGGCGATCGTGCACCGCTGCTACCGCAACTCCCGGGCGCAGAGCGCGCTGATGGCGACCACGCTCGCCGTGCACCGCCCCACCTGGAAGTCGGTGGACCGGTTCGTCGCGCTCACCACGGCGGTCGCCGATCATCTGCGCGACTACGGCATCCCGGACGAGCGGATCGTGGTCAAGCCGAACGCGGTACCCGACCCGGGCACCCCGGCGCCGGCCGGGAACGGCTTCCTCTTCATGGGCCGGCTCAGCCCCGAGAAGGGCCTGGACCTGCTGCTCTCGGCGTGGCGGCGGCACCCGGTGGGCGCGCTCGGCCCGCTGCGCATCGCCGGTGACGGCGAGCTGCGTCCGCTGGCCGAGGCGGCCGCCGCGGAGCGGCCCGACGTGCTCTACCTGGGCCAGCTCGACCGTTCCGGGGTACGCGCGGCGCTGGCCGACAGCTCCGTGGTGCTGGCCACCTCCACCTGGCACGACGTGCTGCCCACGGTGATCATCGAGGCGCTGGCGGCCGGTCGGCCGGTGCTCGGGACCGCGCTCGGCGGCATTCCCTACCTGGTCGGCGCGGACACGCCTCGCGAGCCCGCGGGCACCGGACCGGCCGAGGTGGCCACCGCGGCGCCGGGCGACGGGAGGGTTCCGCTGCCGGTGGGGGTGCAGCGCGGCGAGGCCGGCTGGGTGGTGGCGCCGGAGGTCGACGCGCTGGCCGCCGCGCTGCCGCTGGCCGGCGCCGAGGCGCGGGCGCTCGCCGGTCCGGCCCGGTCCCGCTACGAGCGCACCTTCCACCCCGACGTCATCACGAAGCGCCTGATCGACATCTACGCCGGCCTGGCCGGAGGCCGTCCCGCGCGCTGACCCCAGGTGTTAGGAAGGGCCCCTTTCAATGCACGAGGCGTTAAGAAGGGGCCCTTCCTTACCGCAGGGCGGCGCGGGCGGAGAACGCGATGCTGGCCAGCAGGAAGCCGCCGTTGACGACGGTGAACGCCACCATCACCCAGAACGCCAGCGCGGGCGCGAAGGCCAGCACCAGGCCGGCCACGAAGATCACCGCCCCGTAGTCGCGGACCAGCTTGACCAGGCGTACCGGGAGCGAGGTCGAGGTGACCATGCTCGCCGCGTTCGGCCCGGACTGCATCACCGAGGTCACCAGGTTGACCATCCAGGTGCCGGCGAACACCGCCACCAGCCAGACCGGCGTGGACGGGCGCTGCGCCACCGCTGTCGCGCCGATGGCGGCCACCAGCGCGATCTGGGCGGCCACGTCGCAGAGCACGTCGATCCGGGCGCCGGCCGCACTGCCCTGACCGGTCACCCGGGCGAGCTGCCCGTCGGCGCAGTCCAGCGCGTACGCGATCTGCCAGGCGACCAGGGCGACCAACCCGACCGCCCAGGCCGGTACGGTGCCGGCGGCCACGTCGTCGGCGAGCGCCACCACAGTGACCGAGGCGGCCAGTCCCAGCACCAGGTTCGTGAGCGTCAGCGTGGTCGGGCGCAACCCGAGCCGCTGGGCGGCAAGCGCGAAGGCCGCTCCGATCCACTGGCTGATCGACTCGCTGAACAGGCCGCCTCCCCGGTTGACCCGGTGGAAGTCGGCGACGGTGGGGCGGGGCTCAGCCAATGTGGTCGCGGAGGGCACCGGCGTAGTCTGCCAGCCGCTCCCGCGTCTCGGTAGCCGACATCGCGAGGTGTTCGAGGATGGTGTAGCGGTCCGGTCGGGTGGCCGGCGCGAACTGCACCGCCTCGACGAACTGGTCGTCGGTCAGCTCGACCTCGGCGGGCAGGCGGGGCAGCCCGTGCCGGGTCAGGCAGGCCGCCATCTCGGCGAACCGGCGCTCGTCGCCACGCAGGTACGTGCAGAACAGCGCGCCGAGCCCGGCCAGTTCGCCGTGCGAGGCGGTGCCGGGGAACAGCGCGTCGATGGCGTGCATGATCTCGTGGCAGCCGCCACTACACGGCCGGCTGGTGCCCTCGATCGCCATCGCCAGGCCACTGGAGATCAGCGCGTCGGCGAGCACCGTGACGAAGCCGTCGTCGCTCATGTCGCCCGGGTGGTTGAGCACCGCCTCGGCGCCGGCGCGCGACAGCGAGGCGGCCAGCCCGTCGACCCGCTCACCGCGTACCCGCCGGGCGAGTTCCCAGTCCGCGAGCGCGCTGATGTTGCTCACCACGTCGCCGATGCCGGCCCGGTTGTGCCGCTCCGGCCCGGCCTCCACGAAGTCCAGGTCCACGATCACCGCGATCGGGATGTGCACGCCGTAGGAGCCCTTCAGGCCCTCGGTGATCAGGCTGGCCACCGGGGAGGCGATGCCGTCGTTGGCGAGGCTCGTCGCCACCGACACCATCGGCAGGCCGCGCCGGGTCGCGGCGTACTTGGCCACGTCGATGGTCTTGCCGCCGCCGATGCCGACCACCGCGTCGTACGACCGGGTGCGCAGCTTCGCCCCCAGGTCGTCGGCGGCGTCGAGCGTCCCCCCGGCCACTGTGAACACGTCCGCCGAGCGCAGCGACGGCCGGATCAGCTCGGCGATCCGCTCGCCCTGCCCCGGCCCGACCACCACGGCGACGTCGCCGCCGGCGGAGATCCGCCCGTCGGAGAGGATCGCCGCCAGATCGGCCACCGCGCCCCGCCGCACGTCGATGTGCAGCGGGGTGAGGACGCTGCGGGCTAGTAGCGGCACGCGATCTCCCGCGCCCGGGCCAGATCGGCGTGGTTGTCGACCTCGACCCAGGAGACGTCACCGATCGGGGCCGCCCGCACCTCGCCACCACGCTCGGCGAACTCCTGGTAGCCGTCCTCGTAGTAGAGGTTCGGGTCACGCCGCCAGGTCGCCTCCAGCGCGTCGGCGAGCGGCACTGCCACCTGCGGCTCGATCAGCGTCGCGCCGATGTACTCGCCGTACGCCTCGCCCGGGTCCATCAGCTTGGTGATCCGGGTGAGCTGGCCGGCGGCGTCGAAGGTGGTCTTCATCTCCTCCTCGGCCAGCGGCTTGAGCGTGTCGACGGCGAGCAGGATGCCCGGGCCGCGCTCGGCCAGCAGGGTCTTCTCCACGCTCACCGGGTGCACGGTGTCGCCGTTGACGAGCAGCACCCCCCGGGAGAAGTGCTCACGCGCCAGCCAGAGCGAGTACGCGTTGTTCCACTCCTCGGCCCTGTCGTTGTGGACCAGGGTGAGCGTGACGCCGTACTTCTCCTCCAGGGCGGCCTGGCGCTGCCGCACCGCGTCGGCCGCGTAGCCGACCACGATCACGACCTCGTTCAGCCCCACCTCGGCGAGGTTGCGCAGCGCGATGTCGAGGATGGTGGTCTCCCCGTCGACCGGCACCAGGGCCTTGGGCAGGGTGTCGGTGTACGGCCGCAGCCGGCGCCCCGCTCCCGCGGCGAGCACCATCCCGATCATGCCGACACGCTCCTCTTCTCGACCCGATTCCACCCGGCGAGGATATCGCCGGGCACCGACCCGCATTGGTTCAGCCCGTCAGCCCGATCGAGCGCAGCGCGGCGAAGCCGTCCTCCGCGATCCGCCGGATCAGCCCGTCGTTGACGTCCCGGTGCTCGTCGAGCAGCGCGACGTCCGACTCCGCCAGCCAGCGGAACTCGGTGTGCTTGCCGGCTTCCAGCCGGGGCCGGCTCAGGTCGCCGTCCACCCGGACCAGGAAGTCGGTTTCCACCCGGGTCAGCCCGTCGTCGGCGGTGTACCGGTATTCGCCGACCAGGCCGAGCACGTGCGACACGGCCCAGCCGGTCTCCTCGGCGACCTCCCGGCGCAGCGCGTCGTCGATCTCCTCGCCCGGTTCGAGGTGGCCGCCGACGATGTCCCAGCAGTTCGGGAAGAGGCGTCGCTCGGGGGATCGGCGTTGGATGAAGATGCGGCCGTCGTCGTCGACGATCAGCGCGCCGGCGCAGCGGAGGGGCTCGGTGGGCACCCTCCGACAGTAGCCATCCGGGCCGTCCGCGGCGATGCCCGTTCTTGTCCCGGTACGCATCGATGGCCCACCATGGCCGTACTCAGTCGCCGTCCCATAGGGGTGATGTGTGATGCAGGTACGGGAAGCGATGTCCAGCGAGGTACTCGTGGTCGGGCCGGAGCACACGCTCCGGCAGGCGGCCCGGATGATGTCGGCCCGCGGTGTCGGGTCGGCGGTCGTGATCGACCCGGACTCCGAGGGGGTCGGGATCATGACCGAACGCGATGTGCTGAAGGCGATCGGCGCCGGGCTCGACCCGGATGTCGAGCGCACCGGAGCACACCTGACCTGGGACGTCGTCTACGCCGGCCCGGACTGGACGGTCGAGGAGGCAGCCGCGGCGATGGCCCGGGGCGGGTTCCGTCACCTGGTCGTGCTCGACGGCCGGGAGGTGGCGGGAGTGATCTCGGTACGGGACCTGATGCGGGTCTGGGCGGGAGAGCACGCGCCGACCCGTACCTGATCCTCCCCGGCGCGAGCGGCGCCCGAGAAAGGGCGATGGCCCGGCCGATATCGGCCGGGCCATCGTCGTCATGCGTTTCGTTTCGGTCGTGCCCGCCCGTCAGGGGCCGACGAAGACCGAGGTGCCGCGCCAGTCCACGTCGTCGACGCCCGGACCGCTGCGCACCGTGGCGGAGCCGGTCGGCACGCCGTCGGACCACGCCATCGAGGACAGGTTGCCGGTGCTCCGGGAGACGACGTAGAGCGTGTCGCCGTCCAGGAACAGGCCGCCCGCGTCGGCGAAGGCGGTGGTGCCGGTGACCGTGTTGCGCTCGGCGCCGGCGGTGCCGGTGTCCGGCGCGAACCCGCGCCAGAACAGCGTGCTCTGACCGGCCAGCGAGTAGTAGATCCGTCCGGCCTTGTAGAACATCGCGGTCACGTTCGGCAGCTCCGCGGAGAAGTTGCCGGTCATGCCGGCGTACGTGGAGCCCTCCGGCGCGGAGCCGGTGACGACCGTGTCCCACTTGGCGTCGTGGTACGGGTCGAGCTTCTTCGGGGTGCCGAACTCGCTGCCGTCGAACGAGCGCTTGTAGAGGTCGCCGCCGACGCCGTAGAACAGGTCACCACCGACCCAGAACGCGCCCTTGATCTTCGACCAGCCGGTGTTGTCGCCGTTCTGCACCGACATCGCGTTGCCGACCGAGGTCGCACCGTCGTACGTGCGCTTGGTGATGCTGTCGACCGTCGTGGCCGGCGGCACCGGGGGCAGCTTGACGATCTCGATGCCCTGCACCAGCGGGTTCTCCAGGACGCGACCGAAGTCGATGTCGATGTTGCCGTCGCTGGTGATCGGGAACGCGCGCATGGTGCCCCGGTTGGTGGCGCCGATCGCGGCGATCGGGTCGAAGTTGCTCAGCTTGACCACGCCGTCGATCGACACGTTGAACTTGCGCTTGCCGGCGGTGGCGGTGCCGGCCCAGCGGTTCGCCAGGTAGAGACGCACCTGCACCGGCGTGCCGGCCGGGACCGGGAAGTCCCACTGCATGTCCGGCGCGGGCGACTCGTCCCACCGCTCCGCGTTGAACAGCTCGACCGGCGTACCCGACGGCACCGTGCCGTCGAGCGAGGCGTTCGTGGTGTAGCTGGTCACCTGGTTGCCGGCGTTGTGGTAGGTGCTCGGCGCGGCGGCGGTGTCCGCGGCCCAGGCCGGGCCGCTCGGCGCCGCCAGCTGGTCGCCACCCGCGTTGACCCGGTAGAGCACGTCCGAGGCATCCGGCGTGGGCGCGGTCTTGACGATCTCGATGCCGTGCAGCAGCGGGTTCTGAAGCACCCGGCCGAAGTCGATGTCGACCACGCCGTCGCTGACCACCGAGATGGACTGCATGGTGCCGCGGTCGGTCCCGCCGGCCGCGACGACCGGGTCGAAGTCGTTCAGCTTGAGCACGCCGTCGACGCTGACGTCGAACTTGCGGGCACCCGGCTTGCTCGTGCCGGACCAGCGGTTGGCCATGTAGATCCGGACGTCGACCCGGGTGCCGGCCGCGACCGGGATGTCCCACTGCATGTCCGGCGCGGTCGCCTCGTCCCACCGCTCCGTGTTGAACAGCGTGGCCGGCGTGCTCGCCGGCACGGTCGGGTCGAACGTCGCGTTCGTGGTGTAGCTGGTGACCTGGTTGCCCGTGTTGTGGTACGGGCTGGGCTCGGTGGCGCTGTCGGCGGCCCAGTCCGGCCCGCCGTCGGTGGCCGGGATGGCCGGACCACCGGCGTTGACCCGGTAGAGCACCTCGGTCTGCGCCGCGCGGCCGGCCTGGTAGACGTTGCCCGGCAGACCCTTCGTGCTGGTCGAGTGCGGGGCGTTGCCGCCGTCCAGCGGGAAGAAGGCGAGCCGCTTGCGCTGGTAGTCGAAGTCGCCGATGTACTCCTGGTCGCTGCCGAGCCAGAGTCCCTCCTGGGTCACCAGCATCTCGGTGACGCCGTAGCCGCGCGGGTGGCGGCCCGGGTTCCAGGACAGCGGCAGGCCGCTCACCGGGTCGAGAGCCGCGATGCTGGCCCGCGGCACCGCGCCCGGTCCGGCCTTGTCGCGGGCGAGCGGGTTGTTCGACCAGCGGAAGTGACCGCCGACGTAGACGGCCTTCTCGCTGATGCCGACGGAGAGGAAGGTGTCGCCGCCGCTGAAGTTCGTCCAGGTCGGCTTCTGGCCGTCGCCGGTGGCGGCGGTCTCCCAGCGGGCCGCGGAGTCGCAGAGCGTGCCCGGGTACGACGCGCCGGTAGTGACCACGACGAAGTACTTGCTGTCCGGGGAGAACTGGATGTCGCGCACCCACGAGTCGAACGCGGTGTACTTGCAGGCCGCGGAGTAGCCGTCGGTGTTCCAGTCGGCGACGGTCGCCGAGTTCGCGCCCAGGTTGATCCGCACGATCTGGTCGTGCACGACGCCGTCGGCCTTCTTGAAGTTGCCGATCACCACGAGGTGCTCGCCGTCGGGGGAGACGGCGAGCTTCTCCGTACCGACACCGGCCGAGGCGCCGTTGTTGGTCGGGGTCCAGTTGTGGTTCTCGGTCAGCGGCACGGTGAGGTAGTCGTCCACCGCGCCGGTGGTCGGGTTCAGCGAGGCCAGCCCGTTGCGGGTGGTCGTCGCGGTCACCGTGGTGAAGATGCCGCCGACCAGCAGGTGGCCGTCGACGAGCGCGATGTCGTTCACGGTGCCGTTGAACGCCGGGCCCTTGAACCCGTCGACGGGAGTACCGTCCGCGACGTTCAGCAGCGCCAGCTTGCGGAAGTTCTTGTCGCCGACCTTGTTGAACTTGCCGGCGACGTAGACAGTGCCCGGCGTCGGGCCGGCGATGACGGCGGTGACGTCACCGTCGAGCACCGGCGCGAACGCGTTGTCGATCTTCCCGGTCGCCTTGTCGAAGGCGAGCAGTCCGCGGCGGTCGACCGGGGTGGGTGAGGAACCCCGGTTCTGCACGTTGGTGAACGAGCCGCCGACGATCACCTTGCTGCCGGCGTCGTGGATGGCCACGACGTTGCCGTCGTTGATGTTCGGCGTCTTGTCCGAGGGCACCTCGCCGACCATCGTGCTGTGGTCGGGCGCGGGTGCCGTGGCCGGCGCGGCGAGCGCCGGCACCGGTGTGAACAAGGTGGCGATGCCGAGCACGGCAGCGCCGAAGGCGGACACCGAGCGGTGTCTCAGGATCGAGGAAGCCACAGGCTACTCCGGGGGGAAACGTCGGAGGCGCTGCGATCGTAGTCGGTGCCGACATGAGGCGGGGTGTCACTCGACCGACCGCAGACGTGAGAGCAATACCTTCTCGCATTCGGCCGTCGCCCGTCCACCCGGGTTCGGCCTTTTTGGCCGAGGAAACGCCCCGGGTCACACGAAAAGACGAGCGACGATCACCTGGTGTACACGGAGGGTGGTCCTGAGGAAACACTCAGGTCGGGCATCGGCGGCTGGAAGTACGGATCGGTCGCCATCTCCCGGAAGACCTGCTCGCTCTCCGGGTCGTTGCCGAACGTGCTGTCGTAGATCGGTTTCTCCGTCTGCCGGGCGGCGAAGTAGACAGCCGCCTTAATCTGCGGGTGCTTCTTCAGGTACGGCCCGACCTCGCGCATCCAGTCGGCCCGCTGGCCCGGCCGCCCGTCCTGGGTCAGGCCGTACTCGCCGATGATGACCGGCCGCGGATGCTTCTTGGCGAACGCCATGAAGTGGTCCATCCGGTTGGAGAAGCTGTTCCACTCCGGGCTGGGATAGACGTCCGCGCAGAGCCAGTCGACCTGGTCGTCGCCGGGATAGTAGGCGGCGGCCCGCCGCTGCGGCTCGGCGAACCCGTCGGCGTGCGGGCACCACACCCACGCCGCGTTGGTGACGCCCATCTCGGTGAAGATGCCGCGGACGTGCTTCCAGGCGGCGACGTAGTCCTCCGGCGAGTGCATGCTCGCGGCCAGGTTCGGCCGGTCCATCTCCCACCGGTAGCGCAGCAGCACCGGGACGCCGAACTCCTTGACGTCCTTCGCGCGCTGCCGGATCAGCGAGTCGTAGATGCCGCTGACAGTGGACCGGGTGTCGGTGCCCTGCCACGAGATCATCTGGAGCTTGCCCCGGGACTGGAACAACTTCTCGGTGGCGCTCGGGAACGGCTCGTTCCACTCGTGGAACATGTGCGCGATGGCGAGCTTGCCGCCGGCCGCCTGGTTGAACGCGTCGAACGCCGCGGCCCGCCCGCTGGCGTTGTGGTACTGCGGCTTGACCCAGGTGCCGAGCCAGGCCCCCTTCTCGGGCGGCTCCGGCCCGCGTCCGGTGGTGCGGACCGGCGCGGTCCGCGGTGTCACAGTCGGCGGGGGCGGCGCGGCGGTCGTCCCCTCGCCGGACCGTTCGGAGCCGATCTCACAGGCCGCCACCGCCGGCGCCAGCAACGCCAGGCCCAGCACGGCAGCCATCGTCAGTCGTAACCGTCGTACCACCGCAACCTCTCCCCAGGATGGTCGCCGGCCACGGTATGGGGGCCCTGACGGATCCGCGTGGGCGGAGAGGCACGCCGGGCCGGGCGGGCGACCCCTGGCACTCTACCTGTGGCGCGGCGCTCAGGCGGGGTAGCCGAGTCGGGTCAGCAGCGGCCCGGCCTGAGCCATCACGTCGGCCAGATCCGTTTCGGTCAGCCGCTGCCGCCAGCGGCCCACCGAACCCGGCCGCGCCTTGGCGAAGCGGGCGTGCAGCGCCTCCCGCCCGGCCGGGTCACGGACCTCCAGGAAGTCGGCCACGACCTCGGCCGCCTCGGCCGGGCGGGTGACGACGTCCTCGTAACGCAGGTGCCGCACCCGCTCCGCGGGCAGCTCGGCGAGCTGGGTCAGCGCGCTGCTGGTGAACCGCCGCCACATCCAGGCCGACCGGCCCAGGTCGGAGACCTGCGTGAACTCGTCGCGCCGCTCCGGCTCCACCCAGAACCGGGGCGTGGCACCCCACGGCGTACCGCCCCGGCCGCTGCGGCCGCTACCAGTGGACGCCGCGTTCAGCCAGGGCTGCTCGGCGTGCGACACCGCCACGTCCCGCCCGTCCCGGTAGACGTGCAGGAAGACCGCGTCCGGGAAGACCTCGGTCAGGAACGGCACGATGAAGCAGTTCTCCGGGTCCTTCTCGGCGAAGCGCAGGCCGCCGTGCCCGGACGCGGCGAGCAGCGCGCCGTAGTAGCCCCGGAAGTAGCGGGCGGCCCGCTGCGGCGTCCAGCTTCCCTCGTAGACACAGCGGGCGACGGCCTTGGTCAGGCGCGGCTCGAAGTGGTACGACACGTCCGGCAGCGCGCCGACGCAACTGCCGAGGAACGTGGTGCCGGAGCGCGGGGCGCCGAGGATGAAGATCGGCCGCTCCACCTTCAGGGTGAGCCGGCGGCTGCCCGCCTCCACCGGCCGTTCCAGCTCGCGGCGTTCCTTGCGGTCCGCCAGCAGCCCGACCGCGGCGAGCTTCGCGGCCTTCACCGTGGACAGGCCGGAGTGCGGGGCGAGGGGGGAGTCGCTTGTCATCGAAGGTCCCATCGGTGCGCAGGATCGGTCAGGACTGGGCGGCCGGGTCCGCCCCGGCCCGGTTACGGCCGCGGCGCAGGGCGCGCAGCGCGTCGAGGTGCAGGGTGCGCCGCCAGCGCCAGGCGCCCGCCAGGTACGCGACCAGGCCGGTGACCGTCACCAGCGCGAGCACCAGCGGACCGGCGCCGAGCAGGGTCGCCACGCCGAGCGGCAGGCCCAGCGTGACCACTGCCAGCGCCATCGCGGCCCGGGTACCGGCGCCGAACGGGTGCAGCCGCATCGACCACCAGAGCTGGGTCAGCGGCACCAGGTTGGTGACCAGGATGGAGACGGTCCAGGCCAGGGCCGCGCCGAGGATGCCGTAACGCGGAATGAGCACCAGGTTGCCGACCACGTTGAGCACGGTGCCGGTCATCGCGTTGTAGAACGTCCACGCGGTGCGCCCGGCCATGTTGAGCACCATGTCGACCATGCCGCAGCCGGTGGCCAGCAGCATGGTCAACGCCAGCAGCACCACGACCCGGCGGCCGTCGCCGTACCCGGTTCCGAACAGCGCCAGCATCGGCGTGGCGAACGCCGCGAAGATCAGGTACGCGGGCCAGGAGAGCAGGACGAGCCAGCCGGTGGCGGCCTGGTAGAGCTGGCGTGCCTCGGCCCGG
Source organism: Micromonospora sp. HUAS YX12 (assembly GCF_040215685.1). Taxonomy (NCBI): domain Bacteria; kingdom Bacillati; phylum Actinomycetota; class Actinomycetes; order Micromonosporales; family Micromonosporaceae; genus Micromonospora; species Micromonospora sp. HUAS YX12. Next base: position 1,781,227 of record NZ_CP157974.1, read on the forward strand.
TCGTCGCGGGCGAACGCGGCGGCCAGCCGGTGCTGGACCGAGCTGGACAGCGCGACGCTGGAGAGCTGACCCAGTGCCAGGAACCGGGTCGCGGCCGTGTAGATCGCCGCGTCCGCCGGGCCGCGCAACGCGCTGAGCAGCACGATGTCCAGCCGCTGCACCACGATCGCGGCCAGGCTGCTGATCGCGCGGGGCCCGGTGAACCGCCAGAACGGCCCGGCCACCTCGCGCGCCGGCACCGGCCGGGTCACCTGCCGCCCGGCCCGGCCGACCAACCGGCTCAGCCAGAACAGCGCGACCGCCGCGGCGATCAGGTACGGCACCACCCAGGCCAGCGGCAGCGCGACGGTGGCGGACAGGCCGAGCCACGCGGCGACTGCCACACCCAGGAACTGCACGAGCGTGCGGCCGAGCCGCTCCACGGTCAGCAGTGGGCGCATCTGGCCGAAGCCGCGGCAGGCGGCGAGCGCGTAGTCGTTCAGCGCGGCCAGCGGCACGAACGCCAGCAGGATGCGCAGCGCGGTCACCGCCTCCGGCCCGGCCTCCGGCATGGTGGCCCGGGCCAGCGCCGGTGCGGCCAGCCAGCCGGCCAGCCCCAGCAGCGTGCCGACCACCAGCACCGGCAGCAACCCGACCAGGATCGTGCCCCGGATCTGGTCACGGCGGTCGAGCGTGCGCTGGCGGCTGACGAAGTAGACGGTGCCGACGTCGGTGCCGAGCCGTGCCGCCGACGCGGCGATCATGAACGCGCTGGTGGCCGCGAAGAACATGCCCGCCTCGCGGACCGACCAGCCCCGGGCGATGACGATGTTCAGGCCGAAGCCGGCGACCGCGGCCAGCCCGACCCCGGCCAGGTTGGCGAAGCCCTGCCGGGCTGCGCCGCCCAGGCCCGCGCCCGGCCCGGGGGGCGGTGCGGTGAGCGTCGGGGTGCCGCCGGCGTCCGCCCGGGTCACCGCCGCCACGACGGCACGCGTCCCCACCACGCCGCCAGCCGCTCGTCGTACGGGGCGAAGTGGTCCTCCAGCCGGGTGCGCAGCTCCGCCGACATGGGCGAACGGGAACGCGAGTTGTGCTTGCCGAACGCGATGTCCGCCCAGCGGGGCAGCCCGAGGAAGTCACAGACCGCGTCGAAGGAGGGACGCGGGTCGGCGAAGAAGTCGTCGCTGTCGATGACGTGCATGCGGTCCCGGCCGACGAGCGCCTCCAGGCGCTCAAGCTGCTCGATGTAGCGGCCCCGGGCCAGGTACGCGTTGTGCTGGAGGTGCTCGCTGGCGTACGACGCGGAGCTGATCATCCGCTCCCGCTCGCCCGCCGTACGAGACTCCTCCAGCGCGAGCGCGCGCTCGAAGTCCGTCTCGGTCTCGTAGCCGCGGGCCAGCTCGTGCGAGTGTGCGGAGTAGGCCCGCTCCACCGGGTCACGCAGCAGCACCAGCAGCTTCACCGAGGGCAGGTCCCGGGCGATGCGCTGCCCGGCCAGCGGGTGGAACATGTAGTACGGGCTGGACTCGCCGGTGATCCCGCGTACCCCGATCTGGGCCTTCACCGCCTCGGCCTTGCCGGTGGTGGGGAAGTGCCCGAGGTACCAGCTCATCCCCCGGTGGTAGTCCATGTCGAAGTAGTGCACGCCCTTGTGGTACGCGGGCGGCAGCACACCGGGATGCTGCGAGAGCGTCTTGAACAGCGAGGTGGTGCCGCAGCGCTGCGCCCCCACGATCAGGAATCCCGGCACCATCCGCGAACCGGCGGTCAAGCGGCCGACCGTCCGGCTCACCGACTTCACCGCGCGGAGCGCCTGCTCCTTGGCCAGCGTCACGTCCCCACTCCTCACTCTCACCCGGCCCGGCGGGCCAGGTGTTCCTCGACGGCGGGCAGCAGCCAGGTGTCGACGTGCCCCAGTCGCGCACCCGCCTCCGCCTGCCGGTCCCGCAGGTAGCGCGCCGCCAGCTCCACCAGGTAGAGCACGGCGACCAGATCGGCGCCCCCGCCGGTCTGGTCGAACGGCGCCAGGGTGCGGCCGGCGCCCGCGATCAGCGCCCTTGCCGCCTCGACCGGTTCCACCCCGTCGTGGCTCATCGCGCTCTGCACCGCCAGATGCAGCGCGTCGTACCCGGCCGGCACGTCCGCCTCGAACCGCTCCCAGTCCCAGACCAGCACCCGGCCGTCGGCCAGCACCGCGCTGTTGCCGCCGTTCCAGTCCCCGTGCCAGGCGCCGAGGGCCACCACCGGGTCGGCGTCCGCGACGGACTTCAGCGCCGCGCGCAGCCGCCCGGCCTCCGGCCGGGGCCCGAGCGCGTCCACCGCCGCGGTGAGCCGGACCGCGTGCCCGCTGCCCGCCCACGACTGCCGGCGTACGCCGAGACAGCCGGCGACCGCCACCATCGCCGCGCGTTCGGCCGCCTCCGCGGCGGCCGGGGCGGCCCGGGGCAGCCGCACCGGCAGCGCCTCCTGCACCAGCAGCGCGTGGCCGTGCCAGTCGCCGTGATGGCGTACCCCGGCCAGGACCACCGGGCCGAGCGGCACCTCGGCGAGGCGGCGCAGCGCGTCCGCCTCCGCGTGCACCAGCGCGCGGGTCAGCGGGTCGACGCCGAGCTTGGCGTACCCGAGGGCCCGGCCGTCCGGGGCGAGCAGTTGCAGCACCGGCTTGCGGTTCGCGCGGGCCGGCCCGATGTGCAGGCTCACCAGCGCCGGCTCACCGAGCACCTCGGTCAGGTACGCGTCCAGCCCGCCGCCGTCGACCGCCAGCCGGTCGCGGAACACCAGCGGGCCCAGCCCGAGCCGGAACGCGGTGGACAGCCCCTGCCGGACCAGCTTGGCCTTGCGGCCGACCGCCTCGGTGGAGTGCCGGACCGCGCTCGCCGCCGCCCGGCCCGAGCCGGCCGGCACGAGCAGCCGGGGACGGGCCGCCGAGGGCACCACCACCCAGCCGGCGCCGCCGCGCCGCAGGCTGGGCTCGGCCGGCGCGGGCCAGATCAGCCCGGCCAGTTCACCGAGGTACGCGGCACGGCCGTCACCGTCCGGGGGTACGCGGAACACCATCAGTGGTCACCGGTCTTTTCCAGTCGGGCCCGTAGCCCGGCGATCGTGCCCTCGGGTGGCGCCGGCGCGAGCGACCGGCGGATCCGGTCGTTGCGGGCCAGCAGGGCGACCGTGATCAGGGCGTAGGCGAGTGTCGCTTCCATCGCACCGTAGGTGAACTGGAAGAACAGCATGAGGATGAGCACGAGCGTGCCGGCGATACCGATCGCGCTGTGGTCGCGCCGGTAGCGCCAGATGCAGTAGACGAAGAAGGCGTTGTAGCAGATGGCGCCGACCCAGCCCTGCCCGACGAGCAGCGCCCAGACCTGGCCGTTGCTGCCCAGTTCCCGGTTGCCGCACTGCTTGCAGTCCTCGGACTTGCCGATGGCGATGGACCGGTTGCTGCCGATCAGCGCCCGGTTGCCGCCGTACCCGAGAACCGGCGAATGGTTGGCCGCGCTGACCGCGCCCTGGGACAGCGTGGTGCGGATGTCGTCGCTGTGCCCGTTCTGGAGGCGTTCGTCGAAGGTGCGGCCGAGCGGTGTGGCGACGATCAGCACCCCGATCAGCCCGACCGCCAGGGCGAGCCCGCCGAGCACCACCATCCGGCCGCGCAGCGCGAGCCGCAGCGCGACGTACGCGGCGGCGATGCCGAGACCGATCCAGAGGCCGCGGTTCAGCGAGTAGACGATCGGGAAGATCGCCGCCAGGGCGATGGCCACGCCGGCGGTACGGCGCAGCGGCTTGCCCAGCACTACCCAGCCGACGATCAGCCAGATCAGCAGGATCGCGGTGTTCTGGCCCCACGAGTTCGTGTAGGTGAACGGCGCGGACGGGCGGGGCGAGCTGGCCTCCCCCTCGATCACCTGCTGCACCTGGGCGAACTTGATCTCCATGAGGGAGGTGACGTACGGGTGACCGGCGATCGACTGGGGCAGGACGAAGCGCAGCGGCGCGACGAAGGTGAGGTTCGGGAAGAGCGAGCCGATCCAGCCGCCCAGGACCACGACCACGCCCATGAACCCGAACAGCCGGACCATCCGGCGCTGGGACAACTCCCGCTGGCGCAGGTTGTAGACGTAGAGCATCGTCACGGTCATCGCGAGGTAGTTGGCGAGCCGGATGCCCCAGCCGATGTACTTGCCGCTGCCACCGGGCGGCAGCGTGTTCGGCGCGGTGAGGTCGAGGGTGAGCACGGACAGGAACACCCAGAGCAGCAGGATCATCCAGATCCCGAAGCCGGGCGGCACCCGCACCGGGCCGCGCTTGCGCATCTGCCAGATCATCGGCACCGCGAAGATGACGAAGACGAAGCTCGACACCCCGAGCACCCACCACAGCGGGTACAGCAGGAAGACCGCGATCAGCGGCCATGCCGTCGGCAGCCGCCACGACCAGGCCTCCGGCCGCACCGTCACCGGCCGGAGACGGTTCCCGTCCGGCGGCGACACCGCCCCGACCGGAACCGTCCCCCGCGCGGTGCGGGGCGGGGTGGCGGTGCTCATTTCACGGAGACCTTGGCGGTGGTCGGGGCGTAGATCACCCAGGCGTTGCCGGGCTGGGGACGCAGGAGGTCGCCGCCGGTGTCGGCGAGCGTGCAGACCATGCCGAGGCCGGGCTTGCGCCACCGGCCCTTCGCGCTGTTCGGCCCGGACACCGCGACCACGGCACCCTCACCGAAGACGTTCGCCGACGGCAGTGAGCGCGCCGACGGCTTGCGCACCTCCAGCGTGCGGTATTCCATCGTCAGCACGATGACGGAGGCGGCGGTCACGGTGACCTTGCCGACCTTGCCGGCCCAGAGGGACTTCGCCTGGTCGTACCGCCAGACCATCGGCGGCCCGCCGGCCACGGCGACGGAGAGTTCGGTGGCGGGGGCGAGGTCGCGGGCGGCGAGCGCGTCGCCCTCGGCGGCGTGGTCGATCGGCGGGGAGGGCGGCTGGCCGCCCTTCGGGGCGGCCTTGAGCAGCGCGGCGGTCGAGGTGTAGTCGCCGGAGAAGACCTTGCCGCCGTCGTCCGGCGTGACGCCGCCGAGGTCGGAGTTCTTGAACTGGGAGAGGAAGCCGGTGGGGCCGCCGGCGTAGCCGACGAACGGGCGCAGCACCGCGAGCGACCGGATGTCGACCGGCCGGATCTCGGTGACCGGACCGATCTTGGCGGCGTCCTTGGAGTGGAACACGGCGGTCAGGTGCAGCGTGTCGGACTCGGCGAACTCGGCGTAGACCAGGTCGGCGGCGTCCAGGCCGGCCGGGGTGGTGGCGGGGCTGACCCGCAGCGGCACCGCGACCGCCTGGCGGGTGGTCGCGGCCGTGGTGCCGACCGGCGCGCCGGTCAGCGGGCCGGTCGGCAGGGTCGGCGAGGGGCTGGCCGAGGACGGCGATGCGGTGACGTCGCCCGGGTCCGCCACCTGGACCTTGCCGGGCTTGGGCTCGGGTTCGCTGCATCCCGTCCCGACGCCGAGGACGACGGCGGGAGCGAGCGCGGCGCGGAGCATCTGCCGGCGGTTCACCCCAGGTCCTCGCCGGAGTCGAGGGCGTAGCTGCGGCCGTCGCCGTCACCCCGGGAGCGGTACGTGCCGCCGGTGCCGTTGAGCGGCGCCGGCTTGCCCGGGTTGCCCGGGTTCGGCGGCGGGGTGGCCTTGCCCGGTGCCGGCTTCGCCGGGGCGGGGCGGGACGACTGCATGCGCGGCAGCACCATCGTCGACTCGGCGGACGGGCCGGGGCTCGGCCGGGGCTTGGGCCGGTTGACCGGAGCCGCCGGTGCGCTCGATCCGCCCGAGGTGCCCGGACCGCCCGACGCCGCCGGGCGGGTGGCTCCGCCGGCCGGGAGGGGCAGGCGCGGGGCCAGCACGGCGCCGATCACCGGCGCGTTCACCTGCTCGAACTGCTGCAGGGCGGCGGTGATCTCGCCGCTGCGGGTCTTGCCCGCCTCGGCCACCATGATGACCGCGTCGACGTACCGGCCCAGGGCCTGTGCCTCCACGGCGTACGTGGGCTGCGCGGTCTCGATGATCACGTGGTCGAAGCGCGCGGACAGCTCGTGCATGATCTCCAGCAGCCCGGCGACCGGCAGCTCGACCTCCGCGTCCAGGTCACCCGGCACCAGCACGCGGAGCTGGCCCAGCCCCGGCACCGGCGCCAGCGCCTTGAGCGGGGGAACGTCGCGGCGCAGCACCGAGGCGAGGCTGTGCCGCCCCTCGGCCACGCCGGTGATCGCGCCCACCGTCGAGTCGGGCTTGGTGGTGATCAGCGCGACCTGCTGGCCGGTGCGCGCGTACGCGGCGGCGAGGTTGGCGGCGACGAATCCGGCGGCGGTGCCGGCCGAGGCGTCGCAGATCAGCAACTGGCGACCGCGCCCGCCCTGTGCCGGTTCGGGCACGGCGGACAGCAGCACGTTGCGCAGCCGGCCCAGCTCGCGGGAGACCCGGTGGGTGGCCGGCAGGACGGCCAGCGACGGCGCGCGCACCGGCAGTTCCAGCAGCAGCGGCAGGCCGACCCGGTCGGAGATGTCGCGACCGCGCCGGATCCGGGTGTCGAGCCGGTCCAGCACCAGCGCCAGCACGATGCCGAGCAGCAGGCCCGCGCCCATGCCGCTGGCGAGGTTGAGCGTGCGGTTCGGTGAGCTGGGCGAGTCGGGGAGACGAGCGTCGGAGATGATCTCGCCGGGGTCGGAGCCGGCCGAGACCAGCGGGCTGAGCCGGTTGTTCAGGCCGGTGATCTGGCTGGTGAGCAGGCTCCGTTCGGCCTCGGCCCGCTCCCGCTCGGGCGAGTTCGACGGCGACGCCGCAATCCGCCCGGCGACGGCACTGAGCTGCTTCTGCAGCTCGGCGATCTGCTGCTTGAGCGCGTTCGTCTCGTTCTCCAGCGCCTTCTGCGCGGTGGCCTTGCGCAGGTCCAGGTACGCCTGGGCGAACGCGTGCGAGCCCGACTGGGCGCCCTCGGGGCTGTTCGCCTCGTACGCCACCTGGAGGATCTGGCTGTTCGGCGGCACCTTGACGGTCACCGACTTGACGAGCTGGTCGGCGCCGGTGTCGACCTTCATCAGCGCCTTCGCCCGCTCGGCCACCACCAGGGAGCGGACCACCTGGGCCTCGGTGTCGAGGTTGACCTTGGCGTTGGGGTTGCTCTCCGCGCCCGAGCCGAGCGGGCGCACCAGCAGCGAGGTGGTCGAGGTGTAGCGCGCCTCCTGGATCTGGTTGAGCGCGAGCCCACCGGCCAGCCCGAGGACCGCGGCGAGCAGCAGGATCCACCAGCGGCGGCGCAGCCAGCCCAGGTATGCCATCAGGGCAAGACCGTCGGCGTCGCTCTCGGCCAAATGGGGTGAGGGCATCAGAGTCTGTCGCTCCCTTTCGACCGAGCCGGGCAGTCCACGGCACAGCTGGACCTGACCGTGGCCTTGAGTGTCCCCGATCCGAACGACGAGGGAAAGTCTGCTCACGTTCCGGTAAGCCTGCCCGGGTGTGGGCAGCCCGCGTAGAAATGGCCGATCGGCGCTGACCATTCGGCGGGTTTCCCGGTGCCGGGCCCGACCTGCCCCCGGTAAGCCGACGTCGCCGACGGCTCTCGTGCGGAGCGGTGACGGAATCCTGACACATCTCACTTTCTCCCGGTGGCCCGGCCCGGCCGCCCGGAGGCATCGGGCTGACCTGGACGGTGACCGGCCGGTGCACATCCCAGTGGCGGGAATCGAGAGGTGAGCCGACCGGCGAGCCAGGATCCGTCCAATGGCCCCTTCAGTTGCCCATGGGCGCGCCAGTAGGTTGTCAGGACGCGTCCGAGGGGCATTCACAAAAATCCGGACGCGTCATCCGCGTACGGGAGGACTTTTGTGGTGAGCGGGTCAACCGAGGACTCGGGGCAGGTCCTGCTGGTGGGTTCCAGTGGCGGGCACCTGGCCCAGCTCCTGGCCCTGGAGCCGTGGTACCGGGATCGGCGCCGCGCATGGGTAACGTTCGACACCCCCGACGCGCGCTCGCTGCTCGCCGGTGAGGACGTGGTCTGGGCGCACCACCCCACCACACGCAACGTCAAGAACCTGGTACGCAACGCGTTCCTCGCGCTGAAGGTGATCCGCCGGCGCCAGGTCGACGCCGTGGTCACCACCGGCGCCGGGGTCGCCCTGCCGTTCGTGGTGGCGGCCCGGATGCGCAAGATTCCGACCGTCTACATCGAGGTGTACGACCGGATCGACAGCGCGACGCTCACCGCCCGGCTCTGCCGTCCCTTCCTCTCCGCGATGCTCGTGCAGTGGGACGAGCAGCGCCGGATGTACCCGGAGGCCACCGTCGTGGGGAATCTCCTCTGATGGCGCACATTCCGCAGCAGCGTGACCGGCGTTCCGCGGCACCGTACGTGCTGGTCGTGGTCGGCACCGACGTGCACCGCTTCGACCGGCTGGTCGGCTGGCTGGAGCGCTGGCACGCGGCCCGGCCCGAGGTCCGGCTGGTCCTCCAGTATGGCCACAGCCGCACCCCGGCCCTGCCCGGTGCCACCCCGTTCCTCGGCCACGAGGAACTCCAGCGGGCGATGGCGGAGTCGACGCTCGTGGTCAGCCACGGCGGCCCGGCCACCATCACCGAGGCCCGGCGCAACGGTCACCTGCCGATCGTGGTGCCCCGCGACCCGTCGCACGACGAGCACGTCGACAACCACCAGCAGTTGTTCTCCCGCCGCCTGGGCGCGGCGGGCATGGTGCGGCTGTGCGAGTCCGAGGCCGAGCTGCTCGCCGCGCTGGACGAAGGGCTGGCCGACCCGAGCCGGTTCGTCCTGGCGGCCGACCCGAGTCGCCCGGACCCCCGTGCCGAGGCGGTCGCCCGCGTCGGCGCGGTCATCGACGAGCTGGTGGCCCGCCGGGTACGACAACGAGCCGTCGGGCGGCGCGGATGAGCGCCCCCGATCCGGCGCCGCCGCGGGTGCTCTTCGTCGGCGGCCTCGGCCGCAGCGGTTCCACGCTGCTGGAACTCCTGCTGGCGCAGAGCGCCGACGTGTGTGCCGTCGGTGAGGTGGTGCACCTGTGGGAGCGGGCGCTCGGCGCCGACGAGCGCTGCGGCTGCGGTGAGCGGTTCACCGCCTGCCCGTTCTGGCGGCAGGTCGGCGACCAGGCGTTCGGCGGCTGGGCCGCTGTGGACCGGGACGACGTGCTGGCGCTCAAGGACCGGGTCGACCGGACCCGGCACATCCCCCGGCTCGCGAAGGACGCGCTCCCGCCGGAGCAGCTGGCCGACGTACGCCGCTACGCCGACCTGTACACCCGGATCTACCGGGCCGCGCTGTCGGCGACCGGCGCCCGGGTGGTCGTGGACTCCAGCAAGCACGCCTCACTCGCCTTCGCGTTGCGCTGGGCCGAAGGGCTGGACCTGCGGGTGCTGCACCTGGTCCGGGACAGCCGGGCGGTGGCGTACTCGTGGGGCAAGCAGGTGCGCCGCCCCGAGGTGGTCGACGGCGAGGACTTCATGCCGACCTTCTCGCCGTTCGAGGTGAGCAAGCTGTGGACCGCGCAGAACGCCGCGTTCCACCTGCTCGCCTCCCGGGCGAAGGTGCTGCGGCTGCGGTACGAGGACTTCACCGCCGACCCGGCCGGCACCGTACGCCGGGTGCGGGACTTCGCCGGCCTGCCGGACGACCCGGCCGCGCTGCGCATCCTGTCCGGGGCCGACGAGACCGGCGCGGCGCCCGAGCCGGCCGCGCCGTTCCGGGCGCACAGCGTCGCCGGCAACCCGCTGCGGTTCAGCGGCGGGCCGTTGACGGTGCGCCGGGACGAGGCGTGGCGGGACCGCCTGCCGCGCCGCAGCCGTGCCGTGGTCAGCCTGGCCACGCTTCCCCTGCGGGTCCGCTACGGCTATCTGGGCCAGCGGGGATCCGACGAGTCCGTGGAGAGAGCATGAGTGGGCCGAGCATCTCGGTCGTCGTACCGACCCGGGACCGTCCGGAGTTGCTGCGTGCGGCGCTCGACGCGATCCTCAGCCAGGCGCACCCGGGCCTGATCGAGGCGATCGTGGTCTACGACCAGTCCGAACCGGACCGGTCGCTGGAGACCGACCGGGGTGACCGCCGGATCCGGGTGATCACGAATACCCGTACCGCCGGGCTGGCCGGCGCGCGCAACACCGGCATCGAGGCGGCCGTCGGCGACTGGGTGGCGTTCTGCGACGACGACGACGAGTGGTTGCCCGGCAAGCTGGCCGCCCAGTTCGGGGCGCTCGACGCGCACCCGGACGGCGCGCTGGTGAGCTGCGGCATCCGGGTCAGCTACGACGACCGTACGGTGGACCGTTCGCTCGACCGTGCCCGGATCTCGCTGGAGGCGCTGCTGCGTGACCGGCTCACCGAGCTGCACCCGTCCACGTTCCTGATCCGCCGGGCCGCGCTGCTCGACGCGATCGGGCTGGTGGACGAGCAGATCCCGGGCAGCTACGCGGAGGACTACGAGTTCCTGCTCCGCGCCGCCCGCTACGCCCCGCTGGTGAACGTGGAGAGCCCGTACGTGCTGGTCCGCTGGCACAAGCGGTCCTACTTCGCGCAGCGCTGGGAGACCATCTCGACCGCGTTGCAGTGGCTGCTGCGCCGCTACCCGGAGTTCGCCACGGTGCCGCACGGCGAGGCGCGGGTGGCCGGGCAGATCGCCTTCGCGCAGGCGGCCATGGGCAACCGGCGGGACGCGGTCCGCTGGGCCCGGCGCACACTGGCCCGCAACCCGAAGGAGCCGCGCGCCTACCTGGCGCTGGCGGTGGCGAGCCGGGCGGTGCAGGCCGACCGGGTGCTGCGCACGCTGCACAAGCGCGGCCGGGGCATCTGAGCCGTACGCGAAACGGGCGGGCGACCGAGGTCGCCCGCCCGTTGCCGTTCGCTCGCCGGTGTCAGGCCGTGCAGAAGGACTTCCACGCCTGGATGCTCGGCTGGTCGAGCAGCCGGAAGTCGCCCTGGTCGACCGTCTGGTTGTAGTACGCCACGAACTCCGGCCGCTGGCCGTTGAGGAAGCCGGTCATCGACCGGATCCAGGCCGCCCGGCCGGTGCCCGAGTCACCCGGGACCAGGTCGCTGCCGGTCTCCGCGACGCCCCACGGCTTGCCGAGCGCCTTGGACTTGCTGATCATCGCGCTGTAGATCTCCTGCGGCGGGGCGTACCGCTTCCACTTGGCGCCCCAGTTGTAGCAGTCCCAGCCGAGCGCCTCGATCACGTCGCCGCCCGGGTAGAAGGCGTCGAAGCTGCGCCCGGACTTCGGGTCGAGCGTCCAGCACATCAGGATCAGCGTGTTGATCAACTTGGGGTTGCCGGTCCGGTCGGCCAGGCCGGCGATCCGCTTCCACGCCGTCCGGTACGCCGCCGTGGTGAACGCGCCGCGCTCGACGTCGTCCTCCGGCTCGTGGAAGTACGACCAGTAGACGTTGTGCTCGCGCGGGATCGAGGCGAACCAGGAGGTCAGGCGGGAGTCGAACTTGCCGGTGTTGACCTCCTGCGGCGACGCCTTGAAGGACACCACCACGGTCCGGTCCACCACGTCGGCCCGGCTGCCGGACCAGGCCGGCGGCAGGCCGGGGAAGAAGATCCGGGCCATCCTCAGCTTGCCGAAGGTCCGGTCGGACCGGGCGAGCGCCTGGCCGAACGTCTCCCCGTTCTGCACACCGATCGAGGCGCCGGGCAGCGTCAGTCGCGTACCGGTGAAGCCCGGCCCGGCGTCCGCGGAGGCCGACGGACGCGCCGAGGGCTTGCTGCCGAGGCCCTGGTCGGCGCCCGGGGACGCGCCGGGGGTGGCCGGCGTGCCCGGGCCCATCGAGGTCGCCGGCCCGACCGAGCCCGGCGTCCCGCCCGCCTGCCGGTCCGTCGAGTCGGGTCGCAGCGTGGCCACCGCGACCCCGCTGCCGGCCACGGCCAGCGCCACGGCCGCGGCGATGGCGACGCGCCAGCGCCGCCGGGAACCGCCGGGTGACGGCGCAGGCGCCGGGGCGAGCGGCGGCGCGGGCGGCCCGCCCGGCCCGCCGGTGGCCGGTCCGTGCGGAACGCCCACCGGGGGCGGTCCGGTCAGGGTGGCGGTCGCCGTGGTGCCCGCACCCCAGCCCGCATCGCCCGCCGGCCCGGCCCCGCCGGCCCCGCCGGGCCCGTCGTGCGGCGTCCAGCCGTTGTGGCCGTCCGCCGCCGGGCCGGCCTGCGTGGCCCAGGCGTCGTCGTGTCGCTCGCCCTGCGGCCAGGCGGTGTCGCCGTGGCCCGGCGGCCCGTGCTGCGGCCAGGCGCCGTCCTGCTGCGGCGCCCAGCCGTTCGTCGTGCCGGGCGCGGCGTCCCAGCCGGCCGGGTCGTGCCCCGGCCCGTCGTGGTGACCGGCGTCGTGCCGGTCGCGCTCGGGCCAGGGCAGGTCACCGCCCGGCCCGGCCGGTGGTGGTGGCGTGCTCTCCGCCTCCGGCCAGGGCAGCGAAGGGCCGCCCACCTGGCGCGGAATGTCCTGACCCGGCCACAGGCCGGTCGGCTGCCCGAAGGCATTGTGCGGCTCTCGGTCGGCCGGCATGACCCTCCCTGGCTGTCGGCGGCCCGCGGTCGGGGCTCAGATCGCCACGCATACCTGCCTGACGATAACCCTCATCCACCTGGCCGTACGTACCGTGACACTCAGCCGAACGCCTCACCCTGGTTGTCGGTGACGGTCGAAGCGGGCATCTCGACCCCGGTCCGGGCGATCGCGTCGAGCAACTGGTCGGCCAGTTCGGGCCGGCAGACCAGCAGATCGGGCAGGCGCGGGTCGGCGCGGTTGTAGCGCAGCGGCGAACCGTCGATCCGGGACGCGTGCATGCCCGCGCCCAGCGCCACGGCGACCGGGGCGGCGCTGTCCCACTCGTACTGACCGCCCGCGTGGACGTACGCGTCGACCTCGCCGGTCACCACCGCGCAGACCTTCACACCGGCCGAGCCCATCGGCACCGCCGTGGCGCCGAGCATCTCGACCAGCTCGCCCACGAACGCCGGCGGGCGGCTGCGGCTCACCGCGATCCGGATCGGCCCGTCGGACGGCTTCGGCTGCGGGCAGGTGGTGCCGAGCACGACCGGCGTACCGTCCACGGTGGTCCGGGCCGGCATGCCCACCGCGCCGGCGACCAGGGCGCCGTCGGGGGCGGCGGAGCGCTGCCAGAGCGCCACGTGCACCGCCCAGTCGTCCCGCCCCTCCTCGGAGAACTCGCGCGTGCCGTCCAGCGGGTCGATGATCCAGACCCGGTCCGCCTCGTGCCGGGGTGCGCGTTCGCCGCCGGCCCACGCGCGGCGCGAGTCGGCCTCCTCCTCGGAGAGCACCGCGTCGGCCGGCCGCAGCCGGGCCAGCGCCGCCGTCATCAGCTCGTGCGACGCGCGGTCGCCCGCGTCCTTGAGCGCCTTCGGGTCGGCGAAGCCCTGCCGGTCCCGCAGCGCGGTGAGCGCCCTGCCGGCCTCGGCCGCCAGCCACTGCGCGAACCGCTGGTCGTCGAGCCGTCCCGCCTCGTCCTCGGTCACGAGCCCCATCCCTTGTTCTCCCGGGTCTGCCGCGACCCGTCATCCTTCGGCGTCCGGTCGGACCGGCGCCAGCGTCCGTCGGATCGTAGACAGTCGCGAGGCGGTCTCGGATCCCCTGGACGCACCGGTGCCCCGGCCGGCCGCCCGCATGTTGAACTTCGCGTGTATCGCGGTCGGACCCGCCGGGCCAGGCCCTAGGCTCTGCGCATGACCGCCGAGCAGCTGATCTCGTTCGCCCGTGGCGCGCCTTCGCTGGACATCGTCGATGTCGAGGGGCTCAAGGCCGCCGCCGTCCGCGCCTTCGACGCCGACCCCGCCGGGGCCACCGCGTACGGCACCTCCGTCGGCTACCCGCCCTTGCGGAAGTGGATCGCCGAGAAGCACGGTGTCGAGGCCGACCAGGTGCTGATCACCAACGGCTCGTTGCAGGCCGACGCGTTCCTCTTCGACCACCTGGTCCGCCGGGGCGACGCGGTGGTGGTCGAGCGCCCGACGTACGACCGCACGCTGCTCAACCTCAAGCAGATGGGCGGCGAGGTGCACGGCGTGACGATCCAGCCGGACGGCCTGGACACCGCCGAGCTGCGCAAGCTGCTGGAGTCCGGGGTGCGGCCGCGGCTGGCCCACGTGATCCCCAACTACCAGAACCCGGCCGGCGTGACCCTCTCCCTGGAGAAGCGCCGTGAGCTGCTGGAACTGGCCGCCGAGTACGAGTTCACGATCTTCGAGGACGACCCGTACGCGGACATCCGGTTCCGGGGCGAGCCGCTGCCCTCGATGCTGTCGATGGACACCCGGGGCGTGGTGGTGCACGCCTCCAGCTTCACCAAGACGGTCTGCCCGGGCGTACGGGTCGGCTACCTGGTCGGCCCGGCCGAGCTGATCGCGGCGATCGCGAAGCGGGCCACCAACCTCTACATCTCGCCCGGCATGGTGGCCCAGGCGATCGTGCACCAGTTCTGCGTGTCCGGCGCGATCGACGAGTCGATCCGGACGGTCCGTTCGGCGCTCGGGGAGCGGTCGGCGGTGCTGGCCGAGTCGCTGCGCCGGCACATGCCGGAGGCCCGGTTCGTGGAGCCGGACGGCGGCTACTTCCTCTGGGTGGAGCTGCCGGAGGACGTCGAGGTCGACCGGCTCGCCCCGGCCGCCGCCGAGCGTGGCGTGGCGGTGGTGAAGGGCAGCGACTTCATGGTCGACGGCGGCCGGCACGCGCTGCGCCTGGCGTACTCGGCGGTGACCGCGGACCGGATCGACGAGGGCGTGCGGCGTCTCGCCGAGGCGATGGCCGCCGTACGCGGCTGATCTTCTGTCGGGTTTCTGACAAAAAGGCCCCGCTGGCCGGTTCGGCTCTCCCGCTGAACCGGCCGGCAGCCCACAATGCTGCGAGTGCCGCTCGCCTTTTGCCGGTGATCGGCCCGTACGCCCGGGTGGCCGCCGGCCGCCCCGGCCGGGCCGGCGGCACGCCCAGCATCACTCCCGCCCCCAAGGGGTGCCGGGTGGGCCGTGTCGCCCCTCACCCCCCTGACGCGGCCCGGCCCGCCCGGCGCCGCCGCGTGACGCCCGCCGCAACCGCCCGTACCAGGCACCCGCGCCCGCGCTGCGCTTCCCGCCGGTCG
This sequence comes from Micromonospora sp. HUAS YX12, assembly GCF_040215685.1. Lineage (NCBI taxonomy): Bacteria > Bacillati > Actinomycetota > Actinomycetes > Micromonosporales > Micromonosporaceae > Micromonospora > Micromonospora sp. HUAS YX12. The sequence continues at coordinate 1,796,325 of NZ_CP157974.1, forward strand.
GCGTAACCTGCAAGCCGCAGCTCTAGGGGAAGGGGGCGAGAGATGACGGACCGGGTGGCACGCGACCGAACCGCCGGCACCGACGGGAGCCGGGCACTTCGCCCCCGCGCCTGGTCGGCCCCGGTACGCGCGATGTCCCGCATCCTCAACGCCGACGGCTCCCCGCGTACGGCCCAGCCGGCCGGCCCGGAGCGCAGCGGGATCGTCGACTGCGGGCTGTACGTCGACGGCGAGCGCCGCCCCGGCCACCCCCAGTACGCCGAGGCCCTGGCCGCCGCCCGGCAGGAGCGGGACGGCTTCGTCTGGCTCGGCCTGCACGAGCCGGACCTGGCCGAGATGACCGAGATCGCTGCCACGTTCGGCCTGCACGAGCTGGCCGTGGAGGACGCGGTCAAGGCGCAGCAGCGCCCGAAGCTGGAGCACTTCGGTGAGATCGTCTTCCTGGTGCTGCGGACCGCCCGCTACTGCGAGCACGCCGAGCTGACCGAGAACTCCGAGGTGGTGGAGACCGGCCAGGTGATGCTCTTCATCGGGCCGCACTTCGTGATCAGCGTCCGGCACGGTGACGCCTGCCGGCTGGCGCCGGTGCGCGCCGACCTGGAGGCGAAGCGGGATCTGTTGCGGCACGGCCTGTGGGCGGTCGCGTACGCGATCACCGACCGCGTGGTGGACCTCTACCTGGAGGTGGCCGACCGGCTGGAGGACGACCTCGACGTGCTGGAGGCGGACGTCTTCGACCGGCAGAGCAGCGGCCGGATCCAGCGGATCTACCAGATGAAGCGGGAACTGGTCGAGTTCAAGCGGGCGGTGGCGCCGTTGCAGCGCCCGCTGATGACGCTCACCGCACAGGTCAACCGCGCGGTGCCGCAGGAGGTGCGGCGCTACTTCCGCGACGTGCAGGACCACCTCAGCCGCACGGTCGAGCAGGTGAACTCCTACGACGACCTGCTCAACTCGATCCTCCAGGCCCGGCTGGCCCAGGTCACCGTCGACCAGAACAACGACATGCGCAAGATCGCCGCCTGGGCCGCGATCGGTGCCGTGTGGACGGCGATCGCCGGCATCTACGGCATGAACTTCGACAACATGCCCGAGCTGAAGTGGACGTACGGCTACCCCGGCGTCTGGGCGCTGATGCTCGCGGCGTCCTTCACGCTCTACCGCCTGTTCCGCCGCAACGGCTGGCTGTGACCGCCGCGTCACAGTGAGTCGCCGCAGGCCCGCGCCGCCTCGTACACGCGGAAGCGCCGGCCACGCGGGGTGCCCCGCGTGCCGGCGCTGATCCGACGGTACGAGGTCAGCGGCGACCGCCGGCCTTCGCGGCGTTCTTGCCGGCCTGCACGGCCTTGGTGATGTCGTCGGCCGGGCGACCGGAGACGTCCCGGGCGCCCTCGGCGACGGAGGGGACCTGGTCGTTCGGGTGGATCACCGGCTGGCTGCCGGAGGGGGCGGTCGACGAGCTGCTGCCCTTCGCCACCGCCGAGCTGCCGGCGCCGGTCGGGCCGGCCTGGGTCACCTTCGCGCTCGCGTCCGGGGTCTCGACCACGATCGTGTCCACGTCCTCCCGCATCGGCTCCAACTTGTCCTGACCGGTGGCGCCGAGCGTGCCGGTCGGGTCGTACTCGGCCCACTCCTGCTGCTCGCGGCGGCGGCGCATGGCCATCGCACCGGCCAGGCCGGCGACGGTGCCGGCCACCAGCAGGCCCGCGGTCATGCCCCGCGACCTGCGCTGCTTCTTCTTTCCGGCCTTCATGTTCTTCGCCTTCTTCGTCATCGCGGACTGCTTCGCGGCCATCACCTTGCGGCCGCTCGACGCCTTGCCGGCGGCCTCGACCCGGGCGTTGCGCACGGCCAGCAGCATCGGCGCGAGCGCCGCGGCGGTCGACGCGAACCCGCTGGACGCCCGGTCCCGGACCAGGACCGCGGTCGGCGCGACGGCGACCCGGGCTGCCTGGACCCGCGGGCCGACAGTGGCGCCGGCACCCTTCGCGGCGTGCGTGGCGGCCTGCCTCAGGTGACCGATGCCCTGGTTCAGCTCGACCCTGGCGAGCTGGCCCTGGGTCTTTCGCCGCCCGATTCCAAACACGGTCCCACCTCCTGGGAGTTGTTCCTTCGTCATCCTCCACCTTCGAATGCCTCCGCATGGCCAGATCGGGCACATGGGAGGATCCGCAAGGAACTGAACTACGAGTGAGGAGTACCCGTGGCCGAGGCTGTCTACGCCACCTTGCACACCAACGCCGGCCCGATCCGGCTGGAGCTCTTTCCGAACCACGCGCCGAAGACCGTCCGCAACTTCGTGGAGCTGGCCGAGGGCACCCGGGAGTACATCGACCCGCGTACCGGTCAGCCGGGCAGCGGGCCGTACTACGACGGCACCGTCTCGCACCGCGTGATCAGCGGTTTCATGATTCAGATGGGCGACCCGACCGGCACCGGCCGCGGCGGCCCGGGCTACAAGTTCGCCGACGAGTTCCACCCCGAGCTGCGCTTCGACCGGCCGTACCTGCTGGCGATGGCGAACGCCGGGCCGGGCACCAACGGCTCGCAGTTCTTCATCACGGTGTCGCCCACGCCACACCTGAACAACCGGCACACCATCTTCGGCCAGGTGGCCGACGAGCAGTCGGCGAAGGTGGTCGACTCGATCGCCAACACCCCGACCGACCCGAGCGACCGGCCGATCCAGGACGTGGTGATCGAGCGGGTCGAGATCGAGCACAAGCAGTCCTGAGCGGCACGCGGGTACCTTTGCTCGCATGACTGAGCGCTCCGGCCAGCCAGGCGACGCGACCGGGGATCCGGTGCCGACCACTCCGGTCTGCTACCGGCACCCCGGCCGGGAGACGTACATCCGGTGCACCCGGTGCGACCGGCCGATCTGCACCGAGTGCATGCGGGACGCCTCCGTCGGCCACCAGTGCCCGGAGTGCGTCGCCGAGGGCCGCCGCAGCGTGCGGCCGGCGCGTACCGCCTTCGGTGGCGGTGCCGCCGGCCGCCAGGGCAACGTCACGAAGGCGCTGATCGCGCTGAACGTGGTGATGATGCTGCTGTCCATCCTCTCGGCCCGCAGCGGGACCGCCGTGGCCGGCGGCGGCCTGGGTGGCCTGATGGGCGACGGGACGCCGCTCACCGAGTGGGGGGCGGTGCTCGGCCTGGCGAGCTTCCCCGACGGGCACGTCGGCGGGGTGGCCGACGGCGAGTGGTACCGGCTGGTCACCGCCATGTTCCTGCACTACGGCGTGCTGCACCTGCTGCTGAACATGTGGGCGCTCTGGGTGCTCGGCCGGACGCTGGAGGCGGTGCTCGGGCCGCTGCGCTTCCTGGCGCTCTACCTGCTCGCCGGGCTCGGCGGCAACGTCGCCGCGTACGTCTTCACCGAGCCGCACCGGTTCACGGCCGGCGCCTCCACCGCCGTCTTCGGCCTGTTCGCCGCCGTCTTCGTGATCATGCGGCGGCTCGGCCGGGACACCTCGGCCATCGTGCCGATCCTGGTGATCAACCTGATCTTCACGTTCACCGTGCCGAGCATCTCGGTGGCCGGGCACCTCGGCGGGCTGGTCGCGGGCGCGCTGGTGGCGCTGGTCCTGGCGTACGCCCCACGGTCGCGGCGGACCGTGTTCCAGGTGGCGGGCTGCGCGATCGTGCTGGTCGCGCTGATCGGCCTGACGCTCGTCCGGACCGCCGCCCTGCTCGGCTGAGCCGGCGTCTCAGCGCGCGGGGCGGGCCTCGGTCAGCGCCGCGGCCACCTCGTCCAGCGGGGCGTCCAGGTCACGGCGGCCGAACAGGTGCAGCGACTCCCCGGCGTCGATCTCCAGCGTCTCGGCGGTGATCCCGCGCCGGCTGCGCCGATCCAGGCGGATCGCCTCCACCGCGTCCCACGGCAGCCGGTGCCGCCCGGCGAACCCCCGCAGCACGGTGAGCCCGTCCGGGTCGACGGCGAGGCGGACCGGTGCGACCACGTCGCGCAGCGCCCAGGCGAGCAGGCCGGCGGCGGCCAGCCCGGCGAGCGCCGGACGGACCGGATCACCGGCGGCGAAGACCAGCCCCAGGGCCAGCAGCGCGAGCGCGCCGATCGCCTTGATCGCCGGCACCTCCCGCGGCACCCGCCACTGCCGGACCGGCGGCGACTGTGGATCCATCCGCCCAGCATGCCAGCCGCACCTGCCGCGCGCCGGGGGAGGACGGCCGGTCCGGTCAGCACGTAGGATCGGGGCAAGCGAGGTTACCGGGGAGTAGACATGAGTGACGCGGTCATCGTCGGCGCGGTGCGGACCCCGGTCGGGCGGCGCAAGGGCAGCCTCGCCGGAGTGCATCCGGTCGACCTCTCGGCGCACGTGCTGCGCGCGCTCGCCGAGCGCACCGGCATCGACCCGGGTCAGGTCGACGACGTGGTGTGGGGCTGTGTGTCGCAGGTCGGCGAGCAGTCCTGGAACGTGGCCCGCAACGCCGTGCTCGCGGCCGGCTGGCCGGAGTCGGTCCCGGGCACCACGCTCGACCGCCAGTGCGGGTCGAGCCAGCAGGCGCTGCACTTCGCCGCCGCGACGGTCCTCTCCGGCCAGGCCGACCTGGTCGTGGCCGGTGGCGTCGAGTCGATGACCCGGGTGCCGATGGGCTCCAGCGTCGCCGGTGGCATGCCGTTCAGCGCGGCGATCCTGGAGCGCTACCGCGGCGTCGAGGGCGTCGCGGAGGACTCGCCACTGCCGTTCAACCAGGGCGTCGGGGCCGAGCTGATCGCGCAGCGGTGGCGCTTCTCGCGTACCCAGCTCGACGAGTTCGCGCTGGCCAGCCACGAGAAGGCGGCCGCCGCGCAGGACGCGGGCGCGTTCGAGGCCGAGCTGGCGCCGGTGGCGCTCGCCGACGGCGGCAAGTTCTCCGCCGACGAGGGCATCCGCCGCGACACCTCGCTGGCCAAGCTCGGCGAGCTGGCCACCCCGTTCCGCGCCGACGGCGTGGTCACCGCAGGTTCCGCGTCGCAGATCTCCGACGGCGCCGCCGCGCTCGCGGTCACCACCGCCGAGTGGGCCAGCCGGCACGGCCTGCGCCCGCTGGCCCGGGTGCACACCGCCGTGGTCGCCGCCGACGACCCGGTCACCATGCTCACCGCGCCGATCCCGGCGACCGCGAAGGCGCTGCGCCGCGCGGGGCTGGGCATCGAGGAGATCGGGGTGTACGAGGTGAACGAGGCGTTCGCCCCGGTGCCGCTGGCGTGGCTGGCCGAGACCGAGGCGGACCCGGAGCGGCTCAACCCCCGGGGCGGGGCGATCGCGCTCGGTCACCCGCTCGGCGGGTCCGGCGCGCGGATCATGACCACGATGCTCCAGCACATGCGGGACAACGGCATCCGCTACGGCCTCCAGACCATGTGCGAGGGCGGCGGCATGGCCAACGCCACGATCGTCGAGCTGCTCTGATCCGACCGGCCGCCGGTGTCGCACCGCTGGTGCGACTTGCACGTGTGGAAGTTCCAGAAATTGGGCGTGACCCATATCACCCCTGGTCATCGGCTCGTTGGACCGGGCATGGACGTGTTCTCGCGAACGTTCCTTCCGGCCGCCGCCGAGACCGGCCTGGCGACCCAGACCGTCACCCGGCACATGCCGGTGTTCCGCCGGTGCGTCGGCTCCGGCGACGCGACCATCCTGGTCACCCGGTGCAGCCGCCCGGACGACCCGGTCGGCGGCGACTACCTGATGCTCCTCACCCACCGGCGGCTGGTGGTCACCCGGCAGACCCGGGTGCTGCACCGGCTGCGCCTGCACCTCAACACCGAACTGCGCGAGCTGAGCAACGTGACGTGGAGCCCCGATCCCCGCGCGCACAGCGTGGAGCTGGCGGCCACCGCGATCGACGGGGTACGCGAGCGCTTCGTCCTGCGTACCCACCACCCGAAGCAGGTGTGGCAGCTCGACGCGCTGCTCAACCACGCGTTCCGGACCCGCCTGCGTACGCCGGCCGAGCGGGTGGTGGCGACCATCGGCGAGTCACCGGCGGTCTCCCGCCCGACGGTGCTGCGGCCCGCCCCGGCCCGCTGACCTCCTCCTTACCTGATCCGAACATTCCCTGACCGGCCGGGCGGTCGCCGGTCGGTCATCATGAGCCGGTGACCACCGCTGCCCCGCCCGGGCTCGTCCTCGTGGTGGAGGACGAGCCGGCCATCGCCGACCTGGTCCGGCTCTACCTGACCCGGGACGGGTTCGGCGTACACCTGGAACGTGACGGCGAGGCCGGGCTCGCCGCCGCGCGGCGCCTGCGCCCGGTGGCCTGCGTGCTCGACATCGCGCTGCCCGGCCTGGCCGGCACCGAGATCTGCCGCCGGCTGCGCGCGGCCGGCGACTGGACTCCGGTCATCTTCCTCACCGCCCGCGACGACGAGGTGGACCGTGTCGTCGGCCTGGAACTGGGCGCCGACGACTACGTCACCAAACCGTTCAGCCCTCGCGAGCTGCTCGCCCGGCTGCGGGCGGTGCTGCGCCGCACCTCAGGCACGCACGCCGAGCAGCCCCGCACGCTCGGCGCCGTCACACTCGACCCGGCCCGCCGGACGGTGACCGCCGGCGGTACGCCGGTGCAGCTCACCTCCACCGAGTTCGACCTGCTCGCCCACCTGATGGCCCGGCCCGGCCGGGTGTTCACCCGGGAGGAGCTGCTGGCGGGCGTGTGGGGGTACGCGGCCCACGCCGGCACCCGGACGGTCGACGTGCACGTGGCGCAGGTGCGGGCCAAACTCGGCCCGGACAGCGTGATCCGCACCCATCGGGGCGTCGGGTACGCCGCCGATGCCTGAGCAGCCCACAGTGCCGATCCCGCGTACCGGTCCGGCCCGCCCCGGCCGACGACCCGGGCGGACGCTCACCGCCCGCGCCGTGCTCGCCACCTGCGCGGTGGCGCTGGTGTCGGTGCTCGTCACCGCGCTGGTCGCGGTGCCCCTGGCGGTACGCGGCGCGGAGCGCCGGGACCAGGAGGCGCTCGCCGCCCAGGCCCGGCTCGCCGCCGACGTGCTGCGGGTGCGGCCGGTACGCCAGCGCGACGGCGCCGGGGAGCGGCTCATCCGGCAACTGCGCCAGCAGCAGATCGACGTGTACGTGATCCGGGACGGCCGCGCCGACCGGCCGGGCCTGCCCCGGCCGCTGGTGACGCGGGTGGCCGGCGGCGAGAACGTCTCCGGCCGGCGACTGATCGAGGGCGAACGCCGGCTGGTCGAGGCGCGGTCGCTGCCCGGTGGGGACGGTGTGGTGCTGACCCGGGCCCGTAGCGCCGCGCCCTGGCGGCAGGTGCTGCGCGGACTCTGGCTGCCGCTGCTCGCCGGACTCGCCGCCGGGGCGGCCGCCGGACTGCTGCTCGCCCGCCGGCTGGCCCGGCCGATCCGTACCGCCGCCACCGCCGCCGCCCGGCTGCGTGCCGGGGACCGGGCGGTCCGGGTGCCGGTCGAGCCGCCCGACGAGGTGGCCGACCTGGCGCACGCGCTCAACGGCCTGGCCGCCGCGCTCGCCACGAGCGAGGGGCGGCAGCGCGAGTTCCTGCTCTCCGTCTCGCACGAGTTGCGGACCCCGCTCACCGCGATCCGCGGCTACGCCGAGGCGCTGGCCGACGGTGTGATCGAGGCGGACGCGGTGCCGGCGACCGGCCGGACCGTCCTCGCCGAGGCCGAGCACCTGGACCGGCTGGTCCGCGACCTGCTGGCGCTGGCCCGGTTGGAGGCGGTCGACTTCCCCCTGGAACCGGTGCCGGTCGACCTGACCGGGCTGGCCGCCGACGCGGAACGCAGCTGGTCCGGCCGGTGCGCGGCGCTCGGGGTGCCGTTCCGGCTGGAGACGCCGGGTGTGCCGGTGCCGGCGTACACCGATCCGGGCCGGATCCGGCAGGTTCTGGACGGGCTGCTGGAGAACGCGCTGCGGGTCGCACCTCCGGGGGCGCCGGTGGTGCTCGCGGTCCGGGCCGCCGGCCCGGCGGGCGGCGGGGTGCTGGAGGTCCGGGACGGCGGACCCGGTTTCACCGACGACGACCTGAGGGTGGCGTTCGAGCGGGGCGCGCTGCACGAGCGGTACCGGGGGGTGCGCAAGGTGGGCAGCGGGCTGGGCCTGGCGCTCGCCGCCGGGCTGGTCCGCCGGCTCGGCGGGGACATCGCCGCCGGGCACGCCCCGGAGGGCGGAGCCGCCTTCACCGTCCGGGTGCCCCCGGATCCTTACGCGGCTCGAACATCGGCTTGACCGTCCCCTCGCGTCCGTGCGGAACGCTCGGACCGTCACCGCGAGGAGAGGACCACAGATGAGACGTCAGCGAATCGTCACCGGCGCCACCGCACTGCTCGCCGCCGCGGCGCTCGCGCTCGCCGGGTGCGGCGCGACCCGGTCCGGCGCGGCGCCGGACGACGGGGTCGAGGTGAGCGCCGCCCTGGGCGCGGACGGCCAGGCGCTCGCCGCGCTCGGCGTCGACGCCGGGGAACTGGACGTGGATCCAGTCGCCGCGCCGGCACCCTCCGGTACGTCGCAGGCCGGGCCGGACGGCAAGGGCGAGCGGGCGACGGAGGGGCACAAGCGGCACCGCGCCCGGGTGCTGCTGCGGCGCAACACGCTGCACGGCGAGGCAGTGGTGAAGACCAGGGACGGCGGTACGAAGACGGTCGCGGTCCAGCGCGGCGAGGTGACCGCGATCGACGACAAGTCGATGACTGTGAAGTCCACCGACGGTTTCACGGTGAAGTGGACGTTCGGTGAGAAACTGCGTGTGGTCGAGCGGCGGACGACGATCCGATCGACCGACATCAAGATCGGTACGACGGTCGGGGTGGCCGGCGCGAAGGACGGCGACCGGAGCGTGGCCCGGCTCGTGGTCGTACCACTTCGCCAGGAATAGGGTGCCTGGGCTGTCGTGACCTGAGCGATGTGCCAGGCTACGCTATGCCCCGACCTGCCATCGCCTCCGTGGAGATTCCGTGAAGCTCTCGATCCTCATGCCGGTCTACAACGAGGAAGAACGTATCGCGGATGCCCTCAAGCAGGCATTGGCGGTGGACTACCCCTGCGAGATCGAGCTCGTCGTCGTGGACGACGGCAGCCGGGACGGCACCGGTGAGATCCTCGGCCGCGTGGACGACGCCCGCCTGCGGGTGATCACCCACCAGCGCAACGCCGGTAAGGGCGCGGCCATCAAGACGGCGGTCGACAGCGCCGAGGGCGAGTACATGGTCATCCTCGACGCCGACCTGGAGTACGACCCGCAGGACATCCCACGCCTGCTGGAGCCGGTGCTCGACGGCCGGGCGACAGTCGTCTACGGCAATCGGACCTTCGGCAGCCACAGCTCGTACAGCTTCTGGTACGTGATGGGCAACAAGGGCGTCACGCTCGCCGCGAACGTGCTCTACAACTCCTACATCGGCGACCTGGAGACCTGCTTCAAGCTGATGCCGCTGGAGCTGTACCGCTCGCTCCAGGTCCGCTCCCGTGGCTTCGGCATGGAGGCCGAGGTCACCGGCAAGCTGCTGCGCCGCCGCATCCGCCCCTACGAGGTGCCGATCAGCTACCGCGCGCGGGGCCGCGAGGAGGGCAAGAAGATCACCTGGAAGGACGGCGTCGAGGCGATCTGGATCCTGGCCCGGGAGCGCGCCCGCCGCCGCCCGGCCGGTCCCGCCGCCGCGCGCTGAGCCCGAACCGACAGAACCCCGCGATCCCGGCACGAGCCGAGGTCGCGGGGTTCCGTCGGGTCCGGGACGCTCAGGTGAGGAACGCGTCGACCGAGCGGCGCAGCCCGGCCGCGTCCAGGCCGTGCCAGCGTTCGTGGTCCTCGGCGCTGCCGTAGCGGCGCAGGTCCTTGCGGCCCACCCCGAGCGCCAGCAGCCGGTGCGGCCGGTCCGCCAGCGCCTCCGACACCACCCGCGCCGAGGTGCCCGCCAGGTACGGCTCGACCAGGATCACCTCGGTCCCGGCGAGCGCCCGCAGCCCGGCGGTGTCGAACGGCCGCGGCCGGTGGGTGTAGGCCACGGTGACCGGCCGGTCGGCCGTCGCCGCCACCGCCGCGTCCAGCACCGGGCCGACCGCGACCAGCAGCGGCGCACCCGGCCCGGCGTCCCGGACCACGTGCAGGTCACCCGCCTGCGGGTACGCGGCGGTGTTGCTCCGGATCGACAACCGCAGGTACGCCGAGTCCTGCCCGCACACGACGTCGCGCAGCAGCGGCCGGACCTCGTCGGGGTGCCCCGGCACGTGCACGGTCCAGCCGTCGAGCGTGTCCAGCAGCGCCACGTCCGCCGGCCCGAGGTGGGTGCGTCCCGCCGACGCCCGGTCGTACGAGCCGCCGATGCCGACGAGCACCGCGCCGACGTCCTGGTGGTCGAGGTCCAGCTTGATCTGCTCGTACGCCCGCTCGACCAGGAACGGGGCGTAGCTGTGCACGATCGGCCGCTGCCCGGTCAGCGCCAGCCCACCCGCCACCCCGATCATCAACTGCTCCCGGATCCCCACGTTGATCACCCGGTCCGGGTACCGGGCGGCGGCCGGCTCGAACGCGGCGGCGGAGATGTCGGCGAGCACGACTGTCGTCCGCGGATCGGCGAGCACCTCCTCGGTGCTGGTCACGAACGCGTCCCGCATGGTGCTGCTCATGGTCACTCCCCGTCCGTGACGACCGCGACGACGACGTGCGGCCGGTGGTCGTCGTGCCCGGTGAGGGCGGCGTGCAGGGCGTCGTGGTCGCGCCCGTCGACTGTGGCGGCGCTCCACCCGTTCACCGTGAACCGGCTCGCCGCGCCGCCCGGCCAGCCGTACGTGGCCGAGCGGTTGTCCAGCACGATCGCGGTCAGGCTGCCCAGCCCGGTCGCGCCCGCGTACGCGATCGCCTCGTGGTTGGAGCCCTCGTCCAGTTCGGCGTCGCCGAGCAGCACGTACACCCGGGGTCCGGTGCGGCCCTGGGCGTGCAGCCCGAGCGCGGTGCCCACGCCCAGCCCGAGCCCGTGGCCCAGCGAACCGGAACCGATCTCCACGCCCGGCACCAGCGTGCGGTCCGGGTGGTCGCCGAGCCGGCTCGCCGGGCCGCCCTGGTCGTCCAGCCACCCGGCCGGCAGGAAGCCGCGGGCGGCGAGCAGCGCGTAGTACCCGGCGACCGCGTGCCCCTTGGAGAGCAGGAAACGGTCCCGGTCCGGGTCGGCCACGGTGGCCGGGGTGATCCGGAGCACCCGGTCGTAGAGCACCTGGAGCACGTCGAGCGTCGAGTACACGTTGGTGCCGAACTCGCGGCCGGCGCGCACCCGGTCCAGCAGCGCGCCCAGGTCGGTGGCGGTGGTCGTCGTCATACCGATAGCCTCGGACTTGAAGCGAACTTCAACTCAAGGCCGTGTGATGCACGAAGCAACAATGACCATCGGGCAGCTCGCCGACCGCAGTGGCGTCGCCCCCTCGGCGCTGCGCTACTACGAGCGGCTCGGCCTGATCCACGCCGCCCGCACCGGCGGGAACCAGCGCCGCTACGCCCGCACCGAGCTGCGCCGGGTCGCCTTCATCCGGATCTCCCAGCAGGTGGGTGTCTCGCTGGAGGAGATCCGCGCGGCGCTCGACTCGCTGCCGTCGGGGCGTACCCCCACGCCCGACGACTGGGCCGCGCTGTCCCGCGCCTGGCGGGACCGGCTGGACGAGCGGATCCGGCTGCTCGGCAAGCTCCGCGACGACCTGGACGGCTGCATCGGCTGCGGCTGCCTGTCGCTGCAGCGCTGCACGCTCTACAACCCCGAGGACTCGCTCGCCGCCGAGGGCCCCGGCCCGCGCCTCATGCTTCCGCGCCCCGGCCAGGGCTGACCCTCACCGGACCAGCAGCACCTTGCCCAGGTGGTCGTTGGTCTCCACCAGGCGATGCGCGGCGGCGGCGTCGGCCATGTCCACCCGGGCGTGCACCACCGGCCGGATCCGGCCCGCCTCCACCAGGGGCCACACCTGCTCGCGTACGCCCCGGACGATCGCCGCCTTGTCGTCCACCGGGCGGGACCGCAGCGCGGTCGCGTGCACCGCCGCCCGCTTCGCCAGCAGCATCCCCAGGTCGAGTTCGCCCTTGCGGCCGCCCTGCATGCCGATCACCACGAGCCGCCCACCGGTCGCCAGCGCGGCCACGTTCCGGGGCAGGTAGGACGCGCCCATGATGTCCAGGATCACGTCCGCGCCGCGGCCGTCGGTGACCCGGCGCACCTCGTCGACGAAGTCCTGCTCGCGGTAGTCGATCGTGTGCGCGGCGCCCAACTCCCGCAGGCGCTCGTGCTTCGCCGAGCGGGCAGTCACCACCACAGTCGCGCCGAGCGCCACGCCGAGCTGGATCGCGAACGTGCCGATCCCGCTGCCGCCGCCGTGCACCAGCAGCACGTCCCCCTCGGCCAGGCGGGCCAGGTCCACCACGTTCGACCAGACCGTGCAGGCCACCTCCGGCAGCGCCGCCGCGTCGACCAGGTCCACCCCGGCCGGCACCGGCAGCAACTGCCCGGCCGGCACCGCGACCTGCTCGGCGTAGCCGCCGCCGGCCAGCAGCGCGCAGACCTCCTGGCCCACCGACCAGCCGGTCACGCCGGGACCGAGCGCAAGCACCGTCCCCGAACACTCCAGACCGGGGTACGCGGGCGCGCCCGGCGGCGGCGGGTAGTGCCCCTGCCGCTGCAACAGGTCGGCCCGGTTCACCGCGCTGGCCCGCACCTCGACGACCACCTCACCGGGGCCGGGCTCCGGATCCGGGACGTGGGTCCAGACGAGCGCCTCGGGTCCGCCGGGTTCCGTGATCGTGACTGCGCGCATGGTTCAGTCTTACCCGATCTGCCCGTCGGTCCACGCGCGGGCGAGGATCTCCGTCACCGTCTCCTCCGGGGTCTGGTCGGAAGTGTCCAGCCGGAGCCCGATCCGGGGATGGCACCGCCCGGGGCAGCCGCCGGGTCAGCCCCTCGGCCACTGTGGACCTGCCGCACACGTTCTCGCAGCGAGGGTGGGACGGCGGCTTGCCCGGTACGGCGTTCGTGGCAGACTGGTCCCGGTCGCGCACCCCTCGGGGGCGTGCCGGGAGGGTTCGCCTAGTGGCCGATGGCGCTGGTCTTGAAAACCGGTAAGGCAGCGATGTCTTCGTGGGTTCGAATCCCACACCCTCCGCCCACTCCCGCCGGCCTGGCGTGTCGGCCCGCATCGGCGTGTCGGTCCGGAAGTAACCATCGCCCCTGGTGACGAGGGCGGCTGCCAGCTACAGGTAGAAGTCCACGATCTTTGTGTCGCGGTCGGTGCAGCGGCGGATCTTGCCGTAGCCGTTCGTCGGTCGCTCTTATCGCTCCGCGTACAAGAAGGTGCCCTTCTCGACCTCCGACGGCCAGTGAGCCGGTCAGCGGCTGAGCGTGATCCAGTAGCGGCGGACCCGGACATGCCCGGTGTCGAGGACGCCCTGGAACACGCCGCCCTGGCTCTCGATGGTGCGCGCCGAGGCGAGGTTGTCCTCCAGGCAGGGAATGAGCACCCGGTGCAGACCCAGCATGGTGCGGGCCTCGCGGAGCATCTCACCCAGGGCCCAGCTCGCCAGGCCGCGGCGGCGCGCGGAGGGACGTACGCCGTAGCCGATCTGGCCCAGGTCGTCGTCCTGCCAGTGCCGCATCGCGATACCCCCGAGCACCTGCCCGTCTTCGACGATCCACCGGCAGGAGGCATGCCGCTCGTCGGGGCATGGCGCCCCGGCCCCGTGGTCCAGCCGGACACGTCGCCGCACCCAGTCGGCGAAGCCTTCGGGCGAGTCCAGGTCGTCTTCGGGGCCGATGCCGAAGCCGTCCTCGTGCAGGCCGGGCCCCCAGTCGTCGCGGCAGTCCTGGAAGGCGGCATACAGGCTGGTGGTGGGCGATATCAGTGTTGGCATGCGGGCCACCGTAGCCACGGTCCGGGCCTCCGGCTATGCCCTGAAATCCACCGTGGATCTTGCCTACGGGCCGTCTCTGTCTTTGGGCGAGGCCGCTTGTTTGGAGGAGTACGTGTGTGCTCCTCCAGGCGGTCCTCGGGGGTCTCAGGGTGGGTAAGTGACTACTTGCGAGGCAGCGCACCCCGGCCTGCGAGGGCTGAGCATGGGCGAGGAGGGTGATCCGCGTCACAGGTGGTCGCGGGGCGCGGGAACGTCGGGCCCGGTCGTAGGCTGCGCAGTGCACGGACGGCGGGAGGCCGGGTGACAGAGACGATGACGGTGGCCGGGGTGATGGCCGAGCTGGCCGCGCTCGACGACCCGAAGATCCGCGCGGTCAACGAGCGCCACGGCGACGACCACGGGGTCAACCTGGGCAAGCTGCGGGCGATCGCCAAGCGGTTGAAGACCCAGCAGGAGCTGGCCCGCGAGCTGTGGGCGACCGGCGACAGCGCGGCCCGGCTGCTGGCGTTGCTGATCTGCCGGCCGAAGGCGTACGGGCGGGACGAGCTGGACGCCATGCTGCGCGAGGCGCGGACGCCGAAGGTGCACGACTGGCTCGTCAACTACGTGGTGAAGAAGAGCCCGCACGCGGAGTCGTTGCGCCTGGCCTGGTCGGCCGATTCGGATCCGGTGGTGGCGAGCGCCGGCTGGGCGCTGACCACCGAGCGGGTGGCGCGGAATCCGGACGGGCTGGACCTGGCCGGTCTGCTCGGCGTGATCGAGGCGGAGATGGCGGACGCGCCGGAGCGCCTTCAGTGGGCGATGAACCACTGCCTGGCGCAGATCGGGATCGAGCACGCCGCGTACCGGGACCGCGCCATCGGCATCGGGGAGCGGCTCGGGGTGCTCAAGGACTATCCGACGCCGCCGGGCTGCACGTCCCCGTACGCGCCGGTCTGGATCAACGAGATGGTGCGCCGGCAGCACGGCGGGGCGGACAACGGGGTATGAAGGGGCGCAGGACATTCGCGTACCCGGAAGGACCGTTTCGATGACCCTGGAACGACCGATCGCCCCGGACCCGTACGAGCTGCTGCCGACGGTGCCGTCGTTCGACCTGACCAGCGACGACGTGCACAACGGCGAGCCGATGGACGCGCGGTACGCGCACGGCAGCACCGGCGGTGAGAGCGTCTCCCCGCATCTGTCCTGGTCGGGCTTCCCGGCCGAGACCAGGAGCTTCGTGGTCACCTGTTTCGACCCGGACGCCCCGACCGGCAGCGGCTTCTGGCACTGGGTGCTGGTGAACGTGCCGGCCTCCGTCACCGAGCTGCCCACCGGCGTGCGGGAGGCCGACCTCGGCGGCGCGTTCAGCGTCCGCAACGACTACGGCGACACCGGCTACGGGGGCGCGGCGCCGCCGGCCGGGGACCGCCCGCACCGGTACGTGTTCGCGGTGCACGCGGTGGACGTGGACCGCCTCGACATCCCCGCCGAGGCCAGCCCGGCCTTCGTCGGCTTCAACCTGGCGTTCCACACCCTGGCCCGGGCGGTCATCCGCCCGACGTACCAGATCAAGGAGTGACGTGTAAGGAAGGGCCCCTTATTAACAGACGTCTGTTAATAAGGGGCCCTTCCTTACACGTCAGGCCGGTACGCGGGCGACCGCGAAGACGGACTGGCCGAACGGCGGCCGGACGCGCTGCTCGGCGGCCTTGGTGACGGGCAGCACGAGGGTGTCGTAGACCTTGACCATCGGGCCCTCCTTCGGCATCAGCCGGAAGACCTTGGTGGCCATGAAGTAGCCGATCAGGCCGAGCGCGTTGGCGTAGTGGATCCGCTCGACGGTGAGGCCCGCCTCGGTCATCGCCGCGGCGAGCGTCTTCTTCGTGTAGCGGCGGACGTGGCCGGTGGCGATGTCGGCGGGGCTCATGGCGAACTGGAACGCCGGCACGATGATGACCACGGCGCCGCCGGGGCGGACCAGATCCCGCATGCTGCGCAGCGCGCCCACGTGGTCGTCGATGTGCTCCAGCACGTTGTAGGACACGGCCGCGCTGTAGTCGCCGCGCTCGTGGTGCGGCAGCAGCATCTGCCGGACCTCGACGCCCGGGTGGTCGGACAGCCGCTCCTTGAGCTGGATCAGCCGGTCCGGGTCGGCCTCGGTGGCGGTGATCCGGGGTACGTGGGCGGCCCAGGCCGAGGCGTAGTCGCCCAGGCCGCTGCCGATCTCGATCGGGTCGTCACCGAGGTAGGGCACCGCCAGCTCGACGAACCACTGCCGGTGGTTGACAGCCGTCGCCAGGCCTTCGAGCACCTCGGACTGGACGCGCTGATCCCCAGTGATTTCTGCCATGCGTCGATTCCTCACGATATGACTGACCCGCGCCTGGACCGTCAGAGTCAACCATCTGGATGGCTGATGGGGAAATCGGGGGACGGAGGGGGGCCGAATTGTGATCCGGAGGGGTGCACTGTTCAGCGGTCGGCGAACTCGGCACATAGTACGTGATTCCCCGGAACATTGCACGTGCCCGTCATACCCTGACTACGCTCTGAAATGTCATGACTACTCCGGAAAGCGACGCGAGTGCGGCGAAATCGGGGCAGGGTAGGCGGATCGACGCGCTCGCCGTGCTCAGCTTCGTGCTGCTCGCGTTCTGGGTGACCGCCCGGCTCTGGGTCGATCCGCGCAATGGGGTCCGCGACAACCGTACCGATCAGGCGCAGTTCGAATGGATGATGGCGCACGGTGCGCGGGTCGTCACTGATTTCGCCTATCCGTTCACCTCGGACCGGATGAATGTGCCGGGCGTCGTCAATCTGATGGCGAATACGTCCGTATTATCCGTATCCATACCCCTGACCCCGATAACGCTCTGGGTCGGTCCGCGCTGGTCATTCCTGATTTTCCTCACACTCGGGCTCGCCGCGACCGCGGTGTCCTGGTATTTCCTGCTCTCCCGGGTGGTCGTCGGAGCCCGTGGCCCGGCCTGGATCGGCGCGGCCTTCTGCGCGTTCGCGCCCGCGATGATCTCGCACGCCAACTCGCATCCCAACATCGTCAGCCAGTACGTGGTGCCGCTGATCATCTGGCGGACGCTGCGCCTGGCCGAACCCGGCCGGTGGCTGCGCAACGGCGTCCTGCTCGGCCTGGTGATCGTCTGGCAGGCGTTCCTCAACCTGGAGATCCTGCTGATGACCGCCATCGGGCTCGGCGTGGTGGTGCTCGCGCTGGCGCTCGGCCGTCCCGCCCTGCGGTCGGCGGCACGCCCGTTCGCCGCCGGGCTCGGGGTGGCCGCCGTGGTCGCCGGGGCGCTGCTCGCGTACCCGCTCTGGGTCCAGTTCTTCGGCCCCGGCGCGTACAGCGGGCTCTCCACGCTGATCCGGGGCTACTCCACCGACCTCGCCGCGTACGTGGCCTGGTCGCGGGAGTCGATCGCGGGCGACGCCCGGGGCAGCGAACCGCTCGTCAAGAACGCCACCGAGGAGAACGCGTTCTTCGGCTGGCCGCTGGTGATCCTGGTGATCGCGCTGGTCTGGTGGCTGCGCCGCAACGCCGTGGTGCTCGGGCTCGCGGCGGCCGGCCTCGTGTTCGCCCTCTTCTCGCTCGGCCGGGAGATCCGCTACGACGGAGAGGACACCGGCATCCCCGGCCCCTGGGCCGCGCTGGAGAACCTGCCGGTACTGCACTCGGTGGTGCCCACCCGCTGGTCGCTCGCGCTCACCCCGATCATCGGCGTGCTGCTCGCGCTCGGCGCCGACCGGGCCCGGCGGCTCGCCGCACGGCACCCGGACGCGCGCGACCAGATCCGGTTCGCCACGGTCACAGTGCTCGCGATGGCGCTGGTGCCGATCCTGCCCACCCCGCTGCCGGCCAAGCGCCTCGACCCGACCCCGGCGTTCGTCACCTCCGGCGCCTGGCGTCCCTACGTCGCCGACGGGCGGAGCATCGTCACGCTGCCGCTGCCCGACACCACGTACGCGGTCCCGCTGCGCTGGTCCGCCGAGACCCGGCTGGACATGCCGCTGGCCCGCGGCTACTTCCTCTATCCGGACACCCGCCCCGGCGGGGACCGGATGGCCCTCTTCACCGCGCCGCCGCGTCCCACCAGCACGTTCTTCGAGACGGTACGGCGTACCGACGCGGTCCCGCCGATCACCCCGCAGGACCGGGTGGCCGCCGTGGACGACCTGCGCTACTGGCGGGCCGGCGCGGTGATCCTCGACCCCCGGCTGCCGCAGGCCGAGGCGCTGCGCCGGGCGATGACGGAGCTGAGCGGGATCACGCCGAGGCGTACCGGAGGGGTGTGGTTGTGGGACGTCCGGCCGCTGGCCGACTGAGCGGTCAGCCCTGGCGGACGCAGCAGCCCTGGCACACCTTGGGCCGGGGCAGCGTGAACGCCAGGCAGCAGGTGCGCCGCTGTACCGTCGGCTCGCCGGCCGGGCCGGGCACCAGCTCGACCAGATCGCTCAGGTCCAGCGCGTCGAGCAGCGTGCCGACGGCCGCCGTGGACGAGCCGGGCAGCGCGTCCGACGCGCGCAGGATGCCGTGCGCGATGCCCGAGGCCACCGAGCCGAGCAGCGTACGGGTGCCGATCCGGACCTCGCCCTGGATGGCGCCGATCAGCGGCGCGAAGTGGGCGTCGAGCAGGGACGCGCGCAGCGCGCCGAGCAGCGCCGCCTCGTCCGGGACCACCCGCACGCCCGGAGCGCCGGCCAGCGCCAGCGGGTCGCCGGGCAGCACCGCCACCGGGGTCGAGGCGCGCAGCCCCAGCGTGAGCAACTGGTGGTGGTCCTCGAAGTGCACGAGCACGTCGGCCGGATCGAGCAGCGGCACCCGGCGGGCCGACGCCCAGCCGAGCACCGCTGGGAGCGCGGTCCAGTAGCTGTAGGACTTCCACGCCAGCGCGGCGCAGGCGTGCGGGGTACCGCCCCAGCGGCGGCCGGCGGCGGTCAGGAACCCGGACAGCAGCGTGCCGTCGATCAGCCTGGTGGCAGGGGACCAGCGGTCCAGCTCGTCGTGGACCAGCAGGCCGGGTGCGAGCCCGGGGAGGTCGTCGGTGCCGAACATGGCGCGCAGGGTCGCGGTCACCGGGGCGAGCGGGGTGGCGGCGTCGCGCCCCGGCATCACCGCAGTCACCTGGCCGTCCCCTGTCCTGTCGCCCTGCGGCCGGCGCCTGCCGTCGACCCAAGCTAAGGCTAGCCTAACCACCCGCCCGGCGGGAGGGGAAGTGGTGTGACGGAGACGGAGAACGCCGCCGGAGAACCGGCGGCGGACGGCGTAAGGATCGACGTACGCCGCTGAAAAGTCAAGGTGAATGTCGAATACGAGGCAGTTTCCGTACACGTTCGGCCACCCAACGTGAAAATGGTCTTCCCGCGTACGAGGAAGCTGATGACGACCTCACCGATCGAGCGTGCCGCGGACTCGTTCGCGGCGGAACTCGCCCGGCACCGGACCGGCCGAGGGCTGTCCAAGAAGCAGCTGGCGACACTGATGGGCTTCGACCCGTCCTACGTCAGCCACGTCGAGGGGCGCCGGCACCGGCCCACCGAGGACTTCGCCCGCCGGGCCGAGGCCGTCCTGGAGGCCAGCGGCGCGATCTGGCAGCGCTTCCGGGAGTACGACGAGCTGCGGCACGGCCGTACCGGAGCGGCGCACCGCGACCCACCCGTACCCGGGCAGTGGCTGCCACCCGGCACCGGCCTCGTGGTGGAACGGGAGGTGGCCACGCTCACCCACACCGGTGACGGCTACCACTGCGCGATCCGGCGGGAGCTGTACAACGCCGGCACCGAACCGATCACCCGCTACCTGGTCCGGGTCGCCGTCGACCGCTACCCCAACGACCCGGGCCGCTCCAACCGGCACCACCGGGAACACCCGCTCACCTTCGCCGAGCTGCAACTGACCGCGTACCGGGACGACGGCAACGGACGCGAGCCGATGCACTGGCGGGCCAAGCACGACCGGGACGCGTTCAAGGAGATCTGGCTGCTGTTCGAGAACGACGAGGGACGCTTCCCGCTCTACCCCGGCGACCGGGTCACCATCGAGTACGCGTACCGCGTCGGCCGGGACAAGTGGGGGCCCTGGTTCCAGCGGGCCGTACGCCTGCCCACCCGGCACCTGGCGGTGCGGCTCGACCTGCCTGCGGACCTCGACCCCAAGGTGTGGGGCGCGGAGACCTCGCTGTCGGCGGAGGAGGGGCCGCTGCGTACCCCGATCCAGCGTTCGGTGGACGGCGGCCGGGTGGTCTTCGACTGGGGGACCGACGACCCGCCGCTGAACGCCCGCTACCGGATGCAGTGGCGGTTCCGCAGCCCCGAGCCGGACGCCGAACCGGACAACGCGCCCAGCGGCGGCGCCCGGGTGCGGGCCAGCGACCGGATGCGGGCCGTGGGCATCGTGCAGCGCGGCGACGACCTGCTGCGGCAGCGGGCCCGCCAGTTCGACCTGCCGGCCGACGAACAGCACGCCCGGGAGGTGATCGACCGGCTCGCCGCGATGCTGGTCCGGCTGGACGAGCTGCACCCGTTCAGCAAGGGCGTCGGCCTCGCCGCGCCCCAGCTCGGCATCGGCTGGTCCGCGGCGCTCGTGCGCCCGGCCGACCGGGCGGCCGACCCGGTGGTGCTGCTCAACCCCCGGGTGGTGGACGCCGCGACCGAGACCGACGAGCAGTACGAGGGCTGCCTCTCCTTCTTCGACCACCGCGGCCTGGTGCCCCGGCCGCTGCGGATCGACGTGGAACACGCCCTGTGGGACGGCAGCCGGGTGATCACGTCCTACGAGTACGCGATGGCGCGGCTGGTCGCGCACGAGATCGACCACCTGGAGGGGCGGCTCTACGTCGACCGGATGGCACCCGGCGTGCCGCTGGTGCCAGTGGAGGAGTACCGCGAGACCGGCACCCCCTGGCGTTACTGAGAAACGGGGGGCCGGGTCGCGTGCCCCAGGGGGCGGGGGCACGCGACCCGGCTCGGGGGGAGCAAGGTTCAGAGGTTGCCGAACGTGTCGTACCGGATGTGGTCCGGCGGGACGTCGTCGGCGGCGAGCGCCCGCAGGGTGGCCCGGACCATCGCGGCCGAGCCGGAGACGTAGCAGTCGTGCGTGGTCCACGGGCCGTACCGGGTGACCACCTCGGAGACGTCACCCAGTTCGCCGCCGAAGTCCGGATCCTCGCTGCACGCCGGCGTCACCGACAACCACGGGTGGGACGCCACCAGCTCCTCCAGGCCGGGCAGCCCGTACAGCTCGTCCGGGCGGCGCGCACCGTAGAAGACGTGCACCCAGCGGGTCCGGTTGACCCGGGTCAGCTCCTCCACCAGCGCCTTGATCGGGGCCAGGCCGACGCCGCCGGCCACGCAGAGCACGTCCCGGGTGGACTCCGGATCCAACGTCATCGAGCCCATCGGCGCGGCCACCCGCAGCAGGTCACCCGGCTTGGTGCGGCGCACCAGCGCGCCGGACACCCAGCCCGCCGCGCCGGGCGGCGTACGGACGTGGAACTCCAGCACGTTCTCCTCGTTCGGCGCGTTCGCCACCGAGTACGTCCGCCACACCCGCGGGTGGTAGCGCGGCACCTCCACGCTCACGTACTGCCCGGCCCGCCAGGGCAGCGGATCCTGGAGCGCCCGTACGGTCAGCACCGCCGTGTCCGGGCCGTGCCGCTCGTGCGTGAGCACCTCGGCGTGCCAGTACGGCGGGTTCTCGTCCGCCGCCGCGCCGGCCAGCATCCGCTCGCTGATGCCGGCGTACGCCTCCCGCCACGCCTGGTCGTACTCCAGGTTCCAGCCGTCCCCGGCGGTGCTGCGCAGCGCGTCGAGCAGCGCGACGCCCATCGTCGCGTAGTGCTCGGCCGCCACGTGGTACTTGCGGTGGTCCCGGCCCAGCGCCCGCAGGTACTCGTCGAAGCTCTCCGGGTCGCCCACCGTCTGGGTGGCGGTGACGATCGCCTCCAGGATGCGGTCCCCCTGGCCGTTCATCTGCACCGGGAAAAGCTTGCGCAGCTCCGGGTCGAGGAGGAACAACCGGGCGTAGAAGTGACCGCTGAGCCGCTCCCGGTGCTCCTCGACCAGGGTCCAGCTCTCCTTCAGCAGCCGCGCGAAGTTCTCCACAGGGGCACGCTCCTTCTCCGTACGGGCGGATCGGCCCCCATAGAATGTCCACGGAGCGTGTACGCCGGTCGCACAGGCTGTGCGACCGTCCGGCCCGGTCGCCGAAGTGCTTTCATGGTCCGGTGACGGTTGACGAGCTGGCCCGCCCGGTCTCCCGCCGGATGCTGGGCACCGAGACGCTGCTCGTGCTCGGTCTGTCCCTCGGCCAGTCGGCCGTGTACGCGCTCGTCTCACTGATCGCCAAGCTGACCGCGACCGGTGGACTGTCCAAGCAGACCGCCGCCCTGAACACCTCCGCGTCGGCCCGGCCGTACCTCGACCTCACGTACCAGCTGCTCGGCATCGTCTTCGCGCTGCTGCCGGTGCTGCTCGCCGTACACCTGCTGGCGCGTGACCCCGGCGACCCGGCGCGGACGCTCGGCGTCGACTTCCGCCGGCCCGCCTCCGACCTGGCCCGCGGCGCGGGCCTGACCGCGCTCATCGGCCTGCCCGGGCTGGCGCTGTTCTGGGCGGCGGCGCAGCTCGGCATCAACGCCACGCTGGTCCCGGCCGCGCTGCCGGACCTCTGGTGGACGGTGCCGGTGCTGATCCTCGCCGCCGTGCAGAACGCCGTGCTGGAGGAGGTGATCGTGGTCGGCTACCTGATCACCCGGCTGCGGCAGCTCAACTGGCGGATCGGCGCGGTGCTCGCCACGAGCGCGCTGCTGCGCGGCTCGTACCACCTCTACCAGGGCTTCGGCGCGTTCGTCGGCAACGCCGTGATGGGCGTGATCTTCGGGCTGTTCTACCTGCGTACCCGCCGGGTCGCCCCGCTGATCGTCGCGCACACGCTGCTCGACATCGTCGCGTTCGTCGGCTACGCGATGCTGCCGAAGTCCTGGTTCGACTGGCTCTAGCCGACGTCACCTCGCCCTCCTGGCGTCGACCGGGCGCGGGTGGGCCGGTACCGGGCGACCGCCCGCGCGGCCACCCGCTCGGCCGTCGCCGTACCGCCGGTCGCGGCCGCCAGCGCCGCCGCCCCCGGCAGCAACCGGGCGGCCAGCCGCAGCCCGAGCCAGCCGCCCGCCTGCGCGGCGACCGGCGTGGCCAGCCGCCAGGCCGCCTCCGCCACCCGCCCCCACGGACCCTCCGCCGGAGCGCCGGCCGCCCGAGCCGCCGCCAGCGCCGCCCGCGCGGTGCCGTCGTCCGGATGCACCAACGTGAGTACCAGCAGCTCGGCCGCCCGGTCCGGATGCGCCGGATCCCGCCCGTACGCCGCCGCCAGATGCAGCACCAGGTTCGCCTGTGTCCACAGCACTGTCGCCAGCTCCGCGACCGGCGCGAACAGCCCAGCGCCCGCCGCCAGCGCCCCACCCGTACCGGCCATCCGCACGAACCGCCGGGTCGCCAGCCGGGCCACCCCGTCGGCGTCCGCCTCCGGGTAGGCCCGCCGGACCTGCTCCACCCACGCCGAGGCGCGCGGCCCGAGCGCGTCGACCGCCGCCAGGGCCAGCAGCTCCGGCGCGAACCCGGGGTGGTCGCGCAGCCGCGGCCCCACCGCCCGCCGGCCCTCCACCGGCGTACGCGCGAAGCCGGGTTGTCCGGGCGCCCGCTGGACGACGGCCGGTTCTGCCTGGGGCGCCTGGCCGGCGGCGGCGGGCTCGGATTCGGAAGCGGCAAGCTCCGGGGCGGCAGGCTCGGTCGCCGGCCCGGTGGTGGTCCCGGAGGCCCGAGCGGCGGCCGGTCCTGCACGCTTCCGAGCAGTCTTCCTGGCCGCCGGAGCGGCCTTCTTCGCGACCGGGGCGGTCTTCTTCGCCGCCGCCCCGCCTCCCGTCCGGCGTGTCGCCGCTGCGGGGTCGCGTTCCCCGGCTTCCGGAGCTGGCTTCCCTGGTACCGGCGGCGGCTCAGCCGTCCCCGGGTCACCCGATCGGGTGCCGGGCGCGGCAGGGCCAGCGGGGTTCTGCTCTGCGGCAGGCGTAGCCGGATCGGTTGCGGCAGAGGTCGGGGTGTCTTGCTCTGCGGGCGGCGTACCGGGATCGGTTGCTGAGGAATCGGCGGCCGGACGCGGGCGCGGGGCCGGCGCTGCGGCGTCGGCCGGTGCCGGCGGCTGGAAGACGACTGTGGGCGCCGTCCGGCGCGGACGCCGGGGCGGCGGTGTGTCGCTCGTCGCGTCCACCGCGGCGGGATCCGGTGCCGGTGGGTTGAACGTCGGTCGTGGGGAGCGGCTCCGACGGGCCTTGGCTGCGGGCTCGCGACGGGGCGGATCGCTCGGCGGCTGCTCCTGCATATCGGTGGAGCGTAGCCGTGGACGTGATCTGGCACACGACGGAAACGCGGTCACGGGGGCCGGTCCCGGTATCCGCTTTGCCCCGGGCGGGTGCGGGCCTGTATCCTCGGGCGCGGTGACCTCGTGGTCACCAGGGAGACTTCGCCTAGTCTGGTCTATGGCGCCGCACTGCTAATGCGGTTGGGGTCTTAAAGCCCCTCCCGGGTTCGAATCCCGGAGTCTCCGCGCAAAAGCCGGTTGTGTAGACTGGCCGAGCACCAGGCGCCCGTAGCTCAATGGATAGAGCATCTGACTACGGATCAGAAGGTTAGGGGTTCGAGTCCCTTCGGGCGCACAAGGTTGACCAGGGAAAATGCCTCTCCGTTCATCGACGGAGGGGCATTTTCGCGTGCCCCCCGGGGGGCACGCGAGCCGCCGACGCTCCTTGCTCGTAACAGAGAGTGGCCGAAGGCACCTCCGGCGACGGTTGACAGTGATCCGGTCGTCCAGGGTCCGCCGCCCGATCCCACTGCGACAGATGGCCCATCCCGGACCGTTTACCGCCGGATGGCCAACTCACTCCACCTGTAGCGGCTCAACCCGCGCGACGTCTCCCAGCCGGAGTTGCTGTTCCTCGGCGCCGCTGCTCGGCATGAGGGTCTTCGCCCCAATGCCCGATCCCGCACGGCGGGGATGCGGGACTAACCTAGGTCGACTTGGCAGTACGACGGGGTGGGGACCGAAGCTACGTGATCACCGGTGAATTGAAGGGCAAGATCGACCGCGTTTGGGATGCCTTCTGGTCGGGTGGCATCTCGAACCCGTTGGAGGTGATCGAGCAGATCACCTACCTGCTCTTCATCAAGCGCTTGGACGAGACGGAGATACGCGAGAGGAAGAAGGCGGAGCGCTTCCCGAACGCCCCGGTCACACTGAGGTTCCAGCCGAACCAGCAAGAGCTCCGCTGGTCCGAGTTCAAGCACCGTGATCCGGAGACGATGTTCAAGATCGTCGCGGATCAGGTGTTCCCGTTCCTGCGGACGCTCGGCGGTGACGGGTCGACGTACTCGCACCACATGAAGGGCGCCCGGTTCACCATCCCCAACCCGGCTCTGCTCGCCCGCGTGGTCGACATGCTCGACCACATCCCGATGGAGGATCGCGACACCAAGGGCGACCTCTACGAGTACATGCTCAGCAAGATCGCCACGGCCGGCCACAACGGACAGTTCCGCACGTCACGGCACGTCATCCAGCTGATGGTCGAAATGACAGCACCGACACCGACCGACGAGATCTGCGATCCAGCCTGCGGCACGGCGGGCTTCCTCGTCGAGGCTGGAGAGTATGTCCGCCGAACGTATCCGAACGCGCTGTTCGACGCGGTGCAGCGGAAGCACTTCCACGAGAGCATGTTCCACGGCTTCGACTTCGACAGCACGATGCTGCGAATCGGCAGCATGAACATGCTGCTGCACGGCGTCGAAAGCCCCGACATCCGCTACCGCGACTCCCTGGCCGAGAACGTCAGCAACGAGTCGGAGAAGTACTCGCTGATCCTGGCCAACCCGCCCTTCGCCGGCAGCCTCGACTACGAGAGCACCTCCAAGGACCTCCAGCGGGTCGTCAAGACGAAGAAGACCGAGCTGCTCTTCCTCGCACTCTTCCTCCGGCTGCTCAAGCCGGGCGGCCGAGCGGCGGTCATCGTGCCGGACGGGGTGCTCTCCGGACCGAGCAAGGCGCACAAGGAACTGCGCCGGCTTCTGGTCGAGGACCAGAAGCTCGAGGGGGTGGTGAAGCTGCCGAGCGGCACCTTTAGGCCCTACTCGGGTGTCTCAACCGCGATCCTGCTCTTCACCAAGACCAACAGCGGCGGCACCGACAACGTGTGGTTCTACGAGGTGACTGCAGACGGCTGGAGCCTCGACGACAAGCGGATTCCGCTGCTACCGGCAGAGAAGCTCGGGCCGGTGCCGGACGTGCCGCTGGCCGAGGCGGAGCACGCGAAGAACAACCTTCCGGATGCCTTAGCGCGGTGGCTGCGGCGGGATGGTGACGAGTTGCAGCGGGCACGGACGGAACAAAGCTTCTGCGTGCCTAAGGCCGACATTGTCGAGAAGGGCTACGACCTCAGCCTCAACCAGTACAAGGAGATCGTGCACGAGGAGGTCGAGCATCGGGCGCCACTGGGCATCCTGATGGACCTGGAACGTCTGGAGTCCGATATCCAGCGGGGCATGTCCGACCTGAAGGCGATGCTCGGATGAGGACACCGAAATTTTCGAAGCTCGCCGACGTTGCCGCTGTCAACCCAAAGCTCGTCACCCGTCCCGCAGCCGACGAACTGATCTCGTTCGTTCCCATGTCTGCGGTCGACGCCGAGACAGGATCCACGGAGAGTGGCGAGGACCGGCTGTTCGGTGAGGTGAGTAGGGGCTACACAGTCTTCGCCGATGAGGACGTCCTCGTTGCCAAGATCACACCCTGCTTCGAGAACGGAAAGATTGCCCAGGCCTGCCTCAGCCGACCGACCGGCGTTGGTTCAACCGAGTTCCACGTGATCAGGCCCAACCGTTCGCAGCTTGACGCGCGTTACCTCCTCCATTTCCTGAGAAGGCCGGCGATCCGCATAGCCGGCGAGCGGCGGATGACCGGCAGTGCCGGCCAGCGGCGGGTGCCGGTAGCTTTTCTGGCCAGTCTTTCAATCCCGACGCCTCCCCTACAGGAGCAGCGAAGGATTGCGGAGATGCTGGACCGGGCGGACGAGCTGCGTGCTAAGCGCCGTGAAGCCCTCGCTCACCTCGACGACCTCACCCAGTCCATCTTCCTCGACATGTTCGCTACCGAGGCCTCGGACGAGTGGCCGGCGGTGACGGTTGCTGATGTCGCTCAGCAGCGGAAGGGCTCGATACGGACGGGCCCGTTCGGCAGCCAATTGCTGCACAGCGAATTCGTTGACGACGGGGTCGCCGTTCTTGGGATCGACAACGCAGTCAGCAATGAGTTCCGCTGGGACGAACGAAGGTTCATCAGCGAGGAGAAGTACCAGCAGCTTGAGCGGTACACCGTGCATCCTGGCGATGTCCTGATCACCATCATGGGGACTTGCGGCCGTTGCGCTGTTGTACCGGAAGACATCCCACGGGCCATCAATACAAAGCATCTGTGCTGCATCACTCTGGACTTCACCCGCTGCCTGCCAGAGTTTCTCCATCGATACTTCCTGACGCACCCGGCCGCTCGACGCTATCTCCGGCAGACAGCGAAGGGAGCGATCATGGCGGGGCTGAACATGGAGATCATCAAGGCCATGCCCCTCGTGCTGCCGCCACTCGCCCTGCAGCAAGCGTTCGTTAAGCGCCTTCGAGGCGTGGAACGCGTGAAGGCGGCGCATCGCGCAAGTCTGGCGGAGCTGGAAGCGCTGTTTGCGTCGTTGCAGGATCGGGCCTTCCGAGGGTTGCTCTGACGTGAGAAGATTGAGGGCTGTCGACTGTGGGGAGTTGACGCTCGGATGAGCAACTTCGCGTTCCTGCGGACTGAGTGGCCCGTGCTTTTCGACGAGGCCCTGCGGGCGGAGCGGCTGGCCGTCGCCGACCCGCGGGCTTCGTGCTTCTACGCCCGGCGCACGCTCGAACTCGCCCTCATCTGGCTCTTCGAGGCCGATGCGACGCTTACCAAGCCGTACAAGGACGACCTGTCGGCGATGATCCACGAGCCGTCTCTGCGTAACCTGGTGGGCAACAGCCTCCAGGCGAAGATGAACATCATCCGCAAGCAGGGCAACACGGCCGTTCACAAGAGCACGCCGGTGACGCCGAAGGAGGCCGTGCCGGTCGTCCGCGAACTGTTCCACGTCATGTACTGGATCGCCCGGCACTACACCCGCGACCAAGCGAAGGTCCCGGCGAGCGCGCTCGCCTTCAACCCGGACCTGATCCCCCGACCGATCCCGTCGCAGGTCCGGCAGCAGACCCAGGCCGAGCTGAAGGCACTCGCTGACAAGCTCGCAGTCCAGGACGCGGCGCTGGCTGCCGAACGCGAGAAGTCCGCCACCCTCGACGCCGAGTTGGCGAAGCTGCGCGCCGAGATCGCCGCCGCAAAGGCCGCCAACGAGGGCCGCCCCGACGACCACGACTACGACGAGGCGCAGACCCGCGACCTCTACATCGACCTCATGCTGCGGGAGGCCGGCTGGCGGCTCGACCGCCCGGAGGACCGCGAGTTCGAGGTCACCGGCATGCCCAACGCCACGGGCACCGGGTACGTCGACTACGTCCTGTGGGGTGACGACGGCAAGCCGCTCGCGGTGGTCGAGGCCAAGCGCACCCGCCGGGACGCCACCGTCGGCCAGCAGCAGGCCAAGCTGTACGCCGACTGCCTGGAGCAGCGGTACGGCCAGCGCCCGGTCGTCTTCTACACCAACGGCTACGAGACCTGGCTCTGGGACGACACCGCCTATCCTCCTCGCCCGGTGCTGGGCTTCTACACCAAGGAAGAGCTCCAGCTCCTGATCCAGCGCCGCAACGGCCGCAAGCTGCTCGCGGACGTGCCCATCAAGCAGGAGATCGTCGAGCGGTACTACCAGCACCGGGCGATCCGGGCCGTCGGCGAGGCGTTCGAGGCGCAGCGGCAGCGCCAGGCACTGGTCGTGATGGCGACCGGCGCCGGGAAGACCCGCACCGTGATTGCCTTGGTCGACCTGCTGATGCGGGCCAACTGGGTCAAGCGGGTGCTCTTCCTCGCCGACCGCAACGCCCTTGTCAAGCAGGCAACAAACGCTTTCAAGGCACACCTACCCGCGGTCGCCACGGTCAACCTAGTCGAGGAGAAGAACACCGAGGGCCGGGTCTACGTCTCGACATACCCGACCATGATGGGCTTGATCAACGAGACCGCCAGCGGCGAGCGGCGCTTCGGCCCCGGCCACTTCGACCTGGTCATCATCGACGAGGCGCACCGCTCGGTCTACCAGAAGTACCGGGCGATCTTCTCCTGGTTCGACAGCCTCCTCGTCGGGCTCACCGCCACGCCACGCAACGAGATCGACCGCAACACCTACAGCCTGTTCAACCTCGAAGACGGCGTACCCACCGACCACTACGACCTCGACGACGCGGTCAACGAGGGCTACCTCGTGCCGCCGCGGGCGGTTTCCGTACCGCTGAAGTTCCAGCGCGACGGCATCCGCTACGACGACCTCACCGAGGAGGAGAAGGACGCCTGGGACGCCCTCGATTGGGGTGACGACGGACCGCCGGACAGCGTCGACCCCGACGCGGTGAACAAGTGGCTGTTCAACGCCGACACCGTGGACAAGGTGCTGGAGACGTTGATGACCCACGGCCACCACGTCGCGGGCGGCGACCGGATCGGCAAGACCATCATCTTCGCCAAGAACAACGCCCACGCCGACTTCGTCCAGAAGCGATTCGACCTCGCGTACCCGATGCACCGCGGCCATCTCGCCCGGGTCATCACCCACAAGACCGAGTACGCCCAGAGCCTCATCGACGACTTCTCGCAGAAGGAGAAGGACCCGCACATCGCGATCTCGGTGGACATGCTCGACACCGGCATCGACGTACCCGAGGTCGTCAACCTGGTCTTCTTCAAGATCGTACGGTCGAAGTCGAAGTTCTGGCAGATGATCGGCCGCGGCACCCGGCTCTGCAAGGACCTCTACGGCCCCGGCCAGGACAAGCAGGACTTCTTCATCTTCGACTTCTGCCAGAACTTCGAGTTCTTCAACCACAACCCGAAGGCGGTAGAGGGCGCGCTGGGCGAGTCGCTGACCGAGCGGCTGTTCAAGGCCCAGCTCGAACTGATCTACCGCCTCGACCAGCGCCTCCCCTCCGACGTCGGCGCGGAGGACGAGGCCGACGGGACGGAGAGCGAGGCGGCGCTGCGCTGGGACCTCGCCCGCAACCTCCACCGCCGCGTGGAGAACATCCACCTCGACAACTTCGTCGTCCGCCCGAAGCGGCGCCTGGTGGAGTACTACGTCGACTTCGAGCACTGGCACCGGCTCAGCCCCGAGGCCGTGGACGAGATCGGCGGCAACCTCGCTGGCCTGCCGACCGCCGTGAAGGACGAGGACGAGGCGGCCAAGCGGTTCGACCTGATGGTGCTGCGCCTGCAGCTCGGCCAGCTCGACGTGGAACCCGCCTACGAGCGGCTGCGCCGGCAGGTGCAGGACATCGCCTCGACGCTGCTGGAGCAGACCAGCATTCCGGCGGTCCGCGAGCAGCAGCAGCTCCTGGACGAGGTGGCCGGCGACGAGTGGTGGCAGGACGTCACCCTGCCGATGCTGGAGCTGATGCGCCGCCGCCTCCGCGGGCTGGTCAAGTTGATCGAAAGGTCCAAGCGGGCCATCGTATACACCGACTTCACCGACGAGCTCGGTCAGCCCACCGTCATCACGCTGAACGACATCAAGATCGGCACGGACTTCGAGCGGTTCCGCGCTAAGGCCCGGGTGTACCTGCGCGCCCACGAGGACCACCTGGCATTGCAGAAGCTGCGCCGCAACAAACAGCTCTCGCCCACAGACCTCGACGAGCTGGAACGGATGCTCGCGGCCAGCGGCGGCGGCACCGAGAACATCGACGAAGCCCGCCGCTCGGCACACGGGCTCGGCCTGTTCATCCGGTCGCTGGTGGGCCTCGATCGGGAGGCGGCCGCCGAGGCGTTCGGCGAGTTCCTCGCCGGTCGCACCCTGACCGCGAACCAGATCAACTTCGTCAACCTGATCATCACCCACCTCACGCAGAACGGCGTGATGGAGCCCGCGCGGCTCTACGAATCCCCGTTCAGCGACATCGCCCCGCACGGCCCAGACTCGATCTTCCCGTCCGCCGACGTCGACCGCCTGATCACGATCCTCAACTCCGTCCGGGACACCGCCGCTCCCGCAGCCGAGGTGGCTTAGCCAATCGAAGAGATGCCGCTGCTCACCTTGCCGATTGAGCTCTCGGACCAACCACGTGGCCCGCAAGCGGCCGGTGCCGCCCCGATCCCGGTCCTGCTGGCTGCCTTTCGCCAACATCGGCCGGGTTGCCAGGCCACGCTGACGGCCGGCGGGGGTTTTGTCCTTCTCAGCGGTAGGCAGCCGCACAAGAATGAGACGTGAGTGGGCCGGAAGATGGTTCGGAGGTGGCCATGAGCATGAGTCGTGAAAAGGCGCTTCGTGAAGAGGCGCTGCGGTTGGCGGACGAGCCCGTGACCGCTTGGACCAACGTCGAGGTGGTGTACGAGGCCCGCCCGGCGGTGTCTGTGTTCCCGGTGCGGCTCGGCCCCGCCGATGGTATGTGGGTGGCCAAGGAGGCCGACCGCCGCGGCGTCAACCCGTCGGAGATGATCGAGTCCCTGGTGAGTCAGGCGCGCCGAGCGGCAGAAAGCTCGCCAACGGATCGAGGTGTGGGCGAAGGACCTGGACCGCAGGAACCGTGCCCCCCGGGGGGCACCGTGGGGGACGGAACTGTGGTCTAGCGTCACGTTCCGTCGACACTGCTACATACCGGATCCGGACAAACTTACATAACTGCAGGTCACGGGTGCCCTCTCCTCCCGACTACGGATCAGAAGGTTAGGGGTTCGAGTCCCTTCGGGCGCACAGCAGGCGAGGGGTCGTTTCGGGAGACCGAGACGGCCCCTTTTCCGTGCGGTACGGCAGCAAAGTACAGCAGCGATCATGCCGATTCGGTGCCGTTCGTCCGGTCGCCGAATCGCGTCGCATCCTTCGCCGAGCCGTCCCGCTCGAAAGCATGGGCGCCCGGGTGCCGGGTACCCACCGGGCATGGGTAGCCAAAAGCACAACAAGCATGACAGCGGCGGCGAGTCGGCGCGGGGCCGCCGGCACCCGGGCAGCGGAGCGCGGGGCCGGCAGGGGGCCACCGTGGAGCACTCGCCGGGCCAGCGGCACGCGCGCACCGCAACCGGATCGGCCGGCACCGAGCGCGACCATGGCCGGTCGAAGGCGGCCCGGGAGGGGCGGGTCAACCGCCAAGGTACGGCCTGACCCGCGGTCACCCCTCTTCCGCGCGGCTGCCGGCATGGCGGGCTCGACACCTCGCTGGTGGGTCGAGGCCGCTGAGCGGGGCGTACGGGCGGTGCGAGTCGCCGCCCTCAGGCGGCGCCCGTACCGGTGAGGGTCGCGATCGCGAGAAGGCCGGAGTAGGCGGCCAGGCCGGCGGTGAACCAGGTGAGGCTGGAGTGACGCTCAGGTGTCAGTTCGTCGACGAAGACGTTGAGCAGGATCCCGCCGCCCAGGAACGCGGTGAGCAGGTTCATCAGCACGCCGGTGGGCTGGGCGACGACAGCGGTCAGCCAGCCGGTGCCGGCACCGGCGACGAGGACGAGGCGCCACCGGGTGGTGAGGCTGACCGGAAAGTGCTCGGCCAGCACGCCGTCGGTGGCCAGCACGTGCAGCCCCATGGCGACGGCGAACAGCACCGCCGGCCCGAGCCCGGCGTGCAGCTTGGTCGCCAGGGTATACGTGATCAACCCGCTGTAGAGGGCGAAGAAGCCGAGCTGGAACGCGAAGACCACCCGGGTGGGCTCCTGCTCGTGACCGTCTGAGCGATGGGTGGCGCGTTCCAGTACGTAGAACGTGAAGAAGCCGACCAGCGCCACGAAGAACAGGATGAATCCGCGCGCCGGGGTGGCGTCGACCTTCTCCTCCAGCACGTGGGCCACGGCCTGGTTGCCCTCGGCGAGGCGCGGCAGCAGGTACAGGAAGACGTACGCTGCGGCGATGCCGCCACCGAGCGAGGCCGCCGCGTGGGTGGGCACCGGCAGCCTCCGGCGGATGTACGGTGCGAGCAGGTGAAGTGCCCCCAGAACGAACGCCATCACCAGCGTCGCCCACAGGGTGCCGGCCCGGGTGAGTGTCACCGGAGCGCGCGAGGGTCGATGTGGTCGGCGGCAGGTAGGAGCTGCGCGGGCGGGTACAGATGGTGCTCGGCCAGATTGTCCAGGAAGGTCTGGCAGCATCCGACGAACCGGGCGAACTCGTCGAGATCCGTCTCGTCCTCGCCGGGGCGGTTGACGCCCCAGTTGCCGGCTGCGGCAGTCAGGCTCTGCCAGCCGCGACGAGCGTCGTCGGCGTCCAGCGGACGGCGCAGGCACCGGGGGTCGCGCATCAGGAACCCGATGGCGTATCGGTCGATGGCGTGCTGAAGACGAAGCTGCAGTTCGCGCCCCTGCACACGGGCGTACGGGGCGGCGTCCGTGGAGATGCCCCACCGTGCCTGCAGGCATACCATCGCGGTGCCACGGATGAACGTGTGGAGTGTGGCCGACGGGTCGCTCGCCCGGAAGTAGTAGAGGAACGGGAAGCGCTGCGTGTCCTCGTCCACCGAGATCAGCCTCTCCTGCAGGCTCTGCAGGTAGGAGCCTCCTCCCAGGACCACCAGCTCCGCTGCCCGTACCGGGTCGTCGGCCTGGGTCTGCACCATCCGCGCCGCGCTACTGAGCTGTGAGGTGAGCGGGTAGATCGACAGAACGTACGTGATGGCCGCGGTGATCAGGCCGAAGCCCGCTGCGGCCTCGATGACCGTGATCAGACGCAGTGTGGCCGTTCCACCGACGACGTCGCCGAAGCCCACCGTCGTCAAGGACATGCCGCTCATGTACAAGGCGTCGAGAAAGTTCAGCGATCCGTAGGAGACCGAGGGCGAGTAGGAGAGCCCGGCCAGGTTCGGCAGGAACAACAGCGCGAAACCTGCCCACATGAGCGCCGTCCACACCGCCACGACCGCCAGGACGGCGAGCATCCACGCGCTCGACAGGATCCGTGGACGTC
Source organism: Micromonospora sp. HUAS YX12 (assembly GCF_040215685.1). Classification (NCBI taxonomy): domain Bacteria; kingdom Bacillati; phylum Actinomycetota; class Actinomycetes; order Micromonosporales; family Micromonosporaceae; genus Micromonospora; species Micromonospora sp. HUAS YX12. Next base: position 1,830,329 of record NZ_CP157974.1, read on the forward strand.
CGGCACAGCGAGCCAACAAGCGGGTGGCCCACCACACCGCGGCTCCGGTCACGAGGGTGACCGGCCCGCGGCGGGTGGGATGCAGCACGGTCATCACCGCGTCCACGATCCCGAGGGCTATGAGTAGAACGCCGGCGGCGACAGCCCACACCCGTGACTCCCAACCCGCACCGGAACCTGCGGCCCGCCGATGCGACGTCTCCCGGCTCTTCCGCCTCTGGCCCTGCGCTGCCTTCGATCCGGGCCTGCTCGTTCGCCACCACATTCTCCGCGAAACCGGACTGGTCCGATGGCCATTCGGGGATTCGACGCAGGCTCCACTGCCCTCGCGCAGGCTGTTGCCGGCCGGCGGGACCAGCCGCGAGGCGGCTTCGAGCGTGGAACGCCGTCGACTCGCCACCCTCGGCGCAGCCCGATCCGGTGATCGCTCGGGGTTTCCCCTGCACCACGAGGTCGAGCCGGAACGCTGAACGGGTGAAGCAGCGATCGGGGGATCCGGCGTGGGGACGCGTGCTGTCGGTCAGGCGTGCTCTGTGGTCGCTGGCCGCCGGTGTCCTCGCCGGGGCGGCCACCGCGCTGGTCGGGGCGCCGGAGTTGACGCCGCTGGTGATCTGGACGATCGCGGCGGGCACGATCGTCGTCTGGGTGTGGCGGGCCTGCTGGTCGGCGAGCCCGGAGCGGACCGAGCAGCTTGCCGAGGCGGAGCGGCACACCCGTTCCACCGACTCGGCAATCCTGATCGCGTCGGTCGTCAGCCTCGCCGCCGTGGCCGAGGGGCTCGTCCGGGCCTCGAACCAGCAGGACATGGTGGCTGTCATGCTGGTGATCCTCAGTGTCGTCGCGGTGGTCCTGGCGTGGGCGCTGGTGAACACGGTCTTCGCGTTCAAGTACGCCCGGCTGTACTACCGCGACGACGGCGGCATCGACTTCAAGCGGGACGATCCACCGGCGTACGCGGACTTCGCGTACGTCGCCTTCACGGTCGGCATGTCCTACGCGCCGGGCGAGAACGAACCGACCAGCAGTCGCATGCGCCGGATCGCGCTCGGGCACGCGCTGCTCTCGTACACCTTCGGAACCGGGATCCTGGCCGTCGCCGTGAACCTGGTCACCAACCTGGGCCAGTCGTGACCCGTTCGGCATGACGTGCGCCCGCCGTTCCGCTGGTCGCACCCGGGAGGGGTCGATGGTGCCGCAGGCGGATCGCCACCCCGACCGGGCTGTGGGTTTGCGGGGAGGTCAGGGTTTGTACTCGCTGCGGGTGCGGGGGAGCCACTGCGGGTGGTTGTCGCGGATGTAGCCGATCAGGCCCTCGCGGAGGTCACAGCGGAGGTCCCAGGCGCTGGCCCCGTCGGCGGCTGTGGCCTGCACCTCGATCACGACGCTCGATGCGGTGGCGTCGATCATCTGCAGTACCCACCGGCTCCGGTCCCACAGCGGTGAGGACTCGACGAGCCGTTGCGTCTCCGTGCGCAGGTCCTTGAGGTCGGCGGTGTGGTCCACGTGGATCTGGACCTTGCCGACCACCTGCGTCTCGTGCCGGGTCCAGTTCTGGAACGGGCGCTCGGTGAAGTACATCGTCGGCAGGATGAGCATCCGGTCGTCCCACAGCCGGATGACCACGTTGGTCAGCTTGACCTCTTCGACCCGGCCCCACTCGCCCTCGATGACCACCACGTCGCCGACGTGCAGACCGTCCGAGAAGGCGACCTGAATACCGGCGAACGCGTTGCCCAGCGCGGTCCGGGCGGACAGGCCGATGAGCGCGCCGACGACGCCGGCCGAGCCCAGGACGGAGATCCCGAACGCGCGGATGGGCGGGAAGGTGGTCATGATCAGGCCGATGGCCACGATCGTGATCACTACCGCGGTGAAGCGTCGGACGGGGCGGATCTGGGTTCGGGCCCGCCGGATCCGGCGGTCCGCGACCGCCCCCGGCGGCAGCCGGCTGAAGGTGACGCCCTCGCCGACGTGCAACGCCTTGATCACCAGCCAGGCAACGCCGCCGATGAGCGACAGCCCCAAGGCGTGTCGGAAATCGCCGAGCCATCCGGTCGGCCTCGGCGGCAGGGCGAGGTACAGCCCGCCGAGGAGCAGCACGGCGCCCGCCGGACGGCGGCAGGCCTTCCGCAGTGGTCCCAGGATCCACCGGTAGCGGCCGTGGTCGACGCGACGGACGAGCATGCGTGTGCCGATGTCCAGCAGCACGGCCACCGCCAGCGTGGCCAGCATGATCAGCGCGGCGCGCATCAGGCCGCGACCGTCGTGGTCTCGACCGTCATCGCGCTGCACTCCTCGCCCATGTCATGACGTACAGAGGACGGGTTACGCCTGAGCCTATGCACACCGGGAGGAAAGGGAATATTTCCTGCCAAGAACACCCCTTCCGGGTGGCATTCATAGCCGCCGGCGCCTCGGTGAGGGGCAGCCGACGTGTAGGGATCTGATCGGCTGGGTGACACCGGCGGCCACGAGCACGAGCACTGCGGTGGGCGCCGAGCGGGTGGCCGCCGCCCGGGTGGGCACGGTCGCCGTCGTCGCCCACCGCCGGAAGACCCTCGGCGGCCGGCCTCGACGAGCTGCGCGCGGAGCTGGCCGGCGCGGGCATCGAGGATCCCATCTGGTACGAGGTGCCGAAAGCCGCAAGGCGTCGGCGCAGCGTTGCACCATGCCGTCGCCGCCACAGACGAAGATCAGCTCGGCCCCCTTCTTCAGCGCCTTGCGGACCTCCTTTCGGGCCCGGGCGGCGCATCATCGTCGCGCCGGGAACGGGGGCTGTTCGGTTGTAAGGCCCTCTTCTCCGGTGTCCGGACTGGACGGTGCGACGGAACGGGTGGTCTGGTTGCCGGTCAGCCCTTCGCCGCGCACCCTTGGCGACGACCTCGCGCCCTGGCTGCACCGGGCTGGTGGTCATGCTTGTCGGGCCAGGCAACGGAGGTACCCATCGCGCAGCCCGTATGAGACCAGCGTGAGGAGTTTGCGGGCGGCAGCGATCTTGCCGATGTTCGCGCCGCGGTGTTCGCCCACGCGCAGGCGGGTGCGCCCGATCGGGCCGCTGTGCAGGGTCTGCACGGCTTCGACGGCGAGATGGTTGCCCTCATGCCAGCCAGCGTCACCCGATGACCTTGGGCTTTCGCATTGGCGCACCGTCCAACGGATGTGCGGCCGGGGCCTCGCCGAACGCCTGGCGCAGGTGCAGGGCGACCTCCTCTTGGGCGTGCGCGGCCTTGTCCAGCACCGTGGCAAGGCCGAAGAAGTCGTGCATCACTCCCGCGTAACGGACCGACGTGGCCCGCACGCCGGCGGCCTCCAAGCGGGCGCACCACTCGTCGCCCTGGCTCTGCAGCACGTCGCGGTCGGTGGTGACGATCAGTGTCGGCGGCAGACCGGCGAGGGCCTGCGCGGAGAGCGGCAGCAGATCGACCCTGGGGTCTTTCAGGCTGTCGGTCACGCCACGGAAGGCGTGCATCATCATCCAGGACAGCAGTGGACGATTCAGCGGCCGGGCGTCTGCGGCGTCCCGCATGGACGCGCCGTACTGGGCGGTGGTGGTCAGCGGGCAGACGAGCACCTGCGCCACGGGCAGTGGCTCACCTGCCTGCTTGAGCTGACCGCAGGTCGCGGCCGCCATGTTCGCCCCGACGTCCTCGCCGCCGATGGCGATGCGGGACGGGTCGCCGCCGAGCCCGGTGGCGTTGGTCCGGAGCCACCGGTAGGTGGCCAGCACGTCCTCGTGGGCGGCCGGGAACACGTGCTCGGGAGCCTTGCGATACTCCGGCGACACCACGATCGCGCCCGTCCGGTTGACCAGGGCGCGGCAGGAGGCGTCATAGTCGTCGTTCGTGAACAGGATCCAACCGCCGCCGTGTACCCACATCACGACGGGCACCGGATCGCGGGTCTGGCCGAGCGGCTTGTAGACGCGTACGACCAGATCACCACCCGGGCCGGGCACGGTGACGTCCGCTGCCGATCCGACCTCCTCGGGGTCCGTCGGCCGCCCGTCCTGCCGCAGGATCTTCATCGCCGCGTCGGCGAGGCTCGGCTGCTGGCGGGCCTGCTCGAGGGTGAGGAGCTCGTACGGGGCCAGGACCAGTCGGGACCAGGTGTCGAGGATCCGCTGCGCCTGGGTGTCGAGCAGCCAGGAGGCGTCGGTCGACAGGACGTTGCTGCGCCCGGATACCCGGTCGCGTACCTTGTCCATGAACCCGGCGGCCATGTCCATGAGCCCGCGACGGCGTCCGGTGGGCGGGACGGTGGGATGTGAGCGGGCCGGGGCCGACCGCTTGGCGGCGAGGTACCGCTCGCCGAGCCGCCCCATCTCCTCCGTGCCCACCGCCCGACGCAGCGCCGGCAGGAACTCCCGTTCCTCCTTCTCGATGTGGTGCCGGACACCGCGGATCAGCTTGTTCAGCGCCCGCTCGAATTCGTGGCTGCCGGGATCCGCATGGTCAAGCAGGACGAGCAGCCTCTTGAGGGCCTGGTGCTCGTCCCGCCCCTCCTCGGCGTCCGCGGCGGCGCCGATCTCTGCCAGCGCCGGATACAACACCTCCTCCTCGGCATGGGCGTGCAGGGCGCGGCCGTAACTCACCTGGTCGACCAGCATGCGCCGGTCACCGCGTCCGGCCTCGATGTGCTCGAAGAGGCGGTTCGTCACCACGTGCTCGTCGGCGATCAGGTGGTCGAGGTCGCCCGGCAAGGTCGCGTACGGCAGCGTCATCGGACACCTCCTCCTCCTCCACACTTACCGCAACCGGCACCGCCTTCGCGGCATAACCTGGCATGTCGCCAAGAACCCGAACGGGCGGGTCGACGCTGGTCAGCGCACGTCCCAGCCAGGCGTTGGCGCCCGGCTGCACCCGCAGTGAACATGGGTCGGCCGCGTCACTCACGCCTGTCTTCCCGTCAGCAGAGCCCGCGTGATCATCCCGCGCGTGCGCACTCCGAGGGGTACGGAGGGCCCGAGGGGGGGGGCGAGCGCGGCCCACCCGGCTGGCCGGGGACACCTAACTGGTCGTCGCCACCTGGAACGCTTCGCCGTACCACCGCCGCAGATCCCGCGACCCCTCGATCAGCCCCAGCTCAGAACTTCCGGCCGGTCGTCGGCCAGCTCAGCGCAGCAGGACCGGTCCGGCGTCGATGCGGGTGCGGAACAGGGCGTACGGCTTGCGCCGCAGATCCTGTCCCCGCTGGTACTTCGGCTGCCGGTGCAGCTGGTTCGCGGTGACGTAGAGGTGGCCGTCCGTGGCGACGGACATGGTGTCCGGCCAGAGCAGACGGGGATCGTGCACGACGGTCTCGTACTCTCCGTCCGGCCGGCGGCGCAGCACGGCGTTGTTCTCGTACGAGGTGAGGTAGAACCGGCCGGCGTCGTCGGTCTCCAGGCCGTCGGAGCCGCCGCCCTTGTCACCCTCGTCCGCCACCGTGGCGGCGACCAGGTCCTCGGTGAGGTCGCGGTCGGCGAGCGCGTCTGTGGCGACGCTGCACCAGCGGCGGGAGGCGAGGGGACAGTAGTGTAGCCGGGAGCCGTCGGCGGAGATGGCGATCCCGTCCGACCCCATCGACAACGGCTTCGGCGCTCCGTCGGCCGGGCGTTCCAGGAACGGCCGTCCCTCGACGACAGGCCGGTAGGTGGACAGCGGTTCGGCCTTGGTGGACGGGTGGTCGTGCAGCCGTCGCCAGGACGCGCCGCTGGCCAGGTCGACCACGACGATCCCGTTCGGCCTGAGTCCGAGGAGTCGGTGATGTAGGCGATCCCGGCGTCGCCCCTGCGCAGGTCGAACCGCACGTCGTTGAGGTAGGTCGAGGGCAGCGCGACGTCGGTCGGGAAGGTGATGACCTGGGCGACGGAGTTGCTGTCCAGGTCGACGCGGACCAGTTTCGGCCCGCCCGGCTTCGTGGGCTGAAACATCGGGCTGCCGGTGTCGAGCACCCAGAGCCGGTCGGCCGGGTCCACCAGGATGCTCTGCACCGAGACGAACGCGCCGGCGTCGTCGTTCCCGGCAGGCTGGTTCCAGGCCTGGTCCGGGAAGGGCACCTCGCGGCCGTCGCGCAGCTCGACCACCGTGGCGGGCACCTCGTCGCCCCACTTGGGGAAGTTCACGAAGATTCGGCCGGTGTGCGAGACGCTCACCCAGGTGGGCATGGGTCCGGTGAAGGTGTGCACGAGTTCGAGGTCGCCGACGGGTTCGTCGGCCAGGGGCCCGTTCATCCGCTGCTCCTCACTGTCGGTGCACTGCCGATCATCGGGAGGGCTCGAAGACGGCGCGCACGTAGCCGTCGAGCTTGTTCTTGAACATGTTGTATCCGTGCGGTGCCTCGTCGAGCGGCATGGTGTGTGTCGCGAGGTGTTCGGTGACCAGCTCGCCGCGTTCCATCCGTTCGAGCAACATCGGGATGTAGCGGTGTCCGTGCTGTTGGGCGCCGCGCAGGGTGAGGCCCTTGTTCATCAGCGCCCCGAGCGGGAACTTGTCGACAAGGCCGGCGTAGACGCCGAGCAGGAACACGCTGCCGCCCTTGCGGCAGTGGTAGACGGCCTCCCGGGCGGCGATCGGACGGTCCGATTCCAGGCGCAGCTGCTGTTTGACCTGGTCGTACAGGTATTGCGGTCCCGTGCTGTGGGACTCCATCCCCACCGCCTCGATGCACACGTCAGGCCCGCGCCCGCCGCTGCGTTCCAGCAGCTCACCGCCGACGTCCTGGGTCTGGTAGTTCAGCGTCTCCACGCCCAGGTACTTCTCCGCCATCTGCAGCCGATTGGCGAACCGGTCGATGATGATCACCCGCTCCGCGTCGAGCAGGACCGCCGCGCGTGCGGCCATCTGGCCCACCCCGCCCGCGCCCCACACCGCGACCACGTCACCGGCCTTGACCCCACCGAGGTCCGCGCCCATCCAGCCGGTCGGGGCGGCATCGGAGGCGAAGAGGGCACGCTCGTCGCTCACCCCGTCGGGGACGGTGAAGGCCCCCTGGTCGGCGTAGGGAACGCGGATGTATTCGGCGTGGCTGCCCGCGAAGCCGCCGAGCGCGTGGGAGTAGCCGTAGCAGCCGCCGGGTGCGAAGCCCCAGACGTTCTCGGTGATCGTCGGGTTGGTGTTGCCGTTGTCGCACAAGGAGTACTGCTGCTGCCGGCAGTACCAGCAGCGGCCGCAGGAGACGAACGAGCAGACTACCACCCGGTCACCCACCTTGTGCTCACGCACCTGCGGGCCGACCTCGACCACCTCGCCCAGGAACTCGTGTCCGAGGACGTCGCCCCGCTCCATGAACGGGATGTACCCACCCAGCAGGTGCAGGTCGGAGCCGCACGTCGCCGTCTTGCGCACCCGGATGATGGCGTCCTGCTCGTTGCGCATCGTCGGGTCCGGAACCTCGTCCACCGACAGTTCGTTGACGCCTTGCCACAGCAGTGCCTTCACAGTCGCCCCTCCCGGCGCCCCTGCCGCGTCGCCATCTGCAGCGGTTTGTTGACCGCCGTCGTCTGGGTGGTGGGTGGAAAGTCGGGGTGCAGCACTTCGCCGGTCTCCAGCAACTGCTTCGCCTCGCGCAGTGCGGCGCGGATCGCCTGGTTGGGGTCCCGACCCGCGAGTCGCCTGGCTCCCTCGGTCACCGGCGACTGAGCGCCGTCACGCTGCCGTACCGCCAGCTCGACGCCGCGGTCAGCCGGGGCGCGGCGGATCTGCACCTCCACGGCGTCACCGAGACCGGCCAGTGGCTCCGGAAGTGGCGACTCCGGGGTCAGCTCGTCCTGGGCCGGGTTCACGGTCACCACGTGCCACCGCGGTTCGCGTCGCATCAACGGGGCTCGCTGCCAGGGCCCTTGCCGGCCTGCCGGAAGTAGGAACCTGCGGAGGGCCAGCCCTCCGATCGCGATGACCCCCGCCTTGACCAATGCCCTCATGTGCGCCCCTAGTCGACCCACCCGTCGCCGCATCTGCCCGAGCGGCGACTCCGTCAGGTACAAACCCTGTCATATCGGGCCAGGCTCACGCTGACGATTCCCGCGGACGGTAGGGGCAGTGGTACGGGCGACACCGCGCGGGCGGAGGACGTCACCGCTCGACGAGCAGCCGAGCCGCGAATCCGTCATCCAGCGACCGGCGGAGTGGCGGCCGCCTCAGACGCGGTGCGCCGGGGCCGGCGGCCGGCTCACGTCCGCGGCGGTCAACCGGAAGCATGACGACGACCACCGGGAACCGGGCCCGTCACGACCATCGGCAGGCGATGCGGCGGCAGCTGCGTACGACGGTGTGGGAGACCGGGACGGCCAGGGCCGGTCCTCGATCCACCTGCGACTCGTGCAGCGCCTGCCTTCCTCAGGTGACCAACGTGACGGAGGCCGCACCCACACCGAGTGCCGCCTCCGCGCGTCATGGGACCAAAGCCCTGGTCAGCCTCTGCCGTCCGGGTGCAGTACCACCTTGGTCCAGCCGTCGTTGCGGGAGTCGAAGTTCCGATACCCCTCCGGTGCCTGGTCCAGCTTCAGCTCGTGCGACACCAGGAAAGAGGGCTCGGCCTTGTGGTTCGCGATGAGGTTCATCAGCTGCCGGTTGTAGTTCTTCACGTTGCACTGACCGGTGCCCATGCTCTGTCCCTTGAACCAGAACATGCCGTAGTCGAACGGCGCCTTCCCCTGTTTCTGCAACGGGTCCGGGGATCCCGGGTCCTTCGGGAAGAACACGCCGACCACGCCGATCGTGCCGCCGAACCGCACCGAGTGCACGAGATTGTTCAGGGTCAGCGCCGACTTCTCCTGGCCACTCGGGTCGTGCGCCTGGTGACCGACGGCCTCGCAGCCGCGGTCCGCGCCCATCCGCCGGTCTGCTCCAGGATCTGGTCCACCGGCGACACCTTGGAGTCGTCGATGGGAATGGCGCCGATCTGTTCCGCCAGGCGCAGCCGGTCCGGATGCCGGTCGACCACCATCACCTTGTTCGCACCCTTGATGATCGCGGAGTACGCGGCCAGCAACCCGACCGGTCCGGCACCATAAACTGCGACGCTGTCGCCCGGCTGCACACAGGCGAGCTCGGTGGCGTGCCAGCCGGTGGGGAAGATGTCCGAGAGCATCACGTAGTCCTTCTGCCTGCTCATGCCCCGGGCGTCCGGCGGCAGGACCAGGCAGTTGAAGTCGGCCCACGGCACCCGCAGCAACTCGGCCTGACCGCCCGCGTACGGACCCATGTCGGCGTAGCCGTAGGCGGCACCGGCCATGCCGGGCGCCGGGTTGGCCACCAGACAGTACGCGGTCAGCCCCTGGTTGCAGTTGGCGCAGGCGCCGCAGGAGACGTTGAACGGCGGGCAGACAATGTCGCCCACCTTGACCAGGTCGACCCCTTCGCCGACCTCGATGACCTCACCCATGTTCTCGTGCCCGAGCACCATGCCCGGCTGCAGATCCGTGCGCCCGTCGTACATGTGCAGGTCGGACCCGCAGATGTTCGTCGTCGTGATGCGTACCAAGGCGTCCGTCGGTCGTTCGATCCTGGCGTCCGGCACCTCCTTGACGCTGACCGTCCGTGGCCCGTCGTACACGACTGCCTTCATTCACTACCCCCGCGTGAAGATTCCCCTACCGCGGCTCCAAGACCGCCTGGCAGTCGAATTCTTGCAATCCGCTTCCCCCGGGAGTTGCCCCCTGGTCCTGGACACTTGAGCCTTGGATCGTGATGGTCCGGGGAGATCAGGAGTCCCTGACAGATGGTGAACAAGCACTACCCCGCCGAGTTCAAGGCCGACGCGGTCGCGTTGTACCGGTCTCGGCCGGGGGCGACGATCGCGCAGATCGCTGACGATCTGGGCGTCAATCGGGAGACGTTGCGCAGTTGGGTCCGCGCCGATGACCAGCATCGGGGTGCGGCGGCCGCGCCGGCGGGGTCGCCGGCGGCCGGCTCGGTGGAGGACGAGAACGCCGCGTTGCGGCGGCGGATCCGGGAACTGGAGGAGGAACGGGACATTCTGCGGAAGGCGGCCCGTTATTTCGCCGGGGAGACGCGCTGGTGAACCGCTTCCAGTTCGTCGCCGACCACCAGCAGCGCTACGGCGTGAAGCGGTTGTGTCAGATCCTCGGGGTGTCCCGCTCGAGCTTCTACTACTGGCGGTCCACCGCGTCCGCCAGGGCAGGGCGTGAGGCCGCGGACGTCGCTCTCGCGGCCCGGATCCGGGCGGTGCACGCCGCTCACGACGGGACCTACGGCGCACCACGGATCACCGCCGAACTCCGCGATGCCGGGCAGCTGGTCAACCGTAAGCGAGTCGCGCGGGTGATGCGCCGCTTCGGCGTACAAGGGCTGCGGTTGCGCAGGCGAACTCGTACGACGGTGCCGGACCCGGCCGCGGCGAAGGCACCCGACCTGATCGGCCGGGACTTCACCGCCGGCGCGCCGAACCAGCGCTACGTCGGCGACATCACCTACCTGCCGGTCGGAGACCGCGGCTTCCTCTACCTGGCCACCGTCATCGACCTGCACTCCCGCCGCCTCGCCGGCTGGGCGATCGCCGATCACATGCGCACCGACCTGGTCATCGACGCTCTCCATGCAGCGCAGCGCACCAGGGGCAGCCTCGACGGGGCGATCATGCACACCGACCACGGAGCGCAATACACCTCTCGGGCCTTCGCCGCCGCCTGCACCACCGCAGGGGTCCGGCAGTCGATGAGCGCGGTCGGTAGCTCCGCCGACAACGCCGCCGCGGAGTCGTTCAACGCGACCTTCAAACGCGAGACCCTCCAGGGCCGCCGCGCCTTCATCGACGAACGCGAAGCCCGACTCGCCGCCTTCCGCTGGCTGCACCGCTACAACACCGTTCGACGCCACTCCAGGCTCGGACAGCAATCACCGATCACCTACGAGAAGAACACCCGCCCAGCGCCAGCTACGCTGGCCCCGGCCGCATAACCCCCGTGTCCAGGATCAGGGTCAAGCCCCCCCCACCTCATGATCCGTGCTTTTCGTCAGGTTGATTGAGGCGGTTATCGCGGGCGTCGGTGGGTTGCCGCCGGTCGTGAGTAGGCCAACCGACGACCTCGGCACCCGGTCGGACACCAGCCGTGCCATAGCGTTCAGCGACGCCGTCTTGGCCATCATCATCACGCTGCTGGTGGTGGATCTCCGGGTGCCGGAAGTACCGCCCGGCCGCCTGCTGTCGGGGCTGCTGGAGCAGTGGCCGGGTTACGCCGCCTATCTCGCCTCGTACGCCTACGTGGCCGTCGTCTGGCTGAACCACAAGGGCGCGTTCAATCGCATCAGGGAGAGCGATCGGGGACTGCACTGGGTGAACCTTTTCGTCCTGTTCACCACCGCGCTGCTGCCGTTTCCGACCGCCGTCGTCTCGGACGCCTTGCAGGAGCACGACCAGCAGGACCAACGCGTGGCCGTCGCCTTCTACGCGCTGATCGGCGCGCTGCTCTGCGTGAGCTGGCTGACGTTCTTCCACTATCTGTCCCGGCGCAAGGACCTACTCAGGGAAGGGGTGAGTGAGGGGCACTTCCCCGCCGAGCGGGTGCGGGCACTCGTCGGGGTCATCCTCTACGTCGCCGCAGGGCTCATCGGCTACCTGGTGGCACCGCTCGCCGGCCTGGCGATCTTCGTCGTGCTGCCGGTGTTCTACGCCGTCACCAGCGCCGGTCTGAACCAGGCGCCTCTCATCCGCCGGATCGTGCGTCGCCCCCCGGGATCGGGGAGCTGACGGTCAGCCGACCGGCTCGGAGCCCTCGTCGGGATCGCCCTCCGCCACCACCACCGCGCTGCGGGAGGGCGAACCGCCGTTTCACCCCGGCGGGTGCGGGTACCCGCCGTGATCCGTCCGAAAGGGGATCCCAGGTGAACTACACCGAGTTCATCCAGTCCGTGGCAGCACGACCGAAGGTTCCACCGGGGCAGGCGGAGCCGATCACCCGCGCCACGCTCGAGACGTTGGCGGAAAGGATCACCGGGGGCCAGGCGAGGGATCTCGCCTCCCAACTCCCTCAGGAACTACGAGGGCTGGTGGCCAGGCCCACCGAAGATCCGGAACGGTTCGGACTGGCCGAATTCCTCGAACGGGTGCAGTCACGGGCCGGGGTGGATCGCCAGGTGGCCACCGACGGAGCACGGGCCGTGCTGGACACCCTTCGTGAGTCGATCAGAGCGAAGGAGTACGGGGACGTCGTCGACCAGTTGCCGCAGGAGTTCTGGCAGTTGACCGGGCCGAGGGCGGAACGGCTCCAGACCCGCCGGGTCGGCACCTAGCTGAGCCGGGGCGCCCGCGCGGACCCCACCAGAAAGCTTGGATTCCTTATGCGGACGGCGCCGACCTCGGCCGGCGCCGTCCGCATGAACGGTCGGCGACGCTACAGCATCTCCAGCGGTTGCGGGCCGGTCGGCGGCGGGAACGCCGTGTCGAGTGCCGCCATGTCCTCCTCGCTCAACTGCAGGTCGCGCGCTTCCGCGTTCTCCCGGGTGTGTTCGGGATTGGACGACCGAGGGATGGCGGCAACCCTGTCCTGCCGCAACACCCAGGCCAGCGCCACCTGAGCGGGCGTGACCCCGTGCCGGGCGGCGGTCTCAGCGACCTGGGGGTGGCCGAGCAGCCGGCCCTGCTCGATCGGCGAGTACGCCATCACCGGGATTCCGTGTTCGCGTAGCCACGGCAGCAGGTCGTACTCGGGACCGCGGCGGGTGAGGTTGTACAGGATCTGGTTGGTCGCGCAGGAGTTCCCGCCCGCCTCCAGGAGATCCGTCATGTCGGAGACATCGAAGTTGCTCACGCCCCACTGCCCGATGTCGCCGGCGTCGACGAGTTCGGCGAACGCCTCGATCGTCTCCGCGAGTGGATGCGAGCCGCGCCAGTGCAGGAGGTAGAGGTCGATGTGGTCGACGCCGAGTCGTTGCAGGCTGCGGCGGCAGGCCTGCACCGTACCGCGTCGGCTGGCGTTGGACGGGAGCACCTTGTCGACCAGAAAGACGTCGTCACGTCGTCCGGTGATCGCCTCGCCGACGAGTTCCTCGGAGGCGCCGCCACCGTACATCTCCGCAGTGTCGATCATGGTCATGCCCAGGTCGAGCCCGATGCGTAGGGCGGCTATCTCGTCCTGCCGCCTCTCGGGGCTCTCCCCCAGGTACCAGGTTCCCTGGCCGAGCACGGGCATCGTCTGGCCGGACGGTAGCTCGATCGCGTTAAGAGCGAGGGTCATGTCGTAACCTTTCCGGAGCAGCCTGGGCACCAGTGGGTTGCCTGCGTTACCCGCTGCGACAGGCAGCACACCTCGTAGCGGACCTTCTCCGCCCGGGTCCTCGCTACGCGGGCAGGTGGCCACAATTTCCGCCCTCAAGTGATGTTCGCCGGTCTGTTTGCCCGTGCCCGCACCGGGAAGGCGACCGCGTTCGAGCGATGCGCCGCCGGCGGGGCGGCGCCGCGAGGGGGAGGCCGAGAAATGGCGCAGAGCCAGCAGCCACTGACCGGCAAGCGAGTCGCTTGCCTCGCCGCGGACGGGGTGGAGGATGTGGAGTACACCCAGTCCCGGGCCGCCGCGGAGCAGGCGGGGGCCGAGGTCCACCTGATCTCGTTGCAGTCCGGCGAGATCCAGTCGATGAACCAGGACATCAATCCGGCCAACCGCTATCGGGTGGACCGGACCCTGGACGAGGCCGATCCGGGGGACTACGACGCCCTGTTGCTGCCGGGCGGGACGGTCAACCCCGACCGGCTCCGGATGAACCCACAGGCGATGGACTTCGTCCGGGCGTTCTTCCAACAACAGAAGCCGGTGGCAGCGATCTGCCACGGACCCTGGTCGTTGGTCGAGACCGGAATGGTCAAGGGCCGGACCGTCACCTCGTTCCCCAGCCTGCGCACCGACATCCGCAACGCCGGCGGAACCTGGGTGGACCAGCAGGTACAGGTCGACAACGGACTGGTCACCAGCCGCAACCCCAGCGACCTTCCGGCCTTCTGCGCCAAGATGGTCGAGGAGTTCGCCCAGGGCGAAGACGTCCGCCGAATGGCGACGGCCTGAGCCCTGCGGCGACCGTCCCGACGGCCGGAATGCCACCGCTCCGCCTGACAGCGGCTGGTTGAGGTGGTTTCAGAGGGGTATTCCCGGCCCTCACGGGTCGCGCCCGACCGTCGTGAATCGGAATCTCGGCCGGGGTGCGACCGGATACGGAGGCTACCTGTGACTGGACTGGCAGTCCGAGAGACAGCGAAGGCCAGGCAGGACGAGGTACGGCGGCGGGGACGCGGGCTCGGCTGGATGAGTCTGGGTCTGGGCGTGGCGCAGCTGGCGGCGCCGGACACTGTGCGCCGGATCAGCGGCGTGGACGACTCCGCGACGTCCCGGGCGGTGGTGCAGCTGGTCGGGGCGCGGGAGCTGGTACACGCAGCCGGGCTCCTGACGAGCCGGCGGAAGGGCATCTGGGCGTGGACCCGCGTCGTGGGCGACGCGATGGACCTGGCCGCGCTCGGACTGGCCATCGCCCACCGCGGCGGGCGCCGCCGGCGACGCCTCGTCGGTGTCACGGGCGCCATCATCGGAATCACCGTGGTCGACCTGCTGACGGCCGCGCAGGCGACCCGGTCGAGACAAATCGGCTCAGTGCGGGCGGCACGGGGTTCGCGCGAAGGAGGATCCATGGAGCTGACAGCCACCACGACCATCCGCAAACCCCCGCCGGAGGTCTACGCGTTCTGGCGTGACCTCGACAACCTCCCGACGTTCATGGCACACCTGAAGGAGATCCGCTCCACCGGCGACCGTACGAGCCATTGGTCCGCCAGCGCCCCGTTCGGCAAGAACGTCGAGTGGGACGCGGAGATCGTCGACGAGGCGGCCGGCGAGAGGATCGCGTGGCGGTCGACCGGCAAAGCCGACGTGCCGAACTCCGGCACGGTCCGGTTCGTGCCCGCCCCGGACGGTGTCAGCACCGAGGTGCACGTCGTCATGTCGTACGACATTCCTGGTGGTGCGGTCGGCAAGGTGGTCGCCAAGTACTTCGGCGAGGAGCCACACCAGCAGCTCGACGATGACCTGCGCCGGCTCAAGCAGGTGCTGGAGACCGGCCAGGTGGTCCGGTCCGAGGGCGCCCCGTGGGGCAAGCGGGCCCGCAAGGAGTTCCCGCAGCGGCCGGCGCAACCGCCGTCGGATTCCGACCTCGCGAAGGGAGCGGACGCGTGAGGGCGAACACCTGGGCGGGCCGCAACAAGGTCAAGGTCCGTGACGTACCGGACCCGAGGCTGCTGAACGAGCGCGATGCCATCGTACGGATCACCTCCACCGCGATCTGTGGCTCGGACCTGCATCTGGTCGATGGGTACGTGCCCACGATGCAGGACGGCGACGTCATGGGTCACGAGTTCATGGGCGAAGTGGTCGAGGTCGGCCGGGGCGTCGACCCCGCTCGGCTGCGCGTCGGAGACCGCGTCGTCGTTCCGTTCCCGATAGCCTGCGGCGCGTGCGGCGCCTGTGCCGCCGAGCTGTATTCCTGCTGCGAGAACTCCAACCCCAATGCGGGGATCGCGGAGAAGATGTTCGGCCACCCGGTTTCCGGGATCTTCGGCTATTCGCATCTGACCGGCGGCTTCGCCGGCGGTCAGGCACAGTACGCGCGGGTGCCGTTCGCCGATGTCGGTCCGCTGAAGATCGAGTCCGATCTGACCGATGAGCAGGTGCTGTTCCTCTCGGACATCCTGCCCACTGGATACATGGGCGCCGAGATGTGTGACATCCAGCCCACCGACGTGGTGGCGGTGTGGGGCGCCGGCCCGGTCGGCCAGTTCGCCATGGACAGCGCCCGGGTGCTCGGCGCCGCGAAGGTCATCGCCATCGACAAGGAGCCGTACCGGCTGCAGATGGCCGAACGGGCGGGCCACACGCCGGTGAACTTCGAGGAAGTGGACGTGCGGTCCCGGTTGCTGGAACTGACCGGTGGGCGGGGACCGGACAAGTGCATCGACGCGGTCGGCATGGAGGCCAGCCACGGCAGCGCGCCCCTCCACGCCTACGACCGGGTCAAGCAGGCAGTCCGCTCGGAGACCGAGCGCCCGCACGCGCTGCGGCAGGCGATCTTGTCGTGCCGGAGCGGTGGCGTCGTCTCGGTGATCGGCGTGTACGGCGGGCTGATGGACAAGTTCCCCGCCGGCGCCTGGATGAATCGGTCGCTGACTCTGCGTACCGGTCAATGCCACGTGCAGCGCTACATGAAGCCGCTGCTGCAGCGCATCGAACGTGGCGAAATCGATCCGACCCGGGTCATCACCCACACCCTGCCGCTCGACGAGGCGGAACGCGGCTTCGAGATGTTCAAGAACAAGGAGGACAACTGCGAGAAGGTGGTCCTCAAACCTTGACCATTGACGGCGGCCGCCGTGCCGTTGGAACCGTCACCAGTCTGGTGGTCGGGTTCCTCGCCGAGCCGTCCCTGGCCATCCTGCTGCGCGGCCCGCCCGGGGCGCAGCGTAGAGAGCATCTGATGGGTTCGGGCTACGGATCAGAAGGGTAGGGGTTCGAGTCCCTTCGGGCGCGCTTACACGATCAAGGCCTCTGGCCAGAGTTTCCACTGGCCAGAGGCCTTGATCTTTTCTGCGGCCTGGGACAGCGCCCGCAGCACGGCAGCCGGTCGGATCAGACCGATACCCCAGGACGTCGTCGACGAACCTGGCCTTTGACGAACTCCAGTCGGTCGCACGTCCTCTCCAGGACGGTCGCCCTGGCCTCCGCGTCGTCCTCGCTGAAGGCGCGCTCACGCCCGAAGGCCAGAACCATGTCGAGGCACCGGTAGGTCATCTCACCCGATGTGGCGACGGCGGCCGGGATCAGGAAGTGTGCGTCCGCCAAGTCGTCCAGCAGGTAACCGGCGTCCGTGGTGGAAGTTCCCTCCAGCGCGGCGGCCGTGTCGGCGGTGAGTTCCGCGCAGCCGAGTAGGCCGATCTTGCGCAGGAGTCCTCGCGGCCTGGCACCCAGCGCGCGGTAGCCACGCTCAAGAACCGCCCGCACCGTACGGTCGCCGATGGTGAGTTCGTGGAGCAACCGGTCGCGGTCGGCGAGCCGTTCGGCGACTCGCCTGATCGAGCCCTGCCCGATGATGATGCGCGACATCGCGGTCTGGCACATCTGTTCGCGTCCACGGCCACCGACAAGTTTCAGGGCGCCTGGACAAGGCTGGTGCCGGACGGCTGTCCCGTCCTGCCGGACGCCGTGTTCGCGATGGAGTGCCTCGTCCACAGTACGTTCACGGCCGGTGACCATGAGGTGATCATCGGAGCGGTCGAGGCGGTCGCCATCGGTGATGAAGAGGCCATAGTGTTCCACAACAGAGCAATGCGCCACCTCGGTGAACCGATGTCGGCAGAGCCGGTGGCGGTGCGTCCCTGAACCCACGAGAGGCTGGACAGATCCATGGAGCATCGTCGGCTCGGTCGTAGCGGCCTGATGGTCAGCGAGATCACCTATGGCAACTGGCTGACTCACGGCGAACTGGCCGGTCGTAAGGAGGCGCTGGCCTGCATCCGGGCGGCGCTCGACGCGGGGATCACGACCTTCGACACCGCCGACGTGTACGCCCAGGGGGCCGCCGAGGAGGTGCTCGCGGAGGGTCTGCGCGGGGCGAGGAGGAGCTCCCTGGTGATCACGAGCAAGGTCTGCCTGCCCACCGGCGACGGGCCGAACGACAAGGGGTTGTCCCGCAAGCACGTCATGGAGTCCTGCGAGGCGTCCCTGCGGCGACTCGATACCGACTACCTCGACGTCTACCAGGCCCACCGCTTCGACGAGAGCACTCCGCTCGACGAGACCCTGATCGCCTTCGACGACCTGGTTCGCCAGGGCAAGGTTCTGTACCTGGGTGTCTCCGAGTGGACCGCGCCGCAGATCGAGGCTGCTTTCACCATGGCGGAGGAACTCGGGCTGCGGAGCCGGATCGTGTCCAACCAGCCGCAATACAACATGCTCTGGCGGGTCATCGAGCCGGAGGTTCTTCCGCTCTGCACGCGCCAGGGTGTCGGCCAACTCGCTTTTCAGCCGCTGGCTCAGGGTGTGCTCACCGGAAAGTACCGGCCCGGTCAGGCCTGGCCCGAGGGTTCGCGGGCGGCGTCGGGCGGTCGAGCTCCCCGGTTCATCAACCGGGTCCTGGGCGAGAAGGTGCTCCTCGCCGTCGAGGAGTTGCGTCCGGTCGCCGAGGCGTCCGGGCTGTCCCTCGCGCAGCTCGCCATCGCCTGGGTGCTGAGTAGGCCCGGAGTCGCCTCAGTCGTCATGGGGGCCACCAGGCCGGAGCAGATCAGGGAGAACGTGACGGCCACGGGGAAGCCGCTCGACGAGGGCGCGCTGAGTCGGATCGACGAGGTGCTCGGCGGACTGGTCGATCGTGATCCGACGAAGACGGCCCAGATGATGGCGGTGAAGCCGGACTGGGCCGGATCAGCTGGCTAACTCCGGCGCGAGCGGGGTATGGCTCGCGCAGTCCACCGGTGGTTGGCCGGCCGCATGGGCCGGCCAACCACCCGGCGGTGCACCCGATGAGTCGACGGCATCACGGCTCGGTGCGGAGCAGGCCGACGACGAACACACGCGACCGCCACGACGATCCACGGGACTGCCGTCCCGATCCACGGCCTGAGGTCACCGGGCTCACCCGGGGCGACCCTCGATCTCGATCCTTGATCACCCCGCCGGCCGTCACGGACAGCGCCGCCCGCAAGCGGATGAGGAACATCCACCGCCGCAATCCATCTGGATCGGGAAGGCGCGCTCAGTGCCGACGCCCACATGGCGCAGATCGAGCACGCCCGACGGGCGTTCGACGCCGAGCTGGAGTGACGACCGGGGCGCACCGAACGGTCCGCCCCGGTGCCGCGTCTCACTCGCAGACCGTGCCGTCGTTGTTCCGGTCGATGTACCAGTAGTACTCGGGATCCTTGCCCTGCCGGTACGGGCCGTACCCGTTGGCGTTCGCCTCCTTGCAGGTGCTGAAGCGCGGGTCGTTGCCACCGCCGCCCGAACTGCCGCCACCGCCCGTGCTGCCGCCTCCGGTGCTTCCGCCGCCGGAGTCGCCGTTGCCGCCACCCGGCTCACATGCCTCGCCGTCGAGGTCACGATTCAGCCCGGTCCGGTACCCCGGCTGGCCGCGTAGCAGCGGCGCCTTGCCGGCTGCCCGTACGGCATCGCAGTTCTTGTAGTAGACGGCGGGCGCCGTGGTCTTGCGCGGGCCCGGCTTCGACGCGGGCTTGGCCGGCGCGGCCGTGGTGGGTGAGGGCGACGGCTCCGGCGACAGGGTGCCGGCCTCGGCCGTGGGGACCGTGGTGGTGGGCGCTGCCACGGTCGGCACCTCCTGGGCGACGGCCTTCTCCGGTGCCGTGTCCGGTTCGGTGACCGGGCCGGCGGCGATGCCGATGCAGCCGGGACTCGGCCCAGGCCGCCGAGCCGGTCACCGGGCCGATGCCGTTCCGCACCACCTTGTTGACGGTGTTGACCAGCGCCAGCGCGGTACGGCTCGTCTTGTCGTCGTGGTCTCCGAGGGCGGGCTGCTCACTGTCGAGCCGCGATTCGGCGGTGTCATCCATGGCGAATCACTCCAGCCGTAACGATCACCGCTGTCAACAGGACTGTCGTCCGTCACTCACGGCTGTCCGTCGACAGTGAATCAGGCGTACGGCCGGGCGGGTGGCCGGCGGCGACCCGACGACGATCCCGAGGTTCCGGGCGCGGCGGCCCGGCCTGGGTCACGACGCGTCTGGAGCGACGGTCGGGCGATCAACCGCCGGCCGCGACGGCCGCGACGGCGGCGTGCGGCCGGTGGGTCTCGTCGTCCAGGCGCGTCAGGCGCTCGACCTCGGCGAACCCGGCCTGCCGCAACCGCGCGGAGAACTCGTCCACCGGCCAGCGGTACGCGGTGGCGACCTTGTGGTCGAAGGCGCCCAACTCGTCACCGACGAAGATGCCGACCACGAGCGGTCCACCCGGGACGATCGCGCGGCGGAACTCGGCCAGCACCGCGTCGAGATCCGGTGGCGGGAGGTGGATCAGCGAGTACCAGGCGAGGATGCCGGCGACGGAGTGATCGGGGACGGCGAGGTCGTCCAGCGACCCGAGCCGGTACGCGCCGCCCGGGTGCGTCGCCCGCGCGTGCGCGACGAACTCGGGAACCATGTCGATCCCGGTGGCGTCGACGCCCAGCGAACGGAGGTGGTCCGTCAGGTGACCGGGCCCGCATCCCAGGTCGAGCACCGGGCCGGTTCGGACGGTCAGGTGACGGCCGATGAGGGCGAGGTCGTCCGCGTGCACATGCCCGGTGGTGCCGATCAGTTCGATGTAGAGCGTCGCGACCGCCCCGTACGCCTGCCGTACCCGTGTGTGGTCCACCCGTCGACCATAGCGCTCGGGCGCCTTGGCCGCATTTACCGGATGAATGAGATGAATGAATGGAAAAGTCGTCGCAAAGCCGCCTCCCGGTGAGGAATCGATAGCTTTCCGTCACTGAAGTTTCTATCCTTGAAGAATCCCGATCGCCAGCAGCGGAAGGGGCGGCATGCCGCGCCGTTCGAGCCTCAGCTATCGAGATGCGTTACGACTGCTGGCCCCGGGCAGCGCGCGCATCACCGAAACCGACAAGGTTGTCAGCGCGGGGATCCTGGGCGCCGGGGCCCTCTCCGGCGGTACGGCGCTCGCGCTGCTCGGCCCGAAGAACGCGCTCATGCAGCTCGTCCGGGACGCCACCGGAAACCAGGCCGGGCGCATCCGCGCGACCGGCGGAAAATCGTATTACGAGCTACTGGAGGCCAGCCATACCGTGCTGGCCCTCTCCGCGTTCTTCGACGGATTCCGCGACGAGGTCGGGCCGGGCTTCGACAGGCTGGAACTGACCGACGAGGAAAAAGTCGGCATGGTGCCGGCCGAGCGGCGGCACCACACGCTTCCGCAGGAGATCGACGGCGGCTACTTCCCGCTGCCCTCCTCCGTGCACGGCATGGACGACACCCGGCGGGACGTCGAGGCCGCGTACGTCAAGCTCTACGACGCCACCATCGCCTTCTGCGAGGGTCTCGCCGCCTGGCCGTCGGTGCGGCGCGGGCTCGACCTCACGTCGATGCGCTCCCGCGTGGTGGGCCGGGCCATGTGGCACTACGAGGACCGCTTCGACCGGCTCGCCGCGGACCTCCCCGAGTTCGGGTTCCGGATGATCCGGCAGGCGATCGAGCACAACCTGATCGACAACCGGAAGCTCACCACCGAGGTCTCGGCCCGGCTGGACGCGCTGGCGCAGCTCTACCGCAACCTGTCCGAGCTGTCCGGTCCGGTGGCCGCCGACCGGCCCGACCTGCTCCGCGAGTCGCTCGACCGGCTCACCGGCTCGCTGGCGGCGGTGTTCCGGCAGCCGCTGCTGCGGATCAAGGACGTCGACTTCCACCTGCGGCTGCCGAACGTGGACAGCGGGTTCATCAGCCCCGACTTCCGGGCCGCCGAGTACGGCAAGCACACGTCACCGGAGCGGGAGCACTGGTGGGAGGACCAGCCGCGCCGGGGTGACCTCGTCGGGTTCCTCTCCGAGTATCTGACCGACCCGGCGAGCCTGCACCGTCCGCTGCTGCTCCTCGGCCAGCCGGGCGCCGGCAAGACGCTGCTGACCCGGGTGATCGCGGCCCGGCTGCCGGCGAGCCGGTTCACCGCGATAGTGGTGCCGCTGCGCCGGATGTCCGGGGACACGTCGCCGACCGAGCAGATCGAGGCCGCGATCGAGCAGGTGATGGACGAGCGCATCCGCTGGGCGGACCTGCGTCGGGCCACCCAGCACACCACCGTCGTGGTGATCTTCGACGGGTTCGACGAACTCGTCCAGGTCACCGGCACGGCCCATTCCCAGTACATCGACCGGGTGGCCGAGTTCCAGGAGGCCCAGTGGGATCTGGGCTACTCGGTCATCCCGATCATCACGTCGCGGATCCTGGTGATGGACCGCGCCAGCGTGCCGCAGGGCACAGTGCTGGTCCGGCTGGAGGACCTGACCGACGCCCAGGTGACGGCCTGGCTGACCGCCGTGAACGCGGCGAACGAGGACCGGCCCGGCTACCGCCGGCTGTCCGCCCGGGAGCTGCTGTCCCACGGCGAGCTGGCCCGTCAGCCGTTGCTGCTCACGCTGCTGGCGATCTACTACAACGAGCACTGGGCCGACCGCCGTCCCGGCGCCGCCATCTCCCGGTCCGACCTGTTCACCGGCCTGCTCACCGCGTTCATCAGGCGGCAGGTGAGCGAGAAGGCGCCGACCGCCCTCGCGAACCACGAGCGGGAGGCCCGCGAGCACCAGCTCCGGCGCGACCTGGCGATCACCGCGTTCGCCATGTTCAACCGCAACCGGGAACTGGTGAACCGGGCCGCGCTCCGTCTCGACCTGGACTGCTTCGGCTCCGGGCCCGGAGACGGCTCGCGCTTCGAACTCGGCGACGTGCTCGGCCCGGAACAACTGGTCACCGCCGCGTTCTTCGTGGTGTACGGCCCGGACGACGTGCAGGGCGAGGACGCCCGGCGCACGTACGAGTTCCTGCACACCACGATCGGCGACTTCCTGATCGCCGAGTACGTCATCGGGGCGCTGCGGAGCCTGGCCGTGCTGCGCCGGCACACCCGCAGCCCGGCCGGCTTCGGCTACCAGCTGGACACCGGCCAGTTCCGGGCGCTGCTCTCCCACCAGCCGCTGGTGAAGCGGGAGGCGGTGGTCGGTTTCGCCCGCGAGCTCGCCTCCCGCCACCCGCAGGAGCGGGACGGGATCGTGGAGACCATCGCCGGCCTGCTGGCCGAGGCCCGGCAGCGGACCAACCTGGCCGGCGTGGACGGCTACCGGCCCGCCCCGTACGACCCGGTGCGGCTGCTCGCCGCGTACACCGCCAACCTGGTCGCGCTCGCCGCGCTGGTGTCACCGGACGGAGTACGCCACACCGACCTGATGGACGAGGCGACCTGGGTGTCGACGGTCCGGCTGTGGCGGGCGGGGCTGGACGAGAAGGGCCAGCTCGCGATGATCAGTTGGCTGGGCCGGGACGCCGACGGCCGGATCATCGCCGAGCGGCGGCGCGAACGCCGGGGGGAGACGGTGAACGTGGCCGCCGAGGAGGCGCGGCTGCTCGGCGACATCACCACCTACGGCCAGTTGCAGGCGGGCGCGCGGACGTGGCGCGGCCAGCAGCCGGACAGCTTCGAGGCCGGCCGGTTCCACGCCGACCTGGTGTCGCTCGCCACCCGCCGCTGGCCGGTGCCGTCCCTCCACCAGCTCATCCTGTACGACGAGCGCAGCTACCGGCGGCTGTGGGCGCGTGCCGCCGAGTCACCGGAGGCGGTGTCCAGCACGAGCGCCACGGTCCTGCTGGAGTGCCTCGCCGAGGACGGCGCGCAGTTGCCCCGCGAGGTGGTGTGCGGGCTGACCCGGGTGGCGCTGAGCCGGCTGCCCGACTCGCCGACCGCGCCGCCCGAGCTGATCATCTCGTGCCCGTACCTGATCGACGAGTTCCCGGAGCTGG
Source organism: Micromonospora sp. HUAS YX12 (assembly GCF_040215685.1). Taxonomy (NCBI): domain Bacteria; kingdom Bacillati; phylum Actinomycetota; class Actinomycetes; order Micromonosporales; family Micromonosporaceae; genus Micromonospora; species Micromonospora sp. HUAS YX12. Next base: position 1,853,807 of record NZ_CP157974.1, read on the forward strand.
TCGACTCGCTCGGCACGACCGACGACCACGCGGTGCTGCACGCGCTCATCCTGCGGCACGGGCTCCACCGGCTGCCCCAGCGGTACGTGCCCCGGGTCCGCCGGGTGCTCGCCGACATCGAGGACCGGCTCGCGGAGCTGCCGCTGGAGGACGGCGTGGTGTCGGCCGAGATGGCCGAGCAGTTCGCCGCCGCGCGGGTCGACAACCGCACCGCGTTGTGGCTGCTGATGGCGTTGAGCGAGTACGCCGAACTGGCCTGGCCGAAGATCCCGCCGAGGACGATGGACGCCCTGCTCGCGCACCGGTTGCCGGACGAGTTCCTGGACGAGGCGAGCCTGTGCCGGCTGCTCCTGGACTATCTGCGGGCCTACGACCGGGCGCCGGCCGAGGTCTCACTGGCGTCCGCCCTCGACACGCTGCGCGTCCTCGCAGCGTCCGACCCGTCCGCCGACCAGGCCGGCCGATCCGATCACACCGGCCAGGTACCGGCCGCCGAGGCGGTCTGACCACGCCACCCGTACCGACCACCACCCGTTCGGAGGCCCCGATTGGCACACTCGCCCCGGCACCGAGAGCACATCGTCCGAACGGGAAGGAGGAACCTGGCGGTCGACATCGCCGGGGCGGAACGCGGCTGGCCCGTGTTCCTGATGCACGGCACACCCGGCAGCCGCAACGGTCCACGACCACGGTCCATCGTGCTGCACCGGCTGGGCGTACGGCTGATCTCGTACGACCGGCCGGGCTATGGCGGTTCCAGCCGGCTGCCCGGCCGCCGGGTCGCGGACGCCGCCGCGGACGTCGCGGCCATCGCCGACGACCTGGGCCTGGACGGGTTCTCGGTGGTGGGGCGCTCCGGCGGCGGCCCGCACGCTCTGGCCTGCGCCGCGCTGCTGCCGGATCGGGTACGGCGGACCGCCGTCCTGGTCGGTCTCGCCCCGGCCGGCGCGGCCGGGCTGGACTGGTTCGGGGGCATGACCGACGCCAACGTCCGGGACTACGGCGCCGCCGAGCACGACGTGCCGGTGCTCGCCGAGCAGTTGCGGCTGCGGGCCGAGCGGACCATGGACGACCCGGGCTCGCTGCTGGCGCTGCTGGTCGAGCAGATGACCGAGGCCGACCGCCGGGTGGTGGCCGGCGTGCCGATCCGCCGGCAGCTCACCGACGCCTATGCCGAGGCGCTGCGCCAGGGGCCGCACGGCTGGATCGACGACGTGCTCGCGTTGCGCGCCGACTGGGGCATCACGCTGGCGGACATCCGGATGCCGGTCCGGCTGTGGCACGGCGCCGACGACAACTTCGCCCCGGCCAGCCACACCCGCTGGCTGGCCGAGCAGATCCCCGGCGCGCAGTTGCACGTGCAGCCGCGCAGCGCGCACTTCGGCGCGGTGGAGGTGCTGCCGGAGATCCTCGCCTGGCTGGCCGACCCGGTGGAGCGCGCCGCGGTCAGATCGGATGCGGGTCGATGATGCGCCGCTGCAACCGGCTCTCCCGGACGGCCTCGACCGCCGGGTGGTTCTCGCCCAGCCGGTAGGTCAGCTCGCGGGTGACCGCCTCCAGCTCCGCCCGCCGGCCGCTCTCCACCCGCTCCTGCATCACCACCAGGTTCGCCCGGCAGCGCAGCGTGTTCGTGTGGTCGCGGCCCAGGGTCCGGACCAGGCCGTCGTGGGCGCGCCGCAGCAGGCTCAGCGCCTCCAGGTCCGCGGCCTCCCGGCCCTCCGGCGGGTCGGGCTGTTCGGCGATGCAGATGCCCTGGTTCATCCAGCCGGAGAGCGGGTACGGGTGCCCGCTGCCCAGTACGCCGGCGAGCGCGTCGGCGGACCGGCCGGCGAGCTGCCGGGCCTCGGCGAAGTCCCCGGCGCGGCGGGCCACCATGGCGAGGTTGACCATGCAGACCAGGGTCAGCGGGTGCATCGGGCCGAGGTTGCGCTGGTAGATGCGGTGCACCTCGGTGAGTTCCCGGCTGGCGCGCTGGAACAGGTCGACGGTGAGCAGGTTGATCGACAGGCTCAGCCGGCAGGTCAGGGTCTCCGGGTTGTCCGGCCCGAACCGCTCGTTCAGCAGCTCGTACGCGGCTTCGAGGAGCTTGCCCGCCTCGACCGCGTGCCCGGCCGCGCGCAGCGACACCGCCAGGTTCGTCTGCGTCCGCAGGGTGATCAGGTGTTCGGCCCCGGCGGTGTGCAGCAGATCCCGGTGGACGCTGCGCAGGCGGGTGACCGACTGCTCGAAGTCGCCCGCGTCGCGCATGTCGATGCCGACGTACGCCGACGAGGCGAGCGTGTCCGGGTGGTTCTCCCCGAGGATCGCGCGGCGCCCGGCCAGCACCATCTCGTCGTTCTTGCGGGCCTCCCGGAAGTCGCCCATCAGGCGCTGCGTGCTGGCGAGGTTGTTGAGCGCGGCGAGGGTACGCGGGTGCTCCTCGGTGAAGTTCCGCTTCCACGCGTTGAACGTGATCTCGTCCAGGCGCAGCGCCTCGTTGTACATGCCCATGCCGCGCAGGTCGCGGGCGAGCCCGCCGGCGGTCATCAGCGTGTGCGGGTGGTCCTCGCCGAGCAGTTCCCGCTGGGCCGCCAGCACCTCCTCGTCCAGCGCCCGGGACTCGGTGAACTGCCCGAGGAAGGCGAGGATGTTGGCGAGGTTGAACTGGAGATGCAGCAGTTGGCGGCGCAGGTCGTCGCGTGCCCGCGGGTCGGTCTCCTCCGCCAGCATCCGCTCCCAGGTCTGCGCGACCTCCTGCCCGAGCCGCCGGCCGGTCTCCAGGTCGCCGCGCAACTGGAGGTAGCGGACCCGGTCGATCATCAGCGCCCGCACCTCAACCTTGCGGCTCAGCGGCGCCTTCGACGCCTCCAGGTGCGGCCAGATGACCCGGAACCGGGGCCAGCCGTCGGGGTCGTCGACCTCGCCCTCGGGCCGGGCGGCGGCGAGCACCAGGTGGACCTGCTGACGCGCCTCGTCGAGTTGCGCCTCCGTCATCCGGGACCGGACGGCGTGCTGGAGCAGGCGGTGCATGAGCACCAGGCCGCCCCGGCCCCGCTCGCCACCGGACGGGTTCTCGGCCCGCAGGTCGACCCGGACCAGGGCGAGCCGGTTGGCCTGCTGCACCAGTTGCTGGCGGACCAGCCGCTCCTTCGCCTGCGGGTGGAACGGCACGAGCGCCTCGGCGAACTCGTCGCTGTAGACGAGGTCGGCGGAGATCTCCGGCGCGAACACCGAGCAGAGTTGCAGCACCCGGTAGGCGGCCGGGTTGCGGGTGCGCAGGTGGTTGAGGGACAGCTCCCAGGTGGCCTCGACGGAGACGTTGCTGTTCGGCTCCATCACCGCGCCCGGACCGAACTTGGCGATCTCGGTGAGGTAGCTGTCGACCGAGTGGCCGGTGTCGGCCAGCCAGGCCGCGGCGGCGGTGACGGCGATCGGCAGGTCACCGAGCAGGGCGGCGATCCGGTCGGCCTGGTCGACGCGCATGGTCGGCACCCGCTCGGTGAGGTGCTGGATGCTCTCCGCGCGCTTGAACACGTCGACCTGGACGGTGGTGGCCCGCTCGACCCACTGGAGGTTCCGGGACGTGATCAGCACGTGGCCCTTGCCGTCCGGCACGTACGGCAGGACGCCCTCGACCTCGTCCGCGTTGTCCATGATCAGCAGCCAGCGGAGGTCGGTGCGGCGCAGCGCCTGGAGCACCAGCCGGGCGTTCTCCCGGTTCGATTCCGACGACGGTACGCCGAGGTAGGGCGCGAGGTCACCGATCGCCGACTCGATGAACGGCACCTGGTCGGCGTCGATCCACCACACCATGTCGTACGCGGCGCGGTAGCGGTGGGCGTACTCCAGCGCGAGCTGGCTCTTGCCGATGCCGCCCATGCCCTGCAACGCCACCGGCCCGGTGCCGGAGAGCACCACCTTCGGGCTGCTGCGCAGCAGCGTCCGCAGCTCGCGCAGGTCCGCCTCCCGGCCGGTGAAGCGCTTGTTGCGGCCCGGCACCTCGAACACGGTGTTGTCGCGGCCGGGGAACCGGGGACCGGTCGGCAGTTCCAGGTCGGCCGGCACGCCCTCGCGGCCGACCAGGCGCAGGATCCGCGCGGCGGCGGTCCGGGCCTCCAGCCCGGCCACCGAGACGGTGTGCGCGGCGGGCACGTTCGCCAGGCGCCGCACGTCCGCGACGTAGACCACGAGCGGCACCTGGTCGGGCGAGCGGTCCGGCGCGGCGAGGACCGCCTCCTCGTTGGCGTTGGACTCGGAGACGATGATCAGCTCCCGGGCCGTCCGGGGCGCCTCGTCGTCGGTGAACCACGGGTCGGTCACCCGGACGTCGGCCGACACCAGCAGGTGACCGATCCACTCCGCCCACACCCGGTCGTACGGGGCGTGCCGGAGCAGGATCTCGTTCTCCACCGAGGTGGAGGTACGGGTGAACCGGGCGTTGACCCGCTCGCGTACCGCGCTGCTCATCGGCGGCAGCGACTCCACCTCACCCCGGGTGATCTCCCGGGCCAGCACCTCGTACGCGGACAGCAGCGACCCGTTCACGCCGGGCTGGTCGGCGAACGTGGCGAGCAGTTCCTCGTACGCGTAGAACGCCTGGTAGGGCACCTGCATCCGGGCCCAGTACCGGTCCCGGTCGGCCTCGCTCATCCCGCTCGGCAGACCGCTGAAGCGCTGCCGCGCCACCGCCCGCCCGGTGTCCGCCTTGACCTTCTCCGCCGGGTCGATCCGCATCGGCACGGGCAGCACCCGGATCCGCCGCGACCCGTAGCGGTGCTCGACCAGCCGGGCCACCTTGGCCGCGCCGGTGATGCCCTGCTCGCTGAGGGTGAAGCAGGTGACCAGCACGTCCGGCAGCTGGATGGTGCAGATGTCGGCGACGTCGGAGAACCCGGTACGGCTGTCGATCAGCACGTAGTCGTAGTTGCGCTTCATGTCGGCGCGCAGCGCGTCGAAGAAGTAGCCGCCGCCCTGCCGCTCGTAGAACTCGTCCCAGTTCATCCCGGCGAGCGCGCCGGCGTAGTCGTTGTTCTGCTGGCCGGCGCCGAGGAAGTCGAGCGTCCCGTCACCGGGGAAGTTGGACCAGTTCAGCGAGAACGAGTACTTGTGCACGCGGGCGTACTGCTCGTGCCAGCGGTCGTCGCCCTTGTCCTGCTTGGTGGTGGTCGCCCACTCGTACTCCCGGATCAGGTCGATCACCCCGCCGGTGCTCTCCAACGCGTCCCGGTCGATGAACGGCGCGAAGAAGCGCGACAGGCCGGGGGATTCCAGGTCCCAGTCCACTGCGAGCACCCGCTTGCCGTTGGCGGCGAGGATCCAGGCGACGTTCGCCAGCGCCATCGTCCGGCCGGTGCCGCCCTTGTAGGAGTAGAAGGTGACGACCTGTCCCTCGCGTCGGGTCATGTGTCCACTCCCTCGTCGGGCGGCGGGTTCTCCCAGAGCCGGGGTTTGCTGATCGGCCGTCCCGGCGGCGGGTAGGCCGGTCTCGCCTCCAGGTAGCGGCGGCGCATCCGGTCGACCAGGCCGTGGATCCCGGCCCGCCAGTCGTCGTACGTCGTGATCGCCAGCGGGCGTGCCGCGGCCGGGAAGATCGCGATGGCCCGGTCGAGCAGCACCGCAGAGTGGGAGCGGCGGCCGGGTGCCGAGTCCTCGATGATCACCACGACGCCCACCCATCGGTGCAGCGAGGCGACGGCCGCGCGGACGGCCTCCGCACCGTCCGGCGTCTCGACCACCCGAGGATCGATCATGAGTACCCCCGGGCAGCCCCGGAACAGCCCGGCATCGGGTACGAAGTCGCGGACGTCGATCGGCATCCGCAGCCGCTGCACCGCGTCGGTCACGTCGTCGACCACCGGCGGCCGGCCGCGGAACGGGCGCCACCGGCCGGCCTGCGTGTCGGACCGCCCGTTGAGCCGGCCCGGGTCCGCCGGTTCCTCGGGCGCGATCACCACCGCCCGGAACGGCACCTCGCTGGTCGGCGACGACGGCAGGTCGGTCGGGCCGGTCGGCGGCTCGGCCGGTTGCAGCGGCGTCTGCTCGGCGGTGTCGACGATGTGCTGGGCGAGCCGGCCCAGCACCTCCTTGTAGGCGTGCTGGAACTTCTGGAGCCGGCAGAGCGCGCTCATGCCGTTCGCGGCGTACGCGTCCACGTCGGCGGCCATCGCCACGGCCCGGGCCTGGTCCGGCGCGTGCACCGCGGCGGGCGACGGGATCCACAGGACCGGCAGGATGTTGTCGCCGTCGGCCGGCCGGCCGGCCCGGATCAGCCGTTGCCGGAACCACTCCCGTTCCCGGCGCGAGTCGTCCCGGTTGAGGTAGTCCGGCGAGTACAACGGCACGAACACCTCGGCCTCGGCCAGTGCGGTGCGTTTTCGTTCCGTCCGGTCGTCCGGCGGCCGCACCATGAAGTCGGCGAAACCCTGCCGGCGTAACCGGTCGCCGGGCCGGCCGTCGATCGTCAGGTTGAGGTCGTGGTAGAAGCGGCGGACCCAGTGGTCGCCCGGGGTGCGGTCGTTGTGCGTCGGCGGAGGGACGTAGCTGAGGAAGAAATAGGGCGGGCCCGGCAGCGCGGGCCGCTCAGAGGTCACGGCGACACGACCGTTCCACGGGAAGAGCGCCTGACCCCCAACCGTTGATGATCACGCGTTGCTCCCCAGTCGACACGACACGGCGCCTATCGATCAGGGTAGAGAGGTTGCGCCCGGGTTACCAGGCCCTGACCGTCCGATGTGGGCGTCCATCCAGGCCACGGCGGCGCGTACCGCGTCGGATATCGGCAGCAGCCGGGCCGGCGCGTCGCCGACCGTCCCGTGCCGGGTGAACGCCGCCCGGTCCAGCTCCGCGCCGATCTCGCTGAACAGGGCCGCGTCGAGGTGCGGCGCCTCGAAGTCGAGCCGTTCCCGGCGGCCGTCGCGCACCACGTAGCAGCGGTACGGGCGCCGCTGCGGCGGGCGGCGCAACCGGTACTCGGCGAGGTGCAGCGCGGTGCATGTCGCATAGCCGACACCGAGCAGCAGCGTCCACGCGCCGGCCGCCTCCAGGGCGGCCAGCGGGGACCGCTCCCCGAGATGGGAGTCCAGGTCGTGGACGCGCATCAGCTCCTCCGCCCGGGGCCCCCACGCGCTGAACGAAGTCTGCGGGTGCCCGCTGCGGACCGCGCCGGGCAGCCGGCGTACGTGCTCGGCGAACGCGCCGACCCCGAACGACGGTGTGACGGCCGAATCGAAGCCGGGCATCCGTTCCTCGTACGCCAGGCGTTCCTCGTCGGTCAGCCCGGCGGTCGCGGCGCGGTACGCGGCGCTGCTCACCGAGTTGTCCGGGGTCTGCGCCGGGACCACGACGGTGCCGGCCGGACCCACGGCCGTGCGCAGCGCCCCGGCCAGGGCGCCCGCGCCGCCGTCGACCGGTCCGAGGGTGCGCAGGGAACAGTGCACGAGCACCACGTCACCGGGGCCGAGCCCGAGCGCGCGCAGGTCGGCGGCGAGCGTGCCGGCCCGGTACGCGGTCCGGGTGGCGGTGGTCACGACGGCCACCCGGACATCGAGCGGGCGACCTGCCGGACCAGCCGCGAGCCCGCCGGGGTGAGCGCGTCCGCCCGTTGCAGCGCGCCGATCGCCTCGGCCGTCCAGTCGCGGTACCGCCGGTAGACCGCCTGCGCGCCGTCGACCTGGCGGTCGGCCCGGATCCGCCAGATGCCGGCCACCGCCGCGTGCGCGTAGATGCCGTGCAGGACGGCCTCCGCGGGCCGGGGATCGGGCCGCCAGCCCACTGTGATGTCGATCGGCCGGGTGCCGTCGACCAGGTCGCAGATGTCCAGCAGGGCGTTCATCTTGCTGTGCTGGAACTCGTGCACGAGCAGCACCGCGAGCGATCCGGCGTCGGTCTCCGTGGCCGCGACGCCGCCGAACGCCTGCCGCGCGGTCGACGCCTCGCTGACCCCCGCGCCGCTGCGCCGCAACGGCACCACGGCCCGCAGCCCGGCGCGCAGCTCCTCGGCGTGGCCCGGCACCTCGTCCCGGATCACCTGCCACGCCGCCGCGAACGTCTCGGCCCAGCGCGCGGCGCCGGCGTCGTCGAGCCGGTCACCGGCCGGCAGCCGGTGGCAGTCGCGGTGCGGGTCGCCGTCCTCCAGCAGGACGCTCACGTCCGGTGTGGCGAGCACACGGGTCGGCCACCACCTCGGCGCGTCCCCGGGCGTCCCGGGGCGGATCGCCACTGTCACGTCTCCGGCGGTCACCCGCAGCGAACCCGGGCCGGTCTCGACCCGTGCGGCACCGTCGCCCACCTCGGGCAGCAGGACGGTGCCCACTGTCGGCAGGTGCAGGCGGCCGGATCGCACCGGCACGTCCAGGCGTACCGGGGTGCCGGCGTCGAGCGCGGCGGCGGCGGCGAGCGCGGTCAGGTAGTCCGGTCCCTGCCGGGCGCCGGTGCCGGTGCCGGCGAGGCAGTCGACGGCCCACGCCCGCACGTACGGATGGGCCGCGATCCGGGCCACGGACTCGGGAGCGCTCCGGTCCAGGGCGGTCAGCGCGGCCCAGCCGTCGGCTCCGGCCCCGCCGGCCGGCAGTCGGTCGGCCACCTCGGCGAGCAGCGCGCGGACGATGGTGATCTGTGCCTCCACGAGGCGGCCGATGGCGACCCGGTCGCCGGTCAGGGCCGCGAGGCGGTCGATGAAGTCGTCGGGCAGGCCGGCGTCGAGCCGGACGGGTGCTGGTGGGTTCTCGTTCACGTGCACGATCAGCTCTTTCAGATCGGCGCAGTAGACACTCGGATGGTCGAAGTGCCCGGCGCCGTACCGGTGGGCGAAGAGTCCGCCGCCGCACTGGTCGACCACCGGGCACCGCCGGCACTCGTCGCTGAGCCCGGCCCGGCCGGAGCGGCGGCGGGCCAGGAGCGGGCTGGCCGCCACGTCGTCGGCCGCGTGCGAGAAGACGGTCATGCCGGTGGACGGCGCACCGTCGTACGCGGTCTTGAGCGAGTCCGCCTGCTCCCACTCGCCGTCCGTCTCGATCACCGCCAGGTCGACCGGGTCGAGACCGAGCCACTCGGTGCCGCTGGGCCCGCCCGCGGCGGTGGACAGCAGCGAGTCGAAGAGGCGGACGGAGACCGGCCGGCCGTCCGCCCGCCAGCGGTCGTACACGGCGCGCAGCCAGTCCGCGTACGCGGTACCGCCGCCGGCCGGCCGCCACGGCGGGTCGTCCCAGGTGGCGTGCGGGAGCAGGAAGTCGATCCGCGGAGGTTCCTGGGCGAGCAGCGACTCGTACACCGCGATCGGGTCGTTGCGCACGTCCACCGTGCACAGCAGGCCGGAGTAGATCCGCCGGTACGCCGGGCGGCGCAGCAGGGCGAGCGCGCGCAGCACCTGGTCGTAGCTGCCGGCTCCGGACCGGAAGCGCCGGTGCCGGTCGTTGGCGGCCCGGTCGCCGTCGAGCGAGACGCCGACCGCGACGTCGTGTTCGGCGAGCAGGTCGCAGAGCCGCTCGGAGAGCAGTACGCCGTTTGTCTGCATGCCGAGCCGGAGCCGGGTGACCGGGTCGATGACACGCCGGAGGCCGGCGAGCACCTCGCCCAGCCGCTCGGCGCCGAGCAGCAACGGTTCCCCGCCGTGCAGGATGACGGTGACGTCCGGCAGGTCGTGGGCCGCGGCGTGTTCGGCGATCCGCCCGGCCGCGGCCCGGAGCACCTCCGGCGTCATCCGTACCGGGCGCCGGCGCCAACTCTGGTCGGCGTGTTCGTAGACGTAGCAGTGGTCGCACGCCAGGTCACACCTGGCGTGCACCTTGAGGACGAACTCGGTGAGCGCCGCGCGGGCGGGCCCCGGGGCCATCGCGGATCAGATGAACGACGAGAACTTCGCCGCCGGGATCCGGGTCTGATCGAGGTGAGCCGCCATCACCCGGCGCACGATGGGGGAGATGTCCGCGGCGGAGAGCCGGTCGAGCGGCTCCGCGCGGACCCTGCCCAGCGAGACCGGGGGCTCATCCTGGCGCAAGGGTGCGGTTGTCATGAGTGTTCCTTAGGTTCGTGAATACGCCGGCCGAGCACAGCGGCGACGGTCAACCTAGTGGCTTTGGGGATCCAGCGCCATCGACCCACCGGTGGGGAGACGGTTCTTTTTGGACGGTTCGCCGATCGGCGTCGTCGTCGCCCGGGGGAGCGACCGTAAGGGATCAATTATGCGCCTTTTTGCCGATCTAGACCACGAATCGAAAGTTCAGACTCTGCCAGAAATCGGCCACCCCGATCCCCTGGTCAGGCGAGGGATCGGGGTGGACGAGCGGCTCAGACGGCCGGGCCGCTCCCGGAGGTCGTGCCGAGGTGGACGCCGACGTCGGCCGGCTCGGTCATCTGGTCGTACGCCCTGGTCCGGAGCCGGTTGGTCTGCACCTCGCCGTCGAGCAGCGCCGCCCGCAGCGCCTCCGCGTCGCTGATCTCCTTGGCGGTCACCGCGTCGGCCGCTGTCGTGGCCCCCTGCACCACCTCCAGATGGGTGCCGTCGGTGGGCATCAACTCGGTCCACTTCGCCAGGCAGTACACCCGCTCCGGCACGTCCTGGCACTCGGTGGTCAGCTCGGGCATCTCGTCGCCGGTGCCGAGGTGGCCGGTCCGGTACGTCGTCAGCTCGTCGACGAACGCCGTCAGCTCGTGCTCCACCTGCGGCGCCAGGCTGGTCGCCACCACCTTGCCGAAGATCCACCGCAGCGCGGTCAGCTCCATGCCGGCCCGCACCGGCAGGTAGAGCTTCGCCCAGCTCGCGTTGACGAAGTCGCCGGGGTCGCGCTCCGGGGCGCGGGCGTCGCCGCCGGACCACCAGCCGGGGTACGCCACGAACGACGCGCGCTCCCAGTCGAAGACGCGGTGCCAGAAGTCGATCTCCCACGCCTCGTCCCGCACGCTGGCCGGGAAGTGCGCCTCCACGATCTGCGAGACCATCTCGTTCACCGGGGAGAAGCCGGCCCGCAACCGCGCCTCGAACTCGTCCCCGGCCGTCTCCGCCGCCGCCAGCGCCTCGTCGCGCCGGTCCTGCCACTCCTGGAGATCGGTCAGGTAGCCCGCGACGAGCGCGTTGTACGCGGCGTCGTCGGCGGTCTGGTCCACCACCGTCGGGGTACGCCGGAACCCGGCGGCCAGCTGCACGTCGGCGCCCGGACCGGCCAGCCAGCTCCGGGCGCCGACGTGCACGCGTACGCGCAGCACCGGCCGGCCGTCCGCCTCGGTGACGACCGGCACGCCCACCACCCGGGCGGCGATCGCGTCCGGCGGGCGGCGGGTGATCAGCGTGAGGTTCTGCCGGATCGTGTCGATGTCGCCGTCCCACTCCCAGCCGGCGTCGAAGGCGACGTCGACGTCGTAGTCCGCGCTCATGTCGCCGGTGAATCCCCACTTGTCGAGCGTGACCACGGGGGAGTACACGACGCGCGTCTCCACAACGGCGGGCGCGCCACGCGGCGGGCGCTCCGGCTTCACCGGCATCGGGGGCAGCGCGGCGACCGCGTTGTCGCGGATCCGTTGCCGCCCGCCGGTGATCTTCTGGGCGAAGGCGAACGCCGGATCCTTGATCGTGGGGGCCCAGCAGACCCGTGCCCCGTACCGCTCGTGGGCCAGCTCCAGCCGTTGCAGCACCTTGAAGTAGTGCAGCGTGGTCGGCGTGGCCCGGTTCGGGTTGCGGACGGTGCGCTTCGAGGAGGACTCCGTGCCGGTCTCGCTGACCAGCTTGAAGTCGGTCTTGTGCTGGGTGCGGTAGCGCGCCGCGACCTTCGAGGTGGCGGTCCGGCTGTCCTTGACCGCGCGGCGGCTCGTCTCCTGGCTCGCCGCGGTGACGCTGGTGGCGAAGCCGATCGTGTGGCTGGCGTTGAAGGTGCCCCAGACGCCGGTCGGGCTGGTGTACTGGCCGGTGTGGCTCGCGTTGAGCCCCCAGGTGTCGGTGAGCGACTTCTGCCGTTCGAAGCCCTCCTGGAGTTCGGTGGTGAGCGCGCTGGTCAGCTCGACGTCGGTCTGCTGTTCCGACTCGTTCTGCTCCTCCAGGGTCAGCTCGCGCTTGGTGTAGGTGCGCTGCTCCAGCACCGCCTCCTCGCCCGGGGCGAGCGCCAGCGCGTAGACGTGCTCGCCGAGCGCGAAGCCCACCGGCCGGATCCGGGTGCGGTCGAGGAACGCGATGCCCACGTCGGACTGGAGCAGGCCGGCGAGGAACTCCGCCTGCTGGTCGCCGAGGAGCGTCTGGCGTCGCGCCGGCGGCTCCCGGTACGACATGCCCGAGTCGGCGCCGGGCAGCGCCTCGGTGGCGGCGTCCATCTCGTTGGCCTTCCACAGGTCGTGGAGGCCGAGTTCCTTGAGCAGGTGCGGCAGCCGGTCGCCGTCGAGCCCGCCGTAGCGGATCGCCTCGATCAGCGCCTGCTTGACGTAGAACGGCAGGATGGGCGTCTCGCCACCGCCGAAGGTGAGCCGGACCGGTACGAAGTAGTTGGAGTAGACGTACCGGTCGGAATGCGCGGTGCTGAAACCAAGCGTCGCCGGATCGGCGTCGGCGACGACGACTCTGCCCATCGGTGCTCCTCTACAGCGGCAGTTCGAACAGGGCGTGCAGCCCCCGGTACGTCATCTCGTGCGAGGTGACGAAGAACCCGGGGAACAACTGGCTGAGTGCGGCCTGGCGGACGACCGTCTCGCGTACGGCGTGCGCGGTCAGCTCTTCGAGGCCGGTGACGACCTCGGCCGGCACACCGCCCTTCGCGGCTCGCTGGTACGCCTCCGCGATCGCCTCCCAGCGACCGTCGAACGTCTCCCCGAGGTCGTCGGCGACAGTTCCCCAGGTCTTCTCGAAGCGCTCCAGCTTCGTCGAGGACGTCCAGTCGACGTTCGTGACGCGGGCCGCCTCGGGGTCGACGAGCAGCAGGTCGGAGCGGAGGTCCCCGACCGTGGTGGACGCCTTCCACCGGAACCGTTCGGCGAGGTGGGTGCCGAGCGCCTTCTCCGCCCCGGTCGCGGCCGGGTTGCCGGTGAACCCGACGAGCCGCAGCAGCAGATCCCGGTCCGGGTGGCCGAGCAGCATCTGGGCGACCGTCCGGCGCAGCACCGCCTCGGATCCGCGCAGCGCGGGCGCCAGCTCCGGGTGGGCCGCGCGGACCGCCTCGACCACTGTCGCCAGCGACTTCTCCGCGAACGGTTCCAGGCCCGGCGACCGGCCGACGAGCTGCGCGACCTCGGCCGCCATCCGCCGGTGCACCTGCTGGCCGAGCCGCCACGGTTGCGCCTGCCCGGCCTTGCGCAACGCGCGGAACTCCTCGTACGCGGCGGTCTGGAGCGCCCGGTTGAACGCCGTGGTCAGCCGCTGCTCCAGTTGCCGGGCGATGGCGGCGCGGACGGCGGCGGCCTGGATGTCCCGGGGTGTCTTCGGTGGTTTCAGCTCGCGGAGGTCCTCGACCCGCTTGATGATCTCGTCGAGCGCCTCGGTCAGCTCGGCGCGGGTCGCGGCCCGGCCGGCCGACGACACCGTCTCCGACATGCTCGCCATCAGCACCGGCCGTCCGTCGAGGCTCACCAGTGCGCCGAGCCGGGTACCCGCCCCGGCGCCCGCGAACGCCTCGGCGTGCGCCGCCTGGTTGAACAGGGTCAGGGTCAGTTCGGCGTCGACCAGCAGCGCCCGGCCCTGCCGGAACAGCGCGTCGAGCACCCTCGGGGGAAAGAGCGTCCGCAGCACCGCCAGGCCCACCTGGGGCGTGGCGACGATCGCCGCCCGGCCGATCGCCACCAGCAGCGCGGCCATCCGGGTGGTCATCAGGCGCGCCTCCCGGGCGCCCGCGAGCAGCAGCGGCACGTACCGTACGGCGGCGTGCACCGCGACGCCACCGAGCAGCCGGGCGAGCTGCACCAGGCCGGTGAGCACCTGACAGAGGTCGCCGGCGACGCGGCCGAGCAGGCGGCCGGCGGCGAACGGGTCGAGGTCGTCCAGGTGCCGGGCGAACTGGGCCGCCCATCCGCGCCACAGCGCCAGCAGCCGCTCGGGGACGGTTGTCGGGTCCAGCGCGGCGACGATCCCGGCCAGCGCCTGGCGTACGACAGTGGCCTGGTCGGCGAGGCGCTGGACACCGGCGCGCGGGTCGACTGTGAGCACGATGAGCGTGGTGAACTGCTCCTGCTGGAGGCGGCCGATCAGCTGCACGAGCTTGCCGAGGTCGACGACCACAGTCGCGACGGACTCCCCGACGCCGACGGCGAAGCCGTCCAGGAACAACTTCGGGTCGATCCCGTTCCAGGCCGCGTAGTGCCGCATCGCGTCCAGCAGCGCGGGATCGAGATCGATCAGGTAGCGGCGGAACGCGCCGTCGGAGTCGACGTCGGAGGCGGCCAGGTCGAAGAACGCCTCGGCCAGCCGCAGTCGCGCGAGCATCGAGACCAGGTCCCAGACGTTGTCCGGGGTGATGCGGCCGGTCATCGCGGCCAGCACCCGTTCGCGGGTCATCGAGCGCGTGGCGTGCGCGTCCGTCCAGTACCGGATCGTCAGCGCGACGAACTCCACCCGTGGATCCTGGGTGCGTCCGCCAAAGACCGCGGCCCGGTCCTCGGCGGGCACCCGCGGCACGCTGAACCAGTCCCGGATCATGACGGATTCGTCCGCCGGCTGCCCCAACTCCCCCACCACCCTCCAGCCGTGTGCACTGTCGGGCCGCCTCGGGGGCAGCGGTAGTGCTGGGTCGAGAAGCTGACATGGCCTCGTGGCGTCACCCGCCCGCCGTCCATCGACTGTTACGACTTGACGAACGGCGTGTTATCGCTCACAGTCGATGGCACAGGGCGACGGCTTGGACGGCTCACCGGGCGGGCGCGGATGGACGCGTGGCAGGCCGGGTGTGGGATCAGTGCGCTTCGACGGATTGTTAGCGCTCACAACATGTCTGATCTGAGGGAGGATCATGTTCGCTTTCGGTAGGTCCCCATCGACGGTGTCGCCGCCACGACGGCGCGGCTGGCTGCCGCGCGTCGTCGCCACCGGCGCGGCAGCGGTACTCGTCGGCGCCGGTGCCGTGGCGGTCGTGTCCGCGCCCGCCGCCGCGGCGAGCGTCGACACGAACGCCTGGTACGTCCTGGTCAACCGCAACAGCGGCAAGGCGCTCGACGTCTACAACCTGGCCACCAACGACGGCGCGCGGATCGTGCAGTGGTCGCGCAACAACGGCAACCAGCAGCAGTGGCAGTTCGTCGACTCCGGCGGCGGCTACTACCGGCTGAAGTCACGGCTGTCCGGCAAGGTGCTCGACGTCTACAACTGGTCGACCGCCAACGGCGGAAGCATCGTGCAGTGGTCCGACCTCAACGGGACCAACCAGCAGTTCCGGCTGGCCGACTCCGACAGCGGCTACGTCCGCCTGATCAACCGCAACAGCAACAAGGTGGTGGAGGTGCAGGGCGCCTCGACCGCCGACGGCGGGAACATCGTCCAGTACGACGACTGGAACGGCGCCAACCAGCAGTGGCAGCTCGTCCGCGTCGACGGCGGCGGCAACCCCACCACGCCGCCTCCGACGACGCCGCCGCCGGGTGGTACGTGCAACCTGCCGTCGTCGTACCGGTGGTCGTCGACGGGTGTGCTGGCGCAGCCGCGGTCGGGGTGGGTGTCGTTGAAGGACTTCACCGTGGTCCCGTACAACGGGCAGCACCTGGTCTACGCCACCACGCACGACACCGGGACGTCGTGGGGGTCGATGAACTTCGGCCTGTTCTCCAACTGGTCGCAGATGGCCACGGCGTCGCAGAACGCGATGTCCTCCGGCACGGTGGCGCCGACGTTGTTCTACTTCGCGCCGCGCAACATCTGGGTCCTGGCCTACCAGTGGGGACCGACCGCGTTCTCCTACCGGACCTCGACGAACCCGACGAACCCGAACGGCTGGTCGTCGGCGCAGCCGCTGTTCACCGGCAGCATCTCCGGTTCCGGTACCGGCCCGATCGACCAGACGCTGATCGCCGACGACCAGAACATGTACCTGTTCTTCGCCGGTGACAACGGCAAGATCTACCGCTCCAGCATGCCGATCGGGAACTTCCCCGGCAGCTTCGGCTCCACCTACACCACCATCATGTCCGACACCACGAACAACCTGTTCGAAGCCGTGCAGGTCTACAAACTGCAAGGCCAGACCCGCTACCTGATGATCGTCGAGGCGATCGGCTCCCAGGGCCGCTACTTCCGGTCCTTCACCGCCACCAGCCTGAACGGCTCCTGGACCCCCCAGGCCGCCACCGAGTCCAACCCGTTCGCCGGCAAGGCCAACAGCGGCGCCACCTGGACCAACGACATCAGCCACGGCGAACTGATCCGCACCACCGCCGACCAGACCTTCACCGTCGACCCCTGCAACCTCCAACTGCTCTACCAGGGCCGCTCCCCCAACTCCGGCGGCGACTACGGCCTCCTGCCCTACCGACCCGGACTGCTCACCCTCCAGCGCTGAGCACGTACCCCGAGATCTGGAGAGCCCGGCCCGCGACCACGCGGGCCGGGCTCTCCGGCGTCTCGCCCGGCGGCGATCGTTGCCCCCGAGGCAACGATGGTGGCCCGGTTCGTCGTTGATCGGAACCGCCCCGCCCGGGAGGGTGGAGGTCGTCACCACCTCCCGGACGAAGGGTTGGGCAGATGTCCTTCCAGGCGTACCTCGACGCGATCGAGGACAAGACCGGCAAGACCCCGCGCGTCCTGGTCGACCAGGCCAAGGAGCGCGGCTACGACGCCGCCGACGTCAAGGCCGGCGTGATCGTGGGCTGGCTCAAGGACGAGTACGGCCTCGGCCGGGGACACGCGATGGCCCTGGTCCACGTGATCAAGAACGGGCCGAAGATCAGCGCCAAGCACGTCGGCTCCACCGGCTCCCACCGCGACGACAGCGACACGCTGTGGCTGGACGGCAAGGCCACCCGAGCCACCGCGTAGCGGGCTGTGGACAGCGGCGCCTACCGTTCGGGCCATGGGAGCGATCAAGCCGTGGCACCTGTCCGTCCTGGCGCTCTGCTGCCTCCTGCCGATCGTCGCGGCGGTGGCGGCGGGGGTGTGGGCGCGGCGACGCCGCCGCTGACCGTCACCGGTCGGCGACGAACTCCTCCACCGCCGTGCAGACCCGCCCGAGCGCCTCGGCCGAGCGCGCCAGCGGGCCGGGCACCATCATCGAGTGGTCGGCGTCGGCGACCTCCACCACATACGGGGTGAGCCGGCGCGCCACCGCACCGTCCCAGACCCGGTCGGCGGTGCCGCCGGCCAGCAGGAACGGCGCGGTGGCCCGGCCCAGCGGCTCCCGTACCGCGGGGTCGGTCAGCAGCGGCGTCAGCCAGACCGCCGGGATGCCCCGGTCGGCGGCGAGCGGCGCGGCGAAACTGCCGAGCGACTTGCCCACGAGCAGATCCACCCCCGCGTCGAGGACCGGATCCAGTTGCTCGGCGACCCACTCCGGCGCGCTGTCCAGCCGCAGATCCCCGAGCGACCGCCAGGTCACCTCGTGCACGTCGAAGCCGAGCTGGCGCAACGCCTCACCGATGTAGACGAAGAGCGGGCCCCGGGTGTCGTAGCCCCGTCCCGGAGCGAGTACCGCGCGCCGATCCGCCATGGTCGCCTCCCTTGCGTTCGATCGATGCGTCACGCTAGCCGCCGCACGGGTCTCCGGTGACCCCTCGGCCTCACAGCCGTTCCGGGGTACGGATGCCGAGCAGGTCCAGGCCCTGCCGCAGCACCCGCCCGGTCAGCTCGCACAACACGAGCCGGCTCTCCCGGATCGGCCCCTCGGCCCGCAGCACCGGGCAGCGCTCGTAGAACGCGCTGAACGCGACCGCCAGCCGGTGCAGGTACGCGGTCAGCCGGTGGAACTCCAGGCTGCCCGCCACCTCCTCGACCACCGCGGCGAAGCCGACCAGTTCCATCGCGAGCGCCCGCTCGGCCGGATCGGTGAGCGAGACGTCCGCGTCCGGGTGTGCCGCCGCCCCGGCCCGCCGAAAGATCGACCGCACCCGGGAGTACGCGTACTGGAGGTACGGCGCGGTGTTGCCGTCCAGCGACAGCATCCGTTCCCAGTCCAGCACGTAGTCCTTGTGCCGGTCCCCGGACAGGTCCGCGTACTTGATCGCGCCGACGCCCACCGCGTGTCCCACCTCGGCGGCCTCCGCCTCGCTCAGCTCCGGACTGCGTTCCCGGGCCAGCGCGGTGGCCCGCTCCACCGCCTCGGTGAGCAGCCCGACCAGCTTCACCGACCCGCCGGCCCGGCTGCGCAGCATCCGCCCGTCCGGGCCGAGGATCGAGCCGAACCCGACGTGCTCGGCCCGCACCGGCGCGGCCAGCCAGCCGGCCTGTGTGGCGACCGCGAACACCATCTCGAAGTGCCGCCGCTGCGGCAGCCCGACCACGTAGAGCAGCCGGGTCGCGCCGAGCGCGCCGGTCCGGTGCCGCAGCGCGGCCAGATCGGTGGCCGGGTAGCCGTACCCGCCGTCGGACTTGCGCACGATCAGCGGCAACGGCTCGCCGTCACGGCCCACGGAGCCGGGCGGGAACACGCAGTCGGCGCCGTCGCTGCGCCGCAGCAGTCCGAGCCGGTCCAGCTCCTCGACGGTCGGCGCGAGCTGGTCGTGGTAGCTGCTCTCGCCCCGGAAGTCGATGCCGGTCAGCGTCACGTCGAGCAGGCCGTACACGGTCAGGAAGTAGCTCTCGGACTGCGTCACCAGCAGCCGCCACAGCCGCAACGTCGCCGGGTCGCCACCCTGCAGCGCCACCACCCGCTGCCGCGACCGCTCCCGGAACGCCTCGTCGTCGTCGAACTTCGCCCGCGCCGCCTTGTAGAACCCGTCCAGGTCACCCATTGACAGCTCCTGCGCCGCCCCGGCCTCGCCCAGATCGAGCAGGTGCTCGATCAGCATGCCGAACGGAGTGCCCCAGTCGCCGAGGTGGTTGGCGCGCGACACCCGATGACCGAGCCACTCCAGCGTCCGGGCCGCCGCGTCCCCGATCACGGTCGAACGCAGGTGCCCGACGTGCATCTCCTTCGCCACGTTCGGCCCCGAGTAGTCGACCACCACCGTCTCCGGCTCGGCCGCCACCGGCACGCCGAGCCGCGGGTCGGCGGCCATCGCGGACACCAGCCCGCCGAGCGCGTGCCCGGCCACCGTCAGGTTCAGGAAACCCGGACCGGACACCTCGACCGACGCGCAGAGGTCGCCGAGCGCGGCGCGCTCCCGTACCTCCGCGGCGATCTCCCGCGGCGGGCGGCCGAGCCGGCGGGCCAGCCCCAGCGCCGCGTCGGACTGGAAGTCCGCGTGCTGGGAGCGCCGCACGACCGGGTCCACCGGCCCGCCGGCCACCGCCGCGAACGCCGGCGCCAGCCGGTCGCTGAGCAACCTTTCAAGATCCATGAGTACGCCGATCTCGCTGTGGATCCGCCGCGCGGATCACCGGATGGGAACGCGACGGCGGAGCGAGGACGATCGATGACGACCGGCGGCTCGATCCGCCGGTCGCAGGAGGGGAAGGCTCAGCGCAGGCGGTCGCGGGACCGCCGGCGTCGCAGCGCGCCGAGCCGGACGTCGGAGGCCGTCACCGGGTACGCGTGCGAGCAGGCCATGCCGGCAGCGTAACCGGCCGGTCCGGGGTCGGCGCAAGCGCGTACCCCGGACCGGCTCCTGGTCAGGCCGACGTGGCGACGGCCTTGCGGTAGCGCTCGGCCCGGCGCCGCACCTGGGTGTACGCGCTGCTCAGGCCCATTGCCCGGCGGACCTCGACGAGCGTGCGGCGCACCTGCTCGCGGGTCCGCTCGGTGCCGGTGACGATCAGCTCGTCGACCAGGCCGGGCTGAGCCTCGAAGCGGGCCCGTCGTTCCCGGATCGGGTCCAGGAACCGGTTGAGCGCCGTTGCCAGCGCCTCCTTGACCTCCACGTCACCGACCCGGCCGGCCCGGTAGCGCGTCTTGAACTCCGCCACCTGAGCCCGGTCCGGGTTGAAGATGTCGTGGTACTCGAAGACCGGGTTCCCCTCGACCGTGCCGGGCACGTCGGCGCGGACCCGGTTCGGGTCGGTGAACATCCCCATCACCTTGCGGCGCACCGTCGCCGCGTCGTCGGAGAGCGCGATCGCGTTCCCCTTGCTCTTGCTCATCTTCCCGGCGCCGTCGGTGCCGACCAGCGTGGGCGTCTCCGACATGATCATGTCGGGGACCGGGAAGACCTCGCCGTAGAGGTGGTTGAACCGCCGGGCGATCTCCCGGGTCACCTCGACGTGCGCGGCGTTGTCCTTCCCGACCGGCACGACCTGCCCCTTCACGCAGAGGATGTCGGCGGCCTGGAGGACCGGATAACCGAGCAGGCCGTACGGCATCTCGTCCTTGCCGGCGTCCCGGGTCATCTCCTTCAGCGACGGCACCCGTTCGAGCCGGGGCACCGTGACGAGGTTCTGGAACAGCGTGTTCAGGTCACCGACCTCGGTGATCGCGGACTGGAGGTAGAACGTCGCCCGTTCCGGCTCCACGCCGGCGGCGAGGATGTCGGTGACCATCTCGCGGGCGTTGCGGGCGACCTGCTCGATGTCCGCGCGGCTGTTGCGCGTGGTGAGCATGTGCAGGTCGGCGATGATGAAGAAGCTCTCGTAGCGCTGGTGCAGCCGCACCCGGTTGGCGATGCTGCCCACGTAGTGGCCGAGGTGCAGTCGCCCGGTCGGGCGGTCGCCGGTGAGCATGCGTGCAGAGGACATGGTCGTACGCCTTTCGTGCCGTTCGCTGGCGGGGATACGCGACCCGGTCGCCCAGGTCGGTGGAGCGGGCTCGTCAGAACGAGCGCCGCCATCGCCCGCCGGCGCGGAACCGAAGTCCGCCGGCACGCAGTACGTCGAGGATCTGCTCCCGGTCGTCGACAGCGTGGCCCGGGAGACCGCCACGGGTCTCCGGGAGGCAGCTGCGCGGCCGGACCATGACTGACACGGTATCGCTCACCGGCCTGCGCCGCTGCCTCCTGCTGCGCTTACTGCTGTCGATAGCTCTCGGTGTAGTAGCTGCCGACCTGCTCCCGGTACTCGGGGTGCGCGAAGTGGTCGGGGTCGAACGCGGGCGACTCCTTCACCTGATCGCGGGTGCGGTCCACGTGCACGACGCGGTCCAGGTGGTCGACCTGCGCCACAGTGCCGGCCGGCAGCAGCACCTTCCTGCCGAAGATCCACGGACCGGTGTCCACCACCAGGTACCGCGCGTCGGCGTCCTCGCTCGCCTCGTCGATGGAGCCGATCCGCCCGTCCGACGCCTCCACCCGGTAGCCGGTGAGGTCGACCGGCGTACCCGGGCCGGGGGCGTCCGGGCCGTCGTCCGCGTCACCGGTGCGCTGCTGCGGTACGTCTCCCGGCCGGGTCTGGTCGAACCCACCGGCCAGGGCGGACGGATCCCGCCAGGTCCACGGGTTGAACGGCTGCATCGGTGGCACCTCCGTCGAATCGGCTCGACAGAACAGTGCCCCGGCGGCGGGAACGGAAACGCGTGCTGCGCCGGACGCGGGCGTGACCTGGGCAGATGGCGCGCTGGCATACTGGCCGACCATGGTCCTGTCACGTGGTTGGTCGCTGTTCCTGGTCGCCGTCGGCGTCTGGACGTGGGCGATCTGGCCGAGGTTCGCGGTCGCCATCTGGAACGACGAGCGCGCCTGGTCGGCCGGCGCCGTCGGCGAGGGCAGCCCGACCGGCTTCCTCTGGGTACACGCCCTGCTGATCGCCGCGTCCCTGGCCATCGGCACGACGGTAGGAGCCCTGGGCATCAGGGCGTGGCGCGCCTCCCGCCGCCACCCCTCCCCGCCCTCCCCGCCCTCCCACCCCTCCCCGCCCCGGTGATCAAGGAGTTTGTGTCCTCGGAGGGCTCGAATGGGGACGCGAACTCCTTGATCGACGAGAGCGGGGCGCGGTGTGACGCGCGCCGCTACCCCCCGATTTGACGATCAAACCTGGGGACGCGTAACTTTCTCTCTGCCAGCGCGGAACGGGGCAAACGGGACGAAAGCCCGGGAGCGCCGAACAGGGCTGGCGCCGGGTCCGACCAAGGCTTTAAGTCTTGCGAGGACGCGGTCCGGGCGAGGCTCACCGAAACGCCGCAGGGCGGATTTGGCGGAGCGGAACCGACCGGGTAAGGTTGTCGACCGGCAGGGCACCGGGCGAGCTCGCGGGAAACCGCAGCGGCCGGCCTGCCAAATCCGATGATCAGGCGCAGCGGTTGACTGCTGCGCGTGCTCAGCGGCGCCAACCCGTACGAAGCGTGACAGACCGGGACACACGGTTTGACACGGCAGAGACGGTGAGGTAACGTAGTAAAAGTGCCCGGCGCGAGAGCGGCGGGCGAACGAAATGCCCTGATCGGGGTTCCACGGTTGTGGGGCTTGTGGTTGGTGTGTGGTTGTTCTTTGAGAACTCAACAGGGTGCTTGTAAAGCCAGTGCCAATTGTTTTATACCCCGGACTGGTCGGGCCTTAGGGTTTGGCTGGTTGGGATTCCTTTGGCAACACTTTTGTTGCCAGGATGCTGTTCGACAAGTTTTTGTTGGAGAGTTTGATCCTGGCTCAGGACGAACGCTGGCGGCGTGCTTAACACATGCAAGTCGAGCGGAAAGGCCCTTCGGGGTACTCGAGCGGCGAACGGGTGAGTAACACGTGAGCAACCTGCCCCAGGCTTTGGGATAACCCCGGGAAACCGGGGCTAATACCGAATAGGACCGCTGACCGCATGGTCGGTGGTGGAAAGTTTTTCGGCTTGGGATGGGCTCGCGGCCTATCAGCTTGTTGGTGGGGTGATGGCCTACCAAGGCGACGACGGGTAGCCGGCCTGAGAGGGCGACCGGCCACACTGGGACTGAGACACGGCCCAGACTCCTACGGGAGGCAGCAGTGGGGAATATTGCACAATGGGCGGAAGCCTGATGCAGCGACGCCGCGTGAGGGATGACGGCCTTCGGGTTGTAAACCTCTTTCAGCAGGGACGAAGCGTAAGTGACGGTACCTGCAGAAGAAGCGCCGGCCAACTACGTGCCAGCAGCCGCGGTAAGACGTAGGGCGCGAGCGTTGTCCGGATTTATTGGGCGTAAAGAGCTCGTAGGCGGCTTGTCGCGTCGACTGTGAAAACCCGCAGCTCAACTGCGGGCCTGCAGTCGATACGGGCAGGCTAGAGTTCGGTAGGGGAGACTGGAATTCCTGGTGTAGCGGTGAAATGCGCAGATATCAGGAGGAACACCGGTGGCGAAGGCGGGTCTCTGGGCCGATACTGACGCTGAGGAGCGAAAGCGTGGGGAGCGAACAGGATTAGATACCCTGGTAGTCCACGCTGTAAACGTTGGGCGCTAGGTGTGGGGGGCCTCTCCGGTTCCCTGTGCCGCAGCTAACGCATTAAGCGCCCCGCCTGGGGAGTACGGCCGCAAGGCTAAAACTCAAAGGAATTGACGGGGGCCCGCACAAGCGGCGGAGCATGCGGATTAATTCGATGCAACGCGAAGAACCTTACCTGGGTTTGACATGGCCGCAAAACTGTCAGAGATGGCAGGTCCTTCGGGGGCGGTCACAGGTGGTGCATGGCTGTCGTCAGCTCGTGTCGTGAGATGTTGGGTTAAGTCCCGCAACGAGCGCAACCCTCGTTCGATGTTGCCAGCGCGTTATGGCGGGGACTCATCGAAGACTGCCGGGGTCAACTCGGAGGAAGGTGGGGATGACGTCAAGTCATCATGCCCCTTATGTCCAGGGCTTCACGCATGCTACAATGGCCGGTACAATGGGCTGCGATACCGTGAGGTGGAGCGAATCCCAAAAAGCCGGTCTCAGTTCGGATCGGGGTCTGCAACTCGACCCCGTGAAGTCGGAGTCGCTAGTAATCGCAGATCAGCAACGCTGCGGTGAATACGTTCCCGGGCCTTGTACACACCGCCCGTCACGTCACGAAAGTCGGCAACACCCGAAGCCGGTGGCCCAACCCTTGTGGAGGGAGCCGTCGAAGGTGGGGCTGGCGATTGGGACGAAGTCGTAACAAGGTAGCCGTACCGGAAGGTGCGGCTGGATCACCTCCTTTCTAAGGAGCACCATCCACCGAAAGGTGGCATGGAGCCCGCACCGCCCGAACGTGGTGGTGGGGTGCTCAGATGGCGGAGACACTGGCAAGTCAGGCGCCGGCAACGGCCGGGACTTTTCCTAGTACAGCCACCTCCGGGTGGTGGGAACGGGGTTCTGGTGCGGCTGGCGCGGGATGTAAGCACCCTGTTGGGTCCTGAAGGAACAACCGAGGTTGTTTTTTCAGAGCCTTGAGACGGACCGCAGAGTCTGTCGGGCGCCAGGCGCGGCCTGGTCTCGCAAACCGTAATCCTTGGTGGGTTGTAGGTGTGGGGCTGTGGGTTGTGGGTTGGTTGTTTGTTGAGAATTGCACAGTGGACGCGAGCATCTTTGTGGTCAAGTTGTCAAGGGCGAACGGTGGATGCCTTGGCACCAGGAGCCGATGAAGGACGTGGGAGGCCGCGATAGGCCTGGGGGAGCTGTCAACCAAGCTGTGATCCCAGGGTGTCCGAATGGGGAAACCCGGCATCAGTCATGTGATGTCACCCGCACCTGAACACATAGGGTGTGTGGGGGGAACGCGGGGAAGTGAAACATCTCAGTACCCGTAGGAAGAGAAAACAAATAGTGATTCCGTGAGTAGTGGCGAGCGAAAGCGGATTGAGGCTAAACCGGCGGCGTGTGATACCTGTCAGGGGTTGCGTCGTCGGGGTTGTGGGACCCTGCTGAGTGTGCTGACACGCATTCGAGGAGTTACAAAGTCAGTGGCTAGTCGAACAGTCTGGAATGGCTGACCGTAGACGGTGATAGTCCGGTAGGTGAAAGCTGCTGGTCTTCTGTGGGTGTTCCCGAGTAGCGGCGGACCCCTGAAATCTGCCGTGAATCTGCCAGGACCACCTGGTAAGCCTAAATACTTCCTGGTGACCGATAGCGGACGAGTACCGTGAGGGAATGGTGAAAAGTACCCCGGGAGGGGAGTGAAATAGTACCTGAAACCGTTCGCCTACAATCCGTCGGAGCCTTGCGGGGTGACGGCGTGCCTTTTGAAGAATGAGCCTGCGAGTTAGTGGCATGTGGCGAGGTTAACCCGTGTGGGGGAGCCGTAGCGAAAGCGAGTCTGAATAGGGCGTTTTTAGTCGCATGCTCTAGACCCGAAGCGGAGTGATCTAGCCATGGGCAGGCTGAAGCGCGGGTAAGACCGCGTGGAGGGCCGAACCCACCAACGTTGAAAAGTTGGGGGATGACCTGTGGTTAGGGGTGAAAGGCCAATCAAACTCCGTGATAGCTGGTTCTCCCCGAAATGCATTTAGGTGCAGCGTCGCGTGTTTCTTGCCGGAGGTAGAGCACTGGATGGTCTAGGGGGCCCACAAGCTTACCGAAATCAGCCAAACTCCGAATGCCGGTAAGTGAGAGCGCGGCAGTGAGACTGCGGGGGATAAGCTTCGTAGTCGAGAGGGAAACAGCCCAGATCACCAGCTAAGGCCCCTAAGCGTGTGCTAAGTGGAAAAGGATGTGGGATCGCATAGACAACCAGGAGGTTGGCTTAGAAGCAGCCACCCTTTAAAGAGTGCGTAATAGCTCACTGGTCAAGTGGTTCCGCGCCGACAATGTAGCGGGGCTCAAGCACACCGCCGAAGCTGTGGCATTCACATATTGACTTCGCTCGGCCTTGATGCCGGGTGCAGGTGTGTGGATGGGTAGGGGAGCGTCGTGCCGGGGGTGAAGCAGCGGGGTGACCCAGTTGTGGACGCGGCACGAGTGAGAATGCAGGCATGAGTAGCGAAAGAAGGGTGAGAAACCCTTCCGCCGGATGACCAAGGGTTCCAGGGCCAGGCTAATCCGCCCTGGGTGAGTCGGGACCTAAGGCGAGGCCGAGAGGCGTAGTCGATGGACAACGGGTTGATATTCCCGTACCCGCGAAAGAGCGTCCCTGACGAACCTCGTTGTGCTAACCACCCGAGCTGCCGGCGGTCTTCGGACCTATGGCGGTGAGCGTGGGAACCTGACGGGTAGTAGTCAAGCGATGGGGTGACGCAGGAAGGTAGCTGATCCCGGCCGGTGGTTGTGCCGGGGTAAGCGTGTAGGCCGGTGTGTAGGCAAATCCGCACACCATGAGGCTGAGACGTGA
This sequence comes from Micromonospora sp. HUAS YX12, assembly GCF_040215685.1. Lineage (NCBI taxonomy): Bacteria > Bacillati > Actinomycetota > Actinomycetes > Micromonosporales > Micromonosporaceae > Micromonospora > Micromonospora sp. HUAS YX12. Next base: position 1,879,935 of record NZ_CP157974.1, read on the forward strand.
TGCCGAGCCGATTCAGGTGAAGTCAGTGATCCTATGCTGCCGAGAAAAGCCTCTAGCGAGTTCTTAGCGGCCCGTACCCCAAACCGACACAGGTGGTCAGGTAGAGAATACCGAGGCGATCGGGCGAACTGTGGTTAAGGAACTCGGCAAATTGCCCCCGTAACTTAGGGAGAAGGGGGGCCGGAGACGTGAAGCCCCGCGCGGGTGGAGCGTTGTATGGCCGCAGAGAGCAGGGGGAAGCGACTGTTTACTAAAAACACAGGTCCATGCGAAGAAGTAATTCGATGTATATGGACTGACGCCTGCCCGGTGCTGGAACGTTAAGGGGACCTGTTAGCTCTTCGGGGCGAAGCGGAGAACTTAAGCGCCAGTAAACGGCGGTGGTAACTATAACCATCCTAAGGTAGCGAAATTCCTTGTCGGGTAAGTTCCGACCTGCACGAATGGCGTAACGACTTCCCCACTGTCTCAACCACAGGCCCGGCGAAATTGCATTACGAGTAAAGATGCTCGTTACGCGCGGCAGGACGGAAAGACCCCGGGACCTTTACTATAGCTTGACATTGGTATCTGAATTAGCTTGTGTAGGATAGGTGGGAGCCGGTGAAGTCCATACGCCAGTATGGGTGGAGGCAATCTTGAAATACCACTCTGGTTGATTCGGGTATCTAACTTCGGACCGTTATCCGGTTCAGGGACAGTGTCTGGTGGGTAGTTTAACTGGGGCGGTTGCCTCCTAAAGGGTAACGGAGGCGCCCAAAGGTTCCCTCAGCCTGGTTGGCAATCAGGTGTTGAGTGCAAGTGCACAAGGGAGCTTGACTGTGAGACTGACAGGTCGAGCAGGGACGAAAGTCGGGACTAGTGATCCGGCACTGGCATGTGGAAGCGGTGTCGCTCAACGGATAAAAGGTACCCCGGGGATAACAGGCTGATCTTCCCCAAGAGTCCATATCGACGGGATGGTTTGGCACCTCGATGTCGGCTCGTCGCATCCTGGGGCTGTAGCAGGTCCCAAGGGTTGGGCTGTTCGCCCATTAAAGCGGTACGCGAGCTGGGTTTAGAACGTCGTGAGACAGTTCGGTCCCTATCCGCCGTGCGCGTAGGATACTTGAGAAGGGCTGTCCCTAGTACGAGAGGACCGGGACGGACGAACCTCTGGTGTGCCAGTTGTCCCGCCAGGGGCACGGCTGGTTAGCTACGTTCGGAAGGGATAACCGCTGAAAGCATCTAAGCGGGAAGCTCGCTTCAAGATGAGGTATCCCACCCACATTTGTGGGGTAAGGCCCCCAGCTAGACGACTGGGTTGATAGGCCGGAAATGTAAGCCCGGTAACGGGTTCAGTTGACCGGTACTAATAGGCCGAGGACTTGACTACCAAGCTGCTACGCGTCCACTGTGCAACTCTGAACAAACAGCAACCTGCGGGTTGTTTGACATGTTCATAGAGTTACGGCGGTCATGGCGGAGGGGAAACGCCCGGCAACATTCCGAACCCGGAAGCTAAGCCCTCCAGCGCCGATGGTACTGCACTCGGGAGGGTGTGGGAGAGTAGGACACCGCCGGACAATCTTTCATTCAGGGCCACCCCCAACGGGGTGGCCCTGAATCGTTTTCTCCCCCGGAAAACACCACGACGGGCCGCCTCGGTCTCGTACCGTCGAGCCGGGACCGTCGACGCACGCTCGCCCGCCGGCTCGGCGGCGCGAAACGTGACGTGTCGTACGCCGGGACCGTGATCGGGTCCGACCGCACGGGGTACAGGAGTGGGCATGGAGATCGGAATCATCGGGTCGGGGCACATCGGGGGCACCCTCGCCCGTCGTCTGCGTTCACTCGGTCACGACGTCGCGGTGGCCAACTCCCGCGGGCCACAGAGCCTGACCGACCTCGCCGCCGAGACCGGCGCCCGGGCGGTGTCGGTGGAGGACGCCGTCCAGGACGCCGAACTGGTGGTCATCGCGATCCCGCTGAAGGCGGTGCCGCAGCTCCCGGCGGCACTCTTCGACGGCAAGCTGGTGGTCGACGCCAACAACTACTACCCCCAGCGCGACGGCGACATCCCCGAGCTGCTGGACCGCAGCCTCAGCTCCAGCCGCTGGACCGCTGATCACCTCAAGGGCGCCCGGGTGGTGAAGGTCTTCAACAACATCCAGGCCGCGCACCTGATGGACGAGGGCAAGCCGGCGGGTACGGCGGGCCGGATCGCGCTGCCGGTGGCCGGTGACGACGCGGACGCCAAGCGGGTCGTCATGGGGCTGGTGGACGAGCTGGGCTTCGACCCGGTCGACGCGGGCACCCTGGACGAGAGCTGGCGGCAGCAGCCGGACACGCCCGTCTACGGCACCGACCGGGACGCCGGCGGCGTACGCGAAGGGCTGGCCGCGGCGCGGCCGTGAGAAGCATGGGAGAGGCCCCGCCGGATACGTCCGGCGGGGCCTCTCGTCGTTCCGGTGGATCAGTCGTCGCCCGGCTTCGGGGCGCAGATGAAGCGCGGCTCGGCGTCGTAGCGCCAGCTGAACTTCTCCCGCTTGAACACCTTGCCGTCCTTCTTGATGACCCGGTACGCGTCCTGGGCGAACCCGACGGCGCCGGCGGCGGCGATACAGGTCGGTCCCGGCGTCAGGTAGACCGTCTTCGGCTGGGTGATGTCGCGGCGCGGGCCGTACTCGGTCTTCACGCTGTCGTAGATCTTGGTGCTCCAGATCGAGACGGTGATCGAGCTGGACGTGTACGACGTGTCGATCAGGACGCCGTGGGGCGTGTTGTTGCGGAACTTGAAGTCGAGCTGCGGCCAGTAGATGGTCGACTCGATCACCGCCGGGTAGCGGCTGAAGTAGAACGAGTGCGGCTTGTGCTCGACGTCTTCAAGCCCGGCGTAGTAGGTGGCGTTGAACAGTGTGGTGGTGAACTGGGAGACGCCGCCGCCGACGCCCGGCACCAGCTTGCCGCCGACGATCGTCGGCGCGTCCTTGTAGCCCTGGTCGTAGCCGCGCTCGCCGGTGTGCCCGTTGAGCGAGAACGTCTCGCCCGGCTTCACCAGCGCGCCGTCCACGTCCTTCGCCGCACGGACGATGTTCTGGCTGCGCGGGGACGACAGGCCGCCGGTGAAGTGGGTGGTGAACGTCGACACCCGCTCCTTGACGCCGAGCTTCGCCAGCTCCGCCTCGGTCAGCTCGGGGGCGGCCGGCTTCAGTTCGGCGGTCACCGTACGGCCCTCGGTCTTCGGCAGCACCGCGAGCAGGGCCGGGCCGAGCGCGGCGGCGTCGACCTGGCGCCCGGCCTTGCTGGGCAGCACCTTCGGCTTGCCGCCGCTGATGGTCAGCCCGGCGTCCCGCGGCTCGACCTCGAGCTTCGTCAGCCGGTCGCCGAGCGCGGTACGCAGCCGCTTGACGTCGACCTTCGGGGTGAGCGTGCCGGCGTCGTCGGCGGAGAAGCGCAGCGACCGGGCGATGGCGGCGGGCGGGATGGTGATCGAACCGCCGTCGGTGCTGAGCGTGACCGGTGCGGCCACCGCGGGCCGGGCCAGCTCGGCGACGAGCCGGTCCACCTCCTCCCGGGTGGTGGCCGGCCACTTCTCGACGAGCGGCACGGTGACCGGCTCGGCGGCCAGCCAGCCGGCCTTCACCACTGCGGTGGCGCCGTCGGCGTCGATCGTCAGCGCCGGCTTCGGGTAGACGGGCTTCGGTGTGGTTTCGGTCCAGATGATCGCCGGCATGGTCATCTCACGCCCCTGCGCGCCCATCACCTTGCGCAGGGCCGCCCCCAGCTTGGCCTGGTCGACGGTGACCACCGGCTCGACCGCCCGGGAGCCGACGAGCCGGCTCACCGCGTGCGCCTCGGCCTCGGCGGCCGCCGCCACCGTCGCCTCCACGTCGATGGCGAGCCCCACGTCGGACGGCTTCAGCTCGGCCTTGTTCTCACCGACTGTGACCGGGAGCGGGGCGTTCAACCTGTCTGCCCGGCGTTCCAGCTCGGTGCGGAGCGCCTGGGCCGCCTCCGCGCGGCTCCGCCCACCCAGTTCGGTGCCGAGCACCGTGGTGCCGCGGGGCACGTCACCGGCGTACGCGTAGGCGCCCAGGCCGACGCCGCCGGCGAGCACGGCCGCGACGATCCCGCCGGCCAGCAGCAGCCGGGCCCGTCGCGAGCGTGTCGGCCTGGCGCCGCCTCCGGGTGGTGTGGCGACCGGCTCCATCTCGACGCCGGGCCAGCTCACCGCCGACACCTTGATGGTGGGACGGTCGTCGGCAGCCGGCATCTTCTCGCCGTACATCGTCACTGCAACCTCGATCGGAAGTACGCGCGGGGACCGCTTCCCCCGCGGGAGACACCTACGGTAACCAACGCTCGGGCCCGCCGGGAGTGTCCGGTCCGGCGGTCGTTTCGGTTGACCGCCGGTGTCGCACCGATCACCCGTTTCGGGGCCGTGCCGCGGTGGGGATCGTGGCACGGTGAGCTGGTGCGGACACAGGATCGGGTGCCGGCGTACGGCGGCGGACGGCTGGACCGGGCCGCGGCGCGGCGCGCGGACGCGGACTGGCTGGCCGAGCGGCTGACCGATCCGGCGAGCGTGGTGCTGCCGCTGTGGCGGGACCGCTGCCTCATCGACGGGGACGGGCCGGTCCGGCTCACCGGGGAGCGTGCGTCGGCCGTCCGGGCCGCCGCGGGCGAGACCGTCTTCCTCGGAGTCGACGGCGACGACGCGGTGTTCGCCGTCGACCTCTCCGCGCTCGGCGAGCGGGCCGCCGTGGAGGCGGCCGCCGCGACGCGGGCTGTCGACCTGCGGGCGCTGGCCGGCCGGCTCGACCCGGCCGGGGCGGCCGTGCAGGCGTACGCCCGGGGGTTGCTGCTGTGGCACCGGCAGCAGCGATACTGCGGCGCGTGTGGCGCGGCGGCGGTGGCCGGGGGTGGCGGGCACGTCCGGACCTGCGCCGGCGCGGAGTGCGGGCGGCTGCTGTTCCCCCGGATCGAGCCGGCCGTCATCGTGCTCGTCGAGGCGCCCGGCGCGCCGGGACGCTGCCTGCTGGCCCGGCACGCGGGCGCGGCCGAGGGGGCCTATTCGACGCTCGCCGGCTTCGTCGAGGTCGGTGAGAGCCTGGAGGACGCGGTCCGCCGGGAGCTGGCGGAGGAGGCGGGGGTGACCGTCACCGACGTGACCTACCAGGGGTCGCAGGCGTGGCCGTTCCCCGCCGGCCTGATGGTGGGTTTCCGGGCCGTCGCCACCTCCGAGCAGGTCCGCGTCGACGGCGTGGAGCTGCTGGAGGCGCGCTGGTTCACCCGGGCGGAGCTGCGGGAGCGGATCGCGTCCGGTCGGCCGCTGGGCCGGGTGGACTCGATCGATCACCTGCTGCTGAGTGACTGGCTGGCCGCCGACGGCCCGGCACGGCCATCAGCAGTGTCGTGACGGCGGCCGTGGCGAGAGCCGCGACGACCAGACCGCCGACGGTACGCGGGCGCACGGTCGCGGCGACCGTCACCAGCGTCGCGGTGCCCAGCCACAGCGGTGCCGCGGCCCATCTGACGCCCCCGGCGAGACGATCGTTGAGCAGCACGAACGTCACCGCGTAGAGCGCGCCGACGGCGGCGAACAGCGGCGCGTACCGGCCGAGCGCTGTGTAGTCGGGTCCGCCGACGAGCCGGAAGGCCAGCCCGCCGGCGACGGCCGACGCGCCCACCAGGACCAGACCGCAGGCACCCGTCACCGCGAGCGCGACGGTGCGGCTGCGGCGGTCCCCGCGAGCCAGGCGCGGCAGGGCCAGGACGGCGGCGACCTGCGGTGCCCAGAGCGCGCCCTTGGTCAGGACCGTCCCCACCGAGTACGCCCCGGAGCCCGACGGTGGCAGCAGTTGCCGGGCCAGGAGCAGGTCGGCGTAGGAGACGACGAGCATCGCCAGCGTCGCGCCGCATCCGGCGGTCACCTGGGCGACGGTCAGGCGCGGGGCGGCCGAGGGACGCCGGGGCGTACCGGTGAGCCAGGCCAGTGCCGGGGGCGCCGCCGCGGCGGTGAGCGCCCCGATCGCGAGCGAGCCGGTCAGGCCCGCGCCGAGCAGCAGCCCCACGATCACCCCGCCGTAGCGGGCGGCGGCCAGCAGCGCCATCGCGGTGGCGAGCCGCAGGAAGCGCTGGCCGCCCTGCAACTCGCCGAGCGAGCGCGACGAGAGCACCACCGAGGCCGTGGTGACCGCCAGCAGCGCCGGTACCACCGCCGGCAGGTCCAGTGCGGCGACCAGCACCGGCGTCGCCACCAGCAGCACCCCCGCGCACAGGGCGGCGGTCAGTACGGTGAGCCGCCGGGTGTCGGACGGGCCGTGCCGGGCGTGGTGCACGGCGACTGCCAGTTGCAGGCCGAGCCCCGGCACACCGGCGATGGCCACCAGGCCGAGGGCGGTGGCGAGCGCACCGAGGTCGTCCGCGTCGAGCTTCCGGGCGGCGAGCACCGGCACCAGGTAGGCCAGGCCGTTGACCAGGACACCGGCGAGCGTGACGGCGACGCCCGCCGCCCCCAGCCCGGTCCTCCGGCCGTCCGCCGCCTCCGGCCGGCCCTCGCTCACGTGATCTCCGAGACGCGGGACACCGGGCCGCCGTCCGGCCCCGGCCGCCCGTCCGAGTCGGGCTCGGCAGGACCGTCCGGATCCGCATCCCGGTCCGGCTCCGGCTCGGCGTCGAGGTCCGGCGCTGGATCAGGATCCGCGCCCGGGTCGATGTGGGCGGCGGGAGCGGCGGCGGCCCCGGCGAGGGCGGGGACGGGCGTCGGCTGCCCGGCCGGCTTCGGCGCCCGGGGGGCCGGCACGGCCGGGGCCGCCGCCGAGGCCGGCCTGATCCGGCGTACGGGCCGTCGGCGGGCGGTCGTGGAGAGCCAGAGCGCGCCCAGGGCGGCGACCGTCAGGAGTTGCGGCAGCGCGACGGTGTGCTGGTCGGCCGATTCCAGGTAGACCCATCCGGCCAGCGCCACGAGCGCGCCGGGAAGCCACGTCTCGGCGGCCCGGGCGATCCTCCTGACCCGCCGGGGGTCGCCGGTCCAGGGCAGGCGGCGCGGCCCGGGTACGGCGAGCATGAAGCCCGCCGCGACCAGCAGGGCGCCGAGCAGGCCGCTGTGCAGCACGAGCGCGGCGGCGCCGACTGCGAGCAGCGGCAGGGAGCGGGTGAGCCGGCGCCGCGCCGCCGGCACGACAACGACCGCGCGATCCCCGGCCGGCCGGCGATCGGGCAGCACCGCGAGCAGGACCACCGCCGCCAGCAGGACGCCGCCGAGCAGCAGGCCCATCCGGTACGGGGTGTCGGGCGTGAAGCGCAGCACCACGTCCCCGGAGACACCGGCGGGAAGGATCCAGCCCTGCTGCCAGCCGTCCACCACGAGCGGGGTGAGCGTCTTCCCGCCGATGGTCGCCTGCCAGCCGGTGTTGGTGTTCTCCCGTACCGCGAGCACCCGGTCGACGGGGTGCTCGGACACCCGTACCCGCCGCTCGGTGGCCGACCAGGAACCCACCTCGATGTCGCTGGCGGTGGCCGCCGCGGCGGGCGTGGCGTTCCGCGGCGCCAGCGCGACCCGGGTCGCGGTCGCGAGCGTGCTCGCCGTGGTGACGACGCGGTGCTCGCCGCTGCCCAGGTCGAGCTGCCGGGGCGTGTTCCGGCCGCAGACGGTCACCGGCATCTCGCGCATTTCCAGCAGGTCGCGCACCGTGCCGGTGAGCGTGGTGGTGATCCGGGACGCCCCCACCTGAAGCGTCGGGCCCGAGCCGCAGGCCAGCTTCAGCGGGGTCTCCGGACGGGGTGCGACTGTGGTCCCGAGGGGCAGCACCGTCAGCTCGCCGACCGCGATGGGCAGCTTCTCGGGCAGCCGCAGACCGTACGGGTCGGTGCTGGTGGCGGACGGCTTGTCGAGGAACTGGATGGTGATCGAGTCGGTCCGCATCGGCGGGTCGAGCCTGAGCACGCCGTCGTTGGTGAGCAGGTTGCTGCGGAACCCGTCGTCGCCGACCACCCGTACGCTGCCGACCCGGGTGGCCGCGGTCCCGTCCTCGACGGTGAAGCGGATCCGGCTGATGACCTGCGGTTCGAGCCAGGTGAGTCGCAGGATCGGCGCCTCGTCGTTCAACGCCGGTGACCAGCTCGTGGCCGGGTCGCCGTCGAGGACCGCGCCGGGCCGGCCGGCCGGGTCGGGTACTGCCGTCGAGGACGCGGTGACCTGCGGCGCGAGGCGCAACGGCTGGGCGTCGGCGACCAGCTTGTCCAGAGCGGCGTTCAGCTCCGGGCCGGGGGTCGGCCGCGCCCACAGCTTCGCGTCGTACGTCCCGGCCACCGGCAGCGTGAACGTGCGGTCGATGGTGGTGGCGTCCTCCGAGCCGCGGATCGCGTCGGTGGAGCAGCGCGGGCGGCCGTCGACGGTGAAGCAGGCGGGCGTGGACGGCGCCGCCGACACGACGACGCCGGCCGGCCGGTCGGTGGCGGGGGCGGCGGGCAACTGGAGCGTCCGGCCGGTCTCGACTCCGGGAATCCTGATCTCGGTGATGCCCACCGACTTGTCGCCGAACGGGCGCAGGTCGAACGCGGCGTCGACGGACACCTCGACCTTGCGGGTGGCGTGGACGCCGGGCAGCTCGAAGACCATGTGGTCACCGAACTGCTCGACGGTGCGGCTCTCGTACCCGGCGGTCACTGTGACTGTGGTGGGCAGGGCGTCGGCCTTCAGGTCGAACCACACCTCCACCCGGGTGACCCGGGTCGGGTTCGCCAGGCTCACCTCGATCCACTGCCTGTCGCTGCGCGAGTGCGGCGCCGAGCGCCAGGACGTGGCGGTGTTGCCGTCCATCGCCGCGTACGGCTGGTATTCCGGCCGGGCGCCGCCGGTGGCGTCGATCTGGGAGCGGGCGGTCGAGGCGCGGATCGCGCTGATGCCCTCGAAGCGGGCGACAGTCGACCACTCCGGTCCCCAGTCGGGCAGGTAGTCGTGCGCGGGCGCGGACACCGCGAAGGTGTCGTCGGCGGTGAGCGTCTGGGAGGAGTTGTCGCGCAGCCGGCCGAACGAGACGTCTCGTCGGCGCAGCCCGTCGGTCATCACGACCGGCCCGGTGCTCCCGCCGGCCTTCGCGTCGCCGGCCAGGACCGTGGGCGCGGCACTCAGCTGGCCCGAGGCGGCCAGGTCGAGCAGCGACTCGGGACCGCCGACGACAGTGGTCACGTCGTCGCGGTCGTACGCGACCACCGGCTGGACGGCCCGGTCCACCCGGTACACCTCGAGTGCCCGTCCGGGCACGTCCAGGCCCTGGTCGCGGAACTCGTCCGGGGAGTCGGAGCCGCCGCGTACCGGGCCGAAGGACACGACGCGGGTCAGCCCGGGTGAGCGTTCCAGCGCCTGCCGGACGACCGCCGGGCGGGCGGTGTCCGAGCGGCCGTGGTCGAGGTCGGCGCGGAACAGGACGTGGCTGATCCCGGAGCGGGCGAGCAGGTCGGCCAGGCCGGTCGACCCGGCGCCGGTGGCGAGCGTCGACTCGATCGCGTCCAGCAGCCGGATCGTGGTGGGCGGGGTGAACGGGATCGCGTTGCGGACCGCCCACCGGCTGTCCAGCAGCGGCTGCGCGATCTCGTCGGTCGTGCTGCCCCAGTCGTACGCGGGGAAGCGCGCGCCGGGGACGACGAGCACGCGTCCGCGTCCGGTGTTCGCGTCCAGCCAGTCGGTGGCCTCGTGCCAGTAGCCGGGCACGTCCTTCACCGCCCCCGGGGTGGCGAGGCCACCGGCGAGCGCCGGTGAGGCGACGCCCGCGACCGCGACCATGGCCGTGCCGGCGGTGAGCCAGGCCCGGGCGGTGGCGCGGCCGCGACGCTGCTCGGGCGCGGTCCGGGCGGCGCGTACGGCGAGGCTGACCAGGTGCGCCAGGCCGAGCGCCAGCGGCAGGCGGAGCAGCACGTCGAACTTGTGCACGTTGCGCAGCGGGGCGCCGACGCCGTCGAGGAACTGCTGCTGCGGCCCGGCGAGGATGTTCGGCAGGTCGCCGGTGTGCCCGAGCCCGACGAGCGCGACGCCGAGCAGCAGGCCGGTGATGAGGAATCTGCGGTGCGGCATTCCCCGCCGGGACAGGCCGAGCACCCCGAGCGCGGCGACCGCCAGGGTGGCCACCACGAGCAGCGTGTCGTTGGCCAGCCGCGCGCCGGCCGGGATGGTCGCGCCGAACGGGGAGGCCAGGTACGCGACCCAGTAGGAGGTGCCGCGCAGCGTCGTCACCGCGTCGGTGACGCTCGTGGTGTTGCGGGCGGTCTCGATGTAGTCCAGGAAGGGCGGACTGTACCGGCCGAGGACCAGCAGCGGGATCAGCCACCACGCGGTGGCCAGGGCGACCGCGCCGCACCAGGCCGCGAGGGCGGTGACGCGGCGGCGCAGGGGCCGGAGCGTGGCGAGCCAGAGCAGGGCGAGCGGCACCACGGCGGCGACGGCGGTGGCGTTGACACCGCCCGCGCAGGCGACGGCGATCGCCGACCCGGCGACCGCGCGGCGCAGCCGGGCGCCCCGGGCGAGTCCCACGAGCGGGATGAGCACCCACGGCGCGACGGCGCTGGGCCAGGACTCCACCGACGACCAGCCGAGCTGGGTCAGGATGCGCGGGGACAGCGCGAACGCGACCCCGGCGATCATCCGCCCGGCGGGGCTGCCGATGCCGAGCCGGCCCGCCAGCCGCACCACACCGAGGTACGCGACGCAGAACAGCAGCGCCCACCACAACCGCTGGACGACCCACGGCGCGATGCCCAGTTCCGTCCCGAGCAGGAAGAACGGGCCCATCGGCCAGAGATATCCGTACGCCTGGTTCTGGAGCTGGCCGAACGTGCCGGTGGGATCCCACAGGTGCAGCGAGCGCAGCAGCCACCCGGCCGGATTGACGTTCAGGTCGACCTTGGTGTCCGGGACGACCTGCCCGGGGGCCTGCTGGAAGGCGAGGGCGGTGAGCGCGAGGCAGATGGTCAGGTGCCGGAACCGCCGCGCCGTCTGCCGGGCACGGCCGGTCTCCCGGGCGGGGGTGTCCGTGCCCGCCGGCGACGTTGTCGTCCCGTCCGCACGCATTTTCGGCTCCTGTCTCGCCGGCCGTACGCGCACCTGCAACATGACGCGTGTCGCGCGACGTTATCCGGACCGGACGCGCAGCGGCGACCTGGGGGCGCTGCGGGGCGTTATCAGGAGAACGGCCGTCCCCACGGCGTGTAAGCGTGTGGCAGGCTGCCGACCATGTCAATGCCACAAGCAGCGGCCGAGACGCATCCGGCAGCCGTCGGCGCGGAGGACGACGGACCCGGACCGCTCGGTCGCTGGATACGCGCAGACCGCGTCCGCGCGGTCGCGATCGCCCTCATCATCGTGTCCGTCGTGTCGCGCGCCGGGCTGGCCGCCCGTGGCTGGTTCTCGCAGGACGAGTTCGTCATCGCCGCGCAGGTGCTCGACACCCGGCTGGACCCGGACTACCTCCTGGGCACGTTCAACAACCACCTCATGCCGGCCGGGCTGGCGGTCGCCTGGGTGATGGTCCGGGTGGCCGGTTTCGCCGGCTGGCCGTGGATCCTGCTGCTGGCGGCCGGGCAGGCGGCGGTGGGGATCGCCCTCTACCGGCTGCTCCGTGACCTGCTCCGGCCCGGCTGGGGGCTGCTCGTCCCGCTGAGCCTGTTCCTGTTCAGCCCGCTGACGCTCGAGGTGTCGTCGCTGTGGCTGGTCGGGCTGCTGGTGCTGCCGCCGCAGCTCGCCCTGGTCCTCGCGGTGGCGGCCCAGGTCCGGTACGCGCGCACCGGCCGCAGGCGGCACCTCGTCCTGGTCGCGTGCTGGCTGGTGTTCGGCCTGCTCTTCGACACCAAGGCGCTGCTGATCGTGCCGCTGCTGTTCCTGCTGACCGCGTTCCTGTTCACCAAGGGCCGGGCGTGGCGCAGCCTGGTGACCACCGTCGTGCGGTTCTGGCCGGCGTGGCTGATGCTCACCGTGCTGTCCGGGGCGTACCTGGCGTACTACCTGACCCGCCCGGCCCGGGTGCTGGACGAGGCCACGTCCCCCGGGCAGGTCTTCTCCTTCCTCAGCGACCTGATCGGCGACACGGTGGTGCCGGGCCTGCTCGGCGGGCCGTGGCGCTGGACGTACGCCGGTGACGGGCCGCCGCTGTCCGACCCGTACGACATCGCGAAGTGGCTGTCCTGGGCGGTGCTCGCGGCGCTGATCGTGGTCACCGTGCGGCGGCGGCCGTCCGCCGGGCGGGCCTGGCTGCTGCTCGCCTGCTACCTCGGCCTGGTCGCGGCGCTGTTCGCGGTGACCCGGCTCGGCGGACCGCTCGGGCCGCTCGTCGGCGTCGTCCCCCGGTACGTCGCGGACGTGGTGCTGGTGGCCGCGATCTGCGTCGGGGTGGCGCTGCTCGGGATGAAGGACAACGACGAGGACGACGTCTCCGCGTGGCCGCTGCCGACTGTGCTGCGGGAGCCGGGCGCCTTCGCCGTCGGCCTGGTCTCGATGGTCGTGCTGCTGGCCACCATCGGCGTGGGCACGCTGTGGAGCACCGCGCGGTTCGGGGACAACTGGAGCACCAAGCACGGGCGGGACTACCTGGCCACGACGCAGGCCGAACTGGCCGCCGCGCCGCCGGGCACCGTCTTCTTCGACACGATCGTCCCGGACCGGGTCGTGGCCGGGTACTTCTGGCCGGACAACCTCCAGTCCCACTTCTTCCGTCCGGCGGAGCGCCGGCCGACGTTCGTGACGATGAGCGAGAAGCCGTCGACGTTCGACGAGAACGGCCGGATCCGCCCGGTCGTGGTCGAGGGACGCAAGGTCGCGCCCGGCACCGTGGAGGGCTGCGGGCACCTGGCCGAGGGCGGCCGGACCGCCCGCATCCCGATGGACGGCTATCTGGTGGAGTGGCCGTACGTGGTGCACTTCGGCTACGTCAGCTCCGGTGACTCGACGGCGGTGTTCAAGCTCGGCGACGCCACCCGTGAACTCACGCTCAAGAGCGGGCTGAACGACGTGTTCTTCATGCTGGAGGGCGCCGGGTCCGCCGTCGAGCTGACCGTGGACACGCCGGGCGTCCGGTTGTGCACCAACCTGGTCACCATCGGCCGGGCGGTGCCGAAGCCGTAATGACCGGACGTCCCGCCGAGGCCGGCGGCCCCGAGGTCCGGCGGTGGCGGGAGACGCTGCCGCTGTACGTCGTGGCGGTCGTCGTCACCGTGTTGGTCCTGGCTCCGCTCGCGGCGCCGGGCTACGCGCTGCGGTACGACATGGTGTTCGTGCCCCGGCAGCCGCTGAGCTGGGATCTGGTGGCCCCGGCGCAGAGCCTGCCCCGGGCGGTGCCGATGGACGCGCTGGTCTCGCTGGTGACCCAGCTCGTGCCGGGCTGGGCGGTGCAGCGGGTGGCGCTGGCCGGGGCGGTCCTGTTCGCCGCCGCAGGCGCGGGACGGCTGGTGCCGACCGAGCGTCGTGCGGTGCGGCTGGTCGCCGCGGTGGCGTACGCGTGGACGCCGTACCTGGCCGAGCGGCTGCTGATCGGGCAGTGGGGGCTGCTGCTGGCGTACGCCGCGTTGCCCTGGCTGGTGCGGGCGGCGCTGGACCTGCGGGCGGGCCGCGACGGCGCGCTCGCCCGGGTGGTGCTGCTCGCCGCGCCCGCCGCGATCACCCCGACCGGCGGCCTGATCGCGCTGGCGACGGTGCTGGTGCTGGCGGCGGACCGGGCCCGGCTCCGGCTGTCCGCGGTCGCGGTGGGCGGTGTCGCGCTGCTCAACGCCCCGTGGATCGTGGCGGCCCTGGTCACCGGCGCGGGCGGCACGTCCGACCCGGCCGGCGTGGCGGCGTTCGCGGCGCGCGCCGAGAACTGGGCCGGCCCGCTGGTGGCGCTGGCGGGCACCGGCGGCATCTGGAACGCGCAGGCCACCCCGGCCAGCCGGTCCGCCACGCTGGCCCCGCTGGCGACGGTGGTGGTCGTGGTCCTGGCCGTGGCCGGCGCCGGCCTGCTGCGGCGCCGGCTGCCGGCGGGCGCGGCGGTACGGCTGGGCGTGCTGGCCGGCGGCGCGTACCTGCTGGCCGCCCTCGCCGTGCTGCCCGGCGGGAATTCGGCGCTGAGCTGGGCGGTGGCGCACGTCCCGGGGGCGGGACTGCTCCGCGACGGGCAGAAGTTCCTCGCGCCGTACGCCCTCGTGCTGGTGGTGTGCGCGGCGCTCGGCGCCGAACGGCTGGTGGCCCGGATCGACCGCGAGGTGGGCGGGATCGTGCTGGCCGGGCTGCTGCTCCTGCCGGTGGCCGCGATGCCGGACCTGGCGTTCGGCGGGGCCGGCCGGATCAGCCCGGTGCGCTACCCGGCGGACTGGCGGGCGGTCGCCGAGCGCCTGCCCGGCGACCCCGGTGAGATCCTCGCCCTGCCGCTGACCACCTACCGGGCCTATCCGTGGAACCCGGGCCGGGTGGTGCTGGACCCGGCACCCCGCTATCTGCCGGGAACCGTGCTCACCGACGACACGCTGGTGGTCGACGACGTCGCGGTGACCGGGGAGAATCCGCGCCTGCGCGAGGTGCGCCGGGTGCTCGCCGAGGGCCGGCCGGTCTCGGCCACCGGCGTGCGCTGGGTGGTGGTGCAGCACGGTACGCCGAGCACAGTGGACCCGGACGTCCTGGCCGGTCTCGACCTCCGGTACGAGGGTGAGTCGCTGAGCCTCTACCGGAACCCGGCCGCCTCGGGCTCGCCGCCTCGGGCCGGAGCCGGTCGCTGGCTGGTCGTGCTCGCGTGCGGAACTGCCGTTCTGGCGGTCATGGCTGCCGCCTTTTCGACCCTACGCCGGCGAGCTACTGCGTGGTAACGTCCGCTCGCACGTCTCACCATCGGAGGAATGGCATGCGTAGAGCTTTGACCCTTGTCGTGTCCGGCCTGGTGGCGGCGTTGCTGGGGATCCTGGCCCTCGGCGGGCTCGCGGCCGCCGCGACCGCCACGGCCGAGGAGGCCGCGACCGAGGCGCGTAACGCCACGGAGGCGGCCAAGCGGGCCGGGAAGCAGGATCCGTACGCCCCCGAGGTCTACGGCAACAGGTAGGACGGGTCGCCCCGCCGCTGGACCGGGCGGGGCGAATCCGCAGTCTCCAGCAGTGTCGCGAAGCGTTCCCCCGCCACCGGCCAGGTGAAGTTCGCCGCGTGCCGCCGGGCCTGAGCGCCCATCTCCTGACGCATCTCGTCGTCGTGCAGCAGCGCGCGCACCTTCGCCAGGTAGTCGTCGATGTCGTCGGCCAGCAGGCCGGTACGCCCGTCGACCACCGCCTCCGCGACGCCGCCCGCCTCCCGGAACGCCACGGTCGGCGTACCCGCCGCGCCGGCCTCCACGATCGTCAGCCCCCAGCCCTCCTTGAGCGACGGCGTCAGGGCGACCCAGGCCGAGGCGAGCAGCGCGGCCTTCTCCTCCTCCGTCACGAAGCCCCGGAAGTCCACCCGGTCGGTGATGTCCAGCTCGTCGGCGACCTCGCGTAGGTGCGACTCCCACCAGCCCTGCCCGGCGACCACCAGCCGGAGCTGGGGCAGCTCGTCGGCGAGCGCCGCGACCGCGCGCAGCGCCACCTCCACCCGCTTGTGCGGCACGAGGCGGTTCAGCGTCACGAGCAGCGGGAACGGGGCGCGCTCGGCGTCGGTACGGGGCAGCTCCGGCGTGCCGTTGTAGACCACCGAGACCTGCGCCGGCGGTACGCCGAGGGTGGCGAGTTCGCGCCGGGTCGCCTCGGACACGGTGACGTACCGGCACCGCCGGTAGACGCGTACCGCCAGCGACGACTCGACCCACCAGCCGAACCGGGCGGCCCACTGCGGCAGGACCACCGGCCACTGCTCGCGGTGCACGTGGTGGATCAGCTTGACCACCGGGCGCCGGGCCCAGAGCGGGGAGAGGAACGGCAGGCCGTTGCAGACGTCGACGAGGATGTCCGGCCGGCCGCCCCGGCGCGCGGCGAGCGGGCCGAGGCCGAACGCCCCGGCCAGGTAGCAGAGCGCGGCCCACAGGTAGACGGTGTGCCGGCCGCCGCGCCGGACGAACCGGATGCCCTCGTCGTTGACCTCGTCGGCAGGGGCCTCGCGGTGCGCGGCGCAGAACAGGGTGGCGCGGAACCCGCGCGCCACCAGCTCGGCGGCGATCCGTTCCACGTACACCTCGGAACCGCCGCCCTCGGGGTTGCGAGTGTCTCGCCAGTTGAGGAACAGCACGTGTCCGGGCATGCCGAAGCGACGCTCCACGCGAACCCTACTCTCAAGTAATTTGCGGTGCGCGTCACATTAAGGGCTGGGCCTGCGCCCGGGCAATGCCCCGACCGGCGGCGTCGGGCCGCCGGTCGGGGCCGGGTGACCGAAGGTGAGCGGTACGTGACAGCTAGGCCGGCGCCGCGACGTCCGGCGTGGTGGCGGGGACGGCCGGTGTCCCGGACGCCGGACCGCGGCCGGCCGGCCGGCGGCGCTGCGTGCCGAGCGTCTGGAGGGGGCGCTCGACGCCGTAGTAGCTGACCGCGGCGTACGCCAGGCCGAAGACCATGGTCAGGGCGAAGATGTTGACGAACCCGCCGGTGAACAGCGGCCGGTCGTCGAGCAGGTAGATCAGCTCGATGACCAGCGGGTGCCAGAGGAACAGGCCGTACGACACGTGGCCCATCCACCGCGCCCACCCGCTGCTGAAGATCTCCTTCGCCCGGGTCTGCCCGCCGAACGCCACCGGGATCGTGATCAGGGCGGCGATCAGGAGGTAGAGCGCCAGCTTGGTGCCGAACTCGACAGCGGTCGGGCTGGTCAGGTCGCGCGGGCCGGCGATCGGCGTCGTCGCGATCGCCATCACCGCGACCGCCGCCGCCCAGCAGGCGAGCGGCGCCGAGGCGAGGTCGTCGAGCACGCGGAAGGCGGCCGGCGCGGTGCCGGTACGCAGGGCCACGTGCGCCGCGGCCAGCGCCATGCCGCCGCCGAACCAGGCGCCGTACGAGGGGAACCACATCGTGTGCAGCGCGCCGTCGAGCCAGCCGGCGCCCATCATGGCGACCCACGCGAGGGTGAGCAGCGCCCCGGAGGAGGCGAGCAGCACGGTGCGGACGGGACGCCACGTCCGGCCCACGGCGAGCACGGCGAGCAGCGGCAGGAGCAGGTAGAAGACGACCTCGGTGGCGAGGCTCCAGGTCTGGCTGAGCCCGTGCCGGAGCTGGCCCGGGCCGTAGATCTGGGTGAGCGTGAGGTGGCGCAGCCAGTCACCTGCCGACACCGGGTGGTTGCCGGGCAGGACGACGAAACAGACCACCACCGCCAGCCAGTACGCGGGCAGGATCCGCAGCGCGCGGCGCCAGAAGTACCGCTTGGCGCGGGGTCGCGGCCGTCCGGTCGCGATGCTGAGCGCCCATGGACGGAACAGCAGGAAGCCGGACAGCACGAAGAAGATCGCCACGCCCACGTCCAGGCGCGCCAACCAGCCGCCCCACGGGGTGTTCATGGTGACGGCGGTCTGGAAGCCGACGTGGTGACCGACGACCGCCACCGCGCCGATCGCTCGCAGCGCGTCGAGGGCGGGAAGACGGCCCGTAACCGATGGCTCCGGGATTGTTGGCGTGGTGGCTGTGGACATCTGGACATCCAGGGGGTCGCTTTTGCAGGTGACTGGGGAGTAACCTCCCGCCAATGCTAAGGATCGGGTGCCCCGGACGACAGACCGTAGGGCGGCAGGTTACAGGAGGATGAGTGAAGCTTCGCGTGGGCGCCGCGCTCTTCGGGCTAGGTGTCTTGTTGCTGGTCTTCGCGGCCGGGCTGCCGTTCTACGTGGCCCCCGCCGTGACCAAGCTGCCCTATGACCTGGAACCAACGACGTCCGTCGCCGAGGCGAAGGGCGCGAAGTTCCTGAAGATCACCGCCGGCGACGGCTCGGTGAGCATCGACGTACCGCAGGCCGACCTCGTGTCCAGCGTCGAGGTCATCCCGCAGCCGGAGGACACGAAGGACCGCTTGCCCAAGGAGCTGAAGGGCGACGCGGTCATCTGGAACGTCTTCCAGACGGTCAAGCGCGGCGACAACCAGGATGTGATCAGCCAGTACAGCACCGAGCTGGCGCTGTACCGGATCTCCGGCGCGGCCGCGCCGTGGGACGAGCAGTGGCTCAACGAGTCGGGCGCGAAGCAGACCCCGGTCGGCAACGTGCGTTACTCCGGCCAGATCTACAAGTTCCCGTTCGGCACCGGCAAGCGTGACTACCAGGTGTTCGACCGCGACCTGAAGAAGGCGATCCCGGCGCGGTTCACCGGCACCGAGAAGATCAAGGGCGTCGAGACGTACCGCTTCGAGCAGCGGATCGAGAACGAGCCGCTGAACACGCCCGAGGACAGCGTCAAGACGCTGCTGGGCAGGTTCGCACCCGGCGCGACCAGCGGCCAGGTCGTCTACAGCAACACCCGTACGCTCTGGGTCGACCCGGTGACCGGCGCCTACGTCAAGGTCCGTGAGCAGCAGTACAAGGAGCTGCGCCCGGACACCGGCGCCCCGACCGTGCTGCTGGACGCGGACTTCAACTACAACGACGACACGATCAGCCGCAGCGTCGAGACGGTGAAGGACAACCGTTTCAAGATCGGCCTGATCAGTGTCTGGGGCCCGATCATCGCCGGTGTGCTCGGCCTGATCGCCCTGATCGCGGGCGTGTGGCTGGTGACCCGGCCCAAGGGTGACAGCAGCGCCCGGCACCGGGCGGACGAGCCGACGTCCGACCCGACGTCCACCCGCGTCGACCAGGAGCCCGTGGGCGGCCCGCTCGACGACGAGATCCCGCCGGCGTCGACGAACTGGCGGTCCGACGATCCGTCGGTGCCGGCCCAGCGTTCGGGCACCGGTGAGGTGGAGCGCCGCTGACCGGTACGCCGGAAGCACGACGGAGGGGTGGGCCGCGCCGCGGTCCACCCCTCCGTCGTCGAGATCTCCCATGCGGGCGAGCCTACTTTACATTCGTTACTCGATTGTAACGGCGAGATATCCGGTGACTTTCCGTCGCGCTCACCATCATCTATGCCCGGTTTGGCGCGACATTTCGCCCTCTGCATCCCGCCTGGGCAGGGATTTCGTGACGGCCGGTCACCTCCCCGTCTCACCCTGGTGTTACCGCCGGGTAAGCAGGGGGTTGTGAGCTGCGCCGCATCGGGTGCACGATCAGGCTCGATCGTTACCCGTCGGTAACAGAGGACGGGCCCGGCGCCGGCCGCCGGTTCGCCACCGGCCGCCGCGCACATTCGTTCGAGGAGGAACCCGTGCAGAATCGGCTCGACAACCAGGGTCGTACCCGGTGGCTGCGGTTCGCCGCCATGATCGTGCCCACCACGGCCGCCGCCGGTGCCATCCTGTTCGGCATGTCGACCGGCGCCATCGCCTCCGACATCACCGTGTCCGGGCAGACGTTCAAGATCGGCGCCGACCGCCTGGAGGGCGAGGGCTTCAAGCAGTACGGCGGCATCGTCCGCGAGAAGGGCGAGGACGGCAAGGCCGGCACGACGCGCCCGGTCGCGATGGCCGAGATCAGCAGCGCCGAGCTGTACAAGCTCTGCCAGTCCGTCCGCGCCGACCTGCCCGGCCTGCCGGTGGTGCTCACCATCAACGCCGGTGAGGGCAAGGAGCCCGCCCGGGCCAAGGATCTCGTGATCGCGATGGACTCGCTCGAGGGCAACGCGACCTTCACCAACATCCAGATCGGCCGTGACGCCAGCGACCTCAACCCGACGGCGCAGCGGGGCTCGTTCGGCCAGAACTCCGACCGGGTGACCATCCGTGACCTGAAGCAGGTGTCCCGCTACACCACTTCCTCGACGTTCAACCTGGTCGGGCTCCGGCTCAAGGTCAACGTGGGCGACGACGCCAAGGGCAAGGAGTGCTTCTGAGCTGAGCGCGGCCCGCGGTGGCCGACCACCGCGGGCCAGCCCCACCGTCCCCGTCCCCGCTCCGCCAGGAGGAGTACGTGACAACCGTCGAACCGTCCCACGCCCGGCTCGGCACCGCGGCCCGGGCATGGCGGACCTTCCGCCACTGGCAGCGGAGCCGGCCGTTCTGGGGCGGCCTGTTCATCATCCTGGCCGGGGTGGAGATGCTCGCCTCCACCCGGTTGACCCTCAACGGCCTGAGCTTCAGCAGTGGAGCCACCGGCCTGCTCGCCCTGCTGATCCCGGGCATCCTGGTGACCTGCGGGGTGCTGCTCTGGCTCAGTCCGGCGCAGCGGCTGTTCTACTCGATCGTCGCGGCGATCACCGCCGTCTACTCCCTGATCGGGCTCAACCTCGGCGGTTTCTTCCTCGGCCTGCTGCTCGGCATCGTGGGCAGCGCGCTCGCGTTCGCCTGGGTGCCGGCCGCTCCGGCCGGTCCCGCCGGTCCGGAAGCGGCCGAGGCCGAGCGTGACACCGACGAGCCCGGCACCACGGTGGACGACGAACCCGAGACCGCCGCGGACGAGCGGCCCGCGGACGAGCGGCCGACCGTCGAGGTGCCGGCCACCGTGCGCCCGGCCGTCGAGCAGCCGACTGCCGAGCGGCCGGGCGGGGAGCGGCCGGTCCCTCGGCAGCCGGTGAACGGGCAGCCGGCCGGATCCGACGGCGGCCCACCGGAGTGGGCGGGCCGTTCGGCGGACCCGAAGGCGTTCGGCATCGTCCTCGTGGTGCTCGGCCTCGCCACCGCCGGCCTCGCCGTAGCGCCGAGGGCGGTGCAGGCCGCCCCGAGCAAGCCCGCCGCGAGCGCCTGCCCGTCGAAGCCCACCACGCCGTCGTCCGGCGCGAGCGCACCCTCCGCGACGCCCACCCCGACGCCGAGCGCGAGCCCGACGCGGGAGGGCAACATCATCACCGACTTCTTCGACGGGATCGGCGACCTGTTCAAGGGCGGCAGCGGCGAGAGCGCGACGCCCTCGCCCACACCGGCCGCGAGCCGGGACGGGTCGGCGGCCCCGACGAGCAAGCCGACGACCCGTCCCGGCTCGACCGACTGCCCGGCGCCGGGCAAGCCGGGCAAGGAGGAACCGGCGGAGCCCGGCAAGGTGGAACCCGGCAAGCCCTTGCCGCGTATCGCCGCCGACCCGAGCCTGCCGAAGGTGGGCCGGCAGCCGTCGAAGCTCACCGGCTCCAAGGTGACGATGACCGGGCTGCGGTTCGATGGGATCACCGACCTCCAGACCGAGCAGGGCGTGCTCAAGGTGCTGAAGTTCAGCATGAAGGAAGCGGTGACCGACGACTTCCTGCTGGTCGCCGACGGTCCCCGCGGCCGCACCCAGCGGTACGCGACCGACCGCCTCACAGTCCGCGACGACGTCGCGTTCTACTGCACCCGGTTCGTCGGCAAGCTCGCCGGCATCAAGCTGACGCTGACCCCTGACCTGCCCTTCCCGGACGGCCTGCCGGTCACGCTGCCCATCCCGGTGACGTTCACCGACCCGGTCATCGACCTGGCGTACGTCACCAGCAACACGCTCACCGGCCGGCCGACGCTGCGGCTTTCGCTCGGCGCCTGACCAGACGGGTGCCGGCGTAACCAACCGCCGGCACCCGGCACCGGCTCAGAGCCGGGCCAGCGCCTTGCGCAGCGGGTCCAGCCCCAGCGAACCCAGGTCGAGCGCCTGGCGGTGGAACTCCTTGAGGTCGAAGCCGGCGCCCTTGCGGGCCTTCGCGTCCTCCCGGGCCTGCAACCAGATCCGCTCGCCCACCTTGTACGACGGCGCCTGCCCGGGCCAGCCCAGGTAGCGGTTCAGCTCGAAGCGCAGGTTCTCGTCCGGCACGCGGCAGTGCGCCCGCATGAACTCCCAGCCCAGCTCCGGCGTCCACCGCTCGCCCGGGTGGAAGCCGAACGGGTTGTCCTTCGGGATCTCCAGCTCCAGGTGCATGCCGATGTCCACGATGACCCGGGCCGCGCGCAGCGCCTGCCCGTCGAGCATGCCGAGCCGGTCACCCGGGTCGTCGAGGTAGCCCAGCTCGTCCATCAGCCGCTCCGAGTAGAGCGCCCAGCCCTCGCCGTGCCCGGAGACCCAGCACAGCAGCCGCTGCCAGCGGTTGAGCAGGTCGGCCCGGACGGCGGTCTGGGCGACCTGGAGGTGGTGACCCGGCACGCCCTCGTGGTAGACGGTGGTCACCTCGCGCCAGGTGGAGAAGTCGGTGATGCCCTGCGGCACCGCCCACCACATCCGTCCCGGCCGGGAGAAGTCCTCGCTCGGGCCGGTGTAGTAGATGGCGCCGTCGCTCGTCGGCGCGAGGCAGCACTCGATCCGGCGTACCTGCTGGGGGATGTCGAAGTGGGTGCCGTTCAGCTCGGTGACCGCCTTGTCGGCGAGCGCCTGCATCCAGTCCCGGAACGCCTCCTTGCCGCGTACCGTCCGCGCCGGGTCCGCGTCGAGCACGCGCACCGCGTCGTCGACCGAGGCGCCACGCCCGGCGATCCGCGCGGCCACCGCCCGCATCTCGGCCTCCAGCCGGGCCAGCTCCGCGAAACCCCAGGCGTACGTCTCGTCCAGATCGACCTTCGCGCCGAGGAAGTACTGCGAGGCCAGCTCGTAGCGCTCCCGCCCGGCGGCCTGCTTCTCCCGCCCCACCGGCGCCAGCTCGGTGCGCAGGAACTGCCCGAACTCGGCGGTGGCAGCGGTCGCGGCGGCGGCGCCCTTGCGCAGCTCCGCGCCGAGCGCGCCGTCGGCGTCGATCCGCTCGACCAGCCCGTGGAAGAAGTTGTCGCCCTCCGGGTCGACCCAGACGTCGCACTGCTTGGCGACCTCGACGAGCTGCACCCGCGAGCTGACCCGTCCCGCGGCGGCGGCCTCGCGCAGCGTGCGCTTGTAGCCGTCCAGCGCGGACGCGAAGCGGTTGAGCCGGGCGGCCACGTTCGCCCGGGCCTGTTCGCCGTCGGTCGGCATGAGGTCGAAGACCATCCGGATCTCGTGCAGCCCGCTCGCGATCACGTTGACCTCGCTGCCGGTCTCGCCCGAGTCGTAGCGGGCCAGCTCCAGGCCGAGGCGCTCCTGCATGGCCTCCTGGGCGGTCCGCTCCGCCTCGGTCTCCGGCTCGGTCACGTCGAGTTCGCCGAGCGTGCGACGGGCCAGTTCGGCGCGGGCCGCGTAACCCTCGGGCGACAGGTCGTCGAGCTGGTCGTCGTAGCCGGCGATGCCGACGTAGGTGGCGCCGGTCGGGCTCAGCGGGGCCCACTCGGCCACGTACCGGTTGGCGAGGTCATCGATTCGTCCCACGAGGCGACCCTACGTGACGCCGCATCCGGAATACCGCGCGACTTCGTCGTACCTCTGCGGCAGAGTGTCAGGGGTGACCATCGAGATCACTCCTGACCGCGCGCCGGTGCGCAGCTGGCTGCCCGGGTTCGTCGCGCTCGCCGCCATCTGGGGTTCCAGCTTCCTGTTCATCAAGGTCGGCGTGACCGAGCTGCACCCCGTGCACCTCACCCTCTACCGGGTCGCCACCGGCGCGCTGACGCTGCTCGTGGTGCTCGCAGTGCTGCGTGACCGGCTGCCCCGCGACCCCCGGGTGTGGGCGCACATGCTCGTGGTGGCCGCGTTCGGCGTCGCGGTGCCGTTCACGCTGTTCGGCTACGGCGAGCAGCGGGTCGAGTCGATGCTCGCCGGCATCTGGAACGCCACCACGCCGCTGATCGTGCTGCCGCTGGCGGTGCTGGTGTTCCGCACCGAGCGGCTGACCGTCCGGCGTGCCGTCGGGCTGGGGCTGGGCTTCGCCGGCGTGCTCGTGGTGCTCGGCGTCTGGGAGGGCGTGGGCGGCGCCCACTTCGTCGGCCAGCTCATGTGCTTCGGCGCGGCGGCCTGCTACGGGCTGGCCATCCCGTACCAGAAGAAGTTCGTCGCGGGCAGCGCGTACTCCGGCCTGTCGCTGTCGGCGGCCCAGCTGCTGGTGGCGACCGCGCAGCTCGCGCTCGTCGCGCCGTTCGTCGGTACGCCGCCGTCGCCGATCGGTCTCTCCCCGCGCGTGGCGGCGAGCGTGCTGGCGCTCGGCGCGCTCGGCACCGGGCTCGCCTTCGTGATCAACATGCGCAACATCCGGCTGGCCGGGGCGAGCACGGCGTCCACGGTGACGTACCTGATCCCGGTGTTCGCGGTGCTCGTCGGCGCGGTGGTGCTCGGCGAGCGGATGAACTGGCACCAGCCGGTGGGCGCGTTCGTGGTGCTCGTCGGCGTGGCGGTCGCCCAGGGCCTGTTCGGGCGGCGCCGGCCACGCCCGGAGCCGGTGGCGCCCACCGCCCGTATGGCCGAGCCGGCCACGCGGGGCTGACCCGTCAGCCGCGGCCGGCCGTCCACTTCACCAGCCGGTCGGCGGTCCAGGTGTTCACCACCCGCTTCGCCGGTACGCCGCACAGCGCGGCCCGCTCGCAGCCGAAGCGCTGCCAGTCGAGCTGGCCCGGCGCGTGCGCGTCGGTGTCGATCGCGAACCGGCACCCGGCCTCCAGCGCGAGGCGGATCAGCCGCTTCGGCGGGTCCTGCCGCTCCGGCCGGGAGTTGATCTCGACCGCCACGTCGTGCTCGGCGCAGGCGGCGAAGACGGCGTCCGCGTCGAACTCGCTCTCCTTACGGGTACGCGCCCGGTGCCCCCGGTCGCCGGGCCCGGTCACCCCGGCGGGCCGGGAGGAGACCATCCGGCCGGTGCAGTGACCGAGGATGTCGAGGTGCGGGTTCGCGATCGCGGTCAGCATCCGGCGGGTCATCTTCGCCCGGTCGTCGTTGAGGCCGCTGTGCACCGAGCCGACCACCACGTCCAGGCGGGCCAGCAGGTTCTCGTCCTGGTCGAGCGAGCCGTCGGCGAGGATGTCGACCTCGATGCCGGTGAGGAGGCGGAAGCCCTTCGGCAGCGCCTCGTTGACGGCGGCGACGTGGTCGAGCTGCTTGCGCAGCCGCTCCGCGGTCAGACCCCGGGCCACAGTGAGCCGCGGCGAGTGGTCGGTGAGCACCAGGTACTCGTGACCCAGCTCGACCGCCGCCAGCGCCATCTCCTCGATCGGTGAGCCGCCGTCGGACCAGTCCGAGTGGGTGTGGCAGTCGCCGCGCAGCGCGTCCCGCAGCTTCGCCGCCGCCTCGTCCAGGTCGGTGCCCTCGGTCGCCAGCAGCCGGCGCAGGTAGACCGGTTCCTCGCCGGCCAGCGACTCGGCCACGCAGCGGGCGGTGACGTCACCGACGCCGGACAGCTCGGTCAGCTTGCCGGTGCGGGCCCGCTCGGCCACCTCGGCGGCGGGCAGCGCGCCGAGCGTCTTCGCCGCCGACCGGAACGCCCGGACCCGGTAGGTGGCCTCGTTCGCCCGTTCCAGCAGGAACGCGATCCGGCGCAGGTCGGCGATGGGATCCCGGGTACTCATGTCCTCCGAACCTACGCGCATCCGCCGTCCGCCGCGTGTCCCCGCAGCGCGAGTCGGTCAGCCGCCGCGCGTGGACCGGCCGGGCGCGGCCGGGCAGCCGTGCTTGCGCTGCCATGCGGTGACCTCGGCGACCGGCGAGCGGTTGCCGCCCTTGCGCCAGGAGTTCAGGTAGGGCGCCGGCCAGACCACGCCCCGGCGGATCCACCAGTCGTCGGCGCCGGTGCACTTCGGGGAGAGGCCGAAATGCAGATGGCAGACGTTGTTGGCGTTGCCGGTGCGGCCCACCTTGCCGAGCTGCTGCCCGGCGCGCACCCGTACCCCGGCGTCGACGCCGGCGGTGATCGCGCTCAGGTGCGAGCCGTAGTAGCGCACCCCGTCGTCGCCGAGCAGCGAGACGGAGAGCCCGCCGTTGTCCGGGCCCAGCGGCCCGCGCTTGTCGAACCGGTCGACGCGGCTCACCTCCAGCACCACGCCGTCGGTGACCGCCACCACCGGTTCCCCGCAGTCGGCGAACAGGTCGGTGCCCGGGTAGCCGCCGTGCGTCGGGTGGTAGTCGACGTTGCCGGCCCGGACCGGGAAGACCCGCTTCACGTCGGTGCGCGCCGGCGACGGCGGGGAGACGGTCGGCGGTGCCGGGCTCGCCGGGTCGGCGGGCTGCGCGGCCGACGCGATCGGGCTCGGTTCCTGCCACCTGTCGGCGCGCCCGGTGGGGGAGCCGCACCCGGCGGCGAGCGCCGCGACGAGCAGCAGGACCGGGTACGCCGGCAGCGTGCGGCGTCCGATCGATGGCGAGCGCATCCGGTCATCCTGACAGACCACTACCGTAGGGACGAATGCCGAACGCGGGACGGACGGTCCGGGAAAGGGGGCGGCGGTGACGCAGCGATGGCACGGCGGACCCGAGGGGACCGGTCCGGGGGCGTTCCCGCCACCGCCGCGTACGCCCTCGGGGCTGTTCCCGTCGAGCACGTCGATGCGGCCCAGCTACCGCGAGCCGTACCCGGTCACCGGCGCCGGCGTCGCGGTCGGCGCGCTGGTCGCGTTCGCCTGGTTGCTGTTGTTCGGGCTGGTCGGCGGCGGCGTGGCCGGTTACGCCTGGTGGACGCTGCTGGCCGGCGGCCTGGCCTGGCTGGCCGCCGCGGTGCTGGTCCGCCACGGCGACCGGGGAGTGGCGACGGGCGTGGCGATCGTCACCGCGGGTGGCTGGAGCATCGCCGCCGCGATCGTCGCGACCCGGTGGGCGCAGACCGGAGACTGGCCGCTCTGGTGACCTTCGGTGCCGGTTTCGCTGCGTAGCGAAGGCCACCTTGACGTACGCCTGAGGACGGTCCACGCTCGCGGTATGGCCTGGACCACACCGCCGCGGCTCGACCCCGACCGGAGCCGCCGTCGCCTGCAACTCCTCGCCGAGTTGGCCGGTGCCCGTGCGGTACAGCAGCGCCAGCGGCCGCAGCGGGCGCGCACCGAGCGGCTGCGCCAACTCATCGCCACCCGCCGGCGCGTCGTCGGCTGACCGGCTTTCTCTCAAGGAACGGCCGGCCCATACGGGGCGTTGACCGCTCGCCTGCCGACCCGACCGGTTAACGTGCATCGCGTGACGTGTCGGCGTGCTGCCGAGGCCAATTTGGGGGGACCGTGTCGTACTTCGCTGCTGCCGTGGCGCGCATCGACGGCGGCTGGACCGCCGGTGAGGTGAGCCTGCGTGGCGTCACCGACATCGAGGAGGTGGCCGACCGGCTGCGCGACGTCGAGCCGGACGCCGACCTCTCGCTGCTGTTCGTCGAGGCCGACGACACGTACCTGGTCATCCTGCGCCTGGACGAGGGGGAGGACCTGCGGGTCTTCGGCTCGGACTCGGCGTACGCGGAGGAGTCCCGGCTGGGCGCGCTGCTCGTCGGTGACCTGAAGACCTCGGTGACCGGGCTGGAGGACGTCGACGAGCCCCGCGCCTCCGGCGGCGACGACGACAACGAGCAGCCCGCGGTGGACCCGGAGGCCGACCCGGTCGGCGACGCCGACATCCTCGCCGACCTGGGCATCCCGGCGCAGAAGCTGCTGGCGCTCTGCGCGCACGAGGGCTCCATGCCGGCCGACGTGACCGCCGAGATTTGCCAGGTGCTCGGCTGCGCGGACGAGGTCGAGGAGCTGCGTGAGGTCTGAGCCCGGGGAGGCCCTGACGCCCGGCGCCGTCGAACCGGCCGACGCGACCGATCCGGCGCTGGAGACCGTACGCCCGGGGCAGCCCACCCCCGGCCGGGCCGCGCGCGTCGGTCCCGGCGCGGACGAGGCGCTGGCCGACCCGGGCGCGGTGGGCCGCCGGCAGCGGCACGAGCTGTGGATGCGCCGGGCCCTGGAGGTCGCGGTGACCGGCCCGGACGAGGCGACCCCCGACGCCGGCGACGTGCCGGTCGGCGCGGTGCTCTACGGCCCCGACGGCGCCGAACTGGCGATCGGACGCAACGAGCGGGAGCTGACCGGCGACCCGACCGCGCACGCCGAGGTGCTGGCGTTGCGCCGGGCCGCGCAGCGGCTGGGCCGGTGGCGGCTGGACGACTGCACTCTCGTGGTGACGCTGGAGCCGTGCACCATGTGCGCCGGGGCGATCGCGCTGGCCCGCGTCTCGACAGTGGTGTTCGGCGCCTGGGAACCGAAGACCGGCGCCGTCGGGTCGCTCTGGGACGTGCTGCGCGACCGCCGTGTCACGCACCGCCCCGAGGTGTACGGCGGCGTGCTGGAACGCGAGAGCGCGGCGCTGCTGCGCGCCTTCTTCCGCTGAGGAGTTCTGGTCTCAGGCGCTTTTCGGGCTCAGGCGCCGGCCGGCGCGGGGCGGAGCAGCGTCGCGGCGATCGCGCGGCCGACCTCGGTCCAGGCGGTCGGGCGCAGGGTGGCCGGGTCCAGCCGGACGATCGACCGGGTGCCGGTGGCGTGCACGGTGGCCCCGTCGGTCGAGCGGAACTCGAAGGCGTAGCGAGCGCTGCTGGTGCCGAAGTGTTCCAGCCAGAAGTGCACCGCCACCGTGCCGACACCGATGACCGGGGCCTGGTAGGTGATGGTGAACTCGCGGACCGCGTGGAACACGTCGGGAGCGGCGTGCACGTCGCCCCGGAAGGCGACACCGCGCTCGGCCCAGTAGGGCGTCAAAGCGCGTTCCAGCAGCACCGCGTAGCGGGCGTTGTGCAGGATGCCCATCGCGTCGAGGTCGTCGAAGTGCACCGGCACGTGCTCGACGTGCCCGAACTCGGCGACCGGCCGGTCGGTGGTGGCGTGGCTCATGACTGGCCTTCCGATAGCAGGGCCGGATCCGGGCAGAGCGCCCGCAGCCGGTTCAGCAGGCCCTGGCGGGCGTGCCGGTAGGTGGCGTCCGGGTCGAGCAGCCGGGACCGCATCACCGCGCTGATCCCCAGCGCGTCGATCTCGTACGCGAGCAGCGGCACGTCCAGGTCGGCGGGGAGCTCGCCGAGGTCGACCGCCTCCTGGACGAGGCGTTCCAGCAGCGCGGTCCACCTGCCGAACGCCTCGGCGAGCCGGTCCCGGACCGGGCCGGGACGGGCGTTGTACTCGAACTCGGTGTTGGCGAAGAAGCAGCCGCCGGGCAGCACCCGGGCGGCGTAGAAGTCGATGCGGGCGTCGTGCAGCGCCCGCAGCCGGCGTACGCCCCGTGGGGCGTGCAGAGCGGGGGCGACGATCCGCTCCTGCCACTGCGCCACGGCCCGGTCGACGGTGGCGAGTTGCAGCGCCTCCTTGGAGCGCCAGTGCGCGAACAGGCCGGACTTGCTCACCTCCAGCCGGTCGGCGAGCTGGGCCAGGGAGAGACCGTGCAGGCCGACCTCGGTGGCCAGCGCCACGGCGGTGTCCAGCACCGCGGTGCGGGTGCGGTCGCCGCGGGCGACGCGGCCGTCGGAGGTCATGCGATCAGCGTAGGGGAAACAAGCACGACCGGTCGTATTTATTTTCTGTGACGCCGGTAACGCGAACCGCCCCGCCACTTCAGCGGTGGCGGGGCGGTCTCGGGTCGGTCAGGTCAGGCGATGATGGTGTCCAGCGCGATCTCGACCATCTGGCCGAACGTCTGCTCGCGCTCCTGCGACGTGGTCTTCTCGCCGGTCTTGATGTGGTCGCTGACGGTCAGGATCGTCAGCGCGCGGGCCTTGAAACGCGCCGCGATCGTGTAGAGCGCCGCCGACTCCATCTCCACCGCCAGCACGCCGTAGTCGGCGAGCGTGTCGTACAGGTCCGGCCGGTCCGTGTAGAAGGCGTCCGCCGCCAGGATCGGACCCACCCGCATGCTGATGCCGCGCCGCTCGGCCACCTCGACCGAGGTACGCAGCAGCCCGAAGTCGGCCACCGGGGCGTAGTCGATCAGCCCGTCGAAGCGCATCCGGTTCATGTTCGAGTCGGTGGACGAGCCGATGGCCGCCACCACGTCCCGCAGTTGCAGATCCTCGGTCAGCGCGCCGCAGGAGCCGACCCGGATCAGCGACTTCACGCCGTACTCGTTGACCAGCTCGTGGGCGTAGATCGAGGCGGACGGCATGCCCATGCCGGAACCCTGGACGGACACGTCAACGCCGTTCCACTTCCCGGTGAAGCCCAGCATGCCGCGCACCGTCGTGTAGCAGCGGGCCCCCTCCAGGTAGGTCTCCGCGATCCACTTGGCCCGCAGCGGGTCGCCCGGCATCAGGACCCGCTCGGCGATCTCTCCCGGCTCAGCGCCGATGTGCGTACTCATGGCAAAGATCCTGCCAGGCCGGGTGGAGGGATACCCGTTCGGCGTCCAAGCCGGCGGTCCTGTACCCTCGTCGGCGGTGGCGTGTCCGAGTGGCCTAAGGAGCACGCCTCGAAAGCGTGTGAGGGTTTACGCCCTCCGCGGGTTCAAATCCCGCCGCCACCGCTCGTGAACAGCGAGAACGCCCGGACGATCCGCGAGGATCGGCCGGGCGTTCCGCTTGTGGTCTCAGTTTGTGCTCAAGAGGCCGATTTGGCCTCTCCGGCGGGTGTCCCAGAGCAGTCCGCCGACGGGCTGCGCGATGTCTCGCTGGACCGAGGCAGTGAGGTGTTGGTACCGGGCCGCCATCGCGGAATTGGACCAGCCCATGATGCCCATCACGGCTCGCTCGGCCACGCCGAGGATCAGCACCACCGTGGCGGCGGTGTGGCGAGCGTCGTGTAGTCGGCCGTCCCGCAAGCCAGCGAGCTTGAGCAGCCGCTTCCACTCGTCGTAATCGATCAGTGGAAGCTACATGCAACCATTAGTGGCGGGACGGCGGGCGGCTGGCTGAGTCGTACTGTCGTAAACCTCCCTAAGATCCGTTGCTATGGATTTGGGGGCGCACTCTGTTGTGTTCAACTGAAGGCCTACCTGCACTCGCAGGGGAGGGACCAGCCTGCGCAGCAGCACCTACAGGCGGTCCGGCGTGAGCTGCCAGCGCTCGTGCCGTCGGGGATGAAGGTGCTCGCCAGCAGCGCCGGCCAGAGCTTGCCCGTGGTGCCGTGGATCGCTGTCCTCGATAGCAATGTGACCGCTACGGCACAGGAAGGGCTCTACGTCGTCCACCTGTACTGGCCGGATCTCTCGCGGCTCTACCTGAGCATGAACCAGGGCGCGACCCAGCATCAGCGGAACGCCGGAGAGGCCGGTCTAGCCGGTGTCGCGCGGGACCGGGCGGCTCTGGCCGAGCTCCGGGCGGACGCGGCTCTGCTGCGCAAGCACCTCAGCGATAAGGTGTCGGCCGGCCTGAAAGAGGCAATTGAGTCGGGCCTTATCAAGGCGGCGGCCAGTTCAGTGAAGGCCAAGCCCAAGTTAAGCCCAAGCCCCCGGCGTTCCGTCCCAAGACTCCCGCAGAGTACCGTGCCCAGATGAAGGCGTTTGTCCAAGACCGCAAGCCACGTCATGAGGCTCTGCTAAACGACTTCGCGAAGCAAGCCAAGGCCGCCGGGCTATTGGCCGCCTCCAAGTTTCCGTCCGCAGTTGCTAGCGCATCGGGTGTGGTGTGATTGAGCAAGAAGCGTAAGCTGACTCGCGCAATCTTGGATGTAAGGCTTGCCAAGGTTGTCTCCGAAGTTCTTATTGCAGCTGCAGTGTCTGCGGCAGTCAATGTAGCGACTGGACGGCCCGAGCTGGCCCCTATCGTCTTGCTGGTGTGTGCGATACTGCTCCACTTGATCGTCAGCGTTGCCGCTACCGTCTTTTCCCAAGCGCCGAAACAGCAAAGTGAGCCGTCCAATTCCGAGCCCGCCATTGACCGCACACGAGAGGAGGTCCTGGCGGCTATGGCCCAGGACTCGGCTATTCGAATGCGCGAGCGTTGGGAGTCTCTTCAACTGCCATCCGAGGTCGTGGACGGGCTAGAGTTCAAGATTGAGGAACTGTTACCGTCGATGGAGCAGTTGCAGTCTGGCATCGCGCTTTTCACCGGAGACCTTGGCTCCGGAAAGTCTACATTGGCGGAGATTGTTCACCGCCGCGCGATCTCTGCCGCGCTGAGAGATCCCGCCGAGCGCTGGCCCATCCTCGTTGATGCGCGAGGCGCTGCGCGGGATGGCCTGACTGCGATCGTCGAACGTAGTGTGCCGCAGGGTTGCGCGGCCTTTTCCTTGGTGGTGGACGGACTTGACGAAGTTGGCCTAGATGCCGCCGAGGAAATCCTCAAAAACGCCCGCTCGCTGGCGCTCGGCTCTCCACGATCCAGGATCGTAATTTTCGCGCGGCCCGGTTTCGTCAGATGGCGCGACTCGGCTCCAATACCGCCGCTCTCTGAGACGCAGATCGGCCAGATCCTAGAGATAGTAGCTGGAAGAAGGCTCCATCCGAGCACGCTCCCTCGGTCTCTCCGGCCCGAGCTTCGGAAGCCGCTTTTTGCGATTCTGGCGGGGAGATACTTCTCTCTAGACAGGCCGCGGTCGGTTACTCCCGCCGGCCTCCTGGCCATCCTGGTAGAGGACGTCCTTGCCAGAGAAAAGCGACCAGGGGTTGATGTGCACGAAGCCCTCCGCAATCTCGCCTGTCGCACGACTGAGTACGGGGGGCGGGTGCCTGAGTCAGAAATTGGTCCCCTTGAAGTTCGAGACACCCTAATCGCTACTCGCTTGGTTGTAAGACGGAACCGACTTCTTGGGTTTCCCAGCCCTGTCATTGAACAGTACTTCGCCGCGCAGGCCCTACTTGCGGGCGAGGTTCCAATTGAGAGGCAACTCAGTTCCCTGGGCATCTGGGAGCGATGGCGGTTGGCCTGGATGCTTGCGGTTGCAATCGGAAGCTGGGAGCAGAGTCGATCTTTGATTTCCCCGCTTCTCTCGGTAAGCCCCGGGATCGCGTCGTGGTTAATCGGTGAGACAGTTCCAAAGTGGCAGTCCCGGGGGGAATCGATGGAAGAAGACGACCCCGTTGCCCTGCCACCGGCCGATGTGCTGAAGGAGCGGATTCGAACTTCGCTCGACGTATGGCAGAAAGCGATGCCCGTACCCTTCGAACTGCTCGCAGCTCGCTACGGACTTTCGTGGGGTTCGGTCCAGGTGGAACTGGCAGTAAGCGCCAACATGGCAGACTTCCAAATTTGGCAAGCGCATTCGAGCGCTGGAGGCGATGCCTCCGGGCAATCAGAGCGTTTGCTCTGGCATCAAGCCATTGGCTGCGCGAGTCATCCGGCCTGGCCGTGGCGTTTCGTCCAATCGGTCGTGAGCCGTGTGCTTGAAGAATTTCTCAAGAATTTTTCGCGCAATCCGGACGTTCCCTCGCTAGAGCCGGAGTGGTATCGCGAGGTCGCCTGCTCGCTGCTTCCGGGCGGGTTTATCGAAGCCTCATTGATCGGAGCAGCTGCGTCCGTTGAGAAGGCCAGATCGAAGGCTGGCGAGCTTCTCGGAATATTGTTAGAGTGCAATGCTGACGTTGTCCAGATCGGGCGCAATAAAACGTACAGCCGGCACCTCTTGCAAATAATTTGTGATCTGTCGGATGCCCAGCTGACCCGCGTGATGGAGGGGCCGTACCCGGGAGCTGACAGGGCCCCGCTTGATCTGGAGGGGTGGAACGATTACTCCCCGGATCGGTTGGCGCTTCGGTTCACAGCCATCTATCAGGCGGCGTTGGCAGGGTACGGCGAACTCGTGTCGGAGTTTTTCGCCGATATGACCTCCATGTTGAATCGGCAGAGCCTGAGGCCGATTGAGATGAGCGGTGACGTCCGGGTTCTAGATCTCGGTGCACATGTGCGTTACAAGATTCTTCCGCTTGTTGAAGGCTCGGAGGAAAAGGTCGAAATTCTGCCTTCCGCAGGAGATGAGGAATTCCCGGGTCATTCGGATGAATTTCTGGATGAGTTCCGCAAGCGGAGGGCTCGCCGGGCGGGGCTGCCATCTTGGACGATTAACACGCTCGCTGGCGGCGACAGATTCTCGGCGCTTCATCAATTGCCCGCAACTAAGCTTGTCGTCGAGTGGATCTGGGGCGATCTCAAACAGATACACCTGGTAGAGGGGATGGCTCCGCGGTAGGGTCTACGGTGCGGTCCACTAGCCGCAAGTGCAAGTGCCGAAAGCCGTCAGGGGTGGCCAGCGCCGCGACCCGCCAGGCGCGAGGAGGCTGGGCAGGTCGTCTCGGTGGTCTAGGCTCTGGTCTCGTTCGCTTGCGTTTGGCTGCGTTCGCTGGCTTGCCGTTTCTCATGGTCATCGCTGGCCGCCGATGGTTTCCGGTCCGACACGGGCAGCGGATCGCAGACCTCGAAAGCGTGTGAGGATTCACGCCCTCCGCGGGTTCAAATCCCGCCGCCACCGCCTTTGAAGAGGCGCAGCGCCGGTAGTCCAGGAGGACTGATCCGGGCGCTTCGTCGTTTCCGGCTTTCTCAAGTCGCCGTCGACTGATGCCGCTTGGTGGGCGGCGGCCACGGCGGTTCGGTGATGCTCGTCAGTCACCTCGCCGCCGGGCGGTTGCCTCCTTGGCCAGGTCGTCGATGATCCATTGCAACGCCGAGATGGCCGCCAGAGTACCGCAGGTAGCGAGGGTTCTGGTTCGACTTGGGCTCGCACTGCTGCCCGCATCGTCCACTACGTCATTGAAACCATGGAGCGCGTCAAGTTCGGAACCGCCTTCTGACCCGTAGTCCAGTTGGTCCGGCTTGCAGTGAGCCATTTTCATCCTGCGTAGCAGTCGGCTTCGACGCGGTGCAGGACGAGGATGGCCTGCACGATCGCGGTCGCTCGGTGTGGGCAGCAGCGCAGCTTGGTCAGGATTTTCCAGGTCTTGAGTGTGGCGATCGCGCGTTCGCCGCGGGCGCGGATCTTCGCGTGGGCCCGGTTGACGGCCTTTTGCCGGCGTGACAGCTTCGGCCGGAAGCGGCGCCGCTTGAACGGGGTGCGCACGCTGCCGCTGGCGCCTTGGTAGCCCTTGTCCGTGAAGGTCATCACGTCGGCGCTGGTCAGGGCGTCGATGATGCCGTGGGTGCGGGCGGCGGTCAGATCATGCGTCGAGCCGGGCAGCGCGGCCGAGGCCCAGACGAGACGCCCGGCCGCGTCGGCGATGACCTGCACGTTCACTCCGTGACGCTTGTGCTTCCCGGAGTAGTACGGCTTCTGGTTGGCGACCCGGTCGATCGGGATCAGGGTGCCGTCGAGGATTGCGTAGGCGAGCAGCCGGATCCTGGTCATGGCCGTGGCCAGGTCGTCGGTGGTCGCGGCGAGGAGGTCGATGGCCTCGCGGACATAACGCCAGGCCGTCGTGACGCCGATCTCGAATCCGGCGGCCAGGCGGGTCAGGGTGTCGCCATTGCGCAGGTGGGCCAGGGCGAGCAGGGCTTGCCGGCCGGGGTCGAGGCGTCGCCACCGGGACCGTCGCTGCTGGCGGCGGGTTCGGATGAGGGCAGCGAGGTGGTTCAGGCTGGCGGTGGACAACGGAATCGCGGCAGGGTAAGACAGCACAGCGAGGCTCCCGGTTGGGGCATCTGATCTTGGTCGATTGCTGTCTTACCGGGAGCCTCGTCCTACATGGACACCGGCCTCCCGCACCGCCCGTGACCTGCGCCGTCACGATGAAAATGGCTCAGTGCTTGGGTCGCCAGCCTGATTTGTCGCTCGTCATCTCTAAGACCGGTAGACGGTCAGCAGGGCCCGTAGCCCTCGTCGAAGAGGCGGCGGGCCCAGTCCGCGTACCCGGCGATGATTTCGCGGACGGTGACCCCGTCGTGCAGGAACAGGTACGCGCGGTCGCCGTCGCGGGCGAGCAGCCCGGCGAAGCGGTGACTGCCGGCCGGCGCCGGCAGGTCGACGGCGCCGGGGTACGCGGCGCGGACCTCGCCTACCGGCGTGCCGGCGCTGATGCCCTCGGGTGTGCTCATCGGATCGTCGAGCCAGAGCAGGACGAGCCGGTCGTCGACAAAGATCGGGCTGACCGACCCGTGCCCGACCAGCGCGGGACCGCAGGCCGCCTCGTCGGCGCGCAGCACACCGCGCCGGGTCAGGTCCGCCTCGGTGTCACCGAACTCCGCGTTGCGCAGGCCTTCCAGGCCAACCACCTGAGCGGCGCCGACCGGGCGGGCCGGCCACTGTGGATGAACGCCGCTGCCGGCTGCGGACGCGGCAGCAAGCAGCGCGGCGATAAAGCCGAATTGTCGTAGTTTCATGCAATCCCCCAGCCACCAACGGGACCGGGGCGATGAGGTTGCTGGTGCTGGTCGGATTGGCGCAGTTCCCACTCGTCGGCCAGCTCGTCCCAGTAGTCGGCGGACAGTCCGCGCCGGCCGTGCGCCAGCCAGCCGTCCGTGTCGCGCTCCAGGTGCAGGCCCAGCTCGGCGAACGGGTCGATCCACGCGCCCGGCTCCGCGCCGAGCCGGGCGAGCGCGGTGTTGATCGGCCACTCGGTACGCGGCCGGTCCAGCGTGGCGTCGTACCGCGGGCCCCAGCTCACCTCGCCGCCGAGCCAGACCACCGCCGACTGGTGGCCCAGGCCGCCCGCGAACTCCGCCTCCAGGTACGCCACCGGGCCGTTTCTCGACCAGCGGGCCAGCACCTCCGCCAGCGGCGGCGAGAGCACCAGCCGGAACGGACGCTCGGCGCGCGGCTCGTCGGTGGCGTAGTCCGGCAGTCCGCCGGTCAGTTCCTGCACGAGCTGCGGGGTGACCGGCAGCAGCGCGAAGTCCTGGCGGAGCGCGGCGAGCACCGCGTGGTCCAGGTCGGCGGTCTGCTCGCGAAGCAGCTCGACGTCGGCGACCACGCCGCTGAGCTGGTAACTCATCCGGTCCTCTCGGCGTCCACAGGCTGTGGATGGAACATGTGTACGACGGTCTCAGGTGGTTCCGTTGATCAGGTATCTCGGGCGTCCGTCGCTCAGCGCGGCCACCGCGTGACGCAGCCGATGCCAAACGTACGGGCGAAGCAGCGCCTGCGCATCACCGAGCGCAACGAATCGTGCGTCGGCCAGTTCGCCGTCAGCCGGTTTCAGCGGCTTGGCGGGAGGCAGTGCGCCGCCGTCGAAGATGAACATCAAGCTGTCGTCCCACGGGCCGTGCGGTGCCACCCAGTCCACGACCAGCAACGGTCCGACGCGCAGTTCGAGACCCAACTCCTCGCGTATCTCCCGCTCGGCGGCCAGGTGCGGCGGCTCGTTCGCCTCCGCCATGCCGCCCGGCAGGTCCCAGTCGGGCTTGTAGCGCGGATCTACCAAGAGGATGTCGCCGTCACCGTTGCGCAGCAGTACGTCGGCTCCCACCCGCTTCCGGGGCTGCCGCGCGTTGCCCTCGGCGAGGTGGACCTGCCAGGCTGCCGGATCTCGCTCGTACAGGGGACGCTCGTCGGCCATGCCGACGATTGTCGGCCGTCCTCACCCCGTCGGCAGCGGCAGCGCCACCCATCGCCGCTCCCGGATGGTGTCGCGAAGCCGGTCCAGAAGCTGTGGCACGTCCATGACTGCGACGAGCAGCCCCGGCGTTCGCGTACGAGAATCGCCTGATCGATCTCGGCGGAGGCTGTCGGATCGGGGCGGCGGCGTTCGTAGCCGGGGTGACGGCGGCCCGGCCGACGGCCGACGAGAGCGAAAGAGGGACCGATGGCGCAGTACCTGATCTCCGTACTCGACGACACCACAGGCTCGGCCACCGACGCGGAGATGGCCGCGATCGGTGAGTTCAACGAGCGGCTGCGAGCCGACGGCCACTGGGTCTTCGCCGGTGGGCTCGCGGCGCCGGAGACGGCCACGGTCGTGGACGCGCGGGGCGGGAGTCCGCTGCTCACCGACGGGCCCTACCTGGAGACGAAGGAGTACGTCGGCGGGTTCTGGATCATCGAGGCGCCGGACTTCGACGTGGCGCTGCCGCTCGCCGCGCTGGCGTCGCAGCGGTGCAACCGGCGGGT
Source organism: Micromonospora sp. HUAS YX12 (assembly GCF_040215685.1). Lineage (NCBI taxonomy): Bacteria > Bacillati > Actinomycetota > Actinomycetes > Micromonosporales > Micromonosporaceae > Micromonospora > Micromonospora sp. HUAS YX12. Next base: position 1,917,586 of record NZ_CP157974.1, read on the forward strand.
CGAGCTGCGGCCGTTCCTGGGCGCGTGACAGACGTCGGTGACGTGCTCACCCGGGTCCACCGCGAGGAGTGGGCCCGGGTGGTCGCCACGCTCGCGCGGCGGATCGGCGATCTCGACGTGGCCGAGGAGATGGCAGCCGACGCGTTCGCCGCCGCCGTCGAACGGTGGTCGGCCGACGGCGTACCGCCGAACCCCGGCGCGTGGCTCACCACCACCGCGTACCGCAGGGCCGTCGACCGGATCCGGCGCGAGAGCCGGCGGGAGGACAAGCACCGGGAGGCGCTCATGCTGGCCGACGTCCCGGAACCGCTTGGTGTCATCGACGACGACCGGCTCCGCCTGATCTTCACCTGCTGCCACCCGGCGCTGGCGATGGAGGCGCGGGTGGCGCTGACGCTGCGCCTGGTCGGCGGGCTCACCGTGCCGGAGATCGCGCGGGCGTACCTGGTCCAGGAGCCCGCCATGGGCAGACGGATCACCAGGGCCAAGACGAAGATCAAGGCGGCCGGGATCCCGTACCGGGTGCCGTCACGAGAGGACCTGCCGGCCCGGGTCAGCGGCGTGCTCGCCGTCCTGTACCTGATCTTCAACGAGGGCTACCTCGCGTCCGACCCCGGCAAGGAGGCGGTCCGCGCCGACCTGACCGCCGAGGCGATCCGGCTCACCCGGCTGGTCCGTACGCTGCTGCCCGACGACCACGAGGCCACCGGACTCCTGGCCCTGATGCTGCTCACCGAGGCCCGCCGGCCCGCCCGGGTGTCCGCGGCAGGCGAACTCGTCGTCCTCGCCGAGCAGGACCGCGGCGCCTGGAACCGCGAGCTGATCGCCGAGGGGCACGCCCTGGTCCGCGCGTGCATCGCCGCCGGCCGGCCGCCGGGCCGCTACCAGATCCTCGCCGCGATCAACGCCGTCCACACCGACGCCCGCGACGCGCGGGACACCGACTGGGCGCAGGTCGCCGCGCTCTACGACCATCTGGTACGCGTCGACCCGTCGCCGATCGTGCGACTCAACCGGGCGGTGGCGGTCGCCGAACTGGACGGGCCGCAGGTCGCGCTGGCGGAGGTGGACGGGTTGCCGCTGGAGGGCTATCACGCGTACCACGCGACGCGGGCCGAGTTGTTGCGCCGGATGGGGCGGGGTGCGGAGGCGCGGGCGGCGTACGACCGGGCGATCGAGTTGGCGGGCAACAGCGCGGAGACGGCGTACCTGAAGCGGCGGCGGGACCAGTTGGGCGGCGGGTGAGGGTGCCGGAGGACGACTCAGGGCCGGTCCCCGTGGGGGCCGGCCCTGTCGTTCTTCCTGCTCAAGAGAGCGGAGGATACGAGATTCGAACTCGTGAGGGTGTAAACCCAACACGCTTTCCAAGCGTGCGCCCTAGGCCTCTAGGCGAATCCTCCGCGAGCCAGGATACAGGTCTCCCGACGGCGGGCCACTCCACCCTCCCGGAAGATCCACAACCCTTCGGGTAGGCTTGGCGTCACCTCCCGTGCGGCGGTACCTCGTGAACCTCCCCAGGGCCGGAAGGCAGCAAGGATAAGCGAGCTCTGCCGGGTGCACGGGAGGCCTTTCTGTCTCCCGGGCCGGGTAACGTCGCTGCGGGTCGGGTCACGGGGTGGTGGGTGGTCACCCGGGGCCGACCGGCGCAGAATGGCTCGGTCGAGAGGAGGCGGGACGGGTGGCACTGGCCCTTTACCGCAAGTACCGGCCGCGGACGTTCGCCGAGATGATCGGCCAGGAGCAGGTCACCGAGCCGCTGTCACAGGCGCTGCGCAGCGGGCGGCTCAACCACGCCTACCTCTTCTCCGGCCCGCGTGGTTGCGGCAAGACCTCCAGCGCCCGGATCCTGGCCCGTTCGCTCAACTGTGAGCAGGGCCCCACTCCGGAGCCGTGCGGGCAGTGCGACTCGTGCCGCGGGCTGGCTCCCGACGGCGGCGGCTCGATCGACGTCATCGAGATCGACGCGGCCAGCCACGGTGGTGTCGACGACGCCCGTGAGCTGCGCGAGAAGGCGTTCTTCGCCCCGGCCCGCAGCCGCTTCAAGATCTACATCATCGACGAGGCGCACATGGTCTCGTCGGCTGGCTTCAACGCCCTGCTCAAGCTGGTCGAGGAGCCCCCGGAGTACGTCAAGTTCATCTTCGCCACCACCGAACCGGAGAAGGTCCTCGGCACGATCAAGTCGCGGACCCACCACTACCCGTTCCGGCTGTTCCCGCCGAAGGTGGTCCGCCCCTACCTCGAGCAGCTCTGCGAGGCAGAAGGCGTCAAGGTCGAGCCGGCGGTCTTCCCGCTGGTGGTTCGCGCCGGCGGGGGCAGCATGCGCGACAGCCTCTCCGTGCTCGACCAGCTCATCGCGGGCGCCGGCCCGGAGGGCGTCGACTACGCCCGGGCGGCCGCGCTGCTCGGCGTCACCGACGCCGCGCTGATCGACGAGATGTGCGACGCGCTCGCCGCCGGTGACGGCGCCGCCGCGTACGCCACCGTCGACCGGGTCGCCGAAGCCGGGCACGACTCGCGCCGCTTCGCCTCCGACCTGCTGGAACGTCTCCGCGACCTGATCGTCCTGCAGCAGGTGCCGGACGCCGCCGCCAGGGGCCTCATCGACGGCCCGGCCGACCAGATCGAGCGGATGGCCGCCCAGGCCCAGCGCCTCGGCCCGGCCACGCTGTCCCGCTGCGCCGACATCGTGCACAACGGCCTGGTCGAGATGCGCGGCACCACAGCGCCGCGGCTGCTGCTGGAGCTGATCTGCGCGCGCATGCTCCTGCCCGGCGCGGACGACTCCTCCGCCGGCCTGCTCCAGCGCCTGGAGCGGATGGAGCGCCGGCTGACGCTCGGGGGCGCCGAGCTGCCGCCGGCCGCCGCCGACTCCGCGCACCCCACCCAGAACCAGGGGGTACGCCCGGCGGCTCCCGCCCCGGGCGCGGCTGCCGCCGCGGTCCACGCGGATACCGCCGGCACGCCGGCGGCTGCCGGCGCCCCGACCGGTGCCGCCGCCGCCCGTGCCGCTGCCGCCGCTGCGGCGGGTGCCCGGAACGCCGCACCCGGTTCCCGTCCGGCCGGCCCCGCCACCGGTTCCCGTCCGGCCTCGAACGGTGTGGGCACCGATTCCCGTCCCGCGGCCGGTGCGGTTGCCGAGTCCGGCCCGGCGTCTGCCGACTCCGGCCCGCGCTCCGCCCCGGTGGCGACCGAAGCGGCCGCGGGTGCCGGGGTCCACACCGACACGGACGCCGGGTTCCCCGCGCCGGCCGCCTCCGATCGCGCCGCCGCCGGCTCGACGACGTCCGGTCAGGCCGCTGCCCGACGTCCGGTACCGCCGTCCGCGGTGATGCCCGACCCGGCCACGCCCGAGCCGCCCCGCCCCGGAGCGGGCAATCCCGGCGCGCTCGACGCGGTCGCGGTGCGCCGGGTCTGGCCCGAGGTGGTCGGCAAGGTCAACCGGAGCAACAAGCGGATCGCCGCGCTGATGCGGGACGCGGTGGTACGCGACCTGGACGGCGACACGCTCGTGCTGACCGTGAAGTCGACGGTGCTGGCGAAGATGATGGCCGACCACGCCGCCGTGCTGACCGACGCGCTCTACGAGGAGCTGGGCGGCCGCTGGCAGATCCGCTGCGAGGTGGCCGGCGAGCGTGGCGCGTCCTCACTCGGTGGCCCGTCCCGTCCGTCCGGAGCGAGTCGCGCGCAGGCCGACGCGGCACCGGCCCGTAGCGCGCCCGACAGCGCTCCGGCCCGCCCGGCGGCCGCCCCGCCCGGTCCGGCGTCCGACGCCGGGCCCGGCCGCCCGGATTCCGGGGCGGTAGGCGCCGCTCACGGCCGTCCGGACGCCGACGCAGCCGACGCCGGGCCGGGCCGTCCGGATTCCGGTGCCGTCGGGCACTCGACGTCCGGCGTCGCCCCGGGACAGCCGGTCTCCGGCTCGGGTTCGCCCGGCGTCTCGCACCGGCCGACGGCGACCGCTGCTGCCGACCAGGCCGGCGAGGAGGACTGGCCGGAGCCGGCCCGACTCGGTGGCGCGGCCCCCGGCACGGCCTCGGCCACCGGCACCGCCTCGGCGGCGAGCGCCGGCGACGCGGAGGACTGGCCGGCGGCGGCCCGTCCGGGCGGGGGCACGGCAACCGCTACCGCGCCTGTCGTCGTACCCAAGCCTGCCGCACCCGCGGCGGCGCCGGCGCCTGCCGGTGGGGCGAGGCCGGCGGGGGCGAAGAACAGCGCGATCGCGGCGGCGCGTGCGGCCGCGGCGGCGGCCGCTGCGGGCGGTGGTCCCGGCAAGGGGCCGCGCGCGGCGCAGCCGGCGCGGAAGACGGCTGACGCCGAGTGGGCGGGCGAGCCGCCCTACGACCCGGACTACGACGGCCCGGTGCGGGGCGGGGGCGCGCCCGCGGCGGCGCCCGCCTACGAGGGGTTCGATCCGGGTGACGAGCCGTTGGACGACGTGATCGACGAGCGGACCGCCCGGCAGTCGAGCGAGGAGCAGGCGGTGCAGCTGCTGCGCGAGACGTTCGGGGCGGAGAAGATCGACGAGGTGGACGCGCGCTGAGCGCGCGCCGACCGCGATTCAGCGGTGCCGTGGCCCGACTAGGCTGGGCGCGGCCGAGCAGACGAGTGGAAGAAGGAGCGGTCCGTGCGCCCAGGTGGACAGCCGAACATGCAGCAGATGCTGAAGCAGGCGCAGAAGATGCAGCAGCAGATCGCCAAGGCCCAGGCCGAGCTGGCCGAGGCGGAGCTGACCGGCACCGCGGGCGGCGGCCTGGTCACCGCTACCGTCGCCGGTACCGGTGAGCTGAAGGCGATCAAGATCGACCCGAAGGCGGTCGACCCGGAGGACGTCGAGACGCTCGAGGACCTGGTGGTCGCGGCCGTGCACAACGCCGCCGAGGCGGCCCGCGAGCTGACCGAGAAGAAGATGGGCCCGGTCGCGGGCGGCATGGGCGGCCTCGGCCTGCCCGGGTTCTGAGCCGGCAGATGTACGAGGGTGCCATCCAGGATCTGATCGACGAGCTGGGCCGGTTGCCGGGCGTGGGCCCGAAGAGTGCCCAGCGGATCGCGTTCCACGTGCTGTCGGCGGATCCGGCCGACGTCAACCGGCTGGCCGGCGCGCTGCGCAAGGTCAAGGACCTGGTCCGGTTCTGCACGACCTGCTACAACGTGGCCGAGTCGGAGCAGTGCCGGATCTGCCGCGACCCACGGCGTACCGATGAGGTGCTCTGTGTGGTCGAGGAGCCGAAGGACGTGGTGGCGATCGAGCGGACCGGCGAGTTCCGCGGGCGCTACCACGTGCTCGGCGGCGCGATCAATCCGCTGGAGGGCATCGGCCCGGACAACCTGCGGATCCGTGAGCTGATGACCCGCCTCGGCGGCGGCGAGGTCCGCGAGCTGATCCTCGCCACCGACCCGAACACCGAGGGCGAGGCGACCGCCACCTATCTGGCTCTGATGGTCAAGCCGATGGGGATCGCGGTGACCCGGCTCGCGAGTGGACTGCCGGTCGGCGGCGACCTGGAGTACGCCGACGAGATCACGCTGGGCCGGGCCTTCGAGGGCCGACGGGCCGTCTGAATTCAGTCGTACCGCCGCCGGCGGGTGCCCTCCGGGGTGCCCGCCGGACGTGTCTCCGGGCCGGGCCGGGACGCCCGTCGATCTAACAGGAACGTGCGTCCGGGACCGGATCGACGTAATAAATTCGCCCTTCAAACCGACGAAAGTTCGGCGTCGTAAGAGATTCTCCTTCGATTCGTATGCCTCGTTGCGGAACAGACACGATTCGATACCAACCCGCCCCCCGCCCGTTTCCGCGCCGTCCAACCGAGGGCTAAGGTCTGCGCACATCGGTGACCCTGTCACCACGTTGTCCGTACCCCCAAGGACGAGGTGAAGCACCATGCGTGCATCCAGGCCGAAGGTCGCAATCGCGGCCGTCGCGGTCGCGGCCCTCGCGGTTGCAGGCTGCGCCGAGAGCAACCGTGAGAGTGGCTCCGGAGATAGCAAGAAGGACACCCTCGTCTTCGGCGTCGCCGGAGACCCGAAGGTGCTCGACCCCAGCTTCGCCAGCGACGGTGAGTCGCTGCGCGTGGCGCGCCAGGTCTTCGAGACCCTGGTCCGTCCGGAGGAGGGCGGCACCAAGGTGACGCCGGGCCTCGCCGAGTCCTGGACGCCGGATGCGGCGGGCACGACCTGGACCTTCAAGCTCCGCTCGGGTGTCAAGTTCCACGACGGCACCGACTTCAACGCCGAGGCCGTCTGCGCCAACTTCAACCGCTGGTACAACGCCAAGGGCCTCATGCAGAGCCCGGACGTGACCGCGTACTGGCAGGACGTCATGGGCGGGTTCGCCAAGAACGAGAACCCGGACCTGCCGCCGAGCCTCTTCAAGTCCTGCACCGCCAAGGACGCCACCACCGTGGACCTGGCGTTCACCCGGGTCTCCAGCAAGATCCCGGCCGCGCTCATGCTGCCGTCGTTCTCGATGCAGAGCCCGAAGGCGATGGAGCAGTACGACGCCAGCAACGTGACCGGCACTGCCGAGGACATCAAGTACCCGGCGTACGCGATGGAGCACCCGACCGGCACCGGCCCGTTCAAGTTCAAGGCGTGGGACGTCGCGAACAAGTCGCTCACCATCGAGCGCAACGACGACTACTACGGCGACAAGGCCAAGCTGAAGACCATCATCTTCAAGACGATCTCGGACGAGAACGCCCGCAAGCAGGCGCTCCGCTCGGGTGACATCCAGGGCTACGACCTGGTCGGCCCGGCCGACGTCGAGCCGCTGAAGAAGGAGGGCTTCAACGTCCTCACCCGGCCCGCCTTCAACATCCTCTACCTGGCGATCAACCAGAAGGGGAACCCGAAGCTGGCCGACCTGAAGGTCCGGCAGGCCATCGCGCACGCGCTGAACCGGCAGGCCCTGGTCGACTCGAAGCTGCCCCCGGGCGCCAAGGTCGCGATGAACTTCTTCCCGGACACCGTCGAGGGCTGGAACGGCGACGTCACCAAGTACGACTACAACCCGGAGAAGGCCAAGCAGCTGCTGGCCGAGGCCGGCGCGTCGAACCTGACGCTGAAGTTCCACTACCCGACCGAGGTCACCCGGCCGTACATGCCGAACCCGAAGGACATCTTCGAGCTGCTCTCGGCGGACCTCAAGGCGGTCGGCATCAACGTCCAGGCCATCCCGCTGAAGTGGAGCCCGGACTACCTCAACGCGACCACCTCCGGCGCCAAGCACGACCTGCACTTCCTCGGCTGGACCGGTGACTACGGCGACGCGTACAACTTCATCGGCACCTTCTTCGACCGCCCGAAGGACGAGTGGGGCTTCAACAACCCCCAGCTCTTCGCGCAGTTCAAGGACGCCGACACCACCGCCGACGCGGCGGCCCGTACGGAGAAGTACAAGGCACTGAACAAGTCGATCATGGACTTCCTGCCGGGTGTGCCGATTTCGCACTCCCCGCCGGCGATCGTGTTCGGCAAGGACGTGACCGGGATCAAGGCGAGCCCGCTCACCGACGAGCGGTACGCGACCGCAGAGTTCAAGTGATCTGAAGGCACCGTACGCGGGCGGGCGCTGTGACCACAGCGCCCGCCCGCACCCCTCCGCACACCCTCCGAGGCGCCCGTGTTCCGGTTCATCATCAGACGCCTGCTACAGCTGATACCAACGCTGTTCGGGCTCTCCGTCCTGCTGTTCATCTGGCTCCACCGACTTCCCGGCGGGCCCGAGACCGCGATCCTCGGTGAACGGGGCACGCCCGAGACGCGCGCCGCCATCCGGCGCAACCTCGGCCTCGACGAGCCGATCCTGGTCCAGTACGCCCGCTTCCTGCGGCGGATGATCCGGCTGGACCTGGGCACCTCGACCGGTACGAAGCGGGCCGTAACCACGGAGTTCGTGGAGCGGTTCCCCGGCACCGTCGAGCTGACGATCATGGCCATGATCCTCGCGGTCGGCATCGGCATCCCGCTCGGCTACCTGGCCGCCCGCCGTCGCGGCCGGTTCCTCGACCACGCCTCGGTCGGCGGATCGCTCATCGGCATCTGCATCCCGGTCTTCTTCCTGGCGTACGTGCTCAAGGCGATCTTCGCGGAGAACCTGGGCTGGTTCCCCTCCAGCGGCCGGCAGGACCCGACCATCGGGGCGACCCGGGTCACCAACTTCTTCGTCCTCGACGGGCTCATGACCCGCGAGTGGGACGCCGCCGCCGACGCGCTCTGGCACCTCGTGCTGCCGGGCATCGCGCTCGCCAGCATCCCGCTCGCGATCATCGTCCGGATCACCCGGGCCAGCGTGCTGGAGGTGCTCAACGAGGACTTCGTCCGGACCGCCGAGGCCAAGGGCCTGACCGAGCGGACCGTACGGCGCCGGCACGTGCTGCGTAACGCCATGCTGCCGGTGGCCACCTCGATCGGTCTCCAGACCGGTCTCCTGCTCTCCGGCGCGGTGCTCACCGAGACCGTGTTCGCGTTCAGCGGCATCGGCGCGTTCGTCGCCGAGTCGATCAGTCAGCGCGACTACCCGGTGCTGATGGGCTTCATCATGATCATTGCGGTGGTGTACGTGCTGGTGAATCTCCTGGTCGACCTCTCCTACAGCGTGATCGACCCGAGGGTGAGGGTGCGATGACCATCACCACTGGCAAGAAGCGCGAGAAGATCGACCGGCTCGCCGAGCTGGCCGCCCGCGACGACGAGCAGGGGGTGAGCCTCTGGAAGGAGGCGTTCCGCCGGCTGCGGCGCAACCCGGCGGCCGTCATCGGCGTGGTCATCCTGGCGGTCTTCGTCCTGGTCGCGGTCATCGGGCCGTTCCTCGTCCCGTACAGCCCGACGGATTCCATCGGCATCCGCGAGGGCCTGGTCAAGTCCGGCCAGGGCATCATCCCGGGCGTCTCCGCCGACCACTGGCTCGGCTTCGACCACCAGGGCCGGGACGAGTTCAGCCGGCTCATCGTCGGCGCCCGGCAGACGCTGCTCGTCGGCGTCGTCTCCACCCTGATCGGTCTCGCGGTCGGCGCGCTGATCGGCGGCGTCGCCGGTGCCGCGGCCGGCCTCGGCGGGCGCTGGGGCCGCTGGATCGACACCACCCTGATGCGCTTCATCGACATGCTGCTGGCCATGCCGAGCCTGCTGCTCGCGGTGAGCATCGCGGCGCTGCTCGGCGCCAGCCTCACCACCGTGATGATCGCCGTCGGTGTGGTGTCTGTGCCGATCTTCGCCCGGCTGCTGCGCGGCTCGATGATCGCCCAGTCCAACAGCGACTACGTGCTGGCCGCGACGTCGCTCGGCGTGAAGCGGTCCAAGATCGCCCTCACCCACGTGGTGCCGAACTCGATCGCCCCGGTCATCGTGCAGGCCACGCTGACGCTCGCGACCGCGATCATCGAGGCGGCCGCGCTGTCCTTCCTCGGTCTCGGCAACCCCGACTCGGCCATCCCGGAGTGGGGCGTCATGCTCGCCGACGCGCAGCCGTACCTGGGCATCCGGCCGGGCCTGGCGATCTATCCGGCGCTCGGCATCATCATCACCGCGCTGGGGTTCACCCTGCTCGGTGAGGCGATGCGCGAAGCCCTCGATCCGAAGCTGCGGAAGTAGGTCAGTCAGTCATGGCACTGCTCGAAGTGGACGACCTCTCCGTCACGTTCGCCCGTCGTGGGCAGCGCACCGTGCACGCGGTGGACGGGGTGTCCTTCTCGGTCGACGCCGGCGAGGTGGTCGGCCTGGTCGGCGAGTCCGGCTGCGGCAAGAGCGTCACGTCGCTGGCCATCATGGGTCTGCTGCCCAAGCAGCCGGGCCTGCGGGTCGGCGGCAAGGCGGTCTTCGACGGCACCGACCTGCTCCAGCTCGACGACCGGTCCCGCCGCGACATTCGCGGCCGGGACGTGGCGATGATCTTCCAGGATCCGCTGTCCTCGCTGAACCCGGTCATCCCGATCGGGCTCCAGGTGACCGAGGTGCTCGCCCGGCACCGGGGCATGAAGGGCGAGGCGGCCACCAAGGAGGCGGCCGACCTGCTCGACCGGGTGGGCATCCCGGACCCGCGGCGGCGGCTGAAGGAGTACCCGCACCAGCTCTCCGGCGGCATGCGGCAGCGGGCGCTGATCGCCATGGCGGTCGCCTGCCAGCCCCGGCTGCTGATCGCCGACGAGCCGACCACCGCGCTCGACGTCACCATCCAGGCGCAGATCCTGGAACTGCTCAAGGATCTGGTCCGGGACTCCGGCACCGCCCTGGTCATGATCACCCACGACCTCGGCGTGGTGGCCGGCATGTGCGACACCATCAACGTGCTGTACGCCGGCCGGGTGGTGGAGACGGCCACCCGCCGTCCGCTGTTCCGCCAGCCCCGGCACCCGTACACCGAGGGTTTGCTCGGTTCGGTGCCCCGCCTGGACGCCGGCCGCGGCGAACGGCTGAACCCCATCCCCGGCTCGGTGCGTGACGTGCTGCCCTGGCCGGACGGCTGCGCGTTCGCCCCGCGTTGCGCCCGCCGCGTCGACGCGTGCGTGGGCGAGCCGCCGGAGCTGGTGCTCACCCACGACGCGCGCAGCTACCGCTGCGTCAACCCGGTGCCGGTCCCCGGCCTGACCCCGGAGGCGGACGCCCGGGCGACCGAGCCGACGACGACCGAGCCGGGTGCGGTGCCGGCCCAGGCCGAGCCGGCCGAACCGCCCGCCGTGCCCGGCTCCGGACCGGCTCCGCGCGAGGAGGAGACCCCATGAGCGACGACGACATCCTCGTCGAGGTCCGCGACCTGAAGGTGCACTTCCCGATCCGCCGGGGCGTGCTGTTCGACCGGACGGTCGGGCACGTCAAGGCGGTCGACGGGGTCGACCTGAGCATCCCGCGCGGCAAGACGTACGGGCTGGTGGGCGAGTCGGGCTGCGGCAAGTCCACGCTCGGCCGGGCCCTGCTCCAGCTCAACCCGCCGACCAGCGGCGAGGTGAAGTTCGACGGCGTGGAGCTGACCACGCTGCCCTCCGGCAAGCTGCGCTCGATGCGCCGCCGGATGCAGATGATCTTCCAGGATCCGATGTCCAGCCTGGATCCCCGGCAGAACGTCGAGTCGATCCTGACCGAGGGCCTCCAGACCCACGGCATCGGCACGAACCGGGACGACCGGCGGCGGATCATCGGCGAGACGCTCGACGCGGTCGGCCTGCCGAAGTGGGCGCTGTCCCGCTACCCGCACGAGTTCTCCGGCGGCCAGCGCCAGCGCATCGGCATCGCCCGCGCGCTGGTCCTCGGCCCGGAGCTGATCGTCGCCGACGAGCCGGTCTCCGCGCTGGACGTGTCGATCCAGGCGCAGGTGGTGAACCTGCTCGACGAACTCCAGGACAGCCTCGGCCTCACCTACCTGGTCATCGCGCACGACCTGGCCGTGGTGCGGCACATCTCCGACGTGGTCGGCGTGATGTACCTGGGCGCGCTGGTGGAGGAGGCGCCGAGCGACCGGCTCTACACCGAGCCGCTGCACCCGTACACCCGGGCGCTGATGTCGGCTGTGCCGGTGCCGGACCCGGACGTGGAGGACCGGCGCGAGCGCATCCTGCTCGCCGGTGACCTGCCGTCGCCGGCGAACCCGCCGTCGGGCTGCCGGTTCCACACCCGCTGCCCCTGGGCGCAGCCGACCCGCTGCGCCGACGAGCGGCCGGAGCTGCGCTCGATCGGCGCCAGCCGGGTGGCCTGCCACTGGGCCGAGCAGATCGCCGCCGGTGAGCTGCGCCCGCACGAGGTGACCGCGAAGATCACCCGGCCGGAGGGCGACGGCGAGGAACCCGGCGTGGTCTCCGCGCCGAGCGAGCCCGGATCGTACGTCTGACACGACGAGCGCGTCCCCGCCCGGCCCGGGTGGGGACGCGCTTGCTCGCCGGTCAGCCCTCGGGGCGGTTGAGCAGGCCCACCGCGATGGTGTGCACGGTGTCCAGCGCGGCCGGGTCGGCCAGCGGCGCGGAGCCGCCGGTGACCGCGTACCACTCGTCGGCGTCCTTGTACTGCACCCGCAGCGTCACCCGGCCGTCGGCGTGCTCGGTGCGCAGCGTCAACTCGCCGGTCACCACGCCCACCTCGTCCGTCATGACCCCGCCCGGACCGGCGGTGATGTCAGTGGTGCGGTCCGCCGGTCCGGCCGGCGCGCCCCCGGCCGGTGCGCCGGGCACCGCGTCGGCGGTCATGCCCGCCCCGGCGACGTCGGCGGGCGCCGGCTGCCGGCCGTCAGCCGTCATCCCGGCCGAGGCCGGACCGGCCGGTGCGGACTCCGGGGCCGGTGCGGCGCCTGCCTCCGGGGCCGGTGTGGCGTCCGGCCCGGTCACGGTTTGCTCGCCCATGTGCAGCCCTCCAGCATGTCGGTGAGAGCGGCCTTCTCGGCACTTGTCACAGTCAGCCGCCAGTAGTGCTTGACCGTCACCCAGTCCGCCGCGTACTGACACCAGGACGACCGGTTCGGCGGCTTCCACTGGGACGGATCCTGGTCACCCTTTGCCCGGTTGGACCGCGCCGAAACCGCGATGAGCTGCGGCCGGGTCAGGTCGTTGGCGAAGTCGCCGCGCTTCGAGTCGTCCCACTCGTCCGCGCCCGAGCGCCACGCGGCGGCCAGCGGCACGGTGTGGTCGATGTCCACGTCCGACGGATCGTTGAGCACCACGCCGTCGTAGACGCTCTCCCACCGGCCGCCCACCACGTTGCAGCCGGACAGCTTGATGCCCTCGCCGTCGCGTTGCAGCACGCTGTCGCGTACGTCGCAGTTCTTGCCGGTGTCGCGCCAGTGCGGGAAGCGGGAGCGGCTGTAGCCCTTCATCGACCCGGCGGTGGCCACGGTCAGCTCACCGAGCTGCTTGTTGACGTTCCCGGCGGCACTCGGCGGCGCCTCCGGCTCGCTGACCGACACGTCGCAGCCGGCCACGCCGAGGGCGAGCACCGCGCTCAGCGCGGCCGCCAGCCCGGCTCGGGCTCCTGATCTGGTACGCACAGACGACACCTCTCCAGCTTGCGTGCTCCGGGCGAGTCCGCACAGTACCCGGCGGCGGTTTCCGCGATTCGTGGCGTCGAAGGTGGGCGGCGGGCAGAGTGATGAGACGTGACCGCACCCGCTTCCGCGCTGCGTACCGGCTCCGCCGCCGGACGCGGCACGCTGCTCGCCGCGATCCTCGCCTCCGGCATGGTGTTCCTGGACACCACAGTCGTCAACGTCGCGCTGCCGCGCCTCGGCGCCGAGCTGGACGCCACAGTCGCCGGTCTGCAGTGGACAGTGAACGGCTACCTGCTCATGCTCGCCGCGTTCGTGCTGCTCGGCGGCGCGCTCGGCGACCGGTTCGGCCGGCGGCGGATCTTCCTGCTCGGCGTGGTCTGGTTCGCGGTGGCGTCGGTGCTCTGCGGGCTGGCCCAGGACACCGGATGGCTCGTCGCCGCCCGGTTCCTCCAGGGCGCCGGCGGGGCGCTGCTCACCCCCGGCTCGCTGTCGGTGCTCCAGGCCAGCTTCCACCCGGACGACCGGGGCCGGGCGATCGGCACCTGGTCCGGGCTGTCCGGGGTGTCCACGGCGCTCGGCCCGCTGCTCGGCGGCTGGCTGATCGACACGCTCTCCTGGCGGTGGATCTTCTTCGTCAACCTGCCGCTGGCCGTCGGCGTGGTGCTCGCCGCGCTGCGCTGGGTGCCGGAGAGCCGGGACGAGGAGGCGTCGCGTACCGGGGAGGGGCGTCGGTTCGACATGGCCGGGGCGCTGCTCGGCGCGCTCGCGCTCGGCGGAGTCACGTACGCGCTGATCGACGCACCGGCGCGCGGCCTGGACTCCCCGGCGGTGCTGGTCGCGGCGGTGCTCGGGGTGGCCGCCGTGGTGGTCTTCGTGCTCGTCGAGCGGCGGCGCGGCGACACCGCGATGCTGCCCACCGGGCTGTTCTCCAGCCGGCTGTTCTCCGTGCTGAACGTCTTCACAGTGGTGGTGTACGCGGCGCTCGGCGGGTTCACCTTCTTCCTCGCCGTCTACCTGCAGAACGTGGTCGGCTGGTCGGCGCTGCTCACCGGCCTGGCGACGGTGCCGATGACGGTGCTGCTGCTCGTCGGCTCGCCACGTGCGGGTGCGCTGTCGGCCCGCATCGGCCCCCGGCTGCCGCTCACCGTCGGCCCGGTGATCGCCGCGGCGGGCCTGTTGCTGTTGCGCCGGGTCGGGCCGGGCGCGTCGTACTGGGTGGACGTGCTGCCAGGCGTGGCGCTGTTCGGCGCCGGGCTCACGCTCGTGGTGGCGCCGCTGACCACATCGGTGCTCGGCGCGGTCTCGGACCGCTTCGCCGGGGTGGCGAGCGGCTTCAACAACGCCGCCTCCCGGGCCGGCGGCCTGCTCGCGGTGGCCGCGCTGCCGCTGCTGGTCGGGCTCTCCGGCACCGGGTACGAGCAGAAGGGCGCGCTGGCCGACGCGTACCGGGGGGCGCTGGCGTGGTGCGCCGGGCTGCTGCTGGCCGGCGCGGTGCTCGCCGCCGTGCTGATCCACCGCCCGGTGAAAGGAGGGGCCCCCTCTTAACGCCTCCGGTAGAGGAGGGGCCCCTTCTTAACAAGGACGCCCGAATGGTGCGGGGTGTTAAGCGGGGCCCCTTCCTATGCGTGAAGCGTTAAGAAGGGGCCCCTCCTTACAACATCTCAGGCGCGGGTGCGGTTCACCGCGCTCGTGACCGCCTTGATCGAGGCGGTGACGATGTTGGCGTCCACTCCGACGCCCCACACCGTGCGGCCGTCCACCTCGCACTCCACGTACGCGGCTGCCTGCGCGTCACCGCCGGAGGACAGCGCGTGCTCGTGGTAGTCGAGCACCCGTACCGCCACGCCCAGGGACTGCAGCGCGTTGACGTACGCGTCGATCGGGCCGTTGCCCACGGCGGTGAGCGCTCGGGTCTCGCCGCCGAAGCCGACGCGGGCGTCGATCTCGACCTTGCCGTCGACGGTGCCGATGGTGTAGTCGGCCAGCTTCACGGCCGGGTCGACCTGGTGGTCGACCAGGTAGTTGCGGGCGAAGATCTCCCACATCGCGCCCGGCTCGACCTCGCCGCCGTCGTGGTCGGTGACCTGCTGCACCACGCCGGAGAACTCGATCTGGAGGCGGCGCGGCAGGTCGAGCTGGTGCTCGGTCTTCATGATGTACGCGACGCCGCCCTTGCCGGACTGCGAGTTGACCCGGATGACCGCCTCGTAGGTGCGGCCCAGGTCCTTCGGGTCGATCGGCAGGTAGGGCACCGCCCAGGTGTAGTCGTCGACCGGCACCCCGGCCGCCGCCGCGTCGGCGTTCAGCGCGGCGAAGCCCTTGTTGATCGCGTCCTGGTGCGAGCCGGAGAACGCGGTGTAGACCAGGTCGCCCGCGTACGGGTGGCGCTCGTGCACCGGCAGCTGGTTGCAGTACTCCACGGCGCGCTTGATCTCGTCGATGTTCGAGAAGTCGATCATCGGGTCGATGCCCTGGGAGAACATGTTCAGGCCCAGCGTCACCAGGTCGACGTTGCCGGTGCGCTCGCCGTTGCCGAACAGGCAGCCCTCGATCCGGTCGGCGCCGGCCAGCAGGCCCAGCTCGGCGGCGGCCACGCCGGTGCCCCGGTCGTTGTGCGGGTGCAGGCTCAGCACCAGGCTGTCCCGCCGGGGCAGGCGCCGGTGCATCCACTCGATCGAGTCGGCGTAGACGTTCGGCATCGCCATCTCGACGGTGGCCGGCAGGTTGATGATCAGCTTCCGGTCCGGCGTCGGGTCGATCACGTCGATCACCGCCGAGCAGACCTCCAGCGCGTACTCCAGCTCGGTGCCCGTGTACGACTCCGGCGAGTACTCGTAGTGGATGTCGGTGTCCGGGGTGTGGATCTCCGCGTACTTCTGGCACAGCCGCGCGCCCTGCGTGGCGATGTCGGTGATGCCGTCGCGGTCCAGGCCGAAGACCACCCGGCGCTGGAGCGTCGAGGTGGAGTTGTAGAAGTGCACGATGGCCCGGCGCGCGCCGCGCAGCGACTCGAAGGTCCGCTCGATCAGGTGCTCCCGGCACTGGGTCAGCACCTGGATGGTGACGTCCTCGGGGATCAGGTCCTGCTCGATCAGCTGCCGTACGAAGTCGTAGTCGGTCTGGCTCGCCGACGGGAAGCCGACCTCGATCTCCTTGTAGCCCATCTGTACCAGGAGCTGGAACATCCGCCGCTTGCGCTCCGGCGACATCGGGTCGATCAGCGCCTGGTTGCCGTCGCGGAGGTCGACTGCGCACCAGCGGGGCGCGGCCTCGACGCGGCGGGTCGGCCAGGCGCGGTCCGGCAGGTCGACGCCGAACTCACGGTCGTACGGGACGTAGCGGTGGACCGGCATCCGGCTGGGGCGCTGGCGGGCGAACGGATCGGTCTCGGTGACAGGTTGAGCCATCTCGGAGTGCTCCCTGGAACATGTGGCGTCAGCAGATCGGAAGGTGTCGGCGAGATGCCGGGCGACGGTGCGCGGCGGTGCCGAGAAGAAGATCGGATGTGCTGGACGGCGCGTTTCTACTCCGCGACGAGGTGCCGGCCGGTCAGGCCTCGTCGCGGCAGCCAAGGAGAAGGTACGCGCGCCACATGACAAGGTCACCCTACGTGGTGGGACGGGTGGTGGGAAGGCCGGTCCGGACTATGGGACCAGAGTCACGGAGTCGGTGGACTTCGCCACGCCCGGTAGCCGAGGTGTCCGCTCCGCCCAGGTCACCGCGGGCACGATCGCCAGCCCGACCAGGACGAACAGCGCCGCGGCCGGGTACCAGCCCCAGCCGCCGGTGCTCACGCCCAGCGCGGTCAGCCCGGCCGGCGCGATCAGGAACTGCAACTGGGAGCCGAGCCCGAACGCGCCGACGTAAGCGCCGCGCTGGGCGGCGGGCGGCAGCGTGGCGGTGAGTCCCCAGGTGCCCGCCGACTCGATCAGCTCCGCCAGGATGAGCAGCGTCGCGGCGGCCACCAGCGCCACCACGGTGAGCGCTCCCCGGGTCGCGCCGGAAACCGGCAGGACCAGGCAGAACAGGGCGATCAGCACCGCGCCCCGACGGGACGCCCGGGCCGCGCCCGGCGCGGTGTCCGCGCCCCGGCTGGCCCGTACCTGGAACAGCACGACCAGGACGGTGTTGAGCAGTACCAGCGCGGCGATGATCGTCTTCGGCGCGTCGGTGTGGGTCAGGATCCACAGCGGCATCACCGTCAGGTAGAGCGTCTGATGTGCGGTGAGCAGCCCGGAGAGCAGCGCGACGGTCATGAACGGGCGGTCGCGCAGGACCGCCAGCCGGCTCATCGGCTCGGCCGGGCGGGTCACCTCCGGCAGTCGCGGCAGCCGGCGGACGAAACCGGCGGTCACCAGGAAGACCACGGCGATGAACCAGACCATCCCGCGGTACGCCCAGATCGTGTCGACGGCCAGCACCAGGCCGCTGATCAGGGCGCCCACCCCGAAGCCGACGTTCAGCGAGGAGCGCTGGTAGGCCATCGCGGTGACCCGTTCCTCCGGCCGCAGCACGTTGATCGAGTAGACCTGGCGGGCCACGCCGGTCGCCGAACCCGTCACGGCCAGCGCGATCACCACCGCGACGAACCCGGCGAAGCCGCCGACGAACGGATACGCCGCGAACAGCGCCGCGTCGAGCAGCAGGCAGACGATCCACACCCGCTGCGGCCCGTACCGGTCGGTGAGCCCGCCCAGTGGCACGGTGCCGAGCAGCGACGCCCCGGCGGCCAGGGACAGGCCGAGCCCCACCTGGGCCGGGCTCAACCCGAGCGCCCGGGTGAAGAAGACGGCGCTGCCGGCCTGGAACAGGCCGTGACCGACGGCGAACACCATGGCCTGCACGGCCAGGGCGCGGGTCAGACCGGCCGGCGGTACGACGTGACGGACGGCGGTGCGGATGCTTTCTCTGGCCCCCATGACCGGTGAGCAAACCGTGTCCCCACGGTCCGGTCGAGCCTTTTAGGCTGAGCCGAATCCGGGAGGTGCGCATGTCCGAGTTGCGGTTCACGCTGACCGATGTCGCAGGCGTGCGGTTCGGCGTGTCACCGGCCAACGAGACGGTCATGAGCTTGTGGGCGCTGGCCGAGCCGGCCCGCTACCCGGTGCACCTGCCCTGGACCGACCGGGCCCGGGCGACGCTGCGCCGCCCGGAGGTGGCCGGGCGGGTCCGCCCGCTGGTGGAGCTGACCCTGCCGCGCCGCTGGCTGCCGGACTTCCTCACCCCGGCGGCCCGGCCGGGCGTGGAGATGCCCGAGCAGCTCGACCAGATCGCGGCGACGCCGCCCGACGTGGTGGTCCGGGACCTGCTGGCGACCGCCCCGAGCCGACCGCTACGCCCGTTCGGGCGGGCGCTGCTCGCCGACCCGGCCGGGCTGCTGCCGCAGCTCGTCGAGGCGCTGCGGGTCTGGTACGACGAGGCGATCGCCCCGGACTGGCCGCGGATGCGGGCGCTGCTGGACGCCGACGTCGCGTACCGGGCGGCCCAGCTCGCCGAGGGCGGCACGGGGAAGCTGTTCGAGCGACTCCACCCCAGCCTGCGGTGGCTCGGTGACCGGGTGGTCAGCGACGACCCGTTCGAGCGGGACTTCGACCTGCGGGGGCGGGGGCTGGCGCTGAATCCGAGCGTGTTCACGCACCAGCGGGTGCTGTGGAACCTGCTGGAGGACTCGATGCCGGCCGGGGCGTACCCGGTCCGGGCGGTCGGGACGCTCTGGGAACGCGGACCCGAACCGGCCGGCGACGCGCTCGCCCGGGTGGTCGGCGGCGGCCGGGCCGCGTTGCTGCACCTGCTCGACGCGGCGACGACCACCACGGACCTCGCCCGGCTCACCGGGCTGTCCGCCGGGAACGTGTCCCAGCACCTCGCCGCGCTGCACGCCGCCGGTCTCGTCGTCCGGTCCCGGGCCGGGCGGCACGTGCTCTACCGCAACACCGAGGTCGGTGCCGCGTTGCTCCGCGCGGCGCGAGGCGGCTGAGCGGGACGCGTCACGGCGTACCGGGGCTCGGGGCGTCCCGGCTCACCGGCTCGCCGTCGGTCACCGCGCCGGCCAGCTCGACGGTGCCCGGCGCGGCGCCCGGTTCGCCGGTCAGCGTCAGGGTGCCGAATCCGGCCCGGACGGCCGCTGGTGTGCCGTCCTCCCGGAAGCAGTAGATGCCCACGTCCAGCGGCGCGTTCAGCGACGCCGAGGTGCTGTCGACCGTGTAGCACGGGCCGTCGGCGCCGGGTAGCGGCTCGGCGGGGGAGACCGCGAGCGGCGCGCGCCGGTCGGTCAGCACCTCCAGCCAGTCGGTGAACGGGTGCTGCACCCGGGGGTCGAGCCGGCGCGGCACGGCGTCGTCGGCGTCGCCGAGGCGGACGCAGGTCGCCGCCTGTGCCCAGCCGGCCGACGGCAGCGCGCACTGGAACAGCCCGTCGGAGGTGCCGGCGAGCGAGACGTCCACCGTGCCGGCGTGCCCCCAGCCGGGCACGTCGACCCGCCAGCTGCCGTCGTTGGCGCTGGTGAAGGCCACCGTGCGGGGGGTGCCCTCGGCGGGCGCGAACGCGTACGTGGCGGTGAGGTGCCGGTCCTGCGCCGCCGCGGCCAGCCCGGCCAGTTCCTCGCGGGCGGCGTCGACCTGCACCGGGACCGGGTCGGCGGTGCCGGTGGGCGCCGCCTCGGGACGGCCGCCGTCGCAGGCGGCCAGCAATGCCGGCAGGGTGAGCGCGAGCACGCCGGTCAGGCGGGCCGCACGTCGATGAGCGTGCACCGGCTCATTCTGCGTCGTCGGCATGGTCCCGGTCAGCCCACCGTACGGCTGTACCGCTTGGCGTGTCGCGTACTCCCGGGCTGGTGAGCCGCCCCACGCCGGGGCCGGATGGTGGGATCACCCGACCCGGCGTCGCGGGCCGCCCGATAGGCTGAGGCGGTCTGACACGCGCCGCCGGACCAAGAGACCCGGCGGCGTCGGCACGCTCAGGGTCGTCGCTGGGAGGGAGTGCACCGTCGTGGCACTCGTGGTGCAGAAGTACGGCGGGTCCTCCGTCGCCAACGCCGAGCGGATCAAGCGGGTCGCCGAGCGCATCGTGGCCGCGCGCAAGGCCGGCGACGACGTGGTGGTGGTGGTGTCCGCCATGGGCGACACCACCGACGAGCTGCTCGACCTGGCCAACCAGGTCAGCCCGCTGCCGCCGGGCCGCGAGCTGGACATGCTGCTCACCGCCGGGGAGCGGATCTCCATGGCGCTGCTCGCCATGGCCATCCACAACCTGGGGTACGAGGCCCGCTCGTTCACCGGTTCCCAGGCCGGCGTGATCACCACCTCGGTGCACGGCCGGGCCCGGATCATCGACGTGACCCCGGGGCGGCTCAAGGGCGCGCTGGACGAGGGCGCGGTGGTCATCGTGGCCGGCTTCCAGGGCGTCTCGCAGGACACCAAGGACGTGACCACGCTCGGGCGGGGCGGCTCGGACACCACTGCCGTGGCGCTCGCCGCCGCGCTGGAGGCGGACGTCTGCGAGATCTACACCGACGTGGACGGCATCTTCACCGCCGACCCGCGGATCGTGCCGAACGCGCGGCACATCAAGCTGATCACCTACGAGGAGATGCTGGAGCTGGCCGCCTGCGGCGCGAAGGTGCTGCACCTGCGCAGCGTCGAGTACGCGCGGCGCGCGGGCTTGCCGATCCACGTCCGTTCGTCATACTCGACCAACACCGGCACGATGGTCACCGGATCGATGGAGGACCTTCCTGTGGAACAGGCACTGATCACCGGGGTCGCCCACGACCGCAGCGAAGCGAAGATCACGATCGTCGGCGTGCCCGACGAGCCGGGCGCCGCCGCGTCGATCTTCGACACCGTGGCCGGCGCGGAGATCAACATCGACATGATCGTGCAGAACGTGTCCACCGAGGGCACCGGCCGCACGGACATCTCGTTCACGCTGCCCAAGGCCGACGGCCCGACCGCGATGACGGCGCTCAGCAAGATCCAGGAGTCGGTCAAGTTCAAGGGCCTGCTGTACGACGACCACGTCGGCAAGGTCTCCCTGATCGGCGCGGGCATGCGCTCGCACCCGGGCGTGGCCGCCGGCTTCTTCGCCGCCCTCGGCGCGGCCGGCGTGAACATCGAGATGATCTCCACGTCGGAGATCCGGGTCTCCGTGGTCTGCCGCGACACCGACCTCGACAAGGCGGTCCGGGCCATCCACGACGCCTTCGAGCTGGGTGGTGACACCGAAGCCGTCGTCTACGCCGGCACCGGGCGGTAACGCGCCATGGCGTCGCTGCCCACCCTCGCCGTGGTCGGGGCGACAGGTGCCGTCGGTACGGTGATGTGCCAGATCCTCTCCTCCCGGCGCAACGTGTGGGGCGAGATCCGGCTGCTCGCCTCCGAGCGGTCGGCGGGCCGGCGCGTGCAGTGCCGGGGCGAGGAGCTGACCGTCCAGGCGCTCACCGCCGACGCGCTCGACGGCGTCGACGTGGCGATGTTCGACGTGCCGGACGACGTCTCCGCACAGTGGGCCCCGGTCGCTGTCGCGCGCGGCGCGGTGGTGGTGGACAACTCCGGCGCCTTCCGGATGGACCGCGACGTCCCGCTCGTGGTCCCCGAGATCAACCCCGAGCAGGTACGCAACCGGCCCAAGGGCATCATCGCCAACGCCAACTGCACCACGCTGGCGATGATCGTGGCGGTCGCGCCGCTGCACCGCGAGTACGGGCTGCGCGAGCTGGTGCTCGCGTCGTACCAGGCGGTCTCCGGGGCGGGTCAGGCCGGCGTGGACGCGCTGCACCTCCAGCTCGGCAAGATCGCCGGCGATCGGGTGCTCGGTTCCCGCGCCGGTGACGTGCGGCAGGCCGTCGGCGACGAACTGGGTCCATTCCCGGCGCCGCTGGCGCTGAACGTCGTACCGTGGGCGGGCTCGCTCGCCGACGGCGGCTGGTCCTCCGAGGAGATGAAGCTGCGCAACGAGTCGCGCAAGATCCTCGGGCTGCCCGACCTCAAGGTGTCCGCCACGTGCGTACGAGTGCCGGTGGTGACCGGTCACTCGGTCGCCGTGCACGCGGTCTTCGCCACCGAGGTGGACGCCGAGGGCGCCCGCGAGGTACTGCGCAACGCCCCGGGCGTGATCCTGGTCGACGATCCGGCGGCCGGGGAGTTCCCGATGCCGATCGACGCGGTCGGCACCGACCCGTCCTGGGTGGGCCGGATCCGCCGGGCGGTGGACGACCCCCGCGCCCTGGACCTGTTCGTGACCGGCGACAACCTCCGCAAGGGCGCCGCCCTCAACACGGCCCAGATAGCCGAACTCCTGGCCAAGGACTTCACCCGTCGCTGACGCCCTCCGCCCCCTTCGGCGTTGATCTTGTACTTTCGGCCCTGATCATGGGGCTTATGCCGCACTTGTCGAGGCCCAAAGTGCAAGATCGCGGGGGAGAGAGGGGTGGGGTCAGGCGGCGCTGAGGTGGACTCCGTCTCGGCCGTGGCGTTTCACGGCGTACAGGGCCTGGTCGGCTCGGTGCAGGGTGCGTTCGGGGGACTCGCCGGGGCGGGGGAGCGCGACGCCGACGCTGATCGTCCGGCCGGTACGGCGGGCCGCCTCGGTGAGCCGTTCGGCGATCCGGACCGCCTCCTCCGGGCGGCTCACCTCGATCACCGCCACGAACTCGTCGCCGCCGGTCCGGTACAGCTCGTCGCCCTGGCGCAGCGCGCCCTCCAGAGCCCGGGCCAGCCCCACCAGCAGCCGGTCGCCGGCCTGGTGGCCGTACGTGTCGTTGACGTCCTTGAACCCGTCCACGTCGATCGCCAGCAGCGCGGTACGTCCCGGCGTGGCGGTGGCGATCCGCTGCCCGAACGGGCCGGTGTGCCGCAACCCGGTGAGCGGGTCCGAGCTGGCCTGCTCGCGCAGCCGGGCGAGCGTACGCAACCGGTCCAGGCAGGTCCACGCCTGCCCGGCGAGCAGTTCGATCAGGTTGACCGTGGTCGGGTCGGGGCACAGGCGTTGCTCGTCGGCGACGAGCAGCACGCCACCGGAGGCCGGTGTGCCGACCGGCACCGCCACCAGCGTGCGCGCGCCGGCCCGGGTCAGCGGCAGGTACTCGTCGGTGGGCGGATGGCCCGCCTCGCCCAGCGTGTACGCCGAGCCGTACCGGTGGGCCCGGTCGATCATGCGGTCGAGCGCTGCCGGCCCGGCCCCGTCCAGCTCGGCCCGGATCCGCGCCTCCAGCTCGCCCGGGGTGCCGGTGGGGGCGCCGAGGCGCGGGCCGCGCCGGCCGGTGAGCACCAGCACGGCGGCGGAGAGCGCTGACACGTCCCGGGCCGCGGCGAGCGCGGCGGTCATCAGGTCCCAGTCGGTGGGGGCGGCGGTGAACGCGGCGGCGTGCCGGAGCAGCTGCTCGCTGCGGCTCTCGGCCGGTGGCCCGCCGAGCGCGGCGATCCGCCCGCCGAGGCGGTCGGCCACCAGTTCGGCGGTCTCCCGCCACGCCGCGAGCACGACCGGCTCGCTCCACTGCAGGTCGAGCACCCCGATCGGCCGGCCGTCCGGGTCGCGTACCGGCACACAGAGTTCGGCGGTGACGTCCGGGCGGACCTCGAGGTAGTCGGGGTCGGCGCTGACGTCGGGCACGGCGGCGGTGACCCCGGAGGCGTAGACCCGCCGCACCACCGAGGATTCGGGCCGGTGACGGCCCGGCGGGGTGCCGTCGGCGGTCGCCGGCACGTGCGAGAAGACCTGCCAGGCGCCGGTGGCGGCGACGCAGCGCAGACGGTCGTGGACGCGGAGCAGGACGGTGGCGGTCGCCGGGGTGTGCCGGGCGAGCGCGGCGACGGTCCACTGGCACGCCTCCGGGACGGTGGACGCCGTGGGGAGGCGCACCGTGACGTCGCGGAGGACTCGCTCGTGATCCACGTCGTTCCTGCTCGGAGGGGTCGGGCCGCGATCAAGGGTACTCAGCGCAACCGCCGCCGACCTTCGTACACATGTGCTATCCACAGGCTGTGGACGCAGCCTGTGGGCGAGATCGGGCCTGCGCGGGGAGGCCGCGCGGCGATAGCGTGAGGGCCCGGGCACCCGAGGAGGCGGCCGATGCTCATCGCCCAGCTCAGCGATCCGCACGTGACCACCGGTCTGCTCGCGGCCGAACCGGCGTCCGGGTTGCACCGGGCGCTCGGCGCGGTGCTCGCGCTGCGTCCCCGGCCCGACTGCGTGGTGATCACCGGCGACCTCACCGCCAACGGCCGGCCGGACGAATACCTCGCCCTGCGCGAGATCGTCGGCGCGTTCCCGCTGCCGGTGCACCTGGTGACCGGCAACCACGACGACCGCGAGTCGCTGCTCGACACGTTCGGCGGCACCCCCTACCTGGCCGGTGGCTTCTCGGCGCACTACCACGTCGACCTGCCGGACGCGACGCTCGTGGTGCTCGACTCGCTCACCCCGGGCAGCCCCGGCGGACGGCTCGGCGACGAGCAGCTCGCCTGGCTGGACGGGGTGCTCGCCGGGCGTACCGACGCGCCCGCCGTCGTGTGCCTGCACCATCCGCCGGTCGCGGTGGGCGCACCCGTCATGGACGGCATGGGCCTCGCCGACGCCGACGCGCTCGCCGCCGTGATCGGCCGTCACCCCCATGTCGTACGCGTCGCCGCGGGTCACCTGCACCGTCAGGTGACGAGCGCGTTCGCCGGTACGGTGCTGACCACCGCGCCGAGCACCTGGATCCAGGTGAGCCTGACCATGACCGACGAGGAGGAGCCGGGTTTCGTCGCCGAGCCGACCGCCTTCCTGCTGCACCGCATCGCCGACGGCGGCTGCGTGACGCACACCGTCCAGGTCAGCCACGCCGCCGGGCGCACCTGCTGGTTCTAGAGCCGCGCCGCCGATGCTCTGGTACGTCGCGTACGGCTCGAATCTGCACGCCGCGCGGCTCGACTGGTATCTGCGTGGCGGGTGTCCACCCGGCGGGCTGCGCACGTACCCCGGCTGCCGGGACCGCCGGCCACCGCGCCGGACGGTTCCGGTGCTGATCCCCGGCGGCGTCTACTTCGCGGGTGAGTCACGGGCCTGGACCGGCGGCATGGCGTTCTACGACCCGCTGCTGCCCGGCCGGGCGGCGGCGCGCGGCTACCTGGTGACCGTCGAGCAGTTCGCCGACATCGCCGCGCAGGAGATGTACCGGCCGCCCGGCGCCGACCTGGCCGGGATCCTCGCGGCGGTGCAGACCGGGCGGGCGACGCTCGGGCCGGGCCGTTACGAGACGCTGTTGCGCGTCGGCGTCCACGAGGATCTGCCGATGCTCACGTTCACCGCGCCGCACCGGGCGGTGGAGGTGCAGTGGACCCGGCCCGCTCCGGTCTATCTCGGGATGCTGGCGCGCGGGCTGCGCGAGGCGCACGGCTGGGACGCCGCGCGGACCGTCGGCTACCTGGCGGGCCGGCCGGGGGTCGCCGGGCGGTGGACGCGGCCGGCGTTGCGCAGGCTCGTCGGCACCGCCCACAGCGGACCCTAGACCGGCCCTCCGGGGTGTCAGTCGAGTTCGGACAGTTTGCTCGATATGCCGGGCCGTCGGACATGAACGACCGTTCGGTCCGCGATGGGTGTCCGGCAGGGGGTGATTCCGGCGAGGACGGTTGCCAGCGCAAGGAATTCCGCGTGACATGAGCGTCGGCGCCGGCTCCCTGTCCCTGGGAGCCGGCGCCTTCGACGACGGGCGGCATCGACAGCGTGCGCCGCGCGGAATTTCACCTGACCGTCATGTCCGACTCGTCCGGCAGACCGGTGCGGGCCGCCCAGGACAACGACGATTCCTGATGCCGCCCCGTTCGACCTGGCGGCCGGTGGATGAGAAGCTACCCCGGCGGGGCGGCGTTCCCCCGAGTACCGTCCTCCGCGATCGACACCTGTCACGGCACGGATCAGGGTCGCCGGGCGAACCATCGCCCGGACGCCACATACCGGCATCTCACGAGGAGTTCCATGTCCGTCACCGGGATGCGACGCCGGGCCGCCGTCGGCCTGGCCGCACTCGCCGCGACCGCGTTCACCGCGGTCGCCGTCACCCCCGACCAGGCCGAGGCCCGCCCGAAGCCGGTCGACGTCCAGTTGCTCGCGATCAACGACTTCCACGGCAACCTGGAGCCGCCGACCGGCTCCAGCGGCACCATCGAGGGTCAGCCGGCCGGTGGCGCGGAATACCTGGCCAGCCACCTCAAGTCGATGCGCGCCGCCGCCAAGCAGCAGGGCAAGGGCACTGTCACGGTCGCCGCCGGTGACCTGATCGGCGCCTCGCCGCTGCTCTCCGCGGCGTTCCACGACGAGCCCACCATCGAGGAGATGAACCTCGCCGGGCTGGAGTTCGCGAGCGTCGGCAACCACGAGTTCGACGAGGGCGCGGCCGAGCTGCTGCGCATGCAGCGCGGCGGCTGCCACCCGGTGGACGGCTGCGCCGACGGCACCCCGTTCGGCGGCGCCAAGTTCAAGTACCTCTCGGCGAACGCCTTCAAGACCTCCACCGGCCTGCCGCTGATGCAGCCGTTCGGCATCAAGATCGTCAAGGGTGTCCCGATCGGCTTCATCGGGATGACCCTGGAGGGCACCCCGAACATCGTCAGCCAGCAGGGCGTCGCCGGCCTGCGGTTCACCGACGAGGCCGACACGGCCAACAAGTACGCCAGGATCCTGCGCCTGCTCGGGGTCAAGAGCATCGTCGTGCTGCTGCACGAGGGCGGCGTGCAGAACGGCGGCGGCATCAACGACTGCACCGGGTTCAGCGGCCCGATCGTCGACATCGCCAACCGGATGGACCCGTCCATCGACGTGATCGTGAGCGGGCACACCCACGCCGCGTACAACTGCAACATCAACAACAAGCTGGTCACCAGCGCCAGCTCGTTCGGCCGCCTGGTCACCCAGATCGACCTGAAGATCGACCCGCGTACCCGCGACGTGGTCACCGCGTCCGCGAACAACGTGGTGGTCACCCGGGACGTCGAGAAGGACCCGGCCTCGACCGAGCTGATCAACCGGTACAAGACCGCGCTCGGCCCGGTGGCCGACCGGGTGGTCGGCGAGACCACCACCGCGATCACCAAGACCCAGGAGAACCTGTACCAGACCGGGGTCGACGCCAACGGCAAGCCGACGTACCAGACCGGTGAGTCGCCGCTGGGCAACCTGATCGCCGACGCCCAGCTCGCCGCGACCGACACCGAGCAGAACGCGGTCGCCGCGTTCATGAACCCCGGTGGCGTACGCGCCGACCTCGACGCCGGCCCGGTCACCTACGCCGAGGCGTTCACCGTGCAGCCGTTCGCCAACAACCTGGTGACGCTCGACCTGACCGGCGCGCAGCTCTACTGCATGCTGGAGCAGCAGTTCACAGTGGCGCGCGTGCTCTACGCGTCCTCGACCGTCAACTACGTCGTGGACGTCAACGGCACCACCGCGCCGGCCGGCACGCCGTGCGCCGGCACCCGGGTGGTCCGGGGCAGCCTCACCATCAACGGCACCCCGGTGACCGAGACCGCCACCTACCGGGTCACCGTGAACAACTTCCTCGCCGGTGGCGGCGACGGCTTCAGCGTCCTGACCGGTGGCACCAACGCGGTGACCGGCCAGATCGACCTGGACGCCTTCACCGCGTACCTGACCGAGAAGTCGCCGGTCTCCCCGCCGGCGCTGGACCGGATCCGCACGACCACCGAGGTCGCCGCCGGCTGACGGCCGACCGCACCGCCGACGGGCCCCGGAGCGAACGCTCCGGGGCCCGTCTGTGCTTCGTCTCAGGCCGCCGCTTCGCGTCAGGTCGCCCGCGCGGGCTCGGGCTCCGGCGTCGCGGCGGCCGCCGGGCGGCCGTCCTGCGCGGCGGTGAGCAGCGGACGCAGCGACAGCGCGAGCACCGAGGCGGCCAGGCAGCCGCCCACCACCACCGCCACCCAGACCCGGCCGTGCGCCGCGCCGATCAGCGGCCCGGCGGTGACCGGGCCGACCACCCCGCTGATCCCGAAGATCATCGAGCTCATCGCGTTGTACCGGCCGCGCAGCTCGTCGGTGGCGAGCGCGTTGGTCAGGGCGGGCATGACCGGCGACAGCATCGTCTCGCCGAACCCGAAGATCGCCGAGCAGGCCACCACGCCGAGCGCCGCGAGCACCGCGTTGCCGCTGCCCACCACGCCCGCCGCGCCGAGCACCAGCCAGGCGCCGGCGAAGACCGCGCCGACAGTGGCGAGCGCACGGGTACGGCTGCGCCCCTCCAACCGCCGGATCACCAGCAACTGCGAGAGCACGATCATCACCGTGTTCGCCGCGAGCGCCCACGCCACCACCCGGGGCGTCACCTCGACCACCCGGACCGAGTACGCCGCGAAGCCCACCTCGATCTGCGCGTACCCGCAGGTGGTGAGCACCAGGCCGAAGATGACCAGGCGGCGGAACGGCCGGTCCCGCAGCACCGTGAGGTAGCCGCCGGTCCCCCGGTCGGCGGACTTCGCGCCCGCGGCCACGACCGGCCGGCGCCCGACGTGCGGCAGGCTCAGCAGGATCAGCGCGGGCGTCAGGTAGCTCACCGCGTCCAGCAGGTAGATCACCTCGAAGGTGATCGGACGGGCCACGTCGACCACCGCGCCGGAGATCAGGCCACCGGTGCCGATGCCGAGGTTGAGCAGCGCGAAGTTGAGCCCGAAGACGCGCTGCCGCTCGCCGTCGTCGGTCAGCGAGGCGAGGATCGTGTTCTGCCCGGCCCAGATCGCCGAGCTGCCCACGGCGACGAGCGTCATCACGCCGAACGCCGAGGCGGTCGAGTCGACCAGCGCCAGCGAGCCGGTGCCGATCGCCTCGATCACCAGGCAGGGCAGCACCACCCGGCGCGCGCCGAACCGGTCGATGAACGTGCCGGCCAGCGGCGAGAGAGCCAGCGTGACCGCGCCGAACCAGCCGATCACCAGCCCGGCCCGGGTGTCGGTCAGGCCGCGTACGTCGGTGAGGTAGATGAACAGGAACGGCAGGGTGAGGCCGCGCCCGACGGCGGAGAACAGGGTGCCCAGGAGGATCCGGCGGGCTTCGGGACGGGCGGGCAGGGCGCGGCGCAGCATGCTGGGATTCTGTTCGGCGGGTACGACTACCGCGACCCGTTTACCCCTTACACACGCGGGCGCCGGGCCGGAAGGTGAGCGATCACACGTGCTCTGCCATGCTGACCCGGTGACGACGACCTGGCGGCACCTTCCCGCACCGGCCCGCGAGATCGCCCAGACGGCCACTGACGCGGTGACCGCCGCCCGCGCCCGCGACGCCGAGGCGTACGCCCCGGCCGTCGAGCGGCTGGCCGCCGCCGACCGGGCCGGGCTGGTGCTCGGCGGCGTGGCCCGGCTGCTGCTGGAGGAGGGGCATCCGGACGGGCTGGACGGCGACGACGTACGGCAGGTGCTGGAACAGTGCGTCCGGTCGGCGACGCCGTGGTGGCCCGACGTCGACCCGCACGTGCTGCTGGTGCTGCTGGCCGGCGCGCTCGGCGTCTACGACCCGGGCGACGACGTCGACCCGCCCGACCCGGCGGCGATCGCCCGGCACGCGCCGCTGCTGGTGGCCGATCTGCTGGCGGTCACCGGGCGCCCGTTCGCCGAGTACCTGATCGCCGCGTTCGCCGAGGTGGCCCGGACCGAGCTGCACGACTGACGGTTCCGTTGGCCGGCGGCTACGGGCCGGCGGCGTGCTTGCTCACGGGCCGGTGGCCGGCGCGTCGGCTCACGGGCTGGCGGCCAGGAAGACGAACGCGGCGAGCAGCACCAGGTGCACCCCGCCCTGGAGCACCGTGGCCCGGCCCGGTACCACGGTGAGCACAGCGGTCACCGCGGTCAGCGCCAGGAGCGTCATCTGGGTGCCGCCCAGGCCCAGCACCAGCGGCCCGTCCAGCCAGATCGAGGCGATCGCGATGGCCGGGATGGTCAGGCCGATGCTGGCCATGGCCGAGCCGAGCGCGAGATTGAGGCTGATCTGCACGCGGTCCCGCCGCGCGGCGCGGGCGGCGGCGAGCGTCTCCGGCAGCAGCACCAGCAGCGCGATGACCACGCCGACGAACGCCTGCGGCAGGTTGGCGGCGCTGACCGCCGTCTCGATCGCCGGCGAGATGGTCTTCGCGTCGCCCACCACCGCGACCAGCGCCACCACGAGCAGGGCCAGGCTGGCCAGCGCGGTACGCGTGGACGGCGGCTCGGCGTGCCCGTCGCCGGTCTTGTCCTCGGCGAGGATGCTGCCCTCCTGCGTGACCGGGAGGAAGTAGTCGCGGTGCCGGCCGGTCTGCACCATGACGAACAGCAGGTAGAGCGCCAGCGAGGCGACCGCTGCGAAGGCGAGTTGCGCGGGGGAGAACTCCGGCCCCGGCCGGCTCGTGGTGAACGTCGGCACCACCATGCTGAGCGTGGCGAGCGTGGCCACCGTGGCGAGCGCCCCGCCGGTGCCCTCCGGGTTGAACACCGCGATCCGCCGCCGCAGCGCACCGAGCAGCAGCGACAGCCCGAGGATGCCGTTACAGGTGATCATGACGGCGGCGAAGACCGTGTCCCGGGCCAGCGCCTGCGTCTTGTCGCCGCCGCTGATCATCAGAGTGACGATCAGACCGACCTCGATCACGGTGACCGCCACCGCGAGCACGAGTGACCCGTACGGTTCACCGACCTTGTGCGCGACCACCTCGGCGTGGTGCACCGCGGCCAGCACAGCCGCCGCGAGCAGGGCCGCCACCACGAAGATGAGCGGGCCGGGCAACTCCCGTCCCCAGGTCATCACGAGCACGAGCACGGCGACCAGGGGCGCGACGGTGGTCCAATCGGCCAGGCGGGATCGGATCATCGGCGGCATGCGCATACTCTGCCAGGACTCAGGGTCAACCGCGCGTGGCGGGGTGGATTCGGGCAGTTCTGTGGATCTATTCGATCGCGCTGGGCACCGGGGCCGATTCCGCCAGGCGGGCGGGCAGATCGCGAAGATCGGCGATTACCGGTCCGATCCAGCCGGGATCGGTGTCCTGGTGTTCGGTGGTCCGGAGCACCGTCATGCCGACCGCCGCCGCGCCGGCCAGCTCGCCGTCCGCGCCGTCACCCACGTACACGCAGTCGGCCGGCGCGACGCCCAGCCGCTGCGCGGCGGTGCGGTAGATCGCCGGGTCCGGCTTGGCCAGCCCGACCGCACAGGAGAAGACCGCGATGTCGAAACGCCGGGCGAGCGGGCCGTCCGCCCACGCCTCGGCCGTCTCGGACGTGGCGTTGCTGATCAGGGCCAGCCGGTGCCCGCGCTCGCGCAGCGCGTCGAGCACGTCCAGCGTGGCGGGCGGGACGCGGCCCAGCACCCGGTGGGCGAGGGCCAGCCGGTGCGCGGCGGCCCGTGTCACCTGCTCATCGGTCGGCGAGCCGCCGAGACGCTCGGCGAGGATGCGTACGGTCTCCGCCGCGTTCCACCGGACCAGGCGGTCCCGCCAGGTGGCGTGGTACGCGGCGACGAGCGCCGCCGGATCCACCCCGACCATGAGCGCCATCTCACCGACCACGCGGTCCCGCTCGTCGTCGGCGCCGTGGACCAGGGTGTGGAAGAGGTCGAAGACCACCGGCCGGGGCATGGCGGGATCCTACTGCGACGGTGAGCGCCGTCCGGAACGACAGGGGGGACATCAGATGCTCGGATGTGTCCTCTCACCTCTGGTCGGCGTGGCCGGATTCGCACGAGCTGCCCACGTAGCAAGCCCTGGCCCGGCAAGGAGAATGACCAGCACCCCGGCCCCGATCAGCGGGAACGGCGCATGTGTTCGCACGCTGCTGGTCACATAGCCATCCCTGGTCGCGACGAACTGCGGGTCGTTCTGCGACGCATAGATGGTGACGGCCTCACCTCGCGAGTAGCCGGGCCCGTTACCCCACGCACTCTCCAAGGGGACATTCCAGGTTCGGCCGTGAATCACATACCTGGCGTGATCGCCGAACTTGAACCCCTCCATGGTCGCCTGGACCGGTTCGCCGGTCGCCACGAGGTGGCGGATACGAACGTCAGTACGGTGCGCTTGAAGGATTCCCCCGGCGACAAGACCGGCACCAGCCAAGCAGAACAGGACGATGCGCAGCCGGGACCGAGCGATCCAGTCGAACAGGGGCCCAGGGCTGACAGTCGCATGATGCCGGCCAGTCATCGCGCCGCCTTCGTCGTGGAAGCCTTGAACCATGGACGACAGGCGCGGAGCGTTGCCGTCCCTGTGTGCCGTCGACCCGCCGTCCTGGAGATGCACCAGAGGGCACATCCGATGATCGGATGTGCCCTCTTGCCTCTGGTCGGGGTGGCCGGATTCGAACCGACGACCTCTTCGTCCCGAACGAAGCGCGCTACCAAGCTGCGCCACACCCCGAGGCGTGCCGACAAATAGTAGCCCACCCGCCCCCGCGGTCAAACTCGGTACCCCCCGCCCCTCGCACCCGGCAGATCTTGGTACGGATCGGCCCCCGGAGGGGCGGGCGCGTACCAAGATCTGCCGAGGGGTCAGCGGGGGATCAGCGTCAGGATGCTGGCCTCTGGGGGGCAGGCGAAGCGGATCGGGGCGGTGGGGTGGGTGCCGAGGCCGGCGGAGACGTGCAGCCAGGAGTCCGAGCCGGGCCAGCGGTGCAGCCCGCGCGCCATCGAGCGGGGCAGCCCGCAGTTGGTCACCAGCGCGCCGTACCCGGGCACGCAGACCTGGCCGCCGTGGGTGTGCCCGGCCAGCAGCAGACCGAAGCCGTCGGCGGCCATCCGGTCCAGCACCACGGGCTCGGGGGAGTGGGACAACGCGATCGACAGCGCCGCGTCGCCACTGACCGGGCCGGCCACGGCGTCGTAGTCGTCCCGTTCGATGTGCGGGTCGTCCACGCCTGCCAGCTCGATCTCCCGCCCGCCGGCCTTGAGCGTGGTGCGGGCGTTGTTCAGGTCGGCCCAGCCGGCGCCGGTGAGGATGTCGCGCAGCTCCTCGTACGGCAGCGGCACGCCCTCGGTGTACTCCCGGTCGGGCAGGAAGTAGGTGAAGGGGTTCTTCAGGACCGGCCCGGTGTAGTCGTTGGAGCCGAAGACGAACCCGCCGGGCAGGTCGAGCAGCGGTTGCAGGGCGCGCAGCACGCCCGGCACGGACTCGGGGTGTGCCATGTTGTCGCCGGTGACCACGACCAGGTCGGGGTCGAGCGCGGCCAGCGAGGCCACCCAGTCCTGCTTGCGTCGCTGGCCGGGCATCATGTGCAGGTCGGAGAGGTGCAGCACCCGCAGCGGTTCGGTGTCGGCCGGTAGCACCGGCACGTCGTACCGGCGGAGGGTGAACATGTTGCGCTCGATGAGCGACGCGTACGCCAGGGTGGCCGCGCCGGCGGCGACGGTTCCGGCCGCGAGCCGGAATAGTGTGCGCTTTCGCATGCCGTTCAGGGTAGTTTCACCGTCCATGAGCACGCTGAAGGACCGTCTCACCGCAGACATGCGCGCCGCTCTCAAGGCGCGCGACGAGCTGACCACCTCCACGCTGCGGATGGCCCTGGCCGCCGTGGGCAACGCCGAGGTCGCCGGCCGGGAAAAGCGCGAGCTCAGCGACGACGAGGTGCTCGCCGTGCTGACCAAGGAGGCGAAGAAGCGCCGCGAGGCGGCGGTGGCGTTCGCCGACGCCGGGCGCGCCGAGCAGGCCGGCAAGGAGACCGCCGAGGGTGAGGTGCTGGAGCGCTACCTGCCCAGGCAGCTCTCCGACGAGGAGTTGGCCGAGCTGGTCTCGGGGGCGCTCGCCGCGGGCGGCTTCACCGGCAAGGCGCAGATGGGCCCGGCCATGAAGGCGGCCCAGGCCGCGGTGGCCGGGCGGGCCGAGGGTGGCCGGGTCGCCTCCGAGGTACGCCGCCAGCTCGGCCTCTGAGCCGGCGCTCTCCGGAGCGCGGAAACGACGACGGCCACCTCCCGCAGGAGGTGGCCGTCGTTGTCTGCTGTCCGGGATCAGTTCCCCGGTCGTCCTGGCCGGCCGTTACCCGGTCCGCCCGGGCCACCCGGCCGGTCCGGTGTGGCGGTACCGCCCTGCTCCGGGGTGCCCTTACCGGAGCTGACCTCGATCATCACCACGCCACCCTTGATGGTGCGCCCGTCCGGGCTGGTGCCGGCGGCGGTGCCGGCGGGGCACTCCGACGGCACCTTGTTGCTGGAGACCACCGGCTCGAAGCCGGCACCCTTCAGCCGGGACTTCGCGGTCTCGACGGACTCGCACTTCACGCCCGGGATGGAGCGCTGGTCACCCAGGACGATCTTGCCGCTGGGCGGGGTGAAGTTCTTCCGCTCCTTGCCCTTCATGGCGTCGCGCAGCGTCTGGTAGACCGCCGGGTTGATGCCCTGGGGCGTCTCGTCGTGGCCCATCTTCTGGTTGGTCTGCGGCCAGTCCGGGTCGGCCATGATGCCGGCCACCGCGTACTGCTTGGTCATCGCGACCAGGGCCGAGGTGCGGTCGGAGTCGGTGGTGCCGGACTTGCCGGCCACCGGCGCGTTGACGATGTTGCGGACGTTGCCGGCGGTGGCGGGGCCGCACTTGGTGGTGGAGGAGCGGTCACCGACCGGGCAGCGCGCGGCGTCGACGGCGGCGCGGGCCACCTCGGTGCTGACCCGCTGCTCGCAGCGGGGGTTGGCGACGTCCAGCTTCTCGCCGTCCGGGCCGCGGATCTCCTGTACCGGGATCGGCTCGCAGAACTTGCCGTCGGCGGCGAGGGTGGCGTACGCGTTCGCCAGCTCCAGCGGCGTGGTCTGGGAGACGCCGAGGCTGAACGCGCCCCACTGGTGCGGGTTGGCGGCGAGCAGCGCGTCGCTCGACGAGCGGAACGTGATGCCGAGCTTCTGCGCCGCCTTCACCACGTTCTCCGCACCGACCCGCTGCTGCAGGTCGATGAAGAACGTGTTGACCGAGAAGCCGAAGCCGCTCCACATGGTGTGCGGGCCGGCCATCGCCGGGTTGGCGTTGGTCGGGCAGTACTTGCTGGTGCCCTTGCAGGCGGCCGGCGAGTTGAACTCGACCGGGTAGTCCGACTTGAACTGCTGGGGCGCGTTGATGCTGTAGCTGAGCGGGTAGCCCTTCTCCAGCGCGGCCACCAGCGTGAAGATCTTGAAGGTCGAGCCGGCCTGGTAGCCGGCGATGCCGGGACCACCGGTGACCAGCGGGTTCACCGTGTTGGGGTAGTTGCCCCGGATCTTCTTCTTGGCCTTCTTCGGGTCGCTGGAGATCTTGTTCTGCGGGTCGGCCGGGTCGTCGAGCTTGAAGTTCCGGTTCACCGCCACGGCGCGGACCCGGCCGGTGCCCGGTTCGACGGCGGCCACCATGCGGGCCGCCTTGCTGCTCTCGCCGAGCTTGTTGCGGACGGCCTTGTCGGCGCCCTTCTGCGCCTGGACGTCCAGCGTGGAGATGATGGTGTAGCCGCCGCTCTTGAGCCGCCGCTCCCGGTCGTACGAGGTGGCGCCGAACGTCTCCTGCTGGAGCCACCACCGGTAGAGGTAGTCGCAGAAGAAGCCCCACGAGCGGGTGGTGGTCTGGGTGCAGCCGTTCGGGGTGCGCTTGCCCCTGACCTCGAGCTTGATCTTCTTGGCGGCGTCCGCCTCCTGCTGGGTGATCGCGCCGATCTGCACCATGTTGTCGATGACGTAGTCGCGCCGGCCGACCGCCTCCGGGTAGCCCGCCTTGGTGGTCGGGTCGAACGCCGTGGGGGCCTTCACCATGCCGGCGAGCATCGCCGACTCCTGGATGTCGAGCTTGCTCGGCGGCTTGTTGAAGTAGACCTGGCTGGCCGCCCAGATGCCGTACGCGCCGTTGCCGAACGCGGCGATGTTCAGGTAGCGCTCCAGGATCTCGTCCTTGGAGAGCTCCTTGTCGACCTGGAGCGCGAGGCTCATCTCGCGCAGCTTGCGGCCGCTGGTGTCCTCGGTCGCGGCGACCACGTCGGCCGGGTGGGTGGCCGAGTAGGAGATGGCCAGCCGGACGTACTGCATGGTGAGCGTCGACGCGCCCTGCCGGGAGGCGCCGGCGGACTGGTTGTTGACGAAGGCCCGCGCCACACCGTTGATGTCCACGCCGTTGTGCTTGTAGAAGTCGTGGTCCTCGGCCGCGATGATGGCCTTCTGCATGTACGGCGAGATGTCCTTGAGCTTGACGTCCTTGCGGTTCTCGTCGTACATCGTGGCCAGCACGGTCTTGCCGTCGGACGCGAGCAGCCGGGTGATCTGGGGCGCCCGGGCGACTGTCAGCTCCTTGGGCAGCGCCTCGAACGTCTCCGCCCCGGCCTTGGCGGCCAGTCCGGACATCGCTGCCACGGGGAAGGCCGCCGCGGCGACCACCACTCCGGCCAAGAGGCCGCAGATCAGCAGCGATGCGGCGTTGGTCAGCACGTTGTGGTCACGTTTCCGCATCCAGGTCACCTCGACAGGGTACGCGAGTAGGGAACGGCGGGCGCGCGGGGAACTTTCCCCATTTCCTGCACGCGCCGGCCTCGTTGTGCTAAACGCACGAGCCCTGGTCCGGGGTTGCGTGAGATCCGGCGGAAGTCTCTCCGAAGTCCAGGAGTGGCGCAGCGTTTTCACGTACTCGGGCCGGGTAGTCGCGGGGCGAAAGCCCGGGAAGCCGGGAGTGTCCGGAATGATGGATTTCGCCGACAACGTTGCGTAATCGGGCGACTACACAGCATGATGGTGGCGGCGACCGCAGCCATGAGTCGTTCGTGCCGCCCTGGGGAGGCCGGCGCGAACGACCGGGGGGAAGTACGAGGGCTGCTCGCGCGAAGTCGGTAGGTACTGCAAGGGGGGACGTGTACAGATGGGCATGATCACTGACTGGCCGTCACTGGCGGCGTGTCAGAACGGAGACCCGGACGCGTTGTTCGTACAGGGCGCCGAACAGAACGTGGCGAAGAGGATCTGCCGGAGCTGCCCAGTTCGGTACGAGTGCCTGGCCGACGCGCTCGACAACCGGATCGAGTTCGGCGTGTGGGGTGGCATGACCGAGCGCGAGCGCCGGGCGTTGCTGCGCCGTCACCCGCAGGTCACCAGCTGGCGCAAGATGTTCGAGGCGGCCATGAAGAAGAACGCCAAGGAGAAGGCCGGCAAGGACAAGATCCTGGTCACCACGGCCAACTGACCGGGGACCGGTCAGCTCCGGCTGATCGCCTCGCCGATCGTCCGCAGCCCGTCGACGTCGTGCACGTCGGCGGGCTGCGCCGCCACCGACACCGCCGGCACCGCCGGGAACGTCTCGGTGAACCGGGCCGCCACCTGCTCCTCGCGTACCGCCTGCTGGGCCAGCGCGGCGTGCGCGCGCAACACCTCGACGGTGCCCTCGTGCCCACCCGCGCCGGCCAGCCGCTCCGCGGCGGCCAGGCTCTCCGCGGCGGACAGGGCCGCCGCCGGCCGGTGCACCCGGTTGAGCACCAGCCCGGCCAGCGGCATCCGCTCTTCCCGCAGGCGGCCCGCGAAGTAGGCGGCCTCCCGGACCGCGTCCGGCTCCGGCGCCGCGACCAGCAGGAACGCCGTCTCCCGGGCCTGGAGGATCCGGTACGTCTGCTCGGCGCGCTGCCGGAACCCGCCGAACATCGAGTCGAGGGCGGCCACGAAGCCGGACAGGTCGGTGAGCAGCTGGGCGCCGAGCACCTTCTGCACCACCTTCGAGAACATCCCGAAGCTCGCCGTGACCAGGCTGAACATGCTCCGTCCGCCGCTGCGCGCCGGGGCCAGCAGGAGCCGCAGCATCCGGCCGTCGAGGAACCGGGACAGCCGGGCCGGCGCGTCGAGGAAGTCCAGCGCGGAGCGCGACGGCGGGGTGTCCACCACGATCAGGTCCCACTCGCCCCGGGCGTGCAACTGGCCCAGCTTCTCCATCGCCATGTATTCCTGCGTGCCGGCGAAGGTGGAACTCATGGCCTGGTAGAAGGGGTTGGCGAAGATCTCCGCCGCCTTCGCCGGGTCGGTGTGCTGGAGCACCACGTCGTCGAACGTGCGCTTCATGTCGAGCATCATGGCGTGCAGTTCGCCGCCGCTGGCCTCGACGTCGATGCCCTTGACCTGCCGGGGTGTGTTGTCCAGCTCGGTCAGGCCGAGCGACTGGGCCAGCCGGCGGGCCGGGTCGATGGTGAGCACCACCGTCCGCCGGCCGTGCCGCTCGGCCGCGCGCAACGCCAGCGCCGCCGCCGTGGTCGTCTTGCCCACGCCGCCCGCCCCGCAGCAGACCACGATCCGTACGCCGTCGTCGGCGAGGATCTGGTCGACGTCAAGCGGAGGCGCCGCGTCTTCGGAAGGCACCAATCGAGCGTATCGGTCCCGAGGGGCACTCTGCTCCGTGCCGGCCGCAGGTGTGAGTCAATCCGCCCGGACGAGGGCCTCGGCGAGCGTCTCCAGCCCGGCCCGGTCGACCCCCTCGGGCAGCAGCGGCAACTCGACCAGGGGCAGGCCGAGATCCACCAGGTCACCCCGGAGGGAGTCCTCCAGCTCACGGCGTACCTGCTGGTCACGCGCCTCCTCGACGAGCCCGGCCACGGTCGGGCCGTCGGTCGGCAGGCCGGCGGCGGCCAGCCCGCGCTTCAGCTCGGCCGCGGTGACCGCCCGCCCGGCCGGCACCGGCGGGCGGACGCCGTTGACGATCACGCGGCCGACCGGGAAACCGAGCTGGGCCAGCTCCGCCACCGCGTCGAGCGTCTCCTGGACCGGCATCTCCTCCAGCAGCGTGACCACGTGCACAGCGGTCATCGGCGACCGGAGCAGCGCGGAGACGCCCTCGCTCTGGGTCTTGATCGGGCCGACCTTCGCCAGCCGGGCGGTCTCCGCCGTCACGTTCAGGAAGCGGCCGATCCGCCCGGTCGGCGGCGCGTCCAGCACCACCGCGTCATACGTCCGGCGCGACCCGCTCGTCCGGGTGGTCGCCTCCTTGACCTTGCCGGTGAGCAGCACGTCCCGCAGGCCCGGCGCGATCGTGGTGGCGAAGTCGATCGCGCCGAGCTTGCGCAGCGCCCGGCCGGCGGCGCCGAGCTTGTAGAACATGTCCAGGTATTCGAGGAGCGCCTCCTCGGCGTCGACCGCCAGCGCCCGCACCTCACCGCCGCCGGGCGCGTCGGCGAGGTGCCGCTCCTCGTACGGCAGCGGATCGGTGCCGAAGAGCTGGGCGATGCCCTGCCGGCCCTCCACCTCGACCAGCAGGGTGCGCCGGCCCCCGGCGGCCAGGCCGAGGGCCAGCGCGGCGGCCACGCTCGTCTTTCCCGTGCCGCCCTTGCCGGTCACCACGTGCAGGCGGGCCGGCCATCTGCCGGCGGACTCGGCCGGCTGCTCACTAGCTGCCACCCGTCGAGCCTAACCAGCCGTTGGGACCAGCTCTGTCCGGCCGGTGGGATCAGCCGACCTCGCAGACCCACCAACCCGTCTTCCGCACGACCGTGAAACGCAGCGCCTGCTCGGCGACCTTCTCGTCGGCGGTGGTCATGGTCACCCGGGCGGAGACGGTGGCCCGGTCCCCGGTCTGGTTGTCGACGGTCGGGGTGGGCCAGCGGAACCGGGGGTTCTGGTACTGCGCGACGTACTTCTGCACCTCGGCGACCTTGGTGGCGATCTTCTCGTCGTCGCGGGCCGCGGAGCAGACGAACGCCGCCGCCTTCTCGGCGTCGCGCTCCTGGTAGACGGCCTTGAGGAAGCCGTCCACCGCGACCTGCGGCTCCTTCGCGCCCTGGCCGTCCTCGCTGTCGCGCAGCGCGAGGAACGCGGCCGTGCCCCCACCGCCGCAGAGCAGGACCGCGGCGGCCAGCACCAGCGAGACGATCAGCACCGCCGGTCGTTTGCGCGGCTGTGTGCCGGACGGGTACGCCGGCGGGCCGGCTGCGGGTGCGGATCCCGGCGGCGCGCCGCCGGTGGGCGGCGGTTGCGGATTCGGGTCGCCGGGCGTGCCGGTGTCGCCACCGGCGGGCGGTTGGGTCATCTGTCTCCCCCGGGTTGCGGCTCCCGTCGCCGCCCCAGGCGACGGGCACGGGTCGAGGTGTGCGGGCGCGCGTCGGCGCGCGTCCAGTCCGGAAGGGTAGCGGTCGGCGGGGCGCTTGCCAGCCCCGCGTACGCGCCCCGCCGGACGGAGACGGCCACCGCGTTCCCGACCAGCCTTGTGTCGCAAATGTGACTGGAGGTGGCGAGGCGTGCGCGTCCCGTTGCTGGGACTTGTCGCAGGATCTACGTTCGTCCCGACGCGGAGAGCCGGGCCGGGGACGGCTCCGAGCCGGATGGCGGTGTTGGTGAACAGGTACGACGCCCGGAGGCGACGGATGCGCGACGCGGAGAACAGTCCCCGAGCCCAGTTCCCGGGTGACCGGGCCGGACGGCCGGGCGAGGCCGAGGGGCCGGGCGCGCCGTTCAACGAGCGGTCCTACGGCTCCGCGGCCGAAGGGGTCCGGACGCTTCCCCGTTCCGGCGGGAAGGTGCGGGACGAGGACGAGCCCGGCTACGTCATCCACCTCCAGGTCCGGGTGCCCGACCTGGCGGCGGCCACCGCGCTCGCCGGCACCGTGGCCACCTCGCTGGGCTTCTTGGTGGAGCTGGACGCGGGCGAGACCACCGTCTCCACCGCCGACGACCAGAACAACCGGCACCGGGTCTTCTGCGACCTGCTGCTGCCCGACCGCAGCCGGTGCCCGCAGCGCTTCGAGCACGAGGGCCCGTGCGGCGAGCCGCCGCCGGCGCCGGAGCCGCGTCCCGCGTCCTGGTGACGGCGGCGGACCGTAGGCTGTGCCTGACCGAAGTCCAAGTCAGGCAAGGGAGCCCTCCTCCGATGCAGAAGTGGGAATACGCCACGGTGCCGCTGCTGGTCCACGCGACCAAGCAGATCCTCGACAACTGGGGCGAGGACGGCTGGGAACTGGTCTCCGTGGTACCCGGCCCGAACCCGGAGCAGCTCGTCGCGTACCTGAAGCGTCCGAAGGGCTGACCTCGATGAGCAACGGACCCCACGCGAAGCTCGCCGAGCTCGGCCTCGAACTGCCCGAGGTGGTGCCGCCGGTGGCCAGCTACGTGCCGGCCGTCCAGTCCGGGCAGCACGTCTACGTGTCCGGCCAGCTGCCGATGGCCGAGGGCAAGCTGCTCGCCACCGGGAAGGTCGGCAACGGCGTCTCGGCCGAGCAGGCGAAGGACCTGGCGCAGCGGTGCGCGCTCAACGCGCTCGCCGCGATCGACGCGCTGGTCGGGCTGGAGAACGTGGTGAAGGTCGTGAAGCTGACCGGCTTCGTGGCCAGCGCACCGGGCTTCACCGGCCAGCCCGGCGTGATCAACGGCGCCTCCGACCTGTTCGGCGCCGTGTTCGGCGAGGCGGGCCGCCACGCCCGCAGCGCCGTAGGCGTAGCCGAACTCCCCCTCGACGCCCCGGTAGAGGTAGAGGTCATCGTCGAGGTCGCCTGACCCTCGCGCCCGCGATCTTGCGGTTGCGGCCCCGGCAGAAGCCCCAGACGGGGACAAACGCCGGGCCGGAGCTGCAAGATCGCGGGGAGTGGCGGGCGGAGTCGTACGATCGCAGTCATGGGTGGGCGTATGGCCGGTGCGGCGGGGGCGCTAGCGGACGGGCTGCCGGCGTGGGTGACGTTGCTGCGTGCGCCGAACCCGGGGCCGATGACGCTCGACGGGACGAACACGTGGGTGCTGCGGGCCGGCCCGGACGCGCCCGCCGTCGTGGTCGACCCGGGGCCCGCCGACGAGGGGCACCTGGCCGCCATCGCGGCGCGCGGGCCGGTCGGGCTCGTGCTGATCACGCACGGGCACGCGGACCACACCGAGGGCGCGCCCCGGCTCAGCGAGCTGCTCGGCGGCGTGCACGTGCTCGCCGCCGACCCGGCGCACACCATCGGCGGTGAGCCGCTGACCGAGCCGGGCGAGGACTTCGGCGGGTTCGGCCTGGAGATCCGGCTGCTGCCCACCCCCGGGCACACCGCCGACTCGGTCTGCCTCGTCGCCGCGCACGGCGGCGAGCGCGTCGTGCTGACCGGTGACACCATCCTCGGCCGGGGCACCACAGTGGTCGCCCACCCGGACGGGCACCTCGGCGACTACCTGTCGAGCCTGGAGCTGCTCTCCACGTACCGGGGGATCCCGGCGCTGCCGGGTCACGGCCCGGCACTGGCCGACTGCGGTGTGGCGGCCGACTTCTACCTGGCCCACCGGCGGGCCCGGCTGGACCAGGTCCGCGCCGCCGTCGCCGCGGGCGCCACCACCGCGGCCGAGGTGGTCGCCGTGGTCTACGCCGACGTCGACAGGTCGCTGTGGTGGGCCGCCGAGTGGTCGGTCCGGGCCCAGCTCGAACACCTCGGGGTGGAGCAGCCGTGACCTGTCCGGTGTGCGGAACCGTGGCCGTGCCCGGGGCGCGGTTCTGCCACAACTGCGGGGCGGCGCTGCCGGCCGCCGCCACGCTGCCCGCCGCCGAGCGCCGCGTGGTGACGGTGCTCTTCGGCGACCTGTCCGACTTCACCTCCTGGTCGGAGGATCTGGACCCGGAACGGGTCGGCGCGGTCACCGACCGGGTGCTCGCCGCCCTCGCGGGCGCGGTCAAGACGTTCGGCGGGCACGTCGACAAGCTCACCGGCGACGGGATCATGGCGGTCTTCGGCGCGCCGGTCGCGCACGAGGACGACGCCGAGCGGGCGGTCCGCGCGGCGCTGTCCATGCAGCGTGCGGTGCGGCGCGTGCTCGACGACGAGCGCGGCGGCGGCGCGCCGCTGGGCCTGCGCGTCGGCCTCAACACCGGGGACGTGATCGCCGGCATCCAGGCGGCGATCGAGTACACCGTCATCGGCGACACGGTGAACACCGCCGCCCGGCTGGCCGACGCCGCCGCGGTCGGCGCGGTCTACGCCGGGGCGCGCACCTCCGCCGCCACCCGGCACGTCGCCTCCTGGCGGGCACTACGCCCGCTGCGGCTCAAGGGCAAGCGGGAACCGGTCGAGGCGTACGAGCTGCTGGGCCTGCTCGACGCGCCCGGCACCCGGTCCGGTCTCGGTGACGAGGCGCCGTTCGTGGGCCGGGAGACCGAGATCGGCCGGGTCGCCGGCCGGCTCGCCGAAGTGATCGACCGGGGCGAGCCCCGGGTGCTGCTGATGACCGCCGAGGCGGGGATCGGCAAGTCCCGGTTCGCGGCCGAGGTGGAACGCCTCGCCGCCGGCTACGACGTCGGCGCCGGGCGGTACGCGGCGCACACCGGCGCCCGGGTGCTCTCGGTGCGGTGCGCCGCGTTCGGCGAACGCCGCCGCCTGGCCCCGCTGGCCGACCTGGTCCGGGCCGCCGTCGGCCTGCCCGGCGACGCGGCCACCGCTGTCACCCGGCCGGCCGTCGAGGAGCGGCTGCGCCGCCTCGGCCAGCGCCTGTCCCGGCTTCCCGGCGACCCGCCGCCGATCGCCGTGGACCAGCTCCTGGCCCTGCTCGGGTACGCCGAACTCCCGCTCGCCACCGAGAACGGCGAGTGGAACGCGGCCGGACCCCCGCCGGACGACGAAGCGGTGCCGACGGCGGTCGCGGACCTGCTCAGCGCGCTCGCCGGTGAGGCGCCGCTGGTGATCGTGGTGGACGACCTGCACGACGCGACCGCCGAGACGCTCAAGGCGCTGGCGCTGACCCTCAACCGGCTCAGCGGGCCCGTGCTGGTGCTGCTGCTCGGCCGCCCCGAGCTGGTGCGGACCGCCGGCGCGCTGACCCGCGTCGCGGACGCCGAGGTGCACGCGCTGCCGCCGCTGCGCGGCGCGGACGCGTCCCGGCTGCTCACCAGCTACCTGTCCGGTGGCCGCATGCCCCAGGCCGACGCGGACCGGTTGCTCGCTACCGCGCAGGGCAACCCGTTCTACCTGGCCGAGCTGGTCACGCTGCTGATGGAGCGCGGTGCGCTCACCGCCGGCCCGGGCCGGGGCGCGGACGTCGGCTGGCGACTCGCCCCCGGCTCGCTCGGCAGCCGGCTGCTCTCCCGGGATCTGGCCGCGGTGCTCGCGGCGCGTATCGACGCGCTGCCGCCGAACGCCCGTTCGGCGCTGCGTGACGCCGCGGTGGTGGGCGACACCGTGC
Organism: Micromonospora sp. HUAS YX12; assembly: GCF_040215685.1. Taxonomy (NCBI): domain Bacteria; kingdom Bacillati; phylum Actinomycetota; class Actinomycetes; order Micromonosporales; family Micromonosporaceae; genus Micromonospora; species Micromonospora sp. HUAS YX12. Next base: position 1,961,582 of record NZ_CP157974.1, read on the forward strand.
CGGCGGGCGCGCTGGAGGCGCTCCGGGAGCAGCGGGTCGGGCGGGACGGGCGGCCCGCCGCGGTGGCCGCCGTCGAGCTGGACCGGGCCGTGGAGGAGCTTCTGCAACGGCGCATGCTGCACCGCACCCGCAGCGGGTTCGCCTTCGCCACCCCGCTGATGCGGGAGGCCGCGTACGCCGGGGTGAGCAAGGCCGAGCTGGCCGAGCGGCACGCGGCGCTGGCCCGCTGGGCCGCGCCGGAGAGCGTCGACGGGACCGGCGGAGCCCCGGGCGGCGCGTTCACCGAGGCCGCCCGGGACGACTTCGTCGCCGGGCACGTGGAGCGGGCCACAGCGCTCGCCGACGCGGTCAAGCTGCGCCCGGACGCGCCGGCCAGGGCGGTCACCCCGCTGGGCGTGGCCGCGCTGGGCCGGGCCGCCCGCCGGTCGCTGCGGTCGGGGGAGCCGGCGCTCGCCGTCGAGTACGCCGAGCGCGCGGCCGAGCTGGCCCGCGACGGGGTGCCACCGGCCGACCGGGTGGTGCACGCCCGGGCGCTGCTCCAGATCGGCCGCCCGGCCGACGCGCTCGCGTTCGCCGAGAAGATCGCCGCGAACACCGGCGACCCGGCCACCCGGACCGCCGCGCTGCTGCTCGCCGGGCAGGCCCAGCAGACCCTCGGTGACGCCGAGCGGGCCGAGTGCAACTGGCAGGAGGCGTTGCAGGTGGCCACCGAGGCCGACCTGCCCACCCTGCGGGCGTCGGCGATGCGGCGGCTCGGCATGGCCGACTTCATCGCCGGCCGGCTCGGGCAGGCGAGCAGCCGGCTGGCCGCGTCCTACCAGGTCAGCCTCGCCGCACGGGATCCCCGCGGCCAGGCCTGGTCGTTGCAGAACCTGGCCTGGGTGACCACCACCCGGGGTGACTTCGCCGGCACCGACGCGGTGCTCGGCCGGGCCGCCCGGCTCTTCGCCGAGCTGAAGGATCCGTACGGGCGGGCCTGGTTGCGCGGCACCACCGCGTTCGCCCGGCTGCTCGCCGGCCGGCTGCGGGAGGCGTGCCGGATGGCGCGGGTGTTCCTGCCGTTCGGGGAGCGGGTCGGCGAGGCGTGGGCGGTGGGGACGCTGCGCGCGGTCGAGGCGTACGCCACCGCCGAGCTGGGCGACCTGGCCGAGGCGGACCGGGCCGCGCGGCGCGCGTACCGGGACTTCGCCGAGGTGGGCGACGACTGGGGGCAGGGCTTCGCGCTGGTGGTGCGCGGGGTGGTGGCGCGCGGGCTGGGCGAGCCCGAACACGCGGCCGACCTGTTCACCGAGGCGCTCGAGTACGCCGACCGGACCACCCACCCACTGCTCACCGGCATGGCCGGCACGCTGCGCGGCTTCGTGGCGCTGGACATGGGCGACCACGAGACCGCCGAGCGGGAGGCGCGGTCGGTGCTGACCCGGGTGGAGCCGCACAACCCGCAGGCGCCGGCCCAGGTCGCGCCGCGGGTGCTGCTCGCCATGGCCCGCCTCGCGGCGGGTGATCCGGGCACCGCCGTGGGGCTGCTCGCCCCGGTGGCCACCGGCGCGGCGAACGCGCCCTCGCTGCTGTTCTCGCGGCGGCAGACGATGGCCCGGTACGCCGCCGCGCTGCTCGCCCACGGCCAGCGCGAGCAGGCGCTCGACTGGGCGCAGCGGTCGATCACCGCCCCGGCCGAGGACGTGCGCAGCCAGGTGGTGGCGCTGCTGGTGCTGGCCGAGGCGCTCGACGCCTGCGGTCGCCGGGCCGAGGCGCTGACGAGAGCGGAGGAGGCGGTACGCCTCGCGTACGCCACCGAGCAGCGCAGTGAGCGGATCGTCGCGGACGCGTTGCGGGTGCGCCTCTCCGGCGGCTGATCGCCAGTTGTTCTGACGGTTCCGGGGATGTGTTCGTCGGTGGGGCCGGTTAGCGTGGGGCGGCGACAGTGGTGGATCGGCTGTCGCCTCCCGGTGCGCGCCTGCGTCACCGGCAGACCACGCTGGGGAGGAACGATGAGGCTGCCGCGCTCGGTCGCCGGCTGGACGATCGCGGTATTCGGGCTCCTCGCGCTGCTGCTCGGCGCGCTCGGTCTGATCTGGCCGGAGACGCAGCTGCGCCTGCTCGGCTTCGAGGTGCCGGCCGAGCGCGCTCCGGGCGACTACACCGGCACGTTCCTCACCGCGTCCTCGATGGCCTCGTTCAACATGGGGGTCTACTACCTGCTCGCCGTCGCCACCGAATGGCGGCCGTTCTACCGGTTCACCGTGTGGTTCCGCCTGGTCACCTTCACCGTGTTCACCATCGCGGTGCTCTCCGACGTCGCGCCGGACCGCTTCCTCGCGGTCGCCGCGTGGGAGGGGCTGGGCGCTGTCGCGACAGCGGCCGGCCTGTGGTGGGACGCCCGCCGGGCGGGTGCCGCCACTGACGACTCCGTCCCGGGTCCGGTGCCGGCCACCGACGCGGCGCGCTGACGGGTCCGGATCGTTGGGTATTTTCGAGCCGTGACCGAGACCCCGCCCGGCGCCCTGCGGCTGCCCATCGTGCCCGGTCTGACCGATCTGCAGGTGTTCGCCCGGGGCGGCTACGCCACCATCTACCGGGCCACCCAGATCTCGGTGGGACGCGAGGTCGCGGTCAAGATCGAGAACCGCACGCTGGACAGCGAGCGCGACCAGGCCCGCTTCCTGCGCGAGGCCCGTGCCGCCGGGCGGATGTCGTCGCACCCGCACGTGGTGGATCTGTTCGACGTCGGGGTCACCGTCGACCAGCACCCCTACCTCATCATGGAACTGTGCGACGGCTCGTACGCCGAGCGGATGCGCACCTCGCCGCTGGGCCCGGCGGAGACGCGCGACCTCGGCGTGAAGATCGCCGACGCGCTGGCCCACTCGCACGCGGCGGGCGTCCTGCACCGCGACGTCAAGCCGGCGAACATCCTGCACTCCGAGTTCAACTCGGCCGTCCTGGCCGACTTCGGCCTGGCGGTGCTCGCCGAGTTCCGTGACTCCTCGGTCATGCTGGAGGCGCTCACCCCGGCGTACGCGCCACCGGAGACGTTCAACCACAGCCCGCCCACGCCCGCCGTCGACGTCTACTCGCTGTGCGCCACGCTCTACGCGGTGATGTACGGCCGTCCGCCGCGCTGGCACTCGGAACGCAACCCGAGCCTGGTCACCGTGCTGGAGATGTTCCAGCAGCCGATCCCGGGCCTGCCGGGCGTGCCCGGTGAGCTGATCGACGTACTCCGGTTGGGCATGTCGAACGACCCGGGTGCGCGGCCCTCCGCGGTCGAGCTGCGTGGCCTGCTCGCCTCGCTGCCGCTGGACGGCGCCCCGGCGACCGGCGGCCGGTACGACGGTGCCGCCGGCGACCGCTTCCACCGCACCGGCGGGCCGAATCCGCGACCGCCGGCCGACGACGACCACCCGACGGTGGCCTCCCGTGCCCGGCGCTGGCCCAAGCGCTGGTTCCTCGGCGGCGCCGGGGTGCTGGCGCTCGCCGCCTCGGCCGGGGGTGGCTGGGTGGCCGCCGGGCACGCGCCGTCCGTCGCGCCCACACCGGCGCCCAGCGGCGTGGCCGGGGCGGCGCCGGTGCCCGGCTGCGCGTCCGCCGGCGTGCGGTTGCCCGCCGGGGCGCGCTGCGCGACGGAGCTGGAGTGCTTCGGTCCGGTACGGCTGCGCCGCGACCGGGCCGAGGCGAGCCGGGTGCCGTGCGACGGCCAGCACACCTGGGAGACCTACGCCGCCGGTGACCTGCCGGCCGCTCTCGCCGGGGCCCGGCACGAGACGGTGGCGGCCGACCCGGCCGTCGGGCGGGTGTGCAACGCCGACACGTTCCGGCTGGTCAGCGGTGGCAGGTCGGCGAGCGGATGGAACCTGGAGGTGCTGCCGCCGGAGGCCGAGGCGGACCCCACCTACCGCTGCCTGGCCGGGCGGGGCGTCAACGCGCTCGCCGGCCCCACGCTCACCGGTCGCTGAGCCCGTTCACGGTCCGGCCCTGCCGCACCGACCGCGGGTCGAGCGTCTCCAGCGTGTCGGCGTCCACCGCTGTCGTCGCCCGCATGCCGCGAACCACCCGCGGGTCCAGCGTCTCCAGCGTGTCCGCGTCGATCGGCTGGCCCGCCGGGGTGCGCAGGTTCCGCACCGCGCGCGGGTCGATGGCCTCCAGCGTGTCGGCGTCCACTCCGTACCCCTGGTGGGGGACCGGCCAGCTCTCGGCCTGCGGGGCGGGCCGGCCGGTGCCGCCGGGCTGGCGCGCGGCGGTGACCGTCACTCCCGTGATCATGGCGAGCAGGACGCAGACCAGGGCCAGCACGACCGACAGGATGCCGGGCGGACGCCACACGGCGAGGGTCACCACCGCCGCCACCGTCGCCATGGACGCGACGACGGCCTTCGCCCGCGCATCGGGCTTCGGGAACGATCTCACCCGACAAGCATGGCCCAGCGCGTCCACCTGTCAACCGGCGGGATGAGACGGCTTCCCGTCACGGACGCTCCACTTCGGAGACGCGGGTAGCGACGATCGAGAAAAAATCGTTACATCATCTGGTTGTTTGCCGCATCGATCCACGTTTGGGGGCCGCTAACGTGGGCGTCGATCCCTAAAGTGACGGGGGTCGAGGTCTCCTCGACGGAACTGTTCCCCGACGGAAGGCAGCCTCATGCCCCGTGCAATCCGATCCCTGGCCGCAACCGGGATCGTCGGCGTCCTCCTCGCCGGACCCGCCGTCGCGCCCGCCGCGGCGGCGACTCCGCAACCACCCGCGCACGACCGCACCAGCGCCGCCGAGGCGCGCCGGGTGGACCGCGTGCCGACGCCGAAACTCGACTGGTACGCCTGCTACGACTACGCCGAGTGCGCCACGGTCCGGCTGCCGCTGGACTACGACAACCCGAAGGGTGCCACCACCGAGGTCGCGTTGCTCCGGGTCAAGGCCCGCGACCAGCAGCGCAAGGTCGGCAGCCTGTTCCTCAACCCGGGTGGCCCGGGTGGCTCCGGCACGAGCATCGCGCTCGCCGCGCCCTACTTCCTCGGCGACGACCTGCTCGACCGCTTCGACATCGTCGGCGTCGACCCGCGCGGGGTCGAGGCCAGCGAGAACATCAAGTGCTTCCGCTCGGTGAAGGACCAGACCCGGGCGTACGCCGGGCTGAACGTCGCGTTCCCGTGGACCAAGGCGGAGGAGAAGGCGTACGTCGCCGCGTCCAAGGCGGTCGGCAAGGCGTGCTCCACCACCGGCAAGCCGCTGACCGGCGCGGCGTCCACCGCCGAGGTGGCCCGCGACATGGACGTGCTGCGCCGGGCCGTCGGCGACAAGTTGCTCACCTACCTCGGGTTCAGCTACGGCACCGCGCTGGGCCAGTACTACGCCAACATGTTCCCGGACCGCTTCCGCGCGCTCGTCGTCGACGGCGTGCTCGACCCGAACGCCTGGGTCGGCCAGGGCAGTGCCCGCAACCAGCTCCAGGAGACGCGACTGCGCAGCGCCGACGGGGCGTACCGGGCGCTGCGGGAGATCCTGGCCCGGTGCGGTAAGGCCGGCGCCGAGCAGTGCGCGCTGGCCGCCGGCGGCGATCCGCTGGCCGCGTACGACACGGTCGCGAAGCGGCTGCGCAAGAAGCCGGTGGTGATCGAGGACCCGGACTTCGGCTCCTTCACCGTCAGCTACGCCGACTTCGTCGGCGCCACGCTCGGCGCGCTCTACGACCCGTACGGCTGGCAGTCCGTGGTGGACCTGACCGTCCAGCTCCTGGCCCTGACCGACCCGGCCGCCGGCAAGGCCGCCACCGCGTCGGCCCGCAAGGCGCTCGCCGCCCGCGCCGCGCAGGCCCGGCAACAGCGTGGGTACGACTTCCCGTACGAGAACGGGCTGGAGACGTTCCTGACCGTCGACTGCACCGACGCGTACCACCCGAAGAGCGCCGACGCCTGGCCGGCGCTGTCGGCGAAGGAGGACAAGCGCGCGCCGTACTTCGGGCGGGCGTGGGCCTGGGCCACCTCGCCCTGCGCCCGCAACACCTGGACGGTGCGGGACGAGGACGCCTGGACCGGGCCGTTCAACCGGGTCACCGCCGCCCCGGTGCTGGTGGTCGGCAACTACTGGGATCCGGCTACCAACTACCAGGGCGCGGTCAGCTCGGCCAGGCTGCTGCCGAACAGCCGCCTGCTGAGCAGCGACAGCTGGGGCCACACCGCGTACGGCACCTCGGCGTGCGCGACCGGCCGGATCGACGCGTACCTGCTGACCGGCAAGCTGCCGGCCAAGGGCACGCTCTGCGTCGGTGACGCGCAGCCGTTCCAGGAGGACGCGGCGGCAAGCCGGGCGGACGCGTCGAAGAGCGCGCTGGCCCGGGCGGGCGAGCCGAGCCGGGGCGAGCCGAAGCGGCTGCCGCCGGTGGCGACGCCGCGACCGGCGGTCGGCACGCTGACCGTCCGCTGACGGACCCCCGGGGTGCGGCGGGTGATCGGGCACCCGCCGTACCCCGGGCCTCACTGGGAAGCATCAGTCGTGTGGGCTGGACCGGGCATTGCGGCTGAGGTCGGCCAGCTCCGCCGCGTCGAGCAGTTCGTCGCCGACCGGCGTTCCCGCGTGCTCCACTGCCGCCGGCCACAGCAACTCCGCCGGAGCCCCGGAGGCGAGCCACTGCCACATCTGGCGTCTCGGCTTCTCGGGGAGCCCGGCGTGGCCCTCGTTCATGACCAGCGCGAGGTGCCGGAGGACCGCCTCGCCCGGCAGCTCTGCGAATGCCGCCAGGTACGGCGTCAGGTCCAGCCCCAGCTCGGCGACGGCCCTCAGCAGGTCTGCCGCCGCTGTGGTGGACGGCCATGACGTCAGCGTCCGGCGCCACCACGCCCGGAGGAAGTCCTCCACCGCAGCCCGCTCGGCGGGTGTCCAGCCCGCCCAGTGCCCGCCGACTCGTCGCGTGAGCGTGTCCGGCCACCACCGATCGGCCATCTCGCCGTCGGCGTACGCGGTCAGCAGCCGGGGGACCAGGTGCGGCAGCTCGCTTCCGTCCCCCCAGGTGCCGGGATGGGACAGGTAGGCGCCGAGCTGGTCCGCGGTCAGCGCCCGCAGTGGCGTGCGCCGGAACCGGTCCACCTCCGCCGGGTCCACGCAGTGGTCGCAGGCCGCCATGTCCGCCGGCATCGGGTGGTGGGCGAACACCGCGTACAGCCGCTCGCCCGCCCGTTCCCGCTCACGCACCGCCACCCCGTCATTCTTCCCACCCTCCCGCCGCACGTCGACCGGGTTTGCCGGCCGGCGCGAGCCGAGCGGCTGGGTAAGCGGCGCGATCTAGTAGGACTTGTCCTGGCCGAGGACGTGCTGGGCGACGAAGTTGAGGATCATCTCCCGGCTGACCGGGGCGATCCGTCCGGCGCGTACCGCGCCGAGCAGCGTCGCCACGCCGTACTCGGTGGTCATGCCGGCCCCGCCGAGCGCCTGGACGGCGGTGTCGACGGCGAGCGCGGCGGCCTCACCGGCCGCGTACTTGGCCATGTTGCCGGAGATGCCGGCTTCCAGGTCGCGGCCCGCGTCGTAGAGCGTCGCCGCCTTGTGGATCATCAGCCGGGCCAGCTCGACCTGCACCGCCGCGTGCGCCAGCGGGTGCGCCACCCCCTGGTGCGAGCCGATCGAGCGCCCGCCCCACACCTTGCGGGTGGCGGTGTAGTCGGACGCCTTCTCGATCGCGTACCGGCCAGTGCCGGCACCCATCGCGGCCACGGTGATGCGTTCCGGGTTGAGCCCGGCGAACAGCGCCGGCAGCCCGGCGTCGAGCGACTCTCCGACGAGCGCGTCGGCGGGGAGCCGGACGTCGTCGAGGAAGAGCAGGAACTGGTTCTCCGGCGAGAGGATCTCCATGTCCAGCTTGGACTTCTCCAGGCCGGGCGCGTCGGTCGGCACGATGAACAGCGCCGGCTTCAGTTTGCCGGTGGAGGAATCTTCGGTACGGGCCACCACCAGCACGTGCCCGGCCTCGTCGACACCGGAGATGTAGATCTTCCGGCCGCTGAGCAGCCAGTCGTCGCCGTCGCGGCGGGCCACAGTGGCGAGGCGGTGGAAGTTCGAGCCGGCGTCCGGTTCGGTGATCGCGAAGACGATCTTCTGGGAGCCGTCGGCGAGGCCCGGGAGGTGCCTCTTGCGCTGCTCCTCGGTGCCGTGCTTGTTGATCACGGTGGCGGCGATGGCGGGGGAGACCACGAGCAGCAGCAGCGGGCAGCCCGCCGCGGCCAGCTCCTCGCACACCAGCGCCAGTTCGGTGATGCCGCCGCCCCCGCCGCCGTACTCCGTGGGGATGTTCACGCCCAGGTAGCCCAGCCGGCCGGCCTCGTGCCACAGCTCGGTGGTGTGTTGCCCCGATTTCGCCTTGGACACGAAGTAGGAATGGCCGTATCGGCGGCCGAGCGCCCGTACGGCGTCGCGGAGCTGGTCCTGCTCGGGGGTCAGGTCGAAGTTCACTGCGAGTCCTCCTCGGGGTCCACCACGGCAAGTACGGCACCCGTCTCGACCTGGCCGCCGGCCGGCACCGGCAGTTCCGTCACCACGCCGTCGGCGGGGGCGAGCACGGGATGTTCGAGCTTCATCGCTTCGAGCGTCAGCAGCAGGTCACCGGCGGCGACCCGCTGACCGACCTCCACGTGCACCCGGGTCACCGCGCCGGGTAGCGGCGCGAGCAGCGACCCGGCCGCCAGCTCCGCGGTGGGCAGGGGCAGGCGGGGCAGCTCGGTGAGGCTCGCCGCCCCGTCCGGGCCGTCCACGAAGACCGACGACCCCACCCGGTGTACGCGGAAGGCCCGCCGCACCCCGTCGACGTCGAGCACCACCCGGTCCGGGGTGGCCGTCACCAGCTCGACCACCGGCAGCTCGGTGTTAACAGGGGCCCCTTCCTCTACCGGATCCGTTAAGAGGGGGCCCTTCCTTCCCCACTCGGCGAGCCCGCCGGTGCGGTCGAGGCGGTAGTGCACCTCGATCTCCTCGTCGCCTGGGCCGGTGAACCGGGTGACCTGCGGGAAAGCAGGCACGTTGCGCCAGCCCGACGGCAGCCCGGCGAGCACCGGCGCGGCGGCCCGGCGCGCGGCGGCACCGGCCAGCGCGGCGGCCAGCGCCGCCACCGGAAGCTGATCGGCCGGCAGCAGCGGCTCGAACACCCCCGGGTGCCGGTCCAGGAAGCCGGTGTCCACGTCCACGGATGCGAACTCCGGGCTGCGCAGCACGCGGACCAGCAGATCCCGGTTGGTGGCCACGCCGTGCAGCTCGGCGCGGGCGAGCGCGCCGGCCAGGGCGCGGGCCGCCTCGGTGCGGGTGGGCCCCCAGGCCACCAACTTCGCCAGCATCGAGTCGTAGTGCACGCTCACCGCCGAGCCGTTTACCACACCGGAGTCCAGGCGCAGGCCGCGGGCCGGACCGAACTCGGCGGCCACCCCGGGAATCCTGAACCGGCGCAGCGTGCCGGTGGCCGGGCGGAAGCCCTGGGCCGGATCCTCGGCGCACAGCCGTACCTCGATGGCGTGGCCGTCCGCCGGTGGCGTGGTGGTGACCGGCAGCGGCTCGCCCTCGGCGACGAGCAGTTGCAGCCGGACCAGGTCCAGCCCGGTGGTCAGCTCGGTGACCGGGTGTTCCACCTGGAGGCGGGTGTTCATCTCCAGGAAGTGCACCTGCCCGTCCGGCGCGAGCAGGAACTCCACGGTTCCCGCGCCGACGTAGTCGACGGCGCGCCCGGCCGCCACCGCCGCCTCGTGCAGCGCGGCGCGCACGTCGTCGGGCAGCACACCCGGCGCCTCCTCGACGATCTTCTGGTGGCGGCGCTGGATCGAGCAGTCGCGTACCCCGAGGGCCACGACGCTGCCGTGGGTGTCGCCGAAGATCTGTACCTCGACGTGGCGGCCGCGTTCCACGTACCGCTCGATGAAGACAGTGCCGTCGCCGAACGCCGCCGCCGCCTCGCGGCGCGCGCCCGCGACGGCCTCGGCCAGCCCGGCGGCGTCGCGGACGATCCGCATGCCCCGCCCGCCGCCGCCCGCCGCTGCCTTGACCAGCACCGGGAAGGCGGTGACCTCGGCCGGGTCGGTCCAGGTGGGCAGCATCGGCACGCCCGCGTCGGCGAGCAGCGCCTTGGCGGCCATCTTGTCGCCCATCGCGGCGATCGCCTTGGCCGACGGCCCGACCCAGGTCAGGCCCGCGTCGGTCACCGCCGCGGCGAACTCGGCGTTCTCGGCCAGGAACCCGTAGCCGGGGTGGACCGCGTCCGCGCCGGAACGCCGGGCCGCGTCCAGGATGGCGTCGATGCGCAGGTACGTCTCGGCCGGCGTGTTCCCTGGCAGCCGTACGGCCTGGTCGGCGTCGGTGACGAAGGGCGCGTCGGCGTCCGCGTCGGAGTGCACGGCGACGGTGGCCACGCCGAGGGCGCGGCAGGTGGCGAAGACCCGGCGGGCGATCTCCCCCCGGTTCGCAACCAGAAGCGTTCTAATCATTGGCCAACCCCCTACATCCGGAAGACGCCGAAACCGTCGGCGCCCTTCACCGGTCCGTTGTGGATCGCCGACAGGCACAGCCCGAGGACGGTACGGGTGTCCCGGGGGTCGATCACCCCGTCGTCGTAGAGCCGCCCGGACAGGAACAGCGCGCCGGACTGCGACTCGATCTGCTGCTCGACCATCATCCGCATGGCGGCGTCGGTGTCCTCGTCGTACTCGCGTCCCCGCGCGGCGGCGGCCTGCCGGGCCACGATGGACAGCACACCGGCGAGCTGTGCCGGGCCCATCACCGCCGACTTCGCGTTCGGCCAGGTGAACAGGAACCGCGGCTCGTACGCCCGGCCGCACATGCCGTAGTTGCCGGCGCCGTAGGAGGCGCCCAGGTTGACGGTCAGGTGCGGCACCTTCGAGTTCGACACCGCGTTGATCATCATGGCGCCGTGCTTGATGATGCCGCGCTGCTCGTACTCGGTGCCGACCATGTAGCCGGTGGTGTTCTGGAGGAAGACCAGCGGCGTGTCCGCCGCGTTGGCGAGCTGGATGAACTGCGCCGCCTTCTGCGCCTCCTCGCTGAACAGCACGCCCCGGGCGTTCGCCAGCACGCCGACCGGGTAGCCGTGCAGCTCACCCCAGCCGGTGACCAGCGCGGTGCCGTAGCCGGGCTTGAACTCGTCGAACGCGCTGTCGTCGAGCACCCGGGCCAGCACCTCGCGCGGGTCGAACGGCACCTTCAGGTCGGCGCTGGCGATGCCGAGCAACTCCTCCGGGTCGTACCGGGGTGGCAGCGGGGACGGGTTGCGTGGCGGGGGACCGTGCTTGCGCCAGTTGAGCCGGCGGACGCACTGCCGGGCCAGCCGGATCCCGTCGCGCTCGTCGGAGGCGAGGAAGTCGGCCAGGCCGGACGTGGTGGCGTGCATCGACGCGCCGCCCAGTGACTCGTCGTCGGTGACCTCGCCGGTGGCCATCTTCACCAGCGGCGGCCCGGCCAGGTAGACCTGCGACCGGTCGCGGATCATGATGGTGAAGTCCGACATGCCGGGCACGTACGCCCCACCGGCTGTGGCGTTGCCGAAGACCACGCTCACGGTCGGGATCCCCTGCGCGGAGAGCCGGGTCAGGTCACGGAACACCCGGCCGCCGGGAATGAAGATCTCCGCCTGGGTGGGCAGGTCCGCGCCGGCCGACTCGACCAGGTTCACCATCGGCAGCCGGTTGGCCGCCGCGATCTCACCCGCCCGCCGGGTCTTCGCCAGCGACCACGGGTTGATCGCGCCGCCGCGTACGGTCGGGTCGTTCGCCACGATCAGGCACTCGACGCCCTCGACCACGCCGATGCCGGTCACGGTGCTGGCGCCGACCGGGAAGTCCGTGCCGTACGCGGCCACCGACGACAGCTCCAGGAACGGGCTGTCCGGGTCGAGGAGCAGCTCGATGCGCTCCCGGGGGAGCAGCTTGCCGCGACCGTGGTGGCGGGTCACGTACTTCTCGCCGCCACCACCCCGGGCCTGATCGAGCGCCTCCTCCAGCTCGGCGAGGCGCTCCAGCAGCGCCTCCCGGTTGGCGGTGAAGGCGGGCGCGGACGGGTCGATCGTGCTCTGCAGGACTGTCGTGCTCACAGGCCCATGCCCTTCGCGATGATCTCGTTCATGATCTCGGTGGTGCCACCGCCGATGCCGAGCAGACGGGCGTCGCGGTAGTGCCGCTCCACCTCGGCGTCGCGCATGTAGCCGAAGCCGCCGTGCAGTTGCAGCGCGGCGTCGACGACGAAGTCGCACGCGGACACCGCCACGTTCTTCGCGATCGCCACCTCGGTCACCACCGGCTGCCCCGCGGCGACCCGCTCGGCGACGTCGTGCACGTACGCCCGCGCCGCGTCGGTGCGGCTGTGCATCTCGGCCAGCTTGTGCCGGACGACCTGGCGCCCGACGAGCGGGCGGCCGAACGTCTGCCGGTCCCGGCACCACCGCACGGCCAGGTCCACGCAGCGCTGCGCGGTGGCGTAGGCCTGGGTGGCGAGCGAGAGCCGCTCGTTGGCGAACTGCTGCATGATGGCGAGGAATCCGGTGTCCTCCGGGCCGACCCGGTTCGTAACCGGCACCCGGACGTCGACGAAGGACAGCTCGGCGGTGTCCGAGCAGTGCCAGCCCAGCTTCTCCAGCCGCCGCCCCACGGTGAACCCGGGCGAGCCCTTGTCGATCACGAGCAGGCTGACCGAGCCCGAGCCGGGGAAGCCGGTGCAGACCGCAGTGGTGACGAAGTCGGCGCGGACCCCGCTGGTGATGTACGTCTTGGAGCCGTTGACGACGTAGTGGTCGCCGTCGCGGACCGCGCAGGTGCGGATGCCCGCCACGTCGGAGCCGCCGTCCGGCTCGGTGATCGCCAGCGCGCCGATCGTCGTCCCGGCGAGCGCGGGCCGGACGTACCTCTCGATGAGTGCCTCGTCCTGGGCCGCGACGATGTGCGGCAGCGCGATCCCGTGCGTGAACAGCGCGGCGACCAGCCCGGACGACCCGCCCGACCGGATGATCTCCTCGGTGACCACCATCGAGTCGAGCAGGTCGCCGCCGCTGCCGCCGGCCGACTCCGGGAAGCCGATGCCGAGCAGGCCGATCTTCGCGGCGGTCTCGTGCAGCGACCGGGGCACCTCGCCCGCCCGCTCCCAGTCGGACAGGTGCGGCAGCACCTCCCGGGTGACGAACGAGCGGGTCAGCTCGCGCAGTTGCCGGCGTTCCGGCGTGTCCACGATGGTCATGCCGGAACCTCCGTCGGTAGGTCGACCACTCGCGAGCGCAGCAGCTCGCCGAGCGCCTTGGCCTGGGGGTCGAACCGGGTGGAGGCGGCCACGCCCTGCCCGAGCAGCCCTCGGATCACGAAGTTGACCGCGCGCAGGTTCGGCAGCTCGTACCGCTCGACTGTGAGCGCCGCCGTCTCCGGCAGCAGCCCGGCCAGCCGCTCCACCGTCAGCCAGTCGCGCAGCCAGGGCCAGGTCGCGTCGGTGCGGGCCCAGACGCCCAGGTTGGCGTCGCCGCCCTTGTCGCCGGACCGCGCGCCGGCCAGCTCACCGAGCGGCCCGCGCCGGGTGGCCTGCAAGGAAGGGCCCCCTCTTAACGCCTCGTGTTGTACAGGGGCCCCCTGCAAACCGCCCGTCACCGTCGGCGGCGCGATCGGCACCCGCTCGCCGGAGGGCAGCACCGCGACGTGCTCGACCTCGTCCTGCGCGATCGTGTCGGCGGTGAACACCCCGTACGGCGTCGCGTCACCGGGCAGCGTGGTGAGCGTGCAACCCGGGTACGAGGCCAGCGCCAGCTCCACCGCCGCCGCCGAGAACGCCCGCCCGGCCCGCGACTTGTCGCCGTCGCGCAGGTGTACGTGCAGCAGCGCGCTCGCCGCCTCGGTGTCGCCGGTGTCCGGGTGGTCGGTACGGGCCAGCGTGAACTCCAGCCCCTCCGTGCCGACCGACTCCTCGATCTGGCCCCGGACCAGTGCCGCCTTGGCCGGGATGTCCAGCCCGCACAGCACGAACGTCATCGAGTTGCGGAAGCCGCCCAGGTTGTTGACGCCCACCTTGAGCGTGTCCGGCGGTGGCGTGCCGCGCACCCCGGACACGCGTACCCGGTCCGGGCCCTCCTGCTCCAGCCGTACGGTGTCCAGCCGGGTCACCACGTCCGGCCCGAGATAGTCAGGCCCGCCCACCTCGTACAGCAGCTGGGCGGTGACGGTCTCGACCGTCACCGCGCCGCCGGTGCCGGGGTGTTTGGTGAGCACCGACGAGCCGTCCGGGTGCAGCTCGGCGATCGGGAAGCCGGGGCGGTGCCCGCCGTCCGGCAGCTCGGTGAAGAAGCTGAAGTTGCCGCCGGTGACCTGCGCGCCGCACTCGATCAGGTGCCCGGCCACCGTGGCGCCGGCCAGCGCGTCGAGGTCGTCGCGGGTCCACCCGAAGCGGGCGATGGCCGGGCCGACCGCCAGGGAGGCGTCGGTGACCCGCCCGGTGACCACCACGTCCGCGCCCGCGTCGAGGCAGGCCGCGATCCCGAACGCGCCCAGGTACGCGTTCGCCGTCAGCGCGTCCGGCCGCTGGAGCGCGTCGCCCTCGACGTACCCGACCCGGACCTGGAGGCCGAGCCGGTCGCCGAGCGACCGGATCGCGTCGGCCAGCCCCGCCGGGTTGAGGCCGCCCGCGTTGGTGACCAGCGTGACGCCGCGCTCCAGCGCGGTGCCGAGCACGCCCTCCGCCTGGCGCAGGAACGTCTTCGCGTAGCCGAGCGACGGGTCGCGCATCCGGTCCCGGCCGAGGATGAGCATGGTCAGCTCGGCCAGGTAGTCGCCGGTCAGCACGTCCAGCTCGCCGCCGTCGAGCATCTCCCGCCAGGCGGTGAAGCGGTCGCCGTAGAAGCCCGACGCGTTCCCGATCCGCAGCACGCTCACGAGGAGGCTCCGTCCGGCTCACGCTTGCCGCCGGGCGGGCCCGCGAACGCCTGTGCCACGTCCAGCCACTCGTCGGCCACCGGTCCGGTGGCGGCCAGGGCCAGGTCCGCGCGGTGCCGGCGCTGCGTGACGAGCAGGCAGAAGTCGAGCGCCGGGCCGGTCACCCGGTCGGTCGCGTCCGCCGGACCGAACTCCCACACGTCGCCGCCCGCGGGTGGGGTCAGCTCGACCCGCACCGGCGCCGTGGGCACCTCACGGCCGTGGGCCGCGAAGCCGTGCCCGAGGGTACGGAAGCCGAGGTGCGCGATGTGCCGCAGGCGCTCGGTCGGGGTACGGCTGACGCCGAGCGCGTCGGCCACGTCCTCGCTGTGCGCCCACGTCTCCATCAGCCGTGCGGTCACCATCGACGTGGGCGACATGCTGGTGCCGTACCAGGGGATCTTCTGCCCGGCCGGGACGGCGGTGAGCGCCCCGGCGAGCGCCGACCGGCCGGCACGCCAGCGGGCCAGCAGCGCGGGCGGTGGCGCGAGGAAGGACTCGGCGCCGTCCTCGACCAGGCGTGACAGGTCCGGCGCGGCCATGACGGAGGCGAAGAACGCCGCCTCGTCGGTGGCCGCCAGGTAGGCGACGTGGTCCGTCCAGGCCAGGTGCGCGACCTGGTGCGCGACGGTCCAGCCCGGGGCCGGTGTCGGCCGCTCCCATCCCTCCGGCGGCAGTTCCGCGACGAGCGCGTCGAGCTGTTCGGACTCGGCGGCCAGGTCCGCGAGCAGAGCTGTCAGGTCGACCATTGTGCCTCCGGGCGGGGGTGGACGTCAGGGGATCAGCGCCGCTCGCTCTCGGGGGTGAGCAGCGCGGCGAGCTGGCGTTTCCAGGTGTGCAGCAGGGCGGCGCGGCGGGGCGAGTCGTCGCTGAGCAGATTGGCCACGCCGAGGCCGCGCAGCAGGTCGAGGGTGGCCTGGACCGACTCGCGTACGCCCGGCCTGCGTTCGTCCACGCCGAGCAGCTCGACGGTGAGCCGGTGCATCTCACGGCCGATCCGCGCCTCCAGCGGCACCAGCGCGGCGCGCAGTTCGGCGTCGGTGCGGGCGGCCACCCACAGCTCCAGCGCGGCCACGAACAGCGGGCCGGTGAAGGAGGCGGCGAGCAGGTCGACCACCCCGTCGAGCCGCTGCGGGCCGGAGGGCAGGGTCGCGGCCTCGGCGCGCAACTCGGCCGCCCGGCGCTCGGTCAGGTGCGTGACGGCGGCGGTCACCAGCGCGGTCCTGGTGGGGTAGTGGTGCAGCTGGGCGCCCCGGGAGACACCGGCGTGGGCCGCCACCACCGTCGTCGTGGTGCCGGACCAGCCGTGCTCCACCAGGCACTCGACAGTCGCCTCCAGCAGCCGGGCCTGGGTGGCACGGCTGCGTTCCTGCTGCGGAACCCGGCTCGACACGCAGCCAGCCTCCCCCGCCCAAAACAAACAGTCAAGCCTGACTTTTTTTGAAAGGAGGGGGCCCTTATTAACGCCTCCGGTAGAGGAAGGGCCCCTTGTTAACGCCTCAGCGGCCGTCTCGGGGGGCGAAGACGGTGAGGGCGTCGGCGTCGGAATGGCGGGAGCGGACGTACTCGTCGGCCCAGGCCGCCGCGTCCGGGAAGGTGGACTCGGCGGCGATCCGGACGCAGGCGGCGTCCACGTCGAAGCGCGTGCGGCGCAACTGCACGCCCGGACCGAGCAGCGCCCACCAGGCGCCCGCGCCCCCGTACGGCATGCCGACGCTGCCCGGGTTCACCACCAGGCGGCGGTCGGCCAGCCGGGTGAACGGCATGTGCGTGTGCCCGCAGACCACGGTGCCGACCTCGGCCGGCAGGCCGGCGAAGACCTCGGCCCAGCGGTCGAGCCGCGAGTCGACGAGCACGACCTCCTCGTCGTCGCGGGGCGTCGCGTGGCAGAACAGCACCTCGCCCAGACCGGTGACCGGCAGCGTGACGGACGGCGGCAGCGCCGCCAGCCGGGCCACCTGGTCGTCGCGGAGCTGACCGGCGGCCCAGTTGGAGACCTCGATCGGGGAGGACCTGCCGGCCCGTGCCTGCACCAGTTCCCGGTCGGCGTTCCCGCCGACCCAGCAGGCCCGGTCACCGAGCGCGGCCAGCCGGTCCAGCACCTCGACCGGCTGCGGACCGGCCGCCAGGTCACCGGTGAGGACGATCAGGTCGGCGGCTGCCACGTCCGGCTCGGCCAGGACTGCCTCCAGCGCGGGCAGCACACCGTGGATGTCGGAGAGGACAGCGACGCGATCAGGCATCGTCCCAGCCTGCGGCACCGGCCCGGGAGGACCAAGCGATTCTGCGGCGGGCAGAGACGGCACCGGCCCGGACCGCGCGGAGGCGGGCCGGGCCGGAAGCCGGTACGGAGGGTCAGACCCGCGCGCGGCGGGCCAGGCGCTCCGGGTCGAGGATGATGATGCTCTTGCCGTCCAGCCGCAGCCAGCCGCGCGAGGCGAAGTCGGCCAGCGCCTTGTTGACGGTCTCCCGGGAGGCGCCGACGAGCTGGGCGATCTCCTCCTGGGTGAGGTCGTGCGTCACGCGCAGCACGCCGCCGTCGCGGGTGCCGAACCGGCCGGCCATCTGGAGCAGGTTCTTGGCGACCCGGCCCGGCACGTCGGTGAAGATCAGGTCGGCGAGCGAGTCGTTGGTCCGGCGCAGCCGGCGGGCGAGCACCCGCAGCAGCTGCTCGGCGATCTCGGGCCGGTTGTTCAGCCAGGGCCGCAGCGCCTGCTTGCGCAGCCGGACCAGGCGGGTGTCGGTGACCGCCGTGGCCGTCGCCGTACGCGGACCGGGGTCGAAGAGCGACAGCTCGCCGACCATGTCCGACGGGCCCATCACGGCGATCAGGTTCTGCCGGCCGTCCGCCGCGCGGCGACCCACCTTGATCTTGCCGGACAGGAGGATGTAGAGACTGTCACCGGGCTCGCCCTCGTTGAACACGATCTCGCCCTTGCGGACCTCGATCGTCTCCATCTCCTTGGCGAGCGCCTCGGCAGCCTCCGGGTCGACACCCTGGAAGATCCCGCTGCGGGCCAGTACCTCGTCCATCGCGCACCTCCGCCTGCGCGTGCCGTCCGTCGGCCGGGTCCGCCGTCCGCTGATCCCTCGCGCGCCGCCAGTCTAGGCGCACATGAGCAGGAATCAGAGGTGCACCCCTGGAATCTTGATCGTTGGGCGTAACCCACCCGACCCGGGGAGCGGCTAAGATCCCGCCTCCGGCCCGGGCCGGAGCCACCCGTTCCCACCTGTGATCGTAGGGTGACCGGCGTGCTGTGTGAGCCGTTCCTGACCAGCCGGTCCGAATCCGGGTGGGACATCCCGATGCTGGCCTGGCGGGCCGACGCGCCGCTGCTGGCGGTCGGTTCCGCGCCGCTGGGCGGGGGGATCGGCGTCCGCGGGTGGGTGCTGAACGCGACGGTGCCGATGTCGTACGACCGGGACGACCCCGCCGCGCACCTGGCCGAGCTGGCGCGCGGCCTCGACCTGGACGGCCCCGGGGTCGGGCTGCTGACCGGCGTGGACGTGAGCGAGGTGGTCCGCCGTACCGACGGCGGCGTCCGGGTCTGGGCGACGGTGGGCCTGGGCACGCCGGTGTGGGCCGCCGCGCCCGAGCCGGCGCCGCCCGCCGTGAGCGAGCCGGCCCGGCCCGCGCAGCGCGTCGGCACCGTCAACATCGTCGCGTACGTGCCGGTGCGGCTCGGCGACGCCGCCCTGGTCAACGCCGTGGCCACCGCCACCGAGGCGAAGGCGCAGGCGATCTGGGAACTGGGACTACCCGCCACCGGCACCCCCACCGACGCGGTGACGGTGCTCTGCCCGGCCGACGGCGACCCGGCCCCGTACGGCGGTCCCCGGTCGGCCTGGGGCGCGCCGCTGGCCCGGGCCGTGCACGCCGCCGTGCGCTCCGGCGGCGCCGGTACCGTCGTGCCCTGGTCCGACCGGCGGGCGGGCTGACATGGGCTCGTCATATTCGACGCGCCGGGTTTTCCGACCGATCGGCCCTCGTCGCGGCGTCTCGGGGACGGTAGCGTCGCCGACGATGTACGCTCCCGCCCGCTCTGTGCCCCGTACCCTCCGCGCCGCCGTCGCCGGACCGCCCGCCGCCGTTACCGGCCCGCGTCGCGCGGTGCTCGGCCGGCGCCTGGCCGCGTTCGCCGCGCTCGTCGCCGTCCTGTTCGTCGCCGGCTGCGGCGGCGACACCGGCGGGTCCGGCGGCGACCCCAGGTGGCAGGCGGGACAGGGCGGCGGATCACCCGGCTCGGCCGGGCCCCAGACGGGTGACCAGCCGGCGGCGCCGGATGCGTCGAAGGAGCCGTCGATCTCGCTCACCGCCACCGGTGACGTGATCATGGGAAACGCGCCGGACCGGCTGCCGCCCAACGGTGGCAAGGGCTTCTTCGACGACGTCAAGTCGGCGCTCAAGGGTGACCTGGTCATGGGCAACCTGGAGGAGCCGCTCACCGACGACACCGGCGCCGGCAAGTGCGGCCCGGAGCCGAAGAACTGCTACCAGTTCCGCGCGCCGCCCGGCTACGCCGCCCACCTGCGGTCGGCCGGGTTCCAGCTGCTCAACCAGGCCAACAACCACGGCTACGACTACGGCCGCCAGGGCTACGAGAACACCCAGTCGGCGCTGGAGGCGCACGGGCTCAAGCACACCGGTGCGCCGGGCGAGATCACCGTGGTGGACGTCAAGGGCATCAAGGTCGCCGTGGTGGGCTTCTCGTCGTACCCCTGGTCCAACAGCCTGGTCGACCTCGCCGCCGCCAAGCAGGTGGTCGAGATGGCCAAGGAGTCGGCCCAGATCGTGGTGGTGCAGGTGCACATGGGCGCCGAGGGGGCGGACAAGACCCGGGTGAAGCCGGGTACGGAGATGTACGTCGGCGAGAACCGCGGCGACCCGATCCGATTCTCCCGGACCGTCATCGACGCCGGCGCCGACCTGGTCATCGGCCACGGCCCGCACGTGCTGCGCGGGATGGAGTTCTACAAGGGGCGGCTGATCGCGTACAGCCTCGGCAACTTCGCCGGTGGCGGCAAGTCGCTGAACAGCTCGGGCCGGCTCGGCTGGGGCGGCGTGCTCAAGGTGTCGCTCACCGCCGAGGGGAAGTTCGCCGGCGGCACGTTCACCTCCACCGTGATGAACGGCGTGGGCCGTCCGTCGGTCGACCGGCAGAACCGTGGCCTCGGGCTGGTCCGCGAGCTGAACCGGGCCGACTTCCCGGACACCGGCGCCAAGCTCGACGGGACCGGCAAGATCACCGCACCGGCGGGTGGCTGAGCGCACCCCGGCCGCGCCGAGCCGCCGGAGCGTCGGCCCCGCGACGTAGGCTGGCCGACGTGACCACGCGCTCCCCCGAGACCGACCTCGGCCGTACGCGCCGCGCCCGGCGCATCGGCCGCGTGCTGACCGAGACGCACCCCGACGCGCACTGTGAACTCGACCACTCCAACGCGCTGGAGCTGGCAGTCGCGACGATCCTGTCCGCCCAGTGCACCGACAAGAAGGTCAACGAGGTCACGCCGAAGCTGTTCGCCCGCTACCGCACCGCCGCCGACTACGCCGGGGCGGACCGCGCCGAGCTGGAGGAGCTGATCCGGCCCACCGGGTTCTACCGCAACAAGACCAGCTCCCTGATCAACCTCGGGCGGGCGCTCTGCGAGCGGTACGACGGCGAGGTGCCCGGGCGGCTGGACGACCTGGTGACCCTGCCGGGCATCGGCCGCAAGACCGCCAACGTCATCCTCGGCAACGCCTTCGGCGTCCCCGGCATCAGCGTCGACACCCACTTCCAGCGGCTGGTGCAGCGGTGGCAGCTCACCACCGAGACCGACCCGGTGAAGATCGAGCACGCGATCGGCGCGCTCTACCCCAAGCGCGACTGGACGATGCTGTCGCACCGGGTGATCTTCCACGGCCGCCGGGTCTGCCACGCCCGTAAGCCGGCCTGCGGCGCGTGCACGCTGGCGAAGCTGTGCCCCGCGTACGGCACCGGGCCGGCCGAGCCGGCCGCCGCGGCCAAGCTGCTCAAGGGGCCCCGCGCCCGTGACCTGGCGGTGGCCGTCGGCCTCGATCCCGACCTGGTGCCGCAGCAGGCCGCGGCGGCGGACGTGCCGTGATGCGCCGGTTCGCGTACCTTCTCGTCCCGCTGCTGCTCGCGGCGGCGGGCTGCACCGCCACGGCCGAGGAGCCGGCACGTCCCGCGCCCGCGACCCGGGCCGAGCGCCCCTCGCCGTTCGCCGACTGCGCCCCGCTGACGGTCGCGCCCGCCTCGGCGTCCCCCGCGCCGGCCGGAAAGGCCGGGGACCAACTGCCCGACCTGACGCTCAACTGCTTCACCGGCGGCACGCCGGTGAACCTGCGCGACGTCAAGGGTCCGGCGGTGATCAACGTGTGGGCGTCCTGGTGCCCGCCGTGCCGCAAGGAGCTGCCCGCGTTCCAGCGGCTCAGCGAGCGGGCCGACGGCCGGTTCCAGGTGATCGGCGTGAACAGCCGGGACAGCCGCGGCGGCGCGCAGTCCATCGGCGAGGACTTCGGCGTCGACTTCCCGATGCTGCTCGACCAGGGCGACGCGTTCCAGCGCGCGCTCGAACGCAACGCGTTCCCGCTGACGGTGCTCGTCGACGCCGACGGGCGGATCCGGCACACCGACGCGACCGGCGCTCTCGACGACGCCCGCCTCGCCGCGCTGCTCCAGCGCCACCTCGGGGTGCGGGTATGACCCGACGGCCGCCGCTGTGGTTCGACCCGCTGCTGGGCCGGCTCGGCACCGCGCGGGCCGAGGACTTCACCCGCATCGTCACGCCGTCCAGCGGCGGCCGGGAGAGCGCCGTGCTGGTGCTGCTCGGCGAGGAGCCCGGCGCCGGGCCGGACGTGCTGGTCCTCCAACGCGCCGCGACGCTGCGCAACCACGCCGGGCAGCCGGCCTTCCCGGGCGGGGCGGCCGACCCGGAGGACGCGGACGCCCGCGCCACCGCGCTGCGCGAGGCGAACGAGGAGGTCGGCCTCGACCCCGGCAGCGTCACCGTGCTGGCCGAGCTGCCCCGGCTCTGGATCCCGGTCAGCGACTTCGTGGTCACCCCGGTGCTCGCCTGGTGGCACGACCCGCACCCGGTGCACCCGCGCGAGCCGGCCGAGGTCGCGCACGTCGCCCGGCTTCCGGTCACCGAGCTGGTCGACCCGGACAACCGCATGCGGGTACGCCACCCGAGCGGCTGGATCGGTCCCGCCTTCTCGGTGCGCGGCATGCTCGTCTGGGGCTTCACCGCGGGCGTGATCGACCGGCTGCTGGAGATGGGCGGCTGGTCCCGGCCCTGGCCGCACTCGCGCGTGGTGGAGCTGCCGCCGGTGGACGCCACGCCCGCTCCGTCGGCGGGCACCGAGCCGGCCGACGAGAGCCCGGTGCGGTGATCACCCGTACGCATCCTCGGGTCACGTTCCGCGAGCGCTGAGCCGGGCGCGGGCCCGGTGCCCGTACCCTTGGGGCGTGTCCGCCGTGGATCTCGTCCTCCTTCTGCTCATGCTCGTGTTCGCGATCAGCGGATACCGTCAGGGCTTCGTCATCGGGGCCCTGTCGTTCTCCGGCTTCTTCCTGGGCGCGCTGCTCGGCCTCCAGGTGGGGCCGCTGATCGCGCAGCAGTTCGCGACGAGCGGGACACGCGTGCTGATCTCCCTGGTGGCGATCTTCGGGCTCGCGGTGCTGGGGCAGGCGCTGGCCGGCTGGCTCGGCTCCAATCTTCGGGCCGCCATCACAGGGCCGGCCGGGCGGAAGGTCGACGACGTCGGCGGCGCGTTCATCTCGGTCATCGCGGTCATGCTCGTGGCGTGGCTGGTCGCCGTGCCGCTCGGCTCCTCCTCGGTGCCGTGGCTGGCCTCCTCGGTCCGCAACAGCGCACTGCTCACCGTCGTCGACCAGGTGCTGCCGGACAAGGCGCAGGATCTGTCCACCGCGCTGCGCGACACTGTCGACACCAACGGCTTCCCGGACGTGTTCGGCGACCTCGCGCCGACCCGGGCCCGGCAGGTCGCGCCGCCCGACCCGGCGCTGGCCAACTCACAGGTGGTGCAGAACAGCAGGCGGTCGGTGGTGAAGGTGCTCGGCTCCGCGCCGAGCTGCTCGCGCCGTATCGAGGGCTCCGGCTTCGTGTACGCCGACGACCGGGTGATGACCAACGCGCACGTGGTGGCCGGCACCCGCTCGGTGGCTGTGGAACTGCGCGGCGAGCGGTACGACGGCGAGGTCGTCGTCTACGACCCGGACCGGGATCTCGCCGTGCTCTACGTACCCGGGCTGCCCGGACCGTCGCTGCGCTTCGCCGCCGGTCCGGCTGCCACCGGCGCCGACGCGATCGTGCTCGGCTTCCCGCTCGACGGCCCGTACGACGCCCGCCCGGCCCGGATCAGGGACGTCGACCGGATCACCGGCCCGGACATCTACTCGACCGGTGACGTCAACCGGGAGATCTACACGATCCGGGCGCTGGTGCGCAGCGGCAACTCCGGCGGCCCGCTGGTCTCCTCGAACGGTCTGGTGCTCGGCGTGATCTTCGCGGCGGCGGCGGACGACCCGAACACCGGCTTCGCGGTGACCGCGGCCGAGGCGCGACCGGTGGCGCTGGCGGGCGCGGAGCGTACCCGGGGAGTGGCCACCGGCGACTGCACCTGAGCCGGCCGACGGCGCTCAGCCACCCGCCGGTGCTCCCGCCGGTGTCGCCTCGTCGCCGGAGCGGGACAGCGGCAGCCGGGCGCGGCCCCAGGTGAGCGTGCGGTCGAGTACCGCCCGAGCCATGATCGCCACGCAGGCGCCGCCGTTGAGGAACGAGGCGACCACGTCGCTGGGGTGGTGCATGCCCCGGTACATCCGGGTGAGCGCCACGCCGAGCGGCACCAGCACCAGCAGCGTCCACCAGCCGACCTTCGCCGGGGTGCTGCGCGCCCGCAGCGCCAGCAGCACCGCGAGACCGACGTAGAGCGCGGTCGCCGCCGAGGTGTGCCCGGACGGGAAGCTGGACGTGGGCGGGGAGGCGTCCATGTGCGCGACGGCCGGGCGGTTCCGGTCGATGGCCATCGTGGTGAACAGGAAGATCAGCGCCTGCGCGGTCACCGCCGCGCACAGGAACAGCGGTTCCCGCCAGCGGTGCAGCACCAGCCGCAGCACCAGCGCCGCCAGCACCGTCACCACGACGATCATCTGGGTGCTGGCGAGCGTGCTGAACACCAGCGATACGTCGTTCCAACCCGGCGTCCGGTCGCCGGCCAGCTCACGGTTGACCGTGTCCTCCACCGTGAACGGCCAGGTGCGGGCCAGCACCCGGGTCACCAGCAGGCCCAGGCCCACCATCAGCGCGAAGAGCAGGGCCAGCGGCAGCAGGACACGCCGGGTGGCTCGGATCACGACATCGGACATGGGCTCGCCTGTACCCCGGCAGGGATCCGGCTACGCCCGGCCGCCCTCCGGCCGCTGGTCGGCCAGTTCGGGCTCGACCCCCTCGCGGAGCGGGCGGGCGGACGGCCGTCCGGATTCGCTGCGCCACGTCGCGAACGCGGCCGAGGTCGCGGCCACCACCGCCACCCCGAGCACCCAGCCGCCCACCACGTCGCTGGTCCAGTGCACGCCGAGCGCGATCCGGCTGAGCCCGGTCACCACTGTGACCAGCAGGGCGGCGGCCCACAGCGCGACCCGGCCCCGGCGGCTGTCCCGCACGAACGGCAGGAACACCAGCAGCAGCACACCCGCCGCCAGCGTGGCGTTGAGCGCGTGACCGGACGGGAAGGAGTAGCCGGCGGTCCGGGCCACCGGATCCAGCAGATCCGGCCGGTCCCGGCCGACGAGCAGCTTGAGCAGCGCGCCGAGCAGCCCGCCGGCGACCATGGTTACCACCACCCAGACCGCGAGCCGGGGCGCGCCGCGCCGGACCAGCCACACCACCACCGCGACCGCGGCCACCCGCAGCGGGCCGGGCCCGAACACGTGCGTCCAGACCGTCATCACACCGGCCCAGGCGGGATGGTCCTGCGCGTACCCGTGGAACGCGTCGGTGATCGAGGCGTCCAGCCGCAGCAGGGGCGGCCAGGCGCCGAGCACCAGCAGCGCCAGCAGGGCGAACGGCACCAGCACCAGGAACGCCGCGGCCACGGTCAGGGTGAGCCGCAGGCCCAGCGAGTGCTCGGGGTCGAGGCGGCGACTCCGCCACGACCGGTGCGTGACCGTCGCCCCGGTGGTCTCCATGAGGTTTCCCCTACCCATCCAGGGGCGGGATCAGACCGGTTCAGCGACGGGTCTGCCGGAACCGGCGAACCATCAACGCGGTGCCGGTGACGAGCGCGACGAACAGGGCCAGGCCGGTCCAGAGCCGCTCCGGGGCGGAGACGTCCGTCTGGCCCGCCGGCCGGGCGTTCCAGCCCTCCGCCGTACGCCCGAGCGGATCGCCGCCCCGGCCCGCCGCGGCGGCCCGGGTGTCCCGCCCGTCGCCGGGCGCGGGCCCGAAGCCCACCACGCCGGGGGAGGCGTTGTCGTCGAGCGGGTTGTGGCCCACCGGCGGCACGTCGGCGGTGAGCGCGGCCACCGGGTCGACCAGGCCGTAGCCGAACCGGTCGTCCCGCCCGGTCGGACCGAGATCCCGAGCGGTGGTGACCAGCCGGTTGACCACGTCCCCGGCCGACATCTTCGGATAACGGGCGCGGACCAGAGCAGCGGTCGCGGCGACGAGCGGCGCGGCGAAGCTCGTCCCCTGCACCCGCCAGTAGCCCTCCGGCCGGGCGCCGTAGAGCCCGGTGGCCGGAGCGCTGAGCACCGTCTCGTGACCCGTGATCGAGCCGGACCAGAGGTTCTCGCCCGTCCGCTCCAGCCCGGCGACCGCGAGCACACCCGGCTCCCGGGCCGGGTACCAGACCTCGGTGGTCGTCGAGGTGGCCAGGTTGCCGGTGCAGGCGACCACCACCACGTCCCGGGCGAACGCGTAGTCGAGCGCCGCGGCCAGGGCCGGGTTGTCGATGCTGCCGCCGAGCGACAGGTTGACCACCCGGGCGCCGTTGTCGACGGCCCAGCGCACCGCCTTGGCGATGATCAGCGCGTCGTCGTAGCGGTTCTCGGCGTCGAGAACCCGGACCGGGAGGATCTTGGCGTCCGGTGCCAGCCCCAGCACGCCCCGGTCGTCGTCGGACCGCCCGGCGATCAGCCCGGCCACCGTGGTGCCGTGCCCCACCGGATCCGGCCCGTCCGAGCCGTCCGGCGTCACCAGATCCAGGCCGGGCAGCACCTGACCGGCCAGGTCGGGGTGGGTGCCGTCCACACCGGAGTCGATCACCGCGACCACCACGCCGCGCCCGGTCGAGGTGCGCCACGCGGTCTTCGCCCGCAACTCCTCCAACTGCCACTGCTCGTCGCGTACCTGGTCGGTGCGCAGCGGGCGGTCGGGGGCCACCCACGGCCGCGCCAGTGCGGCCGGGGCGGGGGCGGCATGGGCCGGCGGCGCCAGCGGACCGGCCACGGTGACCAGTGCCGACACGGCGGCGAGCAGCGCGCGTCCGGCGAGACGCCGGGGCGGCACACCGTGCGGTCCCTGCCGATCCCCTGTCACATTCCCCAGCCGTTCGGTCGCGTCAGACACATGCTGCACGGAGATTACCGGTTGTCCCGACCGTCACGGGGCAACTCCGCGAGGCGGATCACCCGGGCGGGAGATGCGCCAACTGCACCAGGCGCACCCCCTCCCGGCGAGTGACCAGACGCGCCCGGCCCGGGGGCAGCGGCCCGGCCTTCACCTGACCGACGAGCGCACCCTCCTCCGGGCCGCCCGACATCACCAGCCCGGCCGTGGACAGCTCGCGCAGCCGCTGCACGATCGGCTCGTACGCGGTCCGCCCGGCACCGCCGGTACGCCGCGCCAGCACCAGGTGCAGCCCGACGTCCCGCGCGTGCGGCAGGTGCTCCTCCAGCGCCCGCAACGGGTTCGTCGGCCCGCCGGCCACCAGGTCGTAGTCGTCGACGAGCACGAACAGCTCCGGCCCCTTCCACCACGACCGGCTGCGCAGCTGCGCCGGGGTCACCTCCGGCCCCGGCTGCCGGCCCTGGAGATAGCCGGCGGCCGACTCGATCAGCTCGGCGGTGTGCGGCGCGGCGGTGCCGTACCCGATCAGGTGCGGCGTCTCGATCACGCCCATCAGGCTGCGCCGGTAGTCCACAAGCATCACCCGGGCCTGCTCCGGGGTGAACCGGTCGACGATCGAGGTGGCGAGCGCCCGCAGGAACGACGACTTGCCGCACTCGGGGTCGCCGAAGACCACGAAGTTCGGCTCGGTGGCGAAGTCCAGCACCACCTGGGACAGGTCCGCCTCGGCCACGCCGATCGGGAACGCCAGCCCGCTCGTCGCGCTCTGATCCAGCTCGGCGTACGGCAGCACCGGCGGAAGCAGCCGCACCCGGGGCGCGGACGGGCCGGTCCACGCGCCGGCCACCGCCTTCACCAGATCGGCGGTCTCCGCGCCCAGTGCCTCGACACGGGGTTCGGCGGTGAGGAAGTGCAGTCCGCCCGACGTGATGCCGCGTCCCGGACGCTCCTCCGGCACGGTGGCCGCCAGCGCCCGCTTGACCACCACCGAGTCGGCCGGGTCGCCGAGGCGCAACTCCAGCCGGGAGCCGAACAGGTCACGGATCGCCGGGCGGAAGTCCGACCAGCGCAGGGCGCTCGCCACCACGTGCACCCCGTACGCCAGGCCCCGGACGGCGAGTTCGGTGACCAGCGGTTCCAGATCCTCGTACTCGCCGCGTAGCGTGTTCCAGCCGTCCACCACCAGGAACACGTCCCCGAACGGGTCCGGCGCGCCCGCCGCCCGCCGCCGTCGCCACGCGGCCATCGACTCCACACCGGCCTCGGCGAAACGCCGTTCCCGCTCGGCCAGCAGGCCGGCGACCTCGCCGAAGGTACGGCGCACGGCGGTCCCGTCGGTCCGCCCGCTGACGCCGCCCACGTGCGGCAGGTCGCGCAGCGTGCCGAGCGTCCCGCTGCCGAAGTCGAGGCAGTAGACCTGCACCTCGGCCGGGGTGTGGGTGAGCGCGAGCGCGCAGACCAGCGTCCGCAGCAGGCTGGACCGGCCGCTACGGGTGGTGCCGACCACCGCGACGTGCCCGGCCGCGCCGTCCAGCGCCAGCCAGAGCAGGTCACGCCGCTGCTCGAACGGCTTGTCCACCACCGCCACCGGCACCTGGAGCGCCCCGTGCAGCTCCGGATTGGCCACGGTGAGCCCGCGTGCCGGGTCGGCGCCGACCGGGCCGAGCAGCTCGTCCAGGGCGGGCGAGGCGTCCAGCGGCGGCAGCCACACCTGGTGCGCCGGCGGGCCCTGCCCGGCCAGCCGGTCCACGAGCAGGTCGAGGAGCGTCTCGCCGCTGTCGTCCTCGGCGGGCGGTGCGACGGGCTCGGGCGGCTCGGGCACCGGGACCAGGTGGGTGGAGAACGCGAGCACGCGCGCCTCACCGGTGCCGGACGCGCCCGCCGCACCGCCGCGGCGGCGGACCGCGCCGGAGACGTACGCGGCCTTGAACCGGACCAGCGGGTCGGTGCCCGAGCGCAGGTAACCGTGCCCCGGGCTGCGTGGCAGCTCGTGCGCGTCCGGCACGCCCAGCACCGTCCGGGACTCCAGCGCCGAGAACGTCCGCAACCCGATCCGGTACGACAGGTGCGTGTCCAGCCCGCGCAGCCGCCCCTCCTCCAGCCGCTGGCTGGCCAGCAGCAGGTGCACGCCGAGCGACCGGCCCAGCCGCCCGATCTGCACGAACAGGTCGATGAAGTCGGGCTTGGCGGACAGCAGCTCGGAGAACTCGTCGCAGATCAGCAGCAGCGACGGCAGCGGGGCCAGCGGCGAGCCGGCCGCCCGGGCCCGCTCGTAGTCGCGCACGCTCGCGAAGTTGCCGGCCCGGCGCAGCAGCTCCTGCCGGCGCATCAGCTCACCGTTGATCGCGTCCACCATCCGGTCGACCAGCGGCAGCGCGTCGGCCAGGTTGGTGATCACGGCGGCGGTGTGCGGCAGCCGCTCGAACGGCGCGAACGTGGCGCCGCCCTTGAAGTCGACGAGCACGAAGTTGAGCTGCTCCGAGCTGTGCGTGGCGGCCAGCCCGAGCACCAGCGTGCGCAGCAGCTCCGACTTGCCCGAGCCGGTCGCGCCGATCAGCAGGCCGTGCGGGCCCATGCCGTCCTGCGCCGACTCCTTCAGGTCGAGGTCGATCGCCCCGCCGTCGGCGCCCACCCCGATCGGCACCCGCAGCCGGTCCCGCGCGGCCCGGGGCGCCCAGCCCTGCTCGGCGGTGAAGCTCTCCGGGTCGCCGAGACCCAGCAGCTCGGGCAGGCCCAGCTCGGCGCCGGGCGGCGCGTCCGGTCCGCGTACCGTGCCGGCGAGCCGCAGCGGCGCGAGCCGCCGGGCCACCGCCTCGGCGTCGGTGGGCGCCAGCGCGTCGGCGGCGCCCACCTCGGCATGCCCCTCGGCGGAGTGCGAGTGCAGCCGGCCGTCGACCAGGTCGAGCAGGAGCGCGTACCGGTCGAGCAGCCGGGGCGGCGGGGTGTCCAGGTCGAGCACGGTGACCGCGTCGATGCCGCCGTCACCGGCCAGGTCGGTCGCGCCGGTCAGGTCGCCGCCGTCGAGCACCACCACGACGTGCGGCCCGTCGGTCGCGGTGCCGTGCGGGCTGAACCGGGACCGGGCGCCGAGCACGTCGTCGAGCAGCCGTTCCAGGTCGGCGGCGGAACTGGTGACCAGCCGCACCGGGCCCAGCGCGTCGGTGCGCGCCGGATGGTGGGCGTGCGGCAGCCACTTCACCCACTCCCAGGCCGTCCGGCGTTCCGGCCCGGCGCAGACCGCGATCAGCAGCTCGTCCGGCGCGTGGAAGACGGCGAGCTGGGTGAGCACCGCCCGGGCCAGCGCCTGCGCGGCGGGCGACCCGGCGCCGCGTACCGGGCCGGCCGGCCCGCGCACGAAGACCCGGGCGAAGCTGCGCAGCGACAACGCCACCGGCAGGTCCGGCACCACCGAGTACGCGTCCAGGAAGCGCCGCAGCGCCCCGGCCGTCATCGGCTCCAGCTCCTCCAGCGGGCGGGTGACCGGCGGGACCAGCGGGGTGGCCAGCGTCTGCGGACCCACGCCGACCCGGACCACGGCGAAGTCCGGGTCGCCCGGCCGGCGTTCCCAGACCCGGTGACTGTCGACTGTCGACCAGAGCCGCCCCGGCTCGGGATGGCGGTAGGACAGCCCGGCCCGCTGGGCCCCGGCGGTCTCCCGCACCCGGCGCCGGAGCGTGGCCAGGTGGCGCAGGTACTCCCGGCGGGCGGCCATCAGCTCGGACTTCTTCGGCCCGGCGCTGCCCCAGGTGGTCACCAGCATCGCCAGCGAGGAGAGGCCGAACATGCCGCCCACCACGTACGAGTAGGCCCCGCCGCCGCGGCCGAACATCATCGCCATGGCCACCGTCCCGCCGAGCATCGGCAGCACCATCAGCGCCTGCTGCCAGCGCCCACCGGCCGCGGCGGGGATCTCCGGCGGCGCCTCGACGGGCAGCTCACCGACCGGGATCTCCGGCGCCGGGCGGCGTGGCGGCCGCTTGATGACGACAGTGGACACTCGACCTCCCCGGAAGTGGCTCTGGGTAACCCGAGCCTGGCTCATCGTAGGTAAAGTCCTCTCGTCCGTCAGCCCACTCCCTCCGCCCGATATGGAGATGCCTCGATGACAAGCGGGCTCGCCCGGGTCACGATCAGCGCGCCCAGGCGGCGGGTCGACGTGGCCCTACCGGAGCAGGTCCCCCTGGCCGAGCTGCTGCCCGAGGTGCTCCGGCACGCCGGTGAGGGGCTGGCCGACGACGGGGAACGGCACGGCGGGTGGGTGCTGCGCCGCACCGACGGCGCGGTGCTGGCCACCGCCCAGGCACTGCTGCCGCAGGGCGTCCGCGACGGCGAGGTGCTGCACCTGGTGCCGGCCCGCGCCCAGTGGCCCGAACTGGAGTACGACGACGTGGTCGAGGCGATCGTGGACGGCGCCCGGCGCCGGGGCGCCGCCTGGTCGGGCCCGGCCACCCGGGCCGCCGCGCTCGCCGGCGCCGCCGTACCCCTTGCGGTCGGGCTGGTCGCCGTGGTCGCGGCCGGTCCGGGTGCGCGCGGCTGGCCGGTCGCCGCGGCGGTCGCCCTGATCCTGGTGCTCACCGCCACCGCCGCGTCCCGGGCGTACGGGGACGGCCCGGTAGGCGCCACGCTCGGCGGGTACGCGCTGCCCTGGGCCGCGGCGGCCGGAGCGCTGGCTGTCACCTCCGGCGATCCGGTCGGCCCGGTCCCCGGCCTGCGCTGGGTGGGCGCCCCCGAACTACTGGTCGGCTCGGTGACGCTGCTGCTGGCGGCGGTGCTCGGCCTGCTCGGCGTGGCCAGCCGGTCCCGCGTCTCCGTGGCCGGCGTGACGGCCGGCGTGGCCGGCGTGGCGGCAGCGCTCGGCGGGCTGCTGCTCGACCCGGACGGCACCGCCGCGGTCCTGCTCGCCGTGCTGGTGTTCGCGCTCGGCGGGCTGCCGCTGCTGGCCATCCGGGTCGGCAAGCTGCCGCTGCCGCCGCTCACCCTGCCCACCCCGGCCGGCACCCGCGACCTGCCGGACCGGGGCCGGGTGCACGCGGCGGTGGCCCGCGCCGAGGAGGTGCTCACGGGGATGCTGCTCGGCCACGCGGTGCTCGCGGTCGGCGCGGTCGCGGTGCTCGTCTCCGTCGGCCGGACCGCCGGGCTGCTGCTCGCCGCCGTCGCCTGTGGGGTGCTGCTGCTGCGCTCCCGCCTGTTCGTGGCGGTACGGCACCGGGTGCCCGCGATCGTCGCCGGGCTGGCCGGGTTCGCCCTGCTCGGCGTGGTGCTGGCCGGCCGGGCCGGTCCGGGTGGCCGGCTCGTGCTGACAGTGGGCGGGCTGGCCCTGGCCCTGACGGCGGTCACCGCCGGCGCCACGTACGCCCGGCGCCCGGTCTCCCCGTACCTCGGCCGGCTGGCCGACCTGACCGACACCGCGCTCGTGGTCGCTGTGGTGCCGGTGGCCTGCGCGGTGCTCGGCCTCTACGACCGGGCCCGCGACCTGCTCGCCTGAACACGCGGAGGCCCGGGTCGCGAAGCGCGACCCGGGCCCCCGGCAAGCATGATCGTCAGTGCAGCGTCTCGCCGCGCTCCTCGGCCTCCTTGGCGCGCCGGTACGAGGCGGCGATCTCCGCCTCGGCCTCGACCCGGCCCACCCAGGTCGCGCCCTCGACCGACTTGCCCGGCTCCAGGTCCTTGTAGACCTCGAAGAAGTGCTGGATCTCCAGCCGGTCGAACTCGCCCAGGTGGTGGATGTCGCGCAGGTGCTCCTGACGCGGGTCCTCGTAGGGCACGCAGAGGACCTTGTCGTCGCCGCCCTTCTCGTCCGTCATCCGGAACATGCCGATGGTGCGGCAGCGGATCAGGCAGCCCGGGAACGTCGGCTCCGGCACCAGCACCAGCGCGTCCAGCGGGTCGCCGTCCTCGCCCAGGGTGCCCTCGATGAACCCGTAGTCGGCCGGGTACTGCGTGGAGGTGAAGAGGGTGCGGTCCAGCCGGATGCGGCCGGTCGCGTGGTCTACCTCGTACTTGTTGCGGTGACCCTTGGGGATCTCAACCGTGACGTCGAAATCCATCTTCCACGCTCCCTCGTTTGCCCACGCTGGCTAACGGAAACCAGCGGCTCACCCCCCGCGCGGGGTGAACGCCCCCCGTCGGCTCCGGCCGCCGCATAGTGTTCGGACCGAAGTAGTGTCGCCCAAGGCGATTTCGAGCGGGGAGGAGGGGGCCGTGGGGAGGGAAGATTCACACTACCGCCCCGAGAGGGTTGACGGGCGCGGGTCCGCCGGTTCCGCTTCCGGCGGGGCCACCGGGCGGGTGTCCGTCCCGGGGGCGAACGTCCCCCATCGTCCCTCTCCGGCCACCGGGTCCGCCCGCGTCGGCCCGCCGCACCACGGCTCCGGCCCGGCGGGCGGCTCGGCCCGCGTCGGCCCGCCGCACGACCCGACGGCTGGGCTGAACTGGCCCGGCGCGCCGGACCCGATCCCGGTCAGCCCGCCGGTCCCGCCGGTCGGTGCCGCGCCGCCCGTACCCTCCGGGCCGCCCCCGGCTCGGCCGCGACGCCGCCTGCGGCTCGTCGCGGCGCTCGCCTGCGTGCTCGTGCTGGCCCTGGCGGTGGCCGGGCTCGCCGTGCTGCGCCCCGGCCCGGTCGCCGGGTGGCTGGGCGACGACGACAGCACGGGTACGGCGGTCGCCCCGTCGCCCGAGCCCTCCCCGCAGGCCGTGCTGGCCGGCCCGGACGGCAACGCCCCGCTGCCCACCGGGTCCGGCATCCGTTCCGCCCTGGACCCGCTGGTCCGCGCCGCCGCGCTCGGCGACCGGGTGCACGTGGCGGTGGCCGACGTGAGCACCGGCCAGGCGCTCTACGGCAGCGGCCAGGACACCCCCACCGTGCCCGCCTCGGTGACCAAGCTGGCGACCGGTGTGGCGGTGCTCGCGGCGCGCGGCCCGGCGTACCGGATCCCGACCCGGGCGGTGGCCGGGGCCAACCCGGGCGAGGTGGTCCTGGTCGGCGGCGGTGACCCCACGCTCGCCGTGGACAAGAACGGCTTCTACCCCGGCGCGGCCCGGCTGGACGACCTCGCCGCCCAGGTGCGCGACGCGCTCGGCGGCACCGCCCCGACCAAGGTGATCGTCGACTCGTCGCTGTTCAGCGGCCCGGTCTTCGAGCCCGGCTGGGATCCCGACATTCCCACCGGCGGCTTCGGCGCGGCGATCACCGCGTTGATGACCGATGGCGCCCGGAAGAACGCGGCGGAGGCGCGGCGCACCGCCGAGCAGACCAACCACGCCGCCGAGCGGGTGCCGCAGCCCGACCTGACCGCCGGCCGGCAGTTCGCCAAGCTGCTCGGCCTGACCGGCGGTGCCGCCCAGGTGACCCGGGGCACCGCGCCGGCCGCGTCCGGCGCCACGGGTACGGCCCCCGGCGCCGAACTCGGCACTGTCGAGTCCCTGCCGATGATCCGGCTGGTCGACATCATGATCAGCGACAGCGACAACGTGATCGCCGAGGCGATGGCCCGCCAGGTGGCGCTCGCCAAGGGCAAGCCCGGCTCGTTCGCCGGCGGCGCGGCGGCCACCGACCAGGTGCTCGGCGAGCTGGGCCTGCCCGCGGGCGAGATCAGCCTCGCCGACGGCAGCGGGCTGTCCCGCACCAACCGGATCAGTCCCTCGCTGCTCACCGACCTGATCACGCTCGCCGGCAACGGCAGCCACCCCGAACTCGCCGCGATCTTCGGCGGCCTGCCGGTCGGCGGCTGGTCCGGCACGCTCGACGAGCGCTACCGGGCGGCGGCGACCCGAGCCGGAGCGGGCGTCGTCCGGGCCAAGACCGGCACGCTGAGCGGCGTCAACGCCATCGCCGGCACGGTGACCACAGCCGACGGCCGGCTGCTCACGTTCGCCGTGCTCACCGACCGCACGCAGGGCTCGCTGGACGAGACCCGGGCGGCGCTGGACCGGATCAGCTCCGCGCTGGCCGGGTGCGGCTGCCGCTGACCGACGGGCGTCGATCGGCCGGCGCGAGCCCGGGTGGGGGTGTTGCGGCGCGGGTACGGTGGGTTCATGGCGCAGTTCGTGGACTGGGATCTGGCCGCCGCTACCGCGGGGGCGCTGAGCAAGTCGGGCCCCCGGGTGTCGTACGCCGAGGCCACCGACGTGGTCGGCGACCTGCGCCGGCTGACCGAGGAGGCGGCCGGTCACGTCGCCGACTACACCGGCCTGCGTGCGCAGGTCGCGCACCCGCCGGTGCGCGTGGTCGACCGCCGGGACTGGGCGGCGGCGAACATCGCCGGGCTGCGTGAGGTGGTCTCCCCGCTGGTCGAGCGCCTCTCCGGCGACAAGCGGCCGGGTGCGCTCACCGAGGCGATCGGCTCCCGGGTGACCGGTGTGCAGGCCGGCACCGTGCTGGCGTACCTCTCCGGCCGCGTGCTCGGCCAGTACGAGGTCTTCGCCGGCGACCCCGGCCAGCTGCTGCTGGTGGCGCCGAACATCCTCGAGGTCGAGCGGAAGCTCGGCGCCGACTCGCGGGACTTCCGGCTCTGGGTGTGCCTGCACGAGGTCACCCACCGCACGCAGTTCACCGCCGTGCCGTGGATGCGCGCGTACTTCCTCGGTGAGGTGCAGGCGTTCGTGGATGCCTCCCAGGGCGGCGAGCACCTGCTGGAACGGCTCCGCCGCGGCGTCGCGACGCTCTCCGACGCGGTCAAGGATCCGGAGAGCCGGGCCAGCGTGCTGGACATCGTGCAGACCCCGGCCCAGCGCGCGGTGCTGGACCGGCTGACCGCGCTGATGACGCTGCTGGAGGGCCACGCCGAGTTCGTGATGGACGGCGTGGGCCCCCAGGTCATCCCCAGCGTCGATTCGATCCGGGCGGCGTTCAACCGCCGCCGCGAGTCCGGCAACCCGCTGGAGAAGGCGATCCGGCGGCTGCTCGGCATCGAGGTCAAGATGCGCCAGTACGCCGAGGGCCGCAAGTTCGTGCACGGCGTGGTCGACCGGGTGGGGATGCCGGGCTTCAACAAGATCTTCTCGTCCCCGCTGACGCTGCCCCGCCTCGACGAGCTGGGCGACCCGGACGCCTGGGTGTCCCGCGTACACGGGCCCGCCGGTGCCACCCCGCCCGTCGGCTGATCCGCCCGGCTCGGCTGGTTCCGGCGCGCGCCGCTCTCCGTCGCCCGCCCCCGCCGTCGCCGCGGTGCGGCTCGCCGTCCGCCGGGTGCTGACCTGTCTGCCGGGCGCCGGCCCGGTGCTGGTGGCCTGCTCCGGCGGTGCCGACTCGCTCGCGCTCGCCGCGGCCACCGCGTTCGTGGCCCCCCGGCTCGGGCGCCCGGCCGGCCTGGTGACGGTCGACCACGGCCTGCAGGCCGGGTCCGCCGAACGGGCCGAGGCGGTCGCCGGCTGGGCCCGCGCCGAAGGGCTCGACCCGGTCGAGGTGATTCCGGTACGCGTGGACGGCCGGCCCGGTGGCCCGGAGGCGGCCGCCCGCGAGGCCCGGTACGAGGCGCTCATCGCCGCCGCACACCGGTACGACGCAGCCGGGGTGCTGCTCGGGCACACGCGCGACGACCAGGCCGAGACCGTCCTGCTGGCGCTGGCCCGGGGCGCCGGACCGCGAGGGCTGTCCGGGATGCCGGAGCGGCGCGACGTCGACGCGGTGCCCCTGCTGCGCCCGCTGCTCGACGTCCCGCGCGCCGGCACCCGGGCCGCCTGCGCCGCGCTCGGACTCGATCCGTGGGCGGACCCGCACAACGCCGACCCCGCGTACGCCCGGGCGCGGGTCCGGGCCGACGTGCTGCCGGCACTCGTCGACGCGCTGGGGCCGGGGGTGGTGGCGAACCTCGCCCGTACCGCCGGGCTGCTCGCGGCCGACAACGCCGCGCTCGACGCGCTCGCCGACGCCGCGCTCGCCGACGTCCGGACCGAGGGGGGCGGGCTGTCCGTCGCCGGGCTGGCCGGGTTGCCGGCCGCCGTCCGTACCCGGGTGCTGCACACCTGGGCCCGCGAGCTGGGCGCGACGCCGGCCGCGCTGTCCCACAGTCACGTGGCGGCACTGGACGCCCTGGTGACGGCGTGGCGCGGCCAGGGCCCGGTGCACCTCCCCGGCGGCCACCAGGTACGCCGCCACGCCGGCCACCTCCTGCCCTGACGCCGCGCCCCCGCTTCACCCCCCACCCCGTTGATCAAGGACTTCTGGTCCCGTTCCGGCCCGCCCCAGGCCCCGAACTCCTTGATCACCGCCGCGGGTGTGGGGCGGGGCGGTCAGGTGGTCTGGCGGTCTCGGAAGGTGGTGCGGTAGGCCAGGGGGGTGGTGCCCACCCGGCGGGTGAAGTGGTGCCGCAGGGCCGCCGAGTCACCGAAGCCCGCCTGCTCGGCGACGCTCTCCACGCTCAGTGAGGTGTCCTCCAGCAGGTGCCGGGCCAGCAGCACCCGCTGGTTGGTCACCCAGTCGTGCGGGGTGGTGCCGGTCTCGGCGCGGAACCGGCGGGCGAACGTGCGCGGGGCCATCCCGGCGCGGGCCGCCAGCTCGTCCACCGTCACCGGCCGGCGCAGGTGTCCCATCAGCCATTCCAGCACCGGTTCCAGTGTGGGTGCCTCCGGCGCCTTGGGGATCGGCGCCTCGACGTACTGCGACTGGCCGCCGTCGCGGTGCGGCGGCACCACCATCCGGCGGGCCAGCCGGGTCGCCACCGCGGAGCCGTGCTCCTGGCGTACCAGATGCAGGCAGGCGTCGATGCCGGCGGCGGTGCCGGCGCTGGTGAGCAGCCGGCCGTCCTGCACGTAGAGCGAGTCGCACTGGACCCGGGCGGCCGGGAAGCGCTGCTGGAGTTCGTCGGTGTACCGCCAGTGGGTGGTGCAGTCGCGCCCGTCGAGCACGCCCGCCTCACCGAGGACGAACGCGCCGGCGCAGACGCTGAGCAGCCAGGCGCCCCGGTCGGCGGCGCGGCGCAGCGCGGCGAGCACCGGCTCGGGGAGCGGGGTGCCGTCGGCGTGCGCGGGCACCGCCACCAGGTCGGCGTCCTCGACCGGGCTCAGGTCGGCGGTGGGGGTGAGCAGGAAGCCGGAGCGGCTGCGGACCGCGCCGCCGTCGGCGGTGCAGACGTCGAACCGGCACCCGGGGAAGCCGTCGGCGGTGCGGTCGGTGCCGAAGACCTCGGCGAGCACGCCGAGTTCGAACGCGGCGACCTGGTCCATGGCGATGACGGCGACCGAGCGGAGCATGTGACGAGGGTAACCCGACAGGTGGCAGTAAATCGATGCCAGCTGACATTCCTGCCACTGTCCGGATCGGTCGGTGGCCCGCAGAATCGATGGTGTCCGGTGCGCACCGGCGGCGAAAACAGTCTCAACCGTGTGAAAGTGAGCGCCGCCATGACCGTTCTGCTGCTCCTGCTCTTCCTGCTCCTCCTCGTCGGTGCCAGCGCCTTCGGGCTCACCGCCGACACCCGCGACTCGGCCGACTGGAAGCCGAGCGACGACGGGCAGCGCTGGCGCTCCCGCACCTGCTGAGGTGATTTATTCAGTTCGCGCCGAAAATCCCCGGCGGGACCGCGCCAAAAGGGGCGGCCCCGCCGACGGCGGCACCGGGGCGTACGGCAGGCTAGGAGCATGGCTGACGGCTCCTGGTACGACGCCGACATCGACCACGTGATCATCTCGGAGGCGCAGATCCGCGACAAGACCGCGGAGCTGGCCAAGCAGGTCTCGGCGGACTACGCCCACGTCGAGGACGGCCTGCTGCTCGTGTGTGTGCTCAAGGGAGCGGTCATGTTCATGGCCGACTTCGC
Source organism: Micromonospora sp. HUAS YX12 (assembly GCF_040215685.1). NCBI lineage: Bacteria > Bacillati > Actinomycetota > Actinomycetes > Micromonosporales > Micromonosporaceae > Micromonospora > Micromonospora sp. HUAS YX12. The sequence continues at coordinate 1,999,852 of NZ_CP157974.1, forward strand.
CCGCGCGCTGGGCCGCCAGGGCCCGCCCGCCGAGCTGGAGTTCATGGCCGTCTCGTCCTACGGCCAGGGCACCACCTCGTCCGGCGTGGTCCGCATCCTCAAGGACCTGGACCGGGACATCGCCGGCCGCCACGTGGTGGTCGTCGAGGACATCGTCGACTCCGGCCTGACGCTGTCCTGGCTGCTGCGCTACCTGGAGTCGCGTTCCGCGGCGAGCGTCGAGGTGGTCGCGCTGTTCCGCAAGCCGGACGCGGTCAAGGTGCAGGTCCCGGTCAAGTACGTCGGGTTCGACATCCCGACCGAGTTCGTCGTGGGCTACGGGCTCGACTTCGGCGAGCGGTACCGCGAGGTGCCCTACGTCGGGGTGCTCAAGCCCGAGGTGTACGCGCGAGCCTGAGGGTTCGCCGAGCCCTTCGTCAGCTGACATTCAGCGGGTTCTCAGTCTTCCGGTCTACGGTAGGGACCGGTGACGTGGAGGCACCCTCCACGCCCGGCCCCTCGAACCGCGTGACCGTGCGGTGTGGGCGGGCCGGGTGGGAGCTCCCCGCCACGCCGGCTCAACACCCCGGTTCGCCCTACGCGTAAGTGCCGGGCTCGCAAGCTCACTCGTCGCCCGCGCCGAGGTTTCGAATGTGCGCGACTGCGGGGCTCGCAAGCTCACTCCTCGCGCGCACGGTGTACCGTCGAATGACCGTGGTGCGGCAGTTTGCGTGCCCCGGGGGTCGGGCCGGCCCGCACGGCGGCCCCGGCCGCCGCTCAAGGCGGCGACACCATTCAGACGGTCAGGACGTCGATCAGGAGGATGCGGGCGCCTCGGCACCCGACTACAGCATGGAACGTACGCGTTTCTTCCGCCGACCGGTGGTCTGGATCATCCTGGTCATCCTCGGCGCCGTTGTGCTCAGTCAACTGTTCACCGCTGGTCCCAGCTACCACCGGGTGGACACGTCCGTCGCGCTCGACCAGCTCAACAAGGGCGGCATCGAGAAGGTCGTCTTCCAGGACAAGGAGCAGACGCTCCAGCTCGACCTGAAGGACAAGGCCAAGTTCGACGGCGACACCACCACTGACAAGATCGAGGCGCAGTTCCCGTACGAGGTCGGCGGCCAGGTCTGGAACCAGGTACGCGAGGCCGAGGCGGCGGACCGCATCACCGGCCCGGTCGACACCAAGGTGTCGTCGGACAGCATCTGGGTCAGCCTGCTGGTCAACCTGCTTCCCATCGCGCTGCTCGTGCTCCTGCTGCTGTTCTTCATGTCGCAGATGCAGGGCGGCGGCTCCCGGGTGCTCAACTTCGGCAAGTCCAAGGCAAAGATGATCACCAAGGACACGCCGAAGACCACCTTCGCGGACGTCGCGGGTGCGGACGAGGCCGTCGAGGAACTGCACGAGATCAAGGACTTCCTGCAGAACCCGGCGAAGTACCAGGCCCTGGGCGCCAAGATCCCGAAGGGCGTGCTGCTGTTCGGCCCGCCCGGTACCGGTAAGACGCTGCTGGCCCGCGCGGTCGCCGGCGAGGCCGGGGTGCCCTTCTACTCCATCTCCGGCTCCGACTTCGTCGAGATGTTCGTCGGTGTCGGCGCCAGCCGCGTCCGCGACCTGTTCGAGCAGGCCAAGTCGAACGCCCCGGCGATCGTCTTCGTCGACGAGATCGACGCGGTCGGCCGCCACCGTGGCGCCGGCATGGGCGGCGGCCACGACGAGCGGGAGCAGACGCTCAACCAGCTCCTGGTCGAGATGGACGGCTTCGACACCAAGGGCGGCGTCATCCTGATCGCCGCCACCAACCGGCCGGACATCCTCGACCCGGCGCTGCTGCGCCCGGGCCGGTTCGACAGGCAGATCCCGGTCGACGCCCCCGACATGGAGGGTCGCAAGGCCATCCTGCGGGTGCACGCCAAGGGCAAGCCGTTCACGCCCGACGTCGACCTCGACGCGGTCGCCCGGCGTACCCCGGGCTTCAGCGGCGCCGACCTGGCCAACGTGATCAACGAGGCCGCGCTGCTCACCGCTCGTAAGGAGCAGCGGGCGATCACCAACGACTCCCTGGAGGAGTCGATCGACCGGGTGATCGCCGGCCCGCAGCGCCGGACCCGGGTGATGAGCGACCAGGAGAAGAAGATCACCGCGTACCACGAGGGTGGGCACGCGCTGGTCGCCTGGGCGCTGCCGCACGCCGCGCCGGTGCACAAGGTGACCATCCTGTCCCGGGGTCGCTCGCTGGGTCACACGCTCGTCCTCCCGACGGAGGACAAGTACACCCAGACCCGGGCCGAGATGATCGACACCCTGGCGTACGCGCTGGGTGGCCGGGCGGCCGAGGAACTCGTCTTCCACGAGCCGACCACCGGCGCCGGCAACGACATCGAGAAGGCCACCCAGCTGGCCCGCGCGATGATCACGCAGTACGGCATGAGCTCCAAGCTCGGTGCGATCAAGTACGGCACCAGCGGCGACGAGCCGTTCCTCGGCCGCAACATGGGCCACGAGCGGGACTACTCCGACGCGGTGGCCGCCGAGATCGACGGCGAGATGCGCGCGCTGATCGAGCTGGCCCACGACGAGGCCTGGGAGATCCTGGTGGAGTACCGGGACGTCCTGGACAACATGGTCCTGGAGCTGATGGAGAAGGAGACGCTGTCCACCGCCGACATGGCCCGGATCTGCGCGCGCGTCGTCAAGCGCCCGCCGATGGCGCCGTACCACGGCTTCGGCAAGCGTCAGCCCTCCACCGAGCCGCCGGTGCTCACGCCGGCCGAGAAGGAGGCGCTGGCGGCGCAGTCCCGCGCCGACGCCGCCGCCTCGATCGGTGGTTCCAGCAACAACTCGGACGGTACGCACTGAACAGCGATCCGACGACGGCCGGCTCCCCGCACAGGGAGCCGGCCGTCTCCGCAACCGAGCCCGACGGGGACGACGCGCTCGACTACGTGGCCGCGCGCCTGATCAGCGGCAAGCTGACCGGTGGCCCGGTGGAGGACAGCGTCGACCTCGCCCGGATCGAGAAGGCGGTCCGCGAGATCCTCATCGCGGTCGGCGAGGATCCGGACCGCGACGGCCTCCAGCAGACGCCGGCCCGGGTCGCCCGCGCGTACGCCGAACTCTTCGCCGGTCTGCGTGTCGACCCGGCGCAGGTGCTCCGCACCACGTTCGAGGCCAACCACGAGGAACTGGTGCTCGTCCGGGACATCGACGTGATGAGCCTCTGCGAGCACCACCTGCTGCCGTTCCGGGGGAGCGCCCACATCGGCTACATCCCCGGCCCGGACGGCCGGATCACCGGCCTGTCGAAGCTGGCCCGGCTGGTCGAGGTGTTCGCCCGCCGGCCGCAGGTGCAGGAGCGGCTCACCTCGCAGATCGCCGACCTGCTGATGTCCAGCCTCGCCCCGCGCGGCGTGATCGTGGTGCTGGAGTGCGAGCACATGTGCATGGCGATGCGCGGCATCCAGAAGTCGGGCGCGAAGACCATCACCTCCGCCGTGCGCGGCGGCCTCCAGAACGACGCGAAGTCGCGGGCCGAGGCGATGGCACTGATCATGGCCCGCTGAGCCTCGACCGGCACCGACGGCCGCGTACTCCCGCCCGGGAGGGCGCGGCCGTCGTCAGCCGGGCAGCATGGCGAGCAGCAGGCCGGCCGCGGTGAGCACCGCCGGGACCAGGCAGACGAGGGCGCCGAAGCGGGGCGTCCGGTCCACCCGATCGGTGGGCCGCGGGCGGAAGACGCGCCCCACCGCGAGCCAGCCCAGCATGAACGCGACAGCCGGCAGCGGCAGCCCCACGAGCAGCGCCAGCACCGTCACCGGCCCCGGACCGGCGACCGCGTACAGCAGCAGCTGGAGCAGCGGCACCACGAGCGCCAGCGGCCCGTACACGAGCAGGTTGCGGGGCCGGGCCGGCCACCGGGCCAGCCGCGGCAGGCCACGCGCGCTCAGCGTGTCGTCCGCGGCGTCCGCCCAGTCCCCGGCCGCGCGCAGCGCCGCGAGCACCGCCGACGGGCCGCCCGCCATCGACCGGGCCGCCTCGGTCACCTCCGGCGGCGTCGGGACCAGCGACATCGCCGGTACGCCCAGATCACGCAGCCGGGACTGCTGCGGCGCCAGCCGTTCGCGTACCGCGGTCAGCTCCTCGCGGGCCGCGGCCACCGACCGCGCCTGCTCCCCGGCAGCGGTGGCCGCCGCCCGGCGTACGCCGTCGAGCGCCCGCGCGCCCGCGACGTACTCCGCCCAGGCCGACTCGGCGGGGTCCGCCACAATGGTCGGCCCACCCGAGCGGGGCCCCGGTACGGCCGTGCCGGTCTCACTCATGCGGCCCCCTCCCCGGCGCGGCCCGTCACCTGCGGGCCCGGCTCGACCCGCGCGGTCGCCACCTCGGCCGTGCCGAACGGCACGAAGACGGTGCCCTGCTCGTCCGGGCCGTCCCAGAGCACCGCGCGACCCGGGCGGGGCCGCCACCAGACCGGACGGTCGAAGAGCTGCTCCAGCCGGCCACCCGGCACGTCGGTGACCGCCACGGCGGTGAGCTTGTCCACCTCGCCCTCCGGGCCGAGCAGCCCGGCCAGCGGAGCCGGTGTCCGCCACCAGCCGAGCAGGTGCCGGCCGGCCGGCGGCCCCTCCAGCAGCAGCGTCCGCAGCAGGCCGGGCGGCAGCTCGGTGGCGTCCGGCACGTCCAGCCCGAACACCACCAGGTAACCCGGCTCGTCCGACTCCATGGCGGTCCGCAGCCCGGCCGCGTCGACGGTCTCCACCCGGTGGCCTCCGGTTAGCTCGGCGGCGAGCACCCCGGCCGGCTCGGCCGACCCGTTCGCCAGCGGCGCCAGCACGAACCGGGCCGCGCCCGGATGCGCCGCCGCCGCGCTGCGTACCGCCGTGACCAGCAGGCGCTCGGCCTCCTCGTCCCGCCCCAGGACGGCCAGGTTCCGTCCCGCGCCCGGCCCCAGCGGCACCGTCACCGTGGACCGCCGGACGTCCACCGCCCGGCCGAGCAGCGCGGCGGGCGCGTGGGCCCGGCCGGCGAGCGCGGCCCGGTGCCGCGGATCGTTGGCGAGCAGCGGGCGGGCGTACCCGGCGAAGACCACCGGCGGCGTCGCCGAATCGCCCCGCGCCTCCCAGAGCCGTCGCCGCAGGCCGGTCAGGACGTCGGGATCCTCGTACGGATCAGGGAAACGGATCATCCGCTCGTGTCCCCGGGTCGCGCCGCGCGGACCACCCAGACCGCCGGCCGTGTTCACCACCGCGCTGCCCACCGGCAGCCCGGCCGCGGAGTCGTTTGCCGGCTCCAGCACCGCCGAGCCGCCGGGCAGCGCCACCCGCACCGGGAACTGGCCGAGCAGCGGGTCGCGCGGGCCGCCGATGCCCAGGTCACCCTCGCCGGCCAGCACCAGGTGGATCCCGTACGCCCGGCCGGCGCGGGCGAGCGCGTCCAACCGGGCCAGCAGGTCGGCGGCGAGCCGGTCCCGCTCGCGCAACGCCAGCGGGAAGTCGTCGACCACGCAGACGATCCGGGGCAGCGGCTGGTGCTGCCGCAGCTCGGCGTAACGCTGCCCGCCGGCCCGCCGGGACGCCTCCTCGCGGCGGCGCAGCTCCGCCTCCAGTTCGCCGAACAGGTCGGCCACGTACTCCCGGTCGGCCGCCATCCCGGCGGCACGCACCTGCGGCACCCAGGAGCGGTCCCGCTCGGTCTGGAGGAACTCCACGAACGACTCGCCGTCGGCCAGGTCGGCCAGGTAGAGCGCCAGCTCGTCCGGGCCGTACCGGGCGGCGAGGCCGAACAACGCGTCGGTCAGGAACGCCGACCGGCCCGCCTGACCCCGGCCGCTGACCAGCCAGTGCGGGGTCAGCTCGGTGAAGCCGAGGCTGACCGGACGCCCGGCGGCGTCACCGACCGTGGTGCTCAGCCCGTCGGCCGAGCCCGCCGTCCAGAAACCGTCCGCCGGCAGCAGGTCACGCAGGGACAGACGGGAGCCGTCCTCGATCTGCCGGGCCAGCCGCGCGCACACAGCGGCGACCAGATCGGCGGGCGGATCCTCGTCGAGGAACACGGGCGAGTTCAACCCGCCCGGCGGCTCGGCGCCGGGACTGCTGAAGCCGGCGCCGGGCGGGTCACCGACCAGCGCGTACGCGGTGCGGACGGTGACCGCTGTGGCGCGCGGCAGCGGGCTGCCGTCCGGCCACCCGGCGAGCACCAGATGCAGCCCGGCGCGCGGCCCGCCCTCGGCCAGCGCGGCGAGCCGGTCCAGGTCGGCGGTGGTCGTACCGTCGGGCAGCGCCGCGACCACGAACAGCAGCGTCCGGTCGTGCCCGCGCTGCCGGGCCGTCCCGGCGGTCACCCACTGCTCCGCCTCGGCCAGCACGGCGCGCATCCCGGCGAGGTCGGTGGCGGGCGGGGGCAGCAGCCCGGCGTCGGCGAGCGGCGCGTACCCGGCGAAGGTCTCACCGGAACCGCCGTCGACCGCACGCGCCAGCAGCGCGCCCGCCGGAGTGGCGGCGAAGACGCGCAGCAGCAGCGCGCGGAGCAGCCCGGCCACCCGGGCGTCCGAGGCGTCGGCGTCGAGGCTGAGGTGGCCGCTGCCGAGCAACGGCACCAGCGCGGGGAAGCGGGCGTCGTCGAGCGGCGCCGCGGTGCCCACCCGGACCAGCGGCGGCAGACCGTCACCGGGAGGCGTCGTCGCGCTCAGCGATTCCAGCGGCCCGCCGGCCCAACCGGGCGCCGCCAGATCGGCCGCCGCCCGCAGGCGCTCGGCCAGTTCGTACTGCCGGTGGTGGTCGGCCGGCGCGGGCCGGATCTCGTCCAGGATGCCCGCCGCCGCCGTCGCGGCGGCCTCGGCCCGGCGGTGCAGCGCGGCGGCCCGGCCGGCGCGCGCCTTCGGAGTCGCCACCGCGTCCACCTCTCTTTCCGAGGCCGACATGTCCTCCCCGAGGTGTGACGGTAACCCAGGCGGGGGCCGTCCACCGGGATGTCGGTCGGCGCGGTGAGCTGGTCGGCGGTGAGCAGCCTCACCCCGCCGCCGGACGGGGTCCGCCCGGCGGTTCGCCACGATCCGCCGGTTCCAAGCATTGGGTACGCGAGGCGCAGCCGATAGCCTCAGGAGGTGGAATCAGTGCAGCCCCCCGCCGGTTCCCAGGTGTCCCGAGTACCGGCGCAGCGGACCCCGCCGGAGCAGTTGGCGCCCCCCGCGCCCGCTCCCGCACCGGTGCGCCCCAAGCGTCCGGTGCGCACAGTGCTCGCGGTCGTCGCGGGGGTGGTGGCGGTGCTGTGCACTGTCGGCGGGGTGGTCGGGTTCGTGCTGTACGACCGCGCGACCGCCCCGGACCGCGGGTCTCCCGAGGTTGTCGTAGCGAGTTACATCCAGTACTCCGTCGACCAACGCAATGATGTCAAGGCCGCGGAGTTTGAGTGCCGTAACGACGTCGACCTTGACGATCTGCGCTCACTTCGCGATGACCTCGTCGCACGGGAGCAACGGTTCAACACGACGATTTCCGTGAGCTGGGAGAACCTCAGCGTCGAGCAGGCGGGTGCCAAGGCTCAGGTGCGAGTAGACCTGGTGATCTCAGCGGTGGTGGACGAGGTTCGCCAGAGTGATCGCCAGACTTGGGTTTTTGAGACGAAGGACCAGGACGGCTGGGGCGTCTGCTCGGCGCAGCGCGCCGACTGACTTCCGGCTATTCCAGCCAGAGCAGGTGCACCGGCACCTCCAACGTGGTCGGTGCCTGCCCGCGCCAGGCCCACCGGTACCACTCCAGCTCGGGGGCCACCCGCACGCAGATGTCGCCGTCCGCGCCGGAGTAGGTCTCGGTGACGGCACGCAGGTCGCGCCGTTCCACACCGTTGTCCACGTGCACCACGCGCCGCCCGGTCACCGCGTCGGCCTCGAACACCGGCGTGGGCGGCCGGCGTTCGGGTACGTCCAGTGACACCAGCCGGAGTGCCGGGGCGGTCGCCCCGGTCGCCCCGGTCGCCGGTCGCCGCTCGCCGATGGTCTCCACCCAGACCCGTTCCACAGGCACCAGCGGCGCGAACACCTCCACCTGCTCGGCCTCGGCCCGGTACCACTCGTGTTCCGGGATCACCGGCACGTAGGTGCGGCTGCCCTGCACCACCCGCTCGTCGGCCCGCAGGTCGCCGCGCCAGCCGAGACCGGGCAGGCCGACGAGCACGCGTCGGCCGCGCAGCTCGGTCCCGCCGGTGGCGGGCACGGTCTCCACCGGCCGGGGCGGCAGCGGCGCCCAGTCCGGCCGGTCGGCGAACGGGTCGGGCAGGGGATTGCTCATCCGTCCGGCCTCACCCGGTCTCGCCGAGGGGCGCGCCCCGCTTACGCATGAAGGGCACCGGGTTCTCCGCCCCGTTGCTGGACCGGTCGCCGTCCTTGTGCACCTCGAAGTGCAGGTGCGGACCGGACGAGTTGCCGCTGCTGCCGGAGAGCCCGATGACCTCGCCCGCCTCGACCGCCTGACCCGGTACCACGCGGGGTCGTTCGACCATGTGGCAGTAGCGGGTGATGAACCCGCCGGCGTGCAGGATGTCCACGAACCATCCGCAGCCACCCTTGTTCGGCCAGCCGTCCCGGTCGCAGTCCCGGCGCCCGGAGCGGTCCGGGTCGCAGCGGGCCACCAGCACCCGGCCCGCCGAGGCGGCGTGGATCGGCGTGCCCTTCGAGGCGGCCAGGTCCACGCCGTGGTGGCTGGGCCGGGCCGTGGTGCGGAAGCCGGAGACCACACCGCCGGGCAGCGGCGCGGTCCAGCCGGAGGCGGCGATCCGGTCTCCGGCGGCGGCGTCGCACACCGCCTTGCCGGCGATCTCCACGGTCCGGGCGGCACCGCCGGCGAGCGCGTCGACGATGCGCCCGGCCAGTTCCTCGTGCTTGGCGTAGGCGTCTGGGTAGGCGCTGACCTGGACCCGCTGGGCCACGACCGTGAGCGGGCGCTGCTGCCAGTTCGGCACCTTCTCCATCTTCTGGTAGAACTTGCGGGCCGCGTACGAGGGCGTCATCCGCTGCTCGATGCTGCCCCACCCGGGCCGCTGCTGGAACAGGCCGAGCGAGTCGTGGTCGGCGCCCACTCCCTCGTGCGGCAACGCGAGCGACGCCGGGACTGTGCTGTTGGCGAGGTTGCGCAGCGCTGATTCCTGCATCGCGGTGGCCAGCGCGATCACCCAGCCGCGAGCGGGGAGCTTCATGTCCTGGCCGACCTTGATGATGACCGCGGCATTGCGCAGCTGGCGCTCGCCGTACTCGGCGAAGCGCGGCATGTCGCCGGTCAGGTTCACCTGGTAGGCCGGGTCGCAGTTCAGGGCCGCGAGCTTCGGGTCGTCCTCGTCGCCGCCCAGTTCGGTGAGGAGGAAGGCGCCGGAGCCGCCGACGCAGCAGAGCAGCGCGAGCACGCTCGTGACGGCGGTGGCGATCACGCCCAGGCGCAGCTTCCGGCGGACCTGTCCCGCGACGGCCGGGCCGGCGGTCACGACCGCTCCCAGTCGATCGCGTCCACCAGCCAGGGCCCGTCCGGTGCGACGAGTTCGAGCCGGAGCGTGCCGTTGTCCAGCGGAACCAGCGCCTCCACGAAGGACTCGGTGCGGGGCCGGAGCGTCGGAGCGCCTGTCGTCCTCCGTGCGGGCACGGTCTCCGGGTCGGCGCCCGTCATCTTCTCGGCCAGCGCCGGGGTGGAGAGCGGCCGCAGGCGGGCCTGCCAGGCGTCGCCGCTGCTGCCCGGGCCACTCAACCACGCGGTGGTGAACCGTCCGGCGACCTGCTCCGGCGTGTCCTCGCCCGGCCGGGTCTTCGGGGCGACCGCGGCCGGTGGGCTGGCCAGCAGGCCGTCGTCACCGGCCTCCGGGTCCGCGGTGCTGATCGGCTGGGTGGGGCGGCTGGTCAGGCCGAGGCCCGGATTGCCGGGACCGGCGACGAGGCGGGCCGCGCCGATCACCCCGAAGACCAGCACGGCGATCACCAGAGCGACACCGATCCGGGACCGGAGGACCCGGGTGAAGAGGAATTCCAGCGCGCGTCGCACCGGACTCACCGTGCCTCGGAGCGGATGCGCGGCGCCGGCCGGGCGGGGGAGGTGCCGCGGCCCGCCGAGTCCGGCCGGTAGACGGCGTAGGAGGGTGATTCCTCCGGTACATCCGGCTCGGTCCAGGTCGACGGCGCTCGCCGGGGCCGGGGTGTGGCGGCGGGACGCCCGCCCGGACGTCCGGTCGCGGGCGCCTCCTCCGGCCGTTCCCGCCCGTCCGGCCGCTCCCGTTCGGCGGGTGTGGCGCTGTGCGCCGGATCCTCGTGCCGGGCCTCCGGCCGGAGGCTGCGCTGGTCGGCCGTGACGGTGCGGCGCTTGCCGATCGCCGGTTCGTTGGTGCCACCGGGCTCCGCCACGTCCAGCCGGGCGGCGATCCGCATGTCCCGGAAGAACCGCCGGTGCCAGGAGCCGGCCGAGCTGATCGCCTCGCTGCTGTCCTTGCCGCCGAGCTGGGTGATCCGGCGGTACGGCCGCAGCAGCAACCAGCCGACCACCCCGCAGAGCCAGACCAGGACCACCTGGAGCCAGCCGGGCAGCGTGGCGGTGTTCATGATCAGGTCGACGGCGAAGAGGTAGATGGCCGCGCCGGTGCCGAAGATGGCGATGTTGAAGACCGCGGCGACCACCGCGTTCGCCAGCCGCCGGAGGCCGGCGCTGGCCGGGCGCATCAGGCCGACCGTGCCGAGGATCGGCGCGGCGATCACCGCCCAGCGGAAGATCAGGAAGCCGAGCAGCACCAGCAGCGACGCGGTGAGGTCGAACATGGCGAACAGCACCGAGGCGAGCACCGCGATGAACCCGGCGCCGATCCGGTCCATGTCCCGGGTGCCCTGGAGATACTCGTACGCCTCGGGGTCCTCGGTCTTGATCTGCTCGGCGACCTTGGCCCACTGCTGTTGCTTGCCCTTGATGACCACGTCGCGAGTGGCGGGCTTAGTCCGGATGGCCTCCGCCTCGCCCCAGGTCAAGGACTTGGCGTCGTACAGGGCCGGACCGTACTTCTTCGCGGTCTCGCTGTCCGCCGAGCCGAGCACACCGCGCAGCCAGTTCCGGTAGAGCATCGTCTCGGTCGCCGTGTCGCTGGCGCGTACGGCGGGGGGACGCTTGTCGACACAGGCGCTCGGGTTCGGCAGAGCGCACTTGTCCGGCGGGACGGTCTTGGAGGAAGGACCGACCGCGTCGTGCACCACGCCCAGCGTGGTGATCAGCGTGTTGTCGGCGATGTTCGCGGACTTGACCGGCCAGGCGGCCAGCGCGGTCACCGCCACCATCACCAGCAGCGCCCACCCGGCCGTGGTCATCGCGTTGCTCATGTCCGACTGGCGGGACCGCCAGAGCAGGTAGAGGCCGACCACGCAGACGGTGATGATGCCGAAGACGCTGAACACCTTCTGGTAGACGGCCTTGGTGGCCTGCTCCACCAGCGGATCGGCCCAGCTCCACATCGTCCGCGGATCCCAGGCGCGCTCGCGCAGCGCGTTCGAGGCACCGATCACCGCGTTGGCGAACATGAACTCGCCGTTGGCGACCATCGTGGTGAACCGGTAGTCCGGATGCAGCACCGAGGAGGCGCAGCCGCCGTCGATGTCGTACGTGTTGTAGCTGTATCCGGCGTACCCGTAGTCGCTGTAGAGGCCCTTCGGGCCGGGCTCCTTCGCCGAGTCGGGCCGGGACGCGAACCAGCCGGCCAGGCCCGAGTCCGGCGCGGCGGGCACCGGGGCGTTGCGGCACTCGACCTGGTCCTCGCTGACGGCCTTGAGCTTGCCGACGCAGGACCGGAAGTCGGCCTGCCACTCCTTGGTGCTGCACAGCTCGGCACGCGCCTGGGTGACCGGCGCGGCCGCGTACGCGGGTGTGGCCGCCCCGATCACCGGCCAGGAGATCGTGGCCCCGGCGAGTACGCCGAGCGCGAGGAGGAGCGCCGCGATCCGTGCCCGCGCCATGTCACGCCTCCAGGTCAGCCAGGACGGTCGGCAGTATCCCGGCGGCCTGGGCGACCGCGGCGGGGGTGGTGTCCAGGTGCTCCAGCAGCCCGTCGACGTACGACACGTCGACCCGGACCTTCTGCACGCGCCCGTCGACGTCGCGCATGACGAACTCGCGGAAGCCGAGCCGGTTGGCCGATCCGCTGTCGGCCTGGGAGAGCGAGGCGAGTGTGGCCTCGTAACCGTCGTCGACCGGCACCCGCAGCAGGCGCAGCGCCTCGGAGGCGATCTCGCTGTCCTCGGCGATCCGGCCGACGAAGACGGTGGAGACGAGGTTCTGCACGTCGAGGCCGAGGATGTCCTTCGGGTTCTGCGAGGCGACTAGTGCGGCGAGGTTCCACTTGCGGGAGTCGCGGGCGAGCCGGACCAGGAACGACCGCCCGGACCGCCAGCCCTCCATGAAGTGCGCCTCGTCGAGACCGACCAGTTTCCGGGAGGACATCGACCCGCCGTAGCAGCGGCGTACCGCCAGCCGGTGCGCGGTGTGCAGCATCGGCAGCGCGAGCGCCTCCTCGGCCGACCAGTACTCCCGCTCGATCTTGAGGTCGGGGAGCCGCAGGCCGGCCATGGTGATGACGGTGAGCGCGGCGTCGGCGCCGAGCAGCCCTTCCGGCGGCCGGCCGAAGAAGAGCATGGCCAGCGGCATCTCGGCGGTGTCGAGCAGCAGGTGGGCCAGTTCGCGCCCGGCGTCGTCGTCGAGCCCCTGGAGGCAGGTGACCACGTCGTCGAGCGTGGAGGTCTCCTCGGCGGGCACCTGGCGTACCGCGTGCCGGAACAGCGTGGCGGTGGACGCCTCCCGGGCCACCTGCGGCGGCACCAGCATCATGCAGATGTCCTGCACCAGCATCCGGCGCTCGGCGCGGGCGTTCGACACGGCGATCTCGAACTCGCGGTCGCCCGCCGCGCCGGCGCCGAACTCGCTGCGCAGCGGCGTCGGGATCAGCGCGTACGGCGCCAGCGTGCCCTGCTCCGAACCGGTCAGGTTGAGCACCCGGGAGTACGGGGCCAGTTCCGGCATGGCGCAGAGCCGGGCCAGCGGGCCGGACGGGTCGAGCAGCGTCACCTGCACACCGCGGCGGGCGGCCAGGTAGCCGAGCGCGCCGAGCAGCGTCGACTTGCCACCGCCGGGCTCGGCGACGAAGACGGCGAGGCCGGAGCGCTCGCGTACCTCCATCGGGAAGTGCAGGTCGAGGAAGACCGGCCGGCGGCAGGTGCCGGCGGTCCGCCCGATCAGGTCGCCGCGCCGGTCGCCGACTGTGGACGCGGCCTGCGGGAGCGCGGCGGCGAGCAGGTTGACCGGCATCCGCCGGACGTAGCCGGTGTTGGCGATCGGCTCGCCGGGGATGAACTCGCGGGCCAGCCAGTCCTGGTTCTTCGGGTGCTGGAGCGAGATCCGCAGCTCGCGGGAGTAGAGCTGGATGAGCCGCCGGGCCCGTTCCAGGCACTCCTCCCGGGTACGGCCGCCGACCGCGATCCGGTGCCAGCCGTGCGCCCGGGCCGAGTCGACGGGCAGGCCGGTGGTCATCTCGTCGCCGATCACCAGCGCGCGCTTGGCCAGCCGTTCCAGCTCCGGCGGCGCGTCGATGCCGTGCTCGGCGTAGTCGAGCTGCTGCGAGCGGATCATCCGGAGCCGGTGTTCGAGGTTCCGGAAGGAGTCGTTGGGGCCGAGGATGTCGACCCGGGTGGACAGCTCCATGGGCCACGGCAGCCGCTCGTGGAAGTGCAGCCAGGGCTCGTGCCGCTCGGGGATCTCCAGCGGCTCCATCCGGCCGACCGCGAGCACGGCGACGTGGCGTTCCTCGCCGGTCATCCGGTTGACCAGCTTCACCGTCGAGCCGTACGGGGTGCGGTAGCGCTCGACCTGTTCGGTGAGGGCCAGCAGGTCGCCGCGTTCCCACCGGCCGTTGGTGATCGGGGACAGGACGCCGGGCGGCGCCATGCACAGCGCCACCGAGCGGTAGAGCAGCCATTCCAGCTCGGGGGCGGTGACCCGGCGCCCGCGCATGCCGAACGCGCCGAGGACCTCGTCGAACTGCTCGACGGTACGGCTCAGCCGGCGCCGCTCGCCGTCGGCGGTGCCCCGGCCGAACGTGCGCAGCAGGCGTTCGGTGAGCGAGTCGCCGAGTGACCGGCGGGCGAACGTGACACCGAGGTAGGTCTGGCCCTCGGCGTGGTTGACCGCCATCAGGTGCCGCTGGGCGGCGACCAGGTGGTCGGCCCAGCCGGTGGTGCCCGGTACGTCGGGCAGCGGGGCGGCGGTGTGCGCGTCGATGGTGCGGGCCCACTCGTCGGCCGGGAAGGGCCGGGTGGTGCGGCGCAGGTGCAGCCGGAACCCGGCGAGTCCGGCGTACTGCTCGGAGATCGCCGAGAGCAGCGCCTCGCGTTCGGCGTCCGGCCGGAAGGCCCACCGCACCTCGGGCAGCCAGTACCAGGCGGTGACGGTGTTCGGGGTGAAGGTGAGGTGGCCGGCGATCTCGGTGATGGCCAGCTCGACCGACGGATCCCGGTCGCCGAACTTGATCTTCGGGGCGCGGACCCGGACCGGCTTGGTCGGCCGGTTCCGGCGTTCCGGCGTGCGCTGCCGGGGCGGCGTCACCTCGCGGTGCGCCGGGCGGCCGACCTCCCGCGACGGCGCCGCGCCGGCCGCGAGCGGGTCCGCCGGAGCGAGATCCGGCTCCCGGTGGTCGGCGGGAGCAGGCGCGGGCGCGGGGATCTGCGGGGGCGGCGGGAGCGCCGGCTCGGGCTCGGCCGGGGGCCGGATCGCGGGCAGCCGGTCACCGGCCTGCTGCGGCACCCGGCTCCGCGACGGCGGCGGCGGGGCGAGCGCGGCCGGCGGGTCGGGGAGGGGCGGCTCGACCGGCGGCGGTGCGGCGTGTGCGGGCTCGGGCCGGGGGCGCCCGACCGCGCGTACGCCAGGGGCCTGCTCGCGGGCCGGTGGCTCCGGTTCGGCCCGGGGCGCCGGCTCGACCGGCACGGCGGGCTGGTGCGGGATCGGCAGGGGCTCACGGCCGACACCGCGGCGGGGCGGCGCCACCACCGGCTCGACCGCTGCGGCCGGCGTGGACGCGGCGGGTCGCCGCCGGGGCTGCGCGCCGCCGAACAGGTCGAGGAAGGGCGAGTCGATGTCGCCGTCGGGGCGTACCGGCTCGCGCGGGGTGAGCGGTCGCGGCGGCTGGAAGACGCCGACGCGGCTGTGCCCGGGGCTGGTGACGAGCGCGCTGTCGAGGACGACCTCGTCCAGATCCTCGTCCGGTGGGTAGTCGAACGATCGCGCACGGTTACCGTTGGGCCCGGCCGGGCGCCCGGCCGGGGAACCCGGCGTGGAAGAGCGACTCATGCGACCGCCTCACCCGCGTCGTTCGTCTGCACGGTTGTCGTACGCCCGGTCATGCCAGTTCCTCCCGGATCCTGATCCGGCTCGCGACGAGCCGCGGATCCCGCTGCTCGGTGGCCGGTTCCCGGGTGCGTCGCCAGTCGGTCAGCGCGGTCCGGATGACCATGCGCGCCGGCCGGTCCGGGTCGACGTACCGGAAGATGAACGAGGTCGTCACGATCGCCAGCGAGATCTCCCAGGCGGGGAACAGTTCGACCTGGAGCGTGAACAACCAGTGGATGAACATGTAGAGGGGTACGAGCAGCATGAACAGGCCGTACTGGGCGTACGGCAGGTGGACGGGAAGGGTGTACCCGGGCGGCCCCAGGTAGACGAGGCGTGCCCGGTAGATGTCGTCGTCGGTGCGCAGCCGCATCGTCGCCCAACGCCCTACTCGAAGATCAGGTTGATCAGGTAGTCGCCGACGAAGAAGAGTGTGGCCGCTCCGGCGATGAAGGCCAGGCCGATGATGGCGATGGCCGAGCTGGTCAGCACCTTCGAGATCTCGCCCCGGCTGGCCCGGCCGATGAAGATGACCCCGAGGACCGCTAGCAGGATCGGCGCGATCTTGCTGGCGAAGAAGGTGACGACGTTGTCGGTGTCGATGCCCTTCGGGGCCGGCTCGGCGAGTGGAGTCGACGCCAGGGTGTGGAGCGCGTGGTCCACGGCACTGGACGCCGTTGCCATGAGCTCGATGGCGATCACTGGAAACCTCCCCAAGGTCGCGGCCGGCGGCGCCGCGTTGGTGCAAGTAGGCAAGCCTGGCGGGATGGTGCTCGTCAGAGACAGCGCCGTCAACGCTGAGTCCGTCACCCACCACGCAGAGTGGTGAGTTTTGGGAGGATTCTTCCCGCTTCGGCCCTCCCTCCAGGCTTCGCCATCTCGATGCTGGGCAATTCCAAAGCGTACGGCCCGGCCACCTTTGCGACAAGCCGCGAAGACTCGGCCTCCGGCGGCCCGGATGACCGATCGTACACCTGTGCCAATGCGCACGTCAGGGGCGTCGCGTCCGCCGCTCGTCCGGTGGCCGGAAGCCCGGCCGGCGAACGGTACTGTCGGGTCCGTGACCGATCTGGTACGGGCGGAGACCCCGGTGGTGATGGGCGTCCTCAACGTCACGCCCGACTCCTTCTCTGACGGCGGCAGATACGCCGATCTGGACGCGGCCGTCGCACACGGGGTGCGACTGCGCTCCGACGGCGCCGACCTGATCGACGTGGGCGGCGAGTCCACCCGCCCCGGCGCCGACCGGGTCGACGCGGAGACGGAGACCGCCCGGGTGCTGCCGGTGGTCCGCGAGCTGAGCGCCGCCGGCATCCGGGTCAGCATCGACACCAGCCGCGCCCGGGTCGCCGAGGCGGTCCTCGCCGCCGGCGCGTACATGGTCAACGACGTCTCCGGCGGCCTCGCCGACCCGGACATGGCCCGCGTGGTCCGCGACGCCGGCTGCCCCTGGGTGCTCATGCACTGGCGGGGACACTCCCGGGGGATGCGCGAGCTGGCCACGTACACCGACGTGGTGACCGAGGTCCGGGACGAGCTGAGCCGGCGCGTCGACGCCGCGCTCGCCGCCGGGGTGGCCGCCGACCGGATCATCATCGACCCGGGCCTGGGCTTCGCGAAGACCGCCGCCCACAACTGGGCACTGAGCGCCCGCCTGCCCGAGCTGGTCGACCTGGGCTACCCGGTGCTGTTCGGGGCCAGCCGCAAGTCCTACCTCGGCCGGCTGCTCGCCGACGCGGCCGGCGAGCCCCGGCCCACCGCCGCCCGGGAGGCCGCGACCGTCGCGACGAGCCTGCTCGCCGTCGCGGCCGGCGCCTGGGGGGTACGCGTGCACGAGGTCCGCGCGACCGCCGACGCGCTCGCCGTCTGGCGTGCCACCGGCAGCCCCCGGCTCGCCACCGCGACCGGCGCGCGGCGGGCGAGCACGTCCCCGACGGAAACGGCCATCGACAGGCGGCCGGCGGAAGCGGCCACCGGCACGAGCGGAGGCGACCGATGACCGACCGGATCGAGCTGACCGGCCTGCGCGCGCACGGCCGCCACGGCGTCTACGACTTCGAGCGCGCACAGGGGCAGGAGTTCGTGGTCGACGCGGTGCTCGAACTGGACCTGGGCCCGGCCGCGCGCTCGGACGAGGTGACCGACACCGTGCACTACGGCGAGCTGGCCGAACGCCTGGTCGCGGTGGTCACCGGCGAGCCGGTGAACCTGATCGAGACGCTCGCCGACCGGCTGCTCGCGGTCTGCCTGGCCGAACCGCTGGTGGCCGCCGCGACGGTGACCGTGCACAAGCCGGAAGCCCCGATCCCGCACGCCTTCCGGGACGTGGCCGTCACGATGCGGCGTACCCGATGACCCGGGCCGTGCTGTCGGTCGGCAGCAACCTGGGCGACCGCCTCGGCCACCTGCGCGGCGCGGTGGCCGCGCTCGGCGACCGGGTGCTGCTGGTCTCCGGTGTCTACGAGACTCCACCGTGGGGGGACGCCGACCAGCCCGCGTACCTGAACGCGGCGGTGATGGTCGTGGACCCGGCGGCGACGCCGGAGGACTGGCTGGCCCGCGCCCGGGCCGCGGAGGCGGCGGCCGGGCGCGCCCGCGACCCGCAGCGACGGTACGGGCCGCGCACGCTGGACGTGGACGTGATCGCGGTCTGGGACGACGCCGGTGAGCCGGTGCTCCGCGAGGATCCCGAGCTGACCCTGCCGCACCCCCGGGCCCACCTGCGCGCCTTCGTGCTGCGCCCGTGGATCGACATCGAGCCGCACGGCCGGCTGCCCGGGCACGGCTGGCTGACCGACCTGCTCAACGCCGAGCCACTCGCCGGGGACGCCCTGGAACTGAGCCCGCGACCCGATCTGGCGCTAGAGTCGGACACATGACCCGCTGGACCCTGGCCCCGCAGTCGCGAGCTGAGGAGGTGCGGTGAGCACCGCCCGCTCCCCGCAGGGGCCCGACCGCTTCCGGATGGGTCCGACCCGGGCCTCCACGCTCGTGGTGGCCGGCCTGGCCGCCGCCGCGGTGGCCTGGCTGCTGATCAGCAGCTTCTACGGAGACCTCGGTTCTGACCTGCCCTGGCTGCCGGTGATCACGCTGGCCGGGCTGGCCGTGCTGGAGGGCTACGCGGCGGTGAACACCCGGGGCCGGATCGAGCGGCGGCCCGGCCGGGAGCCGGTGAACCCGCTGCTGGTCGCCCGGTTCGTGGTGCTGGCCAAGGCGTCCGCGCTGGCCGGGGCCATCTTCGCCGGCTTCTACGCCGGCCTGACCGGCTGGCTCTTCGTGGAACAGACCAACGCGGCCATGAACGATCGGCCCGCCGCGCTCGGCGGCCTGATCGCCGCGCTGGCGCTGGTCGCGGCCGCGCTCTGGCTGGAACGCTCCTGCCGCGTCCCGGAGCAGGAGGACGACGAGGACCGCGAGCCGGGTGACCGGGAGACGCCCCGCGGGCGTCTCTGAGGGTTCCCCACACCCCGGCCCGGAGGTACCGTCCCTGGCGACCGGAGAGCGACGGCCGCCACCGGTCCGCCCGCCCGAGGGCTGGACGCGGCCACCTGGGGAGGCGCGAGCCAATGGCGTACGACGATGCGGGCCGGACAGCGCCGCCGGAGACGTCGTCCGGGGTGCCCGCTGCCGTCCTGGAGAACATCTTCGACGATCCGGTGCACGGCGAACCCGGCCGGGACCGGATCGCGGTGCACGTGCTCTGGGAGTTCGTGCTGCTCGCCGGGCTGGTGGCGATGGCCTGGCTGCTCTGGCGGGAGGACGCGGACGCGCTGCGCGGCGGCGCGCTGAAGACGCTGCTCGTCGACGTCGCAGCGCTCGGCCTGCTCACGCTCGCCGCCGGCCTGAGTCTGCGGGCCGGCGCGGTGAACCTGGCGATCGGCCCGGTCGCGCTGGCCGCCGCGCTGCACTTCGCCGAGCAGGGCGACCGGGGCATGCGGGAGGCGCTGCTGCCGGCGCTGGCGGTGGCGGCGGCGGCCGGGCTGGCGCTCGCCCTGGCCGTGGTGGTGCTGCACGTGCCCGGATGGGCGGCGAGCCTGGCCGGGGCGGCCGGCGTGATCGTCTACCTGGAACGGCGGACCGGCCCGGTGACGGTGCAGGGTGACTACGACCCCCGCCGCAGCGCGCTCTACTTCTTCGTCGGCTTCGCCGCGGTGGCCGTCCTCGGTGGCCTGTTCGCCGCGATGAAACCCGTACGCCGGCTGATCGGCCGCTTCCGCCCGGTCGCCGACCCGGCCCGGCGGCGCGGCGCGGTGGCCGCCACGGTGACCGCGCTGGCGCTCGTCGGGTCCACGGTGCTGGCGATGCTCGGCGGCGTGCTGATCGCGGCGAACGGGGACGGCCAGGTCGCGCCCGGCACCGGACTGGACTGGACCGTGCTGGCGGTGGGCACCGTGATGCTCGCCGGCACCAGCGCGTACGGGCGGCGCGGCGGCATCTTCGGCACGCTGTTCGCGGTCTGCCTGGTGGTGGTGTTCCTGGCCTGGACCGTGCCGTACGGCTGGACGGTCAGCCGGTGGGCGCTCGGCGGCGCCGTGCTCGGCGTGGGCCTGCTCGTCACCCGGCTGGTCGAGACGTTCGGCCGGCCGCGCCCGGCGGCGACGGCCGGGACCGGTCCGGTCCGGCCGCCACGGGACGGCGCGTTGAGCGGCGGCTGGACGATGACCCCGGCGCCCGAGCCGGCCGACGCCTGGCCGTCGGTGCTGCCGGTACGCCAGCACGACACCCCGGTGGAGGCGTGGGAGGCCCCGCGCTGGGACAGCGAGCCCCGGCGCTGGGACGCCGACGACCGCTGACCCGGCGGCGGCCGTGCGTCCGGCGCGCCGGGACTGATCTCTCCGGTTAGGCTCGGCGGCATGACCGATACTCCCGCCCCCGGCGGCCGCACCTTCGACGAGCTCGACAAGCTCTCCACCGAGGAGCTGCGCGAGCAGGCGTTCCACCTGGCGCGCGAGCGCCGCGACGTGGGGTTCTTCTGGTCGGTCCTGCGGCACCTGCCGAACGCGGACGAGGCCGCCGCGCTGGACGGCGCGCCGAACTCGGTCGGCCCGACCATCGACGAGGCGAACGCGCTCTGGCGTGAGCTGACCGGGCACGGCTACGAGGAGACCGCGCCGCTGCTGCGCGCCGCCTTCATCGACTACCTGATGAAGCACTGAGGTCGATGACGGCCCGCCGGCCGACGGCGGCCGACCGGTTGCGCAGGTTTGCCCGGCGGGACCGGCCGGGAACTGACCGCCGCATGGCTCTGAGCAACCGCCCCCGCACCGTCTCCCGGTACGGCACGGCCGCCGGCACCGGCTCGCTCGCCGCGTTCCTGCTCGTCGCCGTTGGCGGCAGTCCGATGTACGTGGACTGGGCGCAGCGGGGCACCGACCCGACCGGGGCCGGTGGCTGGTTCCTGCGGCTGCTCGCCTGGCCGTCCTGGCGGTGGCACGCCGACGAGGGCGTGTTCGCCACCAACCTGCGGGCGATCCTGCTGATCGTGCTGGCCGCGGTGCTGCTGTACCTGCTGCCCGGCCCGCAGGTCGACCGCGTGACCTCCTCGGGCAGCCAGTTCCTCTCCGGCTGGGGCGCGTACGCGCTCGCGGGCGGGCTCAGTGCCCTGCTCGCCACGCTCCTCGGCCCGCACGGCTCGCTGTTCGCCGCGTTCCAGGCGGCCAGCACCGGCGTCACGTACGGCTTCTTCGCCGGCTGGATCGTCGGACTGGCCAGCCTCGGCGGCCGGGCCTGAGCTCAGTCCACGGCGCCCAGCGTCAGCACCCGGCTCCGGGCGAGCAGCCCCACCGCCCGGCCCTCCTCGGTCACCACCGCGTGCTCCGCGCCGGAGGTGAGCAGCGCGCCGAGCGCGTCGTACGCCGAGTCGCCGAGCGCCACGGTGGGCAGGCCGGTGCCGCCGTCGGCCGGGAGCGGGTCGAGCACCGCGCGGGTCACCGGGGTGACAGCGAGCCGCCGGATGCCCCGGTCGGCGCCGACGAACTCGCGGACGAAGTCCGAGGCGGGCGAGCCGAGCAGCGCGGCGGGCGTGTCGTACTGCTCCAGCCGGCCGCCCTCGGACAGCACCGCGATCCGGTCACCCAGCCGGACCGCCTCGTCGAGGTCGTGGGTGACCAGCACGATCGTCTTGCGGACCTCGGCCTGCAACCGCAGGAACTCCTCCTGCAGGCGGGTCCGGACGATCGGGTCCACGGCCGAGAACGGCTCGTCCATCAGCAGCACCACCGGATCGGCGGCGAGCGCCCGGGCCACGCCCACCCGCTGCCGCTGCCCGCCGGACAGCTCGTGCGGGTACCGCCCGCCGAACTGCGCCGGGTCGAGACCGACGAGTTCCAGCAGCTCGCCGACCCGGTCCCGGGTCCGCTGCTTCGGCCAGCCCAGCAGCCCCGGCACGGTCGCCACGTTCGCGGCGACGGTCTGGTGCGGGAACAGGCCGACGTTCTGGATGACGTAGCCGATACGGCGGCGCAACGCCACCGGATCGACCCGGGTGACGTCGTCGTCGCCGAGCAGGATCCGCCCGTCGGTCGGCTCGATCAGCCGGTTGATCATCCGCAGCACCGTCGACTTGCCGCAGCCGGACGGGCCGATCAGCACCACCAGCTCACCGGCCGCGACCTCCAGGCTCAGCTCGCGTACCGCTTCGGTGCCGTCCGGGTAGCGCTTGCGGATGCGCTCCAGCGTGATCGACGCCGCGCCGCCTACGGCGGTGCCTCCCGGGGTACCGTCCACCTGTGTCCCTCCACCTGAGCTACCGGGCCGACCCGGGTAATCCGTGGTTCTCCTGGCAGTACGTGCGGGACAACTCTGACACGATCCTCGCCGCGCTGCGGGAGCACACCTGGCTGACCGCCCGAGCCGTGGTGATCGCCGCGCTGGTGGCGCTGCCGCTCGCGGTGCTCGCGTACTGGTTCCGGTCGCTGTCGGCCCCCATCCTGGCGGTGACCGGCGTGCTCTACACCGTCCCGTCGCTGGCGTTGTTCGCGTTCCTGGCGCCGTACCTGGGCATCGGCGCGATCACAGTGCTCACCGTGGTCGCGCTGTACGCGTTGCTGGTCATCGTGCGCAACGCGCTGGCCGGGCTGACCCAGGTGCCGCCCGAGGTGCGCGAGGCCGCCGAGGGCATGGGGTACGGCAGGTGGGGCCGGCTGTTCCGGATCGAGCTGCCGCTGGCGCTACCCGGCATCCTCACCGGCGTACGGCTGGCGACCGTGTCCACTGTCGCGCTCGTCACCGTCGGGGTGGTGGTCGGCCGGGGCGGGCTCGGCCAGCTCATCTTCGCGGGCTTCCAGAACAACTTCTACAAGGCGCAGATCATGACCGGCACGGTGCTGTGCGTGCTGCTGGCGCTGGTGCTCGACCTGGTGCTCGCGGGCGTGGGCCGCCTGCTCACCCCCTGGCTGCGCGGGAGGTCCGCCCGGTGAACCCCGTCGAGCAGGCAGTGGTCTGGCTGAACGACCCGCTGAACTGGACCAACCCCGGCGGCGTGCTGGACCGCCTCGGCGAGCACCTGAGCATGTCCGCGCTGGCGGTGCTGCTGGGCTGTCTGGTGGCCTGGCCGATCGGGCTCTGGCTCGGGCACAGCGGCCGGGGCGGCGGGCTGGTCCTGCTGGTCTCCAACGTCACCCTGGCGATCCCGACGCTGGCGCTGCTGACCATCCTGCCGCTGACGTTCCTCGGCTTCGGCCGGCCGGCCGTGGTGGTGGCGCTCGCCGTCTTCGCGGTGCCGCCGCTGCTGGCGAACGCGTACACCGGGGTGCGGCAGGCCGATCCGGAGGCCCGGGACGCGGCCCGGGGGATGGGCCTGTCCGGCGGGCAGGTGCTGCGCCGGGTGGAGCTGCCGCTCGCGGTGCCCTACCTGGCGGCCGGCTTCCGCACCGCGGCGGTGCAGGTGGTGGCCACCGCCGCGCTCGCCTCCTTCGTCAACGGCGGCGGGCTGGGCCAGATCATCCGGGCCGGGTTCGGGCTCGACATCGCCGCCGGCGGGGGCCAGATCATCGCCGGCGGGGTGCTGGTGGCCGGGTTGGCGCTGCTCGTCGAGGGGGTGCTCGCGCTGGTGGAGCGGATGGTCACGCCGCGCCCGCTGCGCCGCGTACGCCGGCGGGCGAACCGCCGCGCGGCGGCTGCCACGACCGGCGGTTGAGCCGTCGGTGACGATCGGATGACGAAAACCGCTCCGAGTTTGTCGGTCGGGTCCGGAAGATATTGGCTGGAGTCGCGGGTGGCCGTCTGGATCGCCCGTCGGACACGCGGCCGGCCCGAGGGGGCCGCGCCGGGACACGGAAGGCGGGCACTGATGCGCGCGCGTACGACACTGGCCGCGGGGGCGCTCGGCGCACTCACCGCGGCTGTTCTCCTCACCGGCTGCGGCGACGCCGGCTCGTCCGGCACCGACGCGCCGGAGCAGGGCGCCTCGGGGGCGGGCTGCGCTCCGGTGGCGGGCGACCAGCTCGTCGTCCTGACCGACGACAAGAAGCTCCAGAACACCGACAACGTCATTCCCGCGATCAACGCGAAGGCGGCCACGCCGCAGCTCGTCGCCGCGCTGGACAAGGTCTCCGCGAAGCTCGACACCCCGAAGCTGATCCAGCTCAACCGGGCGGTCGACGTCGACCGCAAGACGCCTCAGGTCGCGGCGCAGGAGTTCGCCTCCGCCAACGGCGTGACCGACGGGATCGAGAAGGGCCCGGGCGGCCAGATCACCGTCGGCGCCGGCAACTTCAGCGAGAGCCAGACCATCGCCGAGCTCTACAAGATCGCGCTCACCGCGGCGGGCTACCAGGTCAAGGTGCAGACCATCGGTAACCGGGAGCTCTACGAGCCGGCCCTGGAGAAGGGGCAGATCCAGGTCGTCCCGGAGTACGCCGCCACCATGGCGGAGTTCCTCAACACCAAGGCCAACGGCAAGGACGCCCAGCCCGTCTCCTCGCCGGAGCTGGACAAGACGGTCGCGGCGCTGAAGACCGAGGGTGACAAGGCCGGCCTGGTCTTCGGCCAGCCGTCCCAGGCGCAGGACCAGAACGCGTTCGCGGTGACCAAGGCGTTCGCCGACAAGTACGGCGTGTCCACGCTCTCCGAGCTGGCCGCCAAGTGCTCCGGGCAGGCCACCGTGCTCGCCGGGCCGCCGGAGTGCCCGCAGCGGCCGAAGTGCCAGGCCGGTCTGGTCGAGGTCTACGACTTCAAGGCCGGCTCGTTCAGCTCGCTGGACGCGGGCGGCCCGCAGACCAAGAACGCGCTGAAGACCGGCTCGGCGAGCGTCGGCCTGGTCTTCTCCTCCGACGCCGCGCTGGCCACGAGCTGACGCACTGCCGCCGGCCGGCGCCACGCGTGCCGGCCGGCGGCACGGCTGCCCTGTTCGACGGGCCGCTCATCGAGTGGTGCCGACCCGTTCCCCTTCGGTGGAACTCTCGGTACTCTGCTCAGCCATGCCCGCCCCGGTCGCGCCCGCCGACAAGAGCACGCCCACCCTGCTCACCGTCCTGTTCTGGGTCGGTGTGGGGCTGGCGCCCCTGGCCGCGCTCATCCTGCTGATCGCCGACGGCAACGGCTCGCTCCGGTTCGGTGCCGTCCTGGCGATCCTCGCCGTCGTGTTCATCGGTCTGTCCATCGCGCTGCGGCCGGAGAGCGGTTCCGGGGGCGCGGCCGCCGAGGAGATGCGCGAGGAGTTGGCGCAGCTCCGGCGGGAGCTGCGGGCCGAGATCGTGGCCGCCGCCCA
Source organism: Micromonospora sp. HUAS YX12 (assembly GCF_040215685.1). Classification (NCBI taxonomy): domain Bacteria; kingdom Bacillati; phylum Actinomycetota; class Actinomycetes; order Micromonosporales; family Micromonosporaceae; genus Micromonospora; species Micromonospora sp. HUAS YX12. The sequence continues at coordinate 2,024,926 of NZ_CP157974.1, forward strand.
GCGCGGCAACCAGGCGCTCGACCAGGCACGACGGGCCGAGGAGGTGGCCGGGGCGGTACGGCACCGGCTCGACGCGGCCGCCGCCGGACTGGCCTCCGCGCCCGCGCCCGCCCCCGTCCTCGCGTCCGCTCCGGAGCGTCCGAGCGGTGCGGCCCGGGTGCCGGTCACCGGCACGCCCGACGTCGGCCGGGCGCATCCGGCCGGACGGGACGACGACGAACCGGCCCGGCCGGCGTACTCCGGCGGCCGCTACGGAACCGACTACGACGCGGACCCGCCTCGGGCCGGCCACCACGACGCCGACCCGCCCCGGACGGGGCGCTACGAGGCCGAGCCGTCCCGGGCCGGCCGCTACGACTCCGAGCCGCCTCGGGCCGGCCGCTATGACGCAGAGCCGTCGCGGGCGGGCCACTACGAGGCCGAACCGTCCCGGACCGGCCGCTACGACTCCGAACCGGCGTGGACCGGTCGGCACGACGCCGAGCCGGCGCGGGCCACCGTACGTCCGGACCGGCCGGCGAGCGGGGTGTACGGCGCGGCGCGGGTGTCCGAGCATGCCGCCCGGCCGGAGAGCCGCCCGGTCGGCGTGGTCCACCACACCGAGACGGTGCACGTCACCACGCGGCACACGATCGTCGGCGGTGGTGAGCCGACCGGCACCCGGTACGGGGGATTCCCCGGCGGCTGGCCGGACGAGGACCGGTCCCGGGGCGCGGACGCGGCCGACCACTGGCGCGCGGGACACCGCGACCCGGGCGACCGGTCAGGCCGCCGCGGCGGGTCGGACGACGGTGGCTGGGGTGCCGGGCCGGGCGACGACGGGCACTCGTGGGCCGACCCCGGGCGCCCTGGTGCCGAGCATCCGTGGGCGGGTGTCGGCCGGGCCGCCGACGGGGAACAGGGCTGGTCGGGGCGTACCGCCGGGGAACAGGGCTGGTCGGGGCGTACGTCTGAGGGCGGCTGGTCGAGCGACCAGAGCCGGACGGCGGCGGAGGAGGAGCAGGGGCCCTGGTCCGGCGGCGACGACCGGGCCGGCCGGGCGGCGAGCGCCTGGCCCTCGGCCGCGGCGGGCGTACCGGACGCCCCGGCCGGCAGGGCGAGCACCGACGGCGACCAGTGGTCCGAGATGCGTGCCGGCAACCGGTGGGCCGCGGTCCGCGACGACGGTGCGGGCCGGGAGATCCGGCTCGGGGAACGACGGGCCGCCGTGCATGCCGACGGTGGCGGCACGGAGTACCGGGTCGAGGACCGGTGGGCCTCGGTACGCGGCGGCGGGCCGGACACGAGCGGGCCGGACGGACCGGACGCCCGCTGGTCCGGGGAGAGCCACCCGGCGCTGCCGGCCGGTGGGGTGCCGGTGCCGGACGAGTGGCGGCCACCGACGCAGCGCAGCGGCCAGCCGGAATGGCGCCAGCCACCCCCGGAATGGCGTCAGCCCGAACCGGAATGGCGTCAGCCGGAGCCGGAGTGGCGCCAGGCCGAGCCGGAATGGCGTCAGCCCGAGCCGGAGCAGTGGCGTCGGCCCGAGCCGGAGTGGCGGCCGGCGGAACCGGAGTGGCGCAGCCCGGAGCACGGTGGACACGGTCGGCCACACCGGGACACCGCAGACCGCTGGCGCTGAGCCCCCACGATCACTTGTCGATGTCGCCCACCACGAAGAACATCGAGCCGAGAATGGCGATCAGGTCCGGCACCAGACAGCCGGGCAGCAGCGACGACAGCGCCTGCACGTTCGCGTACGAGGCGGTGCGCAGCTTGAGCCGCCACGGCGTCTTCTCGCCCCGGGACACCAGGTAGTAGCCGTTGATGCCGAGCGGGTTCTCGGTCCAGGCGTACGTGTGCCCCTCGGGCGCCTTCAGCACCTTCGGCAGCCGCGTGTTCACCGGCCCGCTGATCCGGTCCACCCGGTCCAGGCACTGCTCGGCGAGGTCGAGCGAGACGTACACCTGGTCGAGCAGCACCTCGAAACGGGCGTGACAGTCACCGGCGGTCTTCGTCACCACGGGCACGTCGAGCTGGTCGTAGGCCAGGTACGGCTCGTCGCGGCGCAGGTCGAGGTCGAGCCCGGAGGCGCGGGCGACCGGCCCGGACGCGCCGAACGCGGCGGCGTCGGCGGCGGACAGCACACCGACCCCGACGGTACGGGCCAGGAAGATCTCGTTGCGCCGGATCAGGTTGTCCAGGTCCGGCATCCGGCGGCGTACCTCGGCGATGGCGGCGCGGGCGCGCCCGGTCCAGCCGGCCGGCACCTCCTCCTTCAGGCCGCCGACCCGGTTGAACATGTAGTGGATCCGGCCGCCGGAGACCTCCTCCATCACCGCCTGGATGGTCTCCCGTTCCCGGAACGCGTAGAACATCGGCGTGATCGCGCCGATCTCCAGCGGGTACGAGCCGAGGAACATCAGGTGGTTGAGCACCCGGTTCAGCTCGGCCAGCGCCATCCGCAGCCAGGTGGCGCGCTCCGGCACCTCCATGCCCATCAGCCGCTCGACGGCGAGCACCACGCCCAGCTCGTTCGAGAACGCCGACAGCCAGTCGTGCCGGTTCGCCAGCACGATGATCTGCCGGTAGTCGCGTACCTCGAAGAGCTTCTCCGCACCCCGGTGCATGTAGCCGACGATCGGCTCGGCGGCGACCACCCGCTCGCCGTCGAGCACCAGCTTCAGCCGCAGCACGCCGTGCGTCGAGGGGTGCTGCGGCCCGATGTTGAGCACCATGTCGGTGCCGAGCTGCTCACCGCCGGCGCCGGTACCGACTGTGAGCTCGCGGAGGTCGGCGGCGTCCGTGGTCATGCCCGTCATCGTGCCACGACCGCGCCGAGCGCGACGCCGACCGGCTGCCGCAGCCACAGGTGCCCGCCGAGCCCGGCCGGGTCGGTCAGCTCGGCCGCCGCCGACGCCGCTGCGAGCGCCCGCAGGTAGCCGGCCGGGTCGCGGGAGGCCAGGCTCAGCGGCGGTCGCCCGCCGTCGGCCCCGAGCGCCCGCAGCGCCTCCCGCTGAGAGACCAGGGAGTACGCGCACCGCGCGACCCGCTCACCGGCCGAGGCGACCGAGTCCATGGCGACGTGCGCCGTCACGTCGCAGGACCCGTCCGGGACCGGCGGCACCTGCCGTCCACCCCGGTACCCGGTCAGCGTCCCGTCGAGAGGACGCGAGTCCCGCAGATGCCCGTAGTCCACGGCGAGCGCCAGCCCGCGCGCCACCTTCCTCACAGCCTCCGCCCAGGCCAGATCCCGTCCCACCCCGATCTCCGCCCTCCCACCGCCCCGACTGACGTCGGTGATCAAGGAGTTCGTGTCCTGATCCGGGCCCTCCGCGGCCGCAAACTCCTTGATCACCGGGGAGGGAGCCGGGGGCCACCAGTGGGTCAGCCAGGTGGTGTCGGTGGGGGAAGGGGGCGGTCCGACTGTCTCCTCGCCGGTTTTCGGGTCCACCAGGAGCAGGCGCCATCCCTCGGGGATGTGGACCGCCACGTCGACGGGGACGTTGTCCAGCCATTCCGTGGCCAGGAGCAGGCCGGTGATGCCCTCGGGGATGTCGGGCCGCCAGTCGATCTCCGGCGGCAGGTCCGGTGGGCGGGTCGACCGTTCCACGGCTACCGGGTGGAGCCGGGCGGCCAGCTCGGGTGCGGCCTGTGCCAGCAGCGCCCGGAGCAGTTCGCCCCGGCCCGCGCCCACGTCCACCACGTCCAGCCGGGCCGGGTGCCCCAGCGCCGCGTCCACCGTCTCGAGTTGCCGCACCAGGCAGGCGGCGAAGACGGGCGAGGCGTGCACGCTCGTCCGGAAGTGCGCGGCGGGCCCGGCGCCGGAGACGAAGAAGCCGTCCGGCCCGTACAGCGCCCGCTCCATCGCGTCGCGCCAGCGCAGCGGGGAGGTCACCGTGCCGACCCTACGGGACGTACCCGAACGGGCGGTTTGCCCGCCACCGCAGCGGCCGCTCCGGGCGGTCGGTGAAGGTTTTCACACCTTCTTGTTTCGGGTCTGTCACCCGGGCGCATACTTGCCATCGACCGGTACCCCCTTCGAGGACTGGATCGCTGCCATGAGCGCACCGCTGCGCCCCCGGGCCACCGCTGCCCCGCTCGTCTTCCCGCGTACCCTCACCGTCGGCGTCCTCGGCGCCGGCCGGGTCGGCGCCGTGCTGGGCGCGGCCCTCGCCGCCGCCGGTCACCGGGTGGTCGCCGCGTCCGGCGCCTCGGGCGCGACAGGGGCCCGGCTGGCGCTGCTGCTGCCGCAGACCCCGCACCGCTCCGCGCCCGCCGTGGCGCGCGCCGCAACCGACCTGCTGATCGTCGCGGTCCCGGACGACGCGCTCGCGGGCGTGGTCGCGGACCTGGCCGCGAGCGGCGCGCTGCGCCCCGGCCAAGTGGTGGCGCACACGTCCGGCGCGCACGGGCTCGCCGCGCTGGCCCCGGCCGTCGACGCGGGCGCGCGGCCGCTCGCGCTGCACCCGGCGATGACCTTCACCGGTACGCCGGACGACCTGTCCCGCCTGCCCGGCATCTCCTACGGGGTGACCGCCCCGGCCGAGCTGCGCCCGTTCGCGGCCCGGCTGGTGGCCGACCTGGGCGGCGTACCGGAGTGGGTCGGTGAGAACGACCGGCCGCTCTACCACGCGGCGCTCGCGCACGGCGCGAACCACCTCGTGACGCTCGTCAACGAGGCGGCCGACCGGCTGCGTGACGCTGGCGTGGAGCGGCCGGAGAAGGTGCTCGCCCCGCTGCTGCGGGCCGCGCTGGAGAACGCGCTGCGGCTCGGCGACGACGCGTTGACCGGCCCGGTGTCGCGCGGCGACGCGGGCACCGTACGCCGGCATCTGGACCGGCTGGCGCGGACCGCGCCGGAATCCGTACCCGCGTATCTGGCGCTGGCACGACGGACGGCGGACCGCGCCGTCGCGGTCGGCCGCCTTCGCCCGGCGGACGCGGCCGCGCTGCGGAACGTGCTCGACGGAATCGAGGTGGCGGCCTGATGGCCGAGGTGCTGCACACGCGCAAGGAACTGGCGGCGGCCCGCGAGGCGATGGCCGGCCCGGTCGGCGTGGTGATGACCATGGGCGCGCTGCACGCCGGGCACGAGTCGCTGCTGCGGGCCGCCCGCGAGCGCGCCGGCCACGTCATCGTCACGATCTTCGTGAACCCGCTGCAGTTCGGCCCGAACGAGGACTTCGACCGCTACCCGCGCACGCTCGACTCCGACCTGGAGATCTGCCGCCGCGCCGGGGTGGACGTGGTGTTCGCGCCCTCGGTGAGCGAGATGTACCCGGAGGGCCGGCCCACCGTGCGGCTCGACCCGGGCCCGCTCGGCGAGGATCTGGAGGGCCTGAGCCGGCCGGGCTTCTTCCACGGCGTGCTCACAGTGGTCCTGAAGCTGCTCCAGCTCACCCGCCCCGACCTGGCCTTCTTCGGCGAGAAGGACTACCAGCAGCTCACCCTGGTCCGCCGGATGGTCCGCGACCTCGACGTGCCGGCCGAGATCGTCGGCGTGCCGACCGTACGGGAACCGGACGGGCTGGCCATGTCCAGCCGCAACCGGTACCTCTCGGCGGAGCAGCGGCAGACCGCGCTGAGCCTGGCCGCCGCGTTGCGGGCCGGCGCGGCGGCGGCCGAGCGGGGCGAGGACGCGGGCGCGGTGCTGGCCGCCGCGCACCGGGCCTTCGACGCGCCGGACGCACGCCTGGACTACCTGGTGCTCACCGACACCGAGCTGGAACCCGGCCCGGTCGCCGGCCCGGCCCGGCTGCTGATCGCGGCCTGGGTCGGCGCCACCCGCCTGATCGACAACACGGCGATCCACCTCGCGCCGCGTCCCTGAACCCCACCACGAATGCGGAAAGGCACCCCGATGCTGCGGACCATGCTCAAGTCGAAGATCCATCGGGCCACCGTGACCCAGGCCGACCTGCACTACGTCGGCTCGGTGACCGTGGACGAGGATCTGCTCGACGCCGCGGACCTGCTCCCCGGTGAGCAGGTCGCGATCGTGGACATCACCAACGGCGCCCGGCTGGAGACGTACGTGATCCCGGGCCGGCGGGGCAGCGGCGTGATCGGCATCAACGGCGCCGCCGCGCACCTGGTGCACCCCGGTGACCTGGTCATCCTGATCTCGTACGGCCAGATGGACGACGCCGAGGCCCGCGCGTACCGCCCGAAGGTGGTGCACGTGGACGCGGACAACAAGGTCGTCGACCTCTCGACGGACCCCACGACCGCCGCCCCCGGCACCGCAGGCGCTCCCATCCCCAACCCCCTCGCCGCCGCGCGCCGCTGACCCCCGCGGCCCCTTCCCACGCCGCTGACCCCCGCGGCCCCTTCTCCCGCGCCGCTGATCTTGCAGTTGCGGCCCCTTGGCGGCCTGTTGTATCCGGTTTGTCGGGGCAGTAGGTGCAAGATCGACGAGGTGGGGGCGGGGGCGCGGCGGGGGACGCGGTCTGTCACCGGAAGGTCATTTTCGGCTACCCTGGGCGGACCGTCGGGGATCGACGGTCGTCGGCTGGGGGAGGCCGCGATGCGCCGTGCGATGAGCTTCCTGGTCGCCGCGATGGTCGCGAGCGCCGCCCTGACCGGCTGCGCGGGCGCGGGCGGGCTGGACGCCGACCTCACCGACGACTGGGCCCCGATGGCCGCACCCGGGCCGTTCACCCCAGCCGCGGGGGTCTGCCAGGTCGCCGACTTCACAGCGAGCGTCGGCCTGGCCGCGTACGCGCCGGTCGGCTGCGAGCTGCCGCACCGGGTGGAGACGGTGCACGTCGGTGCGTTCACCGCCGACCGGCCCGACCCGCCGCCGCTCACCTCACCCGAGCTGCGTACCGCGTTCGCCGACTGCGACAAGCGGGCCGCCGGGTACGTGGGTGACGACTGGCGTGCCGGGCGGCTCCGGCTGGCGGTGGCGGTGCCGACAGCCTTCGGCTGGACGGCCGGCTCCCGCTGGTACCGGTGCGACCTGACCGAGCTGACCACGGTCGAGGCGGCGGCCACCGTGGTCACCCGTACCGGCAGCCTGCGCGACGCGCTCAAGACGCCCTCCCCGCTGCGGCTGGGCTGCCAGCGCACCATCCGGGAGACGGGCCGGGTGCAGCGGCTCACCCCGGTCGACTGCACCGTCGCGCACGACGCCGAGTTCGTCGGCGTGTGGGCGGCGCCGGACCGCCCGTACCCGAAGAAGCCGGAGGACTGGGTGCCGCTCTACGACGGCTGCTTCGGCGTGATCGCCCGGTACGCCGGGGTGCCCGCCGACGCGTTCCTGCGTTACCGCAGCGACGTGGTCGTCCGCCCGCCCGCAGCCGGTCGCTGGGCGGTCGGGGACCGGGGCGTGCGCTGCTACCTGTGGCTCAGCGACCGTACGGTGACCACCTCCCTGAAGGGCGCCGGACCGGCCGCCCTGCCGCGCCGGACGAGGTAGCCGAGCGCACTCGTCACGCCCCCCGCGCCCGAGCCGAGTTCGCTTCGGGTTGACTGTGCTCATGGACGTACCCACCGTCGACCTGCCGGCGCTGCCCCGGCTGCTCGCCGCGCCCGCCCCCGGCTGGGTGGAGACGACAGACGTGATCGTGGTCGGCTCCGGCGTGGCCGGGCTGACCGCCGCGCTGCACCTGCGTGAGGCCGGGCTGCACGTCACGGTGGTCACCAAGGTCGACATGGACGAGGGCTCGACCCGCTGGGCGCAGGGCGGGATCGCCGCCGTACTGGACCCGGCGGACACCCCGGACGCGCACGCGTACGACACGGAGGTGGCCGGCGTCGGCCTCTGCGACCCGGCGGCGGTCCGCGCGCTCGTGGCCGAGGGCCCGACCCGGCTGCGCGAGCTGATGCGGATCGGGGCGGAGTTCGACCGCAACCCGGACGGCTCGCTGATGCTGACGCGGGAGGGCGGCCACCGCGCCGACCGGATCGTGCACGCCGGCGGCGACGCCACCGGCGCGGAGGTGCAGCGGGCGCTGCACGACGCGGTCCGCCGCGACCCGTGGATCCGGCTGGTCGAGCACGCCCTGGTGCTGGACCTGCTGCGCGCTCCCGGCGACGGGCCGGGCGGGCTCGGCCCGGCCTGCGGCATCACGCTGCACGTGCTCGGCGAGGGCAGCGAGGACGGCGTCGGCGCGATCCTCGGCCGCGCGGTGGTGCTGGCCACCGGCGGGATGGGGCAGGTCTTCGCCGCCACCACCAACCCGGCTGTGTCCACCGGGGACGGGGTGGCGCTGGCGTTGCGCGCGGGCGCGGCGGTCACCGACGTGGAGTTCGTCCAGTTCCACCCGACCGCGCTGATCGTGCCGGCCGGCGGGCCGGGCGCGGGGCTGGCGCAGCAGCCGCTGGTCTCCGAGGCGCTGCGCGGCGAGGGCGCGCACCTGGTCGACGGCGACGGCAAGCGGTTCATGGTCGGTCAGCACGAGCTGGCCGAGCTGGCGCCCCGGGACGTGGTCGCGAAGGGCATCCACCGCGTGCTGCTCGCGTCCGGTGCCGACCACGTCTTCCTGGACGCCCGGCACCTGGGCGGCGACTTCCTGGCCCGGCGGTTCCCCACCATCGTGGCGTCCTGCCTGGCCATCGGCGTGGACCCGGCGACCGACCTGATCCCGGTCGCGCCGGCCGCGCACTACGCCTCCGGCGGCGTGCGGACGGACCTGCGCGGCCGTACCTCCATCCCCGGCCTGTACGCCTGCGGCGAGGTCGCCTGCACCGGCGTGCACGGCGCCAACCGGCTCGCCAGCAACTCGCTGCTGGAGGGCCTGGTCTTCTCCCGCCGGATCGCCGAGGACATCGCGGCCGGGCTGCCCGAGCAGGCCCGCCCGGCGGAGACCGGCGCCTGGGTGGGCGGGCCGGGCGCGCTGGTGCCGGCGGCCGGCACGGCGGAGCTGCAGCGGGCGATGACCCGGGGCGCGGGCGTGCTCCGGTCGGCGCGGACGCTGGAAGCCACCGCCACCACGCTCACCGAGCTGGGCGCGGGCCGGGGCGTCCCGCGTACCGCCGACTGGGAGGCGACGAACCTGCTGACAGTGGCGTCGACGCTGGTCGCGGCCGCGTACGCGCGCCAGGAGACGCGCGGCTGCCACTGGCGGGAGGACTTCCCGACGGCCGACGAGCGGTGGCTCGGCCACCTGGTGGCCGAGGTGGGTACGGACGGCATGGTGGCCGAGCGCTGGGAGGGGAAAAACCTATGAGGGAGTCGACGGAGCGGGCGCTGCGGGACGGCGGCCTGGACCCGGAGCGGGTCCGGCGCGTCGTCGTCGACACGCTGCACGAGGATCTGGGGCCCGGCTTCCTCGACGTCACGAGCGTGGCCACCATCCCGGACGAGCAGCACGACACGGCCGATCTGGTGGCGCGCGCCGACGGCGTGGTGGCCGGACTGCCCGTCGCCGCCGCCGTGTTCGAGCTGGTCGGCGAGGTGACCGGCGCGGGGCGTACGGTCGAGGTCTCGTTGGTTGCGCACGACGGGCAGCGGGTGGCGCGCGGCGACGTGCTGGCCACCGTGACCGGGCCGACCCGGCTGCTGCTGACCGCCGAGCGGACGGCGCTGAACCTGCTGTCCCGCATGTCCGGGGTGGCGACGCACACCCGGGCCTGGGCCGACGCGCTGGCCGGCACGAAGGCGATGGTGCTGGACACCCGCAAGACCACGCCGGGCCTGCGGGCGCTGGAGAAGTACGCGGTCCGGGCCGGTGGCGGCACCAACAAGCGGATGGGCCTGTACGACGTCGCCATGATCAAGGACAACCACAAGGTCGCGGCGGGCGGGATCGCTGCCGCGTTCCGCCGGGTCCGGGAGGCGTTCCCCGACGTCGCGGTGCAGGTCGAGGTGGACACGCCGGCCGAGGCGGTGGAGGCGGTCGAGGCGGGGGCCCGGTTCCTGCTGCTGGACAACATGACCCCGGCGCAGCTGCGCGAGGTGGTGGCGTCGGTGGGCGACCGGGCGGAACTGGAGGCCACCGGCGGGCTGACGCTGCCGATGGCCGCCGAGTACGGCGCGACCGGCGTCGATTTCCTCTCGGTGGGCGCGCTCACCCACTCCTCGCCGATCCTGGACATCGCCCTCGACCTGCGCGACGTCTAGGCTGCCGCTGTGCTGCTCTGCATCGACATCGGAAACACGAACACCGTGCTGGCGACCTTCGACGGCGACAAGCTGGTGCATTCGTGGCGGATCAAGACCGACGCCCGTTCCACGGCGGACGAGCTGGGCCTGATGTTCCGCGGACTGCTCGCCGGGGACGCCGTGGAGATCACCGGCGTGGCCGCCTGCTCGACCGTGCCGGCCGCGCTGCGCTCGCTGCGCACCATGCTCGACAGGTACTACGCCGACCTGCCCAGCGTGATCGTCGAGCCGGGTGTGCGGACCGGCGTGCAGCTCGCCATCGACAACCCGAAGGAGGTGGGCGCGGACCGCGTGGTCAACACGCTCGCCGCGTACACGCTCTACGGCGGGCCGTCGATCGTCGTGGACTTCGGCACCACCACCAACTTCGACCTGGTCAGCAGCCGGGGGGAGTTCCTCGGCGGGGCGTTCGCCCCCGGCATCGAGATCTCCTTCGACGCGCTCGCCGCCCGCGCGGCCCAGCTGCGCAAGGTGGAGGCGACCCGCCCGCGTTCGGTGATCGGCAAGAACACCGTCGAGTGCCTCCAGGCCGGGCTCTACTTCGGCTTCGCCGGCCAGGTGGACCGGATCGTCGAGCGGATGTCCGAGGAACTGGGCGGCGTGAAGGCGGTCATCGCCACCGGCGGCCTGGCGTCGCTGGTGCTCGGCGAGTGCCACACCATCACCCACCACGAGCCGATGATCACGCTGATCGGCCTGCGGATGGTCTACGACCGCAACGTCTGAGGTCAGCGGCGGCGAGCGCGCAGCACGAACGTGCGGTAGGGCAGCTCGACCGTCTCCCGGCCGGCCAGGTCGGGGTGGGAGGCGAACAGCTCCGCCAGCTCCGCGTCGACCCGTCGCCGTTCGTCCGCGTCGGCCGTCAGCCAGTACGAGCGGGTGTGCAGCATGCCCGCCACCTCGTCCGGCGTGAGCGTGGTGGCGTGCGGGAACTCGCCCACCTCGACGTCGGTGAAGGCGGCGCCGAAGTCCGCGTACCGCTGGGTCACGTCGCCCGCGTTGTCGCCCAGGTGCGCGATCCGGGTCAGCTCCGCCACCCAGCCGACCCGCTCGTCCCGGATGTTCCAGACCGGCGCGAACGTGCCGCCCGGGCGCAGCACGCGGGCCACCTCGGCGTGCGCCCGCTCCCGGTCGAACCAGTGGTAGGCCTGCCCGACCAGCAACGCGTCCGCCGACCCGTCCGGCAGCGGCACCGCCTCCGCGCTGCCGGCGAGCGCCGTCGTGCCGGGCGTGGCGGCGGCCAGTTGCGCCCGCATCCCCGGATCCGGTTCCACGGGTACGACGTGAGCCACCGGCCCGGTCAGCGCCAGCAGTCCCCGGGTGAGGATGCCGGTGCCGGCGCCGAGGTCCACCACCCGCGCGGCGTGCAGCCCGTCCAGTGCCCAGCGCAGCGCCGCCTCCGGATAGCGGGGACGGAACCGGTCGTACTCGGCCGCGGCCGCGCCGAACGAGAGCGCCGCAGTGGGGTCGGTCATGGCGGGCAGGTTATCCCGTAACGGCCGCCACGGCGCTTGAGTACGCTCATGTGCTGACCCCGCCGATGTCCCCAAGGCCTGAGGAAGCGTGCCGTGACCGAGCAGAACGCCCTGCCGATAGACCCCGCCGACGACCTTCCCGAGCAGATGAAGGTCCGCCGGGAGAAGCGGGACCGGATGCTCGCCGAGGGCGTCGAGCCGTACCCGGTGGGTTTCCCGCGGACCACCACGCTCGCGCGGCTGCGGGAGCGCTACGCCGACCTGCCCACCGACACCGCCACCGGCGACCGGGTCTCGGTCACCGGCCGGGTGATCTTCATTCGCAACACCGGCAAGCTCTGCTTCGCGACGCTGCGGGACGGTGACGGCACCGAGGTCCAGGCGATGCTCTCGCTGGACCGGGTCGGCGCGGAGCGGCTGGCCGACTGGAAGCGCCTGGTCGACCTCGGTGACCACGTCGGCGTGACCGGCGAGGTGATCACCAGCCGGCGCGGCGAGCTGTCCGTTCTCGCCGAGGAGTGGGCGGTCACCGCCAAGGCGCTGCGCCCGCTGCCGGTGGCGCACAAGCCGCTCAGCGAGGAGTCCCGGGTCCGCCAGCGCTACGTCGACCTGGTGGTCCGCCCGCAGGCCCGGCAGATGGTGCGCACCCGGGCCACCGCCGTACGCAGCCTGCGCGACACCCTGCACGGGCAGGACTTCATCGAGGTCGAGACCCCGATGCTGCAACTGCTGCACGGCGGCGCCGCGGCACGCCCATTCGTGACCCACAGCAATGCGCTCGACACGGATCTGTATCTGCGAATCGCGCCGGAACTGTTTCTCAAGCGCGCGGTGGTCGGTGGCGTGGACCGCGTCTTCGAGATCAACCGTAACTTCCGTAATGAGGGCATCGACTCTTCGCACTCGCCGGAGTTCGCGATGCTGGAGGCGTACCAGGCGTACGGCGACTACCACACGATGGCGGAGCTGACCCGAAATCTCGTACAGCAGGCCGCGGTGGCGGTCTCCGGCTCGACGGTGGTGACCCACGCCGACGGGCGCGAGTTCGATCTGGGCGGCGAGTGGCGGTCGGTGACGCTGTTCGGTGTTCTTTCCGAAGCGCTCGGTGAGGAGGTCACCGTCCGCACCGAGAGGGCGCGCCTGGTCGAGTACGCGGACAAGGTCGGTCTCTCCGTCGACCCGAAGTGGGGACCGGGCAAGCTGGCCGAGGAGTTGTTCGAGGAACTGGTCGTGCCGTCGCTTCAGGCGCCGACGTTCGTCATGGACTACCCGGAGGAGACCAGCCCTCTGACCCGGGCCCACCGCAGCGAGCCGGGCCTGGCCGAGAAGTGGGACCTCTACGTGCTCGGATTCGAGCTGGGCACCGCGTACTCGGAGCTGGTCGACCCGGTCGTGCAGCGGGAGCGGCTGGTGGCCCAGGCGCAGCTCGCGGCGCGTGGGGACGACGAGGCGATGCGACTGGACGAGGACTTTCTCCGAGCGATGGAGTATGGAATGCCGCCGTCCGGCGGCATGGGAATGGGAATCGACCGGCTGCTGATGGCACTGACGGGCCTCGGAATTCGGGAAACGATCCTGTTCCCGTTGGTCCGGCCCGAGTAGGCGCTCCCCGCAAGCCTTCTCCGGCTCGTTACCCCGTCCTATTGACGGAACAAGCGCCGGACGGGTTATTGTGCTCGGTGTATTGCAGGAGTACAACCCTGCTCGAAAGGAATGTGGGACGTGGCCAAGCAGATCATTCACAAGCTGGTCGATGACCTGGACGGCGGGGACGCTGACGAGACCGTCAAGTTCGCGCTCGACGGCGTGCAGTACGAGATCGACCTCTCCGCTTCCAACGCCGGGAAATTGCGCGACGTATTCGCGCCGTACATCGCGAACGGGACGAAGGTCGGTCGCGGGGGTGTGGTCGTGGGTGGCCGGGCCGCTCGTGGCCGGGGCGGCGCGACCGCCGACCGCGAGCAGAACCGGGCCATCCGCGAGTGGGCCAAGAAGGCCGGCAAGGACATCTCCGACCGGGGCCGGATCCCGCAGGAGATCGTGGACGAGTACCACGCGAAGGCGGGGCACTGACCCCACCCTCGTCACGGGCGACGCGACGCCGGACCGGAGTGCCACTCCGGGCCGGCGTCGCCGTTTCCGCGCCGGGGTCACTGTCGCGCCCCGCCGTCCCCGGCGGTGCCGGATGTCCGGTCCGGCCCACCCGGCGCGGGGGCGGCGTCCGTCGGGAAGAAATCCCCGCCCGGGGCGGTTGTCCACAGGCGGTGGAGACTTCATCCACAGGCTGTGGACGACCCGGCGGACGCATCGGTGCCGCCTCCGGTCCACTCGACCGGCAGTTCGGACGCCGGTCGAATTTCGCTCTGCGCGTACAGGCAGGGGCCCCGGAACACCTCCTGAGCGTGGACGGTTGTCAGAAACGACGTCGGAACGGTCATTCGCGGGGGCACACGACCTCAGCGGAGACGGTCCGCGGCGATAGAGTAAGGAGGCACGGACGCCCGTCCCGGACGTCCGCGCACCGGCCCCGCCGAGATCTGACCATCAAGGCGCACGGCACGTGAGGAGCACGAGGGCATGTTCGAGCGGTTCACCGACCGAGCGCGACGGGTTGTCGTCCTGGCCCAAGAAGAGGCCCGGATGCTCAACCACAACTACATCGGTACGGAACACATCCTGCTGGGCCTCATCCACGAGGGTGAGGGTGTCGCGGCAAAGGCCCTGGAGAGCCTCGGCATCTCCCTCGAGGGCGTGCGCCAGCAGGTCGAGGAGATCATCGGCCAGGGCCAGCAGGCGCCGAGCGGGCACATCCCGTTCACGCCGCGGGCCAAGAAGGTGCTGGAGCTGTCGCTGCGTGAGGCGCTGCAGCTCGGCCACAACTACATCGGCACCGAGCACATCCTGCTCGGCCTGATCCGCGAGGGCGAGGGCGTCGCCGCCCAGGTCCTGGTGAAGCTGGGCGCCGACCTGAACCGGGTGCGCCAGCAGGTCATCCAGCTGCTCTCCGGCTACCAGGGCAAGGAGCCGGCCGCGGCCGGTGCCGCGCCGGGTGAGGCCGCGCCGTCGACCAGCCTCGTGCTGGACCAGTTCGGCCGCAACCTGACCCAGGCCGCCCGCGAGGGCAAGCTCGACCCGGTCATCGGGCGCGAGAAGGAGATCGAGCGGGTCATGCAGGTGCTGTCCCGCCGCACCAAGAACAACCCGGTGCTGATCGGCGAGCCCGGCGTCGGCAAGACCGCCGTGGTGGAGGGCCTGTCCCAGAAGATCATCAAGGGCGAGGTGCCCGAGACGCTGAAGGACAAGCAGCTCTACACGCTCGACCTCGGTGCCCTGGTCGCCGGTTCCCGCTACCGCGGTGACTTCGAGGAGCGCCTGAAGAAGGTGCTCAAGGAGATCCGCACCCGCGGCGACATCATCCTGTTCATCGACGAGATCCACACCCTCGTCGGCGCGGGCGCGGCCGAGGGCGCGATCGACGCCGCCAGCATCCTCAAGCCGATGCTGGCCCGTGGCGAGCTGCAGACCATCGGCGCCACCACGCTCGACGAGTACCGCAAGCACCTGGAGAAGGACGCCGCTCTGGAGCGCCGTTTCCAGCCGATCCAGGTGGGTGAGCCGTCGCTGGCCCACACCATCGAGATCCTCAAGGGCCTGCGGGACCGCTACGAGGCGCACCACCGCGTCTCCATCACCGACGCCGCACTGGTCGCCGCCGCGACGCTCGCCGACCGGTACATCTCCGACCGGTTCCTGCCGGACAAGGCGATCGACCTGATCGACGAGGCCGGCGCCCGGATGCGGATCCGCCGGATGACCGCGCCGCCAGACCTGCGCGACTTCGACGAGCGCATCGCCCAGGTGCGCCGCGACAAGGAGTCCGCGATCGACGCGCAGGACTTCGAGCGGGCCGCCCAGCTGCGCGACACCGAGAAGCAGCTGCTGGGTCAGAAGGCGCAGCGCGAGAAGGAGTGGAAGGCCGGTGACCTGGACGTCGTCAGCGAGGTCGACGACGAGCAGATCGCCGAGGTGCTCGGCAACTGGACCGGCATCCCGGTCTACAAGCTGACCGAGGAGGAGACCTCGCGCCTGCTGCGCATGGAGGACGAGCTGCACAAGCGCGTCATCGGCCAGGAGGACGCGGTCAAGGCGGTCTCGAAGGCGATCCGGCGTACCCGGGCCGGCCTGAAGGACCCGAAGCGCCCCTCCGGCTCGTTCATCTTCGCCGGCCCGTCCGGCGTCGGTAAGACCGAGCTGTCCAAGGCGCTCGCCGAGTTCCTGTTCGGCAGCGAGGACGCCCTCATCCAGCTCGACATGTCGGAGTTCCACGACCGGTACACGGTGTCCCGGCTCGTCGGTGCCCCTCCCGGCTACGTCGGCTACGACGAGGGCGGGCAGCTGACCGAGAAGGTGCGTCGCCGGCCGTTCTCGGTGGTCCTCTTCGACGAGATCGAGAAGGCCCACCCGGACGTGTTCAACACGCTCCTCCAGATTCTGGAGGACGGGCGCCTCACCGACGGCCAGGGCCGGATCGTGGACTTCAAGAACACGGTCATCATCCTGACCACCAACCTCGGTACGCGCGACGTCGCCAAGGCGGTCTCGCTGGGCTTCCAGGCCTCTGAGGACTCCGAGTCGAACTACGACCGGATGAAGCAGAAGGTCAACGACGAGCTCAAGCAGCACTTCCGGCCCGAGTTCCTGAACCGGATCGACGACACCATCGTCTTCCACCAGCTGCGTCAGAACGAGATCCTGTCGATCGTCGACATCATGATCGCCCGCATCGAGACCCAGCTGAGGAACAAGGACATGGGTCTGGAGCTGACCGACAACGCGAAGAAGTACCTCGCGAAGAAGGGCTTCGACCCGGTGCTGGGCGCGCGGCCGCTGCGTCGCACGATCCAGCGCGACATCGAGGACAACCTGTCCGAGCGGATCCTGTTCAACGAGCTGACCCCGGGTCAGATCGTGGTCGTGGACTGCGAGGGCGACCCGGAGGACATCGACAAGTCCAAGCTCGTCTTCCG
This sequence comes from Micromonospora sp. HUAS YX12, assembly GCF_040215685.1. NCBI lineage: Bacteria > Bacillati > Actinomycetota > Actinomycetes > Micromonosporales > Micromonosporaceae > Micromonospora > Micromonospora sp. HUAS YX12. The sequence goes on from NZ_CP157974.1 coordinate 2,041,518, forward strand.
GGGCGCGGACCGGCCGGACGCCGTGCCGGACGCGGTCCCGGCGGACCTCGGCGGCACCGCCGCCACCGGCGCCGACGACGCCGCATAAGTCCGCACAGTTCGAGGGCGACGGCCCCGGTAGGCGAAAGCCACCGGGGCCGTCGCCTTTCCCACGCCCACCGCACCCCGCCCCCGGTGCCGCCCGCCCTCCCGTCCCGCTCTCACGCCCGCCCTTGCCCCGTTGATCATGAAGTTGACCGCACTTGGCGTCCGATTTGTCGCCGCTAACTTCATGATCAACGGGGCGGATCCCGGGCGGATCCCGGGCGGATCCCGGGCGGATCCCGGGCGGATCCCGGGCGGATCCCGGGCGGGGCGGGGGCGGGGGCGGGGGCGCGGGGGTGGGGGTGGGGGGCGTCAGGGGAGGGGGACGGCGGGGCCGTCGCCGGCCAGGCGGAACGACTCCTCGCCCACCGGTTCCACCAGGCCGTCCGTGACCAGGCCGGCCAGGGCGCGGGCCCGCTGGACGTCGTCGTGCCACACCTGGTCCAGCCGCTGGTGCGGCACCGGGCCGGTGGACTCCCGCAGCACCGCGAGCAGCAGTCCGCGTACCTGCCGGTCGGTGCCGGCGTAGCGCTGCGGCCGGCGGGTCGGTCCCGTGGGCGCGGCCTGTCCGGAGGCCCGCCAGGCGCAGCTCGACTCGACCGGGCAGATCGCGCAGCGCGGCGCGCGGGCGGTACAGACGACAGCGCCGAGTTCCATGAACGCGGCACTGGCAAGCGCGGCGGCGGCCGGTTCGATCGGCAGCAGTTCCTCGGTGGCGACCAGGTCGGCCGGGCGGGTGGTGGGGCCGGCGTCGGGTTCACCGGCGATCGCCCGGCACACCACCCGCCGCACGTTCGTGTCCACCACCGGGTGCCGCTGCCCGTACGCGAACGCGGCGACCGCGCGGGCCGTGTACGTGCCGACCCCCGGCAGCGCCAGCAACTGGTCGAGCCGGTCGGGCACCACGCCGCCGTGCCACTCCACGATCGCCACCGCGCACTCGCGCAGGCGTACCGCCCGGCGGGGGTAGCCGAGCCGCCCCCACATCCGGATCGCCTCGGCCGGGGTGTCCTCGGCGAGCGCGCGCGGCTCGGGCCAGCGGGCCAGCCACGCCTGGAAGGCGGGCACCACCCGGACCACAGGGGTCTGCTGGAGCATGACCTCGCTGACGAGGATCGCCCAGCCGCCGATGCCGGGCTTGCGCCAGGGCAGGTCGCGGGCGTTGCGCTCGTACCACCCGCTGACCAGGGTGGCGAATGTGGGATCGGACATCGCGTCGCCGATCATGTCACGGCGGTCTTTCCCGCAGGTTGGGCGGGCCGGGTGGCCGGGCGCGATCGATCACGGGCGACGGGGCAGAATGTCCGAATGAACGAGCTCGCGATCACCGTCATCGGCCGGGACCGGCCGGGCATCGTGGCCGACGTCGCGGAGGTCCTCGCCCGGCTCGGCGCGAACCTCACCGACTCGACGATGACCCGGCTGCGTGGACACTTCGCGATGACACTGATCTGCGTGGGCCCGGCCGCCGCCGACGTCGAGGCCGCGCTGGCCCCGCTCGCCGCCGACGGGCACCTGCTGGCGACCGTACGCGCTGTCACGCCCGACGGCGGCAGCGAGCCCACCGGCGAGCCGTACGTGCTGGCGGTGCACGGCGCCGACCGGATGGGCATCGTCGCGGCGATGACCCGGGTGCTGACCGACGCGGGCGGGAACGTGACCGACCTGAGCACCCGGCTGACCGGTTCGCTCTACGTGGTGGTCGCCGAGGTCGAGTTGCCGCCCGGCGTGTCGGACGAGGTGGCCGGCCGGCTCACGCGCGTGGCCGCGGAGCTGGGCGTGGGGGTCAGCCTCCGCCCGGCGGACACGGATCTGCTGTGACCGGGCCGGAGTACGCGGGCCTGGGCGGCTGGACCCCGGAGAAGCTCGGCGTCCCCGGCGCGGTACGCCCGGTGGTCACCGCGCCGGAGCCGGTGCTGAGCCGGCCCGGCCCGGAGGTCGACCCGACGTCGGCGGAGGTGGTGCAGCTCGCCGCCGACCTGGTGGCGACGATGCGCGTCTCGCCCGGTTGCGTGGGCCTGGCGGCGCCGCAGGTCGGGGTGAGCGCGCAGGTGTTCGCGGTGGACGTCACGGGGCATCCGAAGGCGGTCACCGTGCACGGCACGTTCGTGCTCTGCAACGCGCGCGTGGTGGAGGCGTCCCGGTGGAAGGCCGGGCGGGAGGGCTGCATGTCGGTGCCGGACCTGACCGGCGACGTGAAGCGGGCCAGCCGGCTGGTGGTCGAGGGCGCGCTTCCCGGCAGCGGCGAGCCGGTCCGGCTGGTGACCGACGGCTTCGAGGCGCGTGCGCTCCAGCACGAGATCGACCACTGCGCCGGGCTGCTCTTCCTCGACCGGGTGGCCGGCGCGCACGCGATCTACCAGCGCAAGGTCTATCTCTGACGGTGGCCGGCGGAATCCAGTGTGGACGGCCGTGGCCGCACGGTGGCGGGTTCCCGGCGCGTCGGACCGGCGAGCCGTGCGCCGCGCGGCTACGGTAGGCGCATCATGCGTCTGACGGTCGGCCCCCTGCCCCCTGCCGTGTACTGGCGGCGTCGTGCCGTCGTGCTCGGAGCAGGGCTGCTCTTCCTGATTGTCCTGCTGTATTCCTGCACCGGTACGGACCGCAACACCGGCGCGCCGGGCACTGATCCGTCCCCGAGCGGCTCCGCCGGGGCTCAGCCCGACCCGTCCGGCTCGGTGCTGACCCCGCAGTCGGGCAGCCCGTCACCGACGGCGGGCGACGCCGGCGGCGGTGGCGCGAACAACGGCGGCGGGAACACCGGCGACGGCGGGAACACCGGCGGGGGCGCGAACAACGGCACCGGCAACGGCGGCGCCACCGGTCAGCCGGTCTCCGACGACGGCACCTGCACCGACTCCGAGCTGCTGGTGACGCCGGTGGCGGTGCCGCCCACCGCCCAGCGGGGCACTGTGGTCACACTGCGCCTCAAGGTCAAGAACGTGTCGAACCGTACGTGCAGCCGGGACGTCGGCGCCGACCTCCAGGAGCTGTACGTCAAGTCGGGCGCGGAGAAGATCTGGTCGTCGGACACCTGCGGCACCGGCAAGGGCTCGGACGTCCAGTCGTTCACGCCGAACTTCGAGCGCTCCTACGAGCTGGGCTGGAACGGCCGGCTGGACAACCGGTGCGCGAGCGGGCTGGCGAACGGCGACTTCGCGGCGATCGGCGCGTACCAGGTGTTCGCCCGCGTCGGCACCAAGATCAGTCAGCCGGTGAAGCTGACGATCACCGGCTGAGCGGTCGGTCAGACGTACCGTTCGAGGATGCTCGCCTCGGCGAGCCGGGACAGGCCCTCGCGGACGCCGCGGGCGCGGGCGTCGCCCACGCCCTCGACCGCCTGGAGGTCTTCCACGGTCGCGCCGAGCAGCCGCTGAAGGCTGCCGAAGTGCACCACCAGCCGGTCGACCACGGCGACCGGCAGCCGGGGCACCTTCGCCAGCAGGCGGAACCCGCGCGGGCTGACCGCCGCGTCGAGCGCGTCGGAGGCGGACGGGTAGCCGATCGCCTTCGCCACCGCCACGAGGTCGATGAGTTCGGTGGCGCTGAGCAGGTCGAGTTCGACGAGCGCCTCGTCGAGCGTGCGCGACTTGCGGCCGGTCGGCAGGTAGTCGCGGATGACCAGGGTGCGGTCGGCGTCCACGCCGGCCATCAGCTCGTCGAGCTGAAGGGCCAGCAGGCGACCGTCGGTGCCCAGTTCCACCACGTAGCCGGCGATCTCGTCGGCGATCCGCCGGACCATCTCCAGCCGCTGCACCACCGCCACCGCGTCGCGGACGGTGACCAGATCCTCGATCTCCAGCGCGGAGAGCGTGCCGGAGACCTCGTCGAGCCGGAGCTTGTAGCGCTCCAGCGTGGCGAGCGCCTGGTTGGCGCGGGACAGGATGGCCGCCGAGTCGTCGAGGACGTGCCGCTGGCCGTTGACGTAGAGGCTGATGATCCGCATCGACTGGCTGACCGAGATGACCGGGTAGCCGGTCTGCCGGGCCACCCGCTCGGCGGTGCGGTGCCGGGTGCCGGACTCCTCGGTGGGGATGGACGGGTCGGGCATCAGGTGCACGCCGGCCTGCACGATCCGGGTGCCGTCGCTGGAGAGCACCACAGCGCCGTCCATCTTGCACAGCTCACGGACCCGGGTGGCGGAGAACTCCACGTCCATCGGGAAGCCGCCGGTGCAGATCTGCTCGACCACCTTGTCGTAGCCGAGCACGATCAGCGCGCCGGTGCGGCCGCGCAGGATCCGCTCCAGGCCGTCCCGCAGCGCGGTGCCCGGAGCCATCAGGGCGAGGTTGGCGCGCAGCGGGTCGGCGCCGGCCCCGCCGCCGACGCTTCCGTTGACGCTCACGCTGATGGCACGAGCGGGGTTGCCGCTCACGGCGCCGGTACGGGCGTGCGGCGTCGCCGTTGCGGGCTTGGTGGCATCGCGGTCGATCGGCACGGGCACAGTCTACGGACTGCCATGCGGTGGGTGCTCCCGTGGTTACTGTGATGTGTCACGATGCCCGGCTCGGGCGGCTCGGCGCGGGCTGCGTGGCCTGCCCGGAAACGCCCGCGGATGCCACCGTGTCACTCCGCCGACGCGCGCGCGGCCGCCTGGAGGGCGGCCCGCACGTCAGTGACCTCGATCACCCGCATGTTCTCCGGCCCGGCGCCGCTGCTCTCGGGCCCGCACCCGGGCGGCACGAGGGCCAGCCGGAAGCCGAGCCGGGCGGCCTCGGCCAGCCGGCGGGGCACCGCGCCGACGCGGCGGACCTCGCCGGTGAGCCCGACCTCGCCGATGGCCACCAGATGCGGGTTGAGCGCCAGGTTGAGCCCGCCCGAGGCGACCGCGAGCGCCACGGCCAGGTCGGCCGCCGGCTCCACCACCCGGATGCCGCCGACGGTGGCGGCGAAGACCTCCCGGTCGTGCAGCGTGAGCCGCTCGGTGCGGCGCTGGAGCACGGCGAGGACCATGGCGAGCCGGGCGCTGTCGAGGCCGGAGACGGTACGCCGCGGCGAGCCGGCCACGGTGGCCCCGATCAGCGCCTGCACCTCGGTCACCAGCGCCCGGCGCCCCTCCATCGCCACCGTCACGCAGGTGCCCGGCACCGGTTCGGAGTAGCGGGTCAGGAACAGGCCGGACGGGTCGGCCAGGCTGCTGATGCCGCCCTCGTGCATCTCGAAGCAGCCCACCTCGTCGGCCGCGCCGAACCGGTTCTTCACGCCGCGCACCATCCGCAGCGAGGAGTGCTTGTCGCCCTCGAAGTGCAGCACCACGTCGACCAGGTGCTCCAGCACCCGGGGACCGGCCACCTGGCCGTCCTTGGTGACGTGCCCGACCAGCACGGTGGCGATGCCGCGCTCCTTGGCCACCGCGACCAGGGCCGCGGTGACCGCACGGACCTGGGTGACACCGCCGGGCACGCCCTCGGTGCCGGTGGTCGAGATGGTCTGCACCGAGTCGAGCACGAGCAACCCCGGCTTGACCGCGTCGAGGTGGCCGAGCACCGCCGACAGGTCGCTCTCGGCGGCCAGGTAGAGCTGGTCGTGCAGGGTGCCCATCCGCTCGGCGCGCAGCCGCACCTGGCTGACCGACTCCTCACCGCTGACCACCAGCGACGGGCTGCCGGCTCCGGCCGCCCACTGCTGGGCCACGTCGAGCAGCAGCGTCGACTTGCCCACACCGGGCTCACCGGCGAGCAGCACCACCGCGCCGGGGACCAGCCCGCCGCCGAGCACCCGGTCGAGCTCGCTGACGCCGGTGGGGCGGGCCCGGGCGGGCGCGGCGCTGATCGTGGCGATCGGCCGGGCCGGCTCGGCCGGCATCCGTGAGCTGACCACCCGGCCGGAGACCATCGGGCCGGTGACCGTGCACTCGACCACCGAACCCCACTCGCCGCACTCGGGGCACCGGCCCACCCACTTCGGGGGCTGGTGGCCGCAGGCGTCGCACTCGTAGGCCGGGCGGGGTTCGCGGGTAGCGGCGCGACCGCGGCCGGCGCCGGCACGGGAGGAGGTCGATCGGGGCGTGGTCACCACCGGACGCTAACCGGCCCGTACGACGAAAGCCCACCCGAAACGGCGGCACCGCCGGCGTGGCGCTGGCCACGGCGGCGGTGCCGACGGAGGAAGTACGGAGGTCAGTGGCCGCCCTCGGCGCCGCCGTCCTCACCGGCGTGCTCACGCGGGTTCACGATCTTCGACGGCGTGGCCTCCGGGGTCAGCGGGATGCCGATCGGCGCCGGGGTCGTGATGACCTTGCCGTCGCCGAAGTCGAAGGTCAGGTTGACCTGCTGGCCGACGAGCAGCTTCTGGTTCAGGCCGACGAGCTGGAGGAACCGCGGGTTGCCGGCGTTGAGCTGGGCGTAGCTGAGTGCCGGGATCTCGATCCGGGCCGGCTGGCCGGCGGGCGCGGACTCGCTCTCGCTCGGCGACGGGCTGGCCGACGGCGACCCGGTCACCTCCAGCGACTGGCTCGGCGACGCGCTCGGGTCGGTGGCGGTCGGCGAGGAGGTGGCCGGCTCGGTGGGCGAGCCGGTCGGGGTGGCGGCGCCGCTCTCGCCCGCGCCGGAACCGGTGAGCACGATCTCCCGCGCGCTGTCGGTGGTGACCGTCACGGTCACCGGCTTCTCGCTGTCGTTGTAGATCACCACGTTGACCGGCGCGTTCGACCCGGCCTCGTAGCCCTTCGGGCCCGGGAACTGCACGTAGAGCCCGCGCACCTTGTAGAGGTTGTCGGAGGTCTGGACGTTCACGCCCTGCACCGACGGGATCTTGTTGGCGGTCTCGGAAATCTGCCCGGCGCCGCACCCGGACAGCAGCAGGCTCGCCGCCGCCGCCGTGCCGGCCAGCAGCAGGGCCGGCCCCCGGGAACCCCTGATCGAGCGCGTCACGTCGGTCCTCCTCGTCACGATCCCCGCCCGGTCGACCACCGGGCACGGGGTGGCCATACCCGCGCAGACCGCGCTCCAGGGTAGTTGGAGCTGATCGAGGCCCGCACGCGGACCCGGCAATGCCACCTCGGAGAGGACTCCTCAGACCAGCCGGCCGCTCGTCACCAGCAGCACCACATCGATGAGCGCCACCACCAGCACCGCCCGGAAGGCGGTCGCCGAGCGTCCGGCGGTCGCGCGTCCCGCGTACCAGCCGGCCGCCGGCACGGCGACGGCGGCGGCGACCGCCGACAGGCCGGTCCACGACGGCGGCCCGGGCGGGCCGAGGACCAGCGCGACGGTGGCCGCGAGCAGCAGCCCGGCGGCGGCCAGCCGGCTGCCGACCGGCCCGAACCGGTGCGGCAGGCCGCGTACCCCGGTCCGGGCGTCGTCGGCCAGGTCGGGCAGCACGTTGGCGAAGTGCGCCCCGGCGCCGAGCAGCGCGGCGGCGGCCACCAGCCAGGCCGGGGGCACCGGCGAGCCGGGCAGCGCGAGCACCACGAACGCGGGCAGCGCGCCGAACGAGACCGCGTAGGGCAGCACCGACACCGGCGTCGACTTCAGCGGCCGGTTGTAGAGCAGCGCGGAGACCAGGCCCAGCGTCGCGCAGGCCGCCGCGGCCGGGCCGCCGGCCAGCGCCAGCACCGGCACGGCGACGGCGGCCACCGCGGTGGCCCGGGCCAGCGTCGGCCGGGTGACCTCGCCGGTGGTCACCGGTTTGTCGGTACGCCCCACCGCCGCGTCCCGCTCGGCGTCGATGAGATCGTTGCTCCACCCCACCGCGAGCTGGCTGGCCAGCACCGTCAGCGCCACCGCCACCACGCCTGCCGCGGAGTGCCCGACACCGGCGGCGAGCAGCGCGGCGACCACCGTGACCGCCGCCGCGGGCTCCGGATGGCTCGCCTTGACCAGCCCTAACACCCGTGTCGACATAAGGGAAGTCTGGTCGTTACCGGGCAGTCGTGCCACGCTCGACGCATGCCCGACGCGTCGCCGGTGTCCACTCCGTACCGGGTGCTGCCGCCGAACGACCCCCGGCAGTACGACGACCTGGCCGGTGAGTGGTGGCGGCCGGACGGCGCGTTCGCGATGCTGCACTGGCTGGCCCGGGCCCGGGCGGCGCTGGTGCCGGCGGCGTCCACGCCGGACGACCTGCTCGTCGACCTGGGCTGTGGCGCCGGGCTGCTGGCGCCGCACCTGGCCGGCAAGGGCTACCGCCACGTCGGAGTGGACCTGACCCGCTCCGCGCTCGACCAGGCCGCGGCGCACGGCGTGACGGTGGTCCAGGCCGACGCGACGGCGGTGCCGCTGGCCGACGGCTGCGCGGCGGTGGTCTCCGCCGGGGAACTGCTGGAGCACGTGCCGGACTGGCGGCGGGCGGTCGCCGAGGCGTGCCGGCTGCTGCGCCCGGGTGGCCTGCTGGTGCTGGACACGCTCAACGACACGCTGCTGGCCCGGCTGGTCGCGGTGGAGCTGGGCGAACGGCTGCCCACGGTGCCGCGCGGCATCCACGACCCACGGTTGTTCGTCGACGCCCGCGCGCTGGTCGCCGAGTGCGCCCGGCACGGCGTGTCGCTGACGGTGCGCGGGGTTCGCCCGGAGCTGGGCGGCACGCTGGCCTGGCTGCTGCGCCGCGTGCGCGGCGGCGACCGTCCGGGCAGGACGGAACCGCGCATCGTGCCGACCCGGTCGACAGCGGTGCTGTACCAGGGCTGGGGGCGCCGGGGCGGGTAGCCGGGGCCGCCCGGGGTAAAGGACGCCGAGAAGGGGGCGACATGACTGTGCACGCGCTGGAGGCGGCTCGCCGGTTGGCGCCGCGACTGGCCGCCCGCGCGGCCGAGCACGACCGGGACGGCTCGTTCCCCGTGGACGACTTCGCGGACCTGCGGGCGGCCGGGTTGTTCGGCCTGATGGTGCCGCCCGAGCTGGGCGGTACGGGTGCGAGCTTCGCCGAGTACGCCGCGGTCGCCACCGAACTGGCCCGGGGCAACGGCGCGACAGCGCTGGTGTTCAACATGCACGCCTCGGTCACCGGGGCGCTGGGCGCGGTCACCGAGGAACTGGCCGAGGCGCTCGGCGTACCGGACGAGGCGCTCGCGGCGCGGGACCGGCTGCTGCGCGCGGCGGCCGACGGCGCCTGGTACGCGGTCGCGATGAGCGAACGCGGCGCCGGCGCCCGGCTGTCCCAGCTCAGCACCGTCTACGAGCCGGTCGAGGGCGGCTGGCACATCAAGGGCAGCAAGACGTTCTGCTCCGGCGCCGGACATCCGGACGGCTACCTGGTGGCCGCCCGCAGCGCCGCCGACCAGTCGGTGGTGTCGCAGTTCCTGGTCCCGGCCGGGGACGGGATCACCGTCGAGCCCACCTGGGACTCGCTCGGCATGCGGGCCACCTCCTCGCACGACGTGCACCTGGACGTGACGGTCCCGGCCGACCGGCTGCTCGGCGGCGTCGAGGGACTGGCCCTGGTCGTCGCCCAGCTCATGCCGCACTGGCTGGTGGCGAGCTACGCGGCGGTCTACGTCGGCGTGGCCCGGGCCGCCATCGACGCCGCGGCCGAGCACCTCAACGCCCGCAACCTCGCCGGCCTGCCCGCGGTACGGGCCCGCCTGGGCCGGGCCGACGCGGCCACCGCCGCCGCCGAACTGGTGGTCGCCGAGGCGGCCCGCCGGGTCGACGAGGCGCCCGGCGACGCGGAGACGAACCGCTGGGTGTGGCGGGCCAAGCTGCTGGCGGGCACGACCGCCGCCGAGGTGGCGGCCTCCATGCTGGAGGCCGCGGGCGCGTCGGCGACCCGCCGCGGGCATCCGCTGGAGCGGCTCTACCGGGACGCCCGCTGCGGCTCGCTGCATCCGGCCACGTCCGACGTGTGCGCCGACTGGCTCGGCATCGCCGCGCTCGGCGGCGACCCGGACCGGGACAGCGCGCTCCCTCGTTGGTGAGCGCGAGGAGTGAGCCGGTTTTGCGAGCCCCGCAGTCGCGAACGAAGGGCGGCGTGGTGAGCGCGAGGAGTGAGCCGGTTTTGCGAGCCCCGCAGTCGCGAACGAAGGGCGGCGTGGTGAGCGCGAGGAGTGAGCCGGTTTTGCGAGCCCCGCAGTCGCGAACGAGAAGCGGCACGGTGAGCGCGAGGTGCGAGTGAAGGGCGAGGGGTGGGGGACGTGGGCATACCGGTGATCGCGGGTCTGGGTACGGCGCAACCGCCGGCCGCGATGCAGGACGAACTGTGGACGGGCTTCTTCGCGGGGCACTTCCAGGGGAACACCCGGGCGCTGGCCGAGCGGATCTTCGCGAACTCGGGCGTGACCCGGCGGCAGGCGGCGGTCAATCCGCTGCTGGAGGACGTCTCGGAGTGGCCGACCGAGCGCCGGATGCGCCGTTACCAGGTCGAGGCGCTGCCGCTGGGCAAGGAGGCGGTCAGCCGGGCACTCACCGCCGCCGGCCTGGACGCGGCCGACGTCGGGCTGTTCATCGTCTGCTCGTGCACCGGGTACGCCACCCCGGGGCTGGACATCCTGCTCGCCCGGGACCTGGGGATGTCACCGAGCACCCAGCGCATGTTCGTCGGGCACATGGGCTGCTACGCGGCCCTGCCCGGGCTGGGCGCGGCGAGCGACTTCGTCACCGCCCGCGGGCGGCCCGCGCTGCTGCTCTGCGCGGAGCTGACCAGCCTGCACATCCAGCCGCCGGGTGCCCGGGTGGACACCCAGCAGATCGTCTCCCACGCGCTGTTCTCGGACGCCGCGGTCGCCGCCGTGGTCGTCCCCGGCGGCCGGGGGTACGCGCTGCGCGAGGTCACCTCGGTCACCGACACCTCCACTGCCGACCACATGACCTGGGACGTCACCGACACCGGTTTCCGGATGGGGCTGTCGCCGAAGGTGCCGCAGGTTCTCTCCCGGCACGTACGGACGCTGATCGACGAGCTGCTGGCGCGGCACGGGTGCGAGCGCTCCGACGTGGACGGCTGGGCGGTGCACCCGGGCGGGCCGCGGATCCTCAACGTGGTGGAGCGTGAGCTGGCGCTGCCGCCGGACGGGCTCGCCGCGTCCCGGGGAACGCTCGCCGAGCACGGCAACTGCTCGTCCCCGACGGTGCTGCTGATCCTGGACCGGCTGTGGCGTACGGAGCCGTCGCCGCCGCGCTGGGTGGTGATGCTCGCGTTCGGGCCGGGACTGACGCTCTACGCGGTGCTGCTGGAACGGGTGGGCTGACGGCTCGCCCCGCCCGGGCCGCGCGGATACGCTGCCGTCATGGCCTCCGAGGAGCGGGACGGGCGGGTGCTGCTGAGTGTCCTGACCGTGCTGGCGCTGGTGGCCGGCGCGGCCTGGTGGCGGTCGGCGGCACCGCAGCCGGGTGCGGCCACGGCGGCCCCGGCGCCGTTCCCGAGCGCCGAACCGATCTCCCGCACCTGGCGGGTCGACCCGTCGACCGGCGACGCCTGGCCGTCGGGCCCGGGGCGCGATCCGACGCTCAGGGCGCGCCGTGCGCCGGCCACCGAGCCGGACCGGTCGGTGATGATGCGGGTGGAGCGGGACGGCACGGCGCGTGTGCTCCAGGTGTCGCACGTGGTGTGGCGGGAGACGTCCGACCTGACGCCGGGCGCGCCGCCTGTCGTACGGCAGGTGAGTCCCTCGCGGGGCGACGACTACCGGCTGTCGGTGAGCTGTTCGGGCGACGGGTCGATCGCCGTGCAGCTGTCCGGCGCCGGGACGGGCGACGCGCAGCGGGTGCTGCGGTGCGGCGGGCGGCTGGAGCTGCCCTTGCTGGGCGGCACCGGCGTGCCGGTGCTGGTGCGGTTCACCGGCGTACGGGGCCGGGCCGAGCTGAACGCCCGGCTCGAAGCGCTCTACTGACCGCTGCGGGGCTGTCCCCGCCTGCGGCTCAGCCGCGCTGCCCGGCACCGCCGGGCGAGGGTCTCAGCCGCGCAGCCGGGCCAGGTCGGCGCCGTAGTCCGACAGCGGGCCCAGTTCCGGCACCACCCGGACCAGCGAGCCCTGCCGGTCCACGAGCAGCGCCACGGCGGTGCCGGGGTGGGGCGACAGGTGCAGGTAGGAGCGCAGGCCGCCGGCCGGGTCGCCGAGCGGGCGTACCCCGGGGACGCTCGCGGGTCCGGCGCTGCGGCCCTCGGTCACGGTGACCACCGTGACGCCGGGCGGTGCGGCGCGCGCCGCCGTGCCGACCTGTTCGGCGCAGGCACAGGCGTCGACCAGGATGATCATGGCGGGCAGCAGGCTGCGCAGCGGTACCGGCGTGTCGTCCGCGCCGACCAGGTCCAGCGCGGGCAGCGGCCCGACCGGTTGCGGCGCGGTGGTGGAGCGGGGGAGCACCGTCGGCACGCCGGACCGGGTGGTACGCGGCCAGGTGACGGCGGCCAGTCCGGCGAGCGTGACCAGCACCGACACGAGCAGGATCAGCACCGGCAGCCCGAGGCGGGCCGGACCGGCACGCCGGCCGGGGCCCGGCCGCACGCGGCGCAGCTCCCGGCGGACCTGCCGGGCCTCGTCGGCGAGCGCCGAGGCGTCGTCCGGGACGACCACCCGGCCCCACTCCGGGGGCAGGCCGGGCAGCCCGTCCGGCGGCCCCTGGCCGTCAGCGTCAGGCACGCCCATCGGACCCCCAGGAACGTCTCGGTGAGCGGACGTCGCGTCCCTCACCAGCGTCCCGCACCGGCCGCCGTAACGCCACACCTGGGCGCGGACGGACTTGCGGAGCTACCATGGAAGGAGCGCATAGCCCTAGATCTGGACGCTCCCGTCACCCCTTACCGGGTTGTCACGTGTTCTTCACGGAGCGTGTCGAAAGCATCGGTTTGACCGCCTGTCAAGCCGAAGAAATACCTCTCACAGGGCCCCTGAGCTGCGCCAACGGTCAGGACAGCGGTGAGACATCGGTGCCTGAGCGTGTTACCCTAGACACAGCGAAAGGGGTTTCGAACCTATGGTTTTCAGTGTCGGCGAGACCGTTGTTTACCCCCACCACGGGGCCGCACTCATCGAGGCAATCGAGACTCGGGTCATCAAGGGCGAGCCCAGGGAATACCTCGTCCTGAGGGTCGCACAGGGTGACCTGACGGTCCGGGTGCCCGCCGAGAACGCCGAGATCGTGGGTGTGCGCGAAGTGGTCGGCGAAGAGGGCCTGGGCAAGGTCTTCGACGTGCTCCGTGCACCGCACACCGAGGAGCCGACCAACTGGTCGCGGCGTTACAAGGCGAATCTGGAGAAGCTGGCCTCCGGTAACCCGCTGAAGGTGGCCGAGGTCGTCCGCGACCTGTGGCGCCGGGAGCGGGAGCGGGGCCTGTCGGCGGGCGAGAAGCGGATGCTCGCCAAGGCTCGTGACATCCTCGTCGGCGAGGTCGCGCTGGCGGAGAAGAGCACCAAGGACGAGGCCGAGACGCTGCTCGACAAGGTGCTGACGGAGGCCTGATCCACGCCTCTGCCTCTACCCACCCCGCAGCGAACGAATCCGAGGACCGCGACGTGACCGCGCAGCTCAATCCGCGCGGTGACGTCGCGGTCCTCGTTCCTGCGGCCGGTGCCGGGGTACGCCTCGGACCCGGCGCCCCGAAGGCACTCCGGTTGCTCGCCGGCGAGCCGCTGCTGGTGCACGCGGTCCGCCGGATCGCCGCCGCCCCCTCCGTGCACACGATCGTGGTGGCCGCGCCGGCGACCGAGGTCGAGGCGGTACGCGCGATGCTCGCCCCCGTGGCCCCGGTGACCGTGGTGCCCGGTGGCGCCGAACGCCAGGAGTCGGTGGCGGCGGCTCTCGCGGCAGTGCCAGCCGGCCCGGAGATCGTCCTGGTGCACGACGCGGCCCGCGCGCTCACCCCGCCCCACCTGGTCGAGTCGGTGGCCGCGGCGGTCCGCGACGGGCACGACGCGGTGATCCCGGTGCTGCCGGTGGTCGACACGATCAAGGAGGTCGACGCGACCGAGCGGGTGCTCGGCACCGTCGACAGGTCAGCGCTGCGCGCGGTGCAGACGCCGCAGGGCTTCCGCCGGTCGGTGCTGGTCGCCGCCCACCGGTCGGCGGGTGACGCGCTGACCGACGACGCCGGGCTGGTCGAGAAGCAGGGGGGTGCGGTGACCTGCGTACCCGGCTCGGAGATGGCCCTGAAGATCACCCGCCCGTTCGACCTGGCCCTCGCCGAACACCTCCTGACCACAGGCGCCTGACGCGCCGCCTCACAGGTCGGCGGTGGATCTGGCCCGGCGGAGGCGGTCTCGGACGACATACCGCTGGCCTTGTGTGAAGGCACTACCCCTGCCTCGGCCGTGGTGCGGGATCGGCGTCGGCAGCGTCAGGTGGCCGGCCGATCCCGGCGCCGTAAGTCCGAACACCTGATAACGCCCCTCGGTCCACCCGTGCTTCCGGCTGACCTCGATGATGTCGGCGAGGAGTGCGTCGCGCCGTTCGCCCGTCGCTCGGAGCCGGTTCACCTCGCCGACCGTCCAATCGACGTTGTCGAGCCGAAAGAGGATCTTGGGCACCTCCGGAAGGATCTGGCGCTGCGAGTAGAAGGCCAGATGATCCACAGATTGAAATGACCTGCCCGCCTGACAGACGTACGCGCGCGCCGACTGGTAGAGCCCCCATGCATTCTTGGCGGGGACCACGACCGTGTCGTTGCGGGCGGCTGGGCGCAGTCGGTGTACGTCGGTCACCCGCTCGATCTTCCTGAGCCAGCGGGCGGCATCCGGGTCGGCCCACCCGACGACGTCGATCATCTGACTGAGGCGGAACGGCACGTCGGTGGCGAGGAGCGAATCATGATGGGCGAGCCGGTTGCGGAACACCCGGAGAGCGTTCATCGCGCTGGCGACGTCGTGGCGCTTGCCGGACGAGTATGGGAAGGCAAGGTGCAGGGCGTCCCGCCACAGTTGCTCGTGCTCCGAGCCCAACATCGAGACCCAGAAGCCGAAACTCAAGCCCGCGATGATTTGGTCGCGGGTTTCTTTCCGGGAATGGTCTCGACGCAAGCGCGCGCGGACCTCGGCGACGTTCCGGTCGATCCCGTCCTGCACGTGGCGCTTACCGCTGACCTCGAGGAGGAACCACGGGATGCCGCAGTCCAGCTCGTTGAGGTGCGCTCTCATCTCCCGATCAATCGCGTTGCGGGTGACGACCTCGACGTAGTGAAACGCCTCGAACGACGCGCCTGTCAGCGCGACGCTCCACTCGTACAACTCGCAGGCTTTGCTTTCGTCGCCACCGGCGGCAGCCAGATAGGGGTGGAACCTGCCGGGCGAGATCCAGTGGTGCACCGTTCGAGCATGGGGGTGCTGCGTCACGGGATGGATGCTAAGCGTGACGAGCGCGCGAGATCGTCCGCCGCGCCGACGGCAAAGAAAGAGCCCCAGGCGCTTGCACGAGGCAGAGGCGACACTGGGGCGTACAACAACCAAAGCTAACCACAGCCCGGGCCGCCGTCAAGGCGCGACGCGTACCCTCTGGTCATGATCGTTCCTCGGGTGGCTGTCGGCACCGACGTGCACGCGTTCGCGGCCGGGCGGCCCTGCTGGGTCGCGGGCCTGCACTGGCCGGACCAGGACGGCCTGGCCGGTCATTCCGACGCCGATGTGGCGGCGCACGCCGCCTGCAACGCCCTGCTCTCCGCCGCCGGCCTCGGTGACCTGGGCGCGAACTTCGGGGTGGACCAGCCCGAGTGGGCGGGCGCGTCCGGGGTGGCGCTGCTGACCGAGAGCGCGCGCCGGGTACGGGCGGCGGGCTTCCAGATCGGCAACGTGTCGGTGCAGGTCGTCGGCAACCGCCCCAAGATCGGGCCGCGCCGGGAGGAGGCGCAGCGGGTGCTCTCCGAGGCGGTCGGCGCGCCGGTGACCGTCTCCGCGGCCACCACCGACGGCCTGGGCTTCACCGGGCGCGGTGAGGGACTGGCCGGTATCGCGGTGGCCCTGGTCTACGAGGCGCCGGCCGGCTGACGCGGTGACCGGGGACGCCGGTCACCGCGTCCGGCGGATCAGTCGACGTCGGTGCAGACGTCGTGAGTCGTACCGTGGAGCATCGTGATCGTCTTCTCGAAGGTGGGGGAGAACTCCACCCGGAACTGACCGTCGACGATCCACAGCCCCTTCGGCAGCGTGCCGGCGTTCTCCCGGAAACCGAGCAGCACCGGCCCGGTCACGTACCAAGTCATCGAGCCGTCGGTGCGGTAGACGACGAGGGCGGTGCCGCTCGCGTCCGCCGTGGACGTGGCACCGGTCTCCAGGTTCGTCACCCGGTTGAGCAGAGCGCCGGTGAACAACTCCCGCTTCGGAGCGCCGTCCGGGTAGGTCTCGATCGTCAGCTTCCGCACCTCGTCCACGATCGGCTCGACCCGTACCGCGAACTCGCATCGCGCACCGGCGGGCATCTCGAACGGCGCCTGCGGCGCCGGCTCCCAGGCGCCCGGGGCGGGATGCCGCTCCGGCGCGGCGGAGGCCGAGCCGGGCAGGGCCGCGACCGCCGCCGCCACGACGCTCGCCACCGCGATACTCATCCTGAACCGCATGTTCCACTCCATCCGTCGCTGGTCCGGACGGCGAGCATCACCGGGCCGGATCACCACCGGCTCACCGCGCCGAGCGGCAGCCGTCGAGCGGGCGGACCCGGCCGGCCGGGCTCCTCACCACGCGATCACCGCCGGGCGACAACCCCCGGCCGGGGCCGGATCGTCCTGTTCGGTATGGAGTTCCGCCTGCTCGGGCCGTTCGAGGCCCGCCACGACGGCCGGCCGGTCGAGGTCGGCAGCCGGCGCCAGGAGCGTTGCCTGCTCGGGGTGCTGCTGCTCGACGTGGGCCGGGTGGTGCCGACCGACCGCCTCATCGACCTGCTCTGGCACGGTCGGCCACCGGCCACGGCCCGGAGCGCGGTGCAGACGTACATCGGGCGGCTGCGGGGCTCGCTCAACCCGTACGGGGTGCGGATCAGCACCCGGGGCGAGGGCTACGTGGTCGAGGAGGACGGGCACCGGGTCGACGTCGACGAGTTCGCCGACCTGGTCCGGGCGGCCGGGAGAGCCGCCGATCCCGCCGAGCGGGTGCGCTCGCTCGACCGAGGGCTCGCCCTCTGGCGCGGGCCGTTGCTCGCCGACGCGGCGGACGACGAGTTGCGGGACCGGCTGCACGGCACGGTCGAGGAGCTGCGCCTGGTCGCCGTGGAACTGCGGGCCGAGGCGCAGCTCGCGCTGGGGCAGCACGCGCGGGCGATCGCCGAACTGATGCCGCTGGCCGCCCGGCATCCGACCCGGGAACACCTCGTGGCGGTCCTGATGACCGCCCTGTACCGGGGTGCCCGGCGGGCCGACGCGCTGCGCCTCTACCGCGCCACCCGGGAACTGCTCGTGGCCGACTTCGGTGTCGAGCCGGGGCCCCGGCTCCGGGAGGTGCAGCGGCGGGTGTTCGCGGGCGACGACCGGCTGGACCGGGCCGGCCGGCCGATGCACGAGATCCGGGTCGGCGAGGAGAGCCTGCCGTGGAGCGTGGGCGGCCACCCGGCCCTGGACTTCTGCAACACGTTCGCCGGCTGGGGGCACGAGCCTCCGTTGCCCGGCGCCGAGTGGCTGCGCGGCTACCGGACCCTTGCCGTCTGGGCCGGTCACGTCGGGCTGGTGGACGAGGTCTCGACGAACCGCCTGCTGCACCTCGCCCGCCGTGACCCGGCGGCGGCGGAGGCGGTGCTCGGCGAGGCCCGTACGCTCCGCGCCGCGCTCTACGCCGGCCTGGTCGACCCGGACGACGGCCCGGCCTTCGAGACGGTCGCGCGGGCCGCCGAGGCCGCCGCCCGTACGCTCGTCTTCCGGCGTGAGGCCGACGGACGCGGCCGCTGGTGGCCGGACCTGGCGGCCGGGCTGCGGCTGCCGGTACACGCCGCCGCGTTCAGCGGCGCGCAGTTGCTCGCCGATCCGGCCCGGTTCACGGTGCGGGTCTGCCCGGACCGGCGGTGCGGGTGGTTGTTCCTGGACGAGAGCGGCCTGCGCCGGTGGTGCAGTCTGGGGACGTGCGGCGGCCGGGCGGGCGCGTCCTGCCGGAGTGCCTGACGCCGGGCACCCTCGGCGCGCGGTGGGGCCGGGCGGATACGCTCGCCGGGATGCCGAGTGACGCCGCTCCCGACCAGTCCGCCGCCGACGGCTACCTGCAACGCGCCCACCTGCTCGCCGAGCTGGGGCGCTACGACGAGGGGATCGGCGAACTCACCGCGCTGCTCGCGGCCGAGCCCGGGCACGTACCCGCGTTGACCATGCTGGCCCGGATGCACCTGGCCGCCGACCGCCCGGCCGAGGCGCTCGCCGCCGCCGATACCGCGGTGGTCGCCGCCGGTGGCACGTCCGCCCGTGAGCCGGCCGCCTCTGAGCCGCCCGCCGCAGAGACGTCTACCCGCGACATGCCTGGCGCCGTGCCGCCTGCTGCCGGGGCCGCTGCCGACGAGACGCCTGCCCAAGAGGCGCCCGCCGCCGGGGAGGTCGTACCGGCGCTCGTGGCGCGCGGGTTCGCGCTGCTCGACCTCGAACGCTGGAAGGCCGCCGCCGCCACCGCCGACGAGATCCTGGCGCGTGCGCCGGGTGACGCGTACGCGCAGCGCAGTGCCGCCGCCCTGCTCTCCGCGTCGCGCAACGGGCAGGCGGCGCTGGACGCGGCGTGGCGCGGGGTGGAGCTGTCGCCGGACGAGCCGGAGGCGCACCTGGTGCTCGGCCTGGTCGCGGTGCGGCTGCAACTGTTCGACCTGGCCGAGCGGGCCTACCGGGAGGCGCTGCGGCTGGACCCGGAGCTGGGCGAGGCGGGGCAGGACGTGGGCGTGGCCCGGCTGGAACGACGCCGGTACGCCGAGACGCTGGAGCACCTGACCGCGATGGCCGACCTGCCGGTGGCGCGCCCCGACCCGGCGCGGACCGTGGACGCCGGTGTCCGGCGCCTCCTGCTGTCGGTGGCCGGATTCTCCCTGTTCGCGAGCGTGCTGGTCGCCGCCCTGGCCCCGGCCTCGCCGGGCGCGTCCCGGCTGTTCGCGGTGCTGGCGGTGGCCGGGGTGGCGGTGCTGCTGCGGCGCCCGGCGACGTGGCGGCCCGGCCTGCGGGAGGCGATGTCTCGCGGCCTGGTCGTGCCGGTCTACGCGGCCGCCGCCGCGGTGGTGCTGCTGCTCGTGTACGCGTTGGTCGGCGGCCCGTGGCCGCTGGTCGGGGCGATCACCGCGTCGGTGGTGGCCGGATTCACCGCGTTCGCTCGCCGGTGAGAGGGTAGGAGGACCGGAAACACCGGCTGAAGGAAGCGGGAACCAGTGCTCACCGTCAACGCCTACGCGGCGACGTCCGCGACCGAACCGCTCACCCCGACAACGATCGAGCGGCGGGATCTCGGACCGGACGACGTTCTCATCGACATCAAGTTCTCCGGCATCTGCCACTCCGACATCCACACCGCGCGCAGCGAGTGGGGCCCGACCCGGTACCCGATCGTGGTGGGTCACGAGATCGCGGGCGTGGTGCGGGAGGTCGGCTCCGCGGTCACGAAGTTCGCCGTCGGCGACCGGGTCGGCGTCGGCTGCCTGGTCGACTCCTGCCGGGAGTGCGACAACTGCCGCAGAGGGCTGGAGCAGTACTGCCTGAAGGGCAGCACCGGCACGTACGGCGGGGTGGGCCGGGACGGCCGGCCGACCCAGGGCGGCTACTCGCAGGCCATCGTGGTCACCGAGGACTTCGTGCTGCGCATCCCGGACGGCATCGAGCTGGACGCCGCCGCGCCGCTGCTCTGCGCCGGCATCACCACGTACTCGCCGCTGCGGCACTGGAACGCCGGGCCGGGCCGCCGGGTGGCGGTAATCGGCATGGGCGGTCTCGGCCACATGGCCGTGAAGCTGGCCCACGCGATGGGCGCCGAGGTGACAGTGCTGTCCCAGTCGCTGAAGAAGCGGGAGGACGGGCTGCGGCTCGGCGCCGACCACTACTACGCGACCTCCGACGAGGACACGTTCACCACGCTGGCCGGCTCGTTCGACCTGATCATCAACACGGTGAGCGCGACTCTCGACATGGACGCGTACTTGCGGCTGCTGGCGGTGGACGGGACGCTCGTCAACGTGGGCGCGCCGGAGAAGCCGCTGTCGGTGCACGCGTTCTCGCTGATCCCGGCCCGGCGGTCGTTCGCCGGCTCGAACATCGGTGGCATCGCGGAGACCCAGGAGATGCTCGACTTCTGCGCCGAGCACGGGCTGGGCGCCGAGATCGAGGTGATTCCGGCCGAGAAGATCAACGAGGCGTACGAGCGGGTGCTCGCCTCCGACGTGCGCTACCGCTTCGTCATCGACGCGTCCACGTTCTGACGACCGCGTGCGAAGGGGCCGCGTCCGTGCCGGGCGCGGCCCTTTCTCGCGTACGTCAGGGCTTGCGCGCCCAGGTCCAGGCGTAGCCGTCGTCCTCGCAGGCGGCGGCCGCGTCGCAGAGGTCGAGCGGGCGGAACGTGTCCACCATGACGGCCAGCTCGTCGAAGAACTCCGCCCCGATCGAGCGCTCGGCCGCGCCCGGCTGCGGGCCGTGGGTGAAGCCGGACGGGTGCAGCGAGATCGAGCCCTGCTCGATGCCGGAGCCGCGCCGGGCCTCGTAGTTGCCGCCGGTGTAGAACAGCATCTCGTCGGAGTCGACGTTGTGGTGGTTGTACGGCACCGGGATGGCGGCCGGGTGGTAGTCCACCTTGCGCGGCACGAACGAGCAGATCACGAAGTTCGGGCCCTGGAACGTCTGGTGGACCGGCGGTGGCTGGTGGATCCGCCCGGTGATCGGCTCGAAGTCGTGGATGGAGAACGCCCACGGGTACATGTGCCCGTCCCAGCCGACCACGTCGAACGGGTGGTTGGCGTAGACGTACCTCGTCCATCCGCGCCGGTGCTTGACCAGCACCTCCACCTCCTCGCCGTCGACCAGCAGCGGGGTGTCCGGTCCCCGGACGTCGCGCTCGCAGTAGGGCGCGTGCTCCAGGAACTGCCCGCGTACGGAGAGGTAGCGCTTGGGCGGGCCGATGTGGCCGGCGGCCTCGACGGCGAGCAGCCGGGTCGGCTCGTCGCCGGTGGGGACCAGGCGGTGGATGGTCGAGGTGGGGATGACGACGTAGTCGCCGGCCACCGCGTCGAGCACGCCGAACGGCGACTCGACCCGCATCGACCCGGCCTCCAGGTAGAGGCAGTGGTCGCCGGTGGCGTCGCGGAACAGCGGCGACGGCCGATCGGCGAGCACGTACGCGATGCGTACGTCGTCGTTGGCGAGCAGGTACTGCCGGCCGAGCACCGGGTCCGCGCCGGTGCCGTCGAGCTTGTGCGTGCGCAGGTGGCGCGGCTTGAGCGGCAGGTTCGGCACGCGGGTGACGGTGGGCGGGGCGTACTCCTCGGCGGCGAGGATCGCGGTCGGCGCGTGCCGGTGGTAGAGCAGCGACGAGTCGGAGGAGAAGCCCTCCTGGCCGACCAGCTCCTCCGCGTAGAGCGTGCCGTCGGGCTGGCGGAACTGGGTGTGGCGCTTGCGCGGCACGTCGCCGACGCTGCGGTAGTACGGCATCTCGCCTCCCGATATGTCCCGTTCTCCGGCCGGTGGCGTCCGATAATCGGACGCTGTTGTCCGTTCCTCGTAGCGTCCCGTACATTCTTGTCTCGTGTCAACGCAGGTGCCCCGCCTCCTCTCCGGCCTGGTGGACGACGCCGCGGTCTTCCCGCCCGGCAACGCCGCGCTGCCCGACGCGGTGACCGCGCACCGCACCCACCGCGCCGCCTGGTACGCCGACATGGTCGGCCCGCTGCTGCTGCCCGCCTCGGAGATCCAGCGCGGGTCGCTGAGCGGCCTGGTGGACCCGGCCGAGGGCCTGGTGATCGGGCTGATCGGCGACACCGGCCTGGACCAGTTGCCCCAGGCGCTGGACGCGCTCGCGCCGGACGGGGTGACCGCCCGGCAGATCGAGGCGCCGGTCGCCAAGCGCGGCGAGGATCCGCAACCCGGCCTGTCCGAGCTGATGACGTTCGCCGGCCGGCTCGACGGCACCGCCGTGTACGCCGAGATCCCGCTGACCTTCGGGCTGATGGGCGCGCTCGACACGCTCGCCGAGGCGCGCGCCGGCGGGCTGCCGGTGGCGGCCAAGTTCCGTACCGGCGGGCTCGCCGCCGAGCTGTTCCCCACCCCGGTCGAGCTGGCCGCGGTGATCTGCGCGTGCCGGGACCGTAAGCTGCCGTTCAAGCTCACCGCCGGGCTGCACCACGCGATCCGGCACCGCGACCCGGAGACCGGCTTCAACCACCACGGGTTCGTCAACGTGCTGGGCGCCACGATCGCCGCCGTCGGGGGCGCCGAGGTGGACGCCGTGGCCGAGCTGCTCGCCGCCACCGACCCGGTACGCGTGGTCGAGCCGGCCCGGGCGCACCGCGACGCCGAGCGCCCGCTCTGGATCGGGTACGGCTCGTGCAGCATCTCCGAACCACTGACTGATTTGATCCGGCTGGGGCTGGTGAACGGAGGCTACGAGGCATGACCTGGGTACCGGGTGCGGCCGGGTCGCCGTACGGGGTGACGAACCTGCCGTACGGCGTGTTCCGGCACGGCGAGGGCGAGCCGCGCGTCGGCGTCCGCATCGGTGACTTCGCGCTGGACCTCGCCGGCGCGGAGGCCGCCGGTCTGGTGCTGGCCGGCGGCGCGCTGGGTGAGCCGGCGCTCAACGCCTTCATGGCGCTCGGCCGCCCGCAGTGGACGGCGGTCCGCCAGCGGATCGTCGAGCTGCTCACCGAGCCGGAGCACCGGGCGGCGGTCGAGCCGTTGCTGGTGCCGCTGCGCGAGGTCGAGATGGCGCTGCCGTTCGAGGTGGCCGACTACGTCGACTTCTACTCCTCCGAGCACCACGCCTCGAACGTCGGGCAGATCTTCCGGCCCGGCCAGCCGCCGCTGCTGCCGAACTGGAAGCACGTGCCGATCGGCTACCACGGCCGGGCCGGCACCGTGGTCGTCTCCGGCACGCCGGTGATCCGCCCGACCGGGCAGCGGGCCAGCGCGCAGGGCCCGACCACCGGCGCCTCGGTCCGGCTGGACATCGAGGCCGAGGTGGGCTTCGTGGTGGGCGTGCCGAGCCGGCTCGGCGAGCGGGTGCCGGTGGCCGACTTCGCCGACCACGTCTTCGGCGTGGTGCTCGTCAACGACTGGTCGGCCCGGGACATCCAGGCGTGGGAGTACCAGCCGCTCGGACCGTTCCTCGGCAAGTCGTTCGCCACCTCCGTCTCGGCGTGGGTGACTCCGCTGGAGGCGCTGGCCGGCGCGTTCGTGCCCGCGCCGGACCAGGACCCGCCGGTGCAGGACTACCTGCGCGACACCCCGCACCTCGGGCTGGACCTGAGGCTGTCGGTCGAGTGGAACGGCGAGCGGGTCACCGAGCCGCCGTTCGCCGGCATGTACTGGACCCCGGCCCAGCAGCTCGCGCACCTCACCGTCAACGGCGCGTCGCTGCGTACCGGCGACCTCTACGCCTCCGGTACCGTCTCCGGCCCGGAGCGCGGTCAGGTCGGCTCGTTCCTGGAGCTGACCTGGGGCGGGTCCGAGCCGGTCAAGTTCGCCGACGGCAGCGAGCGGACGTTCCTGGAGGACGGCGACACGGTGACGATCACCGCCACCGCACCCGGCCCGGACGGCACCAGTGTCGCGTTGGGCGAGGTCACCGGGACGATCCTCCCGGCCCGCTGACATCCGACCTTCTCGAACCGGCCCTGGTCGCACCCGATGTGCGACCGGGGCCGCTTCCTTCGGCGTTGATCGCTCCGGATCACGTACGCCCCGGACGGCGGCTCCCGGTCGAACCGGAGCCGCCGGTGGTGCCGGTTCGGGGGCGTACCCGCGGAAGCCGAAACAGGAAGGACCGAGCATGACCGAGTTGACCGGTGCCGTCTGGCGCACCAGCAGCCGCTCGAACGATCAGGGTCTCTGCGTCGAGGTGGCGACGAACGTGGTCGCCGCGCACGGCGTGGTGGGCGTACGCGACTCGAAGGACCCGGACGGTCCGGCGCTCGCGGTGAGCCCGCCGGGCTGGGCCGCGTTCGTCACCGCGCTGCGGGGCGGCGCGTTCGGAGGCTGACCGCTCGCACCGGTGCCCCGGCCGGGGCACCGGTGATGGAAATGTCACCGGGAGGCTCCCCGTTTCCGGTCACGGCCCGTACCGTGTACGACACGGGAGGTGCCATGTCGACGGTGACGGTTTCCGCATTCATCGAAGCGCAGCACGCCGACCTGTGGCGGCTGCTCACCGACCTCCCGGCCCGCGCCGACTGGCTCTCGGCGGTGGACGCGGTCGAGGTTCTCGGCACCGGCGGGTTCGGACCGGGCACGGCGTGGCGGGAGACCCGCGTCCGGCCGGACGGCGGCACCGAACCGGAGGAGTTCGAGGTGATCGAGGCGGTCGCGCCCGGCCGCCTGGTGCTCGGGTCGCGCGGCGCCGGCGCGGACTACCGGATCACCTGGACGCTGCGCACGGTCGAGCGTCGGCGGCGCGGCTGCACCGAGGTCACGGTCGAGCAGGAGGCGGTGCCGACCCGGGCGTACGGGCGGGTGCTGGCCCTGATCCTCGGCGGCCTGGCCGCCCGCGCGGTCGAGGGCGCGCTCCGGCGTGACCTGGCCGACCTGGCGCTGGCCGCCGGTCCCGCCCGATCCACCGAGGCCGCCTGAGCCGACCCGGCCGCTCCCCGTACCCGGCCCGCACGCGGCCGGTAGGGTGCCGGGGCGGAGGTGACGGATGGCGAAGGCCGCGAGGCGGCGGGCCGTGGTGGCGCTGGTGGCGGTGCTCGCCGTCGCGGCGTCGGTCGCCGTGGTCGTCCGGGTGCTGGCGCCCGCCGAGGTCGACACCGCAGCCCGGAAGCCGTACCCGGCGGCGCCCGCGCCGACCGCCGGGGTGCTCGCGCGGCTGCCGGTGGCGCCGCTGGTCGTGGACGGCCGGCTCCGTGTCTACGCGGGCACCCGTCAGGTGTACGCGGACCAGCCGGTCACCGGGCGGCACCGGGTCACCCCGTTCTGGTCCTTCCGTCGCTGGCCGGCGTCGCTGGTCGGAGTGCTCGCCGAGGGGACCACAGTGGTCAGCCGCTGGTCCGACGGGAAGCTGGTGGCGCTCGACGCGCGTACCGGCCGGGTGGCCTGGCGGGCCGACGGCCCGCAGCCGGGATCGGTGCCGGAACCGCGACGCACCTTCGCCGCCACGGTCTGGGATCCGGCCGGACTGCACCTGACGCGCACTGCCGACGGGCGGACCGTGCTGCTCGCGGCGGGTCCGGGCGGGCTCGGCGGGTACGACCTCGCCGACGGCCGAAGGCTCTGGCGCGCGGACGTGGGCCGGGACTGCCGGACCGACGTGGGTACGACCGCCAGCGGTGAGCTGGTCGGCGTGGACCGCTGCGACGGTCCGGCCGCGGTCGAGCTGCGGGACGCGGCGACCGGTGTGGTGCGGACCCGCTGGCGGCCGCCGGACGCGCCGGAGCAGCTCGTCGTCACGCCGGTGGGCTGCCCGCAGGGGCACTCCGGCTGTCGCGGGCTGCGTACCGCCGGGCCGGACGGCTCGGGAAGCCGGGGCTGGCTGGTGACCGACCCGGGCGAGCCGGCCGCCGCGCCGGGCCTGGATCACCCCGACACGGTGCTGGACGGCGAGCGGGCGGTGGACACGTCCGGCCCGGTGGTGGTCGGGCGCTCGGCGCGTACCGGCGAGGAGCTGTGGCGCCGGGCGGACATCCATCCGGCCCGGGTGCTCGCGACCGAGCCGGGGCGGGTGCACCTGCTGACCGATCGGCGGGAACTGGTCACCGTCGACCCGCTCACCGGTACGACCCGGTCCAGTTTCGTGCTCGACCTGGGACGGGACGGGATCGGCTGGCGGCCGGGCCGGGCGTACGCGGTGGACGGCTACGTCGCGGTGGAACGGCTGCGGGAGAGTGCCGCTCCGGAGGACGACGACCAGGGCTACTTCCTGATGGCGGAACCGGTGCTGTTCGCCGTGACCTGATCCGGCGGGTCAAGTCACAAAAAGGACAAAAGCACCTATAGTTCTCTTGTCTGATCGGTCGGACGAAGATGCCCGGCGCCGGTCCGTAGGGGGTTGACGGACCGGCGCCGGGCGTGCCCGGTCAGGCCAGCGCGGCCTCGGCGGCGGCCAGGAACGCGTCGTTCTCGGCCGGGGTGCCGATGGTGACCCGGACGCCGTCGCCCGGGAACGGCCGGACGATCACGCCGCGCGCCTCGCACGCCCGGCCGAACTCCACCGCCCGCTCGCCCAGCGGCAGCCAGACGAAGTTGGCCTGGCTGTCCGGCACGTCCGGCACGAACTTGCGCAGCGCCTCGGTGACCCGGTCCCGCTCGGCCACGACCAGCGCGCAGCGCCGCTCCATCTCGTCGGCCTGGGCCAGCGCGGCGAGCGCGCCGGCCTGGGCGGCCATGCTGGTGGAGAACGGGGTGACCACCTTGCGCACGGCGGCGGCCACCTCCGGCGCCGCGACCAGCCAGCCGATCCGCAGGCCGGCCAGGCCCCACGCCTTGGACAGCGTGCGCAGCACCGCCACGTTCGGCCGGTCCAGGTAGGTCAGGCCGTCCGGCACCTCCGGGTCGGTGACGAACTCCCGGTACGCCTCGTCGATCACCACGAGCACGTCGTCCGGCATCGCGTCGAGGAAGCGGTCCAGCTCGGCCCGGCGTACCGCCGTACCGGTGGGGTTGTTCGGGTTGCAGACCAGGACCATCCGGGTCCGGTCGGTCACCGCCGCCGCCATCGCGGAAAGGTCGTGCCCGTGGCCGGCGTCGTTCGGCACCCGCACGCTCGTCGCGCCGCTGGTCGCCGCGATGATCGGGTACGCCTCGAAGGAGCGCCACGAGTAGAGCAGCTCGTCACCGGGCAGGCAGGTGGCGCGTACCAGGTGCTCGGCCAGCGCCACCGAACCGCAGCCGGTGGCGATCCGGTCGGCGTCCACGCCGTACCGCTCGGCGAGCGCCTGACGCAGCGCCACCACGCCTATGTCCGGGTAGCGGTGCGAACCGGCGACCGCCTCGGCGACCGCCTCCACCACGCCCGGCAGCGGGCCGTACGGCACCTCGTTGCTCGCCAGCTTGATCGCCTCGGCCAGGCCCAGCTCCCGGGCCAGGTCGGCCGGGCTGCGGCCGGGCACGTAGTTGGGCAGCGCGTCCAGGTCGGCGCGGGTGAGCCGCAGCGCAGGCTGGTGGCGTCCGGTCTCGGTCATGGGGTGTCTCCCGGGGTGTCGGCGCTCTCGGGCGGGGCGGTACTGGTGTCACGCTTGCGGGGGAGCTGGACCACCACCGTCTGCGCCCGCTTGTCGTGCAGGGCCTGGCGCAGCGGGTGGTCGAACAGGGGCGAGATCGCGTCGATGAGCTGGAGCAGCAGGCCCAGTCCGCAGCAGTACCAGAGCAGGGTCGGCAGGCCGAGCGTGCTCCAGCGCCGGGTGGCCCGGCCGAAGCCGAGCGGCTGGTCCGCCTCGACCGGCAGCGCGCGTACGCCCATCAGCCGCTTGCCGAAGGTCTGACCGCGCGCCGCCATCGACGGCACCTCGTACGCGTACCAGAGCGCGGTGGCGATCACCAGGATGGCGATCTGGAGGCCGCCGGCCTGGTCGTCGATCTGGGGCAGCCCCTCGGTGGACGTGTCGCCGTTGAGCGCCCGGCGCACCGATTCACGCAGGTACGGGGAGACGGCCTCGACGTAGCGCCAGACGAACCAGCCGTTGACCACGGCGTTGAGCAGGAACACGATGCCCAGGTCGATCAGGCGCGCGACCAGCCGGGCGCCGTACGACGCCAGCGGCAGTCCGTGCGGGCGCGGGATCGGCTGTGCGCCCGGCCAGTGCGGGTACGGCCAGCCCGGCGGCGGTCCCTGCATACCCGGCCCGGCCTGTCCGGGCTGGCCCGGCTGGCCCGGCCAGGGGTTCGGTTGACCCGGCTGTCCCGGCCACGGGCCGGCCTGGCCGGGCTGACCCGGCTGACCCGGCCACGGGCCCGGCCCGCCGGGCGTGCCGGACGTCGGGGTCGCGTCGGGGCGGCCGGGACCGGAGACCGGCTGGTCGGCGGCGGGCGTCGCGGTGGCCGGCGCGGGCTCGGGCTCGGCGGGCGGCGGGCCGTCGGGCGGGGTGACGTCGACCGGGATCGGCGCGCCGATCCAGCCCTCGCCGTCCCACCACCTGCGGGTCTCCGTGTCGGCGGGGTCGACGTACCAGCCGGGTTCCAAACTCACGATGCCGTCCTTGCTCGCGACTGCGGGGCTCGCAGACCCGGCTCACTCCTCGCGCTCACGGGCCAACCTTAACGACGACCGTCCCGGCGAACTTGTCGTGGAGGCACTGCTGCCAGGGCTTGTCCCAGAGTTGCCAGAAACCGTCGAGGTAGCTGAGGAACGGCACGAACATCCCGCCGGCGAACTCGACGACCCAGCGCTTGCCGAGCATGCCCCGGGTCAGCGGGGCGTCCGGCTGCACCGGCACGATCCGTAGCTTCATCACCTTCTTGCCGAGCGTCTGCCCGGTCCGGCGGGCGTACTCGACGTGGTAGACCCAGTAGAAGGCGAGCATCAGCAGCAGGACGCCGAGTTCCGCGGCGAGCAGCGGCAGGAAGACATCCGTCCAGAACGTCGCCGGGTCCGGTCCCTCCGGGCCGGCCTGCTCCATCTCGTCGATCATCCGGAAGAAGACGAGGAAGAAGACCGGCACGAACAGCGCCATCGCCACCGCCGTGGCGACGGCGGTGTCGATCAGGTAGGCGAGCAGCCGGTCGCCGAAGCCCGCCAGCGGCTGCCCGTTCGGCGCCACCGGGGGCGGGACGGGCGCCGGGGCGTACCCGGGTGGGAGGTGACCGGGCGGCGGGTAGCCGGGCGGGCCGGCGTACCCCGGGGGAATGTGCTGCGCGGGCACCGCCGGTCCGCCGGGCGGCGCGAAGCCGCCGCCCGCGGGTGGATGTCCGGCGGGTGGCGGCGTCGGGTACGGAGGAGGCTGGGTCACGCGGACAGTGTTACAGGTTCCCGCGCTTCTCCTGCTCGCGCTCGATCGCCTCGAACAGGGCCTTGAAGTTGCCCTTGCCGAAGCCGAGCGAGCCGTGGCGCTCGATCAGCTCGAAGAAGACGGTGGGACGGTCCTGGACCGGCTTGGTGAAGATCTGGAGCAGGTAGCCGTCCTCGTCCCGGTCGACCAGGATCTTGCGGGACTGAAGCTCCTCGATCGGCACCCGGACCTCGCCGATGCGGGCGCGCAGCTCCGGATCCTCGTAGTACGAGTCCGGGGTGTCCAGGAACTCCACGCCCGCCGCGCGCATGGCGTCCACGCTGGCCAGGATGTCGTTGGTGGCCACCGCGATGTGCTGGGCGCCGGGGCCCTGGTAGAACTCCAGGTACTCGTCGATCTGCGACTTCTTGCGGGCCACGGCCGGCTCGTTGAGCGGGAACTTCACCTTGCGGGTGCCGTTGGCGACGACCTTGCTCATCAGCGCCGAGTAGTCGGTGGCGATGTCGTCGCCGATGAACTCGGCCATGTTCGAGAAGCCCATGACGCGCTTGTAGAACTCGACCCACTCGTCCATCCGGCCCAGCTCCACGTTGCCGACCACGTGGTCGACCGCCTGGAAGAACCGCTTCGGCTGGATGCCGGCGTCGATCATCGGCTGCCGGTCCACGATCGGTCCGCGGGCCACGAAGCCGGGCAGGAACGGGCCGGTGTAGCGGGACCGGTCGACCAGGCTGTGCCGGGTGTCGCCGTACGCGGCGATGGACGCCATCCGCACGGTGCCGTGCTCGTCGCTGACGTCGTGCGGCTCGACCAGGCCGGTCGCGCCCTGCGCCACGGCGTGCGCGTACGCGGCGTCCACGTCCGGCACCTCCAGCGCGATGTCGGAGACGCCGTCGCTGTGCTTCGTCACGTGCTCGGCGCCGTCGGCGTCCGGGCGGACCGCGCCGGTCAGCACGAAGCGGGCCGACCCGCTGGTCAGCACGTACTGCGCGTGGTCCCGGTAGCCCTGCTCCGGCCCCCGGTACGCCACGCAGGTCATGCCGAACGCGGTGGAGTAGTAGTGCGCGGCCTGCTTGGCGTTGCCCACCAGGAAGTGGACGTGGTCCATGCCCTTGACCGGGAACGGGTCGCGGGTGATGTCGTGGTCGACTGCGCCGACGAGAGCGTCGACGTCGACCTCCTCGGTCGACTGGGGTCGGTCGATCGCCTGGGTCATGGTGGCCTCCCTCGCGTACCGGCCGGCCTCGTGGGCCGCCGTGGATGTGCTCTTCCGGCGAGGATCTACGGGCCACGGTGAGTTGGGCAACAGTTGGTGATATTCCTGGTCAGGTTGTGCATTCGGTACCGTCGGACACCATGAACACTGGTCAGGATGTACAGCTCGACGAGCTGGACGCCCGCTTGATCGAACTGCTGGCGGAGGAGCCCCGGATCGGCGTGCTGGAGTGCTCCCGGCGGCTCGGCGTGGCCCGCGGCACGGTGCAGGCCCGCCTCGACAAGCTCGTCGGCCGGGGTGTGGTCACCGGGTTCGGGCCGGACATCACCCCCGCCGCGATCGGCTTCGGGGTGACCAGCTTCGTCACCCTGGAGATCAGCCAGCGGCACGGCCACGACCAGGTCACCGCGCACCTGGCCGCGATCCCCGAGGTGCTGGAGGCGCACACCATCACCGGCTCCAGCGACCTGCTCTGCCGGATCGTCGCCCGGTCGAACACCGACCTCCAGCGGGTCATCGACCAGATCGTCGCCTCGGAGGGCATCCGGCGCGCCTCCACCATCATCGCGCTGGCCGAGCAGATCCCGTACCGGACGCTGCCGCTCGTCCGCTCCGCCGCCCGCGGGTAAGGAAGGGCCCCCTATTAACGCCTCCGGAGGTGGAAGGGCCCCTTATTAACACCCCGGACCGCCCAAGAAGCGCCGCGACACGCCCCGCACGCGGCCCGGGGGACCGGTGATCGTCGCTACCGTGTGCGGTGTGAAGGGCCTAGGGGTACGCGGCTGGTTGCTGCTCGGGCTCGTCACCGTGGTCGTCCTCGCCGCGACAGGCGTCTGGAACCCGTTCCCGGCGCTGTGGGACTGGGTCGACCGCAGCAAGCCGATCTCCGAGCCGGACGTGGTCTGGCAGCAGCGCGTCGGCGGCACGCCGCGCAGCGTCACCATCGCCGGCGACACCGTGATCGTCGAGCAGCGCACCCGCATCGAGGCGCGCAACCTCGCCGACGGCGGCCGGCTGTGGGAGCGCAAGGCCGACTGGTCGGCGGTCGCGGGCAGCGGCCGGGAGTCGGTCGTCGCCGTGGGCCGGCTGCTCGACAAGGGGTACGAGGTGCTCGACCCGGTCAGCGGCGTGACCCGCCGCCGCGACGACCGCGCGATCGCCGTCTGGACCTACCGGAACCTGCTGCTGGACGCGTACTGCGTGCAGGCCACCGACTGCACGCTGCGCGCCTGGGAGCCGCGCGGCACCGCTCCGCTGTGGAGCGCGTTCCTGCCCGGCGTGCACAGCGGCGTGCTCGCCGACAACCCGGAACTCCTCGGCACCCGGCGGCTCGGCGCCACCCGGATCGACGGCGGGGTGGCCGGGCCGGAGTCCGTGCCGCCGCTGCTCGGCTTCCCGGTCGACGGCCGGGTGCACGTGGTGGACACCGCCACCGGCCGGGTGCTCCAGAACGTCCAGCCCGGCCGGGAGGAACGGCTGGCAGTGGTCGGCGGCCGGCTGCTGCGGATCGCGGCCACCTCCCGCGACGGGAGCTGCTACTACGCGGTGACCGCCGTGGACCCGGCCACCGGCCAGCAGGTGTGGCGGCGTACCGGGATCAACCTGCGCACCGCCGACTACGCCGGTTGCGTGCAGCGGGAGGATCCGCAGGGCGGGCGCAACGTGATCATCGGGGTCGCCCCGGACGGCCGTGAGGCGGTGCTCGACGGGTACGACGGCCGGCTGCTCCAGGTCGGCGCGGACGGCGAGAAGCTGCTCGCAGTGGACGACCGCTACGCGGTGGTGCGCAGCGCCGACAAGGGCTCGCTGCTCGGGCGGGAACTGTCAGCCGACCGGACCCGCTGGACCCGGCCGGCGGGCGGCAAGAGCGGTGCGGCGCTCACCCCGTACGCGGCGGTGATCAGCGAGGAGAAGCCGTCCCGGCTGATCGCTGTCGAGCCGCGGGAGGGCCGGATGCTGGCCGAGCTGCGTACCTCGGCGAACGCGCTGGCGGTCGGCCCGAACGGCATGATCATCGGCGAGGGCCGGGAGATCGGGTACGTCCGCTGGGGCGCCGGCACGGGCGAGGCGCCGGGGCCGGACCAGGACGGCGCGCCGGTGGCGCCGGACCCGGCAGGCAGCGGGCGCCAGCCCAACGACCAGGGAAGTTGCGGGCCGAAGAACGAACTCTGCGCCGGCGGCAAGTGACAGCGGTGAGAGCGTCGTCCCACGACCCACCTGCGGGTGCCACCGATCGACAGCTCTGCCCTAGGCTTTTCGGTCATGAGCAGTGCCGCCGCCTTCTCGTACGCACCCCTGCTGCCGACCGGTCCCGACCAGACCGAATACCGCCTGGTCACCGACGAGGGCGTGGACGTCGTCAACGGCCCGGGAGGCCGCCGGTTCCTCACCGTGGATCCGGGCGCGCTGACCGCGCTGACGGCGGAGGCGATGCACGACATCGCCCACTTCCTGCGCCCGGCCCACCTGGCTCAGCTCCGGTCGATCATCGACGATCCGGCGGCCTCGCCGAACGACCGCTTCGTCGCGCTCGACCTGCTGCGTAACGCCAACATCGCGGCCGGCGGCGTGCTGCCGATGTGCCAGGACACCGGCACCGCGATCGTGATGGGCAAGCGCGGCCGGCACGTGCTCACCGACGGCACCGACGCGGAGGCGATCTCGCGCGGCGTCTACCAGGCGTACACCCGGCTGAACCTGCGCTACTCCCAGCTCGCCCCGCTGACCATGTGGGACGAGCGGAACACCGGCAGCAACCTGCCCGCCCAGGTGGAGCTGTACGCCGAGGATCCGGACGGCCACGCCGACGCGTACAAGTTCCTCTTCATGGCCAAGGGCGGCGGCTCGGCCAACAAGTCCTACCTCTACCAGGAGACCAAGGCGCTGCTGAACCCGACGCGGATGATGCAGTTCCTGGAGGAGAAGCTGCGGCTCATCGGCACCGCGGCCTGCCCGCCGTACCACCTGGCCGTCGTCATCGGCGGCACCTCCGCCGAGTACGCGCTGAAGACCGCGAAGTACGCCTCCGCGAAGTACCTCGACGCGCTGCCCACCGAGGGCTCGATGAGCGCGCACGGCTTCCGTGACCTGGAGCTGGAGGCCGAGGTGCTGGAGCTGACCCGCAACTTCGGCATCGGCGCGCAGTTCGGCGGGCGCTACTTCTGCCACGACGTACGGGTGGTCCGGCTGCCCCGGCACGGCGCCTCCTGCCCGGTGGCGATCGCGGTCTCCTGCTCGGCCGACCGGCAGGCGGTGGCGAAGATCACCCCGTCGGGCGTCTGGCTGGAGCGACTCGAAACCGACCCGGCGCGGTTCCTGCCCGACGTGACCGACGAGACGCTGGAGACCGAGGAGGTCGTCCGCGTCGACCTGAACCGGCCGATGGACGAGATCCGGGCCGAGCTGTCGAAGTACCCGGTGAAGACCCGGCTGTCCCTGAGCGGCCCGCTCGTCGTCGCCCGGGACATCGCGCACGCGAAGATCGCCGAGCGGCTGGACGCGGGCGAGCCGATGCCGCAGTACCTCCGCGACCACGCGGTCTACTACGCCGGCCCGGCCAAGACCCCCGAGGGCTACGCCTCCGGCTCGTTCGGCCCCACCACCGCCGGCCGGATGGACGCGTACGTGGAGAAGTTCCAGGCGGCCGGCGGCTCGATGGTGATGCTGGCGAAGGGCAACCGGTCCGCCCAGGTCACCCGCTCCTGCCAGGCCCACGGCGGCTTCTACCTCGGCTCGATCGGCGGCCCGGCCGCCCGCCTGGCGCAGGACTGCATCAAGCACGTCGAGGTGCTCGAATACGCCGAGCTGGGCATGGAGGCGGTCTGGAAGATCGAGGTGGAGGACTTCCCCGCCTTCATCGTCGTCGACGACAAGGGCAACGACTTCTTCGCCGAGGTCACCAAGCCGGTGCTCACCGTCGGCCGGCGCTGACGGCGGACGTACGCGAGGGGCGCCCGGGAATGTCCCGGGCGCCCCTCGGCGCGTCCGTCGTGCATCGACATCGGTGCGCCTGCCCGGCCGAGTGGCCGGACAGGCGCACCGCCCCCGTCGGATGCCGTCACC
Organism: Micromonospora sp. HUAS YX12; assembly: GCF_040215685.1. Lineage (NCBI taxonomy): Bacteria > Bacillati > Actinomycetota > Actinomycetes > Micromonosporales > Micromonosporaceae > Micromonospora > Micromonospora sp. HUAS YX12. The sequence continues at coordinate 2,075,760 of NZ_CP157974.1, forward strand.
GACAACCCGTGACGAGTCTGTGTGCCGTCGCTATCGGATCGCTATCGCCTCGTCGCGCCGCTCGGTGACCGCCGGGCTACGCTGCTGGAAGTTGCATGGCGGCAGGCGGGGGCGCGGATGCGATTCGGGATCTTGGGGCCCTTGCGGGTCGGCGGCGGCGACGCCACCGTCACCGCGGGCCGGGACCGAACCGTGCTCGCCATGCTGTTGCTGCGCCCCGGCCGGGTGGTGCCGGTGGAGGATCTGGTCGACGCCGTCTGGGAGGAACGTCCCCCGGCGACGGCACGGACCCAGCTCCAGATCTGCGTGTCCCGGCTGCGGCAGCGGTTCGCGGCGCTCGGGCTTCCGGCCGACACGATCGTCACCGACCCGGCGGGCTACGGCATCCGGATCGAGCCCGGCGACCTCGACGCCGACATGTTCGCCCGTGCCGTGGAGACGGCCCGCGCCGAGGCCGCCGCCGGCCGGCCGGCCGAGGCCCGCCGCCACTACCGGGCCGCGCTGGCGCTGTGGCGCGGTCCGGCGCTCGCCGGTATCCCGGCCCGGCTGGTGCGACTGCGGGCCCAGGCGCTCGACGAGCAACGGCTCGCCGTGCTGGAGGACTGCGTCGACGTCGAGCTGCGGCTGCGCCGGGGGACCGAGCTGGTCGACGAGCTCGCCGAGGCGGTCGAACACCACCCGCTGCGGGAACGGCTGCGGGGACAGCTGATGCTGGCCCTCTCGGCGGCCGGCCGGCAGGCGGACGCGCTCGCCGTCTACCGGGAGGGCCGGCGGATCTACGCCGAGGAGCTGGGCATCGAGCCCGGCGCAACGTTGCAGGAACTGCACCAGCGGGTGCTGGCCGGTGACGAGGCGGCGGGCTCGCGCCCTGCGGCGCCCGTACGCACGCTGCCCCGGGCCATCGGGGACTTCACCGGCCGTCAGCAGAGCATGGCGCGGCTGGTCAAGGACATCGTCGAGGAGGGGACGCGGCTGTACCTGATCGACGGGATGGCCGGCAGCGGCAAGACGACCCTCGCCGTCCAGGTCGCGACCGCGTTGCGCGAGCGGTTCCCCGACGCGGAACTCTTCATCGACCTGCACGGCTACAGCGAGCGCAGCCCACTGACCCCCGCGGCGGCCGCGGCCACCCTGCTGCGACAGCTCGGCGTGCCCGCCGAACGGGTGCCGGTCGACGCGGAGGACCGGCTGGCGATGTGGCGCTCCGAGCTGGCCGACCGGCGGGCCGTGGTGGTGCTCGACAACGCGGCGAGCGCCGCCCAGGCCGCGGCGCTGCTGCCCAGCGGTCCGGACAATCTCGTGCTGGTGACCAGCCGGCGCCGGCTGGCCGGCCTGGACGAGGGGCGTCCTCACTCGCTGCCCGTCCTGGACCCGGACGAGGCCGTCGAGCTGCTCGGCCGGATCGTCGGCGCCGACCGGGTCGGTGCCGAACCGGCGGCCGCCGCCGAGGTGGCCCGGCGGTGCGGTCATCTGCCGCTCGCCATCCGGCTGGCCGGTTCCCGGCTCGCGCACCGCCCGCACTGGCGGGTCGCCGACCTGGCGCGGCGGCTGGCCGAGGCGCAGGATTCACTGGCCGAGCTGGCGGTCGGCGAGCGCTCCGTCGGCGATGCCTTCACGCTCTCGTACGCGCAGGTGTCGGCACCGGCCCGGCGACTGTTCCGGTTGCTCGGACTCCACCCCGGCGTACGGTTCGACAACCGGGTGGCGGCGGCGCTCGCCGACGTGCCACTGCCGGAGGCGCAGAACCTGCTGGACGAGCTGGTGGACGTGCACCTGGCCGAGGAGACCGCGCCGGGCCGGTTCCGCCTCCACGACCTGCTCCGGGAGTACGCCCGCCGGTTGCTGGCCGAGACCGGGCATCCGGACGAGCGCCGGGCGGCAGCGGCCGACCTGCTCGACCATCACCTTCAGGTGGCGGTCGGCCTGGCGATCGTCGCCGAGCCGAAGCTGAGCGCGCTGACACAGGTCGCCTTCCCGCCGCCGCGGCGTCCCGATCTGCTGCCGGTCCAGGACCGGCCGGGTCAGTCCTGGTTCGACGAGAACCGGGCGACCCTCGTCGGACTGGTGCACCTGGCCGAGTCGGAGGGCCTTTCGGCGTACTGCTGGAAGCTGACCCGGGCGTGCTGGTGGTCCAACTTCGTCGGTGGCCACCTCGACGAACTGGTCGAGACGCATGACGTGGCGCTGCGCGCCGCCGTCGAGTCGGGGGACGAGGAGGCCGCGGCCATCACCATGAACTACCTCGCCTCGGCGAAGTTCCGGCTGGGGGACTTTCCGGAGGCGATCCGGTTGATGGAGGCGGTCGTCGACAGGTACCGCCGGCTCGGCCTGCGCCGGGAGCAGGTCCTGGCGCTCGGCAACCTCGCGGCGGCGTGTTTCGGGGCCGACGACGCGGAGCGTAGCGTCCGCTACGTCGACGAGGCGCTGCGGATCAGCCGCTACCCGGACGACGCGGCGACCCTGTCCAGCCTGTTCAACATGCTGTCGATCGCCGAGCTGTTCCGCGGCCGGTTCGACCCGGCCCTCCGGGCGGCCCGCCGGCACGTCGTCCTGGCGAGGGAGGCGGGCGATCCACGGCACACCTCCAACGCGCTCGGCCACCTCGGCATGATCCGGCACCGCCTGGGTCACCGGGGGCCGGCCCGCCGGCTGCTCCGGGCGGCACTGCACCTGAAGCGTGTCACCGCGAACCGGTTCGGTGAGGGGGAGATCCTCAACGAGATCGGCATGATGGAACGTGAGGAGGGCCGCCCGGCCGAGGCCGCCGCCCAGCACCGGGCCGCCCTGCTCGCGATGACCGACGCGGGGGACCGGATCGGGCAGTGCGCCTCCCGTAACCTCCTCGCCCGTGCCCTGCACGATCTGGGCGACATCGACGCCGCGATCGACCTGTACCGCCGGGTGCTCGGCGACGCCACGCGCCTGAGCCTGCGCTACGAGCAGGCCCGGGCCCTGGACGGCCTCGCCCGGTGCCTGCGCCACACCGACGCCGGCCAGGCCCGCCGGTACGCCGGGCGGGCGCTGGCGCTGTTCCGCCAGGTCGATTCGCCGGACCGGCGGGAGACCGAGAAGCTGCTCGCCGAGCTGGGCTGAGGGCCGCGCCACTTTCCCTGCACGCCGACCGGCGGCGCGGCAGGATGGAACGCGTGACGACTCCAGAGGCGACCGGCTACCGGATCGAACGCGACTCGATGGGCGAGGTGGAGGTGCCCGCCGAGGCGCTGTGGCGGGCGCAGACCCAGCGCGCGGTGCAGAACTTCCCGATCTCCGGGCGCGGGCTGGAACCGGCCCAGATCAAGGCCCTGGCGCAGATCAAGGGTGCGGCCGCCCTGGTCAACGGTGAGCTGGGAGTGATCGACGCGGACGTGGCGCAGGCGATCGCCACCGCCGCCGCGCACGTGGCCGATGGCGGCTACGACGACCAGTTCCCGGTGGACGTGTTCCAGACCGGCTCCGGCACGTCGTCCAACATGAACACCAACGAGGTGATCGCCACGCTGGCGAGCCGGGGGCTGGGCCGCGACGTGCACCCGAACGACCACGTCAACGCGTCGCAGTCCAGCAACGACGTGTTCCCCACCTCGATCCACCTGGCCGCCACCCAGTTCGTGGTGGAGGATCTGATCCCGTCGCTGAAGCAGCTCGCGGGCGCGCTGGAGGAGAAGGCGGCCGAGTTCGAGACGGTGGTCAAGGCCGGGCGTACCCACCTGATGGACGCCACGCCGGTCACGCTCGGGCAGGAGTTCGGCGGCTACGCCGCCCAGGTGCGCTACGGCGTCGAGCGGCTGGAGTCGGTGCTGCCCCGGCTGGCCGAGCTGCCGCTGGGCGGCACCGCTGTGGGCACCGGCATCAACACGCCGCTGGGCTTCGCCGACCGGGTGATCGGCAAGCTGCGGGAGTCGACCGGGCTGCCGCTGACCGAGGCGCGCAACCACTTCGAGGCGCAGGGTGCCCGGGACGCTCTGGTGGAGACGTCCGGCCAGCTCCGTACCGTCGCGGTCGGCCTCTACAAGATCGCCAACGACGTGCGCTGGATGGGCTCCGGCCCGCGCGCCGGGCTGCGTGAGCTGCGCATCCCCGACCTCCAGCCGGGGTCGTCGATCATGCCGGGCAAGGTGAACCCGGTGGTGGCCGAGGCGATGCGGCAGGTCTGCGCCCAGGTGATCGGCAACGACGCGGCGGTGGCCTTCGCCGGGTCGCAGGGCGACTTCGAGCTGAACGTGATGCTTCCGGTGATGGGCCGCAACCTGCTGGAGTCGATCAAGCTGATCGCCGCGTCCAGCCGGCTGTTCGCCGAGCGGCTGGTGGCCGGCCTGGTCGCGGACGCCGAGGTCTGTCTGGCGTACGCGGAGGGCTCGCCGTCGATCGTCACCCCGCTCAACCGCCACCTCGGGTACGACGAGGCCGCCTCGATCGCCAAGGAGGCGCTGGCCAAGCAGGTGTCCATCCGCGAGGTGGTGATCTCCCGGGGGCACGTCGACTCGGGCAAGCTCACCGAGACCCAGCTGGACGAGGCCCTGGACCTGCTCCGGATGACCCACCCCTGAGCCGGCGCCGGTAATTGCCTCGACCCGTCACGGTGGGCGCGGCATGATCCGACCGTGCGTGACGACGGCGGCGTGTTGCTGGAGACCGCGCGGCTGACGCTGCGCCGGTTCACGATGGACGACGTGGACCGGCTGGTGGCGCTGGACGCCGACCCGGCGGTCATGCGCTTCCTGACGGGCGGCGCGCCGACCCCGGCCGGGACGTACCGGGACGAGGTGCTGCCCCGGGTGCTCGCGCAGTACGCCCGGCACCCCGGGCTCGGCCGCTGGGCGACGCTCGACCGGTTCACCGGCGAGTTCCTCGGCTGGCACTCGCTCGACCCGTCCGACGACGGCGCCGAGGCGGAGCTGGGCTACCGGCTGCGCCGCGCGACGTGGGGACACGGGCTGGCCACCGAGGGCGCGCGGGCGCTGGTGCGGCACGCGTTCGACACGGTCGGCGTCCGCCGGGTGTGGGCTCAGACGATGGCGGTCAACGACCGCTCCCGCGCGGTCATGACCCGCGCCGGGTTGCGCTACGTCCGCACGTTCCACCTGGCCTTCGACGACCCGATCCCGGGTACGGAGCACGGCGAGGTGGAGTACGAGCTGAGCCGCGACGCCTGGCCCGCGACCCGTCAGGAGTGGGACGCGGCGGCCCTGCGGGCCCGGTAGGCGCTCACCGCGGCCCGGTTCCCGCACCCGGCGTCGCAGAACCGGCGGGACCGGTTCCGGGACAGGTCGACCAGCACGTTGTCGCAGTCGGGGTGGTCGCAGTGCCGCAGCCGGCTCAGCTCGCCCATCCGGACCAGGTCGGCCATCGCCATCGCGGCCTCGACCGCCATCCGGGTCGCCAGCGGCGCGTCCCGCGGCACGGCGTGCACGTGGTACGGCTCGTCGTCGTGCCGGACGAGCTGCGGCAGCGCGTGCGACTCGCGCAGCAGCCCGTTGACGATCGCCACCACCTCGTCGGTGTCGGCGTACCAGATGCGGCGCAGCCGGGGCCGCAGCGCGCGGACCTGGCGCAGTTCGGCGTCGGTGTGCTCGTGCCGGCCGCTCCACCCGTGGGTGGTGAAGAAGGCGTCCAGGGCTGCCACGTCGGGCAGCCCGTCCCGGTCGTCGCCGGCGGTGTTCACCAGCGCGGCGGCGGCGACCAGCGCGCATTCGGTGTCATGAGCGAAAAGCAACTTGACTCCTGTCGGAGGCTCCGCCTAGCGTCATCAGCATAACCTCCCTTCACTCATGACCAGGAGCTCCGATGCGTGAACGGTCCGGGGCCGGGCTCGGTCTGGCACTGCTCTCCGCGATCACGTTCGCCACCTCGGGCACCTTCGCCCGCCCGCTGATCACCGGCGAGTGGTCGGCGGTCGCGGTGGTGATCGCCCGGGTCGGCATCGCCGCACTGGTGCTCGCCGTCCCCGCCCTGCTGGCGCTGCGCGGCAGGTGGGCGGTGCTGCGCCGCAACGCGGTGAGCGTCGTGCTGTTCGGGCTGCTCGGCGTGGCCACGGCGCAGGCGTGCTTCTTCAACGCGGTCCGCTACCTCCCGGTCGGCGTGGCGCTCCTGCTGGAATACCTCGGCATCGTGCTCGTGGTCGGATGGATGTGGCTGGTCCACGGGCAGCGCCCCCGGCTGCTCACAGTGGCCGGCTCGGTCACCGCCCTGTGCGGGCTGGTGCTCGTCCTCGACCTCACCGGTGCCGGGCGGCTCGACCCGGTGGGCGTGCTCTGGGGCCTCGGCGCGGGCGTCGGGCTGGCCGGATACTTCGTCATCGCCGGCCGGATCGACGCGGGCCTGCCCTCGGTGGTGATGGCCAGCGGCGGCATGGCCGTCGGCGCGCTGGCGCTGCTGCTGCTCGGCGGCATCGGAGCGCTGCCGCTCGCCGCCGGCACCGCCGACGTCACCTTCGGCGGGCACCGGGTGAGCTGGCTGGTGCCGATCGCCGGGCTGTCGCTGATCGCCGCCGTGGTCGCGTACCTGGCCGGTGTCGCCGGCACCCGGCTGCTCGGGGCGCGGCTGTCCTCCTTCGTGGGGCTGACCGAGGTGATGTTCGCGGTGCTGATCGCCTGGCTGGTGCTCGACGAGCTGCCCAGCCTGATCCAGCTGGCCGGCGGCGTACTCATCCTCGGTGGCGTCGCCCTGGTCCGGGCGGACGAACTGCGGGGCACACCGGCGGCGTCCGCGCCCGCCGAGCCGGTGCTGGCCGGCGAGCGATGAGCGGGCCGCGCGGCGCCGTCGTCTTCGACGCCGACGAGACACTCGTCGACCTGCGCCCGGCGGTCACCGGCGCGCTCGTCGCCGTACTCGAGGAGATGCGGCGGCGGACCCCGGCGGCGGCCGGGGTGGTGCTCGCGGACCTGGAGGGGGACTGGGGTGCGGTCTTCGGCGCGCTCAGCGCCGCCCCGGTGCAGGAGATCCGGCGGGCCGCCCTGACCCGGTCGCTGGCCCGGGCCGGGCTGGAGGCGGACCTGGACGAGTTCGCGGCGTTGTTCTTCGACCGCCGGTACGCGCTGAGCCGCCCCTTCCCGGACGTGCTGCCCGCGCTGGCGGCACTGCGCCCGCACCACGTGCTGGGCTTCGCCACGAACGGCAACAGCCGCGCCGAACGCTGCGGCCTCGCCGGGCAGTTCGCCTTCGAGGTGTACGCGCACGAGGGCGGCCTGCCCAAGAAGCCGGCGCCGGAGTTCTTCGCGGCGGTGGTGGCGGCGACCGGACTGCCCGCCGCGCGGATCGTCCACGTGGGCGACTCGCCGGAGCACGACGTGGTCGCCGCGCAGCGGGCCGGGCTGCGTGCCGTCTGGCTCAACCGGGCCGGACTGCCCCGCCCGCGCGGCCTCGAACCGGACGCCGAGGTGTCCACACTTGCCGGACTGTCCACGGTGCTCACCACCTTGACAACCGCGAATGCCTAGTTGCGGCCGATAACGGACGCCGATCTGGCGGAACCGGCTCCCGTGATGTGGGATGACACCACGTCCCTCAACGAGAGGATCTGATGTGGTGAGCAAGCGCTTCACCGTCGGCGCGGTCGCGGCTGCGGCCTCGCTGGCACTCACGGTGACCGGTCTGAGCATTCCGGCGAACGCCGCGCCCTCGGAGACCCGGACCTTCACCGTGCTGGCCGAGAGCGGTGTCTCCGGCGACGCCGCGGTCGCCGCGATCACCGCGGCCGGTGGCAAGGTCGTCGCCCGCACCGACGACGTCGGCCTGTTCCAGGTCACCAGCGACCGGGCGGACTTCGCCAGCCGGGCCACCGCGGCCGGCGCGCTGGTCGGCGCGGCTGAGGAGAAGGCGATCGGCCGCAAGCCGAAGCTGGACCGGGTCGAGCAGGAGCACCTGCTGGCCGCCGCGGCGACCAAGGGCAAGGCCGCCAGGAACAACGGCAAGAAGATGGACCCGCTGGACGACAAGCTCTGGGGTCTGGACATGATCCGGGCCGACAAGGCCCGCAAGATCGAGCCGGGCGACCGCCGGGTCACTGTCGGCATCCTGGACACCGGCGTCGACGCGGGCCAGCCCGACCTGGCGCCGAACTTCAACTGGGCGCTGTCGCGCAACTTCGCCCCGGACATCCCCGAGGTCGACGGCCCGTGCGAGGTGGCGAGCTGCCTCGACCCGGTCGGCACCGACGACGGCGGGCACGGCACGCACGTGGCCGGCACCATCGGCGCCGCCGCGAACGGCTTCGGCCTCTCCGGCGTGGCCCCGAACGTCTCCCTGGTCGAGCTGAAGGGTGGCCAGGACAGCGGCTACTTCTTCCTCAACCCGGTGGTGAACGCCCTGGTGCACGCGGGCCGCTCCGGGCTGGACGTGGTCAACATGTCCTTCTACGTCGACCCGTGGCTCTACAACTGCACCGCCAACCCGGCCGACTCGCCGGAGGCGCAGGCCGAGCAGCGCACCATCATCGAGGCGATGAAGCGGGCGCTGAACTTCGCCCACCGCAAGGGCGTCACGCTCGTCGGCTCGCTCGGCAACAACCACGAGGACCTGGGCGCGCCGCGCACCGACGTGAGCAGCCCGGACTACGGCGCCGACCCGTACCCGCGCCCGATCGACAACGCGACCTGCTGGGATCTGCCGGTCGAGGGCCCGCACGTGATCGGCGTGTCGGCGGTCGGCCCGTCCGGCAAGAAGGCCGACTACTCGAACTACGGCACCGAGCAGATCTCGGTGGCGGCGCCGGGCGGCTGGTTCCGGGACGGCTTCGGCACCGACACGTTCCGCACCGACGCCAACATGATCCTCTCCACGTACCCGAAGAAGGTGCTCCAGGAGGAGGGGGCGGTCGACGAGAACGGCGACATCGTCGCCGGCTTCGAGAACTCGGTGTTCAAGCAGTGCACCGCCAAGGGTGAGTGTGGCTACTACACCTACCTCCAGGGCACCTCGATGGCGTCCCCGCACGTCTCGGGCGTGGCGGCGCTGATCGTGAGCAAGCACGGCAAGAAGGAGGGCCGCGACGGCTACGGCATGGCGCCGAACCTGGTCGAGCAGCACCTCTACCGGACGGCGGCCGAGCACGCCTGCCCGGAGCCGCGGCTGCAGAGCTACACCAACGAGGGCCGGAGCACCGAGTTCGACGCGTACTGCGCGGGCTCGCTGAACTTCAACGGCTTCTACGGCTACGGCATCGTCGATGCCTACGCCGCGGTGAAGACCCCGGTCAAGCCGAACGTACGACCGTAACGACTGTTTCCCCGAGGTGGCGGTGTCCGGAGTTCCCGGACGCCGCCACCTCGGCGTTCCGGGGTGCCAGACGACGGCGGGTGTCACGGCCGCCATCCCCGGGCCACCAGTGCGGCACGGATCTCCCGCACCAGGGCGGGGAACTCCTTGCGCAGACGGCGGCCGGTCACGTGCAGCACCAGCCAGCCGGCCGCGACGAGCTGGCCGAGCCGCCGCCGGTCGAGATGCATCCGGTCCGCGTCGGAGTGCCACTGACCGTCGTACTCGACGGCGACCCGGAACTCCGGCCAGGCCAGGTCGGGGTGCAGGATCAGGCCGGTCGACACCCGCACCGGATACTGGGCCACCGGGCGGGGCAGGCCGGCGAGGACGAGACGGACCCGCAGGTGGGACTCGGGCGGGGACTGGGCCAGCCCGTCGGTCAGGCCGAACACCCACGCCGCCCGCCGCCCACCGGGGCGGCAGGCGTTCCGGGCCGCCTCGCTCGCCAGTGCCGACCGGTTCACCGAACCGGTACGCAGCAGCCCGTCGATGATGCCGACCGCCTTCACGGGATCGGCCCAGACCGCTGTCTCCCACGCGCAGGCGGCCGGCTCGGTGCGGGGCGTCGGCCCGGCCAGGATCATTTCCGCGCCGGGGTACGACCCCGCGAACGGGTTCAATGCGGCGGTTGAAGCCGGCGGGGTGGCCGGGCCGTGCGGTCCGGGCGCCCTGCGGGAGTCGGCCGGATTCGGCGATCTGGTCCGGCCCGGTGTGCCCGGTGGGCGGTCCGCCGCGGACGACGCCGCGACGGGCGACCTCGTGCTTGCGGGTGGGCTCGTTCGCGCGGCGGCGCCGACGGGGACCAGGAGGCCGCTGCGGGTGCTCGACATCGGGGCGTGGTGCACCCGGACACCCGGCTGGGAGTCGGCCCGGACCGTGGCCGGCAGCAGGACGTGCACGTCGTCGGTGAAGTCGGCGGCGTGCTCGACCCCGTGCAGGTAGGCCGCCGAAGGGCCGGCGATCGCCGCACCGGGTGGCATGCGTAGCAGCGCCGCGCGGCAGGCCAGCGCGTGGTCGCGGTCGAGCCGCGCGTCGGCGTAGACGTCCTGCCGGAGCCGGATCCAGGACGCGCCCCGCAGATGATGCCGGGACAGCAGCCCGCGCCGGATCGCTTCCGAGCCCCGGAAGACCTGCCAGGCCAACTCCGGTGGTCGATGAGGATGAGGTGGCATGTGACGAGCGTGGCGGCGTACGGGTCGAGATCGGTACCCCTGTGGACAGCCGCAGCCGTGCCACCCGCCGCGCCCTGTGGACAACCCCCGACCGCCCCTGTCCGTGTGCTATGGCCCTCGATCAGCGCATGATCCACTCCACTTCGGGGAGGTGCCGGCATCCGGGCCGCGTTGATGCAGCCACTTCGCCGAGCTGGCGCGAGGATGTGTGGAGAAGGGCGGGTTCCAGCCACTTCGGCGTGGTGTTGTGAGGGTTCCGGGGTGGGCTGGGCCGTGTGGCCGCCGGTGCCTTGAGCTGGCTTGATCGACTCCACCTCGGGGAGGTGGCGGTGTCCGGGCCGCGTTGATGCAGCCACTTCCCCGAGCTGGCGCGAGGGCGCGAGGGCGCGAGGGCGTGACGGCGTGGGGGCGTGGGGGCATGCGGGGTCAGGAGAGCGCGGCGGCGACCGCCTCGGCGGCGGCGGTGACCTGGGCGCCGACGTCCGCCACGTCGAGCGGGGTCAGCGACACCACCCCGACGCTGCCCTCCAGGCCCGGCACGCCGAGCACCGGCGCCGCCACCCCGTACGCGCCTGACTGAAGTTCGCCGCTGGTGCTCACCGGCCCCGGATCGCCGGCCCGCCCGGCCAGCACCGCCCGGCCGGCGGCCCCCCGCTCCAGCGGGTGCCGGGTGCCGGTCCGGTACGCCACGTGGAACGACGTCCAACTCGGCTCGACCACCGCGAGCGCGACCCCCTCGCCGCCCTCGACGACTGTCAGGTGGGCGGTCGCCCCGGTGCCCTCGGCGAGCCGGCGCAGCGCGGGCAGCGCCCCCTCGGCCAGCAGCGGCTGGGCGCGGCGGGCCAGATGCAGCACGCCCACGCCGATGCGCAGACGGCCCTCGCCGTCGCGCCGGAGCATCCCGTGGCCGGTCAGCGCGCCGACCAGCCGGTAGACGGCGGCCCGGCCGATGCCCAGCCGGTGCGCCGCCTCGGTGACCGTGAGCCCGCCCGGCGCGTCCGCGACCAGGTGCAGCAGCCGCAGGCCCCGGTCCAGGGTCTGTGCCGTCTCTCCCGTGCGCGCCGCCGTGTCCACAGCACGCAGCGTACGACCCGGCTCCGGCCAACCCGGAAATGTGCGGACGGCTACCCTTGTGAGGTGACGCTACGCCTGTATGACACCGCCACCCGATCGGTGCGGGACTTCGTCCCGCGGGAAGCCGGCAAGGTGGGGGTCTACCTGTGTGGCCTCACGCTCCAGGCCCCGCCGCACATCGGCCACCTTCGCTCCGGCGTCAACTACGACGTGCTGCGCCGCTGGCTGATGAGCAAGGGCTTCGAGGTCACGTTCATCCGCAACCTGACCGACATCGACGACAAGGTCCTGGCCAAGGCGATGGAGCAGGGCCGGCCGTTCTGGTCGATCGCGTACGCGAACGAGCAGATCCTCACCGCCTCCTACCTGGCGCTCAACGTGCTCCCGCCCACGTACGAGCCGCGGGCCACCGGGCACATCCCGGAGATGCACGAGCTGATCGCCCGGCTGATCGAGACCGGCCACGCCTACCCGGCCACCGACGGCTCCGGCGACGTCTACTTCGACGTGGCCTCCTGGCCCGCGTACGGCTCGCTGTCCGGCCAGTCCCCGGCGGACATGCAGCCCGCCGGTGACGCCCCCGACCGCGGCAAGCGGGATCCGCGTGACTTCGCGCTCTGGAAGGGCGCCAAACCGGGCGAACCGGCCGACGCCTACTGGCCGTCGCCGTGGGGCCGCGGACGCCCCGGCTGGCACATCGAGTGCTCGGCCATGTGCTGGCGCTACCTGGGCCCCGAGTTCGACATCCACGGCGGCGGGCTCGACCTGACGTTCCCGCACCACGAGAACGAGATCGCCCAGTCGCAGGCCGCCGACCTGCCGTTCGCCCGCTACTGGGTGCACCACGGCCTGCTCGGCATCGGCGGCACCAAGATGGGCAAGTCGCTCGGCAACACGCTCGACCTCGACTACGTGGCCTCGCTCGGCGTCCGCCCGGTGGAGCTGCGCTACTACTACGTGGCCGCGCACTACCGGTCCCGCATCGACTACTCCGAGGACGCGCTGCGCGAGGCCGCCGTCGCGTACCGACGGATCGAGGGCTTCGTCCAGCGGGCGGCCGAGCGGGTCGGCCCGGGCCGGCCCGGCGACCTGCCGGCCGGCTTCGTGGCCGCGATGGACGACGACCTCAACACGTCGGCGGCGCTGGCGGCGCTGCACGAGGTGGTCCGCGACGGCAACACCGCGCTCACCGCCGGTGACGATGTGACCGTCCGCACGACGCTGGCCGCCACCCGGGCGATGCTGGATATCCTCGGCGTCGACCCCCTGGACCCGGCCTGGACCGGCGGCGGCCGCACGGACGACCTGCGCGGCGTGGTGGACTCCCTGATCGCGCTGGCCCTGGAGCAGCGCGCGCAGGCCCGCAGCCGCAAGGACTGGGCTGCCGCCGACGCCGTACGCGACCAGCTCAAGCAGGCCGGCGTGGTCGTCGAGGACACCCCCCAGGGCCCGCGTTGGACTATTGGAGAGCAGGACTGATGGCCGGCAACTCGCAGCGCCGTGGCCGGCGACTGACGCCGAAGGCGGGCGCCCCCAAGGGCACCGGTGGCAAGAACAAGGACTCGCTCGCCGGGCGGGGCCGCACGCTGCCCGCCGACGAGCGGCCCTGGCACAAGGCGTACTCGGGCACCGAGAAGCTGCCCCAGCGCACCGCCTGGAAGCAGGACAAGGAGCGCCGCGCCGCCGCCGAGGAGGGCCGCGCACCCAAGATCGGTCAGCCCGGCACCAAGGACACCACCTGGGGCAGGGGCGGTGGCCGGGGCACGCCCACGACCAAGGGCCGGGGTGGCAAGCCGGCCGGCGGCCGGGGTGGTCCCCGGGTCGCGCCGGGCCGCAAGGCCAACCCGGCGAAGGACAGCCCGGAACTGCTGGTCGGGCGCAACCCGGTGCTGGAGTCGCTGCGCACCCAGGTGCCCGCGACCGCGCTCTACACCGCGCAGGGCATCGACGTCGACGACCGGGTCAAGGAGATCATCCGCACCGCCGCCGACCGCGGCATCGCGATCCTCGAGGTCAGCCGTGCCGAGCTGGACCGTATGACCGGCGGGGTGCTGCACCAGGGCGTCGGCCTCCAGGTGCCGCCGTTCGCCTACGAGCCGTTCGACGACCTGGTCGCCGCCGCGCTGGAGCAGGCCGCTCCGCTGCTGGTCGCGCTGGACGGCGTCACCGACCCGCGCAACCTCGGCGCGGTCATCCGGTCGGCCGCGGCGTTCGGCGCGCAGGGTGTCTTCGTACCCGAACGGCGTGCCGCCGGGATCACCGCGACCGCCTGGCGGACCAGCGCCGGCGCGGCCGCGCGCGTGCCGGTCGCCCAGGTCACCAACCTGACCCGGTCGCTCAAGGCGTGCCAGGACGCCGGCTTCGTCGTGGTCGGCCTGGACGCCGACGGACAGACCGACCTGTACGACCTGGAGGCCGCCGTCGGCCCGCTCGTCGTGGTGGTCGGCTCGGAGGGTCGCGGGCTGTCCCGCCTGGTCGGGGAGACCTGCGACCTGACCGTCAGCATCCCGATGGTCTCCGACGTGGAGTCGCTCAACGCCAGCGTCGCCGCCGCGGTCACGCTCGCCGAGGTCGCCCGCCGCCGGTCCGTCGAGGCCTGATCGAGAGTACGAAGAAGGGGCGGTCCGCCACGGCGGGCCGCCCCTTCTCGCGTACGTACGTCAGATCCGCTGGCCGGTGGTGGCGTGGAAGACGTGGCTGCGGCCGGTACGCGGCTTGACGAACACGGTGTCACCCATGTTCGGCATGCTGCGCCGGTCGGTGCGGACCACGAACCGCTCGTTGTGGCCCTCCAGCGCGGCGTGGCCGTAGACGTTGGCGTCCGAGCCGAGGTCCTCGACCAGCTCGACCACGACCGGCATGCCGCCCTCGGACGGGCTGACCAGGTCGCAGTCCTCCGGACGGAAGCCGACGGTGACCTTGCCGTCGCCGCCCTCGGAGCGGGCCGCCTCGACCTGCTCGCGGGTCAGCGGCACGATCATCTCGGCGAACGCGCCGCCCTGGTCGGTCAGCTTCACCGTCTTGATGTTCATGGCCGGGGAGCCCATGAAGCCGGCGACGAAGACGTTGGCCGGGGTGTCGTAGAGCGCCCGCGGGGTGTCCACCTGCTGCAGCACGCCGTCGAGCATGACCGCCACCCGGTGACCCATGGTCATGGCCTCGACCTGGTCGTGGGTGACGTAGACGGTGGTGACGCCCAGCTTCGCCTGGAGCGAGGCGATCTGGGTACGGGTCTGCACACGCAGCTTGGCGTCGAGGTTCGACAGCGGCTCGTCCATGAGGAAGACCTGCGGCTCGCGGACGATCGCGCGGCCCATGGCGACACGCTGGCGCTGACCGCCGGAGAGCGCCTTCGGCTTGCGGCTGAGGAACTCCTCCAGCTGGAGCAGCCCGGCCGCCTCCTTGACCCGCCGGTCGATCTCCGACTTCGAGGTCTTGCGCAGCTTGAGCGCGAACGCCATGTTCTCGTACACCGTCATGTGCGGGTAGAGGGCGTAGTTCTGGAAGACCATCGCGATGTCGCGGGCCTTCGGCGGGAGGTGGGTGACGTCCCGGTCGTCGATGTAGATCGCGCCGTCGTCGACGTCCTCCAGGCCGGCGAGCATCCGGAGGCTGGTGGACTTGCCGCAGCCGGACGGGCCGACCAGGACGAGGAACTCCCCGTCACCGATCTGGAGGTCGAGCTGGTTGACGGCGGGGCGCTCGGTGCCCGGATAGATCCGGGATGCCTTCGCGTAGGTGACCGTAGCCATGATGGAGCGCTTCCTTTCACCGGCAGGAACGTGCCGGACGATCCGAGTGAAGGAGCGACCGGCGCCCAAGGCACCGGCCAACGGGGTCGTCGCTCAGGCAGCCGAGGCCGGCCGGAGTGTCGTCCGTGTCACTGCACGGTAAACGGCTTTCGCGATCGTGCCAAGACGTGGTGCTCGGGCTGGGATGGACGGCATACGCATAACGGTCAGGAGAGCACTGCGAGGCATCAATCTCCCCGCCGTGAGCGCGGCCGAGCGATGATCCATCGGTCGCACCGGTCGGGATACCGACGTTTTCCGTGCTCGGGAGCCCTGCGAGGCGGGATTTCCGGGGTGCAGTCGCTATGCTGAGCCCGACGCACGCGCCCCTGTAGCTCAGCTGGCCAGAGCACTCGCCTTGTAAGCGAGATGTCGCCGGTTCGATCCCGGCCGGGGGCTCCAATTCCATCAGGCATCTCGCGGCGGCAGCCGCCGCGATCCGGCCGGATGACAGCAACGCTGACAGCAACGACGGTCACGACAGCCGCCCGTCGAGCTTGCCGAGCGCCTGACGCATCGCGTCGAGGTTGGCGTGGGCGTAGACCTTCAGCGTCACCTTCACGTCGGCGTGCCGGGCGATGGCCTGGACGACGTGCGGAGGCACGCCCAACTCCATCAGCAGCGACACGACCGTGTGCCGCAGGTCGTGCAGCCGGACGCCGGGTAGGCCGGCGGACTCCCGGAGGCGGGCGAAGGAGCGGCTGAGGTTGGTCGGCTCCATCGGCGTACCGCGCTCGGAGGGGAAGACGAGCAACGCAGGCGCGCGCGACCGTGTTCCGTCGGGTACCCGACGCTTGCCAGGCCTTCCGCAGTGGTGGCGCTAGGTTGCCCAGGTGACCGCACCAAGCGAACTGGGCTCGCCGCTGCCCTGCAAGACCATCTGGCACTGACCCATGCAGATCCTCACCCTCAAAGCGGGCAGTCTTGGCCGCTCCTGGCACGCCGCGCACATCCTCCTGTCGATGCTTACGCTCGGCTGGTGGCTGCCGATCTACGGCATCCATGCCCTGATCTCCGCTACCACCCGGCCTACCGTTCAGGTGGAGGTGCCCGACGGGCACCGAGTCGAGTACCGCAACGGCTGGCCCAACGTCCTTGGACCGGACGATTACCTTGAGCCGCGCCCAGTGAGGGAGCGGGTTCTGATTGCCGCAGGGTATGCCGCTCCGGTGCTGATCCTCGTGGCGATTGTCGTCTGGATGACGATCCGGGATTGACCAACGAGTCGGTACGCAGTCCGTCCAAGCAGTGGGTCTGCGCTCGCGGACTGCCCTGCGGGCGGCCTCCGGCCGTCCTCGGGCGCCCGCAGCGCGTGATTCCAGTCAGCGGATCGTCAGCGAACGCCTTACCACGCGGCCACGCTCGATCATTCTCGACGGCACGACCGGTACGTCTGACCATGCGGTACGGCACTTGATCACACTCGCTGCTACGTCAGGTCACTTTTCCTCCGACGGGGGTCGGTGTCAACGCTGGCTGAACTTTGGTTGAGGCTTCGAGCGTGTGAAGTGTCGTTGTGCCGACAGCCTGGCTGCAGCCTCGCTGGGTAAGTTGGCGACGCTTCAAGACAGCAAAGTTGCTTGGGCGAGTGTGACCAACGGGCATGGGTGCTCCGGTTCAACGGGGTCGGTTTGACCATGAACCGCCGCGACGCCGTGAGCTGCGCGAATGGCTGTTACCCGGTCAGCGTGACCATACGGCGAGGTGAGATTGCACGATCGGTGATGCCAGTATCGCGTCATGACTGAACACGGCGGGCCCACTCGGCCCCAAGACCGAGTCATCATCCTGGCTATCGTCCTCACCTTCGGCCTTGCAGTGCTAATGCTGTTGCAGGGCTATGACCCGGCGGTGGTAACCGCGGTCGTTACTGGCACGGGCTTTGCAGCCGCAGAGTTGGCGCGCCGCTTGAGGCAGGGCCCTCCTCGACCGCCTGGGCGATCTAAGCTTGAACGGAGCACGCAGCGATGAGACCTCTCGCCGTGTCTATCGTGGGCAGCTTTCGCCAGTATTATCCGGAAGTGCTAGAGGCGGCGGCGATTTTCAGCGAGGCCGGTATAACCGTCGCGTCCCCGGCTGTCTCTACGATCGTTAACCCAGGGGCGGAGTTCGTTCGCTTCAGAGGGGACAATCCCGAGTCAGCAGACCACGAGATCCAGTCGGACACGATGCAAAAAATTCTCTCGTCCGACTTTGTCTATGTGGTGGCACCCAACGGCTACATCGGACGTACCACGAGTTATGAACTCGGCAGCATCCGTGACCGTGACATCCCCGTCTACTTTTCGGCACCACCGCGGGACCTGCCAGTGCCCGTGCCGGCCGAGGCGGTGGTAAGCGCCGGGCAGCTCGCGCGACGTATACGGGAAGGCGCTCTCCTTCACCGCAGGCCCCGCCTAGTCACGCAGATGACCGCCGACCTGGTGGTTTTGACCGTTCGTGAGGAGCGCCTGCACGTCTTGCTAGTTACCCGAGCTACAGACCCGTTCAAGGGACAACTGGCCCTGCCTGGCGGGTTTATGCGCGCTGGCGAGGCGCTGGAGGATGCGGCGTGGCGGGAGCTAGGAGAGGAAACCGGGTTTGACGCGGCGAAGTTGCCCTTCGAGCAGCTCGGCACCTACTCCGACCCAACTCGTGATCCGCGGCCCCGCCGGGTCATCTCAACCGCCTTCTTGGCCATCGCCCCGAACCTCCCCGTTCCCGCCGCCGCGACCGACGCCCGCAGGGCCGACTGGGTGGAGGTGGAGTCTTCGCTCGTCGGCCGGCTTGCCTTCGACCACGGACGTATCCTCCTCGACGGCCTAGAGCGCGCCAGGACACTGCTTGAGCACACCACCATCGCCGCTGACTTTTGCGGCCCCACTTTTACTTTGCGGGAGCTATGCCAGGTGTACGAAGCGGTTTGGGGATCCCAGGTAGATATGAGCAACTTCCGCCGAAAAGTGCTAGCCTTGGCCCTTCACTGACGGGCGTCCGCATCGTGGATCATGAAAGAAGAAGTGCCTTCTGATCTGGGAGAATCTGACTTGTCTAAGGTCCAGATCGCCCGTCACGGAAGGCACTTGCTGGGTGAAGGCTACCGGAACGCGCCCGAAGATCGTTGTCAGCGGTGACGGGCGGGGCGTGGTCGGGCACGCCGGTGCGCGCCTGCTCGCCGATGTCGCTGATGTCACCGGGCTGACCAGCAGGTTCAGCGATGCCCTGGCTGTGCTGCGGCAGCGGCAGGCAGGCCATGACCCCGGCCGGATCGCGGTGGATCTGGCGGTGATGCTCGCCGACGGCGGGGAGGCCATCGCCGACTTGGCCGTCCTGCGTGACCAGGCGGCCCTGTTCGGTGCTGTCGCCTCGGACCCGACCGCGTGGCGGGTGCTGTCCGGCATGGACGCCGCTGCGTTGGCGCGGCTGCGGCAGGCACGCGCTGCCGCGCGGGAGCTGGCGTGGGCGCAGACGGTCGAGACCCGCGGATGCCTGCCCGCCTCGACCGCGGCGGGGATGCCGGTGCCAGGGATCGTCCTGGACGTGGATGCCTCCATCGTGGTCTGCCACTCCGAGAAGGAGTCAGCGACCCGCACGTGGAAGAAGACGTTCGGCTACCACCCGCTGTTCTGCTTCCTCGACGGCAGCAGGGAGGCGCTGTCCGGGCTGCTGCGCGAGGGCCGGGCCGGGTCGAACACCACCGCCGACCACATCACGGTGCTCGACCGTGCCCTCGAACAGATCCCCGACGCCCACCGGTACGGCACCGAGATCCTCGTGCGCTCGGACTCGGCCGGCTGCACGCACGGGTTCCTCGCCCACATCCGCAGCCTGCGTGAGCACGGCATCGATACCCGGTTCTCCGTCGGCGTCGCGATCACCGAACCGGTCCGCGAGGCGATCCGCGCCGCCACCGGCTGGATCCCGGCGCTGGACGCCGACGGGGACCCACGCGACGGAGCCGAGATCTGCGAGATCACCGGCCTGCTGGCCGCCGACTGGCGCGCCGGCTACCCCGAAGCAACGAGGTTCATCGTCCGGCGCGAACGCCCGCACCCCGGCGCCCAACTGACCCTGTTCGACACCCTCGAAGGCATGCGCCACCAGGTCACCGCGACCGACACCCCCATCGGCGGCGGATCGATCCAATACCTGGAAGCCCGCCACCGCGCCCACGCTCGCGTGGAGGACCGCATCCGCTGCGGCAAGGACACCGGCTTCGGCCGCTTCCCCTCCCGCCTGTTCGCAATCAACCAGGCCTGGCTCGAACTCGCGCTGACCGGCATCGACCTACTGGCCTGGACCCAACACCTGCTGCTCGATGGCGAACTGGCCGCCGCCGAGCCCAAGAAGCTGCGCTACCGGCTCCTGCACGTCGCCGCCCGCATCACCCGCACCGCGCGACGCACCCGGCTGCGTATCGCCGAGGGCTGGCCCTGGGCCACCGACCTGGTCAACGCGTTCGCGCGGCTGACCGCACTACCGCAACCAGTCACCTGAACCCCGCTCCGCGTCCCGACGAGCAGTCTGGAGGACCCCGGCTACCGCGCCGGGCCATCAGCATGCCCACGAACTCCAGAGAGCCCCAGAAAGATCAACTCAGTTGACTACGGTCTTGATCACCGACTAACGAAAGACCGAGGCTAGAGACGGGATTCGTCGAACGGACGGGCACCAGGCGCAAGGGGCCACGCGGGCCTGCTGCGGAGTTGTACCGGCGGGGACCGGCTGTAGCCCTTCACCCACCTATGCGTAGTGCCGGGCTTGTACTCCCCCCGGCACCACGCCGGCGCACCAACTAGGAGGCAATTAAGCCGATCACATGGTCCTTGGCCTACGAGGTTGGCTTGGTGCGGGGTGGGCGCCTCGGGCGAGTGAGCCGCCGTTGTGTTTACGGCATAGGTTGACGTACGCGGCGGGCAACAGGTGTCCCAGTTGCGCCTCCACCGCCCACAGAACCTCGTCTGTGAGCGGGCCTTCCAGCGGACCGGAGTCGTCGGAGACAGTCGCGGGAACGAACACGGGTTGACCGTAGTCGCCCACCTCACTTTCA
Source organism: Micromonospora sp. HUAS YX12 (assembly GCF_040215685.1). Classification (NCBI taxonomy): domain Bacteria; kingdom Bacillati; phylum Actinomycetota; class Actinomycetes; order Micromonosporales; family Micromonosporaceae; genus Micromonospora; species Micromonospora sp. HUAS YX12. Next base: position 2,096,081 of record NZ_CP157974.1, read on the forward strand.
GGGGAGCGACCTGGGTCGCGGGCGGAAGGGCTGTCGACAGCAACGCTGACAGCAACACCACCGAACGACGGCATCCTGACGAGCGCTGGCATGGAAGAGACTCCGAGCGTCCAGCCGTCGCCGGACGCGTGCGGACGCGACGCACAGAGCTTGTAAGCGAGATGTCGCCGGTTCGATCCCGGCCGGGGGCTCCATTTCCACAAGGGCGTTCCGGGGCCGATGTCGCCGCGGGACGCGCGGCTCTGTCAGCAGCGCCACGACGGTACCCCGCGAGGGGTCAGGCGGGCCCACGGGCGTCGGCCCCGGCGGGCTCCCAGAGCTGGACCATGTTGCCCTCTGGATCTCTGAGGCTCGCGAACCTGCCGTTCGGGTACTCCTCGGGGTCCACCTCGACGTCGATACCCGCGTCGCGCAGCTGGCCGACCATCGCGCCCAGGTCGTTGACGCGGAAGTTGAGCGACCAGGAGTGCTGGGGGCCGCCGAAGTGTTCGGAGTCCGCCGGCATGGCTGCCAGGACGGTAGGACCGGGCTGCTGCCACCAGGAGGGCACGTCGTAGGACTCCGGTGCCAGGTCGACACCGAGGTGGGTGGCGTACCAGCGGTTGATCCGGTCCGGGTCGTGGGCGCGGAAGAAGACGCCGCCGATGCCTGTCACGCGTTCCACGATGTCTTCTCCCCCGCTGGGCACGTCCCCTGCCCTCTTCGACCTGGCTGAGCCTGCCGGCCTTCAGGGTATAGAGGCGGCCGGGTTCTGACGACCAGCCGGGCCACCGAGCAGCAACCAGTCGGCCACGACGGAGGCGGGCTTCGTCGGTGACCCCTGAACGGCGATCTGGCCGGATGACAGCGACGCGCACACGGGGCCGCCCCGCGGCCGGTGGTTTCCCACCGGGCGGGGCGGCCGGATACGGGTGGTGCGGGTCAGGGCGCCTCAACCGTGGTGACGGTGAACGTGATGCGGTTGTCCGCCGGGTCGACGTCCGGAGCGATTGCCCGGGACAGGTGGAACTGGATGTCGACCGGGCCCAGTTCCCCGACCGGAGTGTCGGCGGGCGCGCTGACGATCAGTGTGAGCGAACGCTCCTCGCCGGTCATGAAGGCGCCACCCTCGACGCAGTTGATCCCGCAGCTCTCGGTCCACGGCTCCCAGACGCCGTCCGGCACGCGTTCCACGGCGTACCAGACGGAGTCGTGCGGTGCGTCGCCGACGTATCGCAGGGTGACCGGCACCCGGCCCTCGAACATGCCGTCGGGCTGCCGTACCAGGGTGACGGCGTCGGGGGCGGTGACGCGCAGGTCCGGCTGCCGGTCCCGCACGTAGGGCCGGGGATCGGCGAGTGAGCCGGTCGTCGAGCGGAAGCGGGTCGAGAAGGTCTCGTCGGTAACGGTGCTGCCGTCGACGGTGACGGCGAGGCGGCCCGCCCCGGCCTTCATCGCGTAGGGGCGGGTCGGGGTGAGGACCACGAAGTCGATGGTGAAGCTGCGCCGTTCACCAGGGGACAGTTCACCTCCGGGCACGTCGCACTCGACCCGGGTCCGCCCGTCGGGGAGGACGTCTCCGCTGCTGTAGCAGCTGATGCCCCACTCCACGTTCTCGTAGGAGCCGGGAATCGGCTCGGTGATCACGTACCTGGCCCGGCCGGGCTCGGCGCCCCGATAGGTCAGGTCGACAGTGAGCGAGCCGCGGTAGCCGCGCTCGGTCGGCTCCAGCACGAGCCGGTCGGCCACCGAGGCGGTCGACGGCCGCGCGGCCGCCGAGGCAGGCACCGCCGCGACGGGCAGTGCCGCGACCAGGCCGACCAGTCCGGCCAGGGCGGTGAGTCTTCTGATGCGCATCAAGAACCCCCGTTTTTCGATTCGCGGCAGGCGATCCGCCGCGAACGGATCGATGCTCGCATCTGCCGTCCGAATGCGTGGTCCCACGATGCCATCGGGTAACCGACACGGCTTCACCGCAACCGCACGCCGACTGGCGCGTAAGCCCAGGTCACCAGTGGTGGCCCGGGCATCGAGGGCGGTGCACGGATCCCGTCTCGGTAGGCTGGCCGGCGGGGGGACGGCGTGAGCAGAGCGGTCGAGGAGTCCAACCGGGCGATGCTGCGCGCCCGGGACGCGATGGACCGGGCGTACGCGCAGCCGCTGGACATCGCCGCGCTGGCCCGCATCGCGCACGTCTCGGAGGCGCACTTCATCCGTACCTTCCGGGCCACCTTCGGCGAGACGCCGCACCGCTACCTGCAGCGCCGCCGGGTGGAGCGGGCCATGGCCCTGCTGTTGGAGACCGACCGGGACGTCACCGACATCTGCCTCGCCGTCGGCTTCTCCAGCCTCGGCACGTTCAGCCGGACGTTCCACGGCATCGTCGGCGAGTCGCCCTCGGCCTACCGGCGCCACCGGGCCGCTGCGCCCGAGGTGCCGAGCTGCTTCGCCAAGTCCTGGACCAGACCGAGCACTTTTGGATAAGCAGCAGGTCGGGGCGTTGTTCTAGCGTCGTCGGCATGACGATGACTTCGACTTCCCGCTCCCAGATCTACGTGCTCGACCAGGACGAGGCACTCGACTTCTACGTCGGCAAGCTCGGCCTGGAGGTCAGCCTCGACCAGGATCTCGGTTTCATGCGCTGGCTCACCGTGAACGTGCCGGGTGACCCCGGCCGGGAGATCCTGCTGGAGAAGCCGGGACCGCCGGCGCTGGACCCGAAGACGGCCGAGCAGGTCCGGGAACTGCTCACCAAGGGCGCTGCGGGCGGGTTCCTGTTCTTCACCACCGATGACGCGCACAAGACGTACGCGGACCTGGTCGCGAAGGGCGTGGAGGTGACCGACGAGCCGACCGACCGGCCGTACGGGATCGACTTCGGCATCCGCGACCCGTTCGGCAACCGCATCCGGATCGGCCAGATGCACCAGGGCCGGTGAACGGCGCGGCGGCGGGCTAGTCTCGCGGTCCCCGACCCTGGAGGTGCCGATGCCCAGCCGCCTGCTCTACCTGGTCCGTCACGGCGAGCAGGACCGGCCGGAGGAGGAGGCGGACACCGGACTGTCCGAGCGGGGCCGGCGGCAGGCGACGCTGCTGGGCGAGCGACTGCGCGGGGCCGGGCTCACCGCCGTACACCACGGGCCGGCCCGCCGGGCCGCGGAGACCGCCGCGCTGGTCGCGGCGTCGCTGCCGGGTGTCCCGGTACGCGAGGACGATCGGGCCGGCGACCACGTGCCGCACGACACCGACCCGGCCGACCTGCCCGAGCGGTACGCCGAGTTCCTGGCCGGGTTCAGCGAGCGCGAGCGGCGCGACGGGCCGCGCGTGACCGCGGAGTCGGTGGCCCGGTTCGCCACCGTCCCCGCGCAGGGTGACGTACGCGAGCTGGTCGTCACCCACAACTTCCTGGTCGCCTGGCTGGTGCTGAACGCGCTGGAGGCGCCGCCGCACCGCTGGATCGGGCTCAACCACCAGAACTGCGGGCTCACAGTGATCCGCTACAGCTCGGGCGGCCCGCCGACGCTCGTCGCGCTCAACGACGTCGCCCACCTGCCGCCCGAGCTGCGGGCCACCGGCCTGCCCGACGACTACCGGTTCTGACCGGCGCTCAGGCGATCAGCTTCACCACGGCGTCGGCCACGGCGCGGGCGGACTGCGGGTTCTGGCCGGTCACCAGGCGGCCGTCGACCACCACGTGCTCGGTGAAGTCAGGCGCCGGTACGTGCTGCGCGCCCGCCTCGGTGAGCTTGTCGGCGAGCAGGAACGGCACCTCGTCGGTGAGGCCGACGGCCGCCTCCTCGCTGTTGGTGAACCCGGCGACCCGCTTGCCGGTGATCAGCCGTGAGCCGTCGGTGAGGGTGAGGTTCACCAGCGCCGACGGGCCGTGGCAGACGGCGGCCACCACGCCGCCGCGCTCGTGGACCGAGCGGGCGATCCGGGCCAGGTCGGGGTCGTCGGGGAAGTCCCACATGGTGCCGTGGCCGCCGGCGAAGAGGATCACGTCGTACCGCTCCGGGTCGACGTCGGCGGCCTTCGGGGTGTCGGTGACGCCGGCGGTGGCGAGGAAGTCGTTCTGGGTGGTGTCGTTCTCGTCCCGCCCGTCGACGGGCGGTTCACCGCCGGCCACCGACGCCAGGTCGACGTCGTACCCGGCGGCCCGGAACACCTCCCACGGCTCGGCGGCCTCGCCGACGTAGTAGCCGGTCGAGCGGCCGGTGCGGCCCAGCTCGGAGTGACTGGTCAGGGCGATGAGTGCGCGAGTCATGCCGTCCATGCTGGCGCGTTCGCCGGTCCGCCGGCCATAGGCGGACGTCACAGCGGCAGCGGGTTTGAAAGCCGGGTCAGCCGGTGGCGCGGGTGAGCAGCTCGACCACCTCGGCGGTGACGGCCGGCGGCGGGGCGGCGGGCCCGCAGTCCACGTACCCGCTCTCGGCCGGGCCGACGGTGAGCCGGTAGGCGAACCCGTCCGCGCAGGTGTCCGGGCCCTTGGTGTCAGTGGCCTCGGTGGCCAGCCGGGGGTCGGTGGCGAGCTGTCGCAGCCGGGCGAGGTCCGCGTCGGCGAGCCGGCCCTCCTGGGAGGCGCCGGTCCGGTCGGTCTTCGTCCAGTGGCCGTCCGGCCGCACTGTGACGGTGTCCTTCACCCCGGCGATGCCGCCCGACTTCACGAGCACGACCTCGGTGGCGGGCAGCGCGGTGACCTGGGGGAGCGTGGCGGGTGGCGCGTCGGTGCGGGCGCAGCCGGCGAGCGGGACGAGAAGGGCGGCGACGGCCGCCACGGCGGGGGCAGCTCTCATACCGGTTCGGACGCGCGACGGGACCACCCGGTTCCGGCCCACCGGTCCTCCTCATCCGTTCGGTCAATGTCTCCGGCGGGATCTCGCCGGCCTCTTTCACGTTCTTCGATGTATCGCTATATCTACATCAGTGACTACCCCCGTCACAACTTCGCCTTCCAGGAGGGCCCGTGAAAAGATCCGTCGCCGCCGTCAGCGCAGCGCTGCTCACCAGCGGCGTGCTGGCCTGCGTCACCACCTCGGCGCAAGCGGCAGCCCCCAGCGCCCCCAGCCCCGAGACCTCGGCCGCAGCCCGGGCCGCGAGCCTGCTGCGCGCCAACCCCGGCGCCGTCCAGGGCGCCGGTGGTGAGGCCTACCAGGCCGTCCGCACCAAGGTCGACCCCTCCGGGGCGGCGCACACCCGGTACAGCCGGACCTACCAGGGTCTCCGCGTGTACGGCGGGGACTTCGTCATCCACACCGCCCCGAACGGCACCATGACCAGCGCGTCGGTCAGCCTCCACGCCCCGCTGACCCTGAGCACCACCGCGAAGGTCGGCGCGGACGCGGCCAAGGCCAGCGCCCGCAAGACGTTCTCCGGGTCGCTCACCTCGGTCGGCGCGCCGGAGCTGTTCGTCGACGCCAGCAGCGGCACCGGCCGGCTCGCCTGGGAGACCGTCGCGACGGGCTGGAAGGCGGACAAGCAGACGCCGTCGAAGCTGCACGTCATCACCGACGCCACCACCGGCAAGGTGATCGGCTCGTACGACGAGATCGAGACGGTGGCCGGCACCGGCCAGGGCATCTACACCGGCTCGGTCACCATCGACACCACGCTCTCCGGCAGCACGTACCAGATGATCGACCCGGTACGCGGCAACGGCCGTACCTGCGACATGAACAACGGGACCTCCACCTGCACCACGTTCACCGACGCGGACAACGCGTGGGGCAACGGCGCCACCTCGAACCGGCAGTCGGCCGCGGTGGACGCCCACTTCGGCGCCGCCAAGACGTTCGACTACTTCAAGAACGTGCACGGCCGTAACGGCATCTTCGGCAACGGCCAGGGCGTGCCGAGCCGTGTGCACTACGGCAACAACTACGTCAACGCGTTCTGGGACGGTTCCCAGATGACCTACGGCGACGGCTCGGGCAACTCCCGCCCGCTGGTCTCGCTGGACGTGGCCGGGCACGAGATGAGCCACGGCGTCACCGAGGCGCTGGCCGGGCTGGTCTACTCCGGTGAGTCCGGCGGCCTCAACGAGGCCACCAGCGACATCTTCGGCAACATGGTGGAGTTCTACGCCGCCGCGCCGAGCGACCCGGGTGACTACCAGGTCGGCGAGAAGATCAACATCAACGGCAACGGTACGCCGCTGCGCTACATGTACAACCCGTCGCTGGACGGCTCGTCCGACTCCTGCTGGTCCACCAGCACGAAGAACAAGGACGTGCACTACTCCTCCGGCGTGGGCAACCACTTCTTCTTCAACCTCGCCGAGGGCACCGGCGCCACCGCGTACGGCACCTCCCCGGTCTGCGGCTCGGCCCCGGCGGTGACCGGCATCGGCCGCGCCAAGGCGGAGAAGATCTGGTACCGGGCGCTCGACGTGTACTTCACCTCGAACACCTCGTACGTCAACAACAGCAACCCGGCCAACACCGCCCGCGCGTACACCCTGCGGGCCGCGACGGACCTGTACGGCAACTGCTCCACCGAGTACAAGACCGTCCAGGCCGCGTGGACCGCTGTGAACGTGGCCGGCAACGACGCGCCGTGCAGCTCCACCGGCAACGACTTCTCCGTCTCGCTCTCGCCGACCGCCGGGTCGGTGACCGCCGGCGGTTCGGTCTCCGCCACCGTCGCCACGTCCACCACCAGCGGCACCGCGCAGACCGTGACGTTCTCCGCGTCCGGCCTGCCGACCGGCGCCACCGCGTCGTTCAGCCCCGCCTCGGTGACCTCGGGCGGCTCGTCCACGCTCACCATCGCCACCAGCTCCGGCACGCCGACCGGCACCTACTCGGTGACGGTCAGCGGCAGCGCGGCGTCCGGCGTGAAGTCCGCCACGTACTCGCTGACGGTGACCGGCACCGGCGGCGGCTGCACCGGCGCGGGCCAGAAGCTCGGCAACCCGGGCTTCGAGTCCGGCAACACCGTCTGGGCCTCCACCTCCGGCGTGATCGGCCAGTACGGCTCGCAGGGCCAGCCGACCCGCACCGGCACCTGGAACGCCTGGCTGAACGGCTACGGCACCACCCGCACCGACACGCTGTCGCAGTCGGTGAGCCTGCCGACCGGCTGCTCCGCGTACACCTTCTCGTTCTGGCTGCACATCGACTCGGCCGAGACCACCAGCAGCGTCCAGTACGACAAGCTGAACGTGCAGCTGCTCAACTCGTCCGGCTCGGTGCTGGCCACGCTGGCGACCTACTCGAACCTGAACAAGGCCAGCGGCTACAGCCAGAAGTCGTTCTCCCTGGCGGCGTACGCCGGGCAGACCGTCACGCTGAAGTTCACCGGCACCGAGGACAGCTCGCTGCAGACCTCGTTCGTGCTCGACGACACCGCTGTCAACGTCTCCTGACCTGACCGCCCGACCCCGGGGCCCGGCGGCCACCCCCCGCGGGTGGCCGCCGGGCCCCGCCCGTTACGGTCGCACCATGTCCGACGCGGAACTGACCGTCACCCTGGACGGCCCGGTGGCCACTGTCGTCATCCACAACCCGGCCCGGCGCAACGCCATGACCCCGGCCATGTGGCGGCAGCTCCCGGTGCTGCTCGACGGCCTGGAGGCCGACCCGGCGGTACGGGTGCTGGTGCTCACCGGCGCGGGCGGCACGTTCTGCGCCGGCGCCGACCTGGGCGACCTGGACGAGCTGCTGGCAGCCGGTGACGGCAGCATCGCGGTGGCCGCCGAGGAGCGGCTCGCCGCGTTCGGCCGCCCCACCGTCGCCGCGATCGAGGGTGCCTGCGTGGGCGGCGGCTGCCAGCTCGCCGTCGCCTGCGACCTGCGCCTGGCCGCGGCTGATGCCCGGTTCGGCGTACCCCCGGCCCGGCTCGGCCTGGTCTACCCGGCGCCGACCACCCGGCGGCTGGCCGCGCTGGTCGGACCGTCCGCGGCGAAGCACCTGCTGTTCACGAGCGAGCTGGTCGACGCCGAGCGGGCGCTGCGGATCGGCCTGGTGGACGAGGTGCTGCCGGCCGGGGAGCTGACCGGGCGGGTGTCGGCGCTGACCGCCACCATCGCCGAGCGGTCCCGGCTCACAGTGACCGCCGCCAAGGAGATCGTCGACGGGCGTGCCGACGCCGACCGCCTCGCCTGGTGGCACGCCCAGGTGCGGGACAGCGGCGAGGCCCGCGAGGGGGTGGCGGCGATCAACGAGCGCCGCCCGCCGCGCTTCGGCTGGACCCCGCCCGCCGTCTGACCGGACGGCCGACAGCCGCGAACGCACGGTTCGCGGTCACCGTGCGGCGCGGTACGCGCTGACGTGGGCCAGCAACTCGTCCACCGACCACTGGTCGGAGGCGTGTTCGCCGTGCTTCGCGGCGAGCACCCGCCCGTCGGAGGCGATCAGGAAGTCGGCCGGCAGCCCGAGCCGGCCGCCGTGCGGCGTGCGGGACGGCAGCCGCTCCCGGCCGCGCAGGACGTGCCAGGTGCCGGTCACCACGGCACGCAGGATCGGCAGCCAGGCGCGCGGGTCGAGCAGCGACCGCCGCGCCGACTCCACCCCGAACTCCCGGTAGAGCCGCCGGTCCGGATCGGCCACCACGGCGAACGGCAGGTCGGCGACGTGCTCGCGCAGTTCGTCGGCAGGGGAGTGGAAGAGCACCACCTCGCGTACGCCGGCGGCCTCGATCTCGGCGTGCCGGCGGACGATCGAGCGCAGGTGGAGGTTGCAGACCGGGCAGCCGGCGAAGCGACGGAACTGGAGGTGCACCAGGCGGTCCGGGTCCGGCAGGGCGATCCCGGTGCCGGTCACGCTGGTCAGGTGGCGAGGGGTGACGGCGTCCATGCGTGCTCCCGTTGTAGGCGTACGACGTACTCCTACAACCGTAGGCGTATCTTGTACGCTGTCAAGGCCATGCCCCGTCCTCGTTCCCTGACCCCCGCCCAGCTCGCCGACGCGGCACTCGCGGTGCTCGACCGGGACGGCCTCGCCGGCCTCACCATGCGCGCGGTCGGCGCGCAGCTCGGCACCAGCACGATGGGCCTCTACCGCTACGTCGCCGACCGCGACGAACTGGAGGCGCTCGTCGTCGAGCGCGTCCTCGACCGGGTGGACACGCGCCCGCCGCTCGACGTCCCGTGGCCGGACGGCGTCCGGGAGCTGGCCGACCGGGTACGCCGCGCGGTCGGCGCCCACCCGGCCGTCGTCCCGTTGCTGCCCACGCACCGGCACCGCTCACCGGCGATCCTGCGCTGGGGCGAGGCGGTGCTCGCGGTGCTGACCCGGGCCGGCTTCACCGGAACCGGGCGGGTGGTCGCGTTCCGCGCCCTGCTCGGCTACATGGTCGGCGCGATCCAGATGGAACATCTCGGCGCGCTGGCCGGGCCCGGCACGGCTGTCATCGCGGCGCTGCCCCGCGACGAGTTCCCCCTGCTCGCCGAGACCGCGCGCGAGGCCGGCACGGTCGGACCGGAGGACGAGTTCGGCGGCGGGCTGGACCTTCTGCTCGACGGGCTGGCCCGGCGTCTCGACACCTAGGAGATGGTGGGGCCGGCGGGCGCGGCGCCGGGGCGTACCCCGGCACCGCCCCCTGTGCCCGCCGGCCGTCCGTCACCGCGCCAGCGCGGCGTCACCGGTTCCCGCCGCAGCGGCATGCCCGCCTCGGCCGGGGTCCGGTCGCCCTTGCGCTGGTTGCACGCGTAGCAGGCGGCGGTGGTGTTCCCCCAGATGTTCCGGCCACCGCGCGAGCGGGGCAGGATGTGGTCGATCGTGCTCGCCGCGCCGTCGCAGTAGGCGCACCGCCGCCGGTCGCGCGCCAGCACCCCGGCCCGGGACCAGGCCGGGCCGGCGCTGAACCGCCAGCGGGTCACCACGTACCGGACGAGGCGGACCACCCGCGGCAGCGGGAAGACGCCGATCACCCGGTCGGGCTCGGCCTCGTGGATCTCGGCGACCCGGCGGCAGAGCATCCGGATCGCGTGCTTGACGGTGACCCGGTGCAGCGGGCCGAGGTCGGCGTTGACGACGAGGACGGCGTCCACCGGGTTCTCCCTTCACGATCGGCGGTACGGCGACGAAAAAGCCGCCCGGTCCACGGGACCGGGCGGCGACGACGGGGACGCGCGGCGCGCGTCAGTCGTGCCCTCCGGGCCAGGGACCGTGTTCCCGGCAGCCGTCACCGAGCAGCCACGACGTCGTCGTGGTGGCGGATCGTGGCGACATGGACGGCTCCCGGAGCGGTGGTTGACCTTGCGCGCTCACGGTAGATCGATCCGGGAATCGTGGGCAACGCATTTCGATCCGTCGTCGGCGGGCCCGTGTCACCGGATCAGTCGGAAGGGAGCTTCGAAGGGGTGCGCCCGGCGAGCAGGCCGCGTGGACGGATCGAGCGGACCGGCTCGGCCGCCGCCCCCTCGGCACGCAGGATGTGGTTCGCGGCGATGATCCCGGTGGCCGCCGACCGTTCCATCAGCGCGCTCGGGAACTCGGTGCGGATGCCGTCCCCGGCCAGGTAGAGGCCCGGCGCGTCGGTGCGTACCCCGGGACGCCAGGCGTGGCTGCCCGGCGTGAACGCGGGCGCCTGCGCCTCGACGCGGGCGCGCAGCTCGCGTACCCGCAGGCCGGCCACCTCCGGCCAGAGCGCGGTCAGCTCCCGCAGCATCCGGGCCGCCAGCTCGTCGGCCGGCACGTCCGGCTCGCAGGCGTACGCGTGCAGCTCCACCACCGAGCCGCCGGTCCGCCCGGCCCAGCGGCGGGGTTCGTCCTCCAGCCGGTGGTAGAGCGTCACCGAGTCCAGCGTGGGCTGCCGGGAGACGCCGCTGAACACCGCGCGGTCGGCCCGGACGTCCCCGTCCATCCAGTAGCGCGCCACCGCGTACGGCGGGCCGGGCCGGCCGAACGCGGGCATCCGCGCCACCAGCTCGGGCGCCGCCGCGGCCAGGCCGGGGGAGGCGTCGACCAGCGCGGCGAGCGCGGGCGGGTCCACCGCGAGCACCACGTGCGGCGCCTCCCAGGCGTCACCGTCGGCGCCGGTCACCCGCCACCCCGCCGGAGTACGGTCCAGCCGGGCCGCCGCCGCGCCGGTCAGCACCCGGCCGCCGTGTTTCTCCACGTACCGGGTCAGCGGCTCCCAGATCGCCGTGCCGTAGTCCCGGTCCGGGCAGTCGAAGGCCAGCCCTTCGGGGTTGCCGAGCAGGTAGAAGTGGAACTGCGCGATCATCTCGGCGGCCGACATCTCCGCCTCGTGGTTGAAGAACGAGTGCGAGAAGACCTCGAACAGCATGGCCCGCGCCCGGTCCGGCAGCCGCAGCGAGGTGAGCAGCTCGTCGGCGGTCCGCCGGTCGAACTCCTCGTAGGTGCGTACCGGGTCGTAGGTGAGCAGCGGCAGCGCGGCGTCCCGGTCCATCGCGCGCAGGTCGGCCAGGCGCAGGCTGGGGCTGCGCAGCAGCAGCGCCAGCAGGTTGGCCGGCGGCGCGGGCGGCAGCTTGCCGAACTCCTCGGTGGGCCACTGCCCGGACAGGATCGGGTAGCCCGGGATCGGCTTGAGGAAGCCCAGCGCCGGGTCGGCCCGGCGCAGGATCGACCGCCAGTTCCAGTACTGCCGGAAGAACGCGTGGAAGCCGTGCTCGTTGCGCTGGACGCCGTCGGGCAGCTCCTCCGGCCAGGCGCCGAGCCGTCCGCCGAGGTGCGGCGCCGCCTCCAGCACCGTCACCGCCACGCCGCGCTCGGCCAGCACCACAGCCGCCGACATGCCGGCGATGCCGCCGCCGACCACGAGCGCCGGGACCGGTCGCGGCACGCGGTCGGCGCCCCCGCCGCCCGGGTCCACCACGTGCTCGCGTACGCCGATCAGGCGACCTACCACTTGCGACAGACCCACGGGGCATCCTCCAGTCGGCGCTGCTCACAGTCTGCCCGAGGTGAAAGGAAGGGGCCCCTTTTAACGCATACGGATGTGCGGGGCCCCTTCTTAACGCCGCGTCGCTCCCGCGCCGGGTGCTGCCGCGTGGGTGGGCGGGGCCACGTGTTAACAAGGGGCCCTTCCTCTACCGGAGGCGTTAACAAGGGGCCCTTCCTTCACGGCAGGCAGCGGCGCGGGCGGTCCGACGGCGGCCAGACGTACTCCAGGTCCGGGGAGACGTCGGTGAACAGCTGTGCATAGTGGACCGGATCCTTGCGCAGCAGCGACGACCGGTGGCTGCGGTGCAGGTCGTCGCGGCCCAGCCAGGGCGGCAGCTCACCGGCCGCGGCCAGCTCGTCCTGGGTGCGGATCACCGAGATGCCGCAGGCGGCCGCGAGATCGGTGGCGAGCGTGCCGGCGCAGGTGTCGGCCCGGCCCGGCTCGCACCAGACCGCGCACATGTCCAGCCCGTACCGGGTCAGCGCCTCCTCGTACCCGGCCCACATCTTCACCGCGGGGTGGTTGCGCCAGCCGTAGTCCGGCCGGGTCAGCCCGCGCAGCACCTGGATCGCCTCCACGCGCTGCTTGCCCAGCCGCTTCTGGTCCAGCGTGCGCGCGCTGGCCAGGAAGTCCGGATACGGCAGGAACGTCTGCATGCCGGTGCTCTACCCGTACCCGGCCCCGACATGCGTCCATGATCGCCGGGGCTGCGCACATCGCGAGCGGCTGACTACGATCCGGACATGGCCGAGCCACTGCGCGACCGCGCGCGCCGCGCGACCGGCTGGCGGCTCCGGATGAACGGTGACGAACGCCCCCACTACGTGATCTGCGGCTCCGACCCGCTCGCGTACTGGGTGGTCCGGTCGCTGCTCGCCACCGACAGCGCCGACGGCCGGGTGCGGGTCACGCTCGTGGTGCCGGGCCGCCGCCGGTCCGAGGGCCCCGACGGGCGGGACGTGCCGGGGGTACGGGTGGTCACGGCGGAGCGGCTCGACGAGGCCGCTTTCCGCCGGGCCGGGCTGGCCGGCGCGGCCGGGCTGGCCCTGCTGAACCAGGACGACGTGGGCAACATGCACGCCGCGCTCTGCGCCCAGGAGGTCGAGTCGCGGCTGCGCCTGGTGGTGCGGATGTTCAACACCAACCTGGCGGACGGGCTGCGGCAGCTCTTCCCCGACTCGGCGGTGCTCTCCGACGCCTCGATCGCCGCCCCCGCCTTCGTCGCCGCCGCGCTGGGCGAGGTGGCGCCGACCCACTTCCGGCACGCCGGGCGCACGCTCTACGTGGCCCGCCGCGACGACGTACGCCCGCAGGACGTGGTCTGCGGGCTGGCCGTCACCACCGATCCGGACCTGGTCCGGGTGCTGCCCGCGGACGAGGCGGCGGCCGACGTGGTGCTGGCCGAGGCGACCGGGCGGCCGGCGGGCACCGAGGTCGCCGCGCGGCGGCTGGTGCGGGCGCGGCGGCGCCGGCAGCCGGTCGCCGTTCTGCTGCGCGCGGTCCGCCACTTCGCCACCCGCAAGATCGGCATCGCGGTGCTGGTGCTGCTCGGGGTGATCGCGGCGCTGGGCTGGCTCAACGCCCGGGCCGCCGACGTGAGCTGGAGCGAGGCGGTCTACCTGACGCTGGTCACCACGCTCACCGGCCAGGATCCGGACGTCGACAAGCCGGTCGCGGCCCAGGTGATGCAGGTGGTGCTCAACCTGGCCGGGCTGGCGCTGATCCCGCTGATCACGGCCGCGGTGGTCGACGGCGTCGTCAACGCCCGGCTGGCGCTGCACGCGGGCCGGGTGCAGCCGGACCGCGCCGGGCACGTGGTGATGGTCGGGCTGGGCAACATCGGCACCCGGGTGATGGCGCAGTTGCACGACTTCGGCGTCGAGGTGGTGGCGATCGACAAGAACCCGGACGCTCGTGGCGCCGCGCTGGCGCGCCGGCTGGGCGTGCCGCTGATCGTGGGCGACGCGGGCCGGGAGGAGACGCTCCGGTCCGCGTCGGTGGACACCTGCCAGGCACTCGTGGTGGTCTCCACCGACGACGGGACGAACCTGCGGGCCGCGCTGATCGCCCGGTCCCTCGACCCGGACCTGCGCGTGGTGCTGCGGCTGTTCGACGGCGACTTCGCCGAGCGGATCCAGCAGGCGTTCGGCATCGGCATCTCGCGCAGCGTGTCCTATCTGGCCGCGCCGGCGTTCGCGGCGGCCCTGCTCGATCGCGCTGTGGTCGCCACCATCCCGGTCGACCGGCACGCGCTGCTGGTCACCGAGGTGCCGGTGGTGGCCGGTTCGCCGCTGGACGGGAGCCCGCTGAGCGCGGTGCCCCGGCCCGGCGAGGTACGCCTGCTCGCGCACACCCGCCCGAACCAGAAGGCCGACTGGTCGGCCGATCCGCGCATGGTGATCCAGGCCGGTGACCGGCTGACGGTGGTGGCCCGGCGCGCCGGGCTGACCGCGCTGCTCCGGGAGACCACGCCCGCGCCACCGCCGCCGCCCACCGGCCCGCCCGCCGCGCGCCGCCCGCAGGAGTGACCGGACAGGCGTGGGGTGAAGGTCGCGGTGCCGCCGGCGGCATTGCGCCGGCGGCACCGCGTCCGGGTCAGCAGAGCCCGTTGTCGGTCCAGACACCCTGGCTGTTGGCACCGGGGACGTCGCCCTGGGTCCACCACCGCGCGGTCCACCGGTGCCCGCCGTAGGAGACCACCGCGCCGCCGGAGTAGGCGGTACCTGCGACCCAGGCCGGCGCGGTGCAGACCCCGCCGGTGGGCGTCGGCGCCGGGGAGCCGGTGGGCGTCGGCGTGGGCGAGCCGGTCGGGCCCGGCGTCGGGGAGCCGGAGCAGGCACCCTGGTCGGCCCAGACCGCCGCGCTGCCCGGCGTCTCGCCCTGGGTCCACCACTTCGCGCTCCACGTGCGCCCGCTGTACGAGACGGTCGCGCCGCCGGAGTACGCGGTGGCCGCCGACCACGCGGGTGCGGTGCAGGTGCCCTCGCCGGGCGAGGTGGAGCCGCTCGGGGTGGGCGACGGCGTGACCGCTGTGCCGCCGCGTGCCCAGTCGCTGACCAGCGCGTACGTCTGGCCGCCGAAGGCGAGCGTGACGTTCGCCGGGCCGGAGATCGGCAGCTGGTAGTTCAGCGTCACCTCGGCGTACGCGCCGGGCGCGATGGCGGCCGGCACGGTGAGACGTACCCGGTTGTGGTCGCCCTTGAGGCCGCCCACGTTGCTGCCGGTGTGACCGGTGGAGACCGTGGTGAGCGCCCAGCCGGACTGCTGGCTGAGCGTGGCCGGGGTGGTGGTCGGGTAGTCGAACTCCAGTTGCGCCCCGGCCGGGATCGGCGCGCCGGTGTTGTTGGTCAGCCGCAGCTCCGGGTTGATCGGGTAGTTGTTGTCGCCGAGTGCGAAACCGCCCATGCCGACCGTCACGTCGAGCGTGCTCGCCGGCATGGTGATGCCGGCCTTGCGGGCGCCGTACGCGGGCGCGTTCTTGAACTTGTCGTAGAGCAGCGTGGTGAGCGTGTCGCCCATGCCGTACTGGCCCTTGGCGGAGTCGTAGGCGTAGTCACCGGCGAGCTCCCAGATCATCACGCCGCCGACGCCCTTGGCGGCCACCCAGTCGGCCTTGGCCGCGATCGACTGATCGTCCTCGGTGGAGAGGAACACCTTCTTCTCCGCGTTCCACAGCCAGGGCGCGACAAGCGCGGACGAGTAGTTCCGGGCGTAGCTGCCGCTGAGCCGGTCGGCCGGGTCGGTGGCCGGGGTGAGCCCGTACCCGGCCAGGTAGTCGCCGGTGATGCCCTGCTGGAGGTTCTTCGCGTGCCACATGGGGTTGGCGCCGCCGGGCACCTCGTTGCCGGCGCTGTCGAGGTCGTGCCAGAGGTTGTCGATACCGATCGCGCCGTTGCCGCAGGGGGTGGTGGAGCCGATGGAGCCGCCGGTGCCGGCCGGGCACTTCGTCTGGTCGGGCAACGCCGCCCGGCCCCACAGCCCGTTCGTGCCGCCGGTGACGCCCTGCCAGCCCCGGGTGTAGTACGGCACGCCGATGTTCACCCGTCCGCTCGGCATCGCCCCACGGAAGTAGTGGTAGGCCCAGTCGGTGTTGAGGTAGCCGATGCCGGAGTACGCGCCGTAGACGCCACCGGCGGCCAGTTCGGCGTCGTCGCCGTTGTCGTAGAGGGCGGCGTTCGGCCCGACGAAGTGGTTCCACGCGCCGTGCAGGTCGTAGGACATCACGTTGACGTAGTCGAGGTACTGCAACGCCTGGTACGACTCCATGCCGCGTAGCAGCCACCCGGACGCGGGCGCGGCCACGGTGAGCAGGTAGTGCTTGCCGTCGGTGGCGGCGGCACGGTCGAGCTTCTCCCGGAGCGTGCGCATCAGCTCCTGGTACGAGGCGTTGAGCCCGGCCCGCTTGGCGTCGGCCTGGGCGAAGTCCAGCGGGTTGCCGGCCTTGTTGTTCGAGGTGGGGTATTCGTAGTCGATGTCCACGCCGTCGAAGCCGTAGGTGCGCAGGAACGTGACCACCGAGTCGGCGAACGTGTTGATGCCGGCGGTGTTGACCGTGTTGGTGCCGGTGGTGGTCATCCGGTAGAAACCGCCGGAGTCCACCCGGTTGCCGCTGTCGTCGATGAATCCACCGGTCTCGGCCCAGCCGCCGACGCTGATCAGCGTGCGGACGTTCGGGTGCTGCTTCTTGTACTTGTTGAGCAGGTTGAAGTGGCCGGTGTAGGGCAGGCTCGGATCCATCTCGGCGCCGGCCACGCCGGGCCAGGTCATGTTCGTGGCCGGATTGCCCGCGGCGGTCGGGCTGCCCGTGGAGATCCGGTTGTTTCCGTCGACGTGCGCGAACGCGTAGTTGATGTGGGTGACCTTCTGCCACGGGATCTGGTTCACCAGGTAGGCAGGGGCGCCGTTGCGGCCGGTGCGCCAGCTGGTGAAGTACCCGATGATGCGGCGCTGGTGGTCGGCGCCCATCTTCTCCCGGCCGGCCGTGTCGTAGACGGTGCAGTAGGGCACGGCCACCCCCGCCGTGCGGTAGAGCCCGTCCGGGCGGCAGGCCTCGTCGTCGACGACGGCCGAGCGTGCGTCCGGGGCAGCGACCACGGCCAGGGCCGCGGCCAGCAGACCGGCGGCGCCCGCCGACAGCCAGCGGCTGATTCGTCTCGCCAGCATGTGCACCTCCTACATTTAACAAACTTAACTGTTAAGGATGTTAGATGTATACCGGTGTCGATGCGCCGGGACAAGAGACGGGGATCAGTGAAGCTGGTCGACAGGCCGGGCTCCGGTACCGAGCCGGCGGGGCAGCGGCAGGTCGCCCCACGGCACCCGGCGCAGCAGGCGGTCCAGCAGCAGGCCGAGCAGCAGCCCGGCGACCGAGTCGGTGAGCCAGTGCCAGCCCAGGTAGACGGTGGTGCAGAAGACCACCGCCGGGGGCACCACCCGGACCGCGGTGACCAGCCGGGGCGGCACGGTACGGCCGAGCGTGCGCACGAACGGGGCCAGCAGCAGGGCCAGCACGCCGTACCAGACGATCGCGTTGGCGACGTGCCCGGACGGGTACGACTGCGCGAAACGCACCGGCAGGTCGTGCTGGAACAGTGGCAGCGTCTGCTCGGGCGCCAGGAACGGCTCCTTGACCGAGGCGCTCGGTGCCGGGCGGGCCGTCCACACCTTCAGCGGGCCGACCGTGAAGAACGTGAGCACGAACCCGGCCACCGGCGGCAACAGCGGCCGTACCGAACGCAGCCGCACCGCCAGCAGCACACCCAGCCCGGCCGCGAGCAGCGTCAGCGGAGTGCCCTGGCCGAGCAGGTTCAGCGTCATCGCCGCCCAGCGGGCGGCGGCCGGGCGGTTCTCGCCGGACCAGTCGGCGACCGCCCGGTCGAGGCCGAACAGGTGACCGGAGGCGAGCGCGACGGTCAGCGCCACCACTGCCGCGAGCAGCAGCCCGTCGAACCACCACCCGGCCGGCCGGACCGGCCGCAGCCGCAGGTCACCGCGTACCCCCGAGGTCTGACGCACGCGACCACGCTACCGGCCGCCGGCGGCCGCCGAGCGGCGCGGGCATCGGCGGCTGTGTGCCCAGCCACGAAGGGAAGCGCGGCGCGCGGGTCAGCGGTCACACTGGTTGCCGTGCGGATCACCTCGGCTCTCGTCGACCCGGCGCTGCTCGACCTCCCCTGGTCGACCCCGCTGGAGCAGTGGCCTGCCGAGCACCTGGTGGCGCTGCCGCAGGGCATCTCCCGGCACGTCGTGCGGTTCGTCCGGCTCGGCGGGTACGTCTACGCGGTGAAGGAGACCGGCGAGCGGGTCGCCGAGCGCGAGTACGACCTGCTGCGGGCGCTGGAGCGGATCGACTTCCCGTCGGTCGAGGCCATCGCGATCGTGGCCGACCGGCAGACCGACGACGGCGAGCCGCTGGACCCGGTGCTGATCACCCGGCACCTCCAGTTCTCGTTGCCCTACCGGGCGCTGTTCTCCAACACGCTGCGCCCGGAGACGATGAACCGGCTGCTGGACGCGCTGGCCGCGCTGATCGTGCGGATGCACCTGACCGGGTTCTTCTGGGGCGACTGCTCGCTGTCGAACACCCTGTTCCGGCGCGACGCGGGGGCGTTCGCCGCCTACCTGGTCGACGCCGAGACCGGGGCGCTGCACCCGTCGCTGTCCAACGGCCAGCGCGGCGAGGACCTGGAGATCGCCCGGGTCAACATCTTCGGTGAGGCGCTCGACCTCCAGGCCGCCGGCCTGCTGCACGAGTCGATCGACCCGGAGGTGGTCTGCGAGGAGGTCGTGCAGCGCTACGAGCGGCTCTGGCACGAGATCACGTACGAGCAGCAGGTCGAGCGCACCGCCCGGCACGACATCGAGCGCCGCATCCGCCGTCTCAACGAGCTGGGCTTCGACGTGGCCGAGGTGGCCATGTCGACTGTCGACAACGGGCGCTACCTGGTCCGGCCGAAGGTGGTCGACGCCGGCTACCACACCCGGCGGCTGCTGCGCCTGACCGGCCTGGACGCGGAGGAGAACCAGGCCCGCAAGCTCCTCAACGACCTGGACGCCTACCGGCTGGAGAGCGACCTGACCGACGAGCAGCAGGCGGCGCACCGCTGGCTGACCGAGGTCTTCGAGCCGGTGGTCCGGGCGGTCCCCGGGCACCTGCGCCGCAAGCTGGAGCCGCAGGAGCTGTTCGCTCAGATCATCGAGCACAAGTGGCTGCTCTCCGAGCAGGCCGGGCGGGACGTCGGGATGCGCCAGGCGGTGCAGTCGTACCTGGCCGACGTGCTGGTGCACCGCCCGGACGAGCAGGCGGTGCTCGGCGTCGAGGTGCCCACCGTCTGACGCCCGGGGCGGATCACTCCACCCAGTCGCCGCCGCGCATCACCCGTACCACGTTCAGGTCGTCGTCCAGCACCACCAGGTCGGCGCGCAGCCCGGCGATCAGCGCGCCCACCCGGTCGCCCAGGCCGATCGCGCGGGCCGGGGTGGTGGCGACCATCCGGCAGGCGTCGGGCAGGGCCACGCCCGCGCCGACCGCGTGCCGCAGCGCCGCGTCCATGGTGAGCGTGCTGCCGGCGATCGCGCCGTTGTGGGCGAGCCGGGCCACCCCGCCGGCCACGGTGACCCCCTGGCCGCCCAGCTCGTACTCGCCGTCGGGCATGCCGGCGGCGGCCATCGCGTCGGTGATCAGCGCGGCCCGCTCCGGGCCGGCCACCGAGGTGGCGAAGCCGAGCATGCCGTCGTGCAGGTGCACGCCGTCGGCGACCAGCTCGCAGACCACGTTCGGGGCCTCCAGCAGCGCCACCACCGGGCCGGGCTCGCGGTGGTGCACCGGGCGCATCCCGTTGAACAGGTGCGTGCCCACGCTCGCGCCCGCAGCCACCGCCGCCCGGGTCTGCTCCCAGGTGGCGTCGGTGTGCCCGACCGCCGCGACCACGCCGTGCGACACCAGCAGCTCGATCGCCTTGGTGGCGCCGTCCCGCTCGGGAGCGATCGTGACCATGCGTACGGCGCCTCCGCCCAGCTCGATCAGCTCGGCCAGCTCGGCGGTGGACGGGTCGCGCAGGAACTCCGGGTTCTGCGCGCCGCAGCGGTCGGCGGACAGGTACGGGCCCTCGAAGTGGACGCCGGCGAGCACGCCCGCCTCGACCAGCGGGCGGTAGGCGGCGGTGGCGTCGCGCATCAGCTCGAACGGGGAACTGACCAGGCTGGCCAGCAGCGTGGTGGTGCCGTGCCCGAGGTGGAACGCGGCGGCCCGCCGCGCCGACTCCGGGTCGCCGGTGGTGAACGTGTGCCCGCCGCCGCCATGGGTGTGCATGTCCACGAAGCCCGGCACGATCCAGTGGCCGTCGCGCACCGACGGGTACTCGGCGACAGCGGTGATCCGCCCGTCCGCGATCTCCACGCAACCCTGCCGGATGACGCCGGTCGGGGTCACCACCTTGCCGGTCACGCGCCGGGTCATCGACTCTCCTTCGCCAGGGTGTCCAGGGCCAGCAGGGCGGCGCCCAGGCAGCCGGCCTCGTCGCCGAGGCCGGCCGCGACCAGGCGCGGCTCGCGGTGGAACGTCAGCCGCTCGCGCAACGCCAGCCGCAGCGGGTCGAACAGCCGGGGACCGGCCTGGGCCAGCCCGCCGCCGAGCACCACTGTCGACACATCGTAGAGCGCCTGCCCGGTGGCGAGTCCGTCGGCGAGCGCCTCGACCGCCTCCTGCCACACCTCGACGGCGAGCGGTTCACCGGCGGCCGCGCGGCCGGCCACCTGAGCGGCGGTGGTGGGCACGCCGGACAGCTCGGCGTACCGGCGTCCGATCGCGGAGGCCGACGACACCGCCTCCAGGCAGCCGGCCCGCCCGCATCCGCAGCGCGGGCCGCCGGGGCGTACCAGGATGTGGCCGATCTCCCCGGCGGCGCCGTGCGCGCCGGTGGCGGCCGACCCGTCGACCACGTGGGCGGCGGCGATGCCGGTGCCGATCGCGACGAACAGGACATGGCCGGCGTCCCGCCCGGCGCCGAGCCGGGCCTCGGCCAGGCCGCCGGCACGCACGTCGTGGCCGAGCGCCGCGGGCAGTCCCAGCCGCGTGCCGGCCAGCTCCCGCAACGGTACGTCCCGGAAGCCCACGTTCGCCGACCAGACCGCCACGCCGCGCGCCTCGTCGACCACACCGGGTACGGCGATGCCGCAGGCCACCGGCGTACGGCCGTCGGCGCGGGCCTTGCCGGCCAGCCCTTCGGCCACGTCGAGGATCGTGCCGACCACCGCCTCCGGGCCGCGCTGGGCGTCGGTGGCGTGCCGTTCGGTGTGCACAGTCGTGCCGTCCGGCCGGACCAGGGCGCACTTCATCCCGGTGCCGCCCACGTCCAGCGCGACGACGACCTCGTCGCCTGCGCTCATGCCGTCTGCCAGCCGCGCATGCGCTCACGGCCCTCGCTGCGCTCGGTGCGTTCGCTCATGCTGTGCCGGTTGGGCATGCGCTCACGGCCCTCGCTGCGCTCGGTGCGTTCGCTCATGCCAGGACCACGGACCGGGTGAGGTGGCGGGGCGCGTCCGGGTCGAGGCCGCGGCTGGTGGCGAGCGCGACCGCGAAGCGCTGGGCCAGGATCAGGTCGGCCATCGGGTCGACCGGGTTGCGGCCGGCCGACCAACTCGTCAGCACCGTGCGCCAGCCGTGCGTGCGGCTGTGCACGAACGCGCCGCCGGTCGCGGCCACGTCCTCGGGCAGGCCGTCCGGGATCTCGCCGAGCGCCCAGACCAGCCGGCCGGGCGCGGCGACCGAGATCGGGCCGTGCCGGTAGTCCATGGCCGGGTACGCCTCGGCCCAGAACGTGGCCGCCTCGCGGCACTTCAGCGCGGCCTCCTGGGCCAGCCCGACGGTCCAGCCACGACCGAGGAAGGTGACCTGCTCGATCCCGGCCGGGTCGATCGGCAGCGGGGCGCGTACGGCCACCTCGGCGTCGGCGGCCAGGCGGCCGAGGTCCTCGCCGAGGTGGGCACGCAGCAGCGCGAGCGCGGTGGTGGCGAAGCGGGTCTGCACCACCGACCGCTCGTCGGCGAAGGGCAGCGCGACTGCGGCGCCGGCGAGCGTGACGGCGGCCGAGTCCGGGTCGCCGACCAGGACCGTGGCGGGGATCCGCCCGCGCAGCGCGGTGAGCAGGTCGAGCACCTCGGTGGTGGTGCCGGAGCGGGTGATCGCGATGAGCCGGTCGTAGTGGCGGCCGGCCGGGAACTCGCTGGCCTGGAAGGCGTCGGTCTCGCCCTGGCCGGCGGCCTCGCGCAGCCCGGCGTACGCCATGGCCATGAACCACGACGTGCCGCAACCGACCACGGCGACCCGCTCGCCGGGGCGCGGCAGGTGCTCGGCGACGGTCGGGGCGAGTCGCGCCGCCTCCCGCCAGCAGTCGGGCTGGCTCGCGATCTCCGCGTGCACGTACGCCATGACAACTCCTCGCCGGGGGAGACCTTGCGCAATACGGCGCGATATGGCCGCCTTTCGCGCGTCATTCTGCGCGAAGCGGGGCGGCCGTGGCAACCGTCTCCCAGTTCGCGCAGCGCAGGGTTTTGCGCGGACCCAGTTTCGCGCACTAGTGTGCACGCAACCGATCACCGTTCACGCACAGTCTGGGGAGGGCCCCGCGGTGGACCGCTACGCGCGCTGGAACGCGCTGCTGGAGATGCTGACCGACAGCGGCCGGGTCAGCGTCGAGGAGGCGGCCGAGCGGCTCGACGTCTCCCAGGCCACCATCCGGCGGGACTTCGACCAGCTCGCCCAGCAGCAGATGATCACCCGGACCCGGGGTGGCGCGGTCGCCAACGGTGTCTCCTACGACCTGCCGCTGCGGTACAAGACCGCGAAGCACTCGGCCGAGAAGCAGCGGATCGGCGCGGCCGCAGCCGCGCTCGTGTCGCCGGGCACCGTCGTCGGCCTCAACGGCGGCACCACGAGCACCGAGGTGGCGCGAGCGCTGGCGGTCCGTCCTGATCTCAACACCAGCGCGGAGGGCGCCCAGCTCACAGTGGTCACCAACGCGCTGAACATCGCCAACGAGCTGCTGGTGCGTTCGCGGATGAAGGTGGTGGTGGCCGGCGGCGTGGTCCGGCCGAAGTCGTTCGAGCTGGTCGGCCCGCTCGGCGGGGCGCTGCTGCGCGAGGTCACGCTGGATGTGGCGCTGCTCGGCGTGGACGCGATCGACCCGCAGCTCGGCGCCGCCGCGCACCACGAGGGCGAGGCGGCGATGAACAGCCTCATGGTCGCGCGGGCCAAGCGGGTCGTCGTGATAGCCGACTCCTCCAAGCTCGGCGGCCACGCGTTCGCCCGGATCTGCCCGGTGGACCGGATCGAGACGCTCGTGACCGACTCCGGTGCGTCCCCGGCCGTCGTGCAGGCGTTCCGCGACGCGGGCGTGCACGTCGTCTGCGCCTGACCTCACCCGACACGCCGACACTGCATACCGGGTATTGCCATCCGGTGCATACCGCGTATGGTGTCGCTGACGCCTACTTATCGGGGGAGGTCAGCTGTGTCGGCTGTCCTGGAGATCGAAGGTCTCCGCAAGACGTACCGGAGCCGGAAACGCGGGGTCCGCCACGCGCTCGACGGCTTCGACATGCGAGTCGAGGCCGGCCAGGTGCACGGCTTCCTCGGCCCGAACGGCTCGGGCAAGACCACCACGCTGCGTACGCTGCTCGGCCTGATCCGGCCCAACGGCGGCCGGATGGCCATTCTCGGCCAGGAACTGCCGCACGCGCTGCCGGCGGTCGCCGGGCAGGTCGGCGCCATCGTGGAGAGCCCGCAGTTCTTCCCCCACTTCTCCGCCCGCGACACGCTGGGCCTGCTCGCCCAGGCCGGTGAGCTGCCCAAGCAGCGCGTGGACGAGGTGCTGGAGTTGGTCGGGCTGCGCGACCGGGCCGGCGAGCGGGTGAAGACCTACTCGCTCGGCATGAAGCAGCGCCTCGCGGTCGCCTCCGCGCTGCTCAAGAACCCCAAGCTGCTGATCCTCGACGAGCCCGCGAACGGCCTCGACCCGGGCGGCATCCGGGAGATGCGCGGGCTGATGCGGGAGCTGTCCGAGAGCGGCATGACGGTGGTGCTCTCCAGCCACATCCTGGGCGAGATCCAGCTCATCTGCGACTCGGTCACCATCATCTCGCTCGGCCGCCGGGTCGCGTTCG
Source organism: Micromonospora sp. HUAS YX12 (assembly GCF_040215685.1). Classification (NCBI taxonomy): domain Bacteria; kingdom Bacillati; phylum Actinomycetota; class Actinomycetes; order Micromonosporales; family Micromonosporaceae; genus Micromonospora; species Micromonospora sp. HUAS YX12. The sequence continues at coordinate 2,120,069 of NZ_CP157974.1, forward strand.
GGCCGGTCGAGCAGGTGCTCGCGGCCCACTCCCAGGGCTCCGTGCGGGTGCGCCTGGAGGCGGTCAGCGACCTGCCCCAGGCCGCCGACGCGCTCACCCGCGCCGGGGTCCGCGTCGCCACCGAGCCGGACCACCTGCTGCTGTCCGGTGTGGACAAGCCGGCCACCGTCAGCCGGCTCCTCGCCGAGCAGGGCCTCTACGTCAGTGAGCTCACCCCGGTCGCGGTCGACCTGGAGAGCGTCTTCCTCGAACTGACCGCCACCGCGCCGGTCCCCGGCCAGCACCGTCAGGTCGATCAGTCCGCCAAGGTCGACCAGACCGGCACCGCAGGAGGTTGGGGCGCATGAGCCTGTTCGTCACCGAGCTGCGCCGGCTCGGCAAGCGCCGGGTGACCCGGCTGATGCTCGTGCTGCTGGTGCTCGGCCTGGCCACGGTCGCGACCGCGTTCAGCTTCTCCAGCGAGAAGCTGTCGCCCGCCACGGTGGCCGCAGCCGAGGCCAAGGCGAACAACGACTACCAGAACTCGGTCAAGGACTGGCAGCGCAGCGTCTCCGAGTGCGAGGCCGCCGCGGCCCGGGGCGAGAACACCGAGGAACGGTACGGCCCGAACTGCGGCAAGGACTACCAGCCGCAGCCCGACATGTTCGAGGCGAAGTGGTACCTGCCGTACCAGTTCGACTTCCGGGCCGAGTTCCCCCTGTTCATCGCCGTGTTCGCCGCCTCCGTGGCGCTGTTCGGCTTCATCGTCGGCGCCTCCTTCGTGGGCGCCGAGTGGAACACCGGCGGGATGATGAACCTGCTGCTCTGGCGGCCGAAACGGCTCACCGTGCTGGGCACGAAGCTGGCCGCCCTGCTCACCACCGTGTTCGGCCTGACCGTGGTGCTCGGCGCCCTCTGGACGGCGGCGTTCTGGCTGATCGCCAGCCGGCGCGGCAGCACCGCGAAGATGACCGCCGGAGTGTGGCAGTCGATCGGGCTGGACGGGCTGCGCGCGCTGGCGATGACGCTCCTCGTGGCGGCGATCGGGTTCGCGCTGGCCTCGCTCGGCCGGCACACGGCGATGGCCCTGGGCGCGGCGGTGGGGATCTTCGCGGTGAGCGAGATCGGCATCCGGATCGCGGTCGCCGTGCTCGGCGTCCAGTTCGGTGACCGGTACGTGCTCTCCACGTACGCCCAGTCGTGGTTCCTGAAGCAGACGGAGCTGTTCGACTACGACACCTGCCAGTTCTCCCAGGGCGCCTGCGAGCCGGCCACGTACCTGGTCACCTGGGAGCAGTCGGCCGTGGTGTTCGGCGTGGCCCTGGTGGGCGCGGTCGTGGCCGCGTTCTGGACGATGCGGCGGCGGGACATCGCCTGACCTCGTCCGCGCCGCCGGCACCGGCCGGCGGCGCGGACCCCGCGTCCGATGCGGCCGGGGGCGGCCCTGGTTACGCTGGGGCTCCCCCGGCCGGCGCGTTCCGCGCGCCGGTCACCCGCCGTCGGAGAGGAGCGCCATGTCCGCCGACGCCTCGCAGTGGGCCGCCGTCGACCGGCCCGACCCGTCGGGGCCGACAGCGGGTACGCGCCACGCGGGTGCCGTCCCCCCGCCACGCACCGCGCCCCCCGTCGAGTCCACGCCCCCGGTCGAGTCCACGCCCCCGGACCGGTTCGCGCCCGCCGACGACGGCACGTCCCTCGACGGCGCCGCACCGTCCGGTGATACGGCATCCGCGCCGGCGCCGTCCGATGCGGGCGACGGCCTCACCGAGCGGGAGCGGCGGATCCTCGCGTTCGAGGCGCAGTGGTGGAAGCACGCCGGCGCCAAGGAGCAAGCCATCCGTGACACGTTCGGGCTCTCCGCGACCCGCTACTACCAGCTGCTCAACGCACTGCTCGACCAGCCGGCCGCGCTCGCCGCCGAGCCGGTGCTGATCGGCCGGCTGCGCCGCCTGCGCTCGTCGCGTACCCGTAACCGGCGCCGCTGACCGGCGTCACTTCTCGTACGTGCGCAGCCCGTTGCCGATGGCGAAGAACGTCGGCGCCCACTCGCCGATGAAGATGCCCCAGCGGTCCGCACGCGCCACCCCGGCGCGCTCCATGTGCTTGGAGAGGAACCAGCTGGTGGCCGAGAGGCCGATGCTGACGAACCCGGCGAGGTAGGCGTGCTCCGCCCGGATGCCGCTTTCGTGCAACCGCTCCAACATCTCGAACCCCCTGTCACCGGGACCGACCTGGTCGCGTCCGACGCTACCGAAAGCCCGGAGGGGATGACGCACGGTTACCTGGATCGGGCCGGCGGCGGATGACCGGGCGCGGTCCGGGTAGGCGGCCGGCGACGACGAACGGAGGCCGACGATGGGGGCACCAGACCGCCGGTACGCGATCGGCAGCAGGCCGGCCCGCCCGGCCGCGGAGGCGCCGGTGATGCGGGTGCGCTCCGCCTCCGACCCGGCGCCCGGGCGGCTGGAGAACGAGGACGTGGTCTTCCGGTTCGGCCCGCTCGTGGGCGTCCTCGACGGCGCGACGGTGCCCGAGGGCTTCGACACCGGCTGCGCGCACGGTCCCGCCTGGTACGTCCGGCACCTGGCCGCCCGGATCGGCCTGGCGATCGCGGCCCGCCCCGCCGCCACGCTGATGAGCAGCCTCGCGGCGGCGATCCTCGCCGTGCGGGCCGACCACGGCGGGACGTGCGACCTCGACCATCCCGGCACCCCGTCGTCCACCGTCTGCCTGCTGCGGCACAGCGGCGACCGGGTGGACTACCTGGTGCTCTGCGACAGCCCGCTGGTGCTCGACACCGACCGCGGGATCGAGGTGGTCACCGACGACCGGCTGGCCGACGCGGTGGCGGACCTGCGCCGCAGCGCCGCGGCGCTGCCGGACGGCGAGACCGACCCGGTGACCCGGTTCCGGCGCGCGACGACAGTGCAGCGGGCCCGGATGAACCGTACCCACGGCTATTGGGCGGCGGCGAGCGACCCGGACGCGGCGTACCACGCGCTGACCGGGACGCTTCCGCTGCGCGGTCCGGGGGCGCTGCGCCGGGCCGCGCTGCTCAGCGACGGCGCCTCCTGCGCGGTCGACCAGTTCGGCCTGCTCGACTGGGCCGGGCTGCTGGAGGTGCTGGCGGTGGAGGGCCCGGAGGGGCTGATCGACCGGGTCCGCGCGGCCGAGCGGGACCACCCGGACCGGCTGCGGCGGCACAAGCGCACCGACGACGCCTCGGCGATCCTCTGCGAGTTCGACCCGTCGGCGTGACCACGCTCACGCCGGAAGGACCGGTCGGATGACAACGCAGCGTGAGGCGGGAACACCCCGGGGGTACGACCGGACGAGGCGGTCGGCCATAGCGGCAATCCCTCCCCAAAGGGGTGGACGACCCGGACCACGCGCGGCAGACTGCGCGACGTGACGGGTGCTGTACGGCTGGAGCCGGTGGACGAACGGAACCTGGAACCGTTGCTCTCCGTAGCGGCGGCTGAGGCGGAGCCGGAGGACGTCATGCCTCCGGTGGACGCCCCGGCGGGCTGGTCGCTGGCCCGCCGCGACGCGTTCCGCGAGTTCCACCGCGCCAGCCTCGGCGGGCTGAACGGCCCGACCGGCACGGCCATGTACGCGATCGTCTCCGGCGGTGAGGTGGTCGGCATGGTGCGGATGACCCGCCGGGACGAGCCGGGAACGGTGGAGACCGGCATGTGGCTCGGCCGGTCGGCGCGGGGCCGGGGCCTGGGCGCCGCGGCGCTGCGGCAGTTGCTGAACGCCGCCGCCGCGGCCGGAATGCACACGGTGGTCGCGAACACCACGCCGGACAACGCGGGGGCGATCTCGGTGCTGCGCAAGTGCGGCGCGGAATTGCGTGAGGAAGACGGAATACTGCACGCCCGGATGTGCCTGGATTCCGCCCTGCCGATCCGCTGAGCTGCCTCGCTCCCCATTTACGTTTCTCCTGCTCAATGCCGCCTTCGTGGGTGGTTTCGCGCTCCTGCGGAAATGTTTTGCCGATGGGGTGACGGGTACTGCCCGCCTCTCCGGGGACGCGATGTCCGCCTCCCGGGGAGCGCGAAGGGGAGCGGCTGAAGAACGGATCACGGGTGGCGTTGGCAGTCGGTTTCGGCTATCTGCTGGGTCGCCGGAAGAAGTTGCGTATTGCGCTGACGCTCGCCGCGGCGGTCGCCGCCGGGCGGGCCAGCCGGCGCCCGGGCGGCCTGAAGCAGCTCGGCACGGACCTGATGGCCGTGAACCCGCAGCTGCGCAACCTCGGTGGGCTGGGCCCGCCGCTGGTGGCGGCCGGGCGGGCGGCGGCGACCGCCGCCGCCGGCAACGGCATCGACGCGATCGGCGGACGGCTGCGTGAGGGCGCCGGCGCGTTGCGCCGCAAGAGCGGCGCGGGCCGGCCGGACGCCGAGCGTTCCGCGCCCGACGCCGAACGTTCCGCGCCCGACGAGGAGCAGGAGCTGGACGACCAGCCCGGCGCGCCGGTGCCGGCCCGAGCCGATCGGGGGCGGTGAGCCGTGGCGACGAGCAGCCTGGCCGACCGGGCCCGCGACCAGATCGGCGGCGAGCTGCGCAACCTCGCCGCCGCGCTCGGTGAGCGGGCCGTGCAGGTGGTCACCGACCGGGTCACCGACGCCACCGGGCGGCTGAGCGAGTACGCGAAGCAGGGCGGCGGCCCGGGCCTGGTCGCCGCCGCCACCGGCGCGCAACGGCTCGCCGGCGGAGCCTCCCCGGTGAAGGCCATGTTCCATGCCGGCGTGGCCGGCGGTAAGGAGAAGCTGATGGCGGCGTTCGGTCGCAAGGGTGGCCGGGACGGCGGCAAGACGCTCAAGGTCACCAACATCGTCGAGACCATCGAGGTCGGCGTGCCGGTCCGGGTCGCCTACAACCAGTGGACGACGTTCGGCGACTTCCCCAGCTTCATGAAGAAGGTCGAGCAGGCCGACTGCGACGCCGACGAGAAGATGACCTGGAAGGCACAGGTGCTCTGGTCGCACCGGACCTGGGAGTCGACGATCGTCCGGCAGATCCCGGACCGGCTCATCCACTGGCGGTCGAAGGGCGAGAAGGGCTCGGTCGACGGCACCGTCAGCTTCCACGAGGTCGCCCCGGAGCTGACCCGGATCCTGGTCGTGCTGGAGTACCACCCGCAGGGCTTCTTCGAGCACACCGGCAACCTGTGGCGCGCCCAGGGCCGCCGGGTCCGGCTGGAGCTGAAGCACTTCGTGCGGCACGTGATGACCCGGACCGTGCTCGACCCGGACGCGGTCGAGGGCTGGCGCGGCGAGATCGAGGACTCCCAGGTCGTCAAGGACCACGAGACCGCGCTCCGGGAGGAGCGGGGAGACGCCGGGCCGGCCGATGACGAGTACGCCGCCTACGACGAGGGCAACGACTTCGACGACGACGAGTACGCCGACGAGCCGGTCGCGCCGGCGCCGGAGCGTCCCCGCCGACCGGCCGCCCGCCGCCGCGACGAGAGCTGACCGGACCGGCGGCCGGCGGGTCGAGCGCCGGCCGGCCGCCGGGTTGGGCGCCGGCTGGCCGCCGCGGCGAGAGCTGAGCGGTCAGGACCGGCCGGCGGCGTACGACTCCAGGTGCGCGAGCTGCACCGGGTCCAGGGAGGGGCGGACGCGGGTCCGGGCCGCCTCGACGTGCGCGGCGGTCACGGTGCTCGCGTTCAGCGACTCCCGCATGGCTGCGAGCGCCGCCTCCCGGATCAGCGCGGCGCAGTCGGCGGCGGAGAAGCCGTCCAGCTCGGCGCCGAGCGCGTCGAGGTCCACGTCCGGCGCGAGCGGGACGTCCCGGGCGGACGCGCGGAGGATCTCCGTACGGGCCGGGCCGTCCGGCGGCGGCACGTAGACCAGCCGTTCCAGCCGGCCGGGACGCAGCAGCGCCGGGTCGACCAGTTCGGGCCGGTTGGTCGCGCCGACCACCACCACGTTGCGCAGCGCCTCCACCCCGTCCAGTTCGGTCAGCAGCGCCGCCACCACTCGGTCGGTGGTACCGCCGTCGGTGGCCTGTCCGCGTACCGGGGCCAGCGCGTCCACCTCGTCCAGGAACACGAGCGTGGGCGCGGCCTGGCGGGCGCGGCGGAACAGCTCCCGGACCGCCCGCTCGCTCTCACCCACCCACTTCGAGAGCAGCTCCGCGCCCTTCACCGACAGCACGTTCGCCCGCCCGGAACCGGCCAGCGCGGTCACCAGATAGGTCTTGCCGCAGCCGGGCGGACCGTAGAGCAGCACCCCGCGCGGCGGTGTCACGCCCAGCCGGGCGAACGTGTCCGGATAGGTGAGCGGCCAGAGCACCGACTCGGTGAGCGTCTGCTTGACCTCGTGCAGCCCGCCCACGTCGTCGAGCGTCACCGACGCCAGCTCCAGCGTGGACGCGGACATCGTGGTCGGCCGGACCACCTCCAGCGCGGCGGTGAAGTCGGCCATCGCCACGGTCGGCGTCTCCGCCTTCTTCTGCCGCAGCGCCGCGCGTACCCCGGCCTCGCGTACCAGCGCCGCCAGGTCCGCCGCGACGAATCCGGGGGTACGGGCGGCCACCTCGTCCAGCCGGACGTCACCGGCCAGCGGCACCTCACGGGTCAGCACCGTCAACTGCTCCCGGCGCAGCGCCGCGTCGGGCAGCGGCACGGTGATCCGCAGCGCGAGCAGATCCGGACCGCGCAGCGCCGGGTCGACCGCCTCGGGGCGTCCGCTGGTGCACACCACAGCGGCGCCGGCCCGTAGCGTCTCGGCCACCACCTGCCGGAACACGGTAGCCAGCGGGCCCGGCTCGTCGGCCGGGGCGATCGACTCCACGTCGGTGACCAGCAGCACGGCGGGACCACCGGCGCGTACCGCCGAGGCCGCCTCGCGCAGCCGGCGGGCCGCCGCGTCATTGCTGAGCGCGGCCAGCTCGGGCGCCCACAGCGGCCGGACGCCCGCGCCGACCCGGGCGGCGACGGCACGTACCAGCGCGGACTTGCCCGAGCCGGCCGGACCCTCCACCAGCACACCGAGCGAGACGGTGGTGCCGAGCCGGCCCAGCACCTCGCGGTGGTGGAAACCCAGGTCCAGCAGTTCGGTCAGCTCCTCGGCCTGGGCGCGCAGACCGGGCAGCTCGTCCACGTCGGGCGCGTCCTCCGGGCCGAGCAGGTCCCCGTCGGCTTCCGTCCCGACCGGGGTGGCGGGGGCGGAGACCCGCGCGGTGGGGGCCGAGGACGCCGGGCCGGAGCCGCGGGTGGCGGCGCCGTGCTCCCAGCCCACGACCGTGTCCATGGTGACGAGCGCGCCGACCGCCGGTTCGGCCGACACGACGGTGAGCAGCGTGCTCGTCCAGGCGTACCCGACGGAACTGGCCAGACTGCGCCGCGCGGCCTCGATCAGGCCGCGCACGGCGGCGTCCGGCAACACGTCCTGCGGCAGCAGCGAGACGTCGTCCCCGGCGGTGACCACCTTGCCCAGCAGCGCCAGCCGCAGCATCTCCGGAGGGACCGCGGCGACCACCGCGGCCGGGCCGGAGAGGGTGAGCCGGCGTGCCGGGGTCGCGGGCAGCGGGCTCACCGTGACCTGGCCGCCGGCCCGCAGGCCGAGGTTGCCCAGCAGCAGGTCGTCGGCGTGCAGCAGGGCGCCGCTGGTGCTCGGCTCGGCGGCGGCCGCGATGCCGGCGGTGACCCGGCGGCCGGTCAGGCGTACCGGGTCGCCGGGGCGCAGCGCCAGCGCGGTGAGCACCTCGGGATGCAGGCGCACCACGCCGCGGCGGGCGTCGAGCGCGGCCGGCCGCAGCGTCGCGGTCAGGGTCAGGTCGGGTTCGGCCACTCGCCGACAGTAGCCGCACCGATCATCGGGTGCCGGGTCAGCGCGGGCCCGGGTCGTCCAGCAGCGAGGGGTCGCGCCGGATCATCTCGGCCAGCCGGGCCGCCGGGTCGGACTCCAGCGGGTCGTGGCCGGGCGCGGGCACCGTCTTCACCGACATGGGCCACGCCGGCGGCGGCGCGGGCGGCGTCGCCGGGCCCACCGTCACCGCCGTGCCGGACCAGGAGACCCGCAGCGGGTACGCCTGCTCGCCCAGTTCCACGCGCAGCGTGACGGCCAGCCCGGGGTGCTCGGCCACCACCCGCCGGACCGCCTCGGCGACCTCCTCGACCGGGTCACGCCGCACCGGCGCCTCGCCACCGCGCAGCCGGTACGCGCCGTGCCCCGCCCGCCCGTCGCCCGGCTCGCCCGCGGTCTCCACGGGTACGTCCCGCTCGGGCGTCCCGGCCGGTTCGCCGGGCATCGGCGCCCGGCGGCGCAGCGCCTCCTCGCGCCGCGCCATCCGGGCCAGTGTCTCGTCCAGATCACCTCTCATGGCGTCCACCCCCTTCGCCAGACAACGGATCGAAACGACTGCCAGTTCAGCCTGCCCGGAATCGGGTGGCCCGGTCCAGCGCGCGGTCCAGGACGACGAGCAGGGCGTCCCGTACCGAGAGGCGGTCCCGGGCGTCGAACTGCACCAGCGGCACGTGCTCCCCGATCGCCAGCGCCCAGCGGATCGACGGCAGGTCCAGGGCCAGCCGGCCGTCGAAGGCGTTGACGCCCACCGCGAACGGCAGCCCGGACCGCTCGAAGAAGTCGATCGCCGGGTAGCAGTCGTCGAGCCGGGCGCTGTCCACCACCACGAGCGCGCCGAGCGCGCCCCGGGCCAGGTCGTCCCACATGAACCCGAAGCGCGCCTGTCCGGGCGTACCGAAGAGGTAGAGCTTCAGGCTGCGGTCGATTGTCACGCAGCCGAAGTCCATGGCGACAGTGGTGGTGGTCTTGCCGGCGACCCCGCCCGGGTCGTCGATGCCGATGCCGGCGGTGGTCATCTCCGCCTCGGTGGTCAGCGGCGCGATCTCGGAGATCGCGCCGACAGTGGTGGTCTTGCCGACACCGAACCCACCGGCGATGAGGATCTTCACCGGGATCGGCGGCCGGGGCGCCGGCACCCGGCTGACGATCGGTGCCGGTTCGGCCGGCGGCACACCCGGCGGCAGGTACGGCAGCGGCGGCGTGGGCGGGGGCGGCGTGGCCCGGCCGATCAGTGGCGCCGGGCCGCCGTAGCGGCTCGGGGCGCTGTTGGCGGCCGGCCCGCCCGTGGCGGCCGCCGGCCATTCAGGAGATCGCACGAAGTCCATCAATCACTCGCAGGATGATGTCGGGATCGAGGGCGTCGTCGACGTCCGCGACGTGCACGTCGAGATGGCCGGCGGCGCAGAGGTCGCCGACCAGCACCCGGGTCACCCCGAAGTGCATCCGGGTCCGGGCGGAGATCTCGGCCACCGAGACGGGCTCGGCGCAGATCGCGACGATCGCCGCCAGCTCCGGGGCCAACCGGGCGGTCACCGCCCACGAGGTGCTGCCCGGACGAGCGGTGACCTGGGTCTCCAGGCCGATCGCCGGGTCGCCGTCCACCCGTCCGGAGGTCAGCACGAAGGGGCGTGGGCCGGTCGGCTCCCCGTCGCCCGCGTCCGGCTCCGGCACCGGAGCGGACGCGTGCAGGAAGGGGCGGATCCGGACGCCGGGTTCCGGCTCCGGGTCCGCGCCGGCGGCCCCTGGGATCATTGCTGTACGGCGTTCTTCAGCTCGGCGATCAGGCGCGGGCTCAGGGCGCCGCCGGCTCGTCCGGCGAACAGCGTCATCTCGTACGCCACGGTGCCCAGGTTGGCCGTGCGGTCGGCGACGACGCCGAGCACCGAGCCGCTGCTGATCGCGCTGATCAGCAGGTAGCCCTCGGCCATGTCGACGATCACCCGGTTGAGCGCGCCGAGCGCGTACCAGCTCGCCGCGCCCCCGGCGAGACTGGTCATGCCGGAGACCACGGCGGCCAGCCGTTCCGCGTTGGACCGGTCCTTGATCGCGGACATGGCCATCAGCAGCCCGTCCGAGGAGACCGCGATCGCCTCCATCACCCCGGCGGTGCTGGAGGTGAAGGAGTCGAGCAGCCAGTTGAAGGTGCGTGCCTCGGCACTGAGGTCGCCGGTGGTGCTCTGTTCGACGTTCTCGTGGAGGAAGGGGCTGGTCACCGTGATGGGTCCTCTTCGTAGCGGCGGTCGGTACTGACTTCGCGCAGAGCACGGGCGACGCCCGCCTCGAACTCGCTGATCCGGTTGCGGACCTCGACGGGGTCGCCGGGGTCGGAACTGGTGGGGGGCACGGACGGCGCCGGGGAGACGGACAGGTTCGCGCCGGGCACCCGGCGGTTGAGCCGGGGCCGATCCGCAGCCGGGGGCGCGTGGTCGACGTCGCCCTCGGCCCGCCGTACCCCGTCCTGGAACGCCTCGACCAGGGCCCGGACGCTCGACGGGTCCGCCGGAACGCCGATCAGCGGCCCGCCGGTGGCCGGCCCGGCCGGGCCGGCCGGTGGGGCGGCCGGCAGGTTGGCGCCGGGCACCCGCTGCCGGATCGGCGACCGGCTACCGGGCCGCCCGGCGGGCGGCCCGACCGGGTTCGGCCCGGTCGGCGCGGGCACGGCCGGGGGCGGCCCGGCCGGCGCCGGCGGGCGAGTGCCACCGGGCGGCGGCACGAGCCCCGGCCCGTGCTGCGGCGTGAGCCCCGGACTGTGTTGTGGCTTCACTGCCGGGCGGTGCTGCGGGGCGGTGGCCGGACCGGCGGGCGGCGGCGCCGGGGCCGGGCGGGTGGTCGGCGGCGTCAGGGTCGGGCCGGTCGCCGGCCCGGCGGCCGGGGGAGCGGCCGGGGCCGGGCCGACGACCGGTGTCGGCGGGGAGACGTGCCCGGGACGCGCCGGCGGTACGGCCGACGGCGGCCAGACCGGCGGCGGACCGCCGGTGGCCGGACCAGCGTCCTCGTCCGCCTCCGTGGTGTCGGCCTGGCTGCCGAAGGCGTTCCACGGGTCGCCGCTGGACATGCTGCGCGTGGCCCGGGTCAGCAACTCCGCGTCGAAGCCGGCCGGCGCCTCGACGGCCGGTGGCTCCGGCTCACGGGCGCCGGGCACCGCGGCCCGGCCGGCGCTGACGCCGACCGGCTCGGGACGGCGGATCACGAGCGAGGCGCCCGGGATCTCCAGGGCGGCGGTGACGCCGCCACCGGGGGTGTGGCTCAGCCGGACGCTCCAGCCGTGCCGGCGGGCCAGCCGGCCGACCACGAACAGGCCGAGCACCTCGGTCGGGGCGAGGTCGAGGCGTTCCCGCCGGGTGAACCGGGCGTTCTCCTCGACCATCCGGTCCTCGGTCAGGCCGATGCCGTGGTCGACCACGACCAGCCGGGCTCCGCCGTCGGTCAGCTCACCGGTCACCACCACCCGGGTGTGCGGCGGCGAGAACGAGGTGGCGTTCTCCATCAGCTCGGCGAGCGTCAGCACCAGGTCGCCGGCGATGGCGGGGGACGCCGCCACGCCGGGCGGAACCTCCACGTCGACGCGGGTGTAGTCCTCGATCTCACCGAGCGCGAGCCGGACCACGTCGGCCAGCGGGACCGGCGCCACGTGACCGTCCGAGCCGGTGGCGCCGGAGAGCACCACCAGGCTGCCCGCGTTGCGGCGCAACCGGCTGGAGATGTGGTCCAGCCGGTAGAGGTGCTCCAGGCGGCCCGGGTCGGTCTCCTGCCGTTCCAGCCGGTCGATGAGCGCGATCTGGCGGCCGACGAGGTTCTGCGTACGGCGGCCGACGTGGCCGAACATCTGCGCCACGTTGCGCCGCCCGGCGACCTGCCGCTCGACGAGCCGGGCGGCGGTGTGCTGCACCCGGTCGAACGCGCGGGCCAGATCGCCGATCTCGTCCCGGGCACTGATCTCCACCGGGTCGAGGCGTACCGGGGGGACGGTCTCGGACTCGTCGTCGGCGACGCGGGTCAGCTCGGCCTCGGTGACCCGGGCGACCCGTTCGGCCGAGCGGGTGAGCCGGCTCAGCGGCCGGGCCACCGTACGCGCCACCGTCATGCTCAGCAGCACCACGACGAGCAGGATCGCCGCCGCCGCCAGGCTGACCAGCCAGGCCGCGGTCAGGGCCTCCCGTTCCCGGGCGCGGGTCTCCGCGATGACGTCCGCGACGACCTTCTTCTCCACGAACTGGCCCAGCGTGATCATCGACCGGGCCGAGGGGAACAGCACGTCCAGCGGCACCGGCGCGATCGCCGCGTCCGGGTCGCGGAGGCTGTCCACCAGGAACGTCGGGCTGGTCCGGGCGGCCACCGCCGCGTCGTCCAGCTGGGCCACCTTCAGCTGCTCGGGCGTGATCAGCTTGCGGAACCGCCGGTTGTCGACGTTGAGCGCCGCCATGCACGCCACGAACGCCCGGGACACCTGCGGATCGCCCGTCGCCTTGACCAGCACGATCTGGGTGGTGCACGAGCTCAGGGCCTCGTCGACGCGCAGCAGCGCGTCCAGGGCGAGCACCTGCCGTCCGGCGGCGGTGTCGGTGTCCACCCGGAAGGGCAGCCGCAACGCGTCGATCAGGGCGGTGTCGACCTCGCCGAACACGGTCAGGATCTGCTGCGGAGTGGCCCGGCCGGCGAGCGTGGCGTTGCGGACGTCCTCCAGCCGGCGTACCCCGTCGAGGCTGTCGCGGACCGCCGTCGGCAGCCGCTCGGCGCGCAGGTCGGCGACCCGGTCGTCGACGGTGGCCGACTTCTGGATCAGCTCGGTACGGCTCACCCGCCCGAGCAGCAGCCCGACCGAGAGCAGGCGTTCCTGCTGGAGATCCTGGACCAGGCTGCCGACCCGGCTGGCCACGCGCACGGTCTCGGCGGTGCCGGCGGCCTGCCGGGCGGCGGTCACCCGGTCGATGACGACCGGTACGGCGAGCCCGACCATGCTGAGCAGCGGAATGATCACCAGCAGGGCGAGCTTGCCCCGGATACGTAACCTACCGAGCAGCATCGAACGGCCTCCACCGGTCGGCGTCGTCACCGTGCCCCACCGCGACCGGCTGGCGGTCGGCCCCGGGCGCGGTGAGCGGTGGGTCCGGGTGGACAGCCGGCGCCGGTGCGGCCTCGGCCGGTTCCCGGCGTGCCGGGGTGGCCCGGGACCGGTCCCGGCGCAGCGCTGCGACGTGCAGCGCGACGATGCCGGCGATCAGCGCCACCGCCGCCCCGGCGGCGATCCGGCCCAGCAGCCGGTCCCGCTCCAGGGCGTCGAGCCGTTCCCGCAGCAGCGCGTCGAGCTGGTCGAGGATGACGGTGCGGAGCTGCTTGGCGGCGTTCTGCGCGCTGATCCCGGAGCGGGTGAGCTGGTCGGTGCTCGGGGCGGACCGGCCACCGCCGGGCGCCGAGTAGACAGCGAACGTCTCCAGTGAGCGCTGGTAGGTGTCCAGCGGCGTGAGCACGTTGGCGCCCAGGTCGGTGCTCTCCGAGCTGTCGACCGCCGAGCGCAGGTCGGCGACCAGGTCGGTGGCGGGACCGAGCGCGGAGACGCGCAGCTCGGCCAGCTCCGCGCCCGCCCGCGCGCGCTCGGCGGCGGGGCGCTTGGCGGACAACCGGGCCAGGTCGACGAGCCGCCCGGCCAGCACCGTCGCGGTGGGCAGGTCCCCGCCGATGCCGTCCTGGAGGAAGAACGAGTCGGAGCGGGGGTCGCGGATCAGCCCGGAGCTCTCCCGTACCTTGCGGTAGAGGGCCAGGAGCAGGTCGGACGCCTCGCCGTAGGCCCGGTACGCCGCCTCGGGGTCACCGATCGCGCGGTCCGGCAGCGACTCCAGCTTGGCCCGCAGCCCGGCCCAGCGTTCGTGGGTGCGCAGCTCGTCGCCGACGGCGCTGTCCACCTCCGCGACGCCCTCGATGGCGGCGGCGAGCGAGGCCCGGGAGACGGCCCCTTCGGCGACGGCGATGGCCTGGGCCTCCACCAGCGCGTCGGTGACCGGCCCGAGGGCGCGCAGGTAGCGGACGCCGAGCCGTTCCCGGCTCGCCAGGTCGTGGTCGTCGGCGAAGTCGCGTTCGGCCTGGACGAAGATCAGCCCGAGCGGGGCCAGCAGCGCCAGCGCCAGCACCAGGGCGAGCGTGCGGCCCGGTACGGCGGGCCGCCGGCGAACCCGCGACGCGGGGACTGTCATGGTGTGTCTCCTCCGGCGACGGCGGGGCGATCGGTGCCCCGGGAGGTCGCCGTACGCAGTCCCGTGCACCGGACCGGAAAAGTAGCCGAACCGGACGCGGGTGGGACCTCGGCCGATGAGTCGGCTTCACGTCAGTCCATTTTGGGTGACCGTGCGTCAGGGCGAATGGTACGTAGCGTGTGATCGTGTTGCCGAGAAATGACATCGACGATGGTTTGCGCCCGTAGATGTGAATTCACATGATCCGAATACGTCCCGCTGGGATGCTCTGGACCTTTGGCGGATGACGGACGCTACGCGACGATCGGTGCAACCGGACAGACGTACGGCGGATCTCAGCGAATGCTCAGCCGTCGGCCCGTACCGTGTGGCGCATGAGATCAACCGCCGCGCGGCTCCGGCGCGCCCTGGCCGGCCGTCCGCGCCGCACCGTCGCCGCAGTGGTGGTGGTCGTCCTCGTCGCCGCCGCGCTGGTCTGGGTGGCCCGGCCGCAGGGCGCGGGCTTCCGGACCGAGCCGGCGTTGGTGACGGTGCGCTCCGGGCCCTCCGGCGACGAGCCGGTCGACCTGGACACCACGCTCTACCTGCCGGAGGACGCATCCTCGTCCAACCGGGTGCCGGCGGTGCTGCTGGCGCACGGCTTCGGCGGGACCAAGGAGTCGGTCCGCTCCGACGCCGAGGACCTGGTCGCCCGCGGGTACGCGGTGCTCACCTGGACCGCCCGCGGGTTCGGGCGCAGCGGCGGTCAGATCCACCTGGACGACCCCGACTACGAGGTGCGGGACGCGCAGCGGCTGCTCGACCGGCTCGCGCAGCGGCCGGACATCCGCCTCGACGCGGCCGGTGATCCCCGGGTCGGTGTGGTCGGCGGCTCGTACGGCGGCGGCCTGGCCCTGCTGCTGGCCGCGCAGGACCAGCGGATCGACGCGATCGTCCCGATGATCACCTGGAACGACCTGTCCCGGGCCTTCCTGCCGGAGAGCAGCGGCCGGCAGCCTGCCGACGGCGTGTTCAAGAAGGGCTGGGCCGGCATCTTCTTCGGTGGCGGCGGGAACGCCGGATCCGGTCCGGCCGGTCTCTCCGGGGCCACCGCCGCCGCGCCGGAGGGCGCACCCGAGTCCGCCGGCCCGCCGAGCCCGCAGCCGGGCGCCGGGCCGGGCACCGGTTCCGGTCGCGCACCGGCCGGCGCCGCCGACCCGTCCTGCGGGCGCTTCGCGGCCGACGTCTGCGCTGCGTACCTGCGCATCGCCACCACCGGCCGGGCCGACGCGGCGGCGGTCGAGCTGCTGCGCCGGTCGTCGCCGGCCGGCGTGCTGGACCGGATCAAGTCGCCGACGCTGCTGGTGCAGGGCGAGGCGGACACGCTCTTCCCGCTGGCCGAGGCGGACGCCAACGCCCGCGGTATCGCCGCGGCCGGCACGCCGGTACGGGTCGCCTGGTTCACCGGCGGCCACGACGGCGGCTCCGGACCCACCTCCGACTCCGACCGGGTGAAGTTCCTGACCGCTCAGTGGCTCGACCACTACGTCAAGGGGGACGGGGCGGCCCCCGGCGACACGTTCACGTTCTCCCGGATCGCCGGGTTCGACGCGCTCGACCGTGGCCTGGTGGCGACCGGCTTCCGTACCGCCGACTATCCGGGGCTGACCGGGCAGGACCGCCGCGAGGTGAAGCTCGCCGGTCCGCCCCAGCCGGTCGCCGTACCGCCGAACGGCAACCCGGCGGCGATCTCCTCGGTGCCGTTCGCGGGCGCGCTCGGCTCGCTGCTGGACGGCGTCGCCGGTGACATCCCCGGCCAGCACGCCCGCTTCGAGTCGGCGCCGCTGGACGAGCCGGTCGACGTGGTGGGCGCGCCCACCGTGCGGATCCGGGCCGCCTCACCGACCGGCGAGGCGGTGCTGTTCGTGAAGCTCTACGACGTCGACCCGCAGGGTGCGGCCACGCTGCCGTCCGGCCTGGTCGCGCCGGTGCGCCTGACCGGCCTGCCGGCCACCGTCGACGCGGCGACGCCGGTCACCGTGACGCTGCCGGGGATCGTCCGGCGGGTCGAGGCCGGGCACCGGCTGCGGCTCGTGGTGGCGACGTCGGACCAGGCGTACGCCTCGCCCGCGGAACCGGCCGTGCACACCGTGGCGCTCGCGGACGGGCCGCTGACGCTGCCCACCGTCGATGCCACGCCGATCCCGACCACCGCCACGATCTGGCGCTGGGCGCTGGCCGGCCTGCTCGCCGCGATCGTGGCCGGGCTCGTCGTGGTCGTGCTGCTCACCCGCCGCCGGCACCGTCGCCAGGACGACTCCGTGCACCCGGAGTACGCGGGCGTCCCGCTCGCCGTGCGCAACCTGCGCAAGGAGTACGCGGACGGCTTCGTCGCGGTCTCCGACGTGGACTTCGAGGTGCACCCCGGTCAGGTGGTCGGCCTGCTCGGGCCGAACGGTGCGGGCAAGACCACCACGCTGCGGGTGCTGATGGGGCTGACCCAGCCCACCGCCGGTGAGATCTACGTCTTCGGTCACCGGCTGGTGCCGGGCTCGCCGGTGCTGTCCCGGATCGGCGCGCTGGTCGAGGGGCCGGGCTTCCTGCCGCACCTGTCCGGTCTGGACAACCTCAAGGCGTACTGGCGTGCCACCGGCCGGCCGTGGGAGGACGCGCACTTCGACGAGGCGCTGGAGATCGCCGGCCTGGGCGACTCGGTGCACCGCCGGACGAAGAAGTACAGCCACGGCATGCGGCAGCGGCTGGCCATCGCCCAGGCCATGCTCGGCCTGCCCGAGCTGCTGGTGCTGGACGAGCCGACGGACGGGCTGGACCCGCCGCAGATCGCCGAGATGCGCCGGGTGCTCCAGCGCTACGCCACCGACGGCCGGGCGGTGCTGGTCTCCAGCCACCTGCTGGCCGAGGTGGAGCAGACCTGCACGCACGCGGTGGTGGTGAACAAGGGCCGGATCGTGGCGTCCGGCCCGGTGGAGGAGATCGTCGGCGAGTCGCCGAGCGTGCTGTTCGACGTGAGCGACCCGGACGCGGCGCGTACGGTGCTCGGCCGGCTCGGCGGCGTACGGGTGCTGCCCGACGGCGACGGCGGGCTGGTGGTCGACACCAACGGCACCGCCCGCAGCGAGGTGGTGGCCGAACTGGTCCGCGCCGGTATCGGGGTGGACCGGGTGGTGCCCCGGCGCCGCCTGGAGGACGCGTTCCTCGCCCTGGTGGGCGAGAACTCTCGGGGAAGCGGGGACCGGTGATGGCGGGTTCGTCGGTGGCATCGTCGCCTGGTGGCGGCACGTCCGGCACGGCGGCGCCGGGCGCGGGCGGGGCGGCGGCCGGTTACCGGCCCTCGGCCACGCTCCCGTTCGCCGCGGAGGTCCGGCGGCAGGCGTCGCGGAGGCGTACCCAGCTCGCGCTGGGGTTCATGGTGCTGCTGCCGCTGATCATCCTGGTGGCGTTCCAGTTCGACGCCGGGGACGACGACGACGGCGGGCGGGGCGAGTTCTCCAGCCTGGCCGACCTGGCCACCTCGGGCGGGCTCAACTTCACCCTGTTCTCGATCCTGGTGTCCGCGTCGTTCCTGCTGGTCGTGGTGGTGGCGCTGTTCTGCGGCGACACGGTGGCGAGCGAGGCGAGCTGGGGCAGCCTGCGCTACCTGCTCGCCGTGCCGGTGCCCCGGGCCCGGCTGCTCGCGGTGAAGCTGGTCGTCGCGCTCGCGTACTCCGGGCTGGCCCTGCTGTTGCTGGCCGGCACCGCGCTGCTCGCCGGCACGCTCCGGTACGGCTGGAAGCCGCTGAGCAGCCAGGTCTCGGCCGAACTGGCCCCGGCCGACGGGTTGCTGCGGCTGCTCGGCGTGCTCGGCTATCTCGCGGTCGTGCTGCTGGTGGTGGCCGGGCTGGCGTTCCTGCTGTCGGTGACCACCGATGCCGCGCTCGGCGCGGTCGGCGGGGCGGTGCTGCTGTGGATCCTGTCCAGCATCCTGGACCAGATCACCGCGCTGGGCGGGCTGCGGAACCTGCTGCCGACCCACTACAGCAGCGCCTGGCTGGGGTTGCTGTCGACACCGATGCAGACCGACGACGTGGTCAAGGGCGCCTTCTCGGCGGTCGTCTACGCCACGCTGTTCTGGGGTCTGGCCTTCTGGCGCTTCACCCGCAAGGACGTCACGAGCTGAGGTGACCGGACGGGGTCGCCACGCGAGTGGTCCGGCCCATATCATGGGAGCGTTCCCACAGGATTGTCCCGCCTGCAAAGAAATCGATTAACATCGATCGATAGTCCCCCCATCCTGGACGGCGTCCGGCACCCGTACCAGGAGGTTCCCTATGATCCCGGCTCAGCTGAAAGACCCTGTGCTGTCCCTGTTCCGCATCGTCACCGGCGTGCTCTTCCTCTGCCATGGTGCCGCCTCGATCTTCGGCGTCTTCGGCGGCAATCCGGTCACCGGCGGGGCCGTGCCGTTCGCCACCTGGCCCGGCTGGTGGGCGGCGCTGATCCAGCTCGTGTGCGGCGCGCTGGTGCTCGTCGGCCTGTTCACCCGGCCGGCCGCGCTGCTCGCCTCCGGCTCGATGGCGTACGCGTACTTCGTGGTGCACCAGCCGGACCACCTGATGCCGCTGCAGAACGGCGGCGAACTGGCCGCGCTCTTCTGCTGGTCGTTCCTGCTGGTCGCGGTGCTAGGCCCGGGAAACTGGGCGCTCGACGCGCTGCTGTCCCGCCGCCGGTCCACCGTGACCGAGCCCGCCGTCGCGCCGGCTTCCGTCCCGGTCTGAGCGTTCGCCGCCGAACCAGATCCCGGTCGGGCGCTCCCGTGCCGGGCTCTGGTCCTACAGCGGATTGACCGGCGGAGTCGTGGGCGGCGGTGGGGCGGCCGGCGTGGGCGTGCCGGCCGGGCCGGGCTTCCGGCGCTCCCACGCACTGACGCCCAGCCGGCCGGTGTTGCCGAGGTCGATCGGCCCGTCCAGGGCGACCGGGTACGCCGGCCGGCCGGCCACCGGCGCGACGTCGAGTTCTGTGCCGTCGGTGGCCACCACTGTCGCGTCGGTGACCAGGTTCCGCCAGATCAGCGCCGCGCCCGCCCGCTCGCCGGGGGCCAGCACGATCCGGGTGGGCGGGTGGTCGAAGCCGGAGGTGATCGGCGCGGCGCCCGGGATGATCCGCACCTCGATCGGGTCGCCGTCGGCGTCCCGGAGCGTGACCGCCGGATAGCCGCGCAGCTCGTACGGCCGGTCGCCGCAGTTGACCAGGTCCAGGCCCATGGCCCGCAGCCCCATCGCGGCGCTCACCCCCAGCTCGGTGATCGCGATGCCCTCCGGGGAGCAGGTGGCGGCGGGTGCCGGGTCGGCCGTGGGGGCACCGGGCCGCGGCGGAACCGTGGTCAGCGGGTCGATGCCCGTGGGTGGCCGGTCGGGCAGCCTCCCGTCCGCGGGCCCCTGCGCCGGGGCGCAGGCGGCCATCAGCGTCACGCCGGTGAGGGCGCCGATCAGGCGCGCCGGTCTCCGCATCCGGCGATCATGCCACTCCGCCGCGCGGTGGTCGGACGCTGATCCGGCCCACAGCGTGGGATCCCGAGGTGGCGTGGCCGTGAGCAGCGCCTAGACTCGGCGGCACAACTGAATACCTCATCCAGAGGGGCTGAGGGATACGGCCCGACGACGCCCCGGCAACCACCCGCACGCTCGATGACGAGCGACAGCGGGCAGGTGCCAATTCCGTCCCCGCCGCACCCGGCGATGCGGGGAAAGATGAGAGGAAATCCTCGACATGACGTCGACGCTTCCCGTCGCCACCGGTATCGACACCACCCTCAGCCCGGCCCGCGCCCTGGTCTGCCGTGCCTGTTCGGCGCGGTACCCGCTCGCCGCGCAGCACGCCTGTTACGAGTGTTTCGGGCCGCTGGAGGTCGACTACGACACCGCTGCGCTGGCCACCGTCACCCGCGAGCAGATCGAGGCCGGTCCGGACAACATCTGGCGGTACGCGGCGCTGCTGCCGGCCGGCCAGGATCCGGCGACCCGGGTCACGCTCGACCCGGGGCTGACCCCGCTCGTCGCCGCCCCGCACCTCGCGGCCGAGCTGGGGCTCACCGCGCCGCTCTGGGTCAAGGACGACAGCGCGAACCCCACCCACTCCTTCAAGGACCGGGTCGTCTCGGTGGCGCTCACCGCGGCCCGGGCGCTCGGCTTCGCCCGGTACGCCTGCGCCTCCACCGGCAACCTCGCCAACTCCGTCGCCGCGCACGCGGCCCGGGCCGGCGTGCCGTCGATCGTCTTCATCCCCGGCGACCTGGAGCAGGGCAAGGTCGTCACCACCGCGGTCTACGGCGGCGACCTGGTCGCCATCGACGGCTCGTACGACGACGTGAACCGGCTCTGCGGCGAGCTGGTGGAGACCGACGAGTTCGAGGACACCGCGTTCGTCAACGTGAACGTGCGGCCCTACTACGCGGAGGGCTCCAAGACGCTCGGCTACGAGGTGGCCGAGCAGCTCGGCTGGCGGATCCCGGCCCAGGTGGTCATCCCGATGGCCAGCGGCGAGCTGCTCACCAAGATCGACAAGGCGTTCGCCGAGCTGGTCGAGATCGGGCTGGTCGAGGCGCCGGCCGGCGGCTGGAAGGTGTTCGGCGCGCAGTCGGCCGGCTGCAACCCGATCGCCACCGCGCTGCACGGCGACACCGACACGATCGTGCCGGTCAAGCCGGCCGGCATCGCCAAGTCGCTGAACATCGGCGACCCGGCGGCCGGGCTGTACGCGCTGGAGGCGGTGCGCCGTACCGGCGGCTGGATGGACTACGCCGACGACGACGAGATCCGGGCGGGCATCCGGCTGCTCGCCCGTACCACCGGGGTGTTCGCCGAGACGGCGGGCGGCGTGACGGTCGCGGTGCTGCGCAAGCTGGTCGAGTCGGGCCGGCTCGACCCGGCCGCCGAGACCGTGGTGTTCAACACCGGCGAGGGTCTGAAGACGCTCGACGCGGTGGCCGCCCAGGTCGGTCCCACCCACCGCATCAAGCCCAGCCTCCGCGCCGCCCGCGACGCCGGCCTCCTGGCCTGACCGCCCCGCTCTCCCGCCGCCGCCGGTGCGGTGATCAAGGAGAAAGTGTCACCGGCCGGGCCGTCTCGGGACGCAAACTCCTTGATCACCGCTGTGGCGGCGGGCGGGCCGGGTGGGCTGGCCGGGTGGGGGAGGTGGGGCTCGCCCGGGTGGGGGATCGGGTGAGACCGGTGGGTAACCGGTGATGTGCGGTGAGTGCCAGAAAACCGCCCTCAAGGACTTGACGGCAGGAACCGGACGGCGCAAGATGCTTCGTGCGGGAGGGCATCCGCCGGAGACTTTTCAAGTTCTTGCGACCCAACGCCGGAGGCGTTGTGCGGACGTCCCTCCCGACCAACGTCCGAAGGGGCCGGCGGAAAATCGCTGGCCCCTTCGCTGTGTCCGGCACACCCTTGGTGGCATGACGCTCACCGTGACGCCCCTGGACCCGGCCGACCGGCAGACGCTCGACGCGGTCTACCGGATCGCGTGCGCCGCGCAGGCCGTCGACGAGCCGGACCTGCCCGACCCCTGCAGGCGGCGGTTCGAGGCGCCGCTGTCGCATCCGATGCCCGGCATCGACACGCGCTGGCTGGTGGCCCGCCTCGGCGGGTCGCCGGTCGGCTGGCTGCGGCTCTACCTGCACACGATCGACAACACCGAGAACGCGACCGTCGAACTGACAGTCGACCCGGCGTACCGGCGGCGCGGCATCGGCCGCGTGCTGCACGAGCACGGCGTGCGGCTGCTCCGCGAGCACGGCGGAAAACGCCTTGTCGGCTCGACCACCGCCGCGCTGCCCGGCGAGGAGGACCGGGTCTTCCCCGGCGCCGCGTTCGCCGCCGCCATGGGCGCCGAACCGGCGCTGGCCGACGTCCGCCGCCGCCTCGACGTGACCGGGCTCGACCGCGACCGGCTGTCCGCGCTGCTGGCCGGGGCCCGCGCCGCGGCGACCGGATACCGGCCGGTGCGGTGGCGCGACCACACCCCCGAGGAGTACGTCGCGGACGTCGCCTACCTCCAGGGCCGGCTGCTGGTCGACGCGCCGATGGGTGAGCTGGACTGGGAGCCGGAGCAGATGGACGCGGCGCGAATGCGGGACGCGGAGCGGGCGCTTGATGCCCGGGGCGTACGCCGGTACAACACCGGCGTGGTGCACGAGGCGTCCGGCCGCCTGGTCGGCTGGACCCAGCTCGGCCTGGACGCGGGCAGCACCGACCACGCCTGGCAGGAGATCACCATCGTCGACCCCGACCACCGCGGCCACCGGCTCGGCCTGCTCTGCAAGGCCGGAAACCTGGCGTACGCGCTGGCGCACGAACCGGCGTTGCGGGTCGTCGACACCTGGAACGCGGCGGCGAACCGCCACATGATCGGGATCAACGAACAGCTCGGCTTCCGCCCCGCCGCCGGTTCCGTCGACTGGCAGTTGACGATCTGAGTTGTGACACGCCCCTACTGATCTGGTGCCTTCCTGTTGCATGATGGCGGGCATGACGGAGACCCCGCACCCCCTGTACGACAGGCACCGCGAGACCCTCGACCGGGCGCTGACCGCCATCGCGGAGCGCGGGTACTGGTCGGCCTACCCCGAGTCGCCCAGCCCCCGGGTGTACGGCGAGACCGCCGCCGCCGACGGGAAGGCCGCCTTCGAGGCGTACCTGGGCGAGGACTTCCCGCTCGACCAGGCCGGTGACGGCACCACGGTGGCCACCGAGGTCAGCCCGTTCGGGGTGGCGCTGGACGTGCGCTACCCGCACGCGGGCGCCGACCAGCTGGTGTCCGCCGCGAACGCCGCGCTGCCCGCCTGGCGCGACGCGGGCCCGCAGGCCCGGGCCGGTGTCTGCCTGGAGGTCCTGGACCGGCTGCACCGCAACGTGTTCGAGCTGGCGAACGCGGTGCAGTTCACCAGCGGCCAGGCGTTCGTGATGGCGTTCCAGGCCGGTGGCGCGCACGCGCTGGACCGGGCGCTGGAGGCGGTCGCCTACGCGTACGCGGAGATGACCCGCCACCCGGGGACGGCCGGCTGGGAGAAGGCCGCCGGCAAGGGCGACCCGCTGCGGATGACCAAGACGTTCCACGTGGTGCCGCGCGGGGTCGCGCTGGTCATCGGCTGCAACACGTTCCCGACCTGGAACTCGTACCCCGGTCTGTTCGCCTCGCTCGCCACCGGCAACCCGGTGGTGGTGAAGCCGCACCCGCGCGCGGTGCTGCCGCTGGCGATCACCGTCAGGTACGCCCGCCAGGTGCTCGCCGAGGCCGGCTTCGACCCGAACCTGGTGCAGCTCGCCCCCGAGACCGACGGCGAGAAGCTCGCCACCACGCTGGCCCTGCACCCGGCCGTCAAGATCGTCGACTTCACCGGCTCCACCGAGTACGGCGACTGGCTGGAGGCGAACGCCCGGCAGGCCGCCGTCTACACCGAGAAGGCCGGCCTGAACACGGTGGTGATCGACTCCACCGACGACTTCGCCGGGCTCTGCCGCAACCTGGGCTTCACGCTGACGCTGTACAGCGGCCAGATGTGCACCACCTCGCAGAACCTGCTGATCCCGCGCGACGGTATCGAAACCGACCAGGGGCACAAGAGCTTCGACGAGGTGGCCGCCGGGATCGCCGGCGCGGTCGCCAAGCTGACCGCCGACCCGGCCCGGGGCGTCGAGCTGACCGGCGCGATCGTCAACGACGGCGTGCTGGAGCGGCTGGAGGAGGTCACCAAGGTCGGCGAGCCGGTGCTGGAGTCGCGCACCGTCGAGCACCCGTCCTTCCCCGGCGCGGTGGTGCGTACGCCGACTGTGGTGAAGCTGGACGCGTCCGACACCGCGACCTACTCGCGGGAGTGGTTCGGGCCGATCTCGTTCGCCATCGCCACCGACTCCACCGAGCACAGCCTGCGCATCCTGCGCGAGACGGTGGGGGAGAAGGGTGCGCTGACCGCTGGCGTCTACTCCACCGACGAGGCGGTGCTGGACGCGGCCGAGGCGGCGGCGATCGACGCCGGGGTGCACCTGTCCTGCAACCTGACCGGCGGGGTGTTCGTCAACCAGTCGGCGGCGTTCTCCGACTTCCACGGCTCGGGCGCGAACGCGGCGGCCAACTCGGCGCTGACCGACGGCGCGTACGTCGCCAACCGGTTCCGCATCGTGCAGAGCCGCCGGCACGTCTGAAAGGAGGGGCCCCTTCTTAACGCCTCCGGTAGAGGAGGGGCCCCTTGTTAACGCCGCGCCGGCTCAGGCGGGCCGGCGCATCTGGAGTTCGTGCAGGCCGGTGATCCGGGGGTGCGGCACCCGTACCCCGGTGTCCACGAAGCCCAGCTTCTGATAGGCCCGGTAGGCGCGGTCGTTGCCGACCACCACCTCCATCATCAGGCCGGGCCGTCCGCAGGCGCGCGACCAGGCCGCCACCTCGTCGACGAGCGCCGCCAGCAGGCCGCTGCCCCGCCGGGCCGGCGTCACGTAGACCGCGTAGACGAGCGTCAGACCCGGCTCGTCCGGCGCCGCGGTGCCGCCGGCGTGGCCGACCAGACGGCCGCCCGGGTCGGCCACGAACTGCGCGGTGTGGTCGCCCCGGGAGACGGCCGCGACCCGGGCCGCGAACTCCGCGTGCGGCCGGGCGGCGGCCTCGGCCACCGTCTCCAGGAAGGCCAGCGGGGAGTCGGCCAGCATCTCCAGCCGGAGCGCCCGCATCCGGGCGGCGTCGGTCGGCCGGACCCGGCGGACGGTGGTCGTGGTGGTCGCGCTGGTCATGCCGCATGCATACCGGACGGCCCGCCGCGGGTGTGCGACAGGCCCGGGTACGCCCCGGAATATGCCCGATTTGTGGTCGTGCGCCGTCGTCACGCCTCGTGTAGCGTGCGATTTCGGTCACTGAATTCAGCGTCACCGATCGCTGAATCGGTGAGCCACCGGTGCCGGTCCGCCGGCTTCCGGGTGTTGGAACGCCGCGCAGAGTGAGGAAGTGCACCGTGGCACAGGGCACCGTGAAGTGGTTCAACGCCGAAAAGGGCTACGGCTTCATCGCCGTCGACGGCGGGCAGGACGTCTTCGTCCACTTCTCCGCGATCGAGATGGACGGCTACAAGGCGCTCGACGACGGTCAGCGGGTCGAGTTCGAGATCGCGCAGGGGCAGAAGGGCCCGCAGGCCGAGCGGGTCCGCGTCATCGCCTGAACCGCGGCGGGTGGTGCTCCCGCGGCCGGACCCCGGGCCGGGGGCTGCGGTGCGGCCTACCACCATGGAAGATCATGAGCCGTTCCAGCCGTAGTCGCTGAGGAGGGCCCATGTCCGATCTGCCCCCGTCGGGTGCCACCGAGCCGGCGGCGTCCGGCCCCCCGGCCGACCCGGCCGCGCCCCCGCCGCCTGCTGCCGAGCCGGCACCGGGACCGCCGGGGACCACCGGAGGGGCCACGCCCGCCTCCGGCGCGTCCGGCGCCGACCCGTGGGCCGGTCACACCGGCCCCGTGCCGGTCGTCCCTGACCAGCCGGGGTACGACAGCCCGCAGCCCGGCGCCCCGAACCCGGCCGGCCAACCCGCCTCGGGCGCCCTGCCCGGATGGAGCGCGCCGGGCGACGTCCCACCCGGCCACACCCCGCAGGGCTGGAACGCGCCGGGCACCCCGCCGCACGGCTGGAACGTGCCGCCGGGAACCCCGCCGCCGGGCTGGGGCGGCCCCGCGTACCCGGGCCATCCGACGCCCGGTGCGGCGTACCCGGTCCCCGGTGCGGCGTACCCGGTACCGGCCGGTCCCGGTGCGTACGCCGGCTGGTTTCCCGGCATCGACCCGCAGGATCCGCTCGTCAACCCGCCGCACGCGGGCATCGGTCCCTGGTTCGCCCGCTGCACCGCCGCGCTGCGGCGCGGCTGGCGGCAACTGCTGCCGATCGTGCTGCTCACGCAGGTCGTCCCGGCGGCGGTGATCGGCGTCCTCGCGCTCGTCTTCAGCCCCGAGGGCGAGCTGGCGACCGCCCCGGACGGTGCTCCGGTGCTGCCGGCCGGATTCTGGGGGCAGATGTTCGCCTTCTACGGTGTGCTCCTGTTCGCCGGGCTGATCTTCGGCCTGCTCCAGGCGGCGGGCTGGGCCGCCGGCACCTGGGTGGTCGCCCGCCAGGCGGCCGGTGAGCCGACCGGGCTCGGCGCCGCCTTCCGGTACGGGCTGCGCCGTGCCCTCGGCCTGTGGGGCTGGACGCTCCTGGTCTCGCTGCTGGTCATGATCGGCAGTTGCTTCTGTCTGCTGCCCGGCCTCTACGCCGCGTTCGCGCTGGCCCTGTTCGGTCCGGTCTACCTGTTCGAGCGGCGGGAGCCGATCGGGCGGGCGTGGCGGATGTTCCACAGCCGGTTCGGCATGGTGCTGGGCCGGGTCGCGCTGGTGATGGCGGTCCTCTTCGCGGCGACGGTGCTGGACGCGGTCGTGGGCGGGATCAGCGGGGCTCTGTTCGGCGTCGAGCCGATGACGTCCGTCGGCACGGCGGTCGGCGCCGTGGCGTTCGCCGTGTTCGGCGCCCTGCTGGCTGCCCCGGCGTACCTGGCGCAGCAGGTCGGGCTGGTCGTCACGTACGCCGAACAGCGGGCTCAGGAAGGCCCGGTGAACGCGGCCCGGCTGGCGGCGGAACTCGGCTGAGCGGGGCTGTCGTGCTTGCACTCGGCTAGGGAGAGTGCTAAACAAGTCATTGGCACTCGCGTACGGTGAGTGCCAGAAGGTCGGGGCGGTAGGGCCACGGTCGCGCCGGTGTCCGAAGGGATGCCGGAGCGGTACGAGGCCGGTCGTCGCGGGCTGTCCGGCCCGACCGAGGAGACGTCGTCGTCGCCAGGTGACGACGTCCCCAAGGTGCGTACACCAGACGGCCCATCCGGGCATCCGGATGGCCCGTGAGTGTCCAGGAGGACAACGCCGTATGGCCAAGATGATCGCGTTCGACGAAGAGGCGCGCCGCGGCCTCGAGCGGGGCATGAACCAGCTCGCCGACGCCGTGAAGGTGACCCTCGGCCCCAAGGGCCGCAACGTCGTGCTCGAGAAGAAGTGGGGTGCCCCCACCATCACCAACGATGGTGTGAGCATCGCCAAGGAGATCGAGCTCGAGGACCCGTACGAGAAGATCGGCGCCGAGCTGGTCAAGGAGGTCGCGAAGAAGACCGACGACGTGGCCGGTGACGGCACGACGACGGCGACCGTCCTGGCCCAGGCGCTGGTCCGGGAGGGCCTGCGCAACGTGGCTGCCGGTGCCAACCCGATGGCCCTGAAGCGGGGCATCGAGGCGGCCGTGGCCAACGTCTCGGAGGAGCTGCTGAAGCTCGCCAAGGACGTGGAGACCAAGGAGCAGATTGCCTCCACCGCCTCCATCTCCGCCGCCGACCCGAGCGTCGGCGAGATCATCGCCGAGGCGATGGACAAGGTCGGCAAGGAAGGTGTCATCACCGTCGAGGAGAGCAACACCTTCGGGCTGGAGCTCGAGCTCACCGAGGGTATGCGCTTCGACAAGGGCTACGTCTCCGCGTACTTCATGACCGACCCGGAGCGTATGGAGGCCGTCTTCGACGACCCGTACATCCTGATCGTCAACAGCAAGATCTCGTCGGTGAAGGACCTGCTCCCGATCCTGGAGAAGGTCATGCAGTCCGGCAAGCCGCTGCTGATCATCGCCGAGGACATCGAGGGCGAGGCCCTGGCCACCCTGGTGGTCAACAAGGTCCGCGGCACCTTCAAGTCGGTCGCCGTCAAGGCGCCGGGCTTCGGTGACCGCCGCAAGGCCATGCTCGCCGACATCGCCATCCTCACCGGTGGCCAGGTCATCAGCGAGGAGGTCGGCCTCAAGCTGGACGCCGTCAGCCTCGACATGCTGGGCCGCGCCCGCAAGGTCGTGGTGACCAAGGACGAGACGACCATCGTCGACGGCGCCGGCGACGCCGAGCAGATCCAGGGCCGGGTCAACCAGATCCGGGCCGAGATCGAGAAGAGCGACTCCGACTACGACCGGGAGAAGCTGCAGGAGCGGCTGGCCAAGCTGGCCGGTGGCGTTGCGGTGATCAAGGTCGGCGCGGCCACCGAGGTCGAGCTGAAGGAGCGCAAGCACCGCATCGAGGACGCCGTCCGCAACGCGAAGGCCGCCGTCGAGGAGGGCATCGTCCCGGGTGGTGGCGTCGCGCTGGTGCAGGCCGGCAAGACCGCCTTCGACAAGCTGGACCTGGCGGGCGACGAGGCGACCGGCGCGCAGATCGTCAAGATCGCGCTGGACGCCCCGCTGCGGCAGATCGCCGTCAACGCCGGCATGGAGGGTGGCGTCGTCGTCGAGCGGGTCCGCAACCTCGACCCGGGTCACGGCCTCAACGCCGCGACCGGCGAGTACGTGGACCTGCTGGCCGCGGGCATCATCGACCCGGCCAAGGTGACCCGTTCCGCGCTGCAGAACGCCGCCTCGATCGCCGCGCTGTTCCTCACCACCGAGGCCGTCGTGGCGGACAAGCCGGAGAAGACCCCGGCCGCCCCGGCTGGTCCGGGTGGCGGGGAGATGGACTTCTGAGTCCAGCTCCACCAGTACGCCGAAGGGGGCGGGCCGCGTCAGCGGTCCGCCCCCTTTCCGCGTATCGGGCTCAGGTGGGCAGCGGGCGCTGGTTGCGCCGCTTGTGCGCCCGGTCGTACGGCGGTGGCGGCCGCCTCGGCTCGTCCACCGGCTGCCGTAGCTCCTCCACCGGTGGCCCGTCGGCACCGGCCAGCTCGGCGAGCTGTTCGGCGTCGCCGACGTCGAGCCGGTCGAACGGGAGCTGGCCGGGAAGCTCGTCGGCCGGGCGTCGGCCCGCCGCCGGATCCTCGGCCCGTTCGTCATTCGTGGTCATGCACCGCCTCCTTCGCCATCGACCGTAGAGCCCGGTCGATGACGAAGGAGCTCGAATGGCACTATTGACGTCTATGCCCCTTTGATGGCTTTCCGGTAGAGGAAGAACACCCGCTCGATCCGGGCCCCCGCCGCGTTCGAGTAGAACGGCACCGGCCCCACCCAGCCGATCTGCGCAGCGGTGATCCCGGCGGCGGCCTGGTCGCGCAGGCACCGGCGCAACAGCACGCCACCGATCCCGGAGCCCTCCGCCGCCGGTGCGGTGCCCATCGGCCCGAACCAGCTCGGCCGCGCCGACCCGTACGCGGCGAACCCGAGGATCTCGCCGTCCCGCTCGGCGAGGTGCACACCCGCGTCCGGCCGCCCCACCGAACCGGCCAGCTCCCCGTCCCAGGCGCCGCCGAACGTGGACCGGGCGAACGCGGCGAGCGCCGGCAGGTCGTCGGAACCGGCACGGCGTACCGTCACGCCCCGCCCGGCCAGCCGCTGCTCGGTGGCCTCGGTGGAGCGCAGCGCCGCCGACCCCTCGGTCAGCTCGGCGGTCATGTTCCAGGCGGTACGGTCCTGCCGGTAGCCGAGCCGCTGCGCGGCGCAGACCGCCGGCGTGTAGCGCACGTCGATGCCCGGCCAGGCGTAGTGCGGCGGATTGCCGGCGAGCAGCACCTCGCTCGCCCCGAGCGCGCCGAGCCGGCTCTCCGCCTCGGCCAGCAGCGCACCGCCCACGCCCCGGCGGCGGTCCGTCGGCGCCACCGCGACCAGGTCGACGTGGCCGAGCCGCGGATCGGCCGCCGACAGCGACCCGACGAGTACGCCCACCAGCGCGCCGTCGCGTACCGCGCCGAGGCGCAGCACCGGACGGCCGGCCTCGGCCCGATCCGCCACGGTGACCACCACCGCTGACGCCTCGGCCGCGTCCTCCGGCAGGTCGAGCGACAGCCGGCACAGCTCGACCATCTCGGGCAGCCGGTCCCGGCCCAGCTCGATGATCTCCACGTCCATGGACGCCGACCCTAGGGCATCGGCAGGCCAATGGACAGGGTTGTTAACCGGTGGCCGTGGACCGGGCCGCGCGCACCGCCGCGTACGCGTCCACCAGCCCGGCGCCGGAGACGTCCTGCGGTCCGCCGCAGGCGTCCGCCCCGGCAGGCGCCGCGACCGGCTGCGCGGTGTCGCGCAGGATCGCCCGGGTCCGGTCCAGATCCCCGACCAGCGCCGGATTCGCCGACCACATCAGCGCCACCACGCCCGCGACCTGCGGCGTGGCCATCGAGGTGCCGTCCAGGGTGGCGTACCCGCCGCCCGGCATCGCGGAGAGCACCGCGGCACCGGGGGCGACCAGGTCCGGCTTGGCCTGACCGTCCGGCGCCGGGCCGCGGCTGGAGAACTCGGTGACGCGCCGCTGCCGGTCCACCGCCCCGACGGTCAGCACGTCCGGGTACGGCGCGGGCGCGTCCGCGACCGAGCCGCACGACGGGCCGGTGTTCCCGGCTGCGGCCACCACCAGGATGCCCGCCGCGGTCAGCGCGGCGGTCGCCGGTCGCAGCGCCCCCGGGTCGCACCCCTCCACCGGCGGGCAGCCCCACGAGTTGGTCAGCACGTCCGGGGCGCGAGCGGGACGGCCGTCGGTGAGCGGGTTACCGCCGGGCGGGAACGGGGCCAGCATGAACTGGAGGCAGTCGAGGTAGCGGGCCGGGCTGCCCATGTTGCGGTCCAGGTTGACGCAGCCGACCCAGCTCGCGCCCGGCGCCACGCCGACCCCGTCCCGGCCCACCGCGCTGCCGAGCGTGTGGGTGCCGTGGCCACCCCGGTCGGCCGGGGCACGGCGGCCCTCCCACGGGTCGAACCACGAGTCGTCGCCGCCCCGGAAGCCGCCCGCGAGCGCCGGGTGCCGGCTGTCCACCCCGGAGTCGGAGCTGCCCACCACCACGCCGGAACCGGTGACGCCCAGCTCGGACCAGACCCGGTCCGCGCCGATCAGCGAGACGTTCCAGGCCGGGCCGGCCGGTGCCGGCGCGTCGCCGCGCGCCTGCGGGGCGAGCGCCGGCAGCGGGCGCAGCCGCTGGCTGACCAGCACCCGGGCCACCTCGGGGCGGCTGGACAGCCAGGCCCGGACTGCCGGCCCGCCGTCCGTCTCGATCGCGTTCACCAGGTAGTACGGCGTCGGCCTCAGCCGCATCCCGGTCAGCGTGCGGCGCAGGTCGCCCTGCGTGCGGTCGGCTGTGGCCACCAGCCGCCGGTACACCTCGGTCGCCCGGGCGTCCCGCCCGGCCCGGCCCGGCGTCCCGGCCGGCAGACCGGTCAGGTCGGCCTGCTCGCGCAGCACCACGAGCAGCCGTTCGCCGTACAGACCCGGCTGGCCGGGGACGACGTACACCACGGCGACGGCGGCGAGCAGCGCGGCGGCGGCCAGCGCGGCCGGAGCGCGCCGGGGCGCGCGGGCGCGGGACCGGGCGAGCAGCACGCCGTACCCGACGGCCAGGACGACCGCGACGGCGAACGCCACGCCGGTGCCCACCGCGACCCAGAACGGCGTGTCGCGGGTGGCGGACAGCAGGAGGCTGATCTCCTCCGGGTCGGTGAAGGCGAGCGGCCCCAGCAGGGCGAGCCCGGCCAGCCGGCGCACCGGTGCGGGCCCGGCCGGGCGGCCCGCGTGGCGGGCCGCCGCCTCCAGCGCGGCCAGCACGAAACCGAGCGGCGGCAGCAGGACCAGCGCCGGCAACTGCACGCCCGACTGCCCGGCGCCGGCCGCGAGCGGCGTCAGCGTCACACCCGCGACCAGACCGCCGACCAGCACCAGCCGGGCCGGACCCGGCCCGAACGCGGCCCAGAAACCGGCGCCGAGAAGCGCCCCGGCGAGCGCGCCCAGCGCGGCGGCGGCCAGGCCGGCGAGCAGCGTCTCCAGCGCCCCGCCGAGCCCGCCCACCCAGGCCCAGGGCAGCAGCACGGCCAGGCCGGCCGCGATCGCCAGCAGCGACACCGACCCGAACCGGCCCTCCGGGACCGCGTCCACCACGACCGGCGGCCGGACGCGGCCGAGACGGACGGCGACGAGCGCGAGCGCCGCGGCGGTCACCGCGAGCGCGGCCAGGTACGCCTCGTGATGCACCGGCGGCACCGTCCGCAGCAGCGTGGTCGCGCCGAGCGCGACCACGGCGGCGGTCCAGGCCCGGCCGGCCGCCCGCAGCGCGGGGGAGCGGGGCGCGAGCGCCAGCGCCAGCGCCGGAGCGCCGGCCAGCAGCACGGTGGCCACCGCGACCACCGGCCAGCCCGCCACCGGCCGGTCCGCGCCGATCACCAGCGCCACCTGGTCGACCAGCCAGCCGGTGATCTGGCCCGGCACGGTGACCAGCACGATCCACACCCCGGTCGCCACCGCCGCGACGACCGGCCACGGACCGGTCTCGCGCGGTGGCGGCGGCGGTACGGGGGCGAGCGGCGGGCCGGTCAGCATGGTCATCACGGTACGGCCGGGCCGTGTCGCCACGCGCCCGGGACGGTTACCGTTGACTGGTGCGTGATCCGAGTGTGTCCCGATCCACGGCCGGCCGGCTCTCCGCCGAGCGCCGCGCCGACGACCTGCGCCGGCTCCGGGCCGAGCGGTTCGACGTGCTGGTCATCGGCGGTGGCGTGACCGGAGCGGGCGCCGCGCTCGACGCCGCGTCCCGAGGGCTGAAGGTCGCCCTGGTGGAGGCCCGCGACTACGCCGCCGGCACGTCCAGCCGGTCCAGCAAGCTGATCCACGGCGGCCTGCGCTATCTGGAGCAGCTGGAGTTCCACCTGGTCCACGAGGCGCTGACCGAGCGCGGCCTGCTCGCCACGCGGCTCGCGCCGCACCTGGTCCGGCCGGTGCCGATCCTGGTGCCGCTGCCCGCCGAGGGCGGCGCGCGTGACCTGCCCCGGCGGTTCTTCCGCCGCTCCTACTACGGCCTCGGCGTGGCCGCGTACGACGCGTTCGCCGGGGTGTTCGGCGGCGGGCGCGGGATGCCGCTGCACCGGCACCTCACCCGCGAGGGCACCCGCCGGATCTTCCCCAGCCTGCGCCCGGACAAGCTGGCCGGCGCGATCCGCTACTACGACGGCCAGGTCGACGACGCCCGCCTGGTGGTGACGCTGGCGCGCACCGCGGCCAGCCTCGGCGCGACAGTGGTGACGAGCGCCCGCGCGGTCGGCCTGATCCGTCAGGCCCGGGAGGTCACCGGCGTGCGGGTCCGCGACCTGGAGGCGCCCGCCGGCTCGCCGGACGCCGAGTTCGAGGTACGCGCCCGCACCGTGATCGCCGCCACCGGCGTGTGGAGCGACGACATGTCGCGGATGCTCAACGACGTCGGGCTGCGCCCGAAGCTGCGGGTCCGGGCCTCCAAGGGGGTGCACCTCGTGGTGCCCCGTTCGGCGATCGTCGGCGAGACCGGCCTGATCCTGCGTACCGCGACGAGCGTGTTGTTCGTGATCCCCTGGGGCGGGCACTGGATCATCGGCACCACCGACACGGAGTGGCAACTCGACCGGTCCCACCCGGCCGCGACCGCGAGCGACATCGACTACCTGCTGTCGCAGGTCAACACGGTGCTGGACCGGCCGCTGACCACCGCCGACATCGAGGGCGTCTACGCCGGGCTGCGCCCGCTGCTCGCCGGCGAGGCGGACTCCACCTCCAAGCTCTCCCGCGAGCACGCCGTGGTGGAGCCGATGCTCGGCCTGCTGCTGGTCGCGGGCGGGAAGTACACCACCTACCGGGTGATGGCCTCCGACGTGGTCGACCGCGCGATGCACCGGCTCGGCCGGGCCCGCCCCTCGCGTACCGCCGACCTGCCGCTGCTCGGCGCCGACGGGTACGCCGCCATGTGGCGGGACCGGGCCGACCTGGCCCGCCGGCACGGGGTCGCGGTCGGGGTGGTCGAGCACCTGCTGGAGCGCTACGGCACCCTCACGCTCGACCTGCTCGCCCTGGTCGACGCCGATCCGCTGCTCGGCTCGCCGCTGGCGGGCGCACCGGAATACCTCGCCGCCGAGGTGACGTACGCCGCCCGCGCCGAGGGCGCGCTGCACCTGGAGGACGTGCTCACCCGGCGTACCCGGATCTCGATCGAGACCAGCCACCGCGGCCTGGAGTCGGCGGAGCACGCCGCGGAGCTGATGGGCGCGGTGCTCGGCTGGGACGCGGCGACCCGGGACCGAGAGGTCGCCCACTACCGGGCGCGGGTGCTGGCCGAGCGGGAGTCGCAGCTCATGCCGGACGACATCGCGGCCGACGCGGCCCGCCTCGGCGCGCCCGACGTCCGCGGATTCGCCGCCGACCGGGGCACCGACGGCCCGGGCGTTGAACTTCCGGCCTCCCCCAGGTAGGGGATCCCCGACTCGGACCGCTCGGCCGGTAGTGCGCGCTACCTACGGAAGTGTAGGTTTCCGGGCGTGGTTCGCCCATCCTGGTTGCGCGTCCCCGCCCTGTGCGTCGTGGTCCTGCTGGCTCTGACCGGCTGCTCCTTCGGCCGGGCCGAGGGCGCCGCCACACCCGGGGCGGCGGGCGCGGTCAGTCCGACACCGGACGGCAGACGCGTCTCCCTGGTGCAGCGGCTCGGCGACGGCCCGGTCCGCAGCCTGGAGGTGGACCCGTCGGGCCGCTGGCAGTGCCGCGACTGCGCCGGTGACGGCGTGAACGCCACCGGCACGCTGAGCCCGGAGCAGACGCGGCGGCTCCAGCTGATGCTCGCGGACCCGGCGATCGCGAAGGAGACCGACGAGGCCCGCGGCTACAAGCAGGGCTGCATCGGCGTGCTGACCTCGACGCTGCTCGTGCCGCCCGACCTGACAGTCACCATCCAGGACTGCCCGGGCGAGCCGAAGCCGAAGGTGGCCTACGACGTGCTGCTGCTCGTCACCCAGGCCACACCGGCCGAGGACAAGAGCTAGAAGATCTTGCCGGGGTTGAGCAGCCCCGCCGGGTCCAGCGCCGCCTTGATCGCCTGGTGCACGCGTACGCCCACCGGGCCGATCTCGCGGGCCAGCCAGTCCCGCTTGAGCAGCCCGACGCCGTGCTCCCCGGTGCAGGTGCCGCCCAGCTCCAGCCCCAACCGCATGATCTCGTCGAAGGCCCGTCGCCCCCGGGCCAGGCTCGCCGGATCGGCCCGGTCGACCACGATGTTCGGGTGCATGTTGCCGTCGCCCGCGTGACCGACCACCCCGATCGGCACCTGGCACGCCTCCGCGATCCGGGCCACCCCGTCGAGCAGCTCCGCCAGCCGGCCGCGCGGCACCGCCACGTCGTCGATGACCAGGCCGCCGTTGCCGCCCGGGAACGTCTCGGCCGCGAACCGCTCCATCGCCGGGTGGGCCAGCCGCCGGGCCTGGAGCAGGGCCGCGGCCTCGGTCGCGTCGGTGGCCGCGTAGACCTCGTCGACGCCCGCCGCGGTGCACACCTCGGCCAGCCGGGCCAGGTCGTCGGCGGCCCGGGCGCCGGTGTCCACCGCGGCGAGCAGCAGCGCCTCGGCGTCCGTGCGCAGACCCATCGGCCGGTACGCCTCGATCGCCCGCAGATGCGTCCGGTCCAGCAGCTCCAGCAGGCTCGGGGTGAGCCCGCGCCCGGCGATCCCGGCGACCGCGCCGCCGGCCGTCGCCACCGTGGGGAAGACCGCGACCAGGGTCAGTGACTCCTCCGGGGCCGGACGCAACGCCACAGTCACCTCGGTGATCACACCGAGCGTGCCCTCCGAGCCGACGAAGAGGCGGGTCAGGTCGTACCCGGCGACCCCCTTGGCGGTACGCCGCCCGGTGCGCAGCACCTCGCCGGAGGCGAGCACCACCTCCAGGCCCAGCACGTACTCGCTGGTCACGCCGTACTTCACGCAGCACATGCCGCCGGCGTTGGTGGCCACGTTGCCGCCGATCGTGGACGACTCCCAGGAGCCGGGATCCGGCGGATACCAGAGGCCGTGCTCCCGTACCGCACGGGCGAGCGCCGCGTTCACCACGCCCGGCTGCACCACCGCGAACCGGCCGACCGGGTCGATCTCCCGGATCGCGTCCATCGCCACGGTGCTCACCACCACCGCGCCGGCGACCGCGTTCGCCGCGCCGGCCAGCCCGGTCCGCGCACCCTGCGGCACCACGGGTACGCCGTGCCGCCCGGCCGCCCGGACCACCGCCACCACCTCGTCGGTGTCGCGCGGACGTACCACCGCCAGCGGGGTGCCCGAGTCGCACAGGTCGGCCTCGTCGCGCTCGTGCCCGGCCAGCAGGTCCGGGTCGGTCAGTACGGCGGCGTCGCCGAGCGCGGCCCGCAGGTCGTCGAGGAGGGGATGGGCGGCCATGCCGGGAAGGCTACCGGCGTACCGTCTGTTGCCGTGCTCTACCTGGACCCGCCTGCCGTGCCCTGGCGCGGCCGGCTCTGGTCGCACCTGATCAGCGACGTCTCGTACGCCGAGCTGCACGCGTTCGCCGAGATGCTCGGCGCGCCCCGGCGCGGCTTCGACCGCGACCACTACGACCTGCCCGCCGAGCGGTTCCGGGCGGCGGTCTGGCTCGGCGCCACGGTCGTGCCCTCGCGGGAGATCGTCCGGCTGCTGCGTGACGCCGGTCTGCGCCGCCCGAAGCACCGCGTCTCAGGTGAGACCGGCCAGTTCCCGGGACAGGTTGGCCCGGGCCGGAGCCTCCCAGCGGGCGTGCGGCTCGGGTAGGCGGTAGAGCGCCGGCAGGGCGAGCAGGTGCCGCAGCACCGCGGCCCGGCCGGTGCGGAAGTCCGGTTCGGGCACGTGCGCGTACTCGGCGCGGATCGCGGCGGCGTACTTGTCGTAGCGCTCCGCCGGGGCGGCGAGCACCGCCAGGTCCGCGTCGCAGAGCAGCGCGCCGTCCGGGTCGTCCGGCCCGGCCGCGTGGCCGGCGGTGAGCAGCACCAGGCGGCGTACCCCGGTCACCGTCGCGGCCGGGAGCCCGGCGGCGGCCAGCAGTTCGCCGGCCAGGTCGGCGCTGGCCCGCTCGTTGGCGTCGCCCGCCGCGCGCGGGTCGTAGACCGCGTCGTGGCACCACGCCGCCAGCCGGACCAGGCCGGGGTCGCGGGCCAGACCGGCGTACGCGTCGACCACGTCGAGCACCGCGCGCAGGTGCGCCTCGTCGTGGTAGCGCCGGTGCGGCTCCCGCCAGCCCGCCAGCAGCCGGACGCCAGCCCGCTCGACTCCCGCCGGATCGGTCGCGCCCGCCGCCCGTGCCGCGTCCCGCCACCGTGCCGTCAGGTCGTCCATCGGATGCAGTCTGCCCCACTCCGGCCCGGTCGGAGGGATTCAGCCGGGGCGGTACGGGTAGTACCGGCCATGGCCCGGGACGGACGACTGCAGTTCCTGCGCCGCGGCAACCTGCGTGAAGGGCTGGCCGACCGCGACGGGCAGCGGATCGCCTCCGCGATGGAGGAACTGCGGCACCGGGGCAAGGCGACGCTGCACGACCGGCTGCACCGGGTCCGTACCGCGTTCGGCCTCGCGCTGCAGGCCGGGCTCGCCGCCGGCCTGGCGTACCTGATCTCGCACCGGCTGCTGAAGAACCCGCAGCCGGTCTTCGCCCCGATCTCCGCTGTGGGCACGCTCGCCGCCTCGGTGGGGCAGCGGTTCCGGCGCACCGTCGAGCTGATCGTCGGGGTGGCGGTCGGCGTGCTCGTCGGCGACGCGCTGATCTACTTCCTCGGCACCGGCGCGTGGCAGCTCGCGCTGGTGGTGACCTCGGCCATCCTGCTGACCATCTTCGCCGGCGCGAGCGTCGCCATCGTGATCCAGGCCGCGGCCACCGCCGTGCTGATCGTGACACTCAGCCCGTCCACCGAGAACCTGGAGTTCCCCCGCTTCATCGACGCGCTCCTCGGCGGCGGTATCGCGTTGCTGGTCACCGCCGTCCTGTTGCCGCTCAACCCGCTACGGGTGATCAACCGGGCGGCCCGGCCGGCACTCGACCTGCTCGCCGACCAGCTCGACGCGTGCGCCGAGGCGCTGCGCAAGCAGGACCGGGGCGCGGCCCAGCAGGCCCTGTTCCGGCTGCGCGAGAACAAGGAGGAACTGGCCGCGCTCTCCGAGGCGATCGAGGGCGCCAAGGAGACCATCACCATCTCGCCGGCGCGGTGGCACCGGCGCAGCGAGCTGACCCACTACGCCGAGGCGGCCGACCCGATCGACCGGGCCATGCGCAACAGCGGCACGTTGATCCGCCGCGCGGTCACCCTCATCGAGGACTCCGAACCGGTCCCCGAGCCGATGCCGGACGCGATCGGTCACCTGGCCGAGGCGGTACGCCTGCTCCGCCAGGAGTTCGCCGCCGGGCAGGAACCCGAGGAGGCCCGCGAGCGGTCGCTGCGCGCGGTGAGCGAGGCCGGCCGGGCGTACGCCGAGGGGGTCGGCTTCTCCGGCAGCGTGGTGATCGCCCAGGTGCGTACCACGGCGAGCGACCTGATGGTGGCCTCCGGGGTCGAGCAGGAGGAGGCGAACCGGCTGGTACGGCAGGCGTTCGGCGAGAACCGTCCGGGCGAACCCGCAGCCCAGAACCCCGCAGCTCATCCCCCCACAGCCCCACCCGTCGGCTGACCCCGCCCCAGAGGGCGGGCTGGGGGAGATCTTGGTACGGGAGCGCCCCCACGGGGGCGGGGCCGTACCAAGATCTGGTGCGAGCGCTAGGGGAGGTGGGTCAGGGCGGTTACGAGGGCGTCTACCTGCGCCTCGGTGGTGCCCAGGCCGAGGCTGGCGCGCAGGGCGGTCGGGGGCAGGTCGGTGCGGCCGGTACGGGCGGCGGCCTCGGCCAGCAGGCGCCGGGTCAGCGGGTGCGCACAGAACAGGCCGTCGCGTACCCCGATCCGGTGCCGGCTCGCCAGGTGGGCGGCCACCTCGGCGGAGTCCCGTCCGGCGACGACGAAGCTGACGATGCCCACCCGGGGCGCTTCGGGGGAGAACACGCGCAGTTCCACCACGTCCGGCAGCGCGGCCAGGCCGGTACGCAGCCGGGCCAGCAGTGCCTGTTCCCGGGCGTGCAGCGCGTCCCGGTCGGCCGCCCCGAGCGCCTCGCAGACAGCGGCGAGCGTCACCGCGCCGAGGAGGTTCGGGGTGCCGGCCTCGTGCCGGGCCGGGCCGGTCGTCCAGCGCACCTCGTGCGTCGCGGCGCCGACGTGGCTGGTGGCGCCGCCCCCGGCCAGGTACGGCGGGGCCGCGTCCAGCCAGTCCGCGCGCCCGGCCAGCACACCCGTGCCGAACGGGGCGTACAGCTTGTGCCCGGACAGGGCCACGTAGTCCACGTCCAGCGCGGTCAGGTCGACCGGGGCGTGCGGGGCGAGCTGCGCGGCGTCGACCAGGATGCGGGCGCCGTGCCGGTGGGCCACCCGGGCCAGCTCGGCGACCGGCCAGCACTCGCCGGTGACGTTGCCGGCGCCGGTGACCGCGACCAGCACGGGCAGGCCGGGCCGGGCGTCGCGTGCGAGTTCGCCGAGCGCCGCCGCGAGGGAGCGGACCGCGCCGGCCGGGCTGTCCGGCACCGGCAGCCGTACCGAGCCGCGCGGCCAGGGCAGCAGGTTGGCGTGGTGCTCGCCGCCGAACGTGATCACGGTGGTGCCGGCGGGCAGCGCCCGGGCCAGCAGGTTCAGCGCGTCGGTGGTGTTCCGGGTGAAGATCACGTGATCGCCGGGGCGGGCGCCGAGGAAGTCGCCGACGGTCTGCCGGGCCCGCTCGTAGGCGAGCGTGCAGCGCCGCGACAGCGCGCCGGCGCCGCGGTGCACACTCGCGTACCAGGGAAGGAGCTCGGCCACCGCGTCGGCCGCGGCCCGCGCGCACGGCGCGCTGGCGGCGTGGTCCAGGTTGATCTCCCCCGGTACGCCGAGCACGCCGAGCGGGTCGGGCCGGACCGTCGCGGGCAGGACGGGCAGCGAGGGTACGAGGGTGACGGTCATGCCGGAGCCTCCCGGGTCACAGGGACCCCAGGGGTGCCGGGACGGGGTCCGCGCTTGCCCGGCGCGCGGAGCGGCACCGGGCCCGGTCATCACCCGGGGCACCCCACCGCGAACCTCGACGAGGGTTGCCGGCCAGCAAGCCGGGGCTTGACGCTGGCGCTCGTGACCTGTCCGGGAGCATAGCCGTCACGATGCGACCGGACCAGTGGGTCGTGGGTGACTACGCTGACCGCATGGCCGACACCCCGCCCGGCGCAGCCCCGCCGCCACCGCACGCGCCCGTCGCCCCGCCGGGGGCGCCGGCGCCCCGGATGCCGCTGCGCCGGCTCGGCTGGCGGCGCTTCCTGGTGCTGGCCGGTGTGGTGCTGCTGATCGCGGCCGGTGCGCTGTTCATGGTGTTCACGCTCGGCGAGAGCCTGGGCGCCGAGGCGCTGCTGATCGGCGTGATCGCGGCGATCCTGCCGGTGCCGGTGCTGGTCTTCTGCTTCCTCTGGCTCGACCGTTACGAACCGGAGCCGCTGAAGTATCTGATCTTCTGCTTCGCCTGGGGCGCCTTCGTCTCCACCGCGATCTCGCTGCTGGTGAACACGGCCAGCGCGGGGC
The DNA here is from genome assembly GCF_040215685.1 of Micromonospora sp. HUAS YX12. NCBI lineage: Bacteria > Bacillati > Actinomycetota > Actinomycetes > Micromonosporales > Micromonosporaceae > Micromonospora > Micromonospora sp. HUAS YX12. Next base: position 2,160,398 of record NZ_CP157974.1, read on the forward strand.
TGTTCGAGGACCGGGGGCTGCCGGTCGCGCTGACCGCGGTGCTGGTCGCGCCGTTCATCGAGGAGCTGACCAAGGCGGCCGGTCCGCTCCTGGTGCTGATCTTCCGGCGGCGGGAGTTCTCCGGCATCACCGACGGCCTGGTCTACTGCGGGCTCTCCGCGGTCGGCTTCGCCATGGTGGAGAACATCCTCTACCTGGGCGGGCACGGCTACCGTGCCGGCGCCGACGAGTACGGCCCGGCCACCGGCGCGCAGCAGGTGATCGCGATCTTCATCGTCCGGATCCTGCTGTTCGGCTTCGCCCACCCGCTGTTCACGTCGATGACCGGCGTCGGGCTGGGTGTCGCCGCGCGTACCGCCGACCGGCGGGTACGGGTGCTCGCGCCGCTCGCCGGGCTGCTGCTGGCGATGATCCTGCACGGCACCTGGAACCTGCTGCCCTCGCTGGCCCAGGCCACCGGGGAGACCGTGATCGTGCTCTACGGCTACATCGGCGTGATGGTGCCGATCTTCTTCGCGATGGTCGGTCTGGCGGTCTGGCTGCGCGCCTGGGAGGGTCGGCTCACCGAGCGCACGCTGCCCGACTACGTACGCGCGGGCTGGCTCACCCCGCCCGAGGTGGCGGCACTGGGCAGCCTGGGCCGGCGGCACGCGGCGCGCACCTGGGCGCGACGGGTCGCCGGTGACGGCGGGGTACGCGCGATGCGCGGCTACCAGTTCGCCGCGACCCGCCTGGCGCTGCTGCGGGACGGGATGCGCCGGGGACTGGACCGCAAGCCGGAGGAGCGGGAGCGGACGGCACGGGAGGAACGGGAGCTGCTGGACGCGATCACCGCGTACCGGTCGTTCTTCGTCGGTCGTGACCCGCAGGCGCCGGTCGGGGTCTGGGACGGTCAGCGCTACCACCTGCGGTTCCCGGACGGCTCGCAGCGCCCGGTCGAGGCGCCGGACGACCCGGTGGTGCCGATCCCGGTGGTGCTGGCCCAGCCGCCCGCCTTCCCGCAGGGCGGCTACGGCCCGGGCGGCTACGGCCCGGCCGGCTGGCAGGGCGGCCCGGGCGCCGGCCACGGACCGGGCGGCTGGCACGACCCGGGCGCGCCCTGGCACCCCGGGCGCTGAGGCCGGCCGGCTCGTCGGCGGCGGTGGTCAGCTCATCAGGCCGGTCAGGAAGTCGCCGAGCCCCTGGGCGATGGCCATCAACGCGGCGCCGATGCCCTTGAACATCTGCGCCGCCCCGTCCGGCCGGAACGCCATGAAGTAGATCAGGAACGCGAGGAATCCCCAGGCGAGGATCTTCTTGATCACTACCGGCATGGTGTCCCTCCCCAGGGCGCGCTGAGGTGCCTGGGCTTCCCGCCGGGCAGCGCCGCAAACGGCGCCGACCCGCGCCGGGCCCGTCGCCGGAGGTGAGAGCTACAGGTAGAGACCGGTGGAGCCGGCGGCGGTGGTCTCCACCCGCTCGGCCGCCACGGCGTGCACGTCCCGCTCGCGCAGCAGCACGTACGCCCGTCCGTGCAACTCGACCTCGGAGCGGTCGTCCGGGTCGAACAGCACCCGGTCACCGGCCACGATCGCGCGGACGTTCGGGCCGACGCCGACCGCTGTGGCCCAGGCCAGCCGCTTGCCCACGGCTGCCGTCGCGGGGATCACGATGCCGGCGGTGGAGCGGCGTTCCCCCTCGCCACCCTCGGTACGCACCAGCACGCGGTCGTGCAGCAGACGTATCGGCAGCCCGGCGTCGAGACTCTGGTCGGCGGTCACGCGAAGACGCTACCGCGTGGCCGTCGGTCGATCCCCGTGTGGTTGGCGAGAGCGCCGGGCGGGCAATGTGTGGCCGAGTCGCCCTAGGGTGGGGCGTACGGACGTATCCTGTGCCCCCTGCGACCTGGTGGGGCTGACTTTGCCGGAGGTGCGCTTGAGCCGCTTCGAGCGGATGCGTGGACGGCTCCGCCGCGCGTACGAGTCGGGCCGGGAGGCGGCCCGGACCCGGCGGGCCGCAGCGGAGGCCGCGGAGGCCGGGGACGCGGGAGTGGCCTCGCCGGCCGCGCCGGGGCCGCCCGCCTCACCGGAGGCGATGGTCGTGGGCGCCGGGTCGCCGGCGGCGTTGCACTCCTCGACGGTCAGCCGGGACGACACGGAGGTGCCGCACGCGCTGCGCATCGCCGCCGCGTGGTGCTGGCGCCTGATCGTGATCGGCATCGTGACCTGGGCACTGCTCAAGATCGTCGGCACCATCAGCATCGTGATCATCCCGTTGGCCGTCGCGCTGCTGCTCTCCGCGCTGCTCGCCCCGGCGGTCGGCTGGCTGCTCCGGGCCCGGCTTCCCCGCTCGCTGGCGACCGCCGTGGTGCTGGTCGGCGGCCTGGCCGCTGTCGTCGGCACGCTCACGCTGGTGGTCAACGAGTTCATCAAGGGCGTACCGGAGCTGAGCCAGAAGTCCTCCGAGGGCGTCCGGCAGATCCAGGACTGGTTCAAGACCGGCCCGCTGCACCTGTCCGACAGTCAGCTCAACCGCTACATCGACGAGGCGCAGAACTGGATCAACGGCAACACCGAGCGGTTCACCAGCGGTGCGATAAGCACCGCCGCCACGCTCGCCGAGGTGCTCACCGGCACCGTCCTGGTCCTGTTCGCCACGTTCTTCTTCCTGCGCGACGGCAACAACATCTGGCGGTTCCTGGTCCGGCTGCTGCCGGTCGCCGCCCGCTGGAAGGTCGACGACGCCGGTCGCGCGTCCTGGGCGACGCTCGGCGCCTACGTGCGGGCCACCGTCCTGGTGGCCTTCATCGACGCGGTCGGCATCGGCATCTTCCTGGTGCTGTTCGACATCCCGTTCGCGTTCCCGCTGGCCGCGCTGGTCTTCCTGGGCGCGTTCATCCCGATCGTCGGCGCGTTCCTGTCCGGCGTGGTGGCCGTGCTGGTGGCGCTCGTCGACAGCGGCCCGGTCACCGCCCTGATCATCCTGGGCGCGGTGATCGGCGTGCAGCAGGTCGAGGGCCACGTGCTCCAGCCGCTGATCATGGGCCGCGCGGTGGCCATCCACCCGCTCGCCGTGATCATCGGCATCGCCGCCGGAGTCGTGCTCGCAGGCATCGCCGGCGCGCTGGTCGCGGTGCCGCTGATCGCCGTACTCAACACCGCGGTCCGCCGGCTCGCCGCGCGGAGCGTGCCGGACACCCCGCCGGACGCGGTGGTCGTCGCCTCCCAGGCGCCCTGACCCGGCAAGACCCGCCGACGCCCGCGTCACCCCGCCCCGGGGAGGCGCGGGCGTCAGCTCTTGGCGAGCCGTTCCAGCGCGCCCCGGGCCACCTCCGGCCGGGTGGTGTACCAGAACGGCGGCAGCGAGCGGCGCAGGAACGGGCCGTACCCGCGTGCCGTCTCCAGCCGCGAGTCGAGCACCGCCACCACGCCCCGGTCGCCGGTGGCCCGGATCAGCCGGCCGACGCCCTGGGCCAGCCGGACCGCAGCGATCGGCACGCTCACCGCCGCGAAGCCCGAGCCGCCACCGGCGTCCACCGCCGCCGCCCGCGCCGCCGCGAGCGGCTCGTCCGGGCGGGGGAAGGGCAACCTGTCGATCACCACGAGCTGGCAGGCGTCGCCCGGCACGTCCACCCCCTGCCAGAGCGACATCACCCCGAACAGGCAGCTCTCCCGTACCTCGCGGAACCGGCGCACCAGCAGCGGCAGCGCCTCCTCGCCCTGAAGAAGAACCGGCAGGTCGGTCCGCGCGCGGACCAGCTCCGCCGCCTGCTGCGCGGCCCGTCGCGACGAGAAGAGCCCGAGGGTACGACCACCGAGCGCCTCGACCAGCGCCAGCAACTCCTCACCGGCCGGTCCGGGCAGCCCGGAGACGCTGGGGCGGGGCAGGTGCGCCGCCACGTACAGGATGCCCTGCCGGGCGTAGTCGAACGGCGAGCCGACGTCGAGCGAGCTCCAGCCCGGCCCCTCGGTCGCCGGTACGGTGCCGATCGCCGCCCGGCTGCCCTCGGTGGCGGCCACCGGCGGCGTGACCGGGGCGCGGCCGGCGGCGGCAGCGGTGGCGAGCGCGGCGGCGGCCGGGGACGGCGGGGCGGGCGGCGGCGCGTCCAGCCCCAGCGCCCGGGCCACCGTGTCGAAGCGCCCGCCCAGCGCCAGCGTCGCCGAGGTGGCGACCACCGTGCGCTCGTCGTACAGGTGGGTGGCGAGCGTGCCCGCCACCGACAGCGGCGCCACCACGAGCGCCCGGCGACTGCCGTTGTCCGGCTTCTCGACCCAGGCGACGTCGTGGTCGGCCTCCTCCAGCAGCCGCTGGGCGGTGGTGGACAGCTCGTCCAGCACCGCCTTGGCCTGCTGCTTGCGTACCGGGTCGGGGTCGTCGGCCTTCACGTCGCCGATCCCCTCCAGCGCGGCCCGGGTCGCCGAGTCCAGCAGCGTGCACGCCTCGCGCAGCGCGGGCGGCAGACCGGCGGTGAGCCGCCCGGCCGGCGCCTCGGCCAGCCCCACCGCGAGCGCGTCACCGGCCTCGGTGAGCCGCTCGGCCACGTCGGGGCGCAGCAGCGGCCGGGCCCGCCGGGTGGACCTGTCGATCAGCTCCGGCACCAGCTCGGCCTGGGCGGCCGACGAGACCCGGTCGGCCAGCTCGTGCGCCTCGTCCACCACGAGCAGCCTGTGCGGCGGCACGATGTGCCGCCCGGCGAGCATGTCGACGGCGAGCAGGCTGTGGTTGGTGACCACGATGTCGGCCTCGCGGGCGCGCGCCCGGGACGCCTCCGCGAAGCACTCCTGTCCGAACGGGCAGCGGCTAGCGCCCACGCACTCCCGGGCCGGCATGGAGACGCTGCGCCACACCTGGTCGTCCACGCCCGGGTCCAGCTCGTCCCGGTCGCCGGTGGCGGTCTCCTCGGCCCAGTCGCGCAGCCGCTGCACCTGCTTGCCCAGCCGGCCCGCCTCGCCGAGCCACTTGGTGCCGCCGCCGTTGCCGGAGCGCGGCGCGTCGAACAGCGCGTCGTCCGGCTCGTCCTCGACCGAGCTGTCCAACCGGGCCAGGCACAGGTAGTGGTGGCGGCCCTTCAGCACGGCGAAGGTGGGACGGCGGCCCAGCACCGGCTCGACCGCGTCGGCCAGCCTCGGCAGGTCGTGCTCGACGAGCTGGGACTGCAACGCCAGCGTGGCGGTGGAGACCACCACCGGCCCGTCCACGGTCAGCGCCGGGGCGAGGTAGGCCAGGGACTTGCCGGTGCCCGTGCCGGCCTGCACCAGCAGGTGCTCGCCGGAGGCGATGCTGCGCTCGATCGCCTCGGCCATCTGCTGCTGACCCGGCCGGGCCGCGCCGCCCGGTACCGCGCCCACCGCGGCGGCCAGCAGTTCCCCGGCACCGGCGCGGCCACTGCGGCGCTTCTTCGGGACGGCCGGGCCGGTGGCGGTGCGGGACGGGGTCACCGTGCGACCGTACCCGCCGGCACCGACGGCGGTCCGGCCGCTCCGGCGGCGTGGCGGGACGGCGGGTCGCGTCCGGTTACCTCCCGATCGCGTGGCGTGGCCGGAATCGGTTAGGGTGCCAGGCATGCCGAGCGACGTGGTCCGCGTGATCTACCGCAAGTACGACGGCAGCGCCCACCGCGACTACCCGGCCCGCCGGCTCGCCGAGGACGACCTCGGCGTCTGGCTCGGCGTGCCCGCCGGCACCGAGTCCGTCTACCACGGCCGCCCGTCGGTCGAGCAGATCCCGTTCGTCCTGCTGGTGCCCCACCACGGCTGGTGGACCGGCATGTTCAACCCGCCGCCGCGCACCAGCGAGGTCTACTGCGACATCGCCACCCCGGCCCGCTGGGAGGGCGAGGAGACGGTCCACCTGATCGACCTCGACCTGGACGTGGTGCGCCGCCGTGAGACCGGCCTGGTCGAGCTGCGTGACGAGGACGAGTTCGCCCTGCACCGGGCTCGCTGGGGCTACCCGGACGACGTGGTCACCGAGGCCGAGGCCGCGTCCCGCTGGCTGCTCGGCGCGCTCGGCGACGGCACCGAGCCGTTCGCCACGTCGTACCGGAAGTGGCTGGCGCTGGTGGTCTGAGCCGGCTCACCAGCGCGGCGGCCAGACGGCGTCCGGCCCCAGCGGCGGCAGGTCGCTCACCTTGTCCGGGTTGAGCTGGTTGAACACGCCGGTGACCCGCCCCTCGTGGACGGCGAACGAGGTGACCATCTGGATGGTCCGCCCGTCCCGGTGGAGGAACTCCGACTGCCACCCGAGCGTGCCGTCCACCAGGACCGGCCTGCCGCGCATACCACCCCGCTGCCGGGCCTGGCCGTACAGACCGAGGAGCAGGCGGGCGACCGGGTCGACGCCGACCACCGGCCGGCGTCCCGCCGGGAAGTGACCGCCGGCGTCGCCGATCGAGACGACGTCCGGGGCGAGCACGCGGACCAACTGCTCAAGCTCACCCGACTCCACCGCCGCGGCGAACGCGGCGAGCACCCGCCGCTGTTCGGCGATGTCGGCGCTGTGCCGGGGCGTGTCCGGCCCGTGTACCGCCCGCCGGGCCCGGGACGCCAGCTGACGCGCTGCCTCCGGCGTCACCGCGAGCACGTCCGCCACGTCGGAGAACGGCACCGCGAACACGTCGTGCAGCACGAACGCCACCCGCTGCTCCGGCGTCAGCCGTTCCAGCACCACCAGCAGCGCGGTGCCGAGCTGGTCGGCCCGTACCGCCCGCTCGGCCGGGTCGGGCGCGAACCCGTCCGCCGCCGGCACCGCGGTCACCACCGGCTCGGGGAGCCACTGACCGGGGTACGCCTCCCGGCGCACCCGGGCGGAGCGGAGCACGTCCAGGCAGATCCGGGAGCAGGTGGTGACGAGCCAGCCCCGCAGGTCGCGTACGCGGGCGCGCTCCTCCGGCTCGCTCAGCGCGCCGGCGAAGCGCAGCCAGGTCTCCTGCACCGCGTCCTCGGCCTCGCTGCGGCTGCCGAGCATCCGCTGCGCCACAGCCAGGAGACGCCCGCGTTCCGCCTCGAACTCCCCCGCAAGCTCGTCCACCCACCCATTCTCCCGCCCCGGCCCCCGTCACGGCACCCCGCCCACCCCCGCTGATCTTGCACTTGCCGCCCCGGCAAACGGTGCTTTCCGGGCGTGCCAGGGACCGCAACCGCAAGATCGGCGGGGTGAGGCGGGGAGGGCGGGGAGGGCGGGGCGGGCGGGGAAGGGCTCTGGGGGTGAGGATCGGGGGATGAGTGAGGTCGTGGGGCCCGAGGGCGGGCCGATGCGGGAGTTGCTTCGGGTGGTGTCCGGGGCGGTGGATCTGGAGGCGATCGACCCCCGGTCGACGCCGGGACTGCCGGCGGCGGCCGGCCACGGACCCGCGCGCAAGGAGTGGGCGCGGGCCCAGGTCGAGCTGATCGGCGCGGAACTCGGGCGGCAGCAGGAGATGCTGTACGCCTCGGCGCAGGGCGCCGCCGGACCGGGCAGCGCCACCAGCGCGCCGGCGCAGGCGGACGCCGGGCTTGGCGGCGACCGGCCGCGCCGGGTGCTGCTGGTGCTCCAGGCGATGGACTGCGGTGGCAAGGACGGCACGGTCAAGCGGGTGGCGGGCGCGATGAACCCGCTCGGGCTGCACATCCGCTCGTTCGGGCCGCCGACCGAGGAGGAGTTGCGGCACGACTTCCTGTGGCGGGTACGCCGGGCGCTGCCGCCGCCCGGGTACGTGGGCGTGTTCAACCGCTCGCACTACGAGGACGTGCTCATCGCCCGCGTCGAAGGGCTGGTCGACGAGGCGACCTGGCGGTCCCGGTACGCGATCATCAACGATTTCGAGCGGGAACTGACCGAGCAGGCGGTCACAGTGGTGAAGGTCATGCTGCACATCTCGTACGCCGAGCAGGGCGAGCGGCTGATGGAGCGGCTGACCGACCCGACGAAGTTCTGGAAGTACAACCCGAGCGATCTGGACACCCGGGCACGTTGGGGCGAATACCAGGGCGCGTACGACGAGGTTCTGGAGCGGTGCGGCACGGACGCGGCGCCGTGGTTCGTGGTGCCGGCGGACCGCAAGTGGTACCGGGACTGGGCGGTCGCCCACCTGCTGCGGGAGACGTTCGACGGGTTGGATCTGGGGTATCCGCCTGCCGATTTCGACGTCGAACGGGAGCGTGACCGGTTACGGAGCCAGCGCCGTCAGTGATCAGGTGAACGGAAGGTGAACGAGCGGTGAATCGGGCCTGACCAGGGGTGGGCCGATCGAAAGTGGGTTCGAAGCGGTCCCTAGCATGCGCAGAGCAGACGCCCGGGGGGCGACGGCCACCCTTCCACCGACACGACGAGGTCCGTGCTGTGAAGTTTTCCTTCCGTCCCACCGAGGGCGCTTTCTACGAGCTCTTCACCAGGGCCGCGCAGAACCTGGTGAAGGGGACCGACCTGCTGAACGAGCTGGGCCTGCCCGGCGCCGACGTGCAGTCGATCAGCGAGCGGCTGACCGACATCGAGCACGACAGCGACCAGATCACGCACGAGCTGTACAAGAAGATCAACTCCACGTTCATCACGCCGTTCGACCGGGAGGACATCTACCGGCTGGGCTCGCTGCTCGACGACGTGATGGACCACCTGGAGGCGGTCGGCAACCTGCTCTACCTGTACGGCCTGACCAAGCTGCCGGCGCTCCCGCGCGAGCTGCACGAGCTGGTCAACGTGCTCGACCAGCAGGCCAAGCTCACCGCCGAGGCGATGCCCCGGCTGAAGTCGATGAAGGATCTCGAGGACTACTGGATCGAGTGCAACCGGCTCGAGAACGACGGCGACCAGGCGTACCGGATGCTGCTCGTCCGTCTCTTCTCCGGCGAGTACGACGCGCTCACGGTGCTGAAGATGAAGGAGGTGGCCGACGAACTGGAGGCCGCCTGCGACGCCTTCGAGCACGTGGCCAACACCGTCGAGACCATCGCGGTCAAGGAGTCCTGATCCAGTGACACCCGAACTCATCGCCGTGCTGGCGGTGATCGTGGTCGCCATGGCGTTCGACTACACGAACGGCTTCCATGACGCGGCGAACGCGATCGCCACCAGCATCTCGACCCGCGCGCTGACCCCCCGGATCGCGCTCGCGCTGGCCGCCGTCGGCAACTTCGTCGGCGCGCACTTCGGCGCCGGGGTGGCCAAGACGGTCGGCGACGGGCTGGTGACGTTGCCGACCGGGGTGGAGAGCCTCGGCGTGGTCTTCGCCGGCGTGCTCGGCGCGATCATCTGGAACCTGATCACCTGGTACTTCGGCCTGCCGTCCTCGTCCTCGCACGCCCTCTTCGGCGGCCTGGTCGGCGCCACCCTGTTCGCCGCCGACGGCATCGTCCAGTGGGGCACCATCATCGAGAAGGTCCTCATCCCGATGGTGCTCTCGCCGGTGGTCGGCCTGATCCTCGGCTTCCTGGTGATGCTGGGGATCATGTGGCTGTTCCGGAAGGGCCAGCCGGGCAAGCTCAGCCGTGGCTTCCGGTGGGCGCAGACCGCGTCCGCCGCCGCCATGTCGGTCGGCCACGGCATGCAGGACGCCGCCAAGACCATGGGCATCATCGTGCTCGCGCTCTACACCGGCGGTTTCCAGGAGAGCAAGACGCACATCCCGGGCTGGGTCTTCTGGACCTCCGCCGCGATGCTGGCGGCCGGCACGTACGCGGGCGGCTGGCGGATCATCCGTACGCTCGGCCGGAAGATCATCGACCTCGGCCCGGCGGAGGGCTTCGCGGCCGAGACCGTGGCCAGCGCGGTGCTCTACTTCAACGCGCTGGTGCTGAAGGCGCCGATCTCCACCACGCACACGATCACCTCGGCGATCATGGGTGTGGGCGCGACGAAACGGCTCTCCGCGGTGCGCTGGAACGTGGCGGGCAACATCGTGATCGCCTGGATCATCACGTTCCCGGCCGCCGCCGCGATCGCCTGCCTCGCGTACCTGCTGGTCCGGCCCCTGTTCTGATCTCCGCACGCTGACGTCGAGGGGTTCCCCGCCGTGGCGGGGAACCCCTCACGCGTAGGAGACGCCGATCCGGGCCTTGATGTCGTCGAGCAGGCCCATCACCTCGAGCGTGGCGGCGTGCGGCACCAGCGGGCTCTCGGTCAGCCCGGCCGCCAGACAGCGCTGCACCTCGATCGCCTCGTACTGGTAGCCGCCGCCGGTCAGGTCCGCCGGGATCGTCTCCGGTTCGGCGCCGGCCCGGTGCAGCACCACGTGCGCGGGCCGGAAGAACAGCTCGGGCAGGTCGATCCGGCCGGTCGTGCCGGTGATCGACGCGGTGATCGCTGTCGCCCCGACCATGCCGCAGCTGAGCGTCGCCACCGCGCCGGAGTCCCAGCCGAGCACCATGCCGGTGTTCTCGTCCACCGCCTCCGGGGTCAGCTTGGCCCACGCCTGCACGTGCTGCGGCACGCCGAGCACCAGGTGGGCCAGGCTCAGCGGGTAGACGCCGAGGTCCAGCAGTGCGCCGCCGCCGAGCGTGCGGGCCCGCATCCGGTGCTCCGGCGGGAACGGGCCGGCCACGCCGAAGTCCGCCCGTACGTGCGTCACCTCACCGATCGCGCCGTCCCGGATCAGCTCCAGCACACGCAGGATCAGCGGGTTCGTCCGCATCCACATGGCCTCCATGAGGAACAGGCCCCGGTCGCGGGCCGTCTCCACCAGCTCGGTGGTGGTCGGCAGGTCCAGCGTGCACGGCTTCTCGACCAGCACGGCCTTGCCGCCGGCCAGGCACGCCAGCGCCGCCTCGTGGTGCGCCGCGTGCGGGGTGGCCACGTAGATCGCGTCCAGGTCCGGGTCCGCGGCCAGTTCCGCCCATGAGGCGTACGCCCGCGGCACGTCGTGCCGGCGCGCGAACAGCTCGGCGCTCTCCCGGGTACGGGAGCCGACCGCGACCAGTTCGGCGTCCGGCACCAGCCGCAGATCCTCGGCGAAGCGGGCGGCGATGTTTCCGGTGGCCAGGATTCCCCAACGCGTCATGCCCGGCACGCTATCCCTTCCTGCTCCGGGGTCGGCAAGGTGATCCACCCGTCGGGACGGCTCAGCCGCGGGCGTCGGCGGCGGCGCGGGCGGCCCGCTCGATCATCGCCCGCCGCGCGGTCAGCGTCGGCTGGTCGGGTTCCAGGTGCGCGTACTCGGCCCAGGCCCCGGTCGAGCCGTCGAGCTGTTCGCGCAGGATGTCGGCGTGCCCCGCGTGCCGGCCGGTCTCGGTCAGCACGTGGACCATGATGTTGAGCAGCTTGACGTCCGGGCGGGGCCACCACGGCACGTGGCCGGGTGCGTCGATGGCGAGAGCGTCGATCGTCGCGTCCGCGTGCTCGGCCGCCCGCCGGTAGCGGCCGATCACGTCCTCGCGGGTCTCGTGCTCACTCGCCCACATGTCGGTGCCGTCCGGATCCGGGTCGTCCCACCGGGGCAACGGCTCCGGGAACGGCCTGCCGAACACCTCGCCGAAGTATCGGGCCTCCCCGACCGCCAGGTGCTTGACCAGGCCGAGCAGGTTGGTGCCGGACGCGGTCAGGGGACGGCGTACGTCGTACTCGGACAACCCGTCGAGCTTCCACAGCATCGCCTCGCGGATCTGGCGCAGGTCGTTGTGCAGGTATTCCTTGGCGAAATCGTCGATCACAGGTCACGACCCTGCCAGGCGGGGACGGCGGGCGCTGCCCCGTGCCGGCGGCGAGCCGGCGGTCTCGCGGCGCACGACCGGGTGCGGCGGCGTGCACCCGCGCCCGGCCGCCCCGGGCCGGGCCGCCGGGCGGGAACTAGGCTCGGCGCATGACGATCGACGGCTTCGCCGCACCCCCCGCCCTGGTGGAGCACGCCCGCCGGTTCCGGGCCGAGGGCGCCGTACCGGCCGTGCCCCGGGTCGCCGCCACCGTGCTGCTGCTCCGCCCGGCCGGCGACGGGTTCGAGGTCTACATGATCCGCCGGGTGGCGGCGATGACGTTCGGCGGCATGTACGCCTTCCCCGGCGGCGGGGTGGACCGCTCCGACTCGGAGGCGCACCTCGGCTGGGCCGGCCCGGAGCCGGCGGCGTGGGGACGGCGGCTCCGGCTCGACCCGGCCGCCGCCCAGGCGGTGGTGTGCGCCGCCGCCCGCGAGGTCTTCGAGGAGGCGGGCGTGCTGCTCGCCGGCCCGGACCCCGACACGGTGGTCGGCGACGTGAGCGGCGACGACTGGGAGACGGCCCGGCAGGATCTGGAGGGACGGCGGGTCGGCTTCGCGGACCTGCTGGCCGGTCGCGGCCTGACGCTCCGGTCCGACCTGCTGCTGCCGTGGAGCCGGTGGATCACCCCCGAGTTCGAGCCGCGCCGCTTCGACACGTACTTCTTCGTAGCTTTGCTGCCCGAGGGACAGCGGACCCGGGACGTCTCCGGCGAGGCCGACCACACGCTGTGGCTGCGCCCGGCGGACGCCCTGGCCCGGGCGGAGGCCGGCGAGCTGACCATGCTGCCGCCCACCATGGTCACGCTCGCCGAGGTGGCCGCCGCCGACGACCTCCCCGGCGTGGCCCGAGCCGCGGCGGAGCGCGACCCGGGTACGCCGATCCTGCCCCACATCGAGGGACTGGACGGCGCCGAGCCGCGCTTCCTGCTGCGCTGACCTCGGCCGGCGGTGTTAAGAGGGGCCCCTTCCTCTACCGGAGGCGTTAACAGGGGCCCCCTCCTTACACCACCTCAGCCGAAGCGGCCCGTGATGTAGTCCTCGGTCTTCTTCTGGGCCGGGTTGCTGAAGATCTTCTGGGTGTTGTCGTACTCGATCAGGCGGCCCGGGTCGCCGGTCTTCTCGATCGAGAAGAAGGCGGTCCGGTCCGACACCCGGGCGGCCTGCTGCATGTTGTGCGTGACGATGATGATGGTGAACTTGTCCTTGAGCTGGAACATCAGATCCTCGATGGCCAGCGTGGAGATCGGGTCCAGCGCCGAGCAGGGCTCGTCCATCAGCACCACCTGCGGCTCGACCGCGATGGTGCGGGCGATGCAGAGCCGCTGCTGCTGACCGCCGGACAGGCCCGCGCCGGGCTTGCCGAGGCGGTCCTTCACCTCGTCCCACAGGTTCGCCGAGCGCAGCGCCCGCTCGGCCGCCTCCTCCAGGATCGACTTGCGCCGTACACCGTTGAGCCGCAGGCCCGCCACCACGTTCTCGAAGATGCTCATGGTGGGGAACGGGTTCGGCCGCTGGAAGACCATGCCGATCATCCGGCGGACCGCCGTGACGTCCACGTCGCGGTCGTAGATGTCCTGGTCGTCGATGGTGAGGCTGCCCTCGACCCGGGCGCCGGGCAGCACCTCGTGCATCCGGTTGATCGACCGCAGGAACGTGGACTTGCCGCAGCCGGACGGCCCGATCAGGGCGGTGACGGTCTTCGGCTCGACGGTCAGGTTGATGTTCTCGATCGCCTTGAACCCGCCGTAGTAGGCGGTCACGTTCGTGGCTTCGATGCGCTTGGCCATGGTGGCGGTACCTCCGGGATTCATCGGCCGAGCCGGTTACGACGGGCCAGCAGCTTCGCCGCGACGGTGAGGACGAGGACGAGGGCGACCAGGGTCAGCGCCGCTGTCCACGCCCGTGCCGGCGAGTACTTCGACGCCTCGCCGGCCTGCTGGTAGACGAAGAGGGCCAGCGACGACTGGTTGTTCTCGAACGGGTTGAAGTTGATCGCCGCGCCGCCGCCGGCGACGAGCAGCACCGGCGCGGTCTCGCCGGCGGCCCGCGCGATGGCGAGCATGATGCCGGTGACGATGCCGGGCAGCGCGGTCGGCAGCACGACCCGCAGGATGGTCTTCCACTTCGGCACGCCCAGGGCGTACGCGCCCTCGCGCAGCGGCGCCGGCACCAGCCGGAGCATCTCCTCGGTGGAGCGGACCACAGTGGGCAGCATCAGCACGCTCAGCGCCAGCGCGGCGGCGAAGCCGGAGAAGCCCGGCCGGCCGTCGTTGAACCACGGCGAGACGATCAGCACCCAGAAGGCCAGCACGAACAGGCCGGTGACGATCGACGGGATGCCGGTCATCACGTCCACGAAGAAGCGGATGGTGAACGCGAACCGGCCCCGGCCGTACTCGACGATGTAGATCGCGCAGAGCACGCCGAGCGGCACCGTGATCAGGGTGGCGATGCCCACCTGCTGCAACGTGCCGACGATCGCGTGGTACGCGCCGCCGTTCGCGTCCCGCGACCCGATGTTGTTCATCGAGGTGCCGAAGAAGTTCGCGTCCAGCCGCTCGGAGCCCTTGCTGACCAGCGTCCAGACCACCGAGGCCAGCGGCAGCACCGCGAGCACGAACGCGGAGTGGATCAGCGCGCTCCAGGTCCGGTTGCGGGCCGACCGGCGGCCCTCCACCGCGTTCGCCGCGACGAAGAGACCGGCCAGGTAGAGCAGCGCGCCGACCACCACGACCAGGACCGGGCCGCCGATGCCGGCGCCGTACACCAGGGCCGCCGCGAGCAGCAGCGCCGCGACGGCGATGGCCGGAGCGGCGTACGCGGGAAGCCGCCTCGCCCGCAGCGTGGCCGGCTGGGCCGGCGGGCGCGGGCGGCGGGGGGTGAGGGTAGTGGTCATGCGGCCGACTCCGTGAACTCGCGCCGCCGGTAGATGATCGCCCGCGCGGTGATGTTGACGATCAGCGTGATCGCGAACAGCACCAGGCCGGAGGCGATGAGCGCGCCCCGGCCGGTGTCGTTCGCCTCGGCGAACCGGTTGGCGATGTTCGCGGCGATCGAGTTGCCGCCGCTCTGCAGGATGTTGAACGAGATGGCGTACGTCGAGCCGAGCGTGAGTGCCAGCGCGATGGTCTCGCCCAGTGCCCGGCCCAGGCCGAGCATCACCGCGGCGATGACACCGGGCCGCCCGTACGGCAGGACCGCGGTGCGGATCATCTCCCAGCGGGTGGCGCCGAGCGCGAGCGCGGCCTCCTCGTTCGCGGTCGGGGTCTGCCGGAACACCTCGCGGGACAGCGAGGTGACGATCGGCAGCACCATGATGGCGAGCACCACCGAGCCGAGCAGGATCGAGTTGCCGTACGGGCCGTCGCCGAAGATCGGGATCCAGCCGAAGTACCTGTTCAGCCAGGTGGACAGGTCGGCCACCGGCTGGGCGAAGTAGTCCCGGCCCCAGAGGCCGAAGACCACGCTCGGCACGGCGGCCAGCAGGTCGATCAGGAAGCCCAGGGCGTTGCCGAGCCGCCGGGGCGCGTAGTGCGACAGGTACAGGGCGATGCCCAGCGCGACCGGCACCGCCATGAGCAGCGCCAGCAGCGAGCTCAGGACCGTGCCGAAGGCGAGCGCGCCGATGCCGAACTGCGGCGGGTCGTCGTTCGGGAACCAGCCCTCGAACGTCCAGAACGACTCGGTGTTGGCCCGCAGCGCCGGGACGGCCTTGGCGATCAGGAAGATCGCGATGGCCGCGATGACCACCAGGACCGTGGTGCCGGCGGCCAGGGTCAGGCCGCGGAACGCCCGTTCCGCGCCGAAGGCGCGGGCCCGGGGGAGGGCGCCGCCGCCACCGAGGCCACCGTCGGGGCGGCCCGGGTTACCGGGGCGCTCGGCCACACGCGCCGAGGCACCGGCGGGTCGCTCGTGGCTCGTGGCCACGGGGTTCCCGCCGGTGCCGGCGTGGGCCGAGCGGTGAGGGGTGTCACCCATCTGCTCGCTCGCTTCGTGTTGAGGAGGTGT
Source organism: Micromonospora sp. HUAS YX12 (assembly GCF_040215685.1). Taxonomy (NCBI): domain Bacteria; kingdom Bacillati; phylum Actinomycetota; class Actinomycetes; order Micromonosporales; family Micromonosporaceae; genus Micromonospora; species Micromonospora sp. HUAS YX12. The sequence continues at coordinate 2,176,047 of NZ_CP157974.1, forward strand.
CGGTCAGAGCGTCAGGAGAGGCTCTTGACCGCGGCCTCGACCTTGGTGCGGACGGTCTCGGGCAGCGGCGCGTAGCCCAGCTCGACGAGCTCCTTCTGCCCCTCGGCGCTGGCGGCGTGGCCGAGCAGGCCCTTGATCAGCGGCAGCTTGTCGGCGGCGAGGCCCTTGCTGCAGACGATCTCGTAGGTCGCCAGGACGATCGGGTACGCCCCGGCCTCCTTGGTGTTGTAGTCGATCGACATCTTCAGGTCGTTGCCCTGACCCTCGAACTTGGCGCCGGCGATGGTCTTGCCGGCCGAGTCCCCGGTCAGCTCGACGAACTCGCCGTTCCCGTTCTTGATCTTCGCCATCTTCAGGTCGGAGTTCTCGGCGTACGACCACTCGACGTAGCTGATGGTGCCGTCGGTGCTCTTGACCTTGCTGGCCACACCGTCGGACTTGGCCGCGCCGACGCCGCCCGGGGCCTTCCACGCCTTGGAGTTACCGAGCGTCCAGTCCGCCTCGGCGGTCTTGGAGAGGTACTTGGTGAAGTTGTCGGTGGTGCCCGACTCGTCGGAGCGGTGCACCGCCTGGATCGCGGTGGACGGCAGCTTGGCGTCCGGGTTGTCGGCCTTGATCGCCGGGTCGTCCCACTTGGTCACCTTGCCGGCGAAGATCTTCGCCAGGGTGGCCGGGCTGAACTGAAGGTTGTCCGCGCCGCCGACGTTGTAGACGACAGCGACCGGGCCGATGACCATCGGCAGGTTGAGCGCCTGGCCGCCGGTGCACTTGGCGTCGGCCTGCGGCTGCTCCTCGGGCTTGAGGGCGGAGTCCGAACCGGCGAAGTCGGCGGTGCCGGCGATGAAGGCCTGGATGCCGGCGCCCGAGCCGCTGGGCTCGTAGTTGATCGTGGTGCCGGAGCACTTCTGCTGGTACGCCTTGATCCACTCGGCCATGGCGTTCTTCTGGGCGGAGGAGCCCTGCGCGTTCAGCGTGCCCGTGGCGCAGTCCACCGCGGCGGCGGAGCCGGAGGCGGAGGCGCCGGCCGGCTCGTTGTTGTCCGAGCCGCAGGCGCTGAGACCGAGAACCGCGGTAAGAGCGAGACAGGCGATGGCGCCGTGCCGCTGGAGCTTCACTTCAGGGGTTTCCCTTCACGTCTTTGGTCAGGTCGCCCGGAGTGCCGGGGGCCGGCGCTGACCGGCTGACACGAAAGGTAGGAGGGCCAGGTGGACGGTTCGCCGGACGTAAGTGAACGCGCGGTGAACACGTCCGGCCGACGAGGTGGCCGTACGCTGAGGCGGGGCTGTCCATTTCGTGAACTAGCAGCCCGGCATCGCCTTTGTGGCGATTTTCCCGCGCCGGCGAGCGCTCAGCCGAGCTGGTAGTTGACGTGCGCGGACCAGCGCGCGAAGCCGAGCCGCTCGTAGAGCGCGACCGCGGCGGTGTTGCTCTCGTCCACGTAGAGCATCACCCGGTCCAGCCCGCGCTCGTCGCGCAGGTGGGTCAGGCCGGCGGCGGTGAGCACCCGGCCGAGCCCGCCCCGGTGCGCGGACGGGTCGACGCCCAGCACGTAGACCTCGCCGATCCGGGCCGACCCCGGCCGCTCGTGCACCTTCGTCCAGTGGAAGCCGAGCAGCCGCCCGGTGGCGGAGTCGACGGCGAGCAGGAACCCGGCCGGGTCGAACCACGGCTCGGCGATGCGGACCCGCAGGTCGTCGAGCGTCCACTTGCCCTGCTCGGGGTGCTGGGCGAAGGCGGCGTTGTTCACCGCCAGCCAGGCCTCGTCGTCCTCGCCGGGACGGAACGCGCGCAGCGTCACGCCGTCCGGCACGACCGGCGCCGGCAGTTCGGCGGTGAGCGGACGGCGCATCTGCCAGAGCACCCGCGCCCGGGAGAAGCCCAGGTCGACGGCCAGCGCGGCGGCTGACGGGTGGTCGCCGTGCGCCCAGGCGCGCAGCGGTCCGGGCGCGGCGGCCACCACGCCACGGGCCAGCGCCCGGCCGGAGCCCCGGCGCCGGTACGCCGGGTGCACGACCATCTCCACGCCGACGCCCTCGGCCGGGGCGGTGGTGTCGAGGTGCGCGTACCCGGTCAGGGTGCCGTCGGTGGTCCGGGCGGTGAGGTGCACGGCGGGCGCCTCGGGGTCGCGCAGCCGCAGCAGCACGTGCTCGTCGAGCGGGTCGGCGCCGTCGGCGTCACCGGCGGCGCGGGCCAGCGCCAGCACCTCGGCGACCTCGTCCGGCGTCAGCCGGTCCGCCCGGTCGATCCCGTCGGCCGCGGGACCACTCGTCGGCTCGGTGCTGCTCATCTGAGTCACGGTAGCGGCCGGCGGGCCGCGGTTCGCGCCGGACGACGACGGCGATCGGTGGCGCTCGTCACGGGCGGCCGACGGGCAGCGGCTCCAACTCGAACCGGGCCAGCAGTTCGGGCAGGAGTTGCTGCAACGCGCTGACGGTGCCGGAACGGTCCCCGCCCGCGTCGTGCATGAGCACGATCGCCCCCGGCCCCATCTGGGTGCGGATCCTCGTCTCGATGGCGAGCGCGCCCGGCGCCCGCCAGTCCGACGGGTCCACGCTCCAGTGCAGCGGGGTGAGACTCAGGTCGGCGCAGGCCGACATGATCGACGGCGTCCAGGCCCCGCCGGGCTGGCGGTAGTACGCGATCTGCGCGTCGGGCACGGCGGCCAGGATCGCGTCGTTGGTGCGCAGCAGGTCGGCCCGGATCGTCGCCGGGGATCGCTTGCCCAGGCCGATGTCGTGGTTCCAGGAGTGGTTGCACAGCGTGTGGCCCTCGGCCACGATCGACCGGACCAGATCCGGGTGGGCCTCGACGTTCTCGCCGACGACGCAGAACGTCGCCTTCACGCCGTACTGGGCCAGCAGCGCGAGCACCTGCGGGGTCCAGCGGGGATCGGGGCCGTCGTCGAACGTCAGCGCGACCCGGGACGAGCCGGTGGTGACCAGGGTTCCGTACGGACCGGCCCCGCCGGGCTCGACCGGGGCGGCGTCCGGCGCGGCGTCGGGGCTCGGCCGGGCGCTGGCCGTGCCACCCGGGAAGTCGGTGCTGGGTGGCTGCTCGCCGTAACGCGGCCCGTTGAGCGTGGTGGCGACTCCGGCGGCCGACGGATGCGGGTCGGGCACCAGGCTGCGGCCCAGCGCGAACGCCGACCCGAGCAGGCCGGCCAGCACGACGGTCACGAGCCCGGCGGCGCGCAGCGTCGAGCCCCGCATCAGCGGCACCGGCCGTTCGTCGCCCCCGTGTTCACCGCACGCACCGCTGCCCCCTTAGCCCGACAATTCCGGCAGCCAGGATATGGCTGACTGATCGGGCAAAAAGGGCATACAAGAAAAGTGCCCTCTAGCGGGGTGGAGCGTGGGCGGTCAGACCGGCAGCGGGGCGGGTTCCGACTCCGGCAGCGAGCGCGACGGCGGGACGACGAACTTGTAGCCCACCTGGCGGACGGTGCCGATCATCGACTCGTACTCCGAGCCGAGCTTGGCGCGCAGCCGCCGTACGTGCACGTCCACCGTCCGGGTGCCGCCGAAGTAGTCGTAGCCCCAGACCTCGCGCAGCAACTGGTCCCGGGTGAACACCCGCCCCGGGTGCTGGGCCAGGAACTTCAACAGCTCGAACTCCTTGTACGTGAGGTCGAGCGGCCGGCCCTTCAGCTTGGCGGCGTACGTGTCCGGGTCGATGTTCAGCTCGCCGGCCCGGATCGAGCCGCCGGCGCCCGCGGTGGCGTTACTGAGCCGGCCGACCGCGAGCCGCAGGCGGGCCTCCACCTCGGCCGGCCCGGCGCCGGCCAGGATCACGTCGTCGACGCCCCAGTCCGCGTTCAGCGCGATCAGCCCGGCCTCGGTGACGACCGCGACGAGCGGTACGCCGAGCCCGGTGGCGTGCAGCATCCGGCACGTGGCGCGCGCCTCGCTCAGCTCGGAGCGGGCGTCCACCAGGACGGCGTCCGGGGTCGGGCCGGAGACCAGCGTGCGGACGTCGCGGGGTGCGGTGCGAACCGAGTGCGGCAGCAGGTCGAGTGCCGGCAGCACCGCCGCTGGCTCGCCGGCCCGCGCGGTCACGAGCAGCAGGAGCTCCACGATCACCTCCGTCCCGGCGGCCTTCCGGCCGCGCGCGACCAGCGACACGCCCGGGTGGGGGGCGGCACTGTGAACTTGCGTGGGTCCCGGCGTCGTCGACGGGCGGGTAACGGCCTGAGCGTAACCGATGGACCGGCCGTCACCTTCGTGCGATTTACCGTTTGCCCTTTCTGCCCTCGATCGCGGCGCAGGTTTTAACGTCGCCGAAACCGGGACCTCCGCCGAGCCGCCCGGGTCTGGCACGATCGGGGCGTGTTTCCCTCCACCTCGCGCGACATCGGTCGTGAACCGTGGGCCGACGACCCGTCCGCCGGGCCGTCCGGCCCCGCCCGTGGCTACCCGCCTGCCCCGCGTACCGGCCCCGCCGAGGAGGAGGGCGAGCGGCCGGAACGCAAGGGCCCGCGCCGGCTGCGCAAGGGCGGCCCCGGCCGGCGTCCCGACGACGAGTCCGACGAGGAGCCCGAGGAGGAGGTGCCTCCGGTCCCGGTCCGCCGCCCCCTGGCGCTCACCGTGGCCGGCTTCGCCGCGCTGCTCGGCGTCGGCCTGGTGCTGGGCGCGCAGACCTCGGGCCCGGGGCACCGGCTGCCGTTCACCGCGATCATCTTCGGCGTCCAGCTGCTGTTCGTGCTGGCCTGGACGATGGCCATGCGGCCGCCCGCGCTGCTCGTCGTCGCGCTCGTCAGCGCCGCGACGGCGGCGATCGCCGACGTCGCCGCCGTGCAGTCGGACATCGCCGGCCTGGCCCCGCTCGGCTACGCCGCCGCGGCCGGTTTCCTGCTCGCCGTGCTGGGGCAGCTCGTACGGCGGGTGGACCGGGTCCGGGTGACCGACTCGCTCGGCGGCACCCTGCTCATCGTGGTGGGCGTGGTCGCCTTCGGCACGCTCGTCGTGCTCAGCCGGATCCCCAAGGGCACCCAGGCCATCACGGTCTGCCTCACCGCCGCCGGGGTGGCGTTGCTCGTCGCCCGGCTCACCGACGCGGTGGCGCCGTGGCCCCGGCTCGCCCCGCAGGTGCCGCGCGGCGCGGCGGGCGTGGTCGTCGGCGCCATGCTCGGCACGCTCACCAGCGCCGTCCTCGGCAGCTACCTGGTCGGTTTCACCCCGACCAGCGCCGCCCTGGTCGGGGTGGTCAGCGCGGCCACCGCCGTCCTGGCCGACCTCGCGGTGGGGTACGCCGAGGCGGGCCGGCTGATGGCCGGTGAACCGCCGACGATGTGGGTGGCCCGGCACATGCAGGGGCCGCTGGGCGGGTTCGCGCTTGCCGCGCCCGCCGCGTACGCCATGTGCGTGCTGTTCCTCTGACGCGGTTGGGGAAGATTCGCCTCGGGTAAGTACGGTTGCGCCGCGAGGCGCGGTGACGGCGGCGAGGACTGGAGGCGGCGTGGCAGAGGCGTATCCGGCGGAGGGCCGACCCCGGCGACGGGGCCGGAAGGTGCTGATCGGCTTCCTCGTCCTGCTGCTGGTGCTGGCCGGTCTGCTCGTCGTCGCCGACCGGGTCGCCGCCGGCGTGGCCGAGCGCGCCATCGCCGACCAGGTCCGGCAGGAGATCGCCAAGCAGGACGCGCAGTCCGCCGCGCCGCAGGTCGAGGTGGGTGGCTTCCCCTTCCTCACCCAGGTGCTCGACGGCCGGTACGAGCGCATCTCGATCCAGCTCACCGACGTGCGCGGCGACGTGCAGGGCGACGCGGTCGAGGTGCCGAAGCTCGACGTGGACGCGCGCAACGTGACCGCCTCGCTGGACACGCTGCGCTCGGGCCGGGGCGACGTGGTGGCCGAGAGCGTGGACGGGCGGGGCACCGTCACCTACGAGAGCCTGGCCAAGCTGCTGGACCGGCCCGGGCTGATGCTGGGCGAGCGCAACGGCAAGCTCGCCGTCACCGCCCCGGTGGACGTCCTCGGCATCAAGCTCACCGTCAACGGCACCGCCGACGTCACGGTGGCCGGCAACAAGGTGGCGCTGCGCTTCAACGACCTCACCGCGGACGGCCTGCCGAACGTGCCGCTGGCACGGGCCGCGCTGACCCGGTACGCGCAGGGCATCTCGATCGACGTGCCGCTGCCGGAGCTGCCGTTCCAGCTCAACCTGCGCAAGGTCGAACCGAGGCCGGAGGGCCTGGTGGTCACGGCGGACGCGGCGAACGTGCCGATCAACTCCGCCGGCTGAAAGCCGGCCTGCCGTCAACTCCGCCGGCTGAATGCCACCCTGCCGTCCCGGATGCTGGTCGGCCTGGTGGCAGCTGTCGCCTCGGCTGGTAACCTCCCTGCCCATGGGGACCCACCTCACCAAACGGCGCGCGGTCGACCTGTGCCGCGTGGCCACCTGCCTGTGTCGCCCCGTCATCTGACGGCGGGGCTGTCTCCGGCCGCCTGAACGGCGGTCACCCAGGGTCCACGAACCTTTCCCGGTTCCCCTCCCTCAACGCCCGGCAGCGGCGCCGTCGCACGTACCCGTGATCCGTTCCTAGCTCAGGGTCCGCGTGTGGTGCGACAACCATCGACATCGATCTCCACGCGCAGGCTCACCAAACCATCCTCACCAGGGAGTGATCTGATGAGTCGCGACACCGCACTCGTCTCGGCCGAGTGGGCCGAGAAGAACCTCGGCGCCCCCGGCGTCGTCTTCGTCGAGGTCGACGAGGACACCTCGGCCTACGAGACCGGGCACATCGCCGGTGCCGTCAAGCTCGACTGGCGCACCGACCTCCAGGACCAGGTCCGCCGGGACTTCGTCAACAAGAGCCAGTTCGAGGCGCTGCTGTCCGACCGGGGCATCGCCAACGACGACACCGTGATCCTGTACGGCGGCAACAACAACTGGTTCGCCGCGTACGCGTACTGGTACTTCAAGCTCTACGGCCACCGCGACGTGAAGCTGCTCGACGGCGGCCGCAAGAAGTGGGAGCTGGACGCCCGTCCGCTCGTCACCGACGCGGTGGAGCGGCCGAAGACGCAGTACGTCGCGCAGGAGCCGGACACCTCGATCCGCGCGTTCCGCGACGAGGTGGTCGACGCGATCGGCACCAAGAACCTGGTCGACGTGCGCAGCCCCGACGAGTTCGCGGGCCGCCTGCTCGCCCCCGCCCACCTGCCGCAGGAGCAGGCGCAGCGGGCCGGCCACATCCCGACCGCGATCAGCGTCCCGTGGTCGAAGGCGGCCAACGAGGACGGCACGTTCAAGTCCGACGACGAGCTGCGCAAGATCTACGCCGACGCCGGGCTGGACGACGGCAAGGAGACGATCGCGTACTGCCGGATCGGCGAGCGTTCCTCGCACAGCTGGTTCGTGCTCCAGGAGCTGCTCGGGCACCGCAACGTGAAGAACTACGACGGCTCCTGGACCGAGTACGGCTCGCTCGTCGGCGTGCCGGTGGCGCTCGGCGACGAGCCGGGGGAGGCCTGATGACCGCCGCCTCCGCCGCCTCGACGGCTGCCGCCGGCTGCGCCGCGCCGGACCAGTCCGCCCCCCTCCCGGCGAGCCTGGACCTGGAGAAGGAGACAGTCATCACCGGCCGCGTGCTGGCCGAGTCCGGTGAGGTCGTGCCGGGCGCCTACGTGCGCCTGCTCGACTCGACCGGCGAGTTCACCGCCGAGGTGGTGACGTCGGCGGCCGGGCAGTTCCGGTTCTTCGCCGCGCCCGGCTCGTGGACGCTGCGGGCCCTGTCCCGCCACGGCAACGGCGACACCGCCGTGGCCGCGGCCCGCGGGATCAACGAGGTGACCGTCTCGGTCACCGCCTGACCCACGCTGGAGATCGTGGCCCGCCGCCCACCCGGGTGGCGGGCCACGAGCCGTTCCGGCGACTGTGCGTCCCGACCGTGGCTGGCAGTCTGGACGGCGGCGCGCCCCGGACGCGCCGGAGGGGGATCAGGTGCCCGACGACGCCGCTGCCCACGCCCGCCGCTATCTGATCGACTTCATCGACGGCAACCGGGGCGAGGAGGTCGTCCGCGAACTCCAGCGCACCGACGCGTCCGGCCGGCGGCGCCCGTTCGACGTCTCGGTGGCCAGCCTCGACACCGATCTGTCGTTCCTCACCAAGCGGGCCACGCTCGTCACGGCCAAGCTGGTCCTGTCCCAGCCGGGCGGCGAGCACTGCTATCTGGCCCACCGGGAGATCTGCAAGAGGTGCGGCGAGGATCCGGATCGCTGCGGCCCGCGCTGCCGGTACGAGGACATCCGGATCGACCAGCTCTTCGCCGAGTGCGACGACCTGGGCCGCCTCGGCGCGTACCTGCGGGACTGCGCGCCGCTGCTGGAGCTGGGCCAGCTGGTCTACTTCCCGCAGACCTTCCGCCGCAGCCACCTGGAGTCGCGCGCGCCGGACGCACAGTCCACCTCGTCGCTGTTCGACACATCAGGCCGGATCGAGCTGGGCGACAACCCGGACCGCACGCTCGACCTGATCGTCAAGGGGCATCGGGTCGTCGACGTGCCGAGCGGGGATCCGGTGAAGGCGCGGCTGGTCACCCCGCTGCTCCAGCTCGACCTGCCGATGCTGGAGGGCACGTCGCTGCGGGACTACTGCGCCATCCTGACCCAGGAGGGCGACGCGCTCGCCGCGACCCAGGCGTACCTGCGGGGCCGGATGCTGGAGGTCGACACCGACCCGGACCGCGCGCTGGTACAGCTCGTGAAGCTCGACGCGGAGATCCAGGAGGGGGTGCGGGCGGCCCGGGCCGAGGTCGCCCGGGTGGCCCGGCGCTCGGCCGTGCAGGCCGCAGGAGCGGCGGTGGCGACTGTCGCGGCGACGCTGGTGGCGGTCGAGGGCACCCATCTGGCGCCGGTGCTCGGCATGCTGGGCGCGGGCGGGTTCTTCTCCGCCGTGCTCGCCGCCGACCAGTACGCCGACCGTCGCGGCGAGCTGCGGCAGCGCCCCTTCTACCTGCTGTGGCTGCTGTCCCGCCGGTCGGAGCCGGTCTGAGCGAGGTGCCGAGGCGCGGCCGGGCGGCTCGCCCGTCCGTGACACCATGGCCGGGTGACTGCCGTCGAGACGGGCTACGCCCCGCCCACCCCGCCCGGCCGGCCCGGCCCCGGCGGCCGACGCCGGCTGCGCTGGCTGACGGTCGCCACCGTGGCGTGGGCCGTGCTGCTCGCGGGTCTGACCTGGTGGTCGGTGCGCACCGACGCGCCGACGGTCAAGGAGCAGCGGTCGCTGGACCAGGCCGGCCCGGTGGTGGACCGGGCGATCGGCGAGCTGACCGCCGCGGTCGGCACCGCGGGCGTACCGGCGCTCCTGCCGGACCGGCTGGAGCGCGGCTGCCGGATCACGCCGATGGACGACGGCGCCACGCTGCAGCGCGGCGTCGAGGTGGCGATCGGCGGCGACGACGTACGCGAGGTGCTGCGCGGCATCGCCGACCGGCTGCCGTCGGGCTGGCGGGCCGGCGTGTCGACGCTCGACGGCGAACCGCTGCTGCGCGCCGACGCGGGCGAGTTCGTCGCGGTCGAGGGCCGGGCCGGTGGCCCGGGCCGGGTGCTGCTCACCGCGGACACCGGTTGCCGCCCGGCGGGCTCCGGCTACCGGGCCCCGTCCGCCGACGCGGCCGCCGAGTCGGCCGTGCTGGCGTCGGCGCTGGGCCGGTGGGGCGGCGCGACCGGGCCGGTCCAGGTGCTGACCGCGCCCTGCCCGGGTGGCGGGACCGCCCGCACGGCCCGGTCCGAGGCCGCAGCGCCGGCCGACCAGTCGCTGGCCGCCGCGTTCGGCGTCGGCGCCGCGCCGGTGGTGGACTCGGCCGACGCGTACGCACGCCCGGGCGACCCGGCGGTGCTGGCGCTGCGGGCCGGTGAGCGGGTCCGGGCGGCGGTCACCACGCCCTGCCGGGCCTGACGTCAGCCGCCGGGCAGGGTGAGCGCCGGTGGCGACGGCTGTTCCTCGTGCGGCTCTCGGCTGCGGCCCAGCGCGTCCACCCGGCCCCAGCGGCCCGGGATGTCGAGCAGTTCCACCCGGCCCATCCCGGGTGGCACGGCCGGGTCGATGATCAGGTGATCGCCCTGCGGTTCCAGTCCCAGGATCACCCGTAGCAGCAGCAGCGGCGTGCCGGCGGACCACGCCTGCGGGCTGCACGCGGTGGGGTACTCCACCGGGTAGTCGGTGAGGCCGCGCTCGTAGCCGGCGAACACCTCGGGCAGCCGCCCGTCGAAGTAGTGCGACGCGCTGAGCAGAGCGTCGCAGATCCGGCCGGCCTGCTGGCGGAAGCCGTACCGCCACAGGCCCCAGGCGATGATCGAGTTGTCGAACGGCCACACCGTGCCGACGTGGTAGCCGACCGGGTTGTACCGGACCTGGTCGTCGGCGAGCGTCCGCACACCCCACCCGGAGAACAGGCGTGGGCCGAGCAGATGGGCGGCGACGGCGGGGGCGCGGGCCTCGTCGACGATGCCGCTCCACAGCAGGTGACCGATGTTGGAGGTGAGCGCGTCCACCTGGCGGCCCAGCGGGTCGAGCGCCAGCGCGTAGTACTCGCGGTCCGCGATCCAGAAGTCGCGGTTGAACCGTTCCTTCAGCGCCGCCGCCTCGTGTTCCAGCCGGTCGGCGTACGTCGGGTCGTTCCAGTACGTGCGGGCCAGACGGGCGCCGCGCAGCTTCGCGTCGTACGCGTACCCCTGGAGTTCGCACGTGGCCCGGGGGAACTCGGGCATTCGCCCGTCGGCGTAGGAGATGGCGTCCGGCGAGTCCTTCCAGCACTGGTTCGGCAGGCCGGTCTCCGGGTTCCGCGACATGTACCAGACGTAACCGGTGCCGAGCAGGTCGCCGTACGTGTCCAGCCAGGTCAGCGCCGCCCGCGTCTCGTGCTCCAGCTTGCGTACCAGGTCGGCGTCGCCGGTCCACCGCTCGTACTCGTCGAGCAGGATCACGAACAGCGCCGTGGTGTCGGCGGCGCCGTAGTACGGCGAGTGCGGCTGCTCCTCGAAGCCGGCGGTCTCGCCGTAGCGCAGCTCGTGCAGGATCTTGCCGGGCTCCTCGTCCCGGAAGTCGTCGACCCGGCTGCCCTGGAGTCCGGCGAGCATGACGATCGTGGGCTTGACCAGCTCGGGCAGGAACGGCAGCACCTGCAGCGAGGTGAAGATGCTGTCCCGGCCGAACAGCGTCATGAACCAGGGCAGGCCGGCGGCGAGCAACCGGACGCCGAGCGTGATCGACTCGTACCGGAGGGCGGCCAGGTCGTTGAGGCTGCGCCGGTACGCCCCGGCCAGCGGCTCGCAGTCGCAGCCCAGCTTCGGCGCCCGGCTGATCAGCTCGCTCTGCTCCGCCTCGATGTCGGCCGCCGTCCGCTGGCCGCCCAGCGGCAGGATGGCGCGGATGTCCTCGCCCCGCGCGCCGTAGATGACCGTGTCGATGTGCAGCCGGGTGGTCCACTCGCCGTGCGGGGCGACCCGGATCCGGAACGTCATCCCGCTCTCGTCGACCTCGGCCGGCGCGCTGCTGGTCACCAGCGTCTCGCGGTGGAACGCCTGCCGGCGGTAGGTCAGCCGCAGCGCGTTCGTCTCCATGCTGAGCGTGGTGGTGCCCTTCTTGTCCCGCTTGTGCTTGATCTCGAAGAGGTCGGCGAAGTCGGAGCCGATCTCCAGCCGGAGCCGCAACTCCATCTCCTGCTCGGAGTGGCTGAGCAGGGTCAGTTCCTCGTCCAGGCTGCCGCCGATCGCGCGGCTGCGGATCACCGAGACCTTGGCGTCCAGGTAGTGCGTCGGCTCGCCGGGGACCAGGAAGAACCGCGTCCTGTACGACAGCGAGTCGTCGACGGAGAGCGCGTGCAGGGGTTCCCCGTCGAGGGTGAGGATCCAGGTGGAGAGGAACCGGGTGTCGAAGGAGAACAGCCCGGTGGGGAAGTCGTACGACGGCTGGATGTTGCCGCGATAGTCGCTGACCAGGAACGTGTTGCCGTCGAGGATGCTGACCCGCTCCTTCACGCCAGCCGCCGGACGTGTTCGCGGGCGGCGTCCCGCGGATCCCGTACGCCGGGCAGGGTCGGCAGGAACCGGCGGAACGCCAGGAACAGCACGACGTGCCCGCTGAACGTCGCCTCGTTGCGCAGCACCGCGGCCATTCCGGCCTCCCGGCCGGTGACCAGCTTCTCGAACAGTTCCCCGGAGAGGGTGAGCACGCTGTCGGCCTGCCGTTGCTGCTCCTGACTCACCTGGGCCGATCCGGGGGCCAGCGTGACGTACCAGTGTTCGGTGCGGTTGCCGTCGGCCAGGTCGATCTGGAGCGTGCCGGCGATCGGGCTGTTCAGCACTGACGCGGCGCGCGCCGGAAGCGACGCGAAGAACTGTCGGATGGCCTCACTCACATTCGCATGGTAGGCAGCATCCGGACATGTCGGGCCGGGATCGGCCCACCGGGCAGAATGGACAACCCGGGCGGGTTGGTCAGTAGACCAGCGCCTGCGCGCCCTCGGCCATCGCTTCCTCGACGAACACCGCGGCCCCCGCGATGCGTACGCCGGGGATGACGTCGTCCGGGCCGATGTTCCGCCGGGCCGCGCACTGGCTGCAGGCGGTCACCCGGCCCGTGGTCAGGACCACGTGCAGCAGCTCGCCGAGCGGCGCGGAGTGCGGCAGCTCGAACGTCTCCGCCCGCCCGGGGAGCGCGAACCAGGTGGACTCGCCGGTGAGCCAGAGCGAGACGTCCACCCCGGCCGCGGCTGCGGTGGAGGCGACCGTGAACGCCTGGGCGCAGCGTTCCGGGGAGTCCGCGCCGGCGGTGGCCTTGACGACGAGAGTGCGCGCCATGCCCCCAGCATAGGATGGTCCGGATGGTTACCGAGATCGGGTTCGTCAGCCTGCTGGTCGCCGGCCTGGGCGCGCTCGCCGGTGGCCTGGTCTATGTCGCAGTGCGAATCGCTAGAGGTAAATGGTGAGCGCGAGGAGTGAGCCGGTTTTGCGAGCCCCGCAGTCGCGAACGAAGGTGGCGCTGTGAATAGTGAGAATCCGCTTCAGCCGCCGTGGTTGAACGCGCCGCCGGTCGACCCGTACCCGTACGAGGAGAGCCACGACCTGCGCGTCGGCCCGAAGCTGCATCCGAGCCTGGACGGCCTGCTGCCGTACGTCGGGGTGTGGCGTGGCCGGGGCCGGGGTGGGTTCCCGACGATCGAGGACTTCGACTACGCGCAGGAGATCCGGATCAGCCACGACGGCCGGCCGTTCCTGTTCTACGAGTCGCGGGCCTGGATCCTGGACGAGCAGAGCCGCCCGGTCCGCCCCGCCGGCCGTGAGGTGGGCTGGTGGCGTCCGGTGCTCGACGGTGAGCGGGTGACCGACGAGCTGGAGGCGCTGATGACCACGCCGACCGGCGTGATGGAGCTGCACATCGGCAAGCGCAAGGGCACCCAGATCGAGTTCGCCACCGACGCGGTCGTGCGTACCGCGACGGCGAAGGAGGTCACCGCCGGTGCCCGCCTGTTCGGCATCGTCGAGGGCGCTTTGCTCTACGCCCAGGAGATGGCCGCCGTGGGCCAGCCCTTGAGCCCGCACCTCTCCGCCCGCCTGACCCGGGTGGCCGGCTGACCGCCGCCCCGCGCCCGCCCCGCCGTTGTTCCCGGCGATCATGAAGTTGACGGCGACAAATCGGGCACCCGACGCCGCAAACTTCATGGTCGACGGGGTGGGGGTGGGGGGAAGTTCAGGAGGGCTTGCAGGCGCGGAGTGAGGGGGGAACTCGGACGTGGGGTTCCGTTCAGGGTGGTGACCTCTACCGGGCCGCGCAGGGAGCTGGTCAGCCAGATGGCCTCGGCCTCGTGCAGGTCGGGCACCGTGGGCAGGTGCTCGGCGGCGGTCAGGCCCAGCTCGGCGGCCCGTTCCAGCAGGTGACCGGCGGTCACGCCGGGCAGGATTCCGGTCTGTGCCGCCGGGACCGCGCAGAGCGTGCCGCCGCTGCGCCACACCACGTTCGCGGTGGGCCCCTCCAGCACGTAGCCGTCGGTCGAGACCCAGAGCACGTCGTCCACGCCGGTCCGCTGCGCCCACCGCCGGGCGGCGGTGCTCAGCGCGTACGAGGTGGACTTCACTCCGCTCGGCAGCCACCCCAGCTCCGGGCGGGACCGGGCGGCCACCCCGAGCGGCAGCGTGGCCACAGTCACCCCGTCCCGCCGGGCCAGGCGGGCGGACGCGGGCACCTCGCCGAGCGTGGCGTACACAGTGGGCGGCCCACCGCCCTCCGGTCCCCGGGTGCAGACCAGCCGCAGCGCGCCCTCGGTCCGGGCGGGCCAGCCGGCGCAGACCGCGTCCAGCAGCTCGACGAGCGCGGCGTCCGGGGGCAGCGGCAGATCGATCGCCGCCGCGCCGGCCCGCAGTCGGGCCAGGTGGGCCTCGCGCAGCCAGGGGCGGCCGTCGCGCAGGTGCAGCGTCTCGAACAGGCCGTCGCCGTGCAGGACGCCCCGGTCGTCGCCGCGCAACACCGGCTCACCCGCCGGTACGAGTCCCCGGCCGAGCACCGCCACCCGTGTCGTCCCCACTGGCGCAGCGTAGTGGCGTACCCCGGCGGCGGGCCGGCCGGCGCGGCGGCCGAACTATGATCGAAGGGTGTCCGAATCCTCCCTCGCGGAAATGCTCCGCTCGCGCGGGCTGCGGCTGACGGCGCAGCGGCAGCTGGTGCTCCAGGCTGTCCTGGATCTGGGGCACGCCACCCCGGAGCAGGTGCACACCGCGGTCCGCGAGGTGGCGGCCGGAGTCAACATCACCACCATCTACCGCACGCTGGAGCTGCTGGAACGGCTCGGCCTGGTGACGCACACGCACCTGTCGCACGGTTCGCCGACCTACCACGCGGCCGGTGAGCACCAGCACGTCCACCTGGTCTGCCGGGAGTGCGGGGCGATCGACGAGATCGCCCCGGAGATGCTCCGCCCGCTCGCCGACCAACTGGACGAGCAGCGCGGGTTCAAGGTCGACATCGGGCATGTCGCGCTCTTCGGGGTCTGCGGCCGCTGCGCACAGAACGGGGAACGCACATGATCGACATCGCGGGCGCGGTGACCACCGACGCCATCGACGACAAGACCCGGGACCAGCCGGAGCCGGCCCACCGGGCGGTGGGGGTCGGCCCGGTGGCCGCCCACTACGGCGACCCGATGCGCGAGCAGCGGCTCCTGGCCACCGGCGTGGGCCTGGTCGACCGCTCGCACCGGGGCGTGGTCGCGGTGCCCGGCGAGGAGCGGATCGGCTGGCTGCACACGCTCACCAGCCAGCACCTGGCCGCGCTGGCACCGTGGCAGGGCACCGAGCTGCTGGTGCTCTCCCCGCACGGGCACGTCGAGCAGCACGCGATGGTCGCCGACGACGGCCAGACCACCTGGCTGGACACCGAGCCGGGGATGACCGGGGGCCTCTTGTCATACCTGGAGAAGATGCGGTTCTTCAGCAAGGTCGACCCGCGCGACGCCACCGTCGACCACGCGCTGCTGTCGCTGGTCGGGCCGGAGGCGCCCGGCGCGCTGGACACGCTCGGCGTCACCGGGCTGGCCGCTCCCGACGTGGCCGCGGTGCCGGGTCCGAAGTTCCGTTCCGGCGAGCTGTCCGCACGGCCCTCAGTGGTGTACGACGTCAAGCCGCTGCCCGTCGGCGGCTGGGCCCGGCGGGTGGCGCTCGGCGTCGACCTGCTCGTGCCCCGTGCCGCCATGGACGAGGTGGTGGCGGAGCTGCGCGGCGCCGGGGTGCCGGTGGCCGGGCTGTGGGCGTACGAGGCGATCCGGGTGGCCGCCAAGCGGGCCCGGGCCGGCGTGGACACCGACCACCGGACGATCCCGGCCGAGGTGGACCTGATCGCACCGGCCGTGCACCTGGACAAGGGCTGCTACCGGGGGCAGGAGACGGTGGCCCGGGTGCACAACCTGGGCAAGCCGCCCCGCCGGCTCGTCCTGCTGCACCTCGACGGCGTGGCGAGCGACCAGCCGCCCGTCGCCGGTACGCCGGTGACGCTCGACGGCCGGACCGTCGGCTTCGTGGGCACCGCCGTGCAGCACTACGAGCTGGGCCAGGTGGCGCTCGCCGTCCTGAAGCGCAACACGCCCGACGACGCCCGCCTGCTGGTCGGTGACAGCGCCGCCGCGATCGACGTGTAAGGAAGGGCCCCTTATTAACGCCTCCGGTAGAGGAAGGGCCCCTTCTTAACGCCGCCCACACCGGAAATCCTCCGGTCGACCCGGCGCCGGGCACCGGTCTAGGATCCGGGGCATGACGACAGGGACGTTGATCACGGTTGCCCCCACCGGCGCGGAGTCGGCGAAGGCGGAGGTGCCGGCGCTGCCGGTGACGCTCGACGAGCTGCTGCTGACCGCCAAGGAGTGCGAGGCGCTCGGCGCCGCCGTGATCCACGTCCACATCCGCGACGACGACGCGCGCCCCACGCTCGACCAGGGGCGACTGCGTGACACCGTGGCCGCGCTGCGGGAGAACACCGACCTGATCGTGCAGCTCTCCTCCGGCGGCGCGGTGACCGACCCGGAGTCCGCCCGGCTGGCGGTCCTCGACGCCGGGCCGGACATGGCCTCCTGCACCATGGGCACCGTCAACTTCGGCGACGACGTGTTCCTCAACCGGTGGGAGTTCATCGTCGACCTGCACACCCGCATGCAGGAGCGCGGCGTCGTCCCCGAGTACGAGATCTTCGACCTGGGCCACCTCACCGCGTTGCAGCGGCTGCTCGGCAAGTACGGCCTGCCGCACGGCGGGCACGTGCACGTCGACTTCGTGATGGGGGTGCCGGGCGGCATGCCGGGCACCACCGCGACGCTGGTGGCGGCCCAGCAGATGCTGCGCGACCTGCCCGAGGGCACCACGTTCTCGGCCACCGGCATCGGGCGCAGCACCATCCCGGTGATGCTGGCCTCGCTGTCGGCCGGTGGTCACCTGCGCGTCGGCATGGAGGACACGGTCACGTACGCCAAGGGGCGCCCGGTGGAGTCCAACATGCAGCTCGTCGCGCGGGCGGTCGGCTTCGCCCAGCTCGCCCAGCGTCCTCCGCTGACCACTGCCGAGGCCCGTACGCTGCTCGGCGTCCCGGCCGCCGCCCGGTAAGCGGCGCAACCGGCGACGGCCCCGTACCGCCCCGGCCGACGTCGCAGGTCACCCCGCCGCCAACCGGGTCCGTCCCCTCGGTACGGTCCATACCGTGGGAAAAACGTACGAGGGCGGCGTGCCGCTCGCCGAGGTGGTCCGGTCCGGTTTCGTGGAGGGCGTCCACCGCGGTTCCGTGGTGGTGCTCGACGCCGCCGGTGAGCCGGTCGCCGGAGCCGGTGACGTCACCTCGCCGATCTTCCCGCGCTCGTCGAACAAGCCGATGCAGGCGATCGGGATGCTCCGGGCCGGGCTGCCGCTCACCGCTCCGGCCGACGTGGCGCTGGTCGCGGCGAGCCACGCGGGCGAGGAGTTCCACGTCGAGCGGGTCACCGCGCTGCTGCGCGACGCCGGCCTGACCGAGGAGGCGTTGCACTGCCCGCCGGACCTGCCGTTCGGCGAGGCCGCCCGGGAGGCGGTGCTGCGGGCCGGCGGCGGCCCGGCCCGGGTGCTGATGAACTGCTCCGGCAAGCACGCCGGCATGCTGCGTACCTGCCTGGCCGCCGGCTGGCCGCTCGACGGCTACTGGCGCCCCGAGCACCCGCTCCAGCAGCGCCTGGCCGCCACGATCGAGGAGTTCACCGGCGAGCGGGCGGCGGCGGTCGGGGTGGACGGCTGCGGCGCGCCCGTGCTCGCCGTCTCGCTGACCGGGCTGGCCCGGGCGTTCCTGCGGCTGGTCAGTGCCGAACCGGGCACCGTCGAGCGGGCGGTGGCGGACGCGATGCGGGCGTACCCGGAACTGGTCGGCGGCACCCAGGCGGAGGACACGCGGCTGATGCGCGGCGTACCCGGCCTGCTCGCCAAGATCGGCGCGGAGGGCGTGATCGCGGCGGCGATCCCGGAGGTCGGCGCCGTGGCCCTGAAGATCGACGACGGCGCCGCGAGAGCCCGCATGCCCGTCCTGGCGTCCGCCCTGGCCCGCCTGAACGTGCGCGCCCCCATCCTCACCGAGTACGCCGAGCCACCCCTGCTCGGCGGCGGCCTCCCCGTAGGCGCCATCCGCCCCACCTGGTAACTCCCCCGCCGAGCGGAGAGGGAGGGTCAGGGGAGGAAGGACAGGAGGGCGGTGTTGACCTCGGCGGGGCGCTCCAGGGGGAGCAGGTGGGCGGCGTTCGCCACGTCGGGGAGGCGTACGCCGTTCGGGGCCTCGTCGGCGATGCGGTCGGCCAGGCGGCGGATGTCGGGCAGGTCGTCGGCGCCGGTGCCGACGAGCACCGGTACGCGCAGCTCGCCCAGCCGGTCGATGGCCGGCGGGTCCAGCTCGCCCACCTCGATCGCGCTCAGCGCCTGCTCGGCGGCGAGCGCCCGGCGGTCCATCTCCTCGGCGAACCGGATCAGCTCCGGGTCGACGTCCTCCGGGCGGCGGGTCGGGCCGACCACCCAGAACCGCACCTCACCGGCGGCGGTGGCGGCGAAGTCCTCCGGGTCCACGTCACCGACCAGCTCCTCCCAGAGCTGCTCGGTCTCCTCGGACCACTCGTTGCCGGAGACCGGCGCGCCGAACAGCGCCAGCGCCGAGACCCGCTCCGGGCAGGCGAGCGCGGTGTCCACCGCGACCCGGCCGCCGAACGAGCAGCCGACGAGCGCGGCGCGTTCGATGCCCAGCGCGTCGAGAAGCCCGATCACGTCGTCGTGGTGGGCGAACGGCGCGGGCGGCAGCTCCGACTCGCCGTAGCCGCGCAGATCCAGCGAGATCACCCGGTGTCGCTGCGCGAGCGCCGGGATCTGCCCGCGCCACATCCGCCGGTCGGCGATGCCGGCGTGCAGCAGCACCACGGCGGTTCCGGTCCCACTCTCGTCGTACGCGAGCTGGGCGCCGTTGATATCGATCTTGGTCACGTGGGAGGACGGTACGGACCGGACATGGGCTCCGCAACCCACCTTCAGTGACCCTGCTAACTCTGGCTAGCGTTTTGCTTGCAGCAGTTAGCGGCCCGGGTTAGCGTTGAGTCATGGCCACCAGCAAGGACCTTCCCGATGTCGGCGGGTTCATTCGCGACCTGCGGCGCAACGCGAAGATCTCACTGCGCCAGCTCGCCGAGCAGGCGGGCGTCAGCAATCCCTACCTGAGCCAGATCGAGCGCGGGCTGCGCAAGCCGAGCGCCGAGGTGCTCCAGCAGCTCGCCAGCGCCCTACGCGTCTCCACCCCGGCGATGTACCTGCGTGCCGGGCTGCTAGACGACAAGGAGGGCCAGGGCGTGCTCGCGGCGATCGCCGTCGACCCCGAGCTGACCATGGCCCAGAAGCAGTCGCTCACCCAGATCTACGAGACGTTCCGGCGCGAGAACGCCCGCCTGGCCGAGGCGACCGAGGCAGCCACCACGACGGAAGCGGCCGCCACGGCCGAGACCACCGAGACGGCCGCCGCGACTGAGGCCCCGGCCACCGTCGCGCCGGCCGCGACCGGTCCGGTCACGCCGGAGGGCACCCCGACCGAGGCGGTCCTCGAATCGGTAGCCGTCACCGAAGCGGGCGGCGCGCCCGCCCCGACCACCGCCGCCCCTGAGCAGACGGCCGCCCGCCGGGCGGCCCGGAAGGCCGCCGGTGCGGCCGAGGAGGAGCAGTCATGACCACCCAGCCGAAGACCAACCGCATCCCCGCACCCCTCTACGCCGCCGCCGGCGCCGGTGAGCTGGCCCTGGAGCAGCTGCGCAAGCTGCCCACAGTGGTCAGCGGCCTCGGTACCCGGGTCGTGACCGACCTCGGCGGCAAGGCCGTCGTCACCGGCTTCGAGCTGCGCCAGAAGGCCACCGAGACGCTGAAGACCGCCAACCAGACCGCCACCGGGCTGCGCGAGCGGGCCGTCGCCACCGACCTCGACCAGCTCCGCGAGGCCGCCAACCTGGACAAGCTGCGCGAGGCCGCGAACCTGGACAAGCTCCGCGAGGCCGCCACCCGCAACGCCGCCGTCGTGGTGGCCGGCGCGCACGCCGCGCAGGAGCGCGCGCTGGCCGCGTACGCCGAGCTGGTCGCCCGTGGTGAGCGCGTCGTCGGCGCCGGGGTGCTGGAGGCCGCCGACACGGTGAACGCCGACATCGAGGCCACCGAGGCCACCGGCACCGACGTGGCCCCGAAGGCCGACACCGCCCCGAAGGCCGCCGCGACGGCCGAGGTGCCCACCCCGGCCGAGGTGGCCGAGGCGGTGGCCGCCAAGCCGGCCGCGGTGAAGCGGACCCGCGCCACCAAGGCGACCGCGACGAAGGCCGCCGCCAAGCCGGCCACCCCGTCGGCGAAGCTGCCCAAGACCACGAAGCGGACCCGCCCGGCCGCCGAGTGACCCGAAGTTCCACCGAGACCCCGGACAACGTCTTGTCGGACGTTTCCGGGGTCTCGGCATAAGCTTGCCCCCATGGCCATCGCCGCGCCGATCTTCGCGTTCGCAGTCCAAGACGTGATCCAGCTGATCCTGCTCGTCTTCGCCCTGGTCGTACAGGGAGTGGCGCTGGTGCACGCGGTCACCCAGCGCGGCGACGGGTTCGCCGCGCTCGGCACGCTGCCCAAGGGCGGCTGGGTCGCCATCCTGGCGGTCTGCCTGCTGCTGACCCTGCTCGGCTTCGGGCCGATCAGCCTGTTCGGACTGATCGGCATCGCGGCCGGTCTCATCTACCTGCTCGACGTGCGGCCCGGCCTGCGAGATCTGCACGACGGCCGAGGGTCCTGGTGAGAGGTTTCCGCTGGCCTCCGCCGCCGGACGGCGGTCCCCGCACCTGGGGGCCCGGCCCCGGCGCGCCCCGGACCGGGCGCCCCGCGCTGCCCGAGCCGGAGACGGAGCTGGTCGCCACCCCGCACGGGGTGAGCCTGGAACGGCTGGTCACCGGCACCGGTGACCCGGTCACCGTGTTCGCGCACGGGCTGGGCAGCGGCATCGCGACCACCCGCCCGTTCGGCAGCGGGGTGGCCGGGCGGCGCATCTTCTTCCAGTTCCGCGGGCACGGCCGCTCCGACTCCCCGCCCGGGCCGTGGAGCTACCTGGACCTCGCCCGTGACCTGCGAGCCGTCGCCGACCTGGGTGGCGCGACCCGGGCGTTCGGTGCCAGCCTCGGCGCGGGCGCGCTCTGCCGGCTGCTCGCGGAGAGCCCGGAACGCTTCGAGAAGCTCGTCTTCTTCCTGCCCGCCGTGCTGGACGCGCCGCGCGGCGAGGTGGCGCGCGCCCGGCTCACCGGTTTGCTCGACGCGGTGGCCGAGGGTGACGCCTCGGCGCTGGCCGACGTGGTGTCGCTGGAACTGCCGCCGTCGGTGCGCAACACCCCGGCCGGGTGGGCGTACCTGCGGCAGCGGCTCGACCAGCTGCTGCGCGACGGGCTCGCGCCGGGACTGGCCGACCTGCCCGCCCAGGCCCCGCTCGACGACGCCGGGTCGCTCGCCGCGGTCACCGCGCCGGCCCTGGTCATCGCCGCCGCCGAGGACGACCTGCACCCGGTCGCCGTCGCGGAACGGCTCGCCGCCGCGCTCCCGAACGCCACACTGCACGTGTACGACCGGCCCGGCGTGCTCTGGACCGAGCGCGCCGACCTGCGGGAGCGCGTCTCGGAGTTCCTGAACGGGTAACGTCGCCGTCCATGGGCGTCACACACCACGGCCGTACGCACCGGCTCGACCTCGCCGACCCGACCCTGCGCGAGTGGACCTGCCGGGTGCTGGCGGCCGATCCCGAGCAGGGCGTCGTGCTGGACCGGTCCGCGTTCTACCCCGGTGGCGGCGGGCAGCCGCCGGATCACGGGGTGCTGCTCTGGCAGGGCGTACAGACCCGGATCGTCGGCACCCGCAAGGGCGACGACCTCTGGCTGATCCCGGCCGAGGGTGACCCGGTGCCGCCGGTCGGCACCGAGGTGGCCGGCGCGGTGGAGGACGCCCGCCGGACCATGCTGATGCGCACCCACTCCGGACTGCACGTGCTGTGCGGGGTGGTGTTCCGCGACTTCGGCGCGCTCGTCACCGGCGGCAACATGGAGCCGGGCGAGGCGCGGATGGACTTCAACCTCCCCGAGGTGCCGCCGGACTTCAAGGCCCGTATCGAGGAACTGGTGAACGCCGAGGTGGCCGCCGATCGCTCGGTGGCCGTACGGGTGCTGCCGCGCGCCGAGGCGCTCGCCCTGCCGGACATCATCCGTACCCAGTCGAACCTGATCCCGCCGGAGGAGCAGGAGGTGCGGATCGTCGACATCGTCGGGCTGGACGTGCAGGCCGACGGCGGTACGCACGTCGCCTCCACCGCCCAGATCGGCAAGGTCCAGGTGGTCAAGGTGGAGAGCAAGGGACGGGCCAACCGCCGGGTACGCGTGCGCCTGGCGGACTGAGCCACCCGGTCAGCGCGGCAGGTGGGCCGCCCGGACGGCGAGCAGCCAGCGTTCCACTGTCTCCTCGTCCGGGCGCTCCGGCAGCGACGATCGGGTCCGGCCGAACTCCGCCTCGGCGGCCGCCACCAGGGCCTGCGCCTCGTCCAGCGCGCCACCTGCGACCCGCTCGCCGAACGCGTGGAACCAGTCCGGGTCGGCGAGGCGGATCTCCAGCACGCCTGTCGCGTACAGCACCCGGCCCTGGTGCAGCAGCCGGGCCAGGTGCCGGGCGTGCTTCGCCGAGCGCCGCCGGCCGCCGCTGTCCGCGGGTGCGGCGGCGAGTTTGCGGAACTGCTGCGAGGCGTACCCGAGGTAGGCGTCGCGGACCCGGGGCGCGCTCAGGAACGCCGACCGGATCGCGATCAGCTCCTCGCCGAACCCGGTACGGGTCTCGTAGCAGTCGCCGGGCAGCCACATCAGCTCGGTGGCGGTCGGGTTGCCGCTCAGCGCCAGCAGCGCGTACTTGCGCGCCTCGTGCAACGTGACGTCCGGCTCGGTGGTCACCACCGACTCGCGCGGCGGGCGCAGGCCGTGGAAGGCGACCGTGGGCACGGCGAACACGCCGATCCGGTCGGTGTCCGAGCCGGGACCGGCCAGCCCGTACGCGACCGAGCCGACGATCCCGGACAGCAGCAGGTGCATGCCGGTGATGATCGCCCATCCGGGTCTGGAGGGAAACCGGACTTCCGCTGTCAGGTATCGGTGACACGGTGATCCCATGAACTCACCACTGACCGGAAAGGTCGCGCTCGTCGCGGGCGCGACCCGGGGCGCCGGCCGGCAGATCGCCGTGCAGCTCGGCGCCGCCGGGGCCACCGTCTACGCCACCGGCCGCACCACCCGCGACCGCCGCTCCGAGATGGACCGGCCGGAGACCATCGAGGAGACCGCCGAACTGGTCACCGCCGCCGGCGGCGCCGGGATCGCCCTGGCTGTCGACCACCTCGACCCCGACCAGGTACGCGCCCTGGTCGAGCGGATCGACGCCGAACAGGGCCGCCTCGACGTGCTGGTGAACGACGTCTGGGGCGCCGACCCGCTGATCACCTGGGAGAAGCCGGTCTGGGAGCAGCCGCTCGACGCCGGTTTCCGCACGCTGCGGCTGGCGGTCGACACGCACATCATCACCAGCCACTTCGCGTTGCCGCTGCTGATCCGCAACCCGGGCGGCCTGGTGGTCGAGATCGGCGACGGCACCAAGGAGCACAACGACCGGGAGTACCGCCTGTCGGTCTTCTACGACCTGGCGAAGGTGTCGGTGAACCGGCTCGGCTTCTGCCAGGCGCACGAGCTGGCCCCGCACGGCTGCACCGCTGTCGCGCTCACGCCTGGCTGGCTGCGCTCGGAGGCGATGCTCGAACACTACGGCGTCACCGAGGCCACCTGGCGCGACGCCGCGAAGACCGAGCCGCACTTCGTCATGTCGGAGACGCCGGCGTTCGTCGGGCGCGCGGTCGCCGCCCTGGCCGCCGACCCGGACCGGGCCCGCTGGAACGGGCAGTCGCTGGACAGCGGCGGCCTGGCCCAGGTGTACGGCTTCACCGACGTCGACGGCAGCCGCCCGCACTGGGCCCGCTACTACGAGGAGGTGGTCAAGCCGGGCAAGCCGGCCGACCCGGACGGCTACCGCTGACCCGGCGGCGGATCGGTGTAGAGCGCCGCCGCGCGGCGGGCCGCCTCGGCGAAGCGTGCCCGCAACCGCGGCGGCGCCAGCACCTCCACCTCCGGGCCGAGCGCCAGCAACTGGCTGTACGCCACGTCCACCGACTCGACCGGCAGCCGCAGCACCAGCCGGCCCTGCTCGTCCGGCGGCCCGGCCGCGTCCACCGCCTCGGTGTAGACGAACGGCGCGTCCACCAGGTGCCGCAGCATCCGCAGCCCGCCCGGGCCGAGGCGCACGGTGACCCGCTCCCGCAGCAGCTCGCGCAGGAACGCGCCCGCCTGCTCCCGCCAGTACGCCCCGAGGTCGAAGTCCTCGTCCCGGTCGAAGCCGTCGGCGTCCACCTCGACCGCGACCACCCGGTCCACCCGGTACGTCCGCCAGGCGTCGTCGACCCGGCCGACCAGGTACCAGATCCCGTTCTTCAGCACCAGCCCGTACGGTGCCAGCGTGCGGGTCACCTCCCGGTCCCCGCGCCGGTAGCGCAGCTCCACCATCCGGTCCCGCCAGACCGCCCGGGCCAGCTCGGCGAGTGCCGGCGGCGGCGTGGTCTCCCGGAACCAGCCGGGCACGTCCAGGTGGAACCGCTGCCCGGTGCGGGCGGGCGCGTCCCGCAGGCTCGGCGGCAGCGCGGCGAGCACCTTCAGTTCGGCGGCGGCCACCGAGTCGGCCAGTCCCATGTCCCCGGCCGGTCCGGGCAGCCCGGCCAGGAACAGCGCCTCGGCCTCGTCCCGGCTCAGCCCGGTCAGCCGGGTCCGGTAGCCGCCGAGCAGCCGGTAGCCGCCGGCCCGGCCCCGGTCCGCGTACACGGGCACACCGGCGGCGGAGAGCGCCAGCACGTCCCGGTAGACGGTGCGCTCGGACACCTCCAGCTCGCGGGCCAGCTCGGCGGCGGTCATCGTCTCCCGGGACTGGAGCAGCAGCACAAGCGAGATCAGCCGGGACGCACGCACACACCCATTGTGTAAGGAAGGGCCCCTTGTTAACGCATACGGATTGGAGGGGGCCCCTCCTAACAAGCCGGGTTCGTGCGCGAGCCCACTAGGCTGTGCCGTCGTGAACGCCTCCCGTACCGTCGCGCCGGTCACCGGCGCGGCCACCCGCTTCCTCGGCGGCGCCGGGCTGCTGCTGCGCGGCTTCGGCATGTACGTCCGCAGCCCGAAACTGATGCTGCTCGGCGTGATCCCGGCGCTGATCACCGGCGCGCTCTACGTGGCCCTGTTCGCCACGCTGCTCTACTTCGTGGACGACCTGGCCGCCTGGTTCACCCCGTTCGCCGACGACTGGTCGTCGCCCTGGCGCGGGCTGCTGCGGGTCGCCGCCGGGCTGGCGGTGGTCGGGGTCGCCGGGCTGGTCGGGGTGCTCACGTTCACCGCCGTCACGCTGGTCATCGGTGACCCGTTCTACGAGGCGATCTCCGAGCGGGTCGAGAACCGGCTCGGCGGCACCCCCGGCGCGGTGGACGTGCCGTTCTGGTCCTCGCTGCGGCGCAGCCTCGCCGACTCGCTGCGCCTGGTGGCGCTGTCCGCGCTGATCGGCGTACCCCTGTTCGCGGCCGGTTTCATCCCGGTGGTGGGGCAGACGGTGGTCCCGGTGGTCGGTGCCCTGGTGGGTGGCTGGTTCCTGGCGCTGGAGCTGGTCGGCGCGCCGTTCTACCGGCGGGGGATGCGGCTGCCGGACCGGCGGGCCCGGCTGCGGACCGACCGCCCGACGGCGCTCGGTTTCGGCGTGGCGGTCTTCCTGTGCTTCCTGATCCCGCTCGGCGCGGTGCTGGTCATGCCGGCCGCCGTCGCCGGGGCCGCGCTGCTGGCCCGCCGGTCGCTGGGCCAGCCGATCGAGGAGAGCTGAGATGGACACCGTCCTGATCGAGGGGGACATCACCGCGCAGCAGGTCGACGCCATCGTCAACGCCGCCAACTCGTCGCTGCTCGGCGGTGGGGGAGTGGACGGCGCGATCCACCGGCGTGGCGGACCGGCGATCCTGGAGGAGTGCCGGGCGTTGCGCGCCTCCCGCTACGGGCGCGGGCTGCCCACCGGCCAGGCCGTCGCCACCACCGCCGGCAACCTGCCCGCGCGCTGGGTGGTGCACACGGTCGGGCCGGTCTTCTCACCGCGCGAGGACCGCTCGGCGCTGCTGCGCGACTGCTACGCCAACAGCCTGCGCGTCGCCGACGGGCTGGGCGCGACCCGGATCGCGTTCCCGCTGATCTCCGCCGGGATCTACGGCTGGCCGGTCGAGGACGCGGTGGCGCAGGCGCTCACCGTGCTGCACGCGGCCACCCCGGCGCACGTCACCGAGGCCCGGCTGGTGCTGTTCGGCGCGGACACGTACGCCACCGCGGTGCGGGTGGCAGCCGGGCTCACGTGAGTTTGCGCCGGCACGACCACTGGCTGTCCACCGGCCGGTAGCCGAGCCGCTCGTTCACCGCCAGCATCGGCGCGTTCGCCTCGTCGTTCGAGGTGTACGCGGTGCGTACCCCGCGCGCGGCGGCGGTGTGCAGGGCGGCCTGCTTGGCCAGCCGGGCCAGCCCTCGCCCCCGGTACGCGGGCAGCGTGCCGGTGAAGTCCGACCACATCCGGTCGCCGTCCCGCTTGACCAGGCTCAGCGCGACCAGTTCGCCGTCCACCTCGGCGAGCGTGCTCGCCTCCCGGTCCAGTCCCGGGTTGTCCCAGCACTCGTGCAGCCACAGGTCGAAGCCGAGCGAGTCCGTCGGCACGTCGCCCGGCTCGTCCCGGGACGCCTCGGCGTCGACCCGGTGCACCTGGCGCGGGTCGAGCCCGGCGGCGGACACCAGCCGTACGCCCGGAGGCGGCTGCGGCATCGGCGGGGCGGTGCTCAGGTCCAGCGCCGAGTAGCGCAGCTCCCGGCTGGGCGTGAAGCCGTGCCGCTGCGCGAACGGCAGTGACTCAGTACGCGCATGGGTCAGCACCCGGGTGGTCCCGAGCGTCCGCAGGTGGTCGAGCGCGGTCTCGAACAGCGCGGTGCCGGTGCCCCGGCGGCGGTGCTCCGGATGGACGTGCAGCAGGGCCATCTCGCCCACGCCGGGTGTCGAGGTCTGCGTGTTGCGGTACGCGGACACCCAGCCGATCACCTGCCCGTCCGCCTCGGCGACCCAGGCCGCCCAGTCCTCGCCGGCCGGTGGTTCGGCGATCATCCGGCGGGTCGACTCGACGCCGCGAACCAGGTACGGGTAGACGATCGCGCGCAACGCCACCACGGCGGGCGCGTCGTCGGGGCGGGCGGGACGGATCACGGCTCCACTCATTCGGCGGACCCTAGACCCGTCGCCGCCCGCGCCGCGACCGGTTAACGCGCGCGGCGGGCTGTATCGGGCGGGCTGTTAAGAAGGGCCCCCTCCTCTACCTGAGGCGTTAAGAGGGGGCCCTTCCTTACGCGGACTCGCGCAGCACCAGCTCGGTCGGCAGCACCAGCGCCTGCTCGATCTCCTCGCCCGCGGCGATCCGCAGCAGTTGCCGGGTCATCGACCGGCCCAGCTCCACTATCGGCTGCCGCACCGTGGTCAGCGGCGGTTCGGTGTAGGCAGCCGTCTCGATGTCGTCGAACCCGATCACCGCCACGTCCTCGGGCACCCGCCGCCCGGCCTCCCGCAGCGTACGCAGGGCAGCGTGCGCCATCAGGTCGGAGGCGGCGAACACGGCGTCCAGTTCCGGGTCGGCGGCGAGCAGCTCGCGCATCGCGGCGATGCCGGACTCCCGGGTGAAGTCGCCGTACGCGACCAGCTCCGGCAGCCCGGCGCCGGTGATCGCGCTGCGGTAGCCGATCAGCCGCTCGATTCCGGCGACCATGTCCTGCGGGCCGGCGATGGTGGCGATCCGCCGCCGTCCGCTCGCGATCAGGTGCTGGACCGCGGTGCTCACGCCGCCGGTGTGGTCGACGTCGACGTACGGCACGTCGGCGCCGTCGAGCGGCCGTCCGCTGCACACGACCGGGATGCCGAGGCGGGCCAGCCGGCCGGGCAGCGGGTCCTCGCCGTGCAGCGAGGCGAACAGCACCCCGTCGACGTGCCGGCCGGTGGTGTACCGCTCGACCCGTTCGTGCCCGGCCGGCGAACCGGCGAGCATCAGCACGAGCTGCTTGTCCGCCGCCTCCAGCTCCTGCGCCGCGCCCCGGATGATGCCCGGGAACACCTGGTCGTCGGAGAAGACCCGGGTGGCCGCCTCGGGCAGCACCAGCGCGACCGAGTCGGTCCGCTGGGTGACCAGGCTGCGGGCGGCGAGGTTCGGGACGTACCCGAGTTCCTCGACCGCCCGGCGTACCGCCTGCCGGATCGGCTCGGCGACTGTGGTCGAGCCGTTCACCACCCGGGAGACGGTGGCCCGGGACACGCCGGCCAGCCGGGCCACCGCCTCCAGGGTCGGTCGCTGTGCCGTCGTCATCCCCGTAACCACCACCTCGTCACAGCCCGTTCCGGGCGATCACCTCCTGGTACCAGCGGGCACTGCGCTTGGGTGTGCGCCGCTGGGTCAGGTAGTCGACGTGGACGATCCCGAACCGCTTCCGGTAACCCTCGGCCCATTCGAAGTTGTCCAGCACCGACCATACGAGATAACCGCGCAGGTCGACGCCGCGGGCGATGGCTTCGTGCGCGGCGCGCAGGTGTCCGTCGAGGTAGGCGACCCGGTCGGCGTCGGCCACCCCGCCCCGCTCGTCGAGGTCGGTGTCGGGGAACGCCCCGCCGTTCTCGGTGATCATCAGCGGCAGCCCGGGATGGTCGGCCGCCACGCGTTCCAGCAGCCGGGTCAGCCCGGCCGGCTCGATCGACCAGCCCATCTCGGTCAGCGGTCCGGCCGGCGGCAGGAACTCGACCGCTCCGGCGGTGCCCGGGTACGCGTCGCCTCCCGCGCCGCCCGGCCGCCCGGCCACGTAGGTGGGCGCGTAGTAGTTCAGGCCGAGCAGGTCCAGCGGCGCGGCGATCAGCTTCTCGTCCCCGTCCCTGATGAAGTCCGGCGCGACGATCCGGCTGACGTGGGCCAGCACGTCCGCCGGGTAGCCGCCACCGGTGAGCGGGTCCAGGAAGATCCGGTTGTGCAGGCCGTCGACGAGCCGGACCGCCTCGGCGTCCGCGGCGCTGCCCGCGTCCGCCGACTGCACGTCGGCCAGGTTGAGCGTGATCCCGAGCGTCTCCACACCGGCCGCGCGCAACGCCCGCGCCGCCAAGCCGTGGCCGAGCAGCAGATGGTGTACGGCCCGGAACGCGTCACCGGCGTCGCGGCGCCCCGGCGCGTGCACGCCGGAGCCGTACCCGAGGTAGGCCGAGCACCACGGCTCGTTGAGCGTGGTCCAGGTGCGGACCCGGTCGCCGAGGCGGCCGTGCACGGCGAGCGCGTACTCGGCGAAGTGCTCGGCGGTCTCCCGGACCGTCCAGCCGCCCCGGTCCTCCAGCGCCTGCGGCAGATCCCAGTGGTAGAGCGTGACGATCGGGTCGAGGCCGGCGTCGAGCAGCGCGTCGGTCAGCCGGTCGTAGAAGTCGAGCCCGCGCGGCTCGACCGGGCCGGTGCCGTCCGGCCGCACCCGGGGCCAGGACACCGAGAACCGGTACGCCCGCAGTCCCAGCTCGGCCATCAGCGCGACGTCCCCGGCGTACCGGTGGTAGTGGTCGCAGGCCACGTCGCCGGTGTGTCCCTGGAACACCGCGCCCGGCGTACGGCTGAAGGTGTCCCAGATCGACGGGCCGCGACCGTCCTCGCGGGCGGCGCCCTCGATCTGGTACGCGGCGGTGGCCCCGCCCCAGACGAACCCGTCCGGGAATCGCAGCGTCGGTTCGCTCATGCCTTGACCGCACCTTCCATGATGCCGCCGATGATCTGGCGGCCGAAGACGACGAAGACCAGCAACAGCGGCAGCGTGGCGATGGCCGTGCCGGTGAACACCTGCGACATGTCCTGGTAGTACCCGTCGGAGAGGGCCCGCAGCGACAGCTGCACCGTGGGGTTCTCCGGGTCGTTCAGCACCGCGTACGGCCACAGGAAGTCGTTCCAGGTGGTCATGAACGTGAGCAGGCCGAGGACGGCGGCGGCCGGGCGCAGCGCCGGCAGCACCACGTTCCAGTAGATCCGCGCGGTGTTGCAGCCGTCCATCCGGGCCGCCTCGATCAGTTCGGTGCTGACCGCCTGGCCGGCGTACTGGCGCATCATGAACACGCCGAAGCCGGTGACCAGCGCCGGCACGATCACGGCGGGCAGCCGGTCGTTCCAGTTCAGTTTCGTCATCAGCAGGTAGAGCGGGATCACGCCGAGCTGGGTGGGGACCATCATGGTGGCGACGATGACCAGCAGCAGCGCGTTGCGCCCGCGGAAGCGCAGCTTGGCGAAGGCGAACCCGGCCAGCGTGGAGAAGAACACCACCGAGATCGTGACGGTGGTGGCCACGATCGCCGAGTTGATCAGGCCGGTCAGGAAGTACGCGTCGGTGTTGTCGAACAGCCGGGCGATGTTGGCGCCGAGGTTGCCGCCGGGGGTGAGCGGCGGCGGCACCTGGCCCATCGTGTCGCTGGTCCGGCTGGCCACCACGAACATCCAGTAGATCGGGAAGATCGACAGGACGGCCGAGAGCGTCAGCGCCAGGTAGGTGAGCCGGCTGGCCGACCAGAGGCGGGTCATCGGGAGACCTCCTTGCGGGAGCCGCCGCCGAGCCGGCGCAGGAGCAGGACGTTTATCGCCGCGACCACCGCGATCAACGCGAACAGCAGCCAGGCGACTGCGGAGCCGTAGCCGAAGTTGTAGTGCGGCGCGAAGGCGTTCTCGAACATGTACATGGTCACGGTCTGTGACTCCCGCAGCGGGCCGCCGCGGATCGCGTTGGTGCCCGAGTTGAACATCCGGGGCTCGGTGAAGAGCTGGAGGCCGCCGATGGTGGAGATGATGACCGCGAAGATGATCGTCGGCTTGAGCAGCGGCACCGTGATCGACCAGAACTGCCGGGCCCGGCCGGCGCCGTCGATCGACGCCGACTCGTACAGGTCGCGGGGGATGGCCTGCATGGCGGCCAGGAAGATCAGCGCGTTGTAGCCGGTCCAGCGCCAGTCGACCATCGTGGAGATGGCGACCCAGGCGGCGAACCGGTTCGCCTTCCAGTCGATCGCGCTGATCCCGACGTGGTCGAGCAGCCAGTTGATCATGCCGAACTCGCGGCCGAACAGGACCGCGAACACGATCGCCACGGCGGCGGTCGAGGTGACGTTCGGGATCAGTACCGCCATCCGCCAGGTCGTACGGGCGCGCAGCTGCCGGTTGAGCAGGTTGGCCAGCCAGAGCGCGGCGAGCAGCTGGGGGACCGTGGAGATCACGAAGATGCCCAGCGTGTTGACCACGGAGTGCCAGAAGTCCGGGTCGGCGAGCAACTGGGTGTAGTTGTCGAAGCCGATGAACGGATGCTCGGCGCCGAGCAGGTCCCAGTCGTGCAGCGAGACCCAGAACGTGTACGCCAGCGGGTACGCCCCGAAGACGCCGAACAGCAGGAAGAACGGGGCGACGAAGAGGTACGGCGAGTACTTGGTGTCGAGCCGGCTGAGCCGGTTACCCAGGCCGGGACGGGTGGGGCGGGGTGCCGGTGCGACCGGCGGGCGGGCGTCGAGCTGGACGGCCATGACCCGGGACTCCTTTCCGCCGTGCGGGCGGCCCCCGTGGCCGGGTGGCCGCCCGCACGCGCTGCTCGGGTTACTTGGCGGCGGCCTTCTCGGCGTTGGCGACCGCGTCGGTCCAGCCCTGCTCCGGTGAGCGCTTGCCCAGCTCCACCGAGCGGACCGCGTTCTCGACCTCGGTGCGTACGGCCTGGTTCTTCGGCCCCATGTAGACCGGCTTCAGGCTCTTGGCGCCCTCGGCGAAGATCTTGCCGACCGGGGCCTCGGAGAAGTAGGCGTTCTTCGAGTCGATGATCGCCGGATCCTCCAGCGCCTGCGGGGACGAGGGCAGCGGGCCCTTCGCCTTGAACGCGCCGATCTGGCCCTTGGCGCTGGTCAGGAACTTGGCCAGCTCGATCGCCTCGGCCTGGTGCTTGCTCTGCTTCGGCACGGCGAGGAACGAGCCGCCCCAGTTGCCGCCGTTGCCGGGAACCTGGGCGATGTCCCACTTGCCCTTGGCGCCCGCGCCGGCGTTGCCCTCGATCACGCCGGTCATCCAGGCCGGGCAGGCGATAGTGGCGAACTTCGACTGCTTGAACGCCGACACCCACTCCTCGGACCAGGAGCCGTACTTGCCGGACAGCCCCGAGTCGATGATGTCCATCGTGGTGTCGTACGCCTGCTTCACCGCCGGGTTGCTGCCCACGACCAGGTTGTTACTGGTGTCGTAGTAGCTGTAGCCGCTGGTGTTGCCGGCGGTCTGGAGCAGGATCGTGTTGAAGGTGTTCGTCGCGGCGTCCAGGAACGAGGCGCCGGTCTTCTTCGCGGTGAACTGCTCGCCGACCTTGATGTAGTCCTGCCAGGTGGGCCAGAGCTTGGACACGGCCTCCCGGTCGGTGGGCAGACCGGCCTTGGCGAACAGGTCCTTGCGGTAGCACATCGCCATGCCGCCCACGTCGGTGCCGAGGCCGATGAGCTGCTTGCCGTCGGCGGTGAGCCCCTGGTTCCACTTCCAGTCGAGGAAGTTGCCCTTCAGGTCGGCCGCGCCGTGGTCGAGCAGGTTGACGAAGTTCTGCGGGTTGGCCTTGTACTCGACGAGCAGGCCCTCCTCGATGGCGACCACGTCACCGGCGCCCTTGCCCGCGGCGAGCCACTGGGTGAGCTTCGGGGAGTACTCGTCGAGGTTGCCGCCGGTGCCGCGCTCGACGATCTTCACGCCGGGGTGGCTGGCCATGTACTCCTGGTAGAGATCGGCGTAACCGAACTGGCCGAAGACGTCGACGGTGAGCGTTATCGGCCCGTCGGCGGCGGCATCGTCGCCGCCGCCGCAGGCGGTGGTGCCGAGCAACGCGGTGGCGGCGACCACTGCAACCGCCGCCAGGCGGCGGCGCGTGAAGGTGAGCATGCTGTCCTGACCTCTCGGGTCGTCGTAACGGGTGGTGGAGGACGGTTCCGGAACTAAGAGAGCGCTCTCACGACAGCGTGGTGGAGGGTCGTGGACCTTGTCAAGAGAGCGCTCTCAGAGCTGTCCGAAAAGAAAGGAGAGGGGCGAAGGCCGCCCCTCTCCGCGCGGTGCCGTCCGGTCAGCCGACCCGCAGGCCGCCCAGCAGCGTACGGTCGCCCGCCACGTCCAGCGCGTCGAAGCTGATCCGGCCCATCAGCGCCAGCAGTAGATCACTCGCCGTGCCGGCCACCTGCGCCCGCGCGTGGTGGTCGTCGTGGTCGAGGATCGTCGCGGTGTCCAGCAGCGCGACCCCCTCACCCCGCAAGCGCAGGTACCACTCCTGCGCGGCATCGGTCGCGTTCAGCTGCACCACGCCGCGCCACTGCCCGGGATGCACCCGTCGTCCCGCCGGCAGCCAGGTGTCCAGCACCTCGCTCACCCCGTCGGCCGCGAGCTTCGCCTCGATCGGATCACCCGCACCGATCGCGAGCTGGGCGTCCCAGCGGTGCACGGCGGTCTCGTGCGCGAGCCGGCGCGGCCAGAAGGCGGCCTTCTTCGGCTGGGGCGCGAAGTTCCAGGCCGGCGCCTCCGGATCCGTCGCCTCCAGCAGCGCGCTGATCCGCTCGTACTCCTGCGTATACCACTGCGCCGCGGTCAGCCCCGCGGGCGGCTCCGGGTCGTGCCGCTCCGGACGGGTCGCGATGCCCGCGGTCAGCACGGTGCCCGCCCAGGCGTACGTGCGGGTCAGGTGATGAGCGAGATCGGTCACCGTCCAGCCGGGACAGGACAGCACGGGTGTCTCGGGCGGCGCCTCCGCCACCGCCGCGGCGAAGGCGGGGCCCTCCGTGCGCAGCGCGCCGATCCAGAAGTCCTTCGTGTGGTGCAGTCTGCTCATCGCCATCCTCCCGGGGGTGACCGGGCCACCAGTGGGTGCTCCGGCTACCCCTCAGCCTAGGGTGAAAGGCGTGTCAGACGTCTACGCCGAACCGGCGACTGCCGGTGACCCGACCGATCCGGCCACCCTGGCGCGCTACACCACGCTCCGGCTCGGCGGCCCCGCCGGGCGGCTGGAGATCGCCGGGGACGCCGCCCAGATCGTACTGAAAGTGCAGGAAGCGGAAGCCCGGGAGCAGGCCGTGCTGGTGCTGGCGGGCGGCAGCAACGTCGTGATCGGCGATCAGGGCTTCCCGGGGACCGTCGTGCTCGTCCGCTCCCGGGGGTTCCGGGTCGTCGCCGAGGACGGCGACACCGTCACGGTACGTGTCGAAGCCGGCGAGCCGTGGGACGACCTCGTCGCCGCCACCGTCGAGCGGGGCTGGTCCGGGCTGGAGTGCCTCTCCGGCATCCCCGGGTCGGCCGGCGCGACCCCGATCCAGAACGTCGGCGCGTACGGCCAGGAGGTGGCCGAGACGATCGTCGCCGTCGAGGCGTACGACCGGACTCGCCGCGAGGTGGTGCGGATCGCCGCGGCGGACTGCGGGTTCGTCTACCGGGGCAGCATCTTCAAGTACAGCGACCGCTGGGTGGTGCTCACCGTCGACTTCCGGCTCACCCGGTCCCCGCTGTCCGGCCCGGTCCGCTACGCCGAACTGGCCCGGGCGCTCGGCGTCGA
Organism: Micromonospora sp. HUAS YX12; assembly: GCF_040215685.1. Lineage (NCBI taxonomy): Bacteria > Bacillati > Actinomycetota > Actinomycetes > Micromonosporales > Micromonosporaceae > Micromonospora > Micromonospora sp. HUAS YX12. The sequence continues at coordinate 2,210,802 of NZ_CP157974.1, forward strand.
GGTCGGTGACCGGGTGCCGCTCGCCGACGCCCGCGCCACAGTGCGCAAGCTGCGCGCCGGCAAGGGCATGGTGCTGGACCCGGCCGACCCGGACACCTGGTCGGTGGGCTCGTTCTTCACCAACCCGGTGCTGCCGGGCGAGGTGTTCGAGCAGGTGCGGGAACGCGCCGCCGACGTGGGACAGCCGCCGCACTGGCCGGGCGCCGACGGCACGGTGAAGGTCAGCGCGGCCTGGCTGATCGACAAGGCCGGGTTCGGCAAGGGGTACGCGGGCCCGGAGGGCGTCGCCATCTCCAGCAAGCACACGCTGGCGTTGACGAACCGTTCCGGCACCGCCAGTACGGCCGCGCTGGTGGCGCTGGCCCGCGAGATCCGCGACGGAGTGCAGTCCCGCTTCGGCGTAACCCTGCACCCCGAGCCAGTCCTCATCAACTGCACCATCTGACCCCGCCCTCGTCCCCGCCCCCGCCCCGCCCCCGGACCCCCTCGCCCCGCCGATCTTGCACTTACGGCCCCGGGAATGTCCGACTCACGCGCTTTGCCGGGGCAGCAACTGCAAGACCAACGAAGTGCTCGTCGAGATCCCCGGGGACGTCCGGTTTTCGTCGATCTTGGAGTGGGGTTGCCCGGCTCCCGGCTCCGAGAGATCTTGGTACCAAACGGCCCCCATAGGGGCCCTTTCCTACCAAGATCTCCACCGATCCCACCTCGCGGAACGCCAGTCTCGCCCGATGGGCGGCGCTCGACGCAGCAACAAGCCGAACGAGGAACTCCCGCCCGCGTCGCCCTGAAACCTCTGCCGAACTTGGAGTTGTGGCGCCTGATAAGTCGGGCTAACCGGGCATCCGAGGCGCCATAACTCCAAGATCGGCGGGTGAGGCGGCGGGGGCGGCGCGGGGGGCGGGGGCGGCGCGGGGGGCGGGCGGGGCGGGGGTCAGCGCGGAGCTACGGCGGGCCAGGGGAGCGTGAGGTAGCCGTGGCGCCACGCGCGCGGGGTGTCCTGGATCGGCCAGCCTGCCTCCTTCACCGCCTCGACCGTCCGCAGCCAGCGCTGCCGGGGCCCGAACGGGGCGTAGCCGGCGGCCGAGCGCCAGCCGTGCTCCAGCGCGTCGATCAGGTCGTGGACGCGTTCGCCCGGCACGTTGCGGTGGATCAGCGCCTTCGGCAGCCGCTCGGCGAGCGTCGCCGGGGTCTCCAGCGTGATCAGCTTCGCCGACAGGGTGAGCGTGCGCGGGCCGGTGGCGTCCAGCAGCACCCACGAGCCGAGCCGGCCCACTTCGTCGCAGGTGCCCTCGACCAGCAGCCCGCCCGGCGCGAGCCGCCCGGTGACCGTACGCCAGGCGTCGGCCACCTCGCTCTCGTCGTACTGGCGGAGGACGTTGAACGCCCGCACCAGCGCGGGACGCAGTCCGGCCAGCTCGAAGCCGCCCCGGGCGAACGTCAGCCCGGGTGGGTCGGCGGCGTGGCGGGCGGCGGCGACGCGTACCGGATCGATCTCCAGGCCGACCACCCGCACGTCGGCGCGGACCCCGGACGCCAGCCGGGCACGCAGCTCGACCGGGGTGACCGGGGTGGCGCCGTAGCCCAGGTCCACCACGAGCGGGTCGGCGGCGGCGCGCAGTGTGTCGCCGCAGGTCTCGACGATCCAGTTGTCCACCCGCCGGAGCCGGTTGGGGTTCGTGGTGCCCCGGGTGGCCACGCCGAGCGGACGTTCCATCAGCGCCTCCGGGTCAGCGACTGCGGGGCTCGCAAGACCGGCTCACTCCTCGCGCTTCACGACGTCCGGTGCACCTTGTGCTGCGCGGCCTGGGCCAGCGGGCGGACCACGAGCTGATCGATGTTGACGTGGTGCGGGCGGGTGGCGCACCAGGCGACGCAGTCGGCCACGTCGTCGGCCACGAGCGGTTCGGCGACTCCGGCGTAGACCGCCTCGGCCCGGTCGGTGTCACCGCCGAAGCGGACGAGGCCGAACTCCTCGGTCTTCACCATGCCGGGGTCGATCTCGATCACCCGGACCGGGCGCCCGCACAGTTCGAGCCGGAGCGTGCCGGCGATCGCGGTCTGCGCGTGCTTGGCGGCCGTGTAGCCGCCGCCGCCCTCGTAGACCACGTGCCCGGCGGTGGAGCTGACGATCACGATCGTGCCGGCGCCGGAGCGCTCCAGCGCCGGGAGCAGCGCCTTGGTGACGCGCAGCGTGCCGAGCACGTTGACGTCGTACATCCATTGCCAGTCGCCCACGTCGGCGGTCTCGACCGGGTCCAGGCCGCGGGCGCCGCCGGCGTTGTTCACCAGCAGCGTGACCGGCCCGGGGGCGGCCTCGGCGGCGGCGGCCAGGCCGGCCACCGACTCGTCCGAGGTCACGTTGCAGGCCACCGCTGTCGCCGCGCCGCCGGCCGCCTCGATCTCCGTGACCAGCGCGGCCAGCCGGTCGGTACGCCGGGCCGCGGCCAGCACGTGGAACCCCTCGGCGGCGAGCCGGCGGGCGGTGGCCGCGCCGATCCCGCTGGACGCCCCGGTGACGATGGCGACTGAAGTCATCCGGTCATTGTCTCCCGTCGCCGGGCCGGGTGGCGGGATGAGGTCCGTCACGCCCGGGACCCGGCGGAAAGCATTTCCGTAACCCGATGGGGAAGATGACATCCGGCACACGGGTTGACCGAGAAGCGCCGGTCGTGCGGGACGGCATCAACCGTGACAGAGGGAGCGGACGTGGCGGATTTGCACACCGGTGTCGGTCGTCAGCGAGGTGCCCTTCCGTGGCCGCGTCCCCGCCGTATCGCCACCCTGTCGGTGCACACGTCGCCGCTGCACCAGCCCGGCACGGGCGACGCCGGCGGTATGAACGTCTACATCCTCGAGGTGGCCCGGCGGCTGGCCGAGGCCGACGTCGAGGTGGAGATCTTCACCCGGGCCACCGCCGGTGACCTGCCCCCGGTGGTCGAGGTGGCGCCCGGTGTGTCAGTCCGGCACGTCACCGCCGGGCCGCTGGAGGGGCTGACCAAGGAGGAACTGCCGGGTCAGCTCTGCGCCTTCACCGCCGGGGTGCTGCGGGCCGAGGCGGCCCGCCCGCCGGGCCACTACGACCTGATCCACTCGCACTACTGGCTCTCCGGCCAGGTCGGCTGGCTGGCCAAGGAGCGCTGGGGCGTACCGCTGGTGCACACCGCGCACACGCTCGCCAAGGTCAAGAACGCGCGCCTCGCCGCCGGGGACCGTCCCGAGCCGAAGGCCCGGGTGATCGGCGAGGAGCAGGTGGTCACCGAGGCGGACCGGCTGGTCGCCAACACCCGGGTCGAGGCCCGCGACCTGCTCGACCGGTACGCGGCCGCCCCTGATCGGGTTGCGGTCGTGGAACCCGGCGTCGACCTGGACCGGTTCCGGCCCGCCGCCGGCGACCGGGAGGCCGCGACCCGGGCCGCGCGCCGCCGGCTCGGCCTGCCGACCGACGGGTACGTGGTCGCGTTCGTCGGCCGGATCCAGCCGCTCAAGGCGCCGGACGTGCTGGTCCGCGCCGCCGCCGCGCTGCGCGAGCGGGATCCGGCGCTGGCCGGCGAGCTGACCGTGGTGATCTGCGGCGGGCCGAGCGGCACCGGCCTGGACCGGCCCACCGCGCTGATCGAACTCGCGCACGCGCTCGGCGTGGCCGACCGGGTCCGTTTCCTCCCGCCGCAGACCGGCGCGGACCTGCCCGCTCTCTACCGCGCCGCCGACCTGGTCGCGGTGCCGTCGCACAACGAGTCGTTCGGGCTGGTCGCGCTGGAGGCCCAGGCGTGCGGCACGCCGGTGCTGGCCGCCGCCGTGGGCGGTCTGGTCACCGCGGTACGCGACGGCGTCAGCGGCATGCTCATCGACGGGCACGACCCGGCCGACTGGGCCCGGGCGATGGCCCGGCTGCTGCCCGACCGGGTACGCCGTGCCGCGCTGGGCCGGGGGGCCGAGCGGCACGCCCGGGACTTCTCCTGGCACCGCACCGCCTCCGGCCTGCTCGCGGTCTACGGGGAGGCGATCACCGAGCACCGGGCCCGGCTGGCGCGGCGGCTCGGCGACCCGGCCCTGCTGTGCTCCTGGTGATCCGCCACCGGGCGGCCCCGGTAGGCCGGTCGTAGAGTGGGTGCGATGAGCCGCAGGAGTGAGGTCGCCGAGCTGATCGAGTCCGTCTGCGCGGAGCGTGAGCTGGAGTGGGAGGCCACCGGCGAGGCGTCGTACGCGGTGACGCTGCCCGGCACGCACAAGCTCAAGACGATCTGCAACCTGATCGTGGGTGAGCACGCGCTGCGGGTCGAGGCGTTCGTGATGCGCCAGCCCGACGAGCGCCGCGAGGAGCTGTGGGCCTGGCTGCTCCAGCGCAACGCCCGCATGTACGGCGTCTCGTTCTCCATCGACTCCGTCGGCGACGTCTACCTGACCGGGCGGGTCAACCTGGCCGGGATCGACGCCGACGAGCTGGACCGGCTGCTCGGTTCCGTGCTGACGTACGCTGACGAGTCGTTCGACAGCATGCTGGAGATCGGCTTCGGCACTGCCATCCGCCGGGAGTGGGAGTGGCGGGTCAAGCGCGGCGAGTCGACGGCGAACCTGGCCGCGTTCGCGCACCTCTTCGAGCCCTCCGCCACTGCCGGATCGCCCGCCGGAGGTTCGGAGCCCTCCTGACGGGTATGCCGCCCCGCGCGGTGCGGAGCACTGGGACCCACCGCGGGCCGAGGACGGACTGTCGAGGAGCGTGTCCCATGGCTCAGCGCAACAGCTCAGGTCGCGGCACGACTGCGACCCGGACCAAGCGGCAAACCGGCAATCAGACGCCGAACACCCCGGGGGTGTCGGAGTCGGCGATCTCCCGGATGAAGGTCGACGACATCCGCAGCCAGCTCCGGCGGCGCGGGGTCTCCGGGATCTCCGCGCTGCGGAAGCCGGAACTGGTGAAGACCCTGGCGCGGACCATGCGCGGGGAGGGCGGCGCCGCCCGGCGGAGCACCGGCCCGGCCGGCCGGCCGTCGGCCACCCGCAAGAGCGCCGCCGCGAAGAAGACCACGGCGGCGAAACGGACCACGTCGGCCCGCCGGAGCGCCACGTCGCCGGCCAAGGCCGCGCCGGCCGCACGGGCCACCGGCGCCAGGGCCAAGGCGACGGGTACGCGCAAGGCGGCGCCCGCCCGGGCGAAGGCGACCTCGTCCCGCGCGAAGGCGACGTCGGCTCGGGCCAAGGCCACTCCGGCGCGTGCGAAGGCGGCTCCGGCTCGGGCCAAGGCGACCTCGTCGCGGGCGACGACGGCCCGCGCCAAGGCTGCCCCGTCCCGCGCGAAGGCGGCACCCGGGCGCGCCACTGCCGCGTCCTCCCGCGCGAAGGCCGCGCCCGCTCGGGCGAAGGCGGCCCCGTCGAGGGCGAAGACCGCTCCGTCGCGGGCGAAGGCGGCTCCGTCGCGGGCGAAGGCGGCTCCGTCGCGGGCGAAGGCGGCTCCGTCGCGTGCCAAGGCGGCCCCGTCGCGGGCGAAGGCGGCACCGGCCCGGAAGGCGCCGGCCTCGCAGACCGCGCCGACCCGTGGCCCGGCGTCCAGCCGGTCGATCGGATCGTCGCAGCTCATCACGTCGCTCGCGGACCGGCCGGAGCGTCCGGGCCGGAGCCTGGTCACCCGTAACCACGAGGTGATCCAGCGCTGGGCGCGGGCGCGGGGTGCGAAGCCCGCCACCATCGCCGGCACCGAGCGCGAGGGCCGGCCCGGGGTGCTGACGTTCAACATCCCCGGATACCGGGAGAGCAGCCGGATCCGGGAGATCACCTGGGACGACTGGTTCCGCACGTTCGACCTGCGGCGGCTGAACCTGATCTACCAGGAGCAGATGCGGGACGGCCGGCAGAGCAACTTCTTCCGGACCGAGAACCCGAATCGCGAGGACGGCTGAGGTTTGCGGGAATGGCCGACGGGAACCCGGTGTTTGCCATTCCAGGGACGACAGCACGGACAGCCGGGTTTCCGACACGGACGCTGTGACGGGCAAGACAGCGATCTGAGTTGAATCCGGAATCCGGGCGAACTAACTTTATTGCACCGCGTCACGCTTGTTTCCGTTCGGGGGAGCGGTGGATCGATCAGATCCGCGCAGGCGAGATGCGAAGATCGGGTGGAGCACACCGTTGGGGGACGGTGCCGCCCGTGGAACCGGCGGCGCGAGCGGGCGACGCTTACGGGGGTGAGTGTCGCCCGCCGCCGCCGGGCGTACGGTCAGAGCGCCCATCTCGACGGGGGTCGGGGTGGGCGCTCTGCCGTTGTCTCCCCCAGCCTTCAGCGGGCGGACCTGACCGGTTCCGCGGCCGCCGCCCGCAGCGCGGCCACCCGCCGCTCCCGGCGCGGCCCGGCGAGCAGGTGCCCGGCGGCGGCCAGCAGGCCGAGTGCCCCCACCACCAGCCAGTGCCGCTCGCCCAGGTGTTCCAGGCTGAGCCCGCCGAGCGCCGGCGCCACGAATGAGGCAGCCGGGAACGTCAGGTAGAACACCGACTGGTAGCGGGCGCGCAGTCGGGGCGGCGCGAGGTCCGCGTTGATCTGTGCGTTGGGCGGCGCGGCGAGCATCTGCCCGACCGTCCAGACCACCGCGGCGCCGAGGTAGAGCGGCAGCCCGTCGGCCACTGTGAGCGCACCGAACCCGAGCGCCATCAGGCCGGTGGAGACGGCCAGCACGTTCGACTTCCGGTACGGCTCGATGAGCCGGGGCACGAACAACTGCCCGGCCACGATCAGCGCCCCGCCGAGCGCCACCACCAGCCCGTACGCCGACGGGCGCAGACCGTCCTCGCGCATCGCCAGCGGCATGATCGTGGAGGTCTGCATGGTCAGCACGGCCAGCAGGAACGTCAGCCCGACGAACACCAGGAAGGTGCGGTCGGTGAGCGCGGTGTGCAGCCCGGGACGGCGTCCCGCCGCCGCCCGTGGCGTGAGCGCCGGCCGCCGGGTTAGCGTCTCCGGCACCTTCAACGCGATCACCACCGCCGCCGCCAGCGTGGCTCCGGCGTCGACCAGGAACAGCGCCGTGAAGCTGGCCTCGGCGAGGATGCCGGCCAGCAGCGAGGCCACCGCCATGCCCAGGTTGAACGCCCAGAACTGCAGGTTGAACGCGCGGGAGCGGCGCGCCTCGGGCACCACGTCCACGATGGCGGCCACGAACGCCGGACTGGGCATCGAGTGCGCCACCCCGACCAGCGTGGCGAGCACGGCGATCACCGCCAGGTGCGTGCTGAACGCCAGCGCCGCCATCAGCCCGGCGGCGGCCAGGTGGGCGGCGAGCAGCGTGGCCCGCCGTCCCCAGCGGTCGGCCAGTACGCCGCCGAGCAGCGTCCCGGCCGCGCCACCGATCCCGTACGCGCCGACCACCAGCCCGGCAAGCGACGGCGGGGCGTCCCGGGCGGCGGTCAGGTAGAGCGACAGGAACAGCAGCGCGAACGCGCCGGCCCGATTGATCAGCAGGCCGGACCAGAGGTACCAGAACGTGGCTGGCAGTCCGCCGGCCGTGTCGTCCCACCAGCGCCGCAGGCCGCGCACCCGTCCTCCTGGAAGGTTTCCTTACCGGTTCCGTCCCGTACCGTATCCACCCGCCTCGGGGCGGTCGCGCCGGGGCGTACTCAGGAACCGGACCGGACCGGGGCGGCGGGTGCGGTGGCCCCGGCCTCGCCCGCCTCGGGCGCCGGGGAGGCGGTGACGGTGACCGGCGCGACGGGCGTGCCCACGGCGCGCAGCGCGACCGCGCGGCGCTCCCGGGCCGGCCCGGAGATCAGGTGGGCGACCGCCGCCACGACGCCGATGCCCGCGCAGCCGAACCAGAGCGCGCTGTTGCCGGCGTGCTCGCGGACCAGGCCGCCGAGGATCGGCGCGGCGGCGCCGGCGAGCTGCCAGGACAGCGAGAAGACGCCCTGGTAGCGGCCACGCAGCGCGGCCGGGGACAGCTCCGCGATCAGGGTGGCGTTGGACGGCGAGTTGAGCATCTCGCCGACGGTCCAGATCAGCACCGTCAGGCCGTAGAGCCAGACCGTGTCGGCGAACGCGGTGAACCCGAACCCGGCGCCCATCACCAGCGCCGCGAGCGCCAGCACGTGGGAGCGGCTGCGGCCCTTGATGAGCCGGGGTACGAACAGCTGGCCGACCACGATGAGCACGCCGTTGAGTGCGATCACCGAGCCGTACGTGGCCGGGCTGAGCCCGGAGTCGCCCATGGCGATCGGCAGCATCGAGATGTGCTGGAGGAACACCAGCGCGGCGAGCAGGTTGAGCGCGACGAAGCCGAGGAACACCCGGTCGGCGAGGATGGTGCGCAGCGCGCCGGCCGGCGCCGGCATCCCCTTGGCTCCGAGCGCGGTGACCGGGCCGCGGGTCTCGCCGACCTTGGCGAAGATGATCAGCGCGGTCACCAGCGTCGTGGTCGCGTTCACCAGGAACAACAGCAGGTAGCTGCCCTGGGCGGCGAAGCCGGCGAGCACGGCGGCGCAGGCGAATCCGAGGTTGATGGCCCAGTAGTTCAGCGAGAAGGCGCGCAGCCGGTCCTTGTCCGGCACCACGTCGACCATCATCGCGCCGAAGGCGGGGCGGGCCGCCTCGGCGAACGCGCCGAGCAGCAGCGCGCCGACGGCGACCGCCCAGAGCGGACGGGCGAGGCCCAGCGCGACCATCATGCCCGCCGCGCCGACGTGCGCGGTGAGCAGCGTGGGCCGCCGTCCCCAGCGATCGGTCAGGGTGCCGCCGATGGTGGTGCCGACCGCGCCGCCGGCACCCCAGAGGCCGATCACCAGACCGGCCTGGGAGGCGGAGAAGCCGCGTTCCTGGGTCAGGTAGATGGCCAGGAAGATCAGGACGAACGAGCCGAGCCGGTTGATCAGCGTGCCGGCCCACAGGTACCAGAACGTCCGTGGCAGGCCACCCGCCGTGTCCTCAAACCAGCCCCGTACCGTTCGCATCCCGGCGCCCCCCCGCTTGGTAATGACCGACCTCTTTGAGACGCCTTACAACCTAGTGCCGGGCCGGAGCCGTGGTCATCAGGATTTCCACGTGGTGGTCGTCACCACAGGTCGCCGCGTGTCCGCCCGCGCCGTACGGCAGGATGATCGGCATGACTGCGAGCGAGGGGCCCACCGTCGGGACGCTGGTCCTGCTGCGGCACGGCGAAAGCGACTGGAACGCCAAGAACCTCTTCACCGGCTGGGTCGACGTCGACCTGACCACCAAGGGGGAGACCGAGGCGCGGCGCGGCGGCGAACTGCTGCGCGAGCACGACCTGCTGCCGGACGTGGTGCACACGAGCCTGCTGCGCCGGGCGATCCGCACCGCCGAGCTGGCGCTGAACGCCGCCGACCGGCACTGGATCGCGGTGCGCCGGTCGTGGCGGCTCAACGAGCGCCACTACGGCGCCCTGCAGGGCAAGGACAAGAAGCAGACCCTCGACGAGTACGGCGAGGAGCAGTTCATGCTCTGGCGCCGCTCGTACGACACGCCGCCGCCGCCGATCGACGACGCGGACGAGTGGTCGCAGGTCGGCGACCCCCGGTACGCGCTGCTGCCGACCGAGCTGATGCCGCGCACCGAGTGCCTGAAGGACGTCGTCGACCGGATGCTGCCCTACTGGTACGACTCGATCGTGCCGGACATCCTGGCCGGCCGGACGGTGCTGGTGGCCGCGCACGGCAACTCGCTGCGCGCCCTGGTCAAGCACCTCGACCAGATCTCCGACGACGCGATCGCCAAGCTGAACATCCCCACCGGCATCCCCCTGCGGTACGACCTGGACCCCGACCTGCGTCCGCAGGTGCTCGGCGGGACGTACCTGGACCCGGAGGCCGCGAAGACCGCCGCCGCCGCGGTCGCCAACCAGGGCCGCTGAGCCTGGGTGTAAGGAAGGGCCCCCTTTTAACGTCTGCGGTAGAGGAAGGGCCCCTTATTAACACTCAGTGTTAATAAGGGGCCCTTCCTTGCGCGAGGGCACGGGGTCAGGCGGACGTGGAACCGGTGATCAGGTAGACCACGTGCTCGCCCGCGTTCACCGCGTGGTCGGCGAAACGCTCGTAGAAGCGGCCCAGCAGCGTCGCGTCGATCGCCGTCTCCACCCCGTACGGCCAGTCGTCGCCGAGCAGCACGCCGAACAGGCTCTTGTGCAGGTCGTCCATCGCGTCGTCGTCGCTGTCCAGCTCGGCGGCCACGTCGGCGTCCGGCTTGGCCAGCACGGCGCCGATCTTCTCGGCCATCCGGTCGGCGATGCCCGCCATGTCGGTGAAGACCGGCCGCAGCTCCGCCGGCACCGCCGGGGACGGGTGCCGGCGCAGCGCCGTCTTCGCCACGTGGTCGGCCAGGTCGCCCATCCGCTCCAGATCGGCGGCCACGTGCAACGCGGTGATCATCGCCCGCAGGTCGGAGGCGACCGGCGCCTGCCGGGCCAGCAGGTCACAGACCCGCTCCTCCACGTGCCGGTAGAGGTCGTCGATCTCGGCGTCCCGCGCGATCACCGTCTCGGCGGCCGACCGGTCGGCGGTGAGCAGCGCCTTGGTGGCCTGCCGCATGGCCGCGCGTACCGCCTCGGCCATGTCCACCAGCAACTGGCTGACAATCTGCAGGTCGGCCCGGAACTCGTCGCGCATCGTCACTTCCTGGGGTCGTCGGCCGCCACCCCACGGGGTACGGCAGGAGCAGGTGCGCGCCCCACGCTAGGCCGGACGGTCGGCACCAGGGTGAACGCGGATGAACGACGCGGGGCCCGCAGGTGAACTTTGCCGAAAGCGAGAGTGGTTCGTCCCTTTGTGCCCGATCCCTGGGTTAACAATGACCCTACGATCGCCGGGTGGAATGGGCGGTGGCCGCCGTGGTGGCCGGAGCGCTGGTGACCGGTCTGGTCGCCGGGGCGCTGCTGTCGGGGCCCGTTGACGAATGGCGGCGCCGCCGGGCGTCGCGGGGCGGCGGGATCCTCCGTCGTGACGCAGGGAGGACGACGATTCCGGACGACCAGCAGGGGGGCCTATCCGGGCTCGGCCGCAAGACGATCGACTCGCTGCGCGCAGGTGTGGTGGTGCTCGGCCCGGACGACGTGCCGGTGCTGGTGAACCCGGCCGCCCGGGCGATGGGTCTGCTCCGTGCCGGGGCGACGCCGGGGTCGATCGCGGCGCACCCGTTGATCCGTACCCTCGCCGGGCAGGTCCGCCGCACGGGCGTGCGGCGCGAGATCGAGCTGGACCTGCCGCGGGGCCGCGACGGCGGCGGGGACAACCCGCTCGGTGTGCACCTGCGGGCGATGGGACTGGGCTCCGGCTACATCTCGATCGAGGCGGTCGACGTCACCGAGTCGCACCGTCTCGCGCGGGTACGCCGGGACTTCGTCGCCAACGTCAGCCACGAGCTGAAGACGCCGATCGGCGCGCTGCAACTGCTCGCCGAGGCGCTCGTCGACGCCACCGAGCCGGCCGCCGGCGGCGCGCCCGACCTGTCCGAGGATCTGGTCGCGGCGCGGCGGTTCGCCGAGCGGATCCAGCACGAGTCCACCCGGCTCGGCCGCCTGGTGCAGGAGCTGCTGGAACTGACCCGCCTCCAGGGCGCCGAACCGCAGCCCGCCCCCGAGCCGGTCTCGGTGGACTGGGTGCTCGCCGAGGTCGTCGACCGGACCCGCACCGCCGCCGCCGCCCGCCGGGTGGAGATCGCCGTCGACGGGCAGCGGGGCCTGACCGTGTACGGCAGCGACAGCCAACTCGCCACCGCGGTGGCGAACCTGGTGGAGAACGCGATCACCTACTCCGGCGAGGACACCACGGTCGGGGTGACAGTCACCGGCACCGAGGAACACGTCGAGATCGCCGTGGCCGACCAGGGCATCGGCATCGCCCCGAACGAGGTCGACCGGATCTTCGAGCGTTTCTACCGGGCCGACCAGGCCCGCTCCCGGGCGACCGGCGGCACCGGCCTGGGCCTGGCCATCGTCAAACACATCGCCAGCAACCATGGCGGCCGGGTGGAAGTGTCGAGCACTCTTGGTGGGGGGTCGACGTTCACCCTCCGGCTGCCCGCACGCCCCCCGGACGACCTGGAGACGACACTCGCCTCCGCTGGGATCGAGGCCGGCCCGGCCGAGCTCCGGCAGGTCTGACCACAGGAAAGGAAACACCCGTTGAGCCGCGTACTGGTGGTCGAGGACGAGGAGTCGTTCTCCGACGCCCTGTCCTACATGCTCCGCAAGGAGGGGTTCGAGGTCTCCGTCGCCGCGACGGGCCCCGCCGCCCTCACCGAGTTCGACCGGACCGGCGCCGACATCGTGCTGCTCGACCTGATGCTGCCGGAGATGTCCGGCACCGAGGTCTGCCGGCAGCTCCGCCAGCGCTCGCACGTGCCGATCATCATGGTCACCGCGCGGGACAGCGAGATCGACAAGGTGGTCGGCCTGGAGATCGGCGCCGACGACTACGTGACCAAGCCGTACTCGCCGCGCGAACTGGTCGCCCGGATCCGGGCGGTGCTGCGCCGGCAGAGCGCCGAGTCGAACGAGACGGGCGCGCCGACGCTCGCGGCCGGCCCGGTCCGCATGGACATCGAACGGCACGTGGTGACCGTCGGCGGCGCCGGGGTGCAGCTCCCGCTCAAGGAGTTCGAGCTGCTGGAGCTGCTGCTGCGCAACGCCGGTCGGGTGCTCACCCGGGGTCAGTTGATCGACCGGGTCTGGGGCGCCGACTACGTGGGCGACACCAAGACGCTCGACGTGCACGTGAAGCGGCTGCGCTCCAAGATCGAGCCGGAGCCGTCCGCACCGCGCTACATCGTCACGGTCCGGGGCTTGGGCTACAAGTTCGAGCCCTGATCCCCCTCCGCGCCGCCTCGGCCCGCCCTCCGCTGCCCCGCCTCGCCGATCATGGAGTTGTGGCGTCACTGCATGCCCGTTTTGGGCACTTTGCGAGGTGCCACAACTCCAAGCTCGCCGAGTCGGGCGTCGGATCTTGGCCTCGCCCTGGCCGGCCCAGCCCTCCGGCCACCCGACCTGCCCCGTGCCCTGGACCTGTCCGCTCCGGCTGCGCCCCTCCAGGCTCCGCCCAACCCGGTTGATCAAGGAGTTTGCGGACTCCTCGCGCCTCCCGCTGGCCGCAAACTCCTTGATCACCGCGGCGGGTGGTGCGCAGATCCGCCGCCCTTCGGGCAGGAGCAACCCCAGATCCCTCCCTCCCTCCCTCCCTCCCTCCCTCCCTCCCTCGCCGATCTTGCACTTCGGTGCCCCATAAACCGCGCGAATGGGACACCCGGAGGGCTCAAGCTGCAAGATCGCGTGGGTGATCCACGGCGCTGCGCCCCCCGCCCCGGGCCAGTCCTGCCCGGGGTGGGTCGGGTCGTGTCGATCATGAGGTTGACGGCGCCTGGTGTCCGTTTTGTCGCCGCTAACCTCATGATCGACCGTGCGGGAGTGGGCGGACTGCCCGCGCAGTGCAGTGGTACGGGCGGTGCTACGGGCGCAGCGGTGCTGGTGGGAGGGTGCGGGGCGCATCGCGTTGCGGAGAGTCGATTGGTGGCGGCCCGTGTGGGTGAGGCTGTCCGGTTCCGAGGGACGCCCCCGAGGTCGGGACATCGGTAGTGCCGGGCTGTGTGGGTGGGTGTCCGGTTCGGGGGTGGTGGGCGGCACTCTGGCGGCGGAATGGCTGGTGGGTGGGTGGCGTTGTAACCGGGTGAACGACCGAGCACCAGCCGAGCCCCCGGAACCGGGGTCGCGCTGCCTGTGGGAATCATCGCGGGCCGCCGGTCGTTGAACATGGTTCCGGCGACGTGAACCCCGCGCTGCTCCCGGCGGCGTGCACCGCCTCGGGAATGGTGGCGGGTGGCGGGTCGTTGGACATGCTTCCGGCGCCGCGACGACGCACCCCCCGGGTGCCCCGCGAGCAGCCGGACCCCCCAAGACTTTGAGCGCCTGACGGTGCCCGCGCATCCGCCCCCGGGTGCGTCGACCCCCGAATGGAGCATTTCTGATGAACACGATTCTGCGTAAGAGCATCCTGGGTATCGCTGGTCTGGCTTTCACCGGTGGTGTGTTCGCCGGTCCGGTCGCCGCCCACGCCGCGGAGACCACCCACGCGGCTAAGCCGGTGAGTGTGAGCGTGCAGGGTGACAAGCTGATCCCGCACGGCGTGCAGGGCGCGCAGTCGCGTATCGATCTGAACGACGAGCAGATCGCGAATGTGAAGGCGATCATCGCCGCGACGAAGAAGGCCGGCATGGACGAGCGTGCCGCGGTCGTGGCGATCGCCACCGCGTTGCAGGAGTCGAAGCTGGAGAACCTGGGCCACCTCGGTGACCGTAACGACCACGACTCGCAGGGCCTGTTCCAGCAGCGCCCGTCCAGCGGGTGGGGCACGGTGGAGCAGATCACCGACCCCGAGTACTCCACCATGGCGTTCCTGAAGGGTCTGAAGCAGGTTGACGGCTGGCAGGACATGCCGCTGACCAAGGCCGCCCAGACCGTCCAGGTGTCCGCCTACCCGGACCACTACGCCCAGTGGGAACAGCAGGCCGCCGACCTGGTAGCCGAGCACTGGAACAAGTAAGACCAACACGCAAGACAAGAGCTGAAGGCCGGCACCCGATACGGGTGCCGGCCTTCACTCGCTTGCCGGGTGCGGGGCGACCTGACCCTGGCGCTGCCGGGCGGCGCAGAGTTCGGCCAGCTTCGCGTACGCGGGCGCGCCGATCAGCGCGGTCAGCTCCGGGCCGTACGAGACGTACATCGGCTCGGCGCCGACGTGCGCGTCGGTGGAGGACGTGCACCACCAGTCGAGGTCGTGCCCACCGGCGCCCCAGCCGCGCCTGTCGAACTCGGCGAGCGTGGAGATCAGCACCTTCGTGTTGTCCGGCCGCTTGTGCCAATCCTGGTCGCGGCGTACCGGCAACTGCCAGCAGACGTCCGGCTTGTACTCCAGCGGGTGCACCCCGTCGCGCAGCGCCTGGGCGTGCAGCGCGCAGCCGCCCCCGCCCGGGAAGTCGGCGTCGTTGAGGAACACGCACGGGGCGTCGACGTCGCGGGTGGCCGTACGCCGGGCCGGGGTCTTGCCGTCGACCGTGTCGTTCTCGGTCCAGTTCTTGAACCCGCGCCGGAAGTGCTGCCACGTCTCCGGCGTCAGCCGCTTGACCGCGGCCCGGACCCGCTTCTCGTCGTCGGAGTCGGTGAAGAACGCGCCGTGCGAGCAGCACCCGTCGGCGGCGCGGCCGGCGATGATGCCGTGGCAGCCCTGGCCGAAGATGCACGTCCAGCGGGACAGCAGCCAGGTCAGGTCGGCGCGGACGACGTGCTGCGCGTCGGCCGGGTCGACGAACTCGATCCACTCCCGTGGGAAGTCCAGCCCGACCTCGCGGCTGCGGGGGTCCTCGGGGTCGTCCACCAGCACGTGAAGCTCGATCTGCCCTGTCACTCGGACCAGCGTACGCGCGGTGACCCCGCCCGTCCGCCGAGCCGACGAAACGTGTTGGCCCTAGGGTCTTCTCCATGCGACTGGGTGTCCTCGACGTCGGTTCCAACACGGTGCACCTGCTGGTGGTCGACGCCCACCACGGTGCGCATCCCTGGCCGGCGCACTCGGAGAAGGTGGTGCTGCGGCTGGCCGAGCAGATCGGGCCGGACGGCGCGCTCACCGACGGCGGCGCGGACGGCCTGGTCAAGGCGGTCGGCATGGCCCGGGCGGCGGCTGACGGGCTGGGCGCCGAGGATCTGCTGGCGTTCGCCACGAGCGCGGTCCGCGACGCCACGAACGCCGCCGACGTGCTGGCTCGCGTCCGCGACGAGACGGGCGTACGCCTGGAGGTGCTCTCCGGCGCGGACGAGGCGCGGATGACGTTCCTGGCGGTGCGGCGGTGGTTCGGCTGGTCCGCCGGCCGGCTGCTGGCGATGGACATCGGTGGCGGCTCGCTGGAGCTGGCCGCGGGGATCGACGAGCATCCGGACGTGGCGATCTCGCTGCCGCTCGGCGCGGGGCGGCTCAGCCGGGAGCGGCTCGCCGTCGATCCGGCCGGCACGGCGCCGCCGTCGGCCGAGGCCGTGGAGGAACTGCGGGCGTACGTGGACGCGCAGCTCGACCCGGTGGCGGAGCAGTTGGCAGCGGTGGGCTGGGAGCGTCCGGTCGCCACCTCGAAGACGTTCCGCACGCTGGCCCGGCTGGCCGGCGCCGCGCCCTCCGGCGCGGGTCTGTGGGCGCGGCGCAGCCTGACCCGTACCGGGTTGCGGCAGGTGCTCGGGTTCATCAGGCACATCCCGCCGGCCCAGTTGCCCGAGCTGGAGGGGGTGAGCGCGCAGCGGGCGCACCAGCTCCTCGCGGGCGCGGTGGTGGCCGAGGCGGTGATGCGCCGCCTCGACGTGGACTGCGTGGACATCTGCCCGTGGGCGCTGCGGGAGGGCGTCATCCTGCGCCGGCTGGATCAGCTCGCGCCGATGTGACCGTACGAGCGCTCTGGGTTACTTTGCGGTTGCTCGTCCCGATGCCTGCTGGCGGTTGGGGCTACCCTCGGAGGCGTGACTTACCGCGTTCCGGTGCTCCTGTCCACGTCCTCGGTCTTTCCCGAACGGACCGCGGCGGCGTTCCAGCTCGCCGCAGAGCTCGGCTACGACGGCATCGAGGTGATGGTCTGGACCGATCCGGTCAGCCAGGACGCGGGCGCGCTGCGCGGCCTCGCCGAGCACTACGGCGTCCCGGTGCTGTCGGTGCACGCCCCCTGCCTGCTGGTCACCCAGCGGGTGTGGAGCCCCGACCCGTGGGAGCGGCTGCGCAAGGCCGCCGAGCTGGCCGAGACGCTGGAGGCGCCGACCGTCGTGGTGCACCCGCCGTTCACCTGGCAGCGCGACTACGCGCGCACCTTCGCCGACGGGCTCGACACCATCGCCGGGCAGTTCGGCGGCGTGCGCTTCGGCGTGGAGAACATGTATCCGGTGCGGATGGCCGGACGACAGTTCGTCCCGTACGCGCCGGGCTGGGATCCGACCGAGATCGGGTACGCCTCGTACACGCTGGACCTGTCGCACTGCGCGGCCTCGCACACCGACGCGACGGCGATGGCCGACCGGATGGGTTCCGGGCTGGCGCACGTGCACCTGGGCGACGGCACCGGCGAGGGGCGCGACGAGCACCTGGTGCCCGGTCGCGGTGGTCAGCCCTGCGCGGAGATGCTCCGCTCGCTGGCCGGTCGGGGGTTCACCGGCTCGGTCGCGGTGGAGGTGACCACCCGGGGCGCGAAGAGTCGCGCGGTCCGCGAGGCGGACCTGCGGGAGTCGCTGGAGTTCGCCCGGGCCAACCTGACCGCGCCGTCGCCGGTCGACGTCTGACCGGGACGAGCCGCTCCGGCCGCCCGCGCACGGGCGGCCGGAGCGCCGGAGGTCAGCTCACCGGGGACAGCGGCTGCGCCGGGACGGCCTGCTCGCCGACCGCGGCCCGCTTGCGGGCCCGATGCGCTGCCACGTGGGAGCGGGTGGCGCAGCGCTCGGAGCAGAACCGCCGGCAGCAGTTGGACGAGGTGTCCAGGTAGACGTTGCCGCAGCGGTCGTCGGCGCAGACCCCGAAGCGGGCGCTGCCGTACTCGCAGAGCCACACCGACAGGCCCCAGACCGCGCCGGCCAGGTATTCCGAGGAGACCGACGCGCCCCGGCTGGTCACGTGCATGTGCCAGTCGGAGGAGTCGTGCCCGGAGATGCGCGGCTGCACCGGGAACGCCTCCAGCAGCGCGTTCAGTTCGGCGACCGCGTCGGCGTCCCGGCCCGAGGTGCCGTACTCGAAGACGTCCCGGAGGCGCTTCTGCGCCCGCCGGAAGATCGCCAGGTCTCGTTCCGCGACCTCGTCGCGCATCCAGCCCTGCTCGTCCGAGAAGACGGCCCGCAGGCCGTCCAGGTCGTCCAGCCGGGCGTTGACGAGCTCGACCCCGGTCCGGGCGTACGCGTCGAAGTTCACGACACCAACGGTAGACGACTCAGAGCACACGCGGTGCGTCGATGTAGTGGGGCAGGAACCGCGCGTAACCGTCAGTGATGAGGCTCTCGCTCTCGCGTACGCCGACGCCGGCCGACTCGCCGTCCACGATCCAGCTCCCGAGCACCGTCCGGTTGCCCTCGAACTCGGGCAACGCCCGGAACTCCTGGAAGCAGAAGCCCTCGTCGCCGTAGATCCCCGGGTTGGTGATCTCCGTGTCGCCGGTCACGATGCGTACCGAGCCGCCCTCCCGGCCGAGCAGCGGCTTGGCCACGTACCCGGTCATGCCGCGCGGCGAGTCCAGGTACGCGGGCAGCAGGTAGTCGTGCCCCGGGTACAGCTCCCAGAGCACCGCCAGCAGCGCCTTGTTCGACAGCAGCAGCTTCCAGGCCGGTTCGATCCAGGTGGTGGGCGTGCCCGGGTCCAGCGCCGGCCGCCCGTACGGCTCGGCCAGCATCCACTCCCAGGGGTAGAGCTTGAAGCAGGTGGTGATCGGCCGGTCGTTGGCGTCGACGAAGCGCCGCCCGTCCCAGCCGACCCGCTGGATCGGCATGAGCGTCACGTCCAGCCCGGCCTGGCGGGCCGTCTCGGCCAGATAACCGGCGGTGATCTCGTCCTCGCCCGACTCCTCCTCGGAGGACCAGAGCACGTGCGCCCGCGGCTCGTGCAGCCCGGCGCCGATCTTGGCCCAGGCGCCGACCAGCCGTTCGTGCAGGCTGTTCCACTGGTCCGCGTCCGGGTGGGTGTGCTCCAGCCAGTACCACTGCACGATGCTCGCCTCGACCAGCGCGGTCGGGGTGTCGGCGTTGTACTCCAGCATCTTCGGCGGACCGCTGCCGTCGTACCAGAGGTCGAACCGGCCGTAGAGCGTCGGCGGGGACTCCCGCAGCGAGCGGGCGACCGCCTCGGCGGCCCACTCGGGGATGCCGAACTCGGCGTACCGGCGGCGGGCCACCACGTGCTCGGCGGCGGCCACCGACATCCGGTGCAGCTCCTCCGTCGCCTCCTCCAGCCGGAGCACCTCGTCGAGCGTGAACGAGTACGCCGCCGTCTCGTCCCAGTACGACATGATCTCGCCGTCGGGCAGCTCGGTGTCGACGTACACCAGGCCCTGGGCCCGGATGGTCTCGTCCCAGCCGGGGCGCGGCGTGCTCGCCTCGCGGCGCACGTCAGCCGCCGCAGGAGGCGAGGTGGGTGCCGAAGCCGCCGCGCTCGGGCAGCGCGGCGGCCGGGGCGGGCTCGCCGCGCGCGGTGGTGGCCGGCGCCGGGACGCGCAGGGCGACCGCGACGGTGTCGCCGCCCCCGCCGGCCGGCCCGAGCGCGCAGTCGTCATCGTCGTCGTCGTAACCGTTGTTGCAGCCGGAGAGCGCGAGGGCCAGCGCGGTCAGCGCGCCGAGCTGCACGGAGGCCGAGCGGAGCCGGCGCCGGGGGTGTCGTCGATCCACGTGAACGTTGTAGCCGATCCCCGCCAGCCGGGGGTGCCCGGCCCGGGCCGGGGGTGGGAGGAAGCGGGCCTCGGACGCACCCGGCGGGGGCCCGGCGGTGAGCGTTACGCTCGGCTCATGCTCCGTTCCGTCATCCTCGCCGCCTCCCGGTCATCCCAGGTGGAGCGGCTCGTCGCGACGGCCCCGTTCACCCGGGACGTCGTCCGCCGGTTCGTCGCCGGCGCCGCCACCGACGACGCGCTGCGCGCCACCCGCGAGCTGGTCGCCGACGGCCAAGCGGTCACCCTCGACTACCTGGGCGAGGACACCACCACCCCGGAGCAGGCGAACGCCACCCGGGACGAGTACCTCACGCTGCTGAGCCGCCTCGCCGCCGCCGGGCTCACCCCGGCCGCCGAGGTCAGCGTGAAGCTGTCCGCGCTGGGCCAGATGTTCGACGAGCAGCTCGCGTACGACAACGCGCGGGCGATCTGCGCGGCGGCCGACGCGGCGGGCACCACCGTCACGCTGGACATGGAGGACCACACCACCACCGACTCGACGCTGGACATCCTGGCGAAGCTGCGCAAGGACCACCCGGGTACGGGCGCGGTGCTCCAGGCGTACCTGCGGCGGACCGAGTCGGACTGCCGGGAGCTGGCCTCCGCCGGGTCGCGGGTGCGGCTGTGCAAGGGCGCGTACAAGGAGCCGGAGTCGGTGGCGTACCAGTCCGCCCGCGAGGTGGACAAGTCGTACGTGCGCTGCATGAACGTGCTGATGTCCGGCGACGGCTACCCGATGCTCGCCACGCACGACCCGCGGCTGATCGCGATCGGCGAGGACCGGGCGCGCTGGTTCGACCGCGACCCGGGCCGGTTCGAGTTCCAGATGCTCTACGGCATCCGCCCGGAGGAGCAGCAGCGCCTGGTCGGCGAGGGCTACACGGTGCGGACGTACGTCCCCTACGGCGACCAGTGGTACGGGTACCTGATGCGCCGGCTCGCGGAGCGCCCGGCCAACCTGGCGTTCTTCGGCCGCGCGGTGCTGTCGAAGAAGTGAGTCAGTCGTTCGACCAGGCCCGGGTGCACAGCACGAGGCGGTAGCCGTCCGGGTCGGTGAACGTGACACCCCACCTGTCCCAGTACGGGCCGGCGGAGACCCTGGTCCCGCCGGCCCGTTCCAGTCTCGGGACCAGTTCGTCGTCGGCCGGGCCGTCGAGGTAGAGCACGAACAGGTCCTCCCCGGTGGGACGCGGCTCGACCGCGAGCGTCGGGCCGCCGACCAGCTCCAGGTGCCAGCCGGCCCCGGGCAGGCCGAGCATCACCAGATCGTGCTCGTCCGCGTGACCGCCCTCGCTCCGGTAGAGCACGTCCAGGCCCAGCCCTTGCGTCCAGAACCGTTCGGCGGCGGCGAGGTCGCGGCTCGGGCGGGCGAGGCGTACGTGGGTGTCGGCGGTGATCGGCATGCCCGGGATCGTGCGACCTCACCCCGGGTTGAGGTCAAGCTTGACGGGCTTGGCTAATGACATTAGCTTTATGGCTATGACAGTTAGCCAGGTGGCGCGGGACGGCGGCACGATCGCGTACGAGGTGCACGGATCGGGGCCGCTCGTGGTCCTCTCGCACGGCATGGGGGAGAACCGGGCCGCCTTCCGGCACCTGACGCCCCGGCTGGTCGCGGCCGGTTACCGGGTCGCCTCGGCCGACGTACGCGGGCACGGCGACTCCAGCCCGCACTGGCCCACGTACGCCCCCGAGCAGGTCGGCGGCGACCTGCTCGCCGTGGTGCGGGCGCTCGGCGGCGGGCCGGCCACCCTGGTCGGCAGTTCGTCCAGCGCCGCCGCGGTGGTCTTCGCCGCCGCCGAGGCGCCCGAGCTGGTGAGCGGCATCGTGCAGGTCAGCCCGTTCGTCGGGACCCCGAAGCCGAACCCGCTGATGCGGGTCGCGCAAGCAGCCGTACTCCGTAGTCCCCGGCTGTTCGGGCTGTTCCACCGCACGCTGTTCCCGTGCGGGCGCCCGGCGGACGACGCCGTGTACCGCAAGGAGCTGGTCGCCAAGCTGCGCGGCCGGATGGCCGCGGTGCGCGGCGTGATCGCGCCGGTCGGCCCGCACTGGACCGCGCGGGCGCCCGAGGTACGCCGGCCGGTGCTGGTGCTGATGGGCACGAAGGATCCGGACTTCCCCGACCCGGGCGCCGAGGCACGGGCCGCGCGGCGACTGTTCGCCGTCGCCGAGGCCCGCATGATCGCCGACTCCGGGCACTACCCGCACGCCGACCGGCCCGACGCCACCGCCGCCGACCTGGTCGAGTTCCTGGCGGTGACCGCACATGCCTAGGGCCGGTCTGACCCCGGCGACTGTCGTGCGGGAGGCCGCCGCGCTCGCCGACGAGGCCGGCTACGACCGGCTGACCCTGGCCGCGCTCGCCGCCCGGCTCGGCGTCGCGCTGCCGAGCCTCTACAAGCACGTCCGGGGCGTGGACGCGCTGCACCAGAAGCTCGCCGTGCTCGCCACCGCCGAGATCGCCGACGTGCTCACCACCGCCGCCGCGGGTCGCTCCGGTGGCGACGCGTTGCGCGCCGTCGCCGCCGCCTACCGGGCGTACGCGCGGCAGCACCCCGGCCGCTACCCGGCCGCCCAGCGGGCGCCCGACCCGGCCGACCCCGAACACCTGGCCGCCGGAGAACGCGCGGTCGGCGCGGTCCGGGCGATCCTGCTCGGGTACGGCCTCGACGGCGACGCCGCGACCGACGCCATCCGGATGTTCCGGGCCGCCGTGCACGGCTTCGTCGCGCTGGAGGCGGCGGGCGGGTTCGGGCTGCCCCGCGACACCGACCGTTCCTTCGGCGAACTCGTCGCCGGCCTGGACCGTGCCTACCGCTCCTGGGAGAACCGATGAAGGCGCTGCTGCTCGGCGTGATCTTCCTGCTGGAACTGGCCCTCGGCGCCCCGATCTGAGAGATCTTGGAAGGATTCGGCCCCTCCGGGGGCACTTTCCTACCAAGATCTCGGAGCGCGGCGGAACAGTGACGGGACTCTTTCCCGGAACGCCCGATTGGTCGTACCCTTCGCCCGTGACCGACGGCGACGAGCAGCCTCCCGGCCGGACGACGGACGGCGACGAGCCTCGTTCCACCGACAGCACCACCCCGGGCCCCGTCCCCGTCGCCGACGTGGACGCCGCCGACGCAGAACCGCCGTCGGCGGACCGCGCCGACGCCGCACCCCGGCCCGCCGTCGCCGCTCCGGCGGGCGAGGGCGAACCCGCGCCCGTGTCGAGCGAGAACGCCGACAGCGCGCCCGATCCCGGCGACCCGGCAGCGGACGCCAGCCCGCCCCCGCGCCCGGCCGGGACGATCGAGGCGGACGCGGGCCCACCCTCCCGCCCGGCCGGGGCGATCGAGGCGGACACTGGCCTGCCGTCACACCCCGTCGCGTCCCCGGTCGCGGGCACGAGTCAGTCGCCGCACCCCGTCGCGGTACCTGCGCCGTGCCCCGTACCCCTGGCGCACGTGGGCGAGCAGACGCGGGCGGTGCGGACACGGCGGCGGTGGCCGCTCTGGACCGTGCTCGGTCTGGCGCTCGGCCTGGTGGCGGGCGCGGTGCCCGGCGTACTCCTGCGGCAGTCGGCACCTGATGCGGCCGGGCGGTCGGCCGCGAAGGACGACCCGGGCACGGCGGCGCAGCGGCGGCTCGGCGAGCGGATGCTCGCGCTGCTGGACCGGCAGGCCGCCGCGCTCGTCGGCGCCGACCGGGCCGGCTTCCTCGCGATCGCCGAGCCGGCGGCCCGGCCGGCGCTGGGCCGCCGGTACGCGGCGCTGCGGGCGCTGCGGGTCACCACCTGGCGGCCGGCGGCCGACGGGGTGCCGGAGGCGGTCGACGGGCGGCCGGGGGAGTGGCGGTTCGTGGTGACCGTCGGCTACTGCTTCGTGGTGCCGGACTGCGCGCCGAGCACCGTGGAGCTGGGCGCGCGCTGGCGGCTGGCGGGGACGGAACCCCGGCTGACCGCGCTGGAACCGTCCGGGGCGGACCCGGCCGGTGTACGGCCGTGGCAGGCGAACGACCTGGCGGTGGCGGTCGGCAAGCGGGTGGTTGTGGCCACCACGCCGGCCCAGCGGCGCAAGCTGCCCGGCCTGCTCGCCCAGGCCGAGACCGCAGCCCGGGCCGCGGACCGGTACGCGATCGGCGGCCGGCCGCCGGACCGGTACCTCGTCTACTACGCCGGGAAGGGCGAGTGGCAGCGCTGGTACGGCGGCGGGCGGCCGAAGTGGACAGCCGGTTACGCGGTGGGTGTCGGGGGTGGACGCCACGACGTCGTGCTCAACGCCCAGATCGTCACCCCGGCCGGCCTCGACGACCTGCTTCGGCACGAGCTGACCCACGCCGCCTCGCTGCCCGACCGGGGCTACGCCGACCGCGCGGACTGGTGGCTGGTGGAAGGGCTGGCCGAGTACGCCGGGGCCGACGGGCAGCCCGTGCACCGCTACGACGGCCTGTCCGAGGTGCGGAACCTGCTGCGCGGCGGGTGGTCCGGGCGGCTGGACGCGGTGGCGCCCGCCGACGACGCGAGCGACGACCGGGTCGGCGGCGCGTACGGCGTGGGCTATCTGGCCGTACGCCATCTGGTCGACAGGTACGGCGAGCAGCGGATGCTGGACTTCTACCGGGCCGTGGTGCACCAGGGCCGGACCCCGGAGCAGGCCGCCGACGAGGTGTTCGGCGACCCGTGGTCGATGCTGCACGACGACTGCGTCGGCTACGTCCGGGCCGTCGTCGGCTGACACCTCGACGCCTGTCGACGGGTCGTAGCATGGGCCGGGTGGCCCGCACTCCCTCGCCGCGGCTGCCCGCGGCCCGCCGCCCCCGTCTCGTCACCGCAGTGCTCGCCGTCGTCGCGCTGACCGGCACGACCGCCGCGTCCTGCGGCGACGACGCCCCGGCGGTCACCGTCGCCGAGGTGGGCCGCGCGCCGGTCAGCGAGGTGATCGACGCCCCGGCCACCGTCACCGCGCGGGCCGCGGCCACGCTCACCGCACCCGCCGACGGCACGCTGGCCCGCCTGCGGGTCCAGCCGGGACAGCGGGTGAGCCGGGGCCAGGTTCTCGCGGTGATCGACTCACCGTCGGCCCGGGACCGCCTGGCGAAGGCGCGGGACGCGCTGCGTGCGGCGAAGCGGGCCGGGCGGGGCGCCGGCACGGGCGACCTGGGCGGCAGCCGGCGCGGCACCGACCGGGCCGCCGACGAGGCGTTCGCCGCCGCCCGCGCCGCCGCCGGCAAGGTCGGCGACCCGCAGGTACGCGCCGCGCTGCTGCTCCAGGTCCAGTCGGCGCAGCGGCAGTACGAGTCGGCCGCCCGCGCCGCCGACCGGGCGGTCGCTCAGGTGCAGCGCGGCGTGGCCGGCCTGAACAGCGCCCTCGGCGCGCTGTCGGCCGCGCAACGACTCCAGGCCCAGCAGGCGTACGACCTGGCGAAGGCGACTGTGGACGCGCTGACGTTGCGCGCGCCGATCGCCGGTGTGGTGCAGCCGGGCGGCACCCGGGCGGCGCCGGCCGACCTGGCCGGGCTGCTCGGTGCGGCAGGTGGCGCGGCGGTGCCCGGCCTCGACCCGTCGGCGCTCGGCACGGGCGGGCAGGGCGGCCCGCCGCCCGGGGTGGACGACGCGATCCCAGCCGGTGGCCGGGTCACCGCCGGCACGCCGGTGTTCACCGTCGTGGACATCGGCCGGCTCGGCCTGCTCGCCGAGGTGGACGAGACCGACGTGCTGCTGGTCCGGGCCGGGGTGCCCGCGTCGGTCGAGCTGGACGCGGTGACCGGCGCGACGTACGACGCGACGGTGCGCTCGGTCGACGTGCTGCCCACCAGTTCGGCCCGGGGCGGCGTCACCTACCGGGTCCGGCTCGACCTCGGTGCCGGACGCCTCGGTGAGGCCGAGGCCGCCCCGGCGCCCCGGCCGGGCATGAACGCGGTGGTACGCCTGCGGGTGCGGGAGGCCACCGACGCGGTGGCGGTGCCGGCGTCGGCGGTGTTCTCCGCCGACGGGCGGGACGCCGTCTGGGTGCTGCGCGACGGCCGGGCCGACCGGGTGCCGGTGACCGTCGGCGTGCAGGGGCAGGACCTGGTGCAGATCGTCGACGGCGTACGGGCCGGTGACCGGGTCGTGGTGCGCGGCGCCGACCAGGTGCGCGACGGCCAGGAACTGCCGTGACCGTACCGGCGATCGAGGCGGTCGACGTCTGGCGCACGTACGAGCTGGACGGGGTGTCGGTGTCCGCGCTGCGCGGGGTGTCGCTGACCATCGGCCAGGGCGAGTACGTGGCGGTGATCGGCCCGTCCGGCTCGGGCAAGTCGACGCTGATGCACCTGCTCGGCGGGCTGGACCGGCCCAGCGGCGGCCGGCTGGTGATCGGCGGGCGGGACGTGACCACGCTCACCGCGCCGGAGCTGGCGACGCTGCGCAACGAGACGATCGGCTTCGTGTTCCAGGCGTTCCACCTGCTGGCCCGTACGTCGGCTGTGGACAATGTGGCGTTGCCGCTGGTCTACCGGGGTGTCGGGGCGCGGCAGCGGCGGGAGCGGGCGGCGGCGATGCTGGGCCGGGTCGGGCTCGGCCACCGGTTGCACCACCGGCCCAACCAGCTCTCCGGCGGCGAGCAGCAGCGGGTGGCGATCGCCCGGGCGCTGGTCACCGAACCGGCGGTGCTGCTCGCCGACGAGCCGACCGGCAACCTGGACACCGCCACCGGCGAGGCGGTGCTGGAGCTGCTGGAGCGGCTGAACGCCGAGTCCGGGGTGGCGCTGGTGATGGTGACCCACGACCAGGAGGTGGCCGCTCGGGCACACCGGCGCATCGCGGTACGGGACGGGTTGATCCGGTCCGACACCCTTCATGATCGACCGCCGTCGGACGGCTCCGGCGTACCTGCGACACTGGACCCCGCTCCCAGCGCGGAGCCCCGGTCCGCGTCCGGAAGCGGCCCGGGGCACCCGCCCGGTGGCCCCGGTGGCGCCACCAGGGCCACCGGGCGCCTTCCGCGGGCCGAGGAGCGACCTCGGGTCGAGGGCCGCCTCCCGCACGACGGCGGGAACGCCGGATGAGGCTGGCCGAGGCGTGGCGGGTGGCGTCGGACGCGCTGCGGGCCAACCGGATGCGCAGCCTGCTGACCATGCTCGGGGTGATCATCGGGGTGGCCTCGGTGGTGATCCTGGTGGCCATCGGCACCGGCACGAAACAGCAGGTCGAGCAGCAGGTCGAAGGGCTCGGCTCGAACCTGCTGCTGGTGGTGCCGGGCCGGATCGAGGTGGGTAACGCACCGGTGGTCTCGCCGCTGGACCTCAGCGACGCGGACGCGGTCTCCCGGGTGGTCGGCGACCCCGGCCGGGTCGCCGTCACTGTGGCCTCCGGCGCGACCGCGCGAGCCGGCAACCGGTCCGACTTCACCACCGTGCAGGGAGTCCTGGAGACCACCCCGTCGGTGTTCACCCGGTCGCTGTCGCGGGGCCGCTACCTCACCGGGGCGGAGGTGGACACCAGCCGCCGGGTGGCGGTGCTCGGCGACTCGGTGGCCCGGGCGCTCTTTCCCGACCGCGACCCGCTCGGCCAGCAGGTCACGCTGGCCGGCGTGCGGTTCCGGGTGATCGGCGTCTTCGCCCCGCTCGGGCAGAGCCTCGGCGTGGACCGGGACGACGAGGTGCACGTACCGGTGACGGCGGCGCAACGGCTGTGGGGCACCCAGCGCATCGACGGCATCGCGGTGAAGGCGCCGGATCGGGAGCGGATCGACGAACTCGGCGACCGGATCGTGGCGGAGCTGTCCCGCCGGCACCCGGACACCGAGTTCAGCGCGGTCACGCAGCGGCAGATCCTCGGCGTGCTCGGCGACATCCTGGGCGTACTGACCGGTGTGCTGGCCGCCATCGCGGGCATCTCGCTGCTGGTCGGCGGCGTCGGCGTCTCCAACATCATGCTGGTCTCGGTACGCGAGCGGACCCGCGAGATCGGGCTGCGCAAGGCGGTGGGCGCCCGTCCCCGCGACATCGGCGTGCAGTTCCTGCTGGAGGCGGTGCTGCTCACCTCGGT
The DNA here is from genome assembly GCF_040215685.1 of Micromonospora sp. HUAS YX12. Taxonomy (NCBI): domain Bacteria; kingdom Bacillati; phylum Actinomycetota; class Actinomycetes; order Micromonosporales; family Micromonosporaceae; genus Micromonospora; species Micromonospora sp. HUAS YX12. The sequence goes on from NZ_CP157974.1 coordinate 2,238,230, forward strand.
CGGCGGCCTGACCGGGATGGCGCTGGGCGTGGGTACCGCGCTGCTCGTGGACGCGTTCTCGCCGATCCCGGCGGCGATCACCTGGTGGTCGCTGGCGCTGGCGTTCGGCGTCTCCGCGGCGGTCGGCATCGTCTTCGGCGTGGTGCCGGCGCAGCGGGCCGGACGGCTCGACCCGGTGGTGGCGCTGCGCGCCGAGTAGGTGCAGCGGGCATCCGGATCGGACGAGACACCCGTCCGGGCGAAAAAGCCCTGGTGGACATCGGGTGAACGGCTGTCTCGCCATGATCAAAGGGTGGAAGGGATCGCGCAGGTCACAGCCGTCCCGCTACCGTACTGGTTACACGCGCGTCGCTCGCCGAGGCGGGAACACCTGCCCGGTGACACGCGCCGGGCACGGGAATGGGTCGGTGAGCCATGGCCGGGTCGCAGTCCGACGCACGGCTGTCGGATGTCAGGTTCCTGACCGTCGCCGAGGTGGCGACGGTCATGCGGGTCTCCAAGATGACCGTCTACCGCCTCGTGCACAGCGGTGAGCTGACCGCGGTACGGGTCGGCCGGTCGTTCCGGGTGCCCGAGCACGCCGTGCACGAATACCTCCGGGGCGCCTTCCAGGAGTCCGCCTGAGCCTCGCCGCACCGGTCGGCCGAGTGCGACGAAAAGGGGCATCGACGGGGGCGCGTTGGTCCTGCTGACGCACTCCGGTTAGGCTGGGCCACGACCGTGACCGCTCTCTGGTGTGCCCTGCCCACCACGCCGGTCCGGTCCGTTGTCCGCAAGCGGTTCACGGCACCACCTGCGGTGGTGCCGTCCGGTCCGCCCCGCACGTTGCATCGAAAGGCTGTCGTATGGGCTCGGTGGTCAAGAAGCGCCGCAAGCGCATGGCTAAGAAGAAGCACCGCAAGCTGCTGCGCAAGACCCGCGTCCAGCGTCGCCGTCTCGGCAAGTGACCGGGGCCGGGCTCTGGCCCGGCACCCGGCACCACTTGCCAAACTGTCGACCCTCGGAGGCTCAGGTGATCAGGCCGTGGACGTCCCGGCTCGATCCCGCCTGCCGCTCTAGGCGCACGACATGACCCCCGGTGACACCTCCGGTGCCCCGGGGGTCGTCGTCGTCACCGGGGTCGGTCGCTGGCTCGGCGCCCACGTGGCCGCCCGGCTCGCGGCCGACGAGCGGATCGAGCGCGTCATCGGGGTCGACCCGGCACCACCCAACCCCGAGCTGACCGACCTGCTCTCCGACGTCGAACGGATCCGCCTGGACCTCGACTCGCTCGGCGGCCTCCTGCTCGACCTCGACGTCGACACGGTGGTGCACCTGGCGCTCGTCACCGCCCCCGACCCGCAGCAGGGCGGCCGGGCGGGGATGAAGGAACAGAACGTCATCGGCACCATGCAGTTGCTCGCCGCCGCGCAGCGCGCGCCCCGGCTGCGCAAGCTCGTGGTCCGCTCGTCCACCGCCGCGTACGGGGTGTCGTTCCGCGATCCGGCCGTCTTCACCGAGGAGACCGAGCCGCGCGAGGTGCCGCGCGGCGGTTTCGGCCGCGACATCCTCGACATCGAGGGGTACGTCCGCGGGTTCCGCCGCCGCCGGCCCGACGTCACCGCGACGGTGCTGCGCTTCGCGCCGTTCATCGGGTACGCCGCCGACACCACGCTCACCCGCTACTTCTCCCAGCCGGTGGTGCCCACCGTCTTCGGCCGCGACCCGCGCCTGCAGTTCGTGCACTTCGACGACGCGCTGGAGGTGCTTCACCGATCGGTCGCCGAGGACCACCCGGGCACGTACAACGTCGCCGGGCCGGGAGTGCTGTCGCTGTCGCAGGCGATCCGCCGGGCCGGCCGGGTGGCGGTGCCGGTGCTGGAACCGGGCCTGGCCGGGGTCGCCGCGATCGCCCGCAGTCTGGGCATCGGCCGGTACGGCCTGGACCAGGTGGACCTCTTCGTGCACGGTCGGGTGGTGGACACCAGCCGACTGGAGCGGGAGTACGGCTTCACGCCCCGCTCGACCGCCGCCGCGTTCGAGGACTTCATCCGCGCCCACCACGGCGGCGTCGTGGTCACCCGGGACCAGCTCGCCGCCGCCGAGCAGTTGGTGCTGGAGAGCATCCGGCAGGTCCGCGCGTCGGTGCGGGAGCGCTCGTGAGCAGCCCCGACGAGCGGCGTGACGCGCGTTACGACGTACCGCTGGGTGTGCCGGATCCGGGCGCGGAGCCGGCGCGGCGCAACGGGCACCGGCGGGTGACCGCGCCGTCCGCCCGCCCGGCCGCACCGCCGGACGAGCCGGACACCTCCGCCGACGAGCCGGGCGCTCCGGGTTCGGCCATGCCCCACCAGCCGGCGAAGAAGACGGTGGCGAAGAAGACGATCGCGAAGAAGGCCGTGGCGAAGAAGGCCGTCGCCAAGAAGGCGGTCGCGCAGCAGGCCCCCGCGGACGAGGCGCCGGCCGGTGACACGCCGCCGGGCCCGGCGGTGGCCGACCGGCCGGGGGACCACTGGGACCGCAAGGTGGCCCAGGGACTGGCGTTCCTGCGGCGGCGGCTCGCCGGTGACTACGAGGTCGACGAGTTCGGCTTCGACCCCGACCTGACCGACGCGGTCGTGCACCCGCTGGTCCGGCTGCTCTACCGGGACTGGTTCCGTACCGAGGTCACCGGCGTCGAGCACGTGCCCGCCGAGGGCGCCGGCCTGGTCGTGGGCAACCACTCCGGCACCGTGGCGCTCGACGCGCTGATCCTCTCCACCGCGCTGCACGACCGGCACCCGGCGCACCGCTACCTGCGGCTGCTCGGCGCCGACCTGGTGTTCCGGATGCCCGTCGTCTCCGAGATAGCCCGCAAGACCGGCGGCACCGTCGCGTGCAACCCGGACGCGGAGCGGCTGCTCGGCAACGGGGAACTGGTGGGCGTGTTCCCGGAGGGCTTCAAGGGCGTCGGCAAGCTCTACGCCGACCGCTACAAGCTCCAGCGGTTCGGGCGGGGCGGGTTCGTCTCCGCCGCGCTGCGGACCGGTACGCCGATCGTGCCGGTGGCGATCGTCGGCGGCGAGGAGATCTATCCGATGCTCGCCGACATCAAGCCGCTGGCCCGGCTGCTCAAACTGCCGTACTTCCCGGTCACGCCGACGTTCCCCTGGCTGGGGCCGCTGGGCATGGTGCCGCTGCCGAGCAAGTGGCTGATCGAGTTCTGCCCGCCGATCCCGACCGCGCACCTGCGCGACGCGGCGGACGACCCGCTCGTGGTGTTCAACCTCGCCGACCAGGTGCGGGAGACGATCCAGCAGACGCTGCACAAGCTGCTCGAACGCCGGCCGGACCCGTTCGGCCCCTGAGCCGGTTCAGGCGTCGCGGTGGCGGCGGCGGTGCAGCGCCAGGCCGGCCGTGACCGCGCCGGCGAGCAGCCCGGCGGCCGCGGTGGAGGGCACGGCGATGCGTACGGCCCGCCGTCCGGTGCGGAAGTCGCGCACGTCCCAGCCCCGCTCGCGGGCCTGCCGCAGCAGCGCCGGATCGGGGTTCACCGCCACCGCGCGGCCGACCGCGCAGAGCATCGGCAGGTCGTTCGCCGAGTCGCTGTAGGCCGCGCAGCGGGCCAGGTCCAGCCCCTCCACGGCGGCGAGCTGGGTGACCGCCTCGGCCTTCGCCGGCCCGTGCATCAGGTCACCGACCAGCCGGCCGGTGTACGCGCCGTCGGCCACCTCGGCCACCGTGCCGATCGCGCCGGTCAGGCCGAGCCGGGCCGCGATCACCCGGCCGATCTCGACCGGGGCGGCGCTGACCAGCCAGACCCGCTCGCCCGCGTCGAGGTGACGCTGGGCCAGGCGACGGGTGCCGGCCCAGATGCGCGGCGCCATCAGCTCGTCGAAGATCTCGTCGGCGAGGCGTTCCATGTCGTCGACCCGCCAGCCCTGGACGAAGGCGAGCGCGGCCTCCCTGGCCTGCGACATGTCGCCCGCGTGCTCGGTGGCGAGCAGCCGGAACCGGGCCTGCTGCCAGGCGAACCGGGCCAGGTCTCCGGTGGTGAAGTACTTCCGGGCGGCCAGCCCGCGGGCGAACCAGTAGATCGAGGCGCCCTGCATCATCGTGTTGTCCACGTCGAAGAACGCGGCGGCGGTGGGGTCGGGCGTGACCGTGGTCGCCGGCGCCGACGGGGTCTCCGACCAGCCCGCGGTGTGCCCGTGCGCGTCGGTGCTGACGGTCACCTTCCGGCTCCCGGCCACGGCGACCTCCCTGCCTCGACGACCGCGTACGCCCTCCGCGTCGAGCGTATCCGGCACCGTGTGACGGCCGGGTGTCCGCCGGGAGAAGTGTGGCGCGGTACGCGTCCGCCGCTCAGCGGTCGGCCGGGCAGGTGGCCGGAGCGGGCCCGAGCGTGTCGCTGGCCTGCGGCGCGGGCAGCCCGCAGGCGATCGCCTCGCGGAGCGCGTCGGCGCGCTTGCCGGCCGCGTCGAGCAGGGCCAGCGAGCGGCGGGTGCGGTCCCGGTCGGCATGGTCGGGCCGGTCGAGCAGGCCGCTGACCACCCGGTGCTGGCCGGCCAGGAACGTGTCCACCGCGTCCAGCGCCGCCGGGTCGGAGCGCTGCGCGGCGACCGTGGTCAGCAGGCGTACGCCCTGGCGGGTGTCCGCGTCCATGTCGTCGAGGACGGCGCTGAAACCGAGCCGGTCGTCGCGGACCGAGGCGGCCTCGTCGAGCCGGGTCCGGGCGAAGTCGAGGAAGAGCTGCCCACGGCTGATGTCCGAGCTGGCGAGCGCGAGCTGGGCGCGCTCGGTGGAGCGCTTCATGCCGTACAGGGCGTCACCGGGCAGCGCGTTCTCGCTGGCGGCGGAGATGCCGGACAGGGCGACCGCACCCGCGGCCACGCCGACCAGGATCGCGCCCCGGGCCCGCGCCCGGCGGCCGGTGATGGCGGGCAGCAGCGCGCCGCGTACCCCGGAGGTGCCGGTCTTGGCCGGGACGCCGACGCCCTCGCGTTCGGCGGTGGCCACGAGCATCGCCCGCAGGCCGGTGCGGAACTCGGCGTCCACCTCGACGCCGGGCCGCTCGGCGGTGAGCCGGCGGCTCACCTCGACGAGTGCGGTGAGTTCACCGTCCGCCTTGGACCGGACGTGGTGCCGGCGTCCGCCGTTGGCCTCGTCGAGGAGTTGCGCGAAGCGCTCGGCTCGCCGACGGGAGAAGAGGTCGCTGTCCACCGCGGCACCCCCTCTCGCTGGTCACGGCCGGGCGGCCGTCGTCGTCACCAGCGACCGGTGGCAGCGTGTGGCCCAGGGCCGACCGGGACGGCCGACCTGACCCGCCGGACCGGGTGGCCCGGGGGACGCCGGGACAACCACTGGTCGCACCCGGAGAAACGGACCGCGCCGGGCGCCGGTTACGGCTGGGGCGGCGGCGAAATCACCGGGAGTGATCGGCTTGCGTGGGGCGTCGGGCACGCGACAGCGCCCGGCGCGTGCGCCGGTGAGGGGACGGGTGTGTCTGCCGCTCAGGAGTGGAAGCCGTCGGGCAGCAGCCGGGCCAGCGCCCGGACCGCCCGGTACTGCAGGGCCTTGATGGCGCCCTCGTTCTTGCCCATGGCGCGGGCCGTCTCGGCCACCGAGAAGCCCTGGAGGAACCGCAGCACGATGCACTCCTGCTGCTCCGGGTTGAGCTGCTTGACGGCGGTCAGCAGGGCGACGTTCGTGATGTGCTCCACCACGGCCGCCTCCGGGCTGCCCTCCGGCCCGCGGTCCTCCCGGTCGGCGTCCAGGACGTCACCGGTGGTGACCTCCAGGCGGTAGCGCCCGGACTTGAAGTGGTCGGCGACCAGGTTGCGGGCGATGGTGACCAGCCAGGCGCCGAGGTCGCGCCCCTGCCAGGTGAAGCTGCCGATCCGCTTGAGCGCCCGCAGGAACGTGTCGGAGGTGAGGTCCTCGGCGAGCTGGCGGTTGCCGACCCGGAAGTAGACGAACCGGAAGACGGTGTCCACGTATCGGTCGTAGATCAGCCCGAACGCTTCGGACTCGCCTGCCTGCGCGCGCTCGACCAGCGTCCACACCTCGGTGGCCGGGTCGGACGGGTCGGGGCGGCTGGGGAAGCCGGTGGCGGGCGCGGCGGCCGGTACGGCTGGCAGGACGGCGGTGTCGCCGGTGGTCACCGCCGGCAGGACCGCGGTCTCGGCGGCGGACGGCTCGGCCCCGGTCGCCGCGTCGCCGCGCCGTGCCTGGGCCGGCATGGTCGGGCGGGCCGGGCTGCCCAGGCGGCCGGTCGCGGGCTTCGCGTTGCCGCCCGGGGTCGCGGGGCGGGGCGGTGCCTCGTTCGTGTGGTGCGCGCGGCTGCGTACCCGCCGCCCGTCGCCGCGTACCGCGAGCTGGCCGTCGGCGCCTCGTGGGCCGGGGTCCGCGCGCTCGTTGAGCGGGTTGCGCTGTGCCGGGCCGGTGACGCCGGCCGGTCGTTCGGCGTAACCGAAGGTGGTCACCGCGCCTCCCCAGGCTGAGCGGACAGTGACCGCGCCGGAGGACCGGGTGTCACCCGGTCGGGCACGGCCGGGTCGGGACATGCCGGCGGGCGGCAGATCCCCTTGAGGTGCTGGTCCAATGCGCTCACGGGCACGGGGGCCTCCTCGGGCTGAGGGGTGTCGACTCACGGCAAATGGGGTGAGCCGACCCGAGTGATGATAGGGCCAACGTCACCCACGCGTGGCAAGTCCGTTACACAGAGCGGAAGTATTTCCCGCCAGGTCGCACACATGGCGGACCCGTTGTCCGTCGTGTGTGGTTGACTTTCGCGCCGGAACCTGGTTCGCAGTGGAAAGTCCTGGTCGGAGCCGATTTTCTTTTCGCTCGGCGTGTCGCGGGAGGGGTGCGGCCGGGTCGCCTACGGCTGCCCGCCCCGGCATCGGTGGAGATCCTCATCCCGTGGCTAGGAATCCCACCGTACGGCAATTGCAGTCCCGTGCGGCGGACCCGGCGCGGTGTTCGGGCATGGCCCGGCGGACGCGGCTGTGCCAGACTCAGCCACCGTGCAGGACGCCGCCGAAAGCTCCGCGCCGAACCTCGCCGACCGGCTCCGCCACGCCGCCGCGCAGCGGGGCGGCCGGGCCGCGCTGCACTGGCGCGACCGGACGCTGAGCTGGTCCGAGCTGGACGACGCGGTCACCGCCACCGCCCGGGCGCTACTGGCCGACGCGCCGCCGGCCGACGGAACCGGCCACCCGCCCCGGGTGGCGATCGCGTTCGGCAACACCCCGGACTTCGTGGTCACGTACCTCGCCGCGCTCCGGGCCGGCCTGGTGGCCGTACCGGTCAACCCCACGCTGACCGCCCGCGAGCTGCGGCACGTGCTCGCCGACTCCGGCGCCGCCGTGCTGGTCGGCGCGCCCGAGGTGACCGGGCGGGTGGACGCCGCCGAGCTGCCCGCGCTGCGTGCCGTGCACACCGCGCCGCCGGTCGCCGGCGACGACGCGCCGGCCCGGTTCCCGGCCCGCTCCGGCGACGACCTGGCCGTCCTGCTCTACACCTCCGGCACCGAGGGCCGGCCCAAGGGCGCGATGCTGTCGCACCGGGCGCTCGCCGCCAACCACGACCAGGTCGACCGCATCGAACCGCCGGTGGTCGGCCCCGACGACGTCGTGCTGCTCGCCCTCCCGCTGTTCCACGCGTACGGGCTGAACTCCGCGCTCGGCGCCGTCGTGCGGCACGGCGCGACAGGTGTGCTCGTCGACGCGCCCGGCCCGGCCGGTGCGCTGGACGACATCGCCCGGCACCGGGTCACTGTGCTCGTCGGCGTACCGTCGATGTTCCTGACCTGGTCCGAGGCGGCGCGTGACCCGGCCGCGGCGCTCGCCTCCGTGCGCGTCGCGGTGTGCGGTGCGGCGCCGCTGCCGCTCGCGGCCGGCGCACGCTTCACCGAGCTGACCGGGCACCCGGTGCACGTCGGCTACGGGCTCACCGAGACCGCGCCGGTGCTCACCTCGACGCTCGTCGGCGGCGAGCCGAAACCGGGCTCGATCGGCCGCCCGCTGCCCGGCGTCGGGCTGCGCCTGACCGGGGCCGACGGCACCGAGCTGTGGCGCGACGGAGTGCCCGCCGACGCCCCCGACGAGGACGAGATGGACCTCTCCGACGAGCCGGCGGGCACCGACCCCGGGCAGATCGTGGTACGCGGCCCGAACCTGTTCTCCGGTTACTGGCCGGACGGGCGGGGCGGGCCGGACCCGGACGGCTGGTGGCCCACCGGCGACGTGGCCTACGCCGACGGCGACGGCGACCTGTTCCTGGTCGACCGGCTCGGCGAGCTGATCCTGGTCAACGGCTTCAACGTCTACCCGCACGAGGTGGAGCTGGTGCTCCAGGCGCACCCCGGGGTGGCCGAGTCGGCCGTCCTGGGCGTGCCGCACCCGCGGACCGGCGAGACTGTGCGGGCGTACGTGGTCCGGGCGGCCGGCCCGCCGGTGACAGCGGACGATCTGCTCGCACACTGCGCACGTAACCTGGCCCGGTTCAAGTGCCCGGCCGCCGTCGAGTTCGTCGACAGCCTGCCGTACTCGGCGATCGGGAAGGTACGCAAGACCGAGCTGCGCCCGGCGCCCGCGGTGCCGTCGCCGGCGTCGCCGACCGAGATCCGCACGGAGGTATCCGATGTCCAGTGACCCGAGGCTCATCCTGATCACCCGGCCCGGCTGCCACCTGTGCGACGACGCGAAGGCCGCGCTCGACCGGGTGGTGGCGGTCACCGGCGACCGCTGGGTGGAGCGGGACGTGACCGGCGACCTGGAGATGGAGCGCGACTACGGCGACCGGCTGCCGGTGGTCCTGCTCGACGGCAAGGAGCACGGCTACTGGCGGGTCGAGGAGGACCGGCTGCTGCGCGATCTGACCACGCCGCAGCTCTAGCACTATGGTGCTCGGGTGACGGGTATGCGACGCCACCTCGTGTGGGACTGGAACGGAACGCTCCTCGACGACCTCGACCTGGTGGTCCAGGCCACGAACGTCGCCTTCGCCAGCGCCGGCGGACCGGCGGTCACCGCGGCCGAGCACCGGGTGCGGTTCCGGCGGCCGATCGCCGACTACTACGCCGAGATGCTCGGCCGGGCCGTGGACGCCGAGGCGTTCGGAGTGCTCGACCGGGTCTTCCACGACGCGTACCGGGCCGGGCTGACCACCTGCGCCCTGGCCGCCGACGCCACCACCGCGATCGAGTCCTGGGAGGGCAGCCAGTCGCTGCTGTCCATGTGGTTCCACGACGAGCTGGTGCCGACCGTGCACACGTACGGGCTGACCCCGCACTTCCGCCGGGTGGACGGGCTGCGCGCCACGGTCGGCGGCGGGCGCAAGGCCGAGTGGCTGGAGAAGCACCTGGCCGAGCTGGGGCTGGGCGGGCACGAGGCGGTGCTGATCGGCGACTCGCTCGACGACGCCGACGCGGCCGCCTCGGTCGGCGCCCGCTGCGTCCTCTACACCGGGGGCCTGTCCGACCCGGACCGGCTGCGCGGCAGCGGCCACCCGGCCGCCGACACGCTCACCGAGGCGGTGACACTGGCCCGTACGCTCGCCTGACCCGCCCGGTCAGGCGCGCAAATGGGCCAGGACGGCCAGGACGCGGCGGTGGTGGGTGGTCGCGTCCGGCGGCAGGTCGAGCTTGGTGAAGATGTTGCGGACGTGCTTCTCGACCGCGCCGTCGCTGACCACGAGCGCCCGGGCGATGGCGGTGTTCGAGCGGCCCTCGGCCATCAGCGCCAGCACCTCGCGCTCGCGCGGGGTCAGCGACGCCAGCGGGTCGTCGCGGCGCCGCCGGACCAGCAACTGGCTGATCACCTCCGGGTCGAGCACGGTGCCGCCGGCCGCCACCCGGGCCAGGCCGTCCAGGAACTCGTCGATCGCGGCGACCCGGTCCTTGAGCAGGTAGCCGATCCCGCCGCCGGCCCCGCCCGCGGTGTCCAGCAGGTCGTCGGCGTACGACACCTCGACGTACTGGGACAGCACCAGGATCGGCGTGCCCGGCACGCGGCGGCGGGCCTCCACCGCGGCGCGCAGTCCCTCGTCGGTGTGTGACGGCGGCATCCGCACGTCCACCACCGAGACGTCGGGCCGGTGCGTCACCACCGCCTCGACCAGCGCGTCACCGTCACCGACGGCCGCCACCACCTCGTGCCCGTACTCGGTCAGCAGCCGGACCAGCCCCTCCCGGAGCAGTACGGCGTCGTCCGCGATCACCACCCGCATGGGTCCGGTGTCTATCACGCCCGGACCCCGTGCCCGCCCGGCGACCCGGATGCCGGGCGCGCCACGCCGGCGCGCGACGGCCCGGAGTCCGGGCGAACCGGGTCACCTCGGCAGTTCGGCGTGGATCCGGGTCGGCCCGCCGGCCGGGCTGTCCACCTCCAGGGTGCCGCCCGCCGCCCGGACCCGGTCGGCGATGCCGCTGAGCCCGTGCCCCTTGGCCAGGTGGGCGCCACCGGCCCCGTCGTCGGTGACGGTGATCTCCAGCCGGCCCACCTTCCGGGTGACCTCCGCCCGGCAGGCGGTCGCCCGGCTGTGCTTCGAGACGTTCGTCAGGGCCTCGGCCACCACGAAGTACGCGGTGCTCTCCAGCCCCGGGTCGAGCCGCCCGGCGGCGGTGCCCAGGTCGTCGTCCACGGTCAGCTCGGTGGGCACCAGGGCGCGGGCCGCGAGCGCGGCGAGCGCGCTGGGCAGGCCCCGGTCGACCAGGATCGGCGGCGCGATGCCCCGGGACAGGGCACGCAGCTCGTCCAGCGTCTCCCGGGTCTGCGCGACCGCCTCGTCGAGCGTCTGCCGGGCCGCCTCCGGGTCGGCGGTGAGCTGGTGGCGGGCCCGGCCGAGGTCCATGGCGAGCCGGACCAGCCGCTGCTGCGGGCCGTCGTGGATGTCGCGCTCCAGCCGGCGCAGCGCGACCGCCTCGGCCGAGGCGGCGGCCCGCTTCTGCTCCTCCAGGGTGACGATCCGCTGCCGCATCTCGGCCACGCCGGTGAGCAGCGAGTACGCCAGCCCGGCCTGGAGGCGGGCGCAGCCGCGCGCCACCAGCGGGAGGGTGAACAGGGCGAACAGCCCGATCGCGGTGTTCAGGGCGATCCGCGCGCCCGGCCCGTCGCCCATCCCGAGGAGCTGGCTCAGGTCCTGGTCCTCCGGCCCACGCGGGATGGCCCAGTCGTAGGTGATGTAGAGCGTGCCGCCCAGGGCCAGCACCCACCAGACCACCAGCAGTACGAACGTGGGCAGCGCCACGAGCAGCCGGACGAACGCGTGCAGCAGGTCGAGCCACGACTGCGCGTCCCGGATCGGGGTGAACACCCGGCGCCAGAACCCGGCGCCCGGCTCCGGCCTGCGGTAGACCGGGCGTACCCGGGGCCGGTCCAGCACCCCGGCGAGCCGGAGCCGCTCGATGTCGGCCAGCCCGCGGGCCGCGTAGAGGAGGCCGGCGAGGATCGGCAGCCCGAGCGTGGTCACCAGCAGCCCGGCGCTGACTGAGATCCCCACCACTGCCAGCACGAAGCCGACGAGCGCCAGCGGGAAGCCCACCAGTACGTAGGTGGTGTCGCGGCCGAGGCGGCGCAGGAGCCCCCGGACGGGAGACAGCGGAGTGGGCGCGGTGGCGAGTGGTACGGCGGTCATGGTTCGAGGCTATGGGCGCGGGACCCGCCCACCCATCCCGCACGCTGGCCTCTTCGGGGTGGGGTTCTCCCTACTGGAAACGTGAGTCTCGCCTCGCCACGCCGGTCACGGAGCGCTACGGGCCCCGCGCGATTGGTCAGGGAAGTCTGGATTGAGCAATAATCGCCACGCGCCGCCGAGAGACGCGGTTGATCGATCTTGCGGGAATGGAGGGGCAGGTGAATGCGCGTCGCGAGCTTTCAAGATCGCGATTTGTGCACCCCTTCACAAACACCTACTCTGTAGTTCCGACGCGCCCTGCTAGCACAGCCGGCAATCTCGGTCGCCAGCGGGAGTCCCGAAACGACCGGCCGTCGTCGCTGGTCGAGGATCGCACCGCACGGAGTCTCATGAGCCAGCACCGTCAACCAGGCGCGCCCGGTCGCACCGGTGCCGTACCGGCGCTTCCGGACCTGCCGGAGGCGACCGTGTCCCGGCTCCCGGAATACCTGCGTGCGCTGCACGCGCTCGCCGACGCCGGGCACGAGACGGTGTCCAGCGAGGGCCTCGCCAACGCCGCCGGCGTCAACTCCGCGAAGCTCCGCAAGGACCTGTCCCACCTCGGCTCGTACGGCACCCGGGGCGTCGGCTACGACGTCGCGCTGCTGGTCGACCAGATCTCCTCGGTGCTCGGGCTCACCCAGTGCCGGACCGTCGCGCTCGTCGGCGTGGGTAATCTCGGTCACGCCCTGGCCGGCTACGACGGCTTCGCCAACCGCGGATTCCGCATCGCCGCGCTGCTCGACGCCGACCGGTCCCGCGTCGGCGAAGAGATCAACGGCCTGGTCGTACGGCACGTCGACGAGCTGCCCCAGGTCGTCGCCGAGGAGTCGATCTCGATCGGCGTCATCGCCACCCCCGCCCCGGCCGCCCAGGCGGTCGCCGACCAGTTGGTCGCCGTCGGCGTGACGAGCATCCTCAACTTCGCGCCGTGCGTACTCTCGGTTCCGGACGGGGTCGACGTGCGCAAGGTCGACCTCGCCATCGAGCTGCAGATCCTGTCCTTCCACGAGCACCGCAAGGCATCGCTGACCGCGCTCCCCGCCACCGGCGGGTCCGCCCTCACCGCCCTGCCCGGCGGACTCGCGGCCACCGACACCCAGGAGGCGATCGGCACGTGAAACTGCTCGTCGTCGGCGCGTCCTACCGCACCGCCCCGGTCGCCACCCTGGAACAGCTGGCCGTCCCGCCCGCCGACCTCACCCGCACGCTGGACCGCCTGATCGCCCAGCCGTACGTCGCCGAGGCCGTCCTGGTCTCCACCTGCAACCGGGTGGAGGTCTACGCCGCCGTCTCCGGGTTCCACGGCGGGCTCGGCGACATCTGCGCGGTGCTGGCCGACCAGGCCGGCTGCCAGCCGGCGGCGCTCGCCCCGCACCTCTACGTGCACTACGACGCCGCCGCCGTGGACCACGTCTTCCGGGTGGCCGCCGGGCTCGACTCGATGGTGGTGGGCGAGGCGCAGATCCTCGGCCAGCTCCGCGACGCCTACCACTCCGCCGGTGGCGCCGACTCCGCCGGCCGCCTGCTGCACGAGCTGATGCAGCAGGCGCTGCGGGTCGGCAAGCGCGCGCACGCCGAGACCAACATCGACCGGGCCGGGCAGAGCGTCGTCACCGCCGCCCTCGACCTCGCCGCCGAGATGCTCGACGGCGACCTGGCCGGCCGGCCCGCCATGGTGGTCGGCGCCGGCGCGATGGGCTCGCTGGGCGTGGCCACGCTGTCCCGGCTGGGTGCCGGCCCGCTCACCGTGACCAACCGGGGCGCCGCCCGTGCCGTCCGGCTCGCCGAGTCGTACGGCGCGTCCGCCGTGCCGATGGCCGAGCTGATCACCGCGCTCGCCGATGTCGACGTCGTGGTCGCCGCCACCGCCGCCACCGAGCCGGTGCTGACCCGCGACGTGGTGACCCGGGCGCTGGCCCGCCGGGACGCCGACCGCGGGCCGCTGGTCCTGCTCGACCTGGCCGTCCCGCGCGACGTCGAGCCCGGCGTCGCCGAGCTGCCCGGCGTCGAGGTGATCGACATCGACCGGATGGCCGCCGTCCTCGCCGACGGACCGGCCGCGGCCGACGCCGCCGAGGTGGCCCGGATCGTGACCGGCGAGGTCGAGGCGTTTCTGAGCTGGCTGCGCGGCGCCGACGTCGCGCCGACGGTGGCCGCGCTGCGCGGCCGGGCCGAGGACGTCGTCACCACCGAGCTGCGCCGGCTCGGTCAGCGCCGGCCCGACCTCAGCGACGACCAGCGTGCCGAGGTCGCCCGGACCGTGCACCGGGTGGTGCAGCGGCTGCTGCACCAGCCGACCGTACGGGTCCGCCAACTCGCCGCCGAGCCCGGCGGCGACCAGTACGCGGCGCTGCTGCGCGAACTGTTCGACCTGGACGTTCCGCAGACGTCCCCGGTCGACACCGTTCCCGACGTGGTCGCCACCGACCTCGACGGCCGGTCGTCGTTCGACGCCGCCGACGTCCCGCCCACCGGAGGTGCGCGATGACCGCCCCCCTTCGCCTCGGTACCCGGGGCAGCACGCTGGCCCTGGCCCAGTCCGGCCACGTCGCCGAGGCTCTCACCGCGGCCACCGGCCGGCCGGTCGAGCTGGTCGAGGTGGTGACCGCCGGCGACCGGTCCACCGCCCCGGTGCAGCGGCTCGGCGTCGGTGTGTTCGTCTCCGCGCTGCGCGACGCGCTGACCGCCGGCGAGATCGACTTCGCCGTCCACTCGTACAAGGACCTGCCCACCGCGGCGGCGCCCGGCCTGCACGTGGCGGCCGTGCCGCCCCGGCAGGATCCGCGCGACGCGCTCGTGGCCACGAACGGCCGTACGCTCGCCGAGCTGCCGCCCGGCGCCCGTGTCGGCACCGGCGCGCTGCGCCGGATCGCCCAGTTGCACGCGCTGGGCATGCAGTTGGAGGTCACCCCGATCCGGGGCAACATCGACACCCGGCTCGGCCGGGTGCTCGGCCCGGACGCCGACCTCGACGCCGTCGTGCTGGCCCGTGCCGGGCTCAACCGGATCGGGCGCGCCGACGCCATCACCGAGACGCTCGACCCGATGCTCATGCTGCCCGCGCCCGCCCAGGGTGCGCTGGCCGTCGAGTGCCGGGCCGACGACCAGGACGTGATCGAGCTGCTCGCGCTGCTCGACCACGCACCGTCCCGTGCCGCGATCATCGCGGAACGGGCGCTGCTGGCCACCCTGGAGGCAGGCTGCAGCGCACCCGTGGCCGCGTACGCCGTCCTCGCCGAGGGCGAGCCCACCGACGAGGGCGACGTCAATCAGGAGATCTACCTGCGCGGTGCGGTGATCAGCCCGGACGGTACCCGTGACCTCCGGCTGTCCCGCACCGGAACGCCCGCCGACGCGGCGGAGATCGGCAAGGCACTCGCCGCCGAACTCCTCGAACTCGGCGCCGACTCGATCCTCGGCCAGGACGCACAGGCCGGCCCGGGGACCCAGCAACTTGGGAGCACAGAATGACCCGCACCCGTAAGCCCGTAGGCCAGATCGCATTCGTCGGGGCCGGTCCCGGCGACCCGGGCCTGCTGACCCGCCGGGCGCTGGACGCCCTGGTCGAGGCCGACCAGGTGGTCTACGACCGGGGCGTACCCGAGTCGCTCCTGGCGCACGTCCGCGCCCAGGCCCGGCCCGACGCCGAGTTCAGCCCTGCCGAGGGCGTACCGGGGGACGTGGCGAAGGTGCTGATCTCCGCGGCCCGATCCGGGCAGAACGCCGTGCACCTGGTCGCCGGTGACCCGTTCGGCCACGACTCGGTGGTCAAGGAGGTGCGGGCGGTCGCGCGTACCGCCGCGCACTTCGAGGTGGTGCCGGGCGTCGGCCAGGCCGAGGGCGTGGCCACCTACGCGGGTGTCCCGCTGCCGGGCGTACGCACCGCCGCCGACGTCGAGGACGTCACCGCGCTGGACTTCGAGGCGCTCGCCACCGCCGTCGCCCGGGGTTCGCTGGCGCTCGCCGTGGACGCCGGTGACCTGGCCGCCGTCCGGGACGGCCTGCTGGCCGCCGGCGTCGACGGCACCACCCCGGTCGGGGTGACCGGCGACGGTACCGGCGAGACGCAGTACACCACCACGTCGAGCGTGGACTCCTTCGTCGCGGCGGCGCTCGGCTTCACCGGCCGGGTGGTGCTCACCGTCGGCGCGGCCGTCACCGACCGCGACAAGCTGAGCTGGTGGGAGAACCGCCCGCTGTACGGCTGGAAGGTGCTGGTGCCCCGCACCAAGGAGCAGGCCGGCGTGATGAGCGCACGGCTGCGCGCGTACGGGGCGATCCCGTGCGAGGTGCCGACCATCGCGGTCGAGCCGCCGCGCACCCCGGCGCAGATGGAGCGGGCGGTCAAGGGCCTGGTCGACGGCCGGTACGCCTGGGTGATCTTCACCTCGGTGAACGCGGTCCGGGCGGTGTGGGAGAAGTTCGCCGAGCACGGCCTCGACGCCCGCCACTTCGGCGGCGTGAAGATCGCCTGCATCGGTGACGCCACCGCCGAGGCGGTCCGCGCCTTCGGCATCCAGCCCGAGCTGATCCCCTCCGGGGAGCAGTCCTCCGAGGGCCTGCTGGCCGAGTTCTCGCCGCACGACGAGATCCTCGACCCGGTCGGCCGGGTGCTGCTGCCGCGCGCCGACATCGCCACCGAGACCCTGGCCGCCGGCCTGACCGAGCGGGGCTGGGAGGTCGACGACGTGACCGCGTACCGGACCGTCCGGGCGGCGCCGCCGCCCGCCGAGATCCGCGACGCGATCAAGTCGGGCGGGTTCGACGCGGTGCTGTTCACCTCGTCGTCCACGGTGCGGAACCTCGTCGGTATCGCGGGGAAGCCGCACGCGCGGACCGTTGTTGCAGTGATCGGGCCCAAGACGGCGGAGACCGCCACCGAGTTCGGCCTGCGCGTCGACGTGCAGCCGCCGCACGCCTCGGTGCCCGACCTGGTGGAGGCGCTCGCCGCCTACGCCGTCGAGCTGCGGGAGAAGCTCGCCGCCATGCCGGCGAAGCAGCGCCGGGGCTCCAAGGTGCAGGGCCCGACCGCCCTGCGGTTCCGCTGACAGGAGGCCCGTCATGCCGTACCCCGAGATCCGGCCCCGCCGGCTGCGTAGCAACGCGGCCGTGCGGCGGCTGGTCTCCGAGACCCGCGTCGACCCGGCCGAACTGGTCGTGCCGATGTTCGTCAAGGAGGGGCTGACCGAGCCGCGGGCCATCGCGTCGCTCCCGGGGGTGCTCCAGCACTCCCGGGACTCGCTGCGCAAGGCCGCCGCGGAGGCGGTCCAGGCCGGGGTCGGCGGGATCATGCTGTTCGGGGTGCCGGAGACGCGGGACGAGACCGGCTCCGGTGGCGTCGACCCGGCCGGCGTGCTCAACACGGCGATCCGGGACGTGATCGCCGAGGTCGGCGACTCGACGGTGGTGATGAGCGACCTGTGCCTGGACGAGTTCACCTCGCACGGGCACTGCGGCCTGCTCACGCCGGACGGCGGGGTCGACAACGACGTCACGCTCGCCGCGTACGCCGACATGGCGGTGGCCCAGGCCGCCGCCGGGGTCCACGTGGTCGGGCCGTCCGGGATGATGGACGGCCAGGTCGGCGTGGTCCGCAAGGCGCTCGACGCCGCCGGGCACCAGGACGTCTCGGTGCTCGCGTACGCGGTGAAGTACGCCTCCGCCTTCTACGGCCCGTTCCGCGACGCGGTGGAGTCGGCGCTGGAGGGGGACCGGCGCACCTACCAGCAGGACCCGGCGAACCTGCGCGAGTCGCTGCGCGAGGTCGAGCTGGACGTGGCCGAGGGCGCCGACATGGTGATGGTCAAGCCGGCGCTGCCCTACCTCGACGTGGTGTCGGCGGTCCGGGCCGCGGTGAACGTCCCGGTCGCCGCCTACCAGGTCTCCGGCGAGTACGCGATGGTCGAGGCCGCCGCCGCGAACGGCTGGATCGACCGGGAGCGCGTGATGCTGGAGACGCTCACCTCGATCCGCCGGGCCGGCGCCCAGATCATCCTCACCTACTGGGCCGTCGAGGCCGCCCAGTTGCTGCGCCAGCGCTACTGACCGACGCTCGGCCGACGCCGCTCGCGCTGCCGGCATGTCGGCTGCGGGCTCGCGCCCGGCTCCCGTGGCCGGCGATGCCTTGTCCACAGCCGAGCTGGTCACTCAGCGCAACATTCCGACCTGCGACCTACTTCACCTCTAGCCGACTTTGCTCTGCAGCCATGGGCGCAACTGTCACGAAGAGTGGGCGCTGCCTCGATGGCTGCAGAGCAAAGTCTGCCGAGGTGGTTCTCCCCGCTGCGGCGATCGTGGGGTTTGTGTCCGCTTAAGTCCTCTTTGCTCACCGCGCAGGGCCGCCGACTTTAGTTCGGTGCTTAACGCTGAGTGAAGGTCACCCTCTGTGTGTGCTGGCGGCTGGTGCCGAGTAGGGCTGGCCGCCGTATCCCGGGTTTTCCACAGAGGCGGGGCGCGGGGTTGCCGGGCCGGTGCGGGAGCCGGGACCGTGGGCGGCGTGACAGACATCGCCGACACCGGGCCGGAGGCCGCTTCCGCCACCGCCGCCACAGGCGCCGCACGCGCGGCGTCTGCCACGACGGCGTCCGCCGCGACGGCGCCAGAAGGGCCGGCGGCAGACGGGCCGGCGCTGCTCACCGAGCCGTTCGACGTGCCGTTCCCGGCGCCGGGGATCGTCCGGGCCGTGCGTCGCCGGGCCGACGCCAGCCAGCGTGAGCTGGCCCGGTTCGCCCGGGTGCATCCGAGCACGATCGGGCGGATCGAGGCGGGCAGCCTGACGCCGAGCCTGACCATGCTGTCGCGCATCGTCGGCACGGCCGGCTTCCGGCTCGTGGTCGTCGACGAGGCCGGGCGGGTGCTCAAGCCGATGCGTGACCGGGCCGACCTGCGTGACGGCGCGGAGCGGCGGTACCCGTCCCACCTCGATGTCATCACCGACCCGGAGCCGGGGGAGTGGTGGGCCGACCGGTACGGGCTGGCCCGCCCGCCGGAGACCTTCTACCGGAATCGTGAGGTCCGGGACTGGCTGCGCCGCCGCAGCCAGTGGGAGGTGCGGGTGGCCAAGTACCGGAGCGTGCCGCCCCCGCCCGACCCGCAACGGTGCGGATACCGCGACGGCCCGCCGATCCGCCCATGAGCGAATCGACGGGCCGCCGCGCGGCACACCGCTCAGTCGTCGTTCAGGATCGTCCCGACGCCGGACGGGTCGGCGAGCCGCAGGCCCGGCACCCCTGCCACGTACAGCGTGAGCTTCTCGTCCGCCTCGCGCTTGCGGTCGCCGCGCACGGTGACCGGGAACATCAGCGAGGTCCGGCCCGCGGCCAGCACCCGGCAGCCCACGTACGGGTCGTAGTCCGACCCGGCCTGAGCTGTGGTGCCGTAGGTGGCCGCGCAGATCAGGGCCGGCTCGGAGAGCGGGCGGGACACGGTGACCGTGTACGTCATCGTGCCGGTGCCCTTGTCGCCCTCGGTGACCGAGGTGTCCGCGACCCGCAGCGAGGCGCGCGACCGGAACCGGGCCACCTGCGGGTCGTGGTCGCTGGCGCCCCGGTCGCCCAGCTCCGGCGCGTCGGTGGGGTAGTCGGCGTTGATGTGCGCCGTCCGTACCTGCACCAGGTCGTCGTGCATCGGGTCGTTGACGAAGAGGTTGTCCAGCGTCTGCGCCTGCCCGCTGAAGGTGTACGAGTACGCCGACGCGGGCGCGTCCTTCACCAGGTCGTCCCAGAGGTTGTGCAGCCCGGCCTCGTACAGCGGGGCGAGCTGGTCCGACGGGGCCGGGTTCTGGGCGGTGGCGATCGGGTCGTCCGGGCGGGGGAAGACGTTCAGGTCGCCGCCGTACACCACGCGGGCGTCCGGGTCGCTCGCCTCGACCGCCTGGACGATCGCCGCCCCGTACGCGGCCTGCTCGCGGCGCTGCCCGACCCGGCTGTCCGGCCCGGACGAGAAGTGGTTGGCGACCGCCCAGAGCGTGAAGCGCTCGGTCGATCCGGGCCCGGCCTTCACGGTGAACCGGGCCACCTGCGCCGCGCGGGTGTAGACGTTGCTGCCGTCCACCCCGGTCGACCGGTCCACGTCGGCCGGCAGCACCGCGTTGAACGCCTTGGGGTTCTGCACGTCGGTGTTGGACGGCAGCGCCGCCGAGCGGTACTGGACGGTCGGGGCGGAGCCCAGCAGCGGGTCCGCGGCGGTCGCCTCGGCGAGCGTCAGCCGGTCGGTGCGGTAGAGGAACGCCGAGGCGATGCCCCGGGCGTCCGCGCCGGTCCGGTCGTACGCGGCGGCGTACGCCGGGCCGCCGTTGGCCGCGATGGCGAGCGCCAGCTCCTGCACGGTGTCCGGCGCGCCGTCGGCGTTGTTGGTGTCGCCGCAGGCCAGCGCGCCGTCGACCACCGAGCAGATGTCCTGGTCCTCGGCCTCCTGCACCAGGACCAGATCCGGGCTGTGCAGGGACTGGACGATCTGCCGGGCCTGCACGGCCAGCCGGGCGGCGTACGCCTCGGGGCTCGCCGGCACGTAGTCGAACGGCGGGCTGACACCGGGGCAGCCGGTGTTGCCGGCGAAGTCGCAGCCGTCGAACGGGTCGTCGCGGTAGTCGTACAGGTTCTCCACGTTGTACGTGGCGATCGCGACCTCGCCGCCGCGGTCGGCCGGCTGCGGCGGGTGGTTCGCGGCCGGGTCGGCGCCACCGGTCAGGGTGAGCTGCTCGGGCTGCACGCTGTACTTGCTGAACGCGTACGAGACGGAGCCGTAGGCGTCCTCGGTGAGCGTGTCGAACGTGCGCGCCTCGGGCAGCAGCGCCCGGGAGTCACCGGCGGTCGCCTTCACGCCGCCGGCACCGAGCAGGATGCGCTGGTTGTTGCCGTTGTCGAACAGCGTGCCGGGGATGTCGTCGAGCGGGTGCGCGTCCCGGAACACCCGCCGGGCGTACGGGTCGGACCGCTTCATCACCGGATCCTCGCGGTCCAGCACATAGATCTCCGAGTCGGCGGTGGAGGAGTAGATGTGCCGGGGCGCCGAGACGCCGCTGCCGGCGCGTACCCGCATCCGCTCGCCCTCGTGCCGCTCCCAGAACAGGTCGGCGGCGGCCGCCTCGGCCGGCGGGACCGCGTCGTCGACCCGGACCGCGGTGTCCACGTCGAGGCCGGAGTCCAGCTTGCGGACCAGCGAGGCGCCGGAGAGCTGGGTCTGGTTGAAGTACTCGGAGACCCGGCCGCGCAGCACGACCTCGTCGCCGACGGTCGGGGCGTACCCGCCGATCAGCGTGGTGAACGAGCCCATGAAGACGAACAGGCCGTCGGAGGTCAGCGGGTCGCCGTCGGAGGCGCCGAGCCGGCTCTGGAGGTAGAAGCCCCACTGCTCGGCGCCGGCCGAACTGCGGGTCAGCGACTTGCCGGTGATGACGCCGCGGACGTCGTACAGCGTGGAGCTGGTGCCGTTGCCGCTGGCCGGCGCGAGCGGCGACCGGTCGACGCGGCCGTCCTCGTCGTCGGCGGTGCGGCCCTGCACCTCGCCGATCGACAGCACGCTGGTGGCCTGCACGGTGAGCGTGCAGGTGGCGGTGCCGCCCTCGGCGTCGGTGGAGGTCACGGTGACCGCGTAGCTGCCGGCCGGCAGGCCGGTGGCGGTGACCGTCGCGGTGGCCGTGCCGCCGTTCCCGGTCGCCGGGGTGAACGCGGTACGGCTGATCGAGCCGCTCGCCGGCACCGGCACGACCGAGGTGACCGCCAGGTCGGTGACCGTGTCGTCGGCGTCGGTAGCGGTGACCTCGCGGGTCGCCGTGGCGCCCGCCGACAACGTCAGCGCCCCGCCGCAGGCCAGCGTGGGCGGCTGGTCGACCGGTCCGCCGCCGCCGACGGTGTGGCTGCCCAGCCCGTCGAACGTGTCGGTGGCGAAGCCGGCCCACTGCGCGGCCGGGTCGAACGCGTCCGCCGGGTCGGTGTCGCCGGCGGTCACCGAGGGCAGCCGGCGCAGCGTGTTGTCAGCCGTGCTGGTGAGCCCGCTGCCCCACTCGCTGCCCGGGTCGGCGCCGACCTGACCCAGGGAGTCGACCACCGTGTCGCCCTTGCGCAGCACGATCGCGTCGTCGCCGTTGAACAGCGAGCCCGAGTACGTCTGGTCGGCCTGGGCGAGGATCGCCGGCGCGGCCGCCGCGGCGGCGAAGACGAACACGTCACCGGCGGCGACGGTGCCGGTCAGGGCGATGTTCGTCGAGGTGGTGGCGCCGTTGAAGAAGAGCTGGAGCTGGTAGCCGCCGGCGGCCAGGTCGATCGCGGCGCCGGTGCCGTTGTACAGCTCGACGGCCTTGTTGTTGGACGACCCCTCGACGTACTCCGAGATGAACAGGTCGGTGGGCGCGGCGCTGGCCGCGGTGGGTGCGACAGCGATCGCCGTGAGGGTGACGGCGGCGGTGGTCGCGAGCGCGGCGAGGGTGCGGCGCGGGCGCATGGGGCCTCCACGATGGGTGGACAGGAACTAACGAACGTTAAGGCTCTCGTGGGTACACCGTCCAGCCCCTTCGATGGCCGGCCGGTGAACGCTCAGCGGTGACTGTCCAGCCGGTGCACCAGCTCGGCGACGTCCACACCGTATTCGCACCAGTCGCGGTCGGGGCGGTAGCCCAGCTCGGCGTTGACCTTCAGCATCGACTCGTTGTCCTGCGCGTTCCAGGTCTGCACCTCGGCCACCTCGGGCTCGGCCGAGCGCAGCTCCAGCAGCATCCGCGCCTTGATGGCCCGGTCGATGCCGTAGCCGCGGTGGTCGTGGACGACGATCGTGTCGTACTGGTCGGCCCGGGTCGGGTGCTGCGCCGGCACCACCACCTCGGTCAACCCGGCCACCTCGCCGGTCTGCTCGTGCAGCGCCAGCACGATGTACGGCTTCATGCCGCGCCGGTGCAGCGTGGCGAGGCTGTCGCGCAGCCGGTCCGGGTCGTAGGAGCTGGGCCGCAGCTCCACGTCGTCGGAGTCGCGCACCTCGGCCTTGGCCCGCGCGTACGCCTCGATGAGCTCGTCCGGCGGGCCACCCGGCCAGAACTCCACGTGGTAGCCCGCGCCGACCTCGGCGGCCATCTCGCTGAGCGCCGGCCAGTCCACCGAGCGCAGGTCGAGCACGCTGCGGGTCTCCACGTAGTCGCGGGTGAAGCCGAGCGACTCGTAGAACGCCACGGCCGGGGTGTCGCCGACCACCTCCACGCCGATCGACTGGAAGCCCTCGTCCCAGACCCGGCGGGCGGCCACCCGCACCAGCTCGCGGCCGATGCCGCTGCGCCGGATCGCCGGGTGCACCAGCACCTCGAGCACGCCGATCCCGCCGAGCAGCAGCACGTGCACATGCCCGAGGATCGCACCGGGCGTGCCGTCCGGGGCGGCGTCGTCCTGCGCGACCCACGAGATTCGCCGTTCGCCGGGCATCACCTCGGACAGATACTCCCGCATGGAGCTCTCCCGCCATGGCGGATCCTGCGGCAGATCGGCCGCCAGGACCGCGTTCAGCGTGTCCAGCAGGGACGCGATCTCGGCGGACGACGCGGTCCTGGGATCCCACTCGCGCACCATCACCCGTCTAGCTTGCCGTCAACGGCAGCCGGGGGGAAGGGTTCAGTCCGCGAATGTACGCGAGCGGTCACCTCACGTTGCGGCTGAGCCTGCCGTACTCGTCGGCCTTGTCGAAGACGGCCTGGGCGTACCGTCGCACATCGTTGTAGGAGAGGATGGCGCCCCACCAGTCGCCCGGGATGGTCATGTTCCGGCCGCCCTTGCACAGGTAGAGCCCGGCGGCCAGCGCCGCGTCGTCGATGTCGTGCGGGTTCTTCACGCCGTCGCCGTCGGCGTCCGCGCCGATCTCCTGCCAGGTGGTCGGGATGAACTGCATCGGGCCGAGCGCCCGGTCGTAGACGCGGTCGCCGTCGAGCGCTCCCTGGTCGGTGTCGAGGATCCGGGACCGGCCGCCCTGCCCGTCCAGCGGCTGTCCCTTGATCTCCGGCAGGGCCCGGCCGTCGGCTTGCAGTGTGGCGCCGTTGGCCGCGCCGTGGCGCGACTCGACGTACCCGATGGCGGCCAGTGTGGTCCAGCTCAACTGGCAGGCGCGGTTGGTCTGGGCGAGCACCAGCTCGGCGTACGCGTACGCCTGGAGCGCCACCACGGGGATGCCGGTCACCGCGCCGACCCGCTGCGCCCAGCCGGCGAGCGCGTCGGCCGGGCGCCCGGCGGGCAGCACGGGGG
Source organism: Micromonospora sp. HUAS YX12 (assembly GCF_040215685.1). Taxonomy (NCBI): domain Bacteria; kingdom Bacillati; phylum Actinomycetota; class Actinomycetes; order Micromonosporales; family Micromonosporaceae; genus Micromonospora; species Micromonospora sp. HUAS YX12. Next base: position 2,262,085 of record NZ_CP157974.1, read on the forward strand.
CGGTGGTCGCGCCGGGCAGCGGTGTGCCGGTCGGTGCGGTGGTGCCGGGCAGACCGGTCAGCTCCGGCAGCGGGGGCGTGGCGGGCGCCGCGGCGGTCTGCGGCACGCTCTGCGACGGCGTGGCCTCGGCGACCGGTTCCGGCCGGCCGACCGCGGCCGGCACGACCACCGCACCGGCCGTGGCGGCGGCGGCGACCAGGGCGAGCAGGAACAGCGCGGGCAGCGTGGTGCGCCCGCCGGGCCGCCGGGACCAGGCACGGGTGGCCCGGGCCGCGCCGACGGCGAGCTGTCTCGGGTGCGTGCGGACGGCGTGCGCGAAGGGCATCCGCCGACGCCGGCCGCCGCTCTCGGCCGCCGCATCTGCGCTGGTGGGAGGCTTCGGGGGGAGGGCGTCGCGCTCGCCCCGGGGACGCGGGACGAGCGGGGTGGCGTCGTCGGGTGGCGCGGCGGGTCGCAGGGGCCGGGCCGTCGCTCGCCGTTCGCCGTCCACCACCCGTCGAGTATCACCCATCCGGGTGACGACGTCAGGCCCGGCCGTAGGCTTGGGACATGCCCAGGTACGAGTTCCGTTGCCGCGCCTGCGGCGACACCTTCGAGGTCAACCGCCCGATGGCCGAGGCCGGACGGCCGGCCACCTGCCCGCAGGGCCACGCCGACACGGTGAAACTGCTGTCCACGGTGGCCGTCACCGGCCGGGGCGGCTCCGCCCCGAGCGGTGGGATTCCCAGCGGCGGCGGTTGCTGCGGCGGCTCCTGCGGCTGCTGACTTTCCGCCGCCCGTCCCGCGGGTCGATCGGGGTCTTGCCGCCGCTGTGATCTTTTGGCACCTTGGGGCGGAATCTGCCCAGCCGTTCTCACGATGCGTGACGGCACGACCATAGGGCAGCATGAACCCGACGTCACCGGGCGGAGGTTCGACGTATGTCGCAAGCACACCACCTCCCCAGCGGGTGGGTGACCTTCGTGTTCACCGACATCGAGGGCTCGACGCGGCTGGCCCGGATGCTCGGCCCGGTCTACCGCCCGGTCCTGCACGAGCACCGGCGGCTGCTGCGCGACACCCTGGCCGGCACCGACGGGGCGGAGCTGCTGACCGAGGGGGACTCGTTCTTCCTCGCGTTCCCGGACGCCGCCGCCGCGGTCCGCGCCTGCCTGACCGCGCAGCGCGCGCTCGCCGGTCACGACTGGCCCAACCCGGACGCCACCCCCCGGGTACGGATGGGGCTGCACACCGGCTACGCCGAGCCCCGCGACGGCGAGTACGCCAGCCCCGAGGTGCACCGGGCCGCCCGGGTGGCCGCCGCCGCGCACGGCGGGCAGGTGCTCTGCTCGGCCGCCACCGCCCAGCACGCCGACCCGCTGCCGGACGGGGTGTCCCTGCTGGACCTCGGGCTGCACCGGCTGCGCGGCTTCGACGACCGGGAGCGGCTGTTCCAGCTCGTCGCGCCCGGGCTGGAGCGGCGGTTCCCCCGTCCGCGTACCGCCGACGCGACAGCGCACAACCTGCCCACCCAGGTCACCTCGTTCGTCGGCCGGCAGGCCGAGCGCGCCGAGCTGGGGCGGCTGGTCGAGGCGTACCGCCTGGTGACGGTGCTCGGCGCGGGCGGCGCCGGCAAGACCCGGCTGGCGGTGGAGCTGGCCTCCGGGATCGTCGAGGACTACCCGGACGGCGTCTGGTTCGTCGACATCGCCGCGGTGACCGACCCGGGGCTGGTGGCGTTCGAGATCGCCGCCGTGCTCGGCCTCCGCCCCGAGCCGGGCCGGCCGATGGTCGACACCCTCGTCGAGTACGCGGCGCCGCGCCGGATGCTCGTGCTGCTGGACACCTGCGACGCCCAGACCGCCGCGTCGGCCGAGGTGATCGGCCGGCTGCTGGCCGGTGGCCGGGGTGTGCGGGTGCTGGCGACCAGCCGGGAGTCGTTCGGCGTACCCGGTGAGGTGGTGTGGCGGATCCCGCCGCTGTCGGTCGACGAGGGGCCCGACGGGGTGGGGAGCGACGCGGTGGCGCTGCTGCTGGACCGTACCGCCGTGGCCCGGGGCGGACGGGCGCCGGAGCCGGCCGAGCAGGCCGACCTGCACCGGGTGGTACGCCGCCTGGACGGGCTGCCGCTGGCCATCGAGCTCGCCGCGGCCCGGCTGCGGGTGCTCTCGGCCGGGCAACTGGCCGAGCGGCTGGACGACATGCTGGGCACGCTCGACGCCGGCCGGGAGACGGCGGAACCGCCCCCGGTGGAGGCGGGCTGGAGCGGCAACCAGCAGGACACGGTGGACCTGGTGGCCGCCGCGACCGGCGCCGCCCCGCCCACCCCGGCGACCCGGGCGGTGCAGCGTTCGGCGAGCGAGCGGCACCTGACCATCCAGGCCACTGTGACGTGGTCGTACCGGACGCTCGGCGCGCGCTCGGCCCGGCTGCTGCGCTGGATGGCGGTGTTCGCCGGCCCGGTGGACCTGCCGACGGTGCAGTGGCTGCTCGACGAGGATCCGCTCGACCCGCTCTCGGTGCTGGTGGACAAGTCGATGGTGCTGGCCGAGCCGCACGCCTCCGGCAGCACGTACCGGATGCTCGACCCGATCCGGGCGTACGCGGCCCGGCGGCTGGTCGAGGCGGGCGAGGAACAGAGCGCCCGGGACCGGCACGTGGCCTGGTGCCGGCACGCGCTGGACCGGGCGCACCTGGGACCGGACGGCCGCCCGGTGACACTGTCCCTGTACGCGCTCGACCCGCTCGCGAACGAACTGCGGGCCGCGTTGCGCTGGTGCGCCACCGGCGGCAGCGCCCGGTCGGGCCTGTCGCTGGCCGGTGACCTGGACCAGTGGTGGCGGGAGCGCGGGCTGGCCCGGGAGGGGCGGCTCTGGCTGTTCCGGCTCTACGGCCGGCTCGCCGAGACCGGCGAGGTGATGCCGGACGCCGAGCTGGCCGCCGCGTACCACATGCACTCGCTGCACGCGGGCGCGGACGGCGAGTTCGGCGAGGAGCTGCGGTACTCGCAGCGGGCCGAGGCGGCGGCCCGGCAGTCCGGCGACCGGGGGCTGCTTGCCCGGGTGCTGGCCGGGCGCGCCGCGCCCCTGGTCGACATGGGGCAGTTCGCCGAGGCGGAGCGGGTCTGCCGCGAGGTGATCGACTGGGCGTACGCGCAGGACGTGGTGGGGGACGCGCTGCTGGCCGTCTACAACCTCGCCGAGCTGCTCTGGCGCCGGGGCGCGCTGGACGAGGCGGCCGACCTGCTCGCCGCGGCCCGCCCGGTCGAGGCGGCCCGGCCGGCCGAGCGGGGCGGCCGGTCGGTGGACATGCTGCTCGGCATGGTGGCCCTGGCCCGGGGCGATCTGGTCGCCGCGCACGAGCACCTGCTGGTGGCGTTGCGGTCCCGGATGAGTCACGGCTATCTGGGCCGGGCCTGCGACACGATCAACGCGATAGCGGTGCGCTGCGCGCTCGCCGGGGACGCGCTCTCCGCGGCCCGGCTGTTCGGGGCGGCGCAGGCCACCCGGGCGAACCTGCGGGCCACGCCGGGGATATACGGCCCGTACTGGTCGGCCCGGCAGACGGAGCTGCGCCGGGTGCTCGGTGACGAGGCGTTCGACGCCGCCTACGGCGCCGGCTCGGGGCTGCGGCTGGACGAGGTGGCGGCGCTGGCGCTGCACGTCGAGCACCCGGACCTGGCCGCCGACTCGCCCCGGTTCGGCGCGCAGAAGCCGGGTTCGTGGCCGGCGTTCGAGCCACGCAGCACAGCCGGCTGAGCCGGCCGGCCGCGCGGAACGACGGGCCGGGCGCGGCGGGTCGACCGGCCGGGCGCGTCGGGGAGCCCGCCGGGCGGCGGACTCCCCGCGTGGTGGGTCAGGCGCGCGCGGCGGCGCGACGCTCGGCGTCGGCCTTCATCCGGGCGGCGCGGTCGAGGTCGGCCTGCGACACGGCGGCGACCGAGCCGAAGACGCTCACCGCCTGGTAGTACGTCCAGGCGAGGCTGTAGCAGGCGGGCCGGACCACCGCGTTGTACGTGGCGCAGACCCGCTTCAGGTCCTCGTAGAAGGCGCTGTCCAGGCGGGACTTGCTGGACGAGAAGACGCCCATCGCCTTGTGGTTCCGGTAGCCGAAGTCGTGCCGGTAGCAGGAGAGCTTGAAGTTGAACCCGATCGGGTTGTCCGGGCTGGACGAGCAGTAGTCGGTGGACCAGTCGAAGCCGTACTCGGTCCAGGGCGACCGGTTCTGCCGGGCGCTGTTCCAGGCGTTGTAGCTGGACGCGCTGGTCTGCGTCCAACTGGTCAGGACGGACAGCTTCTGCTCGGTGCTCACCGCCGCGGCGGCCGGTGTGGCCAGGCCGAGCATGGTGAGCAGGGCGATTGTTCCGGCGGCGAGGGTGGTGGCGAGGCGACGGGACACGGGAACCTCCGCGGGTGGTGGCCGGGATCTCCGGATGTCGACAAGTGTCGATCAAATGGGTGAGCTGGGGCGATGCCCCGGGGAACGGCTCGCTGACATCCGCCTGAACAGACGAATGCCCCGGGCCGCGCGAGGCGGCCCGGGGGCATCCGGTCAGGGGTCAGCGCACGAAGCGCGGCGGGCTCGCCGGGCTCTCGTTCGCCAGCCGGTCCAGCGCGGTCACGTAGTAGGTGTACCGGGCGCCGTCGGCCGCCGTGGTGTCCACCCAGGACTGCACGGCGCCGTCGGTGGCCCGGACGGTGCCGACCAGGTGCGAGGCGTCGGCGAAGTCGCAGCGCCCGGCCAGGCCGTGCCCGTCGAACCGGTAGATCGCGTACGACGCGGCGGTCCCGAGCGGGCCCTTGCCGTCAGCCGGCTGACGCCAGCTCAGGCGTACCCCGTCCGCCTCCCGCTGGGCCTTGGTGACCACCGGGAACAGCAGCGGCTTGCGCGGCAGGTGCGTCATGGTGGGCACCAGCGCCGGGCGGGAGTAGTGCTCGGCGGCGTAGATGTCGGTGGCGCCGAGCCGGTTCGCCCGGACCTGCACCGCGGAGAAGTGCACGTTGCCGAGCACCTCCGGGTACGACCGGTTGAGCGTCAGGTGGTTCGACAGCTCCTGCGGGTTCATCCAGAACGACCCGTACACCGGGTCACCGCTCTTGTAGTCGGCCTGGCCGATGTAGAGCTGCACCCGCGTGCCGCGCACCTGCTCGGCCCACCACGGCACGAGCCGGGCGTAGTCGGCGGCCGGGTACTGGCCGATGTACCAGTAGAGCTGCGGCACGATGTAGTCGATCCACTCCTCCTTGACCCACTTGCGGGAGTCGGCGGAGATGATGTCGTACGACTGCGAGCCGGTGGTGTCCGAGCCGTTCGGGTCGGCCGACGCGTTGCGCCAGATGCCGAACGGGCTGACGCCGAACTTCACCCACGGCTTGACCGCCTTGATCTTGGCGTTCATCTCCTGGATCAGCAGGTTGATGTTGTCCCGCCGCCAGTCGGCCTTGTCGGTGAAGCCCCGGTTGTACGCCGCGAACGTCGCGTCGTCGGGCACCTGGTGGGTGCCGCTCGGGTACGGGTAGAAGTAGTCGTCGAAGTGCACGCCGTCGACGTCGTACCGCTTGACCGCGTCCATCATCGCGGTCTGGACGAACTCGCGGACCTCGGGGATGCCGGGGTTGTAGTAGAGCCGGCTGCCGGCGACGCCGGCGGGCGGGTAGGCGAAGACCCAGTCGGGGTGCTGGCGGGCCGGGCTGTCCGGGGCCAGTTGCGACAGGTCGGCGCCGGCGCCGCCGGGCGCGGGCATGGAGACGCGGTACGGGTTGAACCAGGCGTGGAACTCCAGGTTGCGCTTGTGCGACTCGGCGACCAGGAAGGCCAGCGGATCCCAGCCGGGGTTCTTGCCGCGTACGCCGGTCAGGTACTCCGACCACGGCTCGTACGGCGAGGGCCAGAACGCGTCGGCGGTCGGGCGGACCTGGACCACGACGGCGTTGTGGTTGAGCTTCTGGGCCAGGTCGAGCCAGGCCAGGTATTCGGCCTTCTGCTTGGCCTCCTGGTCCGGCGCGGTCCAGGAGGTCTTGCTGGGCCAGTCGATGTTCGTCACCGAGGCGATCCACATGGCCCGGAACTGGCGCTTGGGGGTGGCCGGGTCGGTGACGCAGTCGGTGGAGGGGTAAGTGGCGGTGCCGGTGTCGCCGGGGGCGGCCTGCGCCGGCGTGCCGGCGACCAGCGTGCCGAGCAGCGCCGCGGCCAGCGCGGCGGCTCCGAGCCGAGTTGCCTTCATGCGGTGCGGTCCCTTCGTCGGGTCCGGGGGGACGGTCGGCGGCGGGGTGTCACGGCAAGATTCGCCGCACCACCCATGCCTCCGGTAGAAAACTTTCATCTATCCGTGCCCGGCGCAAGACCCTGACGGCCGATCGATGTCCCGTGTCGTCCGATCGGCCGGATCGTGACGATTCCGAGACACGCGATGCGGGGTTGGAGCGGAAAACGGCTGGGTAGCTAGCCCGGCGGACCGCCACCGTGGCGGCCACACGGCGGGGGAGATGATCAGATGTCGGTCCTGCGTACCAAGCCGATCCGGGACGTGCTCGCCCAGGGCGACGCCGACGGCGAGGACGGCAGACCGGGCCTGCGGCGCCGGCTCGGCGCGGTCGACCTGATGGGCTTCGGCATCGGCATCGTGATCGGCACCGGCATCTTCACGCTCACCGGTGTCGAGGCGCGCAACAGCGCCGGGCCGGGCGTGGTGATCTCGTTCGGCATCGCCGGCCTGGTCGCGCTGCTCGCCGCGCTCTGCTACGCCGAACTGGCCAGCAGCGTGCCGACCGCCGGCAGCGCCTACACCTACGCGTACGCGACGATGGGCGAGATCGTCGCCTGGATCATCGGCTGGGACCTGCTGCTGGAGTTCGCGCTCGGCGCGGCGGTGGTGGCCCGCGGCTGGTCCGGCTACCTCGCCGACCTGTTCGGCCTGCCCAGCACCTGGTTCGCCGAGGAGGGCAGCGTCGTCAACCTCGGCGCGATCGGCATCGTGCTGGTGCTCGGCGTGGTCGCCATCGTCGGCATCCGCGAGTCGGCCCGGGTCACCAACCTGCTCGTGCTGGTCAAGGTGGCGATCTGTGCCTTCGTCATCATCGCCGGGGTGTTCTTCGTCAAGGCGGCCAACCTCAGCCCGTTCATCCCGTCCGCCGAGCCGGCCGGAGCCGGGGACGACGGCGTCAAGCAACCGGTCACCCAGGCCATCTTCGGGCTGGAGCCCTCCGTCTTCGGCTTCGCCGGGGTGCTCACCGCCGCCGCCGTGGTGTTCTTCGCGTACACCGGGTTCGAGGCCGTGGCGAACCTGGGTGAGGAGACCCGCAAGCCCAAGCGGGACCTGCCGCTGGGTCTGCTCGGCACGCTGCTCATCTCCACCGTGCTCTACGTCGGCGTCTCGCTGGTCGTGGTCGGCATGGTCAAGTACACCGAGATCGACGAGGGTGCGCCGATCGCGTCCGCGTTCCGGGCGGTCGGCGCCGGCTGGGCCGCGGTGCTCGTCTCCATCGCCGCCGTCGCCGGGCTCACCAGCGTGATCCTGGTCGACCTGGTGGCCATGGGCCGGATCGGCTTCGCCATCGCCCGGGACGGGCTCATCCCGCCCGCCATCGCCAAGGTGCACCCGCGCTGGGGCACCCCGTACCGGATCGCCGGGATCATGACGATCGCGGTGGCGCTGCTCGCCGGTCTCCTGCCGCTGTCGGCGCTGGCCGACCTGGTCAGCATCGGCGCGCTCTGCGCGTTCACGCTGGTCGCCATCGCGGTGCCGATCCTGCGCAAGCGCCGGCCCGACCTGGAGCGGCCGTTCAAGGTGCCGTTCTCGCCGGTGCTGCCGATCCTCACCGCCGTGGCGTGCCTCTACCTGAGCCTGAACCTGTCGGTGGAGACCTGGCTGCGGTTCCTCGCGTGGATGCTGATCGGCGCGGTCATCTACTTCGGGTACGGCCACCGCAAGAACCGGCTGGCCCGGCGCGAGCACCCGGACACCCCCGAGCCCGCCCCCACCCCCTGAGGCGGGCCCCTGAAGGAAGGGCCCCTTCTTAACGCCTGGCGTTAAGAAGGGGCCCTTCTACTACCGGAGGCGTTAACAAGGGGCCCTTCCTTACCCGCTCACCCCTTCAGGCCGCTGCGGGAGACGCCCTGGATGATGTGCCGCTGGGCCAGCACGAACAGGATCAGCACCGGCACGCTCGCCAGCACCGCGCCCGCCATGATCACCGGATAGTCGGTGACGTACGCGCCCTGGAGCAGGCCCAGGCCCGCCGGCAGGGTGAGCCGTTCCGGGCTGAACAGCACGTACACCGGCCAGAGGAAGTCGTTCCAGTTGGTCAGGAACGACAGCACCGCGAGCGTGGCCAGGGCCGGCTTCGACAGCGGCAGCAGCACCCGGCGGAAGATCTGCCAGTGGTTCGCGCCGTCCAGCACCGCCGCCTCCTCCAGCTCGGCCGGGATGGAGAGGAAGAACTGGCGCAGGAAGAACACGCCGAACGCGCTGGCCGCGCCCGGCACGATCACCACCGTCAGCGTGTCGATCCAGTTCAGCCGCTCGGCGATGATGAAGTTCGGGATGATCAGCGAGGTGGGCGGCAGGAACAGCGTGCCCACGATCAGCGCGAACAGCACCTTGCGGCCGCGGAACCGCATCCGGGCCAGCGCGTACGCGGCCATCGACGCGGTCACCAGCACCAGCAGCGTGTGCAGGGTGGCCGCCGCCATGCTGTTGACGAACCAGCGCAGCACCGGGTTCGCCGCGTTGTCGACGATCTGCTCGTAGCCGTAGGTGGAGAACGGGTCCGGCAGCCAGCCGGGCGGCACCCGCTGCGCGTCGTCGTACGTCTTCACCGAGGTCAGCAGCATCCAGACCAGGGGGGTCACGAAGATCGCGGTGATCAGCAGCAGTACGCCGTACCGTGCCACCGCGCGCATGTTCCTCATGTCGTAGCCCTCAGTCTTCCCGGTAGCGGAACAGCCGGAAGTTGACGACGCTCACCACGGCCAGCATCAGCGCGAAGAACACGCTCATCGCGGCGGCCCGCCCGGCGTCGTAGTCCCGCAGCCCCTCGTCGACGATCCGCCAGACCACGGTCCGGGTCTGCTCGCCCGGCGCGCCCTGGGTGATCAGGAACGCCTGCCCGAACACGTTCGCCGAGGCGAGGATCGTGGTGGTGAAGACGAACAGCATCACCGGGCGCAACCCGGGGATCGTGACGTGGCGGAACCGGTCCCAGGCGCCCGCGCCGTCCACCTTGGCCGCCTCGTACAGCTCGGCCGGGATGTCCTGGAGACCGGCCAGGTAGATCACCGCGTTGAAGCCGCACGTCCACCACACGGTCACGCCGACCAGCGAGATCCAGGCCCACGGCACGTCGGTCACCCAGGGCGTGTCCGAGGGGAGCCCGACCACGCCGAGCAGCCGGTTGACCAGGCCCAGGTTGGCGTCCAGCAGGAACCGCCAGAGCAGGCCGATCACCGCCACGCCCAGCACGTACGGGGCGAAGAAGGCGGCCCGGAAGAAGGTGCGGCCGGGGAACGAGCGGTTGAGCAGCAGCGCCAGCCCGAGCGGGATCACCACGAGCAGCGGTACGGAGAACAGCGTGAAGATCCCGGTGGCCCGGACGCTCGACCACCAGTCCCCGTAGATCGCCGAGTCGCTGGAGAACAGGTCCCGGTAGTTGCCGAGCCCGGTGAACGGCCGGTTGGGCAGTTGCAGGTCCCACTGGTGCAGGCTGATCCAGACCCCGAACAGGATCGGCGCCAGGCCGAAGACGCCGAACAGGATCAGGTACGGCGCGAGGAAGAGGTACGGGGTCGCGCGGTTGCCGCGTTCCGTCGCGCCCCGGCGGCGGGTGGGCGCCGCCGGGGGCGGCGCGTTCTCACGCGCCGCCCCGGCCTCGATCACGTCCGCCACGGCGGATCAGTTCCCGTACTTCTTGCGGTTGTCCTCGAGCTGCTTGTTCGCCTTGGCCACGCCGTCGTCGAGCGCCTGCTTCGGCGACTTCTTGCCCAGCGCCGCCTCGTTGAACGCGCTGTAGAAGGTCAGCATGACCTCGCCGAGGCCCGGCGCGGCGGGCGGGAACGCCGCGTACTCCAGCTCCGGGGCGAGCGCGTTGACCTCGGTGAGGCCCTTGAAGTCGCTGCTCTCGCGGACCGCCTTGCGGGCCGGCACCTGGCCGCCCTTGGCCCAGTCCAGCGAGTGCTGGCTCAGCCAGTTGATGAACACCTTCGCACCGGCGGTCTTGTTCGCGTTGGCGGAGCGCTGCTTGACGATGGTGAAGTTGTGCGAGTTCGCCCAGGCGGCCTTCTGGCTGCCGATCTGCGGCAGTGGTGCCACGCCCCACTGCACGTCCGGGCTCTTCTTCAGGTCGTTGATCTGCCAGATGCCGTTCCAGGTGAACGCGTTCCTGCCGCTCTTGAACGCCAGGTAGTCGGCGTCCTGGCCGACGTTGGCAGGGGAGTGGCCCTGCTTGATCAGGTCGACCAGCCAGGTGCACGCCTCCACCGCCGGGCCGGAGTTGAACGTCGCCTTCGCCACCTCGGCGTCGAAGAGCGTGCCGCCCCACTGGTGCAGCAGGCTGTAGAAGGTCATGCCGCCGGTGAACTGGAACGGGCTGACCCAGAAGCCCTGCACGCCGGACTTCTTCAGCTCGGTGAGTGCCGCGGTGTACTCGTCCCGGGTCGCCGGCGGCTTCTCGGGGTCCAGGCCGGCCTTCTGCATGACCGCCTTGTTGTAGTAGAAGCCCAGCGGGTGCATGTCGAGCGGGATGCCGTACCGCTTGTCGTTGTAGAGGCCGCCCTGCCAGACCGTCGGGGCGAAGTCGCCCTCGCTCAGCTCCAGCGCCTTCGCCACGTCGTCCAGCTCGGTGATCGTGCCGCGGGCGGCGAACGTGGCGAGCTGGTCCATGTGCATGACCGCGATGTCCGGGCCGTTGCCGCTGGAGACCGCGCCGGGGAGCTTGCTGTAGTAGTCCTCCCACTGGTACGTGATCACGCTGACCGCGATGTTCTGGTGCTCGCCGTTGAACTGCTGGACGAGCGCCTTGAAGATGTCACCGTCGCCGCCGGTGAAGCCGTTCCAGAGCTTCAGGTCCACCTTCGGGCCGGTGTAGTCCTTGCCGCCGTTGCCGGACGCGCCGGAGCTGTCGGAGCTGCTACCGCCGCCGCAGCCGGTCAGCGTCAGCGTGGCCGCCGTGCCGAGCCCGAGGCCGAGCCCGAGCAGGCGCCGCCGGCTCATCTCGTTCTGGATCATGGGTACTCCTTGGGGGACGGGATGGAGTATGTGCCGGTCACAGCGCCGGCACGAAGCGCAGCAGGTTCCAGGAGGTGGCCGGCAGCAGCACGGAGGCCCGGCCGCCGTCGACAGTGGGGGTGGTGAGGTCCCGGGGCGTCACCCGCTCCGGGTCCGCCTCGGTGTTCGTGGCGTCCGGGTCGGTTCCGGCCGCCACCGTGGTGTGCGCCTCGGCCCGCAGGCCGGGCAGGCCGCGCAGGTCCAGGTCGAGCGGGACGTCCTGCGAGCTGCGGTTCACCGCGAAGACGGCCAGCCCGCCGGTCTCCTCGTCGTGCACGGCGACGGTGTCCAGCGCGGGCACGTCGCCGTACCGCCGGGTCTCGTAGGTGGGGCCGGTGGGCTCGGTCCGCAGCACCGTGCCGCGGGCGTACCGGGCGGTCAGCGCGAACGGGTGGAAGATGCTCTGCCGCCAGGCCGGGCCGCCGTTGCGGGTACGGATCGGGGCGATCACGTTGGCGAGCTGCGCCTGGCAGGCCACGCCGATGCGGTCGGCGTGCCGGAGCAGGGTGATCAGCAGGTCGCCCACCACCACCGCGTCGACGGCCGTGTAGTCGTCCTCGATCAGCGCCGGCGCCTCGACCCAGCCGCGCCGGTCCAGGTCGGACTGGAGGCGGGACTGGTACCAGACGTTCCACTCGTCGAAGGAGATCTTCAGCTTGCGCTTCTGCCGCAGCTTGGCGCCCACGTGGTCGGCGGTGGCGACGACCTCGGTGATGAAGGCGTCCATGTCGACGGCGGAGGCGAGCAGGCTGGCCCGGTCGCCGTCCGAGGGGTCGTAGTAGGTGTGGGCTGAGATGTAGTCGACGTGCTCGTAGGTGTGCTCCAGCACGGTCGCCTCCCACGCGGCGAACGTGGGCATCCCCCGGCCGGAGCTTCCGCAGGCGACCAGGCTGATCGACGGGTCGATCATCTTCATCGCGCGGGCGGTCTCGGCGGCGAGCCGGCCGTACTCGTCGGCGGTCTTGTGCCCGACCTGCCACGGCCCGTCCATCTCGTTGCCGAGGCACCACAGCCGCACCCCGTACGGCTGCTCGGCGCCGTGCTTGCGGCGCAGGTCGGACAGCTGGGTGCCGCCCGGGTGGTTGGTGTACTCCAGCAGGTCGAGTGCCTCGGTGACGCCGCGGGTGCCGAGGTTGACCGCCATCATCGGCTCGATCCCGGCCTCCGCCGCCCAGGTCATGAACTCGTCCAGCCCGAACTCGTTGGTCTCGACGGTCTTCCAGGCCAGGTCGAGCCGGCGCGGGCGGTCACCGACCGGGCCGACGCCGTCCTCCCAGCGGTAGCTGGAGACGAAGTTGCCGCCCGGGTACCGGACCACGGAGACGCCCAGCTCGCGGGTCAGGTCCAGCACGTCGCGCCGCAGGCCCCGCCGGTCGGCTGTCGGGTGGCCCGGTTCGTACACCCCGCCGTAGACGCAGCGGCCCATGTGCTCGACGAAGGAACCGAAGATCCGGCGGTCCGCCGGCGCGACCCGGAACGCCGGATCGATCGTGAGCTGCGCGTTCGGCACGATGCCAACCTCTCCCTCGCTGCTGGTGCGGGTGACTGCGGTCACTCCGCTGTCACTGGTTTCTACAACGTTGTAAGCGCCCGTGTAAAGAGGCAGTTACGTCGTCGTGGCGCGGTACAGTGCGGCCAGCGTTCACCGGAAGGAAGTGCAGTGCGGCACAGGCTCAAGGACGTCGCGGAGCGCGCCGGAGTGTCGGTGAAGACCGTCTCCAACGTCGTGAACGGCTACCAGCACGTGCGCGCCGACACCCGGGCCCGGGTCGAGGAGGCCATCGCCGCGCTGAACTACCGGCCCAACCTGTCGGCCCGCAACCTGCGCAAGGGGCGTACCGGTGTGATCGCGCTGGCCGTGCCCGAGCTGGACATCCCCTACTTCGCCGAGCTGGCCCGGCACGTCGTCACCGCCGCCGCCGACCAGGGCTGGACCGTCCTCATCGACCAGACCGGCGGCGGCTCCGAGCAGGAACGCAAGGCCGCCAGCGGTATCGGCGACCACATGATCGACGGCCTGATCCTGAGCCCGCTCGCGCTCACCGCCGACGACCTCGCCGCGCTGGCCGGCCTGCCGATGGTGCTGCTCGGCGAACGCGTCGACCACGGCCCCGCCGACCACGTCATGATCGACAACGTGGCCGCCGCCCGCGAGATCACCGCCCACCTGATCGGGCTCGGCCGCCGCCGGATCGCCGCGATCGGCTCCCAGCGCACCCCCGAGGGCGCCAGCGCCCGGCTTCGCCTGGCCGGCTACACCGCCGCCCTGGCCGAGGCCGGCATCGCGTACGACGACCGCCTGGTGGCGCCCGCGCCGGCCTGGCATCGTGCGGACGGCGCGGCCGCCGTGCGGCACCTGCTCACCACAGGGGTACGCCCCGACGCCGTCTTCTGCTTCAACGACACGCTCGCGCTCGGCGCGCTGCGCGCCCTGCACGAGATGGGCCTGCGCGTGCCCGAGGACGTCGCGGTGGCCGGCTTCGACGACATCGAGGACGGCCGCTTCTCGATCCCGACGCTGACCACTGTCGCCCCCGACAAGGAACGCATCGCCCGCCTCGCGGTCGAGTTGCTCGCGGGTCGCCTGGGCCCCGACCGAGACTCCCCACCCCGCGAGCTGGTGGCCCCCCACCACCTGGCCCTGCGCGAGTCCGCCCCTCCTGCCGGTTGATCATGAAGTTGGCGGCGATGTCGATCTCCTTGAGTGCCGTCAACTTCATGATCGACGGGGTGGGTCCGGGGTGGGCCTGGGGTGGGTGGGTCAGTCGAAGAAGCGGGCCAGGTGGGACGGGGCAGGGGTGGGGGCGTCTGCCGGCAGGGGGGTCAGGTCGGCGAAGACCGAGGCGCCGTCGCAGCCGACGTGCAGCGGATACCAGCGCGGCGCACCCGGTGGGCGCTGACCGCAGATGCCCTTGAACGTCTGCACGTCGAGCAGGCGTACGTGGGTCGGGTCGGCCACCGCGTTGACGTGCCGCCACCAGGGGCTCATCACGTGCAGCACCCCGCCCGGCCGCAGCACCCGGTGGCACTCGTCGAACAGCGGCAGGAAGTCGATCAGGTGCTCGACGATGTGCACCGCGAAGAACACGTCCACCGAGTCGTCACGCAGCGGCAGCGAGCCGGCCAGGTTGGCGACCGCGTTCACCCCCGGCGCCGGATAGATGTCCAGCCCCAGGTTGCCCGGCCACTGCTTGGTCGCACCGCAGCCCAGGTCGACCACCACCGGCGCCCGCCCGGCCACTGTGACCCGGCACCAGACCCCGAGTACGCCGGACAGCCGGCCGATCAGCTCCCGTACCAGCCGTAGCTGTTCCGGGTCGGCGACCTCGCCGGTCAGGTGTGCGACGCCCCGGTCGAAGCGCACCTCGACGGCCGTACCGCGCAGCCGCTCGTCGTACCGGACCATGTCGGCCCACGCCTCGGCGAGGAAGCCGTCGGTCTGCCGGAGTCGCTCACCCGAGAGCGCGGTCTGCCCCATCGCCACCATGCGCCACCTCCGGCGGCCCGTTACCCCCTTTTCGCCCCAATATGCCCCCACTCACCGTTCCCCTCCCACCCCCGGCCCGCCCCCGCCCCCGCCCCGCCCCCGCCCGCCGCCGCCCTCGCCCCCGCTCCGCCGCCCGTGATCAAGGAGTTCGTGTCAGCAGAAGACGCCCCCGGACACCCAAAGTCCTTGATCACCGGGGCGCACCCGAGATCTTGGAAGATTCCGGCCCCTATGGGGGCACTTTCCTTCCAAGATCTACCGCGACCCGAGCCCACCCCGATGATCAAGGAGTTTGTGTCCCGTTTCGAGGGCGAAGCTGACCCGAACTCCTTGATCACCGAGGCGGCGGTGGGTTCTGCGCGGAGATGGCGAGGTCGCCCGGTCAGCCTTCGCGATCATGGAGTTGTGGCCCGGACCAAGCTCACAAAGGGGACAAGTGAGGGGCGGCAACTGCAAGATCAGCGGGGCGGAGGGAAGGAGGGCGGGAGGAAGGGAGGGAGGGCTGTCAGGGGGAGAGGGTTCGGCGGACTGTGCGGGAGCTGCGCATGCGCTGGCGGGGCTGGGCGGCGGCCGCCTTCGGGCGCTTGAGGTGGTAGCGGTGCAACTCGTTGTTGCCCGGTAGCGACGGGTCCTCGCTCATCGCGACCAGTTCCCAGCCCTGGTCACCGGCCCGGTTCAGGTGGGCCAGCGCGGTGTCGCCGTACGGCGTCACGTCGATCATGGAGCCGTCCGGGCCGTACCAGATGAAGACGACCTCCCACCCGGCGTCGGTGGCGGCGGCCTGGCGGCGGCGGACCAGCAGCGCGTACTCCCACTTGAGCATGCGCTCATTGTGGACCCGCGCGCGCCCGTCGGCACGGATCAGTGTTCGGCGATCCGTCCGTCCGCCACGCGCAGCCGCCGGTTCACGCTCACCGCGTCGAGCATCCGCCGGTCGTGGGTCACCAGCAGCAGCGTTCCCGGGTAGCTCGCCAGCGCCGACTCCAGCTGCTCGATCGCCGCCAGGTCGAGGTGGTTGGTCGGCTCGTCGAGCACCAGCAGGTTGACGCCCCGCCCCTGGAGCAGGGCCAGCGCGGCCCGGGTCCGCTCACCGGGGGACAGCGTCGCCGCCGGGCGCAGCACGTGGCCGGCGCGCAGCCCGAACTTGGCCAGCAGCGTCCGCACGTCCGCCGGTGCCAGATCGGGTACGGCGGCGCCGAACGCGTCGAGCAGTGGCTGATCGCCGAGGAACAGTCCCCGGGCCTGGTCGACCTCGCCGACCACCACACCCGGACCGAGCGCGGCGTGTCCCTCGTCCAGCGGGAGCCGGCCGAGCAGCGCGGCGAGCAGGGTGCTCTTGCCGGAGCCGTTCGCCCCGGTGATCGCCACCCGGTCGGCCCAGTCGATCTGGAGGTCCACCGGGCCGAGCGTGAAGCCGCCACGGCGTACCACAGCTCCTCGGAGCGAGGCCACGACGGCGCCGGCGCGGGGCGCGGCGGCGATCTCCATCCGCAGCTCCCACTCCTTGCGCGGCTCCTCGACCACCTCCAGCCGCTCGATCAGCCGGGCGGTCTGCTTGGCCTTCGCGGCCTGCTTCTCGGTCGACTCGGCGCGGTACTTGCGGCCGATCTTGTCGTTGTCGGTGGCCTTGCGCCGGGCGTTCTTGACGCCCTTCTCCATCCACGCCCGCTGGGTGTGGGCGCGCGCCTCCAGGCCGGCCTTCGTGTCGGCGTACTCCTCGTACTCCTCGCGGGCGTGCCGGCGCGTCACCTCCCGCTCCTCCAGGTAGGCCGCGTAGCCACCGCCGTAGTGGTTGACCTGCCGCTGGTGCAGGTCCAGCTCCACGATCCGGGTGACGGTGCGGGTGAGGAACTCGCGGTCGTGGCTGACCACCACGGTCCCGGCGCGCAGCCCGGTGACGAAGCGTTCGAGCCGGTCCAGCCCGGCCAGGTCGAGGTCGTTGGTGGGCTCGTCGAGCAGGAAGACGTCGTACCGGCTGAGCAGCAGCGACGCGAGCCCCGCGCGGGCGGCCTGCCCGCCGGACAGGCCGGTCATCGGATGGTCCAGGCCGACGTCGAGACCCAGCTCCGCGGCGACCTGCGCGGCCCGCTCGTCCAGATCCGCGCCGCCGAGGTCGAGCCAGCGTTCCAGAGCGTTCGCGTACGCGTCGTCGGCGCCCGCCGCCCCGGCGGTGAGCGCCTCGGTGGCGGCGTCCAGCGCGGCCTGCGCGGCGCTGACCCCGGTGCGCCGGGCCAGGAACTCGCGGACCGTCTCGCCCGGCCGGCGCTCCGGCTCCTGCGGCAGGTAGCCCACAGTCGCCGTGGGCGGGCTCAGCGCGACCGAGCCCTGCTCGCGGGGGGCAAGACCGGCGAGGGTACGCAGCAGCGTGGACTTGCCGGCGCCGTTGATCCCGACCAGCCCCACCACGTCGCCGGGTGCGACGACGAGGTCGAGGTCTTCGAAGAGGATGCGGTCACCGTGGCCGGCGGTGAGGTCCTTGGCGATCAACGTGGCGCTCATCAGGTGATCGAGCCTACCGGCGGGCGCATCCGGATTGCCGTGACCCGCGCTCGCGGCGGCATCGGTCTGAGGGAGACTCACAGCCGTGGTGACCACACTGGCGATCGACTGCGGTGGCGGCGGGATCAAGGCCTCCGTGCTGGACGCCGCCGGGACCATGCGCGCCCGGCCGCTGCGCGTGCCCACGCCGTACCCGTTGCCGCCCGGCCTGTTCGTCAAGACGCTGCTGGATCTCGGCGCCCGCCTGCCCCCGGCGGACCGGCTCACCGTCGGCATGCCCGGCATGATCCGGCACGGCGTCGTGGTGGCCACCCCGCACTACGTGACCCGCTCCGGGCCGCGCAGCCGCGTCGACCCGGAGCTGGTGGCCGAGTGGTCCGGGTACGACGCGCGCACCGCGCTGGCCGAGGCGTTCGGCGTGCCGGCGCTGGTGCTCAACGACGCCGAGGTACACGGCGCGGGCGTGGTCGCCGGGACCGGCTGCGAGCTGGTGCTGACGCTCGGCACCGGGCTGGGCAGCGCGCTGTTCGACGGCGGGATGCTGGCGCCGCACCTGGAGCTGTCGCACGCGCCGGTGCGGTGGAACACCACCTACGACACGTACGTGGGGGAGCCGGAACGGCGGCGCCTCGGTGACGCGTTCTGGTCCCGGCGGATCCGGCAGGTGGTGGACGGCCTGCGGCCGGTGTTCCGCTGGGACCGGCTGTACCTCGGCGGCGGCAACTCCCGGCTGATCCGGGCCGAGCAGGTGGCCCGGATGGGCGACGACGTGGTGATCGTCCCGAACACGGCCGGAATCGTCGGTGGTGTCCGGGCCTGGGACCTGATCGGCGGCCGGTACGACCCGACCACCTGATCTTCGCTCGCAGGAACACTCGCGCTCGCGCCGGTGTTGTGCCAGCGTCGGACCTAGGGCCTGGCGCGACACGAGGAGGTGGGTCGAGTGGATCTTCTGGCGGAGTACCGGCGGGCGACCATGTTCTTCGAAGCGGGTGACCCGACCGGAGCGGCCCGGCTGCTCGAACCGATCATCGAGGCGGAGCCGGACAACTCCTCGGTCCGGCAGCTGCTGGCCCGCGCCTACTTCCAGTCGGCCCAGCTCAACCGGGCCGAGGAGCAGTTGCGCGAGCTGGTCGACCGCGACCCGAGCGACCACTACGCGCACCACGTACTCGGCCGCACGCTGGAGCGGATGAACCGGCCGGTGGACGCGCTGCGGCACCTGCGCATCGCGGCCGCGATGTACTCGACGAACACCGACTACGCCACCGCTCTGCGCCGGGTGGAGGGCAAGGTCGGTCGTTGACGGATCACGCGGAAGGGCAGCCCGGGTGGGCTGCCCTTCCGCGTACCTAGGATGGGACCGTGAAGCTCAAGCTCGACCTCCACGACATCTACAACAAGGGCCACGACATCGACCGCGCGCTGCGCGGGATCATGGACGAGGCGGTGGCGAAGAAGGCCACGCTCGTGGAGATCATCCCGGGCAAGGGCTCCGGCGCGCTGAAGAAGAAGGTGCTGCGCTTCCTCGACCAGAAGGACGTGAAGCAGCTCTACCACCGGGTCGAGAAGGACTCGAAGAACTTCGGCCGGCTTTTCGTGCACTTCCGCTGGAAGTAAGAGCCCCGGCTTCCCCATCTCCCGCGCCACCCCCGACACGGCTCCTGACGTGCGGAAACGGCTTCCATCGGTTTTCGGCATCTTCCGCTGTTACTCGCGCTCGATTGTGCCGGCTCTGTGCCCGGCCCTGAACCTTTGGATTGCTGGCGAGGCGGTGAGCTTCTGCTCTCATGCCGGCCCGCCCGACCGGCCCGACGCCAGCAAACGGCCCCGGGTCCAAGAACCCGGGGCCCTGCCGAGGCGTGCCGTTGATCAGCTCAGCTTGCCCGCTTGTGTGCGGGTGGTGCACACGAAGACGATCCCGGCCACCATGATCACGGTGCCGGTGACGATGCTGAGCACCACGTTGCGGCTGATGGCCCAGACGAGGGCGATCATGCCCATCGTCAGCAGCGTGATGATCGCGTACTGAAGCACGGCTGAGGTCCGGGCGTTAGTCTCCGACTCCTCCAAGTCGAGCTCCAGGCCCAGGACCTTGCTGATCCAGATCTTGATGTTGACCGTGTTCCGCCGGATTACGGGGTCAGCCCGTTCTCCTGGGACGCCTTCCCCGGGTTCCGCCGTCAGGTCCATCTCGACCTGCTCCGGCTGCCGCGGTCGTTCCGCCATGTTCAACCCCTCCTGGAGGTTACTGATCACCTCGCCACCCCGGTCACCCTCCGGGGGTCGTCCTGGTGCGCCGACGAATCTCACCGAGAGTACCCCGGGGCGCATACCCGACGACAACTCGGGTACGACGATCGCTCGTACGCCCGTACGGTGATCATGCGCACGTCGTCCGTCCGGACGATGCGGACCGCTCAGGTTGGCTGTACGGTTCGGGAGTGAAATCAGCTAGCCTACCGCGTCATCCCCGCCGGGGTGGCAGTTTCGGGGTAGTCAAGCCATACTGCAAAGATGCATACTGCCGACGCGTAAGTGCCGTACGATCCGACCGATGGAGGTGATCGAGATGTTACTTTGCGTGCATCGCCTCGCTGTGCCGCCCTGAGGCACCGAGAGTGACCTCGCCAGTCCCAGCCACGATCCGAGCAAGGAAAGGGTATGAAAGGGGATGAACCGGCAATGCCAGTGAGGACGAGTGTCCTGGATCGTCCAGCAGGCACTGAAGAACACATCCGTACCCACCCCCACGAGGATGGCCCTGTGTCCTCCCTTCCGGCGCCGCGCCGCGACACGCCTAAGGCCGACAATCTCCCGCCAGGGAGTGCAGGCACAGGAGGTCAACTAGTGCGCCTTACCGTTAACCTCACTCCTCGCGCAAGCGAGGCTCTTGAGAGAGCAAGCAGGGAATCTGGAGATTCGAAGACGGACACCGTGAACCGGGCTTTGCAGGTGTATGTCCTGATCCAGGAACTGTGCAAGCGCGGCGGCGGAAGCATCAGGGTGATTCATCCAGATGGGGAAGTTGAGCGAGTGCACATCGTCTGAGCGCTTCTTGCCGCTGCGCTTACCGGACTGCCAACAACCTCACACCACGCGCCACATCGCCGTCAGGCCGGAACCGGGTGGCGAATACCCCGTCGGATGGCGGGAGGAGGCTCTATCCGGACCGCGTACTGCGCTGGTTGTACCAAGCAACGGTACGGCCTGTCAAAGCACGTCATAGTGCTGGGGGAAGGGCAAGGGCGCCCACCTTTCGAATGACTTCTCCCCAAGTCGAATAACTTGATGGGCGCGGGGGTCCAGCACTTCCCCCCGGTTCTGGACTCCCGCCTCAATTAGCTGCGACCCCGATACTCGGGACGCCTCACAGGCGTTGCTGGGTTGCATTCCTTGGCGTACCGAGACGCGTCAGGATCTGCCGCCCCGCCGCAGGCGGTTGGTTGCTGTCAGCGTTGCTGTCAACAGCCGTTTCGCCGGCGGCCCAACACGACCCCCGTTGGGGGGATGCGGACACAAGCTAACGGCTACTGCCAGATGGTGGCGTCGCGCGCCGGCGAGCAGGTGCCGTATGTCATCGATTCACCTTCGGGGTCGACCCGCGTCGACGCTCTCGCTGCCTTCTTGCTGCCTAACTTCCTGACGCATCGCTACAAGCTCTGTTCAGCCCGTCTTGTGGCGATAGCAGACCGCAGACAATGTCGACCGACAGGGGAGACGTGAGGGTTCACGTCTCCCCTGCAGTCAGCCGAAGATCAGCCTGAGAGCCTGTCGGACGAAGTACGAGACGGTCCCCACGACCACCCCTCTGACGATCCCTTCGCGCGTTAGAGCTGGCACGTTGAGCGGTCGTGCCACCGGGGGATGGACCCTTGCGCTATCGGGTTTCTTGGCGCCGAACTTGCTGAGTACGCGCTTGATCGCGTTCTGCAGCCGAGACACGAGGACTCCTCACGAACCAAGCCTCGACATCCGCACGCTCCCGTTGGCGGAGCGAGGCCAGGCACATCAGGGGTGTGGGACAGGACTGGGAGCGCTCACTCGCGCGTCCCAACCCGCCAGTGCGACTCGACGGGGGCGATAGCAAGCGTCAGCCGGAGGGCAAGCCGTTGGCACATCGATGACACTGCAAACACGATCATCATGCAGGTCGTCGTGGCACCTGCTCGCACCAAGGCCACGAGCACGGAGACGTGCCTACGGAGACGATGGTCTTCCGTCCCGCAGCGTTGAGAGCCCCGAGCATCCATTCCTCCATGATGCATCCCGGCTGCCATCAAGCCAAAGCACCACCACTGGAGTAGCTGAAGCCTGATCTCCGGCTGCTGTAGGAGTAGGGCGAGCCCCAGTCAAGGAAGTGGCCGCGCAGCCGCCAGCGTCTGAGGACACGCCGCCAAGCTAGCGCGACGCCTCGCCTACAAGCTCTGTGCGTCGCGTCGGTACGCGCGTCCAGCAACGGCTGCATCCTTGGATTTTTGTCCCCGACGGTCCTCCTGGGCGTGCCGCTGTCTGCCGGCGTTGCTGTCAGCGCTGCTGTCGACAGCCTTACCGCCGACGGCCTAGCCGACTGTCGCGCTCAGGGAGACGAACCTCGATCGGCGTATACTTGTTCGGTCGGCCTCGTCCTGTCTGGTCTGGGTCTGGCGGCCTGTTCAAAGCGGGTCTCACGTTCGTAGTCGTTGGTTTTCTTACCTTCGTCGCTCCCCTGCTGAAGCACCTGCTAGACGGCCGCAAGAGCCGCCCTCGTTCAGCGGGACGAGCAAGGAAGAGGAGGTTGACCATGGGTGAAGCAGCTCGCAAGATCGCCTCTGGCATCTTGGCCACTGTCTACGCCATCGGCTGCAACGCGACAGGATCGGCGTTCCTGGCCTGGACCAGACAGGATGAGTGGCCGTACGGAACGCGCGGGTAGCCCCATCAGTTCACCAACTACAGGTAAGGCGCTTGCGGCTGGACTGGTCATTAACTCGGCCACGCCTTGCCACCTGGGCGGACGTCGTCACCATTGGTCGCCGTTGGTCACTCTCGATCGACCTCCGACGGCCTGGTGACGGCCTAGCCGCGTCTGATGCAGCCCCTTACGAGTTGGTTGAGCCAGGTGCGTACGTCCGGCTCGCGTGCCCGGCCGCCAAGAAAGATCGCCTCCACACCTTTCAATCCGTACGTTTGTTCGACAGAATCGGCTCAACCAGCCGGGGAGTGTGGCAATGGCAGACAAGAGCTCCATCGAGTGGACCGAAGCCACATGGAACCCGACGACCGGCTGTGATCGCATCTCGCGCGGCTGCGATCACTGCTACGCCCTGACGCTTGCGAAGCGCCTGAAGGCCATGGGGTCACCCAAGTATCAGACGGATGGTGACCCACGAACCTCCGGTCCTGGCTTCGGGGTAGCCACCCACCCTGCCGAGTTGGCTCTCCCCCTACGGTGGCGAGAGCCCCGGATCGTGTTCGTCAACTCAATGAGCGACCTGTTCCATGCCCGGGTGCCCTTCGACTTCGTCGAGCAAGTCTTTGACGTCATGGCGGCAACCCCTCAGCACACCTACCAGGTACTTACTAAGCGGGCTTCTCGACTAGCGAAGCTCGCTCCGCGGCTTACCTGGCCCAGCAACGTCTGGATGGGTGTCAGCGTGGAGGACTCCTCTCAGGTTGGCCGGATCGATGACCTGAGGACTGTGCCGGCGGCAGTCCGATTCATCTCTGCTGAGCCCCTTCTCGGCCCCGTGACCCCCCTCGACCTGAGCGGCATCGATTGGCTCATCGCTGGAGGCGAGTCAGGGGTAGGCGCCCGGCCTGTAGACCCTGCATGGGTCCGCGATCTCCGTGACCAGTGCCGAGAGGACGACGTCGCCTTCTTCTTCAAGCAGTGGGGCGGCAGGACGCCGAAGGCGGGCGGTCGAGACCTGGATGGCGAGACCTGGGACGAGATGCCGGACCTCCCCGCCATGTCAGCCGCCCGATAGCGGGGTAGCCGATCAAGGCTTCATGCCATACGGTGTCCGAACAACTGCGCACCGTAGACAGGGGGAGCCTTGCCGACGCCTGACGACGTGTTATGGGACAAAGACCCGCACACAGCCGCGAAGCACCTCGTATATCGCAGTTACTTCGATGCCTGGTTCCCCATCCTGCTTCAGTCGGCCTACGGCTTTAAAGGGGTTACCTACGCGGAAGGGTTCTCGGGCCCAGGTGAGTACAAGGATGGGTCGCCCGGTTCGCCAATCATCGCCCTCAGATCTGCCCTCGGCTGCAAAACCCCACCAGCGCCCGGCAGGGAGGGTCGCTTTCTACTCCTAGACGAGAGTCAGCTACGTGTTGACCATCTAAATGACCTCCTCCTGAAAGAGCTCGGGACGCTTGACAGAGCAAAGCTTGCAGCTCGTGGCCTAGTGGTCGATCCACAAAAGGGCAACTGTCGAAAGGATCTCCTTCCCCTGCTTGATAAGCACCGGGTCTGGAATAAACCACTGCTACTGATTCTCGACACCTGGGGCTCTGCGGTTGATTTCGAGATCCTAGAGCGGACTGCCGCAAGTAAGGCAGGAGAGGTAATCGTAACCATACAGCCGAGTCAGTTTTGGCGGTTCGCAAGTAACCCGAGACACTACGGGGATAGAGTGTTCGGGCCAGTGGTATGGCGTGATGTTCAAGCACAGCCCAAAGAAAAGAAAGCTGAATACATCAAGGCGCAGTACCGCCGAGTCCTGAATGAGGCCGGTTTCCAGTACGTACTAGACTTCGAATTGGCCGACGAACGCAACAATCTTCTCTATCTCGTCTTCGGTACGAACTCTGACAGGGGTTTCGAGAAGATGAAGGATGCGATCTGGCGCGTCGACCCCTACCAGGGCATCGGCTATCGAGACCCCCGAGATCCGAACCAGGAGACCCTGCCCATCCGGCCCGAGCCGCAACTTGGGCCGCTACGTCGGCTCATCTTGGAGCACTTGACCACCCTCCCGGGACAGGTCACCACGCTAGACGAGCTACGCCGTTTCACCCTTCATGGGACTATCTTCCGCCCCGGTCAGACACTGAGCGCCGTGCGGCTACTGATAGACGAAGGAAGCGTCGCCGCCGAACCCGCCGGAAAGCGTCTTATCGGAAGCTCCCGAGTGTTGCGTACTGGCTCCATGGCCCTGTTTTAGGAAGCAATTAGCCTCCCTTCCAAGTCGAATCAGGCCCCTTCCTCGAAGGGGCTGTCATCCGGCGGCAGCATCAGGACCATCCTCGCTCTTCATCTCCTTCCGAACTTCCCCGATCCTCGTTTGCCCCACGTCATCTAGTAGCCTCCTGACCATTTCCTCACTTCCAGTTTTCACCCTAAGCGTTCTTGTATCGCTTACACGCCGTTTGCCGGGGTCCCTCGGCGTTATGAATGATCCATCGGGTGCGATATGGCCGCCATTGTTGACGCGCGCAGTCTTTCGAAGGTTGGCTACCTCCGCCCGCAGATCAGCGATCTCTTCTGCAATGCTCGCTGTATTGGTCTTGCCGTCGATGGCGGCGGCCATTAATGTCAATTTGGCGTTCACATCGTCGAGTCGGGTGTTCAGCAGTAGGTAGGAACGCCGAGCTTCTTGTGCATGGACCGCCTGGACGTCTTCCGGCAGAACCTCGTGCCAGTCCTCAATAGCATCATCCAAAACCCGCGCATGCTGCTCCACCAGCTCGTAAAGGCTGGCGAGGTGCTCCTGTGGGTCATGCTGTGATTGGGGACCGCCGGTACGGCGGCGGTCGATGGCGACTAGCAGGGCGTCCGCCGAGTCCCTCGCTGTGGTAACCCGGCGCAGAGCAGGACGAGCGAGCTGCTGAAATTGGCTGCGCGCCTGCTGGGCCGAGTAGTAGGCCGATGTCAACCAAGACAGGCCAGCGCCGGCCAAGAGAGTGAAGAGTCCAAAGAGCGCCTGCTCAAGCTGAGTGAGCGGATGGGCCGCGTCACCTGCACGTTGCACGAAGAAGGCGCAGAGCCAGATCGCGAAGCCGGCGCATACCAAGACAACCAGAGGAGGGAGTGCCCGCCAGCTGAATATCAGAGCAAGCCGGCTCCTGCTGGGGGCTGGCTTGGCGAGTGAAGGGGGATCCACGGGAGCGGCGTCGGTCACGCGAACGAGGATAGTGCGTTGAGTGCCACCATAGACCGTCGCTGTTGCGCCGAGCCGGGCTTCATATACACGACCTGAAATGCGCAAATCGCCACGGAGTCGGACCATTCTGCCTGTCGTCGATCCGCCTGAGCGGAGCGGGCCACCGCTCGGCCCACCACGTCAAGCGGACCTTGACGTACGCGCGGACGTCGCCGGAACAGACTGAGTCGGCTCTCGTGTCACGGGCCGCGCCCGCGACGGACACCGCCACAGTGGCGCAGTTGACCTAACCTCGACCGGTACGGAGCCGGCTCCTGGGGTCGGAGCTGGCCGCCGGCGGGCACCCCTCCCCCTCCCAGGTGAGCAGTTGCCCTGACCGTGAGCGGCTGCGGAGCCGGCTCCCGGACGACCGGCATGCCCTCGGCGGACACCGCCCCCATGCTTGGGGCTTGCCGCGCGGACCCGGCGACGCGTCACCTGCGCCGCGCTGCTCAAGCGCGGCGCGGCCGGCTGCCGGCGACCGATCTCACTGCTCTTTCTCGCTATCGCGTCTGCGGCGGCCCCTCGGGCTTTCCGCTGTCCGCGCCAGCCGCCGGGCGTGTTGCGTGGCCGGAGTCGGAGCGTCAGCGGAGCGACGGACGCGCGCCCAGGCGGCGGCGCGTGCGGCCCGTTCAGGGCCGCCTTGATAGACGTACAGAAAGTCCTCCCACGCCGGCCGGCGGCCGACAACATCGCCGGCGGCCATCGCCGGCGGCCGGCCTGTCCTCCGTCGGCAGGCGCGACGCGCGTCCGCCAGCTGAGCTGCGACACCGGCGCGCTGATCGCGCCAGATCATGCGGTTCAACTTGGTTGACGTGCCTCGACCGACAGGGTTGCCCGCCCGATACCCTGCGACGGTGATCCAACGTCCAACTCATGAGGCAAGCCGCTCGCATGGGGCTCGGATCGGCCATGAATGAGGTGGAGGATGTGTGGAGGCGCGCCGGCCTGGACGAACTACACCTCATCTGGAGCCACGCAGCTGACTACGGCGCTGATGGCGAGGCTCCCGAGGGTACTCCGCGAGGCATCGTGCAGCTTTCGTACCTGCTGCGTGTCTACAACTCAGCAATGGGTGGTGGCTTGGGCTTCGCTGTCGAGGTGAATGAGCCCTTCCGTCTGAAGCGAGCCATGGACGCGATGCGCTACTTCGGGTTGGCGGACCTCGCCGAGCTGGTGGCAGACCTCATCGAGCACGACTTGGACATCGGCCACGCCGGGTCCAGGCACGATGATTTTGAGGCCCTCCTCGGCCCTCAAGACGAGGCTCTGACGAGGGCGTTCAGAGCCAGAGCTGCCGAAAGGCCCGCCGACTTCGGCCTGGAATGACGGTAACCGTCCCGTCGCACCTAGATTGCTAGACCTGTCGCACCTCACTTGGCAGGGTTGCGTCGCACATCCCCGGTCGGCGAAGACGCCGGCGGCCGGCTAGTACTCCAACGTCACTTGGCCTGTCTGTGCTGGTAGTGGGATCGGCGGGCTCGGGCTTGGGATGTTCGTCGCCAGATTGACCAGTGCAGGGTGTGTTCTGGCGGGAGTGATGCGGTGAGGACGAAGGCGTTGAGGAGTCGGCGGATCTCGGCGATGGTCAGCGCGATGATTTCCGGGTCGGTGTCGGGTTGCTGAGCGGCGAGGGTTGTCAGGACGGCCAGGGCGAGCATGGCCAGGGTGATGAACCGGTGCCAGCCGGTCCAGCCGCGGACTTGGTAGTGGTCGAGGCCGACTTGGCCTTTGCCGGTCTGGAACAGCTCCTCGATGCTCCAGCGGGATCCGGCGACGGTCACGAGGGTGTGCAGCGGCACTGGGCGGGGTGACCAGCACAGGTAGAAGGCCAGCTCGCCGGTGGTGCGGTTGCGGCGGATCAGCAGCCACCGGTGCTCACCTGGCTCAGTGGCGGTGGTGATCCAGGCCCACAGGTAGTCGCGGGGACCTTTCGCTCCGGGTCCGCAGCTGTGCAGTTGCCACTCGGCGGTGGGGATCCGCTCGGCGAGGTCGTCAACGCGGATCAGGGTGCGGCCGTCGTTGACCGCCACGCGTCGGTCGCAGCCGACCGCGAGGACGTAGCCGATCCCGCGGTGTTCCAGGTTGTCGCGTAGGGCGGGGTCGGCGCCGTAGACCTCGTCCCCGGTCACCCATGCGAACGGGATTCCGGCCTCCAGGGCGGCGGCGATCATCTGCCGGGCCAGAGCGGGCTTCGTGGCGAACTCGACGTCGTCCGGGACCCCGGCGGCGGCGAGGCGGTCGGGCTGGTCGCACCAGGTCGTCTCGGGTAGGTAGAGCCTGCGGTCGATCATCGCCCGCCCGGCAGGTGTCACGTAGGCCAGGAACACTGCGACCTGACTGTTCTCGATCCGGCCGGCGGTGCCGGTGTACTGCCGCTGCACCCCGACCGAGCACACGCCCTTCTTCAAGAACCCGGTCTCGTCGGTCACCAGCACCGCGTCGGGATGGCCGAGCTGCTCGATCAGCCAGGAACGTACGTCATCGCGGACGGCGTCGGCATCCCACACCGCCGTGCGCAGCAGCCGCTGCATCGCCTGTGGATCCCCGTGACCCGCCCGCTCCGCAAGCGACCAGCAGGTCTTTCGTTCGGCCTCCGACAGCAGCCCCTCTACGAACTGCCCGGCCGTCGCCCGCGGCTCGGCCCGCACGAACCGGCCCGCGACACGCGTCATCGCCTCGTCCAGGATGACCCGCCACCCGGCGGGGTCTACGCTGTGGCACGCGGCCACCGCACGATCTTCGATTGTCCTCACAAACCATCGATGATCAACGCGGTGGCCGTCTTCACGCCCACGCCACGCCCAACGACAAAGCCAAGTGACGTTGGAGTACTAGGACTGGGAGCGGCCAAATTCGGTGTAGCGGGGCTGGCCCCACGCCACGCCGATCATCACCCTCAACACGTACGCGGGGGAGTGGCCAGAAGCGATCGACCGGACGCGGAACCTGGTCGACGCGGCCCTATCTGGTGCTCGGCCGGCGATCGCCCGGTGACGGCCGGGTTGTGCCCGATCTGTTCCCACCATCTCGGGTCGGCGTAGCGTCGCAGGTCAACGGCGTGTTCTTCCTCGGTTCGTCCAGTTCCGCTGGAAGTAGCGCCGCCCGCGTCTGCCCCCCGGTCAGGCCGCGGTGAGCACCGTGATGGGCAAGCCGAAGGTAGTCGATCCGGGACCGTGCCCGATGCCGACCAGGACCCGGTTGCCGAGCGGAGCGGCCAGGCGCACCACCACCTCGCGCTCCTCGGCGTAGGCCAGTCGAAAGCCGTTCCCGTCGCGGGCGACCTCCACCGGCTCGACGAGCACCGCCGTGTCCGTCTCGTACACCACGGCGTCGGGGTAGTCGGCATATTGCGCGGGCGTTCCGATGAACCGGAACGTCAGGGTACGCCCATCGTTCGCGAGCACGGCCTCCTCGTGATGAATGGCGCCCACACCGGGGGGCCGCCATGTCATCCGACGTTCGAAGTCCGGGTCCATGGCGATGAACGGCCATCGCCGGTCCTCGGGGTACATCATCCACGCCGGGAGTTCGCGGACACCTCGATCGGTGGCGAACGGCCCGTCCCCGCGGATGATGTTCGCCAACGGTCTCTGCGCCCCGGTCTGCACGTCACGGCAGTACTTGACGGCGTGCGGCATGAGCTCCGGCGGCAGATCGGACTCTGGAACGCCGGGAGCGTCGAACGACGCCCGCCACTGGGTGTCCGTCATCAGCCGGTCGAGCGCTGTGACGCCCATCGCTGTCAGCACGATCGGACGCGGCTCGCGGCGAACGGGAAAAGCCTCCCACATCGCCAACGCCTGCCGGACGTGCTCCACATCGGTCGGCACACCGTCAGCCTAGCCCGCCTCGCTCTAGCTTGATCCACTCCAGTACGCCGAAGTGGCGGTATCCCGGCGAGCGGACACCGCCACTTCGGCGAGGTGGTGTCGATCAAGCAGCGGTCAGAGCGGGTACGTGCGCGCCACCGCCAGCATCTCCGAACTGTGCGACCCGACCACTCCCACGCCCGTCGGCCGGGGCCGGAACCCGGGCACGGAGGACAGCCCGTCACTGGCGTCCATCGCGCGCAGGTTCACCTGCCCGGCCGCAGAGGCGAGCGTCAGCGTGACCTCGACACCCTCCGGCGGCGGGGCGTGGAACACGACCCCGAACCCCCACCTGCCGTCGCCCGGCTCGACCGGCACGTCCCGCCCGGCCACCGAGGCGGACCGCACGGTGGCGGTGCTGGTGTCGACGTGCAGCGTGAGCAGGCGTACCGGCCGCTGCGGCACCACCCGTACCCGCAGCACGCGCTGGTCACCGGAACGGCTGTCGGAGAGCAGATCCAGCTTCGGGGCGGGCAGGGGTGCCGCGGTGGCCGGCCCGCCGCGCAGCTCGGTGGCGCCCAGCCCGGGGAAGTCGTCGGCGACCGAGACCGTGCCGTCGACGTAGCCGTCGGTCCAGGGCTGCGGCTTCTCCTCGCGACTGAGCCAGGCCGCCTTCCCGGTGCCCGCGTCCAGCGCGTACATCAGGTGGGTCGGCACGGGATGCGCGGCGTCGAAGCGGTCCACGGCGAGGCCGACCCCGGCGAGCACCACCGCGGCCAGCGCGGCGGCCGCGGCGGGCAGCGCGCCGAGCCGGCGTGCGCGCAGCGCGAGCAGGCCGCGCTGGCCGCCGGCCCGGGGGTGCAGCAGGTCCACCACCGGGAGTACGGCGAGGCCGAGCAGCACCGCGACGAGCGCGGCTACCGCGCCCATGCCCATGCCGAGCGCCGGGAACAGCAGCACCACCGGAGGCAGCAGGACCACCACTGCCACCGCGGCGGCGAGCGTCACCGCGACCACCGGCCACGGGCCGTCGCGCCGGGTGGCGAGCGCCGCGAACCCGGCGAGCGCGCCGGCCAGCGCCGGCACTGTCGTCAGGTACGCCCCGCCGGGCACCGCCACGGCGAGCAGCACACCGAAGACCGCCAGCCAGGCCAGCCCGCCGAACGCCAGCGCGGCCGGGCCGACCCGGCGGCGCAGCAGCGCGTACCAGCAGAACAGCACCGCGGCGGCGAGCGCCACCACGGCGAGCCGATACGCCACCGGGCGGTACGGGTCGAGCAGTTCGGCGTACCCGGGCCGGATCGTGGTGATCGCGGCCCAGAGCAGCCACGCGCCGAGCGGCGCCACGACGACGGGTACCAGGGTCAGGCCGAAGCCGGCGGCGAGCGTGCCGGCGGTGGCCCGGCCGCGACGGCGCAGGAGCCAGCCGAGGACGCCGACGGCGAGCAGCGCGGCCACTGCGAGCGGCAGCGTCAGCCAGCCGGGGTAGCGGACCAGCCCGCCGAGCACCGGGAAGTAGGTGTCGTCGTGGCCGGCGCGCAGGTCGCCCAGGTCGGTACGGCCGAACTCGCGGGCCAGGCCGAGCGTGTTGTCGCCGTGCATCTGGAGGCTGCCCCGGTCCATCCGGGCCGGCACGTCCAGCGGGGTGTGGTAGATCGCCCCGCCGTCGATGTAGGCCGAGTTCAGACCCACGAAGCGATGGTCGAGGAACGCGGTGAAGTCGGTGTCGTTCGGCAGCGCGCGGTAGATCTCCACCGCGAACGACGTGCCCACCGGGTGCGGCGCGGCCTTGCCGAAGATCTCCACGAGCTTCGCGTTGTTCCGGGACGTCTCGAACATGATCACCGGGCCGGTGGAGCCGCGCGCCTCCAGGTTGAGCACCACCCCGCCGTCGCGGGCGAGCGGGTGGTCGGCGGCGAACCCGGCGGCCCCGCACAGGCACGCCTCCTCCGCGTCGGTGAGCACGAAGACGATGTCGTTGCGGGGGCGCGGGCCGGTGCTGAGTGCCCGGGCCACCTCCAGGATCGCGGCGGTGCCGGCGGCGTCGTCGTTGCCGCCCGGCCCGGTCTGCACCGAGTCGTAGTGCGAGACCAGGAACACCTTCCCGGTCGGGTCGGTGCCGGGGAGCCGGGCCACCACGTTGCGGACCCGGGCCAGCGTCGCCCCGCCCGCCGCGCCGGACAGCTGCCCGGCCTCGGGCGCCACCGCGTCCTGCACCTCGGTCTGAAGGCCCAGCCCGCGCAGCGTGCCCACCAGGTGCTCGCGTACGCGGTCGTTGGCGGCGCTGCCGGCCACGTGCGGCTCGGCGGCGATCACCTCGACGTTCCGGAACGCCCGGCCGGCGCTGAACTCGCCCTCGGGCGCGTCCGCCGGACGCGGCGCCGGGGTGGAGAGGCCGACCAGGACGCCCGCCCCGACGGCGAGCAGCGCGACGAGCGCGGCGACGGCGGCGGTCAGCCGCCGGCGGGGCCTGGTGAACGCGCGGTCGGCGGGGCGGGTGGGGGGTGCGCCCACTGGGACTCCTCGGGTGGATCTACGGGGTGGGGATCATCCTGCACCCCCGAGGGCTGCGGCGGCAGTCCTCGGACGGTGCGCTGCGGGCGTGACAGCGCTCCCGGCGTAACATCGTGGGTCGACCGTGCCGCTGTGGAAGTGGACCGGTCACACGCTCCGCCGCACCGGTGACGGTCGCGTTGTGTGCGACTGTTGTCTGGGCCAGGATCAGCAGGGCATTCGGAAGGAGCCCGACATCACCAGCGAACTCCCGCGACTCGCGGCGGTTACCCGGCCGCAGCGGGGTTCCGGCGCGTCGGGTGCCGTCTACGTGCCGTCCGGCGGGGCAGGGCTGCTCGGCGGCGTACCGCCGGGCGAGCGGCTGCGGGTGCTGCTGGTCGAGGACGACGAGGGCGACGCCTTCCTGGTCGGCGAGCTGCTCGCCGAGACCAACTCGATGATCGACCTGCTGGTGGCCACGAGCCTCAGCGAGGCCCGGCAGCGGGTGATGGGCGTGGACTGCGTCCTGCTCGACCTGGGCCTGCCCGACGCGCAGGGGCTGGACGGGCTGCGCCGGGTGCTGGAGATGGCCAGCGGCGCGGCGGTCTGCGTGCTGACCGGTCGTTCCGACGAGCACCTGGGCATCGTCGCGGTCGCCGAGGGCGCGCAGGACTACCTGGTCAAGGGCCAGGTCGACGGTGTCCTGCTGACCCGGGCGCTGCGGTACGCGGTGGAGCGCAAGCGGGCCGACGAGAACGCCCGCCGGTTGCGTGAGGTGGAGCTGCGCCAGGCCGAGTCCGCCCGCCTGGAGCGCGGCCTGCTGCCGCAGCCGCTGATGACCACCGACGAGGTGTCGGTGCACACGTTCTACCGGCCCGGCCGGCACGCCGCGCTGATCGGCGGCGACTTCTACGACGTGGTGCAGACCCGGCCGGACCGGATCGACCTGATCGTCGGCGACGTCTGCGGGCACGGCGTGGACGAGGCCGCGCTCGGCGTCGAACTGCGCGTCGCCTGGCGGGCCCTGGTGCTGGCCGGGGTGCCGGACGACGAGGTGCTGCCCGCGCTGGAGCAGGTGCTGATGAGCGAGCGCCGCCTCCAGGAGATCTTCGCGACGGTGGCCACCACCCGGCTCGACCTGGCGGCGGCGCGGGCCACCGTACGCCTCGCCGGTCACCCGCCGCCGCTGCTGCTCAGCGGCGGGAAGGTCGCGCCGGTGCCGGCGAAGGGCGGGCTGCTGCTGGGCGTACGCCCGCGCCGTCCGGTCGCCTTCGACCTGGAGTTCGACACCGACGACTGGTCCCTGCTGATGTACACCGACGGCCTGATCGAGGGCCGGGTGGACGGCGGGGACGAACGCCTCGACGTGCCGGGCCTGACCGGGCTGCTCGCCGACCCGGCGAACCGGGCGGTGCCGCTGGCCGAGCTGCCCGCCTGGCTGGTCGGGCGCGCCGAGCAGATCAACGGCGGCCCGCTGGCCGACGACGTGGCGATGCTGCTGGTCACGCGGGGCAGCGGCCGGTGAGCGCTGAGGGCCCCGCAGTCGCGAACGACGATGATGCGGTGAAGGGCAACGGGGAGGAACCGGTGAAGGCGTACCAGCAGGGGTGGACCCTGCGTCGGCGGGTGGGCGCGCTGCTCGGCGTGGTGGTGGTGCTGCTGCTCGGGCTGGCCGCCGCGGAGGCCGCGGTCGCCGCGAAGAACCGGCAGAACATCGACGCGGTGCTGCTCAAGACCGGTCCGCTGCGCGTTCAGGCGCAGGAGCTGATGGGCGCGCTGCTCGACCAGGAGACCGCGGTGCGCGGGTACGCGGTGAACGGCGACCGCGGCGACCTGGAGCCCTACCAGGAGGGCGTGAAGCGGGAGCAGACCCTGGCCGCCTCGATCCGCGACCTATCCGCCGACTACCCGGACGTGCGCCGCGCGCTGACGGTGGTGGAGCAGCAGAGCGCGCAGTGGCGTACCCAGGTGGCCGAGCCGGTGATCACCACTGTCGAACGCGACGGCGCGGAGGCCGGCCAGGCGCTCATCACCGACGCGACCCGGCAGCAGTTCGACGGCATCCGCTCGTCGGTGAACACGCTCCAGGACGAGATCCTCACCGTCCGGCAGGAGACCGCCGACCGCGTCAACTCGACGAGCAACACGCTGGTCGTGCTGCTGATCATCGCCGCGCTGGTGGTGACGACGGCCGGCGTGGTCATGCTGCTCTCGCTGGACCGGATCCTGATCCGCCCGCTGGCCGACCTGGTCGGCCAGGTGCGTGAGGTGGCCGACGGCGACTACCGGCACCGCATCGAGGGGTCCGGCCCGCCGGAGTTCCGCCGGCTCGCCGAGGACATCGACCAGATGCGGATGAAGATCGCCCGGGAGTTGGACGAGGTACGCGAGGCGCGGGAGCGCATCGAGTGGGTCAACAGCCAGTTGCAGAAGCAGGCCGAGGAGCTGACCCGCTCCAACCGTGACCTGGAGCAGTTCGCGTACGTCGCCTCGCACGACCTGCAGGAGCCGCTGCGCAAGGTGGCGAGCTTCTGCCAGCTCCTGCAGCGGCGCTACGCCGGGCAGCTCGACGAGCGGGCCGACCAGTACATCGCGTTCGCGGTGGACGGCGCGCAGCGCATGCAGCGGCTGATCAACGACCTGCTGGCGTTCTCCCGGATCGGCCGGTTGACCACCGGCTTCACCGAGGTCGACCTGAACAAGGTGATGGGCGACGTGGCCGGGCAGACCGAGGCGGCGTTGCAGTACGCCGACGCGGAGCTGACCTGGGGCGAGATGCCGACCATCCGCGGCGAGGAGCCGCTGCTGACCAACCTGCTGGTCAACCTGGTCAGCAACTCGGTGAAGTTCCGCCGGCCCGACGTGCCGCCGAAGGTGCACGTCTCGGCGCGGCTGGTGGACGGCGAGTGGGAGATCAGCTGCCGGGACAACGGCATCGGGATCGAACCCGAGTTCGCCGACAAGATCTTCGTGATCTTCCAGCGGCTGCACTCGAAGGACGCGTACCCGGGCACCGGCATCGGGCTGGCCATCGTCAAGAAGATCGTGGAGTATCACGGCGGCCGGGTCTGGGTGGACACCGACGCCGACGAGGGCACCACCATCCGGTTCACGCTGCCCGCGCTGGAGGCCGACATCGAGGCCGCCCGGGCGGCGGAGGCCGCGGCGGACGAGGACGCCCACGACGGCGCGGAGCCTGCCGAGACGCCGGCCGCCGAGGGCGCCGACGGTGACCCGGCGGGCGCCGGGCGGCAGCCGGACGGCGAGGCACGCGAGGATCCGCCCGCGGAGGCGGACCGACACGGTACAAACGGTGGCATGAAGGAGACGGTGGGATGACCGCGCCCGCGGACGGCAAGAGCCCGATCGAGGTCCTGCTCGTCGAGGACGACCCCGGTGACGTGCTGATGACCCAGGAGGCGTTCGAGGAGCACAAGCTCCGCAACCGCCTCACCGTCGTCTCCGACGGCGCCGAGGCGCTCGCCTACCTGCGCCGTGAGGGCCGGTACACGGACGCGGTGACGCCCGACCTGATCCTGCTCGACCTGAACCTGCCCCGCCGGGACGGCCGGGAGGTGCTGGAGGAGATCAAGAAGGACGAGGAACTGCGCCGGATCCCGGTCGTGGTGCTCACCACCTCGCAGGCCGACGAGGACATCCTGCGCAGCTACCAGCTGCACGCCAACGCCTACGTGACCAAGCCGGTGGACTTCGAGCGCTTCATCTCGGTGGTCCGCCAGATCGACGAGTTCTTCGTCAGCGTGGTCAAGCTGCCGCCGCGTGGCTGACCCGCTGCTGGACGACGTCGGCACGCTGCTGCGGGAGGCGGCGGCCAAGGTCGTCGTGCCGTTGTTCCGCCGGCTCGACGCGTCCGACATCTCCGAGAAGGCGCCGGGCGAGGTGGTCACCGTCGCCGACCGCGAGGCCGAGGCGCTGATCTCCGAGGGCCTGCGGCGGCTGCGTCCCGGCTCGGTGGTGGTCGGCGAGGAGGCGGTCGCCGAGGATCCCGGCCTGCTGCGGCACCTGCGCGGCAGCGGCGACGTCTGGCTCGTCGACCCGGTCGACGGCACCTCCAACTTCGCCGCCGGCCGCCGGCCGTTCGCGCTGATGGCGGCGCTGCTCACCGACGGCGTACCGGTGGCCTCCTGGGTGTACGACCCGCTCGACGGCACGATGGCGGCGGGCCGGCTCGGCGCGGGCGCCCGGCTGGACGGGGCGTCGCTGAGTGCGCCGCAGGCCGAGCCGCGGGTGGGCGCGCTGCGCGGCACGGCGGCGACGAAGTTCCTGCCGCCGGACTTCCGCCGCCGGGTGGAGGAGGGCGGGCGCCGCATCGGTGAGCTGCTGCCCGGCCAGCACTGCGCCGGCCGGGAGTACCTGGACATGCTCACCGGCGCGCAGCAGTTCGTGCTGTTCTGGCGCACCCTGCCGTGGGACCACACGCCCGGCACGTTGCTGGTGCGCGAGGCCGGCGGCGTGGCCCGCCGGTTCGACGGCGCCGACTACCACCCGGCCGACGAGGGCCGGGGACTGCTCGTCGCGGCCAGCCCGGAGATCTGGGACGAGGTGAGCGCCGCCCTGCTGGGCGGTTGAGCGGCGCTGCGCGACGGGCACGGCACGCTGCGTCGACGTCGGGCGCCGTACGCCGTCGCCGGCCTGGCGTGTCGCCCGTGGTCCGGTATCGTGACCGGCGGTCTCCGCCAGCAGGCCGCCGTCCGGCGCCGGCGGAGACGCCGCTCGGTGTACGGGGGCCGGCGGTCGACGGAAGGACCAACACGTGCCCAGGACCAGCCCTACCGGCCGGCGCGTCCGGCGGTCGCTGCTCGCCGCGTTCGCCGCGGTGGCCGTGCTGCTCGGCTCCGGCGTGGCCGCCGGCCCGGCCGCCGCCGTACCCAGCCCGAACGCCCCGAACGAGGGCGGCAGCAAGCAGTTGCGGGCGGCGTTGGAGGCGGCGGCGAAGGGCCACATCGAGGCCCAGAACAAGCTGGAGAACTCCAAGCGCCGGCAGAAGGCGCTCGCCGCCCAGCTCACCGACATCGAGGGACGCCTCGTCGGGCTCAGCGCGCAGGCCGGCGAGGTCGCCGCGCAGTCGTACCGGATGGGCCGGCTGACCGCGACGTCGATGCTGCTCGCCAGCGCCGACCCGAACGACTTCCTCAAGCGCGCGGCCGAGCTGGACGTGATGGCCCAGCGGGACAGCAAGCGGCTGCGGGAGCTGGCCGACGCGAAGACGCAGGCGGCCGAGGCGAAGCTCGCCATCGACGCCGAGGTGCGCGAGCAGGCCAAGCAGGTCGCGGTGCAGGCCCGCAAGAAGAAGGACGCCGAGGTGGCGCTGGCGAAGGTCAGCTCCGGCGCCGGGTCCGGGTTCAACGGCACCTCCTCGTCGGCGAAGCCCGCGCCGCGCAACTCGGACGGCTCGTGGCCGTCGGAGTCCTGCTCGGTGGACGACCCGACGCCCGCGTCCGGCTGCATCACGCCGCGCACGCTGCACATGCTCCAGCAGGCCAAGTCGGCCGGATACAAGCGCTACGCCTCGTGTCACCGCAGCGGTGGCGGCGGCGAGCACCCCAAGGGCCGGGCCTGCGACTTCTCCGCCGCCAGCGGCGGATTCGAGGACAAGACCGCCACCGGCGGCGACAAGGCGTACGGCGACAGCCTCGCCGCCTGGGCGAAGAACAACGCGAACCGGCTCGGCATCATGTACGTCATCTGGTATCGGCAGATCTGGATGCCGAACACCGGCTGGCGGGCGTACAGCGGCGGTGGCAGCCCGGCGGCGGACCACACAAACCATGTTCACATCTCGATGTATTGACCCGGCCCGCCGCGAGCGCTGCGTAGCATCGCCACGGTGAGCAGCACATCGTCCGACGTCATGGCGGAACCGGCGGCCGACGCCCCGGTTCCGCCCCGGGCCCTGCCCAACGGGCTCGCCGCGTTCCTCGTCTTCCTCTCCAGCGGGGCCGTGCTGGTGCTGGAGACCGTGTCGTTGCGCCTGGTCGGCCCGTACGTCGGGGTGACCCTCCAGGTGACCAGCTCGGTGATCGGCATGGCGCTGGCCGCCATCGCGTACGGGGCGTGGTTCGGCGGGTGGCTCGCCGACCGGCGTGACCCGCGCACTTTGCTGGCCCCGGCGCTGGTGCTGGCCGGCATCGCCACCGCCGTCACGCTGCCGATCGTCAGGTACGCCGGTGAGGCGCTGCGCGGTGGCGCGGCGAGCGCGGTGCTCCTGCTGACCGCGCTCACCGTCCTGCTGCCCGCCGCGCTGCTGGCCGGGATCACCCCGCTCGTGGTGAAGCTCCAGCTCGCCGACCTGCGCCGGACCGGGCAGGTGGTGGGCAAGCTGTCCGGCATCGGCACGCTCGGCGGCATCACCGCCACGCTCGGCACCGGCTTCGTGCTGGTGGCCGCGCTGTCCAGCACCGTCATCGTGCTGGGGCTGGCCGCCGTGCTCGGCGTGACCGGGCTGGCGCTCGGCTTCTGGCTGCGCCGGCAGGCCGGGCCCAGCGGGCTGTCCGCGCCCGGCCGGGTCAAGGCCGCGCTGGCGCTGCTCGGCCTCGCCGCCGCCGGGCTCACCGCCGCGGCGCCGAACCCGTGCGACGTGGAGACCGCGTACCACTGCGCCCGGGTCGAGGTGGACCCGTCGTGGCCGCAGGGGCGCACGCTCTACCTCAACTCGGCCGAGCACTCGTACGTCGACCTGAACGAGCCGAACCACCTCAAGTACGCGTACACGCAGTGGATCGGCCTGGTCGCGGACGTGGCGCGGCCGGCGAAGCAGCCGATGGACGCGCTGCACCTGGGCGGCGGCGGCTTCACCGTGCCGCACTACCTGGCCGCGACCCGGCCCGGCACCGACAACCTGGTCTTCGAGCTGGACGGTGGCCTGGTCGAGCTGGACCGGCGTGAGCTGGGCCTGCGTACCGGCCCGCAGATGCGTGCCGAGGTGGGCGACGCGCGGGTGCTGCTGCGCGGCGAGGCGACCGGCAGCCGCGACTTCATCGTCGGCGACGCGTTCGGCCACCTGGTGGTGCCGTGGCACCTGGCCACCCGGGAGATGGCCGCCGACATCCGCCGGGTGCTGCGCCCGGACGGGATCTACGTGCAGAACGTCATCGACTACCCGCCGGGCCGGTTCATCCGGGCCGAGCTGGCCACCGTGAAGGCCGAGTTCGCGCACGTCGCGCTGATCGCTCCGCCCGGCGCGATCGACGGGCAGCAGGGCTCCAACTTCGTGATCGTCGCCTCGGACGCACCGTTGCCGCTCGCCGCGATCCCGCCCGGGCTGAAGCTGCTGCCCGAGCGGGCCGTGCTGATGGACGAGGCGGCGGTGACCGGGTGGGTGGGCGACGCGATGGTGCTCACCGACGACTACGCGCCGGTGGACCAACTGCTGGCGACCGCCTGAACGGGTGACTTTCCTGACCGATTCCGACCGCTGAGGTGTACCGGGGTCGACTTCGGGCAACAGGACCGACCATGGGTGGACCGGTCAGGAACGGCGTGCAACTCCTCGGCGAGCGATACCGGTTGGTCGAGCAGCTGGGTGCGGGCGGCATGTCGGTCGTCTGGCGCGGCTACGACGAGGTGCTGGGCCGGCAGGTGGCGGTCAAGGTGCTGGCGTCGCGGCTGGCCAGTGACAAGGCGTTCCGGCACCGGATCCGGGTGGAGGCGCAGGCCGCCGCGCGGCTGTGCCACCCCAACATCACCAACGTGTACGACTACGGCGAGTCCGTGCAGGTCGGCCTGACCGTGCCGTACGTGGTCATGGAGCTGGTCGACGGCGGTCCGCTCAGCGGGCGGCTCGGCCGCGACGGGCAGCTTCCCTGGCGGGAGGCCATGACCATCGGCGCGGAGGTCGCGTCGGCGCTGGCCGCCGCGCACGCGCGCGGCGTGGTGCACCGGGACGTGACCCCGGGCAACGTGATGCTGACCCCGACCGGGGTGAAGGTCGTCGACTTCGGCATCTCGGCGCTGGTGGGGGAGAGCGACAAGGGGCCGGACGGCGCGCTGCTCGGCACGCCCGCGTACCTGGCGCCGGAGCGGCTGGACAACGGCCACGTCTCGCCGGCCACCGACGTGTACGCGGTGGGGCTGCTGCTCTACCGGATGCTCACCGGCCGTCTGCCGTGGCAGGCCAGCACCACCACCGAGATGCTGCGCGCGCACATGTACCGCGACCCGGACCCGATGCCCGCGGTGCCGGGGCTGCCCGAGCCGGTCGCCGCGCTGGTGCAGCGGTGCCTGGCCAAGCGCCCCGAGGACCGCCCGGCCACCGCCGAGGTGGCCCGTACGCTCGCCGAGGCGGCCGGTATCGCGGCGATCGTGCCGGTGTCACCGGCGTTCGGCCGGATGGACCCGGCGCTCGCCGAGAACGCGGGCACCACGATCCTGCCGTGGTCGGCGGAGACGGACGCGCTGCCGTTCTCGGCGGTGCGTACCCGCACGCGGCGGGCGGTGGCACGGCGGCGCAAGGTGGAGGCCGGCGTGGCCGCCGTCGGACTGGTCGCGGTGACCGCCACCATGTGGGGCCTGACGTCGCGCAGCCCGGCCAGCGGCGGGGTGGAGCCGACCGAGGCGCGGATGAGCCTGCCCGAGCCCATCCCCTGCGCTGTCGACTACTCGCTGCGCCGCGACACCGGCAAGGACTTCTCCGCCGAGCTGACGCTCACCAACACCAGCGACCTTGAGCTGCGCGGCTGGACGATGAACTTCACGTTCCCCGGCAAGCAGACGGTCACCACGGCCCAGCCCACGGCACGTCAGGTGGGGCGTACCGTCTCGATCGCCGCACCGGCGACGGACCCGGCGCTGGCCCCCGGCGCGTCGACGAAGCTGACGCTGGCCGGGCGCTACACCGGGAGCAACACGCTGCCGGTCGAGTTCACGCTCGGCGACAGCACCTGCGGCGTGCAGGTCTCCGGCATCGCCGGCTCGGCGCCGACCACCGCGCCGCCGGTGACGACGCCGGTCAAGCCGGCCACCAAGACCACCGCGAAGGCCACCACCAAGAGCGGGCCGGCGAAGGCCAAGCCGGCGAAGCCCAAGGCCGCGCCGAAGCCGCCCAAGGGCAAGGAGGGCCCGAAGGGAAAAGCAAAGTAGACCGGCCGAAGGGGGGTGAGCACGGCAAGGGCAAGGGGCCTGGTCCGAAGAAGGACTGACAGTCAGGTGAGCGGCTCCGGTCAGGCCAGCGGCTCCGGTCAGGCCAGCGCGGAGAAGCGCTGCACCTGGGAGATGCCGCCCTCCACGATGAGCACGCTGTCCGGCGTCAGCACCGTCTCCGGCCCGGCGTAGCGGAACGGCTGGCCCGGCTGCTTCTCGCCCACCACCATCACGCCGTACCGGTCCTGCGGGGCGATGTCGCGCAGCGACCGCCCGACCAACGGCGCCGGCACCCTGATCTTGGCGATGGTGAAGTCGTCGTCGAACTCGATGAAGTCGAGCATCCGGCTGACGATCAGGTGCGCCACCCGTTCGCCGGTCTCCGCCTCGGGGAAGACCACGTGGTGCGCGCCGACCGAGTGCAGGATCTTGGCGTGCTTCTCCGAGGTGGCCCGCGCCCAGATCTGCTCGATCCCCAGCTCGGCCAGCGCCAGTACGGTGAGCACGCTCGCCTCCAGTGACGCCCCGATCGCGACCACGACCCGGCGGAAGTCCGCCAGCCCGAGCTGGCGCAGCACCACCTCCTCGGTGCTGTCCGCCTGCACCACCCGTTCGAGGTCGGCCGACCAGTGCTGGACCCGGTTCGGGTCGCGGTCGATCGCCAGCACCTCGTGACCGAGACGGGACAGGGAGTCCGCCAGGCGCGCGCCGAACCGGCCCAGGCCGATCACCGCGATGCCGGTCTCCTCCGGATGTCTAGCCGACAATGGGTTGCTCCTCCGGGTAGCGGTACAGCCGTCGACGGGTGTTCAACGCGATGGCCGAGCCCAGCGTGAGCGGCCCGATCCGGCCGATGTACATGAGCGCGGTCAGCACGTACTGGCCCGCCGGGGAGAGCTGGCCGGACACCCCGACGGTCAGGCCGGTCGTGCTGAACGCGGATGTGACCTCGAACAACGCGGCCGAGAACGATATGTGCGAGGTCAGCGCGATCAGGCCGACCGTCCCGCCGGCCACCAGCGCCACGCTCAGCAGCGCCACGGTCAGCGCTTGCCGCTGGCTGGCCGCGGCCACCCGGCGGCGCCCGACAGTGGTGTCCGGCTCGCCCCGCAGCTCGGCCCAGATGGCGAAGCCGAGCAGGAAGAACGTGGAGACCTTGATGCCGCCGGCGGTGCTGGCGCTGCCGCCGCCGATGAACATCAGGCCGATCAGCATGGGGTAGCTCTCGTCGGTGAGCTGCCCGACGTTCACCACGTCGAAGCCGCCGGTACGGCTCAACGCGATCTGGGTGAACGACGCCAGCAGCTTGCCCGGCACGTCGTAGGTGCCGATCGTGAACGAGTTGCCCCACTCGGCGAGCAGCAGGTAGGCGACGCCGAAGACGGTCAGCACCACGCTGCCCCAGACGGTCAGCTTCGTGGCGATCGCCCAGCGCTCCGGCTGCCGCCACTCGCGTACCGCCTCGAACAGCGCCGGGAAACCCAGCCCGCCGATGATCGCGCCGAAACTGAGCGGCAGCGCCACCCAGCCGTCGCGGGAGAACGCGATCAGGCCGTCGGAGTAGAGCGCGAACCCGCCGTTGTTGAACGCCTGGACCGAGTGGAACACCGCGGACCAGAGCGCCCGGCCCGGCCGGTAGTCGTAGGCCAGAAACAGGCGTGTGGCGATCACCGCCGTCATCAGGGCCTCGGTGACGAAGACCGTGGCCGCGATGCGCAACAGCAACCGGCGTACGTCGCCGAGGCCGAACTCGGCGGTCTCCGCCTGCACGAGCAGCCGGTTGCGCAGGCCGAGCTGACGGGACACCGCCAGGATCACCAGCGACGCCCCGGTCAGGATGCCCAGACCGCCGAGCTGCGTCAGGACGGTGATCATCGCGAGCCCGAAGCCGTTCCAGTAGCT
Source organism: Micromonospora sp. HUAS YX12 (assembly GCF_040215685.1). Taxonomy (NCBI): domain Bacteria; kingdom Bacillati; phylum Actinomycetota; class Actinomycetes; order Micromonosporales; family Micromonosporaceae; genus Micromonospora; species Micromonospora sp. HUAS YX12. Next base: position 2,304,748 of record NZ_CP157974.1, read on the forward strand.
CGGGGTGTCGGCCACCGACATCCCGGTCACCGACACCGCCGACGTGGACGTGAACAGCGCGGTGACGAACGGGGTGTACCGCTGCTGGCTCGTCGCCCAGGGCAGCATGAGCAGGCCGGTGCCGACCAGGATCACCGCCAGGAACCCCAACGGCACCAGCCGTACGGGCTTCCGGAGCAGGCGACGCATCCCGTCATTTTCCGTCCGGAGATTCACCGGCAGGTCAGGATCCGACCAACTGGCGGTCAACCACGCCCGGTCTGCTGTGCGTACCCATCGACGACAGGAGACGGCGTTGCGACGTACCCTTTCCGCCCTCGGCGTGGCCGGCGCGCTGCTCGCGGCGGCCGCAGTGGTGGTGCCGGCCGTGGCCGCCCAGGCCGGCCCGGACACCCGCGCCGAGCAGGCCCGCGCGCCCCAGCGGCCGATCGTGATCGGCCACCGGGGCGCGAGCGGCTACCGCCCGGAGCACACCCTGGAGGCCTACCGGCTCGCCATCCGCCAGGGCGCCGACTTCATCGAACCGGACCTGGTCTCGACCAGGGACGGCGTCCTGGTCGCGCGGCACGAGAACGAGATCTCCGGTACGACAGACGTGGCCGCCCGCCCCGAGTTCGCCGGCCGCAAGGCGACGAAGACCATCGACGGGGTCACTGTCACCGGCTGGTTCACCGAGGACTTCACGCTGGCCGAGCTGAAGACGCTGCGGGCCAAGGAGCGGCTGCCCCAGGTGCGGGTCGCGAACACCGCGTTCGACGGCAGGTTCGAGATCCCGACGTTCCAGGAGGTCATCGACCTGGCGCGGGCCGAGTCGAAGGCCCGGGGCCGGACCATCGGCGTCTACCCGGAGACCAAGCACCCCACCTACTTCGCGTCGATCGGCCGCCCGCTGGAGGAGCCGCTGGTGGCGGTGCTGCGCCGCAACCGGCTCACCCACCGGGCCGACCCGGTGTTCGTCCAGAGCTTCGAGACCGCCAACCTGCGCAAGCTCGACAAGATGATCGACGTACGGCTGGTGCAGCTCATGGACGCGAGCGGCGCGCCCTACGACTTCGTCGCGGGCGGCGACAAGCGGACCTACGCGGACCTGGCCACGCCCGCGGGACTTGCCTGGATCTCCCGGTACGCCGACGGCGTCGGCCTGAACAAGAACCTGATCGTGCCCCGGGACACCGCCGGACGGCTGCTCGCGCCGACCTCGGTGATCCGCGACGCGCACCGGCAGAAGCTGGTGGTGCACGCGTGGACGTTCCGGGCCGAGAACCAGTTCCTGCCTGCGGACTTCCGCATCGGCACCGACCCGAACGCGCGTGGTGACATCACGTCCGAGTACGAGCTGTTCCTCGACCTGGGCCTGGACGGCGTGTTCAGCGACCACCCCGACACGGCGGTGGCCGCCCGAGCCGGCCGCTGACCCTGCTCCGCTGAAAAACGGGGTGCTCGCCGTTCCGGCGGGCACCCCGTCCGCGTGCCCGGGCCCGTCGCGCTCGGCCGCCCCCGAGATCTTGGTACGAAACGGCCCCTCCAAGGGCCATTCCATACCAAGATCTCGCCCCGCTTCGTCGATCTTGGAGTTGTGGCACCTCACGGAGCGCCCTAATCCGGACATCCTAGGCACCACAACTCCAAGATCGGCGGTGGCGGGCGGTGGTCGGCGGTGGTGGGCGGGGCTTGTCGCGCGGGGCGGGCGCCACTTCGGGGAAGTGGCTGCTTCCGGGCGCGGTGATGCCGCCGCTTCGGCGTGGTGGAGTTGATCAGCTCGGGGGTTCGGCTACGTAGGTGCCTCGGCCGGGCTGGCCGGTGATCAGCTCGCGATCGTGCAGCAACGACATCGCACGGTAGGCCGTGTTCATGTGGACGCCGTAAGTTTCGGCCAACTCGCGGGTTGAGGGCAGCCTGTCGCCCGGCTTCAGCTCACCACTCTTGATCTTCGCGGCGATGTCGTTGGCGATGCGGCGGAACGGTGCTTCTGCTGTGGGCATGGTGGGGACTCCGGTTGGTTCGGCGAATCCGATCCTGCCCTACCTGCACAAGTAACTGCAACAAGTTGTCCAGCGCGTCGAGAGTGGAGGCTCGCGCATAACCAGATACTGGTGTAGGTTGAGCTGCGTCCGGCTCCGGTTGGTTCGGCAAACCTCGGGAGCCGGACCCGGATTGGGCTCCGGGGTCGTACCGCCGAACGGGCTGCGGTCTCGGGGCCGGCGGCCCGCCCGCGTCCCCTGTCTGCGGGCGGGCCGCCTCCACGGCTCGGTGAGGAGGATCGGCGTGCGTAACGTGCTCAACCTGTTCCAGCCAACCCGGCGACGTGGCAAGGGAGGGCCGCCGAACCAGGGCTGGTACCGCTCGGATTCCTGCCGCCCGCTGAGCGTCGGGCAGATCCGCGAGCGGCGGTTCCGCACCGTGCGGCACGGGCTCGACCCGGCGGAGGTGCACGCCTTCCTCTACCGGGTGGCGGGTGACCTGGCGCTGGCCCGGCGGGACGCGTCCCGGTACGCCGAGGAGAACACGCGGATCAAGCAGGCGCTCAAGAGCTGGCAGTCCCGGTTCACGCCGGGCGCGCAGCGGTGAGCCGGGAGCGGTTCGTCGTACACCTGCCGGTGCTCGCGGCCGACCTCGACGGCGCGCGGGCGTTCGCGCGGGCCATCTGCCGGGCACTCGGGTTCCTGGCCGACGTGGAGCGCGCCGGGACCACCGTGTCACGGGAGGACGAGCAGTCCGTACGCCACTGGGTCTGGTGCGACCGGCTGCGCGACGGTGGCCGACGATGCGCACGGGCGGCCGACCACGACGGGGACTGCGGCGGGCGGTGACCGGCGCGCGATGGCGTGGGACGACATTCCCGGCGTGCCGTGCCTGGCGGCTGCGGCCACCCCGAGTCGGTGCGGTTACGTGGTGATGTCCGCCGTTGTAACGAGCGGCCACCCCGTCACGGGGACTTGTGTGCGCCGACCACATAGCCCGTGGGTGACGTCACTTCTAGCGTGAGCCGACAACTGACATTCCCCCTGTCCTCACCTGGAGTCGCAATGACGATCCGGCACACGCGACGGGTGTTCCTTACCGCCGCCACCTCGGTGGCGGTCGCTCTGGCCGCCACGGCCTGTGGCAGCCCGCAGGACACCGCATCCGGCGGCGGCGACGCCGCCCCGGTCAAGGTCGGTCTGGTCTACTCCCAGTCCGGGCCGCTCGCCAGCTACGGCAAGCAGTACATCGAGGGTTTCAAGGCCGGCGTCGACTTCGCCACCAAGGGCACCGGCAAGGTCGGTGACCGCACGATCGAGGTGACCGAGGCCGACGACGCGGGCGACCCGGCCAAGGCCGTGTCCGCCGCGAAGGACCTCATCGGCAAGGGTACGAAGATCATCGCCGGGTCCACCTCCTCCGGGGTGGCGCTCCAGGTGGCGCCGATCGCCGCGCAGAACAAGGTGCTGTTCATCTCCGGCCCGGCCGCCACCGACGCGGTGACCGGCGCGAACAAGTACACGTTCCGCTCCGGCCGGCAGTCCTGGCAGGACGTGGTGACCGCCCGGTCGTTCATCGGCGACGCGGCGGGCAAGAAGGTCGTGGTGTTCGCCCAGGACGGCGCGTTCGGCGACGCCAACGAGGCCGCCGTCAAGGCCGTGATCGGCGGCGCCGGCGCCAACGTGAGCAGCGTCCGGGCCCCGGCCAGCGCCACCGAGTTCACGCCGTTCGCCAGCCAGATCAAGGCCGCCAAGCCGGACCTGCTCTTCGTCGCCTGGGCCGGCACCACCGCCGGCGCCATGTGGCAGACGCTCGACCAGCAGGGCGTCCTCGCCTCCACCACCGTCGTCACCGGCCTGGACATCCGCGCCTCCTGGCCGACGTTCGGCGCGGCCGGCAGCAAGATCTCGTTCCTGTCGCACTACTTCGACGGGGCCAGCGACACCGAGGCCGCCAAGGCCGCGAAGGCGAAGGTGCCGGGCGGCACGCTCGACCTGTTCCACCCGGACGGGTTCGCCGCCGCGCAGATGGTCGTCCGTGCCGTGCAGGAGGGCGGCGACGACGTGGAGAAGATGGTGAAGGCGCTGGAGGGCTGGGAGTTCGAGGGCGTCAAGGGCACCATGAAGATCCGCGCCGAGGACCACGCCCTGCTCCAGCCGATGTACCAGGCCAAGCTCTCCGGCAGCGGCACCACCTTCACGGCGACCGTCCAGAAGTCGCTCACCGGTGACGAGAGCGCGCCGCCGGTCGCGCAGATGAAGGGCTGACCCATGCTCGCCACCCGCGGTCTGACCTGGCGGATCGGTGAGGTCGCCATCGTCGACTCCGTCTACCTCGATCTGGCGCCGGGGGAGTTCCTCGGCGTGATCGGGCCCAACGGCGCCGGCAAGACCTCCCTGTTCAACCTGATCACCGGCCTGCGCCGGCCCACCGAGGGCACGGTCCTGCTGGACGGCGCGGACATCACCGCGCTTCCGCCGCACCGGCGCGCCCGGCTCGGCCTGGGGCGTACCTTCCAGGCGTCCTCGGTCTTCGGCTCGCTGAGCGTGCGGGAGAACGTCCGGCTCGCCGTACAGGCACACCGGGGTGGCTCGATGAAGCTGTGGCGGCGGGCGGCGGCCGACCGGGAGGTGGCCGCCGCCGCCGACGCGGCGCTCGACCGGGTCGGCCTGCACCACCGGGGTACGGCGCTCGCCGGCACCCTGGCCCACGGCGAGAAGCGCAAGCTGGAGATCGCGCTGCTGCTCGCCGGTGAGCCCCGGGTGATGCTGCTGGACGAGCCGATGGCCGGAGTGAGCGCCGAGGACGTGCCCGAACTGGTCAGCGTGATCAAGTCGTTGACCGGGGACAGTGGCCGGGCGGTGCTCATGGTGGAGCACCACATGGACGTGATCCTGGAGCTGGCCGACCGGATCGCCGTGATGCACCACGGCGCGCTGCTGGCGTGCGACACCCCGGACACGGTGATGGCGAACGCCACCGTGCAGGAGGCGTACCTGGGGGAGTCGCTATGAGTGAGCCGATCCTGTCCGTGGCGGACCTGTCCGTGCGGATCGCCGGGCTGCACATCCTCCAGGGGGTGTCGTTCGAGGTCGCGCCGACCGGCGTCACGGTGCTGCTCGGGCGCAACGGCGTCGGCAAGACCACCACGCTGCGCGCGATCGTCGGCCTGACGCCGCGCGGCGGCGAGGTGCGCGGCAGCGTACGCATGGGGGCGCGCAGCCTGCTGGCCCGCCCGACCCACCGGCTGGTCCGCGACGGCCTCGGCTACGTGCCGGAGGACCGCTGCGTCTTCGCCGCGCTCACCGTCGCGGAGAACCTGCGGCTGGCCGAACGGCGGGGCGTCACGCCCGCGTACGACAAGGTCTTCGCTCTCTTCCCGGAGCTGGAGCGGCGCGGACGGCAACGGGCCGGCTCGCTGTCCGGCGGGCAGCAGCAGATGCTCGCGATCGGCCGGGTGCTGCTGAACGACAACCGGCTGCTGCTGGTCGACGAGCCGACGAAGGGGTTGGCGCCGAAGGTGGTGACCGAGGTGGCCGAGGTGCTGGAACGGGTGGCGGAATCCGTGCCGGTGCTGCTGGTCGAGCAGAACCTGGCGGTGGTACGGCGGCTGGCGACCGACGCGGTGGTGCTCTCCGCCGGGAAGGTCGCCTGGACCGGCGACGCCCGGGAGCTGCTGCTGGAGACCGCGCTGACCAAGTCGTTGCTGGGTGTGGGTTCCGGTTCCGGGGAGGTGCACGCGTGAACACGGTGGTCCTGCTGACGCTGACCGGGCTGGGCCTGGCGGCGCTGTACTTCCTCGTCGCCTCCGGCCTCTCACTGGTCTTCGGCCTCGCCGACGTGCTCAACTTCGCGCACGGGCTGTTCCTCGGCGTCGGCGCGTACGCGACGTGGTGGGCGGCGGGCAACCTGCCCGGCGCCGGGCCGGACGGGTTCGGCTTCGTGCTGGCTGTCGTCTTCGGTGTGCTGGCCGGTTCGCTCGTCGCGGTGCTCGTGGAGCTGGTGCTGATCCGGCCGCTCTACTCCCGCACCATCGAACAGGTGCTCGTCACCGTCGGCCTGTCGCTGGCCGGGGTGGCGCTGCTCCAGGCCACCTGGGGTGCCGACCCGCGGCCGTTCCCGCGCCCGGACTGGAGCCGGGGCGTCACATCGGTGCTCGGCGCCCAGGTGCCGAACGCCGGGCTGCTGCTGATCGTCGCCGCCGCCGTGGTGCTCGGTGCGTTGCTGGCGTTCCTGCGCTGGACCCGGTACGGCCTGATCATCCGGGCCGGCGTGGAGAACCGGGAGATGGTGACAGCGCTCGGCATCGACGTGCGCAAGGCGTTCACGCTGGTCTTCGCGATCGGCGGGGCCGCCGCCGCGCTGGCCGGCGCGCTCGGTGGCGTCTACTTCGGCACCGTCTCACCGGGGCAGGGCGGCTCGCTGCTGATCTTCGCGTTCATCGTGGTGGTGATCGGCGGGATGGGCTCGGTGGTCGGGTCCGCGTACGCGGCGGTCGCGGTGGGGCTGCTGCAACAGTTCGTCAACTACTACGGCACGTCCGGGCTGGGCGACCTGTGCGTGGTCGGCCTGCTCGCCGTGGTGCTGCTGCTGCGTCCGCAGGGCCTGGCCGGAAAGGTGGCTCACGCATGACCAACTCGGTGGTCGACGCGCCTCCGGCGCAGGTGCCCGACGAACTGACCCCCGGGCGTTCCCGCTGGCACGGCCTGCGTCCGTACCTGCCGTTGGTGGCGCTGGTGGTGGCGGCCGTGCTGCCGTACTCCACGCTGAACCTGCCCGGGATCTTCGAAGGGCCACTGAACTCGCCGGGCACGCTGCAACTGCTCGCCATCTGCCTGGTGTTCGGCGGGCTCGCGGCCGGCTACGACCTGCTGTTCGGGCGCACCGGGATGCTCTCCTTCGGCCACGCCCTCTACTTCGCCGCCGGGGTGTACGGCACCGACATCCTGGTCACCAAGGCCGGACTGCCGCTGTGGCAGGCCGCCGTGCTGACGGTGGTCGGCGGGACCACGCTCGCCGCGCTGCTCGGCGCGGTGGCCCTGCGGACGGTCGGTATCGCCTTCGCCATGGTGACGCTGGCGTTCGCGCAGGTCGGGGCGATCCTGGTGGCCCGCGACTTCGGTGGCCTCACCGGCGGCGAGGAGGGCTTGCCGCTCGACGTCTCCGGGCTGCCGGCGGCGCTCGTGGGCGTCACCAACACGGTGAACCTCTACTGGCTGGCGCTGGCGTACCTGGCGATCGTGGTCCTGGTGGTGCACCGGGTCAGCGCCTCGCCGACCGGGCGGGTGCTGGCCGGGCTGCGCGACGACGAGCGGCGGATCGGGGTGCTCGGGCTCGACCCGTACCGGTTCAAGCTCGTCGCGTTCACGCTGGCCGGCGGCCTCGCGTCGGCCGGTGGGGTGGTCTACGTGCTCATCGTCGGCGGCGCCAGCCCGCACATCACCTCGTCGGAGCTGACGCTGTCGCTGCTGGTCATGGTGGTGCTCGGCGGTCCCGGTACGCGGTGGGGGCCGGTGCTGGGCGGCGTCCTCTACATGTACCTGGACCACCGGCTCACCGCGTTCGGCAGCAGCGAGGCGGTGAACAGCCTGCCCGCGTTCCTCAGCCATCCGCTGAGCCAGCCCCTGTTCGTCCTGGGCACGGTCTTCATCCTGGCCGTCTACTTCTTCCCCGGCGGCCTGGCCAGCCTGAGATCCCGCCTGACCCCCCTCCGGACCGCCTTCCGCCGCCCCCGCTGACCCCCGCCCCGCCCCTCCCCGTCGATCATGAAGTTAACGCCGCGACACGCCGTGTCCGATGGCGCTAACTTCATGATCGCCCGGGACAGGGCCGGGGTGGGGACGCGGGAACGGGATGCGGGGAGGGAGACGTCATGGGGGAGCTGCGGCGGCTTGCGGTTGTCAGTGGGGGTGGGACCGGGATCGGGGCTGCGGTGGCGCGTGGGCTCGTCGGGGACGGGTTCGACGTTGTCGTCGTGGGGCGGCGGGGTGACGTGCTCGAATCGGCGGCGCGGCGGATCCGTGACGAGAGCGGGCGGGACGGGGCGGTCACCGCTGTCGCGGCCGACCTGACCGATCCGGGTCAGGTCGGCGCGGTGGTGGACGCGGTCGGAGAGCGCGCCGTGGACGCGGTGGTCAACAACGCCGGCGGCTACCTCGGCGGGGCGGCCGACTCGCTCGGCGGGGTGGCGGACTGGTGGCGGGCCAACCTGGACGCCAACGTGCTGACCGCCGTCCTGCTCACCGAGGCGCTGCTGCCCGCCCTGCGCCGCCCCGGCGGCCGGGTGGTCCTGCTCAGCTCGATCGCCGCGCAGCGCGGTGGCGGCGGGCCGTACTCGGCCGCAAAGGCCGCGCTGCACGGCTGGGCGTACGACCTCGCCGCCCAGCTCGGCCCGGAACAGATCACCGTGAACGTGGTCAGCCCCGGCTACGTCGCCGAGACCGAGTTCTTCGGCGACCGGATGACGCCGGAGGGGCACGCCAAGCGGGTCGCCGCCACGCTCGTCGGCCGGGCCGGTGTGCCGGACGACATCTCGGCGGCCGTGCGCTACCTGGTCGGCCCGTCCGCCGGGTACGTCACCGGGCAGGTGCTCGGCGTCAACGGCGGCTCCGTGCTCGGCCGCTGACACGCGGAAGGGGCGGCGGCCCCCCGTGTGGCCACCGCCCCTCGCGCGTCCGTCGTGGTCAGCCGTTGAGCATCTCGTACGCCGACGCCGGCGCCTTCTGCACCTCCGCGCCCGTCGGCGCGCTGATCTTCGGCGCCTTGCCGAAGTCGTAGTACTTGGCGACCAGCTTCATCGCCTTCTGCTTGCCGGCGGCCGGCACGTCCAGGGTCAGCGACGCGAGGTTCCCGTCCGGCCCGACCACAGCCGTGAACGGCACCTTCTTCGCCGCGTCACCGAGGGCGTCCACGTCCACGGTGCTGAAGCTGGCGCGGATGTCGGCGTTCGCGGTCAGGTCGGCGAACCCGCCGTACGTGCCGTTACCGCGGTCCTCGACCGTCTCCGCGGTCCGGATGACCGCGGCCGTGTTGGCCGGGTCGGCGTTCTGGTAGACCGGCACCTCCGAGGCGTCGTCGAGCTTCGTGCGGTCCAGGAGCATCCAGCGCTTCGGCAGCTTCATCATGTCCTGCAGACCGGGCATGCCGGTGATCTTGACCCGTACCCAGATGTCCTCCTCGATGACGCGGAAGGTCATCCCCATGGTGAACTCCGGGTCCTGGCTCTTCTCCGACATGGACAACTCGAGGCCCTGCGTCGCCGGGTCGACCAACCCGTCGAACTTCTCCCCGCCCTCGACCGTGGAGAACCGGAAGGCCGGGTCCTTCTCGTCCGGCACGGCGGCCAGCAGCGCCGCCTTCGGGTCGGCCGACGGGCTGGGCGCCGCTCCGGTGCCCTCGGAGGAGGCGTCCCCGGTTCCGCACCCCGCGGACAGGACGGTGGTGGCCAGCACGGCCGTCGCGAGAGCCGCGATCCGCCGGATGCTCGCGGCGGAACCGATTCGCTGCGTCATGGTGTTCGACTCGCTTTCCCAGGTGATTGTTGCCGGGGAAGTATCGCCTGCCGTCACGGCGTTCCCGCTGCCGTTATGCTGCCGTCCGACTGCCGTCGGCCACGGTGGGCGGGGGCAGTCGGTACGGGGGCGGAAACTCGCATGTCAGAGGCGCTGCGCTTCGAACTCCTCGGCCCGCAGCGGGCCTGGTACGCCGGCCGACCACTCGATCTGGGCCCGGCCAAGCAGCGGGCCGTGCTGGCCGTGCTGCTGCTCGCCGTGGGCCGTCCCGTGCCGACCGGGCAGATCGTCGAGGCGGTCTGGCCGGACGAGGCACCGGTGAACGGCCTCAACGTGGTGCAGAAGCACGTGGCCGGTCTGCGCCGGATGCTGGAACCCGACCGGTCGCCGCGTACGCCGGCCCGGGTGCTCACCCTCACCGACGCCGGATACCTGCTGCGCGTGCCGCCCGAGGCGGTGGACGTGGCGCGCTTCGAGCGCGGCGTGCAGCGGGCGCGGGCAGCACAGGCGGCCGGGCGTACGGAGGAGGCGCTGGCCGAGGTGAGCGCCGCACTGGAGCTGTGGCAGGGGGAGCCGTTCACCGGGTTCGGCGGCGTGTACTTCGAGACGGCCCGGCACCGGCTGGTGGAGCTGCGCGCGGTCGCGCTGGAGACGCGTACCGAACTGGAGCTGGCCGACGGCCGGCACGGCGAGCTGGTCGGCCGGCTGGTCGAGCTGGTCGCCGAGTTCCCGGTCCGGGAACGGCTGCGGCACCAGCTCATGCTGGCGCTGCACCGCAGCGGACGGCAGGCCGAGGCGCTGGCCGCCTACCGTGACTACGCCGGGCTGCTCCGCGACGAGTACGGCATCGAGCCGGGCGGGGCGCTCCAGGATCTGCACCGGCGGATCCTGCGCGCCGACCCGGCCCTCCTGCCGCAGGCGCCGCGCCCGGAGCGACCCGCACCCGGCGGTGGGTGGGCGGGCGACCCGGAGCCGCTTCCGGCCGTCCCCGACGCACCCACCGCCCAGCCGCCCGCGGCCCCGGCCGAGCCCTCGCCTCCGCCCACCGCCCCGGCCGCGGTCTCGGCCCAGCTCACCGTTCCGGTCCAGCTCACTGTCTCGGCGCAACCGGGTGGTCCGTTCCTGCCGCCCCCGGCCGGGCCGGGCGAGCCGCCGACGGGCTTGCCGGCCTGGGCCACGCCACCTGTCGCGCCGCTGTTCGGCGCCGTGCCGCCGTCCAGGCGTCCGGCCGGTGTACCCGGGTGGTTGAGCGTCGTCGCGACGGTGGGCGGTGCGTTCACGGCCCTGTTCTCGTTCGGCATGCTCACCTGGCTGGTGGTGCTGCTCTACGGGATCTGGCGGCGGGGCTGGGGCAACGTCCTCGCCGCGGTCTACTACCTGACCGTCGCCGTGACGTTCGTGGTGGTCGTCGGCGGCAGCGAGACGGAGGAGGTCAGCGGACCCGAGGGCGCCCTGATCATGATCTGGCTGACGACCTGGGTGGCGGGCGTCCCGCATGTGGTGCTGCTCAACGGCCGGCTGCTCGCCTGGCTGCGCGGCCTCTGGCGTGGCCGGCCGTACGCCGACCGCAACCGGCTGCGCCGGGAGTACGCCCGTTACCTGCTCTACCAGTACCCGTCGGCGCGGGCGGATCTGCGCATCGGGCGCCCCGACCTGCCCCGGGCGTACGACGACGGCGGACTGGTGGACGTCAACTCGGTGCCGGACCAGGTGATCGCCGGGCTGCCGGGACTGACCCGGTCGCAGGCGCAGCATGTGGTGGTCGACCGGCGGATGCGCGGCCCGTACACGTCGATGGAGGAGCTGGCCTCGCGGTGCCTGCTGCCGGCGGCGGCGACGGACTCCTTGCGCGAGCTGCTGATCTTCCTGCCGCCGGCGGTGCCGCATCAGGCGCCCGGTCCGCCGGCGGAGTCGGCCGGCCCTGGTAGAAATGCCGGATGAGCCAGGATCGGATGGTTGTCCGGGAGCGCGCCGAGGCGGTGCTGCGGCGGCTGGCGGGTGACCACGCCCGGCTGCGTGAGGACCAGTGGCGGGCCATCGAGGCGCTCGTGGTCGACCGGCGGCGGGTGCTCTGCGTGCAGCGCACCGGCTGGGGCAAGTCGGCCGTCTACTTCGTGGCCACCGCGCTGCTGCGCGAGGGCGATCAGCACGGGCCGACGGTGATCGTCTCGCCGCTGCTGGCGCTGATGCGCAACCAGGTCGAGTCCGCCGCCCGCGCCGGCATCCGGGCGCGCACCATCAACTCGGCCAACCTGGACGAGTGGGACGAGATCACCGCCGAGATCCACGCCGGTGCGGTCGACGTGCTGCTGATCAGCCCGGAGCGCCTGAACAACCCCGACTTCCGCGACGGGGTGCTGCCGAAACTCGCCGCCACCACCGGGCTGCTCGTGGTGGACGAGGCGCACTGCGTCTCCGACTGGGGGCACGACTTCCGGCCCGACTACCGCCGCCTGCGTACGTTCCTGGCCAACCTGCCCGAGCACACGCCGGTGCTCGCCACCACCGCCACCGCCAACGCCCGGGTCACCCAGGACGTGGCCGAGCAGCTCGGTGACGCGCTGGTGCTGCGCGGCACGCTGGACCGCGAGTCGCTGCGCCTCGGCGTACTCGATCTGCCGAGCCCGGCCCACCGCCTGGCCTGGCTGGCCGACCACCTGGACCGGCTCCCCGGCTCGGGGATCGTCTACACGCTCACCGTGGCGGCGGCCACCGAGACGGCCGACTTCCTGCGCGGCCGGGGCTGGTCGGTCGCCTCCTACACCGGCCAGGCCGAGGACGCCGACCGGCGGGCCGCCGAGCAGGACCTGCTGGACAACAAGATCAAGGCGCTGGTCGCCACCAGCGCGCTCGGCATGGGCTTCGACAAGCCCGACCTCGGCTTCGTCGTGCACCTGGGCGCTCCGCCCTCGCCGATCGCCTACTACCAGCAGGTCGGCCGCGCGGGCCGGGCCGTCGAGCACGCCGAGGTGCTGCTGCTGCCGGGCGTGGAGGACGCGGCCATCTGGCGGTACTTCGCCTCGCTCGCCTTCCCGCCCGAGGAGCAGGTCCGCGCCGTGCTCGCCGCGCTGGACACCGGACGGCCGATCTCCACCCAGGCCCTGGAACCGGTGGTCGACCTGCGCCGGGCCCGGCTGGAGCTGATGCTCAAGGTGCTCGACGTGGACGGCGCGGTCCGCCGGGTGCGCGGCGGCTGGCTCGCCACCGGCGAGCCGTGGGTCTACGACGAGGCCCGGTTGCGGCGCGTCGCCGACGCGCGCGCCGCCGAGCAGCGGGCCATGCGGGAGTACGCCTCGACGTCCGGCTGCCGGATGCGCTACCTGCGGGAAGGGCTGGACGACACCGGTGCGCAGGACTGCGGGCGGTGCGACAACTGCGCCGGCCCGCTGTTCGACGCGGAGGTCTCCGAGCAGGCGCTGACCGCCGCGCAGACCTTCCTCGGGCGCCCCGGTGTGCCGATTCCGCCGAAGAAGCTCTGGCCCACCGGGTTGGAGGCGGTCGGCGTACCCCTGAAGGGCCGCATCCCCCCGGCGGAGCAGGCGCTGCCCGGCCGGGCCGTGGGGCGCCTGTCCGACCTGGGGTGGGGTGGGCGGCTGCGCGGGCTGGCCGGGCCGGAGGCGCCGGACGGCCCGGTGCCCGACGACGTGGTGGCGGCTGTGGTCGAGGTGCTGAAGGCGTGGGCGCACGGCGACGACCCGTGGCCCCGGCGGCCGGCCGGCGTGGTCGCGGTCGGCTCCCGGACGCGTCCGCTGCTGGTCGGCTCGCTGGCCGAGCGGATCGCCGCCGTGGGCCGGCTGCCGCTGCTCGGCCAGGTCGTCCCGGCCGGCCCGTCCGGCGGTGGCGGGCCGCGGGGCAACAGCGCCCAGCGGGTACGCGCGCTGCACGACGCCTTCCGCCTGCCGGACGAACTGGCCGGCGCGCTGCCGGGGCTGGACGGGCCGGTGCTGCTGGTGGACGACCTGGTCGACTCGGGCTGGACGATGGGCACGGTGGCACGGCTGCTGCGCCGGGCCGGCGCGCCGGACGTGCTGCCGCTGGCGCTCGCGGTGGCCGGCTGACCCGTTCCCGGCCTGCGCGGAAAGTTCCCGGGCCGGGCGGAATGCGAGCGTCACCACCGTCGGCGGACCGTCGTCGGGCCCACGCCCGGGCGGCGGTACCGTGGGGTCATGACCGAGCAGCGACCCGTCGTCCAGACGTACACCGTGACCGGGATGACCTGCGCGCACTGCGTCAAGGCGGTGACCGAGGAGCTGTCCGCGCTGCCCGGTGTCGAGGAGGTCCGGATCGATCTGACCAGCGGCGCCGCCACGGTCACCAGCGCGGCGCCGCTGTCCGCCGAGTCCGTGCGTGCCGCAGTGGACGAGGCGGGTTACGAGCTGGTCGGCGGCGGTGCCTGAGTCGTCGTCCGCCACGTCCGGCACCGGCGTCGTCCCCGACGACTCCGAGGCCGGCTCCGACGCTCCCGCGACACAGCCCGGCGACGCGGCGCGGTCCGACGCGGAGGCCCTGCCCGGCCACGCGACGCGGTCCGGTGACGGCGCGGACGGCTCGGCCGGGGCGGGTGCGTCCGGTCCCGTCGTGGTGGACCGGGAGACGCTGCGGCTGGCCCTGGTGGTGGGCGGCCTGGTGCTCGCCGTCGTGCTCGGCTTCGGCCTCGGGCGGATGAACGCGCCGGCCGGCCCGGCCCGGCCCGGCGGCGCGACGGCCGGCGGGGCCGCCACGGGCGCCGACGGCGGCGGGCACGCCCACTCACCCGGGACCGGCGCGCACACGCACGACGGCGCCACAGTCACCCAGGGCGGTGGCGACGGCGCGACCGGGCTGTCGATCACCTCGGCCGGTTACACGCTCGTGCCGTCGACCGAACTGGTCGCGGGCCGCGCCGGTGAGCTGCGCTTCCAGATCCGCGACGACCAGCGCCGGGCGGTCACCCGGTTCGCCGTCGTGCACGACAAGCCGATGCACGTGATCATGGTCCGGCGTGACCTCAGCGGTTACCGGCACCTGCACCCGACGATGGCCGCCGACGGCACCTGGTCGGTGCCGATCACGCCGCCGGAGGCGGGCCCCTGGCGGATGTACGCGGACTTCACGGCGGTCGCCGACGACGGTCGCCAGGTCGCCGTGGTGCTCGGCGCCGACCTGACCGCGTCCGGCGCGTACCGGCCCCGGCCGCTGCCCGCCGCCGCCACGTCGGCCACCGTCGACGGGTTCACCGTCGGGTACGCCGGCACTCCGGACGTGGGGAAGTCGGTGCCGCTGCGGTTCCGGGTCACCGGCGCGGCCGGCGCGGCGGCGGCGCTGGAGCCGTACCTCGGGGCGTACGGGCACCTGGTGGCGTTGCGCGAGGGCGACCTCGGCTACCTGCACGTCCACCCGGAGCCGGTGCGCGACGGCGACGACGTGACGTTCTGGCTCACCGCGCCGGGGCCCGGTAGCTACCGCATGTTCCTGGACTTCCAGGTCGGCGGCGTGGTGCGGACCGCCGAGTTCACGCTGACCGTGGCCTGAGTTTCGAGGGCCGTCGCCGGCTGGGCGGGTCAGCCGGCCCGGCGGACCGGGCGGCGGGCCAGGTAGCGGAGCAGATCGCGGATGTGGTGCTTCTCCTCGGCGGGCACGTTCGGGTCGGCGAGCCGATCCAGGATCACCCGCACGTCGGCCTCCACCGGGCCGTCCTCGGCGCCCCGGCGGCGGGGCACCGACCCCGCGTCGGGCAGGCCCAGCGCACGGAACGCGGCCGCCACGGGCAGGTCGAGGGCGGCGCAGAAACCGCGGACCTTCGCGAGTTCGGGGTAGTCCTGCCAGTCGCCGGCCAGCCAGCGGAACACTGTGGAGCGGCCGACACCGGTGTGGGTGGCGAGGTCGGTCACCGTCCAGCCGCGCTCCTCGCGCGCCGCATCGATGGCCCGGCGTACGAAGCGCGCGAAGGCCATCTGTGGCGAAACGTCTGCGGAACCCATCCCTGGCGGATCTGTCCCCTTCCTCCGGTGGCCCGGCTCGCGCACCGAGCCTAGTACGCCGGGCCGGAGAAGTAACTGACTGATCGGTCCGGAGGTCCCGTCCACGGGACCGTCCGACTACGGAAAGTTGTCGCCGGTCAACTACGCTGAGGGAATCCTGGCAGTCGATGGAGGAACAGCATGGCCGAGCCGGTTTGTCCCGTACCGCATCGCCCCGGCGCCGTGAGCATCTTCTTCGTGGCCAAGGCCGCGGTGTTCGCGCTCGGCTTCTGGATCTGGCTGCTGCTGCTGGCGGTACGCGGTGACGAGGCGACCGGCGTACACCTGATCGCCGCGACCGGTGCGATCTGCACCACGCTCGCCTCGGTGGTGCTCGGGGCGCGGCTGGCGCTGCAGCGCAACGCGGCCGTTCGGCACGCCGAGCTGAAGCGGCTTCTCGTCGACATCTCGTGGAACGCCTTCGCCGCCGCCGGGAACGCCGAGCAGCCCGGGAAGGTGGTGCCGTTCCCGAGCGCGTCGCACGACGGTGAGCGGACCCCGCACCGGGGCGCCGGTGAGCGGGTGTCGGTGCTCGACCGGGGCGACCGCAACCGGAGCGACCGGGGGCGGTAGGACAGCCGTCGCTCAGCGCGCCTCGGCCAGCAGCGTCTCCAGCCGGGGCGTGACACCCCACTGGCCGACCAGCTCGCGATACTCCGCGCGCTGCCCGTCGGTCGGCGCACCGGCCGTCCGGCGCGCCCGGATGAGCAGGTTGCGCGGCGTGTGCTGGGAGTCGACGAACTCCACCACCTCGGCGCGGTAGCCGTGCAGGCGCAGCAGCGCGGCCCGCAGCGAGTCGGTGAGCACGTCGGCGAACCGCTCCCGCAGGATGCCCTGCCGGGTCAGCAGCTCGTACGGCGCGGGCGCCTGACCGGCCCGGAGCTGGGCGGCCAGGTCGTGGTGGCAGCAGGGCGCGGCGAGCACCCAGCGTGCGCCCCAGCGCACCGCGCGGGCCAGCGCCTCGTCGGTCGCGGTGTCGCAGGCGTGCAGCGCCAGCACCAGGTCGGGCGCCGGTTCGACGGGCGCCTCGGCGATGGTGCCGGCCACGAACCCGACCCGGCCGGCCCAGCCCAGCCGCTCGGCCAGTTCGGTGTTGCGGCGGCGCTGGTCCTCCCGGACGTCCACCCCGACGAGCGTCACGTCCAGGCCGCGCTGGACGAGGTAGCGGTAGGCGGCGAAGGTCAGGTACGCGTTGCCGCAGCCCAGGTCCACCACCCGCAGCGGACCGGTGAGGTCGTCGGGCAGCGTGGCCGCGAGCGCGCGCAGGAACGCGTCGACCTGGCGGCGTTTGGCCGCCGAGCCGCCGATCTCCCGGAACAGGGGATCACCGGGGTCGAGCAGCCACTCCTTGGCACGATCGTGCCCGCCCGGCTCGGGCGCCGGACGGCTGGCCGCCGCCCGGTGTACCTGCGCCTCGCCGGACTTGGTGACCCGGAGCTGGAGCGTGGCGTCTGCGGTCTCGACGTGCCAGTTGCCGAACGGTTCGGCGAGCAGTTCGTCGACTGCGGCGCCGGCCTCCGTGCCCGGTGCCACGTTGCGGGTGTGCGGCCGTGATCCGTCGGAGACGGCGATCTGCAACCGGGGACCGGCCTTCAGCGTGACCGGGCGCAGCTCCGCGCGTACCACCGAGGGGCGCTGCCCACGACGGCGCCCGGCGGCGACCGCGCGGGTCAGCCCCGGCGCGAGCAGCAACGCCCGCACCTCGGCCAGAGCCGAGTCCAACGCTTCCGGCATCAGTGCCTACCTCTCGTGTTCTCCCCGCGCTCCCGCGCTCCCGCCCGCCCGGCCCCGGCCCGGTCGATCATGAAGTTGGCGGCACCGGACACGGCGTGTCGCGGCGTCAACTTCATGATCGTCGCAAGGAGGGGCGGGGATGGGGACGGCCTCCGGGACCGGGGTCCGGGAGGCCGTATCCGTGGTGGTCGTCAGTCGGCGTTCGTGGCCTCGGCGGGTGCGCCGGTGCTGCCGCTGCGGCGACGGCGACGGCGCCGTGGCTTGGTGGACGCCTCGCCCTCCGTGGGCTGCGGTGCGCCGGCGGTCTCGGCCGCGCCCTCGGCGCTGATCACCGCGGTCGGCTCACCGGCCACCGCCTCACCGGCCCGGCGACGACGCCGCCGGCGCGGCGTACGCGGGGTCTCGTCGTCCCCGGCGTCGGCCTGTGCGGCGGGCGAACCGGCGGACGAACCGCCCTCGCCGCCCCGGCCACGACCACGGTCGCGGTCGCCGCGCTCGCGGCCCCGGCTGTCGCCGCGCCGCGCGCCCCGGCGCGACCGGCCGACGCCGCCCAGGTCCTCCTCGACCTCGGCGGACAGGCCGGCGCGGGTGCGCTCGGCGGTCGGGAGCGTGCCGCTGATGTCAGTCGGGATGTCCAGGTCCGTGTAGAGGTGCGCGGAGGTGTGGTACGTCTCCGGCGGCTCGGGCATGTCCAGCCCGAGCGTCTTGTCGATGATCCGCCAGCGGGGCATGTCGTCCCAGTCGACGAACGTCACCGCGACGCCCGTGGCCCCGGCCCGGCCGGTACGGCCGATGCGGTGGGTGTAGGTGTCCTGGTCCTCGGGGCAGTCGTAGTTGATCACGTGCGTGACGCCCGTGACGTCGATGCCCCGCGCCGCCACGTCGGTGGCGACCAGCGTGTCGATCTTGCCGGCCCGGAACGCCCGCAGCGCCCGCTCGCGCGCGCCCTGGCCGAGGTCACCGTGCACGGCGGCGACGGCGAAGCCGCGGAAGTCGAGATCCTCGGCGACCCGGTCGGCGGCCCGCTTGGTACGGGTGAAGATCATGGTCAGCCCGCGGCCCTCGGCCTGGAGGATGCGCGCCACGATCTCGACCTTGTTCAGCGAGTGCGTGCGGTACGCGAGCTGCTGGGTCTGCGGCGACGGGCCGGTCTCGGCGGTGTGCCCGGCGTGGATGGTCACCGGGCGGCGCAGGAAGCGCCGGGACAGCGCGACGATCGGGTCCGGCATGGTGGCCGAGAACAGCATGGTCTGCCGGTCCTCCGGCAGCATGGCCAGGATCTTCTCGACGTCGTCCAGGAAGCCCAGGTCGAGCATGCGGTCCGCCTCGTCGAGGACGAGCGCGCGGACGCGGTCGAGCCGCAGGTGCTTCTGCTTCTGCAGGTCCATCAGGCGGCCCGGGGTGCCGACCAGGATCTCGACGCCCTTGCGCAGCGCCTCGATCTGCGGCTCGTACGCCACGCCGCCGTAGATCGGCAGCACCCGGACACCCCGGGTACGGCCGGCGGCGTCGAGGTCCTTGGCGACCTGGATGCCCAGCTCACGGGTGGGTACGACGACGAGCGCCTGCGGGACGCCGTCGCTGCCCTCGGACGGGGCGAAGACCCGCTCCAGCAGCGGGATGCCGAAGCCGAGTGTCTTGCCGGTGCCGGTCGGCGCCTGCCCGATCAGGTCGACGCCGCGCAGCGCGATCGGCAGCGCGTACTCCTGGATGGCGAAGGCGCGGGTGATGCCGGCGGCGGCCAGCGCCTCGACGGTCTCCTGCCGCGCACCGAGCGCGGCGAACGTGGGTGCCTCCGGGGGGACCGGAGCGGTGGGGGCCAGTGGCTGGCCGGAAATCTGCTCGCTCATATGGATTTGGGGGTGCCCTCTCGTGGTGCGCCCCTCATGTCCTCAGGGCGCGATCTGGTGTGGCGCGGGCCACGCGGTCAGGGGCGATTTCGCCGAGCCGGACCGGGCCGCACGCGCGTCGGGGACCGGCGTTGATCAGCAAGTGACCGAATCGGTGCCCACGGCAACTGTCTCATCCTACCTGAACGGCCCCTGAGCCGTCCCGATTCCCAGGTGGTGGCCGTGCGCGCGGGGCGGTTCCCTGTGACTTGAGTCACAGGGGCGGCGCCGGTAGCCTGCGTTGATGTCCGCCCCCGGCCCCGCCGCCCCCGACCCGGCCGCGAACGACCTGTTCGGGCTCGTCGCCTACGGCGAACTGCTCGCGTTCGACCGCCTCGCCGCCGACGCGCGTCTCGCGCCCGACCTGCGCCGCCGCGCCGCGCTCAGCGAGATGGCCGCCGCCGAGATCGCGCACTACCGGTGGCTCACCGACCGGCTCGCCGCCTGCGGTGTCACCCCGGAGGAGGCGATGGCCCCCTACGTCGAGGCGCTGCGGGCGTACCACGACTCGACCGAGCCGCGGGACTGGGCGGAGGCGGTGACGAAGGCGTACGTGGGAGACGCGATCACCGACGGCTTCCTGCGCGGGATCGCCGACGGCCTGGCCGGGCCGGACCGGGCGCTGCTGCTCGACGTGCTGCACGACTCCCGGTACGCCGAGTTCGCCGCGGCGGAGATCCGGGCCGCGATCGAGGCCGATCCCCGGGCGGCCGGGCGGCTGTCGATGTGGGCGCGGCGGCTGCTCGGTGAGGCGCTGTCCCAGGCGGGCCGGGTGGCCGCCGCCGACCGGGGCGCGCTCGTCGCGTTGATCGGGCGGACCGGCGGGGACGTGCCGAGGCTGCTGCGCCGGCTGACCGAGGCGCACGCCGCGCGGATGACAGCGGTCGGGTTGAACAACTGAGCCGCCGTGGCGGGAGGCCCGCCACGGCGGCCGGTGCCACGGGAATCAGCGAACGGTGAACCCGACCGCGCGGGGCGACGCCTCGGCGATCTCGACGTAGGCGACCTTGCCGACCGGCACGATCACGCGCCGGCCCTTCTCGTCGGTCAGGGAGAGGGTGCCCTCACTCTTGGCGAAGGCGTCGGTCACGATCTGCTCGATCTCGGCCGGCGACTGCGCGCTCTCCAGGACCAGCTCCCGCGGCGCGTACTGCACGCCGATCTTGACCTCCACTGTGCCTCCTCAACTGGGGCGAAAAAGCCACCGTGGGAAGGCTATCCGATCCGGCGGCCCGATGTTCAGGCTGACTCACCTTGCAGCGGGAAGCTGGCGATGCCGCGCCAGGACAGGGCCGCGACCAGCGCCTCGGCCTCCGCCTTGGGCACCTGGCGGCCGCCGGCGAGCCAGAACTGGGCGGCGGTCTCGGCGGCGCCGACCAGGCCCGAGGCGAGCAGTTCGGCGTGCGAGCGGCTGACCCCGGTGTCCGAGATGATCGTGTCGGTGATGGCCGCGATGCAGCCCTGCTCGACCCGCTCCACCCGCTGCCGCACCGCCGGGTCGTTGCGCAGGTCCGACTCGAAGACCAGCCGGAACGCCTCGCTCTCGTGGTCGACGAAGTCGAAGTACGCGCGCACCGCGGCGCCGACGCGCTCCTTGTTGTCGTTGGTGCCGCTCATCGCGTCCTGCACTTTGGCCACTATCGCGTCACAGTGCGTGTCCAGCAGCGCCAGGTAGAGCTCCATCTTCCCGGGGAAGTGTTGGTAGAGCACCGGCTTGGAGACACCGGCCCGCTCGGCGATGTCGTCCATCGCGGCGGCGTGGTAGCCCTGCGCGACGAACACCTCCTGGGCGGCGGCGAGCAGCTGCTTACGGCGCGCCGAGCGGGGCAGACGGGTGGGCCGACCGGCGGTCTGTGCACCGTTCCCCACTGCGGTCATCGGATCCTCCGAGTATCTGCGTACGAGCCGGCACGTATCACCCGAACCGGTCCGGGTTCGTGAACCCGTCGCGGAATTGGCCCGCCGCTGTAACTTATCGCCACTGTCACCACACGGTAGCCTCAGCGGGGGCGACCAAGGAGCGCGCGGTGAGTGAAACAGGGCAACCCGGAGCCGCCACCCCGGGAGAGCACGGCGACGGGACGGGCCAGCGGGACGAACCGGCCCGTACCGGCGGCGGCTGGGCGCCCCCGCCGAACGGCTGGTCCCGCGGCGCCCCGGCGCCCGGCGGCTGGCCCTACGGCGACCTCGGCGGCTGGGCCGCCTCCTCGCCCCGGCACGGCGACCTGCCGGCCCCGCTGCCCGGCCACTCCGCGCCGGAACCGGGCCGCGTCAACGGCCGCCACGTCAACGGCGTGCACCACGCCGGGGAGGAGTCGCCAGTGACCCGCCAGGCGCCGGTCAGTGCCCCGCCCGCGGACGAGCCGCCCCGGACTGCCGACGGCGAACGGCTGGCCGTACCGGCCCCGCGCCCGGCGCCGACGATCGAGCAGCCGGCCGACCCGGGGGAGGCCGCCGGTTCCCGGCACGCCGCCGACGACCCGGCCGCCCGGGCCCCGCGCTGGGCCGAGAGCGGGCCGACCTCCGCGCCCCCGGCGCTCCAGGTTCCGCCGGTCGGCGCCGCCGCCTCCGGTTTCGAGGTGCCGCCGGGCTTCCACGCGCCGAACACCGAATCCACCCCGTCGCTGTCCCGGGGCTGGGCCGACCGGCCCGTCACTCAGCCGCCGGCCGCGAACCGGCCGGAGCACGCACCGGGCGAGGTCCACCCGCCCGAGGGCCGGGCGGCCACCGCCGAGCCGCGGGCCGCGGCCGGGATTCCGGCGGCCGACGACCCGAGGGCCACCGAACCGGACTGGTCGGGGCCGTCCTGGAACCGCCCGAGCTGGGGTGACGGCTGGGCCCCGCCGTGGGCCCGCACCGACGAGCCGCCGGCCCGCCGGGCCGAGGAGCCGCCGGTCCGAGGCACCGAGGAGCCGCCGGCCCGCCGCGCCGAGGAGCCCGCCGCCGAGCGGCGGGAGTGGGAGGACGACAGCGCCGCCCACCGCACCGCCCGCGAGGACCGCGCGGCCGAGTGGGCACCCGAGCCGGTGCGGCCGTACGAGCCGGCCCGCGTCGAGCCGCCCGCCGCCTACGAGCCACCCCGGCCCGAGCCGGTACGGCCGTACGAGCCGCTGCGCGCCGAGCCGGCCCCGGGACCGGAGGCGACGCGGCAGTACCCGCCGTCCGCCGAGTCCGAGGCGTCCCGGCAGTACGAGCCGGGTGCCGGGCCCGACCCGGCGCGCCGGTACGAGCCGCCGGCCGCGCCGGAGCCGGCGCCCGAGGCGACCCGGCCGTTCCGGCTGCCCCGGAGCGACGCCGAAGCGCCGCACGGCTACGAGCGGCCCTCCTGGGCCGGGCCACCGGTGCCGGTCGCCCCGCTGAGCACGCCCGCCGGTCCCGCGCCGGCCAGCGCCCCGCCCGCCCCGGCCGGTGGATACGCCCCGGCCCCGCCCGCCGAAGCGGCTGCCACCTTCCCGCCGACCTCAGGCGTGCCCGCCACGAGCGGCACGCCGCGTTTCGACCGCACACCCGCGCCCCACCCGACGAGCGCCCCTCCCTACGCGGCCCGTCGGTCCGCACCGGAACCGGTGCCGGCCGCCGACGCGGTCGCCGAGCCCCGACCGGAGGAACCGTCCCCAGTGCTGCCGCAGCGCGTCCCCTCGGAACCGGACGTGCCCGTCGTGCCGGAGCCGCCGGCAGTGGAACCGTCCGCCGAGACCCCCGAACTCGCCCGCATAGCCACCCACCTGCGCCGCGACGACGAACCCGCGCCACTGCGGGAGCGGCCGGAGGGCTTCGACGTCAACGCGATCCTCGACGCGGTCCGTGAGGTGGCGGGCGTACGCGACGCCGCGCTGCGCCGTACCCCGGCCGGCGCGCACAGCCTCCGGCTCGACCTGGCCGACGGCGCGGACCCGGCCGAGGTGAGCCGCCTGGTGGCCCGGCTGCTCCAGGAGCGGATGGGCCTGGCCGCCGCCCCGCAGAATTTGCCCGGCGCACCCGCCGTGCCGCCACCGGCCCCGCTGCGCCGCCGGTCGGCCCGGCTGGACCGCTCCGGTGAGACCCGCGCGGGCGAGACCCGGGCGCCCGGGGCGCAGTCCGCTCCGGGCGAGACCAGTGCCGCGCAGTCCGAGCCGGGCGACGCCCGTACCCCGGCGCCCCGTACCGGTGACGAGACGGGCGGGGACGAGATGCCGGCGCGGACCGGTGTGGCGCGTCCGGCCGCGAACCGTTCCGGCGACGCGCGGTTCGGCGCGGACCGCGCCACGCGCCCGGCCGAGGCGCCCGGCGACGGTGACGAGCCGCCGCGCCGCCGCCGGCAGGCCACTCACCGGGGCCGGGCCGCGGTGGACGAGACGTCGCTGGCCGCCGCGCCGACCGGCATGTCCACCGGCAGCCCGGTCACGCTCGGTACGTCGTACTCCGGCGGGCAGATGACCACGACGGAGACCGCGCCGTCGCGACCGCTGGACACCGGCGGCGTGCCGGGGCCCCGGGTGGTGATCGAGCACGTCCTGGTGAGCACGTTCGGCCTGGACGCCACCACCGAGGTCCGCCTGGTCGCGGGCGACCGGACGGCCGAGGGGCACGCGACCGGCCCGGCGGTCGACGGGTACGTGCTGCGGCTCTGCGCGGTGGCCGCGGCCGCCGCGGTGGACGAGTTGCTCGGCCGGGGCGTCCCGGCCGGTGAGCGGGGCCGGTGCTTCGTGGAGCACGCCGCCGTGGTGCCGTTCGGCAACTGCGAGGTCGCGACAGTGGTGGTGTTGCTGGTCTGCGACGGCTGGGTGGAGCAGTTGGCCGGTTCGGCGCTGGTGGCCGGCGATCCCCGGCAGGCGGTCGTGCGGGCCACGCTCGCGGCGGTGAACCGGCGGCTGGAGGCGCTGCTCTCCTGAGCCGGTGTGCGGTAGGGCCCGTGCGGGGAAGACTGGAGACATGAAGCGTGCCGCACTCTGGCCGGAGCACAGCCTTCCCGCACACCACGTCCCGCCGCCCTGGCCGGGCCGGCACGTACGCCTCGACGGCACGCTCGTGCACGTCCGCGACACCCCGGCCACCGGTCCCGGCGCGGAGCCCGCGCTGTACGTGCACGGCCTCGGCGGGTCGGCGCAGAACTGGACCGACCTGGCCGGCCTGCTCGCGGACCGGCTCGACGGCCAGGCGATCGACCTGCCCGGGTTCGGGCGCAGCGAGCCCGGGCCGCGCTACACCATCCCGGCCTTCGCCGAGCGGGTGATCCGCTGGATCGAGCACAGCGACCGGGGGCCGGTGCACCTGTTCGGCAACTCGCTCGGCGGCGCGATCTCGGTCCGGGTGGCGGCGCTGCGCCCCGACCTGGTCCGCACGCTCACCCTGGTCTCGCCCGCCCTGCCGTTCCTCGACTTCCGGCGCTCGTTGCAGGGGCGGATGCTCCCGCTGCTGGCGATCCCCCGGGGCGAACGGCTGGCCGCCTGGCGGCTGGCCCAGTTCAGCCCGGAGGTGACCGCGCAGCAGGTGATGGAGGCGTGCGTGGCGGACCTGACCCGGATCAGCGATCAGCGCCGGCAGGAGGCGATCGACGAGATCCGGGTCCGGTACGAGGCGGCCCACTACGCCGCCGCGTACGTGCGGACGTTCCGGGGCCTGGTCGGCAGCTTCCTGCGCTCGTACCTGCCGGGGGAGGGCGCGCTCTGGCGGCAGGCGGCGGCGGTACGGGCGCCCACGCTCGTCGTGGGCGGGCGGCAGGACCGGCTGGTCGACGTGCGGGTGGCGCCGCAGGCGGCCCGGGTCATCCCGGACAGCCGGCTGCTGATGCTCGACGGCGTCGGGCACGTGGCCCAGCTGGAGGTGCCCCGGACCGTGGCGCGGGCGGTGCTCGGCCTGCTCGCCGAGGCGAAACCGTCGCTCACCACCAGCATGGGGGAGAGCGGAACGGAGCGTGACATGGCAGGCTGAGCCGGATGCCCAGCTCCCGCCCTCCACGTGCCGCCCGCTCCCGTTCCTCGTTCCGTCACTGGCGCACCGCGCTCGTGGTCAGCGCCTTCGCTGCCGCCGCCGCGGTCGGTGTCGGCGTGGCGGTGCAACTGCCGTCGGCGGGCGCGGGGACTCGGATCACCGACGGGTTCGTCGCCCAGCCTCCGGCCCCCACGCCGGCGCCGTCCACGCCGAGCGTCTCGCCGCCGCCCCCGGTGACGCCCAGCGCGCCGGCCGCGCCGGTGCTGACGCTGTCCGGCCCGGGGCCGGCGAAGGGCCGGGGCAGCTTCGCGTACGACGAGCGGACCAGCGGCGTGCTCGGCCGCGCGGGGACGCTGCGCCGCTACCGGGTGGCGGTGGAGAACGGCTCCGGCGAGGAGGTCCGCGCCTTCGGTGAGGCGGTGCAGCGGGCCCTGGCCGGCCCGGGCAGCTGGGTCGACGGCGGCGAGCTGCGGTTGCAGCGGGTCGGCCCGGACGACCGGTACGACTTCACGATCTACCTGGCCACCCGCGACACGGCCGGGCGGCTGTGCGGGGCGGGCGGGATCGACATCCGGGTGGGTGGGGTGCCGTACACGTCGTGCCGGGTGCCGGGGAAGGTGGTGATCAACCTGGACCGGTGGCGGACCTCGGCGCCGCACCTGGTCGCGGCCGGGATGCCGCTGGACACGTACCGGCTCTACGTGGTCAACCACGAGGTGGGCCACCAGCTCGGGCACCGGCACGAGGGGTGTCCCGGTGCGGGCCGGGCAGCGCCGGTGATGCAGCAGCAGACGCTGTTCCTCAAGGGCTGCCGGCCGAACCCGTGGCCCTACGTGGGCGGGAAGCGGTACACCGGGCCGGCCCTCTGAGCGCCGGTTCGTGAAGAATATTCGCGGCATAGGCGGCAAAAGCAGCTAAATGCCCGAATTGCATGACACGCTGAGGTCATGACGTCGTCGTCCCCTTACGACAACCCTGCCGCGCCGCCACCCGAGCGTCCCACCCTGCGCCGGATGCGACGGCGCCGCCGCTCGGTGCTGGTGCTGGCGATGCTGCTCGCGGCCGTCAGCGGCGCCGTCGGCATCACCCGGCTGAACGCGCCGTCGCCAGGGCACGGCGGGACGTCGCTCGCCGCCGAACCGTCGCTGGCGCGCGGCGCCGAGGCCGACGTCCCGGCCGCGGCGCCGACCGGCTACCCCACCGCCGGCCCCGGCACGTTCGCGGTGGCCCAGGGCCGGTCTCCGGTACGCGGACAGGAGGGCCCGCTGCGCCGCTACCGGGTCGAGGTCGAGCAGGGTACGGGCCAGGACGCCGACGAGTTCGCCGCCACCGTGGACGCGGTACTGGGCGACCCGCGCAGCTGGATCGCCTCCGGCGACCTGCGGGTGCAGCGGGTGCCCGAGGCGGCCGCGGCCGACTTCACCGTCTACCTCGCCACCCCGGTCACCTCGGAGCGGATGTGCGCCGAGGGCGGCCTGCGCACCGACCGGTACACCTCCTGCCGGCTGCCCGGCCGGGTCGTGCTCAACCTGGCCCGGTGGATGACGGCCGTGCCCGGCTACGGCGCCCCGCTGGAGGTCTACCGCACGTACGTGATCAACCACGAGGTCGGGCACGAGTTCGGCGAGCTGCACCAGGCGTGCCCCGAGCCCGGCGCGCCCGCCCCGGTGATGCAGCAGCAGACGTACGGGCTGGACGGCTGCCTGCCCAACGCCTGGCCGTACGTCGGCGGGATGCGGTACTCCGGCGAGCCCACCGACGGCCTCTGAGTTATTCCCGGTCCCGCAGTTCGGGCCGAGTGTCCCTCATCATGGCCGATCCCCGTCCGGGCGAGCGACAATGGCGCGGTCACACCGCCGATCCCGGGGAGTCCACCGTGTCGTTGCCCCCGCTCGTCGAACCCGCCGCCGAGCTGACCGTAGACGAGATCCGCCGCTACTCGCGCCACCTGATCATCCCGGACGTCGGGGTGGAGGGGCAGAAGCGGCTGAAGAACGCCCGGGTGCTCTGTGTCGGCGCCGGTGGCCTCGGCTCGCCGGCCCTGCTCTATCTGGCCGCGGCCGGTGTCGGCACGCTCGGCATCATCGACTTCGACACCGTTGACGAGTCGAACCTCCAGCGCCAGGTCATCCACGGCGTCTCCGACGTGGGCCGGTCCAAGGCCGAGTCCGCCGCGGCGTCGATCCGCGAGATCAACCCGCTGGTCAACGTGGAGATCCACAACACCGCGCTGGACCGGGAGAACGTCCGGGACATCTTCTCCCGGTACGACCTGATCGTCGACGGCACCGACAACTTCGCCACCCGCTACATGGTCAACGACGCGGCCGTGCTGCTCGGCAAGCCGTACGTCTGGGGTTCGATCTACCGCTTCGACGGCCAGGCGTCGGTGTTCTGGGCCGAGCACGGCCCCTGCTACCGCTGCCTCTACCCGGAGCCCCCGCCGCCCGGCATGGTCCCGTCCTGCGCCGAGGGCGGCGTGCTCGGCGTGCTCTGCGCGTCGATCGGGTCGATCCAGGTCAACGAGGCGATCAAGCTGCTCGCCGGCATCGGTGAGCCGCTCGTCGGCCGGCTGATGGTCTACGACGCCCTGGAGATGAGCTACCGCAAGATCAAGGTCCGCAAGGATCCGAACTGCGTGCTCTGCGGCGAGAACCCGACCCTCACCGACCTGATGGAGGACTACGAGGACTTCTGCGGCGCGGTCTCCGACGAGGCGCAGGAGGCGGTGGTCGACTCGACCATCACCGCGCTGGAGCTGAAGGACTGGCAGGACTCCGGCAAGGACGTCTTCCTGGTCGACGTGCGCGAGCCCGCCGAGTACGAGATCGTCCGGATCCCCGGCTCGACGCTCATCCCCAAGGGCGAGATCCTGTCCGGCGAGGCGCTGGCGAAGTTCCCGCAGGACCGGCAGATCGTGCTGCACTGCAAGTCCGGCGTCCGCTCCGCCGAGGCGCTGGCCGCGTTGAAGGCGGCCGGCTTCTCCGACGCGGTGCACGTCCAGGGCGGCGTGCTCTCCTGGGTCAAGCAGATCGACCCGTCGCTGCCCTCGTACTGAGTCGTGTCGATGGGCCCGCCCGGCGTCCCGGGCGGGCCCATCGCGCTTTCCGTGCCCCCTGGCGTGGGCGAACGCCCGGTCGCGCAACCCACCGGCGGATGCTCTCAAGGGCCGGTGGGCGGTACCGGCCCTGGCCGAGCTACCGAGGCGTAACCTCGGCCGCGCCAGTACCGTCGGTGCCGTGGTCGACTTGGATGCGGCGATCGGATTCGTCGTCGCTCACGGTGACGCGGTGGACCGCGCCCGCCTCTCCCGGCTGCGTTCCGGCGCTCCGGTGCCGCCCGACGTGCTCGACGCCGCCGAGGCCGGGCAGGCGCCGGGCGGTGGCTGGCCCGCCGTCCTCGACGGTGAGGTCGCCTCGGTCGACGCGACCTGCTTCCGCCTGGCCGAGCTGGACGACCTCGGCGCGCTGGGCCGCCCGGCCGCCCGGCACGCCCTGGACTGGCTGGCCGCCCGGCAACTGCCCGACGGCGGGTGGGACGAGGATCCCTCGCTGGCCGGGCTCGCCCCCGAGTGGGCCATCCCGGGCGACCCCGAGGCGCGGCTCTACCAGACCGCCAGCGCCGGGTTCTGGCTCACGGTGGCCGGACTCGACGCCCGGGCCGCCGGGCCGCTCGACCACCGGGTCGGCGGCGCGTACGCCGGTGTGGTGCAGGCGGCGGCGCAGGCGCTGGCCGCGCAGCTCGCCCCGGACGGAAGCTGGCCGTCCTTCCTGCCCGCCGGCTGGCTCGCCGCCGCGGTGCTGCACCGCCAGCAGATGTACTACGAGTCGGCGCGCATCCAGGCGGTGCTGGCCGACCGGGTGCCCCGGATGTCCCCGGCCGACGTGGCCTGGCTGGCCGCCACGCTGCGCCGGGTCGACGTGGGCGAGGAGCAGTGGCTGCTGGTCTCCGCGCGCAGGCGGCTCGCCGAGACCCAGCGCAGCGACGGCGGCTGGGACAGCGACGACGGCCACCAGTTCGACGTGCACACCACGCTGCGGGCGATCCGCGCGTGCCGCCCGAACACGCCCGAGGCCCCGGTGTCCGGAGCGCCGTTCGTGGTGCCGCGGACCGCCGAGATGCCCGCCGTACCGGCCTCGCGCCGGCCGCCGGCCGATCCTCCCGCCGCCGACACGCCGCCCGGCTCGGGCGCCGGGCCGGTCGCCTGGTCCGCGTGGAGCGTCGCGCCCGGTCTGCCGGGCGACACGGCCTCCGACGCGTCGCCGACGGACCTGCCGCCTGTACCTCCACCGCTGGTGCCGCCCGCCGCTCCGGTGTCCCCGGGGCTCCCGCCGCTCGCCGCGCCACCCTCGGCCGGGGAGATGTCGGCGCTGCTGCACACCGGCACCGTCCCGGCCGACCCGCCGCCCGGCGGCCCGACCGCGCTGCCGGGCGGCCCGACCGCGCTGCCGGGCGGCCCGACCGCGACGGCGGGCGACGGCCCACTCCAGATCGCCTGATCGGCGGGAGCCGGACCGGCCGGGTTCGGATCAGCGCAGGTGGCCGTCCCCGGTGACCACGTACTTGGTGCTGGTCAGCTCCGGCAGGCCCATCGGGCCGCGCGCGTGCAGCTTCTGCGTCGAGATGCCGATCTCCGCGCCGAACCCGAACTCGCCGCCGTCGGTGAACCGGGTGGACGCGTTGACCATGATCGCGGCGGCGTCCACCCGGGCCACGAACTCCCGGGCCGCGCGCTGCGAGTCGGTGACGATCGCCTCGGTGTGGCCGGTGCCGTACCGGCGGATGTGCGCGACCGCCGCGTCGAGCGAGTCGACCACGGCGACCGAGATGTCGGCGGAGAGGTACTCGGTGCCGAAGTCCTCCTCGGTGGCCGGCACCACGGCGTCGGAGTGGGCGGCGACAGCGGGCGTGCCGTGCACGGTCACCCCGGCCTCGGCGAACGCGGCCAGCACGGCCGGCAGGAACGCGTCCGCGACGTCGCGGTGCACCAGCAGCGACTCGGCGACGTTGCAGGTGGACAGCCGCTGGGTCTTGGCGTTCAGCGTGATCGCCAGCGCCTTGCCGAGGTCGGCGGCGGCGTCCACGTAGACGTGACAGTTGCCCACCCCGGTCTCGATCACCGGCACCGTCGACTCCTCGACCACGGCGCGGATCAGCGACGCACCACCGCGCGGGATCAGCACGTCGACCAGGCCGCGCGCGCGCATCAGCTCCTTGACCGAGTCGCGCGTGCTGGAGTCGAGCAGCTGCACCGCGTCCGCCGGCAGCCCGGAGCCGGAGACCGCGTCGCGCAGCACCGCGACCAGCGCCGCGTTGGAGTTGGCGGCCGACGAGGAGCCGCGCAGCAGCGCCGCGTTCCCGGACTTCAGGCAGATCCCGGCGGCGTCGACTGTCACGTTCGGCCGGCCCTCGTAGACGATGCCGACCACACCGAACGGCACCCGCACCTGGCGCAGCTCCAGGCCGTTCGGCAGCGTCGAGCCGCGTACCACCTCACCCACCGGGTCGGGCAGCGCGGCCATCTGGCGCAGCGCGTCGGCGATGGCCGCCACCCGGCCCTCGTCGAGCGCGAGCCGGTCCAGCATGGCCGCGGACAGCCCGGCCTGGCGCCCGGCCGCCAGGTCCGCCGCGTTCGCCGCCAGCACCTCCGGGGTACGCGCCACGAGCGCGTCGGCCATCGCGTGCAGCGCGGCGTCCTTGACGGTACGGGTGGCAGTGGCCAGGGCTTCCGCCGCGTCCCGGGCTCGCCGGGCCTGCTCGACGACGCTCATCGTGCGTACTCCTTCGGACGGGGTTCAAGGAGGGGCCCCTTCTTAACAGACGTCTGTTAAGAAGGGCCCCTTCCTTACAGCAGGACCAGGTCGTCGCGGTGGACGACCTCACGTTCGTACGCCGGGCCGAGCGCGGCGGCGAGTTCGGCGGTGGACCGGCCGAGCAGGCCGGGCAGCTCCACCGCGTCGTAGTTGACCAGCCCCCGGGCCACCGGCGCGCCCGCGGTGTCGACCAGGTCCACCGGGTCGCCGGCGGTGAACGCACCGTCGACGGCGGTGATGCCGGCGGGCAGCAGCGACTTGCGGCGGCCGACCACCGCCTGCACCGCGCCCGGGTCGAGGTGCAGCCGGCCGCGGGGGGCGGTGGCGTGCGCCAGCCAGAACAGACGGGCGGCGGGGCGGCGGGTGCTCGGGTGGAAGTACGTGCCGACCGGCTCACCGGCCAGCGCCGGCGCGGCCAGCGGGGCGGCGGTGAGCACCACCGGGATGCCGAAGCCGGTGGCGATCCGGGCCGCCTCGACCTTCGTCACCATGCCGCCGGTGCCCACCCCGGCGCGTCCGGCGCCGCCGACGTCCACCCCCGCGAGGTCGCCCTCGCCGTGCACCTCGATGATCCGGGTGCTGCCGGAGCGGGCCGGGTCGCCGGTCCAGAGCGCGTCGACGTCGGAGAGCAGCACCAACAGGTCGGCGTCGACGAGCGCGGCGACGAGCGCGGCCAGGCGGTCGTTGTCGCCGAACCGGATCTCCTCGGTGGCCACCGTGTCGTTCTCGTTGACGATCGGCACGGCGCGCAGGTCGAGCAGCTTGCGCAGCGTCCGGTACGCGTTGCGGTAGTGCGCCCGCCGGGTCACGTCGTCCACGGTGAGCAGCACCTGCCCGACGGTGCGGCCGTGCCGGGCGAACGCGGCCGCGTACCGGCCGATCAGCAGGCCCTGGCCGACGCTGGCAGCGGCCTGCTGGGTGGCCAGGTCGCGCGGGCGCCGGGGCAGCCGCAGCGGGGCGAGCCCGGCGGCGATCGCGCCGGACGAGACCAGCACCACCTCGCGTCCGGAGGCGGCGAGCCCGCCGAGCGTGTCGACGAGCGCGTCGACCCGGGCGTCGTCGAGGCCGCCGGTCGAGGTGGTCAGCGAGGACGAACCGATCTTGACGACGATCCGCCGGGCCGAGGTGACTGCTTCGCGCACCCGCCCATTCTGCGCGCTGCGGTCGGCGGGGCCGCGGCGCGTTCCCATATCGTGGCAGCTCGTGACACCTGACGAGTACGTCGAGGCGGTACTGGCGCTGGTCGAGCGGATCCCGCCGGGACGGGTGATGTCGTACGGGGCGGTGGCCGACGCGCTGGCCGAGCGCTCGGGGCGGGCGTCGCCGCGGCTGATCGGCTCGATCATGGCGCGGCACGGTGGCGGGGTGCCGTGGCACCGGGTGGTGAACGCGGCGGGCCGGCTGCCGCCGGGTCACGAGCGCAAGGCCCGGGAGCGGCTGCTCGCCGAGGGTTGCCCGTTGCGCGGCGACCGGGTGGACCTGGCGGCGGCGTCCTGGTCGCCGGAGGAGGGGTGACCCGACCGCGTCGGATGCGGCCGGGCGTTCAATCGCGACGGCGCCGAACCGGGCCCGTCATCGCGGCCAGTCCGAGAACGCGCGGCGGAGGTCGCGGATCTGATCCGGGGTGAGGCGGTAGAGCGCGAAGACGGTGTCGGGCAGGCGGTCGAGGCGCTGTAGCGCGTCCTGGAACTCTTCGTCGGTGAGCGCCGGGTCGGCCCGCCGTGCGAGGTCGAGCAGGTCGTTCCTGCTGTAGCGGCCGAGGGAGGCGGCGACGTCGATGTAGTCGCGGGGCTGGGCGCGGGTGACCATGGCGGCGACCTTGGTGCCGATCACGTCGTCCAGGTGCAGCACCGGCCCGACGTCGAGCACTATCGGGCTGACGCTGCGCGCGAAGCGTACGAGCTGCAGCCGCACGGTCCGGTCGTCGCGGCGAACCTCGAACTCGGTCATGTCGTGCTCGAAGCCGTAGAAGACGTCGTCCAGCTCGGTGGGCTCGGCGATGGTATCGACCTGGAAACCGGCATCGAGCAGGGTGGCGCGCACCAGCTCGGCGGCGGCGGTTACCCCACCATCGACATCCGTGAACAGGTCGACGTCCTCGGTGGGGCGGGCGCCGATGCCGTGGGCGATGAGGGCTTGGCCGCCGGCGAGGGCGAAGCCGTGCCGGCCGGCCACGGCGAGCGCGATACGGGCGACCTCGTGCTGGAACGGGTCCGGCGCCGGTGACATCAGGCGGCGACGTCCCGGGCGCGCAGCACGGGGTGGCTCTCTTCCCAGGCGCGGCGGACACCGCGGGGCACGTACAGCTCGGGCCACAGTCGGATGAGGGTGGGGCCGTGCAGCCAGGTGCGCAGCTCGTCGGGATGAACGGCTTCGGTGAGCACTGTCTCGTACATCCAGGCGAGCAGGCCCGGGACGTCGAGGTCGACGTGCCGGTCGGGTTGCCAGAACAGCCGGTGGGGCAGCTCGACGACGCCGGCGACAGGGCCCTGCAACTCGCTCAGCTCGGGGACCACGACCGCACGACGGCCGGGACGGGCCTCGTACGGTGCCCGCGAGCTGCGGACGGATCGGGCCGGGTCCATGCCTACAGCGTAGCCGTGCCGACCTGCGGCTCGCCGCGACTCGCGAGCGACTGTGGCATCGAACAGCCGGCGCCGGAGGAGGGGATGTGACCCGGGCCATAACGTGAGTAGCATTCGGCTCCATGACAGCTTCGGGCCTGCCCCGCCGGGTGCACCTCGGGTACGCGCTGGGTTCCCTGGTCACCGGCGCGTTCGGCACCGTGCCCGGGCTGCTCCTGCTGCCGTACCTCACCGACACGCTCGGCGTCGCCGCCGGGCTGGCCGCGCTGCTGGTGTTGCTGCCGAAGGCGTGGGACGTGCTGGTCAACCCGGTCGCCGGGCGCATCTCCGACCGGACCCGCTCCCGCTGGGGCGCCCGCCGTCCGTACCTGCTCGGTGGCGGGCTGGCGCTCGCCGTGCTGTTCGCCTCGATCTTCGCCGCGCCGTTCGCGAACGGGACGGCCGCCGCCGCGTACGTGGCGCTGGCGTTCCTGGCCACAGCCACCGCGTTCGCGTTCTTCCAGGTGCCGTACGTGGCCATGCCGGCCGAGTTGACCGCCGACCCGGCGGAGCGTACCCGGTTGATGACCTGGCGGATCGCGGTGCTGGCGCTGGCCATCCTGGTCTCCGGCGCGGTGGCCCCGGCGGTGGTGACCGCGGGCGGTGACGGGGTTCCCGGCCACCGGTGGATGGGCCTGTTCGTGGCCGCGCTGATCGTCGCCGGCACCGTCGGCGTGTTCCTCGGCACCCGGTCCGCGCCGACCGGGACGGTGGGGGAGAGCGAGCCGAGCCTGCGCGCGCAGCTCGCTGTCGCCACCGGCAACCGGCCGTTCCGGGTGCTGCTGATCTGCTTCGTGATCCAGTCCGCCGGGGTGGCCACCGTGCTGGCCGGGGTGAAGTATTTCGCCGACCAGGTGCTGCGCGAGCCGGACAGCGGCCCGACGCTGCTGTTCGCCTGCTTCGTCGCGCCCGCGCTGCTGGTCATGCCGCTCTGGTCCCGGGCCGGCGCCCGGCTGGGCAAGCGGGCGTCGCTGGTCGCCGCGTCACTGATCTTCGCGGCGGGAGCGCTGGCCCTGGTCGCCGCGCCCGCTCTGCCCGCCGCCGCGGCCTACGCGGTGGTCGCGGTGATCGGCGTCGGGTACGCCGGTCAGCAGGTCTTCGCGCTGGCCATGCTGCCGGACTGCATCTGGTACGACACCGCGCGCACCGGGCGGCGGCAGGCCGGGGTGTTCACCGGGCTGTGGACCGCAGGGGAGACGTTCGGGCTGGCGCTGGGGCCGGGCATCTACGGGCTGGTGCTCCAGCTCTCCGGCTACGTCTCCTCGTCCACCGGGACCGCCGCCGTCCAGTCGGACACGGCACGGCTCGGCGTGCTGCTCGGCTTCACCGTGCTGCCCGCCCTGCTGGTGGCGATCCCGCTGGTGCTGCTGCGCGGCTACACCCTGACCCCGGCCCAGCTGGCCGCCGCGCCCGGGGCCACCGTGCCCGGGGCCACCGTGTCCGGGGCCACCACATCGGCCGGCGCCGCACCCGAGGCCGACGGCGCCGCGCCGGCCGCGCGGGCGTGAGCACCGCACCGTCCGCCCGGCCCGTCCACGAGAGGAACCACCCGATGACCGACACGGCAGGCGTGGGCGTGCTGCCCGCGCGGGGGATGCCCGCGGCAGACGTGCTCGACGAGATCCGCGCGCTGCGGGCCGCCGACCGTCCGACGCACGGGGGGCGGCTGTTCGCGTACGTCTACGACCCCGGCGTGGCCGGGCTGGACGCGCTGGCGCAGGCCGCGTACGCGGAGAGCGCGCACGTCAACGGCCTCGACCCGACCGCGTTCCCGTCGCTGCTGGCGATGGAGAACGCGCTCGTCGGCGCCGCCGCCCGGCTGCTCGGCGGCGGCCCCGGCACCGGCGCGCCGGACGTGGTCGGCAGCGTCACCGGCGGCGGCACCGAATCGCTGCTGCTCGCCGTCAAGGCGGCCCGGGACGCCCGCCCCGGCCTGACCGAGCCGCGGATCGTGGTGCCGGCGAGCGCGCACGCCGCGTTCGCCAAGGCGGCGCACTACCTGCGGGTCGGGCTCGACACCGTGCCCGTCGACCCGGTGACGCTGCGCCCGGACGTGGCCGCGGTGGCCGCCGCGATCCGCCCGGAGACCGTGCTGGTGGTGGCGTCCGCCCCGTCGTACGCGCACGGGGTGGTCGACCCGGTGACCGAGATCGCCACCGTCGCGCAGGCCGCCGGGGTGCGCTGCCACGTGGACGCCTGCTTCGGCGGCTGGGCGCTGCCCTGGCTGCGCCGGCTCGGCGCGCCGGTGCCGCCGTTCGACTTCGCCGTACCGGGTGTCACCTCGATCTCGGTCGACCTGCACAAGTACGCGTACGCGCCGAAGGGCGTCTCGGTGCTGCTGCACCGCGATCCGGCGCTGCGCGCCCCGCAGTTCTTCGCGTACGCGGACTGGCCGGGGTACACGATGGTCAACCCGGTGATCGCCTCGACCCGGTCCGGCGGGCCGATCGCCGCCGCGTACGCCACACTCCGCCACCTCGGCGCGGACGGCTACCTGCGGCTGGCCGCCGCGACCCGGGACGCGGTCGCCGGGCTGGCCGACGCGGTACGGGCCACCGGCGGACTGCGGCTGATGGCCGAACCGGAGACCACAGTGGTCTGCTTCACCAGTGACGATCCGGGGCTCGACCTGTTCGTGCTCGTCGACGAGCTGACCGCGCGTGGCTGGCACACCCAGCCCCAGCTCACGTACGCCGATCTGCCGGCCAGCGTCCACCTCACGGTGACCGCGGCGGTGGCGCCCCGGGTGGCCGAGTTCGGCCCGGCCCTGGCCGAGGCGGTCGCGGCGGCCCGCGCCGCCGGGCCGGTCGTGCTGCCGCCGGAACTGCTGGCGCTGGCCGGCAGCCTCACGCCGGAGGCGCTCACCCCCGAGCTGGTGGCCGGGCTGGCCGACGGACTCGGCCTGGCCGGCGGCGCCGGTGTGCCGGACCGGATGGCGGTGGTGAACACGCTGCTCGACGCCGCCCCGGCGCGGCTGCGGGAACGGCTGCTCGCCGAGTTCGTCGGGTTGCTCCAGCGCCCGGCCTGGTGACGGGGCACTCGTCCGTTCGGCGGCAAAGTCGGGCGCTTCGGTGCCCGGGGCCCGTGTCCGTACCTGCCTAGCATCAGGGACATCGATGACACGGGGAGTGTTGCCATGATCACCGCTAAGTCTCCACCTGTCCGCCGGTTCGTCGCAGTGGTCGCGGCCGGCGCGATGGTCGGCCTGGCGCCGGCCGGTACCGCCCCGGCCGCGCCACCCGGCCCGGACCGCAGCGCCGACGTGTCCGTCGTGGACCCCGGATGGGCGCCCGACCCGTTGGCCGACGGCGTGCCGCAGCTGCCCTCGCGGGACGTGGCGAAGACCAAGGAACAGCAGCGGCGGGCACGGGCGAGCGGGGTCACCGCCGCCGCCACGTACGCCCGCGACGGGCACCTGCCGAAGCCGCTGCCGCTCGCCGCCCAGCCCACGAACAGCAACCCGGCGCCGCTCGTCGACCGGGGACTGCACGACGCGCAGGGCGTCCGCATGTTCAGCTTCGCCGGGAAGACCTGGAACCACCCGGTCGGCCAGGCGCAGTGGGGCCTGAGCAACCTGGCCGCCTACCGGATCAGCGGCGACAAGCGGTTCCTCGACCGGGCCGTCGCCAACGCCCAGCGCAACATCGACCGCCGGGTCGAGTCGCGGGGCGCCTGGTGGTACCCGTACGACTTCGACCTGAGCCGCTGCGCGGGCCGCCCGCTGCTGCGCGCCCCCTGGTACAGCGGGATGGCACAGGGCGAGATGCTCAGCCTCTTCGTCGGCCTCGCCGAGATCACCGGCGAGGCGAAGTGGCGGACGGCGGCGGACCAGACGTTCCTGAGCCTGACGCTGCCGGTCGTCGCCAACGCGCCCTGGGCGAGCTGGGTCGACCCCAACGGCTACCTGTGGCTGGAGGAGTACCCGGTGACCTTCGGCACCACCGGAGAACGGGTTCTCAACGGGCACATCTTCGCCCTCTACGGCGTGTACGACTACTGGCGGCTCACCGGCGACGAGCGGGCGGTCGCGGTCTTCGACGGCGCGGCGAGCACCGTCCGGCGGTACGTGCCGACCCACTTCCGGGTCACCCGGTGGGCCAGCAAGTACTCGATGGGCTGCGCGCAACCGCACGTGAAGTACCACCAGGTCCACACCGCGCAGAACCTGAAGCTCTACGAGATGACCACCTCGGCCACCTTCGCCACGTACGCGTACCTGCTGCGCTCGGACTACCCGGCGCCCGCCGTCAACGGCGCCGTGTCGTGCGCCGCCGGCACCCACGTCGGCTACACCTTCTCCAGCACCGGGGCCGTCCGGAGCCAGAAGTCGCTCAAGCTCGCCCGGGCCTCCGGCGCCCAGGCGAGCCAGCGGGTCCGCGTGTACGGGCGGGGCATCTACTACCAGATCGCCAACGGCGCGCTCGCCGGTTACCTCGTCCCCGAGGCGTACGGCCAGCGCGTCCTGCTCGGCAAGGCGGTCGAGCACCGTTACAACCCGGCCCGGACGCTCTCCTTCCAGCCGGGCACCTACACCGGGTACGCCTACGACGCGGCGGGCAACGTGACCGGCTCCAAGCGGCTCACGTTCTCGGCCGCCTCGGTCGCGCCGCTGGGTGCCACCGCCTGGGTGAACGGGCAGCTCAGCTACCAGGTCACCGCCGGGGCGTACGTCGGTTACTGGCTGCCCCACACCACCGGACTGGCGTTCACCTGAGCCTGAGCAACGAGTCGGCCCGCCCGGACTCCGGGCGGGCCGCTCTGTCCGGTGGCTCAGTCGGTCGCGCGGATGTCGAACGTCGTGGTGTCGTCCGCCGGGTCGACGTCGGCGACCGGCTCGTTCGCGTAGACGGCCTGCACGGTGAACGAACCGCTGCCCAGCTCACCGGCCGGGGTGCCGGCAGGCGCCCGGAGGACGACGTCGAACGTGCGCTCCTCGCCCGGCATGAACCGGCCGCCGGGGACGTCGAACCAGTCCGGGAAACTGGGCAGGTCCTGCGGGTCGGTGGCCCACACCTCGACCCCGGCGGGCAGGCTCGCCCGCACGTCGAGCCGGAACGACGGGGCGTCGTTGCCGTAACGCACGGTCACCGGCATCCGGCCCAGCAGGGCCCCGTCGGCCCGGCGGGTGAGCGTCACGTCGCCACCGCGGATGGTCAGGTCCGTCTCGGTGGCCTGCCGGTAGACCCGCGGGTTGCGGACGCTGCCCGAGGTGGACCGGAACACGGTCCGGAAGGAGTCCCGGTCCGACACCCGGGTGCCGCCGTCCGGCACCACCGCGACCGAGCCGCCCAGCGCGGTCATCGGGTAGGCGCGCGCGGTCGTCCAGACCTGGAAGTCCAGGCGGAGGGTCACGCTTCCGCCGGCCGCGACCCGGCCGCCGTAGCTCTCGACGACCCGGCGGTTCTGCTCCATCCCCACCGTGAACCAGGGCGAGCCGTTGTCGAGGCCGATGAAGGAGCCACCGGCCGGCTCGGTGATGCGCAGGCCGGCGGTGGCGTCGGCCCGGCCCCGGTTGCTGATCGTCGTGGTCAGCGTCCCGACGTACCCCTTGTCGGTCGGCGTCAGTACCAGCGTCCCGGTGTCGACGGTCAGGCGCGCCGCGGTGCCGCCGGCCGCGGCGGCGGGCGCGGCCGGCGCGAACAGCGCCGCCGCCCCGGCGAGCAGCGCGGCGGCCACTCGGGTGGTCCGTGTGGTCATGACAGGTCCTCCGTGATCCCCGTGGTGGGCGGCGGTGGCTCCGTCCGCCCGACAGTGGTGACACACGCCGGCACCGGGCGCCGTTGCCCGGGTGCCCTGTCGGGGGTACGACACCGGAACGCGGTCGCGGGCGCTGTGGTTGACTGGCACCTCGGAGTTCTGCGAGGGAGGCCAGAGATGCAGGTGCCGGCCGTGCTCGGCGAGCCGATCCGGTTCGTGCTGAACTGGGGCCGCCGCTACTCGCTCTGGGTCTTCAACTTCGGCCTGGCCTGCTGCGCCATCGAGTTCATCGCGACCAGCATGGGCCGGCACGACTTCATGCGGCTCGGCGTGATCCCGTTCGCCCACGGGCCCCGGCAGGCCGACCTGATGGTGGTCAGCGGCACCGTCACCGACAAGATGGCCCCGGCGGTCAAGCGGCTCTACGACCAGATGCCCGAGCCGAAGTACGTGATCTCGTTCGGCGCCTGCTCCAACTGCGGCGGCCCGTACTGGGACTCCTACTCGGTGACGAAGGGCGTCGACCAGCTCATCCCTGTCGACGTGTACGTGCCCGGCTGCCCGCCCCGCCCGGAGGCGCTGCTGCACGGCATCCTCCGCCTCCAGGAGAAGATCGCCGCCGAGCAGTCGGGCGTCGGTGGCGTGCCCCGCCCCGACGCGCTCGCCTCGCCGGCGGACGCGGTGGCGCGGCCGGTCGAGGCGCTCACCGCACCCCCGGTACGTCCGCCGGTCGGCTGAACCGCCAGGTGGCGGCGCGGGGCTAGCCTGCGGCTCATGACCGACCTCGCGGAGGAGCGCTCCGCATTCATCATCGACGTGCTGACCGAGGAGTTCGGCGCGTCCATGGCGACCGACCCGGCGGCGTTCCGCCGCAAGTTCCGCAAGATGGCGGCGTCACCGTTCGCCTTCTACCGGGGCAGCGCCGCGCTGTTCTACGCCGACCAGCGCGGCGACTTCGGCAGCGACCGGTTCCTCGACGAGCGGACCAGCCGGGTGTGGATCCACGGTGACCTGCACGCCGAGAACTTCGGCACCTACATGAACGCCTCCGGGCAGCTCGTGTTCAACGTCAACGACTTCGACGAGGCGTACGTCGGGCCGTTCACCTGGGATCTGAAGCGCTTCGCCGCCAGCGTGGCGCTGCTCGGCTACGCCAAGGCGCTCTCCGACCGGGTGATCGGCGAGCTGGTGACCGGTTTCGCCCGGTCGTACCTGGCCGAACTGCGGGCCATCGCCGCGGGCGGGGACGACGCGATCGGCTCGATCACGCTCGACAACGCCGACGGCGTGCTGCGCCGGGTGCTCCAGCAGGCGCGGCTCAACACCCGGGTGGACCTGCTCGCCGCGCAGACCACGATCGACAACTACGAGCGCCGGTTCTCCCTCGGCGACGGCGTGCACGAGATCGCCGACGCCACGCGGGAGAAGGTCTGCGCGGCGTTCGCCGACTACCTGCACACGCTGCCGGACTCGACCACCCGGAAGCGCCCGGTCGCCGCGGCCATCAAGGACGTGGTGCTGCGCAAGGGCGTCGGCATCGGGTCGGCCGGGCTGCCGTCGTACAACCTGCTGCTGGAGGGGCACACCCAGGCGCTGGAGAACGACGTCGTCATCTACATGAAGCAGGCGCAGGTGCCGGCCGTGGCGCGGTACATCGACGACGAGCGCGTCCGGTCGTACTTCCGGCACCAGGGGCACCGCACCGCCGAGTCGCAGCGCGCGTTGCAGGCGCACGCCGACCCGTGGCTGGGCTTCACCGAGCTGGACGGCGTCGGGCAGCTCGTGGCCGAGGTGTCCCCGTACGCGGCGGACCTGGACTGGGCCGACGTGAACGAGCCGGAGGAACTCGCAGGCGTGCTCACCGACCTGGGCCGGGCGGTGGCCCGGATGCACTCGGTCGCCGACGACGAGTCCAGCCACGACCTGGTCGACTACTCCACCGAGGAGGCGATCGTCGCGGTCGTCGACGCCGGCCCGGAGGCGTTCGTCGACTACCTGGTCGACTTCGGGCACCGGTACGGGATCCGGGCGCGCGAGGACCACCAGCTCTTCGTGGACCTGTTCCGCAACGGCCGCCTACCCGGCATCTGAGAGGGCCGGGCGCCGCGCTCACTGCGTGAAGTCCAGCACCGCCTTGATGTCATCGCCGGCCGACGCGTACGCCTCGCGGTAGTTCGACAGCGGCACCCGGCGGGTGATCAGCGACGTCAGCCACGACTGTTCGGCCTGGGCGAGCGCCTCGGCGGCCATCTCCCAGTGCCGCCGGCCGGCGTTCACCGAGCCGAACACCACGTTGTTCTCCAGCACCAGCTCCCGGTTGAGCGCCCCGGCGTCGAAGTCTATGGTCCGGCCGCCGCTGGACACACCGGTCAGGCAGACGATGCCGGTCGGCGCGGCCTTGCACATGGCGTCCAGCACCACGGTGGGCGCGCCGGTGCACTCGATCACCACGTCGGGCTTCATGTCCAGCTCGGGCACCGTCACCGTGTGGTACGTCGCCCCGAGCGCCCGGACCAGTTCCGGCTTCGGCCCGGTGGT
The DNA here is from genome assembly GCF_040215685.1 of Micromonospora sp. HUAS YX12. NCBI lineage: Bacteria > Bacillati > Actinomycetota > Actinomycetes > Micromonosporales > Micromonosporaceae > Micromonospora > Micromonospora sp. HUAS YX12. The sequence continues at coordinate 2,346,425 of NZ_CP157974.1, forward strand.
GTTGCGGTCCAGCACGTGCACCGACAACCCCCGCTGGCTGCCCAGCAGCGCGGCCAGCAGCCCGATCGGCCCGGCGCCGGTGACCAGCACCGTCATCGGTTGCCACTCGGCCCGGCGGCCGATCCGCTCGATGTGGTCCCACGCCTTCGCCACCACGCTCGTCGGCTCCAGCAGCACGCCCACCGACGCGAGCGCCGGGTCCAGGCCGACGGCGAACTTGGGCTGCAACCGCCAGCGTTCCCGGGCGAAACCGGGCAGCGCCTTGATGCCGTGCTCGGTGTACTGCCCGTTGCGGCACATGTCCCACTCGTCCACCGCGCAGTTCGCGCAGGGCACCGGATCGGGGTGGCGGACCACGCCGGCCACCAGGTCGCCGGTGTGCAACGTGCCGGTCGGGTCGTCCAGCACGCGGCCCAGCGACTCGTGGCCGAGCACCAGCCGCTCCTGGCCCGGCGGCGCTTCGCCGTACTCGCCGGCGACGATCTCGTGGTCGGTGCCGCAGACACCCACCGCCAGCGCCTCGACCAGGATCGCGCCCTCCTCGGGCGGCGGCTCGGGCCAGTCCTCGACGAGTCGCAGCGAATCCGGGACACCGGGGGTCACAGTCACAGCGCGCACGGACCTCATCTTTCCGCGTGCTGCCGCCGCCCGCCCGGCAAAGCGGCGATCCCGGCACGGGCGGCCCGACCCGGTCCGCAGCCGTCGGCCATAGGATCAGCGCATGACTCCGGAAGAGGTCGGCCGGCGAGTGGTCGCGCTGCTCGCGCCCGTCGAGGCCACCGCGTCCGTCTCCGGCGGTCAGGGGTACGCCCGCGCCACCGTCGACGTACCCCCGGCGAGCTGGGCGGACGCGGTGCGCGCGGCGCGCGACGACGCCGAGCTGGGTCTTGATTTCCTGGACTGGCTGTCGGCGGTGGACGAGCTGGCCGACGGCTTCGACGTGGTGCTGCACCTCTGGTCGGTCCGCCACCGGCACGGGCTGCTGCTGCGCACCCGGGTGCCTCGGGACACGCCGGTGGTCGCGTCGGTGGTCGACCTGTTCCCCGGCGCCGCGTGGCACGAGCGCGAGACGCACGAGATGTTCGGCATCGACTTCGCCGGCCACGGCGAGCTGCGACCGCTGCTGCTGCCGCCGGAGTTCGAGGGGCACCCGCTGCGCAAGGAGTTCGTCCTCGCCTCCCGGGTCGCCAAGCCGTGGCCCGGCGCGAAGGAACCGGGCGAGTCGGAGGCGGGCGGCGGCCGCCGGCCCGTCCGGCCGCCGGGCGTGCCCGCGCCGGGGGAGTGGGGCACGACGCCCACGCCGGCCGGTGCGGCCGGCGCCGGTGAGGGCCCCCGAGGGGGTACGCCGGCGCGCCCGGCCCGCGAGCGCCCGGCGCGGCCAGCTTCCGGGGAGCGTCCGGCGCGGCCAGCTCCTGGCGAGCGTCCCGCGCGGCCTGCTGCTCCCGGCGGGGGGCCGGCGCGGCCGGCCGCCGGGGAGGGTGCGGCGCGGCCGGCTGCCGGGGAGGCTCCGGAGCCGCCCGCTTCCGGCGAGGCCGGGCCGGGGTCCGCCGCTACGTCGGCGGCCGGTGAGGCCGGTCCGCTGGGCCGGCCGCTGCCGGGGGAACGGCCGACCGGTCCGCCCCGCCAGGAGCCGGAGCCCGACGCGGCGGGGGAGAACTGATGCCGGACTGGTTGGAGCTGGTCCTGCGCGTGGCAGGCGTGCTCGTCGCGTTCCTCACGCTGCCGCTGATCGTGGGTCAGGCCGAGCACAAGGTGATGGCGCACATGCAGGGCCGGCTGGGCCCGATGTACGCGGGCGGCTTCCACGGCTGGGCGCAACTGGTCGCCGACGGGATCAAGTTCGTGCAGAAGGAGGACGTCACCCCGCGTGACGCGGACCGGCCGGTGTTCCGGCTGGCGCCCGCGGTGGCTCTGGTGCCGTACCTGCTCGTGCTGCTCGTCATCCCGCTCGGCCCGGGTGACCTGGTCGCCCAGCCGCTGGACATCGGCCTGTTCTTCGTGCTCGCCGTGGTGGGCGTCGGCGTGCTGGCCGTGCTCATGTCCGCGTGGGCGTCGGCGAACAAGTACAGCCTGCTCGGTGGGCTGCGCGGCGCGGCCCAGCTGCTCGGGTACGAGCTGCCGCTGGTGCTGGCCGCCGCCTCGGTGGCGATGGCGGCGGGCACGCTCAGCCTGCCGGGCATCGTGGAGGCGTGGCAGCCGTGGTGGCTGCTGTGGCAGGCGCCGGCCATGGTGATCTTCTTCGTGGCCGGGCTGGCGGAGATCCGCCGTCCGCCGTTCGACATGCCGGTGGCCGATTCCGAGCTGGTCTTCGGCTACATGACCGAGTACACCGGCCTGCGGTTCGCGTTCTTCCTGCTCGCCGAGTACGTGGGCATCGTGGTGATCGCGGCGCTGACCACGGTGCTGTTCCTCGGCGGCTGGCAGGGGCCGTTCGCCGACGCGCAGCTCGGCTGGCTGTGGACGCTGCTCAAGGTCTTCGCCGTCGCCTTCGTGATCATCTGGCTGCGGGTGAGCTATCCGAGGTTGCGCGAGGACCAGCTCCAGCGCCTCTGCTGGCTGGTCCTGGTCCCCCTGGCCCTGGCCCAGCTGGTCCTGACCGCCGCAGTCCGCCTGGCCCTCTAGCCCGCCCTGCGGGGGAGGGGGCGGCGGGGGTGGGTCAGGGCACGGGGGTGTGGGCCGGGTCTACGCGCTCGGGCTCGGGTGGGGGCGGGGGTGGGGTGCCGTCTCCGAAGGGGCGGCCGCCCAGCTCCTCCCGCCCGTGCGGGGTCAGCCAGTTGCTCAGGTCGGGGCCGAGCGGCACGATGCCCGTCGGGTTGATGTCCCGGTGGACCTCGTAGTAGTGCCGCTTGATGTGGTCGAAGTCGATGGTGTCGCCGAAGCCGGGAGTCTGGAACAGGTCCCGGGCGTACGCCCACAGCACCGGCATCTCGCTGAGCTTCTGCCGGTTGCACTTGAAGTGCCCGTGGTAGACCGGGTCGAAGCGGACGAGCGTGGTGAACAGCCGCACGTCCGCCTCGGTGATCGTGTCGCCGACCAGGTACCGCTGACCGGCCAGCCGCTCGCTCAGCCAGTCCAGCCGGTCGAACAGCCGGTGGTACGCCTTGTCGTACGCCTCCTGGCTGCCGGCGAAGCCGCACCGGTAGACGCCGTTGTTGACGTCCGCGAAGACGACCGCGTTGACCTCGTCGATCTCGCCGCGCAGTGGCTCCGGGTAGAGGTCCGGCGTGCCCGGGCGGTGGTACGCCGTCCACTCGGTCGACAGGTCCAGGCTCATCTGGGCGTAGTCGTTCGTCACCACCTGCCCGGTGGGCACGTCGACGAGCGCCGGGACGGTGATGCCGCGCTCGTAGCCGGGGAAGCGGGCGAAGTACGCGTCGGCCAGCCGCTCGATGCCCAGCACCGGATCCTTGCCGTCCGGGTCCAGGTCGAACGTCCAGCTCCGCTTGTCGTGGGTGGGCCCGGCCACGGCCATCGAGATGGCGTCCTCCAGCCCGAGCAGGCGCCGGACGATGATCAGCCGGTTCGCCCACGGGCAGGCCCGGCTGACCGCCAGCCGGTAGCGGCCCGGCTCCACCGGCCACCCGTCCCGCCCGTCGGCGGTGATCCGGGTGGCGATGTAGCGCTGGTCCCGGGTGAACTCGCCACCCGGCTCCACGTACTTGCCGCCGGTCCGGTCCAGGTCGTCGCTGCCCACACCCACCTCCGAGTTCGCTCTTCGCTCCCATCATGGTCGCTCCGGCGGCTCCCGGCAGGGCGAGCGCCCCGGAGACCGGCAGGGCGAGCGCCCCGGAGAGGGGCATAGGCTGCCCGCCGTGACCGATGTGGAGGCGGCAGCCCGGCGTTTCGTCGCCGACGTGTGGAACGCGGGGCGCGAGGAGAGCGCGTACGAGCTGGTGGCACCGGACTGCCCGGGGCTCGGTGGCACCGGCCCGGCGGCGATGCTGGCCTGGCACCGGGACCGGCGGGCGTCGTTCCCCGACCTGCGCTACAAGATCGTCGAGGTGGTGGCGACCGGTACGCGGGTCGCGGTGCGCTGGCGGGCCGCCGGCACCCAGGCCGGCCAGTTCGGCCCGGTGCCGCCGACCGGCCGCGTGGTCAGCTACTCGGGCGCGACGTTCCTGCGCTTCGACGACGAGGGCCGGATCGTGGACGTGTGGAGCGTCAACGAGCTGTTCCAGGTGCTCCAGCAGCTCGGCGTGGAGATGCTGCCCCCGCTCACACCCGGCGAGGCGTGATCCGGCTGATCGGCAGGTTCACCGGGAACGGCTCACCGGTGTCGACGAACTTCGTCCACCGGCCGGTCTCCGTGTAGACCTCGTGTACCGGATCGATCTTGTAGGTGTAGACGACGATGTCCTCGTCCTCGATCTCGATCCGCCAGTGGAACGGGATCCCGGCCTGCGCGTAGAGGGCCGGCTTGAGCACCCGGTCGATGGACCGGGTGCTGGGCGAGACGATCTCCACGGCGAGCGCCACCTCGTGCGGCTCGTACCGGGACGGCTCGCGCGCGGCGGCAGCCGAGGTCGTGACCAGGACGTCCGGGATGAAGGAGCGGGTGCGGTTGATGCGCACCTCCACCCCCTGGGTCACGTCGTACCCGTCGGGGCAGTCCTCGTCGAGCGCGACGCCGAGCAGCATCGCGATGCTCTGGTGCATGCGGGTGGGGGAGGGGGACATGAGCAGCACTCCATCGAGCAGTTCGCGGCGGCGACCGTCCTCCGGCAGCGCGTCCAGATCGTCTGTCGTCCACCCGCCCTCGGGGGGGTAGTCGCTCTCCAGCGCGGCGGTCATCGGTGAGCCCTTCCCGGTGCGTCGTTCTCCCCGCGCTCACGATACCGCCGCCAAGAGTCGGGGGGTGGTCGCGCGCGCCCGGGCCACAGGGCAGGATGGGCGGCATGAGCGAGCACGGTGGAGTGCCCGGCGGGGGCCTGGTGAAGGGCCTGGCGGTCACGTTGAAGACGATGACCCGCCGCTCGACCACCCAGCAGTACCCGGACGTCGAGCCCGAGCTGCCGCCCCGGTCCCGCGGCGTGATCGCGCTGCTGGAGGAGAACTGCACGGTCTGCATGCTCTGCGCCCGCGAGTGCCCGGACTGGTGCATCTACATCGACTCGCACAAGGAGGAGGTGGCGGTGCCCGGCGCCGCCCGCCCCCGCCAGCGCAACGTGCTCGACAAGTTCGACATCGACTTCTCGCTCTGCATGTACTGCGGCATCTGCGTCGAGGTCTGCCCGTTCGACGCGCTCTACTGGTCGCCCGAGTTCGAGTACGCCGAGTACGACATCAAGGATCTGCTGCACGACAAGGACCACCTGGGCGAGTGGATGGCCACCGTGCCGCCGCCGCCGGCCCACGACCCGCTCGGCGACCCCTCCAAGGAGGAGACCACCGCCGCCCGGAAGGCGGCGGGTCCGTCGGCCCGTCCGGCTCCTTCCCGGGTACGCCCCGACGCCCCCACCGATCCGGGCGGAGGCGCTGCCTCATGACCGGTGCGGACGTCCTGCTGCTGGCGCTGGGCGCGGTGGCGGTGGGCGCGGGTGCGCTGGTGGTCGCCACCCGTCATCTGGTCCGGGCCGGGTTGTGGCTGGTGGTGTGCCTGGGCGCGCTCGCGGGTGACTACCTGGTGCTGACCGCCGAGCTGGTGGCCTGGGTGCAGGTGCTCATCTACGTGGGCGCGGTGGTGGTGCTGCTGTTGTTCGCGGTGATGCTGACCCGCGCGCCGATCGGCCCGTCGGACGACCTGGACCGGCCGGGCTGGGCCGCCGCGCTCGTGGGTGGCGGCAGCGGCCTGGGCCTGGCCGTGCTGCTGATCGACGCGTTCCGCTGGTCCCGGGTGGACCTGCCCGCCGCGGGCACCGCCGAACGCCTCGGCGAGCAGGTGTTCCGCTCCTGGGTGCTGCCGTTCGAGGTGCTGTCGGTGCTGCTGCTGGCCGCGCTGGTCGGCGCGATCGTGCTCTCCCGCCCCGACATCGGCCGCCCGGCCGCCGACGAGGGCGGACGCCGGTGAGGCCGGTCATCCCGTACGTCACCGCCGCGCTGCTGTTCGGCCTCGGCGTGTACGGCGTGCTGCGCCGCCGCAACGCCGTCCTGGTGCTGATGGCGGTGGAGCTGATGCTCAACGCGGTGAACCTGGTGCTGGTCACCGCCGACACCACCGTCAAGGCCGTGCTGCCGCACTCCGGGCAGGTGTTCGCGCTGTTCGTGATCGTGCTCGCCGCCGCCGAGATCGGCGTCGGGCTCGCCATCGTGCTCCAGCTCTACCGGCTGCGCGCCAGCGTCACGGTCGACGACGTACCGCTGGCCGAGCCGGCGCCGGCGGTGGCGGCGGGCCCGACGTCCGGGCGGCCGGATGCGGAAGGAGCGGTCCGGTGAGCACGCCGACGCTGTGGCTCGCGGCGGTGCTGCCGGCCGCGCCGCTCGTCGCCGGGCTGCTCGGCCTGCTGCTGCCGCCCGCCCCGCGCCAGGACCGGGCGTCGGCCCGGCGGTCGGCTGTCGCGCTGGGCGTGGCCGGGGCGGCCGTGTCGCTGCTGGCCGCGCTGGCGCTGCTGGTCCGCGTGGACGCCCCGGTCGAGGCGTCCACCACCTGGATCGACCTGGGCGGGCTGCGGGTCACGCTGGGCCTGCGGCTGGACGGCGTGGCGGTGCTCGTCGCCACCGCTGTGGCGGCTGTGGCGCTGGCCGTCCAGGTCTACTCGATCGGCTACCTGCGCCGGGGCCCGCACGACGACGTGGACGTCGACCACCGGTACCCGCCGTACGCGGCCCAGCTCAGCCTCTTCACCGCCGCCATGCTCACGGTGGTGGTGTCCGGCGACCTGATCATGCTGCTGGTCGGGTGGGAGGTGATGGGCGTCTGCTCGTACCTGCTCATCGCCCACGACCGGCGGCTGCCCGAGGCACCCGGCGCGGCGGTGAAGGCGTTCCTGGTCACCCGCGTGGGTGACGTCGGCTTCCTGCTCGGCATCGCGCTGCTGGGCGTGGGCGCGGGCAGCTTCCGGATCGCCGACGTACTGGCCCACGACTACGGCACCGGCACGCTCACCGCCGCCTGCCTGCTGCTGCTCGCCGGCGTGGCGGGCAAGAGCGCCCAGTTCCCGCTGCACACCTGGCTACCGGACGCGATGGCCGGTCCCACGCCGGTGTCCGCGCTGATCCACGCCGCCACCATGGTCGCGGCCGGGGTGTACGCGGTGGCCCGGCTGTTCCCGCTGTTCGAGCGCGCCCCGGCCGCGCTCGCCGTGCTCGGCGTGATGGCCGCGGTCACGATGCTGCTCGGCGCGTTCGCCGCCACCGCGCAGGACGACATCAAGCGGGTGCTCGCCTGGTCGACCGTGTCCCAGATCGGCTACATGACCGGCGCACTCGCGGTCGGCGCGCCCGCCGCCGCGCTGTTCCACCTGCTCACCCACGCCGCGTTCAAGGCGCTGCTGTTCCTCGCCGCCGGTGCGGTGATCCACGCCGTCGGCACCACGCTGATGTCCCGGATGGGCGGCCTGCGTACTCCCATGCCGGTGACGTTCTGGTGCATGGTGGTCGGCCTGGGCGCGCTCGCCGGCGTACCCCCGCTCTCGGGTTTCTGGAGCAAGGACGGCGTGCTCGCCGCCGCCGAGGCGGCCGCGCTCGACGGCGCCGGGCCGACGCCCGCCTGGGTGGGCTGGCTGGTCTGGCTGGCCGGGCTGGCCGGGGTGGCGGTGACCGCCTGGTACGCGACCCGCCTGCTGCTGCGCACCTTCCTCGGCGCGACCCGCACGCCGCTGCTGCGCCCGCACGACCCGCCCGCGCTGCTGCGCCGGCCGGTGCTGCTGCTCACGGTCCCGGCCGCGCTGCTCGGCCTGGCCGCGTTCGCGCCCTGGTTCGCCGACCGGCTGCGGGTGCCCGGCGACGACACCGGCGAGGCGGTCGAGCTGGTGCACCTCGCGCCGAACCTGATCCTGCCGTTCCTGCTGCTGCTCGTCGGCGCGGGCGTCGCCTGGGCCGGCTGGCGCCGCGATCCGGCCGCCGACCCGGCCCGCTTCCTGGGTCCGCTGCGGCCGGTCTTCGCCCGGGCGTTCCGGCTCGACGACGTGCAGCACACCCTGGTCGTACGCCCGGCGGGCGCGCTGGCGCGGGTCGTGCGTACCGGTGACGAACTGGGCGTGGACGGGCTGGTCGAGGGCAGCGGCCGGGCGGCGGTCGAGGTGGGCGGCGGCCTGGCCGCGCTGCACCGGGCGGCGCTGCCGCGCGCGGCGGCCGGCGTGCTGGCCGGCGCGCTGCTGATCGGCCTCGCGGTCGCGCTGATCGGAGTGACCTCATGACGTTCGGGCAGGTCCTGCTGGTCGCCGTGGTCGCGGTCCCGGCGCTCGGCGCGCTGGCCACCGCCGCCGTGCCGGGTGACCGGGCCGGCCGGGTGGCCGGCACCGTCGCCGCCGCGCTGACGCTGCTGGCGACGCTGCCGCTGGTCGGCGGCGACCACGGCTGGTTCGGGTACGGGCCGCGCCCGGCGGTGCAGCCGTGGCACCAGGTCGACCTGCCGTGGGTGCCCGGGCTCGACCTGCGCTTCCACCTCGGCGTGGACGGGATCTCCTGGCCGCTGGTGGTGCTGACTGCGCTGCTCACGCTGCTCTGCTGCGCGTACACGCTGTGGCGGGTGCCGTCCGGCGGCGGCAGCGGGCGGGCGCTCGTGGCGCTGCTGCTGGTGGTCGAGGTGGGCATCCTCGGCACGTTCCTTGCGCTCGACCTGGTGCTGTTCTTCCTGTTCTTCGAGGTCGTCCTGCTGCCGATGTACGCGGTGATCGCCGGCTGGGGCGGCACGGACCGGCGACGCGCGGCCCGCAAGTTCGCGCTCTACACGCTGTTCGGCTCGGTGCTGCTGCTCGTCGGCGTCTACGTGGTGGTGGCCGCCGCGGGCACCGCCGACCTGGTCACGCTCACCGGCGGCGCCGGGCTGTCCCGGGGCACCCAGCTCGCCGCGTTCACGCTGCTGGCGCTGGCGTTCGCGGTGAAGAGTCCGCTCTGGCCGCTGCACTCCTGGCTGCCCGACGCGCACACCCAGGCGCCCACCGTCGGCAGCGTGATCCTCGCCGGGGTGCTGCTCAAGATGGGCACGTACGGGCTGATCCGGGTCGCGGTGGGCGTGGCCCCGGAGGGTGCCCGCTGGGCCGCGCCGGTGCTCGGCGTGCTCGCCGTCGCCGCGATCCTGGTCGGTGGCCTGGTCTGCCTGGCGCAGGACGACCTGAAGCGGCTGATCGCGTACTCCAGCGTGGGGCACATGGGCTTCGTGCTGCTCGGCGTCGCCACGCTCACCGCCACCGGAATCCAGGCCGCGCTGATCGGCAACATCGCCCACGGCGTCATCACCGCCCTGCTGTTCTTCCTGGCCGGCGCGGTCAAGGACCGTGCGCACACCGGCTCGCTGGCCGACCTGTCCGGGTTGCGGGAGACCGCGCCCCGGCTGGCCGGGCTGCTCGGGTTCGCGGCTGTGGCCTCGCTGGGCCTGCCCGGCCTGGCCGGGTTCTGGGGTGAGGCGTTCGCCGTGGTCGCCGCCGTGCAGCGGGGCGGCCCGCTCTGGCTGACGCTCGCCGTGCTCGCCGCGCTGGGCGGGGCGCTCACCGCCGCGTACTTCCTGCGGCTGCTGCGCCGGGTCACGCACGGGCGGCCCAGCCCGGCGGTGGCGGGGCTCGCACCCGGGCTGGCCGGGGCGGAGCTGACCGCCTGGGCGCCGCTGGTGCTGCTCGCGCTCGCGGTCGGCCTGGCCCCGGCGCTCGTGCTGTCGTACGCCTCCGGTCCGGTGGAGGCGCTGCTGGGGGTCGTCCCATGAGCCTGGTGCAGACCGTCGACAACGTGGCGATGCTGCCCGCGTACCTGGCCGCCGGCACCGCCGTGCTGGTGCTCCTGGTCGACCTGCTGGTGGCGCGTCCCGCCGCCACCGTCGCCGTGGCGGCGCTCGGCGCGACCGGTACGGCTGCCGGCGCGGCGCTCGTCGGCGCGGCCGGCACCCGGCGCACGTTCTGCGTCGGCGACGACTGCTCCTGGATGTGGGGCGGGCGGGCCGCAGTGGTCGGGGCCGTGATCGCGCTGCTCACGCTCGGCGTGCTGGCGCTGTCCGGCCCGCTGCTGCGCGCCGGGCGTACCCCGGTCGGCGAGTACTGCTTCCTGCTCGCCTGCGCGATGACCGGCGGCGTGGTGCTCGGCGCCGCCGGTGACCTGATCACGCTGATCGTGGCGCTGGAGACGCTGACGCTGCCGCTGTACGTGCTGGTCGGCCTGCGCCGGGACAGCCTCGCCGGTGCCGAGGCGGCGGTGACGTTCTTCGTGGTGAGCGTGGTCGCCACCACCGTGACGCTGCTCGGCGCGGCGCTGCTCTACGCGGTCACCGGCACGCTGCACCTGGACCGGCTCGGCGCCACCCTGGCCGCCCGCGACGACCTGACCGATCTGCCGCTGACAGGCGTCGCGGTGGCGCTGGTGGTGGCCGGGCTGGCGTTCAAGGTCGCCGCGGTGCCGTTCCACGCCTGGGCCCCTGCCACGTACGACGGCGCGCCGCTGCCGGTGGCCGCGTACCTGTCGACCGCCTCGAAGCTCGGTGGCGTGGTGGCGCTGCTGGCGGTGGTGCAGCGGGCGCTGCCGGGTGACCTGACCGGGCCGGTGCTGGCAGCGCTGGCGGTGCTGACCATGACCGTCGGCAACCTGGTGGCGCTGCGCCAGCGGCGTACCGTGCGGTTGCTCGCGTGGTCGTCGGTGGCCCAGGCGGGGTACATCCTGGCACCGCTGGGCGCGCTGGCGCTGACCGCGGGCCGCACCGGCGACGCGCGGGCGGGCGCGTACGCGGCAGCCGTCGCGTACGCGATCTTCTTCGTGCTGCTGGAGCTGGCCGCGTTCGCCGCGGTGGTGGCGTTGCGCCCGGCGGACGGCGACGGCGGCCCGCTCGCCGACCTGCGCGGCGCGGCGCGGCGGCACCCCTGGGTGGGCGGCGCGTTCGCGCTGGCGCTGATCGGGCTGGCCGGGCTGCCGCCGGGCCTGGCCGGGCTGTTCGCCAAGGTGACAGTGGTACGCGCGCTGCTGGCCGGGCACGCGGGATGGCTGGCGCTCGTGGTGGCGCTGAACGCGGTGATCGGCCTGGCCTACTACCTGCGGGTCACCGCGTCGCTCTACGCGACGCCCGCCGGCGCGGCGACGGTCCGGCCCGCGCGGACCGTGGTGCTGGTGCTCGGCGTGGCCACCGCCGCGGCGGTGGTGATCGGTTTCGCACCGCAGTTCGTGCTGGACGTGGCGGCGCGCTGACCGGTTCCTGCCCGGATGGGCGACCGCTTCAGCGTGCGCACAGCAACATCCAGCCAACTTTCAGTCATGAGCCGGATGGTTGCCGGGTACCGGTGTGTTGAACCGGTCAGCGGGTCTCCGCAAGGGCCCGTGCACCGAAGGAGAGATCGTGCATCACAACCGTCTCAAGACCGCAGCGCTGCTCGGCCTGTTGACCTCGCTGATCCTCGCGGTCGGCTACTGGTTCGGCGGTAGCGGCGGTCTCGTCATCGCCGTCGTCGTGTCGCTGCTGATGAACGGCGTCACCTACTTCTACTCCGACAAGCTCGCACTGCGCTCGATGAAGGCGCAACCGGTCAGCGAGGCACAGTTCCCCGAGCTGTACCAGATGGTGCGGGAGCTCTCCACGCTGGCCGGGAAGCCGATGCCCCGGCTCTACGTGAGCCCGACCTCGCAGCCCAACGCGTTCGCCACCGGTCGTAACCCGAAGAACGCGGCGGTCTGCGTCACCCAGGGCATCGTGGAGATCCTGGACTACCGGGAGCTGCGCGGCGTGATCGGCCACGAGCTGTCCCACGTCTACAACCGGGACATCCTGATCTCCAGCGTGGCGGCCGGCCTGGCCGGCATCATCACCCTGCTGGCCAACCTGGCCTGGTTCATCCCGCTGGGCTCCTCCGACGACGAGGACGCCCCCAACCCGGCCGTGCTGCTGCTCACGCTGATCCTCGGCCCGATCGCCGCCACGGTGATCCAGCTCGCGATCAGCCGGAGCCGGGAGTTCCAGGCCGACCAGTCCGGCGCCGAGCTGAGCCGCGACCCGCTGGCCCTGGCCAGCGCCCTCCGCAAGATCCACAGGGGTACGCAGGCCCGCCCGCTCGCGCCGCAGGGCCAGCTCGTCAGCACCGCGCACCTGATGATCGACAACCCGTTCAAGCGGGGCGGCGGCATCGCCGCGATGTTCGCCACCCACCCGCCGATGGAGCAGCGGGTGGCCCGCCTGGAGCAGATGGCCGGCAACTCCGGGCCGGTGCAGTTCCAGCGCTGACCCGCCGTACTCCCCACCGCGCCCGCGTCCCGCGACGCGGGCGCGGTGGTGTGTCCGGGCACAATGCGTTTCCCGCGATCATGTCGCGCCGTTAGGGTCGAAACGTCTCCCACTCATTACTCCCTCGGAGGTCGACCGTGGCCGCACTGCGCCAGTACCAGGGCGTCTGGCGGATCCCCGGCGCGCCGATGCTGCTGATCCCCGGCATCATCGGCCGGCTCGGGATCGGCATGACCCCGCTGGCGCTGCTGCTCGTCGTCGAGCAGGTCACCGGCCGGTACTCCCTGGCCGCCGTCGCCGGCGGCATCTACGCGCTCTCCGGTGCCGCGCTCAGCCCGGTCGCCGGCCGGATCGCCGACCGGGCCGGTCCCGCCCCCGTCCTGCTGGTCACCGCGCTCGCCCACCCGCTCGCCCTGATCGGGCTGCTCGTCGCCACCCGCTCCGACAGCGGCAACCTCGGACTGATCTACCTGGCGGCGGGCGTCGCCGGAGCCACGTACCCGCCTCTGACCGCCGCGATCCGGGGCGCCTGGAACGACCTCACCGCCCCCGCCACCGGCCGGGCGCACCTGCGCAACACCGCGCTCGCCGCCGAAACCACGCTGTTCGAGGTCGTGTTCGTGATCGGCCCGCTGCTGGTGGCCGGCTTCGTGCTGCTCGCCGACGCCTCCGCCGCGCTCGTCGGCGCCGCGGTGGTCACCCTGGTCGGCACCGCAACCGTCGCGCTCGGCCGGGTCATGCGCGGCTGGCGCCCGCACGCGCGCGAGCACCACGCGCGGGGACTCGGCCCGCTGCGGCTCGGCGGCTTCCCCGCGCTGCTGCTCTGCGTGGCGAGCCTCGGCATCGCGTTCGGCGCCTCCGGCGTCATCGTCCCGGCCTTCGCCGGGAACTCCGGCGCCGCCGACCCGGAGAGCCTGGCCGGCGTGCTGCTCGCCGTCTGGGGCATCGGCAGCGCCATCGGTGGTTTCTGGTTCGGCGTACGCAAGCCCGCCGCCAACATGACCCGCCAGTTCGCCTGGCTGCTCGGCACCGTCGCGGCCAGCTTCGCCGTCTTCGCGGTGATGCCCGGACCGGCCGCGCTCGGCGTCGCGCTGGTGCTCGGCGGTGCGGCCATCGCCCCCGCGCTCACGCTGGAGAACACGCTCGTCGGGCGGATCACCCCGGCCGGCATGCTGAACGAGGCGTACACCTGGGTGGTGACCATGTCGGTCGCGGCGAGCGCCGCCGGCGGCTCGATCGCGGGCCTGATCATCGACCACGCCGGCGGCGTCTCGTGGGCGTTCGTCTTCGCCGGGGTGGCGGTCGCCGTCGGGGCCGCGGTCGCCGCGCTGCCGGGCGGCCCGATCGCCCGGGCCGAGGCCATAGCGGTACGCGCCGAGCAGTCGCTCGCCGCCTGACCGCCCACCCGTCGGCGGTCACCACCCGCTCCACTCCGGGCAGCTTCTCCACGGCGGCCCGGATCGGCGCCGGGTCCTCACCCCGCGCCGGCAGCACCGACACGACGATCCGGCCGGCGCTCCGGCGCGCTCGCCCGGCCCTGCTGATCGGGCGGGCCGGGCGGGTCGTGCGGGCCCGTCGCCTGCGGCCCGGTCGGTCTCGCGGACCCCGCCCCGGGGCGCGCGGCGGCCGTCGCGGCGACCAGACCCAGCGCGAGGATCGCCACCGCGCACGCCAGGAGCGTGGGGCGTGCCCCGAGCAGCGCGGTCGCCGGACCGCCGAGCATCGTGCCCAGCGGTACCGCCAGCACGGTGACCGCCCCGTTTGCGGACAGCACGCGGGGGAGGTCCACGGTGCCGGCGCGGCGCTGGAACAGCGCCGTCGCGGTCGGCTGGTAGGGCGCCCAGACCAGGCCGGCGAGCACGAACGCGGGCAGCGACAGGACGACCGGCGCCCCCAGGCCGAGCGGGAGCAGCGCGGCGCCGAACAGCGCGACGATGCCGGCGAGCGTGGTCCGCAGCGGCCATCGCCGCAGGTGACCCGTGAGCAGCCCGCCGAGCAGCGAGCCGACGCCGAACGCGGTGTAGTAGGCCGCGAGCGTCGCGGCGGAGGCGTGCAGGTCGTCGGTGACGTACACCGGCATGGCCACGTAGAACGGGCCGAAGAGGAAGAAGAACGCGAAGGACAGCGACAGCAGGCCGAGCAGCGACCGGTCCCGCGCGATGATCCGGAACCCCGACGCACGCGACGGTCCGGCCGTCGGGTTCTCGTGGCGGCCCTCGTCCTCGTGGCGGACGGTGCCTGCCCGGCGGACCGCCGGGACGACGAGGCGGTAGCTGACCGCCAGCACGGCGAAGCTGGCGGCGTCGACGGCGATCACCCACACCGCGCCCACCCAGGCGATGAGCAGACCGGCAAGCGGCGGGCCGACGATCGTCGCGGCCTGGCCGAAGACCCCGAGCAGCGCGTTCGCGGCCAGGTGGTGCCGCTGCGGCAGCAGCTCGGCCACGAGCGTGAACCGGCCGGCCGACCCCCACGGGTGCAGCAGCGAGGACACCGCGAGCAGGGCGACGTACAGACCGACGTCCAGCACCCCGGCGAGGTGGGCGACCGGAATCGCGCCCAGGGCGACCGCCCGCACCGTCGCGTCCCAGCCGGCGAGCTGCGCCCCGCTCCGCTCACCCAGCCACCGCCCGAGCAGCAGCGTGCCGGCGGCCCCCGGCAGCGTGTACGCGGCCACCGCGAACGCCGTCCACGTGCCGCGCTGCCCGGCGGGGGCGAGTTGCAGAGCCAGCCACGTCACCGCGACCAGGGCAAGCCCGTCACCCAGAGCGGATGTCGCGAGCCCGGGCAGCAGCCGGCGCAGTACCGGTTGACCGAGCACCGGGCGATAGGGGAGGAACATCGCGGGCGTCATGGCTCCCACCCGACCTCATACCCGGCCCGTACCCCAAGGAAGTTGCCTGACGGCAGAAGGAATCGGAGACGGCGGGGGCCGCGCAACGGCATTCCGGCCCCCGCCCGTCGGGCCCCTGCCAGACTGATCGCTACCCGCCGGTGTTCCGTGCCCATCCACTCGATGCGAAAGGTGCAGGCCATGGCCACCGACGACATCCGCCCCTTCCGGCTCGACACGCCGGACGACGCCATCGCCGATATGCACCGCCGGGTCGCGGCCACCCGCTGGCCCAGCCGAGAGCTGGTCGACGACCGCTCTCAGGGTGTGCAGCTGGCGACCGTCCAGGCGCTGGCCGACTACTGGAGGAACGAGCACGACTGGCGCGCGGGCGAGGCGAGGCTGAACGCCCTGCCGCAGTTCACCACCACCATCGACGGCGTCGAGATCCACTTCATCCACGTACGGTCGAAGCACGCGGACGCACTGCCGTTGATCATGACGCACGGCTGGCCGGGCTCGGTGGTCGAGCTGCTCGGGGTCGTCGATCCGCTCACCGACCCCACCGCCCACGGCGGCACCGCCGAGGACGCCTTCCACCTGGTGCTGCCGTCCCTGCCCGGCTACGGCTTCTCCGGCGCGCCGACCGAACCCGGCTGGGAGAACGGCCGCATCGCCGCCGCCTGGGCCGAGCTGATGCGCCGCCTCGGCTACACCCGCTACGTCGCGCAGGGCGGCGACGTGGGCGCCGCCGTCACCGATGCGATGGCCCGCCAGGGGCCGGACGGGCTGCTCGGCGTCCACGTCAACCTGCTCGCCGGGGCGATCGACCTCAAGGACAAGCTGCCGGCGACGACCGAGCAGGAACGCGCCGCGCACGACGCGCTCCAGCTGTTCACGACGGACGGGTTCGGCTACTTCCTGGAGCAGACCACCCGGCCGCAGACGATCGGCTACTCGCTGCTGGACTCACCCGTCGGGCTGGCCGCCTGGATGCTCGACCACGACACCGACAGCTACTACAAGATCTCCCGCGCGTTCGTCGACGGCACGCCCGTGGGCGGCCTCACCCGCGACAGCGTCGTCGACAACATCACGCTCTACTGGCTGACCGGCACCGGCGCCTCGTCCGCCCGGTGGTACTGGGAGTCCGGCCGGTTCCTGGCCGCCGCCAGGGAGGCCGGCCAGGCCCCGCCGCCGGTCAAGGTGCCGGTCGCGTTCACCGCGTTCCCCGACGAGATCTGGGCGGCGCCGCGCAGCTGGGTCGAGGCGGTCTACCCCGACGTCGCGTACTTCAACGAGGTCGACAGGGGCGGGCACTTCGCCGCGTGGGAGGAGCCGGAGCTGTTCGCGGCCGAGATGCGGGCCGCGTTCCGGCCGCTGCGGGGCCGCTGACCCGCGTCGTGGCCGGTGACCGGGCCGGTCACCGGCCACGACACGGTCGTGCTCACCGGTAGTTCGTGAACTGGAGCGCCAGCCCGAAGTCCTCACCCTTGAGCAGGGCGATGACGGCCTGGAGATCGTCCTTCTTCTTACCGGTGACGCGGAGCTGGTCGCCCTGGATCTGCGCCTGCACGCCCTTCGGGCCCTCGTCGCGGATCTTCTTGCTGATCGCCTTGGCCTTGTCCGAGTCGATGCCCTGCACCACCTTGGCGTCGATCTTGAAGATCTTGCCCGACTGCCGGGGCTCGCCGGCGTCGAGCGACTTCAGCGAGATGTTCCGCTTGACCAGCTTCTCCTTGAAGACGTCCAGCGCGGCTTTGACCCGCTCCTCGGTCTCCGCCTGGAGGCTGATCGCCTCCTCGCCCGACCAGGAGATCTCCGCGCCGGTGCCGCGGAAGTCGAACCGCGTCGCGAGCTCCTTCTCCGACTGGCGGACGGCGTTGTCGACCTCCTGCCGGTCGACCTTGCTCACGATGTCGAACGACGGGTTCGCTGCCATGCTCATGCTCCTGCTGTCCGGCGGTCTGTCCTGGTCCGTCCCGCGCTGACCAGCGCGGGACCTCCTGACGGTACCCGGTTGCGGCAGTGCCGGGGGCAACCGCTATCCTTGCTTCCGCTGCCGCGTTGCGACGCGGCAGTGTGCCCTGGCGGGTTGCCCGAGCGGCCAATGGGAGCGGACTGTAAATCCGTCGCGAAAGCTTCAGAGGTTCGAATCCTCTACCCGCCACCAGGGAATGGCAAGGCCCTTGACCTGCGGAAACGCTGATCAGGGGCCTTCGTCGTTTCCACCTGTTGTTGACCTTGACTAGCCGTGCTAGTCCGGCCGATCGGGCACGAACCAGGAGGGTGAGATGGCCGAGGGGCGGGAGCGGCAGACCGGTCAGGAGCCGGTCGCCAGGCGGAGGACGGGCGAGTTCTCCGAGCGTGGCGGGCAGCAGATGGTGGTCTCGGCCCAGAAGCCGCCGCGGCCGGCCAAGACCACTCCGCAGGCGTCTGACAGCCAGCCAAAGCAGATGAAGGAGTAGCGGTCCGAGGTGGTGCCCTCTACGCTCCTCGGCCTCGTGCTCTTCGTGGCACTTCTAGCGCCTGGGTTCGCATACGTCCTGCGTCACGAGCGGACAACCCCCAACCGCCCCTTCTCGGCCTTCCGGGAATCCCTGAGGGTCGTCTTTGCCAGTGTGCTGTGCCTCGCCACCGCTGGCTTGCTCTACGCCGCCCTGAGGGCGGTGGCCCCGACGCACACGGTCAACGTGCGAGGGCTGGTACGTGACCCGTTTGGATATGCAAGGGATCATCACGTCAACCTGGCGTGGTGGTCGATCTCTGTCCTCGCTGCGGCGATCCTGGTCGGCCTCGTGGCCGCTGATCCCCGGGTGGTGCGGCGCAGTAGGTCGATCCGTCGTTCGCGCGTTCTGCGCTGGGTGACTGGCTCCAAGCGCACCGACATTGAAACGGTGTCTGCCTGGTACACGGTCATGCATATGTATGACGAGGAAGATCCAGGTCCGATCCTCGTCGGCGCTCAGCTGGACGACGGCAGCTACATCCAGGGACGGGTCTACACCTTCAACCCGGCCTTCGAGGAGAAGGAGGACAGGGAGATCCTGCTCTCCGCGCCGTTGTCGGTCAGGTCGAAGGATGGCATTACGACGCCACTCGACGCGCAGTTCTCCGTCGTCTCCGCACGCCATATCGTGCGCCTCGACGTGAAGCACTTCCCCGAAGGCGAGGACCTGGAAGGGCGCAGGGTGGGACCGCCAGACGCGACCCGCGTGAACCCGAGCGAGACCTCAAACGGTGACCAGTCAGTCTGTGCGTCGGGTAGCGGCGCGGACCTACCCTACATCGCAGTCGTGGCGAGGAGAGTGAGTCGGTGGCGTCGTGGTGGGAGATCGGCATCCCAGTAGCGGGAACGCTCGGCGGTGCCGTGGTGGGTGCTAGCTCGCAACTTCTTCTGCGCTTGTCTCAGAGCCGGCACGAGCGGCTCATGAGGCTGCATGACGACAAGAGAGCTGTCTACGCGCGGTTTGCGCTTCACACCCCTGACTTAGCCAACTTCCTAATGGACCCGAAAAAGTCGCGTTGGGCGGGGGATCCGAAGCCGGAGGAGCAGATCCGCGAGCTGACGGAGGCCATCAGGCTGTGTTTCGCCCAGATCCGGATGCTGGCGCCTGCACGCGTAGTTGCTGCTGCTGGCGCTCTGCTAGACGTGGCTCTCGGCGGCAAGGAGCTGACCCGTGACCGCCTAACGGCGGCCGAGTTGGAGTTCGAAAAGGTGGCTCGCCAAGACCTGCGGGTCAGGTAGTCATGGCGGTAGTTGAAAGGGTCTCCTCGTCGGGCAGTCGCAGACCTTCCAGCCTCCCTTGGACGGGGACAAGGTGGAGCGCCTTACCAGCCGAGTTTCAGTGGCAGCTGTCAAGCGTCGGCGCCGGCGGCCTGGACCGGCGTTGGGATTAGAAGAAGATCGCGGACGGCTGGTCAGGTGATTGTGGCCCTGGTCAGCCCGCGTGTGGTTGTCAGGCAGCGTCGGCGCCAGCCGGCGGTCTCGGCTGTACGGATCGCTGTACCTGTGGCCATCGCCGGCTGGACGAGTCCTGTCGTAGGGAAACCCTACGATGCGGCTCAGAGACGGGCGGCCCTAGCCACGTATTGGTGGCAGAGCACCGATGATTGGAGTCGTTGATGGCGGAAGGACGGCCTGCCGTCCCTGCGCAGTTGCGCAGGGATCTTCTTGTCGAGGCGGGGCATCGGTGTGCGATCCCAACGTGTAGGCAACCCACACCACTTCAGCTTGAGCACATCGAGGACTGGGCCAAAGTCCAACGCCACGAGTTCGCGAACATGATCGTGTTATGTGCGAACTGTCATGCGCGTAAGACCGCCGGGCAGATTGACCGGAAGTCTTTGCATCAGTACAAGGCGAACCTCGCCGTCTTGAACAACCGTTACGGGGAGGTCGAACGACGTGTGCTTGAACTCTTCGCCACGTCAGGTCATCTCAATGGCTATGTTCAGTTCCCTGGCACGTTCGACATCCTCCTGATGTACCTACTGCGCGACGGGCTTCTCACACGCGTTGCCGATCACGGAATGCAGGTGGAGATCATGGGCGTTCCGCAGGCCGTGAGGTACACGCTCACCGATACTGGCCGCACCTTCGTCCAGAGGTGGAGGAACGCCGAGGTTGTCGAACCTGCCGCTGACTCTGAGGACTCCTAGCGGATCTCCTCGTCGGGCAGTCGTAGACCGACCAGCCTCCCCGTCCGGCGCGGCTGGTAGGCCTTGTGGTGCCAGATGAGGGGATCTGCGGCTGATCTCCGAGGAGGGCCGGGGTTCGGGGCGGAGCCCCGAGGCCTTCCGAGCCTGCGACTCCTAAGTGTGGCTGGTCGGCCCGGCCGATGCCGGTCGGAGGTCGCCAGTTGGCCGGGCCGGGCCGGCCCGGCCCGCTTGGGGGCCGCCTTGATCGGCACGCCCCGAGGCGGGTTCCATCTCAACGACTGGCAGATCTCCGAGCCGTACGAAGCTCAGGTACGAGGACTCCGCGGAACCGAGCGCTTGCTTGTCGTCGACTTCGTCCCCCGTGGCGAGGCCCAAGCCCGGGGACACTTCAAGCTCAGCGTGGCGGTCGACCCGGACACCGGCGAGGCGGACATGCTCAGGTAGACGGATGCCGAAGGCAGAGGCCACCCGGCGCCGCCTCCTGGGCGGTTCCGGCATGAATGAGGGAATCATCCTCTGGCGTTCATCACACGGGCAGGTATGGTGGTCAATGCCCGCGGGTCCGGTGGTGACCCACCGGACGGACCGGCCAGGTTGAGCCGGCCGGGCGACCCAGGGTTGGTGGTGTGGGGTTTCGCGTGACTTGATCCCCTTCGTGGGTGAAGGTGGGAATCCGCAATGGACGAACGCGCCTGACGTCCCTTCACCCCCATGACCTGGCTGCGTGTCGTGGGCGGCCGGGCCGAACGGCGGAACCTGACAGCTACTCGGGCTGGGCGGGCCCTCTCCGCTTTTCTGCCCCTCGGGCTTGTGGCACGATCGGGAAACCTTCACCATCCCTGTGGCAATCTCCCGACAGGAGCAATCATGTCTGGTCGAACGCTGGGCCGGCTGTTTGGCTCGCTCCTCGTGCTCGCCGCCATCGCAGGCGCCTTCGGCATCATCCCCGGCACCGGTAGCGCGCAACTCGCCGACATCGTCTGGACGATGGACGCCCCACGCTGAATCATCGAGCCGTCCGCCGCCCGGCGGACGGCGTCTCGGGTAGGAGGGGCATGGCAGGCCAGGGCCGACCTCGTAGGTCGACGGAACGTGCCTGGCTAGTCACTGCCCCTCTGGCTCTGCTGGCGGTGGTCTGCAGCACCTGCGTCGCGCTGGTTGCCGATCAACCGTTCGGCAAGTGGCCGCTCGCCTTCGTGTTCTTCGTCGTCATGGCGGGGATCAGCTTCGCGGTGCTGAACGTCTACGTCCGGCGTCAGTCGGTGGGCGTGACGCTCACCGAGGTGCCACTCATCGTGGCGCTCTTCTTCCTGCCCCCGTTGAGCGTCGTACTGATCTACACGCTCTCGGTGCTGATCTGGAGCGCCTCGCATCGCTTCGGTGCGGCGAAGCTCTGGTTCAACGTCGCCAAGGCCGCCGCCGCCACGTCGCTGGCTGGCCTCGTACTCCTGGCACTGCCGCCGCTGAAAAATGTCGGACCGGGGACGTGGGGCTCCCTTTTCCTCGCCGTCTGCGTGGTCACGCTGGTCAGCCTCGTGAGCGTGGTCGGTGTGCACGTGCTGCTCCAGGGCTGGCAGGCCGGGCGGGACGCGCTGCGCAGCATGCCGACCGCTCTGCTCACCGCCGCCATCAACGTGGCGATCGGCCTGCTCGTCCTGATCGCCCTGAAGACGACGTGGTGGTCGGCCTTGCTGCTCGCCGCCCTCTTCAGCGGGCTGGTCCTGGTCTACCGCTCCTACTCCCAGTTCTTCCGCCAGCACCGGACGCTGGCCGGGATGTACGAGCTCACCCGTCTTCTCGCCTCCGGCACCGAGCGGTCGCTCGCCGACATCCTGCTCGACCGGGTCCGCGCGCTGATGCAGGCCGAGTACGCGACGCTCTGGCTGCCCGCCCAGGGCCGGCATCCCGAGGTGCTGCTCACCGCCCGGGTGGACACGCCGGGCCTGCTGGACCTGGCGCCCACCCCGGCGAGCCTGCGCCAGCAGGTGCGCAAGAAGGGCCGTACCCTCTCGATCGGCCGCTGGCTCGGCGGCGATCCCGCGTTGCGGCAGGCCGCGGGGGAGGAGCGGGTCAAGGACGCCATCGTGGTGCCGCTGCGCTCCGGACAGGCCGTGATCGGCACGCTCGAGGTGACCAACCGGCTCAGCGACATCGGCCACTTCGCCCCCGGTGACATCCCCGTCTTCGAGACGGTGGCCGCGCACGCCGCGGTGGCGCTGGAGAACTCCCGCCTGGTCGACCGGCTGCGGCACGACGCCGACCACGACGCGCTCACCGGTCTGCCCAACCGGCGGCGCCTCACCTCGTCGGTATCGGAGGCGGTCAAGATCCGCGCACCGGGTGAGGTGGTGGCGCTGCTGCTCTTCGACGTCGACCGGCTCCGTCAGGTGAACGAGTCGCTGGGCCACGCCGCGGGCGACAAGGTGCTGGTCGAGGTGGCCGAGCGGCTGCGCTCCTGCGCGCCCTCCTCGGCGCTCGTCGGCCGGGCCGGTGGGGACGAGTTCCTGGTGACGCTCCGGCTGGAGAGCACCGAGGCGGCCCTGGAGCTGGCGGCCCAGCTGCGGGAGCAGATCCGCGACGAGATGGTCTTCGACGCGCTCACCCTGGACGTGGACACGGTCGTCGGGGTGGCCGTCCACCCGGACCACGGCAGCGACGCGGTGGCGTTGCTGCAACGCGTCGACCTGGCGGCCACCGCGGCCAAGTCGGTACCGGGCAGCGTGCAGCTCTACAGCCCGGCGCTGGAGTCCCGGTCGCTGCGCCGGCTCGGCCTCGCCGGCGACCTGCAACGGGCGCTGGACGACGGCGAGCTGGAGGTCTACTTCCAGCCCAAGGTCACGCTGCGGGACCGCCGCCTGGTGGGCGTGGAGTGCCTGGCCCGGTGGGAGCACCCGGCGCACGGCAGTGTCGCACCGGACGACTTCGTGGCGGTGGCCGAGCACACCGGCCAGCTCGGCCGGCTCACCGAGTTCGTGCTCCGGGAGAGCCTGCGGCGCAGCCGCGACTGGAGCCACGGCGAACAGCCGCTGTCCGTCGCGGTCAACCTCGCCGCGCGTACGCTCACCGACCAGCACTTCCCGGCGCTGGTACGCGATCTGCTGGCCGAGTACGGCGTACCGCCGCAACGGCTGACGCTGGAGGTCACCGAGGCCGGTGTCCTGGACGGCACCGAACGTCCCATACCCACCCTGCGCAGCCTGCGTGACCTCGGTGTCCGCCTCTCGGTCGACGACTTCGGCACCGGCAACTCGTCGCTCGCGCAACTGCGCCGGCTGCCGGTGCACGAGGTGAAGGTGGACCGGTCGTTCGTGCAGGGCATGGCGACCGATCCGGGCGACCTGGCGATCGTCAACGCGGTGGTGACGCTGTCGCAGCAGTTCGGCCTGGCGGTGGTGGCCGAGGGTGTGGAGAGCGAGCTGACGCTGGAGCTGCTCCAGGACATCGGCTGTGAGATCGGCCAGGGCTTCCTGTTCAGCCGCCCTCTGCCGTACGAGCGGCTGGAGGCCTGGTTCGGTGCCCAGGTCGACCCGGAGACGGTGGCCGCGGGGGAGCTGCCGCGCCTGCGAGTGGTGCCCTGACCAGGGCGGACACGCACCTGGGGGATCCGATTTCACCTCCGCGACGCGGTCGTGTACTGTTTCCTCTGCGCGACACCCCCCGGGGGTGATCGAGCAGGCCCCCTTAGCTCAGTCGGCAGAGCGTCTCCATGGTAAGGAGAAGGTCTACGGTTCGATTCCGTAAGGGGGCTCAGAGGGTCCGGCTGGACCCGCCACGGCGGTGTAGCTCAGATGGCAGAGCAAGCGGCTCATAATCGCTGTGTCGCCGGTTCAAGTCCGGCCACCGCTACTCGTCCTCCGGGCCCGCCCCGGTGGCCGGTGGGATGGGCGCCATAGGCGCCCACTTTGCATGTCCGCGTCGTCAGCACGTACGCTGACACGCCGTAGTTGTTATCCGTGAGCGAGGAAGGCACTCCGCCGTGGCGAAGGCGACCGATGTCCGGCCGAAGATCACTTTGGCGTGTGTGGAGTGCAAGGAGCGCAACTACATCACGCGCAAGAACCGCCGTAACGACCCGGACCGCATCGAGCTGAAGAAGTTCTGCCCCCGGGACGGCAAGCACACCGTCCACCGCGAGACCCGCTGATCACGGCCGGCGCAGCCGGCTCGCAGCAGCTTCTCGAACGCCGATCCACCTGACGGGTGGCCTCCGGGCCGCCCGACCGGGCGGATCGGCGTTCGTGTTTTCCGTGTAGGTTCGGCGGCATGTCCCTGGACCCGTCCTTCGTCGGCCGGACGTACCCGCCGACCGCCCCCTACCAGGTGGGCCGAGAAAAGATCCGCGAGTTCGCCACCGCCGTCGGCGCCACCGACCCGGCCCACCACGACCCGGAGGCGGCCCGGGCGCTCGGCCACCCCGACGTGGTGGCGCCGCCGACGTTCCCCGTGGTCGTCACCATGTCGGCCAGCCGACAGATCGTCGAGGACCCGGCGCTCGGCGTCGACTACAGCCGCGTGGTGCACGGCGACCAGCGGTTCGCGTACACCCGGCCGGTGGTGGCCGGGGACGAGCTGGTGTGCGTGAACACCATCGAGGAGGTCACCACCCGGGGCGGGCACGGCTTCCTGACCACCCGCACGGACGTGAGCACCGTGGACGGTGAGCCGGTGGTCGCCGTCTGGTCCAAGATCGTCGTACGCGGGGAGGCCTGAGGACATGGAGCTGCCCACCCAGACGTACCGGGTGACCCGCGCGGACCTGGTCCGCTACGCGGGCGCCTCGGGCGACTTCAACCCGATCCACTGGAGCGACCGCACCGCAACCGGCGTCGGCCTGCCGGGCGTCATCGCCCACGGCATGTTCACCATGGCCCTGGTCGGCCGGGCGGTGGCCGGCTGGGCCGGCGCGCCGGACGCGGTGGTCGACTTCGGCGTCCGGTTCACCCGCCCGGTGGTCGTCCCGGACACCGACGAGGGCACCGAGATCGAGGTGTCAGCGGTCGTCAAGGAGGTCACCGATGCGGGCCTGACCAGGCTCGACGTCACCGCCACCTGCCAGGGTGAGAAGGTGCTGTCGCAGGCTCGGGCACTGATCCGCACGACGCGCTGAGGGTCCGCCCGACGCGCGAGGGGCAGACCGGTTGGGAAAGTCGCACGACTACCCGTACACTGGTCCGCCGTGGGGCAAGTGACCCCCGCTCGGCACAGCGTGTCCGGGTGGAGGTGAGTTGCCGCACAGGGGTGTAGCTCAATTGGCAGAGCAGCGGTCTCCAAAACCGCAGGCTGCAGGTTCAAGTCCTGTCACCCCTGCGCCTCAGGCCTGACCGTTCCGTGGGTCGCGCCGCCTTCACCGGTGGCGTCCGGCCCGTGGTGGTGGCATCGGTGGGGTGGTTCCGAGGCGTTCGGGCCCTCCCGGCCGGTCCGCCGGCCGCGGCCCGTCGCGGGACGGTTGGTCCGGCCGGCGTGACCAACACGCCGCGCACGCCGCTCGGCGTGCGACCCCATATCCCGCACGGAGGGCGAAGTGGCCGAGAGCAAGCGCCGCGGCGAGGACGACGGCGACGAGCGTCTGAACGACGACGCGACCGTCGACGGCGTGGCCGACGACGACGCCACCGACGCGGACGAGCCGGTCGCCCGGGGCGGCACCGCGACCCGTAAGCGGGCGCAGGCCGAGCCGGCCGAGGGCCGGAAGACCCGCAAGGACAGCGAGCGGATCGGGCTGTTCGCCCGCATCGCGCGGTTCTTCCGCGAGGTCGTGGCAGAGCTGCGTAAGGTCATCTGGCCGACCCGCAAGGAGCTGCTGACCTACACGGCTGTGGTGGTCACCTTCGTGGCGGTGATGCTGGCGATCGTGGCCGGCCTGGACTACGGCTTCGCCAAGGCGGTGCTGTGGGTCTTCGGCGAGTCCAGCTGACCTGCGGACAGCGATACTGACGGAAGTGAGCGAGCGTGCCTGAGTACGACGAGACCGCCGGAACCCCGGACGAGCAGTCCACGGTGGCGACGGCGGCCAACAACGAGTCGGTCGAGGCCGCCAGCGAGCCGGAGTTCCCGACCACCGAGCCGGCCCCGGACGAGGACTTCGACCCGGTCGCCGAGCTGCGCCAGAAGCTGCGCTACGCGCCCGGCGACTGGTACGTGGTGCACTCGTACGCCGGCTACGAGAACAAGGTCAAGACCAACCTCGAGACCCGGATCACCTCCCTCGACATGGAGGACTTCATCTACCAGGTCGAGGTGCCGACCCGGGAAGAGGTCGAGGTCAAGAATGGCAAGCGGTCGCAGGTCCAGGCGAAGGTCTTCCCGGGCTACATCCTGGTCCGGATGGAGCTGACCGCCGAGTCCTACTCCTGCGTCCGGAACACCCCGGGGGTCACCGGCTTCGTCGGCGCGACCGACCGGGCCGACCGGCCGGCGCCGCTGAGCCTCGACGAGGTGCTCAAGTGGCTGGCCCCGGCGGTCGAGACCGAGCAGAAGAAGGCCAAGCCCGAGGTCAAGGTCCTCGACTTCGAGGTCGGCGACTCGGTCACCGTCACCGACGGCGCGTTCGCGTCGCTGCCGGCGACGATCAGCGAGATCAACGCCGACCAGCAGAAGCTCAAGGTGCTGGTGTCGATCTTCGGCCGGGAGACCCCGGTCGAGCTGAACTTCAACCAGGTCGCCAAGATCTGACGTACGTCGGCACCGGCGGTCGGCCTCACTGGTCGGCCGCCGGTGCGCCGTTTCACGAGCGCGCCTACCTCGGCGAAAACTCGGTAGAGGTTTGCGCTACCCTTTAACGTCGGCCCTCCGCATCGCGCTGACCGTGCGCGCCCGCGGGCGGCGGAGAATCCCAGTTCCAAGCCCCAGGAAGAGACATGCCTCCGAAGAAGAAGCTCGTCAAGACGTTCACGCTTCAGCTGCCGGCGGGCCAGGCCACCCCGGCGCCGCCGGTCGGCCCCGCGCTCGGCCAGCACGGCGTGAACATCATGGAGTTCTGCAAGTCCTACAACGCGCAGACCGAGTCCCAGCGGGGCGACATCGTCCCCGCCGAGATCAGCGTCTACGAGGACCGCACGTTCACCTTCGTGCTGAAGACCCCGCCCGCCGCCCGGCTGCTGATCAAGGCCGCCGGCGTGCAGAAGGGCTCGGGCGTTCCGCACAAGGAGAAGGTCGGCTCGGTCACCCGCGCCCAGCTGCGTGAGATCGCCGAGAAGAAGATGGCGGACCTCAACGCCAACGACATCGACCAGGCCGAGAAGATCATCGCCGGCACCGCCCGGTCGATGGGCCTGACCGTCGCCGACTGACCTCGGTACCCGCTCCACCCGATCTGTTCGTGGGAGGGCCGCGAGTGCCGCGCGCCCGCCAGAGACCACAGGAGTCACCAGAAATGCAGCGCAGCAAGAGCTACCGCAAGGCCGCCGAGGTCATCGACCGGTCGAAGCTCTACACCCCGGTCGAGGCCGTCAAGCTGGCCAAGGAGACCACCAACGTCAAGTTCGACGCCACGGTCGAGGTCGCGATGCGCCTCGGCGTCGACCCCCGCAAGGCGGACCAGATGGTCCGCGGCACGGTCAACCTGCCGCACGGCACCGGTAAGACCGCCCGCGTGATCGTCTTCGCCGCCGGCGCGAAGGCCGAGGAGGCCGTCGCCGCGGGTGCGGACGAGGTGGGCACCGACGAGCTGGTCGCCCGTATCCAGGGCGGTTGGCTGGACTTCGACGCGGCGATCGCCACGCCCGACCAGATGGCCAAGATCGGCCGGATCGCGCGGATCCTGGGCCCGCGCGGTCTGATGCCGAACCCGAAGACCGGCACCGTGACCATGGACGTCACCAAGGCCGTCTCGGACATCAAGGGCGGCAAGATCACCTTCCGGGTGGACAAGCACTCCAACCTGCACCTGATCATCGGCAAGGCCTCCTTCTCGGAGACCCAGCTGGTGGACAACTACGCCGCGGTGCTGGACGAGGTGCTGCGGGCCAAGCCGTCCGCGGCCAAGGGCACGTACCTCAAGAAGGTCACCCTCACCACCACCATGGGCCCGGGCGTCCCGGTCGACCCGAAGGTCGTGAAGAACTTCCAGGAGGGCTCGGCCGAGGGCTGAGCACGCGTACTCCCGAACGGGGCCCCGCCACCACGTCGTGGCGGGGCCCCATTCGTTCGTCCGGTGTGGCACGCTCGGGCGCATGCGGCTCGACGGCGTCTGGCTCCGCTACCACCGGCACGGCCCGTGGGTGCTGCGGCAGGTCGACGTCGCGGTCGGTCCCGGTGAGGCAGCGGTCGTGCTCGGCCGCAACGGCGCCGGCAAGTCCACGCTGCTCCAGCTCGCCGCCGGGGTGCTGCGCCCGAGCCGGGGCCGGGTGGCCGGCCGGCCGCCGGTCGTCGGCTGGGTGCCGGAGCGCTTTCCCGCCGACCAGCCGTTCACCGTCGGGGCCTACCTGTCCGCCATGGGCCGCGTCGCCGGCCTGCCCGGCCCCGCCGCCGACCGGGCGGTGCGCCACTGGGTGGAGCGACTGGGCCTGACCCGCTTCCACGACGTCCGCCTGCCGCGGTTGTCCAAGGGCACCGCGCAGAAGGTCGGCCTGGCGCAGGCGCTGCTGCGCCCGCCCGGCCTGCTGGTGCTCGACGAGCCGTGGGAGGGGCTGGACGCCACCGCCCGCGAGTCGGTCCCCGAGATCATCGGCGAGGTGCTGGCCGACGGTGGCACGGTGCTGGTGAGCGACCACCGGGGCGAGACGGTCCGGCTGCCGGGTGCCCGGCACCTGTCGGTCACCGACGGCACGGTGACCGAGGAGGCGCCGCCGGGCGGTGCGGCCGTCGCCGTGGTCGAGCTGGCGGTGCCAGCCGCCGGGCTGGCCGCCACCGTCGCCCGCCTGCGCGCCGACGGCCACCAGATCCTTCGGGTACGCGAACACGCCGTGCCGCCTCCCGCCACGCCCCCGGCGCCGGAGGTGGCCCGGTGATCGCGCTGGTCCGCCTGCGGCTGACCGGCTTCCTTCGTACCGGACGGGCGCTGGCGCCGGTGCTGGCCGGCCTGCTCGTCCTCGGCGTCCTCTACGGCGGTGGCCGGGCCCGGCCGGCGGAGGCATACGGCGTCTCCGCCGTGGTGCTGTTCCCGGTGCTGGCCTGGCAGACCAAGATCCTGCTGGACGTGGAACCCGACGTGCAGCGCCGGATGGCGCGGGCGGTGGTCGGGCCGGCCCGGGAACGGGCGGCCGGGCTGCTCGCGGCGCTGGTGGCCGGGCTCGCCGTGGTGCTGCTCGCGCTGGCGCTGCCGTGGCCGCTCGGCGGGGTCACCGCGACCGTCGCGCCGGGGGAGCGGCCGGTGCTCGCGGGGGTGGCGCTCGGGCTCTGGGCCCACCTGCTCGCCCTGCCCGCGGCGGTGGCGCTCGGCGCGCTGGCGAGCCGGGCCGTGACCCGCAGCGCCGGCTACGGGGTGGCCGTGCTGGTCACCGGTGCGGTCGGGGTCGTGGTGCTCGGGCTCTCCGGCTCGGTCGCGCCGTGGGTGGTCCCGCCGGTCATGGCGACCGCGCGGGCGGTCACCGGGCCGGTCGCGGCCGGGTCCGGTCTGCTGCTCACCGGCTGGGCGGTGGCATGGACGGCGGTGGCGCTGGCCGGCTACGCCTGGGCGCGGCGCACCCGGGCGTGAGCCCTGGTGACCGGGAGCACGCCCGGCGATTTGGTGCTGCGGCGCACGTCGCGTAACCTGGTGCGGTAGTTCCACCCAGAGACCGCTGGTCACCGTGCTCCGGCACGGTCGAAGGTTCCGCGACGACGGGCGACCCGCGCAGGGCGGTAAGCGAAACTCGGTGTCACGCACGGTCCGCCGACTGTGCCCGTGTCCCCGGCCCTCGCCCCGTGCGCCCTGCGCCGGGGCTTTTTCGTTGTCGTGATGCCTCCGCCGCCGTCGTCGAGCCTCGGCTCGCCGCCGGCGTACCAGCTCCGAGCAACGAGAGAGGAGGGACATGGCGGACAAGCCGATCCGGGCCGACAAGGCCACGGCCGTCGCCGAGCTGACCGAGAGCTTCCGCAACGCGGGAGCGACCGTGCTGACCGAGTACCGCGGGCTCACGGTTTCGCAGCTCACCCAGCTGCGGCGCTCGCTCGGCAAGGAGACCAGCTACACGGTCGCGAAGAACACGCTGGCCAAGCGTGCCGCGGCCGATGCGGGCATCTCCGGCCTCGACGAGCTGTTCTCCGGTCCTACCGCGCTGACTTTCGTTTCGGGCGACGTCGTCGAGGCGGCGAAGGGGCTTCGCGACTTCGCGAAGGCCAACCCGAAGCTCGTCATCAAGGGCGGTGTCTTCGAGGGCAAGGCCATTTCCGCGGCCGAGGTCACGAAGCTCGCCGACCTGGAGTCCCGCGAGGTGCTGCTGGCCAAGCTGGCCGGCGCCATGAAGGGCAACCTGAGCAAGGCCGCGGCCCTGTTCCAGGCTCCGCTCGCCAAGACCGCGCGTCTGGCGGCTGCCCTGCAGGACAAGCGCGAGAAGGAGGGCGCCGAGGCGGCCTGAGGCCACCCGGCGCACCCACGTTCTTAGTTTTCACTTGAGAAAGGACGCCAGACATGGCGAAGCTCAGCACCGAAGAGCTGCTCGACGCGTTCAAGGAGATGACGCTGATCGAGCTCTCTGAGTTCGTGAAGCAGTTCGAGGACACCTTCGAGGTCACCGCCGCCGCTCCGGTCGCCATGGCCGGCCCGGCCGGTCCGGGTGCCCCGGCCGCCGAGGCCGAGCCGGAGAAGGACGAGTTCGACGTCATCCTCGACGCCGACGGTGGCAAGAAGATCCAGGTCATCAAGGTCGTGCGCGAGCTGACCGGCCTGGGCCTCAAGGAAGCCAAGGATCTGGTCGAGGCCGCTCCGAAGGCCGTCCTGGAGAAGGCCAACAAGGAGACCGCCGAGAAGGCCAAGGCCAAGCTCGAGGGCGAGGGCGCCAAGGTCACCCTCAAGTGACCTTGCGGTTGACCTGACGCGCGTCCGGCTCACGTGAGCCGGGGCACACCGCGTCGCGGCGGGCGGTGATCCGGGAGACCGGGTCGCCGCCCGCCGTGTTGGTGCCACCCGCCGGGAACGGCGTGAGCTGGGCGTACAGCGTCCTCTCATCGGCCGGTCAGCGGCGTCTGCCGGTAGCCCGTCGGTGGGAAAGACACCCCGAGCGGTAACCGGCCCTTGACGCGGCACGGGCCCGCCAGGCACGCTGAACATCAGCAAGACCTTCCGCGCTTGCAACGGCCGCCTCTCGGGTAAGTGCAACGGCAGCACCGCCGCCGGTGCACCCGAGCGGACCGGCAGGAGCGTCGCGTTCCGAGCGGCCCGGTCGACCCGGTTTTCCGAGGTCCCAGGGCTTGTTCCGCGACGACCTGCGGGGTGGGCTGGACAGCGGTTAGCCTCTCGGCTACACTGCTAGTTTGCGCTGCCTTCCGACTTGACCCCTGCTCGGAAATGTCCGATTGTGGATATTTCTGGTGGGGTCATTGGAGTGCACGCGTACCAGCCGTTCTGCAGCACCGGTCCTCGGAAGGACGCATCTTGGCAGCTTCCCGCCCTGCGAAGACCAGTCGTACGTCGAGCGCATTCGCGCCCCGCCGAGTTTCTTTCGGTCGGATCACCGAACACCTCGAGGTCCCCAACCTCCTCGCCATCCAGAACGAGTCCTTCGACTGGCTCGTCGGCAACGAGGCTTGGCAGGGCCGGTCGGCGGACGACCCGCACGCACGCTCGGGTCTCGCGGAGATCCTCGACGAGATCAGTCCCATTGAGGACTTCTCCGGCACCATGTCGCTCTCCTTCTCGGCTCCGCGCTTCGACGAGGTCAAGGCCTCGATCGAGGAGTGCAAGGAGAAGGACCTGACCTACTGCGCGCCGCTGTTCGTGACCGCGGAGTTCACCAACAACACCACTGGCGAGATCAAGAGCCAGACGGTGTTCATGGGTGACTTCCCGATGATGACGCCGAAGGGCACCTTCATCATCAACGGCACCGAGCGCGTCGTGGTCAGCCAGCTCGTCCGCTCGCCGGGCGTCTACTTCGACAAGCAGCCGGACAAGACCTCCGACCGCGACCTCTCCAGCGTCAAGGTCATCCCGAGCCGGGGTGCCTGGCTGGAGTTCGACATCGACAAGCGCGACACGGTCGGCGTTCGCATCGACCGCAAGCGCCGGCAGGCCGTCACCGTCCTGCTCAAGGCCATCGGGTGGTCCGCGGAGCGCATCCGCGAGAAGTTCGGCTGGTCCGAGCTGATGATGACCACGCTCGAGAAGGATCACATCGCCGGGCAGGACGAGGCCCTGCTCGACATCTACCGGAAGCTCCGCCCTGGCGAGCCGCCGACCCGTGAGAACGCCCAGACCCTGCTCGACAACCTCTTCTTCAACCCGAAGCGGTACGACGTCGCCAAGGTCGGGCGTTACAAGTTCAACAAGAAGCTCGAGCTGGACGTGCCGATCACCACCGGCACGCTGACCGAGGACGACATCGTCGCCACCGTGGAGTACCTCTGCCGGCTGCACGCCGGTGAGGAGGGCTACGAGGCCGACGACATCGACCACTTCGGCAACCGTCGCCTGCGTACCGTGGGCGAGCTGATCCAGAACCAGGTCCGGGTGGGTCTCTCCCGGATGGAGCGGGTCGTCCGCGAGCGGATGACCACCCAGGACGTCGAGGCGATCACGCCGCAGACCCTGATCAACATCCGCCCGGTGGTGGCGGCGATCAAGGAGTTCTTCGGTACGTCGCAGCTGTCCCAGTTCATGGACCAGACCAACCCGCTGGCGGGCCTGACCCACCGGCGCCGGCTGAGCGCGCTCGGCCCGGGTGGTCTGTCCCGCGAGCGGGCCGGCTTCGAGGTCCGGGACGTGCACCCGTCCCACTACGGCCGGATGTGCCCGATCGAGACGCCGGAAGGCCCGAACATCGGCCTGATCGGCGCGCTGTCCACGTTCGCCCGGGTCAACCCGTTCGGCTTCATCGAGACGCCGTACCGGAAGGTCATCGACGGCCGGGTCACCGACCAGATCGACTACCTGACCGCGGACGAGGAGGACCGGTTCGTCAAGGCGCAGGCCAACGCCCCGCTGAAGTCGGACGGCACCTTCGCCGAGGACCGCGTCCTGGTCCGCCGTAAGGGCGGTGAGACCGAGGACGTCGCGCCGGGCGCCGTGGACTACATGGACGTGTCGCCGCGGCAGATGACCTCGGTCGCCACCGCGATGATCCCGTTCCTGGAGCACGACGACGCGAACCGCGCGCTCATGGGCGCGAACATGCAGCGTCAGGCGGTGCCGCTGGTCAAGGCCGAGGCCCCGCTGGTCGGTACGGGCATGGAGTACCGCGCGGCCGTGGACGCCGGCGACGTCGTCGTCGCCGAGGTCGGCGGTGTGGTCGAGGACCTGTGCGCGGACTACATCACGGTCCACCAGGACGACGGTCACCGCCGGACGTACCTGCTGCACAAGTTCCGCCGCTCCAACGCCGGCTCCTGCGTCAACCAGAAGCCGGTCGTCTTCGAGGGTGACCGCGTCGAGGCCGGCCAGGTCATCGCCGACGGTCCGTGCACCGACGAGGGCGAGATGGCGCTCGGGCGCAACCTGCTGGTGGCGTTCATGTGCTGGGAGGGCCACAACTACGAGGACGCGATCATCCTGTCGCAGCGCCTCGTGCAGCAGGACGTGCTCACCTCGATCCACATCGAGGAGCACGAGGTCGACGCCCGGGACACCAAGCTGGGCCCGGAGGAGATCACCCGCGACATCCCGAACGTCAGCGAGGAGATGCTCGCCGACCTCGACGAGCGCGGCATCATCCGGATCGGCGCCGAGGTCGTCCCCGGCGACATCCTGGTCGGCAAGGTCACGCCGAAGGGCGAGACCGAGCTGACCCCCGAGGAGCGGCTGCTCCGCGCGATCTTCGGTGAGAAGGCGCGCGAGGTCCGGGACACCTCGCTGAAGGTGCCGCACGGCGAGACCGGCACGGTCATCGGTGTGCGTACCTTCTCTCGCGAGGACGGCGACGAGCTGCCCCCGGGCGTCAACGAGCTGGTGCGGGTCTACGTGGCCCAGAAGCGCAAGATCCAGGACGGTGACAAGCTCGCGGGCCGCCACGGCAACAAGGGCGTCATCTCCAAGATCCTGCCGATCGAGGACATGCCGTTCCTGGAGGACGGCACCCCGGTCGACATCGTGCTGAACCCGCTCGGTGTGCCGTCCCGGATGAACATCGGCCAGGTCCTGGAGACCCACCTCGGGTGGGTGGCCAAGACCGGCTGGAGCGTGGACGGCGACGACGAGGAGTGGAAGCGTCAGCTCCGCTCGATCGAGGCGCACGAGTCCGAGCCGGACACCAACGTGGCCACTCCGGTCTTCGACGGTGCCCGCGAGGAGGAGATCTCCGGTCTGCTGGCGTCGACCCTGCCCAACCGGGACGGCAAGCAGCTGATCGGGCGCACGGGTAAGGCGCAGCTGTTCGACGGTCGTTCCGGCGAGCCGCTGCCGGACCCGATCGCGGTCGGCTACGTCTACATCCTGAAGCTCAACCACCTGGTCGACGACAAGATCCACGCCCGGTCGACCGGCCCGTACTCGATGATCACGCAGCAGCCGCTGGGTGGTAAGGCGCAGTTCGGTGGCCAGCGCTTCGGTGAGATGGAGTGCTGGGCCATGCAGGCGTACGGCGCCGCCTACGCCCTGCAGGAGCTGCTGACCATCAAGTCCGACGACGTCCTGGGCCGGGTCAAGGTCTACGAGGCGATCGTCAAGGGCGAGAACATCCCCGAGCCGGGCATCCCGGAGTCGTTCAAGGTGCTGCTCAAGGAGCTGCAGTCGCTGTGCCTCAACGTCGAGGTGCTCTCCAGCGACGGTGTGGCCCTGGAGATGCGCGAGACCGACGACGAGGTGTTCCGGGCGGCGGAGGAGCTGGGCATCGACCTGTCCCGGCGCGAGCCGAGCTCGGTCGAAGAGGTCTGAGGTGGTGATCCGGGGCAGGGTCACCCTGCCCCGGATCCCACTCGTTAGCTAGCAGTACAGACGACGACATAGGGGACATAGTGCTCGACGTCAACTTCTTCGACGAGCTGCGCATCGGCCTCGCCACCGCTGACGACATCCGTCAGTGGTCCCACGGCGAGGTCAAGAAGCCCGAGACCATCAACTACCGCACCCTCAAGCCGGAGAAGGACGGGCTCTTCTGCGAGAAGATCTTCGGTCCGCAGCGGGACTGGGAGTGCTACTGCGGTAAGTACAAGCGGGTCCGCTTCAAGGGCATCATCTGCGAGCGCTGCGGCGTCGAGGTGACCCGCTCCAAGGTTCGCCGGGAGCGGATGGGTCACATCGAGCTGGCCGCTCCGGTGACCCACATCTGGTACTTCAAGGGCGTGCCGAGCCGGCTGGGCTACCTGCTGGACCTCGCCCCGAAGGACCTCGAAAAGATCATCTACTTCGCCTCGTACGTCGTGACGAGCGTGGACGCCGAAGCGCGTCACCGCGACCTCTCGACCATCGAGAACGAGATCCTGGCCGAGAAGCGGCAGTCCGAGAACAGCCGCGACTCGGAGATCGAGAAGCGGGCCGCCAAGCTGGAGGCCGACCTGGCCGAGCTGGAGGCCGAGGGCGCGAAGGCGGACGTCCGGCGCAAGGTCAAGGAGGGCGGAGAGCGCGAGATGCGCCAGATCCGCGACCGGGCCCAGCGCGAGATCGACCGCCTCGACGAGGTCCTCGACACCTTCCGCAAGCTGGAGCCGAAGCAGCTGGTCACCGACGAGCTGCTCTACCGCGAGCTGCGCGACCGCTTCGGTGAGTACTTCACCGGCAGCATGGGCGCCGAGGCGATCAAGGCCCTGGTCCAGAACATGGACCTGGAGGCCGAGGCGGAGAACCTCCGCGAGACCATCCGCTCCGGCAAGGGCCAGCGGAAGATCCGGGCGCTCAAGCGGCTCAAGGTCGTCGCGGCGTTCCAGAACACCCGCAACTCGCCGCTCGGCATGGTGCTGGACTGCGTCCCGGTCATCCCGCCGGACCTGCGCCCGATGGTGCAGCTCGACGGTGGCCGCTTCGCGACCTCGGACCTGAACGACCTGTACCGGCGTGTGATCAACCGGAACAACCGCCTCAAGCGGCTGATCGACCTCGGTGCGCCCGAGATCATCGTCAACAACGAGAAGCGGATGCTCCAGGAGGCCGTCGACGCGCTGTTCGACAACGGCCGTCGCGGTCGTCCGGTCACCGGCCCGGGTAACCGGCCGCTGAAGTCGCTGTCCGACATGCTCAAGGGCAAGCAGGGCCGGTTCCGCCAGAACCTGCTGGGCAAGCGCGTCGACTACTCCGGCCGTTCGGTCATCGTGGTCGGCCCGAAGCTCAAGCTGCACCAGTGCGGCCTGCCCAAGCAGATGGCGCTGGAGCTGTTCAAGCCGTTCGTGATGAAGCGGCTGGTCGACCTCAACCACGCGCAGAACATCAAGTCCGCCAAGCGGATGGTCGAGCGGCAGCGGCCGGTCGTGTGGGACGTGCTGGAAGAGGTCATCGGCGAGCACCCGGTGCTGCTGAACCGCGCGCCGACCCTGCACCGTCTGGGCATCCAGGCCTTCGAGCCGCAGCTGGTCGAGGGCAAGGCCATCCAGATCCACCCGCTGGTCTGCACCGCGTTCAACGCCGACTTCGACGGTGACCAGATGGCGGTCCACGTGCCGCTGTCCGCCGAGGCCCAGGCCGAGGCGCGGATCCTGATGCTGTCGTCGAACAACATCCTCAAGCCGGCCGACGGCAAGCCGGTCACCATGCCCACCCAGGACATGGTCATCGGTCTCTACCACCTCACCCACCTCACTCCGGGGGGCAAGGGCGAGGGCCGGGCGTTCAGCTCGGACGCCGAGGCGCGGATGGCGTACGACAACGGCGAGCTGCACCTGCAGGCTCCGGTCCGGATCCGGCTGCGTGACGTCGTCGGCGTGGACAACGGCGCCGGCGCCGAGCCCTGGACCCCCGCTGAGGGCTGGACCGAGGGCGAGCCGGTGACGGTGGAGACCACGCTCGGCCGGGTCCTGTTCAACGAGACGCTGCCCCCGGGCTACCGCTTCGTGAACTACGAGATCCGCAAGGGCCAGCTCTCCGCGATCGTCAACGACCTCGCCGAGCGGTTCCCGAAGGTGGCCCTGGCGGCCACCCTGGACGGGCTCAAGGAGGCCGGCTTCCACTGGGCCACCTGGTCCGGCGTCACCATCGGCATGGAGGACGTCATCGCTCCGCCGCGCAAGCGGGAGATCCTGGAGCGGTACGAGAAGGAAGCCGACCGGATCGACAAGCAGTACCAGCGTGGTCTGATGACCGCCGAGGAGCGCCGCGGCGAGCTCATCGAGATCTGGACCAAGGCGACCAACGAGGTCGCCAAGGAGATGGACACCGCGCTGCCGCAGGAGAACCCGCTGTGGAAGATGATCAACTCGGGTGCCCGCGGTAACCTGCTCCAGCTCCGGCAGATCGCGGCGATCCGTGGTCTGGTGGCCAACCCGAAGGGCGAGATCATCCCGCGGCCGATCAAGGCCAGCTACCGGGAGGGTCTGTCCGTGCTGGAGTACTTCATCTCCACGCACGGTGCCCGCAAGGGTCTCGCGGACACGGCCCTGCGTACCGCCGACTCGGGTTACCTGACCCGGCGTCTGGTGGACGTCTCGCAGGACGTCATCATCCGCGAGGAGGACTGCGGCACCGACCGTGCCATCCCGATGCAGATCGGTGAGCGGATCGACGGCAAGCTGGTCGTGCACGAGCACGCCGAGACCAGCGTGCACGCCCGGACGCTGGCCGACGACATCAAGGGGCCGGACGGCACCGTGGTGGCCCACCGCGGCCAGGACATCAACTCCATCCTGGTGGACGCGATCGTCGCCGCCGGGACGGAGACGGTGCGGGTGCGCAGCGTCCTCACCTGCGAGTCGAAGCTGGGCGTCTGCGGTGCGTGCTACGGCCGCTCGCTGCCGACCGGCAAGACCGTGGACGTCGGCGAGGCGGTCGGCATCATCGCCGCCCAGTCGATCGGTGAGCCGGGTACGCAGCTGACGATGCGTACCTTCCACACCGGTGGTGTCGCGGGTGAGGACATCACCCAGGGTCTGCCCCGTGTCCAGGAGATCTTCGAGGCCCGGGTGCCGAAGGGTAAGGCGCCCATCGCCGACACCCCGGGTCGCATCCGGATCGAGGACGGCGAGCGGTCCCGCAAGATCGTCGTCATCCCGGACGACGGCAGCGACGAGATCGTCTACGACAAGATCTCGAAGCGGGTCCGGCTCCGGGCGCACGACGGCGACCACGTCGAGGTCGGCGAGAAGCTCACCGAGGGCACCATCGACCCGCACGAGCTGCTGCGCATCCTCGGCCCGCGCGCGGTCCAGGTCCACCTGACCCAGGAGGTCCAGGAGGTCTACCGCTCGCAGGGTGTGCTCATCCACGACAAGCACATCGAGATCATCATCCGCCAGATGCTCAAGCGGGTGACGGTCATCGACTCCGGCTCGACCGAGTTCCTGCCGGGTGTGCTGGTCGACCGGGCGCTGTTCGAGTCGGAGAACCGCCGGCTCGTCGGCGAGGGTGGCGAGCCCGCTGCCGGTCGCCCGGTGCTGATGGGTATCACCAAGGCCTCGCTGGCCACTGACTCCTGGTTGTCGGCGGCCTCCTTCCAGGAGACCACCCGGGTGCTGACGGACGCGGCGATCCACGCCCGCAGCGACTCGCTGATCGGCCTCAAGGAGAACGTGATCATCGGTAAGCTCATCCCGGCCGGTACGGGCATCAGCAAGTACCGCAACGTCCGGGTCGAGCCGACCGAGGAGGCGAAGGCCAAGGTCTACTCGATGACCGGCTACCCGGAGACCGACTACGGCTTCGGGCCGGCCAGCGGCCAGGCGGTTCCGCTGGACGACTTCGACTTCGGGTCGTACCGCTAAGCAGTAGAAGACGACGAGGCCCCCGGCATCCGCCGGGGGCCTCGTCGCGTCCGGAGTGCCGGGACCGGGGGACCGGATCCGGGGCATGATGGAGGGCATGACGACCGTGCCCGGGCCGGCGCCCGTCGTGCCGCAGGCGTACCGCCATCCGCACGATCCGGAGCCGGTCCGCTCCACCAAGGCCCGCGCCGTCTTCGCGCTCGGGCTGATCGGCGCGCTCACCGGCCTGTTCCTCGGCGGCGCGGTGCCGGCCACGATCGCGCTCATGCTGGCCCGGCAGGCGCGCCGCGAGGCGTACGCCTCGGGTGGTTATCTCACCGGCGCGGACTGGCTGCGGCGCGGCGAGCAGATGGCGCGGACCGGGCTGGTGCTGACCGCCGCCGCGGTGGTCGCGGCGGTGGTGATCGGTGTGGTCCGGGCCGCGGACGCCTCGTTCGGCCACGACTTCGCGCCGAACTTCGACTGACCAGGTGGGGGAGCGGGCCCGTGCCCGCCCACCCGACGGTGATCGGCGACGGTAGCCTGGCCGGTGTCCGCCAGGCGGCGGGCGTGTGTGGACAGGAGGACCCCGTGACGGAACCGGTTCCGCCGGGAGGCGACCCGACCCGCCCCGGGCCGTACCCGCCTGGTCCCGCGTCCGCGCCGGCGTACCAGCCGGGGCCGTACGGGGCGTACCCGGGGAATCCGGCGGCGCACGGCGGCGGGTGGCCGGTGCCGGCGAGCGCGCCCGGCCACGGCGGCTGGGGTCCGCACGGCGGTCCGGCGTTCCCGCCGCCGCCGGCCGAGGCGCCGCGGCCGCCGAAGCGGGTCGACGCGGTGCCGGGTACGCCGTTCGGTGTGGTCCACCTCGACGTGCCGCCGGTCACCTCGGGTCTGGCCATCGGGTCGCTCGTCGCGGGGATCGCCGCGATCGGGGTGTCGCTGCTGGTGTTGTGCGTCGGTCTCGCCGGCCGGAACTTCGGTGGCGCCTGGGTGGCGGGCGCGTTCACCGTGCTGGGCGGGCTGATCGGCGTCGGCGCGGTGGTGGCCGGGCTGCTCGCCCGGCGGCAGATCCGGCGGCCGGCGCCGCCGCCGTCGGTCCGGTTCACCGGCGCCCGCCTGGCCGTCGCGGGGATCTCCTGCGGCGCGGTGGGGGTGCTTTTCGGCCTGATCGGGCTCGCCCTGGCCCTGGTGGTGCAGATCACGTGAGGCCCTCGCCGGGACGCCTGCGGCCGGTGACCTGGGATGAGCGGTATGTCCGGGTGCCCGAAGGCCGGGTGGTGTCGGGGCCGCCGGGTCGCGTGGCGGACGAGCCGGTACACTTGTCACTGTAGGTGCCCGTCGTTGGCGCATCGGCGACCCGGAGACCGGGCGGCGGACCGCGGAGCGGTCGCTCCCGACCCATCCGTTTTGACCGGCGCGGCTGTGGTAGGTACTCTTTCCCCTTGTGCCCGGGCTCGCCCGGGCAATGCGTGCGTGCGCTGGACCCGGTCAGCCGGTGATCGCGCGGTCGCACCACCAAGACCACAACTCCGGTACGACGCGTCAGCGGCCGGCACCGGGACCGTGACTCGGGCGACACGCCCGACCGCGGGTGCTGGGGTGCCGTCAGGCGGCCCTGGTTGGAATGTAGGAGAGCCGCCCATCCGGACGGCTGGAGCAGACGGCGCGGTCGCCTCGCAGCGGCCGAAGGGAGCGGAGAAACCCGGTGCCCACCATTCAGCAGTTGGTCCGAAAGGGCCGTCAGGCCAAGACGACCAAGACCAAGACCCCGGCGCTCAAGGGGTCTCCCCAGCGGCGCGGCGTGTGCACCCGCGTGTACACCACCACCCCGAAGAAGCCGAACTCGGCGCTGCGCAAGGTCGCTCGTGTCAAGCTCAGCAGCCAGATCGAGGTGACCGCCTACATCCCGGGCGTCGGCCACAACCTCCAGGAGCACTCGATCGTGCTCGTGCGCGGCGGTCGTGTGAAGGACCTCCCCGGCGTGCGGTACAAGATCGTGCGCGGCTCGCTGGACACCCAGGGTGTCCGCAACCGCAAGCAGGCTCGCAGCCGCTACGGCGCGAAGAAGGAGAAGAGCTGACATGCCGCGTAAGGGACCCGCTCCGCGGAAGCCGCTGGTCGCTGACCCGGTGTACAACTCGCCCCTGGTCACCCAGCTGGTGAACAAGATCCTGCTGCGCGGCAAGCGTCAGCTCGCCGAGCGCATCGTGTACGCCGCCCTGGAGGGCTGCCGCGAGAAGTCCGGCACCGACCCCGTCGTCACGCTCAAGCGCGCGATGGACAACGTCAAGCCGACCCTCGAGGTGCGCAGCCGCCGTGTCGGTGGCGCCACCTACCAGGTTCCGGTCGAGGTCCGGCCGTCCCGTGCGACCACGCTCGGTCTGCGCTGGCTGGTGACCTACTCCCGGGCCCGGCGCGAGAAGACCATGGTCGAGCGGCTGATGAACGAGCTGCTGGACGCGAGCAACGGCCTCGGCGCCGCCGTCAAGCGGCGCGAGGACACGCACAAGATGGCCGAGTCCAACAAGGCCTTCGCGCACTACCGCTGGTAACACCTGAGGTTCCGGCGCCCACCGGCGCCGGAACCGCCACCAGTTGTGTCGAGACGACGATAAGTAGGGATTGAAGTGGCCGCCGCAGACGCGCTCGCCAACGTACGCAACATCGGCATCATGGCCCACATCGATGCCGGTAAGACCACTACCACCGAGCGAATCCTGTTCTACACCGGCATCACGTACAAGATCGGTGAGGTCCACGAGGGCGCCGCCGTCATGGACTGGATGGAGCAGGAGCAGGAGCGCGGTATCACCATCACTTCCGCCGCCACCAAGTGCGAGTGGAAGGGCCACACGATCCAGATCATCGACACGCCCGGCCACGTCGACTTCACGGTCGAGGTCGAGCGGTCGCTGCGTGTTCTGGACGGTGCGGTCGCGGTCTACGACGGCGTGGCCGGCGTGGAGCCCCAGACGGAGAACGTCTGGCGGCAGGCGGACAAGTACAACGTCCCCCGGATGTGCTTCGTCAACAAGCTCGACCGGACCGGCGCCGACTTCTTCCGCTGCGTGCAGATGATGATCGACCGGCTCAACGCCACCCCGCTGGTCCTCCAGATCCCGATCGGCGCCGAGTCCGACTTCATCGGCGTGGTCGACCTGGTCGAGATGCGTGCGCTGACCTGGCGCGGCGAGACCCAGAAGGGTGAGGACTACGCGGTCGAGGAGATCCCGGCCGACCTCGCCGACTCGGCCGCCGAGTGGCGCGAGAAGCTGATGGAGACCCTCGCCGACGTCGACGACTCGGTGATGGAGAAGTACCTCGAGGGCGAGGAGATCTCGGTCGACGAGATCAAGGCCGCCATCCGCCGGGCCACCATCGCCGGCAAGGCCAACCCGGTCCTCACCGGTACCGCCTTCAAGAACAAGGGCATCCAGCCGATGCTGGACGCGGTCGTCGCGTACCTGCCCTCGCCGCTGGACATCCCGGCGATCGAGGGTACGGCCACCGACGGCGAGA
Organism: Micromonospora sp. HUAS YX12; assembly: GCF_040215685.1. Classification (NCBI taxonomy): domain Bacteria; kingdom Bacillati; phylum Actinomycetota; class Actinomycetes; order Micromonosporales; family Micromonosporaceae; genus Micromonospora; species Micromonospora sp. HUAS YX12. Next base: position 2,388,619 of record NZ_CP157974.1, read on the forward strand.
CCCCGCTGCAGCGGAAGCCCTCGGTCTCCGAGCCGTTCTCCGGCCTGGCCTTCAAGATCCAGACCGACAAGCACCTCGGCAAGCTGACGTACGTCCGGATCTACTCCGGCACGCTCGAGTCCGGTTCTCAGGTGATCAACTCCACCAAGGACCGCAAGGAGCGGATCGGCAAGATCTACCAGATGCACGCCAACAAGCGGGAGGAGCGCAGCTCCGCCCAGGCCGGCGACATCATCGCGGTGCAGGGTCTGAAGCAGACCACCACCGGTGACACCCTGTGCGACCCGGCGAACCCGGTCATCCTGGAGTCGATGACCTTCCCGGAGCCGGTCATCGAGGTGGCCATCGAGCCGAAGACCAAGGCCGACCAGGAGAAGCTCAGCACCGCCATCCAGCGGCTGGCCGAGGAGGACCCGACCTTCCGCGTCAAGCTGGACGACCAGACCGGTCAGACGGTCATCTCCGGCATGGGCGAGCTGCACCTGGACATCCTGGTCGACCGGATGCGCCGCGAGTTCAACGTCGAGGCGAACATCGGCAAGCCGCAGGTGGCGTACCGCGAGACCATCCGCCGCAAGGTGGAGAAGGTCGAGTACACCCACAAGAAGCAGACCGGTGGTTCCGGCCAGTACGCCCGCGTGATCATCAGCGTGGAGCCGCTGCCGCTGGGCAACGACGCCCCGACGTACGAGTTCGCCAACGCGGTGACCGGTGGCCGCATCCCCCGGGAGTTCATCCCCTCGGTGGACGCGGGCGCGCAGGACGCCATGCAGTACGGCATCCTCGCCGGCTTCCCCCTGGTGGGCGTCAAGCTCACCCTGGTGGACGGCCAGTACCACGAGGTCGACTCGTCGGAGATGGCGTTCAAGATCGCCGGCTCGATGGCGATGAAGGAGGCGGCCCGCAAGGCCGACCCCGCTCTCCTCGAGCCGATGATGGCCGTTGAGGTCACCACTCCTGAGGAGAACATGGGTGACGTCATCGGCGACCTCAACTCCCGGCGTGGCATCATCCAGGCGATGGAGGAGCGCAGCGGCGCTCGCGTCGTCCGGGCTCTGGTGCCGCTGTCGGAGATGTTCGGCTACGTCGGCGACCTGCGGTCGAAGACCCAGGGCCGGGCTAGCTACAGCATGCAGTTCGACTCCTACGCCGAGGTTCCGGCCTCGGTGGCCAAGGAGATCATCGCCAAGTCGACGGGTGAGTGACACTCACCCTCGGCTGATCCGATGACGCGAGGGCGGTCGCGGGAGGGTTCTCCCGCCCGCGGCCACCTCGATCGGATTGCGTGAGACCGGGCCTGTAGGCTTCATCGCCGCAGAACCCACAAAAGCTCTCCGGCCTTCCGGCCGGAAAGGCTGTCGACAGAGTCCTAAGCGCCGAACGGCGCGCCGGGGCGAACGAACCAAGAAAGTCCACAGGAGGACACCAGTGGCGAAGGCGAAGTTCGAGCGGACTAAGCCGCACGTCAACATCGGCACCATTGGTCACATCGACCACGGTAAGACGACGCTGACGGCGGCCATCACCAAGGTCCTGCACGACCAGTACCCGGACCTGAACCCGTACACGCCGTTCGACGAGATCGACAAGGCGCCGGAGGAGAAGGCCCGCGGCATCACGATCTCCATCGCGCACGTCGAGTACCAGACCGAGGCGCGTCACTACGCGCACGTCGACTGCCCCGGTCACGCCGACTACATCAAGAACATGATCACCGGTGCCGCGCAGATGGACGGCGCGATCCTGGTGGTGGCGGCGACCGACGGCCCGATGCCGCAGACCCGCGAGCACGTGCTGCTGGCCCGTCAGGTCGGTGTGCCGTACATCGTCGTGGCGCTCAACAAGAGCGACATGGTCGACGACGAGGAGCTGCTGGAGCTCGTCGAGCTCGAGGTGCGCGAGCTGCTCTCCTCGCAGGAGTACCCGGGTGACGACCTGCCGGTCGTCCGGGTCTCGGCGCTGAAGGCCCTGGAGGGCGACCCGGAGTGGACCGGGAAGCTCCTGGACCTGATGAACGCCGTGGACACCGCGATCCCGCAGCCGGAGCGCGAGACCGAGAAGCCGTTCCTCATGCCCATCGAGGACGTCTTCACCATCACCGGTCGCGGCACCGTGGTCACCGGTCGCGCCGAGCGCGGCATCCTCAAGCCGAACGAGGAGGTGGAGATCGTCGGCATCCGTGAGAAGTCGATGAAGACCACCTGCACCGGCATCGAGATGTTCCGCAAGCTGCTCGACGAGGCCCGCGCGGGCGAGAACGTCGGTCTGCTGCTGCGCGGCATCAAGCGCGAGGACGTCGAGCGCGGCATGGTCGTCGTCAAGCCGGGCACCACGACCCCGCACACGGAGTTCGAGGCGACGGTCTACATCCTCTCCAAGGAGGAGGGCGGCCGGCACACCCCGTTCTTCCAGAACTACCGCCCGCAGTTCTACTTCCGGACCACGGACGTCACCGGCGTCGTCACGCTGCCCGAGGGCACCGAGATGGTCATGCCGGGCGACAACACCTCGATGACGGTGAAGCTGATCCAGCCCATCGCCATGGAGGAGAACCTGAAGTTCGCGATCCGCGAGGGTGGTCGTACGGTCGGCGCGGGTCGCGTCACCAAGATCATCAAGTGAGCTGGGTAACCCCGATTAGCGTTGCCGCCGGTCGTGCGGCATACTAGTCAGGTTGCGTAACGACAGTCGGTCACCTGCGTCCGGTTGACGCTGGACCTCCGGGAGTCAGACTGTCTCGCGTAGGGTGGTTGGTCGCCATCGGCGGTCAACCACCCTCGCGCGGCGTCCAGGTCGCGGTCCCCGCGATCGGCGCCATGACCCACCGCGTGGTCAGAGAATCGCTCCGGAGTCCCGGGGCGGAGCCTGGCCCACGGGCGCGACACGCCCGACCGCGGGGGTCGGCGGAAGTGGGCCTGTGCCAGCCGGTACAGGCGCCCGCAACACAGCGGCATCGAGAGAAGGAACAGAAGCCACCATGGCGGGACAGAAGATCCGCATCCGGCTCAAGGCCTATGACCACGAGGTCGTCGACTCCTCGGCTCGGAAGATCGTCGAGACGGTGACGCGTACCGGGGCGCAGGTCGCTGGCCCGGTGCCGCTGCCCACGGAGATCAACCGTTTCTGCGTCATCCGCTCGCCGCACAAGTACAAGGACTCGCGCGAGCACTTCGAGATGCGTACGCACAAGCGTCTGATCGACATCATCGACCCGACCCCGAAGACGGTCGACTCGCTCATGCGCCTCGACCTGCCGGCTGGCGTCGACATCGAGATCAAGCTGTAGGGACCGGACAAATGGACAGGCAAGTCAAGGGGATCCTGGGCGCCAAGCTCGGCATGACCCAGGTCTGGGACAACAACAAGGTTGTGCCCGTGACCGTGGTTCAGGCCGGCCCGTGCGTCGTGAGCCAGGTTCGTAGCGCCGACAAGGACGGCTACTCCGCGGTCCAGCTGGCGTACGGGGTCATCGACCCGCGCAAGGTCAAGAAGCCGGTCGCCGGCCACTACGCCAAGGCGGACGTCGCGCCGCGCCGGCACATCGTCGAGCTGCGCACCTCCGACGCCGCGGACTACGCGCCGGGCCAGGAGGTCACGGTCGAGGAGTTCCCGGCCGGCGTCGTGATCGACGTGACCGGCAAGACCAAGGGCAAGGGCTACGCCGGCCCGATGAAGCGGCACGGCTTCCACGGTCTGCGTGCCAGCCACGGTGTCGAGCGCAAGCACCGCTCGCCCGGCTCGATCGGCGCCTGCGCGACCCCGGGTCGCGTCTTCAAGGGCACCCGGATGGCGGGCCGGATGGGTGGCGTGCGCTACACCGTCCAGAACCTGACCGTCCAGGCGGTCGACACCGAGAACAACCTCCTGCTCGTCCGCGGCGCCATCCCCGGCCCGAAGGGCGCGCTGGTCCTGGTCCGCACCGCGGCCAAGGCGAAGGTGAAGAAGGGCGGTGCGGCCAAGTGACCACCGTTGACGTCATCAACGTCGAAGGCGCCAAGAGCGGCTCCGTCGAGCTGCCGGCCGACATCTTCGACGCGCAGGCCAACATCGCCCTGATGCACCAGGTCGTGGTGGCCCAGCTCGCGGCGGCCCGTCAGGGTACGCACAAGACGAAGACCCGCGGCGAGGTCTCCGGTGGAGGCAAGAAGCCGTACAAGCAGAAGGGCACCGGTCGTGCCCGCCAGGGCTCGACCCGCGCGCCGCAGTTCGCCGGCGGTGGCGTGGTCCACGGCCCGGTGCCGCGCGACTACAGCCAGCGCACCCCGAAGAAGATGAAGGCCGCCGCCCTGCGTGGCGCCCTCTCCGACCGGGCCCGCGCCGGCCAGGTGCACGTCGTCGAGGCGTTCGTCTCCGGCGAGAAGCCGTCCACCAAGGCGGCCCTGGCCACGCTGACCAAGCTGACCCAGGCCCGTCGGGTCCTGGTCGTGCTGAGCAGCACCGACGAGCTGAACTGGGTGTCGCTGCGGAACCTGCGCAACGCGCAGGACAGCCGGGTGCACCTGATCGAGGCCGGCCAGCTCAACACCTACGACGTGCTGGTGGCCGACGACGTGGTCTTCACCAAGGAGGCCCTGGACGAGTTCCTGGGCGTTCCCGCCGAGACCACCGAGGAGGATGGCAAGTGAGCACGATCGCCGATCCGCGTGACGTCATCGTCGCGCCGGTCGTCTCGGAGAAGAGCTACAGCGAGCTGAACCGCAACTGGTACACCTTCCTGGTGCACCCGGACGCGAACAAGACCGAGATCAAGATCGCTATCCAGCAGATCTTCAACGTCCGCGTCCTGACGGTCAACACGCTCAACCGCGAGGGCAAGCGCAAGCGGACCCGTACCGGGTTCGGCAAGCGCAAGGACACCAAGCGCGCGATGGTGAAGCTGGCTGACGGTGACCGTATCGAGGCCTTCGGCGGCCCGGTCAGCTGAGGGGTGTAGACAATGGCTATCCGTAAGTACAAGCCGACGACGCCGGGCCGGCGTGGCTCGAGCGTTGCCGACTTCGCCGAGATCACCCGGTCGACGCCTGAGAAGTCGCTGCTGGCTCCGCTGCCGAAGAAGGGCGGACGCAACGCCCACGGCCGGATCACCACGCGGCACCACGGTGGCGGCCACAAGCGTCAGTACCGTCTGATCGACTTCAAGCGGGTCGACAAGGACGGCGTGCCGGCGAAGGTCGCCCACATCGAGTACGACCCGAACCGCACCGCGCGCATCGCGCTGCTGCACTACGCCGACGGCGAGAAGCGCTACATCATCGCGCCGAAGGACCTGAAGCAGGGCGACCGCGTCGAGTCCGGTCCGGGCGCCGACATCAAGCCGGGCAACAACCTGCCGCTGCGCAACATCCCGGTCGGTACCACCATCCACAACGTGGAGCTGCGTCCGGGCGGCGGCGCCAAGCTGGCCCGCTCGGCCGGCGTCGGCATCCAGCTGCTCGGCCGTGAGGGCGCGTACGCGACCCTGCGCATGCCGTCCGGCGAGATCCGGCGCGTGGACGTGCGCTGCCGCGCCAGCATCGGCGAGATCGGCAACGCCGACCAGTCGAACATCAACTGGGGTAAGGCCGGCCGTATGCGGTGGAAGGGCAAGCGCCCGACCGTCCGTGGTGTCGCGATGAACCCGGTCGACCACCCGCACGGTGGTGGTGAGGGTAAGACCTCCGGTGGTCGCCACCCGGTCAACCCGCAGGGTAAGCCCGAGGGCCGCACCCGTCGTAAGGGCCAGCCGAGCGACCGGCTGATCGTCCGCCGCCGCTACGCCACGCGTAAGCGCGGCTGAGGGAGATAAGACATGCCTCGCAGCCTGAAGAAGGGCCCGTTCGTCGACGACCACCTGCTCAAGAAGGTGGAGACGCAGAACGACAAGGGCTCGAAGAACGTCATCAAGACCTGGTCGCGCCGCTCGACGATCATCCCGGAGATGCTGGGTCACACGATCGCCGTGCACGACGGACGTAAGCACGTCCCGGTCTTCGTGACCGAGGCCATGGTCGGGCACAAGCTCGGCGAGTTCGCGCTGACCCGCACGTTCAAGGGTCACGAGAAGGACGACCGGAAGAGCCGCCGGCGCTGACGCCGCGGGCATACGGATAGAGGAACAAGGGGTTACAGCGATGCCAGGAAAGGGCGACGCTCCGGTGCTTCCGGGCGCGCGGGCGGTTGCGCGGCACGTGCGCATCTCGCCGATGAAGGCGCGCCGGGTGGTCAACCTCGTCCGCGGCCTGCCCGCGAAGGAGGCGCTCACGGTGCTGCAGTTCGCGCCGCAGGCTGCGAGCGAGCAGGTGTACAAGGTGCTCGCGAGCGCGATCGCCAACGCGGAGAACAACGAGCGGCTGGACCCCGACGCGCTGCTCGTCAGTGAGGCGTTCGTCGACGAGGGCCCGACCATGAAGCGGTTCCGGCCGCGTGCGCAGGGCCGGGCGTACCGGATCCGCAAGCGCACCTGCCACATCACCGTGGCGGTCGAGGCGGTTGCGCCGGCCGCGCCGAAGAAGTCGGCGAAGAAGGCCGCTCCGGCCAAGCCGGCCGCTGAGGAGCAGAGCACGACGGAGGGTGCCGAGTAATGGGTCAGAAGGTTCACCCGACCGGGTTCCGGCTCGGCATCTCGACCGACTGGAAGTCCCGCTGGTTCGCGGACAAGCTCTACAAGGACTACATCGGCGAGGACGTCAAGATCCGCCGGATGATGTCCAAGGGCCTCGAGCGCGCCGGCATCTCCAAGGTCGACATCGAGCGCACCCGCGACCGGGTCCGCGTCGACATCCACACCGCCCGGCCGGGCATCGTCATCGGCCGTAAGGGTGCGGAGGCCGACCGGATCCGCGGCGAGCTGGAGAAGCTCACCGGCAAGCAGGTCCAGCTGAACATCATCGAGGTGAAGAACCCCGAGTCGGACGCGCAGCTGGTCGCCCAGGGCGTCGCCGAGCAGCTGTCCAGCCGGGTCAGCTTCCGTCGGGCCATGCGCAAGGCGATGCAGTCCGCCATGAAGAACCCCGCCTGCAAGGGCATCCGGGTTCAGGTCTCGGGCCGTCTGGGCGGCGCCGAGATGAGCCGGACCGAGTTCTACCGCGAGGGCCGGGTTCCGCTGCACACGCTGCGGGCCAACATCGAGTACGGCTTCTTCGAGGCCCGTACCACCTTCGGCCGGATCGGCGTGAAGGTCTGGATCTACAAGGGCGACGCCGTCCCGGGCCGCGAGGCCCCGGCCGAGGCCGCCCCGTCGCGCGGCCCGCGCCGTGACCGTGGCGACCGGCCGGACCGGCCGCGCCGTGGCCGCTCGGGCTCGTCCGGTACGACCGCCGGTGGCACCGAGGCCGGCCGGGCTGCCGCGACGACCATCGCGCAGCAGGCGGAGACGCCGGCCGGTGAGCCGGTCGACAGCAGCGCTGTCGCCGCAGCCGCCTCGGCTCCGGTCGGTAACCAGCCGGCAGAACAGCAGCAGGAGGGCTGACAGATGCTGATGCCGCGCAAGCCCCCGAAGGGCTTCCGCAAGCCGCACCACCCGGACCGCAGTGGCGCGTCCAAGGGTGGTAACCGGGTGGTGTTCGGCGAGTTCGGGATCCAGGCTCTCGAGCCGGCGTACGTGACCAACCGCCAGATCGAGTCGGCGCGTATCGCGATGACCCGCCACATCAAGCGTGGCGGCAAGGTCTGGATCACGATCTTCCCGGACCAGGCCCTCACCAAGAAGCCGGCCGAGACCCGGATGGGTTCCGGTAAGGGTTCGCCCGAGTGGTGGGTCGCCAACGTGAAGCCGGGGCGGGTTCTCTTCGAGATGTCCTTCCCCAACGAGCAGATCGCGCGAGAGGCGATGCGTCGCGCGATCCACAAGCTCCCGATGAAGTGCCGCATTGTTACGCGCGAAGTGGGTGAATCCTGATGGCAGCGGGCGTCAAGCCCTCCGAGCTGCGTGAGCTCTCCGAGGAGGAGCTGGTCACGAAGTTGCGCGAGGCGAAGGCGGAGCTGTTCAACCTCCGCGTGCAGGCCGCAACCGGGCAGCTGGACAACAACCGGCGGCTGCAGGTCATCCGTCGGGAGATCGCCCGGATCTACACGATCATGCGTGAGCGTGAGCTGGGTCTCTCGGCCGCGCCGACTGAGGTGACTGCATCATGAGTGAGAACACCACCGCCCCCGCGCGGGCCCGCCGCAAGGTTCGCGAGGGCCTCGTGGTCAGCGACAAGATGGACAAGACCGTCGTGGTCGAGGTCGAGGACCGCGTCAAGCACGCGCTGTACGGCAAGATCATGCGCCGTACGAGCAAGCTGAAGGTGCACGACGAGCAGAACTCGGCCGGCATCGGCGACCGGGTCCTGATCATGGAGACCCGGCCGCTGTCCGCCACCAAGCGCTGGCGGCTCGTGGAGATCCTCGAGAAGGCCAAGTAGCGAAGGCTCGAGCTCGGCCGGGTCTCGGTCGGGCGCAGGTTCCGCCAGGCTCCGGCCGCCCCGAGCGGCCGGAGAACCGGCAGACATAGGAGATAGACGTGATTCAGCAGGAGTCGCGACTGCGCGTCGCCGACAACACGGGTGCCCGGGAGATCCTGTGCATCCGGGTGCTCGGCGGCTCCGGTCGGCGCTACGCGAGCATCGGCGACGTCATCGTGGCGACCGTCAAGGACGCGATCCCCGGTGCCGGTGTGAAGAAGGGCGACGTCGTCAAGGCCGTCGTCGTTCGGACCGCCAAGGAGAAGCGGCGGCCGGACGGGTCGTACATCCGCTTCGACGAGAACGCCGCCGTCATCATCAAGGACGGTGGGGACCCGCGCGGTACCCGTATCTTCGGCCCGGTGGGCCGGGAGCTGCGGGACAAGCGGTTCATGAAGATCATCTCTCTCGCGCCGGAGGTGTTGTGACCGTGAAGGTCAAGAAGGGCGACACGGTCGTCGTCATCGCCGGCAAGGACAAGGGTGCCAAGGGCAAGGTCATCGCGGCCTACCCGCGGCAGGACAAGGTCCTGGTCGAGGGCGTGAACCGGGTCAAGAAGCACACCCGTATCAGCACCACCCAGCGTGGCGCCAAGACCGGCGGCATCGTCACCCAGGAGGCCCCGATCCACGTCTCGAACGTGATGGTCCTGGACTCCGACGGCAAGCCGACCCGCGTCGGCTACCGGATCGACGACAACGGCCAGAAGGTCCGCATCGCGCGTAGCACCGGTAAGGACCTCTGATGACCACGGCTACCGAAACCAAGACCCTGCCGCGCCTCAAGGAGCGGTACCGCAACGAGGTGGTGGCCGAGCTGCAGAAGCAGTTCGAGTTCGCCAACCCGATGCAGGTGCCGCGGCTGGTCAAGATCGTCGTCAACATGGGTGTCGGCGAGGCCGCTCGCGACGCCAAGCTGATCGACGGGGCCGTCCGCGACCTGGCCACCATCACCGGCCAGAAGCCGCAGGTCCGGCGGGCCACCAAGTCCATCGCGCAGTTCAAGCTCCGCGAGGGCATGCCGATCGGCGCGAAGGTCACCCTGCGCGGCGACCGGATGTGGGAGTTCCTGGACCGGCTGCTCTCGATCGCGCTGCCGCGTATCCGTGACTTCCGCGGCCTGGACGGGCGCAAGCTCGACGGGCACGGCAACTACACGTTCGGTCTGACCGAGCAGTCGGTGTTCCACGAGATCGATCAGGACAAGATCGATCGCCAGCGGGGCATGGACATCACGGTGGTCACGACCGCCACGACCGACGACGAGGGCCGGGCGCTGCTCAAGCTCCTGGGCTTCCCGTTCAAGGAGAACTGAGATGGCCAAGAAGGCGCTGATCATCAAGGCGGCCGCGAAGCCGAAGTTCTCGGTTCGCGCGTACACCCGCTGCCAGCGGTGCGGGCGTCCGAAGGCGGTCTACCGCAAGTTCGGTCTCTGCCGGGTGTGCATCCGGGAGATGGCCCACCGCGGTGAGCTGCCCGGCGTGTCCAAGGCTTCCTGGTAATAGCCCGGCGCGCTCCGGCGCGTCAGCTGAACTGTCTCTTCGCCGTAGGCCCCGGGCCTGGCCCGGGGAACCCCGGCGAGAAAGGTTGACGAGTTTTCATGACGATGACCGACCCGATCGCAGACATGCTCACGCGTCTGCGTAACGCCAACCAGGCGTACCACGACCGGGTGACGATGCCGTACTCGAAGATCAAGGCGAACATCGCCGAGGTCCTCAAGGCCGAGGGTTACATCGCCACCTGGTCGGTCGAGGAGCCCGAGGAGGGCGCCGTCGGCAAGCGACTGGTCGTCGAGCTGAAGTACGGCCAGAACCGCGAGCGGAGCCTGGCCGGCATCAAGCGCGTGTCCAAGCCCGGTCTCCGGGTGTACGCCAAGTCGGACGGGCTCCCGCGGGTGCTCGGCGGGCTGGGCGTGGCGATCATTTCGACGTCCCAGGGACTGCTCACCGACCGGCAGGCCCGCAAGCGGAGCGTTGGCGGGGAAGTCCTCGCCTTCGTCTGGTAACGGGAGACAGGTAGAAATGTCGCGTATTGGACGTAAGTCGATCCCGGTGCCTGCCGGCGTCGACATCACGATCGACGGCCGGACCGTCAAGGTCAAGGGCCCCAAGGGCGAGCTGAGCCACGTGCTGGCCGAGCCGATCACGGCGGAGCGGGGCGAGGACGGCGAGCTGCACGTCAACCGGCCCAACGACGAGCGCAAGGCCAAGGAGCTGCACGGCCTGAGCCGTACGCTGGTGGCCAACATGATCGTCGGTGTGACCGAGGGCTACCGCAAGAGCCTGGAGATCGCCGGCACCGGTTACCGCGTGACCGCCAAGGGCAAGGACCTGGAGTTCGCGCTCGGGTTCTCGCACCCGGTCCTGGTGCCGGCGCCGGAGGGCATCACCTTCACGGTCGAGAAGCCGACGCTGTTCCACGTGGCCGGCATCGACAAGCAGCAGGTCGGCGAGGTCGCCGCCAACATCCGGAAGATCCGTCCGCCGGAGCCCTACAAGGGCAAGGGCGTGAAGTACCAGGGCGAGGTCATCCGCCGCAAGGCTGGAAAGGCAGGTAAGAAGTGAGCGCCACGCTGCTCAAGCGCCGCCGCGGCGTCGCCGCCAAGCGTGCCGTCGGGCGTGCGCGTCGGCACTTCCGGGTCCGCAAGAACGTCAGCGGCACCGCCGAGCGTCCCCGCCTGGTCGTCACCCGCTCCCTGCGCCACGTGGTGGCCCAGGTCGTGGACGACACCAAGGGTCACACCCTGGCGTCGGCCTCGACCATGGACGCCTCGCTGCGCGGCGCCGAGGGCGACAAGAGCGCCCTGGCCGGCAAGGTCGGCGCCCTGCTCGCCGAGCGCGCCAAGGCCGCCGGCGTCTCGAAGGTCGTCTTCGACCGCGGTGGCAACCGGTACGCGGGGCGTGTCGCCGCGCTTGCCGACGCCGCCCGCGAAGCCGGGCTCGAGTTCTAGAAACCCCGTCACGAGAGAGAAGGAAGGCTGCTGATGCCAGGTCAACAGCGCCGTGGCGGCGGGTCCGGTGGCAACGAGGGTGGTCGCCGCGACAACCGCCGTGAGGGCGGCCGCGGAAACGCGCCCGTCGAGAAGACCCCGCACCTCGAGCGGGTCGTCGCGATCAACCGCGTCGCCAAGGTCGTGAAGGGTGGTCGTCGCTTCAGCTTCACCGCCCTGGTGATCGTGGGCGACGGCGACGGCACCGTCGGTGTGGGCTACGGAAAGGCCAAGGAGGTGCCCGCGGCGATCGCCAAGGGTGTCGAGGAGGCCAAGAAGCACTTCTTCAAGGTGCCGCGCATCGGCGCCTCGATCCCGCACCCGGTGCAGGGCGAGGACGCGGCCGGTGTGGTGCTGCTCAAGCCGGCCTCCGCCGGTACGGGTGTCATCGCCGGTGGTCCGGTGCGTGCCGTGCTGGAGTGCGCGGGCATCCACGACGTGCTCTCCAAGAGCCTCGGCTCGTCCAACCCGATCAACATCGTGCACGCCACGGTGGCGGCCCTGAAGGGGCTCGAGTCCCCGGAGCAGGTCGCGGCCCGTCGTGGTCTGCCGGTCGAGGACGTCGCGCCGGCCGCCATGCTGGCGTCGCGGGCGGGGGTGGCGTCCTGATGGCACGCCTGAAGGTCACCCAGGTCCGGTCCGAGATCGGGACCAAGAAGAACCAGCGTGACTCGCTGCGTTCGCTCGGTCTCAAGCGGATCAACGACGTGGTGGTCAAGGAGGACCGGCCGGAGATCCGCGGCATGATCTTCACGGTCAACCACCTCGTGAAGGTCGAGGAGGTCGAGTAATGACGATCAAGGTGCACCACCTGCGTCCGGCTCCGGGTGCCAAGACCGACAAGACCCGCGTGGGTCGCGGTGAGGGCTCGAAGGGCAAGACCGCCGGTCGCGGTACCAAGGGTTCCAAGGCCCGGAAGAACATCTCGCCGGCGTTCGAGGGTGGGCAGATGCCCATCCACATGCGCCTGCCGAAGATGAAGGGCTTCAAGAACAAGTTCAAGGTCGTGTTCCAGGTGGTCAACCTGGACCGGCTGGCCGAGCTGTTCCCGAACGGCGGCCAGGTCGGCCCGGTCGAGCTGGTCGAGGCCGGCGCGGTCCGCAAGGGTCACCCGGTCAAGGTGCTCGGCACCGGCGACCTCGGTGGCGTGTCTCTCCAGGTCTCGGCGCACGCGTTCAGCGCGTCGGCCAAGGAGAAGATCACCGCCGCCGGTGGCTCGGTCACCGAGCTGTAAGGCGATGTCCACGGCGCCCGCTCAGTTGTTCGCAACTGGGCGGGCGCCATGGTCTACCGGCCACGTGTGCGCCGGGTAACATCGGATTCGTTTTATGTAGCCGGGCACATCTGCCCGGACCGGGATCGGACTGTTAGAGTCCGTTCCCAGCCATGGATACCGGGCATGCCGCCCGGCACCACCCCGCCCCGCCAGGGACTCGTCACCGGCGGCCCGCGTCGCGCAGGAGGAAGAAGTTGCTGTCCGCCTTTCTCAGTGCGTTCCGTACGCCTGACCTGCGCAAGAAGCTGCTGTTCACAGTAGGCATCATCGCGGTCTACCGGCTGGGCGCCACGCTGCCCAGCCCGGGCGTCTCGTACGGCAACGTGCAGAAGTGCCTCGACACGATCCAGGGTGGCAGCACGGGTGTGCTCAACCTGCTGGATCTCTTCTCCGGTGGCGCGCTGCTCCAGCTCTCGGTCTTCGCGCTGGGCATCATGCCCTACATCACCGCGTCGATCATCCTCCAGCTGCTGACGGTGGTGATCCCGCGCCTGGAGCAGCTCCGCAAGGAGGGCCAGGCCGGGCAGGCCAAGATCACGCAGTACACCCGCTACCTGACGCTGGGCCTGGGCGTCCTCCAGGCCTCGGCGTTCGTGGCGCTGGCCCGGTCCGGCCAGCTGTTCAACAACCAGTGCGACCAGTTCCCGATCGTGCCCGAGGGCACCGGCATCCCGAACTGGCTGACCCTGACCATCCTGGTCATGACCATGACCGCCGGCACCGGCGTGGTGATGTGGCTCGGTGAGCTGATCACCGACCGGGGCGTCGGCAACGGCATGTCCGTGCTGATCTTCACCTCGATCGCGGCCCGGCTCCCCAGCGAGGGCTGGAAGATCAAGACCACCAAGGGCTGGGGGATGTTCCTCCTCGTCATCGCCCTGGTGCTGGTGGTCATCACCGCGGTCACGTTCATCGAGCAGGCGCAGCGCCGCATCCCGGTGCAGTACGCCAAGCGCATGATCGGCCGGCGGATGTACGGCGGCACGTCGACCTACATCCCGCTGAAGGTGAACCAGGCGGGTGTCATCCCGGTCATCTTCGCCTCGTCGCTGCTCTACCTGCCGCAGCTCGCGCTCCAGTTCTTCGATCAGAACGACCCGGGCAAGGTCCAGGCGTGGATCCAGAACCACATCGTGAAGGCGAGCGCGCCGGAGCACATCGCGATCTACTTCCTGCTGATCATCTTCTTCACGTACTTCTACGTGTCGATCACGTTCAACCCGACCGAGGTCGCGGACAACATGAAGAAGTACGGCGGCTTCGTGCCGGGCATCCGCCCCGGCAAGCCGACCGCCGAGTACCTCGACTTCATCCTCAGCCGGATCACCCTGCCGGGCGCGCTCTACCTGGGCGTCGTCGCGATCCTGCCGAACTTCTTCTTCATCTGGCTCGACAACCAGCAGTTCCAGAACTTTCCGTTCGGCGGCACCGCTGTGCTCATCATGGTCGGCGTCGGTCTGGAGACCGTGAAGCAGATCGAGAGCCAACTCATGCAGCGGAACTACGAAGGGTTCCTGCGGTAGATGCGACTCGTTCTGGTTGGCCCGCCGGGCGCGGGCAAGGGCACACAGGCGGAGTTCGTCGCCGCGCACCTCTCGGTGCCGAAGATCTCGACCGGTGACATCTTCCGGGCGAACGTCTCCCAGGGCACGCCGCTGGGCGTCGAGGCCAAGCGGTACATGGACGCCGGTAAGCTGGTCCCGGACGAGGTCACCATCAACATGGTGCGGGACCGGCTCGCCGAGCCGGACGCGAGCGAGGGCTTCCTGCTCGACGGCTTCCCGCGGACCACGCCGCAGGCCGCCGCGCTGGACAAGCTCCTCGCCGACCTCGGCACCGCGCTGGACCTGGTGCTGGAACTGGTCGTCGACGACGACGAGGTGATCCGGCGGCTGTCCGGCCGGCGCACCTGCCGGGGCTGCGGCAAGATCTGGCACGTCGAGTTCGACGCGCCGAGCCGGGAGGGCGTCTGCGACCGCTGCGGCGCCGAGCTGTTCCAGCGTGACGACGACAAGCCGGAGACCATCGCCGCCCGGCTGCGGGAGTACGCCGAGAAGACCGCGCCGCTCGTGGACTACTACGGCGCCCAGGGCAAGCTGGTGGGCATCGACGCGACCGGCCCGGTGGAGGACGTCACCGTCCGCGCCATCGACGCGCTGCGCTCGTACGGCGGCTGAGGTCCCACCGCCGCCCGGCGGATAGAGTGCGAACAGCGGGGTACGCGCGACGTGCCCCGCTGCTCCGCGTACGCGCGACGAAAGGTAACCACCACCATGCGCCGTCCCCAGCTGGACATCCAGCTGAAGACCCCCGAGCAGATCGAGCTGATGCGGGCCGCCGGTCTGGTCGTCGCCCGCGCCCTGCGCCGGATGCGGGAGGCGGTGGCGCCGGGCGTGTCGACGGCCGACCTGGACGTGATCGCCGAGTCGACCATCCGCGAGGCCGGCGCCGTGCCGTCGTTCAAGGGCTACCACGGCTTCCCGGCGTCGATCTGCTCCTCGGTCAACCAGCAGGTGGTGCACGCCATCCCGTCGCCCGCTCAGGTGCTGCGCGAGGGTGACCTGATCTCGATCGACTGCGGCGCGGTGCTGGACGGCTGGCACGGCGACGCGGCGGTCACGGTGCCGGTCGGCGAGGTCGACCCGGCCCTGCTGAGGATGACGGCGGTGGCCGAGGACGCCATGTGGGCCGGGATCGCCGCCGCCGCGCGCGGGGCGGCCTCCGGCAAGGGCCGGCTCACCGACATCTCCCACGCGGTCGAGAACGCGGTCCGCCGGGGCGGCCGGTACGGCATCGTCGACGGCTACGGCGGCCACGGCATCGGCACCGAGATGCACCAGGACCCGCACGTGCTCAACCACGGGCGTCCGGGCAAGGGGCCGCGCCTGGTGCCGGGCCTGGCGCTCGCGATCGAGCCGATGATCACGATGGGCTCGCCGCGTACCGTCGAGCTGGCCGACGGCTGGACCGTGGTGACCCGGGACGGGTCGATGGCGGTGCACGTCGAGCACTCGATGGCGCTGCTGGACGACGGCGTGTGGGTGCTGACCGCCGAGGACGGCGGACGGGCCCGCCTGGGCGACCTGGTGACCGCGCGGCAGACGTCTGTCGACTCCCCGGCCTGATCGAGGGCCCCGGCCGCGCCGGATGACCGGCGCACGCCGTGCCGCGCTGGCGATCGGGTGACATGCTTGCTCCCATGGAGGAGCGCAACCGCATGCGGGCGGCCGACGCGGACCGGGAGGCCACCGCCGAGCGACTCCGGGCGGCGTTGAACGAGGGCCGGCTCGACCTGCACGAGTACGACGACCGGCTGCGCCGGGCGTACGGGTCGAAGACCTACGGCGAGCTGGACGAGCTGCTGACCGACCTGCCCGGCCCCCGACCGGCGGAGAACTCCCTGCCGGCTCCGCGCGCGACCGGGAGGAGCGGGGTGGCCGACCCGGGCCCGGCGGCGGTGAGCGCGCGCAACGCCTGGCTGCTGGGGGTCTGGGGGCCCTGGCTGAAGGTGGCCCTGATCCTCACCGCGGTCTGGTTCGTCTCCCAGCTCGGCGAGGGTGAGATCGAGTTCGACGACTACTGGCCGATCTGGGTGCTCGGCCCGTGGGGCGCCGTGGTGCTCTACCAGACGATCCAGGGGCTGGCCCACGGGGCGCCGGAGAAGGACGCCGAGCGCCGGCGGCGCAAGCAGGTCGAGCGGGAGGCCCGCCGGCGGGCGAAGCGGGAGCTGCCGGAGACGTGACCTGCGTCATATCCGAGCCGTCCGGGTGACTGTCACGCCGGTCGGTTTGGCGAGCACGTGCGGGTCGGCGTACACTTTCTGATCGGCGCACAGCGTCCACTCCGCCATGCCCACCCAGCGCTTCGGTGGGAGTCGGAGCCGCGGCTGGCGCGGGTTTCTGATCTTGGTCAGTTCGCCCGTGTAAGACGTTGTGGGCCGTCCGGAGTAACCGACGTCAGGACAGCGGAGGACATGCCGAAAAAAGACGGAGCCATCGAGATCGAGGGTCGGGTCATCGAGCCCCTGCCGAACGCCATGTTCCGGGTGGAGCTCGCGAACGGCCACAAGGTGCTCGCTCACATCAGCGGCAAGATGCGGCAGCACTACATCCGCATCCTGCCGGAGGACCGGGTCGTCGTCGAACTCTCGCCGTACGACCTGACCCGCGGGCGCATCGTCTACCGCTACAAGTAAGCCTGACGGCGGCCGGGAGACCCGTGTCCGTCTTCGACGTCCGGATCGCGCACCGCCGCGGCTCCGGGCCAGATGGGAAGTAAGGCAACCGTGAAGGTCAAGCCGAGCGTCAAGAGGATCTGCAACAAGTGCCGGGTGATCCGCCGGCACGGCCGGGTCATGGTCATCTGCACCGACCCGCGCCACAAGCAGCGCCAGGGCTGACGCCCCACACATCACCAGCTCGTCCCAGCCGCGGTCGGGTGCGCAGCGCGTACCCCCTCGTGGTTGACCCCCGGTCGGAGGCCGGGGCCCGCTTGGGCAGCGACCGATCCCGGTCGCCGGCGTTCTTGACGCCGGAAGGACAGGGACGGCCGGTAGCGGGGTGGGACGGGTCCACACCTCCGCCACAACATCACGAGGAGTACGCCCGCACATGGCACGTCTAGTCGGCGTGGATCTCCCCCGCGAGAAGCGGATGGAGATCGCGCTCACCTACATCTTCGGGGTCGGTCGTACCCGCGCCCTGGAGACGCTCGCCGCGACCGGCATCTCGCCGGACAAGCGCGTTCGGGACCTCACGGACGAGGAGCTCGTCGAGCTCCGGAACCACATCGAGGGCAACTACAAGGTTGAAGGCGACCTGCGCCGCGAGGTCGCCGCTGACATCCGCCGCAAGGTCGAGATCGGCTGCTACGCCGGTATCCGGCACCGTCGCGGTCTGCCCGTGCGTGGCCAGCGCACCAAGACCAACGCGCGGACCCGGAAGGGCCCGAAGCGGACCGTGGCCGGCAAGAAGAAGCCCGGCAAGAAGTAACTAGGAGCGCACAGACTTATGCCACCGAAGGCTCGTGCCGGAGCCGCCGTCAAGAAGGTCCGGCGCAAGGAACGCAAGAACGTCGCCCACGGGCAGGCGCACATCAAGAGCACCTTCAACAACACCATCGTGTCCATCACGGACCCGACCGGTGCGGTCATCTCCTGGGCCTCCTCCGGCCAGGTCGGATTCAAGGGCTCCCGCAAGTCGACTCCGTTCGCCGCGCAGCTCGCCGCCGAGGCCGCCGCGCGTCGCGCGATGGAGCACGGCATGCGCAAGGTCGACGTGTTCGTCAAGGGCCCCGGCTCCGGCCGGGAGACCGCCATCCGTTCGCTGCAGGCCGTGGGCCTCGAGGTCGGGCAGATCTCCGACGTCACCCCGCAGCCGCACAACGGGTGCCGTCCGCCGAAGCGTCGCCGGGTCTGAGAGGTTAGAGAGAGATGGCTCGTTACACCGGTGCTGACTGCCGCCGTTGCCGGCGGGAGAAGATGAAGCTGTTCCTCAAGGGCAGCAAGTGCGATGGTCCGAAGTGCCCGTTCGAGTCCCGGCCGTTCCCGCCCGGGCAGCACGGCCGCGGCCGCACGAAGGAGACGGAGTACCTGCTCCAGCTCCGTGAGAAGCAGAAGGCCCGTCGTGTCTACGGCGTGCTGGAGAAGCAGTTCCGCGGCTACTACGAAGAGGCCGTGAGCAAGGAGGCCAAGACCGGCGAGGTCCTGCTGCAGATCCTCGAGTCGCGGCTGGACAACGTGGTCTACCGGGCCGGCTACGCCAGCTCCCGGGACATGGCCCGTCAGCTGGTCAAGCACGGCCACTTCACGGTGAACGGCAAGAAGGTCGACATCCCGTCGTACCGCGTCAAGGAGCACGACATCATCGAGGTCCGGGGCAAGAGCAAGGAGCTCACCCCGTTCCTGGTGGCGCAGGCTCAGGCCGGTTCGCGGTCGGTTCCGGCGTGGCTGGAGGCCATCCCGAGCCAGATGAAGATCCTCGTGCACTCGCTCCCGGCCCGCCAGGTGATCGACACCCAGGTCCAGGAGCAGCTGATCGTCGAGCTCTACTCCAAGTAAGGGCTCGTTGCGGTGGCCCGTCCGTCCGGGCGGGCCACCGGAACAGTTTGGCGGGCGTCATATGGCGGGCGCCCCGGAAGAGAAGAGACACCATGCTCATCAGCCAGCGACCGACCCTCTCCGAGGAGTCGATCAACGAGACCCGCTCCCGGTTCACCATCGAGCCGCTGGAGCCCGGCTTCGGCTACACCCTGGGCAACTCGCTGCGGCGTACGCTGCTGTCGTCGATCCCGGGTGCGGCGGTCACCTCGATCAAGATCGACGGTGTGCTGCACGAGTTCACCACGATCCCCGGTGTCAAGGAGGACGTGGTCGAGCTCGTCATGAACATCAAGGAGCTGTGCGTCAGCTCCGAGCACGACGAGCCGGTCAGCATGTACCTGCGCAAGCAGGGCCCGGGCGACGTGACCGCCGGTGACATCCAGCCCCCGGCCGGTGTCTCGGTGCACAACCCGGACCTGAAGCTCGCCACCCTCAACGGCAAGGGCCGGCTCGACATGGAGCTGACCGTCGAGCGGGGTCGCGGCTACGTCACGGCGGCGCAGAACAAGCAGGCCGGCGCCGAGATCGGCCGGATCCCGGTCGACTCGATCTACTCGCCGGTGCTCAAGGTGACGTACCGGGTCGAGGCGACCCGTGTCGAGCAGCGGACCGACTTCGACCGGCTGATCATCGACGTCGAGACCAAGCCGTCGATGGGCCCGCGTACCGCGCTGGCCTCGGCCGGCTCGACGCTGGTGGAGCTGTTCGGGCTGGCCCGGGAGCTGGACGAGACCGCCGAGGGTATCGACATCGGGCCGTCCCCGCAGGACGCCCAGCTGGCGGCGGACCTCGCCCTGCCGATCGAGGAGCTGGACCTCACCGTCCGCTCCTACAACTGCCTCAAGCGCGAGGGCATCAACTCCGTTGGTGAGCTCATCGGGCGTACCGAGGCCGACCTCCTCGACATCCGCAACTTCGGTCAGAAGTCGATCGACGAGGTCAAGATGAAGCTCGCCGGGATGGGCCTGGGGCTGAAGGACTCGGCTCCGAACTTCGACCCGGCGCACGTCGTGGACGCCTTCGGCGAGGCGGACTACGACACCGACGACTACCGCGAGACCGAGCAGCTCTAGTCCGCGCTGCCGCCACACCTGAGGAGCACCAAGCATGCCCACGCCCACCAAGGGCCCCCGCCTCGGCGGCAGCCCCGCGCACGAGCGGCTGATGCTGGCCAACCTGGCCACCGCGCTGTTCCAGCACGGCAAGATCCAGACCACCGAGACGAAGGCCCGGCGGCTGCGTCCGCTGGCCGAGCAGCTCATCACCAAGGCCAAGCGCGGCGACCTCGCCTCGCGCCGCCGGGTGCTGGGCGTCGTCAAGGACAAGGACGTGGTCTACGCCCTGTTCGACCAGATCGCGCCCCGGTACGCCAACCGCAACGGTGGCTACACCCGGATCGTGAAGACCGGTCCGCGCAAGGGTGACGCCGCTCCGATGGCGATCATCGAGCTGGTGGAGGAGCTTCAGGTCGCCGAGCCGAAGGCGAACAAGAAGACCGCCGCCCGCAAGGCCGCCC
The DNA here is from genome assembly GCF_040215685.1 of Micromonospora sp. HUAS YX12. Classification (NCBI taxonomy): domain Bacteria; kingdom Bacillati; phylum Actinomycetota; class Actinomycetes; order Micromonosporales; family Micromonosporaceae; genus Micromonospora; species Micromonospora sp. HUAS YX12. The sequence goes on from NZ_CP157974.1 coordinate 2,408,925, forward strand.
AGCAGGACAAGGTCGAGGCCCTGGCCCCGGCCGAGGAGACCCCGCGCTCCAGCGCCGGTGACCAGGACGCCGAGGCGCCGGTCTCCGCGTCGGGTGACACCGCCGCCGCCCGTGAGGACAGCGACGAGGTCACCGAGAACGACAAGGCCTGAGATCAGGCTCGACCGGGCCCGGCATCCCCTCGGGGGTGCCGGGCCCGTCGCCGTCGACAGGAGGTACGAGGTGGACGAGCGGACCCGGCTGCGGCTGGACGTCTCGTACGACGGCACCGACTTCTCCGGCTGGGCGCCCCAGCCGACCCGGCGCACCGTGGCGGGCGTGCTCGTGCAGACGCTGGACCTGGTGCTCGGCGCCGGCACGGCGACCGGCCTGACAGTCGCCGGGCGTACCGACGCCGGGGTGCACGCCACCGGGCAGGTCTGCCACCTCGACCTGCCGGCCGCGGTGTGGCGGGAGCACGAGGGGCGGTTGCTGCGCCGGCTGGCCCGGCTCCTGCCGCCTGATGTGCGGGTGCGCGCGATGACCGAGGTGCCCGCCGACTTCGACGCCCGGTTCTCGGCCACGTTCCGGCGTTACGAGTACCGGGTCACCGACGCCCCGTGGGGCGCCGAGCCGCTGCGCCGCCGGGACACCCTGGCCTGGCCGAAGCCGCTGGACCTGGCGGCGCTCAACGCCGCCGCCGCCGGGCTGGTGGGCGAGCACGACTTCGCCGCGTACTGCCGGCGCAAGGAGAACGCGACCACGCTGCGCGAGGTGACCCGGCTGGACTGGCGGCGCGACCCGGACGGGATCCTGGTCGCCACCGTGCAGGCCGACGCGTTCTGCCAGAACATGGTGCGCAGCCTGGTCGGGGCGATGCTGGTCGCGGGCGACGGGCGGCGGCCGGTCCAGTGGCCGGCCGGCCTGCTGACCCGGCGTGAGCGCTCCAGCGAGGTGACTGTGGCGCCCGCGCACGGCCTCGCCCTGGTCGAGGTGGGCTACCCGGCGGACCCGGCCGAGTACGCCCGCCGTGCCGACCTGACCCGCCGGTTGCGGGTGCCGGTGGCCGAGGGCTGAGCCCGGCTCAGTCCGTGCCCCGCTGGCCGGCGCTGTCCTCGGCCGAGTCCGCGTCGGGCTGCCCGGCCGTGCCGGCGGCCGCACGACGGTCCAGCACACCCCGGTTGAGGTGCAGCTCGACCAGGTCGTACATGATCTCGCGGACGGTCGCGTCGTCGCTCCCGATGCGTTCCCCGTCGGCGCGGGTCACCAGGCAGAAGGCGACGTAGTGTCCGCGTACCTGCCAGGCGACCCGCGCCGCGGCCTTCTCCACCGACTCGGTGCCGTCGCCCGCCGCCATGCCCGGGAACCGTCCCTGGCGCGCGTCGAGCAGCGGCCGGATGCGGTCGCGTACCCGCTGGGCGGTGGCCACGTCGGTGAGGTTGAACAGACCGGCGGTGATCAGGTGGTCGCCGTCGGGGGAGCGCAGCGTGCCCCGCACGACCTGGTTGCAGCCGAGCCGGACCAGCAGGTCGGCGATCTCGCCGGTGGCCGCGACCTCGCACTTCGTGCTGGCCTGGGTCTTGAGCACCCGGTAGGCCGGCGTCCCGTCGGTGACCACGAGATCCTTGGCCGGGAAGACCTCCTTGGCGGTGAGCGCCGCCTGGTCGGTGTCCCGGGAGTCCAGGTCGGTGCCGCCGGACGGGGTGCTCGACTCGGTCGGCTGCGGGGTCGGCTGGCCGGCCGGCGGTGTGGTGGTGCGTTCGTCGAGCAGGGCCGCGACGGCGAGCCCGGTGAGCGAGAGCAGGAGCAGTACGGCGGCGCCGCCGACGAGCGTCTGCCAGAACCGGCCGCCGCCGCGGCGCTCGGCGCGCCGGGTCCGGGGCAGCTCGGAGACGTCGGCGGCGCGGGCGGTCGAACTGGCCGGGATGGGCACTGTCGGCCGGTTCGCCGCCGCCGGTACCGGTGCCGGCATGGGCGGCGCGGGCTGCGGCACGGGGGAGGGCTCCCGGGGTGGCGCGGGACGTCCCGGTGTCGGTGCCGGGGGCGCCGGAGCCGGGGCGCGGGCGTCGTCGGCCGCCGCCTGCTCGCCGGGTCCGGTCGGTGGCAACGCCTGGTGCTCGGCCGCACCGGGCGGCGGCAGCGCCGGTTGCGCGGTGGGCCGGGGCGGCCGGGGCAGCGACGGCGTGGGGAAGCGGGAGCGTGACGGACCCGCGGGCGGGGGCGTCGCGGCTGCGGGCCCGTTCGGGGCCGACCCGGGCGTCGGGTACTCCAGGAAGGCGTCCTCGTCGGACTCGTACCGATACACCATGTGGCATAGAGTAGGGCTGATTGTCCCTTTCAGGGGTAATATCGGGAAATTCTGGCGGAGTGGCGTCCGACCCCACCCGTGACACCGTCGCCGGAACCGCTCCGGCCCGGTGCGAGAATGCGGGCGTGACCGGCGACCACTACTTCACCGCTGAACCCTCGGCCCCGGCCCGCCCGCGCGAGGTCGAGTTCACAGTCGCCGGGCGCGACTACACGCTCGCCTCGGCCGGCGGCGTCTTCTCCGCCGACCGGCTCGACCCGGGCACCGCCGTGCTGCTGCGCAAGGCCGACCTGCCGGCCGCCGACGTCACCGGCGCGCTGCTCGACATCGGCTGCGGCTTCGGCCCGATCACCTGCGTCCTGGCCACCGTCGCGCCGAAGGCCACGGTCTGGGCGGTGGACGTCAACGAGCGCGCCCGCGCCCTCACCACCGCCAACGCGGCCCGGGTCGGCGCCGCCGACCGGGTGCGCGCCGTCGCGCCGGACGAGCTGCCGGACGACGTCACCTTCACCCAGATCTGGTCCAACCCGCCGATCCACATCGGCAAGGCGGAACTGCACGGCCTGCTGCTGCGCTGGCTGCCCCGCCTCGCTCCGGACGGCGTGGCCTGGCTGGTCGTCGCCCGGCACCTCGGCGGCGACTCGCTGCACCGCTGGCTGGTCGAGCAGGGCTGGTCGGTCGAGCGGCACGCCAGCCAGAAGGGCTACCGGGTGCTGCGGGTCACCCGGTAATCCGGTGTCGTCCACGCACCCGGCTCGGGCAGGATGCCCGCGTGGGATACGTGGACGTGGCAGGAGCCGGGCACATCCTCCCGGACGGGCGTGAGCTGTTCAGCGACGTGTCGTTCCGGGTCGGTGAGGGTGCCAAGGTGGCGCTGGTCGGTCCGAACGGCGCCGGCAAGACCACGCTGCTGCGGATGGTCGCCGGCGACCTGCCGGTGAAGACCGGGGCGATCGCCCGCTCCGGTGGGCTGGGCGTGATGCGGCAGTTCATCGGCATGATCGGAGACGAGTCCACGCTCGCCGACCTGGCCCTGTCGCTGGCGCCGCCGGCGTTGCGCGACGCCGGGCGGCGGGTCGCCGAGACCGAGGCGGCCATGCGGGCGGCCGAGGTCCGCGGCAAGTACAGCTCCGCCGCCGCCAAGACCCAGCTCGCGTACGCCGAGGCGCTCGCCGCGTGGGGCGAGACCGGGGGGTACGACGCCGAGGTCCTCTTCGACACCGTCGCCACCATCGTGCTGGACCTGCCCTGGGACAGCGCCCGGGAACGCCCGGTACGCACGCTGTCCGGCGGCCAGCAGAAGCGCTTCGCGCTGGAGCTGCTGCTGCGCGGCCCGGACGAGGTGCTGCTGCTCGACGAGCCGGACAACTTCCTCGACGTACCCGGCAAACGCTGGCTGGAGTCGCGGCTGCGCGAGTCGGGCAAGTCGGTGCTCTACGTCTCGCACGACCGGGAACTGCTGGCGCAGACCGCCGACCGGGTCGTCGCGGTGGAGGGCGGCAGCGCCTGGGTGCACCCGGGCGGCTTCGCGAGCTGGCACTCCGCCCGGGTGGCCCGGCACGCCCGCCTGGACGAGCTGCGCAAACGCTGGGACGAGGAGCACCAGAAGCTGCGCGAGCTGATGCTGATGTACAAGCAGAAGGCCGCGTACAACGACGGGATGGCCTCCCGCTACCAGGCCGCGCAGACCCGGTTGCGCAAGTTCGAGGAGGCCGGGCCGCCGCCCGTACCCCCGAAGGACCAGGACATCCGGATGCGCCTGACCGGCGGGCGGACCGGCAAGCGCGCGGTGATCGCCGAGCAGTTGGAGCTGGACGGCCTGACGTACCCGTTCGACCTGGAACTCTGGTACGGCGACCGGGTCGCGGTGCTGGGCGCGAACGGCACCGGCAAGTCGCACTTCCTGCGCCTGCTGGCGCGGGGCGGCACCGACCCGGAGCCGGGCAACACCCCGGTCGACGGCGCCGCCGCGCTCGCGCCCGTCGCGCACGGCGGCGTGGTCCGGCTCGGCGCGCGGGTCCGGCCCGGGCACTTCTCGCAGACCCACGACCGGCCGGAGCTGATGGGCAGGACGCTCGTCGAGGTGCTGTGGCGCGGCGACGACCACCGGGCCGGCATGGACCGGCACGCGGCCATGGCGGCGCTGTCCCGGTACGAGCTGGCCGGTCAGGGCGACCAGCGGTTCGGCACGCTCTCCGGCGGGCAGCAGGCCCGGTTCCTGGTGCTGCTGCTGGAGCTGTCCGGGGCGACGCTGCTGCTGCTCGACGAGCCCACCGACAACCTCGACCTGGCCTCGGCCGAGGCGCTGGAGGCCGGGCTGACCGCGTTCGAGGGGACGGTGGTCGCGGTGACACACGACCGGTGGTTCACCCGTACCTTCGACCGGTTCGTGCTGTTCCGCGGCGACGGCGACGTGGTGGAGACGCCGGAGCCGGTCTGGGACGTGGGGTGATCGACCAGGACCTGGCCGACCGGCTGTGCGCGGTGGACGGCGTGGTCGCGGTGGCGCTCGGCGGCAGCCGCGCCCGCGGCGACCACCGGCCCGACTCCGACTGGGACCTGGGCCTCTACTACCGGGGTACGCCCGACCTGGCCGGGCTGCGCGCGGTGGCCGCCTCGATCGCCGACGGGCCGGTGGACCTCACCGCCCCGGGCGGCTGGGGACCGTGGGTCGACGGCGGCGGCTGGCTGCGGGTCGGCGGGGTGGCCGTGGACTGGATCTACCGCGACCTGGACCGGGTGCACCGGGTCTGGGCGGACTGCCGGGCCGGCCGCTACACGGTCGAGGTGCAGGCCGGGCATCCGCTCGGCTTCTACTCGCACGCGTACGCCGGGGAGGTGGCGCTCTCACGGGTGCTCGGCGACCCGACCGGCGAGCTGACCGCGCTGCGCGCCGAGACCGCTGGCTACCCGCCCGCGCTCGGCGCCGCGCTGGTGGCCGGTGGCTGGGAGACCGGGCTGCTCCTCGACGGAGCGGCCAAGGGTGCGGCCGGGGGCGACGCCGGCTACGTGGCGGGCTGCCTGTTCCGGGTGGTCGGGGTGCTGGTCCACGCGCTGCACGGCCGGGCCGGACGGTGGCTGGTCAACGAGAAGGGCATGATCGCCTCCGCCGGGCGCCTGCCGGGCGCGCCGCCGGGCTTCGCCGAGCGGGCGCAGGCCCTGCTCGGCGCGGTGGGGCGTACCCCCGAGGAACTGGCGGCGACGATCGGTGCCGCCCGGGTGCTGGCCGCCGAGGTGCTTTGCTGAGGTGCTCGCCCGGTGAGCGCCCGGTGAGCGGGCATAGGGTGGATCTCGTGAGTGAGATGACCTATCGCCGGCTGGGCGACTCCGGGCTCGTGGTGTCAGTGGTCGGTATCGGCTGCAACAACTTCGGCCGCAAACTCGATCTCGACGGCACCCGGGCGGTGGTGGACGCCGCGCTCGACGCCGGGATCAACTTCTTCGACACCGCCGACATCTACGGTGAACCGCAGGGCGCCTCCGAGGAACTGCTCGGCCAGGCGCTCAAGGGCCGCCGTGACGACGTGGTGGTGGCCACCAAGTTCGGCATGGACATGAACGGCGCGAACGGGCCGGACCACGGCGCTCGGGGCGCCCGCCGCTACATCGCCCGCGCGGTCGAGGCGTCGCTGCGCCGGCTCGGCACCGACCACATCGACCTGTACCAGATGCACGAGCCCGACCCGGGCACTCCGATCGACGAGACGCTCGCCGCGCTGGACGACCTGGTGACCGCCGGCAAGGTGCGCTACCTGGGCAACTCCAACTTCGCCGGGTGGCAGATCGCCGACGCCGACTGGACCGCGTCGTCGCAGGGGCGTACCCGGTTCATCTCCGCGCAGAACCACTACTCGCTGCTGGAGCGTGCGGTGGAGGACGAGGTGATCCCGGCCTGCGAGCGGTTCGGCCTGGGCATGCTGCCGTTCTTCCCGCTCGCCAACGGGCTGCTCACCGGCAAGTACAAGCGGGGCGAGGCGCCCCCGGCGGGCAGCCGCCTGGCCGGTGGCGGCCGGTACGCCGAGCGGCTGGCCGCCGCGCGCTGGGACGTCATCGAGGCGATCGAGGCGTACGCGGCCGAGCGCGGGATCAGCATGCTCCAGGTGGCGATCGGCGGCCTGGCGGCCCGTCCCGCGGTGACGTCGGTGATCGCCGGCGCGACGACCCCCGAGCAGGTGAGGGCCAACGCCGAAGCCGGCACCTGGCAGCCCACCGACGAGGACCTGGACGCCCTGGACGCCCTGGACGCCATCCTCTGACAGCCCCTGCCGCACCAACGCGCCCGCCCCGCGCGTCGGGCACCCATGGCGTTCCACCCAGAGGCAGCGCTCACGACGAGTGGAACACCATGGGTGCCAAAAGGGCCTCGAGACACCCATGGTGTTCCACTCGCGGCTGATTCTGACGACGAGTGGAACGCCATAGGTGTCTGCGTGCGGGCCTGACGCCCGTGGTGCTCGGGCAGCGCGGCAGGCGGCAGGCAGCCCGGCAGGCGGCGGGCGGCGGGCAGGCGGCGGGCGGCGGGCACGGTTCAGTGGTCTGCTGCGGCGGCGCGACGTTCTGCCAGGGCCTGGCGCACCAGGGCGACTGTGGCGTCCGGACGGCGTAGCACGTCGTCGGCGGTGAACCGGAGCACGACCCAGCCGGCCGCGCGGAGCGCGTTCAGGCGCGCCACGTCCCGCCGGAAGTGCGCCCGTTCGCGGTGGTGGTCGCCGTCGTACTCGACCGCGAGGCGGAGTGCCGGCCAGGCCAGGTCCACCCGGGCCACGAAGCGCCCACCGGCGTGCACCTCGTGCTGGGCGGTGAGCGGGCCGAGGCCGGCGTCGAGGAGGAGCAGCCGCAGCCGCGTCTCCATCGGGGACTCGCTCTGCGGCTCGGCCATCGCCAGCACCTCGCGCAACAGCGGAGCGCCCGGCCAGCCCGGCCGGTCGGCGGCGTAGGCCCGCAGGACGGGCAGCCGCACGACCCGTCGACGCAGCAGCGCGTCGACGGCGACCAGCGCCTCGGCGAGTGAGCCCTGCCGACCCAGGTCGAACGCGGTACGCAGCCCGGTGGTGACCGGCAGCCCGCCGACGAGGGTGCGGTCCCGCTCCGGCAGCGGCGACCGGACCACCCGCAACCGTGGGTGCGGGCGCAGTCGAGCGGCAGTCGGCAGCAGCACTGTGACCGGCGCGTCGCGGGTGAGCACGTCCGCGCCGGACAACCAGGCGGCGCTGCGTCCCGCCAGCACGGCACCCGGCGGCAGGCGCAACGCCACCGCCTCGCACCACATCCGGTGGTCGTCGGCGCGGTATCCGTCCCGGTGCACGTACACGTCCGGCAGCAGGCGGATCCACGTCGGCCCGCGCAGCATCGTCCAGGTGAGCAGCCCTCCGGAGACGGCACGGCCGCCCCGGAACGGCAGGATCGCCAGGCGGCGCGGGACACGGGCGGGAACGGGCATCCCGGCAGCGTGTCGTGACGAGACGGTCACCCGTCGCCCCGGTACGGCAGGTGAACGGTTCCTGGGAAAAACCTCACCCGGGCTTCCGTACGGGCGGGAGGCGTCGTACGGTAGGCCGCAAGTGACCCACGGGAGCCCGGTGTGGACCGGGCTGAGAGGGGGGCTGGGAGCCCCCGACCGTCGAACCTGATCCGGGTAATGCCGGCGCAGGGAGGAGCGTTGCCGTGCTGTCCCTGGGACGACTGCATCTCATCACCGACACCCGGCCGGGGCGTGACCCGTTAGCCGTGCTGCGTGCCGCCCTGCCCGTGGCGGGCGCCGAACTCGTCGTGCAGGTGCGTGTGGAGGACGACGCCACCGACCGGGAGGCGTACGAGCTGGCGTGCCGCGTGACCCAGGCGTGCCGGCCGTACGGGGCGCGGTGCCTGGTCAACGACCGGCTGCACGTGGCGCTCGCGGTGGACGCCGCCGGTGGCCACGTCGGCGCGGACGACCTGCCGGTGGCCGCCGCGCGCCGGGTGCTCGGCCCGGAGGCCGTGCTCGGCGCGACCGCACGGGAGCCGGTGGGCGCCCGCGCGGCGGTGGACGCGGGCGCGACCTACCTGGGCGTGGGCCCGTGTCACGTCACCACCACCAAGTCCGGCCTGCCGGAACCGATCGGCCCCGACGGGGTACGCGCGGTCGCCGAGGCGGTGCGCGTGCCGGTGATCGCGATCGGCGGGGTGACCGCCGCGAGCGTGCCGGCGCTGCGGGCCGCCGGGGCGTACGGGGTGGCGGTGGTCGGCGCGCTCAGCCTGGCCGCCGATCCCGCGCACGCCACCGCCGAGCTGCTGCGGGCGCTGACGTGTTAAAAGGGGGCCCTTCCTCTACCGGAGGCGTTAAGAGGGGGCCCTTCCTTACCGACGTGGCGGTGGTGGGGGGCGGGCCGATCGGGTGGGCGATCGCGTGGCGGTGCGCGCAACGCGGACTGCGCGTGGTGGTGCACGATGACCGGCCTGGGTCGGGTGCCTCGTCGGTGGCCGCCGGGATGCTGTCGCCGGTCGCCGAGGCGTACTTCGGTGAGCACGAGCTGACCGCGCTGCTCGTCGAGTCCGCCGCCCGCTGGCCCGGTTTCGCCGCCGAGCTGGCCGGGGCGAGCGGCGCCGACATCGGCCACCGTACCGAGGGCACGCTCGTCGTCGGGCTCACCGCCGACGACCTGGCCGAGGCGGGGCGGCTGTGGTCGTACCAGCGGGGGCTGGGACTGCCGATCACGCCGCTGCGCCCCTCGGAGCTGCGCGACCGCGAGCCGGCGCTGGCGCCGCGCGTGCGCGGCGGCGCGGTGGCACCCGGCGACCACCAGGTCGACCCGCGGCGGCTGGTCGCGGCGCTGCGCACGGCCGCGGAGCGCGCCGGCGTGGAGCTGCGCCCGGCCCGCGTCGGCGCGCTGTCCGAGGTGGACGCCCGCGTGACGGTGGTCGCGGCCGGATGCGGCGCGGCGGCGCTGACCGGCCTGCCGGTCCGCCCGGTGAAGGGCCAGGTGCTGCGGCTGCGCGCACCCGGTGGCGGTCCGCCGGGCTTCCGGCACGTGATCCGGGGGTACGCGGACAGCGAGTCGGTCTACCTGGTGCCCCGGGACAGCGGTGAGGTCGTGGTCGGGGCGACCGTCGAGGAGCGCGCGGACACCGAGGTCACCGCCGGTGGCGTGCTGACGCTGCTGCGCGCCGCCGCGGAGCTGGTGCCGGAACTCGTCGAGTACGAGCTGGTGGAGGCCGTGGCCGGGTTGCGCCCCGGTACGCCCGACAACGCGCCGATCATCGGGCCGCTGCCCGGGCAGCCGGGCGTGCTCGCCGCGACCGGGCACCACCGGCACGGCATCGTGCTCACCCCGGTCACCGCGGACCTGGTCACCGAGCTGATCGTCACCGGCGAGCCGGATCCCGCGCTCGCCCCCTTCACCCCGGACCGCTTCGGGAAGGAGCACACGTGGAACTGATCGTCAACGGCACCGGCCGGACGCTGCCCGACGGCGTCACCGTCGCCGAGGTGATCCGCACCGTCACCGACCGGGAGCGCGGGCTCGCGGTCGCGGTGAACGGCGAGGTGGTGCCGCGCGGCGGCTGGCCGGAGAGCGTGCTGCGCGACGGCGACCGGGTCGAGGTGCTCAGCGCCACGCAGGGCGGGTGAGGCGGATGTCCACGCTGGAGATCGGCGGGGTCACGTTCGGCTCCCGGCTCGTCCTCGGCACCGGCGGCGCGGCCAACCTGCACGTGCTGGAGCAGGCGATCCGCGCCTCCGGCACCGAGCTGGTGACGCTGGCGCTGCGCCGGGTGGACACCACGCCCGGCGGGTCGGGCGGCCTGCTGGACCTGGTGGAGCGGTGCGGTGTACGGCTGCTGCCGAACACGGCCGGCTGCCGGACCGCTGTGGAGGCGGTGAAGACGGCGCACCTGGCCCGGGAGGCGTTCGACACCGACTGGGTGAAGCTGGAGGTGATCGGCGACGAGCGCACGCTCCTGCCCGACGGGGTGGAGCTGCTGCGCGCCGCCGAGGAACTGGTGGCGGACGGGTTCACGGTGCTGCCGTACACCTCGGACGATCCGGTGCTGGCCCGGCGGCTGGCCGACGTGGGGTGCGCGGCGGTGATGCCGGCCGGGTCGCCGATCGGCTCCGGGCTGGGCATCGGCAACCCGCACCACATCCGGCTGATCCGGCAGGCCGTCGACGTGCCGGTGGTGCTCGACGCGGGCATCGGCACCGCCTCCGACGCCGCGCTCGCGATGGAGCTGGGCTGCGACGCGGTGCTGCTGGCCAGCGCCGTGACCCGGGCCGCCGACCCGGTGGCGATGGCCACGGCGATGCGGTACGCGGTCGAGGCCGGGCGGCTGGCGTACGGCGCGGGCCGGATCGCCCGCCGCTTCCACGCGCTGGCCTCCACGCCCGATGAGGGACGGCCCGACCTGTGACCGCTTCACGTGTTGCGGATCTTGGTACGCGCGCGCCCCTGGACGGGCGGCCACGTACCAAGATCCGTCGGAAGCCGACCGGAGTCGTGGTGCTCACCGATCGGCGGGTGGCGCGGGGGGCGCTCGTCGACGTGGTGGCGGCGGCGGTGGGTGGGGGAGTGCGGTGGGTGGTGCTGCGGGAGAAGGACCTGCCCCGCGCCGAGCGCCTCGCGCTCGCCGCCGACCTGCGCGCGGTCCTCGCCGAGGCAGGCGGCACGCTCGTCGTGGCCGGGCCGGACCCGCTCGACGGGGACGCGGTGCACCTGAGCGCCGCCGGCCCGTACCCGCCGCCCGCCGTCGGGCTGGTCGGCCGTTCCTGCCACGACACCGCCGAGCTGGCCCGGCTCACCACCGAGCACTACGTGACCCTGTCCCCGGTCCACGAGACCCGGACGAAGCCCGGCTACGGCCCGGCGTTACGGGCGGCCGGACTCGCCGCGCTGGTGGACGCCAGCCCGGTCCCGGTGCTCGCCCTCGGCGGCATCGAAACCCCGGATCAGGTCACCGCATGCGTCGAGGCGGGCGCGACCGGAGTAGCCGTGCTGGGCGCGATCATGCGCGCCCCGGACCCCACCGAGACCGCCACCACGCTGGGCAGAGCCTTCGAGGAGGCGGCCACCCGTGTGGCGCGCACCCACCCCGCGCGATCCGACGAAGGCCCGCACGAGAAGGGCTGCGGCCGACCGTGACCACGCAGGGATCAAGCCTGACCGCCCGGAGTGGGCACGGTGGGCCGCAGCTCTCAACCGCAACCACCGGAGAAGGAACGCAGTGACGCCAAGCACGATCCTCACGATCGCCGGATCCGACTCCGGAGCGGGAGCAGGCATCCAGGCCGACCTCAAGACGTTCGCCGCGCTCGGGGCGTACGGCACGAGCGTGCTCACCGCCGTCACCGCGCAGAGCACCCGGGGCGTGGACGCCGTCCTGCCGCTGCCCCCGCAGACCGTGCGCGACCAGATGGACAGCGTGCTCGGCGACTTCGACGTCCGGGCCGTGAAGAGCGGGATGCTCGGCACCCCGGCGGTCGCCGACGCGGTGGCCGAGGCGGCCCGCGCCGGGCGGCTGCCCCACCTGGTCGTCGACCCGGTGCTGGTCGCCACGAGCGGGCACCGGCTCGGCGTGGTGGAGGCGGTCGAGCGGCTGCTGCCGTACGCGGAGGTGGCGACGCCGAACTGCGCGGAGGCCGCGGCCCTCACCGGAGGCCCGGTGGGCACCGTGGAGGAGATGGTCGCGGCGGCGGAGGCGCTGGCGGCGCGCGGCCCGGCGTTCGTGGTGGTGACCGGCGGCGACGTGGACGCCGACGGCGAGTCGGTCGACGTCCTCGCGGGCGGTGGAAGCACGCGGCTGCTGCGCGCGCCCCGGGTGGACACCCGGCACAACCACGGCACCGGCTGTTCGTTCTCGGCCGCCGTCGCGGTCCGGCTGGCCGCGGGCGACGCGGTGCCGGTCGCGGTGGCCGCCGCCAAGGAGTACGTCACCCGCGCGCTGACCGGCGCGCGGACCTGGGAGCTGGGCGCGGGACGCGGCCCGCTGGACCACTTCGGCTGGTCCGCATGAGCGACAGGGAGGCTGTCATGCAGGCACGTCGCAAGGTGTACGTGGAAGGGTCACGCCCGGACATCCGGGTGCCGTTCGCCGAGGTGACGCTGACCGGGGACAACCCTCCGGTACGGCTCTACGACACCTCCGGTCCCGGCTCCGACCCGGAGGTGGGGCTGCCCGCGCTGCGCGGGCCGTGGATCGCCGAGCGCGGCGACGTCGCCCCGGTACGCGGCGCCGGCACGCCGCTGGCGGGGGTGGACGGGAAGCGGCCGACGCAGCTCGCGTACGCCCGGGCCGGGATCGTCACGCCGGAGATGGAGTTCGTGGCGATCCGGGAGTCGGTGGCGCCGGAGTTCGTCCGGGACGAGATCGCGGCCGGTCGGGCGGTGCTGCCGCTGAACGTCAACCACCCCGAGTGCGAGCCGGCCGTCATCGGCAAGGCGTTCCTGGTGAAGGTCAACGCCAACATCGGTACCTCGGCGGTCACCTCGTCGGTGGCCGAGGAGGTGGAGAAGCTGACCTGGGCGACCCGGTGGGGCGCGGACACCGTGATGGACCTGTCCACCGGCAAGCGCATTCACTCCACGCGCGAGGCGATCGTGCGGAACGCGCCGGTGCCGATCGGCACCGTGCCGATCTACCAGGCACTGGAGAAGGTCGGCGGCGACCCGGTGAAGCTGAGCTGGGAGGTGTTCCGCGAGACGGTGATCGAGCAGGCGGAACAGGGCGTCGACTACATGACTGTGCACGCCGGGGTGCTGCTGCCGTACGTGCCGCTCGCGGTGGACCGGGTGACGGGCATCGTGTCCCGGGGCGGCTCGATCATGGCCGCCTGGTGCCTGGCGCACCACGAGGAGAACTTCCTCTACACGAACTTTCGGGAGCTGTGTTCGCTGCTCGCGAAGTACGACGTCACGTTCTCCCTCGGCGACGGCCTGCGCCCCGGGTCCATCGCGGACGCCAACGACGAGGCGCAGTTCGCGGAGCTGCGCACGCTCGGCGAGCTGACGAAGGTCGCCTGGGAGTACGACGTGCAGGTGATGATCGAGGGCCCCGGGCACGTGCCGATGCACAAGATCAAGGAGAACGTGGACCTCCAGCAGGAGTGGTGCCACGAGGCGCCGTTCTACACGCTCGGTCCGCTGACCACCGACGTCGCGCCCGCGTACGACCACATCACCTCCGCGATCGGCGCGGCGATGATCGGCATGTTCGGCACCGCCATGCTCTGCTACGTCACCCCGAAGGAGCACCTCGGGCTGCCCGACCGCGACGACGTGAAGGCGGGCGTGATCGCGTACAAGATCGCGGCGCACGCGGCCGACCTGGCCAAGGGGCACCCCGGCGCGCAGGCGTGGGACGACGCGCTGTCCAAGGCCCGGTTCGAGTTCCGCTGGTCCGACCAGTTCAACCTGGCGCTCGACCCGGAGACCGCGCGGGCGTACCACGACGCGACGCTGCCCGCCGAGCCCGCCAAGACCGCGCACTTCTGCTCGATGTGCGGGCCGAAGTTCTGCTCCATGAAGATCACCCAGGAGCTGAAGGACTACGCGGCGCGAGGCATGCGCGGCAAGTCGGAGGAGTTCGTCGCCTCCGGGTCACGGGTCTACCTGCCGCTGGCGTGAGCGGGGCCGGGGCGGGCCGTGCGTTCCGGCCCGCCCCGGCCGCCGTTCAGTCGCGGTGGTGCCGTCCGGTACGCAGCGAGCGGGCGTCGTCGGCGTTGTCGTCCGAGGCGAGACCGGCGACCCAGTCCACGTACTCGTCGTCGGCCGCGTCGCCGGGCCCGGCCGTACGGTCGGCCGGCTCCGGGTCGCCCTTGGCACCCCGGTTGCGGCGGAACAGACCGCGCAGCGGCTTCGACTTCCCGGCGGGCGCGTCGGCGTCGTCCGATTCGGCGTGCCGTCCGTGCCGGGAGTCCGTCTCGGTCGCCGCCGAGGTGGCCTCCGGCAGAGCCGCACCGGCCTCGGCCGGTACGGCCGTCTCCGGCTCCGGCCGGGCGACCGGCCCTGCGGTCCCTGCCTCCGGCCGGGACAGCGGCCCGGCGGGACGGGCGTTCGTGGCGAGCGCGTCCCAGCCGGTGCTCGCACCCGGCTCGGGCAGGCCCCGGTGGCGGGGGCGCGGCGCCGGCTCGGCCGGGACGTTCGCCTCCGCGCCGTCCCGGGCCGGTGCGTCCGGTTCGGTGGTGGCGCGGTGGGGGCGGGCGGCCGGTGTGATCGGCCAGGCCGGGCGTACCTCGCCCGGCGCTCCGGTGACGTCCTCGAACATCGGGAACCGGAGCCGGGGCGACGGGGCCGGCGCCGGGTCGTCGAAGAAGAAGCTGCGTCCGGTACGCCCGGACGATGCGACGTCCCCGGTGGGGGAGTCGGTGCGGGGAGCCGGGCTGCTCGCCGTCGTCGCGGCGTCGGCCTGCCCGCTCGGCGTCGTCGGCGCATCGTCGGCCTGCCCGCTCGGCGTCGTCGTCGCGGCGTCGGCCGGGCCGGACTCGGGGGAGGCGGGGGCGCCGGCGCGCGGTCCGGCCTTCGGGGTGCGGGGGCGCCGGGAGCGGGTGGGGCGGCCGGTTCCGGCGGTGGAGTCGGCCGGTGGCGCGGCGGGGGTGTCGCTGTCCGCGTCGGCCGGGACCGGTCCGGCGAGGGCGCCGCTGTCCGTACGCGGGCCGGGAACGTGGCCCTCGACGGCGCCGCCGGTGGCGGATGACGCGTCCTTCGAGGTGGCGTCCGCGGCGCGGCTTGCTGTGCCGTCGGCGGGTGACGTCGATCCGTCGGTCGTGCCGCCGGACCGGCTGGCGCGGCTACGGCGCGGCCGCGTCACCCGTGGCGCGGTCGCCGCCGCTTCCGGTGCGGCATCGTCCGTCCCGGCCTCCGACCCGGCACCCGGGGCGGTGGCGGAGACGGTCTCGCTGTCCGCCGGGATGCCGGTCACCGGCCCGGACGCAGCGGCGGTGGAGGTGCCGGAGGAGCGGTCGCCGGTGGGCGCGCGATCAGTGGTCGCTGTGCGATCAGTGGTGACCGCCTCGCCGGTGCTGTCCGTATGTGCCGTGCCCGTGCCCGTGCCCGTGCCCGTGCCTGGGACCGGGTCGGGGCGGCTCGCGGCGAGGACGTCGATGGCCGAGGTCCGGCGCCCCGGGGGCAGCAGGCCCGGCATGGGCTGGCCGTGGCTCGTGTCGACGACGGACGGACGGTCGCCCGGCGGCTGCCCGGCGACGGCCGGCTGATCGGCGGCGGGAAGATCGGTACCGCCCGGTGCCGGCACCGTGGCCGAGCCACCGGACTCCGGCCAGTTCCAGTGCGCCGGTGCGGCGGCGCCGCTGGTCACCGGAGGCGTTGGCGGGACGGCCGGGACGCCCGGAGTGGACGAGTGCGGCAGCGGCGCGAGGATGTCGGTGGCCTCGACGGCGTCGGGATCACCGGTGGCGGTGAGCGGCCGGGGCAGCACAGTGGTGGCGGTCGAGCCGAGCGCACCGGCGACCACGGCGATCAGCGCGCCGTAGTAGGGCGCGACCTGGTAGCGGTCGGTCGCCGAGCCGGGACCGGCGGTCAGGTAGGCGAACGCGACCAGCACCGGGCCGGCCGCGCCGGCCGCGCCGCCGACGAGCGGCGGCCATTGGGCCCGGCGCGCGAGTACGCCGACCGCCCCTCCGGCCAGCAGCGCGAGCACCGGCAGCAGCAGCATGGACAGGCGTTGCGCCGCCTCCGGATCCAGCCAGGAGGGTTCGAGGACGCCGAGCCGTACCGTGGCCAGCGGGTGGCTGGAGACGATCGTGGGCGCGACGGACAGCAGCGCCATCAGCCAGACGATCCCGGCGGTGATCGCCACGCCCCAGCCGAACGGCGGCTTGAGCAGTACGGCGATCGCGGCGCCCGCTCCGACCACCGCGCCGAGGGCGGCGCAGATGCCGGCGGCCCAGACCGGGTCGACGGATCCGCCCAGCTCGGCCGCGCGGGCCGGTTGCATGCACAGCGGTGCGACCACCATCGCGCCGAGCGCGCTCACGCCGGCGATGGAGAGCAGTTCGGTGGTGCCGCCCTGATCGTCGTCGCGGCGGGCGAAGCGCTCGGTGAGGACGGCTCCGGCGACCGTGGCGACCGCGGCGAACCAGCCCACCCAGACGAGCTGGGCGGGCCACCGGTTGGCCGAGACGTCCACGAACGCGCCGTCGAGGCGTACGACTCCGAAGCCGTACGCGATGCCCAACTGGCCGGCCCCGGCCAGCACGCTCACCCCGAGCGCCGTGAGCAGCAGCCTGCCCCACGTCCGAAAGGCCATGTCGGGCACGTTACGGCCCGGTGCCCCCGATCGCCACCTTGCCGCCGCGCGGCGCGGCGAACCTGCCGGTGCGGCTACTTCAGCTCGACCAGGCGCGCCAGGTAGGTGGTGTCGCCGACGTTGGTGAGCATGTGCACCGCGCCCGGGTCGCGGTAGACCACGCCGCCGGTCGGCTCGTCGGCGTCGATGGTGGTGCCGTCGATCGTCTGCACCACGTTCTTGGCGCCCTGGATCGCCACCACCAGGTACGGGTGGTCGTGGCGGTGCAGCGGCTGCCGCTCACCCGGCTCCAGCCGGATGTGCCAGACGCGTACCCGGTCGTTCTCGTACACGATCTCCTGGCCCACCGGGCCGAGTTCGAGGCCGGCGGAGAGTTCGGTCATCGCGGTCCGTCCAGTCGGGGGAGCACCTCGGCGGCGATGAGCTCCACGTGGTCGAGGTCGTCGAAGTCGATCAGGCGCAGGTGCACCCGGGTGGCCCCGATCGCGGCGAACTCGCCGATCCGGTCGACCAGCTGGGCGGGGGAGCCGACCACCGGGTCCTCCGGCGGCAGCGCGCTCGTGACGTGCAGCGGCGCGGCCCGGCGCTGCGCCTCGGCGTCGGTGCGCCCGATCGCCACCACGATGCCGGCGGAGAGCGTCAGCGGCGCGCGGCCGGAGGCGTCCCGCCCGGCGCGGTCGCACGCCTCCCGCACCCGCTCGTACGCGGCGGCGGTCTCGGCCACGCTCTTGAACGGCATGTTGAACTCGTCGGCGTAGCGGGCGGCCAGTTCGGGGGTGCGCTTCGGTCCCCGGCCGCCGACGATGACCGGCGGGCCGGGCTGCTGCACCGGCTTGGGCAGCGCGGGCGCGTCGACCAGGCGGTAGTGCTCGCCGGTGAAGCTGTACGTCTCGTCGGACGGGGTGCGCCACAGCCCGGTGACGATCTCCAGTTGCTCGGCCAGCCGGTCGAAGCGCTCGCTCACCGGCGGGAACGGGATGCCGTACGCGGTGTGCTCGCGCTCGTACCATCCGGCGCCGATGCCCAGCTCGATCCGGCCGCCGCTCATCCGGTCGACCTGGGCGACCATGACTGCCAGCGGCCCGGGGAGCCGGAAGGTGGCGGACGTGACCAACGTGCCGAGCCGGATCCGGGAGGTCTCCCGGGCCAGCGCGGCGAGTGTCAGCCAGGCGTCGGTGGGGCCGGGCAGCGCCGGCTCGTCCCCCATGGCCCGGTAGTGGTCGGCCCGGAAGAAGCCCTCGAAGCCGGTCTCCTCGACCAGCCGGGCGAACCGGAGCTGGTCGTCGTAGTCCGCTCCGCGGTGGGGTTCGGTGAACACCGAGACCCGCATGGTCACCGTCCTCCCACGGGTACGCCCGGGGCGTCCCGTTCCATCAGCAGTTCGTGCAGCTCGGCGCTGATCCGCGCGACGTCGGCCAGGTGTTCGTGGCGGCCCAGCGTGCGGGGCCGGGGGACGTTCACCTCGACCACCTGGCGGATACGGCCGGGGCGCGGGCTGAGCACGACGACCCGGTCGGCGAGCAGCACCGCCTCGTCGATCGAGTGGGTGACGAAGACGATCGTCGCCTTCGTCTCCATGTGCACCCGCTGGAGTTCGCCGGAGAGTTCCTCACGGGTGAGCGCGTCGAGCGCGGAGAACGGCTCGTCCATGAGCATCACCCGGGGCGAGCCGATCAGCGACCGGCACAGCGACACGCGCTGTTGCATGCCGCCGGACAGCTCGTGCGGGAGGCGCTTCTCGAAGCCGCCCAGCCCGGCCATCTCCAGCAGCTTGCGGGCCCGGTCGCGGTGCTCGGCGCGGCGCCAGCCGAAGATCTCCACCGGCAGCAGCACGTTGTCCAGCACCGAGCGCCAGGGCAGCAGCGCCGGCCGCTGGAACAGCATCGCCACGTCGCGGCGGGGCTTCGTGATCGGCGTACCGCCCACGGTGATCTCACCGCCGGTGACCGGCAGCAGGCCGGCGATCATGCGCAGCAGCGTGGACTTGCCGCAGCCGGACCGGCCGAGGACGGCGACGAACTCGCCTTCGGCGACGTCGAGGTCGATGCCGCGCAACGCCTCCACCCGCCCCGAACGGCCGTCGAAGGTGCGGGACACCCCGGACAGTCGGATCATCTCCGCCGGCTCCCTTCCACGTCGTCCCTAACGCGAGCCGGGCTAGCGTAGCGGACCGTGCTTATAGCACTGTCCGGGGTGGACGTCAGTCCGCTTTCCGTCACGCAACTTCGTTTCCGTTCCGCAACCGGGACGGCGGCGGCACGTCATCTGCCTTCTCGTACGCTGTTGCGCGCGAAGAGTCCCCTCACGACGGTCCAGTCGGCCGAACTCACCTGCCGACCCCGTCGGACCCACGACCCGACCGGCGAAGAAGTCCTGGTCGGAAAGGACATGGTGCACTGATGAGAAGGCTGACCCGTACGGTCGCCGCCGCGGCTCTGGCCACCGCCCTCGCCCTGGTGGGCGGCTGCAGCAGCGACTCGGACAAGTCCGAGAGCGGCGGCGGCAACGGCGCGGCGCTGGAGAAGGTGACGTACCTCACCTCTTTCGGCAACTTCGGGCGTGACTCCTACGCCTGGGTGGCGAAGGACAAGGGCTTCTTCAAGGAGGCCGGTTTCGACGTCGACATCAAGCCCGGTCAGGGCACCGGCTCCGTCATCCAGACCATCACCGGCGGCCAGGCCGACTTCGGCCCGATCGACCTGACCGGTGGCATCCTCCAGCTCGGCAACGGGCAGGCGAAGGACTTCGTGGCGGTGGCCGCGATCCAGCAGCGCACCATGGCCGCGATCGTCACGGTCGAGGGCAAGAACATCGCCACCCCGAAGGACCTCGAGGGCAAGAAGCTCGCCGACACCCCGACGTCCGTCGTGCGCAACCTCTTCCCGACGTACGCCCGGCTCGCCGGCATCGACGGCAGCAAGGTGACCTGGGTCAACGGTGAGGCGCAGGGCCTCATCGGCATGCTCGGCTCGGGCTCCGTGGACGGCATCGGCCAGTTCGTCGTCGGCCAGCCGACGGTGGAGACGGTGACCAAGAAGAAGCCGGTCGTCCTGCCGTACAGCAACGTGATGCAGGACCTCTACGGCAACGCGCTGATCACGTCTTCGAAGATCGCCAAGGAGAAGCCGGAGATGGTGAAGAAGTTCACCGCCGCGCTGCTCAAGGGCCTGGAGTACTCGCTGGCCAACCCGGACGAGGCGGCCGAGATCCTGAAGAAGAACGTGCCGGCCGCCGTCCCGGCCGCGGCCTCCGCCGAGCTTCAGCTGATGGCCGCGTACGTCCGGTCGAGCAACTCCGGCACCGCGCTCGGCACGCTGGACAGCGGCCGGGTGGCCAAGAGCATCGCGTTGCTCCAGGGCGCCGGTGCGCTCAAGCAGAACCTGACCCCGGACCAGCTCATCGACTTCAACCTCGCGCCGAAGGCCTGACCGGTCCGCTCGGGCCAACGGGGGTGCGACCCGCCGGACACCCCGGTGGGGCGCACCCCCTTCGCGTGCCGGTCACACCGACCGGCGCAGAGAGGAGGACACGTTGACACAGTCGACCGAGGCCCGGCCGGAGGCGCCGCCGCGCCCGGCGATCCGGCGCGGGATCGCCGTACGCCCGGCGGCGGCCGGGTTGCCCGCGCTGGGACTGGTGATCGCGGTGGCGGCCTGGTGGCTGGTCACCTCGGGCCTGAACCTGGTGCACCCGGCCGCGCTGCCCCCGCCGCAGGCGGTGGGGAAGTCCCTCGCCGGCACCACCGAGGTGCTGCTGCCCGCGCTGGGCATCACCACCTGGATGACCCTGTTCGGCTTCGTGCTCTCGTCGGTGGCCGGGGTGCTGATCGGGATGGCGCTGGCCGCCTCCCGCCGGGTGGAGCGGATGTTCGCGCCGCTGCTGGTGGCGGTGAACGCGGTCCCGAAGATCGCGTTCGGGCCGCTGCTCGTGGTAGCCGTGGGCTGGGGGCAGAAACCCATCCTGACCATGGTGTTCCTGCTCTGCTTCTTCCCGATCGTGCTCTCCACCGCGACCGGGCTGACCACCACCCCGGCGGACCTGGCGGAGCTGGGCCGGTCGCTCAACGCCTCGTGGTGGCAGTCGTTCCGCAAGGTGCGCTTCCCGGCGGCGCTGCCCCAGATCTTCGTCGGGCTCAAGGTGGCCATGCCGCTCGCCGCGATCGGCGCGGTGATCGGGGAGTTCTACTCCGACCGCCCGGGCCTGGGTTACCAGATCCTCCAGTACAACGGCGTCGGCGACACCGCGACCGCGTGGGCGGCGATCGTGCTGGTGGCGCTGATGAGCATCGTGCTCTACGCCGCTCTGAGCCTGGCCGAGCGCCTGGCCCTGCCCTGGGTGCGCGCCACCACCTCAGCCCGCTGACACCCTCGACAAGAGAACACGCCGTCGACCGAGAACCCAGAAGAAGACATCAACCCACGGGTGGCTGCCGACCACGACAGGCGTGGCCCCACCGCAACCGGCGCAGGGATCAAGCTTGACCGCCCGGAGCCGGCTGCGGTGGGGCCACGCCCCAACAGCGAGAAGCGATCAGCCAGCGAGCCGCCAGCGACCACCCCTAGCCACCAGCGTCGTCAACGCCTGCGGCATCAGCCCGGAGTGGTTGTCCGGCGTCATCCGGATCGGCCCGGACAGCCCGTCGAGCTGCGAGGTCTCCAGCACGTCGCGCAGCGCCTCCCGGTCGACCCTGCCCGGCTCGCCGCCCGCCCGCTGCTCGGCGTCGGCGATCAACTGGACCGCGTCCGCCGCGAACGAGGAGAAGCCGTTGTAGCCGCCGAACCGGGCGGTGTAGTCCTGGAACCACTGCCGCCGCGCGGCCTTCGCCGGGGTGGTGGCGATCACGTCGTCGATCACCATGGTCTGGGTGAAGATCAGCGTGGCCTCCTCCGTGGAGCGGGCGGTCGGGCCCAGGAAGAGGTCGCCGGCGGCCGTGGCGTCGAAGAACAGCGAGCCGCGGAACTTGCTCTGCCGGGCGGTGGTGGCGGCGAGCGTCGCCTGCTCCGGCGTGGTCCACAGGACGAGGGCCTGCGGCTTGCGGGCGATCAGCCCGTTGATCTGCGTGCCGACCTCGGTGTCGGTGGTGCGCACCGACTCGTTGCCGACCAGCTTGACCGGGGTCTTGCTCAGTTCGCGGCGCAGGGCGGCGAGCCCTTCCTGGCCGTAACCCTCGGCGCTGTGCAGCAACGCCACCTTGCGGATGTTGCGCCGGTTCAGTTCGCCGGCGAGGGCGGCGGCGCTGTCGGTGGCGTTCGGGGCGAGCTTGAAGACATATCGGCGCTCGGCTACCGGCTCGGTGATGGCGCTCGACGACCCCAGCGCGATCGTCGGAATGCGCTTCTCACCGATCGTTCGGGCCGCGCCGACGGCGCATTCGTTGCAACCGCCCATGATGACGGCGCTCACACGTGAGTCACCGCTGAAATCATTGATGTTCCGCAAGGATTCCGCAGCGTCCGAGCGGTTGTCCTTGACCCGCAGATCGATCTTCCGGCCACCCAGTGCGCCGGAGGCGTTCAACTGCTCGACCTTCAGTTGCAGAGCCCGTTGGTAGACCTTGCCGACCGGCGCCGACGCGCCGGAGAGTTCCAGGTCGGCGGCGATCACGATCGGGCTGGTGTCCTGCGGTTCCCCGCCGATCCCGCAGCCGGTGAGCGTGGTGGCCAGCACGGCCGATGCGAGCGCCGCGATGCTCGCGGAGCGGATGGGGCTCAACTCAGTCCTCCAGGTGCGGCGCGGGCCGACGCCCGATCACCGCCGCTCGTCCGTCCTCAGTGGAGGAACGGGATTGGTTTGCCGTACGGTGTGCGCGAAGCCTGCAAAACCTTGCCAATGCCGGGGCCTGTGGTCAAGCGGGGATGTCGAGTGCTGTTTCGGGACGGTCATCCCACATGCTGGGGACACGAAACATTAACCGACAATTACTGCACAGATGCGCGTGACCACTCTGGAGTGACATCCCCTGTTCAGGGGGTCGGAGAAAAGAAGGTATTAGGTGATCGGATCCCGGGTTGCGTCGGCCGCGACCGTTTCCTGCCTCACTGCGGCTTCCCAAACAGGATCTCGTCTGATGAAATCGCGGCCGTGCCGCGCGTGGCGCTGGCCGCTGCACCAGGCACGGGTCAGCGGGTCGCGCGTGGAAGAAACGACGGAGGCGATGTCGTGAGCACCGGACCTACGACCCTGCCCGGGAGCCCCAACGCCGAACAGCGGAACCGGCGCCGGCGCCTGCCCAGGCTGCGCGACGCGCGGATCCGCTCCAAGCTCGCCCTCATCCTGGTCGTTCCGGTCGCGGCTGTCATTGCACTGGCAACTATCCGACTCGTCTCGGTCGGTCAGGGCGCGTACGAGGCGGACCGGGTCCGGTCGCTGAGCGCGGTGTCGGTCGACGTCTCGGCGCTCACCCAGGACCTGCACAAGGAGCGGATGGCGGCGGCGGTCTTCCTGGCCGACCCGAACCAGAAGCCGGACGCGTACAACCTGCGGGTGCGCCAGACCGACGAGCGCATCGCGGCGTACCAGGAGGAGCGCGGCAAGCTCGGCGACGTGCCGGGCGCGATCAGCAACCAGCTCAAGGTGATCGACGCACACCTGTCCACGTTGAACGGCACCCGCCAGGAGGTGCTGGACCGGTTGCAGATGCCGGTGGCCGAGGCGAGCCTGCGCTACGGCATCGTGCTGGACGACCTGGTCGCGTACGGCGACGCGCTGGCCCAGCAGCCGGGCGCGGAGAGCCTGGCCGACGCCCGCCGCGCGGTGGCCGCGTTCGCCCGCGCGAAGGCCGAGGTGGCCGAGGAGCAGGCGGTGGCCTTCACGGCCCTCGACGGCGGCCAGATCGACGAGGAGCAGTTCTCGTCCTTCGTGGCCACGCTCACCGGTCAGCAGGAGGCGCTGCTCACCTTCTCCCGGACCGCGACGCCGAGCCAGCGGGCCCTGGTGGACCGCACCGTCTCCGGTGACGCCGTCCAGCTCGCCGACCGGGTCGCGGGCGACATCTCCCGGTCGATCGAGCGTCCCTCACTGGTCACCCGCGACGAGGCGTCCGCCGCCATCGGCGCGGTCGACGACCTGATGCGGTGGGCCGAGATCCAGCTCCTGGACGAGATGCTGGCCGACGCCGACGAGGTACGCGCCGACGTGATCCGGCAGGCGATCGTGGAGAGCCTGCTCGTGCTGCTCACGCTCGCGGTCGCGGTGACGCTCGCCGTGGTGCTCGCCCGCTCGCTCAACGACTCGCTGCGCCGGCTGCGCGAGGGCGCGCTCGCCGTGGCCAACCACGACCTGCCGGACGCGGTGAGCCGGCTCCAGAACGTCAACGCCATCGGCGACGGCGGCGTGGACGAGATCGTCCAGCAGGTGCGGGATCCGATCAAGCTGAGCAACCGTGACGAGGTCGGTCAGGTGGCTGTGGCCTTCAACGTGGTCCACCGGGAGGCGGTCCGGGTCGCGGCCGAGCAGGCCGCGCTGCGGACGAGCGTCTCGGCGATGTTCCTCAACCTGGCCCGGCGCTCGCAGACCCTGGTCGACCGCATGATCGGCGAGCTGGACGCGATCGAGCGCTCCGAGGAGGACCCGAAGCGGCTGGCGCAGCTGTTCGAGCTGGACCACCTGGCCACCCGGATGCGCCGTAACGACGAGAACCTGCTGGTGCTCGCCGGCGCCGACTCGGCCGTGCCGCGTCGCGACGACGCGCTCCTGGTCGACGTGCTGCGCGCCGCGCAGTCCGAGGTCGAGCTCTACAACCGGATCGAGTTCGGCACCGTCGACACCGACATCTCGGTCGCGTCGCACGCCGTCAACGACGTCGTCCGGCTGGTCGCCGAACTGCTCGACAACGCCACCCGGTTCTCGCCGCCGAACACCACGGTGGTGGCCGACGGCCGCCGGATCCGCGACTACGTGCTGATCCAGATCGAGGACCGGGGCCTGGGCCTCAGCGACGACCAGCTCGACTCGCTCAACCGGCGCCTGGCCGCGCCGCCGACCGTCGACGTGGCCGCGTTCCGGCTGATGGGTCTGGCCGTGGTGAGCCGGCTCGCCTCCCGCTACGGGATCCGCGTCGAGCTGCGCCGCAACGTCGAGGGCGGCACCGTCGCCCAGGTCACGCTGCCGAACTCGACAGTGGTGCTGCCGGCCAACCGGGGCCAGGCCCCGCTGACCCGGCCGCGTCAGCCGCTCGCCGTCGAGCAGTCGCCGCTCAGCCAGGCCGGCGCCGCCGACGCGCTGGCCGGTGCCGGGCGGGGCGCGGCCACCGCGACGCTCGCCGACCAGTGGCGCGGGGCGACCACCGCCCCGCCGTCCAGGTGGCAGACGCCCGGCGAGACGCGCGACACCACGCCCGCCGTACACCTGGGTGGGGCGACCGGCGCGCTGCCGACGGTGGCGGCGCCCGCCCCGGTGGCCGCGGCGCCCGCGACCGCGCCGGCTTCGGTCTCCGGAGCGGGCTGGTCGGCCGGGGGACCGACGGTGGCGTACCCCGCGCTCGACCCCCTGCCCAAGCGGGCGCCGGGTGCCGAGGCCGCGCAACCTGCGACCCAGGCCGCACCTCCGGCCTACCAGCCGTTCGCCGCGGCGCCGGCGGTGGCCCGGCCCGAGCAGCGGGCCGAGGCGCCGATATTCCGGGAGATGGAGGCGGTCTGGTTCCGTTCGCACGGAGAGGACGAGACCACGATCTTCACCCGGCCCACGTTCGACGAGCCGCCCGCGCCGGCACAGCCGGCGGTGGCGCCCCCCGCGGAGCCGGCTCGTCCGAAGCTGCCCACCCGCACCCCTGGGGCCCAGGCGTCGGGGCTGACCATCCCGCCGGCGTACAGCCCGCCGGAGGTTCCGTCCACGCCGCCGGCGGCCGCGACGCCGCCCCCGGCGCCACCCGTCGCCGAGCCCGCGCCCGCGCCGGCGCCGTCGATCGACCCGGAGGCCTGGCGTACGGCGGCCGACGAGGGCTGGTCGCGGGCCAGCCGTGCCGCGGAGCCCACCACCGGCGGCACCACCCGCTCCGGCCTGCCCAAGCGGGTGCCGCAGGCCCAGCTCGTGCCCGGTGGGATAGAGCCGAAGAGCGGCCGGGACCGCAGCCGGCGCACGCCGGACGAGGTACGCGGTCTGCTCTCCGCCTACCACCGTGGCGTCCAGCGGGGCCGTACGGCCGGCGCCGACCAGAACAGCACCTCGACCAAGGAGACGAACCGATGAACAGGCCGGCGGCCATGCAGGACATGGGGTGGCTTCTCACCAACTTCGCCGACAGCGTCGCGGGCATCGCGCACGTGGTGGCGGTGTCCGCGGACGGGCTGCTGCTCGCCTCCTCCCGGGACCTGCCCGGCGACCGGGCCGACCAGCTCGCCGCCATCACCTCCGGCGTGGTGAGCCTCACCGAGGGCGCGGCGCGCATGTTCAGCGCCGGCGGGGTGTTGCAGACCGTCATCGAGATGGACAGCGGCTACCTGTTCCTGATGTCCATCAGCGACGGCTCGTCGATGGCCGTGCTCGCGGCGCGCAGCTGCGACGTCGGCCAGGTCGGTTACGAGATGGCGCTGCTGGTGGAGCGGGTCGGCCAGGCACTGGTTCCGCTGCCGCGAGACGCGGTCCGGTCCTGATCGGACCGGGGAGCTGATGACCGGAGCCGGTGCGGCTCCGAACGAGGGGAGGTGATCGCGAGATGGAACCGCGACGTGATCCACGTGGCGCGCTGGTGCGACCGTACGCGGTCACCCGGGGCCGCACCGAGCCGTTGCAGAACATCGCGCTCGAAGCGGTGCTGTCGAGCACGCCTACGCAGTCGGCCGAGGCGCGCTTCGCCGGGCACGACAAGTACCGCATCTCCTCGGTCTGTGAGGGCCGGGCGCAGTCGCTTGCGGAAATCGCCGCTTACACCCGGATGCCGCTGGGCGTCACCCGGGTGCTGGTCGCCGACATGGTGGCCGAGGGCCTGCTGACGCTACACACTGCCGCTCCCGCGACGGGTTTCGCGGCGCGGATGAACCTGCTTGGAAGGGTGCTAAGTGGACTTCGCGAACTATGACCCCGACGGGGTGAACCGCGGCCGGGAGATCATCTCCGCGAAGATCGTGATCGCGGGTGGCTTCGGCGTGGGCAAGACCACGCTCGTCGGGGCGATCTCCGAGATCCAGCCGCTGACCACCGAGGCGTTGATGACCGCGGCCGGCGTGGGCATCGACGACCCGTCGAAGGTGCCGGGCAAGGAGACCACCACGGTCGCCATGGACTTCGGCCGTATCACGATGGCCGACGACCTGATCCTCTACCTGTTCGGCACGCCCGGCCAGACCCGGTTCTGGTTCATGTGGGACGAGATCATCCGGGGCGCGGTGGGCGCGGCGGTGCTCGTGGACACCCGCCGGATCACCGATGCGTTCGCGCCGCTGGACTACTTCGAGAACCGCAAGCTGCCGTACGTCGTGGCGTTGAACCGCTTCGACGACGCGCCGCACTACGAGATGGAGGAGATCCGGGAGGCGCTCGCGATCTCCCCGGACGTGCCGATGGTCCTGTGTGACGCCCGGCGGCGGGACTCGGTCAAGCAGGTGCTGGTGACGGTGGTGGAGCACGCCATGCTCCGCCTCCAGGCCGAGCACGGCTACCCGGCCTCGGTCGGCTGAACCGCCTGCGGGTCAGTCGACCCGCAGGCGGTACCCCCGCTTGACCACCGTCTGCACCACGCGGGGCGCCTTCAGCCCGGCCCGCAGACGGGCGACAGCCATCTCCACCGCGTGCTCGTCGGCGCCGCGCGGCAGCGTACGCAGCAGCGCGGTGCGGGAGAGCACCTTCCCGGGCGACGCGGCCAGCGCCCGCAGCACCGCCATCGGCGCCGGCGCCAGCTGACGCAGTTCCCCGTCCACCACCGCGGCGTGCCCGCGCAGCGTCAGCACGTGCCCGGCCGCCTTCACCGAGACCGTGCGCCGGGGCAGCTCCTCGACGATGGTGCGGACCAGGGCGCCCAGCCGGGCCCGGCTCGGCGCGCTCACCGGCACCCCCCGCCGGACCAGCGGCTCGGCGGTGACGGTGCCGACGCACCCGGCCAGCACGTCGCCGCGCAGCGCCTCCAGCACCGTCTCGGTACGGTCCCCGGCCGCCCGCAGCAGGGCCTCGGCCGCCGGGGCCGAGGTGAACGTGACCGCGTCGACGAGACGCCCGGCCACCAGGTCGATGAGGCGGTGCAGCGGTGCCGGGTCGGCCGGCGGCGCCCACCGGTACACCGGCACCTCGATCACCGTGGCGCCGGCCGCCACCAGCGCGTCGGCGCACTCGGGCTGCCGCTCGCCGTGCAGTTGCATCGCCACCACCTGGCCGGCCACCCCGCGCCGGACCAGGTGCTCGATCACCTCCTCGCAGCTCTCCGACTCCGGGGACCAGTGCTCGCGCAGCCCGGCGGCGCGGATCGCGCCGGTCGCCTTCGGGCCCCGGGACACCACGTACGCTCCGGCGAGCATGGTGCGCAGCGGCTCGGCCAGCCCCCAGCCCTCGGCCGCCTCCAGCCAGCCGCGCATGCCGATGCCGGTGTTGGCCATCAGCACGTCCGGCGGATGTTCCAGGCAGGCCCGGGTGGCCTCACGCAGGTCGGTGTCGTCGGCCAGCGGGACGATCCGCAGCGCCGGGGCGAGCACCACCCGCGCCCCGCGCCGCTGGAGCAGCGCGGCCAGTTCGTCGCGCCGCCGGTCGGCGGTGACGCCGATGGTGAAGCCGGCCAGCTCGTCCCGCATCATTCCTCCTGCCGTAACCGCACCTCGACCAGGCCGTCCCGGCAGCGCACCGGGTGCCGGCGCAGCGTCACGCCCGGTAGGTCCAGGCACCGCCCGGTGGTGAGGTCGTAGACCTGCTTGTGCAGCGGCGAGGCGAGCGTGGGCACCCCGCCCCGGCTGCCGACCAGGCCCCGGGACATGACGTACGCGCCGCCGACCGGGTCGAGGTTGTCCACCGCGTACAGGCCGTTCGCGGTGCGGAAGACCGCCACCTGTACGCCGTCGACGAGGGCGGCCACACCCCGGCCGCGGTCGAGCCGGTCGAGCGGGCAGACCGGGGTCCAGTCCAGCGTGACGACGGGGCTCATCGGCGTACCTCCGGCAGGCCCAGCACGACGGGCTGGCGGCGGTGTCCGCCGTCCGGGGGCGCGCCCCGGGGCGGCACCGGCTGGCCCCGCTCCTGGGTGAACGTGATGGACGGGTCGGGCACCTCGGGCGCGTTGACGAAGGAGGTGAAGCGGCGCAGCCGGTCCGGATCCTCCAGGACGCCGCGCCACTCGTCGGAGTAGCTCGCGACGTGCCGGGCCATCGCCGCGTCGAGGTCGGCGCAGAGCCCGAGCGAGTCGTCCACGAGCACCGACCGGAGGTGGTCCAGGCCGCCGTCCATGGCCTCGACCCAGGCGGCGGTGCGCTGCAACCGGTCGGCGGTGCGGATGTAATACATTAAAAATCTATCGATTAGTCGAATCAGTGCTTCTGTGGATAAATCAGTGGCGAACAGGTCGGCGTGCCGGGGCCGGAAACCGCCGTTGCCGCCGACGTACAGGTTCCAGCCGCTCTCGGTGGCGATGACGCCGAAGTCCTTGCTCCGGGCCTCGGCGCACTCCCGGGCGCAGCCGGAGACCGCCGACTTGAGCTTGTGCGGCGCGCGCAGGCCCCGGTACCGCAGCTCCAGCGCGACGGCCAGCCCCACCGAGTCCTGTACGCCGTAGCGGCACCAGGTGTCGCCCACGCAGGACTTCACAGTGCGCAGCGCCTTGCCGTACGCGTGGCCGGACTCGAAGCCCGCGTCGACGAGCCGGCGCCAGATCTGCGGCAACTGGTCGACCCGGGCGCCGAACAGGTCGATCCGCTGCCCGCCGGTGATCTTCGTGTACAGCCGGAAGTCGCGCGCCACCTCGCCGATCGCGATCAGCTTCTCCGGGGTGATCTCCCCGCCGGGTATCCGGGGCACCACCGAGTAGCTGCCGTCGCGTTGCAGGTTGGCCAGGAAGTGGTCGTTGGTGTCCTGGAGCGACGCCTGCTCGCCGTCGAGCACGTGCCCGGTGCCGAGCGAGGCCAGGATGGAGGCCACCACCGGCTTGCAGATGTCACATCCGCTCCCGCGCCCGTGCTCGGCGACGAGCCGGGAGAACGTGCGGATGCCCCGGACCCGGATCAGGTCGAACAGCTCCTGCCGGCTGTGGTCGAAGTGCTCGCACAACGCCGTCGACTGGCGTACCCCGGCGACGTCCAGCAACTGCTTGAGCATCGGCACGCAGGAGCCGCAGCTCGTACCGGCCCGGGTGCACGCCTTCAACGCCGGCACGTCGGCCGCCCCGGCGGCGATGGCCGCGTCCAGGTCGGCCCGGGTCACCGCGTTGCAGGAGCAGACCTGCGCGGTGGCGGGCAACGCACCGGCGCCCGCGCCGCCGGCCGGCGCCAGCAACGCCAGCGGGGGAGCGGGCAGCGGCCCGCCGACACTGGCCCGCAACGCCGGGTACGCGCTCGCGTCCCCGACCAGCACGCCGCCGAGCAGCGTCCGCGCGTCGTCGGAGAGGACCAGCTTCGCGTACGAGCGGGTGGCCGGGTCGGTGAACGTCACGTCGAGGCAGCCGGGGGTGACGCCGTGCGCGTCACCGAAGGAGGCCACGTCCACGCCGAGCAGCTTGAGTTTCGTCGCGGTGTCCGCGCCGGGGAACGTCGCCCCGCCGCCCAGCAGCCGGTCCGCGACCACCTCGGCGGTGGCGTACCCGGGCGCGACCAGCCCGTGGCAGACGCCGTCCACCGCCGCGCACTCGCCGACCGCCCAGATCCGCTCGTCGGCGGTCCGGCAGGCCGCGTCCACCAGCACGCCGCCGCGCGGGCCCAGCGGCAGCCCGGCCGCCCGGGCCAGCTCGTCGCGCGGCCGGATCCCGGCGGCCACCACCACCAGTTCCGCGTCGAGCGTGCGCCCGTCGGCCAGGTCGAGCGCGGCCACCGTGCCGTCCGGTCCGGGACGCAGCGCCGTGGTGGCCACCCCGAGGTACGGCGTGACGCCCAGCTCCTCGACGTACCGCCGGAGCATCGCGCCGCCCGCCTCGTCCACCTGCACCGGCATCAGCCGGGGCGCGAACTCGACCACGCTCGTGGCGAGCCCGAGCAGCCGCAGCGCGTTCGCCGCCTCCAGCCCGAGCAGCCCGCCGCCGATCACCGCGCCGGTACGGCGGCCCCGGGCGTGCTCCCGGATCGCGGTCAGGTCGTCCAGCGTCCGGTAGACGAAGACGCCGGGCAGGTCCGTGCCGTCGACCGGCGGCACGAAGGCGTACGAGCCGGTGGCCAGCACCAGCGCGTCGTACGGGTACTCACCGGCCGCCGTGGTCACCACCCGCCGTGCCCGGTCGACGCCGGTGGCCGGCTCGCCCAGGCGCAGGTCCACTCCGGCGTCGGGGGTGTGCACCGTCAGCTCGTCGGCGTCCACCCCGTCGAAGACGGCCGAGAGCCGCACCCGGTCGTACGCCGGACGCCGTTCCTCGGCGAGCACCGTGACCCGCCACCGCCCGTCGGTGTCCCGGGCCCGCAGCGCCTCGACGAAGCGCTGCCCCACCATGCCGTTGCCGACGACCACCAGCCGCTCGCTCATGACATGACCTCCACCGTCTCGCGTACCTCGTCGGTTGTGGGCGGGTCCGCCTCGGCGAGCCAGCCGGCGATGCCGGCCACCGCGTCCCGGCAGCTGCCGCAGCCGGTGGCGGCCCGGGTCGCCGCGGAGAGTGCCGCCGCCGTCCGGGCGCCCGCCCGCCAGCACGCCACCAGCGCGCCCTTGCTCACGTCGTTGCACCGGCACACGGTCGCGGCGTCCGGCATCAGCGCCGGTGACGCGGCCGGTCCGGCCGGCGCCTCGCCGAACGCCCGGCCGAGCAGCAGCGAGCGCCGGTCCGCCGGCACCGGCGCGCCCCTGTCGAACAGCTGCACCACGGTGCCGACCGCCGGGTTGTCGCCGAGCAGGATCGCGCCGGTCAGCCGCTCGTCCCGGATGCGCAGCCGGGCGTAGGTGCCCCGGGCCGGGTCGGCGAAGGTCAGCTCCTCGACCGGCCCGCCCGGGTCGCCGCTGCCGGCCACGTCGCCCATCGCGGCCAGGTCGATGCCCGCCGCCTTGAGCCGGGTCACCGCCGGGCGGGGCCGGTAGCGGGCCAGCGTGTCCGCTCCGGTCAGCACGTCGGCCACCACCCGGGCCTGTGCCCAGGCCGGTGCGACCAGCCCGGTCAGCGTCCCGTCGTGCTGTGCGCAGTCGCCGATCGCCGAGATCCGCCGATCGCTCGTCCGCATCCGGTCGTCCACCACCACGCCCCGCTCGACGGCGAGCCCGGCCGCCACGGCGAGCGCGGTGTCGGGGCGCACCCCGCAGCAGAGCACCAGCAGGTCGGCGGCGAGCGTCTCGTCGTCGCCCAGGTGCAGGCGGACGCCGTCGGCGCCGGCGGTCACGGCGGTCGCCGGCACCCCGAGCCGGGACCGGACGCCCAGGCCGGCGAGCGTGCCCGCGAGGACCGCGCCGGCCGGCGGGTCGAGCTGGCGTTCCATCAGGTGCCCGACCGGGTGGACCACAGTCACGTCGAGGCCCCGGGCGGCCAGCCCACGGGCCGCCTCCAGACCCAGCAGCCCGCCGCCGAGCACGATCACGCGCCGCGCGCCCTCGGCGGCGGCGAGGATCCGCCGGCAGTCGCCGAGCGTGCGGAACGGGACGACCCGCTCGGGCAGCGGGGCGAGGCCCGGCAGCGGCGGCACCACGGCCCGGCTGCCGGTGGCGAGCACCAGGTGGTCGTACCCGTGCCGGCCGCCGTCGTCGGTGACCACCTCCCGGGCGGCCCGGTCCACGGCGGTGACCGCCGCGCCGGTGCGGACCTCGACCCCCGGCCCGACGGCTTCGACCAGCTCCACGTCCGGCTCGCCGATGCGTCCGGCGAGCAGCGTGGAGAGCATGATCCGGTTGTACGCGCGGTGCGGCTCCGCCCCGAGCACTGTGATCCGCCGGTCCCCGCCGCGCGCGTGCAGCTCGGCGGCGAGCCGGGCGCCGGCCATGCCGTAGCCGACGACGACTATGCGTTCGTTCATGCCGGCTCCACCCGGACCGCGCAGATCTTGAACTCGGGCATCCCGGAGACCGGGTCGAGAGCGTCGTTGGTGACCGAGTTGGCGCGTTGCGCGCCGGGCCAGTGGAACGGCGCGAAGACGGTGTCCGGCCGGATCGCCGTGCTGAGCCGGGCCGGTGCGCGCAGCTCACCCCGGCGGGAGACCACGCGTACCGGTGCCCCCTCGGTCACGCCGATCCGTGCCGCCAGGTCGGGATGCAGCTCGACGAAGCCGCCCGGCGCGGCGCGGCGCAGCGCGGCCACCCGCCGGGTCTGCGCGCCGGACTGGTACTGCGCGAGCACCCGGCCGGTGGTGAAGTGCAGCGGGTAGTCGGCGCACACCGGCTCGGCGGCCGGCCGGTGGGTCACGGCGTGGAACCGGGCCCGGCCGTCCGGGGTGGGGAAGCGGTCGGCGAACAGCCGGGGCGTGTCCGGGCCGTCCCGGTCCGGGCAGGGCCAGAAAACGCCGGTGTCGGCGTCGATCCGGTCCCAGGTGATCCCGGCGTAGTCGGCCGGCCCGCCGGCCGAGGCCCGGCCCAGCTCCGCGAAGACCTCGCGCGGGTCGGCCGGCAGCGGCGTCCCGCCGGTCAGCCGTCCGGCGAGCGCGGCGAGGATCTCCAGCTCGGTACGGACTCCGGCAGGTGGTTCGCGCAGCGCCCGGCGGCGCAGCACCCGGCCCTCCAGATTGGTCATCGTCCCGTCCTCCTCGGCCCACTGGGCGACCGGCAGCACCACGTCGGCCAGCTCGGCCGTCTCGGAGCGGACGAAGTCCGCGACCACGAGCAGGTCCAGGGCGCGCAGCCGGGACTCGACCCGCGCCGCGCGGGGCGCGGACACGACCGGGTTGGAACCGAACACCAGCAGCGCCCGCGCGCCGGACGGCGTACCGAGCGCGTCGAGGAGCTGGTACGCCGGAACCCCCGGCCCGGGCAGCGTGTCCGGGTCGACGCCCCACACCCCGGCCACGTGCTCCCGGGCCGCCGGGTCGTCGATACGCCGGTAGCCGGGGAGCTGGTCGGCCTTCTGCCCGTGCTCCCGGCCGCCCTGCCCGTTGCCCTGCCCGGTCAGGCAGCCGTAGCCGGAACCGGGACGACCGGGCAGGCCCAGGGCGAGCGCCAGGTTGATGAAGGCGGTGACCGTGTCGACCCCCTTGGCGTGCTGCTCGGCGCCCCGCGCGGTGAGGACGACCGCCCGGTCCACTGTGGCCAGCGCGCGGGCAGTCGCGTACAGGTCGGCCACCGGCACGCCGGATAGTCGTTCCACCTCCGCC
This sequence comes from Micromonospora sp. HUAS YX12, assembly GCF_040215685.1. Lineage (NCBI taxonomy): Bacteria > Bacillati > Actinomycetota > Actinomycetes > Micromonosporales > Micromonosporaceae > Micromonospora > Micromonospora sp. HUAS YX12. The sequence goes on from NZ_CP157974.1 coordinate 2,442,774, forward strand.
GGCCAGTAGCCGGCCACCGTCCGCCGGACCTCGTCGAAGCCGGTGGTCCGCTCCGCGACGTACGCCCGGTCCAGCCAGCCCTCGGTGAGCGCGATGTGCAGCAGCGCGTTCGCCACCGCGAGGTCGGTGCCGGGCAGGGGTTGCAGGTGCAGGTCGGCCTGGCGGGCGGTGGCGGTGGCGCGCGGGTCGGCCACGATCAGCCGGCCGCCGCGGTCCCGCAGTTCGGCGACGTGCCGCATCAGCGGTGGCATGGTCTCGGCCGGGTTCGCGCCGACCAGCAGCAGCGTGTCCGCGCGGCCGAGGTCGGCGAGCGGGAACGGCAGTCCCCGGTCGATCCCGAACGCCCGGTTCCCGGCCGCGGCGGCCGACGACATGCACCAGCGCCCGTTGTAGTCGATGTGCCGGGTCCGCAGCGTCACCCGGGCGAAGCGGCCGAGCGCGTACGCCTTCTCGTTGGTGAGCCCGCCGCCGCCGAAGACGGCCACCGCGTCCGGCCCGTGGCGGTGCTGCACGTCCTGAACCCCGGCGGCGACGCGGCCGAGCGCCTCGTCCCAGGTTGCCGGCCGCAGCTCGCCGCCGGGCCGGTCGCGCAGCAGCGGGGTGGTGAGCCGGTCCGGGTGGTCGAGCAGGTCGGCGGCGGTCCAGCCCTTCTGGCACAGCCCGCCCCGGTTGGTGGGGAAGTCGCGGGCGGCGACCTCGACACCGTCGCCGGTGGCGCGCAGCACCATGCCGCACTGCAAGGCGCAGTACGGGCAGTGCGTGGCGGCCTCGACGGGGCCTGACTCCGTTCGCGTCGCCGTGCGTGCACCGTCTGTCATGTCGGAAAAGCGTGCCGTCGGGCGGTTTCCGGTCCGGGTCTGCTCTGTTTCGGTCCTGTCACGAGCGCTTCACACCGCACGGAGGTGACGTGGCTCTCCGCGAGGTTTACAATATGGGAAATCTGTCTCAAATAACGGGAGACTGCGATGGGCGTGGCGGACGCTTTCGACGCGGTGGCCGGCAGCTACGACCAGGCCCGGCGCCGGCTGGTGCCCTGCTTCAACGCCTTCTACGGCACCGCTGTCGAGGTGGCCGTGCCCCCGCTGCGCGCCGCGCTCGCCGCCGGGCGTACCCCCGAGGTGCTGGACCTGGGCGCGGGCACCGGCCTGCTGTCCCTGCTGGTCGCCGCGGCGGTCCCCGGCGTCCGCCTGACGCTCGTGGACGGCGCCCCCGGCATGCTGGCGGTGGCCGCCGGGCACCTGGAAGAACGTGGCGTGCCGCACCGTACGGTCCACGCCGACCTGGTCGGCCCGCTGCCCGCCGGCCGGTACGACGCGGTGGTGTCCGCGCTGGCCATCCACCACCTCGACGACTCCGGCAAGCGGGCGCTGTACCGGCGGGCCGCCGACGCGCTGGTCCCCGGCGGGGTGTTCGTCAACGCCGAGCAGGTGGCCGGGCCGACCCCGGCGCTGGACCGCCGCTACGACGAGGTGTGGACGGCACGGATCACCGAGCTGGGCTCCGATACCGAGGAGATCGCCGCCGCCCGGGAGCGGATGCGGCACGACCGGCCGGCCCCGGTGGCCGAGCAGTGCCGGTGGCTGACGGAGGCGGGACTGGTGGACGTGGACTGCTTCTTCAAGGAGTGGCGCTTCGCGGTCTTCGGCGGCAGGCGTCCCTGAGACGCCGTGCCCGATTCCGCGATCCGCGGGGACGAGGATGACTGGTGGTCATACCGATGGGTAGTCTTCCTGGCATGACCGCCAAGGTGACACTGTCGTTCTCCGACGAGACGATCGAGGAGGCGCGCCGGTTCGCCAAGCGGGAAGGGCTCTCCCTCTCCGCCTGGATGGACCAGGCCGCCCGGGAGAAGGCGCTGCGCGAGGTGTTCACCGCGCACGCCGACGCGGTCGGCCGGGCCGGCCTGGACCTGGAATCCGCCGCCCTGGCCGACGCCCAGGAGGCCGTGCTCGTCGACGACGCCCTGTTCGGCGGGCGTCCACGTGCTGCGTAGGGGCGAGGTCTGGCGCATCTCCGGCGCCCGGGAGCGGTTCGGTCTGGTGATCAGCTCCGACGTCTACAACGCCACGGCGGTACCCATCGTGATCGTGGCCGAGGTGGTCGAGGAGTCGCTGCTGCGCGACTCGCCGCTGGCCGTGCCGATGGGCGCGTACGTGGTGATGCCCGACCGGATCTCCTCGCCGATGAAGAAGTGGTTCACCGAGTGCGTGGACGTGGCCGACACCGAGACCATGCAGCGGGTCGGCCGGGCGCTGCGGATCCTCCAGGAGCTGTGACCGTCTCACCGGCGCCGTCCGGCGGCCGTGCGATCTCCGTTGCCGGTCCGACGCGTGCGGGGCACGCCGGGGAAACCACGGGCTGAGAGCGTCGCCTCGTCATCGACGAGGAGGAGTCCGTCAGTGAGCACGCTCGCTTCCGCACCCACGACGCCGCCGGCCACCACCACCGGCCGGCTCACCGAATGGCGGCCGGAGGATCCGGCGTTCTGGGCGGCCGGCGGCGCCCGGGTGGCCCGGCGCAACCTGTACGTCTCGATCTTCGCCGAGCACGTCGGCTTCTCCGTGTGGAGCCTCTGGTCCGTCACGGTGCTGTTCCTGGGCCCGGAGTACGGCATCGACCCGGCCGGGAAGTTCCTGCTCACCGCCGTACCGGCCGCGCTGGGTGCGGTGCTGCGACTGCCGTACACGCTGGCAGTGGCCCGCTTCGGCGGCCGGAACTGGACGGTCGTGAGCGCCCTGCTGCTGCTCGTGCCGGCGGTGCCGATGGCCGTGCTGATCGAGCCCGGGGTGTCGTACGCCACGCTGATGGTGCTCGCCTGCCTGTCCGGCGTCGGCGGCGGCAACTTCGCCTCGTCGATGGCGAACATCAACCTGTTCTTCCCGGAGCGGCTCAAGGGCCGGGCGCTGGGGCTCAACGCCGGCGGCGGCAACCTGGGCGTACCGGCCGTGCAACTCGTGGGGCTGGCGGTGCTGGCGACCGCCGGCGCCGCGTACCCCCGGCTCGTGCCGGCGGTCTACCTGCCGCTGATCGTGCTGGCCGCGCTGGCCGCGGCCCGCTGGCTGGACAACGTGCCGGGGGCGCGCAACGAGCCGGGCGCGCTGCGCGCGGCGGCCCGCGACCCGCACACCTGGGTGATGTCGCTGCTGTACGTGGGCACGTTCGGCTCGTTCATCGGCTTCGGGTTCGCCTTCGGCCAGGTGCTCCAGCTCCAGTTCCACGACCGGTTCCCGACGCCCGTCGACGCGGCCTGGCTGACCTTCCTCGGCCCGCTGATCGGGTCGCTGATCCGGCCGGTGGGCGGTCAGCTCGCCGATCGGCTGGGCGGGGCGCGGGTGACGTTCTGGAACTTCGTGGCGATGGCGGCCGGGGCCGGGCTGGTGCTGTACGCCGCCCGGGAGCGGTCGTTCCCGCTCTACCTGGCCGGGTTCATGGCGCTGTTCGTCTTCTCCGGCATCGGCAACGGCTCGACGTACAAGATGATCCCGGCGATCTTCCGGGCCCGGGCCGTCGCGGAGAGCGAGCTGACCGGCGACCCGGAGGCGGCGCAGCGGCGGGCCCGGCGGCTGGCCGGCGCGGTGATCGGCATCGCCGGGGCGGTCGGCGCCTCGGGCGGGGTGCTGGTGAACGTGGCGTTCCGGCAGTCGTTCCTGGCCTCCGGCACGGCGGACGCCGCCTACCTGGCCTTCATCGGCTGGTACGCGCTCTGCTTTCTGGTGACCTGGGTGGTCTACCTGCGTCCCGGGCCGCGTACGCTGGCCGGCGTGTGACCTGCACCATGGCGAACCCGCAGGCCACGCGTGGTGCGACCCCGTTTTGACCTGCCGCCGGGCGGCCGGGTATCGTTGCCTGCTGTTGTACGACATTCTTAGGCGTGCCGCATCAGGTACGCTTGGTCGTTCGTGCGCGCTGGTCCGGCTGGGAACTCCTGGTCACCTCGGCGCGCGACCCCAGACCGACGACGAGACAAGGTAGACCTGTGCGTACGTACAGCCCGAAGCCGGGTGAGATCGAGCGTCAGTGGCACGTCATCGACGCCTCTGATGTCGTGCTGGGCCGCCTGGCGACCCACGCCGCCACGCTCCTGCGTGGCAAGCACAAGCCGACTTTCGCGCCGCACGTCGACACGGGCGACTTCGTCGTCATCGTGAACGCGGGCAAGGTCGCGCTGACCGGCAACAAGCGCCAGACCAAGGTCGCTTACCGCCACTCCGGTTACCCGGGTGGTCTGAAGCGGGTCGGCTACGACGAGCTGCTGACCAAGCGGCCCGAGCGGGCCATCGAGCTGGCCGTGAAGGGCATGCTCCCGCACAACAAGCTGGGCCGTCAGATTCTCAAGAAGCTGAAGGTCTACGCCGGTGCCGAGCACCCGCACACCGCGCAGCAGCCGGTGCCGTTCGAGATCAAGCAGATCGCGCAGTGAGCGCGGGCGAAGGAAGCAGCATGACCGACATCACCGCCACCGAGGTCGCCCCCGAGGCCACCGAGGCGCCGGCGCCCGTCGCGCGCGCGCCCCGTGGTGACCGCCCGATCCAGACCGTGGGCCGGCGCAAGGAAGCCATCGTCCGGGTCCGGATCGTCCCGGGCACCGGCAAGATCACCTGCAACGGCCGTGACCTCGAGGCCTACTTCCCGAGCAAGGTGCACCAGCAGCTCATCAAGGACCCGCTGGTCACCGCCGAGAAGCCCGAGGCGTTCGACGTGATCGCCAACCTGCGTGGCGGCGGCACCACCGGCCAGGCCGGCGCGCTGCGGCTCGCCATCGCCCGGGCGCTGATCGTCAGCGAGCCCGACGACCGCCCGGCCCTGAAGAAGGCCGGCTTCCTGACCCGTGACGCCCGGGTCAAGGAGAGCAAGAAGTACGGCCTCAAGAAGGCCCGCAAGGCTCCCCAGTACTCGAAGCGCTGATCACCACAAGCGTCTTGTACTTCTGACGGACGGCCGGTTCGCTTCCCCTACCGGGAGGCGGACCGGCCGTTCCGCGTTTCTCCTCTCAACGGCAGTTCCACGGAGGTTGGCGGGTATGGGCCGGTTGTTCGGCACGGACGGCGTACGCGGGCGGGCGAACGCGGATCTCACCCCGGAGTTGGCGCTGGCGGTCGCGGTGGCCGCGGCCCACACGCTGGCCGAGACCGACAAGAGCCATCCGCCGCTCGCGGTGGTCGGCCGGGACACCCGGGCCAGCGGCGAGATGCTGGAGGCGGCGGTGGTCGCCGGGCTCACCAGCGCCGGCGCCAACGTGGTCCGGGTCGGCGTGCTGCCCACCCCGGCGGTGGCGTTCCTCACCGCCGAGGCCAAGGCCGACCTGGGCGTGATGCTCTCCGCCTCGCACAACCCGATGCCGGACAACGGCATCAAGCTCTTCGCCGCCGGTGGGCACAAGCTGCCCGACGAGATCGAGATGCGGATCGAGGAGGCGGTGAAGGCCAACGCCACCACCGCCTGGAAGCGCCCGATCGGCGCCGGCGTGGGCCGGGTGCACGACCTGCTCGACGGCGCCGACCACTACGTGCAGCACCTGGTCGGCACCGTGCCGCACCGCCTCGACGGGATCAAGGTCGTGGTCGACTGCGCCAACGGCGCGGCGGCCGACGTCGCACCGGTCGCCTACCGGGAGGCCGGCGCCGAGGTGATCGCCATCCACGCCGAGCCGGACGGGCTCAACATCAACGACGAGTGCGGCTCCAACCACATCGACGCGCTGCGCGCCGCCGTGGTCGAGCACGGCGCCCACCTCGGCATCGCCCACGACGGCGACGCCGACCGCTGCGTCGCGGTCACCGCCGACGGCGACGAGGTCGACGGCGACCAGGTCATGGCGATCCTCGCGCTGGCCATGCGGGACGCCGGCGAGCTGACCCAGGACACCCTGGTCGCCACCGTGATGAGCAACCTCGGTCTCCGGCTGGCCATGTCCGAGCACGGCATCCGGCTGGTCGAGACCAAGGTCGGCGACCGGTACGTGCTGGAGGAGCTGCGCGCCTCCGGCCTGGCGCTCGGCGGCGAGCAGAGCGGCCACATCGTGCTGCCCGCGTACGCCACCACCGGCGACGGCGTGCTGACCGGCCTGCACCTGATGGCGCGGATGGCCGCCACCGGCACGTCCCTGGCCGAGCTGGCGTCCGTGGTCACCAAGCTGCCCCAGGTGCTGATCAACGTGTCGGTCGGCGACCGTACCGTGGGCGCCGCCGCGCCGGCGGTCCGCGCCGAGGTCGAGCGGGCCGAGTCCGAGCTGGGCGAGACCGGCCGGGTGCTGCTCCGCCCCTCCGGCACCGAGCCGCTGGTGCGGGTCATGGTGGAGGCAGCCACCGAGGCCACCGCCCGTGCGGTCGCCGAGCGCATCGCCGAGCAGGTCCGCACCGCCAGCCCGGTCGCCTGACCGGATCCGGCCCGAGCGGCCGCGCAGCCGGCGTCGTTCCTGGGCGCCTGGCCGCGCGGCCGCCGTCATTCCTGGGCGAGGAGCCGCGCGGTGGGTAGGCGGCGCAGCAGGTAGGCGGGAACGAGCGCGGCCAGGCAGGTGACCAGCACACCGGCCAGGGCGGCCAGGGCGGCGGTGGTGACCAGCGCCGCAGGCAGGTCACCGACGAGCCAGGCGGCGCCGCCGAGCCCGAGGCCGGCGCCGCTGAGCGCGCCGAGGCCGCCGAGGAACAGGGCCTGGTAGCCGACGAGACGGGTGAGCGCGCCGTCGGTCCAGCCGGTGGCCTGGAGGGCGGCCAGTTCGGTGGCGCGGTCCCGGACGTCCAGGTAGAGCACGTCCGCGACGGCGGCCGCGCCGAGGAGCACCGTGGCCACGGCGGCGAGGGTGTCCGCGCCGCGTACGTCCAGCGACACCGTGTCGCCCAGCAGGCTGCCGACGATCGCGCCGCGGAAGGCGTAGGCGACGGCGCCGACCACCGTGAGTGAGGCGACGCCGATGGCGAGGGCGGCGGCACCGAGCACCGTGCGCGCGGGGACGCGGGCCAGGTTGACCACTGCCATTCCGGCGACGGTCCGGGTGCGGTGGGCGCGGAGGGCGGCGGCCACCGGCGGGCGCAACGCGGCGGCGGGGTGGGCGCGGGCGGCCCGCAGCGCGGGTGTCAGACCCGCGACCAGGGCCAGGAGCAGCGCCACCGGCACGGCGAGCAGCGCGCGGTCCCACTCGACGTCGATGCCGAGGGCGCGACCGAGGGGGACGGCGAGGCCGACGCCGAGCAGCCCGGCGGCCAGGCCGAGCGTGGCGACCTCGCCGAGGACGAGCGCGCCGATGCGGCGTGCCGACCAGCCGAGACAGGCCAGGACGGCGAGTTCGGCGCGGCGGTCGCGGACGGCGGCGGTGACGGCGTTGCCGAGGAACAGCGCGCAGACCACGAGGACCAGCGCGAACAGCACGGCGCTCTTGCGGTCGACGGCCTTCGTGATGACCGAGGCGACGCCGAGGGCGGACCAGTTCTCGGTCAGCCGCAGGTCGGGGCGGCCGAAGGCGCCGGCGGGCAGGTCCACGGTCTGCGGCGCGGGCGAGGACCCGAGGGTGATGTCCACGTCGAGGCCGGTGGTGGTGGCGATCCGTTCGGCGATCAGGCGGACCCGCTCGGCCGAGCGCTCGTTGTAGCCGTCCACGTCGGCCACCCTCACCCGGATCGCGCTGATCGGCGCCTTGCGCTGCCGGGCGGGAGCGCCGACCAGCAGGTCCGGCACGCTGGCCAGGTTGGTGAGCAGCAGCGGCGGTGCGGAGAGGTAGCCGCCGGGGCTGCCGTTGGGCAGCAGCGGCCGGTCACCCAGCGCCTGCCGAGTGCGGTCGTCGGCGCCCTCGACGGTCGGTGGCTCGTAGGTCTCCAGCGGCACCCGGGACAGGTCGTCGAATCCGGTCAACCGGAGCGGGTCGAACGTGCCGACCGGACGCCAGCTGTGGGAGAGGGCCTCATCGCCGATGCTCGTCGGCACCTGGTTGAGCAGCCGGAACGACCGGTCGTCGGCGAGCCAGGACCGCTGCCGCCGGATCACGAACTCGGAGCCGTAGACCGACGGGTCGACAGTGACCGTCCGCGGCCGCAGGACGCCGTCCGGTCCCTCGTCGTAGTCGACCGGGCCCGCCTGCAACACGAGGTCGAGCACGCCGCCGCAGCACTCCCCGGGACGCTCGATCAGGTTCCGGATGTCCCCGAGGTAGCGGTCGGCGAAGTCCTCCCGCCCGCCGCCGGCGGCCGTGCCGGGGAGCGTGGCCAGGGCCGCGCCGACCGTGGCGGCCGGCAGGCCGGCTATCCCGGAGGGCACGAGCTGGCGGTACGTCGCCGTGACCGACCCGTCGACGAACGGGCGGCTCGTGGCCAGGACCGGGAACTCGGTGGCCTGACCCCACGAGGAATAGTCCACCCGGGCCGGCCGGCGGTCCGCCGGCAGTGGGATGCCGTCCTGGATCGCCCCGTTCAGTCCGACCAGCCGGTCCTCGGCCACCGGGTCGACGGCGGCGAGCAGCAGCGCGACACTGACCCCCACCGGGAGCAGCAGCCGGTCGGTGGGCGCCGGTGGCATCCCCCGGCGGGCCGGGCCGAACTCGAACCGCCCGTCCGGTCGCAGGTGGGCCGCGCTGAGCGAGGTCATGTCGAGTTCGGACATGGTCGATCCGGCCGCGCCGTCGGTCGCCACCGCCAGCGGGTCGCAGACCGGCAGTGAGCGCCCGTCCGGTTGGACCTCGTACGGGACCGCGAACTCCCGGCCGCAGGCGTCGACGGGGTGCTCGCTGCCGTCGGTGTACCGGAGCTTGCGGCCGGGCGGCCCGGAGAAGTCCGGACGGATCAACGGGTGCTTCGTGAGGTAGAGGTATCGGGGTACGGCCCGCCCGACCGACCGGCCACGGTCCGTGTCGAAGGTCAGGTCGATTCGGATGACCTGCCGGTCCAGGGACGGGTCGACCGCCCCGGTGAGGTCGAGTGAGCCGCTGATGATCTGGTCGGCGTGCCCGAGCATCGCGATGGGCGCGGCCACCTCGATCCCGGGAAGCGCCTTCACCTGGTCGTACTGGGCCGTGGTGATGCCGCCGAAGAGGCCGGACAGGTAGTTGGGACGGACCAGCCCGCGCTGCGCCTCCAGCGGGGTGCGGCTGCCCGCGGGACGCACGAGAATGTCGTAGGACGCGCGGGTGTGCCGTTCGAGGCTGCCGATCACGGCGAGCCGCGAGGTGGTGGTCGCCCCGGTGAGGACGACGAAACCGGTGGTGGCCACCAGGACGCCGGTCAGCAGTGCCACCGAACGGCCCGCACGCCCACGGAGCTGTCGCCAGACGAATCGGAACACGCGTGCTCCCTCGGTCAGAGACGCAGTCGGGAGGCACGGTCGAACGTGTCGGCCGGATCCTCCCCGTCGGTCAGGTCCACGTCCTCGACGACCCGTCCGTCACCGAGCCGGACCAGGCGGTCGCAGCGGGCGGCGATCGCCGGCTCGTGGGTCGCGAGCAGGATCGTCATCCCGTGCCGGTCGCGCAGGTCGAGCAGCAGGTCCAGGATCTGGCCACCGGTGGTCGAGTCCAGGTTGCCGGTCGGCTCGTCGGCCAGCAGCAGCCGGGGCTCGCCCATCAACGCCCGGGCGATCGCCACCCGCTGCTGCTGGCCGCCGGAGAGCTCCGCCGGCAGGGCCCGTTCCCGGCCGGCGAGGCCCACCGCGTCCAGCAGTTCGCGGGCACGGGCCGCGTGGTCGGCCCGGCCCCGGCGCGGCAGCACCGGCGCGATCACGTTGTCCAGCACGGTGAGCGCCGGCAGCAGGTGGTAGCGCTGGAAGACGAAACCGACCCGCTGCCGGTAGCGGGCCAGGGCCGCCCGGCGCAGCGCGGTGACCTCCACGTCGTCCACGGTCACCGCGCCCCGGTCGGCCTGCTCGATCGCACCGATCAGGTGCAGCAGCGTGGACTTGCCCGAGCCGCTCGGGCCGGTCAGCGCCACCACCGACCCCGCCGCGATCTCCAGCGACACGTCGTCGACGGCGGTGAGCCGCTCGGGACCGCTGCGGAACTGCCGGACCAGCCCGGCGATGCGTACCGTACTGCCCGTCGTCGGGTCCATGGTCACTCCTCTGCCAGCAGTCGTGCGGTGGGTAGGCGGCGCAGCAGCGCGGCCGGGACGAGCGCCGCCAGGCAGGTGACCAGCACACCGGCCGAGGCGACCAGCGCCGCCACGGTCACCAGGCCGGTCGGCACCTGGCCGACCACCAGGGCCGCCCCGCCGAGCCCGAGGGTGGCGCCGCCGACCGCGCCGAGCGTGCCGATGACGAAGCCCTCGTAGCCGACCAGGCGGCCCAGCGCCGCGTCGGTCCAACCGGTCGCCCGCAGCGTGGCGAGTTCGGCGGCCCGGTCGCGGATGTTCAGGTAGAGCACGTCGGCCACGGCGGCGGCCCCGAGGAGCACGGTGGCCACCGCCGCGAGGGCGTCCGCGCCTCGCACGCTGAGCGACACCGTGTCACCGAGCAGGCTGCCCACGATCGCACCCCGGAACGCGTACGTGGTGGCGGCGACCAGGGTCAGCGCGGCCACCCCGATGGCCAGCGCGCCCGCGCCCAGCATGGTGCGGCCGGGGCTCCGCATCAGGTTCACCAGCGCCAGGCCGGGCAGGGTCCGGGGTTGGCGTACCCCACGGGCACCGGCGACCGGCGGGCGCAACGCGGCGGCCGGGTGGGCGCGCGCGGCTCGCAGCGCCGGCGCCACGCCGGCGACCAGCGCCAGCAGCAGGGCCACCGGTACGGCGACCAGCGCCCGCCGCCAGTCGACGCCGATGTCCAGGGCCGCGCCGAGCGGAAGCGCCAGGCCGACGGAGAGGAGACCGGCGGCGAGACCCAGCGCGGCGACCTCGCCGAGGACCAGCGCGCCGATCCGATGGGCGGGCCAGCCCAGGCAGGCGAGCACCGCCAGCTCGGGGCGCCGGTCCCGGACCGCGGCGGAGACCGCGTTGCCGAGGAAGAGCACGCAGACCACCAGCACCAGGACGAAGAGCGCGGCGCTCTTGCGGTCCACCGCCTCGGTGATCACGGAGGCGACCCCGAGCGCCGACCAGCGTTCGGTCAGGCTCAGGGCGGGGCGGCCGAACGCGCCGGCCGGCAGTTCCACGGTCTGCGGCGCGGGCGAGGACCCGAGCGTGATGTCGACGTCGAGGCCGGTGGCCTGGGTGATCCGCTCGGCGATCAGCCGGACCCGTTCGGCGGAGCGCTCGCTGTAGCCGTGCACGTCGGCGACCCGGACCCGGATCGCGCTGATCGGCGCGGTGCGCTGCGTCGTGCCGGCGCCGTCCAGCAGCTGGCGCGCGCTGGTGAGATTGGTCAGCAGCAACGGCGGCGCGGACAGGTAGCCGGCCGGGTTGCCACTCGGCTCCAGCGGCCGGTCGCCCAGTGCGGCCCGGCTGCGGTTGTCGGCGCCCCCGGCCACCGGCGCCTCGTACGTCTCCAGCGGCACCGTGCCGACGTCGCTGAAGCCGGTGAGCTTCTCCGGGTCGAACACGCCGACCGCCCGCCACTGGCGGAACGGGGTGACCGCGCCGCCGCCGGGCAGGGGAAGCCGGCGCAGGGTCCGCGCCCCGACGTCCTCGGTGAGCCAGGGGCGGGGCAGCCAGCTGAATTCGCGAACGTCGCCGAAGACCTCGGGTGCGGCCGGTGGCACTCCGGTGGCGCGCAGCTCGCCGCCGGGTCGCTCCTCGTAGGCCACGGGGCCGGGTTGCGTGATGGTCTGGAGCTGCCCGCGACAACAGCCACCCTGGTCGGAGACTCCCGCCGCGAGGCGGCTGCGGTAGGCGTCCGCCAGGTTCGCCCGGGCCACCCCCGCCGGTGTGCCGGTTGCCCGCCGGAGCCCCTGCTCCAGGTCGACGGCCGGCATTCCGGCCGGGCGGGCGGCGGGCAGCCGGGTGAGCGTGGCTCGCAGTTCGCTGTCGAGATAGGGGCGGCTGGTGGCCAGCACCGGAACCGACCGGTTGAGCGCGGTGCCGAGCAGCTTCTCGTCCACCGCGTCGCCGGCCCGCAGGGGGCGGCCCGTCGTCACGGCGCCGGCGAGGCCGACGAGGCGCTGTTCCGCGTCCGGGTCCACGGCGGCGAGCAGGAACGGCACGGTGACCGGCTCGGTCAGCGTCAGCCGGTCGGAGATCGCCGTCGCGGCGTCGCCGTTCTCCGCGAGCACGCGGTTCTCCGCCTCGAAGCGGCCGTCCGGCAGCAGCCGGACCGGGACGATCCACCAGTTGTCCCGCTCGGAGAGCGCGCCACGGTTGCCGATCAGGGCGCCGCGCTGCGGGTCGCAGATCGGCCGGCTGCTGCCGTCCGGCTGCACTTCCCGCGCGACCGATCCGCAGACCTCGTCCACCGGGTAGCGCCGGCCGTCGGTGTAGCGAAGCTCGTCCAGGTGCTCCGGATCGACCATCGGATGGATGAGGGGGTGTGTGGTCACGTACACGTACCGCGGCTTGCCCGGCGCGGTGGACAGGCCGCGCTCGGCCAGGTAGGTGGGCTCGACCCGGATCACCTGCCGGTCGAGGGACCGGTCGACCGCCGCGGTGAGGTCCAGCCGCAGCGGCACCGCCGAGGTCGAGTAACCGATCATCGCGATGGGGGCGGCCACGTCCACTCCGGCGACCGCTCTGACCTGTTCGTACTGCGCCGTGGTGATGCCGCCGTAGGTGTCGGAGAGGTAGTTGGGCCGCACCAGTCCGCGCGCGGCCTCCAGGGGCGTGCGCGTCCCCTGCGGACGGACCAGGATGTCGTAGGCGGCGCGGGTGTCGCGCTCCACGGCGCCGGTGACGGCCAGCCGCGAGGTGGTGGTGGCGCCGGTCAGGACGACGAAGCCGGTGGTGGCCACCAGCACGCCGGCCAGCAGCGCCACCGACCGTCCCGCACGGCCACGAAGCTGCCCCCAGATGACGTGGAACATGTCGCGCCTCCCCGTGTGCTGACCACACTGTGCGCGATACATTGTGACAATGCAAGGCCCCGCACGGGTGCCTGTCCGGAACCGGATCGGAGGAGACGGTGGCGATCCAGCACGCGGTCCTGGCCCTGCTCGCCCGTGGTCCCAGCTACGGCTACGAGCTCAAGGGCGCCTTCGAGGCGGCCGTCGGTCCACAGTGGGGTCCGCTCAACATCGGGCACCTCTACCAGATCCTCGACCGGCTGTCCCGGGACGGGCAGGTCGTCGCCGAGCGGCACGCCCAGCCGGTGAAGCCCGACCGGGTGGTCTACGAGATCACGCCGGCCGGCCGCACCGAGCTGGACCGCTGGCTCGCCGAACCCAGCCCGCGCAGCGGCGGCTTCCGGGACGACTTCTTCCTGAAGGTCACCGCGGCGGCCCGGACCGGCGAGGCCGCGGTCGTCCGGACCGTGCTCGCCAACCAACGCGCCCACCTGCTGCGGGAGTTGCGCAACCTCGACACGCTGCGCCGCCGTTCCGAGGACTCGGTGGTCCGGCTGCTGCTCTCCGCCGCCGTCCGGCACGTCGAGGCGGATCTCGCCTTCGTCGACGACGCCGAGGCGGCGCTGCTCGCCGACGGGGGCGCCGCGCTCCGGGCGCTGGCGAGCGACCGGTCGCACCCGGCGACGCCGGCCGCGGACCCCGGCCCGGCGCGTTCCGCCGGCTGACCGTCCGGCCCGCGGCGCTCCGCGGGCCGTCAGGCCGAGGTCAGTCGGAGCCGACCCGGCGGAGGAAACGGCCGCCCAGGTCGAGGATCCCGTCGGGGTCCAACTCCCGCGCCGGGCCGGTCACCGTCACCTCGGCCAGCGCCAGCCCGGGCACCTCGGTGTCCCGCCAGCCGCCGACGAACCACGCCCGCTCCTCCTCGGCCAGGGCGAGGTTCGCCGCGTTCAGCGCCGCCGCCGGGTACGGCAGCCAGAACCGGAACTGGTGGGTGTGCGGCGGCGTCGGGTGGACCCGGGCGCCGGGCAGGGCGGCCAACGCCTCGGCCACCACCTTCGCGTGCCCCACGTGCCCGGGCAGCTGCGGCAGCTCCCGGGCCAGCCCGGCGAGCGCGGCCAGGGCCGCCGGCCACTGCTGGAACAGCGTGCCGCCGTAGCGGTGCCGCCAGGCGCGCGCGTAGTGGGCCAACTCCGCGTCCCCGGCCAGCGCCGCCCCGGAGTGGCCGCCGAGCGACTTGTAGAACGAGACGTACGTGCTGTCGGCCAGCGCCGCGATCTCGGCCGTCGAGTAGCCGAGGTGGACGGTCGACTCCCAGAGCCGGGCGCCGTCGAAGTGCACCCGGGCGCCCCGGGCCCGGGCCGCCGCGACCACGGCGACCAGCTCGTCCCAGGTCGGCAGCACGAACCCGGCGTCCCGCAACGGCAGCTCCAGGAAGAGCGTGCCGATCGGCTCGTCGAGCGCGGCGACCTCGGCGGCCGTCGGGTTACGCGGGGCGGCCGTGGTCGACACCGCGCGTACGTCGGCGAGCAGCGCGCACGCGTCGCGTTCGTGCACCAGCGGGTGGCTGAGCGGGTGCAGCCCGACCCCGGCCCGGCCGGTCAGCTCCGCCCCGTGCCGCATCGCCACCTGCTGCGCCATCGTGCCGGAGGGGAAGAACACGGCGGCCTCCGCGCCGAGCAGCTCGGCGACGCGCAGCTCCAGCTCCGCCACCGGCCCGCCCTCGCCGTAGAGGTCGGGCAGGTCGTCACCGGCCACCGCGCCGAGCGCGGCGAGCTGCTCCCGCACCGACGTCGGGCGTACGCCGGAGAGCATCGTGTCGCAGCCGCGCTGGGCGGCGAGCCGCCGCAGCCGTTCGGCGTGTCCGTCGCTCATCCGTCCTCCCGGAGCCGGCGCAGCCGGGTCACCGCCTCGGCGAGCACCTCCGGCCGCTTGCAGAACGCGAACCGGACGAGCCGGCGGCCCGCCTCCACGTCGTCGTAGAAGACCTGCGTCGGCACCCCCACCACGCCGCAGCGCTCCGGCAGGGACCGGCAGAACTCCACCCCGTCCCGGCCGCCGAGCGTGCCGATGTCGGCGGTGACGAAGTATGTCCCCTCGGGCGGGAGGACACCGAGACCGGCGTCGGCGAGCCCGGCGACCAGCTGGTCCCGGCGGCGTTGCAGGTCGTCCCGGAACCCGGTGAAGTAGGCGTCGGGCAGGCCGAGGGCCACCGCCACGGCCGGCTGGAGCGGGCCGGCGTTGACGAACGTGAGGAACTGCTTCACCCGCAGCACCGCCGCGACCAGCGGTGCCGGCCCGCTCACCCAACCGACCTTCCAGCCGGTGCAGGAGAACGTCTTGCCGGCGGAGGAGATGCGCAGCGTCCGCTCCCGCATGCCCGGCAACCCGGCCAGCGGCAGGTGCGGCCCGGCGGCGTCGGTGTAGACGAGGTGCTCGTAGACCTCGTCGGTGACCGCGTACACGTCGTGTTCCCGGCACAGCTCGGCGACCGCCGCCAGCTCGTCGGCGGTGAAGACCTTGCCGGTCGGGTTGTGCGGCGAGTTCAGCAGCACCATCCGGGTACGCGGCCCGAACGCGGCGCGCAGCTCGGCCGGGTCGAACGCGTACCGGCCGTCGGCGCCGGGACGCAGCGTCACCGGGCGGCGGACCGCCCCGGCCAGCGCGATCGAGGCGGCGTACGAGTCGTAGTACGGCTCGAAGCAGATCACCTCGTCACCCGGCTCGCAGAGCGCGAGGATGCTCGCCGCGACCGCCTCGGTGGCGCCGGCCGTCACCACGATCTCGCCGTCCGGGTCGTACTCCAGGCCCCAGAACCGGCGCTGGTGCTCGGCGGCGGCGGCGCGCAGCGCGGGGATCCCCGGACCGGGCGGGTACTGGTTGTGGCCGGTGCACAGCGCCTCGGCCGCGGCGGCGAGCATCTCCGGCGGGCCGTCGGTGTCCGGGAAGCCCTGTCCGAGGTTGACCGCGCCGGTACGCACGGCCAGCGCGGACATCTCGGTGAAGACGGTGGTGCCGAACGGCCGCATCCGGGCCACCAGGGGATCGGTCGTCGTCACGGCGGCCAGCCTACGGCCCGCCGCCGAGTCCTCACCAGCCGAAGCAGGCCACGCCCCATCTTCCCGAGTTCGTCGAGACGACCTTGCCGTCGATGGTTATCCGGCAGGTCACCTGACCAGCGCGTCCGGCGCTTGTGACGATCTGGACCCGCTCACGGTCGCTTGTGGTGAACCTCAGCCGCCAGGGGGAGTCCACGGAGTCGAGCTGGTGGAAGTCGCCATTCGCGTCGTAGAACTGCACCTCCGCCTCGCCCTCGGAGCCGGTCACCTCGTACCGGACGGTGAACCGGCCGGGCCCGCCGGACGGGGTGGTGGCCGGCCTCGCCGGGGGCGCGCTCGGCTCGTCGGCCCACCCGTCGGGCTCACCGTAGATCGGCCCGTCGTACCGCTCGCCGGAGGCCGCCCGGTCGTCCAGGGTGCTGCCGAGGAAGGACAGCCCCACGCAGCCGCAGACGATGAGTGCCAGGACGGTGACGATGCCGATCACCAGGCCGGCCGCCCAGCCGCTTCCGCTGCGGCGTGGCGGCATGCCCGGATACGCGTACGGCGGCGGGTAGGGCCCGGGCGGGTAGGCACCGGGTTGGTAGGGGCCGGGCGGGTAGGCGCCCGGTGTCCAGCCCGGCTGTGCCGGGAAGCCGGGTGCGTCCGGGGTGCCGGGCTGGGACGGCCAACCGGGCGGGCCCGGGACACCCGACGGCTGCGGATCGCCGGAGGCCGGCGGGACGGCCGGGCGCGGCGTGGCGGCCGGGTCGGCCGGAGCCGCCCACCCCGGTTCGCCCACCGGCCGGCCCGTGCCGCCGGGGGACGTGGCCGGGTCGGTTCCGGACGCGCTCTCAGTTCCGGGTGCGGCCCAGGGGCTCGGCGCCGGGGCCGGCGACCACGGCGCGGGTGGCGTCCACGGCTGCGGGGCGGCCAACGGGTCCGGCGGCGTCCAGGTGGAGGGCTGCGGCGTGGCCGGCGCGGCGGGGTCGCTCGGTCCGGAGGCCGGCTCGGGGGCGGGGGTCGTCTCGGACATCGGCTCAGCTCACAGGGGTACGGCGCGGACGACCGCGGAACGGTGGGCCCGGGGGACGGCGCCCGGCCTCAATGTAGGCGGTGGCGGCCAGCCGTGCGGTCCCGGCCGGCGGTCCGCGCGGCGCGTCCCGTACCGGTCCGGACGGGCGGAACAACCTGGATGGTGGTTTGTCCGGTAATGGCAACCCTGGCGTTCGGTTCGCTCAAATTCAATGATCGTTAACCGGCTTTCCGAGCACGCACGATGAGCGAAACTCGGTTAAGCTGCGGACCATGTGTGGAATCGTGGGTTACGCCGGTGCGCGCCCGGCGCTCGGCATCGTGCTTGACGGACTGCGGCGTCTCGAATACCGCGGCTACGACTCGGCCGGTGTCGCCGTGGTCTGCGAGGACGAGCTGCTGACCGAGAAGAAGGCCGGCAAGCTCGCGAACCTGGAGAAGGTCCTCTCCGAGCGGGCGGCCGGCAACCCCGAGGACTGCGCCGCCAGCCCGATCGGCATCGGCGACGGCACCACCGGCATCGGCCACACCCGGTGGGCCACGCACGGCGGCCCGACCGACCGCAACGCCCACCCGCACCTCTCCCCGGACGGCCGCGTCGCGGTGATCCACAACGGCATCATCGAGAACTTCGCGAAGCTCCGCACCGAGCTGGAGGACGAGGGTGTCGAGTTCGCCAGCGACACCGACACCGAGTGCGCCGCGCACCTGATCGCCCGCGCGCTGGCCGACCTGCGCTCGGCCGGCGAGACCGACAGCCCGCAGCTCCTCGCCGCCGCCATGCGCGTGGTCTGCGCGCGCCTGGAGGGCGCGTTCACGCTGCTCGCCGTCGACGCCGGCATCCCCGGCGCGGTGGTCGGCGCCCGGCGCAACTCGCCGCTGGTGGTGGGCCGGGGCGACGGCGAGAACTACCTGGCCAGCGACGTCGCCGCGTTCATCGAGCACACGCGGGACGCGGTCGAGCTGGGGCAGGACCAGATCGTGTTGATCACCCCGGACACCATCGACATCACCGACTTCGACGGTCAGCCGGCCAGCGGCAAGGACTTCCACATCGACTGGGACTCGTCGGCCGCCGAGAAGGGTGGCTACGACTGGTTCATGCTCAAGGAGATCGAGGAGCAGCCGCAGGCCATCGCCGACACGCTGCTGGGCCGGCTCACCGAGAGCGGCGAGATCGCCCTCGACGAGGTCCGCCTCAGCGAGCAGGACCTGCGCGACATCGACAAGATCTTCATCGTCGCGTGCGGCACCTCCTACCACGCCGGCCTGGTCGCCAAGTACGCGATCGAGCACTGGACCCGCATCCCCTGCGAGGTGGAGCTGGCGAGCGAGTTCCGCTACCGCGACCCGGTGCTGGACCGGTCCACGCTGATCGTGGTGATCTCGCAGTCCGGCGAGACGATGGACACGCTGATGGCGCTGCGCCACGCCAAGGAGCAGAAGGCCCGCGTGCTGGCCATCTGCAACACCAACGGCTCCACCATCCCGCGCGAGTCCGACGCGGTGCTCTACACCCACGGCGGCCCGGAGATCGCTGTCGCCTCCACCAAGGCGTTCCTCACCCAGGTCGTGGCCTGCTACCTGATCGGACTGCACCTGGCCCAGGTGCGCGGCATCAAGTTCGCCGACGAGGTGGGCGCCGTGGTGGCCCAGCTCCAGGAGATGCCCGCCAAGCTGCGCGAGCTGCTGGACCGGATCGAGCCGGTCCGCGAGCTGGGGCGTGAGCTGAAGTCCGAGCCGACCGTGCTGTTCATCGGCCGGCACGTGGGCTACCCGGTGGCGCTCGAAGGCGCGCTGAAGCTCAAGGAGCTGGCGTACATGCACGCCGAGGGCTTCGCCGCCGGCGAGTTGAAGCACGGCCCGATCTCGCTCATCGACAAGGGCACGCCGGTCATCTGCATCGTGCCGTCGCCGGTCGGCCGGGGCATGCTGCACGACAAGGTCGTCTCCAACATCCAGGAGGTACGCGCCCGCGGCGCCCGCACCATCGTGATCGCCGAGGAGGGCGACCAGGCGGTGGTCCGCTACGCCGACCACCTGATCTACGTGCCGCGTACGCCGACGCTGCTGGCGCCGCTGGTGACCACAGTGCCGTTGCAGGTGCTGGCCGCCGAGATCGCCGCCGCCCGCGGTCACGACGTCGACCAGCCCCGCAACCTGGCCAAGTCGGTCACCGTCGAGTAGCCGATCTCGTCCACGGTCCCTCCGCCCGTCCACCGGGCGGAGGGACCGCGTCGTCTCCGGCCTGCCTCGCGGCCGGCCGCCGGATGGCCTCGGCCGATCGCCGGGCGGCCGCCGGAGGGGCGCGGGCGGGTCACCGGCCCAGCACGATCCGGGCCATGCCGTCCAGCGCCGGGTTGTCCGCATCCCAGTAGCCGGTGTGGCCGCGCGGCGCGCTCGGGAAGCGCCGGCCGCCGAAGCCCGGCGTGCTCGGGTCGGCGCCGAACCAGAGCCGCTCGCCGTGCCCGTCGAGCACGGCGAGCGCCGGGCCGAGCGGCGTGCCCGCGAGCAGCGCGCGGCGGGCCAGCTCGTCCGGTGGGCGGGCCAGCCGGATCACGTCGTCCGGCGCGGTCGACGACCAGACCTGACCGGCGGGCATCCGCAGGTCGGCGGCGTGGTCCACGCCGACCCCGGGCGAACCGACGAAGACAAGCGCGTCCGCGCCCAGCCCGTGGTCGCGGGCGGCGGCGCCGACCACGAGCGAGCCGTAGCTGTGCCCGAGCACCGTCTGCCGGGCCGGTGGACCCTCGTGCGCGGCCCGTAGCCCCTCCTGGAACCGGTGCAGCGCCGGGCCGGCGTCCTCGGCCTGCCGGGTGCCCGCCGCCTCGGTGAGGAAACCGGGCGCGTCGTAGTCCAGCCAGAGCACCGCCGCCACCTCCTCGACCGGCCCGAGCGCCGCGCACCGCTGCAACACCCGGGCCGCCCGGCCCAGTTCGGCCGGCGCGTCGGCGAGGTCCGAGGTCATGCCCGGGACGTAGGTGAGCACCGAGGACGCGCGGTCCGGGTTGCCGAGCGCCACCACCGCTCGGCCGTCGCCGGCCGGATCCAACCCCAGCAGGTACGCCCGGGGCGCCTCGCCCGCGGCCAGCCGCTCGCCGAGCCCGTCCAGCCCGCGCAGCGCCGCCTCGACAGCGGCGAGCCGGACCCGCCGGGACGCCTCCAGCGGCCCGGCCGGAAGCGGGTGCCGCAGCGCGAGCCGCCGCACGAGCAACTGCTCCCGCCGGTCGCCGAGCAGCAGCCGGTTCGCCTGGTCCCGGGCGGCGGCCGGAAGCCCGTCGAGACGCCCGATCCGGCCCGGTTCCCGCCCCACCAGCCAGCGCCGCTCGGCCGCGCTCAGACCGGCCCACCAGCGGCTCACCTCGGCCGGCCCGGCACCGGGCCCGGGACGCCACGCGGGCGGGACGCTGACCCAGCCGCGTACCGCGGCGGTGGTCAGCTCCGCCAGCCGGCCGGCCGCCTCCCGGTCGGCGGCGCCGGCGAGCGTCAGCGCGCCCCGGATGCCGGCTCGCGCGTGGACCACGGCCGGCCCGGTCCGCGTCACCGGCCGCGCCGGGTCGGGCCGGACCGCGCCGGTGCGGTCGACGAGCAGGCCGCCGGACTCGGCGCGGGCCACCTCGGCGCCGAGCCGGGCCTTCGCCGCGCCCAGCCGGGCGCCGAACTCGGCGAGCACCTGGTCGACCTCGACCAGGGCGGGAAGCACGTCGGTGAGGCCGGTGCGCAGATCCCCGATCCGCCGCTGCGCCGCCGCCGAGGCCGCGCCCGACCACCCGGGCCGGAGCGCGCCGATCCGGGCGGTCAGCGCGTCGGCACGCTGCCGTACCGGCGCGGCGAGGCCCCGCCACGCCGCCCCCGCGGTGGACCAGGCGCCCGGGTCGGCCCGCCAGAGCTGTGCGTAGCCGACCGGCAGGTCCGCCGCGTCGGGAGGACCGCCGCTCACCGGAGCAGTCCGGTGAGGCGGCGGGCGGCGCGTTCGTCGACCGCCTCGTAGCCGTCCGCCCCGCTGCGCAACGCCTGAGCGGTGTCGGCCACCCGGGCGCCGAGCGCGCCGGACCAGCGCCGCACCGCCGACTCCAGGTCGGCCAGCGCGACAGCGGATCGCCAGCCGTCCGGCGCCGCCACCAGCAACGACTCCGGTGCCGCGCCCGGTCCGCGGGCCAGCCGGTACGCGTCGTCGGCCAGCTCGCGCGCCACCGTGCGCAGCAACTCCGGGTCGACGTCGAACGGTCTCTCCACCACGTGACCTCCCTCGCCCGGCGCCACCGGCCGGCCCCGGACACCGGGACGCTAGGCGGCGCCCGGCGGTGGTCGCCGACCCCTGTGGACAACGTCCCGGGTTATCCACAGGGCCGGTCCGCCAGCCGGTCCCCGGCGCGTACCGCCGGTAGGGTGAGGCCGTGATCGGGGCAGCCGCGGGCGGAAGCTGAGCCGGCGCGACGAGCGGGGCGGGGTGGCATGAGACAGGTGTGGCGTGTCGCGGACGTTCGCGCGGCGGAAGCGGGCCTGATGGCCACCCTTCCGGCCGGCGCGCTCATGCAGCGGGCCGCGGCCGGCCTGGCCCGCCGCTGCGCGTTGCTGCTGGCCGACCGGGGCGGCGTCTACGGCGCCCGGGTGCTGCTGCTCGCCGGGTCCGGCGACAACGGCGGCGACGCCCTCCTCGCGGGCGCGCACCTGGCCCGCCGGGGCGCGGCGGTGACCGCGCTGCTCCTGACGCCGGGCCGGGCGCACGCCGAGGGCCTGGCCGCCCTGCGCGCCGCCGGCGGGCGCGTGGCCGACCGGCCGCCAGCGGTGGTCGACCTGGTGCTCGACGGCATCGTGGGCATCGGCGGCACCGGTGGGTTGCGGGAGACGGCCGAGCAGCTGGCCGCGAGCCTGACCGGGCAGCACGGGCGCGACGGCAGGCCCGCCACAGTGGTCGCGGTCGACGTGCCGAGCGGCGTCGCAGTCGACACCGGCCACGTTCCGCTCACCGACGCCGGGCGGCCCCGGGCGGTCCGCGCCGACGTGACAGTCGCCTTCGGCGCGCTCAAGCCGGCCCTGGTCGTCGGCCCGGCCGCCGAGCTGGCCGGAGAGGTCGAGCTGGTCGACATCGGGCTGACGCCGTGGCTGCGCGGCACACCGGCGCTCCAGGTGATCGAGCAGGCGGACGTGGCCGACTGGTGGCCGGCGCTGGGCGCGTCGTCGGAGAAGTACTCCCGGGGCGTGGTCGGCGTGGCCACCGGCTCGGCCACCTACCCGGGCGCCGCGGTGCTCTCGGTCGCCGGGGCGCTCGCCGGTCCCACCGGCCTGGTCCGCTACGCCGGGAGCGCCCGGGGCGAGGTGCTGCACCAGCACCCGTCGGTGATCGCCACCGGCCGGGTCGCCGACGCCGGCCGGGTGCAGGCGTGGGTCTGCGGCTCCGGGCTCGGCACCGGCGAGGACTCCGCCGCCGAGCTGCGCGCGGTGCTCGCCGCGCCGGTGCCGGTGGTGCTCGACGCGGACGCGCTGACGCTGCTCGTCGACGGCAAGCTGGCCGACCGGCTGCGCGGCCGGGACGCGCCGATCGTGGTGACGCCGCACGACCGGGAGTACGCCCGGCTCTGCGGCGAGATGCCGGGGGAGGACCGGCTCGCCGCCGCGCTGCGGCTGGCCGCCTGGATGAACGCGGTGGTGCTGCTCAAGGGCGAGCGCACGGTCATCGGCACGCCCGACGGCCGCGCGTACGTGAACCCGACCGGCACCCCGGTGCTGGCCACCGGCGGCACCGGCGACGTGCTGGCCGGGTTGCTCGGTTCGCTGCTCGCCGCCGGGCTGGCCCCGGAACGGGCGGCCGCCGCCGCGGCGTACCTGCACGGGCTGGCCGGCCGGGAGGCGGCGCGCGGCGGTCCGGTGACCGCGCCCGACGTGGCCGCGGCGTTGCGTCCGGTACTGGCCCGGCTGGGCTGATCCGGGCGGCGTCCCCCGGTGGCGACGGGCACCGCACGCACGACTCACGGCCATGATGATCACTGACGGAAGTAGGCTGAGGACATGTGGCAGTCGGAGGTGCGCGTCGACCTGGACGCGATCCGGGAGAACGTGACCCGGCTCAAGGCCGGCACCAGCGCCGAGCTGATGGCGGTGGTCAAGGGCGACGGGTACGGCCACGGCATGGTGCCGGCGGCCCGCGCGGCGCTCGACGCCGGGGCGGACCAGCTCGGCGTCTGCACGCTGGACGAGGCGCTGCGGCTGCGCGAGGACGGCATCACCGCACCGGTGCTGGCCTGGCTGCTCAGCCCCGGGCTGCCGCTGCACGACGGGATCACTGTCGGCGTCGACCTCGGCTGTGCCAGCCTCACCCAGCTCGACGAGATGATCCAGGCGAGCCGGCGGGCGGACCGTCCGGCCCGGCTGCACCTCAAGATCGACACCGGGCTGGCCCGGGGCGGCGCCACCGTCGCCGACTGGCCGGCGCTGCTGGAGGCCGCCGCGAAGGCCCAGGCGGACGGCCTGGTCGAGGTGGTCGGAGTGTGGAGCCACTTCGTGTACGCGGACTCGCCCGGCCACCCCACCACCGACCGCCAGCTCGCCGTGTTCCAGGAAGGGCTGGAGATGGTGACGCGCGCCGGCCTGCGCCCGCGCTACCGGCATCTGGCCAACTCGGCCGCCACGCTGACCCGGCCGGACACCCACTTCGACCTGGTCCGTCCCGGCATCGCCGTGTACGGCCTGTCGCCGGTCGCGGGCGAGCAGTTCGGTCTGCGTCCGGCGATGACCGCCCGCGCCCGGGTGATGCTCACCAAACGGGTAGCGGCCGGCACCGGCGTCTCCTACGGCCACACCTACCTCACCGAGCAGGAGGCCAACCTCGCGGTGGTGCCGCTCGGCTACGCCGACGGGGTGCCCCGGCACGCCTCCAACACCGGGCCGGTGCAGCTCGCCGGCAAGCGCCGGACCATCTCCGGGCGGGTCTGCATGGACCAGTTCGTGGTCGACTGCGGCGACGACGAGGTGGCCGACGGCGACGTGGCGACGCTGTTCGGCAGCGGCGCGGACGGCGAGCCCACCGCCGACGACTGGGCCGAGGCCGTCGGCACCATCAACTACGAGATCGTGACCCGTTTAGGTGGCGTGCGCGTGCCCCGCGTCTACGACGGCGAGCGCGCATGAGCGTCCGGTTGCCGCGACCGCGTACCGCCGCCGGCAAGGTGGCCGGGCTGGTCGGCGCCGCCGTCGGCGTGGCCGCCGCCGGGCTCGCGGCGGGCGTGGTCAGCGAGCGGGTGCTGGTCCGCCGGCTCAAGAACGACCCGACCGACCGGTACGCCGACGAGGTCTTCGGCGAGCAGCGCTACGACGAGGCGTACCGGCTGGAGATGCCGGACGGCACCGACATCCACGTGGAGGTGGTCGAGCCGGCCCGCCCGGTCGCCGGGCACCCGACGGTGGTGCTGGTGCACGGGTTCTGCCTGGACATGGGCACGTTCCACTTCCAGCGCAAGCGGCTCGCCGAGCGCGGCGACTACCGGGTGGTCGCGTACGACCAGCCGGGGCACGGCCACTCCGGCCGGCTGGAGAGCGGCGAGTACGACCTGACCGCGCTGGGCCACACGCTGCGCCGGGTGCTCGACGAGGTGGCCCCGGACGGCCCGCTGGTGCTGGTCGGGCACTCCATGGGCGGCATGACGATCATGGCGCTGGCCGAGCTGTACCCGGAGATGTTCGGTGACCGCGTGGTCGGCACCGTGCTGATGGCCACCTCGGGCGGCCTCGCGGCGGAGACCAAGCTGGTGGCGCCCGCGCTGCTCGGCCGCGTCGGATCGCCGGTGCTCTACATGATGAGCAACGCCACCCGGTACGGCGGCACCGTGATCGACCGGGCACGCCGGTCGACCTCGAACGTGGCCTGGCTGCTCACCCGCAAGTACGGCTTCGGCACCTCGAAGCCGAGCCCGGCCCTGGTGTCGTACGTCGAGATGATGAACTCGCGCACCTCGGCGGACACGGTCACCCGCTACCTGCGCACGATCGCCACCCACTCCCGGTTCCCGGCGCTGGCTGCGCTGGCCGGCACGCCGGTGCTGGTGATCGTGGGGGACAAGGACATGATCACGCCGGTGACGCACTCCGAGGAGATCGTCCGGCGGCTGCCGCACGCCGAGTTCGTGAAGATCAACGACAGTGGGCACGTGGTGATGCTGGAGCACGCCGACGAGGTGAACGCGGCGCTGGAGAGGTTCCTGGATTCGCTATGACAGTGGTCGTGGAGCTGAAGACCGTCGACGACACCCACGAGTTCGGGCGGCGGCTGGCCGGTGTGCTGCGCGCCGGAGACCTGCTGCTGCTCAGCGGCCCGCTCGGGGCCGGCAAGACGGCGCTGACCCAGGGCATCGGCGCCGGCCTCGGCGTACTCGGGGACATCACCTCGCCCACCTTCGTCATCGCGCGGACGCACCGGCCGGACCCGGAGCGGGGCGGCCGGGTGACGCTCGTGCACGCCGACGCGTACCGCCTGGGTGCGGCCGCCGACCCGCGCGCGGAGATCGACGACCTCGACCTGGACGCCTCGGTGGACGAGGCGGTCACCGTGGTGGAGTGGGGCGAGGGGATGGTCGAGCAGCTGGTCGACGCGCACCTGCGGGTACGCATCGACCGCCGCGACGACGACACCCGGGCGGTCACGCTGGAACCGGTCGGCGGCGACTGGGCGGCCCGGCTGGACACCCTCGGCTGAGCGCTGTCGTACCCGCTGCCTAGAGTCCCGGGGACGACTGCGAAAGGTTGCCGATGCCCGACGACGCCCCCGCCCTCGACCTGATGGCACTCCTGCCCGAGCCGTGGCGGGAGGCGCTCACCCCCCACCTGGACCCGGCCCGCACCGCGGCGCTGGCCGAGTTCGTCGCCCGGGAGTACGCGACCGCGACTGTCTTCCCGCCGCTGGAGGATCTCTTCTCCGCCTACCGGCTGTGTGGCCCGGCCGACACCCGGGTGCTCATCCTCGGGCAGGATCCGTACCACAAGGCGGGCCAGGCGCACGGGCTGAGCTTCAGCGTGCGTGAGGGGGTGGCGGTGCCGCCGTCGCTGCGCAACGTCTTCAAGGAACTGGGCGAGGACCTGGGCGTGCCGAAGCCGCGCAGTGGCAACCTCGACGGCTGGGCCGCGCAGGG
This sequence comes from Micromonospora sp. HUAS YX12, assembly GCF_040215685.1. NCBI lineage: Bacteria > Bacillati > Actinomycetota > Actinomycetes > Micromonosporales > Micromonosporaceae > Micromonospora > Micromonospora sp. HUAS YX12. The sequence goes on from NZ_CP157974.1 coordinate 2,468,810, forward strand.
CGTCCTGCTGCTCAACTCGGTGCTGACGGTGCGGCAGGCCACCCCCGGCTCGCACGCCAACCGCGGCTGGGAGGAGTTCACCGACGCCACCATCCGGGCGCTCGACGCGCTCGACCAGCGCGTGGTCTTCCTGCTGTGGGGCGGCTACGCACGCAAGAAGGCGGCGCTCGTGACCAACCCGCAGCACGTGGTGCTGGAGGCCGGGCACCCCAGCCCGATGAACCCGCGCGGCTTCCTCGGCAGCCGCCCGTTCAGCGCGGCGAACAAGGCGCTGGCCGACGCGGGGCTGCCCACCGTCGACTGGGAGCGCTCAGCCGGCTGACCCGTCCGGCGCCTCGCCGCCACCGGCGAGGCGCCGGCGGTGCCGGCGCAGCAGCTCGGCCGTGCGCCGGTCGGTCACCTCCACCTCGACCAGCGGCTCGACCGGGTACGTGCGTTCACCGAGGCGGACCTCGATGGGCTCGGGCAGTTCGTCGCACATCCGGGCCCGCAGCTCGCCGTAGCGGGTCCGCCAGCGATGCTCGCCCGGCTCCTCGGGCTCCGTGTGAATGCCGCCCCACACCTGCCATCGGGCGTTCCAGCGCTGCGCGTGGACCCGATCGAGGAGCGCGCTGAACTGCGGCGAGTCCCGCCAGCGCACCGCGATCTCGACCGCGTCCACCGGCAGCGGCGCGCCCTGCAACAGGGCCGCCATGCCGCCCGACAGCACGTACGGGAGGTCGCCCAGGGCGTCCGTGATCCGGTCCAGCCGGAGATCTTCGAGCCGCTCGGCGAGCACCATCCCGGCCATCTCGTCCAGCGCGGCGTCCAGATGGCTGTCCAGCGGCTCGACCTCGATCCGCAGTTGCCGTCCGAGCGCGGCGAGCAGGCGTTCCGCGGTGGTCAGGCTCGGCAGCCGGTCGCCGCGTTCGATCCGGGCGATGGCGGCCTGACTGAGCCCGGACCGGGCGGCCAGCGCCTGCTGGGTGAGCCCCGCCTGTTCGCGTTCGTGCCGCAGGGTCCGGGCGACCTCCCGAACGAGGCGACTCTCCGTCATCTCCGGAGAATGACAGTTCCTCTCTGGGCCTTATGCCTCTGAGTCATATTTATGACCCAGAGGCATAAGGCTCTCAAGTCTTCTCCTCAGTTCCGGGCGCTACGCACCGTGACCGGGCGAGCGGCGAGGGCGTGCCAGGGGCGGCGGAGCGGACGGCTAGGCTGGCTTACCGTGCTCGTACTCGTGGTGGACTCCTCGACGCCCGCTGTGACCGCGGCCCTGGCCGAGGTCTCGGCGGACGGCGTCGCGCTCCGGGCGTCCCGGTGCACCGTCGACGCCCGCGCCCACGGCGAGCTGCTCGCGCCGCAGGTCGACGCCGTGCTGGCGGACGTCGCCGCGCGGCCCGCCGGCCTGGCCGCGATCGTCGCCGGCCTCGGCCCGGGCCCGTTCACCGGGCTGCGCGTCGGGCTGGTCACCGCCGCCACCATGGGTCAGGTGCTCGGCGTACCCACGTACGGCGTCTGCTCGCTGGACGGGCTCGGCCACCCGGCGGCCGCCGGCGAGCCGGTGCTGGCGGCGAGCGACGCGCGGCGCCGGGAGATCTACTGGGCCGTCTACGACGGCGCCGGCCAGCGCCTGGCCGGCCCGGAGGTGGCGGCCCCGGCGGTGGTCGCGGAGCGGGCGCGCGACCTGGCGGTCACCGTCGCGGTCGGCGACGGCGCGCACCGGTACGCGGACGTGCTGGGGCTGCCGGTGCGCGCCGAGCCGCGCTACCCCGACCCGCTGGCGCTGGCCCGGCTCGCCGCGCCGCGGATCCGCGCGGGCGCGCCCGGCGAGACGCTCACCCCGCTCTACCTGCGTCGCCCGGACGCGGTCGCGGCCACCGGCCACAAGCCGGTCCTGCCATGAGGCTGGGCCGGTTCCGCTGGTGGCACATCGACGAGGTGCTGCCCATCGAGGCGGACCTGTTCGGTGCCGAGCAGTGGTCGGCGGCGATGTTCTGGAACGAACTCGCCAACGGGCAGTTCTACCTGGTCGCCACCGACGACGACGGCGCCGTGCTCGGCTACGCCGGGCTGGCCGTGTCCCCGCCCGACGAGGCGTGGGTGCAGAACGTCGCGGTCCGCCGGGACGCCCAGCGCCGGGGGATCGGCCGGCTGCTGCTGGAGGCGCTGCTCGCCGAGGCGGCCCGGCGCGGCGCCCGCAGCACGCTGCTGGAGGTCGCCGCGGACAACGCGCCGGCGCAACGGCTCTACGCCACGTACGGCTTCGAGCCGATCGGCGTACGGCGCGGCTACTACCAACCGAGCAACACCGACGCGCTGGTCATGCAGCGCAACGAGGACTGACGCGCATGGCTGACGAACCCCTGATCCTCGGCATCGAGACCTCCTGCGACGAGACCGGCGTGGGCATCGTGCGCGGGCACACGCTGCTCGCCGACGCGCTCGCCTCCAGCGTCGAGGAGCACGCCCGGTTCGGCGGCGTGGTGCCCGAGGTGGCCAGCCGCGCCCACCTGGAGGCCATCGTGCCGACCATGGACCGGGCACTGCGCGAAGCCGGCGTCACCATCGCCGACATCGACGCCATCGCCGTGACCTCCGGGCCGGGCCTGGCCGGCGCGCTGCTCGTCGGGGTCGCCGCCGCCAAGGGGTACGCGGTCGCGGCGGAGAAGCCGGTGTACGGCGTGAACCACCTCGCCGCGCACGTCGCGGTGGACACGCTCGAACACGGCCCGCTGCCCGAGCCCGCCATCGCGCTGCTGGTCTCCGGCGGGCACTCCTCGCTGCTGCGCGTCGACGACCTGGCCCGCGACGTGGTGCCGCTCGGCGCCACCATCGACGACGCGGCCGGGGAGGCGTTCGACAAGGTGGCCCGGCTGCTCGGGCTGCCGTTCCCCGGCGGGCCGTACATCGACCGGGAGGCGCGCGCCGGTGACCCGGCGGCGATCGCCTTCCCGCGCGGGCTGACCGCCGCGAAGGACCTGGCCGGGCACCGGTACGACTTCTCCTTCTCCGGCCTGAAGACGGCGGTGGCCCGCTGGGTGGAGGCGCGGCAGCGGGCCGGTGAGCCGGTCCCGGTCGCCGACGTGGCCGCGTCCTTCCAGGAGGCGGTCTGCGACGTGCTCGTCGGCAAGGCGATCGACGCCTGCCGCAGCAGCGGCATCGACACGCTGGTGATCGGCGGCGGGGTGGCGGCCAACTCGCGGCTGCGGGCGATGGCCGAGCAGCGGGCCGGCAAGCACGGCATCCGGGTGCGTACGCCCCGGCCGAAGCTCTGCACTGACAACGGCGCGATGGTGGCCGCGCTCGGCTCCCACCTGGTGGCCGCGGGCGTCGCGCCGAGCCGGCTGGACCTGCCGGCCGACTCGGCGATGCCGCTGACAGTGGTCAGCGTGTGAGCGGGGAGGGGACCGACATGATCGTCCGGATGTGGGAGGCCAGGGCCGAGCCGTACGGCTTCGCCGACCTGATCACCTGGGTCTGCGAGACCGCGCTGCCCGAGTTCGAGCACGACCCCATGCACGTCTCCAGCGAGGTGTTCTCCTCCACCGACCACCGGCTCGTGGTCATCTCCAAGTGGCGGTACAACCCCCGGGAGCTGCCCGAGCCGCCGGCGCGCCTGATCGCCCGGCCACCGCACAGCTGGGACTTCACCCAGGTCGACCGCTGACGCGAGGCTGGTCACGAGCGCCGGAATTGGTTGGCGCCCGGGCCGCCCCGGCACCTAGCGTCGGTGGGCCATGCGCTTCTCACCGGCCGGTGATCCCGGCACCCCCGACGCGCGGTCGGCCACCCGATACCTCGTGTGGCTCGCCGGGCGGCAACCCGTCATCTTCGGCGCCGGTCTCGCGCTCGGCGTGATCTGGATGCTGGCCCAGGCGCTGGTGCCGGCCGTGCTCGGCCGCGCCGTGGAAGCCGGCCTGGCCCAGCGCGACCCGGACGCGCTGGTGCGCTGGGGGCTGGTCCTGCTCGGACTGGGCCTGGTGCAGGCCGTCGCCGGGATCCTGCGCCACCGCTGCGCGGTGCACAACTGGCTCGGCGCCGCCTACCGCACCGTGCAGGTCACCGTGGACGCCACCAACCGGCTCGGCGCCGCGCTGCCCCGGCGGGTCGCGGCGGGTGAGGTGGTGAGCATCGGCACCGCCGACATCGAGCACATCGGCGGCGCCATCGACATCACCGCCCGCGGCGCCGGCTCGGTGGTCGCCATCGTCACCGTCGCGGTGATCCTGCTCAGCGCCTCCCAGCCGCTCGGCCTCGTGGTGGTGCTGGGGGTGCCGCTGCTGATGGCGCTCGTGGCGCTGCTGATCCGACCGCTGCACCGGCAGCAGGCCGCGTACCGGGACTCGACCGGCGGGCTCACCGCCCGGGCCGCCGACATCGTCTCCGGCCTGCGCGTGCTGCGCGGAGTCGGCGGCGAGCCGGTGCTGTCCGAGCGCTACCGGCAACGGTCCCAGGCGTTGCGCGCGGACGGGCTGCGGGTGGCCCGGGTCGAGTCGCTGCTGCAGGCCGCGCAGATCCTGCTGCCCGGCGTCTTCGTGGTGCTGGTGACCTGGCTGGGCGCCCGGTTCGCGCTGCGCGGCGAGATCAGCGCCGGCGAGCTGGTCTCGTTCTACGGCTACACCGCGTTCCTGGTCAGCCCACTGCGCAACCTCACCGAGGCGGCCGACAAGCTGACCCGGGGACACGTCGCGGCCCGCCGGGTGGTCCGGTTGCTGCGGCTCGCGCCGGAGTTCACCGACCCGGCCACCCCGGTGCCGGTGCCGGCCGGGCCGGGCGAGCTGGCGGACGTACGTTCCGGGCTGGTGCTGCGACCGGGCCGGCTCACCGCGCTGGCCGCCGCCACCGCGCAGGACGCCACCGAGATCGCCGACCGGCTCGGCCGGTACGCCGACGGCGACGTCACGCTGCACGGCGTACCGCTGCGGGACGTGGCGCTGGCGACGGTGCGGGAGCGGATCCTGGTGGCCGACAACGACGCGCAGCTGTTCAGCGGCGTGCTGCGCACGGAGCTGGACCCGCACGACCGGGCCGAGCCCGGGGCCGTGGCGGCGGCGCTGGACGCGGCGAGCGCCACCGACATCGTCGAGGCGCTGCCCGGCGGCCTGGACGGCGAGGTCGCCGAACGCGGCCGGGAGTTCTCCGGCGGGCAGCGGCAACGGCTGCGGCTGGCCCGCGCGCTCGTCGCCGACCCGGAGACGCTGATCCTGGTCGAGCCGACCAGCGCGGTGGACGCGCACACCGAGGCGCGCATCGCCGAACGGCTCGGCCCGGCCCGCCACGGCCGCACCACGCTCGTCTGCACCACGAGCCCGCTGGTGCTCGGTCACGCCGACCACGTGGTCTTCGTGGAGGACGGCAAGGTCGTCGCCGAGGGCCGGCACGAGGAACTACTCGCCGCCGAGCCGCGCTACGCCGCCACGGTGAGCCGGGAGGAGGACCGATGAGCAACGCGCTGCCCGTCGCCGACATCGCCCAGGTCCGCCGGTACGTGCGCGAGCTGATCCGCCGTCACCCGCGTGGCCTGGCCGCCGCGCTCGGCCTGCACGCGCTCGCCGCGGGCGCCGGGCTCGTCGCCCCGCGCCTGCTCGGCGACCTGGTGGAGGGGATCTCCCAGGGCATCGCCGCGGCGACAGTGGACCGGGTCCTGGCGGCCATCGCCGCGTTCGTGGTGGTGCAGGCGGTGCTGGTCCGCTTCGCGCACCTGGCCTCGGCCCGGCTCGGTGAGCGGGTGCTCGCCGAGCTGCGGGAGGAGTTCGTCGACCGGGTGCTCGCGCTGCCGCTGGCCACAGTCGAGCGGGCCGGCACCGGCGACCTGCTCACCCGCACCTCGCGGGACGTCGCCGCGCTGTCCCGTACGGTCCGGTTCGCCGGGCCGGAGACGCTCATCGCGGCGCTGACCGTGCTGCTGATCCTCGGCGCGCTGGTGCTGACCGGCCCGCTGCTGGCGCTGCCCAGTCTGCTGGCGGTGCCGGTGCTGTGGGCCGGCACCCGCTGGTACCTGCGCCGCGCGCCGCAGGGCTACCTGCGGGAGAACGCCGCCTACTCGGACATCACCGACGGGATCAGCGAGACGGTCGAGGGGGCGCGGACCACCGAGGCGCTGCGCCAGGCGGCCCGCCGCCGGGCTCGCGGCGACGCGGACATCCGCCGGTCGTACGCGGCCGAGCGCTACACGCTCTACCTGCGGACCGTGTTCTGGCCGGTGGCCGAGTTCGGCTACCTGGTGCCGATGGTGGCGACCCTGCTCATCGGCGGCTGGTTCCACCTGAAGGGCTGGGCCAGCCTCGGTCAGGTCACCGCCGCCACGCTCTACGCCCAGCAGCTCACCGACCCGATCGAGCGGCTGCTCGGCTGGCTGGACGAGTTCCAGGTCGGCGGCGCCTCGCTGGCCCGGCTGCTCGGGGTGGCCGCCGAGCCGGACGAGCGCGCCAAGGCATTCGCCACGCCGGACGAGCGCGCCGCCGCTGCGGGAAGTGCGGGCGGCACGGGCCGGCTCGCCGCGCACGACGTCCGGTACGCGTACCGCCCGGGTCACGACGTGCTGCACGGCGTGACGCTGGAACCCCGGCCGGGGGAGCGGCTGGCGATGGTCGGCCCGTCCGGGGCGGGCAAGTCGACGCTGGGCCGGCTGCTGGCCGGCGTGCACGCGCCGAACGCCGGCACTGTGACAGTGGACGGACGGCCGCTGGCCGGAATGCCCCTGGCCGAGCTGCGTACCCATGTCGCGCTCGTCAGCCAGGAGCACCACGTGTTCATCGGCACGCTCGCCGACAACGTGGCGATGGTCCGGCCGGACGCCGACCCGGCGCGGGTACGCGCGGCGCTGGCCGCCGTCGACGCGCTGGACTGGGCGCTGGCCCTGCCGGACGGGCTCGGCACGACGGTCGGCGCGGGCGGCCACCCGCTCACCCCGGCGCAGGCGCAGCAGCTCGCGCTGGCCCGGCTGGTGCTCGCCGACCCGCACACGCTGGTGCTGGACGAGGCCACCTCGCTGATCGACCCGCGGGCGGCCCGGGCCCTGGAACGGTCGCTGGCGGCGGTGCTTCAGGGCCGTACCGTCATCGCGATCGCGCACCGGCTCTTCTCCGCGCACGACGCGGACCGCGTGGCGGTGGTCGCCGACGGCCGGATCACCGAGCTGGGATCACACGACGAGCTGGTCGCGGCCGGTGGCTCGTACGCCGCGCTGTGGCGTTCCTGGCACGGCTGAGGACGCGAGACGGGCCCCGGCGACATGCCGGGGCCCGTTCGACGGCCGGGTCACGAACGGCGGGTCAGCCGCCAGGTCGCGTACCCGCCGGTGCCGAGTGCGATCAGGAACACCGCCCACACCACCCCGGTGCCGACCTGGAGCCCGCCACCGCTGCCCACGTTGGCCTGGGCGGCGGCGACGAGCGAGTCGCTCTGCGCGGGCGGCAGCGCGGCCGGCGGCAACTGCTGCCAGCGCACCAGCCCGGTGCTCTCCAGCATGGTCATGTGGTCGTTGACGAACGTGTTGGCGTCCTCGGCCAGCTTGCGCACGATCGGGTCGCGGGTGCTGGCCCGGACCGCGCCGATCACCGGGAAGATCTTGCCGTGGGCGACCCGCAGCCGGGTGACGAAGATCTGGTCGAACCGGGCGCCGGTGGCGTTCCGCATCTCGGTCAGCCACCCCTGCTGCTCGGCCGTCGGATCCGTCGGCAGAATGGCGCCGAGCTTGTTGGCCGCCTCGACCACCAGCTGGTCCAGCTCCGCGTGCTGCTTGGCGATCTCCGCGCCGACCTCGCGTACCCGGGCGGACTGGCCCTTCTCGGCCGCCATCTGCCCGGCCGGCATCTCCCACAGCCCGGCCAGCCGTACGCCGTTGAGCAGCGTCATGTCGGCGGCGTTCATCTGCACGCCGGGGTTGGGCGCGGCCTGCGCCGTCCCGGGAACGACGCCGATCCCCGCGCCCAGCGCGGCGAGCAGCAGTACCACCCGGTGCGCCAGCTTGCGGCGTGCGGATTCCAGCGATGCCATGGTTGCGGTGCCTCCTCGGTCCGGTACCCAACGTTGCGGCGGTGCAGCCGGCTGCGGCCTCCCCTGACTCTGATACGGGCACGGGCGCCATTCGGTTCATCATGCGGCAGGTTCGGTGTCTTGAGCGTGACGATGCAGCCGGCCGAGGCCGCGCAGGACCGCACGCCTATCCAATGGGTAAGGATCCGGCCTCCGTGCACTGTCAATGAACCTTGATGTTTCTATGGCGCCCTGTTAGCGTGTCGGATGTCGATATAAGGAGGCGCTTGTGAAGATGTTCCGAAGAATGCTGGCCGTCGGCCTTGGTGCTGTTGTGTTTGTGGGACTAAGGGATGTCTCGTAACCCGGTGGCCATCCTTTGAGGACGATCACCGAAGATGCCATGGTGCAGGTGATCACCTCAGCCCGTCCGGAGTGGATCTTCCCGTTCACCGGACTGCAGCCCGCCCAGTTCCGCAAGCTGGTCCGCCTGGTCGCCGAACGTGGCGGGGACACGATCGCCGATGGGCGGCCGGGCCGGCAGTGGGCCCTCGACCTCGCCGATCGGGTGCTGCTGGTGGCCACCTACTGGCGCACCAATCTGACCATGCGGCAGATCGGCCCGCTGTTCGGGGTCTCACACTCGGCCGCGCACCGGGTCATCGACACCCTCGCCCCCCTGCTAGCCCTGGCCCCGGTGCGGCGGCGGCCCGTCGACCAGATCGCCATCGTCGACGGCACCCTCGTGCCCACCCGGGACCACCGCCTGGCCGCGCCGAGCAAGAACTACCGCTACTCGACCAACCTGCAGGTCGCCATCGACGCCAGCACCCGCCTGGTCATCGCCGTCGGCGACCCACAGCCCGGCAACCGCAACGACACGATCGTCTACCGCACCTCAGGCATCGACCAGAAACTCGCCGGGCGGCCGGTCATGGCCGACGGCGCCTACCGCGGCAACCCCGAGGTGATCATCCCGTACCGCAAGCCCGCCGACGGCAGCGAGCTACCGGCCTGGAAGGAAGACCTCAATGCCCAGCACCGCACCGTCCGGGCGCAGGTCGAACACGCCCTGGCCAGGATGAAGTGCTGGAAGATCCTGCGTGACTACCGCCGCGCCGCCCGTACATTGGCCGATGCCGCTTCCGGCATCGCCAACCTGCACAACATCGCCCTCGCGGGCTGACCGCCATTCCGGTGCCGGGCAACGCCTTCATCGAGTTACGAGACGTCCCTTAGCGGGGGTTCCTGCAACTGCTTCAGCTAAGACTCCCGACGGGGATGTTACGACAATGGGGACCTGCAGCACGGCGTACTGCGGCGGCGTTGTAAGGAACACCAGTAGCATGAACGTACGAGTGACCAACAATTGGTGCTACAGTAGTTCGACTCCCCGCTACCAGGATACGCTGACCGACTGCGTGGACTATGTGGGTTCGAGTACCAAATGGCCCGCCGACTTCGAGTTGCCGCCCGGAAAAACGACGGCCAGCTACCCCAAGTACTACGACACCGACGCGGTTCGCATTTACAGGGGGTGTAAAGTCTGGATGCTTGAAGAGGTGACGGGCTTGTATGAGGTGTGGGACCGTCGTGGGGAAGTCACGAGCATGTGGAAGAAGATTGTCAATAGCGAACGCTGGAATGTTTACCAGATTCAGTGTGGCTAAGTTGATTGAGTCTGTTTGATGGGCGGGCGGGAATAGTTTCCCGTCCGCCCATCATTGCGCGGCATAAAGCGGGTCGGCGAGGAGTCGTTCGAACGCCAGCTCCGCGGCGCCGATCAGCGCCGCGTCGTCACCGAGCTTCGGGGTACGCAGCCGCACGTGCTCCAGGCACGCGGGCAGCCCGTTCGAGTTGAGCCGGCTGCGTACCTGCGCCGCGGAGGCCAGGTAGAGGTCACGCATGGTGCCGCCGAAGATGACCATCTCCGGGTTGAAGATGTTCACCAGGTTCGCGACGCCGAAACCGAGCCAGTCGCCGGCCTGCCTTACTGCGATCTGGGCGCGGGCGTCACCGCGGTCGGCGGCGTCGAAGACGGCGAGCAGGGCGTCCCGGCCACGCGCCTCGGACCGGCCGGCGGCGCGCAGCAGCCCGTGCTCGCCGATCTCGGTCTCCCAGCAGCCGCGCCGGCCGCAGTCGCAGCGCACCCCGTCGCGGACCACCACCATGTGGCCGACCTCGCCGCCGTAGCCGCCGTGCCCTCTCAGCCGCCGGCCCCCGGCGATGATGCCCGCGCCCACGCCGACGTCGCCGTAGAGGTAGATGACGTTGTCGCAGCCGACCGCCGCGCCCCGGGCGTGCTCGGCGTACGCGGCGACGTCGGCCACGTTGCCCACCGTGATCGGTACGTCTATCCCCAGCTCGACGGCGAGCGCGGCACCGATCGGCTCGTCCACCCAGCCGGTGGTCGGGCTGAGCCGGACCAGCCCGTCCTCCCGGCGGACCATGCCGCAGACCGCCAGCCCGGCGCCCACGCAGATCGCGTCCGTCGGCACCGACTGGTGCATCTCCTTGACCGCGCCGGCGAGCAGCGGAGCGGCCTCCCCGGCGACCAGGTTGCGCGGCCGGTCCATCTCCCGGCGGTCGAGCACCTCACCGCCGAGCCCGACCCGCGCGGCCCGCAGCCGGTCCACCTCGACGCTGTACGCGTACGCGTAGACCCGCTCCGACTCGGGCCGGACGACGAGTGACGGTCGTCCGGCCCGGCCGGTCTCCTTCGGCGTCCCCTCGCTGACCAGACCGGCGCCGGCCAGGTCCGCGGTCAGCGCGCCGATGGTGCTGCGGTTGAGGCCGAGCGCGGTGGTCAGCTCGGCCCGGGTGGTGGCGCCGTGGACGTGTACATAGCGGAGCAATGCGCCCAGGTTCTGCCGACGAATCTCGTCCTGACTGGGGCCCGCGCGCATTGCCACTGCCATCGTGTCGATAACCGGGATCAGCGGGTACCGGTCGCGGCAGAACGTCGCCGGGAAAGCGCGTCGACGCCGGCGGCGAGGAGCAGCACCAATCCGGTGAAGATGAACTTCAGCCCGGAGCTGAGGTCGAGCAGTCCCATACCGTTGATAATGACAGCCACCACCGCGCCGCCCAGCACCGCGTTGATCATGCGGCCTTTGCCCCCGAAGAGGCTGGTGCCGCCGATGACGGCGGCGCCGACTGCGTAGAGGAGCACGTTGCTACCACCGGTGTTGGGATCCACGGACCGGTCCCGGCTGGCGGCGATGATTCCGCCGACAGCTGCCATGCCCGAGCAGATCACGAAGGCCGAGATCTTGAGCCGGTCCACGTTGATGCCGGCCCGTCGCGCCGCCTCGGCGTTGCCGCCGACTGCGTAGAGGTGACGGCCGTAGGCCGTACGGTTGAGCACGAACGTCCAGAACACCAGCAGAAGCGCGACGATCGGTACGACCACCGGCATGCCCTTGTTCGACGTGATCAACGGGTTGATGCTGCGCTCCTGGTTGAGCACGTAGACCGCGAGCACGATCAGTAGCGCCAGCCCGCCGATCCGGGCGCCCATCACGGCTGCCGGTTCGGTCACCAGACCCCGGGAGAGCCGGTTGCGGTGGCGCAGTAGCTGGGCGACGGCGTAGCCGAGGATCGCGACGGCGGCCAGCAGCCAGCCGATGGCCGGCGCGATGCGGCCGTTCTCGATGCCGACGATCACGTCGTCGCTGATCGAGATGTTGCTGCCCTCCTTCATGAGCAGCAGCACCACGCCCTGGAACGCGAGGAAGCCGGCAAGGGTCACCACGAACGACGGGATGCCCACCTTCGCAACCAGGAATCCGAGGATCAGACCGATCAGCACACCGGTGACCAGGGCCGCGAGGACGGCGACGTACCACGGGTAGCCGAGAACGCTGACCACGTTCGCCAGGATTCCGGCGCAGACGCCGCTGGCGAAGCCGGCGGAGAGGTCGATCTCGCCGAGCAGGAGCACGAAGATCAGCCCCATGGCGATCACGGTGACTGCGGCGCCCTGGGTGAAGAGGTTGGCGAAGTTCCCCGCGGAGAAGAAGACCGGGCGCACGATGGTGAACACCACGCAGAGCACGACGAGGCCGATGACCGCGGGCAGAGCGCCCAGGTCGCCGCCGCGCACCCGGGCGAGGTAGTTGCGGACGTGGGCGCCAACGGTGTTTGCGGGCGTGACGGCGGCCGGTCCTTCCTTCTTTACGGCGGTGGCGGTCATCGGAGCGCTCCCGAGGTTGTGTCGGCGGATTCGGTGCCGTTGCCGGACTCGGTGGCGAGCCCGAGGTTGCCGGAACGGCCCGCGGTGATCAGCTCGACCACATGCGAGTGGGTGATATCGCTGGTCTTGACCTGGGCCACCATCTGGCCGAGGTAGAGCGCGGCGATCCGGTCGGAGACGGCGAAGACGTCGTTCATGTTGTGCGAGATGAGCACCACGGCCAAGCCGTTGTCGGCCAGCCGGCGCACCAGCTCCAGCACCTGGGCGGTCTGCGCGACGCCGAGCGCGGCGGTCGGCTCGTCCAGGATGACGAGCCTGCTGTTCCAGAGCACGGCCTTGGCGATGGCGACTGTCTGCCGCTGGCCGCCGGAGAGGCTGGCCACGTGCTGGCGCAGCGACTTCACGGTGCGCACGCTGAGGCCGGCGAGCGTCTCGGCGGCCATCTGCTCCATGGTCGGCTCGTCGAGCACGATGCCGCTGCGCTTCTCCCGGCCGAGGAACATGTTCTGCACGATGTCGAGGTTGTCGCAGAGCGCCAGGTCCTGGTAGACGACCTCGATGCCGAGTGCGGCGGCGTCGCGCGGGCTGTTGATGCTCACCGGCTTGCCGTCGAAGAGGAACTCGCCGGCGTCGGTGGGGTGGATGCCGCTGATGCACTTGACCAGGGTCGACTTGCCGGCGCCGTTGTCGCCGACGAGTGCGGTCACCTCGCCGGGGTGCGCGGCGAAGGCGACGTCACGCAGCACCTGGACGGGACCGAAGCTCTTGTCGATCCCGCGTAGCTCCAGCAGGGGGGTTGCGGACACGGGGTTCTCCTTTGGGCGGAGGGAGGTCTCGGATCCCGTCCGGCGCGGGCGCCGCCCGGCACGGAGAACCCGTGCCGGGCGGCGCCGCCTGAGGCGGGTGGGTCAGCTCACGCCGGCGTCGGTGCAGAGCTTCGCGAAGGCACCGGTGCAGAGCTCTTCCTTAGTGACGTAGCCGTCAGCCACCACGTCCTTGACGTTGTCCTTGTAGATGGCCTTGGGCTCCAGCAGCACCGACGGCACGTCCCGGCCGCCCTCCGGGTCCTTGACCGTCTGGCCGGTGTCCTTCCGCTCACCCTTGGCGAGCGCGATGGCCAGCTCGGCGGCGGCGTCCGCCTCCTTCTTGACCGCCTTGTAGACCGTCATGCACTGGTCACCGGCGAGGATGTTCTGCAGACCCTGGACAGTGGCGTCCTGACCGGTCACCGGCACCTTGCCGTTGAGCTGGTTCTTCTTCAGCACCGAGATGGCCGCGTTGCCCAGACCGTCGTTGGCGGCCAGCACGCCGTCGATCTTGCCCTTCTCCTGGGTGAGCATCTGCTCGAAGATCACGCCGGCCTGCGCGTTGTCCCAGTCCGGGACGTTCTGGTCCGGGCCCTTCGTGTACTCACCCGCGTCGAACTTCGGCTTCAGGATCGAGTCGTAGCCGTTCTTGAACAGTGTGGCGTTGTTGTCGGTCTGGGAGCCGTTCAGGTAGGCGATCTTCGGCTTCTGCGCGCCCTTGTCGGTGAGGCACTTGCTCAGTCCCTCGCCCTGGAGTTTGCCGACCGCCTCGTTGTCGAAACTGACGTAGTACTGGGCCGAGCCGCCCAGCGTCAGCCGGTCGTAGTCGATCGTGGCTACGCCCTGCGACTTGGCCTTCTCCAGCACGGCCTTGCCGGTGCCGGAGTCCAGGTTGACGATCATGAGGGCGGTGACGCCGCTGGTCAGCATGCCGTCGGCGATGGTGGAGAAGGCGGACTTGTCGCCCTGGGCGTTCTGGATCGTGTAGTCGACGCCGGCGGCCTTGAACGCCGCCTCCAGGTACTTGCGGTCCGCGCCCTCCCAGCGGGCGGAGGACTTGCTGTCCGGCAGGATCACGCCGATCTTCGGCTTCTTGGCGTTGGAGCCGCCGGCCTCGTCGGACGAACCGCCGTTGTCGCCGCAGGCGGCCATGCTGCCGGTCGCGAGGAGACCGACGGCCGCGAAGGTGAGGAAGCCCTTGCGCATGTGCAGGGTCCTTTCGGAGGTGGGGGAGTGGTGATGTTTTGTTGTGTCCGGCAACGTATTCCCCGCCTCCCGTGCCCCGCAAGACTGCCGAGGTCAGAAGTTTTGTTGGCGGCGGTAACAATTCAGCAACGCGGTTGTCACCCGCAGGACACCGCCCGGAGAACGTGTTCCGGGAACGCTCCCACCGGCGCCGTCACGAACCCGCTCAGGCGGCGGCGATCGCTGCCGTCGTCGCCCCGGTGAGCGCCACCAGATCCGTCGGCGCGAGCTGCACCTGCAACCCCCGGCGACCCGCCGAGACGTACACCGTCGGGTGCGCCAGCGCGGAGGCGTCGATGACAGTCGGTAGCCGCTTGCGCTGCCCGAGCGGGCTGATGCCGCCGCGCACGTATCCGGTCGCCCGCTCGGCAGTCGGCCGGTCGGCCATCGTGGCCCGCTTGCCGCCGGCCGCGGCGGCGAGCGCCTTCAGGTCCAGCTCGCCCGTCACCGGCACCACGGCCACCGTCAGCCCGCCGTCGACCTCGGTGACGAGCGACTTGAACACGCGCTCCGGCGCCACCCCGAGCGCGGTCGCGACGAGCGCGCCGTAGTTCGGCGCGTCCGGCGAGACGTCGTAGGTGTGGGTGCTGTGGGCGATCTTCCGCTTGCTCAGCAACGCGATCGCCGGAGTGCCAGGGCCCGCCACGGGCTCAAGCTAACCCGCGCGCCGCGACACCGCGAGCCGGAGACGTGAGCCGGGGTCAACCGCCGGCCGGAACCGGCCGGCAGACGAGCACCGTGGGATCGCCGGCGACCCGGGTCAGCGCCAGACCGGCCGCCTCGTCGCCGGACAGCCGCAGGTCGCGGCGCAGCTTCTCCGGTTCCAGCGCCGACCCGCGCTTGCGGATCTCGACCCGGCCGACCCGCCGCTCCCGCAGCAGGGCGCGCAGCCGCTTCAGCGAGAACGGCAGCACGTCGGTGATCTCCAGGCAGCGGGCGAACGGGGTGGGCCGGGCCTCGTCGGCGTACAGGTAGGCGATCGACGGGTCGGCGAGCGTGGCGTCGAGGTCGGTGGCCAGTTCGGCGACCAGGTGCGCGCGTACCACCGCCGGATCCGGGTCGTAGAGGAACCGCCGGACCGGTCCCACCGGCGCCTCCTGTGCGCCCGTGCCGGTGAGGAGCGATACCGCGTCGTCGCGCTCCCGCAGCACCGTGGCGCGGCGCGGGATCTCGGCCAGCTCGCCGCACCACAGCGCGGCCTCGACCAGATCGCCGTCCACGCTCACCCACTCCGCCTCGGCGCCGGCCGGGATCAGCGCGTGGTCCAGCCCGGGCGCCACCTTGACGACGGTGCGCGGCACCCGCGCGGCCAGGCCGGTGACGAAGTCCCACGGCGGCGAGTAGGCGTTCGGGTCGAAGACGCGCCGCCCGGTGCCCGCCCGCCGCCGCGCCGGATCGCAGAACACCGCGTCGACCCCGGTCACGTCGAACGCCGTGGCGTCACCGTGCTCGACCGTCACCAGACCGGCGAGCCCGGCCGCCCCGGCGTTCGCGGCGGCCATCGCGGCGGTCACCGGGTCGGCCTCCACCGCGTACACCCGGATGCCGGCGCGGGCCGCGGCGAGCGCGTCGGCTCCCAGGCCGCACCCCAGGTCGGCCAGCGTGGTCACGCCCGCGGCGCGCAGCCGTGCCGCGCGCCGGTCGGCGACCGCGCGGCGGGTGGCCTGCTCCAGCCCGGCCCGGGTGAGGAACATCCCGGCCGCCGCCGCGCCGAACTTGCCGGCCGCCCGGCGGCGCAGCTCCGCCTGGGTGAGCGCCGCCGCCGCGAGCCCGCCGGGGATGCCGGCCGAGCGCAGCGCGGCGGCCGCCGCCAGCGGGTCGCCGCCGGCCACCCGCCCGGCCGCGGCGAGCGCCGCCGACCCCTCGGGGGTACGCAGCGCGGCGAGCTGGTCGAGATCCACGCGCTCATTCTCCCGGCCCGGTTCCGGCGCGACACGGAGGGCGACGCGTTGGCACTCTCCTTGACGGAGTGCTAGCCGAGGAATAACCTGCGATTAGCACTCTCACCCTGAGGGTGCCAACACCCGAGCCTCGTGCCCGGGGGTTGAGCGCCAGGCGGACCGGCACCCGCGACGACGGCCCCGCCCGGTGGCATGTGGCAGATTGACGCTGGTCGGCATGCCGGCCGGCAACGACACCAAGTACCCGGGAGGGTATGCCCGTGACTACCGCGACCAAGGTTGCGATCAAGCCGCTCGAGGACCGCATCGTGGTCCAGGCGAACGAGGCCGAGACCACCACCGCCTCGGGCATCGTGATCCCCGACACCGCCAAGGAGAAGCCGCAGGAGGGCACCGTCCTCGCTGTCGGCCCGGGCCGGATCGACGACAAGGGCAACCGCGTGCCGATCGACGTGAAGGTCGGCGACACCGTCCTCTACTCGAAGTACGGCGGCACCGAGGTCAAGTACGCCGGCGAGGAGTACCTGGTGCTCTCCGCCCGTGACGTCCTCGCGGTCATCGAGAAGTAAGCAACCGATCAGTGTCGTTGCCCCGGTCCGGCTCGCCGGGCCGGGGCAACGTCGCTTCGAAGGGATACTGATGGCGAAGATCCTCAGCTTCTCGGACGACGCCCGGCACCTGCTCGAGCACGGTGTCAACGCCCTCGCGGACGCGGTCAAGGTCACCCTCGGCCCGCGCGGGCGCAACGTCGTCCTGGACAAGAAGTTCGGTGTGCCCACGATCACCAACGACGGCGTGACCATCGCCAAGGAGATCGAGCTCACCAACCCGTACGAGAACCTCGGCGCGCAGCTGGTCAAGGAGGTGGCGACCAAGACCAACGACGTCGCCGGCGACGGGACCACCACCGCCACCGTGCTGGCCCAGGCGATGGTCCGGGAGGGCCTGCGCAACGTGGCCGCCGGCGCCAACCCGACCGGCCTCAAGCGCGGCATCGACGCGGCGGCCGCCAAGGTCTCCGAGGCGCTGCTCGGCAAGGCCGTCGAGGTCGCCGGCAAGGAGTCGATCGCGCACGTCGCGACCGTCTCCGCGCAGGACGCCGCCATCGGCGAGCTGATCGCCGAGGCGATGGAGAAGGTCGGCCGCGACGGCGTCATCACCGTCGAGGAGGGCTCCGCGCTCACCACCGAGCTGGAGGTGACCGAGGGTCTCCAGTTCGACAAGGGCTTCATCTCGCCGAACTTCGTCACCGACCTGGAGGCGCAGGAGGCGGTCCTGGAGGACCCGTACATCCTGATCACCACCCAGAAGATCTCGGCGATCGAGGAGCTGCTGCCGCTGCTGGAGAAGGTTCTCCAGAACAACAAGCCGCTGCTCATCGTGGCCGAGGACGTCGAGGGCCAGGCCCTGTCCACGCTCGTGGTCAACGCGCTCCGCAAGACCGTCAAGGTCTGCGCGGTCAAGGCCCCCGGCTTCGGCGACCGCCGCAAGGCGATGCTCCAGGACATGGCGATCCTGACCGGCGCCGAGCTGGTCGCCCCGGAGCTCGGCTACAAGCTCGACCAGGTCGGCCTGGAGGTGCTGGGCACCGCCCGCCGCGTCGTGGTCGACAAGGAGAACACCACGATCGTCGACGGTGGCGGGCAGGCCTCCGAGGTCGCCGACCGGGTCGCGCAGATCCGCAAGGAGATCGAGGCCTCCGACTCCGAGTGGGACCGGGAGAAGCTGGCCGAGCGGCTGGCGAAGCTCTCCGGCGGCATCGCCGTGATCAAGGTCGGCGCGGCCACCGAGGTCGAGATGAAGGAGCGCAAGCACCGCATCGAGGACGCCATCGCCGCGACCAAGGCCGCGGTCGAGGAGGGCACGGTCCCGGGTGGCGGCGCCGCCCTGGCCCAGATCCTGCCGGCGCTCGACGACGACCTGGGCTTCACCGGTGACGAGAAGGTCGGCGTCTCGATCGTGCGCAAGTCGCTCGTCGAGCCGCTGCGCTGGATCGCCCAGAACGCCGGTCACGACGGCTACGTGGTGGTGCAGAAGGTCGTCGGCCGGGACTGGGGCCACGGCCTCGACGCCGCCACCGGCGAGTACGTCGACCTGGCCAAGTCCGGCATCATCGACCCGGTGAAGGTGACCCGCAACGCGGTCAGCAACGCCGCCTCGATCGCCGGCCTGCTGCTCACCACCGAGAGCCTCGTGGTGGAGAAGCCGGCCGAGCCGGAGCCGGCCGCCGCCGGTGGCCACGGCCACTCGCACGGTCACGGCCACCAGCACGGCCCGGGCTTCTGACCCGAGGAGTACGCCCGACGTCAGGGCACACCGCCGACCCGGTGGTGTGCCCTGACGCGTATCTGCTTACGGAACGCTGACGACATTGGCAGCCGGCCCGGCGGGTCGACCAGACTGGACGCCGTGAGCACCCTCTCCCGCCGCCGCGCGGCGACGGCCGGTGTCGTCGCCGCCGTGGTGGCACTCGGCACCGCCGAACCCGTGGCGGTCCTGACCGGTCCCCGGTCCGCTCCGCTCGTCGCCGTCGGCGGACTCGTCGTCGACCTGGTCCCCGAGCCGCTCAAGCAGTTCGCCATCGACGTCTTCGGCACGTACGACAAGATCGCCCTGCTGGTCGGGACCGCGCTGCTGCTGGCCGCGTTCGGGGCGCTGCTCGGCCTGGCGGCGGCCCGGCGGCTGGTGATCGGCCTGGCCGGCGTCGCCGCGTTCACGGTGCTCGGCGTCGCCGCCGCCCTGACCCGGTCCGGTGCGAACGCGTTCGACGCGCTGCCCTCCCTGGTCGGCGGCGGACTCGGCGCGCTGACCCTCTGGACCTTCGTGGCCGGACCGCTGAGCGCCGATCCGGGACGCCGGCAGCGGGCCGGGACCGATCCGGCCGAGCGCGTCGTGGCCGACCCGGCGGGCGGCGATCGGGCACCTCGCGCCACGCAGCCGTCCGCCCCGCCCCCGGCGGTCGCCGCGCTCGCCCGCGAGGGGGAGACCCCCGGCGGCTGGGAGCCGGTCCGGCACGACGACGACGCGGAGTCCCGGCGGCGGTTCCTGCGGGGCGCCGGGCTGCTGACCGGCGCGGCGGCGGTGGCCGGGCTGGGCGGGCACTGGCTGGCCGGCCGTCGCGGCGTGTCAGCGGCCCGGGAGGCGGTGACGCTGCCCGCCCCGGCCGCGCCCGCCCCGCAGGTGCCGGCCGGAGCCGACCTGTCGCTGCCCCGGCTCGCGCCGTACGTCACGCCGAACCGGGAGTTCTACCGGATCGACACGGCGCTCGTGGTGCCGCAGGTCGACCCGGCCACCTGGCGGCTGCGCATCCACGGCCGGGTGCGCAACCCGATCGAGCTGAGCTTCGACGACCTGCTGGCCCGCCCGATGGTCGAGCGGTACGTGACGCTCGCCTGCGTCTCCAACGAGGTGGGCGGCGACCTGATCGGCAACGCGCGCTGGCTCGGCGTACCGATCAGGGAACTGCTCGACGAGGCCGGCCCGGCCGACGGCGCGGACCAGGTGGTCGGCCGCGCGGTGGACGGCTGGACCTGCGGTACGCCCACCTCGGTGCTGCGCGACGGGCGGGACGCGCTGCTCGCGGTCGGCATGAACGGCGAGCCGCTGCCGATCGAACACGGCTTCCCGGTGCGGATGGTGGTGCCCGGCCTCTACGGGTACGTGTCGGCCTGCAAGTGGCTCACCGAGCTGGAGCTGACCAGCTTCGCCGACTTCGACGCGTACTGGGTGCCGCGCGGCTGGTCCGCGCAGGGCCCGATCAAGACGCAGTCCCGGATCGACACGCCCCGGCCCCGCAGCCGCCCGGCCGCCGGCCCGGTGACGGTGGCCGGTGTGGCGTGGGCGCAGCATCGCGGCATCCGCCGCGTCGAGGTACGCGTCGACGGCGGCCCCTGGCAGGAGGCGACCTTGGCGCCTGCGGTGTCGGCTGACACCTGGGTGCAGTGGTCCTGGCGGTGGGACGCGACGCCGGGCGAGCACACGCTCCAGGTCCGGGCGACCGACACGACGGGCGAGACCCAGACGGAACAACCCGCCCCGGTCGCCCCCGACGGCGCGACCGGATGGCACACCGTAAGAGTCACCGCCGGTTGATCACCTGCCGCTCGCGAAAGAGATCTTGGTACGAAAAGGCCCCCATAGGGGCGCAGAGCTTCCAAGATCTACGGGTGTCCTGATTTGTAGAACGGGCCCCACGAGACGACGCCGCGCCCCGGGGGTCCGGGGCGCGGCGTCGGGGGTCGTGAAACCGGTCAGGCGACCTTGCGCTGGTCCGGCACGGCGGTGTTGTGCGGCCGGCCGAGGCGCGCCTCCAGCCGGGCGATGTCCACCCGGGTCTGCCGGCGGTCGGCCAGGTCCTCCCAGCCGAGCGCGAGCAGCCGCAGCCGCTCGGACTCGCTGAAGCCGCCCCAGACGCCGTACGGCTCGCGGACGGAGAGCGCGTGCGCGGCGCACTCGGCGCGTACCGGGCAGGCGCGGCAGACCGACTTGGCGCCGGTCTCGCGGCGCAGCCGGGAGGAGCCGCGCTCGCCGTCCGGGTGGAAGAACTGCGCGCTGTCGCGGCCACGGCAGGCTCCGAGCCGCTGCCAGTCCCAGAGCTCGTCGATCGGTCCAGGCAGCCTACGTACGTTCGACATCAGCACCCCTCCTCCCGCGCGGCACCGCGGAGAATGTTCGTGGCCAGCTACCGGGCGGCGGTCCGCGCGGGATGCCGGTTCCGGATGAACCCCTCGGTACCCGAGCGGTCCGCGCCTCACACATCTGTGATCGAAAACCTCGGACACTCGGCGGCATATGCCCCATCTGTCGGAAAAGTTCGGATGATTGACCGGAACCCCCTCCCGGCCTCACCTCCGCATGGTCTGCTCTGAGTCGGAGAGGAGACCACCGTGCGTAGTGTTCTTGTGTGCGTTCGGACACCATTGGCGGCCCAGCATCTGACCTCCGCGGCGGCGCGGCTCGGGCTGTCCGGCGTCGTCCGGACGGCCGTCTCCGATCCGGAGGTGATGTTGCGGCTCGCCGAGCGTCCGGTGGACGTGGTGCTCGCCGACACCGCCCTGACCCGCCCGGACAGCGCCGGCTTCGTCCGGCGGGTGCTCGCTCGCGCCCCGCAGGCAGCGGTTCTGCTGCTCGGCGCCGAGGAGTCGGAGTCGGCGGCGGCCACCATCAGCGCCGGGGCGCGCGGACTGATCCAGAACGCCGACCACGACCTGACGAGCGCGGTCGCGAAGGCGCTGCTGCTGCTCTCCGCCCCCGGCCGGAGCAACCGGCACCGGGTGGCGGACACCGCCCGGGACGCGGCGGCGGTGGGCGGGCCGACCCGGCCGGCGGCGCCGGGGCGTACCCAGGGTGGGCCCGGCTGGCCGGCGACGGCCCCGGTGGACGCCGCGGGCCTGCCCACGGTGGTGCCTGTGCAACGGGGTGAGGACCCGGACGACCCGGCGGCGGCCGACGGCGCGGAACCGCCCCGGGCCGGTGCGGCCCAGCGGCCGGCGCGGACGCCGCGCAGCGCGATCGGGCTGACCGAGCGGGAGCTTCAGGTGCTGCTCGGGATGGCCGAGGGCAAGAGCAACGCGGAGATCGGGCGGGAGCTGTTCGTCTCCGAGGACACGGTCAAGACGCACGCCCGGCGGCTGTTCCGCAAGCTCGGCGCGCGCGACCGGGCGCACGCCGTGGCGGCCGGATTCCGGGCGGGCCTGGTCGCCTGACCCGCGCGGGCATCACTCCGGCGTGGAGTCGTCGGTGCCCTCGGTGAGCGTGTCGTGCACGCCGTCGGCGTAGCCGCGGGCGTAGTCCCAGCTCACGTAGTGGTCCGGGTCCGGGTCGTAGGCCGGCTCGTGCACCCGGGGACGGCCCGAGTTGAGCAGGTGGCGCAGGTTGCCGCGGAGCAGGTCCCAGTCGAAGTAGTGCGGCTCGCGGCAGTCCTCGCACTCGATCACCAGGCCGCGCACGCCGATCGGCTGGAGCAACGCCTGGTAGATCTCCAGGTCGGCGAGATCCTCCAGGACGTCCTGGCGCTCGACCTCGGTCAGCGGGTCGAGCGCGTCGTCGTCGCCGGGGTCGTGCAGGCCGGCAGCCGGATCGGCCGGGTCGCCGTTGAACGGGTCGATGGGCTCGTCGTGCACCCCCTCACCGTAGACCCCGAGCCGCCGGAAAGCCCGCCCGAGCCCGTGCTGTGGCCCGGCCTACCCTCGGGCCCGCCGCTGCCCGGGCCGGGACGGGCAAGTGGGTACGATGAGGCGACGCGCCGTCACCAGGCGCCTGCCGGTGCCCCCGCGCGCCGCCTCGCTGCAGCCCGATCGACCAGCTCAGGGGAGCAATCGTGGAGAATTCGCCCAGCACCGAGATCCCGGCCGGCACCGACGGCGGGGAGCTGGGTGGTCATCTGCCCGAGCTGCCGGCCGGTTCGGCCCGGGTGGTGCCGCTCGGGCTGACCTTCGACGACGTACTGCTCCAGCCGGGCGAGTCGGACGTCGTGCCCAGCCGCGTCAACACCCGCACCCGCCTCACCCGCAACATCGAGCTGACCGTGCCGCTGCTGTCCAGCGCGATGGACACGGTCACCGAGGCGCGGATGGCGATCGCCATGGCCCGTCAGGGCGGCATCGGCGTGCTGCACCGCAACCTCTCCGTGGAGGACCAGGCGCTCCAGGTGGACCTGGTGAAGCGCTCCGAGTCCGGCATGATCACCAACCCGGTGACCGCCAGCCCCGACGACACGCTGCGCGAGGTCGACGCGCTCTGCGGGCGTTACCGCATCTCCGGCGTGCCGGTGGTGGACGGGCAGGGCCAGCTGGTCGGCATCGTCACCAACCGCGACATGCGGTTCGTCTCCGACCCGGCCACGCCGGTGCGCGAGATCATGACCCGCACCCCGCTGATCACCGCCCCGGTCGGCGTGAGCAAGGACGAGGCGCTCGGCCTGCTGCGCCAGCACAAGATCGAGAAGCTGCCGATCGTGGACGCGAGCGGCAAGCTGCGCGGCCTGATCACGGTCAAGGACTTCACCAAGAGCGAGCAGTACCCGAACGCCACGAAGGACGACGCGGGCCGGCTCCGGGTCGCCGCCGCGGTCGGCGTGGGCGAGGACGGCTACAAGCGGGCCCGCGCGCTCGTCGACGCCGGCGTGGACGTCGTCATCGTGGACACCGCGCACGGCCACCAGCGGGCCGTGCTGGAGATGGTGGCCCGGCTCAAGCGGGACGTCACCATCGACATCGTGGGCGGCAACATCGCCACGTACGCGGGCGCGAAGGCGCTCGTCGAGGCCGGCGCGGACGGCGTGAAGGTGGGCGTCGGCCCGGGCGCCATCTGCACCACCCGGATCGTGGCCGGGGTCGGCGTACCGCAGATCACCGCGATCATGGAGGCGGCCCGCGCCGCCCGCCCGGCCGGCGTGCCGGTGATCGGTGACGGCGGCATCCAATACTCGGGCGACATCGCCAAGGCGCTCGTCGCCGGCGCCGACACCGTGATGCTCGGCAGCCTGCTGGCCGGTTGCGAGGAGAGCCCCGGCGAGCTGATCTTCATCAACGGCAAGCAGTACAAGGCGTACCGGGGGATGGGCTCGCTCGGCGCGATGCAGTCGCGCGGCCAGGGCAAGTCCTACTCCAAGGACCGCTACTTCCAGCAGGACGTGCTCGCCGAGGACAAGCTGGTCCCGGAGGGCGTCGAGGGCCAGGTGCCGTACCGGGGGCCGCTGTCCGCGGTCGCCCACCAGCTCATCGGCGGGCTGCGCGCCGCGATGGGGTACGTGGGCGCGGAGAGCATCCCGGAGCTGCACCGGCGTGGCCAGCTCATCCGGATCACCGCGGCCGGGCTCAAGGAGAGCCACCCGCACGACATCCAGATGACCGTCGAGGCGCCCAACTACCACTCCCGCTGAACCACCACCCCCAACCACCTGGAGTCCCCATGCGTGACGTGGTCGAGATCGGGCTGGGCAAGACCGCGCAGCGCGGTTACCACCTGGACGACATCGCCATCGTGCCGAGCCGCCGCACCCGGGACGTCGACGACGTCTCCACCGCGTGGCAGCTCGACGCGTACCAGTTCGGCATCCCGTGCGTCGCGCACCCCTCGGACGCGACCATGAGCCCCGCCTCGGCGGTCCGGCTCGGCCAGCTCGGCGGCCTCGGCGTGCTGAACGTCGAGGGCCTCTGGACCCGGTACGAGAACCCGGCCAAGATCCTGGAGGAGCTGGCCGGTCTCGGCGAGGACGCGCGGGCGACCAAGCGCCTCCAGGAGGTCTACGCCGAGCCGATCCGGCCCGACCTGATCGCCGAGCGGGTGCGTGAGCTGCGCGAGGGCGGCGGCACGGTGGCGGTGCGGGTCTCCCCGCAGCACACCCTGGCGCTGGCCCCGGTGATCCTCGACGCCGGCGTCGACATCCTGGTCATCCAGGGCACGCTCGTCTCGGCCGAGCACGTCTCCACCACCGACGAGCCGCTGAACCTCAAGGAGTTCATCGCCGACCTGGACCTGCCGGTCGTCGTCGGCGGCTGCACCGACTACAAGACCGCGCTGCACCTGATGCGTACCGGCGCGGCCGGCGTGATCGTGGGCATCGGCGGCGACGACTGGTCGACCACCGAGTCGGTGCTCGGCATCCGGGTGCCGATGGCCACCGCCATCGCCGACGCCGCCGCGGCCCGCCGCGACTACCTGGACGAGACCGGCGGCCGGTACGTGCACCTGATCGCCGACGGCGACATGCAGACCTCCGGCGACATCGCCAAGGCGCTCGGCTGCGGCGCGGACGCGGTGATGCTCGGCGAGCCGCTGTCGCTCTGCGAGGAGGCGCCGGCCGGCGGCGCCTGGTGGCACTCCGCGGCCAGCCACCCGTCGCTGCCCCGGGGCGCGTTCGAGGTGGCCGGCGAGCCGCTCGGCTCGATGGAGAAGCTGCTGTTCGGCCCGGCCGACGAGCCGGACGGCCAGCTCAACCTCTTCGGCGGCCTGCGCCGCGCGATGGCCAAGTGCGGCTACCGCGACCTGAAGGAGTTCCAGAAGGTCGGGCTGGTCCTCGACCGCTGAGCACCGCTGAGCACCGCTGAGCACGGCATGACGGCGCGGGCGGCGGCACGGACGTGTTCCGGCCCCGCCCGCGCCGTCGCGCGTCTAGGCTCGCCGGGTGAGACGGGGGCGGGTCTGGGCGGCAGGGCTGGCGGCGGCGGCGCTCGCGCTGAGCGGGTGCACCGGCGGCGACGAGAGCGGGTTCCGGCCGGGCGCGGCGGACGCCGGTGACCCGTACGTGCCGGGGGCCGGCAACGGCGGCTACGACGTGGGCCACTACGCGCTGGACGTGCGCTACGACCCGGCCGGCGACCGGCTCACCGGCACCGCGACGCTGACCGTCACCGCCACCCGGGCGCTGTCCCGGTTCCAGCTCGACCTGGCCGGGCTGGACGTGGAGCGGGTGCGGGTGGACGGCGGGGCGGCGAAGCACCGCCACGACGGCGCCGAGCTGATCGTCACCCCGGCGGGCGGGCTGCCGTCCGGGCGGCGGTTCACGGTCGAGGTGACGTACGGCGGGGTGCCGCAACCGCTGCCGAACGCCGAACTCGGCGACGGCGGCTTCCACGCCACACCGGACGGCGCCATCGCGCTCGGCCAGCCGGAGTCGGCGAGCACCTGGTACCCGGTCAACGACCACCCGTCGGACAAGGCCACCTACGACCTCGCGGTCACCGTGCCGGACGGCCTGGCCGCGCTGTCCAACGGCGTGCCGGAGGGCAAGACGTCCAGCGGCGGATGGACCACCTGGCGCTGGGCCGAGCGCGCGCCGATGGCCAGCTACCTGAGCACGCTGGTGATCGGCGACTACCGGGTCAGCAGCGGCACGCACGCCGGCAAGCCCATCGTCACCGCGGTCGCCGCGGCGCTGCCCGCGGACGGGCCGGCCGCCGCGTCGGTGGCCCGCACCGGCGAGGTCGCCGACTTCCTGGCCACGCGCTTCGGGCCGTACCCGTTCGAGGCGTACGGCGGCGTGGTGGTCGCCGACGAACGCATCCGGTACGCGCTGGAGACGCAGAGCCGTCCGGTCTACGGGCCGGCGTTCTTCCGTGGCGACCGGCCGAACACCGAGGTGGTCGCGCACGAGCTGGCCCACCAGTGGTTCGGCGACAGCGTCTCGGTTGCCCGGTGGAGCGACATCTGGCTCAACGAGGGCTTCGCCACGTACGCCGAATGGCTCTGGGCCGAGCACGACGGCGGGCGGACCGTGGCGCAGACCGTCGTCGAGCGCTACGCGGCCACCGACTGGTCGAAGCCCACAGTCGACCCGGGCCGGGCCGGGATGTTCGGCGACGCGGTCTACCAGCGGGGCGCGCTCGCGGTGCACGCGCTGCGCCGCGCGCTGGGCGACGAGACGTTCTACCGCGTGCTGCGCGGCTGGCTGGCGCAGCACCGCGACGGCAACGTCACCACGGCCGACTTCGTCGGATACGCCGAACGCACGTCCGGGCGGCCGCTGCGGGCGCTGCTGGACGCCTGGCTGGTCGGTGGCACGCCGCCGGGACTGCCGTGACGCACGCGTGACCGCCGCTGGGTAGGCTGCCGCGGTCGGAGCGGCCCGTGGGCGGGGCCGCCGAACGGGCCCCGGGAGGGATCGAGGCGATGACGCGGCGCGGCGCACGACGACGGCTCGGGTTGCTGACCTGCGGCACCCTGTTGGTGGCCGGCTGCGGTTCGGCCGAGCCGGACCCGGGCCCGTCGTCCCCGGCCGGCCCGGCGCCGGCGACCTCGCGCAGCTTCGCACCGGGCGCGGCCGGCGCCGGCGATCCGTACTTCCCGAGCTACGGCAACGGCGGGTACGACGTCGCGCACTACACCGTCAAGGTGCGCTACGACCCGGACACCGACAAGCTCAGCGGCACCACCACGCTGCGGGCCACGGCGACCGCCGACCTGTCCGCGTTCAACCTGGACCTGGCCGGGCTGACCGTCCGATCGGTCACGGTGGACGGCGCCGCCGCCCGGCACAGCCGTAGCGAGGACGAACTGGTGGTCACCCCGGCCATCGGGCTGACCTCCGGCAACGGGTTCACCGCCGAGATCCGGTACGACGGCCGGCCGGAGCCGCTGCGGAACGAGGTGCTGGGCGAGGGCGGCTGGCTGCACACCGGCGACGGGGCGATCGCGCTCGGTCAGCCGGAGTCGGCGAGCACCTGGTTCCCGGTCAACGACCACCCGTCGGACAAGGCCACCTACGACATGGAGATCACCGTCCCGAAGGGACTGACGGCGGTCTCCAACGGCGTGCCGAAGGGCAAGTCGGCAAGCGGCGCCTGGACCACCTGGAAGTGGTCGGAGACCGCGCCGACGGCCAGTTACCTGACCACTGTGGCGATCGGGAAGTTCCGGGTCACCACCGGGCAGCACAAGGGGCGGCCGGTCTACAGCGCGGTCACCACGCAGGTGGCGCAGGGCGCGCCGGACCGGTCCATCGCGCGCACCGTCGAGGTCGCCGACTACCTGGAGAGCGTCTTCGGGCCGTACCCGTTCGACTCGTACGGGGGCGTGGTGATCGCCGACGAGCGGATCCGGTACGCGCTGGAGACGCAGAGCCGGCCGGTCTACTCCGCGAGCTTCTTCCGGCAGGGCGACAACACCGGCGTGGTCGCGCACGAGCTGGCCCACCAGTGGTACGGCAACAGCGTGTCGATCCAGCGCTGGCAGGACATCTGGCTCAACGAGGGGCTGGCCACGTACGCCGAGTGGCTGTGGGCCGAGCACAGCGGCTCGACCACCGTGCAGCGTACGTTCGAGCAGAAGTACGCGAACGCCGGCGGTCAGGTGTGGCGTACGCCGCCGGGCAAGCCGGGCGTCGCGAACCTGTTCAGCCGCTCGGTCTACGACCGGGGCGGAATGACCGTGCACGCGCTGCGGGTGGCGGTGGGCGACACCGCGTTCTTCACCATCCTGCGCACCTGGGCCGCGGAGCAGAAGAACGGCAACGCCACCACCGCGGACTTCGTGGCGCTGGCCGAGCGGATCTCCGGCAAGAAGCTGGCGAAGGTCTTCGACCCGTGGCTGTACGGCACCGAGCGCCCGCCCGCCCCGAAGCCGCTGTAGCGCGTCAGTTCTTGACGCGCAGCGACGGGTGGGCGGCCAGGAACGCGTCGGCCCGCCCGCCGCGCAGCGCGGTGAGGAAGTCGCGGCCGAGCGGCTTGAGCTGCTCACCCCGGTAGGCGCCGCCGCTGCTCACCCCGGCGCCGGGCAGCACGACGAGCGTGAGCCGGTCGGCCGGCAGGCCACCCAGGGCGTACGCGAAGTCGATCAGCTTCCGGCCGCCCCCGGCGTACACCAGGGTCTTGCCCAGCGCGGCCACCACCTGCTCGACCCGCTGCGGGTCGCGGGCGGTGCCCTGGTCGAGGATCTTGCGGGCCAGCGCCCGGAGAAGCTGCTGCTGGTGCCGCTGCCGGGTGTAGTCGCCGCCCGCGGTGTAGCGCTGCCGCGCGTAGTCGAGCGCCTGCCAGCCGGTCAGGTGCCGGGTGCCCTTCTCGTAGACCATCTGCGGCCCGATGTACCCGCCGCCGGTCAGGGTCCGCATGGTGCCGTCCGGGCGGCGGTGCCGGGAGGCGACCCGCTGGTCGACGTAGAGGTCCACCCCGCCGAGCGTGTCCACCAGCTTGTCGAAGCCGCCGAACGTGATCACCGCCCCGGCGTCGATGCGCAGCCCGGTGTAGCGGGAGACGGTGGTGCGCAGGAGTTCGTACCCCTGGGCGGTGCTGGGGTGGGCCTTGTCGCCCGGCACCCGGCTGCCGTAGCTCATCGCGTGGGTGAGCTTGGTCCGCCCGCCCGGGTAGCGGGCCTTCGGGTAGGCGGGGATGTCCACCACCAGGTCGCGGGGGAGCGAGAAGAGGTACGCCCGGTCCAGCCCGGCGGGTACGTGCAGCAGCAGCACGGCGTCGGCGTGCGGCTCCCAGCCGGGGATGCTGACCCGGGTGTCGACGCCGACGAGCAGCAGGTTGAGCGGGCCCTTCAGGTCGGCGCCGGGCGGCGGCGCCGGGCTGGCGGTGGTCGGGGCGGGTGTGGGCGACGCCGGGGGCGCGGTGGTCGGGCCGGCGGCCGGGGCGGCCGGGCGGTTCGCCACGAGCCGGGTGGTCACCACCGCTCCGGTGGCCACCAGCAGCGCCGCCACCAGTGCGGCCAGGCCCAGCAGGCGTCGTCTCGTCACGTTCTTTCCTCCCCGTGGAGTTCGACGCGCTGAGGGCCGCCGGAGGTTGCAGCGGCGGGAATCCCGGCGAATCGAGCGCTCTGCATGATCTGCGAAAAACACTCGCTGGCGCCATAGCTACCGGTCGGTAATGATGCGTTCATGCGTTACGACGTGGTCGTCATCGGTTCGGGCTTCGGCGGCAGCGTCACCGCGCTCCGGCTGGCCGAGAAGGGCTACACGGTGGGCGTCCTGGAGGCGGGGCGGCGCTTCGCCGACGACGAGTTCCCGCGTACGTCCTGGCGGGCGCGGCGGTTCCTCTGGGCGCCCAGGCTCGGCTGCTTCGGGCTCCAGCGGATCACGCTGCTGCGCTCGGCCGACCGCAAGGCCGGAGGCGGCGTGCTGGTGCTCTCCGGCGCCGGGGTCGGGGGTGGATCGCTGGTCTACGCGAACACGCTCTACGAACCGCTCGACGCGTTCTACGCCGACCCGCAGTGGCGGGACATCACCGACTGGCGCGACGAGCTGGCCCGCCACTACGACCAGGCGAAGCGGATGCTCGGCGTCACCACGTACCCGATCGACACCCGCGCGGACCAGGCCGTCCGCGCGGTGGCCGAGCGGATGGGGGTGGCGCACACCTACCACCCGACGCCGGTCGGGGTGCACATCGGGCGCCCGGGCGAGCGGGTGGCCGACCCGTACTTCGGCGGGGCCGGGCCGGACCGCACCGGGTGCAGCCACTGCGGAGCGTGCATGACCGGCTGCCGGCACGGCGCCAAGAACACGCTCGTGAAGAACTACCTCTGGCTGGCCGAGCGCCTCGGCGTGCAGGTGCACCCGCTGACCACTGTGACCGCCGTCCGCCCCGACCCGGCCGGCGGCTACGCGGTGCACACCGAGCGCACCGGCGCCTGGCTGCGCAAGCGGCGTGAGGTGATCCACGCCGACCAGGTGGTCTTCGCGGCCGGCGCGCTCGGCACCCAGCGGCTGCTGCACGAGATGAAGGCGACCGGCGCGCTGCCGGCGCTCTCGCCCCGGCTGGGCGAGCTGACCCGGACCAACTCCGAGGCCATCCTCGGCGCCTCGGTGGCGCCCGGCGCGGCCCGCCGGCGCGGCCTCGACTTCACCGAGGGAGTGGCGATCACCAGCTCGTTCCACCCCGACCCGCAGACCCACATCGAGCCGGTCCGCTACGGCAAGGGCTCCAACGCGATGGGCCTGCTCCAGTCGCTGCTCGTCGACGGCGGTCCCCGCCGGGCCCGGCGCTGGCTGGGCAGCATCGTCCGGCAGCCCGCGCTGGCGGCGCGGATGCTGTCGGTACGCCGCTGGTCCGAGCGCACCGTGATCGCGCTCGTCATGCAGTCGGTCGACAACTCGCTGACCACCCGCTACCGCAAGGGCCGGCTGGTCTCCGGCCCCGGCCACGGCGCGCCCAGCCCGACCTGGATCCCGGCCGGCAACACGGCGGCGCGGCTGCTCGCCGAGGAGATCGGCGGCACCCCCGGCGGGGCGGTCACCGAGCCGTTCAACATCCCGATGACGGCGCACATCCTCGGCGGCGCGGTGATCGGCGCCACCCCGGACGAGGGCGTCATCGACCCCTGGCACCGGGTGTACGGCCACCCGGGGCTGCACGTGGCCGACGGCGCGGCGGTCTCGGCGAACCTGGGCGTCAACCCGTCGCTGACGATCACCGCGCAGGCCGAGCGGGCCATGTCGTACTGGCCGAACAAGGGTGAGGCGGACCCCCGCCCGGCGCTCGGGTCGCCGTACACCCGGGTCGAGCCGGTCCCGCCGCGGCGGCCGGCCGTCCCCGCGCACGCCCCCGCCGCCCTGCGGTGAAAGGAAGGGCCCCTTCTTAACGCCTCCGGTAGAGGAAGGGGCCCTTGTTAACACATTCACCCCGCCACACCGCCGGGGCGCGTCCGCGCGGCCGGTGACTGTCGGTAGGCTTTGCGCACATGAGCACGCCTCGCCCCGTCCTCGTGGTGGACTTCGGAGCCCAGTACGCCCAGCTCATCGCGCGCCGTGTCCGCGAGGCGAGGGTCTACTCGGAGATCGTCCCGCATTCCATGCCGGTGTCCGAGATGCTGGCGAAGAACCCGGCCGCGATCATCCTGTCCGGTGGCCCGTCCAGCGTCTACGCACCGGGCGCCCCGCAGATCGACGCCGGGATGTTCGACGCCGGGGTGCCGGTCTTCGGCATCTGCTACGGCTTCCAGGCCATGGCGCAGGCGCTCGGCGGCACCGTCGCGCGCACCGGCAACCGCGAGTACGGCGGCACCCCGCTGCGCCCGCGCCTGACCGAGCCCGGTGTGCTGCTGCGCGACCTGCCGGCCGACCTGCCGGTCTGGATGAGCCACGGCGACTGCGTCACCGAGGCCCCGGACGGCTTCACCGTCACCGCCGAGTCGGCGGGGGCCCCGGTCGCCGCGTTCGAGGACCTGGCGGGCCGCCGGGCCGGCGTGCAGTTCCACCCGGAGGTCGGGCACACCGCGCACGGCCAGGAGATGCTCACCCGCTTCCTGTACGACATCGCCGGCGTCGAACCGACCTGGACGCCGTCGAACATCATCGACGAGCAGGTGGCCCGGATCCGCGAGCAGGTGGGCGACAAGGAGGTCATCTGCGGCCTCTCCGGCGGCGTCGACTCGGCGGTCGCTGCGGCGCTCGTGCACCGCGCCGTGGGCGATCAGCTCACCTGCGTGTTCGTGGACCACGGGCTGCTGCGGGCCGGTGAGGCCGAGCAGGTCGAGAAGGACTACGTGGCGGCCACCGGCATCAAGCTCAAGGTGGTCGACGCGCGGGAGCGGTTCCTCGGCGCGCTCGCCGGGGTGACCGACCCGGAGCAGAAGCGCAAGATCATCGGCCGGGAGTTCATCCGCGTCTTCGAGGCCGCCGCTCGGGAGATCGCCGCGCACGGCGACGTGGAGTACCTGGTGCAGGGCACGCTCTACCCGGACGTGGTGGAGTCCGGCGGCGGCACCGGCACCGCCAGCATCAAGAGCCACCACAACGTCGGCGGCCTGCCCGAGGACCTGAAGTTCTCCCTGGTCGAGCCGCTGCGCACGCTGTTCAAGGACGAGGTCCGCACGATCGGCCTGGAGCTGGGGCTGCCCGAGGCGATGGTGTGGCGGCACCCGTTCCCCGGCCCGGGCCTGGCCATCCGGATCATCGGCGCGGTCGACGAGGAGCGCCTCGCCGTGCTCCGCAAGGCCGACCTGATCGCCCGGCAGGAGCTGTCCGCGGCCGGCCTGGACCGGGGCGTCTGGCAGTTCCCGGTGGTCCTGCTGGCCGACGTGCGCAGCGTCGGGGTGCAGGGCGACGGGCGCACCTACGGTCACCCGGTGGTGCTGCGTCCGGTCTCCAGCGAGGACGCGATGACCGCCGACTGGTCCCGGCTGCCCTACGACGTGGTGGCCCGGATCTCCACCCGGATCACCAACGAGGTCGCCGAGGTCAACCGCGTGGTGCTGGACGTGACCAGCAAGCCGCCGGGCACCATCGAGTGGGAGTGACGCCGCTCAGGCCGCGGGCGGCGCTCCGGCGTCCGGCCGCGGCGGCGTCTGCGGTCCGGCCCCGGGCTGGGGCGTAGCCGGCGGGACCGGTGCGGCCGGCGGGACCGGCGGCCAGCCCGGCGCGGTGCCCGGCGGGTGCGGCCAGGCGGGCGCGCCGGCCGGCTCCTCGGGCATCAGGAACCACATGATCGGGTACGCGAGCGCGGCGAGCCCGCCGGTGAGCACCGTGGCGGTCGCGAAGATCACCCGGATCAGCGTGGGGTCGGCGGCGAAGTAGCGGCCGAGGCCGCTCGCCACACCGGCGATCATGCGGTCGCTGACCGGCCGGCGGAGCTGCTTGTACGGGGCCTGGGAGGGGTTCGGGAAGGTCATGTGTCAACGGTCCCGGGCACCGTGGCGGCCGACCTCGGTGACCGCCCGGACACTTACCCTGACCCATCCCTGAGGCGCCAGCCAAGAGTCAGGAATCTGACTCTTTTCGATGTCGGTAACCCGCTCCGGGGAGAATTTGCTCCCGTGACCACCTCGCTGGAGCCGCTCCGCAGGATCGCGGCATACGCAGTTTGTGCTGATTCGAACGGCCGAGTGTTGCTGGTCCGCGCATCGGAGCGCTCCGGCACCCCCGGCACCTGGTCGCTCCCCGGAGGAGCTGTCGACCACGGTGAGGACCCCAAACACACGGTCGTACGGGAGACCGCGGCCGAGACCGGGCTCTCGGTGGCGGTCGCCGGCCTCCAGGACGTGCTCGCCGACATGCGGGCGCTGCCCGAGCGGCGCATCACGATCCACACCGACCGGCTCCTCTACACCGTGTCGGTCCGCGGCGGGACGCTCACCGAGCGGGTCGACCGCCCGACCGACCTGGCCCGCTGGTTCACCCTCGACGAGGCCCGGGGGCTGCCGCTGCGGTCGTTCACCGCGCGTGCCCTGGGCCTGCCCACCTCCACCGACGACATCGTCCCGGAGGAGGTGCCCGAGTTCCCGTCGTTCTACGCCGTCCCCGGCCCGGACGGGCTGCACCGGGCGCAGCGCTTCGCCGCGTACGCGGTGGTGACCGACCCGGAGGAGCGGGTGCTGCTGACCCGGGTCTCCGACGGCTACCCGGGCGCCGGCTGCTGGCACCTGCCCGGCGGCGGCACCGACTACGGCGAGCAGCCGGGTGCGGCGCTGATCCGGGAACTGGTCGAGGAGACCGGCCAGACCGGCCGTCTGGTCGAGCTGCTCGGGGTGGCCAGTCACCGGGACGCCGCCTCGCTCGGCCCGGAGGGCTACCCGATCGACTGGCACGGCGTACGCGCCTTCTACCGGGTGGTGGTCGACCAGCCCGCGCCGCCCACCGTGGCGGACATCGGCGGCTCCACCTGCGAGGCCCGCTGGTTCCGTCGGGAGGAACTCGGCGCCCTCCCCACCGACCGCCTCACCGAGGTGACAGCCGAAGCAGTCCAGGCCGCCCACCTCCTCTAACCCCCACCCCCGCCCCACCCGGGCGCCCGCCCCGGCGATCATGAAGTTGACGGCGCGAAATGTCCGCCTCGGTACCGCTAACCTCATGATCGACGGAGTGGGGCGCGGGGAGTGCGCGGGGGCGCGCGGGCGGGGGAGGGTGCTGTGGAGCAGCGGCGGCGGGTCGGGGCGTACGGGGTGCTGCGGGACTCCGAGGGGCGGGTGTTGCTGGCGCGTGGCTCGGCGCGGTGCCCGTACCCGGGGGTGTGGCAGTTTCCCGGCGGCGGCGTCGAGCACGCGGAGCACCCGGCCGACACCGTGGTACGCGAGTTCGCCGAGGAGACCGGGCTGACCGTGGCGCCGGGCGCGATCCGGGCCGCGGTGGCCGACGTGGCCGCGTTCGCCGCCCTGGGGATCGTGCTGCACACCGATCGGCTGATCTTCGACCTGGAGGCACGTGGCGGGCGGCTGCGACCCGAGCCGGCCGGTGGCAGCGACGAGGTGGGCTGGTTCACGCCCGAGGAGGCCGCCGCCCGGCCGCTGATGCCGTTCACCGCCGAGCTGCTCGGCCTGCCGGTGACTCCGCTGCCGGCCGACCTGCCCCGGGCGCTGCCCGGCGAGCCGGCCGGACCGGCCGTCGACCGGCGGCAGCGCTTCGCCGCGTACGGGCTGGTCACCGACCCCGCCGACCGGGTGCTGCTCACCATGATCGCCGACGGTTATCCGGGGGCGGGCCGCTGGCACCTGCCCGGGGGCGGCACCGACCACGGCGAGCAGCCGGCCGCCGGGCTGCTGCGCGAGCTGGTCGAGGAGGCCGGGCAACTGGGCCGGGTGGTCGACCTGATCGCCGTGGACAACCTGCACAACCCGGCCGCGCTCGGTCCGGAGGGCCGCCCGCTGGACTGGCACGGCGTCCGGGTGATCTACCGGGTGCGCGTGGACGCGCCGACCGACGCCGTGGTGACCGAGCTGGCCGGCGGCTCGACCGCACGGGCCGCCTGGTTCGCCCCGGAGCAGGTCACGGCCCTGTCGATGACCGACGTCGCGGCCCGGGCCACCGGGCAGCGGGTGAGCTGAATCGCTCACCGAGCCGCCCTGGGTGGCCTCCGGTACAGTCGGGAGTACGGCTGACCGACGAAAACGGGCGTTGAGGCCCGAGATGGGAATGAGTGGGCGGTTCGCGCGGTTAAGGGAGATATAAGTACCGCCGGCAGCTATCGCCAAGCCCCTGTCCCCTGTGCAATGGTGTACTCCGCAAAAGGGCTGCCGGACCCGAAAGGTCCGGCACGAGACAGCCGGACACCCGCCCCGCAGTGGGCGGCCAGCCGATCCGGTGATGGAGGAAACGTGCCGAGAGCCCCATGGCGCCGGCGTCGTACGACTGACAGTCCGCGCCCCGCAGGGCGTCGCTGGGCGGGCAGGTTGCGCCGCAGCAGTACGTTCGCCCGCCAGGTGCTGCTGGTCCGGGTGGGCCGCCGGGACGGCGCGGCCGTCTCGGGGACCGACCTGGTCACCCCCGACCACCGCTACGCCGACCGCCAGCGCCTCCGCTACGGCCGGCTCGACACCGACATCGAGGCGGTACGCCCGATCAGCCCGGCGCTCGCGCCGGCCGCCCCGGTCGACGACGAGTCCCCGGCGATGTCGATCCCGCTCCTGCCGGGTGAGCGCACCGCCGCCCGCCGGGCCAAGTTCGCGCTCGTCAACGCGTGCACGCTGAGCAGCCTCATGCTCGGCATGCTGGCCATCTTCCTGGCCATGCGCGGTGACGTGCAGATCGCCGCGGTCTGCCTGATCGCGTGCGTCGCGTTCGACGGCCTCGACGGCGCGCTGGCCCGCAAGCTCGGTGTGGCCAGCCCGTTCGGCGCGCAGATGGACTCGCTCGCCGACATGTGCTCCTTCGGCCTCGCCGCGCCGGTCGTGGTCTACGCCTCGCTGGCCGGTTCGGTGCCGCCGGCGGCCGCCGCGGTCTCCTGCGCGCTCGTCGCCGCCTGCGCCGCGATCCGGCTCGCCCGGTTCAACGTCTCGCCGAAGGACGGCCGCTTCTTCTGCGGCGTGCCGACCACCATGGCGGCGGCCGTGCTCGCCCTGACCGTGGCCATCGGCGTGCCGGTCTCCGGTCTGGTCATGGTGGCCGGCGTGGCGCTGCTCGCCTTCGCCATGGTCTCCAGCTTCCCGTACGCGAAGCTCGCCCGGCTGCTGAAGCTGCCGCCGTGGCTCTGGCTGGCCCCGGTGATCGGCGCGCTCGTCGACATCCGGCTCACGTTCGCCCTCGTGGTGGTGGGCTACCTGGTCAGCGGGCCGCTGCTCTGGCTGCACCAGCGCCGTACCGCCTGACCCTGGCAACGAAGAAGGGGCGCCGCCGCAGCGGCGCCCCTTCTTCGTGTCCGGCGCTCAGCGCCAGCGGGCGATCACCGTCGCGCCGCCGACCACCTTGTCGCCCGGACCGACGAGCGGGTCCGCGGCGTCGGCCGGCAGGTAGACGTCGGTACGCGAGCCGAACCGGATCAGGCCGAAGCGCTCACCCCGGGCCAGCAGCGAACCGACTGGTGCCCGCTGCACGATCCGGCGGGCGATCAGCCCGGTGCGCTGCGCCACCACCACGGTGCCGTGGTCGGTGTCCAGCACCGTGTACGCCGCCACGTTGTGCTCGGCGTCCGGCTTCATGGCGTTGACGAACCCGCCGTCGGCGACGAAGTAGTCGACCACCTTGCCGGCCACCGGGGCGCGGTTGACGTGCACATCCAGCACCGACAGGAAGACCGCGATCCGCAGCCACTCGCCGTCACCGAAGCGCTCGTCCTGGAGGCGCTGCACGGACAGCACCTGACCGTCCGCCGAGGCGACGACTGCCGACGGGTCCTCCGGCACGTCCCGCTCCGGGTCGCGGAAGAACGCGGCCACCGGCGCGGCGGCCAGCGCCGGCAGCAGCCAGAGCTTCGACTTCGGCCGCGCGGCCCGGGCCAGGGCGGCCAGGCCGAGCGTGATGCCGGCCGCGGCCACCCCGTTCGAGTCGATGTGCATGCCCCGGGTCAGCGGCACGCTCGACGGCCGGTACGCCGGGGACAGCGAGGCCGCGAGCGCGACCGGCGCCGGGGTGAACCGCAGGTGGTGCACGCGTACCGGCGGGGTGTTGCGCAGCACCAGGTCGGTGCGCACGCCGTGCAGCACGCCCTGCCGGTCCAGCTCGCCGTCGGCGCCCTCCGTGCGGAACAGCGGCGCGGCGACGCTCAGCACCGCGCCCTCGGCGAGGTACTTCGCCAGCCCGTCGACAGCGGCGCGAGCCTCCTCCGCGGTGCCGGTGAACGGCTCGGCGACGACCACCACCGCGGCGGCGTCCGCCTCGGCGAGCGTGTCGGCCACGCGTACCCGGTCGGCGACCCAGCGGCCCTGCGCGGTGACGTGCTCGCGCAGCGCGGCCGCCGCGGCGCCCTCCGCCGGCACCACGGTGAGCCGGTCACCGGGGAGCAGCGCCTCGATCGCGGCGGCCAGCACCGCGGACTCCGGGGTCGCGCCGACCAGCAGGCCGGCCTTCGGGTCGTTACGCCGGGCGAACTCGCTGACGAGCGTGCGGGCGGCGCGCTCGCCGATGCGGACCGCACCGGAGGGACCGGTGACGCGCACGGCGGGGGACTGGGTCATGTCGGACGGGCTCCTGACGAGATAGCGAACGGACGGGGCGGCTCCGGCGACCCGACCGGTGGCTCCGGCGTGTCGGGGGCGCGGGCCGGCCGGCGGAGACGAGGTCTCCGCCGACCAGCATAGGCCGCGTCCGAAGGGTGCCGCAGTGGCGCGGTCAGGCCGGATCCCCCGGCGTACGGCGCTGCGGAGCCGCCTCGCCGGCCGGCGGATCGAGTGGCGGCAGTTCGCGGGTGGCCGGCTCCGAGGAGTCGGTGGTGGCCTCGGTGGCCCGCTCGTCGGCGCCGTCGGGCTTCTCCGCGCCACCGGCCGTCTCCGGGCCACCGGCCGTCTCGGCGCCGGCGGCGGGGGAGCCGTACGGCGCCGAGACCGTGACCTCCGGCGCGGACTGCGGCGCGGGCTGCTCCGGGGCGCGGCCCGAGCGCAGTGCGCCGAGCAGTCCGAGCAGTCCGATCAGCACCAGCCCGCCGGCCAGGAACCAGCCGACCGGGGGTACGGAGAGGCCGAGGATCCGGGCCAGCAGCCACCAGACGGACAGGCCGAGGAAGACGAGTCCGAAAGCGAACGACACGATGTCGGTACGGTGTGCCTTCACCGGGTCACCTCCAGCTTGCCGGCGTTCACGTGGACGTAGAGGCGCAGCTTGCCGCCACCGGGACCGTCGGCCCCCGCGTCGGTGGTCTCCCACTGCCGGCCGCCGAGCCCGCCGCTGCGCCGGCCGAAGACCGTGGCGTCGCCGGCGTTCACGTCGGCCACTGTGGTCACGTCGACGTTCGGCGGTACGACCACAGTCGCGTTGCCGAGGTTGACGTCGACGGTCACCTGGACGTCCTGCTTGTCGAAGTCGATCCCGCGCAGGTCGAGCGTCGCGTCACCGAGGTTGTTCTCGTACCGGTCGGCCAGGTCGCGCAGGTCGGTCGGCGCCCAGGTGACGTTGCCGTCGATGCCGCGTACCCGGTCGTAGGACTCGGCGACTGTGGCGATGCCGAGCGCCGCCGCTGTCACCAGGCCCAGGGCGATCAGCCAGCGCGCCCGGCCGAACCAGGTGCCGACGAGCAGACCGAGGCCGATGGTCGCGAGCACCGCGGCGAAGTAGCCGGCGGCGCCGACCGGGAAGACGTCGAGCAGGTCGAGCATGGCCACCACGCCGAGCGCCAGGAAGATCAGCGAGAACGTGATCGCGCCGAGCGGCGAGCGCTCCTTGGGCCGCTTCGGCGGTCGCGGCGGCCGGACCGGTGGCGGGACGGGCGGCGATCCGGCGTACGGGCCGTGCGGGGCGAACGGTGGCCGGTAACCGCCGGGCGGCAGCGGTGCGCCCACCGGGGCGGGCGGCGGCACGGCGGCCGGCTCGTCCAGCCGGGCGCCCGCGTCCCGTGCCCCCGGCCAGGCCGGGTTCGCGCCGTAGGCCGGCCAGGTGGCGGTGTCGGCGACCGGGCCGGTCACCTGCCGCATCGCGACGGTCGTCGGCTCGGACGGGCCCGGCCGGGTGCCGGCCGCGGCGGGCCAGCCCGGCGCCGGCAGCGTCGGGTAGCCGGTAGCGGGCCCGGGGTGCCCCGGCTCGCGCTCCGCGTCGGACGTCGCCGGGTGCCCCGGCTCGGAAGGCGACGCCGGCGGGTAGCCCGGCTCGGACGCGGACACCGGTGGGTAGCCGGGCTCGGATGCGGACGCCGGTGGGTAGCCGGGCTCGGCGGGCAGGCCGCTGGACGGCGCCGCCCCGGGGTGTACCGGTCCGGCGGGCGTGCCGGTCCACCGTGCCGCGGGG
Organism: Micromonospora sp. HUAS YX12; assembly: GCF_040215685.1. NCBI lineage: Bacteria > Bacillati > Actinomycetota > Actinomycetes > Micromonosporales > Micromonosporaceae > Micromonospora > Micromonospora sp. HUAS YX12. The sequence goes on from NZ_CP157974.1 coordinate 2,508,434, forward strand.
GGAGCCGCGGTCCAGGTGCCCGGCGCCGGCGCCGATGGCGCGGGCCAGGCCACCGGTGGCACCGGGCCCGGCGGGTGACCGTGCGGGGGCGCCGGCTGAGCCGGTCGCGGCGCCGCGCCACGCTGCTCGCGGTTGAGCAGGAGCGCGCCGCCGACCAGGATCACCGCGCCGAGCAGGATCGCCCGGAACCCGTCGGTGACGACGTAGGCGAAGCCGAGCGCCACCACGATGCCGAGCACGATCACCGTGATCGGGGACATGCTGGAGCGGCCCCGGCCGAGCATGGCCTCCACCGGCGAGGCGGTGTCGCCCTCGCCGGGGATGATCAGCCAGCCGGCGACGTACACGATGATCCCGATGCCGCCGAAGAAGCCGAGCACGGCCAGCAGTACGCGCCACAGCACCGGGTCGGTGTTCGTGGCCCGGCCGATGGCGGCGCACACCCCGGCCAGGTAGCGGCCCTCGCGGGGGCGTACCAGGCCGTACCGGGTGGTGAAGCCGGCGGCGCCGGGCGGTGGGGCGTACCCACCGGGTGGCGGACCGGCGAACGGCGTGCCGCCGCCGGGCGGCGGGGTCGCCTGGTCGGTGGTGGGCGCCGTTCCCGGCGGGGGCGGCGGGGCGTCCTGTGCTGCCGCCCAGGGGCGGGGCGGACGGGCAGCGTCCTCGTTCATGCCTTCGATACTGCTGCCCCGGCCGCCCGAACAGCCTCCGGACCCGACCCTGACCCCACCCTGAGATCCGCCGCCGGTGAAACTCCGGGGCGTCCCCGTGGTCCCGGGTGTCGCGGCCGTGTGACGATCTGAGCGTCGGCGCCGCCGGCGTGTCCGCCTCGACCTGGGAGCCTCCGATCAGCAGCACCCCCGCCCCGCACGCCCCGCGCCTCTACCGGGCCACCGACCACCGGCTGGCCGCCGGGGTGGCCGCGGGCATCGCCGAGCACCTGGGCATCCCGGTGCTGCGGGTACGCGTGGCGTTCATGGTGCTGCTCGGGCTGAGCGGGCTCGGGCTGCTGCTCTACGCCGCCTTCTGGGCGGTGGTCCCGCCCCGCCCCGGCGACACCGCCGTCCCGCCCCGCCGCGACCTCGCCCAGCTGCTGCCGTTCGTGGTGATCGGGCTCGGTGTCCTGCTGCTCCAGGTGGTCGCGTTCAACTCGGTGGGCGCGGCCGGCACCGCCGGCTGGCTGGTGGCGATCATCGCGGTCGGCGCGGGCGTCATCTGGCACCAGTCCGCCCCGGAGCGTCGCCGGCAGTGGGGCGACTCGCCGGTGCCCTGGCTCGGCGCGGTGGTGGAGGAGAGCGACAGGCGCGCGTTCGTGCTGCGCTTCATCGGCGGCGGCGTGCTCGTCGCGGTCGGCATCATCGGTGTGGCGGCCGTCTACTCGCCGGCGCAGAACTTCGACGCGGTGCTCAACGGCGTGATCTTCGCGCTGGTCGGGCTGGCCGGCGTGGGTGTGGTCACCGGTCCGGTGCTCTGGCGCACCTGGAACCAGCTCCGCTCCGAGCGGGAGGGCCGCATCCGGGAGCAGGAGCGCGCCGAACTGGCCGCGATGGTGCACGACCAGGTGCTGCACACGCTGGCCCTGATCCAGCGCAACGCCAGCGACGTCAAGACGGTGCAGCGGCTGGCCCGCGGTCAGGAGCGCTCGCTGCGCAACTGGCTCTACAAGCCGGCCGCCTCGCCCACCGAGCGCTTCGCGGCCGCCCTGGAGCAGGCCGCCGCCGAGGTGGAGGACACGTTCGCCATCACCGTCGAGGTGGTGGTGGTCGGCGACCGGGAGACCGACGAGCGGGTGGGCGCGATCGTGGCCGCCGCCCGGGAGGCCCTGGTCAACGCGGCCCGGCACGCCGGTGTGCAGACCGTGTCGCTGTACGCCGAGGTGGAGCCGGAGCAGGTGAGCGTGTTCGTCCGGGACCGGGGCAAGGGCTTCGACCCGGATACGGTGGAGAATCACCGGCACGGCGTCCGGGGCTCGATCATCGGACGGATGAAGCGGCACGGCGGCCGGGCGGAGATCCGGTCCGAGCCGGGGGAAGGGACCGAGGTCCGGCTGATCCTGCCGATCAGCGGCTCCGGCTCCACGGCGGAAAGGGACAAGTGACATGTCCGAGCAGGAACCGGTCGAGGGTACGGCGCCGCGCGGGCCGCTGCGGGTGTTCCTCGTCGACGACCACGCGATGTTCCGGGCCGGCGTCCGCGCCGAACTGGGCGCGCGGGTGGAGGTCGTCGGCGAGGCCAGCTCGGTGGCCGAGGCGGTGACCCGGATCGCGGCCACCGCGCCGGACGTGGTGCTGCTCGACGTGCACATGCCCGAAGGCGGCGGTCGCGCGGTGCTGGAGGCGATGCGGCGTACCCACCCGCAGGTGCGGTTCCTGGCACTGAGCGTCTCCGACGCCGCCGAGGACGTGATCGGCCTGATCCGCGCCGGCGCGCGGGGGTACGTCACGAAGACGATCTCACCGGAGGAGCTGACCGACGCGATCCGGCGGGTGGCCGACGGCGACGCGGTGTTCAGCCCGCGGCTGGCCGGGTTCGTGCTCGACGCGTTCGCCTCCCGGCCGGACGCGCCGGTGGCCGACCCCGAGCTGGACCAGCTCACCAACCGCGAGCGCGAGGTGCTGCGGCTGCTGGCCCGGGGGTACGCGTACAAGGAGATCGCCAAGGAGCTGTACATCTCGATCAAGACGGTCGAGACGCACGTCTCCAACGTGTTGCGCAAGCTCCAGATGTCGAACCGGTACGAGCTGTCCCGCTGGGCCGCCGACCGCCGGCTGGTCTAGGACTCCACGCCCGCTCCGGGGGGCGGGGCCACGGCGGCCTCGTACCCCAGGGGCCCCGTTGCTGCCCGCTCAGTCGGCATGGCATCATCCGGACGGACAAAAAACGCCGCAGTCGTGCGCCCGCGAGAGTCGCCGAGGCCTGCGCGGTGAACCTCACAACCCCGCGTTCGCAGGGACATCCGTCGACCTCTCTGTGCCCGTCTTGCCTGTTCAGGGCCCTATCGTCCGTACACTTTGTGATCTTTTCTCAAGTATCGGCAACGTGGCGACCAACTAACGGCTTGATAACGGCACCTTCACGGAAAGGGCCGGTTGGTGTCACAGTGGCAGCACCTCACCCCCCGGTGTGAGGCATCTCGTCGGGCCTGCCGACCACGTGACGCCGTCTTTCGCGCCGCCGCGTGGCCGCCGACCCTGCGCGGTGTCTCGTCCAGGGTGTGGCGCCCGGCGGATCGGTACCCCTGGGGTGTCCCGAATTCCTCTGCGGTAAACCGGCGTCCTGCGGTTCGGGTCGCCGGTGGTGTCACCCCCAAGACGTGCGTGAAACTCACGACGGAACCAGGTTAAGAAAGAGGAGGCCCCTCGGAATGAGAGTCTCGAAGCGGGCGAGCGGCGCGCTCGCGGTGGGCGCGGCATTCGCGCTCGTCGCGTCCGGCTGCTCCAGCGGGAACAACGACGGTGGCGACGCCGGCGCCAGCAGCGACGGCGCGATCGTCATCGACGGCACCCAGCCGGAGAACCCCCTGGTTCCGGCGAACACCACCGAGACCGGTGGTGGCGCGATCATCGACTGGATGTGGAGCGGTCTGGTCGAGTACCCCAACAACGGTGGGGCGCCGCAGAACCTGCTCGCCGAGTCGATCGACACGACCGACTCGAAGGTCTTCAAGATCAAGATCAAGCAGAACACCAAGTTCCACGACGGCACCACCGTCAAGGCCGAGAGCTTCGTCAAGGCCTGGAACTGGGCGGCCTACGGCCCGAACGGCGCGCAGAACGCCTCCTTCTTCTCCGACATCCAGGGCTTCGACGAGGTCTACACCGAGGACCCGGACGGCCCGGACGGCCCGCAGAAGGCCCCGGAGCCGAAGGCCAAGGAGATGTCCGGCCTGAAGGTCGTCGACGACTGGAACTTCGAGGTCACGCTCACCGCGCCGACCGCCGTGTTCCCGACCAAGCTCGGCTACAGCGCCTTCGTGCCGCTGCCGGACGCGTTCTTCTCGTCCACCCCGGCTGACTTCGGCAAGAAGCCGATCGGTAACGGCCCGGTCAAGCTCGTCTCCTGGCAGGACGACGTCGAGATCAAGCTGACCCGCTTCGACGACTACAGCCTGCGCGACAAGATGAAGATCAAGGACGTCACCGTCAAGATCTACCAGGACGACACGGCGGCGTACAACGACCTGCTCGCCGGCAACCTGGACTTCCAGCAGCAGGTTCCGGTCTCCGCGCTGGCCGGCGAGAAGTGGAAGACCGACCTGGGCGAGCGGGCTCTGTCCTCGACCACCCCGTCGACCGGCATCATCGCCTTCCCGATCTACGACAAGCGCTTCCAGAACCCGAAGCTGCGCAAGGCGATCTCGCTGTCCATCGACCGGCAGTCGATCACCGACAAGATCTTCTTCGGTACCCGCAAGCCGGCCGACAGCTGGGCCAACCCGCTGACCCCGGGCGCCGAGCCGGGCAACTGCACCTCCTGCAAGTTCGACGTGGCCCAGGCCAAGCAGCTCCTCACCGAGGCCGGTGGCTTCCAGGGCAAGCTGACCCTGTCGTACAACGCGGACGCCAGCCACAAGGAGTGGATGGAGGCCGTCGCCCAGCAGATCAAGACCAACCTGGGCATCGACGCGGTTGCCGTCGGCGTGCCGACCTTCGCGGTCTTCCGCGCCAACATCAACGCCTACAAGATGACCGGCGCCTACCGGGCCGGCTGGCAGCAGGACTACCCGGACGTCGAGAACTGGATCAACCCGCTCTACGTCACCGGCGGTTCCTCGAACGACGGCAAGTACAGCAACCCGCAGGTGGACGCCCTCGCCAAGGAGGCCACCGCGGCCCCCAGCATCGAGGAGGCCCACAAGAAGTTCGCTGAGGCCGTCAAGCTGATCGACCAGGACGTCCCCTCCATGCCGATCTACTTCGGTGGCCAGCAGTCCGGCCACTCGGAGAAGATCAAGAAGGTGGAGCTGACCAACGTCGGTGAGCTCGACATCACCTCGGTCGAGCTCTGATCCGAACGGTCTGACCCCGGGTCGGGCTCGCCTACCGGTGAGCCCGACCCGGGGCCGTTCCGCGAGGGGGTGTACAACGAACCCCTCGCATGTTGTCGCCGCCGCGCCGGCCTAGCCGGCGCTCCCTGTCTGGAGGACCACCCCATGGGCCGTTATCTCTTGAGACGGCTGCTGCAACTCGTGCCGGTGTTCATCGGCACGACGTTCCTGATCTACTGGCTCGTCTGGTCCGTGCCCGGTGACCCCTTCGCCGGCAAGTGCGGCGATCGCGGTTGCCCGCCCAACTACCGGGCCATGATGACCGAGAAGTACAACCTCGACGAGTCGATCTGGGTGCAGTACGCCAGCTACATGAAGAACCTCGTGCAGGGGGACTTCGGTATCACGTTCGGCGGTCGCGAGATCAGCGACATCATCGCCACGTCGTACCCGAACACCCTGAAGCTGGCGGTGGTCGCCCTCGCCATCGAGGCCGTGATCGGTCTCGGCGCGGGCATCCTGACCGGTCTGCGGCGCAACGGTTTCCTGGACAACCTGGTCCTCGTGTCCACCCTCTTCCTGATCGCCCTGCCGGTCTTCGTCATCGGCTTCGTGCTGCAGTGGCTGCTCGGTGTGAAGTGGGGCATCATCAACCCGACCGTGTCCAACGAGATGCGGTTCAGCGAACTGATCGTGCCGGGCTTCGTGCTCGGAAGCGCATCGATGGCCTACATCGCCCGGGTGGCGCGTACGAGCATCGCCGAGAACCGGCGTGCCGACTACGTCCGCACCGCGATCGCGAAGGGCCTGCCGATGCGCCGCGTGGTCGGCGTGCACCTGCTGCGCAACTCGCTCATCCCGGTGGTCACGCTGCTCGGCACCGACCTCGGCGCCCTGATGGGTGGCGCGATCGTGACCGAGGGCATCTTCGGCATCAACGGCATCGGCCGGCAGGTGCTCCGCTCGATCGTCACGAAGGAGAGCGCTACCGTTGTCGGCATCGTGGTGGTGCTGGTGCTCGTCTATCTCGTGATGAACCTGGTGGTCGACCTGCTCTACGCCGCCCTCGACCCGAGGATCCGCTATGAGTGACCGCCGCAGCGAACGAATCGTCCCAGCAGTCTGCGCGGGTAACCACGCCCGCGCCGAGCGCAGCGAGGTGCGGGCATGAGTGACCCGAATACCGCGTCGATCGTGACGACGCCGCCCGCGACCATGCCCACCGAGGCCGGTTCGGGCGCCCCCACCAACGCCGGCCTCCCGGAGAGCGCCAAGCAGCAGAAGCCCCGCGGTCTGCTCGGCGACGCCTGGATCGACCTGCGCCGCAAGCCCTTGTTCTGGATCTCGGCGACGATCATCGTGGTGTTCCTCGTGATGGCCGCCTTCCCCTGGCTGTTCACCTCCGGCGACGCGGTCAACGGCACGCTGGAGCGCAGCCGGGTCGAGCCGTCGTCGGCCGCCTGGTTCGGCTACGACGTGCAGGGCCGCGACGTCTACGCCCGGGTCATCTACGGCGCCCGCGCCTCGATCGTGGTCGCGGTGGTCTCCACCGTCCTGACGCTGGTCGTCGGCGGCACGATGGGCATCATCGCCGGCTACCGCGGCGGCTGGGTGGACGCACTGCTGTCCCGAATCGCGGACATCTTCTTCGGCCTGCCGTTCGTGCTCGGCGCGATCGTCATCCTCACCACGTTCAACGGGTCCGGCACCGACAACGGCGAGTGGACGATCATGGGGCTGGTCATCCTGTCCCTGAGCGTGCTGAGCTGGCCGGTCGTGATGCGGCTGATGCGCTCCTCGGTGCTCGCCACCAAGGAGGCCGACTACATCGTCGCGGCCCGCGCGCTCGGCGCCGGCACCGGCCGGATCATCCTCAAGCACCTGCTGCCGAACTGCCTGGCCCCGCTGCTGGTCTACGGCACGATCATGGTCGGCTCGTTCATCGGCGCGGAGGCCACGCTCTCGTTCCTGGGCATCGGCCTGAAGAGCCCGGTCGTCTCCTGGGGCATCATGATCAGCGAGGCGCAGAACTACATCCGGGTCTCGCCGTACCTGCTGTTCTTCCCCGCCGCGTTCCTCGTCGCCGCTGTGCTGAGCTTCGTCATGCTCGGCGAGGCGGTCCGCGAGGCCCTCGACCCGAAGCTCCGATAGGGGAACTGACTTGTCCGACATTCTCGTGTCCGAGCAGTCCGCGGCGGGCGCCGACGGATCCGGCCGCCCTTCGGGCCGCCTGCTCGAGGTCGACGACCTGCGGGTGGAGTTCCGTACCCGGGACGGCGTCGCCAAGGTCATCAACGGAGTCACGTACCACGTCGACGCGGGGGAGACCCTCGCCGTGCTCGGCGAGTCCGGCTCCGGCAAGAGCGTCACCGCGCAGACCATCATGGGCATCCTGGACACCCCGCCCGGCTTCGTCACCGGTGGAAAGGTCCGCTTCCACGGCAAGGACATGCTCGCCATGTCCCCCGAGCAGCGGCGGCGGATCCGGGGCGAGGGCATCGCCATGATCTTCCAGGACTCGCTCTCGGCCCTCAACCCGGTTTTCACAGTCGGCTTCCAGATCGCCGAGCAGTTCCGCATCCGGCGCGGCATGAGCCGCTCGGACGCCAAGAAGCGCGCGATCGAGATGCTCGACCAGGTGAAGATCCCCAACGCCAAGGGCCGGTTCAGCAACTACCCGCACCAGTTCTCCGGCGGTATGCGGCAGCGCGCGATGATCGCCATGTCGCTGGCGCTGGACCCCGAGGTGCTGATCGCCGACGAGCCGACCACCGCGCTGGACGTGACGGTGCAGGCCCAGATCATGGACCTGCTCGGCGAACTCCAGCGGGAACGGCAGATGGGCATGATCCTGATCACCCACGACCTCGGCGTGGTCGCCGACGTCGCGGACCGGATCGCGGTCATGTACGCCGGGCGGATCGTCGAGGAAGCCGACGTCTACGACCTGTACCGCAAGCCGGGACACCCGTACACGCTCGGCCTGCTCAACTCGATCCCGCGGATGGACGAGAAGGGGCAGGAGCTCCGGACCATCAAGGGCCTCCCGCCGAACCTGATGAACATCCCGCCGGGCTGCGCGTTCAACCCGCGCTGCCCGATGGCGCAGCCGGTGTGCCGGGAGAAGGTCCCGCCGCTGCTGCAACTGGGCAACGGCCGGGCCAGCGCCTGCCACTTCGCCGAGGAGCTGGTGAACCGTGACTGAGAACATCATCGAGGTTCGTGACCTGGTCAAGCACTACCCCGTGACCCGGGGCGTGGTGTTCAAGAAGACCATCGGCCACGTCAAGGCGGTCGACGGTGTCTCGTTCGAGCTGAAGGCCGGCGAGACGCTCGGCGTGGTCGGCGAGTCCGGCTGCGGCAAGTCGACGCTCGCCCGGGTGCTGATGAACCTGGAGAAGCCGACCGGCGGCCAGGTGCTCTACAAGGGCCAGGACATCTCCAAGCTCTCCGGTGGCGCGCTGCGGCGGCTGCGCCGGCAGATCCAGCTGGTGATGCAGGACCCGTACACCTCGCTGAACCCCCGGATGACGGTGGGTGACCTGATCGGCGAGCCGTTCGAGATCCACCCCGAGGTGGCCCCGCGCGGCAGCCGGCGCAGCAAGGTCAAGGAGCTGCTCGACCTGGTCGGCCTCAACCCGGAGCACATCAACCGGTACCCGCACCAGTTCTCCGGCGGTCAGCGGCAGCGCATCGGCATCGCCCGGGCGCTGGCGCTGCGGCCCGAGGTGATCGTCTGCGACGAGCCGGTGTCGGCCCTGGACGTCTCGATCCAGGCCCAGGTGATGAACCTGCTGGAGAAGCTCCAGGCCGAGTTCGGGCTGTCGTACGTCTTCATCGCCCACGACCTGTCGGTGGTGCGGCACCTCTCCGACCGGGTCGCCGTGATGTACCTGGGCAAGATGGTGGAGATCGGCACCGAGGACGAGATCTACGAGCGGCCGACCCACCCGTACACCCAGGCGCTGCTGTCGGCGGTGCCGGTGCCGGACCCGACCGTGCGGGAGAGCAAGGCGATCATCCGGCTCCAGGGCGACGTGCCGTCGCCGGTCAGCCCGCCCTCGGGCTGCCGGTTCCGCACGCGGTGCTGGAAGGCGCAGGACATCTGCGCCCAGGAGGTGCCGCTGCTCCAGATCCGGCCGGGCTCGGACCACCCGAGCGCCTGCCACTTCGCGGAGAAGCGGGAGATCGTCGTCACCCACGAGGTGGCCTGATCCAACCGGACCGCCTGCCGGTGTCGTTACGACACCGGCAGGCGGTTCGTCGTCTCCGTGGGCGTCACCGCGTCCGCGCGGACGTCACAGCGGGCCACGGCCGGCGCGCAGCAGCAGGAGCGCGAGCTGGGTGCCGTCCGCGCCGAGCTCGGACCGGAACCGCTCCAGGATCTCCCGCTCGCGGGAGAGCACCAGCCGGGTTCCGCCGGACGCCATCCGGGTCGCGCCGACCTCCTGGGAGAGCGCGGCCCGCTCCTGCCAGAGCGCGATGAGGGTGCGGTCGATCTCGTCGATCCGCCGCCGGATCTCACCGATCCGCTCCGCCGCCGCCGCGTCGTCGGTGCCGGTCCGGGCCGCCGCGGCCCCGGTCGGCTCGCCGCCGGCCGGCCGGTCGTGCCGCGCCAGGCTGCCGCTGGACTCCACCACGTCAGTCATCATCGTCGTCCCTCTCGGGGCTCGGGCCCGGTACCCGGATCCCGGAACGAAAACGCCCCGGGCTCTGGGGAGCCCGGGGCGTTTCGTAGGTCTGTGATCAGGCGCGACCCACGGCTGCCGGACTCCCGGTGCCGTAGTAAAAGTAGAAGCGCTGATCGAACACGTCGTCGAGTATGCCGACCACCTGGGCGGGCGCGCAAGAAGACGCACCAACAGGTGAGACGTGACGGCGTGCGCGCAGCGGCGGCGCGGGCGGGGAAGTGTCCGCCCGGCGGCATAGACTCGGACTGCGATGCATCCTCTCTTCGACATTCCCGCGTCCCCGCCCGCGCCGGAGTCCCGGCCGACCCCGCCGCGCCGTCCCGGGGGCGCCGGGTCGGATCCGGCCGCCCTCCTCGACGGCCTGAACGGCCCCCAACGGGACGCGGTGACCCACGCCGGCTCCCCGCTGCTGATCGTGGCCGGCGCCGGCTCCGGCAAGACCCGGGTGCTGACCAACCGGATCGCCTATCTGCTCGCCGCCCGCGACGTGCACCCCGGCGAGATCATCGCGATCACGTTCACCAACAAGGCCGCCGGTGAGATGAAGGAGCGGGTGGCCGCGCTGGTCGGCCCGCGCGCCCGGCTCATGTGGGTCTCGACGTTCCACTCCGCCTGCGTACGCATCCTGCGGGCCGAGCACGAGCACGCCGGCCTGAAGTCGACGTTCTCGATCTACGACGCCGACGACTCGCGCCGGCTGATGCAGATGGTCGCCCGCGAGCTGGACCTGGACCCGAAGCGCTACCCGGCCCGGGGCCTGGCCGCCCAGGTGTCGAACCTGAAGAACGAGCTGGTCGACCCGGAGGAGTTCGCCGGCCGGGCCAAGGGGCCGAACGAGCGGGCGCTGGCCGAGGCGTACACGCTCTACCAGCGGCGGCTGCGCGAGGCGCACGCGCTGGACTTCGACGACCTGATCATGACGACGGTGCACCTGCTCCAGTCGCACCCGCACGTGGCGGAGAGCTACCGGCGCCGGTTCCGGCACGTGCTGGTGGACGAATACCAGGACACCAACCACGCCCAGTACGTGCTGATCAAGGAGCTGGTGTCCGGGACCGAGGGGATCCCGCCGGCCGAGCTGTGCGTGGTCGGTGACGCCGACCAGTCGATCTACGCGTTCCGCGGCGCGACCATCCGCAACATCCTGGAGTTCGAGCGGGACTTCACCGACGCCCGCACGATCCTGCTGGAGCAGAACTACCGCTCGACCCAGACCATCCTCAACGCGGCCAACGCGGTGATCGACCGCAACACCTCCCGGAAGCCGAAGCGGCTGTGGAGCGACGCCGGGTCCGGCGAGCAGATCGTCGGGTACGTCGCCGACACCGAGCACGCCGAGGCCGACTGGGTGGCCCGGGAGATCGACCGGCTGGTCGACGACGGCGAGACCCGCCCGGGTGACGTGGCGGTGTTCTACCGCACCAACGCCATGTCCCGGGTGTTCGAGGAGGTGTTCATCCGGGTCGGGCTGCCCTACAAGGTGGTCGGCGGGGTGCGCTTCTACGAGCGCAAGGAGGTCCGCGACGCGCTCGCGTACCTGCGCGCGGTGGTGAACGACGACGACACGGTCAGCCTGCGCCGGATCCTCAACACCCCGCGCCGGGGCATCGGCGAGCGGGCCGAGGCGTGTGTGGAGGCGCTGGCCGCGCGGGACCGCATCTCCTTCGGCGCCGCGCTGCGCCGGGCCAAGGACGCACCCGGCATCTCCACCCGGGCGGCGAACGGCATCGCCGAGTTCGTCGCGCTGCTCGACGCGGCGCGGGAGCTGGCCGACACCGGCACGCCGGAGGAGGTGCTGGAGGCGGTGCTGACCCGCTCGGGCTACCTGGCCGAGCTGGAGGAGAGCCTCGACCCGCAGGACGCCGGCCGGGTGGACAACCTCCAGGAACTGGTGAGCGTCGCGCGGGAGTACACCGAGCGGATCGAGGCGCTCGGCGCCGACGACGAGCGGGCCACGCTCGCCGGTTTCCTGGAGCAGGTGGCGCTCGTCGCCGACGCCGACCAGATCCCTGCGTCACCGGGCTCGGCGCCTGACGGCGCCGAGGCAGACGACGCCGCGCCTCATCAGGGCGTCGTCACCCTGATGACGCTGCACACCGCCAAGGGCCTGGAGTTCCCGGTGGTCTTCCTGACCGGCCTGGAGGACGGCGTCTTCCCCCACCTGCGTTCGCTCGGGGACACCCGCGAGCTGGAGGAGGAGCGGCGGCTGGCGTACGTGGGCATCACCCGGGCCCGCCAGCGGCTCTACCTGTCCCGCGCGGTGACCCGGTCGGCGTGGGGTGCGCCCGCCTACAACCCGCCGTCGCGGTTCCTGGAGGAGCTGCCGACGGAGCTGGTCCGCTGGGAGCGCAGCGAGGGGTCGTACACCTCGTGGGGTGGCGGGGGCGGCGGCGTCGGCGGCCGGGCCGACCGGCTGGGCCGCGGCGGCTTCGCCGGCGGCACGCCCAAGGCGACCGAGCTGGCGAAGCGGCTGGGCGTGGACGCCAGCCGCCTGGCCACCGCGAGCGAGCTGAAGCAGGCCCCGAAGGTCTCCGTCGGAGACCGGGTCAACCACCAGCGGTACGGCCTGGGCCGGGTGCTGGCGGTGGAGGGGGCCGGGCCGGGCGCCCGGGCCCAGATCGACTTCGGCGACCAGACCATGTGGCTGGTGCTGCGGCACGCCCCGATCGACAAGCTCTGAGCGTCGGGCGGTCCTGACCGCCCGCACTCAACCCCGGACGTCACCGATCGCGTCTCACCCTGCATCCGCTCGTGGACGCGAGACGGATGCGACCTGGAGGTGGCGTGAGTCGCGACGAGGACGACGAACAGTTCCGGCTGTTCGTCCAAGCACAGTGGGGACGGCTGGTCCGCACCGCCTACCTGCTGACCGGCGACCGGGGGACAGCCGAGGACCTGGTCCAGTCGGCGCTGGAGAAGACCCATCGGCGCTGGGGGAGGGTGCTGCGCAGAGACGCGCCCGAGGTCTACGTGCGCCGGGCGATGGTCAACACGGCCATCTCGTGGCGGCGTCGGCGGCGGCCGCTGGAGGTGCCGCTGCTGACCTCCGACAGCGCGCCGGTGCCTGACGCGTACGCGCAGGTGGAGCAGCGGCGACTGCTGCTCGCCGCGCTGCGCCGGCTACCGCCCAGAACCCAGGCCGTTCTGGTGCTGCGCTACTTCGAGGACCTCAGCGAGGCGGACACCGCCCGGGTTCTCGGCTGCTCCGTCGGCTCGGTGAAGAGCCAGGCGTCGCGCGGGCTGGCCCGGCTGCGGGTCGAGTTCGCCCCGCCCGCCCCTGCGTCCCCGGTACGGCTCCAGGAGGATCCGGCATGACCGAGAACTTCGCCCGTTCGACGCTCGGTCCCGCGCTGTGCCAGGCCGCGCACGGTGTCGGCGTACCCGAGGACCCGTGGCCGGGGTTCGCCCGGCGCGAGCGACGGCACCGGCGCAACCGGCTGATCCGGGTGGCTGTGGCAGCGGTCGTGGCCGCGCTCGTCGGGGTCCAGTCCAACGTGGTGCCCCTCCCGGGCTGGGCGCCCGGCATCGCGGTCGCCGCTGCCCCGGCGGCGCTGCTCGACGCGCCGCCCCGGGGCGCGCTCGCCGGCGACCGGGCCTGGCTGGACACGCTACGGGAGCGGATCAGCGCCGATCCGGCGATGGGCCGCCCCACCGCACCGGGCGGCTCGAAGACGGACGGCTTCTGGAAGGTCGGGGATCGCGACCGGATCCGTCTGCTCTACGGCAGTGACCGGCCGGGCCGGCGGGTCGCACTGGTGGCGGTGCCGCTGCGGTTCGGCTTGCTCACCAAGGAGACGCTGGTCTGGTACGCGGGCCCGGCCGGTGCCGACGCCGGGCAGATGCGCTACGCCGGTCACAGCGAGGCCGCCGACGACCCGGTCATGACGCTGATGCAGGCCGGTCCGGACGGGGGCGCATTCGCGGTCGTCGTCGGGCCCCCGGGCTCCACCGTGACGATCAGTGGCGACCCTCGGTACACGCCGAGGGGAACGCTGGAGTACGAGGACATCGCGCGGGCGGACGGCAGCGGGGTCGGCTTCGCCGTCCTGCCTCCCGGGCCGCTGCGGCACGAACCCGTCGTCCGGGTCGGCGACGACAACCATGTGCTCTTCCAGGGCGGCCTGGGCGGCGGCCCGTACGCGGGGATCGACCCGACCGCGCGGGAGATGGACGTCCTGCTCACCGCCGCCCGGCGGGGCGCCAGAGGCACGCCGATGGCCGACGCCGACCTGCGCGACGTCGCCGGATGGGCGCTTCTCGACAGCCGGCTCCCGGTGGCCGGGACGACGGTACGGGTGCTGTGGTCGGGCACCGAGGGCGGCCGGCCCGCCGCGCTGCTCACCGTGCAGCCCGCAGGCGGCGGGGTGATCGCGTACGCGATGCACGGCGACCACCGCACCGGCTGGGGGGTCGACCTGCGGCTGCTGCTGCCGGCCGAGGGCGCCGACCGGCGGCCGATCGGCTGGCGGATCCGGGCCGACGGCGGCACCCGTCCGCCCACCGGCCAGGTGCGGGTGATCGCCCCGCCGGACGCGGCGCGGGTCACGGTCACGGTCGGCGGCGCACCTCCGGTCGCCGTAGCGCTCGACGCGTCGAAGTTGGGCACCACCCGGGTGCCGCCGGACCAGCCGGCCACCCTCACCGCGTACGCCACCGACGGCAGCGTCCTCGGCGCCACTCCGGTGCCGCCGGTCGAGACGGAAATGTCGGGCGTGCCCGGCGACAGCCCGGCCACCCGGGTGACCCCCTGACGCAGGCGTGGCCGAGCCGGAGACGGCTCGGCCACGCCGATGGATCACCCGCGTCAGCAGGCCACGCCGATGCCCCGGGCACGCAGGAACGGCGCCGGGTCGATCTGGTTCCACATCGCGCCCTGGTGCACCTCGAAGTGCAGGTGCGGGCCGGTGGAGTCGCCGGTGGAGCCCTCGTACCCGATGACCTGACCGGCCTTGACCGTGTCACCGACGCCGACGGCGAGCCGGCTCTGGTGGGCGTAGTGGGTCAGGTAGCCGTTGTGGTGGTCGATGAAGACCGAGATGCCGTAGCCGTCGCCCACGTCACCGGCCTTGACCACGGTGCCCGCCGCGGCGGCGTGGATCGGCGTGCCGGCCGGCATGGCGAAGTCGATACCGGCGTGCTGGGTGCCCCAGCGGGGCCCGTAGCAGGACGTGATGTCGGCGCCCTTCATCGGGATGACCCAGGCCGGCTTCTTCGCCACTGTCTTCTTCTTCGGCTTCGGCTTGGGTTTCGCAGTCGCCGTCTTCTTCGGTGCCGGGCTGGTCGCGCTCGCGCTCGGCGACGGGCTGGCCGGTGCGGCGGACGGGGTGACCGGCTCGCGGCCCGAGCGGTCGGCGCGGGCGGCGTCGTCGGCGCGGGCCGCCATGCCGAGGTCGACCGCGGCCGGCGTGGGCTCGGACGGGGCGGTGGTGACGACCGCGCCACCGATGCCGAGGCCGAGCAGGGCCACCGCGCCGGTGACCACGTAAACGGTGCGCCGGGCGCGGCGCGGGCGCCGGTGCCGGGCGGGAGCGTTGTCCGGGGTGGGGCTGCTGTGCTGCACGGGATCCTTCATCGGTTTCGAGGGGCACGTGACCTCGAAATACTGGTGTCGGCGCAGGTCGCAGCGGGTATCGGGGGTGCGGCAGCGGTGGCAGCGGTAGGCACGGCGCGTCCGGTTTCACACCGGGCGGCCGGTTCGGGCGAAGAGACGATCACCTGTCGATGTGCGTCCGCTCACATCCGTCGGTGTGACCTGGCAGACATCGGCGCAGACGAAACCGCCCGGACCGTGCGGTCCGGGCGGTGACGGGGCGGCACGGAGCGTCAGGAAGCGGCTACGTCGCTGTAAACTGCCTCGACTTCGAGCTGAATGTCCACTCCGCGATCCTTGAGGAACGCCACCGGATCCTGCGGCTGGCCCTTGACATGGATTTCCAGGTGCAGGTGGGAGCCGTATGAGTGGCCGGTGTTGCCGACCAGGCCGAGCTGGTCGCCGGCCTTCACCTCCTGGCCCTCCTTGACCGTCACCGCGGAGGAGTGGCCGTAGATGGCCTCGCTGCCGTCGGAGTGCTTGACGATGACGGCGTAGCCGTAGCCGCCGAACCAGCCGGCCTTGGTGACAGTGCCGGCGTGGACCGCCTTGTAGGGCGTGCCCTCGGGGGCGACCAGGTCGATGCCGGTGTGCAGCTTGCCCCAGCGCATGCCGTAGGGGGACTTGAAGTCGTAGCCGTGCAGCGGCAGGAGCCACGGGTCCTGCTCGGCGGCCTTGCTGTCGGTGCGGTCGGAACGGGAGGCGGTGTCCGCGCTCTTGCCGCGGTCGGCGGCGTCCTGGCTGGCGACCGAGGCCTGCCGGAGCTCGTCGAGGACCGACGGGTTGACGCTCTTGGCGTCGGGGAGGGCGTTCGCGCCGATGGCGACGATGCCGGCGCCGACGAACGCAGTGGTGACCACCGCGGCGTAGCGGCTCCGCGGGGGGGTGGGTACGCGGCGGCGGCCGCGATAGCGATCGGGCTCAGACGACAGGCGCTGGCGCACGCACACCCTCCGTTGTCGGGGATCCGATGCGACTCCGGACCGTTCGGTGAAGCTCGGCCGAACCTCCGGTGTCGCGTCGTCACCCGTCCGTGGACCTGATGACAACCGTGGACACGTTAGCCAACCGCCACTCCTGTCACAAGCCGAAGCGCCGAACTGCTGGTTCGTTATGTCCAATTCCATCCGACCTTGTCATATCTCGTGCTGCCGGTCGGATGCCTGTCGACTGCCCATTCGTCGCGGACAGTGACCGAACGGCGGAGGTGTCCGGCTTTCCGCGTACCCGGGTGGGCGGTAGGGGGCGGCTCGTACGTGGGAAGGTCCGGCCCGGCTTCCCGCCTCTCGCCCGGCCGGGTTACCGTTCGTTCAGGTCAGGAGTGCCGGTGAAAGGTGTGCGCAGATGAGCTCTCGTATCCGGGTCGTCGTCGCGAAGCCCGGCCTGGACGGCCACGACCGGGGCGCGAAGGTCGTCGCCCGCGCCCTGCGGGACGCCGGCATGGAGGTCATCTACACCGGCCTGCACCAGACGCCCGAGCAGATCGTCGAGACCGCGATCCAGGAGGACGCGGACGCGGTCGGCCTCTCGGTGCTCTCCGGTGCGCACATGACGCTGTTCAAGCGCGTCGTCGAACTGCTCGCCGAGCGCGACGCCACCGACATCGTGGTGTTCGGCGGCGGCATCATCCCCGAGGCCGACATCCCGGAGCTGGAGCGGCTCGGCGTCGCGAAGATCTTCACCCCGGGCGCCACCACCGGGTCGATCGTCGAGTGGGTGCGGGAGAACGTCGCCCAGCCGGTCGCCTGACCCGCCGCGTTCCCGGCTCCTGCGCTTCCGGCCCTGCGCTTCCGGCTCCGGGCACGGGGGAGGGGCCGGACGCACCCCTCACACGCCCGGCCCCTCTATGCACGATGCCCCGCCGCCACCCCTCGACCGACAGGGCATCGGCCGCTCCCGTCGCCGCGCTTGACCAGCGCGCCGACATCACACTCAACGACGCCCCCGGCAGGCGGTTACGCCCCGGCCCGGACATCCCCCGGACGGCTGACGCCGGCGTGGCCGCGTTCGGCCCGGCCGACCCCGGCCTGTGCATTACCGCACACCCCGCACCCGCTCGGTTGCCGCCCGTTCCCATCTCGTTAGGCTGCGGCAAATGGCCTGTCTCATCTGATGACAGGCGTCAAACTGATTTTCCGAAGCTGGTGGCGGCGCGACGGCGCGCCGCGGAGACGGGACGGGACGCGCAATCGTGGACCTGTACGAGTACCAGGGGCGGGACCTGTTCGAGCGGCACGGCTTGCCCGTGCTCGCCGGCGGCGTCGCCACTACCCCGGAGGAGGCCCGCGCGATCGCCGAACGCCTCGGCGGCCGGGTGGTCGTCAAGGCGCAGGTGAAGGTCGGTGGCCGCGGCAAGGCCGGCGGCGTGAAGCTGGCCGAGGGCGCGGAGGAGACGGTGGCCCGGGCCACCGAGATCCTCGGCATGGACATCAAGGGTCACACCGTCCACAAGGTCATGATCACGGTGACCGCGGACGTGGCCGAGGAGTACTACTTCTCGTACCTGCTCGACCGGGCGAACCGCACCTTCCTCTGCATCGCCAGCGTGGCCGGCGGTATGGACATCGAGCAGGTCGCGGCCGAGACCCCCGAGAAGGTCGTCAAGGCCCCGATCGACGCCAACACCGGCGTGGACGAGGCCAAGGCGCGCGAGATCGTGAGCGCGGCCGGCTTCCCGGCCGAGATCGCCGACCAGGTCGTCGAGGTCGCGGTCAAGCTGTGGCAGGCGTTCGTGGCCGAGGACGCCACGCTCGTCGAGGTGAACCCGCTGGCCACCACCAAGGACGGCAAGCTGCTGCTCCTGGACGCCAAGGTCACCCTGGACGAGAACGCCGCGTTCCGGCACCCGGACCACGAGGCCCTGGTCGACCAGGCGTCGGTGGACCCGCTGGAGCAGGCCGCGAAGGCCAAGGACCTCAACTACGTCAAGCTCGACGGCGAGGTCGGCATCATCGGCAACGGCGCGGGCCTGGTCATGTCCACGCTCGACGTGGTCGCGTACGCGGGCGAGCGGCACGGCGGCGTCAAGCCGGCCAACTTCCTCGACATCGGCGGCGGCGCGAGCGCCGAGGTGATGGCGAACGGCCTGGAGATCGTCCTGTCCGACCCGTCGGTCAAGAGCGTCTTCGTGAACGTCTTCGGCGGCATCACCGCCTGCGACGCGGTCGCCAACGGCATCGTGCAGGCGCTGGCGCTGCTGGAGCAGCGCGGCGAGAAGGCCACCAAGCCGCTCGTCGTGCGCCTCGACGGCAACAACGCCGAGGCCGGCCGGGCGATCCTCGACGGCGCGGCCAACCCGCTGATCCAGCGGGTCGACACCATGGACGGCGCGGCCGAGCGGGCCGCCGAGCTGGCAGCTGCGGGGGTCTGACAATGGCTATCTGGCTGACCAAGGACTCCAAGGTCATCGTGCAGGGGATGACCGGTTCCGAGGGTTCCAAGCACACCCGGCGGATGCTCGCCGCCGGCACCAACGTGGTCGGCGGTGTCAACCCGCGCAAGGCCGGCACCACTGTCGACTTCGACGGCACCGAGCTGCCCGTCTTCGCGTCCGTGGCGGACGCGATGAAGGAGACCGGGGCTGACGTCACTGTCATCTTCGTACCGCCGCAGTTCACCAAGGCCGCTGTGGTCGAGGCGATCGACGCCGGCATCGACCTGGCCGTGGTGATCACCGAGGGCGTGCCGGTGCACGACACCGCCGCGTTCTGGGCGTACAACCGGGCCCAGGGCGAGCACACCCGGATCATCGGCCCGAACTGCCCGGGCATCGCCTCGCCGGGCGCGTCCAACGCCGGCATCATCCCGGCCGACATCACCGGCTCCGGCCGGATCGGCCTGGTCAGCAAGAGCGGCACGCTGACCTACCAGATGATGTACGAGCTGCGCGACATCGGCTTCTCCACCTGCGTCGGCATCGGCGGTGACCCGATCATCGGCACCACCCACATCGACGCCCTGGCCGCCTTCGAGGCGGACCCGGAGACCGACGCCATCGTCATGATCGGTGAGATCGGCGGCGACGCCGAGGAGCGGGCGGCCGAGTTCATCAAGGCCAACGTCACCAAGCCGGTGGTCGGCTACATCGCCGGCTTCACCGCCCCGCCCGGCAAGACCATGGGTCACGCCGGCGCGATCATCTCGGGCTCGGCGGGCACCGCCGACGCCAAGAAGGCGGCGCTGGAGGCGGTGGGCGTCAAGGTCGGCAAGACCCCGACCGAGACCGCCAACCTGATGCGGGAGATCATGTCCGGCCGCTGAGCGGCCGAACGACGTGCCGAGGGGGTCGACCGGGTGACCGGTCGGCCCCCTCGCGTTCACCGGTACCAGTACGGGTAGTACGAGTTGCCCCGGGCGCGCACGATGGCGCTGGCGACGATGTTGATCACACCGAACGCGATGGCCAGCCAGCCGAGCAACTGCGACTTGCCGTTACGCCGGGCGTCGCGGATCGACAGCGCGCCGAAGACGATGCCCAGGATGCCGCAGCAGAACAGGCCGAAGACGATGCCGAGGACGCCCCAGAGCGTGGTCCGGTCCCGGCCGACGGCCGGTGGCGGCGGGGGCGGCGGAAACGGAGCGTGCACGGCATCCTCCGAGCGGTCGGCACCGCGACGGGAACGGTCGCGTCTGAGGCCGAGGCTAGACCGGATCACCGCCGCGGGACCGGGGTTCGGCGAACTCGCCACGCTGCCGACCCGGTATCGGACTGCCGTCCTCCGCGCGGCGTGCCAGAGTAGACACGATGTCACGCGTCACCCCTGACCAGCCCCGCCGTCCGGCCACCGGTCCCCCCGCCGGTGCCCGGCCGCCCGGCCGTGCCCGCCCGGCCCCGCGGGTGCCCGCGCCCCGATCGGGCGAGGAGCCCCGCAGCCGGGCCCCGCTGCCGGTCGCCGCCGGGGTGGCCGCGCTCTGGGCGGCGCTGACCTCCTGGCTGCCGGTCTCCGCCGTGCTGGGCCTCGCCCAGCTCAGCGAGGACGCCGGATCGTTCGGCGGCGCGTTGCGCGCCGGCCTGGCCGGCTGGCTGCTCGGGCACGGGGTGCCGTTGCAGACCACCGCCGGTCCACTCGGCCTGGCGCCGCTCGCGCTCAGCGCGCTCGCCGTCTGGCGGCTCACCCGCGCCGGGGTGCACGTCAGCCGGGCCGTCGGCGCGCGCGGGGCCGGCTCGCCCCGCCAGGCACTCACCGTCGCGGTCGCGGTCGGCATCGGGTACGCGCTGCTCGGCGCGCTCGCCGCGTTCGCTGTCGACGCGGGCGGCCTGCGGGTCTCCCCGGTCACCGCCGCGCTCACGTTCGCCGCGTTCGGCGTACCGGCCGCCCTGGTCGGCGCGCTCCGGAACACAGGCGTGTGGGCGCTGCTGGCCGCGCGCTGCCCGCCGCCGGTGCGCGACGGTCTGCGCACCGGACTGGTCGCGGCGCTGCTGCTGTGCGGCGCGGGCGCGGGTGCGGCCGGGCTCGCGGTGGCCACCGGTGGCGGCGACGCGGCCGACATGATCGGGGCGTACCGGACCGGGGTGGCCGGTCAGGCGGGCATCACCCTGGTCAGCCTCGCCTACGCGCCCAACGCCACCGCATGGTCGGCCAGCTACCTGCTCGGTCCCGGTTTCGCGGTCGGCACCGACACCGCCGTCCGTACGAGTGAGGTCTCAGTCGGCGCGCTGCCGGCCGTACCGTTGCTGGCCGGCCTGCCGCGTGGCCCGATGGACGGGCTGGGTGGCGCGCTGCTGGCCGTGCCGGTGCTGGCCGCGATGGCGGCCGGCTGGCTGCTGGCCCGGCGGCTGCTGCGCGCGGCGGCCGAGGAACGCGCCGAGGTGGGCTGGCCGGCGCTGCTGGTGCCGGCCGTGCTCGCCGGACCGGTAGCCGGCGCGCTGCTGGGGCTGTTCGCGGCGGCCTCCGGCGGGTCGCTCGGCGGTGGCCGGCTGGCCGAGATCGGGCCGTCGCCGTGGGCGGTGGCCGCGGTGGCCACGCTCGTGATCGGGGTGGGCGCGGCGCTGGGCGCCGCCGCCACCCGCACGCTGACCCGCACCCGCTGACGCGCCGCCGCCGAGGCCGACAGACGCGTCAGGGGCGCCCACCGGTCGGTGGACGCCCCTGGACGGGGACGATCAGGGCTGGGCCGGCAGGCTGACGTTGGCGACGATGCCCAGGATGATCAGAATGATGCCCAGGCCGGCGCCGATCGCGCCGCAGATCAGACCGGTCTTGGCCTGACCGTCGTTGTTGGCGAGCCCCTGCGCGGCCTTCTGGCGGCCCAGGTAGCCGGTGACGGCCGCGGCGATACCCAGCGGGATGCCGAGGTAGAAGCAACAGACCATCGGGATCGAGGCGATGCCGAGGATCATGGACACGAGGCCCAGCGTGTTGTTCGGGGCCTGGCCCGCCCCGGCCGGGTAGCCGGCGCCCGGGTACTGCGGCGCGGCGCCGTACGGCTGCTGCTGGGCGTACGGGTCCTGGCCGTAGGCGGGCTGACCCGACGTGGGCTGGCCGTACGGCTGGCCCGAGGTCGGCTGCTGGCCGTACTGCGGCTGCTGCCCGTACTGGGGCTGCTGGCCGTACTGCGGGGCCTGCGGCGGCTGGGCGTACGGGTCGTGCGGCTGAGCGTTCGGATCCTGGTTCGGCTGCTGGCCGTACGGGTCCTGTCCGGGGTAACCGGGCTGCATGTCTGGGTGCTCCTCAGGTCGGTTCGGGTTGTCGGTCAGTTGGTGCCGCTGCTGCCGGCGAGACCAGCCAGGCCGCTGAGGAGGCAACATCCCACCACGAGGACGGCGATCCAGATCAGGCCGACGATGAGGGCCCACTTGGACCACTTCTTGGACTCGGCGGCGGCGGCTTGGGCGCCCGCGTAGTCACCCTGCTGGATCAGCGGGTTGACCTTCGACGCGTTGATGATGGCCGGGATCGCGAGCGGCCAGAACAGGAAGATCGCGACGATGGACATCGTCATGTTGTTGTCGATCTGCTGCGGCTGCTGCGGGGGGTATCCGGGCTGCATGCGAAGTACTCCTCGGTCCGGCGGCACGCGACGTGCCGGCTTCTTCGTGGGGGTGCGGGCCGGGCACGGGGCCGGACACCGGGCGACCGGCAGCGTACCGCGATCACGCCACCGGGGAGGTCACCCGATGAGCCGCCGCCCCGCGGCCGGGCCGCCTGACCTGCCCGATAGGGTTGCCCGGTGACCGAGCCCGCGTCCGTCGCCCGCCTCGTCGTCCTCGTCTCCGGTTCCGGCAGCAACCTCCAGGCACTGCTGGACGCCACCGCCGACCCCGGGTACGGCGCCCGGGTGGTCGCCGTCGGCGCCGACCGGGACGGGATCGCCGGCCTGGACCGGGCCGCCACGGCAGGCGTGCCGTCCTTCGTCGAGCGCGTCAAGGACCACCCCACCCGCGCCGACTGGGACAAGGCGCTCACCGCCCGGGTCGCCGAGCACCGGCCCGACCTGGTCATCAGCGCCGGATTCCTCAAGCTCGTCGGCCCGGAGTTCCTGGCCGCGTTCGGCGACCGCTACCTCAACACGCACAACACGCTGCTGCCGGCGTTCCCCGGCATCCACGGCCCCCGCGACGCGCTGGCGTACGGCGTCAAGGTCACCGGGGCCACCCTGTTCTTCGTCGACGCCGGTATGGACACCGGCCCGATCGTGGCCCAGGTCGCCGTGCCGGTGCACGCCGACGACGACGAGGACACGCTCACCGAGCGCATCAAGTCCGCCGAGCGCCGCCAGCTCGTCGAGCAGGTCGGCCGCCTGGTCCGTGAAGGTTGGACGATCACCGGCAGAAAGGTCACCATCCCGTGAACGCCACTGAGGACGCCGGCCGCCGCCCGATCCGGCGCGCGCTGGTCAGCGTCTACGACAAGACCGGCCTGGCCGAGCTGGCCCGCGCCCTCCACGAGGCCGGCGTGGAGATCGTGTCGACCGGGAGCACCGCGTCGACGATCTCCGGGGCCGGGGTGCCGGTGACGCCGGTCGAGCAGGTCACCGGCTTCCCGGAGATCCTCGACGGGCGGGTCAAGACGCTGCACCCGAAGATCCACGGCGGCCTCCTCGCCGACCTGCGCAAGGACGCGCACGCCGCGCAGCTCGACGAGCACGGCATCGCCGGCATCGACCTGCTGGTCTCCAACCTCTACCCGTTCCAGGCCACTGTCGCCTCCGGCGCCGACGCCGACGAGTGCGTGGAGCAGATCGACATCGGCGGTCCGGCGATGGTGCGGGCCGCGGCGAAGAACCACGCCTCGGTGGCGGTGGTGACCGACCCGGCCGCGTACCCGGCGGTGGTGGCCGCGCTCGCCGAGGGCGGCTTCACGCCGGCCCGGCGCCGGGCGCTCGCGGCCCGCGCGTTCGCCGACATCGCCGACTACGACGTCGCGGTGGCCGACTGGTTCGCCACCACCGTGTCGCCGGCCGAGGACGGCTGGCCGGAGTTCGCCGGGCTGGCGCTGCGCCGCCAGGCGGTGCTGCGGTACGGCGAGAACCCGCACCAGGCGGCGGCGCTCTACACCGACCCGGGCGCGCCGGCCGGGCTGGCCCAGGCCGAGCAGTTGCACGGCAAGGAGATGTCCTACAACAACTACGTCGACGCGGACGCCGCCTGGCGGGCCGCCAACGACTTCCCGGACCAGCCGGCGGTGGCGATCATCAAGCACGCCAACCCGTGCGGCATCGCGGTCGGCGCGGACGTGGCCGAGGCGCACCGCAAGGCGCACGCCTGCGACCCGGTCTCCGCGTTCGGCGGCGTGATCGCGGTGAACCGGCCGGTCGACGCGGCGATGGCGGGGCAGGTCGCGGAGATCTTCACCGAGGTGCTCGTGGCGCCCGGCTTCGACGAGGGCGCGCTGGAGGTGCTGCGGGCCAAGAAGAACATCCGGCTGCTGCGGGCACCAGCGTTCGCCGTGCGACCGGCGGAGTGGCGGCAGGTCAGCGGCGGCGTGCTGGTGCAGACGCGGGACGCCGTCGACGCGCCGGGCGACGACCCGTCCGGGTGGACGCTCGCCACCGGCGACCCGGCCGACTCCGCGACCCTGCGCGACCTGGCGTTCGCCTGGCGGGCGGTACGCGCGGTCAAGAGCAACGCGATCCTGCTGGCCCGCGACGGCGCCACCGTCGGCGTCGGCATGGGCCAGGTCAACCGGGTGGACTCGGCGCGGCTGGCGGTCAGCCGGGCCGGTGACGAGCGGGCCCGTGGCTCGGTCTGCGCCTCGGACGCGTTCTTCCCGTTCGCCGACGGCCCGCAGATCCTCATCGACGCCGGGGTGCGGGCGATCGTCCAGCCGGGCGGCTCGATCCGGGACGAGGAGACCATCGCGGCCTGCAAGGCGGCCGGCGTGACCATGTACCTCACCGGCACCCGGCACTTCTTCCACTGACGAGTCCGGCCACCGGGTGCGTCAGCCGTCCGCACGGCGGACGCACCCGGACGTCGTGCCGTTGCCCGCCGCCGGAGGCGGTTGCTAGCGTGTGTGCGGCGACGATCGAGCGTCTCCGCTGTCTGTGAGCCCGGCAGGTGTGCCATGCGCGTTCGCGACCGGTTGACCGCCGTCGTCGTCACGCTGGCGTTCGTCCTGGCCGGACTGGGACCGGCCGCCGCACCCGCCGCGGTCGTCGAAGCGCTCGCCGCCGCGCCCGTTGCGGCCGCCGCCTCGGCGGGCGGAACGAGCCCGGTCGCGCTGCGTGCCGCGTACCCCGAAATCTCCTGGTCGGAGCGTGCCGCCGGGCCGTGGCACGACCAGGGCGGCGGCCTCGGCTACGCCGACGGACCGGACGACCTGGCCCCGGCCGCGCTCCCGCGCGTGGCCGGCCCGGCCCTGCCGGAGCCCGTCGTGCCCGCGCCCCGGCCGCCGGTCGTGCCGCTGCCGCCGCGCGGCCCGCTCGCCGCGCGCGCCCCGCCGGCCGCCTGAGCCGCACCGAACCCGCAGCCCGCACCGGGACGCGCGCTCGCGCCGCACCGGAACCCGCCGCGTCGACCCGGCGGTCTCCGCCGCGAGCCGCCGTCCACCGGTACGGCGGCACGCCTCACGCCGCCGGGTCCGCCTCGGGTTCGTCCCGGGTCCGCCTTCCGCGCGCGTGCCCGCATCGGAGGCCCCGCCCCCTCTTCCTCCGGGGGACGGGGCCTTCGTCGTCACGCCTCGGTGCGTACCTCGGCGAAGTGGCAGGCGCTGGGGTGCGGGTCCGCCGCGCGCGGCACCGCCTGCGGATCCTGGGTCGCGCAGACCTCCTCGGCCTTCCAGCAGCGGGTCCGGAAATGGCAGCCGGACGGCGGCTCGGCCGGGCTGGGCACGTCGCCGGTGAGCCGGATGACGGTCCGCCGGTCGCGGGCCTCCGGGTCGGGCACCGGCACCGCCGACAGCAGCGCCTGGGTGTACGGGTGGGTCGCACGCTGGTAGATCTGCTCCTCGGTGCCGATCTCCACGATCCGGCCCAGGTACATCACCGCGACCCGGTCGGAGATGTGCCGCACCACCGACAGGTCGTGGGCGATGAAGATGTACGACAGCCCCAGCTCGTCCTGGAGCTGTTCGAGCAGGTTGATCACCTGGGCCTGGATCGAGACGTCGAGGGCCGACACCGGCTCGTCACAGACGATGATCTCGGGCCGCAGCGCGAGCGCCCGGGCGATGCCGATGCGCTGCCGCTGACCGCCGGAGAACTGGTGCGGGTACCGGTTGACGTGCTCCGGGTTGAGCCCGACCACGTCCAGCAGCTCCTGCACCCGCTGCCGCCGGCTGCGCTTCGGGGCGGCCTCCGGGTGGATCTCGAACGGCTCGCCGATGATGTCGCCGACGGTCATCCGCGGGTTCAGCGAGGTGTACGGATCCTGCATCACCATCTGCATGTTCCGGCGCAACCGGCGCAGGTCCGCCCCGGTGGCCCGGAGCAGGTCGCGCCCCTCCAGCGTGACCCGCCCGGCGGTGGGCGTCTCCAGGCGCATGAGCAGCCGGGCCAGCGTGGACTTGCCGCAGCCGGACTCGCCCACCACGCCGAGCGTCTCGCCGCGCCGCAGCTCGAACGAGACGCCGTCGACCGCCTTGACCTGGCCGATGGTCTTCCTGAACAGCACGCCCTGACTGATCGGGAAGTACTTGACCAGCTGGTCGACGGCGAGGATCGTCTCGCCGCGCACCTTGGCGGGTTCAGCCGTCGCGGTCATCGTGCACCTCCTGGGCGAAGTGGCACGCGCTGGTCCGCCCGTCGCCGAGCACCAGGTCGTGCGGCACCTCGTCCACGCAGACCTGCTGGACGTACGGGCACCGGGGGTGGAACGGGCAGCCGGACGGGATCGCCATCAGGTTCGGCGGCAGCCCGCGGATGCTGGACAGCGCCTGGCCGCGCACGTCCAGGCGCGGGATCGACTCCAGCAACCCCTTCGTGTACGGGTGGGCAGGCGCCCGGTACAGCGCGTGCACGTCGGCGTGCTCGACGATCCGGCCCGCGTACATGACCGCGATCCGGTCCGCCACACCGGCGACCACGCCCAGGTCGTGGGTGATCAGGACGAGCGCCATGCCGAGGTCGCGGCGCAGGTCGGCCAGCAGGTCCATGATCTGGGCCTGCACGGTGACGTCCAGCGCGGTGGTGGGCTCGTCGGCGATCAGCACCTTCGGGTCCAGCGCCAGCGCCATGGCGATCATGACGCGTTGCCGCATGCCGCCGGAGAACTGGTGCGGGTAGTCGCCGAGGCGCTTCGCCGCGGCCGGGATCCGGACCAGGTCCATCAGTTCGACGGTGCGCCTGCGCGCGTCGGCGCGCGACATCCCGGCCCGCTCGCGTAGCGACTCGCCGATCTGCCAGCCGACCGGGAAGACCGGGTTCAACGCCGACAGCGCGTCCTGGAAGATCATCGCGATCTCGGCGCCGCGTATCTGCCGGCGTTCCTCCTCCGGCCGGGTGAGCAGGTCCCGCCCCTGGTAGAGGATCTGCCCGGCGCGCACGTACGCGGGCGGGGTGTCCAGGATGCCCATGATCGCCTGGGCCGTGACGGACTTGCCGGAGCCGGACTCGCCGAGCACCGCGAGCGTCTCACCGGCGTCCAGGTGGTACGTCACCCCGTTGATCACCCGGGCCACGCCGTCGCGGGTACGGAACTCGACGTGCAGGTTCCGTACCTCCAGCAGGTGCCCGCCGGGCGGGGTGGGTGAGGCCGGCGTGGGCCGGACCGACGACTGGGTCATGGCTGTGCCGGCCTTTCGCTCGCGACTGCGGGGCTCGCTGCGCTCACTCCTCGCGCTCGCATGGGGTGGTCACCGGAGCTTCGGGTCGAAGGCGTCGCGGATCGCGTCGCCGAGCATGATGAAGGCGAGCACGGTCAGGGCGAGGAACGTCGACGGCACGAGCAGCGGCGTCGCCGACTCCCGCATGTGCACCCGGCCGGCGTCGATGTCGATGCCCCAGGAGATGGTCGGCGCCTTCAGCCCGATGCCGAGGAAGCTCAGCGTCGCCTCGGCCGCGATGAACGACCCGAGCGCGATGGTGAGCACCACGATGGCCGGTGCGAGCGCGTTCGGCAGGATGTGCCGCCACATGATCCGGCCGTTGCCGGCCCCGAGCATCCGGGCCGCCGCCACGTAGTCCTGCTCCCGCGCGGTGATCACCGAGGAGCGGACCACCCGGGCCGCCGTGGTCCACCCGAGCAGCGCCAGGACGAGGATCACCGCGAGCAGCCGTACCGTGTCGCCGCTCGTGCTGACGCGCTTGAGCAGGACGATCGCGGCCAGCAGCAGCGGGATGCCGAGCACGATGTCGATCACCCGGGAGAGCACCGCGTCGACCCACTCGCCGAAGTAGCCGGCGAGCATGCCGACGACGAGCGCGATCACGCCGGTGATCAGCGCGGAGAACGCACCCACGAGCAGCGAGGCGCGGGCGCCGTAGACCGCCCGGGCGAACGTGTCGCAGCCCTGGAAGTCGTACCCGAAGATCGCCCCGCCGGACGGCCCGGCGTGCTGCCGCGACAGCAGGCAGTCACGCGGGTCGTTGGCGGCGAACAGCCCGGGCGCCACGGCCATCGCGGCGACCAGCACCACCAGGAGCAGGCTGATCCAGAAGACCGGGTTGCGGCGCAGGTCCCGCCAGGCGTCACCGGCCAGGCTGCGGGCCCGGTCCGGCCGCCCGGCCCGGCCCGGCGTGCCCGGTTCGCCGGAGACGCCGCGCCGCGCGGCCTGGTTCTCCGTGGCCGCCACCGTCTCGAAGTCGCTCACGGCCGCACCTCGCTGTGCTCACTCATAGCGGATCCTCGGGTCGAGGACGGCGTAGAGCACGTCCACCACCAGGTTGGACAGCAGGTAGACCACGACGAGCACGCTGACGATGCCGACCACCAGCGGGCCGTCCTCGGTGCGGATGCCGCGGAACAGGTTGAAGCCGACGCCCGGGACGTTGAACACGCCCTCGGTGATGATCGCGCCGCCCATCAGGTTGCCCAGCTCGACGCCGAGGAAGGTGACCACCGGGATGAGCGAGTTGCGCAGGACGTGCACGCCGACGATCCGGCGTCGCCGCAGGCCCTTGGAGCGGGCGGTCCGGACGTAGTCGGCGCGCAGGTTCTCGGTCACCGAGGTACGGGTCAGCCGCAGCGCGGTGGCCAGGGACAGCGAGCCGAGCACGATGCCGGGCAGCAGCAGCGCGTAGAAGGACGGCTGGGCTCCGGCGGTGGGCGGGAAGACCGGCCACCGGACGCCGAGGAAGTACTGGGCCAGCGGGGCCAGCACGATCGTGGGGATGCCGAGCACCAGCAGGGTGAGCACGAGCGTGGCGTGGTCGAACACGCCGGAGCGCCGGATCGCCGCGAGCACGCCCGCGGTGACCCCGAAGATCACCGTCACGGCCATCGCGATCACGGCGAGCTTCACGGTGACCGGCCAGGCGGCGGCGAGGATGTCGCTGATCTGCCGCCCGGTCAGCGACTCCCCGAGGTCGCCCTGGACCAGGCCGCCCAGGTAGTCGAAGTAGCGGTAGAAGAAGCCGCCGACGCCTGTCGCGTCCAGGTGGTACTTCTCGGTCAGGTAGGCCCGCTGCGCGGCGGTCACCGGCCGCTCCCCGGCGAGGGCCTGGATCGGGTCGCCCTGCCCGGCGAACATCAGCGCGTAGACGATCAGAGTGGTCCCGAAGAAGGCGAGGACCATCTGGAGCAGTCGCCGCAGGATGAAGCGGAGCATGCTGGCAAGTCTGCCGAAACAGGGCGAAATGCGTGCCAATGCGAGGGCCGGGCCACCCGGTGGGGGTGGCCCGGCCCGTCAGCGGGGTGTCAGGCGCGTTCGATCTTCAGCAGGTCCACCCGGTCGAAGAGGTCCACGTGGACGTTCTTGACCTTGGTCGAGTGGCCGAAGTTGTTCTGCCCGTACCGCAGCGGGATCACCGGCATGTCCTGCGCGAGCAGGTCCTCCGCCGCCTGGTACTTCTTGATCGCCTCGTCCTCGGTCGCCGCCCGGGCGCCCTCGGCGAGCAGCTTGTCGAACTCCGGGTTGCTGTAGCCGTAGTAGTTCGACGAGCCGGTGGTGCTGTACAGCGGGCCGAGGTAGTTCTCCATCGACGGGTAGTCCATGACCCAGCCCATCCGGAACAGGCCGACCGACTGCTTCTGCTTGAGCTTGGTCAGCAGGTCCGCGAACTTCGGCTCGGCGGTGCCGACGCAGTCCACGCCCAGGTTGGCCTTGAGCTGGTTGCAGGTGGCGTCGATCCAGTCCTTGTGGCCGCCGTCGCCGTTGTAGGACAGCTCGATCTTCTTCGGGCCGCCCGCGGCCTCGTACACGGCCTTGGCCTTGACCGGGTCGAACGCGCCCGCGGTGCCGATGGTGTTCTCCCGGTAACCGGCGACCACCGGGGAGACGAACGAGCGGGCCGGCTGCTGCGAGTCCTTGAAGATCGACTTGGTGATCTCGTCCCGGTCGATCGCCATCGAGATCGCCTTGCGCACCTCGGGCTTGCTGAACTCCTCCTGGAACGTCGGGAAGGCCAGCACCTGCAGCGACGAGGCCGGGCTCTGCTGGAAGCGGTCGCCCAGGTCGGTCGCGGCGGTCGACAGGTTCTCGGTCGGGATCGTCTTGATCACGTCGAGGTTGTCCGACAGCACGTCCGCGTACGCGGCGGTCGGCTGCTGGTAGATGCGGAACTCGACGCCGCCGACCTTGGGCTGCCGGCCCGGGAACGCGTCGTAGCGCTCCACCTCGACCTTGGCGTCGTGCTGCCAGTCGCCCTTCATCTTGAACGGGCCCTGGCCGATCGGCGCCTGCTCGTAGCCCTCGGCGAGCACGCCCGGGGCGGAGAAGGCCGCCTTGGGCAACGGGTAGAAGGCGGTGTAGCCGAGCATGGACTTGAAGTCCACGTACGGCTGGCTGAGCGTCACGGTGAAGGTCAGGTCGTCGACCTTCTTCAGGCCGCTGAGCGTCGTCGCCTTCGGGCTCTCGCCCTGCAGGTCGTCGTAGCCGGCCACCTTCTCGAAGAAGTAGCTGGAGTTCTGGCCGTTCGGCGCGTACGCGCCGTAGTTCCAGGCGTCGATGTAGTTGTCGGCGGTGACCTTCTCGCCGTTGTGGAACGTGTAGCCGGGCTTCAGCTTGATCGTCCAGACCTTGTTGTCGGACGTCGTCACCGAGTCGGCGGCCACCTCGTGCGGCTTGTTCGCCTCGTCGTAGTCGACGAGCGGGCTGAACAGGGCCGACAGGACCTGGGAGCCGCTCGTCTCGTTGGTGTTGGTGGGCACGAGGTGCTGCGGCTCGGCGATCTCGATCCGCACGGCCGCGTCGGAGTCGCCGGCACCGCCGCCGCCACCGCCCGAGCCGCAGGCCGTCAGGCCGAGCGTCACCGCGAGCGGGAGCGCGGCCCAGGCCGCGAGCCTACGAACACGCATGGAGTCTCCTCATCTCCTCACGCTGCGCGGCCGTCCCGGCGCTGGGTGACTCTGCGCAACGAGCGGTAACGGTAGGTCGCGATCCGGCCCGTCGGCAACTAGTGCGTGGTCAACTGATGACGGATCGTGTTCGGCGAACGTTGCCGCTGCCGCCCGTGCGTGCTAGAACCCGCCTCTTCCTGGGCTTTTCCTCGTCGCCGGTGGACGGGTCAGGGCATGGCCGGGAGCATCTGGGGCGTCTGGCGCGCCTGTCCGGTCCCTGCCTGTCCGGGTGCGCCCGGGCCGCCACGTCACAGTGACTGCTCACTCTCAGTGAGTTGAACCACCTTGCGCAGCGTGATCGTCGGCCGTCGTCGTCCGGGCCCGCCCGCGGGCGTGAGACGATCACGACGTGACGGCGACGATCCTGGACGGCAAGGCCACCGCGGCGGAGATCAAGGACGAGCTACGGGCCCGGGTCAAGGCGCTCGCGGAACGCGGCATCACCCCCGGCCTCGGCACGGTGCTGGTCGGGGAGGACCCCGGGTCCCAGGCGTACGTCAACGGCAAGCACCGCGACTGCGCCGAGGTCGGCATCGCCTCGCTGCGTGTCGCGCTGCCGGCCGACGCCACCCAGGAGCAGCTCGACGCGGCGCTCGCGGAGCTGAACGCCGACCCGGCCTGCCACGGCTACATCGTCCAGCTCCCGCTCCCCGAGCACCTCGACACGCAGCGCGCGCTGGAGTCGATCGACCCGGACAAGGACGCCGACGGGCTGCACCCGGTCAACCTGGGCCGGCTCGTCCTCGGGTACGACGCGCCGCTGCCCTGCACCCCGCGCGGCATCGTGGAGCTGCTGCGCCGGCACGACGTGCCGCTGCGCGGCGCGAACGTGGCCGTGGTCGGCCGGGGCAACACGGTCGGCCGCCCGCTGGGCCTGCTGCTGACCCGGCGCAGCGAGAACGCCACCGTGACGCTCTGCCACACCGGCACGCTCGACCTCGCCGCGCACACCCGCGCCGCCGACGTCGTCATCGTCGCCGCCGGGGTGCCCGGCCTGCTCACCGCCGACATGGTCGACCCGGGTGCGACGGTGGTCGACGTCGGCATCACGCGGGTCATCGGTGAGGACGGCAAGGGCCGCTACACCGGCGACGTGGACCCGGAGGTGGCCGAGGTCGCCGGCAAGCTGGTGCCGATGCCCGGCGGCGTCGGCCCGATGACCCGGGCGATGCTACTGACGAACGTGGTCGAACGGGCCGAGCGGGCGGGTTGACACCCACCCAGGTCATAACCGTCCGCCCCTGGCCCGATCGGTGCCAGGATGGCTGATACGGTCCGGAAAACCGACTGGTATCAGGGAGTGGGACGACCATGGGTAAGAAGGTCACTGTCGTCGGCGCCGGCTTCTACGGCTCCACCACCGCACAGCGCCTGGCCGAGTACGACGTCTTCGACACCGTCGTCATCACCGACATCGTGGAGGGCAAGCCGGCGGGTCTCGCGCTGGACCTCAACCAGTCCCGCGCGGTCGAGGGTTTCGAGACCAAGGTCGTCGGCGTCACCACCGGCCCGAACGGCGAGGGCTACGAGGCCATCGAGGGCTCGGACGTCGTCGTCATCACCGCCGGCCTGCCGCGCAAGCCGGGCATGAGCCGGATGGACCTGCTGGAGACCAACGCCAAGATCGTCCGGCAGGTCTCCGAGAACGTCGCCAAGTACGCCCCGAACGCCGTCGTCATCGTGGTGTCGAACCCGCTCGACGAGATGACCGCGCTGGCCCAGCTCGCCACCCAGTTCCCCAAGAACCGGGTGCTCGGCCAGGCCGGCATGCTGGACACCGCCCGCTTCACCAACTTCGTCGCCGAGGCGCTGAGCGTACCGGTGAAGTCGGTACGGACCCTGACGCTCGGCTCGCACGGCGACACGATGGTCCCGGTGCCGTCGAAGAGCACCGTGAACGGCAAGCCGCTGCGTGACGTCATGCCGGCCGAGCAGATCGAGGAGCTGGTCGTCAAGACCCGCAACGGTGGCGCCGAGGTCGTCGCGCTGCTCAAGACCGGTTCCGCGTACTACGCCCCGTCCGCCGCGGCGGCCCGGATGGCGAAGGCCGTGGCCGAGGACTCCGGCGAGGTCATGCCGGTCTGCGCCTGGGTGGACGGCGAGTACGGCATCTCCGGCGTCTACCTCGGCGTCGAGGCCGAGATCGGCGCCGAGGGCGTGAAGCGGATCGTCGAGACCGACCTGGACGCCGACGAGCTGGCCGCGCTGAAGGCGGCCGCCGAGGCCGTCCGCGCCAAGCAGGGCGACGTCGCCAGCATGTGACGCCCGACCACTGCTTCGAAGGGCCCGCCGGCTTCCGCCGGCGGGCCCTTCACCGTCCCCGCCCGGGCCCCACTCGGGGTGGGTGGGGGGTGAAGGGGGCGGTCAGGTGGGGGGTGGCCAGGACTGTGGGGGAGAGGGTCGACAGCAGGCTCGTGCGGGAGTGGCGGGCGGTGTCCGGGTCCTCCTCGTGGGCGTACGCCAGGTCCGGGTCGACCAGCTGCACCGCGTGCACCAGCAGGTCGCCCGTGATCAGGAGGCGGTCGTCGTCCGCCTCGACGAGCACCGACTGGTGACCCGGCGTGTGCCCGGGCGTGTGCAGCAGCCGTACCCCCGGGGTGAGGGGCGTCCCGCCGTCGACCACCCGCAGCCGGCCGGCGGCGCGCAACGGCGTCAGCAGCCGGGCCGGCAGTTCCGGGTGGAACAGCTCCAGCGCGTCCACCTCGGCGCGCTGGATCAGGTGATCGGCGTTCGGGAACAGCGGACCGGCCCACCCCACGTGGTCGGTGTGCAGGTGGGTGAGGACCACCGTGCGTACGTCGGCCGGGTCGATCCCGGCGGCGGCCAGCTCGGCCGGCAGGCGGCCCGGCACCGGCGCCCAGCTCGCGGCGAGCGAGCCGGCCGGGCCGATCCCGGCGTCGACCAGCGTGACCGGCCCGTCGCCGGCCCGCACCGCGAACGCGCGGAACCGCAGCCACCACCGGCCGTCGCCGGTGACGGCACCCGGGTCGAGCCGGTCGGCCGCCTGCCAGTGCGCCTCCGTGGCATCGGGAAACGACTCGCCGCGGGGCTGGAAGAAGGGCCCCTCGCCGTCGGAGAGCGCGGTGACCGTGATAGACCCGAGGGTGCGGCTGCGTGGCATCGGCCGATGATGCCAGCGGGCCGCGGCGCGGCGCAGCCCGCTTTCCCGGCGGTCCACCCGGGCCGCCTGGGGACTGCCGGCCAGTTTCCAGTACGCTCGTACTGCTTGAGCACGTGTCCCCCGAGAGGAGCGCCGGCCGATGGCGAAGATCAAGGTAAACAACCCGGTCGTGGAGATCGACGGCGACGAGATGACCCGGATCATCTGGAAGCAGATCCGGGAGCAGCTGATCCTGCCCTACCTCGACGTCGACCTGCACTACTACGACCTGTCGATCCAGCACCGTGACGCCACCGACGACCAGGTCACGGTCGACGCCGCCAACGCCATCAAGGAGCACGGCGTCGGCGTCAAGTGCGCCACCATCACCCCGGACGAGGCCCGGGTGGAGGAGTTCGGCCTGAAGAAGATGTGGCGGTCGCCGAACGGCACCATCCGCAACATCCTCGGCGGCGTGGTCTTCCGCGAGCCGATCATCATGTCGAACGTGCCGCGGCTCGTCCCGGGCTGGACCAAGCCGATCATCATCGGCCGGCACGCGCACGGCGACCAGTACAAGGCCACCGACTTCGTCGTCCCCGGCCCGGGCACGGTGACGATCACCTACACCCCGGCCGACGGCGGCACCCCGATGGAGATGGAGGTCGCCAACTTCCCCGGCGGCGGCATCGCCATGGGCATGTACAACTACGACGAGTCGATCCGGGACTTCGCCCGCGCCTCGTTCCGGTACGGCCTGGACCGCAACTACCCGGTCTACATGTCCACCAAGAACACCATCCTCAAGGCGTACGACGGCCGGTTCAAGGACATCTTCGCCGAGGTGTTCGAGAACGAGTTCAAGGCCGAGTTCGACGCCGCCGGCCTCACCTACGAGCACCGGCTGATCGACGACATGGTCGCCGCCGCGCTCAAGTGGGAGGGCGGGTACGTCTGGGCGTGCAAGAACTACGACGGTGACGTGCAGTCCGACACCGTCGCGCAGGGCTTCGGCTCGCTCGGCCTGATGACCTCGGTGCTGCTCTCCCCGGACGGCCGCACCGTCGAGGCCGAGGCCGCGCACGGTACCGTCACCCGGCACTACCGGCAGTACCAGAAGGGCGAGAAGACCTCGACCAACCCGATCGCCTCGATCTACGCCTGGACCCGGGGCCTGGCCCACCGGGGCAAGCTGGACGGCACCCCGGCGGTCACCGAGTTCGCGAACACGCTGGAGAAGGTCATCGTGGACACCGTCGAGGGCGGCCAGATGACCAAGGATCTCGCGCTGCTCATCTCGCGGGACGCCCCGTGGCTGACCACCGACGAGTTCATGAACGCGCTCGACGAGAACCTGGCGCGCAAGCTCGCCGCCTGACGTGCAAGGAAGGGCCCCTTCTTAACGCCTCGCGTTGTAGAAGGGGCCCTTTTTAACACCTCAGGCCGGTCGAGACGGCGTGACCTCGTTCGGTGCGCCCTCGTTGACAGAGTGGACGAGATGCCAGTCGCGTCCAGGAAGGTGGGCCGTGGCCGCGCGTCGGCCGGCCGACCTTCGAGGCTGCTGAGCGCAGCCAGCCGTCCCTTCCCTGCGGGGGGTCCTGTCCCGGGCCCCCCGCGCCCCATGTTCGGGCCGCGGCTGTTAAGAGGGGGCCCTTTCTCTACCGCAGGCGTTAATAGGGGGCCCTTCCTTTCATGCGGCGCGGAGCAGTTCGGCGGCGCGTTCCGGGGCGATGTCGTTGATGAACACGCCCATGCCGGACTCCGACCCGGCCAGGTACTTCAGCTTGTCCTTGGCCCGCCGGATGCTGAACAGCTGAAGGTGCAGGTGGCCCAGCTCCCGGTCGATGCGTACCGGCGCCTGGTGCCAGGCCGCGATGTACGGCATGGGCAGGTCGAACAGCCCGTCGAAGCGGCGCAGCAGATCCAGGTAGAGCGGCCCGAAGGCGTCCCGCTCGGCGTCGTCGAGCGCCGGGATGTCCGGCACCGGCCGGTGCGGCGCCACGTGCACCTCGAACGGCCAGCGCGCCGCCGCCGGGACGTACGCGGTCCAGTGCTCGTTGCTCGCCACCACCCGCTCCCCGGCGGCGCGTTCGGCGGCTAGCACGGCGGCGTAGAGGTTGCCCCCGGTGCGGTCGGCGTGCCGCCGTGCGGCGGCCAGCATGGTACGGGTGCGCGGGGTGACGAACGGGTACGCGTAGATCTGCCCGTGCGGGTGGTGCAGCGTCACCCCGATCTCCACGCCCCGGTTCTCGAACGGGAAGACCTGCTCCACGCCGGGCAGCGCGCTCAACGCCGTGGTGCGGTCGGCGAGCGCGTCGAGCACCGTCCGGACCCGCCGCGGGGAGAGCCGGGCGAACGAGGCGTTGTGGTCGTCGGTGAAGCAGACCACCTCGCACCTGCCGCGCCCGGGGCGTACCGGGGTGAACGGCGTGATCTCGGCCGGTTCGTCGGCCACCCGCTGGCTCAGCGAGGGGAACCGGTTCTCGAAGACCACCACGTCGTAGTCGGGCGCCGGGATCTCGCTGTGCCGCTCGCCCCGGGACGGGCACAGCGGGCACTGGTCGGCCGGGGGCAGGAAGGTGCGGGTCTGCCGGTGCACCGCCACCGCCACCCACTCGTCGGTCAGCGGGTCGTACCGCAGTTGCGAGGCGGGCGGGGGAGGGGGCAGGTCGCGCCGGTCCGGCTGGTCGCGGACCGCGTCGTCCCGCTCGTCGAAGTAGATCAGCTCACGGCCGTCGGCCAGCGCGATCTGCGTACGCTTCACTCCGCCCCCCTCGTCGTGGGCACCGTCACCAGCTCACCCACCCTGTCGTCGAGTACCCGCCGGGCCTCGGGTGCCAACCGGTCGTCGGTGACCAGCACGTCCGCCGCGTCCAGCGGCACGATCGACGAGATGCCGACGGTGCCCCACTTGGTGTGGTCGGCGAGCACGACCAGCCGGTCCGCCGCTGCCACGAGCGCCCGGTTCGTGTCCGCCTCCATCAGATTGGGCGTGGTGAAACCGGCCCGTTCGCTGATCCCGTGCACGCCGAGGAAGAGCAGGTCCAGGTGGAGCGCGGCGATCGCGGCCACGGCGAGCGGGCCGACGAGCGCGTCCGACGGCGTGCGGACACCGCCGGTGAGCACCACCGTCTGGTCCGGCCGGCCACCGACGTGCAGGGCCTCCGCCACCGGCAGCGAGTTGGTGACCACTGTCAGGCCGGGCACGTCCACCAGCCGCCGGGCCAGCTCGGCGGTGGTGGTGCCGGCGGAGAGCGCGATCGCGGCGCCGGGCCGGACCAGCCCCGCGGCGTACCCGGCGATGGCGGCCTTCTCCGCGGACTGGCGGACGGACTTGGCGTGGAAGCCGGGCTCGTCGGTCGAACCGGTACCGGCGGGCGTCGCGCCCCCGTGCACCTTGGCGAGCAGGCCCTGCTCGTGCAGCGTGTCCAGGTCGCGCCGGATGGTCATGTCGGAGACGCCGAACTCGGCGGCCAGCTCGGTGACCCGGACGCCGCCGGCGCGGCGTAGTCGTTCCAGGATGGCCGTCTGCCGCTGCCGCGCCAGCATCCCCGGCTCACCTCCGCGCCTCACCGGCCACGCGGGCACTCCACGCGGTCGAACGTGTTCCAACAAAGGCGAACACTACCGCGCAGCCAGGGGTGACGCGAGACCGCCGCCGTCCGGAAGGCCGGACGACGGCGGTCGAGGTGCTGGGGGTGCCGGGACGCGGCCGGCGGTCAGGCTGGCTGGAGGCGGGGCTCCACCCAGCCGGTCTCGGTCAGGTGCTCCATCACCTTGCCGATGGCCTCCTCGACGCTGAGATCCGAGGTGTCCACCACCAGGTCGGCGTCGGTGGGCTCCTCGTACGGGTCGTCGATGCCGGTCATCCCGGTGATCAGGCCGGCCCGGGCGCGGGCGTACAGGCCCTTGCGGTCGCGCTGCTCACACACCGCCAGCGGCGTCGCCACGTGGACCAGCAGGAAACCCGCCCCGGCCGTCTCCGCCATCTCCCGGGCGGTGGCACGGGCCGCCGCGTACGGCGCGATCGGGCAGCAGATGCCGACGCCCCGGTGCCGGGCGATCTCGGCGGCCACCCAGCCGATCCGGCGCACGTTGAGATCCCGGTCGGCCTTGCTGAACCCCAGCCCGGCGGAGAGTTCCCGCCGCACCACGTCGCCGTCGAGCAGCGTGATCGTGCGGTCGCCCTGCTCGCGGAGCACGTCGGCCAGCCCTCGGGCGATCGTCGACTTGCCCGAGCCGGACAGGCCGGTCAGGAAGATCACCAGGCCCCGGTGCCGCCGCGGCGGGCGGGCCCGCGCCAGTTCCTTGGCCACCGCCGGCGGGGTGTGCCACTCGGGCAGCGGGAACCCCCGGTCCAGCAGGTCGTCGATCTCGCGTGTGCTCAGCGCCAGCCGCCGGTTGCGCGGCGGGATGTCCTCGCGCCAGCGCCACTGCCCGTCCCGGTTGTCGTAGGCCAGCTCGCGGGGCACCAGCACGCGCAGGCCGGCGCCGGAGAGCATGCCCTCGGTGGAGAGCAGGTGGGTCACCCCGTACGCGGCGGCGACCCGGGCCCGCAGCAGCGCGTCGCTGATCTCGTCGCGCCGCCGGGCCAGCGGCACCGCCACGAGCGTCGCCGGCGGCATCCGGTCGCGGGCGGCGAACACGCTGCGCACCAGCGCCTCGGCCGGCAGGCCGCCGATCGACTCCTCGCCCACCGGGATCATCACCAGCAGGTGCGCGCCGAGCGTACGGGCCGCGTGCGCGATCTGCGCCAGCTGCGGCCGGTGCAGCGGGCGGTCGGCGAACACGCCGAGCACCCGGCCCGGCGGCAGCAGCCCGCGTACCTCGTCGGGGCCGCGCCGCAGCCGCTGGAACGGCCCGTGGCCGCCGTCGCCCAGGCGGCGCACCGTGCCACCGACACCCACCATGCCCTCGCGGCCCGGCCAGACGTCGGTCACGTCCATCGCCGCCACCGGTGCGCCCTCGCCGTCGGTGAGCACCACCGCCCGGCGGGCCGGGTCGGCCGGGTCCAGCCCGTCGGCGAGCGCCGCCGGCACCTGGAGCGTCACCGGCACCGGCCACGGCGTGCCGTCGGCCAGCCGGCCGCGCCGGTTCAGCGAGGCCAGGTCGGCCCGGCTCATGAAACCGGTGAGCGGTGCGTACGCCCCGCTCAGCAACAACTGGAGATCGGCCAGCTCAGCGGGTCTGGGCGCGTACGACGGCGCATCCCGCAGAACGTCCTCGGGCAGCAGCCACCCGTTGCTCATCGAACCCCCAACTCGCCGGCCGGCACACAGTTTCGCAGCCCACCGGCGATCGGTCGAGAGCGCCACCCGTCCTCCCGGTGATCGCGTGTCCGGCGACCGCGCCGAGGACGAACCGGGGTCACCGAATCCTCACCGGCGGGCCGCGGCCGGTCGATCGTGCGAACGGCTGCCTGCGCGCGCCGACCGGCCGAGCAGACACCACGAGCGGCAGGCCCCCGAGCGGTCGCCACCCCGCTCCCGCCACCTAGGGGCTGCGCCGGCCGAGGATCAGGGGATCGCAGGGGTCAGGAAGGGCTCCGGCCCGGCACCCGAGTTCTACGCTGAACGGCGTGACACTGCTCGCGACCGAGTCGCTGACCAAGACGTACGGAGGCCGGGTCACCGCGTTGGCCGACCTCACCGTGTCGGTCGAGCCGGGGATCATCGGGCTGGTGGGCGCGAACGGCGCCGGCAAGTCCACGCTGATCAAGATCCTGCTGGGTCTGCTCCCGCCGACCAGCGGCCGGGTACAGGTGCTCGGCCTCGACCCCACCACCGACCCGGCCGCGGTCCGCGCCCGGGTCGGCTACATGCCCGAGCACGACGCCCTCCCGCCCGACCTGTCCGCCGCCGAGCTGGTCACCCACCTGGGCCGGATCAGCGGGCTGCCGCGCACCGTCGCCCGGGAACGGGCCTCCGAGGCGCTGCGCCACGTCGGTCTGCACGAGGAGCGGCACCGGGCCGTCGGTGGCTACTCCACCGGCATGAAGCAGCGGGTCAAGCTCGCCCAGGCGCTCGTACACGATCCCGATCTGCTGCTGCTCGACGAGCCGACCAACGGCCTCGACCCGGCCGGCCGGGACGCCATGCTCGCGCTGATCCACCGGATCGGCACCGAGTTCGGCATCTCGGTGGTGGTCTGCTCGCACCTGCTCGGCGAGGTGGAGCGGATCTGCGACACGCTCGTCGCCATCGACGGCGGCCGGCTGCTGCGCGCCGACCGGGTGTCCGCCATGACCACCGCCACCGACGTGCTCGCCGTCGAGGTGAGCGAGGGCACCGAGGAACTGGCCACCCGGCTCGCCGCGCTCGACCTGCCGGTGACCCGCGACGGGCGGCTGCTGCTCGTCCCGCTCGCCGACGACGCCACCTACGACCAGATCCTCGGCGCGGTCGCCGAGCTGGACCTGCCGCTGCACCGGCTGGACCAGCGGCGGCACCGGGTGGCCGAACTCTTCGCCGCGAGGGAGCCCAGCCATGTCTGACGCGACCGGGGTCATCCACGACATCGGCTACCAGCGCTACACCGGTCCGCGGCTCGGCCGCCGGCAGGTCTTCGGCGCGCTCTACCTGCACGGCGTGCGTACCGTCTTCGGGCTGGGCCGCAGCGCCAAGGCCAAGATCTTCCCGTGGCTGGTGGTCTCCGTGGTCACCGTGGTGGCCGCCGGGGTCACCGCGGTACGCAGCCAGATCGGCGAGGTGGTGATGACGTACGCCCAGTTCGCCGACGCGATGAGCTGGCTGGTCATCTTCTTCGCCGCGGTGGCCGCGCCCGAGCTGGTCTCCCGCGACCTGCGCAGCGGCGTGCTGCCGCTGTACTTCTCCCGGCCGCTGCCACGCGGCGACTACGCCCTGTCCAAGCTGCTGGCGCTCGTCACCGCGCTGTGGCTGCTGCTCGGCGGCCCGCAGCTGGTGATGTTCCTCGGCGCCGCGTTCACCACGAACCGGGGCGTACGCGGGGTGTGGGACGAACTGCTCGACCTGCTGCCCGGGCTGCTCTACGCCGGGCTCTGGGCGGTGGTGTTCGCCTCGATCGCCCTGCTGGTCGCCTCGCTCACCGGCAAGCGCGCGTTCGCCGCCGGCGGCATCGTGGCTGTCTTCCTGATGACCACGCCGGTGGTCGGCGTGCTGTCCATCCTGCCGTCGTCCACGGTCAACGAGCTGGCCTTCCTCGCCTCCCCGCCGACGCTCGTCGGTGGCGTGGGCAACTGGGCCCTCGGTGACCGGCTGACCCAGGGACGC
This sequence comes from Micromonospora sp. HUAS YX12, assembly GCF_040215685.1. Taxonomy (NCBI): domain Bacteria; kingdom Bacillati; phylum Actinomycetota; class Actinomycetes; order Micromonosporales; family Micromonosporaceae; genus Micromonospora; species Micromonospora sp. HUAS YX12. The sequence continues at coordinate 2,549,929 of NZ_CP157974.1, forward strand.
GGTGGCATGCCGATCGGCGACTTCGGGCCGGTGTACGCCGCGGTCGCCGTGCTGCTGGTCGCGGCCTGCGTCAGCCTGCTGCTCCTGCGATACCGGAAGGTGGCCGCCCGATGACGGCGATCAGCACCCAGTCGACGGCCGGTGCGCCCGCCGCCGCGACGAGCACGCTCGACCTGGCGGGCGTCTCCCGCTGGTACGGCAACGTGGTGGCGGTCAACGACGTCACCATGCGGCTCGGCCCCGGCGTGACCGGCCTGCTCGGTCCCAACGGCGCCGGGAAGACCACGCTGCTGCACATGATGGCGGGCTTCCTGTCCCCGTCCCGTGGCACTGTGACGCTGGACGGGGAGCCGACCTGGCGCAACCCCGCCGTCTACCGGCGGCTCGGCCTGGTCAGCGAGCGCGAGGCGGTGCACACGTTCCTCAGCGCGTACGAGTTCGTGCTCGCCAGCGCCAAGCTGCACCGGCTGCCCGACCCGGAGGCCGCCACCCGGCGGGCGATCGAGCTGGTCGAGATGGAAGACGCGCAGACCCGGCGGATCGGCACCTACTCCAAGGGCATGCGGCAGCGCACCCGGGTCGCCGCCGCGCTCGTGCACGACCCGCAGGTGCTGCTGCTCGACGAGCCGTTCAACGGGATGGACCCGCGCCAGCGGCTGCACATGATGGCGCTGCTGCACCGGCTCGGCGACGCGGGGCGGACCATCCTGTTCAGCTCGCACATCCTGGAGGAGGTCGAGCAGGTCTCCGGCACGGTCCAGGTGATGGTGGCCGGCCGCCTCGCCGCCTCCGGCGACTACCGGACCATCCGCCGCCTGATGACCAACCGGCCGCACGTGTTCGCGGTGCGCTCCACGGACGACCGGGCGCTGGCGGTGGCGCTGATGGCCGAGTCGTCGGTCTCCGGCGTCGAGCTGGACCGTGCCGGCCTGACCGTCAAGGCCGGCGACTACGGCGCGTTCACCCGGGCACTGCCCCGGATCGCGCTCCGGCACGGCATCCGGGTCCGGCAGCTCCTGCCGGAGGACGAGTCGCTGGAGAGCGTCTTCTCGTATCTGGTGGAGGCATGATGTCGACAGTCACCTGGATCACCGCGCGCGGCCTGTTCGGCCGGAGCCGGTTCCTCATGCTGCTGCCGTTGCCGCTGGTCCTGATCGGCCTGGCGGTGCTCTGCCGGTCGCTCGGCGTCGACCCGGGCCAGTGGGGACCGCCCGTGCTCGTCGGCCTCGGCCTCGCGGTGGTGCTGCCGGTCGTGGCGCTGATCGTGGGCACCGGCGTGCTCGGCGCGGAGATCGACGACGGCACCGTCGTGCACATCCTCACCAAGCCGCTGCCGCGCTGGCAGATCGTGCTGCCGAAGCTGGCGGTCGCGGCCGGAGTCACAGCGGTCACCGTCGGCGTCCCGATCTACGTCGCGGGCGTGCTCGCCGATTCGGTACGCCTCGGACTGGCGCTCGTCGCCGCCTCGGCGGCGGGCGCGCTGGCGTACTCGGCGCTGTTCCTGGCGCTCAGCCTGGTGACCCGGAGGCCGGTGCTGCTCGGCCTGGTCTACGTGCTGATCTGGGAAGGGCTGCTGGGCCGGTTCGTCGGCGGCACCCGGGTGCTGTCGATCCAGCAGTGGGTGATCGCCCTGGCCGACCGGATGGCGCCGACGCCGCTGCTCGGCACCACCGTCTCGGTGCCGGTCGCGGCGGTGCTCACCGCCCTGGTGGCGGTCGGGTTCACGGTGCTGGCGATCGACCGCCTGCGCTCGTTCAGCGTGGCCGGCGAGACGAGCTGAACCCGGGAGGGGAACCCGTTTTCCGGCGTTAGCGACGGAAAACGGGTTCCGCCCCGCCGTGTCCGGTCTGCTAGTTTGCGGCGGCCACAACACCGACACGGGGAGAACACATTGCGTTCAGCTCGACTCGCCCTGCTGGCTCCGGCCGCGGTGGTGATGATCGTCATGTCCGGCTGCGGCGACGGGGACGACAAGCCCTCCGCCGGCCCGGCGGCACCCTCCGCCCCCGCCGCCACGTCCGTGCCGCCGGTGACGCCGGCACCGGCGGGCCTCGACGACGCCACCCGGACGACCTGCGCGAAGGCGGAGAAGGACATCACGGCCGCCCTGAAGGAGGTGGCCGAGGCGGAGAAGATCGGCCCGCCGGCCGGCCACTCGGCGGTCAGCGCCCAGTACTCGGCGGGCGCGGCCACGCTCTACACGCACGCCTTCACCAGCAGCGACGAGGTCAACGCCGCGGTGAGGGGGGTCGCCACCGAGATGACCGACCTCGCCGACACCTGGGCCAAGGCGCCGGGCAAGGCGCCGAGCAAGGCGGATCTGACCGCCGCCCGGGACAAGCTCAAGGCGGCCTGCGCGGCCGAGTGAGGCATGCACGCCGAGGGGCCGGCCCGGTCGGCCCTCCGGGGTGTTAAGAAGGGCCCCTTCTACAACGCCAGGCGTTAAGAAGGGGCCCTTCCTTACATCCGGCCGCCGTGCGGCGGTTCAGAACGCGCAGGCGACGACCAGTTCGGTGGTGCGGTCGGGCAGCAGGTCCAGCTTCGCGATCCGGCCCGCCGCCCGCAGGTCGTCGGCGACGGTGCCGAGCTGGTCGAGCACCGCCGCCGGTCCGAGCGCCTCGGCCAGTGGCACGTCCGCCTTCATCGACAGTTTCCGCTCCGACTTGGCGCGGCGCACCTGACCCAGCGCGTCCGCGGCCAGCCGCAGCAGCTCCGGGTCACCCGGCGCGTCCATCGCGCGGCCCACCTCGTACGTGGTCGGCCAGGGCGCGCGGTGCACCGACCCGTACCGCCACCACGACCAGACCTCCTCGGTGACGAACGGCAGCACCGGCGCGAACAGGCGCAACTGCACCGACAGCGCGGTCGCCAGTGCCGCCCGGGCCGAGTCGGCCGCCGGCCCGGTGCCGTAGGCGCGCTCCTTCACCAGCTCGATGTAGTCGTCGCAGAACCGCCAGAAGAACGCTTCGGTGGCCATCAGCGCGGCCGTGTGGTCGTACCCGTCGAAGGCGGTGGTCGCCGTCGCGACCACACCGGACAGTTCGGCGAGCATCGCGGTGTCCAGCGGTTGTGTCGCCGCGGCCCGCAGCGCGTCGGCGGCGCCCAGCCCGAGCGCGAACCGCGACGCGTTGAGCAGCTTGGTCGCCAGCCGGCGCCCCACCTTGACCTGGGCCGGGTCGAAGGCGAGGTCCATGCCCGGCTTGCCGTTGGCGGCCCAGTAGCGGACCGCGTCGGACCCGTTCTGCTCCAGCAGCGCCATCGGCGTGACCACGTTGCCCTTGGACTTCGACATCTTCTTGCGGTCCGGGTCGAGGATCCAGCCGGAGAGCACCGCGGTGTGCCAGGGCAACGCGCCGTGCTCCAGGTGGGACCGGGCCACGGTGGCGAACAGCCAGGTCCGGATGATGTCGTGCCCCTGCGGGCGCAGGTCCATCGGGAAGACCCGGGCGAACAGGTCCGGGTCGGTCTCCCAGCCGCCGACGATCTGCGGGGTCAGCGACGAGGTGGCCCAGGTGTCCAGCACGTCCGGGTCGCCGGTGAAACCGCCCGGCTCGCCGCGCTGCGACTCGTCGTATCCTGGCGGCGGCTCGCTCGTCGGATCGATCGGGAGCATCGCCTCGTCCGGTGTGAGAGGGTGGGACCAGTCCGGTTCGCCAGCGTCGTCGAGCCGGTACCACACCGGCACCGGCACGCCGAAGAACCGCTGCCGGCTGACCAGCCAGTCACCGGTGAGGCCGCCCACCCAGTGCTCGTACCGGTGCCGCATGTGCTCCGGCACCCAGCGCAGCTCCCGGCCCCGGGCCAGCAGCTCCTCGCGCAGGCCGGCGTCCCGGCCGCCGTTGCGCAGATACCACTGCCGGGTCGAGACGATCTCCAGCGGCCGGTCGCCGCGCTCGTAGAACTTCACCGGGTGGGTGATCGGCCGCGGCTCGCCCACCAGGTCGCCCGCGTCGGCGAGCAGCTCCACGAGCGTCCGCCGGGCGCCGTTGACGGTCTGCCCGGCCAGCGCCGCGTAGGGCTCCGCCGGCACGCCGGCCGGCGGCTCCGGCAGCAGGCGCCCGTCCCGGCCGATCACCACGCGGGTGTCCAGCCGCAGCTCACGCCACCAGGTCACATCGGTCAGGTCACCGAACGTGCAGACCATCGCGATGCCCGTGCCCTTGGCCGGGTCCGCCAGCGGGTGCGCGCGCACCGGCACCTCGACCCCGAAGACCGGGGTACGCACGGACGTGCCGACCAGGTCCGCGTACCGCTCGTCGTCCGGGTGGCAGACGAGCGCCACGCAGGCCGGCAGCAGTTCCGGCCGGGTGGTGTCGATCAGCACCTCGCGGCCGTCCGGCCCGGTGAACCGCAGCCGGTGGTACGCGCCGGGCCGCTCCCGGTCCTCCAGCTCCGCCTGCGCGACGGCGGTGCCGTACCCGACGTCCCACAGCGTCGGCGCCTCGGCCTGGTACGCCTCGCCCCGGGCCAGGTTGCGCAGGAACGCGCGCTGGCTGGCCGCGCGGGCCGCCGACCCGATAGTGGTGTACGTCAGCGACCAGTCCACCGACAGGCCGAGCCGCCGCCACAGCGCCTCGAACGCCTTCTCGTCCTCCACCGTGAGCAGTTCGCACAGCTCGATGAAGTTGCGCCGGGAGATCGCCGTCGGGTTCTTCCGGGCCGCGTCGTCCACCGGCGCGGCGGGCGGGCGCCAGTCCCTGTCGTACGGCAGCGCCGGGTCGGGACGCACGCCGTAGACGTTCTGCACCCGGCGCTCGGTGGGCAGCCCGTTGTCGTCCCAGCCCATCGGGTAGAAGACGGTGCGTCCGCGCATCCGCTGGAACCGGGCCACCGTGTCGGTGTGCGTGTACGAGAACACGTGTCCCATGTGCAGCTCGCCCGACACGGTCGGCGGGGGAGTGTCGATCGCGTATACGTCCGGCCGCTCCTTCGTGCGGTCGAACGCGTACGTGCCGTCGGACTGCCAGCGGCGGGCCCAGGTCTCCTCGAGGCCGTCCAGGCTCGGACGCTCGGGGACGCCGCCGCGGGCGCTCCTCGTCGTGTCGGTCATCAGCCGATGGTAGGCAGCCCGTCCGCCCCACTCCACGACTTTCCCCACCCTGCGCGTCCTCGCTGATCTTGCGCTTGCTGCCCCGGCGTTAGCCGCTTATCGGGCGTCTCGTGGGCCATAAGTGCAAGATCGGTGGGTGTCAAAGGGCTAGAGGAGGGAGTCGCGCCACTGGCGGTGCAGGGCGGCGTAGCGGCCGTCGGCGGCGATCAGCTCGGCCGGTGGGCCGTCCTCCACGATCCGGCCGTCGTCGAGCACCAGCACCCGGTCGGCCGTCTCGACTGTGGAGAGCCGGTGGGCGATCACCAGCGCGGTGCGGTCCCGCAGCACGTTGTGCAGGGCACGCTGCACCAGCCGCTCGGTCGGCACGTCGAGCGACGAGGTCGCCTCGTCGAGGATCAGCACCCGGGGGTCGGCGAGGAACGCCCGGGCGAACGCGACGAGCTGCCGCTGCCCGGCGGAGAGCCGGCCGCCGCGGCGGTGCACGTCGGTGCCGTACCCGTCGGGCAGCGCGGCGATGAAGTCGTGCGCGCCGATCGCCCGCGCGGCGGCCACCACCGCCCCGTCGTCGGCGTCCGGCCGGCCGAATCTGATGTTGTCGGCCACGGAACCGCTGAACAGGTGGGTCTCCTGGGTCACCAGCACCACCGCCCGGCGCAGCTCGGCGTCGGCCAGGTCGCGCAGGTCCACCCCGTCCAGCCGGACCGCGCCCGCGTCCGGGTCGTGGAAGCGGGCCACCAGCTTCGCGACCGTGGACTTCCCGGCACCGGTCGGCCCGATCAACGCCACGGTCTGCCCGGGCGGCACGGTCAGGTCCAGGCCGGACAGGATCGGCGTCCGGCGGCGGTAGCCGAAGGAGACCGCGCGGAACGTGACCGCCCCGCGCGGCGGCCCGGCCGGCAGCGGCACCGGCCGCGCCGGTTCGGCCACCGCCGGGCGCTCGTCCAGCACCCCGGCCAGCTTCTCCAGGGCGGCGGTCGCCGACTGGAGCGAGTTGTAGAACTGGCTCAACTCCTCCATCGGCTCGAAGAACCGGCGCAGATAGAGCAGGAACGCGGCGAGCACGCCCACCTCCACGCCGCCGCCCAGCACCCGCCAGCCGCCGTACCCGAGCACCACCGCCGCGGTCAGGTTGCCGATCAGCCGGATGCCCGGCGAGTAGATCGCGATCAGCCGGAACGCGCGCAGGCTGGAACGCCGGTAGTCGTCGTTCACCGCGCCGAAGATGTGGTCGTTGCGGTCTTCCCGCCGGTACGCCTGCACGGCCCGGATCCCGCGCAGCGACTCGACGAAGTGCACGATGACCAGCGCCACCGCCTCCCGGGTGCGCCGGTACGCCCCGGCCGAGGCGCGGGCGAACCAGCGCGACAGCACGAACAGGAACGGGAACGCGAGCAGCGTCACCGCCGCCAGCGGCAGGTCCAGCCAGAGCAGGATGCCCGCCACGGACAGCACGGACAGCCCGGCCATCACCAGCTTGTCGATGCCTCCGTCGACCAGTTCGGCGATCGACTCCAGGTCACTGGTCAGCCGGGACACCATCCGGCCCGACGTGTAGCGCTCGTGGAACCCGACGTCGAGGCGGAGGAAGTGCCCGTACACCCGGCGGCGCAGGTCGAGCAGGACGGCCTGGCCGATCCGGGCGGCGAGGGTGAGGAACGCGCGCCGGGCCGCGTACTCGACTGCGGTCGCGACCACGAACGCGGCGGCGACAGCGATCAGCGGGCCGGGATCACCGGCCCGCAGCGGCCCGATGCCCCGGTCGATGCCGAGCATGACCAGGTACGGCCCGGACATCGCGGCGGCGTTCTGGGCCAGCAGCAACGCCACCGCCAGTCCGAGCGCACGCCGGTGCGGGCGCAGCAGCCGCCGCAGCAGGAGCCGGCTGCGGGCACGCAGCCGGGTCACCGCCGCCGGGGACGAGTCCTCGGCCCGGCTGCGGTCGGCGTCCGGGTCGGTGGCCCGTCCCCGCCACCGGGACAGGTCGCCGTCGTCGCACGCGCCGGTCGTCCCGGCGCTGCGCTCGTCGCGTGTGCCCGCGGCGCCGGTCGTGTGCGGTGCGTTCCGGCCGCTGTCGGTGCGTGCACCGGTGTCGCGCCGCGCGCCGCGGGGGCGGGGTATCCGCGGCGCGTGGCCGGTCACGAGCGCACCAGGCCGGCGCCGTCGCTCCGTCGCTCCGGCTCGGCGGACAGCACCGCCCGGTAGGCGGGTATGCGGGCCAGCAATTCCGAGTGGGTGCCGACGGCGACGATCCGGCCGTCGTCGAGCAACGCCACCCGGTCCGCCAGCGCCACGGTCGAGGGGCGGTGCGCCACCAGCAGGGCTGTGGTGGCGGTGTCCCGGAGCACCCGGCGCAACGCCGCCTCGACGAGCGCCTCGGTGTGCACGTCGAGCGCGGAGAGCGGGTCGTCGAGCACCAGCACCGCGGGCCGGCCGAGCACCGCACGCGCCAGCGCGAGGCGCTGACGCTGCCCGCCGGACAGGGACAGCCCCTGCTCACCGACCCGCGTGGCCAGTCCCCACGGCAGCTCGTACGCGAACTCCGCCTGGGCCAGCGTCAGCGCGGCGCGGACATCGTCCTCGCTCGCGTCCGGACGGCCCAGAGTGAGGTTCTCCCAGACCGACATGGAGAACAGCGTCGGCTCCTCGAACGCCACGGCGACGAGTCGGCGCAACGAGTCCAGCCGCAGGTCACGCACGTCGTGCCCGTCGAGGGTGATCCGGCCGCCGGTCACGTCGTGCAGCCGGGGGACGAGCGACAGCAGCGTGCTCTTGCCGCAGCCGGTGGCGCCGACGAGCGCCATCGTCTCGCCCGGCTCGACGGTCAGGTCCAGGCCGCGCAGCGCCGGCGCCGAGGTGCCGGGGTAGCGGAAGACGACCCCCTCGAAGCGGAGCCGGCCGCGTACCTCACCCCGGTCGAGCGGCCGGGCGTGGGGCGCGTCCACGATGGTCGGTGGTGTGTCCAGCACTTCCTGGATCCGGTCGGCGGCGGTCGCGGCCTCCTGGCCGTTGGCGATGATCCAGCCCAGTGACTGCACCGGCCAGATCAGCATGAGCTGGAGGCTGACGAACGCGACCAACTCCCCGATGGACAGCACGCCCTCGGCGACGGCCGCGGCGCCGGCCACCAGGACCGCGCCGAGCGTCAGGTTGGGCACCAGGTCGAACAGCGCGGAGGTACGGGCCAGCAGCCGCGCCTTGCCGATCCCGGTGTCGTGCAGCCGGCGCGCGCCGACGGCGAACCGGGCCGCCAGTTCGGGCCCGCGCCCGTACGCCCGCATGGTGCGCAACCCCAGCGCGGTCTCCTCGACCAGCGTGGCGACGTCGCCCTGCTGGTCCTGCATGCGGCGCGACGCCGCGTGGTAGTGGCGCGCGAAGCGGCGGCTGATCAGGAACAGCGGTACGGCGCTCGCCGCGACCAGCAGCCCCAGCCACTGGTGCAGCCCGATCAGCAGCGCCACCACCGCCGCGTAGGTGACCAGGTTGAGCACCAGGAACAGCAGTCCGAAGGAGAGGAACCGCCGGATCACCGAGAGGTCGCTGGTGATCCGGGACAGCAACTGGCCGGACTGCCAGCGGTCGTGGAAGCCGGCCGGAAGCCGTTGCAGGTGGGCGTAGATGTCGGCGCGGATGGCGGCCTCCATGCCCACCGAGGACGACGACTGCGTCCAGCGGCGGATGAAGATCAGGACCGCCTCGGCCACGCCGAGCAGCAGCGCCAGGGCGCCGAGCCGGACCAGCCCGGCCTCGTCGTGCCGGGCCACGGGCCCGTCGACCACCCGCTGCACCACGAGCGGAACGGCCAGGCTCGCCGCGGTGGCCGCCAGCGCCGCGACCAGCAGCCAGGCGAACTCCATCGCGTACGGGCGCAGGTAGGGCCGCAGCCGCCAGAGGTTGCGCAGCGGCTGGGACCGGGCGCCGGTATGCGCCGCGGGGTTGCCGTCGCTGGACGCGGGCACTACCCGACGGTAGCGGCCGGGGGTGACAGTCCGGCTGTCAGCTAGCCGTCACCCGTCCCTCATGCCCGAGAAGCCACTTCTTCACGTCCAGCCCCCAGCGGTAGCCGCCGAGCGAACCGTCGGTGCGCAGCACCCGGTGGCAGGGCACGAACAGCGCGGCGGCGTTGCGTGCGCAGGCCGCCGCGGCGGCCCGGATCGCGGCCGGCCGCCCGGCCAGCGCGGCGAACCCGGTGTAGGTGACCGGGTCGCCGGGCTTCACGTCGCGCAGCACCTGCCAGGCGTGCGTCAGGAATGCGCCGCCGGTGTGCTGTTCGACGGCGACCGCGTCGATCGCGGCCAGGTCACCGTCCAGGTAGGCCCGCACGGCGGCGGTCACCGGACCGAGGTCGGCCCGTTCGCGCAGTTCGCCGCGCAGGCTCGGGTGGATCAACGGCATGAGGGCCGCCGGGTCGGCGGTGAAGCCCGCCGCGCGTACCGCCCCGGTCGGGCCGGCGAGCACGCTCAACGGGCCGGCGGGGGTGTCGATGACGGTGCTGTCCACAGTGCTCATGCTGCTCTCCAGAGTCGGATGGTCGCGTACGACCGCCAGGGGCGCCAGCGGTCGGCGTACGCGGACAGGGTCTTCGGGTCGTCGGACAGGCCGAGCGCTGCTGCGCCGCGGCGTACGCCCAGGTCGGTGGTGAGGGCGACATCGGGGTCGCCGAGTGCGCGCATGGCCAGGTAGCCGGTGGTCCACGGGCCGACGCCGGGCACCCCGGCGAGTAGTCGTATCGCCTCCTCCCGGTCGCCTCCGGGTTCCAGGTCGAGCTCGCCGTCGGCGACCGCGCGGGCCAGCGCCCGGATCGTCTCGCGGCGTGCCGCCGGCATCCGGAACGCCGTGTCCGGCGCCGCGAGCACCTCCGCCGGACCGGGGAACGCCACCAGGCCGTCCGCCGGGTCGTCGGCGCCCGCCCCGCCGGCGGATCGGGTGGCGGCGAGCAGGCGGGTGAGCGTGGTCCGCGCCGAGGTCAGCGAGACCTGCTGGGTGGTGACGGCGCGGACGGCCAGCTCGAAACCGTCGACCGCGTGCGGCAGCCGGACGCCGGGCTCGGCCGCGACCGCCGGGGCCAGCGCCGGATCGGCGGCCAGGGTGGCGTCCACCGCGACCGGGTCGGCGTCCAGGTCGAGCAGGCGGCGGCAGCGGGCCACCGCGGGGGCCAGGTCACGCATGTCGGCCAGCCGCAGCGTCGCGGCCACGTGGCCGTCGGCCGGGGTCAGCGCCACCGTGGCGGGACCGTGCGGCAGGCGCAGCCCACGGTGGTAGGTGCCGTCGCGGACCACCTCGACGCCGGGTAGCGCGCGCAGCGCGAGGAAGTCCAGCAGCGCGCCCGCGTGCAGCGGCGGCCGGTGAGCCAGCCGCAGCGAGAGCGTGCCCGCCCCGGTGGCCGCGGCCGGGCCACGTCGGCCGGCCCGCAGCTCGGACGGCGTGCCGCCGTAGACCTCGCGGACCGTGTCGTTGAACTGCCGGACGCTGCCGAACCCGGCGGCGAAGGCCACCTCGGCCAGGCCGAGGCCGGTGGTCTCGATCAGGATCCGGGCGGTCTGCGCGCGCTGGGCCCGGGCCAGCGCCAGCGGCCCGGCGCCCAGCTCGGCCCGGAGCATCCGGTGCAGGTGCCGCTCGGTGTAGCCCAGCCGGGTGGCCAGGCCGGGCACCCCGTCCCGGTCCACCACGCCGTCGGCGATCAGCCGCATGGCGCGGCCGACCAGGTCGGCCCGGACGTCCCACTGGGGTGAGCCCGGTGCCGCGTCCGGCCGGCACCGGCGGCACGCCCGCAGCCCGGCTCCCTGCGCGGCGGCGGCGGACGGGAAGAACCGGACGTTCTGCCGCTTCGGTGTCATCGCCGGACAGGACGGCCGGCAGTAGATCCCGGTCGACGTCACGCCGGTGTAGAACCAGCCGTCGAACCGCGGGTCGCGGCTGTCGACGGCTCGGTAGCACCGCTCGAAGTCCAGCTCCATGCCACGATCCTGCCTCGCAGCTCCCGGGCTCGGCTGGCGGGATTCGGACGTGACGTGCGGCAGTCGCGCCAGCCCGGGGAAGTGGCGGTGTCCCGAGCCCCGGGACACCGCCACTCCGCCGAGGTGGCGTGGATCATGGCCGGTGGATCCGAGAAAGTGTCGTAAGTGGTCGGTAGCGTCCCGCCACCAACTCAAGAAGAGGTGCGGGGCATGGCGAGCGTGGCCGGGCGGGGTGTCCGCTGATGCGATCGGGGCGAGCACCGTTGGACGCCGCGGTGGTGGAGGGCTTCTACGAGCGGATGCGGGTGGTGGCGCCGGCCGCGTACGGCGCGATCGAGCGCGACCGGGCCGGTGACCCCGGCCGCCCCTTCGCGGACACCGCCTGCGGGCGGCTGGCCGGCTCCCTCGACCCGGACGGGCTGCGCGCGCTCGGCATGTGGGCGCATCACTGGTGCATGCGCTTCTACGACGACGACACCCGGGTCGGCCTGCGGCTGGTCCGCGAGATCGCCGCCCGTTCCGGCCTGGGCTGGACTGCAGACGAGGTGCGGTGGCTGCTCGACCGGTCGTACGCGGCCGGGCCCGCCGCCGCGCACCGGTTCACGCTGCCGCTCGCTGCCGCGGCGCAGCTACCGGCCGGTGTGCTGCCCGAGGGCGTCGCCGCCGAGGCGTGGCCGGACGACTGGCGTCGGCTGCGGGCCGGCTGACCGCGCCGCCACCCGGCCGCCGCCGGGCTGTCCGCGTCGCCGGCCGGCTGCGGACGTGGCGACCGGCCCGGCATCTGGGCGAGCACCATCGCCGCCACCGCCACCGCGAAACCGGTGAGCTGGATCGGGTCCAGCGCCTCGCCGAGCACCACCCAGCCGAGCGCCGCTGCGGTGAGCGGGCTCAACGCGCCGAGCACCGACACGCGGGACACCGGCAGTCGCGCCGCGCCCCGGAACCACAGCACGTACGCCAGCGCGGTGCCGGCCAGCCCGAGCCACGCGTACCCGAGAAGGGCCGGCCCGTCGGGCACGGGCGGCGCGCCCTCGACGGCGGCGGCGACCGGCACGATCATCAGGCCACCGGCGACGAGCTGCCAGCTCGTGGCGGCGAGGACGCCCACTCCGGGCGGCCGGCCCCAGCGGCGGGTGAGCACCAGTCCGGCGGCCATCGCCACGGCGCCGGCCAGTCCGGCGGCGACGCCGAGCGGGTCGAGGCCGGCGCCCGGACGCAGCACCACGAGGGCGACGCCGAGCGGGGCGGCCACGGCGGCGACCAGCGCCGGCCGGGTGGGGCGGTCGCGGAGCAGCGCGACGGTGAGCACCGCCACCAGCAGCGGCTGCGCGGCGCCGAGGACGGCGGCGGTGCCGCCGGGCAGCCGGTACGCGGCGAGGAACAGCAGTGGGAAGAACACCCCGATGTTCAGCGCGCCGAGCACGGCGGCCCGCCCCCACCAGAGGCCGTGTGGTCGTCGGCGGGTCAGTGCGAGCAGCAGCAGACCGGCCGGAAGGGCGCGGATCGCCCCGGCCCAGAGCGGCCGGTCCGGGGGAAGGAGTTCGGCGGTGACCAGGTAGGTGGTTCCCCAGGTGATGGGCGCGGCGGCGGTGAGCGCGACGTCGGTCCAGCGGCGGTTCATAGCAGCCTCTTCTCACCCCTAAGTATCTTAGCGCTAAGCTAATCAGGCCCGAACGAAAAGCGGAAGTGGGACGTGCGGCACAATCGGCAGCCGTGACAGGCGACGAGGTGGACGCGATCGTCGAGCAGTGGCGGCGGGAACGGCCCGGGATGCGGCCCGAGCCGATGGCCGTGTTCGGCCGCATCTACCGGCTGGCCCGGCTGGTCGGCGACGGCCAGGAGAAGGTGTACGCGGGCTGGGGCATCGGCCGGGGCGAGTTCGACGTGCTGGCCGCCCTGCGGCGCTCCGGCTCGCCGTACACGCTGGCGCCGAAGGCGCTCGCCGCCTCGCTGATGCTCACCTCCGGCGGCATGACCGGGCGGCTCGACCGCCTCGAACGGGCGGGCCTGGTGCGGCGCTCGCCGGACCCGGACGACCGGCGGGCGCTGCGGGTCACACTCACCGACACCGGTCGCCGGGTGGTGGAGGAGTCGGCCGAGGCGGGGCTCGCGGTGCAGCGGCGGATCCTCGACGCGCTGCCGCCCGCCGACCAGGACCGGCTGGCCGATCTGCTGCGCGCATTGCTCGCAGCGGCCGAGGCCGGGCCCGCGGATCCGGCACAATGATCGGCACCGCCGCCGCCCGGAAGGACACCCGTGCCCGCCACCGAACCGACGATCGTCGCCACCAGCATGGGTTTCGCCAGCCGTCGCCGTGGCCCCTGGGACGCGCGGCCCAGCGCCCTGTTCGACCTGATGGCCGAGCTGGCCGGGGCCGGTGACACGCCCCGCGTCTGCTACCTCGGCCAGGCCACCGGCGACCAGCCGACCGGGTTCACCGTCTTCTACGGCGCCTTCGCCGGCACCCGGTTCCGCGCCTCCCACCTGGCGCTCCACCCGATGCCCAACGTCGAGGACATCCGGGCGCACCTGCTCGCGCAGGACATGGTCTGGGTCGGCGGCGGCAGCGTGGCGAACCTCTGCGCGGTCTGGCGGGTGCACGGCCTGCCGGAGATCCTGCACGAGTGCTGGCAGGCCGGCGTGGTGCTCGGCGGCGTCTCCGCCGGCTCGATCTGCTGGCACACCGGCGGTGCCACCGACAGCTACGGACCGGCGCTGCGGCCCTTCACCGAGGGGCTGGGCTGGCTCCCGTACGGCAACGGCGTGCACTACGACAGCGAGGAGCAGCGCCGCCCGCTGATGCACCGGCTGGTCGCCGACGGCACGCTGCCGGCCAGCCACTGCACCGACGACGGGGTGGGACTGATCTACCGGGGCACCCGGCTGGCCGAGGCGGTGGCGGACCGGCCCGGCGTGGCCGCGTACGAGCTGATCCGCGCCGAGGACGGCACCGTCCGGGAGGCCCGGATCGAGCCGCGCCTGCTGTCCGCGGCGTCGTAGTGACCGGCTTCGCGGACCTGCCTGCCCGGCGCGAGCGGCGAACCGCGTAAGCTGGTTCGTCGTGAGTCTCACCATCGGCATCGTCGGCCTGCCCAACGTGGGCAAGAGCACCCTGTTCAACGCGCTGACCAAGAACGACGTGCTCGCCGCGAACTACCCGTTCGCCACCATCGAGCCCAACGTCGGCGTGGTCGGGCTGCCCGACGAGCGGCTGGCCACGCTGGCCGAGATCTTCTCCTCGCAGAAGGTGCTGCCGGCGCCGGTCTCGTTCGTCGACATCGCCGGCCTGGTCCGGGGCGCCTCCAAGGGGCAGGGCCGGGGCAACGCGTTCCTCGCCAACATCCGGGACGCCTCGGCGATCTGCCAGGTGGTGCGCGCCTTCTCCGACCCGAACGTGGTGCACGTCGACGGCAAGGTCTCCCCGGCCGACGACATCGAGACGATCAACACCGAGCTGATCCTGGCCGACATCCAGACGCTGGAGAAGGCGCTGCCCCGGCTGGAGAAGGAGGCCAAGCTCCGCAAGGACCGGGCCGCCGCCGTCGAGGCAGCCAAGAAGGCGGTCGAGGTCCTCGACAACGGCGTCACCCTGTACGCGGGCGCCGCCGCCGCGAAGGTCGAGCTGGAACACCTGCGTGAGCTGCACCTGCTCACCACCAAGCCGTTCCTCTACGTCTTCAACGTCGACGAGGCCGAGCTGGGCAACGCCGAGTTCCTCGACGAGCTGCGCGGCCTGGTCGCGCCCGCCGAGGCGGTCTTCATGGACGCCAAGATCGAGTCCGAGCTGGTGGACCTGCCCGAGGAGGAGGCCCGCGAGCTGCTGGAGTCGATCGGGCAGTCCGAGCCCGGCCTGAACCAGCTCGTCCGGGTGGGCTTCCGGACGCTCGGGCTCCAGACGTACCTGACGGCCGGCCCCAAGGAGGCGCGGGCCTGGACCGTCCCGGTCGGCGCGACCGCGCCGGAGGCCGCCGGGGTGATCCACAGCGACTTCCAGCGCGGCTTCATCAAGGCCGAGGTGGTCTCCTACGCCGACCTGGTCGAGGCCGGATCGATGGCGGCGGCCAAGGCCGCCGGCAAGGTCCGGATCGAGGGCAAGGAGTACGTCATGCAGGACGGCGACGTGGTGGAGTTCCGCTTCAACGTCTGACGGCGGAAGCGCCGCCCTGACTCACCGGGGCCGCTTGTCCTCGACGTGTACCACGTCAAGCTCATGGCCGTCCTGGTCTCGCTTGCGGCGTCCGTACAGACCAACGGCCAGGTCGCTGCTGTCGGAGATCTCGTCGGGCCCCACGTAGGTCAGCACGTCGTTGTGGTGGCCGTAGACCACCCAGCCGGGACCGGGATCGAGGGTGATGGTGCCGAAGTCTCCAGCAGGTGAGCCGGCGTGGACGGGCCCGTACTCGCGCAGGATGTCGACGGCCTGAGCGGCGAGGTCAGCGCTGGGTCCGGGATCTGGTAGCACGACGCACGTGCCGTGGGCGAACACGACCCAGGACTTGCTGTCCCCGCGGATGATGCGACGCCAGGTTCCGGCTAGATCCTGCTCCGACATGAGGATGATCATCCCCGAGTTGGTCGGCCGGCGCTACCCGCGAAGCGGGCCCGAGACAGCGGTCAAGAGGGGGCGAGCCCAGCAATGCCGGCGTCGACTCCGGTTGCGTTGCTGCTCAGCAGGGAGCCTGGCCGAACTGCCGGACAGACGACAGGCACGTCTGGCAGTGCCGGCCTGCTGGGCGACGGGCGAGTCGACGTGTACGCCGGTTCCGGGTCTTTGATCTCTGTCTTGGTGCTGCAACGATGCAGGCCATCGGAGGCGGCCGTGCGTGGACGTCTCGTGTGGCATTGACCAAGGAGCCGAGTTGCGTCTGTCCCGTGAGCCTCACCCGGTTGACCGGCCGAGCCTGCTCATCTCCATGATCGCCTGTGGCGGCCTCGGAACCCTTGCGGCGAGCGGATGGAACGGCGACGCAGGGCGGTTCCAGCCGATCGCGGCAGTGCTCGCCATCGTGCTGTTCGCGTGCTTCCTGATCCTGTTCACGGTGTTCTGGGTTGGATGGTTGATGCGTGGGCACGAGTTGTGGCGCGAGGAGCGGCGAGGGGCAAGCGGCAAGGACGGCACCTGAGTCTCCGCCAGGATGGGGGCACTGCTGGTCTGTACGCCGAGTACCGACTCACGGGAGGCTGACGCATGCGCAAACTGACCTTCGCCATGAACCTGAGCCTGGACGGCTATGTCGCCGCGCCCGGTGACGACCTCGGCTGGGGTGCGCCGAGCGACGAGTTGTTCCAGTGGTGGTCCGACCGGGTGGGGGCGACAGGCACGGCGCTCTACGGGCGGCGACTGTGGGAGGCGATGAGCTCACACTGGCCGACCGCCGATCAGCAGCCGGACGTCACACCTGCGCACGCCGAGTTCGCCCGCCGCTGGCGGGACATGCCGAAGGTGGTGTTCTCCTCGACGACCAGGCCGGTCGACTGGAACACCCGCCTGGTCACCGGCGACGCGGTCACCGAGATCAGCCGGCTCAGGGCCGAGGACGGTGGTCCGATGGACATCAGTGGCGCCACCCTCGCCGCGGCGGCCATGCGGGGCGGGCTGATCGACGAGTACGTGCTCGTCACCCATCCGGTCCTGGTGGGTGGCGGTAAGCCGTTCTTCACGACCCTCGACGACTGGGTGAACCTGGCCCTGGTGGAGACCCGGACGTTCCCTGGCGGCGTGCTCCTGACGAGGTACGAGACCAGGCGCTGAGAGGCCGGCAACCATCGCACAGACGACCGCCGGCCCGCGTCTCGCGGCCGGCGGTCGCGGTGTGCGTAACCGTCAGGCGTTCGCCCGGCGGATGGCCGCCATGCCCCCGACTGCGGACGCCGCCGCCAGCAGAGCGGGCCATCCCACCAGCAGGCTGATCTGGTGCTGGCTGCTCAGCCACTCCCAGATGTCGTCGAACCAGCCCTGCCAGGTGATCAACGCGACGAGCAGGCCGGTCACCAGGATCAGGGCCGCGCCGGCGCCGAGCAGGCCGTTCATGCCGAACCGGACGTACCAGACGGCGGCGAGGACGGAGAGGAAGTTCAGGAACAGGAACGGCACCGCGTAGACGGCGATCTGCAACAGCCCGTTGTCGACGTCGATGTACGGGATCCGGAAGAACCGGAGCTCGGTCCCGAAGCCGCCGGTGGCACCCTCGATCAGGTTGAGCAGGTAGAGCAGTACGCCGTACACGACCGCCTGCACCACGTTGACCAGCACGGTGGCGAGATAGAAGGTGCGGCGGGTGACGCCCACTCCGAGCGCGAACGGGAACACCTGGCTGATCGAGGCGGCGGCGACGATCGCGCAGACGATGTAGAGGCTCACCAGGCCGCCGGTGGTGTTCTTGCCCGGCGCCGCCTCGTCGATCGAGTCGAAGATCAGCAGGTTGACGCCGAGCGAGATGGCCATGATGCCCCACGGCCAGGCCAACTGGCCGACCCAGGCGATGGTGTGCATCCGGGCGACGTCGAGGATGCGAGTCATCGGGTCATCGTCCTTTCCGTCGTCAGGCGCACCACGGCCTGCTGGAGCGACACCGGCGCCAGGTCGATGCCGAGCTTCTTGGCGCGCATCCGTTCGGCGTTGTCGAACGACCCGCGCAACGACGCGCGGACCGTGCCGCCGAGTTGTTCGCGGTGCAGCACCCGGTGCGCGCCGGCGAACTCGTCCACCGCCCCGGCCGGGCCGGACGCCTCCATCACCTCTCCGCGCAACTCGTCGCTGGGCGCGTCGAGCAGCAGCTTGCCGCGGTCGAGCAGCAACACGTGCTCGATCAGGTCGGCCACCTCGTCGATGAGGTGGGTGGAGAGCGCGACAGTGCGCGGATTCTCGGCGTAGTCGGCGAGCAGCCGGTCGTAGAAGAGCTGCCGGGCGACCGCGTCGAGACCGAGGTACGGCTCGTCGAAGAAGGTCAGCGGCGCCCGTGCGGCCAGGCCGATCGTCACGCCCAGCGCGGACAGCATGCCGCGGGACAGCTTGCGCACGTTGCGCTTCCGCGGCAGGTCGAAGTCGTCCACGAGAGATTGCGCGAAGTCCTCGTCCCAGTTGGGGAACAGCCGCCCCGCCAGGCTCAGGACGTGCCGGACCTGGTAGGCGGTCGGGTAGGTCTGGCTCTCCTTGATGAAGACCACCCGCGACAGTGCCCGCTCGTTCTCGTACGGGCGCTCGCCGAACAGCGTCAGGTCGCCGCCGGTGAGGTTCTGCTGGCCCGTGATCAGCTGCATCAGGGTCGTCTTGCCGGCGCCGTTGCGGCCGAGCAGGCCGTAGATCTTGTTACCCGTCAACGTGAAGGTGACGTCGTCGAGAGCGGTCACCTCACCGAACCGCTTCGTGAGGCCGGCTGCCGCCACGACGCTCATCGCTGTTCCTCCCCTGTCTCGATGAGCTTCTTCAGCTCCTCGGTGCCGATGCCCAACTTGCGTGCCTCCTCGATGAGGGGCCGCACGTACTGGTCGGAGAACTCGCGCCGGCGGCGTTCCCGGAGTGTTTCGACGGCCCCCGTTGCCACGAACATTCCGATCCCCCTGCGTTTGTAGAGAATCCCGTCATCGACCAGGCGGTTGATCCCCTTGGCGGCGGTCGCCGGGTTGATCCGGTGGAACGCCGCCAGCTCGTTCGTCGACGGCACCTGGGTCTCCTCCGCGAGCGTCCCGTCGATGACCGAGTTTTCGATCAGCTCCGCGATCTGGACGAAGATCGGCCGCCCGTCATCCATCCCGGTTCTTCGGTTCATTACTCATGTAACTAACCATCGCACCCGGCCACCCGAACCGTCAAGTGCCTCCGCATGGGCGCCGGGAAGCGCGCGGCTTGAGGGGGTGATGTCCGGCAAGAGCCCGCCGGGTGCAGGTCGAGGGCCGAGACGGGATGCCTCGGCCCTCGACGGGACCGCTACCGGCGCCGGTAGACGGAGATGTGCGAGCGGCTGTCCGCGTCGAACGGCGACCGGTCCCAGTCGGCGTACCGCTCGGTGAGCCGCAACCCGGCCCGCTCCGCCAGCTCGTCGATCTGCTCCGGCCAGGCGTACCGCATGGCGAACGGCTTGAGGTGCACGCCCGAGGCGTCGAACGTGACGGTCTGCCGCACGAACGTCTGCGCCGCCCGGTCGTACCGGTGCACGCGGATGGTGGCCGAGTCCTCGGTCACCTCCCGCACCTGGACCTGCTCGTCCCGGTCGAAGTCCGCCGGGTCGGGCACGAAGGTCTCGATGACGAACGCCCCGCCGGGCGCGAGCACCCGGGCGACGTTGCGGAAGCACGCCGCCTGGCGCTCCTCCGAGACCAGGTTGAACAGCGTGTTGAACACCAGGAAGACCAGACGGTACGGCCCGGCGACCGGGACGTCCGCCATGTCTCCGATGGTGACGGGCATGTCCGCGCCGCCCGGCTTGGCGCGCAGGTGCGCGACCATCTCCGGGGACGCCTCGACGCCCTCCACGGCCAGGCCGCGGGCGGCCAGCGGCAGGGCCACCCGGCCGGTGCCGACCGCCAGTTCGAGCACCGGACCGCCCTGCGCCAGCGGCGCGAGGAAGTCGACAGCCGGGGCCGGGTCGGGATTGCCGGGGCCGTCGTAGGTGGCGGCCCAGAGCCGGCCGAACAGGCCGGGATCGTCGAAGACGGACATCACGCGCCCTCCCGCCGGGCGGAAGGGACGCGACGCGGCGCGAGGTCAGTGACCTCCGCCGGAATGGGGTACGACAAGACGAAGCCTCGTTTCGGATGAGGTGACGACGGATCGGCTGGGCTTCGCAGCGTTCGGCATGGCGGTGCTCCCTCCGGTCGGCTTCGAGGGGTCCAGCAGATCAGCAGCCGTGCCGGGGAGACAACCGGATTACGCCCGCAGCGCGTCGTCCACTCCGGTCTCCCGGCGGCCGAGGTGCACCGGGTCACGCCCGGTGAGCACGTCCACGGCGGCCTTGACGCACGCCCCGTACTCCCGGGTGGAGCTGATCCGCCACTGGTCGGCGTACCGGCGGGCGGTGTCGTCGCCGACGCCGACGGCCTCGATGCCGGCGTCCCGGCAGAGCGCCACCGCGCGCGGCAGGTGGAACGACTGGGTGACCACTGTGGCCCGCCGGACCCCGAAGACGCGGTGCGCGCGGACGCACGAGTCGTACGTGTCGAACCCGGCGTGGTCCAGGACCGTCTTCTCCGCCGGGACGCCCCGGGCGACGAGCCAGCGCCGCATCGCGTCCGGCTCGTCGTAGTCCCAGTCCATGTGGTCGCCGGAGAGCAGGAGCACCTGGACCTTGCCGGCGGCGTACAACTGGCGGGCGATCTCCAGCCGGCCGGCGAGGAACGGCGACGGCGTGCCGTCCGGCTCCACCTTGGTGCCCAGCACCAGGGCCACCGGCGTCTCGGGCACGTCCGCGGCGTCGAACACATGTCCCTCGGCGGCGTCGCGGACCCAGGTCACGCTGGCGATCGTGGCCGCGCCCAGCAGCATCACGGCGGCCGTGGCGAGCACCAGGAGGCGGCGGAGCAGGCGTACGGCCCGCCGATGGTCGCCCCGCCAGGCCCGCCATCGCGCCGTCAGCCCTCGCATGGCGGCGATTGTGCCAGGCGGGTCAGGAGATGTACTGCAGGATCACGTTGTGCACGTGGTGGCTCTTCTGCGCGCCCCGGAACTCGACCTCGTAGGTGTGCGTGCCGACGTGCACCGCGATGGACCCGGTGGAGAAGAACGAACCACCCCAGGACTTGTTGCTCACCACGCTCACGCTGGTGATCTTCGAGTACGGGATGCTGGTGATCGCGTACCGCTTGCCGACGAAGGAGCGGTCCTGGATGATCACCCGCCGGTCGGTCAGGCCGATGAAGCCGGTGCCGGTGCCCACCGCGTCGTAGACGGCGATGATCTGCTCACCGGGCAGCAACCCGCTCTGGATCTGCTGGAACTGTTCCTTGCGGTCGTACGTGGGGCCAGACATGCACCCGAGGGTAGGCGGGGCGTGCCAGTGGATCAGGGCTCGGTGACCGCGCGGACCGCGTCCTCGATGCGTGCGGCCAGCAGCACCTCACCCTCGGTGAGCGGCTCGCCGTCGCCGTGCCCGAGCCTGATCTGGGTACGGTCGGCCCGGCGGCTGATCTCGGGGCGCAGCCGCAACGCGTCGGCAACCACCGCCACCCGCTCGGTGAGCGCGGCGTGCTGGGTGTCGTCGAGGACGATCGTGCGGCGGATCTGTTCGCCCTCGCGCGTCCATCCGGACAGCAGGGCCAGTGCGTCGCTGAGGTAGTCGTGCTTCGCCCGGCCGCTGAACAGCACGCGCATCACCGCACCTCCCAGGCGTCGTTGCCGGCTTGTGGCCAAATCGTCGCCATCCCGTGTCCCAGTCGACGCCCTCTAGTCTCTCGCCGCTCAGATGGTGTGTCCACGCCCACACTTCCGTGTTCTGCTGACCTGACGGCCGACGCAGCTACCCAAACCGCCGATTGATCTGGCACGCTGGTGGCCCGTGCGGACCGAACGGGTTAGCGGAGGCGGGCAGGCCGACCGGCGGGAGCCGAGGGTGGTCGTCGGGGCGGCGATCATCGAGGGTGGCCGGGTGCTGGCGTGCGAGCGCTCCGCGCCTCCCGAGGTGGCCGGGCGCTGGGAGTTCCCGGGCGGAAAGGTCGAGCCGGGCGAGGCCGAGACCGACGCGCTGGCCCGGGAGTGCGCCGAGGAACTGGGCGTACGGGTGGCGGTCGGCGCGCGTGTCGGCAGAGACGTACGGATGGCGCACGGCCGGTCCGTGCTGCGCGTCTACGCCGCCCGCCTGCTGCACGGCGACGAGCCGAAGGCGCTGGAGCACGCCGAGCTGCGCTGGCTCTCCGCCACCGAGTTGGACAGTGTCGACTGGCTGCCCGCCGACGTGCCGATCGTGGCCGCACTGCGCCCGCTGCTCGACGTCCCCTGAACGACCGCGGCGCGGGCCGGGCCGTCCGGCGAACCGGACAGCCGGGCGGAAACGAGACGAGGGCCCGCGGCTCGTGCCGCTGGCCCCCGTCGTCGTCGCGCTGGTGTTCAGTGCTTCGGCTCGTCCTGCTGCGGGTGAGCGAAGTTGAGGTGCTCCGGCGGCAGCGGGAACGTCACGTCGTCGCCGAACGGCGACGGCGCGGCGGCCTTGTTGAACGTCAGCTCGGTCAGCGGCAGCTTGCCGTTGGCGTCCACCGCCGGGGCGGTCGGGTGCGGCACCTCCCGGTGCCAGTTGACGCCCTGCTGGGCCTGACGCTCCGCGGTGCTGTCGTGCGAGCCGCCGGCGTGCGAGTGCACCCCGGCGGACGAGGAGCCGCGGCCGTGCGCGAGCGCCCCGCCGTGCGTCCCTCCGGACGTGACGGCACCGCTCGAATGCCCGCTGGTCGCGCTGGTCTGAGGCACCTGACCCCTCCGGAAGATCTTGTTACCGAGCCACACAAGGGGATCGTACCTGCGGTCGACGACCCGTTCCTTCATGGGGATGATCCCGTTGTCGGTGATCTTGATGTGCTCGGGGCAGACCTCGGTGCAGCACTTGGTGATGTTGCAGAGTCCGAGTCCCATGTCCGACTGCGCGTACTCCCCGCGGTCGGTGCGTGCGTCGAGCGGGTGCATGTCCAGCTCGGCCGCCCGGATGAAGAACCGGGGACCGGAGAACGCCGGCTTGTTCTCCTCGTGGTCACGGATCACGTGGCAGACGTTCTGGCACAGGAAGCACTCGATGCACTTGCGGAACTCCTGCGAGCGCTCGACGTCGACCTGCTGCATCCGGTAGTCGCCGGGGGCCACGTCGGCCGGCGGCGCGAACGCGGGGGTCTCCCGGGCCTTCTCGTAGTTGAACGAGACGTCGGTGACCAGGTCCCGGATCACCGGGAAGGTGCGCAGCGGGGTGACCGTGACGGTCTCGGACTCCTCGAACGTCGACATCCGGGTCATGCAGCCCAGCCGCGGCTTGCCGTTGATCTCCATCGAGCAGGAGCCGCACTTGCCGGCCTTGCAGTTCCACCGGCACGCCAGGTCCGGGGCCTCGGTGGCCTGGAGGCGGTGGATCACGTCGAGGACCACCTCGCCCTCGTTCACCTCGACCGTGTAGTCCTTCAGGTCGCCGCCGGTCTCGTCGCCCCGCCAGATGCGGAACTGGCGCTTACTTCCCATCAGTTGTTCGCCTCCTCGGTGAGGGCGTCGAACTCGGCGAGTTCCTCGTCGGTCAGGTACTTGGCCAGCTCGGCCCGGTCGAACAGCCCGATCAGCTCCGGCCGCATCCTCGGTACCGGCTTGTGGGTGAGCCGGACCGTGTCGCCGTCCAGCGCGCAGACCAGGTTGACCCGCCGCCACTTCGGGTCCATCGCCGGGTAGTCCTCCCGGGTGTGCCCGCCGCGCGACTCCTGCCGCTCCAGCGCTGCCTTCGCGGTGCACTCCGAGACCACGAGCATGTTGCGCAGGTCCAGCGCCAGGTGCCAGCCCGGGTTGTAGCGACGGCCCCCGGCCGCGCTCACCTTCGCCACCCGCTCCCGCAGCTCGGCCAGCCGGCCGAGCGCGTCGGCCAGCTCACTCTCGCGCCGGATGATTCCTACCAGATCCCCCATGACGGCCTGGAGGTCCTGCTGGAGCTGGTAGGGGCTCTCGCCGGTGTCCCGCTGCAACGGCGCCAGCGCCGTCTCCACCGCCGCCTCCACCGCCGCCACCGAAACCGCCGGGCGGGTGGTGAGCTGATCGGTGTACGTGGCGGCGTGCCCGCCCGCGCGCTTGCCGAAGACCAGCAGGTCGGACAGGGAGTTGCCGCCGAGCCGGTTGGAGCCGTGCATACCGCCGGACACCTCACCGGCGGCGTAGAGCCCGCGCACCGTGCCGTGCGCCGCTCCGGAGTCGGGGTCCACCTCGACGCCGCCCATCACGTAGTGACAGGTCGGGCCGACCTCCATCGGCTCCTTGGTGATGTCGACGTCGGCCAGTTCCTTGAACTGGTGGTACATCGACGGGAGGCGGCGGCGGATCTCGTCGGCCGACTTACGGGAGGCGATGTCCAGGTAGACGCCGCCGGCCGGCGTACCCCGGCCTTCCTTGACCTCGCTGTTGATGGCGCGGGCGACCTCGTCGCGGGGCAGCAGCTCCGGCGGACGCCGGTTGTTGTCCGGGTCGGTGTACCAGCGGTCCGCCTCCTCCTCGGTCTCCGCGTACTGCTTGCGGAACACGTCCGGGACGTAGTCGAACATGAACCGCTTGCCCTCGGAGTTCTTCAGCACGCCGCCGTCGCCGCGTACCGACTCGGTGACCAGGATGCCCTTCACCGAGGGCGGCCAGACCATGCCGGTCGGGTGGAACTGGAGGAACTCCATGTTGATCAGCGTCGCCCCGGCGCGCAGCGCCAGCGCGTGGCCGTCGCCGGTGTACTCCCACGAGTTCGAGGTGACCTTGTAGGACCGTCCGACGCCGCCGGTGGCCAGCACCACCGCGGGCGCCTCGAACAGGACGAACTCGCCGGACTCGCGGTAGTAGCCGAACGCCCCGGCGACGCGGTCGCCGTCGAGCAGCAGCTCGGTGATCGTGGTCTCGGAGAAGACCCGGATCCGTGCGTCGTAGCTGCCGAACTCCTGCTTGTCCTCCTGCTGGAGCGAGACGATCTTCTGCTGGAGCGTGCGGATCAGCTCCAGGCCGGTCCGGTCGCCGACGTGCGCCAGGCGCGGGTACTCGTGGCCGCCGAAGTTGCGCTGCGAGATCTTCCCGTCCTTGGTGCGGTCGAACAGGGCACCGTACGTCTCCAGCTCCCAGATCCGCTGCGGCGCCTCCTTGGCGTGCAGCTCGGCCATCCGGAAGCTGTTGAGGAACTTGCCGCCGCGCATGGTGTCCCGGAAGTGCACCTGCCAGTTGTCGCGCGAGTTCACGTTGCCCATCGCGGCCGCGGCGCCGCCCTCGGCCATCACCGTGTGCGCCTTGCCGAACAGCGACTTCGAGATGATCGCGGTCTTCTTGCCGGCCAGCCGGGCCTCGATCGCCGCGCGCAGGCCGGCGCCACCGGCCCCGATCACGACGACGTCATAGTGGTGTCGTTCGATTCGCGTCTCAGTCATGTCCAGGCTCTCAGTTGATGAACCGCAGGTCGTTGAACCAGCCGGCGGCGACCGCCATCACGTAGAAGTCGGCGAGGGCCAGGGTGCCCAGGGTGATCCAGGCGAGCTGCATGTGCCGGACGTTCAGCCAGGACACCCCGGTCCACGCCTTGTAGCGCAGTGGGCTCTTGGAGAAGTGCTTGAGCCGTCCGCCGATGATGTGCCGGCAGGAGTGGCAGGAGATGGTGTACGCCCACAGCATCACCACGTTGCCGACCAGGATGATGTTGCCCAGGCCGAAGCCGAAGCCCTCGGGGGAGTGGAAGGCCAGGATCGCGTCCCAGGTGTTGATCAGCGAGATGATCGCGGCGGCGTAGAAGAAGTAGCGGTGCAGGTTCTGCCCGAGCAGCGGGAACCGCGTCTCGCCGCTGTACGACTGGTGCCCGTCCGGCACCGCGCAGGCCGGCGGCGACAGCCAGAACGACCGGTAGTACGCCTTGCGGTAGTAGTAGCAGGTCAGGCGGAACAGCAGCAGGAACGGCAGGGTGAGGGCCGCGTCCGGGATGATCCACCACCCGGGCAGGAACTGGCCGAAGTGCGAGGAGCCCTCGACACAGCGGTCGGTGACGCAGGGGGAGTAGAACGGCGTCAGGTAGTGGTACTGCTCCACCCAGTACCACTTGTGCATGAAGACCCGGACCGTCGCGTAGATGACCCACGCGCTGAGCCCCACCACGGTGAGCAGCGGGGCGATCCACCATCGGTCGGTCCGCAACGTCTTCGCCGCGATGGCGGCGCGTGCCCGCCCTCCCCGCGGCTGCGGTCTCGGCGTCCTGGCCGACGTAGTTGTCATTCGAGTCATCTCCCTGACGTCACTGTCACGTCCTGCGCACGCGCGAGGCCACACCGGCGAACCGGTGCGGCTAAGTGACACACGTTACGCCGATCTTCACGGCCCGGCCGCGCAACGCAGTGTCCCGTGTGTCCCGCAGCTTGGAAAGAGTCAGTTCATGATCAATGTGGTGCGTCGGTCGAACGGTGCGCCGACCGGTGGCGTGACGCGCCCGGCGGCGCGCCGGGTCACCCGGACGCGCCGCCGGTGAAGTGCCAGGAGGACAGCCGCAGCGCCGGTGCCTCGTACCAGGAACCGTCCACGCGGTGCGGCTGGCGGACCGCGGTCCGGCCCAGGCCGAGCACCCGGCCCGGCCCCAGCGCCCGGGGGTACGACTCGGTGAACCGGAAGTCGCGTACCGCGCGGGTCGGCACGCCGTCCTCGACCAGCCACACCCCGTTGCGGGTCAGCCCGGTGACCACGAGTTGCTTCGGGTCCAGCACCCGCGTGTACCAGAAGTCGCTGACCAGCAGCCCGCGCCGCATACCGGCCACCAGCGCGGCGGTGTCCGGGTCGCCGACCGCACCGGTCACGCCCGCGCTCACCGGTCCGGCGGCGACGGCCGCGCCTGCCACGCCCGTGTCGCTCGTGCCCGCCGGCAGCCGGATGTTGTGCGGGATCGGCCCGAACGTCGCGCTACCCGGCATGCCGTGCCCGGTGGACCCGGTGCCCGCCTCGGCGCCACCGCGCCTGTCGTACGCCACCGCGCTGGTGGCGCCGTTCTCGACCAGCGGCAACGCCCGCCGGGGCGTGCCCTCCAGGTCGAACGGCAGCGTGCTGGCGTGCAGCGGGTCGTCCACCAGCGTCACCGCGGGGTCGAACTGTGCCGTGCCCGGCTCGGCGAAGGACTGCCGTTCGGCGTACCGCTTGCCGTTGAAGCCGTACCAGGCCAGGTTCTGCAGCAGGTCGGCGACGGCCGCCGGTTCGAGCACCACCTCGTAGTGCCCGGGCGGCAGCTCGACCGGGTCGGCCGCGGCGCGTGCCTTCGCCGCCGCGCGGGCGCCGAGCGCCGCGCCGTCGAGATCGGCCAGCCGGTCCGCGCAGAGCCGCGCCACCCCGTCCGCGCCGCCGGCGCGGGCGATGCCGTCCATCGCCGCCTCGGCCGCCCGGCCCACAGCCGTGTGCCCGGCCGAGTTGGCGAACGCCCCCGACCGGTACGCGGTGCGGCAGTAGCCGGCCGCCTCCAGCCCTTCGACCGCGTCCACGAACGCGCGTACCCGCTCGGCCCGCTCGCCGGGCGAGGCGAACGCGGTGGCCTCGTCGACTGCCGGGCCGGACGGCACGGGCGTCGGCGCGGTCAGCCCCGGCCACGCCGGGTCGGGCGGCGCGAGCCGGGCCGCGGCCCGGGTCCGCTCGACGAGCGCGGCCAGGCCGTCGGCGTCGACCCGGGTGCCGCTGCCGGTCGCGGTCCGCCCGTCCACGTGCAACCGCAGGTGTACGGCGACGCCGCTCTCGGACACGTTCTGGTGGATGAACGAGTTGGCGAACCGGGTCAGCGCCAGATCGGAGCGGGTCACCAGCACCTCGGCCTCGGCGGCCGGACCGGCCGTGTGCCGGACCAGGTCGACCACCCCGGTGGCGATCTCCAGCTCGGCGCTCATGCCGGCACTCCGCTTCATGCCCGCACCCCCACCCGGACGCCGCGGAACCGGGCCGGCGCGGCCGGGTGGCCGGTGTGCCCGACCTGCCCGGGCTGCCCCTTCCCGCAGTTGGGCGTGCCCCAGGCGACCGTCTCCGAGGAGAGCATGTCCATCGAGCGCCAGAAGACCGGACCGATGCCGGTGTAGGTGGGGTTGCGCAGCATCCGCCCCCGGCGGCCCTTCTTCACCTCCCAGCCGACCTCGCAGCCGAACTGGAAGTTGAGCCGCTTGTCGTCGATCGACCAGGACCGGTTGATGTCCATCAGCACCCCGTGGTCGGTGGCCGCGATGATCTCGTCGAGCGTGTGCGGGCCGGGTTCCAGGCCCACGTTCGTCATCCGTACCATCGGCAGCCGGGCCCAGCCGTCGGCCCGTACGCTGCCGCCGTAGTCCAGGCCGGCGACGGCGGCCGAGCCCCGGCCGGCGAGCACCCCGACCCACCGCCCCTCGCGGACCGCGTCCCGGGCGACCGCCGGGGAGCCCTCGTCGTCGAAGCCGAAGCTGCCGAGCGCGCCCGGGATGGTCGGGTCGATCGTCACGTTCATCAGCTCGGAGCCGTAGCGCAGCGAGCCGAGGCGGGCCAGGTCGAGCCAGGATGTGCCGGCGAACGCCGCCTCCCAGCCGAGGATGCGGTCCAGCTCGATGGCGTGCCCGACCGACTCGTGGATCTGCAGCGCGAGCTGCTCGCCGCCGAGGATCAGGTCGGTCTCGCCGGCCGGGCAGAGCGGCGCGGTGAGCAGCTCCCGGGACTCCTCGGCGATGCGGGCGGCGTGCGCGGCCAGGTCGAGCGAGGTGACCAGCTCCCAGCCGGTGGTGCCGTACTGCCCCCGGTAGCTCGGGTAGGACCGGCGCTGGGTCTCGCCGTCACCGATCGAGGTGGCCGAGATGCCGCCACCGCACTCCCGGATGCGCTGGTCGATCCGGTGGCCCTCGCTGGAGACGAACCACTTCGAGGTGTCCCAGATCTGGTACAGCCCCTCGGCCAGGTCGGCGCCGTGCTCACGCATCGTCGCCGTGGCGCGGACCAGCAGGTCGCCCTTGTCCGACAGCGGCACGCCGAGCGGGTCGACGGCGCAGTCCGAGGCCCAGGTCGCCACCGTCGCCTCGACCGGCACCAGGTCGATCGGCGGGCCGGGAACCCGCGCGCTCGCGGTGGCGATCGCCGCGGCGCGACGGCCGGCGTCGCGGGCCGCGGCGTCGGACAGATCGGGTACGGCGTGGAAGCCCCAACCCGATCCGACGAGCCCGCGTACGCCCAGCCCGATGCTCTCGTCCTGGCTCAGCTCCTCGATGTCGCCGTTGCGGGCCGACATCGACTCGTAGCGGCGGTGCATGACCCGGGCGTCGGCGTACCGGGCGCCCGCGTCGAGGGCGGCCTGGACGGCGGCGGTCGCCGCGTCGAACTCGCTCATCCCGGCACTCCGCTGCCCTGCTGACGCTCGCTCATGCGCCCGACCCTAGGCGAGCGCACCGGCATCCGTCAGGGGACGAGTTCCTCCGGCCGGATCGTGGCCCGGACGGGCTCGGTCAGCTCCAGCACGGAACCGGGCTTGGTCACCGACACCTCCCGGTAGTGCCGGCCCTGCCGCCGGTGGAGGTGCAGCGTGCCGGTCTCCTGCTCCACCAGCAGGTACCACTCGATGCCCGCGGCGGCGTAGTAGTGCATCTTGAGCACCTTGTCGGTCGCCGCGTTGCCGGGCGAGATGACCTCGCACACGAGCCGCACGTCCCGCGCCTCGATCATCGGCTCGTCGAAGTCGATCGACTCGGTGACGACCAGGTCGGGAATCGGTATGCGGCCTGGCCGGAGCCGGACGTTCACCGTCTCCAGCAGTTCCAGGCCGGCGTGCTGGGCCGCGGCCTCCAGCAGATTGCCGAGGTTCCGCTGGATTCGCTGGTGCCGCGGAGTCGGTGCCGGTGTCACGTGCAGGCTCCCGTCGAAGAGTTCGACGCGTTGCCGCGTCTCGCCGAGGGCGAGGTACTCCTCTTCGGTCCACGGGCCGTCGTGGCCGAACACCGCCGCTGTCATGGTCGCCTCCACCTCGTGCCGACAGGAATCGTCCCTTCGTCACCGGGACCATGGTCGCACCCCGGGTGCGACGACGAGGCCGAGATGCCCAATCGTGGCCGTGAATGTCCCAGGTGAGGGGCGTGCGGACGGGAGACCGAGTCGTTACGCTCTCACCGCTGACAGACCGCTCGATGTAGCTTATTTTCGCCTCCAAGGGTTTGCTGTAGGTTCTCTTCATCACCGAAGGGGAGGCGGTCAATGGGCAGGTCGGAGGCGGTGCCGTCCGGGGAGCCGGACCGCCCGGAGGTGCCGGAGCAGCGATCCGGCGACGGGCCCTATCTCCAGGTCAGGGATCTGCGGGTGCGGTTCGACACCGAGGATGGTGTGGTGCGGGCCGTGGACGGGGTGTCGTTCGCGGTGGAGCGGGGTCGCACGTTGGGGATCGTGGGGGAGTCCGGGTCCGGTAAGAGCGTGACGTCGTTGGCGATCCTCGGCCTGCACAACGCGAAGCGCACGGCCATCTCGGGGGAGATCTGGGTGGGTGGGCGTCAGCTTGTCGGGTTGGGTGAGGAGGGGGTGCGGCGGCTGCGGGGCCGGGACATGGCGATGGTGTTTCAGGATCCGTTGTCGGCGTTGCATCCGTACTACTCGGTGGGCCGGCAGATCGCTGAGGCGTACCGGGTGCATCACCCGAGGGCGGGGAAGCGGGAGGCGCGGTCGCGGGCGGTGGACATGCTGGGCCGGGTGGGGATTCCGCAGCCGGGGCGGCGGTTCGATCAGTATCCGCACGAGTTCTCGGGTGGGATGCGGCAGCGGGCGATGATCGCGATGGCGTTGGTGAACGATCCGGATCTGTTGATCGCGGATGAGCCGACGACGGCGTTGGATGTGACGGTGCAGGCGCAGATCCTGGACCTGCTGGCCGATCTGCAGGCCGAGTTCCGGTCGGCGATCGTGTTGATCACCCACGATCTGGGTGTGGTCAGTCAGGTGGCTGATGACGTGCTGGTGATGTACGCCGGCCGGGCGGTGGAGCACGGGAGTGTGCAGCGGGTGTTGCGGGCGCCGCAGCATCCGTACACGTGGGGGTTGTTGTCGAGCGTGCCGTCGTTGCACGGCGACGCGGACGCGGACCTGGTGCCGATCCCGGGCAACCCGCCGTCGCTGATCAACCTTCCGTCGGGGTGCGCGTTCCATCCGCGGTGCCGGTGGGCCGACGTGAACGGCGACCGGTCCCGCACCGACGTTCCGGAGCTGGTTCCGGCGGGCTCGGGGCATCTGGTGGCGTGTCATCTGCCGGTCGCCGCGCGGGAGCGGATCTACCGCGACGAGGTCGCGCAGGTGGGGGTGGCCCGATGAGCACCGAGACCGAGCCGCTGCTGTCGGTGCGCGGGCTGACCAAGCACTTCCCGGTCCGGCAGGGCCTGCGTGCCACGGGTGCGGTGCGGGCGGTGGACGGGCTGGACTTCGACGTTCGGCCGGGGGAGACGCTGGGGTTGGTGGGGGAGTCGGGGTGTGGGAAGACCACGACCGGGCGGATGCTGGTGCGTCTGCTGGAACCCACCGCCGGCAGTATCAGCTTCGCGGGGCGGGACATCACCCACGCGAAACGTGGTGAGCTGCGCGGGTTGCGGCAGGATCTGCAGATCATCTTCCAGGACCCGTACGCGTCGCTGAACCCCCGCCACACGGTCGGGCGGATCGTGGCGATGCCGTTGCAGGTCAACCGCATCACCCCACCCGGCGGGGTGAAACACCGGGTGCAGGAGTTGCTGGAACTGGTCGGGTTGAACCCGGAGCACTACAACAGGTATCCGCACGAGTTCTCCGGCGGGCAACGCCAGCGCATCGGCATCGCCCGCGCCCTCGCCCTGAAGCCGAAGCTGATCGTGGCCGACGAACCCGTCTCCGCCCTCGACGTGTCCATCCAGGCGCAGGTCGTCAACCTGCTCCGCAGCCTGCAACACGACCTCGGCCTGGCGTTCGTGTTCATCGCCCACGACCTCGCCGTCGTCCGCCACTTCTGCCACCGCGTCGCCGTCATGTACCTCGGCACGATCGTCGAGATCGGCGACCGCGACACCATCTACACCCGCCCCCAGCACCCCTACACCCGGGCGCTGCTGTCGGCGATCCCGGACGTCACCACCCTCGGCCCCGCCGGACGCATCCGCCTCACCGGCGACGTCCCCACCCCACTCAACCCACCATCCGGCTGCCGCTTCCGCACCCGCTGCTGGAAAGCCACCGACCGGTGCGCCACCGAAGAACCCGCGCTCGTCACCCGCGACGGCGGCGAACAGCAAACCGCCTGCCACTACCCGGAGAGCGGACCGGTCGGCGTGCCCACCGGCGAACCCGTGGAGGTGTCGAAATGAGCCTGTCGCCGGTCGAGGGCGTCGCGCTCGCCGAGATCGAGTCCCCCGGTGAGGGCGACGAGAGCGGTAAGAAGGAGTTCGTCGGCCGGTCACCCGGCCAGCTCGCCCTCGCGCGGCTCAAGCGGGACCGCACCGCGCTGATCAGCGGTGGCCTGCTGGCGTTCTTCGTGCTCGTCGCGCTCGCCGTCCCACTCATCGAGGCGCTGTACGGGGTGGGGCCGAAGGAGCAGTTCCAGAACCGCCTCGACGGCTACGGCATGCCGTTGGGCTACGCCGGCGGCGTGACCGGGGAGCACTGGTTCGGGCTGGAGCCCGGTCTCGGCCGGGACATCTTCATCCGGATGGTGCACGGGCTGCGGACGTCGCTGTTCATCGCGTTCGCCGCCGCCGTGCTGACCGCGGTGATCGGCGTGACGCTGGGAACGCTCGCCGGCTACCTGGGCGGCTGGCTGGACACGGTGATCAACTGGATCACCGACCTGACCCTGGCCATGCCGTTCCTGATCATCGCGCTGGCCCTGATGCCGACCGTCGCGCTGCGCTTCTACGGTCAGCGCGAGGCCGTGCCGGCGTACTTCCAGATCGGTGTGCTCATCGCGATCTTCGCCCTGTTCGGCTGGACCGGCACGGCTCGGCTGGTCCGGGGTCAGATCATCGCGCTGCGCGAACGCGAGTTCGTGGAGGCGGCGCGGGCCAGCGGCGCGGGACTCGGGCACATGTTGTTCCGCCAGTTGCTGCCGAACGCCTGGGCGCCGATCCTGGTCGCCTTCTCGCTCGCGGTGCCGCAGTACATCACCAGCGAGGCCGCGTTGTCGTTCATCGGCGTCGGGCTGACCGACGAGACGCCGAGCTTCGGCCGCATGATCTACCGCAGCCTCGACTACCTGCAGACCGACCCGGCGTACGTCTTCTTCCCGGGCATCACCATCTTCGCGCTCGTGTTCGCCTTCAACCTCTTCGGTGACGCGCTGCGCGACGCGCTCGACCCGAAGTCGTCCCGGTAGGAGGCCGGTCCATGACGCGATTCCTCATCCGCCGGCTGCTGTCCGCCGCGCTCACGCTGTTCGCGGTGAGCGTGCTCAGCTTCCTGATGTTCTTCGCGCTGCCCCGCGACCCGGTCACCGGCATGTGCCCGAAGAACTGCAACCCGGAGCGACTGGAGCGGGTCCGCCAGGAACTGGGCCTGCGTGATCCGCTGATCAGCCAGTACGCCGGCTACATGAAGGGCATCTTCACCGGCCGGGATCTGGGCAGCGCCCAGGGCGGCCGGTGCGACGCCCCCTGCCTCGGCTGGTCGTACGTGTCGAACGAGGCGGTCTCGGACACCATCGCCCGGGTGCTGCCGGTGACGCTGAGCATCGTCATCCCGGCGGCGATCCTCTGGCTGCTGCTCGGCGTCGGCCTGGGCATGCTCTCGGCGCTGCGCCGGGGCAGCTGGCTGGACCGGGCGGCGATCGGCTTCTCGCTCACCGGCGCCTCGTTGCAGCTCTACTTCGTCGGCGCGGTGCTGCTCATCGTCTTCGTCTACAACCTTCGCCTGCTGCCGGTGCCGAGCTACACATCGTTGTTCGACAACCCGCTGAAATGGACGAGCGGGCTGGTGCTGGCCTGGGTGGCGCTGGCGTTCCTCTTCTCCGCGATCTACGCGCGACTGTCCCGCGCGCAGATGCTGGAGACGCTGTCGGAGGACTTCGTCCGGACCGCGCGGGCGAAGGGCCTGGCCAAACGCAAGGTGTACGGCCGGCACGCGCTGCGCGCCGCGATCACGCCGGTGGTGACGATCGCCGGTCTGGACGTGGGCGGGGCGCTGGGCGGCACGGTGATCACCGAGACGACATTCGGTCTGAACGGGATGGGGCGTACCGCTGTCGACGCGGTCCGCTCGGGAGACCTGCCGACGATCATGGCGACCGTGTTGATCGCGGCGGTCTTCGTGGTGCTGGCGAATGTGGTGGTGGACCTGCTCTACGCGGTGATCGACCCGCGGGTACGGCTCGGCTGAACCGCGACGAAATTTATCGACAACTGTTACCCAACTCGTAGTTTTTCTTCTTTACGATCCTCGGGACGTCGGCGGATGCGCTCGGCGAACGGGTGGAGGAGGTAGGACATGCGACCACGCGCAGCGGCCGCCGCTGGCGGTGCCATCGCACTGGTTGTGGCACTCGGTGCCTGCTCGGAGAACACGGGCGAAGGCACCAAGGTGGACACCAACCGGCAGCAGACCGGGGTCATCGCGACCGACCCCAAGGACTCGCAGGGACCGGCCGCCGAGATCGACGGCGCGACCAAGGGCGGGACGTTCACCATCATCCGGGAGACCCCCATCTCCCACCTCGATCCGCAGCGGACGTACTCGTTCGCCGGCCTGATGGCCAACCCGCTCTTCGCCCGCTACCTGACCACCTGGAAGGACGACGGCAAGGGTGGCCTGGTCCTGGTGGGCGACCTGGCCGAGACCCCGGGCAAGAACGTCAACAACGACTGCAAGGTCTGGGAATTCACGATCAAGGACGGGGTGAAGTTCGAGGACGGCAGCCCGATCACCTCCAAGGAGATCGCGTACGGCATCGCCCGCTCCTTCGACCCGGACCTCACCGGCGGCCCCACCTACATTCAGGAGTGGCTGGCCGACACCCCGCAGTACGACACCAAGTGGGACTTCAAGAAGAACAAGACGTCGCTGCCGCCGGGCCTGACCACGCCGGACGACAAGACGCTGCGCTTCGAGTTCGCCAAGCCCCGCTGCGACCTGCCGTTCGCGGTCTCGCTGCCCACCACGGCACCGCTCAAGCCGGAGAAGGACACCGGGGTCAACCTCGACCAGAAGCCGTTCTCGTCCGGCCCGTACAAGATCGCCAAGAACCAGGTCGGGGTCCAGCTCACGCTCGACCGCAACCCGAACTGGGACGCGAAGACCGACCCGGTACGGCACCAGTACCCGGACCAGTTCGTCTGGAGCTTCGGGCCGACCGCTGACGCCGCCAACAACCGGGTGATCGCGGACAACGGCGCCGACCAGAGCGCGCTGGCGTTCAACTCGGTGCCGGCCTCGCTCGTGGCCAAGGTGGCCGGTGACCCGGCGCTGAAGTCCCGCACGCTGCTGTCCCCGACCCCGAGCGCCAACCAGCTCGTGATCAACACCCAGCGGGTCAAGGATCTGAAGATCCGCCAGGCGCTCAACTACGCGATCGACCGCGAGGGCCTGGTCAAGGCGCTCGGCGGCCAGACCGTCGCGCAGCCGATCACCACGCTGATGCCGCCGTCGACCATCGGTTACAAGGCGTACGACGCGTACCCGGCGGGCGCCAACGGGAATGTCGAGAAGGCCAAGGAGCTGCTCGGCGGCCAGACGCCCGAGCTGGTCCTCGGCGTCGCCGACAACACGACCGAGCAGGCGGAGGCGGTCCAGCTCAAGGGCAACCTGGAGCGCGTCGGCTTCAAGATCACCGTCCGGAACATCCCGGACGACGCGAAGCTGGACGAGGTCAAGAAGAAGAACAACCCCTGGGACCTGTACATCGGTAACTGGGCGGCGGACTGGCCCAGCGGCGCGTCGATCCTGCCGGTGCTCTACGACGGCCGGACCATCAAGGCCGAGGGCAACAGCAACCAGTCGTACTTCAACGACGACGCGATCAACGCCGAGATGGACCGGATCCTGGCGCTGCCGCCGTCCGAGCAGGGCCCGGAGTGGGGCAAGCTCGACGAGCGGATCATGAAGGAGCACGCGCCGGTGGTGCCGCTCTACGTGGACGTGGCGTACAACGTGCACGGGTCCAAGGCGGGCGGGGTGTTCATCTCCTCCGTGTTCGGCTACCCGAACTTCGTCAACGCGTACGTCAAGCAGTAGCCCGTAGGTGAAGGAAGGGCCCCTTGTTAACGCCTCGCGTTAACAAGGGGCCCTTCCTCTACCGCAGGCGTTAAAAGGGGGCCCTTCCTTACAAGTAGCGGCGGAGGAAGTCCAGCTCCAGCCGGAGCAGGCGCTCGGACACCCCGCCGGCGGCCAGGTGGCTCGCGCCGGTGAGCGGCAGCACCGCGTGCGGGCGGCCCGTCGCCAGCAGCGCCGCCGACAGCCGCAGCGTGTGCGCGGCGAGCACGTTGTCGTCGGCCAGGCCGTGCACCAGCAGCATCGGCCGGGCCTGCGCCGGGTCGCCGAGCGGCTCGGCGGCCAGCTCGACGAGCGAGTGGTGGGCGTAGACGTCCATCCCGTCGTCCGGCATGCCGAGGTAGCGCTCGCTGTACGCGGTGTCGTACAGCGCCCAGTCGGTGACCGGCGCGCCGACGATCGCGCACTTGAACAACTCCGGGTGGCGCAGCACCGCCAGCCCGGCCAGCCAGCCGCCGAACGACCAGCCGCGTACCGCCACCCGCTCCAGGTCCAGATCCGGGTGCTTGTCGGCGAGCGCGGTGAGCGCGTCCACCTGGTCGGTCAGGACCACGTCCGCGACCCGGCGGTGGATCGCCTTCTCGAACGACGGCGCGATGCCCGGGGTGCCCCGGTTGTCGATGGTGACCACCGCGAAGCCCTGCTCGGCCCACCACTGCCGTTCCAGCCAGACGCTGCGGGCCGCCACGACCTCCTGGTGGCCGGGGCCGCCGTAGATGTCCAGCAGCACCGGCAGCCGGGTGCCCTTGACGTGCTCGACCGGGTAGAGCACCGCGCTGGGCAGCCGCCGGTCGGTCACCCGGACCATCGTCGGCCGCGGTGCGTACGAGCAGGTGGCGGCGAACGAGCGCAGCTCAGCCACCTCTCGGTCGCCGTGCCACACCCGCCAGCGGACCCCGGCGTGCTCCAGCGACGCGATGCCCACCGCCAGCGTGGATCCGCCGATCGAGGCCGTGTGCCAGCCCGGGTCGCTGCCCATCCGGCGGGCGTCCATGCCGCCGCCGACAGTGGTCCGCACCCGGTAGAGGTGGCGCTGGCTCGGCTCGCCCTCGCTCGCCTCCACCAGCAGGTCCGCCGCCGCGTTCGGGCCGTTCGGCAGCCGCCCGACCACCCGCCGCACGTACAGCGAGGGTGGGGTGAGCAGCGTGCCGTCGGCGAACAGGCAGCGCGCGTCGTACCCGTCGTGGGCCAGCTCGCCGCCGACCAGCACCCGCCCGTCGGGCAGGTGCGCCGGGGTGCCGGGGATTGGCTCCACCCAGCGCGGGTCGGCCAGCTCGGCGTGCACCTGCGTCTCCCCGGTACGCGGGTCCACCGCGAGCACCAGGCCGTGCTGCTGCGAGCGGCGCAGCACGGTGATCAGCGGGCCGCCCTCGGTCCAGTCCACCGAACTCAGGTACGGATAGGTCTCCCGGTCCCAGTGCACGTCGACCCAGCCGCCGTCGAGGTCGAGCAGGTGCAGGCTGACCTCCGCGTTCGGCCCACCCGCCACGGGGTACGCGAGCGACGTCGGCGGGCTCGCCGGGTCGGCCGGGTCGTGCAGGTACCAGCGTTCCAGGCGGGATTCGTCGACCCGGGCGGCCAGCACGCTGCGGCCGTCCGGCGCCCACCAGTACCCCCGGTAGCGGTGGAACTCCTCGGCCGCGATGTGCTCGGCCAGCCCCCAGGTGACGCCGCTGTCCTCACCGGCGAGCAGGTTGTCCGTACCGTCCGGCTCCACCACCCGCAACTGGCCCCGGCGCACCCCCTCGGCGGCGTCGGTGACGTACGCCAGCCGCTGGCCGGCCGGGTCGGGCCGCGGGTCGATCACCGGCCCGACGGCCGCCACCTCGACCACGTCGCGGTGCACCAGGTCGGCCCGGAACAGCCGCCCGGCCAGCGCGAACGCGGCGACCCGGCCGGCCGAGTCCAGCGCGTACGAGCCGATGCCGCCGGAGCTGAGCCGCAACCGCTCGCGCAACGCCCGCTCGCCTGGTGCGAGGCGGGCCGGCTCGGCGTCGGTGCCCAGCAGCACCGCCGGGTCCGCGACCAGTCGTTCCTCGCCGCTGTCGACGTCGAGCAGCCAGAGCGCGTCGGCCGGGTCCTCCGGTCCCGCGGACCGCAGGAAGATCACCCGGGCGCCGTCGCCCGCGACGGCGACGGCGCGCGGCGCCCCGTGGCTGAACCGACGGGTACGGGCGGCCAGCTCGGGAAAGTCCACGCCTGCAGAGTAGGCGGGCGCCGGGGGTGATGTGGCCGACCTGGGCGGACGCATCACCGTCGAGCGGGCAGGACCGCCGGTTAGAGTGACGGGCGTGACGACCCTGCCCGACCGGCGCCTCCTGCTGGTCCACGCGCATCCCGACGACGAATCGATCGGCACCGGCGCGACGATGGCGCACTACGCCGCCGCCGGCGCCCACGTCACGCTCGTCACCTGCACGCTGGGCGAGGAGGGCGAGATCCACGTCCCGGCGCTGGCCCAGCTCTGCGCGGCCGAGGCGGACCAGCTCGGCGGCTACCGGATCGGCGAGCTGGCCGCCGCCTGCGCCGCGCTCGGCGTCACCGACCACCGGTTCCTCGGCGGCGCGGGCCGCTACCGCGACTCCGGGATGATGGGCCTGACCACCAACGAGCACCCGCGGGCGTTCTGGCAGGCCGACCTGGACGTCGCCGCCGGGTACCTGGTGGAGGTCATCCGCGAGGTCCGCCCCCAGGTGCTCGTCACGTACGACCCGGACGGCTTCTACGGCCACCCCGACCACATCCAGGCGCACCGGGTGGCGATGCGGGCGGTGGAGCTGGCCGCGGCCGAGGGGATCGCCCCGGCGAAGGTCTACTGGACGGCCATGCCGCGCAGCGTGCTCGACGCGGGCCTGGAGACGTTCACCGAGTCCTCGGACAACCCGTTCGCCGGCATCGAAAGCGCCGACGAGCTGCCGTTCGGCACGCCGGACGCGGAGATCGCCGCCCGGATCGACGGCACCGACCAGCACGCCGCCAAGGAGGCGGCGATGCGTGCCCACGCCACCCAGATCCCGGCCGACTCCTGGCTCTACTCGATCGCCGGCAACTTCGGCGGCGAGTTCATGGGCGTCGAGTACTTCACGCTCGCGGTCGGCGAGAAGGGCCCGGGCGCCGGCCCGTACGGCTGGGAGGACGACCTCTTCGCCGGGATCGCCCTGGACGGCACGCAGCGGTCCCCGGTCGCGGCGGCCGGTCTCCGGTGACGCTGCCGGCCGTACCCGTGTCGACCCTCCCCGAGCAGCCGCCGACGGCCGCGACGCCGAGCCCGGCGGAGCGGGTGCTCGACCGCGCGCTGCGGGTGGCCGGCGGCGTCGTGACGGTCTGGGCCGGCGTCCTGCTGGCGCTGCTCGACCTGATCTTCGCGACCTGGGCCTGGGAGACGGTGCAGGGCCGCTCCGGCGGGCTGCGGGCGCTTCTCGGGGTCGGCCTGGTGGCCGCCGGGGTGGTCGCCGTGGTGGCGACGACGGTGCTGCTGGGCCGGTTCGCCCACCGGTCGACGGGTACGCGCTGGGCGGTGACGCTCGGCGCGCTGCCGTGGTTCCTGGTGATCGTGGTGGGAGGTTTCCGGACCGTGGAGGGCGATCTGGCGCTCGCCGGTGACAACGTGCTCGGCCTCGCGTTGATCGTGGCCGGCGCGGTCACGTTCGCGGTACTGGGCTTCCGCCACCTGGTGACACCACCGGACGCACGGTGAGGTGCTGACGCCGCACAGCTCGCGGTGGTAGACATTCCTGCCAGGAGGCCCGCCGAGGGAGCGGGCGGTACGGCGGGAGGCGTGCGATGGCTCAGCGGTGGCGTGCGGTAGGCGTGCTGGCGGCCGCGTTGTTCGGGGTGAACGTGGTGGCCCGGCTGGTCATCAAACTCGCGTTCCCGGACGACGACACCGCATCCGGCCGCGTCTCGCTCGCCATGTTCCTGGTCATCGGGCTGATCCTGGCCGGCACCGCGTTCCGGTGGGGCGCCGACCGGCCGCTGGTCCGCTGGGCCGGCGACCTGGCCGCCGCCGTCGCGGTCGCGCTGGCGCTCACCGTGTTCGTCGGTCCGCTGCTGGTCGGGGAGAACCCGTTCGGCGGCGGCGCGGGCCTCTTCTTCGCCCAGATCTGGCTCTATCTCGCGGCCACCGGGGCGGGCGTGCTGGTCGGCTACCTGATCCTGACCGCGCTCGGCCGGGACTACCGGTCCCGCCAGCTCAAGCGGTACGCCGAGATGAAGCGCACCCGGCCCCGCAAGATCGTCCGGCGCTGACCGGAGCGCCGCTCAGGCCGCCGGGGCGACCCGGGTCAGGTAGGTGTGGTGGGTGGTGAAGCCGAGCCCCCGGTAGAGCGCCACGGCGCCGGTGTTGCTCTGTTCGACCTGGAGGAACGCGTGGGTGGCGCCCTCGGCGGCGCCCCAGCCGGCCAGGGCGCGTACGACAGCGGCGGCGAGCCCCCGGCGGCGCGCCTGCGGCACCGTCTCCAGCAGGCTGACGCCGAGCCAGCGGCCCCCGCCGGTCACCGTGCCCCGCCCGACCGCGAGCAGCCGGCCGTCTTCGCGCAGCTCGGCGAAGCGGACCCGGGGCGTCCCGGTGAGCACCTGCCGGGCGGCGTCCGGCAGCCCGCCCTTGCGGCCGGCGGCGATCGCCAGCCAGTCGTCGGCGGGCCCGTCCGCGAGCGTCACCGGCGGCGGGTCGGCGGAGGCGGCAGCGTGAGGCGAGGCAGCGGCGGGCAGCGCCGCGGCGGCCGGTGGCGTGGTCAGGGTGCGCAGCGGGACGGTCTGCACCAGCACCGGGGGCCGGGACGTCCAGCCGCGCGCGTCCAGCTCCGCGCCGACCGGGGCGGCCAGCGGCAGCGGGGTGTTCACCAGGGCGGGCCCGCCGCGCTCGGCGTACCAGCGCTGCACCGCGTCCAGCGCGGCGGGCAGCGGACGGTCCGGGTCGCCGACCGGCAGCGCGCTGTTCGCCCGCCCGGTCCAGCCGTCGGCCCAGCGCAGCCGCCAGTCGCCGAGCCGTCCGCGTACCGGTGCGGGCCACGCCTCGTCGGCGGCCAGCTCCAGCGCGACCACGGCGGCGGCGGTGGGCCGGCGGGCCGGCGGCACCCGCTTGGCCCGGTGCACCTCGGCCACCGGTACGCGCAGCGGCCCGGCGTCGGTGGACAGGGTGATGTGGGTCTCGCTCAGCTCCACGAGCTCGCCGAGCGCGTCGGAGAACAGCGTGCGGCCCTCGCGAATCCCCACAATCCGGCGGACCACGATCCGGTGTCCCACGTCCTGCTGTCGGAGCACGATCGACCCCCTCCCCGGCGAGATACTAGGCTCTTACCGTTGCGGTTGATCGCGACGAGTCTTGCGGAGGAGAAGACCGGTGACCTACATCATCGCCGAGCCGTGCGTGGATGTGCTCGACAAGGCATGCATCGAGGAGTGCCCGGTCGACTGCATCTACGAGGGCAACCGGATGCTCTACATCCACCCCGACGAGTGCGTCGACTGTGGTGCCTGTGAGCCGGTCTGCCCGGTGGAAGCGATCTTCTACGAGGACGACGTCCCGGAGCAGTGGAAGGACTACACCGGGGCCAACTACGAGTTCTTCGAGGATCTGGGCTCGCCCGGTGGCGCCTCGAAGATCGGCAAGGTGGAGAAGGACGCCACCTTCGTCGCCGCGCAGCCGCCGCGCGGCGAGGGCCACTGAACCGGCTCACGCCGGTCTCGGCACGGCTGCCCGACTTCACCTGGGACACCCTGGACGCCGCGGCCGCCACGGCCGCGGCGCACCCGGACGGTCTCATCAACCTGTCGATGGGCACGCCGGTCGACCCGGTGCCAGACCTGATCCGGCAGGCCCTGGCCGACGCGTCCGACGCGCCGGGCTACCCGCTCACCGCCGGTACGCCCGCCCTGCGGAACGCGATCGCGGCCTGGGTCGCGCGGGCCTGCGGCGCGGGCGTCGACGGCCTGGGCGTGCTGCCGACGATCGGCTCCAAGGAGCTGGTGGCCGGGCTGCCCACGCTGCTCGGGCTCGGCCCCGGTGACGTGGTCGTGGTGCCGTCGGTCGCGTACCCGACCTACGAGGACGGGGCCCGGCTCGCCGGCGCGACAACGGTACGCACCGACTCGCTGACCGCGCTCGGCCCGGATCCCCGGGTCCGCCTGGTCTGGGTCAACTCGCCGGGTAACCCGACCGGCCGGGTGCTGCCCGCCGCCCACCTGCGCAAGGTGGTCGAGTGGGCACGCGAGCGCGGTGCGGTGGTCGCCAGCGACGAGTGCTACCTGCCGCTGGGCTGGGACGCCGAGCCCGTCTCGGTGCTCTCGCCGCAGGTGTGCGGCGGCTCGTACGACGGCGTGCTGGCGGTGCACTCGCTGTCCAAGCGGTCCAACCTGGCCGGCTACCGGGCCGGATTCGTCGCCGGTGACCCGGCGCTGGTGGCCGAGCTGCTCAAGATCCGCAAGCACGCCGGCCTGATCGTGCCGGCCCCGGTGCAGGCCGCCATGGTGGCCGCGCTCGGCGACCAGGAGCACGCCGACGCCCAGCGGGAGCGCTACCGCGTCCGGCGGGAGAAGCTGCGCGCGGCGTTCACCGGCGCCGGCTTCACCGTCGAGCACTCGGAGGCCGGGCTCTACCTCTGGCTCACCCGGGACGAGGACTGCTGGGAGACAGTGGACCGGCTGGCCCGCCGGGGCATCCTCGTGGCCGCCGGTGTCTTCTACGGCCCGGCCGGCGCGCGGCACGTCCGGGTGGCCCTCACCGAGTCCGACGAGCACGTGGATGCGGTGGCCGGACGGCTCGCCGGGGCATGACGTGGCGGGCGGGCTGGCGCGGGCGGCGGTGGTCGGCACCGGCCTGATCGGCGGTTCGGTGCTGCTGCGGCTGCGCGACGCCGGGCTCGACGTCGCCGGCTGGGATCCCGATCCGGGCGCCCGCCGGCAGGTGCGCGACCGGGGCGTCGAGGCGCCCGACACGGTCGAGGAGGCGGTCACCGGACGGGACG
The DNA here is from genome assembly GCF_040215685.1 of Micromonospora sp. HUAS YX12. Lineage (NCBI taxonomy): Bacteria > Bacillati > Actinomycetota > Actinomycetes > Micromonosporales > Micromonosporaceae > Micromonospora > Micromonospora sp. HUAS YX12. The sequence continues at coordinate 2,592,745 of NZ_CP157974.1, forward strand.
TGGTGTTCCTCTGCGGCCCGCTGCCCACGCTGCCGGCGACGCTGGCCCGGGTCGCCGCCGTGACCGACGACGGCTGCGTGCTCACCGACGTGGGCAGCGTCAAGGCCGAGGTGAGCACCGCCGCCACCGTGCAGGGGCTCGGGCACCGGTTCGTGCCGGGCCACCCGATGGCCGGCGCGGACCGGGCCGGAGCGGCTGCGGCCGGCTCGGACCTGCTCGACGGCGCCGCCTGGGTGCTCTGCCCGGGGCCGATCGGCCTGGGCGCGTTCCGGCGGCTGGCGGTGCTGCTGGTGGACGTCTTCCACGCCCGGGTGGTGCCGATGTCCGCCCCGGAGCACGACGGCGCCGCCGCGCTCGCCTCGCACGTACCGCACGTGCTGGCCGGCGCGCTGGCCGGCACCGTGCACCGGTCGGCGTTGCGGGACGCGGTGCTGACACTCGCCGCCGGCAGCTTCTCCGACGGCACCCGGGTCGCCGGCGGGCCGCCCGAGCGGACCGCGAACATGCTGCTCGGCAACCGGGACCGCGTGCTCGCCGAGCTGGACGCGCTCGGCGCGTTCCTGGACGAGCTGACCGAGGCGCTGCGCGACGGCGACGCCGGTGCGCTGGCCGACCGGTTCGCCGAGGGGCGGGACGTCCGTTCCACGCTGCGGGCGCGCGCGTTCACCGCGCACCGGCGGGAGTTCCCGGCGGCCGCCGGCCACGTGGGGGAGCTGGCGTACCTGCGGGCGCTGGGCGCGGCGGGCGGCCACCTGAGCGAGGTCCGGGAGGCGGCCGGGGCGGTCACCTACACGGGGCACCTGCCGGCCACCCCGCCGTTAGGCTGAGCGGCATGGCGGACGCACCGGTCGTGGCGGTACGCGGTGAGGCGTACCGGGAGGTGGCTCCCGAGCTGGCCCGGTTCACGGTGACGGCGGTGGCGCGGGACCGGGACCGGGAGACCACGCTGACCCGGCTGGCCGAACGGGCCGCCGCGGTGCGCGCGCTGCTCGACGCGGCGGAGCCGGCCGTGGAGCGCCGCGAGACCGGCCAGGTCCGGGTCTGGCCGGTGACGAAGCGCTCCGGCGACCGGGTGGTGGCCTATCAGGGCAGCGTGAGCACCACCGTGACGACCACCGACTTCACGGTGCTCGGTGACCTGATGCTCCGCCTGGCCGACCAGGAGCAGGTCGAGGTGGCCGGGCCGGTGTGGTCGCTGCGGCCGGACAGCCCGGCCTACCGGGAGGCGCGGCAGGCCGCGATCGCCGACGCGCTGGTCCGGGCCCGGGAGTACGCCGAGGCGCTCGGCGCCCGGGTGATCGCGTTGCGGGAGCTGTCCGACACCGGGATGAGCGCCGGCCCGCCGATGATGGTCAAGGCGGCGTACGCGCGGTCCGGCGAGCCGGAGTTCGAGCTGGAGCTGGACCCGGCACCGCAGCCGGTGCAGGCGGCGGTCGAGGCGCGGTTCACCATCAGCGAGCCGGTGCTGGGCTGATGCCACAGGCGGAGGTGCTCGGGCTCGACGAGCTGGTCGCCCGGGCGCGCGCGCTGGCCGAGGACGGCCCGCGTCAGCTGCTCGGCATCACCGGCGCGCCGGGGGCGGGCAAGTCCACCCTGGCGGAACGGATCGTGGCCGCGCTCGGCCCGGTCGCCCGGCTGGTCCCGATGGACGGCTTCCACCTGGCCGGTTCGGCGCTGGCGCGGCTCGGCCGCGCCGACCGCAAGGGCGCGCCGGACACGTTCGACGTCAACGGCTTCGTCTCCATGCTGCGCCGGCTGCGCCGGCTGGAGCCGACGTCGGTGTGGGCGCCGGAGTTCCGCCGCGACCTGGAGGAGCCGGTCGCCGGGGCGATCGAGGTGCCGCCCGAGGTGCGCCTGGTGGTCACCGAGGGCAACTACCTGCTGCTGCGGGACGACCCGTGGGAGGAGGTGCGCACGCTCGTACACCGGATCTGGTTCCTCGACCTGGACGCGGAGCTGCGGCTGCGCCGGCTCACCGCCCGCCACGAGGCGTACGGGAAGTCGCCCGAGCAGGCCCGCGCCTGGGCGCTCGGCAGCGACGAGGAGAACGCCCGCCGGGTCGCCGGCACGGCCGGGCACGCCGACCTGGTGGTACGGCTGGCCGACCCGCCGCAGGCGTGACGCCGGGCGCCGCCGGCCGGCCCGCCGCCGCGGTGGCGCACGGTCAGCCGGTCCGCTGCCGGGGTGACGGCACGGTGCGGCGCAGCAGCCGGGCCACCACCGCCCGCTCGCGGGTGAACTCCACCGCGTCCGGGTAGCCGCTGTGGCTGCGGATCGGCGGGTCGGCCACCTCGCCGCCGGACGGGTGCAGCGCCTCCGGGTCGGCCACCGGTACGTCCCGCTGCCCGGCGCTGACCTGCCAGCCCAGCGGGTCGGTGTCCCGCCAGAAGTTCGTCCAGGCCACGTGCCCGCCGGGCCAGGTGAGCGCACCGGCGAGCGCGCGCAGCCGTTCCGGCCCGAAGTAGGACGGGAAGACCCGTCCGTACAGGCGGGTGAGCTGGCAGCCGTAGGAGAAGAACCAGGTCCGCAGCCGCCACCGGCGGGGCAGTTGCAGCAGCACCGCGGCGCAGATGACGGTGCCCTGGCTGTGCCCGGAGAGGATGACGCCGTCCATCCGGTCGCTGTGGTGCGGCGGCAGCGCCAGCAGCCCTGCCACCCGGGTCTGGAGTTCCGGTACGGCACGTTCGGCGTAGCTGGGCGGCGCGAGCGGATGCGCGGCCCGGGGCCAGAACGTGCACACGTCCCAGATCACGCCGACCGAGCGGCGGACCGAGTCGGTGCGGTAGACGAGCAGCCCGAGCGCCGCCGTCACCACCGGCAGCCAGCCGAGGAGCGCGTCGCCGCGCTCGGCGGTCCAGTGGATGGCGGTCTGCCAGCCGGACGGGGACAGCGGGCTGGGGCGTTCGCCGGACAGCGCGGCGGCGCAGCAGAGGGTGACCAGGATCGCGCAGAACGTGGCGTAGCAGCCCACCAGCCGTACCGCGTGCTCGCCGACCAGCCGGTGCAGCGCGCGGTAGGTGCTGACGTCGCGGCAGCGCCGCAGGTCGTGCGCGGACAGGCCGGGTGTGGCGGCCAGCCGGGCGTACTCGGCCCGGCGCAGGCGGTGCAGCAGGACGACGGCCCGGATCAGCAACCCGATCAACGCGGCCAGGCCGATCGCGCAGGCCAGCCCGGCCCAGAACACGGCCAGCGGCGGCACGACCCGGCTCGGGCCGCTCGGTTCGGCCGACGCGTCGAGCCGGTCGCTGACCCAGTAGAGCAGCCCGGCGCAGTACGCCACCGCCATCATCCAGCCGAACCCGGCGATGACCGCCGGGGCGCAGCCGCGCCAGGCGAGATCGGTGTACGCGCCGAGCGGCTGGGTCGGCACCGCCGGCCGCCGGCCGGGCAGGAACAGTCCGGCGGTGGCCAGCGCGACGGCCGGGCCGACGAGCATCCAGGTGCGCAGCTCGTCCGGCGCGGCGGGCAGCGCGGGCAGGCCGCGTTCGATCCAGGCCGCACCGAGCGGCAGCAGCAGCATCCCGGCGGCGGGGCCGATCAGCGCGCGGCGGCCGGAGCGGTTCGCCGCGGCGATGGCGAGCAGCAACAGCACCTGGTACGCGATGAGCCAGGCGATAGCGGTGTCGTACCCGGGCAGGGACCGGTCGGCGTGACAGCCCCCGGCGTCCGGGTACGCCGCGCACCCGTCCGGCGGCCGGTACGTCGACAGCGGCTGCCCGGCCGCCCCGTCGGGGAGCAGCAGCAGGACGAACGCCCCGATCAGCCCGAGCGCGGTGAGCGTCGCGACCGCCGCGCTCCACCGGCCGAGCGGGGTGGCGCCCTGGCGCCGGCTCAGCCAGGGCCGGGCGACCGCTACCACGGCGATCACCACGACGGCGGCGAGCAGCGCCACGGTGGGCCAGGCGACGGCGGCACGTAGACCGCGCGGCGGGTCCATGATCAGCACCGCGCTGACCGGTACGGCGGCGGCGCTGACCGCACCGGTGCACAGGTGCAGCACGGCGGCCCGGCGCAGTTGCCCCTCCCCGTTCCAGAACGTCGGGTCCTGGAGCGGGTTCTGCGAGGGCTCACGCGGGTCCGGTCGTTCGACCGGCTCCCCGTCCTCCCGGGCCGGCGCGTGGTGGTGCGGGTCGGCGGGCATCTGCGCCTCGTACTGGTAGGTGCGGAAGGCGACGAGTCCGATCGCGGCCAGCACGAGCAGTGGCAGCAGCAGCCCGAGCGCGAGCGCCCGGGTGTCCTCGCGCCACCAGGAGTCGCCGAGGACCTCCCACGGGCCGGGGAGCCGGCCGAGGCAGTCCGCCTCCACGCACTGCCAGCCGATCAGATCCACCCCCACGCCGGTCACGGTGACGACGAGCGTGCAGGTCAGGCTCAGGCAGAACAGGCGGATGAGCCAGGCGGTGATGCCGGACCGGCTGGCCCAGCGTTCCTGGTCCGGGTCGGGCGGGATGCCGGCGCGGGCGTGCAACGCGACGTTCGCCAGCGCGAAAGGGAGCATCAGCGTCCACAGCGCCCGTTCCACGTCCCGCCGGGTCCGCGCGCCGGAGGTCAACTGCCCCCAGCTGTACGCCTCGACCGTGATCGGGTCGTCCCGGCCCGCGGTGCTGGACCGGTAGAAGCCGGTCACCTGACCGCCGGCGACCAGTGTTGGTTGCGCACCGTCACTGGTGACGCCGGCGGTCAGGCCGAGCAGCTGATCCGGCGGGGTGTTGGAGACCCCGTGCACCCGCAGTTCGAGGACCCGTTCCATTGCGCCTCCCGGTAAACGCCCTACTACCCAGAGTGCGCGACGGGTCGGGAATTCGCATCCGCTGGAACGATTGTTCCCGCAGCTCAGGACGGCTGAGTCAGGCTCCTGATCGGGCGGGCGGGGTTACCCACCGCCACCACGTTGGCCGGCAGGTCGCGGGTCACCACCGCGCCGGCGCCGACCACCGTGTTCTCGCCGATGGTCACGCCGGCCAGCACGATCACGCCCCCGCCGAGCCAGACGTTGTCACCGATGGTGATCGGCTGGGCCGACTCCCACTTCGCCCGGCGCGCCTCCGGCTCCACCGGGTGGGTGGCGGTGAGCAGCTGCACGTTCGGTCCGATCTGGACGTCCGCGCCGATGGTGATGCGGGCGACGTCGAGGAAGACCGCGTTGAAGTTGACGAAGGTACGCGGGCCGATGTGCGTCCGGTGTCCGTAGTCGCAGTACAGCGGCGGCCGGACCCAGGCGTCCTCACCGAGCGAGCCGAGCAGTTCGCGCAGCGCGGCGAGGCGGCCCGGCGGGTCGTCGGCGGAGCTGCGGTTGAAGCGTTCGCCGAGCCGGGCCGCGCGCTCCAGGTCGGCGATGATCGCGGGGTCGTCGGCGATGTACTGCTCGCCGGCCAGCATCCGGTCCTTCATGGAGGTCATCGCTCGATCGTCCCGGCCCGCCCGGGAGCGGGGTGGTGGTTCCGTCGGATCGGCGACTTCCTGTTGCATACGCGGTATGCAATCCTGATACCCGCGTCGATGTGCCTCTCATCGATGAAACGTCCGACGAAGGAGGAAAGGTTGCTCCGGAACCGCAGAAAGCTGACGGCGCTCGGCCTCGGCCTGGCGCTGGCGCTCGGCCTGCCGGTGCCCGCGCTGGCCGCCGCGCCCACGGCGCCGACCGGCCCGTCCGCCCGTACCGGGCCGTCCGCCCAGCCCGGCGCCCACCCGGTCACCGTCACCCTGATCACCGGCGACCGGGTCAGCGTCGCCCCCGGCGGCCGTGCCGCGGTACGTCCCGGCGCCGGCCGCGCCGGCATCCAGTTCATGGTCGGGCGGGAGCGCGACCGGCTCACCGTGCTGCCCCAGGACGCGCTACCGCTGGTCCGCGCGGGCAAGCTCGACCGGCGGCTGTTCGACGTGACCGGGCTGATCGAGGCCGGGTACGACGACGCGCGGCGCGGCACCGTACCGCTGCTCGTGTCGTACCGGCCGGGGGTGGCCCGGCGGACGGCGGACCCGCTCGCCGGCGCCCGGGTGATCCGCGATCTGCCGGCGATCGGCGGCGCGGCTCTCGTCGCCGACAAGGGCGACACCGGCGCGCTCTGGAAGGCGGTGAGCGCGGACCGCTCCGGCGCCCGGCTCGACGCGGCGGGGGGTGTCGACCGGATCTGGCTCGACGGCCGGCGGCGGCTGACGCTCGACCACAGCGTGCCGCAGATCGGCGCGCCGACCGCCTGGGCCGCCGGCTGGACCGGGAAGGGCGTGCGGGTCGCGGTGCTCGACACCGGCGTCGACCTCACCCACCCGGACCTGGCCGGCAAGGTCGCCGAGTCGCGCAACTTCACCGAGGAGGCGAACCCGGACGACATCGTCGGGCACGGCACGCACGTGGCCTCCACCATCGCCGGCAGCGGCGCCGCCTCCGGCGGGAAGTACCGGGGCGTGGCGCCGGACGCCACGCTGCTGTCCGGGAAGGTCTGCGAGGTCTACGGCTGCACCGAGTCCGCCATCCTGGCCGGCATGCAGTGGGCCGCGGCCGAGCAGGACGCCACGGTGGTCAACATGAGCCTCAGCGGCGGCGACTCCCCCGAGGTGGACCCGCTGGAGGAGGCGGTCGGGACGCTCACCGAGCAGCACGGGACGCTCTTCGTGATCTCCGCCGGCAACGCCGGCGCCGACGGTTCGGTCGGCTCGCCGGCCACCGCCGACGCCGCGCTCGCGGTCGGCGCGGTGGACCGGGACGACGCGCTCGCCGACTTCTCCAGCCGCGGCCCCCGGGCCGGTGACGGGGCGATCAAGCCGGACATCACCGCGCCGGGCGTGGAGATCGTGGCCGCGCGGGCCGCGAACGGCCAGATCGGCGACCCGGTGGGGGACGGGTACGCCTCGCTGTCCGGCACCTCGATGTCCGCCCCGCACGTGGCCGGCGCGGTCGCGCTGCTCGCCCAGCAGCACCCCGGCTGGACGCCGGCCCGCTACAAGGCGACGCTGATGGCCTCGGCGAAGCCGCACCCGGAGCAGACCGCGTTCCAGCAGGGCGCGGGCCGGGTCGACCTCGCCCGTGCGATCACCCAGCAGGTGACGAGCGAACCGGCGTCCGTCTCGTTCGGCGTGGCGGCCTGGCCGCACACCGACGACCAGCCGATCAGCCGGACGATCACCTACCGAAACGGCGGGAACGCCCCGCTCACGCTGGACCTGAGCACCGAGTTCACCGGCCCGGGCGGACGGACCGCGCCGGCCGGCATGCTCACGCTCAGCACCTCCCGGCTGACCGTCCCGGCGGGCGGCACGGCCCCGGTGACGGTGGTGGTGGACACCCGGCTCGGCGGCGCCGACGGCTACTGGACGGGCCGCCTGCTCGCCCGCGCCGGCGACGCGGTGGCGGTGACCCCGCTCGCGGTCGACCGCGAGGTGGAGAGCTACGACCTGACCGTGACGCACCGCAACCGCTCCGGCGCCCTGACCGACGGCTACTACACGAGTCTGCTCGGGCTCGACGACGGCAGCTACCGCGACGTCTACGGCGCCGACGGCGAGGCCAGGATCCGGGTGCCGAAGGGCCGGTACGGCGTGCAGAGCCTGATCTTCGTGGACGGCGACCAGGGCTGGTCGGAGGTCTCCTTCCTCGCCCAGCCGGAGCTGGTGGTGACCGGGAACCAGCGGCTGGCGCTGGACGCCCGGCGGGCGAAGCCGGTGCGAACCACGGTGCCGCAGCGCGGCGCGGCGCCGCTGCTGATCGACGTCACCGCGGCCTGGGGATTCGGCGACTACTACGCCGGTTTCGGGCTCTGGACCGACAGGTTCGAGGGCCTCTACTCGGCCCAGGTCGGCCGCAACGTCTCCGACAAGGTGTTCGTCGGCTCGCTCGCCAGCCAGTGGGCCGAGCCGACCGCGCCCGAGCGCAGCCCGTACTTCTACGGACTGAACGAGCTGTTCCCGGGCCGGTTCCCGACCGGCTTCGTCCGGAACTACCGGCCGGCCGACCTGGCCACCGTCGCCAACCGGTTCGCCGCCGGCTACACCGGGATGGACAACGAACTGGTCGTGTACGGGGAGCCCGACTACAACATGGGCGGCTCGGCGATCGTCCTGCCCGTCCAGGTGCCCGGCAAGCGGATCGACCACCTCAGCACCAACCGGATCCGCTGGAGCGCCGAGCTGGCCTTCGGTGAGCGGGACGAGGACGGCTGGTTGCAGCCGCGTGCGGTGCTGGAGTCCGGGCCGACCCGTTACCGGGCCGGTCACACCTACCGCGACGAGTGGAACAAGGCCCCGTTCGGCCCGTCGTTCCCGCAGCCGCAGTGGCCGGAGGAGGGCATCACCCGTACCGGCGACACCCTCGTGGTCGCGCTGCCGGTGCACAGCGACGCGGCCGGGCACCCGGGCGGCTCGCTGAACGACACCGAGCAGACGCGGCTCTACCGCAACGGCAAGCTGTTCGCCGAGTCGCCCTACCCGGGGTACGGCGAGTTCACGCTGCCGCCGGGAACGGCGAACTACCGGGTGGAGACCACGGCGACGCGCGGCTTCACCGACCTGAGCACCGAGGTCTCGGCGAGCTGGACGTTCCGCTCCAAGCGGGTGCCGGGTGACGTGCCGGCCCGGCTCCCGGCCATGGCGGTCCGGTTCACCCCGCCGCTGGCGGTGGACAGCTCCGCCCCGGCGGGCCGGACGTTCACCGTGCCGGTGGCGGTGCAGCGCCAGCCCGGCGCGCCGTCCGGCCGGGTCGTGGCACTCACCGTCGACGTCTCCTACGACGGCGGGAAGACCTGGCGCAAGGCGGCCCTGAAGAAGCAGGGCGGGGCGTGGACGGCCACCGTCCGGCACCCGGCCGGCCCGGGGTACGCGTCGCTGCGGGCCACCGCCCGTGACGACGCCGGCAACACCGTGACCCAGCGGATCATCCAGGCGTACCGCCTGCGGTGAGCCGGCCGTCCGGGTCCGCGCGGCGGTTGCCGTCGCGGACCCGGACGGGGGTACGGCTCAGTCGTTGGCGTGCAGCGCGGCGTTGAGCGTGATGCCCTGGCCGGTGCGGGGCTTCGCCTCCAGCGCGCCGGTCACCGAGTTGCGCCAGAACAGCAGCCCGTCGACGCCGGACAGCTCGCGAGCCTTGACCACCCGGCCGTCCGGCAGCGTGACCTTGGAACCGGCGGTGACGTAGCAGCCGGCCTCCACCACGCAGTCGTCGCCGAGCGAGATGCCGATGCCGGCGTTCGCGCCGACCAGGCTGCGCTCGCCGATGCGCACCTTGTCGGTGCCGCCACCGGAGAGCGTGCCCATGATCGAGGCGCCCGCGCCGACGTCGGAGCCGTCGCCGACCACCACGCCCTGCACGATGCGGCCCTCGACCATCGAGGTGCCCAGCGTGCCGGCGTTGAAGTTGCAGAAGCCCTCGTGCATGACAGTCGTGCCGACGGCCAGGTGCGCGCCCAGCCGGACCCGGTCCGCGTCGGCGATCCGCACCCCCGACGGCACCACGTAGTCGGTCATCCGGGGGAACTTGTCCACCCCGTAGACGGCCAGGTGACGGCCGGCCGCCCGCTCGATGACGCGCAGCTCGTCCACGCGCTCCGGCGGGCACGGCCCGGCCGACGTCCAGGCCACGTTCGCCAGCTTCCCGAAGATGCCGTCGAGGTTCAGCTCGTTGGGCCGCACCAGGCGGTGGGAGAGCAGGTGCAACCGCAGGTACGCGTCGGCGGCGTCCTTGATCGGGTCGTCCAGCGAGCCGATCACAGTGGTCACCTCGACCGTGCGCAACCCGGGCAGCGCCCGCTCGCCGATCGCGCCCGGAGGCAGGTCGAGCACGTCGGCCCGGTCCTCGCCGGGCACCAGCGGCAGCTCGCCCAGACCCAGCTTGCCGGTCGGGTACCAGGTGTCGAGCACCTGGTCCTGCGCGGTGACGGTGGCCAGGCCGATGCCCCAGGCGGATGGTGCGGACGTCACGGTGTCACCCTTCTCCTCCGGCGGCGGCGTCCGCCGCTGCTCGCGGCCGGGGGCGCGGCACGTGTTCCTCGCGCCCACCGAGGATGACGGTACCGTGCGAGACATGCAGAACCCGTTGACCCCCGAGGTCCTGGCCGATCCGGTGGCGCTGACCCGCGCCCTGGTCGACATCGAGTCGGTGTCCCTCGACGAGAAGGCGATCGCCGACTGCGTCGAGGAGGTGCTGCGCGGTGTGCCGCACCTGACCACCTACCGGCACTCGAACACCGTGATGGCCCGTACCGACCTGGGCCGGGCGCAGCGCGTGGTGCTCGCCGGCCACCTGGACACCGTTCCGCTCAACGGCAACTTCCCCTCGACCATGCGCGGCGACCTGATGTACGGCTGCGGCACCTCCGACATGAAGTCCGGGGTCGCCTTCGCGCTGCACCTGGCGGTGACGCTGCCCGACCCGCGCTACGACGTCACGTACTTCTTCTACGAGGCCGAGGAGATCGAGTCGAAGTACAACGGCCTCACCCTGGTCGCGCAGAGCCACCCCGAGTGGCTGGAGGCCGACTTCGCGGTGCTGCTGGAGCCGACGTACGGGATCGTCGAGGCGGGCTGCCAGGGCACCATGCGGGCGGTGGTCACCACGCACGGCGAGCGGGCCCACGCGGCGCGCTCCTGGCACGGGGTGAACGCCATCCACGGCGCGAGCGAGGTGCTGCGGCGGCTGACCACGTACGAGGCCCGCCGGGTGACCATCGAGGGCTGCGACTACCGCGAGGGCCTCAACGCGGTACGGATCACCGGCGGGGTGGCCGGCAACGTCATCCCCGACCGCTGCGAGATCGAGATCAATTACCGGTACGCCCCGGACCGCGACCCGGCGGGCGCCGAGGCGCACCTGCGCGAGGTCTTCGCCGGCTTCGAGCTGGAGGTCACCGACGCGGCGGCCGGCGCGCCGCCCGGGCTGGACAACCCGGCGGCGCAGGAGTTCCTGGCGGCGGTCGGTGCCGCGCCGGTCGGCAAGCTGGGCTGGACGGACGTGGCGCGGTTCGCGGCCATGGGCATCCCGGCGCTGAACTTCGGCCCCGGCGACCCGAACCTTGCGCACCACAAGGACGAGCACGTCGAACTGACCAAGATCCGGGACGGCGCGGCGACGCTGCACCGCTGGCTGGCCCCGGCCTGACGCCCTGCGATCCGGGGCCCGCGCCCGCCTCGCGGGCCCCGGATCGTCAGACGGTCGTCGTCGTCAGGGGTGCTTCCGCCTCGCCGGTCTCGCCGGTCAGGTCGGACCGGTGGGTCTCCATCATCCGGGCGCGGCGGCGCTCGGCCACCACGTCACGGATCCGCCGCTGCATCTGACGGCGGATCCGGATCATCTCGCTGTTACTGATCAACGCTGGCTCCTCCCCCGAAGGCGCGTCGCCCGGGGTATACCGGGTATGTGAATAGTAAGACGTCCGTGCGACCGAATTAGTTGCCCGGATCCCAAAGATTTCTCCGGCTCCCGGGCCTGCGCGCCGCGCCGGAGCCGCTCCACTACGGTGACCCCATGGGCGAGAGCAGGGGAATGTCGGCCGGGGACGGCCGGCGGGGGGAGCAGAACCGGGGGGAACGGCACCGCGGTGCGGTGACGCTGCGCAATCGGGCGATTCCGACGAGTACCGCCGACCAGCGGCTGCTCGACTCCCGGGGGCGCAGCGACTGGAAGACCAAGGACGCCTGGCGCGCGCTGCGGATCCTCTCCGAGTTCGTCGAGGGCTTCGACACCCTCGCCGACCTGCCCCCGGCGGTGAGCGTCTTCGGCTCCGCCCGCAGCAAGCCGGACAGCCCGGAGTGCCGGATGGCCGAGGAACTGGGCGGCGCCCTCGCCCGGGCCGGGTACGCGGTGATCACCGGGGGCGGTCCCGGCGTGATGGAGGCCGCCAACCGGGGCGCCGGTGAGGCCGGCGGGCTCTCCGTCGGGCTCGGCATCGAGCTGCCGTTCGAGCAGGGCCTCAACGACTGGGTCGACCTGGCCATCGACTTCCGCTACTTCTTCGCCCGCAAGACCATGTTCGTCAAGTACGCCCAGGCGTTCGTGGTGCTTCCCGGCGGCTTCGGCACCCTGGACGAGTTGTTCGAGGCGCTCACCCTGGTGCAGACCGGCAAGGTGACCCGCTTCCCGGTCGTGCTGATGGGCACCGACTACTGGCACGGGCTGCTCGACTGGCTGCGCGGCACCATGGCCGCCGAGGGCAAGATCGGCCCGGCCGACCTCGACCTGATCTGTCTCACCGACGACGTCAACGAGGCGGTACGGCACATCGTGGAGGCCGAGGCCGTGCTCTCCGCCGAGCAGGAGGCGGTCCGCGAGGAGGCGGTCGCCCGGGTGGCCGCCGACCAGCGCGCCGCCGCCGAGGCCGCCCCCGAGGGCCCGGCGGAACGGAGCTGACCCCGTGGCCAACGTCTGTGTCTTCTGCGCGTCCTCCCGTACCCTCGACGCCCGCTGGCTGGCGCTCGCCACCGAGACCGGTGAGGAACTGGCCCGGCGCGGGCACACCCTGGTCAGCGGCGGCGGCTGCGTCGGCATGATGGGCGCCGTGGTGCAGGGCGCACGGGCGGCCGGCGGTCGCACCGTCGGCGTCATCCCGCAGTCCCTGGTCGACCTGGAGGTCGCCGACCTGGACTCCGACGAGCTGCTGGTCACCGACAGCCTGGCCAGCCGCAAGACGCTGATGGACGAGAAGTCCGACGCGTTCGTCGCGCTGCCCGGCGGCCTCGGCACGCTCGACGAGCTGTTCGAGGTCTGGACCACCGCCACCCTGGCCCTGCACACCAAGCCGATGGTGATCGTCGACGTGGACGGGTTCTACCGGCCGCTGCTCGACTGGATCCGCGGGCTCGGCGAACAGCGGTTCCTCAAGCCGGCCGCGCTGGACCTGCTGATGGTCGCCGACAGCGTCCCCGCCGCCCTGGACCTCATCGACGCCCGCCTCACCTGACCCCGCCCCGCCCCGGCGTCGCCCCGGCGTCGCCCCGCGTCGCCCCGCGTCGCCCCGCCGGCAGATCTTGGTAGCAAATGGCCCCTATAGGGGCACTTTCGTACCAAGATCTAAGCGGATCTCGGGAAGTGGGAATCCTGTCTCGGAGGGTGGGTGGGGCGTCGGTTCGTGTCGGCGTGTGCCGGCTGGGCTGATCGTGGGCGCGGCCGGCATGGGTCCGGCTGCTCCGGACGGGGCGCTGCCTCGGCATCCGCCGCCTGGCCATCCGTTGACGGGCATCGGCGGGTGCGGTTGCCGCGTCAGCCGGATGAGCTGCGGCGCGCGGGGTGGACGTCGGTTTCCGGGTGTCGTACCGGCGTGGTGGGATGTCGGTGATGCAGGCGTACCGGTTGGTGCGCCGGCCCGGCGGCGCGGAGGCGGGGGTCACCCACGACGCCGGGGCGGGGCAGGGGGTGGGTCGGCCCGGCGGGCCGGCCGAAGTGGAGCCGCGATCCGGGGGGTCGGCGGGCGATGCCGCGCACCCGCAGAGCGCCACGCCGTCTCCGTCGCCGGCCGCAGCCGGGGCGGGCACGAACGCCGATCCGGTGCAGGCCGAGGTGGTCGCGCACACCGACGGGCCGATGCTCGTCGTCGGTGGTCCCGGCACCGGCAAGACGGCGACGCTCGTCGAGGCGGTCGCCGCCCGCGTGGCCGAGGGTGTCGACCCGGAGCGGATCCTCGTGCTCACCTTCGGCCGGCGCGGCGCCACCGAGCTGCGCCACCGGATCGAGGCGCGCATCGCCGGGGACGGGCACCGCGTGGTCCGCGAGCCGCTGGTGCGCACGTTCCCGGCGTACGCCTTCGGTCTGCTGCGCCGCGCGGCGGCCGAACGCGGCGAGCCCTCGCCCCGGCTGCTCACCGGCCCGGAACAGGATCTGATCATCCGTGAGCTGCTCGACGTGGTGGGGGAGGAGCCCGGCGACGACCCGGTCGGCTGGCCGGAGGATCTGCGCCCGGCGCTGCGGACCCGGGCGTTCGCCCAGCAGCTCCGCGACCTGCTGATGCGTGCCGCGGAGCGCGGCGTCGGCCCGGTCGAGCTGGCCCGGCTGGGCGAGAAGCTGGGCCGCGCCGACTGGCCGGCCGCCGCGCGCTTCCTGCGGGAGTACGTCGCCGTACTCGCTCTGCGTGACGTGAGCAACCGTGGCTCGGTCGCGTACGACCCGGCCGAGCTGGTGCGCGCCGCCACCGGCATGCTGCTCGACGATCCCGAGCTGCTCGCCGCCGAGCGCCGTCGGCTGTCCCACGTGTACGTCGACGAGCTGGCCGACACCGACCCGGCCCAGCTCGACCTGCTCGCCGTGGTGGCCGGAGGCGGGCGTTCCCTGGTGGCGTTCGCCGACCCGGACTCGTCCACGTACGCGTTCCGCGGCGCCGACCCGGCGGGCGTCACCACGTTCCCGCACCGCTTCCGGACCGCCTCCGGTGCCCCGGCCGCGCAGGTCACGCTGACCACCTCGTACCGGGCCGGGCCGGAACTGCTGGCGGCCACCGCCCGGCTGGCCCGCCGGCTGCGCGGCCCGGCGGCGCACCGGCGGCTGCGCCCGCTTCCCGGCGCGCCCGCCGGATCGGTGGAGGTACGGACGTTCCGGTCCGCCACCAGCGAGTCGGCCTGGCTGGCGCACGCACTGCGGGAGGCGCACCTGCTCGACGGCGTGCCCTGGTCCCGGATGGCGGTGCTGGTCCGCTCCACCGGCCGGCAACTGCCGTCGCTGCGGCGCGCGCTGCACACGGCCGGCGTGCCGACCGTCGTGCACGGCGAGGACCTGCCGCTGCACCTCCAGCCGGCGGTCGCCCCGCTGCTGCTCCTGCTGCGCTGCGCGCTCGAACCCGACCGGCTGGACGAGGAGGCGGCGGTCGCGTTGCTGCACTCGCCGCTGGGCGGCGCCGACCCGCTGGCCGAACGGCGACTACGCCAGGGGTTGCGGGCGCTGGCGCTGGCCGGCGGCGACCGCCGTCCCTCCGGCGAGCTGCTGGTGGAGGCACTGCGCGATCCGGCCGAACTGGCCACCATCGAGCGTCGCTGGGCGGCACCCGCGCAGGCCGTGGCGCACCTGCTCGCGACCGCCCGGGAGACGGCCGGCCGGCCCGGCGCCACAGTCGAGGACGTGCTCTGGGCGGTGTGGCGGGAGAGCGGGCTGGCCGAACGCTGGGCCGGGGCGATCACCCGGGGGCGTGCGGCCACCGGCGAGCACGAGACCGCCCAGCGCTGGCGGGCCGAGGCCGCCGACCGTGACCTCGACGCGGTCCTCGTCCTCTTCGACGCGGCGGCCCGGTTCACCGACCGGTTGCCCGGCGCGCGTACCGAGGTGTTCCTCGACCACGTCCTCGGGCAGGAGCTGCCCGCCGACACGCTCGCCGCCGCCGCCGACCGGGGTGACGCGGTACGCCTGCTCACCGCGCACGCCGCCAAGGGCCTGGAGTGGGATCTGGTGGCGGTGGCCGGGGTGCAGGAGGGCGTCTGGCCGGACCTGCGCCTGCGCGGCAGCCTGCTCGGCTCGGAGCGGCTCGTCGACGTGCTCGCCGGCCGCGCCGACGGTGCCGGGCTGCGGGCCAGCCTGGTCGGGCAGACCTCCGCGCTGCTGGACGAGGAGCGGCGGCTGTTCCACGTCGCGATCAGCCGGGCGCGGCGGCGGCTGCTGGTCACCGCTGTCGCGTCCGCCGCCGTCGGCGGGGACGACCACGAGGAGCAGCCGAGCCGATTCCTGCACGAACTCGCCGCCGCCGGCCCACCCGCCACCGGCGGAACCGGCCCCGCGCCGACCGGCCCCGCGCCGACCGGCCCGGCTCCGAGCGGCCCGAACCAGAACGGTCCGGCTCCGACGGGTCCGGCTCCGAGCGGCCCGGCCGGAAACGGCCCGGCAGCCCAGGCCACGCGCGGGCGAGCCGCGGACGGGCCGGTGCCGCACGGGGACGAGCATCCGCAGGACGGGCCACCCGCGGCGCTCCCGGTCACCCTGCCGCCGCGTGGGCTCACCCTGTCCGCGTTGGTGGCGGAACTGCGTACCGCCGTCACCGACCCGGCGACGCCGATCATCCGGCGGCACGCGGCGGCGGGTGAGCTGGCGCGGCTGGCCGCCGCCGGGGTGCCCGGCGCGCACCCGGACGACTGGTGGGGGTTGCGCGGCCTGTCCGACGACCGGCCGCTGGTCGACGAGGGCGAGCCGGTGCGGGTCACCCCGTCGGCCATGGAGAGCGCGTTGCGGTGCAGCCTGCGCTGGCTGCTGGAACGGCACGGCGGCAGCGGGCCGGCGAGCGCCGCGCAGGGCGTCGGCAACCTGGTGCACGCCGCCGCGATGCTCGCGGAGGACGCCAGCGTCGACCGGGAGGCGTTGCTGGAGTACGTGGCCGCGCGGTTCGACGCGATCGAGCTGGCCGCCCGGTGGATGGCCGGCCCGGAGCGGCAGCGCGCCGAGGCGATGGTGGACAAGCTGCTGCGCTGGCTGGCCGGCAACCCGCGGCGGCTGCTCGCGATCGAGCACGAGTTCGCGGTCCGCCTCGACGACCCGGCCCGCCCGATCGAGCTGACCGGCCGGGTCGACCGGCTGGAGGTCGACGCCGAGGGGCGGCTCGTGGTGATCGACCTGAAGACCGGCAAGTCGACGGCGGTCACCGAGCGGGAGGTGGCCGAGCATCCGCAGCTCGGTGCGTACCAGGCGGCGGTGGAGGCGGGCGGGTTCGCCGAGTTCGGCGAGGAACCGGGCGGGGCCGCGCTGGTGCAGCTCGGCACCGGCGCGCGGGACGCCAAGGAGCAGACCCAGGCCGCGGCCGGGGAGGGGCCGGAGGCCGGGTGGGCCACCGCGCTGGTGCGCCGTACCGCGGACACGATGGCCGCGTCCACGTTCGCCGCCGTGGCGAACTCCAAGTGCCGGGTCTGCCCGGTACGCACCAGCTGCCCGGTCTCCGGCCAGGGCCGCCAGGTGGTCGAGCCACCACCGGAGAATCAGCCGTGAGCGCGAGGAGTGAGCCGGTTTTGCGAGCCCCGCAGTCGCGAACAAGGACGGCACCGTGACTGTTCAGCCGGCGCTGTTCGGCGCCTCCGCCACGCCCGCGCCGCGCGCCGCCGACGCCGGGCCGCGCTACACACCGGTCGAGCTGGCCCGGCTGCTGCGGCTGCCCGCGCCCACCCGGGAGCAGGCCGCGATCATCGCCGCGCCGGTGGAACCGCTGCTGGTGGTCGCGGGCGCCGGCTCGGGAAAGACCGAGACGATGGCCGCGCGGGTGATGTGGCTGGTGGCCAACTCCTACGTACGCCCTGAGCACATCCTCGGCCTCACCTTCACCCGTAAGGCGGCAGGTGAGCTGGCGCACCGGGTCCGGACCCGCCTCGACCAGCTCATCCGGCGGCTCGGCCGGCAGGGGCGGGATCCGCACGACGACCCGCTGGCCGGCGAGCCGACCGTGTCGACCTACCACTCGTACGCCGGGCGGATCGTCACCGAGCACGGGTTGCGCGCCGGGTACGAGCCGACCACCCGGCTGCTCACCGAGGCGTCCCGCTGGCAGTTGGTCGACCTGCTGGTGCGCAACTACGACGGCGACATGTCCGAGGTGGACCGGATGCCGTCGACCATCACCGACGCCGTGCTGGCGCTCGCCGGTGAGCTGGACGAGCACCTGGTCGACCCGGACGAGCTGGCCGCCTGGACCGGCCGGTTCTTCGCCGACGTGCAGTCCCGGCCCGGCCGCGTCTACGCCGACGTCCGCAAGGCGCTCCAGCTCCAGCGGACCCGGCTGAAGCTGCTGCCGCTGGTGCGCGCGTACGCCCGGCGCAAGGACGACTTCGAGGCGATGGACTTCGCCGACCAGCTCGCCCGCGCGGCCCGGGTGGCCCGCGACCACCCCGGCGTCGGCGTGATCGAGCGGGACCGGTTCCGGGTGGTGCTGCTCGACGAGTACCAGGACACCAGCCACGCCCAGGTGGTGCTGCTGAACGCGCTGTTCGGCGGCGGCCACCCGGTCACCGCCGTCGGCGACCCGTGCCAGTCCATCTACGGCTGGCGCGGCGCCAGCGCCGGCACGCTCGACCGGTTCCCCACCGAGTTCGCGCGGACCGACGGCAGCCCCGCCGACGTGCTGAGCCTGACCACGAGCTGGCGCAACCGGCCGGAGATCCTCGGCGTGGCCAACACGCTCTCGGTGCCGCTGCGGGCGGCCGGCGCGCGGGTGCCGGAACTGCACGCCGCGCTCAGCGTCCGCGACCCGATCCCGCACCGCACCCCGGGCGGGCAGGCCGGCGGCACCGTGCACTGCGCGCTGCTGGAGACGTACGCCGACGAGGCCGACTGGATCGCGGACAGCGTGCTGGCGGCCTGGCGGGGCGCGGCCGGGATGCCCGGCGCGCTGCCCGAGCACATCCCCGCCGACCGTCGCCCGACCACGGCGGTGCTGGTGCGGCTGCGCAGCCAGATCCCGGCGATCGAGGCGGCGTTGCGCGCCCGCGGACTGCCGGTCGACGTGGTCGGCCTGGGCGGGTTGCTGGACACCCCGGAGGTACGGGACGTGGTGTGCACGCTGCGCGTGCTCGCCGACCCGACCGACGGGGCGGCGCTGCTGCGGCTGCTGACCGGCGCGCGCTGGCGGATCGGCCCGCGTGACCTGGTGGCCCTGCACCGCCGCGCCCGCGCCATCGCCCGCAGCCGCCGGGAGCTGACCGGCGACGAGGGCCCGGAGATCACCGTGGACGCGCTGGACGAGGCGACGCTCGTGGAGGCGCTGGCCGATCCGGGGCCGGCGCAGGCGTACTCGGCCGAGGGCTACGCGCGGCTGCGCTCGTACGGGATGGAGCTGGCGCTGCTGCGCTACCGGCTGGACCAGTCGCTGCCGGAGCTGATCGCGGACATCGAGCGGACCATCGGGCTCGACGTGGAGGTCGCGGTCCGGGCCGGCCGGGACGGCGCGGGCGACGCCGGGCTGGCCCGCGCCCACCTGGACGCGCTCGGCGACGTGGCGGCCCGGTTCAGCGGCGAGACGCCCGGCGCCACGCTGGCCGGTTTCCTCGCCTACCTGGCCGCCGCGGAGGACGAGGAGCGCGGGCTGGCGCCCGGCGAGGTCGAGGTGGTGGCCGGTGCGGTGCAGGTGCTCACCGCGCACGCCGCGAAGGGCCTGGAGTGGGACGTGGTGGCGGTGGCCGGGATGACCCGGGGCGTCTGGCCGGGGCCGGTCCGCAACTCCGACCACTGGCTGGGCGGGCTGGGCGTGCTGCCGTTCCCGTTGCGCGGCGACGCGGACGGGCTGCCCGAACTGGCCCTGCCGGAGGCGGAGGACCAGCGCGGCGTGGCCCGGGCGCTCACCGACTTCACCGACGCCTGGCGGGCGCACGACGAGCGGGAGGAGCGCCGGCTCGCGTACGTGGCGGTGACCCGCCCCCGCCGGCTGCTGCTCTGCTCCGGCTACTGGTGGGGGGAGGGGACCAAGCGGTTCCGCGGCCCGTCGGTGTTCCTGCGCGAGGTGCACGACGCCTGCCTGGCCGACCCGGACGGGCACGTGGTGGACGCGTGGACGCCCGAGCCGGCCGGCGACGCGGTGAATCCGACCACCGAGACGGTGCTGCGGGCCGAGTGGCCGGCCGACCCGCTGGGCGCCCGCCGACCGGCGCTCACCGAGGCGGCGGCGCTGGTCCGCCGCCACCTGGCCGACCCGGAGACCGCCCGTCGGGAAGCGGCCCTGCTCGCCACCACCGGAGCGGCGGAGGACGCCGAGGTGGCGCGCTGGCGGCGCGAGGCCGATCTCCTGCTCGCCGAGCGGGCGGAGCTGGCCCGGCAGGCCGAGGCGGTCGAGGTCGAGTTGCCCGGCCAGCTCTCGGTGACCCAGCTCGTGGCGTTGCGCCGCGACCCCGAGGCGCTGGCCCGTACGCTGCGCCGCCCGATGCCGGCCGAGCCGAACCCGTACGCCCGGCGCGGCACCGCGTTCCACGCCTGGCTGGAGCAGCGCTTCGGCGCCGACCGGCTGCTCGACGTGGACGAGCTGCCCGGCGCGGCGGACGAGGACGCGGCCCCGGACGAGGCGCTGGCCGAGTTGCAGGAGCGTTTCCTGGCCGGCGAATGGGCCGACCGGGTGCCGGTGGAGGTGGAGGTGCCGTTCGCCACTGTCATCGCCGGGGTGGTGGTCAGGGGGCGGATGGACGCCGTGTTCGCCCGCCCGGGCGGGCGCTACGACGTGGTCGACTGGAAGACCGGGCGGCAGCCGGCCGGCCGGGAGGCCGACGCGGCGGCGGTGCAGCTGGCGGTCTACCGGCTGGCCTGGGCGGAGCTGGCCGGGGTGCCGGTGGAGCGGGTCGGCGCCGCGTTCCACTACGTGCGGGACTCCGCGACCGTCCGCCCGGCCGACCTGCTCGACGCGGCGGGGCTGGCCGCGATGGTGGCCGCCGTGCCGGAAATCCCGGGGGATCTCCCGGAGCGCACGAATCCGTGATACGTTGACGTGGTTGCAGTTTTGGTTTCCAGAGACTCTGTGTGCGCCTGGCGGATTGTGGCCCCAGGCGCTCTTTGTTGTGTCCGGAGTTCTCCGGGCGGGGCGACCAGCAGCGACAGGCACGCCGCGTATTCCACGCGCGGGGTGCTCCTCTCCGGCACGCAACACGTGCGGGCCGACCGTTCCGTCAAGGAGACGAAACACATGGCAATTGGCACCGTCAAGTGGTTCAACGCTGACAAGGGCTTCGGCTTCATCACCCCGGACGACGGCGGCGCCGACGTCTTCGCCCACTTCTCGGCGATCCAGACCTCCGGCTACCGGAGCCTGGACGAGAACCAGCGGGTCGAGTTCGAGGTGACCCAGGGCCAGAAGGGCCCGCAGGCGGAGAACATCCGCCCGCTCTGATCTCCGGATCAACCGGTACCACCATCGCGCCCTCTCGGGCGTGGTGCACGGGCCGGCCCGCCTCTGCCGGGCCGGCCCGTCCCTTCGGTTCGTGCTTGTGACCACCGGTGATGCCGGTGACGCGCCGTCTTCCGGCGCCCTTCCTCGACACGTGCCGCGTCGAGGAAGGCTTTCCGCATGACCACGACCCTGCCCACGTTCGCCGCCACCGGCCTGGCTCCGGCGCTCGTCTCCGAGCTGGCCGCACAGGGCATCTCCGCGCCGTTCCCGATCCAGGCCGCCACGATCCCGGACTCGCTGGCCGGCCGTGACGTGCTCGGCCGGGGCCGGACCGGTTCCGGCAAGACGCTCGCGTTCGGGCTGCCGCTGCTGCACCGTACGGCCGGCCGCCGGGCCCGCCCGGGCCGCCCGCTCGCGCTGGTGCTCGTACCCACCCGGGAACTGGCCGCGCAGGTCACCGAAGCGCTCGCCCCGTACGCCGCCGCGCTCGGCCTGCGCTGCGCCACAGTTGTCGGCGGCCTCTCGCTGACCCGCCAGGCGGCCGCGCTGCGCGCCGGCGCCGAGGTGCTGGTGGCCACGCCGGGCCGGCTGCACGACCTGATCGACCGGGGTGACGCCCGGCTGGACCAGGTGACCATCACCGTGCTGGACGAGGCCGACCAGATGGCCGACATGGGCTTCCTGCCGCAGGTGACGAAGCTGCTGGAGCAGGTCGCCCCCGGTGGCCAGCGGATGCTCTTCTCGGCCACCCTGGACCGGGGCGTGGACCGGCTGGTCCGCCGGTTCCTGGCCGACCCGGTGACGCACTCCGTCGACCCGGGCACCGCCACCGTCACCGCGATGACGCACCACGTGCTGCACCTGGAGGCGGAGGACAAGCCGGACGCGCTGGCGCACATCGCCGCCCGCGAGGGCCGCACCATCGTGTTCATCGCCACCAAGCACCGCGCCGACCGGGTGGCCCGCCAGCTGCTCGCCAAGGGCGTACGCGCGGCGGCGCTGCACGGCGGCAAGTCCCAGCCGCAGCGCACCCGGATCCTGGAGCAGTTCCGCACCGGCCAGGTCAGCGCGCTGGTGGCCACCGACGTGGCGGCCCGGGGCATCCACGTCGACGGGCTGGACCTGGTCGTCAACGCCGATCCGCCCACCGAGGCCAAGGACTACCTGCACCGGGGCGGCCGGACCGCGCGGGCCGGGGAGTCGGGCACCGTGGTCACGCTCGTCCTGCCGGACCAGCGCCGCGACGTCGCCCGGCTGATGAGCACCGCGGGCATCAACCCCAAGACCACGCGGGTACGCCCCGGCGACAGCGAGCTGAGCCGGCTCACCGGCGCCCGGGAGCCGTCCGGCGTCCCGGTGACCATCACCGCGCCCGCCGCCGCGCACCCCGCCCCGGCGACCCGTCCCCGCCGGCGCCCGCGCCGCCGCTGACCGCAGTCCCGCGCCCGCCCGGTCCTGAGTCGGGAATCAGTCGATGTCGGGTCGGCTGCCCGACTGTGCGACCGCCGCGTGACGGTGATGCTGTCGCGCGGGGGACCGGTCGGGGGGTCGGCCGGACGCGGAGGGAGCGGTCATGGCGGAGGACGCCGGCTCAGGCGGAGCGCGGGAAGTGCTGCTGGTGCTCGCGGTGGCGGGCGCCGGCCTGGCGCTCGCCGCGGTGGCCGCGTTCGGGCCGTGGCAACCATCCGACGACGGTCCCCCGCAGGACCGGGGCGCGGCCCGCAGCTTCACCCCCGGAATGAGCGCGCCGCACGCTCCGTAGCGGCTGCCCAGGGGTGATGCCCGAAAACCGATATGACTCTCAGGCATGAATATGCCCGAGAGTCATATCGATCGAGAGCCATGCCTTCTCCGGCCGGGCAGGGGGCGGCCGGGTGGCCTCGAGCCCGCGCGTCAGGGTGCCGTGGCCCGGTCGCTCAGCAGGTCGGCGAGCGTGGTCCGGTCCACGACCAGGGCGATCGCGCCGTCCACCGCGAGCCAAACGTCCCGCAGGCCGGTTGCCACGCCGTGGTAGCCGGCCCGGTCGGCGGGGATGCCCCGGATGCTGGTGATCGCGCCGCCCACCGCGCGCAGCACGTCACCCACGCTGATCTCGTCCGGCGGTCGGGTCAGCGCGTACCCGCCCTCGGTGCCGCGATGGCTGTGCAGCAGTCCCGCCCGCCGCAGGTCGAGCAGGATCCCCTGGAGGAAGCTGAGCGGGATGTCCTGGCTCTCGGCCAGGCTCGCCGCCTTGACCAGCTCGCCGCCGGCCGCCGGGTCGCCGGTGGTCCCGGCGGCGTCGGCGACGGCGAGCATGGCCCGGAGCGCGTAGTCGGCGCGCGCGGAGATGTACACGACGTCAGTTGCCGGCCTGGTCCAGCACGCCCCAGCGGCGGCGGATCGCCTTGTCGGCGGCCCCGAACGCGGTGTCCACCAGCAGGCCCACCACCAGAATGACGATCATGATGGCCATCAGGCGTGGCGCCTCGCTCAGCTCGCGCGCGTAGGTGAGCTGCGCGCCGATCGAGGTGCGGGTGGCGATCACCACCAGCAGCTCACCGGCCATCAGGCTGCGCCAGGCGAACGCCCAGCCCTGCTTGAGCCCGGCCACGATGGCGGGGAGCGCGGCCGGGGCGATCACGTACCGGTAGAGGTTGAGCCCGCGCGCGCCGAGGTTGCGGCCGGCGCGGACCAGTAGCGGCGGCACGTAGTCCACGCCGTGGATGACGCCGTTGGCGACCGACGGCGCGGCGCCGAGCACCACCACGAAGAAGATCGCCTGCTCGCTGAGCTGGAACAGCAGGATGGCCAGCGGGAACCAGGCGATCGACGGCATGGTCTGCAACGCGGTGATCATCGAGCCGAGCGCGGCCCGGAGCACCTTGACCCGGGCCACCCCGAGGCCGAGCAGCAGGCCGGCCGCGACCGCTGCGGCGAATCCGACCGCCGCACGGCGGGCGGTGGTGGCCAGGCCGTCCCAGAGCGCCGAGCTGAGCAGGTACTCCCCGAGATCGCCGAAGACCACTGCCGGGCCGGGCAGCGCCCACGGCTCCTTCCAGCCGGACCAGACCACCGCCTGCCAGATCGCCACCGCGAGCGCGAGCGCGGCGAACTTGGGCCAGGTGGCCGACCACAGGCGGCGTACCCGGGACGTTCCCTTCTCCCGGCCGGCGATCTCCAGCGCGTCGAGGCCGGAGATCTCCGCGTCGGTACGCGCCGACCCGGTGAGGGTGTCACTGGCCATGCCGGCCCACCTCCTTGCGCAGCCGGTCGGTGACCTCGGCGGCGATGGCCGAGACCTCCGGCGAGTCGATCCGCCGGGGGCGCGGCACGGCGACCTCGGTGGAGTAGATGATCCGGCCGGGCCGGCTGGACAGCAGCACGATGCGGTCGGCGAGCCGGGCCGCCTCGCGGACGTTGTGCGTGACGAACAGGACGGTGAGCTTGCGCTCGGTCCAGATCCGCTCCAGCTCGTCGTGCAGGATGTCGCGGGTCATCGCGTCCAGCGCGCCGAACGGCTCGTCCATCAGCAGCACCGGCGTCTCCAGCGCGAGCGTGCGGGCCAGCGCGACCCGCTGCCGCATGCCGCCGGAGAGCTGGTGCGGCCGCTTGCGGCCGAACTCGGACAGGTGGACCGTGCGCAGCAGCTCGGCCACCCGCTCCTTGCGCTGGTCGCGGGGGAGTCCGCGCAGCTTCAGCGGCACCTCGACGTTGCCCTCGACGGTCAGCCACGGGAACAGTGCCGGCTCCTGGAACATCAGTCCCGGGTTGACGCCCTCGCCCAGCTCGATCGCGCCGCCGCTGGCCCGGTCCAGGCCGGCGACCAGGTTGAGCAGCGTGCTCTTGCCGCAGCCGGACGCGCCGACCATGCAGACGAACTCGCCCGGAGCGACGTCCAGCGACAGCCCGTCCAGCGCCAGGACCGCCTGCTCGCCCTGGCCGTACACCTTGGTCACGCCGCGCAGCGCGACCGAGCCGGTCGCGCTGCGCGGGGTCGTGCTGGCCGACGTCACGGCTGGCTGACCTCGGCCTTGCCCTGCGCCTCGAGCACCTCGTTGAGGTACTTCAGGTCGTAGAGGCCGTTCAGGTCGACCGGCTGGGTGAGCCCGACCGCGACCGCGTGGTCCAGGCCGGTCTTCAGCGACGACGGGATCGGGTCGTTGGTGAACTCCAGCGTCGGCCAGGCCTGCTTGATCAGCTTGAGGTCCAGCGGCTTGCCGGTGATCTTGCCGATGTGGTCGGAGATGGCCTGCTGCGCCTCGTCCGGCTTGGTGTTGACGAATTCGTTCGCCGCGACCTGACCCTCGACCAGCTTCTTCACCACGTCCGGGTGAGCCTTGAGGAACTTGGTGCTGACCAGCAGGTTGGTGATGACGAACTTCTTGTCCGGCCAGAGGTCGCGCTCGTCGACGAGCACCTTGCCGCCGGCGTTGACCAGGCGGGAGACGAACGGCTCCGGCACCCAGGCGCCGTCGATGGCCCCGCTGCCGAACGTCTCGATCGTCTGCGCGTTCTCCTGCGGCACGACCTTGACGTCGCCGCCGCCCTCCTTGGTGGTCTCCAGGCCCTTCTCCTTGAGCCAGTAGCGCAGCGCGACGTCCTGGGTGTTGCCGAGCTGCGGGGTGGCGATCTTCTTGCCGCGCAGCTGCTCCACCGAGGTGATGCCGGGCTTGACCACGAGCGCGACGCCGCCGGACGCGGCGCCGGAGACGACCCGGACCGCCTCGCCCTTGGACTTGGAGAAGGCGTTCACGGTCGGGTTCGGGCCGATGTACGTGGCGTCCAGCGCGCCGGAGAAGACGGCCTCGATGGCGGCCGGGCCGGCGTTGAAGGTCTTCGTCTCCAGCGTGACGTCGCCGCCCAGCTTCTCCTTGAAGATCCCCTTCTCCACGCCGACCACGGCGGGCGCGTGGGTGATGTTGGGGAAGTAGCCCAGGCGCAGCGTCACCGGGCCGGAGTCGCCGGCGGCGTCGCTGTCCTCGCCGCAGGCGGCGGTGGTGCCGAGCGTGGCCGCGCCGACCGCGGCCAGGGTCGCCAGGGTGACCAGGCGGCGCAGGGGAAGCCCTCTCATCGAATGTCCAATCCGCAGTATTCCTATTTAGTTGGTAGGAAGACTGGGGCAAGTGACCGTCGGCGTCAAGACCCGTCCCGCGACAGTCCACCGTTCGGCCAGGGCACACCGCCGGTAGAGCCGGTACCGAGGCGCTAGTGTCGATCTCGTGCCGACGCGGATAGCGAAGATCCCAGCGACGAAGTACCCGGTCGAACGGTTCACCCTCGACAACGGCCTGCGCGTGGTGCTCACGCCGGACCGCAGCGCCCCGGTCATCGGGGTGGCTGTGGTCTACGACGTCGGCATCCGCTCCGAGCCCGAGGGACGCACCGGGTTCGCCCACCTCTTCGAGCACCTGATGTTCCAGGGCTCGGAGAACCTGGAGAAGCTGGCCCACTTCCGGCACGTCCAGGGCGCGGGCGGGACGTTCAACGGCTCCACCCACCTGGACTACACCGACTACTTCGAGACGCTGCCCGCCAACGCCCTGGAACGGGCGCTGTTCCTGGAGGCCGACCGGATGCGCGGCCCCCGGCTGACCGAGGAGAACCTGCGCAACCAGGTCGACGTGGTCAAGGAGGAGATCCGGGTCAACGTGCTGAACCGGCCGTACGGCGGGTTCCCCTGGCTGACGCTGCCCCCGGTGATGTTCGACACCTTCCCCAACGCGCACGACGGCTACGGCTCCTTCGTCGACCTGGAGTCGGCCACCGTCGCCGACGCCGCCGACTTCTTCCGCCGCTACTACGCCAGCGGCAACGCGGTGCTCGCGGTCAGCGGCGACATCGACGTGGCCGAGGCGACCACGCTCATCGAGCGGCACTTCGGGGACGTGCCGGCCCGGCCCGCCCCGCAGCGGCCCGACTTCGCCGAGCCCGACCTGACCGCCGAGCGGCGCAGCACGTACACCGACGCGCTGGCCCCGCTCCCCGCGGTGGCCGGCGCCTGGCGGGTGCCCGACCCGATCAGCGACTTCGCCGGTTACCTGCCGTACGTGGTGCTGGCCGAGGTGCTCACCGACGGCGACGCCTCCCGGCTGGTCGAGCGGCTGGTGCAGCGCGACCGGTCGGTCACCAGCCTCGGCGGGTACCTCGGCTTCATGGGCGACCCGTTCGACGTGCGCGACCCCACCGCGCTGCTGCTCCAGGCGCACCTGCCGCCCGGCGGCGACGTGGACAAGGTGCTGCGCACGATCGACGAGGAACTGGACCGGCTGGCGGCCGACGGGCTGACCGAGGGGGAGCTGGCGCGTACCCAGGCCCGGATGGCCACCCACCTGCTGCGCGACACGGACGCGGTGCTCGGCCGCGCGTTGCGGATGGCGGTGCTGGAACAGCAGCGCGGCGAACCCGGCCTGCTCAACGACCTGCCCCGGCTGGTCGGCGAGGTGACCGAGGAGCAGGTCCGCGCCGCCGCCGCCACCTTGCTGCCCGAGCGCCGCGCGTCCGTCGAGGTCGTCGCCGGAGGAGCCCGATGACTGCCACCGCCACCACCGCTGCCACCACCGTCCGGCCGCTGCCGGCACTCGGCCCGAACCGCCGCCTCAAGGTGCCCAAGCAGGCCGAGCGCACGCTGGGCAACGGCCTCACCGTGATCGCGGTGCGCCGCTCCGCCGTACCGCTCGTCGAGCTGCGACTGTGGATGCCGTTCGGGCGTACCCACCTGGCCCGCGGCGCGATGCTGGCGCAGACCATGCTCTCCGGCACCGAGGCGCACAGTGCCACCGAGCTGGCCGCCGAGCTGCAGAAGGTCGGCGGCGGGCTGACCGCCGGTCTCGACCCGGACCGGCTGATGCTCTCCGGCGCGGGCCTGGTCACCGGCCTGGACCGGATGCTGGAGCTGCTCGCCGAGGTGCTCACCGGGGCCACCTACCCGGCGGACTGGGTGGAGACCGAGCGGGACCGGCTGGTCGACCGCATCCAGGTCGCCCAGAGCCAGCCGTCCCACCTGGCCCGCACCGCGCTGCTCAAGCGGGTGTACGGGCGGCACCCGTACGCGGTGCAGACGCCCGACCCGGACCAGGTCCGGGCGGTCCGCCCGGCCGCGTTGCGCCGGCTGCACGCCGAGCGGGTGCATCCGGCCGGCGCGGTCCTGGTGCTCGTCGGCGACGTGGCCCCGGACCGGGCGCTGGACGCGGCCGAGCAGGCGCTGTCCGGGTGGCGCGGTGACGGCCACGTCGCCGAGCTGCCTCCCGCGCCGCCGCTGGAGCCCGGGCCGCTGCTGCTGGTCGACCGGCCCGGCTCGGTGCAGTCGTCGGTACGCCTCGCGCTCCCCGCGGTGCCGCGTACCCACCCGGACCACGCCGCGTTGCAGCTCGCCAACCTGATCTTCGGCGGCTACTTCTCCTCCCGCTGGGTGGAGAACATCCGCGAGGACAAGGGCTACACGTACGGGCCGCACTCGCTCGTCGAGCACTCGGTGGCCGGTTCGCTGCTCGTCGCCGGCGCCGAGGTGGCCACCGAGGTCACCGCGGCGGCACTGGTGGAGACGAACTACGAGCTGGGCCGCCTGGCGACGGTGCCGCCGAAGGCCGACGAGCTGGAGCAGGCCCGCCAGTACGCGCTCGGCACGCTCCAGCTCGGCATGTCCACCCAGGCCGGTCTCGCGTCGCTGACCAGCGCGTACGCGGGCAACGGGCTGCGGCTGGACTTCCTCGCCGAGCACGCCGCCCGGCTGGCCGCCGCGACGGTGGACGACGTGGCCGAGGTGGCCGCCCGCTACCTGGCCCCGGCGCGCGCGGTCACCGTCGTGCTCGGCGACGCCGAGCGGGTGGCCGACTCGCTCGCCGCGCTGACACCGGTGCGTACGGAATCCGCATGAGCGGCGAGTCCGCCCCGCCGCTGGCCCGGTCGACGCTCGACCGGGCCGCGCACCGGCGTACCGATCCGGGCTGGCTGACCGAGGCGTGGGAACGGGCCCGGGTGCTGGTGCTGGACTCGACCGCCGAGGGGCGGGCGCTGGTCCGCGGCGCGGCGAACCCGCCGGAGCTGGTCCTGGTCGGCCCCGGTGAGCTGCCCGAGGTGCCCCGGTCGGTACCGATGTTCCTCGGCGTCGAGCCGGACGGCGTACCCGTGTTCGCGGTGGACGGGCCGCTGCCGGCGCTGCCGGACACCCGTCCGGTCCACCTGCGCGAGGTCGGCCACCTGATGACCGACCGGGACGCGGGCCTGTTCACCACCGCGCTGGCGCTGCTCAACTGGCACCTGCGGCACGGGTACTCGTCGACGACGGGCAAGCCGACGAGCGCCGACGAGGCCGGCTGGTCGCGGATCGACCCGGACGGCGACCGGGTCTGGCCGCGTACCGACCCGGCGATGATCGTGCTGGTGCACGACGGCGTGGACGGCCCGGACGGCCGCTGCCTGCTCGGCAACAACGCGGCCTGGCCGCGCACCCCGGGACAGCGCCGCTACTCCTGCCTGGCCGGATACGTCGAGCCCGGCGAGTCGGCCGAGGCCGCCGTGCTGCGCGAGGTCCGCGAGGAGGTGGGCGTCCCGGTCGAGGAGATCGTGTACGTGGGCAGCCAGTCCTGGCCGTTCCCCGGCTCGCTGATGCTCGGCTTCCTGGCCCGCGCCGACGCGGACGCGCCGATCCGGGTCGACCTGGCCGAGATCGCGCACGCCCGCTGGTTCACCCGCCGGGAGATCGGGGCGGCGCTCGCGGACGAGCCGGTGCCGGTGGGCGGGGGAGACCGGCTGGTCCTGCCGCCGCCGTCCTCGATCGCGTTGTTCCTGGTGCACCGCTGGCTCGACGGCCACTGCTGACCGGCTGACCGGCCGCGGGTGGACGCGGCCCCGACCCGGACCGTCGTTGCCGCGACGGCCGCGGGCCGGGAACACGTTCCGTCGTGGCCGGGTGAGGCGGGAAAGCGGCGGGGGAGGCCGGTCCGGCCACGACGGACGTCAGCGTCCGGTCATCCACCGTCCCAGCGGTACGGGTGCCCGGGGGCGGGTTCCTCGATCGGCAGCACCTTGACCCGGTGCCGGCCCGCGCGCACGGCCCCGACTGCGGACAGTGCGCGGGCGAGCAGGAGTGCGGCGTCCCGGTCCTCGGCGTGGACGACCTGGCGGCGGGGCTCCGGCGTGCTCGTCTCGTCACGCAGGCGACTCCCGCCCGCCCAGGCGGCGGCGATGTCGGCGTCGGCGGCGGTACGGATCTCGGTGCGGACGATCAGGAACCGCATGGTGTCCCCCGGACAATCGGCGGTTACACGCTGGAACTTCCACGTCACTCCCGCGTCATGTTACGCCGATGTGTCCGCCCGGCAAGGGGAACGCGCCAGCTCGACCGATCGGAGGATCCCAGGTCAGCACCGTTGTCGGGGATGGACGCGCGGGGGGCCGCCGGCTCGCGCCGACGGCCCCCCGGTGGTTCGCCGGATCAGTCCAGATCGAACTGACCGTTCTTCGTTCCGGCGAGGAAGCCGAGCCAGCCGGCCCGGTCGAACAGCAGGACCGCTCCGCTCGGATCCTTGCTGTCCCGCAGCGCCACTGTGGCCGGCCCGGAGCCGAGCGGCGCGACCTCCACGCAGTTGGAGGTCTGGCTGCGGGTGCTCTTGCGCCAGGCGGCGCCGGCGAGCCGTCCCGAGAGGGCGGTCGTGCTGGTGTGGATCTCGTTCATGGTGCTTGCTCCTGGTGAGGTGCTCCGATGGGACCGAGCGACGCCGGAGCGCGGGCGGTGTCCGTGCCGGATCACCGTTCCGTGGTGAGGCGCCCCGAGTCCCGGCGACGCTGGGCCGGCGCCGTTGCCGGCCCGTACGCCACCGTGGACTCGACTGCCGTGCCGGTCAGCCGTCCCGTCGCCTCGATCAACCAGGAGAGGGTGTCCGATGCGGAGAGCGCCGACGAGCATAGCCACTCGAACACCACTTTATAGCGATTTAGGGTGTTTACCTCGGTCGACATGACGTCGGTGAACCCACCTTCGATGGCGAGTGTCTCCGGATCGAGGGGATCGGCGAACCGGTAGACCGAGAACGCGGTCGGCGGAAGGTACCAGTCACCGACCCGGGTGTCCCGCAACAGCAGACGCAGCGTCACGTTCGGCAGCAGCGCCATCTCGCACAGGTGGACGAGCTGCTCGTGCAGCACCTCCGGCGGCCCGGCCCGCCGGCCGAGCGCGGCCTCCTCCAGCACCGCCGTGTAGCGGGGCACCTCGGGAGAGCGGGTCAGCAGCGACTGGCGGGCCTGCCGCGCGCGTACCTCGGTCTCGGGATCCTCGCTCTCCGGGTCGCCGGCCTCGGCGGCGACCTGCGCGGCGGACATGATCCGGTGCCGGGCGTACCCGGGCGTCTGCAACAGCCCCGGCACCAGCACCGGGTTGTACTCGGAGATCTCCGCGCAACCCGCCTCCAGTTCGGCGAAGGCGCGCTGCTGCTGGGTCATCACCGGGAAGTTGCGCAGCCAGCCGCGCATGTCGCCGGCCTCGTGGGTGATCCCGGTCAGCTCCGCGCGCTGCTCCTCGTCGGCGCCGTAGAGCGTCAGCAACACGTCCACGTCGTCCGGGTCGGGGCGGCTGCGGCCGTTCTCCAGGCGGGACAACTTGGATGCGGAGGCCCAGCCGATCCGCTCGATGACCTGGTCACCGGTCAGACCGGCCTGTTCGCGGAGCCGGCGCAGCTCGGTGCCGAGTCGACGACGGCGCAGAATCGGGCCTGGTACGGCAGGAGGCACGGCGTCCTCTTTCCCGTCGACCGTCGCTTGACGCGACGGTAACTGTATGAAATTCGCCCCCCACGGTCAGTATGGACGGCGCGACCGGCGCCGGAGGTTCCGGCACGGGCGTGTCACGAGACAAAAAGAGGACCGTGGAGGGTGTCTTCACCGGCGCCCGCCCCCGACGCGCCCTGGTGGCGCACCCCCGCCGGAGGGAACCGATGCGCACCGTCCTGCGCCGCCCCGACTTCCGTCTCCTGTTCGCCGCGCTCGTCGCGAGCATGGCGGCGGAGTCGGTCCTGCTGCTCGCCCTGGCCGTCTGGGTCAAGGATCTGACCGGTTCGGACAGCATGGCCGGGGCGACCATCTTCGCGGTCATCGCGCCGATGGCGCTCGCCCCGCTGGTCGGGTGGGTGGTCGATCGCTACCGCAGGCGACCCTTCTTCATCGCCGCCAACCTGGTCGCGGCGGTGCTGCTCGGTCCGCTGCTCACGGTCCGGGACCGGTCCGACGTCTGGGTGATCTACGTGGTCGCCGCGCTGTACGGACTCTCGTACATCACCCTCACCGCCGTGCTCAACGGACTGATCCGGCATCTGGTTCCGCCCGATCTGCTGGCCGACGCGAACGGGCTGCTGCAGACCGTCCGGCAGGGGCTCCGGCTGATCGGGCCGCTGGCCGGGGCCGGTGTCTACGCCGCAGTGGGCGGCTGGCTGCTGGTCCTGCTGGCCATGACCGGCTTCCTGACCGCGGCGGCGGTGGTCGCGCGGCTGCGCGTGGAGGAGGGCACACCGTCGCGGTCCGGTCGTCGCGGGCCGTCCGAGCTGGGTGCCGGGCTGCGGCACCTGACCGGCGAGCCGGCGCTGCGCCGGGCGCTGCTCGGGTACGGGCTCGGCTCGCTGGTGATGGGCTTCACCGAGTCGCTGATCTTCGCGTACGTCGATCTGGGCCTGCACCGCGACGCCGCGTTCGTCGGCGTGCTGGTCATGGTGCAGGGCGTCGGCGGGCTGGTCGGCGGCCTGTTCTCGGCCGCCGTGGTCCGCCGGTTCGGCGAGGTCGGCGCGCTCGCGGCGGGCGTGACGTTCTTCGGGCCGGCCGCGCTGGCGCTGGCGTACCCCCGGTTGTGGCTCGGGGTGGTGGCGCTGCTGCTGGCCGGCCTCTCGCTGCCGCTGACCATGGTGGGGCTGAACACGCTGATCCAGCGGCGGACCCCGCCGCGGCTGCTGGGCCGGGTGACCGCCGCGTCGGAGGCGCTGGTCAGCGGGCCGCAGGCGCTCTCCATCGGCACCGGCGCGCTGCTCGTCGGCGTGTTCGACTACCGGCTGCTGTTCGCCCTGGTGGGGGCCGTCACCACGGCGGCCGGCCTCTACCTGTGGCGGGGCCGCGGGCTGACCACGCCGGTCACCGGGCCGGTCCGGATCCCGGCGCCCCGGAAGCCCGCCGACGACGGGGTGCTCAGTCGCGGGGGTTCCTGAACGACGGCGAGCGGCCGCACCCGGATCGGGTACGGCCGCTCGTGGCGTCGCGGGCGGATCAGCCGGGCAGCGCGGCCAGGTGCTGCTTGACCTGGGTGATCGACGGGTTGGTCAGGGCACTGCCGTCGGCGAAGCGCAGCGTCGGGACGGTCTGGTTGCCGCCGTTGACGCTCATCACGAAGTCCGCGGCCGTCGGGTCCTGCTCGATGTCGACCACCTCGTACGCGATGCCCTCCCGGTCGAGCTGCGACTTCAGCCGGTGACAGTAGCCGCACCACGGGGTGGAATACATCGTCAGCATGGTCTGGTCCTCCAAGGGGTGGCTCGCGCCCGGTCCGATCAGGCCAGGCTAACCGCTGCAACGTCACACGATGCTGGGATGATTCCCTGCTGTGGGCGTTCACTCAGCGGCGGAACGGGTGCTGGCCGGGCTGGATCCGGAGCAGCGCTCAGCGGTGACCGCCCCGGCCGGCCCGGTCTGCATCCTGGCCGGCGCCGGCACCGGCAAGACCCGGGCGGTGACCTCGCGGATCGCGTACCGGGCGCTGACCGGCGACATCGCCGGCCGGCATGTGCTGGCGGTCACGTTCACCGCCCGCGCCGCCGCCGAGATGCGCAGCCGCCTCGGCGTGCTCGGGGTGCAGGGCGTGCAGGCCCGCACGTTCCACGCGGCGGCGCTGCGGCAGGTCCGCTACTTCGCGCCCCGGCTGCTGGCCGGGCGGGCCATGCCGGAGCTGCTGGACAGCAAGGTGCGGGTGGTCACACTCGCCGCCGCCAAGGTCGGCCTGCGCGCCGACCGGGCCGCCGCGCGGGATCTGGCCGCCGAGATCGAGTGGGCCAAGTCGTCGCTGGTCGAGCCCGGGGAGTACGTCGTGGCCGCGGCCAAGGCGCTGCGCGAGACGCCGTACGAGCCGGCCCGGGTGGCCGACGTGTTCGACGCGTACGAGCGGCTCAAGCGCGGCAACGGGGTGATCGACTTCGAGGACATGCTGCGCGCCGCGGTCTGGGGGATCGAGGAGCACCCGGACGTGGCCGAGCAGGTGCGCAACCAGTACCGGCATTTCGTGGTCGACGAGTACCAGGACGTCAACCCGCTCCAGCAGCGGCTGCTGGAGGCGTGGCTGGGCGGCCGGGACGACCTCACCGTGGTCGGCGACGCCAGCCAGACGATCTACTCGTTCACCGGCGCCACCTCGTCGTACCTGGTCGACTTCCCCCGCCTGCACCGGGGCGCGACAGTGGTCCGGCTGGTCCGCGACTACCGCTCCACCCCGCAGGTCGTCGGGCTCGCCAACGCGGTGATCTCCCAGGCCCGCGGCACCGAGGCGCGGCTGCGGCTGGAGCTGCACGGCCAGCGCCGGCCCGGCCCGGAGCCGGAACTGCGGATCTTCACCGACGAGCCGGCCGAGGCCAACGCGGTCGCCGCCCGCTGCCGCGCGCTCGTCGCGGGCGGCACCCCGGCCCGGGAGATCGCGGTGCTGTTCCGCACCAACGCGCAGTCCGAGGCGTACGAGAAGGCGCTCTCCGAGGCCGGCGTGCCGTACGTGCTCCAGGGCGCGGAGCGGTTCTTCGAACGGCCCGAGGTGCGCCAGGCCATGATCGCGCTGCGCGCCGCCACCAGGTCGGCCGACGCGGGAACCCCGCTGCCGGCCGCCGTGGTCGAGGCGCTCACCGCTGTCGGCTGGGCGCCCGACGCGCCTCCGCCCGGCGGCGCGGCGCGCGAGCGGTGGGAGGCGCTCGCCGCGCTGGTCCAGCTCGCCGAGGAGTACGCGGCGCAGCCTGAGGCGGAGTCCGGCCTGACCGGGTTCACCGAGGAACTCGCCCGGCGGGCCGCCCAGCAGCACGTGCCCACAGTCGAGGGCGTGACGCTCGCGTCGCTGCACTCGGCGAAGGGGCTGGAGTGGGACGCGGTGTTCCTGGTCGGGCTGGCCGAGGGCACGCTGCCCACCACGTACGCGAAGACCATGGAGCAGGTCGAGGAGGAACGGCGGCTGCTCTACGTCGGGATCACCCGGGCCCGGGAGTGGCTCTGGCTGTCGTACGCCACCGCGCGCTCGCCGGGCGGGCGGGCCCGGCGGCCCTCCCGGTTCCTGCCCCAGCTCGACCGGTCCGGCGGCGGTGAGCGGGCCGGCGGCGCCGGGCCGGCGCGGCGGGCCGAGCGGCGCCGGCCGCAGGTGGTGCCGTGCCGGATCTGCGGCGCCACGCTGCTCGCCGGCGCGGACCGCAAACTGGGCCGCTGCCCGACCTGCCCGTCGGACATCGACGAGGAGCTGTACGAGCGGCTGCGCGAGTGGCGGCAGCGCGTGGCGGGCGCGCAGAAGGTGCCGGCGTACGTGGTCTTCACCGACGCCACGCTCACCGCGCTGGCCGAGCGGAAGCCCGGCCGCACCGAGGAGCTGGTGGCGATCGCCGGAATCGGGCCCCGAAAAGTCGGGCTATACGGGGATTTGGTGCTCGCCCTGGTGGCGGGCGCCACGGTGGACGAGGTCTGCCCACAGAAAACTTCTGAAAACTAGCCGTAAATCGTTTGCCCTCGCCCGAGGGCGAGGAATAGCCTCATGACACACCTCGCGAGCGGCGCCGTTCTGGCTGCTCAAAGGGGATGAGTCCACGGTCGGCACGAGGAGAGTCAGGGAGGTGGCACCAATGAAGATCTTCACCTACGAGCGTCTTGCGGCGATGCCGTCTGCCGTCGCTCCGCTGTCGGCTGTCCGGGTGGCCCTCGCCGCTCGACCGTCGGCTCCGCAGGTGCACCAGGTCCCGGTTCAGGCCGAGCTGACCCTGACCGTTGCGCCGATCGCCGGAGTCGAGGGCACCAGTGGCTTCGCGGGCAAGGGCATCGATGGCGCCAAGAAGCGCACGGATGTCCGCGGTGTTCCACCTCGAGGTAGACCGGTCTGATCCATCAGACCACCGGCTCACCTCGAGGCCGCGGAACCCGCATACCGGGATCCGCGGCCTCAGTTTTTTGTCCCGCCGAAGTACGTCGGAATGCGATCCACGAGATCGAAGTGAGAGAGAGGTGACCGGAGGATGAGTCTGGCGTTGGCCCCGCTCGACGTGAGCGTCGACGTGGAGGCGAACCTGCCCTGCCGGAAGTTCGACCCCGACCTGTGGTTCTCCGACTCGCCCGCCGAGCTCGAGCTGGCCAAGTCGCTCTGCGGGGACTGCCCGCTGCGCGTCGAGTGCCTGGCCGGGGCGGCGGAGCGAGCCGAGCCCTGGGGCGTCTGGGGCGGCGAGATCTTCGAGCGTGGCGCGGTCGTCCCGCGCAAGCGGCCCCGTGGCCGTCCGCGCAAGGAGGACCTCGCCCGTGACGCGCAGCTCCGGGTCGAGGCGGAGGCGCGACTGGCGGCCAGCGGGCTGTCCGAGTCGCGTAACTCCGTCCGGCTGGCAGCCTGACACACCTACGTTCCGAAACCGACCGATGCCGGTGTCCCTCCACCGGCCGACCTGAAGAGAGAAACCCTGATGCTGAACCTGCCGAACGGATTCGAGATGCAACTACTCCACGAAGCGTTGTCCAGGGCCCGAATGCGCCGGCCTCAGGCCGGTCGCACCACCACGAGCACTGAGGCAACCCGTTCCGCCCGTACCGTCGCCATGCGGGGTCGCAGCCAGTCGGCCCGCGACCTGGGTGTTCTGTAGAACGATCGCGTGAGGAAGGGGCGGTGACCGACCAGGTCACCGCCCCTTCGTAGTCTTCCGGCGCCGGCTTGCGCTCAGGCCACCGGCGCGAAGCCTGGCAGCCAGCGTTCCAGGATCGACCGGTAGGGCGCCTTCGCCTCCAACTGGCAGAGCACCCCGATCGACCCCAGCGTCACCCGGTGGATCATCAGGTACGACGGGGGCAGGTTGAGCTGCCGGCTGAGCTGGTAGGCGGGCGAGCGAGGGCTGGCCAGCCGGGTCGCCTCGCCGCGCAGCCAGGCCCGGGTGAAGCGGAACTCGTCCGCGGCGATCGGCTCCAGCATCGGACGCAGGAAGTCGAGCACCGCCGGGGCGTCGATCGGCTCGGTGCGGCTGACGAAGCCTTCGGCGCGCAGCCCCTCCACCACCGCGTCGGCGTCCCCGCGCAGCGCCAGCGCCGCGATCCGGCCGATCGGCTCGGGCGTGCCCTGCGGCATCCGGGCCACCGCCCCGAAGTCGATCACGCCGAGCCGGCCGTCCGGCAGCAGCCGGAAGTTGCCCGGGTGCGGGTCGGCGTGCAGCAGCCCGGCCCGCTCCGGCGCGGACAGGTGCAGCTCGGCCATCAGCCGGCCGGCCTCGTCGCGCTGCTCCTCGGTGCCCTCCCGGATGATCTGGGACAGCGGGATGCCCTCCACCCACTCGGTGATCAGCACCCGCGGCGCGGCGTCGAGCACCTCCGGGATGAAGATGTCCGGGTCGTCGGCGTACGCGGCGGCGAACGCCCGCTGCGACTCCGCCTCCAGCTCGTAGTCCAGCTCCTCGGTGATGCGCTCGCGCAGCTCGGCCAGGAGCGGCTTCACGTCCAGCCCCGGCTGGATCGCCCGGAACATGCCGCCGAGCCGGGAGAGCTGCTTGAGGTCGGCGAGCAGGGCGTCACCGGCACCCGGGTACTGGATCTTCACGGCCACGTCCCGGTGCCGAGGGCCGCCGTTCGGCCCGTACCCCGGGTCGCGCCAGACCGCCCGGTGCACCTGGCCGATGCTGGCCGCGGCGGCCGGGGTGTCGTCGAACTCGACGAACCGGTCGCGCCAGTCCGGGCCGAGCTGCTCGGCGAGCACCTTGTGCACTGTCGCAGCCGGCAGCGGCGGGGCGGCCTCCTGGAGCTTGGTCAGCGCCTGCCGGTAGGGCGCGGCGACCTCCTCGGGCAGCGCCGCCTCGAACACCGACAGGGCCTGGCCGAACTTCATCGCCCCGCCCTTGAGCTGCCCGAGCACGCTGAACAACTGCTCGGCGGTGCGCTGCTGGATCTCGGCGGAGATGACGTCGGACGCGAGGCCGGTCACCCGCTTGCCCATGCCGAGGACGGTTCGACCGGCGAACCCGAGCGGCAGGGCGGCGAGCTTGGCGGTGCGGGACACGGCCCGGCGCGGGATGTCGGTCACCCGGCCATTGTTACCGACTCGGGGCCTCCGCTGCTGCCGTGCGGCGGGTAGCGGCCGGGCCCGACCGGATCGGGCGACGCCGGCAGCAACCGCAGGAGGGGTGTGGCGGCCACCGTCGGTAGCGGACCCGGCCCGGACCACGGATCTCCACCGCGCCACCGAGCGTCTCCGGCTGGGCGCCGTCGAGGTGGGCCAGCACCTCGGCCGTCGCGAAGGCCGCCGCGGCGAGCCGGGTGGCGGCGGCGCAGGCCCGCTCGCCCCGCTCGCCCCGGTCGGCGGCGAGCTGGGCGGCGAGCGCGGGCCAGTCCGGATCCCGGTCGCCGCGGTGCAGGTCGAGGCAGCGCAGGCAGGGACCGACGGGCGGGCGGACCAGCGGACCGACCACCGGTACGCCGCCGCGCAGGTCGAGCAGCAGGTGGGGCTGACGTCGGCGGGCGTACCCGGTGGCCAGCAGCTCGGCCGGACGGTCGACGCCGAGCTGCACCACCAGGTCCGGCCGGGTCGCCCGGGACGGGCCGGTGACCGTTCCGGGCGCGCACCGCTCCAGCGCCGCGCGTACCGCCGGGGCCAGCGGCCGGCCCAGCTCCGCCGCGGTCAGGCCGGTCCCGACCAGGTCACCGGCGCCGACCGGGCCGGTCAGATCGGGTACGACGTGCCCGACCCCGGCCTGGGCCAGCGCGACGGCGACCGCCGCGCCGAGTCGTCCCGTGCCGGTGACCAGCACCCGGGCGGCACGGCGGCGGCGCAGCAGCCGGGCCGGTGTGCCGGGCAGGTCGGGCGACGCGAGCGCCAGCGCGGCGGCCTCGGCGGCCAGCCGGGCCCGGGCCGCTCCGGCGAGGTCACGGGGGAGCAGGGCCTGCGCCGGCACCACCAGCCCGGCGTCCCGGAGCGTGTCGAGCAGGGCGCGTGCCTCGTCGGGCGGGACTCGGGCGGCGCCCGCCTGGGCCAGCACGGCGCGTTCGCTGCGGGTGCCGTCGAGCAGGTCGAGCAGGCGGGCCGTCCCCGGCGAGGACATCTCCAGCAGCACCGCGCGGCCGGGCGGCTCGCCGAGCTGGAGCGTGTGCCGGTCGCGCCAGAGCCGGGTCAGGCCGGGCAGCAGGACGGGACGGGCGAGCGGCGTCGGATCGGTCACGCCACTGATGGTGACCGTCTCCATGCGCTCCGTCGCTCGTTGTCCACAGGTGCGGCGAGCCGTGGCCAGCGTTGTCCACAGGATTTCGCCGGTTTTCCACAACTAGCCGGTAACTGTGTCGGCTACACGACGGAGGAGGACGGCCGGCGGCCGTCCTCCTCCGTGTCCGCGTAGGGGTCAGACCTTGGCCTTGCCCAGGATGCGGTTCACTGTTGTGCCGCATACCGGGCACTTGCCCTTGGCCATGTTCATGCCGGTCTTCGAGACCTCCACGTGCCCCTCGAAGTCCCGCTTCTCCTTGCACTTCACGCAGTAACCGTTGTAGGTCTGGGCCTGGTCGGCCACGGTAGCCTCCTCGTCTCGTCCGCCGGAGGTGTCCCGGCGGGTCTCCCTGCGGCGGTCCACGCGTGGCCCGGCGCCGGGGGTTCTCCGCGGTCAGTCACCTGACCGTGGTTGGCGGACCCTACCCAGGTCTGGGCGGTTCCATGTCAGCTGTACGCCGACTCTGTGAGCAAGTCGACGTCGAGAGTGTGCATGCCGAGTAACGTCGGATAAGTCAGTTTCGCGCGGACACGCCGGATGAATGCACCCAGATCCGCTTCGCGCGGCCCCGCCGACCGTCACTCGTCGTAGATCACTTAACGTGAACAGGGCCGGTCAGGTGATGGTCAGCTACCGTCGCAAAGAATTTTTTCCGGACTCCTGACAATCAACCGCCACTTTCCGGGCGCGTGTCGTCGTGTTGACTCTTGCGGAGTCCTGGTCAGAACGCATTAGCTTTCCATCGTGACAGTCAACCGAGGCTGCGCGGACCGGTAATGGCCGTGACGCGGAAGCCCGTCGTCGAGGTGCGGCGCAGCCAGCGTCGGCGGCGCACGGTGTCCGCGTACCGGGACGGGGAGCGCGTCGTCGTGCTGATCCCCGACCAGTTCTCCCGGGCCGAGGAGAGCGAGTGGGTCGACCGGATGCTCGCCCGGCTCGCCGCCCGCGAGGGCCGCCTGGCCCGCTCGGACGCAGAACTGCTCGCCCGCGCCGCACGCCTGATCGACCTTTACCTGCCCGAACACGGCTCGGCCGCCGCGCCGGCCAGCGTCCGCTGGGTGACCAACCAGAACGGCCGCTGGGGCTCCTGCACGCCCGCCGACCGCACCATCCGGATCTCGCACCGGGTTCAGGACATGCCCGACTGGGTGATCGACTACGTGCTGCTGCACGAGCTGGCGCACCTCATCGTGCCCAGCCACAACGCCGAGTTCTGGGCGCTGGTCGCCCGTTACCCGAGGTCGGAACGTGCACGCGGCTACCTGGAGGGCGTGGCCGCCACCGCCGCCATCCCCTGACCACCGCCCGTCGCGGTCGATCATGAAGTTGGCCCGGCGTTTCGTCCGCTTCGTCACCGCCAACCTCATGATCGCCGCGGACCTGCGTGGGGTGAGGGTTAAGGTCGGCGGATGTCGCGACGTGTGGTGGTGGCGCTGCTCGGCCCGGTGACCTGGTCGCCGCCCGGAATCGATCCGGCGCGATGGCGTACCGCGCTCGCCGAGGACGTGGTGGACCTGCTGGCCACGCTGAACGAGGTGGAGACCGCGGTGGCGGTCACCGCCCAGGACCGATGGCTGGCCGACGCGGTCGTCTGGCCGGGCACCGGTGTGTACGAGGTGACCGAGCCGACGCCGAACGCGGTGTTCGCGGCGCTGGCAGCCGGGCGGCACACGTCGAAGACCGGTTACGACCAGGTGGCGGTGGTGGCGGCGGACGCGCCGGACCTGCCGGGGCTGACGCTCGGCAAGCTGCTGCGCCCGCTCACCACCCGGCCGGTGGCGGTGGCCCCGGTCGAGGGAGGCGGAACCGGGCTGCTGGGGGTGGCGGCGCGACTGCCCGTACCGGCGTGGCTGCCCGCGCTGGACCTGGACACGACCGAGCCGGCCGAGGTGCGGCGGGCGGCGCCGAGCCCTGGGGACGTGGCGGTCACCGCAGGGTGGCACCGGATGCGCGGCCCGGCCGACCTGGCCGCCCTCGATCCGGCCGTCGAGGGCTGGGAGGCCACCCGGGCCCTGCTGTCCGGCCGCCCCGTCTGACCCACCGCCGTCTGCCCGTCATGCCCGCGCCCATCCGTGAGTGGGGTTGTCAGGGACTCCCGGCTCCGAGAGATTTTGGTACCAAACGGCCCCCATAGGGGCCCTTTCCTACCAAGATCTCCACCGATCCCACCTCGCGGAACGCCAGTCTCGCTCGATGGGCGGCGCTCGACGCAGCAACAAGCCGGACGAGGAACTCCCGTCCGCGCCGCCCCGAAACCTCTGCGATCTTGGAGTTGTGGCGCCTGGCAGACGCCGCATTCAGGACATGCTGGGCGCCACAACTCCAAGATCGACGGGGCGGGGCGGGGCGGGGCGGGGCGGGGCGGGGCGGGGCGGGTGGGACGGGGACGGGCCCGCACGGTGATCCGTGCGGGCCCGTCGCGTACGTGTCAGCGCTTGTCGTCGTCCTCGCCGGGGGACTTCTCCTCCGGGGCGCCGGGG
Source organism: Micromonospora sp. HUAS YX12 (assembly GCF_040215685.1). Classification (NCBI taxonomy): domain Bacteria; kingdom Bacillati; phylum Actinomycetota; class Actinomycetes; order Micromonosporales; family Micromonosporaceae; genus Micromonospora; species Micromonospora sp. HUAS YX12. The sequence continues at coordinate 2,634,367 of NZ_CP157974.1, forward strand.
GCGGAGAAGTCGAAGTTCGCCAGCTCGTCGTCGAGATCGGTGCTGGTCGTGGCGAACGCCTCCGGTGCGGCGAAGTCGTCGTCGGAGGGCAGCAGGTCCGGGTGGCCCCAGACCGCGTCCCGGCCGGCGATGCCGCGGTGCTCGGTCAGCGCCGCCCACAGCACCGTCGCCTCGCGCAGGCGGCGGGGTCGCAGTTCGAGGCCGACGAGCGCGGCGAACGTCTGCTCGGCCGGGCCGCCGGCGGCGCGGCGGCGGCGGAACGCCTCGCCGAGGCGTACGACGTTGGGCAGCCGGTCACCGGCGGCACTGTCGACGACGTGGCAGACCCAGCCCTCGACCAGGGCGAGTACGGTCTCCAGCCGGGCCAGCGACGCCTTCTGCGCGGGCGTGTCCTCCGGCGTGAAGATGCCCTCCAGCGCGATCGCCTGCATCGACTCCGGGTCGGTCGGGTCGACCCGGCCCATCGCCTCCTCGATCGCCTCCCGGTTGACCCGGATGCCCGCGGCGTAGTTCTCCACCGCGGTCAGCACGTGCCCGCGCAGCCACGGCACGTGCTGGAACAGCCGCTGGTGGGCGGCCTCGCGCAGGGCCACGTAGAGGCGTACCTCGTCCTCGGGGAGCTCCAGGCCCTCGCCGTACACCTTGATGTTGGCGGGGACGAGCGCGGCGGTGCCGGCCGGGCCGAGCGGCAGGCCGATGTCACCGGCGGAGAGCACCTCGGCGGCGAGCGAGCCGAGCGCCTGGCCGAGCTGGCCGCCGAAGAGGGCGCCGCCGAGCGTGGCGACCATCGACTGCATCGGGCCGAGCTGGGCGCGGGCCTCCGGCGGCACCAGGTCGCCCATCGCGCCGACCATCCGGCTGGCCACCGGGTCGCACAGCTTGCGCCACACGTCGAGCGTCTTGAAGATCCACTCGTTGCGGTTCCAGGCGACCGAGGTGCGGATGCCGGAGGGCCACGAGGTCGCCGGCTCCAGCCAGAGGTCGGCGATGCGCAGCGCCTCCTCGACCGCGTTGCGTTCGAACGGCGACACCGCCGGGTCGCCGGCGGCGGCGAGCTGGCTGGCGGCTACCTGCCGGGCGAGGTCCCAGTTGACCGGCCCGCTGCCCGGCGCCGAGAGCAGGTGCTGCAACTGCGACATGAACTGCTGCATCGCCGCGGGATCGTTGGGGTCTGGTGGTTGACCACCCGGGAGCGCGAAGCCGAACGGAATATCAGGCACGACCTCTACGGTACGCGGGCCCCGCCGCAGGTCGTGCCACTCGGCGTTGCGCTGAGGGCGAAGTCCGCCGGTCACCGCGCCGGACGGCCGGGGACGGATCGGTACGCTCTGGCCCATGAGACGTCGCGGCGTGACCGTCCTGCTCGGTGCCCTGCTCACCGCCCTGCTCAGCGTCGGCGTGCTGAGCGTGCCGCTGCCGTACGTGGTGCTCGGCCCCGGTCCGACGGTGAACACGCTGGGCAGTGCGGACGGCAAGGAGGTCATCCAGGTGACCGGCCGCGCGACGTCCACCTCCGCCGGTCAGCTCCGGCTCACCACTGTCGGTGTGCAGCCGACCGTGCGGCTGCGGTCGGCGCTGGCCGGCTGGTTCTCCTCGGACGAGGCGGTGGTGCCGCGGGAGCTGGTCTACCCGCCGGGGGAGTCGCAGGAGGAGGTCGAGAAGCGCAACGCGGAGGACTTCCAGAACTCGCAGACCAGCGCCGAGACGGCGGCGCTGCGGGAGCTGGGCTACCCGATCAAGGTGCGGGTCAAGGCGGTCACGCCGGGCGGACCGTCGGTCGACGTGCTGCGGCCCGACGACGTGGTCACCTCGGTCGACGGGGTGCCGGTGACGAGCGCGGCCAAGCTCACCGAGCTGGTCCGGGCGAAACCGGCGGGCACCGCGCTGAAGATCGGCTACACCCGGGGCGACACCCCGGGAACGGCCACTGTGACCAGCCGTGAGCAGGACGGGCGGCCGCGGATCGGCGTGGAGATCGACCAGCAGCAGCCGCACCCGTTCACCCTGAAGATCGACCTGGGTGACATCGGCGGGCCGAGCGCCGGGCTGATGTTCTCGCTCGGCATCATCGACAAGCTGGAGCCGGCCGACCTCACCGGCGGGAAGATCATCGCTGGCACCGGCACCATCGACGACGAGGGCCGGGTCGGCCCGATCGGTGGCATCGCGCAGAAGCTGGTCGGCGCCAAGGACGCGGGCGCGAAGGCGTTCCTGGTGCCCGCCGACAACTGCGCCGAGGCGGTCCGCAACCCGCAGCCGGGCCTGCCGCTGCTGAAGGTCGCCACGCTGGATGAGGCATTGAAGGCACTCGAGACGCTGCGCGCCGGAGGGCAGCCGACGCGCTGCTGAGGCGGGCCGGGCGGCGGAAACCGGGCGGATCGTGACGTGACCTTGACCCGACGTGCTCAGGAACACCCCGTACTCTTGGTGCCTGGTCGGAGCCGATCACATCGAGCGTGCGGAGCCAACAGTGGTCATGCGTAGCAGTCCCTTACCGAGGATGAGCCGGCGCGGACGCGTCACCATCGGTGTCCTGATCGGGGTGTTCATCTTGTTCACCCTCCTCGGGTGGGGGGTCAACGCCTGGACCGACTGGCTCTGGTTCGACGAGGTCCGCTACACCCAGGTCTTCACCGGCGTGCTCGCCACCCGCCTGCTGCTGTTCCTGGTGGTCGGCGCCGGCATGGCGCTGCTCGTCGGCGGCAACCTCTGGCTGGCCCACCGGCTGCGGCCCAAGATGCGTCCGCACTCGGCCGAGCAGGCCACCCTGGAGCGCTACCGGATGCTGCTGAGCCCGCGGCTCGGCACCTGGATCGCGCTCGCCGCCGCCGTCGTCGGGCTGTTCGCCGGCCTCTCCGGGCAGAGCCGCTGGGGCCAGTGGCTGCTGTTCCGCAACGGCGGCGACTTCGGCGTGAAGGATCCGGAGTTCGGCGTCGACGTCGGCTTCTACGTCTTCCAGCTCCCGTTCTGGCGCTACGTGCTCGGCGTCGGCTTCACCGCTGTGGTGCTGTCGCTGCTCGGCGCGCTCGCCGTGCACTACATCTTCGGCGGCGTGCGCCTCCAGGGCATCGGCGACCGGATGACGAACGCCGCCCGCGCCCACCTCAGCACGCTGGTCGCCGTGTTCGTGCTGCTCAAGGCCGTCGCCTACGTGCTCGACCGGCGGGCCATGCTGCTGGAGTACAACGAGGGCGCCAAGCTCTACGGCGCCGGCTACGCCGACGTGAACGCGCTGCTCCCGGCGAAGGAGATCCTCGCCTGGATCTCCGTCCTGGTGGCGCTGGCGATCATCGTGTTCTCCAACGCGGTCATGCGGAACCTGGTCTGGCCGGGCATCTCGCTCGCCCTGCTGGGCGTCTCCGCGGTGGCGATCGGCGGCATCTACCCGTGGGCCGTGCAGACGTTCGAGGTCAAGCCGAGCGCCCGGGACAAGGAGGCGCCGTACATCGAACGCAGCATCAAGGCCACCAGGTCCGCGTTCGGTCTCGACGGCACGAAGACCACACCGTACGCGGCCAGCAACCTCGTTCCACCCGCCAGCCTGGCCACCGACACCTCCGTGGTGTCGAACGTCCGGCTGCTCGATCCGCAGCTCGTCTCCGAGACGTACACGCAGCTCCAGCAGGTCCGCGGCTTCTACGACTTCGGCTCGAAGCTGGACATCGACAGGTACTCGGTCAAGGACAAGACCTCCGACTACGTGGTCGGCGTCCGTGAGATCAACTACGGCGAGCTGACCGACCAGCAGAGCAACTGGATCAACCGGCACACCGTCTACACCCACGGGTACGGACTGGTGGCCGCCCCGGCGAACCAGGTGGTCTGCGGCGGCCAGCCGTACTTCGTCTCCGGCTTCCTCGGCGACAAGGCCCAGGAGGCGTGCTCCGCGCCGACCGAGGAGATCCCGGCCCAGCAGCCGCGGATCTACTACGGCGAGCGGATGGAGCCGGCCGACTACGCGATCGTCGGGCAGACCGGCGACCGCAACGTCGAGTTCGACCGGCCCACCTCCACCGGCGGTGAGCAGTACTACACCTACACCGGCGAGGGCGGCGTCAAGATCGGCTCGTTCCCGCGCCGGCTGCTCTACGCGATCAAGGAGCAGGAGTCGAACTTCCTGCTCTCCGAGGCGGTCAACGAGAACTCGAAGCTGCTGTACGTGCGTAACCCGCGCGACCGGGTGGAGAAGGTCGCGCCGTTCCTCACGCTCGACGGCGACCCGTACCCGGCGGTGGTCGACGGGCGCGTCCTGTGGATCATCGACGGCTACACCACGGCGGCGACCTACCCGTACGCCGAGCGGGTCAACCTCCAGGCCGAGACCGCCGACGAGCTGACCGGCCGGGGCACGTTCCAGCTCGCCCGGGAGAACGTCAACTACATCCGCAACTCGGTGAAGGCGACTGTCGACGCGTACGACGGCACGGTCAAGCTCTACTCGTACGACGACACCGACCCGGTGCTCAAGGCGTGGAACAAGGCGTTCGGCGGCGACCTGGTGCTGCCCAAGGGCGACATCCCGGCCGAGCTGGCCGAGCACTTCCGCTACCCGGCCGACCTGTTCAAGGTGCAGCGCAACCTGCTGACCAAGTTCCACGTCACCGACCCCGGCGACTTCTACTCCGGCCAGGACTTCTGGCAGGTGCCGAACGTGCCGGACGCGCCGGACAGCGATCAGAGGCAGCCCCCGTACTACCTGTTCACCCAGTTCCCCGGGCAGGACGCACCGCGCTTCCAGCTGACCTCCGCGGTCACCCCGAACGGGCGGCAGAACCTCGCCGCGCTGGTCTCCGGGTCGTACGTCGACGGGCAGCCGAAGCTGGAGGTGCTGGAACTGCCGGACCAGACCCGGATCTCCGGGCCGACGCAGGTGCACCAGCAGATGACGAACAACGGCGACATCCGGCAGCAGCTCAATCTGCTCTCGTCCAACCAGGCGCAGGTGCAGTACGGCAACCTGCTCTCGCTGCCGTTCGCCGACGGCATGCTCTACGTCGAGCCGGTGTACGTGAAGAGCAGCAGCACCGACGCGTACCCGCTGTTGCAGAAGGTGCTGCTCTCCTACGGTGACGGCGGCTCGTACGTGGTGCTCGCCAACAACCTCGACGACGGCATCAAGCAGCTCGTCGAGCAGGGCAAGCGGGCGCCGAACAACAACCCGCCGCCCAGCACCGACGACAACCCGCCGCCGCCGGCCGGGGGCGGCAACAACGCCACGCCGCCGCCGATGAGCGGGGAGCTGGCCCAGGCGGCCGCCCGGGTGCAGACCGCGATCGCCGAGGTCAAGGCCGCGCAGACGTCCGGCGACTTCGAGCGGTACGGGCGTGCGCTGAAGGCGCTGGACGAGGCGATGAGCGCGTTCCAGCAGGCCCAGGCCGCGGCCGGCGGCTCGGGCAACCCGGCGCCGTCGGGCAGCGTCTCGCCACCGGCGCCGACGTCGCCCGCTCCGACACCGAGCGGCTGACGCCGAGCTGACACCACGAGCCCGTGGTCCGGGACCGCAACGGTCACCCGGACCACGGGCTCCTGTCGCCAAGCCGACTTCCCGGCCGCAACCCCGCACCCCGCCGCGCCGTCAACAGTGCAGGTGAACGTGTGGGGGCGGGAGGGCACATGCGTGACGCGGACAGTTTCGACGACTTCTACCGCAGCACGTCGGGGCGGGCCGTCCGGTACGGCTACGCGGTGGCGGGCGACCCGGCCGAGGCCCAGGATCTCGTGCAGGAGGCGTACGCCCGCGCCTGGCGGCAGTGGGCGAAGCTCGCCGGCCATCCCGCCCCGGAGGCGTGGCTGCGGCTGGTGATCAGCCGGCTGGCGACCGACCGGTTCCGGCGGCTGCGCGGATGGTGCCTCGCGGCCAGCCGCACCGGCCCGCCACCCGACGTCGGGCCGCCGGGTGAGGACACCGTGCTGCTGGTCGCGGCGCTGCGGCAGCTCCCGCCCCGGCACCGGCAGGCGCTCGCCCTGCACTACCTGTTCGACCTGCCCGTGGAGGAGATCGCCCGGGAGGCCGGCGTGCCCACCGGCACGGTGAAGTCCTGGTTGTCCCGGGGACGGGCCCGGCTGGCCGAGCTGTTGCCCGGCGTCGCCGCCGAGGAGCTGGAGGTCAACGATGTCGCGTGAACTGCACCGCTACTACCGGTCCCTCGCGGCCGACACCGACGAGCGGGTGCTGCCGGCGCCGGACCGGCTGCGCCGCAGCGCCGACCGCTGGGCCCGGCGCCGCGCCGCGATCACCGTCCTGGCCGCCGCCGGGCTGGTCGCGGGCACGGTGGCCGGAAGCCAGCTGGTGCTCGCCGCCGGGCCGGGCCCCGGCCCGGTTCCACCCCCCGCGGGTACGCCCACCCCGCGGCCGTCGGCCGCCACGCCCTCGGTCGCGCCGTCGCCCACCACGCCGTCGCCGACCATCGGCCGTACCCCCGGCTCGCGCAGCCCGGTCGTGACCACCACGCCTCCGGCCGCTGCCACCCCGACCACGATCCCGGACCGGGCGTTCTTCGTGCTGCCCGCCGCGAACGACGCCGGTACCGGTAACTACTTCGGCCCGGGACCGGTGCTGCCGGTGCTGTGCGGCGCGACACCCGGCGACGAGCGGGTGGTGGCGCAGCGGGCCCGGTCGCTGCCGTACCGCCGGGCCGGGGCGCCGGCGGACGAGGTGCCGTCCGGCAACTACCGGCACAGCATCACGATCTACCGGTCCGGCGGCGCCGGCGAGGCGCTGGCCGAGCTGCGCGCGGCGGTCCGGGCCTGCCCCGAGCAGCCCGCCCGGGGCGCGCCGCCGGTGACGGTGCGGCAGCGTCTGCTGCCCGACACCGGGTACGGCGACGAGTCGGTGCTGTTCGAGACGCGGACGCCGTACCGGGACGCCAACGGCGATCCGAGCGGCGGCGACGAGGTGCACCTGGTGCGTGCGGTGCGCTCCGGCGACGTGGTGACGGTGCTGTGGGAACAGGGCTGGGAGAGCACCTCTACCCAGCGCGCCCAGTTCGACGCGGACAGCCGCCGGGCGGTCGAGGCGATCCGGCGGTGGCTGGACTGAGTACCCGTTTTGCGCCTCCCCGGGTCGGTGCGCTACGGTTGTCGAGCCGACGCGGGGTGGAGCAGCTCGGTAGCTCGCTGGGCTCATAACCCAGAGGTCGCAGGTTCAAATCCTGTCCCCGCTACTCGTGACGAAGGGCCCCGGAGTTCTCTCCGGGGCCCTTCGCCGTTCCCGCCCGAGGCGCCCCGGGAAGGGTCGGCGGCGGGATCGGGTACCCGGCTGATCTCCCGGATCGGGGTGCGATAAGCTGTAGAAGCCGACGCGGGGTGGAGCAGCTCGGTAGCTCGCTGGGCTCATAACCCAGAGGTCGCAGGTTCAAATCCTGTCCCCGCTACTCGTGATGAAGGGCCCCGGAGTTCTCTCCGGGGCCCTTCATCGTGTCCGGCGACATCCTTCCCGTCCGCCGTGCCCCGGTTGCGGGTCTCGGCGAGGATGGGGGCATGTCTGCATGGAACAAGTGGTGGGGCCGCCTGGGCGCGGTCCTCGGTACGGTCGTGCTCTCGGTCTTCGTGCCGGTCGCGGCCTGGGCGTCGACCGGCACCGGCGAGATCGTGGTGGAGGCGGCGCGCCGGCGCTCCCGGGGCGGGTTCGGGTTCCTCGGCCTGCTCTGCTGCCTCGTGGTGGTCGGCGGCATCGTGCTGCTGGTGGTGCTGCTCACCCGCAACCGCCGCAACCGCCCCCCGCGCTGACCCCCTCACCCGGGCATCCCGCGCACCCGCCCTCCGGCCGCGGTGATCATGAAGTTGGCCGTGCGGCGCGTCCGATTTGTCGCCGCTAACCTCATGATCGCCGGGGCGAGGGCTGGGTGGGCGGGGGCGTGAGGCGGTCAGGCGGCCAGGGCGGCGTTCGCCTGGGCCATGAAGCGGGAGGTGGCGGTGCGGGCGCCGGCCCGCTTGCCGCGGATGCTCTCGGCCGCGTCGATCAGCAGCGTGCGCACCGCGGCATGCCCCTTGGGCGGCGGCGCGGGCGACGGGCCGGCCAGGTCGTCCAGCTCGGCGCCGAGCGCGGCGATGCGCTTCTCGGCCCGGCCGGTCACCTCCGCCGCCACGAACGATCGCACCTGCTTGCTGGGGTTCAGGCCGCGCTCGACGCCGAGGAGCCGGCCGGCGGCCACGTTCGTGGTCAGGAAGTCGAGCACGTCCACCACCGTCTCCGGGTGGCGGGTGCCCCGGAAACCGGCCCAGTACATCGACGCGCGTGGCCACTGCGCGGCGGGCGTGCCCGGAAAGGCGACCGCGCCCAGCTCGTCGTCGGTCAGGCTCTGCAGCTCGGGCAGCTGGTGCGACCAGGCGAAGGAGGCCGCGGTGTGCCCGGTGACCACGAGCTGGCGGGCCAGCTCGCCGCTGTCGGCCTGCTCGACCAGCGCGGCGCTCGGTGTGGCCCGGTCGAAGCGCGCCACCTCCCAGAACTCGAACCAGGCGAGCAGCTCGGCGGAGCTGAAGCCGAGCTGCCGCCCCTGGTACAGCTCGCTGCCCTGGCCGCGCAGCCAGAGCCAGAACGCCCGGTAGTCGCCGGAGGCGTCCATGGTGCCCGCCACCCGGTTGCCGGAGGCGCGCGTGACGCGGGCGGCCCAGGTCACGTACTCCTTCCAGGACATCCCGGTACGCGGCTCGGGCTGGCCCAGCCGGCGCAGCAGCCTGCGGTTGAACACCAGCGCCGCGCTCGTCTGCGCGGCCGGCACGCCCACCGTGCGCTCGTCCACCCGGCCGTAGCGGGCCAGCTGCTCCGGCACCTCGCGCAGGTCGAGCCGCTCGTCGGCGACGTACCGGGTGAGGTCGAGCAGGATGTCCCGGCCGGCGTACTCGGCGAGCAGGGTGTCGTCGATCTGGAACAGGTCCGGCGCGTTCCCGCCGGTGGCCTGGGTGGCGATCCGGTCGTAGTAGCCGCCCAGCCCCTGCCAGGTGACCCGGAAGCTGACCCGGGGGTTCTGCTGCGAGTACAGCCGCAGCGCCTGTTCGGTGGCCGCGGCCCGGCGGGCGCCGCCCCACCAGAACACGGACAGCTCGATCGGGCCGTCGTCGGCGGCCACCTCCTCCGGGCTGCACCCGGTGAGCAGCGGCAGCGCGCCGGCGGCGAGCGGCAGCCCGGTGAGCGCGCCGAGGAACCGTCGCCGGTCGAGCCCGGGACGGGGTACGGACTGCGGAGCGCGCACGGGTCTCTCCGAAGGTGGGGTGGACGGATCATTTCACCGGCCCCCGGCCGGGTGTCAACGCCGGGCGGGGGCCGGTGGGCGCGCCCGGCGATCCGCGCCGGTCATGGTGTACTAGCGCCGTGGAACTTCTGCACTCCGGCAAGGTCCGGGACGTCTACGCCGACGGCGAGGACCTGATCCTGGTCGCCACGGACCGCGTCTCCATCTACGACGTGGTGCTTCCGACCCCGATCCCGGACAAGGGCCGCCTGCTCACCGCGCTGTCGCTGTGGTGGTTCGAGCAGCTGTCCGACCTGGTGCCGAACCATGTGATCTCCGCGACGGACGTACCGGCGGAGTTCGCCGGCCGGGCGATCCGCTGCCGGCGGCTGGACATGGTGCCGGTCGAGTGCGTGGCCCGGGGCTACCTGACCGGCGGCGGCTTCGCGGAATACCAGCGCACCGGCTCGGTCTCCGGGGTGCCGCTGCCCCGCGGCCTGGTCGAGGCGTCGATCCTGCCCGAGCCGATCTTCACGCCGTCGACCAAGGCGCCCAAGGGCGAGCACGACGAGCCGATCACGTACGAGCAGGTGGTGGACAAGGTCGGGCCGGAGGTCGCCGAGCGGCTGCGGCAGATCACCGTCGACGTCTACCGGCGCGGCGCGGAGATCGCCGCCGAGCGGGGCATCCTGATCGCGGACACGAAGCTGGAGCTGGGCTGGGCGGCGGACGGCACGCTGGTCCTCGGCGACGAGGTGCTCACCTCCGACTCGTCCCGGTTCTGGCCGGCCGAGTCGTACCAGCCGGGCCGCTCCCAGTTCTCCTACGACAAGCAGTACGTGCGGGACTGGGCCACGTCGAGCGGCTGGGACAAGCAGCCGCCCGCGCCGGAGGTGCCGGCCGAGGTGATCGAGGCGACCCGGGCCCGCTACGTCGAGGTGTACGAGCAGCTGACCGGCAACCGCTGGGAGTGACGCTCAGTCGACCCAGTCGAGCGTGCGCCGGACGGCCTTGTGCCACTGGCGCAGCTCGCGCTCCCGGTGCGCCGGGTCCATCGTCGACTCCCACTGCGCGTCCGAGCGCCACTTCTCGCGCAGCGTGGCCAGGTCGGGCCAGAACCCGACGGCCAGGCCGGCGGCGTACGCGGCGCCGAGGCACGTCGTCTCGGTGATCCGGGACCGCACGACCGGCACGTCCAGCACGTCGGCGAGGAACTGCATGAGCAGCTCGTTGCCGGTCATCCCGCCGTCGACCCGCAGCCGGCGCAGCGCCACGTCGGAGTCGGCGTTCATCGCGTCCACCACCTCCCGGGTCTGGAACGCGGACGCCTCCAGCACCGCGCGCGCCAGGTGCCCCTTGGTGATGTAGCCGGTCAGCCCGGCGATCACGCCCCGCGCGTCGTTGCGCCAGTGCGGGGCGAACAGGCCGGAGAAGGCCGGCACCACGTAGCAGCCGCCGTTGTCGTCGACGGTGCGGGCCAGCTCCTCGACCTCCGGGGCGGTGGAGATCAGGCCGAGGTTGTCGCGCAGCCACTGCACCAGCGAGCCGGTGACCGCGATGGCGCCCTCCAGCGCGTACACGGCGGGCTGGCCCTCGATTCGGTACGCCACGGTGGTGAGCAGGCCGTGCCGCGACGGCACCGGGCTGGCGCCGGTGTTGAGCAGCAGGAAGCTGCCGGTGCCGTAGGTGCACTTGGCCTCGCCGGGCTGGAAGCAGGTCTGCCCGAACAGCGCCGCCTGCTGGTCGCCGAGCGCGCTCGCCACCGGCACTCCGGCCAGCACCCCCTGGGCGGTGCCGTACACCTCGGCCGAGCTGCGGATCTCGGGCAGCACGGCGGCCGGGATCCGCAGCGCGTCGAGCAGCTCCGGGGCCCAGTCGAGTGTCTCCAGGTCCATCAGCATGGTGCGGCTGGCGTTCGTCACGTCGGTGACGTGCCGGCCGGTCAGCTTCCAGATCAGCCAGCTGTCCATGGTGCCGAACAGCACCTCGCCGCGCTCGGCGCGCTCGCGCAGCCCGTCGACGTGGTCCAGCAGCCAGCGCAGCTTCGGGCCGGCGAAGTAGGTGGCCGGGGTCAGGCCGGTGCGGGTCCGCAGCCGTTCCTCGTCGTACGTCCCGGTCAGTTCGCGCAGCAGCGGGCCGGTGCGGGTGTCCTGCCAGACGATCGCGTTCGCCACCGGGCGGCCGGTCTCCCGGTCCCACACCACAGTGGTCTCGCGCTGGTTGGTGATGCCCACCGCGGCGAGCATCTCGGTGCCGATGTCGGCGCTCGCCAGCGCCTCGCGCACCACGTGCTCGACGTTCGTCCAGATCTCCTCGGCGTCGTGCTCGACCCAGCCGGGGCGGGGGAAGACCTGCCGGTGCTCGCGCTGGGCCACGGCGACGATCTCACCGGCCCGGTCGAAGACGATGCAGCGCGAGGACGTGGTGCCCTGGTCGATGGCGGCGACGAGCTCTGCGGTCACGGCAGCACCGTACCCGCCGCGAGCGTCCACCGTCTCCCTCCGGCGGCCCGTACGATCATCAGACGTGCGTGACATTGCCGTGTTCAGCGGGTCGGCCCATCCCGACCTCGCCGCCGAGATCTGCGCCCACCTCCACGTCCCGCTGCACCCGGTGCGGGTGTCCCGGTTCGCCAACGACTGCCTGGAGGTGCAGTTGCAGGCGAACTGCCGGGAGCGCGACGTCTTCCTCATCCAGCCGCTGGTGCCGCCGGTGCAGGAGCACCTGGTCGAGCTGCTGCTCATGATCGACGCGGCCCGGGGCGCGTCGGCCGCGCGGATCACCGTGGTGCTGCCGCACTACGCGTACGCCCGGTCGGACAAGAAGGACGCGCCGCGTATCTCCATCGGCGGCCGGCTCGTCGCCGACCTGCTCACCTCCGCCGGCGCGCACCGGGTGCTGGCCATGACGCTGCACTCGCCGCAGGTGCACGGCTTCTTCAGCGTCCCGGTGGACCACCTGCACGCGCTGCGCGAGCTGGCCACCCACTTCAAGGGGTACGACCTGAGCAACGCGGTGGTGGTCTCGCCGGACCTGGGCAACGCCAAGGAGGCCGCCGCGTTCGCCCGGATGCTGGGCACGCCGGTGGCGGCCGGCGCGAAGCAGCGCTACAGCGACGACCGGGTGCAGATCAGCACGATCATCGGCGACGTGACGGACCGGGACGTGATCGTGCTGGACGACGAGATCGCCAAGGGCAGCACCGTGATCGAGCTGATCTCCCACCTGCGCGAACGGCGGGTCCGCTCGATCCGGCTGGCCTGTACGCACGGCCTGTTCTCCAGCGGGGCGCTGGAGCGGCTGAGCGCACAGGAGGGCGTCCTGGAGATCGTCTGCACCAACACGGTGCCGATCCCGGCGGAGAAGCGGGTGCCGAAGCTGGAGGTGCTGTCGGTGGCGCCGGCCCTGGCCGAGGCGATGCGGCGGATCCACAACGGGGAGTCGGTGAGCGCCCTGTTCGCCTGACGGGGCGGGTCAGCCGTCCAGCGGGCCGGCGGCGGGCTGGCGGGTGGCGAGCGCGGCGGTGATCCGGACGACGGTGCCGGCGTCGCCGGTCTCCACCTCCATCGCGTCGCTCAGCTCCCGGGCCAGCCAGAGGCCCCAGCCACCGGCGGTGTCCGGCGCGGGCCGGTCGCGGTCGCGCAGCCGCCGTTCGCTGATCCCGGGCCCGTGGTCGGCGACCTCGCAGACCAGTTCGCCGTCCCGCTCCCAGAGCCGCAGCCAGCCCTGCCCGCCGCCGTGCCGGACCGCGTTGGTGATCAGCTCGTTGACCGCCAGTACGAAGTCGTCCAGCCGTTGGCCGGACAGGCCCGACTCGTGTGCGCAGGAGGTGACCGCGTGCCGCAGCTCGGTCACCTGCGCCTGGTCGAAGGCCGTGGCGAGAAGCAGGGAAGGTTCGATGGGCACAACCGTACGCGGTGCGGGGAGTTCTGCGTCTGTCATGACCCCGTCCCGACGATGCTCCTCGACGACTTTCGCGGCATTTCCACCGTACGTCAGGGTTTCTCTAGCCGCACCGCCCGGGGTGCCCGGGACCGGCTGTGACAGGGTGGCGCACATGCCGTCGTCCGCCGGCCTCGAGGGCCCCTTCTGGCGATCGATAGCGGTGTTCCGCTTCGCCGCGCTCGCGTACGTCGGACTGGTCGTGCTGCGCGACGCGGACCGCTACGCGCACCCGGTCGCCGCGGGCGGTGTCCTGCTGGCGATGCTGGTGTGGAGCGGCGTGACGGCGGCCGGTTACGGCCGTCCGGCCGGGCGGCGCTGGCCGCTGCTCCTGGCCGACCTCGGCGTGGTGCTCGCGATCATCCTGGTCACGCCCTGGGTGGTGGGCCGCGCGGCGCTCGCCGCCGGTGTGCCGATGCTGACCGCCGCCTGGCTGGCCGGGCCGGTGCTCGCCTGGGCGGTCTCCGGCGGGCGGCGGCGCGGCGCGGTGGCCGCGCTGGTGCTCGGCGGCGCCGACCTCGCCACCCGGGACCGGATCAGCCCGTCCGCGCTGACCGGGGCGATCCTGATGCTGCTGGCCGGCGTGGTGGTCGGGCACGTGGCGCGGCTGGCGGTGGAGGCGGAGGAACGGTTGCAGCGGGCGGTGGAGCTGGAGGCGGCCACCCGGGAACGGGAGCGGCTGGCCCGCGACATCCACGACTCGGTGCTCCAGGTGCTCGCCCTGGTCCGGCGGCGTGGCGCGGACCTGGACGGCGAGGCGGCCGAGCTGGCCCGGCTGGCCGGCGAGCAGGAGGCGGCGCTGCGGGCGCTGATCGGCCGGGCGGGCGCGCCGCCGGACCCGGCGGGTGACGAGCAGGACCTGCGCGACCTGATCGACAGGTACGCCTCGGCCACCGTCGTGGTGTCCGCGCCCGCCACACCGGTGCCGCTGCCGGCGCGGGCCGCCGGTGAGCTGGGCGCGGCGGTCGGCGCGGCGCTCGACAACGTGGCCCGGCACGCCGGCGGGCGGGCCTGGGTGCTGATCGAGGACGAGGAGGAGACGGTGACCGTCTCGGTACGCGACGAGGGGCCGGGCATCCCGGAGGGGCGGCTGGCGGAGGCTGCCGCGCAGGGGCGGCTCGGGGTGGCGCAGTCCATCCGGGGCCGGGTGGCCGACCTGGGCGGCGAGGTGCGGATCGTCTCCGCGCCCGGCGCCGGCACCGAGATCGAGCTGGTCGTGCCGAGGAGCCGCGGGTGAGCATCCGGGTGATGGTGGTCGACGACCACCCGATGTGGCGCGAGGGCGTGGCCCGCGACCTCACCGAGGCCGGTCACCAGGTGGTGGCGACCAGCGGGGAGGGGCGGCAGGCGGTACGGGTGGCCGCCGCGGCCCGCCCCGACCTGGTCGTGCTCGACCTCCAGCTTCCGGACATCTCCGGCGTCGAGGTGATCCGGGGGCTGCGCGCCGCGCTGCCCGACGTGCGGGTGCTCATGCTCTCGGCCAGCGGCGAGCCGCAGGGCGTGCTCGACGCGGTCAAGGCCGGCGCCACCGGCTACCTGACCAAGTCGGCCGCGCCGGCGGAGTTCCTGGACGCGGTGCGCCGCACGGCGGCCGGTGAGCCGGTGTTCACGCCCGGCCTGGCCGGGCTGGTGCTGGGGGAGTACCGGCGGCTGGCCGCGGCGCCGCCCGTGCCGCACGACGACGCACCCCGGCTCACCGAGCGGGAGACCGAGGTGCTGCGCCTGGTCGCCAAGGGGCTGTCCTACAAGCAGATCGCCGACCGGCTGGGCCTGTCCCACCGGACCGTGCAGAACCACGTGCAGAACACCCTGGGCAAGCTCCAGTTGCACAACCGGGTCGAGCTGACCCGGTACGCCATCGAGCGGGGCCTGGACGACTGAGCGGTCAGCGCGCGTCCGGCGGCCGGGTCTCGTGCACCGCCAGCTCCTCCGCGCTGGCCCCGCCACCGGCGGCGCCGGCGTCGTAGGCGACGTTGTCGGTCTCCTGGTCGGTGTGCGCGCCCTCGTCCGGCTCGACCAGCCGGCCCACCTGGTGGTCGGCGACGGTGCCGAGCTGGCCGTGGTCGTACACCGACACCGGGGAGTTCGGGTCCGAGACCGGGCCCGGGTCGATCACGTCGGCGTCGAGCTGGGCCTGCGCGGCGGCCTCCTCGCTGTCCGCCTCGGCGGCGATGTCCGGGTCGACCGGGCCGGCGAGCGGATCGTCCGCGGGGCGCTCGTACTGCTCGCGCTGGAGCTTGTAGTCCAGCGACTCGCCGTCGAGCTGCTCCTCCGCCGTGGTGCCGAACTGGTCCACGGCGACCGGCGTGCGGTCACCGGGAAGCTGGGCCGGCTCGGGGCCGTCCGCCTCGCGCCCGGTCAGCACGTCGTCGTTGGCGGTGGAGTCGTCGTCGGCGGTGTCGGGCAGACCCTGCGCCTCGGGATCGGACACGGGGGTGGGGTACTCGTCGTCGCGCATGCTCGGGAACTACCCACTGCGCTCCCCGCCCTAACCGCGACCGGCCGGGTGGATCGGGAGCAACGGGGCGAAAGGGTGCCTCAGTTGTGCAACGCCATCTCGTCCTCGGCGTGCAGCACGCACCACACCACCTTGCCGTCGGGCAGCGCCGTGCTGCCCCAGCGCCGGGCCACCGTGTCGATGAGCAGCAGCCCCCGCCCGCCCACCGAGTCCACCGGCGCCGGACCGCCGTACGCGGGCCGCCCGGTCGAACGGTCCCGGACGGCCACGTGCAGCGCGCCGCCGCGCGGGGCCAGCCGGAGCGTCATCGGCGTGACGGCGTGCGCGACCACGTTGTTGACCATCTCGGTGACCGCGATGCAGGCGGGCTCGATCAGCTCCGGCAGTCCCCACCTGACGCACCCGCCGGTGACCAGCACACGTGCCTCGCGGGCCGCCTCGACCACCGGGGTCAGCTCGGCGTCGATCGGCTCGGGCGGCGCGGCCGGTGGCGGCTCGCCCGGATCGAGCAGCAGTTCGGTGGCGGGCCAGTCGGCGACCGCCCGGCAGACCTCGTCCAGCGCGTCACGTGCCAGCCGATCGGGGATCCGTACCCCGGACAGGTCCACCAGCAGCAACCCGGGGCGCTGCCACAGCCGGGCGAGCAGGGCGTCCCGTACGGCCTCCACCTCGGAGCGGTCGAGCACCCCGGTCAGCCGGACCGTCGGGGAGAAATCGTCGGCCTCCACCAGGCAACGCGCATCCGTCGGCATGATCGCCCCATTGTGCACGTCGGTCCGCGCCCGCGCATCGGTCCGGTCGACGGGACTCACGGCCGACCGGCCCGGGACCGGCGGCTGATCGCCGCCACCGTGCCGACAGCGGTGCCGGCGGCCAGCCCGACCGCCGCCGTCAGCCGCAGCACCTGACCGCGCCGGCCGGACCACCCGTCGGTCCGCTCCGCCGCCGAGTCCGGCGTGAACACGGCGCCGGTGGAGTCGGCGCGTATGCCGGGGCCGAACTGGGTGTGCGCCGTGTACCAGCCCAGCACCCGCTCGGCCAGCGCCGGGGCGAGCCGCCACTGGAGCCCGATCAGCCGGGCCGCGCCGCCCGCGTACGCCTCGCGCCGGGGCCGGCGCAGCAGCCGGACGATCGTCTCGGCGACCATCTCCGGCGGGTACACCGGCGGCGGCGGGGTCAGCTCCCGGCCGGAGTGGTTGGCCGCGTGCCGGAAGAACGGCGTGTCGATGGTGGCGGGCAGCACGGTGCAGATCGAGATGTTCCCCCGGCCGGTCACCCGCAGCTCCTGCCGGACCGTGTCGGCCAGCCCGCGGATCGCGTGCTTGGTCGCGTTGTACGCCGACTGGTACGGCATCGCCACCTCGGCCAGCACCGAGGCGTTGTTGACCAGCACCCCGCCGCCGGCCGCGCCCAGCCAGGGCAGCGCGGCCCGCGTCCCGTACACGGCGCCGAGCAGGTTCACCTCCACCACCCGGCGGAACTCGGCCACCGGGATCTCGTCGAACAGCCCGACGGTGCCCACCGCCGCGTTGTTGATCCAGGCGTCGATCCGGCCGAACTCGGCCACCGCCCGTCCCGCCAGCCGCTCCACCGCCTCCGGGTCGGTCACGTCGGTGGGTACCACCAGCGCCTGCCCGCCCAGTTCCCGGCAGTACGCCGCGACCCGGCGCAGCGCGGGCTCGGTCCGGGCGGCCAGTACCACGTCGGCGCCCCGGCGGGCCAGCGCGTACGCGGTGGCCGCGCCGATCCCGCTGGAGGCGCCGGTGATGACGACTGTGGCGTCGGAGAGGCTGCGGGTCAGCGGCATTCCCCGTCGGTACCCCCGGTCCGGGCGGTCATGCCGACCGTTTTCGACGGTGATCGGGTTCGGTCGGCTGTCCCGTCCCCGGGACGCCGTGGGCGGGTGACCCCGATCTGTCAGGTTTGGGCGCACCGGACCTGGGTTAATGGGACGCTCTGACCGGAGACCCGCTCGCGAGAACGCATGGAGGTGCACCATGCGCGTCGGCCTTGTATGCGCGCACGCCGGCTCGTCCACCGACGGTCCCATCGTCGGGACGCAGGAGCACATTGCGCGCGTGGCGGCGGAACTCGCCGCCCGGGGCCATGACGTCCGCGTCTACGAGCGCCGTGCCGCATCCGCCCAGCCCGCCCTGACCGAACTCGACGGCTACCGGGTGGAACGTGTCCCGGTCGGCCCGCCCGACATGCTCTCCACCGCCGAGCTGGTCCCCTTCGTCGCCGAGTACGGCCGCTGGCTGGCCGGGCAGTGGGCCGGTGACTGGACCCCCGACGTGGTGCACGGGCACTACTGGGTCGGCGGCCTGGCCGCCGCCCACGCGGTACGCGCCACCGACATCCCGGTGGTGCAGACGTTCCACTCGCTCGGGGTGGAGCAGTTGCGTCACCTCGGCCGTGAGTACGGCGGGCCGGGGGAGCGCATCCCGCTGGAACGGGCGCTGACCCGGGCGGTGGACGTGGCGGTGGCCCAGTCCAACGACGAGGTCGACGAGCTGACCCGGATGGGCCTGCAACGCACCTCGGTGGCGATGGTGCCGACCGGGGTGGACACCGGCCGGTTCCACCCGGACGGCGAGGCGGCGCCCCGGGACCAGCGGCCCCGGATCCTCTCCGTCGGCGGGCTCGCGCCCGGCCACGGCCAGGACGACCTGATCCGGGCGATGCGGCTGGTCGGCGACGCGGAGCTGGTGATCGCCGGCGGCCCGCCGGCCGAGCGGCTGGCCGGGCACGCGGAGGCGCGCCGGCTGCGCGAGCTGGCCGAACGCGCGGGCGTGGCGGAGCAGGTGAAGCTGGTCGGCGCGGTGCCGCACGACCAGATGGCCACCTGGTACCGCTCCGCCGACGTGGTGGCCTGCACGCCGCACTACGCGTCAGCCGGACGGGTGTCGCTGGAGGCGATGGCCTGCGGCGTTCCGGTGGTCGGCTACGCCCTGGGCGGCGTCGCGGACGCGGTGGTGGACGAGGTGACCGGCAAGCTCGTGCCGCCGGGTGACGTGCGCACGCTCGGGGTCACGCTGCGCCGGCTGCTGTCGGACAACGCCGGACGGTTCGCGTACGGCCACGCCGCTGTGGACCGGGTCCGGTGCAGCTACACCTGGGAACGTACCGCCGCCGCGCTGGAGCGCCTCTACGAGCGGGTGATCGGGCGCCGCCGCCCGGCCACCCCGATCGAGCCGACGCCGGTCGAGGTGACGCCACCGGTCGAGGTGGTCGTCTCCGAACGCGGGCCGGTCGAGGCGGCCTGAACCGGCACCATCCCGGCGCCCACGATCGCCTTCTGGCGGGCGCCGGCGTGGTGGTGCTGCGGTTCGGCGTACCGGGTCAGGCCGACCACCGCCGCGAGCGTCACCAGGAAGCCGAGCCCGGCCAGCCACTCCCGGCCGGGCCAGATCTTGTCGTTGAGCAGCAGCAGGCCGACGATCGCCGCCGGTACCGCGCCGGCGGCGTCCATCGCTGCCACCGCCGCCGTGGTCGACCCGCGCTGCATGGCCAGCCCGAGCAGCAGCTGGCCGATCACCGAGTGGACGATCAGCAGGTAGAACAGCGGGTCGCGGACGAACGCCTCCACCGATCCGGCCGAGGCGAGCGGCCGGGCCGCCACCGCCGCGGCGGAGAACGCCATCCCGGCCAGTGAGCCGAGCACCACCGACCCGAGCGCGCCGTGCAGCCGGGCGGCGAAGAAGCCGGAGCCGGCGATCGCGACCACCGCCACCGCCAGGCCGACCAGGCCGGCGGTGCCGAGCTGCCGCGACGGCGCCGGCTGGGCGGAGAGCACGAGCGCGGTGATGCCGGCGAACAGCAGCACCAGCAGGGCCACCTCGGCGGCGGGCAGCCGCCACTTGAGCACCAGCACGCCGAGGACGGCGGTCACCCCGAGCCCGGCCGCCACGCTGGCCTGGACCAGGAACAACGGCAGGTCACGGCGGGCCAGGAAGGCCAGCACGAAGCCGACGACCTGGCAGGTCAGGCCGATCAGGTACGTCCGGTGCCCGGCGAGGCGCAGCAGCAGCCCGGGATCGAACGTGTGGTGCACCGTGGTCCGCGCGGCCGCGACCGACTGGAGGAGGTTGGCGAAGCCGTACGCGATGATCATCGCTGCCAGGAAGCACCAACCGGAGGAAACCACCTGGCGAGGATAGAGGCTTCCCCCGGGTCAGCGCTCGGCTGGACGGCCGAGCCGGGCCAGGATGTCGTCGTGCAGCGCCCCGTTGCTGGCCACGGCGCTGATGTCACCGGTGTCGGCGCCGGCCGGGGCGGGCCGCCCGGCCAGGTCGGTGATCCGGCCGCCCGCCTCGGTGACGATCGGGACCAGCGCGGCGATGTCCCACAGCGACAGCTCCGGCTCCACCATCACGTCCAGTGCCCCCTCGGCCAGCAGCATGTAGCCGTAGAAGTCGCCGTACGCGCGGCTGCGCCAGGTGTCCCGCATGAGCTGGAGCACCGCGTCCAGCCGGCCGGCCTGCTCCCACCCGGTCAGCGACGAGTAGCAGAAGCTCGCGTCGCCGAGCGCCGTCACGCCGGACACCCGGATCGGCGTGCCGTCCGCCGGGCCGGTGCCGGCGAACGCGCCCGCGCCGAGCGCGCCCCACCAGCGGCGGCCCAGCGCCGGGGCGGAGACCAGGCCGAGCACCGGCCGGTCGTGCTCCAGCAGCGCGACGAGCGTGGCCCAGACCGGTACGCCCCGGACGAAGTTCTTCGTGCCGTCGATCGGGTCGATCACCCAGCGCCGCCCGTCCGGACCGGCCGGCGGCTGCTCGCCGTACTCCTCGCCGAGCAGGCCGTCACCGGGACGGTGGGCGGCCAGCAGCGCGCGGATCTCCCGCTCCACCGCGGTGTCCGCGTCGGAGACCGGGGTCAGGTCCGGCTTCGACTCGACGCGCAGGTCCAGCGCGCGGAACCGGGCCGAGGAGACGGCGTCCGCGGCGTCGGCGAGCAGGTGGGCGAGGGCGAGGTCGTCGGCGTACCCGGTCATGACGGACACGCTAGTGGCGGCGGCCCGGCCGGCGACGGCGGGTCGCCGCCGGTCCGCCGGTCAGGAACCGGCGAGCGGGTCGCCGGGGTTGCGCTCCGGCTCGCGCGGGTCGCCCTCGCCGCTGCGCGAGGCCAGCAACCGGCGGTACGAGGCGAGCCGGCGGGGGTCCGCCTTCCCGGCGGCCACCCAGGCGTCGAGCGCGCAGTCCGGCTCGTCGGCGGTGTGCGGGCAGTTGGCCGGGCAGTCCACCGTCGCCTCGACCAGGTCGGGGAAGCCGTGCAGCAGGCTCTCGGCGGACACGTGGGCCAGCCCGAAGCTGCGTACCCCGGGGGTGTCGACGATCCAGCCGGTGTCGCCGCCGGCGCCGGGCCCGGCGGGCAGGCGCAGCGCCACCGCGCTGGTCGAGGTGTGCCGGCCCCGGCCGATCGCGCTGACCGTGCCCACCGCCCGTTCGGCCTCCGGGACGAGGCGGTTGACCAGCGTCGACTTGCCCACCCCGGAGTGACCCACCATCACCGAGACGCGGCCGGCGAGCAGCGCCCGCAGCGCGGCCAGGTCGGAGTCCGGGCGGATCAGCACGTACGGCAGCTCCAGCTCGGTGTAGTAGCCGAGCACCGCCTCCGGGCCGGCCAGGTCCGCCTTGGTGAGGCAGAGCAGCGGCTCGATGCCGGCGTCGTACGCGGCCACCAGGCAGCGGTCGATGAACCCGGTACGCGGCGGCGGGTCGGCGAGCGCGCTGACGATCACCAACTGGTCGGCGTTGGCCACCACGACCCGTTCCAGCCGCCCCTCGGCGGTGGTCTCGTCGTCGTCGGCGGTACGCCGCAGCACCGAGGTCCGCTCGGCGATGCGCACGATCCGGGCCAGCGCGCCCGGCGCACCGGAGGTGTCCCCGACCAGCCCCACCCGGTCGCCCACCACCACCGACTTGCGTCCCAGCTCGCGGGCGCGCATGGCGGTCACGAGCGGCGCGTCCGGCCCGGCCCCGGACAGCACGCAGGTGTAGCGACCCCGGTCGACGGCGATGACGAAGCCCTCGACGGCGTCGGCGTGGCGGGGCCGGGTGCGCGTTCGCGGGCGCGACGACCGGCCCGGCCGGACCCGGACGTCGTCCTCGTCGTACTCACGCCGCTTCGTCGCCAGGACGTCCCCCGCTCTCAGTTCTTGCCGGTCACCATCCCCGACCATAGTGCCGGGAACTCCGGCATGGTCTTGGAGGTGCACGCCACGTCGTCGACCTCGATGCCGGGGACGGCCAGCCCGGCCACCGCCGCCGCGTGCGCCATCCGGTGGTCGGCGTACGTGCGGAACGTACCGCCGCGCAGCGGGCGGGGCCGGATGTCCAGCCCGTCACGGGTCTCGGTGATGTCCGCGCCGAGCGCGGTGAACTCCTTCGCCAGCGCGGTGACCCGGTCGGTCTCGTGGCCGCGGATGTGGCCGATGCCGGTGAGCCGGGACGGCCCGTCGGCGAGCAGCGTGAGCGCGGTCAGCACCGGGGTCAGCTCGCCGACGTCGGAGAGGTCGGCGTCGAGCCCGCGCACGGTGCCGGTGCCCCGCACGGTCAGGCCGCCGGTGCCGAGGCTCACCTCGCCGCCCATCCGGTGCAGCAGCTCCCGGAGCCGCTCGACCGGCTGGAGGCTGCTGCGCGGCCAGCCCTGCAGCGTCACCTCGCCGCCGGTGACCAGGGCGGCGGCGAAGAACGGCGCGGCGCCGGACAGGTCCGGCTCGATCTCCCACCCGCGCCCGGACAGCGGGCCCGGCTCGACCGTCCAGACGTCGGGCGTGGTGTCGTCGACGGCGGCGCCGGCGGCGCGCAGCATCTGCACGGTCATCCGCAGGTGCGGCGCGGACGGCACCGGCGGCCCCTCGTGCCGGACCACGACGCCCCGGTCGAAGCGCGGCGCGGCGAGCAGCAGCCCGGAGACGAGCTGGCTGGAGGCGGAGGCGTCGATCACCACGTCACCGCCGGTCACCCGGCCCGCGCCGAGCACGACGAGCGGCAGGCTGCCGGCCGGGGGCGCGTCGATGCGGACGCCGAGCGTGCGCAGCGCGCCGATCAGCGGCCCGAGCGGGCGGGTCCGGGCGTGCGGGTCGCCGTCGAACGTGACCCGCCCGGCGGCCAGCCCGGCCACCGGGGGCAGGAAGCGCATCACGGTGCCGGCCAGGCCGACGTCGACGTGCGCCGGGCCGGCCAGCGGATGGGGGCGGACCAGCCAGCGGTCGTCGTCCGAGACGGACATGTGGGCACCCAGGGCGCGCAGGCCACCGGCCATCAGTTCGGTGTCCCGGGCGCGCAGCGGCCGGGCGAGTGTCGACGGCCCGCCGGCGAGCGCGCCGAGCACCAGGGCCCGGGCGGTCATGGACTTGGAACCGGGCAGGCGCAGCGTCGCGGCGACCGGGTCGCTCGCGGTCGGCGCGGTCCACGGCTGCGGCGGACGCGTCGCGGTCGGATTGCTCACGGTCACATTCTGCCAAGCTCACGGGCCGGTGGAACCGTCCGTCGCCGCTGCTCCCGTTGGGCGGGACAGCCGGAACGCCCGGATGCGGCTAGCGTGGGCGCCATGTGCGGGAGGTACGCCACGACCCGGAGCGCCGCCGACCTGAGCGCGCTGTTCTCCTCGGCCGACGAGACCGGCGGGGTGGCGGCGGACTACAACGTCGCGCCGACCGACCCGGTGCCGCTGGTCCGGCTCGCCCCGGAGGGGCACCGGCTGCTCTCCCTCGGCCGCTGGGGCCTGCTCCCGCAGTGGTCGCGCAGCGCCGCCGGGGCCGCCCGCATGATCAACGCGCGGGCCGAGACGGTCGCCACCAGCCGGGCGTACGCGCCGTCCTTCGCCCGCCGCCGCTGCCTGGTCCCCGCCGACGGGTGGTACGAGTGGGTCCGTCTCGCCGACGGCGGGCGCCAGCCCTACTTCATGACCCCGCGGGACGGTTCGGTCCTGGCCTTCGCCGGCATCTGGTCGGTGTGGGAGTCGGCCGGTGCGGCCCGGCTCACGTTCAGCGTGCTCACCACCGCTGCGGTCGGCGAGCTGGCCGAGGTGCACGACCGGATGCCGCTGCTGCTGTCGCCGGAGCGCTGGGCGGGCTGGCTCGGCCCGGCCGAGGAGCCGGCGGAGCTGCTCACGCCGCCGGACGCCGGCCTGCTCGCCGGGCTGGAGATCCGGCCCGTCTCCCGGGCCGTGGGCGACGTCCGCAACGACGGCCCGGAGCTGATCGCCGCGGTGGCTCCGGCGGGTGCCGGGACGGCCGCCGGAGCGACGCTGTTCTGATCACGCTCCGCCACATTTGCATGTACCCGTTTGCCGGGGTTGGGTCGGAAAAGTCGCCGGGACGTTCAGTCAGTTTCATTGAAGACCCTTGTCCTTACGTATGCGAATGCGATAGAACACAGCGCCGGTGATGGGCGTCTGTTCGCACGGGGCGGATGACACCCATCGATCTTGCAGAGATCTACGCCGGTTCCCACGGGGGAGGTGGGTGTATTGACACGGGCACGTATGCCCCGTCCGCACGAGGTAGCCGCCGCGCGGCGCGATCCGCGACTGCTGCGGGCGCTGAGCGAACGACGCCAGGACGACGCGTGGCGCACCAGGGGCACCTGTCAGAACGTCGATCCGGAGACGTTCTTTCCGGCACCGAACGAACCGGCCGACGCGGCGGTGGCGCTCTGCCGCACCTGCGACGTCCAGGGCTCCTGCCTGGCCTGGGCGCTGGAGGTGGGCGACTGCCACGGCGTCTGGGGCGGCACCACGCCGCGTGAGCGGCGCGCCATGCTGGTGGCCTGGCGCAGCGAGGTGCAGCTGGATCCGGACGCGCTCGACGACGCCGGCCCGCCGGTGCGCGACCGCCTGCTCACGCTGGTCCCGCTGAGCTGATCCTGGGGTCGCCCGTGGCCCGCTCCGGCAGGCCGCGGGCGACGTCCGTTTCCGCGCCCGGGCACCGGCGCGCCGGCCGGCCCGCGCAGAATGAGCCGGTGCGGCACGACGACGACATCGACACACCACGGGGGGCCGCCCGGCTCCGGTTCGACCCACCCGCCGGCGGCGCGACGGTGCTGGTCCTCGGCCACGGCGCCGGCGGTGACGTGGACGCGCCCGACCTGGCCGCCGTGCGGGACGCGGTGCTCGCCGCCGGGGCCGGGGTGGCCCTGGTGACCCAGCCGTACCGGGTCGCCGGGCGACGCGCGCCCGCTCCCGCCGGGCACCTCGACGAGGCGTGGACGGCGGTGCTGGCCGAACTGCGCCGGCGCGCACCGCGGGTGCGCCACTGGGTGGTCGGGGGCCGATCCAGCGGCGCGCGGGTGGCCTGCCGTACCGCCACCGCCGTCGGGGCGGCCGGAGTGGTGGCGCTGGCGTTCCCGCTGCACCCGCCGGGACGACCGGAGCGCTCCCGGGCCGGGGAGCTGCTCACCGGGCTGCCCACGCTCGTCGTCAACGGCGACCGGGATCCGTTCGGCGTGCCCGAGCCCGGCCCCGGCATCGAGGTGGTGGTCCGGCCGGGGGAGCGCCACGACCTGCGCGGCGATCCGGCCGGCACGGCCGCCGTGGTGCGGGACTGGCTGCGCGTACACGGGTGGTCGTCCTGACCGGACGACGCGCGCCGTGACCGTCCGCCGAGGCGGGTCGTTGCACCGGTTGGTGCCGGCCGCCCGGTTCGGGCGCGCCGGGGCCACCCTCCCAGGCCCTTCCTGGTCCCAGCGTCGGTCGCGGCCGAGGCCGGGACCAGGATCGGGTGGGGCCGGAGGAATGCCGCACCCCACACCTCGCGTTACGCCCCTTGGACGACGACAGAGCCAGCGCGAGGGGGGTGACCGGTGCCGATCGAGACACGGAGCCGGGAACGGGACGAACGGGACGAGCGTCAGCTCCGGCGGCTGCTCGACGCGCCGGAGTGGCCCCCGGCGGCGTCGGTCGTGAGCACCGGCACACACTCCGGAAGTGAATCTGCCGGTAGGTGGGTGCGCGTATCCTCGGCGGGAAAGCATCCGACGCGAGGGGATGTGCGGTTGACCACCGAGAAGACGGACGAGCGCAGGGCCCGCTTCGAGCGGGACGCGAT
Organism: Micromonospora sp. HUAS YX12; assembly: GCF_040215685.1. Taxonomy (NCBI): domain Bacteria; kingdom Bacillati; phylum Actinomycetota; class Actinomycetes; order Micromonosporales; family Micromonosporaceae; genus Micromonospora; species Micromonospora sp. HUAS YX12. Next base: position 2,659,988 of record NZ_CP157974.1, read on the forward strand.
GCCCTTCGTCGATCAGCTCTACGCTGCCGGACTGCGGATGACCCGCAATCCGGCGGACGCGGAGGATCTGGTTCAGGAGACGTACCTGAAGGCGTACGCCGCCTTCCACCAGTTCGAGCAGGGCACGAACCTGAAGGCCTGGCTCTACCGGATCCTGACCAACACCTACATCAACACCTACCGCAAGCGGCAGCGCCAGCCCATCCAGGCGCCGACCGAGGAGATCACCGACTGGCAGCTCGCCGAGGCGGAGTCGCACACGTCCAGCGGCCTGCGCTCGGCCGAGACGGAGGCGCTCGACCGGCTGCCGGACAGCGACGTCAAGGAGGCCCTCCAGCAGTTGCCGGAGGAGTTCCGCCTGGCCGTCTACCTGACCGACGTCGAGGGCTTCTCCTACAAGGAGGTCGCCGACATCATGGGTACGCCGATCGGCACCGTGATGTCCCGTCTGCACCGTGGCCGACGTAATCTGCGGAAGCTGCTGGAGCAGTACGCGGCGGAGCGGGGCTTCAGCGCCGCCTCGTCGAAGAAGGGTTCGACCGCCGCCGCCGGCCGGGAGGTGTGACCGTGAGCTGTGGACAACCGCACGAGACGGACTGCCGCGAGGTGCTCGCCGAGGTCTACCTCTACCTCGACCTGGAGTGCGCGGAGGAGCGCCGGGTGCTGATCCGGCACCACCTGGACGAGTGCGGGCCGTGCCTGCGCGAGTACGGCATCGAGCAGGAGGTCAAGGCGCTCGTGGCCCGGTGCTGCGGCAACGAGGCGGCCCCGGAGAAGCTGCGGGAGCGGCTGCGCCTGCGGCTGACCGAGCTGGTGGTCTTCGAGAGCACCGAGTCCCGCGAACTGGCCGACTGACAAGCGAACGCAACGGCCCGGGTCCGATGACGGACCCGGGCCGTTGCGCTGTCCGGCGCCTGCGCCGCGCTGATCGGATGATCAGGAGTTGGGGCGCTTGCCGTGGTTGGCGCTGCTCTTCTTACGGGCCTTCTTCTTGCGGGCCTTCTTCGCCATGCTCTGCCTCCTTGTGCTGGTCACGGTTCCGTCCGCGGCTGGGCGCGGCGGAGGTCGCGGTGTGGCCCTCCGGGCTCGCCGGTGGCCGACCCGCACGATGCTAGTGCCGTCACCGCCCGCCCGGGCGCGGCGGGGCGGATCGCGCGGCGGTGGTGCGCGGCCCGGCGTGACCGGCGTCATGATTGGATACCGTTCGCAGGATTGTCGGGGAGAGGGAGGGCCGGAGATGGCCGAGGAGATCCGCGCCGAGATGGTGGCGAACGTCTGGAAGGTCGTCGTGTCGGCCGGCGACACGGTGTCCGAGGGCGACACCCTCGTCATCCTGGAGTCGATGAAGATGGAGATCCCGGTGGTCGCCGAGTCCGACGGCGTGGTGCAGAGGCTGGCGGTCAACGAGGGTGACGTGGTGCAGGACGGCGACCTGATCGCGGAGATCGGTTGACCGGCCTGCGGGTGCGCCGCGCCGAGCCGGCGGACTTCCCGGCCGTGGCCCGGCTGACCGTCGCCGCGTACGAGGCGGACGGCCAGCTCAAGGACGAGAGCGGGTACGCGCCGGTGCTCGCCGACGTGGCCACGCGCGCCGAGACCGGCGAGGTGCTGGTGGCCGTCGACGACGCCACCGGCCAGGTGCTCGGCGCGGTGACGTTCGTGCTGCCCGGCACCCCGTACGCCGAACTCGCCGGCCCGGGCGAGGCCGAGTTCCGGATGCTCGCGGTGGATCCGGCCGCCCAGGGCCGGGGCGCGGGCGCCGCGCTCGCGGCCGCGTGCGTGGCGCGCGCGACGGAGCTGGGCTGCACGGCTGTGGTGATCTGCGTACGCGCCGGGATGGCGGCGAGCGCACAGCGCCTCTACGAGCGGCTCGGTTTCGTCAGGTACCCGGAGAAGGACTGGACCCCGCTGCCCGGGATCGACCTGCGCGCCCTGCGGCTGAACCTGACCGCGGCAGGCTGAGCCTCACCCCGGCAGGCTGAACCTGACCGCGGCTCAGCCCTGGCCGGTCTCGCCGATCTTGGCGAGCAGCTCGTCGGCCACCTGGAGCGCGATCCGCTTGCGCTCGTCGTCGGTGATGCCCGGCGCGCGCACCGCGAACCAGCTGCTGTGCACCGCGAACAGTGTGAGCGCGGCGCGGAGCTGGGCGGCGGGTGAGTCGTCGCCCCGGCACAGCTCGTGGGCCAGCCGCATCATCCGGTCCCGCATCTGCTGACCGGCGACCAGGCTCTTGAGCACTGTCTGGTTCTGCTCGAAGAAGCGCATCACCTGGGGCAGGTCGCCGGCGAACATGCTGTCGGCGTACCGGCCGATCAGGGCGCGCCGGGTCGCCAGCGTGGGCGGCTGGTCGGCGGCCCAGGCGATCAGCTCGTCCATCCGGCGCAAGCGGTCGTCCACGAGGCTGGTGACGATCTCGTCCTTGCTCTTGAAGTGGTAGTAGAGCGCCGCCTTGGTCACGCCCAGCCGCTCGGCGATCTCCCGCAGCGACGTCTTCTCGTAGCCCTGCTCGGTGAAGAGTTCCAAGGCGACGGCCTGGATCCGCTCCCGCGTGCCACCTGTGGTCTGCCTCACCGGCCGACATCCCTTCAATCCGCTTGACGTGCACCCGCCCATCAGCTTACCGTCCGGCTAGTAAGTAAACTAGCCGGGCGGCAAGTAAGTCGATCATCCGATCTCCGGGGGAGCCTACCGATGAGTCAACCAGCCCAGGTGACCGCGAGACCCAATGTCCGGGTCGTCCTGTTCGGTCTGATGATCGCGATGATGCTCGCGATGCTCGACAACATGATCGTCAGCACCGCGCTGCCGCGGATCGTCTTCGAGTTCGGCGGCGCCGACCACTTCACCTGGGTGGTCACCGCGTACGTGCTGGGCACGACCGTCTCCACGCCGATCTGGGGCAAGCTCGGCGACCTCTACGGCCGCAAGACGGTCTTCCTCACCGCCGTGGTCGTGTTCCTGGTCGGCTCCGCGCTCTGCGGCATGTCCGGCTCCGGCGTCTTCGGCGGCGCCGACACCGGCATGACCGAGCTGATCGCGTTCCGCGCCGTTCAGGGCCTCGGCGCGGGTGGCCTGATGGTCGGCGTCATGGCGATCATCGGTGACCTGGTCCCGCCGCGCGAGCGGGGCCGCTACCAGGGCATGATCGCCGGCATCATGGCCATCGCCATGGTCGCCGGCCCGCTCGTCGGCGGCTTCATCACCGACCACCTCTCCTGGCGCTGGGCGTTCTACGTCAACCTGCCGCTGGGCGGCGCGGCGCTGCTGATCCTCGCCACCACCATGCACCTGCCGAAGTACCGCACCGAGCACAAGATCGACTGGCTGGGCGCTGCGCTGCTGTCCGTCGGCATCACCGCGATCGTGCTGGTGACCACGTGGGGCGGCAACGAGTACGACTGGGTCTCGCCGCAGATCCTCGGCCTCGCCGTGCTGGCGGTGCTCGCGCTCGGCGTGTTCGCGCTGGTCGAGCGCCGCGCGCCGGAGCCGATCCTGCCGCTGAGCCTGTTCACCAACCGCAACTTCGCGCTGATCTCGGTGATCGGGTTCCTGCTCGGCTTCGCCATGTTCGGCGCGATGAACTTCCTGCCGCTCTACCAGCAGACCGTCCAGGGCGCGTCGGCCACCAACAGCGGCCTGCTGCTGCTCCCGCTGATGTTCGGCATGCTCGTGGTGTCGCTCGTGGTCGGCCGGACCATCACCAGGACCGGCCGCTACCGCGTCTTCCCGATCGTCGGCGGCGTGGTGATGGCCGCCGGGATGGGCCTGCTCAGCCTGCTGGACGTGGACACCAGCAAGACGCAGTCCTCGCTCTACATGATCGTGCTCGGCGTCGGCATGGGCTTCCTCATGCAGACCTCGATGCTGATCGCGCAGAACAGCGTGGAACAGAAGGACCTCGGCGCGGCCAGCGGCGCGGCCACCTTCTTCCGGTCCATCGGCGGCTCGTTCGGCGTCTCCCTCTTCGGCGCGATATTCGCCAACCGTCTCGCCGACTCGGCGGCCGGTCCCGCGTTCGCGGGCTCGGGCGGCGGCGAGGGCGGCGCGATGAACCTGGAGGCCCTCAAGAAGCTCACCGGCCCGATGCGCGAGGCGGTGCTCGGCGGCCTCTCCGGCGCCATCTCGCACGTCTTCTTCTGGGCCGTCCTCTTCACAGTGGCCGTACCGGTGCTCGCCTGGTTCATCAAGGAGGTGCCGCTGCGCGCGACCAACGACGTACCGCCGGCCGGCGCCACACCGGAGGACCAGGCCGAGGCCGCGCTCGGCAAGGCCCCCGTCGCCTGACGCACCGTCGCGGCCCCGCCATCCCTGAGGGGGTACGCGGGGCCGCGCCGCGTCTGCCGCTACACGGTCAGCCGCGGCGGAACAGAGCGGTGAGGCGTCGCCAGAGACGCCGCAGCGGGCCGCCCTCGGCGCCCGCGATCAGCCGGCCGGCGGTGGCGCGTGTCGCCGCGTCGAGCGCCGGGGTGGCCCGCGCCAGGTACGCCAGCGACACCGCGACCGGGTCACGCCGGATCGGCCCGGTCGCCACCTCGGCGATCCGCCCGGCCACCAGCGCGGCCACGTCGGCGCGGGTGTCCGGGTGCACCCAGGCGGCGGTGACCAGTGCGAACAGTGCCGCCTCGGCGGCCGGGCCGAGATCGGCGGCGGCCAGTTCCCCCAGCACCCGCCGCCGGGTGGACTGCTCCCACGGCTCGTCGGTGCGGTGGTGCAGCAGACCGAGGCAGGCCCAGACCTGCGCGCAGCGCGTCCACAGGGCCGGATCCTGCCCGCCGAGCACCCGGCCCAGCGCGGTCGTGGGCGCCTCCGGCGGGTGTGCCAGCAGGGCGAGCAGGTCGGCGAGGTCCAGTGTGGCCAGCCCGACCGCGGCGTCGTACGCGGCCGGCGGGTGCGCCCAGGCCGGGTGCGCGAGCTGCTGGAGCCGCCGTACCGCCTCGGCCGAGGGGGCGGGACCGTCCGGGGCCGGGGCGTCGTCGCCCGCCGGGGTCACCTGCCCGAGCCAGGGGCGCCCCCGGCAGCACTCGGCGAGGTCACCGTGCTCGTGCGTGTCGTCCGGGTGGTCGCGGACGAAGTCGGCGAGCGCCACCAGGTGGTCCACGTTCCCGTCGCGCAGGTAGCGCAGCCGGTGCGCGGTGTGCACGGCGCAGTCGAACGCCGGATCCTTCGCCAGCGCCCGGTCGGCCCAGCCCAGCGCCGCGTCGAGCCGGCCGTGGTCGGCCAGGGTGCCGGCGATGTCCGCGTAGACCGCGAGGTCGTCGGGGTCGAGCGCGACAGCGCGTTCCAGTGCGGCGAGCGCCTCGGCGGTCCGGCCGGCGCTGCGGTACGCGTACCCGAGCCACACCTCGCCGAGTTTGGTGGGCTGTGCGCGTACCCCCCGGGTGGCCCAGGTGACGGCGAGGGTGACCTCGCCGAGGCGCCGGGCCAGCGCGGACGCCGCGCCCAGCAGCAGCGGGTGGGCCGGATGGACGGTGATCGCGTTGCGGGCCAGCGTGAGGTACGGCGCGAGCGGCTCGCGCAGCCGGCGCGGCGCGGGGTCCGGCGCCGCCGCGCAGACCTGCATGAGGATCCGGGCGGTGCGCTCGGGATCGAGGCGTTCCGGCAGGTCGGCGGCGGTAACCCAGGGTACGGCGGCCCAGGGCGCGGCGGGCGCGTAGCCGGTGGCGGCGGCCAGCAGGTCGAGCCCTTCGGCGTGGCGGCCGGCGGCGGCGAGCAGGTGCGCGCGGGCCACCACGGCGCCGACGAACGCCTGCTGGCCGAGCGGAAAGAGGTCCAGATCCCCGCCGCTCGCCGCGTTCAGCCGGGCGAGCGTCTCGTGCGCCTCGGGCAGCGTGGGGGAGCGGACCAGCGCGGCGGCGACGTGGTCGGCGGCGTGCCGTAGGTCGCCCTCGCCCAGCGCCAGCCGGGCCAGCGCGAGTTCCTCCTCCGCGGAGAGCGCGGCGTCGTCCTCGGGCACGTCGTCCTCTCGCCGGGGTCGGTCGGTCAGCCGGGCAAGCCTAGGGGATCTTCCGTCGATTAGTGATCCACTGCGCACTCCTGTTCGTTGCGTTGATTGAGACCGCTGAAACGTGCAAGACTGAGCATCGAACGCGCGGGAAACGCGCAGAAGGAGGTTCTGGAGTGACGCGTCCAGGGGCCGGTATGGCCGCCGACATCGACGAGCAGCCGGCCGGCTACGAGCGTCTGCTCTCCACCGAGCACGCGGCGGCCGTCGCCGAGGTGGCGGCCGTCGTCGCGCAACGGCGCCCCCGGCACGTGGTCTTCACCGCCCGGGGCACCTCCGACCACGCCGCGCTCTACGCGGCCTACCTGACCGAGATCCGCCTCGGCCTGCCCGCCGGGCTCGCCTCACCCAGCGCGATCACCGTCTTCGGCGCCCGGCCCGACCTCTCCGACGCGCTCGTCGTCGGCGTCAGCCAGAGCGGCGGCTCGCCCGACCTCGCCGAGGTGCTGCGCGTGGCCCGTGCCTCCGGCGCGCTCACCCTCGCCGTCACCAACAACCCCGGCTCGCCGCTGGTGGAGACCGCCGAGCTGAGCGTCGACATCGCCGCCGGCCACGAGCGCGCCGTCGCCGCCACCAAGACCTACACCGCCGAGCTGCTCGCGCTGCTCATGCTGATCGAGGGCGTACGCGCCGGCGACGGCGTGCTGCCCGCCGAGGAGCGCGCCGCCCTGGGCCGCCTGCCCGAGCTGGCCGCGCAGACCCTCGCCGACGACACCCCGGCCCGGCTCGCCCCGCGCTACCGGTTCGCCGCCCAGCTCGTCACCACCGGCCGTGGGTACGCGTACCCGACCGCCCGGGAGGCGGCGCTGAAGCTGATGGAGACCTCGTACCTCCCGGCGCTCGCCTTCTCCGGCGCCGACCTGCTGCACGGCCCGCTCGCCATGACCGACCCGGACGTCCCGGTGCTCGCCGTGGTCGGCTCCGGCCCCGGCGGCACGTCGATGCGCGAGGTGCTGCCCCGGCTCGGCGAGCGCCGCGCGGACGTGGTGGTGGTCGGCTCCGCCGAGGTCGGCGAGACCCGGATGGTGGTGCCCGAGGTCGACGAGCGGTACGCGCCGCTGCTCGACATCCTGCCGCTGCAACGGCTCGCGCTGTCCCTGGCGCTGGCCCGGGGCGAGGATCCGGACGCGCCGCGCGGCTTGAAGAAGGTCACGGCGACGATGTGAGGCCCGGCGTGGCACGCTGTGTGGCGTGTCCACCCTCCGTGACCTCGCCGAGGAGCACACCGCGCTCCGCCCGGCCGACATCGACCACCTGCACCGGATCGCCGGCGACTGGCAGCTGCTGTCCGACCTGTCCTTCGCCGACCTGCTGCTCTGGGTGCCGGTGGACGGTGACGGCACGTTCCTCTGCGTGGCCCAGGTCCGTCCCACCACCGCGCCGACCGCCTACCTGGACGACCAGGTCGGGCGCATCGTCGGCGGGGCCGAGGTGGCCCACCTGGAGGTGGCCCACCGGCAGGGACGGATCTGGCGCGAGGGCGACCCGGTCTGGTACGGCGACGTCCCGGCCCGCCACGAGGCGATCCCGGTCCGGCTGCGCACCGGCGACGGTGAGGCGGGCGAGGTGATCGCCGTGGTGGGCCGGGACACCAACCTGTCCACCGCGCGCACCCCGAGCCAGCTCGAACTGAACTACCTGACCACCGCCGACGACCTCGCCCAGATGATCGCCGACGGCACGTTCCCGCCGCCCCGGCACCCGGGCGAGACCACCTCGGCGCCCCGGGTCGGCGACGGCCTGGTGCGGCTCGACGCCAACGGCAAGGTCACCTACGCCAGCCCGAACGCGCAGTCCGCGTACCGCCGCCTCGGCTACGCCTCCCACCTCGTCGGTGAGGACCTGGCCAAGCTGCACCGCCGGCTCGCGGGCGACCCCCTCGAGGGCACCGACGCGGGCAACGCCGTGCTGGCCGCGCTGCGCGGCGAGGCGCCACCCCGCCGGGAGATCGACGCCCGCGGCGCCACCATGCTCACCCGGGCGCTGCCGCTGATGCCCGCCGGAGTGCCGATCGGCGCGCTGGTTCTGGTCCGCGACATCACCGAGGTCCGCCGCCGCGACCGCGCCCTGATCACCAAGGACGCCACCATCCGGGAGATCCACCACCGGGTGAAGAACAACCTCCAGACCGTCGCCGCGCTGCTGCGCCTCCAGGCCCGGCGGGTCGCCATGCCCGAGGCGCGGGTGGCGCTCGAAGAATCGGTACGCCGGGTCGCCTCGATCGCGCTCGTACACGAGACGCTCTCCATGTCCAGCGACGAGGTGGTCGAGTTCGACGGCATCGTGGACCGCGTCGCCAGCGCCGCCACCGAGGTCGCCGCCACCGAGGTGAGCGTGGGTATGCGGCGCCGCGGCACCTTCGGCGTACTGCCCGCCGAGATCGCCACCTCGCTGGTGATGGTGCTCAACGAGCTGCTGCTCAACGCCGTGGAGCACGGCTTCCCGCCGGCCGACGAGGACGCCGCTGTCCCCGCGCCCGCGGACGCGCTCCGGCCCGATGCCGAGGTCACCGCGCCCCGGCCCGAGGTGGTGGTCACCGCGCACCGGGCCCGCAAGCAGCTGCACGTCTCGGTCACCGACAACGGCCGCGGGCTGCCCGAGCAGTTCGACGCCGAACGCGGCGGCAACCTCGGCCTCCAGATCGTCCGGGCGCTCGTCACCGGCGAGCTGCGCGGCACCATCGACCTGCGTAACGGCGCCGACGGCGGCACCGAGGCGGCCATCGTCGTACCGCTGGCCCGCGGCACCACCGACCGCCTCACCGGACGAGCAGGGCCACCGTGATCCCCGGCCGCGGCCACACCCGCCGCACCGTGTAGCCCGCCCGCAGCGCGTCACCCTTCGCGCCCGGCACCGCCGCCAGGGGGTCCGCGCGCCGGCCGGTGACCACCAGCCAGACCCGGTCCACCCCGGCCAGGCACCGCGCCGGGTCGTCGCACTCCACGGCCCAGAGGCTCCCGTCCTGACGCTGGTCGCGCACCACGAGCACGTCGCGCGGCAGCCTCGACCCCAGGTGGTACGCCATGCCGAGGTCCGGGAACAGCCACCCGTCCCGGGGCGAGTAGACGATCGCGTCGCCGGGCCGCTGCTCGGCGCGGATGATCCGGGCGGCGCCCGCGTAGTCGACCGGGGCGCTGCGCGGCCACTCGTGGGTACGGCGCAGGGCCGCCTGGTCGGGCAGCCCGAGCAGCCCGGCCAGGACCACCACCGCGATTCCCGCCGCGATCCGTCCGCGCGGCGACGTCGGCCCTTGCTCTGCTTCCGCGGGCGCGGCAGTGCGGCCGGCTGCGGCGGGTGTCGCCGTGCGCTCGGGTTCGGCGGGCGTTGCTGTTTGCGGCGTTCGGGCCGGTGCGGGAGTGACCCGCGCGGCAGCCAGCGCGGCGCCGGCCAGCACGCAGGCGAACGGCACGGTGAAGACGAGGTAGCGAGTCACCCAGAGCGGCACCGTCGTTCCGGCGGCGAAGACCAGCACCACCGGCAGCAGCACGGCGGCGGTGGGCAGCAGCGCCCGGCGACCCAGCCGGGCCGCGCCGAGCGCCGCGAGCGCGAGCACGAACCCGCCGACGACGCCGCTCTGCGCCAGCGCGCCCGGTAGTGCCGCCAGGTCGGGCAGCCGCGCCGGGTCCACCCAGTCGAGCTGGCGACCGCGCTGCCCCCGGGCGACCAGCGCCAGCGGGGTGACGAGCACGACGACCGGCACCAGCGCCAGCAGCCACCCGGCCAGCACCCGTCGGCCGGGCGCCGACGCCTCCTGCGGTTCCGCTTCCGGCGCGTCCGTGCCGTGCTCCCTGCTCCCGGGATGCGGTGACACCCGTGGCGTTCCACCGGCGCTCGATTTCGTGGCTGGGTGGAACGCCGTGGGTGTCTGCGGGGCGCCGTGACACCTGTGGCGTTCCACCGGCGCTCGATCTCGTGGCTGGGTGGAACGCCGTGGGTGTCTGCGGCGTGGCCGGCTCGCGTCGGGCATCTCGGCTCGGAACTGGCCGGGCGGATCGACGACCGCCGCGGGGCCACGTGCGGCGACCAGCAGCACCACCACTGCGTGCGCGGCGAGCAGCGTGAGCGCGAGCAGGTGGAGCAGACCGAGCGCGGCGACCGCGACCGCGTACCCGGCCCAGCGCCACCGTCCCGGCCGGCGCAGCGCCCCGACCAGCAGCAGCGTGGCGAGCACGGCGAGCAGCGTCGCGAGGGCGTACGGGCGGGCCTCCTGGCCGTACCGCGAGGTGACCGGCAGCACCGCGAACAGCAGCCCGGCCAGCAGCCCGGCGCGGCGGCCGGCCAGCGCCGCGCCGAGGCGGGCGGTGAGCGCGGCAGCCACCGCCATGGCCAGCGCCGAGGGCAGCCGCAGCGCGGTCGGCGACGTGCCGGCCACCGCGGTCCAGCCGTGCATGAGCAGGTAGTACGGTCCGGTGGCGGCGTCGATGGTGCGGGTCATCCGGGCCAGGTCCGGTACCGGCCGGGTGGCGGCGCTCCAGGTGGCCAGCTCGTCCCGCCACGGCTGGGCGTGCCCGATGCCGGCCAGCGTCACCACGAGCGTGAGCAGTCCCGGAACCACCCACACCACCGGACCCGAACGGGCACGGACAGACGCGGGCACGAACCTCCTCACCCTCGCAGCGTCACACGCCCAGACCCTCCCACCCGCCCGCTCCACCGATTCCCACCCACCCCGACCCGCCCCGACCCGCCCCCGACCTGGCCCCGACCCGGTCGATCATGAAGTTGACGGCACTCACCGTCCCTTTTGTTCCGGCCAACTTCATGATCGACGGGGTGGGTGGCGGTGGGGGTGGGGCGGGGAGGGAAGGGGGTCGATCTTGGGTGGGGCCCGTGATGTGGGATCACGGGGCGGAGCTGTGGTCGGGCGGGGCGGGGTGTGGCAGCATGAGGCACATGACCGCCGCTGTCGTCCGCCGCTTCGTGGCTCGTCGCCACGTCGATTACGGCCGCGTGCGCAGCGCGATCTGTCCGGCCCACTGACGACGCCCGACCCTTCCGTCTCGGGCGCGTACTCGCGCCGGCCGTCATCGACATCGCCGTCCACGGCCCTCTCCAGGGCCGGCCGCCGCGTCCGCGCCCCAGGCACCGCAGCAGACCCATGGAGGACGCCGCGATGGCGGTCAGCAGCACCCCGACCCGTCCCGACAGCCCGGCGCCTGCCGCCCGTGCGCCCCGCCGGCCACGCGGCGAGGGGCAGTGGGCGCTCGGGCACCGTGAGCCGCTCAACCCCAACGAGCGGATCAAGAAGGACGACGACCCGCTGAACGTGCGGGACCGGATCGAGAACATCTACGCCCACCGCGGTTTCGCCTCGATCGACCCGCAGGATCTGCGCGGCCGGTTCCGCTGGTGGGGCCTCTACACCCAGCGCCGGGCCGGCATCGACGGCGGGCGTACCGCGGTGCTGGAGCCGCACGAGCTGGAGGACGAGTTCTTCATGCTCCGGGTGCGGGTGGACGGCGGCCAGCTCAACCTGGCCCAGCTCCGCGTGATCGCGGACATCTCCCGGGAGTTCGCCCGGGACACCGCCGACATCACCGACCGGCAGAACATCCAGTACCACTGGATCCGGGTCGAGGACATGCCGGAGATCTGGCGCCGGCTGGAGGCGGTCGGCCTCCAGACCACCGAGGCGTGCGGCGACTGCCCCCGGATCGTGCTGGGCAGCCCGGTCGCCGGGGTGGCCCGGGACGAGGTGCTCGACCCGACCCCGGCGATCGACGAGATCGTCCGCCGGTATGTCGGCGACAAGGCGTACTCCAACCTGCCCCGCAAGTTCAAGACCTCGATCTCCTGGCTGGTCGACACGCCGTACGAGGCGAACGACATCGCGTTCCTCGGCGTGGAGCACCCGGAGCACGGGCCCGGGTTCGACGTGTGGGTCGGCGGCGGTCTCTCCACCAACCCGATGCTCGCCAAGCGGCTCGGCGTCTGGGTGCCGCTGCACGAGGTACCGGACGTGTGGGCCGGTGTGGTCGGCATCTTCCGCGACTACGGCTACCGCCGGCTGCGCAACCGGGCCCGGCTGAAGTTCCTGGTCGCCGACTGGGGCGTGGAGCGCTTCCGCGAGGTGCTGGAGAAGGAGTACCTGGGCCGGACGCTGCTCGACGGTCCGGCCGCGGACCTGCCGGCGAAGCCGGTCGACCACATCGGCGTGCACCCGCAGCGCGACGGCGCGAACTACGTGGGCGCGGCCCCGGTGGTGGGCCGGGTCTCCGGCACCCAGCTGGCGCAGCTCGCCGACGTGGTCGAGGCGCACGGCAGCGACCGGGTGCGGCTCACCCCGTACCAGAAGCTGCTCGTGCTGGACGTGGCGCCGGAGCGGACCGAGGAGCTGGTGACGGCGCTGCGCGGGATCGGCCTGGAGGCCCGGCCGTCGGCCTGGCGGCGCGGCACGATGGCCTGCACCGGCATCGAGTTCTGCAAGCTCGCGATCGTGGAGACCAAGCGGCGCGGCGAGGAGCTGGTCGCGCGCCTGGAGGAGCGGCTGCGCGACTTCGACGCGGACATCTCCATCCACCTCAACGGCTGCCCGAACGCCTGCGCCCGCACCCAGGTCGCGGACATCGGGCTCAAGGGCCAGCTCGTGGTCGGCCCGGACGGCCGGCAGGTCGAGGGCTTCCAGGTGCACCTCGGCGGCGGCCTCGGCATGGCGCAGGGGCAGACCGCCGGCTTCGGCCGCAAGCTGCGCGGTCTGAAGACCACCGCCGAGGAGCTTCCGGAGTACGTGGAACGGCTCGCCCGCCGCTACCTGGCCGACCGGACCGAGGGTGAGACGTTCGCCAACTGGGTGATCAGAGTCGACGAGGAGGAGCTCCGATGAGCGACGCCCGATCTGCGCCTCTCTACTGCCCGTACTGCGGCGAAGAGGACCTGCGACCGCACGAGGCCGGGCACGGCGCCTGGGAGTGCCACGCCTGCGCGCGGGTCTTCGCGGTGAAGTTCACCGGCCTGCTGAGCCGGGCGGTGAACCGGTGACCGGCCTCGTCTCCGCCGCCGGCCTCGGGCTGATCGGCTCGGCCGAGCCGGCCCGCCGTGATCCGGACGAGCTGCGCGCGCTGGCCGAGGAGGCCGGCCGGGAACTCGCGGACGCGCCCGCGCTGGAGATCGCGCGGTGGGCGGTGGAGACGTTCGGCGAGCGGTTCTGCGTGACCAGCTCGATGGCCGACGGCGTGCTGGCGCACCTGGTCTCCCGGGTCGCGCCCGGCGTCGACGTGGTGTTCCTCGACACCGGGCTGCACTTCCCGGAGACGTTGAAGGTCCGCGACGAGGTGGCCCGGCGGATGCCAGTGCGGGTGCGCTCGATCCGGCCCCGGATGACCGTGGGCCAGCAGGACGGCCAGTACGGTCCGCGCCTGTTCAACAGGTCCCCGGACGACTGCTGCCAGCTGCGCAAGGTGGAGCCGCTGGAGCGGGCGCTGTCCGGGTACGACGCGTGGGCCGCCGGGCTGCGCCGGGACGAGTCGCCGACCCGGGCGAACACGCCGGTGGTGGGCTTCGACGCGCGGCGCGGCAAGGTCAAGGTGAACCCGATCGCGGCGTGGACGCAGCGGGAGGTGGACGCCTACGTGGCCCGGTACGACATCCCGGTGAACGAGTTGTTCGCGCGCGGCTACGGCTCGATCGGTTGCTGGCCGTGCACGCGGCGGACCCGGGCGGGGGAGGACCCCCGGTCCGGGCGCTGGGCGATGTTCGAGAAGACCGAGTGCGGCCTGCACACCTGAGCGCCGGGCCACCAGTGGTGCTGGTCGCCCACGGCAGCCGTGACCCGCGTGCGGCCGAGGCGACCCGGGCGCTGGCCCGGGCCGTGGCGGACACGTGCCCCGGTCGTCCGGTGCTGCCGAGCTGGCTCGACCACACCGATCCCGGGCCGGCCGAGGTGCTGCGCGGGCTGGCCGCCGCCGGTCACTCCCGGGCGGTCCTGGTGCCGCTGCTGCTGACCGCCGCGTACCACCGGAAGGTGGACATCCCGGCGGCGGTCGCGGCGGCCGGCGCGGACATCGAGGTACGGGTGACCGACGTGCTGGGGCCGACCGGCGGCGGGGTGGACGGCGGGCTGCTGGACGGGCTGCGCCGCCGCCTGGCGGAGGCGACCGGTGACGGGCCGGGCGGGCTGGACGCGGTGGTGCTGGCGGCGGCCGGCACCCGGGATCCGGCGGCGCGTGCCTCGGTGGGGCGGGTCGCCGCGGCGTTCGGCGCCGGGCTGGGCGTGCCCTGCCGTGTCTCGTACGCCTCGGCGGCGCCCCCGGAGGTCGGCGGCGCGGTGACGCGACTGCGCGCGGCGGGCGCCCGCCGGGTCGCGGTGGCCGCCTACTTCCTGGCCCCGGGCCGGTTCCACGACGGGGTGCGGGCGTCGGCCCGGTCGGCCGGCGCGGTGGCGGTGGCGGACCCCCTGACCGACCTGCCGGAGCTGGCGGACCTGGTCCGGCGGCGGGTGGAGGCGGTGACGGGCTGACCCGGTCCGGGACAGCAGAACGCCCCGGCCGGAATCCCGGCCGGGGCGGTCAGCGTGTACGGGTCAGGCGGAGTGAGCGCGTAGCACCCGGAGGCCGCCGCGGCGCTTCACCGCGCGACGCTCCTCTTCGCTCATCCCACCCCAGACGCCGGCGTCCTGACCGGACTCCAGCGCCCACTGCAGGCACTGGTCGGTCACGGGGCAGCGCCGGCAGACGGCCTTCGCCTGCTCCACCTGCAGGAGGGCCGGGCCGGACGTCCCGATCGGGAAGAACAGCTCCGGGTCCTCGTCGCGGCAGACCGAATCGTGGCGCCAGTCCATGGCGGCAACACTCCTCATTCTTAGTGGGTGGCCAGATAACGCTTCGTTGCTATTTCTATTTGCGTCCGCATTGCCGAATGGTGACGGTCAGCATCCATCAATTCGGCGCAGCGTGAGCAGGCTGTGGGGTGCCCGGACCTGCTGGAACAGCTCAACCGAACGAGCATATCCAGGCAATGTCCCGGCAACACGAGTTCGCTTGTGAATACTTTCACGAACTACAGCGATGTCAAGGGTGACGCTCGGAAAAACTCCGAACAGTGAGCGGGCTCACCACCCATTTGTCCCGGTTTGCCAGAGCCCTGGTTACCCGGCGTGCCACAGTCGATAATCAATGTAGTACGGTCTGCGTGACGTTGCTGACATTTCCGGCACCCTTCCTCGGCGTGGCGGCCACCGCGCCCGCGCGGCGGGGGGGTCCGCGTCAACCGACTGGGATACCCGAGACCTAGCAGATTACTCTCAGTGCGGCCGGTACGGATGTGAATCGGACTTTCTCCCGCTCGCCGAGGTAGTCCCCGTCCAGCTGGAACGGCAACGGGCGCTCCGAGACCAGCGTGAACTCCGCCACGTCGTGCAGCCGCAGCACCTGCTTGCCGTGCGGATCCGGTCGCTTGGAGAAGAACTGCGCCGCCGTACGGGCCGTGCTGGCGACCCGCAGCCGCCGCAGCGCGAGCACGTCGAGCCCGAGGTCGAACGACGCCTCCGGGTTCGGGTTGATCTCCCGGTCGCCCAGGTACGTCCACGGCGCGGTGTTCTGGATGATCGCGGTGGCCAGTTCCGCCTCGGGCGCCTCACCCGGGCGCTCCAGCGTGATCGACGGGTGGCGGCGGTCCGAGCCGACGAAGTACTGACTCGCCGTGGAGCGGAAGTAGAGCGCCGGGGTGGAGACGCGCCCCTTCTTGCGGGCCTGTTCCACCCGGCGGATCACCGCCGCGTCCAGCCCGAAGCCGGCGCAGAACGTGAAGTAGCGGTCGTCGGCCCGGCCCAGCCCGATCGTGCGGGAGCGGCCCAGCCGCAGCCCCTCCAGGATCATGCTGGTGCCGTCCGGCCACTCCCGGGGCAGCCCGAGCGCGCGGGCGAAGACGTTGGTCGAACCGCCCGGCACGGTGGCCAGCGCGGGCAGCCGCTCGGCCGAGGTCTGCCCGGTACGGAACGTCGGCGGCTCCGCCGCCATCAGGCCGTTCACCACCTCGTTGACGGTGCCGTCGCCGCCGAGCGTGACGACCAGGTCGACGCCCTCCTGGGCGGCCTCCCGGGCCAGGTCCATGGCGTGGCCCCGCCGGCGGGTGTACCGCACCGACAGGTCGACTTCACTGCGCAACGCCC
Organism: Micromonospora sp. HUAS YX12; assembly: GCF_040215685.1. Classification (NCBI taxonomy): domain Bacteria; kingdom Bacillati; phylum Actinomycetota; class Actinomycetes; order Micromonosporales; family Micromonosporaceae; genus Micromonospora; species Micromonospora sp. HUAS YX12. The sequence goes on from NZ_CP157974.1 coordinate 2,676,094, forward strand.
GGACCAGCACGTCCCGGCTGCGCTCGCTGGTGGTGGTGGCCTTCGGATTGACCACCAGGACGGCCCGCATGGGCGGCACTGTACCGCGACTACCCACCGGTATCGTGGCGCCCGTGACGATCGACTCCGACCCGCTCCCCGGCACGCTGCGCGCCGCGGTGCTCCTGTTGCGTGCCCAGGCGGTGGCGCTGGGGCTGATCGCGGTGTGGCTCATCTGGTCCGACCTCACCGCCGACGCGACGGATCTGACCTCGGCGCTGCTGGTGACCGCCTTCGCCGCCGGCGGCGCGGTGGCGCTCTGGGCGCTCGGCGGCGCGCTGTCCCGCCGCCGTGCCGGGGCCCGCGCGCCGGCCATCGTGCTCCAGCTCATGCTGCTGCCGGTCGGCTGGTTCATGACCGAGGGCGGCATGGGCTGGCTCGGGGTGCCGCTGATGGCGCTCGGGATCGGCATGGTCGGGTTGCTGGTGAGCGGTCCGACCAACCGCGCGCTGGGCTTCGGCGAGCCGGCCCGCTGAGCGCGGGCCCGGCCGGGCTGAGCGCCGGCCCGGCCCGGACTCCGCCGGGCCGGTGGCCGCGAAGACCGGTCAGAAGCCGCCGGCGCGGCGGGTCAGCAGCGAGATGGTGGCCCGGCCACCGGACGCGTTGGCGTTCGCCCCGGTGGTCAGCGCGGTGAGCACCTTCCACGCGAACGACGACTCGGACGGGAGCGTGGCGCCCCGGACCGTCGGCACCGTCACCTCGACGGTGAGCGCGTCCTCGGTGACCGCGAAGCGGCACTCCAGCTCGGCGTCGCGGGTGGCGATGGCGAGCAGCATGGCGCACGCCTCGTCGACGGCGATGCGCAGATCCTCGATCTCGTCGAGGGCGAACTGGAGCCGGGCCGCGAGGCCGGCCGTGGCGGTGCGGAGCACGCCGAGGTAACCACCGTCGGCGGGCACGGTGAGGTGGACGACGTCGTCATCGGTCGTCGGGTGCCCGGTCAGTTGAGTCACGGCTCCTCCCCCCCCGGTGCGGGACTCTACCCGGTCAGGGGGCGGGCCGCGTGGGCACGGCCGTCGCGTGCGTGGCGAGCTCGCGCAACGCGGGCCCGGCCAGGCGGTACGGAGTCCACTCGTCCATCGGCGTGGCGCCGATCGCGGCGTAGAAGCGGGCCGCCGGATTCCAGTGGATCATCCACCACTCCAGCCGCTGGTAGCCGCGCTCCACGCAGATCGCGGCGAGCGTGGCGAGCAGCATCCGGCCCGCGCCGGTGCCCCGGGCGTCCGGGCGGACGTAGAGGTCCTCCAGGTAGATGCCGTGCACGCCGGCCCAGGTGGAGAAGTTGAGGAACCAGAGCGCGAAACCGATCGGCCGGTCCGCCGCGTCGACGGCGACGTGGCCGTACAGCGCCGGGGACGGGCCGAACAGGGCCGCGTCGAGCTGTGCCGTGGTGAGGTGGCACTGCTCGGGCGCGCGCTCGTACTCGGCGAGTTCGTGCACCATGGCGACGACGGCCGGTACGTCCTCGGGACGTACCGGCCGGATCGTCGGAGTGCCGTCGGGCGACGTCACGCCTGCTTGGTCTCCCAGAAGATCTTCGAGATCTCGTCGATCTTCGCCAGCAGCTCGTCGGCCTTGGCCGGGTCGGTGCCGCCCTTGGCGCCGGCCGCGCCGGCCAGCTTGGTGGCCTCGTTGAACAGCTGGTGCAGGTGCGGGTACTTCTCGAAGTGCTGCGGCTTGAAGTAGTCGGTCCAGAGCACCCACAGGTGGTGCTTGACCAGCTCGGCCCGCTGCTCCTTGATCAGGATGGCGCGGGTGCGGAACTCCGGGTCGGTGTTGGCCTGGTACTTCTCGCAGATCATTTTGACCGACTCGGCCTCGATCCGGGCCTGGGCCGGGTCGTATACGCCGCAGGGCAGGTCGCAGTGAGCGCTGGCCGTCACCCGGGGCGTGAGGATGCGGGGAAGGCGCATCAGGGTCCTCCATGGGTTGTTTGCGATGATCCAAGACGACATTACTCCTGGAGACGCCCTCGGGGGCTGGGAGGTGACATGGCGCCCACCGGTGGACCTCCGGCTCTGCGCGGCCCGCTGGTGCCGGTGCTGGTGACCGGCCCGTCCATGTCCCCGACGCTGCGCCACGGCGACGCGGTGCTGGTCCGCACCGGAGGCCGGCCGGTACGCCCCGGGGACGTGGTCGTCGCGGTGTTCCGCAGCCGTCCCGACCTGCTCGTCGTCAAGCGGGCGGTGGAACCCCGCGACGGCGGATGGTGGTTGCGCGGCGACAACGAGTTCGTCGCCGACGACTCCCGGGCGTACGGCGTGGCCGACGTCCGCGGCCGGGTGGTGGCCCGCTGGTGGCCGCGTCCGGGACGGGTCAGGGGCCGGTGACGACCGGAGCGGATATGACCCCGCTCACATACTGGGTGCCGAAGCGTGACTATGCTCGAAAAGTGCCCGGGTGACCCCCGCACCGCCGCGCCGCCGGTCGCTGACCACCGCTGACCACGCCGGCCGGTCCGTCTGCTCGACAGATCCTGGAGTCACCATGTCTTCGTCCACCCCGGACCCCGCCGATCCCGTCTTCCGCCTGCACGTCGGCGGCAAGATGGCAGTCGCCTCCACAGTGCCGCTGACCAGCCGCGAGGATCTCTCCCTCGCGTACACCCCGGGTGTGGCCCGGGTGTGCGAGGCGATCGCCGCCGACCCCGCGCTGGCCGACACCTACACCTGGGTGTCGCACACCGTCGCCGTGGTCACCGACGGTTCCGCCGTACTCGGTCTGGGCAACATCGGCCCGCGCGCCGCGCTGCCAGTGATGGAGGGCAAGGCGGTGCTGTTCAAGCAGTTCGCCGGCGTGGACGCGGTGCCGGTCTGCCTGGACACCCAGGACGTGGACGAGATCGTCGCGACGGTCAAGGCGCTCGCGCCCTCGTTCGGCGGGATCAACCTGGAGGACATCAGCGCCCCGCGCTGCTTCGAGGTGGAGCGCCGGCTCGACGAGGCGCTGGACATCCCGGTCTTCCACGACGACCAGCACGGCACCGCGATCGTGGTGCTCGCCGCGCTGCGCAACGCCGCGACGCTGCTCAACCGCAAGCTCGGTGATCTGCGGGTGGCGGTCAGCGGCGCGGGCGCGGCCGGGGTGGCGGTCACCAAGATGCTGATCGCCGGCGGCGTCGACCCGGACCGGGTGGTGGTGTGCGACTCGCGCGGCATCATCGGCCGGCACCGCGAGCTGACCGGCACCAAGGCCGAGCTGGCCGAGATCACCAACGCCGAGGGCCGGCAGGGCGACATCACCGAGGCGCTGCGCGACGCGGACGTGCTCGTGGGCGTCTCCGGCGGCCAGATCCCGGAGGCGGCGGTGGCCGGCATGGCCCCCGGCGGCATCGTGTTCGCGCTGGCCAACCCCACCCCGGAGGTGCACCCCGAGGTGGCCGCCCGGCACGTGGCGGTGGTCGCCACCGGGCGCAGCGACTACCCGAACCAGATCAACAACGTGCTCGCGTTCCCGGGTGTGTTCCGGGGCGCGCTGGACGCCGGGGCCACCCGGATCACCGACGCCATGAAGGTGGCCGCCGCCGACGCCATCGCCGGAGTGGTCGCCGAGTCGCTCACCGCCGACGCGATCGTGCCCTCGCCGCTGGACCCGCGGGTCGCACCGGCGGTGGCCGAGGCGGTCGCGGAGGCCGCCCGCCGCGACGGGGTCGCCCGCCGCTGAGATGTAAGGAAGGGGCCCTTCTTAACGCCTCCGGTAGAGGAAGGGCCCCTTCTTAACGGCCGCTCAGCTTGTTACCGTGCCGATCATGCGTGCTGCCTATGCCTCGGCCTTCGACGCCGACAACCCGCTCGCCGCGCTCGCCGTCGGCGACCGTCCCGAGCCGACTCATCCGCAGGACGACTGGGTCACCGTGCGGGTGCGGGCCAGCTCGCTCAACCACCACGACCTCTGGTCGCTGCGCGGCGTGGGCCTGACCGCCGACCAGCTCCCGATGATCCTGGGCTGCGACGCGGTCGGCACCGACCCGGACGGCAACGAGGTGGTCATCTACCCGGTGGTGCCCACCCCGGGTGACCCGCGCGGGGTCTCCATCCTCTCCGAGCACTACCAGGGCACGTTCGCCGAGCTTGTCGCCGTACCCCGGATGAACCTGCTGCCGCTGCCCGACGGCCTGTCGGCGACCGACGCGGCGTGCCTGCCGACGGCGTGGCTCACCGCCTGGCGGATGCTGACCACCAAGGGCCGGGTCGCCGACGGCGAGTCGGTGCTGGTCCAGGGCGCCGGCGGTGGCGTGGCCACCGCGGCCGTCGCGCTCGGCGTCGCGCTCGGCAAGCGGGTGTACGCGACCAGCCGCGACGCCGCCAAGCGGGAGCGGATCACCGAGCTGGGCGCGACCGCGCTGGAGCCCGGCGCGCGGCTGCCGGAACGGGTCGACGTGGTGATCGAGACGGTCGGCGCGGCCACCTTCGACCACTCGCTGAAGTCGGCCGCCCCGACGGCCCGGATCGTGGTCTCCGGCGCCACCGCCGGGCACGAGCCCAAGATCAACCTGCGGCGGGTCTTCGCCATGCAACTGGAGATCCTCGGCACCTCGATGGGCACCCCGGACGAGCTGACCGAGCTGCTCGCGTTCTGCGCCGAGCACGAGGTGCGCCCGGTGGTCGACCGGGTGGTGCCGTTCAGCGAGATCGCCGAGGCGTTCGCCCGGCTGCACTCCGGTGAGGTCTTCGGCAAGGTGGTCGTCGACCACACCGCCTGACGCGGACGGCGCGCGCGGCGCGGACGGCGTGTTAAGAAGGGGCCCCTTCTCTACCGGAGACGTTAAGAAGGGGCCCTTCCTTACAGGCGGTCGTCGAGGGTGGCCAGGCCGCCGCGGGCTGCGTCGGCCGGGAGGCGCTTCTTCGCGGCCGGATCGCCGTAGAGCGCCCAGCGGAGGAACTCGGCAGTCGTGTCGGCGACCACGCCCAGCGCCTTGCCGTCGCCGAGCAGCGCCCGGCCGTGGTCACCCTTGGGCAGGCTGAGCATCGCCTTCGGCCACGGCACCGCGTCGTACACGGCCTTGCCGGCGGCGTACGACACCACCTCGTCGGCCTCGCCGTGCACGAACAACTGCGGCGCGGCGGCGCCGGCGAACGCGGTGCCCACGCCGAGCGCGGTGCCGGCGAAGACGATGCCCGCGTCCAGCCGCTCGTCCCGGCCGGCGGTGAACAGCCCGATCGTGGTCACGCCACCGGCGCTGTGCCCGGTAGCGGCCACCCGCTCCGGGTCCAGCCGGCCGCGCAGCGGATCGCCCGCCTTCTCGCCGAGCGCGAGCACCCGCGTCAGCACGTACGACACGTCGGCCGGCTGGTTGAGCACGTCCAGCGGGTTGCCGTCGGTGCCCCGGGAGGTGTGCGGGAAACGCGGCGCGGCGATCACGAAACCGGCCGCCGCCCAGCGGGTCAGCAGCGCCTGGTAGTCCTCCGGCCGCGCGCTCAGCCCGTGGCTGAACAGCACCACCGGGAACCGCCCGTCCGCCGCCGGGGCGGAACGCTCGACCGCGCCGCCGGCCGCGCCCGCCGCCGGATACCAGAGCGTCACCGGCAACGGCCGGTCGCCGTCGCGGTTCAGCTTCACCTGGCGTACGCCGACCGCGAAGCTCTCCGCAGGCGCCTTGCCGGCGGGTACGCGCGGAGCGGGTGTGGTGGTCGTCGGTGGGGCGTCGGGAGCGGGCCGCCCGGCCGGGGCGGTGGGCTGCTCCGAGCAGCCGGCGAGGGCGGCGCCGAGCACGGCGGCGGTGAGCAGGGCGACGGGACGACGGCGCATGAACCCGATTGTGCCTCGCGATCCGGGCCACCAGGCCCGGTCAGCGCACCGGGTGACCATCCGCTGACGCCCGGAGACCCTGACGCGTCGATCATGAAGTCGGCGGCGCTGGGCCGGCCGGTCCGGGAGATCTTGGTACGAAATGGCCCCTCTGGGGGCCGGAATGCTCCAAGATCTCGGGCGGGTTGCGGTCAGGTGGGAATGGAGCGGGTGGTGAAGGTGGTCAGGTCGGGGGCTGTGGCGTCGGTGGGGAGGCGGTGCAGGGCGGCGCGGTCGGCGTAGAGCGTCCAGCGCAGGAAGTCGGTGGTGGTGGCGAGCACCTGGGCGAAGCCGGGTCGCCCCGGCGTCAGGTACTCGCCGTGGCCCTGACCGGTGAGGCTCAGGAAGGCAGCCGGCCCGAGACAGCGGGCGTACGCGGCCCGGCCGATCGACTCCGGCACGATCCGGTCGGCGCTCCCGTGCACGAACAGCATCGGCGCGAGCGGCCGGGACAGTCCGGCGACCATGCGGCCACCGGCGATCACGATTCCGGCCCGTACCGGGGAGGGCTGCCCGGAGGCGAACATGCCGAGCGTGGTGTGCCCGCCGGCGGAGTGCCCGGCGGCGGCGAACCGGTCCACGGCCATGTGCGCGCCGAGCGGATCCCCGGGGCGGGCGCCCAGCCGGACCAGGTGGCGGATCAGTCGCCAGGCGTCGGCCGGCTGGTTGCGGACGTCCTCGCGGGTGAAGGCGCGGGCGCGCTGGTTCGTACGCGGATAGGCGGGCGCGACCACCACGAAACCGGCGGCGGCCCAGCGGCTGGTCAGCGCCGCGTGCAGGGCGGGCAGGCTGCGCAGCCCGTGGCTGTACAGCACCACCGGAAACCGTCCGGCGGCGAACGGCGCTCCCGGCCGCACACGCGGCCCGCGATCCGGGCCGGGACCGGCCGAACCAGCGCCGGCCGAACCAGGGCCGGGACCAGCCGGGCCGGGACCAGCCGGGCCGGAGCCGGTCGGGCCGGAGCCGGCCGTGTGCGACGGTGCGGGAGACTGTTGCGCCGGGTACCAGACGGTGACCGGCAGCGGCCGCCTGCCGTCCGGATCGAGCGTGAACTGCCGCATCCCCACCGCGTACTGGCGCTCCGGCGCGGGCCCGACAGCGGCCGGAACCGGGTCGGACGTGGCCACGGCCGGACCGCAACCGGCCAGCAGCGCCGTCATCAGCGCGGCGACCAGCCGCTGCCCCCTCACACCTGCACGGTAGGCAGCCGAGCGGTCGGCCCGCGCCCGCCGTCCGGGCCGGTCGGTGGCGCCACCCGGGCGGCTCCCGCCTCCACCGGGTGGCCGGGTTTGCCCGATCCCGCCACCCGGATCCGCAGGTGGCGGCCCGGCGGGTCGGACCGGGCCGGGCGGCTTCGCTAGGGTCAGCCGCATGGCTGAGAACTACACCGACCCGAGTGGCAACACCGCGCAGTTCCGCGCATTCGTCGATTCCCCCGAGCCGGCCGCGTCGGCGTCGGCGCCGTCCCGTCTGCCGCTGATCGCCGGCGTGGCCGTCGCCGCCGTGGTGGTGGTCGCCCTGGTCGCCTGGATCGCCCTGGGCTGACCGAGGGTGATCCCGGCCGGCCCGGTCCGCGCGGAGAGGCCGGGCGCACGCGGTCAGACGCCCAGCACCTCGCGGGTCTCGCGGGCGATCTCCCGCTCCTCGTCGGTGCCGACCACGAGCACCGCCACCTCCGCGCCGTCGGGCGAGACGAGCCGGTCGCCGTGGCCGTCGTTGCGCGCCGGGTCGACCGCGACGCCCAGCCGCTCCAGCCCGGCGAGCGACGCCGCCCGGACCGCGGCGGCGTGCTCGCCGACCCCGGCGGTGAACGCGATCGCGTCGACCCGGCCGAGCAGCGCGTAGTACGCGCCCACGTAGCCGGTGATCCGGCGGCAGTAGACGTCGAACGCGAGCGTCGCGTCCGGGTCACCGGCGTCGCGGCGGGCCAGCACCTCCCGCATGTCGTTGACGCCGGTGAGCCCGAGCAGGCCGCTGCGGTGGTTGAGCAGGTCGTCGATGTCGTCGACGACCATGCCGCCCTCGCGGCGCAGGTGGAAGACGACGGTCGGGTCGAGGTCGCCGCTGCGGGTGCCCATCACCAGGCCCTCCAGCGGGGACATGCCCATCGAGGTGGCCACGCTGCGCCCGCCCTGTACGGCACACGCGCTCGCCCCGTTGCCCAGGTGCAGGGTGATCGTGTTGATCTCGTCGTACGGGCGGTGGAGCAGGTCGGCGACGCGACGCGAGACGTACGCGTGCGAGGTGCCGTGGAAGCCGTAGCGGCGTACGCCGTAGCGCTCGGCGGTGGCCTTGTCGATCGCGTACGTGGCGGCGGCCTCGGGCAGTGTGTGGTGGAACGCGGTGTCGAAGACCGCCACCTGCGGCGTGTCCGGCAGCGCCTCCCGGGCCACCCTGATGCCGGCCAGGTTGGCCGGGTTGTGCAGCGGTGCCAGCGGCACCAGACCCGCGATCGCGTCGACGACCGCGTCGTCGATGCGTACCGGGGCGCTGAACTTCCGCCCGCCGTGCACCACCCGGTGGCCGACGCCGGACAGCCCGGTCAGGTCGAGCCGGCCGATGATCTCCCGGACCGCGCTCTCGTGGTCGGCCGGCCCGCCACCGGGTTCACCGATCCGCTCGACTGTGCCCTTGTCCAGGACGTCGTCGCCGTCGTACAGCCGGTACTTGACCGACGAGGATCCGCTGTTGAGGACCAGGATGCGGCTCATTCCGACGCCTCCGCGGCGGCCTGGATGGCGGTGATCGCCACCGTGTTGACGATGTCCGGCACGGTGGCGCCGCGGGACAGGTCGTTGACCGGCCGCCGGAGGCCCTGCATGACCGGCCCGACCGCCACCGCACCGGCGGACCGCTGCACCGCCTTGTACGTGTTGTTGCCCGTGTTCAGGTCCGGGAAGATGAACACCGTCGCGCGCCCCGCCACCGGGCTGTCCGGCAGCTTGGTGGCCGCGACCTGCGGGTCGATCGCCGCGTCGTACTGGATCGGGCCCTCGACCAGCAGGTCCGGCCGGCGTTCCCGGACCAGCTTGGTGGCCGCCGCGACCTTCTCCACGTCCGCGCCGGCGCCGGAGCTGCCGGTGGAGTACGACAGCATCGCCACCCGCGGCTCGATGCCGAACCGGGCCGCGGTGCCGGCCGACGAGATGGCGATGTCGGCGAGCTGGCCGGCGTCCGGGTCGGGGTTGACGGCGCAGTCGCCGTACACCAGCACCCGGTCGGCGAGCAGCATGAAGAAGACGCTGGAGGCGACCGAGACGCCGGGCACGGTCCGGATGATCTCGAACGCCGGGCGGATGGTGGCGGCCGTGGTGTGGGTGGCGCCGGAGACCATGCCGTCGGCGTGACCGGTCTGCACCATCATCGTGCCGAAGTAGTTGGGCTGCGCCACGATGTCGTGCGCCAGCTCCGGCGTGACGCCGCGGTGGGCGCGCAACTGCGCGTACGCCTCGGCGAACTCGTCCCGCCACGGGCTGGTCACCGGGTCGACGACCTGGGCGTCACCGAGGTCGACGCCGAGTTCCCGGGTCCGCCTGGCGATCTCGTCCGGGCGGCCGAGCAGGGTGATCTCCGCGACGCCCCGGCGCAGCAGCACCTCCGTCGCGCGCAGGATCCGCTCGTCCGCGCCCTCGGGCAGCACCAGCCGGCGGCGCCGGGCGCGGGCCCGGTCGATCAGGTCGTTCTCGAACATCAGCGGGGTCACCCGCGCGGACCGGCTGACCCGCAGCCGGCGGGCCAGGTCGTCGGTGTCCACGCAGCGCTCGAACGCGCCGAGCGCTGCCTCGACCTTGCGCGGGTTGGCGGTGCTGGGGCGGCCCTCGATCCGGCTGGACGCGGCCACCGTGTCGTAGCTGTCGCTCGGCACCGACAGCACGGCCAGCCCGGTGTTCATCCGCTCGACCAGGCGCATGGCCCGCGGGTCGGGCTGCTCGCCGAGCGTGAGCACCAGCCCGGCAAGCGACACCTGCCCGGCCACGTGCGCGGCGCCGGCGGCCACCAGCAGGTCCGCCCGGTCGCCCGGGGTGATCACCAGCGCCCCGTCGGTGAGGTGGTCCAGCAGCGTCGGTACGTGCGCCGCGCCCACCACGTAGTCGAGCACGTCGCGGTCGAGCGCGGTCTCGTCGCCGGTGAGCACGGTGCCGCGCAGCGCCGCCGTCACCTCGGCCACCGTCGGCGCCGACACGGTCGGCACCTCCGGAATCGCGTACGCGGGCACCGGCAGCTCGGGCAGCGTCATCGGCTCCGGCACGCGGTTGGCCAGCGCCGCGATCACCGTCGCGCCGAGGTCGGCCAGATCGTGGTACGCGCCGCGCAGCGCCGCCGCGATCGCGTCCGGCTCCTGCCCGAACCCGTCCACCACCGGCACCACGACGCTGCCGAACTCGGTCGCCAGCCGGGCGTTGAAGGCCAGCTCACGCGGGCCGGTGCCGTCGCCGTAGGCGAAGTCGCTGCCGACCACCACTATCGCCGGGCAGCGCCGCTCGACCTCCCGGTAGCGGGTGACGATCCGGGAGATCAGCTCCTCCCGGCGGCCGTCCGCGACGAGCGCGCTCGCCTCGGCGTACGTGACGCCGTGCAGCTCGTCGACCGGCAGTTCCATCCGGTAGCGCTCGGTGAGGAGGGCCAGGATCGGGTCGGTGCCGTCACCGGAGACGAGCGGCCGGAACGCGCCTATCCGTTCCACCTGTCGGGACAACAGCTCGGCCAGCCCGAGCGCCACCGTTGATTTTCCGCCGCCCGAACCAACGCCGGTCAGGTACACGCTGCGCGCCACGGCACCCAACCTACAAGATCGCCCTGGCCCCCGCCCGGGTCATTCGACCCTCCCCACGCCCTCCGCCGCCACCGATCTTGCGGTTGCCGCCCCGGCAAACGCCACTGACCGGACACGCGGAGGGCCGCAACCACAAGATCGCGGGGAGGGAGGGGATGGGCGTCAGTCGTCGTCCGGGTCGTCGAGGCGGGCCAGCCAGGTGGCGAACCGCTCGATCGGGGTCTCGAACTCCGGGTTCAGGTCGATGAAGTCACGCAGCCGCTCGCCCAGCCACTCCATGCTGACCTGCTCGTCGCCACGGCGCTCGACCAGCTCCTCGATGCCACGGTCGGTGAAGTACACGGTGTTCCTCTCGTCGTCGTACGGCAGCGGCCCGCCCCGGGGTCGGGACGGGCCGCTGCCGGTGGTGTCACGGGCGGGGGAGAGCCGCCTCGATCAGCGCGTTCTGCTCGACCTCGTGCATCTTCGCCGAGCCGACCGCCGGTGCGGCGGCGGCGGGGCGGGAGATGCGGCGCAGCCGGACCTCGGGCAGGTGCTCCAGCAGGTTGAGCGCGACGAACGACCAGGCGCCCTGGTTGGCCGGCTCCTCCTGGACCCAGGCGAAGTCCTCGGCGTTCGGGTACTGCGCCAGCGCGGCCCGGACCTCCTCGACGGGCAGCGGGTAGAGCTGCTCCATCCGGATGATCGCGGTGTCGGTCACGCCCCGCTCCTGCCGGGCCTGGAACAGGTCGTAGTAGACCTTGCCCGAGCAGAGCAGCACCCGCTTGACCTGCTCCGGCGCCGGAGCCGCGGTGTCGGCCAGCACCGGGGAGAACGTCCCGGTGGTGAAGTCCTCCACCGGCGACACGCAGAGCTTGTGCCGCAGCAGCGACTTCGGCGTGAACACCACCAGCGGCTTGCGCTTGGGCGACAGGGCCTGGCGGCGCAGCAGGTGGAAGTAGTTCGCCGGGGTGGTCGGGATGGCCACCCGCATGTTGTCCTCGGCGCAGAGCTGGAGGAACCGCTCCGGGCGGCCGGAGGTGTGATCCGGGCCCTGGCCCTCGTGGCCGTGCGGCAGCAGCAGGGTCACCGCGGAGCGCTGGCCCCACTTCACCTCGCCGGAGGAGATGAACTCGTCGATCACCGACTGGGCGCCGTTGACGAAGTCACCGAACTGGGCCTCCCAGGCCACCAGCGCGTTGATGTTCTCCACCGAGTAGCCGTACTCGAAGCCCATGGCCGCGTACTCGGAGAGCAGCGAGTCGTGGACGAAGAAGCGCGACCGCTCGCCGTCGGCGGTGAGCGACTTCAGCGGGAGGTAGTCCTCGCCGGTCTTGGCGTCGACCACCGAGGCGTGCCGCTGGACGAACGTGCCGCGACGCGAGTCCTGCCCGGCGAGCCGGACGGTGACGCCGTCGTGCAGCAGCGTGCCGAACGCGATGATCTCGGCGAAGCCCCAGTCGATGCCGCCCTCGACGGACATCTTGCGGCGCCGCTCCAGCAGCTGCTGGATCCGCTTGTGCGGGGTGAAGCCCTCCGGCAGGTTGACGTGCGCCTCGCCGATCGCCTTGACCACCGAGGCGTCGGTGGCGGTGTCGACCTGCGGCTCCGGCTCCTCCTCCCGCGCCGGGCGGCTGAGCTGACGCGGCGTGGTCGCGGCGTCCCGGGTGGCCTTGAAGACCCGCTCCAGCTGCGACTGGTAGTCGCGCAGCAGCTCCTCCGCGTCCTCCACGGTGATGTCGCCGCGCCCGATCAGCTCCTCGGTGTAGAGCTTCCGGACCGACCGCTTCGAGTCGATGATCTGGTACATCTGCGGGTTGGACATCGACGGGTCGTCGCCCTCGTTGTGCCCGCGCCGGCGGTAGCAGACCATGTCGATCACGACGTCCTTGTTGAACGCCTGCCGGTACTCGAACGCGAGCCGGGCCACCCGGACCACTGCCTCCGGGTCGTCGCCGTTCACGTGGAAGATCGGCGCCTGGATCATCCGGGCCACGTCGGTGCTGTAGAGGCTGGACCGGCTGTACTCCGGGGCGGTGGTGAAGCCGACCTGGTTGTTGACGACCACGTGCACGGTGCCGCCGGTGCGGTAGCCGCGCAGCTGGGACAGGTTGAGCGTCTCGGCGACCACGCCCTGGCCGGCGAAGGCGGCGTCACCGTGCACCGCCAGCGGCAGCACGGTGTAGCCCTCCAGCTTGAGGTCGATGCGGTCCTGCTTGGCCCGGACGATGCCCTCCAGCACCGGGTCCACGGCCTCCAGGTGCGACGGGTTCGCCACCACCGACACCTTGACCGCGTGCTCGCCGTCCGGCGTGCTGAACTTGCCGTTCTGGCCGAGGTGGTACTTCACGTCGCCGGAGCCCTGCGTGGACCGCGGGTCGAGGTGCCCCTCGAACTCGGAGAAGATCTTCTCGTACGGCTTGCCGACGATGTTCGCCAGCACGTTGAGCCGGCCGCGGTGGGCCATGCCGATGACGACCTCGTCCAGCCCGGCCTCGGCGGAGCACTCCAGCACCTCGCCGAGCAGCGGGATCAGCGACTCGCCGCCCTCCAGCGAGAAGCGCTTCTGGCCGACGTACTTGGTCTGCAGGAACGTCTCGAACGCCTCGGCGGCGTTGAGCCGGTTCAGCACGTGCTTCTGCTCGTCGGAGCTGGGCTTCTCGTACTTGCGCTCGACCCGCTCCTGGATCCAGCGGCGCTCCTCCGGGTCCTGGATGTGCATGTACTCGATGCCGACCCGGCGGCAGTACGAGTCACGCAGCACGCCGAGGATCGAGCGCAGCTTCATCCGCTGCTGGCCGGCGAAACCGTTGACCGGGAAGACGCGGTCGAGATCCCACAGCGTGAGCCCGTGCTGGAGCACGTCCAGGTCCGGGTGCTTGCGGATCTTGAACTCCAGCGGGTCGGTGTCGGCCATCAGGTGGCCGCGCACCCGGTACGCGTGGATCAGCTCGTGCACCCGCGCGGTCTTGTTGATCTGGCCCTCGCTGTCGACGGCCACGTCGCGCATCCAGCGCACCGGCTCGTACGGGATGCGCAGCGAGGTGAAGATGTCGTCGTAGAAGCCGCGCTCGCCGAGCAGCAGCTCGTGCATGACCTTCAGGAACTCGCCGGACTGCGCGCCCTGGATGATCCGGTGGTCGTACGTGCTGGTCAGCGTGATGACCTTGCTGACCGCGAGCTGGGCCAGGGTGGCCTCGCTCATGCCCTGGTAGGGGGCCGGGTATTCCATCGCCCCGACGCCGATGATGGCGCTCTGCCCCTGCATCAGGCGCGGGATCGAGTGCACCGTGCCGATGCCGCCCGGGTTGGTCAGCGAGATCGTGGTGCCGGAGTAGTCCTCCATGGTCAGCTCGTTGCGGCGGGCGCGCCGGACCACGTCCTCGTACGCCTGCCAGAACTGCCGGAAGTCCATCTGCTCGCAGCCCTTGATGGACGGCACCACCAGGTTGCGGGAGCCGTCCGGCTTGACCAGGTCGATCGCGATGCCCAGGTTGACGTGCTCCGGGCGGACCATCGCCGGCTTGCCGTCGACCTCGGCGAAGGAGTTGTTCATCTCCGGGTGCTCGACGACCGCGCGGACGAGCGCGTACCCGATCAGGTGGGTGAAGCTGACCTTGCCACCGCGACCACGGGTCAGGTGGTTGTTGATCACGATGCGGTTGTCGACGAGCAGCTTGGCCGGGACGGCGCGCACGCTCGTGGCGGTCGGGACGGCGAGCGACGCGTCCATGTTCTGCACGATCTTGGCGGCGACGCCGCGCAGCGGCGTGGTGCCCGCGGCGCTCGCGGTCGGTGCCTTGGCGGCCGGCTTGGCCGGTACGGACTTCTTGGCCGGCTCAGGGGCCTTCGCCGCCGGCTTGGCGGCGGGCTTGGCCGGGGCGGGCGCGGCCTTCGGGGCGGCCTTCGGCTCGGTCTTGGCGGGCTGCGCGGCGACGGTGGCCGCTGCCTCCTGCTGCTCGGCCGGCTCCGGCTTCGCGGCCGGCTTGGCCGGCCCGTCCGGGCGCGGTGTGGCGGCGCCCGGGGCCGGCCGGTAGTCGGCGAAGAAGTCGTGCCAGGCCGAATCGACGCTTGAGGGGTCGGCGAGGTAGCGCTGGTACATCTCCTCGACGATCCACTCGTTCGGGCCGAAACCCGCCAGTGGGTTCTCCTGCGAAGTCTGCTGGGTCGACACGGCCGCTAATCGCCTCTTTCACGCGGTTGTGAATGTCACGGTGGCCCCCGGTGACCCCCGGTTGCCGACGCTGGGTAAACCGATGCCAAGGCTACGCCGTGCGCTGCGCGCAGGCATTCTCGCCTCCGGCTGGTGGTCCGTTTCACAGAAGATGCCAGAAGTTCGGCAAACGCTGCGTGATCCGCCGACTCCTGCTAGACGAGCAGAACCCCGGCCGATGACGTCCGTCACCGGCCGGGGTCCGCCCCGACCACGAGGTCAGGAGATGTCGCGCTTGCGGATCGTGGCCACGCCGATCGCGCCGGCCACCACCGCGTATCCGATCAGCACGAGGGCGCCGGCCCACTGCGGCGGGTTGCCCGGGATGTCGGTGTCGCCGCCCACCATGAGCCCGGAGGCCAGCGACGGGACGAGCAGCTGGAGCTTGTTGATCCAGTCGCCGTACCGCGAGGCGAGGAGGCTGAGGACGATGACCGCGCCGATCGCGCCGCCCAGGTAGAACAGGATGCCGGTCACCGTGGCGCCGATCTGGCTGCGGATCAGCACGCCGAGCCCGACGCCGAGCACCGACCAGAGCAGGTACGCCAGGCCGTTGAGCGCGATCGCCCGCCAGATCGCCCCGCTGCCGAGCTGCGAGCCGACGCCCACCGAGTTGAGGATCAGCGGCGCGACGATCAGGTTCAGCACGGTGGTGACGAGCCAGAACAGCAGCGCCAGCACGCCGGCCGCGGCCAGCTTCGCCAGCATCACCGCGGTGCGGTGCGGCGCGGTGAGGAACGTCGTGGTCACCGTCTGGTGGAAGAACTCGCTGGTCACCACCACGATGCCGAGCAGCAGCACGATGAGCAGCCCGAAGAACTGGCCGTTGGTGTAGAGGTTGGCCGCCAGGTTGTCGGCGGCCGAGACGGCCTGCAACTGGTCGGACTGCTCGGCCGGCACCTCGCCGAAGTCCCCGCCGGCCAGCGCCTCGGTCTGCAACCAGTTGAAGAACAGCGTGAGCGCCCACAGCGCCAGGCTGATCAGCCCGAAGATCCACCAGGTGCTGGTGGTACGGATCTTGAGCAGTTCGGATCGGACCAGCGTCATCGGATCTCCGCCTTTCCGGCCGTCAGCTCCAGGAAGACCCCTTCGAGGTCGGGGCGCTCGGTGGTCAGCTCGTGCAGCTCGACCTTGGCGGCCAGCGCGATCCGGCCCACCGCCGGCGCGTCCACGCCGGTCACCAGCAGCGCTCCGTGCGGGTCGGCGTCGACCGTGGCCGACTGCTCGCGCAGCGCCGCGGCCAGGTCGTCGGCCTGCGGGGTACGCACCCGTACCCGGACGTCGTGCGTCATCGAGGCCATCACCTGGTCGACCGGGCCCTGCCGGACCAGCTTGCCGGCCGCGATGATCACCACGTCGTCGGCGAGCAGCTGCATCTCGGAGAGCAGGTGGCTGGAGACCAGCACCGTACGCCCCTCGGCCGCCAGCCCCTTGAGGAAGCCGCGCATCCAGCGGATGCCCTCCGGGTCCAGGCCGTTGGCCGGCTCGTCCAGGATCAGCACCTGCGGGTTGCCGAGCATCGCGGCCGCGATGCCGAGCCGCTGCTTCATGCCCAGCGAGTAGCCCTTGAACTTGCGCTTCGCCGCGGGCGAGAGCCCGACCAGGGCGAGCGCCTCGTCGGCGCGCTCCTTCGGCAGGCCCGCCGCCGCGCAGATCACCCGCAGGTGGTTGATGCCGGTGCGGCCCTTGTGCGCGCTGGACGCCTCCAGCACCGCGCCGACCGTACGCAGCGGGTCGGGCAGGTCGGCGTACCGGCTGCCGCCGATGGTGGCCGTGCCGGCGCTCGGCGTCACCAGGTTGAGCAGCATGCGCAGCGTGGTCGTCTTACCGGCGCCGTTGGGGCCGAGGAAGCCGGTGACCCGGCCCGGCTCGACCGTGAACGAAAGGTTGTCCACCGCGCGGACGGTCTTGTATTGCTTGGTCAGGCCGGACACGGTGATCTGGCCGGTCCCGGCACTGGGGCGTGGCTGCCCGTCGGACATCATTCTCCTCTCCTGCCCCGGCGGGCTCGACGCGCGCCGGTGGGGCGCCGTTGCGGGGGCGCCCCGCAACAGCCTTCCAACCCGGCGCAAGGGGGTCAATCAGGCGGGACGCGTACGCGCCGTCCTCCTCAGGGAGGAGATCAGGCCGTCGGCAGCGCCACCCAGGTGGCCCGGGCGCGGCCGAGCAGCGCGCCGTCCGAACCGTACAGGCTGGTGTGCACCTCGGCCCTGCGTCCCTCGCCGCCGACCGCGAGGCCCGTCACCACGCACTCGTCGCCGGGCCGTGGCAGCGCCGTGACCTGCGCGGCGATCCGCCCCAGCACGTACGGCCGGCCGGGCGCGAGCACCGCCCAGCCGCCCGGGCAGTCCAGCGCCGCCCACACGGTCGCGGGCACCACCTCGGCCGGCGCGCGGAACGGCGCGGCGGTCCGCCCGTCCGGCAGCCGTCCCGGGAAGATCCGCAGCCCGTCCGGGTTCGCCGGGCCGCAGACGTAGCAGCGGGGGAACGGGTGGTCGACCAGACCGGGGTACGCCCGCGCGGCCCCGGCCGCCGTGGTGAGGTCCACCGGCGGCACCACCGCGTCGACCGGCTCGACCCGGCGTACCTGGGCGACCAGGTGGCCGTCCGGATCGCGTACCTCGCCGTCGGCGGCGGTCAGCGGGGTGTCCAGCGGCGGCGGCCGGCGCAACGTGACCTCCACCGGCCCCCGGTCGTCGATCAGCGCGGCGAAGATCCCGGCACTCCAGCCGCCGTTGCCGGAGCCGTCCGGCCCCTGGAAGCGGGCCTCGACCAGCATGTGCACCTCCGGGTTCACCTCCGCCGGCGCCGTCGCGGGCGGTCCGCCCGGCAGCCTCGCACACGCCGGTCCCGCCCCGGCCGTCCCGGTTCGCACGCCGCCGCCGACCGGCGTTCACCGGATCGACACCCCTCACCCCGTCCGGTGGCAACCCGGGGCACCTACACAGGAGTCATGGCCGTTCTGCACGCCGCTGGCGCACCGCTTACCACCAGCGGTTACACCCTGCTGATCGCCGACGACCCGACACTGGTCGCGGCCGCGCAACGCCTGCGCCACGAGGTGTTCGCCGGCGAACTCGGCGCCACATTGCCGACCGCCGCCACCGGGCTCGACACCGACGAGTTCGACGCGCACTGCGACCACCTGGTGGTGCTGCGCGAGGGCACCGGGGAGGTCGTCGGCACGTACCGGCTGCTGCCGCCCGGCCGCACCGACCGCCGGTACGCCGACGCCGAGTTCGACCTGGGCCCGCTGGCCCCGCTGCACGGCGACCTGGTCGAGGCGGGCCGCTCCTGCGTCCACCCGGACCACCGCACCGGCGCCGTGATCAACCTCATGTGGGCCGGGATCTGCCGCTACCTGCACCTGCGCGGCGCCCGCTGGCTCGGTGGCTGCGCCTCGGTGCCGGTCGCCGACGGCGGGACCGCGGCCGCGCAGGTGTGGGCCGAGGTCACCGCCCGGCACCTCGCCCCGCCGCTGCTGCGGGTCACCCCGCGCCGGCCCTGGTTCGCCGAGGCGCCCGCCGCCGACCTCACCGCGCTCACCCCGGCGCAACGCCGGGCGCTCGTGCCGCCGCTGCTGCGCGGCTACCTGCGGCTCGGCGCCTGGGTGGCCGGCGAGCCCGCGTACGACAGGGACTTCGGCTGCGCCGACTTCTACGTGTTGTTCTCGCTGGACCGGATGAACCCGCGCTACCTGCGGCACTTCCTCGGCGAGGCCGGGTCGTGACCGCCGCTGTCCCCGGGCTCGGCGCGGACCCGTGCTCGGGCGTCGACGGGGCGGGCCTGTGGCGGCCCGCCTCGGGCTGCGGGCCGGACTGCCTGCCGGCGCCCGCCGCCCCGGACGTGTCACCGCCGCGCCGGGCGGGACGGCTGCTCGGCGTACTGGGCATGCTCCTGGCCGGGACGGGTCTGGCCGTACTGCTGCCGCTGCTGCCCGCCGCCCGGGGCCGGGCCGCGTTGCGCGGCTGGGCACGGTGGACGCTGCGTACCCTCGGGGTCCGGCTGCTGGTCCGCGGCCGGGCGCCGCGCGGGCGGGCGCTGCTGGTCGCCAACCACGTCTCGTGGCTGGACATCCTGGCGGTGCTCGCCGTGTCACCGGCCCGGATGCTGGCGAAACGCGAGGTCCGGAGCTGGCCGCTGGTGGGCGCCCTGGCCGCCGCGGCGGGCACCGTCTTCGTGGACCGGTCCCGGCCGCGTGACCTGCCGGCCACCGTCGCGCGGGTGGCCGGCGCGCTGCGGTCCGGGCGGTCGGTGGCGGTGTTCCCGGAGGGTACGACCTGGTGCGGCGCCGCCACGGACTGCCGCCCGAGCCGCGGTTTCCGCCCGGCGATGTTCGAGGCCGCCGTGGTGGCGGGCGCGCCGGTGGTGCCGTTGAGCCTCGGCTACCGGTACGCGGACGACCCGAGCACGCTGCCCGCCTTCCTCGGTGCGGAGACGCTCTGGGCGTCGGTACGCCGGGTGCTCGCCGCCCGGGACCTGACCGTGTCGGTGACGGTGAGTGCCGCGCTGCACCCGGCCGGGGGTGCGGACCGCCGGTCGCTGGCACGGATCGCCGAGGCCGCGATCCACCCGTCCCCACGTCCCGTGCTCGCGACCCGGCTGGACCTGGCCGCCTGACCGCCCGATGGTCGGGGACGCGACATAGTCGCGATAGTGTCTTGTTCAGTCGCGATGTATCGCGTTATGCTCCTCGCAACACCTGGCGCGCCGTGGGCCGGCACGCCGACGAGGGGAGCGTGTCATGGCCAGTTGGACGGTCGAGAACCCGCAGCGCATCACGCTGGACGAGCCGATCACGCGGCTCGACGCCGAGCTGATCAGCGGCCGGCTCAACGTGGTCGGCGCCGACGGGCCGGCCCGGGTCGACGTGACCCGGATCAGCAGCCGGCCGCTCCTCGTCGAGGTACGCGACGGGCGGCTGACGATCCGGCACAAGCGCAAGCCCGGCTGGCTCGGCGTCTTCTCCTGGTTCGGCAACCGGATCCGGGCCGAGGTGTCGGTCGCCGTTCCGCCGGACGTGCTCGCCACCCTGTCGGTGGTCAGCGGCGCGCTCGTCGCCTCCGGGCTGCGCCGGGAGACCCGGGTCGACGTCACCTCCGGCCAGGTCACGCTGCGCGGGCTGCGGGGGCGCACCAGCGCGAAGGTCATCTCCGGGCCGGTCGAGGCGCTCGGCATCGGCGGCGACCTGGACCTGGAGACGGTGTCCGGCGAGCTGATCCTGGCCGACAGCGCGCCCGAGCGGGTCCGCGCCCACGCCGTCTCCGGCTCGATCACCTGCGACCTGGACAACCCGCGCGGCAGCGAGATCCGGCTCAGCGCCATCTCCGGCAGCATCACCGTGCGGGTCCGCGAGGACAGCGACCTCACCGTGCACCTGCACACCACCTCCGGCAAGATCACCAGCGGCTTTCCCCAGGTGGACGGCGGTGGGCGCGGGCTGGGCTCGATCAAGGACAGCCACGGCGTGCTCGGCGGGGGTGCGGGTAGGCTCTGGGCCTCCGCGACCTCCGGCAGCATCGCGCTGCTCGCCCGCCCGGTCGCGCCCGCCGACCATGTGGAGGACGTGCCGTGACCGCCGTGTTCAGCCACGGCCGGCTCCGGCTCTACCTGCTGAAGCTGCTCGACGACGGCCCGAAGCACGGCTACGAGCTGATCCGCCTGCTGGAGGAGCGCTTCCTCGGCCTGTACGCGCCCAGCGCCGGCACCATCTACCCGCGTCTGCAGCGGCTGGAGGCGGAGGGGCTGGTCACGCACACCGCCGCGGGCGGGCGCAAGGTCTACGAGATCACCGAGGCGGGCCGCGCCGAACTGCGCCGGCGCGCCGACGAGCTGTCGACGCTGGAGAGCGACATCGGCGCCGCCGTCGAGGATCTCTCCGCGCTGGCCGGGGAGATCCGCACCGAGGTACGCGGATCGGTGCGCGACCTGAAGCGCGAGCTGCGCGAGGTGGCCCGGCAGACCCGGCAGGGCGGCTGGACGGCGTCCGCCACCACCCGGCCGGCGGACGGCGGGGGATCGGCCCGCCCGGACGAGTCGCCGCTGCTCGCCGACTTCGACCAGCGGCTCGCTGCGTTCACCGTCGAGGTCGGGGCGCTGGTCCGGGCCCGACGGCTCAGCGACAACCAGCTCCGTACCGCGATCCGGCTGCTCGACGGCGCGCTGGAGGGACTGCGGCGGCTGCTCCGCTGATCTCACAGGTTGTTTCCAGGGAGCACCCAGCGCGGCCGCAGCCGGAGCACGGATGATGGGTGCCATGGCGGCTACCCAGACCGAGGCCCGGCTTCTCGTCGTCGAGGACGATCCCAACATCCTCGAACTGCTCTCCGCGAGCCTGCGCTTCGCGGGCTTCGACGTGGCCACCGCGACCAGCGGCAGCGCCGCCCTCAACGCCGCCAAGGACCACCGGCCCGACCTGGTGGTGCTCGACGTGATGCTGCCCGACCTGGACGGCTTCGAGGTCATCCGGATGCTGCGCGAGGGCGGTACGCGTACCCCTGTGGTGTTCCTGACCGCGCGCGACGCCACCGACGACAAGATCCGCGGGCTCACCCTGGGCGGCGACGACTACGTCACCAAGCCGTTCAGCCTGGAGGAGCTGACCGCCCGGATCCGGGCCGTGCTGCGACGTACCGCGACCGGTGAGCAGGCACCGTCCCGCCTCACGTTCGCCGACCTGGAGCTGGACGAGGAGACGCACGAGGTGCACCGGGCCGGCCAGCGGGTGCAGCTGTCACCGACCGAGTTCAAGCTGCTGCGCTACCTGATGCTCAACGCCAACCGGGTGCTCAGCAAGGCGCAGATCCTCGACCACGTCTGGAACTACGACTTCCGCGGTGACGACAACATCGTCGAGTCCTACATCTCCTACCTGCGGCGCAAGGTCGACAACACCCAGCCCCGGCTGATCCACACGCTCAGGGGAGTGGGATACGTGCTACGCAAGCCGGCGGCGTGAACGTCGTCCACGACGCGAAGGGCAGGCTGCGCAGCGTCCCGCTCCGGCTGAAGCTCGTCGCCGCGGTCCTCGCGCTCGTGGCCGTGGCGCTCGTCGTGATCAGCGGCCTGACGGCGTTCCTGCTGCGTAACTATCTGATCGGGCAGGCGGACGACCAGCTCCGCGGCGGCGCGCTCACGGTGGCCAACACGCTCGACAAGGCCGGCGGCGGCCCAATCAAGATCACCATTCCGTCGGACTACGTGGCGTCCGTCATGGCGCCCGGCGAGTTGCCGGAGGAGCCGACGCGCTACGAGGCTCTGCGCGACGAGGAACTGCCCCGGTTCCCCGCCGACTACGCCGGCTACCGGGAGCGGGTGGGCGAACCGTTCACGGTGCGCTCCGAGGACAGTCGCAGCCGGTGGCGGATGCTCTACACCGCCCTGCCCGACGGGCGGATCATCGCGCTCGGCCAGCACCTCACCGGCGTCGACTCCGCCGTCCGGCAGCTGGTCTGGATAGACCTGCTGGTCGGTGGCGCGGTGCTGATCTCGCTGGCGTCGGTGGGCGCCGGCATCGTCCGTACCAGCCTGAAGCCGCTGGTGGAGATAGAGCGTACGGCGGCGGCCATCGCCGGGGGCGACCTGACCCGGCGGGTGCCCGACCCGGAGGAGGGGCGGGCGTGCCCGACCTCGGAGCTGGGCCGCCTGTCCCGGGCGCTGAACGCGATGCTGGCGCAGATCGAGGCCGCGTTCACCGCGCGGGCCGCCTCCGAGGCGGCGGCGCGCAGCGCCGAGATGGGCGCCCGGGACGCCGCCGCGTACGCGCAGGCGTCGGAGGCGCGGGCCCGCCGGTCCGAGGAGCGGATGCGGCAGTTCATCGCCGACGCCTCGCACGAACTGCGCACGCCGCTGACCACCATCAGGGGCTTCGCCGAGCTGTACCGGCAGGGCGCGGCGCGGGCGCCGGAGCAGACCGCCGACCTGCTGCGCCGCATCGAGGACGAGGCGTCCCGGATGGGGCTGCTGGTGGAGGACCTGCTGCTGCTGGCGCGGATGGACCGGGAACGGCCCATCGCGTTGAGCCCGGTCGAGCTGCCGGTGCTGGCGTCCGACGCGGTGGAGGCGGCCCGGGTGGTCGACCCGGACCGGCGGATCGAACTGGAACGGGAGCCGGGCGCCGGCCCGCTGGTGGTGCTCGGCGACGACGCCCGGCTGCGCCAGGTGATCGGCAACCTGATGACGAACGCGCTCACCCACACCCCGCCGGAGGCCTCGGTGACGCTGCGGCTGCGGGCGGAGGCGGGCAACCTCGCCGTGGTGGAGGTGGCGGACACCGGCCCCGGGCTCACGCCGGTGCAGGCCGAGCGGGTCTTCGAGCGGTTCTACCGGGTGGACGCCGCGCGTACCCGCCGGGCCGGCGGGCCGATCAGCACCGGCCTCGGCCTGGCCATCGTGGCCGCGCTCGTCGCCGCGCACCACGGCACGGTCGAGGTGGCGGAGACGCCGGGTGGCGGTGCGACGTTCCGGGTGAAGCTGCCGCTGTTGCCCGAGGCGCCCGAGCCGGGCGAGTGACATTCAGAAAACTTCCAGGCGGATTCCAGGCTGGTGACAGTGCTAAGGGGAAAGCTGGTGACATGACCGACCACGAGACCGATCCGCAGCGGTCGCCGGCCCCCGCCGACGCCGAGCCGTCGCACCACACCGCCGAGCTGCCCCGCGTCGAGAGCGGGACGTCGGACTCCTCCACCACCCCGGCCGCGGCGTCGGTTCCGGCCGACTCCCCGGCCGCCGGAACCGGCACGCCCGCCGGGCCGTACCCGCCGCAGCCGGCGACGCCGTACCCGGCTTCAGGGCAGCCGCAGCAGCCCCACCCCTGGTACGGGCAGCA
Source organism: Micromonospora sp. HUAS YX12 (assembly GCF_040215685.1). NCBI lineage: Bacteria > Bacillati > Actinomycetota > Actinomycetes > Micromonosporales > Micromonosporaceae > Micromonospora > Micromonospora sp. HUAS YX12. The sequence continues at coordinate 2,699,713 of NZ_CP157974.1, forward strand.
GCAGCAGCATCAGCAGCAGGGCGGCTGGAACCAGCAGGCCGCCACGGGTTACCCGTCCGCGCAGCACGGTGGGCCGGTGCCGTCGTACCAGGCGCAGCCGTACCAGACGCAGCAGGGGTACGGGTCGTACCAGCCCGGGCAGCCGATGCCGCAGTGGGGCCCGCAGCAGCCGGCACGCCCCAGCCGGGCCGGGAAGTTCGTCGGCGCGGGCGCGCTGGCACTGGTCCTGATGCTCGGCTCCGGCGTGGCCGGTGGCGCGCTCGCCCTCGCGTTCGACGAGGGCGGCCCCACCCGCACCTACTCCGCCGCGCCGGTGATCAACAGCGCCGACCTGCCCAAGATCGCGGCCTCCGTCCAGGACAGCATCGTCACGATCATGACGAACAGCGGTGAGGGCTCCGGGGTGATCCTCAGCGCCGACGGGTACGTGCTCACCAACAACCACGTCGTCGCCGGCGCCGGTGGCGACAGCGTGCGGGTGGTCTTCGCCGACGGCAGGAGCGCCTCCGCGAAGATCGTCGGCACCGACCCGAAGACCGACCTCGCCGTGGTCCAGGCCGGCGGCGTGAGCAACCTGAAGGCGGCCAAGTTCGGCGACAGCGACGCCATGCAGGTCGGTGACCAGGTGCTCGCCCTGGGCAGCCCGCTCGGCCTCCAGGGCTCGGTCACCGCCGGCATCCTCAGCGCCCGCGACCGCACCATCCAGGCGGGGGAGGGCGGCCAGCAGAACCCGCAGCAGGGCGCCAGCTCGATCTCCGGCCTGCTCCAGACCGACGCCCCGATCAACCCGGGCAACTCCGGCGGCGCGCTCGTCAACACCCGGGGCGAGGTGATCGGCATCAACACCGCCATCGCGACCGCCGGGCAGGGCAGCACCGGAAACATCGGCGTCGGCTTCGCCATCCCGAGCAACAAGGCCAAGGACGTGGCCGAGAAGCTCCAGCGCGGCGAGAAGATCAGCCACCCCTCGCTCGGGGTGAGCGTGAACGGCGCCGAGGACGGCGGGGCGCTGGTCGTCGCCGTCACGCCCGGCAGCCCCGCCGAGAAGGCCGGGCTCCAGCGCGGCGACGTGATCACCAAGTTCGGCGACAAGGTGATCAACGACTCGAACGACCTGGTCGGCGCCGTGCAGGCCGGCAAGGTCGGTGACCGGGTCGAGGTGCAGTACAAGCGAAACGGATCCACCGAGAAAGCAACCGTGACGCTCGCCGAGACGTCATAGTCCCGAGGACCTGCCTCCCTCCCGGGCGGGGGGGGGGGGGGGGGGGGGGGGGGGGGGGGGGGGGGGCCCCCCCCGGGGGGGGGGGGGGCGGCGGGTGACGGAGCCAAGGGGGTTGGCTCCGTCACCCGCCGGGGGCGGGGGGGGGGGGGGGGCCCCCCCCCCCCCCCCGCCCCTCCTCGTTTCTCACCCGGTGCGGGTGAGCGCGCCTCACCCGTACCGGCGGCAGGCTCGGGGCATGACCACCACGTCGGCCGTGCGTACCGACCAGGAGATCCAGCGCGACGTCCTCGCCGAACTGGACTGGGACGCGCAGACCCGGGCCACCGAGGTCGGCGTGACGGTCTCGCGGGGCGTCGTCACCCTCACCGGGCAGGTGGACAGCTACGCCCGGCGGTGGGCCGTCGAGCGCTGCGCCCACCGGGTACGCGGCGTACGGGCGGTCGCCAGTGACCTGGCGGTCGACCTGCCCGCCACGGACCTGCGTACCGACGCCGACATCGCGATCGCGGCGAGCCGGGCGCTGGAGTGGGACAGTTTCGTGCCCGCCGAGCGGCTGGACGTCACGGTGGCCGACGGCTGGGTGATGCTCCGCGGCGAGGTCGAGTTCGGCTTCCAGCGCCGTACCGCCGAACGGGAACTGCGCCGGCTGCGCGGCGTACGCGGGGTGACGAACCTGGTCGAGGTGCGGCCACCGACCCCGCCGAGCGACGAGCAGAAGCGGCTCGACCTGCGCCGCCTGCTGCTGCGGCGTACCGGGACCGAGGGGGTCGACGCCCGGGTCGACGGGGACACGGTGGTGCTCGACGGCGTCGTGAGCGCGTGGTGGCAGCGGGAGGACGCGGAACGGGCCGCCTGGGCGCTGCCCGGCGTACGGGAGGTGCACGTCGGGATCGTGGTGTCCGGCTGACCGGCTGTCGTTTACCGCGGGCCGGGTCGGGAAACCCGCGCCCAGCGGGGTACGCGGGGGACCGAACGGGAGGACTCGTGGCCGTGAACCAGCAGCCCTCGGAGCGCGGGTGGGCCGGTCCGTTGCGGATCGCCATGGTGGTGCCGCCGTGGCTGACCGTGCCGCCGCCGGGCTACGGCGGGCTGGAGACGGTGGTGGCGGGGCTCGTCGACGCGCTCGTGGACCGGGGGCACCGCGTCACGCTGTTCGGCGCCGGGACCGAGCACGGCACCGCCGCCGACTTCGTCTCCACCTGCGACGACCTCCAGTACGAGCGGATGGGCGAGTCGCTGCCCGAACTGGCGCACCTGGCCCACGTGGACCGCCTGGTCGACCCGGCCGGCTTCGACCTGATCCACGACCACACCATGATCGGCCCGATGGTGGCTGGCCGTCGCCGGGTGCCCACCGTGGCCACCGTGCACGGCAACCCGGTCGGCGAGTACGGCACGGTGCTCGGCAACACCGACCGCGGGGTGGGGCTGGTCGCGATCTCACACGCCCAGCGCCGGGCGAACCCGGGGCTGCCCTGGGCCGGCACCGTGCACAACGCGATGCCGCTGCGGGACATCCCGCGCAAGCGCAGCCCGGGCGCGGGCCCGGTGCTCTGGCTGGCCCGGTTCAGTCCGGACAAGGGCCCGGACGTGGCGATCGCGGCCTGCCGGGCGGCCGGGCTGCCGCTCACGCTCGCGGGCAAGTGCAACGAACCGGCCGAGCGCCACTACCTGGAGCAGGTGGTCCGGCCGCTGCTCGGCGACGACGTGACCCCCGTGGTGAACGCCGACCGGCCGACAGTGCTGCGGCTGCTGCTGGAGGCCCGCTGTCTGATCATGCCGATCCAGTGGGCGGAGCCGTTCGGCATGGTGATGGTGGAGGCGATGGCGACGGGTACGCCGGTGGTGGCGCTGGGCCGGGGCGCGGTGCCGGAGCTGGTCCGTGACGGTGTCACGGGTTTCGTCTGCGACCACCCGGGCGAGCTGCCGGCGGCGTTGCGGGCGGCGGCGGACCTGGACCCGGCGGACTGCGTGGCGCACGTGGCGGAGAACTTCTCGGTGGAGCGGATGGCCGCCGGCTACGAGGCGGTCTACCGGGGCTTCCTGGCCGCGCGGGCGCCCGCAGGGGCAGCCCGGGCGGTGGCGCCCGCCGTCGCCGACTGAACCGTCAGGCGGCGCCAGACCGTGGCCGGCTGACCCCCGTCAGGTCTGCCCGGCCACGAGTTCCGCCGCGGCGGCGTCGAGTCGCCGCGCGTACCCAGGGCTGATGCTGCCCTCGCGGCGGCGCTCGTCGATCTTGCCGCGGAGCCGGTCCACGGCGGCGGTCACCTCGCTCTCGCCGTTCGCGGCGACCGCGTTGCGCAGCAGGTTCCGCAGGTCCACCCCGACGTCCTCGCGGATCTGGCCCTCGGTCAGCCCGGCCTCGATCAGCCCGTCCACCCGTTCGGCGGCGTCGGCCTGGCCGGCGGCCGGCGGGCGGGCGCCACCGGTCGACGGCAGAGTCGTCGGCGCGGCCGGCGCAGTGGTGGCCGGCGCCTCGGTCACCGGCGGTCCGGCGGCCGGCGGCTGTACCGGCCCGGCGGTCGGCAGCACCCGGGGACCGGCGGACCGGTCCGGTGTCAGCGCGGGCGCCAGCAGCGCCGCCGCGGCGACCACTGTCACGCCGGCGGCCGCCAGCATGAGGTTCCGGCGCCGGCCCGGCGCGGCGGCCGGAACCGGCTGCGCGGCGGGAACCTGCCCCGGCTCCGGGACCGGCCGCGCGGCGGGGACCGGGACCGGCTGCGCCGCCGGGTCGGCCGGCGGCGGGGACGTCAGCGCGGGCAGCGTCACGGTCGGCGCCAGCATGGTGGCCGCCTGCGGGTCGGCGGGCAGCATCTGGTCGCGCAGCACGGCGGCGACCCGGTGCGCGGTGGGCCGGCGACGCGGGTCGCGGGCCAGGCAGCGCAGGCAGATCTCAGCGACCGGGCCGGGCAGTCCCGGTACGTCGTCCAGTGTGGGCTCCGGACTGTCCGCGAGCGCCGCGCTCAGCTGCTCCCAGGTCTCCGCCGGGTACGGCGGCTGCCCGGTCAGCGTCTCGAACAGCAGCACGCCGAGCGAGTACACGTCGGTGGCCGGCTGGGCGGGCGCGCCGTCGAGCCGTTCCGGGGCCACGTACGCCGGGGTGCCGAACGTACCGCCGTCCTCGTCGTCGTCCGGCGTGCCGATCCGGGTGGCGATGCCGAAGTCGAGCACCTTCGCGCCGGTGCCGGTCATCATCACGTTGGCCGGGGTCACGTCGCGGTGCACGATGCCGAGCCGGTGCGCCGCGGCCAGCGCCTCGGCCACCTGCGCGCCGGTCTCCACCGCCGCCGGCCAGGGCAGCGGCCCCTGGGTCAGCAGGTGTTCCAGCTCCTCGCCGCTGAGCAGCTCCATCACCACGAACGAGGTGATCGAGCCGTCCGGGGCCACCGTCTCGCCGTAGTCGTGCACGGCGGTGACGTGCGGATGGTCGAGCTGGGCGGCCGAGCGGGCCTCCTCGCGCACCATGTCGCGGAACCGCGCGTCGGCGGCGAGCGAGGGGGCGAGCACCTTAACCGCCACCACCCGGTCGAGCACCTCGTCGCGGGCACGCCAGATCACCGACATGCCACCGGCGCCGATCCGGTCGATGAGCCGGTACCGCCGGGCCAGCAGACGGCCGGCCTGGAGTGTCGCCATCAGCTCGCACCTGCCTGGGCTCGGGAGCGCTATCAGGTTGCGGGAATGTGTCTGACCTGTCAACAGTCGTCCCGTTGACGATCGCGCTGGGTCATGACCCGGGCGGTGTCGCGTGACGCTCCCACCTCGGCCGGGGCGGCCGCCGGGCCGGGTGTGGGCCGCGTGCCAGGATGAACGGCATGGCAGCAGGTCCGGTGGCGTTCGTGCTCGGCGGCGGGGGAGTGCTCGGCGCGGTCGAGGTGGGCATGCTGCGTGCCCTGTTCCGCGCCCGGATCAAACCCGATCTGGTGCTGGGCACGTCGATCGGCGCGGTCAACGGCGCCCTGGTCGCCGCCGACCCGACCGAGGCGGTCACCGACCGGCTGGTCCGCCTCTGGGCGTCGCCCGAGGCCAGTGAGGTGTACGGCGACTCGGTCGCCCGGCAGCTGCGCCGGTTCGCCGCCCGTACCCACCTGCACTCGCCCCGCCCGCTGTACCGCCTGCTGGAGAGCACGCTGGGCGAGGGGACCACGTTCGCCGACCTGGCCGTGCCGTTCCGCTGCTGCGCCGCGAACATCGAGCGCGCCGCCGAGCACTGGTTCCACACCGGACCGCTGGTGCCGGCGGTGCTCGCGTCCGCCTCGGTGCCGGGACTGCTGCCCCCGACCCAGATCGACGGCCAGCACTACATCGACGGCGGGGTGGTCAACTCGATCCCGGTCGGCGAGGCGGTGATGCTCGGCGCGAAGCAGATCTTCGTGCTCCAGGTGGGCCGGATCGAACGCGAGCTGAGCCCGCCGCGCCGCCCCTGGGAGATCGCCCAGGTGGCGTTCGAGATCGCCCGCCGGCACCGGTTCGCGCGGGAGATGGCGGCACTGCCCGAGGACGTCGAGGTGCATGTGCTGCCCACCGGCGGGCTGGAGCCGCGCGACGACAGCCCGTGGGCGTATCGGGACACGGCGGCGGTGGGACGGCGGATCAGCCGGGCGTACACTGCCTCCCGCCGATACCTGGACACCGCGCTGGAGCGCTGAATGCCGCTGCCACCCCGCTGGCTGCGCCGGCTGGTGCTCGCTCCTGGAGTGGTGCTGCTGGCCTTCTTCGTGGTGACCACGCTGCCCGGCTGGGCGCTGCTGGCGCTCGCCGCGTCCCCGCTGGTGCCGGGACGGCTGCGCCCGCTGCGGCTGCTCTGGATCGGCACCGTCTACCTGGTCTGGGACGCCGCCGCGCTGCTCGCCCTGTTCCTGCTCTGGCTCGCCTCGGGCTTCGGCGCGTACAAGCGCGCGCCGGCCTTCCAGCGGGCCCACTACGTCCTGGCCGGCTGGTTCCTGCGGATCATGTTCTGGCAGGCCCGGTGGACGCTGCGGCTGAGCATCGACATGGTCGGCACCGACCCGGACACCGCCCTGCCGGGCCGCCCCGAACTGGTGGTCTGCCGGCACGCCGGGCCCGGCGACTCGTTCATCCTGATCCACGCGCTGGTGAACTGGTTCAACCGGGAACCCCGGATCGTGCTCAAGGAGACCCTCCAGTGGGATCCGGCCATCGACGTGCTGCTGAACCGGCTGCCCAACCGGTTCATCGCGGCCGGGCCGGACGGGCGGGAGTCGGTGGTGCGGCAGATCGGGCACCTGGCCACCGGCCTGGACGACGACGACGCCTTCGTGATCTTCCCGGAGGGCGGCAACTTCACCCCGTCGCGGCGGCTGCGCGCGATCGACCGGCTGCGGTCGCTCGGGCTGGAACGGATGGCGCGGCGGGCCGAACGGATGCGGCACGTGCTCGCCCCGCAGCCGGGCGGGCTGCTCGCCGCGCTCGACGCCGCGCCGGACGCCGGGGTGATCTTCGTGGCGCACACCGGCCTGGACCAGATGCTCACTGTCGGGGACGTGTGGCGCGAGCTGCCGATGGACAAGCGGATCGTGATGCGGTTCTGGTCGGTGCCGCCGGAGGAGATCCCGGCCGGCGAGCAGGAACGCATCGACTGGCTGTTCGACTGGTGGGCCCGCATCGACACCTGGATCGCCGCCAACCACAGCGGCGCGGCCGACGCCTGAGCGGAATCGCCGCGTGTGTTCAGCGCGCCGGCAGCTACGCCGCGTAGGGTGCGCTGGTGGATCAGATCTGCGTGGTGACGACTGTGGTGGACGCCCGCGGGGTCGCGGACGTGCTGGCGGCCGCGGCCGTCGCCGGCCGGCTGGCGGCCTGCGCCCAGGTCGGCGGCCCGGTGGACAGCACCTACTGGTGGCAGTCGGCGATCCAGACCACCGCCGAGTGGCAGGTGCGGTTCAAGACCGCGCCGGACCGGGTGGACGCCCTGGTCGACCAGCTCCGCGCCAACCACCCGTACGAGGTGCCGGAGATCCTGGTCAGCCGGGAGGACAGCGGCAACCCCGGCTACACCGCCTGGGTACACGAGCAGACCCGGCCCTAGGTACTCCTACTCTGTCCGCCCGCCCCGCCGCTGACGAAGCTGGCGAGGTGGAGAACACCGGCTACCCCTGCCCCGGTTGCGGCGCCCCGGCCGACCTCGTCGCCGGATGCCGCGCCTGCGGCCGTCCGCCCTACCCGCCGGCCGCCGAGGTGGTCCGGCTGGACCGGGAGATCACCGAGCTGGTGCCGCGAGTCGAGGCGGCCCGGCTCGCGTACCAGGATCTGTCCGGCCGGCTGGTCACGGCCCGGCAGCGGCGGGCGGCGCTGGCCGCCCGGATCCGCCAGGAGATCCCCGCGCCGCGCGCCGCCGGTCCCGCGCCGCTCCCGGCGCTGATGCCGCCGCGTCCGGTTCCACCCACCCCCGCGGTACGCCCCGGCGGCGCCGAGACCTCCACCCGCGCGGTCCAGGGTGTGCTGTTCGTCCTCGGTGGACTGCTGCTCGGCACCGCCGCCGTGGTGTTCACCGCCGTCGCGTGGGCCACGTTCGGGGTGGCCGGCCGGGCGCTGATCCTGCTCGCCGTCACCGCGCTGGCCCTGGTCGCGCCGCTCGTCGCCCGGGCGCGCGGGCTGCGCGGCACCGCCGAGACGCTCGCCTCGGTGGCGCTGCTCCTGGTGGTCCTGGACGGGTACGCCGCCTGGTCGGTGGACCTGTTCGGGGTGACCGGCCTGCCGGGCAGCCGGTACGCGGCGCTGGTGACGGCGATCGGTGCGGCGGTGGCGGCCGGGTACGCCCTGGTCAGCCGCCTCACCGCGCCCTGGTTCGCGGCGTGGCTGCTCGCGCAGCCGGTGCTGCCGCTGGCCGCGGCCGCGTTCCGGCCCACCGCCGCCGGCTGGGCGCTGGTGCTGACCGCCGTGGCGCTCGGCGACCTGGCGGTGGTGGTCGCGTTGCGCCGCCGTACCTCCGGCACGCGCGCGGCGCTGGTGGCCGGGCGGGTGCTGGGCTGGACCGGGCACGGCGTGGCTCTGGTCCTGGCGGCCGGCTGCGCGCTGGTGCCGCTGGCGCTCGGCCGCGCGGCGGGCACCCCGCTGCTGGCCGGCGGCCCGCTGCTGGTGGTGGCGCTGGCAGTGGTCGCCGGCGCGCTCGCCGCCGGTGGCCGCCCCTGGCGCGCGACGACCGCCGGGCTGCTGGTGCCCGTGCTCGCGGTCGCGCTGGTCCGGCCGGTCGGCGAGCTGCGTCCCGGTCTGCTGCTGCTCGCCGCCGGCCTGGTGGTGGCGGCGCTCGCCGGTGCGGTCCGGGCGCTGCCGGCGTCGATCCGGACCGGCCCGCTCGTGGGCGCGCTCGCGGTGGCCGCCGCGCTGGGCCAGGTCGCGGTCGTGCTCACCGGCCTGGTCGGCGCGGCCACCGCGAGTGCCGGCTTCCCGGTCTGGCAGGGCGGCCGGGACGTGCCGGTTCCGTCCTGGGGCTGGCAGCTTCCGGTGGCTCTGCTGCTGACCGCCGGGGCGGTCGCGCTGCTGACGCCCCGGGCCGTCCGGCCGCTCGCCGGCGTGGCCGCCGCCGGGCTGGTCGCCCTCGCGGTGCCGGCCGTGACGGCGACGCCGTGGCCGCTGGTGCTTGTCGTGGACCTCGCGACGGCCACCGCGCTGCTGCTGGCGGCGGTCGCCCGGCCGCGCGGGGGACGGGTCGTCGTGCCGGTCACCGCGTCGGCCGGGGCGGTGCTGCTCGGGCACGCGCTGCTGGTCGGCTGTGCCGCCCCGGCCGGTGCCGTCGCCGTACTCGCCGTCACGGCGGTGCTCGGCGCGGCGCTCGCCACGCTGGGCCGGCGTGGACAGGGCGCGCAGCCGGTCGTCGGCGGCGTCGCGCTCGCGGTGGCGCTGCTCGCCGTACCGGCGGGCGTGGCGGTCGCGCTGCTCGGCCTCGGCGCGCCGGCCTGGTGGCAGCTGCGCGGCGCGACCGCCGCCGTCGTGGTGCCGGTCGTCGTCGTCCTCGCCGTCCGTCGCCTGTGGGCCGACCTGAGCGGGTACGCCTCGACGGGGCTCGCCGTGGCGCTCGCCGGGGCCGGCCTCGGGCCGCTCGTCGCGCCGGGCGGGGAACCGGTGGCGCTGTACGCCGCGGTGGGGGTGCTGCTGGCGCTCGCCGCCGGGGCCGGCTCCCGGCCGGCGGTCGCGCTGCGCGCCGTGGGTGCCGCGCTGGCCGTCCTGGCGCTGCTCGCAGTCGCACCGGCGGTGCTGACGGTGCTGGTGGACCTGCCGGTGCGGCCGTGGTCCGGGGTGCCCGCCGTCGCGGCGGCGTCCGCCGGGACCGCCCGTGCCGGGCTGGTGCTGCTGCTCCTGGGCGCCGCCGCCGGGGCGTACGCCGCGACGGATCGCCGCGTCGCGTGGTGGCTCGCCGCGCTGCCGTCCGGCGCGGTGGCGCTGCCGGTGCTGGCGGCGGCCGCCGGTGCGCCGTGGCCGGTGGGGCCGGCTGTGGCGTTCGGCGTCGGGTTGGGCGCGCTGCTGGTCGCCGCGCTCACCGGTGCGCGGCCGGCGGTGCTCGTGCCACTGGGCGCGGTGCTGGCCGTACCCGGGTTCGGTGGCCTGCTCGCCACCCGGGCCGGGACGCTCGCCGCACTCGGGGCGCTGGTGGTGGCCGGTGCCGTCACCGGGGCGGCCGGGCGGCCGGCGGTGATCCGGATCGCGGGGTGGCTGGGCGCCGTCACGGCGGCGACCGGGTTCGCTGTCACCGCGTCGCTCGCGGCCGGGCTGCCGCTGCGTACCGCGGCGTTCGCCGCCCTGGCCGTCGCGGCGGTGACACTGCACGCGGCGCCGCTGCTGCGCGCCGGCAGGTCCGGTGGGCCGGACGCGGCAGCGGCCGTGTCGGGTGTCGGGCCGGGCGTCGCGGGGCGGGCCGTGCCGGCTGTCGGGCCGGGCGCGGCCGGTCCGGGCCGCCCGGCGGGCGTCCCGGGCGGCGTCGAGCCGGCCGGTAAGTGGGCGCTGGAGGCGGCGGCGCAGGCCGTGGCGTTGCTCGCGCTGCTGCTCACCGGCGGCTCGCTGCGGTACGCGGCGGCGGTCTGCGTGCTGTGGGGCGTGGCCGTCGCGGTCCGGGTGCCGCGCCGGGGCGAGTCGCCGGCCGGGCGTCGCGTGCTGGCGGCGGTGGCCGCGGGCAGCGAGCTGGTCGGCGGCTGGCTGCTGCTGGCCGCGGGCGGGGTGGTCGTGCTGGAGGCGTACACGCTGCCGGCGGCGGCGCTCGCCCTGGCCGCCGGGCTGCTGGCGCTGCGGCGCCGGCCCGGGCTCACGAGCTGGCTTGCGCTCGGTCCGGGACTCGGCGCGGCGTTCCTGCCGAGTCTCGTGTCGGTGCTGGTCTCCGGTGAGCCGCAGCCGTGGCGGCGGCTGGCGCTCGGCGCGGCGGCGCTCGCCGTCGTGCTCGGCGGGGCGGCCCGGCGCTGGCAGGCGCCGGTGGTGCTGGGCGCGGCCACGCTGGTGCCGCTGGCGCTGCACGAGCTGGCCCGGGGCTGGGATCTGCTGCCCCGCTGGATCTTCCTGGGCCTCGGCGGGCTGCTGCTGATCGGGCTGGCCGCCACCTACGAGCGGCGCCGGCGCGACCTGGTCCGGCTGCGCGACGCCGTCGCCCGGCTCGGCTGACGTGCCACGGATTCTGCGGTGTGACGGAGATCGTTTGCGCCGCTCCGGCCATGAGGGGTAGGGACAGCACCACCCCGGATCCGGGGGGCTGCGGGATTACCCACGGCGACGATCGTCGCCAGAATCAGTGACGGAGAGTCGCGTACGAGAGCGTGGCTCGCGGCATCGGGGGCGACATGAGTTCTTCCACGTCGACGGCGCCGGCGGCACGGCGAGGTAGCGACTACGCGCGGCTGTCCCGCCGGATCGCCGAGGCGGGACTGCTCGAGCGGCGGCCCGGCCGGTACGCGCTACGGATCGCGCTCACGCTCGGCGCGTTCCTGGCCGGCTGGGTCGTGGTGGCGCTCGTCGGTGACTCGTGGTGGCAGGTGCCGCTGGCGGTGGTGATGGCGGTGGCGACCACGCAGGTGGCGTTCCTCGGCCACGACGCCGGGCACCGGCAGATGTTCCGTCGGCGCGGGCCGAGCGAGGCGGCCGGACTGGTCGCCGGCAACCTCGCGGTCGGGCTCAGCTACGGCTGGTGGGTCGACAAGCACAATCGGCACCACGCCAACCCGAACCACACCGGCGAGGACCCGGACGTCGGCGCGGGCGCGCTGGTGTGGACGTACGAGCAGGCGACGGCCACGCGCGGCCTGAGCCGGTGGATGGCCCGGCGCCAGGCGTGGCTGTTCTTCCCGCTGCTCCTGCTGGAAGGGCTGGCGCTGCACGTGGCGAGCGTGCAGGCGCTCACCGGCCGGGAACCGGACGGGCGGTGGCGCGTGCCGATGCGGCACCGGGCCGTGGAGGCGCTCCTGCTCGCCGCGCACGCCGCCGGCTACCTCGGGCTGCTGTTCGCGGTCATGTCCCCGGCCAAGGCGCTGCTGTTCGTGGCCGTGCACCAGGGGCTCTGGGGTCTATACATGGGCTGCTCGTTCGCCCCGAACCACAAGGGCATGCCGATGCCGACCGCCTCCGACGAGCTGGACTACCTGCGCAAGCAGGTGCTGACCTCGCGCAACGTCCGCGGCGGCCGGTTCGTCGACCTGGCGCTGGGCGGGCTCAACTACCAGATCGAGCACCACCTGTTCCCGAACATGCCGCGCGCCAACCTGCGCCGGGCCCGGCCGCTGGTCATGGCGTACTGCGCCGAGCAGGGCGTCCCGTACGCGGAGACCGGGCTGTTCGAGTCGTACCGGCAGGCTCTGGCGCACCTGCACGACGTGGGCCGGCCGCTGCGCGCGGCCTGAGCGCGGCGGGCCGGGCGGGGCGAGTGGGGGCGCCCTCGCCCGGCGTCAGGCCCCCGCCGGGGCAGGATGATCAATCTAACGGCACCCGCCCGGTGGCGTGTGCCCCTTTCCGGAGTGCGCCGCGACGCCGCCGACGGGGGTGGCCGGTAGGGTCGTCGCATGGTGGAGGGCGCGCCACGGTGGTGGCGCGCGGCGCGGCGGGGTGAACGGTCCCGGCCGCGTCCGGGACGACATCGTGCGGAGCTGCGGCATGAGATTCGAGATCAGCAAGGTGCTCGACGCCATCGAGGGTCGGGTCTGCACCGATCCGTCGCTGGCCCGGGCCGTGGTCGACCTGGCCGAGGTCATCCGCTGGCAGAACCTGGACGGCGGCCGTCCGGCCAGCCTGCTGCGGCTCGGCATGGTGATCGACGCGCTGTCCCGGCAGATCGGCGAGGACAGCGTCCCGGTCTACGCGATCGTGCACCGGGCGCTGCTGTCCGACGCCGACCTGACCTCCAACGAGCGGATGGTGGTACGCCGGTGGGCCGACGACGGCCTGGTGGAGGTGCTCGACCAGCCCGGTGACCGGATGCTGGAGGTGGCCGACCTGCTCGGCCTGCCGGTGCTCACCCGGGCGCGGCTGGACGGGCTCGTCGGGCGGTACCCGTGGATCGGGCAGGCGGGCCGGGTGCTCGCCCCGGTGCCCGGCGCCGGCGGGCCGGTGTTCATCGCGCACGTCGGCGGCGGCCAGGACCCGGCCACCGGCAGCCGATCGCCGGCCGGGGTCAAGGTGCTCTCCCGGAAGTGGCGCTGCCCCGAGCCGGGCTGCGCGCTGTTCGGCGGCGGTGGGGGCGGTGGCGCCTTCGCCGACCTGGCCGCCGTGGACCGGGCGCCGGCCGAGCAGCCGCCGCCCACGCTGCGTACCGGCGCGCCGACCTGCCCTCGGCACGGCGCGCGGCTCTCCGACGCCGGCCCGCGCCCGCGTACCGCTGTGCTCGCCGTGCGCATCGGCGGGCTGGTCCGCAAGCGGTTCGCGCTCACCGAGACCGAGCCGGTGGCGGTCGGCCGGGCACCGGACGGGCCGGGCGGGGTGACGCTCGGCCAGTGGCTCAACGACGAGGCCCGGCGCTGGATCAGCCGCAGCCACATCCGCCTGGAGCTGCGGGTGGGCGAGGTGGTGGTCACCGACGTCAGCACCAACGGCTCCGGCGTACGCCCCGGTGGCTCGATGGCGGAGCACGAGCGGATCGCGCTGGCGCCGCAGCAGTCCCGGGTGCTCGGCGAGGGTGACCTGGTCGAGCTGTACCCGGGCGTGCAGGTGGGCCGCGCCGACGACATGAGCAGCGACGCGAAGTACACGCCGAACTCGGTGATGGCCGAGGCGCCGACCATGGCGATGCGGCTGCCGCGTCCCTGACGGGCACGTGCGAAGGCGCCGGGCCCGTCGCGGTCCCGGCGCCTTCTCGCGTACGGAGTGAGCCTCGTCGCGTACGGGCTCAGCCGGCCAGCACGGCGGCGAGCTGCGCCACCGCGTGGTCGATCTCCTCCTCCGTGATCACCAGCGGCGGGGCGAGCCGGATGGTCGAGCCGTGCGTGTCCTTGGCGAGAACACCCCGCTCCATCAGCCGCTCGCACGCCTGCCGGCCGGTCATCAGCGCCGGGTCGATGTCCAGCCCGGCCCACAGCCCGCGTCCGCGTACCGCCACCAGGCCCTTGCCGATCAGGCCGCGCAGCCCGGCGTGCAGCCGCTCGCCCAGCTCGGCCGAGCGGCGCTGGAACTCGCCGGTCGCGAGCAACCGGACCACCTCGGTCGCGACCGCGCAGGCCAGCGGGTTGCCGCCGAACGTCGAGCCGTGCTGGCCCGGCTGGAGCACACCCAGCACGTCGCGGTTCGCGGCCACCGCCGACACCGGCACGATGCCGCCGCCGAGCGCCTTGCCCAGCAGGTACATGTCCGGCTCGACGCCCTCGTGCTCGCAGGCGAACGTCGCGCCGGTACGTCCCAGGCCCGACTGGATCTCGTCGGCGACGAACAGCACGTTGCGCTCGGTGCAGACCCGGCGCACGCCCGGCAGGTAGCCCTCCGGCGGCACCACGACGCCCTGCTCACCCTGGATCGGCTCCAGCAGCACTGCGACGGTGTTCTCGTCGATCGCCGCGGTCAGCGCGTCCAGGTCGCCGTAGGGGACCACTGTGAAGCCGGGCGTGTACGGCCCGAAGTCGGCGCGCGCGTCCTCGTCTGTGGAGAAGCTTACGATCGTGGTCGTACGGCCGTGGAAGTTGCCCTCCGCCACCACGATGTTGGCCTGGCCCGGCGTGACGCCCTTGACCTGGTAGCCCCACTTGCGGGCGACCTTGATGCCGGTCTCCACCGCCTCGGCGCCGGTGTTCATCGGCAGCACCAGATCCTTGCCGCACAGTGCGGCCAGCTCGCGGCAGAAGTCGGCGAACTGGTCGTGGATGAACGCGCGGCTGGTCAGCGTGAGCCGGTCGAGCTGCGCGTGCGCGGCCTCGATCAGCTTCGGGTGCCGGTGGCCGAAGTTCAGCGCCGAGTATCCCGCCAGGCAGTCCAGGTAGCGGCGGCCGTCCACGTCGGTCAGCCAGGCGCCCTCGGCCGACGAGATCACCACGGGCAGCGGGTGGTAGTTGTGCGCCGTGTGACGCTCCGCGTCCCGGACCGCGGACGGAGTCCGCAGCATGTCGTCGATGATCACTTGCTCGCCTTTCCCTGACGGAGTCGCAACGTGCAGCACTTCGGTCCGCCGCCGGCCTTGCGCAGCTCGGACAGGTCGATCCCGATGGTCTCGTAGCCCCGGTCGCGCAGCTTCGCGGCCAGGTCGGTGGCCTGCGCGGGCAGCACCACGTGCCGGCCGTCGCTGACCGCGTTCAGGCCCAGCACCTCGGCGTCGGCCATGGTGGCGTGGATCGCGTCCGGGAACAGCCGGCGCAGCACCGCCCGGCTGCCGGGGGAGAACGCCTCCGGCAGGTACGCCACGGTGCGCTCGTCGAGCACCGTCAGCGCGGTGTCCAGGTGGTAGAAGCGGGGGGCCACCAGCTGCATGGTGATCACCGGGTAGCCGAAGACCTCCTGGAGCTGCGCGTGGGAGGCGTGCGCGGTGCGGAACCCGGTGCCGGCGAGCAGGTGGTCGCCGGCCAGCAGGACGTCGCCCTCGCCCTCGTTGACGTGCTTCGGGTCGTACATCTCGAAGCCGGCGCCCTCGAACCAGGCCCGGTACGCGGGCGCCTCGTCGGCGCGCTGCGGGTCGCGGAACTGCACCGCCATGGCCTTGCCGTCGATCACGGTGCCGCCGTTCGCGGCGAACACCATGTCCGGCAGGCCGGCGACCGGCTCGATCAGGTCGACCTCGTGGCCCAGGTCGAGGTAGGTGCGCCGAAGCTGCTCCCACTGCCGGATCGCCAGGTCGGCGTCGACCGGGGCGGTGGGGTCCATCCACGGGTTGATCGCGTAGTCGACGGCGAAGTACGTCGGCCGGCACATCAGAAAGCGCTGGCGGATGGCGTCCATCGTCATGTCGTGCTCCCAGGGTCGGGCGCGCCCGGCCACCGTCGGCCCACGGGCTGGCGCCGTGGTCCAACGTTATGCGGCCCGGGTAGACGACATCCACCGCGAGAACTTGCGTTCGGCAGCGAATCGTTGCGTTGAATCGGTCAGCTGCGAGTGATCATTGCGTCGACGCCGGACACACTTCGGGGGCGGCGAACCGCCGCCCCCGAAAGAGGTGTTGCCCGGCCGGTGAACCACCGGAGCTGATCAGGCTGCCGGCGCCCTGCGCCGGCGATCGGGACAGTGCCCGTCAGAACCAGTTGCCAAACTGTGAGTCGAGCCACTCGCGGAAGCGGCCCACCCAGTCGCCGTCGGTGGTCGGCCAGTCGAACTGACCGGTCATCGCCACGATGCCGAGCACCACGGCGGCCAGGCCGACCGCGATGCCGATGAGCGCGTCGGTCTTGCCCGCCACGTGCCGGCGACGGGTGGCGATCAGGCCCAGCACCGCCAGCACGGCGCCGGCCGCGCCGACGCCGATGCCGTACCCGGCGAGCGTGCCGGAGAGCACGAACAGTGCCCCGACCACCGCCACGATCAGGCCGAGCGTGGCGAGCAGGCTGGCCCGGGGACGCTTGGTCGTGTACGGCTCCGGCCGGTCCACCCGGCCGTCGCGGTCGGCATCCGTACCGTCGGGCCGGCCGTCCCGGTCGAGATCGGTGCGGTCCGGGCGGCCGTCGCGGTCCAGGTCGACGGTGTGCTCGGCGGCGGGGGCCGCGCCGACGGTCCGTGGGTCGGTCACCGGAGCGGTCCGCGTGTCCGCGTCGATCCGCCGGCCGGTGACCGCGCGCGCCGCCGCACCCCGGTCCGCAGCCCGTCGCCGGGCCTCCGCGTCCCGCTCGTCGACGGCCGCCGCGTTCCCGCCGTCGGTCGTCGTGTCCGCCGTCCGGCCGTCGGCCGCCGTGGCCGCGCCGAGGTCGCGCGCGTCCCGGTCGGCCGCCGCGTCCCGGGCGCGCTCGTCGTCGCTCGCGGTGGCGGCGCTGCGGTACGTGGTCCGCTCCTCGTCGCGGTCGGTGACCACGGGCCGGCCGGCCGGCTGCTCGGCGGTCCGGTCGCGCTCGTCGACCACGCCGTCGCCGTTGGTATCGGTACTGGTCGCCGGGGCATTCCGGCGGGACAAGATGTTCACGATGGCACCTCCTGGTCCAGGCGCGGAGGCCGCGCATGACATGCAGGAAGTACCCAGGTGCGCCGAAATCGACACCCGCGGCCGGCTCCGCACGCTCCGGCGACCGGCACCGGAGCATGCGGAGATCAGCGCCGGTCAGGACACGGTGCGTGACCACTGCTGATTGGTGCCCGCACCGCAGGCGTACTGCTGGACGTCCGCGCCGTCCGCGGTACGCCGGTCACCTGCCGCACTTCGGCCTGATGGCGGCGGGCGTCGCGCTCGCCGCCACGAGCAGGCCGAACGTCGTCGAAGCGCCCGGCGCCAGCGTCCCGTTCCAGGAGGCGTTGCGGACCGCGGCGTCCTGGCCGGCGCCCTCGGCCACCCCGCCCCAGACCGACTGGATGCGCTCGTCGCCGGACCACCGCCACGAGACGAGCCAGCCCGGGACCGGCTCGGTGCCGTCGTTGCGCACTCTCACTGTGGCGACGAAGCCACCGCCCCACCTGCTGTCGATCGTGGCCGTCGCGGAGCAGAGCGACAGCGTGCTCGCCGGTCCGCCGATCACGTACGGATCCCGCACGCCCTTGGTGTCGCCGAACCGGAACCAGTACGCGGTGCCCGGGGTCAGGCCGCCGATGGTCACGGTGCCCGACCGTTCCGGTCCGGTGACCGCCTCGGCCACCGGGTCGCGCCACCCGGTGGCGTCCTCGCGGCTGGTGAAGAGGCTGACGACGAGCGGCGGGTCGTAGCCGCAGGGCGGGCTGAGCACCATCCAGTAGGTGATGGTGATGCTGGTCGTGGTGGCCCCGGTCACCTGACCGCTGACCGGCAGTGCCGGCGGGCACGCGAACGTGGGCGTCGGGGTGGGGGTCGCCGCCGGGGCGGGCGTCATCGCCGCGGTGGCGGGCGACCGGTCGGCACCGGCCGAGGCGGCCAGGCCGGTCAGGGCGAGGGCGGCGGCCAGTGCCGCGCCGAGCGTACGGAGCATCTGTCTCTCCCGAGCTGGGGGCGCCGGGGGCGGTCGGCGCCGGAGTGGTGGACCGCGATGTCGCCGCCGCGGCGGCACGGCGGACTGCCGAAGGTGACTGCCCGGCACCGGGTGGCGCATCACCCGCGCTTGTCCCTCCGGCGAGATCGAGCGGCTCGCACTGGCTCCCGAGCGCTACCGCCGCCAGTCTTTCAGTCGACGAACATCGATTCAATGGCGTCCCACGGCCCGCAGTCGCCGGTGCCGCGGTCTGCTGACTACGCTTGGCGGTCGTGCCAGAGGGACACACCATCCACCGCCTCGCCGCCCGGCACGCCGAGCTGTTCGCGGGCGACAAGGTGCACGCCGACAGCCCGCAGGGGCGCTTCGCCGAGGGCGCGGCCCGTCTGAGCGGCACCGTCCTGGACGGCACCGAGGCGTACGGCAAGCACCTGCTGCACCACTACGCGGGCGAGCTGACGCTGCACGTACACCTCGGCCTGTACGGGAAGTTCGCCGACGGGCCGGGGGAGCCGCCGGCCCCGGTCGGGCAGGTGCGGCTGCGGCTGCACAGCGACCGGCACTGGCTGGAGCTGCGCGGCCCGACCGCCTGCGAGCTGCTGACCCCGCCCGAGGTGGCGGCGCTGCGGGACCGGCTCGGGCCCGATCCGCTGCGCGCCGACGCCGACCCCGACCGGGCGTACGCGCGGATCCGCCGCAGCCCCACCCCGCTGGCCGCGCTGCTGCTCGACCAGTCGGTGGTGGCCGGCACCGGCCTGATCTTCGTGACCGAGGCGCTGTTCCGGGCCGGTCTGCCGCCGCTGCTGCCGGGGCGGGACCTGACACCGGCCGGGTGGGCCGGACTCTGGGCGGACCTGGTGACGCTGATGACCCGCGCGGTCGAGCGGGGCCGGATCGACACCGTGCGCGACGCCGACCTGCCGGAGGTGACCGGCCGCGCGCCCCGCGTCGACCGGCACGGCGGCGAGGTGTACGTCTACCGCCGCCCCGGCGCGCCCTGTCACGTCTGCGGCACCGCGGTCAGCCGGGGCGCGCTCGCCGGGCGCAACCTCTACTGGTGCCCCACCTGCCAGGCCGGCTGAGTCACATCTCGTCGAGCAGCCAGCGGGCCGCCTCGACGTTGCCGGGGAAGACCTGGTCGCCGCCGATGCTCCAGGCCACCGTCTGGCCGATCGCCCAGCCGCGTACCCGCTCCCGGTCCAGGCCCAGCTCGGTGCTGAGCCGGTCGAGCCGGTGCCGGACCGCCGCCGGGGAGTGACCCAGCTCCGCGCCGCGCACGAGCGGCACCACCGCGAACTCCCGCTCGCCGACCAGCGGCTTCGGGTCGATCACCAGCCACGGCTCGCGCCCGGCGGCCAGGATGTTGCCGGCGTGCAGGTCCTGGTTGACCAGCACCTGCTCGCCCTGGCTCGGTGCCAGGTCGGCGAGCAGCCCGAGCGCGGCGTCGAGCAGGCGCCGCTCGTACGGGCGGCCGGCCCGCCGCCAGTTGCCCGGCATCCGCTCCGCCCAGCCGGCCGCCTCCTCGGCGAGCGGCGTGAACGGCGCACCGGCCGGCACCGCGAGCCCCGGTAGCAGGCCGACCGCGACGTCGAGCGCCGCGTCGGCCGCCAGGGAGTGCAACGGCGTGCCGGGGTCGCACCGCTCGACGAGCAGCGCGCGCCGATCGGCGTCGTGTCCGAGCAGCCGGATCGCGCCGTGCCCGTCCCAGTGCGCCAGCGCGGTGGCCTCGTGGACGCTGTCGTCGTCCGGGTACTGGAGCTTCAGCACCGCCCGGGTGCCGTCCGGAAGCGTCGCGGGCAGCGCCAGTGAGGCGAACGCGTACGCGAACGGCGGGCCCGGCGTCAGCTCCCACCGCGCGACGCAGTGGGCCAGCCGGCCGGGCAGCTCCGCGAGCCACGCCCGGCCGGCCTCCGTCTGCTCGACCCAGCGCAGCCCTTCGGGGATGTCGTATTGCATCGGGACATCCTGACCTGTACGGCGACGACCCGCTGCTCCGGGCCGGCCGGTGCCTCGTCAGCGCAGCCGGCGGATGTCCCCGTACGCCCGGTAGAAGCCGCCGCGACCGGACTCGCGGACCTCGGTGACCAGGTAACGCGCGCCCGGCTCGCGGATGCCCTTGGGGAACTGCACCGACCAGTCCCGCCGGTAGCCGTCGGCGAGGACGTGGACGCGCAGCCGGCCGCCCTGCTCGACGCACTGCACCAGCACGCCGTCGCGGTCGTCGGTGGTCACCTCGACCGAGGTCCACGCGGCGGTCTCGGGCATCCGGGCGGGCGCCTTGACGTCGACCACGTCGGGCACGCTGCCCGCCTCGGCCGCCCGGATCGCCGCCTCGCTCGCGTCGATGCAGGCCAGGTAGCCGCTCGTGGTGACCACGTAGAGCCGGTTGTCGTGGTACTGCATCGAGTACGCCGAGCCGCAGCCGGTGCCGAGCTTCCACAGCCGGTTGCCGGCCTGGTCGAAGCAGTAGATCGAGGAGGCGCTGTCGCCGGCGAACACGTACCGGCCGCCCTCCGCGGTGGCGCAGGAGAAGACCGCGGCGTCGCAGCGGTAGACCTGCTCGGCCCGGCCGTCCTTGCGCAGGCGCACCACCTCGCGTGTGCCGGTGCCGGCGAATACGGCGTCCCGTTCCTGCCAGCCGAACAGGACCGCCCCGGTGCCGGTGTGCCACAGCTCCCGCCCGGTGCGCCAGTCGTAGCCGGTGACGCCCTGCGAGTGGCCGTGGTAGAGCGCGTCGGCGTCGCAGCGCACCATCCACGCCGACCGGCCCCGCCCCGGCCGGCGCCAGAGGAACTCGTCCTCGTGGTCGATCGCCGAGATGCCGCCGTCGCGGTCGGACACGCCCAGCACGCCGTCGTGGATGTCCAGCCAGTAGATGTCGATCTCGGGCGCGATCGCGTACGCCGCGCGCGGCACCTTGCCGGACAGGTCGTAGACGTTGCCGTCGTCGCAGCCGGCGTAGACCCAGGCGTCGTCGGCGACGATGCACTTCACCCCGTCGGGGAGCCGGACCTGGTTGACCAGCCGGGCGTCGTGGTCGAGCGTGGTGATCACGCCGTGCTCGTTGCCGACCATGCAGTGCCGGTCGTCGACGAAGATGCCGAAGGCGGGCGCGCCCGAGGCGTACCGCCAGAGGACCGGGGCGGTGCGGGCGGTCGAGCGGGTGCTGACGATCTGCCGGCGCGACACCGTCCGCTTCTGGCGCACGCCGGGCACCGCCGGGGCGTACCCCTTGCGGATCTTCTCGCCGATCTTCTTCGCGGCGGCGGCGCGGGCGCGGGTGTTGTCCGGGTAGGTGCTCGTCTTCACCTGGCCCTGGTCGCCGATCCGCCCGTAGCGCACGGTCATCGCGGTGTCGTCGACCGCCACCTCGTAGAACTTGTGCGCTCCACCGTCCACTTCGGACAGTTCGAGGTAGGTCGTCTCCTGCGACATGGGGGTTACCTCCGAGGGGAAGTGCCGGACCGGCAACGTGACAGCGCGCACACGCTAACGCCGGGCACCGACACTTCTCATCTGCCGCCGGCGGCGAGCGCGTCGACGGCCTTGCGGGCGGCGATGAGCACCGGATCCCAGACCGGGGCGTACGGCGGCGCGTAGCCCAGGTCGAGCGCGGTCATCTCGTCCACCGTCATGCCGTTCCACAGCGCCACGGCGAGCACGTCGATCCGCTTGGCCGCCTCGGACCAGCCGACGATCTGCGCCCCGAGCAACCGCCCGCTGGGCCGCTCGGCGATCAGCTTGACAGTCATCGGCCGCGAGCCCGGGTAGTAGCCGGCCCGGTTCGTCGACTGGGCCAGCACGGTGACGAACTCGAAGCCGGCCTCCCGCGCGTCCCGCTCGCGCAGCCCGGTCCGGCCCACCTCCAGCTCGCAGACCTTGGTGACGGCGGTCCCGATGACGCCGGGGAAGGTGGCGTACCCGCCGCCGATGTTGATGCCCGCGACCCGGCCCTGCTTGTTGGCGTGCGTGCCGAGCGGAATGTGCACCGGCATGCCGCTGACCCGGTGCAGGGACTCCACGCAGTCGCCCGCCGCCCAGACGCCGGACACGCCCGGCACCCGCATCCGGCGGTCGGTGCGGACCGCGCCGGAGGGACCGATCGGCAGGCCGGCGGCCTCGGCGAGCGCGGTGTTGGGGCGTACCCCGAGACCCAGTACCACGACGTCGGCCGGGATCGGCCCCTCGTCGGTGACCACCCCGGAGATCCGGCCGTCCCGCTCCTGCAGGCCGGTGACCGTGAGGCCGGAACGGACGCCGATGCCGGTGCCGCGCATCGCCTCGGCCACCAGCTCGCCCATGTCCGGGTCCACTGTCGACATCGGCTGGTCGGCCCGCTCCACGAGCTGGACCTTCAGCCCGCGCTGCACGAGCGCCTCGGCCATCTCGACGCCGACGTAACCGCCGCCGACCACCACCGCGTGCCGGGGCCGGGGCTCGCGTTCCAGCCAGCCGATCAGCGCCGCGCCGTCGTCCAGCGTCTGCACGCCGAACACCCCGGACACGTCGTCGCGCGCCCAGTCCGGCTGCACCGGGGACGCGCCGGTGGCGTACACCAGGGTGTCGAAACCGGCGCGGACCTCGCCGCCGCCGTCCAGGTCCCGCGCGATCACCTCGCGGCGGTCCAGGTCGATGGCGGTGACCTCGTGCCGGGTACGGACCTCGATGCCGAACTCGTCGCGGAAGGTCTGCGGGTCGCGGCTGATCAACTCGTCCCGGTCCTCCACCAGGCCGCTCACCCAGTAGGGGATGCCGCAGGCCGAGTAGGAGGTGAAGTGTCCCCGCTCGAATGCGACGATCTCCAGGTCGGACCGGTCGCGGCGGCGGCGCCGCGCCTGCGACGCCGCCGACATGCCGGCGGCGTCGCCGCCGATGACGATCATGCGCTCGGCCACGTCGCCCATCCTGTCACGCCGGGCCACGGCCGCGCGGCCGCTCAGCCACGGGTCTGCCGCGCCACGTCCGCGACCACGTCGACGAGGCTGCCGGTACGCGCGAACACCGCCCGCTGCCGCGCCGCGCCGCTGCCGTGCCGGCGCAGCCCGCCCAGCAGATCGGTCACCCGGTCCAGATCGCCGTGCCGTTCCAGTTCCGGGCGCAGCCGGTCCACCAGCCGGTCCAGCAGCTCCCAGGCCGGGCGCAGCTCACCGTCGGTGAGGTCGACGCCCTCGCCCTCCAGCCCGTCGTGGGCGGCCCGCCAGTGCGCCGCCACGAGCAGGTGGTGGTCGGTGTTGACGGCCGGACGGCCGGCGGCGACGTCGGTGAGCGCGGTGGCGACGAGCGCACGGACCAGCGCCGCCACCAGCACCGCGTCGTCCACGGAGGGGCAGACGTCGCCGATGCGGATCTCCACCGTGGGGTACTTGGCGGAGAGCCGGGCGTACCAGTAGAGCATCCCCTCGTCCAGCATCACCCCGCTGGCGATGAGCTGCCGGATCAGCCGCTCGTAGTGCTCGTGCGACTCCAGGAACGGCGTGGGCGCGACCGACGGCCAGCGTTCCCACTCGACCGAGCGCCAGCTCGCGTACCCGGTGTCCTCGCCCCGGGCGAACGGGGAGTTCGCGGTGACCGCGTGCAGGATCGGCAGCCACGGCCGGACGTGGTTGAGCACCTGCACGCCGGTGTCCGGGTCGGGGATGCCGACGTGCACGTGCATGCCGTTGTTGCCGGGGCCGGGCACCAGCAGCCGGAACCGCTCGATCATCCGGTCGAAGCGCGGCTTGTCCACCACCGGCGGCACCGGCCCGTCGACCGGCCCGGTGCCGATCGCGAGCAGCCGTACGCCCGCCCGCTCGGCCGCGTCGGCGAGCTCGGCGCGCAGCATCGACAGCGAGTGCCGGATCGAGGACAGGTCCAGCCCGGGCGGGCTGCCGATCTCGATCTGGCTGGTCTGGAACTCGCGTTCCACCTGACCCCGCAGCTCGGCCGGCACCTGTTCCATCACCAGGTCGACGGCGGGTACGGCGGTCCCGGTGTGCGGGTCGGCGAGCAGGAACTCCTCCTCGACGCCGACTGTCAGCAGGTCGGTCCCGCCGGTCCCGGCGCTCCGCTCCCGCTCCGCCACTGAGCCACTCATCGTCACCACCGTCTCCTCCGGACCGCTCGCGGCACCGTGCC
Source organism: Micromonospora sp. HUAS YX12 (assembly GCF_040215685.1). Lineage (NCBI taxonomy): Bacteria > Bacillati > Actinomycetota > Actinomycetes > Micromonosporales > Micromonosporaceae > Micromonospora > Micromonospora sp. HUAS YX12. The sequence continues at coordinate 2,723,533 of NZ_CP157974.1, forward strand.
GCGTGGTCGAGGCACTGTTACCCACCGTGTCCGTTTCGGGAAACGTGCCGGTGGGCGTGTCGGCGTCGGTTCGCCCGTTCGGGTCGTCCGGGCCCGAGCTGCGGCGCACCGGACCGGCGTGCGCGCGTGGGGCCCCGGGGCGTGACACGGCGGGCTAGGGTGGGCGCGTGGCGGGGATGCTGGCGGTGTTGACGGGGGCGTGGGCCTACGCCCTCGCCCTGTTCGCCGACCGGCCGGCCGGGCTGCTCGCGGGTGCGGCGGTCGTCGCCGCGCTGCTGCTCGCCACCCTGCTCGCGCTGCGGGTCCGCGCGCTGCCCACGCCGCCCGGCACCCGGTTCGCCGCCGCGCTGCGAGCCCGCGCCCGCCGTCGCGGCGTGCCCCGGCAGGCCGACCCGGACGCACCGGGGCGTCCGCGCCCCCGCGCACCCGGCCTGCGCCCCTCGGCCGCGTAGCCACCCGCCGGCCCGCGCCGGCGGGCCGCCGGCTGCTCCGCACCGGCTTTCGCGGCCGATTCCGTCGTCATCCGTCCCGCCGCGCGGCACGTCGCCGCCCGGGACACCGGAATCGCCATCGAGGGGTCCACCTATGCTCGCCTTCGCTCCGTTGCACTCCGCGGCCTCGGCCGCGGCCACCGTCGTCACCTGGCTCGCCGACGTGCTCGCCCCGCTCACCGGCGGTGCCGCGACGGCCGCCGCCATCGTCCTGTTCACAGTCGCCGTCCGGCTGGTGATCTCGCCGCTGACAGTGGCCCAGGTCCGCGGGGAGCGGCGTCGCACCGCGCTCGCCCCCGAGGTGCGGGAACTCCAGCGCCGGTACGCCGACGATCCGGCCCGCCTCCAGAGCGAGTTGTTCGCGCTCTACCGCAACGCCGGGGCCAGCCCGGTCGCGGGCTGTTTGCCGGCTCTGTTGCAGGCACCGTTCTTCCTGGTCATGTACCGCCTGTTCGCCACCGGTGACGGCGCGCCGGAGCTGCTGGGGGAGCGGCTCGCCGGCGTACCGCTGGGGTGGCACCTCGGCGACGGGCTTTCCGGCCCGGTGCCGCTGGTGTTCGGGGTGCTGCTGGCCGCGCTGCTCGCGCTGGCCTGGTGGTCCTCGCGGCGGATGCGCCGGGCGGCGGCCGCCACCGGCACCGTGGCCGGCACCCCGACCGAGGGTCCGGGCGCGGCGGTGCTCGGGCGGCTGCTGCCGCTGCTGCCGTACGGCACGGTGCTCGTCGCGCTCGTGGTGCCGCTGGCGGCGGTGCTCTATCTGGTCACCACCACGGCCTGGACCGTGGGGGAGCAGGTGGTGCTGCGCCGGCCGCAGCCGGCGGCGGCCATCGACAAGCGTTGACAAGTGCGGGGGCGGGCGCGTAGAAATCGCTCTCAGAGAGCGCTCTCCCGGACCCGTCCCCGCAGAGAGGCACCCGAATGAACCCGATCCCGGCGGCCCCGGCCGCCTCCGCCGCCGTGCCCCGACCACGCCGCCGGCTCGCCCTGGCCGCCGGCGTCCTCGCACTCACCACAGCGCTCGCGGGCGTCTCGATGACCGCCCAGGCCGCGCTGCCCCCGACGCCGTCCGGGTGGAGCCTGGTGTGGAGCGACGACTTCACCGGCTCCGCCGGCACGCTGCCCTCGTCCGCCAACTGGATCATCGACACCGGCACCAGCTACCCGGGCGGCCCGGCCAACTGGGGCACCGGCGAGATCCAGACCTACACCTCCAGCACCGCCAACCTGGCCCACGACGGCTCGGGCAACCTGCGCATCACGCCGCTGCGCGACTCGGCCGGCCGCTGGACGTCGGCCCGGATCGAGACGGTACGGGCGAACTTCAAGCCGCCGTCGGGCGGCGTGCTGGCCCTGGAGGGCCGGATCCAGATGCCGAACGTCACCGGCGCGGCGGCGTCCGGGTACTGGCCGGCGTTCTGGGCGCTCGGCTCGCCGTACCGGGGCAACTACCAGAACTGGCCGGGCATCGGTGAGTTCGACGTGATGGAGAACGTCAACGGGATCAACTCGGTCTGGGGCGTGCTGCACTGCGGCGTCGCGCCGGGCGGCCCGTGCGGGGAGTTCAACGGCATCGGCGCATCCCGGGCGTGCCCGGGCAGCACGTGCCAGTCGGCGTTCCACACCTACCGGTTCGAGTGGGACGCCTCGACCAGCCCGCAGCAACTGCGCTGGTACGTCGACGGCCAGCTCTTCCACACCGTCGGGCAGAACCAGATCGGTGAGCCGTACTGGAGTCAGATGACCAACCACGCCGGCTACTTCCTGCTGCTCAACGTGGCGATGGGCGGCGGCTTCCCGGACGGCGTGGCCGGCTCGGCGACGCCCACCGCGGCCACCGTGCCCGGCCGGTCGATGCTGGTCGACTACGTGGCCGTCTACACCCGGGGCGGCGGAGGCAACCCGTCGCCCACGCCGACCACGCCGCCGCCGGGCGGGGTGCGCGACGCGTACGCCACGATCCAGGCCGAGTCGTTCAACGCGCAGAACGGCGTGCAGGTGGAGACGTGTGCCGAGGGCGGCCAGGACATCGGCTGGCTCGCCAACGGCGACTGGGCCCGCTACGACAACGTCGACTTCGGCTCGGCGCCGCCGCGTGACTTCGTGGCCCGGGTCGCCTCCGGCGCGGCGTCCGGGGTGAGCGGGCTGGTGGAGGTCCGGGTGGACAGCCCGACCGCGCCGCCGATCGGCAGTTTCGCGGTCGGCAACACCGGCGGCTGGCAGACCTGGCGCTCGGTGCCGGGCAACGTCAGCGCGGTGACCGGGCGGCGCACCGTCTACCTGACGTTCAGCAGCGGCCAGCCGTCCGACTTCGTCAACGTCAACTGGTTCACCTTCCGCCGCTGAAGCGCGGCCGGGACGCGGCCCGGGCCCCTCGGGGTCCGGGTCAGCGCCCGGTGGTCACCGACTGCCGGGCGCGCCGCCGGCGCACCTTCTTCACCGCCCAGCTCACGATCATGAAACCGAAGACGGCGAAGATCGCGTAGTTGAACCACTGGCTGTACCTGTCGACGTCCTCCCACCGCGACCCGAGGGTGAACCCGGCGCCGACGATCAGGGCGTTCCACACCCCGCTGCCGAGCGTGGTGAGCAGGATGAACTCGCCCAGCGGCATCCGGTTGGCGCCGGCCGGGATCGAGACCAGGCTGCGTACCACCGGCACCACCCGGCCGATCAGCACCGCCCACCGGCCGTGCCGCTCGAACCAGCGGTCGGCCTTCTCCAGATCCTCCAGGTCGACCAGCGGGATGTGGTCCAGCCAGCGCTTGAGCCGCTCCTCGCCGAGCGCCGCGCCGAGCCAGTAGAGCACCAGCGCGCCGAGCAGCGAGCCGACAGTCGCGGCGACCACGATCAGCACCACGTTGAACCGGCCCTCGGCGGACAGGTAGCCGGCCATCGCCAGCACGATCTCGCTCGGGATCGGCGGGATGATGCTCTCCAGCGCCACCAGCAGCGCCACGCCGACCGCGCCGAGCGAGTCGATCACGCTCGCCACCCAGCCGGTCAGCCCGGTGAACTGGTTCGGGTCGACGTCCTGGGCCAGGGCCATGTCGGTCCTTCCACGCGAGAGCCGGAGATCCGAAGGTGTTACCCGGACAGGCGGATGTCACACCTGTGACTCAGCCCTCCGGGTGCAGCGCGGCGTCCACCGGACCCCGCCGCCAGCCGGTGAAGCGGACCAGCAGGCCGCCGCGGCTGGGCGAGCAGCAGTACGGCCCGGCCGAAGCCGCCGCCGCCGGGTCGAGCGGGGCGACGCGGACCAGCCGCCACGGCTCGTCCTCGCACCGGGCCCGTACGGTGAGCGCGTCGCCGGCCCGGCTCACCCGGACCGTCACCTCCCGGCCCGACCAGTCCGGCACCGGCGCCACCGACCAGTCGGAGAACTCGTCGGTGACCACGGCGCCCACCTGCGGCGAACCGTCGCTCACCTCGACCCCGGCCTTGGCCCACCGCCGCTCGTCCACCCGCACCAGCACGCCGGCCTGGTCGAACTGGACCGAGTAGTCGAGCCGGAACGACACCTCCACGGCGCTGCCCACCGGAAACGGAGCGAGCAGCGCCGAGCCGTCGTCGTGCACGAAGCCGTAGCTGGTGCGCCGCCAGAAGTCGCTGCCGCCGCGCGGCTCGACCAGCAGGCCGCCGCCGACCGGCTCGGCCCGCTCGGGCGGGTTCAGCCAGGTGCCGGCGAACCAGTCGTACGCCTCCTCCTCCATTCCGGCACCGTACCGGGTTTGCCGCCGCGCGCGTTCGGAGAAGTAGTAGCCGCATGGGTGACAGGTGGTATCAGGAGGCGGTCGTCTACTGCCTCGACGTCGACACGTACGCGGACTCCGACGGCGACGGGGTGGGTGACTTCCAGGGGCTGATCGGCCGGCTCGACTACCTGGCCCGGCTCGGCGTGACCTGCCTGTGGCTGAACCCGATCCACCCCTCGCCGAACGAGGACGACGGGTACGACGCGACCGACTTCTACAACGTGGACCCGCGGCTGGGCACGCTCGGCGACTTCGCCGAACTGCTGCACCAGGCGAGCAACCGGGGCATCCGGGTGATCATCGACCTGGTGGTCAACCACACCTCGGACCAGCACCCGTGGTTCCAGTCCGCCCGGTCGTCGCCCGACTCGCCGTACCGGGACTGGTACGTCTGGGCCGAGCACGAGCCGGACGACCGCCACCAGGGCATGGTCTTCCCGGGGGAACAGCACGAGACCTGGACCTACGACCGGACCGCCAAGGCGTGGTACTACCACCGCTTCTACAAGTTCCAGCCGGACCTGAACATCGAGAACCCGCGGGTCCGGGCGGAGATCAAGAAGATCACCTCGTTCTGGCTCCAGCTCGGCGTCTCCGGTTTCCGGATGGACGCGGTGCCGTTCATCATCGAGCGCACCGAGCCGGGCAACCCGAACTCACCGAAGGACTTCGACTTCCTCACCGACCTGCGCCAGCACGTGCAGTGGCGGCGCGGCGACTCGGTCCTGCTGGCCGAGGCGAACGTCGAGCCGGACGAGCTGCCGGTCTACTTCGGCGACGGCAGCGGCTCGGGCAACCGGATCCACATGCTGTTCGACTTCATGCTCAACGGCCGGCTGATGCTCGCTCTGGCCCGGGAGGACCCGGAAGTGATCATCGAGGCGTTGCGCGACACCCCGAAGCTGCCCACCGGCGGCCAGTGGGCCACGTTCCTGCGCAACCACGACGAGATCGACCTGTCCCGGCTCACCGCCGACCAGCGCAACGACGTGCTGGCGACGTTCGGTCCGGACGAGAACATGCAGCTCTACGGCCGGGGCATCCGCCGGCGGCTCGCGCCCATGCTCGGCAACGACCGCCGGCACATCGAGCTGGCGTACTCGTTGCAGTTCTCGCTGCGCGGCACGCCGGTGCTGCGCTACGGCGAGGAGATCGGCATGGGGGAGGACCTGTCGCTGGACGGGCGCGACGCGATCCGTACCCCGATGCAGTGGTCCTACCAGGACAACGCCGGCTTCTCCACGGCCGAGCCGGAGAAGCTGGTCCGTCCGGTGATCGACAAGGGCGAGTACGGCTACCAGAACGTCAACGTCACCGCCCAGCGCAAGGACCCGCGTTCGCTGCTCGGCTGGTTCGAGCGGATGATCCGGACGCTGCGGGAGGCGCCGGAGACCGGGTCGGGCAGCACCACCCACATCGACGTGCCGATGCCGCCGGGCGTGCTCGCGCACCGCGCCGACGGGCGTACCGGGACGATGGTGTTCCTGCACAACCTCGGCACTGAGGACGTCGAGGTCGACCTGAGCACGCTGGCGCCGGAGGCGGACCTGCCGATCGACGTGCTGAGCGACCGCAACTACGAGGACGTGGGCAAGCTCGACCGGCTCAAGCTCGGCGGGTACGGCTACCGGTGGATCCGGCTCTGCCGGGGCCACGAGCGGTAGGGGGCGGCGTACCGGCGGGTTAAGCTCCTTCGATCGAGCCACAAGTTACCGGGAGGTAAGCATGTCGGAGGAGCCCCGCGTCGCCATCGTGACCGGAGCCGCGCGCGGCATCGGGGCGGCGACCGCCCGCCGGCTGGCGGCCGACGGCATGGCCGTCGCCGTGGTCGACATCGACGAGTCCGCCACCAAGGAGGCGGTGGACGCCATCGGCTCGGCCGGCGGCCGGGCGCTCGGCGTCGGCGCCGACGTGTCCGACCGGGCCCAGGTCGAGGCCGCCGTGGAACGGATCGCCGCCGAACTGGGCGCGCCGACCGTGCTGGTCAACAACGCGGGTGTGCTGCGCGACAACCTGCTGTTCAAGATGACCGACGGCGACTGGGACACGGTCATGGGCGTGCACCTGCGCGGGGCGTTCCTGTTCAGCCAGGCCGCGCAGAAGCACATGGTCGAGGCGAAGTGGGGCCGGATCGTCAACCTGTCCAGCACCTCCGCCCTCGGCAACCGGGGCCAGGCGAACTACTCGGCCGCCAAGGCCGGCCTCCAGGGCTTCACCAAGACGCTGGCGATCGAGCTGGGGCCGTTCGGCGTGACTGTCAACGCGGTCGCGCCGGGCTTCATCGTCACCGACATGACCGCTGCCACCGCGGCCCGGATGAAGGTCGACTTCGACGATCTCCAGAAGCACGCCGCCGCCGAGATCCCGGTACGCCGTCCCGGCCGCCCGGAGGACGTCGCGCACACCATCTCGTTCCTGGCCAGCGAGGGCGCGTCCTTCGTCTCCGGCCAGGTCATCTACGTCGCCGGCGGTCCGAAGGACTGACCGGCCGCACCCGGCGCGGGCCCGCTCAGGCGGGGTCGCGCCGGGTGCGCCAGAGCCAGAACAGGCCGAGCACCGGCAGCACCAGCGGCACGTAGCCGTAGCCGCTGCCGAAGTCGGACCAGACCGTCTCGTCCGGGAACAGCTCCTTGTCGGCGATGCTCAGCACGCCCACCCCGAGCACCCCGGCCAGTTCGACGGTGCAGCAGGCGAGCGCGATCCGGCGGCCGGCGTGCCCGGCCCGGGCCAGCCCGGCCGCCGCCACGATGTAGATCAGCGCGGCGAGCGCGGAGAGCAGGTACGCCACCGGCGCCTCGTCGAACTTCGTGGCGATCTGCAACCCGGCCCGCGAGGTCGCGGCGATGGCGAAGACGATGTAGACGGCGATCAGCAACCGGCCCGGCCCGCGGTTGGTGGCACGCTGCCCGGTCGTGGTCTCAGCCACCGAGGGCCTCCCAGGTCTGCTGGAGCCGTAACGCCACCACGGGCGTGACCAGGCAGATCGCGCAGACGATGCCCGAGCCCCACCGGGTCGGCTCCATCCGGGCCAGCACCCAGGCCAGCGGCGGCAGGCAGACGAGCGTCGCCAGGTAGCCGAAGAACGCGCCCGGCTCGCCCGGCCGGTCCCCGCCGCCGAGCGCGACGAGCGCCGTCACGGTGAGCGCGAGCAGCGCCACCTCCAGTACGGCCAGGCCGATGAACTGGATCCGGTCCGGCGGCCGGTGGCGTACCGCCGCCACCAGGGCCCAGACGGCGACCGCCAGCGAGATCACGATCGCGACCGTGGCGAGCGGCCCGTCCACCGGAGAGGCGGCCGCCGCGCTGGTCGTCGACACGGTGTCGTTCACCGGCACAGCCTACTAACCGGTGTAGTAGCGGCTCGCCCGCCGGGTCGGGGCGCGCCGGACGGGCCGGGGGACTAGCGTGGATCACGGTCCCGGCGTACGCCGGTGGCGGACGTCGACTTTGCAGGGGGTCCGGGTGCGGTTCGGGTTGTTCGGCACCGGTTACTGGGCGGCGGAGACGCACGCCGCGGCCATCGAGGCGCACCCGCGGGCACGGCTCGCCGGCGTCTGGGGGCGCAGCGCCGCGAAGGCGGAGGAGCTGGCCACCCGGCACGGCGTACCGGCCTTCACCGACGTCGACGCGCTCATCGAGGCCTGCGACGCGATCGCCGTGGCGCTCCCGCCGGACGTGCAGGCCGACATCGCCGTCCGGGCCGCCACCGCCGGACGGCACCTGCTGCTGGACAAGCCGCTGGCGCTCGGCCTCGCCGACGCCGACCGGGTGGTCGCGGCGGCGCAGGCGTCCGGGGTGGCCTCGGTGGTCTTCTTCACCCAGCGCTTCCACCCGAACGTCACCGGTTTCCTCGCCTCGACCGCGGCGGCCGGCGGCTGGCAGCACGCCCGCGCCACCATTTTCGCGTCGATCTTCCAGCCCGGGAACCCGTACGGCGACTCGGCCTGGCGGCGGGAGCGCGGCGCGCTCTGGGACGTCGGCCCGCACGCGTTGTCGCTGATCCTGCCGGTGCTCGGCCGGGTCACCCGGGTCGCCGCGATGGACGGCCCGAGCGGCCTGGTGCACCTGCTGCTCACCCACGACGGCGGCGCGACCAGTTCGCTCTCGCTCACCCTGGACGCGCCGTCCGAGGCGGTCACCCGGGACTTCGTCTTCTTCGGCGAGAACGGCACCGAGACCGTGCCGCCCGGCGACGGCAGCGCGCTCCAGGCGTTCGGCGCCGCGCTCGACCAGTTGCTGGAGGAGGTCGACGCCGGCACCCGCGACCACCGGTGCGACGTGCGGTTCGGCCGTGAGGTGGTGGCGGTGCTGGACGCCGCGCAGACCGCCCGGGAGCAGGGACGCACCGTCGACCTGTAGAAAACCGGTCGCCCGGGCCGGGCCCGGTCGTTAGCGTGGCCGCATGTTCACGCACGCCCTGATCCGCGTGGCCGCCGCGCCGGCCGCGTGTGGGCTCCTCCTGGACGCCCGTCCGCGGTTCCGGCGCCCGGCCCTGGCCGGCCGGTACGCCGCCCGCGTCTGACCTGACCGCCGGTTCCCGACCCGCCCGAGGGCGCGGTCGTGCCACCTCGCCGAGGTGGCGTGCGGTCCGTCGACCGTGCCACCTCGCCGAGGTGGCCGTCTCAGGCATGCGCCGCGTTCCGGCCACTCTCCAGGGTCGTCCGAGTCCCGATCCGCTCGGACCGCCCGCCCGATCCGCCCCACGCCGCCTCGACGGCGGGGGACACCCGCGCAGCGGTCCGTACCCGTCGCCGTCCGGCGACAGACAGGACGAACCCGTGGCGCCCCGCCGAACCACCGCACGCGACCGGTCCCGTCGCGTACTGTCCCAGAACTTCCTCGCCGACCCGGCCGCCGTCGCGCGGATGGTCCGCGCGGCCCGGCCCGGCCCGGACGACCTGCTGCTGGAGGTCGGCGCCGGACGCGGCCGGCTGACCCGCCCGCTCGCCGCGCGGTGCGGGCGGCTGATCGCGTACGAGGTCGACCCGGCCGTGCTGCCCGAGCTGACAGCGGCCTGCGCTCCGCTGCCGAACGTCGAGGTACGGGCGGCCGACTTCCTGGCCGCGCCCCCGCCCGCCGGGCCGTTCTCGGTGGCGGGCAACATCCCCTGGTCGCTCACCGCGGCGGTGGTCCGCTGGTGCCTGGCCGCACCAGGGCTGCGGTCCGCGACGCTGCTCACCCAGCTCGACTATGCCCGCAAGCGCACCGGCGACCACGGCCGGTGGAGCCGGCTCACGGTGCTGACCTGGCCCGAGTACCACTGGCGGCTGGCCGGGCGGGTACCCCGGGCCGCGTTCCGGCCGGTGCCGGGCGTGGACGGGGGCATCCTGCGGCTGGAGCGCCGGACGACGCCACTCGTGGCGCCGGCGGCGCTGTCCGCGTACCGCCGGATGGTGGAGCTGGGCTTCGGCGGAGCCGGCGGCTCGCTCGCGGCCTCGCTGCGCGCGGGCCACCCCCGGCCGCGGGTCGACGGCGCGATGCGGGCCGCGCGGATCGCGCCGGACACCCCGGTCGGGCTGGTCTGGCCGGAACAGTGGCTGGTGCTGTTCCGGCTGCTGCACGCAAGGAAGGGCCCCTTCTTAACGCCTCCGGTATAGGAGGGGGCCCCTCCTAACACCCGCCCGGTCAGGTGCCGGCCAGGGTGACAATCGCCTCGCCCAGCTCGGTGGGGGACTGGAACTCCTCGGCCGGCAGGGACCGCAGCGCCTGGAGCGCCTCGGTACTGGCGCCGTTCTCCTGGCCCCAGCGGACCAGATCCTCCCGGGAGACCGGGTAGTCCAGCCCGGCCAGGAACTCCTGCAACTGCGCGCCGGTGACGGTCATGCCGCCCGGCTACCCGCTGGGCCCGGCGGCATGCCCGTGCCGCCGGGCCTCGGCGGCGGTTTGTCCCGGCGGGCCCCGGGTAGCCGCTGACATGCTGGTACAGCGGCTCGGCGCGCCGAGCGACTTCGACCCCTTGCTGGACCGCGTGCGGGACGCCCGGGTGGTGATGATCGGCGAGGCGACGCACGGCAGCTACGACTACTACCGGCTGCGGGAGCAGTTGACCCGGCGGCTCATCGCCGAACAGGGGTTCGACTTCGTGGCGGTGGAGGGGGACTGGCCGGACTGCGACCGGGTGCACCGATCGGTGGTCGACGCGCCGGACGGGGCGGCCGATCCGCTCGTCGCGCTGGAACGGTTCGAACGCTGGCCCACCTGGATGTGGGCGAACGCCGAGGTGGCCCGCTTCTGCCGCTGGCTGCGGGCGTGGAACCTGGACCGTCCCGAGGGGGAGCGGGCCGGCTTCCACGGGCTGGACGTGTATTCCCTCTGGGAGTCGATGCAGGCCATCTTCGACTACCTCGGTGAGGAGGATCCGGCCTCGCTGGAGGCGGCCCAGGAGGCGTACCGCTGCTTCGAGCCGTACGGCAAGCGCGTCGAGGAGTACGGGATGGCCAGCCGGTTCGTCTCCGCCCGGTGCGAGGAGGAGGTGGTCCGGCTGCTGGCGCGTACCCGGGAACAGGCCGCCGCCGACGGCCCGGACCGCTTCTCGGCCTGGCAGAACGCGGAGGTGGTGGCCGGCGCGGAGCGGTACTACCGGGCGATGGTCGGCGGCGGCCCCGAGTCGTGGAACGTGCGCGACGTCCACATGGCCGACACGCTCGACCGGCTGCTCGACCGGTACGGACCGGGCTCGCGGGGCATCGTGTGGGCGCACAACACGCACGTCGGCGACGCCCGGGCCACCGACATGGCGGCGGACGGCATGGTCAACATCGGGCAGCTGGGCCGGGAACGGCACGGCCGGGACGCGGTGGCGCTGATCGGCTTCGGCAGCTGGCACGGCAGCGTGGTCGCCGCGCCGCGCTGGGGCTCACCGGCCGAGAAGATGGTGGTGCCGCCGGCCCGGGAGGGCTCGGTGGAGCATCGGCTGCACGAGCTGATGCCGGACCGGGCGGTGCTGGTCTTCGGCGGCGACGACCAGCCGGAGTGGGTGACCGGCGAGGCGGACCACCGGGCCATCGGGGTGGTGTACGACCCGAGCTTCGAGTCCTGGGGCAACTACGTGCCGACCCGGCTGGGTGAGCGCTACGACGCGTTCATCTGGTGCGACGAGGCCACCGCGCTGCACCCGCTGCCGGCGTGCGTCACACCCGGTGAGATGGAGACGTATCCGTCGGGTGTGTGACCGGGTGGGGCCCCGCCGGGCCCCACCCGTGCGGCTCACACGTTTGCGTGCTGCTTCTCGGCGAGGTGGGCGCGCAGGCCCTCGCCCTCGACGTCCACGTTGGGCAGGATCTTGTTCAGCCAGCGCGGCAGCCACCAGGCGGCGTTGTCCAGCAGCGACATCACCGCCGGCACGATCGTCATCCGGACCACGAACGCGTCGATGGCGACACCGATCGCGAGGGCGAAGCCCATCGACTTGATGATCGGGTCCTCCAGGAAGACGAAGCCGCCGAACACCGAGATCATGATGAGCGCGGCGGCGGTGACCACCCGGGCGCCGTGCCCCATGCCGTTGATGGTGGCCTGCTGCGCGGTGTCGCCGTGCACGAAGTCCTCGCGCATCCGGGAGACCAGGAAGACCTCGTAGTCCATGGCCAGGCCGAACAGGATGCCGATGAGCAGGATCGGCAGGAAGCTGACCAGCGGGGCCGGGGTGTCCAGGCCGACCAGGTCGGCCAGGTGGCCCTGCTGGAACACCGCGACGGTGATGCCGAACGTGGCCGCCACGGTGAGCAGGAAGCCCAGCGCCGCCTTGACCGGCACCAGGATCGACCGGAACACCAGCATCAGCAGCAGGATGGACAGGCCCACCACCACCAGCAGGTAGACCGGCAGTGCGTCGGAGAGCTTCTCCGACACGTCGATGCCGACCGCGGTGACGCCGGTGAGCAGCACGTCGGCGTTCTGGATGCCCGAGACCTGCTCACGGATGTCGTGCACGACCGTCTCGGTGGCCTCGTCGGTCGGCCCGGTCTTCGGGATCACCCCGATCAGCGCGGTACGCCCCGACGGGTCGACCTGCGGCGGAGCCACCGCCAGCACCCCGTCGGTCTTCTGGATCAGCGCGGTCACCTGCGGGATGGCGGCCTGGGTGGCCTGCGGCGAGTCCGCGGTCACCACGACCGCGAGCCGGCCGGTGAAGCCGGGGCCGAAGCCCTCGCGGATCAGGTCGCTGCTGACCCGGGCCGGGGTGCCCTCGGCGGCGGCGGAGGCGTCCGGCAGCGCCAGGCGCATGTCCTGGGCCGGGATCGCGAGCAGACCGAGGCCGAGCAGCCCGACCAGGATCACCGGGATGCGGAGCTTGGTCACCCACCGCGCCCAGCGGAAGCCGAAGCCGGAGCGGTCCTCCGAGCCGGTGGCCGGATCCTCGACCGCCTTGCGGTCACGCAGCTTGCGCGGCAGCACCTTGGGACCGGCGAAGCCGAGCAGCGCCGGGGCCAGCGTGATCGCCACCAGCACGGCAACCGTCACGGTGCCGGCCGCGGCCAGGCCCATCACGGTGAGGAACGGGATGCCCACCACGGCCAGGCCGGCGAGCGCCACCACCACCGTCGCGCCGGCGAAGACGACAGCCGAGCCGGCGGTGCCGACCGCCCGGCCGACCGCCTCCTCGGGGGAGAGCCCGTCGAGCAGGTTCTGCCGGTGCCGGGAGGTGATGAACAGCGAGTAGTCGATGCCGACCGCGAGGCCGAGCATCAGCGCCAGGATCGGCGCGGTGCTGGTCAGCTCGACCGCGCCGCTGAGCGCGAACAGACCGGCCATGCCGACGCCGACGCCGATCAGCGCGTTCAGCATGGTCATCCCGGCCGCCACGAGCGAGCCGAACGTGATCACCAGGACGATCGCCGCGACCAGCACGCCGATCGCCTCGGTCGAGCCGACCTCCGGCTCACCGTTGAGCACCTCGCCGCCGGGGGCGATCTGCCAGCCCTGAGCCTCGGCCTGCGCGCCGACCTTCTCGTACGCGTCGCGCTGCTCGTCGGTGACCTCGTCCGCCCCGCCGGCGAACTGCACCTGGATCAGCGCGTACCGGCCGTCCGGGGTGAGCGCCTGCGCCTGGTACGGGTCGACCGCGCCGACCACGCCGGGCAGCGTGGCCGCCTCCTCGGTGACCTGCTTGACCACCGCCTGTCCGGCGGGCGAGGTCAGCGTGCCGTCCTGGGGGGCCTTGATCGCGATCGTGCCGGTGGCGCCGCTGGCCGCCGGGAAGCGGTCGCTGAGCAGGTCGATCGCCTTCTGCGACTCGGTGCCCGGCATGGTGAAGTTGCTCGCCGTCGGGCCCTTCAGTGTGGCCGCGGCCAGGCCGAGTCCGACGAGTACGACGAGCCAGACGACGGCGACGAGTCGCCGCCGGCGCAGGGATGCCCGGCCGAGCCGGTACAGCAGGGTCGCCATGGACCTTCCTTGTCCTCGCAGTTTCGGATCAGGTGGTGACTTCGAGCGCGCGGTACGCCACGGCGAGCAGCGCGGGTCGCAGCTGTTCGTCGGGGATGTCCAGGAACTCGCCGCAGGTCTCGGCGATGCCGGCGAGCACGACGAGCGCCGCGACGCGTGCCTCCGGACGGTCGGAGAAGCCGGAGAAGGCGGCGACGAGTCGTTCGGAGATCTGCTGGATGTGGGCGAACGCGGGCTGCTGGAGCAGGTCGGGGAACTCTCCCCGCAGCAGCGCGATCTCCCGGCGGAAGCGGACCGCCAGGTCGACGAAGCCCTCGGCGGCGACGCGCTGGGCCTCGGCCCCGGTGTGCGCCGCGATCCGGGCGTCCAGCTCCTCCAGCATCGTGATGGCCGGGGCCATCAGCTCGCAGAGCAGGGTGTCCTTGCTGGCGAAGTGGTAGAGCACGGTGGCCTTGGAACAGCCCACCTCGCGCGCGATGTCCTGCAGCGAGGTGCCCTTGTACCCGGTGACGGCGAATCGGCGAGCGGCCGCGGCCAGCAGCTCGTCGTGGGTGGCGGTGGTCGGTCGCGCCATGTCCTCCAGCATGCCTGACCGATCGGTCAGGTGCTGACCGATCGGTCAGATCCGCCGCGTGGCGTTCGCCACAACGGCCTGTTTCCGCAGGTCAGGCCGGTGTTCCGGTCCAGTCCGCGAGCCATTCCCCGGACCAGGTGAGCGCGCCGGAGCGCAGGTCGGCGACAAGCCCGCGTACCCAGTCCAGCTCGGCGCGGAGCAGGGTCAGCTGGTACTCGTCCTCGACCAGGAAGAGGCGGGGCAGTCGTACCCCGGCCAGCGCCGCCTCACGCTCGCGCAGCCGTGCCTCGATGGCGCCGGCCCGTTCGTCCAGCCGTCGGGCCGCCTCCTCGGGCGGCAGGATCGGCAGGAACGACAGGGCGGCGGGGAACTCCGGGAACTCCCGGGCGGGGGTGGCGAGCGCGTCGGCGAGCCACCCGTCGAGCGTGCGGCGGCCGGCCTTCGTGAGCGCGTACACGGTGCGCTCCGGCCGCCCCTCCTCGCGCCTGGTCTCGGCCACCCGGATCAGCTCGTCGCGGCGCAGCCGCTCGATGGTCTGGTAGATGCTGTTGCGCTGCGCGACGTTGACCACGTCCTGCTTCTCCCGCTCCCGGATGAGCTGCTGCATCCGGTACGCGTGCATCGGCTCCTCGACCAGGAGGGCCAGCACCATCATCGCCAGCGGCGAGCGACGAACCGTCATGGCCCCACCCTAGGTGCCCCCTGTCGCGTAATAGTCATTTTATGTATAGTCATGACATGACTAAAGCTGTCGTCGTCGGCGCCGGACTGGCCGGCCCGGTCGCCGCCATGGCGTTGCGGCGCGCCGGCATCGACGCCTCGGTGTACGAGGCGTACCCGCGGGACGCGGTCGGTGTGGGCGCGTTCCTGACGCTCTCGGCCAACGGGCTCGACGCGCTACGTGCGATCGACCTCGACGACCTGGTGGCCGGGCTCGGACACCCGACACCCCGGATGCTCATGCACAACCACAGGGGGCGCCGGCTCGCGGAGTTCGGTGCCCCCGGCAGCCGTACGGTCGGCCGTTCCGACCTCTACCGGGCGCTGCGCGACGAGGCGCTGCGCCGGGGCGTCGAGTTCGTCCACGGCGCCCGGCTGACCGGCGCCGACACGGCGGACGGCGGTGTGACCGCCCGGTTCGCCGACGGCCGTACCGCCCACGGCCACCTGCTCGTCGGCGCCGACGGGCTGCGCTCCCGGGTCCGCGCGCTGATCGACCCGGCCGCCCCCGCGCCGCGCTACGTGCCGCTGCTGAACGCCGGTGGCTTCGCCCGCGGGCTGCGCCTGCCCGACGAGCGCGGCGTGATGCAGATGATGTTCGGCCGGCGCTGCTTCTTCTGCTGGATCGTGGTGGGGAAGGACGAGGTCTGGTGGTTCGCCAACCCGCCGCAGCCGGTCGAGGCGAGCCGGGAACAACTCGCCGCGATCGGCCCGGACGAGGCCCGGTCCCGGCTGCGCGCGTTGCTCGCCGGCGATCGGGGACCGGCGACGCGGATCCTCGACCACACCGCGCGGATCGAGTACGGCTGGCCGACGTACGACCTGCCCTCGGTGCCGGTCTGGCACCGCGACCGCATGATCGTGATCGGCGACGCGGCGCACACCGCCGCCCCCTCCTCCGGGCAGGGCGCGGCGATGGCCTTCGAGGACGCCGTCCAGCTCGCCCGCTGCCTGCGCGACCTGCCGGACGTGCCGGTCGCGTTCCGGGCCTACGAGCGGCTGCGCCGCGACCGGGTGGAGCGGGTGGTCGCGCAGGGGCGGCGGACCAGCACGACGAAGGTCGCCGGCCCGGTCGGGCGGCTGGTCCGGGACCTGGGCATGCCGCTCGCCGCCCGGTACCTGGCGCGCAACGGCGGCGCGGCCCAGGCCTGGCTGTTCGGCCACCACATCGACTGGACGGAGCGGGTGGCGGGCTGAGTCAGGCCGGTGGGCCGCCGTGCGTGCGGTCGTACTCGGCCCGGGCCGCGCTGATCGCCTCGCGGTGCCGCTCCGCCCAGCTCGTCAGCGCCACCAGCGACTCGTACAGCTCCCGGGCCATCGGCGTGGCCGTGTACTCCACCTTCGGCGGCACCGTGGGATGCACGTGCCGGTGCAGCAGCCCGTCCCGCTCCAGGTTGCGCAGCGTCAGCGTGAGCATCCGGCGGCTGATCCCTTCCACCCGGCGCTCCAGCTCGGTGAAGCGGATCGGGCCGGCCGAGGCGGCGATCAGGATGCCGATGGCCCACTTGCCGCCGACCCGGTCCAGCGCCTCCCGCATCGTGCACGCGCCGGCCTGCTCCGCCGTGCCGGACCCGCACCGGTCCGCCTCTGCCTCACCCACACCCCGATCGTCGCAGGTGCGCGACGGCGAGGAGCGCCGGGCACCGTGTCGGGGTTGCCGAGCCGGGCCCGGCCCGGGATGGTGGTCCGATGGGCGCCGCCGACGAGACCCGGGCCGGAGTGTCGCTGACCAACCTCGACCAGCCGCTGTTCGACGGCGCCGGGGCGACCAAGCGCGACCTGGTCGACTACCTCGACGCCGTGTGCGACCGGATCCTGCCGGAACTGCGGGACCGGCCGTTGTCGGTGCTGCGGGTGCGGCCCGGCCAGGAGCCGTTCATGCAGAAGAACCTGCCGAAGTACACCCCCGGCTGGGTACGCCGCACCGAGGTGTGGGCGGAGGCGTCGCACCGGCGGATCTCGTACGCCCTCTGCGACGACCGCCGGACGCTGCTCTGGTTCGCCAACCAGCGGGCGGTGGAGTACCACCCGACGCTGGCCCGCGCCGGCGCGCCCGAGCACCCGTCCCATCTGGTGCTCGACCTGGACCCGCCGGAGGGGGACGCGTTCGGCGCCGTGGTGCGCGTCGCGCTGCTGGTGCGGCAGGCGCTCGCCGACGCCGGGCTGACCGGGGCGGTGAAGACGAGCGGCGCCAAGGGGCTGCACGTGGTCGTGCCGGTGGACCCCGCCACCACGGCGGAGGAGGCCGCCGCGGCGACCCGGGCGCTCGCCGCCCGTACCGAACGGCTCGACCCGGCGGCCGCGACCACCGCGTTCATCGTCGCCGACCGCGGCGGCCGCGTCTTCGTCGACTCCACCCGGGCGTACGGGGCGACAGTGGTGGCCGCCTACAGCCCTCGGATCCGGCCCGGCGCACCGGTGTCGTACCCGGTGGGCTGGACCGACCTGGAGAGCGCGAGCCCGGCCGACTTCACCGTGCGGACCGTGCCCGCGCTGCTGGGTGACCGGGATCCCTGGGCGGAGGCGTTGCCCGCGCCGCAGCGCCTGCCGGCGGAGCTGGTCGAGCAGGGGCGGACCATCCCGGTGGCCCGGGTGCAGGCGATGCACGAGGGCAAGCGCCGCGCCAAGGCCCGCCGCGAGGCCGGGTGACGCTAGATCACGCGGCGCCGCACCCGCCACACCACCACGCCGGTCAGGATCGCCGCGACGGCGATGAACAGGGCCGCCTCGATGAGCTGGAACGTCCAGAACCGCTCGGCCGGGTGGTAGACCCCGAACTGCTGGATGCCCCGCGCGTGCAGGAACTGGTTGAGGTTGGTGCCGGCCCGGTCGGCGGCGCCCTCCAGCTCGTGGTACTCGGCGCCGCTCAGCCTGCGCCCGGTGGCGTCCGCGTAGCCGTGTTCGATCACCCAGTCGGCGCCGCCGGGCACGGGCCGGCGCCCCGCCTGGTCCGTCGAGCCGCCGGCGGGGACCGGCTCCATGGTGGTGAGCGGCGTGGCGTACGCGGGGCGGGCCAGCAGCGCCACCGCCATCCGGGCGGCGAGGAACGCCCCGAACGCGACGCCGAACGCGGGCAGGCTGCGCCGCAGGATCGCCCCCGCGGCCGTGGCGACGCCGAACGCGAACAGCGCGTACGCCACCGGAACGAGTCCCTCCAGGTCGAAGGCGTCGTACTGGAACCGCCCTTCCCACGCGTCGAACGGCTGACGGAACCAGGTGAGCACCGCGGTGAACATCCCGGTGAGCACGACGGTGACGCCGGCCAGTGCCGCGAGCTTGGCCGCCAGCCAGCGCATCCGCGGCACGGCCTGCGTCCAGGCGAGCTGCCAGGTGCCGTCCTCCAGTTCGCGCGC
The DNA here is from genome assembly GCF_040215685.1 of Micromonospora sp. HUAS YX12. Taxonomy (NCBI): domain Bacteria; kingdom Bacillati; phylum Actinomycetota; class Actinomycetes; order Micromonosporales; family Micromonosporaceae; genus Micromonospora; species Micromonospora sp. HUAS YX12. The sequence goes on from NZ_CP157974.1 coordinate 2,741,810, forward strand.
GAGCAGCGGCGCACCGAGGAACGCACCGATGACGACGGGGACCAGATAGAAGGCCGCCAGGAGGTTCTCGACGTACCCGTACTCCTCGTCGAGCCGGCGGAAGGAGGCCGCGCAGGCCTCGTCGGCACCGGCCGCTCCCGCGCACCGGGCGGCACCGCCGGGGAACAGGTCGTGGGCCTGCGTCCCGAGTACGAGCAGGGCGATGCCGAACATGCCGACGAGCAGGCCCAGGACGCAGACCTCGGTCCGGTGCTGGCGCCAGATCAGCCACGTCATGCCGCCACCCCCGACGTGACCGCGGCGCTCGGCTCGGGCGGCCGGCGCAGGTACGCCAGCACCAGGTCCTCCAGCGCGACCGGGCGGGCCTGCCACCCGGGCGCGGCCGGGATCCCGCCGTCGCGTACCAGCAGGGTCGTGTGCCGGTCGCTGTGGACGGCCTCCACGACGGCGGCGGCCCGGTCGAGGTCGGTGGCCGTGCGCGGGCCGACGAGCAGCCGGTGCTCGGCGAGGAGGGTGTCGATGTCGCCGGTGAGCGTGACCCGGCCCTGGTTGAGCACGACCAGGTGGTCGCAGACGCGCTCCAGTTCGTGCACGACGTGGGAGGAGAACAGGACGGTCACCCCGCCTTCGGCCACCGCGCCCATGAGGACCTGGAGGAACTCGTGCCGGGCCAGCGGGTCCAGGCTGGCCACCGGCTCGTCGAGGACGAGCAGGTCCGGCCGCTTCGCCAGGGCCAGAGCCAACGCGACCTGGGCCTGCTGCCCGCCGGAGAGCGAGCCGGCCCTGCGGTCGAGCGGGATGCCCAGCTTCGCCAGCCGGCGCTCGGCCAGCCCCTGGTCGAACCGCAGGTTGCAGGCCCGGCCGAAGCGGAGCATCTCGGCGACGGTGAAGCGCTTGTAGAGCGGGTGGTCCTGGGCCAGGAACCCGACCCGGGACAGCGTCTGCGGGGTGCTGGCCGTGACGTCGTGGCCGAGGACCTGCACCGTGCCGGTGCTCGGGGCCAGCAACCCGACGACCAGGCGCAGCAGCGTGGTCTTGCCCGCGCCGTTCGGCCCGACCAGGGCGATCACGCCGCCCGCCGGCAGGGCCAGGGTGCAGTCGCGCAACGCCCAGCCCTTCCGGTACCGCTTGCCCACACCGTCGGTGCGCAGCGCCGGCTCGGACGCTGTCACGCCACGTCCTCATTCCTCGTCTGCTGGTGGACGGACGTGAAGAGCGCGTCGACCGCCTGCTCGTCGAGGCCGGCGGCGTAGGCGCGGCGCAACCAGGTCGCCAGGCCGCGGCGCAGCGACGTGTACGTCGATGCCGACATCGCGGCCGACTGCTGTTCGGTGACGAACGTGCCCTGGCCGGGCCGGCCGGTGACCAGGTTCTCCTGCTCCATCTGCCGGTACGCCTTGGCGACGGTGTTCGGATTGATCGCCAGATCCTCGACCACCTCGCGGATGAGCGGGAGGCGGTCACCGGGCTGGAGGAAGCCCAGCAGCACCGCCTGGCGGACCTGCTGGACGAGTTGCAGGTACGGCGGCACGCCGGAGTGGGTGTCGAGCCGGAAGACGAACACGGCGCTCCTCACTGTTTTACTAGGAAGCTAGTAAAGCAGTGGACGGTGGTCAAGGGAGCCGATTCGCCCGCGAACGGAACGAGCCCGGCAGCCAGGGCGGCTGTCGGGCTCGTGAAGGTCTTCTTAGAGCTCCTAACTCTGGGTGCGTTGGAGTTGGCGCCAGCAGATGAGGGCGCAGGCGAGGCTGAGGAATGCCTGGTGGATGTCGTCGCGGATTTCCCAGCGGATGCGTAGGCGGCGGAACCAGTGCAGCCAGGCGATGGTGCGTTCGACGACCCAGCGTCGGGTGCCGAGGCCGGAGCCATGCGGTGTGCCGCGTCGGGCGATGACGGGGGTGACGCCGCGGGCGCGGATCTGGTGGCGGTGGCTGTCGTAGTCGTAGCCCCGATCGGCATACAGCCGGTCGGGGCGCCGCCTGGGTGGGCCGGGCTTGCCGCCGATGGGCGGGATGGCGTCGAGCAGGGCGGTGGTCTGGGTGGAGTCGTGGCGGTTGCCGCCGGTCAGTGTGACGGCGAGGGGAATGCCGCCGGCGTCGGTGATGACGTGGTGTTTCGAGCCCGGTTTGCGGCGGTCGACCGGGCTCGGACCAGTTTTGGGCCGCCCTTGAGCGCCCGGATGTGCGAGCCGTCGATCACCGCCCTGGACATGTCCAACTGGCCCGCGCCCCGCAGGCGGGCCAGCAGTGTCTCGTGCAGCCGCTGCCACACCCCGGCCTCGTTCCAGTCCCGCAACCTGCGCCAGCAGGTCATCCCCGACCCGAACCCCAACTCCTGAGGCAGGTACTCCCACGGGATCGCGGTGTAGAGCACGAACAAGATCCCGCACAGCACCTTGCGGTCATCCAGCGGCTTACGCCCCGGATACCGACTCCGCCTGGGTGGGCGGGGTGGCAGCAACGGTGCGATCTCGGCCCACAACTCATCCGAGACGATCCACGGCGGCTGCTCACCCCTCCTCACGTTCAGACGAAACGACCCTCACGTCCGTCGGTTACGCCCAACATCATTTAGTTAGGACCTCTAAGCAAGTGTGCCCCCGGCGGGTCCCGTCGAACATGGGAACGGCCCGATTTGGCCGCTGACGCCGTCGTCATCAGCGGCACCTGGGCATTGCCCACATGAACAGCTAGCACGAAGCTCTCGTCGGACAGCAGCCCATGACGAAGTCGCCAGACCTGGGGAGGGGCGGACGAACGGTCGCCCCTTCCAGGTCACTGATTACGCGTCTCGGTACCTGTCGGCTGGGTGGCAGACCAGGCCCGTCATGGTTCTACCATCAGCCGCGGCCTCTATGAAGTCGAGCCAGTTGGTCGCAGCGACCCAGTCCTTCCTGAGGAGATGTGCCGTCCAGTTCACAAGCTGAGCCCATGTCGAGCAGCGTTCGACGGCGAACCAGTAGCACCCTTCGCATCCGCTCGTGCGGTGCGGGTTGCACGCGTCGCAATGAACCTGCCACAGAGCCTCGTTGTGCTCCTCCAGCAGTTCGCCGAACGTGATGGTCTCGGCTTCCAGGCCGGTTCGGCCCTCGGCGGCGGCCCGCGCGGGGCGGGCGTCCCGGGCCGCGGCGTTGGCGCGTTCAGGCAGCCACCTGGCTATCCGGTCGGTCTTGCCGGCAGTGTCGCTGACGGGCCGGTCACCAGCCCTCGCCGTCCGTCCACGAACGATTCGGCCTCCGGGGGACGGTGGGCCGGGTGTGGACCTGGCAAAAGCGGGAAGCCACGAGCCGTTGCATGACGGCTCGTGGTTACGACGGCTGGAGGGACATGGGTGCCAGAACCTTCGTGGTGGTCGGTGGGACCAGCGGACTCGGGCTGGCGGTGGCTCGCCTGCTCGTCGGCGGGCACCGGGTCGCCGTCGTCGGCGACGCGCCGGACGAGGTTGCCGCGGTGACCGATGACCTGGGCTGCGCGGGCGCCGTCTGCGATGTCTCCTCCTACGAGCAGGTTCGGCAGGCGTTCGCCGAGGTGGCCGACCGGTACGGCGAGATCGACGGGGTGGCGGCCTGCGCCTCGATGTGGGCGGGCGGCGACCTGGCGGACCTGTCCCCGGAGCGCATCCGGCGGGCCGTGGATGTGAACGTGCTCGGCACCACCTTTGTGATCAAGGAGGCGCTGCACCAGATGCGGCGGCAGGGCCGGGGGAACGTCGTGTACATCGGCGCGATGGCGGTGGCGAAGCCCAGGCCCGGCATCCCGGTCTACCGGGCCACCAAGAGCTACGGCAGCAGCCTGGTCGAGTCGCTGGCCGAGGTGCAGCACAGCAACCAGATCAAGGTGATGCTGGTGCATCCCGGGCCGATGCCGACCCGGCTGCAGGAACGGGTCGGCGACGAGTTTCTGGACGAGGTCTCCGCGCTGCCGGAGCAGGTCGCCGCCGAGGTGGTCCGGCTGCTCCTGCTCGCCCCGGACGACCTCTACGTCTCCGGCGAGCGCGTGCTGCGCGCGGACGGGCGGTGGTGACGGCCGACAGCACCGCCGCCGAGCGTCCGGTCTCGGCTCGACTTCAGGTGGCTCAGGTCCGTCCCGGGCCGCGCCAGCCCGGCTCCCGGTCGGTGTCCGGGCAGGCGCGACCTGCCGTTGACGCCCGGCTGGGCGGACGCCTCGCAGGTGCGGGGGACGACAAACGTCACTATGGTCGAGCCAATGAACAGGCCAGACGGTCAAGTCCCTGGGAGTGGTGTTTCGCGGTTGAGACGTGATCCTTTCGATCTGGTGTAGTGATTTAGAAGGATTGTTCGGGTTCGGGGGGCATGGGCTCGCTGGTGGGGGTCCATTGGTCGATGTCGTCGGGCCAGGGTGCGGGGCGGCCGTGGTCGTCCCAGAAGCCGGTCTCGGCGCCGGTGGCGTGCAGCGCGGCGTTGAGTGCCTGCCGGTCGGCCTGGTCAGGGATCTGCGGGTTTGGTGTCGGGCCGGTCATGCTGCGGTCTCCAGGACGGGCAGGTCGGTGGTCGTGGTGCCGGTGGCGGGTGTGGTGCGGGCTTTGGTGAGGATGTCGAGGCCGAGGTAGCGGCGGCCTTCGGTCCATTCGTCGTGTTGTTCGGCCAGGACGGCGCCGACGAGGCGGATCAGGGCGTTGCGGTCGGGGAAGATCCCGACGACGTCGGTGCGGCGGCGGATCTCACGGTTCAGCCGCTCCTGGGGGTTGTTGGACCAGATCTGACGCCACAGTTCCTTCGGGAAGGCGGTGAACGCCAGCACGTCGGCGCGGGCGGTGTCCAGGTGCTCGGCGACGGCGGGCAGTTTCTCGGCGATGGTGTCGGTGAGTCGGTCGTACTGGGCGTGGACGGAGGCGGCGTCGGGCTGGTCGTAGACGGAGTGCAGCAGGGTTTTCACCCAGGGCCAGGAGGCTTTCGGGGTGATCGACATGAGGTTCGCGGCGTAGTGGGTGCGGCAGCGCTGCCAGCTGGCGCCGGGAAGGGTGGCGCCGATCGCGTCGACCAGGCCGCGGTGGGCGTCGGAGGTGACCAGGCGCACGCCGGTCAGGCCGCGGGCGCTCAGGTCGCGGAAGAAGGCGAGCCAGCCGGCGCCGTCCTCGGCGCTGGTGACCTGCAGGCCGAGGATCTCGCGATGCCCGTCGGCGTTGACGCCGGTCGCCACGAGGGCGTGCACGTTGGCGACGCGGCCGCCTTCGCGGACCTTGAGGACCAGGGCGTCGGCGGCGACGAACGTGTACGGGCCCTGGTCGAGGGGCCGGGTGCGGAACGAGGTGACGTGCTCGTCGAGTTCCCGGGCCATGATGCTGACCTGGGATTTCGACATGCCGGTGATGCCCAGGGCCTGGACGAGTTTGTCCATGCGCCGGGTGGACACGCCGAGCAGGTAGCAGGTCGCCACGACCGAGGTCAGCGCGGCTTCGGCCCGCTTGCGGCGTTCAAGCAGCCAGTCAGGGAAGTAGGTGCCGGAACGCAGTTTCGGGATGGCCACCTCCAGGGTGCCGGCGCGGGTATCGAAGTCGCGGTGCCGGTAGCCGTTGCGGACGTTGACCCGTTCCGGGCTGCTGACGCCGTACTCGGCGCCGCACAACGCGTCCGCCTCGGCCGACATCAGCGTGTCGACGAACGTGGTCAGCAGGTGACGCAGCAGGTCCGGTGACGCGGACGCCAACTGCTCGTGCAGGAAGCGGGCAGGGTCGATACTGGACGGGGTCATCGCGTGATCTCCTTGATCTTGAGCGGGTAACTCAGATCGAAGGATCACGCGGTGACCGCCTCACGTCTCGTACGTCGTGTCCGTCAACGCATCGACGAACCTTCCGCACACCACTCTGCTAGACGCAACCGGCCAGACCCCGCGCAGGGGCAGGCACCAGGGCGGCAGGCGTCGCCACAACCCGCACAGCAGGCTGTGGTCAACACGCACGGACACAAGGGCAGACGGCCCAGCCGAGCCACAGAGGATCAAGACTCACCACCGGCGCCACAGGAGCGCTCAGGCCGAGCCGCCCCGCTAACTTCACCGTCACCCGCGAACTCGAGGTCAAGGTGTCCGGCAGCCCCAGCGCCTCGCTCTCGCCGTTCGTCTGCCCCACCTGGTACCCACTGCCGGTCCCCAGGCCAGCTAAACGCTAGCGAATGGGACATCCGTCGCCAGCCATGCGACCCTGTTGGCCGGGAGGATCCGCTGCAGCCATCGACCTCCGACGGCCTCACGGCAGCGGCGGCCGTAAACGCTCACCACCTGCCCTCGCCCTCTGGTCTCGGAGGGGGAGTTCGTCGAGGCGAACCAGCCTCGGAACCGCGCGGTGCGCACTGCCGCGGGCGGTCCCTGCGGTGGATCAGGTGGGAGCGGCGGGCGCTTTATGAGGAAGCCAGCCGCCTGGCTGCGCCCGCCGCTCCCGGCGCCGCTGACGCTACCAGCACCACTCGTCACTGATGACCGTTTCCGCAGGCCCCGGAACTCGATCGAGCAGCTCGTCGCGGGTCACGACGGCGGTGGCGCCAGTCGGACCCACACGCACTTGTGACCATCGTCGAGGTCAGTGACGCCCCACTCGTCGCACAGCGCTTCAATGATCGCTAGACCGCGGCCACCGTCGCCGTCTGGCTCACGGCGGCGGGGAACGACGGCGGAGCCGTCGACGGCCGCGATCGTCACCCTGCCGTCTGTAGCGCGGATCTGCAGGCGCAGGCAGCCGCCGCCGTGGCGCACCGCGTTGGCCACCAGCTCGTCGGCGATCATCACGGCGTCGTCCACCCACTGCGGGTCACCGAGCCCCCATGCGGTCAGGGCGGCCTTGGTGACCTGGCGGGCGGCGGCGAGAGCGTCGACACCGACAGGAAGGTCGAGGTGCGTGGTCAACTCGCTCACGGCCGTGATCCTGTCTCCCGAGGCTCCCGTCCTGACAGCGACCATCGCTACCCCGCTCTGACCAGGTGAAAACTCTCCGGAGACGGCATCGTCCAGCCGCCTGCGCGCAGCGGGTGTCACCGACGGATCTCGTTCAGTTCCACCGCACCGCCCTGGCCTGCCCGCGAGGAGCGCGCCATCCCCGATCACGCCGAGCCGCCCACCCGTTCGGCCCGCACCTGCCAGCCGAGGCTCGCCGCCAGCGACTCCTGCCGCTGACGCGTACAGACTCGCCGCTGGCGTTGAGCGTCGTGCCCGGTCACGCGTCGCCCGGCAGCGGCCCCGGGGCAGCGTCATCGGGGCCGAGCAGCGGCAGGACGCCCGTGAGGTCCAGGACGCGGCGGACCTGACCGGTGGCGTTGAGCAGCGTCAGCGCACCGCTGCGGCGAGTGCCCGGGCCAACTCGGTCTTACCGACGCCGGTGGGCCCGAGGAAGAGGGACGAACCCGTCCGGGCGCTGGGGGACAAGGGACCGGACGTTGCCATCCAGGCGTGCCGGGCCGCCGGCCTGCCGCTGATGCTGGTTGGCAAGTGCAATGAGCCGATCGAACGCCGCTACTACGACGAAGTCATCCGGCCACTGCTCGACGACGACATCACGGTGGTGTTCAACGCCGACCGGGAGGCCGTGCTGCAGCTGCTGATCGACGCCCGCTGCCTGATCATGCCCATCCAGTGGGAGGAGCCCTTCGGCATGGTCATGGTGGAGGCCATGGCGACCGGCACCCCAGTGGTCGCGCTCAACCGCGGCGCCGTCCCGGAACTCGTCCGACCCGGCCTGACCGGCCTGGTCTGCGAGGCAGACGAGGAACTGCCGGCGGCGCTGCACGAGGCGACCACCCTCGACCCGGCGGCCTGCGTCGCCCACGTGGCGGAGAACCTCTCCACGCAGCGGATGGCCCGCGACTACGAGCCGATCTACCAGCGCGCTGCCGTGAAGGACTAGCACTGCTTGAGCAAATCCCTCCAGCCGACCAACCGGATGAACTGGCAGCTCGATACAAGGTCTGACTCGACACGATCAACGTCGCACACGTTGCTCTGGATGTCGTACCGGCCCGGCCCTGACCGCGCTGCTCGGCACCCGGGTATGCGCGTCGCTTTGTGCGTCGCAGGCCAAGGCGCTGGAGACGCGGCGGTGGCTGGGGTGCCGCTGTCGGGCCCTTGAACGACCCCGTTGGCGAGGGTGTCGGGCTCGTAAAGGGGTTCAGCCGTGCTGCCGTGCGGTTCCGTGCAAAGCCAGCCCCGGCTGCGCTGCCAGGAGGACAACTGCTGGTGCTGTCAACGGCCAATCAGATTTGCCTCTGGCACCAACTTGGTGATCGAGACTCGTTGATCGATGTTCTTCCGCTATGTCAGCTCTCTGATCTCTTGCGCGTGGTGTTTCCTCACCTGGACGGCTTACGCATCTTGGACGTGGCCGCCAAGGCTGCCTCGGTTCGGGTGTACGCCGAGGTGGCGGGGACGGTACACCTACAAGTCACGGTCTCGTCGGGGTGGCGTTCGTGTTAGCCAGCGTGGCGTTCAGTCTTGGCTGCGGAGCGGCGCCGTCGCCATGCCTCTGCCAGTGTCAGCGCGCCGACCACGATGGCGTAGGCGCCGATCACCTGAGCGATGGCCACAGCGCCGACGTCGGGGCGGAGCAGCACAAGGATGCCGGCCACAATCGACAAGACCCCGACCACGGCGAGCAGCCCTCGGCCGTGCTGCCGCACTACCACCGCCGTCCCGATTTCCAGGACGCCCGTGGCGACCGCCCACACCCCGATAACCACAGCCAACGCCAGGGCCGTGATCGCGGGCAACAACAGCGCCACCACGCCGGCCGCGATCCCGAGCAGACCCCGCAGCACAAGCAGCAGCCGAGCTTTGCCCGCTTTGTCGCGGCTGAAAGCCCCAGTCAGGTTGAGCGTTCCGCTGGTGAGCGCGTACACGCCGAACAGCACAGCGAGGGCGAGCGCCGTCACCGAGGGCCACGCCAGGGCGAGCAATCCGAACACGATCGCGGCGGCCCCCCGAAGGGCCTGCCACCAGACGTCCTGTCTACTTCGCATCGCCTTACTCCTCGATGAAACGCGGTCCCCCGCGTCGGTTCCTCCCCGCCTTCGCCTCGCGCCGCTGCCAGTGGCAGCACGTGTGCATGCACCTGCCGAGGGTGCGGCGACGTTCCTAGGCGGGATCCGCAGGTGCGGCGTGGTCGTCAGAGAGGGCTGGGCCGATGTGAGACGGCAGGCGGCCACGCCAGGCGGCCCTCTCTGACGGATCGCCACGCGAACGTCCGACCGGGGCCAGCGGACGCCGGAGGACAACGGCCGGGGCCCGCGTCTAGTCCTCGGGCACGACCACGATGCGGTTCTCCACCTGCGTCACTCCTGGGGCCGACCAGGCAACCCGCGCTGCCTCTTCGCGCTCACGCCAGGACCGGACCACACCGGTCAAGATGACCTTGTCGCCCTCGATGGTCACGGTGAGCCGTTCGCCGGGCGTGTCCACGGTACGGACGAGCGCCTCCTCGATCCGGCGCCGCGCCTCCGCCAGGTCCACCCTCGTTCGCGGCCGCAGGGAGATCTGGTTGGTCACTCCCCGCACCCCGGACAGTCGGCGCACCGCCCGCTCCGCCGCCCGTCGCTGGTATTCCCATTCGACCTCGCCGCTCAGGGTCACCCATCCCCTGGTGACGGTTACGTGGATGTTCTGGCTCGGCACCAGCGCATCCCACTCCAGGGCCCGGGTCGCCGCCGCCGCCAGGTCCGGGTCCGTGCGCTCCGTCGAGGTCGGCAACCGCACCTCGATGTCGTTCGCGACCGCCTTCACCCCCCGTACGCGGTGTGCCGCCTGCTCAGCGGCCCACTTCTTCACGAACGAGTCGACCCACCCGGTCAGGGTCACCACCCCGTCCTTGGCCGACACGCCGATCTCGTTGGGCTGGACGCGGGCGTCCCACTTCAACTCAGCCAGCACATCTCGCTGGATCTGCTCATCGCTTCGGGTCATCGTCGCAGTAGTCATTCCTGTTCCCTCCAGGTTCGTGGCTTCCTGACCTGATGCTGCGCCCCCACGCCCGCACCGTCCGCACATCACGGCAGGCATAACCAAGCGGGTGACCCCTCATCCCCCAAAGGTTGCGTCCACGGGAGTGGTGTACGACTTGCCCGTGATGGGCGTGTTGCGTAGATGAGAGACGGCCACCGCGCGATCCTTCGAGACGGCTAAGTCCGAGTGAAGGAGAGTGATGCGCGATGGCCGCATCTGAGAGTGTGAACCCTGTTGACCTGCTGTGCGAGCAGATCGCGGGCGCGTCGCCGGATCTGTTGCAGGCGATGATCAAGACGTTCGCGCAGGCGGTGATGTCCGCCGAAGCGGACGCGATCTGCGGCGCCGGCTACGGGCAGCGCAGCGACGAGCGGGTCAACTCCCGCAACGGCTACCGGCCGAGGGAGTGGGACACCCGGGCCGGCACGATCGATCTGGCGATCCCGAAGCTGCGGCAGGGCTCCTACTTCCCGGACTGGCTGTTGACGCACCGGCGGCGGGCCGAACAGGCCCTGGTCTCGGTGGTGGCCACGTCTTACCTGCTCGGCGTGTCGACGCGGCGGGTGGAGAAGCTGGTCGAGCAGCTCGGCATCCGGCAGCTGTCGAAGTCGCAGGTCTCGGAGATGGCCACCCACCTCGACACGCAGGTCGAGGCGTTCCGCAACCGGCCCTCGACAGCGAGCACTACACGTTCGTGTGGATGGACGCGTTGACGATGAAGGTCCGCGAGGCCGGTCGCACGGTCAACGTCCACGCGCTGATCGCGGTCGGGGTCAACGCCGACGGCCAACGTGAGGTGTTGGGCGTGGACGTCGCCGCCGACGAGGACGGCGCCGGCTGGCTGGCGTTCCTACGCTCGCTGACCGCCCGCGGTCTGTCCGGCGTCCGCCTGGTCATCTCCGACGCCCACGCCGGCCTCGTCGCCGCCATCGGCGCCGCGCTGCCGGGAGCCTCGTGGCAGCGGTGCCGCACCCACTACCTGCGGAATCTGCTGACGAAGGTGCCGAAGTCGGCGCAGCCGTGGATCGCGACCCTGGTGCGGACGATCTTCGACCAGCCCGACGCTGATGCTGTTCGGGCGCAGTTCCAGCGGGTCGTGGCCACGATCGAGGCGAAGTTCCCGGCTGCGGCCGAACACCTCGACGCCGCCCGCGACGACCTGCTCGCGTTCACGGGCTTCCCACGCGAAATCTGGCGCCAGATCTGGTCGAACAACCCGCAGGAACGCCTGAACAAGGAGATCCGCCGCCGCACCGACGTCGTCGGGATCTTCCCGAACCGCCCGGCGATCATCCGCCTCGTCGGCGCGGTCCTGGCCGAGCAGACCGACGAGTGGACCGAAGGCCGGCGTTACATGGGCCTGGAACTCCTCGCCAAGGCTCGCATGGTCACGATCGAAACCGACCAACACGACGCTGACCAGCCCGACCCCACCCCGATCGCCGCATAACATCAGACCGGATCCCGCGATGGCCGTCTCCTACACCACCAGCGCGGACGTGACCTCCCCCAAACCGGCCGAACTGTTCGGCGACCGGCTCAGATCCGACCATTTACCTGCGACGGGGTCATCACGGCACCTTCCTCGCCAGGCACTACACCCGGCGGGTCAAGCCGGAAACACCAACTTGTTGGATTGGTGGCGGAGATCAGGGTCTGCAGCCATGATCTTCGAGGTTGCGGTCGGGGTCGCTCGGGAAACACCTGCCGCCTTCGGGCTGGCCCCCTAACGGCCTGCGCCCCGATCGCAACCGCCGGCGAGAGTGGCCTCGAGAGAGGTCTGTTTAACCCGAAGTTGGTCTGCCCTCCTCGCCGGACTCCCCTATCCGGCTCCGCAAGGAGAAGCCCGTGCCCCTGGCCCTGCCCTCAGCATCCGCACCGGTCGTCATCGCGATCGATCCTCACAAGGCGTCATGGACTGCTGTGGCGGTCGACAGCCGACTCCAACCCGTCGCCGCGATCCGTGTCGAGGTCAACCGCGACGGCTATCGACAACTGCGTCGCTTCGCCGGCCGCTGGCCGCACGCCGTCTGGGCAGTCGAAGGCGCAGGCGGCCTCGGCGCCGCGCTGACCGCCAGACTGACCGCCGACGACATCGGGGTGGTCGACGTGCCCGCGAAGCTGGCCCGCCGCGTGCGGATGTTGTCGACCGGACACGGCCGCAAGACCGACCAGGCCGATGCCCTGTCGGTCGGTATCGCTGCGCATACCGCCACCGGACCCAACACCGCGGTCGTCGACGAGGCGATCGCCGTCCTGCGATGCCTTACCCAGTCCCACTGCTCGAGCATCTCGTCGAGCATGTCCAGAGCAAGGCGCCACTTCTCCCGGTGCCGGACCTCGTCCGGAATACCCGCACGCGCCCGTCGCAGCCGTACCGCCTCGGCCCGGTCCGGTTCACCGCGGTAGTGATCACGATCGTGGCCATCGGCCTGATCATGACCACGTTCCCGCCCATCCGCGCGTTCGGGATCTCCGTCCTGGGCTCGGCCGGCGTCGTCGGCGCGCTCATCGGCCTGTCCGCCCGGACCGTGCTGGGCAACGCGTTCGCCGGTATTCAGGTCGCCTTCTCGGACGGTCTGCACGTCGGAGACGTGGTGGTCATCGAGGGTGAGTGGGGCCGGGTCGAAGAGGTCAAGCTGACCAACGTGGTCGTCCGGCTGTGGGACGACCGGGTGCTCATCCTGCCGACGATGTACTTCACCGAGCGCCCGTTTCAGAACTGGTCCCGGCACGAGGCGCGGGTGGTCGGCAAGGTCCAGATCCACGTGGGCCACACCGCCGACCTCGAGGACTTGCGCATGGAGACGCAACGGCTGGTCGAGTCCTCACCGCTGTGGGACCGGCGCCGGTGGGTTCTGCAGATGGTCGATGCCATCGCAGCGAGCGTCGTGATCGAGGTGCAGGCCACAGCCGCCGACGGGGCCAGCGCCTGGGACCTCCGCTGCGACCTCCGCGAGGGCCTGATCGGCTACATCCGCGACAACCACCCGCAGTGGCTCCCCCGCACCCGCAGCGAGTACAAACCCTGGCCTCCCCACAAACCCGCAAAGGCCAACTCTGTGGGCGAAAGGTGCGTAGCGTTCAGGTGGGCCTGTGCCGAGGACCCACCCCACCGGCAGAAAGGGTATGAGATGTCGCTCGACGCGTTCCGCATCCCCGGCGGCTCCTTGGACGACCTGATGAGTCGGTTCTTCGGGGGGGATCCGTTCGCGGGACGTCCGGTGGAGCGGGTCGACCTGTCCCGGCTGCTCTCCACCGAGTCGCGGCAACTGCTGCAACGGGCAGCCGAGCAGGCTACGGAGTGGGGCAGTCCCTATCTCAATGTCGAGCACCTGCTGTGGGCCGCCGCCCAGGCCGACCCCACCCGCCGGATGCTCGGCGCGAGCGGCGCCGACCCCGACGACCTGGCCCGCCAGATAGAGTCGGCCGTCCCCAAGGGCAGGCCACGCGAGGACACGCCTCCGCTCGCGCCGGCGGCGAAGCGCGCCCTGCTCGACGCGCACCGCGAGTCGCGACGGTCCGGCGCGACGTACATCGGCCCCGAACACCTCCTGCTCGGCATCGCCGCGAACCCGGAGACGACCGCGGGCCGGGCGTTGCGGGCGCTCGGTGGGGCCGTCACCGGGCCCACGCCGCCGGCGGGCGGTGCCGACGGGCGCGGGGCCAGCAGCACCCCCACCCTCGACCAGTACGGGCGGGACCTCACCGAGGACGCCCGGGCCGGTCGGCTCGATCCGGTCGTCGGCCGTGACGACGAGATCGACGACACGATCGAAGTGCTCTCCCGGCGTACGAAGAACAATCCGGTGCTCACCGGCGAGCCGGGCGTCGGCAAGACGGCCATCGTCGAGGGCATCGCGCAGCGCATCGTCAACGACGAGGTGCCCGAAACCCTGGCCAACCGGCGTGTGGTCGCACTCGACCTGTCCGGGATGGTGGCGGGCACCAAGTACCGCGGTGAGTTCGAAGAGCGCCTGAAGAACGTGATCCAGGAGGTGACGTCGGGCGAGGACGGGCTGATCCTCTTCATCGACGAACTGCACACCGTTGTCGGCGCGGGCGGCGGTGGCGAGGGGGCGATGGATGCCGGCAACATGCTCAAGCCCGCCCTGGCCCGCGGCGAACTGCACGTGGTCGGTGCGACGACACTGAACGAGTACCGTCGCTACATCGAGAAGGATCCCGCGCTGGAGCGCCGGTTCCAGCCGATCCTGGTATCGGAGCCGAGCGTGGAGGACACCGTCGCGATCCTCAAGGGCATACGTGACCGGTACGAGGCGCACCATCAGGTGCGCTACACGGACGAAGCGCTGGACGCCGCCGCTGAACTGTCCCACCGCTACATCACCGACCGGTTTCTGCCGGACAAGGCCATCGACCTGCTCGACCAGGCGGGCGCCCGGGTCCGGCTGCGTTCCCGCACACCCGCTCCGGACAAGAAGGAGATCGAGAAGCGGCTGTCCCAGCTGCGCCGGGAGAAGGACAGCGCGGTGGCGAACGAGGACTATCAGCGCGCGGGTGCGCTGAAAGCCGAGATCGGTGCGGCCGAGCGGGACCTGGCGGCGGCGCAGGAGGGCACGCCTCCGGTGCCCGAGGTGCGCATGAGCGACATCGCCGAGGTGGTCAGCCGCCGTACCGGTGTTCCCGTCACCCAGCTCACGGAGGTGGAGAAGCAGAGGCTGAGGCGCATCGAGGAGCAACTGCACGAGCGCGTGGTCGGCCAGCACGAGGCCGTACGGGCTGTGGCGGCCGCCGTACGCCGATCGCGTTCCGGGCTGAGTGACCCCCAGCGACCCGACGGGTCGTTCCTCTTCCTCGGACCCACCGGCGTCGGCAAGACCGAACTGGCCAGAGCCCTCGCCGCGGCGCTCTTCGGCGACGAGTCCAGCATGATCCGCTTCGACATGAGCGAGTTCCAGGAGCAGCACACGGTCAGCCGGCTGGTCGGAGCGCCCCCGGGCTACGTCGGGTACGAGGAGGCCGGTCAGCTCACCGAGGCGGTCCGGCGCCGGCCATACTCGGTGCTGCTCTTCGACGAGGTGGAGAAGGCGCATGCGGATGTGTTCAACGCGCTGCTGCAGGTGCTCGACGACGGTCGCCTCACCGACGCACAGGGTCGCACGGTCGATTTCAGCAACACCATCCTGATCATGACGAGCAACATCGGCGCGGACCGCATTCTGGCCGCGCAGGCGGCAGGGCGTCCGGTCAACGACCAGCGCGAGGAACTGATGGGGCTGCTGGGGCAGCGGTTCCGGCCGGAATTCCTCAACCGGATCGACGAGATCATCGTCTTCACCGGCCTGGACCGGGACCAGCTCCTTGAGATCACCGGCCTGCTGCTGGACCGCACCCGCCGTCGGTTGCACGCACAGAACATCAACCTCGAGATCAGCCCGGACGCCACGCAGTGGCTGGCCAACCGGGGCTACCAGCCCGAGTACGGGGCGCGGCCACTGCGGCGCAGCATCCAGCGCGAGTTGGAAGACCGGCTGTCGACCCTGCTGCTCGAGGACGGGGCGAATCCAGGCGACACCATCGAGGTCAACGTCGTCGGCGGCGAACTCGACCTCTCGGTCCGGCCCGCCGTGCCGGCCCGCACATGACGCCCGCGCCTGCCGGGGCTGACGACATGCAGGAGATCTGCGGGGGCGGCGTCCGGATGACGCCACTCCCCTTCTCGTGCCTAACCGATCACCGTCACAGTGCCGGGCTCACGGCGGGCCAGCCGGTCGGCAAGGATGCCGGTGAACCGGGACGGGTCGGCCAGCTCCCCACCCTCGGCGAGCGGTTGCGAGTCCGATCTGCGGTGACCGAACATCCCTGGCGACAGCCGCTCGGGGGCTGACGATGCGGCTGGCGGTTCCCGCGGTCATCATGGCCTGTCAGCCACGTCCGCAGCGGCGGGGCGAGCGGGTGTGGCTGACCGGTCATCGCGACCAGCGCGGCGGCGACAGAGGGCAGGTCGGCCGTGAGGTAGGTGGTGGTTCGCGGCCGACCCATGTTCACTGCGGGTGCGGCCGGGCGCTAACGCCTGGCTGGGATGTGCGCTGACCTACGGCGCACCACGGATCACCGCCGAACTCCGCGATGCCGGGCAGCTGGTCAACCGTAAGCGAGTCGCGCGGGTGATGCGCCGCTTCGGCGTACAAGGGCTGCGGTTGCGCAGGCGAACTCGTACGACGGTGCCGGACCCGGCCGCGGCGAAGGCACCCGACCTGATCGGCCGGGACTTCACCGCCGGCGCGCCGAACCAGCGCTACGTCGGCGACATCACCTACCTGCCGGTCGGAGACCGCGGCTTCCTCTACCTGGCCACCGTCATCGACCTGCACTCCCGCCGCCTCGCCGGCTGGGCGATCGCCGATCACATGCGCACCGACCTGGTCATCGACGCTCTCCATGCAGCGCAGCGCACCAGGGGCAGCCTCGACGGGGCGATCATGCACACCGACCACGGAGCGCAATACACCTCTCGGGCCTTCGCCGCCGCCTGCACCACCGCAGGGGTCCGGCAGTCGATGAGCGCGGTCGGTAGCTCCGCCGACAACGCCGCAGCGGAGTCGTTCAACGCGACCTTCAAACGCGAGACCCTCCAGGGCCGCCGCGCCTTCATCGACGAACGCGAAGCCCGACTCGCCGCCTTCCGCTGGCTGCACCGCTACAACACCGTTCGACGCCACTCCAGGCTCGGACAGCAATCACCGATCACCTACGAGAAGAACACCCGCCCAGCGCCAGCTACGCTGGCCCCGGCCGCATAACCCCCGTGTCCAGGATCAGGGGTCAAGCCCCGTTCTCACCGACCTGGTCACCTTGCAGCCGAACATGTTCCACCACCCGGACGGGCTGATCCTCATCGTCGACAAGGGCTACCGCGACCGCGACACCGAAACCTGGCTCAACGACAGCGGAATCACCGTCGTACGACCCGCGTACCGCACCGAACCGGCACGCCCCGGCCGCGGCCTGCTCCGCGCCGTACGGCAGAGCATCGAATCGGTCAACCAGACCTTCAAAGGCCAACTGGATCTTGAACAGCATGGTGGTCGTACCATCACCGGCGTCGCGGTCCGGGTCCTGCAACGCGTTCTTGCCCTGACCGCCGCGATCTGGCACAACTGGCACACCGGCCAACCGATCATGCGATCTCTGGTCGCGTACGACCACTGACCCCTTGGAATCGATCATCTAGCTCTGCACTCCAGGCCGTACCCCGACAGTTGCTGTCCGCCGCCGACGCGCACCTGATTCCCACCGACCGGCTGCGCTACCGCACCCCCACCAGCACGCCCCGGCTCGTCACCCGTGAGTCCGCAGCCGTCGCAGCCGAACGCGCCCGGCACCTACCCGAATACCTCTGGCCGGAATGGATCATCCGGCTACGACCGGTGGCAGGGTCGTTCACTGACACCATCGCCACCGACATCCCCGCCGCGCTGCTGCTGCCCGGCAACCCGCTGCACAACAAGGCCGCCACCGCCGAACTCACCCCCTGGCGCGGCAACAGATCCCGCACACTGAGCCTGCTCGCCGAGCGGAACCCGGACGTGCTCACCGCGCTGGTCAACCTCGCCGACTACCTCGACATCCACGGCAGCCCGATCGACTACCGCCGCCGCCGTGCCCAGTTCACCGACGTTGCGATGAACCGGCGCCAGTGGGAAGAACTCTGCTACTCCGTCGACGCCCATCCCGGCCAGGCGACGCGACATCTCAACGCCCGCCGTTACCTGTTCGTCCAGCTCACCGGCGCGAGCCTCACCAACACCCGGCATCCGCTGGCGTTTCCGAACGCCGGCGACAAGAACGACTACCTCTTCGCCTTCCACGGCGGGCTATCCACACCGCTGCGCCAGGCCCTGCACGACTACGCCCGCGCCCTGCTGCGCTCCCACTCCATCGACGAGCCATTGACCTGGGCGCCTCCAGGGCACTGCGTCACAGGGCTCACCCTGCCCGGACGCGAGCCTGACGACATCGACCTCGCCGCAGTCGACCAGCTGATCAACCGCCAGCGGCTCACCGCCAGCGCCGCAGCCGTCATGCTCGGCGTCACCACCGAACACGTCCGCTACGCGATCAGCCAGCTGCACCGACCCGGCAAACACAACGGCCGGAACACCCCACCCGCCAGCCGACGCCTGCGCGAGCGCGCCACCGCGCTCCTGACCGCTGAATTCTTCCGACGCGAGTACCAGGACGCCGGCAAGAACCTGCGCACCATCGAGGCCGAGACCGGCATCCACCGCAAACTCCTCGCCAAACACGCCAAAGCCCACGGCATCGAGCTCACCGACCTTCGCACGCTGAACAAGCCCGTCCCACTCGACCCCGACTGGCTCCGAGAACAGACCGAAGTCCACCAGCGCTCCGCCACCGACATCGCCGCCGAGGTCGAGCTCACCCCCGAAACCGTCCGCCGCAACCTGATCCGCTTCAACATCGCACGACGGCCGCAAGGCTTCGCCGGGATGCCCTCCCACGGCCGCACCCACCCCGACCTGCCGCAGGAGATCCGCCGCGCCGTCGAAGGCCCACCCCACGGCTGGCTGCGACTACGCCGCTTCCAACAGATTATCGGCTACCCCAGCATCAACGTCGCCTCCCGCGCGATCAAGGTCAGCGCCGCCACCCTCACCGCCCAGATCGCCAAGCTCGAGGCCGACATCGGTAAATCCCTGCTCAACCGAGGCCGGCCCCGCCACCCGATGACCCCAACCGAAGACGGCCACGCCCTGCTCGCCATGCTCGGACACCCGCGCGCCGCCGAACTGCTTGACCGGTACGCCAAACCGCTACGCGGCTGGCGCCCTGGCGATCCTCGCCGCGACCGCACCACACAACGCCAATGAGCAGGACACAACGGCCGCCGACCAGGCTTGAAATGATCATAAATATCGATGAAGTCCTTCGGCGTGGAGCCTTGACAGGCACCGTAGGCAAGGTATCGACTGCAATGAGTGACCCCAGCCGGCGAGTGGATCACAACCCAGTCAGGTTTCGCTGAGTCGCCGTGAACCGCGCGGCGTGCAGCGACTACGGAAAGGGTCGTTATGCGAAAGATCTCACGGGCGCTGGCTACTGGCGCGTTCGCCTTCACCCTGGTCGGCGTGGGGGCCGGGGTCGCCGTCGCCGGCTCCAACACGGTGCAGGCCTGCACCCTCCGCGCCGACGTGCCGGACTCCGACAACAACGCATGGGTCGGCCGCGAGGGCTGCTCCAACACGATTCCCGGCACCGGCTACATCTATGAGGACCGGAACAACTGGCCCGACGACAAGGTGGGCGAGAAGTCCTTCGACGCAGGAACGGCGCTGGTGGACGGGTCCTGCGGAAACGGCGATGGCAACTACTACTCGAGGTTCGAGTCCAGCAGCGGGGCGTCGGCCGAGTCGTCGCGGGCCTACCGCTGCTGACCGGATCGTTCGAACGAGGACAGAGGTTCATTGAGTGACGGGCACAGTTGAGGTTCAGGACCTCTCGTTCTCATACAGGAGGCGCCGGGTGCTTACCGGCGCCTCCTGCACCGTCGGTCGAGGAGTGACCGCCCTGCTGGGCCCGAACGGGGCGGGGAAGACCACGCTGATCAAGTGCATCGTCGGGTTGGCGCGGCCCGATCAAGGACGGGTGGTCATCGACGGTCGCAATGTCAGCGACGGCAAGGCGGCGCAGGCGTTGATCGGGTACGTGCCGCAGAACCCGTCGCTTCCCGGCTTGGCGAAGGTGCGCGACCTCGTCGCTTACGCGGCCTGGCTCAGCGGCGTGGACGCCGCGCGGACGGACAAGGCGGTCGACGTGGCGCTGGACAAGATGCAGGCGCTGGACCTGGGGTCACGGCGGATCCGCACCCTCAGCGGGGGACAGCGCCAACGAGTCGCCCTCGCCACCGGCATCGTGCACGATCCACGGATCGTCATTCTGGACGAGCCCACAGTCGGTCTCGACCCTGGGCAGCGACTCAAGGTGCGAGAGGTGATCCGGCATCTGGGGACCGAGCGGCCGGTGCTGCTATCCACCCACCTGACCGAGGACGTCGAGCATCTCGCGGATACCGTCGCCGTCCTGGCCGACGGCAAGATCCGGTATCAAGGTCCCCTGGCGGGACTGGCCACGACCCAAACCGGCGTCGATGGCCGACCGGGGTCGCCGTTCGAATGCGCCTACGACGACCTGATCATGTCGTTCGGTGGTGCCGAATGAGCCGGATACGTCTGCTACTCGGCTGGCCCGGCCCGCTCTGGGTGTTCCCGGCCGCAGGTGCCCTGATGGCTGCCGGTTCGTTTCTTATCAACAGGAGCATGCTCGCCGCCGACTACGTCACTTGGGCGGCCGTCTCCGCCGCCTGGCATGAGTCGCTGTGGATCCCTGGGTCGGTGGCGGCTGCCGCAGCTGCGGCACTGGGCGCGGCCTACTTCCCGAGATCGTCGCCAGTGGCCGCGCCGCTGCGGCCGAGAGTGGACCACGGCCTGTTCCTCATCCATGGGCTTGCCCTGGCGTTCTGGCTCTGCCTGGGGCACGCCGTCGGGCTGGTTCCGATTGAGATCACTGCGGCACGCCAGGCTACCGCCGGAGCCTTGGCACTGCAGGACGTGATCGTCGGCCTGGCCGGCCTGGCCACGTTGACCTCGATCGGTTTCTGCCTCGGCGTGGCCGTCCGGCACTGGGTGATCGCACCCGCGGTCGGGCTGCTCGCCTTCGCGGTCATGGGCTTGCCCAATACATCGCTGCTCACACCGATCGGGTTGATCCTGCCGGTGCGGCAGTTCGTCACCACCCCCAGGTTCGAGTTAAATCCCCCGACGACCATCTTCGCCGTTGTGGCCTCCACCGCGATCTGCCTGCTCGCCGCCTCGCTGGCATCTTGGGCCAGGTCACGCGGGTCGGTCCGCAGCAACGGCCGCCTCTTACTGACGTGGCTAGCCGCAGCGGCAGCTCTCACGGCGATCGCGTTCGCCTGGCGGCCGGAACTGTATGTCGTGGACCGCCCCGTCGCGCGCACGTGTCAGCAGGTGCAGGACACGGAGGTGTGCCTACATGCGGCTAACGCTCCGGCGATGGCTCGAACCGTCGATGTCGTTGGGCGCTTGCGCGATGCGGGACTGGCCCCGGTGCTGCGCCGTGTGACGGACTTCGCGGTCTCCGATCACGACAAGCCGCGCCCTGGAGAGGCATTCGTTGAACTCAATCCAGGTCCTCTCGACCGTCGTTTCGTCGCCGCCACCATCCCCGACCAGGTCGCCTTCCTCGTGAGCGAAGCCATGACCCTCCGCGCCTGCTCGCAGCCGGGCCGATCTATCGAAGGCCGCGACATCGCGGCGGTGCTGCAAGGACGAATTCTTCAACTAGCCGGCTTCGCCCAACTGGCGAACACCGTGGCACCAGCCCAACCACCGTCAGCAGCGCAGAAACTGGCAACCATGAACGCCGAGCAACTCATCGAGTTCGTCCAGATCAACCAACAGCTGATCCGATCGTGCCTACTCTCACCCGCCAGCCTTCCGTGATGCGTGGCCGCGTCGCCGGACTCTGGCACGCCCGCGGCGGGCCACTCGCCTCGACCGTCATCGTCGTCGCACTGGTTATCGCTGCCGCGTTTCCCGAGTTGAGTCTGTCGGTCAGCACGGTGTTCGACCTGCCGCCCCGAGGCGTTGGCACCCCGGAGCTAGTTACCATCGCGCTGGCCAGCGTTCTTCCGGCGATCACCACTCCACGATTCGACGGGCGAGAACTCACCGCGCGCCGGTCCGCGCGGCTCGGACACCTGACCTACTCCACGATCATGCTCGCAGCCCCACTGGCCGTCCTGCCGGTCTGGCACTGGGTGATCACCATCCGTCACCCCGACACGCAGTTCCCACCCCTGCACGGCCTCATCGGCAATGTGGTGGTCTTCACAAGCACCGGCGCGATTCTCTGCCTCATTCTCGGCCCGCTGGTCGCCACCGTCGCCACGCCATCCCTGTTCGCACTACTCGTGGTCGCTCAGCAAGCCCTACCGGAATCGCTACTCAGCAAGATCTTCTCCACCGGCCGATCCTGGCACACCAACTACTGGATCACGACCACAGTAGCGCTCCTGGCCCTCGTCCTCAGTTGGCGCCTACGAGCCGTTCCATGGCCCAACCGTCCGTGACCACGAACTCAGCCTGACGGCTCAGCCCAACCGCCCCATCCCCTGCCTGCTCAACGCACGCTGAGGACACTGCAAACGGGCGCGCGTGCATGCCCGGCTGACGACGACGCTGCCTGAGAGGGCGGTTCGGAGTGTTAGGTCCGTTTCGGGTTGAGGGTGAATACTCCGGGTTCGTCTTCGGTGAGGACCTGGCGGTTGACCATGCGTTTCAGCTTCGCGCGGGTGCCTTCGACGTGTTTCGGTGAGGGCTCGACGCCGAGGGCGAGGCAGATGCCTTTAGCTCGCATGCCGGCGGGCGCGGTGCCGAGGACAGTCAGGATCTGCTGGTAGGGGCCGCTGGCGATGGTGGGGTCGTCGGCGGTGAACTCGGCGGCGGCGAGGGTGCGCAGGGTGGTGCGGGTCGTGGCCAGGTCGGCCAGTTCGCCGTCGAGGCGGGCGAGTTCGCCGGTCAGGGCGGTGATCTGCTCGCGTAGCCGGTCGGCGTGCCGGCGTGCGGTGGCTTCGCGGTCGATGATCAGGTCGAGGACCGTGGGAAGATTCACCGGTGCCGCCAGGAAGGTGTGCTGGTTCCGGTCAGCCGCCGCACGATGTTCGCCGTCGACGCCCACAACGTTCGTGACACCGAGGACTCGGGGCGGCTCTCGTACTCGCGCACGAGGCGTCGGTGCAGCATCAGCGTGCCGTTGACCTGCTCGACGATCCACCGTCTGCGGATCGGCACGAACCCGGGCCGGGTGTCCGAGCGCTTGACGACCTCGACGTCGATGCCCAGGACGGCGCCGTGCAGCGCGAGGTCCTGTTTGAACCCGGCGTCGACCCAGGCGCGGCTCACCGTCGGGGTGTGTTCGGTGACCTTGTCGAGCAGCCGGATGCCGATGGCGTTGTCGGTGACCGACGCCGCGGTCACCACGACCGCGATGACCAGCCCCAACGCGTCCACCGCCAGGCCCCGCTTACGCCCCGACACCTTCTTCCCGGCGTCCTTGCCGGTCGTCGCGGCCGGGACGTGGTTCGCCGCCCGGATGGACTGGGTGTCCAACACGACCGCGCTCGGATCCTCCCGACGGCCCGCCTTCTCCCTGACCTGGCAGCGCAACAGATCGTGAATCACCTGGTCGGTGCCGTCATCACGCCACAGCGCGAAGTAGTAGTACGTGGCCGACTTCGGCGGCAGGTCGTGCGGCAGGTACGCCCACTGACAACCGGTCCGGTTCTGGTAGAAGATCGGTTCACGATCTCCCGCAGGTCGTAGTCGCCTGGCTGGCCCGACACCGACACCGCGACGCGCTTGGACTTCCACGCCTGCAGAAACGGTCCGATCAGCTCCCACTGCTCGTCGCTGACATCGCTCGGGTACGGCTTTCGATCACCCATGACCGGGCTAACGCCCCATCCGCCTGACGGTCACGACCAGAACTCACATTCAACCCGTCGACCCGCCGCTATCCGTAGCGAACCTGCCGAAAGGCTACCAACTGGACGCAACGCATAGATCAGACCAAGTTACTGCGGACCGCCCTCTGACGACCCGCGCCTATTTCGACGCAGGCAGTCCCGTTGGGCGGTACCGGCAAGGTTCGCGGTCGAAGGCCAGCACAAACGCCCACCCCAAGACCAAGCGCAGCTACCGATACCGGTCCTACATCAAGTGCGACATCTGTTCACGACGCATGTCCGGAAAGACCCGCCAAAGGAAAACCCGCCCCGACGACACGTACTACGCCTGCGTCACCAAACGCGAGCATCACAAGAACGAGATGTGGTACGAAATCCACCCACCTGCTCTCACCGTGAACGAAGACATCGTTGACACCTTCGTCGCACGGTTCTTCAACGAGAGGGTGTTCGGCGCCCACCGGCTGGACTACCTGGAGGGACCGGCAGACGAGCCCATCCGGTCCGGCACGGAGGCGATGGCTGCCGCGCACGCCCGGCAGATCAACGATCTTGATGCGGCCAACAAGAACCTGATCTTGTCACTTCAGCAGATGACGAGTTCGGGCGACCCCGAGATCGACGCGCAATGGCGGACCGGCATTCAGCAGCAGTTCGCTGCCAACGCGAAACGGAAGCAGGTACTCGCTTCTGAACTCCAGGAGCTGGCCAAGGCCGCACAGCCGAAGGGGGCGGGAACCCGCGAACTGGTGGACCAGCTACCTCACGTTGATCTGAACGTGCTCGACCTGCCCGACGAGAAGCAGAGGCAGCTGTTCGACGCCTTCCAACTGGAGATCCGGTACGACCGACACCTCCAGCGGATCACACTGCGCGTCGCCGTACGCGCCGAGATGGTCGACCTCATCAGCCAGGCTGCTGCCGACGCCACGGGCAAGTCCCCGAGGCAGCGGCAGCCCCAACACGACACAGACGGGGCGGACGCGTTGGCGTCCGCCCCTGTCGATCAAATCCGTTCCCATGTTCTACGTGCCCCCGGCAGGATTCGAACCTGCGCCCCCGCCTCCGGAGGGCGGTGCTCTATCCCCTGAGCTACGGGGGCTCAGCGACCCGAGAAGAGTAGCAAACTCCCTCCCGGATCACCGAATCGGTACCCCGCGAGTCGATCTTCGTCGGATCAGGCCGCGGCGACGGCGCGGCCGCAGCTCGGCAGCGGGTGCAGCACGACCCGCCGGGGCAGCCGGCGGGGCCACTCGTTGCGCGGCCACGAGCCGTCCACGATCAGGTGCACCGTGCGCTCCTCGGCGCCGCTGAGCCGCAGCACGAAGTCCCGGGGCAGCGGCGGGTCCACCGACGGCGTGGTGACCATGAACCGCACCCGTCCCCGCGAGGAGACCGCCGAGACCACGTCGGCGGCGGGCATGGTGCCGCGCAGGCGTACCCGGCCGATCCAGTAGACCTCCGCGGCGTGCTCCTGGGCCGCCCGCGTGATCGCCGGGTACTCGCTGCGTACCCAGCGCTCGACCGCGCCGACGCACAGGCCGCAGGCCCGCTCGCGCGGCTCGCGCGGCCCGAGCCCCCAGGCCCGCAGGTACGCCCCGACGGTGCCGGCGTCCATCGCCAGCCCGAACCGGCGCTCGATGAGGGCGGTCAGGCTCTGCCGTGTCCAGAGCTCCTCGTCGAGGCCGAACTCGTCGGGGTGGACGCCCCGGAGCACGTCGATGAGTTCGAGTTCCTGTTCGCGGCTGAGCGTTCCCGGCTCGCCCTGCCGCAGTCCGCGACGGACGGCTGCCACCGCTCCGTCACCGCCGATGGTGTGGCGTCGGCACCAGCTGGTCACCGACCGCCCTGCGTCTCTGAGTGCAACCCCCACGTCTTGGGCAACGAGCCCGAATCGCAACTGGTCACGATATGTGGGTAGAAAAGTCTCTAACCCCCACAATGACCCGTTAACCCCAAACCGTTACAAACCCCCAAACCAGGACATCCCGGGCCGCCGCCGGCCCACCAGCCGCGCGATCTTGCACTTACCGCCCTCCCATAGCGGGGCGAATCCGGCATCACCGGGGGCCGCAACTGCAAGATCGCGGGGGTGGGAGGGGCGGGGCGAGGGTGGGGGAGGGCGGGGACGGTGAGGCCCGGTGCCCCCTGGGAGGGGGACCGGGCCTCGGGGGCGGGCGGGGCGGGCGTTACGGGGTGCCGCCCAGGCGCTTCAGCGCGGCGCTCAGGTTGGTCAGGTCGTTCTGCTGGGTGTTCTTCATCGTCTGCGCGACCGCCAGCACGTCGTCGTCGCGCCCCTCGTCGAGGATGCCGTCGATCATGTGCACCCCGCCGATGTGGTGGCGGATCATCATCTGGAGGAAGAGCACGTCGAACTCGCGGCCGCCCGCCGCGCGCAGCTTCGCCATCTCCTCCGGCGTCGCCATGCCCGGCATCAGGCCGTTCTTGATCAGCCCGCCGCCGTCCGTCATCCACGCCATCGGCGCCTGCTCGCCGGTCGGGTCCAGCCTCCAGGACCGCAGCCACGTCTGCATGGTGCCGATCTCGCCCTGCTGGCCGGTGGCGATGTCCACGCCGACCTGGCGTACCTCGGGATCCTGGCCCTGGCTGAACGCCAGCAGACCCATCGCCACGGCCTGGGTGTGGTGGGCGGTCATGTCCCGGGCGAACCCGGCCTCCGCCGAGTTCTCACCCGGACGGGTGAGCGTCGGGGTGAGCAGGCCGCCCGCGTACCCGAGGACCAGCCCGACCACGAGGGCGGCGACCACAGCCGGCAGACCGTAGCGGCGCACCGCGCCCCGGCCGCCCTGGTCGGCGGCCGGAGCCTCGTCCAGGTCGCTGTCGGTGGTCACCGGAGCGGTCATCGCGGCGTCCTCACTGGGTGGGCTGCTGGGGCATGGTGTTCTGCAGGTTGTCCCGCGGGGTGGTGCCGGTGGCGGTGACGCCCTGGTCGCAGAGCGCGTTCGGGCCCTCGATGGAGGCGTTCACCCGCAGGGTCTTGATGAAGTCGTCGATCCGGCCGTCGTCGGCGTTGTCGACCTTGAGCTGGTAGCCCCAGGCCTGGAGCGAGATCGGCTTGTCCAGCCCCTCGAACGGGCTGAGCATCGTCTTCTCCTTGCCCTGCACCTTGCTGCGGAGCTTCTCCACCTGGTCGGCGGGCAGGTCCGGGCGGTAGGTGATCCAGACCGTGCCGTGCTCCAGGCTGTGCACCGCGTGCTCGTTGGCGATCGGGGCGTCGTAGACGTCACCCATGCAGTTCTGCCACGCCTGGTTGTGCGGGCCGCCGACCGGCGGGAGGATGTCGTACTTGATCGCACCGGGCTGGTGGTTTCCGCCCTTGACCAGGTCCTTGTCCTTGGCGCGGTAGTCGACGATGCCGTCGATCGCCTCGGCCCGCTTCTGCCACGGCTGCCCGCCCTGGTAGACCGCCCAGGCACCGACACCGATGATGCCCACGGCCAGTACGCCGACCGCGACGAAGAGGGCGATCGGGCCCCACGAGCGGCCCTGGCTCACCTTCACCGGGGCGATCGGCTTGCGGCCCTTGCCCCCGGCGCCCGGCCGTGGCGTGCCCTTGCCGCCCCCGGCCTTGCCCGAGCCGGCCTTCGCGGCGGGCTTGTCGGCAGCCGCGGGCCGGCCGGCGGCCGGCTTCTTGCCGGTGCTGACCACGGTCGGACGGCGCTCCGGGCCGCCCGGGGTGCTGATGCTCATCGTGCCTCGTCAGGTCGGTCGGTCAGGGGAGCGCGGGGCCGGTTCACATGCTGGGTCGCCTCCGCGGTGCCCGAGTCTACCCCCGATAACATGGTTCGGTGACTCCCGCAGAACTCGCCGAGGTCGTCCTCGCCGCAGCCCACGCCGTCTTCGACGAGCGGGGACTGGACCGCGCCGCGCTGCCCGCGCAGACCACCGTCGAGCGACCCCGTAATCCCGATCACGGTGACTACGCCTCGACGCTGGCGCTCCAGCTCAGCAAGAAGGTGGGCGTACCCCCGCGGGAGCTGGCGACCGCGCTGGCCGACGAACTGGCCAAGGCGCCGGGGATCAAGTCGGTGGAGATCGCCGGGCCCGGCTTCCTGAACATCCGCCTGGACGCGGCCGCCGCCGGTCAGCTCGCCAAGGTCATCGTCGAGGCCGGCTCGGCGTACGGGCGCAGCGACACGCTCGCCGGTCAGCGGATCAACCTGGAGTTCGTCTCGGCGAACCCGACCGGCCCGGTGCACATCGGCGGGGTCCGCTGGGCGGCCGTGGGCGACGCGCTCAGCCGCCTGCTCCGCGCCACCGGCGCCGACGTGGGCACGGAGTACTACTTCAACGACGCCGGCTCCCAGATCGACCGGTTCGCCCGCTCGCTGCTGGCCGCCGCCACCGGTGAGCCCGCGCCGGAGGACGGCTACGGCGGCGCGTACATCGCGGATATCGCCGCCGAGGTGGTCCGCCGCCGCCCGGACGTGCTCGACCTCGCCCCGGACGCCGCCCAGGAGGTGTTCCGGACCGAGGGCGTCCAGCTGATGTTCGCCGAGATCAAGTCCTCGCTGCGCGACTTCGGGGTGGAGTTCGACACCTACTTCAACGAGAAGGACCTGCACGACCGGGGCGCGCTGGACGCGGCGCTGGACCGGCTGCGGGAGCAGGGGCACGTCTTCGAGTCCGAGGGCGCGACCTGGCTGCGCACCACCGAGTTCGGCGACGACAAGGACCGGGTGCTGCGCAAGTCCAACGGCGAGTGGACGTACTTCGCCGCCGACTGCGCCTACTACCTGAACAAGCGGGAGCGCGGCTTCGACCGGGTCGTGATCATGCTGGGCGCCGACCACCACGGCTACGTCGGCCGGATGAAGGCGATGTCCGCGTGCTTCGGCGACGACCCGGCGCGCAACCTGGAGATCCTCATCGGCCAGCTGGTCAACCTGGTCCGCGACGGCGCTCCGGTGCGGATGAGCAAGCGGGCCGGCACCGTGGTCACGCTGGAGGACCTGGTCGACGCGATCGGCGTGGACGCCGCCCGGTACGCCCTGGCCCGCTACTCGGCCGACTCGCCCATCGACATCGACGTGGAGCTGTGGACCCGGGCCAAGAACGACAACCCGGTCTACTACGTGCAGTACGTCGCGGCCCGGACCGCCGGGGTGGCCCGCAACGCGGCCGAGATCGGGCTGACCCGTGGTGACGCCGCCGCGTTCCAGCCGGAGCTGCTCGGCCACGACAAGGAGAACGAGCTGCTCAAGGCGCTCGCGGAGTTCCCGGCCGTGGTGGCGACCGCGGCCGAGCTGCGCGAGCCGCACCGGGTGGCCCGCTACCTGGAGGAGAGCGTCGCGCAGGCGTACCACCGGTTCTACGACAACTGCCGGATCGCCCCGCAGGGCGACGAGGAGATCACCGACACCCACCGGGCCCGGCTCTGGCTCAACGACGCCACCCGGGTGGTCATCGCCAACGGCCTGCACCTGCTCGGGGTGTCCGCGCCGGAGCGGATGTGATGCCAGATGCGAGCGCATGAGGCAGGAGCGCTGCACGGTGAGATCGGCACCCGGGGGCCGGCCTGGCTGCGTACCCCGGTCGACGTCAACGCCCTGGTGCCGCGACTGTGGCCGCGCAACGTGGCGCGCGGTCCCTGCGGCGCGCTGACCGTCGCGGGCCTGGACGTCCGCGACCTGGCCGCGGAGTACGGCACCCCGGCGTACGTGCTCGACGAGGACGACCTGCGCGAGCGCTGCCGCGAGTTCCGGGCGGCCTTCCCGGACGCGGACGTCTACTACGCGGGCAAGGCGTTCCTGTGCCGCGCCGTGGTCCGGATGATCGCCGAGGAGGGCATGTTCCTCGACGTCTGCACCGGCGGCGAACTGGCCACCGCGCTGTCGGCCGGGATGCCGCCTGCGCGGATCGGCTTCCACGGCAACAACAAGTCGGTGGCGGAGCTGACCCGGGCGGTCGACGCCGGCGTGGGCCGGATCATCGTCGACTCGTTCACCGAGATCGACCGGCTCACCGAGCTGGCCCGCGAGCGCGGGGTACGCCCGAAGGTGCTGGTCCGGGTCACCGTCGGCGTGGAGGCGCACACCCACGAGTTCATCGCCACCGCGCACGAGGACCAGAAGTTCGGCTTCTCGCTCGCGGGCGGCGCCGCCGCGGCGGCCGCGTTCAAGATCCTCGACGAGGACGTGCTGGAGCTGCGCGGCCTGCACTCGCACATCGGCTCGCAGATCTTCGACGCCAGCGGCTTCGAGGTGTCCGCCCGCCGGGTGCTCGCCCTCCAGTCGCAGATCCGCGACGCCCGGGGCGTGGAGCTGCCCGAGCTGGACCTGGGCGGTGGCTTCGGCATCGCGTACACCACGCAGGACGACCCGGCGTCCCCCCACGACCTGGCGAAGCGCCTGCGCAAGATCGTCGACGGGGAGTGCGCGGCGGAGAACCTCGCCGTGCCGCACCTGTCCGTCGAGCCGGGCCGCGCGATCGTCGGTCCGGCCGTGTTCACGCTCTACGAGGCCGGAACCGTCAAAGACGTCGACGGACTGCGGACCTACGTGAGTGTGGACGGGGGGATGAGCGACAACATCCGTACCGCGCTCTACGACGCCTCGTACTCGGCCACGCTGGCGAACCGCACGTCGGCCGCACCGCCGATGCTCGCCCGCGTGGTGGGAAAGCACTGTGAGTCCGGGGACATCGTGGTGAAGGATGAATTCCTGCCCGCTGACGTGCAGCCCGGAGATCTTGTCGCGGTGCCCGGCACCGGGGCCTACTGCCGGAGCATGGCGAGCAACTACAACCATGTCCCGCGGCCCCCGGTCGTCGCCGTCCGTGAAGGTCGGGCGCGGCTGATCGTCCGCCGGGAGACCGAAGACGACCTGCTGGCATTGGATGTGGGATGACCTCACCGGTTCGCTTGGCGCTGCTCGGCTGCGGCACTGTCGGCAGCGACGTGGTCCGACTGCTGAACGAGCAGTCGGAAGACCTCGCCGCCCGGATCGGCGCCCCGCTGGAGATCGCCGGGATCGCCGTACGCCGGATCGGCCGTGACCGTGGTGACCTGCCGGTCGACCCGGCGCTGTTCACCACCGACGCGCTCGGGCTGATCAAGCGCGACGACGTGGACGTGGTGGTCGAGGTGGTCGGCGGCATCGAGCCGGCCCGGGGCTGGCTGGTCGAGGCGCTGCGCGCGGGCAAGAGCGTGGTCACCGCCAACAAGGCGCTGCTCGCCGAGGACGGCGCCACCCTGCACGACGCCGCCGCCGAGGGCGGCGCCGACCTCTACTACGAGGCCAGCGTCGCCGGGGCCATCCCGCTGCTGCGCCCGCTGCGCGAGTCGCTGCACGGCGACCGGATCACCCGGGTCACCGGCATCGTGAACGGCACCACGAACTTCATCCTCTCCGCCATGGACGCCACCGGCGCCGGGTTCGCCGAGGCGCTGGAGGAGGCCACCGAGCTGGGGTACGCCGAGGCCGACCCGACGGCCGACGTGGAGGGCTTCGACGCCGCCGCCAAGGCCGCCATCCTCGCTTCGCTGGCGTTCCACACCCGGGTGACCGCAGCCGACGTGCACCGCGAGGGCATCACCGAGGTGACCGCCGCCGACGTGGCCAGCGCCAAGGCCATGGGCTGCACGATCAAGCTGCTCTGCATCGCGGCCCGGGGCGTCGACGCGGAGGGCCGGGAGACCGTCAACGTCCGGGTGCACCCGGCGATGATCCCGCTGACGCACCCGCTCGCGAGCGTCGGCGACGCGTTCAACGCGGTCTTCGTCGAGGCCGACGCCGCCGGGCAGCTCATGTTCTACGGCCGGGGCGCCGGTGGCGCGCCCACCGCCAGCGCGGTGCTCGGCGACGTGGTGGCGGTGGCCCGCAACCGCCTCGCCGGGGTGCACGCGGCGAGCGAGTCGGCGTACGCGGACCTGCCGGTGCGGCCGATGGGCGAGGCGCTCACCCGCTACCACATCAGCCTCGACGTGGCCGACCGGCCGGGCGTGCTGGCCGGGGTGGCAGGCGTCTTCGCCCGGCACGAGGTGTCCATCGCCACCGTCCGGCAGGGACCGGCCGGCGGGGACGCCGAACTGGTCATCGTCACCCACGTCGCGCCCGATGCCGCGCTCGCGGCCACCGTCGGCGAGCTGCGCGGACTCGACATCGTCCGTTCGGTGACGAGTGTGCTGCGGGTGGAGGGTGGCGCGTAACCCGCGCGTCCCGCCTGATGGTTAGGGCAGGGTGTGCCGGTGGCCGGCCGGGCGGGCTGGTCCACGCTGGTGACGGACCCCGGAGCGGGGCGACGGAGGCGAGGAGCACGACATGTGGCGGGGACTGATCGAGGCGTACCGGGATCGGCTGCCGGTCACCGGGGCGACTCCCGTCGTCACCCTGCACGAGGGCGACACGCCGCTGCTGCCGGCGCCGGTGCTCTCCGCCCGGGTCGGCGCGGACGTGTGGCTCAAGGTCGAGGGTGCCAACCCGACCGGCTCGTTCAAGGACCGCGGCATGACGGTCGCGGTCTCCAAGGCCGTCGAGGCCGGTGACAAGGTGATCATCTGCGCCTCCACCGGCAACACCAGCGCGTCCGCCGCCGCGTACGCGGCCCGCGCCGGGATCACCTGCGCGGTGCTGGTGCCGCAGGGCAAGATCGCGCTGGGCAAGCTGGCGCAGGCGCTCGTGCACGGCGCGAAGCTGCTCCAGGTGCAGGGCAACTTCGACGACTGCCTCGGGCTCGCCGGCAAGCTCGCCCAGGACTACCCGGTCGCGCTGGTCAACTCCGTCAACATCGACCGGCTGCACGGCCAGAAGACCGCCGCCTTCGAGATCGTCGAGGCGCTCGGCGACGCGCCCGACATCCACTGCCTGCCGGTCGGCAACGCCGGCAACATCACCGCGTACTGGATGGGCTACTCCGAGGACCTGCGCGACGGCAACGCCACGAAGGCCCCCCGGATGTACGGCTTCCAGGCGGCCGGCGCCGCTCCGATCGTCACCGGGCAGGTGGTGCCGGAGCCGTCGACGATCGCCACCGCCATCCGGATCGGCAACCCGGCGAGCTGGACGAAGGCCATCGACGCGCGGGACGCCTCCGACGGCCTGATCTCGGCGGTCAGCGACCGGGAGATCCTGTCGGCGTACCGGCTGCTGGCCCGTGAGGTGGGCGTCTTCGTCGAGCTGGGCAGCGCGGCCAGCGTCGCCGGTCTGCTCCAGCAGTCCGCCGCCGGCCGGGTGCCGGCCGGGTCGCGCGTGGTCTGCACCGTCACCGGGCACGGCCTCAAGGACCCGGAGTGGGCCATCTCCACCGCGCCGGCGCCGGTGACCATCGCCAACGACGCGCTGGCCGCCGCCCGTTCCCTCGACCTCGTCTGAGGTTCCCGCCTCATCGGCGGTGTCATCGGCTGGGGCGGATGCCGGGAGTGCCGGGGCGTGCGGCAGACTCAGACACCCCCCGCAGACACCTCTCCAGGAGTGAGTAACGCCGATGTCGCTGCTCGCCAGATTCAGCCTCGTCAACCGGGGGCTGATCGCCCTCGTCGCGTTGGTGACCACGGCCTTCGGCCTGTTCGCCGTGCCGTCGCTGAAGCAGCAGCTCCTGCCGTCGCTGGAGTTCCCCGCCGCGTTCATCGTGGCGACGTACCCGGGCGCCGCGCCGGAGATCGTGGAATCGCAGGTCGCCGAGCCGATCGAGAACAGCCTCAAGGGCATCCCGGGCCTGGACGAGGTCACCTCGACCTCGCGCGAGGGCTCGGCGACGGTCCAGGTGCAGTACGAGTTCGGCACCGACCTGGACGACGTGGTCAACAAGATGGAGACCGCGCTCAACCGGATCGACTCCCAGCTCCCCGAGGGCGTCGACCCGCAGGTGATCGCCGGTAGCACCGACGACCTGCCCGCCGTGGTCGTCGCCGCGACCGGTGACGGTGACGAGCGGGCGCTGGCGGAGAAGCTGCGCAGCGCCGTCGTACCGGAGCTGGAGGCGCTGGACGGGGTCCGCTCGGTGGACGTCACCGGCGCCCGGAACCAGGTCGTGACGATCACGCCGGACCCGGTGAAGCTGGCCGCCGCCAAGGTGGCGCCGGCCGCCGTCGCGTCGGCGCTCAAGAGCAACGGCGTGGCCGTGCCGGCGGGCGCGCTCGCCGACGGCGACCGGTCGCTGCCGGTGCAGGTGGGCACGCCGATCCGTACGATCGACGACCTGCGCGGCATCGTGCTGACCACCGCCCCCGCCGCCCCGGTACGCCTCGGCGACGTGGCCGCCGTGGAGCAGCAGCTCGCCCCGGCCACCTCGTTCACCCGGACCAACGGCAAGCCCAGCCTCGGCATCGCGGTGACCGCCGCTCCGGACGGCAACGCAGTGGACATCTCGCACGAGATCCGGGACCGGCTGGACGAGCTGTCGGCCGCCTCCGGCGCCGAGCTGACCGTGGTCTTCGACCAGGCCCCGTTCGTCGAGAAGTCCATCGAGAGCCTGACCACCGAGGGCCTGCTGGGCCTGGTCATGGCGGTCGTGGTGATCCTGGTCTTCCTGCTGTCGGTGCGCTCCACGGTGGTCACCGCGGTGTCCATCCCGCTGTCCGTGCTCGTCGCGCTGATCGTGCTCTGGTCCGGCGACTACTCGCTGAACCTGCTCACCCTCGGCGCGCTGACCATCGCCGTCGGGCGGGTGGTGGACGACTCCATCGTGGTGCTGGAGAACATCAAACGCCATCTGGAGTACGGCGAACCGAAGCGCGACGCGATCCTCACCGCGGTCCGCGAGGTGGCCGGCGCGGTGACCGCGTCCACGCTCACCACCGTCGCCGTGTTCGCGCCGATCGCCCTGGTGGGCGGCTTCGTCGGGCAGCTGTTCGCCCCGTTCGCGATCACCGTGACGGTGGCGCTGCTCGCGTCGCTGCTGGTGTCGCTGACCGTCATCCCGGTGCTGGCCTACTGGTTCCTCCGGCCGCGCGGCGGCGCCGACGACGCCGCCGCCCGGCGCGCCGCCGAGGAGAAGGAGCTGCGCAACCCGCTGCAGCGGACGTACCTGCCGGTGATCGACTTCGCCACCCGCTCCCGGAAGACCCGCTGGGCCACCGTCGGCCTCGGCCTGCTGGTGCTCCTGGGCACGTTCGGCCTGGCGCAGAAGCTGGAGACCAACTTCCTGGACGACTCCGGCCAGGACACGCTCGCCATCCGGCAGGAGATGCCGGCCGGCACCTCGCTCGCCGGCACCGACCGGGCCGCCGCGCGGGTCGAGGAGGTGCTGCGGCGTACCCCTGGGGTGGAGACCTACCAGGTCAGCGCCGGTGGTGGGGACAACCCGTTCGCCGGCGGCGGCGGCAGCGACCGGGCCACCTGGTCGCTGTCGCTCTCCGACGACACCGACGCCGCGACGGTACGGCAGGGCCTGCGCAAGGAGTTCGACGCGCTCGGCCCGGCGGTGGGCGAGCTGACGTTCGGCGGCGGGCAGGACGCGTCCGCCAACCAGATCGAGGTGGTCGTGCAGGCCGCCGACCAGGAGACGCTGACCCGGGCGGCCGATGCGGTACGGGGCGCGATGGCCGGCACGCCGGGCGTGGAGGACGTCACCAGCAGCCTGGCCACCCAGGTGCCGCGCGTCGAGGTGACGGTGGACCGGGTGGCCGCGGCCCGCGCGGGTCTCACCGAGGCGGCCGTCGGTCAGCTCGTCGCGCAGACGTACCGGGGAGCGCCGATCGGGCAGGTGACGCTCGACGGTACGGCGCAGAACGTGGTGCTGAGCAGCGGCGCCCGGCCGCCGCTGACCGTCGAGGAGCTGCGGGCGCTGCGGGTCGGCGCGGTGGCGCTGGACGCGATCGCGGACGTCGAGCAGGTCGACGGCCCGCAGCAGGTGACCCGGATCGACGGGGAGCGCAGCGTCTCGGTCACCGGCACGGCGACCGGCTCGAACCTCGGCGCCACCACCCAGGAGCTGCAGAAGCGGCTGGACGCGCTGGACGTGCCGGGCGCCACGTACGTGATCGGCGGCGTCAGCGCCGACCAGGCC
Organism: Micromonospora sp. HUAS YX12; assembly: GCF_040215685.1. Taxonomy (NCBI): domain Bacteria; kingdom Bacillati; phylum Actinomycetota; class Actinomycetes; order Micromonosporales; family Micromonosporaceae; genus Micromonospora; species Micromonospora sp. HUAS YX12. The sequence continues at coordinate 2,777,252 of NZ_CP157974.1, forward strand.
GACGCGTTCGCGGACCTCGGACTCGCGGTGCTGGCCGCCATCGCGATCGTCTTCCTGATCATGGTGGCTACGTTCCGCAGCCTGACCCAGGCGCTGATCCTGCTGATCTCGGTGCCGTTCGCCGCGACCGGCGCGATCGGGCTGCTGCTGGTCACCGGTACGCCGCTGGGCGTGCCGGCGCTGATCGGTGTGCTCATGCTCGTCGGCATCGTGGTGACGAACGCGATCGTGCTGCTGGATCTGATCAACCAGTACCGGGCCCAGGGCATGGACGTGACCGAGGCCGTGGTCGAGGGCGGCCGGCGGCGGCTCCGGCCGATCCTGATGACCGCCGTCGCCACCATCTTCGCGCTGCTGCCGATGGCGCTCGGCCTGACCGGTGAGGGCGGCTTCATCTCCAAGCCGCTCGCGATCGTGGTGATCGGTGGCCTGCTCAGCTCGACGCTGCTGACGCTGGTGCTGGTGCCGACGCTCTACACCATGGTCGAGCACACCAAGGGCTCGTTCCGGAACCGGCGTCGGGGCGGCGCTCCCGAGCCGGTCGAGCCGCAGCCGGAGCCGGACCGGGTGCCGGTGGCGGTCGGCGGCCGGGAGCAGGCGGAGGAACGGGCCGAGGTCGCGCCGCCGCCGGCCCGCCCGTCGGGCGCGCTGGTCGACGGCACCGACCAGTTCGAGGTGCTCCGCCTGCCCAAGAGCCGCCAGTCGCCGCTTCCGCCCACCGAGTGACCGGCCGGGAGGGGCCCGTGCGGGCCCCTCCCGGCACGATCGGCGGGCTGCGGGCCCCGGGATACACCTACGTCACGGCCTCCGGCCTGCTGCGTCGCGCCGCCGCGACCGGGGCGGCCCGATAGGGTGCCCGCGTGTCACCCGCCCTCTCGGTCCTCGTCCGCAACCGCGACTTCCGCCATCTGTTCCTCGCCGAGCTGGTGGTCTTCGGCGCGGACTGGTTCGTCATGGTGCCGCTGCTGGTGCTGCTGCCCGAACTGACCGGCAGCGGCGTCTGGGGTGCGCTGGTGCTGGCGGTGGACACCGGCACTACCGCGTTGCTGCTCCCGTACGCCGGGACCGTCGCCGACCGGTTCGACCGCCGCAAGGTGATGATGGTGGCGAACGTGGGCGCGCTGGCCGGTGTGCTGCTGCTGCTCGGCGTGCGCAGCGCCGGTACGGCCTGGCTGGCGCTGGCGGCGATCGCGCTGGTGGCGGTGGCGAAGGCGTTCTACTCGCCCGCCGCCCAGGCCGCGCTGCCGAACGTGGTCGACCCGGAGGACCTGGCGGCCGGCAACGCGGTCGCCGGTTCGGCCTGGGGCACGATGACAGTGGTCGGCGCCTCGCTCGGCGGCATCCTGAGCGCCGTCGCCGGCCCGTACGCCAGCTTCTGGGTGGCCGCTGCCGGCCTGGCCGCCGCCGTGGGCCTGGCGGCGCTGATCCGCCGGCCGTTGCAGGCGCCGCGCGACCCGGCGGCGACGGTGCCGCGCACCTGGGCGGCGATCCGCGAGGCGTTGCGCTACATCGCCCATCGGCCGCGCGTGCTGGCGCTGGTGACGGTCAAGTCCGCGGTCGGCCTGGGCAACGGCGTGCTCACCGTCTTCCCGCTGCTCGCCGGGGTGTACGGCGTCGGCGCGGTCGGCGCCGGACTGCTCTTCGCGGCCCGCGGCGCCGGGGCCCTGGTCGGCCCGATCATGATGCGCCGGGTGCTGAGCAACCGGGCCTGGCTGCTCACCGGGCTGGCGCTGTCCATGTCGATGTACGGCCTGGCCTACCTGGGCGCCTCGGTGGTGACCTGGTTCCCGCTGGTGCTGGTCCTGGTGTTCCTGGCCCACCTGGGCGGCGGCAGCAACTGGGTGCTGTCCAACTACGCGTTGCAGGGCGAGGTGCCGGACCGGCTCCGCGGCCGGGTGTTCGCCACCGACATGATGCTGGCGACGCTCGCCATCGCGGTGAGCCAGCTGGTGGTCGCGCTCGTGGTGGACCGGGTGGACGAGCGCACCGTGCTGGCCGGCTGTGGCCTGGTCACTGTGGTGTACGCGATCGGCTGGCGGTTCGCCACCCGGCGGCTCTCGCTCACCGACCCGGGTGACGCGCCGTCCCCCGGGCGCGCCGCCTGACACGCCGGTCCCACGCTCCGGGCGGTCCGGCCGGGCTGTCGGGGTGACGTCCTAGCATGAGCCGGTGCCGACCACATTCACCCCCGGCCCGGTGCGGGTCCGGGTGCCCGCGACCAGCGCCAACCTGGGCCCCGGCTTCGACGCGCTCGGGCTGGCCCTCGGCCGCCACGACGACGTCACGGCCGAGGTGACCGACGGCGGCGTACGGGTTTCGGTCACCGGCGAGGGCGCGGGCGAGCTGCCGCCGGACGAGCGGCACCTGATCGTCACCGCCATGCGGGCCGCCTTCGACGTGCTCGGCGCGCAGCCGGCCGGCCTGGCGCTGGAGTGCGTCAACCGCATCCCGCAGGCCCGGGGGCTCGGCTCGTCGTCGGCGGCGATCGTGGCCGGGGTGCTGGCGGCCCGCGCGCTGGTGGCCGACGGCGACCGGCGGATGGACGACGACGCCGCGCTGCGGCTGGCGGCCGAGCTGGAGGGGCACCCGGACAACGTCGCGCCCTGCCTGCTCGGCGGCTTCACGATCGCCTGGACGGAACCGGGCGGCGCGCGGGCGGTCTCGTTGCCGGTGGCGCCGGCGGTGTGCCCGACCGTCTTCGTGCCCGCCGAGCGCGGCCTGACCTCGGTGGCCCGGGCGGCGTTGCCGGCCACCGTGCCGCACGCCGACGCGGCGTTCAACGCGGGCCGGGCGGCCCTGCTGGTGCACGCGCTGACGGCCGATCCCGCGCTGCTGCTGCCCGCCACCGTCGACCGGCTGCACCAGGACCAGCGGGCGCCGGGGATGCCCGCCACGGCGGCGCTCGTCGCCGCGCTGCGTGCGGCGGATGTGGCGGCTGTGGTCAGTGGGGCGGGTCCGACGGTGCTGGCGCTCACCGAGGTTCCGGCGGGATTCCAGGCGGGAACAGATTGGCGCCGGTGGGAGTTGCCGATAGATGTCAGCGGTGCCCGGGTCATCCGGGGTAGACTTTGACACGCCGAGCGGGGCCCTGTTGCCGCAGGTCGGACAAGGCGATTACGCTCTAGACCTAGCACAGCCGCGAAGCATGCGATCTTCCTGCGGTTCGGCGCACCCCCGAAGCTCTCGGCGGTAGCCCGTCACCCCTGCTCAAGGCCCACGCCGCACCGCAGTTTCCACAGGTCGCCGCAGACGGCGAGACCTGCTCACCGATGGTGGTGAGTCGGGAAACCACCGGCTGCTGTGTCACAGACTCCCGCGACGCGTCCATGCGAGGCGGGTGCACCGAGGCCGCCCGGCCACCTGGTTCCACGACTCCGGGCAGCCCCGGCCTATCGAGGGAAGGAATCCATTGAGCGACACCACCGACGTGACGTCGGATGTTTCCAACGTCGCTGGCGATGCCACCACCACCGCCGCCCCCACGCGCCGCCGGCGGAGCGGCACCGGTCTGTCGGCGATGCTGCTGCCGGAGCTCCAGAGCCTGGCCGCGTCGCTCGGCATCTCTGGTACCGCTCGCATGCGCAAGGGCGAGCTGATCAGTGCCATCACCGAGCGGCAGCAGGGCGGCGCCGCGGCCGGAACCCCTCGACCGCGAGCCGAGGTGGCGGCTGCGTCCGCTCCCGCCCGTGAGGAGGTGCACGCGGAGGTCCGTGAGGAGCGGGCCGAGGCACGCCCCGCCGGGCAGGCGCCGGCCGCCGAGGTGACCGAGGGTCGTACCCGTGGTCGCCGCAGCCGGGCCGCCGCCGCGACCACCGAGGCGCGACCGGCCGAGACGCCGGCGGCCGAGGCGCGGCCGGCCGAGACGACGCGCGCCGAGGAGGCGCCCGCCGAGACCGGCGAGCGGGCCGAGCGTGGCGGCGAGCGGGCCGAGCGCGGTGAGCGCAACGAGGGCCGGGGCCGTGAGCGCGGCGAGCGTGGCGGCGAGCGGGCCGACCGTGGCGAGCGCGGCGGCGAGCGGGCCGAGCGCAACGACCGTGGTGACCGGGCCGAGCGTGGCGACCGGGCCGAGCGTGGCGACCGCAACGAGCGGTCCGACCGGGGCGAGCGCACCGAGCGCGGTGACCGCAACGAGCGCGGTGACCGGGGCGGCGACCGCAACGACCGGGGTGACCGCAACGACCGTGGTCAGCGCGCCGAGCGGGACAACGACGGCGACGACGACGAGGGCGGCGGCCGGCGGGGCCGGCGCAGCCGGTTCCGGGACCGTCGTCGCGGCCGCGGCGAGCGGGGCGAGGGCGACAGCGGTGGCGGCCGCGAGCCGCAGGTCGGCGAGGACGACGTGCTCGTCCCGGTCGCCGGCATCATCGACGTCCTCGACAACTACGCCTTCGTCCGGACCACCGGCTACCTGGCCGGCCCGAACGACGTGTACGTCTCGATGTCCCAGATCAAGAAGTACGGCCTGCGCCGCGGTGACGCGATCACCGGCGCCGTGCGGGCCGCGCGGGACGGTGAGCAGCGGCGCGACAAGTACAACCCGCTGGTCCGGCTGGACACCATCAACGGGATGGAGCCGGACGAGGCGAAGCGCCGGCCGGAGTTCTACAAGCTCACCCCGCTCTACCCGCAGGAGCGCCTGCGGCTGGAGACCGAGCCGCACATCCTCACCACCCGGGTGATCGACCTGGTCATGCCGATCGGCAAGGGCCAGCGGGCGCTCATCGTGTCGCCGCCGAAGGCCGGTAAGACGATGGTGCTGCAGGCGATCGCGAACGCGATCACCCGCAACAACCCGGAGTGCCACCTGATGGTGGTGCTGGTGGACGAGCGGCCGGAAGAGGTCACCGACATGCAGCGGTCGGTGAAGGGCGAGGTCATCGCGGCCACGTTCGACCGTCCGCCGCAGGACCACACCACCGTCGCGGAGCTGGCGATCGAGCGGGCGAAGCGCCTGGTCGAGCTGGGGCACGACGTGGTCGTGCTGCTCGACTCGGTGACCCGCCTCGGGCGGTCGTACAACCTGGCGGCGCCGGCCAGCGGCCGGATCATGTCGGGTGGTATCGACTCCACCGCGCTCTACCCGCCCAAGCGCTTCCTCGGCGCGGCGCGCAACATCGAGAACGGCGGTTCGCTGACCATTCTCGCCACCGCGCTGGTGGAGACCGGGTCCATGGCGGACACGGTCATCTTCGAGGAGTTCAAGGGCACGGGTAACGCCGAGCTGAAGCTGGACCGGAAGATCGCCGACAAGCGGGTCTTCCCGGCGATCGACATCAACCCCTCCGGCACCCGCAAGGAGGAGGTCCTGCTCGCGCCGGAGGAGCTGGCGATCATCCACAAGCTCCGCAAGGTGCTGCACTCGCTGGACTCGCAGGCGGCACTCGACCTCCTGCTGGACCGGCTCAAGCAGTCCCGCACCAACATCGAGTTCCTGATGCAGATCGCGAAGTCCACTCCGGGCGAGTGAGCTGACGGATCCGGCGAACGAGGGGCACGGCCGCTACGGCCGTGCCCCTCGTCGCGTACCGGGCGGCCGACCGTGAAGTTTTTCTACGGTTAAGCCGAGAGGTATTGAAACTTCTGTTCACCGTCGGGTTGACTGTCGTCCATGCGAACCCGCAGTCGACCCGCCCACCTCGCCGGCGTCCTGCTGCTGACGCCGTTGCTGACCATCACCGCGCCGGCGCCGTCCGCCGCCACCGCCGCACCGTCGGCTGTCGCGCCGTCGGCCGCCACCGCCACCGCCACCGCCGCCGAGGACGCGCCACGCGCCTCGTCCCGTCCCGACTCCGCCGTCGCGCTCGCCGGTGTGGAGCCGGCCGGCGGCCTGGAGACCGCCAAGACCACCCGGCCGGTCGCGCCCGGCCTCGACCTGACCTCCTTCGACAGGTACGACGCGGCCGGCTGGCTGCGCGCCGACGCCCTCACCGCCGATTTGGCCGGCGGGCTGACCGTGGACTACGTGAACTCCGGCGAGGTCACCAAGGACGAGCCGCTGCGCGCCGCGGTGGACCGGTCCCGGGCCGTCGCGGCGGTGAACGGCGACTTCTTCGACATCAACAACTCCGGAGCCGCCCAGGGCGTCGGCGTCCGCTCCGGCGAACTGGTGCAGTCGGCCGTCGCTGGGCACCCCAACGCCGTCGGGATCAGTGCCCAGGGCATCGGCCGGGTGGTCCAGGTCGGCTTCGAGGGCAACGCGACGCTGCCCGCCGGGCCGGTGCCGCTCACCCAGTTCAACAACATGGTGCAGCGCGACGGCGTGGGCGTGTTCACGCCGCTCTGGGGCTCGTACACCCGCAAGCGGGCGGTGGAGGGCGCGGCCCGCACGGTCGAGGTGACGGTGACCGGCGGCCGCGTGGCGAGCGTGGCCACCACGGCGGGCGAGGGGCCGATCCCGGCCGGCAGCACCGTGCTGCTCGGCCGGGAGGCCGGCGCCGACGCGCTCGCCGCGCTGCGTCCCGGCGACGCGGTGGACCTGACCTGGCGGCCGCGGGCCTCCGACGGCGGCGACCTGCGCGCCGCGGTGGGCGGCGGCAACGTGCTCGTCCGCGACGGCGTCGTGCAGGCCATCGCCGACCAGTCGCTTGCCCCGCGGACGGCTGTCGGCTTCTCCGCCGACGGCCGCAAGATGATCATGCTGACGGTGGACGGCCGGCAGGTGGACAGCCGGGGCGTCACCCAGACCGAGATGGGCCGCATGATGGCCGAGCTGGGCGCCGCGAACGCGCTCAACCTCGACGGCGGCGGCTCCTCCACGCTGCTGGCCCGGGAGCCGGGCGCGGCCACGGTCCAGGTGGAGAACAGCCCGTCCGACGGCAGCGAGCGGCCGGTGCCCAACGGGCTCGCCGTCTACGCCCCGAAGGGCAGCGGCCGGCTCACCGGCTACTGGCTGGAGACCGCCAGCGACCCGACCGCCGCACCCGGCGTCGCGCCGGTGCGCGGCGGCCGGCCGGACCGGGTCTTCCCCGGCCTCACCCGCCGGCTCACCGCGGCCGGATACGACGAGACGTACGGCCCGGCCGCCGGCGAGCCGCGCTGGCACGCCACCCACGGCCGGGTGGACGGCGACGGCGTGTTCCGGGCCGCCGTCCCCGGCCGCAGCACGGTCACGGCCGCCCGCGGCCGGGCCCGGGGCACGATCGAGCTGACCGTGCTCGGTCCGCTGGCGCGCATCGACGGCACCGTCGACCGGGTCGGCCTGGACCGGGCCGGTGACAGCGGCCTGTTCGGCGTCGTCGGCTACGACGCCGAGGGCAACACCGCACCGATCGAGCCGGCCGACCTGACGCTGGAGTACGACAGCGACCTGCTCTCCGTCACCCCCACCGCCGACGGCAACCTGTCCGTCAAGGCGCTCGCCGCGACCGGCTCGGCGCTGGTCACCGCGCGGGTCGGCAACCGCAGCACGGTCCTGCCGGTGACGGTCGGGCTCACCGACGTGCCGGTGGCCGGATTCGACGACGCGGCGGCCTGGAAGTTCAGCCAGGCCCGCGCCTCCGGGTCGGTCGCCCCGGCCGAGGGGCACACCGGCGGCGGGCTGCGGATGTCGTACGACTTCAGCCAGTCCACCGGCACCCGGGCCGCGTACGCCGACCCGCCCGCCTGGATCGACGTCCCCGGCCAGCCGCAGGCGTTCGGTATGTGGATCAAGGCCAACGGCACCGGCGAGTGGCCCAGCCTGCACCTGCACGACGCGCAGGACACCCAGTTCGTGCTGCGCGGCCCGTACCTGGACTGGACCGGCTGGCGCTACGTCGAGTTCGCCGTACCGCCGGGCGTGCAGTACCCGGTGCGGGTGCGCCGGTTCTACGTGGCCGAGACCGACCCGGCCGAGCAGTACCGCAGCGAGGTGGTGATCGACGACCTGGTGGCCCGGGTACCGCCGGACGTGCAGGCGCCGCCGGAGCCGAACCGCACCGACCGGGTGGTGGTGCGCGACGGCACGGTGGACGGGGCGCCCTGGCGCTTCGCGGTGCTCTCCGACGCCCAGTTCGTCGCCGCGAACCCGGACAGCGACCTGGTCGCCCAGGCCCGCCGTACGCTGCGCGAGGTCCGCGCCGCCCGGCCGGACTTCCTGATCATCAACGGTGACTTCGTGGACACCGCCTACCCGGCGGACTTCGCCCTGGCCAAGCGCATCCTGGACGAGGAACTGGGCGGCGAGGTGCCCTACCACTACGTGCCGGGCAACCACGAGATCATGGGCGCACCGATCGACAACTTCCGCAGCGTCTTCGGGGACACCTCGCGCGTCTTCGACCACCGGGGCACCCGGTTGGTCACGCTCAGCACCGCCACCGGGTCGCTGCGCGGAGGCGGGTTCGACCAGGTGGAGCTGCTGCGCCGTACGCTCGATCAGGCCGCCGCCGACCGCTCGGTCGGTTCGGTGGCGGTGTTCTTCCACCACCCGCCGCGCGACCCGAGCCCGGCTGAGGCCAGCCAGCTCGGCGACCGCAAGGAGGCGGCACTGGTCGAGCAGTGGCTGGCCGACTTCCAGCACCGCACCGGCAAGGGCGCGCTGATGGTCAACGGCCACGTCGGCACGTTCCACGCCGACCGGGTGGACGGCGTGCCGTACGTGATCAACGGCAACTCGGGCAAGGATCCGTCCACCCCGGCGGCGCTCGGCGGGTTCACCGGCTGGACCGAGTTCGGCGTGGATCCGGTGACGCCGGGGGAGACCGAGCGGGCCCGCCGTGACCCGCTGGCGGAGGGGCCGCGGTGGGTGAGCGCGGAGATGCACGCCCACGTCGACCGGCTCGCAGTGACCGCGCCCGCCGAGGTGCGCCGGGGAGCGCCTGTGGACGTCACGGCCACGCTCACCCAGCCCAGCGGCCGGCAGGTGCCGGTGGCCGCGCCGGTCAGCGCCGACTGGTCCGGCTCGCCGAACCTGCACATCGGCGGCGCGACGGGCGTACGCCCCTGGCACGCCGCCCGCTTCGACCCGGCCACCGGCACGCTGACCGCCGTGCGCCCCGGCGCCCAGGTGCAGCTGACGCTGACGGTGAACGGCGTGAAGGCCGAGGCGCACGTGACCACGACCCGCTGACCCCCGCCCTCCGCCGGGGTGAGGGCGGCCTGGAGGGCGGGCCGGTGGGGGAGTGGGTGGGGTGGGGCTGGGAATGCTGACGGGTGGGCCGGCGTTGGGGGTGGCGGACCTCCTGTGCCGGGTGGAAGACGCCCGTGGCAGACTGGTCAATCGGCCACCGGTTCCGGTTCACGCCCGAGCCCGTCGTGACGACGGGGAGCAGCGACGGCGACCCGGCGACCACCGACGAAAGGACCGAGGCGACATGAAGCCCAACATCCACCCGGAGTACGTGACCACCGAGGTCCGCTGCTCCTGCGGCAACACCTTCACGACCCGCAGCACCGCCAAGGGCGGCGCCATCAGCGTCGAGACCTGCAGCGCCTGCCACCCGTTCTACACCGGTAAGCAGCGCGTGCTGGACACCGCCGGCCGGGTCGCGAAGTTCCAGCAGAAGTACGCCAAGGTTCAGGCCAAGAAGGCCAAGTAGCTCCGTCGACGACGCCCGTGTCCGGCTCCTGCCGGGCACGGGCGTTCGTCCGTTTGCGCCGGTTTTCGTCTCCAAGGAGCATCCGCAGCATGAGCAGTGAGCGCCTGGCCGCCCTCCTCGACGAGTACGCCGAGCTGGAGCGGCGGCTGGCCGACCCGGCCATCCACGCCGACCAGGGCACCGCCCGGCGGGTCGGCCGTCGGTACGCCGAACTGGTCCCGCTGCACAAGGCGGCCGGTGAGCTGGAGCAGGCCCGCGCCGACCTGGCCGCCGCCCGGGAACTGGCCGCCGAGGACGCGACGTTCGCCGCCGAGGCGGACAGCATCGCCGCCTCCCTGCCGGCCCTTGAGGAACGGCTCGCGGAACTGCTCATCCCGCGCGACCCGCACGACGCCAAGGACGTCATCGTCGAGATCAAGGCCGGCGAGGGCGGTGAGGAGTCCGCGCTGTTCGCCGGTGACCTGCTGCGGATGTACACCCGGTACGCCGAGCGGCACGGCTGGGTCACCGAGGTGATCGACGCGCAGGACTCCGACCTCGGCGGCGTCAAGGACGTCTCGCTGGCGATCAAGAGCAAGGGCGTGCCGGAGGGCGGCAACGGCGTCTGGTCCCGGCTCAAGTGGGAGGGCGGCGTGCACCGGGTGCAGCGCGTCCCGGTCACCGAGTCGCAGGGCCGCATCCACACCAGCGCCGCCGGCGTGCTGGTGCTGCCGGAGGCGGAGGACGTCGACGTCACCATCGACCCGAACGAGCTGCGTATCGACGTGTTTCGCTCGTCCGGCCCCGGTGGGCAGTCGGTGAACACCACCGACTCGGCAGTACGGATCACCCACGTGCCGACCGGCATCGTGGTCTCCTGCCAGAACGAGAAGTCGCAGTTGCAGAACCGGGAGCAGGCCATGCGTATCCTGCGCGCCCGGCTGCTGGCCGCCGCCCAGGAGCAGGCGGACGCGGCGGCGTCGGACGCCCGCAAGGCGCAGGTCCGCACCGTGGACCGGTCCGAGCGGATCCGCACCTACAACTTCCCGCAGAACCGGATCACCGACCACCGCATCGGCTACACCGCGTACAACCTCGACCTGGCGCTGGCCGGCGAGCTGGACGGGGTGCTCGACGCACTGGCCGAGGCGGACCGCGCGGCCCGGCTGGCCGGCGAGACCGAACTGTCCCGCCGCTGACCGCCGGGGGTGTTAAGCGGGGGCCCTTCCTCTACCGGAGGCGTTAACAAGGGCCCCCTCCTTACCGCTCAGCTCGCCCGCAGCCGCGCCTTGGCGTGCAGCATCTCCCGGTCGGCCAGCTCGAACGCGGCGCCCAGCGCCTCCCGGACGCTCACAGTGGTGCTGCCGTCGACCTCGGCGAAGCCGATCGTCACCCCGACCGGCGTGCCCGGGACCAGGGACTCCCAGTCCTCGGTGCGGACGGCCGCCTCGATCCGGCGGGCCACCTCGACCGCCTCCGCCATGCCGGTGTCGGGCAGCACCACGACGAACTCGTCGCCGCCGTAGCGCGCCACGAAGTCGCCCCGCCGCATCACCCGGTTGATCACCCCGGCGATCCGTTGCAGCACCAGATCCCCGGAGTGGTGGCCGTGCCGGGTGTTCACCGCCTTGAACCCGTCGAGGTCGCAGACGCCGATCACCACCCGCTCGCCCCGGGACACCACGGCACCCAGGTAGCGCTCCAGCCGGCGCCGGTTGGGCAGGCCGGTGAGCGGGTCGGTGAGCGCCTCGCCCTCGTACCGGGCCGCCTCGCGGCGCATCTCCTCGTGGTCGATCCGGGCGGCGATGCCGTCGATGTAGACGTCCCGCAGCCGGTCGCTGCGCCGCGCCGCCAGCCGGAACGCGTGCCGGTCGGCCCGGTGCGCGCCCGCGTGGTCACCGGCCCGGGCCAGCGCGACGCTGCGCAGCCGGGGCGCCTCGGCCGCGCCGAGCGTCTCGTCGGAGACCCGCAGCGAGTCCAGCCGGGTGACCGCCTCGATCGGGCGGCCGGCGGCCACCGCGAGGCAGACCTGACCGAGCTGGCGCAGGTCGCGGGCGCGGGCGCTGTCACCGCCGTGGCCGAGCAGCCGGGTCGGGTCGGCGTCCCCGGCGGACTCCACCCGGTCGCCGAGCGCGGCCCGGCGGGCGGCGGCGTAGCCGTACGCGGTCACGCTGCTCGGGCGCAGGTTGCCGGCACCCCCGCCACGCAGGAACCGGGCCAGGTCACCGGCGACGTCGCGGAGCACCCGCAGGCAGCCGTCGCTGTCGCCGTTGTGGTCGAGCGCGACCGCGTTGCGCAGCCGGATCCCGGGCGCGGCGAACGTCTCCTCGGGGATGCCGACGCTGAGCCCGACCTCCCGGGCGCGCTCGATCGCGCCGAGCGCGTGGCCGTGGAAGCTGAGGTACGAGTACGCCATCGCCAGGTCGTGCCAGCCCCAGGCGGTGTCCCGGTCGGGGGTGTCGTCGGCGCCGAGCGCGCGGGCGGCCCGGACCAGGTGCATCACGCACCTGTCCAGCGCGCCCTGGTGGTGGGCGGCGAGCGCGGCCAGCGCGTTGAGGTGCCCGTGCAGGTAGGGCTCGGTCAGGTCGCGCACGGCGGCGGAGGCGTCCTCGACGGCCCGGGTGAACTCGGCGGTGCGGCCGAGATTGATCAGCGCGGACAGGCGTTGCACCAGCGCGTCGGCGCGGGCGTACGGGTCGTCGGTGGTGCGGATGACGCGGTCGAGCAGGGCGCACGCCTCCGCGGACCGGCTGGCCTCCTGGAGTGACCGAGCGCGTCGGAGAGCGTCAACCTGGTCCTCGACCTGGTCGAGCCAGCCCACTCGCGACCTCCCTGCGGTGTGCGCCCGGACGCACCCGCTCGTGAGGCGGGCCGGGACGCCTCATGATTATTGCGTGACCGCACTCCCGCAACACCCGTCCGAAGGGACAGAACGCGAACGCCCCTCGCTGGTGATCGCCCGGGTGGCGCGCGCGCTCGCCGCGGCGGGCGTCGAGGCGCCCCGCGCCGAGGCCGAGCAGCTCGCCGCGTACGTCCTTCAGGTGCCGCGTGGCCGGCTGGCGCTCGCCGACGGCTTCACCCCGGCGCAGCGCGACCGCCTGGACGCGCTCGTCGGGCGGCGGGTGACCCGGGAGCCGTTGCAGCACCTGCTCGGCTCGGCCGGTTTCCGGCACCTGGAGCTGGCCGTCGGGCCGGGCGTGTTCGTGCCCCGGCCGGAGACCGAGCTGCTGGCCGGCTGGGGGATCGAGCGGGCCCGGGAGTACGCCGAGCCGCTCGTGGTCGACCTGTGCAGCGGTTCCGGCGCGATCGCCCTCGCGGTCGCGCAGGAGGTGCCGGGGGCCCGGGTGGTGGCGGTGGAACGGTCCCCGGCCGCGCTGGCGTGGCTGCGGCGCAACGCGGCCGGCCGGGCCGCCGCCGGGGACCGGCCGATCGAGGTGGTGTCCGCCGACGTGACCGATCCGGACCTGCTGGCCGACCTGGCCGGACGGGTCGACGTGCTGCTCTGCAACCCGCCGTACGTGCCGAGGTCGGTCCCGGTGCCGCCGGAGGTGGCCGGGCACGACCCGGACGAGGCGGTGTTCGGCGGCGCGGACGGACTGGACGTGATCCGGCCGGTGGTCGGCCGGGCCGCCGTGCTGCTGCGCCCGGGCGGCGCGATCGGCATCGAGCACGACGACACGCACGCGGCGGCGGTGCCGGCGCTGCTGCGCGCAGACGGACGCTACGACCACGTCGCGGAACACCGGGACCTCGCCGGGCGGCCCCGCTGGGCGAGCGCGTCCCGGCGGGCGGACGGCACCCACGACGACCCGGCCCCGGCGTGGCAGACTGACTCCTCGTGATGCTCTACGACTGTCGGTCGCCCGCCGACCGGGACCGCGGCATCGCCGCTGCCATCGAGGCGGTCAAGAACGGGGAACTCGTCGTCCTGCCGACCGACACGGTCTACGGCATCGGGGCGGACGCCTTCACCCCGTACGCGGTGAAGGCCCTGGCGGACACCAAGGGCGGCGCCCGGCAGGCGCCCCCGGTGCTAATCGGTTCCCGGCACACGCTCGACGGCCTGGTCTTCTCGCTGCCCGGCGCGGCCCGCGACCTGGTCGAGGCGTTCTGGCCCGGCGCGCTGACCATCGTGGTGGAGCACTCGCCGAGCCTGGCCTGGGACCTGGGCGACAACAGCGGCACGGTGGCGGTGCGGATGCCGCTGCACCCGGTCGCGCTGGAGGTGCTGCGGGAGACCGGGCCGATGGCGGTCGCCTCGGCCAACAAGATCGGCCAGCCCGCCGCGCTCACCGCCGAGGAGGCGCGCGACCAGCTCGGCTACGGCGTCCGGGCGTACCTGGAGGCCGGGCCGGCGGTGGACCCGGTGCCGAGCACCATCGTCGACCTGACCGGCGACGTGCCGCGGGTGCTGCGCGAGGGCGCGGTGACGCTGGTGAAGCTGCGGGAGGTCGTGCCGGACATCCTCGACGAGCGGGGGGTCTGAGTGCCGCCCTTCACCGTCCTGCACGTCTGCATGGGCAACATCTGCCGGTCGCCGATGGCCGAGCGGCTGCTGCTGCTCGCGATCCGGGAGCGGCTGGCCCGCCTCGACGTCGACCCGGCCGGGTCGGACGCGCTCGTGCACAGCCACAGCGCCGGCACCGGCGGCTGGCACGCGGGCGAGGAGATGAACCCGCCCGCCGCCCGGCAGGTGCTCTCGCGCGGCGGTGACACCGAGGGGTTCGCCGCCCGGCGGCTGCGCTCCGACCTGATCGACGCCGCCGACCTGGTGCTCACCGCCACCGCCGACCAGCAGGAGTACGTGGTGGCGTTGCGGCCGGACGCCGCCGCGCGCACGTTCGTCCTCGGTGAGTTCGGCCGCCTGCTCGGCGGGCTGGACCGGTCCGCCCTGCCGCCGGCCGAGCCGACGCCGGACGCCGTGTACGCGCGCGGCGTCGCCCTCGTCGCGGCCGCCGACGCGGCCCGGCAGAACGCCACCGCGCTGCCCACCGACGACCTGGACGACCCGTGGGGCCGGGGCGACCAGTGCTTCAGCCGGGTCGCGGACGAGATCGAGGAGACGGTGCAGCCGCTGGCTGCCGCGCTGCTGCCCTGAGATTCATCCTTTCTCGCGAACTTCCTGCGCATTTCGCGGAAGGTGTCGGCGAAAGCGGGCATTCCGGTCATTCTGAACGGGTCCGTACGGCCGGCTCCTGCGGGGAGAGCTGATGAACCGGGCCTATCTCGACAAGCTGTTCACCGTTGTGCTCGCCGGCGTGCTCGCCGGACTGGCACTGGCCGCCGCCGCACTGCCGGCCGCGCTGGTCTTCGGGCTCGGCGTGAAGAACCTGATGCCGTACACGGCGCTGCCGGAGGCGCTCAAGACGCCGCAGCCCGCGCAGCGCTCCAACCTGTACGCCAACGACGGGCGGACGCTGATCACCTCGTTCTACGTCGAGGACCGGGTGGACGTGCCGGTCGGCGAGGTGGCACCGGTGATGCGCGACGCCATCGTGGCCGCCGAGGACGTGCGCTTCTACGAGCACCACGGCGTCGACGTGCGCGGCGTGGCGCGGGCGTTCACGGCCAACCGCCGCGAGGGCACCCGCCAGGGCGCCTCCACGCTGACCATGCAGTACGTGCGCAACGCGCTGGCCGGTGACCCCCGCCTGACCGAGGAGCAGCGCGCCGCCGCCACCGAGATCACCGTCGGGCGCAAGATCCGCGAGATGCGGTACGCGCTGACGCTGGAACGGCAGATCGGCAAGGACGAGATCCTCGGGCGCTACCTGAACATCGCGTACTTCGGCGCCGGGGCGTACGGCATCGCCGCCGCCAGCAAGCGCTACTTCTCCACCACACCGGACCGGCTCACGCTGGCCAAGGCCGCGCTGCTCGCCGGGCTGGTCCGGTCCCCGGCCGACGACCCGATCAACGGGGACGCCGGCGCGGCCCGGCAGCGCCGGGCGTACGTGCTGGACCGGATGGTGGAGACCGGACGGGTGACCGCGGCCGACGCCGAGGCGGCGAAGGCCACGGAGCTGGCCCTCAAGCCCAACGCCACGCCGAACGACTGCGCCGCGGTGCCCGCCGACCACAACGACTGGGGCTTCTTCTGCGACTGGTTCACCCAGTGGTGGAACGCCCAGCCGGCGTTCGGCGAGAACGTCGACGAGCGGCAGCGGACGTTGCGCCGCGGCGGCTGGAAGATCGTGTCCTCGCTCGACCCGGACGTGCAGGCCAAGGCGAGCGAGCAGGTGCGGGAGATCTACCCGGAGACGATCGCGCGGGCGGCGCCGACCGCCGTCGTGCAGCCGGGCACCGGCCGGGTGCTGGCGATGGCGGTGAACCGCACCTACGGCACGACCGCCAACCCGGACGGGCAGCAGAACTACCCGAACACGGTCAACCAGCTCGTGGCCGGCGGTGGCGGCATCACCGGCTACCAGGCGGGCTCCACGTTCAAGCTGTTCGCGCTGCTGGCCGCGCTGGAGTCCGGGCTGCCGCTGGACACCGAGTTCGACGCGCCGCGCGTCTACGTGACGCAGTACCCGGTCGGCGCCGGCCCGGCGAGCTGCGGCGGCCGGTGGTGCCCGGCGAACGCCAACACCTACTGGATGGACGGCGACCGGGACATGTGGGACGCGTTCGGCCGCTCGGTGAACACGTACTTCGCGTGGCTGACCGAGCGCGTCGGCGCGGACCGGGTGGTCGAGATGGCCCAGCGGCTGGGCATCGTGTTCCGCGCCCCGGCCGACGCCGAGATGGCCCGCGAGGGCGCCGAGAGCTGGGGACCGTTCACGCTCGGCGTCTCCGCCACCACGCCGCTGGACCTGGCCGGCGCGTACGCCGCGGTGGCCGCCGAGGGCACCTGGTGCCGGCCCACGCCGGTCACCTCGATCACCGACCCGGCCGGACGGAGGGTGGCCGCCGGGAACACCGACTGCCGGCAGGTGCTCGACACCGAGGTCGCCCGCGCGGCGGCCGACGCCAGCCGCTGCCCGGTCGGCGACCAGTCCATGTACCGGCGCTGCGACGGCGGCACGGCCGAGGAACTGGCCCCCGGCCTGCGCCGGCCGGTGGCGGGCAAGACCGGCAGCTCGGAGCGGAACGCCACCGAGACGGTCGTCGCGTTCACCCCGCAGCTCTCGGTGGCGACGATCGCCGCGAACCCGGACGACCCCCGGGACGCGGTCGGCGGCGGCGTGCAGAAGCGGCAGATCGCCGCCGTGGGCCGCATCCTCGCGTGGTCGCTGCGCGACGAGCCGGTACGCGACTTCGTCCCGCCCGGCCAGGCCGTAGCCTTCCAGCACACCAGCCCCCGAACCGGCAACTGACCCCGCCGCCCCACCGGGCGGGGCGGTCAGCCGGGGTGTTCGGCGCCTCGGGCTATGTTGCGGGCCATGCCGCCGAAGACGACCGCGTGGAACGGGGCCACCGAGGCCCAGTAGAGGTGGCCGGGCAAGCCGTGCGGGAGGAACACGGCGCGCTGGACGTAGCGGCTGCGGCCGTCCTCGTCGGGCTCGGCGCGCATCTCCAGCCAGGCCCGCCCGGGCAGCCGCATCTCGGCGCGCAGCCGCAGCAGCTCACCCGGGACGATCTCCTCGACCCGCCAGAAGTCCAGCGCCTCGCCGACCTGGAGCCGGTGCGGGTCGCGCCGTCCCCGGCGCAGCCCGACGCCGCCGACCAGCCGGTCCATCCAGCCGCGCACCGACCAGGCCAGCGGGAACGAGTACCAGCCGTGCTCGCCGCCGACGCCCTCGATGACCCGCCACAGCGCCTCCGGCGGCGCGTCCACCGCCCGCTCCCGCAGATCGGTGTACGCGGTGCCGCCGGACCAGTGCGGGTCCGACGGCAGCGGCTCGGCGGGCGCGTCCGGCCCGCTCGCGTTCGACCAGCGCGTCTCCACCTGTGCGTCGCGCACCTTGCTCAGCGCCAGCGCGACCGCCTGGTCGAAGCCGGTCAGCCCCTCCGGCGGGTCCGGCACGTACCGGGCGATGTCGTGCTCGTGCGCCACCGCCTCGTGCACCAGGCTCTCCACCAGCGGCCGGGCGATCGCGTTCGGCACCGGGGTGATCAGGCCGACCCAGTGCGAGGAGAGCGACGGGGTGAGCGGGCGTACCGGCAGGATGACCCGGGGCCGCAGCCCGGCCACCCGGGCGTAGCGCTGCATCATCTCGGTGAAGGTCAGCACGTCCGGGCCGCCGATGTCGAAGGCCCGGTTGACGTCGGCCGGCAGGTGCGCGCAGCCGGCCAGGTAGCGCAGCACGTCCCGGACCGCGATCGGCTGGATCCGGTTGCGTACCCAGCGCGGGGTGACCATCGCCGGGAGCCGCTCGGTCAGGTAGCGCAGCATCTCGAACGACGCCGAACCGGATCCGATGATCACGGCGGCGCGCAGCACCGCTGCGGGCACGCCGCCGTCCAGCAGGATCCGCGCGACCTCCGCCCGGGAACGCAGGTGCGCCGAGGGCAGGCCCTCGCGCTCGGCCGGCTCCGGCCCGCCGAGATACACGATCCGGCGTACGCCCGCGGCGCCCGCCGCCTCGGCGAAGTTCGTCGCCGCCTCCCGGTCGGCCGCCTCGAAACCACGCTGGCCCAGCGAGTGCACCAGGTAGTACGCGACCTCGATGCCCGCGAACACGGCCGGCAACGTCTCCGGCCGCCGGAGGTCGCCCTCGACGACCTCCGCCTCGGCCGCCCACGGCACGTCCCGCAGCCGCCCGGCGGTGCGGGCCAGGCAGCGTACGGTGTGCCCCTCGGACAGCAGCCGGGGCGCGAGGCGCCCGCCGATGTAGCCGGTAGCGCCGGTGACGAGGCATCTCACGGCATCCAGTGTGCGGCTCCGTAGACTCCTCTGCTGTGGAGAACGCGAGGGACACCTTCTGGGGACCGGACTTCCAGCAGCTCAGTACCGTCGATCCGGAGATCGCCGAGGTGGTGCTGGGCGAGCTGGACCGGCTGCGCGGCGGCCTGCAACTGATCGCCAGCGAGAACCTCACCTCGCCCGCGGTGCTGGCCGCGCTGGGTTCCACGCTCACCAACAAGTACGCCGAGGGCTACCCGGGGCGGCGCTACTACGGCGGCTGCGCCGAGGTGGACCGGGCCGAGGAACTGGCCGTCTCCCGGGCGAAGGAGCTGTTCGGCGCCGAGCACGCGAACGTCCAGCCGCACTCCGGGGCGAGCGCCAACCTGGCCGCGTACGCTGCCCTGGTGCAGCCGGGTGACACGGTGCTGGCCATGGACCTGCCGCACGGCGGGCACCTGACCCACGGCAGCCGGGTGAACTTCTCCGGCAAGTGGTTCCACCCGGTCGGCTACACCGTCCGGCGGGACACCGGGACGATCGACTACGACGAGGTACGCGACCTGGCCCGCGCGCACCGGCCGAAGATGATCATCTGCGGTGCGACCGCGTACCCGCGCCTGATCGACTTCGCCCGCTTCCGGGAGATCGCCGACGAGGTCGACGCGTACCTGATGGTGGACGCCGCGCACTTCATCGGCCTGGTCGCCGGCGGCGCGATCCCGTCCCCGGTGCCGTACGCCGACGTGGTCACCGCGACCACCCACAAGGTGCTGCGCGGCCCGCGCGGCGGCATGATCCTCTGCCGGGAGCCGCTGGCGGCCCGGATCGACAAGGCGGTCTTCCCGTTCACCCAGGGCGGCCCGCTGATGCACGCCGTCGCGGCCAAGGCGGTCGCGCTGCGCGAGGCCGCGCAGCCCGAGTTCCGCACGTACGCCACCCAGGTCGTCGCCAACGCCCGCGCGCTCGCCGACGGCCTGGCCGCGGAGGGGCTGCCGCCGGTCTCCGGCGGCACCGACACCCACCTGGCCCTGCTCGACCTGTGCGAGACCGGCGTGACCGGCGCCCAGGCCGAGGCCCGCTGCGACGCCGCCGGCATCACGCTCAACAAGAACGCGATCCCGTACGACCCGCAGCCGCCGGCGGTGGCCTCCGGCATCCGGGTGGGCTCGCCGAGCGTCACCACCCAGGGCATGCGGGAGGGCGAGATGCGCCGGATCGCGGGGCTGATCGGGCGCGCGGTACGCACCGATCCGGCCGCTCCCGGTGGCGCCGACGCGCTGGCCGGGGTGGCCCGCGAGGTCACCGAGCTGGTCGCCGCCTTCCCGGCGTACCCCCGATGACGGCGCCACGGGCGGGTGAGCCCGGCGCGATCCGGTCCCGGCTGAACCACCTGCGCCTACCGTTGCTGGCGTGCGCGGCCCTCGCGGTGGTGGGGGTGCCGGCGGCGGCGCTGCTGCGCGGCCCGACCGGGGCGGCCGGCTTCGCGGCCGGGGTGGCGCTGGTGATCGTCAGCTACCTGATCTCCAGCCTCTCGGTGGCCTGGGCGGACGCCATCCACCCCCGGATGATCATGTCGGTCGGGCTGGTCACCTACGCCACCAAGATCGTGATCCTGGGCGTGGTGATGGCCGCCGTGGCGGCCACCGGCTGGCCCGGTCTGCCGGACATGGGCGTGGCGATCATCGCGGCGGTGGTGGTGTGGACCGGCGCCCACCTGACCTGGGCGATGAGGTCACCGCTGCCCACATTCGAGCGTCGCGACGACGGCGAGTGAGTTCGCCGAATCGTGTCCGGTCCGGCGGGTGCCCTGACGGGCGCGACAGGAGTAACGTGGCGCCAGGTTGACGCGCCCGCAGCACGGCCCGCACGCTCTCCGCAGTGTGGGGGGTGCCGCACATCCCCGCGCGGCGCTGCTGATATTGTTCGCCACGTCATGGCCGATGACCCCCACTCCCACAAGTCCGACGAGCACTCGTCGGAGGGTGTGGCAGGCGCCGTCGTGGGTTACCTGCTCGCCGGCATTCTGGTGTGGGGTGGCCTCGGCTGGTTGGCGGAACGGTTCCTCGGTCTGCCAGCCGGCATCGGGGTCGCCGTCGGCATGATGCTCGGCGCGGCCGGGGCGATCTACCTGATCATGAAGAGGCTCAGTGCCTGAGTTCCGGCACACGCGGGTCTGTTGAGTGCGGAGGATGACACGGTGAGCGGACAGCTGGTCGTCGCCCAGGACCTTCCCTGGCCCCCCAGCGTCGGGGATTTCTACCCGCCGAACGTGGCCGGCCCCTGGGTCACCAAGTTCAGCATCATGATCTGGATCGCCGTCGCGCTGCTGATCATCTTCTTCGTGGCCGCGTACCGGAAGCCGAAGCTGGTGCCGGGCAAGGGCCAGTGGGCCGCCGAGGCCGTCTACGGGCTGGTCCGGGACAACATCGCCCGTGAGCAGATGGGCAACGCGGGCATCCGCTTCGCGCCCTACCTCACCGTGCTGTTCAGCTTCATCCTGCTGACCAACATCTTCAGCATCGTGCCCGGCCTGCAGATCTCGCCGAACTCGCACATCGCGTTCCCGATCGTGCTCGCCGCCATCTCGTACGTCATGTACAACTACGTCGGCGTCCGCAAGCACGGCCTCGGCAAGTACCTCAAGCAGAGCCTCATCCTGCCCGGCGTGCCGTGGCCGATGCACTTCCTGCTGATTCCGATCGAGTTCCTGCAGAACTTCGTCGTCCGGCCGGTCACCCTGGCACTGCGGCTCTTCGCCAACATGTTCGCCGGCCACCTGCTCCTGCTGGTCTTCACCGTCGGCGGCTTCGTGATGCTCGGGTCGAGCAGCGTCTTCGTCCAGGCGACCTCGGTCTTCTCCTTCGCGATGGCGATCGTGATGGCCTTCTTCGAGGCGCTGGTGGCGGTGCTGCAGGCATACGTCTTCGTCACGCTGAGCGCCAACTACATCGGCACGTCGCTGGCCGACGAGCACTGAGATCCGGCTCGACGGGCACCCGGCCCGGCCAAGCATCTGGTACCGACCGCGTACACGTGAGCCCTCACGTGTGAACTAGGAGGAATACCTGCAATGAACGTTCTTGCCCAGATCGGTGGCAACGTCAACACCATCGGCTACGGCCTCGCCGCCATCGGCCCCGGTATCGGTGTGGCCCTGGTCTTCGCGGCCTACATCCAGTCGAGCGCTCGCCAGCCCGAGTCGGCCGGCTACAACCGCACCTGGCTGGTGCTGGGCTTCGCCCTGGTCGAGGCGCTGGCGCTGTTCGGCCTGGTGCTCGCCTTCGCCGTTAGCTGACGCGAGCTCTCCCGATCCGGAGGTCTGACATGTATCTCGCCGCCGAAGGCGCGCACAATCCGATCTTGCCGATCTGGCAGGAGATGGTCGTCGGAACGATCTCCTTCGCCCTGCTCGTCTTCGTCCTGCTGAAGTTCGTCATGCCCCGCATGGAGGCGATGTACCAGGCGCGGGTCGACGCGATCGAGGGTGGCATCAAGCGCGCCGAGGCGGCCCAGGCCGAGGCGAACAAGCTGCTCGAGCAGTACCGGGCCCAGCTCGCGGAGGCGCGTACCGACGCCGCCAAGATCCGCGACGACGCGCGGGCCGACGCCGACGGCATCCGCCAGGACATCCTCGCCAAGGCGCGTGAGGAGTCCGACCGGATCATCGCCGCCGGCAAGGAGCAGCTCGCCGCCGAGCGGGCCACCATCGTGCGCGAGCTGCGCACCGAGGTGGGCACCATCGCGGTGGACCTGGCCAGCAAGATCGTCGGTGAGTCGCTCGCCGACGAGGCGCGTCGCAAGGGCACCGTCGACCGGTTCCTGAGCGGTCTCGAGAGCACGGGGGCCCGCTGATGCAGGCCGCCAGCCGGGAGTCGTACCGGGCCGGGGCCGAGCGCCTCGACGCGTACGTCCGCGGCGCGGAGCCGTCGGCGGTGGCCTCCACCGCCGACGACATCCTCTCCGTCGCCGCCCTGCTGCGGCGCGAGCCGCGGCTGCGCCGGGCGCTGTCCGACCCGGCGCGCTCGGGTGAGGACCGCTCCGCTCTGCTCACCGGGATCCTGGGCGGCAAGGTCGGCGCGGACGCGCTCGACCTGCTGACCACGCTGGTCTCCGGTCGCTGGTCGGCCCCGTCAGAGCTGCTCGACGGTGTCGAGCGCCTCGGCGTGGAAGCGCTGCTCGCCAGCGCGGACCTGTCCGGAGACCTGGGCGAGGTGGAGGACGAGCTGTTCCGCTTCGGGCAGGTCGTCGGTGGTTCCGCCGAGCTGTCGAACGCGCTCTCCGACCCGATGGCCTCGGTCGAGCGCCGGGCCGAACTGGCCCGGCAGCTGCTCGCCGGCAAGGCCCAGCCGGTCACCGTCAGCCTCGTCGAGGCCGCGCTCGCGGGCTTCGGGGGACGTTCCTTCACCGGTGCGCTCACCCGGCTGGTCGAGCTGGCCGCCGACCGGCGGGACCGTCAGGTCGCGTACGTGACCGTGGCGGCTCCGCTGAACGACGAGGAGGAGCGACGCCTCGGCGCCCGCCTCTCCCAGATGTACGGTCGGGAGGTGTCCGTCAAGCAGACGGTCGACCCCGACGTGCTCGGCGGAGTGCGCGTACGGGTCGGATCCGACCTGTACGACGGGACCGTCCTGCGCCGCCTCAACGAGACCCGCAACGCGCTCGCGAAGCGCTGACCAGCGTCTTAGCAGCCCTGATTCGACGCCATCGGACCGGTCGGTACTAGGTATCCCGGGCCCCTGATACTTAAGGAAGCAGAGGATGGCCGAGCTGACCATCTCGACGGAGGAGATCCGCGGCGCCCTGGAGCGCTACGTCTCCTCCTACACGGCCGACGTCTCCCGCGAGGAGGTCGGCACCGTCGCCGACGCCGGTGACGGCATCGCCCACGTCGAGGGTCTCCCCTCGACCATGACCAACGAGCTCCTGGAGTTCGAGGACGGCACGCTCGGCGTGGCGCTGAACCTCGACGTCCGGGAGATCGGTGTCGTCGTCCTCGGTGACTTCGGCGGGATCGAAGAGGGTCAGCGCGTCAAGCGCACCGGCCGGGTGCTCTCCGTGCCGGTCGGCGACGCCTTCCTCGGCCGCGTGGTCAACGCGCTCGGCGATCCGATCGACGGCCTCGGCGACATCGCCAACGAGGGCTACCGCGAGCTGGAGCTGCAGGCCCCGAACGTGATGGCCCGGCAGTCCGTCTTCGAGCCGCTGCAGACCGGCATCAAGGCCATCGACGCGATGACCCCGGTCGGCCGCGGCCAGCGCCAGCTGATCATCGGTGACCGGAAGACCGGCAAGACCACGGTCGCGCTGGACGCCATCCTGAACCAGCGGGACAACTGGCGCTCCGGCGACCCGACCAAGCAGGTCCGCTGCATCTACGTCGCGATCGGGCAGAAGGCCTCCACCATCGCCTCCATCAAGGGGACGCTGGAGGAGGCCGGCGCGATGGAATACACCACCATCGTCGCCTCCCCGGCCTCCGATCCGGCCGGCTTCAAGTACCTCGCGCCCTACACCGGCTCGTCCATCGGCCAGCACTGGATGTACGGCGGCAAGCACGTCCTGATCGTCTTCGACGACCTGAGCAAGCAGGCCGAGGCGTACCGGGCCGTGTCGCTGCTGCTGCGCCGCCCGCCGGGCCGTGAGGCCTACCCGGGTGACGTCTTCTACCTGCACTCCCGCCTGCTGGAGCGCTGCGCCAAGCTCTCCGACGAGCTGGGCGGCGGTTCGATGACCGGTCTGCCGATCATCGAGACCAAGGCGAACGACATCTCGGCGTTCATCCCGACCAACGTCATCTCGATCACCGACGGCCAGATCTTCCTCGAGACCGACCTGTTCAACCAGGGCGTCCGGCCGGCCATCAACGTCGGCACCTCGGTCTCCCGGGTCGGTGGCGCCGCGCAGGTGAAGCCGATGAAGAAGGTCGCCGGGTCGCTGCGGCTCAACCTGGCCCAGTTCCGTGAGCTGGAGGCGTTCGCCGCCTTCGCCTCCGACCTGGACCGGGCCTCGCAGAACCAGCTCAACCGTGGCTCCCGGCTGGTCGAGCTGCTCAAGCAGCCGAACTACTCGCCGTACCCGGTGAACGAGCAGGTCGTCTCCGTCTGGGCCGGCACCGAGGGCAAGCTCGACGACGTCCCGGTCGGCGAGATCCGCCGCTTCGAGTCGGAGTTCCTGCAGTACCTCCGGCACAAGCACGAGGGCGTGCTGGCCGCGATCGCCGACAACAAGTGGGACGACGAGATCATCTCGTCGCTCGACTCCGCGATCAGCGAGTTCAAGCAGGTCTTCCTGGGCAAGGAGGACGAGGTCCGGGTCAACGAGGCGCCGGCCAAGCCGCTGGAGGGCGAGGAGACCCGCGAGACGGTGACCCGCTTCCGCGACGGCACCACCGACCGCCCGGCCGAGAGCTGATCCGATGGCCGCCCAGGTACGCGTTCTCCGGCAGCGGATCCGTTCCGCCAAGGGGATGAAGAAGATCACCAAGGCGATGGAGCTCGTCGCGACGAGCCGCATCGCCAAGGCCCAGGCCAAGGTGGCGGCGTCGCTGCCGTACGCCGAGGCGATCACCGGCGTGCTGACGGCGCTGGCCTCGAACGCGCGGATCGACCACCCGCTGCTCACCCCGCGCGAGCGGGTGCGGCGGGCGGGCGTCCTGCTGGTCACCGCCGACCGGGGCCTGGCCGGTGGTTACAGCTCGAACGCGATCCGGACCGCCGAGTCGCTGATCGCCCGCCTGCGGGCCGACGGCAAGGAGCCCGTGCTCTACGTCATCGGCCGCAAGGGCGTGGCGTTCTACCGGTTCCGCAACCGGGAGATCGCCGCGAGCTGGACGGGCTTCTCGGAGCAGCCGTCGTTCGAGGACGCCCGCGAGGTCGGTGAGACGCTGATCAAGGCGTTCACCGCCGGCGCGGACGACACCGACAACGACGCCGGCGCCGACGGGATCCTCGGCGTGGACGAACTGCACATCGTCTACACCGAGTTCAAGTCCCTGATGACGCAGAACCCGGTGACCCGGATCGTCGGCCCGATGCAGGTCGAGGACCGGCCCCGGTCCGAGGGCCTGCTGCCGGCGTACGAGTTCGAGCCGGAGCCGGAGTCGCTGCTCGACGCCCTGCTGCCGAAGTACATCAACACGCGGATCTACGCGGCGTTGCTGGAGTCGGCGGCCAGTGAGTCGGCCGCCCGTCGGCGGGCGATGAAGAGCGCCACCGACAACGCCGAAGAGATGATCGAGAAGTACACGCGTGAGATGAACTCGGCCCGTCAGGCCGGCATCACCCAGGAGATCAGTGAGATCGTCGGCGGCGCGAACGCGCTGGCCGCGTCGGGAAGTGAAGTGTGATGACTGTATCCGCAGTTGAGACCAAGACGGCCACGGGTCGCGTGGTCCGGGTCATCGGCCCGGTCGTCGACGCCGAGTTCCCGCGCGACGCGATGCCGGAGCTGTTCAACGCCCTGCACGTCGACGTGACCCTCTCCGGCGGTGAGAAGACGCTGACCCTGGAGGTCGCCCAGCACCTGGGTGACAACCTGGTCCGCGCCATCTCGATGCAGCCGACCGACGGCCTGGTCCGCGGCACCGAGGTGCGCGACACCGGCGCGCCGATCAGCGTGCCGGTGGGCGACGCGGTCAAGGGCCACGTGTTCAACGCGATCGGCGAGTGCCTCAACCTCACCGAGGGCGAGACCATCCAGGCCGACGACCGGTGGGGCATCCACCGCAAGGCCCCGGCCTTCGCCGACCTGGAGCCGAAGACCGAGATGCTGGAGACCGGCATCAAGGTCATCGACCTGCTCGCCCCGTACGTCAAGGGCGGCAAGATCGGCCTGTTCGGCGGCGCGGGCGTGGGCAAGACGGTGCTCATCCAGGAGATGATCACCCGTGTGGCCCGGAACTTCGGTGGTACCTCGGTCTTCGCCGGCGTGGGTGAGCGCACCCGCGAGGGCAACGACCTCATCGCCGAGATGACCGAGTCGGGCGTCATCGACAAGACCGCGCTGGTCTACGGCCAGATGGACGAGCCGCCGGGAACCCGTCTGCGGGTCGCGCTGTCCGCGCTGACCATGGCGGAGTACTTCCGTGACGTGAAGAAGCAGGAGGTGCTGCTCTTCATCGACAACATCTTCCGCTTCACCCAGGCCGGTTCCGAGGTCTCCACGCTGCTCGGCCGTATGCCGAGCGCCGTGGGTTACCAGCCGACCCTGGCCGACGAGATGGGCGAGCTCCAGGAGCGGATCACCTCCGTCCGGGGCCAGGCCATCACCTCGATGCAGGCGATCTACGTGCCCGCCGACGACTACACCGACCCGGCGCCGGCCACCACGTTCGCCCACCTCGACGCGACCACCAACCTGGAGCGGTCGATCTCCGACAAGGGCATCTACCCGGCCGTGGACCCGCTGGCGTCCTCGTCCCGGATCCTCGCCCCGGAGTTCGTCGGCGAGGAGCACTTCGCCGTCGCCACCGAGGTGAAGCGGATCCTGCAGCGCTACAAGGATCTGCAGGACATCATCGCCATCCTCGGTATCGAGGAGCTCTCCGAGGAGGACAAGCTCACCGTCGGCCGCGCCCGCCGGATCGAGCGGTTCCTCTCGCAGAACACGTACGCGGCGGAGCAGTTCACCGGCGTGCCCGGCTCGACGGTCCCGATCGCCGAGACCATCGACGCCTTCCGCCGGATCAGCGAGGGGGAGTTCGACCACTTCCCGGAGCAGGCGTTCTTCATGTGCGGCGGCCTGGACGACCTTCGGGCCAAGGCCAAGGAGCTGATGGACGAGGAGGGCTGAGAGCCCGCTCACACCCACGAGGGCCGTCCCGGCGAAAGCCGGGGCGGCCTTCGCCTGTTCGGGGCCCTGCACTACCAGATGCCCGGTTCTCCGGCAAGCAGTCCGCCGGATCGCGCGGTACCGTTCCTGACACGACTTCACATCCCGGCCGTTGATCTCTGCAACCGAACGGACCCCCGCGCCCGTCTTCCTACCCGTGGGCGCGACGATTGGAGATGCTCGTGGGTGGTAAGGGCGGCGCGGATCGCGGGAAGCGGTCCATGTGGCGCGGCGTGCCCCGGTGGGCCCGCGTCTGCACGATCCTGGGCATCGTCATGGTGGTGCTCAGCGGCTCCGTGCTGATCGGCTCCCGCGCCCTGGTCGCCCGCTACGAGGGGTCGGTGGGCAAGGCCGACCTCTTCGGTGACCAGGCCGCCGGCGCCAACGAGAAGAAGAGCGACATCAAGGGCCCGCTCAACATCCTGCTCGTCGGCGTGGACCCCCGGACGTCGACCGCCCGCCCGCTGGCCGACTCGATCATGGTCCTGCACGTGCCCGCCACGATGGACCGCGGCTACCTCTTCTCGCTCCCACGCGACCTGCGGGTGGACATCCCGGCGTTCCCCAAGGCCGACTACGCGGGCGCCAACGACCGGCTCAACGCGGCCATGTCGCACGGCAGCAACGTGCCGGGGCAGAACCCCAGCACCGCACAGGGCTTCGAGCTGCTCGCCAAGACCGTGCAGGAGGTCACCGGCATCAAGCGCTTCGACGCCGGCGCGATCATCAACTTCAGCGGGTTCAAGAAGATCGTCGACGCCATGGGCGGTGTCGACATGTACATCGAACGGGAGGTGCGCTCCGAGCACCTCCAGCCGGACGGCACACCGCGCCAGCTCAGGCCCGGCGGCGGTGGCTACCTCGGGCCGCAGGCGGTGTACGAGAAGGGCAACGCCCACCTGAAGGGCTGGCAGGCGCTGGACTACGTCCGGCAGCGGTACCCGAAGAACGGCGTGCCGGACGGCGACTACGGCCGGCAGCGGCACCAGCAGCAGTTCGTCAAGGCGATGGCGAGCCAGGCGTTCAGCGCCGACGTGGTGACCAACCCGGTCAAGCTGGACCGGGTGCTACGCGCGGCCGGCAAGTCGCTGGTCTTCAACGGGCGTGGCAACAGCGTGGTGGACTTCGGGCTGGCCCTGAAGGACATCCGCCCGGACGCGATCGAGACGATCAAGCTGCCGGGTGGGGGTATCGGCACCGGCAGCAACTACCGGGGTGAGCAACTGCTCGAACCCGCGGAGGACTTCTTCACCGCCCTGCGTACCGAACAGCTCGGCGCTTTCCTGCTGGAGCACCCCGACTTCGTCCAGAAGACCAAGTAGCCTGAAGCGGGTGCGGGGCCGTGGTGGTCCGGCTCTCACCACCCGCGTTGGGTGGGCTGCGGGGGCGCGACTAGACTTTCGGCAATCCGCCGCCGCAGCAAGGAGACAGCGTGGCACAGCAGCTTCACGTCGAGCTCGTAGCCGTCGAGGAGAAGGTCTGGACCGGCGAGGCCGAGATGGTCGTCGCACGGACGACCGAGGGTGAGCTCGGTGTGCTGCCCGGGCACGCACCTCTGCTCGGCCAGCTCGCCGAACCCAGCCAGGTACGCATCAAGCAGGCCGGTGGCCAGCAGGTCGCGTACGACGTGGCCGGCGGCTTCCTGTCGGTGACCGGTGAGGGCGTCACAGTCCTCGCCGAGAGCGCAACCCCCGCCACCCCGGCCCGCTGAGCCGACCCGCCGATGGAGATCGTCGAAGGGATCGGAATCGGCGTCGCGATCGTCGTCGTCGCGCTTCTGATCCTCTTCATCCGGCGGGCCCTGTTCACGCGTAGCGGTGGCATCATCCGGCTGAGCGTCCGGGTCAACACGATCCTGGACGGCCGTGGCTGGTCACCCGGGTTCGGTCGCTTCGTGGGCGACGAACTCCGCTGGTATCGCATGTTCAGCTTCGCGCTGCGCCCCAAGCGGGTGCTCTCGCGCAAGGGGCTGGCGGTCGAGCGACGCCGGCTGCCCGAGGGGCAGGAGCGCATGTCCATGCCCGCCGAGTGGGTGATCCTGCGCTGTACCAGCCACCACGCGCCGATCGAGATCGCCATGGCGCGATCCACTGTCACCGGATTCCTGTCCTGGCTCGAGGCCGCCCCACCCGGGGCGGCCTCGCCGCGTCTGGCCTCCCAGGACTGGCCCGCCGCCTGACCCCCACCCCTCGTCGAGGGTCGTGGTGAGCGCCGTCGCTGCCGCCGATCGTGGAGTTGTGGCGCCCGCGATGCCCGGTTCTCAGCGTTCCCAAGGCACCACACCTCCAAGATCCCCGAGCCTCTCCCCACGGCACCCGCGATCTTGCAATTCGGTACCCCGCAAGCCACGCGAATGCGACACCCGGAGGACTCGACCTGCAAGATCGCGCGGGGGTGACCCCGCCCTCGCCCTTGCCCCGCGCCTCGGCCGGCCTTGCCCGGGTCGGGTCGATCATGAGGTTGACGGCGTGTGGTGTCTGTTTTGTCGCCGCTAACCTCATGATCGACGCTCTGGGTGGGTGGCGGGGAGGGTTTCTTCGGCAGTGATCAAGGAGTTTGTGTCCTCGCCCGCGCCGGACGTTGAACGCAAACTCCTTGATCACCGGGGTGTAGAGCGTGTTGGCCCTGGCTGGGCCGGTTGGGGGGTCTGGCTGCGTGGGGTCGGGGTGTCGGGTTCGGGGGTGGTGGGCGGCACTCTGGGGGTGGAATCGGCGGCGGGCCGGGGGCGTTGTAACCGGGTGAACGACCGAGCACTAGCCGAGCCCGGAACCGGGGTCGCGCTGCCTTCGGGAACAGCCCCGGGCCGCCGGTCGTTGAACACGGTTCCGACGACGTGAGCCGCGGGGAATCAGCCCGGCCGGCCGGTCGTTGAACACGGTTCCGGCGACGTGAACCCCCGCGCGCCGCTCTCTGGTGGCGTGCACCGCCTCGGGAATGGTGGCGGGTGGCGGGTCGTTGGACATGCTTCCGGCGCCGCGCAGCGGCACCCCCCGGGTGCCCCGCGAGCAGTCGGATCCCCCCTCGAAGTCTTTCTTGAGCGCCTGACGGTGCCCGCGCATCCACCCCCGGGTGCGTCGACCCCCGAATGGAGCATTTCTGATGAACACGATTCTGCGTAAGAGCATCCTGGGTATCGCTGGTCTGGCCTTCACCGGTGGTGTGTTCGCCGGTCCGGTCGCCGCCCACGCCGCGGACACCACCACCCACGCGAAGCCGGTCACGGCGACGGTGCAGGGTGACAAGCTGATCCCGCACGGCGTGCAGGGCACCCAGTCCCGCATCGACCTCAACGACGAGCAGACCGCCAACGTGAAGGCGATCATCGCCGCCACGAAGAAGGCCGGCATGGACGAACGCGCCGCGGTCGTCTCCATCGCCACCGCGCTGCAGGAGTCGAAGCTGGAGAACCTCGGCCACCTCGGTGACCGCAACGACCACGACTCACAGGGCCTGTTCCAGCAGCGCCCCTCCTCGGGTTGGGGCACGGTCGAGCAGATCACCGACCCCGAGTACTCCACCACCGCGTTCCTCAAGGGTCTCAAGCAGGTCGACGGCTGGCAGGACATGCCCCTGACCAAGGCCGCCCAAACCGTCCAGGTGTCCGCCTACCCGGACCACTACGCCCAGTGGGAACAGCAGGCCGCCGACCTCGTCGCCGAGCACTGGAACAAGTAAGAAACAGCGAGAGGCCGGCACCCCGAACCCGGGGTGCCGGCCTCTTCACGTCTCCGCGACCAGCTCGACCTCGTACCCCTGCCCGTCCGTGAGGTACGCGGCGTAGCTGTCCGGGCCGCCCGCGTGCGGGTGCCGGTCCGGGAACAGCAGCGTCCAGCCGTACTCTCCAGCGGCAGTGACCAGGCGCTCGACGGCGGCCGGCGGGCCCGCGTGGAAGGCCAGGTGGTTCAGGCCGGGCGCACACCTGTCGTGGGTGCGGCCGGTGAGCGCCGGTGACTCCTCCAGCACCAGATAGGTGGACCCGAGCCGCCAGGACCGGCCGGCGGGCCAGTCCTGGTACGGCGTCCAGCCCAGCTCGCCGAGAAGCCAGCCCCAGGAACGACTGGCCGCCGCCAGGTCGGGTACCCACACCTCCACGTGATGGAGGCCGCCGATGGTCAGCGCTTCCCGCCCGGCACCCATAGCACGTCGCCGTCCGGATTTGCCGTTCTTGACAGGATAAAGAGCAAATCGGAGAGCCGGTTGAGATACTTTGCCGGGAGGGGACTGGTCCGATCGGGGTCGTGTGCGACCAGCGCCCATGCCGCACGCTCGGCGCGCCGGGCGGTCGTC
Source organism: Micromonospora sp. HUAS YX12 (assembly GCF_040215685.1). Classification (NCBI taxonomy): domain Bacteria; kingdom Bacillati; phylum Actinomycetota; class Actinomycetes; order Micromonosporales; family Micromonosporaceae; genus Micromonospora; species Micromonospora sp. HUAS YX12. The sequence goes on from NZ_CP157974.1 coordinate 2,808,656, forward strand.
CGTGCCACGTGCAGCAGTGCCGCGCCCGCGGTGCCGCCGGGGAGGATGAAGGAGTCGAGCTTGCTCAGGCGCGCGTTGTACTCGTCGCACCAGCCTTCAAGGCGCTCGACGTACTCCTCGGTCACCCGCAGCGGCGGGTACTTCGGGTCCGGCTCGACCGGCGTCGCCAGGTCCGCGCCGACGTCGAACATGTCGTTCTGCACGGACTCCAGCACGGCTCGCAGCTCGTCCGGGAGCTGCCCCAGGGCGAGCGCGACACCGATCGAGGCGTTGCACTCGTCCACGTCCGCGTACGCGGCGATGCGCGGATCGGTCTTCGGCACCTGCTCGTTGTTGCTCAGCCTGGTCATGCCGGCGTCGCCGGCCTTGGTGTAGATGCGCGTGAGGTGGACGGCCATGACGCACAGCCTACGGATACCGGACCTGACCATCCCGGCCCGGCCGAGTCCGGTGGGGCCGGGTGACGCGGGAGATCCGGCGCTCAACGACGTCGACGTCATCCGGGTACGCGGCGACGCCCGGCTCGCCGGGACCGTGCACGTGGTGGGTGCGAAGAACTCCGCGCTGAAGCTGATGGCCGCCGCGCTGCTCGCGCCCGGCCGCAGCCTGATCACCAACGTACCCCGGATCACCGACATCGCGATCATGGGCGAGGTGCTGCGGCGGCTCGGCTGCGGCGTACGCTTCGGCCCGGACGACCCGGTCGACCCGATGGTGGCCCACGGTGGTGCGGAGCGGTCCCGGTCGGTCCTCATCGACGTGCCGGAGCGGCCGGGCGCGGAGGCCGACTACGACCTGGTCCGCCGGCTGCGCGCGTCGATCTGCGTGCTCGGCCCGCTGCTGGCCCGCCGGGGGTACGTCCGGGTGGCCCACCCCGGCGGTGACGCCATCGGCTCGCGCGGGCTGGACATGCACATCGCCGGGCTGGCCCGGATGGGCGCGGAGATCTCCGGTGAGCACGGCTTCGTCATCGCCGAGGCGCCGGGCGGCCTGCACGGCGCCGACATCGTCCTGGACTTCCCGAGCGTGGGCGCGACCGAGAACCTGGTCATGGCGGCGGTGCTGGCCCGGGGCGCCACGACCATCGACAACGCGGCCCGGGAGCCGGAGATCGTCGACATCTGTACCATGCTGACTCGGATGGGCGCGCTCATCGAAGGGGCCGGCACGTCGACGCTGCACATCGTCGGCGTGCCCGAGCTGCGGCCGGTCCGGCACGCCACGGTGGGGGACCGGATCGTGGCCGGCACGTGGGCGTTCGCCGCCGCGATGACCCGCGGGGACGTGACGGTGACCGGCGTGGACCCGGCGTACCTGGAGGTCGCGCTGGACAAGCTGGTCGCGGCCGGCGGCCTGGTGGAGACCCGGGGCGACGCCTTCCGGGTACGCATGGACGACCGCCCGAGGGCGGTCGACGTGGTCACGCTGCCCTACCCGGGCTTCGCCACCGACCTGCTGCCGATGGCGATCGGGCTGGCGGCGGTCAGCGAGGGCGGCTCGCTGATCACCGAGAACATCTTCGACGGCCGGTTCATGTTCGCCAACGAGATGATGCGGCTGGGCGCGGAGATCCGTACCGACGGTCATCACGCCCTGGTGTGCGGCCGGGAGCGGCTGTCCGGCGCCCCGGTACGCGCCACCGACATCCGGGCCGGCGCCGGGCTGATCATCGCCGGGCTCTGCGCCGACGGGCTGACCGAGGTCTCGCACGTACATCACGTCGACCGGGGCTACCCGGACTTCGTGGCCGACCTGCGGGCGCTCGGCGTCGAGGTGGAGCGCGGCACCGCGCCGGAGGAGCCGGACCTGGCCATCTGACAGCCGGTGCTTATCCGTCGTTAAGTAGGGTTCTCCCAGACGTTGCAGAACACGGCGAGGGAGAAGCAGATGGCGGGTCGACTCGCGGTCGTCGGTGCCGGGCTGATGGGCTCGGGCATCGCCCAGGTGGCGGCGCAGGCGGGCTGGCAGGTGACGCTGCGCGACATCGACGACGCGGCCACGAAGCGCGGCGTGGACGGCATCCGGAAGTCGCTGACGAAGTTCGCCGAGAAGGGCAAGATCGAGGCGTCCGACGTCGAGGCCACGCTGGCCCGGATCACCCCGACCACCGAGCTGGAGGCCGCCGCCGACGCGGACATCGTGGTCGAGGCGGTCTTCGAGAAGATCGAGATCAAGCACGAGGTGTTCCGCGCGCTGGACAAGATCTGCAAGGCGGACGCGGTGCTCGCCACCAACACGTCGGCCATCCCGGTGACCCAGATCGCCACCGCCACCGAGCGCCCGGAGTCGGTCGTCGGCACGCACTTCTTCTCGCCGGTGCCGATGATGAAGCTCTGCGAGCTGGTGCGCGGCTACAAGACCAGCGACGCGACCATGGACACCGTCAAGTCGTTCGCCGAGGGGATCGGCAAGACGGTGGTGGTGGTCAACCGGGACATCGCCGGTTTCGTCACCACCCGGCTGATCTGCGCGCTGGCGATGGAGGCGGTCAAGCTCGTCGAGTCCGGCGTGATCTCCGCCGAGGACCTGGACACCGCCTGCAAGCTGGGCTTCGGCCACGCCATGGGCCCGCTCGCCACCGTCGACCTGACCGGCGTGGACGTGCTGCTCAACGCCACCCGCAACATCTACACCGACACCGCCGACGAGAAGTTCTTCCCGCCGGAGCTGCTCCAGCGCATGGCCACCGCCGGTGACCTGGGCCGCAAGACCGGCCAGGGCTTCTACTCGTACTGACCGGCCCGTCCCGCCCCCGGCCCGCGTGGCCGGGGGCGGTTCACGTCCGGTGCCGGTTCACGTCCGGGGCGGGCTGAGCGCGGCGCCGATCAGCGCGAACGCGTCCGGGATGACCGTGCCCCAGTAGCCGAAGTTGTGCCGCCCGTCGGCCCAGGCGGCGCGTACCGGCTTCTCGGGCAGCGCCCGGGCCAGCGCGCGGACGTCGGAGAGGAAGTTGTCCTGCCGCCCGCACCAGAGCCCTACCGGGGTGCCGCGCAGCTTCTCCACGCCGGTGAAGACCGCGTCGCCGGGGCTCACCGCGGGGGAGAAGGCCGCCGCCATCCGCAGCCACTTCGGGTACGTCTCGGCGAGCAGCAACGCGCCGAAGCCCCCCATCGACCAGCCCCACACGGCCAGCCGGCTGCTGTCGAACCCGCGCCGGGCGCACCAGGTGGGCACCTCCTCGCGCACCATCCGCTGCGGGTCGTCGTCACCGGCGGCGCGCCAGGACAGCCGTCCGCCGGTGGCGCCCGCGAGCGCGAACGGCGGGGCTCCCCGGCGTACCGCGTCGGTGAGGAAGCGGGCCAGCCCGAACCGGCCGTAGTCGCGCGGGGTGGCCGACGCGCCGTGCAGCACCAGGCAGACGGGCAGGCCGCGGCCGTCGCCGTACCCCTCGGGCACGGCCGTCCAGAAGTCCACCTCGCGGCCGCGCGCGCCGGACGCGATGCGGATCAGCCGCTCGTCGCCGGCCGGGGCGTCCGGCAGGGCCGGGGCCGGTCCCGGGCGGGGGCCGGACAGTTGCCGGGCGGCCAGGCCGCCGACCACCGCGGCGCCGGCCACGCCGGCGGCGGCGCCGAGCAGGGTACGCCGGGTCAGCGTCGATGCCATGCCGGCGAGTGTGCCACCGCCACGTGCGCGTTAAGAAGGGGCCCTTCCTCTACCGCAGGCGTTAAGAGGGGGCCCTTCCTTACACCTCAGCCGTCGCGCTTGGTGGTCCAGCGGAACGTGGTCAGGCACAGCACCAGGCCGATGACGCACCAGGCGCCCAGCACCAGCGCGACGGTGCCCAGCTCGAACGAGCCGCCCGGCTCCCGGGCGCCGAAGCTGTCCGGCAGGAAGACCGAGCGCAGCCCCTGGCACATCCACTTGAGCGGGAAGATCGCCGCGACCTGCTGCATCCAGGTGGGCAGGCTGGTGAAGACGAAGAACACGCCGGAGATGAACTGGAGCACGAGCGCGACCGGGGTGACCACCGCCGAGCCGCTGCGGGCGGTGCGGGCCAGCGACGAGATGGCGATGCCGCACAGCGTGCAGGCGGTGACGCCGAGCACGGAGACCCAGCCGAACGTCAGCCACTTGGCGGTGGTCTGCGGCAGTTGCAGGTCGAACATCGCCACCGAGACGGCGAGCAGCAGCACGGTCTCGGCGATGCCGATGAACACCACCATGATCACCTTGCCGGCGAACCAGACCCACTTCGGCATCGGCGTGCCCCGGTAGCGCTTGAGCACGCCCCGGTCCCGCTCGATCGGGATCCAGATGCCGAGGTTCTGGAAGCTCACGGTCATCAGGCCGGTCGCGATCATGCCGGTGATGAAGTACTGCGTGTAGCTGACCCCGGGCGCGATCTCGTCGCTGAAGATCGCCGCGAAGATCAGGATCATGATGATCGGGAAGCCCATCGTGAACACGACGGACTCCCGGCTGCGCAGGAACTGGGTGATCTCCAGCCGTCCCTGACGCAGCGCCAGCGTGCCCGCGCCGGGCCGCCGGGCCGCCGCGGTGGCGACCGGGGCGGCGGGCTTCGTCGTGGTGGTCATGAGTGTCCGATCATCCGCAGGTAGACGTCTTCCAGGGTCGGCCGGGTCACGGTGAGGCCGGGCACCTCGCCGCCGAAGCGCGCGGCCAGGTCGGCCACCAGCGCCGTCGGCGTCGCGGTCTCCGCCGAGTCCGGCGTCCCGTCCGGGGTACGCCAGGAGACGGTCGCCAGCGACTCCTGCCGGTTGCCGAGCGCCTCCGGCGGCGCGACCTCGATCACCCGCCCGGCGGCGATCACGCCGACCCGGTCGGCGAGCGCCTCGGCCTCGTCCAGGTAGTGGGTGGTGAGCACGATCGTGGTACCGGCGGCGGACAGGTCCCGGATCAGCTCCCAGAACTCGCGCCGGGCCTCCGGGTCGAAGCCGGTGGTCGGCTCGTCGAGGAAGAGCAGCTCGGGGCGGCCGATGATGCCCAGCGCCACGTCCAGGCGGCGCTTCTGCCCGCCGGAGAGGGTGTGCGTACGCGCCTTGGCCTTGGCGCCCAGCCCGACCCGCTCGACCACCTTGTCGGGGTCGTCGGCGCCCGCGTAGAAGCCGGCGAAGTGGCGGACCACCTCGATGACGCTGAGCTCGTCGAACTCGCCGGTGCCCTGGAGCACGATGCCGACCCGGGAGCGCCAGCCGGCGTCGGGGTGGGCGGGGTCGGCGCCGAGGACGCGTACCTCGCCGGCGTCGCGCTGCCGGTAGCCCTCCAGGATCTCGACCGTGGTGGTCTTGCCGGCGCCGTTCGGGCCGAGCAGGGCGAACACCTCGCCCCGCCGGACGTCCAGGTCCACCGAGGCGACGGCGACGTTGTCGCCGTACGCCTTGCGCAGCCCTCGCACGGAAATCGCGAGCTCGTTCTCCATGACGTCAAGTGTGCGTCGTGCGGTCGCCCGATCCACTGCCGGGTCAGCTATATACGCGAGGTATACACTCGGTGTAGTCTCTGGTCATGACGGTTCCCCTGACCCTGCTCGGCCTGCTCGAACGCGAACCGAGCCATGGCTACGACCTCAAGCGCGACTACGACACCTTCTTCGGGCGCGGCAAGCCGCTGCCGTACGGGCAGGTCTACTCGACGCTGAGCCGGCTGGCCCGCGACGGCAAGGTGGTGGTCGGCGACGTCGGTCCCGGCGCCGGGCCGGACCGCAAGCGCTACGTCATCACCGACCTCGGCGCCACCGAGGTGGAGCACTGGCTGACCGAGCCGGTCGAACCGGAACCGCACCTCCAGACGCTCTTGTTCACCAAGGTCGTGCTCGCGCTGATGCTCGACCGCCCGGCCGAGGAGTACCTGGACACCCAGCGCGCCGCCCACCTGCGCCGGATGCGCGAACTCACCGAGATCAAACGCAACGGCGAACTCGTCGACGTGATGCTCGCCGACCACGGCCTCTACCACCTGGAGGCGGACCTGCGGTGGATCGAGACGACAGGCGCCCGGCTGGACGCCCTGCGAAAGGCGGTACGGCCATGAGCCCGATGATCGAGGCACGCGACGTCACGTACGCGTTCGGCGAGACACCCGCCCTGCGCGGCGCGAGTCTCGCCGTGGAGGCCGGCGAGGTCGTCGCCGTGATGGGGCCGAGCGGCTCCGGCAAGTCGACGTTGCTGCACTGCCTGGCCGGCATCCTGCGCCCCGACTCCGGTGAGGTCCGGTTCGACGGCACCCGGATCGACACGCTCGGCGAGGCCGGCCGCAGCGCGCTGCGCCGCGACAGCTTCGGCTTCGTCTTCCAGTTCGGCCAGCTCGTGCCGGAACTCACCGCGGCGGAGAACGTGGCGCTGCCGCTGCTGCTGCGCGGTGTCCGCCGCACCCCGGCGTTGCGCGCCGCGCGGGGCTGGTTCGAGCGGCTCGGCCTGGCCGGCCTGGAGCACCGCCGCTCCGGTGAACTGTCCGGCGGGCAGGCCCAGCGGGTCGCGCTGGCCCGCGGCCTGGTCGCCGAGCCCCGGGTGCTGTTCGCCGACGAGCCCACCGGCGCGCTCGACTCGCTCACCGGCGAGGAGGTGATGACGCTGCTGGTGGACGCCGCCCGAGAGAAGGGCACCACGGTCGTCCTGGTGACGCACGAGGCGCGCATCGCCGCGTACGCCGACCGGGAGGTCATGGTGCGGGACGGCCGGGTCAACGCCCCCGCCGGGGTGGTCTCGTGATCGGGCTCGCGCTCCGGCTCGCCGTCGCCGGTGGCCGGGAGGCGCTGGTCCGGCTGGTCGCCATCGCCGCCGCCGTCGCGGTCGGCACCGGGCTGCTGCTCACCACGCTCGCCGGTGTGCACGCCACCGACGCCCAGCTCACCCGCTACGCGTCGATGTACCCGCAGGAGACGGCGGGCGGGTCCGCCGACCCGCTGCTGTGGTCCACCCGCACCGACTACTTCCGGGGCGATCAGATCCTCCGCATCGACGTCGCCGCGACCGGTCCGGACGCGCCCACGCCGATCGGCGTCCCCCGCGCCCCGGGGCCCGGCGAGTACTACGCCTCCCCGGCGCTGCGCAAGCTGCTGGCCACCACTCCCGCCGACCAGCTCGCCGACCGCTACCCGGGCCGGGACCTCGGCGCCGTCGGGCCGGCGGCGCTCACCTCGCCGGACACCCTGCTCGTCCTGGTCGGCGGCACCCCGGAGCAGGTCGGGAAGCTGGACCAGGTCCGGAAGGTCACCCGGCTCGACGACAACCGGGCTCCGCTGCCGAGGGCGGCGATCGACCTCATCCTCGGCGTGGCCGCGGGCGGACTGCTGTTTCCCGTACTCGTCTTCATCGGCACGGCGACCCGGCTCGGCGCCGCGCGCCGGGAGCAACGGTTCGCCGCGATGCGGCTGGTCGGGGCCACGCCCCGGCAGATCTCGGCGGTCGCGGCCGTCGAGGCCGCGCTCGCGGCGGCGGCCGGCGCGTCGGTCGGCTTCGCGTTGTTCTTCGCGTTCCGTGGGCAGCTCGCCGGCATCCCGTTCACCGGCATGCCGTTCTTCCCCGGGGACATGGCCCTCGGTGCGCCGGAGGCCCTCCTGGTGGCGCTCGGCGTGCCGGCGGGCGCGGCGGCGGCGGCCTGGGTCGCGCTGCGCCGGGTCCGGATCTCCCCGCTCGGTGTCAGCCGCCGGGTCACGCCCCGGCCGCCCCGGGTGTACCGGCTGATCCCGCTCGCGCTCGGCCTGGCCGGGCTGGGCTTCGCCCTGGTGTACCGGCCCCCCACGTCGGACGGTCAGACCGCGCTGTTCCTGCCCGCCCTGCTGCTGGTCATGGTCGGGCTGATCACGGGCGGCCCGTGGCTGACCATGGTCGGCGCCCGGGCGATGGCCGCCCGGGCCGGCCGGCCGGCCGCGCTGATCGCCGCGCGCCGGCTCGCCGACAACCCGTCCGCCGGGTTCCGGGCGGTGAGCGGCGTGATGCTCGCGCTGTTCGTCACGACGGTGGCCGTGGGCGTGATGGGGACGATCGCGCACGAGCGCGGTCCGGCGCCCCGGGGTTCCCTGGAGGCCGGTCGGCTGTCGATGGTGCTGATGGACGACGCCCCGGCGCCGGGCACGCTGCTGGCCGACCTGGCGGCGGTTCCCGGCGTCCGCAACCCGGTGCTCGTCCGGGAGAACCCGGTACGCGGTGACGGCCGCGACTCCGGCGTGATCGCCTGCGCGGACATCCCGCCCGCCTACGGGCGGTGCGCCACGGGGGCGAGCGTCGCCGAGGTGCCGCCGGACCTGATCCCCTGGGGGGAGTCGGCCTCGGCCGACCGGGTCTGGCCGTCGTCCCCTGTGGACCCGGCTGCCCTCGCGGCGCTGCCGGCGGGTTCGGTGGCAGTCGAGGCGGAAGACGCGGTCGCTGTGGAGCGGGCCCGGACGGTCCTCGAAGCCGCGTTCCCCACCTTCTTCGTGGCGCCGAACGTGCCCGGCGACTTCGAGGCCGACTTCGCCGACACGATGCGGGGCTGGCAGCGGCTGGCCGATCTCGTGGTGGTGGCCGGTCTCGCGCTCGCCGGATGCAGCCTGGCCGTGGCCGTGGCGGCCGGCCTCAGCGAACGGAAACGGCCGTTCAGCCTGCTCCGGCTCAGTGGTGCCCCGGTACGGCTGCTGCGCCGGGTGGTGGCACTGGAGAGCATGGTGCCGCTGCTGACCGTCTCCGTGGTGGCGGTCGGGATGGGACTGGTCGCCGCGCAACTGTTCCTGCGCGCGCAGATGCAGTACGACCTGCGCGTGCCGGGGATCGGGTTCGCCGCGGTGGTGGCCCTCGGCGTGCTGGGCTGCCTCGCCGTCATCGCGGCCACCCTGCCACTGCTGGAACGGATCACCGGCCCGGAGACCGCCCGCAGCGAGTGACCCGTACGGTGGGCCGGCCGCACGCCGGCCCACCGGTGCGGGCATCGGGTTGTGTGGTTTTCCACACTCTCTTTTACTGAACGGTAACTTAAACTCCGGCCATGGACGACGCGATGCCGGGACGGCTGCCCGAGCGGGACCGCCCGTGGGTGATGCGCACGTACGCCGGGCACTCCTCCGCCGCGGCCACCAACGCGCTCTTCCGCCGCAACCTGGCGAAGGGGCAGACCGGCCTGTCGGTCGCTTTCGACCTGCCCACCCAGACCGGGTACGACCCGGACCACGAGCTGGCCTCCGGCGAGGTGGGCCGGGTCGGCGTGCCGGTGGCGCACCTGGGCGACATGCGGGCGCTGTTCGAGGGCATCCCGCTGGCCGAGATGAACACCTCGATGACCATCAACGCCCCGGCGATGTGGCTGCTCGGCCTCTACGGCACCGTCGCCGCCGAGCAGGGCGCGGAGCTGAGCCGCTGCGCCGGCACCACGCAGAACGACATCATCAAGGAGTACCTGTCCCGGGGGACGTACATCTTCCCGCCGGCGGCGTCGCTGCGGCTGACCGCCGACGTGATCGCGTACACGCTGCGCGAGATGCCCCGGTGGAACCCGGTGAACATCTGCTCGTACCACCTCCAGGAGGCCGGCGCCACGCCGGTGCAGGAGGTCGGCTTCGCGCTGGCCACCGCCGTCGCCGTGCTGGACACCGTGCGCGACTCCGGCCAGGTGCCGCCCGAGCGGATGGGCGACGTGGTCCAGCGGATCTCGTTCTTCGTCAACGCCGGGGTGCGCTTCGTCGAGGAGATCGCCAAGATGCGCGCGTTCGGCGCGCTCTGGGACGAGATCACCCGCGACCGCTACGGCGTGGAGAACCCGAAGCAGCGCCGGTTCCGCTACGGCGTCCAGGTCAACTCGCTGGGCCTGACCGAGGCGCAGCCGGAGAACAACATCCAGCGGATCGTGCTGGAGATGCTCGGCGTCACGCTGTCCCGCGACGCCCGCGCCCGGGCCGTGCAGATGCCCGCCTGGAACGAGGCGCTGGGCCTGCCCCGCCCGTGGGACCAGCAGTGGTCGCTGCGCATGCAGCAGGTGCTGGCGTACGAGTCGGACCTGCTGGAGTACCCGGACCTGTTCGCCGGCTCGCACGTGATGACCGCGCTGGTCGACGACATCGTCTCCGGCGCCCGGGTCGAGATGGAGAAGGTGCTGGAGATGGGCGGCGTGGTGACCGCCGTCGAGTCCGGCTACCTCAAGAGCGCGCTGGTGGCCTCGCTCGCCGACAAGCGCCGCCGGATGGAGTCCGGCTCGGACGTGGTGGTCGGCGTCAACCGGTTCACCGAGACCGAGCCGTCACCGCTGACCGCGGCCGGCGCCGAGGCGATCGAGCAGGTGGACCCGGCCGTCGAGGAGGCGGCCACCGACGGCGTACGCCGGTGGCGGGCCGACCGGGACGCGGCGGCGGTCGAGACGGCGCTGGACCGGCTGCGTGCTGACGCCGCCACCACGGCGAACCTGATGGCGGCGACGCTCGAATGCGTGCGGGCCGGTGTCACCACCGGCGAGTGGGCGGGCGCGCTGCGCCAGGTGTACGGCGAGTACCGCGCGCCGACCGGCCTGGCGGGGGCGGCCGGGGCAGCCGGTGACGCGAACCTCGCCGGGGTCCGCGAACGGGTCGTCGCGACCGCCCGGGAACTGGGCAGCGGCCGGCTGCGCCTGCTGGTCGGCAAGCCGGGGCTGGACGGGCACTCCAACGGCGCGGAGCAGATCGCGGTACGCGCCCGCGACGCCGGCTTCGAGGTGGTCTACCAGGGCATCCGGCTGACCGCCGGGCAGATCGTGGCGGCGGCGGTGGAGGAGGACGTCGACCTGGTCGGCCTCTCCGTGCTGTCCGGCTCGCACCTGGCGGCCGTGCCCGCGGTGCTGGACGGGCTGCGCGCGGCCGGTCGGGGCGACCTGCCGGTGGTGGTGGGCGGGATCATCCCGGCCGTCGACGCCGAGGCGCTGCGCTCCGCCGGGGTGGCCCGGGTGTTCACGCCGAAGGACTTCGCGCTCACCGGCATCATCGACGAGCTGGTCACCGTGATCCGCGAGGCGAACGCGCTGGATCCGGCACGCTGAAAGCACCACGAAGCCTAAAGTCGGGGCAAGACACCCACTGAAGGGCTGAGTGATGACCGCGTCGTTGGAGATGCCCCGCGTCCAGGAGTGCGCCGTCCGGTCCTGCGCCTACAACCACACGAACGACTGCCACGCGTTCGCCATCACGATCGGCAGCAGCGACCACGCGCACTGCCACACGTTCGTGGAGATGCCGGTGCGGGGCGGCATCGACCAGATCGTGGCCCAGGTCGGCGCGTGCTCGCGCTCGGACTGCCGGCACAACGCCGACCTGGAGTGCCACGCCCCGGCCATCACCGTCGGCCCGGACATGGACCTGGCCGACTGCATGACCTACGAGAGCCGCTGAGCCGCCGCGATCAGACGCGGAAACCGGCCTCCCGGGCGGCGGCGCGTTCCCGGCGCCGCTCCCGGCGGCGGCGGAACAGCCACGGTACGAAGAACACCAGGGCGACCAGGAACACCAGCACCAGCACCGGCAGCAGCAGCGCCACCACCGACATGACCACGCTCGTCGCGTCCTCGGCGGTGCTGGCCACCGGCGCGCCCACACCGGCCGTGGTCGCGTTGATGACCGGCCGGGCGGCGGCCTTGAGCAGGTGCACGCCGAGCGCGATGAGCACGCCGACCACCACCGGCACCCATTGATGGGTGGAGAAGAACGTGTCCGGGTCGCTGACGGTGACCGTCTCCGAGCCGGCGCCCGCGCCGAACGCGAGCCCGCCGGCCGTCGGCCGGACCACCGTCTGCACCACGTCGTTGACGTGGTCGACCACCGGCACCTTGTCGGCCACCACCTCGACCGCGAGCAGGACCGCGAGGATCAGCACCACCCAGCCGTTGCCGAGCCACTGCCAGCCGCTCGGCAACTCGACCAGGTCGGTGTAGCGGGACAGCAGCCCCATCAGCAGCAGCGGGATGTAGGCGTTCAGGCCCGCCGAGGCGGCCAGACCGGAACCGGTGAGGACTTCGAGCACGATCTCAATATGGCACCGGTACGCCAGTGGCGCTCGTCGGCGTCCGCCGGGGCCTCGGCTACCCTCGGCGGGTGCGGTTGGTCATTGCGAAGTGCTCGGTGGACTATGTCGGACGGCTCTCGGCCCACCTGCCCCCGGCGACCCGGTTGCTGATGGTGAAGGCGGACGGGTCGGTGTCGATCCACGCGGACGACCGGGCCTACAAGCCGTTGAACTGGATGAGCCCGCCCTGCCGGCTGGAGGAGGCGCCCGGCGTCTGGCGGGTGGTGAACAAGGCCGGCGAGGAGCTGCGCATCACGCTGGAGGAGATCTTCCAGGACACCTCGTACGAGCTGGGCGTGGACCCGGGCCTGCGCAAGGACGGCGTCGAGGCGCACCTCCAGGAGCTGCTCGCCGCGAACCCGGTGACGCTGGGGGAGGGCTTCACGCTGGTCCGGCGGGAGTACATGACCGCGATCGGGCCGGTCGACCTGCTCTGCCGGGACGCCGGCGGCGGCGCGGTGGCGGTCGAGGTGAAGCGGCGCGGCGAGATCGACGGTGTGGAGCAACTCACCCGCTACCTGGAGCTGATGAACCGCGATCCGCTGCTCGCGCCGGTGGCCGGGGTGTTCGCCGCGCAGGAGATCAAGCCGCAGGCGCGGGTGCTCGCCACCGACCGGGGGATCCGGTGCGTGGTGGTCGACTACGACAAGCTGCGCGGCATCGAGCGCGACGAGCTGACGCTGTTCTGAGGCGCTGCCTCAGCGGCCCCGGCCGTACATCAGCTTGGCGACCTTGACCAGGCGGGCGACGTCGGCCGGGGTGCGTTCGAACGTCATCGCCGGCAGCAGCGACCGGGCCCGGCGGCGGGTGACCGACTTGGGCCGGCCGAACTCGCGCAGCCCCTCCTCGCCGTGGATGCGGCCGAAGCCGGACTCGCCGGTGCCGCCGAACGGCAGCGTCGACATGCCGGCGAACGTCAGCGCCGAGTTGACCGAGGCCATGCCGGAGCGCAGCCGCCGCGCCACCGCCACCGCCCGCGCGCGGCCGAAGACCGAACCCCCGAGCCCGTACGGCAGCGCGTTGGCCCGCTCGACCGCCTCGTCCACGTCGCGGACGCGGTTGACCACGAGCGTGGGGCCGAACGTCTCCTCCCGCACGGCGGCCGAGTCCTCCGGCACGTCGACGAGGACCGTCGGGTGCACGTAGGGCGGCTGGACCGCCTCCGGGCCACCGAGCACCGCCCGGCCGCCCCGGTCGATCGCGTCGTCGATGTGCCGGCGGATGATGTCGATCTGCGACGGCATGGTGATCGGGCCGAGGTCGGACCCGTCGGCACCCACAGTGAGCCGGCCGGCCTTCGCCACCACCTTCTCCACGAAGGCGTCGAAGACCTGGTCGACCGCGTAGACCCGCTCGATGCCGATGCACGTCTGGCCGGCGTTCGTCAGCCCGCCCCACACGCACGCCTCCGCCGCCGCGTCCAGGTCGGCGTCCGAGTCCACGATCATCGCGTCCTTGCCGCCGGCCTCCAGCAGCACCGGCGTGAGCGACTCGGCGCAGGCGGCCATCACCCGCTTAGCGGTCGCGGTCGAGCCGGTGAACGCGATCTTGCCGACCCCGGAGCGGCACAGCGCGGCGCCGACCGCGCCGAAGCCGTGCACCGCCTGGAACACCGGCTGCTCCGGCACCACCTCGGCGAACCGGTCGACCAGCCACTGACCGACCGCCGGGGTGTACTCGCTCGGCTTGAACACCACGGCGTTGCCGGCCGCGAGCGCGTACGCGGCGGAGCCGATCGGGGTGAAGACCGGGTAGTTCCACGGGCCGATCACGCCGACCACGCCGTACGGCTGGTATTCGAGGTGACCGGTGAACTCGGCGAGGATCAGGCGGGAGCGGACCCGGCGCGGCCCGAGCACCCGCCGGGCGTTGCGGGCCGCCCAGTCGATGTGCTCCAGCGCGGTGAGGATCTCCACCACCGCGTCACCGACCGGCTTGCCGCCCTCGGTGTGCATCAGGTCGGCCAGCTCCTCGATCCGCCGGGCGACCACGCCGCGCCAGCGCTGGAGGCGGTCCCGCCGGCCGGCGAAGCCGAGCCCGGCCCACCAGTCGGCGGCCTCCCGGGCGCGGTCGACCGCGGCACGCACGTCCGCCTCTGCGGCCAGCGGGAATCTGCCTGCCTCGGCGCCGGTGGCCGGGCTGGTCGACACCAGTAGACCCTCGGAGATGAGCGGGGCGCCCGGCACATGCACAGCGGTCATGGCCGAAGTCTAGACCCGAGGATTACTCGCCGGTAGGTGTGGAACGCGCCCGTACGCTGCGCGGACGATCAGCCGTCGCATCGACGGAAGTGCCGTCCGAAACGGCGAACGGGAGATGACCGGCCGGGGTCGAGGGGGTGACCGCGCGGTGGTGCAAGCCACTACGGTGAGGTGGCAGGCTGACGCCGCGGGGCGATGTGGGGTGGAGGTCGACTGTCCATGGAGGAGCATCCTGAGCTGATGCCGTTGCTGACGGTGTCGGGCGGGGCGATGCGGGGGCTCACGTTCCGGGTCGGCCAGGACGCGCAGGTGATCGGCCGTGCGCCGACCGCCGACATCGTGCTCGCCGACCCGCACCTGAGCCGGCGGCACGCCACCGTCCGGGCCACCCCGGAGGGCGTGCTGCTCACCGACCTCGGCTCGACCAACGGCACCTGGCTCAACGACACCCGGGTCACCGGCAGCGTGGCGATCGCCGACGGCGACGTGGTCCGGCTGGGCCGTACCGACCTGCGCCTCTACGACCCGGGCGTGGCCCGGACCGACCCGGTCGGGATGAGCTTCGGCGCGATGCGCCGCGACCAGCGTCCCACCCTGCCGCTGCCCGTCCCCGGGCCGCGCCAGCCGATCGAGGCGCGCGAGGCCCAGCCGGCCGACGCCCACTAGACCCCGGCACCCGCCGAGCCCCCGGGCCGCTGATTCCCGGCGCCCGCTGGGCCTCACGCCCGCGCTGACCCCGGGGGTCGCGCAGGTCCGCGCCCCCGCCTTCCCGCCGTCCCCCTCCCCGGCCCGCCCACTCGCGGTGATCAAGGAGTTTGGGTACGGGAAGGGCTGCTGCGGTGACGCAAACTCCTTGATCACCCCTGACGGGGCCGGTCGATGGCCGGTCGATCATGAAGTTGGCGGCGTTCTGCGTCCGATTTGTCGCCGCCAACTTCATGATCGCCGCGGTAAGGGGGCGGGTGGGGGGTGGGGTGCGCGCCACGTCCGCGGTGGGGCGGTGTGTCGGTGGGGGACATGGACCGGGGTCGGGGGTGCGTGCCAGCATGCGCGGATGCGCAGCGCACGGCTCACGGTCCAGGCCAACGGCATCACCCAGGCGGTCCGCGTGGCCGGTCCGCCGGACGGCGTACCGGTGCTGCTGGTGCACGGCAACGTCTCCTCCTCCGCGTTCTGGGAACCGCTGCTGGCCCGGCTGCCGGAGACGCTGCGGGTGGCCGCCCCCGACCTGCGCGGCTACGGCGAGACCGACACCGCGCCGGTCGACGCCACCCGGGGGCTGGACGACTTCGCCGACGACGTGGCCGCGCTGCTGGACGCCCCCGGGCTGTTCCGGCCCGGGGCCCGGCCGGTGGTGGCCGGGCACTCGCTGGGCGGCGGCGTGGCGATGCGGCTGCTCGTCGGCCACCCGGAGCGGGTCGCCGGGCTGCTGCTGGAGGCGCCGGTGTCCCCGTACGGATTCGGTGGCACCCGGGACCTCGACGGCACCCCCGCCACGCCCGACTTCGCCGGCACCGGCGCCGGTGGCGCGAACCCCGACTTCGTGGCACGGCTCGCCGCCGGTGACCGGAGCGCGGACGGCCCGACCAGCCCGCGGGCGGTGCTGCGCACGGCGTACGTGGCCGACCCCGCGTCACTGGGCGACGACGAGGACCTGCTGCTGGAGAGCATGCTGACCACCGCGACCGGCGACGACAACTACCCGGGCACCGCTGTCGCCTCGGCCCACTGGCCGGGGACCGCCGCCGGGCGGCGCGGCGTGCTCAACGCGCTCGCCCCGGCCCACTTCCGGCTCGCCGACGAGCTGGTCGCCGTGCCGGTCAAGCCGCCGGTGACCTGGGTACGCGGCGACGCCGACGTGATCGTCTCGGACACCTCTCTGTTCGACCTGGCGTACCTCGGTCAGCTCGGTGTGGTGCCCGGCTGGCCCGGCCCGCAGGAGTGCCCGCCGCAGCCGATGGTGGGGCAGACCCGCGCGGTGCTGGAGCGGTACGCGGCGGCCGGCGGGACGTACCGGGAGGTGGTGCTGCCCGGCTGCGGGCACAGCCCGCACCTGGAACGCCCGGCGGAGTTCGTCGCCGAACTGCTGGCGCTGGCCGGGGAGAACGCCACCGGGTGAGGCGCGGTGCGTGAAATATCCCACGGCGTCTCGACAACACAGCGTCACGTGGCAGACTCCGGCGCATAACCTTAGCGGCCGTTCATGTCGCGGACGGCGGAGTCGAGCCAGGGGAGGCCGGTCGTGGCGCGCGAGTTCACCAGGGTGGGCGTGGTGGGTCTGGGCACCATGGGTGCCGGCATCGTGGAGGTGTTCGCCCGCAACGGCCTCGACGTCACAGCCGTCGAGATCTCCGACGCGGCGCTGGAGCGCGGCCGGGCCACGCTCACCGGCTCCACCGACCGGGCCGTCGCCAAGGGCAAGCTGGCCGAGGCCGAGCGGGACGCCCTGATGGCGCGCGTCGACTTCCGGGTCGGGCTGGACGCGCTGCACGACGTGGACCTGGTGATCGAGGCGGTGCCCGAGCACCTGGACCTCAAGCAGCGGATCTTCGCCGAGCTGGACCGGGTCTGCAAGCCCGAGGCGATCCTCGCCACCAACACGTCCTCGCTGAGCGTCACCGAGATCTCCGTCGCCACCACCCGGCCCAACCAGGTCATCGGCATCCACTTCTTCAACCCGGCGCCGGTGATGAAGCTGGTCGAGGTGGTCCGCACGGTGGTCACCTCCGCCGACGTGGTCGCCGACGTGGAAGCGCTCTGCGAGCGCCTCGGCAAGGTCGACGTGACGATCAGCGACCGGGCCGGTTTCATCGCCAACGCGCTGCTGTTCGGCTACCTGAACCACGCGGTCGGCATGTTCGAGGCCCGCTACGCCACCCGCGAGGACATCGACGCCGCCATGAAGCTCGGCTGCGGCCTGCCGATGGGCCCGCTCGCGCTGATGGACCTGATCGGCCTGGACACCGCGTACGAGATCCTCGACACCATGTACCGGCGCGGCGGCCGGGACCGCCGGCACGCCCCCGCCCCGCTGCTCAAGCAGATGGTCACCGCCGGTCTGCTGGGCCGCAAGTCGGGTCGCGGCTTCTACACCTACGAGCGGCCGGGCTCGCCGAAGGTCGTACCCGACGAGTACACGCCGCTCGCCGCGGACGCCGCGCTCGCCGACGGCGCCCGCGCCATCGCGAAGGTCGGCGTGGTCGGCTCCGGGACCATGGCCACCGGCATCATCGAGGTGTTCGCCAAGGCCGGGTACGAGATCATCTCGGTGACCCGGGGCGCGGAGAAGTCCGCGAAGGTCTGCGAGGCGGTCAAGACCTCACTGAACAAGGGCGTGGTGCGGGGCAAGCTCAGCGAGACCGACCGGGACGCCGCGCTCGGCCGGATCACCTGGTCCGCGACGCTGGAGCACCTGGCCGACGTCGACCTGGTGGTCGAGGCCGTGATCGAGGAGCTGAGCGTCAAGAAGGCGCTGTTCGCCAGCCTCGACGAGATCTGCAAGCCCGGCGTCGTGCTCGCCACCACCACCTCGTCGCTGCCGGTGATCGACGTGGCGATGGCGACCCAGCGCCCGGCCGACGTGGTCGGCCTGCACTTCTTCAACCCGGCGCCGATCATGCCGCTGGTGGAGATCGTGCAGACCATCCGCACCTCCGCCGAGACGTCGGCCACCGCCCGGGCGGTCTGCGCGAAGCTGGGCAAGACCGGCGTGGTCTGCGGCGACCGGTCCGGGTTCATCGTCAACGCGCTGCTGTTCCCGTACCTGAACGACGCGGTGAAGATGCTGGAGGCCAGCTACTCGACCGCCGACGACATCGACTACGCGATGAAGCTCGGCTGCGGCTACCCGATGGGCCCGTTCGAGCTGCTCGACGTGGTCGGCCTGGACGTCTCGCTGGCCATCCAGCGGGAGCTGTACCTGGAGCTGCGCGAGCCCGGCTTCGCCCCGGCACCGCTGCTGGAGCACCTGGTCACGGCCGGCTACCTGGGCCGCAAGTCCGGCCGCGGGTTCCGCGACCACACCCGCCGCTGATCCCGGTCGACGCCCGGCGGCGGTGACGGCGACAAGATCGCTCGGGTTCGGGGCACCGGCGGTGGGGTGGGGAGGGGCCGTAGGCTGGGATCGTGAGTCCCCGTCGAAATCGGGCCCGCCGGGAAGAAAGCCCCGGTCTGGACGCCGAGCGTGCCCGCCACGGCGTGCCGACCGTGCAGCAGTGGCGCGACGGCGACTGGCAGGTACGCGCGATCAGCGGCGGCGCATCGGTCAAGACGTACCGCTGTCCCGGCTGTGACCAGGAGATCCGGCCGGGCGTGGCGCACCTGGTGGCCTGGCCGGCCGACGACCGGGGCGACCTGACGGACCGGCGGCACTGGCACTCCGGCTGCTGGCGGGCCCGGGACCGGCGCGGGCCCAACCTCCAGCGCGGCCGGGGTGCCCCGCGCCACGGCTGAGCGATCTGGATCACCCGGTTCCCGTCCCACTGGGCGGCGGGGCCGCCGGCGCGGGAGACTGGCAGGCGTGAGCACTCCGATTCGCGCGTCGTCGATCCTGCCCGGCCGCCGGGAGGACATCGAGCTGCACACCGCCGACGGGCTGACGCTCGTCGGCGAGCTGGCCCGGCCGCTGGACCGCGAACCGGCCGCCACGCTCGTCTGCCTGCACCCGCTGCCCACCCACGGCGGGATGATGGACAGCCATGTGTTCCGCAAGGCGGCCTGGCGGCTGCCCGCGCTGGCCGGCCTGGCAGTGCTCCGGTTCAACACCCGCGGCACGAGCAGCGTCCGCGGCACCAGCGAGGGCGCGTTCGACGGCGCGGTCGGCGAGAAGTTCGACGTGGCCGCCGCGATCGAGTACGCCGAGTTCCACGAGCTGCCGAACATCTGGCTGGTCGGGTGGTCGTTCGGCACCGACCTGGCGCTGAAGTACGGCTGCGACCCGGCGGTGGCCGGCGCGATCCTGCTCTCCCCGCCGCTGCGCTACTCGGCGCCGGAGGATCTGGCGGTCTGGGCCGAGACGGACAAGCCGCTGACCGCCCTGGTACCCGAGTTCGACGACTACCTGCGCCCGGAGGAGGCCCGGGAGCGGTTCGCCGCCGTACCGCAGGCCGAGGTGGTGGGCGTGGACGGCGCCAAGCACCTCTGGGTCGGCGACGCGGAGAAGGTGCTGGACGAGATCGTCCGGCGGGTCGCCCCCGGCGTACCGCTGCCGCTGCCGACGACCTGGGACGGCCCGATGGAGACCGGTGACGCCAGCGCGTACGCCGACCGCACGGTCGCCGCGTTCGCCGACACCCCGGTCCCCGGCCCGGCCCAGCGGCGCGCCGAGTAGCGGCTCAGCGCGCGTCCTGGCGGGGTAGCACCACCTCGCGCAGGATCAGCTGCAACGCGGCCACGGTGGGGATCGCGATGAGCGCGCCCACCACGCCCAGCAGCGCCACTCCGAGCAGCGCGGCGAGCAACGCGGCCACCTCGTTGACCGACACCGCCCGGCGCATGATCTTCGGATAGATCAGGTAGTTCTCCACCTGCTGGTAGAGCACGAAGAACACCAGGCAGGCGATGCCCACGGGCAGGTCCGTGGCGAGCCCGACGAGCGTCACCACCACCGCGCCGAGCGTCGCGCCGATCTGCGGGATCAGGTCGGTCACCGCGACCACCACGGCGAGCGCGAACGGGTACGGCAGGCCGACCGCCAGCGCGAACACGAACGTGGTCACGCCGGCCAGCACCGCGATGGCGAGCGCGCCGACCATGTACGCGCCGACCCGGGTCAGGATCTCGTCGCCGATCAGGCGGACCCGCTGCCGGCGCGAGCGCGGCACCAGCGCGTACCCGAGTTCGCGCAGCTTGTCGAAGTACGCCAGGAAGTAGATCGTCAGCACCAGCACCGTGAGCAGGCGGAAGATCGTCCCGAAGATCAGTTGCGCGCCGCCGAGCACACCGCCCAGCGCCCGCCCGACATTGTCCGCGTTCGCCGCCGCCTGGACCCGCTCCATCACGTCGTACCGGACGACGAGGTCGTTGACTGTGGGATTGCGGCGCAGTTCCTCGACGTAGCCGGGTAGCTGCTGGATGAACTGGCCGGACTGGGTCACCACCGGCGGCACCAGTGCCAGCAGACCGGCGACGATCAGCAACAGCAGGGTGAGCGTCACCACCGCCACGGCCAGGCCGCGCGGCACGCCCCACCTGCGCAGCCGGACCACCGCCGGGTGCAGGCCGACCGCGAGGAACAGCGCGATCACCACGAGCACCAGGATGCCGGCGGCGTTCCGGATGCCCAGGAACAGCGCGTACGCCAGCAGCACGCCGAGCGCGCCGGTGAACCCGACCAGGAAGGCGCTGCGCCGCAGCGGCCGCCCCGGTACGCCGAAGCGCCCGCTCGGCTCGAACTCACCCGGCTCGACGTCCACGCCGGCCGCCCGCTCGCCGGTGCTCCCGGCGGCGCCCGGGTCGGCGCCGGCCGGTTTCGCGGCGCCGGGGTCTTCGGGCGTCGCGTTCGCGGCGGGGGAGCCGGTGGCGTTCGCGTCCCCGGTCGCGGCCTCGTCGTCCCGGGCGGCGGAGCCCTCCTGCGACACCCGTGCCTCCCCGCAGCCCCGGCCCTCGCCGGGGTAGACGTCCACGGGCCGCGCCTGCCGGCGTGCGGCCCCCTGCCCGCAGGGTAGTCGCCGCCATACGCCCCGACCATCCCGCCACCGCTTCCCGCCGCCCTCACCCGGCCCGGCCACTCGCCGGTTCGGGGACGTCGTGTGGTCCGGGCGGGTGGGATACCGCTACTCGGGCGAAGCGGTGTGGGTCAGTCCTTGTCGACTGTGACGGTGCTGGGCTTGGCGCTGCGCTCGTCGGTGGTCGGCTTGGTCGGGCGCTTGCCGTTCTCGCCGGTGCTGGTGATCTTCGTCGGGGTGGCGCCCCGGCCACCCTCGCCCGGTACGGCCGCCACAGTGGGCTCCCCGTCGACGGCCGCGCCGGCGGCGGAGTCCATCGTGGTCACCGGTTCGCCGACCGGCTTCGCCTTGCCCGCCTCGGCCGGCTCGCCGTCGCCCTTGACCGGTCCGGCGCCGGTGGGAGCGACAGTGGCGACGCCCTTCGCGGCCACCGGCGCGCCGCTGCCGACCGGGGCGTCGGCGGGCTCGCCGCCGTCGTCGGTGCCACGCCCGGCGGTGGCGGTGGCGAGGTCGTCCGGGTCGACCGGCGTGGCCGCGATCCCGGCCGAGGCGGCGTCACGCCGCAGGTCGGCGAGCCGTCGTTGCAGGTCGTCGGACTCCTGCCGCGACTTCCACGTCTCGGTACGCAGGTCGGCCAGCTCCTGCTGGGCCTTGGCGATCTCCAGCATCACCCCGGCGAGCTGCTGCCGGCCCGAGGCCACCTCCTGCTGGGTGGCGGCCAGGTGCTGCTGCGTGGTGGCGAGGTGCTGCTGGGTGGTGGCCGCGTACTCCTCGAACTGGCGGCGCGAGGCCGCGACGTGCTCGTCGGCCTTGCGCCGCTGCGCGGTGGCGTCCGCCTCGGCGCGGCGCAGCAGCTCGGCGGCCTCCAGCTCGGCCTGCTGCCGCATGCTCAGCGCGTCGGCCTCGGCGGCCTGCCGGATGCCGGCGGCGGTGCGCTCGATCTCGTCGCGCCGCGTGGTGAACGCCTGCTCCAGCTCCTCCTGCCGCTTGGCGTGCTGCTTGTCCAGCTCGTCGCGGCGCTTGGCGAACTCCTGCTCGGCGGCGGCCCGGCGCTGGGCCAGCTCCTTCTCCGCGCTGTCCCGCCGCTCGGCGACCTCCTTCTCCACCCCGGCCCGCCACGCGCCCAGCTCCTGCTGCGTCTGCGCGCGGGACTGCTGCACGTACGCCTCGGTCTCGGTGCGCATGCGCTGCACGTACGCCTCGACCTCGGCGCGGTTGCGCTTGCCGGCCTCGGCGGCCTCGGTGGTGAGCCGGTTGGCCTCGGTGCGGGCCCGGCCGCGGGTGGCCTTGGCGGCCTCCTCCGCGTCGTCCACGATCCTCTTGGCCTCGGCCAGCGCCTTGGCGTGCGTGGCCCGGCCGGCCTCGGCGGCGGCGTCGGTGAGCCGTTTGGCCTCCTGCTGGCCCTTGGCGTGCACCTCCTTGGCCGCCTCGCGGAGCTGGCTCGCCTCCTGCTGGGCCTTGGCCAGCGCCTCCTTGGCCGCCTCCCGCAGCCGCGCGGCCTCCTGCTGGGCCCGGGAGTGGATCTCCTTGGCGGTGTCGCGGAGCTGGGTGGCCTCCTGCTGCGCCTTCGCCAGCGCGTCCCGGGCGGTCCGGCGCAGCTTCTCGGACTCGTCCTGCGCGGCCGTCCGCAGCTTCGTCGACTCGTCCTGTGCGGCCTTGCGCATCTGCGCGGACTCGTCCTTGGCGGACTTGAGCGTGGCCTCGGCCTCGGCCTTGCGGGCGGCGGTGTGCCGCTCCTCCTCGGCCCGGCGGGCGGCCAGCGCGATCTCGAAGTCCTTGAGCGCCCGGGCGGCCTGCTCCTGGGCCTCCTCGACGATGTGCTCGGCGGCGGCGCGGCGGGCCTCGATCTCCTCGTTGGCGGCGGCCAGGATCTCGTCGGCCTGCTCCTCGGCCATGGTGAGGATCTGCTCGACGCGCGGACCCAGGTGCCGGAACGACGCGCGGTCCACCACCGCCGCCTGCTTGCGCACCTGGGCCAGGTCGCGCTGGAGCACCTCGACCTGACCGGCCAGCTTGTGGATCTGGGTGTACGCCTGTTCCCGCTCGGTCGTCAACGCCGCGATCTCGTGCTCCGCGCGAGCGACGTAGCGGTCGACCTGTCGTTTCTCGTACCCCCGCAGGGCGGACTCGAAGCTGGGCTCCGTCGTCACGTCCCCGCCGAGCGCGAACAGTTCCTCGCCGTGCGACATGCCCCCATCCTCACACGCATCCGGCTCTGCTGGGGCGATACGGACGCCCCTTCTGGGAGCTACTTCACCCTCCCGGCGAAACGGACCGCACAAGCATGACGGCGCGGGGCGACACCGGTTACCCGGCGTCACCCCGCGCCGTGGCTCATGCCCCCGACAGCGGGTGTTCGATCAGCCGGCCGACTCGGCCGTCACCTTCTGCCCGGAGGCGTCCGCCTTCGGCGTCTCGGCCTTGCCGCCGGCCGGCACGCCCGGCACGATGCCGGCCAGGCCGGACAGCATCTGCCCGAGCTGCGAGGTGACCGCGTCCTTCTGGCGGGTCAGGTCCTCGACCTCGCGGCGGGCCGCCTGCGTGGTCAGCTCGGCCTCGGTGCGGGCCTCGTTGAGCACCCGCTGCGCCTCGGCGCGCGCCTCGTTGAGCGTCTTGTCGGCGAGCGCCTTGGCCTTGTCGACGGTCTCGTTCGCGGTGCGCTCGGACTCGACCCGCCGGGCCTCGGCCCGCTGCTCGATCTCCTTGGCCCGCTCCTGCGCGGCACGCGCCCGCTGCTCGGCCTCGTTCACCAGCTTCTGGGTCTGCGCGACCTGGGCGGCGTGCCGCTCCGACTCCTCGCGCTCGGCCTTCTCCCGCCGCTCGGCGAGCTGGAGCTCCAGGGCCTGGAGGTCCTTGTCGCGCTTGTCGCGCGCGTCGGTGAGCAGTTTGGTCGCCTCGGCCCGCTTCTCCTCGGCCTCGCGGGCGGCCTTGGCCCGCTGCTGGGTGATCTCCCGCTCGGCGGTGGCGCGCAGCGTGGCGACCTCGCGCTCGACAGTCGACTTCAGCTCGGCCACCTCGTGCGCAGTGACCGTACGCAGCTGCTTGGTCTCGCGGTCGGCGTCGGCGCGCAGCGTGTCGGCCTCGCGGCGGGCCTGCACCCGGACCTCGGCGGCCTCGCGCTCGGCGGCGGTACGGACGCTGCCGGCCTCACGCTCCGCGGTCGCCTTCATGGCGGCGGCCTCGGCGCGCGCCTTGTCGGTGATCTCGCGCGCCTCGAGGCGGGCGGCGGAGAGGATGCCCTCCGACTCGCGCTTGGCCTCGTTGCGGTGGTCGTTGGCCTGCTCCTCGGCCAGCCGCAGGATCTGCTCGACCCGAGTGCCCAGGCCGGACAGGGTCGGCCGGCTGTTCTCCTCGAGCTGCTTGTTGGTCTCGGTGAGCTTCTGCTCCAGCGCGCTCTGGCGCTGCTCGGCCTGCCGCAGGCGGCGCTGCGCGTCGTTCATCCGCTGCTCGGCCTCGGCGCGGGCCTGCTCGGACTGGCTCAGGGCGGCGCTGAGGCGGCCGATGAAGTCGTCGACCTGGTTGGTGTTGTAACCACGCAGGCCAACGGTGAAATCGGGCTGTGAGTTCGCGTTATCGAAGAACGCAAGAGGGGAGGACTGCTGCTGGGGCATTGGGACATACTGGCAGACGCCCCAGGGTGGTTCGCAAGAGCGGGGGGCACCTTTCGCGTCCTGTTTACATGGTCAACTCCGCCGTCCGGTGAGACTGGACCAATTGGCGATCTTGGCAGCTCCCGGGCGGGTGGGGCGGGTCGGGCTTCTGCGTGGAAGGCGGCGCGAAAAGGGCCGCGGGTCGGCACCCGCGGCCCTTTGTGCGTACGCCGGTCGAATGGCGCACCGGTCGGCCGGAAAGGCAATCCGAGGCGACCGTACGGTCAGTGACCGCGGAACCGGTTGATGGCGCTTTCGTGGCGCGACCGCATCTCGGTGTCCCGGACGCCGAGCCCGTCGGCCGGGGCGAGGCACCGCACGCCGACCTTGCCCTGGTGCGCGTTGCGGTGCACCTCGTACGCGGCCTGGCCGGTCTGCTCCAGCGCGTACGTCTTCGACACGGTCGGGTGGACCTTGCCCAGCGCGACCAGCCGGTTGGCCTGCCACGCCTCGTGGTAGTTGGCGAAGTGGCTGCCGACGATGCGCTTGAGGTGCATCCACAGGTAGCGGTTGTCGTACTGGTGGTTGAAGCCGCTGGTGGAGGCGCAGGTGACGATCGTGCCGCCCTTCTTGGCGACGTAGACGCTGGCGCCGAACGTCTCCCGGCCCGGGTGCTCGAAGACGATGTCCGGGTCCTCGCCGCCGGTCAGCTCGCGGATGCGCTCACCGAAGCGGCGCCACTCGTCCTGGTCCTGGGTCTGCTCGTCGGACCAGAACTTGAACCCCTCGGCGGTGCGGTCGATGACCAGCTCGGCGCCCATCTTGCGGCACAGCTCGGCCTTCTCCGGCGAGGAGACCACGCAGACCGGGATCGCGCCGCCGTTGAGGGCCATCTGGGTGGCGTAGCCGCCGAGGCCGCCGGAGGCGCCCCAGATCAGCACCACGTCGCCCTGCTTCATGTTCGCGCCGTGGTGCGAGACGAGCTGCCGGTACGCGGTGGAGTTGACCAGGCCGGGGCTGGCCGCCTCCTCCCAGCTCAGGTGGCGCGGCTTCGGCATCAGCTGGTTGGCCTTCACGATCGCCAGCTCGGCCAGGCCGCCGAAGTTGGTCTCGAAGCCCCAGATCCGCTGCTGCGGGTCGAGCATCGTGTCGTCGTGACCGGCGGAGTCCTCCAGTTCGACCGAGAGGCAGTGTGCGACCACCTCGTCGCCGGCCTTCCACTTGGTCACGCCCGGCCCGGTGCGCAGCACCACGCCCGCGGCGTCCGAGCCGACCACGTGGTACGGCAGGTCGTGGCGGCGGGTCAGCTCGGAGAGCCGGCCGTAGCGCTGGAGGAACTTGAAGGTGGGCAGCGGCTCGAAGATGCTCGTCCACACCGTGTTGTAGTTGATCGCGCTGGCCATCACCGCGACGAGCGCCTCACCCGGGCCCAGTTCCGGGGTGGGCACCTCCTGCACGTGCAGCGCCTTGCGCGGGTCCTTGTCGCGGGTGGCCATGCCCTCGAACATGCGGGTGTCCTCGGCGCGCACCACCACGCCCCGGTAGCTCTCCGGCACGGGCAGGCCGGCGAGGCCGGCGAGCTCCCGCTCCGGCTGCGACGAACCCTCCGCCGCCATGATCGCTTCGAGGATGTCCTGCACGGTGACCTCCCGTTAGTCCACACCCGCACGACGCGGGCAGGGGTGCTGCCATAGTCGGCGCCGGTGCGACGGGACCGCCATGTCGGCAATCGACACATTCGCCACCGGTCGCCGCTGCTGTTCGGGCGGACGTTACTGAACGGTAGCTAAAGCGGGAACCCCTCTGTGAAAAACTGCATCCACCGATGCGTGGAGGTGTCCGTGGGAACGTGCAAGCGCGCACTGCCGCGCGCGTTCCCACGTGTTAGGAAGGGCCCCTTCTTAACAGACGTCTGTTAAGAAGGGGCCCTTCCTTGCGCCGTCAGGCGGGCTGGACCAGCTCGATCAGTACGCCGCCGGCGTCCTTGGGGTGCACGAAGTTGACCCGGGAGTCCGAGGTGCCGCGCCGGGGCGCGTCGTAGAGCAGCCGTACGCCGCGCTCGCGCAGCGCCGCGCAGGCCACGTCGATGTCCGCCACCGTGTACGCGACCTGCTGGATGCCCGGACCGCGCTTGTCCAGGAACTTGCCGATCGTGGTGTCCGGCGAGAGCGGCGCGAGCAGCTGCACCATGCCGCCGGAGGCGTCCGGCCCGACCGCCAGCATCGCCTCGCGTACGCCCTGCTCGGCGTTGGTCTCGGTGTGCACGCAGCGCATCCCGAACGTGCGCTGGTAGAAGTCGATCGCGGCGTCCAGGTCGGCCACGGCGATCCCGACGTGGTCGATGCGGCGCAGGCCGATGTCTGTGACAAACTCGGCAGCGGGCTCGACGGGGGAGTTCTCAGCCATGACGCTAGTCTGACCGAACAATCGTTAAGGCGTACAGGTCGGCACCCCCTCGGAGGCAGGCAATGGCTTCGGTGATCGTCAGCGGCGCGCGGACCCCCATGGGGCGCCTGCTGGGCAACCTCAAGGACCTCCCCGCGACCAGGCTCGGTGGCATCGCGATCAAGGCCGCCCTGGAGCGCGCCGGCGTCGCGCCCGAGCAGGTCCAGTACGTGATCATGGGCCAGGTGCTCCAGGCCGGCGCCGGGCAGATCCCGGCCCGGCAGGCGGCCGTCGAGGCCGGCATCCCGATGTCCACCCCGGCGCTGACCATCAACAAGGTCTGCCTCTCCGGGCTGGACGCGATCGCGCTCGCCGACCAGCTCATCCGGGCCGGTGAGTTCGACGTCGTGGTGGCCGGCGGCATGGAGTCCATGACCAACGCCCCGCACCTGCTGCTCGGGCAGCGCTCCGGCTACAAGTACGGCGACGTGACGGTCAAGGACCACATGGCCCTCGACGGCCTCACCGACGCCTGGGACTGCTGCTCGATGGGCGAGTCCACCGAGCGTCACGGCGCGAGGCACGGCATCACCCGCGAGGAGCAGGACGCGTTCGCCGCGGCCAGCCACCAGCGTGCCGCCGCCGCGCAGAAGAACGGCCACTTCGGCGAAGAGATCACCCCGGTGGTCATCCCGCAGCGCAAGGGTGACCCGCTGGTGATCAGCGAGGACGAGGGCATCCGCCCGGACACCACCGCCGAGTCGCTCGGGAAGCTGCGTCCCGCCTTCGCCAAGGACGGCACCATCACCGCGGGCAGCTCCTCGCCGATCTCCGACGGCGCCGCCGCCGTGGTCGTGATGAGCAAGGCCAAGGCCAAGGAGCTGGGCCTGACCTGGCTGGCCGAGATCGGCGCGCACGGCAACGTGGCCGGCCCGGACAACTCCCTGCACTCGCAGCCGTCCAACGCGATCAACCACGCCCTGAAGAAGGGTGGCCTGAGCATCGAGGACCTCGACCTCATCGAGATCAACGAGGCGTTCGCGGCGGTGGGCATCCAGTCCACCCGTGACCTCGGGATCAGCGCCGACAAGGTGAACGTCAACGGTGGTGCGATCGCGCTCGGCCACCCGATCGGCATGTCCGGCGCCCGCCTCGTACTCACGCTCGCGATGGAGCTGAAGCGGCGCGGCGGCGGCACCGGCGCGGCGGCGCTCTGCGGCGGTGGCGGGCAGGGCGACGCGCTGATCATCCACGTACCGAACGGCGCCGAGAGCTGATCACCTTGAACGACGCGAGCAACGCCCCGGCGGCGGCCTCCGGGCCGGTGCGCCGCAGCCGGGACGTACCCATGCTGGTGGAACGGGCCCGCGCGGGTGACCCCCGCGCGGTGGCCCGGCTGATCACGCTGGTCGAGTCCGGCGACGAGGTGCTGCCGCAGGTCGCGGCGGCGCTCGCGCCGTACGCCGGGCACGCCCAGGTGGTCGGCCTGACCGGCTCGCCCGGCGTGGGCAAGTCGACCACCACGAACGAGCTGGTACGCGCGCTGCGGGCACGCGGGCACCGGGTCGGCGTGCTGGCGATCGACCCGTCCAGCCCGTTCACCGGCGGGGCGATCCTCGGCGACCGGGTCCGGATGCAGGACCACGCGACCGACCCGGGCGTCTACATCCGCTCGATGTCCAGCCGGGGCCACCTGGGCGGGCTCTCCGCCGCGACGCCGCAGGCGGTGCGCGTGCTGGAGGGCGCGGGCTGCGACGTGGTGCTCGTCGAGACCGTCGGCGTCGGGCAGGCCGAGGTGGAGGTGGCCTCGCTGGCCGACACCACGCTCGTGCTGCTCGCGCCGGGCATGGGCGACGCGATCCAGGCGGTCAAGGCCGGCATCCTGGAGATCGCCGACGTCTTCGTGGTCAACAAGGCCGACCGGGACGGCGCGGACGCCACCGTCCGCGACATCCAGGGCATGATCGCGCTCGGCGAGCGCGGGCCGGGGGAGTGGCGGCCGCAGGTGGTGCGCTCGATCGCCGCCCGCGCCGAGGGCATCGACGACATCGCCGCCGCGATCGACAAGCACCGCGACTGGCTGGAGCGCCACGGCGAGCTGCGCCGCCGCCGGGAGGCGCGGGCCGCCGCCGAGATCGAGGCGATCGCGCTGGGCGCGCTGCGTGCCCGGATCGGCTCACTGCGCGACGGTACGCAGCTCCCGACGCTCGCGGCCAAGGTGGCCGAGGGCGCGATCGACCCGTACGCGGCGGCCGACGAGCTGCTGACCCAGCTCGGCTCCTGACCCTCCCCGCCGCGTTGATCTTGCGGTTGCGGCCCCGGGAACGCCTGCTTCGCGGCTTCTGCCGGGGCCGCAACTCCATGATCGACGGTCGATGTACGCTCCCCCCGGACGAGGGAGGGTGGGGCGCGTGGAGCATGACGCTACTCAGGAACTGCCGGTGACGCCTGAGGCCGTGGCGGGCGGGAGCACTTCGGTCTCGGACGAGGTGGTCGAGAAGATCGCGGTGGCCGCCGCGAAGTCGGTGCCCGGGGTGGCCGAGCTGGGCGGCGACATCGCCCGCTTCTTCAACGCCGTGCTGGACCGGGTCGGGCTGGACCAGGTCGGGGACGCGCGGCGCGGCTGCTCGGCGCACGTCACCGACGGGTCGGCAGTGGTCAACCTCGTCCTCGTGATCGAGGCCGGGCACCCGGTGCCGCAGGTGACGAACGAGGTCCGGGCCGCGGTGACGTCCGCGATCGAGGCGTACGGGCTGCGAGCCGCCGAGATCAACATCCGGGTCGACGACGTGGCGATGGGTTCCCCGGCCTCCGTCTGAAGACCCGTAGATCTTGGTACGAAAGTGCCCCCCAAGGGGCCTCTTCGTACCAAGATCTCTTAGCGCGTGGCTCAGATCTCGGATACGGCCGTGTGGCGGTCGGCGAGCGTCAGCGCCTCGTCGAGGATCGCCAGGCCCGCCTTGGCCTCCGTCTCCGACACGGTGCACGGCGGCACCACGTGGATCCGGTTGAAGTTGGCGAACGCGACCAGGCCGCCGCGCTTGCACGCGGCCAGGACCTCGTTCATCTCCGGCGACGACGACCCGTACGGCGCCAGCGGCTCCTTCGTCTCGCGGTCGCGCACCAGTTCCAGTGCCCAGAACACGCCGAGCCCGCGTACGTCACCGACGCTCGGGTGCCGTTCGGCCAGCTCACGCAGCCCCGGGCCCAGCACGTCGGCGCCGATCGTGGCGGCGTTCTCGACGATCCGCTCGTCCCGCATCACGTTGATGGTCGCGACGGCGGCGGCGGTGGCCAGCGGGTGGCCGGAGTAGGTCAGGCCGCCGGGGTAGGCACGGGTGGCGAACGTCTCGGCGACGTGGTCGGCGATCACCACACCGCCGAGCGGGACGTAACCGGAGTTCACGCCCTTGGCGAAGGTGATCAGGTCGGGCACCACGCCGTAGTGGTCCAGCGCGAACCAGGCGCCGGTACGCCCGAAGCCGGCCATCACCTCGTCGGCGATGTAGAGGATGCCGTGCCTGTCGCACAGCTCCCGTACGCCCGTGAGGAAGCCCGGCGGCGGCGGCATGATGCCGGCGGTGCCCGGCACCGTCTCCAGCACGATCGCGGCGATGGTGGACGGGCCCTCCATCTCCACGACGCGTTCGAGGTGGCGCAGCGCGAGCGCGCACTCCTCCTCCTCGGTCGTGGCGCCGAACTCCGACCGGTACAGGAACGGGCCGAAGAAGTGCACCACCCCGGCGGTGCCGTTGTCGCTGGGCCAGCGGCGTGGGTCGCCGGTGAGGTTCACCGCGGTCTGGGTGCCGCCGTGGTAGCTGCGGTACTGCGACAGCACCTTCGGCCGGCCGGTGTGCAGCCGGGCCATCCGGACGGCGTGCTCGATCGCGTCCGCGCCACCGTTGGTGAAGAACACCTTGGAAAGGCCGGCCGGGGTCAGCTCGGTGATCAGCCGGGCCGCCTCGCCGCGGGCGTCGTTGGCGTACGACGGCGCGATCGTGCACAGGCGGGCCGCCTGCTCCTGGATCGCCGCGACCACCACCGGGTGCTGGTGGCCGATGTTGGTGTTGACGAGCTGGGACGAGAAGTCCAGGTAGCGGTTCCCGTCGCCGTCCCAGAAGTACGAGCCCTCGGCGCGCTCGACCACCATCGGGTCGAGCAGGGACTGGGCGGACCAGGAGTGGAAGACGTGGGCTCGGTCGAGTTCGTAGGTGCGCCGTGCGCTGGTGCTCATCGGTCTCTCTCCGCTGCTCAGTCGTTCTCGGGGAAGCCGAGGTTGATCCCGCCGTGGCTGGGGTCGAGCCACCGGGAGGTGACGACCTTGCCGCGGGTGAAGAAGTGCACGCCCTCGGCGCCGTGGGCGTGCGAGTCGCCGAAGAGGCTGTCCTTCCAGCCGCCGAAGGAGTAGTAGGCCATCGGCACCGGGATCGGCACGTTGACGCCGACCATGCCGACCTCGACCTCGTTCTGGTAGCGGCGCGCGGCGCCGCCGTCGTTGGTGAAGATGGCCGTCCCGTTGCCGTACCGGTTGGCGTTGACCAGCGCGAGCGCCTCGTCGTAGCTGCCGACGCGCACGACTGACAGCACCGGCCCGAAGATCTCGTCGGTGTAGACGCTCATCTCCGGCGACACCCGGTCCAGCAGGCTCGGCCCGAGCCAGAACCCGGACTCGTCGCCGTCGGCCCGCACCTCGCGGCCGTCCACCACCAGTTCTGCGCCGGCCTCGACGCCCGCGTCGAGGTACGACGCGACGCGGTCGCGGTGCTCCCGGGTGACCAGCGGGCCCATGTCGCAGGAGCGCCGGCCGTCACCGACCTTCAGCGTGGCGATGCGCTCGCGGATCCGGGCCACCAGGTCGTCGGCTACGGGTTCGACCACCACCAGGGCCGAGATCGCCATGCACCGCTCACCGGCCGAACCGAACCCGGCGTTGACCGCCGCGTCGGCGGCCAGGTCCAGGTCGGCGTCCGGCAGCACCACCATGTGGTTCTTCGCGCCGCCGAGGGCCTGGACGCGCTTGCCGTTGCGGGTGCCGGTCTCGTACACGTACCGGGCGATCGGCGTGGAGCCGACGAACGACACCGCCTTGACCTCGGGATGCTCCAGGAGCCGGTCCACAGCGACCTTGTCGCCGTGTACGACGTTGAACACGCCCGCGGGCAGGCCGGCCTGCTCCCACAGCCGGGCCACGAGCAGCGACGCGGACGGATCCTTCTCGCTGGGCTTGAGCACGACGGTGTTGCCCGCCGCGACGGCGACGGGCACGAACCACATCGGCACCATCACCGGGAAGTTGAACGGCGAGATGACGGCGCAGACGCCGACCGGCTGGCGGATGGAGTAGACGTCCACGTTCGTGGACACGCCCTCGGAGTAGCCGCCCTTGAGCAGGTGCGGGATCCCGCAGGCGAACTCGACGACCTCCAGCCCTCGGGTGACCTCGCCGAGGGCGTCGGCGACGACCTTGCCGTGCTCGGCCGTGATCAGCTCGGCCAGCTCCTGCTTGTGCTGGTCGACCAGCTCCCGGAACGCGAACAGCACCTGGGTGCGCCTGGTCAGCGACGACGTCCGCCAGGAGGCGAACGCGGCGGCGGCCGAGGCGACGGCCTGGTCCACCTCGTCGACGGAGGCCAGCGGCACCTCCGCCCGGACCGCGCCCAGCGCCGGATCGTAGACCGGAGCCGTACGCTCGGTGACGCCGGTGAACGGCTTGCCGTCGATCCAGTGGGTCACCCGCTCCAGCGGGACGGGAGCGGGCACGGTGCCGGGTGCTGTCTGGGTCATGCCCCGGATCATCTGCGCTTCCCCACGCCCGGGCAATGGGCACTGTGTCGTTCCCGTCCGCGGGAAGCGCACATACTGTGCGCCGGAGGAGAGGGGGAGGCGCTCCGATGCCGATGACGGTCCGCGACGTGCTCGAACTGCCGGCGTTGCAGCAGGCCGGGCCGCGCGTCCTGGCGGGCCGGGACCGGCTGGACGCGCCGGTGCGCTGGGTGCACGTCGCCGAGATCCCCGAGATCGCCGACCTGCTGCGTGGTGGCGAGCTGGTCCTGACCACTGGCATCGGCCTGCCCCCCGACGACGACGGACTGCGCCGGTGGATCGACGGCCTCGCGGCCGTCGGGGTGGCGGGTGTGGTGGTCGAGCTGGGCCGCCGGTTCGGGGGCACGCTGCCGGCCGGGCTGGTCGAGCACGCCCGCAGCCGGAACCTGCCCCTCATCGCGCTCCGGCGCGAGATGCGGTTCGTGGCCGTCACCGAGGTCGTCCACTCGGTGATCGTCGCGGAGCAGACGGCCGACCTGCTCGCGAAGGACGAGATCCACCGCATCTTCACCGAGCTGTCGGTGGAGGGCGCCGAGCCCCGGCAGGTGCTCCGCGAGGTCACCCGCCTGTCCCGGCGTCCCGCCGTGCTGGAGAACCTCGCCCACCAGGTGCTGGCGTACGAGACCGGCCCGCTGACCGCCGAGGAGCTGCTCGACCGCTGGGAGACCCGCTCACGTGCGGTCGAGGTCCCGTCCGGCACCGGCTACGAGCCGCACTCGGGCTGGCTGGTCACCGGTGTCGAGGCGCGGGGCAACAGGTGGGGGCGGCTCGTGCTGCTGTGCGACCAGGAGCCGCCGGCCCGGACCCGGGTGCTGCTGGAACGCGCCGCGTCCACCATCGCGCTGAACCAGCTCGTCGCCCGGGACTCGTCGTCGGTCGAGCGGCAGGCGCGCAGCAGCCTGCTGCTGAGCCTCGTCAACCACTCGGCGCCCACCCGGGACGTGGCGCTGCGGGCGCGCGGGCTCGGCGTCGTCCTGGAGCAGCGACTGCTGCTCGGCGTCGTGGTCCGGCGGCGCCGGCCGGCCCCGGTCACCGGCGTCGAGGCGAACGCGCGCCGGCGGGAACTGCTGGACGCGGTGGAGACGGCGGTACGCGAGTGCGGGCTCGCCGCGCTCGTCGGCGACGTGGACGAGGCGGCCGGCGTCACCCTCCTCGTCGCGCTCGACGAGACCGGCTCGGACGAAGCCGCGCTGGGGAGCCTGTCCGCCGCGCTCACCCGGGCGGGCCACCGGGCCGGATCGGACGTGGTGGTCGCCGCCGGATCGGTGGTCCGGACGCTCGACCTGGCCCGGCGCTCACTGGTCGAGGCGGCGCAGGTCGCCGACGCGACTGTGCACACCGCCGAGCCGCGACCGTTCTACCGGCTGCACGACGTCCGCCTCCGGGGCCTGCTGTACCTGCTGCGCGACGACGTGCGCCTGCAGACGTTCGTCGAGCGCGAGCTGGGCCCGCTGCTCTCCTACGACCAGCGCCACGGCACGAACCACGTCGCGCTGCTGGAGACGTATCTCGTGGAGGGGCGCAACAAGCGGCGCGCGGCGGACGCGATGTCGCTCTCGCGGTCAGCGCTCTACCAGCGGCTGGAGCTGATCGAGCGAGTGCTCGGCGTCGACCTGGATTCGAGCGAGCGGCGCCTGTCGCTGCACGTGGCGCTCACCGCCCGGGACGTCATGCGCGCCGGCGGCCCGGAGGCCACCGGCTGACCGGTCACCGGTGGGTGCCACGGCCCGACCGGAGGCGCCGGACGCCGTCGCGGGCCGGCGCGCTGTGCACGCTGACGCTGACGACCGGTACGGCGTTCGCGACGCTCTTGCGGACCGTCTCCATCGGCGCGGTTGCGGGGGAGCACTCCACGATCATCACCGCGGACCGGTCCGGGCACTGCACGTACTGGACGTGTGAGACGGCGACCCGGCGGGAGTGCAGCACGGACAGCACCTTGAGCAGGCCGGTGGTGGAGTGACCCACGCCGAGGTGGATCACCATCGTGCACGGCGTGCCGTGCTCACCGGCGGGCTCGTCGTGCGGGTGGCGGGCGGGGGCGGGCCGGGGAGGATCGACGGTTGCGGGGGTGGATGCGGACGCGCTCACGGGGGGCCTCACAGGGACGAGCCGACAGGTTGGCTTGGCCGGCGACGCACGCGGAGGCGTACGCCGCCTAGGTAATCAGCCGGGTCGCGATTCGATTGCCCACGGCGGGAGTGTGGCACGGGAACCGCCTCGTCGGGAGGCTGCGCCGGGCGGCCGTCCGCCACGTGAGACGGGGCCCTGACCTGCGGATCGACGGTGATGGGTCGTCCCGCTGGGTCCGGCCGCCGGGTTACCGGCGGGTACGCGAGCCCTTAAGGATCGTTCAGGATCTCGCTCTACACTCGGACCTGGGACGACGACTTGAGAAGGAGCTCCGCGCATGGACGCTGACGAGATCGCCGCCGGTCGGGCCCGCTGGCAGGCCCGCTACGACGCCGCCCGCAAGCGCGACGCGGACTTCACCACGCTGTCCGGACTGCCGGTCGAGCCGGTGTACGGCCCGCCGGAGGACACCGCGTACCCCGGGTTCGAGCGGATCGGCTGGCCGGGCGAGTTCCCGTACACCCGGGGTCTGTACCCGACCGGCTACCGCGGGCGGACCTGGACCATCCGGCAGTTCGCCGGCTTCGGCAACGCCCGGCAGACCAACGAGCGCTACAAGATGATCCTCGGCGCGGGCGGCGGCGGTCTCTCCGTCGCCTTCGACATGCCGACGCTGATGGGCCGCGACTCGGACGACCCGCAGTCGCTCGGCGAGGTCGGCCACTGTGGCGTCGCGATCGACTCGGCGGCCGACATGGAGGTGCTGTTCGACGGCATCGACCTGGCCGGCGTGACCACCTCGATGACCATCTCCGGCCCGGCCGTGCCGGTCTTCTGCATGTACCTGGTCGCCGCCGAACGGCAGGGCGCCGACCTGTCCACGCTGGACGGAACGCTCCAGACGGACATCTTCAAGGAGTACATCGCGCAGAAGGAGTGGCTGTTCGACCCCGAGCCGCACCTGCGCCTCATCGGCGACCTGATGGAGTACTGCGCGCGGGAGATCCCCCGCTACAAGCCGCTGTCCGTCTCCGGCTACCACATCCGCGAGGCCGGCTCGACCGCCGCGCAGGAGCTGGCGTACACGCTCGCCGACGGCTTCGGGTACGTCGAGCTGGGC
This sequence comes from Micromonospora sp. HUAS YX12, assembly GCF_040215685.1. Taxonomy (NCBI): domain Bacteria; kingdom Bacillati; phylum Actinomycetota; class Actinomycetes; order Micromonosporales; family Micromonosporaceae; genus Micromonospora; species Micromonospora sp. HUAS YX12. The sequence continues at coordinate 2,844,464 of NZ_CP157974.1, forward strand.
CTGTCGCGCGGGCTGGACGTGAACACGTTCGCCCCCGGCCTGAGCTTCTTCTTCGACTCCCATGTGGACTTCTTCGAGGAGATCGCCAAGTTCCGCGCCGCCCGCCGGATCTGGGCCCGCTGGCTGCGCGACGTGTACGGCGCCACCAGCGAGAAGGCCCAGTGGCTGCGGTTCCACACGCAGACCGCCGGGGTGTCGCTGACCGCCCAGCAGCCGGTCAACAACGTGGTACGCACCGCCGTGGAGGCCCTGGCCGCGGTGCTCGGCGGCACCAACTCGCTGCACACCAACGCGCTCGACGAGACGCTCGCCCTGCCCACCGACGAGTCGGCCGAGATCGCCCTGCGTACCCAGCAGGTGCTGATGGAGGAGACCGGGGTGACGAACGTGGCCGACCCGCTCGGCGGCTCCTGGTACGTCGAGGCGCTCACCGACCGGATCGAGGCCGAGGCGGAGGAGATCTTCGCCCGGATCAAGCAGCTCGGCGGTGAGGGCCCGCACGCCATCGGCCCGATGACCTCCGGCATCCTTCGCGGCATCGAGGACGGCTGGTTCACCGGGCACATCGCCGAGTCGGCGTTCGTCTACCAGCAGGCGCTGGAGAAGGGCGACAAGAAGATCGTCGGCGTCAACTGCCACACCGGCACCGTGGCCAAGGATCTGGAGATCCTGCGCATCTCGCACGAGGTGGAGCTGGAGCAGCGCCGGGTGCTGACCGAGCGCAAGTCGGCCCGCGACGACGCCGCGGTGACCGCCGCCGTCGCGCGGATGGTCGAGGTCTCCCGGACCGGCGAGAACATGATCCCCGCCATGCTCGACGCGGTCCGCGCCGAGGCCACCCTCGGCGAGATCTGCGACGCCCTCCGCGCCGAGTGGGGCGTCTACCGCGAGCCCGCCCGCTTCTGACCCCCCGCTTTGCAAGGAGGGGCCCCTTATTAACAGCAGCTGTTAATAAGGGGCCCCTCCTCTACCGCAGGCGTTAACAGGGGGCCCTTCCTTGCGGGCGGGCTGAGCTGGGGGAGAGTGGTGACTGTCGCCGTCGCGGCTGGTCGGAGATCCGTCGCGTACGTGCGAGACTAGACAACCATGAGCGACCCACGGATCACCTCGTCGATCTTCACCCGCGGCGCGGTCGACCTCAGCGCGCTGCGCACCCCCGCACCGGCCGACACCTCCACCGCCACACCGTCTCCGGGCGGCACGCCCGCCGGGCTGCCGGGCAGCCCCGCCGGCTCCGCCGCCGTGATCGACGTGACCGAGGCGAACATCCAGTCCGAGGTGCTCGAACGCTCGCTCACCACACCGGTGGTGGTCTTCTTCGGCGCCGCCGGCTACCCGGAGAGCGACCAGTTCGCACCGGTGCTGGAAAAGCTGGCCGCCGAGGGCGGCGGAGCGTGGCTGCTGGCCCGGGTCGACGTGCAGCAGCAACCGCGGCTCGCGCAGATGTTCCAGCTGCAGGCGCTGCCCACCACGTACGCCATCGTCGGCGGCCGCCCGATCGACGCCTTCCCCGGCCCGGTGCCGGAGTCGCAGTTGCGACAGTGGCTCCAGGCGGTACTCAAGGCCGGCGGCGTCACCGTCGCCGAGCCGGAGGACCCGCGCCTCGACGCCGCCGACGACGCGCTGATGAGCGGTGACCTCGACGCCGCCGAGGCGGCGTACCGGAAGATCCTGGCCGAGTCGCCCGCGGACGCGGCGGCGGAGGCGGGCCTGGCGCAGGTCGGGCTTGCCCGCCGGGTGGCCGGCGCGGACCCGCAGGGCGCGCTCGACGCCGCGGCCGCCGCCCCCGACGACGTGGACGCCCAACTGCTCGCCGCCGACATCGAGGTGCTCAGCGGCCTCGCCGACCAGGCGTACAAGCGGCTCGTCGGCCTGGTCCGGCGCACCGCCGGGGACGACCGGGACCGGGTACGCCAGCACCTGCTCGGCCTGTTCACCATCGCCGGCCCGGACGACCCCGCCGTGGCCTCCGCCCGACGCGCCCTGGCCAGCGCACTGTTCTGAGTCAACCCGCGCGGGCCGGCGCACCGCCGGCCCGCCCGACCACCGAGGACGGGAGCCCATGATGCGCCGGATCGCCGTCCTCGACGCGCCGACGAACCTCGGACTGCGCCCGCCCACCGCGAGCTCCGTCCCCGGCTGCGCCAAGGCGCCGGGTGCGCTGCGCGACCACGGCCTGCTCGCCCGGCTGCGCGCCCGCGACGCCGGCTGCCTCACCCCGCCCCGGTACGACCCGGGAGACTGGCGCCCCGGCGACGGCGTCTGCCACGCGCCGGAGATCTCCGCGTACTCGCTGGCGCTCGCCGACCGGCTCGGGGCGATCATCGACCGGGGCGAGTTCCCGCTGGTGCTCGGCGGCGACTGCTCCGTGCTGCTCGGCTCGGCCCTGGCCATGCACCGCCTCGGCGAGGCGGTCGGCGGGCGGATCGGGCTGGTCTTCGTCGACGGCCACTCCGACTTCCGGCACCCCGGCAACGCCTCCTACGTCGGCGCGGCCGCCGGGGAGGACCTGGCCCTGGTCACCGGCCGGGGGCAGCCCGACCTGGCCGCGATCGAGGGCCGCCGGCCGTACTTCCGGGACATCGACGTGGTGGTGCTCGGCATCCGCGCGCAGGACGAGTACCGGCTCGACCTCCAGGCCGCCGGCATCACCACCCGGCCGGTGCCCGCGCTGCGCGCCGAGGGCGCCGCCCGGACCGCGCAGTGGGCGCACGAGCAGCTCGTCGACTGCGCCGGCTACTGGGTGCACATCGACGTGGACGTGCTCGACCCGGCGGTGATGCCCGCCGTGGACGCGCCCGACCCGGGCGGCATCGCCTTCGCCGAGCTGGAGATCCTGCTCGCCGGGCTGGTCGACACCCCGCACTGCCTCGGCGTCGAGCTGACCGTCTTCGACCCCGACTACGACCCGGACGGGGCGTACGCGGCCGAGATCGTGAACACCGTGGTGGCCGGGCTCGCCCCGGTCGTCGCGCCGGGCGCCGTACCGCCCCGGCTGCTGCCGGCCGGGCCGGTCGCACCGGCGCCACGCGCCGCCGACAGCCGGCCGGAGCCCGAGCCGCTGCCCGCCCCGGCTGCCGTACCGGCGCCGGCGGTCGCGGTGGAGCCGATCGGCCCCGACCCGACCGCCGGCGACGACCCCGGCGACGACCCGCTGGGCCCCGGCCTGCTGCGCCGCGCGCCGGCCGGAGACGAGCCGGACCCGGCCCGCTCCGGCATCGACATCGCCTGACCGGTACGCCTCAGCTCGCGGCCAGGCCGCGCAGGAACTTCTCGGCGATCGGCGCCGCGACCTTCGAGCCCGCCCCGCCCTGCTCGACGAAGACGGCGAAGGCCACATCGCCCTGCCAGCCGACGAACCAGGCGTGCGTGTGCGCCGGGTTGTTGTCGTACTCCGCGGTGCCGGTCTTGCCGTGCACCGGCTCGCCCGGCACGTCCGCCAGCGCGCTGCCGCTGCCCGAGGTGACCACCCCGCGCATCATCGACTTCAGCGCCGCCACCGACTCCGGCTTGAGCGCCTCGCCGGCCGGCGCGGGCTTGGCCGGCGCCGGGTCGAGCAGCAGCTTGGGCTGCTCGAACTTGCCCCGGGCCACCGCCGCCGTGGCGCTCGCCATAGCCAGCGGGCTCACCAGCGTGGTGCCCTGGCCGATCGCGGCCGCGGCCTGCTCGGTGGCCGAGCCGTTGGCGGAGATCTTGCCGGTGAACGCCTCCGTGCCGAGATCCCACGCGGCCTCCAGGCCGAGCGTACGGCCGGCCTGCGCCAGCCCGTCCGGGCCGAGCTTCGGCGCCAGCGCGGTGAACGCGGTGTTGCACGACTTGGCGAAGTCGGTGGCGAACGGCACCGCGCCCAGCTCGAAGTCGTCCGAGTTCTTGAAGATCCGGCCCTCGACTGTCGACGTCTTCGGGCAGTTCACTGTCGTCTGCGGCGTCACCGCGCCCCGGTCGAGCAGGCCGAGCGCGCTGACCATCTTGAACGTCGAACCCGGCGGCACCTGGGCGGTGAAGGCGAGGTTGCCGCCCGCCGCGCCCGGGCCGTTGGCCGCGGCCAGCACCGCGCCGTCGCTGATCCGCACGGCGACCAGGGCGGAGCGGCGGGCCTGACCGCGCAACGCGGCGTCGGCCGCGTTCTGGGTGGCCACGTCGAGTGTGGTCTTCACCGGCTGACCGGGCTTCGGCTCGTTGCGGAACAGCTCGGTGCCGGTCGGCTCCACCTTGCCGTCCGGCGTGGTCCGCTCGGTGATCACGGTGACGCCGGGGACGCCGCGCAGCCGCTCGTCGTACCGGCCCTGGAGGCCGCCGTGGCCGACCAGGTCGCCGCGCGCGTACCGCTCGGGGTGGGCCTGGAGGTCGTCGGCGGTGGCCTGGTCGACCGAGCCGAGCAGCGCCCGGGCGAACTCGCGCGTCGGCGCCAGCAGGAGCTGGTCGGACGGAAACCGGGTGCCGGGCAGCTCGTAGATGCGCGGCTTGATCTGCCGGTACGCCTCGTCGCGCAACGTCACCACCTCGACGAGCCCGTCCGGCTTCGCCGCCTTGAGCCGCTCGGGCAGGTCGCCCAGGTCGACCGGCGGGGTGAGCGCGGGCCGGATCGCCTTGAACGCGGCGTCCAGCTTCCGGACCAGGCCGGGCACGTCGTCGACCTCGCCGGGGACGACCTGCACCCGGACCACCGGGCGCGGCGCGACGATCGGCTGACCGGCCGCGTCCAGCACACCGGCGCGCTGCGCCGGCTCCCGCCGCAGCGCGATCTTGTCACCGCTCTCCAGCTTCTCGTGCACCACCGACGGCTCCCAGATCACCTGCCACTTGTCGTCGCCGCCGCGCTTGAGGCGTACCGGATTCTCGTAGGCCCAGTTGCCGCCGCCGGGCAGCGCCCAGCTCACCTTGAGCCGGGCGGTGGCGACGTCGCCCGTGGTGGTGATCTCGCCGGTACGCGCCAGCTCCGGCGGGTTGGCCGCGAGCGCGCCGGCGAGCGCCTGGATCTGCTTGGTCACCTCGGCGGCGGGCACCCGCCCGCCGGTCGGCTCGACGAAGCCGACCGCCTGGAGGTCGCCGGAGCGCCAGCCGCCGAGGAACGCCTCGACGGCCGTCTCCGGGCCGTCGTCCCCGGAGCATCCGGTCAGCGCGCCGGCTGTGACCAGCACGGCGGCCAGCGCCGAGAGAACGCGGTGACGGGTGTGGCGGCGGGGGCGGACGGGGTACGACACGGGCATGAAGCGGTCCCTCCGGTGCTCAACTGCCCTGCACGCTAGTACGGCGCGGCGCTCCCCACCGCCCCGCCACGGCCTCCGGCAGCGCGAGAAGCAGCGTGTGGCAGTGTGATGAACATCGCCAGTCGGGGTACTCCGCGAGCGGCCGACCACGGACTCGCAACGGGTGAAAGGACAGAGTCCCGATCCGGACGTCCGGCCAGTGGTCCGCCGCGGGAGGTACCACGCGGTAGGGCCTAGGCTTGGCGGCAGAGTGACCCACAACGCGGTGGGTCGAGGGGAGTGGCACCGATGGACCGGCGTCCGGCGATCAAACCGGGACCCGACCTCCGGCAGGCTGACACCGGCCGGGACGACGACAGCTTCGATTCGGCGACCGACGGAGACGGTTTCAGCCGTCTCGACACAGGAGTGACCGGGATGACCGGTTCCAGCATCGACACCCTCTACGACCTGGGCCTGCCTGCGAAGGCACTGGCCGACGAGTCGGAGGACGCCGAGCTGGACGAGCCCGTTCCCAACGCGGAGCGGCTGGTCGCCCAGGCGGTCGCGCTGGCCGGCGACGACCACGACGCGGCCACACTCGTGGACCGCTTCTGGCGGTTCGCGCCGGACGAGGAGCTGATCGGCTTCACCGCCGAGGAGATGCTGGAGGCGGCCCGGGCGCACCGGGACCTGGCCCAGCAGCGGGTGCCGGGCGAGCTGAAGCTCCGCATCCACGAACCGGACGCCGAGCAGCACCACACCGTCGTCGAGATCGTCACCGACGACATGCCGTTCCTGGTCGACTCCGTGACCGCCCTGCTGAACTCCCGCCACCTCGACGTGCACCTGCTGGTGCACCCGCTGGTCGTGGTGCGGCGCGAGCCGCTGGGCCGGCTCACCGAGGTCTCAGCGGACGTGGAACCGGACGACGCCATCGCCGGTGACCTGGTCGAGAGCTGGATGCGGATCGAGATCGACCCGGTGCGCGACCCGGCCGAGCGGGAGATGCTGCGCCGCGAGTTGCAGCGGGTGCTCACCGACGTGCGCGAGGCGGTCGAGGACTGGCCGAAGATGCGGCAGCGGGCTCTCGCGCTCGCCGACGAGCTGGCCGCCGCCCGGACGTCGGACAATCGCCCGCCGGTGCCGGAGAAGGACATCACCGACTCGGTGGAGCTGCTTCGCTGGCTGGCGCACGACCACTTCACGTTCCTCGGGTACCGGGAGTACCGCCTGGTCGACACCGACGGCGCGCGCGGCGGGCAGGCCCTGGAGGCGGTGCTCGGCACCGGGCTGGGCATCCTGCGCTCCGACTCGCCGGAGGCCCGGTCGCTGAACTCGATGACGCCCGAGGCACACGAGAAGGTGCTGGAGAAGCGCCTGCTCATCATCACCAAGGCCAACTCGCGCGCCACCGTGCACCGCTCGGCGTACCTCGACTACATCGGCTTCAAGATCTTCAACGAGGCCGGCGAGGTGGTCGGCGAGCGGCGCTTCCTGGGCCTGTTCTCCACCGCCGCGTACCGGACCAGCGTGCAGGAGCTGCCGGTGGTCCGGCGCAAGGTCGCCGAGGTGCTCGACCGCTCGGGCCTGAGCCTGCGCAGCCACTCCGGCAAGGACCTGTTGCAGATCCTGGAGACCTACCCGCGCGACGAGCTGTTCCAGATCAAGACCGACGACCTCTACCACGCGGTGATCGGCGTGCTGCGGATGGCGGGCCGCCGGCAGCTGCGGGTGTTCCTGCGCCGCGACGCGTACGGGCGGTTCATCTCCTGCCTGATCTACCTGCCGCGGGACCGGTTCACCACGCAGAACCGGCTGCGCATGCAGGACATCCTGCTGCGCGAGCTGAACGGCGTCGGCGTCGACTACACCACGCGGGTGACCGAGTCGATGCTGGCCCGGGTGCACTTCATCGTGCGTACCGACCCGAACAACCCGCCCGGTGACATCGACGCCGACCTGCTCGCCGAGGAACTGGCCGACGCGACCCGGCTCTGGGACGACGACTACCGGCTGGTGCTGGAACGCAAGCTCGGCGACGAGCAGGCCAAGCACCTGTTCGCCCGGTACGCCGACGCGTTCCCGGAGGGCTACAAGGACGGGCACACGCCGTACGAGGCGATGAAGGACCTGGCGAAGCTGGAGCTGCTGGAGGAGCCCGGCCAGCTGGAGATGCACCTGTTCCGCAAGCAGGCGCCGCCGCGTCCGTACGCCGCCCGCGCCGCCGACGCCGACGAGGCGATGGACGTGCGGTTCAAGGTCTACCGGTACGGCGAGCCGATGATGCTCTCCGCCGTGCTGCCGGTGCTGCACTCGCTCGGCGTGAAGGCGGTCGACGAGCACCCGTACGAGGTGGAGCGCGTCGACGGCCGGATCTGGCTCTACGACTTCGGTCTGGAGCTGCCCGAGCGGCACCAGGACCTGGCCGAGGTGCGCCCGCACGTGGAGAACGCCTTCGCCGCCGCCTGGCGGGGCGAGGCCGAGGTGGACGGCTTCAACGAGCTGGTGCTGCGGGCCGGGCTCACCTGGCGGCAGGTCGTCGTGCTGCGCGCGTACGCCAAGTACCTGCGGCAGGCCGGCACCGTGTTCTCCCAGGAGTACATGGAGCAGACGTTCATCGCGTACCCGCAGATCGCCGAACTGCTGGTCAGGCTGTTCGAGACCCGGTTCGCCCCGGGCGCGACCACGCTCGACGAGCGGCGGCAGCGCAGCGGCGAACTGGTCGACGCGATCGGCGAGGCGCTGGACGAGGTGGCCAGCCTCGACCAGGATCGGATCCTGCGGTCGTACCTGACGTTGATCCAGGCCACGCTGCGCACCAGCTTCTACCAGAAGCCGGTCGGCGGGCGGCCCAAGCCGTACGTGGCGCTCAAGCTCGACCCGCAGGCCATCCCGGACCTGCCGGCGCCGCGACCCAAGTTCGAGGTCTTCGTCTACTCGCCCCGGTTCGAGGGCGTGCACCTGCGGTACGGGCCGGTGGCCCGCGGCGGCCTGCGCTGGTCCGACCGGCGCGAGGACTTCCGGACCGAGGTGCTCGGCCTGGTCAAGGCGCAGATGGTGAAGAACGCGGTGATCGTGCCGGTCGGCGCCAAGGGCGGCTTCGTGCTCAAGCAGAAGCCGGGCGACCGGGACGAGGCGGTCATCTGCTACAAGGAGTTCGTCTCCGCCCTGCTCGACGTCACCGACAACATCGTCAGCGGCGAGATCGTGCCGCCCGAGGACGTGGTCCGGCACGACGGCGACGACCCGTACATGGTCGTGGCCGCCGACAAGGGCACCGCGACGTTCTCCGACATCGCCAACGAGATCTCCGAGGCGCACAACTTCTGGCTCGGCGACGCGTTCGCCTCCGGCGGCTCGGCCGGCTACGACCACAAGAAGATGGGCATCACCGCCCGGGGCGCCTGGGAGTCGGTCAAGCGGCACTTCCGGGAGCTGGGGCACGACACCCAGACGCAGGACTTCACAGTGGCCGGCGTCGGCGACATGTCCGGCGACGTGTTCGGCAACGGGATGCTGCTGTCGCAGCACATCCGGCTGGTGGCCGCGTTCGACCACCGGCACATCTTCCTGGACCCGGACCCGGACTCGGCCCGGTCCTTCGCCGAACGCAAGCGGCTGTTCGACATGCCCCGCTCGTCGTGGGAGGACTACGACCGGGAGCTGATCTCCGAAGGCGGCGGCATCTACCCGCGTACCGCGAAGTCGGTGCCGGTCTCGCCGCAGGTCCGCGCGGTGCTCGGCCTCGACGAGGACGTCACGCAGCTCAGCCCGCAGGAGCTGATGAAGGCGATCCTCACCGCGCCGGTCGACCTGTTCTGGAACGGCGGCATCGGCACCTACGTCAAGGCGTCCAGCCAGACCAACGCCGAGGTCGGGGACAAGTCCAACGACGCCATCCGGGTGGACGGCAAGGGCCTGCGCTGCCGGGTGGTCGGCGAGGGCGGCAACCTGGGCTTCACCCAGCACGGCCGGATCGAGTACGCCTCGACCGGCGGCCGCATCTACACCGACTTCATCGACAACGCGGCCGGGGTGGACTGCTCCGACCACGAGGTCAACATCAAGATCCTGCTCAACACGGCGGTCGCCGACGGTGAGCTGGACCGGCCGGAGCGCGACGAGCTGCTGGCCCAGATGACCGACGAGGTCGCCGATCTGGTGCTGCGGGACAACTACGACCAGGCACGGGCGCTCAACAACGCCCAGGCCCAGGCCGCCTCGTTGCTCCCGGTGCACCGGCGCATGATCAGCGAGCTGGAGCGGTCCGGCGCGCTGGACCGGGCGCTGGAGGCGCTGCCCTCGGACGAGGAACTGGCGGTCCGCACCGAGAGCGGCCTGACCGCGCCGGAGTTCGCGGTGCTGCTCGCGTACGTCAAGATCGTGCTGGAGCGCGAGATCGTCGGCGAGGGCCTGGCGGACGAGGAGTGGACGACCGACGTCCTGGTCAACTACTTCCCGACGCCGCTGCGCCAGCGCTTCGCCGACCGGATGGGCCGGCACCGGCTGCGCCGGGACATCGTCACCACGGTCCTGGTCAACGAGGCGATCAACCGGGGCGGCATCTCGTTCGTCTTCCGGGTGGTCGAGGAGACGGCGGCGTCCGCGGCGGACGTGCTCCGGGCGTACGTGGTGGTCCGCGAGGTGTTCGGCCTGCGCGACCTGTGGGACGCGGTCGAGGCGCTGGACAACAAGGTCTCGCCCGAGTTGCAGACCGCCGTCTACCTGGACACCCGGCGGCTGCTCGACCGCGCGGTGCGCTGGCTGGTCACCAACCGGCGGTCGCCGATCGACGTGCCGGCGGAGATCGCCCGGCTGCGCGACGGCGTGGCCCGGCTCCTGCCGGACCTGGAGCACCGGTTCTGGGGCACCGAGCGGGAGGCCATCGCGGCGCACATCGAGTCGCTGGCCGGCCGCGGGCTGCCGCGTGACCTGGCCGAGCAGGCGACCCGCCTGATGTACAGCTTCGGCCTGCTCGACATCGTCGAGACGGCGCAGGAGACCGGGCGGGACGTGAGCGAGGTGGCCTCGGTCTACTTCGTGCTCTCCGACCGGTTCCGGGTCGACGCGCTGCTGTCGAAGATCTCCCTGCTGCCCCGCGAGGACCGGTGGCAGACCCTGGCCCGGATGGCGCTGCGCTACGACCTGTACGCCGCGCTCGCCGCGCTCACCGCGGAGGTGCTCGGGTCCACGCGGGAGGACGTGCCGCCGGTGGAGCGGGTGCAGGAGTGGGAGCAGGCGAACGCCACCTCGATCCACCGGGCGCACCGGGCGATGGGGGAATTCGACGAGTCCCGCGCCGACCTGTCCGCGCTGTCGGTGCTGCTGCGCCAGATCCGTACCCTGGTCCGGACCTCGGCCGCGGCCTGACCGCTCGACGCGCGTGGCCCGGTGGTCGGTTCCCCGACCACCGGGCCACTGCCGTTGCCGCCCTCAGCTCGTCATAGCGGCGTAGACCACGATGTTGTTCAGGTAGCTCCCGGCCGTCCGGTCGAACACCCCGCCGCAGGTCACCACGCGCAGGGCCGGCACGTCCGATGGACCGTAGACCTGCGCGGCGGGAAAGGCGGTCTTCGGGTACGACCCGATCTCCCGAACCGTGAACGTGGCGGCCGAGCCGTCCTGCCGGGCGACCACGATCGTGTCGCCGGGCACCAGCGCGCCGAGGTTGAAGAACACCGCCGGGCCGAGCTGGGCGGAGTCGACGTGACCCACGATCACCGCGTTGCCGGCCTCGCCCGGGCTGGCGCCGGGGGAGTACCAGCCGGCCGTCATGGCCTGGTCCAGCGGGGGCACCTGGACCGTGCCGTCCGGATTCGTGCCGAGCGACATGATCGGGGCCTGCACCCCGATGCGGGGGATCGAGATGCCGACCGGCGCCGACCGGGGGAGCGGGGCCGGGGCGGGGCTCGTCGCTTCGGGACCGCCCGGGGTGGCGCCGGGGCCGCCCGTCGGTGGGCCGGGTGTCGCCGGGCCGTTGCCGCCCCCGGCGGCGTCCGCCGCCGGTTGGCCGGTGCTGCCGGATGCGGGCTGCCCGGCGGCGTCCGGTGTCGGCTGCCCCTCGGCGTCCGGATCGGTGTACGTGCCGCCCGGGTCGGCTTGCGGGCCGGTGGTGACCGGGCCGGCCTGGGAGATCGGCTGTGGCGGTGAGGGTGGCGGGACGGTCCGCACGGACGCGCCGATCAGACCGGCCCCGGCCATGGCGAGCAGGACGACGACGGCCGCGCCGGCGGCACGCCACGGACTTCCGTGACGGCCGCCGGCCCGGGTCGTCGTCCGGTCAGACCAGGCCACCGGCCCGCCGCCGGCGCAGCAGCACCAGGCCGCCCAGCGCCGCGGCGCCGATCATGCCCGCGCCACCGGTGGCGAGGTTGCGGTCCACGCCGGTGGTCGTCATGCCACCGTCGCCGCCGTCGACCCCACCGTGCGGCAGGACCACCAGCTCGCCCTCACCGCAGGAGCCCCGCAGCTCGTACCGGCCCGGCCGGGCGTCGTGCGAGACGGTGGCCTCGCCGTAGTAGACGAAGTCCTTCCCGTGCTCCCAGCCGTCCTTGCCGTAGTCGCGCTCGGCGTCCTTGCCGTAGTCAGCCTTGTCGTCCTTGCCGCCCTGCCAGGAGCCGTGCTCGTCCTTGCTGTCCTTGCCCTTGTCGTCCGGCCAGGAGCCGTGCTCGTCCTTGCCGTGCTCGTCCTTGGCGTCCTTGCCGTACCGGTCCTTGCCGTCGGGGCCGTGCGCGTCCTTGGTCCAGTCCGGCGCGCCCCGCTGCTCCTTCTCCCAGCCCGGCTCGGCGTCCTGGCCGTACTCGTCGTGCCCCTGCCAGTCGCCGGGGTCGACGGCCGTGCCGGCGCCCGCGCCACCCGGCTGGCCGGCGGGCGGCTGGGGCTGGTTCGCCGGAGGCTGCGGCATGCCGTCCCCGCCGGGGCCGTTGCCACCGGGGCCGTTGGCGTCCGGGCCGTGTCCGTACCCGCCCGGCTCGCCGCGGCCGTCCAGGCCCTTGCCGTGCTCGTCCTTGCCGTCGGGGCCCTTGCCGTGGTCGTCCTTGCCGTTGAGGCCCTTGCCGTGCTCGTCCTTGCCGTCCGGGCCCTTGCCGTCCCAGCCCCAGTCCTGGTCGCCACCCCAGTCGCCGTGCTCGCCGTCCCGGGCCGGGTGCAGGTCGACCTTGCCGGTCACCTTCGACCAGACGGTGGCGTGCTTCTGCGGCTCGGAGCAGATCGCGAGCAGCTCGACTCGGTCCCCCGCCTTGACCACGTGCGGCTTGGCGATGACCTTGCCCTCGTCGTGTCCGCCCGCGTAGGCCATTCCCGGGGTGAACGCGAGAAGGCCGGCTCCGCCGAGGGCGGCGCCCGCGACCACGTTCCCGAGCATCTTCTTAGCCATGCCCAGCGTCTCCATCCCTGTTCGTCCTGAGCCCGACGTCGGTCGAGCTAAGGCCGACGTTAGACCTTTTCGCGACTTATCCGGGGAAAGATTCGCTTTTAGTGATTTGCCGATGTTGGGGCGGTGCGCGTTCTCCGCGACCCCCCGCGCCGATCGGGCACACTTCGGTGCGGCTGGGTAGAACGTGGTGGGTGTCTTCGAGCCGTTTCACCACCCATGGCGTTCCACCCGGGCGGGTGACGACGGTCGCGACGGTAGGGTGGGCGGCGGGCGTATCGAGGCATTGCCATGGAAGCGCTCCCATGCAAGAATCGCTGCACGCGGTTCGGGGAGCCACACCGCGAGCTCAGACGTCGAGGGCAGCCGGCACCACCGGCCGACGTCCGGCTCCATCGGCCGGTCCTGTGGACCGGTCGGCACCACCACCCCCATAGCGCCCGTCCGGGTCGGGCGTCCCCCGAAGAAACCCGTGGCGCGCACGGTCGCTCCCGCAGGACGACCGCCGCCGCCATTTGCGCCGGGCCGTACGCGGATCCGGTCTCGCCCAAGGAGATCAGTGGCATGAATCTGTGGAGAAGGCTGTCCGGCCGGAACCGGACGCTTGCGCTCACCGGCGCCGGCGTCCTGGTAGCCGGTGGACTGGTGACCCTCCCGGTCACCGCGGCGCAGGCCGCCACGCAGTGCAGCGTGACCTACACGACCAGCGACTGGCCCGGTGGATTCACCGGCACCGTGACCATCAGGAACATCGGTGACGCGCTCAGCTCGTGGAACCTCGGCTTCACCTTTCCGAACAGCTCGCAGCGGGTGGTGAACGGCTGGTCCGCGAGGTGGTCCCAGAGCGGCCAGAACGTCACCGCGCAGAACGAGTCGTACAACGGGTCGCTCGCCAGCGGCGCCAGCACCACCATCGGCTTCAACGGCTCCTGGAGCGGCAGCAACCCGAAGCCGACCCAGTTCACGCTCAACGGCACGGTCTGCAACGGCGGCACGCCGTCCACCAGCACCCCGCCGACGAGCACGCCGCCGACCAGCACGCCGCCCACGAGCACGCCGCCGACCAGCACGCCGCCCACGAGCACGCCGCCCACGAGCACGCCGCCCACGACCACCCCGCCGCCGGGGCAGCGGGTCGACAACCCGTACGCCGGCGTGAAGGGGTACGTGAACCCCGAGTGGAAGGCCAAGGCCGAGTCGGTGTCCGGCGGCAGCCGGGTGTCGAACAACCCGACCGCGGTCTGGCTCGACCGGATCGCCGCCATCAACGGCACGCCGAACAGCAGCTCCAACGGCGCGATGGGCGTCCGTGACCACCTGGACGCCGCGCTCGCCCAGGGCGCCGGCTACATCCAGTTCGTCATCTACAACCTGCCCGGCCGGGACTGCTCCGCGCTCGCCTCCAACGGTGAGCTGGGCCCGGACGAGCTGCCCCGCTACAAGGCCGAGTACATCGACCCGATCGCCGCGATCCAGGGCGACTCGAAGTACCGGAACCTGCGCATCGTCAACATCATCGAGATCGACTCGCTGCCCAACCTGGTGACCAACACCTCGGGCAACGCGGGCGGCACGGTCATGTGTGACACGGTGAAGGCCAACGGCGCGTACGTGAACGGTGTCGGCTACGCCCTGGCGAAGCTGGGCGCGATCGGCAACGTCTACAACTACATCGACGCCGCCCACCACGGCTGGATCGGCTGGGACAGCAACTTCGGCCCGGTCGCCGACCAGCTCAAGGCCGCCGCCGTGGCGTCCGGCAGCACCGTCGCCAACGTGCAGGGCTTCATCGTCAACACGGCGAACTACTCCGCCCTGAAGGAGCCGTACGTCAAGATCACCGACACGGTGAACGGCCAGACCGTCCGGCAGTCCAAGTGGGCCGACTGGAACCAGTACCTCGACGAGCTGTCGTTCGCCCAGGCGTTCCGGCAGAAGCTGGTCTCGATCGGCTTCGACAGCAACATCGGCATGCTGATCGACACCTCCCGCAACGGTTGGGGCGGCTCCGCCCGGCCGACCGGCCCCGGCCCGTCGACCAGCGTGGACGCGTACGTCGACGGTGGCCGCGTCGACCGGCGCCTGCACACCGGCAACTGGTGCAACCAGGCCGGCGCGGGTCTCGGCGAGCGGCCGCGGGCCAACCCGGAGACCGGGATCGACGCCTACGTCTGGGTGAAGCCCCCGGGTGAGTCGGACGGCTCCAGCAAGGAGATCCCGAACACCGAGGGCAAGGGCTTCGACCGGATGTGCGACCCGACTTACACCGGTAACGCCCGCAACGGCAACAACATGTCCGGCGCCCTGCCGGACGCGCCGATCTCCGGCGCGTGGTTCCCGGCCCAGTTCCAGCAGCTCATGCAGAACGCGTACCCGCCGCTCTCCTGAGCCGCGGTGAGGACCACCCGCGGCGGCGGGAGTGAGGCACCGCCGCGCGGGTTCCCCGGGCCCCTGGCCGACGCCCACGTCGGCCAGGGGCCCTCGGCCGTTCCGGTGTCAGGGAACGGTGCGCTCGATCGCCGCCCGGCCCAGCTCGGCCAGGTCTCGGCGGGCCCGTTCCAGGTTCTCCGGCGTCACGTCCTGCCCCCGGGCCTGCACCAGATCCTCCGGATCCCAGGGCTGTTCGGCGCCGGTACGGATGTCGTCCGGGGCCGCGCCGGTGCCGGTGCCGGTCGCGCCGGTCCCGGCCGCGTACGGGTCACCGATGAGGTTCGGCGACCCGGTGTCCGGCACCGCGCCGTCGGGCTCGGTGAAGACGGGGTTGTCCGGGTCGGTGCCGCCGTTGCGCAACTGGGGCACCGTGCTGTCGTCGTCCACCGCCGCGGCCACCTCGGGGGTCTCCTCCAGCGGCCGCTCGCCACCGCGGTCACGATCGGTCATGCTGCTGCCCTCCTGTCCCTTCGCGTGATCCCCGTGGCCTACCCGGTGCGGGCCGCGCCATGCGGGCGGAGGGGTCAGGACTCGTCGCGCCGCGGCTCCGGCGCCTCGGTCGGGCGCAGCCACTGCCACAGCAGCATCAGCAGCCCGAACACCAGCATCGCCGCGCCGGCCCACAGGTTGATCCGGACGCCCTGCGCCTTGTCGATCTCGGCGGACGTGTCGAACAGCCCCATCAGGCCGACGATCAGCCCGTACACCACGAACAGGCCGCCGATGACCCGGCGGATGTCGAACAGCCGGGCCGCGGCGGAGCGTTCCTCCCGGGCGTCCTCGGTCTCGTCGACCAGCGGGTCGTGCGCCTCGCCGCCCTGGTAGTGGCGGTCCGCGTTGTCTGCCATGGCGTGCGTCCCCTCCTCAGAAGACCGGGATGTAGAACAGGGCGGCGAGGATCACGGCGACGACGCCGAGCAGCACCGGGGAGCGGTACCAGGCGGTGTCGCCGGCCAGCGAGTCGTCGGCGAGCGTCGTGTCGCTGAGGCCGTACACCAGCCCGGTCAGCTCCCGGTCGGTCTTCGGCCGGGTCAGCGGCGTGACGATCGCGGCCACCACCGCGACGGTGGCGAAGGCCAGGCCCGCGCCCCAGAAGCTCTCCTCCAGGTCCGAGTTGAAGCTGATCACGCCGCCCTTGTAGAGCAGGTACGTGGCGGTGGCCACGACGGTGCCGGACAGCAGTGACCAGAACCCGGCCAGCGGCGTCATCCGCCGCCAGAACATGCCGATGATGAATGTGCCGAACAGCGGCGCGTTGAAGACCGAGAAGAGCGCCTGGATGTAGTTCATGATGTTGCTGAACCCGGCCGCGATGAACGCGGTGCCGATGCCGATCACCACCGCGCCGACGGTGGCGATCCGGCCCACCTTCACGTAGTACTCGTCCGGCTTGTCCCGCCGGAAGTACGCCTGCCAGATGTCGTACGTGAAGACGGTGTTGAACCCGCTGACGTTCGCCGCCATGCCGGCCATGAACGAGGCCACCAGGCCGGTGACCGCGATACCGAGGACGCCGTTGGGCAGCAGGTCGCGCATGAGCAGCGGGATCGCGTTGTTGTAGACCAGGTCGCCCTCGTCGGCGCCCAGCCCCTTGACCGTGACCAGGGCGATCAGGCCGGGGATCACGGTGACCGCCGGGATGAGCAGCTTCGGGTACGCGGCGATGATCGGCGTACGCCGGGCGGCGCTCATGTTCCGCGCGGACAGGGCGCGCTGCACCTCGGCGAAGTTGGTGGTCCAGTAGCCGAAGGAGAGCACGAAGCCGAGGCCGAACACGATGCCCAGCCAGTGCGCGCCGAGGGGGTTGTCGGTGCTGCCGGTGCCCTCCCAGGCGTGCAGGCCGGCCTCGCCGAGCTTGGAGTCGCGGACCGCGTCCATCAGGCCGCTCACGCCGCCGACCTTGACCAGCCCGATCACCGTGATCGGCACCAGACCGGCGATGATCACGAAGAACTGGAGCACCTCGTTGTAGATCGCGCCGGAGAGACCGCCGACGGTGATGTACGCCAGCACGATCACCGCACCGATGATGATCGCGAACCAGAGCGCGGCCAGCCCAGCAGCGCCTGCATGATCAGGGCCAGCGCGTAGAGGTTCACGCCCGCGATGAGCACCTGCGCGACCGCGAAGCTGATCGCGTTGAGCAGGTGGGTGGGGCGGTTGAAGCGCAGCCGCAGGTACTCGGGGACGCTGCGGACCTTGGAGCCGTAGTAGAACGGCATCATCACGATGCCGAGGAAGACCATCGCCGGCACGGCGCCGATCCAGTAGTAGTGCACGGTCATGATGCCGTACTGGGCGCCGTTGGCGGCCATGCCGATGATCTCCAGCGCGCCCAGGTTCGCCGAGACGAACGCCAGGCCGGTGACCCAGGCGGGCAGCGAGCGGCCGGAGAGGAAGAAGTCCACGCTGGTGCGGATCGCGCGCCGGGCGGCGAAACCGACGCCGAGCACCGTGACGAAGTAGAGCGCCAGGATCAGATAGTCCAGGGCGTTCATGTTCAACCGCAGGCCGCCACCGCCCATGCCCGTGCTCCCCTCGTGTGCACCGCTGCCCGCACGTACCCCGATTGCGAAGTTTCATACCTCCTGTTCGGTCCGGGCGTGCGGAAGCCCCGGCCGGTTCACCGGCCGGGGCTTCGTGGCGGTTTCTCAGCGGCCGAGCACGCGGTCCAGGAAGTCGCGGTAGCCGCGCACCGCCACCCGGAGCTGCTCGGTGTCCGTGGAGCCGGACTCCTGCCAGGCGCCGAGCCGGGTGCGCTGCTCGCGCAGGGCCGTGGAGAGCGCCTCGATCGCCTCCTCGACCAGCGACTCCGCCTCGCCGACCGCGGCCCGCGGGTCGTCCACGAAGCGCAGCTGCACGTCGCGCCAGCGGTCCCGGAAGCCCTGGGCGGCCTCCGGCGCGAACAGTGTCGCCGCGTCGGCCGGTACCGCGCCGGGCGTGGGCCGCTCCGCGCCGGCCAGGCCCGTGCCGGCGGCTGCCGCGCCTGCCGCCGCGGTCGCGGTCTCCGGGTCGACCCGGTCGGCGTCGTCGGTGGTGGGGACGGGCTCGGCGTCGGGGTCGACCAGGCCCGGCTCGGCGCTGCCGTACCCGACCGCGCCGTCGGCCGCCGCGTCGTCCCGGACGACGCCGTCGACCGTGCGGTCGTTCCGGACGGCGGCGTCTCCGTCTCCGTCGCGGCCGGTGGCCGCGGATTGCTCGGCGTCCCAGCGGTCCCGGTCGTGCAGGCGGTCCCCGGCGGTCGGGTCGGCCCGCTCGTCGTCCAGCGGGTCGGTGCGGCCCGGCGCGCCGTCGCCCGGCGCCGCGGTGTCCTCGTCGCGCGCGTCGCGCTCGTCCTGCGGACGACCGCTCGCCAGGGCCGAGGCGGCGACCGCGTCGCCCACCGTGGCCGCCCCGAACGCCGTCGGCAGCGGGGCCGGCTCGTGGTACGGGGGCCGCCCGTCGTCGTCGGTCCGGTCGGCGGCGTCGCGCAGCTCCCCGGCGTCGTAGGCGCGGGTCTCGTCGACCTCGGCGTCGCGCCGCTGGTCGGCGACCGCCGGGTCGTCGAAGGTGCCCCGGTCGTCCAGCGCGTCCTCGGGCACGTCGGCCCGGCCGGCGTCGCGCCGGCCGGCGTCGGTGTGCTCGCCCGGCTGCGGCACCGGCACCGGTGCGGACCGGACGGCCTCGGGGTGGTCCTGTGTGACCTGCTGTTCCTCCTGGCGCATGGCGGCGGCCTCCTCAGCGGCTCGGGACGTCGTGGTCGTGGTCGGGGTGGCGCTGCTCCGGCTGCTGCGGGGCGACCGGATCCTCGCCGAGCAGGTCGGCGAAGAGGGCCCGGTAGTGCACGAGCGCCTGCCGGAGGTCCTCGGTGCCGGCCTCACCGCGCTCGTTGCGCTGCCGGATCTCGTGGGCGTCGCGGTAGTGGGTGAGCGTGCGGGCGTGCTCGACCGAGAGGTGGGCGATCTGGTCCGAGAAGTCCCCGGTGGGGTATCCGCGCTCGGCGATCAGGCGGCTCACCAGTTCGTCGGCCTCGCCGACGGTCTCCGCGGGGGAGTCGACGAAGCGCACCTGGAGTTCCTCCCAGGCGGCGGCGTAGCGGGCCCGGGACTCCGGGCTCAGCGGGGTCAGCTCCAGCTCGGCGTGCCGGCGCTCGCGTTCCCGCAGCTCACGCTCGGCGGCGCTGCGGCTGTCCTGCTCGGCGACGACCCGGTCGTACTCGGGGCCGAAGCGCTCCCGCAGCGCCCGGCGGCGGCTGGCGACCACGGCGACCGCGACGAGCGCGGCGATGACGGCGACGACGATGACTATGACGACTACCTGGGTGGACGACATGGCTCCTCCTTCGCACGCTGGTATTCCCTCGCGCGGGTGATCGCCAATCCCGTTGTGCGGCACTTTCCGCCCCGGCCGGGAAAAAGGCGCGGTGCCGCGACCGCCGTCCGGTGCCGGGCCGATGTCCGACTGGGGCCCTCCTGCCCGTCTCGGACCGTAGTGAGAGCCGAGACGGCCGGTAGTGCATCCGCCCCGGATTACGTATCCTGCCCAAGGCGTCCGGGCCGGGGCCCGGCGTCGTGGCCGGCGAACGTGACGGCCGCTGCCGGCGCCACCGAGCGACACCTTCCCGGGCGAGGTCTGATTGAACACCCGTGACTGGCCGATCCGCGCCAAGCTGACCGCGCTGGTCATCGGCCCGGTGACCGGGCTGCTGGCGTTGTGGATCTTCGCCACCACGCTCACCTTCGGGCCCGCGCTCGACCTGCTCTCCGCGCGTACCCTCCTCTACGACCTGGGCCGTCCGGGCGAGGCCGTGGTGGCGGAGCTGCAACGGGAGCGGCGGCTGTCGGTGGTCCAGCTCGCCGGTGACCGCGTCCTCCCGGAGCTGACCGAGCAGCGGGTACGCACCGACGACGCGGTCGTCGAGCTGCGCCGCAAGGTCGACGGCGGTGACCTGCGTGACGTCGCCGACGCCCAGCTCGACAACCGGCTCGACCAACTGGTCTCGGCGCTCGACGCGCTGCCCGCCGGGCGGGCGTTCATCGATGCCCGGAAGGTCGACCGGGCCGGAGCCGTCGGCCTCTACAGCGGGATGATCGGCTCCGCGTTCCAGGCGTTCGGCGCCATGGCCGCGCTGCCCGACGCGCACCTCAACCGGGAGGCGACGGCGCTCACCGCGCTGGGCCGCTCCCGGGAGCTGCTCGGTCAGGCCGACGCGCTGCTGGCCGGTGCCGTCACCGCGGGCCGGTACGCCGAGGGCGAGCACGAGCAACTGGTACGCACGGTCGAGAACCAGCGCTTCCTCGCCGAGATCGCGGTCGCCGACCTGCCGCCCGGGGAGCGGACCGCGTACCAGCGGATGACCGAGGGCGCCGGGTTCCTCCAGCTGCGCGCGCTCCAGGACAGCCTGATCCGCTCGCCCGCGCTGCCCGCCCGGTTCGACATGCGGGCGTGGGACACCGGTCACGCCGAGGTCTGGCAGAGCCTGCGCGACTTCGAGCTGCGCGGCGCGGACGCCCTCGCCGAGCGGTCGGTGCCGATGGCCACCCGGATTCTCGTCCAGCTCGCCGCCGCCGGTGTGCTGGGCCTGCTCACGATCGTGGTGTGCGTGCTGGTGGCGCTGCGGGTCGGCCGGTCGCTGGCGCAGCGGCTGACCGGCGTACGCGCCGCCGCGACCGAGGTGGCCGAACGCCGGCTGCCCGACGTGGTCGCGCGGCTGCGCCGGGGCGAGGAGGTCGACGTGGCCCGGGAGGCGCCCGAGCTGGACCACGGCGGCGACGAGATCGGCCAGGTGGCACGCGCCTTCAACGAGGTGCGCCGGACCGCGGTCCGCGCCGCCGTCGACGAGGTGACGCTGCGCCGGGGCTTCAACGAGGTGATCCTCAACCTCGCCCGGCGCAGCCAGGGGCTGGTGCACCGGCAGCTGGCGTTGCTGGACCGGCTGGAACGGCGTACCGAGGATCCGGACGAGCTGGCCGGGCTGTTCCAGGTCGACCACCTGGCGACGCGGCTGCGGCGGCACGCCGAGGACCTGGTCATCCTCGCCGGGGCCGCGCCCGGACGGGGCTGGCGCCGCCCGGTCGCCGCTGTCGACGTGATGCGGGGCGCGATCTCCGAGGTCGAGGCGTACGACCGGGTCGACGTGGGCGAGGTGGCCCCGGCCGGGGTGCTGGGCCGCGCCGTCGGCGACGTGATCCACCTGCTCGCCGAGCTGATCGAGAACGCGACCGCGTTCTCCCCGCCCGGCACCCGGGTGGACGTCACCGGCCGGAGCGTCCCGGGCGGCTACACCGTCGAGATCACCGACCGGGGGCTGGGCATGTCCGCGCCGGCCCTGGCCGAGGCCAACCGCAAGCTGGCCGAGCCGCCGGAGTTCGACCCGTCCGGCAGCGCCCGGCTCGGGCTGTTCGTGGTGGCGCGCCTGGCCGCCCGGCACGGCGTACGGGTGGAGCTGCGGCCGTCCCGCCCGGCCGGGATCGTCGCCGCGGTGTTCGTACCGTCGGAACTGATCACCGACGAGCCGCCGGTGGGCGCGGACGCCTACGCCGGGCCGGAGCGCCGACGCCTGGCCAAGGTGACCCGGCTGACCACTGTGCCCCGGCCGGGGCGGCCGCCCCGGCCGGGCCGGGACCGGTCGGAGAACACCGTCGTCCCGTTGCAGTCGGCGCGCGCCTCGACTGTGGAACAACCCGCCGACGACGACGGCCTGCCCCGCCGGATCCGGCGCCGCGGCGCGACCGCGCGTCCCCGCGCGGCGGTCGCCGACACCCCGGCCCACCGCAACCCGGAGGAGGCCCGCCGGGCCATGTCGGCGTTGCAGGCCGGCACCGCGCGCGGACGCCGGGACGGCTCCCGGGCCGCCGGAACCGACCCGGCCGCCCCCGCCACCGAACCGCGCGACACCGGTACGCCGTCCACCACCGCGGGGCCGGCCGTGGAGCCCGCCCCGCCGGCGCCGGACCAACGAACCGCGACTGAGAGGGACGCCTAGTGGTGCACACGACGCGGCAGAACGCCGATCTCGACTGGCTGCTCGACGACCTGGTGGAGCGTGTTCCCGCCGCCCGCCAGGCGGTGGTGCTCTCGGCGGACGGGCTCCTGCTCGGCGCCTCCACCGACCAGGACCGCACGGACGCGGAACACCTCTGCGCGCTGGCGTCCGGCTTCTCCGGGCTGGCCAAGGGCGCCACCCGGCACCTCGGCGGCGGCGCGGTCCGCCAGACGGTGGTCGAGATGGAGTCGGCCTACCTGTTCGTGACCGCCGCCGGGCAGGGCGCCTGCCTGGCGGTGGCCAGCGACGCCGACGCCGACATCGGCCTGGTGGCGTACGAGATGGCGATGCTCGTCATCCGGGTCGGGGAGAACCTGGCCGCGCCGAGCCGGGTGGCGGGGGAGCGGACCGATGCGCGCTGAGTCGCCGGGGCCGCAGCACGAGTGGCTGGACGCCGACGCCGGGCCGGTGGTGCGTCCGTACACGCTCACCGGCGGCCGGGTGCGCCCGCCCGTCGACGGCTTCGACCTGCTGGCGTTCGTGCTCGCCACCCCCGGCGCGGACCCGGCCGGCACGCCCGGTCTCCAGCCGGAGCACCGCCGCCTGATCGAGCTGGCCCGGCGGCCGAAGGCCGTGGCCGACCTCGCCGCCGACCTGGACCTCGCCGTGGGCGTGGTCCGGGTGCTGCTCGGCGACCTTCTCGCCCATGGGCTCGTCGCGGTGCACCGGCCACCGGCCACCGCGTACCTGCCCGACGACAACATCCTCAAGGCGGTGGTCAGTGGACTCCGTGCGCTATGACCGGGAGCCGGGGGCGCCGCAGGTGCCGCTGGCTTTGAAGATCCTCATCGCCGGTGGCTTCGGCGCCGGAAAGACGACGCTGGTCAGTGCGTTGAGTGAGGTCCGGCCGTTGCAGACCGAGGAGGTCCTGACCGGGGCCGGGCTCGGCACCGACGACGTCTCCGGGGTCGAGCAGAAGTCGACGACGACGGTGGCGATGGACTTCGGCCGGATCACCATCAACGACGACCTCCAGGTCTACCTGTTCGGCACCCCGGGCCAGGACCGGTTCTGGTTCCTCTGGGACGAGCTGGCGTTCGGCGCGCTCGGCGCGGTGGTGCTCGCCGACACGCGGCGGCTGGCCGACTGCTTCCCCTCGATCGACTACTTCGAGCAGCGGGGCATCCCGTTCGTGGTGGGCGTCAACTGCTTCGAGGGCTCCCGCCGGTTCGGCCTGGAGGCGGTCCGCGACGCCCTGGACCTGGACCCGGACGTCCCGCTCGTGCTCTGCGACGCACGGGACCGGCAGTCCGGCAAGCTGGTGCTGATCTCGCTCGTCGAGCACGTGGCGCGGCAGCGCGGCGAGCCGGTGCCGGTGGGCTGAGCACCCCCGCGCCCGATCCGTCGGGCCCGGCGGGACTGACCGGGCGTGTCACCGGGAAGCCTCTGGTTGGATCGCAGGCAGGACCGACGAGAGGTGGGTGCGGTGACCGGGCAGAACGAGATCGTCCACATCGGCGGCTACACGGCGGAGACGGGCGGGCGGGCCGAGGGCGTCGTGGCGGCCCGGCGGGACCGGGTGACCGGGGAGCTGACCCCGCTGGGCGTCGTGGCGGTCACCCCGTCGCCGTCGTTCCTGGTGCGGCATCCGGCGCTGCCGGTGCTGTACGGGTGCAACGAGCTGCCCGACGGGCTGGTGAGCGCGTTCCGGGTGGCCCCGGACGGCGACCTCACGCCGCTGGGGGTCCGCGAGACCGGTGGCGCGGAGCCGTGCCACCTGGCGGTCGCCCCGGACGGGCGGCACCTGTTCGTGGCGAACTACGGCGGCGGCAGCGTGGCGGTGTTCGGCCTGGACGCCGGCGGCGTGCCGGGGGAGCGCACCGACCTGGTCCGGCACTCCGGGCACGGCGCCGACCCGCAGCGGCAGGAGCACGCGCACTGCCACATGGTCTCGCCCGACCCATCCGGCGGAGGGCTGCTCGCGGTCGACCTGGGCACCGACTCCGTCTACCGGTACGACGTCGACGCGGCCACCGGCCGGCTGGCCGAGCGGGAGCCGCGGCTGCGGACGGCGCCCGGAACCGGGCCCCGGCACCTGGCCCGGCACCCGGACGGGCGGCGCTGCTGGCTGGTCGGCGAGCTGGACGCCACAGTCACCGCGTACGAGCTGACGCCGGACGGGCCGCGGCAGTCGACGCGTGTCGACGCCAGCGGGCGGACCGGGCACGTCCAGCCCTCCGAGGTGGCCGTCGGGCCGGGCGGGCGCTTCCTCTACGTGGGCAACCGCGGCGTGGGCACGATCGCTGTCTTCGCGCTCGACGGAGCCGCGCCGGAGCTGGTGGCCGAGGTCGACACCGGCGGCGAGTGGCCGCGGCACTTCGCGTTCGCCGGGGAGCACCTGTACGTGGCCGACGAGCGGGCCGACATGATCAGGATCTTCCGGGTCGGTCCCGACGGCGGGGTGCCCGAGCCGGTCGGGGAGCCGGTGCCGGTGGCGAGCCCGACGTGCGTCCTGCCGTGACCGGACGGTCACCAAGTGACAGTCCGAAGTGGATTGACGTCACCATGGATGACTGATCGGTAACTTAGTGTATGGGTTAGCCGATCAACTGTTTCTGCTGCGTAACTTTCGTCCGAACGGTTGTGGTGGTAACCCCACGAGGTACGCAAGATGGTCACCGTGTCTGGCCGCCATCGCATGCGTTCTCACCTCCGCGGAGCAGGTGCCGCCGCCGTGGCGGCTGCCCTGGTCGCCGTCGTAACCGGCTCCTGGTTCGGCTACCAGCAGCTCGCCGGCCCGAACTGTTCGGGCCGGATCGAGCTGTCCGTGGCGACCGCCCCGGAGATCGCCCCCGCGGTGCGCGCCGCCGCCGACAAGTGGGTCTCCGACGGCGCGGCGGTGGGCGGGACCTGCATCGCGGTCAACGTCTCCTCGTCCGAGCCGGTCGAGGTGGCCGCCGCGGTGGCGAGCAAGCACGGCGCCACGCTCGCCGGCGTCGGGCAGGCCAGCGGCACCGCTGTCACCCCCGACGTCTGGGTGCCGGACTCGTCGACCTGGCTGGTCCGGCTCAAGAGCGGCGGGGCCAGCGCCTTCGCGCCGACCAACGGCGCCTCGATCGCGCGCAGCCCGGTCGTGGTGGCGCTGCCCGAGCCGGTGGCCTCGCGCATAGGGTGGCCGGACAAGAAGCTCCGCTGGTCCGACCTGCTGACCCAGGTCACCGCCAGCAAGCCGCTGCGGGCCGGGATCGTCGAGCCGACCCAGGACGCGGCCGGCCTGTCCGGCCTGCTGTCGCTGACCGCCGCGGCCAGTTCCACCGGCGAGTCCGGCTCGCCGAAGGCGCAGGAGGCGATGGTCGGTGCGCTTCGGGCGCTGGCGACCAACCGTTCCTCGCTGCGGCAGGACCTCCTCGCGCGGTTCCCGCGCTCGTCGGACCCGACGGCGATCGCCAACGGGCTGGGTGCGGCGGCGCTGTCCGAGGAGGACGTGATCGCCTACAACAGCAACAAGCCGCCGATCCGGCTCGCCGCGCTCTACCTGGAGCCGGCGCCGATTCCGCTGGACTACCCGTTCGCGGTGCTGCCCGGCATCGAGCCGACCAAGGCGTCCGCCGCCCGGGTGCTCTTCGAGGTGCTGCGTACGCCGGGCTTCAAGGACCGCCTCGCCTCGCAGGCGCTGCGCGCGCCGGACGGCAACTGGGGCCAGGGTTTCCAGGCTCCGACCGGCGCGCCGAGCCCGGCCAACGGCGGCGCGAGCCAGGTGCCGCCGTCGGGTCAGGGCGGCGCGGCCGACCTCGACCCCGGCGCCATCTCGACCGCCACCACGACCTGGTCGGTGGCCACTCAGTCGGGCCGGATGCTCTGCGTCATCGACGTCTCCGGCTCGATGAAGAAGCCGGTCGCGACCGCCAACGGCGCCAGCCGGGAGCAGGTCACAGTCGCCGCCGCGAGCCAGGGCCTCGGGCTGTTCGACGACTCCTGGTCGATCGGCCTCTGGACGTTCTCCACCAACCTCCAGGGCTCGCAGGACTGGAGCGAGCTGGTCGGAATAAAGCCTCTGTCCAGCAACCGGGGCGCGCTCCAGCGCGGCCTGGCCTCGGTCAAGCCCTCCAGCGGCAACACCGGCCTGTACGACACGATGCTCGCGGCGTACAAGAAGGTGCAGCAGGACTGGGAGCCGGGCAAGGTCAACTCGATCGTGCTGTTCACCGACGGCAAGAACGAGGACGACGACGGCATCTCGCAGAAGGCGCTGCTGGACCAGCTGAACAAGCTGAAGGACGACGAGCAGCCGGTCCAGGTCATCATCATCGGCATCGGCACCGAGGTGAACCGGGCCGAACTGGAGTCGATCACCAAGGTCACCGGTGGCGGCGCCTTCGTCACCACCGACCCCAGCAAGATCGGTGAGATCTTCCTCCGGGCGATCGCGCTGCGTCCGCCCGCCCCCCGCTGACCTGAAGCTCAGCGCTAGTCTTCCGCCGTACCGGGAATCCGGTACGGCGGAAGGCTTCCCGGGTCAAGACACGGGATGAGAACTGACGGTAATGCGTCCGAATCAATCGGTAACCATAATTGTCCAGGCATGATGACCGGGTGCCTCGACCGCAGGCTCCACACCGGAGCCGGGCGGGTACGGGGCGGTCCTGAGCGAAGTGGGGAGGGCCGGTGACCTCGGCGACGCTGTTGACCCCTGCCACGTCGTCGCGACCCGGTGGTGAACGCCCGGGCAAGACGACGCGAGCCGCGGAGCGGGCCTACATCCGGGTCCTGGTGGTGCTGGACACCGCCGTGCTCGCAGTGGCCATCCTGGTCGGTTACCTGGCCCGGTTCGGCGACGAGGAACCGACCGGGTCCGAGATCCCGTACGTGGTGGTCGCCCCGGCGCTCCTGCTGGTCTGGCTCGTCTCGCTCAAGGCGATGCGGTGTTACGACGACCAGGTGCTCGGCTACGGCGCCGACGAGTACCGCCGGGTCAGCGCGGCCAGCATGCGACTCGCCGGCGGCATCGCCATCGCCGGGTACATCGCCGACGTCGGCGTCTCCCGGGGCTTCCTGGCCATCTCCTTCGCCGTCGGCACGATCGGCCTGGAGGTGGCGCGGTTCGCGGCCCGCAAGCGGCTGCACCGGGCCCGCGACCGGGGCGCCGGCTGGTCCCGCAAGGTGCTCGTGGTGGGCGACACCGCACACGTGCTGGAGCTGGTGCACACGCTGCGCCGGGAACCGTACGCCGGCTACCAGGTGGTCGGGGCGTGCATTCCGGACGCGCTGCTCGCCCCGGTGCCGCAGCGGCTGGGCGACGTGCCGGTGGTGGGCAGCTTCCGGGGCATCCCGGAGGCGGCCACCGCGATCGGCGCCGACACGGTGGCGGTCACCGCCTCCGGCGAGCTGACCGCGACCCGGCTGCGCCGCCTCGGCTGGCAACTGGAGGGCACCGGCGTCGACCTGGTGGTGGCACCGGCGCTCACCGACGTGGCCGGCCCCCGCATCCACACCCGTCCGGTCGCCGGCCTGCCGCTGATCCACGTCGAGGCGCCCGAGTTCCGCGGTGCCCGCAAGCTGGTCAAGGGCTTCGTCGACCGGTCGATCTCGCTGATCGCGTTGCTCGTGCTGGCGCCGCTGCTGATCGTGATCGCGCTGGCCATCAAGATCGACAGTCGCGGCCCGGTGCTGTTCCGGCAGACCCGGGTGGGCCAGGGCGGCGAGGAGTTCGGCGTCTTCAAGTTCCGCACCATGGTGGTCAACGCCGACGCCCTGCTCGCCGAGCTGGCCGCGCGCAACGAGACCGACGGCCTGATGTTCAAGATGCGCGACGACCCGCGCGTCACCCGGGTCGGCCGGTTGCTGCGCAAGTGGTCGCTGGACGAGCTGCCTCAGCTCGCCAACGTGTTGCTCGGCCAGATGAGCCTGGTCGGCCCGCGCCCGCCGCTGCCCTCCGAGGTAGCCCGCTACGACGGCGACGTGGCACGCCGGCTGCTGGTCAAGCCCGGCATGACCGGCCTCTGGCAGGTCAGCGGCCGGTCGGACCTGAGCTGGGAGGACGGCATCCGGCTGGACCTCTACTACGTGGAGAACTGGTCGCTGGCCGCCGACCTGACCATCCTCTGGAAGACGTTCGGCGCGGTGGTCAACAGCCGCGGCGCGTACTGACAGGGGCGGGTCAGGGCTGCGGCCCCAGCCAGTCCAGGCAGACCACCACCGCGTCGTCCACCAGATCACCGGCGACGAACGCCCGCAGGTCGCCGATCAGCGACCGGACCGCCTCCAGCGGCTCCATCGGCGCGGTCCGGCGCAGGAACCGGTCCAGCGCCACCTCGCCGTAGCGCCCCTGCTCGGTGGTGGCGTCGATCACGCCGTCGCTGACCACGAAGAGCCGGTCCTCGCGCTCCAGCCGGAACCGCTGCGGACGGTAGTCGGTGCTCTCGAACATGCCGAGCGGGAACTGCTTGTCCAGCTCCTGCCCGGTCACCTCGTCGGCCCGCAGCCGCAGGAGGCGGGGCGAACCGGCGTCGACCACCGTCAGCTCACCGGTGGCCAGTTCCAGCTCGATCAGGAGCGCGGAGACGTGCTGTTCGCCCCGGTACTGGGCGTAGATCGCCTGGTCGGCCAGCGCGGCCTGGTCGGCCAGATCGAGCCCGGCCCGGCGCGCGTTGCGCAGCGCGTACGTGGCCAGCGAGGCGAGCAGTGCTGCGGCCACCCCCTCGCCGTAGCCGTTCAGCACCGCCAGCCAGAGCCGGTGACCGTCGTCGGACCAGTCGAAACTGTCCCCGCGCACCGCGTACGCCGGCTCCAGCTGCCCGGCCAGGCTGAACGACGGGCGGATCCGGCTGCGCCCGGGCAGCAGCTCCCACTGCATCTCGGCGGCCAGCGTGAGACGGCGGCTGCGCCGGGCGGACCGGTAGATGTCGGTGGTCGCCATGACCGCGCTCAGCTCGTGCCCGAGCACCGTGGCGAGGGTGTCCAGCTCCCGGCGGGCGTGCGGGTCGGCGGGCACCGGCGAGACCTTGAGCACGCCCCGCCGTTCGCCGCGCATGCCCACCGGGAACCAGCCGACGCCGTCGGCGATCACCGGCTCCTGGTGGTCGAAGGCGCGCCAGGCCGGGTGGCCGGGGCCGGTGACCGCCGGGCCGTCATCCAGCGGCAGCAGTTCGGCGAGCCGGTAGTCGACCTGGTAGAGCTCGGTGCGGGTGACGCCGTACGTGCGCGCCAGCTCGGCGGCGAGCCGGTCCACGATGAGATCCGTCGGCGCCTCGGTCAGGATCCGGCGCACGAGGCCCTCCGCTTCGCTCATCTTTGCTCCTTTGCACAGGTCGCCGGGCAGATCCGGGGAGTAGTCTCGGGCCCACCATGACCGAAGAGCGCAGTCCCCGGGGACCTGAAACGAGTATGTCCGCCGCCCTGGACGAGGCGGCAGGCACCTTGCTCGCCGTCTGGGAGGCCGCCCGGGAGCGCACCACCAGCCGGGTGTCGAGTGCCCAGCTACGCGTGATCATGGTCGTCGAGCAGTATGACGGCATCAACCTCCGACGGCTCGCCACGCTCACCGACATGTTGCTCTCCTCCGCCAGCAGGCTGTGCGACCGGCTGGTCGCGGCCGGGATGCTGGAACGCGAGCCGGGCCGCTACGACCGGCGGGAGATCTCGCTGCACCTCACGCCCGCCGCCATCCGGCTCCTCGCCGAGCTGCGTGCCGACCGGCGGCACCGGCTGGAGCGGATCCTGGCCGGGATGAGCCCGGAGGGCCGGGCCGCGCTGGTACGCGGCATGCGCGAGTTCGACGAGGTGGGCCGGCGCGGCGAGGCCACGGTGGCGGAGGGCTGGCCGATGCTGCAACCCTCCGGGGAACGGATCGGCGACCCCGCCCGGCCGTCCGGCGAGCCTCCGGTGGCCCGTACCGCCTGACTCAGTCGGCCCGGCCGGGATCGTCCGGCGCGCCTTCGCGGGCGGCCCGCAACCGGGCCACCACCCGGGGATGCTCGGTGAGCGCCCGCTCCAGCGTGCCGAGCACGCCGTCCAGCAGCGCCCGGCCGCCCCGGGACGTCAGCGCCTCCTCCTGCCACCCGACGAAGTCGCGCAGCAGCCGGTCGTCGTCCACCCGCACGGCCGCGATCAGCGCGTCCACCAGGTGCGCGATGCCGGCGGCGACGTCCTCGGCGCTCTCCGGCGGCGGGTCCACCGCGGCGAGCGCGAGCCGGACCAGCTCACGCCGCCGGTGCAGCACCGCCACGTACGCGTCGTCGGGCGGGGGCGGCGGCGTGCCGGTGTGCGCGGCCGACAGCGGCCGTTCCAGCAGCGCGACCGCGTCCCGGGCGCTGGCGCCCCAGCCCGCCGCACCGATCGCGGCGGCCCACCGGCCGTCCGGGCCGAAGCCGGGACCACCGGCCAGGACCGGCACCCCGGCCGCGCGGCTGGCCTCCACCATCCGCGCCGCCCGGACCAGCCGGTTCGGCTGCACGCAGCTCAGCAGCACCGCGTCCGGGCCGGTCTGGTGCAGGTAGGAGACCAGATGCCGGGCCGGCACGCTGGCGCCGAGGAACGTCACCCGCCAGCCCGCCGCCCGGACCACCTCGGTCACGATGCGGGCGGCCAGCGCGTGCCACTCGCCCTCGACGCAGGCCATCACCGCGTGCCCGCGCCGCGGCGGGCCGATCGTCGCGCCCAGCGCGTCCACCACCTGCTCGCTGACGTGGGTGGCGGCGTGCTCCTGGGCGACGCTCCACGAGCCGGTGAGCCAGCGCCGGCCGACCTCCCGCTGCGCCACCGCGACCAGGTCGACCAGGACGTCCGCGACCGAGAAGCCGTCGGCCAGCACGCCGCGCGCCAGCGCGACCGCGCCGGCCCGGTCGGCGGCGTCCAGGTGGTCGAGGTACGCGGCGAGTGCCTCCGGCCCGATCCGGCGCTCGGGCGTCACCCGGCCGCCACGGCGAGCATGGCGATGTCGTCGTGGGGTTGCCCGTCCAGCCACTCGTCGACGAGCTGGAGCACCCGGTCGACGAGCGCGGCGGGCGGAAGCCCGGCGCCGGTGGCGAGCGCCTGACGCAACCGGGGGTCGCCGAACATGGCGGGCTCGGTCGGGCCGCCCCGGGCCTCGGTCACCCCGTCGGTGTACGCCAGCAGCAGGTCACCCGGCGCCAGCCGTACCTCGGCGTCGGCGAACCGGGCGTCGGTGAGCGCGCCGACCGGCATGCCGCCCACCCGGACCGTCTCGACGCGGCCGCCCGCGCGGACGACGAGCGGCGGCGGGTGCCCGCCACCTGCCACCCGGATCAGCAGCCCGCCGCCCGGCTCACGGCGCAGCGCGCCGAGCAGGAGCGTGGTGAACTGGGCCCGGCGGGCCGCGTCGGGGCCGTCCAGCAGCGCCCGGTTGAGCAGTGCCAGCAGCTCCCGGGGTCGTTGCTCGACCAGGCGCAGGGTCTGCAGCGACTGGCGGACCCGGCCGGTCAGCACGGCCGCGCCGACGCCCTTGCCGCAGACGTCGCCGAGCGCGAACAGGCCGCCGTCACCGGTGGGGAACAGGTCGTAGAAGTCACCGCCGATGCGCAGGCTGTCCCCGGCGGCGCGGTAACCGCCGGCGAGCGTCATCCCGGGCAGGCGGGGCAGCGCCGGCGGGAGCAGGCTGTTCTGGAGCACCCGGGCCAGGTGCGCCTGCTCGCCGTACAGCTCGGCCGCGGCCAGCGCGGCGCCGGCCCGGCCGGCGAACTCCCGGGCCAGGCCGATCTCCCGCTTGTCGAAACCGGGCCGCTCCCGGCGGCGGGCCAGCACCAGCGCGCCGGCCGGACCGCCCGCGCTGGGCATCGGGCTGATCAACACGGTGCCCGGGCGGCCGAACCCGGCGGGCAGCACCTCGGCCAGGTCGGCCAGCTCGGCGTCCAGCCAGGGACTCGGTTCGGTGAGGTCGCCGTCGAGCGCCTCGACCAGGCCGGGGACGGACTCCACAGTCGGCCAGCCGGCCAGGCCGGTGACCGGGCCGGGGTCACCTGTGGCGTACCGGACCCAGTGCGGCTGATCCTCGGCGGGTGGAGGCGGGCGGTGCACCACGACTGCCGCGTCGGCCAGGTAGGGCACCGGCAGCGTCACGGCGGTACGCAGCGTCTGCTCCCGGTGCAGGGACAGCCCGAGCCGGCTGCCCGCCTCGGCGAGGAACGCGGTGCGCGACCGTTCGGCCAGCAGCGCGTCGGTGCGTGCGTGTTCCTCGGTGACGTCCCGGACGTACCAGGCACTGCGGTCGCCGGCCAAGGGGCGCCGCAGGCCGCGCAGCCGCCGGCCGTGGTGTTCGGTCTCGAACGCGTCCGACCCGGCGGCGGCCGCGCCGGCCAGGGCCGGCACCCGGCACGCGGCCAGGTCGACGCCGGGCGCCACCTCGGGGAGCAGGTCGGCGGCCATCGCGTTGACGAGCGTCACCACCCCGGCGTGGTCGACAGTCACGACCGCCTCGGCGAGCCCGTCCAGCAGTTCCCGGGCCAGATGGTCGTCAGCCGGTAGCGCGGCCTCGGCAACCCGCCGGGGCCGTCTCCGCGAGGCGTGTCCACCGCCGCTGACCGGCCCCGCGACACCGCCCCGGCGCGCGGCGGTCACCTCCGGTGGCCGGGCGCTTCGGCCGGTCGACCCCTGCGCATGCTGTCGGTGCACCCCTCGCTCGGCGGATATGTTGCCTGACGGCAAGCGTACCGAGCACACGCACGGAATGCCCGTCGAGGATCATCCCGGGTCAGGTGGTCCGGGCCAGCCAGCCCACCGGCCGGTCGACGATCCGGCGGACCACCGAGCCGGCGCCGCCGACCGCCGCGGACTGCGCCCCGAGCACGGCCGGGCGCACCGTGACCGGCGCCCAGCCGGCGGTGAGCACCCGCCGGGAGACCTCCGCCTCCACCGTCGGCCGTAGCCAGGGCGCGAGCCGGGCGTATCCGCCCCCGAGCACCACGGTGTCCAGATCCAGCAGGTTCACCACGCCCGCCACGGCGACCCCGAGGGCGGTGCCGGCGTCGGTCAGGGCGCTCAGCGTGGCCGGGTCACCGGTCTCGGCCAGGTCGGCGAGCCGGGTGGCGGCGGTGTCCGCCGGCAGTTCCGCGCCGGGCAGGCCGGCGGCGGCGAGGATCGCCTCCTGGCCCGCGTACCGCTCCAGGCAGCCCTGGCCGCCGCAGCGGCACGGCCGCCCCTGCGGCTGCACCGGGAAGTGGCCGATCTCTCCGCTCCAGCCGCGCGCGCCCCGGTAGAGCGAGCCGTCGAGCACGATCCCGGCGCCGATGCCGATCTCGCCGGTGACGTGCAGGAAGCTGCGCGGGCCGGCCGGGCCCGCGTACAGCTCGCCGAGCGCGGCCAGGTTGGCCTCGTTGTCGACCACCAGCGGGGGCACCCCGTCGACCGGCTCGGCCAGCGGGTGCCCGGCGAGCAGCGCCGGCACGTCCACGTCCCGCCAGCCCAGGTTCGGCGCGAGCCGGACCAGGCCGCCGTCGCCGACCAGGCCCGGCACTGCGAGCGCCGCGCCGGCCAGGGTCAGCCCGTCGCGTACGGCGGCCTCCCGCGCCTCGGCGGCCAGCGCGGCGAGCCGCGCGAGCGCGTCGGCGGGGGAGACCGGGCGCAGGTCGGCGCGGCGGACCAGGTGGTGCCGGACCCTGCCGGTGAGGTCGACGACGCAGGCCGCCAGGTAGTCGACGTTCACCTCCAGGCCGAGCCCGGCCGGGCCGTCGGAGGCGAGCACCAGGCCCCGGGCCGGGC
Source organism: Micromonospora sp. HUAS YX12 (assembly GCF_040215685.1). NCBI lineage: Bacteria > Bacillati > Actinomycetota > Actinomycetes > Micromonosporales > Micromonosporaceae > Micromonospora > Micromonospora sp. HUAS YX12. Next base: position 2,878,134 of record NZ_CP157974.1, read on the forward strand.
GGCCCGCACCGGTACGCGGTTCCGGCTCCGCCTCGGCGACCAGCCGGCCGGCGATCAGGTCGTCCACGACGGCGGAGACGGTGGCACGGGTGAGGCCGGTGTCGGCGGCGATCCCGGCGCGCGAGGGCGGCCGGTCGGCGGCGGCGATCCGCCGGAGCACCACCGCGAGGTTCAACTCGCGCAGGCTGCCCTGCCGGACCGCCCCGGCGGTGCGGGTGCTTGTCACCGCTTGACACTGCCACATCGCCGCCATTTAATTCAACCGCTGAACAAATCTCGGACGACACCACCACCTGGAGGTCTGCCATGGCACCCCGCCCCACCCCCGCGGACAAGTTCTCCTTCGGCCTCTGGACGGTGGGCTGGCCGGCCCGTGACCCGTTCGGCGACGCCACCCGCCCCGAACTGGACGCCGTCGAGGCGGTGCACCGGCTCGCCGAGCTGGGCGCGTACGGCATCACCTTCCACGACGACGACCTGATCCCGTTCGGCGCGGACGCCGCCACCCGCGACGCCCGGCTGAGCCGCTTCCGCAAGGCCCTCGACGAGACCGGCCTGGTCGTGCCGATGGTCACCACCAACCTGTTCAACCACCCGGTGTTCAAGGACGGCGGCTTCACCAGCAACGACCGCGACGTGCGCCGGTACGCGCTGCGCAAGGTGCTGCGCAACGTCGACCTGGCGGCCGAGATGGGCGCGAAGACGTTCGTCATGTGGGGCGGCCGGGAGGGCGCCGAGTACGACGTGGCCAAGGACGTCCAGGCGGCGCTGGACCGCTACCGCGAGGCGGTCGACCTGCTCTGCGAGTACGTCGTCGACAACGGCTACGACCTGCGTTTCGCGCTGGAGCCCAAGCCGAACGAGCCCCGGGGCGACATCCTGCTGCCCACCGTCGGCCACGCGCTCGGCTTCATCTCCACGCTGGCCCGCCCGGAGATGGTCGGGCTCAACCCGGAGGTCGGGCACGAGCAGATGGCCGGGCTGAACTTCGCCCACGGCATCGCCCAGGCGCTCTGGCAGGGCAAGCTGTTCCACATCGACCTCAACGGGCAGCGCGGCATCAAGTACGACCAGGACCTGGTCTTCGGCCACGGCGACCTGCTCAACGCGTTCGCCCTGGTCGACCTGCTGGAGCACGGCGGCCCGAACGGCGGCCCGGCCTACGACGGCCCGCGCCACTTCGACTACAAGCCGTCCCGCACCGAGGACATGACCGGCGTGTGGGCCTCCGCCGAGGCGAACATGCGGACGTACCTGCTGCTCAAGGAGCGGGCCGCGGCGTTCCGCGCCGACCCGGAGGTGGTCGAGGCGCTCGCCGCCGCCCGGGTGGCCGAGCTGGCCACCCCGACGCTCAACCCCGGTGAGGGCTACCGCGAGCTGCTGGCCGACCGGACCGCGTTCGAGGAGTTCGACCCGGAGGCCGCCGGGGCGAAGGGCTTCGGCTTCGTCCGGCTCAACCAGCTCGCCGTCGAGCACGTGCTCGGCGCGCGCTGAGGCGGGCCGCCATGCCGCTCGTCGCGGGGGTCGACTCGTCGACCCAGTCCTGCAAGGTGGTCGTCCGGGACGCGGAGACCGGCGCGCTGGTCCGGCAGGGCCGCGCGCCGCACCCGCCCGGCACCGAGGTCGACCCGTACGCCTGGTGGGAGGCCCTGCGGGCGGCGGTGGCCGAGGCCGGTGGCCTGGCCGACGTGGCAGCCGTCTCGGTCGGCGGCCAGCAGCACGGCATGGTCTGCCTGGACACCTCCGGTGAGGTGGTCCGCCCGGCGCTGCTGTGGAACGACACCCGTTCCGCCGACGCGGCCCGGGAACTGGTCGAGGAGGCCGGCGGCGGGGAGACCGGCCGCCGGTTCTGGGCCGAGGCGACCGGTGCGGTGCCGGTGGCCAGCTTCACCGCGACGAAGCTGCGCTGGCTGGCCCGGCACGAGCCGGACAACGCCGACCGGGTCGCCGCCGTCTGCCTGCCGCACGACTGGCTCACCTGGCGGCTGGCGGGCGCTCCCGGCCTGGACGCGCTGCGCACCGACCGGGGCGACGCCAGCGGCACCGGCTACTGGTCGCCGCGCACCGGCGAGTACCGGCTGGACCTGCTGGAACGGGCCTTCGGCCGGCGCCCGAAGGTGCCGGTCGTGCTCGGCCCGGCCGAGGTGGCCGGGCACCTCGACCCGGCGGCGCTGGGCGGCGCGGCGTCCGGGAACCCGGGAACCGGTGCGGCCGGTCCGGTGCTGCTCGGGCCGGGCACCGGGGACAACGCCGCGGCGGCGCTCGGCGCCGGGGCCGGTCCGGGCGACGTGGTCGTATCGATCGGCACCTCCGGCACCGTGTTCGCGGTGGCGGACACGCCGGCCGCCGACTCCAGTGGCGCGGTGGCCGGGTTCGCCGACGCCACCGGCCGGTTCCTGCCACTCGTGTGCACGCTCAACGCGGCCCGGGTGCTGGACGCCGCCGCGACGCTGCTCGGCGTCGACCTCGACACGCTCGGCGAGCTGGCCCTGTCCGCCCCGCCCGGCGCGGACGGGCTGGTGCTGGTGCCGTACCTGGAGGGGGAGCGGACGCCGGACCGGCCGCACGCCACCGGCGAGCTGAAGGGCCTGACGCTGGGCACGTCGACCCCGGCGCACCTGGCCCGGGCCGCCGTCGAGGGCATGCTCTGCGGGCTGGCCGACGGCCTGGACGCGCTGATCGCGCAGGGCGCCCGCGCCGACCGGATCATCCTGGTCGGCGGCGGCGCCCGGTCCGCGGCGGTACGCCGGATCGCGCCGCAGGTCTTCGGCCGCCCGGTGGTGGTGCCGCCGCCGGGTGAGTACGTGGCCGACGGCGCCGCCCGGCAGGCCGCCTGGGTGGCGCTCGGTGGCGACACCCCGCCCGCCTGGTCCGTCGGCGACACCGAGGAGTACACGGGCGACGCGGTGCCCGCCATCCGCGAGCGCTACGCCCACGCCCGGGGGTAAGGAAGGGCCCCTTCTTAACGCCTGCGGTAGAGGAGGGGCCCCTTCTTAACAGGCGCGTCGGCCGGGGGCGGTGTCCCGGATCCGGCCCGCACCTGATTGGCTGCCCTGCATGAAGGGCACGAGGACCTCCCGGCGCGGGAACGCCGCACACCGGCTCTACAGCGTCGTGGTCTTCGTGGTGCTCGCCTCGCTGGACAACGTGGCGATCGGCCTGGTGCCCCCGCTGTACGGGCCGATCTCCGCCGCGCTCGACGTACCGCAGCGGATGCTCGGCCTGGTCACCGCCGTCAGCTTCCTGGTCAGCGCGGTGGCGGCGGTGGGCTGGGCGTACGTGGGGGACCGCACCAACCGCAAGCCGCTGCTCATGGTCGGCACGCTGCTCTGGGCCGCCGGCACCGCCGGCAGCGCGCTCGCCGGGGGGTACGCGACGTTCCTGACCGCGCAGTTCGTCGGCGCGGTCGGGCTCGGCGCGGTGGGCTCGGTCGGCTTCTCAGTGGTCACCGACCTGATCTCACCGCGCCGTCGCGGCCTGGTGATGAGCTTCTGGGGGCTGTCCCAGGGCGTCGGCACGCTGGCCGGGACGCTGCTCGGCGGCGTGCTCGGCGCGACCGACTGGCGGCGGCCGTTCCTGCTGCTGACCGGCGTGGGCCTGGCCGCCACAGTGGCGTACCTGTTCACCTACGACATCCGGCGCGGGCAGAGCGAACCGGAGCTGGCCGGGGCGATCGACGCCGGGAACGAGTACGACTACCGGATCAGCCGCGCCGACCTGCCCCGGATCCTGGCCCGCCGGACCAACCGCTGGCTGATCCTGCAGGGGCTCACCGCCCAGGCCGCGTTCGGCTCGCTGGTCTGGCTGCCGGTGCTGTTCAGCCAGCGGGCCGAGGCGCAGGGCTACTCACCCGCCACGGCCGTGGTGGTGGGCAGCGTCTTCGCCACCCTGTTCCAGCTCGGCGGTGTGCTGTCCATCGTGGGCGGTCTGGTGGGCGACGCGCTGCAGCGGCGTACGCCCAGCGGCCGGGCCATGGTCGCGGCCGTCGGCATCCTCGCGGCGCTGCCGTTCTACCTGGTCCTGTTCTTCGTGCCGATCCGCATCGACGTGCCCGACGGCGCCGGCTCCGGCGCGGTGGTGACGGCCGTGCTGTCCAGCGTGCTGACCGAGCCGTCGGTGGGGCTGAGCCTGCTCACCGCCGTGGTGGCGCTGGCGCTGACGTCGGCGAACTCGCCGAACTGGTTCGCCCTGATCGCCGACGTCAACCCGCCCGAGCACCGGGGCACCGTCTACAGCCTCGGCAACCTGGTCAACGGCGTGGGCCGGGCGGCGGGCAACGGGCTGGTCGGAGTGGCCTTCGCCGGGCTGCGGGCGGCCTTCCCGCCGCCGCTGAACTACGCGGTCGGGCTGGCGGCGTTCCAGCTCTTCTTCATCCCGACCGGGATCATGTACTGGCTGGCCGCCCGTACCTCGCCCCGGGACATCGCGCAGGTGCACGACCTGCTGCACGCCCGGGCCGACCGCCTGGAAGGAGGGGCCCCTTCTTAACAGTGAGTGTTAAGAAGGGGCCCTTCCTCTACCGGAGGCGTTAATAAGGGGCCCTTCCTTACACCCGGAACCAGACCGTGGCGTCGGCCGGTACGGCGTCGCCGTCCAGCGGCGCGCTCGACACCAGCACCTGGGCGCCGGCCGGCAGCGGCACCGGGCCGGCGCCGAAGTTGGTCAGCACGGTGAGGCCGCCGTTGGTGAACGTGAGCACCTCGTCGCCGGAGGTCAGGAACCGCAGCGGGCCCCGGGCCAGCGCGTGCTCGCGGCGCAGCCGCAGCGCGGTCCGGTACAGCTCGTACGTCGAGCCGGGCACGCCGCGCTGCCGGTCCAGCGCGTACTCGGCCCACACCGGCGGCTGGGGCAGCCAGCTCGCGTCGGTCGGCCCGAAGCCGTACGACGGGGCGTCGGCCTCCCACGGGATCGGCACCCGGCAGCCGTCCCGGCCGCGCTCGGTGTGGCCGCTGCGCTTCCAGGTCGGGTCCTGCCGGGCCTCGTCGGGCAGCGTGGTGTGCTCCGGCAGCCCCAGTTCCTCACCCTGGTAGAGGTAGGCGGAGCCGGGCAGCGCGAGCATCAGCAGGCTCGCCGCCCGGGCCCGGCGCAGCCCCAGCGCGGCGTCCGGCTGCGGGTCGTCCACGCCGACGCCGTTGGCCCGGCCGCCGCCGGTGCCGAGCCCGAGCCGGGAGGCGTGCCGGACCACGTCGTGGTTGGACAGCACCCAGGTGGTGGGCGCGCCGACGGAGTCGGTGGCCTCCAGCGAGCGGGTGATCACCGCATACTGGGCCGGCGCGGTCCACGCGGCCAGCAGGTACTCGAAGTTGAACGCCTGGTGCATCTCGTCCGGGCGCACGTACCTGGCCAGCCGCTCGGCCGGCTCCACCCACGCCTCGGCGACGAGGATCCGCTCACCGGGGTACGAGTCGAGCACCCGCCGCCACTCCCGGTAGATCTCGTGCACGCCGTCCTGGTCCCACATCGGCGGGCGCGGCTTGTCCACCTCGCTGCCGGAGAGGATCTCCTGCGGCTCCTGCCAGTCGGCGAGGTCGGCCTGCTTGATCAGGCCGTGCGCCACGTCCACCCGGAAGCCGTCCACGCCCCGGTCCAGCCAGAAGCGCAGCACGTCGAGGAACTCCTCGCGTACCTCCGGGTTGTCCCAGTTGAGGTCCGGCTGGCCGGAGTCGAACAGGTGCAGGTACCACTGCCCGTCGGGCAGCCGGGTCCAGGCGGGGCCGCCGAACACGCTCACCCAGTCGTTCGGCGGCTCGGCGCCGTCCGGTCCCTTGCCGTCGCGGATGACGTAGCGCTGCCGCTCCGGGCTGCCCGGCGCGGCCGCCACCGCCGCTTCGAACCAGCGGTGCGCGGACGACGTGTGGTTGGGCACCAGGTCGACGATCACCCGCAGCCCGCGGGCCTTCGCCTCGGCGATCAGCTTGTCGGCGTCGGCGAGCGTGCCGAACAGCGGGTCGACGTCGCGGTAGTCGGACACGTCGTACCCGGCGTCGGCCTGCGGGGACGGGTAGAACGGGGACAGCCAGACCGCGTCGACTCCCAGCTCGGCGAGGTGGTCCAGCCGGGACGTGATGCCCGGCAGGTCGCCGATCCCGTCGCCGTCGGAGTCGGCGAACGAGCGCGGGTAGACCTGGTAGATGACCGCCTCGGTCCACCAGCCGGTGCCCGGGGCCTGCTGCGTCGCGTCGGTGTTCAGCGCCTTACTCCTGTCTGGGTGGTGCGGTGACGAGCGAGTTCGTTCAGTGTGCCCGGGGCGGCGCGGTCGATTCGCGCACCACCAGGCGAGTGGGCAGGATCACCGGGGGTGGTGTCCCGTCGCCGGTGCCGGCGCCGCGCGGCGCCGGCACCAGGCCGGGGTACGGCTCGGTGGCCCGTACGCCGAGCGGGTCGAGCAGGATGCGGGCGGCGAGCAGCCCCTGGTCGGCGGCGGGCTGGGCGATTGTCGAAAGCCCGAGCACGCCGGCCAGGTCGTGGTCGTCGATGCCCATCACGCTCACGTCCTGCGGCACCCGCAGCCCGGCGTCGCGCAGCGCGGTGATCGCGCCCATCGCCATCTCGTCGCAGGCGGCGAAGATGGCGGTCGGCGGCTCGCCCCGGGCCAGCAGCTCGGCCGTGGCCCGGGTGCCCCCGTCGATGGTGAACCGCGACTCGACGTCGAGGCTCGGGTCGGGCCGCAGCCCGGCGGCCCGCAGCGCCTCCTGGTAGCCGCGCCGCCGGTCCAGGTGGGTGGTGAAGGCCAGTTCGTCGTCCGGGTCGCCGGAGATGTGCGCGATCCGGGTGTGGCCGAGGTCGAGCAGGTGGCGGGTGGCGGTCCGGGCGGCGGCCACGTCGTCGATCCGGACGCAGGGCCACCCGGGCACCTCGCTGCCGGAGCTGATCGTCACGCCCGGCAGATCCAGCTTCGTCAGCGCGTGCACGTCGGCCGCGCGCAGCGGGGTGGCGACCAGGATGATCGCGTCCACGCGCTTGTGCAGGCTCGCCGTGCGCAGCACCCGCTGCCTGGTCCGCTCCCGGCCACCGAGGTTGTAGAGCAGCAGGTCGTAGCCGCTGTCCTGGAGGAACTCCTCGACCGCCTCGACCACGGTGCCGAAGAACCACCTGGTGATCCGGGGCACCACCACCGCCACCGTGCCGGTCCGGCCGCCGGCCAGCCGGCTCGCGCTGGGCGACACCGCGTACTGGAGTTGTTCGGCAGCGGCGAGCACCCGGCGGCGGGTCGCGGCCGAGACCGTCGGCAGGCCCCGCAGCGCCCGGGAGACGGTGGCCGTGGAGACCCCGGCCAGACGGGCGACGTCGTCAATCTTGGTCATCGTGAGCTCCCCGTTGTGACCCGGGCCCCGCCGCCGGCCGTGCCGGCGGCGGGGCGCCGGATCAACCCTTGACGCTGCCGGCGAGCAGACCTCGCACGAAGAAGCGCTGGAGGGACAGGAACACGATCAGCGGTACGACGATCGACACGAACGCGCCGGCCGTCAGCCGCTGCCACTCGTTGCCCCTTGTGCCGGCCAGCTCCGCGAGCCGGACGGTCATCGGGGCGGTCTCGTCGCCGCCACCGGCGAAGATCAGCGCGACCAGGAGGTCGTTCCAGACCCAGAGGAACTGGAAGATGCCGAACGCCGCCAGCGCGGGCATGATCAGCGGCAGCACGATGGTGCGGAAGATCTTCGGGTGGGTGGCCCCGTCGACCCGGGCCGCCTCCATCAGGTCGCCGGGGAGCTGCGAGATGAAGTTGTGCAGCAGGAACACGGCGAACGGAAGCGCGAAGCAGGTGTGCGCGAACCACACCTGGGCGAACTTCTGCTCGTCGACCAGATCCCATGCCGGAAGGATCTGCACCCCGGCGATGGTCACGCCGGTGGAGAAGAACCGCAGCAGCGGCACCAGGGCCATCTGCAACGGCACGATCTGGAGCGCGAAGATCCCGATGTAGACCCAGTCCCGCCCCTTGAAGTTCATCCACGCCAGCGCGTACGCGGCGAGCGACGCGAAGGCCAGGGGGAAGAGCACCGAGGGGATGGTGATCGCCAGTGAGTTGATGAAGTAGCTGGCCAGCTGCCCGGACGAGCCGCGGCTGAACAGCACCTCCTGGTAGTTCTCCAGCGTGATCTGCGGGTTGGTGAAGAACGTCCACCACCCGGTGGTCTTGATCTCGTTCTCCGGCCGGAGCGAGGAGATGAACAGGCCGAAGGTCGGGATCGTCCAGAGCACCGCGATCACGATCGACACGAGCGTGGCGGTGCGGCTGTTCAGGCGCTTGCGCACCCGGGCGCCCCGGGTGGTCGGCCCGCCGGCCTGGGCGCCGACTCCGACGGTGGGCGTTGCGGTGGTCATCTCAGCCCTCCCGCTGCTTGCGCAGGTTGCGGATCTGGTAGATCACGATCGGGATCACCAGGACGAACAGGAACACCGCCAGCGCCGAGCCCTGCCCGTTCTCCTGGTAGCGGAACGCCTGGTTGTACATCTCGGTCGCGATCACGTTCGTGTCGTAGTTGCCGTTCGTGGCGGTCCGGACGATGTCGAAGACCTTGAGCGTCGCGATGGACAGCGTCACCACCACGACGATCAGCGCCGGCCGGATGCTCGGCATGGTGATCCGCCAGAACATCTGCCACGGGGTGGTGCCGTCCAGCCGGGCCGCCTCGACGATGTCGGCCGGAATGGCCTTGATCGCGGCGGAGAGCACCACCATCGCGAAGCCGGCCTGGATCCACACCATGATCACGATGAGCAGGAACGTGTTCAGCGGCGAGTCCAGCAGCCACTGCCTCGGCTCGCCGCCCAGGCTCACCACGATCTGGTTGAGCAGGCCGATCTGGTCGCCCTCGCCCCGGTAGGCGTAGACGAACTTCCAGATGATGGAGGCGCCGACGAACGAGATCGCCATCGGCAGGAAGATCAGGGACTTGGCGACGGCCTCGAACCGGGCCTTGTCCACCAGGACCGCGTAGAGCAGGCCGAACCCGGTGGCCACCAGCGGCACCAGGAGCACCCAGATCAGCGTGTTGATCAAAACCCGGACGATCGAGTCCTCGGCGAACATCCAGCGGTAGTTGTCCAGGCCCACCCAGCCGCTGCTGCCGGAGTCCATGAAGGAGAGCAGCGTGGTGCGGACGGCCGGGACCACCAGCCCGACGGCGAGCAGCAGCAGCGTCGGCAACAGGAAGAAGAACGCGAAAACGCCCTCGCGCTGCTTGCGCCGGCGGGGCAGCGGCGCGCCGCTGGCCGAGGCCGCGACCAGCTGCGCCTCCCGGCGCCGGGCGAAGAACGACGGCACCACGTCGAGGAGCAGGAGCAGCCCGCCCACCACCGCGACGAAGGCGATCAGCCCGTACATCAGCATGAGGAACTTCGGCTGCTCCGCCGCGAAGTCGAACTCCATCGACCCTCCCTCAAGGGTTCGGCTAGCAGAGGTGGCCCGGTCCGGGAAACCGGACCGGGCCACCTGCTAGATCACTTCCAGCTGCCCTCGATGTCGGTCAGGACGGCGTTGGTGTCCTTGCCGTTGATCCAGGCCACCATGCCCTTCCAGAAGGTGCCGGCGCCGACCGCGGCCGGCATCAGGTCCGAGCCGTCGAAGCGGAAGACCGTCTTCTCGTCCTGGAGGATGCCCACGGAGAGCTTGTCCACCGGGTTCGGGACGTTGTTCAGGTCCAGCTTCTTGTTCGCGGAGACCCAGTCACCGATCTTGGCGCGGCTGTTGGCGTACTCGCCGGAGGCCAGGTAGGTCTGCACCGCCTGGACCTCGGGACGGTCGGCGAACGCAGCGACGAACTCGCCGCCACCCAGAACCGGCTTGCCCTTCGACGGGTCGATGGCCGGGAAGTAGAACGCGAAGACGTCGCCGTCCTCGGCCACCTTGGTGCCCTCGGGCCACTGGTTGGCGTAGAAGGACGCCTGGCGGTGCAGCGCGCACTTGCCGGCGGTGATGGGCGTGCCGCCCTCCTGGAACGAGGTGGTGGCGATGCTCTTCACGCCGCCGAAGCCGCCGTTGACGTACTTCTCGTTCTTCAGGATGGTGCCGGCCCGGTTGAGCGCGTCGGCCACCTGCGGGTCGTTGAACGGGATCTCGTGGGTGGTCCACTTGTCGTAGACGTCCGGGCCGCCGGTACGCAGCAGCACGTCCTCGATCCAGTCGGTGGCCGGCCAGCCGGTGGCGTCACCGGACTCGATGCCGGCGCACCACGGCTTGGTGCCGCTGGCCGCGATCTGGTCGGAGAGCTTGATCAGCTCGTCCCACGTGGTGGGGACGGTCCAGCCCTTCTCCTTGAAGGTCTTCGGCGAGTACCACACGAAGGACTTCACGTTCGAGCCGAGCGGGGCGCCGTAGAGCTGGCCGTTGACGGTGCTGTACTTCAGCCAGTCGGCGGAGTAGTTCTGCTCGGCCATCGCCTTGGTGTCGGCGCCGACCGGCTTGAGCTTGCCCGAGTCGACGAACCGCTTCAGCAGGCCGGGCTGCGGGATGAAGGCGAGGTCGGGGGCGTTGCCGCCGTCGACCCGGACCGGGAGCTGGGCCTCGAACTCGCCGGAGCCCTCGTGGTCGATCTCGATGCCGGTGCAGTCCTCGAACTCCTTCCAGGACTGCTGGAGGCGCTCGTCCTCGATGTCACGGATCGAGGAGTAGATGGTCACCTTCTTGCCGTCGTGACCCTCGTACTTCTCATATGCGCCGCACTCGGCCGAGCCCGCGTTGCTGCTCTTCTTGTCGTTGCCGGTGCCGCAGGCGGCGACGCCGAGCGCCAGCCCCAGGACGCCGGCGACCGCGAGCGCCTGGCGCGATCTGGCAAACGCCATGCCGATCTCCTTCCTTGCCGGCGCGTGGGGGGGATCGAACCCGCGCCGGTCCGATGGTCGTCCTCACATGTAAGCGCTTGCATCGTGTCGGGTCCACCCCTGGCCGGACACGGCCCGGTAACAATCCCGAAACCCTGACCACCGGTTCTGGGTGCGCTCCCACGAATCTTCCGGGGAACGGAACTTTCTGTCAGGATGTCCGCATCACATTGAAGACTTTCAACATTGGAGGCAGTGGATGCGTAAGCGATGGCTCGCCCTCGGGGCGAGCGCGGCGGTCCTGGCGGCGACCCTCGTGCCGGCCGCGCCGGCGATGGCCGCGCCGACCTTCAAGGTCCCGTTCCCGTGCAACCAGTCCTGGTCCGGTCAGACCCGGACCAACCACAGCCCGGCCAACGCGATCGACTTCAACCGCACCGACGACCTGGGCGACCCGGTGGTGGCCAGCGCGCCCGGCACCGTCGACGTGGTGACCAACCTCGGCGACACCAGCTACGGCAAGTACGTCCGGATCAACCACGGTGGCGGTCACACCACCTACTACGCCCACCTGAACGCCTTCAACGTCTCCGTCGGTCAGACCGTCGGCTACGGCCGGGTGATCGGCTACGTCGGCACGACCGGCGGCTCCACCGGCCCGCACCTGCACTACGAGCAGCGCATCGACGGCAGCTCCGTGAAGATCAAGTTCAACGGGGTCCAGGCGCTCTACTGGGGCACCAAGACCTACACCAGCGACAACGGCTGCGGCGGGACGAACACCGGCGAGGGCACCGTCAACACGGCCGGCTCCCCGCTGACGGTCCGCTCCGGCCCCGGCACCGGGTACAGCTCGGTCGGCACGGTGGCCGACGGGGCGAAGGTGACCATCCAGTGCCAGACCAGCGGCACCAGCGTCAGCGGCACGTACGGCACCAGCTCGATCTGGGACCGGATCGGCTCCGGTCGGTTCATCTCCGACGCCTACGTCTACACCGGGTACGACGGCTACATCCCGGGCGTACCCCGCTGCTGAACCCGGCGGGCGCGGGGGTGAGCGGCCCCCGCGCCCGTACCGGTCAGGAGTTCAGCCGCCACACCGCGAAGTTCAGCGCGGACGCGAACGTCACCCAGGCCCAGTACGGCAGCATCAGCAGCGTGGCCGGCCGGGAGACGCGCCGGAACAGGGCCACCGTCACACCGATCGCCAGCCACATCAGCACGATCTCGGCGAACGCCAGCCCGTACGCCCCGGCGCCGAAGAACAGCGGGGTCCAGATCGCGTTGAGCACGAGCTGGACCACCCAGGCCCAGACCGCAGGACCGAAACCGGCCCGGCGCCAGACCAGCCAGCCGGCGACCGCGATGAGCGCGTAGAGCACGGTCCAGACCGGGCCGAACAGCCACGACGGCGGCGCCCAGGCGGGCTGCTCCAGGCTCTGGTACTCGGCGGAGGTGCCCTGGACGCCCAGCCCGCCGATCGCGGCGGCGGCGAAGGTGGCGGCGCCGAAGCCGAGCAGCGCCCACCACGTGCGAGCGCCGGTGGTGCGCCGGGTGACACTCTGCGACGTCTCCATGGGCGGGATGTTTCCGCTCGACCGGCCCGGCAAACGCCCGGACGCGGAGAAGCAAACGCCCGGACGCGGAGAAGCCGGGGTCACCCGGCCCGGGCGTTCCGGTCCGGCAGGACGGAACGCCCGGGCCCGGCGACCCCGGCGGATACGAGAACCGCGGTTACGTGTTGAAGATGCTGACGCCACCCGGGCCGACCAGCAGGCCGACGACGATGAGGACGATGCCCCAGAGGATCTGCCGGCGGAACAGGGCGAGAATTCCGGCGACCACCAGTACGACTGCGAGAATCCAGAGAATCAGCTCCATGCCGGCTGAATACCCGGGCACCCCGTACCGGAAACCTCCCGGTCAGTCGAGCTGATCACCGCCCAGGTGGAAGACGCTGTACGCCTGTTTGATCACCGGGTGGGCCACGTTGCGGACCCGTACCCCGCCCGGTGTGGTGCCGCGCTCGGTGCCGTGGTGGGCGTGCCCGTGCAGCGCCAGCACGGTGGGTGCGGAGTCGATCGCCTGGCCGAGCTGGTAGCAGCCGAGGAACGGGTAGATCTCCAGCGGCTCGCCGGCGAGCGTGTCCGGCACGGGGGAGTAGTGGGTGAGTGCGACGAGCGCGTCGCACTCGAGCGAGAGCAGCGCGCCGGCGAGCGCGTCGGCGCTCTCCCGGGTGGTCCGCACGAACGCCTTCATCTCCGGCTCGCCGAAGTCGCTGGCGCACCGCCCGGCGAACCCGCCGCCGAACCCCTTCACGCCGGCCACCCCGAGCCGTCCGCCGGGGGTGTCCACCACGGTGCCGGTGCCCTCCAGCACCGTGATCCCGGCGTCCTCCAGCACCTTCACCACCTGCGGCACCTCGTCGCACTGGTGGTCGTGGTTGCCGAGCACGGTGATCACCGGTACACCGAGGTCGCCGAACTCCCGGGCGACGCACCGCGCCTCGGCCTCGGTGCCGTGCCGGGTCAGGTCACCGGCGAGCAGCAGCGCGTCGGCGCAGCCGGGCAGCTCCTCCAGCGCCGGGCGGAACCGGCCCACCACGTCCTCGTCCAGATGCACGTCGCCCACGGCGGCGATCCGGATCACCATCGAACCTCCCTCACGGCAACTCCTCGACCTGGGTGGGCGCCTGCGTACGGATCACCCCGATGTCGCTGGTCACGGGCGTGTCCGGGAAGCGCTCGGCCACCCGCCGCAGGATCTCCTCCCGCCGGTGCGGGCTCTCCACCTCGCCGTAGAGCACCAGCCCGTTCTCCCGCCGCACCACGGTGATGCCCTGCTCGGCCACGGTCGGGTCCTCGGCCAGCATGCTCTGGATCTCCGCCTCGACGTACTCGTCGGGGGGAACGTCGCCGGACAGTCCGGTCACCGGGTCTCCCTTCCGCCGGGCGCGCCGCCGGGCAGCACGTCCAGCCGTTCGAGCAGCACCAGGAACGCCTCCGCGTACGGCGAGTGCTGCGTCTCCTTCCGTACCCGTTCCCAGTCGATCTGTTCCCGCAGTGAACGGGCCAGCGGCAGGGCGCGGGCGAAGTCGCAGTAGTGCTGGGAGAAGCTGAGCAGCTTGTGCACCATGAGCTGGCTGGCCGAGAGCACCGGCATGTGGATCGCGTCGACCGGGCGCACGATCGTGTCGGTGAACGTCTCCTCGCTGACCGGCGTCTCCACCGGCCGGTGGATCAGGTCCACCATCCGGTCCTCGTCGTAGACCTTGACCAGCCAGTCCTCCGGCGGGCGCTCGGCGGTGAAGCCGGCCTCGACGAGCGCCTCCAGCGCCCGGTCGACGTCCGCCTCGCGGAGCAGGAAGTCCACATCGTGGTCGCTGGAGTGGCCGCCGTGCGCGTACACCGCGAAGCTGCCACCGAGCGCGAACGGGATCTCGGACTGTTTGAGCACGGCGGCGACCTTCTTCAGTGTGTGCACCAGGGTCTCGTCCCCGCGCTCGGCCATCTGCGGCTCCCTCGTCGTGATGTGGGTGGTGGGATCACGATGCGTACCCGGCGGGCGCTCCGGTCACACCTGTTGCGGCGCGATCGCCCCGTCAGGGCAGGAAAGCGACATACGGGCTCGTGTGAGCACCGGTCGGATAACCTCGGGAGGGTGGCCAGCTCACTGCGGACGCGGCGGGGCAGGGCCCGACTGCGCGCCGTCGCCCTGATCGGGATCGACGGCTCAGGTAAGACCACCCAGGCCCACCGGCTCGCCGAGGCGCTCACCGCCGCCGGCCGTCCCGCCACGTACCACCGCAACGCCGGTGGACGCCGCTGGCTCGGCCGCATCGCCCAGCGGGTCGGCCGTCCGGACGCGCAACGGCTCGTCGGGCGCGACGGCCTGCTGGTGGTCGAGTCGGTGCTGCGGTGGCTGGCGATCGCGCTCGCGCTGATCAGCTGCCTGGTGACCGGCCGCACGGCGGTGATGGACAGGTGGTCCGCCTGCCAGTACGCCAGCATCCGGGCGCACGGCGGGCAGCGGTGGGAGCGGCTGGCCCGGGCCGGGTACCGGATCTTCCCGGCGCCCCGGGTGACGTTCCTGCTCACCGTCGACCCCGCCGAGGCGTACCGCCGGATCGAGCGGCGCGGCACCGACCACGAGACGATGGAGTGGCTGACCGCCGCGGCCGCCGCCTACCGGGGGCTGCCGGAGTACGGCAGCTTCGTGGTGGTGGACGGCAACGGCCCGCCGGAGGAGGTGGCCCGCCGGATCCGGGCGCACCTGAGCGAGTGGCTGCCCGACGACCCGTCCGCCGGTCCCGGCCCGGCTCCGGCCGGCCCGCGCCGCCCGGCCGGTGGTGCCGGGCGGGACGGGCCGGTGCCGGTTCAGGCCCGCCCGTAGACCGGGATGCTCGCGCCGCTGGTGGGCGCGGACTCGGGGGAGGCCAGGAAACGGATCACCTCGGCGATCTCGGCCGGCGGCACCCAGCGCCCGTGGTCGGCGTCGGGCTGGGCGGCGCGGTTGGCCGGCGTGTCGATGACGCTCGGCAGCACCGTGTTGCACCGCACGCCACGCTGCCGGTACTCGACCGCCACCGTCTCGGCGAACGCCCGTACCGCGGCCTTGGCGGCGGCGTAGCCGGAGGCGCCGGGGAACGGCGAGACCGCCGCCCGGGCGGAGACGCAGACCACCGCGCCGTCGCCGGACGCCATGAGGTGCGGCAGCGCCGCGTGGGTGACCAGGTACGTCGGGCGCAGGTTGAGCCACAGCATCCGCTCGAACTCCTCGACCGGGGTCTCGTGCACCAGACCGTCCGCCGCGTACCCGCCGACGAGGTTGACCACCGCGCGCAGCGGCGCGGCCGGCTCGGCGGTCGCCGCCTCGACCGCCCGCGCGGCCCCCTCGGGCGTCAGCAGGTCGGCCACGACCCGGACCGGGCCGTCGTCCGTCCCGGGCTGCCGCTGGGGTACGACCACCCGCCAGCCGGCGTCGAGGAAGGCGGCGGTGACCGCGCCGCCGAGTCCACCCGTGCCTCCGGTCACCAGCACCGTGCGTTCCGTCATGGACACACGCTAGCCAACCGTCTGGCCGACCGACCGGTGACCCGGACGGGCCGTCCGGCCCGTCCGGTCGAGGCCGACCAGGCAGGCCCTGCCGCGCGACGGCGGACCGGCACGTCGGGCGGCAGGAGTGACTCGACCGGAGCGGATGAGGCGGTGGGGCTGCGACAATGGGATCCTTGGCCCCGGGGGCGGGCACGGAAGACGGTAAATTTCCCGATACGCGGTGTCATGGTTGACGCTCACGCCTCGTGAAAGTAAGTTTCATCCGTGGCGAAGAGTTCGAAGATTTCTGCGAGTCACGAGCCCGGTGGACTGATCGTCCACATCAGCGGCCTGCTGCCCTCGCTGTCCCCGGCCGAACAGCGGGTGGCCCGGCTGGTCGTCGCCGATCCGGCGGACGCGGCCCGGCGTACGATCACCGACCTCGCCACCGCCGCCGAGACGTCCGAGGCGACAGTGATCCGCTTCTGCCGCTCGGTCGGCATGGACGGCTACCCCCAGTTGCGGATCCGGCTCGCCGCCGAGGCCGCCCGCCGGGTCGAGCCGCCGGACGCGCGGGTGGTCGGCGGTGACATCCCGCCGGGCGCGGACCTCGCCCAGATCATCGCCACGATCGCGTTCAACGACGCCCGGGCCGTGGAGGAGACCGCCGAGCAGCTCGACCCGGCGGTCTGCGAGCAGGTGGTCGAGGCGATCGGCGCGGCCGGCCGGATCGACGTCTACGGCGCGGGCGCCAGCGGCTTCGTCGCCTCCGACTTCCAGCAGAAGCTGCACCGCATCGGCCGCATCGCGTTCTACTTCCCGGACGTGCACACCGCGCTCACCTCCGCCGCCCTGCTGGGCCGGGGCGACGTGGCGGTCGGCATCTCGCACACCGGCACCACGTCCGACGTCATCGAGGTGCTGGAGCAGGCGCGGGCGCGTGGCGCCACCACGGTGGCGCTGACCAACTTCCCGCGCTCGCCGATCACCGAGGTCGCGGACCACGTGCTCACCACTGCCGCCCGGGAGACGACGTACCGCTCCGGCGCGACCGCCAGCCGGCTGGCCCAGCTCACAGTGGTCGACTGCCTCTTCGTCGGGGTTGCCGCCCGCAGCCGGGCCCGGACCAAGAAGGCCCTGGAGGCCACCGCCGAGGCGGTCCAGTCGCACCGGGTCGGCCCCGGGCGGAGGCGGGGATGACGGCGGGTCGGGTGGAGCGGGACGGCGTGGCGGCGGTGCGACCGGTGGTGCGCGTCGGTGCGCCGACCGAGCGGCGCAACCCGCACAGCGTCGACCTCGACCTGATGTCCACCCGGGACGTGCTCACCGTCATCAACGAGGCGGACCGGCGGGTGCCGGCCGCGGTCGCCGCCGTGCTGGACGAGATCGCCGAGACGGTCGACCTGGCCGTGGCCGCGCTGCGCGACGGGCACCGGGTGCACTACTTCGGCGCCGGCACCTCCGGTCGCCTCGGCGTGCTGGACGCGGCCGAGCTGGCGCCCACGTTCAACTCGCCCCGGCACTGGTTCTGCTCGCACCTGGCGGGCGGCCCGGACGCCATGTGGCGCGCCGTCGAGGACGCCGAGGACGACGAGCGCGGCGGCGCCGCCGAGGCCGCCGAGTGTGTACGCCCCGGCGACCTCGTGGTGGGCCTGGCGGCCAGCGGGCGCACCCCGTACGTCCTCGGGGCGCTCGCCGCGTCCCGGGCGCAGGGGGCCGGTACGGTGCTGCTCTGCGCGAATCCGGAGGCCGAGGCCGCCGCGTCGGTGGACGTCTTCATCGGGGTGGACACCGGACCGGAGGTGGTCACCGGGTCCACCCGGATGAAGGCCGGCACGGCGCAGAAGCTGGTGCTCAACACGTTCTCCACGGCCGTGATGGTGCGTCTGGGCCGGGTCTACTCGAACCTGATGATCGACATGGTGGCCACCAACGCCAAACTGCGCGGCCGCATGATCTCGATTCTCATGGAGGCCACCGGCTGCGCCGAGGAGGTGTGCCGGGTCGCCCTGCGGGAGGCCGACGGCGACCTCAAGACCGCGCTCGTCGCGCTCGTCTCCGGCGCCGAGGTGCCGGCCGCGCGGGCCGCGCTGGCCCGGTCCGCCCATCAGGTACGCGGCGCGCTCGAACTGCTCGCCTCCTGAGCGTTCCGGCCCCCGCCGCGGGCCGGCCCGTCCCGCCCGATCCACCCGCCCGGCGCATCCGCCCGGCGGGTGCGACGCGTATCACGTGCGGGGAGGGGACGACTCCTCCCGCACGGATTGTTCAACGAGGCGGAGGGTAATCCTTGAGCATGGCTGAACCGACCGGTCCGCAGACGCGTATCTCGCAGTGACCAGGATCGCAACGACTCGGTGACGCGGCTCGCTGCGTTCATGGAACAGGCAATGGTGCCATTCCATGGGCGAACGGCGATTTCGCAGCTCCGGTGTGTGCCGAAAACGGCGCCCGCGAGCCGCCCGAACCGGGCCGGTAACAGGAAACATGGACCGGGCTCTCAGCTACTACTCAGGCATTCGTGACAGTTTCGACTCACGACATGGAATCCCCGACGCGTCACATCTGTTGTGTAGGTGTCAGCACCTACGGGCACGGCGGAGGTTACGGGGAGGGCTGGTGAACGTGGGGATGGCAAGGAACCGGGCAACCGGCGCGAGCGAGGGGACCGTGGCAATCGTGGACAAGAACATCGGCATGCGTACCGACGAGGTCGCCGAGGAGCGGGACCTGGTCGGCGTCTACCTGCACGAGATCTCCCGGACGCCGCTGCTCGACGCCGCCCGGGAGGTCGACCTCTCCAAGGCGATCGAGGCGGGTCTCTACGCCGAGCACCTGCTCGACGTGGATCGGATCCCCGACGGCGTCGACCGGGAGGACCTGGAGCGGCTGGTCGTCGAGGGTGAGCGCGCGAAGGACCTGTTCATCCGCGCGAACCTGCGACTGGTCGTGTCGATCGCCCGGCGCTACGTGCGCTCCGGCATGCCCATGCTGGACCTGATCCAGGAGGGCAACACCGGCCTGGTCCGGGCGGTCGAGAAGTTCGACTACGAGCGGGGCTTCAAGTTCTCCACCTACGCGACCTGGTGGATCCGCCAGGCCATCAGCCGGGCGATCGCCCAGCAGGAGCGGACCGTACGGCTGCCCGTGCACCTGGTCGAGGACGTCAACCGGATGCGCAACGTGGCCCGGCAGCTCACCCGTGAGCTGGGCGGCGACCCGGAGCCGGAGCAGATCGCGACCGCGCTCGGCGTGACCGTCGAGCGGGTCAACGAACTGGTCCGCTGGTCGCAGGACACCGTCTCGCTGGACACCCCGGTGGGCGACGACGGCGACACCAACCTCGGCGACCTGGTCGCCGACAGCGACGCGCCGTCGCCGGAGGAGATCGTGCTCACCGGCCTGGAGCGGCAGCGGATCGAGGGTCTGCTCAACCACCTCGACGACCGTTCCGCCGGCATCATGCGGGCCCGGTACGGCCTGGAGGACGGGCGGGAGCACTCGCTGACCGAGGTCGCGTCGCGGTTCTCGCTGTCCCGCGAGCGCATCCGGCAGCTGGAGATCCAGGCACTGGGCCGGCTGCGTGAGCTGGCTCGCGCGGAAGGGCTCCAGGCGGCCTGACCTGGTAACAATGAACGGCGAACGGCCGGCGTCCGACAGGGGGACGCCGGCCGTTCGCCGTCTTCGCGGTGCTCAGACCCGGCCGTAGCCGGCGATCGACATGATGTTCATGCCGCGCTTGCTGACGTTGCGCCCGGCGCTGGGCGCGTCGATGATCTGGCCGTTGCCGACGTAGAGCGCCACGTGCCCGAGCCCGGAGTAGAACACCAGGTCACCGGGTTGCAGCTCGCTACGGCTGATCCGGGTGGTGGCGCTCCACTGCCGGGCCGCGCTGTGCGGCAGCGACTTGCCGACCGTCCGCCACGCCGCAAGCGTCAGGCCGGAGCAGTCGTAGCTGCCGGGGCCGTCCTGGCCGTAGCCGTAGGGCTTGCCGACGGCGCCGTAGGCGAACCGCACCACAGTGCCGGCGTCACCGGAGACGGCCGGCGGCTTGCCCGCCGAACTGGGGTTGCCGGGCGCCTCGTTGGCCCGCCCGTACGCCTTGCGCCGCATCTCGTAGAGGTCGGACAGGTCCGCCTCGATCCGCGTCTTCGCGGACTTGAGCTGCTTGGCCTGCGCCGCCTCCCGGGCGAGCGTGACGTCCAGCCGGGTCTTCTGGTCGATCAGCCGCTGCTGGTCGGCCGTGAAGCTGTTGATGGTGCGCTGCCGCTGGCGGGTGAGCTGGTCGAGCGTGCCCAGCCGCTCCGGCAGCGTGGCCTGGCCGCCCGGGTCCAGCAGGGCCGCCGCGGTACGCATGCCACCGGTCTTGTACGCCGTCGCGGCCAGCACGCCCACGTCGGCGCGGCTGCGTTCGGCCTGTTCCTGCAACGGCCCGATCCGGGCCTCCAACTTGGCCGCGGTGGCCTTGTTGGCCTTGATGTCCTCGTTGAGCTTGTTGTAGGACTCGACGATTCGCTCCAGCTCAGTCGAGGACTTCTCGATCTGCTTCGTCAGCTCGGCGGGGGTGGGCTCGGCCCGGGCCACCTGCGCCGGGGCGAGCAGCGCGGCCGAGAGGCCGGCCACCGCCAGCGAGCGGAGCAGCATCCGTAAGGACGACAAGAGCGGAAAGCTCCTCTCCCACCGGTCGCCGGGCGCATCAGCGACCCGGCGACACCGGCCCGGGGCCATCCGGGTGGATGGCTGTCGACCGGGCCGACCTGGACAACCTAACCCGTGATCGCAGTAGCCGGGAGTTCAAGCAGGGTCGAAAGTTGGCAAAGTGGCGGAAAGTGATGAGGGGGAGCCGGTGGGTGGATGAGGCGATTAGCCCGATTCGTCGTTCTGGGCGGATGTCGCCAGGCAACGCCAGGCAAAGTCACGACAAAGGCGGAAATCGTTCTCTGTTTCCGGCGGGCGCGGCCGGGCCGGTGACCCCCGCGACCGCCGAAACCCCGAGGTCAGGTGGCGCGAGGCCAACACAATGAAGCCCGGACGGGAAATCCCACCACGGGATCCCTGCTCCCGGGAGGCCGCCGTGCAGACCGACCGCTCCGCCACCCAGCCGCCCCGCTCGCCGCGACCGGCCGCACCCAGGCTGCTCTACGCCCGGCCCGGCATCGTCGTCACCGCCGAGCGCTTCACCGTCGGCCGTAACAGCTGGCCGGTGGCCGAGATCACCCAGCTCCGGACCGACCGCGGGCCGCACGACCGGCTCGCGATCCGGGCCGTCGCCGTGTCCGCCGCGATGATCGCCGCGGTCGGCCTGCTGCTCGGCTTCACCGGCGGCCTGCACCGGCTCACCGCCGGGGCGTACCTCATGCTCGGCGCGGTCGGGCTGGTGCCGCTGCTGCTCGTGCTGATCGGCGACCGGGTGCGGCCCCCGGCGCACGAGCTGTGGGGACGGGTGCGGGGCACCGAGGTGCTGCTGTTCAGCAGCGACGACGAGCGGCAGTTCGGCCAGGTCGCCCGCGCACTGGCGCGGGCCCGGGAGGCGGCGCGCCTGGGCGGCTGGGCCGATCCGCCGGCGGCCGAGCCGTGGCGGCCGGCCCGGTGAGCGGCGGTCAGCCCGCGACCGGCTCCGGCGTACGCGGGCGGCTCTCGGCGGCCACCCAGTGGCTCACCCGCCGCTCGGCGTAGAACGAGACGAACGGCACGGTGCCGGCGAGCATCACCAGCAGCATCCGCTTCAGCGGCCAGTTCGCCCGGCGGGACAGGTCGAAGGAGAGCGCCAGATAGAGCATGTACAGCCAGCCGTGCGCCACGCCGACCACGGCCACCACGCTCGGGTTGTCGAAGCCGTACTTCAGCGGCATGCCGATCAGGACCAGCACCACCAGCGCCACGCCCACGATCCAGGCGATCACGCGGTACCGGGTAAGGGCTCCGCCCACCGTCGTCCGTCCTTCCGTACCGGCCTCAGCCGGGATAGTCGCCGGGCCGGGCGCCCGGATTGGCGTTCAACCAGGATAGGTAGCGGTTGTACGCGGCCAGCTCGGCGTCGTCCGCCCCGTCGGCCGGTGCGGCCGGCACCCGCACGACGCGCACCGGCCGGCGTACCACCGGGGTGGCGGCGACCGGCGCGGCGCCGGTGGTCACCGACGGCGCGGGATCGGCCGGCGGCCCCGACTCGTCCGGGTCGGCCGACGCCGCCGGGCCGGTTGCGCGCAGCGTCTGGCGGACCTCACGCCACCAGACGAAGATCACGAAACCGGCGAAGACCGGCCACTCGATCGCGTAACCGAAGCTGATCGCGTTTCCCCCGGCGGCGCGGGTGACCTGCCACCAGCCCATCCCGAGGCAACCCGCCGCCAGCACGACCATGGCCACGTGGCGGACGATCCACGCCGGTGTCCAGAGCCGTTCCATGCCCACGAGAGTACCGGGGCCGCCGGGCTTCTCCGACACGGCGTCGTAGTCCGGGCGGGGTTTGGTGGCACGCCCGCTGGGCATCCGAACAGGTGCAACCCGAACGAGACGAGGGGGCGACGATGACCGAATCGGTACGCCGGGACGCGAGCCCGGAACAGCGGGTCGCGGAATGGGACGGCGACCACGCCCGCACCGTCGACGCGGACGGCGAGCAGCTCGGGGTGGACCCGGCGGAGCTGGGCGACGAGGACCTGGTCCGGGAGATGCAGAGCCTGCACCGCACCCGGCTGGACACGCTGCGGCACGCCACCGAATCGGCGCTCGCCAACCACCTGCGGCGCACCGCCGAACTGGAGACGGAGTACCTGGCCCGGCACCCCGGCCGGGAGGTCGACCCGAGCCGGCTGCGGGACGCCTGATGGCCGGCCACGCCGAGCGCGGCATGTCCGCGCCGCCGGAGGTGGTGTTCAACACCGCGACCGATCCGGACCGCTCCTCGGCCTGGCTGCCCGAGCGACTGCGCGGCTCCGGCGCCTGCCGGGTGGAGGTCGTCGACGCCGACGCCATGCGGGCCCGGTGGTGCGCCGTGGACTGGTCCGCCGAGATCGACGTGGAGCCGACCGGCGCGGGCGGCGCCCGGGTGCGGCTCGACCTGGCCGGGCCGGACCACGACCTGGCCGACGAGATCCTGGCCAACCTCGACCGCGAGGTGGCCGACAACCTGACCGCCGGTTGAGCCCGGCCCGCACGACGAGCACGAGGAGGCCGGGTTGACCGGGAGTGGCCTGAAGCAGAAGGTGGCGCGCCTGCGCCAGGCGTACGCGCCGCACGAGCATCGGCCGCTGGAGGGCTACCTGAAGGCGATGGGCACGTACGCCGGTGTGACAGCCGCGCTCGTCGGCCTGGTCCGGGCGACCGGCCGGCCGGTGCCCGAGCGGCCCTCGCCCGCGGACGTGGTGCTGCTCTCGATCGCCACGCACAAGCTCAGCCGGCTGCTGTCCAAGGACGCGATCACCAGCCCGCTGCGGGCGCCGTTCACCCGCTACGACCACCCGATCGGCAGTGGCGAGGTGATGGAGCAGGTCCGCGACGAGGGCAGCCCGACCCGGCACGCGCTCGGCGAGCTGGTGAGCTGCCCCTTCTGCCTGGCGGTCTGGGTCGCCACCGGGCTCACCGGCGGCCTGGTGCTGGCACCCCGGCTGACCCGGCTGGTCGCCACGGCGCTGACCGCGGTGGCCGCCTCCGACTTCCTCCAGATGGGGTACGCGGTCGCCCAGCAGGCGGCCGAGGGCGGTCGCCACGAGTCCTGACCCCGTGGACACGAAAGGGGGCCGGCGCGCGCCGGCCCCCCTTTCCCGTGTCGCCCACCGTCAGGTGGGGGTGGTGCCGTGGTCCTCGCCGGCCCAGCCGCGCGACGCCTCCGGCTCCCGCTCGTCCTCGTCCTCCCCGGTGACGACGTCCCGGTCCACGGCGGTGCGGTCGTGCTCGTTGGCGAAGTCCGGCTCCGGCAGCCTGTCGACGCCCTCCGGGGGCTGGCCGAGCGCCGTCAGGTGCTCGTGGTCGGGGTTGCGGTCGGTCATGTCGCGTCCTCTCGGTCGTCCGGGGGCTCAGGCGACCGTGCCGCCCAGCAGATCGGCCGCCTCGTCCACCGCGTACTCGCCCTGGGGGAGCGCGGCGATCCGGGTGAGCAGCTCCGCGGGGAGTTCGGCGGCCACCGCGCGGCGGTAGATGTCCGCCTGGGTGACCCGCTCCTGGCCGTGGTAGATGTCGTCGAGCAGGTCGTCGAGCAGCCTGGTGTCGGGCTGCTCGGTCACGGGCGCGTCATCGGTCACGCCGACCACCTACCCGGCACCGAACCGGTCAAACTCGCCCCAATCCCGCTCAGGCCGGTGCCGGGAGCGTGGCCCGGCGGGCCCGGACGGCCTGGGCCAGCTGCTCCAGCACCTCGGCGGTGGTGTCCCAGCCGATGCAGGCGTCGGTGACCGACTGGCCGTACGCCAGCTCCCGGGTCGGGTCCAGGTCCTGCCGGCCCGGCACCAGGAAGCTCTCCAGCATGATGCCGACGATCCCGCGCTGGCCGGCGGCGAGCTGCGCGGCCACGTCGGCGGCGACCAGCGGCTGGTTGCGGTGGTCCTTGCCGCTGTTGGCGTGGCTGGCGTCGAGCACCACCCGCTCCGGCAGGCCCGCGGCCCGCAGCAGCTCCAGCGCCCCGGCCACCGACTCCGCGTCGTAGTTCGGCCGGCCGCCCCCGCCGCGCAACACCAGGTGCCCGTCCGCGTTGCCCCGGGTGTGCATGATCGCCGGGGTGCCGGAGACGTCGATGCCGGGGAAGACGTGCGGCACCCCGGCCGCCCGGATCGCGTCCACGGCGGTGGCGATGCTGCCGTCGGGCCGGTTCTTCATGCCGATCGGCATGGACAGCCCGGAGGCGAGCTGCCGGTGCACCTGGCTCTCCACCGTCCGCGCGCCGATCGCGCCCCAGGCCACCGTGTCCGCGATGTACTGCGGGGTGATCGGGTCGAGGAACTCGCAGCCCACCGGCAGGCCCAGGCGCAGCACGTCGAGCAGGAGCGCCCGCGCGGTACGCAGGCCCGTGTTCACGTCGCCGGAGCCGTCCAGCGCCGGGTCGTTGATCAGGCCCTTCCAGCCCACCGTCGAGCGCGGCTTCTCGAAGTAGACACGCATCACCACGAGCAGGTCGTCGGCGACCCGGGCGGCGGCCTCGCGCAGCCGGCCCGCGTACTCCAGGGCGGCGGCCGGGTCGTGCACGGAGCAGGGGCCGACGACGACGAGCAACCGGTCGTCGGCGCGGTCCAGCACCCGGCCGACGGCACGCCGGCCCGCCACGACGGCCTCGGCCAGCGGGGTGTCGAGCGGCAGGTGGTGGTGCAGCAGGGCCGGGGTGGTCAGCGGCACCACACGGTCGATGCGCTGGTCGATGACCCGATGGGCGTCCTGGGACGTGGTCACGGTGGGGATTCCTTCCGCCGACCGTGCCCCCGTGCCGGGTCCGGGGGATCGAGCCGGCTGCTCGCATACGAAAGGGCAGGGAAACAATCCCTGCCCGGCCGGCTCGAAGAGGTGGTGACGTCAGCTCATGGTCGAGTCACCGGCTCCTCCAGCCGGCTGCCTAAACCATCGATACGACCGCGTCACGTCGGCCAGCGTACCCGACGCGCGCCGGAAGTCCCGCTGTCGTTCCGAAGTGCGGAACGCGGGGTATGTGATCGCCATGACCACGAGCCACGACCCGAGTGACCAGGAACGGATCGAATCCCGAGCGCATCTGCTGCCGGAGGAGGCGGCGGCGGGCAGCGACGACGCCCAGGCGCAGGCCGACGCGATCCTCACCGAGTCCGACATCCGCGAGGCGGACCAGAACGCCGCCCCCGACACCGTGCTGGAGCACCGCACCTCCGAGCAGACCGTCACCCCCGTCGAGCCGCCCGACTGAGCGCGGCGCCCCGGGCCCGGCGGGAACCCCGGTAACCGTCGTCCCGCAGCCGGGCCAGCGGGCCGGTCAGGCGCAACCCCGGCGGCACGTTGCCGATCGGGTCGAAGGCGAGCGCGGCGTCCTCGGCGGCGCCGCGCTCGTCGTCGAGGCGTACCTCGCCGAACGGCCGCCACCGGCCCACCGCCGAGGCCACCGCCAGCACCAGCCGGGGCTCGTCGGCCGCGACCGCCGCGACCGCCTCGGCCAGGCCGCGACCCAGGTCGGGCGACTCCGGGTCGGCCAGCACGGCCAGGAACAGCCGCCGCCCGCCGGCCCGGAACGGCATGATCGACGTGTACGTCCCGGTGAAGCGCCGCCGGGGCAGCGGCAGGTTCCGCAGCACCGGCGCGGCGCCGCTGGAACTCCACAGCAGGTCCACCGGCGGCTCCGGGTCACGGTGCAGCCGTACCGCCACGCCCAGCACGTCCGGCCAGCCGCCCGGCGTCGGCACGCCCTTGGACAGGCGGATCGTGGCGGGCCACCGGGCCGGCAGGTCGAGCAGCGGAACGCCGGTCGGCGGTCCCGGCGTACCCCAGATCCGGGCCTCGCCGGCGAACGTCCGCCCGGCCGGATGCAGCAGCCGGGCGTGCCGGATCCGGGCCAGCGCGGCGGCGGCGCGCTCGACGGCGGAGGGTGTGGTGGCGGCCATGCCCGCACGGGTACCCCGGCGCGCACCGACGATGCTCGGGCGCGCGTGTCACCTTTCCGCCTCCGAGATCGGATAGCGTCGTCTCATGCCCGACAGCGGTTTCCCCTGGCCGATCGAGACGACCCGACTGGACAACGGCCTGCGCGTGGTGGTGAGCGAGGACCGCACCGCCCCGGCCGTGGCGGTCAACCTCTGGTACGACGTGGGCTCACGCCACGAGCCGGCGGGACAGACCGGCTTCGCCCATCTCTTCGAGCACCTCATGTTCGAGGGTTCGGTGAACGTGGCGAAGACCGAGCACATGAAGCTGATCCAGGGCGCGGGCGGCTCGCTCAACGCGACCACCAACCCGGACCGGACCAACTACTTCGAGACGGTCCCGGCCGAGCACCTGGAACTGGCGCTCTGGCTGGAGGCCGACCGGATGGGCGGTCTGGTGCCGGCGCTGACCCAGGAGACGCTGGACAACCAGCGCGAGGTGGTGAAGAACGAGCGCCGGCAGCGCTACGAGAACGTGCCGTACGGCGACGCGTGGCTGCGGCTGCTGCCGCTGCTCTACCCGCCCGGCCACCCGTACCACCACGCGACGATCGGGTCGATGGCCGACCTGAACGCCGCCGACCTGGCCACCTTCCAGGAGTTCCACAGCACCTACTACGCGCCGAACAACGCGGTCCTCACGGTGGTCGGCGACACAGAAGCGGCGGAGGTGTTCGCGCTCGCCGACAAGTACTTCGGCGGCCTCGCCGCGCGCGCCGACATCCCGGCCGCGCCGGACGGCCGCGCGGTGCCGGCCACCGGCCGCCCGGCGGTGGAGACGGTCACCGCCGACGTGCCCGCCCCCCGCGTCTACGTCGCGCACCGCACCCACCCGTTCGGCACCCCGGGGTACGACGTGACCACGGTGCTGGCCACCGTGCTCGGCAGCGGCCGGGGCAGCCGCCTCTACCAGCGGCTCGCCGACGGTGAGCGGATCGCCCAGCCGGACCTGGTCGGCGCGTACGGGGTGGATCTGGCGCACGCGCCCGCTCCGCTGATCGCCACCGCCACGGCCCGCCCCGGGGTGAGCGCCGAGCGGCTGCGCGACGGGCTGGCCGACGTGGTCGACGAGCTGGCCACAGTGCCGGTGACCGCGGCCGAGCTGGACCGCGCCAAGGCGCTGCTGAGCACCATGTGGTGGCGGCAGATGTCCACGGTGGACGGGCGGGCGGACACGCTCGGCCGGTACGCCACCCAGTTCGGCGACCCGGCCCGCGCCGCCGACCGGCTGCCGGCCTGGCTCGCGGTGACCGCGGAGCAGATCGCCGAGCAGGCCGCCGAGCTGCTCGGCGCCGGCGACCGGGTGATCCTGACCTACCTGCCCGAGGAGAAGTGATGTCGCTGATCGCCACCCGTCCCGGCCCCGGCGCCGCCCGCGCCTACCGGTTCCCGCAGGTGGTCCGGCGGACGGCGGCCGGCGGCCAGGTGGTCGCCGCGCACCTGCCCGGGCAGAACCTCGCCGTCGCGGTGCTGCTGCTGGACGGCGGCGCGGGCCGGGAGCCGGTCGGCAAGGAGGGGCTCGGCGCGGTGCTGGCCAAGGCGCTGGAGGAGGGCACCGCGCAGCGGGACGCCACCGCGTACGCGCTGGCCATCGAGGCGCTCGGCACCGAACTGGCGACCGGGCTCGACTGGGACTCGTTCCAGGTGAGCGTGCAGGTGCCGGTGGACCGGCTGACCGCCGCCGTGGAACTGCTGGCCGAGGCGGTCCGTACGCCCCGGCTCGACCCGGCCGACGTGCTGCGCGTACGCGACGACGAGGCGACCGCGCTGCGGATGGACTGGGCCAACCCCGGCCCGCGCGCCGACGCGGTGCTGCGGGCCGAGCTGTTCGGCGCGCAGCACCGGTGGGGCCGCCCGCTCTACGGCGACCCGGACAGCGTGGCCGCGCTGGAGGTCGACGACGTCACCGTCTTCCACTCGGAGTGGTTCATCCGCCCCGGCACGCTCGTCGTCGCCGGTGACCTGGAGCGGATCGACCTGGACGCGCTCGCCGCGACCGCGTTCGCCGGTGCCGGCGGGGGCCCGGTGGAACGCGGCGGCCCGATCGACGTGCCGCTGGCCGGGCAGCGGCGGATCATCCTGGTCGACCGGCCCGGCTCGGTGCAGTCCACGCTGCGGCTCGGGCACCCGTCCCCGCACCGCGCCCACCCCGACCACGTGCCGATGACGCTCGCCGGCACCGTGCTCGGCGGCGCGTTCACGTCCCGGCTCAACCACCTGATCCGGGAGGTACGCGGCTACACGTACGGGATCCGGGGGGACTTCGCCTCGTCCCGGCGGTTCGGCCGGTTCGCGGTCAGCTCCGGCGTGCAGACCGCGGTGACCGCGCCGGCGCTCGTCGAGTCGGTGGGCGAGATCTCCCGTACCCAGCTGACCGGCGTCACCGAGGACGAGCTGGAGGTGGCGCGTTCCTGGCGGGCCGGGCAGCTCTCGGTCGAGTTGCAGAGCCCACGGGCCATCGCCGCGGCGCTGAGCACGCTGGTCGTGCACGACCTGCCGGACGACTACCACGCACGGCTGCGGGAGCAACTGCTCGCGGCGACCGTCGAGGACGTCTCCGCGGCGGCCGCGACCTACCTGCACCCCGAGTCGCTGACGATGGTGATCGAGGGGGACGCGGCGGTCATCCGGGACGAGCTGGTCGCCAGCGGTCTCGGCGAGGTGGTCGACCACACGTGACCGGGCGGGGCGGCGGGTCTGTGATTCCCGTCGCCCCGCATCCGCGCGGTGGGAAACGTTTCCCACCCGCACCGCCCGTCTGGGTAGCCTCGCGGGCATGAGGATCGGCATTGTGGGAGCCACCGGTCAGGTCGGTGGCGTCATGCGGCAGGTGCTGGCGGAGCGCGAGTTCCCGGCGGAGCAGGTGCGCCTGTTCGCCTCGGCCCGGTCGGCCGGGCGCACGCTGCCCTGGCGCGACGGCGAGGTCACCGTGGAGGACGCGGCCACCGCGGACTACCGCGGCCTGGACATCGTGCTCTTCTCGGCGGGCAAGGGCACCGCGAAGGAGCTGGCTCCCCGGGTCGCCGAGGCCGGCGCCGTGGTGATCGACAACTCCTCGGCGTTTCGGATGGACCCGCAGGTGCCGCTGGTGGTGGCCGAGGTGAACCCGCACGCGATCGCGGACCGCCCGAAGGGCATCGTGGCCAACCCGAACTGCACCACGATGGCCGCCATGCCGGTGCTGCGCCCGCTGCACGACGAGGCCGGACTGGTCAGCCTCGTCGTCGCCACCTACCAGGCGGTCTCCGGCGCCGGCCTGGCCGGGGTGGCGGAACTGGACGAGCAGGTCCGCAAGGTGGCCGAGGACGCCGCCGGGCTCGCCTTCGACGGCGGGGCGGTGGAGTTCCCGGCGCCGCGCTCGTTCGCCCGCCCGATCGCCTTCAACGCGCTCCCGCTGGCCGGTTCGATCGTCGACGACGGCTCCGACGAGACCGACGAGGAGCAGAAGCTGCGCAACGAGAGCCGCAAGATCCTGGACATCCCCGGGCTGAAGGTCTCCGGCACGTGCGTGCGCGTGCCGGTCTTCACCGGTCACTCGCTGCAGATCAACGCCCGGTTCGCCCGGCCGATCGACCCGGCCCGGGCCCGTGAGCTGCTCGACGGCGCGCCCGGCGTGGCGCTGCGCGACGTGCCGACGCCGCTGGAGGCGGCCGGCCAGGATCCGACGTACGTGGGCCGGATCCGGGCCGACGAGACCGTCGAGCACGGGCTCGCGCTGTTCTGCGCCAACGACAACCTGCGCAAGGGCGCGGCGCTGAACGCCGTGCAACTCGCCGAGCTGGTCGCCGCCGAGCGCTGACCCCGCAGGCGTCCGTGCCGGGTCACCCGGCACGGACGCCCGCACAGTGGGTATGCCCGCCGGGTCGCCGGCCGACCCGCGCCGGCAGGGCGGGGGTGCCGACATGACGGCCGAAGGGGACACCGGGGACGCCGGGGTGCGTTCGGACACGGGCCGGGCGATCGGGTTCAGCGACGCGGTCTTCGCCATCGTCATCACGCTGCTGGTTCTCGACCTGCGGGTGCCCGAGACGGAGCCGGGCGGGATGCTGCGCGCGCTGCTCGACCAGTGGCCGGTCTACCTCGCCTACGTCACGTCCTACCTGTACGTGGCGGTCAACTGGCTGAACCACAAGGGGACGTTCCACCGGGTCCACTGCGCCGACCGGGGACTGCACTGGGCGAACCTCGGCGTGCTGTTCAGCGTCGCGCTGCTGCCGTTCGTCACCGCGCTCGTCTCCCGCGCCGTGGAGGAGGGCAACGTCTTCGACGAGCAGGTCGCGGTGTCCGCGTACGCGCTGGTCGGCGTGCTCCTGTCGTCCGCCTGGCTCTGGCTCTACCACTACCTGAGCCGGCACCGGGAACTGCTGGAGCCGCACGTCCCCGCCCGGTTCTTCGGGGCCGAACGCGTCCGGGCGCTGTTCGGCGTCCTCGCGTACGCGATCGCCGGTCTGGTGGGCGTGCTGCTGAGCGTGCCGGCGGCGCTCGTGGTGCTCCTGCTGCTGCCGGTCTTCTACGGGCTGTCCAGCAACGGCTTCTACGACCTGCGCCGACGCCTGCGCCACCGGCGGTGACGCCCGCGTTACCCCGCCTGCGGCGGCGGGTAGACCGCGGTGCTGACACCGAGAGGGGAGCACCATGACAACGGTCGGAGAGTTCATGACGACCCGGTTGGTGACGATGGACGGCAACGACACGCTCATCGCCGCGGCACAGGAGATGCGCGACAGCGCCATCGGCGACGTGGTGGTGACCGACGGCGACAACGTGGTCGGCATCGTGACGGACCGGGACATCACGGTACGGGGCGTGGCCGAGAACATGGACCCCACCGCCACCCGGCTCAACCAGATCACCAGCAAGGACGTGGTGACCGTCAACCCGAACGACGACGCCGTGGCCGCAGCCGACCTGATGCGCACGTACGCGGTCCGCCGTCTCCCGGTGGTCGACGACGGCCGTCTGGTCGGCCTGATCTCCATGGGTGACCTGGCGGTGGAGCGGGAACCCCAGTCGGTGCTCGCGGACATCAGCGCCGACGACCCCAACAACTAGACCTGTCCGCCGCGATGACGCCGGCTTCCGGTTCGGGGGCCGGCGTCGCGCGCCGCGACGGTGCCGCCGCCCTCACCCGGTTCGGGCGAGGTTGGCCCCGGATCGGGTGGGGACACGGAGCGTCGACAGGTAGACCGCGGATCGCGGGAGGAGTCGCCCAAATGGTGGACATGACCACGAGATTCTTCGAGGACCTGGATCGGCGGGGGTTCGAGCCCTTGCTGGTCAAGACCTCCGGAACGCTCCGCTTCGACCTGCACGAGGGCCCGCACACCATGCACTGGCTGCTGGAGATCGATCACGGCAAGCTGCGGGTCCGGCAGGAGGACGGAGAGGCGGACGCGGTGGTCGGCATCGAGCCGCGCCTGTTCGCCGAGCTGGTCAGCGGTGAGGAGAACACCATCCCGGCGCTGCTGCGCGGTGACATGACAGTCGTCGGCGACCTGCGGCTCGTGTTGCAGGTCGAGCGGGTCTTCCCCGGTCCGCCGGGCTCCCGCGGACCGCACCACACGTTCGGCGGGAGGGGTGCCTGATGCCCGGGAACAACACCGTCCGGATCCTGGACGGCAACACGTTCGTGGTCAGCGAGGACACCGGCGACATCGAGGCCACACCGAGCGAGCCGACCGGCCTGTTCTCGCTCGACACGCGGT
Organism: Micromonospora sp. HUAS YX12; assembly: GCF_040215685.1. Classification (NCBI taxonomy): domain Bacteria; kingdom Bacillati; phylum Actinomycetota; class Actinomycetes; order Micromonosporales; family Micromonosporaceae; genus Micromonospora; species Micromonospora sp. HUAS YX12. The sequence goes on from NZ_CP157974.1 coordinate 2,910,225, forward strand.
ACCTGTCGAAGTGGGTGCTCACCGTCAACGGCGAGCGGCTCAACGCGTTGTCCTTCGACGACCTCCAGTACTACGAGGCCCGGTTCTTCCTGGTGCCCGGCATGGCCACGCACTACATCGACGCGAAGCTGTCGATCATCCGGGAGCGGGCGGTCGGCGGCAGCTTCCGGGAGACGCTGACCATTCTCAACCACGACGAGAAGGCGGTCGACCTGGAGATCCGGATGGACGCCGGGTCCGACTTCGCCGACCTGTTCCAGGTCAAGGACGAGATCCTGAACAAGAAGGGCGAACACTACGCCGAGGCCGAGTCGGACCGGCTGCGCCTGGGCTACCGGCGCGGCAACTTCCGGCGCGAGACCCTCGTCTCCGCCAACCAGCCCGCCCGCTACGACCAGCGCGGCTTCGCCTGGAGCATCCGGCTGGAACCCAACGAGCAGTGGGACGCCGTCATCGACGTGCAGACGTTCGCCATCGGCCCCGGCGGCCGGGACCTGCGGATGGGACTGCGCGCGCACGGCACCGAGCGGCTCGCGCTCCAGCACGACCTGGAGGAGTGGATCAGCCGGGCCCCGAAGCTGAACAGCGAGCACGAGAAGCTCGCCGCGACGTACCGGCGGAGCCTGGTCGACCTCGCGGCGCTGCGCTTCTCGCCGCTGTCGCTCGGCGGGCAGACGCTGCCCGCGGCCGGCCTGCCCTGGTTCATGACCATGTTCGGCCGGGACAGCATCCTCACCTGCCTCCAGGTGCTGCCGTTCGCGCCGGAGATGTCGAAGACCACGCTGCGCATCCTCGGCGCGCTCCAGGGCACCCGGTTCGACGACTTCCGGGACGAGGATCCGGGCCGGATCCTGCACGAGATGCGGTACGGCGAGACCGCCGCGTTCGAGGAGCAGCCGCACTCGCCGTACTACGGCTCGGTGGACGCGACCCCGCTGTTCGTGGTGCTGCTCGACGAGTACGAGCGGTGGAGCGGAGACGGCGCGCTGGTCAAGGAAATGGAACTGGAGTGCCGGGCCGCGCTGAAGTGGATCGACGACTACGCCGACCTGCTCGGCAACGGCTACATCTGGTACGAGCGGCGCAACACCGACACCGGCCTGGAGAACCAGTGCTGGAAGGACTCGTGGGACTCCATCTCGTACGCCGACGGCACGCTGCCGCCGTTCCCGCGTGCCACGTGCGAGGTGCAGGGGTACGCGTACGACGCGAAGATGCGGGCCGCCCGGATGGCCCGGGAGTTCTGGGGCGACCCCGCGTACGCCGATCAACTGGAACGCGAGGCGGCGGAGCTGAAGCGGCGCTTCAACAACGACTGGTGGGTCGCCGACCGCGGCTTCTACGCGCTCGCGCTGGACCCGGACGGGCGCCAGTGCGACGTGCTCAGCTCCAACATCGGCCACCTGCTGTGGAGCGGGATCGTGGACGACGAGCGGGCGCCGAAGATCGCCGAGCATCTGGTCGGCCCCCGGCTCTGGTCCGGCTGGGGGGTGCGGACGCTGGCCGAGGGCGAGGTCCGCTACAACCCGATCGGCTACCACAACGGCACGATCTGGCCGTTCGACAACTCGTTCGTCGCCTGGGGCCTGCGCCGGTACGGCTTCGCCGAGGAGGCCGCCACGGTGGCCAACGGCATCCTCGACGCGGCCACCTACTTCAACGGCCGGCTGCCGGAGGCGTTCGGCGGCTACCGGCGCGAGCTGACCAAGTTCCCGGTGGAGTACCCGACCGCGTGCAGCCCGCAGGCCTGGTCGACCGGGGCGCCGATGCTGCTGCTGCGCACCATGCTCGGGCTGGAGCCGCACGAGAAGCACCTGGCGGTCGACCCGCGGCTGCCGGTGGGCATGGGACGGATCGAGGTGCTGGACATCCCGGGCCGCTGGGGCCGGGTGGACGCGTTCGCCCGGGGCCGGCTCGACCTCGACGAACCGGCCGGCTGAGCGGGCCGGCGCCCGGGTGGCGGGTCAGTGCCCGGGTGGCGGCGCGGTGTGTGCCTCGTTCGGCGGGAGCAGGCAGAACTCGTTGCCCTCCGGGTCGGCCAGCACGGTCCAGCGCGGCAGCTCGCGGACGACTGTCGCGCCCGCCTCCAGCACCGCGGCCCGCTCCTCGGCGTCGCCGACCAGGTCGAGGTGGATCCGGCCGGGTTCCGGCAGCATGTCGGCGGGGCTGATCCACAGGTCCGGACGCCGCCGGTGCGGATCGCGCAGCAGCACCGCCTCGGCCGGCGCGAGCGTTCCCTCGGCGAGCTTCACCCGGTCCGCCTCGACCACCGGCAGCCCGGTGACCGCACTCCAGAACGGGGCCAGCAGGTAGGGGTCGCGGCAGTGGATGACGATCGCGGCGAGGTCGGGCATGCCTCGAACCTAGTCGCCCGCGGCGGCGGGCAGGACGCGGTCCAGGAACGCGGCGGCAGCCGCAAGCAGGTCGGGCCGGGCCAGGTCGAGCGCGTGACCGCCGTGCGTGAGCCACAGATGCGCCGGGTGCCCGGCGGCGAGCAGCCGGCCGGTCAGCTCGATCGGCTGGGCGGCCGGCACCGCGACGTCGTCGCGCCCCTGCACCAGCAGCACCGGCACGCCGGAGCCGAGGTGGGTGGCGACGGTCGCGTCCGTGGTGGCCGGATCGCCCGTGGCCGGCGGATGACCCAGCAGGTCGGTCCACGGGTCGTCGCCGGGGGCGCGCCGGCGCCGCTGCTCCGGGTCGAGCGGGTCGACGGGTGCCCAGTACGCGAGCACCCCCGCCACGTCGCCGGGCCGGTCCACCCCGCGCAGGCCGAGTTGAAGGGCCAGCATCCCGCCGGCCGAGTCACCGCCCACCAGCAGCGGCAGGCCGTCCGCCCCGGCCCGGGCGGCCCGGGCTGCGGCGCGGACGTCGTCGAGCTGGGCCGGCCAGCGCGCCTGGTGCGAGAACCGGTACGTGGCCGGGACCACGCGCAGCCCGAGTGACGCGAGCGCCGCCCCGTCCTCCTCGGCGCGGGCACGCCAGCCTCCGCCGTGGATCCAGAGCAGCACCGCGCGTTCGGTCATGACGCCATCGTCGCCGCGCCCAGGCCGGTGCGAACCCGGGTCTGCCGAGGGCAGATCGGCCCTACGGTCGCGTAACCTACTCGGGGTAAAGTTTCGGTATGTCGGAACTCGTGTACCCACCTGTGATCACCGCCGCGAAGACGATGTTCCGGCTCCTCGACCTGCGCCTGGACGTGTCCGGCAGCGAGCACGTGCCCCACGCCGGCGGCGCCGTGCTCGCGTCCAACCACGTGAGCTACCTCGACTTCATCTTCTGCGGCTACGGCGCGCACCCGGCCAAGCGGCTGGTCCGGTTCATGGCGAAGGACAGCGTCTTCCGGCACCGCGTCTCCGGTCCGCTGATGCGCGGCATGAAGCACATCCCGGTCAACCGGGCCGCCGGCGCCGGCTCGTACGCCGCCGCTGTCGGCGCGCTGCGCCGGGGCGAGGTGGTGGGCGTCTTCCCGGAGGCGACTATCAGCCGCTCCTTCACCGTGAAGGATCTGAAGAACGGGGCGGCCCGGATGTCGCAGGAGGCGGGCGTGCCGCTGCTGCCGGTCGCGCTCTGGGGCACCCAGCGGCTGTGGACCAAGGGCCGCCCGCGCACGCTGACCCGCCGGCACACCCCGATCACGATCATCGTCGGCGAGCCGATGGACCCGTCCGCCTACCCGGACGCCACCGTCATGACCGCCGACCTGCGTACCCGCCTGTCGGCGCTCGTCGACCGGGCCCAGCGCGAGTACCCGGACAAGCCGTCCGGCCCGGACGACACCTGGTGGCAGCCGGTCCACCTGGGCGGCAGCGCGCCGACCCCGGAGGAGGCAGTCGAGCTGGACCGGTCCGAGCGCCGCACCCGCAGCGCCTCCTGACGCTCGCCCCTCCCGCCCTCCACCGGATTGCGTACGGGGAGCGTCAGCAGGCGGAGCCGGGCTGGTCGTGGGCGGGGAAGCCGGACCACGCCCACGGCGACGCCTCGGCCTCCGGCGGACGGTAGTAGTCGTCGCGGGACAGGAACTCCACCGGCAGCGAGCCCGGCAGCGTCACGGTGCCCAGCGTCGGGCCGGGGGAGGCGGCCACCCGGACGGCGAGGGCGTCCCGTTCCGGCGGGGACAGGTCCACCAGCTCGGCGTTGGCGAGCCGGAAACCGGCCACCGAGCGGCGTACCTGCCGGGCCAGCCCGGCGACCAGACCGACCGGGCCGGTCAGCGCCAGCGCCGGCTGCCGGATGGTGCGCAGCGCGTCGCAGACGATGCGCAGCTCGGCCATGCCGTCGCCCACCTCGGCCAGCTCCAGCCGGGACGGCCACTGCCAGCGGATCTGGCCGCTGACCAGGCGGGACAGCCGGACCGGCCGCCGGTGCCGGGCGCCCGCCCGGCCGTCCCGCCCGGACACCACCGACAGTTCGGAGCCGGTGCAGACGTACGCCAGGCGGCGCTCGGTCACGGTGATCGTCGCCGGAGCGGGCAGCGACCAGCAGCGGACGTCCTCGCTCGGGCCGAGCAGGTGACCGGCGACGCGCAGGCGGTGCTGACCGAGCAGACGTTCGCCGGGCTCGGGTACCAGCTCGTAGCGCCGGTCGAGCACGGGACGGGTGGGGTCGTCGTCGGCGTCGAACCGATGCGGTCCGACGAAGAAGGGTGTGGCGTCCTCCGGCACGGTACGACCTCCCGATGACGGTTGGCGGTACCGGTGAGCCTGCCCGATTCCTGGGGCGACTGTCATGACACCTGTTAGGGGGTCGGCCGGTCGGCCGACGCCTGCGACCGGTAGATGCCGATATCTTCCGGTCGGACGAGTCCGTCCTCGATCGCCCGGGCGAGCAGTGCCGCCTTCGTGGCGGCCGGACGCCCCGCCCGGGTGTACTTGATCCGCGCCCGGTCGACGTACTGCTTCACGGTGTGCTCACTGATCTGCATCCGGCGCGCCACCGACGCCTTCGACATCGACTGGAACCACAGCAGCAGCGCCTCGCGCTCCTTGTCCGACAGGGACGGACGATCCGGGCGGGCGTCACCGACCATCGCGCCGGCCAGCGCCGGCGGCACGTACGGCCGGTCGCTCGCCGCCGCCAGCACGGTGGCCACGCAGTGCTCGCGCCCCTCGTGCTTGGCCAGGAACGCGACCGCCCCGGCATCGAGCGCGGCGAGCATGGTCTGCGGGTCGCTGTGCTCGGAGTAGACCACCACCCGGCGCCCGGCCGCGCTCAGCTCGGCCAGCTTGTCCAGCACCATCCGGCCGTGCAGGCGCAGGTCGAGCAGCACCACCTCGGCGTCCGGCGCGGCCCGCAGCACCTCGTCCGGGTCGTCGCCGGTGGCCAGCACCCGCAACCGCGGTTCGCCGGCCAGCCAGGCGCGCACCCCGTCGATCACCACCGGATGGTCGTCCACGATCGCCACCCCGATCGGGGTCCCGGCGTTCACGTCCGCCGCCAGCGGGTCTGCGTCCATCTGATCTCCCCGTCCCGCTCGTGCAGGTGTTCCACCGGCCCGTCCCCGCCGGTCGCCGGCTCGTCCGGGCCGTCGTGATCCGGTGTCACCAGGCTGACCACCACCTCGTCCGGGCCCGCCACCACTGTGAGCCGCGCCCAGCCCTCGGCGGCGGCGAGCGCCGCGGTGAGCGGGTCGGCCAGCCCGCGCCGGATCTCCACCGGCAGCTCCGGTAGGGTACCGACCGACACCAGGTCGATCGGCAGTCCGTTGCGCTCGGCCAGGTCGGCCGCCGCGCGCAGTTCGTGCAGCAGCGCGTCCGGCACGTCGTCCGACTCGGCGATGAGCCGGCGCAGCCGGGCCGCCGCCAGCACCGAGCTCCGCCGTACCGCCGGGTCGGCCGGGTCGGCGTCGCCCGCCGCCAGTTCGGCCAGCACCTCCTCGGCGGTGCCGCTGACCAGCGCCAGCCGCGCCTGCCGTTCGGTGCGGGCCCGCTCGGCCGCCTCCTGCTCCGCCGCCACGGCGAGCGTCGCCGCGGCGGTGGCCGCCCGGTCCCGGGCCTGCGCGGTGAGCGCCGCCGCGCCGACGAAGACCGCCACGGGCAGGGTGGAGGTGCCGTAGACGTACATCGCGGCGCGGCTCAGGTCGGCCGGCGCGGTCGCCCCGTACGACACCACCGCCGCCAGCGCGATCGTGCCGTGCGCGGCGAGCATGACCAGCAGCCAGCGCACCGGCCGCTGCCAGAGCACCAGCAGGAAGAACCAGGCCAGGCCGCCCCACACCCAGTTGGCGGTGCTGAACAGGAACCGCTCGCCGGCCCCGGCGACCACCGCCGCGTCGACGATCAGCAGCACCGCGGCCAGCGGTCCGGCCGCCGGCAGTCCGCCGCGCAGCAGCCGTACCCCGGCACCGACCCCGACCAGCGCGGTCACCAGCCAGCCCGCCGCCACCACGGCCGGGACGGCCATCCCCGGCCCGGCCTGCCACACGGCCGGCAGCGCCACCGCCAGGTGCCAGGCCGCCGCGATGACGATCGCGGCGACCCGCGCGCCGCCGTCGGACGCGTCGGCCACCGCGTGCGCCTGCGGCGGGGCTGTGGCCGACGCGGAGCGCGTCGCCGTCCGCGGCCGGGGCAGCGCGCGCAGCGCGGAGCCGGCCGCCACGGCCGTACCCGACTCACTCGCCATCGGACCACTCCAGCCGAATCCGGGTACCGGCGCCAGGGGCGGAGGTCACCAACGCCCGACCGCCCACAGTGCTCATCCGCCCGTGGATCGACTCGCGCAGCCCGTACCGGTGGGCCGGGACCGTGGACGGGTCGAAACCGGGACCGTCGTCGACCACCTCGACCACGACGGTGCCGCCCTCGCGGGCCAGGCGCAGCGACGTGGCCGCGCCCGGCGCGTGCCGCGCCGCGTTCGCCAGCGCGGCGGCGGCGCTGTCGGCGAGCGCCGTGGCGACCTCCGCCGGCAGCCGGCACGGCGCAAGCGTGGCGGTCACCGCCGGCGCGGGCGTCCCCGCCAGCACCTCGCGCAGACGTTCGTCCAGGTCGGCCTCGCCGGCCGCGGTCGCGGTCCGCGCACCCGCCAGGGCGGTGAGGGTACGCAGATCGTCCGCGCACCGCTCGCGCAACGTCGCCGAGTCGGGTACGGCGCCCAGGCCGACCATGGTGAGTGTGCCCAGGACGGTGTCGTGCAGGTCGCGGTTCTGCCGCCGTTCCGCCTCGCGGGCGGCGCGCGCCACCACCGCCTCGTGGGACAGACGCTGGTAGTCGGCGAACGCGGCGTCGGCGCGGGCGATCCGGCGGCGCATCACCGCTGTCATCACCGCCGCGCTGCCGGTCTGCACCAGCAGCGTCCCGGCGTGCGCCCGGGCCTCGACCGGGTTGCCGGCCAGCGTGGTGCCGGTGACGTACGCGGCGGTGACCAGCAGGCCGGCCGGCACGGACCAGCGGGCCGGGGCGGTGGCCTGCGCGTTGATGACAGTCGAGCTGGCCAGCACCGCGATCCAGCTCGCCTCGCCCGGCAGCACCTCCGGCGCGACGAGCCACGGGACGGCGAGCGCGGCGGCGGTGGTCAGCGCCACGTCACCGGCGACCAGCGCGCCGCCGATGCCGTGCCGGAACGCGCGGAACGCGTACCAGAGCGACCAGGCGGTCAGCACGACGACCGCGGGGATCAGCAGCGCCACCCGCACCGGCGGCGTACGCACCGCCAGCGCGACCACCGCGCCGACCAGGCCGCAGGTGAGCCGCAGCAGCGCCGGCAGGGTGGTGAAGATCAGGCTGAGCGCGTCGCCCGCCGGGCGGGCCAGCGGGGCCCGTGACAGGGGCATGGCGGCAGCGACCGGCATCGGGGGGATGTCCTTCCGGCAGCGACCCGGCCGGGTCCGCGCGGGCATAGATTGACGCCGAAGAATAACATGGTTTGTCGCAACTGGTCACCCTTGGTGCTTGACGTGTTTCGCTCCGGCGTAAAGCAGGCGGCGGTCCGGCCCGGCGGTCAGCGGCGCGCGGCGGCGAGCAGATGGGCGCTGGCGCCGAGGATCGCGGCGTCCCGCTCGAACGTCTCGGCGCAGGTCACCGCGTCGGCGAACAACCGCTCGTGCGACCCGGTGCCGAGCGCGTTCAGCAGCGGCCACAGCGGACCCTCCACCCCGTACACCTCCGGGGTGGGCAGTCCGGCCGCGACGAAGTCGGCGGCCAGTTCCTCCGGCCGGTGGAAGAACGCGGTGGTGAAGCCGGTGCGCGGATCGTTCACCCCGGTCTCGTACTGGGCGCGCAACGACTGCCGGATGTCCTCGTCCAGCCGGCCCTGCACGCTCAGGTCGATCAGCGCGGCGTGGCGGCTGATCGCCGCCGCCACGATCGTCCCGCCCGGCCGGGTCACCCGCGCGGCCTCGCGCAGCGCCGCCACCCGGTCGGCCTGCCGCGGCAGATGGTAGAGCGGGCCGAGCAGCAGCGTCGCGTCCGCCGCCGCGTCGGGCGACGGCAACGCGCGGGCGTCCCCCACCGACGCGTTGACCAGCGGGTACGCGGACCGCGCCGCCGCCACGTGCGCGGGCACCAGGTCGACCAGGTGCACCCGGTAGCCGGCCGCGGCGAGCGGACCCGCGTACGCCCCGGGACCACCGCCGACGTCCAGCACGTCCGCAGGTGCGGCGGGCAGCAGCCGGGCGAGCAGATCCCGGGTACGCCGTGCCTCCAGCCGGCCCTGCGGTGACCCGTCCAGCCGGTCGGCCTCGGCGTAGACCTCGGTGTAGTAGCGACTGACGTCCGGTTCGGCCGGTCGGTGTGCGGGCATCGATCGATGGTCGCCGAGAAGCGGAGCCGCAGCATCCGGTTTACGGTTGCCGGCGTTGCCTACCCTGCGGGGTATGGCATACCAGCCGGCCATGGTGCCGCCGAAGAAGTCCAGGCGAACGCTGTTCATCGTGCTCGGCGTGGTGCTGGCGATCTGTTGCTCCGGCGGTGTGCTCGCCGGCTTCTTCCTCTTCCGGGCCGTGCAGGAAGTCACCGGCCCGGCCCGGTCCACAGCGGAGACCTACGCCGAGGCGATCGTCGGCCGCGACTATCCCGCCGCGTACCGGCAGTTCTGCTCCTCGGTGCGCGACCGGGTCAGCGAGGCGGACTTCACCCGGCAGCAGTCCTCCCAGCCGGAGTTCACCGGCTACGACGTCATCGGGCTCAACGTGTCGAACAACAACGGGCGGGTGAGCGGGTCGACGACCATCCGCTTCACGCCGGCGGTCGGCACGAACGTGACGCAGTCGTTCCCGATGGTCAAGGAAGACGGCGAGTGGCGGATCTGCGAGTGAGCCGGTAGCGCGCGTCCGCGCGTACCTGATCCACTTGTCGCATGGCCTCATCTCCCGCCACACCGCTTCCGCCGGACGTCGAGGACCGGCTCGCCCGCGACCGCAACGTCTGGCTCTGCACTCTGCGCCGTGACGGCTCCCCGCACGTCACGCCGGTGTGGTTCGTCTACGCCGACGATGTCTGGTGGATCGGCTGCGAGGGGCGCAGCGTCAAGGCCCGCAACGTGGCGGCCGACCCCCGCGTCTCGCTCGCCCTGGAGGACGGCGTCCACCCGGTCGTCGCGGAGGGCGTCGCCCGCCTGCACCGTGCCGACTTCCCGCCCGCGATCGTGGCGGCGTTCGCGGAGAAGTACGGGGGATGGGACATCCGGCAGCCGGTCACGCCGGACGGGGACCGGGTGCTGCTGGAGGTGCCCGTCCGGCGGTGGCTGCTGGCCGGCACGGCACGCTGATTCTCAGTCCCCCGAGAACCCCCAGAAGTAGAGCTCACTCGGGGCGCCCGCGTCGTCGTGCAGTACGGCGTACCGGCCGAACCAGCGCTGCTCCGCCAGCGGTGCGAGCGCCTGGACGTGCGCGCGGGTCGGCCTGGCGACGCCCGCTCGTGCGAGCGCCTCCGCCTCGGTCACCGGCGCAAGCGTCCCGAAGTCGGGCTCCTCGCCATCGGCCAGCACCCACGTCATGTCCAGGATGGAGTGGGTGCCGGACTCCTGCACCCGCTCGTCCGCCCACAGCTCCTCCTCGCTGCGGGGACGGTCCGGGAAGTCGGCGGCGGACGAGCCGAACCCACCCGGCACCGCCCACCAGTAGTCGCCGGCCTCGAAGACCTGCCGGCGCAGTTCGTCCAACGCGGCCTGGGCATCCGGCTGGTATGCCGTGAAGTAGTTCCAGCCCGATGCGCCCATGCTGCCTCCCGGTGATCCCGCTCGTCGGCCGCCACCGCCCGGCGGCGTACGCGATCATGCCCGAGGCCACCGACGAAACCGGCGGGTCATCGCGGCCAGGATTGCTGTGCCACTCTCTCCGCCATGCGCTTGTCGTCGGGTCTGCGAGTCACCGCGGTCGTGGCCGGCCTGCTGTCGGTCGGAGCCGCACTGCTAGCCATGCGGGAGGCGTCGCTTCTGTGGGCCGTGGTCACGCTGGCGGCACTGTGCGGCCACGCGCTCACGGCCTCCAGCGCGCCCCGGGTGAGGTGGAGCGTCGCCGCCGGTGCCGGGCTGCTCGCCCTGCTAGCGGCGGCGAACCTGCTCTGGCATCGGGGATGGGGGACGGACGCGGGAGAGCCGGCACGGGGCCAGGCGGCGGCGAGGGCGTACCTGCTGGAGCGCTGGCAGGACGGCATGGACCGGCAGCGGCTCATCGCGTGGGGTCTCGTTCTCGGCGTACTCCTGCTCGCGGTCGCCGTGTCGGCGCTGCCGGCACGCGGCGGGCGGCATGGTGTGGTGACGACGGTCCTGGCGCTGGCCGCGCTCGTCTGGTGCGGGCTGAGCGTGGCGTCGACGCCCGACGAACCGCCGCTGCTCGACCTGTTCGCCGCGGTGTGGCCGGGGTTGCTCGCCGTGCTCGTCACCGCCGGGGTGCTCGCGTTGTCCGGATGGCGGAGCGACCGACGCGGGCTCCTCCCGACCGGGATGATCCTGCTGACGCTGGTCGCCGTGGGAGCCTGCTCGGCTCTCGCCTCCATGTGGGCGACCTGGTGGACCCTGGTCGAGCCCGCCGAAGACGCCTTCCTGCAAACGGGGATCATGGTGAGCACCAGCGCTCCGGCGGCAAGTGCTCTCGAGGTTTCCTCGGCCGTCGAGATGGCTGTCGCTCTCGGCGGCGTGGGGCTGGCGGTCATCGGCGCACTGCGCGCTTCCGGCGAGACCGGTCGTCCCTAGACCATCGGCGGCCCTCGTTCGCGAACGGTCGGGTCTACGGTGGCCGACGTGAGCGACGACGCGCCTGTAGTCGAGGTGGTGCCCTACGACCCGGCCTGGCCCGCGCGATTCAAGGTCGAACAACGGCTGTTGTCGGAGGCGCTGCCCGACGCGCTGAGCATCGAGCATTTCGGTTCCACCAGCGTTCCCGGACTGGCTGCCAAACCCATCATCGACATCCTGGTGGTCGTACCCGAGGTAGATGTGGTCGTCGCCGACCTCCGGCCACTCGAACAGCTCGGATACATCTATCGTCCGATGGCCTTCCCCGACGACGATGACCACTTGTTCTTCGCGAAGGACACGGCTGGGAAGCGAAGTCACCACCTGCACGTCTTTGGCGCCAGGTCGCTGGTGCCGCAGGCGAACCGGCTCTTTCGCGCCTACATCGCGGCCACTCCAGACGCTGCCCGTCGCTACGAGGCGGCAAAGAGGCGTGCAGCCGAGCTGCATCCCCACAGCCGGGCCCAGTACGGCGCGGCGAAGGAGGCAGTCTTCACGCAGTTGTCGGCCGAGGCCCGGCGGTGGAGCCGATTCGCCGGGCGCCAGTCGGCAGAGGACTAGATCTGGATGGCTGTACTGTCCCGGTCGTGGCTGCCTTCGACGCGGAGGCCGATCTCAGTGGAGATCTGGCCTTCCGCCTCATGAGCAATACGCCGGTGACCCTCTTCTGGCGCACGTCGATCCTGGACCGGACGACCGGGTGGCTGCGCGACCACGGCTACCAGGTCACCCCGCTGGACGCCTCGGGCTGGACCACCGAGGAGGCCATGCACCGGGACATGGCGGCCGTGCTGGGGTTCCCCGGCTACTACGGGCACAACCTCGATGCCCTGAACGACTGCATGCGTGACGTCGTGAGACAGGAGTACGGGTGGTCGCCCGAGGCGGCCGGCCTCGTCCTCGTGTTCACCGGCTACGACACGTTCGCCACGCACTGCCCGAGGTCCGCCCAGATCGTGCTGGACACCATGGCGCGTCACTCCCGGCGCGCAAGCCTGATCGGCCGCCGTCTCATGTGTCTCGTGCAGAGCGACGACCCGCAGATCCGGTTCCAGCAGGTCGGCGCGGTCCCCGCGCTCTGGAACGACGCGGAGTGGGCGGACGCCGACCGCCGACCGGACTGACCGGGAAGCTGCCTTCCCGTCGGCCGTCGGCGCCGGAGCGGCCGGCGAGGAGCGGTCGCCGTCAACCGGCCAGGTGGCCGGTGGCCCGCAGCAGAGCCCGGGAGAAGCGGTTGAGGTCGGCATCGGCTAGCTGCGGTGGGGTGAACCAGTCCAGCTCGCTGATCTCCTCGTGGTCGGGGATCGGCTCTCCGTCGGCGATGGTTGCCTGGTAGACCGCGGTGACGTAGGCGACCCGGTCGCCGTTCGGGTAGGCCACCTCGTAGTCCGGGCCGCCGAGCACGTCCAGCAGCCGCGGCCGGCTGATCTGAACGCCGATCTCCTCCCGGATCTCACGCACGGCCGCCTGGGCCGGGGATTCTCCGACATCGACCGCACCGCCGGGCACCGCCCACCCGTTTCCGTCCTCGGCGTGACGTACCAGCAGGATCCGCGCGCGGTCGTCGACGACGATGACCGAGACCGACGGCATCTGGATCAACTCGTGGCCGATCACCGCCCGCAGCCGGGCGACGTACGACGAGACGGCCATCTGGGCAGGGTAGTCCCTGCGTCCGCATCCACGGCCGGATCCGCACGGAAACGGCCTGTCGCTGAGGCACTTGCCGGGCCCTCGCAATCGGACCATGGTGGGCGGGACGAGATACTGCCCCGTCGACTCGGGGCGGTAGCGTCGCCGACGTGCAATCCGATCGCGCTCTGCTGGATCAAATCCGCACTACGCCATGGGTCGTCGCCCTGTTGGCGCGGTTCGACTTCGACGTCGCCCGGGCGGCATCCGGTCCGGTCGAGCCGGTTCACCTAGCTGGCGGTGAATTCCTTGAGATGATCGCGGGGGACGCCTCCGGCGGAGCATTCATGCTGACCGGTTCAGGTGGTCGACGACCAGTCGTGTACGTCGGGTCGGAGGGCGAAGGCGGACTGATCGCCATGTCCATGCGTGACGCGCTGGCACTCGTCGTCGGGCTGCCCAGCCTCCACGACGCGACCGCGAAACCGTTCGGTGATGACGGCAGCCAGCTGCGGGACTGGCTGGTCCAGGCCGACCACGACCTTCGCGCTGACTGGCCGCAGCTCGACATGGAACGGGGTCGCCTCCGGGAAGCACTCGATCTGCCGCCCGCAGACGAGCTCTTGGCCGCGCTGCATGCAGCTGCGGCCGACGAGCACTACCGCCCGATCAGCGACGCTGGTGAACGCTACAGGTCAATGCTTGAGTAGCCGTGTGGCCCTCTGCCCCCGAATCGGTCTGACGAGCCGCCGAGCAGAGCGGAGGGTGGTGCGCAACGGTCAGGCCGTGACGTGGGAGCTCATCCGCCTCGCCTGATGAGCATGTGACTCGGGGCCGTCTACCTTGCTGGTAGATGGCCCCGAGTTCTGTCCGGTTACTCGGTCTTGAGGATGTCGCTGTGCTCGTACCGGAGTTGCGTCAGCAGCAGGCTCCCGAGGCCGAGCACGCCGAGGGCGTACCGCTTGGCGTCATCCCGGGTCTGGATGCGGTGCCGGTCAACGTTGCTGAGCGCTTGGGCGAAGCCGACACCGTGCGCCCGCCACCCCTCCCGCTCGCTGGCCTGCCGGCCGAGCCGGTAGTCGCTGGCGTCCCCGAGCACCTCCGAGTAGAGCTGCTTGCCGACCAGGTTGTTGCCCTTGACGTCGGTGGGGCTCCCCGTCCAGCCGCGGATCCGGTTCTCCACAAAGATGGCCGTCTGACTAGCAACCTTCTCCCACTCGCCATCTTCGACCTGGGTCTTCACGTGCGCCCACAAGTCAGGGTCGTACGCATGCTCGTCCACCGGCTCGTCGCCGCCCACGAGGCCGAGCTCCCAGATGGCCGCGTCAATCAGCTCACAACCCCTTCGGACGCCTCCTTGCCGAGCTTGGTCGAAGGAGGATCGGGGAGTGCTTGAGCTGTAGACGCTCAGTCCATACCGGATCTTGTCGAAGCGCTCGATCAGATGGTTGTCGGCCCCTAGAGAGCGGACGAAGACCGCCCTGGTCTGAGCCTTCCATGACTCGAATCCGTCGCGACGGGCGAAGAAGGTGGCCTGGGAAGCTTCCTCTTTCAGCCTCTTGAGCTCCTCGATGGCGACAGCAGGGCGCATGGACGCGAGCCTACTTCTCCCCTGCGACATAGACCCCGCGTCCCGGCTGCCCCACGACCAAGTCCCGGTCGTGCAGGAGCGAGACGGCGCGGTACGCGGTGGCTGGGCTGACGTTGAACTGGTCGGCAAGCTCACTCGTGCTGGGCAGCTTCGTCCCCGGCGTGAGCTCGCCGCTCTTGATCTTCGTGGTGAGTTCGTCGGCAATGCGTCGATATTCAGCAGGTGCAGAGGGCATGGCTTCGTTCCCTTGGTTCGGCCCTGCCATCTGACCATGCCCTAACCATCGTCAGCAAGTGATGCAAGAGAATCACGCGCCGTGGCTTTACCTACGTCAGATAGTGACGTAGCTTGCTCTGTGGCTGCCCTTGGTTCGGCAAACGAAGGTCAGCCCCGTCAGGGCGGCGTGGATCCCGTCGCCCTGACGGTCCACCGTGGCCTGACCGCCTGGAGTGCTGATGAACCGGATCCGCTATGACGACTACCTGCTGGCCACCGCGCTGACGCTGGCCCGCCGGCACCGACCGGTCTGGAGTTGGAAGCGCTGGCGCAGGGTGTGCCGCTGCGGCGGGGAACTGCCCTGCCGAGCCCGCCACCGCATCCCGATCAACCGTGGGCACTGGCCCGGCGGTGAGCCGTGATCGAGAGCCGCCAGGTGCCGTTCCTGGTCGAGGTGGCCTGGTTCGTGATCGCTGACCACCGCGTGAAGCCCTGTCACCGCTGTTGCCCGGACGGCTGGTGCCCGCGCTATGCGGCAGCGCGGGGCGGGCTGCTCGCTTGGCGGCTGGCCGGTGATCCCCGATGAGCCCGCAGCTACCGAAGGCCGGCGAGCTGGTGCACGTGACCCGCGCGGCCAGCGTGCAGTTCATCAAGCCGATCATGTGCCGAGTCATCCGGGTGCTCGACTGGATCACTTACGACGGGTGGTGCTGGCTCGATGTGTACCAACTGGACGCCAAGGGCGACGCGGTGGCCCGGCGTTCGATCTTCGTGCAGCCTGCCGGGCTACAGATACAGCGCCCCGCGCCCACGCCCCGTAGGCCGACCCGGTCGGCTGCCATCCCGAACGTGCGCCAAGATCGCCGCCCCGCCGGGGTGCCGGCCACCCTGCAGCGCCGGGCGACGCCGGCTCGGCGTGCGGCTGGCCACGGGTGACTCGGTGGGGCCGAGGTGGGTCCGGGGCGGGTCGAAGATCAGCGGTTAGAGGTGTTTCTCCTGGCAGATATAGGTGCGCCCGGCAGGATTCGAACCTGCGGCCTTGGGATTAGAAGTCCCCTGCTCTATCCGCTGAGCTACGGGCGCGCGCCGACGGTCGTCGCGCCAAGAGGGTACCGCCGCTCCCCGCGTGTCCGGGGGTACGGGTCGGCGCGTCCGTTCCGCCCCTCAGCGTCCCACGCCGGGGCCCGGACCGGCACCACAGTTGCGGCGGGTCCGGCGCGGGCCGGGCGGGACACGATCCGTACCCTCGTCGGATGCTGCTCGACCAGGAAACCGAGAACGAGATCGTCTTCGAGCTGTGTCAGCTCCTCGGACGGGCCATCCTGCCCCTCACCGGCTCGGACGGCCCGGACACACCGCCCGGCGTCCTCGGCACCGCCTTCTTCTACAGCGAGCTGGTCGGCGCCACCGACGACGGCGAGGTCGCGCACGAGTGGCTGCTCACCGCCGACGCGCTCACCGACCGCGCGTACGGCGAGATCGGGTTGCGGCCGAGCGTCACCGACCCGGCCGAAGGGGCGGACGAGCCGATCGACCTGCCCGGTTTCGCCGACCACTGGCTGCACCTGCCGGAACTGGGGCTCGCCGCGATGCCGACCGGCGGTCTGCACGGCTGGGCCGACGACCGGGGCTGGCGCTGGCGTACCCAGCATGTCACCGAGGCGGTGGCCGCGCCGGCCGACTCGGTCGCCCGGATCGGCGCGGCGCCCGCGTCGGCGTTCGTGCTGGCCCTGGGCGTCGGCGACGGCGGGGCGCGGCCGTTGGAGGCGGTCGTCGAGCGGGTCGCCCGGGACGGCGGCGAGGTGCGGGTCACCACGGAGCTGCCCGCAGGCTACGTGGGCGCGCCGGTGTTCGCGGTCGAGGCCGGGCCGGACGGCGGACCGGCGTTGCGCTGCCTCGGCGTGGTGCTGCCGCCGCAGGCCGGTGGCCATCCGATCGCCACCTTCGACCGGGTCCGCGCCGCGCTCACGGCGGTCGTCGCCGACTGAACCGGCCGTCCGGCGGCGGGACGGCCGACTGGGCCGGGCGTCCCGGCGGCGGGACGGACCGGCCTCAGCCCTCGGCGGCCGCGTCGGCCGGCCGCCGCGGGGCCGGCGGTGTCGTGGGCTCCGGCTCGGTCGGCCCGGCGCGCAGGAATCCCTCCGCCCACCGTCCGACCTCCGCGAAGACCTTCTCGCGTACGCCGGGACTGGACAGCGTGAGGTCGTGCAGCCCGCCGTCGAAGCGGGCGAGCGTGATGTGCCGGCCGAGGCGGGGCGCCCAGCGCACCATGTGCTCGACGTCGAGCACGGCGTCGGCGCCGGTGGCGCTGTCGTGCCACTTCGTGCCCCGGAAGCTGCGCGTGGAGCAGGCGAGCAGCACCGGCACCGGGATGTCCAGCCCGGCCCGCAGTCGGCGCTGACCGGCGCGGATCGCGTTGATCCAGCCGGCCCGGACCGGGAACCCGGCGAGCGGCTTCCAGGCCAGGTCGTACCGCCACTCGCCCCGGTGGTCGGCGTGCAGGCTCTCGCCGTACACCGTGCCCAGCCCGAACGGCAGCACACGCTGCGGCGCCCTGCGGCCCAGGCGGGAGACGGCGGCCGCGAGGGGCCGGCGCACCATCCAGGGCGCGTTGATGTCGAAGAAGGGGCTGTTGAGCACGATGCCGTCGACCAGGCCGGCGTCGCGGCGGTCGTGCGCCCAGAGCGAGATGATCAGGCCCCCGGTCGAGTGGCCCATGGCGAGCAGGGTGTCGTGGCCCTCCTCGGCGCGGATGATCTCCGCGGCGGCGTCCAGCTCGGGGAAGTAGTCACCCAGCTCGCGGCAGAAGTTCGGGGTCTGGTGCGGGAGCAGGCTGCGGCCGTACTTGCGCAGGTCGAGCGCGTAGAAGTCCCAGCCCCGTTCGGCGAAGAAGTCGGCCACGTGGGTCTGGAAGAAGTAGTCGACGAAGCCGTGCACGTAGAGCACGGCGCGGCCGGTGGGGCGATCGGCACGCCGCCGCACCAGGGTCGCGACCACCGGCCCCTCGTCGTCGGTACCCAGGTCGATCGTCCGCCGCTCGTAGGGGGCGCCCAGCACGTCCGGTTCCACGACCGCGACGGTACGCCGCCTTGCTACCCGGCGGTAGGGGTGTAAGGAGGGGGCCCTTGTTAACGCATCCGGTAGAGGAAGGGCCCCTTGTTAACAAACGGCACGGCCCGCCCGCCTGCACCGTGCGGGCGGGCCGTGCCGGACTTCAGGCGGTCTCGGCGTCCTCGCGCTCGGCGTCCTGCAACGGGGCGCCCTCGGGCTGGTCGACGGCGCGCAGGTGCTTGTTGTGGCGCGGCTCCTGCCGGGTCTTCGCGTCGTTGAGCTTGCGGCGCAGGTCGTCCCGGACGTCGTTGAGCGCGGCGTGCAGATCCTCCTCGGCCGAGGTGGTGACGATCTTCTGCCGTCCGGCGATCCAGCACTCCAGGGTCACCTTCTGGCCCCGGGCCTCGCGATCCTTGACGGACACCTCCAGCTCGGTGGCGTCGGCGTGGAAGCCGGCGAGCCGGGCGTCCAGGGTCGCGAACTGCTCGGCGATCCAGTTGCGGTCCCCCTGGGAGAACCCGGCGCCGACCCGCAGGCACTCGGCCACGGTCGCGGGGTTCGCCACGGCGCTCATCGCGCTGCCTCGCGGACGTCTCGGAGAAGCATGGGAGCTCCCTTTCTCTCGGTTGATCAAGTACTTACCCAACCGGCGCGATTCCGGAACGCCTGCTTGCCGGCTCGTCTCGATCATGCGCCGACGCAGGTCAGGCACGTAGGGCCGGTCGGCCTAGCAGATCGGGGCTTTGATCAGGTGGTTGTCCACAGGGCGGCTCGTCATCCACAGGTCCGGGCCGGCGGGTGGCCCGGGCGGGGCGACCGGCCGACGCTCACCGGGACAAGTCGATCCCTGGGAGGGGCGATGTTCGATACGTACGTGACGATCGTCGGCAACGTGCTGACCGCGCCGGAGTGGCGCCGGACCACACAGAGCGGAACGCTGGTGGCCAACTTCAAGGTCGCCTCGACCGCCCGCCGGCTCGACCGCGACAGCGGTCGCTGGGTCGACGGCAACAGCCTTCGGGTACGCGTCAATTGCTGGCGCCGCCTCGCCGAGGGGGTGGCCGCCTCGGTGGCGGTCGGTGATCCGGTGATCGTCGCCGGGCGCCTCTACACCCGGGACTGGACCGACGAGGCGGGCACCCACCGCACGCTCTACGAGCTGGAGGCGGTCGCCGTCGGGCACGACCTGTCCCGGGGCCGGGCCCGCTTCCTGCGCAACCAGCCCCGCGCGGCCACCAGCACGGTCGAGGACGCGGAGGCCGAGCAGCGGGTGCACGGCGAGGCGACCGAGCCGGTGCCCGACGCGCAGGCCCCGGCCACGTTCGACGACCGGCCCTTCGACGACGACTTCCCGCCGCCGGAGTACGGAGGCGGCCGGGTCGGGCTGGTCGGCACCGTCGAGCGGGTGGGCGAGCCCGACCCGTTCGACACCCGGCCCGGCGAGCCCGTTCCCGGCAGGGACGCCCGGTTCGGCGATCCGTCCGCCGGTCTGTCGGGCGGCCCGTCGGGCATGCGGGCGGACGGTCCGTCCGGCGCCGGCCCGGGCCGGCCGGCCGAGGACGAGGAGCTGTCCCCCGAGGAGGGCGACGAGCCGGTCCCGGTCGGGGACGACGAGCTGGGTGAGGTCACGGCCCCGGGTGTCGGCGGACCGGGTGAGGTCGAGCCGGTCGGCACGGGTCCGGGCGGCGCCGCCGGGACCACCTCCGGGCGCCGTGGCCGGCG
Organism: Micromonospora sp. HUAS YX12; assembly: GCF_040215685.1. Lineage (NCBI taxonomy): Bacteria > Bacillati > Actinomycetota > Actinomycetes > Micromonosporales > Micromonosporaceae > Micromonospora > Micromonospora sp. HUAS YX12. The sequence continues at coordinate 2,929,603 of NZ_CP157974.1, forward strand.
GCGTACCCCGGTGCCCGCCTGACCCTTCGTCGACGGGGGCGCGGGGTGGTGACGTCGGCGTCACCACCCCGCGGTACGACTAGGCTGGCCGGCCGGAGGTGGTGACGGGTGCGACAGGCGACCGCCATGGCGAACGCGACCGGGCTGGTGGCGGGCTACGCGCTCGACGCCCTGCTCGGCGACCCCCGCCGGTGGCATCCGGTGGCCGGCTTCGGCACGGCGGCCGGTGCGCTGGAACGGCGGGTCTACCGCCCCGACCCGGCCGCCGGCACCGCGTTCACGGCGCTCGCAGTCGGCGCGCCGGTCCTGCTCGGCACCGCCGCCGCGCTGGCGACCCGCCGCCATCCGGTGGCCCGGGCCGCGCTGGTGGCCGCCGGCACCTGGACGGTGCTGGGTGGGCGCACGCTGCGGCACGAGTCCCGGGTGATGGCACGCGCGCTGGGCCGGGCCGACCTGCCCGCCGCACGGGCCCGCCTGGGCAACCTGTGCGGGCGCGACCCGTCCGCCCTCGACGAGCCCGAACTCGCCCGCGCCACTGTCGAATCGGTCGCCGAGAACACCTCGGACGCCGTGGTCGCCCCGCTGGTCTGGGGTGCGGTCGCGGGCCTGCCCGGGCTGCTCGGCTACCGGGCGGCGAACACGCTCGACGCGATGGTCGGCCACCGCTCGCCCCGGTACGCCCGCTTCGGCACCCCGGCGGCCCGGCTGGACGACGCGCTGAACCTGGTGCCGTCCCGGCTCACCGGGCTGCTCACGGTGGCCGTCGCGCCGCTGGCACACGGGGACCGCGCCGCCGCCTGGCACGTGTGGCGGCGGGACCGGGCCGACCACCCGAGCCCGAACGCCGGTCAGTGCGAGGCGGCGATGGCGGGCGCGCTCGGCGTCCGGCTCGGCGGGCGCAACGTCTACTTCGGCCGCGCCGAGACCCGGCCCTTCCTCGGTGACGGCCCTCGCCCCGAGGCGCGGCACCTGAAGCGGGCCGCCCGGATCTCCGGCGCGGTGGGTGTGGCCGCGCTCGGCCTGGCCGCGCTCTATCCGGTGACAGTCGGCCGCCTGGCCGGGGCCGCCGGGCGGACCGCGCTGGGCGTCCTCGTCCGTGCGGCTCGCGCCTCGGGCAGCGCGGCCGAGGCGGGCAGCGGGCACCGGGGGAGCGGGCGGTGAGCGGCGGGCTGCTGGTCGCCGGCACCACCTCCGACGCCGGCAAGAGCGTGCTCACCGCCGGCATCTGCCGCTGGCTGCGCCGCCGGGGTGTGCGGGTCGCCCCGTTCAAGGCGCAGAACATGTCGAACAACTCCGCCGTGGTGGTCGGCCCGGACGGTCGCGGCGGCGAACTGGGCCGCGCCCAGGCGATGCAGGCCGCCGCCTGCGGACTCGAAGCCGACCTGCGCTTCAACCCGGTGCTGCTCAAGCCGGGCAGCGACCACGCCAGCCAGGTCGTGCTGCTCGGTGAGGCGGTCGACACGGTCACCGCCGGCAACTACCACGAGGTGCGGTCCCGGCTCGCCACCACGGCGTACGCGGCGCTGGCCGAGCTGCGGGCCGAGTACGACGTGGTGATCTGCGAGGGCGCGGGCAGCCCCGCCGAGATCAACCTGCGCGACGGCGACTACGTGAACATGGGCCTGGCGCGGCAGGCCGGGCTGCCCACGATCGTGGTCGGCGACATCGACAGGGGCGGCGTGTTCGCCTCGATGTTCGGCACCGTCGCCCTGCTCGACGCGGCCGACCAGGCGCTCGTGGCCGGGTTCGTCGTGAACAAGTTCCGGGGTGACCGTGGCCTGCTCCAGCCGGGGCTGGACATGTTGCGCCGGGTCACCGGCCGCCCGGCGTACGGGGTGGTGCCCTGGGCGCTGGACCTGTGGCTGGACGCGGAGGACTCGCTCGCGTACGGGCGGGTGCTCGGCCGCCCGCCCGCGCCCCGGGGCACCGACTGGCTCGACGTCGCCGTGGTCCGGCTGCCCCGGATCAGCAACGCCACCGACGTGGAGGCCCTGGCCACCGAGCCGGGTGTGCGGGTACGCCTCACCGTCGAGCCGGCCGAACTGGCCGCCGCCGACCTGGTGGTGCTCCCCGGCACCAAGTCGACAGTCGCCGACCTGGCCTGGCTGCGGGAGACCGGCCTGGCCGACGCGGTCCGGGCGCACGCCGCCGCCGGACGGCCGCTGCTCGGCATCTGCGGGGGCTTCCAGATGCTGGGCCGGGCGATCCACGATGCGGTGGAGAGCCGCCGGGGCACCGTACCCGGCCTCGGGCTGCTGCCCGTCGAGATCACCTTCGAGCCCCGCAAGACGGTCCGCCGGGCCGAGGGCACCGCCGCCGGCGACGTGCCGGTGCACGGCTACGAGATCCACCACGGCCGGGTCTCGGCCGCCGACCCGGGCCTTGCGCCGCTGCTGCGCTACTCCGACGGCACCGGCGAGGGCGCGCGCCTCGGCACCGTGTACGGCACGCACTGGCACGGCGCCTTCTCCTCGGACGCGTTCCGCCGCCGGTTCCTGACCGAGGTCGCGGAGGCGGCCGGGCGGACCGGCTTCAAGGTCGCGCCGGACACGTCCTTCGCGGCGGCCCGGGAGCGGACGCTGGACCTGCTGGGCGACCTGGTGGAGGAGCATCTCGACACGGACGCGCTGTGGCGGCTCATCGAGTCCGGCCCACCGCCGGGACTGCCGTTCGTGCCACCCGGCGCGCCACCGGCTCAGTAGCGCACGTCGGCCGGGCGGTCGGACATCGGCAGCCCGGCCTCCCGCCAGCCCTGCACCCCGCCGATCATGTCGGTGGCCTGCCGCAGCCCCAGCGTCTGGAGGCTGGCGGCGGCCAGGCTTGAGCTGTACCCCTCACGGCACACCACGATGATCTCGCGGTCGTACCCGGTGGCCTCCGGGATGCGCCACGCGCTGGCCGGGTCGAGCCGCCACTCCAGCACCGTGCGGTCGATGACGATCGCGCCGGGCAGCTCACCCTCCTCGCGGCGCTGCGCCTCGGTACGCGTGTCGATCAGCAGCGCGCCGCCACGGACCGCCTCGACGGTCTCGTGCGGGGTGAGCCGGCGGAGACCGGCGCGGGCCTGTTCCAGGAGGGCGTCGACGCCCGGACACATCACGTCATGGAGCACCCCCCGATCATGCCCAGCGCGCCGCGCCACCGCTCGGTGAAAGGTCCGCCCGGGTCGCAGTTTCCAGCGGACGGGGGAACGTTAGCGTCGGTCGGGTGAACGTGGCCGTGATCGAGGCGTACGCCGGGTTGGCCCGTCGGGTGCTGGCCGGTCCGGCGCGGTTGGGGCGTACCCGCCTGGTGGTTGTCGACGGGCCCAGCGGCGCGGGCAAGAGCCGGTTCGCGGCGCGCCTCGCGGACGCCCTCGCGGCGCGGGCGGGCGGCGTCCGCCCGCCGCTCGTGCACACCGACGACCTGCTCGACGGCTGGGACGACCAGCTCACGTTCTGGACCCGGCTGGAGGAGCAGGTCCTCGGTCCGGTGCGGGCCGGCCGGGCGGGCGGGTACCGCCGTTACAGCTGGGTGCGCCGGCGGTTCCTGGACCCGGTGGTGCCGGTGCCGGCCGGGCCGGTGCTGATCGTCGAGGGGGTGAGCGCCGCCCGCGCGGTCGTGCGGCCCGAGACGACGCTGTCGGTGCTGGTCACCGCGCCGGCCGAGCTGCGGTTGCGCCGGGCGCTGGCCCGCGACGGGGAGCAGATCCTGCCGGAGCTGCGCCGCTGGCACGCGGGGGAGCGGGCGCACTTCGCCGCCGACGGTACGGCGGCAGCGGTGGACCTGGTCGTCGACGGCGCCCCGGACCTGCCGCACGACGGAGACCGCTACTACGTGCGCATGGGGCGGCGATCGGGCTCGGGCGACGTGGCGGGGTAAGGCCAGCATACGATTCCGGTCATGACCACTCCGATCCTCTCCGAGTCCGAGGTGCGGGCCGCCGTCGAGCGGGAACTCCCCGGCGTCCGTGCCGACCTCGAGCGACTCGTCCGCATCCCGGGCATCGCCTTCGAGGGCTTCGACCACTCGCACGTGGAGCGTTCCGCCGAGGCGGTGGCGGAGCTGCTGCGCGGCTGCGGCCTCGACACGCGGATCGTCCGGTCCGGCGGCCAGCCGGCCGTGATCGGCACGAAGGCGGCCCCGCCCGGTGCCCCCACCGTGCTCATGTACGCGCACCACGACGTGCAGCCGGTCGGCGACCTGTCGCTGTGGGAGTCGGACCCGTTCGAGCCGGTGGAGCGCGACGGCCGCCTCTACGGCCGGGGTGCCGCCGACGACAAGGCCGGGATCATGGCGCACGTCGCCGCGCTGCGCGCGTTCGCCGACCGGCTCCCGGTCGGCGTGGTGCTGTTCATCGAGGGCGAGGAGGAGTACGGCTCGGACTCGCTGGAGCGGCTGCTCGCCGAGCACCGCGACGACCTGGCCTCGGACGTCATCGTGATCGCCGACTCCACCAACTGGGACGTCGGCGTGCCGGCGCTGACCACGTCGCTGCGCGGCATCGTCAACTGCTTCGTGGAGGTGCGCACGCTCGACCACGCGGTGCACAGCGGCATGTTCGGCGGCGCCGTGCCGGACGCGCTCACCGCGCTGGTGAAGCTGCTCGGCACGCTGCACGACGAGGCCGGCGACGTCGCGGTGGACGGGCTGGCCGCCCGCGAGGGCGCCAGCGTCGACTACCCGGAGGACCGGTTCCGGGCCGAGGCCGGCCTGGTGGACGGCGCGAAGCTGTTCGGCACCGGGCGGATCACCGACCGGCTCTGGACCAAGCCGGCGCTGGCGATCCTGGGCGTGGACGCGCCGGCCACCGGCGAGGCCCCGAACGCGCTGGTGCCGTCCGCGAAGGCGAAGCTGAGCGTACGGCTGGCGCCGGGCGACGACCCGAAGAAGGCGTACGCGGCCCTGACCGCGCATCTGGAGCGGCACGCGCCGTGGGGCGCGCAGGTGTCGGTGACGTTCGAGCACGACGGCGCGCCCTGCGTCATCGACGCCTCCGGGCCGATGTTCGACGCGGCCCGGTCGGCGTTCCGGACGGCCTGGGACGGCACCGACCCGGTCGACATCGGGGTCGGCGGGTCGATCCCGTTCATCGCCACGTTCCAGGAGATGTTCCCGCAGGCCGCGATCCTGGTGACCGGTGTGGAGGATCCGCACGCGCGGGCGCACGGGCCGAACGAGAGCCTGCACCTGGGCGAGTTCGCCCGGGTGTGCCTGGCCGAGGCGCTGCTGCTGGCCCGGGTGGCGGAGGCCGGAAACCGCGCCTGAGGTGTCGAAACCGTAACTGCGGGGCCGATGTCGGAGTTTGTGGTGTGTCGGCGGGCGGGGTGTTATAGCCTTTCGAACATGCGTACGAACGACGAGATGGAGCGGCTCCAGGCCGCCGTCCGTGCTCTGGGGGACGTCGACGTCTCCGCGTGGTCCGAGGACACGCTCAACGAACAGATCGGCGAGCTCTCCGCCGCCCTGGTCACGCTCGACGCGCTCCTCACCCGGGTCGCCGAGGGCGTGCGCGGGCGCGGCCTGCGCATCGAGGAACCCGTCTCGGCCTGACCGTCGGCCCGTCGGCCCGGCGCACCCGTGCGGTGTGCCGGGCCGCGGGATCCACCCCGATGTCACAGGCGGCTGGCAGGATGTGGGCGTGCGTTTCGCGGAGCTGGCGGCCACCTCGGCCGCGGTCGGGGCCACCAGCGGCCGACGGGCCAAGGTGGAGCTGCTGGCCGCCGCGCTTCGAGGGCTGGAGCCGGGTGAGATCCCGGCGGGCGCCGGCTACCTCGCCGGTGAGCTGCGCCAGCGTCAGACCGGCGTCGGCTGGGCGGGCCTGCGTGACCTGCCCCCGCCGTCCGCCGAGCCGACGCTGACAGTCGCCGCCGTCGACGCGGCGATCGAGGAGATCTCCCGTGTCGCCGGGGCCGGTTCGCAGGCCCGGCGGCGGGATCTGGTCGGCCGTCTGTTCGCCGCCGCCACCGCCGACGAGCAGCGCCTGCTGACCGGTCTGTTCCGGGGCGAGCTGCGCCAGGGCGCGCAGGCCGGGCTGCTGGCCGACGCCGTCGCGCGCGCCACCGACGTACCGGTCACGGCCGTCCGGCGTGCCCTGCTGCTCGCCGGTGACCTGCGGGCGGTGGCGGTCGCGGCACTCACCGGGGGCGCCGCCGCGCTGGCCGGGTTCGGGCTCCAGGTGGGCCGGCCGCTCGCGCCGATGCTGGCGCAGAGCGCGCCCTCGGTCGACGAGGCGCTGACCGCCACCGGCGTGCCGGCGGTGGTCGACGTCAAGCTCGACGGCATCCGCATCCAGGTGCACCGCTCCGGCCCGGACATCGCGGTCTACACCCGCAGCCTGGACGAGATCACCGGCCGGCTGCCCCAGGTGGTGGCCGCCGTCCGCGCGCTGCCCGCCCGCGAGCTGGTGCTCGACGGTGAGGCGATCGGGCTCGACGCGGCCGGCCGGCCGCTGCCGTTCCAGGAGACGTCCAGCCGGGCGGCCCGGCGCACCACGCCCAGCACCACCGGGCCGACGCAGGTCGCGCCCGCCGTGCTGGCCGCCGCCGAGCGCACCGGCGAACCGGTGCTCACGCCGTACTTCTTCGACCTGCTGCACCTCGACGGCACCGACCTGATCGACGCGCCCGGGCGGGAGCGGTGGGCGGCCCTGGCCGGCGCGGTCGACGCCTCGCTGCTCGTCGACCGGGTCGAGGTGGACGACGTGGCGCAAGCAGCCACGGCGTTCGCCGCGGCGGTCGACGCCGGTCAGGAAGGCGTGGTGGTCAAGGATCCGGCCGCGCCCTACGACGCCGGCCGGCGCGGCTCGGCCTGGGTCAAGGTCAAGCCGCGGCACACGCTCGACCTGGTGGTCCTCGCGGTCGAGTGGGGCAGCGGCCGGCGGGAGGGCTGGCTGTCCAACCTGCACCTCGGCGCCCGCGATCCGCGCACCGGCGAGTTCGTCATGCTCGGCAAGACCTTCAAGGGGCTCACCGACGAGCTGCTGCGCTGGCAGACCGAGCGGTTCCTGTCGCTCGCCGTGGAGAAGGGCGACTGGGTGGTGCGGGTGCGGCCGGAGCAGGTGGTCGAGATCGCGTTCGACGGGGTGCAGACCAGCAGCCGGTACCCGGGCGGCATGGCGTTGCGCTTCGCGCGCGTGCTGCGCTACCGCGACGACAAGACCGCCGCCGAGGCGGACACCATCGACGCGGTCCGCGCCATCCACGCCGGCCGGGTCACCGGCTGACGGCTCAGCCGGCCGACAGCTCAGCCGGCCGACAGCGACCGGGCGTAGTTGACCTGGTTGTTGAGCTGCTGCACCTGGAACTGGTCGGTCACCGGGATCCGCGCGACGTACTGGTGCCCGCCGCTGCTCACCGTCACCTGCACGGTGCCGTAGTGCCGCGTCTCCTTGATCAGCAGGAACAGGAGGCTGAACACGGTCAGGCAGAAGAAGCCGAGGATCGCGGCGACGACGGCCCACGGGGCGATCTTCTCCTCCTTCTGCCAGTAGTCGGTCACGTACCAGGAGGAGCCGGCTAGCGGCAGGACGCCGGCCGGGGTACGGATGACCGGCGGCGTCACCATGATCTCGGCGATCTGCACGGCCACCGCCGGCTGCGCGGGCGGCACCGGCCCGGCCGGCGGATACGGCCCGGGCGGCACCGGCCCGGTCGGCGGGTACGGCCCGGGCGCGCCCGCCGGCCCGTAGAACGGCGCGACCGCCCCGGCCGGCGGCACCGGCGGCGCGGAGAACTGCGCCGGCGGCGCGGAGAACTGCGGCGCGGCCGGGAACTGCGCGGTGGCCGGCGGCGCGGAGAACTGCGCCGGCGGCGCGGAGAACTGCGCCGGCGGGGCGGAGAACTGCGCCGGCGTGGCGGAGAGCGGCGGCGCGGAGTGCGGCGGGGCCGTCGGCGGAGCGGGGAACTGCGCGGTGGGCGCGGGAGCGACGGGTGCCTCCGGCGTGGCGATCACCGGGAACTTCTCGGTGGGCGGCGCGACGGCCGGCGGCATGGCCGACCACGGGTCGTACGCGGGTGGCTCGGCGGCCGGTGGCGTCGGGGCGTCAGAGGTCACCGCGACCCCCACGATTGACGATCATCCGCGGACCCTACAACGTCCCCGCCGCCCGGTGTGCCCACCGGATCCACGGCCGGCCCCCGCGGAAACCTCATCGCTCAGAACGGATATGACTCAGAGGCATGAACATGCCTATGAGTCATACCGGTCGTGAGGAGTCCTTCGCCGACGGCGGCTACGGCGAGTAACGGGCGCCTGTGCGGAGGATCGACGAGGCGGGCCGTGCCCGATGCGGCTTCGCTCAGGCGGAGGTGGGGGCAGCAGGCTCGGCGGCGCGGTCCACCGGCTCACCCGGGGCGTCCAGCCCGGCCCGGCGACGGGCCTCCCGGCGCGCCACCCAGCCGTAGCCGAACAGGCTCATCACCGCGAAGATCCACCACTGCCACACGTAGCCGAAGTTCTGCCAGTTGTTGGTGTGCCCGATCCGGACCGCCTGGAAGGCCGGGTCGGCCGCCGGGGTCTGCCCGTCGAGCAGCACGTAGCCACCGGTCACCGGGTAGGGGAGCTGCTGGGCCAGGCGCGGGATGTCGATGCGCCGGGCCTCCAGCTTGCCGTCGCGCCGGCTGACCGCGCCGCCACCGCTCTCGCTGCCGACCACCCGGCCGGTCACCGTCACCTCGCCGGCCGGCGTCGCCGGCACCTGCGGCTGGACGGTCGCGCCGGCCCCCGGCACGGGCGGAATCCAGCCCCGGTCGACGAGCACCGCGGTGCCGTCGGCCAGCACCAGCGGGGTGAGCACCTCGAAGCCGACCGTCCGGTCGACGGTCCGGCCGCGGATCAGGACGGTGTTCGCGCTGTCGTACCGGCCGGTGGCGGTGACGCGGCTCCAGGTGAGCTCCTCGGACGGCGCGGGACCGACGTCACCGCCGCTGGGAGCGGGGAGCGCGTCACGCAGCGGCGCGGGCGTCATGGTGGCCCCGGCGTCGATCCGCTCGTTGACGGCCGTCCGGCCCCGGTAGCGGTCCAGCTGCCAGTTGCCCAGGAACACCATCACCGTGGCGGCGACGAGCGTGAGCGCGAGGTAGCCGAGCCAGCGCGGGGTCAGCAGGAACCGGTACACGTTGGCCAAGGCTACCCGTATGAGCGATGCCACTCGCCGCTGCCAGGGAGAAACGGAGGTGTGCGCGGTCCTCGCGCTCCGCGCCGGACGGGTATGGTCACGCGGGCGGAAACCACCCACATCAGGAGTCGATGATGACCGACGTGCCGCGCGTCGTGCTGAGTGCGCCCTCCTCGGGGCACGGCACCGGCGCCGTCTCCCTCGGCCTGCTCGCGGCGCTCACCGACCGGGGGATCCCGGTGGCCGGGTTCAAGGTCGGGCCGGACCAGGCGGACGCGGCGTATCTGGGGCTCGCCGCCGGGCGCGCCGGGCGCACGCTGGACCCGAGACTGGTCGGCCCGGAGCGCATCGCCCCCCTTTTCGCGTACGGCTCGGCGGGCGCCGGGTTCGCGCTGGTGCAGGGCACGATGGGTCTCTACGACTCGGTTGCCGGGCGGCCGGAGAGCGAGTCCACGGCGGCCGTCGCCACCGCGCTGCGCAGTCCGGTGGTGCTCGTGGTGGACGTGGCCGCGATGGGCCAGTCGGTGGCCGCGCTGGTGCACGGCTTCCGGGCGTACGACGACGAGCTGTGGCTGGGCGGAGTGATCCTCAACCGGGTGGCCTCGCCCCGGCACGAGGCGCTGCTACGCGAGGCGCTCGACGACGTGGGTGTGCCGGTCTACGGGGCGCTGCGCCGGCACGAGCTGCCCCCGGTGCTGCCCGCCCGCCGGTTCGGCACCGGGCCCGTGGTGCGCGCCGACGCCGACGCCGGACGCGGCGTACGCCGGCTCGGTGAGGCGGTGGCCGCCACCGTCGACCTCGACCGGCTGCTGGCGCTTGCCCGCTCCGCCCCCGCGCTCACCGTCGAGCCGTGGTCGCCGGAGCCGGCCGACGCCCCGCAGCCGTCGGCGGAGCGCCCGGTGGTCGCGCTCGCAGGCGGACCGGCCGGCGCCTACAGCCACCCCGAGACCGCCGAGCTGCTGCGCGCCGCCGGCGCCGAGGTGGTCACGCTCGATCCGCTGCGCGACGAGGCGCTGCCCGCCGGGGCCCGCGCGCTCGTCGTCGGCGGCGGGCTGCCCGAGACGTACGCGGAGCAGCTCTCCGCCAACCGCCGCCTCTGCATCGCGGTGGCCGAGCTGGCCCGCTCGGGCCGCCCGGTGGTCGCCGAGGGGGCCGGCCTGCTCTGGCTGGCCCGGGAACTGGACGGCCTGCCCATGTGCGGTGTGCTCGACGCGGTCGGCACGGTCCGGGACGGCCTGGTGGTCGGCTACCGCACGGCCACGGCGGTCACCGACAGCGTGGTGGCAGCGGCCGGTGCCACGGTGACCGGGCACAAGCAGCACGCCGCCGTGCTCACCCCGCGCGCCGGTGACCGGCCGGCCTGGCGCTGGGAGGGTGGCAACCCGGAGGGCTTCGTCCGGCAGGCGGTGCACGCCTCGCAGCTCGTGCCGCACTGGGCCGCCCACCCGGAGATCGCGGCCCGGCTGGTCGCCGCGGCGCTGGCGCCGGTGGGGGCGTCGGCGTGATCGGGCAGGTGGCGGTACGCCGGTTCCCGGCGCTCACCGTCTCCACCCCGCGCATCGAGGTCCGGCACCTCGTCGCCGCCGACGCGGAGGCGGTGGACGAGGTGTTCGCCGACCGGCAGACGCAGCGCTGGCTGCCGCTGGCCGAGGCGTCCGGGCAGATCGACGGGCGGGCGTGGTGCACCGAGCTGGCCCGGCAGCGGCGCGACAGCGGCGACGGCGACCACTGGGCGGTGGTCCGCCGGGAGGACCAGCGGGTGGTCGGCTCGCTCTGGGCCCGCCGTACCGACTGGGGCGCCCGGCTCACCGAGCTGTCGTACGCGATCGCGCCGCACGCCCGGGGCTACGGCCTGGCGGTCGAGGCGGTGGACGCGGTGGCCATCGCGCTGATCCTGGAGCACGGGTTCCAGCGGGTGGAGCTGCGGGTGGCGGCCGGCAACGTGGCGTCCCGGCGGGTCGCCGAGAAGGCCGGCTTCAGCTACGAGGGCCTGCTGCGCAACGCCGGTTTCGTCCGCGGCGCCCGGGTCGACCTGGAACTGTGGTCGTTCGTAGCCGCCGACCTCCGCTGACCCTCCCCCTGCGCCCCACCCGCCCTCACAACGTCGATCAAGGAGTTCGCGTCGGCGGATCGGGCGATCCGGGACGCAAACTCCTTGATCAACTACCCGGGCGCACCCCCGGGCGGATCAGGGTTGGGGTGGGTTGGGTGGGCAGGGGTCAGCCGACTATCTGGTCTGAGGGTGGGGTGAACTGGCGGGTGGGCTGGCCCTTCAGGGAGTCCCGCAAGGTCTGCGCCACCGCGTTCACCGGGATCTGGGCCTGCCCGTCACCCACCGCGTTGAACGGGTTGTCCGGATCGGCGATGAAGCTCGCCGCCGCCAGCTCCGGCGTGTAGCCGACGAACCACGCCGACCGGGTGCTGTCGGTCGTACCCGTCTTGCCGGCGACCGGGCGGCCGACCGTACCCCGCACGCTGTCGGCGGTCGACCAGCCGCCGCAGCTCCCCTTGGCCGGGGTGTCGCCGGTGGGGCAGCGCGCCGCGTCGGTGGCGGCGCGGGCCGCGTCGGCGTTCACCACCTGCCGGCACCGCGGCTTGGCGATCTCCCGCTGCACCCCGCCCGCCGTCGTGTACGTGGCGGGCGTGCCGTCCCGGTTCATGATCGCGTTGACCGGGATGGCCTCGCAGTAGCGTCCGTCGGCGGCGATGGCGGCGTACGCGTTCGCCATCTCCAGCGGGGTGGCGTCGGAGACGCCGAGCGTGAACGCGCCCCACTTCTTCGCCTTCCCCGGCGACGCATGCTCCCTGTCCACGTCGGTACGCCAGCGCAGCCCGAGCTGCTCGGCCAGGCGCACCCCGGCGTCCGCGCCGACTTTCTCCTCCAGCTGGACGAAGTAGGTGTTCACCGACTTGCCGAACCCGGACCACATGGTCTGCCGGCCGGTCATCGCGCCGCTGGCGTTGGACGGGGCCCACCCGTCGTAGACGGCCGACTTGTACGTGTGCGGCGAGTCGTACGTGGTGGACAGCGGCATCCCGGCGTTGAGCGCGGCGAGCATCGGGAACATCTTGAACGTCGAACCGGCCTGGTAGCCCGGGAGCGTCCCGCCGCCGAGCAGCGGCGCCACCGTGTTCGGATAGTTCGCCTTGACCTTCGGGCCGGCCTCCGGGTTCGAGCTGTTCGGGTTCTCGGCCAGGTCGAGCGAGTAGTTCCGGTTCACCGCCATCGCCTTGATCCGCCCGGTGCCGGGCTCGGCGACCACGATCCCGTTGGCGAACGGGCTGCCGGTGTTGTCCTTGGCCCCGACGTTCTTCTCCGCCGCCGCCTGGGTCTTCGGGTCGAGCGCGAGCACGATCCGGTAGCCGCCGCGGCGCAGCTTGTCCATCCGTTCCAGCCGGTTCTCGCCGAACGCGGGCTGCGAGCTCCACCAGTTCTTCAGGTAGTCGCAGTAGAAGCCCCAGCTACGGTGCCCGCCGTCGATCGCGGCGCAGTCGTTGGGCGGGTTGGTCAGCTTCAGCTTGATCGGCTGGCCCTTCGCCGCGGCGGCGGCATCAGGCGACAGGTAGCCGAGGCGGGCCATGTTGTTCAGCACGTAGTTGCGCCGGCCGGTGGCGTCCTTCTGGTCCGAGGTGATCGGGTCGTACTCCGACGGCGACTTCACCAGCCCGGCCAGCGTGGCCGCCTCGACCGGGGTGAGCGTGGCCGGGGTCTTGGAGAAGAAGATCTGCGAGGCGGCGTAGATCCCGTACGCGCGGTGACCGAAGTAGGCCGAGTTGAGGTAGCGCTCCAGGATCTGCTCCTTGCTCAGGTGCTTCTCGATGTCCATCGCCATGCGCATCTCCTTGACCTTGCGCAGGCTGGTCTGCTGGGTCGCCTCCTGGACCTCCCTGGGCGTGGTCGCGCTGTCCCGCAGCGCCATCCGCACGTACTGCATGGTGATCGTCGAGGCGCCCTGGGAGACGCCGCCGGACCGGGCGTTGGAGACGAAAGCACGCGCCACGCCCTTCGGGTCGACGCCGTGGTGCTGGTAGAAGCGGTTGTCCTCGGCGGCGACGATCGCCTGCTGGATGTTCGGCGACATGTTCTCGATCTTGGTGTACTGCCGGTACTCCTCGTAGAACATGGTCAGCACGGTCTTGCCGTCGGGCGCGTAGAGGTACGAGGTCTCGGCCGGCAGCGCGGTCTTGAGGATGTTCGTCTTCTGTTCGATCGCGTGCGCGGTGGCCTTGGCCCCGATGCCGGTGACGGCGACCAGCGGGTACAGGGCGGCGGCGACCACGATGCCGGCGATCAGCCCGGCGCGGAGAAGGGGAACGAGACGGCCAGCGGAAGCAAGGGGACGACTGCTCACGGGGTCAAGCTATGACATTTCCGATTCGGAAATGAGAAGAACTCATAAACCGGCGGACCGTGACGCGACCCACGCCGGGATGCGCTGTCCCGGGCGGCGGCTACCCGGCAGGATCGCGGACATGCCCGCAGCACCGACCGGGAGCGCCACTGCGCTCGACGAGCCCGACCTGGGCCACCACGGGGACGCCGAGGCCACCCCAGGCCTGGTGGACCTGGCGGTCAACGTGCGCCGCGCCCCGATGCCGGACTGGCTGGCCGACCCGATCACCGCCGCGCTGGGCGACCTGGCCGCGTACCCGGACCCGGCGCCGGCCCGCGCCGCCGTCGCTCACCGGCACGGGCGACCCCCGGAGGAGGTACTCCTCACCGCCGGCGCCGCCGAGGGTTTCGTGCTGATCGCCCGCGCGCTGTCCGGCGTCCGCCGCCCCGTGGTGGTGCACCCGCAGTTCACCGAGCCGGAAGCCGCGCTGCGCGCCGCCGGGCACCGGGTGGACCGGCTGCTGCTCGACCCGGCCGACGGCTTCCGACTGGACCCGGCCCGCGTACCGGACGACGCCGACCTGGTCATGATCGGCAACCCCACGAACCCGACCTCGGTGCTGCACCCGGCGGACACGATCGCCGCGCTGGCCCGTCCCGGCCGGGTGCTCGTGGTCGACGAGGCGTTCGCCGACACCACCGCCGCGCCCGGCGTCGACGGCGAGCCCGAGTCGCTCGCCGCCCGCCGCGACCTGCCCGGCCTCGTCGTGGTGCGCAGCCTCACCAAGACCTGGGGCCTGGCCGGGCTGCGGATCGGCTACCTGCTGGGCGACGCCGCGCTGCTGGCCCGGTTCGCCGCCGCGCAGCCGCTCTGGGCGGTCTCCACCCCGGCGCTCGCCGCCGCCACCGCCTGCGCCGCGCCGGCCGCCGTCGCGGCCGAACGCGCCATCGCCGCCGAACTCGCCGCCGACCGCGACCACCTGGTGGCCCGTCTGTCCGGCCTGCCGGGGGTACGCGTGGCGGGCCGCCCGGCCGCCGCCTTCGTCCTGATCCACGTGGCCGGCGCCGCCGGGGTACGTGAGCGGCTGCGCGCGCACGGCTGGGCGGTACGCCGGGGCGACACGTTCCCCGGGCTCGGCCCGGACTGGCTCCGGATCGCCGTGCGCGACCCGGGCACCACAGACGCGTTCATCGAGACGCTGGCACGGATCCTGGAGGCATGATGCTGGAGTCCACAGTCGCGGCGATCCGGCCGCTGGACGAGGCCGCCATGGCGGCGGCCCGCGAGTTGCAGGGGCGGCTGACCAAACCCGCCGGCTCGCTCGGCGCCCTGGAGCCGCTCTCGGTACGCCTCGCCGGGCTGGCCGGCGCCTGCCCGCCGCCGCTGCCCGAGCCGGCCGCGGTGGCGATCTTCGCCGGTGACCACGGCGTGCACGCCCAGGGTGTGACCCCGTGGCCGCAGGAGGTCACCGCCCAGATGATCGCCAACTTCCTGGCCGGCGGCGCGGTGGTCAACGCGTTCGCCCGCCAGGCCGGCGCCTCGGTCACGGTGGTGGACGTCGGCGTGGCCACCCCGATCCCCGGCGCCGAGTCCGCCGACCCGGCCGGGCCGCGCCTGGTGGCCGCGAACGTACGCCCCGGCACCCGGGACATGACAGTCACCGCCGCGCTGACCCGGGACGAGGCACGCACGGCCGTCGAGACCGGCATCCGGGTCGCCGGTGAGCTGATCGACGCCGGGGCGGGCATCCTGCTCACCGGCGACATGGGCATCGGCAACACCACCCCGTCCGCCACGCTCATCGCCGCGTTCTCCGGCGTGGACGCGGAGGCGGCCACCGGCCGGGGCACCGGGGTCGACGACGAGACGTACGCCCGCAAGGTGGCTGTGGTGCGGGCCGCGCTGGCCCGGCACGAGCCCGACCCGGCCGACCCGCTGGGCGTGCTGGCAGCGGTCGGCGGGCTGGAGCACGCCGCGCTGGCCGGCCTGATCCTCGGCGCCGCCGCGCGACGGGTGCCGGTGCTGCTCGACGGCGTGATCGCGGTGAGCGCCGCGCTCGCCGCCGCCGCGTTCGCGCCGGACGCGGTGTGCGCCATGGTCGCCGGGCACCGCAGCGCCGAGCCGGGCGCCACGGCGGCGCTGCGGCACCTCGGCCTGGAGCCGCTGATCGACCTGGGACTGCGGCTCGGCGAGGGGACCGGGGCGCTGCTCGCCCTGCCCGTGGTCACCGGCGCGGTCCGGGTACTGCACGAGGTGGCGACGTTCGACTCCGCCGGGGTGGCGGAGAAGTGACCGGGCCGACGCCGCCTAGCCCGTACCCCCTGGGGTTGCGGCTGGGCGGGCGGCGCGTGGTCGTCGTCGGCGGGGGAGCGGTCGCCACCCGGCGGGTGCCCGCGCTGCTCGACGCCGGTGCGGACGTGCTGCTGGTGTCGCCCGAACTGACCCCGGCGCTGCGCGCGTACGCCGACGCCGGGCGGTTGCACTGGGAGCCGCGCCGGTTCGCCCCCGGTGACCTGGACGGCGCGTGGCTCGTCCAGGTGGCGGTGGACGACCGGGCCGCCGCCGCTGCGGTCAGTGCCGCCGCGGCCGAGCGGCGGATCTTCTGCGTCCGCGCCGACGACCGGACGGCCGCCAGCGCGTGGACCCCGGCGGTGACCCGGCACGGCCCGGTCACCGTGGCGGTCCTCGGCGGCGGCGACCCGCGCCGCGCGATGGGCGTCCGCGACGCCGTGCGAAATCTGCTGGGCGCAAGGAAGGGCCCCTTATTAACGCCTCAGGTAGAGGAAGGGCCCCCTCTTAACACCGGCGGGCGCGTCGCGCTCGTCGGCGCCGGACCGGGCGACCCGGAGCTGATCACCGTGAAGGGGTGGCGGCTGCTCACCGAGGCCGAGGTGGTCGTCGCCGACCGGCTCGTGCCCGGCCTGCTCCTGGACGAGCTGCGCCGGGACGTCGAGCTGGTCGACGCTTCCAAGATCCCGTACGGGCCGTCGCGTGCCCAGGAGGAGATCAACCAGATCCTGGTGGACCGGGCGCGGGCCGGCAAGACGGTGGTGCGGCTCAAGGGCGGCGACCCGTACGTCTTCGGCCGCGGCGGCGAGGAACTGCTGGCCTGCGCCGAGGCGGGCGTGCCGGTCACGGTCGTACCCGGTGTGACCAGCGCGATCGCGGTGCCGGAGGTGGCCGGGGTGCCGGTGACCCACCGGGGCGTGGCGCACGAGTTCACAGTGGTCTCCGGGCACCTCGCGCCCGACGCGCCCGGGTCGCTCGTACGCTGGGACGCCCTGGCCGGGCTGCGCGGCACGCTCGTGATCCTGATGGGCGTGAAGAACCTGGCGGCGATCGCCGCGACCCTGATCGCGCACGGCAAGCCGGCGCAGACCCCGGCAGCGGTGATCCAGGAGGGCACCACGGCCGCCCAGCGCACGCTGCGCTCCACGCTGGGCACTGTCGCCGCAGACGTGGAGGCCGCCGCGCTACGCCCACCCGCGATAGTCGTGGTAGGCGACGTGGTCCACGCCCTGAACCCCGCCGCCCCCGCCTGATGCCGTCGATCTTGCGCTTGGTGCCCGAGGGTTGCCCGTCATAGCCCCTTTGCCGGGGCGGCAAGTGCAAGATCGCGGAGGGCGGGGCGGGGGACTGCGGTCCCCCGCCCCGGTCGGGTCACTGCTTGAGCATGTTGTCCAGCAGCAGGGCGCAGCGGACCAGGCCGAGGTGGCTGTACGCCTGCGGGTGGTTGCCCAGCCCGCGCTCGGCCAGCGGGTCGTACTGCTCCGGCAGCAGCCCGGTCGGCCCGGCCGTGTCGACCATCTGGGTGAACAGCTCCTCGGCATCGCTGCGGCGGCCGGTGCGCAGGTACGCCTCGATCAGCCACGACGTGCAGATGTGGAAGCCGCCCTCCCGGCCGGGCAGGCCGTCGTCCCAGTGGTACCGGTAGACGACCGGACCGCTGCGCAGCTCCGCCTCGATCTTCAGCACGGTGGAGAGGAAGCGCGGGTCGTCGCCGGCGAGCAGCCCCGAGATGCCGATCCACAGCGACGAGGCGTCCATCTCCTCGTAGCCGTAGGCGACGCTGTACGCCTCGGCCTCCGGGTGCCAGCCGTGCTCCAGCACGTTGGCGGCGATCCGGTCGCGCAGCTCGACCCACTCCGGCCGGTCCTCGCCGCCGTGCCGGCGTACCACGTGCAGCGCCCGGTCCACGGTCATCCAGAGCATGACCTTGGAGAAGACGTGGTGCCGTGGGGGGAGGCGGGCCTCCCAGATGCCGTGGTCGGGCTCGTGCCAGCGGCGGCGTACCGCCTCGACCATGTTCTCCAGCACCCGCCACTCGTCGTCGCGGATCGAGCCCCGGGCGTCGGCCACGGCCGCGATCAGGTCCGCGACCGGGCCGAAGACGTCGAGCTGGAGCTGGTGGTTGGCGAGGTTGCCGACCCGTACCGGCCGGGAGCCGGCGTAGCCGGGCAGCGTGTCGATGACCGCCTCGGCGCCCAGTTCGAAGCCGTCCACCGTGTAGAGCGGGTGCAGCCGCTCCGGGTGCCCGCCGGTGCGCTCGACCACGCCGTCGATCCAGCGCAGCAGCCCTTCGGCCTCCTCGGTCGAGCCGAGGTCGACGAGCGCGCGGGCGGTCATCGCGGCGTCCCGCAGCCAGCAGTAGCGGTAGTCCCAGTTGCGGACGCCGCCCAGCTCCTCCGGCAGCGACGTGGTGGCCGCGGCGAGGATCGAGCCGGTCGGCTCGTGGCAGAGGCCGCGCAGCGTCAGCGCGCTGCGGGCGACCAGGTCCCGGGCGGTGGCGGGCAGCCGCAGCGAGGCCACCCACTCCTTCCAGGGCTGCTCGGCGGCGGCCTGCCGCTCGTGCAGCGGCAGCCGGTGCGGCTCCAGGCTCTGCGTGCCGAAGCGCAGCTCCAGCACGGCCTGGCCGCCGGCCGCCGACAGGTCGACCACCGCCTTCGCGGTCTCGTACCCGGCGTCGTTGGTGACCTCCCACTCGACGCCGGGGGAGTGCAGCGCGACCGGCTCGTTGGAGCCGAGCACCAGCAGGCCGTCGTCGAGCGGCTGGAGCTGCACCGCCACCTGACCGAACTCGGGGCGCGGCGCGAACTCGACCCGGGCCCGCCCGGTGCCGCTGAGCACCCGGACCAGTGTCGAGTCGCCGCTGACCACGGCCGGGTCGTCCGGCGTGGTCTCCTGTACCGGCAGGTCGAGCCAGTCGGTCACGGTCAGGCCGGACCAGCGGGTCTCGACCGTCATGGTGTTGCTGCGGTAGCGCTGGCCCAGCGGGATGCCGCCGCGCTCCGGGCCGACAGTGAAGTGCCCGGCCGGGCTGCCGCCGACCAGGTCGGCGAAGATCGCCGCCGAGTCCGGCTTCGGGTGGCACAGCCAGGTGATCTTGGCTTCCGGCGTGACGAGCGCGACCGTACGGCCGTTGGCGAGCATCGAGTGCCGCTCGATCGGCACCGCCCGCTCGCCGAACAGCCAGTGCCGCCGCGTCTCCAGCAGCAGCCCGAGCGCCCGGGCCGCCTCGATCGGCTCGGCCACCCGGTAGTCGGCCCGGGTCTCCCCGGGACCGATCTTGATGCCGACGTCCGGCCCGGTCAGGTTGCCGAAGGCGTTCTCGTCGGTGACGTCGTCGCCGATGAACAGCACCGCGCTCGCGGCGAGCTGGGTGCGGAGCTGGTCGACGGCGGTGCCCTTGTTGGTGACGACCACCGACAGCTCGATGACCTCCTTGCCCTGGGTGACGGTCACGCCCTCCCAGGTCGCGGGGCCGTTGCGGACCGCCTCGACGGCCCGGGCGGCGACGTGCGGGTCGACGCCGCGGGTGTGCACTGCCACGCTGGCCGGCTTGCGTTCCAGGCGGATGCCCGGATGCTCGGCGGCGATCTCGCGCAGCGCCTCACGGAGCCGGTGCCGGACCGCGATCAGCTCGGGGGTGAGCCGCTCGACGAAGCCGATGTCGAACTCCGAGCCGTGGCTGCCGACGAGGTGCACCTCGCTGGGCAGCCGGGAGAGCGTGGCCAGGTCGCGCAGCGCGCGGCCGGAGACGACGGCGACGCTCGTCTGCGGCAGCGCGGCGAGCGCGCGGACGGCCGCCACCGACTCGGGCAGCGGCACGGCCTTGCTGGGATCCTCGACGATCGGCGCCAGTGTGCCGTCGTAGTCGCAGGCGACCAGGAGTTGCGGAACCCGGGCGATACGGCCGATGGCGGCACGCAGTTCGGGATCCAGCACGCCGCCGTGGGCGGCGGGGGCGGGCGAGGTCACGCAGCCTCCGTATCTCCGACGCCGAGCTCGCTGAGGAACGACTTGGCCCAGTGGCCCACGTCGTGGCTGCGCAGATGGCGCTGCATGACGCGCATCCGGCGGCGGGCTTCGGGCTTTTCGACATGCACGGCCCGCAGCAACGCGTCCTTCACCGCGTCCGGGTCGTGCGGATTACACAGGAACGCCTGGCGCAGCTCTGTCGCGGCGCCGGCGAACTCACTGAGCACGAGCGCGCCGCCCTGGTCGGCGCGCGATGCGACGTACTCCTTGGCCACCAGATTCATTCCGTCTCGCAGCGGGGTCACCATCATCACGTCGGCCGCGACGTACATCGCGGCCAGTTCGGAGCGACTGTACGACTGATGCAGATAATGCACGGCAGGCACGCCGACCCGGCCGAATTCACCATTGATCCGGCCAACCTCGCGTTCCACCTTCACCCGAAGTGCCTGGTAGTGCTCCACGCGCTCGCGGCTGGGCGTGGCGACCTGCACCATAACCGCGTCAGGAACTGTCAACTTTCCGTCAGCGAGGAGTTCTCGGAAGGCCTTCAGCCGGAGTTCGATGCCCTTGGTGTAGTCGAGCCGGTCGACACCCAGGATGATCGTCTTCGGGTTGCCCAGCTCCTCGCGGATCTGCTTGGCCCGGGCCTGGATCGCCGGATCCTCGGCCAGCCGCTCCATCTCCTTGGTGTCGATCGAGATGGGGAACGCGCCCGCCTTCACCTGCCGGCCGTCGACCTGGATCATCTGGCCCTCGTAGCGCAGGCCGAGCAGGTGCCGGGCCAGGCGGACGAAGTTCTGCGCCGCCAGCCGCTGCTGGAAGCCGACCAGGTCCGCGCCGAGCAGTCCACGCAGGATCTCGGTGCGGAACGGCATCTGCATGAACAGCTCGATCGGCGGGAACGGGATGTGCAGGAAGAAGCCGATCCGCAGGTCCGGCCGCAGCTCGCGGAGCATCGCCGGTACGAGCTGGAGCTGGTAGTCCTGGACCCAGACCGTGGCGCCCTCGGCGGCCACGTCGGCGGCGGCCTCCGCGAACCGGGCGTTCACCAGCCGGTACGCCTCGCGCCAGCGCCGCTTGTAGGCGGGCGTCTCCACCGCGTCGTGGTAGAGCGGCCAGATCGTCGCGTTCGACTGGCCCTCGTAGTAGCGCTCCAGCTCCTCGGCGCTCAGCGGCACCGGGTGCAGGCGGATGCCCTCCAGGTCGAACGGCTCGGGCGCGGCGCCGGTGCCGCCGGCCCACCCCACCCAGGTGCCCTGGTGCTCGGCCAGCACCGGGTGCAGCGCGGTCACCAGCCCGCCGGGGCTGCGCCGCCACTGCCGCCCTTCGGGTGTGCTCACCTCGTCGACCGGCAGGCGGTTGGCCACTACGACAAAGGAGCTACGGACGGTCACGATCGGCCACCTCCGGGTACTGACGGGTCCACCGCGATGAGCGTACTGAGCGTAGCTGCGGCGTCTGATCCCCCGTGCCGGAGTTACCTACCCGTCCCAGAACCGCCGAACCCATCACGTGATCTTGTCGACACCCGCGGCTCAGAGGTCGATGATCGGCCACTCCTTCGGCAGCACCTCACCGAGCAGTTCCCGCCGGTCCGTCACGATCGGCACGAGCGGGTTGGCGGCGGCCTCCATGGCCAGCTGCGCGAGATCCATCCGCCCGGTCATGCGACGCGACCAGCCACCGAGATAGGCGCACATATCCGGTTCCACGCGGGTGATCTGCACCTGCGGCAGCGCGGCGAGCAATTCGAGAAGTTCCCATTGGGCGGCCGTGGCCTGCTGATGCGCGTGCGCCAGGCAGAGGGCGGGCACCAGCACGTCACGCGCGTAGTCGGCGGCCTCGGCGATCCTCGCACCGACGTCCTTGGCGCCCGAGGCGTAGGCCAGTAGTGCGGCCGTGTCGAGCGCCAGGCCGAACTGCGTCACCGCCGCGCCTTCGCCCTGGCCGCCAGCACCTCCGACTGGAGCCGGGTGGCCTGCTCACGAAGCTCGGGCGTGATGCTCGCGGTGATCTGCTGCATCTCCACGTGGGCCCGGGCCACGTCCTCGTCGGTGATCGTGACACCGGCGCGAGCGAGCAGCACCCGCGTCTGCTCGCCGGCCATCTGCCGACGCACGGCGCGCGCCACGAAGGCGGACACGTTCGGCTCCTTGGCCAGCCGCTCCGCGACGTCGTCCGGCAGGCTCACGGCGATCTTCTTGGTCATACGCCAAGGCTATTCGGTCATACCCGCGCTGGCAACGCGGCTCGCCGCCGTACCCCTGGGGTGGGGTGATGTGGGCGTTGCGGTCCGTACCTGTCAGGATTGACGGCGGCGTGCGCGCGGCCGGCTCCCGGCCGGCGGCGGCAGGCGGAGATCGACGCCGGCGCCCCGCACCCGACAAGCCCGTGATCGCAACCGACGGAGGTAGCCCGCACCGTGGCCCAGTTCATCTACGTCCTGGACAAGGCGCGCAAGGCGCACGGCGACAAGGTCGTGCTCGACAACGTGACGCTGAACTTCCTGCCGGGTGTCAAGATCGGGGTGGTCGGTCCGAACGGCGCCGGTAAGTCCAGCCTCCTCAAGATCATGGCAGGGCTGGACCGGCCCAGCAACGGCGAGGCCCGGCTCATGCCCGGCTACTCCGTCGGCATGCTCGCGCAGGAGCCGCCGCTCAACGAGGAGAAGACGGTCCTCGGCAACGTCGAGGAAGCGGTCGCCGAGACCAAGGCCAAGCTGGAGCGGTTCAACAAGATCGCCGAGCAGATGGCCACCGACTACACCGACGAGCTGATGGAGGAGATGGGCAAGCTCCAGGAGGAGCTGGACGCCGCCGACGCGTGGGACATCGACTCCAAGCTCGAACTCGCGATGGACGCGCTGCGCTGCCCGCCGCCGGACGCCGACGTCACCAAGCTCTCCGGGGGTGAGCGCCGCCGGGTGGCGCTGTGCAAGCTGCTGCTGGAGGCGCCGGACCTGCTGCTGCTCGACGAGCCCACCAACCACCTGGACGCGGAGAGCGTGCAGTGGCTGGAGCAGCACCTGGCCAAGTACGCCGGCACCGTCCTGGCGATCACCCACGACCGGTACTTCCTGGACAACGTGGCCAACTGGATCCTGGAGCTGGACCGCGGCCGGGCCTACCCGTACGAGGGCAACTACTCCACCTACCTGGAGAAGAAGGCCGCCCGGCTCTCCGTCGAGGGACGCCGCGACGCCAAGATGAAGAAGCGCCTCTCCGAGGAACTGGAGTGGGTCCGCTCGAACGCCAAGGCGCGGCAGACCAAGTCCAAGGCCCGTCTGGACCGCTACGACGAGATGGCCGCCGAGGCGGAGAAGACCCGGAAGCTCGACTTCGAGGAGATCCAGATCCCGCCGGGCCCGCGTCTGGGCAACACTGTCATCGAGGCGCAGAACCTGACCAAGGCGTTCGGTGACCGCGTGCTGATCGACGACCTGTCGTTCTCGCTGCCCCGCAACGGCATCGTCGGCATCATCGGCCCGAACGGCGTCGGCAAGACCACGCTGTTCAAGACCATCGTCGGGCTGGAGCAGCCGACCAGCGGCTCGGTCCGGGTCGGCGAGACCGTCTCGCTGTCGTACGTCGACCAGAACCGGCAGGGCCTCGACAGCGACAAGACCGTCTGGGAGGTCGTCTCCGACGGACTCGACCACCTCATGGTGGGCAAGGTCGAGATGCCGTCCCGGGCGTACATCGCCGCGTTCGGCTTCAAGGGGCCGGACCAGCAGAAGCCGACCAAGGTGCTCTCCGGCGGCGAGCGCAACCGGCTCAACCTGGCGCTGACGCTCAAGATCGGCGGCAACGTCATCCTGCTCGACGAGCCGACGAACGACCTGGACGTGGAGACGCTGTCCAGCCTGGAGAACGCGCTGCTGGAGTTCCCCGGCTGCGCCGTGGTCATCTCCCACGACCGGATGTTCCTGGACCGGGTCGCCACGCACATCCTGGCCTGGGAGGGCGACGACCAGAACCCGGCCAAGTGGTTCTGGTTCGAGGGCAACTTCGAGGCGTACGAGAAGAACAAGGTCGACCGCCTCGGCGCCGAGGCGGCCCGGCCGCACCGGGTGACCTACCGCAAGCTCACCCGTGACTGACCGCTTCGTCTACCACTGCGCGCTGCGCTGGTCCGACCTGGACGCGTACGGCCACGTCAACAACGCCCGCTTCCTCACGCTCTACGAGGAGGCCCGGGTGGCGATGATGTTCGCCGGCGGCCGGGCGTGGGGAGTGGGCTCGTTCGCCGACGGGGTGGTCATCCGCCGGCACGAGGTCGACTACCTGCGCCCGGTCGACTACGCGCTCGGCCGGGCCAGCGCGGAGGCCGCCCCGACGGTACGGATCGAGCTGTGGGTGGACCAGATCAAGGCCGCCTCGTTCTGGGTCGCGTACGAGCTGTACGACGGCGACACGCTGGCCGGCACCGCCCGGTCGCTGCTGGTGCCGTTCGACCTGACGGCGCAGCGCCCGCGCCGGATCTCGCCGGAGGAGCGGGCGTTCCTGCTCCGCTACGCGCCGGGGCTGAGCGCGTGACCGGGCACGGGTTGACCGGGACGGCCGACGCCGGGGCCTTCCTGGCCCGGCTGGTCCGGTTCGACCCGGCCACTGTGGTCCGGTTGCGGCCGGTGCCGGGCGCGGGCCGTACCGCCCTCTGGGCGCGGCTGCCGTGGGGCGTGCTCGTGGTCCGTACCGTGCCGGGCACCGCTCCCGGGGACGTCACGGTCGCCGCGGGGGAGCTGCTGGCCGAGCTCTCCGCCGGCGGCGCGGCGCTTCCGGTACGCCGGGACGACGGCTGGCGGTGGCAGCTCCCACCGGCCGCGAGCCGGGCGGTGGAGGCGCTGCCCGGCGCCGAGCTGCGCCGGATCGCGGAGGCGGCGGCCGGGACGCTGCGCGAGGCGGCCACGCACGGTGTGGCGGGCCGCGCGGTCGGGCAGCGGGTGCTGCGGGACGCTCTGCTGGACCACGTCGCCGTGGTGGTGACCCCGGACGAGGCGCCGCGCACACCCGTTGAGGTGTCGCAGCGGCTGGTGCAGGCCCTGGTCCGGATGGGTTTCCTCGGCGCCGGCGCGGACGACGTTCAGGTGCGGACGGCTGGCCGATGGGTCGGACTCGTCGGACCGTTCGGGGCGGCCTGGTCGCGTACCGTCGCCGATCTTGCACTCAGGCCGACGACGGGTCACCCGAACGGGTGACCCCGTGTCGTCCTTCCGGTTTGGGGCGGCCGTTGGGGGGATGCCTCACGCCGTCTGTCCGGGTACCGTCCATCCTCGGATCCAACGCACCGTAGGCGTCCGGATCCGCTGGGGAGTGAGGTGCGCGAGCGATGCCGTGGTGGTCATGGCGCCCTGGTTCCGCCGCTGGCGGGGAGCCGGAGACTCGAAGCGGGACCACAGTGGATGACACCATCCGGGTCGGCCCACCGACCCCTCGCCAGCCGGGGGACGACGTGGCGCCACCCGAGCGGCCGGTCCTCGCGGACATGCCGGCCACCGTCGCGCCGGTCACCCTGAGCCGGGTCTGCGACGCGCTCGACCTGCTGGACGTCCGCTATCTGGCCGACGGCGACGGCAACCTGCTGGCCATGTGGGAGCGGCACGCCGTGCTCGTCGCGCTGGAGGGCCCGGAGGACGAGATCCTCGTGATGCGGGCCCGTCCGCACGCGACGGTCCCGCCGGACTGGGCCGACCGGGCCTACCGCGTGGTGAACGAGTGGAACCACACCCGGCGCTTCTGCAAGGCGTACATCGGTGACCCGACCGAGCGCGGTCAGCTCCCGATCTACGCCGAGCTGCAGGTCCCGCTCGGCGCCGGCGCCCACGACGCGCTGCTCGTCGAGATGCTCGACTGCGGCGCCGCGGTCGCCGTGACGTTCGTCGACTGGCTGCACGACGAGGGCGCCCTGCTCTGAGCCGGGCTCAGCCGGCGGCCGGATCCTCCATCACGTTCACCATGAAGTAGGCGGCCCGCTCCACGTAGTCCCAGAGCGCGGTGGCGAGCTGCGGCGGCAGGTCGAGCGTGTCCACCGCCCGGCGCATGTGGCGCAGCCAGGCGTCCCGCTCGGCCGCGCCGATCCGGAACGGTGCGTGCCGCATCCGCAGCCGCGGGTGCCCGCGCTGCTCCGAGTAGGTGTGCGGGCCACCCCAGTACTGGATGAGGAACAGGGCCAGCCGGTCCGCCGCCGGGCCCAGATCCTCCTCCGGGTACATCGGCCGCAGCAGCGGGTCGTCGGCGACACCGGCGTAGAACTCGTCCACCAGCTTGCGGAACGCCGGTTCACCGCCGATCGCCTCGAAGACGTTCATCGACTCGCCTGGGGAAGTCACGCCTCCATCCTGCCAGGTGCGGCCCGGCGCCCGCGCCCGCCCGCCGGGCGGCGCGGATCACGTCACCGCGTGCCGGTGCCGGCCGTGCTCGCGGTTCCGGTCACCCGGCGCGGGACGCGCGAGTGCGCGTGCGCGGTTCCGGGGCCGGTCGCCGACTCGGCGCGGGCGGCCTCGATCGCCTCGTGGATCACCTGCGACCGGG
The DNA here is from genome assembly GCF_040215685.1 of Micromonospora sp. HUAS YX12. Taxonomy (NCBI): domain Bacteria; kingdom Bacillati; phylum Actinomycetota; class Actinomycetes; order Micromonosporales; family Micromonosporaceae; genus Micromonospora; species Micromonospora sp. HUAS YX12. Next base: position 2,955,822 of record NZ_CP157974.1, read on the forward strand.
GCCAGGCGAGTGCCGCCACGGTCATGATCAGCACCCCGGCGGCGCTCCACACGCCGACCACCGACGGGACCGAGAAGCGCTCGGCGAGCGCGCCCGTGGCCAGCACCGCGGCGCCCTGGATGATCTGTGTGCCGCTGGCCATGACGCCGAACGCCCGGGCCCGGAATCCGTCCGGCAGTGCCTGCACGAACAGGCTGTTGGCGACCGGGACGAGCCCGGCGACGGCGAAGCCGCACCCGGCGGCCAGCAGCGCCACCACAGTCGGCGGCGGGTTGAACAGCGCGGGTACGAGTGTCGCCGGCGCGATGATCATCAACGGTCGCATCAGCGTCAGCCGCCGCTCCGGGCCGACGAGCCGGCTGATGGTCAGCCCGCCGAGGATGTATCCGACCGGGACGGCAGCCATGATCAACCCCTGGGCGGTGCCGGCGTCCATCCGGCCGTCGGTCCGGTCGGCGGCCCAGCCCGCGGCCAGGCCCTCGGGGACGATCGAGAAGAGCATCGCGCTGAACACCAGCACCGCGATGGCGCGCAGCACCGGCCGCTCGAAGACGATCTGGAAGCCCTGGACGGTCTCCCGCAGCAGGTGGCTGCGGTGCACCTCGGTCATCGCCGGGGGCCGCTCGCGTACGCCGAAGCGGACCAGCGCGGCCGACACGCCGAAGGTCACGGCGTTGACGAGCAGCGCGGTGTTCGGGTTGAGCGCCGCCACGGTGGCGCCGATCAGGTAGCCGACGACCTGGGCGGCCTGGCCGGCGCTGGTGAACGCGGACAGGCCCACGACCAGCCGGTCCCCGGTCAGGATGTGCGGCATCAGCGCCGACCGCGCCGCCTGGCTCGGCGGGTTCGCGAGCGTGGCCAGGAAGATCAGCGCGAAGACCGACCAGGTCGGCATCCAGGGCATCGCGACCAGCGCCATCAGCGCCATCCGGAGGAGGTCGCAGACCACCATGACGCGCCGGTAGCGGTGCCGCTCGGCGAGCGCGGAGAGCAGCGGGCCGCCGACCAGCCAGGGAAGGTAGCTGGCGGCGAACGCGGCGGCGGAGAGCGCGACCGAGTCGGTCTCGCGCAGGACGAGCACGGTGACCGCGGCGCGGGCCAGGTAGTCACCCACCCAGGAGAGGGTGTTGGCGGCGAAGATGGCGCGGAACTCCGACTGACCGAAGACGTCCCGGAAGGTGGCCGGGCCCTCCCGGGCGGGTCGCGCGTCGGACACCGTCGCCTCCATCGTTCCTGGTCGACCACTTGTGATGGCCCGACCGGGAACCGTCGTCAGATCAACCGATCAGCGAGGACACGAGCACGCTCCCCGGTGGAGCGTGTGCACCGGATTCTGCCCGATCGTCTGACAACTAGCTAGGGCGAACGGATTGATCGTCGCATCTCCGACTGAACGAACGGACGATACCCGAGGGGCCGCGCGGCGCGCGACCCCCGGAAAATAGTCCGGCTCGTCCGGCGGCTCAGGTGGGTCCGCCGGTGCCCGTACCCTCGGCGGCGGGCGGCGCCGGTGGCTGGACCGGCAGGCCGGGGAACAGCCGGGCGGCCGCGATCTGCGCGACGATCCCCGAGTTCTCCAGCGCCTCCGCGAGGCGGCGGCGCAGCTCGCGCCCGACCGCGAACTGCCCGTCCGCGGTGGTCTTGACGACGGTACGGATCACCGCGCCGTCGACTGTCATCTGCTCGACGCCCAGAACCTCCGGCTCCTCCACGATGCTCGGCGCCAGCTCCGGGTCCAGCGCCACCGACGCCGCCGCGGTACGCAGCACGGCGGTGGCCTCCTCGGTGCCGGCGAACCCGATCGGCAGGTCGACCACGACGAGCGCCCAGCCCTGGCTCTTGTTCCCGACGCGGACGATCTCGCCGTTGCGGATGTACCAGAGCACGCCGCGGCCGTCCCGGACCGTGGTGACCCGCAGTCCCACCGCCTCGACCACGCCTGTCGCCTCGCCCAGGTCGACGGTGTCGCCGACGCCGTACTGGTCCTCGATCAGCATGAACAGGCCGGCGATCAGATCCTTGACCAGGCTCTGCGCGCCGAAGCCCAGCGCCACGCCGGCGATGCCCGCGCTGGCCAGCAGCGGGGCCAGGTCGAAGCTGAACTCCTTGAGCACCATCAGCAGCGCGATGCCGAAGACGAACGCGGTGACCATGCTGCGCAGCACCGACCCGATCGCCTCGGCCCGCTGCCGCCGCCGCTCCGGCACGAACTGGTCCGGGTCGGCCGCGGCGCTGGGGATCCGCTCGCGCAGCGGGCGGAGCATGGTCGGCACCGCGCCGTTGGCGGTCGTCCGCACCAGCCGGTTGATGGTCCGGTGCAGCGCCCAGCGGGCGGCCACCGCGATCAGCAGGATCAACGCGACCCGCAGCGGCTTCAGCAGGATCCAGTAGCTGCTCTCGGCGAACCAGGCGGAGCCGGTGAGCCGGTACAGGAACTCGCAGGAACTGCTGCCCTGGCAGTCCGGGCGCCGGTCGGAGAAGGCCGACAGCAGGGCGGAGATCAGGTCGGAGACGTTCACCCTGCTTTCGTACCGCACCGGTGACGGGCGGTGGACACCGCCACCTCGGCGAAGTGTCGCTACCGGAGGGGGTAGCCCGGATTAGTACGTGCAATCCGGGGCGCGATCAGGGACTATTGGCGCAACGGACGTCGGTGATCCGGCCGGCGTCGGAGCCGTGCCGCGCTGTCCGCGGGGCGGCTCCGGCGCAGACGAGGCGGGAGCGGCTGGACCGGGAGGGTGAGCACGATGCCTGACATACGACCCACGGCGGGCTCCGGTGCACTCGTTCTCAACGCCACCTACGAGCCCCTGTGCGTCGTGTCGGTGCGTCGTGCCGCGATCCTCGTCCTCTCCGCCAAGGCGGTCTGCGTGGCCGACGGCGAGGGCATCCTGCACAGCGCGCGCAACGCGTTACCGGTGCCCTCGGTGGTACGCCTGACCCGCTACGTCCGGGTGCCGTACCGCACCCACGTCGGGCTGTCCCGGCGGGCCGTGTTCGCCCGCGACGGGTGGCGGTGCGCCTACTGCCGGGGGCCGGCGGAGACCATCGACCACGTCTTCCCGCGCAGCCGGGGCGGCCGGCACGCCTGGGAGAACGTGGTCGCCGCGTGCGCGCGGTGCAACCACACCAAAGGCGACAAGACGCCGGCCGAGCTGGGCTGGCGGCTGCACCACCTGCCGGCCGCGCCCAAAGGAGCCGCCTGGCGGGTGCTCGGGCACCGCGCCCCCGACCCGCGCTGGGCAGACTGGCTCGACCTGCGCGAGCCCGAGCCCGAGGCGGCCTGACCGGCCCGCTCAGCGCGCCTTGACCAGCGAGGCGTAGACGACCAGGTTGTCCGCGTACCCGGTCTCGCCGCCCACCCAGCGCCCGCCGCAGGTGATCAGCCGCAGGTTGGGCCGGCTGAAGTCGCCGTAGACGTCCTCCACCGGCAGCTTCTCCTTGCCGTACCGCTCGATCGACGTCACCTCGAACACCGCCACCGAGCGGTCCTCGCGGGTCACCTCGATCCGGTCGCCGTCGTCCAGCTCCCTCAGCCCGTGGAAGACGGCCGGACCGGAGGTGGTGTCGACGTGCCCGACGAGCACCGCCGGGCCGTACTGGCCGGGGGTGGGGCCCTGGTCGTACCAGCCGACCTCGCCGGCCCGCTCCACGTCCGGCACGGCGATGCTGCCGTCCGGCGCGATGCCGACCCGGTGCACCGGCGCGCGCAGGTCGAGCTTGCCGATGCTCAGGTCCGTCGGTGGGCTGGCCGGCAGCACCGGGAACTTCTTCGGCGGCGGGCGCAGGCCGGCGACGACGCGGTCCGGCAGCACGCTGGCGCCGGTCACCCGTTCCACGCCGAGCATGGCCACGATCAGGGCCATCACGCTCGCCACCACGAGCACCGGGACACCCGGGCTGCGGCTCGGGGCGTACCGGCGGGTGGTGGTCCCGGCGGCGCGGCCCGGGACCGGGCGGGACCGCGGGTCGGCGGTGGCGACGCTGGCCGAGAACGCGTGCCCGGCGACGTGGGCGAACCGGCGCGCGGCCCCGGCGGTCAGCCGCAGCGCGGCCCGGAGCCGTGAGGCGCGCTGCGGCAACCGGCGGCCGGGACGGGCGGCGGCGCGGCGGGTGCGGTCCGCCGGGCCGGTACGGTCCCGGCGGCGTGATGAGCGGGCCATTGCGGCACCTCTCGTCAGGCGCGGCCGCCGGTCTTGCGGCGGGCGCTCACACCGGCCACCACTGCCACCGCGACCAGACCACCCACCAGCAGCAGCGAGCCGGCACCCCGGCCACCCGCTGTGCCACCGCCGCCGGTCGCCGGTCCCTTGCTCGGCTGCGCCATGTTGAGCACGGTGAGCATGGTCGAGGCGGTGTTGCCGTTGGAGCAGTCCAGGTTCACCGGGTAGTCGCCCGGCGCCTTGTTGCCGGGCACGGTGACCGACCCGGTGAGGAAGCCGTTGTCCGGCCGCAGCGTCACCCGCCCGAAGGCGTCGGAGGTGACCTGCGCCTGGCGGTTGTTGCTGTTGTCGCAACCGGCCCGCAGGCTCACCCGGGAACCGGCCTGGACGCTGTTCGGCGTCACCTCGATGAACACGTTCTCCCCGGCCCGGGCCGGCGGCGCGGTGGTCAGGACGAACGCCGCGACCAGGCCGAGCAGGCCCAGCACGGACGACAACGCGCGAATTGACAGGAGCCCTCGCATGGTTCCCCCCTCCCGGCGCGACGGTGCGCCGGACCCACTGACGGGCAGCGGCGCCTGCTTTCCCGGAGGGCGGGGGAAGCTAACGAGGCGCCTTGACCACGGGGTGCCAGGACAGCGGGGTGGAGAGCACCATCGTGCTGGACGGCTGCCCGTACGGCGCGAGGCGGTCGATGACCTCCTCGAACTCGCCCATGTTCGTGGCGGCGACCTTGAGCATGCTGCACGCGTCCCCGGTGATCCGGTGGATCTCCATGATCTCCGGCCAGCCCGCGACGTCGGGGTCGTTGAGGATGCAGCGCGCGCCGTAGCAGGACATCCGGATCAGCGCGAGCACTGTGCGCCCGGCCCGGGTGAGGTCGACGTGGGCGTGGTAGCCGGTGATCACGCCGGATTCCTCCAGCCGCCGTACCCGCTCGGCGACCGCGGGCGGCGACAGGTGGACCCGGCGGGACAACTCGCTGTACGAGAGCCGGGCGTCGGCCTGGAGCTCGCGCAGCAGCGCCCAGTCCATGTCGTCCACGCGCGGACCTTCCTTCCGTAAAGACGGCGACGCGAGATGGTTTCGGTTCGTGAAGTGAGACCACCATACCGCCGTTGAACAGGCATTCCGTTCGGCCGCCCACCAGCGGGATCATGACGTCTACCCCGCGCACGGACGGAGAACGACTGTGGAACAGACGACGGCGGTGCGCCCGGTAACCCCCCAGGAACGGGCGGCTCGGGCGGCACGCAACGGCGGCGAGCCGACGCTGGAGTTCGCCGACCGCGTGCCGTACGACGCGTACGTGCGGGCCAGCACGCTGCACCGGCTCCAGGAGCCGCTCAGCGACGACCCGGGCGAGATGTCCTTCCTGATGGTCAGCCAGATCATGGAGCTGTACTTCGGCCTGACCTGCCACGAGCTGCGGCACGCCAAGCGCGAGCTGCGCGAGGACCGGATCTGGGAGGCGCTGCCCCCGCTGCGCCGCGCCGCCCTGCACCTGGAGGGCCTCAACGCCGCCTGGCACGGCCTGCGCTGGATGAGCCCGGCCGACTTCAACCGCTTCCGCGACCGGCTCGGCGAGGGCTCCGGCTTCCAGTCCGCCATGTACCGGCAGCTGGAGTTCCTGCTCGGCCTGCGCGACCGGGCGCTGATCCGTCCGTTCCGCCGGCAGACCGAGGTGTACGACGAGCTGACCGCCGCGCTCGCCACCCCGAGCCTGTGGGACGAGGTGGTGGCGCTGCTGGCCCGCAAGGGCTTCGACGTGCCGGCCGAGCTGCTGTCCCGGGACGTGAACGCCGAGCACGAGGCGCACCCGGCGATCGAGGCGGCCTGGGTCCGGATCTACGGCGACAACGGGCCGGACAACCACCTGCGCCTGCTCGGCGACGCGCTGACCGAGATCGCCGAGGAGTTCGGCGACTGGCGCTGGAACCACGTCAAGGCCGTCCAGCGCACCATGGGCGCCAAGGTCGGCAGCGGCGGTTCCGCCGGACTGGCATGGTTGCAGCGCAGCATGGCCCGGGTGGTCTTCCCGGAGCTGTGGTCGGCCCGCACCGCGATGTGACGAGAGAGAACAGCATGCACACCCCCGAGAGCGAAGCCCTCCGCCGTGACGCCGCCGACCCCGGCCACCGGCACCTGTTCCACATCCCGCCCGCCGACGGCGGGCGCTACCCCGACACGGCGTACCTGGCCGGCAACTCGCTCGGCCTCCAGCCGCGGGCCACCCGGGACGAACTCCTCGCCGACCTGGACGCCTGGAGTCGCCTGGGCGTCGAGGGGCACCTGGAGTCGGAGCGGCCCTGGCTGCCGTACCACGAGCTGCTGACCGCACCGGCCGCCCGCCTGGTCGGCGCGCTCCCCGCGGAGACCGTGGTGATGAACTCCCTCACGGTCAACCTGCACCTGCTGATGGTCGGCTTCTACCGGCCGGCCGGCGAACGCACCCGCATCGTCATCGAGGACAGCGCGTTCCCCTCGGACAGCTACGCCGTGCGCAGCCAGGCCCGCTTCCACGGCCTGGACCCGGACACCACAGTGGTACGCCTCAGGCCGCGCCCCGGCTCCGACACGCTCGGCACCGAGGACGTCCTGGACTTCCTGGCCCGCGAGGGCCACACGGTGGCGTTGCTGATGCTCGGCGGCGTGAACTACCTGACCGGCGAGCTGATGGACATCCCCGCCATCACCGCCGCCGGCCGGGCCGCGGGCGCGGTGGTCGGCTGGGACCTGGCGCACGCCGCCGGCAACGTGCCGCTGGCGCTGCACGACTGGGACGTCGACTTCGCCGCCTGGTGCTCGTACAAGTACCTCAACTCCGGGCCGGGTGCGCTGGGCGGCGTCTTCGTCCACGAGCGGCACCTCGGCGACCCGTCGATCCAGCGCTTCGAGGGCTGGTGGAGCACCGAGGCGGCGACCCGGTTCGAGATGACCCCGGTGTCCCGGCCGCCGGCCACCGTCGAGGCGTGGCAGATCTCCAACCCGCCGATCTTCGCGATGGGCCCGGTGCGGACGTCGCTGGAGCTGTTCGACTCCGTCGGCATGCCGCCGCTGCGCGAGCGCAGCCTGCGGCTCACCGCCTGGCTGGAGCAGCTGCTCGACGAGGTGACGCCCGGCCGGCCGCTCACCGTGGTCACCCCGCGTGACCCGGCCCGCCGCGGCTGCCAGCTCTCCGTCCGCATCGGCGTCGGAAGCGCGAACGAGCTGACCAAGCGGCTGCGGCACGAGCACGGCGTGATCGCCGACGCCCGGGAGCCGGACATCGTCCGGTTCGCGCCGGTGCCGCTCTACTCCACGTACCACGACTGCTGGCGGGTCGCCGAGGCGCTGGCGGCGACTGTCGAGAAGGAGGGATCGTGAGCGCGAGGAGTGAGCCGGTGAGCGAGCGCGACGAGATCGCGGTGGTCGGCGCCGGGCTGGCCGGCTGCCTGCTGGCCTGCTACCTGGCCCGGCGCGGCTACCCGGTGGCCCTCTACGAGCGGCGGCCCGACCCGCGTACCGGCACCGCCGAGCGGGGCCGGTCGATCAACCTGGCGCTGTCCGAGCGCGGCCTGGACGCGCTGCGCCGCATCGGCCTGGAGGACGAGGTGATGGCGGACGCGCTGCCGATGCGCGGCCGCATGATCCACCCGGTCGAGGGCGAGCCGGAGTTCCAGTCGTACAGCGGCTCCGGGGACCGGGCGATCAACTCGATCAGCCGGGGCGCGCTGAACAACGCGCTGCTCGACGCCGCCGCCGCGCTGCCCAACGTGCGCGTCGCGTTCGACCACCGGCTGGTCGGGCTCGACCCGCTCGGCGGCGAGATGACGTTCGAGACGCCGCAGGGCAAGGTCACCGCCACCGCCTCGGTCGTCCTCGGCGCCGACGGCGCCGGCTCCGCGGTGCGCGGGCAACTGCTCGCGTACGGCGGCCTGACCGAGAGCCTGGACTTCCTCGACTACGGCTACAAGGAGCTGACCATCCCGCCGCTGGGCGGGGAGTTCGCGCTCGACCCGGGCGCGCTGCACATCTGGCCGCGCGGCACCTCGATGATGATCGCGCTGCCGAACCCGGACCGCTCCTTCACCTGCACGCTGTTCTGGCCCACCCACGGCACGCGCAGCTTCGCGTCGCTGAGCAGCCCGGCGGCGATCGAGGGGTTCTTCGCCACCCACTATCCGGACCTGGTCCCGCTCGCGCCGAACCTGGTCGACGACTACCAGCACAACCCGGTCGGTGTGCTCGGCACGGTGCGCTGCACGCCGTGGCAGGTGGCCGGGAAGGTCGGCCTGATCGGCGACGCCGCGCACGCCATCGTGCCGTTCTACGGCCAGGGCGCGAACTGCGCGTTCGAGGACGTGGTCGAACTGGACCGCTGCCTCGACGAGTGCGACGACGAGTGGGCCGCCGCGCTGCCGCTGTTCCAGCACCGCCGCCAGGACAACGCCGAGGCGATCGCCCGGATGGCGCTGGCGAACTTCGTGGAGATGCGGGACAAGGTCGCCTCGCCGGTGTTCCGCACCCGCAAGCAGGTCGAGCACGCGCTGGAACGCGCGCTGCCCGGCCGCTACGTCTCCCAGTACGAGCTGGTCTCCTTCTCCACCACCCCGTACGCGCAGGTGCGCCGCCGGGTGCGCGCGCAGTACGCGGTGGTCGGCGCGGTCGCGGCCGGCGCGGTCGCGCTGCTGGCCGGCGGTGTCCGCGCGGCGCTGGGGAGGCGGCGATGACGCTCTGGGATCCCCGGCTGATGACCGGCCACGCGCCGGACGGCCCCGGACTGCTCCGCAACTTCGTCGGCGGCGAGTTCGTCGACGCCGGTTCCCGGTTCACCAAGCGCAGCCCGGTCACCGGCGAGCCGGTGTTCGAGGTGGCCGAGGCGTCGCAGTCGACTGTGGACGACGCGGTCGCCGCGGCCCGGTCGGCGCTGCGCGGCCCGTGGGGCCGGATGGGGGAGCGGGAACGCGCCGAGGTGCTGCGCCGGGTCGCCGACGAGCTGGAACGGCGCTTCGACGACCTGGTCGCCGCCGAGGTCGCGGACACCGGCAAGGCCATCTCGCAGGCCCGGACGCTCGACATCCCGCGCGGCGCGGCCAACTTCCGGGCGTTCGCCGAGATCGTGGCCACCGCGCCCACCGAGTCGTTCACCACAGTCACCCCGGCCGGGGGCCGGGCGCTGAACTACGCGGTCCGCAAGCCGATCGGCGTGGTCGCTGTCATCGTGCCGTGGAACCTGCCGCTGCTGCTGCTCACCTGGAAGGTCGCCCCGGCCCTGGCCTGCGGCAACGCCGTGGTGGTCAAGCCCAGCGAGGAGACTCCCGCCTCCGCCACGCTGCTGGCCGAGGTGATGGCCGCGGCGGGCGTGCCGGACGGCGTGTTCAACCTGGTGCACGGCTTCGGTCCCGGCTCGGCCGGCGAGCACCTGACCCGGCACCCGGGCGTGGACGCGATCACGTTCACCGGCGAGTCGGCGACCGGCAGCGCGATCATGCGCGCCGCCGCCGACGGGGTGAAGGCGGTCAGCTTCGAGCTGGGCGGCAAGAACGCCGGCCTGGTGTTCGCCGACGCCGACCTGGACGCGGCGGTCGCCGGTTCGGTGCGGTCCAGCTTCACCAACGGCGGCCAGGTGTGCCTGTGCACCGAGCGCATCTACGTGCAGCGGCCGGTGTTCGAGGAGTTCACCGCGCGGCTGGCCAAGCGCGCCGGCGAGCTGGCGTACGGCTGGCCGGACGACGAGGCGACTGTGAACATGCCGCTGATCTCGCACGGGCACCGGGACAAGGTGCTGGGCCACTACGCGCTGGCCCGTACCGAGGGCGCGGAGGTCCGCGCCGGCGGCGGCGCGCCGCGCTTCGGCGACGCCCGCGACGGCGGGGCGTACGTGCAGCCGACTGTGCTCACCGGTCTGGGGGCGGACGCCCGTACCAACCAGGAGGAGATCTTCGGCCCGGTGGTGCACGTCGCGCCGTTCGACGACGAGGACGAGGCGTACGCGCTGGCGAACGGCACCGCCTACGGCCTGGCGGCGACGGTGTGGACGCGGGACGTGGGCCGGGCGCACCGGGCCGGCGCCCGGCTCGACGCCGGCATCGTCTGGGTGAACACGTGGTTCCTGCGTGACCTGCGCACCCCGTTCGGCGGGGTGAAGGCATCGGGAGTGGGCCGCGAGGGCGGCGTGCACTCGCTCGACTTCTACTCCGAGCTGACCAACGTCTGCGTGGACTTGACGTGAGCGCGAGGAGTGAGCCGGTGTTGCGAGCCCCGCAGTCGCGAACGAAGGGTGGCTCAGCATGAGCGCGAAGGCTGGCGCGGGCGCGCGTGGTGGGCAGAATGGCCGGAATCCCCAGCGACGTAAGCGAGGAGCCGCCATGACCGTGGACATCGAGGCCGCCAACCGGGAACTGGCAGTGGCCCGGCAGGACGGGAAGCCCTGCCCGCCGCTGCGTGGCCGGCTGCTGCCCGAGGGCGACATCGAGGCCGCGTACCAGGTGCAGCAGGTCTACACCCGGCAACGCCTGGGCAAGGGGCACCGCCGCGTCGGCGCGAAGATCGGCCTGACGTCGCGGACCGTGCAGGAGAGCTTCGGCGTCTACCAGCCCGACTTCGGGGTGCTCTTCGACGACATGGCCGTCGGTGACGGCGTCGAGGTGCCGATCGACCGGCTGCTCCAGCCGCGGGTGGAGGCGGAGATCGCCTTCGTGCTCGGCGCGGACCTGCCGGACGAGCGGGTCACCACGGTCGACCTGATCCGGGCGGTGGACCACGTGCTGCCGGCCATCGAGATCGTCGACTCGCGGATCGCCGACTGGGACATCTCCATCGTGGACACGGTGGCGGACAACGCCTCCAGCGGGCTGTTCGTGCTCGGCACCGCGCCCCGGCGGCTCGCCGACGTGGACCTGCGGCTGTGCGGCATGGTGCTGGAGCACGCCGGTGAGCCGGTCTCGGTCGGCGCGGGCGCGGCCTGCCTCGGCAATCCGCTGCACGCGTTGCAGTGGTTGGCCGGCACGATGGCCCGCGCCGGTGACCCCCTGCGGGCCGGCGACGTGGTGCTCTCCGGCGCGCTCGGCCCGATGGTGCCGGTCACGCCCGGCGCCGCGTACGAGGCGCGCATCTCCGGGCTCGGTTCGGTGCGTACCTGTTTCTCGAAGGAGACCACCTCATGACTGTCGGAGTGGCGGTGCTCGGGTCGGGCAACATCGGCACCGACCTGATGATCAAGGTGCTGCGGCTCGGTGAGGGTCTGCGCATGGTGGCGATGGCCGGCATCGACCCGGCCTCGGACGGCCTGGCCCGGGCCCGCCGGCTGGGTGTGACCACCACCGCCGAGGGCGTCGACGGGCTGGTGGCGCTGCCCGAGTTCGCCGACGTCCAGCTCGTCTTCGACGCCACCTCGGCCGGCGCGCACAAGCGTCACGACGAGGTGCTGCGGGCGCACGGCCGTACCGTGGTCGACCTGACGCCCGCGGCCATCGGCCCGTACGTGGTGCCGCCGGTGAACCTCGACGAGCACCTGGGCGAGCCGAACGTCAACATGGTGACCTGCGGCGGGCAGGCCACGGTGCCGATCGTGCACGCGGTCGGCCGGGTCACAGCCGTCGCGTACGGGGAGATCGTCGCCTCGATCGCCTCGAAGTCCGCCGGGCCCGGCACCCGGGCCAACATCGACGAGTTCACCGAGACCACCGCCCGAGCCATCGAGGTGGTCGGCGGCGCCGAGCGCGGTAAGGCCATCATCGTGCTGAACCCGGCCGACCCGCCGCTGCTGATGCGCGACACGGTCTACTGCCTGTGCCCGGACGCCGACGCCGACCGGGTGAAGATCGCCGCCTCGGTGGCCGACATGGTGGCCGCCGTGCAGGAGTACGTGCCCGGCTACCGGCTCAAGCAGGACGTGCAGTTCGACCGCGTGGACACGTACGCGCCGGTGCTCGGCCGGCACTTCACCGGCCTGCAGGTGTCGGTGTTCCTGGAGGTCTCCGGCGCCGGGCACTACCTGCCCGCGTACGCCGGGAACCTGGACATCATGACGTCGGCCGCGCTGCGCACCGCGGAGCGGCTGGTGGCGCTGCGCGCGGAGGTGAGTGCGCGATGACCGACCTCTACATCCAGGACGTGACGCTGCGCGACGGCATGCACGCCATCGCCCACCGCTACACGGTCGACCAGGTGCGTACCATCGCCGCCGCGCTCGACGCGGCCGGCGTGGCCGCGGTCGAGGTGGCGCACGGCGACGGCCTGGCCGGTTCCAGCGTCAACTACGGGCACGGCGCCGCCGCCGACGCGGACTGGATCGCCGCCGCCGCCGAGGTGCTCACCACCGCGCGGCTGACCACGCTGCTGCTGCCGGGCATCGGCACCATCGCCGACCTGAAGGCGGCCAAGGCGCTCGGCGTGACGAGCGTCCGGATCGCCACCCACTGCACCGAGGCGGACATCTCCGCCCAGCACATCGCCTGGGCCCGGGAGAACGACATGGACGTCTCCGGGTTCCTGATGATGTCGCACCTGAACGACCCGGCCGGGCTGGCCGCGCAGGCCAAGCTGATGGAGTCGTACGGGGCGCACTGCGTCTACGTCACCGACTCCGGCGGGCGACTGCTCATGTCCGACGTGGCGCAGCGGGTCGACGCGTACCGGCAGGTGCTGGCGCCGGAGACGCAGATCGGCATCCACGCGCACCACAACCTGTCGCTGGGTGTGGCGAACAGCGTGCTGGCGGTCGAGCACGGCCGGATCCTCGGCGACGGCCCGCTCGGCTCGCCGTCCGGGCGGACCGTCCGGGTGGACGCGTCGCTGGCTGGCATGGGCGCCGGCGCCGGCAACGCGCCGCTGGAGGTCTTCGTCGCGGTCGCCGAGCTGCACGGCTGGAAGCACGGCTGCGACGTGTTCGCGCTGATGGACGCCGCCGACGACCTGGTCCGCCCGTTGCAGGACCGTCCGGTCCAGGTCGACCGGGAGACGCTCTCCCTGGGGTACGCGGGCGTCTACTCCAGCTTCCTGCGTCACGCCGAGCGGGCCTCGGCCAAGTACGGCGTGGACGTCCGCTCGATCCTGGTCGAGCTGGGCCGTCGCCGGATGGTCGGCGGCCAGGAGGACATGATCGTGGACGTGGCACTGGACCTGGCGGCTAAGGAGAACCGGTGAGCGCGAGGAGTGAGCCGGGTTTGCGAGCCCCGCAGTCGCGAACGAAAGGTGGCGCAGCATGATCGGGCCGGACATCGCCGGCATCGCGGAGAAGCTGGGCGCGGCGGCCGACGACGCCACCGCGATCCCGCAGCTCGCCGCCGAGACCGGCCTCGACGTCGACGCCGCGTACGCGGTGCAGACCGCGCTGGTGAAGCGCCGCCTCGACCGGGGTGAGCGGCTGGTCGGCCTCAAGATGGGGCTCACCAGCAAGGCCAAGATGGCGCAGGTCGGCGTGGACGAGGTGATCTGGGGCCGGTTGACCGACGTGATGCGGGTGCCGGACGGCGGCAGCGTCGACGTCGGCGACTTCATCCACCCCCGGGTCGAGCCGGAGGTGGCGTTCCTGCTGGACCGGCTGCCCGACCCGGGCGAACCGGTCGGCTCGTTCACGCGGGCCGTGCGCGCGGTCGCCCCGGCGATCGAGCTGATCGACTCCCGGTACGCGAACTTCACTTTCTCCCTGCCGGACGTGATCGCCGACAACACCTCGGCCGCGGCGTTCGTGGTCGGGCCCTGGTCGCCGGTGCCGGACGGGCTGGACAACCTCGGCGTGCTGCTGGAGATCGACGGGCGGGTGGCGCAGGTCGGCTCGACCGCTGCCATCCTCGGCGACCCGCGCCGCGCGCTGGACGAGGGGCTGCGACTGGCCGGCCGGCACGGCGTCCGGCTGCGCAAGGGCTGGGTGTTCCTGGCCGGCGCGGCCACCGCCGCGGTGCCGCTGCGCCCCGGTGCGCACGTCCGCGCCACTGTCGAGAAGCTGGGTTCCGCCTCTCTGAAGGCCCTCTCGTGAGCGCGAGGAGTGAGCCGGGTTTGCGAGCCCCGCAGTCGCGAACGGAAAGCGGCCCGGTGAGCGCGAGGAGTGAGCCGGGTTTGCGAGCCCCGCAGTCGCGAACGGAAAGCGGCCCGGTGAGCGCGAGGAGTGAGCCGGGTCTGCGAGCCCCGCAGTCGCGAACGGAAAGCGACCCGGCGACCGCCCGCGTGGTGGCCGGGAAGGCCGTGCCGCGGGGCGCGTTTCCGCACGTCAAGGTGGCCGGCGGGTTCGTCTTCGTCTCCGGCACGTCGTCGCGCCGGCCGGACAACACGTTCGCCGGGGTGTCGGTGGACGAGTTCGGCACCACCGACCTGGACATCCGGGAGCAGACCCGGGCCGTGGTCGAGAACATCCGCGACCTGCTCCGCTCGGCCGGCGCCGACCTGAGCGACCTGGTGCAGGTCACCAGCTACCTGGTCAACATGAACGACTTCGGCGGCTACAACGAGGTGTGGGCGGAGTTCTTCGACGCCACCGGGCCGACCCGGACCACAGTCGCCGTGCACCAGCTTCCGCACCCGCATCTGCTGATCGAGATGCAGGCAGTCGCCCTACTTCCGTCGGGAGGTCCCCATGAGTGAGATCGCCGAGCCGTTCAGCTTCTCCGGCTGGATCGGCGAGAACCAGCACCTGCTCAAGCCTCCGGTGGGCAACAAGGAGATGCTGCCCGGCAGCGACGACTTCATCGTCATGGTGGTGGGCGGGCCGAACCAGCGCACGGACTTCCACGTCGACCCGTACGAGGAGTTCTTCTACCAGGTCAAGGGCAACATGCACATCAACCTGATGCTGCCCGAGGGTCCGCGTACGGTGCACGTGCGCGAGGGTCAGATGTGGATGCTGCCGCGCAACACCCCGCACTCGCCGCAGCGTCCCGAGGCCGGCTCGATCGGCATGGTGATCGAGCGGGTCCGCGAGGAGGGCACGCTGGAGAAGTTCCAGTGGTACTGCGGCGAGTGCCACCACAAGGTGCACGAGGTGGAGTTGCAGGTCCGCGACATCGCTGCCGACCTGCCCCCGGTCTTCGCCGCGTTCTACGCCGACGAGAAGGCCCGCACCTGCGGCAACTGCGGCGCGCTGCACCCGGGCAAGGGCTGACGCGTGCCGGTCGTGGACGTGCACACGCACGTCGTACCGAAGGGGTGGCCGGACCTCGCCGCGGCGTGCGGCGGGTCCGGCTGGCCCTGGCTGCGGGTGGACTCCGAGCACGCCGCCATGATCATGGTGGGGGAGACGGAGTTCCGCCCGGTCGGCGCGCAGTGCTGGGACGCGCCGACCCGGCTGGCCGACATGGACGCCGACGGCGTCGACGTGCAGGTCGTCTCGCCCACCCCGGTGTTCTTCAGCTACGACCGCCCGGCCGACCAGGCGGTCAAGGTGGCCCGGATCTTCAACGACCTCACGCTCGAGGTCACCGCCGCGGGTGGCGGCCGGCTGGTGCCGTTCTGCCAGGTGCCGTTGCAGGATCCCGACGCGGCCTGCGCCGAGCTGGACCGCTGCCTGTCGGCGGGGCACGCCGGGGTGGAGATCGGTAACCACGTCGGTGACCGGGATCTGGACGACGAGGGCGTCGTGCAGTTCCTGACCCACTGCGCCGAGGTCGGCGCGCCGGTGTTCGTGCACCCGTGGGACATGCCCGGCGGCCCCCGGCTGGACCGGTGGATGGCACGCTGGCTCACCGGGATGCCGGCCGAGACGCACCTGTCGGTGCTCGCCCTGATCCTCGGCGGCGTGTTCGACCGGGTGCCGGAGACGCTGCGGATCTGCTTCGCGCACGGCGGCGGCAGCTTCCCGTTCTGGCTGGGCCGCGCCGACAACGCCTGGCACCGCCGCGGCGACCTGGTACGCGGCGCGTCCAGCGCACCGCCCAGCTCCTATGTCGACCGGTTCCACGTCGACTCGGTGGTCTTCGAACCGGCCGCGCTGCGGCTGCTGGTGGACACCATGGGCGCCGATCGGGTGCTGCTCGGCAGCGACTACCCGTACCCGCTGGGGGAACGGCCGGTCGGCCAGGTGGTGCACCGGGCGGACTTCCTCACCGACGGGCAGCGGGACGCGCTGCTCGGCGGCAACGCGCTGCGGTTCCTCGGCCGCTGACGGACGTGTCGCCCGGCCTCCCGGCCGCCGGACCGGCAGGATGGACGGCATGGCCGAGCCGCACGACCTGACCGCGCTGGAACAGGCCGCCGCGATCCGCCGGGGCGAGCTGTCCAGCCTGGAACTGGTCGAGCACCACCTGCGCCGGGTCGAGGCGCTCGGCGACACCGTCGGCGCGTTCGTCACAGTCACCGCCGACCGGGCCCGGACCGCCGCCCGCGCCGCCGACGCGCTCGCGGCGGAGGAACGCGGCCCGCTGCACGGGGTGCCGACCGCGATCAAGGACCTCACGCTCACCGCCGGGGTACGCACCACCTTCGGCTCGGCCGCCTTCGCCGACTTCGTCCCGCCGGTCGACGCCGACGTGGTCCGGCTCCTGGCCGACGCCGGCCTGGTCAGCCTCGGCAAGACCACCACCTCCGAACTCGGCTGCTCGCTCTACTCGGAGGGGCTGGTCGCGCCGCCGGCCCGCAACCCGTGGGACCTCGCGTACACCGCGGGCGGGTCCAGCGGCGGCGCGGCGGCCGCGGTGGCCGCCGGGCTCGTGCCGGTGGCGCAGGGCTCCGACGGCGGCGGCTCGCTGCGCATCCCGGCCGCGCTCTGCGGCCTGGTCGGCTACAAGCCGAGCCGGGGCATGGTCTCCGGCGGGCCGCTCGGCTTCGGCGGCTTCGGGCTGCCGGTGAACGGGCCGATCGGCCGTACCGTCGCCGACGTGGCCGCGCTGCTCGACGTGCTCGCCCGCCCGGTGCCCGGCGAGCCGTACCTGCCGCCGGTCGCGCCCGCCGGCGGGTACCTCGGCGTCACCCGCGCCGCCCGCGCCTCCGGCCCCGGCCGGCTGCGCGTCGGCCGCTTCACCACGCCGATGCTCGCCGACGAACCGGTCCACCCGGACTGCGTCGCCGCCGTCGACCGGGCCGCCGCGCTGCTCACCGACGCCGGCCACGAGGTGGTCGACGTCCCGGCGCCGCTCGGCCCCGAGGCGTGGCCGCTGTTCGAGACCGTCTGGTACGCGCTGGCGGTCACCCCGGTCCCGGCCGGGCGGGAAGGCGACCTGCTGCCGCTGACCCGGTTCCTGCGCGAGTGCGGCGAGGCGCTCGGCGCGGCCCGGCTGATGGCCGCGCTCGGCGAACTCCAGGCGCAGGTACGCCGTGGCGTACGCCGTACCGCCGGTTGTGACCTGCTGCTGTGCCCGACACTCGCGAGCCCGCAGGCGCCGGTGGGCGCGTTCGCCGCCCTCGAACCGGCCGAGGACTTCGACGCGCAGCGGCGCTTCTCGCCGTACTGCGCCGTCTTCAACGTCACGGGTGATCCGTCCGTTTCGCTGCCGGTCGGACGGACCGCCGACGGGCTTCCGGTCGGGGTGTTGCTCACCGGCCGGTACGGCGACGACGCGACGTTGCTCGCCACTGCCGCGCAGCTGGAGCACCGGAGTGACGGATGGGATCAGCACCCCGCAATCTGGCGGGCCGCCGACTCCGCTAACGTGAACATCACAAGTGAGGTGGGGCTCGACCGGTCCTGACCGGCCACCCGACCCGCACCATTCCTGGTCTCTCTTTCCGCCTGGGGGCGTTGGGATTGTCTGTTACCGAGACGTTGGTGGTCTTCGTCGGCATCCCGGCCGCCGCGGTGCTGCTGATCGCCGCCCTGGCGGCCGTCGGCAGCCGCGGCAACGGTGGCGGCGCCAAGCGCTACCGGCCGGGCCGGCCCTTCGACTTCACTCCGGTCTGGTTCCTGGGCCGTCCGGAGCAGCTGGCCGACTCGGCCGGAACGGCGCTGGCCGCCGGGGCGCAGGCGCCGGCGTTGACCAGCCGCAAGCAGGAGCAGGCCGGCCGGGAGGCGCCGGCCGGTGGAACCGGAGGCGCAAGTGACCGTTGGTGAAGCGCGGCCCACGACGGGGACGGGCACCCCGCCGGACGTGCTGGACGGGCCGTTCTCGACCCGTCAGCTGCTCCGCATCGACGAGGCGCTCCGTCTCGCCGACCAGGGCACCGGCCTGGTCTTCTCGGTCTACGTCGGCGGCCTCGACGAGCCGATCCGGGAGCACGCCGAGCGGCTGCACCGCCAGCTCGCCGACCCGGACCGCTCGGTGCTGATCGCGGTGTCGCCCAACCAGCGGCAGCTGGAGATCGTCACCGGCAAGTACGCGCGCAAGCGCATCCCGGACACGTACGCCAAGCTGGCCGCGCTCTCCATGGTGGCCTCCTTCGGCGGCGGCGACCTGGCCGGCGGCATCATCCAGGGCCTCGACCAGCTCGCCAGTCACGCCGGCAAGGGCTGATCCGCCCGCACCCACGACGAAGCCCGGCCCGCGCACGCGCGGGCCGGGCTCTCTCGTCGTCTCAACGGGGCCAGGCGGAGGGATCCAGGCGCATGGGCCACGGCTCGTCGAGCTGGACGGGGTCATCCGGCCCGACCGTGCCCATCAGGTTGTAGTGGACACCCTTGACCAGTTGGTAGCGGTAGATCACCGGGCCGAAGTCGGCTCGCTCCACCCGCCAGTAGTGCGGGATGCCGGCCTCGGCATAGAGCGGAGGCTTGATCAGCCGGTCATACCGGCGACTGCTGGGTGACTCGATCTCCACGACGAGCGCGACATCCGTGGGGTGCGTCCACAAGCCGTCCGGGGGAGCGCTCGGCTTCAGCACGGAGATGTCCGGAATGAGATTGGCGACAGGCGCCCGAAGTCCGGCCTCCCGAATGACCCACCAACCGGTCGGCGCAGTGGCCTGGAGCGCCGATCGGATCTCGTCGGCCAGAAGTTGATGCCCGTACCCGGGGGGTGGGGTCACGTGCAGGCTCCCGTCGATGATCTCGTAGCGGCTTCCGTCCTCGGGGAGGTCGTACAGGTCCTGCTCCTGCCACGGCCGCTCCGGCGGGCGCCACTCGTGGGTCGGTTGTGCCATCACGTCCACCTCCTCCGCACACGATAACGGCCGGGGCCGGCGCGGGCTGCCACCCGCGCCGGCCCCGGCCGGCATGCCTCACTCAGGCGCTGCGGGCGTCCCGCTCCCGCGCCCTGAGCGCGCGGACCACGCCGTCGCGGCCCTCGGCCACCAGCCGCCGCAGCGACGCCGGCCGGCCGTCCTGGGCCAGCCACGCGTCGGTGGCCGCGACGGTGTCCTCCTCGACCAGGTACGCCGGGTACGCGAGCTGCACGAACTCCTGCGCCGGCTCGCTGTCGCGCTGCGCCCACACCTGGTCCACCGTGGCGAAGTACCGCTCCCGGTAGGGCGCGGTCAGATCGACCTGCGCCGGGTGGGTGAAGCCCTGCAGCAGCGCCCGGTTGCGCCAGTTGGGCAGCGGGTCCGGGCCGGTGAGCAGCGCCCACACCGCGGCCTTGTTCTCGGCGGTCGGCACCAGCGCGTGCGCGTACGCGGCCTCCCGCTCGCCGCTGGCGGTACGGTCGGCGGCCAGCTCCGCGTCCACGTCGGCGGCGCCCGCCGCGCCGTTGGCGACGAGCGACTGGAGCACCATCCAGCGCAGCTCGGTGTCGACGGTCAGCCCCTCCGGCACCCCGTTGCCGTCGAGCCAGCCGCGCAGCGTGGCCAGGTCCTCGCCGGAGCGGGCCGACGAGGCGTACGCGCGGGCCCAGGCGAGCTGGAAGCCGCTGCCCGGCTCGGCCGCCGAGAGCGCGGTCCGCGCGGTACGGGCCAGGTCGGCCCAGCCGGTCGGCGCCCACTCCGGGTCGGCGTAGAAGGTGAGCGCGGTGGTCGCCTGCCGCAGCGTGGCCGTGACCAGGTTGATGTCGGTCTCGGCGGTCAGCCCGGCCAGCACCAGCGCCACGTAGTCGCGGGCCGACAGCTCGGCGTCACGGGTCATGTCCCAGGCTGCGGTCCAGCACAGCGCCCGGGCCAGCGACGAGTCGAAACCGGCGATGTGCTGCACCACAGTGGCCATCGACCGCTCGTCGAGCCGCAGCTTGGTGTAGGTGAGGTCCTCGTCGTTGAGCAGCAGCACGTCGGCGGCCGGCCTGCCGTGCAGCTCGGACAGCTCGGTCAGCTCGCCGGTCACGTCCGTCTCGATCAGCTCGCGGCGCACCAGCCGGCCGTCGGTCAGGTCGTACAGGCCGACGCCGATGCGGTGGGTACGCAGCGTCGGGTAGCCCGACGGTGCCTCCTGCCGGACCACCACCCGCTCGTACGTGCCGTCGGCGCCGATGGTCACCTCCGGGCGCAACGTGTTGACCTGCGCGGTCTCCAGCCACTGGGCGGCGAACTTGCGCAGCTCCCGGCCGGAGGCCGACTCCAGCTCGGACAGCAGGTCGTCGAAGGTGGCGTTGCCCCAGGCGTACTTGCCGAAGTAGGCGCGCAGGCCGGCCAGGAACGGCTCCTCGCCCACGTACGCGACGAGCTGCTTGAGCACGCTCGCGCCCTTGGCGTACGTGATGCCGTCGAAGTTGACCTCGACGGCCTCCAGGTCCGGCATCTCGCAGTAGACCGGGTGGGTGGAGGAGAGCTGGTCCTGCCGGTAACCCCAGTTCTTGCGGATCGACAGGAACGTGGTCCAGGCGTCGGTGAAGCGGGTGGCGTGCGTGTTGCACCAGTGGCTGGCCCACTCGGCGAACGACTCGTTGAGCCACAGGTCGTTCCACCAGCGCATGGTGACCAGGTCACCGAACCACATGTGCGCCAGCTCGTGCAGGATCGTGTTGGCGCGCTGCTCGTACTCGAAGTCGGTGACCTGCGACCGGAAGATGTAGTGCGACTCGGCGTGCGTGACGCAGCCGAAGTTCTCCATCGCGCCGGCGTTGAAGTCCGGCACCCAGAGCTGGTCGTACTTCGGCAGCGGGTAGCGCACGCCGAACTTCTCCTGGAAGAAGTCGAAGCCCTGCGTGGTGATCAGGTGCAGGTCGTCGGCGTCCATGTGCGGGGCCATGCTGGCCCGGCAGAAGTAGCCCATGTCGATGCCGTCGTGGGTGCGGCGCACCTCGTGGTACGGCCCGGCGCAGAGCGCGGTGATGTAGGTGCTCATCCGCTCCGAGACGGTGAAGTGCACCGTCTTCAGACCCTCACCGGCGGCCTCCTCGCGGACCACCGGCATGTTCGACACGACCCGCCAGTGGTCCGGGACGGTGGCGTGCCAGGTGTAGACGCTCTTCAGGTCGGGCTGGTCGAAGCAGGCGTAGACCTTCTGCGCGTCGGCGGTCTCGAACTGGCTGTAGAGGTAGGTCTCGCCGTCCACCGGGTCGACGGTGCGGTGCAGGCCCTGCCCGCTGTTGGAGTAGCCGAAGTCGGCGTCGACCACCAGCACGTTCTCGGCGGCCAGGCCGCTGAGCGTCAGTCCCTTCTCGGCGGACCAGCCGGACAGGTCCACCGGCTCGCCGTTGAGCGTGGCCGACCGCACCGATTCGGCGGCCGTCTCGATGAACGTGGTCGCCCCCGGCTCGGCGCAGCGGAACCGGACCTCGGTCACCGATCGGAACGTGCGACCGGTGGGCTGCACCGCGGTCGACAGGTCAAGGCTGATGTCGTACCCGGTCACCTCGAGCAGGCGGGCCCGCTCGGTCGCCTCGACCTGGGTCAGGTTGCGCACTCCCGGCACTGTTCGTCTCCATCCCACTCGTCTCGCCGCGCCCCGCGGCGCCGGTTCTGCCCCGGCCGCTCGTGACGGCCCGTCGAGCACCGAGTCTTCCATGCACGGACCGCTCTCGGTGGTCGAGGTCACGCTCTCATTCCGGCACCGGGCGACGGGGTCCGGGGTGAGGATCGGAGGTGACCGCGCCGGATCCCCGGCGCGACGATGTCGTGAAGGGAAAACACCGTGACCGAACGTGTCACCGCGGACATGTGGTTCGACCCGCTGTGCCCGTGGGCGTGGATCACCTCCCGTTGGCTGCTGGAGGTCGAGCAGGTCCGGGACGTGGACATCCGGTTCCATGTGATGAGCCTGTCCGTGCTCAACGACGGCCGGGAACTGCCGGAGGAGTACCGGGATCTGATGCGCGACGGCTGGGGCCCGGTGCGGGTGTGCATCGCCGTCGAGCAGGCGTACGGCGCCGAGGTGCTGGCGAAGCTCTACACCGCGATGGGCACCCGGATCCACCTCGGCAAGCAGGGCCTGGGCCGGGACATGCTGGTGGGCGCGCTCACCGAGGTGGGCCTGGACCCGGCGCTCGCCGACGCGGCCGAGTCCACCCAGTACGACGAGGCGCTGCGGGCCAGCCACGAGGCGGGCATGCGGCCGGTCGGCACCGACGTGGGCACCCCGGTGATCCACGCCCCGGGTCCGGACGGCAAGCAGGTCGCCTTCTTCGGCCCGGTGATCACCCCGGCGCCGAAGGGCGAGGCGGCCGGCCGCCTCTGGGACGGCGTGCTGCTCGTCGCCGGCACCCCCGGCTTCTACGAGCTGAAGCGCACCCGGGAGCAGGATCCGATCTTCGACTGAGCGGTAAGGAAGGGCCCCTTCTTAACGCCTCCGGTAGAGGAGGGGCCCCTTGTTAACACCCGCGGTAACCACCCGCACCCGGGCGCCGCGCCGCCGGGCCCCGCGCCGCCCGTCACCGGGCCGGTGCGGGGCTCGTTTCACCGGGTGTCCCAGCCGACGGCCCGCGGGGCCGCAGCACGGCAGCTCCTGGAGGCGTTCCCATGGCCAAGCACCGCCGCATGTCCGACGACGCGCCGCAGCAGGCGACCGAGGACTCCGGTGCGACGTACTGGTCGGTGACCGAGAGCGACTGGCCGGCCGGTCCGGCCGAGGTGGCCGACCTGCTGGCCCCGCCGATCGTGGTCGGCGTGGCACGGGTGGTGGCCACCTCGCGGATGACACCGCCGGGTGAGACCGTCCGGCCCGGCCGCGCGCCGTCGCGATCCGGCGCCGCCGCCGGTGCGACGACGGTACGCCTCAACGCCGGCTCCCGCCCCGCCCCGGCGACCCGCCGCCCGGCCCCGGGCCGGCACCGCAACTCCACCGCCTGAGCTGCCCTTCCCGGCGTTAAGAAGGGGCCCTTCCTCTACCGGAGGCGTTAAGTGAGTGTTTGAGATTCCGGCTCAGGTGTGGGTTGCCTGGGCCGGTTTCGTGTGTCGGGCCAGGCGGGTGACCATGACGTGGATCATGGCCCAGGTAACGAAGGCGGCGTGGCTGATCGGTAGGCGTTCGTAGTCGCGTACGCAGCGGCGTTTCTTGCTGATCCAGGCGAAGGTCCGTTCGACGACCCAGCGTCGGGGAAGCACGACGAAGGTGTGTTGTCCGGGGAGTTTGTGGACCAACCGCACGGTGAGGTCGAGGGCTTGGCGGGCCCAGGTGCTCAGGGTGCCGATGTAGCCGCCGTCTGCCCAGAGCAGGCGCAGGCCGGGGTGAAACAGGCGGGTGCGCCAGAGCAGGTCACGGGCGATGGTGCGGTCGTTGACGTGAGCGCCGGTGATCATGACGGCCAGCAGCAGGCCCATGGTGTCCACGACGATGTGGCGTTTACGGCCGTTGACGTTCTTCGCCACGTCGAACCCGCGGCTGGATCGGGGCACGGTGTCCGCGGCGCGCACCGACTGGGAATCGATCGCGCCGGCGCTGGGATGCGCGTGCCGTCCGGCGGCGGTACGGCACTGCTCCCGCAACCGGTCGTGCAGACGCATCAACGTGTGGTCATCGCGCCATCGAGCGAACCACCAGTACACCGTCCCCGGGGGCGGGAACTCCCGCGGCAGGGCCCGCCACGGACAACCGGTGCAGGCCACATACAAGATCGCCGTGACGATCGCCCGCATCGGATGCGACGGCGGCCGCCCCCGCCGACCGACCGACACCGGCGTGACCAGCGGCGCGATCAACGCCCACTGCGCATCGGTCAGATCACCGGGATACCGCCGCACCGCCGCCCGTTCCCGTTCCCGCCGCACCCGCTGCGGCGGATAACGGCGGGGCGACGCGGACGGCGTGACAGTGATCGGGTACAACGTCATCAGAAGGCCCTCGGTATGGAAACGGTTGGCTCGACACCACCGGACCTAACCGAGGGCCTTCCCTCACCTCAACCCGACACGCCGCCGCACCCCAAATCTCAAACACTCACTAAGAGGGGGCCCTTCCTTTCACCTGGTGGTAAGCGGGTGAGTCCGGCGGCGGCGCCGATCGGGGCCCGGGTAGCGTCAGCGGACATGACGGTCGTGCATCCGATCGCCCGGGCCTGGATCACCACTGGCGGCACCGGCGCGCAGAACTACGACGAGTTCGCCGACGACGCGGAGATCACCTCCATCGTCGAGGCGAATCCGCACAGCGCCCTGGGCATCGAGATGCCCCACCGGGCGCCCGGCAGCCTCGGGAAGTCCTTCCTCGACGCGCTGCCCGACGCGGTGGCGCGCCTGGCCGAGGCGAAGGCGGACGGCAGCTACACGCCGGCCGAGCAGGTGGTGGTGCTCTACCGGATCAGCGCGCCGGGCGAGGAGAGCGCGTACGGGCTGTGGGCCATGGTCGACACCGACCAGATCTCCACCCGCGCCGACGAGCCGGGCCTGGTGATCCGCAACGAGGACGTGTTCATCGCCAAGGTGCGCGAGCGCGTCGCCCTGGCCGAGGCGCTCGGTCACCTGCTCTCGCCCGTACTCCTGCTCCAGACCGGTAAGGGCGACGAGCTGCACGCCGCGCTCGCGGCGGCGACCGAGGCGGCCGGCGCGCCCGCCGCGACCGACGTCGACCAGTCCGGCCGTACGCACGCGATCTGGCTGCTCGGGCCGGGCCCGGCGCAGGACGAGCTGACCGCGCTGGCCGGTGGCGGGGAGCTGGTGGTCGCGGACGGCAACCACCGCAGCCTGGCCGCGCAGACCGGCGGTTTCCCGCGCTTCCTCGCGGTGATCACCACGCCCGCGTCGGTCGCGATCCAGCCCTACAACCGGCTGGTCAGCGAGCTGACCACCACGCCGGACGAGCTGCTCGACCGGCTGCGCGCGGCGGGCGCGGAGATCACCCCGGTGGACGGGCCGGTCGACGTCCCGGCGACCGGCGGCGTCGTGCACCTCTACCTCGGCGGCCGGGGGTACGCGGTGACGCTGCCGCACGTCGGCGCCGGCCGGCTGGAGAACCTCGACCACGCGCTCGTCGAGCGCCTGCTGCTGCGCGACGCGCTGGGCCTCGACCCGGGCGACAAGCGGATCACGTACGTGGGCGGCGACTACCCGGCGAGCTGGCTCGTCGGTGAGGTCGACGCCGGCCGGGCCGAGCTGGCGGTGCTCGTCGCGCCGGTGACGGTCGACGACTTCGTCGCGGTGAACCTGGCCCGGGAGAAGATGCCGCGCAAGAGCACCTGGTTCACCCCGAAGGCGCGGGCCGGCCTGGTGGTGGCCGAGCTGCCGCACTGACCGTGTGACGAATCCGCCTCCGGGTCGCCGCCCGCGCGCCGGCCGGGAGGCGGGCCTGTCAGACTGCGCGGTATGCGCGTCTACCTGGGATCCGACCACGCCGGTTTCGAGTTGAAGGTGCACCTTGCCAACCACCTGGCCAAGCAGGGCTACGAGGTGGTCGACGTGGGACCGCACGTCTTCGACCCGGACGACGACTACCCGGCGTTCTGCCTGCACACCGGTGACCGGGTGGTCGGTGACCCGGGCAGCCTCGGCGTGGTGATCGGCGGCTCCGGCAACGGCGAGCAGATCGCGTCGAACAAGGTCGCGGGCGTCCGGGCGGCGCTCGCCTGGAACGTCGACACCGCCCAGCTCGCCCGCGAGCACAACGACGCCAACATCGTCGCGATCGGCGCCCGGCAGCACACGCTGGACGAGGCCACCGCGCTCGTCGAGGCGTTCCTCACCACGCCGTTCTCCGGCAACCCCCGGCACAGCCGGCGCATCGAGCAGGTGGCCGCCTACGAGCAGAGCCGCCGCCTGCCCGAGCTGCCCGCCTGAGCGGACACGTCCGGGCTCACCGCCCGTTGCGGGGCAGCTCCTCGCGCGGCACCCAGTTGCGGCGGATGAGCACCACCCGCTGTTCGGCCTGGGCGAGGTCGTCCTCGGTGGGGCGGGCCGCGTCGCGTGCCCGCAGCGCGGCTGTCACGCTCACCTGCGACGAGCCGGAGCCGACCAGCCCGCGCAGCCCGCGCTCGCCCTCCTCGGCGGGCGCGGCGGCGCGGCGTCCCCGGGGCGCCGGCTCGCCCGGCCGGCCGCCGCGCGGGGACCGGGGCGCCACGTCGTCGTGTACGGGGGCGGTGCCGGCAGTGGTCCCGTCGGCGCCGGAGGCGTCGGCCGGGGTGCCCTCGCCGTGATGCCGCAGCCGTCGTCGCCGTCGCTCCGCCTCACCCATCCCCCGACCGTACCGCCCCCGCACCCCGCTCACACCCACCCGCGCTCCCTTGCGCGGGATCATGAAGTTGGCCGGGACGAACCGGACGGTTCGCGCCGCCAACTTCATGATCGACGGGGTGCGGGTGGGTGAGGGACGGTCAGAAGACCTCCATGGGGGAGGGGGTGCGGTGCCAGGTGAAGGCGGGCGTCAGCGCGGTCAGCGTGTGCGGGATCAGCTCCTGGACGCGGCCGGCGGCGGCCAGCGCGTACGGGTTCGCGCCGCCGAGGTACAGCTCGCCGAGCGCGCGTACGTCACACGCCAGCCCGGCCGGCGCGGTGGTGGGCGTGCACTGCGCGCCGTCGCGTCCGCCGGCCAGCCGCCAGCGGCCGGTGTTCTCCTTCAGCAGCTCGTCGGTGACCTCGATCACCACGTCGACGTCGGTGGCGTAGCGCCGGGCGGCGAGCGCGGCCGGCACGTCCACCACCCGTACCCAGAGCGCGTCGGCGAGCTGCGGCGAGAGCTGGCGGGGCTCGTCCACCAGCCGCAGCAGCGGCTCGTCCAGGGCCGCGATCGGGAACGACAGCCGGCGGGTCAGGTCGACCGAGAGCAGCAACCGCCACAGTGCCGTGTACGCCTCCGGTGTCGCCGCCACCACCTCGCCGACCTGCACCTCGGCCTGCGGTCCGGTGGCCGACGAGCTGTCCTTCGTCCGGTAGAGCGCGTACCCGTCGAGGTCGTCGGCGCCCTCGTGCAGCAGCACCCGGCGCTCGGTGGCGCCGCCCCGGTGCGCCTTGAGGTCCGCCAGCACGTACGACCACCAGCGCTCGTCGCGCCGGGACCAGCCGGGACGTTCGGCGCGGACCCGCTCGTACAGCCGGGCCAGTTCGTCCCGGTGCGCGTCCGGACGGTCCAGTCGCAGCCTGCCCTCGGCGGGCGCCGGGGCGGGCAGCCGCAGGCCGGTGGTGTCCACGGACAGCATGTAGCGCGGGGCCGCCGACCCGTAGCCGAAGCGGGGGTAGATGCGTCCCTCGCTGGCCCAGAGCACCGCGATCGGCTCCCGGCCGGCGTCGCGGACGTCCCGCAGCTGGCGCCGCATCAGCCGGGTGAGCAGGCCGCGCCGCCGGTGCGTCGGCGCGACCGCGACCATCGTCACGTGCGCCGCGGGCACGTCCGCGCCGGGCACCGCGAGGTCGCGGCTGAACGCGGCGGCGTGCGCCACCGCGGTGCCGCCGTCGCGGACCAGCAGCGACCGGTCCGGCTCGAAGATCGGGCGTTCCAGCGCCTGCACCTCGGGGTCGAGGTCGCCATGGAAGGCCAGCGCCAGCAGCGCCGCGATGTCGTCGAAGTCCTCGGCCCGGGAAACCACCACGTCGGTCACGGCACGTGTGTATCGCACCGCGATGGGGGTCGGCACCCTATTTGCGGGCTGGCTACCCTCGGAACGGAGGCCGGTATCGGTCGAGGGGGAGGACGGAAGATGGCGGACCAGACACAGCCGTGGGCCGAGCGCACCGTGGAGGTGCCGCCCCAGCCGGGGGTGGTGCCCCCGCAGCGGGACGCGTTCCAGCGCGGGGTGGCGGCGGTCGGTCAGCCGCGCCCGTCGCGTACGCCGCGCACCGAGCAGTTCCCCACCGTCGAGCAGCACGGCGACTGGGGGGCTGAGCCGGCGCCACGCCGCCCGATGAGCTGGCACCTGGCCCAGGCGCGCAAGGGCGGCGAGCTGAGCGCGGCCGGCGCGCTGTTCGCGTTCGTGTGCTGGGGCATCTGGGCGATCTCCGGCCGGGGCAACCTGATCGCCCCGCTGCTGACGTTCGTGCTCAGCCTGCTCACCGCGCTCGGCCTGTTCGCGCTGGCCCGGCTGCTCGGCCGGCTGATCCTGGAGCGGCAGTTCGGCCGGGTGCGCCGCAGCGCCCGGGGCGCCCACCTGGTCACCGCGTTGTTCCTGGTCGGCGTCGGTGTGGCGTACCTCCAGCAGACCGAGTGGGTGGTCTCCGCCTGGAACTGGGTGACCGGCAACTGAGCCGATCGGTCGTCCGTCCGGTACGCGCCGGACGGACGACCCGGGGCGTCGGCGTCAGAAGGTGGTCGGGGCGCCGGCCGTCCGGCAGGCGGCGTTGATGTCCTTGCCGGCCTTCTCCATGGCGGGGTTGTCGGCGGCGGTGCCCGGGTCGGCGGCCGAGCCCGCCTTGCCGGCCTCCGCGCCGAACTCCTTCAGAGCGGTGGCCGCCTTGCCGTCGCCGGCGGTCCCGGCCAGCTCGGTCACCAAACTCGGTTCGCCCGGGGCGCCCCGGGATGCGCGGGCGGGCGGCATGCGTGCCGCCCGCCCGCGTGCCCGGCCGCGGTACGCCGCGACA
The DNA here is from genome assembly GCF_040215685.1 of Micromonospora sp. HUAS YX12. NCBI lineage: Bacteria > Bacillati > Actinomycetota > Actinomycetes > Micromonosporales > Micromonosporaceae > Micromonospora > Micromonospora sp. HUAS YX12. The sequence goes on from NZ_CP157974.1 coordinate 2,984,630, forward strand.
CCGGTCGTCGCTCCACCAGGACCGTGCTGCCTTACCCCGCCCCGCGGGCTTCATCCGTCGCCCGTTGGGCTGAGCGGCTACCGCCCACCGCCGTGACCGGCCGTTCAGCGAGCCGGGGCGTGCTTCCGGCGCACCGGACCCGTCCGGCCGTCGTGCCGGCGCGGCGCCGCGGAGCAGCATGACGGCATGGGCGCGTATCGATCAGCGTACGAGCGGAGCATCGCCGACCCGGCCGGCTTCTGGCGGGACGCGGCGGCCGGCATCGACTGGGTCATCCCGCCGGAACGCATCCTCGACGACTCGGCGGCGCCGCTGTACCGCTGGTTCCCCGACGGGGTGCTGAACACCTGCCACAACGCGCTGGACCGGCACGTCGCCGCCGGGCGTGGTGACCAGCCCGCGCTGATCCACGACAGCCCGGTCACCGGCACGGTCCGTACCCTCACCTACGCCGAGCTGCTCGCCGAGACCGCCCGGTTCGCCGGCGCGCTGCGCCGCCTCGGCGTCGGCCGGGGCGACCGGGTGCTGCTCTACCTGGCGATGGTCCCGGAGGCGGTGATCGCCATGCTGGCGTGCGCCCGGATCGGCGCGGTGCACTCGGTGGTGTTCGGCGGCTTCGCCGCGCACGAACTGGCCGTCCGGATCGACGACGCGCGGCCGAAGGTGGTGGTGGCCACCTCCTGCGGCATCGAGGCCGACCGGGTGGTGCCGTACCACCCGATCCTGGCCGCCGCGCTCGACGAGGCCGCGTACGCGCCGGAGCACTGCGTGGTGGTGCAGCGTCCGCAGGAGCCGGCCCCGCTGGTGCCCGGCCGCGACCTGACCTGGGCCGAGGTGATGGCGGACGCGGAACCGGCGCCGTGCGAGCCGGTGGCCGCCACCGACCCGCTCTACGTCCTCTACACCTCCGGCACCACCGGCCGGCCCAAGGGCGTGGTGCGGGACAACGGCGGGCACGCGGTGGCGCTGCGGTGGTCGATGCGCCACGTCTACGGCATCGAGCCGGGCGAGGTGTTCTGGGCCGCCTCCGACGTGGGCTGGGTGGTCGGCCACTCCTACATCGTGTACGCGCCGCTGCTCACCGGCGCGACCACTGTGCTCTACGAGGGCAAGCCGGTCGGCACCCCGGACGCCGGGGCGTTCTGGCGGGTCGCCGCCGAGCACCGGGTGGCCGCGTTGTTCACCGCGCCCACCGCGATCCGGGCGATCCGCCGGCAGGACCCGGACGGCGCGCACATCTCCCGGTACGACCTGGGCGCGCTGCGTACCCTCTTCCTCGCCGGTGAGCGGCTGGACCCGGACACCTGGGCCTGGGCGGGGGAGCGGCTCGGCGTACCCGTTGTCGACAACTGGTGGCAGACGGAGACCGGCTGGCCGGTGGCGGCCAACCCGCGCGGCCTGGAGCCCTTGCCGATCAAGCCCGGGTCGCCGACGGTGCCGGTGCCCGGCTACGACGTGCGCGTGGTCGACGGCGCGGGCCGGGACGTGCCGCCCGGCACGGACGGCTCGATCGTGATCCGGCTGCCGCTGCCGCCCGGCTGCCTGCCCACGCTCTGGGGCGACGACGAGCGGTTCGTCCGCTCCTACCTGTCGACGTTCCCCGGCCACTATCTGACCGGCGACGGTGGCCGGTTCGACGAGGACGGCTACCTGTACGTGATGGGCCGCACCGACGACGTCATCAACGTGGCCGGGCACCGCCTGTCCACCGGCGCGATGGAGGAGGTCCTGGCGACGCACCCGGCGGTGGCCGAGTGCGCGGTGATCGGCGTGGCCGACGCGCTCAAGGGGCAGGTGCCCAGCGGGTACGTGGTGCTCAAGGCCGGCGCCGACGCGGACCCGGACGCGCTCGCCGCCGAACTGGTCGCGCTGGTCCGGCAGCGGATCGGCCCGGTGGCCGCGTTCCGCCGGGTGAGGGTGGTGCCGGCGCTGCCGAAGACCCGCTCCGGGAAGATCCTGCGGCGCACCATGCGGGGCCTGGTGGAGGGGCGCGACGAGCCGGTCCCGGCGACCATCGACGACCCGGGCGCGCTCGCCGTCTTCCGCGACCTCGGCACCACGGGCTGACCCGGGCCCGGCGCGGTACCGGGCGGACGGGCCGGCGCGGTCCCCGGCCGGACTTTGCCGGCCGGGGACCGCCGGGTCAGCGCCGGACCGGTCAGCCGGCGAACCGGTACAGCCGGAACTCCTTGTCCGCGCCGCAGACCAGCATCTCGGTGTTCCACGAGCACGACTCGCTGCGGATCTGCTTGAGCTGCCCCATCTCGACCGGCTTGCCGTCCACCGCCGTCCCGGCGAGGACGCGGTCGTCCTCGTACGCGCTCGGCGCCTCGGAGAAGATCAGCAGGTTGCCGGCGTCCAGCCGGACCGCCACTCCGTCCCGGTCGCGCATCACCACCGCGCCGTCCGGTGCGAACAGCGTCACCGCGTCCGGCGAGTCCCGCCCGGCCAGCACGTGCTCACCGACCGGCACGAGCGACTCGGCGCGCGGCGCCGGCCACTGCCGGGTGCCCTCACCCTCGGTCGCCGCCACCACCCGGGTGCCGTCGGCGCCGCTGCCGGGCGTCTCCAGCAGGCACACGCGGCGTTCCCCGCAGGTGACGAGGTCCTTCACCCGGCCGCCCTGCTCCGGCGCCTCGTACAGCACGCTCGGCGTGCCGAGGCTGCCCAGGTCGTACGCGAGCAGCCGCAGGCCACGATCGTTCTCCGCCACGTACAGCCGGTCGTCGCGGGCGGCCATCGGATCGTCGAGGCCGGCCATGTTGCCCCGCTCCTTGAGGACCTTGCCGCTGCGCATGTCCAGGACCCGGACCGACCGGTCCGCGCCGACCTGCACGAGCCGGTCCGCCTTCCCCGCCCACGGGGCGAGCGGCGAGCCTTCGGCGTTCCCGGGCCCGTCCAGCGCCGCGCCGGTGCCGACCGGCACCACCTTCGTGCGCGCGTCGCCGTACTCGGTGCGCGGGTTGCGCCGCTCCCACCGCTGCCGGCCGTCGTCCAGCCGCAGCCCGACCAGGCGTTCGCCGGTGCGGTCCAGCCGGACCACCGTGTCGGGCCCGAGGTACAGGGTGTCGTCGCGGCCGACGTCGGTCCGCCAGCGCTGGTCGCCGGAGTCGCCGTCGAGCACCGCGAGCACGCGCGGGGTGTCGCTGCCGGTGGCGTCGCCGAGGACGAGCAGGCCGTCGGGCAGCGCCCGGACCCCCGCCCACCGCTGCGCGGCCGCGTCGGTCCGCTTCTCCCAGACCGTCTTGCCGGTGGCCGCCTCCACCGCCGTCACGTGGAGATGGTCGTCGGGCAGCGAACGGACCAGGTAGGCGCGTTCCCCGAGCGTCGCGGTGAACATCTGGTCCGGCCGCGTGTCACCGGCGGCCACCGTCTGCACCAGCTCGGCGGTGTGGAAGTCCAGCGCCGGGTGCCGGTCCCGGAACACCCAGAGCAGCACCGCCGCCGCCACGGCGACGACCACGAGACCCGCGCCGAGCGCGATCCACCGGCCGCGCCGTGGCCCGCCGCCGCCGGGCCGGGCACCGCCCGGCGCGGGGGAGAAGGGCGCCCCGGGTACGCCGGGTGGCCAGCCGCCGCCGGGCGGGGGCGGCGGCATCCCGGGTACGCCGGGTCCGGCGTGGTGCGCGGCGGGCACTGCCCCCGGAGGCACGAAACCGGGGGCGCCCGGGTCGTACCTCGGGTGCGGGACCGGACCCCCGAGCGGCGTGCCGTCGTACCTCGTGGGGGACGCCGGTGGGACGGGCCCGTCGGCGACCAGCGTGCCGTGCGGACCGGCGGACGCCGCGTCCGCTCCGCCGAGGGGCGCGGTCGGGTTCGGCATCGTCGCGCCGGCGGGGACCGTGGCCGTGCCCGCGTCCGCAGCCGGCTCGGGCCGGGTCGGCGCGGGTGGTGCCGGCGCGAGGTGGGCGGGCACGGCGGGACGGCCGGACCGCCGGGGCAGCGGCAGGTCGGTGAGCGCGCCCTCGGCGACCGGCATCTCCGGCTGTTCCAGCACCGTCGGCGCGATGCCCAGTTCGGCGTGCAGCAGCCGGGCCACCAGCGGCACCCGGGTCGACCCGCCGACCAGGAACAGGCCGGAGAGCTGCTCGGGGCGCAGCCCGGCGGCGGCGGTCACCTCGCGGGTCTCCGCCACCGCCCGGGCCAGCAGCGGCGCGGCCAGGCGTTCGAAGTCCTCCCGGGACAGCGGGACCGCCGCCTCCACCCCCGGCACGGCGACCGGCGCCACCATGGCCCGGGACAGCATCTCCTTGGCGCCACGCACGTTGTCCCAGAGCTGCTGGCGGTCCCGCCGCTCGGCGGTCGTCGTCGGGTCGGTCAGCCGGGCCCACTCGCGCGGATGGGCCGGGCCGACCAGCTCGCCGAGCCGCCCGAGCAGGGCCGCGTCCAGGTCGAGACCGCCGAGGTCGGGGATCCCGCCGGTGGCGACCAGCTGGAAACCGGAGTCCCCCCACGGGTCGGCGCCCTCGTTGCGCAGCACCGCCACGTCGAGCGTGCCGCCGCCGAAGTCGAACACCGCCACCGAACCGCCCACCGGCACCGGCCGGCGCAGCACCTGCGTGAAGTAGCGCGCCGCGGCCACCGGTTCGCGCAGCAGGCGGGTGCCGGGCGCGATCGGCCCGGCGAGCGTGTGCTCGGCCGCCGCCGGCCAGCCGGCGAGTTCCAGCGCGTCGTGCAGCACCTGACGGCGGGCCGGCGCCCACGCCGCCGGGTGGGTGACCACCGCCGGGGGCAGCATCCCGACCGCCGCCACCGCCGCGTCCGCGACCGCGCGCAGCGTCGCGGCCAGCAGCTCCGCCGGCCGGTACGCCCGTCCGCCCAGCTCCACCGTCTCCTCGTCGACCCGGCGCTTCGGGTTCGGCTCGTAGCCGGACGGGCCGGCCTGGGCCAGGCGCTGCGCGTCCCGCCCGACGTGCAGGTGACCGTCCGCGTCGGCGTGCACGCCGGACGGCATGATCGGGTGGCCGTCGACGAGTACCGGCCGGGTCCGCCCGTCCGGCCAGCGCAGCACCGCCACGGTGTTCGAGGTGCCGAGGTCCACGCCGAGGGCGAAACCGTCCTGCTGGCCTGCCATCCGCGGCTACCTCCACCACCCGACGAGGATGTCCGGCCCGCATCGTACGCAGCCGGCGCCGCCGCGCCGCCCACCCGGCCCGGGAATGGACTGGCCGGTACGACCCCCGGCCGCATACCGTCGCCGTCATGAGGGTGATCTCCGTCAACGTGGGCCGACCGCAACCGAACCCGTGGAAGGGGATCGGGGCCACCGGCATCGACAAGCGGCCCGTGGACGGCCGTGTCGCCGTCACCGCGCCCGGCCCCAAGGGCACCGGCGACGTCGGGCTCGCCGGCGACCGGGTCTACGACGTGGCCCACCACGGCGGCACCGACCAGGCGGTCTACGCGTACGCGCGGGAGGACCTCGACCACTGGGAGGCCGAGCTGGGCCGCCCGCTCGCCGACGGCAGCTTCGGGGAGAACCTGACCACCACCGGGCTGGACGTCAACGGCGCGCTGATCGGCGAGCGCTGGCGGATCGGGCCGGACCTGGTGCTGGAGGTCTCCTGCCCGCGCATCCCCTGCGGCACGTTCCAGGGGTGGCTGGGCGAACGCGGCTGGATCAAGCGGTTCACCCAGGAGGTTAGGCCCGGGGCGTACCTGCGGGTGATCACGCCGGGCAGCGTCGGCGCCGGAGACCCGGTCGAGGTCGTGCACCGGCCCGACCACGACGTGACTGTGGCGCTGGTGTTCCGGGCCACGACGCTGGAGACGGAGCTGCTACCCCGGCTGCTGGTCGCAGACGCGCTGCCCGCGGAGGACATGGCGCAGATCCGCCGCCGCCTGTCCTGACCGGCCGTCAGGGGCGTCCGCCTCCGGCCCGCCGCCTGGCCGCCACCACCAGCCCGGCGGCGAGTACCGCCATTGTCGCGCCGCCGGCGATCCACCAGGGACCGGGGACGTGCCGTCCCGCGACCTGCGTCTGCTCCGCCGAGGCGGCGGACGGGGTGGCGGCGTGCGCCGGGGCCGAGATCTCGCGGATCCCGGTGCACAGCCCGGTGGCACCGGCGGACGAGTTCACCCGGTACCGGGCGCCGCGGCGGAAGTCGTAGCCGCAACTCGCCTCGCCGCGCGACACAGCCAGGCCGAGCGTGTCCCCGACCTCGGCGCCGCCCTTCTCGACGGATTCGACGGTGAGCCGGACCGCGCGGTCTGTCACCTGCGAGACGGTGCCCACGACGATGCTGTCCGCTCGCTCGTCCTGCTCGGCCGTGGACAGGGCGCACGAGCAGGCCCACGCGGGGTCGGCGGGTGACATGACCACGACCAGGCCGAGAGCTGCCAGGGCGACGACGAGCAGGGCACGAAGTCTCATGGCCGCTTCGACGCCGCCGGATGCCCGTCCGTTCCGCGCCGCTTGACGTCAACCGGACTTCAGGTCGGACGCTTCCGGGTGTGCTGAACTCCGTACTCGACGAGGCGTACGAGCGCGTACGCCACACCGGTCCCGAGCGCGACGGGTGGCTGTCCAACCACGTGCCGATGGCGGCGGAGGCCCTGGTGCGCCACGGCCACGCGCGGGCCGTGCACCGCTGGATCGACGCGTACTCCGACCGGCTGGAGGAACGCCCGCGCGGCATCGGGCGCATCGCTCCCGAGGAGTGGCGCGACCCGCTCGGCGACCCGATGCGTACCGGCGACTGGCTCGACCTGTTCGACCGCGAGCTGGCCGGCGAGCCGTGGCGCGACGTGCTGGCCCGCTGGTGGCCGCGCCTGCTGCCGGGCATCGCCGCCGGGGCCACCCACGGCGTCATCCGGGTCGGTCACGCCGTGCGCGCGCTGCTCGACGCCGAGACCGCACCGCGTGTGACCGAGCTCGGCCAGGGGCTCGCCTACTGGGCCGCCCGCTGGCAGCCGCTCGCCCCGCCCGGCACCGGGCCGTACCCCGGAACCGACGCCCGGTCCGCGCTCGACGCCGTGCCCCGCGTACCCGATCAGCGGTTCGGCATCCGGTCCCGCCTGGCGCAGCTCGCCGACCTGGACCGGTGGCCGGCCGCCGCGGCCGCAGTGCCCGGCGACGCCGCCGCCGACGTGCCTGCCCGGCTCGCCGCTGTGGTCGACGCCGCGGTGCTCCGGCACGGCACGCACGGGTACGCCAGTCCCGTGATGCTCGTGCACGCCGCCACCGCGCCGAACGCCGTCCTGCGTACGCTGCCGGCCCTGCCGCCGGCGCTCTGGCAGCCGAGCCTGGCCGCCGCCTGGGCGGCGACCGCCGCCGTCACCGCCGCCTACGCCCCCGCCGGGGCTCGTGCCCTCCCGCCGGCCGCCGGGCCGGAACTCGACGAGGTCATGGCGCGGGCGCTGGACACCGGGGACGCGCACGCGATCAAATTCGTCGACACCCTGAGCGACGCGTACGCCCGCAGCGGCGACCCGGCCCTGCTCGCCGTGGCCGACCGATCCGTCGCGCAGATCGCCGCAGACTGAACACGTGGAGGGCCGATGACACCCGACGACGAGGCGTTCCTGCGCCGCGCCGTGGAACTCGCCGACCGGGCCGGCGCGTCCGGCGAGCGGCCGTTCGCGTCGCTGCTCGTCGGCGCGGACGGCACCGTCCTGGTCGAGGACCACAACACTGTGGTCTCCGACAAGGACGTCACGGCCCACCCGGAGCTGAAACTGGCCCGCTGGGCCGCCCGGCAGCTCGCCCCCGAGGTCGCAGTCGCCACCACCATGTACACCAGTTGCCAGCCCTGCCCGATGTGCACCGTCGCGATCAACGCGTCCGGTCTCGGCCGGGTCGTGTACGCGCTCTCCACCGAGCAGTTCGAGCAGGTCAAGCCGGCGACGCCCGCGCCGCGCCCGGTGCGGTACGACGGGCCGGCGCTGTTCGACGAGGCACGCCGGCCGATCGAGGACCACTACTAGGCACCCGGCGCTGATCTGTTGACAGCGTTCCATCGGATGCCGACACTCACTGCCCGGCCCCTGGTGCCGGCCACGGGGCGAGCACGGGTGGAGATGATCGTGTCAGAGGCAACGGTGGACGCTCCACGGCGGAGCACCCGGTCGAGCGGCCTGTTGGCCGCCGGCGTCGGTACCGCCCTGCTCGGTCATGCGCTGGTGGCTGCCGCCGTGCCCTTCGTCATCTGGCGGATGGGCGGCTACAGCGACGTGGACCTGGAAGCCGGGGGCAGGTTCGCCGTCAACTTCGAGGCGGTACGCACGTTCGTGCTCGCCCACGCCGCTCTCGGGCTCACGATTCTCGTGGCGTCCCTGGGCCTGGCCTTTTTCCGGCGGTGGCTGAGCCTGGGACTGCTCGTGGGGTGGGCAGGCGGCTGGCTGCTGAACGCCGTCGCCGTGCGTCTCGACATGGCCGTGTGGTGGCCACCGCTGCTGCAAGGCGACGGCCTGACCAGGATCTGGCAGTGGTAGAACCGTGATCCCACTCGACTCCGCCCGGCAGATCGCCGAAGGGTTCCTGGACGCCGAGATCAGAGGCCGTTTCAGCTACCCGATCGTCATCGTGGACTACGCCGTGAACGAACTCGACGACGGGTACGTGTTCCCCTACAACGGGAAGGCGTACGTCGAAGCCGGTGACTGGCACCAGGCGATGGCCGGCAACTCTCCAATCGTGGTGGACAAGCGAACGGGCGAAGCCCGCTTCTCTGCCTGAACGCCGAGATCGCCTCCGCTGCGGGCACAGCGTGTGGCGTGCGACTTCTACGCTGTGCCGCACGGCGACAGGGGGTGGGCCGGTGGGGCGTCGGCTGGGGTACGTCGCGATGGCGCTGCTCGGCGCGCTGCTGTTCGGCACGGCCGGCCTGGCCCTCGGATCCTGGTACGGCGGCCGGGGCGCCGTACCGCTGAGCCCCGAGGCAGCTCGGAGCGCGGCGGGAGGACTGCTTCCCGGTGTCGAGCCGAGTGGCTCGATGACGATGCGCGGCTACCGGTACGGCGTCTTCCTTGCTGCCGATGACGTCGGCGGGAGCCGGGTCGAGTTCCAGTACGGCGACGGCGCCGACTGCACGCTGTCGGAGCGGATGCGGCGTGCCGCCGAGACGGGCGGATGGCGGGAACTCCGTCTGGTGCCGGGCGCCTCGTGCGACGGCTGGCGGGCCGAGCGAGACGGTATGACGGTCACGCTCACCCATCCGGCGTACGGGTCGAGGCTGAGCATCGAGCCGTCCGCGCCCGGCGGGTTTCGCGCCGCCACGATCACCGGCACCCTGCTCGGCGTCGCCGCCGGTGCGGCGCTGTTCTGGGTGGTGGCGCGGAGTCGTTGGCCCGTACCCCTGGTGGTCGGCACGCTGGTGACCGTCGCCCTGTTCCCGGGCGCCGTCTTCACCTGGACGGACCTGGCTGTGCACCGGCTCGCCGAGCCGGTGTGGCCCGTCTGGCGCGGGTTCGCTCCGGTGCTGGTGCCGCTCTGGCTCGTGCTCCTGCTGGTCGGCGTGATCGTCCTCGCGAGGCGACGGGATCCGGCCGTGCCCGTCACCGACCCGGTCGCCGGACGACCGCGAACACCCGACCAGCCTGATCCGGTCCAGCGTGACCTGGGGGCCGTGACCGAGGCATGAGGAGTCGGTCGTCGGGCGGTGAGACTCGGTTAGGCTGCCGGATCGCCGCCCAGCAGAGGACCAGCATGCAGCCGATGACATTCAGCCGCACGATCTCCGCACCGCCGGAGAAGGTGTGGCGGAGCCTCACCGACGTCGCGAGGTATCCGGCGCTGCTGACCAAGGTCGACGCGACCGAGCTGCTCCACCACCAGACGTTCGGACCGGGCACGAGCTGGCGGGAGACCCGCAGGCCGTACGGCTGGCCCGTCACCGTGGATCTCCGCGTGACCGAGTGCCGGCCTCCGTTCCGCTACGTTGTCGAGTGCTTCGCGGGCGGGCACAGCGTGACCGAGTATCGGCTCGTTCCCTGCGACGGAGGTCGTGGCACGAACCTTCAGCTCACCTACACCCTGACCGGTGGCTCCCTGTTCCATCGGATCAGCCGGATCGTGGCGCGTCGACGGATCGTCGTCTGCATCAGGGAGAACAACGTCCAGGACCTGCTCGACATCGACCGAGCGTGCGGGATTGCCTGAGCACGATCGAGCACGTCCCCGGTCTGCCTACTGCTACCGGCACGTGCGTGGCACGGCGATCAAGGATGCGAGCGGGTAGTGGGCGCCTCGTACGGTTGACGGGTGTTGTTCGAGCCGGTGACTGCGGAGTTGTCGTTCGAGGACGACGGGAACGAGCTGGTCGGTGATTTCGTCCGGCCGCCCTGGCCGGGTCCGTACCCCGCGGTGGTCTTCGTCGAGGGTTCCGGTCCGGGCGGTCGCGGCCAGGGGGAGTGGCAGACGAGGCTGGCCGCGGCCGGCTTCGCGAGCCTCGCCTATGACAAGCCCGGTTCCGGAGCGTCAACGGGTGACTGGACCCGTCAGACCATGGCCGACCGCGCTCAGGAGACTCTGGCCGCGGTCCGGGCCGTGCGGAGCCGCGAGGACGTGCTGTCCGACGCGGTCGCGCTGATCGGCGGCAGCCAGGGCGGGTGGGTGGCCCACCTCGCGGCGGCAGCGGACGACAGGATCGCGGCGGTGGTGACGGTGTCGGGTCCGGGCGTGAGCGTGCGGGTTCAGGAGGAGTACCGCCTCCGCCACCAACTCGCGGCGGAGGGCTTCAGCAGCGCGGACATCCGGCAGGCGCTTCTTCTGCTGAGCGACCAGATCCAGCGGGTCCGGTCGGGCGACGACCCGGCACGCGTGCACGCCGCGCAGGCGCACTGGCACGACGCCCCCTGGTATCCGCTGCTCGCCGGGACGACACCCGAGTCCATCGCATTCCTCGCGGGCATCGCGGACTACGACCCCGCCCCGGCACTGGCGGCTCTGCACTGCCCGCTGCTGGCGATCTTCGGCGCGGACGACCTGCTGGTGCCGGTCCAGGCAAGCGTGCGTGCCGTCAGCGACTCCCTCGGGGAGGCACGCCATGCCGATCACACGATCGTGGTCTTTCCCGGTGCCGACCACAGCATCCGCATCTACACGGGCACGGGGCCCGCGCAGGTCAAGGGGGGCCGCTACACCCCCGCGGAGAGGGCTCCGGGCTTCGACGAACTCGTCGTCACCTGGCTGGAGCGCCGAATGCCGGTGGGACCTGATCTGTGAGGGGCGGGGAGTGGCCGACCGGCGCAGGATCGGGGCGATGCAGCCTCTGACCGGGCCGGAGGCTGTTGGAGCGGGCGACGGGAATCGAACCAGCACCGTCAGTTTGGAAGGACGAAGATCAGCGCCCCGGGATGCCCCAAACGCCTGCTCGTCGCGCCCGGCCAGGTGAGCGCTCGTGCCCGCTCGTGCCCGCTCCGGGCCCTGGCTACTGGCACGTGGCTGGCACGCTGCCTGTTCGCCCCAGTGCTCGCCGCGTCGCCCCGCCATGGCCAGGCCGCCTGTGATCCACATCGCTGTGGGCGGGAGCACGGGATGAGTGTGGCCAGCCATAGGGTCGGAGCGTGAGCGTCAACGAGGACTCCTCCGGTCAGCTTCTGGTGCCTGGCTCCGGGATCGCAGGCGACAGCGGCGAACCAACCAGCGACCTGACGGCAATCCGGGAAGCTGTCCGACGGCAGGCCCAGCGGGTGACCTCCGGCATCGAGGACATGGTGTCCTACCTGTCCCAGCAGGTGGCGGATGAGTCGCATCGCGAGGTGACTGGTCCCCTGCTGGCTGGCACCGGTGCGAGCGGTGTCGTGCGGTACCGAGGTCGGGTGGTCGCCGAATGGGGCGACTCGGCGATCCCGGAAATGCTGTTCAGCGGCACCAAGAGCGTCGTCGCCACCGTAGCGGGATTGGCCTTCGACCGAGGACTGCTTGCCCCGGATGCGCTGGTGTCGGCGACGGTCCGTCATCCGATGGTCGACTGCCTCGGAATGGAGGGGATCACGTGGCAGCATCTGTTGCAGCAGACCAGCGGGTGGAACGGTGAGCTGTGGGGGAAGCCGACGGGGGTGGACGCGCAGAGCCGCCGTGAGGGCTTCGAGCGCGAGGGAGCGCCCGGTACCGGGTGGGCCTACAACGACGTACGGGTGAACCTGCTCTGCCTTGCCTTGACGGTGCTGTTCCGCCGACCGCTGCCCGACGTGCTCCGCGAGGACGTGCTCGAACCACTCGGTGCCTCCTCGTCCTGGTCCTGGCACGGCTACACCGACTCGGTCATCGACATCGACGGGATGCCCACGCCGGTGGTCAGCGGCGGGGCGCACTGGGGCGGCGGTCTGTGGATCTCCGCGAGGGATCTGGCTCTGCTCGGCGAGCTGCACCGGTGCCGGGGCGAGTGGCGGGGCCGGCGGCTGCTCAGCGAAGAGTGGATCGACCGCGCCTGGAGTCCCTGCGACTTGAACCCCGACTACGGCTACCTCTGGTGGCGCAACGACTCCCAGCGGGTACAGCCCGGCGCTCCGGCCAGCGGACGATGCGCCCGCGGCAACGGCGGCCGTCACCTGCTCTGGATCGACCCCGCCCGGGACCTGGTCATCGCCTCGCACTGGGGCGACGATGTCCGCGACTTGATTACCGAGGTCTCGGCCGCCATCCCGGCGACCCCCACCCGTACTGGCTCGTGACGCCACCGAGGCGATGCCAATCACCTACTCCAGATGCTGCCCGTTAACTTGCCGCCCAGTGACGCCGGTAACGCTGGCCTGGGGCTGACTGACAGGAGTGCCATGGACCGGACGCGGGAGTTGGAGGGTCTGTCGGAGCACTTCGCCCAGGCACCAGCCATCTTCACCACCTCGCCGCTGTACCAGGCGTTGTGCACAGCTGTTGCGGCCGACCAGCCAACACTGGAGATGCTGCTCGAACGACGCTCCGGGCAGCAGGCGTCGTTCCTGCTCTTCGGCGCAGCCCATTACCTCCTGCTGGACGGTGTCCACCACGATCTGCGCCACTTCTACCCCTCGGTCGTCGGGCCCGATGCTGCCGACGCAGAGTCGGCAGGACCGGTGTTCGTCGACTTCTGTCGTGCGTTTCGCCGCGAACTTGGAGAGCTGGTCCGTTCCCGTCTCGTGCAATCGAACGTTGTGCGTAGAGCTGCCGGTCTCCGCTTCGCGCTGGCCGCGCTCAGACGCCAATGTGACGGCCCTGTGCATCTGATCGAGGTGGGCGCCAGTGCGGGCATCCACCTCCAAGTGGACCGATACCGCTACCTCATCGGCGGACACTCGTTCGGGCGGCAGGAATCTCCGGTCACCATCGAGAGCCGCTGGCTCGGCACGGAGCAGCCACCGAACTTAGACGACATCCCGCTGATCGCCACCAGGGTCGGCGTGGACCTGAACCCAGTGGATGTCACAAGCATTCAGAATCGGCGCTGGCTCAGGGCGCTGGTCTGGCCCGAGGACCACGCCGGAGCGGGGCTTCTTGAGGCCGCCCTCGAACACGTGGCGGCGGACCCGCCGGAGATCATCGCCGGCGACGCCATTGATGTCTGTTCGCCGCTGGGCCGAAGCCTGCCGCCCGGCGAGCCGCGTGTTGTATTCCATGCCGCGACACGAATGCATGTGCCCACCCATCGGCGAGCCGCCTTCGATGAAGCGATCGATTCAATTGGCAGCGATGGGCCGCTGTACCACGTCTGGCAGGAGCCGCCGTCGGCACAGCACCACGGCGAGCTGGCGGACGACCGGGGAGTGATCGCGTTTCACGGTCCGGGCGACAGCAAGCCGACGTCGCTGGTGCAGGTTGACGGACACCTGAACTGGCTGGCGCCCCTGCATGACATGTAGGTCATAGGCACCGGAGATCGCCACCGGCCCGGCCGCCCAGTGGGGCTGCTCGTTGATGAGGGGCAGGGAGGGGCAGCCAGTTGTGTGCGGATCTCCTCGTCGGGCAGTCGCCAGACCGTCCAGCCTCCCCGGACGGGGACAAGGTGGAGCGCCCTACCGGACGAACGACCTTGGCCCCGTCCGGGGAGGCTGGTAGCCCTTGTGGTGCCCGGCGAGGTGATCCGCGGCGGCATCTCTGAGGAGGGTCGGGGTTCGGGGCGGAGCCCCGAGGTCTTCGAAGTCTGGCAACCCCGAAGCGTGGCCGGTCGGCCCGGCCGATGCCGGCCGGAGGTCGCCAGCAGGCCGGGGCCGGGCCGGCGCGGCCCGCTTGCGGGCCGCCTTGATCGCCCCGCACGTGTCCGACCGGGTCGACCTGCGGGCGGTGCTCGGTCGGGGCCGGTGGCTGCCGACCATGACCCGTCACGTTCCCGCCCCGGAGTCGGGGCCGGTGGACCTGGCCGCGCTGATGCCGGCCCGTCCGGCGGGCCGCCGCCGTGTTGTGCGCCGTCGACCCGGCTCCCCGGGGCAGGGCTCCCTGTTCACCGCCGCCGCGTCGGCCGGGGAGGGCTGAGGGATGCCGCTGGTCAACGTGATCCGGGGTGACCGGGTCGACTCCGCCCCGATCAACGTGCGTACCCCGTTCATCCGCATCCCGCTGTGGCTGGCCCTGACCTGGTGGACCGTCAAGGCCCTCGCCCGCCTCGCCGTGGTGCTGGTTCGCTTCTGGTACGTCACCGCCCCGGCCGTGTTCTTCGGCTGGCTCTACGTGCGGTTCGGCTGGGCCGGTCCGGTCGGGGTCGTCGTCCTGGTGGCGGTCGTCGCCGCCGGGTGGGGCTTCGGTCATCGTTCGTCGTTCCGGCGGTTCGGGTGGTGGCCGGTGCTGGCCCGGTATCGGCGGTGGCTGTACGGCCGGAACTGGCACGCCGCGATGGTCACCGCCAAGCTCGCCGTTTCCTTCGACTCGCACACCGTCCTGCCCGTCCTGCGCCGGGTCACCTGCGCGGCCGGCGTCGACGTGGTGATGGTGCGGATGGTCACCGGGCAGATCCCCGACGACTTCGCCAAGGTGGCCGAACGCCTCGCCCACACCTTCGGCGTCCGCCAGGTCAAAGCCACCCCCGGCAACCGGCCAGACGTGGTGCTGCTGCACCTGTTCCGCGGTGACCCCCTCGCCAAGCTCCTCCGCCCCCTCCCGGTGCCGGCAATGCCGGAGTTCACCGCCCTGCCGGTCGGCCGGCGCGAGGACGGCGACGGCTACAACCTGCGCCTCTTCGGAACTCAGGTCTTGGTGGTGGACGCCACGGGTTCGGGGAAGGGCTCGGTCATCTGGTCCGTGGTCCGCTCCCTCGCCGCCGGGGTCACCTCCGGCCTCGTGCAGCTGTGGGGCCTGGACCCCAAGGGCGGCATGGAACTCGGGATGGGCGCGCCGATGTTCGCCCGGTTCGCCCGCAAGGACTACGCGGCCATGTGTGAGCTGATCGAGGAAGCCGCCACCGTGGCCAAGGACCGGGCCGGGAAGCTGTACGGCCGGACCCGCCAGCACACGCCGACGCCGGATGAGCCGCTGATCGTCGTGGTGATCGATGAGCTGGCGAACCTGACCGCGTATCTGACCGACCGGCAGTTGAAGGACCGGATCAAGGCCGCCCTGTCCATCCTGCTCAGCCAGGGCCGCGCGGTCGGGGTGCACGTCCTGGCGGCGATCCAGGACCCCCGCAAGGAGGTGCTGCCGTTCCGGGACCTGTTCCCGACCCGTATCGGGCTGCGGCTGGCTGAGGCGGCGCAGGTGGACCTGGTGCTGGGTGAGGGGATGCGGGACCGGGGTGCGCTGTGCGACCGCATCCCGCAGTCCCTGCCCGGTGTCGGGTTCGTGGTCATCGACGGTGATCCGACGCCGATGCGGGTCCGCTTCTCCTACCTGACCGACGACGAGATCCGCGACATGGCCCACACCTACGGCCGACTCCGCGTCATCGACGGTGAAGTCCTGGACGGTGCAGCATGAAACCCCACCCCACCCACACCCGCACCGACCGCGCTGAGGGCCTGGTCCTCGTCGTCATCCTCCTACTCGTCGCCGGCTTCGCCGGGGCCGCCTCGTTCACCCACGTCAAGGACTGGACCCTCGACAACAGCCCCACCGGCACCGGCGAGTGGTTCGGCTGGGCCAACGCCGTCATCTCCGAACTGGTGCCCGTCGCGGCGCTGCTGACCATCCGCCGCCGACGCCGCAACGGTCAGCCGGTCGGCTACCCAATGTTCCTGCTCGTCGCCGCCGTGCTCCTGTCCCTCGCCGCACAGCTCGCCGTCGCCAAGCCCGGCCTGTCCGGCTGGCTGCTATCCGCCGTGCCCGCTCTGGCGTTCATGGGCCTGTCCAAGCTCGTCCTCACCACCGCCCCGGCTCCGGTCCCGACCGCCGAACCTGCCTCCGCCCCCGCTGCTGCGCCGGCTGTCACCCCGACGCCCCGGCCGGTCACGCCGCCGACCCCGCCCGTCCAACCGACTCCTGTCGTGCCTGAGCCCGTCGCCCTGGTCGACGTCGAGCCGACCCGCCCTGCCCCCGTCCAGCCGGCCCGGCCTGCCCCGGTCGCCCCGGTGCCGCCGGCCGCCTTTGCCCGCCGCAACGGCGTCCCGCTGATCGGAGAGGTGACCCGATGACCGACCACCTGCTCTCCGGGCTGTTCCTGGCCGCCGGCCTCGCCCTGTTCTGCTGGGATCAGTACCGGCTCTACGTAGCCCGCTACGAACTGGCCGCCTTGCAACGCGCGACCCTCCGCGACCCGCTCACCGGCCTCGCCAACCGCGCTGGCCTCGCCGCCGGCTGGGAACAGCTCGCTGCGCTTCGCCCGTGGGTGGTCGTGGTCGACCTGGACGGCTTCAAGCCCGTCAACGACACCCACGGCCACGCCGCCGGGGACCACGTGCTCACCGCCGTTGCCCACCGACTCCGCACCGTTCACGGTGTCGCCGCCCGCCTCGGTGGGGACGAGTTCGCCGCCCTGCTGCTCAACACCGATCCGGCTGCGGCTGCCCGCCAGTTGGCCGCCGCCATCGCCGCCCCCGTCCGGCTGCCCTCCGGGATCGCGGTGTCGGTGACCGCCAGCATCGGCCTCGCGCCCGCCAGCCCCGCCGGGCTCGCCGCCGCCCTCGCCGACGCCGACGCGGCCATGTACCGCCCCAAGACCACCCGCTCCGGGGTTGCGGCCTTCGACCCGCTGCGCGACGACCACACCACCGGCGACCCCCGCCCCGCCCTCCGGGTCCGCGACCTCACCCCGTCGCTGCGGGTGGGCCGATGACGACCGCCCCGATGCTGCCCGGCCTCGCTCCCGCCCCCGTGGTCGAGCCGAGGCCGGGCTCCCGGGCCGCCCGGATGCTTATGCCCCGCTCCGTCGATGTCGTCAAGGATCTGGCCGCCGACTACGGCGTCTGCACCCGCCCCGTCAGCCTGCGCCGCACCGACCTTGACTCCGGCCGCACTGAGGTCATCGACATGCCGTGCGGCGCGACGCAGGAAGCTAAGTGCCCGGCCTGCGCCAAACGCGCCCGCCGGCTGCGGCAGCAGCAGATCCGCGAGGGCTGGCACCGCGACGACGAACCCGACCCCGGCCCCCAACCCGCCACCGACGCCCAACGCGGCCTGATCGTGGCTCGCGCTCACCTGGAATTCGCCCGCGACGAAGCCGTCCGCGCCTCGCAGTGGGATCAGGTCGCGGACCTGGACGACGCCATTGGAGAGCTGGAAGCCCAGATCACCACCGAAGGCATGCGGGGCCGGCCTGCCCCTCCGCACGCCGCCGAGGACCAGGAGGACGGCGACGGCAAGCGGCGGGTGCGCTCGACCAAGCGCCGGCAGGACGCCCCGGACCTGCCCCGCCTGCCGGTGGAGAACCGCACCATCGGGCGGACCTTCGAGGGCCATGCCGGGCAGGTGTTCCG
Organism: Micromonospora sp. HUAS YX12; assembly: GCF_040215685.1. Lineage (NCBI taxonomy): Bacteria > Bacillati > Actinomycetota > Actinomycetes > Micromonosporales > Micromonosporaceae > Micromonospora > Micromonospora sp. HUAS YX12. The sequence goes on from NZ_CP157974.1 coordinate 3,002,387, forward strand.
GCCGTCGATGTTCCTCACCCTCACCCTCGGCTCCTACGGCCGGGTGCACTCCGACGGGACGCCGGTCGACCCGGACAGCTACGACTACCGGCGGGCCGCCTGGGACGCGGTGCACTTCCCCCGGCTCCTGGACCGGTTCTGGCAGAACCTCAGGCGGGCGGTCGGCTGGAACGTCCAATACGCCGGGGCGGTCGAGCCGCAGCGCCGGCTGGCCCCGCACGCGCACTTCGCCATGCGGGGCACCATCCCCCGTGCCCTCGTCCGCCAGGTCGCCGCCGCGACCTACCACCAGGTGTGGTGGCCACCCGCCGCCGAGCTGGTCTACGAACCGGGAAGGGCGCCGCAGTGGGACGCCACCGCCGGCGGCTACATCGACCCGGACTCGGGCGAGCTGCTGCCGTCCTGGGATGACGCCCTGGACCAGCTCGACGCCGACCCCGACGCCGAACCCGTGCACGTGGTCCGGTTCGGCGTTCAGGTCGACGCCAAGGGCGTGCTTGCCGGGACCAAGGACGCGGATCGGTGCGTCGGCTACATCACCAAATACCTCACCAAGCAGGCCGCCGACTGCCACGACATCTCCACCGTCCGGCAACGCGCACACCTGGAACGGCTCTGGCAGGAGTTGCGACACACGCCCTGTTCGGAGCGGTGCGCCAACTGGCTGCTCTACGGTGTCCAGCCGAAGAAGGCCCGGGCCGGGTTGAAGCCGGGCAACTGCAAGAACAAGGTCCACAAGCGGGACACCCTCGGCATCGGCGGTCGGCGCGTCCTGATCTCCCGACAGTGGTCCGGTAAGACCCTCACGGATCACCGGGCGGACCGGAAGGAGTGGGTCAAGGCGTTGCTCGGGGTTACCACCGATGCCGACACCGCCCCGGCGGGGTCCGACACGGTCCGGCATGCCTGGGAACTCGCCAAGCCGACTGACCCGGACGTGCCGCCCCTTGGCCACCGGGTCCTCCGGGCGATCTCCGAACGCATCCAATGGCGCGTCCAGCTCGACGCCGCCAGACGCGCCGCCGTCGAACCGGCCGATGTTTCGGCAACTGCTCAGAGCCGCCCAGAACGAGAGGAGCCCCGACGTGACGGATGATCTGCTGACTCCCGGCGAGGTGGCCGCTCGCCTTCGTGCCACACCTCGCTTCGTCCGCCGGCTGGTGGCTGAGCGTCGTATCGCCTACGTCAAGGTCGGGCGCTTGGTGCGGTTCGAGCCTGCTGCGGTGGCCGCGTACATCGAGGCCAATCGGGTGGTGCCAACCTCGCGGGCGGAGCTTCGGCGTCAGTTCGGGGCGGTGGCCTGATGGGCGCCAAGCGTCGCCGGCGTTTCGGCAACGTGCGCAAGCTGCCGTCCGCCCGCTGGCAGGCCCGTTATCTCGGCCCGGACGGCGTAATGCGGACTGCACCGCAGACGTTCGCCACGGAGCGCCAGGCCGAGAAGTGGCTCACGGTCGTTGAGTCGGAGATCCTGCGGGGGGAGTGGGTGCCTCCGGAGGCGGGGGAGATCCGGCTGTCGGACTACGGGGATCGTTGGATCAGGGAGCGCCGTCTCGCCCCGCGTACCCGACAGCTCTACGAGTACCTGTTCGCCCTGCACATCGGGCCGCATCTCGGGCACCTCGCCCTGGCCGCGATCAAGCCGGCGACCATCCGGACCTGGCGCGGCAACCTGCTCAACGGCGGCACTCCGGAGCCCCAGGCGGTCAAGGCGTACTGCCTGCTGCGGGCGATCCTCAACACGGCGGTGCGCGAGGACGAGATCCTTCGGCAGAACCCGTGCCGGATCAAAGGCTATGACCGCTACCACACCCCGGAACGGCCCACGGCCACCATCGCCCAGGTCTACGCCCTGGCCGACGCCATGCCGGCCCGCTTCTCCGCGCTGATCATCCTGGCTGCTCTCTCTGGCCTGCGGTGGGGAGAGCTGGCTGCCCTGCGCCGCTGTGACGTCGACCTGGACGCGGCGACCGTGCGAGTGCCCCGGAAGCTGGCGGCGCTGAAGGATCGTCTGGAGTTCGGGCCACCGAAGTCTGCGGCCGGGGTCCGTGTCGTCGCGCTGCCTGAGGCTGCGGTCGAGGCGCTGAGTGAGCACCTGGCCGAGCACGTCGAGGACGGCAATGATGCGCTGATCTTCACCGGGGCGAAGGGCGCGATGCTGCGTTCCGGCAACTTCGGGCGTGCCGTCAAGTGGACCAAGACTGCCGCGTCGGTGGGCCTGGCTGGCTTCCACTTCCACGACCTGCGCCATACCGGCAACACCCTCGCCGCCGCCTCCGGGGCCAGCACGCGCGAGCTGATGCATCGCATGGGCCACGCCACCATGCGCGCGGCCCTGATCTACCAGCACGCCACCAGCGAGCGTGACCGCGAGATCGCCCAAGCGATGGACCGCCGGATCGCCGGAAGTGGTCGACGCCGACCGTGACTGGCACGCGGATGGCACGCAAGATCCAACCCGGGGGAGAAGCGAAAGGCCCAGGTGCCGCGATCATGCGGTCTGCCTGGGCCTTCGTGGGTGGAGCGGGCGACGGGAATCGAACCCGCACCGTCAGTTTGGAAGACTGAAGCTCTGCCATTGAGCTACGCCCGCGCGCACCCCACCATCGCGGGATGCGCCGACAGCGTACCGAACCCCGGTAGACGTCGCGAAGCGCATACCCCGCGCACGGCGCTGACCCGCAAGATCCACACCACTTCGGCGAGCTGGCGCCTTCCCGCGCCCTCGGACCCCTTGACTTCCCCGAGCTGGCGTCCGGCCCCCACCCGACGGCGTCCGGCCGCCGCCGCGCCGCGCCCCGGTCACCCGCGCGGGTGGCCGGACGGCATACACTCTTCGTCGCCACCGGGGTGTGGCGCAGCTTGGTAGCGCACTCGCTTTGGGAGCGAGGGGCCGTGGGTTCAAATCCCGCCACCCCGACTGTCGTTCGCGACCGGATCGTCCCGGGAACCGCCGGTTTTTTCCGCGCGGTACCCGGGCCCTGCCGATGCAGTCGGCCGGCTCGCCTACACTCGATGCGCGCAATCACGCCCCAGAACCAACACCCAGATCCGTCAAGGAGTACGCCTGTGAAGAGCACCGTCGAGACTCTGAGCCCGACGCGCGTGCGGCTCGCCATCGAGGTGCCGTTCGTCGAGCTCGAGCCGAGCCTCAAGAAGGCGTACCGGGAGATCGGCCAGCAGGTCCAGGTTCCCGGCTTCCGCCGGGGCAAGATCCCCGCTGCCGTGATCGACCAGCGGGTCGGCCGGGGCACCGTGCTCAACGAGGCGGTGCAGGAGGCGATCCCGCAGAACATCCTCGCCGCGGTCCGGGAGCACGACCTGAAGACGCTCGGCCGTCCCGAGGTCGAGATCACCGAGTTCGCCGACGGCGACTCGCTCAACTTCACCGCCGAGGTGGACGTCCGGCCGGAGATCACCCTGCCGGACCCGGCCACCATCGAGGTGACCGTCGACGAGATCGAGATCGCCGACAGCGAGATCGACGAGCAGATCAACAGCCTGCGCGAGCGGTTCGCCACGCTGAAGACCGTCGAGCGGGCCGCCCGGGAAGGCGACTTCGTGCAGATCGACCTGAACGCCACGGTCGACGGCGAGGAGGTTCCGGGCGGCTCGGCGAGCAACATCTCGCACGAGGTGGGCAGCAAGCAGCTCCTGCCGGGCCTGGACGAGGCGCTGGTCGGCCTGGCGGCCGGCGACAGCACCACCTTCACCACGCAGCTCGTCGGCGGCGACTACGCCGGCCGCGACGCCGACGTGGCGGTGACCGTCCGCACGGTCAAGGAGAAGGAGCTCCCCGAGCTCAACGACGACTTCGCGCAGATGGCCAGCGAGTTCGACACCATCGACGAGCTGCGCGCCGACCTGCGGGAGCGGGTCACCCGGGGCAAGCAGGTCGAGCAGATCTACGCCGCCCGTGACAAGGCCCTGGAGCAGATGGTGGCCGCCGCCGAGGTGCCGGCGCCGGAGGGCGTCGTCAAGGAGGAGGTCGAGAGCCGCAAGGCCGCGATGGTCGACCAGCTCGAGCGCATCGGCGCCTCCCTGGAGGAGTACCTCGCGGCGGAGGAGAAGACCGAGGAGCAGATCGACGCCGAGCTGACCGAGGCGGCGACCGACGGCGTCAAGATCCAGCTCCTGCTGGACACCCTGGCCGACGCCGAGGACGTGCAGGTCTCCGACGACGAGTTCGGTCACGAGATCGTGCACCGGGCGCAGCGAGCCGGCATGGCCCCGCAGCAGTACTACGACCAGCTGGTCCGCTCCGGCGCCGCCGCGGCCGTCTTCGGCGACGTCCGCCGGGGCAAGGCGCTCGCCGCGGTGATGGAGAAGATCAAGATCAAGGACTCGGCGGGCAACGAGGTCTCCCTCGACGCGCTGCGGGCCCAGAACGAAGCCGAGCACGACCACCAGCACTGATCATCGGGGGTGTCGGCCGCCGTCCCGCGCTGCGCGCCGGGAGGCGGCCGAAACCCTTTCCGGGGTACGCCGTGCGGGTGACTGCGCTGAGAGCGAACAGTGCCCCGACCGGGAGTACGCCCCCCGGCTGAGCGGTTAGTGTCGGGTAGGACGGTACGGAGAGCGAAGGGCTGCCATGACCGACATGCACATCCCCAAGAAGTCGCTCCGGGTGAACGAGGCCCGCGGTGGCGACTCCATTGGCAACCTCGACGACTCGGTCTACAACCGGTTGCTCAAGGAACGGATCATCTTCCTGGGCAGCGAGGTGAACGACCAGGTGGCCAACCGCATCTGCGCGCAGCTCCTGCTGCTCGCCGCGGAGGACCCGGACCGCGACATCTTCCTCTGGATCAACTCGCCGGGTGGCTCGGTCTACTCCGGCATGGCTATCTACGACACCATGCAGTACATCGACAACGACGTCTCGACCGTGGCGATGGGCATGGCCGCCTCCATGGGGCAGCTGCTGCTCTGCGCGGGCACCAAGGGCAAGCGCTATGCCCTGCCGCACGCGCGGATCATGATGCACCAGCCCTCGGGCGGTCTCGGCGGCACCGCGTCGGACATCGCGATCCAGGCCGAGCAGATGCTCTACACCAAGCGGATGTTCCAGGAGCGGGTCGCGTTCCACACCGGCCAGACCCAGGCCCAGATCGAGGCGGACTCGGACCGTGACCGCTGGTTCACCGCCCAGGAGGCCATGGACTACGGCTTCATCGACAAGGTGATCATCGGGGCCGCGCAGGTTCCGGATGGCGCCGGGACCCTGAGCTGACCGAGGAGCTGACGATGACCGACCTGAGCCTGCCGCCCCAGTTCGCGGCCGTGCACAACCGCTACGTCCTGCCGTCGTTCGTCGAGCGCACGTCGTACGGGATGAAGGAGTCCAACCCGTACAACAAGCTCTTCGAGGACCGGATCATCTTCCTCGGCGTCCAGGTGGACGACGCGTCGGCCAACGACGTGATGGCCCAGCTGCTGACGCTGGAGGGCACCGACCCGGACCGCGACATCATCATGTACATCAACTCGCCCGGTGGCTCCTTCACCGCCATGACGGCGATCTACGACACCATGCAGTACGTCCGCCCGGACATCCAGACCGTCTGCCTCGGGCAGGCGGCCAGCGCGGCGGCGGTGCTGCTCTCCGCGGGCACCCCGGGCAAGCGGATGGCGCTGCCCAACTCCCGGATCATCATCCACCAGCCGGCCACCGAGGGCGGCTACGGCCAGGGCTCGGACATCGAGATCCAGGCGCGGGAGATCCTGCGGATGCGGACGCAGCTGGAGGACATGCTCTCCCGGCACTGCAACCGCCCGATCGAGCAGGTCCGCAAGGACATCGACCGTGACAAGATCATGACGGCCGAGGAGTCCAAGGAGTACGGGCTGGTCGACACGATCCTGACCAGCCGCAAGAAGGGTCTGCTGGCGTCGCACGCCGCGGGCTGAGCAACGTGTGGTCGGAGGTCGGTCGGGGTATCGTTCCCGGTCGACCTCTGACACACCCGTTTTGGGGGTCGGAGAAAACCCGGCCACCGGGTAACGTCGGGTCTGTACCGCTCCGCCGGTCGGATCGGGTGGAGCCGACAGCATGGTGGGACGACAGGACGGACGGGCGCTCCGGCGCCCGCAGGTCAGGGCCGGCGTTCCGGCCGACGAGTGCAGGGAGAACGTAGGTGGCACGGATCGGTGACGGCGGCGACCTACTCAAGTGCTCCTTCTGTGGCAAGTCGCAGAAGCAGGTCAAGAAGCTCATCGCGGGCCCTGGTGTCTACATCTGCGACGAGTGCATCGATCTCTGCAACGAGATCATCGAAGAGGAGCTGGCCGAGTCCGGCGAGGTGAAGTGGGAAGAGCTTCCCAAGCCGATGGAGATCTGCCAGTTCCTCGACAACTACGTCGTCGGTCAGGAGCAGGCCAAGAAGGCGCTCGCCGTCGCGGTCTACAACCACTACAAGCGGATCCAGGCCGAGGCGGCCGGCGCGCCGGGCTCCGGCACCGACGGCGTCGAGCTGGCCAAGTCCAACATCCTGCTGCTCGGCCCGACGGGCTGCGGCAAGACGCACCTGGCGCAGACGCTCGCCCGGATGCTCAACGTCCCGTTCGCCATCGCCGACGCCACCGCGCTCACCGAGGCGGGCTACGTCGGTGAGGACGTCGAGAACATCCTGCTGAAGCTCATCCAGGCCGCCGACTACGACATCAAGCGCGCCGAGACCGGCATCATCTACATCGACGAGGTCGACAAGATCGCCCGCAAGTCGGAGAACCCGTCGATCACCCGCGACGTCTCCGGCGAGGGCGTGCAGCAGGCGCTGCTGAAGATGCTGGAAGGCACTGTCGCCAACGTGCCGCCGCAGGGCGGGCGCAAACACCCGCACCAGGAGTTCATCCAGATCGACACCACGAACGTGCTGTTCATCTGCGGTGGCGCGTTCGCCGGGCTGGATCAGATCATCGAGGCCCGCACCGGCTCCGGCGGCACCGGCTTCGGCGCCCGGCTCCGGTCGGTGTCCGAGCGGTCGACCGACGACATCTTCAGCCAGGTCATGCCGGAAGACATGTTGAAGTTCGGGCTGATCCCGGAGTTCATCGGCCGGCTGCCGGTGATCACCAACGTGCGCAGCCTCGACCGCAGCGCCCTGGTACGGATCCTCACCGAGCCGCGCAACGCGCTGGTCCGGCAGTACCAGCGCCTGTTCGAGCTGGACGGCGTCGAGCTGGAGTTCGAGCAGCCCGCGCTGGAGGCCATCGCCGACCAGGCCATGCTCCGCGGCACCGGCGCCCGCGGCCTGCGGGCGATCATGGAAGAGGTGCTCCTCTCCGTGATGTACGAGGTGCCGAGCAACCCCGACGCCGCCCGGGTGCTGATCACCCGCGAGGTCGTCCTGGAGAACGTGAACCCGACGATCGTGCCCCGCGAGTTCACCGGCCGGCGCCGGCGGGACCGCGAGGAGAAGTCGGCCTGACCGCCGTCGCGGCCGCGCCCGGGTCAGCTCGGGCGCGGTCCGCGTGAGCGGGTCCGCCGGTCCCACTCGCCCGACGGGGTGACCACCACCATCATCAGGCGCACCGGCCCGTCGCCGGCCGTGCGGTAGCCGTGCTCCCGGTCGGCGTGGAACTCGACCGTCTCGCCGGCGCGTACCTCGTGGTCGACCCCCTCGACGGTGACCGTCGCGGCGCCGTCGAGCACGTGCAGGATCTCCCGGGTGCCGTGCGCATGGTCGGGGGACTGCAACGCCTCCCCGGGTTCCATCCGCCAGTCCCAAAGCTCGACCAGGTCGGGTTCGCCGAGTCCACTGAGCAGGCGCGCCAGGCCGCCGTGAGGGCCGCGCCAGAGCACCGGCGCCTCGGCCGCCGCGCTGACCCGTACCGTGCTCTGCTCGGCGGGCTCCAGCAGCCGGGCGATGCTGACGCCGAACGCGTCGGCGACCCGGCAGAGCGTGCCGATGCTCGGGTTGGTCCTGGCTCCCTCGATCTGCACCAGCATGCCCTTGCTGACCCCGGACCGGCCGGCCAGCTCCTCGAACGACCAGCCGCGGGCGGCGCGTAGCTCACGTACCTGACGGGCGACCGCGGAGGTCACCGCGCCGACCCGTCCGCTTGCGTCGGTCATCACACTGTCCTTCACGGTCACTATTGTGGTACGACTGCGGGGTGCTACCCATTGTCCTCGCCGCCGTGTCCGCGCTCGCCTTCGGCACCGCCGACTTCGCCGGCGGCAAGGCGTCCCGGCGCGCCGACCCGATCGCGGTGACTGTGGTGTCGCAGATCCTCAGCGTTCCGCTGCTGCTCGTCCTCGTCCTCGTGGTGCCCGGCTCGCCCAGCCCGCTCGACCTGGGATGGGGACTGCTCGCCGGCGTGGCTGGCGCGGGTGGCGTCATGCTGCTCTACCGCGCGCTCGCCACCGGCGTGATGGCTGTCGTCGCCCCGGTCACCGCGATCACCGCGGCGATCGTGCCGATCGTCGCCGGCCTGGTCCTCGCACACTCGCCGGGCGCCGTCGCGCTCGGCGGCGCCGGGCTCGCCGTGGTCGCCATCGGCCTGGTCAGCCTGGGGGAGCGCGGTGCGGCACGCCGCGTCTCCAGCCGGGTGCTCGGCATGGCGCTGGCCGCCGGGCTGCTCTTCGGCGTCTTCTTCGCGCTGCTCGGCCAGGCCGACGAGACCGCCGGGATGTGGCCGGTTCTGGCGGTACGCGTCAGCTCGATCGCGTTCGGCCTCGCGCTCGCCGTCCGCACCGACGCACGTCTGCGCCTGGGGCGGCCGGTCCTCGGCTGGGCTGCGGCGGCCGGCCTGCTCGACTCCGCCGCGAACGCGCTATTCCTCGCCGCGGCGGGCCGGGGACACCTGAGCGTGGTGGCCGCCATCGCCTCGCTCTACCCGGCGAGCACCGTCCTGCTCGCGCTCGCGGTCGACCGGGAACGACTCCGGCCGGCACAGGTCGCGGGGCTCGGTTTCGCCGCGGCAGCGCTCGTCCTGTCCAGCGTCTGAGCCCTGTCGCGCGCCTGCTTCCGCCCGTACCCTCGGGTCATGCGCGTCGCCGTCTGCCAGCTCAACGCCCGCGACGACCGGGCGGCGAACCTCGCCGCCGCCGAGGCCCTGCTGGCCAGGGCCGCGGCGGCCGGCGCGGATCTCGCCCTCCTTCCGGAGTACGTCGACTACCTCGGTCACGCCGACCGGATGCCGCCGGCCGAGCCGGTCGACGGCACGGTGGGGCGGTTCTTCGCGGAGACCGCCCGCCGGCTGGGCATGTGGGTGATCGCCGGCTCGTTCCACGAGGCCGGTCCGGACCCGGCGCACACCTGGAACACCTCCCTGGTCTTCGACCGCGAGGGCGCGCTCGCCGCCGCGTACCGAAAGATCCATCTGTACGACGTGGAGATCCCCGGTCGCGTCTCCTACCTGGAGTCGGCAACCGTCGCGCCCGGCGACAAACCCGTGGTGGTCGACGTCGAGGGCGTCCGGGTGGGCCTGTCCATCTGTTACGACCTGCGGTTCCCGGAGTTGTACCGGCAGCTCGCGACCGACGGCGGCGCCGAGCTGCTCGTCGTGCCGGCGGCGTTCATGATGCACACCGGGCGGGACCACTGGGAGGTGCTGCTGCGGGCCCGGGCGATCGAGAACCAGTGCTTCGTGGCGGCGGCGGGCCAGACAGGCGACCACGACCCGGGCCGGACCTGCTTCGGGCGCAGCATGGTGGTCGACCCGTGGGGGACGGTGCTGAGCCAGGTCGCCGACGGTCCGGGGCTGGCGGTCACCGAGATCGACCTGGAGCGGCTGCGGACCATCCGCACCGAGCTGCCCAGCCTGGCCAACCGCCGGCTCTGACCGCGGTCAGCTCCCGAAGAGCAGACCCAGGGCGGCGATGCCGGCGATCGCAGCCGCCGTGATCAGCAGGGCGGTCGTCATCCGGGAGGGGCCGCGCTGGGCCAGGCGTCTGACCGACAGCAGCAGTACGGCGAGCACGACGGCCCCGATCACCAACTGCCAGAACGGCAGCAGGAGGCCGAGCAGAGCGTCCTCGGCGAGGGCCGGGACCGGGGACGGATCATCCATGCCGACCACTCTGGCACGGCGCCGCTCCTGGCGTCCCCCTTCGGCAGTGGCCTTCCCGCGGGCCGTCGCGCTCGGCTCAATGACGATCATTGATTTGCCTTCCGAGGCGGGTCCGCGTAACTTTCTCTCTGCACGCGGGAGGCCGGGCAAACCGGCCGAGAACGGGCGCCAGGCTGGTGGCGGCGACGCCGAGCCAGACTGAGATTCGGGCGGTGCTCGACACTCCGGGACACGGAGTTGCGAATGCGAAGCCGACCGGGTAGAGTTCGGAAGCCGGTAGGGAGCCGGGCGGGTGGTTGCGAGAGCGACGCCGGCCGGTCCGCCGAAACCCACGAGAGCAACGACCACCGGGAACGGTGAGCGTCAGCGTGGGTCTGGTCGAACCAAGTTGATCACCTCGGACACGAGGTTGACGACGGAAGTGAGACCGAGTAGGTTGGAGAGGTTGCCCCAAACGGGTGTTCCACGGGTGTGGAGCTTCTGGTTGGTGTGTGGTTGTTCTTTGAGAACTCAACAGGGTGCTTGTAAAGCCAGTGCCAATTGTTTTATACCCCGGACTGGTCGGGCCTTAGGGTTTGGCTGGTTGGGATTCCTTTGGCAACACTTTTGTTGCCAGGATGCTGTTCGACAAGTTTTTGTTGGAGAGTTTGATCCTGGCTCAGGACGAACGCTGGCGGCGTGCTTAACACATGCAAGTCGAGCGGAAAGGCCCTTCGGGGTACTCGAGCGGCGAACGGGTGAGTAACACGTGAGCAACCTGCCCCAGGCTTTGGGATAACCCCGGGAAACCGGGGCTAATACCGAATAGGACCGCTGACCGCATGGTCGGTGGTGGAAAGTTTTTCGGCTTGGGATGGGCTCGCGGCCTATCAGCTTGTTGGTGGGGTGATGGCCTACCAAGGCGACGACGGGTAGCCGGCCTGAGAGGGCGACCGGCCACACTGGGACTGAGACACGGCCCAGACTCCTACGGGAGGCAGCAGTGGGGAATATTGCACAATGGGCGGAAGCCTGATGCAGCGACGCCGCGTGAGGGATGACGGCCTTCGGGTTGTAAACCTCTTTCAGCAGGGACGAAGCGTAAGTGACGGTACCTGCAGAAGAAGCGCCGGCCAACTACGTGCCAGCAGCCGCGGTAAGACGTAGGGCGCGAGCGTTGTCCGGATTTATTGGGCGTAAAGAGCTCGTAGGCGGCTTGTCGCGTCGACTGTGAAAACCCGCAGCTCAACTGCGGGCCTGCAGTCGATACGGGCAGGCTAGAGTTCGGTAGGGGAGACTGGAATTCCTGGTGTAGCGGTGAAATGCGCAGATATCAGGAGGAACACCGGTGGCGAAGGCGGGTCTCTGGGCCGATACTGACGCTGAGGAGCGAAAGCGTGGGGAGCGAACAGGATTAGATACCCTGGTAGTCCACGCTGTAAACGTTGGGCGCTAGGTGTGGGGGGCCTCTCCGGTTCCCTGTGCCGCAGCTAACGCATTAAGCGCCCCGCCTGGGGAGTACGGCCGCAAGGCTAAAACTCAAAGGAATTGACGGGGGCCCGCACAAGCGGCGGAGCATGCGGATTAATTCGATGCAACGCGAAGAACCTTACCTGGGTTTGACATGGCCGCAAAACTGTCAGAGATGGCAGGTCCTTCGGGGGCGGTCACAGGTGGTGCATGGCTGTCGTCAGCTCGTGTCGTGAGATGTTGGGTTAAGTCCCGCAACGAGCGCAACCCTCGTTCGATGTTGCCAGCGCGTTATGGCGGGGACTCATCGAAGACTGCCGGGGTCAACTCGGAGGAAGGTGGGGATGACGTCAAGTCATCATGCCCCTTATGTCCAGGGCTTCACGCATGCTACAATGGCCGGTACAATGGGCTGCGATACCGTGAGGTGGAGCGAATCCCAAAAAGCCGGTCTCAGTTCGGATCGGGGTCTGCAACTCGACCCCGTGAAGTCGGAGTCGCTAGTAATCGCAGATCAGCAACGCTGCGGTGAATACGTTCCCGGGCCTTGTACACACCGCCCGTCACGTCACGAAAGTCGGCAACACCCGAAGCCGGTGGCCCAACCCTTGTGGAGGGAGCCGTCGAAGGTGGGGCTGGCGATTGGGACGAAGTCGTAACAAGGTAGCCGTACCGGAAGGTGCGGCTGGATCACCTCCTTTCTAAGGAGCACCATCCACCGAAAGGTGGCATGGAGCCCGCACCGCCCGAACGTGGTGGTGGGGTGCTCAGATGGCGGAGACACTGGCAAGTCAGGCGCCGGCAACGGCCGGGACTTTTCCTAGTACAGCCACCTCCGGGTGGTGGGAACGGGGTTCTGGTGCGGCTGGCGCGGGATGTAAGCACCCTGTTGGGTCCTGAAGGAACAACCGAGGTTGTTTTTTCAGAGCCTTGAGACGGACCGCAGAGTCTGTCGGGCGCCAGGCGCGGCCTGGTCTCGCAAACCGTAATCCTTGGTGGGTTGTAGGTGTGGGGCTGTGGGTTGTGGGTTGGTTGTTTGTTGAGAATTGCACAGTGGACGCGAGCATCTTTGTGGTCAAGTTGTCAAGGGCGAACGGTGGATGCCTTGGCACCAGGAGCCGATGAAGGACGTGGGAGGCCGCGATAGGCCTGGGGGAGCTGTCAACCAAGCTGTGATCCCAGGGTGTCCGAATGGGGAAACCCGGCATCAGTCATGTGATGTCACCCGCACCTGAACACATAGGGTGTGTGGGGGGAACGCGGGGAAGTGAAACATCTCAGTACCCGTAGGAAGAGAAAACAAATAGTGATTCCGTGAGTAGTGGCGAGCGAAAGCGGATTGAGGCTAAACCGGCGGCGTGTGATACCTGTCAGGGGTTGCGTCGTCGGGGTTGTGGGACCCTGCTGAGTGTGCTGACACGCATTCGAGGAGTTACAAAGTCAGTGGCTAGTCGAACAGTCTGGAATGGCTGACCGTAGACGGTGATAGTCCGGTAGGTGAAAGCTGCTGGTCTTCTGTGGGTGTTCCCGAGTAGCGGCGGACCCCTGAAATCTGCCGTGAATCTGCCAGGACCACCTGGTAAGCCTAAATACTTCCTGGTGACCGATAGCGGACGAGTACCGTGAGGGAATGGTGAAAAGTACCCCGGGAGGGGAGTGAAATAGTACCTGAAACCGTTCGCCTACAATCCGTCGGAGCCTTGCGGGGTGACGGCGTGCCTTTTGAAGAATGAGCCTGCGAGTTAGTGGCATGTGGCGAGGTTAACCCGTGTGGGGGAGCCGTAGCGAAAGCGAGTCTGAATAGGGCGTTTTTAGTCGCATGCTCTAGACCCGAAGCGGAGTGATCTAGCCATGGGCAGGCTGAAGCGCGGGTAAGACCGCGTGGAGGGCCGAACCCACCAACGTTGAAAAGTTGGGGGATGACCTGTGGTTAGGGGTGAAAGGCCAATCAAACTCCGTGATAGCTGGTTCTCCCCGAAATGCATTTAGGTGCAGCGTCGCGTGTTTCTTGCCGGAGGTAGAGCACTGGATGGTCTAGGGGGCCCACAAGCTTACCGAAATCAGCCAAACTCCGAATGCCGGTAAGTGAGAGCGCGGCAGTGAGACTGCGGGGGATAAGCTTCGTAGTCGAGAGGGAAACAGCCCAGATCACCAGCTAAGGCCCCTAAGCGTGTGCTAAGTGGAAAAGGATGTGGGATCGCATAGACAACCAGGAGGTTGGCTTAGAAGCAGCCACCCTTTAAAGAGTGCGTAATAGCTCACTGGTCAAGTGGTTCCGCGCCGACAATGTAGCGGGGCTCAAGCACACCGCCGAAGCTGTGGCATTCACATATTGACTTCGCTCGGCCTTGATGCCGGGTGCAGGTGTGTGGATGGGTAGGGGAGCGTCGTGCCGGGGGTGAAGCAGCGGGGTGACCCAGTTGTGGACGCGGCACGAGTGAGAATGCAGGCATGAGTAGCGAAAGAAGGGTGAGAAACCCTTCCGCCGGATGACCAAGGGTTCCAGGGCCAGGCTAATCCGCCCTGGGTGAGTCGGGACCTAAGGCGAGGCCGAGAGGCGTAGTCGATGGACAACGGGTTGATATTCCCGTACCCGCGAAAGAGCGTCCCTGACGAACCTCGTTGTGCTAACCACCCGAGCTGCCGGCGGTCTTCGGACCTATGGCGGTGAGCGTGGGAACCTGACGGGTAGTAGTCAAGCGATGGGGTGACGCAGGAAGGTAGCTGATCCCGGCCGGTGGTTGTGCCGGGGTAAGCGTGTAGGCCGGTGTGTAGGCAAATCCGCACACCATGAGGCTGAGACGTGATGCCGAGCCGATTCAGGTGAAGTCAGTGATCCTATGCTGCCGAGAAAAGCCTCTAGCGAGTTCTTAGCGGCCCGTACCCCAAACCGACACAGGTGGTCAGGTAGAGAATACCGAGGCGATCGGGCGAACTGTGGTTAAGGAACTCGGCAAATTGCCCCCGTAACTTAGGGAGAAGGGGGGCCGGAGACGTGAAGCCCCGCGCGGGTGGAGCGTTGTATGGCCGCAGAGAGCAGGGGGAAGCGACTGTTTACTAAAAACACAGGTCCATGCGAAGAAGTAATTCGATGTATATGGACTGACGCCTGCCCGGTGCTGGAACGTTAAGGGGACCTGTTAGCTCTTCGGGGCGAAGCGGAGAACTTAAGCGCCAGTAAACGGCGGTGGTAACTATAACCATCCTAAGGTAGCGAAATTCCTTGTCGGGTAAGTTCCGACCTGCACGAATGGCGTAACGACTTCCCCACTGTCTCAACCACAGGCCCGGCGAAATTGCATTACGAGTAAAGATGCTCGTTACGCGCGGCAGGACGGAAAGACCCCGGGACCTTTACTATAGCTTGACATTGGTATCTGAATTAGCTTGTGTAGGATAGGTGGGAGCCGGTGAAGTCCATACGCCAGTATGGGTGGAGGCAATCTTGAAATACCACTCTGGTTGATTCGGGTATCTAACTTCGGACCGTTATCCGGTTCAGGGACAGTGTCTGGTGGGTAGTTTAACTGGGGCGGTTGCCTCCTAAAGGGTAACGGAGGCGCCCAAAGGTTCCCTCAGCCTGGTTGGCAATCAGGTGTTGAGTGCAAGTGCACAAGGGAGCTTGACTGTGAGACTGACAGGTCGAGCAGGGACGAAAGTCGGGACTAGTGATCCGGCACTGGCATGTGGAAGCGGTGTCGCTCAACGGATAAAAGGTACCCCGGGGATAACAGGCTGATCTTCCCCAAGAGTCCATATCGACGGGATGGTTTGGCACCTCGATGTCGGCTCGTCGCATCCTGGGGCTGTAGCAGGTCCCAAGGGTTGGGCTGTTCGCCCATTAAAGCGGTACGCGAGCTGGGTTTAGAACGTCGTGAGACAGTTCGGTCCCTATCCGCCGTGCGCGTAGGATACTTGAGAAGGGCTGTCCCTAGTACGAGAGGACCGGGACGGACGAACCTCTGGTGTGCCAGTTGTCCCGCCAGGGGCACGGCTGGTTAGCTACGTTCGGAAGGGATAACCGCTGAAAGCATCTAAGCGGGAAGCTCGCTTCAAGATGAGGTATCCCACCCACATTTGTGGGGTAAGGCCCCCAGCTAGACGACTGGGTTGATAGGCCGGAAATGTAAGCCCGGTAACGGGTTCAGTTGACCGGTACTAATAGGCCGAGGACTTGACTACTAAGCTGCTACGCGTCCACTGTGCAACTCTGAACAAACAGCAACCTGCGGGTTGTTTGACATGTTCATAGAGTTACGGCGGTCATGGCGGAGGGGAAACGCCCGGTAACATTCCGAACCCGGAAGCTAAGCCCTCCAGCGCCGATGGTACTGCACTCGGGAGGGTGTGGGAGAGTAGGACGCCGCCGGACAATCTTTCATTCAGGGCCACCCCCAACGGGGTGGCCCTGAATTGCGTTCACCGGAAAGCCGGCCGGAGCCGGCTCCCGGGACGAGCGGGCTCAGCGGCTCTGGACGGACTCGCGGATGTCGCGGAACAGCGCCGCCGCGTCGTCTACCCGGCGGCCCGGGAACATTCCCATCACCACGCTGCCGTGGTCGGCCCACCCGCACACAGCGAAGTCGCCGCCGTCGCCGCTCGTCGTACCGCACTTCATCACGCCGCCCAGGCGGCCCGCGTCCACCTCGCGCAGCCCGGCCACCCGGCCGGTCTCGTCCGCCATCAGGCCGAACAGCGTGTCCAGGTCGCGTTCGGGCTGCCAGAGCAGCGTGGTGCCGCCGAACAGGAGCACCGAGCGCTTGGCGTCCCCGCGGTCGGAGTAGACGGCGCCGAAGCCGCGGTCCAGCTCGATGTCGGCGGCCAGCCCGTCGCGCAGGTAGTCGGCGGTGCTGCGGGCCCGCTCGCTGTCGTCCCGCACCAGCCCGGCCACCTCGGCCGGCTGGCCGAGAGTGGTGTCCTTCTGCTGGAGCACCCGCCAGCCGCCCAGCCCGAACGCACCGGCGCCGGCCAGACCGGCCGCGAGCAGTGCGGCCAGGACGATCTTCCGGCGCCGCGAGACGGGACGGCGTTCGGGATCCTGCGCGGGGTCGCGGCGGCTCAGCTCGATCGGCTCTTCGGTCAGCTCGACCGGATCGGAACCCCCGTCGACCGGGCGCTCGGTGAGATGCGCGTCGGACATGACCGCCACCGTACGCGAATCACAGGTGGTGCACGTCGGGTCCCCGAAAGCGCTCCGTAGACTTTCAGGGTGACCGAGAGACTGGATGCCCGACGCCCCGACGCCCCGACCCTCGCCGGCCAGTACCAGCCCGGCGAGGTAGAGCAGCGACGGTACGAGCAGTGGGTAGCCGGCGGGCACTTCCGGGCGTCGGCGGACAGCGAGAAGCCGCCGTTCACCATCGTCATCCCGCCGCCGAACGTCACCGGCTCGCTGCACATGGGCCACGCGTTCGAGCACACGCTCATGGACGCGCTCACCCGGCGCAAGAAGATGCAGGGGTACGAGGCGCTCTGGCTGCCGGGCATGGACCACGCCGGCATCGCCACCCAGAACCTGGTCGAGCGGCAGCTCGCCGGTGAGGGGCTTTCCCGCCACGACCTCGGGCGGGAGAAGTTCGTCGAGCGGGTCTGGCAGTGGAAGGCCGAGTCCGGCGGCGCGATCCTCGGCCAGATGCGCCGGCTCGGCGACGCGGTCGACTGGGACCGCGAGCGGTTCACCATGGACGAGGGCCTGTCCCGGGCCGTGCAGACCATGTTCAAGAAGCTCTTCGACGACGGGCTCATCTACCGGGCCAACCGGATCATCAACTGGTGCCCGCGCTGCCTCACCGCGCTGTCCGACATCGAGGTGGAGCACACCGACGACGAGGGCGAGCTGGTCTCGATCCGCTACGGCGACGAGGTCGTGGTGGCGACCACCCGGGCGGAGACCATGCTCGGCGACACCGCGGTGGCGGTGCACCCGGACGACGAGCGCTACCGGCACCTGATCGGCACCGAGGTGGAGCTGCCGCTCACCGACCGGCGGATCCCGATCGTCGCCGACGAGCACGTCGACCCGAGCTTCGGCACCGGCATGGTCAAGGTGACCCCGGCGCACGACCCGAACGACTTCGAGATCGGCCAGCGGCACGACCTGCCCTCGCTGACGATCATGGACGAGCGGGGCGTCATCACCGCGCCCGGCCCGTTCGAGGGCCTGGACCGGTACGAGGCCCGCCCGGCGATCGTCGCGGCGCTGCGCGAGCAGGGCCGGATCGTGGCCGAGAAGCGGCCGTACCTGCACGCGGTGGGGCACTGCTCGCGGTGCAAGACGACAGTCGAGCCGCGGCTGTCGTTGCAGTGGTTCGTCAACACCGCGCCGCTCGCCAAGGCCGCGGGCGACGCGGTGCGCGACGGCCGGGTGAAGATCGAGCCGGCCGAGCTGGCCAAGCGCTACTTCGCCTGGGTCGACAACATGCACGACTGGTGCATCTCCCGCCAGCTCTGGTGGGGCCACCGCATCCCCGTCTGGTACGGCCCGGACGGCGAGATCGTCTGCGTCGGCCCGGACGAGGAGCCGCCGTCCGGCGAGGGCTGGCGGCAGGACGAGGACGTGCTGGACACCTGGTTCTCCAGCGGGCTGTGGCCGTTCTCCACGCTCGGCTGGCCGGAGCGCACCCCGGACCTGGCGAAGTTCTACCCGACCAGCGTGCTGGTCACGGGCTACGACATCCTGTTCTTCTGGGTCGCCCGGATGATGATGTTCGGCCTGTACGCGATGGACGGCGTGCAGCCGTTCGACGTGGTGGCGCTGCACGGCATGGTCCGTGACGAGCACGGCAAGAAGATGTCGAAGTCCTTCGGCAACGTGGTGGACCCGCTGGACTGGATCGACCGGTTCGGCGCCGACGCCACCCGGTTCACGCTGGCTCGGGGCGCCAACCCCGGCCAGGACGTGCCGGTCAGCGAGGAGTGGTGCCAGGGCTCCCGCAACTTCTGCAACAAGCTCTGGAACGCCACCCGGTTCGCGCTGCTCAACGGCGCGCACACCGACGGCCCGCTGCCCGGCGCCGCTGACCTCTCCACCGTCGACAGGTGGATCCTGTCCCGGCTGGCGCACGTCACCGCCGAGGTGGACGAGCAGTTCGAGGCGTACGAGTTCGCGAAGGTCTGCGACCTGCTCTACCACTTCGCGTGGGACGACGTCTGCGACTGGTACGTGGAGCTGAGCAAGCCGGTGCTGGCCGAGGGCGGCCCCGCCGCCGACGCCACCCGCCGGGTGCTCGGGCACGTGCTGGACCAGCTCCTGCGGCTGCTGCACCCGGTCATCCCGTTCGTCACCGACGAGCTGTGGGCCGCGCTCAGCGGCGGCGAGACCGTGCTGACGGCGTCCTGGCCGGCCGCCGACCGTACCCTGATCGACGACGCCGCGGAGAGCGAGGTCGGCACCCTCCAGCGGGTGGTGACCGAGGTCCGGCGGTTCCGCTCGGACCAGGGTCTGCGGCCGACCCAGCGGGTCGCCGCCCGGCTCGACGGCCTGGCCGGCGCGGGCATCGCGGCGCACGAGCCGCTGGTCCGCTCGCTGGCCCGGCTGGACGCGCCGGGCGACGACTTCCAGGCAAGCGCCACGCTGGCCATGCCCGGCGCGGTGAGCGTCGCGCTCGACACGCGCGGCTCGATCGACGTGGCGGCCGAGCGCGCCCGGCTCACCAAGGACCGGGCGGCGGCCGAGAAGGAGGCCACCCAGGCGCGGGCGAAGCTGGACAATCCGGCGTTCGTCGGCAAGGCGCCCGAGCCGGTGGTGGCGAAGATCCGCGAACGGCTGGCGGTGGCCGAGGCGGATCTGGTCCGGATCGACGCCGCACTGGAGGCGCTTCCCTCGTGAGCGCGAGGAGTGAGCCGGGGTTCGAGCCCCGCAGTCGCGAACGAAAGATGGCTCCGCATGAGTGACAGCACCGACCGCACCGCGTTCGCCGAGGTGGAGGCCGCGCTCAACGCGCGCGGCTTCACCCGGATGCACTTCGAGCTGGAGAAGATCGAGACCCTGCTCGACCTGCTGGGCAGCCCGCAGCGGGCGTACCCGTCGATCCACCTGACCGGCACCAACGGCAAGACCTCGACGGCCCGGATGATCGACTCGGTGCTGCGGGCGTTCGGGCTGCACACCGGCCGCTACACCAGCCCGCACCTGGAGACCGTCCGGGAGCGGATCAGCCTGGACGGCGAGCCGGTGAGCGAGGAGCGGTTCGTGTCCACGTACCGCGAGATCGCGCCGCTGGCCGAGCTGGTCGACCAGCGGTTCGCCGAGCCGCTGACGTACTTCGACATGACCACCGCGCTGGCGTTCGCCACGTTCGCCGACGCCCCGGTCGACGTGGCGGTGGTGGAGGTCGGGCTCGGCGGCGCGGAGGACGCGACGAACGTGATCCAGGCCGGCGTCGCCGTGATCACCCCGATCGGGCTGGACCACACCGAGTGGCTCGGCGACACGATCGAGGACATCGCGCTGCACAAGGCGGGCATCATCCACCCCGGCGCCACGGTGATCGCGGCGGCGCAGGAGGAGGAGGCGGCCCGCCCGATCCTGGAACGCTGCGCCGAGGTCAACGCGACCGTCGCCCGCGAGGGCGCCGAGTTCGGCGTGCTGCGCCGCGCGGTCGCGGTCGGCGGCCAGGTGCTGACCATCCAGGGCCTGGGCGGGGTGTACGAGGAGATCTTCATCCCGCTGCACGGCGCGCACCAGGCGCAGAACGCGGCGGTGGCGCTGGCCGCCGTGGAGGCGTTCCTCGGCGCCGGGGCCCGGCGGCAGCTCGACATCGAGGCGGTCCGTGAGGGCTTCGCCGCGACCAGCTCGCCGGGCCGGCTGGAGCGGGTCCGTACCGCCCCGACGGTGCTGCTCGACGGCGCGCACAACCCGCACGGGATGGCCGCCACTGTCGCCGCCGTGCAGGAGGAGTTCGCGTTCAGCAAGCTCGTCGGCGTGCTGGCGGTGCTCGGCGACAAGGACGCGGCGAGCCTGCTGGAACTGCTCGAACCGGTGCTCGACTCGATCGTGGTGGCGGAGAACAGCTCGCCCCGGGCGATGCCGGTGGACGAGCTGGCCGCGCTGGCGCGGGAGATCTTCGGGCCGGAGCGGGTGCAGGTGGCCCGGGAGATGCCGGACGCCATCGAGGCGGCAGTGGCGGAGGCCGAGTCGGACGTGCCGGGCGAGCTGTCCGGGGTGGGCGTGCTGGTCACCGGCTCGGTGGTGACAGTGGCCGACGCCCGCCGGCTGCTCAAGCGATGACCGGCCCGCAGCAGCGCCCGACCGGCGCTGAGCAGCCGGCGGGTCCGGAGCCAGCGGGCGGCCCGGAGCAGACGAGCGGCGCTGAACGGCCGGCGGGTCCGGAGCAGCCGGCCGGTCCGGAGCCGGCGGGCGGCGTGCGGCGGTCCGGGCTGCGGAACCCGGACAAGGCGGTGCGCGGGCTCGGCGCCGGCACCATGTCGCTGGAGGCGCTGGTGCTGCTGCTGGCCATCCAGCCGATCCGGGTGGTCGGCGGTGACCTCAGCGGCGCGGCGATCGGCGCGATCGTGGCGCTGGCGGTCGCGTGCGTGGTGCTCGCCGGCATGATGCGCCGCCCGTGGGCGTGGCACGCCGGCACCGTGATCCAGGGCCTGCTGCTGCTCTCCGGGCTGCTGCACTGGTCGCTGTTCGCGCTCGGGGTGATGTTCGCGCTGGTGTGGGCGTACGCGCTGCACGTGCGGCGGGTCATCCTCGGCTGAGCGCCGTCGCGTGGTTCCGCGTGTTAAGAAGGGCCCCTTCCTCTACCTGAGGCGTTAAGAAGGGGCCCTTCCTTACATCGGGGCGTCGGCGAGCGTGCGCCACTGCGTCAGCGCGACGCCGTGGCCGTCGGGGTCGCGGAAGGCCGCCGCCCATACCTCCAGCTTGGTGCCCCGGTTGACCACGCGCGGGGCGTAGGTGAACCGGACGCCGGAGTCGCGCAGCCGCTCGTACGCCCCCTGGATGTCGTCCACCTCCAGGTTGACGTGCACCAGGCGGCGGCTGATCGGGGCCGCACCGGTCACCCGGCGCAGCACCAGCCGGGTCGGCCCGGAGGAGAGCACGGCGTTGCCCTCGCCCCGGTCCAGCTCGTCGAAGCCGAGTTCGCGGTAGAAGTCGAGGGACCGGTCCAGGTCGGTGACGAGCAGCGTGATGCCGACGCCGCTGATCGGGCTGGCCAGCTCGTCCGGTTCGGCCGCGCCGGACGGGCCGAAGATCGCCTCGTCCAGCTCCTCGGCGGTCGGCGTCGCGTCGGAGCGCCGCGGCGCGTCCGTGGGATCGTCGAGCGCCACGTCGATCGGGTCGGGCACGGTGTCGGCCGGCTCGGGGTCGGCGAGCACGGTCTCGACCGGCACCGTGTCGGGCGGCTCCTCGGCCGGCGAGCGGGGCGCCGGGGCGCGGCGGGGGAGCGGGCCGGGGCCGGCCGTGCGGTCGGCCGGTTCGACGAGCTGTCCCTCCAGCACCACCGGGCCGCCGGGGCTCTGGTGCAGCACCACCGGCTCGCGTTCCTCGGCCCGGGGCGGGACGTCGTCCCGGTACGGGTCCGGCGCGGGCGGGTAGTCGTCGCGGAAGTCGTCCTCCGGCGCGCGCCCGGCCCACGGCGGCGCCTCCTGCGCGATCAGCGGCTCGTCCAGCGGGTCCGGCTCGGCGGTGTACTCGGGCGGCAGGTCGGCGACCGCGGCGGCGCTCTCCGCGTGCGTGGGCACCTCGTCCCAGAGCACGCGTACGTGCCGCTGGTCGTCGAGCGCCACCCGGACCGGCAGCGCCTGGCCCAGCGAGGGCCACTTGGCGACCGGCACCCGGGGCTCGATGATCTTCTTGGAGCGGGGTGGCAGCCCGGGCGCGTCGATGACCAGTTGCAGCTCGCACCGGCCGAACGCGTACTGGGTGGGTGGTTCGGAGGCGCTGTGCACGTGCCCCAGGCCGATCACCCAGGTGCGGCCGCCGCCGCGTACCGTGGCCAGGGCGACCGCCAGCACCAGCAGCGCGACGCCGAGCGCCACGATGGCCCAGCTCGTCATGCCGAGCCCGAACACGGTCACGAAGGTGGCGACGGTGCCCAGCACCGCCCCGATCAGTTTGCGTACCGGCGCGATCGTGCGGTTCCCGCCATTCGCCACAGTGGACCTCCCAGGGGTTCCAGGGCCAGGCTAGGCCGCCGCGGCGGGCCAGGGAAGACGCAGCCGCCGCGCCGGCGCCGGGACCGGGTCGCTACGCTGACCGTACCCAGCCGAACCCCGTTTGAGTGCGCAGGAGGAACCCAGCGTGTCCAGCAGCAGCCCGGACGAGCGGACGCTCGTACTGATCAAGCCCGACGCGGTACGCCGCGGTCTGGTGGGCGAGATCCTGTCCCGTTTCGAGCGCAAGGGCCTGCGGATCGACGCGATGGTGAGCCGGACCATGGACGGCGACTTCGCCGACCAGCACTACGCCGAGCACGTCGACAAGCCGTTCTACCCGCCGCTGAAGACGTTCATGACCAGCGGCCCGCTGGTGGCGCTCGTGCTCTCCGGCGACCAGGTGATCGAGGTGGTGCGCGCGATGATCGGCAGCACCGACGGCCGCAAGGCCGCCGCCGGCACCATCCGCGGTGACCTGTCGCTGTCGAACCGGGAGAACCTGGTGCACGCCTCCGACTCGGCGGACAGCGCCAAGCGCGAGATCGCGCTCTGGTTCCCCGAGCTGGCCTGAGCGGTTCCGGCGGCGGCCCCGGGCCGCCGCCGGCTCGTCACGGCGTCGGCGCGGCCGGCAGCGCGCCGAGCTCACGCACGATCCGCTCCGCCAGGGCCACCGCCCGGGTACGCGCCTCCGCGGTGACCGCCTTCCGGTCACCGGGACGGGCCGGGCGGGCGCAGAGCACGCTCGCCTCGACGAGGTAACCCCGGTGCCGGACGATCACCCGGGCGTGGCCCAGCAGCGGGTAGTGGCTGCCGGAGTCCAGGCGGTCGCTGTCGGCGGTGACGGTGGCGAGCACACCCGTCGTACCGGCCACCCGTACCGGAGCACTGGTTCCCCGGTAGCCGATCACGCCGCTGTACGGTTCGCCGAGCAGGTGCGTGGCGCCGCCGGTGCACGTCGTCCGGCGTACCGTCTCGAACGCCTGCTCGACCGGCGGTGGCGTCGCGTCGGGCCGCACGGCCGCGACCACCTGGACCCGGCCGATCGCCTCCCCGCGCTGCCCGCCGCCGGAGTAGGCGGCGGGCTTCGTCTCGGCGCGGACGGTGAAGAAGGATCTGACGGTGACCGGGTCGCGGTAGTTGCCGGCCAGCGGCCTCGGCATGTCGCAGAGGCCGAGCTGCGCGCTCGCGTTCGCGGTCGACTCGGCGCGCCCGACCGGGCCGAGACGCCCGGCGGCGCGGCGTACCGCGGCCAGGACCGCCGGCCCCTCGTGTTCGGGCGCGGGCGACGCGCTGGGCACCGGTGACGGCGACCTCGTCGCGGGCGCGACCGGCGCCTCGGCGCCGCAGCCGGCGAGCAGGGTCGCCGCCACCAGGGCGGCAGGGATCAGTCGGGCACGCACGTTTCCTCCCCCGTCGGCGTGTACCGGCGACTGTAGAGGAACCGCGCGGCGCCCGGGGGTGCGCTACTCGGCCGGCGGCTGCGTCCGGCAGGTCACCGCGATCCGGTTCCACACGTTGATGGTGGCGATCGCCGTCACCAGGTCCGCCAGCTCCTTCTCCGACCACACCTTCGTCGCGGCGTCCCAGACGTCGTCCGGCACGCCGTGCTCGCCGAGCCGGGTCACCGCGTCGGTGAGGGCCAGCGCGGCCCGCTCCCGCTCGTCGAAGAACGGGGCCTCGCGCCACGCCGCGACCGCGAACAGCCGGCGGCTGTCCTCACCGGCCGCCAGCGCCTCGCGGCTGTGCATGTCCACGCAGAACGCGCAGCCGTTGCGCATCGACGCCCGCAGCTTCACCAGTTCCAGCACGGTGTGGTCCACGTTCGCCCGGACGTACTTCTCCAGGCCCAGCACGGCCTGGTACGCCTCGGGTGCCACCGCCGCCATGTCCATCCGGCTCATCGCCGCCTCCTTGGGGTTCGGGTACGCGGACAGGACGGGGCACGGCGGCTGCGGTGTGACGGCACGGCGGTGTGACGGTGGTCATGGCGCGGCTGGACAGCCGTCGTTGACGTGCCGGTCACCTCGACCGGAGTCCCCGGCCACCTGCGGCCGGTAGACCGGGCTGGCGACACCGCCGAGACCGGGAGAACCCATGACGTACTTCGATCGACGTACCCTGCTCCGCGCCGGCCTGGTCGCCGGTGCCGGAGTCGCCGGCGGCGCGCTGCTCGGCGCGCCCGGCGCGCCTGCCGCACCCGGCCTGCGGCGCGGCGGCCGGCCGTTGCTCACCCACGGCGTGCAGAGCGGCGACGTGACGGCCGGCTCGGCGCTGGTCTGGACCCGCGCGGACCGGCCCGGCCGGATGCTGGTCGAGGTGAGCCGCCGGCCGGACCTGCGCGGCGCCCGCCTGGTGGGCGGCCCGGTGGTCGACCCCACCGGCGACTTCACCGGCCGGGTCCGGCTGCGCGGTCTGCCCGCGGGTCAGCGGCTGCACTACCGGGTACGGGTGGAGTGCCTGGACCGGCGCGGCCTGTGCAGCGAGCCGCTGACCGGCTCGTTCGCCACCGCCCCCGGGCGGCACCAGCGGCGTGACGTGCGGTTCGTGTGGACCGGCGACATCGTCGGGCAGGGCTGGGGGATCAGCCCCGGCTTCGACGGCCTGGCGATCTTCCGGGCGATGCGGGAGCGCCGCCCCGACTTCTTCCTGTGCAGCGGCGACACCGTGTACGCCGACGGGCCGCTGGCCGAGAGCGTCGTCCTGCCGGACGGCCGTACCTGGCGCAACCTGGTGACGCCGGAGAAGAGCAAGGTGGCCGAGACGCTCGCCGAGTACCGGGGGCAGTTCGCGTACAACCTGCTCGACGAGCACCTGCGGGCGTTCGCCGCCGAGGTGCCGCAGATCAACCAGTGGGACGACCACGAGGTGGTGAACAACTGGTACCCGGGGGAGATCCTGACCGACGACAGGTACGGCGAGAAGCGGGTGGACGTGCTCGCCGCCCGGGCCCGGCAGGCGTTCCACGAGTGGCTGCCGGTGCCGGCGGGCGGGCCGATGTACCGCAAGTTGTCGTACGGGCCGCTGCTGGACGTGTTCGTGCTGGACATGCGCACCTACAAGGATCCGAACGACGGCAACACGTACGCCGACCGCAACCGCGGCCTGCTCGGCCGGGCGCAGCGGGAGTGGCTGATCCGGGAGCTGCGCGCGTCCCGCGCCACCTGGAAGGTGATCGCCAACGACCTGCCGATCGGCGTGGTGGTGCCGGACGGGGCAGGCGCGCAGGAGGGCGTCGCGCAGGGCGACCACGGCGCGCCGGCCGGCCGGGAGCTGGAGTTCGCCGAGGTGCTGCGCGCCTCGCACCGGGCCGGGGTGACCGGGCTGGTGTTCCTCACCGCCGACGTGCACTACACCGCCGCCCACCACTACGACCCGGCGCGCGCGGCGGTGCGGGACTTCAGCCCGTTCTGGGAGTTCGTCTCCGGCCCGGCGCACGCCGGCGCGTTCGGCCCGAACGCGCTCGACGGCACGTTCGGCCCGAAGGCGGTCTTCGTGCACGCCCCGCCGCGCGCCAACACCTCCCCGGCCGAGGGCTTCCAGCACTTCGGTGAGGTGTCGATCGACGGCCCGTCGGCGGCGCTGACGGTCCACCTCCGCGACCGGTCCGGCGCCTCCCTCTGGACCACCACCCTCCCGGCCCCGTCGCGCCCCGCCTGACCCCGTTGACCATGAGGTTGGCGGCGATGTCGATCTCGGATTTCGCCGTCAACCTCATGATCGACGGGGCAAGCCGGGGGTGCGGGATACTCAGCGGCGCGCGGGGTGGGGGTCGAGTACGCTTGGGCGCACAGGCGACGACCCGGCCATCACCGGCGAGCCTCCGGAAGAACGGCCGGGTCACCGGCTCAGTAGAACCGGACGGGACCGGCCCGTCACAGCCGGCCAACGAGCGGGCGGTCGCACCTCGGCCGCCAAGCGGGGTGGTACCGCGGGCCACGCCCGGGGCGCCGGTCACGGCGTACCGGATGTGGCTCGTCCTCGCAGACCACAGACGAGTGAGCTGCTGAGGGAGAGCGACAGGCGATGGCCTATCCGTTGCACGACCCGACCGGCGCCGGTGTCCCGGCGAGCCCGGACCTGCCCGCGGTCGAGCGCCGGGTGCTGGAGCACTGGACGGCCGACAAGACCTTCGAGGCGTCCGTCGAGGCCCGCGACGCCGGCCGCAACGGGGAGAACGAGTACGTCTTCTACGACGGCCCGCCGTTCGCCAACGGCCTGCCGCACTACGGCCACCTGTTCACCGGCTACGTCAAGGACGTGGTGCCGCGCTACCAGACCATGCGCGGCAAGCACGTCGAACGCCGGTTCGGCTGGGACTGCCACGGCCTGCCCGCCGAGGTGGTGGCCGAGAAGCAGCTCGGCATCACCACCAAGGCGGAGATCCTCGACCTCGGCGTGGCCCGGTTCAACGACGCCTGCCGCACGTCCGTGCTCGAGTTCACCCACGACTGGGAGCGGTACGTCACCCGGCAGGCCCGCTGGGTCGACTTCGCCAACGACTACAAGACGCTCGACCTGGACTACATGGAAAGCGTCATGTGGGCCTTCAAGACCCTGCACGACAAGGGCCTGGTCTACGAGGGCTTCCGGGTGCTCGCGTACTGCTGGCGGTGCGAGACGCCGCTGTCGAACACCGAGACCCGGATGGACGACGTCTACCGGGACCGGCACGACCCGACGCTCACCGTCTGGTTCGAGCTGACCGCCGACGAGAACGCGCCGGAGCCGCTGCGCGGGCCGGTCAAGCTGGGCGTCTGGACCACCACGCCGTGGACGCTGCCGTCGAACCTGGCGCTCGCCGTCGGCCCCGACATCGAGTACGCGCTGCTGGAACGCGACGGTGAGCGCTACGTCGTCGGCGCCGCGCGCCTCGGCGCGTACGCCAAGGAGCTGGAGGGGTACGAGCAGGTCGGCACCGTGTACGGCCGCGACCTGGTCGGACGCCGCTACACGCCGCTCTACGACTTCCTGGTCGAGCCGGCCGGCCCGAACGCCTACCAGGTGCTCGGCGCGGACTTCGTCACCACCGAGGACGGCACCGGGATCGTCCACCTGGCGCCCGCCTTCGGTGAGGACGACCAGAACACCTGCAACGCCGCCGGCATCCCCACCGTCGTGACCGTGGACGACCACACCCGGTTCACCGCGTTGGTGCCGCCGTACCAGGGCGAGCAGGTCTTCGACGTGAACAAGCCGGTGATCCGGGAGCTGAAGGAGCGGGGGGTGGTGCTGCGGCAGGACACCTACACCCACTCGTACCCGCACTGCTGGCGCTGCGACACCCCGCTGGTCTACAAGGCGGTGTCGTCGTGGTTCGTCGCGGTGACGAAGTTCAAGGACCGGATGGTCGAGCTGAACCAGCAGATCAACTGGACCCCCGGGCACATCAAGGACGGCTCGTTCGGCAAGTGGCTCGCCAACGCCCGGGACTGGTCGATCAGCCGGAACCGGTTCTGGGGCTCGCCGATCCCGGTGTGGCGCTCCGACGACCCGAACTACCCGCGGGTGGACGTGTACGGCTCGCTGGCCGACATCGAGCGTGACTTCGGCGTACGCCTGACCGACCTGCACCGGCCGGCGGTGGACGATCTGGTCCGCCCCAACCCGGACGATCCGACGGGCAAGTCGATGATGCGCCGGGTGCCGGAGGTGCTGGACTGCTGGTTCGAGTCCGGCTCGATGCCGTTCGCCCAGGTGCACTACCCGTTCGAGAATGCGGACTGGTTCGAGCACCACTACCCGGGTGACTTCATCGTCGAGTACATCGGGCAGACCCGCGGCTGGTTCTACACCATGCACGTGCTGGCCACCGCGCTGTTCGACCGGCCGGCGTTCCGCAACTGCCTGAGCCACGGCATCCTGCTCGGCTCGGACGGGCGCAAGATGTCCAAGAGCCTGCGCAACTACCCGGACGTCTACCACGTGTTCGACTCCTACGGGTCGGACGCGATGCGATGGATGCTGATGTCCTCGCCGGTGCTGCGCGGCGGCGACATGGCTGTGACCGAGACGCTGATCCGGGACGCGGTGCGCCAGGTCCTGCTGCCGCTGTGGAACGTCTGGTACTTCTTCTCGCTCTACGCCAACGCCGACGGCCACACCGCGCGTCGTCGTACCGACTCGGCGAACGTGCTCGACCGGTACGTGCTGGCGAAGACGAACGAGCTGGTGGCGACCGTCGGCGCGCAGATGGACGCGTACGACATCTCCGGTGCGTGCGCGACGGTGCGGTCCTACCTGGACGCGCTGACCAACTGGTACGTGCGCCGGTCCCGGGACCGGTTCTGGGCCGGCGACGCGGACGCGTTCGACACGCTGTGGACCGTGCTGGAGACGCTCTGCCGGGTGGTGGCGCCGCTGGCGCCGCTGACCGCCGAGGAGATCTGGCGCGGGCTGACCGGCGAGCGGTCGGTGCACCTGACCGACTGGCCGTCCGCGGCGGAGTTCCCGGCCGACCACGAGCTGGTCTCCGCGATGGACAACGTCCGGGCGGTCGCCTCGGCGGCGTTGTCGCTGCGCAAGGCCAAGGGGTTGCGGGTGCGACTGCCGCTGGCCCGGTTGACCGTGGCCTCGCCGGCCGCGGAGCAGCTACGGCCGTTCGCCGACCTGATCGCCGACGAGGTCAACGTGAAGACGGTGGAGTTCAGCGCGGAGCTGTCCGCGTACTGCCAGCAGGTGCTCACCGTGGTGCCGCGGGCGCTCGGCCCGCGCGTCGGCAAGGCCGTCCAGCAGGTGATCAAGGCGGTCAAGGCGGGGGAGTGGGAGCTGCGCGACGGCGCCCCGGTCGCCGCCGGGGTCACGCTCGCCGAGGGGGAGTACGAGCTGCGCCTGGTCGCCGCCGACGCGGAGCACTCCGCGCCGCTGCCCGGCGGTGAGGGAGTGGTCGTGCTGGACACCGAGGTCACGCCGGAACTGGCCGCCGAGGGGCTGGCCCGGGACGTCGTCCGGGTCGTGCAGCAGGCCCGCCGCGAGGCCGGCCTGGACGTCTCGGACCGGATCACGGTGGCCGTCTCCGCCTCCGAGGAGGTGCGCGCGGCGGTCGCCGCGTACACCGAGTTCGTGGCCCGGGAGGTGCTCGCGGACAGCATCGACTTCGCCGAGGGCCTCGACGGCTTCACCGGCGAGGCGGGCGAGGGCGAGCGCGTGACCGTGACGGTCCGCAGGGTGTGATGTAAGGCGGGGGCCCTTCTTAACGCCTCAGGTAGAGGAAGGGCCCCTGCTTAACACCCGCACCCAGCGAGTGGACTGCGGGCCACCCGCTCGGTGGCGGACGGCCGCGTCGGCTACCGTGACAGCGCCTGTTTCACGTACGACCGCCGGAGGACCCGTGCCCCTGCTCTACACCATCGGCAAGCTCACCGTGGCGCCCGCGCTCCGGTTGGCCTTCCGTCCGCACGTGGAGGGTTTGGAGCACATCCCGGCGACCGGCGGCGCGATCTTCGCCAGCAACCACCTCTCCGTCGCCGACGAACTGCTCCTCGGCACCGTGGTGCCCCGGCACCTGGCGTTCTGGGCCAAGTCGGAGTACTTCAAGGGCACCGGGCTCAAGGGCAGCTTCTCCAAGTTCGTGCTCACCGGCCTGGGCGCGATCCCGGTCGAGCGGGCCGGTGGCCGGGCCGCGCTGACCGCGTTCGACGCGGCGATCCCGGTGCTCAAGGCCGGTGACCTGGTCGCCGTCTACCCGGAGGGCACCCGCTCCCCGGACGGGCGGCTCTACCGCGGGCGTACCGGCACCGTCCGGCTGGCGATCGCCGCCGGCGTGCCGATCATCCCGGTCGGCGTGACCGGCACCGACAAGGCCCAGCCCATCGGCACGCGGATCCCGCGACCGGGCCGCGCCAAGATCACCATCAAGTTCGGCAAGCCGCTGGACTACACCGGCCGTCCCGACGACCGCACCTCGCTGCGCGCGATGACCGACGAGATGATGGCCGAGATCCAGGAGCTCAGCGGCCAGGAGTACGTCCCGCGCTACGCCCCGAAGCGCGCCGGCCAGACCGCAGGTGACCAGGCCGGCGGCGAGCAGACCGCCTGAGCGGTCAGGACTTCGGCACCACCACACGCTGGCGCAGGTCGTTCAGCAGCCGCCCGCTGTCGTCCACCGAGAGCCGGGTGAACACCCCTGTGGTGAGGCTGCCGTGGTCGGCCGAGACGCAGACCACCACCGAGTCGCCGTCCGCCCGGCCGACGGCGCAGCGCTCGTAGCGCCCCCGTACGCCCGTGTCCACGGCCACCGACTCCTTCAGGGCGTAGTCCCCGGCCAGACGGTCGATTTCCGCCTCGGCGTCCGACTCCGGACTGAACCGCAGGCCGGTGCTGCCGAACAACGTCACCCGCTTGCCGTCGCTCGTGCTGTAGATGCCGGCGAACGTGTCCTCGGCGAGCAGGTTCGCCTCGCGTACCTGGGACTTCAGCTCCTCGGCGGCGACCCGGCTGCTGTCGTCCTGGCGCAGCCGCATCGAGTCGATCTGGTCCGGGAGGGTGGCGTCGGCCGGGTACTGGCTGGAGATCGGCTGGAACCACCAGAGCGGGAGGCCGCAGCAGCAGGCCACGGAGAGCAGCAGCACCCAGGGCCAGCGGCGCCGGCGGCGGGTCCGCTTGGGCGGCTGCTGCCAGCCCGGCGGCGCGGCCGGCGGGCCGGCCTTGCCCCGGCGCTGCTTCGGCGGCCGGCCGGGCTTCGCCGGCGGCGCGACCGGCGCCGGCGGAGGCAGGGGGCGGGCGGCCGGCGGGCCGGGGTGGTGCGGCGGCGAGACCGGCCGGGCCGGTCCGGGGTACGGCGGGCTGTGCGGTGGTGGTGAGACCGGCCGGGCTGCGGGCGGCGCGGGATGGGCCGGCGGCGCCGGTTGCGGGGCGGGGTGGGCCGGTGGCGCCGGATGGGCCGGGTGGGAGTTGTTCGGCGCGGCCCAGGGCGCGGTGTACGGCAGCGTCGGCGTCAGCGGCGGCAGCTCGGGGGCGTGCAGCTCCCAGCCGGTGGTGTCCACCCCCGCCCACGGGTCGACCGGCGTTGCGTGTTCCGGTGACGCGAGCGGCGGCACCGGCGTGGGCTCGGCGGACTCACCCCAGCCGGGCCGGCGCGGCGGCGGTGGCGGGACGGCGGCGGAACCGCTCCAGCGGGGCGCGGGCGCCTCGACCCGGGCCGGGTCGGGTGTGCTCTCCACCCGGGTGGGATCCGGGGTGTTCTCGACCCGGGTGGGGTCGGGGGTGGTCGTGGCCTGGGGCGGCCGCGGCGCGAGGTCGATGCGGGTCGGATCCGGCCGGCGCCCGGTCCGCGGAGTGGGGACGGGCGTGGTGCGGCCGGGAACCGCGGCCGATCCCCGAGCGCGGGTGACCGGTACGGGTGGGGTGGCGTCGGTGCCGGCCGGCGTCCCGGCGTCGACGGTCGGCGCCTCGGCGTCGCCGGTAGGGGTGTCGGCGGCGCCGGCCGTCGTTCCGGCGTTGCCGGTGGAGGCATCGGCGTCGGCGGTCGTCGTTCCGGCCTGGCTCGGCGATTCGGCGTCGCCAGTCGCGGCCTCCGCCGGCGGGTGCGTGTTCGCACCGTCGAGCGAGGCGGCGGCCGGGTCTGCCGGATAACCCGCCCGTTCGACTGGTTCGTCCTGCCGCGCCGCCTCGGCCGGCTCCGTCGGTTCGCCCTGGTCGGCCGGGTCGGCCGGCTCCGCCTGGTCGGCCGGTGCCGACGTCGACTGCGGGTCGGAGGTCGAGGTCACCGGGCTCTGCGCGGCCGGGACGTCGGACGGCGAGTCGTGCGCCTCATCGTCGGATGACCGGTCACCGGGCTCGATGCGGTGCGGCTGCTCGTCGGACGCGACGGCGGAAGGCCGGCGGTGGGGCGTACCGTCGTGCGGTTCGCCGTCGGCGGCGTCGGACGGCTGGTCGGCCGGCACCCCGTCGGAGCTCCGGTCGTCGGCGGCCTCCGGCGTGCCGGAAGGGGACGCCGGAGCCGAGGCGCCGGTGGCGTCCTCGGTGTCGGCGGCGGTCGCCGGCTCGGTGACGGACGGCATCTCGGCCCCGTCGGCCGGCCGGTCCGCCCCCGGCTGCGGCTGCGGCATCGCGGCAATCTCCTCTCGCGCCCGTTGCGAGGTTAGTACCGTCCCGCCACCCAGGACGAATTCCGCCCCGGCCCCCGGGCACCCACCCCGGTGATCAAGGAGTTCGTGTCCGCCGGGAGCGTGGGGCAGCGCACAAACTCCTTGATCAACGCGGCGGACACGGGCGCGGGCGCGGGAGAGGGCGGGGGCACCGCGTACGCTTGGGCATCATGAGTGCCCCGTCCACGACCCCGCGTCCCGCCGCCGCCAACTCGGTCTGGCCCCGGCTGGAGCCGTTGCTGCCGCAGGTGACCAAGCCCATCCAGTACGTGGGTGGAGAGCTGGGAGCGGTGGTCAAGGACTGGGACGCCGCGACCGTCCGGTGGGCGCTCATGTACCCGGACGCGTACGAGGTGGGCCTGCCCAACCAGGGCGTGCAGATCCTCTACGAGGTGCT
The DNA here is from genome assembly GCF_040215685.1 of Micromonospora sp. HUAS YX12. Classification (NCBI taxonomy): domain Bacteria; kingdom Bacillati; phylum Actinomycetota; class Actinomycetes; order Micromonosporales; family Micromonosporaceae; genus Micromonospora; species Micromonospora sp. HUAS YX12. The sequence goes on from NZ_CP157974.1 coordinate 3,035,435, forward strand.
CAACGAGCTGCCCGACGTGCTGGCCGAGCGGACGTACGCGGTCTGGCCCGACCTGGAGAAGCTGATGCGCGCCCACGGCGTGCCGCAGTTCACCGTCGATGCCCACCGCCCGGTGCGTGACTTCGACGTGTTCGGCGTCTCGTTCTCCACCGAGCTGGGCTACACCAATTTGCTCACCGCGATCGACCTGGCCGGTATCCCGCTGCTCGCCGCCGACCGTACCGACGCCGACCCGGTGATCGTGGCCGGCGGGCACGCCGCGTTCAACCCGGAGCCGATCGCCGACTTCGTCGACGCCGCGGTGCTCGGCGACGGCGAGGAGGCGGTGCTGGAGATCACCGCCATCGTGCGGGAGTGGAAGGCCGAGGGCTCCCCGGGTGGCCGGGACGAGCTGCTGCTGCGGCTGGCCCGCACGGAGAGCGTCTACGTGCCGCGCTTCTACGACGTCGACTACCTGCCCGACGGCCGGATCCAGCGGGTCGTGCCGAACCGTCCGGACGTGCCGTTCCGGGTGCACAAGCGCACGACCATGGACCTGGACGCCTGGCCGTACCCGAAGAAGCCCCTGGTCCCGCTCGCCGAGACGGTGCACGAGCGGTACGCGGTGGAGATCTTCCGGGGCTGCACCCGGGGCTGCCGCTTCTGCCAGGCCGGCATGATCACCCGTCCGGTGCGGGAGCGTTCGATCACCACCGTCGGTCAGATGGTCAAGGAAGGGCTGGAGTTCTCCGGCTTCCACGAGGTGGGCCTGCTGTCGCTGTCGTCGGCCGACCACTCGGAGATCGGCGACATGTGCTCCGGCCTGGCCGAGCAGTACGCGGGCACGAACGTCTCGCTGTCGCTGCCGTCGACCCGGGTGGACGCGTTCAACATCGACCTGGCCCAGGAACTGTCCCGCAACGGGCGCCGGACCGGTCTGACCTTCGCCCCCGAGGGCGGGTCGGAGCGGATCCGTAAGGTGATCAACAAGATGGTGTCGAAGGAAGACCTCATCCGCACCGTGGTCACCGCGTACTCCAACGGCTGGCGGCAGGTGAAGCTCTACTTCATGTGCGGCCTGCCCACGGAGACCGACGAGGACGTCCTGGAGATCGCCGACATGGCGCACGAGGTGATCCGGGCCGGCCGCGCGGCGACCGGGTCCAAGGACATCCGCTGCACGGTCTCCATCGGCGGGTTCGTGCCGAAGCCGCACACCCCGTTCCAGTGGGCCTCGATGGAGCGGCCGGAGGTCATCGACGGCCGGCTCAAGCTGCTCAAGCAGGCGATCAACAGCGACCGGTCGCTCGGCCGGGCGATCGGCTTCCGCTACCACGACGGTGAGCCGTCGCTGATCGAGGGCCTGCTGTCCCGGGGCGACCGCCGGGTCGGCGCGGTGATCCGCAGGGTCTGGGAGAACGGCGGCCGGTTCGACGGCTGGAGCGAGCACTTCTCGTACCAGCGCTGGGTGGACGCCGCCGCCGAGGTGCTGCCGGCGTACGGCGTGGACCTCGACTGGTACACCACCCGCGAGCGCGAGGAGCTGGAGGTCCTGCCCTGGGACCACCTCGACTCCGGCCTTGACAAGGACTGGCTCTGGCAGGACTGGCAGGACTCGCTCTCGGAGTACGAGCAGGACGACTGCCGCTGGACGCCCTGCTTCGACTGCGGCGTCTGCCCGTCCATGGACACCGAGATCCAGATCGGCCCGACCGGGCGCAAGCTGCTGCCGCTCACCCCGGTCAACGGACTGAAGCTGCCCGCCGCCGCCCAGGGCTGAGGCCACCGGCACTCACCGGAGCGCGGGAACCCGACCGGGTTCCCGCGCTCCGTCGTCTTTCCCGGTGACCGCCGCGATACGCGGGGCGGGGGTGCCCCGACTGGTCCTTCCTCGATACGCTGCGTCCGTAATGGACCGGCCGGGGCCGGCAGCGGGGAGGACAGGCAGTATGGGCATCAATCCGCCGGATACCGGCGATCTGCACGTCAGCGTCGAGGACCTGGATGCGGCGGCCGAGTACATCGAGCGCCTCAAGCAGTACGTCGAGGACACCATCTCCTGGGAGATGGAGCGCATCAAGGAGAACATGAAGGGCGACAGCAACAGCCCGCAGATCGTCTCGAACGGCACCCCGTTCGGCGCGTTCGCCGACGCCCGGTTGCAGTGGCAGGCGCTGGAGCGCTCCACGGCCAACATGGAGGCACACCTCAAGGGCCTCTCCGCCAAGCTGGCCGGCCTGAAGAAGGGCACCGAGGACATCGCCAAGGCGTTCCGTGACGCCGAGGAGCGCAACGCCGCAAACGGCAAGGACATCGAGCGGCTGCTGGAGTCCGCTGCTTCGCCGCCCGGTGGCGCAGAGCCGCCCACCTACCCGTACACGGCCTGAGAGAGGAGACGGTCATGGCTGGAGCCACTTGGGAACGCTGTGTCCGCGAGGTGACGCTGTCGGCGGATCCGTACACCGTCGGCCTGGTCGGCTCGGGGTGGAGCAACCTCTCCACCGCTCTCGGCCACCTGCGCGACTCCCTCGTCGGCCGGTCGTTCGTCGGCCCGATCGCGGCCGGCCAGGAGCGTCCGCACACCGGCGGCCTGCCCGGGATGCTCGCGGGCTGGAAGGGCAGCGGCGGCGACGCGTACCGCGAGCACCTGTCCGAGATCGGCAAGGACATCGAGGAACTCATCACGCACGCCAGCAATGTCGGCGGCGCGCTGTCGCGGATCGAGGGTGACATCCGCAAGACGGTGGCGAGCATCCCGATCCCGCTGATGGACAACTTCGGCTGGAACGAGTGGAGCCTGCCCGGCGGCACCGAGCTGGACGACGCACGCGACGGTGAGAGCCAGTCCGGTTTCCTCGCCGCCCTGCGCAGTGACTACCAGGGCAACCAAGCATTGTACGCCGACGGCGCGTTCCGCGACAAGGCCGACGACCTCGAAGCCACCATGAAGATCGACGGCAACGCCAGCGACCAGGAGCGTGGCGGCTGGTGGGACACCAAGTCGCACCTCGACAACTGGTACAACGACAACCAGAAGGCGGCCAACGCGGCGATGGCGCCGTTGCCGGCCGCAGTGGAGGCCGAGCGCCCCAAGCTGGCCGTACCTCAGCACAAGGGTGACTTCGGCGACGGCTACCGGGGCGACCCGCGCGTTCCCCCGGCCGGCGTACCCGGTGGTGGCCTGCCCGGTGGCGGCGCACCCGGCGGCGGCATGCCCGGCGGTGGCATGCCCGGCGGTGGCGGCCCCATGCCGTCCCTAGGCAGCACCGGCATCCCCGGTGGCGGCGCGCCCGGTGGCAGTTCGTTCACGCCGCCGAGCACCGGTGTCCCCGGCGGTGGCATCCCCGGCGGCGGCTCCTACAGCCCGCCGGCCACCGGGGGGATCCCCGAGCTCGGTGGCGCCCCCGGCTCGGGCACCCCGGAGTACGGCAGCGGTCTGGCCGGCGCGGGCGGGCCCGGCACGATCACCGCCGGCGGGCCGGGCACGCTCGGTCTGGGCGGCGGCGGTGGCGCGGGCGGACTGAGCGCCGGTGGCGGCGGCTTCGGCGGCGGTGGCGCCGGCCTGGGTTCGGCCGGTGGGATCGGCGGCGGTGGGATCGGCGCAGCCGGCGGCATGGCCATGGGCGGCCTGCCCGGCATGGTCGGCGGCGGTAACGGCAAGGTTCCGCCACTGACCAGCGCGGCCAGCGCGCTGAAGGCCGCGGCCGCGGCGGGACCGGGCGGCGCGGCCGGCGCGCGTGGCGGGATGGCCGGCGCCGGAATGATGGGCGGCGGGATGATGGGTGGCCACGGCGGTGCCGGGCACGGCGGCGGCGCGGCGGAGCACTCGTCATGGTTGACTGAGGACGACGATCCGTGGGGCGCCGGTGACGGTGCGTCCCCGGGCATCCTGCGATGAGGACGGACGGATGAAGGTGCACGTCGGCGCGCTCCGGCCGGTGGCGGCCGGTCTGCTTGCCGGACTGATGCTGCTGGGTGCCGCCCAGCCCGCGGTCGCCGCTCCGCGCCGCGCCGAGCAGTGGTATCTGGACGAGTTGCGGATCGACCGGGCGCATCAGATCTCCACCGGGCGGGGCGTCGTCGTCGGTGTGCTGGACACCGGCGTCGACGCCGGGCACCCCGACATGCGGGGCCAGGTTCTGGCCGGGGGCAGCACCCGCGACTCCGGCGACGGGCGGCGCGACCCGGACGGCCACGGCACCCATATGGCCGGGATCATCGCGGCCAACGGAACCGGGGTGGTCGGCATCGCGCCCGACGCCCGGATCCTGCCCATCCGGAAGCCCGCCGGCGACGCGTTCACCTCGGACGACTCCGCGAGGGGCATCCGGATGGCTGTCGACGGCGGGGCGAAGGTGCTCAACCTGTCGTACGGCGGCGCCGGAGCCGTGGAGGAGGTCGAGGAGGCCGCGATCCGGTACGCGCTGGAGCGCGACGTGGTCGTGGTGGCCGCCGCCGGTAACGTCCGGCAGGCCGGCCCGGACGTCACCTCACCCGCCAAGATCCCCGGCGTGATCGCGGTGACCGGCACGGTCCGGGGCGGAGGTTTCTGGTCCGGATCGGCCCAGGGCCCGGAGGCGGTGATCGCCGCGCCCGGGGACGAGGTCTACAACATCGGACCGGACCGGGGCTACGGCTGGGGCGACGGCACCTCCGACGCCGCCGCCGTCGTCTCCGGCGTCGCGGCGCTGATCCGGTCGGAGTACCCGAAGCTCTCCGCGCCCGACGTGATCAACCGGATCATCCGCACCGCCCGGGACGCCGGCCCGCCCGGCCGCGATCCCCGGTTCGGCTTCGGGCGGATCGACCCGGTGGCGGCGCTGACCGCCGACGTGCCGTCGGTGTCGGCGAACCCGCTGCTCGGGGCCGCCGCGCCGAGCGCGTCCGCGCCGCCGGCCGCCGCCGAGGACGACAACTTCGACGTGACGAAGTACGGCGACCGGGGCGGCCCCACCGACCAGCAGGTCATGGTGATCGGCATCGGCATCGCGGTGGCGCTCGTGGTGCTGCTGGCGCTCGTGGTGTTCCTGATCTGGAACCGCCGCCGTCACCGGCGCGAGCTGGCCCGCACTGCCGACATCCCGGACGAGGCGCTCGACCGGATGGACGGTGGTGGGCAGTTCCCGCCGGTCCCGGCCGGCTATCCCGCCGCCCCGCCTTCCGGCTACGGCCCTCCCGGCAGCCACCCGTCACCCGGCGCCTACGCCCACCCGGGCACCCCGTCCCACCCGGGCGCCTACGCCCAGCCGGTTGCCCCCGCCCACCCGGGCGGGTACGCCCACCCCGGCGCGGGCACGGGCCCCACACCGGGTGGCTACCCCCAGCCCGGCGCAGGCGCCTCCCCCCACCCCGGCGCGGGCGCCTACCCACCCCCACCCCAGCAGCCCACCCCACCCCACGACACCCGCACCTGACCCACCCCCCACTCCCGAAGGCCCGCCCCACCCACCCAACCCACCCCGTCGATCATGAAGTTGACGGCGATGTCGATCTCCAATCGTGCCGCCAACCTCATGATCGACCGGCTGCCCCGCGCGGCTACCCGTTCTGCTCCGCTCCGCCTGACCGGCTCTGTCCGGTGATCAAGGGGTTTGTGCACTGAGGTGAGGCGGATCTGGACGTTAAGTCCTTGATCATCGGGTGAGGGCCCCACCTGAGTGCCGGGAAGGGCTGGGGTTTGGGTGGGTTTGGGGTGGGTGGGGTGGCCCCGGGTGTGGGGCGTGGTGGGCGCTGCGTCAGGATGAGACCGATACGCAGGCACAGCCGAGGAGCTCACGATCGCCAGAAAGCCTCAACCCGAGGGCGGCCAGGCCCCCGTCGTCCAGCGGGTCCGTATCCGGTACGCCAAGCGTGGGCCGCTGCGGTTCACCTCGCACCGGGACTTCGCCCGGGCCTTCGAGCGCGCGCTGCGCCGGGCCGGCGTACCGATCGCCTTCTCCCAGGGGTTCACTCCGCACCCGAAGATCTCGTACGCCTCGGCCGCCCCGACGGGTGTGGCGAGCGAGGCCGAGTACCTGGAGATCGGGCTCCGTGAGCCGGTCGACCCGGCGCGGCTGCGTGAGGCGCTCGACGCCGCACTCTCGCCCGGGCTCGACGTGCTCGACGCGGTGGAGGCCACCGGCGGCAGCCTGGCGGACCGGATCGAGGCGTCGTACTGGCGTATCGAGCTGCCCGAGGTCGATCCGAAGGTGCTCGCGGCGGCGGTGGCGGCCTTCACCGCCGCCGAGGAGATCCAGGTCGAGCGGATGACCAAGCAGGGGCGGCGTACGTTCGACGCCCGCGCTGCAGTGGTGTCTATCGATGTCGCGGCTCCGGCTGAGACGCCTTCCGGGGCGGCGGCCGTACCGTGTGCGATACTCGAACTGGTCGTGCGGCAGGTCACCCCGTCCGTTCGGCCCGATGACGTCCTGTCCGGCCTCCGCGCGGTGGCCGCCCTGGAGCCGCCGGTCACCCCGAAGGTGATCCGGCTGGCGCAGGGCACGTTGACCGCGCAGGGCGAGATCGTCGATCCGTTGGACGCGGATCGCGACGGGGCAACCATCGGAGAGCGCTGACCGTCGGTCAACGCTCTGGCAGGCAGACTTCGGCGGTCGCGCGTTTTGCGCGCCCGGCGGAAACACCTTTGCGGCAACCCTGCGTGGCAGCGCTCACCCGCGCCCGGGGCGGCCAGAACTGGAGAACGTCCATGCTCGAGAACGAGCCCGAGGGCGGCGAACGGACCGGCGCAGAGCCGGCCGGGACGACCGCTGACGATGCCACCACCGCCTCCGGCAGCGCGGACAGCGCCGCCTCCGCCCGCACCGAGGGTGCCTCCTCCGGCAGCGCCGACGGCGCCACCGCGGAAGGCAGCGCCACCGCGGAAGGTGTCGCCGAGACCAAGCCGCCGGCCCGTAAGCGGGCCAGCCGCCGCAAGGCCGCTCCGCTGAACCAGCCGGAGCAGACCGACGCACCCGTCGAGGCGTCCACGACGGTGACCGGCAGCGGTGAGTCGCCGCAGGCCGAGGTGTTCGCGCCGGTGGCCGGCGAGTTGGACACCGCGCCGAAGACCACCCGGCGGCGTCGTAAGGCGACCCCGGCGAAGGCGGTCGAGGAGCCGGTGGCCGCGGCCGGGGTGGAGGCCGCCTCGGAGGAGGTCGTGCCGCCGGTCAAGGTGACCCGGACCCGTCGCCGCAAGGCCACGCCGCCGGCTGCCGAGACGGTCGCCCCGGACGAGACCGCCGCCGCGGGGCAGGCACCCGCGGACGGGATGATCGACGGGCCGGTCTCCGCGCCCGGGGGCGACCTGATCGCCGAGGGACGCGCCGACATCGACGGCGGCGAGGCCGCCACGGACGGGGCCGTCACCGGGGAGACCGCCGGGACCGCCGCCGGGACCGCCGGGCAGGCCCCCGCCAGCGAGCGCACCGCCGCCCGCCGGCGCACCGCCACCGGCGACCGCACCGCCACCGGCGACCGGGCCACCACCGGCGACAAGGCCGCCACCAGCGGAAACAAGGCCGCCGGCGGCGGCAAGACGAGCACTGGCGGCGCGACGAGCACCAGCGGCGCGGCCGGCATCGGTGAGACCACCGGCGAGGACGTCGAGGACGAGGACGCCGAGGCCGAGAGCGTTGAGGACGCGAGCGCCGCGGCTGCGCGTACCGAAGAGGTCGACCTGGCCCGCGGCGGCGGCCCGGCGGACGCGACGGGCGCCGCGGTGCCGCGCGCGGCCGAGGAGCCGGCCGAGACGCCGCCGCCCACGAGCCGCCGGCGTCGTGCCGCGCTCTCCGCGCCGACCGTCCTGTTCATGGCGCCCCAGCCCGACGAGGCGCCGGCCGTCCAGGTCACGTACCCGGCGGCGGAGGAGCCGATCGAGGAAGCGGTCGAGACCGGACGGCGCCGCCGTCGCGGCCGCCGTGAGGTCGAGCCGGTCGAGGCCGAGGTCGAGCCGGAGGTCGCCGAGGAGGAGCCGGCCGCCGAGGCCGAGGAGGCCGCCGAGGCGGACGAGGACGACGAGACGGCCGCGGGCCGGCGTCGCCGCCGCCGGGGCCGCCGGGGTCGTGGCCGGGGCAAGGGCGGCGCGGACGAGGCCGACGACGAGGACATCGACGAGTCCGGCGCGGCCGAGACCGCCGAGGACGAGGCCGAGGAGTCCGCGGAGGACGAGGAGGCCGAGGGCGAGGGGATGACCCGCCGCCGTCGCCGTCGTCGCCGCCGGGGCGCCGGGGAGGCGGACACCGCCGCCGAGGACGGCGTGCCGACCGTCGTCAAGATCCGTGAGCCGCGCAAGCCGGTCGACGAGGTGCAGGGTGTCTCCGGCTCGACCCGGCTGGAGGCCAAGCGGCAGCGTCGCCGGGACGGCCGCGAGCAGCGGCGTACCCGGCCGCCGATCCTGAGCGAGTCGGAGTTCCTGGCCCGCCGCGAGGCGGTGGACCGGGTCATGGTGGTCCGCCAGCGGGGCGACCGCACCCAGATCGCCGTGCTCGAGGACGGCGTGCTGGTGGAGCACTACGTCACGCGGAACTCGTCCGGCACCATGGCCGGCAACGTCTACCTGGGCAAGGTCCAGAACGTCCTGCCGAGCATGGAGGCGGCCTTCGTCGACATCGGGCGCGGGCGCAACGCGGTCCTGTACGCCGGTGAGGTCAACTGGGACGCCACCGGCCTGGAGGGCCGGGCCCGCTCGATCGAGCAGGCGCTGCGCTCCGGCGACTCGGTGCTGGTGCAGGTCACCAAGGATCCGATCGGGCACAAGGGCGCGCGGCTGACCAGCCACATCGCGCTCTCCGGCCGGCACCTGGTCTACGTGCCGAACGGCAACGCCTCCGGGATCAGCCGCAAGCTGCCCGACACCGAGCGCAAGCGGCTGCGGGACGTGCTGAAGAAGCTGGTGCCGGACGGCGCCGGGGTGATCGTCCGGACCGCGGCCGAGGGTGCCAGCGAGGACGAGCTGGCGCGCGACGTCAAGCGGCTCCAGGCGCAGTGGGAGGACATCCAGGCCAAGGCGGCCGAGGGCGGCGCTCCGGTGCTGCTCTACGAGGAGCCGGACCTGGTCATCCGCGTGGTCCGGGACCTGTTCAACGAGGACTTCCGCGAGCTGGTCATCGAGGGCGAGCAGGCGTACGACGTGGTCGAGTCGTACCTGTCGCACGTGTCCCCGGACCTGGTGGCGCGGCTGCGCCGGCACGCCGGGGTGGCGGACGTGTTCGCCGAGTACCGGATCGACGAGCAGATCCTCAAGGGGCTGGACCGGAAGGTCTTCCTCCCGTCGGGCGGCTCGCTGGTGATCGACCGCACCGAGGCGATGACTGTCATCGACGTCAACACCGGCAAGTACACCGGCTCCGGGGGGAACCTGGAGGAGACGGTCACCCGCAACAACCTGGAGGCGGCCGAGGAGATCGTGCGCCAGCTCCGGCTGCGCGACCTCGGCGGCATCGTGGTGATCGACTTCATCGACATGGTGCTGGAGTCGAACCGGGAGCTGGTGCTGCGCCGGCTCACCGAGTGCCTCGGCCGGGACCGTACGAAGCATCAGGTCACCGAGATCACGTCGCTCGGCCTGGTGCAGATGACCCGTAAGCGCATCGGCGCGGGCCTGCTGGAGGCGTTCAGCGAGACCTGCGAGTGCTGCAAGGGCCGGGGCGTGATCATCCACACCGAGCCGGTGCCGGAGAAGCCGCGCGGCGGGGCGGGGGAGAAGGTCAAGGCGGTCGCCTCGGCGGTCGCCGCGCCGGCCGAGGAGAAGGGCCGCCGCCGGGGCCGCAAGGCCGCCGCGGAGAAGCCCGCGGTGGAGGCCGCGCCGGAGCAGCCGGCCGCGCAGGCCGCCGCCGAGCCGCCGGTCGTGCCGGAGCGGATCGTCGTCGAGGTGGTCGAGAACGACGACGACTACTACGACACCCAGGGCTACGACCTGTCCCGGTTTGAGACGGAGACGCCCGCCGCCCCGGCGGTCGCGGACAGCCAGGAGGGCGACTCGGCCCGGCTGGCCGCCGCCGACGACCCGGACGCGATCGGTGACGGAGACAACGACGACGACAGCGGCGCCCCGCGCCGGCGGGCCCGCCGTGGTGGCGCCCGGCGGCGTACCCGGCCGTGAGGCTTTAAGGCGCTGACCTGCGTGAACAGGGCCCCTGCTTCGCCGAGAACGGCGGGGCGGGGGCCCTGTCGTGCCCGGCGAGCCCGGCGGGAAGGTGCCTACCGGCAGCCCGGTTTGGGGGGCGGGCCGGGTATGGCGTACGCTTGCCTGCGGCGCACTTTGGTGTGCCGAGTTCCCGCGTGCCCGCGCCGCCGGTGTCACGGCTCCCGGCGAGACGCCGTGGGAACGACCGTCGACGGTGTGACAGCCGGCAACGGTGCAATAGACGCCAGCAGCCTCAACGACAGGGAGTCCGCCTCCGATGTACGCGATCGTCAAGACCGGCGGCAAGCAGTACAAGGTCGCCGAGGGCGACGTGATCGAGGTCGAGAAGCTCGCCGGTGCCCCCGGCGACGCGGTGAAGCTCACCGCGGTGCTCCTCGTCGACGGTGACGACCTGGTGACCGACGCGGCGAAGCTCGCCAAGGTCGCGGTGTCCGGCGAGATCGCCGCGCACACCAAGGGCCCGAAGATCCGGATCCACAAGTTCAAGAACAAGACCGGCTACCACAAGCGCCAGGGTCACCGCCAGCCGCTGACCCAGGTCAAGGTGACCGGCATCTCCAGCGGGAAGTAGGTCGTCCTCCAATGGCTCACAAAAAGGGTGCGTCCAGCTCGCGTAACGGCCGTGACTCCGCGGCCCAGCGGCTCGGCGTGAAGCGCTTCGGTGGTCAGGTCGTCAGCGCGGGTGAGATCCTCATCCGTCAGCGTGGCACCAAGTTCCACCCCGGTGACCTGGTCGGCCGTGGCGGCGACGACACGCTGTTCGCGCTGGCCGCCGGTTCGGTTCAGTTCGGCACCAAGCGCGGTCGCAAGACCGTCAGCATCGTGCCGCAGCAGTAGTTCTGAAAGCGTTGCGGGCCGCGGACCTCGAGTCCCGGCCCGCTTCGCTTTTCCACGTGCGGGGCGGACCCCGCTGGAAGGATTGGCGTCGTGACGACGTTCGTTGACCGGGTCGTCCTGCACATGCAGGCCGGCGACGGCGGGCACGGCTGTGTCTCGATCCACCGGGAGAAGTTCAAGCCGTTCGGCGGGCCGGACGGCGGTAACGGCGGCCACGGCGGCAGCGTGTCGCTGGTGGTCGACGCGCAGGTCACCACGCTGCTCGACTTCCACTTCCGGCCGCATCTCAAGGCCGAGAACGGCAAGGGCGGCGCCGGCTCGAACCGGGACGGCGCCAACGGCCGTGACCTGGTCATCAAGGTGCCGAACGGCACAGTGGTGCAGAGCCTGGACGGCGAGGTGCTGGCCGACCTGGTCGGCGTCGGCACGACGTTCGAGGCGGCCCGGGGCGGCCGGGGCGGGCGCGGCAACGCCTCGCTGGCGAACGCCCGCCGCAAGGCGCCGGGCTTCGCCGAGCTGGGTGAGCCCGGCGACCGGCTGGACGTGGTGCTGGAACTCAAGAGCGTCGCCGACGTGGGCCTGGTCGGCTTCCCATCGGCCGGAAAGTCGTCACTGATCTCGGTGATCTCCGCGGCCAAGCCGAAGATCGCCGACTACCCGTTCACCACGCTGGTACCGAACCTGGGCGTGGTCCGGGTGGACAACCACACCTTCACCGTCGCCGACGTGCCGGGCCTGATCCCGGGTGCGGCCAGCGGCAAGGGCCTGGGCCTGGAGTTCCTCCGCCACGTCGAGCGCTGCGCCGTGCTGGTGCACGTGATCGACACCGCGACGCTGGAGCCCGGCCGTGACCCGCTCGCCGACATCGACGCCATCGAGTCGGAGCTGTCCCAGTACGGCGGCCTGGCCGACCGGCCCCGGCTGGTCGCGCTCAACAAGGTCGACGTGCCGGACGGCAAGGACCTCGCCGACATCGTCCGCCCCGACCTGGAGGCCCGCGGCCTGCGCGTCTTCGACATCTCGACGGCGACCCGCGAGGGCCTGCGCGAGCTGACGTACGCGATGGCGGAGCTGGTCGACCAGGGTCGCCGCGCTGCCCCGCCGGCCGAGCCGACCCGGGTCGTGATCCGCCCGAAGGCGGTCGACGACGCCGGCTTCACCATCGAGGCGGAGCCGGACGGCTCGTACACGGTGCGCGGCAGCCGGCCGGAGCGCTGGGTCAAGCAGACCAACTTCGACAACGACGAGGCAGTGGGTTACCTGGCCGACCGGCTGGCCCGCCTCGGCGTCGAGGAGAAGCTCGCCAAGGCCGGCGCGCAGGCCGGTGACCTGGTGCGCATCGGTGACCGGGAGTTCGACTGGCAGCCGACGCTCTACGCCGGTGTCGACTTCGTGCCGGGTAACCGGGGCACCGACGTACGGTTCGAGGACAAGCCGAACCGCCCGTCGGCGTCCGACCGGCTGGCGGCCCGCAAGGCCCGCCGGGTCCGGCCGGAGGACGAGATCGAGGCCGCGCCGGCGGCGGAAGCGGACGCCGAGTAGCCGTTTCCGGGTCGGTGGCGGGAAACCTGCGCGAAATCCGGCCGATCTAGCGTACGGGCATGTTGATCGAGTCCCGTCCCGCCACCGATCCGGAGATCGCCGCGCTCGTCGTCGCCCAGCAGCGTGAGCTGCGCGACGCCGACGGCGGGCTGGACGGGCAGGTCACGGTCGTGCACACCGACATCCACTACCTGGCCGTCGTGATCGGAGGCCGGGCGGTCGGCTGCGGCGGGCTGCAGGCGCTCGACGCCGACACCGGCGAACTGAAGCGGATGTACGTGCGGCCGGCGTACCGGGGTCGGGGCATCGCCCGGCAGCTGCTCGTGGCGCTGGAGGAGCTCGCGTTCCGGCAGGGGCACCGCACGGTGTGCCTGGAGACCGGCACCTACCTGCCGGCCGCGATCGAGCTCTACCGGTCCAGCGGTTACGAGCCGATCCCGGTCTACGGCGAGTACGTGGACAACCCGTACAGCGTCTGCTTCGCCAAGCGACTGCCGGTGGCGGCCTGATCGGCGCCTGACGATCAGGCGCTGGTCTGCGCGTGCGGCGCGTTGACCGGTTGTCGCGCAACCACCGTGTCGCCGACCTCCTCGACCCGCTCGCGGTTGCCCTCCGGCCCGGCGCCGGACCGGGGCAAACGCCGCACCGGCGTGTCGCGCCTGGTCAGGGGCGGTCGACGGGGGCCTCCACCCGGCTGCCGGTGCCGAGGTCGTTGTTGAGCAGCAGGCCGGCGGCGAGCATGCCGAAACCGAGGGCCAGGTGCAGCCAGTTGTCGGCGTCGTTCACCGGCACGAAGTTCACCGCGGTGTCCCGGTCGATGGCGAAGCCGTACAGCCACAGCACCAGGTAGAGCGCGCCGCCCCCGGCGAGGAAGACCCGCGCGCCGCCCAGCCGCCGGGCCATCACCAGCCCGACCAGGCCGAACAGCAGGTGCAGCAGGTTGTGCAGCACCGACACCTGGAACACCCCGAGCAGCTTCGCCCCGGAGTGGTGCCCGGCGAACGTCATGTCGCCGTACTGGGTGGTGATGCCGGGCACGAAACCGAGCACGCCGATCAGCGCGAAGAGGGCTGCCGCCGCGAGAGCGACCTTCTGCACCGCAGGCCGGGCGGACGCGTGTTCGCGCACGTCACGTGCCATCCCTGTCACCCCCGTGGGACTCGCCGCCGCCCGGGCGGGCGGCATTCCATTCTCTGACCGGGGCGGGCCGCTCCCGCAGAGAAATCACGAATCAGGCATGGACCGGCTGACCGGGGGTAGGGCGATTGTCACGCGGAAACAATCCGCGTACCCCCCGAAGACACCCGCTGGCACCACACGAGCGGAAGGGACACCATGACTCAGGATCTTTCCCCCAGTTCGGCCACGTACCAGTCGACGAACGGTGGCGGCGTGCGCGACCAGGCCCGCCAGGTCGGCTCCGACGCCGCGAACGCGGGCGGCGCGGTCGCGCAGACCGCCAAGGAGCAGGGCCGGGAGGTGGTGGGCGAGGCCAGGCGGCAGGCCCGCGACCTCTACGGCGAGGCCCGCGGCCAGGTCACCGCCCAGGCCGGTCAGCAGCAGCAGCGCGCCGCCAGCGGGCTGCGGTCGCTCGCCGACGAGATGCGCACCATGGCGCAGCAGGGTGGCGGCTCCGGGCCGGTCACCGAGCTGGCCCACCAGGCGGCCGAGCGGGTGCACGGCGTGGCCGGCTGGCTGGAGCAGCGCGAGCCGGGCGACCTGCTCAACGAGGTGAAGAACTACGCCCGCCGCAGCCCCGGCACGTTCCTCGTGGGCGCGGCGCTGCTCGGCGTGGTCGCCGGGCGGCTCACCCGCAACATCACCGCACTCGGCGACGACAGCACGGCGCGGCCGGCGTACGACCCGGACCGTACCGCCGTCATCCCGACCGCGCGTGAGGTGCCGGACCAGGTGCCGCCGGGCGGCTACCTCGACCCGACGCCGGGCAGCTACGCCGAGCCGGACCCGGGCTACTCCGCGCCGGGCGCGACCTACCCGGGTGGCGGCGCCCCGAACACCTGGGCCGACCCGGTGGGCGGCACCGGTCAGCCGCTGCCGCCGCCGGAGCGCACCGACCCGCTGCCGGGCGTCCCGTCGACCGGCGCTCCCCGCCCGTGACCGGCCGCACCGGCAGAAGGGAGGCGACGGCATGACCGTACCCACGCAGGATCCCGGCTATCAGGCGGCGGGCGCCCCGCCCCACGCCGACGAGGTGCGCGGCAGCTCGCTCGGCGACCTGATGCGTCAGGTCACCACCGACCTGTCCACGCTGATGCGCCAGGAGGTCGAGCTGGCCAAGGCCGAGATCCGCCAGGAGGGCAAGAAGGCGGGCAAGGCCGCCGGCCTGTTCGGCGGCGCCGGTTTCGGCGGCTACATGGTGGCGCTCTTCGTCTCCATCGCGATCTGGCAGTTCCTCGACAACGTCATGGACTCCGGGCTGGCCGCGCTGATCGTGGCCGTGATCTGGGCCGCGGTCGCGGCGGTCCTGTACTCGATGGGCAAGAAGAACGCCGAGCGGATCCGCGGCCTGAAGCAGACCAACGACAGCGTGCAGCGCATCCCCGACGCGCTCAAGCCGCACCCGGAGGGAGTCACCCGATGAGCACCGATCCCGAGCAGATCCGCCGCGAGATCGAAGCCACCCGCAACAACCTCAGCTCGGACGTGGACGCCCTGGCGTACAAGGTCAGCCCGAGCCGCATCGTCGACGACCGCAAGCAGCGCGTACGCAGCGCGCTGACGAACGTGAAGGACAAGGTGATGGGAACCGCATCGGACCTCGGCCACAGCACCGGCCACGCCGCCCACTCGGTGGGCGACCACGCCTCCTCGATGGCCTCCACGGCGGGCGACAAGGCGCAGTCCGCCGCCGCCACGGTGAGCGACGCCGCCCACCGGGCGCCGCATGTGGTACGGCAGAAGTCCGAGGGCAACCCGATCGCCGCCGGCGTGATCGCCTTCGGCGTCGGCATGCTGGTCTCCTCGCTGATCCCGGCCACCCGCCGCGAGCAGCAGGTCGCCGCGCAGGTCAAGGAGAAGGCCGCCGAGCACGGCGGAGTGGTGAAGGAGAAGCTGGGCGAGGTCGCCACCGAGCTGAAGGAGGAGCTGCGCGAGCCGGCGCAGCACGCCGCCGAGTCGGTCAAGGCCACCGCGCAGGACGCCGCGTACACGGTCAAGGACGACGGCCGCGCCGCCGCCCAGGACGTCCGGCACAGCGCCGAGCAGGCGCGGTCCTGAAGGTTCCCGCCTCCGGTTAGGAAGGGCCCCTTCTTATCGCCCAGGCGATAAGAAGGGGCCCTTCCTTACACCTCGGCGCGCAGCGGTGGGGGCACCGCTCCGGTCTCCACCCAGAGCACCAGATCGTCGGGGCGGCGCCGCGTCATCCGCCGGCGCAGGACGCGTGCGGGGTTGGCCGCCGTCCGCAGCCGGGCGCCCGCGTAGGGCACCCCGCCGCGTAGCCGCCGGCCCACCGCCAGCCAGGCGCACAGGCCGCGTTCCAGCACCCAGGCGGGCGCGGCCAGGCTCGTGTGCGCCGGGAAGACCCGGTCGCCGCCGGCCCGTCGCCGGCCCAGCTCCGCCACTGCCACAGTCGCCAGTCCGGCGCGCAGCAGCAGCCCGGGCCGGCGGGTGGCGAGCGCGGCCGCCGTCGCCGGCAGCACCGCCAGCGCGGCGAGCTGCCACACCGGACGGGCCGTCTCGTCGTACGCCTGGCGGACCCGCTGCCCGAGGAAGTGCGCGGCGGTGGGCGGGCGCCGCCGCACGTACAACCACGCCGGGGTGGCGGTGCTGCCGCCGTACGCGCGCACGGTCCGGACCAGCTCCAGGTTCTCGAAGAGCACGTCGGGGTCGTAGCCGCCCATGGCCAGGAACGTGCTCCGCCGTACCGCGAGCGTGCCCGGCCAGTCGCCGCCGAACACGCGGGCGAGCAGCGTCCGGCCGGTGTCCCACCAGGCGTGCCAGGGCAGCGGGTCGAAGTGGTTCTGCGGCCGGACCAGGTCCACCCCGTCCAGCATCTGGTGCACGGCGCACAGGGCCGCCCGGTCGTACCGGACGTCGTCGTCGGCGATCACCACGTGCTCGTGACGGGCCAGCGCGACGCCGGTGAGCACGCCGAGCACCTTGCCGTTGCGCCCGCGCAGCGCCGGGTCCGGCGGTACGTGGCGCACCAGCCCGTGCCAGGCGTCGGCGTGCCGGGCGAACAGCTCCGGCGCCGATCCGTCGACCACCACCACGTCGACCCAGCGGCTCAGCTCGCGCAGGTACCCGGTCAGCTCGTCCAGGCCGCTGTCATCGTGGGCGCGCAGCGGCAGGACGTACGCCATCGGGAGCCGGACCGGCGCGGACGCGGCGCCCTCGTCGTGCGGCTGTGCGGCGGTCGGTCGGGTCACGTCGCCTCCCCTCGTGTCGGGTCACGCGACTTGCCCGGAATGCGGCTGCTGAAACCGTTTCGGGCGCGCTGCGCCGGGTAGCGCAGCCGGATACGGACGGTCCGAGTCGGGAGGAGACGTGATGCCCAGCAACGCGACGAGATGGGTGCTGGCCGGCGCCGCCGCGGTGACCGCGCTCGGGGTCACCCGGACGGTGGCCCGTCGGCGGCACCGGCACCAGCCCGACCGGGAGGACGGCTGGTACGTGGTGCGCCGCGGGATCACCGTGGACCGGCCGGTCGACGAGGTGATCGGCTTCTGGACCGACCGGGAGCGGCTGGACCGTGGGCTGGCCGAGTGGGCGACGCTGGAGCAGCTCGACGCGAACCGGTGGCGCTGCGTGGCGGCCGACCCGGCCGGCGGCGGCACCGAGTGGCGGGCCGAGATCACCGTCGACGGGCCGGGCCGGTTGAGCTGGCGGGTCACCGACGGGCCGGTCGCCCAGCGCGGCCGGGTCGAGCTGGCCGCCGCGCCGCAGGACCGGGGCACCGAGATCCGGGCCGAGCTGCGGTGGCGCTCCGGACCGATCCGGCGGGCGGTCGGCCTCGTCGGCGGCAGCGACCCGGACCTGGGTCTGCGCACCGCGCTGCGCCGGATCAAGTCGCTGATCGAGACCGGGCAGGTGCTCGACACCCGGCACGACCCGTCCGGGCGCAGCGGGCGGCAGGAACGGGCGACGGACAAGGTCCGCGAGAAGCTGATGGCGGGAGGACGACCGTGAGGGCGTTGTGCTGGGAGGGCGTCGGCAAGCTGGCCGTGCGGGACGTGCCGGAGCCGGCCGTCAGGTCCGCCGGCGACATCATCGTCAAGGTCCGCGCGAGCAGCGTCTGCGGCTCCGACCTGCACCTGATCAACGGCTACCTGCCGGCCATGCGCGAGGGTGACATCCTCGGCCACGAGTTCATGGGCGAGGTGGTCGAGACCGGCCCGGACGTGCGGCGGATCTCCGTCGGCGATCGGGTCGTGGTCGGCTCGGTGGTGGCCTGCGGCTCGTGCTGGTACTGCCGTACCGAGCAGTTCTCGCTGTGCGACAACTCCAACCCGCAGCCGGTCTTCACCGAGAAGCTGTGGGGGCACTCGCCGGCCGGCATCCTCGGCTACTCGCACGCGGCCGGCGGCTACTCGGGCAGCCACGCCGAGTACATCCGGGTGCCGTTCGGCGACGTCGGCGCGTTCACCGTGCCGGACGGGGTGCCGGACGACTCCGTCGTCTTCGCCTCCGACGCGATGCCGACCGGCTGGATGGCCGCCGACTTCTGCAACCTCAAGGGCGGCGAGGTGGTCGCGGTCTGGGGCGCCGGTGGCGTCGGCCAGATGGCGGCCCGGTCCGCGCAGATCCTCGGCGCCGAGCGGGTCGTGATGATCGACCGGCTGCCGGAGCGGCTCGCCACCGCGTCGCAGCGCCTCGGCGTGGAGACGATCGACTACGCCGAGACCGACGTGCTTGAGGCGCTGCGGGAGATGACCGCCGGGCGCGGCCCGGACGCCTGCATCGAGGCCGTCGGCATGGAGTCACACGATGTCGGCCCGGCGTACGCGTACGACAAGGCCAAGCAGACGGTACGCGCGCAGACCGACCGGCCCACCTCGGTCCGGCAGGCGATCATGGCCTGCCGCAAGGGCGGCACGGTGAGCATCGTCGGCGTGTACGGCGGCCTGGTGGACAAGTTCCCGCTCGGCGCGGCCATGAACAAGGCACTGGTGCTGCGGATGGGACAGATGCACGCCCAGCGCTACATCCCGATGCTGCTGGACCGGATCGCGGCCGGTGAGATCGATCCCGGTTACCTGGCCACCCACCCGATGTCCCTCGAACAGGGCGCCCGGGGCTACGAGATCTTCGAGAAGAAGGAGGACGGCTGCCTGCGTACCGTGCTGCACCCGCAGGCCGCCTGACCGTCCCGGGGAAGGGGTGCGACCGCTCAGCGCAGCGGGCGTACCCCCTCGGCCGGGCGCACCCCGTCGAGTACCAGCCGGCTGGGCGGCAAGGCCGGCATGTTGCTGAGGTCGAGCGCCAGGTCCTGCGGCGGTACGCGGTAGGTCATCGCGCCGGTCAGGTTCGTCACCGCCCGCTTCATCAGCTCGATCGTGATCCACTCACCGGCGCAGCGGTGGCCGGTGTAGTGGTCGCCGCCGCCCTGCGGGACCAGGCCGAACGGGTCGTCGCGCCAGCCCGCGAAGCGCTCCGGGCGGAACCGTTCCGGCTCGGGCCACACATCGGGGTGGTGGTTCGTGCCGTACAGGTCGAGCAGCACCCGCCGGCCCTGCGGGAACGCGTACCCCCGCCACCGGAACGAGCGCCGTACCCGGGCCGCGGCGACCGGGAAGAACGGGTAGTAGCGGCGTACCTCCTGCACGAACTGCTCGGTCGCGGCGTCGTCGCCGGGCAGCCGGTCCCGCCAGTGCGGGTGGTCGTGCAGCGCCAGCGCGGCGAAGACCACGTACCGGTCCACCGCGACGGTGGGGCGCAGCACGTTGAGCAGCTCCACAGCGGCGATCCGGCGGGGCAGCGGCAGGCCCCGCTCGTCCCGGTGCCCGGCCACGACCGCCAGCACGCTGCCCTCCGGGGCGGGCACCGCGCCCGCGCGTACCCGCTCGATCAGGTCGCCGGCCCAGCGTTGCGCGTGCCGGCGGCCGAGCCGTCCGCGCCAGTGCCGGGGGCCCACCGCGGCCGGCGCCTCGATCATCGCGTGCATCTCGGCGGTGCGGCGCGGCACGTCGGCCTCGGCCGGCGGCACCCCGGCCCAGGCCCAGGCCCAGACCGTACGGGTCAGGATCCGGCCCACCTCGTCGTAGAGCACCACCGGGCCGTTGCCCGCCCAGACCGGGATCCGGGCCCGCCACTGCTCGTCGAAGATCTCCCCGAGCCGCCGGATCGCGTCCGGCGTCATGATCGACATGAACATCGCCTTGCGGACCCGGTGCGCCTGTCCGTCGAGGCCCTGCACGCCGCCGACGCCGGTGAGCGTGCGCTGCCCGCGCATCGGCATGGCGCCGCGCCGGACGAACCGCTCCTCGTCGTAGAACAACTCGGCGGCCTCCCGGCCGCGCAGGCAGATCGTCGGCTCCAGCAGCAGCCGGCTCTGGAAGACGTCGGTGCCGAGGCGGTCGCAGCGGTCGCCGACGAAGCGGTAGCCCTCCCGGAGGAACGCCAGCGTGCTGTCCGGGCTCCGGTCGCTCGGCATGGTGCTCATCTCGGCTGCTCCTGACGCGGTTCGGCGGCGCCGCCTACCTACCCGGGCCGGCGCGGCCGAACCCTCCATTCCAGCAGCTCCGGCCCCCGTGGGGGAGGGGCCGGCCACGCGGGCGGGTGCTGGCCCCTCCCCGCGCGCGGGAAAGCTGGTTGGCTCGGTTTCGCGGACCGGCGGCGACCGGTCCGCCGCCCGCCGGCACGACGTCCGGCGGGCGTCACCGGCGGCGGGGGAGGGCACGGATGCGTGACGACAGGGCGGCACGACGGCACCGCGAGGCATCGGCCCGGCTGCGCGGCGACGGCCGCGCCGGGCCGCTGATCGGCGCGCCCCGGCGCTCCGCACCCCGCCCGCCGCGCTACTTCACCGTGCACCTGGGCTTCGCCGCCGCCGATCCCGCCGTCGCGCGGGAGCACGCCGTGGCGTACGCCGAAGCGCTCGGCCTGCTCCGCCCGGAGCTGGCGCTCGGCGCGTCGGCGCTGTCCCCGGCGGACGCCTGGCACCGCGCGGAGCGGCTGTTCTGCGACGCCGTCGGGCCCGACGGCGAGCGCTGTGCCGACGTGGCCGGTCACCCCGGCTTCCACCACGCGTCAGGTCCGGGCGGCCTCGGCTGGGGCGACGGTGACTGAGTCGCGCTCAGTCCAGGTCGAACTCGCCGTCCTGGGCGCCCGCGACGAACGCGTCCCACTCGGCCTGCGTGAAGACCAGCACGGGCCCGTCCGGCTCGGCGGAGTTGCGCATACCGATCAGGTCGTCGACGAAGGCCACTTCGACCGCTCCCTCGGAGGTGTCGCCCTCTGCCCGCTGCCAAACCGCCCGGGAGAGGTCGAAATCGCCCTTGGGGTGCTGACCCATCGCTGCTCCTCCATCGCCATGCGTAACAGGAAGGCCCGAGCGGACCTCATCGGGCAGGATAAGCGGATGCCGAGCCTCACCCGTGCAGAGGCGACCGCGCGCCGCGCGTCGATCGTTGTCGAGTCCTACGATGTGGACCTCGACCTGACCGGCGACGCCGAGCGGTTCCGCTCCGCCGTCACCATCCGGTTCCGGGCCACCCCCGGCGCCGAGACCTTCGTCGACGTCAAGCCGCGCCGACTCCTCGCCGCCCGCCTCAACGACCGCGACCTCGACCCGGCCCTGCTGGCCGGCGACCGGCTGCCGCTGACCGGCCTGGCCGCGACCAACACGCTCACCGTCGAGGCCGAGATGGCCTACTCCAACACCGGCGAAGGGCTGCACCGCTTCGTCGACCCGGCCGACGGCGAGACCTACCTCTACGCGATGTCCTTCCTGGACGACGGGCCGCGCATCTTCGCCGCGTTCGACCAGCCCGACCTGAAGGCCCCGGTGACGATGAACGTCACCACGCCACCGGAGTGGACCGTCGCGGCCAACGGGCAACTCGCCGACCGGCCCGCGCCCGGGCGCTGGGAGTTCGCCCCCACCGAGCCGCTGGCGACCTACTTCGTCTCGCTGATCGCCGGGCCCTGGCACGTGCTGCGCGCCGAGCACGACGGCATCCCGCTCGGCCTCTACTGCCGGCGCTCGCTCGCCGCCCACCTGGACGCCGACGCCGACGAGATCTTCACCGTCACCCGGCAGTGCTTCGACCGCTTCCACCAGCTCTTCGCCGAGCGCTACCCGTTCGGCAAGTACGACCAGGCGTTCGTGCCCGAGTTCAACGCCGGCGCGATGGAGAATCCGGGTCTGGTCACGATCCGCGACGACTACGTCTTCCGGTCCGCTGTCACCGACACCCAGCGGGAGCTGCGGGCCACCACCATCGCCCACGAGATGGCGCACATGTGGTTCGGCGATCTGGTCACCATGAGCTGGTGGGACGACCTCTGGCTCAACGAGTCCTTCGCCGAATACCTCGGCACCCGGGTCACCGCCGAGGCGACCCGGTCCGACCGGGCGTGGACCACGTTCGCCAGCCGCCGCAAGGCCTGGGGCTACACCGCCGACCAGCGCCCCTCCACCCATCCGGTGGCGCCGGAGGAGGTCGCAGACGCCGCGCAGGCGCTGCTGAACTTCGACGGCATCTCGTACGCCAAGGGCGCCAGCGTGCTGCGTCAGCTCGTCGCGTGGCTCGGCGACGAGGCGTTCCTGGCCGGGCTGAACGCGCACTTCGCCGCGCACCGGTTCGGCAACGCCACGCTCGCCGACCTGCTGGCCGCCCTCGGCAAGGCGAGCGGCCGCGACCTGGACGGCTGGGCGGAGTGCTGGCTGCGCCGCGCGCAGGTGAACACGCTGCGGGTCGACGCCGCCGTGGACGCCGACGGGCGGTGGACCGACGTGGCGATCGTGCAGACCGCCCCGGCGAGCCACCCGGTGCTGCGGCCGCACCGCATCGGGGTGGCCCACCACACCGCGGACGGCCCGGCGCACCGGTTCGAGGTCGACCTCGACCCGGACGCCGACGGCGGCCGGACGCCGCTGCCCGAGCTGGTCGGGCGGCCCGCCACCGGGCTCGTGCTGCCGAACGCCGGTGACCTGACATTCGCGAAGATCCGGCTCGACCCGGCCTCGGCGGACGCGGTGCCGCTGCTGCTGCCGGGGCTCGACGATTCGTTGGCCCGGGCGCTGCTCTGGGCCGAGACGCTGGACGCGGTCACCGACGGGGAACGCCCGGCCGGCGCGCTCGCCGCGCTGATCGGGGCGGCGCTTCCGGCCGAGACCGAGGTGACGATCGTCGAGGACGTGCTGCTGCTGAGCCGCCGGCTGATCGACCGCTACCTCGACCCGCTCGCCCGCGACGCGGCGCTGCTGCGGGTGGCGACCGCCTGCGCGGCGCTGCTCGACTCGGCGCCCGCGGGCGGCTCGTTGCAGCTCGCCGCCGCGCGGGGTCTGATCGGCGCCACCACCGACACCGCGATGCTGACCGGCTGGCTGGCCGGCGAGGGCGTGCCGCCGGGGCTTGCGGTCGACACCGACCTGCGCTGGGCGGTGCTGCGCCGGCTCGTGGTGCTCGGCGCGGCAGGCGCGCCGCAGATCGATGCCGAGGCCGGCGCCGACCGCAGCGCCACCGGCGCCGAGCAGGCCGCCGCGTGCCGGGCCGCGCTGCCCGACGCCGACGCGAAGCGGGCCGCCTGGGAGATCGTCACCCGCAGCACCGAGCTGTCCAACCGCCTGGTCGAGGCGGCCGCCGAGGGCTTCTGGCAGCCCGAGCAGGCCGAGCTGACCGCCGGGTACGTGGAGCGCTACTTCACCGACATGCCGGCGGCGGCGCGTCTGCGTACCGCGTGGGTGGCCGACGCGGTCACGATCGCCGCGTACCCCCGCTACGCCGTGGCGCAGCCCACCCGGGAGATGGCCGCGGCGCTGCTGGCCCGCGACGACCTGACGCCCGGGCTGCGGCGGTGGGTGACCGACCTGGACGACGACATGCGCCGGGCGCTCGTGGCGCGGACGGCGGTGGCCGCCGCGTCGGCCTGACCGGGGCACGCCGGGCGGGGCTCACCCGCCCGGCGTGGCCGACCCCGCCCGGGCCCGTCCGGGGCGCGGCCTACGATCGCGGGGTGGAGGAAGACATCCGGCGGGTCGGCATCATGGGCGGCACGTTCGACCCGATCCACCACGGGCACCTGGTGGCGGCGAGCGAGGTGGCCGACCGGTTCGGTCTGGACGAGGTCGTGTTCGTGCCGACCGGGCAACCGTGGCAGAAGGTGGAGGAAGCGGTCACCCCGGCCGAGGACCGCTACCTCATGACGGTGATCGCCACCGCCTCGAACCCGCGTTTCCAGGTGAGCCGGGTCGACATCGACCGGGGTGGTCCCACCTACACCGTCGACACGCTGCGCGACCTGCACGCCGAGTACGGCCCGAAGGCGCAGCTGTTCTTCATCACCGGCGCGGACGCCCTGGAGCGCATCCTCTCCTGGAAGGATCTGGACGAGGCGCTCGAACTGGCCCATTTCATCGGCGTGACCCGGCCCGGCTTCGAACTGACCGACAAGCACCTTCCGGCCGACTCGGTGAGTCTGGTGCAGGTGCCCGCGATGGCGATCTCCTCGACCGACTGCCGCGCACGGGTCGCCCGGGGGGAGCCGGTGTGGTACCTGGTGCCCGACGGTGTGGTGCAGTACATCGCGAAACGGCGCCTCTACCAGCGGTGATTCGCCCCCTTTCGTCCCGGTTCCTGCCTGAAATCGACCAGAACTGACAAGTCGGCGCACCGCCGGGTGTGAGAGGCTTGGAGGGTCGCACGGTTGATCGAAGGAGAACGGTGACAGTTTCCGAACGCGCGCACGAGCTGGCGATGGCCGCCGCCCAGGCCGCGGCCGACAAGAAGGCACAGGACATCGTCATCATCGACGTGGGCGACCAGCTCGCGATCACCGACGCGTTCCTGCTGGCCGCCGCTCCGAACGAGCGTCAGGTGCTCGCCATCGTCGACGCCATCGAGGAGCGCCTGCTGGAGCTGCCGGAGAAGGCCAAGCCGGTGCGCCGCGAAGGCGAGCGGGGCGGCCGGTGGGTGCTGCTCGACTACGTCGACATCGTGGTCCACGTCCAGCACACCGAGGAGCGCGAGTTCTACGCGCTCGACCGGCTCTGGAAGGACTGCCCGCAGATCCCGTTCACTGATCGCGACCTGGCCGACTCGGCCGCCGGCACCGCCACCGCCGAATGACCCGCCTGATCGTCTGGCGGCACGGCAACACCGACTGGAACGCCGGAAGCCGGGTCCAGGGGCAGACCGACGTGCCGCTCAACGACCTCGGCCGGGAGCAGGCCCGCGCCGCCGCGCCGGTGCTCGCCGCGCTGCGCCCGGACGCGATCGTCGCCAGCGACCTGCGCCGGGCCGTCGACACCGCCGCCGCGCTCGCGGCGCTGACCGGGCTGCCGGTTCGCTCCGACGCCCGGCTGCGCGAACGGCACTTCGGCCAGTGGCAGGGTTTCACCCTCACCGAGGTGGCCGAGCGGTTCCCCGACGAGTACGCCCGCTGGCGGGCCGGCGACCCCGACCCCGGCGCCGGTATCGAGCCCCTGGGCGACCTGGGCGCACGGCTCGGCGCCGGGTTCCAGGACGCGGCCGACCTGGCCACCGGCGGCACCGTCGTGGTGACCACCCACGGCGGCGGCGCCCGGCAGGGCGTCGGGCACCTGCTCGGCTGGGACCACACGGTGCTGCGCAGCCTCGGCTCGCTGGCGAACTGCCACTGGACCGAGCTGCGCCACGACGACGTCCGGGGCTGGCACCTGCGCGCGCACAACGTTGGCCTGATCACCCAGCCGGCGCTCACCGACGCGGTCTGACACCTCCGGCCCCGGCACGTCACAGCGCCATCGGCTAGCGTGCCGGTCATGCCCGTCGCGGTCGTCACCGACTCCACCGCCTACCTGCCCCCCGACCTGGTCCGCGCGCGCGGGCTCACAGTCGTACCGCTGACCGTCGTCCTCAACGGCGCGGAAGGGCTGGAGGGCGTCGAGACCTCCCCGGCCGACGCCACCCGCGCGCTGAGCGGCCGGCGGGTCTCGGTGAGCACGTCCCGGCCCGCGCCGGAACAGTTCGCGCAGGTCTACCGCGCGCTGCTCGCCGAGGGCGCCGACGGCGTGGTGTCGGTGCACCTGTCCGCCGAACTGTCCGGCACCGTCGAGGCCGCCCGGCTGGCCGCCGCCGAGGTCGGCGACGACCGGGTCACCGTGGTCGACAGCCGATCCACCGGCATGGGCCTCGGCTTCCCGGCGCTCGCCGCCGCCGCGGCCGCCGCCGGGGGAGCCGACCTGACCGGGGTACGCGACGCGGCGCTGGACGCGGTCGCCCGGACCACCATCTACTTCTACGTCGACACGCTGGAGTTCCTGCGCCGGGGCGGCCGGATCAACGCGGCCGAGGCACTGCTCGGCACCGCCCTCTCGGTCAAGCCGATCATGCACATGCCGGACGGCGCGATCGTGGTCAAGGACAAGGTCCGTACCGCCAGCCGGGGCGTGGCACGCCTGGTCGACCTCGCCGTCGAGGCAGCCGGCGACGCCCCGGTGGACCTCGCCGTGCACCACCTCGCCGCGCCGCAACGGGCCGAGCAGTTGCTGGCGGCGCTGACCGAGCGGCTGGGCGACCGCCTGCACGACACGTACGTCACCGAGGCCGGAGCGGTGGTCGCCGCGCACGCCGGGCCGGGGCTGGCATGCGTGGTGGTGCACCGCCGCGCGGCCTAGGGTGGCCGGATGAGCCCACTGTCGTATGTCGTCACCGGCGGCGGTCGCGGCGTCGGACGGGCGATCGTCGAACGGCTGGCCGCCGACGGGGGCATTGTGGTCGTGGTCGAGCGGGACAGCAGCGCGCTGGACTGGCTGGCCCGGCATCCGCTCGCCGACCGGCTGCACGCGGTGACCGGGGACGCCGGCGACGAGGCGGTCACCGGCCGGGCCGCCGACCGCGCCGAGGCGTACGCGCCGCTGGCCGGCTGGGTCAACAACGCCGCCGTCTTCCGCGACGCCGACCTGCACCGC
This sequence comes from Micromonospora sp. HUAS YX12, assembly GCF_040215685.1. NCBI lineage: Bacteria > Bacillati > Actinomycetota > Actinomycetes > Micromonosporales > Micromonosporaceae > Micromonospora > Micromonospora sp. HUAS YX12. The sequence continues at coordinate 3,061,990 of NZ_CP157974.1, forward strand.
GCGCCCGCGAGCGAGGTGGTCGACCTGATCGCGCTCAACCTGCGCCCCGCGGTGGCCGGGGCCGGCACCGCCGTACGCCGGTTCCTGGCCGCCGGGTCCGGCGGCGCGATCGTCAACGTCTCCTCCCACCAGGCCCGCCGGGCGGTGCCGGGTGCCCTGCCGTATGCGACCGCGAAGGCCGCGCTGGAGGGGCTGACCCGGGCGCTCGCCGTCGACTACGGTCCGCGCGGGATCCGCGCCAACGCGGTCGCGCTCGGCTCGATCCACACCGAGCGGCACGCCGCCTACCTGGCCGGGCTCGACCCGGCCGGGGTGGCGCACGTCGACGCGGAGATGGCCCGGCTGCACCCGCTCGGCCGGATCGGACGTACCGACGAGGTGGCCGAGGTGGTCGCGTTCCTGCTCTCCGAGCGCGCCTCGTTCGTCAACGGCGCGACGGTGCCGGTCGACGGGGGACGGGCCGCGCTCGGCCTGGACCCGGAGGCGCGCTGAGCTTCGCCTCCCGGCCGCGCTAGCACAGTCAGGGCTTGATCGGGCTGCTGTCCACAGTGCTCCCGTCGTCCACAGGTGAGAGTTCACCGGCCGACGGTTGATGAGCCGTCGCCGTAGCGTCCCGAGCCGTGCCAGACGACGAGGAGACGACGGTACGGCGGCGGCTCGCCCGGCTGTTCGGGTTCACGGATACCGCCGCCGTCCCGCCGATCCCCGCCGACCGCGTGCGCCGATCTGGCCATCGCGCCCGAGAGGCCCAGCCCGACCCGGATCTCGGCGAGCAGGGCGGCCGGGCGGCGCGGTCCTTCCGGCGGCCCGGGCTCTCCCGGTCCGGGCCGGACCCCGAGCCTGGGCCTGACGAGGCCGGGCCGGTCTTCAACGGCGGGTCCGGCAAGGGCCTCGGGCATGCCCCCGGCGGGACCGGGCCGGATGTCCGAGGTCGGCTCGGGCCGGTGCCGGACGATATCGAGCCGGGTTTCGGGCTGCGTCCCGGCTTCCCGGAGCGCTACCGCGAGCCGGAGCATCCGTTCGGGGCCGATCCTGCCTCCGCCGAACCGGACGTCGACGCATTACACGACGCGCCGGCAGCCGAGCGGAGTCTGGCGTCCCGGCTGCCCGGTCCCTGGGCGTTCGATCCCGGCCGCCGGGGCGTACGCGCGCTCGCAGTGGTGGCCGCGTTGGTGGTCGTGGTGGCCGCCGTCTGGGCGTGGCGCGCGCGTCCCAGCGCCGAGCCCGTCCAGCCGGTCGCGGCGTCCTCCGAGGCGCCGGTGAGTGCGGCGACCGAAGCGGTTCCCGGGGTACCCGCGCCGGCCGGCTCATCCGGTCAGGTGGTCGTCGCGCTGGCCGGCAAGGTCCGTCGCCCCGGCCTCGTCCGCCTTCCGGCCGGTGCGCGGGTGGCCGACGCGATCGAGGCGGCGGGTGGCGCGTTGCCCGGTGTCGACGTGGCGCTGCTCAATCCGGCTCGCAAGGTCACCGACGGGGAGCTGATCCTGGTCGGCGTCACCGCCCCACCCGGGCAGGCCGCGCCCGGCCCGGCGGTGGGTGGCGGTGCGCCGGGTGGCTCGGCGGCGCCCGCCGGCCCGGTCAACCTCAACACCGCGACGCTGACCCAGCTCGACGCGCTGCCGGGCGTCGGCCCGGTGCTGGCCCAGCGGATCCTCGACCACCGGGACCGCAACGGCGGGTTCCGGTCCGTGTCCGATCTGCGGCAGGTCGACGGGATCGGCGACGCCCGGTACGAGCAGCTCAAGGAACTGGTGACGGTGTGAGCCGCCTACCTGGGTCCAAGCCCGATCTGGCTGATGGCCGCGTCGTTGGCGGGGGCGCGGCCGACCGCGACGTGCCCGATCTGCGGCTGGCCGGGTTGGCGGTGGCGGCCTGGCTCGCCGCGCTGGCCGGGCTGCATCTCACCGTCGGGGAGAGCGTGTCGGTGGCCGCCGTCGCCGCCGCGCTCGCCCTGGTCGCGGGCCTGCACCTGTGCGGTGTGGTCGGCCGGCCGGGTGCGGCAGTCCGCCGCTACGGCTGGATCGCGGTCGCCGTACTGCTCGGCGTGCTCTGCGGCGCGGCGGCCACCGGCGCCCGGGTCGCGGTCCGCGACGCCGCCCCGGTCCGCGCGCTCGTCACCGACCGTGCTCCGGTCACCGCCGAGCTGGTTCTGCGGGACGACCCCCGTCCGATACGCGGTGCCCCCGGCCGCCCGCCGATGCTGCTGGTCCGCGTGGATTTGATCCGGCTCACCGGACCCGACGGCGCCCGGGTCACCGGCCCGGTACGCGCGCTGGTGCTCGCCGCCGACCCGGCCTGGCGTCCACTGCTGCCCGGGCAGCGGGTCACCAGCCGGGGGCGACTGTCCGCCCCGCGCGGCGGCGACCTGACCGCCGCCGTGCTCTCCACCGCCGACCCGCCCACGCTGCGCGGCGACGCGTCGTGGCCGCAACGGGCAGCCGGCGTGCTGCGCGCCGGGCTGCAACGGGCCTGCGAACCGCTGCCCGACGCGCCGGGCGGGCTGCTACCGGGTCTCGTGGTGGGCGACACCAGCCGCCTGCTTCCGGAGGTGGAAGAGGACTTCCGGGCCACCGGGATGACTCACCTCAACGCGGTGTCCGGTGCGAACGTTGATTAGGGAGGGTGGTAGCCTACCACGCCATGAGCGGGGAGAAGCCAGGGCTGCGCGCCGTCATCTATGCCCGTGTGAGTGATGACGACAAAAAGCAGGGCCGCTCAGTAGGCGAGCAGGAGCAGGAGTGCCGGCAAGACGGAGCCGACCACGGGTGGACGGTTGCGGAGGTCTTCGTCGACAACGACCGGTCGGCGAGCCGCTACGCCCGGAAGGCGCGGGAAGCGTACGTCAAGCTGCTCGACTACCTCGCCACGGCGCGCGTCGATGTGCTCATCCTCTGGGAGTCGTCGCGTGGCGGTCGAGAGCTTGAGGGGTGGGCGGCGTTGCTCAACCTCTGCCGGCGCCAGGGCGTCCGTATCCACGTCGTCACTCATCGCCGCACGTATGACCTAGAGAACCCGCGCGACTGGCGCACCCTTGCTGAAGACGGGGTTGACTCTGCGTACGAGAGCGAGAAGACACGCGAGCGCATCCTCAGGTCTGTACGGGCTAAGGCGGCGAGCGGTAAGCCGCACGGGAAGCTGCTGTATGGCTATCGGCGAACGTATGACGACCGCGGCAACTTCATCGCCCAGGTGCCGCGCGACGACGAGGCCGCAGTGGTTCGCGAAGCTGCTCAACGCATCGCCGACGGCGCATCGTGCTACTCCATCGCCCAAGACTTCAACGCGCGAGGCATCCCGACACCGCGCGGGGGTGAGCAAGGCTGGAGCCTGTCTCAGATCAAGCGGATGGTTATCAACCCGGGTTACATCGCTCAGCGGGTGCACAACGGCAAGATCGTCGGTCCCGCCGATTGGCCCGCCTTGCTCGACGAGCAGACGTACTCGGTCTGCGTCGCCCGGCTGACTGACGAGAAGCGCAAGACGCTGCGCGATACCTCGGTCAAGCATCTGCTGACTGGCATCGTGGCCTGTCAGAAGTGCGGTGGCCGGATGCGTGTGCAGAAGAATCGAACGCACTACGCCTACATGTGCAAGCCGAACTTCTGCGTGTCGATCAAGCAGCAACTGCTTGAGGACTTCATCACTGCGCTGGTTGTAGAGCGGCTGTCTCGGCCTGATGCGCTCGATCTGCTCTCGCCACCCGATACCGACGAACGGTCGGTCAGGGCGGCGAGGGAGGCGGCAGAGAAGCGGGCCCGACTCGATGGCTGGTACGACTCTGCGGCACGTGGCGGTCTGAGTCCGGCGGGCCTGGCGCACATCGAGCGCACGTTGCTTGCCGAGATTGAGGCTGCCGAGGAACAGGCGCGTACGGTGGCGGTGCCGCCGATGGTTCGCCGCTTGGTTGGGCCCGGCGCTGAGGCGGGCTGGCGGGACCTCGATGTGGCGCAGCAGCGTGAGGTGGTGTCGCTGTTGATGGACGTCAGGTTGGGGCCGACGCAGCGCGGTGCACGCCGCTTCGACCCGATGCGGCTCGGGACCTCCCGTTGGCGTGGGGACACCAAGACGTGGGCGAAGCACTGGGCGACCACTGGTTAGAAGCCGGTCCTCTTCGGTTACGATCCCTGTTCCTTCTGGCCGAGTAGGCGAAGCGCCTTCTCGGTCAGCGCCCCGCCCGCCTCGCCTACCTTGACGGGGGTGAGCAGGCCGCGCCTGCGTGCTACAGCGATGCGGTTAGCCCAGGTCCCCCCTGATCCACCGAACCTCTCAGCCAGAGTCTTCGATGGGGAGCGGTCGCCGTCTTCGACCAGCAGCGCGTATTCCAAGGCGAGCCCCGCGTAAGCCTCGTCCCCCCGCTCTCTCCTGCCTCGCCCATCCGTGAGGAACGGGGCCATGCGTAGGTCGCTGGGGCGGGCGAACGGCAGGGCCTTGGCGCCTGCTGTCCCAGAGCGCTGACTGCTTGCGGCTCGCCGCGCCGTGGCCAGCAGTTCCCCGATGGGAAGCGAGCGGATCGTCTTGCCCGTCAGGCCGGAGGCTGGCTCGTCGAGCTGCTGAACGGTGAACTCCGCTGCCCGCCACTCGCCGGCGCCAGGACCGCTTCGGGTCAGCCGGAACCCGACCCTCCAGGCTTCTTCGCCTTCCTCATGCCGCAGCACGACGAAGGCATCACGACCCTGCTCCAGCCAGAAGACGGTCGGGGAGGGGACGGTTGCCTCGGCTTGCCTCATGGCATCACTGAGGCTTCGGGGAATCGATGAAGGCATGAACCCATCATACCGTAAGGTGTGATGCAGGTTAAACGATGAAGGCTGTACACACCTTCACTTGATCCGTAGTCTCATCACCGGCGGCGCGATGCGCCGCCGCAACCGCGCCACCCATTGGTGGTGCCGACGGAAGGAGGTGCAGTGAGGTCCGCCTGACCTCGACAAGGAAGGAGAGCCACACCAGTGGGGCAACCAACACCACAGACTCGCGGCGCTGACTGGCGTTCCCATGTAAGCCGGCTAGTTGACGAGGCGCCACCGTTCACCCCTGAGACCAAGGCCCGCCTGCGAGGGCTGTTCTCGGGAGTTGGCCGATGAGCACACCTGGCAGGGTGGGTCACCTGCCGACACCAGACATGAGCAACGCCGAGATCACTCGGCACTTCAGAGAGGCAGGGCTCAGCATCCTCTATCTGGCAGCCATCACTCGGTGGACCATCCCCGACATCCTCGCGGCCTGCATGTCTATGCCCGAGACGTTGGCCGGTGGGTACCGGGAAGGGTTAGAGGACGCTCTGTCCCGCGTCACCCTCGCTTCTGAGTCCTGAGTTGCGGATCGACTTCGGGACAGGTAGGCCGTGGGGTGCTGTCTCGCTGAAGGAGTACCGGCGGCATGCGAGGGACCCCCGGCATGCCCTGGCCTACCGGGTCCACTTCGCCGCCATCGGCTGGGCCAACCGAATCGGGCATGCGGAGTTCGCACCGGGAGGCCTCGCGGGCATCCTCGGCGAGGAGGAGCGGCCGGTCAACGCTTCGAGTGTCTCGCGGGCGATCGCTCAGGCGAAGCGACTCGACCTCATCGGGCCCACGTCCGCCGCTCGGTGTCTGGTGCTGCCTCGGCATCAGTTCCAGAACGAGGGCCATGGCAGCAGGTCATGCAGAACGCATGGCGTACGGACCGCTGGCTAGACGTTCCTTGCCCTGACCGGGCAAGCGACTTGCCCTGAGAGGGCAAGCGACAACGCGCTGACCTGCGATAACGCAAGACTTCTCTCTATCTAACTAGGGAGCCATCGGCGAGGTGAAGTCCTCCCGATCAGGCTTCGGCTTCGCCCTGACCTGGTCCGCTTCAGTGGGCTATCTGGCAGCGGCGAAGAGAAGAGGGCCCCGTAGGGGCCCATCTAACTCTGCCCATCAACACCAAGCAGTAGAGGCGACCCCTGGTCCGTCTCTGCCTTCCTGGTCTCACGACCAGGCCTCATCTACCCCTGTACCCGTTCCGCGGTCTACGGCCCGCTGAGCGGCTCGCAGGGGCGACCAAGGGACACCGACCGTCTGTCGTTGTCCCGGTTCTATCCCTTATAGGAAGAGGTTCCACCATCGTGGCTAACGCCAAGAAGCGCACCACCATCAACCCGGTCGAGGCCCTGGCCGAGTCTCGGACCCGCCTCGCCGAAGCGCGGGACTTGCTTGCTCGGCGAGAGGATGAGCACGCTCAGGTCCAGGAGGAGACGGCCGACCTTCGCGACCGGCTCGACATGGGCGACGAGACTGTCACCGCCTCCGACCTGGCGACCGCTGACCTGGCGATCGAACGTGCGACCCGGCTGATCGGCGCTGCCCGTAGGGCCCTTCAGGAAGCTGAGCGTGCGGCCGACTTCGCGGAGGCGCAGGCTTACCCGACGCTGGCGGAGTGGCTTCTCCCGATCATCGAGAAGAACGTCTTCGACTTCGGCCTGTTCGGGTTCCCGACCTCCGTTGTGCCGGAGCCTCCGGCGGAGCCGGCTGTGCCGGCCGTGTATCTGTTCCAGACCGAACCGACGCGAGCGGACGTCTCGACGGGCATCCTCGCCGGAACCGTCCACATGTCCATCGTGGTGCCGGAGGGTGCGCCGTTCAACGGTGAGCAGGTGCGCAACGCGCTTGCCGAACTCGTCGATCGGAAGGGCGCAGCTGAGGTGACGGTGATGCTCAACCACCGCCCCGATGGTTGCGGCATCCGAATCAATCTGAACGATGTCAGGCCGGATAACCCCGTCATCTCGCCTGAGGAGCCGAGCACCGACACGATCGCCGAAGTGGCGTTCAACGTCGCGAAGGCGATGGCGCGGGCCGGCGGCGAGCGCACGATTCGCGACCGGTGGGTGGGCGACATGATGACCGGGATGAACGCGGGCGAGGGAAGGACCGTCTACAACGTCCATGTGTACGTGGCGTCTCACGAGCTGGCCAAGCAGACCCGTGACGGCGACCTAATCCGGCGCACCGTTCAGGCCGACTTCGAGGTGAGCGGCTACTACGGTCTTGAAGCGCTCGCGGAGCGGACCAGGGAGACGGTCGTCAAGCAGAAGGGCGTCTTCGTTCCCGGCGTTGGCCGAGTGGAGAGCGCGACGGTCACTGGTGTCGAGCTGGTTCCGGGTGACAAGGCCAAGCGGATCTCTGAGCACGCCAAGGTCAAGGCGACGTTCGTCCTGATCAGCAGGGCTGCCGTCTAGCGCCAAGAGAAGGGGCAGGGTCTCTAGGGGCCCTGCCCCTTGCTGTATCCGTTCGGGCGGAAGCACTGATTAGGCGCCGTTTCAGGCACGTTCTATCGGGCGTATTCGCAGGTCAGGGCCGTTTTGTGGCCTTCAGATCGACCTTGGAACTGTGGCAGGATCTTGGCTGCTAAGACATGGCGGTGCGGCGATCTGGCCTCAAGGGGTCACACCCCCAGAGACAGGGCTTCTGCAAGGTTGAGATATGACCGGATCACCGGGCTTGGGGTAGTCACGCCGGTTGTGGCTGTTACATGAGGTAGAGCGCGGCCTTCGGCTGATCATTCAGGTGTCTAGGCCAAACGATCGAACTCGAGGACCGCGCTCGTGGAGCCATCATCGTTGATCGGCGGGCTGTCCGCACGCCTGCACCGCGTGTCGGATGATCCATACCATCACGCCGCCGGGCTGTTGCAGGCCCTGGCCCAGGTACCGGACCCGCGTGACCCGCGTGGCCGCATCCATCCACTGCCCAGCCTGCTCGCGGTCGCGGTGAGCGCGGTGGCGGCCGGGCAGCGGTCGGTGTCGGCGATCGGTGAGTGGGCGGCCGACCTGCCCGTGCCGGTGCTGGCCCGGTTGCAGGTCGCTCGGGACCGGTTCACCAGCGCCTATCTGGTGCCGGACGCATCCACGATCGGGCGGGTCCTGGCGCGCGTCGACGCCGACGCTCTGGACACGGCGATCAGCCGGTGGCTGATCAGCCGGACAGCCGTCACGCCGGCAGCGGCGCGTCGGGCCATCGCTGTGGACGGCAAGACGTTACGCGGTAGCGGCCGCCCCGGCGGTCAGGTCCACCTGCTCGCTGCGCTGGACCAGCACACCGGCACGGTGCTCGCCCAGACCGGCGTCGACGGCAAGACCAACGAAATCACCCGATTCCAGCCACTGCTGGACGGCCTCGACCTGACCGGCGCCGTGATCACCGCGGACGCCCTGCACACCCAGCGCGAGCACGCCCGCTGGCTGACCGAGACCAAACACGCCGCGTACCTGTTCACCGCGAAGAAGAACCAGCCGCGGCTGTACCGGCAACTCAAGGCCTTACCCTGGGCCAAGATCCCGGTCCAGGACGAAACCAGCAGCCACGGCCACGGCCGCCGCGACATCCGAGCGCTGCAAGCCGTCACCTGCCTCGGACCCCTCGCGATCGACTTCCCGCACGCCAGCCAGGCCCTACGAATCCGCCGACGCCGCTACAACCAGGCCACCGGACGGTGGTCCACCGTCACCGTCTACGCCATCACCAGCCTCAACGCAGCCCAAGCCCGACCCGCCGACCTGGCCGACTGGCTACGAGGACACTGGCTCATCGAGGCCCTGCACCACATCCGTGACGTCACCTTCGGCGAGGACGCCAGCCAGGTTCGCACCGGCAACGCCCCGCAAGCCATGGCCGCCCTCCGCAACACCGTCATCAGCCTGCTCCGACTGACCGGCGTCACCAACATCGCCAAAGCCCTACGCCACAACAGTCGAAACCCGGACCGACCGCTACAGCTACTCGGAATCACCTGAAACGGCCAAACCCCTACCTTGCAGAAGCCCTGCCCCCAGAGAGCCCTGCTCCGGCTCAGTGGTCTCGCGCGCTGCCCAAGTCGTCGGCGACGTCCCGTGCGGTACCAGCGGCATGCCGAGTCCTGCTGAGCTGCCTCATGAGATCCGCCGTTGCCTGTGCCTCTGGCGTATAAAACAACCGGACTTGACGGACGGCAGTGTTGGCCTGGCGCACTTCCCCCTGAATGTCGCTGATCGCGGTGCTGGCGTTGCCGATCTGCACGTTCACGCCTTGGAGGGACCTCTTCGCTTCCTTCAACTGCTCGCTGAGCTTCCCCTTGGCGGTCTTGGTCTCTGCCAACGTCAGCCGCAACTCCTCGCTCTCTTGCTGCGCCTTGGCAAGAGCCTCCTGCACGCGGGTCAATTCGCCTTCCATCCTGGTCATCATCGCCTCGGCGATCTGCACCGACTTGTCAGCGATGTTGACCGTCCTCTCGCGCCGGCTGAGGAGGTGGCTGATGAAGGCAGCGACCACCGACCCAAGGCCGAAGGCGCCTGCTATGGCTACACCCAACGTGATCTTCTCTGCGGTGGTCACACTGCCGCCCTGGTATCGATGCCTGTCCGCCAACGCGCACGCTATCAACCCGTTGTTCTGGTCAGGGGTCGGCTCGTCCAGTCACCGCTCAGGCGTCCGTGTCCCCAGTCGCTGGAGGCGGCCCGGCGATCCGCTCCACCGCAGCCTGCATCTCATGGAAGACGCCTCGCCGCCGAAGCGACCGCACAGCCCGCGACATGCCCTCGGCGCTGACACCAACTCGCTGAAGCAGACAGAGGCGGGTGACTTGGAACAGGCTCTCTGCAAGCCAGTACAGATCCGAGCCATCCAACGGCTCCCGTCCTTCATCAAGGTGCGTGAGGTTGTTCCTCGCCCGCTTGATCGCTCTTACCCAGGCGTCGACATCGTTTCCGACCAAGGAGTTGATGTTCTCGCCAAGCGCGCTGACAAGCTCCCTCAGCCGCCGATCGAGGCTCGGATCGTTGGCGTGCGCCATGACGTCGGAGAACCAGGCGTGATGCTCGGGCGGTACGCCGTTCCTTCTGATCTGCCGCCGCAACGTGCGGAAGGCCGACGGGGTGATGTAAGAGCCTCCGACCGTAGCTCGGTGCAGGCCCTCTGCCGCTGAAGAGATGTTGAGGAACCGGTTCTCGCTGTAGATACCGTCGCTTCTCATGCTCAACAGCGCCCCGATGATGGGCGTCAGGCTTGGCGCACTGTCGAGCCAGCTAGCTACGGCCTGCACTCCACCCAGGTCGTCAAGCGGAACGAGCACATCCGTAGCGGAGAGCGTCTTGACTTCCGTTCGTCGACTTAGGTCCCCTAGCCTCGCCTTGATCTCAATCTCGCGGCGGGTACCTGGGATCGGCGCACCCGATCGGACCAGTTCCGGGTGATCCGACCTGAACACAACGATGCTGTCGAACGAATCGGCGCGATCAGTACACAAGGAACTCAGGTTGTAGAGGTTGCCCGCATCGGAATAGACAACCGATAGAGGCGTCATCTCGTCGTACTCGATCACGAACTCTGGCCACACGTTGATCTTAAAACTCTGTAGCTCCACATCCTCCCGAGACCAGCGGAAGTCAACTATCACCTTGCCACGTGAAAATCGTGCCTCGCTCGCTGGCGGCCGATCCAGTCGGCAGACCATCTCTCGCCTGTCTACGCCTTCAACAGCTAAGTCAACGTCGACCGATATGGCGTCCTTGCCCACCCAGGGCGCAGCATCACGAAGACGAACAATCACGGACTCGAACACCGTCTGTTCGTCGTCAGCGAAGTGTCCGCCAACGAGGATGCTATTCACGAAGAACTTCTTGCGATGGAGCCAGCCGCAGTCGATCAGCGTCACAGGCTGCCCGTAGCTCGGTTCCTCGATCAGCCCGAAGATGCGGTCACGCGTGGCCCCGCCCAGTTCCACCATCACGCCATCGGGACGGACCTCTACGAGCGGCTCCGTCAAGAAGAGATCTGCTCCGTCCTTCGGGTCGTACACGAGTCGCCCGTGGCGCTTGGCCTGCTCGTGTCCAGGCAGCCAGAAGGAGCCAGTTACTTCGAGGGGTAGCACAGCCTGACGATAGAGGAGATCACTGATCTACGGCATACCTGCATCGAGCCGTTGCGACTTGCCGCCAACGAGTCGGTCACGCCCTCAGCCCTGTCAGCCCTTGCACGTAGCCTCGTCGTGTGGCGCTCAAGCGGGTGTACCTCGACCAGCGGGACTGGATCACGCTCGCCCGACAGCATTACGGGCGGACGGACGACAAGGAGATAGCGGGTGTGCTCGCACTCATCCGTGAAGCATCTGCCGCCGGTCACGCATCCTTCCCACTGTCGGCCGCCCACTACATCGAGACCTTCCGGCAGCGTGACCCGGCTCGCCGACGTCGCCTCGGAGCGTTCATGGCCGAGATCTCGCGCTTCCATGCCATCGCCGATGCGCCGGTTCTCTTGGAGGCCGAAGTGCACGCGTCGCTGTGCGCTAGGGCAGGTCTGAGGCCAACGAAGCAGCCGAAGCCCTTCGGACGAGGAGTCGTGCACGCGCTCAGCATCGACAAGCCGCACTACTTCGAAGATGCCGACCTGGAGAAGCGGGCGATCGCTCAGTTCGGCGCAGAGGCAGTGTTCGATTACTTCGAGTGGGCCTCGATCACGGGCCCTAACAAGGAGCTACCTGCGGACGGGATCGCGCTGCCCTCAAACGAGTTCGCGCAACGCCAACTGGACTTCGAGCGAGAGACGGCAGAGAAGCTCCAGAAGTGGGGGCACAGCAGCGACCGGGCTCACCGGCTTGTTCTCGCGCAGGAGGCGCAGGACATCGTTGATCTTGTGAACAAGGAGTCGGTCGCGACGGGAATCGACATGTGGTTTTACATCACCTCGTCGAGAGAGACGCTGACCGACTTCATGCTGTCACTTCCGGCGAAGGGTGCCATCTGTCGGTTACGCATGTCGGCCCATGAGGATCAGCGCTTCCGGTGGCACAAGGGCGACCTCAACGACATGACGGCACTGGGAACAGCCGCCGGCTACTGCGATGTGGTGGTGTCAGAGAAGCACTGGGGCAGTATCTTGCGCCGGCACGCTGAGCACCTTCACGCCAAGGTCACGTCCAACTTGCGAGACCTGCCGCAACTGCTGGTTGGCTGACTCGCCGCACCACCTGCGACTACGACGGCAAGGTTGCTCCGGTTCTGGCCGGCGAGGCGTTCGGAAGCCCGCGAAGTCTGTTCGAGGATGTCTCGCCGAACGGGTGTTCGAACACGCGGTCCGACACGCAAGTCACCCGGTTGGCTCGCTATGGTGTCTCTTGCGCACGCGGCACTGACCAACTTGGACCCCAGCCCAAGCTGATCGCGGGTCCGGATGGCTCCGGCGGCCGGGGGTCTATCCGCCCTCGGATCCGACGAGTTGGGGAGAAGTGGCAGTGACGATGCGCCGCAAGGGGCCCTCGGGCTCAGGCAAGAACCGGCGGACCAACGCCAACCGGTGGCGGGATGTCGGCGAGTGGGTGGCACTGGCACTCAAGGTGCTCGCCTACGCGGCAGGGCTGGCGGTGACGCTGGCCGGAAACGGATGCGGGCCCAACTGACCGAAGGTCGAGCGGGCCCACATCGAGTGGGAAGGGCCTCCGCCTCACGGCTCCTACACCTGGGGGCGGGGGTCTTCCACTGCACCACGCTGCATAGCAGTGCATCGTGTTGTAACGCTTCGCACGATACATCTCGTGACAGAGATGGGCGACACCGTGTTGCCTATCTCCCGTCAAGGGCGACGTGCAGGGGCGTGTGCTGGGAGCCAGGGGAGGGCCTCAGGTATGGCGCTGGATATCTTCGAGGGCAAGGGCTTCAACGGCGCCACCCTTGCAGTAGCGGTGCTGGCCCTCCTGGTAGCTGGGGTAGCAGCCTACTTCGCTCGTGAAGCCCTGTTCCCGCCCAAGAGACGTATCACCATCCATGTGCTCACGCCTGTCCGCCTTCTCACCGGCGCTCGGGTAGGGCTGGAAGACGTGGAGGTCTCGCGTCGAGGACGCGTCCTTCCTGATCCTCACGTCATTACCATCTTGATTAGGAACACGGGCAGGCATGCCGTAGCGAGCGAGCAGTTCGACCAAGGTAGACCCCTGACGATCGACCTTCAGTCACCGATCGAAGCCCTCCTGAATCCGGCCGGTGGGCAGGCGCCCTCTGGTGTTGTCGTAGAGGGCACGTCTGTCTGCTTCGGACCCGAACTGGTTAGGCGCAAGCAAGAGATCCCGATCCAGGTTCTAGCCTCGGAGTGGGGCGATCCAGAGATCACCTTGACCGAGCATCTGGTGGACACGGAGTGTCGAGTTCAGTTGGGCGGCTTCGAGCAGCCAAGGGTGACCCGCCGCGCTGAGGCTGTGGCCACCGCCTCGGCTAGCGTCGGGGTCACCGTGAGCATCATTGCGCTGGTAAATGACCTCTTGAACTGAAGGGCCGGTCGTGATCGTCCCTTAGCCCCGCTTCGGTCCCGTCCCCGCCCAACGTGCAAGATCTGCTCTCGCGTACAGGTCTGCATTACCGCTCTTTCCCCTCGGCGTGGGCACGTTGCCCACCTTGCGCTGTAGGCGCTTCTTAGCGGCGTCGAGCTTCCAGGGCACCACCCCGGCCTCGATCGCCTCCCGCAGCGTCAAGAAGTCCTTGGCAGGGCTTGATAGGCCGTTGACCTGCGATGTCTCCGGGGACCGGGGACATGCAAGCTGCCGAGCCTCGCTCGCGGACAGATAGGCAACCTGCGTCTCGGTTGCCTGTCCGCCGATGACGATCTGCCAACGGCCGAGCGTGCGCGAGGCGCGCGGCATGGCCGCCTCGGGGACCAGCATCTTCCAGTTATTAGCCGTGTACCGGGCGAGGCAGCGGATGCCGAAGTTCTCCCGCGCCTCGGGTCCGCCGATCGCCCGAGCGGTGAGCATCTGGGCGATGGCCAGTACGTTGACCTTGGCGCTGCGGCCCATGAAGAGCAGGTCGGCCAGAGCCGACACGGCGGGGGAGCGCTTGGGGTCTCCCTTGCCGCGTGCCTCGGCCCAGAAGTTGGCGAGCTGCCCGATGGTGGCGTTCAGCTCCTCGCAGATGACTAGCACGCGGGGACCGGGGTCCCAGTCTTCGGCCTCGTGCATGGCCAGGGTGTTCCGCTCGTCGGCGAGCGTGGCCAGGCGCACCAGGGCGTCATGCATCTGCGCTGGCTTGGTGCAGTAGTCGACCCCGGCCAGGCCGAGGGCCCAGCGGTGCGAGCCCTTGCGGTCGAGGATGACCACGCGCCCGCCTCGGTTGAGCACCTGCACGGCGACCAGCTCGGCGAGCACGCTCTTGCCGGCACCCGTGCCGGCGCTGACTGCGATGTGCGGGGAGTCGTCGCGCAGGGACAGGGTCACGGGCCGGTCGCCGGCACCCTGCCCGATGTAGAACTCCCACTCGGCCAGCCGGGGCAGGTGCTCGGTGACCTGGTCGACGCCGACCCGAGCCGGCGGACGCTTACGCACGGTCCAGGTGGCCGTTACCCGCGGACCGACCTGGTGCCAGGACTCGACCAGGTCAGAGACCGGGATCTTGCTGCCGATGATGGAGGAGACCAACTGCCGCTGTTCCTTGGTCAGGTACGGCGTCTCAGCGACGAGCTCGATACGCGGGCATTGGTCGCCGTTGACCGGCCGGCGGAACACCGCCAGCTTGGACGTGACTGGCTGCGCCTTGCGCTGGAGCGCCCATGCCGCCCGCTGAGCACGCTCGGGAAGCCACCGGATGATCGGCTCGACGTGCTCGCCGTACCAGGCCCGTGCGGCTTCCTCGGCCGGCGACAGCGGCTTGGCCAGCCGGGGCGTGAGGTTGCCCAACGTCGGGTCGACGTGCAGCCGCACGCCGGTCTGCAAGCCCATCGCCGGAGCGAGGGCAGCCAGGGTCGGGGCGATGTACTCGCGGTTGAACCGACGCATGGTGAACCGGCGACGCACGCGCCATCCGGTCATGGCAACGGCAGTGCCGAGCATGCTGCCGGTCTGGCCGGGGTAGGCCGCAGCCATGACGGCTGCGACCGGAACCCCGAGCCGGTACGCCTGGCGCTGCCAGCCAGCGAGCCTGCCCTTCCCTCGCTGCCGGTACGGGTAGCCCTCCCGACCGTCGAGCGGCCGACCGGACAGGTACCGGTAGACCAGCCGGGGCACGGTGTGCTTGCGTCGCAGCTGGCGGATCGCTCGCTCAAGCTCGGTCACTCCTCGTCCTCCTCGTGCGAGAGGTGGGCGAGGGCAGCCGCCATGCCGAGCACGGCGACGGGTAGGCAGGCAACCAGGGTGGTGATCCACCAGGGGGCAGCCGTGATGCCGGCGGCGACCAGGAGGTGATACGCCACCTGGCCGAGCGCGCCCACCAGGAGAGACCCGATGGCGGACCACTTGGCGAACCGGCGAGCCCGGGGCGGGACCAGGCCCGACAGCCAGGCTCGCAGGGCGTACGCGGCGTAGACCTCGACACCGATTGGCAGGGTGATCGCGGTGTTGATGCTGAACCCGTCGGCGATCCCGGGCAGGGGGTGGACCACTCCGAACCCGGTGAGTCCGCCGAGCCCAACCCACCCGGACCAGATAGCCACGAACGCAGGCAGCGCGATCAGCATCACGGGCCAGATGGACAGCCGGCTGGTCGGCGCGGCCTCAGCCTTGACCGAGGCGGGCTCCGGAGAGACCGGCGGGTGTCCGTCCGGGCTGACCTCGGTAGACGGCTCGGCAACCTTCGCAGCGGGCAAGATCAGCGGAACCGGGGTGGGCTCAGCTAGCGCCACCGGGGGAACCTGAGTCGGCTCCGTCGCGGGCTCGGCGTACTCCCACGGGTCCGACATCGGCACCGCCACGGTGTCGTCGGGCGCGGTGATTGGCTCGGCGACTAGGGCCAGGCGGACGGCTTGAGCCTTGGGCGCACCCACCCTGAACTCGCGCATGATCTGGTTGCGCGAGGGGATCTCGCCGAGCCTGTCGGCTAGGTCCCGGACGTTGGGCAGAAGGTCAGCGACGGCACGCGGGTAGGCACTGGTGATCGTGTCGGTGCTCATCGGTGGCTCAGCTCCCGGCGGGTGGTGGGGACAGTCGGAACGTCGGAGAGGCGGGCGATGTCGTCGGCGACCTGGTCGCCGTGCTGGTCGACCAGGCGGCGGGCGATGACGAACGGCGCGAGCATCGCGAGCGGTCCGCCGATGAGGACCAGGGCGAGCGTGTAGGCGGCAGTGCTGTTCATCGGGCACCCGCCAGCGCCTCGCTGCGGCAGGGGATGCACCGGCCAGCAGGCTGGCCAACGTGCCCCGCCTTGTGGCACCGGTCGCCTCCGGCGGTCATCGGGAGGGCAGCGCCTCGCCGCTCGGCGTAAGCCGGAGCGGGGGTCTGCTTGTTCTTCGGAAGGAATCGACGCCAGTCACGCGCGCTTGCGCGCGTCTTCTCCTTCGATTGGTCTTCAGAACTTCGGGTGACACTCTGGCTGTCACCCCCCGTGGCCTGATCTGTCACCCCGGCCGGCTGATCTGACACCCCCGACGCGGAATCCGTCACCCCCTGGCCGGTCACTAGGCGGTAGACGCGTGTGGCGATGCCGGTCACCTTGGACACGACCAGGCGACCGAGCTGCACCAGCTTGGCCAGCGCCCGCTGTACGGTCCGCTCGGAGCAGCCGGCGTACTCGGCGATAGTGGCGACGGAGGGCCAGGCGTTGCCCTCGTTGTTGGCGTGAGCGGCGATGGCGATAGCTACGGCACGCTCGTTCTTGCCCAGATCCTTAGTGGCCAGCATGGCGGCCTTGACAGCTACACTCACGGCGGGCGGACCTCCTGTGTCCGTCAAGAGCCCGGATCACAGGTGTTGGCGCACCTGCCGGGCTCGTTCTCTACTCACCTCCCTATCTCGCGTTCACTGGCTCCAACGTGGCGATCGTCGTCGGGGCGGTGCTGCTGCTGGCCCGCTGGGCGCGCGCCGGCCCGCGTACCGCCGCCACACTCTGCGTACTCGCGCTCGTCGGGTTCGTCATCCTGGTGCGGCCTTCGCCGAGCGTGGTGCGTGCCGCGGCGATGGGCGCGATCGGGCTCGCCGCGCTCGCCGCCGGGCGGTCCCGGTCGGCGCTACCCGCGCTCGCCACCGCTGTCACCGTGCTGGTGCTGCTCGACCCGGACCTCGCGGGCGACCCGGGTTTCGCGTTGTCGGTCTGCGCCACCGGGGGACTGCTGTTGCTCGCGCCGGGATGGCGGGACGCGCTGCGGCACCGGGGCGTACCGGCCGGGCTGGCCGAGGCGCTCGCGGTGCCGGCCGCAGCGCAACTCGCCTGCGGTCCGGTGATCGCCGGGTTGTCCGCGACGGTGAGCCTGGTGGCGGTGCCGGCGAACCTGCTGGCGGTGCCGGCCGTCGCTCCGGCCACCGTGCTCGGCGTGCTGGCGGCGGTGCTGTCGCCGGTGTGGCCGGGCGGCGCCGAGTTCCTGGCCTGGCTGGCGAGTTGGCCGGCGCGCTGGCTGGTGGCGGTGGCCGCGTACGGGGCGGACCTGCCGGCCGGGAACCTGCCGTGGGCGGGCGGGGTGGCAGGGGCCCTGCTGCTGGCTGCGGTGAGCGTGGCGCTGCTGCTCGCCGCCCGCCGACGCCGGGCGCGACGGCTGATCGCTGTCGTCGCGGTGGCGGTGGTGCTGGGCGCGGTGCCGGTCCGGCTGCTCGCCTCCGGCTGGCCGCCGCGCGGCTGGGTGGTGGTGGCGTGCGCGGTGGGGCAGGGGGACGCGGTGGTGCTGCCGGTCGCCGCCGGCCGGGCCGTTGTGGTCGACGCCGGCCCGGAACCGTCAGGCGTGGACGCCTGCCTGCGCCGTCTTCGCGTACGCGAGGTGCCGCTGCTGGTGGTCAGCCACTTCCACGTCGACCACGTCGGGGGCGTGGCCGGGGTGTTCCGGGGCCGGCGGGTGGGTGCGGTGGTGGGCCCGTCCTGGTCCGAGCCGCCCTTCGGCGTCGCCCAGGTACGCGAGGCGGCCCGCCGGGCCGGTGCGCCGCTGGCCCCGGCGCAGGCGGGGTGGCGGTGGCGGGCGGGCGCGGTGGACCTGGTCGCGGTCGGGCCGCTGTACCCGCTGCGGGGCAGCCGGTCCGACCCGAACAACAACTCGCTGGTGCTGGCCGCCACTGTGGGCGGGGTACGGATCCTGCTCACCGGGGACGCCGAGACGGAGGAACAGCGGGCGATGCTGGAGACGACGCCGGCCGCCGAGATCCGGGCCGACGTGCTGAAGGTGGCCCACCACGGGTCGGCGTACCAGGCGCCGGAGTTCCTGGCGGCGGTGCGCCCGGCGGTGGCGCTGGTGTGCGTTGGCGTCGACAACGACTACGGGCACCCCGACGCCGGGCTGCTGGACCGGCTGACCCGGGGCGGCGCGCGGGTGCTGCGTACCGACACCGACGGGGACGTCGCGGCGGTCCGGGTGGGCGGCGGTCTCGCGGTGGTGAAACGTGGCGCCGAGTCGGGGCCACCTCGATAACGGGGGATCTTGTCGCGGTAGATGAGGGATCAAGGCAAATGTCTGGATTTGCGCTGTGTGCGGGCTGCGCCGTCACAGTCCCCGATGAGCAGGCCCGGCCGGGTCGGAGGGCGTGCGAGTATGGGCGACGTGACCCCCGCCGACCTGCCTCCCATTGTGCTCGTCCTCGGCGACGAGGAGCTGCTCGCCACGCGAGCGGTCACCGAAGCCGTCGCCCGGGCCCGCGAGGTCGACCCCGACGTGGACGTGCGGGAATACCAGGCCGGCACGCTCACCGTCGGCGAGATCGCCGAGATGCTCAGCCCCTCGCTGTTCGGCGGTCGCCGGGTGCTCGTGCTCCGCTCCGGTCAGGACGCCCGCAAGGACCTGTCCACCGCGCTGCTGGCGTACGCGAAGAATCCCGACCCGGACGTGCAGCTCGTGGTGCTGCACCTGGGCGGGGCCAAGGGCAAGGCGTTCGCCGACGGCCTGCGGGCGGCGGGCGCCACCGTGGTGCCGGCGGTGAAGCTCAAGGGCGACCGCGAGCGGGCCGCCTTCGTGCGGGACGAGATCCGCCGCATCGGCGGCAAGTGCACGCCGGACGCGGCCGACGCCCTGGTCGCCGCCGTCGGGAACGACATGCGTGAGCTGGCCGCCGCCTGCTCGCAGCTGGTCGCCGACACCGACGGGCGAATCGGCGCGGACACGGTCGCCCGGTACTACCGGGGACGGGCCGAGGTGACCGGCTTCACCGTCGCCGACGCGACGATGGTCGGTGACGTCCCCGGCGCGCTGGAGGCGCTGCGGTGGGCGCTGCACGTCGGCGTCGACCCGGTGCCGATCGCCGACGCGCTGGCCGACGGCGTACGGACGGTGGCCCGGGTCGCCGCCGCCGGCCGGGGCAGCGCGTTCCAGCTGGCCAAGACGCTCGGGATGCCGGCCTGGAAGATCGAGAAGGCCCAGGTACGCGCCCGGGGGTGGACGCCGGAGGGCCTGGTCGAGGCGATGCGGGTGGCCGCCGAGTGCAACGCGGCGGTCAAGGGCGGTGCCGACGACCGGGCGTACGCGCTGGAGCGGGCCGTGTTCTCGGTGGCGGCGGCCCGGCAGGGCGGCGCCCGGTGACCCGAGCGTGGTCGACGGTGGCTACGGACGAGGAGCGGTACCGCCCGCTCTACGCCCGGGTGCTGGGACTGCGCTTCGTCAACCCGGGCGGGGTGCTCTGCTTCCTCTTCTTCGAGGGCGCGGTGGCGCTGGCCGTGCTGCTCGCGCTCGCCGAACTGGTGAGCTGGTGGGCGGTGCTGGTGCTGCCGATCGCGGTGGCGGCGATGGTCAAGCTCAACGACGTGGTGGCCGAGATGGTCGTCCGCACCGCGGCGCAGGTGCCCGAGCAGGAGCGGGACCGCTTCCGCCGGCAGATGGAGCCGGTGATCGGGCGGGCCCGGGTGCCCACCAGCGCCCGCGCGCTCCCGCACGGCGCGGCGAGCATCGGTTCGCTGCCGCGCGGTGCGGCGCCGCCGAGCGTCCGCGCGTGGCCGGGCGGCGCGACCACCGACTCCCGGGGCGTCCGCTACCACCATCCGCAACGCGCGACGTTCGACCACCCGAACGAGCAGTAGCAGCCTCCGCGCTGCGCCCTACCGACGCCCCGCGCTCTCCCGCCGGACCGACCGCTGAAGACGCCGCCGGCCGCGATCACGTTGCAGATCTTGGTAGGAAATGGCCCCCATGAGGGGCGAAATCTTCCAAGATCTTCAAGCGTGCCTCAGCGAGCCGCTGCGGCGGAGTGCGGACAGGCGGAAGCCCCGTGGGCTCGTGGCCCCGGGGCTTCCGGTGGAATCTGTAGCGCTGGTCAGGCAGAGAACGAGGCGACGCGCTTGGCGATCGCCGACTTCCGGTTGGCCGCCTGGTTGGCGTGAATGACACCCTTGCTGGCAGCCTTGTCCAGCTTGCGGGTGGCCTCACGCATGAGCACGCTGGCCTTCTCGGTGTCGCCCGCCTCGGCAGCCTCGTGGAACTTCCGGATGGCGGTCTTCAGCGACGACTTGACCGACTTGTTACGCAGCCGGCGCTTCTCGTTCTGCCGGTTGCGCTTGATCTGGGACTTGATGTTCGCCACGCGACAGCCTCGTCTTGATAGCTCGGGTTGGTCTGCTTTCGCGCACGACGAGCATGCGTCATCGCCGCGCGAAAAGCCAGGCTACCAGGTCGGCCCCGGACGAGCCAAAACGCCTCCACCCGGCCCGCGGCGGGCCGGGTCACCAGCCCTGGCGCTCGGCCAGCCAGCCGAGCGCCTGCTCCCCGCTCCAGCGCTGGTGGGCGCGCAGGTGCGGGGAGGCGTTCGACGGCCCGGAGGCGGCGCCGGTCAGGAAGTACCCGGCCAGCGCGGCGAGCGTCACGTCCAGCGCGTCCCCGGGCGCCCCGGCCGCCGCCGGGTGGGCGGCGAACGCGGCGTCGGCGTCCAGGCCGCTGGCGTACGCGGTGAGCAGCAGCCCGGCCAGGTCGAACCAGGCCGGCCCGTGGCAGAGCCAGGGCCAGTCGCACAGCCAGGCCCGCCCGTCGGAGTCGATCAGGAGGTTGTCCACCCGCAGGTCGCCGTGGGTCAGCCCGGGGACCGCGTCGGCGTACCCGGGCAGGCGTGACTCCAGCGCGACCAGCTCGGCCAGCGGCGCGCCGGCCGCCGGCTCGGGCAGCGGCTCACGCCCGGCGGCCACCTCGCCCCACCAGAGGATGTCGTCGCGGGCCAGGTCCGCGAGGCGTGGCAGCCGGAGCGTGGCCAGCTCCGCGGGCGGGCCGGCGAGCGCGGCGGCGACTTCGGCGTACGTGGCGAGGGCGGCGTCCAGCTCGGCCGGCGCCCAGGGCAGCCGGGGGGTGTGCCCGTCGATCGCGTCGAGCGCGAGCGCGTACCAGCCGGACTCGGTGAGCGCCCAGCGCGGCCGGGGCACCGGCAGCCCGGCCGGGAGCCGGGCCAGGATGGCAGCCTCGTGGGCGTACCAGTCGACCAGGTGCCGTTGCCCGTGCAGCGCCGCCGCCTTGACGAACGCGCGCTCCCCGGTGGGGCCGGTCAGTACGGCGGCGAAGCCGCCGGTGAATCCGCCACCCGCCACCCGTACCGCCGCCGGTGGACCGCCGATCCGGGCGGCCAGCGCGTCCCGCAGCCCGGCCGGCAGGTCGGCCCAGCCGGGCCGGACGGCTGTCGACCCGTACGGAACCGGCGGTAGGGAGATCGCGCGCACGCCACCATGCTGCCGCACCGGCGGCGCGCGGCGAACCGGCGCGTCGGTGGGCTCTGCCAGACTGCCCGTCATGAGGACCGACGAGTTCTGGCAGCTGATCGACGACGCCCGGAGCGGGGCGGGGGGAGAGCCCGACGCGGTCGCCGCCCGGGCGGTCGCGCTGCTGGCCGAGCGTGACCCGGAGGAGATCGTCGGATACGCCCACCACCAGCGGCGGGTGCTCGCCGCCTCCTACCGGGTCGACCTCTGGGGCGCGGCGTATCTGATCAACGGGGGTGCCTCGGACGACGGCTTCGAGTACTTCCGGGGCTGGCTGATGACCCAGGGGCGGGCGGTGTTCGCGCGGGCGGTCGGTGATCCGGACGCGCTGGCCGAGCTGCCGCAGGTCCGGGCCGCGGCGCTCAGCGGCGAGGAGTTCGAGTGCGAGCAGATGCTGGCGGTGCCGTGGGACGCGTACCGGAAGGCGACCGCGTCCGACCTGCCGGCCGAGCGTGACCCGGTCCCGGTGCCCGACCTGAACGACTTCTGGGACTTCGACGACGAGGAGGAGGCCCGCCGCCGGCTGCCGAGGCTGGCCGCGCTGTTCGTCGAGCCACCCATGGAATAGCCGTGGAGTGAAGGGGGAGCCCGGGCGCGCCCCGGGCGACGTGGGACCATAGAGGGGGCCGGCGGCGCGCCGGCCCGCTCACGTCAGCCGACCAGAACGGACCGCTGTGCCACCGACGCTCGATCCCGGCGCGAACGCTCCTGGTGCCACCGACCCGGCGCGCATCCGGAACTTCTGCATCATCGCCCACATCGACCACGGGAAGTCGACCCTGGCCGACCGCATGTTGCAGCTCACCGGTGTGGTCGACCCGCGGCAGATGCGCGCGCAGTACCTGGACCGGATGGACATCGAGCGCGAGCGCGGCATCACCATCAAGAGCCAGGCCGTGCGGATGCCGTGGACGATCCGCGAGGGCGACCGGGCCGGCGAGACCGCAGTGCTCAACATGATCGACACTCCGGGTCACGTGGACTTCACCTACGAGGTGTCCCGTTCGCTCGCCGCCTGCGAGGGCGCGATCCTGCTCGTCGACGCCGCGCAGGGCATCGAGGCGCAGACGCTCGCCAACCTCTACCTGGCGCTCGAGAACGACCTGCACATCATCCCGGTGCTCAACAAGATCGACCTGCCGGCCGCCCAGCCGGAGAAGTACGCCGAGGAGCTGGCCCACCTGATCGGCGGCGACCCGGCGGACTGCATCAGGGTCTCCGGCAAGACCGGCGAGGGCGTGCCCTACCTCCTGGACGAGATCGTCCGGCAGTTCGTGCCGCCGGTCGGCGACGCCGAGGCTCCGGCCCGCGCGATGATCTTCGACTCGGTGTACGACGTCTACCGGGGCGTGGTCACGTACGTCCGGGTGATCGACGGCCGGATCTCGGCCCGGGACCGGATCAAGATGATGTCCACCGGCGCGGTCCACGAGCTGCTGGAGATCGGCGTCATCTCGCCGGAGATGGTGAAGGCCGACGCGCTCGGCGTCGGCGAGGTGGGTTACCTGATCACCGGCGTGAAGGACGTGCGCCAGTCCCGGGTGGGTGACACCGTCACCATCAACAACAACCCGGCCAAGGAGGCGCTCGGCGGCTACAAGGATCCGAAGCCGATGGTCTACTCGGGTCTCTACCCGATCGACGGCTCGGACTACCCGAACCTGCGCGAGGCGCTGGACAAGCTCAAGCTCAACGACGCGGCGCTGGTCTACGAGCCGGAGACCTCCGGCGCGCTGGGCTTCGGCTTCCGCTGCGGCTTCCTCGGCCTGCTGCACCTGGAGATCATCCGGGAGCGGCTGGAGCGGGAGTTCAACCTCGACCTGATCTCCACCGCCCCGAACGTGGTCTACCGGGCGATCCAGGAGGACGGCGAGGAGATCGTGGTCACCAACCCGAGCGAGTACCCGACCGGCAAGATCGCCGAGGTGTACGAGCCGACCGTGCGGGCCACGGTGCTGACCCCGAACGACTACGTCGGCGCGGTGATGGAGCTGTGCCAGGGCCGCCGGGGCAGCCTGCTCGGCATGGACTACCTCTCCGCCGACCGGGTGGAGCTGCGTTACACGCTGCCGCTGGCCGAGATCATTTTCGACTTCTTCGACCAGCTCAAGAGCCGCACCAAGGGTTACGCCTCGCTCGACTACGAGCCCTCCGGCGAGCAGGCGTCCGACCTGGTGAAGGTCGACATCCTGCTGCACGGCGAGCCGGTCGACGCGTTCAGCGCGATCGTGCACAAGGACAAGGCGTACACGTACGGGACGACGATCGCGGCGAAGCTGCGCTCGCTGATCCCGCGCCAGCAGTTCGAGGTGCCGATCCAGGCGGCCATCGGCAGCCGGGTGATCGCCCGGGAGACCATCCGCGCGATCCGCAAGGACGTGCTCGCCAAGTGCTACGGCGGTGACATCAGCCGTAAGCGCAAGCTGCTGGAGAAGCAGAAGGAGGGCAAGAAGCGGATGAAGATGGTGGGCCGGGTGGAGGTCCCCCAGGAGGCGTTCATCGCGGCGCTGTCGTCCGACTCCGGCGACGGCAAGCCCGCCGGCAAGAAGTAACAGTCAGGCTGTACGAACCGGCCGGCGTCCTCGTCTTCAGGGCGCCGGCCGGTTCGCGTACCCAGGAAATTTTCAGCCTCCGGCAGCGCTCCGACCTGTGGGTTCGTCCCGGACGGGGGAGCGGCGGTCGATGCCGCCGGTTTCGGTTTTCGATGCGTCGGGCACTTAGCGGGCACGACAGCAACCGCACAGAACGTGCGAAATCGCTTTAGGAGGACCGACCGTGGAGTTCACCGTCTGGGGCATCGTCACCGCGCTCGTCGTGGGCCTGATCGTCGGCGCGCTGGGCCGGCTGGTCGTGCCGGGCCGGCAGAACATGCCGATGTGGCTGCACATGGTGATCGGTGTCGGCGCGGCGCTGCTGGGCACCGTCCTGGCCCGGGCGCTCGGCATCGCCACGCAGACCGCCGGCATCGACTGGGCCGAGCTGGCCGTGCAGGTCGTGCTCGCCGCCATCGGTGTGGCCCTGGTGGCCGGCGTCGGCCGCCGCCGCAGCGTCTCGCGTTACTGATCGACGCACCACGCGCCTCGACGGGCGTCCGGCCGTATCGGCCGGGCGCCCGTCGGCGTTTCGGCGCATTGACCCCTGCCGGTGCGCCCGGTCGGCCCGCCGCGCCGGGTTTCGGGGAGAAACAGCAGTTCAGGGTACGCCTGAACAATTCGTCATCGGGGTCGGTTTGGATTTCCGGGCGGTCGGGAACTTAGCGATCACGACAGTAACCACACAAAAACGTGTGACCGGATCTTAAGGAGGAGGGCGACCATGGAGCTCACCGTTTGGGGCATCATCACGGCGCTGGTCGTTGGTCTGATCGTCGGCGCGCTGGGCCGGCTGGTCGTGCCGGGCCGGCAGAACATGCCGATGTGGCTGCACATGCTGATCGGCGTCGGCGCCGCGCTTCTGGGCACGATCGTGGCCCGGGCCTCCGGCTTCGCCGAGACCGCCGGTATCGACTGGCGCGAGCTGATGCTGCAGGTGCTCTTCGCCGCGATCGGCGTGGCTCTGGTAGCCGGTGTCGGCCGTCGCCGCGGCGTCTCGCGCTACTGACCCCGCACCACCCGCCTCGACGGGCGCCCGGCCTCACCGGCCGGGCGCCCGTCGGCGTACGTGGGCCCTGAACTGCCCGGACGGCATCGATGTCGGCCGGGCCTCCGGCTGCGATACGGTCGCCTGTGCCCTCCGTCACGAACACCCCCTGTTGTAAAGGAAATTTTCCTACTAAGGTGCGGCGGAGAAGGTTAGTGCCAAACGGCCCTGAGGGAGATATGGCGTGAACAGGTGGAAGCGGCTGGCTCCGGTCACCGCCATCGTGGCGTCGGCCGCGTTGGTGCTGACCGCGTGCGGTGGCTCCGGCGACGACAAGGCCGCCGACAACAGCAAGCTCACGGTGTGGATGATGGGTGAGGGCGGCGACGCCCAGACCACGTTCCTCGACAGCGTCGAGGCGGAGTTCAAGAAGAAGCACCCCGAGACCGACGTCGTGGTGCAGTACATCCCCTGGCTCGAGGCGCCGAAGAAGTTCCAGGCCGCGCTCGCAGGTGGTGAGGGCCCGGACGTCACCGAGCTGGGCAACACCGAGACCCAGGGCTGGGCCGCGCAGGAGGCCCTGGCCGACGTCTCGGACAAGTTCAACGGCTGGTCCGAGGGCAAGGACATCCTGCCCGACCTGGTCCGCAACGCCCAGCTCGACGGCAAGCAGTACGGCGTGCCGTGGTACGCCGGCGTGCGCGCCGTCTACTACCGCACCGACTGGTTCGCCGAGGCGGGCGTGAAGCCGCCGACGAACTGGGACGAGATGGTCGCCGCGGCGAAGGCCGTGCAGGCCAAGAAGCCCGGCACCTACGGCATCGCCCTGCCCGGCAACTCCGAGCTGCCGTTCTACTCCTTCCTCTGGGGTGCCGGCGCGGAGATCGCCACCAAGGAGGGCGACAGCTGGAAGTCCGGCTACAACACCCCCGAGGCGCAGAAGGCGGTCAAGTTCTGGACCGACCTGGTGACCGTGCACAAGGTGGCCCCGCCGGCCGCCGCCGGGTGGAACGAGGTCGACGCCCGCACCCAGTTCGCCACCGGCAAGGCCGCCATGGCGTTCGCCGGTAGCTGGCAGGGCGGCGCGATGAAGAAGGACAACCCCGACATCGAGAAGGTGTGGGGCACGTTCCCGATCCCCGGCCCGGACGGCAAGCCGGCCCCGGCGTTCGCCGGCGGCTCGGACATCGCCATCTGGAAGGACAGCGAGCGGCAGGCGCTGGCCTGGGACTACATGACCGTGCTGCTGAGCAAGCAGAAGGACAAGGAGTTCGCCAGCAGCCTCGGCTTCTTCCCGGTCTACCAGGACCTGGTCAGCAGCGGCGACTACGCGAACGACAAGGTGATGGCCGCGTTCGCCACCGCCATCCAGAACACCAAGCTGACCCCGCTGACCCCGAAGTGGGTCGAGGTCAGCCGCACCAAGACGGTGACCCAGGCGATGAACAGCTCGGTCATCAAGGGCCAGAAGACGGTCGAGAAGGCAACCGCCGACGCGGCCACCGAAATGGAAAGCATCCTCAACGCCAAGTGACCACGCTGACCGAGGCCACCGGCGAGGCCGCCGCGCGGGAGACCCCCGCGCGGCGGCGGCGCCGCCGGGTGGACCACCTTCCGTACCTGCTCCTCCTGCCCTGCCTGGCGATCATCGCCGTGCTGCTGCTCTGGCCGCTGGGCCAGGTCGTGTGGATGTCCTTCCACAAGCTGGACAGCGTCCGGCAGTTGCGCGGCGACCGCGAGTGGCCGTGGGTCGGCCTGGCCAACTACGCGCAGATCCTCGGCGACCCGTTCTTCCGTACGGTGCTGCGCAACACCGTGCTGTTCGCGGTCGCCAACGTGGCGCTCACGATGATCCTCGGCACCCTGGTCGGGCTGCTGCTCAACCGCCTGGGCAAGAAGATGGCCACCTTCGTGGCGAGCTGCGTGATGCTCGCCTGGGCCACCCCGGCGCTGACCGGCACGATCGTCTGGAAGTGGATCTTCGACGACACCAGCGGCCTGGTCACCTGGCTGTTCAACAAGCTCCCGGACGGGCTCTCCACGGCCCTGTTCGGGCGCAGCGACTGGACCGGGTACGGCTGGTTCAACGACCCGCTGCTGTTCTTCGCCATCCTGACGCTCGTGGTGGTCTGGCACTCGTTCCCGTTCATCGCGGTGAGCGTGCTGGCCGGGCTCAAGAGCGTGCCGACGGAGTTGCAGGAGGCGGCCCGGGTCGACGGCGCCGGGCCGTGGAAGGTCTTCTGGTCGGTCACGTTCCCGGTCCTGCGGCCGGTCTTCGGCATCCTCGTGGTGCTCTCCACGATCTGGGACTTCAAGGTCTTCACCCAGCAGTTCGTGCTGGCCGGCGGCACCCAGGACCGGTCGACGTTCATGCTGTCGATCTACTCGTACGCGGAGGCGTTCTCGCCACCGCCCAAGTACGGCCTCGGCTCGGCCATCGCGGTCATCCTCACCGTGATCCTGCTCGTGGTGACCGCCCTGTACGTCCGCATGGTGCTGCGGCAGGAGGACGAATGATGAAGAAGATCGCCCTCAACGGCGCGGGCCTGCTGGTCGCGCTCTTCGCCGCGTTCCCGGTCTACTGGATGGTGGCGACCTCGCTGAAGCCCAACCGGGAGATCTTCTCGTCCACCCCCCGGCCGGTGCCGGCGGAGCCGACGCTGGAGCACTACCGGGAGATCCTCACCGGCAACCTGATCCCGGGCGTCACGTTCGGCGACTTCTTTCTCAACAGCGCGCTCGTCGCGCTGGCGACCGTGCTGCTGAGCGGGCTGGTCGCGCTGCTCGCCGCGACCGCCGTGGCCCGGTTCCGGTTCAAGCTGCGCACCACGTTCCTGATCATGCTGCTGGTGGTGCAGATGATCCCGCTGGAGGCGCTGGTCATCCCGCTGTTCCTGATGATCCAGCGGCTCGGCCTCTACAACACGCTGCCCAGCCTGATCCTCACGTACCTCGGCTTCTCGCTGCCGTTCGCGGTCTGGATGCTGCGCGGCTTCGTGGCCGCGGTGCCCAAGGAACTGGAGGAGGCCGCCGCCATCGACGGCGCCAGCCGGGCCCAGACGTTCCGCAAGGTGCTGTTCCCGCTCGTCGCGCCCGGCCTGGTCGCCACCAGCATCTTCTCGTTCATCACCGCGTGGAACGAGCTGATCTTCGCGCTGACCTTCATCAACGACCAGCAGAAGTACACGCTGCCGGTCGCGATGACGTTCTTCTTCGGCCGGGACGACACCGCCTGGGGCTCGGTGATGGCCGCGTCCACGCTGTTCACCCTGCCGGTGATCGTCTTCTTCCTGCTGGTGCAGCGCCGGATGGTCTCCGGCCTGGTGGCGGGAGCGGTGAAGGGCTGACTTCGGGGCGATCCGGCGCCGGTCAGGCCGCGGCGAACACCTCGGCGCGCACCTCGGTGGCCGGATCGCCCTTCACCCGGGCCCAGGAGCCCTGCTCGGCGGTCCACTCCAGGTTGCCGAAGCGGACCTTCTTCACGCCGTGGTCGTCGGCATGCGAGACGAGCCAGTGCGCGTACCGCCAGCCGTTGCGGTCGTCGCCGGCCGGCACGGTGAGCGCGGTCAGGTCCGTCGCCGTGGCCAGCCGGGGCAGCCCCCAGTCCAGCGACAGGCTCTCCAGCACGGCACTGGCGGCGGCCGGGCCGCGCATCGTCGGCGGCGAACCGACGGTGCAGGCCACCGCGCCTGTGGCGTGGCCGAGCAACGCGCGGGTGAGGACCTCCGACTCGTCCGCCCACTTCTGGTACGCCTCGGGGAACGCCGACCGCTGCACCCGCTGGGCGGCGTCGGTGATCCGCATCCGCTCCCAGCCCTTGACCTTCTTCAGCGCGGCGTAGAACTTGTTCGCCGCGTACCGCGGGTCCTGGATCTCCTCCGGGGTGCCCCAGCCCTGGCTCGGGCGCTGCTGGAACAGGCCGAGCGAGTCGCGGTCGCCGTGGGCGATGTTGCGCAGGTGCGACTCCTGGTACGCGGTCGCCAGCGCCACCACCACCGCCCGCTCGGGCATCCGGCGCTGCATCCCGATCGCCGCGATGGTGGCCGCGTTCGCCATCTGGTCGGCGCCGAGCACCACCTCGCCGTCCGCCTGCACCGTGCAGGTCCGGCTGGCCAGCGGTAGCCGCAGGTGCCCGCCGAACTGCTTGGTCACGACGTAGACCGCGAGCAGTGCCAGTACGCA
The DNA here is from genome assembly GCF_040215685.1 of Micromonospora sp. HUAS YX12. Taxonomy (NCBI): domain Bacteria; kingdom Bacillati; phylum Actinomycetota; class Actinomycetes; order Micromonosporales; family Micromonosporaceae; genus Micromonospora; species Micromonospora sp. HUAS YX12. The sequence goes on from NZ_CP157974.1 coordinate 3,091,295, forward strand.
CACCGCCACCCCAGATGCCACGATCGCCGCTCGCGTCCGCACCCGCACCCCCTGTCCCGACAGTCCGACAAGCGTACGTCCCACCCGCCACGGCGGCTCCCGGCCGACCGGCGGGGCCCGCGCCGGCCGGAGTGGCTCACGCGGGGCCCGCCGCGTACCTCAGTCTCCGGCGGGCACCCAGGCGGCGGGACGCTTCTCCCGGAACGCCATCACGCCCTCGCGCCCCTCGTCGGAGAGGAAGTACCCGGTCGACAGTGCGGCCAACTCGGCGATCTCGGCCCGCAGGTCGGGGCCGGCGGGCCGGCGCAGCAGGTCCTTCGCCCCGGCCAGCGCCCCCGGGGCGCCCTTGACCAGCGAGGCGCAGTAGCGCTCGACGGCGGCGTCCAGCTCGTCGGCCGGCACCGCGGCGGTGACCAGGCCGATCTCGGCGGCGCGGCGGCCGTCGAACGTGTCGCCGGTCAGGTACAGCTCGGCGGCCGCCCGCTGGCTCAGCCGGGGCAGCACGGTCGCCGAGATCACCGCCGGGATCACCCCGATCCGCACCTCGGTGAACGCGAACGTCGCCTCCTGCGCGCAGACCGCCAGGTCGGCGGCGGCGATCAGGCCCAGCCCACCGGCCCGGGCCGGCCCGGCCACCTTCGCCACCACCGGCTTCGGGCTCTCCCGTACCGCGACGAGCACGTCGCCGAGCATCCCGGCGGGCACCGTCCCGGTGGCGTACGCGGCGGCCGTCTCCTTCAGGTCGGCGCCGGAGCAGAAGACCGGGCCGGTGTGGTCGAGCACGATCGCGCGTACCGCGTCGTCGGCGACCGCGTCGGCCAGCCCGGCCAGCAGCTCGGTCATCAGGGGCGTGGAGAGCGCGTTGCGGTTGTGCGGGCTGTCCAGGGTGAGGGTGGTCACCCCACGGGCCGTGGCGACCCGCACGAGAGCGTCCGGAGAGGTCATGCCGGGCACACTAGTGGCCATGCCCGGCGTCCTTCCAGAAGGCGAACCCGTCCCGCGCGACGGATCGCTGCCCGCCACCGCCACTCGCGCCGTCGGCGCGCGCGGCTTCGGCGTGTACGTCCACGTGCCGTTCTGCGCCAGCCGGTGCGGTTACTGCGACTTCAACACGTACACCGCTTCCGAGCTGGGCGGCGGGGCGAGCCGGGAGACGTACGCCGACTCCGTGCTGGCCGAGCTGGCGCTGGCCGCCCGGGTGCTGGGCGACTCGCCGCCGCCCCGGGTGGACACCGTGTTCGTCGGCGGCGGCACGCCCACCCTGCTGCCCGCCGACGACCTGGCCCGGATCCTCGACGGCATCGACCGCGTCTGGGGGCTGGCCGCCGACGCCGAGGTGACCACCGAGGCCAACCCCGAGTCGGTCAGCCCGGAGTCGCTCAAGACGCTGCGGGCGGCCGGATACAACCGGATCTCGCTGGGCATGCAGTCCGCCGCACCCGGCGTGCTGGCGGTGCTCGACCGGCGCCACAGCGCGGGCCGGGCCACCGCCGCCGCGCTGGAGGCGCGCGACGCCGGGTTCGAGCACGTGAACCTGGACCTGATCTACGGCACGCCGGGCGAGACGGCCGAGGACTTCGCCGCCTCGCTGGCCCAGGTGGTCGACGCGGGCGTGGATCACGTCAGCGCGTACGCCCTGATCGTGGAGGACGGCACCCGGCTGGCCGCGCGGATGCGCCGGGGCGAGCTGCCGTACCCCTCCGACGACGTGGCGGCGGACCGCTACCTCGCCGCGGAGGCCGCGCTCGGCGAGGCCGGATTCTCCTGGTACGAGGTGTCGAACTGGGCCCGCTCGGCGGCGGCCCGGTGCCGGCACAACCTGCTCTACTGGACCGGCGCCGACTGGTGGGGCCTGGGCCCGGGAGCGCACAGCCACGTCGGCGGCGTGCGCTGGTGGAACGTCAAGCACCCGAGCGCGTACGCGGAGCGGCTGGCCGAGGACGCCTCGCCCGCGCTGGCCAGGGAACAGCTCACCGCGGACGAGCAGCACATGGAGGACGTGATGCTGCGGGTGCGGCTCGCCTCCGGCCTGCCGCTGGACGTGCTGGACGAGCCCGGCCGGGCGGGCGCCGAGCGGGCCCGGGACGCCGGGCTGCTCGACGCCGGGGCGTACGCGCGGGGGCTGGTGGTGCTGACGCTGCGCGGCCGGCTGCTGGCCGACGCGGTGGTACGCGACCTGCTGCCGTGACCGGGCCCGGCCGGCCGCCCCCTCGGCCGGCCGGAGGCGTCACTTGGTGAAGCTGTAGCTCATCGGGTAGCGGTAGAGCACGCCGTCGTTGGCCTTGACCCCGCCGATGATCCCGAAGATCAGTGGCACCAGCCAGACCAGCATCGGGACGAAGAACAAAATCCCGCAGCTGATGATCGTGATCACCCAGGCGAGCACGCCGGCGATGGCCCAGGTGATCTGGAAGTTCAGCGCCGCGACCGCGTGCGCGCGGACCGTCGGGGACTGCTGACCCCGGGTCATCAGCGCGATCAGCGGCGCGACCCAGCCGAGCAGACCGCCGCCGACGATGACACCGGCGGCGCCACCGAAGTGCGCGACGAGCGCCCAGGTCTTCTCGTCGTTGTTGGCGTATCCGGCCGGGCCGTACCCGCCACCGGCGGGGTAGCCGGCGCCGTAGCCCGGCGTGCCGCCCGGCGGGGGGTAGCCACCCGGGGGCGGGTAGCCGCCCGGCGGAGGTTGACCGCCCGGAGGCGGGTAGCCACCCGGGGGCGGATAGTCACCGGGCGGGGGATAGCCGCCCGCGCCCGGCGCGCCGGACAGTGGAGCGGTGGGTGGTTCGCCGGCCGGCGAACCGTAGGGCGCCGACGGGTCGGGCTGGGGGCCGGAGTCCCCTGCCCCGGGAGGGCGAGGAGGTTCAGTCATGGTCGCCACGGTAGGTGCACCGGTCAACCCGCACCAGAGCGACACAGACCGACGATGACCGGCTGTTCGGCCCTGGTGGGCCGCGCCGTGTGGCGGGCCGCACCGCAGGTCCGTCGGGCGATCATCGCGTCGGCGGGGGTGCCGACGTAGACTGGCACTCGCTACAGTCGAGTGCCAGCCGCCCGGCGGATGCCGCGCGCCGGCTCGACCGAGGTGCGTCAGGAGGTGGGGAATGGGTCTCGACGACCGCAAACTCGCCGTGCTGCGCGCGATCGTCGAGGACTACGTCGCCACGCAGGAGCCGGTCGGCAGCAAGGCCCTGGTCGAGCGGCACCAGCTCGGCGTCTCGCCGGCCACGGTGCGCAACGACATGGCGGTGCTGGAGGAGGAGGGCTACATCCGGCAGCCGCACACCAGCGCCGGCCGGGTGCCCACCGACCGTGGCTACCGTCTCTTCGTCGACCGGCTCTCCCGGGTCAAGCCGCTCAGCCCGGCCGAGCGCCGGGCGATCGAGCGCTTCCTGGTCGGCGCCGTCGACCTGGACGACGTGGTGCACCGCACCGTCCGGCTGCTCGCCCAGCTCACCCGGCAGGTCGCCGTGGTGCAGTACCCCAGCCTGGCCCGCTCCAAGGTGCGCCACCTGGAGCTGGTTCCGATCTCCACCACCCGGCTGATGGTCGTCATGATCGCCGACACCGGCCGGGTCGAACAGCGGCTGGTCGAGCTGCCCGCCCCGGTGCCCGCCGACGACGTGACCGACCTGCGCCGGCTGGTGAACGAGAAGCTCGTCGGCAGCCAGCTCGCCGAGACGCCGCCGCTGGTGCAGGCGCTCGTCGAGGAGTCCGCGCCGCATCTGCGCCCGGCCATGACCACGCTCTCCACCGTGCTGCTGGAGACGCTCGTGGAACGGCACGAGGAGCGCCTCGCGCTGGCCGGGCAGGCCAACCTCACCCGCGGTGGCCTGCTCGACTTCCAGGGTTCGCTGCGGCCCATCCTCGAGGCGCTCGAAGAAGAGGTCGTGCTGCTCAAGCTGATCGGCGAGACCGAGCCGAGCACCACCCGGGTGCTCATCGGCGACGAGAACGAATTCGACAACCTGCGGGCCGCCTCGGTGGTCAGCACCGGCTACGGACCGGGCAGCACGATCGTCGGCGGACTCGGCGTGCTCGGGCCGACCCGGATGGACTACCCCGGCAATATCGCCATGGTGAGGGCCGTGGCACGCTACGTGGGCGAACTGCTGGCCCAGAACTGACCAGTCAGGGCCGACGGCCGGTTCCGGCCGACGACCGGAGCGACGCGAGACGAACATGAGGACACCTAACGCAGTGGCCAGGGACTACTACGGCATTCTCGGTGTGAGCCGGGACGCCTCCGACGACGAGATCAAGCGTGCCTACCGCAAGCTGGCGCGGCAGTTCCACCCGGACGTCAATCCGGACCCGGAGGCCCAGGAGAAGTTCAAGGACATCAACGCCGCGTACGAGGTCCTCTCGGACGACCGGAAGCGGCAGATCGTCGACCTGGGCGGCGACCCGCTCGCCCCGGGCGGCGGTGGCATGGGCGGTCCCGGCGGCCCGGGCGGCGCCGGTCCGTTCGTCGGCTTCCAGGACATCATGGACGCGTTCTTCGGCGGCGCCGCGGGCGGCAGCCGGGGCCCGCGTCCGCGTACCCGCCCCGGCGCGGACGCGATCCTGCGCCTGGAACTGGACCTCAACGAGACCGCGTTCGGCGTCGAGGCGCCGATCACCGTCGACACCGCCGTGCTCTGTACCACCTGCTCCGGCGCCGGCACCGCCGCCGGCACCCACCTGGCCACCTGCGAGGCGTGCGGCGGCCGGGGCGAGGTGCAGTCGGTGCAGCGGACCTTCCTCGGTCAGGTGGTCTCCGCCCGGCCGTGCACCGTCTGCCAGGGCTACGGCACCACCATCCCGCACCCCTGCCCGACCTGCGCCGGTGACGGCCGGGTGCGCACCCGCCGCTCGCTGACCGTCAAGATCCCGGCCGGGGTCGAGGACGGCATGCGGATCCGCCTGGCCCAGCAGGGCGAGGTCGGCCCCGGTGGTGGCACCGCCGGCGACCTTTACGTCGAGATCCACGAGCGGCCGCACGACGTCTACTCCCGCAAGGGCGACGACCTGCACTGCCGGGTGACGGTGCCGATGACCGCCGCCGCGCTCGGCACCCGGCTGACCATCAAGACGCTGGACAGCGAGGAGACGGTCGACGTCAAGCCCGGCACCCAGCCCGGCAGCACGCTGCGGCTGCGGGCCCGGGGCGTACCGCACCTGCGCGGCACCGGCCGGGGCGACCTCTACGTGCACCTGGACGTGCGTACCCCGACCAAGCTGGACGCCGACCAGGAGCGGATGCTGCGCGACTTCGCCAAGACCCGCGGCGAGGAGGTCGCCGAGCTGACCAAGCAGGGCGGCTTCTTCTCCCGGATGCGCGACGCCTTCAACGGGCACGCCTGAGGTGTCGGCGCCGCTGTTCCTGGTCGAGGCGCTGCCCACCGGTGACACGCTGACGCTCGACGGCCCGGAGGGCCACCACGCGGCCACCGTGCAGCGGCTGCGCGTCGGCGAGGAGCTGGTGCTCGCCGACGGCCGGGGCGGCACCGCCGCCGCGGTGGTCACCGCCGTCGGCCGCGGCACGCTCGACCTGCGGGTCACCGGCCGGGGGTACGCGGACGCGCCGGTGCCCCGGCTGGTCGTGGTGCAGGGCATCGCCAAGGGCGACCGGGGTGAACTCGCCGTGCAGGCGATGACCGAGGTCGGCGTGGACGAGATCGTGCCCTGGGCGGCGTCCCGCTCGGTGGCGCAGTGGCGCGGCGAGCGGGGTGACCGGGCCCGGCAGAAGTGGGTGGCCACCGCCCGGGAGGCGGCCAAGCAGGCCCGCCGCCCGTGGCTGCCGGTGGTGGCCGGCGCGCCGGACGAGTCCACCGCCTCGGTGGCCCGCCGGATCGCCGGCGCGGCCGGCGCGTTCGTGCTGCACGAGGGGGCACGGGACCGGCTGACCACCGTCGACCTGCCGGCCGCCGGGGAGATCGTCCTGGTGGTGGGCCCGGAGGGCGGCATCGCCGATCACGAGCTGGCCGCGTTCGCCGACGCGGGAGCGCGTACGGTCCGCCTGGGCCCGTCCGTCCTGCGCACGTCCACGGCAGGCGTGGCAGCCCTGACAGTCCTGGCCACCCGCCTGTCCCACTGGTAACCCGCCCGCCCGCCCGCGCCCTCGCCCTTGCGCGCCTCGCCCATGCGCGCGCCGATCTTGCACTTTCGGCTCGCATTGCGTCTCTTTTGCAGCGTTTTGCCAGGGCCGAAAGTGCAAGATCGCGGGGGTGAGGGCGGCGGCGGGAAGGGTCAGGAGCGGAGGTAGGAGGCGCCGTTGAGGTCGATGATGGTGCCGGACGCCCACTCGGCCTCGGGGCTCGCCAGCCAGTGGACCGCCGCCGCGATCTCCTCCGGCCGGGCCACCCGGTGGAACGGGGACTGGGCGCGTACCGCCTCGCCCCGTTCGCTCTTCAGGTGCTCGTTCGTCATGTCGGTCTCGACGAAGCCGGGCGCCACGCAGGCCACCCCGATGCCGTACGGCGCCAGCGCCACCGCCAGCGACTGGGCCATCGCGTTCATCCCGGCCTTGCTGGCCCCGTACGCCGGGTTGGCCGGCTCACCCCGGAACGCGCCTCGGGACGAGACGTTCACGATCCGGCCCCCGCGGTCGCGCATGTGCTGAGCCGCGCACCAGGCGGCGTTCGCCGCGCCGACCAGGTTGATGTCGAGTACCTCCCGCCACCGCGTCCGCCACTGCTCGTAGCTGCTCTCGAAGACCGGGTGCGGGGGATCGGCCGGCCCGAAGACACCCGCGTTGTTCACCAGCACGTCGAGGCCGCCGAGCCGCTGGGCCGCCTCGTCCACCATGGCGCGTACCGCGTCGGCGTCGGCCAGGTCGGCGCGTACCACCACATGTCCGTCGCCGGGCAGTTCGGCGCGCAGCCGCTCGGCCAGGTCGGCCGAGTCCCGGTGGTGGACCGCCACCCGGTCGCCACCGGCGGCGAACGCCCGCGCCACCGCCCGTCCGATGCCCCGCGAGGCCCCCGTCACCAGCACCGCCCGTCCCGACATGGCGGCCATCCTGCCGCACCGGGCGGAGGTGTTAGGAAGGGGCCCTTCCCCTACCGGAGGCGTTAAGAAGGGGCCCTTCCTTACACTGCTGCGATGGACTGCCTGTTCTGCCGGATCGTCGCCGGGGAGATCCCGGCCACCATCGTCCGCGAGACCGCCACCACCCTGGCCTTCCGGGACATCGACCCGAAGGCGCCCACCCACGTGCTGGTGATCCCGAAGGAGCACTACGCGGACGTGGCCACGCTGGCCCAGGACGCGCCCGAGCTGGCCGGCGAGGTGCTCCAGACCGCCGCCGTGGTCGCGGAGGAGGAGGGCCTGACCGTGGACGGGTTCCGGCTGATGTTCAACACCGGCCCGTACGGCGGCCAGGAGGTCTTCCACGCGCACGCCCACCTGCTCGGCGGCGCGCCGCTCGGCCCGATGCTCTGCCGATGACCGACGTCTCCGGCCGGCTCGACCGGATGGTGCGCCAGGCCCAGGCCACCGGGCGGATCCCGGCGGTGTCGGCCGCCCTGCACCGGGCCGACCGGCCGCTCTGGACCTGCACCGTGGGCGACACCGGCAACGACACCCCGCTCGGGCCGGAGACGGTGTTCCGGATCGGCTCGGTCACCAAGACCTTCACCGCGGCGCTCGTCATGCAGTGCCGCGACGACGGCCTGCTCGACCTGGACGACCCGATCGGGCGGCACCTCGACCTGCCCGCGCACGGCGACGCGACCGTACGCCGGCTGCTGTCGCACACCGCCGGACTGCAACGCGAGCCGCACGGCGACGTGTGGGACAGCCTGCGTGCCCCGGCCGTCGACGAGCTGCTGGCCGACCTGGCCCGGGTCGAGCGGGTGCTGCCCGCGGGCCGGCGTTTCCACTACTCCAACCTCGGCCTGGCGCTGCTCGGCGAGGCGGTCGCCCGGCTGCGCGGCGGCACCTGGGCCGAGGTGCTGGCCGACCGGGTGCTCACTCCGCTCGGGCTGAGCGCCACCGGCCCGCACCCGACCGAGCGCGCCGCGACCGGGTTCCTGGTCGACGCGTACTCCGACGAGGCCCACCCGGAACCACCCGCCGACTTCGGCGCGGTCGCCCCCGCCGCGCAGCTCTGGAGCACCGCGACGGACATGGCCCGCTGGGCCGCTTTCCTGGCCGACCCGGCGGCGGTGGACCCGGACGGCGCGGTGCTCGCCGCGACGACGGTCGAGGAGATGCGCTGGCCGCTCACCCCCACCGACGAGTCGGTCTGGTCGGCCGGATTCGGGCTGGGCCTGATCCTGGTTCCGCAGCCGGAGCGGGTGACCCACGTCGGCCACGACGGCGCGATGCCCGGATTCCTCGCCGCCGTCTACGGGCGGCGCGGCGGGCAGGGCACCGCCGGGGCGATGGGCGCCGCGGTGCTCGGCTCGTCCGGCACCGGCGTGGACGTGCTCGACCTGCCCCACCGCCTGCTCGCCGCCGCCGCCGAGCACGACCCGGCGGAGATCGAGCCGTGGCGTCCGGGCCCGCCCGCCCCGGCCCACCTGCGCGGGGTGCTGGGCCGCTGGTGGGGCGAGGGCTTCGAGTACGTCTTCTCCTGGCACGACGGGACGCTGCGGGCGCGTGGCGCGGACGACCCGGCCGGGAAGCCGCCCGCCGTGTTCGCGCCGCTGCCGGACCGGCCGGACGTGTTCCGCACGGTCTCCGGCCGGGAGGCGGGGGAGCTGCTGCGGCTGACCCGCGACGAGCACGGCGTCGTGGTCCGGATGCACTGGGCGACCTACCGCTTCACCCGCTCGCAGGAGACCTTCGACGGCTACGACTTCCGCGTCGGCGACTGAGCGGCGAGCACCGGAAATGGGCGCGGTGCGTACGGTGCCGACCCGATACGATGGGAGGTAACCGTACGCCGCGCCAGCAGGGCCCGGCGCCCGAGAAGCGGAGAGCAGGTGGCGCAGGGCCCGACGGGCCCGACCTATGACCGGCACCCCACCTCCCGGCACGCCGCGTGTGCAGACCCGGATCACGGTCCCCGACCAGAAGATCATGGTGAACCTGCTCGGCGCGGGCGACGAGATCCTGCGGCTCGTCGAGCGCTCGATCGACAGTGACGTCCACGTCCGCGGCAACGAGATCACCATCACCGGCGCCCCCGCCGACAACGCCCTCGCCGAGCGGCTCTTCAGTGAGCTGCTCGAACTCATCGAGAAAGGCGAGACCCTGACCACAGACGCGGTACGGCGTACCGTCGGCATGCTCGAGCAGGGCGGCGCCGAGCGGCCCGCCGAGGTTCTGACGCTCAACATCCTCTCCCGGCGCGGCCGCACCATCCGTCCCAAGACGCTGGGGCAGAAGAAGTACGTCGACGCGATCGACGCGCACACCATCGTCTTCGGCATCGGCCCGGCCGGTACCGGCAAGACCTACCTGGCCATGGCGAAGGCCGTGCAGGCGCTCCAGGCCAAGCAGGTCAACCGGATCATCCTGACCCGGCCGGCGGTCGAGGCGGGGGAGCGGCTGGGCTTCCTGCCCGGCACCCTGAACGAGAAGATCGATCCCTACCTGCGCCCGCTCTACGACGCGCTGCACGACATGCTCGATCCGGAGACCATCCCCAAGCTGATGGCCGCCGGCACGATCGAGGTCGCGCCGCTGGCATACATGAGGGGCCGCACGCTCAACGACGCGTTCATCATCCTGGACGAGGCGCAGAACACCACGCCCGAGCAGATGAAGATGTTCCTCACCCGGCTCGGCTTCGGGTCCAAGATCGTCGTCACCGGTGACGTCACCCAGGTGGACCTTCCCGGCGGGACGACGAGCGGCCTGCGGGTGGTCCGGGAGATCCTGAACAACGTCGAGGACGTGCACTTCGCCCAGCTCTCCAGCTCCGACGTGGTGCGCCACAAGCTGGTGGGCGACATCGTCGACGCGTACGCCCGCTGGGACGCCGAGCGGGAGAACCAGCAGGCGCAGAGCGTGCACGCCGTACCGGGGCGCACCGCCCAGGGCGGCCGGGCCGGCCGGCGCCGCTGACCTGCCGGCGGAAGCCGTCACATCATCAGAGGAAGACAGTTGTCCATCGAGATCGCCAACGAGTCGGGTGTCGACGTCGACACCGACGCCGTGCTCGCCGTCGCGCGGCACGCCCTCGACGAGATGGGGGTCAACCCCCTCGCCGAGCTGTCCGTGCTGCTCGTCGACATCGAATACATGTCGGAGCTGAACCACCGCTGGATGGGTGGCGACGGTCCGACCGACGTGCTCGCCTTCCCCATGGACGAGGGCAGCGTCGACCACGGCCCGGGCGAGAGCACCCCGGCCGGCGGTGAGCCGGCGCTGCTCGGCGACATCGTGCTCTGCCCGGAGGTGGCGGCCAAGCAGGCCGCTGCGGCCGGGCACTCGGCCGCCGACGAGCTGCACCTGCTCACCGTGCACGGCGTGCTGCACCTGCTGGGCTACGACCACGCCGAGCCCGAGGAGGAGCGGGAGATGTTCGGCCTCCAGGCCCGGCTGCTGGCCAGCTGGCGGTCGACCCGGTCGCAGTGATGGACGCCTTGGCGGCGGTCCGCGCCCCCGCCGGTCTGCCCGATCTCCAGCTCCTGGTCTTCGCCGCCGGGCTGGTGGTGCTCGCCGGCCTGATCGCGATGACCGAGGCGGCGCTGGCCGCGGTCTCCCCGGCCCGTGCCGCCGAGCTCACCCGGGACGGCGCGCGCGGCGGACGTGCCCTCCAGGCGGTCGCCGGTGACGTGGTCCGCCACCTGAACCTGCTGCTCCTGCTGCGCCTGCTGGCCGAGCTGACCGCCACCACGCTCGTCGCGCTGGTGGCTGTCGACACGTTCGGCGCGGGCTGGCGGGCGGCGCTGGTGACGGCCGGCGCGATGACTGTGGTGAGCTTCGTCGTGGTCGGCGTCGGTCCGCGTACGCTCGGCCGCCAGCACGCGTACGCGGTCGGCCGCGCGGTCGCGCCGCTGGTGCGCTGGCTGGGCCGCGCGCTCAACCCGCTGGCGTCGCTGCTGATCCTGATCGGCAACGCGGTCACCCCCGGCAAGGGCTTCCGCGAGGGGCCGTTCGCGACCCAGGTGGAGCTGCGGGAGCTGGTCGACCTGGCCGAGCAGCGCGGGGTGGTGGAGCACGGCGAGCGCCAGATGATCCACTCGGTCTTCGCGCTCGGCGACACCATCGCCCGGGAGGTGATGGTGCCGCGTACCGAGATGGTGTGGATCGAGGAGCGCAAGACGCTCGCGCAGGCGCTGGCGTTGTTCCTGCGCTCCGGTTTCTCCCGCATCCCGGTGATCGGCGAGAACGTCGACGACGTCCTCGGTGTGCTCTACCTCAAGGATCTGATCCGGCGGGTCCAGGGCGACCAGGGCGCCCGGCAGATGCCGGTGGCCGAGCTGATGCGCCCGGCCACGTTCGTGCCGGAGTCCAAGCCGGTGGACGACCTGCTCTCGGAGATGCAGGCGGCCCGCAACCACCTGGTCATCGTGGTCGACGAGTACGGCGGCACCGGTGGGCTGGTCACCATCGAGGACATCCTGGAGGAGATCGTCGGGGAGATCACCGACGAGTACGATGTCGAGCGCCCGCCGGTCGAGCACCTGCCGGACGGGGCCGTGCGGGTGACCGCGCGGCTGCCGGTGGAGAATCTGGGCGAGCTGTTCGACACCGAGCTGCCCACCGACGAGGTGGAGACGGTCGGCGGCCTGCTCGCCCAGGCGCTCGGCCGGGTGCCCATCCCGGGCGCCGCGGCCGAGGTGGCCGGCCTGCGGCTGGTGGCCGAGGGCACTACCGGCCGGCGTAACCGGATCGACTCGGTTCTGGTGAGCCGGGTCGACCGGGGTGACGCGCCGGAGGGCACCAACCGAAGCGAGCCGCCCGATTCCCGTGGCGACAACAACCGTTCCGAGGAGAGGCAACCCGCCGATGCCTGAGTCACCCGCCGTACCGGCTGCCCTGCCCACCCCCGCCGACCCGGCCGAGCTGAGCGCCGAGGACGCCAAGCTCGTCGTCCTGGCCCGGGGCGCGCGGAGCCGGGTGGCGGCCGTGGAGGGCGCCGCGGTCCGCGACCAGGACGGCCGGACGTACGCGGCGGCGAGCGTGGCGCTGCCGTCGCTGACCCTGACCGCGCTCCAGCTCGCGGTGGCCTCGGCGGTGGCGGCGGGCGCGAGCCGGCTGGAGGCCGCTGTGGTGGTGACCGAGGCGTCGACCCTGGACGGGGCCGGGCACGCCGCGGTGCGTGACCTGTCCGCCGACGCGCCGGTGCACGTGGCCGCGCCGGACGGCACCGTCCTCGGCACGGTGGTCGAGTGACCACGCCCGAGGCGCGCCCCTACCGGGCCGGTTTCGCCTGTTTCGTCGGGCGGCCGAACGCGGGTAAGTCGACGCTCACCAACGCGATCGTCGGCACCAAGATCGCGATCACCTCGAACAAGCCGCAGACCACGCGGCACATCATCCGGGCGGTGCTGCACCGGCCGGACTCGCAGCTCGTGCTCGTCGACACCCCGGGCCTGCATCGTCCCCGGACGCTGCTCGGCGAGCGCCTCAACGACCTGGTCCGGGAGACCTGGAGCGAGGTCGACGTGATCGGCCTGTGCGTCCCGGCGAACGAGCCGATCGGGCGGGGCGACCGCTTCATCACCGGCGAGCTGGCCAGCCTCAGGGCCACCGTGCTGGCGGTGGTCACCAAGACCGACCTGGTCGACAAGAAGCGGCTGGCCGAGCAGTTGCTCGCGGTGAGCGAGCTGGGCGAGTTCGCCGACGTGGTGCCGGTCAGCGCGGTTGCCGGCCACCAGGTCGACACGCTCGTCGACGTGATGACCGGGTATCTGCCGGAGTCACCGCAGCTCTATCCGGACGACATGCTCACCGACGACCCGGAGCAGGTGCTCGTGGCGGAGCTGGTCCGCGAGGCGGCGCTGGAGGGCGTACGCGACGAGCTGCCGCACTCCATCGCGGTGGTGGTCGAGGAGATGATCCCGGAGGGCAACCTCACCAAGATCTACGCCGACGTGTACGTGGAGCGCTCCAGCCAGAAGGCCATCGTCATCGGCCACCGGGGCAGCCGCCTCAAGCACGTGGGCACCACCGCCCGGCGGCAGATCGAGGAGTTGCTCGGCACGCGGGTCTACCTCGACCTGCACGTACGGGTGGCGAAGGACTGGCAGCGCGACCCGAAGCAGCTGCGCAAGCTGGGCTTCTGACAGGCGGCCGGGGCGGGCCCGGCGGCGGGTGATCAGGATCAGCCAGACCTATGGGACATCTCACTTTCCATAGGTGTTCTTGGTTGTTTCACAGCGTCCGGGAGCAGGGTAGGGACCATTGTCTCTGCCCCCGGACCCCGCCGTGAGCTGATGCGAAACCGCTATCTGGACCTGCTCCGCTTCCTGGCCATCCTGCGCGTCGTCACCTACCACGTCACCGGCTACGCCACGCTCACGCTGGTGTTCCCGGCCATGTCGGTGATGTTCGCCCTGGCCGGGTCGCTGATGGCGGCGTCACTCGACCGCAGCGGGGTGCCCGCGGTCGGGCGCCGGCTGCGCCGCCTGCTGCCGTCGCTGTGGGTGGTCGCCGCGGTCTTCGTGCCGGCCATGCTGCTCACCGGGCTGCCGTTCAGCCCGAAGGTGCTGCTCTGGCTGTTCCCGATCAGCGACCCGCCGGCCAACTACTGGGGTGGGCTGGCGCTGAGCCCGATCTGGTACCTGCGGGACTACCTGTGGTTCGTGCTCGCCTCGCCGCTCGTGCTCTGGCTGTTCCGCCGGGCGCCGCTGCCCACGCTCGCCGCCCCGTACCTGCTGCTGGCCGCGATCGAGGCCGGCGTCCTGGCGAACCCGCCGACGGTGCTGCGTGAGTTCGGCCTCTACTTCGGCGCCTGGCTGCTCGGCTTCGCCCACCACGACGGGCTGCTGCGCCGGATGCGCAACCGGGTGCTGCTGCCGGTGGCCGCTGTGGTCGGCGCCGCCGGGCTGGCCTGGATCGTCACCCACCCGGGCCCGCGCGGGTACGACATCAACGACATCCCGCTCGGCAACGCGCTCTGGTCGGCCGCGTTCATCCTGGTGGCGATCGGCCGGGCGCCGGCCGGGGTGACCTGGGTCGACCGCGTGCCGGTGCTCGGCCGGGCGGTCACGGTGGTGAACCGGCGCGCGCTGACCGTCTACCTCTGGCACATGCCGTTCGTGGTGCTCCTCACCCCGCTCGTCGGCCTGGTCGGCTGGTCGCCGCGCGACCCGGTCGGCCTGTGGCTGCGGGTGGGGCTGGTCTTCGCGCTCGTCGGCGTGGTGACGCTGCTCGTCGGCTGGGTCGAGGACGTGGCCGCCCGGCGTACCCCGGAACTGCTCCCGGGCAAGCCGCGGCGGACCGTGGCCGGCCGGGCGGCGGCCGCTCCGGCCAGCCCGGCCCCCGCCGGGGCGGAGGACGCGCTGGTGGGCGTCGGCGCCCGGGTGCCGGCGCCGCGCCGCCCGGCCGAGGCCCCCAAGCGTCCCGGCCCGGACGGCGGCGTCCCGGCGTCCCGGCGGGACGCGCCCGGTTGAGCCACCATCGGGTACGGCCCGCTCAGCGGGTGCTGACCGTGACGTTGCCGCTGGTGGCGGACGCTTCGAGCTGCACCGACGCGGTCGGGTCGTCGGTGACGCGCACGTCCGTGTCGCCGGACGTCGCGGTGGCCCGCACCCGGTAGCGGCCCGCCGGTACGGCCAGGTCGACGTCTCCGCTCGTGGCGTGCACCCGGGCCGGAGCCGGCTCGTCCAGCTCGACGACGATGTTGCCGGAGGTGGTCTCCGCGTCGACCGCGGAGGCGAGCCGCCGGGCCTCGATGTCGCCGGAGCGGGCCCGCAGCCGCACCGGGCCGGCCGCCTCGACGACCCGGATGTTGCCCGACGTGGTGGACGCGCGGACCTCGCCGGTGGCACCCCTGATGGTCAGGTCGCCGGAGCTGAGCGTGAACTCCACCGCGCCGACGTCGCTGAGGTCGACGTTGCCCGAGCCGGTGCCGCCGCGCACCACCACGCCGGGCGGCGCGGTCACCTCCCAGGAGATGCTGCACCGGTGCCCGCAGTCGGTGGGCAGGACGAGTTCGTCGCCCTTGATCTCGTACCGGCTGTTCGGCTCGTCGCCCTGGTAGCGGACCACGCGCTTGACGCGTACCTGGTCCGCGGGGCCGTTGGCCCGGACCACGACGTCGCCGGCGCCGTCGTCGTCCACGGTGATCTTGGTGATCTTCGTCCGCTCGGTCTGGTCGAAGTCGAGGCGGCGGAACGAGAGGGTGTCACACCCGGCGAGGACGATGAGGGCGGTGGCCGCGGTGGCGGCCACCACGCCGCGTGCCTGGAAACCCGTGCGTGCCCGGAAGGAAGTGCGTGCCTGGAAACCCGTGCGCGGCCGGGGAGCGGTGCGGAGCGAAGCCATGGCCAGCACACTAGGTCCGGCCGAACCCCCGGCACATCGGGGATCGCCCGACGGTGCACCCCGAGCCGACCCTGAGATCGCACCCGGAGGGAGAATGGCCTGATGGCCGGGTACCGCCGACAGCTCTACCGCGACGACGCGGTGGTGCTGCGTGTGCAGAAGCTGGGCGAGTCCGACCGGATCATCACGCTGTTCACCCGCCGGCACGGCCGGTTGCGCGCGGTGGCCCGGGGCGTGCGGCGCACCATGAGCCGGTTCGGCGCGCGGCTGGAGCCGTTCGGGCACGTCGACCTCCAGCTCGCCGGTGACCCCAAGGGCAACCAGGGCAGCTCGTTGCACACCGTCAGCCAGGTCGAGGCGATCGAGCTGTACGGCAAGCGGTTCCTCGGCGACTACCCCCGCTACACCGCGGCCAGCGCGATCGCCGAGACCGCCGAGCGGCTCACCCCGGTCGAGCGCGAGCCGTCGCTGCGGCTGTTCCAGCTCACCCTCGGCGCGATGAAGTCGCTGGCCCGCGGCGAGCACGCCACCACGCTCGTGCTCGACGCGTACCTGCTGCGCGGCATGGCGTTCGCCGGCTGGGCGCCGGCGCTCGCGGCCTGCGCGGTCTGCGGCGAGCCGGGCCGGCACCGCGCGTTCTCCGTACCGGCCGGCGGCGCGGTCTGCCCGGACTGCCGGCCGCCCGGCGCCGCCCACCCCGCGCCGGCCACGCTGGAGCTGATGTCCGCGCTGACCTCCGGCGACTGGGGGTACGCCGACGCGGCCGAGACCGGCGTACGCCGGGAGTGCAGCGGGCTGGTCGCGGCTCACCTCCAGTGGCATCTGGAGCGCGCGCTACGCTCGCTGCCGCTGGTCGACCGGGGTGCCCCGGCGTCCGGCGCGGTCCCGCCGCCCGGCGGCGCGGGGCCGGATGTGGTCCCGCCGCGCTCCGGCGCCGGGCCCGTCGCCGGTGTGAACAGGGAGATGACCGAGTGATCCGATCGACGAGGGCGACCCGCCGCGAGCCGGTGCCGCCGACCCCGCACCCCTCCGGCGCCCGTCCGCCGGCGTTGCCGCCCGCCGCGGTGCCCCGGCACGTCGCCATCGTGATGGACGGCAACGGCCGCTGGGCCAAGGAGCGCGGCCTGCCCCGCACCAAGGGGCACGAGCAGGGCGAGCACAGCCTGTTCGACGCGGTCGAAGGCGCGATCGAGATGGGGATCCCCTACCTGTCCGCGTACGCGTTCTCCACCGAGAACTGGCGGCGCTCGCCGGACGAGGTCCGCTTCCTGATGGGCTTCAACCGCGACGTGATCCGCCGTCGCCGGGACCAGCTCGTCGACCTGGGCGTACGCGTGGTCTGGTCGGGCCGGGCCGGGCGGCTCTGGAAGAGCGTCATCTCCGAGCTGCAGACCGCCGAGGAGATGTCGCGTGGCAACTCGACGCTGACGCTGCAGTTCTGCGTCAACTACGGCGGCCAGGCCGAGATCGCCGACGCGGCCGCCGGGATCGCCCGCGACGTGGCGGCCGGCAAGCTCGACCCGGCCAAGGTCAACGAGAAGACGGTGGCGCGTTACCTCTACCACCCCGAGGTGCCCGAGGTCGACCTGTTCCTGCGCCCCTCCGGCGAGCAGCGCATCTCCAACTTCCTGCTCTGGCAGACCGCGTACGCCGAGCTGGTCTACCTGGACACGCTCTGGCCCGACTTCGACCGCCGCCACCTCTGGTACGCCTGCGAGCTGTACGCCCAGCGCGACCGCCGCTTCGGCGGCGCCCTGCCCAACCCGGTCGCCCCGGGCGCCTGACGTCACGCTTACCGACGCGCCGCGCTGGGTACCCGTACCGGTAGACAGCAAACGCGGAGGTGAACCACATGATTCAGAAGCGGATCGCGCAGTGGGCGGTCATGGCGGTCGCCGTGCCGCTGGCGGCGGCCGGCGCGCGCCGGCTCAGCCACACCCTGGAGGCCCGTCGCGGCCCGTCCGGGGTGAGCCGTCTGCTGACCAAGGGAGCCGACCTGGTGCGGCCGCAGAAGGCCAAGCATCGCCGGTTCTTCTGACCGCGATGTTCGGCCCTGGTGGCCGCGGCCGACGTCCGGCCCGAGCGTGACGCCCCGCATCCGGCTTTCCCGCCGGGCGCGGGGCGTTCCGCTCTACGATCGGCGCAGGGCGCGCCTCGCGCCCACCACGGGGGGTGGAGGATGCGCGATCTCCGGTACGAGATGACTGCGGCCCTGGCCGTCGCCGACCTGGTGGAACCGGCCCGCCGGGACGCGGTCGCCGCACTGTGCGCCGACGTGGCGCAGCGGTGGTGCGCCGACCTCGGGCACACCCCGGCCGTCCGCTCCGGTGAGATCGGCGAGCTGGCGTCGGGGGAGCCGGCCGCCGGATGGGCGCCCGAGCCGGACGGTCAGCGGGCCTGGTGAGCCGCACTCCGGGGCTGGGGCGGCCCGGGCTGGTTCCGATGCGGCCAACGCCCGTGTCGATGCGGCCCACGCCCGCGCGGCTCACGCCTCCACTTCGGAGCGGTCGCCCGCCCAGAGCGTGTGGAACGAGCCGTCCCGGTCCACCCGGTGGTAGGTGTGCGCGCCGAAGTTGTCCCGCAGGCCCTGGATCAGCGCGGCCGGCAGCCGCTGCGCCCGCAGCCCGTCGAAGTAGGCCAGCGACGACCCGAAGGCCGGGGCCGGCACGCCCGCCCGGGCCGCGTCGGCCACCACCCGTCGCCAGGCCGGTACGCCGTTGCTGACCCGCTCGGCGAACCAGGGCGCGGCGAGCAGCGTCGACAGTTCCGGCTCCGCGTCGTACGCCTCCCGGATCCGGTCCAGGAAGCCGGCCCGGATGATGCAGCCGCCCCGCCAGATGGTGGCCGTACCGCCCAGGTCGATGCCCCAGTCGTACTCCCGGCTGCCGGCCCGGATGTGGTCGAACCCCTGCGCGTACGCGACGATCTTGCTGGCCAGCAGCGCGCGGCGCACGTCCTCGACGAACGTCTCCCGGTCGTCCACCTGCCACTTCTCGCCCGCGTCGCCGAACACGCGGCGGGCGGCCTCCCGCTGGTCGGCGTGCCCGGACAGCGACCGGGCGAACGTGGCCTCGGCGATCCCGGTGATCGGGATGCCGAGGTCCAGCGCGCTCTGCACGGTCCAGCGGCCGGTGCCCTTCTGCTCGGCCTGGTCGAGCACCACGTCCACGAACGCCTGGCCGGTCGCCGCGTCGGTGTGACCGAGCACGTCGGCGGTGATCTCGATGAGGAACGACCCCAGCTCGCCGCCGTTCCACTCCCGGAAGATCTCCGCGATCTCCGCCGGGCTCGCCGACAGGCCGGCCCGCAACAGGTCGTACGCCTCGGCGATGAGCTGCATGTCGGCGTACTCGATGCCGTTGTGCACCATCTTCACGAAGTGGCCCGCGCCGTCCGGCCCGATGTGCCGGCAGCAGGGCTCACCGTCCACATGCGCGGCGATCTTTTCGAAGATCGGCCCCAGCTTGCGGTACGACTCGGCCGACCCGCCGGGCATGATGCTCGGCCCGAGCAGCGCGCCCTCCTCGCCGCCGGACACGCCGGTGCCGACGAAGTGCAGCCCGTACGCGCGCAGCGCCTCCTCCCGGCGGCGGGTGTCGGCGAAGTGCGCGTTGCCGCAGTCGACGATGATGTCCCCCTCCTCCAGCAGCGGAACCAGCTCGTCGATCACGGCGTCGGTGGGCGCGCCGGCCTTCACCATCACGATCACCGCGCGGGGCCGCTCCAGCGAGCCGACGAAGTCCGCGAGCGACTCCGACGGCACGAACGTGCCCTCGTCGCCGTGCTCGGCGACCAGCCTGCGGGTACGTTCCGGCGACCGGTTGTGCACCGCCACGGCGAAGCCGTTGCGGGCCAGGTTCCGGGCCAGGTTGCGGCCCATCACCGCCAGACCGGTGACCCCGATCTGCGCCGTCGCCTGCTCTGCCATGCGTACCGCCACCTCTCGTCCGTGCTGCGTCCTGTGACCGTATCGCGGCCGGCCGAGCAGCGGACCGGGTCGTGTGCTGACGGCGAGTTCCCGGTTGCTCCCGGTGCGCTCCCGTGCCACGGCCCCGGCGGTTCCGCCTCTGCGGTCGAGCGGGTGGGGATCAACCTTCGCGACATCTGATCCCGCTTGAATGAACCGATCAGGGGTGCCGCCGTAGGCCACCCCTGATCGGTTCAACGGCTCGCCGGGCGAACGTCGAAACGGTCATTCGAAGGTGGCGGCAATACCGGTGTGGTCGGATATCTCCCCGACGATGCGCGGATCCACGGACGCGGGATCGCAGACGACGAGATCTTCCGGAGCGTGTATGCCCGCGCTGCTCTCGGGATGCCATACGACCACGCCGCCGACCGGCAGGAAATCGACCACCTGACCGTAGGGGTGCCGAGTCGCTTCCCCGGGGTCGGCTGAGGCGGGCATCCGTACGATCATTCCCGGTCGTAGCCATGGCGGCCGGTCCACCAGAAGCGAAACGTCCACCGGGCCGGATCCGTAGATGCGGGCAGCGGCGTCCTGTGCCATCTGGCCGAGTTCCGCCGAGCGCCGGGTGGTTCCCGCGTCGACCGGGCCGTCCGGCCCGGCGAGCACGAGGCGCATGGAACGGTCCGGGTTGAAATGAACGTGCCCGGTGATGCTGCGTGACACCGCTCGCCCTCTCATTCGGCAATGCCGGTGTGTCGCGGGCTCCGGTCGAGCCCGCGACACACCGGTCATCAACTGTAGTTCGCCGTCCGGGATCAGCCCGGGCTGCTGTTGCAGGTGGCGGTGGAGTAGTGCCCGGCGATCCAGAACGCCGTGATGATCCCCTTGTCGCCGTAGTTGGAGCCGGAGTACGTGAAATCGTTGGTGTCGACGACCACGCACATGGTCCGGTTGGTGCCCCCGGGGGTCTCGTACTTGTGGCTGTAGACCTCCGAACCGGGGAACCGGCCCTCGATCCAGGACTTCTTGAGAGCCGCGGCCCACTGGGTCTTCGCGAAACTGGTCAGCTCGTGGTTGGCGGTGTTCCGGGTGCTGCCGCCGATGCGGATGTGCTGCTCCCCGAAGCTGTTGTTGCCGGTCCGAAGGGGAACCGGCCAGCCTCCGCCGTTCGTGAAGGACTGCACGATGTTCGCCGTCCCCGGACCGTCCTTGTCTGGGGCTGGCGGTACCGCCCTCGGTACGGCCCCTCCTGGCGATCGCGTCCCGGCTGGCCCTCAGCCTCGCCGCCGTCGGTCTCGCCTGCATGCTGCTCTGCCGGTCGAGGCCGCCGTACCGGGTGCTGTCCTGCTGGCCCTCACCGTGCCGGCCGCGATGGTGCCGATCTCGACGGCCGGTGCCGCGCCCGCGTCAAGGCGTCTCGTCCTGGCCCTGACCACGCCGTTCCCGAACTGACTGTCGGTGTCTGGACGGCGGCGGCGGGTGCGGCCGCCGTCTGCCTGCTCTGGGTCAGCGTCGGCACGGTCATCTCGACCAGCCAGGTTCGGCAACGGGCCATGTACGCCGCAGCCGGCGCCGGCCGGCGACACCGCCGCCTGCTGGCGGCACGGCTGATGGCGCCGCCGTTCGCCGGTTTCCTGCTGACCGGAGTGATTGCGATCAGCGCCGCGTGGATCTCCGGCGTGCACGACGGCAGCCCGTTCGGCTGGTGGTGGATGTTGCCGTCGCTGGCCGGAATGGCAGCCGTTCTGGTCGTCGGCGGCCAGTACGCCCGGCCTGTTCGGCGGTCGCCGAGCTGACCGCTGGGTGGTCACCCGATCAGCGGCCGAAAGGTGCCGAGCAGCACGCTGACCAGCAGCGCCGCACCGGCCAGCAGCGCCGCTCCGGTGATCAACAGCCCGTCGGCGAGGCCGAACCGCTGCGGGCGGGCCACCGTGCGCGGGATGCCGGCGTCGAAGCCTCGCGCGTCCATCGCCACGGCCAGCCGGGTGCCCCGCCGGATCGCGCCCACCAGCAGCGTGAACGCGGTGGACGCGAACAGCCGCAGCTTGGCCACCGGGTTGCGGCCGGCGTCGACGCCGCGGGCCCGCCGGGCCATGCTGATCATCCGCCACTCCTGTTCCAGCAGCGGCACCATCCGGAACGCGGCGAGCGCCCCGATGGCGAACCGGGCGGGCGCCTTCGCGTTCTGGATCAGCGCGTCGGCCAGGTCGGTCGGGTCGGTGGTGGCGAACACGACGATGCCGGGCAGCGCCACGGCGAGCATCCGCAGCACCAGGCCCAGCGCCGTGACCAGCACGCCCTCGGTGACCAGGACCGGGCCGGCCTGGAGCAGCACCGGGCCGGAGCGATCGGCGGCGAAGAGCACGAGTGTGACCAGGATGCCGACGGCGCCGGCGAGCAGCGGCCAGGCCCGGCGGGCCAGCACCCGGTAGCGGACGCCGAACAGCGGCAGCACCGCGAGTTCGACGGCGATGGCGATGGCCGGGGCCACCGGGTCGAGCGTCGCCACCAGGATCAGTGTGAAGACCAGCGCGGCGGCCAGCTTCGCCACCGGGTTGCGCCGGGCCAGCGGAGCGCCGGGTGCGGCGACCGGTTCGAGGCCGATCACGGCGCACGTCCGGCAGCCGGACCATCGTCGCCCGAGCGCTCGGCGCCGGCCGAGGGCCGCCCGCCGGGGGAGTGCTCCGCGTCGGACGGTGACCGGTGCAGGGTGAGCGTCCGGTCGGCCAGCGCGGCCACGAAGTCCTCGTCGTGGGTCACCGCGACCAGGCCGTGCCCGGCGTCGCGCAGCTCGGCGAGCAGGTCGACCAGCTCCAGCCAGGTCCGCCGGTCCTGGCCGAACGTGGGCTCGTCGCAGATCAGCAGGCGGGGCGCGGTGGCCAGGGCCGTCGCCACGCTCAGCCGCCGCGCCTCGCCGCCCGAGAGGGTGTACGGGTTGGCGCCCGCCAGCCGGTCCAGCCGCAACCGGTGCAGCAACTCGTCCACGGTGGCGGTCACCGCCGTCTCGGGACGGCCGGTGCGGCGCGGCCCGAGCGCCAGCTCGTCGCGCACCGTGGCGGTGACGAACTGGTGCTCCGGATCCTGGAACACCGAGCCGATCCGGCGTACCAGCGCGGGTGCCCGCCAGCGGTGCGGGGGAGTACGCGCGTCCCGCCCGGCCAGTTCGGCGGACGCGGTGACGGTGCCCGTTCCGGGTCGCAGCAGGCCGCCCAGGAGCAGCGCCAGTGTGGACTTGCCGGCCCCGTTCTGGCCGAGGACGGCGAGCGCCTCGCCGGCGCGTACCCGAAGATCGGTGGGGTCGAGCCGGGGTGGGAGGCCGAGCCGGTCGGCGGTGAGCAGCACGTCGCCGGGCGGCGTGGTGGCGTGCCGGGGTGGCGCGACGTGGCCCGGTACCCAGACCCCGGCGGCGGCCAGGGCGTCGCCGTGCGCGGCGAAGACCGTCTCGGGTGGCCCGTCGGCGCGTACCCCGCCGCCGGGTTCCAGCACCACGACGCGGTCGACGAGCGGCAGCGCCTCGGTGACCCGGTGCTCGACCAGGACCATCGTGGTGTCCGGGTCGAGGGCGTTGGCGACGGCCCGGCGGATCAGGGTGGCGCCGGCCGGGTCGAGGTTGGCGGTGGGCTCGTCGAGCAGGAGCAGTCCGGGGCGCAGGGCGAGCGTGCCGGCCAGCGCCAGCCGTTGCTGCTCGCCGCCGCTGAGCGCGACGGTCGGGCGGTCCCGGTCGTACGGGAAGCCGACCCGGCCCAGTGCCTCGTCGACACGGGGCCAGATCTCCCCGGCGGGTACGCCCCGGTTCTCCAGCCCGAACGCCACGTCGTCGCCGGAGCGCGCCATGACGAGCTGGGTCTCCGGGTCCTGGAAGACGATGCCGACGCGCTCGCGGGCCTTGCGGGGATCCAGCCCGTCGATCTCGACGGTGCCCTCCTGCTCGCCGGAGTCCTCCGGCAGCAGCCCGGCCAGCGCCGCCAGCAGCGTGCTCTTACCGGCCCCGGAGGCACCGAGGAGCAGCACCCGCTCGCCGCTCTCCACGCGTAGATCCACCCCACGCAGAGCCCAGCGCTTGCGCCCCCCATGCCGCCACCCGAACCCCCGCAGAACCACCCCGCTCACCGACCACCCACCCCCTCTCCCGGCCCAGCCTGCGTGATCAAGGAGTTCGCGTCCGGAGAACCGTGCCCGGCGGACGCAAACTCCTTGATCACCGGGCGGGGGTGAGGCCTCAGACCAGGGCGCGGTCGCGGCCGGCGGGGAAGCGGTCCAGGACGCCGGTGTTCGCCAGCGCGCGGGTGAGGGCCACCGCGCCCAGGCCGGCCACCAGCAGGCAACTGAGCACACCGAAGGCGATGTAGGGCAGCCGGAAGGTCGTCCAGCTCGTGCCCGGGTACCAGTACAGGGCGTCGAACACGGTGGCGAAGAGGCCGCCCGCCGCCCCGGCCAGCGCCGCCGTGACCGGCCGGTAGCTGCGGTACCGGGTGGCCGCGAAGACGCTCTCCACTCCCAGGCCCTGCACCGCGCCCTGGAGGATCGCCATCGCGCCGTACGGGGAGCCGAGCAGCACCGAGACGGTCGAGGCGACGGTCTCGGTGAGCAGCGCCGCACCCGGCTTGCGGACGATCAGCGCGCTCAGCACGGCCGGGATGAGCCAGACGCCGTACATCACCGACTGCAGCGGGGCGAAGAAGGCGAACGGCCCGTCGCTGCCCTTCCAGAGGATGTTCCAGAGCTGGAACACGACGCCGAAGGCGACGGCGATGACCGAGGCGACGACGATGTCGACGGTACGCCAGCGGTTGCTGTCGGTGTGGTTCATGGTGGCTCCCAGTTCGTCGAGGTGAACCAGGAGAAGACGCACGCCGCGCCCGGTGGTCACCGGACGGCGACGCGGCTGGAGGTCGACCGAACTCCCTGCGCTGGCATTACCCAGATCAGGTTCGAGGGTCTGCGGGCACCGGCCCGCACTCTCAGCGCTGTGCGCTCCCCTGTCGGATGTGAAGTTGTCTCGTCGCAGACGCTAGCACCGACGACGGGCCCCGGCCCAGCAGGGCGAGTGTCGGTATGGTGGCGATCATGCTGGTGGATGCGCGGGGACTGACGTTCGAGGTACGCGCCGGCGGCCCCGAGGGCGGTGATCCGGTCCTGCTGCTGCACGGCTTCCCGCAGCACTCCGGGGAGTGGGACGCGGTCACGCCCGCGCTGCACGCCGCCGGGCTGCGTACGTACGCGCTCGACCAGCGTGGTTACTCGCCCGGCGCGCGTCCGGCGGACGTCGGGGCGTACCGGATTCCGGAGCTGGTGGCCGACGCGGCGGCGGTGCTCGACGCGCTCGGGGTGACCCGCGCACACGTGGTGGGCCACGACTGGGGCGCGATCGTGGCGTGGGGCCTGGCGGCGGCGCACCCGGAGCGGGTCCGGACGCTGACCGCGGTGTCGGTGCCGCACCCGGCCGCCATGGGCCACGCGCTCGCCACCGACCGACGGCAGAAGGTCAAGTCCGCCTACATCGCGTTGTTCCGCAAGCCCGGTACGGCGGAGAAGGTGCTGCTGGCGTGGCACGGCGCCACGCTGCGCAAGCTGCTGAGCGGCGTGGGCGACGCCGGCGCGGTGACCCGGTACGCCGAGCCGATGCGCGAGCCGGGGGCGTTGACGGCGGCGCTGAACTGGTACCGCGCGATGACCGGGACGGACATGAAGGCGGTCGCCCCGGTCGGGGTGCCCACCACGTTCGTCTGGAGCGACAAGGACGTGGCGATCGGCCGGACGGCCGCGCAGGCGTGCGCCGCGCACGTCACGGGTGACTACCGGTTCGTGGTGCTGCCCGGGGTCAGCCACTGGATCCCGGACGAGGCGCCCGGCCCGCTGGCCGAGGCGATCCTCGCCCGGTGCGCAGGAACGGAGGAGGCATGACGGTGAGCGCCGACGCGTACCTGGCGGTGGTGACCGAGACGATCGGCCGGGTGGCCGCCGAGCAGCGGCAGAACGTGGCCGACGCGGCCGACCTGATCGCGGCGGCGCTGCGGGCCGACGCTGTGGTGCACGCGTTCGGTACGGGGCACTCCGAGGCGCTGGCCATGGAGATCGCCGGGCGGGCCGGTGGGCTGGTGCCCACCAACCGGATCGCGCTGCGTGACCTGGTGCTGATCGGCGGCGACCCGGCCGACGTGCTCGGCCCGAAGCTGGAACGCGACCCGGCCGTGGCGCACCGCCTCTACGAGCTGGCGCCGATCCGGCCGCAGGACGTGTTCGTGCTGGCCTCGAACTCGGGCGTGAACGGGGCGATGGTCGAGTTCGCGTCCATCGTGAAGGAACGCGGGCACGGCCTGGTGGCGATCACCTCGGCGCAGCACTCGGCCCGGATGACCTCGCGGCACCCGTCCGGCCGCAAGCTCGCCGACTTCGCCGACGTGGTGCTGGACAACGGCGCCCCGTACGGCGACGCCACGCTGCCGCTACCGGGCGGTGGCGCGGTCGGCGCGGTCTCCTCGATCACCGCGGCCCTGCTCGCCCAGCAGATCGTCGCCGAGGTGGTGGCCCGGCTGGTCGCGGCGGGGCAGCGCCCGCCGGTCTACCTGTCCGCGAACATCACCGGCGGCGACGAGCACAACGCCGAGCTGGAGGCACGGTACGCGGGCCGCATCCGCCGCGGTTCCTGAACCGGTTTCGTGATCGCCCGGACGGGGCACAGGCGGTGCTGCCGGTGGGTGTCTCCCCGCCGGCCGTGCCGTCTCCCGGGGAGGTCCGCGAGTGTCCAAGGAATCCGAGAAGCAGCGCTGGCAGCGCAACTTCGCCGATCTGTTGCAGGAGCTGCGGGTCGCGCAGACCGGCGTGCAGATCCTCTTCGCCTTCCTGCTGACGCTGCCGTTCAGCAACGGGTTCGGCCGGACCACCGAGTTCCAGCGCGACGTCTACATCCTGGCGCTGCTGACGGCCGCCGCGTCCGCCGCGATGATCATTTCTCCGGTCGCGTTCCACCGGGCGCTGTTCCGGCAGGGGCGTAAGCCGGAGCTGGTCCGGTTCGCCCACCGGATGGCCACCGGGGGCCTGTTCTTCATGCTGATCGCGATGGTCAGCTCGGTCCTGCTGGTCACCGACTTCGTGCTGGACCGGCCGATCGCGTTCCTGCTCAGCGCGCTCACCGGCCTGTGGTTCCTGATCTTCTGGGCGATCCTGCCGTTCAGCCGGCGCAACTGGGGTGAGGACGACATCGACGACGAGGACGACGATCCGCAGACGCTCACCGACTGACCGTCCGCCAAATCGGACGTGCACGCAGCGCTACCCCTGGGTAACACCCGGGGGTAGCGTCGTTCTCGTCGAACGCGTCGACGCAGCCGGACCGACGAGGAGGCAGTCGTGACCACGACACAGAACAGCCGGCCCGAGTCACCCGACGGCGCGGGGCCGTTGCCGGCCGAGGCGGGCCAGGTCTCCGAGAAGGAGGCCCGCCAGGTCGCCGAGGCGGCCCGCGAGTCGTCCTGGGACCGGCCCAGCTTCGGCAAGGAACTGTTCCTCGGCCGGTTCCGGCTCGACCTGATCGACCCGTGGCCCCGCCCCGACCCGGCCGAGGTGGCCCGCGCGGACGAGTTCCTCGGCGCGCTGCGCGCGTACCTGGCGTCCGAGGTGGACGGCGAGGCGATCGAGCGGGACGCGCGCATCCCCGACGAGGTGTTCCACGGCCTGGCCGGGCTCGGCGCGTTCGGCATGAAGATCGACCGCAGGTACGGCGGGCTCGGGCTGAGCAACCTGCACTACTGCCGGGCGCTGATGCTCGTCGGCTCGGTGAACCCGGCGGTCAGCGCCCTGCTCTCGGCGCACCAGTCGATCGGCGTGCCGCAGCCGCTGAAGATGTTCGGCACGCCCGAGCAGAAGGAACGGTTCCTGCCCCGGCTCGCCGCCGGTGAGGTCTCCGCGTTCCTGCTCACCGAACCGGACGTCGGCTCGGACCCGGCCCGGCTCGCCACCACCGCCGAGCCGACGGCGGACGGCACCGGCTACCGGCTCAACGGGGTGAAGCTCTGGGCCACCAACGGCACGCTCGCCACGCTGCTGGTGGTGATGGCCCGGGTGCCGGCCGGCGAGGGGCGGCGCGGCGGCATCACCGCGTTCGTGGTGGAGGGCGACAGCGACGGCATCACCGTGGAGCGGCGCAATTCCTTCGTCGGGCTGCGCGGCCTGGAGAACAGCCTCACCCGGTTCCACGACGTGTTCGTGCCGAAGGAGAACGTGATCGGCGGCGAGGGCAAGGGCCTGAAGATCGCGCTGACCACGTTGAACACCGGCCGGCTCTCGCTGCCGGCCATGTGCGTCGGGGCCGGCAAGTGGGCGCTCAACGTGGCCCGGGAGTGGGCGGCGGACCGGGTCCAGTGGGGCCGCGCGGTCGGCGAGCACGAGGCGGTGGCGAAGAAGCTGTCGTTCATCGCCGCCACGACGTACGGCATGGAGTCGATGCTCGACCTGTCCTGCATGCTCGCCGACGACGACCGCAACGACATCCGGATCGAGGCGGCACTGGTCAAGCTCTACGCCAGCGAGATGGCCTGGCGGATCGCCGACGAGCTGATCCAGATCCGCGGTGGCCGTGGCTACGAGACGGCCGGCTCGCTGGCCGCCCGGGGGGAACGGCCGGCCGCCGTCGAACAACTCCTGCGCGACCTGCGGATCAACCGGATCTTCGAGGGCTCCACCGAGATCATGCACCTGCTGATCGCCCGCGAGGCGGTCGACGCGCACCTGTCCGTCGCGGGCGACATCATCGACCCCGACGCCGGGCTGGGCCGCAAGGCCAGGGCGGGCGCGCGGGCCGGCGCCTTCTACGCGAAGTGGCTGCCCACGCTCGCCGTGGGCAAGGGGCAGACGCCCGGGGCGTACCAGGAGTTCGGGCCGCTGGCCGGGCACCTGCGCCACGTCGAGCGGACCTCCCGCAAGCTGGCCCGGTCGACGTTCTACGCGATGTCCCGGTGGCAGGGGAAGATGGAGCGCAAGCAGGCGTTCCTCGGCCGGGTGGTGGACATCGGCGCGGAGCTGTTCGCGATGAGCGCGGTCTGTGTCCGGGCCTACGCCGAGCGGGACGCGCACCCGGAGAACGTCGAGCTGGCCGACCTGTTCTGCCGGCAGGCGCGGCTGCGAGTCGACGAGCTGTTCACCGGCCTGTGGTCGAACACCGACTCGGTCGACGTGGCCGCCGCCAAGCGCATCGTCGCCGGCCGGTACGCCTCGGTGGAGGACGGCGTCGTCACCCCGCCCGCCGACCTGCCGTGGGTGGCCCGCTGGGAACCGGGGCCGTCCACCGAGCAGGACGTCCGCCGTCGCATCCCGCCCGCCGGCTGACCGGACCGCCCCGGCGGCCGTCCCGCCCGGACGGCCGCCGGGCGGTCAGCGCGCGATCGCCCAGGCCAGGACGCCGGCCAGGATCAGGCCGTTGAGCCCGGCCAGCACCAGGTACGCCGACGGCGGGATCTTGCGGCCCTTGCGGACGAAACTCACCAGCACGCCCGCGTACCCGAGCAGCAGCACGGCGACGGCGATCAGGAAGTACAGCACCGGCACACCTTACCGGCCGCCGCGCAGCCCCAGTTCGCGCAGCTCCAGCGCGGCCAGCGCGTCGACGGTCGCGTCGTCGCCGCGCCGCCACGCCTCGGCGACGTCGGGCGCGATCCGGGTCAGCTTCGACAGCGGCTGACCGGCCAGCGCGCGCAGCGCCAGCAGATCCCGGCCGGCCGGCGCGCCGGCCAGGGCCTTCGCCGCGCCCGCCCGGCGCATCCAGCGCAGGCGCAGCGGCAGCCAGCCGAACAGCACCAGGCCGAGCGGGAACACCAGCACCGCGATGGTCAGCGCGAGCGCGAGCTGCCCGACCAGCTCCTGCTGGTCGCGGCCCGCCTCGGCGACCGAGCGGGCGGCGTCGGCGGCCCGGGTGAACGGCGCGGTCAGCTCGTCGCCGACGATCGGCACCCGGCCGACCTTGCCGCCGGCGTCGGCCAGGTTGTCGGCGAGTCCACCGCCGGCCCCCTCCAGCTTCTGCCCGGGTACGGCGAGCTTCTCGACCAGGTCGTGCAGCCACAGCGCGAAGCGGATCGCGGCGTACACCCAGACGACCACGAGCAGGTCGGTGAGGAACTGGCGGACGGCGGTGGGAAAACGGTCGGCGTAGATCTTCACGCCGGACAGCGTCCCACGGCACGGGCGCGTCGGCACCTGGCCGATTTCCCGCTCAGTGCGACCCTTCGCCGGCGTGACTGACCGCGTCCGCCACGATGTGCGCGACGTGGTCGTCGACGAGGGCGTACGCGATCTCCCGGCCCCGCCGCGACCCGCGCACCACCCCGGCGCCCCGCAGCACCCGCAGGTGCTGGGAGACCAGCGGCTGCGGCGCGCCGAGCTTCTCGACCAGCTCGTGCACGCAGCGTTCGCTCTCGGCCAGCTCGCTCACGATCGCGAGCCGGATCGGGGCCGAGAGCGCGCGCAGCAGGTCACCCGCACCCTCGAAGGCGTCGTACCCGTTCGTGCCGGTCACCCTGTAACGGTAACCAATCCCAGATGAGTCGGCGGGCAGGGCCTCATCGCAGCAGCACCTCGTGCTCGGCCGGCTCCGACAGCGGCGTGGCCCGGTCGGCCCGCGCCCGCCGCCGCAGCGCCCGCAGACCGGCCGCCGCGAGCGCGACCAGCAGGAACGAGCCGATCGCCACGAGCACCACCGACGCGCCGGGCGCGGTGTCGGCGGTGGCGGCCACCCAGACCCCGGTGCCGGCGGCGAACAGGCCCAGCGCCATGGCCGCCGTCATGGTCGACCGGAAGCCCTGGGTCACCTGCTGCGCGGCGGCCACCGGCACCACCATCAGCGCGCTGATCAGCAGCACCCCGACCGCCCGCATGGCGATGGTCACGGTGACCGCGGTGCCGACCGCGATGAGCAGGTTCAGCGCCCGCACCGGCAGGCCGGACACCCGGGCGTACTCCTCGTCGTGGCACACCGCGAACAACGCCGGGCGCAGCACCAGCATGGTCACCAGCAGCACCACGCCGAGCACGCCGATGGTGATCAGGTCGGTCCGGGAGGTGGTGGTCAGCGACCCGAACAGGTACGCGTTGAGCGACCCGCTGCTGGCGTCGGAGAGCCCGACCAGCATCACGCCACCGGCGATGCCGCCGTAGAACAGCAGCGCCAGCGCCAGGTCACCGGAGGTGCGCCCGTACGCGCGGACCAGCTCGATCACGACCGCCCCGAGCGTCGCGGCGATCACCGCCACCAGCACGGGCGAGCTGTTGAGCAGCAGTCCCGCCCCGACGCCGGTGAGCGCCACGTGCCCGAGCCCGTCGCCGATCAACGCCAGCCGGCGCTGCACCAGGTAGATGCCGAGCGCCGGGGCGGCCAGCCCGATGATCAGCGCGCCGACCAGGGCGCGGAGCATGAAGTCGTACTGGAAGAGATCCATCTCAGATGCCTGTCCAGAGCCGGGCGGGCTCCTCGTCGCAGTGCGGGTGCACGTGCTCGTGGTCCGGGTCGGCGTGGTGGCCGGCCGGCTCGGGCACCGCGCCGTCGTGGGCGATCCCGCCCTGGTGCACCACCACGGCCCGGCTGATCAGCGGGCGCAGCGGGCCCAGCTCGTGCGCGACGAGCAGCACCGTGCCCCCGCCGTCGCGGAACGTGCGCAGCGCCCCGGCGAACGCCTCCTGGCTGGCCGCGTCCACCCCGGCGGTCGGCTCGTCGAGCACCAGCAGCTCCGGCCCGCCGGCCAGCGCGCGGGCGATCAGGGTGCGCTGCTGCTGGCCACCGGAGAGCGTGGCCACCGGGTCACCGGCCCGGTCGGCGAGCCCGACCGCGTCCAGCGCCGCCGCCACCGCCTCCCGGTCCGCCCGCCCCGCGGGCCGCAGCACGCCCCGGCGGGCCAGCCGCCCGGACGCCACCACCTCGCGCACCGTGGCGGGCACTCCGCTGCCCGCGCCGAGCCGCTGCGGCACGTACCCGATGCGGTGCCACTGCCGGAAGCGGCGCTGCGGCGTGCCGAACAGGGCGACCGACCCGGCGCCGACCGGCACCAGGCCGAGCGCGGCGCGCACGAGCGTCGACTTGCCGGAGCCGTTGGCGCCGAGCACGGCGACCACCTCTGAGGCGGTCACTGTCAACGAGACGTCACGCAGCACCGGGCGGCCGTCGTAGCCGACTGTGGCGTGCGCGATCTCGATCACGGGTGGGGTCATGAACAGTCCAGAGCGGTTCGCAGGGTCTGCAGGTTGGTGCGCATCGCGGAGAGGTAGTCGCCGTCGGCGGGCGGGCCCTCCAGCGGGTCGAGCACGGCCGTCTTCGCGCCGACCTCACGCGCGATGGTCTCGGCGACCTTCGGGCTGACGAGCGTCTCGAAGAAGATCGTGCCGGCCTTGTGCTCCCGGGCCTCCTCGGCGACCTCGGCGAGGCGCTTCGGGGACGGCTCGGACTCCGGGGCGAGCCCGCTGATGCCGATCTGCTCCAGCCGGTAGCGCTCGGTCAGGTAGCCGAACGCGGTGTGGCTGGTCACGATCTCCCGGCGCTGGCAGGTGCGCAGGCCGTCGGCGTACTCGGAGTCCAGCTTCGTCAGCTCGGTGCGCAGCGCGCCGGCGCGGGCGGTGTAGTCGGCGGCGTGGTCCGGGTCGGCCTTGCCGAGGCGCTCGGCGAGCTTGTCGCCGATGGTGGCCAGCCGGGTCGGGTCGAGCCAGACGTGCGGATCCTTGCCGCCGCCCTCCTCGGCGTGCCCGGCCTCGCCCTCGTGGTCGTGGCCACCGGCGGCCGCGTCCCGCAGCGGCGTCACGCCCGCCACGTCGAACGCGCGGTCGCCGCCGTTCTGCTCCACCGCCTTGTCCACCGCCGGCTGGAAGCCGCTGAGGTAGACGACCACGTCGGCGTCGACGACCTGGCCGACCTGCCGCGGGTTGAGTTCCAGGTCGTGCGGCTCGGCGCCGGGCTTGGTCAGGTTGCTGACCGCGACCGTTTCGCCGCCGATCCGCTCGGCCAGGAACTGGAGCGGGTAGAACGCGGCCACCACGTCGATCTTGCCCGGCTCGCTCGCGCCGCCGGTGTCGTCCGCGCAGGCGGTCAGGCCGGCGGCGGCGAGCAGGGCGGTGGCTGCGGCGGTCAGGATGCGGCGGGGTGCACGAGCGGTCATGGGCTCAACTGTCCGCGAGAACGAAAACTATTGTCAAAAACGCATGATTGCATGTCAGCGCAGGTCGGTTCCGCCTCGCATGTCAGCCGACCATGAGCTTCGCCAGCGCCACCGCGATCAACAAGGTGAGCATCACCAGCCGGAGCATCCGGGTCGCCGGGGCCTGCACCGGCCAGGTGACCGACATCAGCCAGACCAGCCCGCCGGCCAGCACGAGCAGCAGGACGCCGCCCGCCGGGCCGGGCGCGAAGAGGCCGACAAGCACCAGGGCCAGCGCGGCCAGGAACACCGCCGTCGGGTTGAGCCGTGCCAGCCGGGACAGCACGGGACTCTGCGTACGCTGCATGCCACAAACTCTACGAGGAGGAACGCCGTGCTGGTCACCAACCGGTTCGTGGTGGAAGCCGAAACGGTGGACGAGTTCACCCGGGCGGCGCACGCCGCGCTGGCCGCGCTCGCCGCCCGCCCCGGCTACCTGCGCGGTGAACTGCTGCGGGCGCTCGACGACCCGGACCACTGGCTCCTGGTCACCGAGTGGGAGTCGGTCGGTGCGTACCGGCGGGCGCTCGGCGGGTTCGACGTCAAGGTCACCGCCGTGCCGCTGCTCGCCCGATCGGTGGACGAGCCGTCGGCGTACGAGACGCTCGCCGGCGCCGCCCCCGACGGTGAGATCGTCGTCGTCGCCAGCGATCGTGCCGCAGGTCCGTATCGCTGAGTGCCGGGGCACTACCCTGGCGCGTATGACCGCTCCCGGACCGGCCGCGCCACCCCCGCCATCCGTTCCGCCGGCGCTGCCGGCGGACCCCGGGGTGCCCGCGCCGCCGCAGGGGCCCGGTGCCGCGCCGCCGTTCGCCGCCCCGCCCACCGAGGGCGGGCGGACCCGGCTCTGGCTCGGCCTCGGCGCGGGCGCGCTCGCCGTGCTGATCTGCTGCGGCGGGGGCGGTGCGGCGATGGTCGGCCTGGCGGTCAGCAACGCCCAGGCGATCGGCGAGCAGGGCCGGGCGGTCACGAACGACTACTACCAGGCGCTCGTGGCCCGGGAGTGGTCCAAGGCGTACGACACGCTCTGCGACGACATCCGCCGACGCGAGCCCCGGCGGGAGTTCGAGCGGCGGGTGGCCACCGAGCCGCAGGTCGCCGGCTACCGGGTGGGCGAGGTCGACCTCACCACGCTCACCGTGCCGGTGGACGTCACGCTCGCCGGCGGCCGGCGGGAGGCGCAGACCGTGACCTTGGCGCCGGACCGGCAGACGGGCGGCGTGGAGGTCTGCGGGGTGAGCTGACCGGCCCCCCGGTATTCTGCTGGGCTCGGGACGGACGCGGTCGTACCGTTGTCCCGAACAGCCCGGTTCCATCCATCTCAACCGCGCCGACCGCCAGCCGGCGTAGGAGGAAACATGCCAGCCGACCGTATCGACGCCGTCACCAGCCTCGCCAAGCGCCGGGGCTTCGTCTTTCCCTCCAGCGAGATCTACGGGGGCACCCGGTCGGCGTGGGACTACGGTCCGCTCGGCGTCGAGCTGAAGGAGAACGTCCGCCGGCAGTGGTGGCGGACCATGGTGCAGCAGCGCGACGACGTCGTCGGCCTGGACTCGGCGGTCATCCTGGCCCGCAGGGTCTGGGAGGCCAGCGGCCACATCGCCGAGTTCGTCGACCCGCTGACCGAGTGCCAGTCCTGCCACAAGCGGTTCCGGGCCGACCACCTGGAAGAGGCGTACGAGGCCAAGCACGGCAAGCCGCTGACCTCGCTGACGGAGCTGAACTGCCCCAACTGCGGCAACAAGGGCACCTTCACCGAGCCGAAGATGTTCAACGGCCTGATGAAGACGTACCTGGGCCCGGTGGAGAGCGACGAGGGCCTGCACTACCTGCGCCCGGAGACCGCCCAGGGCATCTTCGTCAACTACAAGAACGTGGAGACGGTCGCCCGCAAGAAGCCGCCGTTCGGCATCGCGCAGACCGGCAAGTCGTTCCGCAACGAGATCACCCCGGGCAACTTCATCTTCCGGACCCGCGAGTTCGAGCAGATGGAGATGGAGTTCTTCGTCGAGCCCGGCACCGACGAGCAGTGGCACGAGTACTGGCTCCAGGAGCGCTGGAACTGGTACCTCGACCTGGGGCTGTCCGAGGAGAACCTGCGCTTCTACGAGCACCCCAAGGAGAAGCTCTCCCACTACTCGAAGCGCACCGTCGACATCGAGTACCGGTTCCAGTTCGGCGGCACCGACTTCGCCGAGCTGGAGGGCATCGCCAACCGCACCGACTTCGACCTGTCCACGCACAGCAGGCACTCCGGCGTCGACCTGTCGTACTTCGACCAGGGCAAGGGCGAGCGCTGGATCCCGTACGTGATCGAGCCGGCCGCCGGCCTCACCCGCGCGGTGCTGGCGTTCCTGCTCGAGGCGTACGACGAGGACGAGGCGCCGAACACCAAGGGCGGCGTGGACAAGCGCACGGTCATGCGCTTCGACCCGCGGCTGGCCCCGGTCAAGGTCGCGGTGCTGCCGCTGTCGCGCAACGAGGCGCTGTCGCCGAAGGCCAAGCAGCTCGCCGCCGACCTGCGTAAGCGCTGGGTGGTCGAGTTCGACGACTCGCAGGCGATCGGCCGCCGCTACCGCCGGCAGGACGAGATCGGCACGCCGTTCTGCGTCACCGTCGACTTCGACACGCTCGACGACAACGCGGTCACGGTCCGGAACCGGGACACCATGGCCCAGGAGCGCGTCTCGCTGGACCAGGTCGAGCGCTACCTGATCGAGCGCCTGCCCGGCTGCTGAGATGTGTAAGGAAGGGCCCCTTCTTAACGCCTGGCGTAGAGAAGGGGCCCCTTCTTAACACGTCATCGGGGGTGGCCCTCGGAAATCGGCTCCGCCCGTACGCCGGTCACGGCGCCCAGCCCGCGCCGGGCCTCGTACGCGTCCTCCACCATGCGCCGTACCCGGCCCGGCTCCCGGCGGATCTGCGCCGGCGTGAAGTGCAGGATGAGCACCCCGTACCGGCTCAGCTCGTTGTGCCGGTCCAGCGTCCGCGCCCAGTCGGTGGGACTGAGGTGGTACTCCCGCGAGTCGACCTCCATCGCCACCGCGCAGTCGGCGAGGTAGCCGTCCGGCGTCGGCAGCCGGGTGCCGTCCGCCGCCGACAGCCGAGGGTTCCACAAGATCTCGGTAAGCACGCCACTGCTGCTCAGGCACTCCCGCAGCTCGGTCTCCGGTGCCGAGCGGACCCCGTCGGTGATCTCCGCGAACGCCTTCCGGATCAGTGCGGTGCGGCTACGCCTGGCCCGCCGGATCTCCACGTCCAGGCTGGCCAGGTCGGTGAAGCCGCGCTGCACGGCTTCGGCCACCGTGGCCCGCACCGGCCGCAGATGGCGCAGGTCGCGGGCGGCGTCCACCACCGCCCGCGCCGGCGAGCACACCGGGTACAGCGCGGTCCGCCGGGCCCGCGGATCAAGCTCCAGGGCGCGCGCGATCACCGCGTGACCGGCCGAGCGGCG
Source organism: Micromonospora sp. HUAS YX12 (assembly GCF_040215685.1). NCBI lineage: Bacteria > Bacillati > Actinomycetota > Actinomycetes > Micromonosporales > Micromonosporaceae > Micromonospora > Micromonospora sp. HUAS YX12. Next base: position 3,127,200 of record NZ_CP157974.1, read on the forward strand.
CCGCACGTGGTGCGGCAGGACCAGGTGTACGTCAGCGGTGCGCGGACTGTGCCGGAAGCCGTACCAGATCAGGGCGGCCAGACCGGTGAGCTGCGCGTCGGTGCCCGCGTAGAGCGCCGCCGAGATGCGTCGCTGCTCGTCGGTGAGGGTGCCGGTGACGAGCGCGTACGTCGCCGGCAGGACGCGCTGCCACAGGCCGCGCCGAGTCTGCCGGTAGAGGTACATGTCGTCGAATCCGACGCCGAGAAGCTGCGTCCGCGTGACGATCTGGTGCTGGCGTTCCGCCAGGTCGCTGAGTTCGGGTGGCTGTTCGCGCATGCCCGGCAGCCTGCGGGCTCGACCGCTGCTCCTCCCGCCCGTCCGGCCGGCCTGTGGACAGCCGCCCCGGTTGTGGAGAACGCCCGCCGGGCGGCCCGGCTGTGATATGCGCCCCTGTTAACAAGGGGCCCCTGCTCTACCGGAGACGTTAATAGGGGGCCCTTCCTTACACTTGTGCGGTGACTGCCCCGACCCTGCCCGCGCTGACCATCGGGCCGCACCAGGTCTGGCCGCCGGTGGTGCTCGCGCCGATGGCCGGGATCACCAACGTCGGCTTCCGCCGGCTCTGCCGTGAGCAGGGCGGCGGCATCTACGTCTGCGAGATGATCACCACCCGGGCGCTCGTCGAGCGGAACCCGAAGACGCTGCGCATGATCGCCTTCGGCGCCGAGGAGCAGCCCCGCAGCCTCCAGCTCTACGGCACCGACCCGGAGATCACCGCCGCCGCCGTGCGGATCGTGGTCGAGCGCGACCTGGCCGACCACATCGACCTCAACTTCGGCTGCCCGGTGCCCAAGGTGACCCGCAGGGGCGGCGGATCGGCCCTGCCGTGGCGCCGCCGGCTGTTCGCCCGGCTGGTCAGGGCCGCTGTCGACGCCGCGTCACCCGCCGGCGTGCCGGTCACCGTCAAGATGCGCAAGGGCATCGACGACGACCACCTGACGTACGTCGAGGCGGGGCTGGCGGCCCAGGACGCGGGCGTCGCGGCTGTCGCCCTGCACGGGCGTACGGCCGCGCAGCGCTACTCCGGCACCGCCGACTGGGACGCGATCGCCACGCTCAAGGCGGCGCTCGACGTGCCGGTGCTCGGCAACGGCGACATCTGGGAGGCCGACGACGCGCTGCGGATGGTCGCGCACACCGGCGTGGACGGCGTGGTGATCGGGCGCGGCTGCCTCGGCCGGCCGTGGCTGTTCGCCGACCTGGAGGCCGCGTTCAACGGTCGGCCCGAGCGGCGGCTGCCAAGCCTCGGCGAGGTGGCGGTGACCATGCGCCGGCACGCCGAGCTGCTGGTGGAGCAGTTCGTGGCGGGCGCCCGCAACCCGGCCCGGGGCGAGCGGGACGGCTGCACCGACTTCCGCAAGCACGTCGCCTGGTACCTGAAGGGCTTCCCGATCGGCAGCGAGCTGCGCCGCTCGCTCGCCATGATCGAGAGCCTGGCGCAGCTCGACGACCTGCTCGGCAAGCTCGACCCGGCCGTACCGTTCCCGGTGGAGAACCTGGGCCAGCCCCGTGGCCGCACCAACTCGCCGGGCAAGGTCTTCCTGCCCGACGGGTGGCTGGCCAGCCGCGACGACGACACCCCGCCGGACGGCGCCGAGCTGGACGACTCCGGCGGCTGACCCCGGACATGCCGAAGGGCCCGACCCCGTTGTGGGGTCGGGCCCTTCGCTGTGCCGGTGTGTCAGGAGCTGTAGCCGCGGCTGGCGATCCAGTGCGCCAGGGCGTCCACGTCCATCCGGTACGAGGCCTGGTCCGGGTTCGCCGAGTCGGCGATCGTCACGACCTTGCCGCCGTCGCGGTAGCCGACCACGCTGATGTAGTGGCCACCCTCGAACGAGTGGGTGTTGCCGTCGGTGTCGGTCGCGGTGCCGGCGATGTTCGCCACCACGGCCCGGCCGTCGTCCACCGTGCGCACCACGTCGGCACGCAGCTTCTCCACCTTGTCACCGGCCTTGTCCACCGGGATCTCGGTCGACTTGTAGACGTCCTTGCCGGTCTCCTTGTTGAGCACCGGGGTGATGTCGTTGATGGAGTTGGTGCCGGCCTCGGTGGTGCCCATCTCCTTGGCCATCGCGTCCACGTCGATGTTCTTGCCCTGCACGCTCAGCGCGTTACGGGCCGCGGCCGGGCCACAGAAGTAGAAGTTGGGCTGCGCCTCGTAGCGCACGTCCAGCTCCCGCTCGCCGTGCTTGCGGTCGCCTGTGACGACCTGGGCGGCGCGCTCGGCCGGGGTGGCCTGGGCGGCGATGGCGGGGCCGGCGATGCCACCAGCGGTGGCGGCGATACCGGCGACGGTCAGAGCGGTCTTGCGAAGCAGAGTGGTAGCCATGATCAGTTGCCTCTCTGTCGGGGGTACGCGGCGATGGGGGATGCCGCGAATGAAGATCAGGTGGCCCGGTATGTGCGTCGGGCCGGTGGCCCGCTCGGGCGGCCAGGGGGTGGCCTGCTCCGGCGGCTCGGGGATGTAACGACCGGGGGCCCGGGGTCATTCCCGGGGGCGCTGCCCGGCGGTGGGGCCGGCCCGGCAGGCGCTGTCGGCCTGCTCGGCGGCTCCGGGGATGCAACGACCGGCGTCCCGGCCTGATTCCCGGCCCGCTGGGCGGGCGGTCGGCGGGTGCGGCGCGGTCTGCCATGTACAACGCCCCGCACCCGCCCCCGATTCCACCCCACCGGTGACCCCGGCCACCCCGATTCCGGACACCACCCCCAGCAGCCCCCCACCGACCCCACCGGGGCCCGCCCCACCCCGTTGATCAAGGAGTTTGTGTCCGTCTGAGGCCCTGCGCCGGACACGAACTCCTTGATCACCGATCCGATGGGAGGGAGTGAGTCGCCTTGGCGCCCAATGTCGGGTTCTGGGCCGGGTGACTTGAGATCTTGGTGGATCGGCGCCCCTCTGGGGGCCGTTTCGTACCAAGATCTCGGCGATCCGGGAGGGATCGCGCCGGCGAGGGGCGGCCGCACGCACCCCTCCGGGGATGAGGGGGTCGATCATGAAGTTGGCGGGGTTTTTGTGTCCGGTTTGTCGCCGTCAACTTCATGATCGACGGGGTTCGGAACCCGTGCGGGTCAGGGGGTGGTGGGGGTGCGGGGGGTGGGGGGCGTGGGCTGGGTGGGGATGTGGGCTGGGGTGGTGGGGGGCCAGGGGATCTCGGGGGAGGGGTGGAAGGTGATGCCGGCGGTTGTCCAGCGCGGGCCGTGGGCGGCCAGCCGGCTGCGGAACCGGGGCCAGTCGTGTGTCCCGCGCGGTGACCAGCCGAGTTCGGCGACGGCGGGCAGGCGCGGAAACAGCATGTACTCGACCTCGGCGAGCGTCGTGACCGACTCGGTCCACAGCGGCGCCTCCACGCCCAGCACCGCCTCGGCCGGTACGCCCCGCACGTGGCTGGCCGGATCCCACTCGTACGCCCGGCGTACGTCGATCAGACCGGCCCAGTCGTGCCCGATCGGGGTGTCCGGGGCGTACTTCATGTCCAGGTACGCGTGGTTGCCGGGGGAGAGGATCAGCCGGGCGCCCCGGCGTACCGCGTCGGCTGTCTCCGGGTCGTCACCGTTCGTCCCCCACCACTGCAGGACGCGCCCGTCGACGTGTTCGGCCGGTGCGAGCTGGTGCCAGCCGACCACTGTCTTGCCGGTGGCGGCGACCAGCCGCTGCGCCCGTTCCACGAAGGCGCGGTAGCTGTCGGCCGGCACCTTGAACGCCTCGTCGCCGCCGAGGTGCAGCCACGGCCCGGGCGTCAGCGCGGCCACCTCGCCGACCACGTCCGCGACGAAGGCGTACGTCCGCTCGTCGGCGGGGTCGACGAAGCTGAACCCGACCTCGGTACCGGTGTACGGCGGCGGCGCGACCTTGCCGGGCGTCAGTTCGGGGTACGCGACCAGCGCCGCGTTGGTGTGGCCCGGCAGGTCGATCTCGGGCACCACTGTGACGTGGCGGCGGGCGGCGTACGCGACGATGCGGCGGTAGTCGTCCCGGGTGTACCAGCCGCCGGGGCCGCCGCCGACAGCGGTCGCGCCGCCGACCTCGGCGAGCCGGGGCCAGGAGTCGACGGCGATCCGCCAGCCCTGGTCGTCGGTGAGGTGCAGGTGCAGGTGGTTGAGCTTGTAGCGGGCCAGGTGGTCGACCACCCGCAGCACGTCCTCGACCGGGAAGAAATGGCGGGCGACGTCGAGCATGGCGCCCCGGTAGGGGAAGCGCGGCCGGTCGACGATGGTGCCGCCGGGCACCGCCCAGCGCACGGCGACAGCGGTCGGGCTCTCGACCGGCGCGGGTAGCAGCTGCCGCAGCGTCTGCGCGCCGTGGAACAGCCCGGCCGGGGTGACGGCGGTGATCCGGACGGCGCCGGCGGTCACGTCGAGGCGGTAGCCCTCGTCCCCGAGCCGGGCGTCGTCCACGGCGCCGGCCGCAACCGCGCCTGCCGGCACGGCGGCGTCGGCCGGGGACAGCGTGAGCGTGAGCGGGCCGCCCTCGATGGTGCCGGCGACCGGGAGCGGGTAACCGGTGGCCGGGCGCAGCCAGCCGGCGAGCTGTTCGGCCACGTCCCGCCCGGCGGTGCCGACCCGCAGTACCGCGTCCGCGCTCAGCGTGAAGTCACCGGCCGGGTCCGGGCGCACCTGCTCGGGCGCCGGCACCACGTCGTCGAGCCGGAGCGGCGCCGGCCCGGCGAGCGCGCCGGCGGCCCGGCCCGCGGCGACCCGGGCCAGCTCGGCGGCGGGCGCCGGCACGCCGGGCAGCGGCACCGCGGGTGCGTCGCTGGAAGGGCTGGTGGGACGGGTGTCGGTCGGCTCCGGCCCGGTCTCGGGGGCGGCGGGGTTGGTCGGCACGGCGACGGCTCCGAGGGGTGTATTCGCGCGGGATATGGCAAAGGTCAGGTTCCGCGAGATGCAGTGACGTCAAGAGTACGAGAGGAATCGGAATTGCGTGATCGTGCTCGTGGAAGCGTTCCCAAAAACCCGTACGAACGCGGATTGTGGTGACTGTTGTGCCGAAAGTCACCGAACGCTCCCAGGTTTCTCGAAGTTCGCCTAGCCTTCGCCCCACCGACGCCGACGAGCCGGGATTACCGGTGGTCGCTACCGGGGTATGTCCGAACTGAACCTTCGTTAAGTGTCAATGGCGCGCGTGGGAGGCTCTGGTGGCAGCGCACGATCCGGTCGAGCAGAAGTACGTCTACGACTTCGCCGAGGGCAACAAGGATCTCAAGGATCTGCTCGGCGGCAAGGGGGCCAACCTGGCCGAGATGACGAATCTCGGCCTGCCGGTTCCGCCCGGCTTCACGATCACCACGGAGGCCTGCAAGGCGTACCTGACGACCGGGCGCGAGCCGGACGGCCTGGCCGCGCAGATCGAGGCGCACCTGGAGTCCCTGGAGCGCGAGATGGGCCGGCGCCTCGGCGACCCGGACGACCCGCTGCTGGTCTCGGTACGCTCCGGCGCCAAGTTCTCCATGCCCGGCATGATGGAGACCGTCCTCAACGTGGGTCTCAACGACCACAGCGTCGAAGGACTCGCACGACAGGCCGGCGGCAGCGCCGACCGGGCCGCCTCCGGCGGCGCAGACAGGTTCGCCTGGGACTCCTACCGCCGGCTGATCCAGATGTTCGGCAAGACCGTCTGCGAGGTGCCGGGCGAGGAGTTCGAGCACGCGCTGGACGAGATCAAGCGCGCCAAGGGTACGCACAACGACCTCGACCTGGACGCCGACGACCTGCGCGGGCTGGTCGACGCGTACAAGAAGATCTTCGCCAAGCACACCGGCCGCGAGTTCCCGCAGGAGCCGCGCGAGCAGCTCGACCTGGCCATCCGCGCGGTCTTCGAGTCGTGGAACGCGGAGCGGGCGGTGCTCTACCGCCGGCAGGAGCGCATCCCGGCCGACCTGGGCACCGCTGTCAACGTGGTGGCGATGGTCTTCGGCAACCTCGGTCCCGACTCCGGTACCGGCGTCGCGTTCACCCGCGACCCGGGCAGCGGGGCGCAGGGCATCTACGGCGACTACCTCGCCAACGCCCAGGGCGAGGACGTGGTGGCCGGCATCCGCAACACGGTGCCGTTGCAGGAGCTGGAGCAGCTCGACAAGACCTCCTACGACCAGCTGCTCGGCATCATGGCCCGGCTGGAGGAGCACTACAAGGACCTCTGCGACATCGAGTTCACCATCGAGCGCGGCAAGCTCTGGATGCTCCAGACCCGGGTCGGCAAGCGCACCGCCGCCGCCGCGTTCGTCATCGCCGGGCAGCTCGTCGACGAGGGCCTGATCGACCTGGACGAGGCGCTGCACCGGGTCAACGGCGCGCAGCTCGCCCAGCTGATGTTCCCGCGCTTCCAGCTCGACCACGAGTTCGAGCCGGTCGCCAAGGGCATCGGCGCCTCGCCGGGCGCCGCGTCCGGCAAGGTGGTCTTCACCTCGGCCCGCGCGGTCGAGCTGGCCGCCGAGGGCGAATCGGTGATCCTGGTCCGGCGGGAGACCAACCCGGACGATCTCAACGGCATGATCGCCGCCAAGGGCATCCTGACCTCCCGGGGCGGCAAGACCAGCCACGCCGCCGTGGTTGCCCGCGGCATGGGCAAGACCTGTGTCTCCGGCGCCGACAAGCTGGACGTCAACGTGCCGGCGAAGAGGTTCACCGTGGGCGACCACGTGGTGAACGAGGGCGACGTGGTCTCGATCGACGGCACCACCGGCAAGGTCTACCTCGGTGAGGTGCCGGTCATGCCGTCCGAGGTGGTGCAGTACTTCGAGGGCGAACTCGACCCGGAGACCACCGACGACGCGCTGGTCCGCGCCGTACACCGGATCATGACGCACGCCGACGCGGCGCGGCGGCTGCGGGTGCGCACGAACGCCGACACCGGCGCGGACGCGGCCCGGGCGCGGCGCTTCGGCGCCGAGGGCATCGGCCTGTGCCGCACCGAGCACATGTTCCTCGGCGACCGGCGCGAGCTGGTCGAGCGGCTCATCCTGGCCGAAGGTGGGCGGGAGCGGGAGGACGCGCTCGCCGCCCTGCTGCCGCTGCAGCGGGCCGACTTCATCGAGATCTTCCGGGAGATGGACGGCCTCCCGGTCACGGTGCGGCTGATCGACCCGCCGCTGCACGAGTTCCTGCCCCCGCTGGAGCAGCTCGCGGTCAACGTCGCGGTGGCCCAGGAGCGCGGCGAGGACGTCGCGAAGGAGGAGGCGCTGCTCGCCGCCGTGCGGCGGATGCACGAGGAGAACCCGATGCTGGGCCTGCGCGGCGTCCGGCTCGGCCTGGTCATCCCCGGCCTGTTCGCCATGCAGGTCCGCGCGATCGCGGAGGCCGCCGTCGCGGTCGTCCGCGACGGCGGCCGGGCCTGCCCGGAGATCATGGTGCCGCTGGTCGGGGCCGTGCAGGAGCTGGAGACGGTACGCGCCGAGGCCGAGCGGATCATCGCCGAGGTGGTCGGGGACAGCGGCGTCGAGGTGCTGATCGGCACGATGATCGAGGTGCCCCGGGCGGCGCTGACCGCCGGGCAGATCGCCGAGGCGGCCGAGTTCTTCTCCTTCGGCACCAACGACCTGACCCAGATGGGCTGGGGCTTCTCCCGCGACGACGTGGAGGGCGCGTTCTTCTGGCGCTACCTGGAGCTGGGCATCTTCGGCATCTCCCCGTTCGAGTCGATCGACACCGACGGCGTCGGCCGGCTGGTGCGCATCGCCGCCGAGGAGGGCCGGGCGGCCCGTCCGGGCCTGAAGCTCGGCGTCTGCGGCGAGCACGGCGGCGACCCGGACTCGGTGCACTTCTTCCACGAGGTCGGCCTGGACTACGTCTCCTGCTCGCCGTTCCGGGTGCCGGTGGCCCGGCTGGAGGCAGGGCGCGCGGCCATCACCACCGCCGGTTCGGACTCCCGCTGAGGAGGGCGCGGGGCCGCCGGTGCTCGCCGGCGGCCCCGCGTACGCCCGGCGCGCCTTTCCGGCCTCCTCGGCGTAACCTGAGCTTCCGCCACGTGTCGATCAGGAGGGGTGGCCGCATGACCGCCGTCTGGGAGAACCTGACCATCGACGCCCGGGATCCGTCCCGGCTCGCCAGTTGGTGGGCGGAGGCCCTCGGCTATCAGGTGATCACCGACAAGCCGGACGAGGTGGAGATCCGCCGGACCCCCGACACGACGCCCGGTCTCGTCTTCGTCCCGGTCTCCGGGCCGAAGGAGGGGAAGAACCGGCTGCACATCGACCTGCGCCCGGCCGACCTGGAGGCCGAGGTCGAGCGCCTGGTCGACATGGGTGCCCGGCACGTCGACATCGGCCAGGGGGACGTGGAGTGGACGGTGCTCGCCGACCCGGAGGGCAACGAGTTCTGCGTGTTGCGGGAGCGCGAGGAGTGAGCCGGTCTTGCGAGCCCCGCAGTCGCGACCCCTTGTGCTTCCGGCAGAAATGAGCGACGCGGCCCGGCTGGTCGACGAGGCGCCCAAGGACACCGGGTACGGCCGGTCGCCGTTCGAGCGGGACCGCGCCCGGGTGCTGCACTCGGCGGCGTTCCGGCGGCTCGCCGCGAAGACCCAGGTGCACACGGCCGGGACGAACGACTTCCTGCGTACCCGGCTGACCCACTCGCTGGAGGTCGCGCAGATCGCCCGCGAGATGGGCGCCCGGCTGGGCTGCGACCCGGACGTGGTGGACACCGCCGGGCTGGCGCACGACCTGGGTCACCCGCCGTTCGGGCACAACGGCGAGTACGCCCTGGACGAGCTGGCCGCCGACTGCGGCGGCTTCGAGGGCAACGCGCAGACGCTGCGGGTGCTCACCCGGCTGGAGGCGAAGGTGTTCGCCCCGGACGGCCGCTCGGCCGGGCTGAACCTGACCCGGGCCGCGCTGGACGCGGTGAGCAAGTACCCGTGGCCGCGCCGCCCCGGCGAACGCAAGTTCGGCGTGTACGCCGACGACCGCCCGGTCTTCGACTGGCTGCGCGAGGGCGCCCCGCCCGGTGCCCGGCGCTGCCTGGAGGCCCAGGTGATGGACTGGGCCGACGACGTGGCGTACTCGGTGCACGACGTCGAGGACGGCATCCACGGCGGGTACGTCGACCTGCGCCCGCTGCTGTCCGACGCGGACGAGCGGCGGGCGCTCTGCGCCGACGTGGCCGCCGCGTACTCGGGTGAGGCGCCGGAGGACCTGGGCGAGGTGCTCGCCGACCTGCTGGCCGATCCGGTGCTCGCCCCGCTGGCCGCGTACGACGGCAGCCGCCGCGCCCTCGCCGCGCTGAAGGCCACCACCAGCGTGCTCACCGGCCGGTTCGTCGCCGGCGTGGTGGCCGCGACCGAGCAGCGCCACGGTCCCGGCCCGCACCGCCGCTACGCCGCCGGCCTGGAGGTGCCGCGCCGGATCCGGGCGCAGTGCGCGCTGCTCAAGGGCATCGCGCTGCGGTACGTGATGCGCCGTCCCGGCGCCGAGGACCGCTACGCGCGGCAGCGCGACGTCCTGGCCGGGCTGGTCGCGGTGCTGCTGGACCGGGCGCCGGACGCGCTCGACCCGGTGTTCGCGCCGCTGTGGCGGGACGCGGCGGACGACGCCGCGCGGCTGCGCGTGGTGATCGACCAGGTCGCCTCGCTCACCGATCCGGCCGCGCTGGCCTGGCACGCCCGGCTGGTGTCGCCGAACTGACCGGATCACCCCGGCGGAGCTTAGGTTAGCCTAAGCAGCATGACGGATCGCCCGAAGAAGCTCACCGCCGCCACGGTCGTCCGGACCACGCGGCCCACCCCACACCTGATCCGCCTCGTCCTGGGCGGCGCCGAGCTGGCCGGGCTGCCGGTGGGCGCGTACACCGACCACTACGTGAAGTTCGTCTTCCCGCCGGCCGGGGTGACCTACCCGTACCCGGTCGACCTGGCCACGATCAAGCGGGAGTTCCCGGCGGAGCAGTGGCCGCGCCTGCGCGCGTACACGGTGCGGGCCTGGGACGCCGCGGCCGGTGAGATGACGGTGGACGTGGTGCACCACGGCGACGAGGGCCTGGCCGGGCCGTGGGCGGCGGCGCTGCGTCCCGGCGACCGGGTGTTGTTCGCCGGGCCGGGCGGCGCGTACGCGCCGGACCCGGCGGCGGACTGGCACCTGCTGGCGGGCGACGAGAGCGCGCTGCCGGCCATCGCCGCCGCCCTGGAGCGGCTGCCGGCGGGCGTGCCCGCCAAGGTGTACGTCGAGGTCGGCGGCCCGGCCGACGAGCTGCCCCTGACCAGCGCGGGTGAGGTCGAGGTGCGCTGGCTGCACCGCGACGGGCGCCCGTACGGCGAGCCGCTGGTCGAGGCGGTCCGGGCGCTGGAGTTCCCGCCCGGCCGGGTGCACGCCTTCGTGCACGGCGAGGCCGGCGCGATGAAGGAGCTGCGGCGGCTGCTGCGCGTCGAGCGCGGCGTGCCCCGGGGCGATCTGTCCATCTCCGGCTACTGGCGGCGTGGCATGGACGACGAGGGCTGGCGGTCCACCAAGCCGGCCTGGAACGCCGCCGTGGAGGCCGAGGAGGCCGCCGCCGTCGTGTCCTGACGCGGATCCTGCGGCGTTCCGGCCCTACGGTGCGGCCGGGCCGCCGACGATGGGGGCATGACGGGACAATCGGGGCAGCGGTCCGCTACCCAGCAGGTCGACCGGGTGGTGCTCGGCGCCGGGGTCGCCGGTGTGCTCGCGGTGGTGCTGTGGGGCGTGTTCGCCCGGGGTTCACTGGCCCGTTTCGGCGAGTCCGGCCTGGCCTGGACCGTGAACACGTTCGGCTGGTTCTTCGTGGTCGCGGCCGACGCCTTCCTGGTGCTGGCGGTGGTCGTGGCCGCCTCCCGGTTCGGCCGGATCCGGCTGGGCGCCGACGACGACGAGCCGGAGTTCGACACGCTGGCCTGGGTCGCCATGATGTTCAGCGCCGGCATGGGCATCGGCCTGGTGTTCTTCGCCGTCGCCGAACCGATCCAGCACTACGCGACGCCGCCTCCCGCCTCCGGCGTCGAGCCGCGGACCGGCGCCGCCGCCTCGGCGGCCATGCAGTACACGCTCTTCCACTGGACACTGCACCCGTGGGGCATCTACGCGATCGCGGCGCTGGCGCTGGCGTACTCGACGTTCCGCAAGGGGCGGGGCAACCGGATCTCGTCCGCGTTCGCGCCGCTGCTCGGCGACCGGACCGACGGCCCGCTCGGCCGCGCGATCGACCTGCTCGCCGTCTTCGCCACCGTGTTCGGCTCCGCGACCAGTCTCGGGCTGGGCGCGCTCCAGGTGGCGGCCGGCCTCGACCTGGTGGCCGGGGTACCGGACGGCCGGACCGTCGAGTTGACGATCATCGGCGCGCTGACGCTCGCCTTCGTCGTGTCCGCCTTCTCCGGACTGCACCGGGGCGTCAAGTGGCTGTCCACCACGAACGTGCTGATCGCCGTCGTGCTGATGCTGTTCGTGTTCGTGGTCGGTCCGACCGTCTACACGCTGGAGGTGCTGCCGGCCTCGGTCGGTGACTATCTGAGCGGCCTGGTGCGCATGTCGACGCGTACCGGGGCGTTCTCCGATCCGGCCTGGCTGGGCTCGTGGACGATCTTCTACTGGGCGTGGTGGATCTCCTGGGCGCCGTTCGTGGGCACGTTCATCGCCCGCATCTCGCGCGGCCGTACGGTCCGCCAGTTCCTGATCGGGGTGCTGCTGATACCCAGCGGCGCGAGCACCGTGTGGTTCGCGGTGATGGGCGGGACCGCCCTGCGTACGCAGACCACCGGCACCAGAGATCTGGTGGCGGACGTGGACGCCGGTTCGGAGCAGGCGCTGTTCGGGCTGCTCGAGGCGCTGCCGCTGGCCACGCTGACGAGCGTGCTCGCCATGGTGCTGATCGCGCTCTACTTCGTCACCAGCGCGGACTCGGCGTCGCTGGTGCTCGGCTCGCTCAGCTCGCGCGGCGCGCTGCGGCCGCACCGCGCGGTGGTGGTGCTCTGGGGCGTGCTGATCGGCGCGGTCGCGGCGGCGTTGCTGCTGGCCGGCGGCCTGGCCGCGTTGCAACAGGCGACCATCCTGGTCGCGTTGCCGTTCGTCGTGGTGATGCTGGGCCTGGCCGTCGCGGTGCTCCGGGACATGGCCGCCGACCCGATGCTGCGCGCCGGGCCCCGGCCCCGCCGCTCCGGCCTGGCCGCCGCGGTCCGTGCGGCCCGGTCGTACGAGGAGGAGGAGACGGCCCCCGTCACGCGCTGGTTCCATCGCCCTCGCCGTTGAGTGGGGGTACCTCGTTTCGTAGCAGAAGTGCTACATTCCGGGGCATGACTGCGGTCGAACTCCCGGGGGCCGTCGCGTCCCCCCGACCTCCCGACGAGGATCTCGTCCTCGACGTGCGGGACCTGCGTATGCGCTACGGCGCCGTCGACGTGCTGCACGGCGTCGACCTGACCGCCCGGCGGGGCGAGGTGGTGGCGCTGCTCGGGCCCAACGGCGCGGGCAAGACCACCACCATCGAGATCCTCGAAGGCTTCCGGGTGCCCTCGGCCGGCACGGTCCGGGTGCTCGGCGCCGACCCGGCGCGCGGCGACGAGCGGTGGCGCGCGCGGCTGGGCGTGGTGCTCCAGTCCTGGCGCGACCACGGCAAGTGGCGGGTGCGGGAGCTGCTGGCCCACCTCGGCGACTTCTACGCGCCGTACGCCACCGACCGGATCCCGCGCCCGTGGCCGGTCGACGAGCTGCTGGAGACGGTGGGCCTGACCGCGCACGCCGGCAGCCGGGTGGCCCGGCTCTCCGGTGGTCAGCGCCGCCGGCTCGACGTCGCGGTCGGCATCGTCGGCCGGCCGGAACTGCTGTTCCTGGACGAGCCCACAGTCGGCTTCGACCCGGCCGCCCGCCGCGAGTTCCACGAGCTGGTGCACCGCCTGGCCGACCTGGACGAGACCACCATCGTGCTGAGCACGCACGACCTGGCCGAGGCGGAGAAGCTGGCCGACCGCATCCTCATCCTGGCCGGCGGCCGGATCATCGCCGAGGGCTCGCCCGACCAGCTCGCCCGGCGCGTCGCGGGGGACGCCGAGGTGCGCTGGACCCGCGACGGCGAGCGGTACGTGCACGCCACCGCCGACGCCACCGCGTTCCTGCGCGACCTGCTCCGCGAGCACGGGGACCGGGTACGTGAGCTGGAGGTGCGCCGGGCCAGCCTGGAGGACGCGTACCTGGCGCTGGTGCACGAGGAGGAGACCGGCATCCGTACCGGCCGGGCCGAGCGGGTGTGGCAGCAGGAGGCGAACCGATGAACCCGACCACCAACGCGCTGCGGGCCGGGCTGCGGCGCGGCGTGATCGAGCTGCGCGCGACGTTCACCAACGGCCAGGATCTCTGGACCTACTTCTTCCCCACTGTGGTGCTGCTGATCGCCGTGTTCTGGATGCGCGGCTCGACGGTGCCGGGCACCGACTTCTCCCTCGGCGCCCGTACGCTGCCCAGCGCGCTCGGCATGGGCCTGCTCTTCGGCGGCCTGCTCGGGCTGGCCAACCAGCTCGTCATCGACCGGGAGGACGGCACGCTGCTGCGCGCCAAGGCGATCCCGGACGGCATGCTCGGCTACCTGGTCGGCAAGATCGTGCTGGTGTCGGCGGTCGCGCTGATCGGTGTGGTCATCCAGCTCACGCCCGGGCTGTTCTTCCTCGACGGGCTGCGGCTCGGCGACCCCGGCGCCTGGCTCACGCTGGCCTGGGTGGTGCCGCTCGGGCTGGTGGCGACGCTGCCGCTGGGCGCGGTGATCGGCTCGCTGGTGGAGAACCCGCGCAACATGGGCCTGGTGGTGATGCCGATCTTCGGTCTCATCGCGCTGTCCGGCATCTTCTACCCGATCAACGGCCTGCCCGGCTGGCTCCAGGGCGTCGCCCAGGTCTTCCCGCTCTACTGGCTAGGCTTGGGCATGCGCTCGGCGCTGCTCCCGGGCGACCTGGCGGCGGTCGAACTCGGCGGCTCCTGGCGGCACCTGGAGACGGTCGGCGTGCTCGGCGCCTGGGCGGTGCTCGGGCTCGTGCTGGCCCCGGTGGTGCTGCGCCGGATGGCCCGCCGGGAGTCCGGCTCGCGGGTCGCGGCCCGGCGGGAGCGGGCCATGCAGCGGGTCGGATGAGAGGGCGTCGATGAGCGAGACCGTGCACAACCGCATCGCGGTGCTGCGCGCCGAACGGGGCATCTCCCGGCGGCACCTGGCCGACGCGCTCGGTGTGCACTACCAGACCGTCGGTTACCTGGAGCGCGGCGAGTTCCGGCCCAGCCTGCACCTGGCGCTGCGCATCGCCGCGTACTTCGAGGTGCCGGTCGAGGTGGTCTTCTCCATCGAGCCGTTCCCGCGGATCGGCGACCCCGCGGCGGCCCGCTCGGCCTGAGCCGGCGGGGACGGGCGTGGCCGGCCACACGCCCGTCCCCCCGGCCGCCGGAACGTCGGTCCGGCAGGGCAGGATGTACGCCGAGGGGGTGGCGGTCATGGCGGGGCGGATCCGGGACGAGGACATCGCGCTGGTCCGCGAGCGCACCGCCATCGCGGACGTCATCTCCGAGGTGGTGACGCTCAAGTCGGCCGGCGGCGGCAACCTCAAGGGGCTCTGCCCGTTCCACGACGAGAAGAGCCCCTCGTTCAACGTCTCGCCCGCCCGCAACGTGTTCTACTGCTTCGGCTGCGGGGTCGGCGGCGACGCGATCAAGTTCCTGATGGACGCCGAGCACCTCAGCTTCGTCGAGTCCGTCGAGCGGCTCGCCGCCCGCGCCGGCATCCAGTTGCGCTACGTCGAGGACGACAGGTCCGCGCCGCGTACCCGGCCGCAGCAGGGGCAGCGGCAGCGCCTGGTGGCCGCGCACGCCGCCGCCGTCGATTTCTACCGGGCGCAGCTCACCACCGCCGGCGCCCGCCCGGCCCGCGAGTTCCTCGCCGGGCGCGGCTTCGACCGGGCCGCCGCCGAGCGGTACGGCTGCGGCTTCGCCCCCGACGGGTGGGACCTGCTCACCAAGCACCTGCGCCAGCAGGGCTTCACCCACGACGAGCTGGTGACCGCCGGCCTGTCCCGCCCGGCCCGCTCCGGCTCGCTGATCGACCGGTTCCGCCGCCGCCTGATGTGGCCGATCCGGGACATCACCGGCGACGTGATCGGATTCGGCGCCCGCAAGCTGTTCGACGACGACGACGGCCCGAAGTACCTCAACACCCCCGAGACGCCGATCTACAAGAAGTCGCACGTGCTCTACGGCATCGACCAGGCCAAGCGGGAGATCGCCAAGCAGGGCAAGGTGGTGGTGGTCGAGGGCTACACCGATGTGATGGCCTGCCACCTCGCCGACGTGCCGACAGCGGTGGCGACCTGCGGCACCGCGTTCGGCGGCGACCACATCTCGGTGCTGCGCCGGGTGCTGTTCGACAGCGACGAGCGGGCCGGCGAGATCATCTTCACCTTCGACGGCGACGCGGCGGGGCAGAAGGCCGCGTTGCGCGCCTTCGAGGACGACCAGCGCTTCGTCGGGCGTACCTTCATCGCGGTCAGCCCCGACAACATGGACCCGTGCGAGCTGCGCCTGGCAAAGGGCGACCTGGCCGTACGCGACCTGGTGGCCCGCCGCGAGCCGCTGGTGGACTTCGCCCTCCGGCACGTGATCAACCGGTTCGACCTGGACACCGTCGACGGCCGGGTCGAGGCCATGCGCCGCGCCGCGCCTCTGGTGGCGAAGATCAAGGACCGGGAGAAGCGCCCGGAGTACGTGCGCAAGCTCGCCGGTGACCTCGGCATGGAGATCGAGCCGGTGCAGCGTGCGGTGCTGGCCGCCGCACACGCGCCGCAGACCGGGGGCGGGTCCGCCGCACCCGCCCGCCCCGGCCCGACGGCGCCGACTGTGGACAGCCCGCGGTCCATGGTGGAGCGGGAGGCGCTGAAGCTGGCGTTGCAGGAGCCGGTACTCGCCGGCCCGATGTTCGACGCGGTCGAGGCGGCCGACTACCAGCACCCGGTGCACGTGGCGGTGCGTACCGCAGTGGCCGCGGCCGGCGGCGCGTCCGGCGCCACCGGCGGCGCGGTCTGGATCGAGCGGGTCCGCGACGCCTGCGACGACCTGGCCGGGCAGGCGCTGATCGGTGAGCTGGCGGTCGAGCCGCTGCGCATCGACGGCGAGCCCGACCCGAGGTACGTCTCGATCACCATGGCCCGGCTCCAGTGGAGTTCGGTCACCGGCCGCATCCGTGACCTGAAGTCGAAGATCCAGCGGATCAACCCGGTGAGCAACAAGGACGAGTACTTCGCCCTGTTCGGGGAACTGCTCTCGCTGGAACAGCACGCACGGGCTCTGCGCGAGCAGGCCGCCGGAGGTTTGTGATGGGTCTGTTCAACCGCCGGCCGAAACTGCCGTCGGCCGACCGGCCGCCGCTGGCCGCCGACGAGCGGGTGCTCGCCTGGGCCGCCGCCGGCACCGGCGAGGGCGGCAACGACGGCGTGCTGGTCGCCAGCAACCGCGGTCTCTGGTTGCCCGGCCGGGTGGACCGCCTCGGCTGGCACGACATCCTCAAGGCGGTCTGGTCCGGCCGCGAGCTGACAGTCACCCCGGCCGACCCGGTCGACGAACGCGACGGCTACCTGGTGGTCGCGGACGGCCTCCCCGGGACGTACCTGCTCGTCGACCCGGGTGACCTGCCGCACCAGGTCCGGGCCCGGGTCACCGGCTCGGTGGCGTACACCTCGCACCACGAGGTGCCCGGCGGCTCCGGGCGGATCGCGGCCCGGCGGGTGTCCGGGGTCGACGGCCTGACCTGGACGGTCCGCTACGACCCGGGGACGCCCGCCGACGACGAGGCGGTGGCCGCCGAGACCGCCCGGCTGGTCGCGGCGGCGCGAGCCGCCACCGCCCCCGCCGACGCCTGACGTCTACACCTTGAGGACGTCGACCTCGTAGAGCGCGATGGAGGCGTCGCGGGTGGCCAGTGTCAGGTCCTCCGTGATCGCCTGCGCCACCAGCATGCGGTCGAAGGGATCACGGTGATGCGGGGGTAGGCGGCCTGCGGTGATGGCGTGGTCATGGGTCACCGGGAGTTCACGGAAGCCCATGTCCCGCACCTGTTCCGCGAGGTCGGGAGGACCGGACAGCTTTCCTGCCTGCTGCTTGATGGTGATCTCCCAGAGGCTGACCGGGGAGAGGAAGATGTCGGGGTCGTGTCGTAGCCGGTCGAGGAACTCGACGCCGAGGGTGGCGTCGCCGGTGATGGCCCAGAGCACGACGTGGGTGTCCAGCAGCAGCGTCATGCGCCGATCCCGAAGTCGGCGGCGATCTCGGCGTTGGTCTGTGGCGAGTCCCAGTCGCCCGAGAGGTCCACCTGCCCCGCGAGGGAGCCCACCGCAGTGCGGTCGGCCCGGCGCACCAGCGGCACGACCTTCGCCACGGGGGTACCCGCTCGGTCGATGATGATCTCTTCGCCGCGTTCCACCCGCTCGATGATGCGCGACAGGTGGGTCTTGGCATCATGCATGTTGTAGTGCACAGCCTCAGCCGACATGGCGCGACCTCCTCGGTTAGCTAAGTCCTTAGTTTAGGCATATGGGCGCCCGGCGGCGGCCGGATAATCCGGTCGAGTGGCTGCGGACCGGCTGTTAGCGTCGCGGGATGTTCGCCACCGAGCGCGTCCGCCTGCGCCCGCCCACCCCTGACGACGCGCCGGACCTGTTCCGCCTGAAGAGCGATCCGGAGCTGCATCTGATCACCGACGACGGGCCGTTCCTGCCGTACCACGTCGGCCAGGTCCGGGCCCGGCTGGAGAAGCGCGCCGGCGAGCAGCCGGACGCCGGCGCCGCGGTGTCGCTGCTGGCCGAGACCGTCGCCGACGGCACGTTCCTCGGCACCGGCGTGCTGTGGGGGATCGACACGTTCAGCAGGCTCGCCCATCTCGGCATCACGCTGCTGCCCGAGGCTCGCGGCCAGGGCTACGGGACCGAGGTGATCCGGCTGCTCTGCCGGTACGGCTTCCGCAACCGCAACCTGCGCCGCCTGGAGATCGAGGCGCTCGCCGCCAACACGGCCATGCGGCGTACCGCCGAGAGATGCGGTTTCGTCCACGAGGGCACCCAGCGGGAGCGCGGGTACGACGGCGACGGCTTCGGAGACATGGTGATCTACGGCCTGCTGCGGCGCGACTGGACGCCGTAGCAGGCGCCGCGCCTTCCCGGCGCGGCGGTGCCGGGGCGGCGCGGTCCTGCGCTCAGCCGGTGCGGTAGAACCGCTGTGCGCCCGGGTGCAACGGGATCGGCCGGGTCGCCGCGGCGCTGGACCGGTTGAAGTTCGCCGCCTCCGGGTGCACCTGGATCAGCTCGCCCTGCCAGGTGAACAGCACCCGGGTCAGGTCGTACGCGAGCTGCTCCGGCATGTCCGCCGCCACCAGGATCACGTTCGCCACGGTGATGGTCGGTGTCGGCTGGGGCGTGCCGTAGACCTCCTTCGGCAGCGTCGCCGTGGTGTAGACCGCGCCGAAGCGGGCGCTCAACGGCTCGATCAGCTCGTCGATCGGCAGCAGCCGGAACGTGCCGGGCGCGGAGGAGAGCAGATCCTTGACGCCGGGTGTGGGCAGGCCACCGGAGAAGAACATGGCGTCCAGGCCCTTGGCGCGCATCCGCTTGACCGTCTCCGGCAGCGACAGGTTGAACCGCTGGATGTCCCGGTTCGGGTCGATGCCACCGGCGGTGAGCAGGCGCCCGGCGATGATGTCGGTGCCGGACTTCGGCGAACCGGTGGAGATGCGCTTGCCGCGCAGGTCGGCGAAGCTGCCGATCTTGCCGTCGGCGCGGACGATCACGTGCGTGTAGTTGCTGTAGACCCGGGCCAGCGCGCGTACCGGCTGCGGCTGCTTGTCGAACGCCCCGCGCCCGTCGACCGCGTCCGCCGCCGTGTCGGCCAGGCTGAACGCGATCTCCATGTCGCCGCTCGCCACCCGGGTGATGTTCTCCACCGACGCGCCGGTCGGCTCCGCCCGCGCCTCGTACCCGGGCAGGTGGCGGGTGATCAGGTCGGCGTACCCGCCGCCGAGCTGGTAGTAGACGCCGGTGGTGTTGCCGGTGGCCAGGAAGATCCGCCCGCCGTGCCACGCCTGGGGGGCGGAGTCCTCGGCCGCGCAGCCGGCCACCAGCACCGCCGTCATCAGCGCGGCCAGCAGCCGCAGCGGGCGGCCGGTCACCGCCGGACCGCCGGTTCCAGCGCCTCCGCCACCCGCTGCACCAGCGTCGCCGTCTCGTAGCCGATCTGGCCCAGGTCGCAGCCCGGCGCGGCCAGCACGCCGAGCAGCGCCCGCTCACCCACCGCCATCACCAGCATGACCCCGCCGTCCATGTCCACGATCTGCTGGCGTACCCGGCCGGCGGACATCAGGCGGGCCGCGCCCACGGTCAGGCTCGCCAGCCCGCTGATCACCGCCGCGAGCTGGTCGACCTGGTCGGGGGAGAGGTCCGGCGAGGAGGCCAGCCGCAACCCGTCCTCGGAGACCGCGAGCGCGTGCGAGACGTCCGGCACCTGCTCGGCGAAGTTCGCCAGCAGCCAGTCCAGACCGGCGGAGGACGGTGAGGTCATGGTCTTCTCCCGTTGGGTGTGGTGGTGTTCGGGGCACGGCGGGTCGCGCTGGCCACCCCCTCGGCGAGGGCGGACAGCCGGGCACGTACCACGTCGGGGTCGAGCAGGTCGGTGGCCGGCGGCGGCGCGGTGGCGTCCGGCATCGGCTGGGGCAGGTGGCCGCCCACCTGCCGCCGGGGCAGCCCGGCGGCGGTGGTGGGGACGGGCGCCGGCGGCACGCTCACCGGCCGGATCCGCGCCGCGCTCGGCACCGGCAACGCGCCTCCGGGCGTGCGGACGGCGGCGACGCCGCGCACCGGGCCGACGGTCGTGGCGCTGGTGACGAGGCTGCGGCCGCCGGCCGCCGGCCGTGCGGCGGGCCCGGACTTGAACCAGGCCGCGGCGCGCGGTCGCCGCTCCGCGACCGGCCGGGGCGCCACCGAGTCGACCCGGGTCAGCACCGATTCCGGTACGTCGACCTGCGCGACCGTGCCGGTGCCGGGGTTGTGCAACTGCACCCGGATCCCGTGCCGGGCGGCCAGGTGGGCCACCACGTGCAGGCCCATGCTGCCCGCCGCGGCGCTGGACAGCGTGGCCGGCGCGGCCAGCCGCTCGTTGATCTCGGTCAGCCGGCTCTCGCTGACGCCGATGCCCTGGTCGTGGACGCGCAGCACCAGCCCGTCGACTGTGCGCCGGCCGTCGACGAGCACCCGGGCGTCGGGTGGCGAGTAGACGGTGGCGTTCTCCAGCAGCTCGGCCAGCAGGTGCACCAGGTTGCCGGCCGCCGTGCCGTGCACCGCCGCGGTCGGTACGTCGATCTCCACCCGCGGGTAGTCCTCGATCTCGGAGGCCGCCGCCCGGACCACGTCGTCCAGCAGCAACGCGCCCTCGTGCCCGCGGCCGGGTTCGCCACCGGCGAGCACCAGCAGGTTCTCTCCGTTGCGGCGCAACCGCGCGGCGAGGTGATCCAGCGCGAACAGCCGGGCCAGCGCGTCCGGGTCGGTCTCCTCGCGCTCGAAGTCGTCGAGCAGCCGCAGCTGCCGGGTGATGAGCGTACGGATGCGCCGGGCCAGGGCCTCCGCCATCCGGGTCACGTCCAGCCGCAACTCGGCCTGCTGCCCGGCCAGCCGCAACGCGGCCCGGTTCACCGTGTCGAACGCCTCGGCGACCTGCGCCACCTCGTCCCGGCCCCGGCGGATCCCGTCGGTCATCCGGGTCGCCGGGCCCTCCGCCGGGGTCCGCTCGCCCGCCGCGATCGCGGTGATCCGTTCCGGCAGCTCCCGGTTCGCCATGGTGAGCGCGGCCACCCGCAGCCGGCGCAGCCGGCGGCTGGTGCGTACCGCCAGCAGCACGGCGGTGACGAGCGAGCCGAGCGCGACGGTGCTCGTCGCGCCGGCGGTCAGCACCGCACGCAGCCGGGCCGCCCCGGCCAGGTCCGCCGCGTCCCGGTCCAGCCCGTCGGTCAGATCCCGGCCGAGCAGGTTGTACCGGCGGATCGCGCCGCTCTGCGCCACGTACCAGGCGTCACCGTCGGTCTTCACCGTGCCTGGCGCGCCGTCGGAGTCGAGCACGGCGTCACTCATCCGGCGGGCCGTGGTCACGTCGGTGCCGTCGACCAGCCGGTACCAGGCTTTGTTCGCCGGGCCGGAGGCGATCCGCAGGAACTCGGCCTGCCGCTGCTCCCGGGCACCCCGCAGCCGGCCCAGCCGGGCCAGTTCGCCACTTTGCAGTCCACCCCGGACGAACACCGCCCGCAGCAGGTCGCGCTCCAGCGCCGACAGGTGCTCCTGGGCGGCCACCGCTGCCACCTCGCGTGCCTGGTTGGCCAGGTCGGCGTCGCGGAGCTGACTGGGCAGCGCGTCCGCGACCGCGAGCAGCGACTCCACGAGCGACACGTACGCCGGGTCGCCGCGCTCACCGGCCAGCGCCAGGTCCCGGGTGGGCGCGAGCTGCGCCAGGCGCCCCCGCGCGTCGTCCAGCACCCCGGCCAGATCCGGGGCGGCCCGGCGCGCGTCATCCTGCGCCGAGCGGTAGCGCTCCACCGCCGTGTCGACCCGGCGGCGCTGCGCGTCCACGAGCGGGCGGCCGGACGTACCGCCGCGCTGGCGCAACGCGGCCGTCTCGCCCAGCTCGCGTTCCAGCTCGTGCACCAGCCGTACGGTCGCGGTTGCGGTGCCGGCCAGCACGCGGGCCCGGTCGGCGTCGGCGGACGCGTCGAGCGCGGCGTCGGTCTGCGCCGCCCCCAGCACGACCAGCCCGGCGGTGGCCACCAGGATCGGCGCCAGCAGTTGGATGCGGACCGAGCGGAGGCGTCCGGTGCGGTCCGCGGAGCGGTGATGCCGGCGTACGCGAGCCGGGTGGGGCAGCGGCACGGGGGTCTCCGGGTCGGGTCGGCGGGCCGGGCCCGGACGCGCGTCCGGGCCCGGCCCGTTCGGGTCAGCTCGCGCCGAGGTCGCTCAGTGCCCGCTCCGCGCCTCGGTGCAGCGGCACCGGGTCGGTCTTGCGGGCGTTGCCCAGCTCGATGCCCTTCGCCGCCGGGTTCGCCTGGGCAAGGGCGTCCTTGGAGTCGAAGACCGTCCGGGTGATCGCGCAGGCCACGTCGGCGTCCAGGTTGTCGCGCACCAGCAGCACGTTCGGCACCACGATGGTGGGCACGTCGGCCGGGGTCCGGTAGGTGTCCTTGCCGATGGTGCCCGCCTGGTACGCCGGGTTCAGTTCGGCCATCTTCGGCAGCAGCGGGCTGATGTCGACGAACTTCACCTTGTCGCCGGACGTGGTGAACAGGTCGGTGACGCCGCCGGTCGGCACGCCGCCGGACCAGAAGAAGCCGTCGATGCTGCCGTCCTTCATGCCGTCGACGGTCTTGGTGAGATCCAGCCGCTGCGCCTGGATGTCCTTGGCCGGGTCCAGCCCGGCGGCGGTGAGCAGCCGGTTGGCGATGACCTCGGTACCGGACTTGGGCGAGCCGGTGGAGACCTTCTTGCCCTTCATGTCGGCCACCGACGTGATCCCCGCGTCGGCGCGGACCACCACCTGCGTGTAGTTGTCGTAGATCCGGGCCAGCGCCTTCACCGGCTGCGGCGCGGTGAAGCTCCCCTTGCCCTGCACAGCGTTGACAGCGGTGTCGAACAGCGAGAACGCCACGTCGTACTGGCCGGCGACGAGCTGCTCGACGTTCTGCACCGAGGCGCCGGTCTCGGCGGCCGTCCCGGTGAGCTTGCCGTCGGTGGTCTTGCTCAGCTCGCCGGCGAGCGCGTTGCCGACCACGTAGTAGACGCCCGTGGCGTTGCCGGTGGCGATGCCGACCCGGGTGTCCTTGGTGACCTTGCAGCTGACCTCGCGGGCGGCGTCGTCCTCCGCCGCGCCGTCCTGACGGCCCCCGCAGCCGGTGGCACCGGCGGCGACCAGGACAAGTGCCCCGACGCCCGCCACTATCCTCGCATCGATCCGTCCCACTCTCTCTCCTCCCCAAGGTCCACGGATTCTTCGACCGCCGGGCGGCCGGCGTGCCCGGCGGCGCCACGTCGGACGTACACGCCCGCGACCGCGAGCGCGGCGAGCGCCGCGCCGATCGCCATGGGCAGCGGTTCCAGCCAGAGCAGCACCAGTCCGGCGATCGCGCCGACGATCCGCTCCGGTACGCCGGCCGGGCCCACACCGGGCAGCCAGCCGCCGGCCGCGACCGCCAGCACGGCCACGCCCAGCGCCGACACGAGGCCGGCCGTGACGATCCGCCCGGGCCCGCCGATGCCGAGCAGCCCGAGGCCGGTCGGCGTGATCACGAAGGCCAGCGGGATCAGGTACGCCGGCAGCGCGTACCGCAGGGTCTGCCACATGGTCGGCACCAGCCGGCCGCCGGTGACCGCGGCGGCGGCGACCGCTGCGAGCGCGGTCGGCGGCGAGACCTCGGACAGCACCGCGAAGTAGAAGACGAACATGGCCGCGGCGGGCGCTTCGACGCCCAGGTTGAGCAGCGCCGGGCCGATGATCACCCAGCCGATGACGAACGAGGCGGTGACCGGCACGGCGAGGCCGAGCAGGCTGAGCGCGACGGCGGCGAGCACCGCGGTCAGCGCCAGCACCACGGCCGGCTCCGAGCTGACCGCCTGCGCGCCGTCGATCAGCAGCGCGGCGGCCTGCGGCCCGAGGCCGGTCTTCGTGGTGGTGGCGGTGATGATCCCGGCCGCGGCGCAGACGGCGCTCACCGCGAGCACCCCGCGTACGCCGTCGCGCAGCGCCGTCACCAGCCGGGCCGGCGTGAGGCGGTGCCGCCGGTCCAGGAAGGACAGCACGGCCGCGAGCGCGGTGGCGATGACCACCGCGCGCATCGCCGACGCGCCCAGTGCCAGCACCACGATGATCACGAAGAGCGAGAGGAAGTGGTAGCCGAAGCGGGCCAGCAGCCGCCACGCCGAGCCGGTGTCGATGACCACCGGCCGCACGCCGGAGCGCCGGGCGTCGATCTCGACGGAGAGCAGGATGCCCAGGTAGTACAGGATCGTCGGCACCGTGGCCCAGCCGAGCACCTGGAGGTAGGACACGCCCAGGTACTCGGCGATGATGAACGCGGCGGCGCCGAGCGTCGGCGGCGACAGGATCGCCCCCACGCCCGCGGCGGCGAGCATGCCGCCCGCCCGCTCGGCCGGGTAGCCGGCGCGGCGCAGGATCGGCCAGGTCACCGCGCCGATGCTGACGGTGGTGGCGGCGCCGGAGCCGGAGACGGTGCCGAGCAGGAAACCCGAGGCGACAGCGGTGCGCCCGGCGGCCGTCCGGGAGCGGCGGAACGCGGCGGCGGACAGCTCCACGAAGAACCGGCCCGCGCCGGACAGGTCGAGCACCGCGCCGTAGATCGTGAACAGCACGATGTACGAGGCGGCCACATCCAGCGGGGTGCCGTAGAAGCCGCTGTCGGAGTTGTAGAACGCGTCGACGAGCTGCCCGAAGTCGAGCCCCGCGTGCGCCACCGGCCAGGACTGCGGCAGCAGCCCGCCGTAGTAGCCGTACCCGAGGAACAGCACGCAGACCGCCGGCAGGATCCATCCGGTGGTACGCCGGCACGCCTCCAGCAGCAGGAGCAGCAGCCCGGTGCCGAACGCCACGTCCAGCGGATCCAGCAGGCCCTGCCGGTCGAGGAAGGCGTCGTACCCGCCGCCACCGGCGCCGATGGTGACCGGCAGCACCGGGTAGAGGCAGACCACGAGCGCCGCGAGGGCCAGCAGCCAGTCCACGGGCGTGGGTCCGCGCCGGTCGTCCGTGCCGGTCGCCGTGCGCCGCAGCCGCACCCCCGAGGGGTACGCGAGGAACACCATCGGCAGTACGCCGGCCAGGAAGAAGATCAGGTAATACTTGCTGCCCTGGGCGAGCGGGAAGAACACCTGCCAGAGCGTCAGCAGACCGACTGCGACGGTGATGCCGGTGAAGAGGACACCGACCGGCCCGGCGAGCACCCGTCCCGGCTTCTCCTCCTCGAATCGGGCGGCCAGTTCGCGGGCGTCCTGGTGGGCCTGTTCCGGGGTCTGTTCCTTCTGGCTTTCGCTCTCGCCCGGCCCGTCGTCGGCCCACTCGGGGCCGCCCACGCTGCCCTCGTCCGGCGGCAGCGACACCACGTCGGGGTCCACGTCGGACCCCGGTCGCCCGCCGGTGGGCGTACGGGGTGACGGGGGAGTGGAGTCGGAGGGGCGAACGGGTGGCACGAGGGGGCACGATACGCGAATGGCGCACATGATGCGAACATTGCCGGTCGTGATTGCGTGGAGTGATGGAATGAGCCTTTGCTCACTCACCGCAAACCCTTTTCGAATCGATTTCACAATTGTTCTGCCACAAAGGCGAACGCATGTTCGTGGATCGCTCCACTATGGTGAGTTAGGCCCGCTTCCAACGATGGAATGAGTCGGTTACTTACGGTAGCGATCGTCACGCAACGTGCGGACGCGCGGGGGTGTCGGACCGGGCGGTTAGGGTCGGCCGGTGACCATCGGGCAACCACTCATCCAGGCACGGGGGCTGGTGAAGCGGTTCGGCGACTTCACCGCCGTCGACGGCATCGACGTCGAGGTGCGCCGCGGCGAGGCGTTCGGCTTCCTCGGCCCCAACGGCGCGGGCAAGTCCTCCACCATGCGCATGATCGGCTGCATCTCCCCGCCGTCCGGCGGCGAGCTGCGCATCCTCGGGCTCGACCCGGTGCGCGACGGCCCGGCCATACGGGCCCGGCTCGGCGTCTGTCCGCAGCTCGACAGCCTCGATCCGGAGCTGACCGTCCGGGAGAATCTCACCACCTACGCGCGCTACTTCGGCATCCCGCGCCGGGTGGCCCGCGAGCGCGCCGGCGAGCTGCTCGACTTCGTCCAGCTCACCGAGCGCGCCGAGAGCAGGGTCGACCCGCTGTCCGGCGGCATGAAGCGACGGTTGACCATCGCCCGCGCGCTGGTCAACGACCCGGAGATCGTGCTGCTCGACGAGCCCACCACCGGCCTCGACCCGCAGGCCCGGCACCTGGTCTGGGAGCGGCTGTTCCGGCTGAGGCAGCAGGGCGTGACGCTGGTGCTGACCACCCACTACATGGACGAGGCGGAGCAGCTCTGCGACCGCCTGGTGGTGATGGACGGCGGCCGGATCGTCGCCGAGGGCTCGCCCCGCGCGCTGATCGAGCGGCACGCCACCCGCGAGGTGGTCGAGCTGCGGTTCGCCGGTGACTCGCAGGAGGCGTTCGCCGGCAAGCTCGACGGGCTGGGCGAGCGCGTCGAGGTGCTGCCCGACCGCATCCTGCTCTACGTGTCCGACGGCGACGCCGCGGTGGCCGAGGTGGCCGCACGCGGCCTGGACCCGGCCGGTGTGCTGGTCCGGCGCGGCAGCCTGGAAGACGTCTTCCTGCACCTCACCGGCCGCACCCTGATCGACTGACGCCCGGCGGGGCGGAGGGGGTTTGCCCGGCGCCGCCGTGGGTAACCGCGGCCGACCGACCGGACGAGCGTTCAGGGGTAGGGATGACCATGGCCGGAGACGACCAGTACGAGCGGGGGCTGGCGGCGCTACGGGAGGCCGCCGGTGACGCCGCGCAGCGGCTCCTCGACGCTCTCGCCGACGTCTCGCCCGAGCTGAGCCGCCGTTCCGTCACCTGGTCCTACGGCGACCTCTACGTCCGGCCCGACCTGACGCGCCGCGACCGGGAGCTGCTGACCCTCGGCATCCTCACCGGCCTCGGCGCCGCCGAGGCCCAGCTCGAGGTGCACGTCAACGGCGCGCTCAACGCCGGCCTGACGCCGTCGGAGATCGTCGAGGCGCTGCTGCAGGCGGTCGTCTACTGCGGCGTGCCGAGGGCGGTCAACGCCACCCTGGTCGCCAAGAAGGTCTTCGCGGAGCGTGACCTGTTGCCGGTCCGCCCCACCCCGGCCGGCTGAGCGCCCCCGGTCCATGCTCGGTCAGCGGCCCCGGGCCCAGGTGACGAACCGCTCGGCCAGGTCCTGCGGTGCGGTGCCGTCCCGCCCGGCGGCGAGGTCGTCGGTGGCCTCGCACAGAAGCGTCCCGAGGTAGACCAGCAGCGCGGTCCGGTCCTCGCGGTACTCACCGAGCAGCGCCAGCCGGGCCGGGGAGCACGGCCACGCGGCGCCGCAGATCCGGCAGCGCCAGGACGGGCGCGCGGCGACGTGCGGGCGGTGACGCGGCATCAGCGCGTGCCCTCCCCGCCGCACCGTGGCGACGGCAGTCGGCGACCACCGTTCGCCCGCCACTCCTGCGCGCGGGTGAGCCGTCCCGGACGCCCGGGGCCGTCGACCGGGAAGGCCTCCGTCGGCGCGGTCGCCCACGCCGGGCGTCCCTCGGGGGTACGCCGGGGAAGCGGAGCGGGCGTTGCCGGGCGCCGGCAGCGCCAGAACCTGATGCGCATGGGTGAGCCTCCGTCGTAGTGGGATGGGGGCGCCGGCGGACCTCGTCGTGCGCCGGCGCCCCCGGCCTGGTTCCGCCCGCCGTCCGATCCCGGGAGCGGTTCCGCTGCGTGACAGTCTGCTGAGGACGCGACTACGGTGGGAGGTCCGGCGCGGCGACGACCAGCGCGTACGGCCGCCGGCTCCAGGTGTCCCGAGGATGTACGGAGGCTGTCCGTGGAACTGTCGTCCATGCTGGAGCACTTCGCGGAGGAGCTGCGGCTCGCCCGCGCCGCCAGCGGCATGTCCCAGACGGCGTTGGCCGAGGCGCTGAGCTACTCCGGCGCGCTGGTGGCCAAGGTGGAGACCTGCGAGCGCCGTCCCGGCCTCGACTTCGCCCGCCGCTGCGACGCGGTGTTCGGCGCTGACGGGCGCTTCGAGCGCATCCAGCGGCGGATCAGCCGGGAGGCCGTGGTGCCGTGGTTCCGGGACTGGCCCGGCATCGAGGCGGAGGCCACCGCGCTGCGCTGGTTCGAGCCGCTCTGCGTGCCAGGGCTCCTGCAGACCGAGGGCTACGCCCGCGCGCTGCTCTGCGGTGGCCGGCTGTTCGCGCCGGACGAGGTGGAGCAGCAGGTGGCGACGCGGCTGGACCGCCAGGCGCTGCTGACCCGCGACCGGCCCCCGCTGCTCACCTTCGTCGTCGACGAGCACGTGCTGCGCCGCCGGGTCGGCGGCCCGGAGGTGATGCGCGAGCAGGTGCGTCACCTGGTGAAGGTCGGCTCGGGGCTGCCCCGGGTGCGAATCCACGTTGTGCCGCTCACCGCCGGGGCCTACCCTGGCGTCAGCGGCCCGTTCGTGATCGCCACCCCGCCGCACGGCGAGGACGTCGTCTACCAGGAGGGGCAGCTCCACGCGCAGGTGATCGACCGCGCCGACCACGTGCGGCAGATGGTCGAGGTGTGGGAGTCGATCCGCGGTGAGGCACTGTCGCACCAGCAGTCCCTCGAACTCATGACGGAGATGGCGGAGACATGGACCTGAGCAGTGCCCGCTGGCGCAAGAGCAGCCGCAGCAACGCCCAGGGCGGAGCCTGTGTGGAGGTGGCGGACGGCCTGCCCGGCGTGATCGCCGTGCGCGATTCCAAGGACCCGGCCGGCCCGGTGCTGGCCTTCGCCCCCGACGCCTGGCGCGCGTTCGTCGCCCGCTTCGCCCCGCGCTGACCGGCCCCGGCCCGGCGAGGCGGCGTCCAGACATCCTCGGCGTCGCCACCTCGGCGGATCATCTGGTGCCTGTCGTACCCGCCCGGTAGGAAGGTCGGCGGGGGTGGTGCGGGTGACGACGGCGACGGGTCGGGCCGGGGCGGGTGTGCCGCGGATACCGGCGGTGGCGGTGCTCGGGCACTACCTGGTCGGCTACCGGCGCACCTGGCGGGCGGGCGTCTTCTCGTCCTTCCTGCTGCCGGTGCTCACGGTGGTCGGGTTCGGCTTCGGCGTCGGGGCCTACGTCGACCAGGGCGTGGGCGGCGCGCCCTACCTGTGGTGGTTGGTGCCCGGCCTGATCGCCTCGACCGCCTTCCAGGTGGCCGTCGCCGAGTCGACCTGGCCCGTGCACAGCAACTTCAAATGGATCCGCACCTACCACGCCCAGGTGGCCGCGCCGCTGCGCACCGGCGACATCGTGGCCGGTCACCTGGCCTTCGTGCTGTTCCGGGTGGTCACCAGCACGCTCGCGTTCCTGCTGGTGACCGCCGTGTTCGGGGCGGTGCGGTCGCCCTGGGCGGTGGCCGTGGCACCGGTCGCCCTGCTGCTCGGCCTGGCGGTCGCCGCGCCGGTGTTCGCGTTCAGCGCGTGGGTGCCCAGCGACAGCTACCTCGCGTTGCTGTTCCGGTTCGCGGTTATCCCGATGACGCTCTTCTCCGGGGTGTTCTTCCCGGTCGAGTCGATGCCGGCCGGGCTGCGGCCGATCGCCTGGGCCACTCCGCTCTGGCACGGTGTGGACCTCTGCCGGGCCGCCACCCTGGGCGTCGCGCCACAGTGGTCGATCGCCGGCCACCTGCTCTACCTCGCCGCCTGGGCCGGCGCCGGCTGGTGGCTGGCCCTGCGGGCGTTC
Organism: Micromonospora sp. HUAS YX12; assembly: GCF_040215685.1. Classification (NCBI taxonomy): domain Bacteria; kingdom Bacillati; phylum Actinomycetota; class Actinomycetes; order Micromonosporales; family Micromonosporaceae; genus Micromonospora; species Micromonospora sp. HUAS YX12. The sequence continues at coordinate 3,156,697 of NZ_CP157974.1, forward strand.
CGCCGTCAACTCGTCGTCTAGGGAAGGGGTGTCGTGGTCGGTCTCCTCCTGCCCCGGCTGGCCGGCGTCACGGGGGCGCGTCGCTCGGCGGCGGTGGCGGAACGCAACCTCACCGCGCTGCGCAGCGCCTACTGGCTGGTGCTGGTCTCCGGATTCGTGGAGCCGGTGCTCTACCTGCTGTCGATCGGCATCGGGGTGGGCGCGCTGGTCGGTGACCTCACCCTGTCCGGCGGCCGGGTGGTGTCCTACGCGGCGTTCGTCGCCCCGGCCATGCTGGCCTCGTCGGCGATGAGCGGCGCGCTGGCCGAGACCACCTTCAACTTCTTCGGCAAGATGAAATACATGAAGCTGTACGACGGGGTCATCGCGACCCCGGTGCAGCCGTTCGAGATCGCCCTGGGCGAGCTGGGCTGGGCGATGGCGCGGGGTGGCCTCTACTCGGCCGCGTTCCTGCTGATCATGGTGGCGCTGGACCTGACCACCCCGACGCGGGCGCTCGTCGCGTTCCCGGCGGCGGTGCTGGTCGGCTTCGCGTTCGGGGCGCTCGGCATGACGGTCGCCACGCTGCTGCGCACCTGGCAGGATTTCGACCTGATGGGCTCGGCCCAGTTCACCCTCTTCCTCTTCTCCGGCACGTTCGTGCCGGCCGAGGCCTATCCGGCGGTGCTGCGGTGGCTGGTCGAGCTGACCCCGCTCTACCGGTCGGTGCACCTGATCCGGGGCGTGTGCGTGGGGGAGGCCGGCTGGTCCTGGCTGCTCGACGTGGCCTACCTGGTGGCGCTGACCGCCGGGATGCTGGCGCTGGCGTCCCGGCGGATGGGCAGGTTGCTCTACCGGTAGCTGGTTATCCGGCCCCACCTCTGGGCATGTCGTGCAGGACGACACGACGACGAGGGAGGTGCGATGGCCACCGACGAGTCTCCCGCCCGCGACGGGCGCGAGCGCACCGGGCCGGTGGGGCCGGACGACGGGCCGGACAGCCCGGCCGACCTGTCGGCCACGGGCTGGATGGCGACCCTCAAACGGACCGTCCGGGAGTTCCAGGACGACAGCCTGACCGACTGGGCCGCCGCGCTCACCTACTACGGCGTGCTCTCCATCTTCCCGGGCGTACTGGTGCTGATCTCGCTGCTCGGCCTGCTCGGCGACCGGGCCACCGAGGGGGTACGGGACACCGTCGGGCAGGCGGTGCCGGAGGAGAACATCCGCCGCATCATCGAGAGCGCGATCGACCAGGCGGGCCAGTCCGGCGGGCTGGCGAGCATCGCGGCGATCGTCGGTCTGGTGGCGGCGTTCTGGTCGGCCTCCGGCTACATCGCCGCGTTCATGCGCGCCTCGAACAGCATCTACGACGTGCCGGAGGGGCGGCCGATCTGGAAGACGCTGCCGATCCGCCTCGGCGTGACCGCGGTGATCGGCGTGATGCTGCTGGCCAGCGCAGTGATCGTGGTGTTCACCGGTGGGCTGGCCGAGCAGGCGGGGAACGCGATCGGGCTGGGCTCGACCGCCGTCACGGTGTGGAACATCGCCAAGTGGCCGGTGCTGCTGGTGCTGGTGAGCCTGATGTTCGCGATCCTCTACTGGGCCTCGCCGAACGCCCGGCACGGCGGCTTCCGCTGGATCAGCCCCGGTGGCGTGCTCGCGGTGGTCCTCTGGCTGGTGGTGTCCGGCCTGTTCGCGCTCTACGTCAGCAACTTCGGCTCGTACAACAAGACGTACGGCGCGGTGGCCGGCGTGATCATCTTCCTGGTGTGGCTGTGGCTGAGCAACGTCGCCATCCTGCTGGGCGCGGAGTTCGACGCCGAGCTGGAGCGCAGCCGGGCCATCGCCGCCGGGCACCCGGCCGACGAGGAGCCCTACGTCGAGCTGCGCGACGACCGCAAGCTGCGGAAGAAGCGCAACGCGCCCTCCCCCCGCTGACTACCCCGCGTCGCCCCGCCCGGACAACCGGGCGGGGCGACGGGTTTTCATGATCCGGAACTCGCTTTTGTTCGTATGGACAAAAGTTTGCATCAGACGTGCCGAAGCTATGGACATGCGGCCCGGAAGGCTCCTACTGTGTCGGACACAACACATCGCCGTCGTCGATGTGACGGACTTCCGATGCGGAGGTGACTGCCGGTGCGGACGGTCGACCCCCTGCACGTACGGCTTCTGCGGCTGCTCCGGGACGAGGGCCCGGTGTCCCGCGCCGAGCTCGGCGACCGGCTCCAGATGCCCCGCCCGCGCCTGCTCGCCGAGCTGGAACGCCTCGTCTCCCTCGGATACGTCGCCGAGGCCGGGCTTGCCGCCTCCCGCGGCGGGCGGCGTTCCACCCTCGTCGAGCTGAGCCCGCACCTGCGGTTCGCCGCCGTCGACCTGGGCGCCAGCTCGATCGACGTGGAGGTGGTCAACGGCCGGCTGGAGACGGTGGCCGCCTACACCGAGGCCGCCGACATCCGCTCCGGCCCGAAGGTGACGCTCCAGCGGGTCAACGAGCTGCTGCACAAGGCCAAGGTGGACGGCGCGTACGAGCGGCTCGACGCGGTGGGCATCGGCGTGCCGGGGCCGGTCAGCTTCCGCGACGGCGTGCCGGTCTCCCCGCCGATCATGCCGGGGTGGGACCGGTTCCCGGTCCGCGAACTGCTCACCCGCGAGCACGGCTGCCCGGCGGTCGTCGACAACGACGTCAACATCATGGCGATCGGGGAGCGGCACGGCGGCGTGGCCCACTCCGTCGACGACTTCCTGTTCATCAAGATCGGCACCGGTATCGGCTGCGGTATCTACCTGCACGGCGAGGTCTACCGGGGCACCGACGGCTGCGCCGGGGACATCGGCCACATCCAGGTCGACCCGAACGGTCCGATGTGCTCCTGCGGCAACCTCGGCTGCCTGGAGGCCGTGTTCAGCGGTGCCGCGCTGGCCCGGGAGGCGACAGTCGCGGCCCGCGCCGAGGTGTCCCCGGCGCTGGGCGAGCGGCTGGCCGCCCGGGGTGTGGTGACCGCGCTGGACGTGGCGCAGGGGGCGATCGAGGGGGACGTCACCTGCATCCAGCTCATCCGCGACGGCGGCCGTCGGGTCGGCAGCGTACTGGCCGGGCTGGTCAGCTTCACCAACCCGTCGATGATCGTCATCGGCGGCGGGCTCGCCCAGCTCGGCCACATCCTGCTCGCCGAGATCCGCAGCGTGGTCTACCGCCGCTCGCTGCCGCTGGCCACCGGCAACCTGCCGGTCGTCCTGTCCGAGCTGGGCCCGCGCGCCGGCGTCGCCGGCGCGGCCGTGCTGGCCAGCGACCTCGCGTTCGGGGAGGCAACATGAGCGACACCGGAGAGCCGCTCGTCGAGGCGCCCGCCGACACCGTCGCGGGCGAGGTGGTGCTGCGTCTCACCGACGTGGTCAAGACCTTCCCGGGGGTACGCGCGCTCGACGGCGTGCAACTGGAGGTACGGGCCGGAGAGGTGCACTGCCTGCTGGGGCAGAACGGCGCCGGCAAGTCCACACTCATCAAGGTGCTGGCCGGGGTGCACCGGCCGGACTCCGGCGAAGTGGTCTGGCGCGGTGAGGCGGCGTCGTTCGCCAACCCGCAGGCCGCCATGCGCGCCGGCATCGCCACCATCTACCAGGAACTCGACCTGGTCGACGACCTGTCGGTGGCGGAGAACGCGTTCCTCGGCCACGAGCCGCGCCGGTTCGGCTTCGTCCGGCGGGGGCACATGGCCCGGCGTACCCGGCAGATCCTGGCCCGGCTCGGCCACCCGGAGATCCCGCCGGGACGGCTGGTGCGGCACCTGCCCGCGGCGGGCAAGCAGATCGTCAGCATGGCCCGGGCGCTGTCGCACGAGGCCCGGCTGATCATCATGGACGAGCCGAGCGCGGTGCTGGCACACGACGAGGTGGCGAACCTGTTCCGGATCATCCGGGAACTCACCGCGCAGGGCATCGCGGTCATCTACATCTCGCACCGGCTGGAGGAGATCCGCGAGATCGGCGACCGGGTCACCGTACTCAAGGACGGCCGGACCACGGCGGCGAGCCTGCCGGCCCGCGAGACGCCGACCCGCGACCTGGTCGCCCGGATGACCGGGCGGACCATCGAGTACGTCTTCCCGCAGCGCCCGGCCGACCACGGGGGTGGTGCGGAACTGCTGCGGGTGGAGGGGCTGACCCGGCACGGCGAGTTCGCCGACGTCTCGCTCGGGGTCCGGGCGGGGGAGATCGTCGGCATCGCCGGGCTGGTCGGCTCGGGACGCTCGGAGCTGCTGGAGACCATCTTCGGCGCGCGCCGGGCGCAGGCCGGGACGGTCCGGGTGGACGGCCGGGCGCTGCGTCCCGGCAGTGTCGGCGCGGCGGTACGGGCCGGGATGGGCATGGCGCCGGAGGAGCGCAAGAGTCAGGCGCTGCTGCTCGGCGAACCGATCTACCGCAACGTCACGCTCGCCACGTTCAGCAGGTACGCCCGCCTCGGCTTCACCGACACCAGCCGGGAACGGGCCGAGGCGGACCGGATCGCCGCGTCGCTGGAGCTGCGTCCCCGGGACGTACGCCGGCCGGTGCGCACGCTGTCCGGCGGCAACCAGCAGAAGGTGGTGGTCGGGCGGTGGTTGCTCGGGGACACCCGGCTGCTGCTGCTCGACGAGCCGACCCGGGGCGTGGACGTGGGCGCCCGCGCCGAGCTGTACCAGGTGATCCGCGATCTGGCCGCCCGTGGCGTCGGGGTGCTGCTGGTCTCCAGCGAGGTGCCCGAGGTGCTGGGCCTGGCCGACCGGGTGCTGGTGATGCGGGAGGGCCGGGTGGTCCGCGAGGCCCCGGCCGGCGAACTGGACGAGAACACCGTGCTCGACCTCGTCATGGCGGGGTCCCTCATGGAAGGCGCACCGGCATGAGCGAAGTGACAGAATCCGCCCTGCCCGCGCAGTCGCCGCCGGTGGAGCGGGCGGAGACCGCCAAGGCCGGCGCGCCGGCGAAGCTCTCCTGGTGGCGCGGCGACGGCGGGGAGGGCGTCAAGCGCAACCTCGGCCTGCTGGCCACGCTGGTCGTGCTGGTGGTCATCGGCATCCTGACCCGCCCCGATCTCTACGGCGACCCGAACTGGGTGTGGGGCAACACGCTCACCATCCTCAAGCTGGCGTCGGTGGTCGGCGTGGTCACAGTCGGCATGACGTTCGTGATCATCGGCGGCGGCATCGACCTGTCGGTGGGCGCGATCGTGGCGCTCGCCGGGGTCTGGTGCACCACAGTCGCCACGCAGAGCTACGGCGCGGGCGGCATGATCTTCACGGCGCTCACCGTCGGGCTCGCCGTCGGCGTGGTGAACGGGCTGCTCGTCTCGTACGGGCGGCTGGTGCCGTTCATCGCCACGCTCGCCATGCTCGTCGCCGCCCGGGGGCTGGCGGCGGAGATCTCCGACAAGCAGACCCAGGTGTCGGGCAACACGTTCATCAACGGCATCGCCAGCACGAACGTGCTGGGCATCCCGCTGCTGGTCTACATCCTGGTGGCGGTGGTGGCGGCCGGCTGGGTGCTGTTGAACCGGACCACGTTCGGCCGCCGGACGGTGGCGGTCGGCGGCAACCCGGAGGCGGCCCGGCTCGCCGGCATCAACGTCCGCCGGCACACCGTGCTCCTCTACGCGCTCTCCGGCCTGTGCTGCGGCATCGCCGCGGTCATGCTGACCGCGCAGGCCACCTCCGCACAGGCGGCGATGGCCAACCTCTACGAGCTGGACGCGATCGCCGCCGCGATCATCGGCGGCACGCTGCTCAGCGGCGGGCGGGGCACGATCATCGGCTCCCTGCTCGGGGTGATCATCTTCTCCACCATCACCAACCTGTTCGCCATCAACAACCTGTCCGCCGAGGCCCAGAACATGGTCAAGGGCGGCATCATCGTCGCCGCCGTCCTGGTCCAGCAGGTGCAGTTCGGCAGCCTGACCCAGTTCCTGGCCCGCAACCGGGCCACCACCACCTGACCCCATCGCGCACATCCCGGCTGCCGTCGTACCGACTGTGGTCCGGCCCGCCACACCCGAAACCACCCCACCACCTCATTTCAGGAGGCGTCATGAGTACACCGCGCCATGACCTGTCCCGCCGCCGGCTTCTCTTCGGCGGGGCCGCCGTCTCCGCCGGGGTGCTGCTCGCCGGCTGCACCAGCAACGAGCAGAGCCCGACCGAGGCGCAGACCAAGGCGGCCGGTTCCGGCGCCAACATCGAGCCGGGCAAGAAGGTGAGCATCGGCTTCTCCGCCCCGGCCGCCGACCACGGCTGGATCGCCGCCATCACCAACAACGCCAAGGCGCAGGCCGGGGCGTACCAGGACGTGGAGCTGAAGTCGGTCGAGGCCGGCGCGGACGCGGCGGCCCAGCGGGCGGCGCTGTCCACGCTGATCTCGCAGAAGCCGGACGTGATCGTGCTGCTGCCGCACGACGGCAAGGAGCTCAACGCGTTCGGCCTGGAGGCGATGAAGGCCGGCATCCCGGTGGTCAACCTGGACCGGGCCTTCCCGGACGCGCGCGCCTACCGGCTTCAGATCAAGGGCGACAACTACGGCATGGGGGTGGCCGCCGCCACCTACATCGCTGAGCAGCTCAAGGCCAAGGGCGTGAGCAACCCGGTGATCGGCGAGATCCCCGGCATCGAGTCGCTGGAGCTGACCCAGGAACGCTCGAAGGGGTTCGCCGACACGCTCGCCTCGTACGGGTTCAAGGTCGCCAACCGGCGGCCGGCCGAGTTCACTGTCGACTCCGGTCAGCAGGCCGCCACCGGCCTGTTCCAGGCGCTGCCGAAGATCGACGCGGTCTGGAACCACGACGACGACCAGGGCATCGGCGTGCTCGCGGCGGTCAACCAGGCCAACCGCAAGGAATTCTTCATGGTCGGCGGAGCCGGCTCCAAGAAGGCCATGGAGGACATCGCCGCCGACAACACGGTCCTCAAGGCCACAGTCACCTACAGCCCGTCGATGGCCTCCTCGGCCATCTCCCTGGCCCGCCTGATCGGCCAGGGCAAGGGCATGTCCGACCTGGTCGAACTCCAGGTACCGAAGGAGATCGTGCTCGCCTCCGAGACGATCACCAAGGAGAACGCGAGCGACTACCTGAAGCTCGGGTTCTGACACACGGGGGGAGACCCACCTTGTCCAGTCACGACAGCATCCTGCGGGTCGGCATGGTCGGCTACGCGTTCATGGGCGCCGCGCACTCCCAGGCGTGGCGCACCGTGAACCGGGTGTTCGACCTGCCGGCGCGGGTGCGGATGGCGCTCGTCTGCGGCCGGGACGAGCCGAAGGTGGCCGAGGCCGCCGACCGGCTCGGCTGGGACGGCCACACCACCGACTGGCGGCGGCTCGTCGAGTCCGACGAGATCGACGTGGTCGACATCTGCACGCCGGGGGACAGCCACCGCGAGATCGCACTCGCCGCGCTCGCCGCGGGCAAGCACGTGCTGTGCGAGAAGCCGCTGGCCAACAGCGTCGCCGAGGCCCGGGAGATGACCGAGGCCGCGGCCCGGGCACGCGAGTCCGGGGTACGCGCGATGTGCGGCTTCAACTACCGGCGGGTGCCCGCTGTCGCCCTGATGCGGCAGCTGGTGGCCGACGGGCGGATCGGCGAGATCCGGCACGTCCGGGCGACCTACCTCCAGGACTGGATCGTCGACCCGCAGTTCCCGCTGGTGTGGCGGTTGCAGAAGGACAGGGCGGGCTCCGGCGCGCTCGGCGACATCGGCGCGCACATCATCGACCTGACCCAGTACGTCACGGGTCAGCTCGTCACCGGGGTCAGCGCGCTCACCGAGACGTTCGTGCGACAGCGTCCACTCGTCGCCGGGTCGAGCGGCCTGGCCGCGCAGGCCGACGGCAACGGCAGCGCGATGGGACAGGTGACAGTGGACGACGCGGCGGTGTTCGTGGCCAGGCTCGACGGGGGAGCGCTGGCCACGTACGAGGCGACCCGGTTCGCCACCGGCCGCAAGAACGCCCTGCGGGTCGAGATCAACGGCTCGCGCGGCAGCGTCGTGTTCGACCTGGAACGCCTCAACGAGCTGGAGTTCCTGGACGCCACCCGGCCCGCCGCCGAGCAGGGCTTCAGCCGGATCCTGGTGACCGAGCCGGACCACCCGTACCTGGGTGCGTGGTGGCCGCCCGGCCACATCATCGGCTACGAGCACTCCTTCACCCACCAGGCGCGCGACTTCGTCGAGGCGGTCGCCACCGGCGCCGACCCGGCCCCGTCGTTCGCCGACGCGCTTCAGGTCCAGCTCGTGCTCGACGCGGTGACCCGCTCGGCCGAGCGGGCCGCCTGGACGGAGGTGGAGCCCGCTCTGGCCGAAGCTTCCGCCTGACCCGAGGCGGACCCTGCGGGGTTCGCCGACACTCACCGGCGCCGGCCGGCGAGGGCCCGCCGCGGTTGCGCCCCGCGGCGGGGACGAGGCCGGCTCCGGGGAGCGTGCCGCCGGTATCCGCCGGCACGACCAGCACGGCCCTCCGGTGCGGCCGGACCGGGATTCCCCGGCCGCACCGGCGGACCGGCCTTTACCTGGGGAGGTAGCGCGAATGCGTACGGGTGTCTGGCTGGTGGGTGCGCGCGGCTCGGTCGCCACCACCGCCGTGGTCGGCGGGCTGGCCCTGCGGGCCGGGCTCACCGCGCCGACCGGCTGCGTGACCGAGCTGCCCGACCTGCGCGGGCCCGCGCTGCCGGGCTTCGCCGATCTCGTCTTCGGCGGCCACGACGTGGTCGCCACCCCGCTCACCAAACGCGCCGAGGCGCTCGCCGCCGCCGGGGTACTACCCGCCCGGCTGGCCGACGCCGTGGCGCCCGACCTGGCCGCCGTCGAGGCGGCACTGCGGCCCGCGCCGACCGAGGGCGACCAGGGCGAACGGATCGCCGCAGTGGTGCGCGACCTGACCGGGTTCCGCACCCGGCACGGGCTGGACCGGGTGGTGGTGGTCAACGTCGCCGCCACCGAACCGGCGCCCGCCCCGCACCCGGCCCACAGCGACCCGGCCGCGCTGCGGGACGCGCTGACCGGCCCGGCCGACGTGCTGCCGCCCAGCTCCGGATACGCGTACGCGGCGTTCACCGCCGGCTGCCCGTACGTGGACTTCACCCCGTCCACAGGTGCCCGCCTACCGGCCCTGGCCGCGCTCGCCGCCGAACGGAAGCTGCCGTACGCCGGGCACGACGGCAAGACCGGCGAGACGCTGCTCAAGTCGGTGCTCGCGCCGATGTTCGCGATGCGGCACCTGGCCGTGCGCTCCTGGTCCGGCACGAACCTGCTCGGCGGCGGCGACGGCGCCACGCTCGCCGACCCGGCCGCCAACGCCGCGAAGGTGGGCAGCAAGCAGCGGGTGCTCGCCGAGACGCTCGGCTACCTGCCGCAGGGCCACACCCGGATCGAGTACGTCGAGGAACTGGGCGACTTCAAGACCGCCTGGGACCTGGTCACGTTCGCCGGTTTCCTCGGCACCGGCATGCGGATGGAGTTCACCTGGCACGGCTGCGACTCGGCGCTGGCCGCGCCGCTCGTGCTGGACCTGGCCCGGCTCACCGCCGCCGCGCACGCCGCCGGCCGCCACGGCCCGCTGACCGAGCTGGCGTTCTTCTTCAAGGATCCGCTCGGCGCGACCGGTCACGCGCTCGGTGAACAGTGGACGGTGCTGCGGGACTTCGTCGCCGGCCTGCACGCCCGGGTGACGCCGTGACCCGCCTGGCCGACCTGGCCGAGCTGGTGCGGGCACCGGCCGCGCTGTCCGTACCGGGGGACGTGCTGTCCGGCGCGGCGGCGGCCGGTGCGCTCGGCCCGCGTACACCGGCTCTGGCCGGCGCGTCGGTGCTGCTCTACTGGGCCGGGATGGCCGCCAACGACTGGGCGGACCGGCGGCTGGACGCGGTCGAGCGGCCGGAGCGGCCGATCCCGTCCGGCCGGGTGCGCCCGGCCGTCGCGCTCGGCGTCGCGTCCGGCCTGACCGCCGCCGGGCTGGCCGTCGCCACCGCCGCCGGGGGCCGCCGGGCAGCCGCTGTCGCGCTCCCGCTCGCGGCCACCATCTGGGGGTACGACCTGCGCGCGAAGAACACCGCGGCCGGCCCGGCGGTGATGGCCGCCTGCCGGGGGCTGGACGTGCTGCTCGGCGCGAGCGGCGGGCGGGTGGTCCGGGCGCTACCGGCCGCGCTGACGGTCGCCGCGCACACCTGGACCGTGACCGCGCTGTCCCGCCGCGAGGTGACCGGCGCGGACCGGCGGCTGCCGGGCCTCACGCTCGCCGGCACCGCGCTGATCGCGCTCACCACCCCGGCCCGGCCCACCGTGTTAAGCGGGGCCCCCTCCTCTACCGGATGCGTTAAGAGGGGGCCCTTCCTTCGGCTCGGGGAGCTGGTGCCGGCGGTGCTGGCCGCCGGTTACGCCGCCCGGTACGGCCGGGCGCAGGCCCGGGTGCTGGCCGACCCGTCACCGGCCCGGGTGCGGGCCGCGGTGGGCGCGGGGATCACCGGGCTGCCCGCGTTGCAGGGCGCGCTGACCGCCCGCGCCGGGGCCCGTCTGCTCGGCCTCGCCGTGGCCGGCGCCGCCCCGCTCGGCCGCCGCCTGGCCCGACTGATCTCACCGACATGACCGCCGCTCCGGCCCCCCGGGCCGCCGCCGGCCCGCTGCCCGGGCCGGGCGCGCTGCGCTTCGGGTACGGCACCAACGGCTTCGCCAACCACCGGCTCGGCGACGCGCTGGCGGTGATCGCCGACCTCGGGTACGTGGGCGTCGCGCTCACCCTCGACCACGACCACCTGGACCCGTTCGCCCCCGGGCTGGCCCGCCGGGTCGCCGCCGTACGCCGCCGCCTGGACGCGCTCGGGCTCGCCGTGGTGGTCGAGACCGGTGCCCGGTACCTGCTCGACCCGCGCCACAAGCACGCGCCGACGCTGCTGCACGACGACCCGTCCCGGCGGGTGGAGTTCCTGCGCCGGGCCGTCCGGGTCGGCGCCGACCTGGGCGCGGAGGCGGTCTCCTTCTGGGCCGGCGTGCGCCCGCCCGGCGTACCACCCGACGTCGCGGCCGACCGCCTGGTCGCGGGCTGCGCGGTCGTATGCGCGGAGGCGGCGGAGGCGGGCGTGCCGCTGGGCTTCGAACCGGAGCCGGGCATGCTCGTCGAGGACATCGCCGGGTGGTGGCGGCTGCGCGAGGCGCTCGGCGCGCCGCCCGGCTTCGGCATCACGCTCGACATCGGACACTGCCGCTGCCTGGAGCCGCTGCCGGTGCCGCAGTGCGTGACCGGGGTCGCCGAGCATCTGGTCAACGTGCAGATCGACGACATGCGCCGGGGTGTGCACGAGCACCTGGAGTTCGGCACCGGCGAGATCGACTTCCCGCCGGTGCTGCGCGCCCTGGCCGACGCCGGCTACCGCGGGCTGGTGGCTGTGGAACTGCCCCGGCACTCGCACGCCGCCCCGGCCGTCGCCGCCCGCTCACTGGACTTCCTGCGCACCGCCGCCTCGCGCGGCGAGGGGCGGTGACCCACCACCTTCCACCCGGCAGAGGGGAGACGGCATGACACCCGACCGACTGCGCGCCGCGCTGCGGGGCGTACCCGATCCGCAGTGGCTGGACGCGGCGCTGCGCCGCGTCGCGACCGAACCCACGGCCATCGGGCGGTTCTTCGCCACCGCGGCCCGGCGGTGCGGGCGCGGGCCGCTGCCCGACCCGCCCGGCTGGACGGCCGACGACGCGGCGCGGGCGCTGCTGCTGACCGCGCTTCCGGACGGCCACGCCGCCGCCGCGGAGACGCTCTACCGGCAGGGCGACGCCGCCGAGAAACGCGCCGTGCTGCGCGCGCTGCCGCTGCTGCCGATCGGTGCGGAGTGCGTGCCGCTGCTGCACGACGCGATCCGCACCAACGACACCCGGCTGGTCGCCGCCGCGCTCGGGCCGTACGCCCGGCACCTGGAGCAGGCGACCTGGCGGCAGGCGGTGCTCAAGTGCGTGTTCACCGGCGTGCCGCTGGCGGTGGTCGACGGCCTGCCGGAGCGCGCCGACGGCGAGCTGGCCCGGATGCTCGCCGCGTTCGCCGCCGAGCGGCACGCCGCCGGCCGTGACATGCCCGCCGACGCGACCGACCTGCTGCGCCGGCTGACCATCCCCACCACGGAGGCGTGACATGCGCATCTTCGACCCGCACATCCACATGACGTCCCGCACCACCGACGACTACGAGCGGATGGCCGCCGCCGGGGTCCGGGCGGTGGTCGAGCCGGCGTTCTGGCTGGGCCAGCCGCGTACCAGCGTGGACAGCTTCGTGGACTACTTCGACTCGCTGATCGGGTGGGAGCCGTTCCGGGCCGGGCAGTTCGGCATCCGGCACCACGCCACAGTGGCGCTGAACCCGAAGGAGGCGAACGACCCGCGCTGCCGGCCGGTGCTCGACCTGCTGCCCCGCTACCTGGACAAGGACGGCGTGGTGGCGGTCGGCGAGATCGGCTACGACGCGATGACGCCGGCCGAGGACGCCGCGCTGGCCGGGCAGCTGGCCCTGGCCGTCGCGCACGACCTGCCCGCGCTGGTGCACACGCCGCATCGGGACAAGGCGCGCGGCGTCGAGCGGACCCTCGCGGTGGTGGCCGAGTCGGGCATCCCGCCCGGACGGGTGCTGGTCGACCACCTCAACGAGGTGACTGTGGAACTGGTCCGCGACACCGGCTGCTGGCTCGGCTTCTCCATCTACCCGGAGACGAAGATGTCGCCGCCGCGGATGGTGGAGCTGCTGAAGCGGTACGGCACCGAGCGGATGCTGGTGAACTCGGCGGCCGACTGGGGCCGGTCGGATCCGCTGCTGACCCGGGCGACCGGGGAGGCGATGCTGCTGGCCGGGTTCGACGCCGACGACGTGGACCGGGTGCTGTGGCGCAACCCGGTGGAGTTCTACGGCCAGTCCGGCCGGCTCGACCTGACCGACCTGGAGGCGAGCGACCCCACCTTCGCCGGCAACTCGATCATGCGCGGGGGGCAGTGATGCGGCTGCGCCACGCCGACGGCACGACCGTCCATCTCGGCTACTGCACGAACGTGCACCCGGCCGAGGACCTGGCGGGCATCGTCGCCCAGCTCGACACGTACGCGGTGGCGGTGCGCCGGGCGCTCGGCGCCGACCGGCTGGGGCTCGGACTCTGGCTGGCCGCGCCGGTCGCCGCCGCGCTCGCCGCCGACCCGGCGGCCCGCCGGCGGCTGCGCCACGAGCTGACCGTACGCGGGCTGGAGGTGGTCACGCTCAACGGCTTCCCGTACGCCGCGTTCCAGGCCCCGGTGGTCAAGGGCGCGGTGTACCACCCGGACTGGACCACGCCGCAGCGGTCGGCGTACACGCTGGACCTGGCCCGGGTGCTCGCCGACCTGCTGCCCGACGACGCCGCCCGGGGCTCGATCTCGACGCTGCCGCTGGCCTGGCGCACCCCGTGGGACGCGGGGCGGGCCGCCATCGCCCGGCGCCGGCTGGACGCGCTGGCCGAGGGGCTGGCCGCTGTGCAGCGGGACACCGGCCGGGTGATCCGGGTCGGCTTCGAGCCGGAACCCGGCTGTCTGGTGGAGTCGACGGGACAAGCACGCAAGGTATTCTCAGACATGGATACCGACCGGCTCGGGATCTGCCTGGATCTCGCGCACCTGGCCTGTGCCTGGGAGCAGCCGGCGGATGCCCTGGCCGGGCTGCGTGCCGCCGGGCTGCCGGTGGTCAAGGTCCAGGTGTCGGCCGCGGTCGAGGCGCCGGACCCGGCCGGCGCGAGCGCGGCGCTGCGCCGGTTCGTCGAACCGAGGTTCCTGCACCAGACCCGCGCGGCCGGTTGCGCCGGCGCCGCCGATCCGGCCGATCCGGCGTACGCCGCCGACGACCTCGACGCCGCACTCGACGCGCGGCTGCCCGGGGTGTGGCGGGTGCACTACCACGTGCCGTTGCACGCCCCGCCCGAGCCGCCGCTGCGCTCCACGGTGCCGGTGCTGCGCGAGGCGCTCGCCGCGTTGTTCGCCGGTCCGGTCGCCGGCTGCGACCACCTCGACGTCGAGACGTACACCTGGGGGGTGCTGCCGGCGGCGCGGCGGCCGCGCGGCGACGCGGAGCTGGCCGCCGGGATCGCCGCCGAGCTGGCGTTCGCCCGCGACGAGCTGACCGCGCTCGGCCTGGCCGGCGGCGGGGTGGGCGCTCCGGGTCCGCGGGCGGCGGAAGGCGTACCCTCGTGAGCCGGCGGCTGGTGGTGCTCGACGTGGTCGGGCTGACGCCGCGGCTGCTGGCGCACATGCCGCGGCTGCGCGCGGTGGCGGACGCCGGGTTCGCCGCCGAGCTGGGCACCGTGCTGCCGGCGGTGACCTGCTCGGCGCAGTCCACGTTCCTCACCGGCGAGCTGCCCGCCGGGCACGGCGTGGTGGGCAACGGCTGGTACTTCCGTGACCTGGGCGAGGTGCTGCTCTGGCGGCAGCACAACGCGCTCGTCGGCGGCGAGAAGGTGTGGCAGGCGGCCCGCCGCGTCGAGCCGGGCTACCGGGTCGCCAACGTCTGCTGGTGGTACGCGATGGGCGCGGACGTGGACTGGACGGTCACGCCGCGCCCGGTCTACCACGCCGATGGCCGCAAGGAGCCGGACTGCTGGACCGACCCGCCCGAGCTGCGGAACACACTCACCGACGCGCTCGGCACGTTCCCGCTGTTCACCTACTGGGGTCCGGGCGCGGGGCTGCCGTCCTCGGCGTGGATCAGCCGGGCGGCCCAGCGCATCCTCGCCGACCACGCCCCCGACCTGACCCTGGTCTACCTGCCGCACCTGGACTACGACCTGCAACGATTCGGCCCGTCCGGTCCGGAGGCCGCCGCCGCGGCGGCCGAGCTGGACACCGTGCTCGGTCCGCTGCTCGACGCCGCGCGGGAGCAGCGGGCCACGGTGGTGGCGTTGTCCGAGTACGGCATCACCGACGTGTCCCGCCCGGTGGACGTGAACCGGGTGCTGCGCGCCGAGGGGCTGTTGCGGGTCTACACCCAGGCCGGGATGGAATATCTCGACCCGTGGACGTCACGGGCGTTCGCGGTGGCCGACCACCAGGTGGCGCACGTCTACGTCAAGGAGCCGGCGGACGTGCCGGCGGTGGCGAAGCTGTGCGCCGCGCTGCCGGGCGTGGCCGAGGTGCTCGACGCCGCCGGGCAGGCCGGGTACGGGCTGGATCACCCGCGCTCGGGTGAGCTGGTGCTGGTGGCCGAGCCGGACGCCTGGTTCACGTACTACTACTGGCTCGACGACGCGCGGGCGCCCGACTTCGCCCGGCTGGTGGAGATCCACCGCAAGCCCGGCTACGACCCGGCCGAGCTGTTCTTCGACCCGGCCGCGCCGGGTGCGGCGAAGCGCCGGGCGGCGGTGGCGCTGGCCCGCAAGAAGCTCGGGCTGCGCTACCTGATGAACGTGGTGGGGCTGGACGCGGGCGCGCGTGCGGTGCGTGGTTCACACGGGCGCCTGCCCGCCGACCCGGCGGACGGCCCGGTGCTGCTCTGCTCCGACCGGGCCGCGATCCGGCCCCGGGTGGAGGCCACTGACGTGAAGGCGTTGCTGCTCGAACTCGCCGGACTGGCCTGGGAGGCACCATGACCGTAGCCGTCGCACCGACCGACCCGGCCCTGCTGCGGGGCCGCTTCGACGCCGCGCTCGCCGCGTTCCTGGACGCGAGGGAGCCTGGTCGGCCGGACGACGGTACGGGGGCCGTCCACACCGCTCTGCGCTGGTTCGTCCTGGCCGGCGGCAAGCGGATGCGCCCACTGTTCTGCTACTGGGGCTGGCGGGGGTTCGGCGGCCCGGACGCCTCGCCGATCGTGGTCGCCGCGGCGTCGCTGGAGCTGTTCCACGCGTTCGCGCTGATCCACGACGACATCGTGGACCGCAGCGACCGCCGCCGGGGCGCGCCGACGCTGCACCGGTTCTTCGCCGGCCTGCACGCCCGCTGCGGCTGGCAGGGCGACCCGGCGGCGTACGGCCGGCAGGCGGCGGTGCTCTGCGGCGACCTCTGCGCCACCTGGTCGGCCGAGATGTTCCACGGGTGCGGGTTGCCGCCCGAGCGGCTGCGCCGGGGGCACATGCTGCTGGTCCGGATGCGCTCGGAGGTGATCGCGGGGGAGTACCTGGACGTGGTCGGGGCGGCCGGGGACGGCTCGGTGGCGAGCGCGCTCACCGTGGTACGGCTGAAGACGGCCCGCTACACGGTGACCCGTCCGGTGCAGATCGGCGCCGCGCTCGCCGGTGCCGGGCCGGAGGAGGTGGCCGCGCTGGCCGGGTTCGGCGACCCGCTCGGGGACGCGTTCCAGCTCCGCGACGACCTGCTCGGCGTCTTCGGCGACCCGTCGGTGACCGGCAAGTCCAACCTGGACGACCTGCGGGAGGGCAAGCCGACAGTGCTGCTGGCGCTGGCCCGGGCGTCCACCTCGCCGGCCGGCGCGGCCCGGCTGCGGGAGCTGGTCGGCGATCCCGGCCTCGACCAGGCGGGCGCCGCCGAGGTTCGGGGCATCGTGGAGGAGTCCGGCGCGCGGGAGGCGGTGGAGCGGATGATCCGCACCCGGGCCGACGCCGCACTGGTCGCGCTGGACGCGTTGCCGCTGGCGGAGCCGGCGCGGCGGGTGCTGGCGGCGCTCGCGGAGCGGGCCGTCGACCGCCACGAGTGACCCGTACTTTTGTCGCTGAGCGCCGAAAGTCAAAGCCGATCGATCAGAAGCTATGGACAGGCTGATCGAAAGGTCTTAATGTCGTGCACAGCACAACGCTGTTTCGCCGAGGTGACCGCCCCGCACCGCCCGCCTCGGCGAGGTGACCTCCGGTCCTGACCGGAGGTCACGGCCCGCCGACCTCCCCGGCAGGCCGGCGCAGCATCCCCCTGCTCGGCATCCGGCGCGACGCGCGCCCGGTCCTGGCTGCGCGCGTCAGGAAGGGACAGCACAGCATGTCCAGCCACCCCCACCACCCCCGTGCCCGGCGACCGTTCGCCGCTGCCGCAGCGCTGCTGCTCGCGGCCACCGCCGGCACCGTCACAACGGCCGCGGCGTCCGTCCCGGCGTCCGCCCACCCGATCCCGGCGAGCGACTTCCAGCAGGTCGAACTCGCCCGCGGTGTCGCCGAGACCGGCGAACCGATGTCGCTCGCGGTGCTGCCCGACCGGTCGGTCCTGCACACCGCACGCAACGGCACGCTGCGCCGCACCGACGCGGCCGGTGCCACCACGGTCATCGGCACGCTGCCGGTCTACACCCACGACGAGGAGGGGCTCCAGGGCGTCGGCGTCGACCCCGGCTTCGCCTCCAACCGGCACATCTACCTCTACTACGCCCCGCTGCTGTCCACCCCGGCCGGGGACGCGCCCGCCACCGGCAGCGACTTCTCCGCCTGGCAGGGCGTCAACCGGCTGTCCCGGTTCACGCTCAACGCCGACTTCACGCTCAACCAGGCCAGCAAGGTCGACGTGCTCGACGTACCGGCCGACCGGGGGCTGTGCTGCCACGTCGGCGGGGACATCGACTTCGACGCCGCCGGCAACCTCTACCTGTCCACCGGCGACGACACCAACCCGTTCGACTCGGCCGGCTACGCGCCGATCGACGAGCGCACCAACCGCAACCCCGGGTACGACGCGCAGCGCAGCGCCGGCAACACCAACGACCTGCGTGGCAAGATCCTGCGGATCAAGGTGAACGCCAACGGCACGTACTCGATCCCGGCCGGCAACCTCTTCGCGCCCGGCACCGCGCGGACCCGCCCGGAGATCTACGCGATGGGCTTCCGCAACCCGTTCCGGATCAGCGTCGACAAGGCCACCGGCGTCGTCTACGTGGGCGACTACGGGCCGGACGCCGGCACCACCACGGCCCGCGGCCCGTCCGGGCAGGTCGAGTTCAACCGGGTCACCGGGCCCGGCAACTACGGCTGGCCGTACTGCACCGGCACCAACACGGCCGCCGAGACGTACGCCGAGTGGGACTTCGCCACCGGCACCGCCGGCCCGAAGTTCAACTGCACCGGCGGCCCGGCGAACAACTCGTTCCGTAACACCGGCCTGGCCACGCTGCCGGCGGCCAAGCCGTCCTGGATCCGCTACGCCGGTGACGCCGGCAGCCCGCCCGAGTTCGGCGGCGGCTCCGAGTCGCCGATGGGCGGCCCGGTCTACCGGTACGACGCGGCGAACCCGTCCACCACGAAGTTCCCGCAGTCGTTCGACGGGCAGTTCTTCGCCACCGAGTTCGGCCGGGGCTGGATCAAGCCGATCCACGTCGACGCGGACGGCTCACCCGGCACCATCGACAGCTTCCCGTGGACCGGCAAGCAGGTGATGGACTCGGCGTTCGGCCCGGACGGCGCGTACTACGTGCTCGACTACGGAACCGGCTACTTCAACGGCGACGCCAACTCGGCGCTGTACCGCTTCGACTACCTGGGCGGCGCCAACCGCGCCCCGGTGGCCCGCGCCGCCGCCGACCGGACCTCCGGCGCCGCGCCGCTCACAGTGGCGTTCTCCTCGGCCGGCTCGTCCGACCCGGAGGGCGGCGCGCTGACGTACGCCTGGACGTTCGGCGACGGCGGCACCTCCACCGCGGCGAACCCCTCGCACACCTACACCGCGAACGGCAGGTACACCGCCACGCTCACCGCGCGCGACGCGCAGGGCGCCACCGGCACCGCCAGCGTGACGATCACAGTGGGCAACACCGCGCCGACCGTGGTGATCGAGACACCCGGCAACGGCAAGCTGTTCTCCTTCGGCGACACCGTGCCGTTCCGGATCACCGTCACCGACCCGGAGGACGCCACGATCGACTGCACGAAGGTCAAGATGACCTATGTGCTCGGCCACGACCAGCACGGCCACCAGATCACCTCGGCGACGGGCTGCACCGGCTCGATCGCCGTACCCGTCGACGGTGAGCACGACGACGCGGCGAACATCTTCGCCGTCTTCGACGCCGAGTACACCGACTCCGGCGGCCTCACCACGCACACCCAGCACACGCTCCAGCCCCGGCACCGGCAGGCCGAGCACTTCAAGACCTCGTCCGGGATCAACACGTTCGACAAGGCCACCGCCGAGGGCGGCAAGACCGTCGGCGACATCCACAACGGGGACTGGATCGCGTTCCAGCCGTACCTGCTGGCCGACGCCACCGGGTTCACCGCCCGGGTCTCGTCCGCCGGGGCGGGCGGCACGCTCCAGGTGCGGGCGGGCTCGGCCACCGGCACCGTGCTCGGCACGGCCACCGTCCCGGTCACCGGCGCCTGGGACACGTTCACCACAGTGACCGGCACGATCACCGGTCCGCCGGCCGGTACCACCACGCTCTACCTCACGTTCGCCGGCGGTACCGGGGCGCTCTACGACCTGGACGCGTTCACGCTCGCCACGTCGGCGGTCCGTACCGGCCCGGTGAAGGGCCTGGCCGGCAAGTGCCTGGACGTCCGCAACGCCGCCACCGCCGACGGCACGCAGATCCAGCTCTACACCTGCAACGGCACGACGGCGCAGTCGTGGACCGTGACGCCGAACGGCACCGTGAAGGCGCTCGGCAAGTGCCTGGACGTGTCGGGTGGTGCCAGCGCGGACGGCACGAAGATCCAGCTCTACACGTGCAACGGCACCGGGGCGCAGAACTGGTCCGCGCAGGCCGACGGGACGCTGCGCAACCCGCAGTCGGGCAAGTGCCTGGACGTGTCCGGCAACAACTCGGCCGACGGCACGGCGGTGCACCTGTGGACGTGCAACGCCGCCGCGAACCAGCGCTGGACCCTACCCTGAGGAATGGAAGGAGAACGTCGATGAGACTCCTCCGCACCGCGCTGGGGGCGGTGACCGCCGTGCTCGCCACCATCGCCTGCACCGCGCCCGCCAACCCGGCGAGCGCCGCCGACGCCCCCTACGACGTGCTGGTCTTCTCCAAGACCGCCGGCTTCCGGCACGACTCCATCGCGGCCGGCACGCAGGCCGTGCGCGAGCTGGGGGCGGCGAACAACTTCACCGTCACCGCGACCGAGGACGCCGCCCAGTTCACCACCGCCAACCTGGCCCGCTTCGAGGCGGTGATCTTCCTCAACACCACAGGGGACGTCCTGAACGCCACCCAGCAGTCGGCGTTCGAGGCGTACATCGGCGCCGGCGGCGGGTACGTCGGCGTGCACTCCGCCGCCGACACCGAGTACGACTGGCCGTTCTACGGCAATCTGGTCGGCGCCTGGTTCGCCTCCCACCCGGCCATCCAGCCGGCCACCGTGAAGGTGGAGGACCGGGCGCACGCGGCCACCGCGCACCTGCCCCAGCGGTGGAACCGCACCGACGAGTGGTACGACTACCGCACCAACGCCCGCTCCACCGCGCACGTGCTGGCCAGCCTGGACGAGTCGTCGTACTCCGGGGGTTCGATGGGCGGCGACCACCCGCACGCCTGGTGCAAGACGTACAGCGGGGGCCGGTCCTTCTACACCGGCGGCGGCCACACCCAGGCGTCCTACGCCGACGCGGCGTTCCGGGCGCACCTGCTCGGCGGCATCCGCTACGCCGCCGGGCGCACGAAGGCCGACTGCCGGCCGGAGACCGGCTACACCGCGCTCTACAACGGTGGCACCACCGGCTGGTCGCAGGCCGGGCCGGGCAGCTTCACCAACGCCGACGCCACGCTCACCTCGGTCGGCGGCATGGGCCTGTACTGGTACAGCGCGAAGCAGTTCACCAACTACTCGCTGAAGCTGGACTGGCGGCTGGCCGGTGACGACAACTCGGGCGTGTTCGTCGGCTTCCCGCCGTCGAGCGACCCGAACTCGGCGGTGAACAACGGCTACGAGGTGCAGATCGACCCCACCGACGCGGCCGACCGGACCACCGGCGCGATCTACGGTTTCAAGTCCGCCGACCTGGCGGTCCGGGACGCGGTGCTCAACCCGGCGGGGGAGTGGAACACCTACGAGATCCTGGTCGAGTCCGAGCGGCTCCAGGTCTTCCTCAACGGCGTACGGATCAACGACTTCACCAACACCGACCCGGTCCGGTCGCTCGCCGGGCACGTCGGCATCCAGAACCACGGCACCGGCGACGACGTGTCGTTCCGCAACATCCGGATCAAGGAACTCGGCGGCACGCCGCCGCCGACCGGCAACACCACAGTCCAGGCCGAGGCGTTCGGTTCGGCGAGCGGCGTCAGCGCGTACCCGAAGGCCGGCGCCAACGGCGGCCAGACCCTGGGGTACGTGGACCCGGGCGACTGGGCCGCGTACCCGGGGCTGGACCTGACCGGCGTGACGTCGCTGCGCGCCCGGGTGGTCTCCGGCGGCCCGGGCGGCACACTCCAGGTACGCACCGGCTCGCCGACCGGCCCGGTGCTCGGCCAGGTGGCGGTGCCGAACACCGGTAGCTGGACCACGTTCGCCGACGTGAGCACCGCGCTCACCGGCGTGCCGTCCGGTACGCAGACAGTGCACCTGACGTTCACCGGCAGCGGTTCCGGGCTGTTCGACGTCGACGACTTCACGCTGGTCCGCTCGACCGGCACCGGCGGCGCCGGCCCGGTCAGGGGCCTGGCCGGAAAGTGCCTGGACGTGCGGGGCGGGTCGTCGGCGGACGGCACGCAGATCCAGCTCTACACCTGCAACGGCTCGTCGGCGCAGTCGTGGACCGTGACGCCGAACGGGCCGGTGAAGGCGCTCGGCAAGTGCCTGGACGTGTCCGGTGGCGGCAGCGCCGACGGCACGAAGATCCAGTTGTATTCGTGCAACGGCACGGGTGCGCAGAACTGGTCGGCGCAGGCGGACGGGACGGTGCGTAACCCGCAGTCGGGCAAGTGCCTGGACGTGTCCGGCAACAACTCGGCCGACGGCACCGCGGTGCACCTGTGGACGTGCACGGGCGCGGCGAACCAGCGCTGGACCCTGCCCTGACGGAGGCCATAGAGTGGAGGCGGCGACCGCGAGGTGGCCGGTGATCCGGCGGGAGGCGCAACCCGTCCGGGAGCAGACGCTCCGGCGTCCACCGGTTCCCACGCGCCGCCGCCTCCGGTCGTCCTCGCCCCGGTCCGCGACGGAATCCCCCATCACCACAGGGGAGAAGGACAATGGCGCGACCCATCACGCTCTTCACCGGCCAGTGGGCCGATCTGCCGTTCGACGAGGTCTGCCGGCTCGCCGCCGAGTGGGGCTACGACGGGCTGGAGATCGCCTGCTGGGGCGACCACTTCGAGGTGGACAAGGCGCTCGCCGACGACTCGTACGTGGAGCGCAAGCGGGCCACCCTCGCCAAGCACAACCTCCAGGTGTTCGCCGTCTCCAACCACCTGGTCGGGCAGGCGGTCTGCGACCACCCGATCGACGAGCGGCACCAGGACATCCTGCCGGCCCGGATCTGGGGTGACGGCGAGCCGGAGGGGGTGCGGCAGCGGGCCGCCGAGGAGATCAAGGACACCGCGCGGGCGGCGGCGAAGCTCGGCGTACGCACCGTCGTCGGCTTCACCGGCTCGTCCATCTGGCACACGGTGGCGATGTTCCCGCCGGTGCCGCCGGCCATGATCGAGCGCGGCTACCAGGACTTCGCCGACCGGTGGAACCCGATCCTCGACGTGTTCGACGAGGTGGGCGTGCGGTTCGCGCACGAGGTGCACCCCAGCGAGATCGCCTACGACTACTGGACCACGAAGCGCACGCTGGAGGCGATCGGGCACCGGGAGGCGTTCGGGCTCAACTGGGATCCGTCGCACTTCGTCTGGCAGGAGCTGGACCCGGTGAACTTCATCTTCGACTTCGCCGACCGGATCTACCACGTCGACTGCAAGGACGCGAAGGTCCGTACCGGGGACGGGCGGCGCGGCCGGCTCTCCTCCCACCTGCCCTGGGCCGACATGCGGCGCGGCTGGGACTTCGTCTCCACCGGCCACGGCGACGTGCCGTGGGAGGACTGCTTCCGGGCGCTGAACGCGATCGGCTACGACGGCCCGATCTCGGTCGAGTGGGAGGACGCCGGCATGGACCGCCTGGTCGGCGCGCCGGAGGCGCTCCAGTTCGTCCGTCGCCTGGCCTTCGACGCCCCGAGCGCCGCCTTCGACGCCGCCTTCAGCAGCAGCCGCGACTGACCCGCCCTCCCGCCCCGCCCTCCCGTCCTCGGCGCGCGCGATCTTGCAGTTGCGGCCCTCCCGAAGCGGGAATAAACGGCATCACGCGGGCCGCAAGTGCAAGATCGACGGGGTGGCGGGGCGGCGGGGTGGCGGGGGTGGGAGCGGTCAGCGCGCGGCGTAGGACTGGGTGCTCACCAGGTGGGCGGCGCCGATCAGGCCGGCGGTGTCGCCCAGGTCGGACAGGACGATCGGCATGCTGCCGGTGGCCAGCGGTGTGGAGCGCCGGTAGACCACGCCCCGGATCTCGGCGAGCAGCACCGGCCCGATCCCGGCCGGCGCGCCGCCGATGATCACGATGGCCGGGTTGACGAAGCTGACCAGCCCGACCAGCACCCGCCCGAGCCGGCGGGCGGCGTCGCGGACGAGCGTCTGCGCCGCCGGGTCGCCCTCGGTCGCCGCCGCGGCCACGTCGGCCACCGACAGCGTCCCGGCCGCCGCCAGCCGGTCCGCCAGCGCCGTCGAGCGCCCGGCCCGCGCGGCGGTCACCGCCTCCCGCACCAGTGCGACATCCCCGCAGTACGCCTCGACGCACCCGTTGTTGCCGCACCCGCACAGCGGCCCGTCCTCGGTGAGCTGGAAGTGGCCGATGTCGCCGGCCCCGCTGGCCGCGCCCCGGTAGAGCGAGCCGGCGAGCACCAGCCCGCAGCCGATCGCCTCGCCCAGCTTGACGTAGAGGAAGTCGTCGAACGGCCGGCCGGTGCCGGCGTGCCGTTCGCCGAGGGCCATCGCGTTGGCGTCGTTGTCCACCTGCACCGGGCAGCCCAGCTCGGCGGCGAGCGTGTCGCGTACCGGGAAGCGGTGCCAGCCGGGCAGGGCCGGCGCGGAGACCGGCGAGCCGTCGCGGACCTCGACCGGTGCGGGCAGCGCGACGCCGACGCCGGTGAGCGACGACAGTCCCGCCTCGACGCGCAGCTTGCCGAGTAGTTCGACGATGCGCCCGACCACCACGTCCGGGCCGAGCCGGACGTCCACCGGCTCGTCGTGCCGGGCGAGGGGGTTCAGTTCGCCGTCGGTGAGCGCGACCCGCAGGACGCCGTCGCCGACGAGCACCGCGCCGAACCGGACCTGTGCGCCGACGCGCAGCAGCGACGACCGGCGTCCGCCCCGCGACGCGGCCGGCCCGGCGCTCTCCACCAGGCCGAGCGTGGTCAACCGGTCCACCTCGGCGGCGAACCGGGCCCGGGGCAGGCCGAGGAGGTCGGCCAGCTCGACCCGGGAGCGCGGGCCGTCGTCGCGCAGCAGGCGCAGCAGCCGCGCCTGATCCGCCGTCTCCGGTCCGGCCATCGGCATGTGGTCACCTCCCCACCGAGAATGTGCCACATCCGTGCCCGCGCACACGGGAGCGGGCCGGTCACCCGGAGGTGACCGGCCCGCTGTCCGCTGCTGTCAGAGCGTGTTGCCGGTGCTGGACGGCTTGGTGCTCGTGCCGGTCGTGGTCGAGCCGGACGCGCTGGTCGAGCCCGTCCCGTTGGTGCTGCGGCTGCCGACCGCGGCCGGCGTGCCGGCGAACGGCTTGTCGGCGTCGGTCATGCCCGGCTTGCCGCCGTTGGTGGCGAGCTTCTCACCGAGCTTGGTCTGCCCCAGCTTGTCCTTGCCCTCCGAGTAGAGCCGGGTCGCCTGGGCCTGCGCGACCCCGGCCGCCTCCTGGACGGTCGGGTGGTCGAGCACCTTGCGCCCGCGGACCACCAGCTCCTCGTACTTCTCCCGGCCGGCACGGGCGCCCAGGACGAATCCCGCAGCCAGCCCGCCAAGAAACATGATCTTTCCGCGCATGGCGGCTCCTTCCGTACCTGACGCTCTCGCCGGTTTCCGCCAGCTCGGCGGAATGACCGTCTCGCGCCTGCGTTCTCTGTCGACGGCTAACTACCCATCCTGCTCTCCGCTCATGCCTCCCTGTGCCGAGATGACGATTTGTCCGTAATCCTCGCGCGTCAGCCGGTCAGCTCCTCCTCCGGTAACCCCCTGGCGCACCACCCCCCGATGTCCTGTACTCTTGTCCCCGTCGCACGGAGCGGAGAGATCCGAACCGAGCGGTGCACGGTCCCCTGTAGCTCAATTGGCAGAGCAGCCGGCTGTTAACCGGCAGGTTATTGGTTCGAGTCCAATCGGGGGAGCTTCGCTCCACGTCACGCCCGTCGGCATAGCCGGCGGGCGTTCATCGTTCCCGCGCCCCGGCGCGTGCTCCGGCTGCCCGGTTTCCGCCCCCGGCTCCTCGTTCGCCCGGCAGGATGGTCGGCGTCGACCTAGACTCCCGCTGCGTCGATTGATGCGTCGATTCGAGGACGGTGGAGATGGCCGCAGGACGCAGCCGCTGGACCGCGACGCTGATCGCGGTGGCGGTGGTGCTCGGCTGGCTGGTCGTCGGCGGCATCGCCGGCCCGTACTCCGGCAAACTCGGCGAGGTATCCACCAACGACAACGCCTCCTTCCTGCCGGCCGACGCCGAGGCCACCCGGGCGCAGGATCTGGCCGCCGGATTCGTCGACCGGGAGACCACCCCGGCACTCGTGGTCTACGAACGACCCAGCGGCCTCACCCCGGCGGACCAGCAGCGGATCCAGGCCGACGCGGCCCGCTTCGCCGAGGTGCCGGGCGTGGTCGGCCCGCTGCCGCCACCGATCGTCAGCCAGGACAAGCAGGCCGCCCAGGTGATCGTGCCGATCGACAGCGCCGAGGGCGAACAGATCCGGTCCGTGGTGGAACGCCTGCGCGACATCGCCGGCCCGGACCGTGACGGGCTCACCGTCGACGTGGCTGGACCGGCCGGGCTGCTCGGCGACCTGATCGAGGTGTTCAGCGCGATCGACGGGCCGCTGCTCCTGGTCACGCTCACAGTGGTGCTGGTCATCCTGCTTGTCGTCTACCGCAGCCCGACCCTCTGGATCTTCCCGCTGCTGGCCGCCGGGATGTCGTACTCGCTCGCCGCCGTCGTCGTCTACCTGCTCGCCGACCACGACATCGTCAAGCTCAACGGGCAGGCACAGGGCATCCTCACCGTGCTCGTCTTCGGCGCCGGCACCGACTACGCGCTGCTGCTCATCGCCCGCTACCGGGAGGAACTGCACCGGCACGAGCGCCCCTGGGACGCGATGCGGACCGCCTGGAAGGGCGCCGCCCCGGCCATCATCGCCTCCGGCGCCACAGTCATCGTCAGCCTGCTCTGCCTGCTGCTGTCCAGCCTGAACTCCAACCGGGCGCTCGGCCCGGTCAGCGCCGTCGGCATCGCCGCCACGCTGCTGGTCATGCTCACCTTCCTGCCCGCGCTGCTGGTCCTCGGCGGCCGCTGGGCGTTCTGGCCCCGGCGACCCCGGTACGACCAGGCCGACCCGCGCACCGAGCACGGCATCTGGGGGCGGATCGCCGGCTTCGTGGCGCGCCGCGCGCGTACCGTCTGGGTCGTCACCGCCGTGGTGCTCGCCGCCCTCGCGATCGGGGTGACCCAGCTCGGCGCCACCACGCTCGGCCAGTCCCAGCTGTTCACCGAGCGCACCGACTCGGTGGCCGGGCAGGAGGTCATCGACAGGCACTTCCCGGCCGGCACCGGCAGCCCCGCCACCATCTTCACCACCCAGGCGACCGCGCGGCAGGTCGCCCAGGTGGTGCAGGGCGTACCGGGCGTCGCCTCGGTGCTGCCGCTCGGCCGGCAGGGCGAGAACGCGCCGCCCGACCCGGACGCGCCCCCCGAGGTGGTCGACGGGCGGGTCCAGCTCAATGTCACGCTCGCCGACCCGCCGGACAGCAACGGCGCCGAGCGGACCATCCGCGACCTGCGCGAGGCGGTGCACCGGGTACCCGGCGCGGACGCGGTGGTCGGCGGCTTCACCGCGATCAACGTGGACACCGCCGACGCCTCGGTACGCGACCGCGACGTCATCATCCCGGTGGTGCTGCTGGTCATCGCGGTCATCCTGGCCCTGCTGCTGCGCGCCCTGGTCGCACCGGTGCTGCTGATCGCCACGGTGGTGCTGTCGTTCCTGGCCACGCTGGGCCTGTGCGCGCTGCTGTTCCGGTACGTCTTCGGCTTCCCCGGCGTCGACCAGTCGTTCCCGCTGTTCGCGTTCGTGTTCCTGGTCGCGCTCGGCATCGACTACAACATCTTCCTGATGAGCCGGGTCCGCGAGGAGTCGGTCCGCCGCGGCACCCGCGCCGGTGTGCTCGCCGGACTGGCCGTCACCGGCGGCGTCATCACCTCCGCCGGCATCGTGCTCGCCGCCACGTTCTCCGCGCTCGCCGTCCTGCCGCTCGTGGTGCTCGTCGAGCTGGGCGTGGCGGTCGCCGTCGGCGTCCTGCTGGACACCGTCGTGGTCCGCTCGCTGCTGGTGCCCGCGCTCGCGTACGACATCGGGCCGAAGGTCTGGTGGCCGGGCCGGTTGTCGCGGTCGCACCGCGAGGGCGACCGCGCCGGGGCGGGGGTGGACCGTGCCTGACACGGACGTGGTGGTCGTCGGCGGCGGCCTGGCCGGTCTCGCCGCCGCTCGGCGGCTGCACCGCGCGGGCGTGCCGTGGCGGCTGCTGGAGGCGGGCGACCGGCTCGGCGGGCGGGTCGCCACCGACCGCGTCGACGGGTTCCTGCTGGACCGGGGCTTCCAGGTGCTCAACGCCGCGTACCCGCGGCTGGCCGGCCTGGTCGACCTCGGCGCGCTCGACATGGGCTGGTTCACCTCCGGCGTGCTGGTGCGCCGCGGCGACCGGCTGGAACGCCTGGTCAACCCGCTGCGCGAACCCGCCGGCGCACCCGGCACGCTCACCGCCGGCATCGGATCGCTGACCGACAGGTTGCGGTTCGCCACGCTCGCCGCCGGCTACGCCACGGTGCCGGTCGGGCGGCTGCTCGACACACCCGAGACCACCGCCGAGACGGCGCTGCGCCGGGCCGGGCTCTCCGACGCGATCATCGAGGAACTGCTCCGGCCGTTCCTGTCCGGCGTGCTGCTCGACCGCGAGCTGGCCACCTCCAGCCACGTGCTCGCGGTCGTCATGCGCTCCTTCGCCCGGGGGAGGATCGGCCTGCCGGCGGACGGCATGGCGGCGCTGCCCCGGGCGCTCGCCGCGCCGCTGCCCGCCGAGCTGATCGAGCTGAACACCCCGGTCACCGAGGTCGCGCCCGGCCGGGTCCGCACCCCGTCCGGCGAGATCACCTGCCGCGCCGTCGTGGTCGCGGTGGACCCCCCGGCGGCGGCCACGCTGCTGCCCGGTCTCGATCGGGTACGCATGCACGCGTACACCACCTACTACCACCGCACCGATACGGCGCCACTGGACGAGCCGATCCTGCTGCTCGACGGCGACCGGCGGGAACTCGTCGCCAACACGGTGGTGGTGAGCCGGGCCGCGCCCACGTACGCGCCCGACGGCGAGCACCTGGTCGCCACCTCCGTGGTCGGCCCGCAGACCCCGCCCGAACCGGTGATCCGGCGCGAACTGGACCGCCTCTACGGCCGCTCCACCGCCGACTGGACCCACCTCACCACAGTCACCGTGCCGGACGCGCTACCCGCCGCCCCGCCACCCCAGGGCCGGCTGCGCAAGCCGGTGGCGCTCGGCGACGGCCTGTACGTGGCCGGGGACCACCGGGACAGCCCGTCCATCCAGGGCGCGCTCGCCAGCGGGTGGCGAGCGGTCGGCGCGGTCCTCGCGGAGTTGCGGCGCGCGTGAGGCGTCGACGGGTTGCGCGTTGTTATCCTCGCGTTGCCCATCGTGCTGTCGCGGCCGTGTTTCCGCCCGGTAGGTGGTGGTCCGCGCAGCGATCGGCGGGTTACGATCCGGCGCGGTTACGGGGCGGTAGCTCAGCCGGTTAGAGCAGGGGACTCATAATCCCTCGGTCGCGGGTTCGAACCCCGCCCGCCCCACCAGTTGTTCTCCCTGGTCAGCCATGCTGGCGGCGACCCGGACCGATCGCGTCGAGGTCCGGTCCGACGCTCTCAGTCCGCAATGAGTCCCGCGGCAGCACGGCCCGCCGCCCGGTCGAGGCGATCCGCCACCTGGTCCAGGTCGTCCTCGAACAGGTCCGCGTACACGTCCAGCGTCATGGCCGCCGAGGCCTGCCCGAGCATCCGCTGCACCGCCTTGACGTTGGCGCCCTCGGCTACCGCGAGACTGGCCGCTGTATGGCGCAGCTCGTGCGGGGTCAGGCCGGTGAGCCCGATCAACTCCGCAGCCCGGTCGAAGACGCGGCGACGGAAGTTGTTGTTACGCAACACCTCCCCGGCCGGGGACCTGAACACCAGCTGGTCGCCGGAACGGCAGGCGATCTGTGCGGCGATCGGCTCGACCAGGAACCGGGGGAGCGGCACCGATCGCCGTTGGTGCGTCTTCGGCGTACCGAACACCGCCCGCCCGTTGACCTCGGTCACCGACTCCGCCACCAGCAGCCGGCGCTTTACCAGATCCACCCGCCGCACGCGCAGCGCGGCCAGCTCGGCCGGCCACGTTTGGGACGACCAAGCCTTTGAAGACCTCGGGGCTCCGCCCCGAACCCCGGCCCTCCTCAGAGATCGGCCGGGGCGGATCCCCTCGTCGAGCACCACAAGGGCTACCAGCCTCCCCGCACGGGGCCAAGGTCGTTCGGACGTAGGGCGCTCCACCTTGTCCCCGTCCGGGGAGGCTGGACGGTCTACGACTGCCCGACGAAAAGATCCGCTGCGCCGCAAGGTTACCGTTCACCTGGCGATGTCACCCGTCTGGTTTGATCACCGGATGGGTTATGTCGGTTCCTACACCTGGCAACTTCGAAAGTTGATCGGCTCTCGACTGCTCCTCATGCCCGGCGCGCAGGTCGTCCTTCTCGACTCGGCCGAGCACGTCTTGTTCCAGCAACGTCGTGACTCTGGTTTGTGGGAGATTCCGGCAGGGGCAGCCGAGCCAGGAGGAAGCTTCGTCCGCACCGCCATCGATGAAGTCCGAGAGGAGACCGGGCTGACAGTCGAAGGCTCTGATCTTGTTGCCTTTGGCTGCCTCTCTGAGGCAAGCGCTCACGTCATCACCTACCCCAACGGGGATCAGATGCACTGCTTCGCCATGTGCTTCGAAGCCCGACGATGGTCAGGGGTCATCGAGCCGGAAAGCAGCGAGGTGCTGGATGTGGCTTTCGCTGATCCCGCAAGACCGCCAGGCCAGCTGCAAGCGCAGACCCGAGTTGTCCTGGAAATGCACGCCGCGTATCGCCTGACCGGCCGTTTTCAAGCCAGGTAACCTCTGGACTCATGGGCCATCCATGGGCCAGTGACCGTGGCTTCCAGCGGGCACGAGCGGGCGTAAGACGCAACCGGGCGGTCGTCGCCCGCAGGCGTTTCGGGCATTACGACCGGTTGAGCAAGCTCTTCCAAACTGAAGCTCTGCGCACCGGCGCATCTACTCGTGGCCGAGGCACCCGTCGCCGTCGAAGTGAACGATTCGCAGTTCACGGGCAAGCGCGTTGATAGATCGCTGGAGCCGTGTCCGGCCAACTTCTTTGTCGATCATGAAGGCGAGCCAGCCCTCCTGTGCGGCCTCCTCAACAACCACGTGGGCGAGACGTTCGATCGACTGTAGGTAGTCGATATCTGCGCCAGCGTCAGCCGAGTCCACGGCACCTCCAACCGGCTTTGATTGATCAACGGTACAGCTATCCGTACAGCCAAGCCTGCAAGCCAACGCCGACGCTGTCCGACACAGCCGGACGGCCCAAGCAGGACCCCGGCTCCCCTAGCAGGACCCTTTGATCTTCTTCTAACCCCAGGCCGCAGGTCAGTCGAGCAGTCCCGGAACCCGCTCCTGAAGCGTGGTCACCACCCGCGACAGCCCAGCGGCCAAGTCATCGCCGTCCCACCGCACGAGTTCCCCGCCCAGCGGCTACGCCGCCGACGCGGGTGGTCGCGGCGCCGTCAAGCGCGACCAGCGCATCACCTCGACATCTGGACGGCACCGGCCAGTTGACCGTTCAGGGCAGCCGGGGCGTGGCGGGTGTCGGTCGAGTGTTCCTTGTGGTCGGTGGTGCCTGCGGGGGACGGCGGCTGGCGAGCGCGGTGCCGATGGCGGCGCCGGTGGTCAGGCTCGCCGTCCATTGGAAGATCATGGCGAGCAGGAACTCCGGACGTAGTACGTCACCGACTGCTGCCTGCCACGTCGGCGGCACAGCATCGCCGGTGCTCAGATAGCCGGCGTGCCGGCTCGCCCAGACGGCGGCCTCGGGCAGGCTGACGGCGAGCACCGCGATCAGTACGGCAGCGCCGGCTAGCGTTCCCGTCCGCCAGCCGGCGCCGAACGATCGGTGCCGCCAGGATGCCCCGAGTGCCACAGGTAGGAGCAGCGTGCTCGGGAAGAAGATCCAGACGCCGAGGATGCCGCTGCGGTCGTGCGCCAGCGACCATCGGGAGGCGGCCAGGGTGACTCCTGCCACGACGACGGCCGCGCCCAGTGCCTGCGGCCATGCGCCGCGCGGAAGCCCTGACTGCAGCGTCGACCAGACTCCGCCCAGGGCGAACCTGCGGCGCTCGGCCGGCGGGTCGATCGCCGCCAGTTCGGCCCGCAGCGCGGTGCCCCAGGGGGCCCGGTTCTCGGGCAAGTCGGCCGTGGCCAGGTCGAGCAGGGTCTGCCAGACGTCGCGGGCCGGCTGCGAGTGGCTGGTGGCGCGGCTGCCGAGCGCGGCCGCGAGCACGGGCCACGGCGCTGCCCAGAGAAGCCCGATCAGGAGAACGTCGAACGGCATCAGCAGGTCGCCGTCGCCAAGGTTCGGCACGACGGGGAACCTGCCAGGATCGGCCAGATAGGTGGCACGCAGCGGCAGGTGCGCGGCTGCGGTTCCGACGGCCACGGCGGCCAGCAGGAACAGTCCGGACACGGTGCCAGCCCCGAAGCCGCGAGCACGGGCCACGGCGGCCGAGGCTGTACCGACGAACGCGGACCAGCCCAGTGCCGCGAGCAAGGCGAGCGCCATGGACAGCAGCACCACGTCGAAGCCCCAGCGCGGACCGTTCGACACCGTGCCAAGGTAGAGGCGTTCCAGGCCGGCGGTGAGCAGCGCGGCCCCCAATGCGGCGGCGACCAGTCCCGGCCACACTGGGCGTCTTAGGCCGTCTCGCCATGCCGCGCGAGCGCGGACGGCAAACGAACGGTTAGCCCGCTCCCGCACCGCGACTCGCAGCCGGACCGCGAGAACCACGATCGCGAGCGCAGCCGGCGATCCAAGCACGGCCAGCAGGAAGAGGGAACCGAGCATTGAGGGCCTCCAACGTCCAGGAAGGGTCGGGGCGAGCGGTCGAAGGTCAAACGGTCTTCGGTGCCAGCCGTGCCACGGCCGGGACCGACACGTCAGCGGTGCGCGCCGCCACGCCTTCCGCCCGCGCGAACTCGACGCCGGCGGTGCTGAGCCGGTAAAGATGTCGAGCCGGTCGGCCGCGCGGCGGATCGGTCTCCCAGGAGGTCTCCACCAGCCCGCGGTCGGCGAGGCGGATGAGAATCGGATAGACCGTGCCCGCCCTGAGGTCGAGCGAGCGGCACAGGTCGTAGCCGTGGCTCCAGTCGTCGCCCGCCTGGGCAAGTGCCGCGAGCACGGCCGCAGTCTGTGGAGAAGGCTGTCGTCTACGGACCATGACTCTAATATCTACCTAGATAGACTTAAGCGCAACGCCTCGGTTCATCGTTCATCTGACATGGCTGCCCGGGTCGCCGAAGCGGGTGGGGCGATCCGGCCGGCCGGGCGCAGCCTTGCGGCGATCCACCGTCGCCGGTAACGAACGCGCTGGCCTACGCGTCTCATTCAGGAACCCGCCCTCGATGCGGGTGGCGGAGGTGCGCCCGGCAGCGAGCCACGTAATGGTCCGCCACGCGAAACGCCCTGCTCAGCCGAGCTACCAATACCTGCCACAGGTCGGCTCGAGCTTGTCGACCGCGCTCTCCAGGTCGCCCGTGTCGCTCGCCACCTTCACGATCGCTTCCGCATATTCGAATTTGGGCTTGATCGAGCGGACCTCGACGTCCTTCCGGCCTGCGGCCATGGTGAGCACCTGGAACTTCCTCCGCAGCGTGATGTCGGTCTGCTCGCCGGCCACCCTGTCCGACACCGCCTCGAGGTTGACCAATCGGGTGGACGCCTCCGCCCGGGCGTTGACGAGCTCGGCCTCCACTGTCGAACTGGAGGCGACCCCGACCAGGATGATCAGGCCGGCGATGGCCTTCTCCAGCGGACCCTTGACGGCGGTGCAGGCCGCCTTGTTGCTGGCGGTGGCCACTTGCGTGGCCTTCTTGGTCGTGGTCGGAGCTGCGGGGGCCGTCGAGGACCGGGAGGTTCCGGAGGACCGTGGGGTTCCCGAGGGCCGCGGGGTCGGCGAGGGCTCGGGTGCGAGGCTCGGTGTGGCCGTCGGCGCCGTGGGCGTGGGGGTGGGTGACTCCGTGGAGGTGCTCGCCGCCACGGCGGTGGGCGTGCTCGGCACGTCGGCGGCGCGGCCACACGCCGAGGCGGTGAGCAGCGCCGCAGCAACCGCCACGCAGAGTCCGAGCCGTCGTACCGTCACGTCGTATCCCATCTCGCGATCTTGCGGAAGCGTGACGATACATGGCGGACGCAGTGGCGACCATCAACCGGCTGGACCGGCCGGGCATGCTTGCCGGATGGAGAACGTGTACGCGTCGGCGCCGCTTGCTCTGCACCTGTACTGCAGGGTCGACGTCCTGGTGAGCGATGCTGGGGCTCTCACCGATCACGCTGTCGCCGAGCTGCGAGATGCGGATGTCGACTGGTCTGCCGAAGACGACGACCTCGAATCGGCGGCTGGAGAGCTGCGCGGCAGCATCGCCGACTCGCTCGGGGCGGTAGCTGACATCAGCCGCCTGATCGAGGGCGTCCCGGGAGTCGAGTTCCGAGGCGGTTGGTGCCGGGCGGAGCCGGGACCGCCGCGAGAGATTCCCGCTCCGGGAAGCCGGTGAGCGCCGAGGTCCGCCGGCAGGCGGTCCGTAGCCGATCCGGCAAGAACCTGGCGGACGACTGGTTGTGGTAGACGAGTGGTTCTCCGGCGTTCAGGGCTTGGGCGCGGGGCGGCGGATAAATGCACCGCGGCCTATGGTTGCCGCGTGAACAGACGCCTGTGGGTGGTGTCGGCACTGGCCGCGACAGCGCTGCTCGCCGTGCCGGTGACGGTCCTCGGCGTGCACGTGACCCACCCTCGGAACGAGAGCGGATACCTGGCGCACCTCAAGCAGTACGGCGACCGGCAGAACGACAGGCCGCTGGCGACGTTGCCGCCGACCACGGATCTGGTCGCCGAGGGCGACGCGGCGTGCGACTGGTTGCGCGAGCAGCCGTACGCGCTCTGGCGGCACGATCCGGAGTACCGTGAGTTGGTCGTCTACGAGCGCTACGTCCGGGAGGTCGAGAACCGCTCGCCGGCCTGGGGCGACGAGCTGCCCGATCGGCGATCGGTGACGGGAGCCGCGTGGACCCACCTCTGTCCGGCGGAGTGGGAACTACGCCAACCCCGCCGTAACCCCTTCGCCCCCAAGCCGGACTGAACGAGCGCCCCGTCCTGACGGGCGCGGGGCGGGCGTCAGTGCTCGCGGTTCGCGGCCATCCAGGCGGTCGCGAAGTCGACCAGTGCGCGCTGGGACATCAGCCGGGCGGTCGCGCCGCCGACTCGACCGGTCGTCGCGCCGCCTTTCGCCTCGAAGTCGGCGCCCAGCCGGTCGAAGTCGTCCTCGTCGGTGACGACGTCTGTCCACTCGGTCCACCGGCTCGTGCCGTCCGGCAGCCGTACCGCCGAGCCCGTCACTGCCCGCGGCGGCGAAGCCTGCCGCCATTCCGCCAGGTGCAGCGAGGTGTTGGAGCTGTGGTCGCAGCCGAGCAGCAGCACCTTGCCGTCGAGCCGGTACACCGCACCCAGCGGTGAGTGCTCGCCCAGCGCGTCGTCGAGCCGGTGGCCCTCCACGATGTCGGCGGCGTGCGCGCCGAGCGCGGCGAAGGACACCTGCGGATGATCGCTGCGCCGGGCTCCCGGCCATGTGCGTACGGTCTCGGCGACCGCGCCCATCCACCGGCTCGGCGTACGCGCCGGGTCGAAGCCGGGCGTCTGCTCGCGGATGACGGGCCACCACGCCTCGGGTACGGGCGGATGCCGCCACCCGGCCGGGTCCGTGTTGTCCGGCGTGTGCGTCGGCACGACGAGGGTGCCCTCCGGCCCGAGCGCCGCCAGCAGCGCCAGCACCACCGCCTCGGTGCCGCCGGCGACGAACCCGAGACTCCGGTACGACGAGTGCAGCAGCAGGACGTCGCCCGGGGTCACGCCGAGCGTGCGCAGGTCGTACGCGATCGACTTGACGGTGTGTGGTGCGGCCTGGTCCACGCGGCGCAGTCTAGGCGGAACCGCCGCACAGCGTTCTCGCCGATCCCGGGATAGCGGCGGTGCCCACCGGCGTCTGTCACTGGTGAACGAGCAAACGAGGGTGGTGCGGTGGACGAGGACGAGCGGGCGGTGTTGGCCGAGTTCGTGGCGAGCCGTGCCCCGGCGCTGATACGGGTCGCCTACCTGCTCACCGGTGATCGCAGCAGCGCCGAAGATCTGTTCCAGTCGGCGCTGTCGAAGGTCATCCCGAAGTGGCGGAGCATCCGGCACGCCGACCCGGAGGGCTACCTCCGTGCGGTCATGTACCGGGAGCAGGTGAGCTGGTGGCGTCGGTTGCGCCGTCGCCGGGAGTCCCCGGTCGGGGTGCACGAGCCGGTGGTGACCGACCCCGCCGGCGGTACGGATCTGCGGCTGGCGTTGCGGGCGGCGCTGTGGCAGTTGCCGCCGGCGCAGCGCACCGTCGTGGTCCTGCGCTACTACGAGGACCTGCCGGAGGCCCAGGTCGCCGAGATGCTCGGCTGCTCGGTCGGAACGGTGCGCAGCCGGACCCACCGGGCGGTCACCCGACTGCGTCAGATCCTGCCGGACAGCGAGCTTCTGGAGATGCGGCGATGAGTGATCCGTTCGAAGGTCTGCTCCGCTCCACCCTCACCGACATCGCCGAGGAGGCACCGACTGTGCAGGACTCATTGACCAGGGCGGAACGGCGCGTGCGTAACCGCCGACGCAACGCGGTGGCGGCAGGTGCGGCGGGCATCCTGGCGGTGCTGGTGATCGGGGCGCCGTTCGCCTACGCCAGCCGGGGCGACGACCCGGTGATCACGCCGCAGCCGGGCACGAGCGCCCCGCAGCCGGACCGGACCGAGCCGGTTCCGGCGCCGCCGGACGTGGCGTCGCCGGTACCGATCGACCCGGCGGACCCGAGCAATCCGGATGCGCCATCGCCCGTGCCGGTCAACCCGGAGGACCCGACCAGGCCGGACAGCGCGCTCCCGGCGCCGCCGGGTGTGGCGTCGCCCGTCCCGGCTGGGCCGGAGGGCCCGAGCATGCCGGCCAGTCCGGTACCGGCTCCGCCGGGCGTGCGGTCGAACGACCCCGTCGGCCCGTCGCCGAGTCCCGTCAGGCGCTGATCGACGCGCACCGGCACCCCGGTACGTGGGCTGGGCCCGCCCCGACGGTGAGCCCAGCCTGCCTGCGCACCGACCGGGATTCCGGCGAGGACGGCGTCACTCCCACGGTGGGGCGTGCCGCTTCACGTAGTCGCGGGCGCGGGGGAGCGGATCACCCCAATACTGGTGCGGCATGCGGGAGAAGTGCTCCCGGCAGAACGTGGCGAGGTCGTCGGTGATCGCGATCCGGTCCAGTGGGCGCCGCTCGAACTCCCGGTTGGCAGCGAGCAGGTCCGCCTCCGGGTTCCACCCGGCGTGGTCGAACGCCCAGCCCGCCCAGGTCGCGTACACGTGGAAGACCTGCCGCTGACCCGCGAACCGCAACCCCACGAGACCGATCGACCGGTCCGGGTAGGTGTCCCGGCAGACCCAGGCCAGGATGTGGCAGGCCCCGGCGGCGAAGAACTGTTGGTCGGCGCGATCCCAGGCGAGTCGCTGGTCGGCCCGTTCCTGAGGGGTGCGCCGGAAGACACCCGCTGCCGTCACTGCCACAGGCGCACCCTAGTCGAGCGGCCACGACGCGTGGACCCTCGCGCGTGCCGATCCGAACCGGATTGACACGCGGGGCGGTCCGCGGGGGAGAGTCGGGCATGAGCTTTCCGCTGTCGACGCCATCCGCCGTTCCCGCCGGCACGCTCAACACCGGCCCGCAACCGACGTTGCCCGCCGAGGGCGGCCTGATCCTGCGCCCCTGGGCGGACGAGGACGCGCCCGCCGTCCTGGCCGCGTACCAGGATCCGGAGATCCGCCGCTGGCACACCCGCCGGCCCGCGTCGCCGGAGCAGGTCATCCAGTGGTTCGCCCACTCCCGTCGTTCGTGGCAGGAGGAGACGGGCGCGAGCTGGGCGGTGACGCGCGACGGCGCGGTGGTGGGCCGCATGGCGTTGGGCGGCTTCAATCTCGACGACGGTGAGGCCGGGTGCGCGTACTGGGTGGTTCCGGCCGCCCGCGGCACGGGCGTGGCCTCCGGGGCGTTGCGGGCGCTGAGCGCGTGGGCGCTCGGCGAGGGCCGGCTGCACCGGCTCTGGCTGGACCACTCCACCGGCAACGTCGCGTCGTGCCGGGTGGCGGTCAAGGCCGGGTTCCGGCTGGAGGGCACCAAACGTAGCGCTGCAGTGCACGACGACGGGCGGCACGACATGCACCTGCACGCCCGCGTCCGCGGGGACGACTGACCGGTTCACGACTGCTCGGCCGCGACGATCTTGGAGTTGTGGCAGTGAACGAATGCCACCGAGTAGGGCGATTCGGGTGCCACAACTCCAAGATCGGCGGAGAGCGGGACCGGGGCGCGGGACCGGGGCACGCCGGGTACGCTGCCGCGAATGCCGGTACGACCGCACCCCGACGCCCCTGACGACTCGCTGCTGCTCGGTGACGACGGCGTCCCGCTGGCCCGGATGAGGGTCCGGGACGACGACGGCACCCCGGTCGCGGCCGATGTCCGGGCGCTGTCCGAGGCGCCGCTCAACCGGCTCGTCGCGCAGGTACGGCGTGACCTCGCCGGGCACCGGCTGGAGACGCCGGACGAGGCGCTGGCGGCGGCACTGGTGGCCGACGGGCTGGAGCTGAGCCGGGCCGCCACCGACATGCGGCACGACCTGACCGGCGTACCCGAACCGGTGGCGCTGCCGGACGGCTGGTCGCTCGGCGCCCCCGGCTGGGACGACGACCTCGCCGAAGGGCTGGACGCGGCGTACGGCCCGGACCACCCGGACGGCCGCTGGCAGCCCAGCGACACCGACGAGGTACGGGCGATGTTCGACACCGGCGAGCCGGTGCCGCCCCTGGTGCCCGCCTCGGCCCGCCTGATCGACCCGGACGGCCGCAGCACCGGGCACGTGCTGTGCGCCGGGCCGGTGCCGTGGACCGACGACGACTGCGTCTGGATTCTCAACCTGGGCGTCGCGCCCCGAGCACAGCGCCGGGGGTTCGGCCGGGCGCTGCTCGTCCACGCGTTGCGCGGCGCGCGTGCAGCGGGCCTGCCGTCCGTCGGCCTGTCGGTGGTCGACGGCAACCCGGCCCGCCACATGTACGACGCGGCAGGCTTCCGCACCCTCAAAAGGGTGCTCACGGTCCGGATCCCGGACGCGTAGGCCGCTCCGATCGTCGATGCGCTCCTTGCCTGCAGCGGCTGCGCGGTGAACCGTCAGGCGCCGGTGAGCAGGGGGCGGTGCTCGGACCAGAGCCAGCGCAGGTAGTCGCGCAGCCGTTCCGGGGTGGCGATCCAACCCTGACCGGGATAGCGGAGCAGCCGGCTGACCTCACCGGCCACCAGGTCGTACCCGGCCACGCCGGTCTCCGGCACCGGGGTGTCCGGTGCGACCGCCACGGGCAGCGGGACCATCGGGATCCGCAGGCCGGCGTCGTCGCAGGCCCGCAACACGGTGAGGTAGACCCGGACCAGGTGGTACGGCGAGACGACGAGCGCGACGCTGCCGATGTCCAGCGCGCTTGCCTGCTCCACGACCCATGCGGCCTGCCTGCCGGTGCCGGTGACCGGCCCGGCCTGGAGCACCACCCCGTCGGTCCGGCGCAGTCCGAGCCCGCGTAACCGGTCCAGCGTGAGCGGCCGGTAGGTCCGCTCGGCCGAGTCGGTGTTCGCCACCAGCAGGTGCCGAAGTGCCGGCCCGGTCTCCCAGGCGCGAATCGCGTCGGTGAGACGCCAGTCCTCGCCCTGGCCGGTGGGCACCACGAGCGCGTCCACCCGCTCGGCGGCGCGTTGGGGGAGCGTGAGGACCATCGTGACCGCCTCCAGCACCGCCAGGAGCCGGTCGGCGGGGACGTCCGCGAACGCCTCGGCCGGCACGAGCCGTGGCAGCGGGCGGGACACACTCGTCACACCCGCGATCTTGCCAGCACCGGGACGACCGCCGTGTGCGCGGCGGCGGAATCGAGTACGCGTGCTCATCCGCCCGCCCCGCCGGCCGGGCAGGATCGGTGGCGTGACGACGAGACGTACGCTGCTCGGCGGTCTGCTCCTGGCGCTGGCCACGGCCGGTGCCTGGGCGGCCTGGCTGAGCTGGGAGTCCGGCTGGACCGTGGACCCGGAGACCGGCGCGATGAGCGGCCCGTACGCGGTCTGGCAGGTCGCCGCCGCGGTGCTGAGCCTGGGCGTGCTGGCCGCCGCCGGCGGCTGGTGGCTGAACGTCTGGCTGGTGGCGCCCGTGATGACTGTGGCGTTCACCGTCCCGTGGGCGGTGCACGCCGCCTCGACCGACGACACCGGCCTGTGGGCGGTCGGGGCGGCGCTGGTGGCCATCGGCACGACGATCGGGACGACGCTCGTCG
The DNA here is from genome assembly GCF_040215685.1 of Micromonospora sp. HUAS YX12. Lineage (NCBI taxonomy): Bacteria > Bacillati > Actinomycetota > Actinomycetes > Micromonosporales > Micromonosporaceae > Micromonospora > Micromonospora sp. HUAS YX12. The sequence goes on from NZ_CP157974.1 coordinate 3,196,580, forward strand.
GCGGCGCCGCCGGCTGGCTGCGCCGCCGGACCGGGTGACGGCCGGCGTCAGCCGTGGTTCAGGCGTTCGGCGTACGCGTCGCGCAGCTCCGCCCAGCCGAAGTCCGTCGCCTCCGCGCCCCGGATCGGGCCGACCGGGTCGCCGTCGAGCAGACGCGCGGCGACGTCGAGGCAGAGGTGCCAGCCGGCGGCCGTCATCGGGGCGAGGCCGGGCCGGCCGACCCGGTGCCGCAACGTGAGCGTGGTGCCGTCGCCGGTCGGGGTCAGCTCCCAGCGGAGCAGGTCGTCGCCCCAGGTGTACTCCAGCAGGTGCGGCCGGTCCGCGCGCAGCACCCGGGCCGGTGCCGGGTGGGTCTGGTCGCCGTCGACGGTGCTGAGCACGGCGTCACCGGGACGGCCCAGGTCGCGGTCGGCCAGGAACGGCGCCCACCCGGCGAGCTGATCCGGGTCGGTGAGCGCGGCCCACACCTTCTCCGGCGGGTGCCGCAGGTCGCGGGCGAAGACCAGATCCCACCTGTCGTCCGTCGGTTCCAGATTGACCCGGGCGAGCGGGCCGGGACGGAACGTGTCGCGGTCCATCGGTCACTCCTGACTGTCGAGATGGCGTTCCAGGGCGTCGAGATGGGCGGACCACATCGACCGGTACGGCCCGAGCCAGTCGTCCACTGCTCGTAGCGGTGTCACGTCGACCCGGTAGATCCGCCGCTGCGCCGCCGTACGGCAGGTGACCAGGCCGGCGTCGCGGAGCACCCGCAAGTGCTTGGAGACCGCCGGCTGGCTCATGCCCAGCGCGTCCACCAGCTCGCCGACGCTGCTCTCCGCCCGGCGCAGCCGGTCGAGGATGCGGCGCCGGGAGGGTTCGGCCAGCACGGTGAAGGCGTCGACGGTCACCCCTGCAATATGCCTCACCGGTTATATGCCTGGCAAGGAATGAAGGGTCGCGCCGCCCCGGCCCGGCCGGCTCCATATGCTCGGGGGATGGAACTGCGGATCTTCACCGAGCCCCAGCAGGGGGCCACATACGACCAGCTCCTCGCGGTGGCCCGCCGCGCGGAGGAGACCGGCTTCGCCGCGTTCTTCCGCTCCGACCACTACCTGAAGATGGGTTCGGTGAGCGGCGATCCCGGCCCGACCGACGCGTGGACCACGCTCGCCGGCCTGGCCCGCGACACCACCCGGATCCGGCTCGGCACGCTGATGAGCGCAGCCACGTTCCGCCTGCCCGGCCCGCTGGCGATCACCGTGGCGCAGGTCGACCAGATGAGCGGCGGCCGGGTCGAGCTGGGCATCGGCACCGGCTGGTACGCCGAGGAGCACACCGCGTACGGCATCCCGTTCCCGCCGCTGGGGGAGCGGTTCGACCGGCTGGAGGAACAGCTCGCCGTCATCACCGGGCTCTGGTCCACCCCGGCCGGCTCCACGTTCGACTTCCCCGGCACGTACTACCCGGTCAGCGACTCGCCCGCGCTGCCCAAGCCGGTGCAGCGCCCCCGCCCGCCGATCCTGCTCGGCGGCATGGGACCGAAGCGCACGCCCCGCCTGGCCGCCCGGTACGCGGACGAGTTCAACCTGCCGTTCGCCTCCGTCGAGGACACCGTGGCCCAGTTCCAGCGCGTCCGCGACGCCTGCGCCGAGATCGACCGCGATCCGTCCACGATGACCTGGTCCAACGCGCTGGTGCTCTGCTGCGGCCGGAACGAGGCCGAGGTGAAGCGCCGCGCCGAGGCGATCGGCCGCGACCCCGACGAACTGCGCGCCAACGGCGCCGCCGGCACGCCCGCCGAGGTGGTCGACACGATCGGACGGTACGCGGAGGCGGGCAGCGCACGCGTCTACCTCCAGGTGCTCGACCTGACCGACCTGGACCACCTGGAGCTGGTAGCCGCCGAGGTGATGCCCCACGTCTGACCCGGCAGCTTCCGCGAGGGCGCCCACACCGTTGATCATGCAGTTACTGCCCCGACAAGAGCCGTAAATCCGGCACCCGAAAGGGCCGCAACTGCAAGGTCGCGGGGTTCGTGGGGGTGGTGCGGGAGTGCGCCTCCCGTGACGCGAGATTATCGTTCCGCAAGGTGGGACCGATGGAGATCTTGGTACGAAAGGGCCCCTATGGGGGCCGTTTGGTACCAAGATCTCGACGGGAGGCGGGAGGCGGGAGGCGGGAGGCGGGAGGCGGGAGGCGGGAGGCGGGAGGCGGGAGGCGGGAGGCGGGAGGCGGGAGGCGGGACGGGGTCGCGGAAGCTGTACCCGTTCGCCGGGCATCCTCGGCGGTACGCGTGAGCGGCGGACGGGTCAGGTCGCGGTGGCGCGGCGGACGCTGTCGAGGCGGCCGTCGCGGTCGCTGTCCAGGTACGTCACGTCGGGCACACCGTCGCCGTCCAGGTCGACCTGCACCACGTCGGCCACGCCGTCGCCGTCGAGGTCGGTCACCACCTCCACGGAACCGTCCAGGTGCCGGGTCACGATCGACCGGCCCGGCCCCTGGCGCGGCGGCGGCCCCGGACGGGGCACCGGGTCCGGCTCGGGCTCCGGCTTGGGCACCGGCACCGGCGCGGTCGCGGCGGGCGCCACGCCCACGGCGGCGGGCGGCATCCTCACGGCGGAAGCCGCCCCCGTGGCAGGCGCGGTGCCGGTGAGGTCGGGGTCCACGCCGGTCGGGTCGATCTCCTCCTCCGACGGGTACACGTCGCCGCGGAGGCTCGGGTCGCGGTAGCTGCTCATCCCGCCAGGATTCCCGCCGAGTGGCCGGGGCAACCCTGCCGGCGCATGATGGCGCATGATGCAGCGCATGACGGACACCAACTGGGCCGGAAACGTCAGCTGGTCGGCGCGTACCCGATCGCGGTCGACCTCGACCGACGAGCTGCGCCGGCTGGTCGCGGAGGCCGACCTGGTCCGGGCCGTCGGCACCGGCCACTCGTTCAACCGGCTCGGCGACACCGCCGGCACCCAGATCGCGCTGGACGGCCTGCCACCCACAGTCGCGCTCGACCCCGGCCGCGGCACCGTCACCGTCGCGGCCGGCCTGCGCTACGGCGACCTGGCCACCGCGCTCCAGGCCCAGGGGTACGCGCTGGCGAACCTCGCCTCGCTGCCGCACATCTCGGTGGCCGGCTCGGTCGCCACCGCCACCCACGGCTCCGGCGCGCGGAACCGCAACCTCGCCGCCGCCGTCGCCGCGCTGGAACTGGTCACCGCCGACGGCGACCTGCTCACCGTCGACCGGACCGATCCGCGCTTCGCCGGGTCGGTGGTCAACCTGGGCGCGCTGGGCGTGGTCACCCGGCTCACGCTCGACGTGGTGCCCACGTACGCGGTGCGCCAGCACGTCCGTCTCGGCCTGCCCCGCGCGGCGCTGGACGAGGCGCTCGACGCCGCGTACAGCGTCAGCGTCTTCACCTCGTGGCGGTCGGAGCGCTTCGACCAGGTGTGGGTGAAGCAGTACGCCGACCAGGCGCCGCCGCCCGCCGACTGGCTGGACACGGTGGCCGCCGGCTCGCCCCGGCACCCGGTGCCCGGCATGTCACCGGAGCACTGCACCGCCCAGCTCGGCGAGCCGGGGCCGTGGCACGAGCGGCTGCCGCACTTCCGGCTCGGCTTCACCCCCAGCAGCGGCGACGAGCTGCAGTCCGAGTGGCACGTGGCCCGCGGCGACGCGACGGCGGCGCTCGCCGCGCTAGACCCGGTCGCCGACCGGATCGCCGCCGTGCTCCAGATCTGCGAGCTGCGGACGATCGCCGCCGACGAGCTGTGGCTGAGCCCGAACTTCCGGCGCGACTCGCTGGCGCTGCACTTCACCTGGATCGGCGACCCGGTGGCGGTGGCGCCGGTGCTGGCCGAGGTGGAGACACGGCTCGCCCCGTTCGCGCCGCGCCCGCACTGGGGGAAGCTGTTCGAGCGCGATCCCGCCGACGCGTACCCCCGGCACGCCGACTTCGCCGCGCTGCTGCGCGAGTTCGACCCGAAGGGGAAGTTCCGCACCGCCGAGCTGGACCGCTACTTCCCCCGGGACTGAGGGCGCTGACTCACTCATGCGGGTCAGCGCCCGGCCGGCGCCTGCTGGCGCAGGCTGCCGCGCTGGACCGCCCGGCTGATGTCGCTCGGCGAGACGATGCCGACCAACTGGTCGCCGACCACCACGAGCGCCCGGCCGTCGGTGCACTCGTTGAGCCGGGGGAGCAGGTCGGTGAGCTGCTCGTCCGGGCGGGCGAGCACCAGTTCGTCGGCCCGGCAGGACACCTCGGCCAGCGTGGTCGAGGCGCGGCGGTCCGCCGGGATGCCGCGTACCCGATCGAGCGTGACCAGGCCGATCGGCCTGCCGGCGTCGGTCAGTGGCAGCGCCGAGTGCCGGTACGCGAACAGGTAGTGGTCGACGAAGTCGGCCACCGTGAGGTCGCCCGACGCGGTCTGCGGCTGCGGCGTCATCACGTCGCCCACCCGGATGCCGCGCAGCGCGTCGCCCATCCGGGCGGCGCGTTCCTCCTGGCCGGCGGCGGCGAGCAGGAACCAGCCGATCAGCGCCAGCCACAGCCCGCCGAACCCGGCGCCGGTCAGGAACCGCCACAGCCCGAGCCCGATCAGCACGACGCCGAGCACCCAGCCCGCGCGGGCCGCCACCACCGACGCCTTCGTCCGGTCGCCGGTGAACTTCCAGACCGCCGCGCGCAGCAGCCGCCCGCCGTCCAGCGGGGCGGCGGGGAGCACGTTGAAGACCGCCAGCAGGACGTTGATGCCGGCGAGCCAGGACAGCGCGCCGAGCAGCAGGCCGTCCCCGGCCGTCACCGCGACCGCCACCGCGATCGCGGCGAAGAACACGCCGATGATCAGGCTGACCAGCGGGCCGACCCCGGCGATCCGCAGCTCGGCGCCCGGGTTCTTCGCCTCGCCCTTCAGTTCGGCGACGCCGCCGAACAGCCAGAGCGTGATCCCCTCGACCTCGATGCCGTTGCGCCTGGCGACCACCGCGTGCGCGACCTCGTGGGCGAGCAGGCCGAGGAAGAAGACCACGGCGGCGGCCAGGCCGGCCGCGACGTAGGCGACGGGGGAGTGACCGGGGTACGAGGAGGGGAACAGGCTGGCCGACAGCGCCCACGCGATCAGCACGAAGATGACCAGGACACTCCAGTTGACGCCGACCGGTACGCCCGCGATCCGGCCCAGCCGGAAACTCGCCCTCATGTTCCCGTCATACCCGGCGCACCCACCCGCACACCAGAGCCTGCTGTACGGCGTACCGGACCTGCGGTGAGTGCAGACCCAGGAGGATCGGGGTGCCAGGGGCAGCGGCGCGATTGATCAACTTTGATGGGAGAGCTAGCCTTGCGTAGATGAGGAGTGTTCGCGGCGTAGTTGTCTGGGTGTTGTTGGTCTTCTTGGGAGGGCTTGCGCTGCTGCTCTCCCCGCCCCTGATCGACTACGCCTTCGATCCGAATACCGACTGGGAGCGCTTGGCGAATATCGGCCAGGCCTACGGCTCGGTCTCCATGCTTCTCTCCGCGCTGGCCCTCGTGGGTGTGGTCGCCACCACCATCAGTCAAAACAGGCAGGCCCGCATCGCATTGGAATACGCGCAACGTGACCAGCACGCCTTGTTGCTCAAGATGGCCATAGATGATGCCGTGCTGATGGAGTGCTGGGGGTCGCTGACCCAGGACCCTGCCCCTGAACGGCGAAGGCAGCGGGCCTACATCAACCTGATCCTCAACTTCTGGGCCGCGACCTGGCAACTGGGCGGAATGCCCGAGAGCCAGTTGCGAGGTCTGCTGGCGGCTGACATCTTCGCCACCGAGGTCGGCTTGAGGTTCTGGGAGCAGGCGCGGCTTACGCGAAAGGTCGTGCACGCGGGGGCGCAGCCAGCAGCGTTCGACCGGATTGTGGAGGACGAGTACCTGCGCGCCCTCGCGAAGCTACGAAGCACGGAGGCTTCGGGCATCGGATCGTAGGGTCAGGGTGCGCAGGCGATGCCTGTCGTGTTCAGTTCCGGAACGTCTCGTACTTGACGCTCGCGACGAAGGTCGACCAGGCTGCCGGGTCGAACGCGAGGATAGGACCACGCGGATCCTTGCTGTCGCGGAGCCCGACCACGCCGGGCAGGTTGTCGGCGACCTCCACGCAGTTTCCGGAGCCGTTGCTACGGGTGCTCTTGCGCCAGGTCATCGTCGCCTGGTTGGCCTCTTCCACCCGCGCCGTCCTCTCAAAGCTCGTCGATCGCCCCCAGAATCAGGTCGCGCGACTCGCGGGCGCCGGCCGCCGTGGCGACCAGGTGCTCGAAGACGCGGCTGTACTCCCTGACCTGTTGGCCTTCGAGATAGAGGCTACCCGCGCGGGTCTCGACGTAGACGACCCCCGGATCGGCCGGCTCGGGGAAGGCCAGCACGCTGAAGGCGCTGCCCATCGACCCGTACTCGCCCGCGCCGAAGGTCAGGATCTGGATGGTGCGGCCGGGCCGGTCCGCCTCCTCGGCCAGTCGCCGCAACTGCGCCGCGAACAGCTCCGCGCCGCCGACCGGTCGCCGCAGGGCTGCCTCGTCCAGCACGACCCAGAGCTTCGGCGGAGTCTCGGTGTCCTGTCGCCGCATGCGCAACTCCACCCGCCGGTCCACCTCGTCGCGCGGGGCGTCCGGGTGCTCGGCGCGGATGACCGCGCGGGCGTAGTCGGCGGTCTGGAGCAGACCCGGAACCAATTGTGGCTCGAACGCGCGGATCTCGGAGGCCTCGGCCTCCAGTCCGACGTAGACCTCGAACCAGTCCGGCAGCACGTCGTCGTACGCCTGCCACCAGCCGCGCTTGCGTGCGTCGCGGGCGACCTGGACGAGTGCGTCCACCTCGTCGCCCTCCACCCCGTACAGCTCAAGGAGTCCACGGGCGACCGGCGGCATGACGGACACCTGGGCGTTCTCGATGCGGCTGATCGCCGACTTCGAGATGCCCACTTCCTTGGCGGCCTGGTCGGCGGTCATGCCGGTCTGCTCGCGGAGGCGACGGAGGGCAGCGGCCAGGCGTCGGCGTCGGACGGTCGGGCTTCCAGTCATGCCGGTCAGTGTGGCGGAACCGGACGAGCTTCGCAATGACACGATCCCGAATCGGGAGTTGCGTAAAGGGTGCAGTTCGCTGCACGATGAGTGAGTGGCCGGATCGGCTGGGTTATCGGGCTGTCGACCTGGTCACGCGCTGTGCCCTGCTGACGTACTGCTGGTCGAAGGCTGCGGTGGCAGGTGCCGGGGTGGGTCCGCCGGTGCGGGGCGGGCCGACGGACCCACCCCTTCCACGGTTCGATCTCGACGGTGAGAGGCAGGTCCTGTCAATGCGCGTCTTCCTCCGGCGTGTCCGGCGTCGCCGGCGGTCGGTCCTCGGATCGACCTGCTACCGCTCGTCGGCCTACCACCCGCTGCGTCCCTGGCAGGTCCGCGAGCGGAGCTTCCGGACGACCCCGCTCGGTCGGCGCGGGCTCGACCCGCACGAGGTGCGGGAGTTCCTCGACCGGGTCGCCGGTGACCTGGCCGCGGTCTACGACGCGCTGGCGCAGAGCCGCCGGGAGACCGACCGGATCAAGAACGCGCTGCGTCGCTGGCAGTCTGAGCAGGCCCAGGCCCGCAACGAACGGGGGTGTGACAGGTGACCGAGCGCTGGGTGATCCACCTGCCGGTCGTCGTCAACGACCTGCTCTCCGCTCAGCGGCTGGCCCGGGTGGTGGCGCACTGGACCCACGTACTGCCACAGACCGAGCCGGGCGGCACCACGGTCTCGGCGGAGGACGACCAGAACGTCCGCCACTGGGTGTTCTGCGACCGGTTGCTGCCCGGCGGGCAGCGGTGTCTGCTCCGGCCCGGACACGACGGTGAGTGCTCCCGGCGGTTCCGGCCGCGATGAGCGTGCGCCGGAGCAGGGTCGAACGCCCCCGTGCCGCACCGGAAGCGGAGTATGCACGAGCCGTGGCCGACGAGGACGTCGAGCGGGCCCGCCGGAGGCTGGCACAACAGCCGCCGATCACCGACGAGCAGCACGACCGGAACATGGAGTGGCTGCGCCAGTTCGGGGGCGACGGGGCGGCCGGCGCATGAACGGGCTCGTCCTGGACACCTCGGCGCTGCTCCCGGTGGCCCACCCGGCATCGGGGGCCGGAGCCGGTCAGTCGGCCTTTCCGGCCGGGACGACCCACGTCGTCGGCTGGCCGGTGATAGCGGTGATCAGGTCGAAGTCACCGTCGTAGTGCAGAACGGTCACGCCATGCCGTTCGGCCGTCGCGGCGATCAGCAGATCGGCCATCGAGAGTGCTCGGTGGTTGCCCTTGTGCAGCGCCTGCACCTGGACGTCGATCGCACGATCCCAGATGTCGTCGGGCATGGCGAGCCAGTCGAAACCGCGGAGCAGCCATCGAGCGCGCTTCGCGTCCTTGGCCGAGCGGGCGCTGTGTACGACCTCGATCTCGATGGCGCCGCAGACCGCCAGCAGACCGCGATCGGACAACTCATCCAGGACCGGTGCCACGGCGGGCTTCGGCCACCGGGCCAGCGCCGACTTGTCGAGGAGGTAGCGCTCCCGCGTCATGCCGCTTCGGGCTTCGACGCCTGCCCCGGGTCGGTGAGGTCCGGCAGGCCGCCGCTCTTGAGCCAGTCGGCGAACTCCCGGCGCTTCTCCCGGTTGACCACTTCCTGCAGCGCGGCGTTGACAGTGGCCTTCTTGGTGCCCGTGCCGAGGATCTCGGCGGCCTCGGCCAGGAGGTCGTCGTCGACGTCGAGAATGGTGCGGGACATGGCATGCCTCCTCGTCCAGCAGGCGAACGAGGCGATGATATCAATTTCTCGGCTTCTTGATATACGCACGGAGGTGTTTGGCGGGTCAGCGCAGTCGAGGGGCCTCGGCGACCACTGTCGGGGAGAACTCGTTCGCCGCCTCGACCGCCCACTCCAGCGCGAAGTCCGCCTCCTCCTCCCAGCCCGGTTCGCCGCCGACGAAGTGCGACCGGCCGGGGAACTCCCGGTAGCCGGTGAGCGCCGTCGAACTCCGGTAGAGGTCGGCGATGCTGCTCGCGAGGGACGCGGGCACGACGTGGTCCTCGCCGCCCGCGGTGATCAGCAGCGGGGCGCGGTCGCTGCGCTTCCTGTCGATCTCGGTGGCGGAGTCCGGGTCCAGGTTGGCGAACGCGGCCTCGAACAGCACGTGCCCGGCGCCCGGTACGGCGTAGCGCTCCCAGGCGGCGTCGGACTCCTGCTGGCTGATGGTGTTGCCGAAGGCGTACCGGAAGTCCTCCGGGGTGAACGGCACGGCGCGGTGCCGGTTGGCCGGGTTGCGCAGGATGGAGAACCCGGACCGCAGCGTGCTGGGCGGCAGCTTGAGCACGCCCCGTACCGGCGCGGGGTGCACGGCGATCACGGCGGCGCCGAGGCGGCGGTCCGCCAGCAACTGGGCGATCAGGCCGCCGAACGAGTGGCCCATGATGATCGGCGGGCGCGGCAGATCCCGGACGATCGCCTCGTAGTGGTCGGCGATGCCGGCGATGCGCTGCGCGGCGATCGGCGCCGGATCGGCCCGCAGCTCCTCCACCTCGCGGTCCATGCCGGGCCAGGCGGGCGTGAGCACCTGGAAGCCGCGCGCGGAGTACCGCTGCGCCCAGTGCTCCCAGCTCCGCGAGGTCATCCAGAGGCCGTGGATGAGCACGATCGTGTCGACCCGTGCCGTCGGTGCGCTCATGCCGCGGCATACCCCGCACGGCGGCCCTCACTCCGCCCGGCACGACTTTGCGGCGGACCGGTCAGGGCAGGCGGTCGACCACCACGAAGGAGGTGCCCGGCTCCACCTCGGTCAGGAGCAGACGCTGGGCGCTGCGGGTCAGCCGGATGCAGCCGTTGGTGACGTTCTTGCCGAGCGTGTCGTCGTTGTACCAGCTGTGCAGTCCGATGTGGGCGCCCCGCAGCCCGGTCGGCACCGCGTCCGGGTCGTCGGGGATCGCGCCGAGGGCGAAGATGTCGACGCCGCCGTACACGGCCTCCGGGGGCGGGGTGCGGCCCAGCACGAACGTGCGCCCGAGCGGGGTGAGCTGCCCGGACATGCCGAGGCTGACCGGCCAGGACCGTACCGCCCGCCCGTCCCGGTTCCAGGTGAGGCGGTGGGTGCGCCGTTCCACCACGATCTGGTCGCGCAGCGCCACAGTGGTCCAGCCGCCGGACGGCAGCCAGGCGATGGTGCGGTTGGCCGACGGCAGCAGCACCGCGGTCCAGCCGGAACGGCGTTCGACGATCGGCACTGTCAGCCGTACGCCGCTGATGGTCGGCGCGAGGAACGCCAGCGGGCGGCCGCCCGGCGCGTCGTAGGCGGCCACGTTGCGGTTCGGGCGCAGCCCCTCGCTCAGCGGGCGGGTGTCGGCCGGGTCCGGGTCGGGCGGGAAGCCGCGCGGCGCCGGGTCGTAGGTGACCACCGGCAGGTCGTCCGGCGCGGGTGCGGCGGGCGGCACCGACTCCTGCGGCGACGGGCTCGGCGCGGCGGTCGTGGCGGGGGGCGTCGGCGCGGGCGCGGCGGCGGGCGGCACGGACGGGCGTTCGGGCGTGGCGGTGAGCGCGCGGCCGACCAGCAGCGCGGTGACGAGCAGCAGCGGTACGGCGAGCGCGGCGATCAGCCAGCCGGGAGGCCGGCGAGTGGCGAACCGGTCGAACAGCACGAAACCGACTGTAACCGACCGGAAGCCCCCGTACCCGGTACTACGGGTACGGGGGCTTCATGGCCCGGGTGGCTCAGCTCAGCTTCGCGCCGATGTGGATGGCGATCGCGTCGTGGGCGGGGACGTTCGCGGCGAACCAGCCGGACGAGTCCACGGTGATCACCGGACCGCTGCACGAGCCGTTGCTGAACGTGCCGTGGATGACGTCGCAGTAGCGGCCCGCCGGCAGCCCGGTGTAGTACGACCGGCCGTTGACGGCGGTGCCCTCGTCGTTGAGCGTCAGGTAGCCCTTGCCGGTACGGCTGAACGCGATGTGCTGGTAGCCGTTGTCGTACCAGTTGGAGACCCCGGCGCCCTCGGTGGCGTTGCGGAAGCCGACCATGTTGGCGATGACCGGCCAGCGGTGCTCGCACTCCCAGCCGGAGTAGCAGGTGACGTTGGTGATCCGGTTGCTGCCGTCGGCGGGTGGGCCCTGGTCCCGGCCGCTGTACGTGAAGCTCGACATGACCGCCGGGGTGCCGTACGGCCAGGCCAGCATGAACGCGTTGGCGAGCGCGTACGTGCCGCGGTCGCGGTAGGTCAGCACGCCGCCCTCGCGCTGGGTGTCGTGGTTGTCGGTGAAGACCACGGCCGAGCCGCCCGGCAGGTAGCCCCAGGACTCGCCGAAGTTCTTCAGGTACGCCAGCCGCTCGTTGTTGAACATCCGGGCCAGGTCCTTGCCGTACCGGAACTCGTGCACGTCGCCGTTGCCGGTGTACTCGGTCGGCTGGATCGGCTCGCCTGCGCCGTAGATGACCTCCTGCACCAGGTACGTGCTGCGGGACAGCTTGGCCTTGATCGCCGCGATGTCGGCGGCCGGCATGTGCTTGCTGCCGTCCAGCCGGAAGCCGTCGACGCCGAGCGAGAGCAGGTCGTTGAGGTACGCGGCCAGCCGGCTGCGCACGTACTCCGACTCGGTCTTGAGGTCGGCGAGGTTGACCAGCTCGCAGTTCTGCACCTCGTACCGGTCGTTGTAGTTGGCGATGTCGTTGTTGCCGTTGCGGCCGCAGTAGTGGAAGTCCTGCGCCGAGTAGACGCCCGGGTAGTTGTAGTGGCCGTACGACGAGCCGGCCCAGCCGGTGCCGCCGTTGTCCTGGCCGGACATGTGGTTGACCACGGCGTCGACGATCACCTTGACGCCCGCGGCGTGGCAGGTGTTCACCATGGACTGGAACTGCGCGCGGGTGCCCTTGCGGGACTCGATCCGGTAGCTGACCGGCTGGTACGACACCCACCACGGGCTGCTGTTGACGTGCTCCTGCGGTGGGGACACCTGCACGTAGCCGTAGCCCTTCGGGCCCAGCGTGCTGGTGCACTCGGCGGCCACCGACGTCCAGTTCCACTCGAAGAGCTGGACGATCACCTTCTTGGCGCCCGGGGTGGCGGCGGCGGCCGGGGGTGCCGCCGCGGTGACGGGGACGAGCAGGCTCGCGGCCAGACTCAGGGCGAGCGCTGCGGCGCGGCATCGGCGTCGATGCATCAGGACTCCTGCGGGGTGCGGGGATGCGGGGGAGTGGAGCCTGTATCAGTGCTGGTTTCTTGCAACCAGCCTGAAATTTTGCGGCAAGGTTACGAGCCTGTTGCAAAGTCTGTCAACGTATGGGCATCCGTCGTTGCGTCAGGCGCTACACGCGCGTCCGCTCCGGACGGTTCGAGAATCCGGCCGAGAAATTCGCCACCGGAGGTGATCCGTCCGCGCCGTCCCTCCGTACCTGAGGTGGGAGCAGGGTCGGCCGGTGGGGGCGCCGCCGCGAGACGATCGAGGAGCAGATGGCCCGGGCACAGCAGAACGAGAAGGCGACGACCGTCCGGACCACCACCACCAGCCGTGGTGCCCGGACGATGTCGAAGTCCGCGATGGTGGCGCTGACCGCCTCCGCGCTCGGCCTCGCGTGGGCGGGTGTGGAGCTGGCCGGCGCCGGCGGCGTCATGTACTCGTACGGATTCTTCTTCACCGAGTTCTTCGCCGGGGTGGTCGCCCTGGTCTCGCTCAGCATCACAGTGATGCTGGGCCTGCTCGCCACCGACCGCCTGGTGCTGCTCATCCGGCACCGCGTGCTGCTCCAGTCGGCGCACCGCGCCACCGGCGTGCTCGGCGTGGCCGGGCTGGTCTTCCACGTCATCACCAAGGTCGCGATCGGCCGGGCCGGGCCGACCGACGCGGTGGTGCCGTTCCTCAGCGGCAGCGGCCTCTACGTCGGACTGGGCACCGTCGCCGCGCTGCTGATGGTGGGCGTGCTCTGGACCGGCATCATCCGGGTCCGGTTCGCCGGGGTCGGCCCGAAGTGGTTCTGGCGCGCGCTGCACTCGATGGCGTACGTGTCCTGGCCGTTCGCGCTGGTGCACGGCCTCAACGCCGGCCGCCCCGCGGCCGCCTGGGTGGTGCTGAGCTACGTCGCCTGCGTGGTGCTCGTGGTGATGGCGCTGCTGGTGCGCGTCTCGGTCCACCTCGGCAAGCGCAGCCGCGAGCAGCACCAGGCGGTCGCGCTCAACAAGGCGATGGCCGGCAAGGCCGAGGAGCGTACCGGCGTGTTCGCCGCGCTCACCCGGAAGAAGGCCGCCGACAAGGAGGAAAGCGGCGCCGGCCGGGGCCGCTGGGCCGAGGCGACAGCCACCTGGACCGCACCGGCCGGCACCGCCCGGCGGCGCGACCCGGAGCGGTTCGCCGTACCCGTGGTGCCGGAACCCGGATCGCTGCGCGAGCCGGTCCGCGCGGCCGCCGCCCGGCGGCGCGACGCCGAGCCGGACGCGCCTGCCCGCCGGGCCGACGGCGAGCGGCCCCGCCGCCGTCGCCGCGACGACGAGGAGCGCGTGAGCCGCCGATCCCGGACCGAGGAGCGGGTGAGCCGCCGGTCCCGCGACGACGAGGATCTGGTCGCCCGGTACTCCGCGCCGCCGGAGAGCGGCGGCCGGCACTCGGCGCCGCCGGACACCGGCGGTCGCCACTCCGCACCCCCGGACAGCGGCCGGTACGCCACCCCGGCCGAGGTGGCCCGCTACTCCGCGCCGCCGCGCGCGACCGACGAGCCGGAGGAGCCGTGGGACAGCCCGCGCCGCTGGGAGACCCGCCCGGTCTCCGGTGAGCCGATCTCGGCCGGACCGATCTCCGGCACCCCGGTCACGGCCGAGCCGCTCAGTGGTTCCGGCCGGCGCTACCGGGACGAGGAGGACGTGCCGGAGGAGGCGGACTACTGGCGCCCGCCGGCCCGCTACGCCGCCGACGACGAGTTCGTCGACGACACCCCCACGCTGGTCGACCTCGCCTCCCGCCGGGCCCTGCGGGCCACCAAGGAGAGCCGCTCCAGCCGGCGCAAGCGGGCCGACGCGGACGCGGTCGACGGCGCGTACTGGGCCGGGCTGCGGGGTGAGGCCCGGTGACGCGCACGACCGTCCCACCGGTCGCCTGTGTCGGCGAGCCCCGCCTGACCGCCGGGTTCGCCGAGTTCGGCCGGCTCGATCTGCTGGCCCACGAGGAGGTGCACGGGCCGATCGGTCCGATGGAGCCGGCGGCGCTGCTCCGGCTCGCCGAGGCGATCGACCTCAAGGGCAAGGGCGGCGCGGGCTTCCCGTTCGCCCGCAAGCTGCGCGCGGTGCTGGAGTCCTGCGAGCGGCAGGACCTGGGCGCCGTGGTGGTGGTCAACGCCACCGAGGGGGAGCCGGCGAGCTGGAAGGACAAGGTGCTGCTGACCCGCGCCCCGCACCTCATCCTGGACGGCGCCGCGCTCGCCGCGTTCGCGCTCGACGCCGAGGAGATCGTGATCGGGGTGGCCGACGACGACGTGGGCCGGCCCTCGCTGACCGAGGCGCTGAAGGAACGGCGGATGCCGGTGCCCACCACGATCGTCACCGTGCCGCACCGGTTCATCTCCGGTGAGGGCGGCGCGCTCGTCAACGGCATCAACGGCCTGCCGCACATCCCGCCCGGCACGAAGAAGCGCTCCAGCGACTCCGGCGTCGGCGGGCTGCCCACGCTGCTGTCGAACGCCGAGACGTACTCCCAGCTCGCCGTCGCCGCCCGGATCGGCCCGTACGAGTATGCCGCGCTCGGCACCGACGACGAGCCGGGCACCGTGCTGCTCACCGTCACCGGGTCGGCGAAGCGCCCCGCCGTGGTGGAGTGCGCCGCCGGCACCCCGCTGCGGGAGATCCTCGACCTGTGCGAGGTGCCGCCCGGCCCGGGCATCCTGCTGGGCGGCTACCACGGCAAGTGGATCACCGCGGCGGCCGCGGACCGCGCCGAGGTGTCCCGCAAGGGGCTCACCGCCGTGGGCGGCACGCTCGGCGCCGGCATCATCGTGCCGCTCGGCGCCGACACCTGCCCGCTCGGCGAGGCCGCGCAGGTGGTGCGGTACCTGGCGGGCGAGTCCGCCGGGCAGTGCGGCCCCTGCAAGATGGGCCTGCCCGACCTGGCCCGTTCGGTCGACCTCGCGGTCTCCGGCAGCGCCCCGGTCGAGCTGGTCCGGGCCGCGGCCGGCGACGTCAAGGGACGCGGCGCGTGCAGCCACCCCGACGGCACCGCCCGGTTCGCGTTGTCCGCGATGGAGGTGTTCGCCGACGACCTGCGGCTGCACGCCACCGGCGAGGGCTGCGGCAAGCGGGTCAAGGGCATGATGGGCCTGCCCGGCGCGCCGGACGCCAACCCGCAGAAGCTCACCCTGGACTGGTCGCGCTGCGACGGCCACGGGCTCTGCGCGCACGTGGTGCCGGACTTCATCCGGCTCGACGGCAACGGCTACCCGGCGTTCCCGCCCACCCCGGTGCCGACGTGGCTGCGCGAGGGCGCGCTCAAGGCGGTCAAGGTCTGTCCCGAACTCGCGCTCCGCCTGGTCCGGGCCGAGTAGAACCGAGGAGCCGCCGATGCGTACCGCCGTTCGTGTGACCGCCGCCGCCCTGCTGGCCGCCACGCTCGCCGCCGCGACCGCCTGCGCGGCCGGACCCGGGGGCGGCGCACCGGCGG
Source organism: Micromonospora sp. HUAS YX12 (assembly GCF_040215685.1). NCBI lineage: Bacteria > Bacillati > Actinomycetota > Actinomycetes > Micromonosporales > Micromonosporaceae > Micromonospora > Micromonospora sp. HUAS YX12. The sequence goes on from NZ_CP157974.1 coordinate 3,212,228, forward strand.
GCGCGGTGGCCCCCGCTTCCCCGGCTCCTGCGTCCCCGGCTCTCACGCCCTCGGCCGCCGGGTCGCCGGCCGCCGCGCCGGCGTCCGCGTCACCCGCCCCGGTGCCGGCCGCGCTGTCGTTCACCGGCAAGACCCTCGACGGTACGGCGTTCGACGCCGCCGCCCTGGCCGGGCGGCCGGTCGTGCTGTGGTTCTGGGCGCCCTGGTGCGCCACCTGCGCCAGCCAGGCGTGGACGGTGGCCGAGATCGCCCCGGCCTACCGCGACACGGTCCCGATCGTCGGCGTCGCCGGGCTCGGCGAGCAGAAGGCGATGAAGTCGTTCGTCACCGAGTTCGACCTGGGCGGCACGACCCAGATCGACGACCGGGCGGGCGCGCTGTGGCGCCGGTTCAAGGTGGCCGAGCAGAGCACGTTCGTCGTCCTGGACCGCACCGGCCGGGTCGTCCACCAGGGATTCCTGGACGGCGAGGCGCTGACCCGGCAGGTCGGGACGCTGGCCCGGGGATGACCGGCGCGCTGCTGCTCGCCCTGACCGCGGGCATGCTCGGCGCGGTCAACCCGTGCGGCTTCGCGATGCTGCCCGCGTACCTCTCGCTGCTCGTCGCCGGCCCCGGCGGCGGGCGCGGCGCGGTCGGCCGCGCGCTCACCGCGACGGCCGGGCTCACCCTCGGGTACGTGCTGGTGTTCGGCGCGTTCGGGCTGGCCCTGGCACCGGCGGCGGACTGGCTGCGGCCCCGGCTGCCGTGGCTCACAGTGACGCTCGGCGTGCTGCTGGCGCTGGCCGGGTGCTGGCTGCTCGCCGGCCGGCGGCTGCCCGCGCCCCGGCCGTTGCGCGTCGCGCCCCGGCTCACCCGCACCTGGCCGTCCATGGCGCTGTTCGGCGCGGCGTACGCGCTCACGTCGCTGACCTGCGCGATCGCGCCGTTCCTGGCGATCGTGGTGACCAGCCTGCGGGCCGGGTCGCCGCTGCGCGGGCTGGCGCTGTTCGGGGCGTACGCGCTCGGGATGGCGCTCGTGGCCGGGGTGGCCGCGCTCGCCGTGGCGCTGCTGCGCGGGCGGGTCGTGGCCCGGTTGCGCGGCGCCGGCGCGTGGGTGCCGCGACTGAGCGGCCTGGTGCTGCTGGTCGCGGGCGGCTACGTCGCCTGGTACGGCTGGTACGAGGTACGCCTGGCCGAGGGCCGCTACGACGCCTTCACCGACCCGGTCATCCGCACCGCCGCCGGTATTCAGCAGACCTTGGTGAGCACCCTCGACACCGCAGGCCCCGCCGCACTGGCGTTGCTCCTGCTCCTCCTCGCCGCCCTCACCCGCCCTCGCTCCCGCGATCTTGCACTTGGCGCCAGGGCGGAAGGGGTGAAGCGGACTTCTCGCGGGCCGGAAGTGCAAGATCGCGGGGGAGAGGCGGGTGCGGCGGGGACGGAGCGGGTCAGCGCGGGGTGAGGCGGTCGGTGCCGAGCTTGTCGCGCAGGACCTCGGGGACCACCACCGAGCCGTCGGGCTGCTGGTACTGCTCCAGGATGGCCGGGAACAGGCGGCTGGTGGCCAGCGCCGAGCCGTTGAGCGTGTGCACGAACCGGGTCTGCTTCGCGCCCGGCTCGCGGTAGCGGATCGCCGCCCGGCGGGCCTGGTAGTCGCCGGCCCAGGAGACCGACGACACCTCCTTGTACTTGCCGGTGCTCGGCATCCACACCTCGACGTCGAGCGTCTTCTTCATCGAGGCGCTCGAGTCGCCGGCGGCGAGCAGGCTGGTCTGGAAGTGCAGACCGAGCTTGCCGACCAGGCCCTCGACGTGCCCGACCATCGCCTCCAGCGCCGCGCCCGCCTGCTCCGGCAGCGTGAACTGGAAGATCTCCACCTTGTTGAACTGGTGGCCACGCACGGTGCCGCGCTCGTCGGAATGCGAACCGGCCGCCTCACGCCGGTAGCACGGCGTGTACGCGAACGCCTTCAACGGCAGCTTCGGCGTCTCCAGGATCTCGTCCTGGTACGCGCCGAGGATCGCCGTCTCCGCCGTGGGCAGCAGGAACTGGCCGCGCGAGGACGACTGCTTGTCGATGTGGTAGACGTCGTCGTGGAACTTCGGGAACTGCCCGGCGGCGAAACCGGCGCTCTCCAGCAGCAGGTGCGGCGGGAGCAGGAACTCGTAACCGGCCTGGATGTTCTGCTCGATCAGCCAGTTCACCAGCGCCCACTCCAGCCGGGCGCCCAGACCGGTGTACATCCAGAAGCCCGAGCCGCCGAGCTTCACGCCCCGCTCGTGGTCGACCAGGCCGAGCGCGCGGCTCAGCTCGACGTGGTCGCGTACCTTCTCGATGGCCGGCGCCTCGCCGAACGTCCGCACCACCCGGTTGGCCTCCTTGCCCCCGGCGACCACGTCGTCGGCGGGCAGGTTCGGCAGCTCGCTCATCGCCGAACGGAGCCGGGACTGCACCTCGTCGAGCTGGGACTCCAGCTCCGCGAGCTGCTTGCGCTCGGCCTCCGGGGCGACCGGCTGCGGCGTGCCGCCGGACCGTTTCGCCTCCGCGTACGCGCGCGCCTCGGCCTTGCGGCGCTGCCGCTCGGCGTCGATCTCCGTGATCAGGGCGCGCCGCTCCTGGTCGAGCCGCTGGATGTCGTCCAGCGCCCGGGTGACCTCGGCGGGATCCAGACGCTTCGCCAGCGCGGTCGCCACCGCCTCGCGATCCTTCCGGATCAACTCCATGTCGAGCATGCTGCTCGTACGCCTCCGTCCAGGCAGTCAGGTGGGACCTCCAGATGTTACCGTCGCGCCCCCGCCGCCCCGGCCCGGCCCGCGCAGCCCGCCATGGCTGCAGAGCAAAGTCCGCACGGGGTGACGGGTTGGGGACGGCGGCGGCGTCACGCACCGTCACTGATTGCTGCCGGGGTGCGGTGCCGGGACCGGCGGGCGCGGGCCTGAGACCGGGGCGTCAGAGGCGTACCGGCATCAGGACCGAGAAGGCGTGCGCGTCGTCGGCCCGCCGCACGGCCAGCGGGGCGATCGGGCCGTCCAGCTCCAGCACGAGCTGGCCGTCGCCGGACCCCAGCGCGTCCAGCAGGTACTCCCGGTTCACCGCCACCCGAAGCGCATCCGGGCCGCCCGCGCCATCCGCGCCGCCCGCGCCGCCGGCGTCGACCACACCGTTCGGGTCGACCAGGCGCAGCTCACCCCGGCCGTCCAGGCCGAGCGCCACCACCTCGTGCTCGACACCCTCGTGCGCGCGGTGGCAGACCGGGACGCCGTCGGCGGTGAGCGCCGCGCGCAGCGCCGCGCCGTCGAACGGGATCCGGTACGTGGGCACGTCGCCGAGCTGCGCCCGCAGCAGCCGCCGGTAATCAGGGAAGTCGTACGGCAGCGGGACGGCGGTCAGCGGCCGGCCCGCCACCGTGACCGTCACCCGGCCGGTGGCCACGACGACCTCGGCGGCGTCGGCGCCGTCGAGGTCCAGCAACGACCGCAACTCGTCGACGGCGGCCACCGGCAGCAGCGCGCTCACCGGCGGGCCGTCGACGGTGCCGGCGACCCGGGCCACGGCGAGCCGGTGCCGGTCGGTGGCGACCAGCCGGACCCCGTCCGGTTCGACCTCCACCAGCACGCCGGAAAGGACCGGCAGGTCGGGGTCGGTGCCGACGGCGAAGCGTACGGCGTCCACGGCGGCGGCGAGGTCGGTGCGGGACAGCACGAGGCGGGTGGTCACGATGGTCTCCTCCGGGTCGATCAGGCTGCGGATCCGGGAGAGTTCGCGACGCGCGTCGGCCAGGCCGTCCTCCAGGCGGCGCAGGTGCGCGTCCAGCAGCCGGTGCACCTCGGCCGGCCGGTGCCGGTGCCGCAGCGCCTCGGCGATGCCGGCCAGCGGCATCCCCACCCGGCGCAGCCCGGCCACCAGCCGGGCCGGGCCCACCTGTTCCTCGGTGTACCAGCGGTAGCCGGTCACCGGGTCCACCCGGGCCGGGGCCAGCACGCCGGAACGGTCGTAGAACCGCAGCGCGCTGACCGTCAACCCGCTGGTCCGGGCCAGTTCCCCGATGCTGCGAAGCTCGCTCTCCACGGCCGTCATCCTGTGACCTCAAGCGGGTCGAGGGTCAACCTCACGCCGGCAGGGTGCGGAACGTGATGCCCGCGCGTACCAGCCGGTCCAGCAGCGCGTCCCCCATCGCCGCGACCGGCGTGACCTGCCCGGCGGTCTCCGGCAGGTCGTCGAACGCCAGGCAGAGCGCCGACTCGGCGAGCATCTTGGCCGTCTCGTCGTAACCCGGGTCGCCGCCGGCCACCTCGGTCACCACCCGCCGGTCGCCGCCGGTGCCCACGAACCGCAGCCGGAACCACGACTTGGCCCGCTGCTCGGCGGTCGGACCCTGCCCCGAGGCGAGCCGCCCGAGCAGCCAGCGCCGCGTCGGCGCCACCTTCACCAGCCCCACCACACCGGCCAGCCCGACGCCGGCCACCAGCACCGTGGGCAGCCGCTTCATCGCCGCGAAGTGCCGGTAGCGGAAGTCCGGGCCGTACTCGGGGCGGGCTGCCGCGGACCGGCGGACCACCTGCGGGTCGATGGTGGGCAGCGGCACGGCCCACTGGCCGAACTCGCGTACCCGGCCGACCTTGCCCGGCACCGCGCGGACCCGGCGTCCGTCCGGGCCGGGCTCCATCGCCCGGCGGGCCCGCGCCGCCCGGCTCGTCTCACCGGTACGGGAGAACGCGGTGAGCACCGAGTGGTACGTCCCGGCGGAGAACCGGCCACCGGCCCGGACGTACCCGTCCACGGCGATCGGCCCGTCGGCCGGCAGTTGCTTGACCGTGTACCAGACGCCCAGGTCGTGCGGGATCGAGTCGAAGCCGCAGGCGTGCACCAGCCGCGCCCCGGTGCGCACCGCCTCGGCGTGGTGGCGCACGTACATCCGGTCGACGAACTCCGGCTCGCCGGTGATGTCGAGGTAGTCGGTGCCGGCCGCGGCGCAGGCGGCCACCAGCGGCTCGCCGTGGTGCACGTACGGGCCGACGGTCGAGGCCACTACCCGGGCGCACTCCGCCACCGCCCGCAGCGACGCCGGGTCGGTCACGTCGGCGGTGAGCAGCGGCAGCTCGGCCAGGGCCGGGTCGATCGCGGCCAGCCGGTTCCGCACCGCGGCCAGCTTGTCCGGGTTACGCCCGGCGAGTGCCCAGCGCAGCCGGTCCGGCGCGTGCCGGGCCAGGTACTCGGCGGTCAGGCCGCCGGTGAAACCGGTGGCGCCGAACAGGACGAGGTCGTACGGACGGTCTGCGCGCATCCGCCGAGTGTGCCATCCACAGCGCTCACCTTCACGGGGTGAAGACCACCCGGACGCAGCCGTCGGCCCGGTCCCGGAACAACGCGTACCCCTCGGCGCCGCGCTCCAGCGGCATCCGGTGCGTGGCCAGATGCTCGGTGACCAGCTCGTCGCGGGCCATCCGGTCCAGCAGCGCCGGTATCGCGGCCCCGCCCCGGCGCCGGGCGGCGCGGACCGCGAGCCCCTTGTCCGCGAGCGCGCCGAGCGGGAACCGGTCCACGAACCCGGGCCGGGCGTCGAGCACCACCACCACGCCGCCCTTGCGGCAGGCGTGCACCGCCTCGCGCAGCGCCGCCCCGCCGTCCGCCTCGGCCACCGGCCACCGGCCCGGCGCGGCCGGCACGCCGGAGGCGTCGACGCACACGTCCGGCCCCCGGCCGCCGCTGCGTTCGCGCAGCTCGGCGAGCACGTCCACGTACCGGTGGTTGAGCGCCTCCACGCCGTCGTGCCCGGTGACCATCCGCAGCCGGTCGTCGCGGTCGTCGACCACCACCACCCGGTCCGCGCCCCGGGCCACGGCCGCGTCGGCGGTGAGCTGGCCGACCGCACCCGCGCCCCACACCGCCACCACGTCGCCGGGGGCGACCTCGCCCAGCTCGGCGCCGTACCAGCCGGCCGGCGCGGCGTCGGCGGCGAACACCGCCCGCTCGTCGCTCACCGACTCCGGCACGGCGAACGCGCCCACGTCGGCGTACGGCACCCGCACGTACTCGGCGTGACCACCGGCGAAGCCGCCCAGCCGGGCCGGCCGGCCGTAACCGCCGGCCGGCGGCTGCCCCCACTCCGGCTCGTCCGCCACGCCGCTCGTGCCGTTGTCGCAGCAGGCCGGCAGCCCCTGCCGGCAGAACCAGCACGCCCCGCAGGCCACCGCCGCGCCCACCACCACCCGGTCGGCGACCCGGTGCCGGCGTACCTCCGGACCGACCTCGACCACGTCGCCGAGGAACTCGCGTCCGAGCACCTCACCGGCGGACGCCTCGGGCACCCGCCCGGCCAGCAGCGGCAGGTCCGCGCCGCAGGTCGTGCTTCGCCGGACCCGGACGATCATGTCCTGGGCGTTGCGCAGCTCCGGGTCCGGGACGCGGCGCACCTCCACGAGGCCGGCCCCGGCCCAGCACAGCGCCCTCACGTCACGGTCCCCGGCCGGTCCAGCGGCGAACGGTCCGCCCGCAGCACCTCGCCGGTCTCCAGGAGCTGCTTGGCCTGCCGCAGCACCCGGCGCAGGAACCGGCCCGGGTCGTCACCGACCAGGTGCGCGGCGAATCCCGGGAGCGTGCACTCCCCGCCCAGCGGGCGGACCGCCAGTTCGGTGCCGCGACCGCCGGGGGCCGGACGGGCCCACACCTCGACCGCGCCGTCGAGGCGGCGCAGCGGCTCGGGCCACCGCCCGGCCGGGAGCACCCGTTCGGGCGCCGCAGCCACCGTCACCACCTGCCACCGGCCCGGCCGCGGATCGGTACCGGCCCGACGCGCCCGGCGGCGGGCCAGCACCCGCGCGCCCGCCGGAGCCAGCACCCGTGCCCCCGCCAGCGCCAGCGCGCCGGCCGCCAGCCGTCTGCTCCGCGCCACCCGACCTCCCGCCGTCCCCGGGCGGCCGGCGCATCAGGCCGGCCGCCCCGCGTGCCTACAGCGTGCGGGCCGCCCGGGTGAGCGGGGTTCGCCCGGAAGGGGTGAACCGGCGCGGTCCGGGTAACCGCTGCCCGCACCGACGGGGGGAGGGACGCATGCTGGAGGAGGCAGACCAGGTCGTCGCCGCACCCGGCCCGCCGTTGCTGGCGTCCCGGTTGACGCCGCCCGCGCCGCCCGAGCCGGTCCTGCTGCGTCCCCGGCTGCTGGACCGGCTGGAACAGGGCGCGTCCGGGCCGGTGACGCTCGTCTGCGCACCGGCCGGCTGGGGCAAGACGACGCTGCTGTCGACCTGGGCGCGGGGGGAGCGGGACGGGCCGGCACCGGCCTGGGTGACGGTGGCCGAGGGCGAGACCACCCGGCGGTTCTGGGGCTACCTCGCGGCGGCCCTGCGTACCGCCGCCGCCGACGACCCGGACGACGGGCCGCCGCCGGTGCCGGACGGACCGCCCCGGCCCGAGCAGCTCGAAACGCTCGCCGCCGCGCTCGCCGCACGGGAACGACACGTGCTGCTGGTCCTGGACGACCTGCACCGGGTCACCGACCCGGCCGCCCTGACCGGGCTGGAGTTCCTGCTCCGGCACACCGACGGCCGGCTGCGGCTGGTGGCCGGCGCGCGCAGCGAACCACCGCTGGCGCTGCACCGCTGGCGGCTGGCCGGCGAGCTGACCGTGATCGGCGCCGACGACCTGGCGTTCACCGCCGACGAGGTGGCCGACCTGCTCGTCGCGCACGGCGTGGCCGTACCCGCCCCGGCCGTGGCCCGGCTCGCCGAGCGCACCACCGGCTGGCCGGCCGGGCTTCGTCTCGCCGCGCTCGCGCTCGGCGACGGCGCCGACCCGGCGCGCGCCGTGGAACGGTTCGCCGGTGACCAGCCGGACGTCGCCGCGTACCTGCGGGACGAGGTGCTCGCCCCGCTGGAACCGGCGACCCGCGACGTCCTGCGCCGGGTGGCGGTGGCCGTCGCGGTCCACGCCGACCTGGCCGCCGCGCTGACCGGGCGGCCCGACGCCGGGCACCTGCTCGCCGAGGCGGCCCGGGAGGGCGGTTTCGTCCACCAGGACGGCGGCAGCCCGCAGTGGTACCGGCCGCACCCGCTGCTGGCCGACGTGCTGCGTGACGAACTGGACCGGCTGCCCGCCGACGAGGTGCGCGAGCTGCACCGGCGGGCCGCCGGCTGGTACGGCACCCACGACCGTCCGGCCGATGCGCTGCGGCACGTGCTTCTCGCCGGTGAGTGGGCCGACGCCACCGAGCTGCTGGTCACGCGCTGGCCCGAGCTGGCGCCGGACGAACCGGCCGCCGTACCGGCTCCACCCGAGCCGCCCGCCGAGGCGGTCCGCCGGGATCCGGAGCTGGCGCTGGCCGCGGCCGCCGAGCGGGCGTACGCCGGGGATCGGGCCGCCGCCGACGTGCAGCTGCGGCGGGCGCTGGCCGACGCCGCCGACCTGCCCGCGCCGCGCCGCGACCGGTTCGGCCGGCTGGCCGCCGCCGTGGAGCTGAGCATCGCCCGGCTCGGCGGCGACCACGAGGAGGTACGCCGGGCCGCCGACCGCCTGCTGGCCACCATCGCGGCGGACGAGTCCCCGAGCGGCCCGGACGCCGACAGTGCCGTTGCCGGTGATGCCGGCGATCCGCGCGCCGGGACGGCCGAGCGGGACGACGTGCGCGCGGTGGCGGGTGCCGCGCACGGGCTGGCGGCGCTGGCCGAGGGGGAGCTGTCCACCGCCCGGGACCGGTTCGCCACCGCGCGGGAGGCGGCGCGGCGGGCCGGGCGGCCACGTACCGAGCTGCTCTGCGTCAGCCGCTCCGCGCTGCTGGAGGCGGCCCGGGGCGCGCTGCGGGCCGCCGAGGAGCTGGCCCGGGAGGCGCTGGCGATGCCATCCTGCCAGGGCTGGTCGTCCCGGTCCGACTGCGGCTACGCGTACCTGGCGCTGGCGCTCGTGGACTGGCAGCGGGACCGGCCGGCGGAGGCCACGGCCCACCTGGCGTTCGCCGGGCCGGCCGGCGCGGAGCCGGGCGGCGCCGCGCTCACCGCGCTGTGCCGGGCCGGGGTGCTGGCCGACGGCGGCGACCCGGCCGGCGCGCTGCGCACGCTCGCCGGGGCGCGGACCGTCGCGCCCGGCCCGGAGCTGGGCGAACGGCTCGCCGCCGACGAGGCACAGGTACGCGCCGTCGTCGGCGACGCCGACGGCGCCCGGGCGCTGCTCGACGCGGCCGGTGACGGGCCGGCACCGGCGCTGGCGGCCGCGCGGCTGCGGCTGCGCGCCGGTGACGCCCGCGCCGCCGAGCGGGCGCTGCCCGACTGGACCGCGGCCGGCGCGGCGGACTGGCCGCTGCCCGTGCGGCTGGGTGCCGGGCTGCTCGACGCGACGCTCGCCGGCGCGTCCGGTGACGCCCGGCGGGCCGGCCGGCTGCTGGAGGAGGTGCTGGCGCTCGCCGAGCCGGACGGCTTCCGGCGCGTCTTCACCCGCGCCGACCCCGGGGTACGGGATCTGCTCGCCGCGCACCTGGACACCGGCACCGCGTACTGGGCCACGGTGAGCGAGCTGGTCCGGGGTGTGGACGCGCAGCCGGTCACGGCGACGGCTGACGGTCCGGCCCGGACGCTCGACGAGCCGCTCACCGAGCGGGAACTGACCATCCTGCGCTACCTGCAGAGCATCCTGTCCAACGTGGAGATCGCCGCCGAGCTGTCGCTGTCGGTCAACACGGTGAAGACGCACGTGCGCAACATCTACCGCAAGCTCGACGCGACCCGCCGGCGGGACGCCGTCCGGCGGGCGCGCGAGCTGCGGTTGATCTGACCGTCTCTCAGCCGTCGTCGGTGGCGGCGTCCACCACTGCGAGCAGCTCGGCCAGGTCGTAGCCGCCGTCGTGGCGGACGTCGTTGACGAACAACGTCGGGGTGCCGTGGACGCCGCTGCGGATACCGCCGACGAAGTCCTGCCGGACCCGGTCGGCGTAGGCCTGCCGGCCGACCTCCGCGGCGATCTCCTCCGGCGACAGGCCGATCTGCTCGACGCCCAGCGACAGGTGTACCGGGTCGAGCTGGTCCTGGTGCTGGTAGAGCCAGTCGTACATCTCCCAGAACCGGCCCCGGGCGGCGGCGGCCTCGGCGGCCTCCGCGGCGCTCTCCGCGTACGGGTGGACGTTGGTGATCGGGAAGTGCCGGTACGCCAGCCGCACCGTGTCGGCCCGCTGGCGCAGCACCTCGGTCAGGTTCGGGTACGCGGCGCCGCAGAACCGGCACTGGAAGTCGCCGTACTCGACGATCGTGACCGGCGCGTCCACCGGCCCGCGGACATGGTCGCGTTCGGTCACCGGGATCCGCAGACGTGCGGTGGTGACCTGGAGAGGCGTGGTCATCCGGCACTCACCCGCCGATCCGAGTCGGATCACTCATGCCTCCCACCATGGCCGCGGCCCGGGTGAGGCGGGCTCACCCGGGCGGGGTGGTTCCGTCATCGCACGGCGAGGTGGTTGTGCACCTCCCGGATGCCGGGGGCGTTCCACACCACCCGCTCGATCTCCTCGCGCTCGCCGGCCGAGTGGACCTGCCCGTCCAGCAGCACCGTGTCGCCGTGCACCCGCACGTCGACCGCCTCGGCCGCGGTGGCGCGGTTGCGGGCCAGCGCGTCCACGATCCGCTCGGCCAGGTCGTGGCCGTCGGCGTGCACCGCCGGGCGCACGGCGATCCCGTTGCTCACCCCGCGTACGCCGGTGAGCCGGGCGACCGACCGTTCGGCGGCCCGCCGCTGGTACTCCCACTCGACCTCGCCGTGCAGCGTGACCCAGCCGTCGGACACCGTCACCTGCAACGCCTCGATCGGCACGAACGCGTCCCACTCCAGCGCCCGTACGGCCGCGACGGCGATCTCCGGGTCCTCCCGTCCGGCCGCGGTGCCGATCCGGACGGCGAGGTCGTTGGCGACCGCGCGGACCCGGGCGACCCGGTGCGCGGCCCGCTCGGCGGCCCACTTCTTGGCGTAGCTGTCCACCCGGCCGGTGAGCGTCACCACGCCCTCGGTGACGGTCACCCCGATCTCGTCCGGGCCGACCCGCGGCTCCCAGGTCAGCTCGTCGAGCACGGCGGACTGGATGTCCCGGTCGATACGCGTGACCGTGTCGGTGGCCATCCGGCTCTCCCTCCCGTCGATCGCGGCGCGGGCGTGTGGTCCCGCACCCGCGATCCTTCGCGTTTCCCGGGTGAGCGGCCCTCACCCGGTCCGGGTGAGGCGGCGCGCCGACGCGACGGTGGCCGCCCCCGGGAGTCCCGGGAGCGGCCACCGTGCCGTCGTGTGCGGGTCAGCCGTCCAGGCCGGCCGGGGTGTTCGGCCGGTCCACGTCCACGAACTCGATCTCGTCCGCGGCCCGGTCCCGGCTGCCGGCGGCGCGCGCCGCGGTGCCGGCGGCCCAGCCGATCGCCGCGCCGGCGAGCGCCGCCGCGATCAGCAGCGTCCAGGGCAGCGCGGGCCGGCGGCCGGCGAGCGCGTCGAACGCGAGACCGGCCCGGCGGCGTGCCTCGTCGGCGGCGGAGCCGACCAGGTCGGTGGCGTCGTCGGCCAGGCCGGAGGAGCTGCGGCGGGCGGTACGGGTGGCGTCGCGCACGCTGTCACCGGCGGAACCGACAGCGGAGACCAGGTGCTGCCACGCCTGGTCGGCGACCCGCTCGGCCTTGCCCCGGCGGTCCAGCAGGTTGGATCCGAACATCGTTCTACCTCCTCGGGTGCCGAAGGCCGGCGGCCACTTCGGACTCCGGTGTTCATCCGGCGGGTTCACTGTCTCGGGCAGTGCCCCACCGGCGCGCCCGCCAAACCATGCCCGGGTCACGGGCGATCCGGGCGGCGATCGGGACGAACCACCCGAACGCGCCGGGACCGGTGCTCACGGGACGTGCGTGCGCCCGCTACCCTGGTCGGCGGATCGGCGGGCCCGCCCGGCCGCACGGCTGGCCGCGACCCGCCTTGAAGGGGAAACTGGAACCCGGAAGTCCGGATTGGGTACGCCCAGGTGTGCCCAGTCTGCGAATTGCTCATCCCGGGGGGTGGCGACCGGGCCGTTGGAGGAATACGCTCGGTCGCGGCCCGCGTACTGATGAGGCGCCCGTCATGGGCGAGTGGAGGTGCTCGCGTGAGCCTGTCGATCGTGAAGTCGGTGCGGCCGGGTGGTGTCGTCCAGATCGCGCCCCGTGGGGAGATCGACGTCGACACCGCGTACGAGGTGCGGGAAGCGATCGCCGAAGTGCTCGCGAAGGGCCGACCCTCGCGGATCGAGCTGAACATGCGGCTCGTCACGTTCATCGACTCGGTCGGCATCAGCGCCATGGTCGCGGGCTTCCAGACCTGCGAGGTCAGCGGCGTCAAGCTCGTGGTCATCGAGCCGAGCCGGTTCGTGCACCGGCAGCTCTGGGTGACCGGCCTGCTCGGCCTGTTCGGCGCGCCCGAGCCGTGGTTCGCCGACGACACCCCCGAGGTGCTGCCCGGCGCCTGAGCGCCGTTCACACCCCCTGCGGCCAGGGGACCTTCTACCCGTTGCCAGTCCGGCGCCGGTACGGGACGATCGTCGCGACGTACGACGGCGAGGGGGCCCGCTTGCAGAGCAGCGACAGCTTCAGCTACACCGTGCAGGCCCGGTGCAGCCGGGCCGAAGCGGTGGCCCTGCTGGGTGACCTGAGTCGCCAGGGTGAGCTGCATCCGCTGATCGTCCGGGTCCGGAAGCTGCCGTCCCGGCCGGGCGCGCTGGCCAGCTACGCGATCACCGACCGGCTGCAACTCGGCCCGCTGCACTTCCCGGTCACGTACCAGGCGGACGTGCTGATCGCCAGCGAGGACGAGGTGGTCACCGTGGCGCGGCAGCAGCCCGCGACGACGGTACGCAACCACACCCGGCTGAGCGACGAGCCCGACGGCACGGTACGCATCGACGTGGAGATCACGCTCACCGCGCCGCCGCCACTGTTCGGGTACGCGTTCCGCCAGGCCCGGGCGGCTCACCTGGGCCTGGCGGCGCGTCTCGGAGCGACCCTGGAGGACCGCCCGGCCTGATCCGGCCGACCGGCCCTCTCAGGCGCGCTCAGTACACCGACAGGTGCACGTGGTTGGTGTGGTCGCTGGACGGGTCGCCGTTGCCGCCGCTGTACGACTTCCACCCGCTGCTGGGCAGCCAGATCTGCTTGAACCAGATCACGTAGAGCACGGCGAGCGGGTCGGCGTTGCGCACGAGGTACGCGGCCAGGTTGTTGCCGTACGTCCGGTCGCCGCCGGTGGCCACGCCGCCGAAGCCGTTCTTCTGCGCGGCGAAGTCGCAGGCCCGCCCCTTCGGGTGTTCACCCGAGCCGCTGGGCCGGTGGCACGAGACGTACCGGGTGAAGCCCGCCGCCTTGGCCTGTTGCAGCGCGTGCAGCGTGCGCGGGGTGATGCAGCCGTTCGCCGGGGTCGGGTCGTTGACGCTGCACGACTCGGACGGCCAGGAGCCGTCCGAGTTGCGCGGCGCGGGTTTCGCGTTCTTGCTGGAGGTGCCCTGGACGCTGCCACCGCCGCTGCTGCTGCTGCGCGAGGGCCGGTCGTTCGCCACCTCCAGGGCGCGCTCGGCCTGCTCCTTGCGCTTGCCCATCACCGCCACCTGCTTGCGCTGCTCGCGGATCTCGCCGTCGAGCTGGGCGCGGGTGCGGGTGGCCTCGTCCCGGGTGGCGATCAGGTCGCGCAGCGTTCGGTCCTCGTGCGCGGCGACCTGCTCCAGCGCGGCGGCCCGGTCCATGAAGCCCTCCGGGCTGCTGCTGCCGAGCAGCGCCCCGGCGGTGCCCAGGCGGCCGTTGCGGTACGCCACAGCCGCGATCTCACCGACCTTGGCGTCCCGGACGGCCAGCTCGGCGCCGACCGTCTTGAGTTGTTCGTCGAGTTGCTTCTGGCGGCTCACCGACCGGTTCAGCGCCGCCTTCGCCTCCAGCCAGCCCTTGCCGGCCGCGTCGAGCTGGGCACGCAGTTCGGGCGTGCCGCCCTCGTCGTCGCCGGGCGCGGCGGCGAGCAGGCCGGTCGGCGGCGCCGCCGAGGCGGGGGAGGCCGGAACGGTCGCGACGCCGAGGGTCAGCGTCGCGACGAGCAGGGCCGCCAACCGGGCGGCCGTCCGTCGTACAGGTGCCACTGGGGGCATTCACACGTCCTTCCGTCAACGCCGACCGGGTTAGCTGACGGGTTCGGGACGGAAGATCCCTACCGCTGACGCGGATGCACCCCACGTACGTGGTTCCCCGGCTCGTCCCTTCGGACGATTAGGCGACGGCCGCCCCACCGGGACCGGTGGCGCCCGCGGGTGCGGCCGCGACCGAGACTACCGGCGCTGCCCGGGCACGGCTCCGTGGAGCAGTGCCACTAGGCGGGGCAAAACCGGCATAAGACTACATTAGGCACAGTGATTTAAGTGTGTCCTAATCACCACTCGGTCTGTCCGCACACGCCGGTCGACGCTCCGGGTTCGACCTGCAACGTGGCGTGATCGATGGAGAAGTCCTCGTGCAGGGCGGCCCGCGCGGCGGCCAGCACCACGCCCGGGTCCACGCCCGGGTCGGTGGTCAGGTGCGCCGACGCCACCTCCATGCCCGAGGTGAGCGTCCAGACGTGCAGGTCGTGCACCTCGGCCACGCCGGGCACCGCGGCCAGCCGGTCGTGCACGGCGGTCACCTGGAGGTGCTCCGGCGCGGCCTGCACCAGGATGCGCAGCGCGGCCCGGCCGAGCCGCCAGGTGCGCGGCAGGATGAACAGGCCGATCCCGACGGCGACCAGCGGGTCCGCCCACCACCAGTCGGTCACCGCGATGACCAGCGCGGCGGCGATCACGCCGAGTGAGCCGAGCAGGTCGCCGAGCACCTCCAGGTACGCCCCGCGCAGGTTGATGCTCTCCTTCGACCCGGCGCGCAGCAGCGCGAACGCGACGATGTTGGCGAGCAGGCCGAGCACCGCCACCACGAGCATCGGGCCGGCCAGCACCTCCGGCGGCTCGCCGAAGCGGCGAACCGCCTCGACCAGGACGTAGATCGCGACGGCGCCGAGCAGCACGGCGTTGGCGAGGGCGGCGAGCACCTCCAGCCGGTAGAGGCCGAACGTGCGCTGCGGATCGGTGGCGGCGCGGCGGGTGGCGGTGATCGCGGCCAGCGCCATGCCGATGCCGAGGACGTCGGTGAACATGTGCCCGGCGTCGGAGAGCAGCGCCAGTGAGCCGGTCGTGAAGGCGGCCACCGCCTCGACCACCATCAGAACGGCGAGCAGCGCGAAGGCGGCCCAGAGCCGGCCCCGATGGCGGTGCGCCGCGTTGGCCACCGCGCCGCTGTGGTCATGACCTGCGCCCACGCCAACACCCTCCCTGCCGCGTACCGGCCCGGCCTAATGTATGTTCACATCGCTATGTATGCAAGTGAACTGCGAGTGGCGGCGAGACCACTCACCCCACCGGGTCGAGCGTGGTGAGGCGCTGGGTCGCCCGGGACAGCGCCACGTAGAGCGTGCGTACGCCCGAGCCGGGGTCGGCCCGGATCTCGCTCGGTGCCACCAGCACCACGCCGTCGTACTCCATGCCCTTGGCCTGGAGGCTGGTGACGACCTGGAGCCGGCCCGCGCCGAGCGCGCCCAGCCAGCCGGCCACCTCGTCCCGGCGCGGCACCGGCGTGATCACGCCGACAGTGCCCTCCACCTGCGCGAGCAGCGCCTCGGCCGCGTCGACGGTGGCCGCCGGCAGGTCGGCGGCGGGCACGGTGCGCTCGATCGGCGGCACGCCCGTGGACCGGACCGCGTCGGGCAGCGGCAGGTCCGGGTAGAGCCGGCGGATCTCCGCCGCCGCCACCGCGAAGATCTCCGCCGAGTTGCGGTAGTTGGTGGTCAGCTCGTAGCGGTGCCGCCGGCGGCGGCCCAGCGCCTGTTCGCGGGCCCGGTCCAGCTCCTGCGGGTCGCCGGTCCAGGCGGTCTGCGCCGGGTCGCCGACCACGGTCCAGGACGCCAGCCGCCCGCGCCGGCCGATCATCCGCCACTGCATCGGCGACACGTCCTGCGACTCGTCCACCACCACGTGCGCGTAGTCGCGGTAGTCGGCCGGACGCTCCCGCGCCGCCGCGCGGGCGGCGCGCTGCCGGTCGGCGTACGTGCTTAGCTCGCGCACGCCACCGGCGAGCCGGTACGGGTCACGCTTGGGCCGGGCCCGCTGCACCGGCTTGCCGAGCAGCGCGTCCAGCTCGTCCAGCAGCGCGATGTCGGCCACCGTCAGCCCCTCGGTCGCGAGGCTCCGGTACGCGTCGCCGAGCAGCCGGATCTCCGCCGAGGAGAGGATCCCCCCGGCGTAGCGGCGCAGCCGGTCCGGGCGGGCCAGCCAGTCCAGCACGTGCCGCGGGTGCAGCCGGGGCCACCAGGCCTTGAGGAACTCACGGAACTCCGGCCGCTCGATGATCTCGTCCTCGAACGCGGGCTGCTCCGGCAGCCGGCCCACCCGCAGCGTGCGGGCCTGCGCGTAGAGCGCGGCGAGCACCGCGTCGAACGCCGCCCGGCGTACCTCGTTGCGGCGCGCGCCCCGGGCCAGCGTCCGATCCCGGACCGCGTCCAGCGCGGGGCGTTCCAGGCGCAGCAGCTCGCCCCGGTAGAGCAGGCGCAGCTCGGCGGGGGAATCCGGCACCGCGTCGCGTACCGCCCGTTCCAGCACCCGGCGCATCCGCAGCGACCCCTTCACCGCCGCCACGTCCGGCGGGTCGGTCCGGGACGCGGACAGGCCGGGGAACAGTGAGCCGAGCGAGTGCAGCGTGGCGGTCTCCTCGCCCAGCGAGGGCAGCACCGAGGCGATGTACTCGACGAACACGCCGGAGGGGCCGACCACCAGGATGCCGCCGCCGGCGTACCGGGCCCGGTCGGAGTAGAGCAGGTACGCGGCCCGGTGCAGCGCCACCGCCGTCTTGCCGGTGCCCGGGCCGCCGGAGACGATCGTGACGCCGTTGCCGGGGGAGCGGATCGCCTCGTCCTGCTCGCGCTGGATGGTGGCGACGATGTCCCGCATGCCCCGGCCGGTGGCCCGCGACAGCGTGGCCAGCAGCGCCCCGTCGCCGACCACCGCCATGTCCGGCGGGGCGGCCTCCGGGTCCAGCAGGTCGTCCTCGATCCGGGTGACCTTCTCGGCCGCGGACTGGATCGTGCGCCGGCGCACCACGCCGCGCGGCTCGGCGGGCGTGGCCTGGTAGAACGCGGCGGCGGCGGGTGCCCGCCAGTCCACCACCAGCGTCTCCGCGTCCACGCCCCGCACGCCGAGGCGGCCGACGTGCAGCACCTGCCCGGTACGCAGGTCCAGCCGGCCGAACACCAGCCCCTCGTGCTCGGCGTCCAGCACGTGCCGGCGCTGCGCGGCGTGGAAGACCATCGCGTCCCGCTCGACCAGCGCACCGAAGTTGCCTACCCGGGCCAGGCGATAGCCCTCCCGCTCGGCGTCGGCCGCCGACCGGCGCAGTTCGGCCAGCCGGGCGTACACCCGGTCGAGGTGGCGCTGCTCGGCGGCGATCTCCCGGTCCAGCGTGGTCTGGTCGGTCAACGCGGATGCTCCTGTGTTCGGAGGGCACGACGGGCTGAATGAGGGTACGGGCCGCCGGCAACCGGCACGCCGGGGCATGCCGCGCACGTGGCGTACGTCGGTGCCGCTCGCGGGGGCCGGACGCTCAGAGGCGGGTCGCGGGTCGGCCGGCCAGCACCCGGTCCAGCACGCCGGAGAGGGCGGCGTTCACCTCGTCGGGGCGCTCCATCATCAGCATGTGCCCGGCGCCCGGGCAGACGGTCAGCTCCGTGGTGGGCAGCGCCGCCGCGATCGACTCGGCGCAGGGCGGCGGGGTGAGCCGGTCCCGGTCACCGACCAGCGCGGCGGCCGGCAGCCCGCCGAGCGCGGCGAGCGTCTCCAGCCGGTGCTGAGCGCCGATCGAGGCGCGGAAGCCGCCGATCGAGCGCAGCGTGGCCCGGGCCACCGCCGAGGTGACCAGCCGGATGTCCGCCGGGTCGCAGCGGTCACCGAACAGCATCCAGCGGATGCTCGGGCGCAGCGCGCGCAGCAGCGCGTGCGGGGGCCGCCAGCCGCCGCAGCGGGCCAGCACCCCGGCGCCGGTGGTCTCGGCCAGGCGGATCAGCCGGGTGATCCGGGGGGAGAGGCCGTACGCGGTGTGCGTGTGCCCCTCGGCGGTGGTGGAGACGAAGACCAGCCCGGCGGTACGCGCGGCGAACCGGCCGGGGTGGCGGTGGGCGTACTCCATCACCGTCATCCCGCCCATCGAGTGCCCGACCAGGACGATCGGACCGGACGGGACGATCTCGTCGACCACCGCCGCCAGGTCGTCGCCGAGCTGGGCGAGGGTGGCGTCGCGCAGCGCCAGGCAGCTCGACCGGCCGTGGCCGCGCGCGTCGTAGGTGACCACCCGGACCCGGCCGCCGAAGCGCTCCCGCAGCTCGGCGACCTGGCGGTGCCAGCTGCGCCCGTCCAGCGTCCAGCCGTGCAGCAGGACGGCGGTGACCTCGGCGTCGACCGGCCCGGTGACGGTGACGTGCAGGCGTACGTCGTCGGGGAGCCGCAGTTCCAGGTCCGGCATCGTCCACCTCCCGGGCCCGCCGGTGTGTCCACCGGATGACCCGGCGGTGACACCGGCGTTACCCGCCATGAGACCACGGCAACCGGCCCGGGGAGAAGATTCCGGTCCGGCCCCACGGCATCGGATCGGTGACCAGGCTGGGAGGCATGCCGTCCGACGCCCGCAGTCCGCGCGCCGCGCTGGCCGAGCTGCTCGCCGGAAACCGGCGTTTCGTCAGCGGGCAGCCGGTGCACGGGCACGACGTCACCGCCGCCGCGGCGGTGGCCTCCGGCGACCAGCAGCCGTACGCGGTGGTGCTGGGCTGCATCGACTCCCGCGTCCCGTTGGAGGCGATCTTCGACCAGACGTTCGGTTCGATCTGCGTGATCCGTACCGGCGGGCACGTGCTGGACCGGGCCGTGCGGGGCTCGATCGAGTACGTGGTGGAGCAGCTCGGCGTACGCCTGGTGATGGTGCTGGGCCACGAGCGCTGCGGCGCGGTCGGCTCGACGGTCGAGGCGCTGCGCACCGGGCTGCGCCCCGGCGGGGACCTCGCGTACGTGGTGGACCGGATCGCCCCGGCGGTCACCGACGTCGGGGTGGACGACCCGGACGCGCACCCGCTGGCGATCCGCCGTCACGTCCGGCGCACCGTGGCCGCGTTGCGCCGCGACGACCGGCTGGCCGGGCCGGTGGAGGCCGGTGAGCTGGCGGTGGAGGGCGCGCTCTACGACCTGGCCACGGGCGGGGTCACGCTGCTGCCACAGGAGCAGACGCGAAACCGCCCGCCGGGGTGATCCCGGCGGGCGGTCGCGGTGGTGCGGGTGAGGGCGCTCAGCCCTCGAAGACGCCGGCCTCGACCAGGCGCTTCTCGGTGGCGTCCCAGCCGTGGTCCGGGTAGGACGCGGCCAGACCGTGGATCTCGGCGCGGATCTTGGCGGCGTGGCCGGCGGCGGCCAGCACCCGGATCTCCTCGACGAAGGCGTCGGAGTCGGTGCGCAGGTGCGCGGTCTTGCCGTTGGTCAGGTTGCGCACGTAGGCGTGCTTGCCGCCGTTGAGCGGGATCAGGTACTTGAACTCGCCCAGCACGCTGAGGGCGCCACCCTGGCCAGCCTGGCCGGCCCGGACGGACGCGCGCGCGGTCTTAGAGGTGTTGCTCGCCACGGAGGTACTCCTTGCAGACGTACGGTGGGGACGGAAGGCCGTCCGGGGGCTGTGCGAGTGACGCCCGGGTGGGCGCCGGCCCGCGAAGATGTACGGCGGCACAGAGAACCGCCCAGAGAACTGTACACGACCACGACACCTGGCTGGTCGTCGCGGCGTCAGAGGGCATAACCGGGTCCACCACCCGGGTATTTCCCGCCCCCGGGCCCGGCGAATTTTCCGATTCGCTGGCGCACCACCAGTCACACCGGTCATCATGTGTGCCAGGTACCACTCGGTAGGACGAGGTCGTAGGGGAAGACGCACCTCGGCTCACCGGGAGGTCACCGTGCCAACGCGTGGCGTCGTATACGTCCACTCGACCCCGCTCGCCGTGTGCTCGCACGTCGAGTGGGCGATCGCGCGCGTCCTCGCCGCGCCGGTCAACCTGCACTGGACGGCGCAGCCCGCCGATCCGGGCGCCCGTCGCGCCGAGTGCGGCTGGACCGGCAGCCCGGGGACCGGCGCGGAGCTGGCCGCTGCCCTCCGGCAGTGGCCCATGATCCGTTTCGAGGTCACCGAGGAACCCAGTCCCGGCGTCGACGGCGAGCGCTTCATGTACGTACCGGGCCGGGGCCTGTTCCGCGCCGCGGTCGGCGCGGCCGGTGACATCCAGCTCGGCGAGGACCGGCTGCGCAGCCTGATGGCCGCCGCGCGCAGCCCGGAGGCGCTGGCCCACGCCCTGGACAAGGCGCTCGGCACCGCCTGGGACGCCGAGCTGGAGCCCTACCGGTACGCCGGCGACGGCGCGCCGGTGACGCTGCTCACCCGGGTCGGGTGACGGCGGCCGAGTTGCCCCGATACGGTGGGCCGCGTGTCGATTTCCCCGCGGCGCTCCGCCGTCGCGCTCGCCGCACTGACCGCGCTGCTCGTCTCCGGGTGCTCGGACGGGCCGGACCGGCCCCGGCCCGCCCCGTCGAGCCCGGCGCCGTCGTCGGCCGCGCCCGCGCCGAGTGACCCGCCCGCCGCCGATCCGGCCGCCCGGGCCGCCGCGCTCGTCGGCACGCTCAGCGACGAGGACCTGGTCGGGCAGGTGCTGATGCCGTACGCGTACGGCAGCTCGGCCACCGAGGTCTCGGCCGGGTCGGCGGCCGGGAACCGGGCGCTCGCCGGGGTCGACACCCCCGCCGAGATGGTGGCGAAGTACCGGCTCGGCGGCGTGATCCTGGTCGGCTTCAGCGCCGACGACCCGACCTCGGGCAACCAGGCCACCACGAACGTGGACAACCCGAAGCAGGTCCGTGCGCTCACCGACGGGCTGCGCGCCGCCGCCGGCAAGCTGCCCGCCGGCGCCGCGCCGTTCCTGATCGGCACCGACCAGGAGCACGGCGTGGTCACCCGGATCACCGACGGGGTGACGCTGCTGCCCAGCCCGCTCGCCGCCGGTGCCGCCGGGAACCCGGCGCTGACCGAGGCCGCGTGGCGGGCCGCCGGGGCCGAGCTGGCCGCGATGGGCATCAACCTCGACTTCGCCCCGGTCGCCGACGTGCTGGCGGCCCGCAGCACGGTGATCGGCTCCCGGTCCTTCGGCGCCGACCCGGCGACCGCGTCCCCCCAGGTGGCGGGCGCGGTACGCGGCCTGCAGGCGGAGGGCGTCGGCGCCGCGGTGAAGCACTTCCCCGGGCACGGCCTGAGCGCCGAGGACTCGCACACCGAACTGCCGGTGATCAAGCAGTCCCGCGCCGAGCTGGACCGCCTCGCGTTCCCGCCGTTCCGGGCCGGGATCGGGGCCGGCGCCATGGCGGTGATGTCGGCCCACCTGGACGTCAAGGCCGTCGACCCGGGCACCCCCGCGACGTTCTCCCGCAAGCTGCTCACCGACGTGCTGCGCGGCCAGATCGGCTTCCAGGGCGTGGTGATCACCGACGGGATGAACATGGCCCCGGCGAAGAAGTGGTCGCCGGGCGAGGCCGCCGTGCGCGCGCTCAACGCCGGCAACGACCTCATCCTGATGACGCCGAACGTCAAACAGGCGTACGACGGGCTGCGCGCCGCGCTCAAGGACGGCTCGCTGCCCCGCGCCCGCCTGGTCGAGGCGGTCACCCGGGTGCTGACCATGAAGTTCCGGCTGGCCGGGCGGGACACGCCCGCGCTGTCCACGCTCGACGGCGCCGCACACCGCAAGGCCGCCGACGACCTGGCCACCGCCGCCGTGACGGTGCTGCGCGGCAAGTGCGGCGGCGCGGTGAGCGGACCGGTGAGCGTCACCTCCTCCGGCGGCCGGGAGCGCACCCGCAAGCTGCTGACCGAGGCGCTCACCGCGGCCGGGGTCAAGGTGGTGCCCTCCGGCGGCACAGTGGTGCACCTGGTCGGGTACGGCGACGGCGCGAAGGACCTGCGCGCCGACGCCGCCGTGACGGTGGCCATGGACACGCCGTACGTGCTGTCCGGGGCGAAGTCTCCGACGCTGATGGCGACCTACTCGTCCACCCGCGCCTCGATGACCGGCCTCGCCGCGGTGCTCGCCGGCAAGGCCCGCCCGGCCGGGCGCTCCCCGGTGCCGGTCTCCGGCCTGCCGGCCACCACCTGCCGCACCTGACCCGGCCGCCCGCCCCGGCCGCGCCGAAACCCGGGTGCGTCCGGGCGGCCCCGGCTGGCAGGGTGGCGCCCATGGGAGAGGCAGCACAGGGTTTCCGCTACGTCGAGCGCGCCGACGGCACGGTGGTCATCACGCATCACGGCCGGGTCGCCGGCACGTTGCGCGGCGGCCGGGCCGCGCAGTTCCTGGCCGAGGTCGGCGACGACCCGCAGCTGGCCATGGCCCGGTGGACCGGCAACTACCGGCGGGGCAACGAGCGGACCGCCCGGCAGCACCCCCGCAACCGCGGCTGAGGTGTAAGGAAGGGCCCCCTATTAACGCCTGCGGTAGAGGAAGGGCCCCTTGTTAACAGTCGCCTGTTAACAAGGGGCCCTTCCTTGCATCAGGGGCGGGTGAAGACCAGCGCCACGTTGTGCCCGCCGAAGCCGAACGCGTTGTTCAGCGCCGCCGGGATCTCCATGTGACGCGCCTTGTGCGCGGCCACGTCCAGCGTCAGGCCCTCGTCCGGGTCGTCCAGGTTGATCGTCGGCGGGATCACGCCGTCCCGGATGGCCAGGATGGTGGCGATCGACTCCAGCGCGCCGGCCGCGCCGAGCAGGTGCCCGGTCATCGACTTCGTGGCGGTCAGCACCGGGTGGTCGCCGACCGCCTGACGCAGCGCGCCGATCTCCAGCATGTCCCCGACCGGGGTGGAGGTGGCGTGCGCGTTGACGTGCACGATGTCGGTACGGGCCACGTCCGCGTCGGCGACCGCCCGGGCGATGGCGCGGATGGCGCCCTCACCCTCGGCGTGCGGCTGCACGATGTCGTACGCGTCCGAGGTGATGCCCGCGCCGGCCAGGCGCGCGTACACCCGGGCGCCCCGGGCGGCGGCGTGGTCGGCGCGCTCCAGGATCACCACGCCCGCGCCCTCACCGAGCACGAAGCCGTCGCGACCCGAGTCCCACGGCCGGGAGGCCCGCTCCGGCTCGTCGTTGCGGGTCGACATGGCCCGCATCGAGCTGAAGCCGGCGATCGGCAGCGGGTGGATGACCGCCTCGGTGCCGCCGGCCACCACCACGTCGGCCCGGCCGGCGCGGATGATGTCCAGCCCCAGCGCGATCGCCTCCGCGCCGGTCGCGCAGGCGCTGGCCACGGTGTGCACGCCGGCCTTGGCGCCCAGTTCCAGGCCGACCCAGGCGGCCGGGCCGTTCGGCATCAGCATCGGGATGGTGTGCGGGGAGACCCGCCGCGGTCCGGACGCCTCCAGGATGTCGTCCTGGGCGAGCAGGGTGGTGGCGCCGCCGATGCCCGAGCCGACGCTGACCGCCAGCCGCTCCGGGTCCGGCCCGGCGTCGGCCAGGCCGGCGTCGGCCCACGCCTGCCTGGCGGCGATGATGGCGATCGCCTCCGAGCGGTCCAGCCGGCGCAGCTTCACCCGGTCCAGCACCTCGGACGGGTCGACCGCCAGCTCGGCGGCGATCCGGACGGGCAGTTGCGCGGCCCACTCCTGGGTGAGCGCACTCACCCCGGAGCGGCCGGCGAGCATGGCGTCCCAGGTCGACGCGACGTCCCCGCCGAGCGGGGTCGTCGCGCCGAGCCCGGTGACGACGACGTCGGGACGACTCATGATCAGGACTGCGCCTCGATGTAGCTGACCGCGTCCCCGACGGTCTTGAGGTTCTGCACCTCGTTGTCCGGGATCTTGACGCCGAACTTCTCCTCGGCCGCCACCACGACCTCGACCATGGAGAGCGAGTCGACGTCGAGGTCGTCGGTGAAGGACTTCCCCTCGGCCACGTCGTCCGGGTTCACGCCGGCAACCTCTTCGAGGATCTCGGCGAGGCCGGCGGTGATCTCGTCACGGGTCATTGCGGTTGGTTCCTCTCATCGGGGGTCACGTGTGACCGGCGTCGCCGGTCACACACCTCGGCGCGTTCGCGCCCGAGGGGGTCTCAGGGGCAGCGCACGACCTGACCGGCGTAGGTCAGGCCGCCGCCGAAGCCGAACAGCAGCACCGGGGCGCCCGAGGGCACCTCCCGCCGCTCGACCAGCTTCGACAGGGCCAGCGGGATGCTCGCCGCCGACGTGTTGCCGGACTCGACGATGTCCTTGGCGATGATCGCGTCCGGGATGTTCAGCCGCTTGGCGATGCCGTCGATGATCCGGGCGTTGGCCTGGTGCGGCACGAACGCGGCCAGCTCCGACGGGGCCACCCCGGCGCGCTCGCACGCCTGGAGCGCGAGCGGGGCCAGCGCGGTGGTGGCCCAGCGGAACACCGACTGCCCCTCCTGGCTGATGTACGGCTGCCAGCCCTCGATCCGGACCGCGTCGCCCTTCTCCGGCGCGGAACCCCAGACCACCGGCCCGATACCGGCCGGCTCGTCGTCGGCGGTCGCGCTGACCACCGCCGCCCCGGCGCCGTCGGCGAAGATGATGCAGGTCGAGCGGTCGGTCCAGTCGGTGAAATCGGAGAGCTTCTCCGCGCCGATGACGATCGCGTTGCGCGCCGCGCCGGCCCGGATCGCGTGGTCCACCGTGCCCAGCGCGTACGAGAAACCGGAGCAGGCGGTGTTGAGGTCGTACGCCCCGGGGGCGTTGATGCCCAGCTTGGCCGCGACCCGGCAGGCCACGTTGGGGCTGCGGTCCACGGACGTGCAGGTCGCCACCACGACCAGGTCGATGTCGGCGGCGGTCAGCCCGGCGTTGGCGAGCGCCTTGCCGGCGGCGGCGGTGGCCATGTCGGCCACCGTCTCGTCGCCCGCGATCCGCCGGGTGACGATGCCGACCCGGTCCCGGATCCACTCGTCGTTGGTGTCCACCATCTGCGCGATCTCGTCGTTCGTGACGACGCGGGAGGGCTGGTAGTGCCCCATCGCGACGATCCGGCTGCCGGCCATTTAGTGCGTTCCTCCGATACGGACGAGGGGCTGGCCCGGTGCGACCGGGTCGTCGTGGTGTGCGAGCCACTCGACGAGCGGCCCGTTGTCGTGCGCGGTCACCTCGACCGGCCCCCGGCCGGTGGCGACGTGGCCGAGCACCTGTCCGGCGCGTACCTCGGCGCCCTCGGCCGGTCCGGCCGACCGGTCGAGGCGGCCGGCGGCGGGGGAGACGACCACCCGGAACGACGGCGCGGCCGGGCGGGCGGCGGGGCCGGCGTGCCGGGCGATCAGGCGGCGCGCGGCGGGCAGGTCGGCCGGGGTGTTCAGGGTGACGATCTCGGGTTCGCCCTCGCCCTTGAGCTCCCGCTTGACCAGCCCGGCCAGGGTGCCGGCCGGCGGCAGCTCGATCACGCCGGTGACGCCGAGGCCGGCCAGCGTCCGCATGCACAGGTCCCAGCGGACCGGCGCGGTCACCTGCCGGACCAGCCGCCGTACCGTCTCCGGGCCGTGCGTGACCGGTGCGCCGTCGAGGTTGGACAGCAGGATCCGGGCCGGGGCGGAGGCCGGGACACCGGCGGCCACCGCGGCGAGGGCGGTCTCGGCGGGTGCCATGTACGGCGTGTGGAACGCGCCGGCCACCTGGAGCCGGATGACCCGGGTCCGGGCCGGCGGCTCGGCGGCCAGCTTGTCCAGCGCGTCGACCGCGCCGGCGGCCACGATCTGACCGGCCCCGTTGCGGTTGGCCGGGTGCAGCCCGTGCGCCGTCAGCGCGGCGATCACCTCGTCCGGGCCGCCGCCGAGCACGGCGGCCATCCCGGTCGGCTCCAGCGCGCAGGCGGCGGCCATCTCCCGCCCGCGTACGCCGGCGAGCGTCACGGCGGACTCGGCCGGCAGCACCCCGGCCAGCGCGGCGGCGCCCAGCTCACCGACGCTGTGCCCGGCGACCAGCCCGACGTCGTGCATCGGCAGGTGCTCGGCGGCGAGCAGCGCGGCGGCGACCAGCAGCGGCTGGGTACGGGCGGTGTCCTTGATCTCGTCCGCGTCCGCCCGGGTGCCCAGGTGGATCAGGTCCACCCCGGCAAGCGCCGACCACCAGCGCAGACGCGCCTCGGCGCCGGGGAGGTCGAGCCACGGCGCGAGGAAGCCGGGCTTCTGTGAACCCTGTCCGGGAGAGAGTACGGCGAGCACGTGTACGACTCTGACGGATACCGGCGTGCCGCGCTGTAACGTACGGCACCAAACCGCACTAGAACCTTTAGAGGAAACCTACAAAGATCGTCGGTGATCATCGCCGGTCGGAGGCCGTCGGCACCACCGGGTCGAGGCGTCCCACTGTCAGCGCGACCTGCAACGCGAACGCGTCGCGCGGGGCCAGCGGCGAGAAGCCGGTCACCTCGGCGATCCGCTTCAGCCGGTAGCGCACGGTGTTCGGGTGCACGAACAGCGCCCGCGCCGCGCTCTCCAGCGTGCCGCCGGCGGCGAAGAACGCGTCGAGCGTCTCCAGCAGCTCGCCGCCGGAGCGGGCCAGTGCCGCGTACACGTCGTGGCGCAACCGGCGGCGGGCCTCGGTGTCGCCGGCCAGCGCGCGTTCCGGGAGCAGTTCGTCGGCGGCGACCGGGCACGGCGCGGTCGGCCAGGCCGGCGCGGCCCGGAACCCGGCCAGCGCCGCCCGCGCCGACTCGGTGGCCTCGTCCAGGCTGGGCACCGCCGGGCCGACCACCACCGGCCCCTCGCCGAAGGCGGTACGCAGCTTCTCCGTCGCCGCCACCGGATCGGCCGCCCCGCCCAGCACGATGACCAGGCGGTCACCGTGCACGCCGCCGATCACCTCGACGCCGATCCGCCGGGCCTGCCGGTAGACGGTGTGCAGCACGGCGGCCACCTCGCCGCCGGGGGAGCGGCCCACCGCCACCGCCACCGGCGGCGCGTCCGTCCAGCCCAGCGCGGCGGCCCGGCTGGCCAGCACGTCCGGGGAGTCGCCCCGCAGCAGCGCGTCGACCAGCAGCGCCTGCAGCCGGGCGTCCCAGGAGCCGCGGCTCTCGGCGGCCCGGGCGTAGACCCGGGCGGCGGCGAACGCGATCTCCCGGGAGAAGCGCAGCACCGCCTCCCGCAGTGACTGCTCCTCGCCCGGCACGGCCAGCTCCGACACCTGCTCCTCGACCACGTCGATGGTCACCTTGATCAGCGCCACGGTCTGCTGGAGGCTGATCGAGCGGGCCAGCGCCTGCGGCGCGGCGGCGAAGACCTCGTCCGACACCTCCTGGGTGCGGTCGGTCGCGCCGCCGCCCTGGCGCAGCCACTGCACCAGCGAGCGCACGCCGGCCTGGGCGACGAGCATGACCCAGGAGCGCTGGTCGGCGGGCAGCTCACGGAACCACGGCAGCGTCTCGTCCATCCGGGCCACGCTGGCGGTGGCCAGGCTGCCCGCCGCCCGTTCGATGCGGCGCAGCGTCGCCGACGTCTCCGTTCCGCCCGGTTCGCTCACCGCACCAGCCTGACACGGCGTGACCAGCGGATCCACTTCGAGGCGACGCGCCCGCCGCCGCGTGACGATCTCCACCGGTACGCGCTGACGATCTTGTTCGGCCGGGCCAGTACGGTGTCAGGGCACGCCGGGCCAGACTCCGGCCGGGCGGGCGAGGGCGACGCGTGAGGGGGGCCGGGATGGCGCAGGGGGAGGCCGAGCACGGTTGCGCCCAGGGTGAAGCCTGCCGGCGGGGCCACGACCAGCCGGCGACTGCCACACATCCGCGCCGGCCGTGCCTGAACCAGCAGGGGGAGCAGCCGGCCGGCCGGGCGCCGGAGCGTGCCGAGGACGAGCTGGGGGTGCCCCGGCAGCGGGCGGAGGCGGCGGAGCCGGCGCACCCGGCCGACGAGGAACCGGACGACCGGAGTTGCCGTAGCGGACTGGCGGGCTGGGCGGGCGCCCACCGTCACGGCGCGGTACGCCCGCGCAACCGCACCGTCCGCCGGGAGCGCCCGCCACGCCGCTGGTGCTGACGGGTGCCGGCCGGCGCTGACGGGCGGGCGCCGGGCGGAAGGGGCGCGGACCCGGGTTCAGCGGGTGCGGCGGCGGACCAGCAGTGCGATGCCGGCCAGCCCGGCGGTGATGACGAGCACGATGCCCACGTTGAGCAGCAGCAGCCGCTGGAGTTCGCCGAGCGCGGTGTCGATGTTCTGCACCGGGTCGAGCGCCTCCTCCGGAAGCACCCGCTCGCCGCCGCCGATGCCGCCGGCGAGCGTGTCGAACTGCGCCGGCATCGGCACGCCGACCGAGCGCAGCGTCTCGGGCATGTTGAGCCGCCCGAAGAACCAGCCGGCCCGGGTGCTGCTCAGGTCCGGCTGCTTGCCCGGCCGGTAGATCCGGGGGCCGCCCTTGGCCAGCGGAAACAGGTCGTAGGTGCGCTGCGGACCGGCGGCGGCGAGCACCACCACCGTGTACTTCGGACCGAGATCCTTGGCGGCCGGGCCGCGCAGCTGGCCGGTCGTGCCCAGCCATCTGACCTGGTCGATCACCAGGTTGACCTCGTTCGGGCTGGTGTCGGCGCGCAGCTTCAGCGGCGCGTCGAGCCGCTCGCCGCTGATGTCGACGCCGGTCGTAGCCGGCTTCGGCTTGGGCGCCGCCTGGGCCGCCGCCGTGCCGGCCAGGGCCAGCGTGCACGCCAGGGCCGCCACGCTCCCGGTCACGGCGACCAGCAGCCGTCTCACCCTTCGGATCATCGCCGCCTCCTCGCCCCGTTCGATGGCTGGCTTCCGCTGCAGGTCACACTGGACCGGTGTCCACCACAAAGACTCCGCAGAACGGCGCTCGGTTGCAGCTGGTGGAAGAGTATTTGGAACTATCTGCGAGCTGAGACCGACCAATGAACGGTCGATGATCATCGGCCGGATCCTACCCGGACGGAGGGAACCATGGGGGGCAGGGTCGCCCGTGTGGCGCGTACCTGGGCGGTGGTGCTCGGGGTGGTCGCGGCGTCCGCGCTGCTGCCGGCCGCGCCGGCCGCCGCGCACAATTCGCTGACCGGCAGTGATCCGCGCGACGGGGCCCGGCTGGCCGCCGCACCGGAGCGGATCGAGCTGCGGTTCCTCGCCACGCCGAAGGAGGCCACGACGGAGGTCACCGTCACCGGCCCGGACAACGTGGCCGCGACGGGTGGCGCGCCGGCCTTCGCCGGCAAGCGCGTGACCGTGCCGTTCCGGCCGGGCGCGGCCGGCCTCTACATCGTGACCTACCGGCTGGCCTCCGACGACGGCCATCCGGTCAAGGGGGAGATCCGGTTCACCCTGACCACGGGCACCCCGGCGGAGGCGCCGTCGGCGAGCGCGCCGCAAACCAGCGCGGTCCCGACCCCCAGCGCGGTCCCGACCAGCGCCGCGCCGTCCCCGGCGAGCCCGACCCCGGCCGCCGCCGGGACGGACGACGACGGGGGTACGGGCTGGCTGTGGGCGGCCGGGGCCGTGGTGGTGCTGGCCGCGCTGGGCGGCGGACTGCTGCTGCGCCGCCGCGCCCGCCGCTGACCGCGGCCCAGCGCGCGGGAGTCGGCCAGCGGGACCACTCTGCGTGGCCCGCCGCTCAGACCAGGCGTACGCGGGCGGCGCGCAGCCGGGTCAGCGTACGGTCGCGGCCGAGCACCTCCAGCGACTCGAACAGCGGCAGGCCGACGGTGCGACCGGTGACCGCGACGCGTACCGGCGCCTGCGCCTTGCCCAGCTTCAGCCCGCGTTCCGCGCCGACCGCCTCCAGCGTGGCCTTGAGCGACTCGGCGTCCCAGGACTCCAGCGCCTCGAACGCGACGATCGCCGCGTCCAGCAGGTCGGCGGCGCCCTCCTTCATCGCCTTCGCCCAGGCCGCCTCGTCGATCAGCGGGTCGGCCAGGAACAGGAAGTCGACGTTCGGCACGATCTCGCTGAGCACCGCGATCCGGGTCTGCGCCAGCGGGGCCACCGCCGCGAACGCGGCCGGGTCGAACTCGCCGGGCTGCCACGGCGGCGGGGCGATGGTCTCGGTGCCGGTGAGCCACGGCCGGCACGCCTCGACGAAGTCCGCCACCGGCAGCGCCCGGATGTAGTCGCCGTTGAACGCGCGCAGCTTCTTCTCGTCGAAGAACGCCGGGGACGGGTTGACCTCGTCCAGCCGGAACTCCTCCTCGATCACCGACCAGGGCACGATCTCCCGGTCGCCCGACGGCGCCCAGCCCAGCAGCATCAGGTAGTTGCGCATCGCGTCGGCGAGGTAGCCCTCGTCCCGGTACGCCTCCAGCGCGACCTTGTCCCGCCGCTTGGACAGCTTCTGCCGCTTCTCGTTCACCACCACCGGCACGTGCGCCCAGACCGGCGGCTTGACGCCGAGCGCGTCCCACAGCAGCTGCTGCTTCGGGGTGTTCGGCAGGTGCTCCTCGGCCCGGATCACGTGGGTGATCCCCATGGACATGTCGTCGACCACGTTCGCCAGCAGGAACACCGGGGAGCCGTCACCGCGGGCGATGACGAAGTCCTCGATCAGCTTGTTCTCGAACGTCGGCTCGCCGCGGACCAGGTCGACCACCACGGTCTCGCCCTCGTCCGGCGTACGGAAGCGCAGTGCCCGGCCCTCGCCCGGCCCCAGGCCGCGGTCGCGGCAGAAGCCGTCGTAGCCGCGCTGCTGCGGGCCGGTACGCGCCTGCACGTCCTCGCGGGTGCAGTCGCAGTAGTAGGCGCGGCCGCCCTCGTACAGCCGCTGCGCGGCGGCCCGGTGCTCGCCCGCGTACGAGGACTGGAAGTACGGGCCCTCGTAGCTGCCCCGGGCGATGCCGATCCAGTCGAGCGCGGAGAGGATGCCCTCGGTCCACTCGGGCCGGTTACGTGCCGCGTCGGTGTCCTCGATGCGCAGCACGAACACCCCGCCCTGCTGCTTGGCGAAGATCCAGTTTTGCAGCGCCGAGCGGGCGCCGCCGACGTGGAACATACCGGTCGGGGAAGGGGCGAAGCGTACACGTACCGTCACGCCCCCCAGCCTACGGCGGACCGCGACGGGTTTCCGGCAGGGGGCCGGGTCAGGGCACCGCCTTGATCTTCACGACCAGGGCGCTGCCGAGCAGGGTGACCGCCGCGGTGACCGCGTACAGCGTCGGGTAGCCGCCGAGGTGCACGACGATCGGCGCGGACAGCGCCGGACCGAGCACCTGCGGCGCCGAGTTGGCGATGTTGATCACGCCGAGGTCCTTGGCCCGGTCGGTGGCCGCGGGCAGCACCTGCGTGATCAGCGCGGCGTCCACCGACAGGTAGACCCCGTACCCGGCGCCGAGCAGCAGCGCCGCCACCATCGCCATCGGCCAGGTCGGCGCCACCGCCAGCAGCACCGCCGCCACCGCCATGATCAGCCCGGAGGCGATCACGAAGACCTTGCGCCGGCCGGAGCGGTCGGACATCCGCCCGGCCACCACGGCGGTGAGCATCATGCCGACCGTGTAGAGCAGGATCAGCACCAGCAGCGAGCCCTCGGGGTCGGCCACCCGTACCCCGTCGGTGAGGAAGTAGAGCAGGTAGAGCGTGCCCAGCGCGTTGCCGGTCTGCACCAGGAACCGGGTGAACCAGGCCCAGGCGAAGTCGGGGTGGCGGCGCGGGCTGATCCACATCGAGGCGAACAGGGACCGCAGCCGCAGCGGCGAGCGGTGCTCCCGGGGCAGCGGGTCGTCCTGGGTCAGCAGCGCGAACGGCAGCGACAGCAGCAGCACGGCGAGCGCGATCGCCGCGTACCCGGCGGCGTTGCCGGTGACCACGGCGGTCACCAGCACCGCGCCGAGCACCAGGCCCAGCGCCTGCGGGATGCCCACCCAGCCGGACACGCCGCCGCGCTGCGCCACCGGCACCCGGTCCGGGATCGCGGCGGTGAGGCTGGCGAGCATCGCGTTGAAGCAGACCTGCGCGGCCACCCAGGCCACCGCCACCCCGGCGATGGTGTTCTGCCGGGCCAGCAGCACCAGGGCGAGCGCGCCGACCACCGCGCCGCACGCGGTCCAGACGTGCCGGCGGCCGAAGTGCCGGTTCGCCAGCCGCAGCGAGGTGCGGTCGGACAGCGCCCCGGCCAGCGGGTTCGCCAGCACCGCGGCGAGCGCGCCGAGGCCGGTGACCACCGCCAGCATGGCCTCCTTGTCGGCCGGGGCGATCCGTTCCACCTGCTGCGGCAGCAGCACCTGGATCGGGGTGAAGAACGCCATCCAGACGCCCAGGTTGGCCGCGAAGATCAGCGCGATCCAGCCCCGCCGCACCGGGACGGACGGCTCGGCGAGCGCCGCCGGCAGCGAGGCCGGCGTCGGGTCGACGGTGGTCATCGCCGCACCAGGTCCCGGAACCATGTGTACGACGACTTCGGCGTCCGCCGTTGCGTGTCGAAGTCGACGTGCACCAGGCCGAACCGCTTGGTGAAGCCCTCGGCCCACTCCCAGTTGTCCAGCAGCGACCAGACGAAGTACCCGGTCACCGGCACGCCCTCGGCCATCGCCTGGCGCACCGCGCGGACGTGCCCGTCCAGGTACGTGATCCGCTCCGGGTCGTGCACCCGGCCGTCGGCGTCCGGTGCGTCGTCGTACGCGCAGCCGCTCTCGGTGACCTGGATCGGCGGCAGCGCGTCGCCGTACCGCTCGTGCAGCCGGAGCAGCAGCTCGCGCAGCCCGTCCGGGGCCACCGGCCAGTCGAACGCGGTGCGCGGGTAGCCGTCCAGCGGCACGATCTCGAACGGCAGCGGCGAGTCCGCCTCCGGCGCCCGGATGCCCGTCGGGTTGTAGTAGTTGACGCCGAGGACGTCGATCGGGGCGGCGATGACGTCCAGGTCGCCGTCGCGCACCACGCCCGGGTCGGGGCCGAGCGCGTCGGGGTAGCCGCGTCCGAGCAGCGGATCGGTGAACAGCCGGTTGTGCAGCGCGTCGTACGCCGCGGCGGCGGCCCGGTCCGCGTCGGTGTCGCCGGCGAGCCGCACCGGGGAGTAGTTGTTGGCGATCGCCACCGGGGACGTGCTGCGGGCGCGCAGCGCGGCGACCGCGAGACCGTGCCCGAGGAGCTGGTGGTGGGCCACCGGGAAGGCGTCGAACAGCAGCGTCCGGCCGGGGGCGTGCTCGCCCACGCCGTGGCCGAGGCTCATGTGGATGAACGGTTCGTTGAGCGTGATCCAGAGCTTCACCCGGTCGCCGAGGCGGGCCGCGGTCAGGTCGGCGTACTCGGCGAAGCGGGCGGCGGTGTCCCGGTTCAGCCAGCCACCGGCGTCCTCCAGCGCCTGCGGCAGGTCCCAGTGGAACAGCGTGGCGACCGGGTCCACGCCGGCGGCGAGCAGCCCGTCCACCAGCCGGTCGTAGAAGTCCAGCCCGGCGGCGTTGCCCGGGCCGGTGCCGGCCGGCTGGATCCGGGGCCAGGCGATCGAGAACCGGTACGCGGACACCCCCAGCCCGGCCAGCAGCGCGGTGTCCTCGGCGTACCTGTGGTAGTGGTCGCACGCCTGGTCGCCGGTACTGCCGTCGGCGATCCGGCCGGGGGAGTGGGCGAACGTGTCCCAGATGGACGGGCCGCGGCCGTCGACTGTGGTCGCGCCCTCGATCTGGTACGCGGAGGTGGAGACCCCCCAGCGGAAGCCGGCGGGGAACTCGGGCATCGGCGAGGTCGTCAAGTCACCCTCCAGAACGTGAAGCGTGCTCGCGACTCTAGGGCTCCGCGGACCGCTGCGCCATAGGCCGGGATGGCTGGGTGGCGCAAGGGAGTTCGGCGTGTCTTTTCCGAACACGTCCGCTTAAGTCCGATTTACACATAGAGTGCCGAATATCGCGGATGTGATTTAAGTGGGGGAAAGATAACTCATGATCCTCGTGGAACGCAGCGCACACGTGGCGGCGCCGGTGGAAGTGGTCTGGGACGTCGTGCAGCGCGCCGAGCAGCTGCCGGCCTGGCTGGCGGGAGTCCGCGCGGCCGAGGTCCTGTCCGGGGAGGGATTCGGGCGGCGGCAGCTCGTCCAGGCCGGACGCGGCGCCGCGCACGAGGCCGAGGTGATCGCCTTCCAGGAGCCGACCCTGATCGGCTGGCGCGAACGCGCGAAGGGCGCCGGCGCCCGGGCCGAGGCGCGCACCGAGATCTACGTCCAGCTGACCCCGGACGAGGAGGACGGCGGCACCGTCGTACGCCTGATCGTCGTGCGGTGGCCCGCCGGACCCGTCAAGGCGGCCCTGCTCCGGCTCGGCCTGCGCCGGGTCGGCGCCGACCTGGAGGACTCGCTGGCCCGGCTGACCGACCTGGCCGCCGTCGGCTGACCGAGCCCGTCCCGGCGTCGCCCGCGATGGTGGCGGCCCGGCGTCCCCGCCAGGGACGCCGGGCCGTCGTCGTCTCCACCCGAGGTGTTAAGAAGGGGCCCCTTCTCTACCGGAGGCGTTAAGAAGGGGCCCTTCCTTACTCACTCAGCTGTCGCCGCCGGTCTCGCCGACCGGGGCGGCGTTGACGTCGTCCAGCGCGTACTTGCGGGCGGCGTCGGCCGGCACGTGGGCCGGCACCACGCCGCGCAGCGCGAGCTGGCGCAGCGTGGCGACCGCGACCGACTCGGCGTCCACGTGGAAGTGGCGGCGCAGCGCGTGGCGGGTGTCCGACATGCCGAAGCCGTCGGTGCCGAGCGAGGTGTAGTCCCCGGGTACCCAGCGGGCGATCAGGTCCGGTACCGCGCGCATCCAGTCGCTGACCGCGACCTTCGGCCCGTCGGCGCCGGCCAGCTTCCGCGCGATGTACGGCACCCGCGGCTCCTCGCCCGGGTTGAGCAGGTTGTGCTCCTCGCACTCCACCGCGTCGCGGCGCAGCTCGGTCCAGGACGTCACCGACCACACGTCGGCCGACACGCCCCAGTCCTCGGCGAGCAGCTGCTGGGCCTTGAGCGCCCACTGCATGCCGGTGCCGGAGGCGAGGATGTTCGCCTTCGGCGCGTCGTCGCCGACCTGGGGCGCGGGGGAGTAGCGGTGGATGCCCCGGAGGATGCCCTCGACGTCCACGCCCTCCGGCTCGGCCGGCTGGAAGATCGGCTCGTTGTAGACGGTGAGGTAGTAGAAGATGTTCTCCTGCGCCTCGCCGTACATCCGGTGCAGGCCGTTCTCCACGATGTGCGCCAGCTCGAAGGCGAACGCCGCGTCGTAGGAGACCACCGCCGGGTTGGTGGCGGCGAGCAGCAGCGAGTGGCCGTCCTCGTGCTGGAGGCCCTCACCGTTGAGCGTGGTCCGGCCGGCGGTCGCGCCGAGCACGAAGCCCCGCGCCATCTGGTCCGCCGCCGCCCAGAAACCGTCGCCGGTGCGCTGGAAGCCGAACATCGAGTAGAAGATGTACAGCGGGATCATCGGCTCGCCGTGGGTGGCGTACGCCGTGCCCGCGGCCGTGAACGAGGCCACCGACCCGGCCTCGTTGATCCCCTCGTGCAGGATCTGGCCGGTGGTCGACTCCTTGTAGGACAGGAACAGCTCCCGGTCCACCGAGGTGTAGCGCTGGCCGTGCGGCGAGTAGATCTTCTGGGTCGGGAAGAGCGAGTCCATACCGAAGGTACGGGCCTCGTCCGGGATGATCGGCACCCAGCGCTTGCCGAACTCCTTGTCCTTCATGATGTCCTTGAGCAGGCGGACGAACGCCATGGTGGTGGCGACCTTCTGCTTGCCCGACCCGCGCTTGACGTCGGAGAACCGCTCGGTGCCCGGGATGGCCAGCGTCTTGCGCGCGGTGCTGCGCGTGGGCAGGTAGCCGCCGAGCTGCTGACGCCGGTCCTTCAGGTACGTGATCTCGTCCGACTTCTCACCCGGGGTGTAGTACGGCGGGAGGTACGGGTTCTCCTCCAACTGCTTGTCCGGGATGTCCAGGTAGAGGCGGTCGCGGAAGAGCTTCAGGTCCTCCAGCGTCAGCTTCTTCATCTGGTGCGTGGCGTTGCGGCCCTCGAAATGCGAGCCGAGCGTCCAGCCCTTGATCGTCTTGGCGAGGATCACGGTCGGCTGCCCGGTGTGCTCCATCGCCGCCTTGTAGGCCGCGTAGAGCTTGCGGTAGTCGTGGCCACCCCGCTTGAGGTTCCAGATCTCGTCGTCGGACAGGTGCTCGACCATCTTGCGGGTCCGCGGGTCGCGGCCGAAGAAGTGCTCCCGCACGTACGCCCCGGACTCCGCCTTGTAGGTCTGGTAGTCACCGTCGGGCGTGGTGTTCATCAGGTTGACCAGCGCGCCGTCGGTGTCCGCGGCGAGCAGCGGATCCCACTCCCGGCCCCAGACCACCTTGATGACGTTCCAGCCGGCGCCCCGGAAGAACGCCTCCAGCTCCTGCATGACCTTGCCGTTGCCGCGGACCGGTCCGTCCAGGCGCTGGAGGTTGCAGTTGATCACGAAGGTGAGGTTGTCCAGCTCCTCGCGGGCGGCCACGCCGATCGCGCCGAGCGACTCGACCTCGTCCATCTCACCGTCGCCGAGGAACGCCCAGACGTGCTGCTGGGAGGTGTCCTTGATGCCCCGGTGGTGCAGGTAGCGGTTGAAC
Source organism: Micromonospora sp. HUAS YX12 (assembly GCF_040215685.1). Lineage (NCBI taxonomy): Bacteria > Bacillati > Actinomycetota > Actinomycetes > Micromonosporales > Micromonosporaceae > Micromonospora > Micromonospora sp. HUAS YX12. The sequence goes on from NZ_CP157974.1 coordinate 3,248,830, forward strand.
CGCGCCTGGTAGATGGCGTTCAGCGGCCCGAGGCCCATGGAGACCGTGGGGAACTCCCAGAAGTCCGGCATCAGCCGCGGGTGCGGGTACGACGGCAGCCCGCCACCGGGGTGCGACAGCTCCTGCCGGAAGCCGTCGAGCTGGCTCTCGCTGAGCCGGCCCTCCAGGAACGCCCGCGCGTACATGCCGGGGGAGGCGTGACCCTGGTAGAAGATCTGGTCCCCGCCGCCCGGGTGGTTCTTGCCCCGGAAGAAGTGGTTGAAGCCCACCTCGTAGAGGGACGCCGAGCTGGCGAACGTGGAGATGTGCCCACCGACGCCGATCTCCGGGCGCTGCGCCCGGTGCACCAGCATCGCGGCGTTCCACCTGATGTACGCCCGCAGCCGCCGCTCGACGTGCTCGTCACCCGGGAACCACGGTTCGCGCTCCGGCGGGATCGTGTTGATGTAGTCGGTGGTGGTCAGGGACGGCACCCCGACCTGCCGCTCGCGGGCCCGCTCCAGCAGGCGCAGCATGACGTACCGGGCTCGCTTTGTCCCGCGCTCGTCGATGACACCGTCGAGCGACTCGACCCATTCGCTGGTCTCTTCAGGGTCGATGTCCGGAAGCTGGCTCGGCAGACCAGCGGTGATCACCGGGCGCTTGCGTTCCGTAGCCACAGGCGTTCCCTCGGTTTCGTGTGGGATAGGTCTCTAGCGCCATCCTGCCCCCTGGTGGCGCGTGTCGTCACCTCTCCCACCCCCAGACGCGACGCTGAACACAGGTACCCATCAGTAACTTTGCGCGATCACCGGGTGCGCTATCGGCGCACGCGGCGGCGAACCGGGCACTGCGGCAGAATGCGCCGTATGCGCAGTGAGGTGATCACCGTCCGGACCGGCTCCCGGCCGACCGTCCGGGACATCACGAGCGAGGCCGAGCGGTTCGTGTCCGGGGCCGGCGACGGCCTGCTGCACGTCTTCGTCCCGCACGCCACCGCCGGGCTGGCGATCATCGAGACCGGCGCCGGGTCCGACGACGACCTGCTGCGGGCGCTCGACGACCTGCTCCCCACCGACGACAGGTGGCGGCACCGGCACGGTTCACCCGGGCACGGCCGCGACCACGTGCTGCCGGCGTTCGTGCCGCCGTACGCGACGCTGCCGGTGCTCGGCGGGCGGCTCCAGCTCGGCACCTGGCAGTCGATCTGCCTGGTCGACACCAACGGCGACAACCCCGACCGTCAGGTGCGCCTCTCGTTCCTGGCCGGCTGACCGGCCGGACCGGGCGCCGCGCGCCCGGCCCGGCCGCGCCGTCACGGGCGGACCGTCTCCGCCTCCACCGTCTGCCGGCCCTGGTCGACGCCGGGGGCGGCGGTGCGCGCCGCGGCCGGCGGCCGGTCGTGGGTCAGGTTCAACCCGGGTACGCGGTCCTCGATCACGAACGTGGCCCGGGTGTACGCGGGCGCGTCCGGCCGGCTGCCGCGCCGGCGGCGCCGAGCGCCGCGCCGCTGAGCAGGATGGTACGTCGGGACAGAGCCACGGTTTTCCTCCCCGGAGTCCGGTTCGTCGACTCCGGGCAGCCTCACGGACGTCGATGGCCAGAAGGTGACGCGCGGACGACCGGCCGGGAATTTCCGCCGAACAGCGCTTCATGATCGGCAATCGGTTGCACGAGGTGCCTGACCGTTCGGCTGATCGAAGATCGACTCGCCCATACGATGACCTGATGGCGCAATCCACCGCTCCCACCGTCCACAACCGGGCGGACCTGGCCGGGGAGACCGTGCGCCGGATCCTGCACGTCGCCGCCGCGATGCGGCACCACCAGGACGAGGGGATCGCGGCACTGGGCCTCACCCCGGCGGCCGCCCGGGCGCTGCACCAGCTGGACCCGGACCGCCCGCTCCCGGCCCGTGACCTCGCCGAGCAGCTCGGCTGCGACAGGTCCAACGTCACCGGCCTGGCCGACAAGCTGGAGCAGGCCGGGCTGGTGGAACGGCGTACCGACCCGGCCGACCGGCGGCAGAAGGCGCTCGTGGTCACCGGGCGGGGGCGGCAGGTACGCGACCGGATCCGCCAGGTGATGTCGGACTCCCGACTCCTCGACGGACTGAGCACCGACGAACTGGCCACACTGCGGGATCTGGTGCTGAAGGTCTCCGACGGCGGCTGCCCGCAGGAGTGTGGCCAGGTCTGAGCCGCGCCGGGCGGAACGTGTCCGACTGGGCGAGACGGGCCCGAGTCGGTAATGCTGTCCGCGTGACCACCCCGCACGATCTCGACGACCGGCTCCGAGCCGAACTGGCCGCGCTCGGGGCGCCCGACCAGCGGCGCGACCTGGGCGAACCGCTGCCCGACGGCGGGCCGTTGACCGGGGCGCAGGCGCTGGCCCTGTTCGACGCGCAGGTGACCAGCCGGCTGCTCGACCTGGCCGGGCGGTGGCTGTCCGGCTTCGGCGAGGGGTACTTCACCGTCGAGTCGGCCGGTCACGAGGGCGACGCCGCGGTGGCCGCCGCGCTGCGGCCGACCGACCCCGCGCTGCTGCACGCCCGCTCCGGCGCGTTCTACTGCCTGCGCGCCGCCCAGGCCGCCGGCGCCTTCCCGCCCGCCCCGTCGCCACCCGCCCCCGCTGCCGACACCGCCTTCACCGCTGTGCCGGACGCCGCTCCCGGTGCTGCCGACCTCGGCACCTCACCCGATACCACTTCCCGGGAGATGCGTTCCACCAATCGGGACACGGAGAGATCTTGGAGCGAAAGTGCCCCTATGGGGGCCGTTTCCTACCAAGATCTCGACGCTGACCCGGGGGGCGCGACTGTCGTCGTACCCGATCTGCCGCAGCCCGCGCCCGGCGACGCGTTCGCGGCGGCGGCGCGCGACGTGCTGCGCGGCATCGTCGCCTCCGCCGAGGAGCCGGCCGCCGGCGGGCGGGCGAAGGTCTTCGGCAGCGCCGGCCTGGCGGTCGTGCCGACCACCTCGACCGCCGGTTCGCACCTGCCGCGCGCCGTCGGCCTGGGGCTCGCGCTGGAGCGGCTGCGCCGCGGCACGCGGGCGTCCGACGGCGAGGCCGAGGCGGCGCCCTGGCCCGCCGACGCCGTGGTGGTCTGCTCCTTCGACGACGGCGCGGTCGACCACGCCACCACCGCCGCCGCGCTGCACACGACCGGCTGGTACGACCACGCCGGCCTGCGCATCCCGGTGCTGTTCGTCTGCGCGGACAGCGGCGCCTCCGCCGAGGGCTGGGTGGCCGCCGCGCTGCGGTCCCGGCCCGGCATCCGGTACTTCGCCGCCGACGGCACGGACGTGGCCGCGACCTACCGGGTCGCGGCGGAGGCGGCGGACTGGGTACGCCGGCAGCGCCGGCCCGCCGTGCTGCACCTGAGCGCGGTCCGGCTGATGGAGCAGGGTGACGGCGACGCGGCCCACGACCCGCTGCTGGCCACCGCGCGGCTGCTGGTGACCTCCGGGTACGCCGGTGGCGAGGAACTGCTTGCCCGCTACGACGAGCGGGGCTGGCAGCTGCGCCGCGTCGCCGAGGAGGTGCTGGACGAGCCGAAGCTCGCGTCCCCGGTCGAGATCGTGCGGGAACTGGCGCCGCGCCGGCCGGTCCGGGTGTCCCGCGCGGTCGCCGAGGCGGCGGCACACGCGGCCGGGCCGGGCGCCGGGGCGCGGGCGGAGGCGTTCGGCGGCAAGCCGCCGGAGCTGACCGGCCCGCTGACGCTGGCGCAGAGCATCAACGGCGCGCTCGCCGACGGCATGCTCGACCATCCCGGTACGGCGGTGTTCGGCCACGAGGTGGCCGCCCGGGGCGGGGTGTACGGGGTGACCGAGGGGCTGCGGGACCGGTTCGGGGCGGCACGCGTGGTCGACACGCTGCCGGACGAGACGTCGATCCTCGGGCTCGGGCTGGGCGCCGGGCTGGCCGGACTGCTGCCGGTGCCCGAGATCCGCCACCTCACGTCGCTGCTCGGCGCCGAGGACCAGCTCCGCGGCGAGGCGGCCACCATGCGGTTCCTGTCCCGGGGCGCGTTCCGCAACCCGATGGTGGTGCGGGTGCCCGGCCTGGCGAGCGCGGAAGGACTCGGCGGGCACGACCGCAACGACAGCTCGCTGGGGGCGCTGCGGGACGTACCGGGGCTGGTGGTGGCCGTGCCGGCCCGGCCGGACGACGCCGCGCCGATGCTGCGTACCTGCCTGGCGGCGGCCCGGGTGGACGGCAGCGTCTGCGTCTTCGTGGAGCCGATCGCGCTCTACCACGTCCGTGACCTGTACACCGACGGTGACGACGAGTGGGCCGCCGAGTACGCCGAGCCGGGCACCTGGGCGGACCGGCACGTGCCGATCGGGCGGGCGCGCGTCTACGGGATCGGCTCCGCCGAGGACCTCACCATCATCACGTTCGGTAACGGGGTGCGGATGTCGCTGCGCGCGGCGGCCACGCTGGCCGGGGAGGGCGTGGGCAGCCGGGTGGTGGACCTGCGCTGGCTGGCCCCGCTGCCGGTGGCCGACATCATCCGGGAGGCCTCGGCGACCGGCCGGGTGCTGGTGGTGGACGAGACGCGGCGGACCGGCGGGGTGGGCGAGGGCGTGCTGTCCGCGCTCGTCGACACCGGATACGTGGGCGCCGCGCGCCGCGTAGCCGCACTTGACTCGTTTGTACCATTAGGTCCGGCTGCCCGTCAGGTACTGGTCTCCGCGGAAGCCATCACCCAGGGTGCCCGTACGCTGCTGGCACGGTAAATTCCGTTCCACCCGGTGCGCCACTTGCGCGGCGAGCCGCAACTGTGTGGACTGAGCCCGACGGTGTCACCCGACGCCACGAGCAGGGATAGATGAGGAGGCACTCGACAGTGAGCGCGACCGCTGGCCAGGCCGACGGGGTACGCAGCCTGGCGGACCGGTTCGGTATCGAGCCGGGCATGGTCGTCATGGAGATGGGCTACGACGACGACGTCGACACCGATCTCCGGGACGCCCTGACCGACCGCTGTGGCGAACTCGTCGACGAGGACACCGACGAGGTGGTCGACGCGGTTCTGGTCTGGCACCGCGACGGCGACGGTGACCTGTTCGAGCTCCTCGTCGACGCCCTCGGGCCGCTCGCGGACAACGGCGTGGTCTGGCTCCTGACCCCGAAGGCCGGGCGCGACGGCCACGTCGAGCCGAGCGAGGTCGCGGAGAGCGCGCAGACCGCCGGGCTTCAGCAGACCTCCACCATCAACGCCGGCCGCGACTGGAGCGGCGCCCGCCTCGTCATGCGGCGCGGGTCCAAGAGCAAGAAGTAGGGCGGCGCCGCACACCCGGCGGCCGCGGTCGCCGGGTGTGGCAGGCTGATCATCTCCAGACCCGATCCCCGAGGGAGCACGCATGCCCATCGAGGTTGGCGCCGAGGCGCCCGACTTCCTGCTCAAGGACCAGAACAACCAGGAGGTCCGGCTCTCCGACTTCCGCGGTCGCAAGACCGTGCTGCTGGTCTTCTACCCGCTCGCCTTCACCGGCATCTGCCAGGGCGAACTGTGCGAGGTGCGGGACAACCTCAACGAGTACGTCAACGACGACGTCCAGGTGCTGACCGTCAGCGTCGACTCCGTGTACGCCCACAAGATCTGGGCCGACCGGGAGGGCTATCAGTTCCCGCTGCTGGCCGACTTCTGGCCGCACGGCGCGGTGGCGCAGGCGTATGGCGTCTTCAACGAGGTCGCGGGCATCGCCAACCGGGGCACCTTCGTCATCGACAAGGCCGGCGTGGTCCGGTTCGCCGAGATGAACATGCCCGGCGAGGCGCGCGACCAGCAGGGCTGGCGCAAGGCGCTGGCCGAGGCTGTCGCCGCCTGAGTCCCACACCCCAGGCACGTCGTTGCGCGGGGCCGGAGGCGGGCAGGTAAGCTGGCCGCTCCGGCCCGCCGTACGGGCGTTCCGGGCGCGTAGCTCAGTGGGAGAGCACTCGCCTTACAAGCGAGGGGTCGCAGGTTCGAAACCTGCCGCGCCCACCATCCACCAGCAGCGAATACCGCCCCAGCAAGATCACTCCCCAGGGCGGTGACAGCAACGGCGACAGCAGTAGCGCTCACGAAAGCATTCCGTCGAGCCTCTTGAGTGGCACGCATCTGGGCGGAGCCCGCGCCGGCGTTGCCACCAGGCGCCACCGGGCCGGTCCGCCTGGGTCCGTTGTCCCCGGCCCTCTGGCGTCACCTGCAGCCGGGTATGACGATCACCATGCACGAGGGTCGGCCCGTGTTAGGAACGGCCAGCATCATCGAGGCATCGAATGTGCACTGACATCGACAGGCCCGGATGGTGAGGTGACGCACGCGGTGAGGTCGGAAATCCGTGGCCGGTTCCGGTGGATGGTGTTTGACTCTTGCCGGTGATCAGTGACGGGAACCTGCGTGCCTGTATCGCGGCCCATTGGGGACTGGCGGACGCGACGGTTCAGGTGCACAACGGCGGAATGAACTCGGCGACGTGGTTCGTCTCCGAGGGCGGCGAACGATGGGTGGCCAAGGCAGTCGCGCCGGGATCACGCCGTTCCTTCATCGGCGGCCTTCAGGTCGCGGCTCACGTCGAGGCGGCAGGCGTTCCAGCGGGCACCCCGGCAGTGACGAGGCACGGAAGCCTCGTCGCCGATGTCGATGGAGTGCCGCTCGGATTGTTGAACTGGGTCGCGGGCACCGGGTTACGCGGCGGGAACCCGGACGAGCAACGGCTGATCGGGGCGACCCTGGCGCGAGTGCACGCAGCACTGAGCGGCGTGACGATCAAGGATGCTGACCGGTTTCACTGGGTTGAGACGCAGGCGCCTCATCTGGCGGTTCGTCCTTGGGTCCGAGCCTCAGTGGCGGCCGCCCTTGCGGGGTACGAGGCGCTTGATGCCGGATCCTTGTCGTGGGGTCTGCTACACACCGATCCGGCTCCAGAGGCATTCCGGCTCGACCGCATGACGGGAGAGTGCGGGTTGATCGACTGGAGTATCGCGATGAACGGTCCGCTGTTGTACGACCTCGCTTCGGCAGTGATGTATGTAGGAGGCATCGATCAGGCCGATCACATGGTGGAGGCATACCTGGAGAGCAAGACGATGACGCGCGCCGAGGTGGAATACGGCTTGCCGACCATGCTCCGGTTTCGCTGGGCGGTGCAGGCTGACTACTTCGCCCACCGCCTCGTCACCGACGATCTGACCGGAGTCACGAGCGCGTCCGACAACGAGATGGGCCTGGAGAATGCGCGCCGATGGCTCGGTCGTCTGGGAGCCGAGGAGCCCTCCGGGATGCACATGGACCACAAGACAAGGTGAAACGTCGGCAACCGGCCACGGGGACTCCCCGGACTCGGTGGACTGAGCCATTTTCATCGTGACGGTGCAGGTCACGGGCGGCGCGGGAGGTCGATGTCCATGTAGGACGAGGCTCCCGGTAAGACAGCAATCGACCAAGATCAGATGCCCCAACCGGGAGCCTCGCTGTGCTGTCTTACCCTGCCGCGATTCCGTTGTCCACCGCCAGCCTGAACCACCTCGCTGCCCTCATCCGAACCCGCCGCCAGCAGCGACGGTCCCGGTGGCGACGCCTCGACCCCGGCCGGCAAGCCCTGCTCGCCCTGGCCCACCTGCGCAATGGCGACACCCTGACCCGCCTGGCCGCCGGATTCGAGATCGGCGTCACGACGGCCTGGCGTTATGTCCGCGAGGCCATCGACCTCCTCGCCGCGACCACCGACGACCTGGCCACGGCCATGACCAGGATCCGGCTGCTCGCCTACGCAATCCTCGACGGCACCCTGATCCCGATCGACCGGGTCGCCAACCAGAAGCCGTACTACTCCGGGAAGCACAAGCGTCACGGAGTGAACGTGCAGGTCATCGCCGACGCGGCCGGGCGTCTCGTCTGGGCCTCGGCCGCGCTGCCCGGCTCGACGCATGATCTGACCGCCGCCCGCACCCACGGCATCATCGACGCCCTGACCAGCGCCGACGTGATGACCTTCGCGGACAAGGGATATCAAGGCGCCAGCGGCAGCGTGCGCACCCCGTTCAAGCGGCGCCGCTTCCGGCCGAAGCTGTCACGCCGGCAGAAGGCCGTCAACCGGGCCCACGCGAAGATCCGCGCCCGTGGCGAACGCGCGATCGCCACACTCAAGACCTGGAAGATCCTGACCAAGCTGCGCTGCTGCCCACACCGAGCGACCGCGATCGTGCAGGCCATCCTCGTCCTGCACCACCTCGAAGCCGACCGCTACCCAAGATGAAAATGGCTCACTGTTCGAACAGCTCTCGGCGCTGACGGGATTTGACCTCGGGCGCGGCCGGGGCGAGCTGGTGGCATTCCACGAGGGGATGTCCCCGCCAGCGTGGCAGCAGTCTCGCCTTCTGAGCGCTGGCGACCGGCCGAGGACAACCGCATAAGATCGCGGATGCATACGGATCCCAACCGCGCTAGGTGCCCAGAATCGAGAAGCGGGTGCCGAAGCCGGCGGGAGCGGCTCGGTCCTAACCTGGTGTGGGGACGGTCTTGACGATCGCCGTTGCCAGGGACGTCGCCTTCTCCTGAGCGATTGCGGTGACGTCGGTGGCGGTACTCAGTTTGGGCGGCCAGAAGGTGAGCGCCTCGACACTGATGAGCAGCGAGCCGTGCGCGAAGATCAGCCGCGCGTTGCCGGGCAGGAACGGCATTCCTTCGGCGCTTTCCGGGTTCACCCGGCTCACCGTCGCCGTGGTCAGCCGCGCGCTCGTCGACCCGATGGTCATCGTGCGTGCGCCCCACCGCGCGGTGGCCATCCCGATGTTGAGCCGGAAATCCTTACTCGGGCAACGTGCGGTGCGCGCCGTACGTGCGGCCGCAGCGGCCGCCGGGGCATCGCGCAGACCGACCACTGTGACGTTCAGTAGGGTTGTCGGGGGCTGGACGTCGACGAAGGTCCCTACGGGGTTGACCTCCAGGCCCGCGCCCCACACCTGATCGAATTCCAACCCGCCCCCGTTCGACCGGTCGGGGTCGGCAATGAGCAGGTCGCAGGGTTCATAGGGCTCGCCGACCTCGATCGTGCGCTCCCGGATGTCGTCGCCGACGTCGGCCCGCTCGACCAGCTGCCGAATCGTCGCCATCAGCGTCTCCTGCTCGGTGGGCGATGCCGACGGTGCCGGATCCACGGAGGGTGTCGGAGGCGGTGGCGGGTCGGCTCGTGTGACGCAGCCGGCAAGGCCCAGTACCACCAGTACGCCGGCGACAAATGTTCCGCCGCGAACCCGGTCAACGATCCTCACGAATCCCCGCTTCCAGTCGGGGTGCAGCATATTGCTCATCACGTCCGGCGTTTGCCCGTGCCGTCCCCGGCGAAGGTTCCGTCATCTGAAGCGCGGGAGAAGCGCGGACCGTCTGTGGTCTGCCGGAGAGGTCAGGAACTCCAGCCGCCCACGCCGCCGCTGCCGGTGTTGCTGCCGTCCGTACGATTCCGATGGTCGTCGAGCCGGCGGCGTGCCTCGGCGGATGCCCGGAGGTCACGTACCTGGCGGCCGTCCAGGCGTGTCTGCCGACGACGACGCAGCAGGCCGACGACGAACACGGCGGCCACGATGACGAGTATGAGGATCACCCAGCGCATGTCGACCTCCCCGGGTCAGATGCCTGCCCCCAGTGTCCGCAGCCGGTCAAGGGCTCGCTTCCGCGCGATCACCGCTGTTGGCGAGACTCGCGGGAGCCGCCGTGTCCGCAGGTGTTGCCACTGGTCCGGCAGAGGGGATCGGCGCGGTCCGAACGGCCAGCCGGTGGTGGTCATCGACGGGCGACGTTTCGGGGTACCGTCGACGGTATGGTGGCCGGGCGAGTTCGCCCGGCCTCTTGAGCTTGGAGCTGGCTATGGCTTCATCCGTCGATCCGCGCTTCGGGGCAGCTCTGCGTGAGTTTCGGGAGCGGCGTGGTCTGTCGCTTCGGTCCTTGGGGCAACTCGCTCATCGGAGCAAGAGCCATCTGCACGAGCTGGAGGCGGGGCTCAAGGCGCCGACGGTCGACACGGGGCGTCATCTGGACCGGATTCTCGACGCCGGGGGTGTGCTCGCCCGTCTGGTCGATGCGCCGATCGATCATGCCGCCGAGGCGGGTGAATTGCGGGCGAGGGTCGCCGCCAGTGATGTCAGCGGCGAGGTGCTCGAACGGATCGAGCAGGGCGTCGACGACCTCGCCAGCTCCTATCCGACGATGGCTCCGGCGGAGCTGTTGCCGCTGGTGCGGCGGCACCTGGCCTATGTGGTGCGGCTGCTGGACGGGCGGGTCACGCTTGCTCAGCAGCGTCGGCTGTTGGTCGCCGGCGGTTGGCTGGCGGCGCTGCGGGCCACCGTTCACATCGACCTGCGGCAGCGCAGTGCGGCGGCTGCTCATCTGCGAGCCGCTCGTGATCTTGCCGAACATGCCGAGCATGCCGAGATCCAGGCGTGGTGCCTGGAGACCCGGGCCTGGGACGTGTTGACGCAAGGCGACTACCGGACGGCACTCGATCTCTCCCGTCAAGCTCAACGGGTCGCGCCGAAAGGCAGCTCTGCCAGGATTCAGGCGACTGCTCAGGAGGCCCGTGCGTGGGCGCGTATCGGTGATGTGGCCGCCACCCGGCGAGCGTTGGACCGGGTGGAGCGGTTGACGGCGAATCTGCCCGTTCCGGAACGGGCCGAGCATCACTACCGCTACGACCCCGCCAAGGCCGCCGCCTATATGGCCACGACGTTGGCGTGGGCCGGTGACCCGGGTGCCGAGCAGATGGCGCGGGCGGTACTGGCCGATCTGGACCCGCACGGCGACGGGGGAGCGCGTCCTCGCCGGTCCGCGTCGGCCCGCCTCGACCTCGGACTTGCCCTGGTAGCCGCCGGTCAGCCGGACGAGGCGGTTGCGCTCGGGGCGCAGGCGGTGGCGTCCGGGCGGGTGGTGCCGTCGAACTGGTGGCGAGCTGCGGAACTGCTCGCGAAGGTTGAGGATCTCGGAGTGCCGGAGGCCGCGATGTTGCGTGACCTGTGCGTCGAGTACGCACCCGCCCGCCGATCAACAGCGGACAGCACACCTGGTTAGCGGACAGTCACCTTCTGGATCGTGGACGCGCGCGGAGTGACGCTGGATCTCCACCGGGCGCGGATCGAGGCACATCAGCAGAAGTCCTCCGTGCCCTCACCATGGAGGGCCGGACAGATGACGGTGCCTATTGGGCTCCTGCGGCGGCTCGTCGGTCGATACCTCCCGTCGTCGGCGGTCTCCGGATTGGGCGAGCGCATCCAGGCGCTGGAGCAGGAGATCGCCCGACGCCGTTTGCTGGACCAGGCGCGAGGCGGGCAACGGTCCCCGGACGGCGATGCCTCGCGGGAGCGCCGCGTCTCGTACGACGCGTACCTGTCCGCCGCCGCGTTGACGTTCGCCCGGCGGCACCGGCCGGTGTGGTGCTGGCGGCGGTGGAGACGGGTCTGCCGGTGCGGCGCTGATCTGCCCTGTCATTCGCGGCACCGGATACCGATCAATCGTGGTCACTGGCCGCAGGGGAGTGACGAGTGACCGGCGGGCCGGAGGAGACGATCCTCGCGGTACACGTCCGAGGACTCGACGGCATGTGTGCCGGCTGCCGAGTGTGGTGGGCGCGGCTCACGCCGTACCCCTGCTGGCAGGTGGAATGGGCGACCAGCCGGCAGGCGCGGGCGGTCACCGCGCGGTTCCTGGAGGGTGCGCGGTGACCACCCACGGCCCGGTCATGCCGGTCTGGAGCTGCGGTGGCTGCGACCTGCCCTGGCCGTGTCCCACGCGGAGACGGGAGCTGCGCGCGGAGTACGCCGGTGCGCCCGTGTCGCTGGCCCTCTACCTCGGCGCCTACCTCGTGCAGGCCTCCGAGGACATGCCGTGGGCGCCTGCCGGCGCGCTGCACCGCCGCTTCGTCGGGTGGACCCGGGAGGCCGGTCCGCGGGGGCGGTGACTGCTCAGCCGCGCCGCTCCCGCAGCCGCCGCCGGAACCGCATCCACTCGGCCGGTACGACGAGGCAGCCCGCCACCGCCGGCGGCACGGTCACCAGGAAGTCCGGCCACCGCCAGATCGGCGCGTCGGCTTCCCGCAGGTGGGTGGGGTGCCGGGGGTCGTAGCGGACCGCTATCACGTCGCCCGCGGCCGGCCGGTGCGCCGGGTTCTCCAGGATCGCCGTCGTGCCCACCGGTCCCGACACGTAGACGACGTTCAGGGACTTGCCGCGCCCCTCGTAGTTGGCGCGCACCACCTGCGCCTCGGCGATCCGGCCCCTGGTCTCCAGCATGCGGTTCTCCCACACCTGCCAGCCGGCGAAGGTCAGGAACAGCCCGGTGAACAGGGACGTGACGAGCAGCCAGAGGCCGGCTGTCAGCACGGTCGCCCCGTCGCCCCGCAGCAGGCCGAGGACGGCCTCCTCGTAGCGCGAGGGGCGGCCGACGTGCCCGGCATCCGCTCCGTCGACAGCCATCCCGCCGCCCCTTCGCTGACTGTCCCAAGATCCCACAGTAGCCAGCCGGTCCAGCCCGGCATCCGGCTGGCGAGGCCGCCCCGGCAATGGCGCGGACGGCGTGTGTGACCGGACGGCCCGTGCGAGGACACCACCCGGCGGGAACGCCAGGACGCCGGAGTCATCGGCGGAGGCGGGCGGAGGCCTCGGCGTCGAGCAGGTCGTTGACCGCCAGCGCCGAGTTGATCAGGGCGAGGTGGCTGAACGCCTGCGGGTAGTTGCCGATCTGCTCACCGGTGGAGGCGATCTCCTCGGCGTAGAGGCCGAGGTGGTTGCTGAAGGTGAACATCTTCTCCAGGGTGAGCCGGGCGTCGTCCAGCCGGCCGGAGCGGGCCAGCGCCTCCACGTACCAGAACGTGCACATGTTGAACGTGCCCTCGTGGCCGGGCAGCCCGTCGGGGGAGTGCATCGGGTCGTACCGGTGGACCAGGCTGTCCGAGACCAGATCCCGCTCGATCGACTCCAGCGTGGACAGCCACAGCGGGTCGCTCGGTGTGACGAACCCGACCGCCGGCATGTAGAGCAGTGCGGCGTCGAGCACGTTCTCGTCGTACGCCTGCACGAAGCTGCCGCGTTCCCGGTGGAAACCGCGGGCCATGACCTGGTTGTAGATCCGGTTGCGTTGCTCGGTCCAGCAGCTCATGTCCCCGGGCCGGCCGGTCCGGTTGGCCAGGCGGATCGCCCGGTCCAGCGCAACCCAGGACATCACCCGGCCGAACGTGTAGTTGCGGGGGTGGTGCCGGCTCTCCCAGATGCCGGCGTCGCGCTTGTCCCAGTTGTGGCAGAGCCAGTCGACCAGGCGCACGGTGCTCTTCCACACCTGGTGCGACACCCGGATGCCCTGCTCGTCGGCGAGGTGCATGGCGTACAGCGCCTCGCCGTGGATGTCGAGCTGGAGCTGGTCGGCGGCACCGTTGCCGATGCGTACCGGCCGGGAGCCCCGGTACCCCTCCAGGTGGTCGAGCACCTCCTCGTGCAGGTCCGAGGAGCCGTCCACCCGGTACATGATCTTCAGTGGATCCTGGTGGTCGCCGGCCTCGCGGATGCGTTCGTCGAGCCAGTCCATGTACCGGCTGACCTCCTCGGTGAACCCGAGGCCGAGCAGGGCGTGCACCGAGAACGAGGTGTCGCGTACCCAGGTGTAGCGGTAGTCCCAGTTGCGGGAGCCGCCGACCAGCTCGGGCAGCGCGGCGGTCGGCGCGGCGATCATCGCGCCGGTCGGCGCGTACGTCATGAGCTTGAGCGTGATGGCGGAGCGCTCGACCATCTCCCGCCAGCGGCCGGTGTAGCGGGAGCGTTCGACCCAGCGCCGCCAGTAGTCCCGGGTCCACTCGAACATGCCCTGGACCTCTTCCGGCGGGATGATCCGGGGTTCCTCACTGCCCGTCTCCAGGATCACCCCGCCGGTGTCGCCCTCGTTGAGCGTGCCGTACGCGATGAGGTCGCCGTCCTCCATCCGGATCTCGCCGGTCTGGGCCCAGAGCTGCCGTACCGGGTCGATCGGGTTGAAGGTGAGCGTCGCCGACGGGCTGCGGAACAGGAAGCCGTTGCGGTGCCGCTCCAGCTCGTGGCTCTGGCGTGCGTAGTCGAACCGGGGCCGGCACTCCACCCGGAAGCGCATGCTGCCGCGCACCATGTTGACCATGCGCACGATGCGGTGCGAGTCGGTGACCCGCTCGCCGGTGACCGGCATGAAGTCCATCACCTCGGCGACGCCGTCCGCGCTGATGAACCGGGTGATCAGGATCGGCGTGCCGGGCAGGTAGAGCTGCTTGGTGACGTACCGGACCTCGTGCGGGGCGATCTGGAAGAAGCCGCCCTTGTCCTTGTCCAGCAGTGCGGCGAAGATGCTCGGCGAGTCGAAGCGCGGCGCGCAGAACCAGTCGATCGTCCCGTCACAGGTCACCAGCGCCGCGGTCTGAAGGTCGCCGATGAGCCCGTGATCCTCGATCGCCGGATAGCCCTTCACGTCGCCCCCCGGTGTCCGCCGCCTCTGCGCTTCAACCTAAGGGAAGAATTGTCAGGTTAGAGGTGATTCCTGGTCACCCACCCTCCCGCGCGTTGCGCCGCGCCTCGACCGCCCGGCGGGTCTCCTCGTTCACCAGGTCCGCGTTGATCATCGCCGCGGTCCGGGCGCCCGCCGCCGCGGCGGCCCCGACCTGCGCCGACAGGTCGGTCACGTTGCCCGCGACCCACACCCCCGGCACATCGGTACGCCCCGACTCGTCGGCCGCCAGGTACTCGCCCATCCCGCTGGGGTGCGGTTGCGGGCGCAGGCCCAGTCCGGCCAGGAACCCGGTGCGCGCCACCATCCGGGGCGCGACGGTCAGCACCTCGCGGTCGACCGTGCGGCCGTCGCGCAGACGTACCCCGGTCAGCCGGTCCCCGTCCACCTCGACCGCCGCGACCTCGCCCTCGACCACCGGCACGTCGCGTGCGGCGAGCTGCTCGGCCTGCTCGTCGGTGACCGGCGGCGCGGTGTGCCGCAGGTAGACCACGTCGTCGCTCCACTGCCGGAACAGCAGCGTCTGGTGCACCGACATCGGGCCGCTGCCGATCACCCCGATCGGCCGCTCGCGCACCTCCCAGCCGTGGCAGTACGGGCAGTGCACCACGTCCCGCCCCCAGCGCTCGCGCAGGCCGGGCACCTCGGGCAGTTCGTCGACCAGGCCGGTGGCGACCAGCACGTGGCCGGCGCGTACCCGGCGGCCGTCGGCGAGCGCCACCTCGAACCCGGTGCCGTCGCGGTCCACCGTCTCGACCCGGCCCCCGGTCAGGTGCCCGCCGTAGCGGTGCACCTCGTCCCGGCCGCGCGCCAGCAGCTCGGCCGGCGGCACGCCGTCGTGCCCCAGCAGGGCGTGCACGCCGTCGGCGGGCGCGTTGCGCGGCTCGCCCCCGTCCACCACCAGCACCGACCGGCGTGCCCGGGCCAGTATCAGCCCGCCGCTGAGTCCGGCCGCGCCGCCGCCGATCACCAGTACCTCGTAGTCCTCGCGTAGCTCGGTCATCGTGACCACCTCCGCGGCCAGCCTGCGTCCGGGTCCGGCAAAACTGCAAACTCTGTTGCTGATGTGGCAAACTGGCGGGCATGGACGACGACCTCGACCAGGCCCTCGACGCGGTGGGCCCCCGGCTGCGCGCGCTGCGCCGCGAGCGGGAGACCACCCTCACCGATCTCTCCGCCGCCACCGGCATCTCGGTGAGCACGCTGTCCCGGCTCGAGTCCGGCGGTCGTAAGCCCACGCTGGAGCTGCTGCTCCCGCTGGCCCGCGCGCACGGCGTCACGCTCGACGAACTGGTCGGCGCCCCACCGACCGGCGACCCCCGCATCCACCTGCGGCCGGTCGCCGCGTACGGGATGACCATGCTGCCGCTCACCCGCCGGGCCGGCGGCATCCAGGCGTACAAGCTGATCATCCCGGCCGGCGGCCGGTCCGAGCCCGAGCCGAAGACCCACGAGGGGTACGAGTGGGTCTACGTGCTCAACGGGCGGCTGCGGCTCGTGCTCGGCGAGCACGACCTGGTGCTCGAACCCGGTGAGGCGGCCGAGTTCGACACCCGCGTACCGCACTGGTTCGGCCGCGCCGACAGCGAGGGGGTGGAGTTCCTCAGCCTCTTCGGCAGCCAGGGCGAACGCGCCCACCTGCGCGCCCGCCCCCGCGCGTCCCGCTGAGACCGGCGCGGGCGGTAAACGCACCCGCGGCGGCGCCGGCGGCGCGACGATCGGCAGGTGACCTATGCGGACGTCGGCGGGCTGCGGATCTGGTACGAGGAGCACGGCACCGGCAAGCCGCTGGTCCTGCTGCACGGCGGATACGGGTCGGTGGAGACGTTCGCGCCGGTCCGGCAGGCGCTGGCCGCGCGCCGCCGGCTGATCGCCGTCGACCTGCGGGGCCACGGCCGCACCGGCGGTCTGGACCGGCCGCTGCGGTACGAGTCGATGGCCGACGACGTCGCCGGGCTGCTGTGTCACCTCGGCCTGCCGCGCGCAGACGTGCTCGGCTACTCGCTCGGCGGCGGGGTGGCCCTGCGTACCGCGATCCAGCACCCCGCCCTGGTCCGCCGCCTGGTGCTCGTCTCCACGCCGTTCCGGCGGCGCGGCTGGTACCCGGAGACACTGGCCGCGATGTCCGCCCACGACGAGCGCGCCGCCGAACGCATGCGCGGCACCCCGCCGTACGAGCGGTACGCGCGGGTCGCGCCCCGCCCGCAGGACTGGCCCGTGCTCTGGGCCCGCAGCGGGGAACTGCTGCGGCGGGACTACGACTGGTCGGCGGAGGTGGCCGCGCTGCCGATGCCGGTGCTGCTGGTCTTCGCCGACGCGGACGAGATCCCGGTGAGCCATGTGGCGGAGTTCTTCGGCCTGGTGGGCGGCGGCCACCGGGACGCGGGCGGCGACGGCGCCGGCCGTCCCGCGTCCCGGCTCGCGGTGCTGCCCGGGCTCACCCACTACGACGTGGTGGCCTCGCCGGCGCTGCCGGCGGCGGTGCTGCCGTTCCTCACCCATCCGGCGCGCGCCCCCGGCTGACTCACCCCACGAGCGCCGGGGCGTCGGCGCGCTCCGTCGTGCGGGGGCGCAGCAGCGCGTACGCGAGCACGACGGCGACCACCACGAGCCCCGCGCCGACCGTGAACGCCGCGTGGAAGCCGCTGGTCAGCGCCGCGGCCCGGTCGTCGCCGAGCGAGACCCGGTCCGCGGTACGGGCGGCGGCCAGCGTGGACAGCACCGCGACGCCGAACGCCATGCCGAGCTGCTGGGTGGTGTTGAACAGCCCGGAGGCGAGACCGGCGTCCTCGGCGCGGGCGGCGGACATGCCGAGCGCGGTGAGGGCCGGCAGCACCAGCCCGAACCCGCCGGCGAGCAGCATCACCGGGAGCACGTCGCGCAGGTACCGGCCGTCCACCGGCACCCGGGCCAGCAGCGTGAACATGGCGGCGAGCAGCACGAGTCCGGCGATCAGCACGGCCCGCTCGCCGAAGCGGGCGTTGAGCCGGGCCGAGACGCCGAGCGACACCGTGCCGATGACGACAGCGGCCGGGAGCAGCGCCAGCCCGGTGCGCGTGGCGCCGTAGCCGAGCACCTGCTGGAGGTAGAGCGTGACGAGCACCTGGAACGCGAACGTCGCGGCCACGGTGAGGATCTGGACCACGTTCGCCACGGCGACGCCGCGCGAGCGCAGGAGCCGCAGCGGCATGAGCGGGCGGCGCGCGGTGGCCTGCCGGACCACGAAACCGGCGACGAGCGCGGCGGCGAGCGCGCCCAGGCCGAGCGTGTGCGCCGACGTCGCCCCGTACCGCTCGATCGTGACCACCGTGTAGATGCCCAGCACGAGACCGGCGGTGACCAGCAGCGCGCCTGCCACGTCGGCTCCGGCGGCCAGGCCCAGACCCCGGTCCGCGGGCAGCGTGCGGACCGCGAGCGCGATCGTGGCCAGGCCGATCGGCAGGTTGATCAGGAAGATCCAGTGCCAGCCCAGCGCGTCGGTGAGCAGGCCGCCGGCGACCTGGCCGATGGCCGCCCCGGCCGCGCCGGTGAAGGCGAACACGGCGAACGCCCGCGCCCGTTCGGCGGTGCCGGGAAAGAGCGTGACCAGGATGCCGAGGCTCACCGCTGTGGCCGCCGCGCTGCCGACGCCCTGGAGGAAGCGGGCCGCGACGAGCGTGGCGCTGTTCTCCGCGAGCCCGGCCAGCGCCGACGCGGCGGTGAACAGCGCGGTGCCGCCGAGGAACATCGCCCGGCGCCCGATCAGGTCACCGAGCCGGCCGGCGAGCAGGAGCAGGCTGCCGAACGCGATCAGGTACGCGTTGACCACCCAGCTCAGGCCGGCCGGGGAGAAGCGCAGGTCGCGCTGGATGGCCGGCATCGCCACGGTGACGATGCTGCCGTCGAGGATGGTCATCAGGGCGCCGGTGGCGAGCACGCCGAGGGCGAGCCGGCGGGAACGGGGAGCGGACATGGAGTCCTCCTGTCGAGAGGTGCGACAGGAGAGACCGTAACGGACAGTTCCGTTACAGACAATCTATTGAGGGACTATTGGCGGGCCCGGCGCGCCGGCTTCGGGCTCTGCACCGGCGTGGCCAGGTGGCCGCCGGCCAAGCGCCGCAGCGCGCGCAGGAAGACCTCCCGCTCGTCCTCCGGCAGGCTCGCGAGCGCCTCGGCGTGCACCCGGTCGACGATCTCCTGGCTGCGCGCGGCGACCCGGGCACCCTCCTCGGTCACCGCGATGATCCGAGCCCGCCGGTCGGTACGCGCCGGACGCCGTTCGGCCAGCCCGGCCCGCTCCAGCGCGTCCACCGTCACCACCATCGTCGTCTTGTCCATGTCGCCCATCTCGGCGAGCTGGATCTGCGTACGCTCCTCGGGCAGCGCGTGCGCGAGCACGCAGTGCATCCGGGCGGTCAGCCCGATCTCGGCCAGCGCCGCCGCCACCCGGGTACGCAACACGTGGCTGGTGTGGTCGAGTAGGTACGACAGGTCCGGGGTGCTCATCCGCCCAGCGTACCGACGATTCCGTGGCGGATGATCCGGCTCGGACCCGGTCCGGACCCGGATACGATCTTGTGAGATGTCGTCGGCGAGAGAGGTTGGGTGCGGTGAGCGACGAGCACGGCAGGCAAGTGATGGTGGGTTACGACGGGTCTCCGGCCGCCAGCGCCGCCATCGAGGCGGGCGCGCTGCTGATCCCCGGCGCGCACGCGTGGATCGGGCATCTGTGGACGCCCCCGTTCGCCAGCGAGGAACTGCGCAAGCGGCTCTGGACCGGCACCCGCGACATCAACATGTTCGTCGAGGCGATCGAGCGCGAGGGCGCCCGGGAGGCCCACCGGATGACCTCCGTCGGCGTGATGCTGGCCCGCGCCGCCGGCTGGGACGCCGAGCCGCTCGTGTGCCGCAGCTACGGCGGCGAAGGGCTCCGCCTCGCCGAACTGGCCGACGAGAAGCAGGCCGACGTGCTGCTGCTCGGCTCGCGGGGTCTCGGCGGCGCCCGCGCGGTGCTCGGCAGCGTCTCCGACATGGCCGTGCACTACAGCCCCCGTCCCGTGCTGGTCGTGCCGCACCCGCTGCTGACCGACGAGTACGACGCGCTCGCCGCCGGACCGGTGGTGGTCGGCTGGGACGCCTCGGCCGGATCCGAGGCCGCGCTCGCCGCCACCGGTCGCCTCTTCCCCGAGCGGGAGATCGTCCTGGTCGCCGTCGACGGCGACGAGGGGGACACGCCGGAGACGGTCGACGGGCGGCCGGTGACCACAGTGCGCGTACGCGCGGGCGGCGGCGCTCCCGGCCGCGCGGTGGCCGACGCGCTCTCCGCCGTCGCCGCCGAGCGCAAGGCGAGCCTGATCGTGGTCGGCTCGCGCGGCCGGACGGCCGTCCGCAAGATCCTGCTCGGCAGCGTCGCCATGGCCACGCTGCACCGCGCCCACCGGCCGGTGATGGTGGTGCCGCATAGCCCGGTCCGCGAAGCCGAGTAGCGGTCACTCGAACGTCACGGGTGCCTCCCGGGCCGGGAGGCACCCGTGACGTTCCACCCGCGTCACCGATGCCCGCGGCGCAGCCTCCGGTACGCCGCCAGGCCGCCGAGCGCCAGCGCCACCAGGCCTGCCCCCCACCACACCCGGCCGCCCGGGCCCGACGGCGGATCGGCCTCGCGGACCCGGCCGGCGCGGACCACCGAGTCCGCCACGTCGACGGCGAGCACCTGGTCCGGCGCGGTGAGCACCGTGACCGGCGCGGTGGCGCCCGGCGTCAGGGCCAGGACCCGGATCGACCGCACGTTGCCGTACGCGGTCCGCTGGTCCATCGCCAGCCCGTCGGCGTACCAGCTCGGCGCGCTCGGCTCCGGCCGGTACGCGACCACCCACGCGGTCCCGTCCGGCAGCCAGCCGAGCAGCCGGACCGTCGTCACGCCCGAGACGGCGGCCAGCGGGGGCGCGGGCAGCTCCCGGCCGTCGGTGTCGACCCGGCGCAGCTGCCACCGGTCGGCGGCCACCTCGTGCCCGACCAGCGCCAGCGAGCCGTCCGGCAGCCAGGCCCCCTTGCCGGCCAGCGCGGTGTCGGGCGGCAGCGGGAACGAGGAGAGCTGCCGCCCGTCCGGGCTGCTCACGAGCACCTTCGTGCCGACCTGGAAGGCCAGCCGCGACCCGTCGGCGGCGAACGCCACCGGCGAGCCGAATCCCGGCACCTGTGTGGTCTCCAGCAGCCGGACCGCCCGGCCGGTGTCCAGCCGCACCAGGCTGAGCGTGTTGACGTACGAGCTGCCCTCCGGATTCGCCTGTGTGGTGTCCACGATCACCAGCGCCGACCCGTCCGGCGCCCACCCGGCCGGCGCCGTCCCCGCACTGCCCGGCCGAGGGCTGGGCAACCGCCGGACCGTGCCGCCGGCCAGATCGATCACGTTCACGCCGGGGCTGGTGGGCGACCCGTTCGGCACCGCGAGGAACCGTCCGTCCGGGGAGAGCAGCGCCCCCTCCCCGGCCGGCACCTCGAAGCCCACCGTCCACGTCCGGTACCGGTCCGCGTCCGCCCCGACGATGCCCACGGTGCCGTTCTCGTCGAACAGGCCGGTCAGCCCTCGCGCCTGCCCGCTGAACACCACCGACGCCGGGCCGAGCGCGGGCCGGTCGGTGGCCCGCAACGCGCCGAACGGCGGCAGCCCGAGCCGGTCCGGCAGCGCCGCCCCGCCCGAGCCCGCCGGCGCGGTCCGGCCGTCCCCGCGTACCGTCAGCGGCACGGCCGCCACCAGCGCCAGCACCGCCGTGACCGCCGCGGCGGCCCGCCACCGCGTGCGCCGCGCGGTCCGCACCGCCCGGTCGTGCACCGGGTACGCGGGCACCTCGGCCGCCGCCTCCCGCAACGCCTCCCGCAGCCGTACGCTCACCGCTCGCTCCTCTCCGGCGTTCGCTCCAGAAGGTCGGGGACCAGGTCCCGGAGGCGGCGTACGGCGTCGTGCCCGTGCCGCTTCACAGTGCCCACCGAGCAGCCGAGCACCTCGGCCACCTGCGCCTCGGTCAGATCCTCGTAGTACCGCAGCACCACCACGGCCCGCTGCCGCGCGGTGAGCCGCCGCAGTGCCGCCACCACGCTCAGCCGCAGCGCCGTGTCGTCGGTGTGGTCGCCGCCGCCGCGCTCGGCCGGCGTCGCGTCCAGCCGTTCGGCCACCCGCCGGCGGCGCCACCAGGAGACCTGCTGGTGGTACATGACCCGGCGCACGTACGCCTCCGGATCCCCCTCCCGGATCCGCCGCCAGTGGCGGTAGCTGCGGGCCAGCGCGCTCTGCAACAGATCCTCGGCGAGCTGGTGATCGCCGGTCAGCAGGTACGCGGTCCGCGACAACGCGGGTGACCGCTGCACCACGAACTCGCGGAACGACTCCGACATGCCCACCCCCTCACCGCAATGAACGCCGGTCGGGCCCTCGATGGTTGAGACGGCCGTCCCGGCGGCGGGCGCTGGCACCCGTCGATGTGCGGGAACTATCCTCGGGCCACAAGCCAGTCGCCATCCGACGGAGTGGTCGATGCTGAAAGGTCTGGCAGCAGACCGGCACGCGCAGGGGGACAGCCGCAGGGCCAACCTCGGCGCGCTGCTTCGGCGTGTCCACCTGACCGGTCCGGTCACGCGCGTCGAGCTGGCCGACTGGATGGGCGTCAACCGCAGCACGGTCATGGCACTCACGGCGGAACTGGCGGCGGCCGGCCTGGTGCGGGAGATGACGGCAGGCGGCAGCGGGCGGGCCGGGCGTCCCTCCCGTGTGGTGCGTCCCGCCTCCGACACCGTCTACGTCCTCGCGTTCGACATCGCCGTGGACCGGCTCGTGGCGGCCCGCGTCGGGCTCGGCGGTGTGGTGTCGGCGCGGCTGGAGGCGGAGCGGCCACGGGCCGGGGCCGACCTCGACTCCGTGGTCTCGGTGCTCGCCGACTTCGGGCGGGCGCTGCACCACGCCGCGCCAACCGGGTCGGTGTGCGTCGGCGTGGGCGCCTCCTACTGCGGGATGATCCGTCCCGGCGACGGGATGGTCCGGTTCGGACCGGACATGGGGTGGGTGGACCAGGCGTTCGGCGCCGAGCTGGCCGGGCGGCTGGACCTGGGCCTGCCGGTCCTGGTCGGCAACGAGGCGCACCTCGGGGCGCTGGCCGAGCATCAGCGTGGTGCCGGTGTCGGCGTGCAGAACCTGGTCTACCTGCACGGTGACGTCGGTGTCGGTGGCGGGATCATCGTGGGCGGGGAACTGCTCGACGGCGACGGCGGGTACGCCTCCGAGGTCGGGCACATGCTGGTGAACCCGTACCAGGGGCGGGCCTGTGGCTGCGGCTCCCGCGGGTGCCTGGAGGCCGAGGTCGGCGAGCGGGCGCTGCTCGACGTCGCGGGCCGCCCGGCGCAGGAGAAGGGGCGCGAGGCGGTACGGGCTGTGGTCGCCGCCGCCGGGCGCGGAGAACCGGCCGCGCAGGACGCGCTGCGGCACATCGGTGACTGGCTGGGCATCGGCGTGGCGAACGTGATCAACCTGTTCAACCCCGGCGTGGTGATTTTCGGGGGCACGCTCAGCGAGGTCTTCCCGGTCTGCGCCAGTCACGTCCGCAGCCGGATCGCCGCCAACGTGCTGCCCATCTCCCGCGACAAGGCCCGGCTGCGGGTCTCCGCGCTCGGCTACGACGCGACCCTGATCGGCGCCGCCGAACTGGGCTTCTCACCCTTGTTCGCCGACCCCCTGGGCGTCCCCGCCGCCGGGTGAGCCCGCGCCGTCCCTGAGCGCGTTGATCTTGCAGTTCCGGCCCTGGCAAAGTGCGCCAAAGGGGCATCCCGGGGGCCGGAACTGCAAGATCCCCGGGGCCGGGGCCGGGGCCCGGGCCGGGCCGGGCCGGGTCAGGGGGTCAGGCGGTGGGTCAGCCAGGGGAGCAGGGACTCGCCCTGCAGGCGCTGGAACGCCCGCACCGTCGGGATGCCCGGTGGCGGTGGCTGGCGGGCGCCGTCGAGGAAGAACCCGGTGAACCCGGCCAGCACTCCGGTCAGGTCGGCCGGGTCCACGTCGGCGGTCAGCGCCCGGCCGGCCAGCAGCGCGTCGGGGTCGTGTCCGCCGTACACCTGCACGTTGACGACGGTGAGCAGCGTGTCCAGCCAGGCCGGCCCGCGGCACGCCCACGGCCAGTCGACGACGGTGACCGATCCGTCCGGGCCGAGCAGGAGGTTGTCGGCGCGCACGTCGACGTGGCAGAGCGTGTCGCCGACGAGCGCGGCCAGCCCCCGGTCGGCGGCGGCGCACAGTTCGGACAGGTGGGACCGGGCCCACGGGTCGAGGCCGGCCGGCGGGTCGGCGGCGAGACGCCGCCAGCCGCCGAAGTCGTGGGCGAGCCGTCCGGCGGCGGTGGGGGTGGTCGCGGCGGCGGGCGCCGGGGTGAGCGCGGCGGCCATCGTCTCCAGTGTGGACAGCACGGCGTTCAGCTCGCCGGCCCGCCACGGGGTGACCGGGTGCCGGCCGTCCACGTCGGCGAAGACGAGCGCGATCCAGTGCCCGTCGTCGTAACTGCCGAGCAGCCGGGGTGCGGGCGCGTCCGGCGGCAGGGCGGCGGCGATGCGGGCCTCGGCGCGGTGCAGGTCGGGGCTGCGGTCGTTCTGTGCCGGGCTGACCGCCTTGACGAAGGCCCGGCCACCACCGGCGGTACGGACGCGGTCGGCGGTGCCGGGGGAGAAGCCGCCCGGCTGCGACACCGCCGCCACCACCCGGTCGCCGAGGACGGCCTCGACGCCGTCGCGTACGTGCCCGGGAAGTTCGTGCCAGTGCAGCCGGGTCTTCGTCACGCTCCCACGGTGCGTGCCGCCCGCGGTCCGGGGCAACCGGGTTAACCGTTGCGCGTGTAGTGCAGGACGACCACGCCGGCCTCGAACGGGCGCGCCGAGGTGAGCGTGAGCCGGCGCGGATCGAAGCCGCTGTCGACGAGCTTGATACCGCTGCCGGCGACCACCGGGTTGAGCTTGACCACCAGCTCGTCGATCTCGTCGAGGAGCCGGCCGGCGAGCTGCCCGCCGCCGCAGAGCCAGATGTCGCGCCCGGGGCGGGTCTTCAGCTCGCGGACGAGGGCCACCGGGTCACCGTCGACGACGTTCACGTCCGGGTAGTCGGCCGGGGGGAGCGAGCGGCTGAACACGTACTGCTCCAGGTGGGCGTACGGGCTGGTGACGCCGATCTTCAGGCCCGGCTCGTAGGTGCCGCGGCCCATCAGCACGGTGTCGAAGCGGCCGGTGGGCGGGGAGTTGACGCCGAGCTGGGCGTGGGCGAACGTGGGCAGCGTCTGGGGCCACTCGGCCACCAGGTGGGGCGCCAGGTCGGGCGTCAGCGGGAGGAAGTCGAACGTCCCGTCGGGCGCGGCGATGAAGCCGTCGAGGGTGCTGGCGACGAAGTACACGAGCTTGCGCAAACCGGCTCCGATGTCCGAGGTGATCCACGACGGCTGTCGTGGTTCGGCGACGAATGTACAACATCTGTCGTGGTTGTTGCTAGTGTGTTCGCGTGGCCAGGAATCCGGAACGCCGTACCCTGCTCGCCGACGCCGGGCTGCGGGTGCTCGCCGACGCGGGCGCGCGGGGGCTGACCCACCGTGCGGTCGACGCCGAGGCGGGCGTGCCCACCGGCACCACCTCGAACTACTTCCCGTCCCGCGCGGCGCTGCTCGCCGGCCTGGCCGAACGGATCTTCGACCGGATCGCGCCCGACCCGGCCGTGCTCGCCGACCTCGGCCGCCGCGAGCCGTCACTCGCGCTGATGACCGACTACCTGCGCGACATCGTCGCGCGCACCACACGCGAGCCGGGCCTCACCCGGGCGCTGTTCGAGCTGCGGCTGGAGGCCGCGCGCCGCCCGGAGCTGCGGGCCGCGCTCGGCGGCGTGCTGCGCCTGGGGTACGCCGACGACGTCGCCCACCACGTCGCCGCCGGACTGCCCGGCGGCGCGTACGAGGTGGCGTTGCTGCACTACGCGGTCGACGGGCTCCTGCTCGACCTGCTCACCACCTCGATCGACGCCGGGTTCGACACCGATCAGGTGGTCTCCGACCTCGTCTCCCGTCTGGTCGGTGACGCCACCGGCTGAGGGTCCTCGCCCCTCCCGGCGCACGTTAAGCGGGGGCGGCCAGCGGGAACGCTGGCGCGGACGCCCCTGGAAGGAGCAACGGATGAGGGAACGCACCGGACTGACCATCGGCGTGCTCGGCTCCTACGGCGGTCGCAACCTGGGCGACGAGGCGATCCTCACGGGTCTGCTGGACGATCTGCGCCGGCACGAGCCCGACGCCCGGATCATCGTCTTCTCCCGCAACCCGGCGCACACCACGCTGGCCCACCCCGAGGTCGAGGCGGTGCCGTGGGAGGGCGTCAGCCGGGTCGACTCGTCCCCGGTGCTCAACCAGCTCGACCTGCTCATCCTCGGCGGCGGCGGGATCCTCTACGACAAGGAGGCCCGGCGTTACCTGCGGGTGGTCCGGGTCGCCCAGGAGCGGGGGCTGCCGCTGCTCACGTACGCGGTCGGGGCCGGGCCGCTCACCGACACGCTGGACAGCGGCATGGTGCGCGAGACGCTGGCGCAGGCCGTCGAGGTGACGGTCCGCGACCAGGAGTCGCGGATGGTGCTGGAGGAGGCCGGCCTGGTGAACCCGATCACCGTCACCGCCGACCCGGCGTTCCTGCTCGAACCGGAGGAGTTCCCCCAGCAGTGGCTGCGCGAGGAGGGCGTACCGGCCGGATCCCGGCTGGTCGGGCTCAGCGTGCGCGAGCCGGGCCGGGCGGCCGAGCGGCTGGACGTGGACGGCTACCACCGCCTGCTCGCCCAGATCGGTGACTTCCTGGTGCACCGGATCGACGCGTACGTGTTGTTCGTGCCGATGGAGCGCGACGACATCCGGCACTCGCACGGCGTGCTGTCGCACATGACCGCCGCCGACCGGGGCCGGATCCTGCACGGCGACTACCGTCCGGCGCAGGTCCTCGGGCTGATGCGCCACTTCGACCTCGCGGTCGGCATGCGGCTGCACTTCCTGATCTTCGCGGCCATGATGGGCACGCCGTTCCTGCCGCTGCCGTACGCCGGGAAGGTCTTCGACCTGGCCCAGCGGCTCGGTGTGCCGGCGCTGCGCGGCGTGGAACGCGAGGTGGAGGGCCCGTTGCTGGCCGAGGTGGACCGGTTGTGGGACGAGCGGGCGGCGCGGGCCGACGCGACCGCGCGCCGGGTCGCGGAGGTCTGCGAGCAGGCGCGCGGCACCTCACATGTGACCCGCGGCGTGCTGGACAGCATCCGGGCCCGCACGCTGACGCCGGCGGTGTGAGCCGGGCCGTCAGACCGCCGGGCCGCGCCAGGAGTAGACCCACTCCCGGCCCGGCTGATCGTCCGACTCCAGCTCGTAGATCTGTGCCTCCGCGAGTCCCTTCGAACCGAGGTGATGGTGGGTCAGCGGGGGACGGCCGTTGCTGTCCAGCTCGACGGTGACGGTCTCGCCGTCGGCCGCGCCGCCCACCAGAGGGATCTGCACCGTGGAAGCCATGCGCCCATCCTGCACCGGCCGGCCCACCCGCGCAGGGGATCACGCGGGGCTGCGGGCCGGGCACAGCGCGTACTAGGGTCCGGGAATGGCGCACCCGACGATCGATCCGACTCTCGGTCCGGTCCTCGCCCGCACGGGCGGCGAACGGGCGATCCTCGACGCGTTCCTCGACTTCCACCGTGCCACCGTGCTGCGCAAGGTGCGCGGCCTGACCGACGCCGACGCCGCCCGGCGCCTGGTGCCCTCGCTGACCACCCTGGCCGGGCTGCTCAAGCACCTGGCCCTGGTCGAGCGGAACTGGTTCCGCTGCCTGTTCGCTCCCGAGCCGGGCGACGTCTACCTGACCTCCCAGGCCGACGCCGACGCCAGCTTCACGCTCCGCCCCGGCGAGACGGTCGAGGCGCTCGCCGCCGCGTACGAGGCGGCCTGCGACCGGTCCCGCCAGGTCGCCGCGCGGTTCGACCTCGACCACGTGGTGCCGCACCCGCAGCTCGGCGAGGTGTCGCTGCGCTGGGTGCTGGTGCACCTGATCGAGGAGACCGCCCGGCACGCCGGGCACGCCGACATCCTGCGCGAGCTGACCGACGGCGAGACCGGCTCGATCTGACGGGTCACTCGCGGGGCAGCAGCCCGTCCGGGTACTCCATCCCGTCGTGCGTGCACGCGGCGGCCGCCACCCGGGCGGCGTACCGGGCCGCGTCGAGGACGCCCGCGCCGCGCAGCCGGGCGGCGATCACCCCGGCCGCGAAGGCGTCCCCGGCGCCGTTGGTGTCCACCACCGGCCCGGGCGGGGTGGCGGCGGGCACGTGCGCGGGCGGCATGCCAGGGGTGTGCAGCGTCGCGCCGGCCGCCCCGCCGGTGACCAGCACCGTGCGCGGCGCCAGCCGGGCCGCCTCCTTCGCGGCCCGCTCGCCGAGCCGCGTGTCGCTGACGAAGACCAGGTCCGCGATCCGGGCGAACGGGCGGTGGTAGTCGTTCTCGCCGTCCCAGTCGTGCAGGTCCGTGGAGACCGACGTGGCGGCGCGCAGCACCGCCAGCGAGTCCCGGGCCCAATCCATGATCGACAGGTGGACGTGCGTCGCCTCGGCGACGAGCGCGGAGAGCTCCGCCTCGCCGAACGGCGCCGGCCCCGACCACGGACGCGGGTCGTGCAGCGACATCCGCCGCCCCGCCGGGTCGACCAGGTTCACCGAGCGGCGGGTGCCGGCCGGCGCGTCGGCGAGCGTGGTCCGGATCGAGGTACGCGCCAGCGCCGCCCGCACCACGTCACCGGCCGGGTCGGCGCCCAGCACGTCGACGAGCGCCACCCGCAGGCCGAGCGCGTGCGCGGCCAGGGCCACCCCGGCGCCGGTGTTGCCGATCCGCAGGTCGATCGGCGGCACCAGCAGCGAGTCGGCGACGGGCGGCGGCAGGGCGGGTACGCGGGCACGGACGTCCACGCCGAGCCCGCCGATCACGAGAAGGTCGACCATGGCGCCGACGATAGCGGTGCCCGGCGGCCTATCCTGACTCCCCGGGCGCCGTCTTCCGGCCCCCAGGCGTCGGCGAGGGGGAGCAGTGCTGGTCATCCACGGGTTGTGGCTGCCCGGCGCCGGGCTCGCCCTGTGGGCCGAGGACAGCACACTCCCGGCCCGCGCGCCCCGCCGTCCCGGCCGCGTTCCGCGCGAGCGCCCGCACCCGTTCGCCGCCGGTCACGCCGCGCTCGCCGCCGCGCTCGGCGTGCCGGGCGAGCCGATCTCCGTACTGCTGGACCTGCCGACCCGGGCCGGCTCGCCGCTGGACTCGCCGGAACTGGTCCGGGCCACCGTCGGGGAACCGGTCCGCGGCCCGGTCACCCGCGCCGGATGGCGGGCTCCCGCCCTCGGGTACGCCCCGGACGACGCGTACGCGCTGCTGCGCGCGCCGATGCCGGGCCCGGTCGGGGCGAGCCTGCGTCATCTGTGCGAGCTGGCCGGCTTCGCCGCCGACCTGGTCGTACGCGGCCGGCTGCTGCCGGTCGCGCTCGAGGCGTACCCCGCAGGTGGCGCGCCCGACGCGGACGGTGGACCGGCCGCGGCCGGCCGGCGGACCTCGGCGGCCCCGGGCGCGGCTGACCCGGGCGGGGCGGGGCCGGCCGGTGCGGCCTCGGGCGTCGCGGGCTCCGGGCGGTGGTTGCGGGCCGTGGGGGCGGACGACGTGGCGACCGGGTGGGCGCTCTGGCGGCCACTGCTCACCGGCACCGACGCGGCCTGGGCTCGCGACCTGGCGACCGCGTTGCCACCGGCGGCCCGTGCCGCTCGCGAGTGGCGACCCGAGGCTTCGGATGCGCCGGCTGCCGTCGCGGCGGCCCTCGGCGGCGCGGTCGTCGTCCCGGGGCCGACGGATGCACGGACGGGCGGCGGCGCCGGGCGCTCGCCGGGAGGGGCCGCCCGGCAAAGCGAGGCGAGCGATCCGGCGGACGACGCGTGGGCCGGGCAGGCCGAGGACGCCGGGGCCGGTGCGCTCGTGGCGGAGGCGCTGGACGGGCTCGTCGACGCGGCCGCCCGGGTGGCGCTCGCCGGCACCCGGCTGCACCGGGGGATGCGCCCGGTCGGCGCGGTACCGCGCTGGCTGGCCGCGCTCACCGGCCCGGAGCGTGCCTTCCCGGCCGAGCCGGCCGCGCTGGAGACGCTGCGCGAGGAACTGGACGCGTGGCAGCGCGACGCCGCGGGCGGCGCGGTACGGGCCACGTTCCGCCTCGTCGAGCCGGCCGTCGACCCCGTCGCCGAACTGGTCGAGGACGCCGTCTGGCGGGTCGAGTTCGGCCTGCACCCGGCCGACGAGCCGGGGCTCGTGGTGGACGCCGCGCACATCTGGCAGCGGCCCGCGCCGGCGCTCGCCGCCCGTGGCGTGGAGCCACAGGAGACGCTCCTGGCCGAGCTGGGCCGGGCCAGCCGGCTGTGGCCCGAGGTGGACGCCGCGCTGCGTACCGCCGCCCCCGAAGGAATGGAGCTGGACGCCGAGGGCGCGCACCGGTTCCTGCGCGAGGGCGCGCCGGTGCTGCACGCGGCCGGGTTCGGGGTGCTGCTGCCGTCGTGGTGGCGACGTTCCTCGTCACGGCTGGGGGCGCGGTTGCGGGCGCGCAGCCGTACCGCGCCGGGCGCGGTGGCCACCACCGCCGGCAAGCTGGGGCTGGACGCGCTCGTCGACTACCGCTGGGAGCTGGCGCTCGGCGACCAGCCGCTGACCGCCGAGGAACTGGCGTCGCTGGCCGACCTGAAGTCCCCGCTGGTCCGGCTGCGCGGCCGGTGGGTCGAGCTGGACCCGCAGCGGCTGGAGGCCGGACTGAAGCTGCTGCGGTCCTCCGGCGAGCTGAGCGTGGCCGACCTGCTGCGGATGGGACTGTCCGGTGACGACCGGGCCGGTGAGCTGCCGGTGCTGGACGTGGTCGCCGACGGTGCGCTGGGCGAGCTGCTGGCCGGTGAGGCGGAGCGGCGGCTCACCCCGGCCGACCCGCCGCCGGGCTTCACCGGGACGCTGCGGCCGTACCAGCGGCGCGGGCTGGCCTGGCTGGCGTTCCTCCAGTCGCTCGGGCTCGGCGGGATCCTCGCCGACGACATGGGGCTGGGCAAGACCGTGCAACTGCTCGCGCTGCTCGCCGGTGACCCGCCGGAGGCCGGGCCCACGCTGCTGGTGTGCCCGATGTCGCTCGTCGGCAACTGGCAGCGGGAGGCGGCGAAGTTCGCGCCCGGGCTGCGCGTACACGTGCACCACGGCGCCGAACGTGCCCGGGGCGAGGGCTTCGCCACCGCCGTGGGCGAGGCGGACCTGGTGCTCACCACCTACTCGGTGGCCGCCCGGGACGCGTTCGAGCTGGCCGGCGTCGACTGGCACCGGGTGGTGGTGGACGAGGCGCAGGCGATCAAGAACGCCGCGACCCGGCAGGCCGAGGCGGTCCGGTCGCTGCCCGCGCGGCACCGGGTCGCGGTCACCGGTACGCCGGTGGAGAACCGGCTCGCCGACCTCTGGTCGATCATGCAGTTCGCGAATCCCGGGCTGCTCGGACCGGCCGCCACGTTCCGCAAGCGCTTCGCCGAACCGATCGAGCGGCACGGCGACGCCGAGGTGGCCGAGCGGCTGCGCCGGATCACCGGCCCGTTCGTGCTGCGCCGCCTCAAGACCGACCCGACGATCATCACCGACCTGCCGGAGAAGCTGGAGATGGAGGTGGTCTGCAACCTCACCGCCGAGCAGGCCGCGCTCTACCGGGCCGTGGTGGACGACATGATGGCGAAGATCGAGTCCAGCGACGGGATCGAGCGGCGCGGGCTGGTGCTGGCCACCATGACCCGGCTCAAGCAGGTCTGCAACCATCCCGCCCAGCTCCTGCACGACGGCTCCACGCTGGACGGCCGGTCCGGCAAGCTGGAACGCCTCGACGAAATCGTCGACGAGGTGCTCGCGGCCGGGGAGAAGGCGCTGCTGTTCACCCAGTACGCCGAGTTCGGCGGCATGCTGCGCGGGCACCTGTCGGCGCGTACCGGGCGGGAGGTGCTGCTGTTGCACGGCGGCGTCGGCAAGGCCGAACGGGACGACATGGTGACCCGGTTCCAGTCCCCGCAGGGGCCGCCGCTGTTCGTTCTCTCGCTCAAGGCCGGCGGCACCGGGCTCACCCTGACCGCCGCCAACCACGTGGTGCACGTGGACCGGTGGTGGAACCCGGCCGTCGAGGACCAGGCCACCGACCGGGCGTTCCGCATCGGACAGCGCCGCCGCGTTCAGGTACGCAAGTTCGTCTGCGCCGGCACGGTCGAGGAGAAGGTGGCCGCGATGATCGCCGACAAGCGCAGCCTGGCCCGGTCGGTGGTGGGCAGCGGCGAGCAGTGGGTCACCGAGCTGTCCACCGAGACGCTGCGCGACCTGTTCACCCTGGAGTCCGGGGCGGTGGTCGAGTGAGCCCGGCCGGCCGCTTCGAGGACTACGGGCCGCCGGTACGGGTCGAGGGCGGCCTGCGGGCGCGCAGCACCAGGGGCGCGATCGGGCAGTCCTGGTGGTCCCGGCGGTTCGTGGAGGTGCTGGAGTCGTTCGCGCTCGGCTCCCGGCTCACCCGCGGCCGGGCGTACGCGCGCCGGGGGCAGGTGCTCCGGCTGGACGTGTCGCCGGGGACGGTCACCGCCGAGGTGCAGGGCTCCCGGCCGCGGCCCTACCCGGTACGGATCGGGCTGGCCGCGTACCCGGAGAAGACGTGGCGGCGGATCGAGGCCGAGCTGGCCGGGCAGGCGTTCTTCAGCGCCCGGCTGCTCGCCGGTGACCTGCCGGCCGAACTGGAGGAGCTGTTCGCCGACGCGGGCGCGCCGCTGTTCCCGGCCGAGATCGGCGAGCTGGACCAGAGCTGCGGCTGCCCCGACTTCGCGGTGCCGTGCAAACATCTGGCGGCCACGTTCTACCTGCTCGCCGAGGCGTTCGACGCGGACCCGTTCCACCTGCTGCACTGGCGCGGCCGGTCCCGCGCGGAGCTGCTCGACCGGCTGCGTACGCTGCGCGGCGCCCACCCGGGCGGCCCGGCCGCCACCGGCGGCGCGGCCGCAACCGGCGGCTCGTCCGGGACCGGCGGCGCGGTTGCAGCCGGCGGTTCGTCCGGGGCCGGTGGCTCGTCCGGGACCGGTGGCTCGTCCGGGACCGGCGGCGCGGACCGGACCGGCGACGTGGACGCAACCGGCGGCCCGGCGACGGACCGCAGGGGACGCGGCGACGCGGGCGCCCGGCCGGAGCCGGCCGCGGGCGCGGGCACGGGCGCGACGAACGGTGTGCCGGTGGTCGGCGCGGCGCGGGCCCTGGCCGGGTTGCCGGCCGTCGAGCCGGACGCCGAGCTGGACCGATTCTGGCTGGCGCCGGTGGCGCTGCCGGACCGGCCGCCCACGCTCGCCACCGGCCCGGAGCTGCTGCTGCGCCAGCTCGGACCGCCCGGGGCCGCGGTCGGCGGGCCGGGCCTGGCCGAACGGCTGCGCCGGGCGTACCGGGAGTTCGGTCGCGGCGAAGCCGCGCCCCCCAGGGAGTTCGGTCGCGGCGGAGCCGCGCCACCCAGGGAGTTCGGTCGCGGCGACGGCGAGCGTTAAGAAGGGGCCCTTCCTCTACCGAATGCGTTAAGAAGGGGCCCTTCCTTACACCTACAGCAGCCGGCGGCGGAAGCGCCACATCACCGCGGCGTTGGCGACGAGCACCACCGCGCAGATAGCCCCGGCCAGCCGTCCGACGAGCACTGTCATCGCCGGCAGCGAGGCCCACAGCACGATCGTCAGCAGCATCATGTACCGGCCCCGGCGGCCCTTGATCCGGTTGTCCAACCGGGCGAAGAACCGCGGATCACTCTCCCGCAGATGGCGGGTGATCTGTTCGAACCTGCGCTGATCCTCTTGGCTGAGCATGGCGGTGCCTTCCCCTCACGGCTTCAGCGGTTCGGCGGCATACCCGGATCGGAGGCCGGTCACGCGCCGCCGCTGCTGCTGTTTCGCCGGACCGGACAGGCGTGGACGCACACACGCGCAGACCTCAGCGCACACTTATCCGTACCTTAAGTTTCGGTGAGGTGGTGAACGCGCCCGGCGGTGCCGCCGGGGTGCGAAACCTCGCATCCGGGCCGAGCGCTCCCGGGTCGGCCCTGCTCCGGAGGCCGCCGCGCCCCCGCCGCCGCGACGGACCCTTCCGGGCGGGCCTGAGCACCGTCTTAAGTGCGCTCACGAGCGCGATCGGCGCGCCTTGAGCGGCCGGGACGGCATGGTTACTTTCCCGTAGGCAACTCTCCGGCAACCGTCGCCGCCCCTGCGCCACCCGACCCCCCGGGTGGCAGGCGTGCCGGCGCTCGAAGAAAACGGGATAGGTACATGGCCGACCTGAACGTGCCACCGCGTCGACCCCGGGACGACAGCGGCTGGGACGGATACCAGCACCCCCATCCGGACGGGTACCGCGACCCGCACGCCGCGCCGTACGCCGGCGGTCACCCCGCCCCTGGCCCGCAGTGGGTCGGGCCGAACGGCTTCGCCCCCGCCGCGCCGGCCCCCGCCGGCTACCCCCAGCCCGGCGGCTACGCCCAGCCCGCCGGCGGGTACGGTCCGCCGCCCGGCGGCGGACTGCCCGACCTGGACGACGACGGCGACGAGGCCCCGAAGCGGGGCCGCCGCCGGGCGCTCGCCACCCTCGGTGGCGCCGTGGTGGTCGCCGGTGGCGCCGCCCTGGCCATGTCCCCGCAGGTGCGCGGCCTGTTCAGTGACGCGCCGGCCGGTGACGCCACCGGCACGGTCACCACCGACGGCAACGCGGCCCGGCCCAGCGGGCAGCAGCCCAGCACGGTACGGACCTACACCGAGCAGAACGAGAGCTACATGGGCTCCCGGGCCGGCGAGGCGCTCAAGCGCAACGTCCCGTCCGGTGGCCGGCTCTACGGCAGCCCGGCCGAAGCCGCCGCGGCGACCAAGGTGACGGTGAAGACGGTCCTCGCCAAGGATCCGATCCGGCACCTGTTGAGCCGGACCACCTTCGGTCCGACGACGAAGATGATGGCCGAGGTCAAGCGCGTCGGCATCGACGACTGGCTGCGTGAGCAGCTCCAGCCGGAGAAAATCGCCCCGACGAAGGCCGAGATGAAGCTGGCCGAGCTGCAGTCGCTCAAGCTCAACCCGACGCAGCTCCGCGACCAACGCGAACAGCTCAACGAGAAGGGCGTCGACCCGGCCCGGGAGACGGTGGACGCCACCATCGCCCGGCAGATCTGGTCCGACCGGCAGCTGTTCGAGGTGATGGTCGACTTCTGGAACGACTTCCTGCACGTCGCCGCCGACTTCGACGGCGGGGAGAACTACCGCAACGCGTTCGACCGGGACGTCATCCGCAAGCACGCGCTGGGCAGCTACCCGGAGATGCTCGTCGCCGCGAACAAGCACCCGGCGCTGCTGCTCTACCTGAACCAGGTCGACTCGCGTAAGGACGCGGTGAACGAGAACCTGGCCCGGGAGAACCTGGAGCTGTACTCGGTCGGCGTCGACGGCGGCTACACCGAGAAGGACGTCCGCCAGGCCGCGCTGCTCCAGACCGGACGCGGTGTCGCCGACGGCAAGTACAAGTTCTTCGCCGAGCGGCACTACCTCGGCAAGGTGAAGATCCTCGGGTTCAGCCACGCCAACAACTCCGACGATCCGGTCGCCGCCGACAAGGTTATCGACTCGTACATCCGCTACATCGCGATGCACCCCTCGACCGCGCGGTACGTGGCACAGAACCTCGCCACCCGGTTCGTCTCCGACACCCCGCCGAAGTCCGTGGTGGACCGGCTGGCCAAGGCGTACACCACGAACAAGGGCCAGATCCGGCCGGTGCTGGCGACGCTGTTCAGCTCGTCGGAGTTCTGGGCCGCGATCGGCCAGAAGGTACGCCGCCCGATGGAGTACCTGGTCGCCACGTACCGGGCGCTCGGCGTCTCGCCGGACGCGGCCCCCGGCTTCACCGGCGACCAGCGGCGCACCCCGTTCGCGCAGGGCCTGCGGCAGATCCAGGACAAGATGCGCGAGCTCGGGCAGTACCCGATGGGCAAGCCCACCCCGGACGGCTACGCCGACGTCTACCTGGCCTGGACCTCGGCCGGCACCATGATCGACGGCTGGAACGAGGCGGGTGACCTGATCGCCGGCTACCGCAAGCAGTTCACCTTCGCCAAGCCGGAGAAGCTGGTGGCCAAGCCGCCGGCCACCGCCGGGGCGTACGTGGACGCGCTGGCCCAGCGGCTGGTGCAGCAGAAGCTCAGCGCCAAGGAGAAGAAGCTCGTGCTCGCCGTGGCCGGCGTGGCCGAGACCGCCAAGGTCGACGCCACCTTCAACGGGGCCATCGCCGCTGTCGCGCGGACGATCCTCGCGTCCCCCCAGCACCACCTCCGGTGAGGCATTCGATGGAGATGACCGTGAACCCGTACCCCCTGCACCCCGAATGCCCCGACCTGCGGCGGCTGGCCGACAACCCGGCCGAGGCGCTGCTGCGCGCGGAGGCGGACATCGTCGCGGCCGAGAACGCGGCCGAGGCCGACCGGTACCGCCGGCTGGAGGAGGTCGAGGAGGCGCAGCAGGACGGCCGGGGCGTCACCCGGCGTACCTTCGTGGCCGGCGCCGCCGCGACCGCGACCGCGCTCGCGACCGCGCAGTTCGTCACCACGTCGGCGTCGTTCGCCGCGACCAAGACCGGCACGCTGATCCACGTCTTCCTCTACGGCGGGCTGGACGGGCTGAGCCTGGTCGCACCGGCGAACGACCCGGTGCTCGCCAAGGCCCGCCCCGACCTGCTGCTCGGCGAGGACTCGCTGGCGCTGGCCCGCGGCTTCAAGCTCACCAGCGCGTTCGCGCCGCTGGAGAAGTGGCTCACGGCCGGTCAGCTCGGCTTCGTGCCGGCCGTGTCCGACCCGCGGCTGTCCCGCAGCCACTTCCAGGCCGCCGACGCCTGCAACCTGGGCGGCCTGCCGGGTGAGACCGGCGGCCGGGGCTGGCTGGACAGCCTGGTCGACTCGCTCGGCAAGGGCACCGCGTTCCGCAGCGTCGGCATCGGCAGCACGCTGCCCCGCTCGCTGGTCGGCGTGAACGGCGCGATCTCCCTCAACAGCGTCGGCGACCTGCGGCTCAACGGCGACGAAAAGTACCGCGCGGCCACCGAGAAGGCGATCCGCGGCCTGTTCACCGGCATCAACCACCCGGTCGAGGAGGCGGTCATCGAGGGCATGGGCGCGCTCGCCACCGCCCAGAAGCTCGCCGCCAAGCCGTACGCCGCCGCCGAGGGCGTCGAGTACCAGGGCGTCGGGAACGCGTTCAAGCAGCTCGCCCAGCTCATCAAGGGCGGCGCGAACGTGCGGGTGGCCACCGTCGGCATGGGCGGCTACGACACCCACGAGAACCAGGGCACCCGCGAGGGCGGCCAGCTCTGGCGGCGGCTCAACGAACTCGCGAACGCCATGGCCGCGTTCTTCACCGACCTGGGCGACCGGGCGGCGGACGTGACGATCATGGTGTCCAGCGAGTTCGGCCGCCGGGTCGGCTCCAACGGCGGCGGCACCGACCACGGGCACGGCGGCGTGGTCACCGTGCTGTCCGGCCGCAAGCTCGCCGGTTCGCTGCTCGGCACCTGGAACGGACTGGACAAGCTGGACAGCGGCGACGTGCCGGAATACAACAACATGTTCAACGTCTACGGATCCGTCGCGCAGGGCCGCTTCGGCCTGACCACCGCCCAGGTGGACAAGGTCTTCCCCCGGCAGAAGTTCACCCCGGTCAAGATCTACGCGTGACGTACCAGGACACCCACGCCGCCGGCCGCCGTACCGGGCATCCCGCCCCGTACGGCGGCCGTCCGGCTGCCCCCGTACCCCCGGGTCGCCCGCGCCGCGGACCCGGCGGCCGGCGTGCCCTCGTCGCGGTCTTCTGGCTGGGCCTGGTCGCCGCGGTCCTGCCGTGGTGGCTGGACACCCCGGCCGGTTCGCTCGCCGACACCGCCGACCTGCTCACCGCGGGCGGGCGGATCACCGGGCTGATCGCCGGTTACCTGCTGCTGGTGCAGGTGCTGATGATGAGCCGGCTCGGCGTGCTGGAACGCGCGCTCGGCGGCGAGCGGATCTCCCGTCTGCACCGGGATCTCGGCGCGACGCTGCTGGTGGCGGTGCTCGCGCACATGGCGTTGCTGGTGGTCGGCTACTCCCGCCAGGAGCGCAAGACAGTGCTCGGCGAGGTCGGCGCGCTGCTGACCGACTACGAGGACATGGTCTCCGCGTTCGTCGCCGCGGGCATCCTGGTCGCTGTCGCGTTCACCGCGGTACGCGCCGTGCGCCGCCGCCTGCCGTACGAGCTGTGGCACCTGCTGCACGCCGCCAGTTACCTCACCCTGCTGCTCGGGTACGCGCACCAGTTCAGCAACGGCGCGCAGCTCTACGAGCCCGGCCCGGTGCGTACCGGCTGGATCGCCGCGTACCTGCTGGTCGTGGCCGCGCTGGTGTGGGGCCGGGTGCTCGCGCCGCTGGTGTTCAACTTGCGGCACCGGCTGCGCGTCGCCGACGTGGTGGCGGAGAGCCCGGACACCGTCTCGGTCTACCTGACCGGGCAGCGGCTCAACCAGATCGACCTGCTCGGCGGGCAGTTCTTCCGCTGGCGCTTCCTCAACCCCGGCTGCTGGTGGCAGTCGCACCCGTTCTCCGTCTCCGCCGCCGCCAACGACCGCTGGCTGCGGATCACCGTCAAGGTCGTCGGCGGGTACACCGCCGAGCTGCGCGACCTCACGCCCGGCACCCGGGTCTGGGCGCAGGGCCCGTCGGGCACGTTCACCGCCGCGCACCGCACCCGGGAACGGGCGCTGCTCATCGCCGGGGGCAGCGGCATCGCGCCGCTGCGGGCGATGCTGGAGGAACTGCCGCCCGGCGCGGCGCTGATCTACCGGGCGCGTACCCCCGCCGACGTGCTGCTGCACCAGGAGCTGGACTGGCTCGCGCAGGCCCGGCAGACCTCCGTCTGGTACGTCGTCGGCCGCCGCGACGACCCCGGCCCCCGCCAGGTGATGAACCCGGAGGGCCTGCGCCGCCTCGTGCCCGACCTGACCCGCCGCGACGTCTACCTGTGCGGCCCCGGCGGCCTGGTCGACGAGGCAGTCGCCGCGCTGCGGGCGGCCGGCGTGCCCCGCCGCCAGATCCACCTGACCGCGTTCGAGCTGTAGGAGAGGCACCGCCATGCGTCGCGCGCTGCTCGCGATCACCGGCCTGGCCGCCGGCACCACCGCACTGGTGGTGCTCAAGGGCGCGCCGGGCGCCGGGCAGGCCACGCCGGACGTACCGGCCGCGCTGGCCCCGGTCGCCCCCGGCGGTTCGGCCGCGCCCGAGCCGCCGTCGCCCACCGGCTCCGCGCCCGGCGTCACCCCGTCGCCGCGCGCCTCGTCGAAGCCGACACCGAAGCCGTCCGCCGACCGCAGCGCGGCCAGCCGGGGCGGCACCCGCACCAGCACCAGCACCGCACCCGCCGCGCCGCGGACCACCACCAGCGCGCCGAAGGTCACCACCCGCACGGTGACCGGGCCGTCGGTCACCTACGAGTACGGTTCGCTCCAGGTCCGGATCACGCTCAGCGGCAGCCGGATCGTCGACGCCACAGCGATCGGACTGCCGCTGGGCGGGCAGTCCGGGCAGCGCAGCGACGACGTGCAGGCCCGCTACAGCGGCACCTCCGGCGAGGTGGTGGCCCGGCAGAGCGCGAACCTGAGCACCGTGTCCGGGGCCACCTACACCAGCACCGCGTACAAGCAGTCGTTGCAGGCCGCGCTGGACAAGGCGTGACCGTGCCGGCCGCCGCGGTTCGTCCTGGCCTGCGCCTGGTCGCGCACATCATGGGTACGGCGATCAGCCTCGACCTGGCCGACGACCTGCCCTTGGAGACCCTGC
Organism: Micromonospora sp. HUAS YX12; assembly: GCF_040215685.1. Lineage (NCBI taxonomy): Bacteria > Bacillati > Actinomycetota > Actinomycetes > Micromonosporales > Micromonosporaceae > Micromonospora > Micromonospora sp. HUAS YX12. Next base: position 3,288,233 of record NZ_CP157974.1, read on the forward strand.
ACGAGCTGGCCGAGGACACGTTCGGCTGGCTGCGCGAGGTGGACGCGCGGTTCAGCACGTACCGCGACGACAGCGAGGTGTGCCGGGTCGACCGGGGCGAGATGCGGCCCGCCGACGCCTCCGCCGACCTGCGGGCCGTGCTGGCGGCCTGCGCCGACCTGTGGACCGCCACCGACGGCTTCTTCGACGCGTACGCGACCGGCCGCTTCGACCCGTCCGGCTACGTGAAGGGCTGGGCGGCGCAGGTCGCCTCGGACCGGCTGACGGCCGCGGGCGCGCCGAACCACTGCGTGAACGCGGGCGGCGACGTGCGGGTACGCGGCCACGACGCGACCGGCGAGCCGTGGCGGATCGGGGTGCGGCATCCCTGGGACGCGGCGGCGACCTGTCTGGTGCTGACCGGCACCGACATCGCGGTCGCCACCTCCGGCGTGTACGAGCGCGGCCACCACGTGCTGGACCCGCGCCGGGGCGTACCGGCGACCGGGTTGCGCTCGGTGACAGTGGTGGGCCCGGACCTGGGCGTAGCCGACGCGTACGCGACAGCCGCGGTGGCGATGGGCGAACCCGGCCTGGCGTGGCTGGACCGCCTACCGTCCCCCTGGCAGCACGCCGTGGTGACGGAGGAAGCCCACCTGCACCACTCCCGCACCCTCCCCACCCTCACCTGATCCCCGCCCCCGCCCCCCTTGCCCCGTCGATCATGAAGTTAGCGGCACCGTCGCACGGCGTGTCGCACCGCTAACTTCATGATCAACGGTGCGTCGGTCCAGGCGCGGTGGGTGGGTGGGGCGGAAGGGGTTTGTGGGTCAGCGGAGGGGGCGGTGGAGGATGGCGGGGCGGGAACCCGTCGGGCGGGGGCGGCCGGGGCGGACGCCCAGAGGACGGGTGAAGGCCCACGGGTGCAGGCGGCGGCGGGGCCGCGCCGGCTCGGTACCGCCGGTGTGGCGGGCAGCGTCGTCCCTGGACATGGTCAAACCCCCGCTCTGGCGCACACGCGCCTTCGCCAGGAACAACGAGTCCGGTGCCGGGGAGGTCGCTGTCGGGCACCCGTCCGGGTCACGGGGGGCCGCCGTGACCAGGGAGGACGCTCGGCGTCGGCCACTCGCTGCGGCAGCACCGGCCGGGCGCTGGGAAGTCAGCGGCCCCGGCGGGGCAGCGGGAGGTGGCCGGGCAACAGGTCGGCGCCGAGCGTCACGCCGGCCGCCCGTAACGCGGCGATCAGCGCGTTCTGCACCAGGTAGGAGTCGGGTAGCTGCCAGCGGGCCTGCTCCGGGGCGACCACCCAGCGCACCGTCCCCTCGGGCAGCCGGGTCGGTGGGGCGGGGATCCACGAGCCGGGTCCGTGGCGTACCACGTGGAAGCAGTGTTCCAGCTCGGGCCGCAGCGGGTCGCCGGGCCGGACCAGGAACATCCAGCGGCCGGTCGGGGTGACCAGCGCCGGCCCGCGTACGCCGAAGCCGGCGGGATGGGTGGCGACCGCGTCCAGAACCTGTCGGCCCAGGTGGGCGGCGACCTCGAGCACGTCGAAGGCGCGGCCGGTGGGCAGCAGGATGCCGTGCGGGCGGCTGCGCCACCAGGTGGCCACCCGGGCCGGGTCGGCGCTGGCGGCGTGTTCCCAGTCCTCCAGCGCCGGGTGGCAGCCCACTGTGGGACAGCCGGCCCGGCCGCAGACGAACCGGCTGTTGGCCAGGCAGGCGCCGGGGGTGACCGGCCAGCCGTGCAGCGCGTACCGGACCGCGACCCGGCGCAGCCGGACCCGTTCCAGCGGCGACAGGTGAGCGACGCGCGGTCGGACGTTCCTCCACATGCCTGCCGTCCCCTCTGGTCCCGCCGAACCGTCCACAAGCGGACCGTCCACAAGCCGAACCGTCCACAAGCCACACGTCGAAAGCCGTCACTGCCGTAACCCACGCTCGTTGAGGTGACTAACGGTCGGTGCAACTTGCACGAAAACTACGAGAACTGGCTGGACGGTGGACGCACAACCTGTGCGATCGGCGCGAGCCTGAGGGACGTGGGGGGACCGGCCGGCGCCGTGAGGGGGAGGGAGCAGGAATGGACGAGCTGCCGATAGGCCGGCGGGTTGCGTACTGGCGGAGCCGCCGCAAGATGTCCCAGCAGGTCTTCGCCGACCGGCTCGGCAAGTCCAAGAGCTGGGTGGACAAGGTGGAGCGCGGCGTCCGCCGGCTCGACAAGTTCTCCGTGCTCTACGAGATCGCCGACATCCTCCAGATCGACGTGCAGTTGCTGCACGGCAAGGATCCGGAGCGGCGTACCGACGCGCTCAACTGCATCGACCAGGTCGAGGTGGAGGAGATCCGCACCGCCCTGGAGCGGTACGACTCGATGAGCGCCTACTTCGACGCGGCGCCCTACCCCCCGCCGCTGGCCGACATGCGCAAGGCCGTGAACCACGCCTGGCTGACCTACCAGTACGGCCGCTACGGCATGCTCACCCGGGCGCTGCCCAAGCTGCTGCGCGACGCCCAGGCGGCGGACGCCGGCTACGCCGCCGGCGACCAGGTACGCGAGGCCGCCCACCTGCTCGGGCAGGTCTACCAGATCGCCTCCTCGGTGCTGCGCAAGCTCGGCGAGTGCGACCTCGCCTGGCTCGCCGCCGACCGGTCGATGGCGGTGGCCCAGCGGGCCGACGACCCGCTGCTGGCCGGCATCGCCACCACGCGGGTCTGCAACGCGCTCGTCGCGATGGGCCGCCCCCGCCCCGCGCTGGAGCTGAACGTCCGCATCGCGGGCCGGCTCGCGCCCGGCGGCGACAACGACGTCCGGCCGGAGCGGCTCTCCGTGTACGGCATGCTGCTGCTCCAGGGCGCGATGGCGGCCGCCCGGATCGGCGACTCGGCGACAGTGGACGACCTGCTCGCCGGCGCCGGTGAGGCGGCCGCCATGCTCGGCGGCGACCACAACCACTACTGGACCTCGTTCGGCCCGACCAACCTGGAACTGCACCGCGCGGCGGCGGCGGTCGAGCTGGGCGACGGCGGCCGGGCGGTGGAGACCCACATGCGGCTGGCCGAGCCCGCGTTCAACGCGCTGCTGCCGGAGCGGCGCGCGCACCACCTGCTCGACCTGGCCCGGGGCTACTCCCAGATCGGTGACGTCGCCAACGCCGGGGACATGCTGCTGCGCGGCGACCGGCTCGCGCCCTCCGAGATCCGGTGCCGGCCGATCGCACACGAATTGATGTCCGAGATTCTCCGTCGCACACGTGGTGCGCCGCCTCCGCCGATCGCGGAGTTGGCTGAACACATGGGAGTCGGAGTATGAGCGGTCCGGAGACCGCCAACGGGCACCGGCGGGTGCTCTACGTCATCGCCTGCGGTTCGCCGCTGGCCCGTCACGTCGGCCGGCTGGTCGACCTCGCCCAGCGGGAGGGCTGGACGGTCTGCGTGGTCACCACGCCGGACGGCGCGAAGTTCGTCGACCGGACGGCGCTGGCCCGGCAGACCGGCCATCCGGTCCGTACGCACTACAAGAACCCGGGTGACCCGGACGTGCTGCCCCCGGCCGACGCGATGCTGGTGTGCCCGGCCACCGTCAACACGATCAACAAGTGGGCGATCGGCATCACCGACACCCTGGCGCTGGGCCTGCTGGTCGAGGCGCAGGGGATGGGGGTGCCGATCGCGGCCGTCCCGTACACGAACGAGGCGATGGCCGCGCACCCGGCGTTCCGGGCCAGCCTCGACCGGCTCGGGCAGTGGGGCGTCCGGGTGGTCTTCGGCGACCACGTCGTACGCCTGCACCCGCCCGGCACGGGGGAGCGGCGCGCGGACGCCTTCCCCTGGGACGCCGGCCTGGCCGCCCTGCGCGGCGCGGACCGGCCGGTCGCCCCGGTCGGCTGAGGCGGGATGGGCACGGCCCCCGGCAGATGCCGGGGGCCTCGCCCGGCGATGGTCGGCGTGTACCGGCCCGGACGCCGGTAAGCTGGCCGCCCGTGAGCACAACCGTCGCCGACGTCGTGGCCGCCCTGGACCGTCGCTATCCGCCCGCCTGGGCCGAGGAGTGGGACCGCGTCGGCCTGGTGCTGGGCGAGCCCGACCGCCCGGTACGCCGGGTCGCCTGCCTGGTGGACGTGGTCCCGGAGACCGTGGACGAGGCGCTCGACGCCGGCGCGGACATGATCGTCGCGCACCACCCGCTGCTGCTGCGCGGAGTCTCCTCGGTGGCCGCCACCACGTACAAGGGCCGGATCGTGCACCGGTTGATCAAGGCGGACGTCGCGCTGCACGTGGCGCACACCAACGCCGACGTGGCCGACCCGGGGGTGTCCGACGCGCTCGCCGCCCGGTTCGGGCTGACCGGGCTGCGCCCGTTGCACCCGCCCCGCCCCGGCTCGCCCGCCGCCGGGCCCGGCCGGGGCATCGGCCGCATCGGCGAGCTGCCCACCCCGATGACGCTCGCCGAGCTGACCCGGCTGGCCGCCGCCGTGCTCCCGGTCACCGCCTGGGGAGTTCGCGCCGCCGGGGATCCCGGGCGTATGGTTCGTACCCTCGCCGTCAGCGGCGGCTCGGGGGACGGTTTCCTCGCCGAGGCGACCGCGGCCGGGGTGGACGCGTTCCTCACCGCGGACCTGCGTCACCACCCGGCCGGGGAACACCTCGCCGCCGGTGGCCCGGCGCTGCTGGACGCCGCCCACTGGGCGACGGAGCGACCCTGGCTGGACGACCTGGCCGCCTACCTGGCCGCCGAGCTGGACGTCGAGACCGTGGTGTCCGACCTGGACACCGACCCGTGGACCGTGCACGCCGCCGCGCCCCGGCCGGACGACAAGGAGCCCCGACGTGAAGGCTGACCCGAAGGTGCAGCGCCGCCTGCTCGACCTCCAGGCGATCGACACCGCGCTGGCCCAGCTCGCGCACCGCCGCCGCAGCCTGCCGGAGCGCGCCGAGCTGGAGGCCCTGGCGCGTGAGCTGTCCGCGCTGGAGGACGAGCGGGTCCGTGCCCAGGTGGCAGTCGACGACCTGGATCGGGACATCGCCCGGATCGAGAAGGACGTCGACCAGGTGCGGGCGCGCAAGGACAAGGACGAGGCCCGGCTGGCCTCGGGCAGCGGCCCGGCCCGGGAGCTGGAGGCGCTCCAGCACGAGCTGGTCTCGCTGAACCGCCGGCAGAGCGACCTGGAGGACGCCGAGCTGGAGCTGATGGAGCAGCGGGAGACCGCGCAGGGCGTCCTCGACGGTGTCGAGAGCCGGATCGCCGAGGCCCGGGAGCGGCGTGCCGCGACCGAGCAGCGCCGCGACGAGACGCTGGCGGAGATCGCCAGGGAGGAGGAGTTCAAGCGCACGGCCCGCCAGCCGCTCGCCGGTGACCTCCCGGCGGACCTGATCGGCCTCTACGACAAGATCCGCGAGGACACCGGCATGGGCGCCGCGCTGCTCACCGGTGGCCGCTGCGGCGGCTGCCGGCTGGACCTGTCCGGCGCCGACCTGGCCCGCATCCGCAAGGCGGACCCGGACGACGTGGTCCGCTGCGAGGAGTGCCGGCGGATCATGGTCCGGACCAACGAGTCGGGACTGTAGCCGTCGTGGCGGTGCGCGCAGTGGTGGTCGAGGCCGACGGCGGCTCCCGGGGCAACCCCGGTCCGGCCGGCTACGGCGCCGTGGTCCGGGATCCGGAGACCGGCGAGGTGCTGGCCGAGCGGTCCGAGTCGATCGGTACGGCGACGAACAACGTGGCCGAGTACCGGGGCCTGATCGCCGGGCTGGAGGCCGCCGCCGAGCTGGGCGCGGCCGAGGTCGAGGCGCGGATGGACTCCAAGCTGGTGGTCGAGCAGATGTGCGGCCGCTGGCAGATCAAGCACCCCGGGCTGCGTCCGCTCGCCGCCCAGGCGGCCGGGCTGGTCAGCCGCTTCGCCGCCGTACGGTTCACCTGGGTGCCCCGCGAACGCAACCGGCACGCCGACGCGCTCGCCAACGCGGCGATGGACGCCGCCGCCTCCGGCGTCGCACCGGGAGCCCCGGCGCCCGATGTGCGGGAGGCGGCTGTCGTCCGGGCCACCGGCACCGACCCGGCCACCACGCCCGCCTCCTGGGAGCCGCGCCCGACCGAGGAGGCCACCCGGCTCATCCTGGTGCGGCACGGCGAGACCGAGCGCACCGTGCAGAAGCGCTACTCCGGCCGGAGCGACGTGCCGCTCACCGAGCGGGGCCGGGCCCAGACCCGGGCCACCGCCGCCCGGGTGGCCGCGCTGGCGCCGTCCGTCGCGGCCGTGGTCAGTTCCCCGCTGTCCCGGTGCACGGCCACCGCCGAGGCGGTCGCCGCGCAGGTCGGAAACCCGCCGGTACGCACCGACGACGACCTGATCGAGTGCGACTTCGGGGTCTGGGAGGGGCACACGTTCGCCGAGGTACGTGAGCGCTGGTCGGCCGAGCTGGACGCCTGGCTCGCCTCCACCCGGGTCGCGCCGCCGCGGGGCGAGTCGTTCGTGACAGTCGCCGAGCGGACCGGGCGGGCGGTCGACCGGCTGCGGTCGGCGTACCCGGGGGAGACGGTCGTGGTGGTCTCCCACGTCTCGCCGATCAAGCTGGTGCTGCGCGACGCGCTCGCCGCCGGCGACGCGTTCCTGCACCGGCTCTACCTGGACACGGCGGGCATCTCGGTGCTGGACCTGTACCCGGACGGCGGCGTCGCGGTCCGTTCGGTCAACGACACCTCGCACCTCACGGACGTCTGACGGCCGCTCGGCGCATGCCGGCGGCCGTTCGGCGCAATGACATCCTCCGATCGGACGTGACCCCCGTCACAGGGTCGTAGCCTCCGGCCGTCACATGGCCCGCTACGAATGCCCGGAGGGGGTGTCACATGACCGCACCGGAACCGGAGGCGCTTGACACGGCGCGATCCAGGGCGAAGGACAAGAGTCCCTGGAACTGGTTGCTCTTCATCCCGATCGTGGTGCCGCTGATCCCGGCACTGTTCAACGCCGACTCGCCCCGGCTGTTCGGGTTCCCGCGTTTCTACTGGCTGCAACTGGCCTGGATCCTGCTGGGCGTCGGTACCACCACGCTGGTCTACCAGATGACCAAGAAGCGGGGTGACCACTGATGTGGCGGGACCACCTCACCGAGATCATCGTCTTCACGCTGCTGTTCCTGCTGGTCAGCGCCATGGGCTTCGTGGCGGCCCGGTGGCGCAGACCGAAGGACATGGCCCACCTGGACGAGTGGGGGCTGGGCGGGCGCAGCTTCGGCGGCTGGATCACCTGGTTCCTGGTCGGCGGTGACCTCTACACCGCGTACACGTTCGTGGCGGTCCCGGCGCTGATCTTCGGGGCCGGCGCGGCGGGCTTCTTCGCGGTGCCGTACACGATCGTCATCTACCCGCTGGTGTTCCTGGTGCTGTGCCGGCTCTGGTCGGTCTCGCACCGGCACGGGTTCGTCACCCCGGCCGACTTCGTCCGCAACCGGTTCGGCTCGCCGATCCTGGCGCTGCTGGTCGCGATCACCGGCATCGTCGCCACCATGCCGTACATCGCGCTGCAACTGGTCGGCATCGAGGCGGTGCTCAAGACGATGGGCGTGACCGGGGACAGCGCGCTGGCCCGGCACCTGCCGATCATCATCGCGTTCGCGATCCTGGCCGCGTACACCTACCAGTCCGGGCTGCGCGCCCCGGCGCTGATCGCGTTCGTCAAGGACTCGCTGATCTACATCGTGATCCTGGTCGCGGTGATCTGGCTGCCGTACAAGCTCGGCGGCTGGGGCGCCATCTTCGACGCGGCCGACGCGAAGTTCCAGGCGTCACCCGCGCCCGGCGACGGCATCCTGCTCAACCAGAACAACCAGATCCAGTACGTGACGCTGGCGTTCGGCTCGGCGCTGGCGCTGTTCCTCTACCCGCACAGCATCACCGGTGTGCTGGCCAGCCGGAACCGCGACGTGATCAAGCGGAACATGTCCGCGCTGCCCGCGTACAGCCTGCTGCTCGGTCTGATCGCGCTGCTCGGCTACATGGCCATCGCGGCGAACGTGAAACCGCTGCCCGGTGCGAAGGAGGGCACGACCGACGGCAACACGGTGGTGCCGCTGCTGTTCGACCAGCAGTTCCCGGACTGGTTCGCCGGGGTGGCGTACGCGGCCATCGGCATCGGCGCGCTGGTGCCGGCGGCGATCATGTCGATCGCGGCGGCGAACCTGTTCACCCGCAACATCTACAAGGAGTACCTGAAGCGGGACGCCACCCCGGCGCAGGAGGCGAACGTCTCGAAGATCACCTCGCTGGTGGTGAAGGTCGGCGCGGTGGCCTGCATCGTCTTCCTCGACCCGCAGTTCTCCATCGACCTCCAGCTCATCGGCGGCGTGATCATCCTCCAGACGCTGCCGGCGGTGGCGCTGGGCCTCTACACCCGCTGGTTCCACAGGGGCGCGCTGATCGCCGGCTGGGCGGCCGGCATGGGTCTGGGCATGTGGATGCTGTACCAGATCGGCAACCCGGTGACCGGGAAGAAGCACTTCGCCGGCTCGGCGTTCCCGCTGGAGAAGTTCGGTTTCGACACGCCGAAGACCATCTACGTCGGCATCGTGGCGGTGCTGGTGAACCTGGTGGTGGCCGCGCTGCTCACGCTGGTGCTGCGCGCCGCGAAGGTGGCCGACGGGCCGGACGGCACCACGCCCGACGACTACTTCGCCGACGAGGGCGACCCGCGCGTCACGCCCACCGCCGATCGCGCCGACTCCGCCCCGGAACCGGTCGCATGAAAGGAAGGGCCCCTTATTAACGCATTCTGCATAATAAGGGGCCCTTCCTAACGCCTCAGCGGCGGCGGTTGCGCGCGTCGAGCGCCTCGTTGAGGCGGTGCAACATGTCCGCCAGCGTCTCCCGGTCCGCCTCGGGCCAGCCGGCGAGGATGTCGCCGTACAGCCGGGTGCGGGCCGCCCGGACGGCGGCCATCCGCTGGAGCCCGGCCACCGTCGCGGAGATCACCGTGCCGCGCCCGTCGGCCGGGTCGGGGGTACGCGAGATCAGCCCGTCACGCTGGAGCGCGGAGACCTGCCGCGTGACCGTGGAGCCGTCCAGGTTCAGCCGCGCGGCGAGCGCCGAGACGTTCTGCGGGCCGGCCGCGTCGAGGTGGCGCAGGATCACGTACGCGGCGCGGTCCAGCAGCCGGTGCTCCATCGTGCCGGTGCCCCGGCGGGTGGCCTCGCCCAGGCGCATCAGCAGCGCCACCTCGGTTTCGATCCGGCCGAGGGTGACCTCGGTGCCGTGGACGTCGTCGCTCATAGCTGTATGATACAAGAAAAGTGCCTGTACGATACAGCTATCTGGGAGGTTGCGGAGTGGATCGCCGATCCGAGCCCAACCGCAGTGCCATCTACGCCACCACGCTCGTCGCGTTCCTCGCCATCGCCGGCATCGCCGTTGTCGACCCGATCCTGCCCGCCATCGGCGAGGCGATCGGCGTCACCGCCTGGCAGGTCGAGCTGCTCTTCACCGCGTACATCGCGGTCATGGCCGTCGGCATGATCCCGGCGACGCTCGCCAGCGGGCGGTTCGGGTTCAAGCCGGTGCTCGTCGCCGGCGTCTCGGTGGTCGGCCTGGCCGCGATCGGAGCCTCGTTCAGCAACGACATCGTGCAGCTCTCCGTGCTGCGCGGCGTCTGGGGCCTGGGCAACGCGATGTTCTTCGCCACCGCCATGGTGGTGCTGGTCAACCTGGCCGACGACCGCGAGTGGGTGGTCGGCCTGTTCGAGACCGCGCTCGGCCTCGGCTTCGCGGTCGGCCCGCTGATCGGCGGCCTGCTCGGCGAGGTGAGCTGGCGGCTGCCGTTCTTCGTCTGCGGTGTGTTCATGGTGCTGGCGCTCGGCGTCGCCGCCCGCAAGCTGCGCGAGCCCGCCCGCAGGCAACAGCCGGTACGCCTCGGCCAGATCTTCGCCACGTACCGCAAACCCGCGTTCGTGACGCTGTGCGTGGTCACCGCCGCGTACAACTTCGTCTTCTTCGTCGTGCTCGGCTACACGCCGCTGTTCCTGCGCCTCGACGTCATCCCGCTGGGCCTGGCGTTCACCGGCTGGGGCCTCGGCCTGGCCGCCGGCATCCTGCTGATCGGGCACCGGCTCGCCCACCGCATCGGCGCGGTGCAGACCGTCGGCGTCGCACTGCTCGGCCTGCTGGTCTGCATGGTCCTGTTCGCCACCTCCACCGGCACCGCCATGTCGCTCGTCGTCCTGGTCGTGGCCGGCCTGTTCATGGGCCTGGCGAACGCCAACCTGACCGACCTGGCGCTCGGGCTCGGCTCCGCCGACCGGCGCGTCGCCACCGGCGCGTTCAACCTGGTCCGCTGGGGCGCCGCCGCGCCCGCACCGATCATCTCCGGCAAGCTGGCCGAGCACAGTCTGGCGCTGCCGTTCTGGGTCGGCTTCGGGGTGCTCGCCGCCGGTGTGCTCGCGTACCTCGCGTTCGGTCACCTGATGGCGGCCGGCTACGGCGAACGGGTCATCTGGAACCGGGCCGCCCGCCGGGCCGAACACGCACCGGAGGAGCCGGTGGGGGAGGCGTACTGACGGGTCCGGTCTTGCCGGGCGGCGTCAGGTCAGCGCCCGCCACAGCAGGTAGAACCCGATGGCCGTGCCGAACACCACGATCACCGTCTTCAGCACCACCTGCGGAAGCCGGCGGGCCAGCCGCGCGCCCGCGTACCCGCCGAACAGGGTGGCCGGCGCGACCACCGCGACGGCCGCCCAGTTCACCGGGCCGAACAGGGCGAACACCACGAGCGTGGTCAGCCCCACCACGGCCGAGAGCAGGTTCTTCACCGCCGACACCCGGGCCAGCGTCGCGTCCAGCACCAGCGCCAGCCCGGCCACCAGCATCACCCCGAGGGCCGCGCCGAAATAGCCGCCGTACACAGTGCCGACCGCGACCATGGTCTGCATCGTGACGGTACGGCGGCGGGCGCCCAACCGCTCCGGGTGACCGACCAGGCGGCGCAGCGGACCCTGGAACGCGAGTACGGCCGTCGCGCCGAGCACCAGGAACGGCACCACCACCTCGAACGCGCGGGCCGGGGTAGCCAGCAGCAGTACGCACCCGGCGATCGTGCCGAGCACGGCGGTGGGCAGCAGCGACCACAGCTCCCGCCCCCGCGGCAGGTCCACCCGGCTACCCGCCACGCTCGCCACGTACCCCGGGAAGACCGACACCGAGTTCGAGACGTTGGCCGCCACCGGCGGCAGGCCGGTGGCGATCAGCGCCGGGAACGTGATCAGCGAGCCACCACCGGCCACCGCGTTCACGGTGCCCGCGGCGAGACCGGCGGCGAGCAGGAGCGCGGCGTCGGAGAGATCCATGGTTCCCCGAGGCTAGTACGGTGCCGGACTGGTTGCCGCGCTGCCCTTGCTCGTCCCGTTCGTGGTCTGGCCTGGCTTGTGTGCCGCCCGGCCTGGCTTGTGGTGCTGCCCCACCCGGCTTGTGTGCTGCCCTGGCTGGTTCGTGCTCGGGCCGGCCGGGCGGGTTCTCGGGTGGGCCGGGCGGCTGCTCGGGTTGGCCGGGGCGGAAATGGGCGCGGCGGGTGCGTCGTTAGGATGAGTACGCGACGGACGAGTCGACCGGGCGGTCGCGTCGACGGGCTCCGGCCCGTCGCCGAGGAACGTCCGGACTCCACAGGGCAGGGTGGTTGCTAACGGCAACCCGGGGCGACCCGCGGGACAGTGCCACAGAAAACAGACCGCCGGCCCGTAACGGGACGGTAAGGGTGAAACGGTGGGGTAAGAGCCCACCAGCACCCCGGGTGACCGGGGTGGCTCGGTAAACCCCACCCGGAGCAAGGCCAAGAAAGGGCCGTCACCGCAAGATGACGACCCGCGCAGACGCTTGAGGGCTGCCCGCCCGATGTCTGCGGGTAGGCCGCTGGAGCCTGCCGGCGACGGCAGGCCGAGATGGATGGCCGCCGCCGGTGCGCCTACGGGCGTGCCGGTCACAGAATCCGGCGTACAGGTCGACTCGTCCGTCGCCCACCAGCTCAGAGCCGCGATCAAGGCTCTGAGCTGGTCGTTTATCGGGTGCCGTTGGTTGGCCTTGGTCATCGTTGGGTGGCGTTTGACGGCCTGTCCATGGCCTGGGACGGCCGGGAGACGGCCTGAGTGCTGGCTCAGCCAAAACTCGGATCCGGCCTACGCCCCGCCGTCGTCTTGACGGCCTTTCGGTGCGCGTGGGCTCTGCCGGGCTGTCACCGGCTGTCGTGGAGGTCGGGCACGTCCTGGCGGTGGAACTGGTGCCGCGACCCGGTGATCCGGTGGCAAGCCAGTCCCGGGGTTGGACTGGCGCGGCAGATGGAAGCCCCGGCCGCGACGAACGCCATCCGCGTCGGCTTCCGTACCCCGGCGCTACGATCGCCCGATGCTGACTGGCGTGCTTCTGGATGCCCTACTTGAGTGTCTGGTGTTCCTGGAGCTGAGCGATGACGATGTCGTCGATCCGGATGAGGCTGCGTCAGTCCAACATCGAGTGGCCGGCATTCTCGATGCTCTGGGCCCGGACGAGCGTGAGGTGCTTACCAGACTCGTGCGGGAGCGGGCGATCCAGGCGACCGGTGCCGTGCGTGAGCTCCTGGAAGAGCTGCCGGAGAGCTTTGGCCTCCTTGACGAGGACTGAGGGCCGGTAGAGGCAACAGCAGCAGCCCTACGCTCCAACCGCCTCGACGATCTGTCGAGTCTCGAGACCTGCGCGACAGATCGGTATCAGGACGTCCGTGACACCTCGGCCTAGCCAGCGGCCGCGGCTAACACCCGGGCGGCGCGAGCTTTGCTGGAATCAGCCACGGGCTGTTGCCCGCAGCTCTACGGGGACGGCTCGTATTCCGCTGTGCGCGACGACGGGGGCAAGCGGGCGGCGTCAAGTCGCCGCACCATGTCGACAAGCTCCGAGAAGGTGTGAATGAAGGCGCTGACGTGGCGGACGTCGAAGTCCTCGCGCATACGCACACCGCTTTGCAGACATGCGATGAAATGCAGGCCCGCACCGCCGGCAGCCTGGGCATCTCCTGGCGAGTCGCCCACGTACACACACTGCTCTGGATCGAGCCCGGTGGCCGCCAGCAACTCGTCAAACGCTCGAGGGTCGGGCTTGCGGAACCGAGTGTTGTCGGCGTGGTAAACCGCACTCACCCGCTGTGCCAGCACGTGATCCGGCACCAGCATGTGTTCGACCTCAGCCTCGGTACGCGACGTCAGGAGCATGACCGTCCGGCCATCAAGGACGATCTGGTCCAGCGCGTGTAGGTTCTCGGGCGCGATCTCGTCGAGACGGCCATCGACGACGTACCGCCTCAAAACCTGCCGGTAGGTCATGGCGAACCGATCGAGATCCAGCCCCGGCGACCGCTTCAGCATTGCATCGAGAAGGGGCTCACCCCAGGTTGCCAGATGCACGGCCCGGGACATCGGGTCGCGTCCCATGGCCGTCAACACCTCGTTTTCAAGATCGAAGCACACGGCCTCGGTAAGGCACAGAGTGTCATCGACATCGACAATTACGGCCTGGATCACGAGCACGAGCCTAGACCGCCGCCATCGCGCCGGTGAGTGGTCGCGGCGCCGTTCGCCTCAAACCACCTCAGTCATCCCGCAGTGGCGGAGGAAGCGGCGCTTCTCCCCGTAGCGCCATGCTGGAGAAACAGGCCGCACTGCGGCACCAACTGGCTGCCCTGAGCGGCCGATCTTGACGATCGCCCGGTACAGGTCGTCGTCCTGATGCCGGGCGGCGCCGGCTGCCACCTCCCGCATGCCCTCCCAGAACAGTTCCGCGGCCCTCGGCTCGTCGATGTCGATACGCACGATCGGGAGTACCCGCCCTCGGCGCGGTGGAACATCTCCCGCCAGACCTTGCGATGATCCGATGATGACCTCCTACGTGTCCCACACCACCGTGGACTGTGCCGACGCCTACGCCCTGTCCCGCTGGTGGGCGTCCGTCCTCGACTACCGCGAGGATCCGGACGACCCGAACGAGCCGGGCCACGAGGAGTGCATGATCTACTCGCGGGACGGGCGGCACCGCCTGCTCTTCATCGAGGTGCCGGACGCGAAGCAGGTCAAGAACCGCATCCACCTCGACCTGCGCCCGGTCGAGGGGACGCGCGACGAGGAGCTGGCCCGGCTGACCGGGTTGGGTGCGGCCGTGGTGGCCGACCGGCGTGAGTCCGACGGCACCGGCTGGGTGGTGCTCGCCGACCCGGAGGGCAACGAGTTCTGCATCCTCCGCAGCGACGCCGAGGTGGCCGCCACCCGATCGTGACCGCGACCGGACGGCCGCCCCCGGCTCCAGCGATCGATCTTGGAGTTGTGGCACCTCTCGAACGTCGCGGATGGGGCGCTCCGGGCGCCACAACTCCAAGATCGACAAGCGGAGCCGACGAGGGCGGGGCCGACGAGGCGCGGTGGCGAGCGCGCGCGGCGGGGACGGCGCGGTGGCGAGGGCTGGTGTGGCACGCTGCGGTGGTGATCGAGCTTGCGGACATCGAGGCGGCCGCCGACCGGATCGCCGACGTCGTGATCCACACACCGACTCTGCCCAGCCCGGGACTGACCGAGCTGCTCGGCGTACCGGTCACCGCCAAGCTGGAGCTGCTGCAACGTACCGGATCGTTCAAGGCCCGGGGTGCGGCGGCGAAGCTGCTCGCGCTGGACGACGCGGAGCGGGCGGCCGGGGTGGTGGCGGTCAGCGGCGGCAACCACGGCATCGCGGTCGCGGTGATGGCGGGCGCCCTCGGGGTGGCGGCGACAGTGGTCATGCCCCGCACGGCGCCGGCGCGCGCGGTCGAGGTGGCCCGCGCGGCGGGCGCGGACGTACGCCTGACCGAGGACATGGCCGGCGCGTTCGCGCTGATGAACCGGCTGCGGGACGAGGGCGCGACGCTGCTGCACCCGTTCGACGACCCGATCGTGCTCGCCGGGCAGGGCACTGTCGGGCTGGAGTTCGCCGACGACGCCGGTGAGCTGACCGACGTGCTGGTCAGCATCGGCGGGGGCGCGCTGATCTCGGGCGTGGCGGCGGCGCTGCGGGCGCGGCGGCCGGGGGTACGCGTCTGGGGCGTGGAGACCGAGGGCGCGCAGGCGATGTCGCAGGCGCTGGCCAAGGGTGGCCCGGTCGAGGTGCCGTTGTCGTCGATCGTCACCACGCTCAGCGCGCCGAGTGCCTCGCAGCTCACCTACGACCATGTGACGGCGCTGGTCAGCGACGTCCTCGTGGTCTCCGACGCCGAGGCGGTGCGGGGCACGCTGGAGTTGGCCGAGCACGCCAAGGTGTGGGCCGAACCGGCCGCCGGGTGCCTGCTGCCCGCAGCCCGCCGGGTGATCGAGCGGGTGGGCGGCGACGCCCGGCTGGGCCTGGTGGTCTGCGGCGGCAACGCCACTGTGGCCGACGTGACCGCGTGGGCCGGCCGCTTCGGCGTCTGACCGACCGCGCCCGCCGCCGCACCACGCGCACGACCGCACCTGCGGGCCGCCGCGCCACGACAACCACAGACCCCGAGGTACGCCCGCCGTCTGCGGTCCGGACGGGTGGGACCGCGACGACCGGCGTACGTCAGGACGTGGCCGGGCTGACCCCGTCGAGCAGCTCGGCGAGCCGGGCCGCTGTGGCCGGGGCGTGCAGGTGCAACCGCGCCACGTTGATGCTGTCCGTGCCGATCACGGCGAGCAGCGCCTGCCCGTTGACGGCGTACACGCTCAGGTAGCCGCCCGCGTTGCGCACTGTGGACTGCTGGAAGTCGCCCTGTCCGAGCCGGATCCCGACCTGGCGGCCGAGCCCGTACATGGTGGCGGCGAGCGCGGCCAGGTCCTCCGGGTCGGCGCCGTTCTGCAGGTTGTGGGTGACGAGCAGGCCGTCGACGCCGCCGAGGACGCAGCCGTGCACGCCGGGGATCTGCAACCGCAGCGCGGAGAGCTCCTGGCTGATGGCCGGGTACGGCAGCGCCGGGTTGCCGGCCAGCGACTGTGGAAGCGCCCGTGGTGGCGGCAGGGTGCCGGCCTGGGCGCGCGTACGGCGGGGGAGGTCGTCCACCCGGCTCACAGTTCCAGGCTCTCCTCGATCATGCGCAGTTGGTGCCGCGCCATCGCGAGGTTGGCCCGGCTCTTGCTCACCATCAGGTAGAGGAACAGGCCCTTGCCGGTGCGGATGCTCAGCGGGCGGATCAGGTGGTACTGGCTGCCGAGCGTGATCAGGATGTCCTCGATCTCGTCGTCGAGCTTGAGCATCTCGATGGTGCGCAGCTTGGCGCGTACGACGTCGGTGTTGCCGGCGGCGGCGACGGTCAGGTCGATCTCGCCGGTGCCCCCGGCGACGCCGAGTGTCATGCCGCTGGTGTAGTCGACGAGCGCGGCCCCGATCGCGCCGTCGATGTTCATCGCGTTCTTCAGCGCGATGTCAAGGTTGCCCACGATTTTCTCTCCCCAGCTCGGGCCGCTGACCGCCGGAGCGGGCGGGCAGCGGATGCGGTCCGTCGAGGCTCGCACATGGAGTTCCGGCCTGCATCCGGGCCGCTGGTGATCCAGCTGAGCGGTCCCTCCCGGACCGGCCACCGGTCCCCGCAAAGGGGACGCGCCGTCCGATGGCCGGCCGATTCCCGGCTGGGCTGCTACGACGCCGTCCTCAGCGGGTTGGGAGGCGCAGATCGCGCAGGCCCGACCAGGACGCGAGCGCGGCCATCTCGGCGTGCACGGCGGCGGTCAGCTCCGGGGTGAAGGGCACGTCCGGGTGGATCGCGTCGACCCGCAGCACCGACGCCCTGCGGTCGGCGGTCGCGTCGACCTTGCCCACCAGCCGGTCGTGGTGCAGCACCGGCAGGGCGAAGTAGCCCCAGCGCCGCTGCGCCTTCGGCACGTACATCTCCAGCCGGTAGTCGAAGTCGAACAGCTCCTTGGCGCGGACCCGGTCGTGCACGAGCCGGTCGAAGGGGGAGAGCAGTGCGGTGCGGCCGGTGAACGGCGCGTCGTCCAGCGCGGCCGGGGCGACCCGCCAGACGCCGGACGTACCCTCGATCCGCGCCGGCTCGCCCGCGTCGCCGACCACGGCCGCCCGGGCTACGCCGAGCGAATCCAGCCGCCGTTCGGCGCGTCGCCGCGCGGCCTCCTCGGCGGAGACCGCGGCGGTGGCCGGGTAGACCCGTTCGGCCAGATCCCAGGTACGTTGGCGGCCGGCCCGCCCGGCGACGGCGACCTCGCCCCGGGCGGCGAGGAACTCCAGCATCTGGGTGACGTTGCGGTTGTTCGTCCAGCCGGTGGACGGCCACGGCACCACGCTGCGGTCCTCGATGTCCCGGCTGAGCCGGGGGCCGGCGTCGCGCAGCACGTCCAGCACGTAGCGGCGGAAGCTGTCGTTGGCGGCCAGCCAGTCCCGGCGTCGGGCGTCGGGGGGCCAGGCGGCCATCTCGGCGAGGTGCAGGGCCAGGTCGGCCATCGGCCTGATCATGGACCGGTGCTCGAAGAGGCTGCGCTCCTGTTCGAGGGCGCGGACCAGGTCGCTCGGGTGGTAGCCGCCGCCCAGGCGGGTCCAGGCCACCAGGTCGGCGTTGGGTGCGACCGCGGCGGTCGGGTCGATCTGCAGGAACGTCAGCCGGTCCACAGTCGACAGCAGGTCGGCCGGCCGGTGGGCGTCGAGCAGTTGAGCGCGGACGGCGATCCGGCGGGCGGTGGCGCGGTCGAGCAGGTGCGGGGTCACAGCCGCGAGGCTAGTCCGTCGGCCCGTCGAGGACCGCACCCTATGTAGAGTTCCGATAGAGTACGGATGTGCGACTGACCATCCCGGTGGCGAAGGTGCTCTCGGCGCTGCTCGCCGAGCCCGAGGCGCCGCGCTACGGCCTCGACCTGATGCGGCTCACCGACCTGCCCAGCGGGACGCTCTATCCGGTGCTGCACCGCCTTCAGGCAGCCGGCTGGCTCGCCGCCGACTGGGAGGACGTCCACCCGGTCGCCGCCGGCCGCCCGGCCCGCCGCTACTACCGCCTCACCGGCGAGGGCATCCGGTCGGCCCGGCTGGCATTGGCCGAGCTGCGTGCCCTCGTACCCGTCGAACGTGCCGGCGCGGACCCGGCCGGGGCGCCGGCGTGGTGACCCGGCGGGTGGCGGCCCTGTTGCTGCGGGTCGCGGTGCGCCGCTGGCCGGCGGAGCTGCGTGCCGACCTGGCCCGGGAGTGGGCCGCCGAGCTGCACGAGCTGGCCCGGACCGGCCGGCGGTGGCCGATGCTGCGGTTCGCCGCGAGCCTGGCCGCCAGCCGGGCGGCCACACCACTGACCGGCCGGGCCGTTTCGCGGCGGTTGGGGCGTACCGCAGGGGTGTTGCTGCTCGCGCCGCCGGCCTGCGTCGCCGTTCTCGTGCTCGCGGGCGCGGTGATGGGCCTGACGTACGGGTGGCTGGGGATGCGCGTGCCGTGGGCCGCCGCCGCGCAGTTGCCGACCTGGTCGGCGCTGACCGCGCTGCTCGGTGTGGCGCTCGCACTCGTCGTCACCCGGGCCGCGCGCCGGACCGTACGCGTGGGGGCGCTGCCCACCGCGCTCGGCGTGGTGCTGCCGATCGCCGTGACGGTGACCGCGACGCTGGCGCTGCTCGCCGCCCGGGGCGAGAGCCGGATCGGGGAGCCGGTGCCGGGGCTGCTGCTCTGGCTGGCGCTGCTGACGCCGGCGCTCTGGGCGGCCGGGGTGCTGGCGCGCCGGGGCCGGGTCCGGGCCGCGTGGCTGGCCGGGCTGCTCGGCGCGCTGGTGGCGGCCGACGCGGCGGTGGTGCTCGCGGTGGTCACCTCGATCCCGGCCACCGCACCGGTGGCGGACGGCCTGCCGCCGGACTCGGTGGACCGGATCTCCGCGCCGCTCTGGCTGTTCACCTGCTGGACCGACTCGTCGTTCGGGCTGCCCCGGCCGACCGAGTGGGAACGGTTCCTCATCACCGACCGGGTGCTCGTCGAGCCGATGTTCCACCTGGCGTGCACGCCGTACGCCCTCGCGTACGCGATCGCGGCGGCCCGCCCGGCGCCTGCCGCGGTACCCGGTCCGGAGCCCGTCCCGGCCCCCGCCTGACGGTCAGGCGTTCCAGCTCAGCGCCCGGCCGGCCCGCTCGTAGTGCCCGGCCAGCTCGGCGTCGATCCGCGCGGCCCGTTCCCCGGTGAGCGTCAACGCCGGATCCCGCCAGGGCCGGGCAACGCCCCGTCCAGCGACACCGGCGTCGCGCCGCATCGCGGACAGGCCCCCGTGCCCGTCGTCGTGGTGATCACGAGCGCCGATCCTGTCCGGTCCCCGCCCGCGCCGGTACCGGCCGTTCGGCCGAGGGCGGGCATCTCCGGGTCTTCCGCCGTTCCCCGCCGCAACCGCCCCGACCAGGTCTAATGTGGAGAAGGACGTGACTATTTGTGCCGTTCCGGTGGCGGCCGGGCGGTTCCCGGTGCACAGTGATCGCATGAGCGACGACGGACGTGGTGGGCACTACTACTGGTGCACGCGACACCACCGGGTCGAGACCGATGCCGACGTGTGCCCCGCCAAGCACGTTCTCGGACCGTACGCCTCAGCCGCCGACGCGGACAACGCCCTGCAGACGGTGCGGGAGCGTAACGACGCGTGGGACGCCGAGGACGCCCGTTGGGCCGGGGAGGGCCGCTAGACGGCGCGGGAGGGCCCGCGTCGAGGTGATCCGTGCTCCCGCGAGGGCGGGAGTACGTCCCCAGGAAAGGGAACCGAGATGGCCGAAGCACAGCAGGCCACCCGCCCGGCCGCGAAACGGACGACCGCGAAGAGGACCGCCGCGGGCAGGACGGCCACGGTCACCAAGGCGTCGCCGAACGCCTCGGGCGCCGGCGCCGGACGGACACCGGCGAAGAAGGCGGCGGCCAAGAAGGCAGCCGCCAGGAAGGTCGTGTCGGCGGCCCGCAAGGCGCCGGCCACCAAGGCCACCACCAGCAGGACGGCGGCGAAGAAGACCGCGGCCCGTACGGCGCCGGCCGGCCGGGCCGCCGCCAAGAGCGCGCCGGCCAAGAAGACCACGGCGAGGAAGACGACCGCGAAGAAGACCACAGCGGCCAAGAAGACCACGGCGGCCAAGAAGACGGCGGCGGCGAAGAAGAACACCGCGGCCCGGAAGACCACGACGGCCCGGACCACGGCGACCGCGAAGAAGGCGCCGGCCCGCAAGACGACGGCGGCGAAGAAGACGACGGCGGCCAAGAAGACCACCGGCGCGCGGAAGGTCACCCCGGCGGCGAAGAAGACCACCGCCGCGGCGAAGAAGGCGCCGGCGAAGAAGACCACCGCCTCGACGCGTCCCACGGCGCGCGAGGCGGCGGCGAAGAAGGCGCCCGCGCGCAAGACCACGACCGCGCGCAAGAGCACCACGACGGCGAAGAAGACCACCGCCGCGAAGAAGACGCCGGCCCGCAAGAGCACCGCCGCCAAGAGCACCACCGCGCGTAAGGCGCCGGCCCGGCGCGCCTGACGCCGCGGACACCGCTGCCTCCCGGGGAGCGGAACGTGCGGGGCGCTGTCAGGATTGACCGCGTGGTGATCCGACGCGTACTGGCGCCCCGTATCGACTTCGGCGCGCTGCGCCGCGAGCTGGGACTGCCCGAGAGCTTCCCGGCCGCGGCGCAGCGCGAGGCCGACGCGGCCGCCGCCGCGCCGCCACCGGCGGTCGCCGACCGGACCGACATCCCGTTCGTCACCGTCGACCCGGCGACCTCGCGCGACCTCGACCAGGCCATGCACCTCACCCGCCGTCCCGGCGGCGGCTACCGCGTCCGGTACGCGATAGCGGACGTCCTGACCCACGTACGCCTCGGCGGTGACCTGGAGGCCGAGACGTGGCGCCGGGGGCAGACGGTCTACCTGCCCGACGGCAACGTGCCGCTGCACCCGCACACGCTCAGCGAGGGGGCGGCCAGCCTGCTGCCCGACGCCGACCGGGCCGCCGTGCTCTGGACCGTCGACCTGGACGCCGACGGCGGCACCGTTGCGGTCACGCTGGAGCGGGCGCTGGTGCGCAGCCGGGCCAAGCTCGACTACGGCGGCGTGCAGCGCGACGCCGACGCCGGCCGGCTGCCCGAGCCGATCGCCCTGCTGCCCGAGATCGGGGCGCTGCTCACCGCGCGCGGCCTGAGCCGGGGCGCGATCAACCTGCCGCTGCCCGAGCAGGACGTCGAGCCCGACGGCGACGGGTGGCGGCTGGTGCTGCGCGGCCCCGGCCCGATGGAGGAGCACAACGCGCAGATCTCGCTGCTGACCGGCATGGCCGCGGCCGACATCATGCTGGCCGGCCGGATCGGGCTGCTGCGCACCATGCCCCGCCCCCGCCCGGAGGCGGTCGAGCGGCTGCGGCTCGCCGCCGGCCCGCTCGGCGTGCCCTGGCCGGACGGCACACCCGTGGGTCAGGTGCTCGACGGGCTGGACACCTCCCAGCCCCGGGTGGCCGCCTTCGTCGACCAGGCCGCCGAGCTGATGCGCGGCGCGGCGTACACCGCCTTCGACGGGGAACTGCCCGAGCAGCCCGGGCACGGCGGGGTGGCGGCCGCGTACGCGCACGTCACGGCGCCGCTGCGGCGGCTGGCCGACCGCTACGCCACCGAGGTCTGCCTGGCGCTGCACGAGGGCCGGGAGGTGCCCGAGCAGGTCCGGGCCGCGCTGCCGAAGCTGCCCGAGGTGATGGCCGCGACCGACCGGACCGCGGGCGCCGCCACCCGGGGCGCGGTGGAGCTGGCCGAGGCGGTGCTGCTCGCGCACCGGGTGGGGGAGACGTTCGAGGCGGCGGTGCTCGACGTGGACGAACCGCGCCCGGCCGGCAACGGCCGCCCCGGCCGCCCGCCCGGCGGCACGATCGCGCTCGACGAGCCGCCGGTGCGCGCCCGCTGCACCGGCGAGCTGCCGCTGGGCGAACGCGTCCGGGTACGGCTCACGGTCGCCGACCCGGCCACGCGCCGGGTCGCCTTCGAACGGGCGTGACCAGCGCGGCCATTGTCACAGCAGCGGGATGCACCGCACGCGCCCCCGCTTTGCGAGGATGAGCCCATGGCTTACGACGCGACCACCCTGCCCGACGTCTCCGGGCTGACCGTCGGCATCATCGGTGGCACCGGCGACCAGGGACGGGGTCTCGCCTACCGGTTCGCCCGGGCCGGGCAGGCCGTGCTGATCGGCTCCCGCACCGCGGAGCGGGCCAACCAGGCCGCCGCCGAGATCGTCGCCCTGCCGCACGTACCGGAGGGGGCCGTCGTCTCCGGCGGCGACAACGAGGACGTCGCCCGGCGCAGTGACGTGGTGATCGTGGCGGTGCCGTGGGACGGGCACGCGGCCACCGTCGCCGCGCTCGCCGGACCGCTGGCCGGCAAGATCGTGGTGGACTGCGTCAACCCGCTCGGCTTCGACAAGCAGGGCCCGTACGCGCTCGACGTGCCCGAGGGCAGCGCCGTGCAGCAGGCCGCCGCGCTGCTGCCCGAGTCCCGGGTGTGCGCCGCGTTCAACCACGTCAGCGCGCCGCTGCTGGCCGACCCGGAGATCGACCGGATCGACCTGGACGTGCTGATCTGCACCGAGGAGCGGGAACTCGTGGGCGTGGTCGGCGCGCTGGCCGAGCGGATCCCCGGCATGCGGGGCATCTACGCCGGGCGGCTGCGCAACGCCCACCAGATCGAGGCGTTCACCGCCAACCTGATCGCGATCAACAAGCGCTACAAGGCGCACGCCGGCATCCGGGTCACCGACCTCTGACGAGCGCGGCGCGCCGTCGCCCCGCGCGCCCGCGCGCGGGCGCGGCGCGCCCGCGCGCGGTGGCGCGTGTTAATAGGGGGCCCCTCCTCTACGCCAGGCGTTAAGAAGGGGCCCTTCCTTACATCTCAGAACGTGTGCTCGGCCGCCGGGAACTCGCCGCCGCGTACCTCGTCGGCGAACCGGCGGGTGGCGTCGGTGAGCGCGCCCGCCAGGTCGGCGTAGCGCTTGACGAAGCGCGGCGCCCGGCCGGTACGCAGCCCGGCCATGTCCTGCCAGACCAGCACCTGCGCGTCGGTGTCCGGGCCGGCCCCGATGCCGACGGTGGGGACGGACAGCTCGGCGGTGACCCGCTTGGCCACCTCACCCGGCACCATCTCCAGCACCACCGCGAACGCGCCCGCCTCGGCCACCGCACGGGCGTCGGCGAGCACCTCCTCGGCGGCCTCGCCCCGGCCCTGCACCCGGTAGCCGCCGAGCGTGTGCTCGCTCTGCGGGGTGAAGCCGATGTGCGCCATCACCGGGATGCCGGCGCCGGTGATCGCCGCGATCTGGGCGGCGCAGCGCCGCCCGCCCTCCAGCTTCACCGCGTGGCAGCCGCCCTCCTTCATGAACCGCACCGCGGTGCGCAGCGCCTGCGCCGGCCCCTCCTCGTACGAGCCGAACGGCAGGTCACCGACGATCAGCGAGTGCTTCGTGGCCCGTACCACGGCACGCACCAGCGGCAGCAGCTCCTCGGCGGTCACCGGCAGCGTGGTCTCGTAGCCGAAGACGTTGTTCGCCGCCGAGTCGCCGACCAGCAGCACCGGGATCCCCGCCTGGTCGAAGATCGAGGCCGTGTACTGGTCGTACGAGGTCAGCATCGCCCACCGATCGCCGCGCTCCTTGGCGGCGATCAGGTCGCGGGTGCGTACCCGCCGGGTGGCCGGCCCGCCGTAGAGGGCGGTCACCTCGGCCGGAGTGGACTCCACCATGACAATCTCCTTCCTCGAGGCCGCGCACGCGGTCCCCGGGTTCCCCGCGATCGTCGCACCGGGCGGCGGGCCGCGGGCAGGTCGGAGTGGAGGATGTCACTTCCCGGCCGGGGGAGCGGTCAGCCGTCCTCGCGCCACCGGTTGGTGATCGGCAGCCGCCGGTCCCGCCCGAACGCCTTCATCGAGATCTTGGTGCCGGGCGCGGACTGCCGTCGCTTGTACTCGGCGGTATCCACCATCCGCAGCACCTTGTCCACCACGGCCGGGTCGTGGCCGGACTCGATGAGGCCGTCCCGGCCCAGGTCGCCGTCGACGTAGCCGATCAGGATCGGGTCGAGCACGTCGTAGTCGGGCAGCGTGTCGCTGTCGAGCTGGCCGGGGCTCAGCTCGGCCGACGGCGGCTTGCCGATCGAGTTCTCCGGGATCGGCGGCGTCTGCCCGCGCCGCGCCGCGTCCGCGTTGCGCCACTTCGCCAGCCGCCACACGAGCGTCTTCCAGACGTCCTTGACCGGGTTGTAGCCGCCCACCGAGTCGCCGTAGAGCGTCGAGTAACCCACCGCCAGCTCGCTCTTGTTGCCGGTGGTGAGCACCAGGTGGCCCTCCTGGTTCGACAGCGCCATCAGGATCACGCCGCGTACCCGGGCCTGGAGGTTCTCCACCGCCACCCCGGACAGCGACATGTTCGCCAGGAACGCGTCCACCATCGGCTGGATCGGCTCGACCCGGTAGTCCAGGCCGGTCCGCTTCGCCAGGTCCTCGGCGTCGGTGCGGGAGTGCTCCGAGGAGTGCTGGCTGGGCATCGAGACGCCGACGACCCGCTCCGGGCCGACCGCGTCCACCGCGATCGCGGCCGCCACCGCCGAGTCGATGCCGCCGGACAGGCCGAGCACCACGGAGGGGAAACGGTTCTTGTCGACGTAGTCGCGCAGGCCCAGCACCAGCGCGTGCCACACCTCGGCCTCGTCGGCGACCGGCTCGATGATCCCGCCGTGGACCGCCGGGCCGGACGGGGCGGCCGGGATCGCCTGGATCTCGTGGCGGACCACCCGCATCCCGCCGGCCGGTGCGCCGGCCTCGCCCGGCGCCTCGGCCGCCGCCGGCAGCTCCAGGTCGTGCACCAGCAGGTGGTCGACGAACTGCGGCGCCCGGGTCAGCAGCGTGCCGTCCGCGGCGACGATCATCGAGTCGCCGTCGTAGACCAGCTCGTCCTGGCCGCCGACCATGTTCACGTACGCGATGGCGGCCCCGGCCTCGGTGGCGCGCCGGCGCACCAGCGGCAGCCGCACGTCGTCCTTGTCCAGCTCGTACGGCGAGGCGTTGATGCTGAGCACCAGCCCGACGCCGGCCTGGCGGGCCACCGCGAACGGGCCGCCGGCCTGCCACAGGTCCTCGCAGATGGTCAGCGCCACGTCCACCCCGCCCACGCGCACCACGGTGAGCGTGTCGCCGGGGACGAAGTAGCGGTCCTCGTCGAAGACGCCGTAGTTGGGCAGGTGGTGCTTGAAGTAGGTGGCCACCACCTCGCCCCGGTGCAGCACCGCCGCCGCGTTGCGGGCGCCCTTGCCCGGCTCCGCGTCGGAACTGACCTGCGGGGGGCCGTCCGCGTCCAGGTAGCCGACCACTACCGGCAGGTCACCGAGGCCGTCGGCGGCCAGGTCGGCGGCGAGCCGGTGCAGCGCGGCGCGGGAGGCGGCGACGAACGAGCGGCGGAACACCAGGTCCTCGACCGGGTAACCGGTGAGCATCAGCTCGGGGAACAGGACGAGCTGGGCGCCGGCGTCGGCGGCCTGACGGGTCCACGTGCGGACCAGGCCGGCGTTGCCGGCGAGGTCGCCTACCGTCGGGTTGACCTGGCACAGGGCGAGACGCAGGGTGGGCATGCCTCCATCTTCCCCCAGCCGTCCGGGCCGAATCCGACAGGTCGCGGGAGAGCGGGGCGGCCGAGCGCCGTCCCGGCCACCCGGACACGGCGG
Organism: Micromonospora sp. HUAS YX12; assembly: GCF_040215685.1. Classification (NCBI taxonomy): domain Bacteria; kingdom Bacillati; phylum Actinomycetota; class Actinomycetes; order Micromonosporales; family Micromonosporaceae; genus Micromonospora; species Micromonospora sp. HUAS YX12. The sequence goes on from NZ_CP157974.1 coordinate 3,313,876, forward strand.
GACGGCCGGCCGGGGAGGGCGTAACGTCGGCGTAACGAGCCCGGTGGAAACTGGGCGGTCAGGCCGCGCCGGCCCGACCGGTGCGGACGTACGTGTCACGAGGGGTGGAAGTGGACCGTCAGCAGGAGTTCGTCCTCCGTACGCTGGAAGAGCGGGACATCCGTTTCGTCCGGCTGTGGTTCACCGATGTGCTCGGCACGCTCAAGAGCGTCTCGGTGGCCCCCGCGGAACTGGAGGCGGCCTTCGACGAGGGCATCGGGTTCGACGGCTCCGCGATCGAGGGCTTCGCCCGGGTCTTCGAGTCGGACATGGTGGCGATGCCCGACCCGACCACGTTCCAGGTCTTCCCGTTCGAGGGCGGGGTCAGCGGCGAGAGCGCCCGGATGTTCTGCGACATCTCGCTGCCCGACGGCAGCCCGTCCTGGGCCGACCCGCGGCACGTGCTGCGCCGGATGCTCTCCCGGGCCGCCGACAAGGGCTTCACCTTCTACACCCACCCCGAGATCGAGTTCTTCCTGCTGGAGAACGGCCCGCAGGACGGCTCGGTGCCGATCCCGGTGGACACCGGCGGCTACTTCGAGCACACCACGCACGCCGTGGCGCGGGACTTCCGCCGCCAGGCCGTGCTGGCGCTGGAGCGGATCGGCATCTCGGTGGAGTACAGCCACCACGAGGTCGCCCCCGGCCAGCAGGAGATCGACCTGCGCTACGCCGACGCGCTCACCACCGCCGACAACATCATGACGTTCCGGCACGTGGTGAAGGAGGTGGCGCTCTCCACCGGCGTGCAGGCCAGCTTCATGCCGAAGCCGTTCACCGACCAGCCCGGCAACGGCATGCACACCCACCTGTCGCTGTTCGAGGGGGAGCGCAACGCGTTCCACGACGCCGGCGACCCGATGAAACTGTCCAAGGTCGCCAAGTCGTTCATCGCCGGGCTGCTCACCCACGCCCGCGAGTACACCGCCGTGACCAACCAGTGGGTCAACTCGTACAAGCGGCTGTTCCCGCAGGCGCTGCCGGACCGGATCACCGAGAGCCCGGCGTACGTCTGCTGGGGTCACCTGAACCGGTCCGCGCTGGTCCGGGTGCCCGCGTACGGCAAGCCGAACTCGGCCCGGGTCGAGGTCCGCTCGCTGGACTCCGCGACCAACCCCTACCTGGCGTTCGCGGTGATGCTCGGCGCCGGCCTCAAGGGCATCGAGGAGGGCTACGAGCTGCCCCCGGGCGCCGAGGACGACGTCTGGTCGCTGAGCAGCGCGGAACGCCGCGCCATGGGGTACGAAGCGCTGCCGGAGAACCTGGCCGAGGCGATCGACGTGATGGCCGGTTCCGAGCTGGTGGCCGAGGTGCTCGGCGAGCACGTCTTCGACTTCTTCCTGCGCAACAAGCGTTCCGAGTGGGAGCAGTACCGCCGCGAGGTCACCCCGTACGAGCGGCAGCGCTACCTGTCGCTCTAGATCGTTGTGGCGCGGTGCCGCTATCGTCTGCGGCACCGCGCCGGCACCTCCGCCGGGCGGCGTGAGCCGGGGAGGCGTTGGTGCTGTTAGATCTGCTCGACGGGGCGTGGCAGAGCATCGTGTTCGGGATCGTCGGGGTGGCGCTGATGGCCGCCGGATTCCTGCTCGTCGACCTGCTCACCCCGGGCAAGCTGCGGGAGCTGATCTGGGTACGCCGCAACGGCAACGCCGCGCTGCTGCTCGCCGCCAACCAGCTCGGCATCGCCGGCATCGTCTTCACCGCCGTGCTGACCAGCTACAGCTCGTTCACCAAGGGGCTCGCGTCCACAGTGGTGTTCGGGCTGGTCGGCCTGCTGGTGATGGCGCTGGCGTTCCTGGTGCTGGACCTGCTCACCCCGGGCCGGCTCGGCGACGTCATCGCCGCGGAGGAGCCGCACCCGGCGGCCCGGGTCAGCGCCGCCACCCACTTCGGCGCCGCGCTTATCGTCTGCGCCTGCATCGCCTGAGCGGTGTCGTACCCCGGGGTTAGTTTCCCGGGGTGAACCGCACCGACCGTCTCTACGCCCTGGTCGAGGAGCTGCGGGCGGTCTCGCCGCGCCCGCGCAGCGCGAGCTGGCTGGCCCGCCGCTTCGAGGTGAGCACCCGCACGGTCGAGCGTGACATCTCCGCGTTGCAGGGCGCCGGGGTGCCGATCTGGGCCGAGCCGGGCCGCACCGGCGGCTACGTGGTCGACCGGGCGCGCACGTTGCCGCCGGTCAACCTGACCCCGGCCGAGGCGGTGGCGATGGCCGTCGCGCTGCACCGGCTCGGCGGTTCCCCGTTCGCCCCGGCGGCCGGCGCCGCGCTGCGCAAGCTGGTCGCGGTGATGCCGCCCGCAGCGGTGGCCGAGGCGCACCGGCTCGCCGGCCGGGTGCACCTGGTCGGCGACGGGCCGGGCACGCCCGTCCCGTCCGCCGTCGCCGACGCGGTCGCCGCCGGGCGGGTGCTGCGCCTGCGGTACGCCGACCGCGGCGGCGCCGACTCGGCGCGCGACGTGGAGCCGCTGGCCTATCTGGGTAACTCGGCGCACTGGTATCTGGTCGCCTGGTGCCGGCTGCGCGACGGTCTGCGCTGTTTCCGCACCGACCGGATCCGCTCGGTGCGTCCGCTGGCCGAGCCGGTCACCCGGGAGCTGCGTCCCGGCGACCTCGACGTGCCGGTCGACCGGGTGCGCCCGCTCAGCCTGGTCTGAAACCCGACAGCGTTTCCGGTTCGGCTGAGGGAGGCTGACGGGTCTGCCGTCGCCGGGGAGGAACGCGCGTGTCCGACACGCTCAGCTACGCCGACGCTGTACGCCTGTTGGGCGGGGAGAAGAGCAAGGTCGTCGACTGGTTCGACAAGCTGACCGGCGGCGTGCTGCTGGCCGCGTCGGTGCCGGTGCCGGCGCTGCTCGGCATCTTCGACGCCAAGGCGGAGTTCGTCCGGCTCGGCCACGAGCTGGTGCGCGGCGTGTCGGAGAAGCGCTCCGGGCTGTCCCGGTACGGGCGGACACAGCGGCTGGAGGCCGCGCACGCGGTGATCGCGGTGACCGCGTTCTTCGAGGCGTTCGGCGAGTCGGCCCTGCCGTCAGAGCTGGCTGACGTGCGGCTGAGCGGGGCCGAGGAGTTGAGCCTGGCCGGCGCCGGCGCGGTGACCGGCGATGTCGTCTCGGCCCTGTTCGGCACCGCGGCTCCCCTGCCGGGCCCGCAACTGCCCTATGCGGCGTATACCGCGAGCCTCGTCGAGTTCTATCAGAAGCTGGTCGTGGCGACCCTCTCGTTCCTCAAAGGGCTGTCCGCCGGCGAGGCGCTGTCCGACCGGCAGTGGCATCTCACCGAGTCGATGCTGGCGCGAGTGCCGCAGTCCGCGGTGAATCGGCACCGGGACCTGCTGTCCCAGCTCGCGGCCGACTTTCCCGAAGTGTCCTTCTGGGCAGCCTTGCACGAGCACGAGGCGACCCGTGGCGAGATTCGCCGTCTGTCCGTCGGGCTCGACGAGATGCGTCACGCCCTCGCCGAATTCTCCACCGGCCGCGCTCCCGACGAGCGCCGCAGTTCACTCAACGCCGCCTACACCGCCGCCCTGCGCCGGCCCATCATCACGTCCGGTGATGTGCCGGCGGGACTGACGGTGCCGTCGCTGGGTGAGGGATACATCCCCCCGCTGTGCCGCATCGCCGAGCTGGACAACGCCGCTCGGCCCAGCGATGAGACGTGGTGGGAGGACAAGCCGGTCCGGGACGACCTCTGGCAGTCGCTCGTCGTGCACCTCACGTCTCCGGGCGCGCTCCGGTCGCCGTTGCTGATCCTGGGACAACCGGGTTCCGGCAAGTCGGTGCTGACGAGAATCATCGCCGCGCAACTGCCGGCAGCTGACTTCCTGGTCGTCCGGGTGGTCCTTCGTGACGTCTTCACGGCCGGTGAGATCCAGGACCAGATCGAGCAGGCCATCCGCAAGGACACCGGGGAACGTCTGGACTGGCCGGCCCTGGCCCGGTCCGCAGGCGACGCACTGCCGGTGGTGCTGCTGGACGGCTTCGACGAGTTGCTCCAGGCGACGGGCGTCAGCCAGACCGACTACCTGCTCAAGGTCGCCGCCTTCCAGCGCCGCGAGGCGGACCAGGGCAGGCCGGTGGCCGTGCTGGTGACCAGCCGCACGAGCGTGGCCGACCGCGCCCAGTCGCCACCGGACACTGTCGCCGTCCGGCTGGAACCCTTCGACGGCGTCCGGGTGCGGACGTGGGTCCGGATCTGGAACCGCGCGAACGCCGTCTTGTTCGGTTCGGAGGGCCGGCGTGATCTCGACCCGGCCACGGTCCTGAGCCACCGGGAGCTGGCCGAGCAACCCCTGCTGCTGCTCATGCTCGCCCTCTACGACGCCGAAGGCAGCGAACTGCGTCGCGCCGGCGAGCTGAGCCGCGGCGAACTGTACGAGCGGCTGTTGCGCAGGTTCGCCAGGCGCGAGGTGGTGAAGCAACGGGACGGAGCATCCGCCCGCGACCTGGCGCTCGCCGTCGAGGAGGAGCTGTGCCGCCTGGCGGTGGTCGCGTTCGCGATGTTCAACCGGCGTGTGCAGTGGGCCACCGAGACCGAACTCGACCAGGACCTGGCCGTCCTGCCGTTCGGCGGAACGACACGGGAGGACGTCGGGCTGCGGACACCGCTCCTGGCCGCGGAGCGGCTGCTCGGCAGGTTCTTCTTCATCCACCGCGCGCGCACGTCCGGCGACGAGCGCAGACGCGAGACGTACGAGTTCCTGCACGCGACCTTCGGCGAGTATCTGGTGGCCCGGCTGATCGGCCAGATCGTGGACGACCTGGTGGCCAAGCAGGCAGCGGCCAGTCTCTCCTGGGACGGCGACCGGATCGACGACGACCTGCTCAACGCGCTTCTCTCCTATGCCGTGCTGAGTACACGGGCAACCGTGCTCGCGTTCCTGGCCGAGCGGCTGGACGGCTCCAGCGAGGATCATCGCCGCGCGTGGGCAGATCTCGCGCTTCGCCTGCTCCGCGTCGCACCTCATCGTGGCGGGCCGAGGCGATTCGACGACTACCGGCCGAGGCGGGTACCGATCCCGTCGCGGCACGCCGCGTACACCGCCAACCTGCTGCTGCTCGCACTGGTGGCCGCTCCCGAGGTCACCGGGCGGACGCTCTTTCCGGCAGCGGCGGACGTGATCCGGTCCTGGCAGGCTCTTGTCGGTCTCTGGCGCTCACAACTCGAGCCGGAGGAGTGGGACAGCCTGAGCGACGCACTGGCTCTGGAGCGGTTCTGGGACGGCGCTGATCGGGACATCCGGCTCCGCTGGAGCGACCGGCCCGGCGTGCCCCCCGCCGTGGACCTCCGCTGGACGCACGGTGTGAGTTCGGCCGAGGCGGTCCCGGTCTGGCCGTCTCAGCGGTTGAAGAGGCTCAGGCGGTCCATGCACCTGGCCTGTGATGCGGATCAGGATGTGCTCGCACACGCTCTGGAGCCGTGGTCCGACAGGCTGCCGAGCGCGCTCGGGGCGTTCACCGTCACCGAGCCGGAAGTGGTCCGGTCGCCGGCGCACGCCCTGACCGACGTCTGGCTCATGCCGGTCCGGCCCGCGACTGATGCGGAGCGCGAGCGGGTCTATCTCCGTACCGCGAGGGTGGCCCGCGACCGGACGGAGGTCTCGGACGAGGACTCCGCCGCCTACCTGCGACTGTTGCTCGACCGGCTGGCCGGTGATCCGGAGGTTGCGGCCGGCCTGCGGGAGGAGGTGTTGTCACGCTGCGAGCAGGCGGAGACCGACTGGAATCTCTTCCAGGCGGTGTTCCGGTCCATCCCTGCCACTTTCGGCGCGAACGAGACGATCAACGATCGGCTTGCCGTCCTCGTCGACCGCCTGCTCGACAATCGACCGGTACCCCGAACCGAAGTGCTGACGGTTCCGATCGCCGAGGTGCTGGTCCTGCTGCACGAACTGGGCATCCGCCGGATTCCGCTGTCCCAGGCCGAGTTGTCGGCCTTTCGTGAACGGTACGGCGTCACGCGTCCGGACCTGGTGGAGCGGATGGCTCCGCTGCTCTATCGATCGGATGTGGAGTAGGCCAAACACCGACGGGACGTTGTCGCCGTCCGGTACGAGGCTGATCCCCGACGACGTCGGCGACCGCCGGCGCGGATCGCAGGAGGAAGCATGTCCAGCACGCCCGTGACCTGGTTCGAGATCGGCTCCGACCGCCCGGACGAGGCGCAGCGGTTCTACTCCGAGCTGTTCGGCTGGAGTTTCGAGGAGCAGGGCGGCCCGGGTGGGTCGTACCGGCAGACGGCGGCCGGCGGTGAGCGGGGGATCGGCGGCGCGATCCGGGGCACCGGCTCCGCCACCGACAACTACGCGATCTTCTACGCCCAGGTGACCGACGTCGCGCAGACCTGCCGCCACGCCGAGGCGGCCGGCGGCACGGTGCTGGCGGCACCGGTGACCACGCCGACCGGTCTGGTGCACGCCCGGCTGCGCGACCCGTCGGGCAACCTGCTCGGCGTCTTCACCCCGCCCGCCGAGGGCTGAGAGCGCGGTGCGGTGGCGGTGCCCGAGAGGGCACCGCCACCGGGGGTGGCCCCGCTCGGCTCCGGCCAGGAGGAGGGAACGGCCGGTGAGGGGTGGCGGGGCCACCGCGTCAGTTGCCGCCCTGGCCCTCCTGCTCGGCCTCGGCGCCCCTGTCGCCGCCCTTGCCGTGGTGGCCGGGCCTGGCGTCCGGGCCGCCCTTGCCCGGGCCCGGGAACACGCCCGCCTCGGCGGCCTTGAGCACCGCGTCGGCCTGCTCCTGGGTGAGCTTGCCGTCGGTGACGGCCTGGTTCAGCCGCTCCTTCAGCGCGGCCTGCCGGTCCTCGGCCGACGGCCGCTCGGGCCGCTCCGGGCGGTCGCCCTGCCGCTGCTCGTGCAGCTTCTCCAGCGCCGCGGTGACCTTGTCGGTCGAGACGCCCAGCTCCCCGGCGAGCGCCGCGGCGAACTCGGCCTGCCGGTCGGCGTGCTTCTGGCGGCGGTCGTCACCCTGGTCGGTGGTGCTGCTGGCGCTCGAAGACGGGCTCGGGCTCTTGTCGTCGGCGAGCGCCACCGTCGGGGCGGCGATCCCGACGCCGAGCACACCGGCCGCGGCCAGGCCGGCCAGCAGGTGCTTCCTCGACATCGTGCGGATCATGCGATTCTCCTGTTCGGTGGTGGTGCGATGACGTCACCGACAGTGGTCGCCGGAACTGAGGGCAACCCGTGGCGAACCTGTCAGCGAGCTGGCAATCCCGCCCGGAAAGCCCGCTTTACTCGTGTTGCCGGAGCGCGGGAGCGCCCGCAAGGCTGGGCGAACCCGACGAAAGGCCACTCGATGACACAGCCCGCCATCCGCGAGATCCCGCTCACCGGGCCGGGCTCCGGGCCGTACTCGATCACGGTCGGGCCCGACGGCGCACTCTGGCTGACGCTGGCCGGCTCCGGCGGCGTCGCCCGGCTCGGCCTCGACGGTGAGGTACGGACCTTCCGCGACGACCCGCCGGGCAGCCGTCCGCTGATCATCGCCGGCGGCCCCGACGGGGCGCTCTGGTACACCCGCTCGGGCGACGACCGGCTCGGCCGGATCACCGTCGACGGCGAGACCGGCTCGGTGGCGCTGCCGCCCGGCTGCGGCCCGTGCGGGCTGGCGGTGGGTGCGGACGGCGCGCTCTGGTACGCCGGAATGAGCGACGACACGGTCGGCCGGGTGAGCGTCGACGGGGAGGTCACGTCCTTCCCGCTGCCGGTGACGAAGGGCTTCCCGTCGATGCTCGCCGCCGGGCCGGACGACGCGCTCTGGCTCACGCTCAACCAGGCGAACGCGGTCGCCCGGGTCGGCCTGGACGGGTCGGTGACCGTGTATCCGCTGCCCACCGAGGCGGCCGGACCGGTCGGCATCACCCGGGGTGGTGACGGCGCGCTCTGGTTCGTCGAGATCGCCGCCGGGCAGATCGGCCGGATCACGCCGGACGGGCGGATCGACGAGATCCCGTTGCCGGACCGGGCGGCCCGCCCGCACGCGATCGTCGCGGACCCGGCCGGCAGCTGCTGGTTCACCGAGTGGGGCGCCAACCGCATCGGGCACGCCGACCCCGACGGCCACCTCACCGCCCACGCCCTGCCGACCCCGGCGTCCGAACCCCACGGCCTGACGGTCACCCCCGACGGCGCGGTCTGGGCCGCCCTGGAGATCGGCGCCGTGGCCCACCTAACCCCACCCACCCCACCCACCCCACCCACCCCACCCACCCCACCCACCCCACCCACGCCGCCCGCACCGCGTTGATCGCCCGTGCCGCGTCGATCATGAGGTTGGCGGCAGTTGTGGATCTCCAAACCGCCGCCAACTTCATGATCGACGGGCCGGGCCGGGCCGGGCCGGGCCGGGGCGGGGTGGGGTGGGGTGGGGTGGGGACCGGGCGGGGCCGGGTGGGGCTAAAGCTGTCAGCGGACGGCGGGGGTGACGGTGAGGGTGCCTGTGGTGGCGTCCAGGGCGGCGGGGGTGCCTACCGGGACGGTGAGCTGGCCGGGGCCGTGGCCGACGGGCAGGCCGCCGAGGACCGGCACGCCGAGGTCGCCCAGACGGTCGGTGAGCACGTCCACGACTGTGGTGTCCCAGCCGTCCGCACACTCGGTGAACTGGCCGACCGCCACCCCGGCGATCCCGTCCAGCGCGCCGCAGCGGCGCAGGTGCGTGAGCATCCGGTCGATCTTGTACGGCGGCTCCTGCACCTCCTCGACCAGCAGGATCGCCCCGGTCAGGTCGGGCATGTCCGGGGTGCCGATCGACGCGGTGATCAGGCACAGGTTGCCGCCGAGCAGCCGGCCCTCGGCCCGCCCGGGCACCCGCACCGGGTACGTCTCCTCCGCCTCGACCGCCGCCACCGTCACCGGCTCGGTGCTGGTCAGCGCGGCGTGCAGCGACTCCGCCGAGTGGATCGGCGTGCGCTCGTCCCGCCAGGCGGCGCCCGGCCCGTGCACCCCGGCCAACCGGGCGCCCCGCCACAGCGCGAACTGCAACGCGGTGATGTCGGAGAACCCGGCCACCACCTTCGGATCCCGGCGTACCGCGGCCATGTCGATCAGGTCGACCACCCGCTGCGCGCCGTAGCCGCCCCGGGTGCAGATCACCCCGCGGATCTCCGGGTCGGCGAACGCGGTGTTCAGGTCCGCGGCCCGCAGCGCGTCGTCGCCGGCCAGGTAACCGCGCCGGGCGTACGCGTTCGGCGCGGGCACCGGCCGCAACCCCCAGCCGGTGAGCAGCTCGATGCCGCGGGCCACCCGCTCCGGACGGGTCGGCCCGGACGGGGACACCAGCATCACCGCGTCGCCGGGACGCAGGGCCGGTGGGCGCAGGCAGTCGTCAGGCACGATCGCGAGCCTAGGGCCTGCCGGACCGTGCCCTGTCGGCCGCACCGGCTAGCCTCGACGTCGTGGCGACCGCGCTGGTGATCGAGAACGACCCGACCGACGACCTCCGCCGCCTGGGGGAGTGGCTCACCGAAGGGGGCCTGGAGCTGCGCGTGCTGCGTCCGCACGCCGGTGACGCGCTCCCCGCCGACCTGGAGGGGTACGCCGCGCTCGTGGTGCTCGGCGGTGACCAGCAGGCGTACCCGCTGTCCGACGGCGGCCCCGGCGCGCCCTGGTTCCCGGCGCTGGAGGGGCTGCTGCGCAAGGCGGTCCGCCGGCGGGTGCCCACGCTCGCGGTCTGCCTCGGCGCGCAACTGCTCGCCACCGCGCACGCCGGCCGGGTCGAGCGCAGCCCGTCCGGCCCGGAGGTCGGGCCGGCGCTCGTGGGCCGGCGCGACGCCGCCGAGGACGACCCGCTGTTCCGGTACGTGCCGTTGATGCCCGACGTGCTCCAGTGGCACGCCGACGAGATCACCGAGCTGCCGCACGGCGCGACGCTGCTGGCCGCGTCCACCCGCTACCCGCACCAGGCGTTCCGCCTCGGTGACCGGGCCTGGGGGTTGCAGTTCCACATCGAGTGCGACACCGCGATGATCGCCGAGTGGTCCCGCGACTCGGCCGTGCTGGCCGAGCTGGACTACGACCCGGAGCTGGTGGTGGCCGCCTGCGACCGGGTGATGGCCGACGTCGAGGAGGCGTGGCAGCCGTTCGCGATCCGGTTCGCCGCGCTCGCGCTCGGCGAACTCGGCGACGACAACCCGCGCCGCAGCCTGCCGCTGCTCGGGGCCTGACGGTGACCCGGCCGGCCCGCGGGCGCCTGGCCCGCTACGGATTCGCCGAGGGCGACGGCGCCACCCGCGCCGCCGACCTGCTCGGCCCGGACGGGCTCGCCCTGTGGCGGCCCGACACCCAGGAGCCCGTCGACGAACGCGCCGCCGAGCTGCTCGGCGCGCTGTCCCGCGCCGCCGACCCGGACCTGGCCCTGCGTCAGCTGCACCGGCTGGTCGAGTCCGAGCGGCGCTCCGGCGACGAGGTGGCCGTACGCGACGCCCTGGCCGCCGACCCCGGGCTGCGCCGCCGGCTGATCGCGGTGCTCGGCGCCTCCTCCGCGCTCGGCGACCACCTGGTCGCCAACCCCGGGCAGTGGGCCGTGCTGGCGACCGAGCCGGACGGGCTCGCCCCCACCGCGGACGGGCGGCTCGACCTGAGCGTCGCCGCCCGGCTCACCACTGTGACCGGCGCGGTCCCGCTGCTGCGGCAGGCGTACCGGCTGGCGCTGCTGCGGATCGCGGCGGCCGACCTGACCGGCGGGCGCGGCCTGGAGCAGACCATGGCGGCGCTGTCCGGGCTCGCCGACGCCACGCTGGCCGCCGCCTACGACATCGCCGCCGACGAGCTGCCCGAGGGCACGGCGCGCCCCCGGCTGGCGGTGGTGGCGATGGGCAAGTGCGGTGGCGACGAGCTGAACTACGTCTCCGACGTCGATGTCATCTTCGTCTCCGCGACCGACGACGACCTGCCCGCCGCGACCCAGATCGCCACCCGGCTGATCCAGATCTGCGGGCTGGTGGCCTGGCCGGTCGACGCGGCGCTGCGGCCCGAGGGCAACCGGGGGCCGCTGGTCCGTACGCTCGCCAGCCACCTCGCCTATTACAAGCGCTGGGCCCGCACGTGGGAGTTCCAGGCGCTGCTCAAGGCCCGCCCGGCGGCCGGTGACCTGGAGCTGACCAAGGAGTGGATCGACGCGCTGGCCCCGCTCGTGTGGACCGCCGCCGAACGCCCCGAGGCGGTCGAGGACGTCCGGTCCATGCGCCGCAAGATCCTCGAAAACGTGCCGCCGAAGGAGGTGGAACGCGAGATCAAGCGCGGTCCGGGCGGGCTGCGCGACATCGAGTTCGCCGTCCAGCTGCTCCAGCTCGTGCACGGGCGGGGCGACGAGTCGCTGCGGGTGCCCGGCACCGTACCGGCGCTGCGCGCGCTCGTCGCCGGCGGCTACGTGGGCCGCGCCGACGGGGAGGCGCTGCTGCGCGGCTACCGCTTCCTGCGCGCCGTCGAGCACCGGCTCCAGCTCCAGGCCCTGCGCCGTACCCACACCGTGCCGACCGAACCGGCCGCGCTGCGCTGGCTCGCCGCCGCGCTCGGCTACGCGGCCACGCCGGGCCGCAGCGCCGTCGAGGAGTTCCGCGCCGAGTGGGTCACCCACGCCACCGAGGTACGCCGGCTGCACGCCAAACTGCTCTACCGGCCGCTGCTGGAATCCGTGGCCCGCGTACCGGCCGAAGGTCTGCGCCTCACGCCCGAGGCGGCCCGGCACCGGCTGGAGGTGCTCGGCTTCGCCGACCCGGCCGGCGCGCTGCGGCACCTCCAGGCGCTCACCGGCGGGGTCAGCCGTACCGCCGCCATCCAGCGCACGCTGCTGCCGGTGCTGCTCGACGAGTTCGCCGACGCCCCCGAGCCGGACCGTGGGCTGCTCAACTACCGGCAGGTCTCCGACAAGCTCGGCAGCACCCCGTGGTACCTGCGCCTGCTGCGTGACTCGGGCCCGGTCGCGCGCCGGCTGGCCCGGGTGCTGTCGTCCTCCAAGTACGCGGCCGACCTGCTGGCCCGCGAACCGGAGGCGCTGCGGCTGCTCGCCGAGGACAGCGAACTGACTCCGCGTCCACGGGAGACGCTCGTCGAGGGCTTCGCTGCCGCTGCCGCCCGCCACGACGACCCGGTCGAGGCGATCCGGGCGGTCCGCGCGCTGCGCCGCCGGGAACTGGTCCGGATCGCCGCCGCCGATGTGCTCAGCCGCGCCGGTTCGCTCGCCCCGCTCACCCCCCGCCCGGTCGGCGGCGGGGAACGCCGGCCCACAGTGGTGGACGTGACGGCGGTCGGCACCGCGCTGTCGCACGTCGCCGACGCCACGCTGGCCGCCGCGCTGCGCGCCGCCCGTACCGTCCATCCCGGACCGCCCGGCCTGCGGTTCGCGGTGATCGGCATGGGCCGGCTCGGCGGGTACGAGTCGAACTACCTCTCCGACGCCGACGTGCTGTTCGTCTACGACCCGCCGCCCGGGGTGGAGGAGAGCGTGGCGAGCGCCGCCGCACACGCCATCGCCGAGGAGCTGCGCCGGCTGCTGTCCGCGCCCGCCCCCGACCCGCCGCTGGGCGTCGACGCCGACCTGCGCCCCGAGGGCCGGCAGGGCCCGCTGGTCCGCAGCCTCGCCGCGTACGCCCAGTACTACGCGCGCTGGTCGCGGGTGTGGGAGGCGCAGGCGCTGCTGCGGGCGCGGTTCGTCTGCGGCGACGCCGACCTGGGCGCCGAGTTCGAGGCCATGATCGAGCCGGTGCGCTACCCGGCCGAGGGGCTGAGCCGCGAGCAGGTGGTCGAGATCCGCCGGATCAAGGCGCGGGTGGAGACCGAGCGGCTGCCCCGCGGCGCCGACCCGGCGACCCACACCAAGCTGGGCCGGGGCGGGCTGGCCGACGTCGAGTGGGCGGTGCAGTTGCTCCAGCTCCGGTACGCCGGTCGGGTGCCCGCGCTGCGCGGCACCCGTACGCTCGACGCCCTCACCGCCGCCCGCGACGCCGGTCTGCTCGACCCCTCCGACGCCGCCGAGCTGGCCGCCGGCTGGACGCTCGCCGCCGAGGTGCGCGACGCGCTGATGCTGGTACGCGGCCGGGCCGGGGACCAGTTGCCCCGGCACGGGGTGGAGCTGGCCGGGGTGGTGCGGCTGCTGGGGCACGAGGATCAGGGCGAGTTCCTCGACGAGTACCTGCGCACCGCCCGCCACTCCCGCACGGTCGTCCAGCGAATCCTGGAGTCCCCCCTCTAACCTCGCGCCGCCCGCGCCCCCGCCCCCGCCGCGCCCCACCTCGGCGTTGATCTCGCACTTTCGGCCCGTGCGAAAGGGGCATATGCGGCTCCGGAGGGGCCGCAACTGCAAGATCAGCGGGAGGGGCGGGGAGGGGCGGGCGGGGTGGGTCAGCTTGTGAGGGTGTAGGTGCCCTCTCGGGGGATCGTTACGGTGGTCCACTTGCCGTCTTGGGTTACTGTGGCGCCGCCGTTGGCGGTGAGCCAGCGGTCGTGGCGTACCCGGATCGGGATCGGGCCGGCGGCGGGTGCGCGGAACGTGATCGAGGCGCCGTCCTGGCGGACCAGCTCACCCGGCGCGCCGACCAGCGGTGTGGGCTCGGCGACCGCGTACAGCTTCCAGTGCCGGTCCGACCAGACCTCGGTCAGGTAGGGCTGGCCCATCTCCACCAGCTCCGCCTCCGACGACCCCACCCAGGAGAACTCGGCGTCGGGCACCGCCACGTACTGCACCGCGTTGTCGGCCAGCCAGTCCCGGTAGGTGATCGGGGTCAGCGGGACGCCGGTGCCGTCCGCGCCGGGCACAGTGGTGAAGAACAGCGCGTTGCGGTCGATGTCGGCCTGCCGCAGCCAGCCCCGGGCCAGCGGCACGTCCCCCATGTGGGCCGCCTCCCAGTAGTTGCGGGTCGGCGGCACCTCCACCCGCCCGGTGAGCCCGCGCCGGGCCAGCTCCGCGCGCAGCGGCGCGAAGTACGCCGGGTCGGCCGTCGGGTCGTCGGCGCTGCGCAGGTCGGCGGTGACCACCGGCGGCTGCCACCAGCAGACCACCACCAGGAGCGCGGCCAGCCCGAGCGCGCCGACGGCCCGGGAGCGCCGAACGGCAGCGCGAAGCCGATCGGAGAGCGGGGCCGGGAGCGTCGCGGCGGCGGCCAGCACCGGCAGCGCGAACATCACCACCAGGCGGGTCGCGTTCAGCCCGACCGGCGTGTGCAGCAGCGCCGACGCGAGCACCCCGGCCGCGGACAGCAGCGCACCCACCCGCACCGGCCGGTACGCCACGAGCGCCGCCACCACCAGGCTCGTCACCACGGCGTGCACCGTGTCGGCCGTGCTGATGTTCATCCAGCCGCCCTCGCCGAACAGCAGCCCGGTCACGGCGAGCGGCGCGGCGGCCGGTACGGCGAGCAGCAGTCCGTCGGCGTACCGGCGGGTCAGCAGCAGCGCGACGCCGGCGAGCCCGACGAACAGCCCGGCCACCGGGCTGGCCGCGGAGGCGAGCAGCGCGGCGGCGACGGCGGCGACGTGACGGGTGCGGCGGGCGGGGACGGTGAGCGCGAGCAGCGCGGCCAGGCCGAACGCGACGCCGAGGGCGTAGGTGACCCGCCCGGAGACCAGGTTGCCGGCGATCGTGACGACGCCGACCAGGCTGCCCAGCAGCGGGCGGGGCACCCGGGTCCGCACCAGCAGGGCGGCGAACGCGGTGGCGGAGGCGAGCAGGGCGAGCACGCCGGTGACGCGTACCCCGAGCAGCGCCATCAGCGGCGGCGACACGAGGCTGTAACCCCACGGGTGCACGCCGCCGTACCAGCGCAGGTCGACCAGGGCGGCCCCGTGCTCGGCGAAGAATCCGGCGCGGGCGACCTGCGCGGACAGGTCCGAGCCGGTGGCCGGCAGCGTGAGGTAGAACGTGGCGAGGACGAGCGCCGACACGGCGGAGACCGCCACCACCCGACCGCCCCGCATGCCCACCTCCTGATCGCGAACCACCGTACTGGCAGCATGTCGGACGTGCCTCACCACCTCTCGCGCTGGATCGGCCTGGCGGGCTCCGTACTGCTCGCCGTGGCCGCGTTCCTCGGCGGCGCCCTGCCCGACGGCGAGTTGCGTCCCACCCCGGTCAGCATCTGGCAGGGCCCGGACGGGCCGCTGATCATCGGGTTGTGGCTGGTCGGCACCGCGCTGCTGGCGTGGGCCTGGTGGTCGCTGCGGAACCGGGTGCCGTCGTCGCGGTGGGTGCTGGTCACCGTCGCGCTCTGGCTGCTGCCGATGCTTGTCGCGCCGCCGCTGGGCAGCCGCGACGTGTACGCGTACGCCTGCCAGGGCGCCAGCTTCTCGGCCGGGATCAACCCCTACGAGCAGGGCGTGTCAGCGCTGCCCTGCCCCTGGCTGGACACCATCTCCTACATCTGGCGGGACACCCCGGCGCCGTACGGGCCGCTGTTCGTGCTGCTCGCCGGCGCGGTGGTGGAGGCCACCGGCTCGCTGCTCGCCGCGGTCGCGCTGTTCCGGGTGCTCGCCGTGGCCGGGGTGGCGCTCACCGCGTGGGCGCTGCCGGTGCTGGCCCGCCGCTGCGGGGTGCCGCCACGGCGGGCGCTCTGGCTGGCGCTGGCGAGCCCGCTGGTGCCCGTGCACCTGGTCTCCGGCGCGCACAACGACGCGCTGATGATCGGCCTGCTGGTCGCCGGGCTGGCGGTGGTGGCGGCCCGCCCGGGCCGGCCCGGACCGCTGCTCGCCGGTGGGGCGCTGCTCGGACTCGCCGCCGCCGTCAAGGTTACCGCGCTGGTCGTGATGCCGTTCGCCGCGCTGGCCGCCATCGCCGGGGCGTACCGGATCAGGACGCTGGTGCGCGACGGCGGGTGGGTGGTCGGCGGCTCGCTCGCGGCGCTCGCCGCGGCGACAGTCGCCTCCGGCCTGGGGCTGGGGTTCATCAGCGGGCTGGAGCAGGGCGGGCTGGTGGTGGCCTGGACCTCGCCGCCGACGGCGGTGGGGCAGACCGTGGGCTACCTGCTGGCGCCGTTCGGGGTGCACGTCGACGCGCTGCCGGTGACCCGGGCGATCGGCATGGTCGTGCTGGTTGCCGTGCTGATCTGGCTCTGGTTCCGGTCGCTGCGTCGCGGTGAGCCGTTCTGGCACGCCGGGCTGGCGCTGACCGCCACCGTCGCGCTCTCGCCGCTGTTCCACCCCTGGTACTGGCTGTGGCCACTGGCGGTGCTCGCCGCCACCGCACGCCGCACGCTCTGGTTCTCGATCGTCACAGTGGTGTCGTCGTTCCTGGTGCTGGCCGACGGCACCGGTTTACCCCGGTACACCAAGATGCCCGGTGCGCCCCTGATGACGCTGTTCGTGATCGGGCTGGTCGTGTGGTTGGTACGGTCGGCTCGCAAGGGCCGGCAGCCGGTTCCCGTGGACTGAGGAGAGCGCCGGTGAGCGAGCCCGACGGACCCGTCCGGCCGATCGCCGCCGGTCTCGCCCGCTACACCGGTCTCGCCGGGGCCGTGCTGCTCACCGTCGCCGGGTGGCTCGGCGGCGCGCTGCCCGGCACGCCCCCGCGCGGCACACTCGCCGCGATCTGGGCGGCCCCGCACGGGCCGGTGACGCTCGTCTGCTGGCTGACCGGGACGCTGCTGCTGGTCGGTGCCTGGTGGTCGCTGCGGTGGGGCACGCCGTCCGGCCGGTGGGCGTACGTGACCGCCGGGCTCTGGTCACTGCCGCTGCTCGCCGCGCCGCCGATCGGCAGCCGCGACGTCTACTCGTACGCCTGCCAGGGCTGGACGTGGACGCAGGGACTAAGCCCGTACCGGGTGGGGGTCGCCGCGGCCGGCTGCCCGTGGACCGGCTCGGTGTCGCCGATCTGGCGGGACACCCCGGCACCGTACGGGCCGTTCTTCGTCCTGCTGGCCGGGCTCGCCGTCCTCGCCGGTGGCGGCCTGATCGGGACGATCGTGGCGCTGCGGCTGGTCGCGGTGGCCGGTGTGCTGCTGACCGCGCTCTGCCTGCCCGGCCTGGCCCGCGCCGCCGGGGTGCCCACCCGGCGGGCCGCCTGGCTGGTGCTCGCGTGCCCGCTGGTCGGGATCCACCTCGTGGCGGGCGCGCACAACGACGCGCTCGCGCTCGGGCTGCTCCTGCTCGGCCTGCTGGTGCTGGTCCGCCTGCCGGGCAGGCCCCGCGCGCTGCTGGTGGCCGGCGTGCTGCTGGGCCTGGCCGTGGCGGTGAAGGCGGTCGCGGTGGTGGCGCTGCCGTTCGCGGCGCTCGCCGCCGTGCTCGGCCGCTACACCTGGCGGGCGCTGCTGCGCGACGGCGGGCAGCTCGCCGCGTCGGTGCTCGGCACGCTGCTGGTCGTCTCGCTCGCCACCGGCCTCGGGCTGGGCTGGGTGGAGGGGCTCGGCCACAGCGGCGACTCGCAGCAGTGGACCTCCCCGCCCACAGCCGTCGGCTTCGTGATCGACTACGCCGGTGAGCTGGCCGGCCTACGGCCGCAGGCGGTCCCGGTTGCCCGGGTGGTCGCGCTGGTGCTGCTGGCCGGGACGCTCGTCGCGCTCTGGTGGTGGGCGTGGACGGCGCTGCGGCGGCTCAACGACGCCCGGCAGCGGGTGGCCCGGCTGACGCTGGCCCGCCCCCGGGTGGCGCTGCTCGGCGCGGGGCTGGCGCTCGCCGCCACGGTGCTGCTCGCCCCGGTCTTCCACCCCTGGTACGCGATCTGGCCGCTGACCCTGCTCGCGGTCGCGGCGGTGCCGCTGGCCCGGCAGGTCTGGTTCGTGGCACCCTGCGCGGTGGCCTCGCTGCTCACCCTGCCGGACGGATCCAGCCTGGCCCGGTTCAGCAAGGCACCGGGCGCGGTGCTGATGACGGTGCTGGTGCTGGTCGTCGCGGCGGCCGGCGTCCGGGCCGCGCTGCGCCGCCGCACCGCGTGAACGGCCGGGCCGGCTCCGCCATCGCGGAGCCGGCCCTGCCGGTGCTGACGTACGTGCTCAGCAGTCGAAGTACATCGCGAACTCGTGCGGGGTCGGGCGCAGACGCACCGGGTCGACCTCGTTGGCGTTCTTCCAGTCGACCCAGGTGGAGATCAGGTCCGGCGTGAACACGCCGCCGTCGAGCAGGTAGTCGTGGTCGGCCTCGAGCGCGTTGAGCACCTCCGGCAGCGAGCCGGGCACCTGCTTGACGTCGCCCCACTCCTCCGGCGGGAGGTCGTACAGGTCCTTGTCGATCGGCGCCGGCGGCTCGATCTTGTTCTTGATGCCGTCCAGGCCGGCCATCATCATGGCCGAGAACGCCAGGTACGGGTTGCTCGACGGGTCCGGCACCCGGAACTCGACGCGCTTGGCCTTGGGGTTGCTGCCGGTGACCGGGATGCGGGTGCAGGCGGAGCGGTTGCGCTGGGAGTAGACCAGGTTGACCGGGGCTTCGAAGCCGGGTACCAGGCGGCGGTAGGAGTTCACCGTGGGGTTGGTGAAGGCCAGCAGTGAGGGGGCGTGGTGCAGGAGGCCGCCGATGTACCAGCGGGCGGTGTCGGACAGGCCGGCGTAGCCGGTCTCGTCGTAGAACAGGGGTTCGCCGCCGCGCCAGAGGCTCTGGTGGGTGTGCATGCCGGAGCCGTTGTCACCGAACAGCGGCTTGGGCATGAACGTCGCGGTCTTGCCGGCGGCCCAGGTCTCGTTCTTGACGATGTACTTGAACAGCTGGAGCTGGTCGGCGGCGTGCAGCAGGGTGGAGAACTTGTAGTTGATCTCCGACTGGCCGGCGGTGCCGACCTCGTGGTGCGAGCGCTCGACGGTGAAGCCGCCGTCGACGAGGCGCCGCACGATCCGGTCGCGCAGGTCGGCGTAGTGGTCGACCGGGGGCACCGGGAAGTAGCCGCCCTTGTAGGCGGTCTTGTAGCCGCGGTTGCCGCCCTCCTCGATCCGGCCGCTGTTCCAGGCGCCCTCGATCGAGTCGATGTAGTAGAACGACTGGTGCGCGGAGGTCTCGTGGCGGATGGAGTCGAAGATGTAGAACTCCGCCTCGGCGCCGAAGTAGGCGGTGTCGGCGATGCCGCTGGCGGCGAGGTAGGCCTCGGCCTTCTTCGCGACGTTGCGCGGGTCGCGGGAGTACGCCTCGCGGGTGAACGGGTCGTGGATGAAGAAGTTCAGCGCGAGCGTCTTCTGGGCCCGGAACGGGTCGATGAAGGCGGTGGCGACGTCCGGCAGCAGGAGCATGTCGGACTCGTGGATGGCCTGGAAGCCGCGGATCGAGGATCCGTCGAAGGCGAGGCCGTCGGTGAAGACGCTGTCGTCGAACGACTCGACCGGCAGGTTGAAGTGCTGCATCACGCCGGGCAGGTCACAGAAACGTACGTCGACGAACTTCACGTCCTCGTTGGCGAGGTATCGCAGGAGTTCCTCGGAATTGGCGAACACACGTCCTCCTGGCAGGTCCAGTCCGGTAGCTGGCTACTGGCGACGCTATGGCCGGGGGGTTGCCCGGCCGTGTCTCGTCTGTTTCCGCCGTGTTACGTCGCCTGCGGAGCGTCACTCCGGCACGCTCTGATGCTGAATGTCGTATTTTTCGCCAGGGTCGCGGCGGCGTTACCCTGGCCGCTGTGACCGATACCGCCGCCACGCCGGTGCCGCCCGCCACCGACCCCGCCTTCACCCCGCCCAGCCTCGGCCGTCGCTTCGGCGCCCTGATCATCGACTGGGTGCTGTGCCTGATGGTCGCCCGGGCCTTCTCCGACCCGGTCCGCGACGGCTGGCCGCCGGTCCTGGTGCTGATCCTGGAGTACGGCTTCTTCATCGGCCTGTTCGCCCAGACCCCCGGCATGTACCTGACCCGGCTGCGCTGCGTGTCCTGGGCCGACGGCGGCCGGATCGGGCTGCTCCGGGGACTGTTGCGCGGATTCCTGCTGGCCCTCGTGGTGCCGGCCCTGCTGATGGACGAGCACCGGCGCGGCCTGCACGACCGGCTCGCCGGGTCGGTCGTCACCGACGCCCCGCGCCGCTGACCCGCACGAAGAAGGAGCCGGCCCCGCACGGGGACCGGCTCCTTTCCGCGTACGCGAAGGTCAGCGACCCCGGGTCTGCCGGAACGCGCCACGCGGCGGCCGCATGTTCTTCGGGATCGCGCCCTTGGGCATCTGCGGCCGGGCGGTGAGCGCCTTGAGCCGCTTGTCGAGGGCGTTGACGTCCTTCGGGGACAGGGCGCGGGGCAGCCGCATCAGCGTCATCCGCAGCTTGCGGACCGGCAGCTCGCCCTCGCCCTGCCCGATCACGTAGTCGTGCAGCG
The DNA here is from genome assembly GCF_040215685.1 of Micromonospora sp. HUAS YX12. NCBI lineage: Bacteria > Bacillati > Actinomycetota > Actinomycetes > Micromonosporales > Micromonosporaceae > Micromonospora > Micromonospora sp. HUAS YX12. The sequence goes on from NZ_CP157974.1 coordinate 3,334,107, forward strand.
GAGCGGTGCCGATCACCTTCGCGAGGCGGCGCTTCTCCTGGCCGAGCAGGCCGCGTACGCGCTGCGGGTTGCCCTCGGCCAGCAGGATCACGCCCTGCCGGCCCACCACCAGGTGCACCATGTCCATCTGAGTGGTCGAGCTGACCGCCGGGGTGACCCGCCAGTCGCCGCGCATGCTCTCCATGATCTGCGCCGCCGCGCCCGGCTGCCCCTCGGCGGCGTTCATCATCGCCTTGTTGGAGCGCAGGTTGAGCACGATCAGCACGGCCAGCAGGGCGAGCAGGATGCCGATCGGCAGCCAGATCCAGCCCCAGGCGATCACCGCGACCACGGTGAGCGCGAGCGGGATCAGCACCGCCGCCGCGGTCAGCGGCGCGAACCACTTGTCCTGCTTGGCGGTGAACCGGAACACCATCCCGATCTGCTTCAGCCGCTGGCCGAACGAGACCTTCTCCTGGGGCTTTGCCATACCGCAGAGTCTAGTGGTCGGCGCACGTCACGTTGATCCGTGGCCGCCCCTTCCGCCGAGGGCTGAGTACCTTACGGCCGCGCCGGCCCGAACCGGCCCGCCGGTAAGGAGGCCGGGCGGGCGAAGATCAGGCGGCGTACCCATGCCCCGGGGGCACCTTCGCGCGGAGAGTCGATCTCGACAGGGAACGACACCGCACGACAAGGGAGAACCGAGATGTTCGGCAACGACGCGGACTTCATCCTCAGCATCCACCGCAGCCACGCCGCCGAGTTGCAGGCCGACGCGGCGCAGGACCGGCTCGCCCGGTCGCTGCCACGGCGGCACCCGCGCGGCTGGCTCAGCCGCCGGCAGCACAGCGCCCGCACCACCGACGCCCGCCGGTGACCGCACCGGCGGCTCTCCGCGACCCGATCGGCCCGGTCGGGCCGTCGGGGGGCCGTGGCATGCTCGACGGCGTGACCGTACGCGCCGCCAGCACCGTCCTCGTCGGCCGCCGGACCGAGCTGACCGCGCTCGGCGACGCGCTGGCCCGGTCCCGGTCCGGCGAGCCGGCGACGGTGCTCGTCGGCGGCGAGGCGGGTGTCGGCAAGACCCGGCTGCTGGAGGAGTTCGGCACGCAGGTGGACGCCGCCGGCGCGCGCCTGCTGGTCGGCCAGTGCCTGGAACTGGGCGAGGCCGGTCTGCCGTTCGCCCCGTTCGCCGCCGCGCTGCGCGACGTGCTGCGCCACGACGGGCCGGCCGCCTTCGCCGGCTACGAGGCGGAGTTCGCCCGGCTGCTGCCGGAACTGGCCCGGATGCCGGCCGGCGTCGCCGCGCCCGCCGGCCCGGCCCTCGCCGACACCCCGCGCGGCTACCTGTTCGACCTGGTCGCCGAGCTGTTCCGGCGGATCGCCGAGGAACGCCCGCTGGTGCTGGTGATCGAGGATCTGCACTGGGCCGACCGGTCCACCCGGGATCTGATCGGTTTCCTGGTGCGGGCCGCCCGCGCCACCCGCCTGCTGGTGGTCTGCACGTACCGCACCGACGAACTGCACCGCGGGCACCCGCTGCGGCCGTTCCTGGCCGAGCTGGACCGGGTCCGCGGCGTGGACCGGATCGAGCTGGGCCGCCTCGACCGCGACGGCACCGCCGCCGTGCTGGCCGACCTGCTCGGTACCGAGCAGGTCGCCCGGACCGTTGACGACGTGCACGAACGCACCCAGGGCAACCCGTTCTTCATCGAGGAGCTGGCCGCCGCCGGTGGCCCGGTCGGTTGCGCGACCATGCCGGAGACACTGCGCGACCTGCTGCTGGCCCGCGTCGACCGGCTGCCCGAGCAGGCTCAGCGGGTGCTGCGGATCGCCGCCGCCGGGGGCACCCGGTTCGCCCACCAGCTCCTCGCCGAGGTGGCCGGCCTGCCCGAGGCCGAACTGGAGGACGCGCTGCGCGCGGCCGTCGCCGGGCAGCTCGTGGTGGCCGACCCGGACGGCGACTACGAGTTCCGGCACGCGCTGGTCCGCGAGGCCGTGCACGACGACCTGCTGCCCGGCGAGCACGCGCGGCTGCACGCCCGGTACGCCGCCGTGATCGAGGCCCATCCGCATCTGGTCGCCGCCGGTCGCGCGCCGGCCGAGATCGCCCACCACTGGTACGCGGCACACGACCACCCGCGCGCGCTCACCGCGGCCCGGGTCGCCGCCGGGGCGGCGGCCGAACGGTACGCGTACGCCGAGCAGAGCCGGCTGCTGGAGCGCGTCCTCGAACTGTGGGAGCAGGTGCCCGACGCCGCCGACCGGCTCGGTATGGACCACCTGCGGGTGCTGGAGGACACGCTCACCGCGGCGGTCACCGCCGGAGACCTCAGCCGGGCGCTCACGCTCACCCGGGCCGCGCTGGCCGAGGTCGACTCCGACGCCGAACCGCTGCGCGCCGCCCGCCTGCTCGACCAGCGGGGCCGGCTGTTCGCGCTGCTCGGCAAGAGCGACGGCGCGACCGAGCTGCGCGAGGCGTACCGGCTGGCGGCCGCCGCACCGCACGGCCCGGAACGCCTCGGCGTGCTCGCCGACATCGCCGCGCACCTGATCAAGGTCGACCCCCGGGAGGCCGCCTCGGTGGCCGCCGAGGCGGTGGCGGGCGTGACCGAGACCGGTGCCGACCTGGCGCTGCTGCCCACCCGGATCGCGGTGCTGCACCGCACCGACGACACCCCCGATCTCGGCCTGGCCGAACTGCGCCGGGTGGAGGCGCGGGCCCGCACCGCCGGTGACTCCCGGGCCCTGGTCAGCGCGCTGGTCTTCCTCTCCGACGTGCTCTACGAGCTGGGCCGCTACGAGGAGTCCGAACAGGCCGCCGCGGCCGGGGTGAGCGAGGCGCGCCGGGTCGGCATCAGCCGCTCGATCGGGGCGTACCTGCTGTCGAACCGGGCCGAGGCGCTGATCGCGCTGGGCCGCTGGGACGAGGCGGAGGCCACCTGCGCCGAGGCGGCCCGCATCGACCCGCCGGGCGTGTCCGGGCTGCACTGGCTGCAACTGCGCGCCGGGCTCCACCTGGCCCGCGCCCATCCCGGCGCCGACGAGATCGTCGGGCGGGCGCTGGCGTTCCTCAGCCGGCCCTACCTCTGGCCGAACCACCGGCTGCCGCTGCACGAGCTGCGCGTGGAGGCCGCGCTCGCCGCCGACGACAAGCTGGAGGCGGTACGCGCGGCGCGCGCCGCCCTGGCCGACGCGCACCTGGCCGACCTGCCCCGTGAGGGCTGGCCGCTGCTGAACGCGCTGGCGCGTACCGCCGCGCTGACCGGGGACGCGACGCTCGCCGCCGAGGTGTCGGCGGTGGCCGCCGCGCTGCCCGCCCGGCACCGGGCCGAGCACGCCCACGCGGCGCACGTCACCGCCGTCCTGACCGGGCTCGGGTCCACCGGTCCCGCCGAGGCGCTCGCCGCGTGGCGGGCGGCCGTGGCGGCGTGGCGGACGGTCGGGCAGCCGTACCCGCTGGGCCGGGCGCTGCTCGGGCTAGGCGAGGCGGCCGCGGCGGCGGGCGAGCGGGACGAGGTCGCCGCCGCGGTACGGGAGACGGCCGAGCTGGCCGCCCGGCTGGGCGCCACCCCGCTGGGCGAGCAGGCGGCGACGCTGGCCCGCCGGGTCGGGCTGCGGGGCACCGGGCGACCCGGGCCGGACCTGCTGACCAGCCGGGAGCAGGAGGTGTTGCGGCTGGTCGCCGAGGGGCACAGCAACAGCCGGATCGCCGAGCGGCTGTTCATCTCGCCGAAGACGGCGAGTGTGCACGTGTCCCGGATCATCGCCAAGCTCGACGTGACCAACCGGGTGGAGGCCGCCGCGCTGGCCCACCGCCTCGGACTGCTCGACCGGCCGTCACCCGCCCCGGCCCAGCGCCGCGTCCGCTAGCGCGCCGGTCCGCGCCGCGTCGGCCGGGCGCCGGGGCGGTACCCGCGCCGGGTCCGGGTCAGCGGCGCGGCAGGTAGATCCGCCAGCCGGCCACGGTGACGACGTCGAGCGCCCCCGATTCGGCACCGACGCGTTCGTCCAGCCGCGCGGCCAGCGGCGAGCCGGCCGGCGCCACCCACGCCGCGTCCGGGTCGTCGGCCACCTCCCGCCGGTACGCGGGCAGCCTGTCGAAACCGGGTGTGAGATCGTCGTCGACCACGGCACAGACCACGTTCTCGCCGGTCGCGTAGGTGAGCCGGTTGCACGTCCAGTAGCCGCCGCGTACGTGCCGGACGTCGAGCGCGCCGAGCGTGTCCACGAGCGACCGGTGCCGGTCGGCCTCGGCGTGCACGGCGGGCGCCACCCGGATCACGTCCACAGTGGCCGCGGCGCCGGTGCCGAGCACGCCGGCGAGCACAGCCGCCGCCGCGATCCCCGCCACCCGGGCCGCCGGCCGGCGGACGGCCTGCCACAGTGGCCAGAGCAACGCGGGCACGGCGACCGCCAGGCACGACAGGTAACGGCTGCTCTCGATCGGCGTCCGACCGGCCGCGTTGCTCACCGCGTACGCGGCGAGAACCCCCGCCGCGCCGCCGAGCAGCGCCAGCCGCACCCCGGCCGACACCCGCTCCACCGAGCCCGGACCGCCGGAGGCACGGCGCAGGGTGTGCCACGCGGTGAGCGCGGCGAGCACCAGCAGCACCGGGAACACGACGGCCCACCAGAGCTGCCAGGTGGCACACCGCCCGGGCGAGCAGAAGCCCATCGCCAGCGGCGGCCCGAGAACCAGCGCGCCGTGCAGCCGGTCCGCCCAGTCCACGGGAGCGCCGGAGCCACCCGCGGCCAGCACCGCCGCCACCGGGTTGCGGCCGTGCCGGATGCTGTCCACCAGCATCGGCGCCGCGCCCAGCAGCAGCGCGCCGGCCAGCACGAACCCGGCCCGTCCCGCCAGTTCCCGCCGGCGCCACGCCACGAGCAGCGCGCCGAGCGTCAGCACGTACGGCAGGATCAGCGGGTCCACCCAGAGCAGCATCCCGGAGACCAGTCCCCAGGCCGCCCAGCGGGGCAGCCGCGCGCCCGGCCCGGTCACGCAGAGCCCGACCGTGAGCAGCGCCAGCGCCGCACCGGCCGGGTTCAGCTCCGGATAGCCGCCACCGGCGATGAGCTGGTTCTTCACCACCCGGTCCGCGCCGAGCGCCGGCACGGCGACGACGAGCAGGGCGTACCAGCGGTCGCCGCCGAGCCGCCGGGTCAGCCGCCAGGACAGCAGCAGGAACAACGCGTACAGCGCCAGCGTGGGCAGCCGCAGCACGAGCACCGACGCCCCGGCGAGTGCGACCAGCGGCGCGGCCAGGTACGCCTCCAGCGTGCCCATGTACGCCTGGCCGTAGAACCAGACCGGGAAGCCGTCACCACGGGCGATGTGCAGGGCGGCCAGCCCCATCGTCGCCTCGTCGCTGTTCGTGGGCGGCACGTCGGCGAACAGCAGCGCCAGCCGGTAGCCCACACCGGCGAACCCGACGAGCAGGGCGAGCAGCGTCGGCAACGGCAGCCGCCGGGGCGTACGAGGGCGCACGGCTTCGCGTGGCTCCTCGCGTACCCCGGCGGTCATGCCTGTGATCATGGCATCCGGCGGGCGGCCGGCGGCGGGTGACGCGGTGGCCGCCCGGCCTCAGCCGGCGACGGTGACCTCCCGGCGGGCGTCGAGCGCCTGCTGGTAGAGGCGGCCCGCGCGGTACGACGAGCGGACCAGCGGGCCGCTCATCACGCCCGCGAAGCCGATCTCCTCGGCCTCCTCGCGCAGCTCGACGAACTCCTCCGGCTTGACCCAGCGGGTCACCGGGTGGTGCCGGGGGGAGGGACGCAGGTACTGCGTGATGGTGATCAGCTCGCAGCCCGCCTCGTGCAGGTCGCGCAGCGCCTGGGACACCTCGGCGCGCTCCTCGCCCATGCCGAGGATCAGGTTGCTCTTGGTGACCAGGCCGTCGGCCCGCGCCTGGCGGATCACGTCCAGCGAACGCTCGTAGCGGAACGCCGGGCGGATCCGCTTGAAGATGCGCGGCACGGTCTCCACGTTGTGCGCCAGCACCTCGGGCCGCGAGCCGAAGACCTCGGCGAGCTGCTCGGGCACCGCGTTGAAGTCGGGGATCAGCAGCTCGACACCGCAGCCGGACTGAAGGGCGTGGATCTGCCGGACCGTCTCGGCGTAGAGCCAGGCCCCGCCGTCGGGCAGGTCGTCGCGGGCGACACCGGTGATGGTCGCGTAGCGCAGGCCCATCGCGGCGACGGACTCGGCGACGCGCCGCGGCTCGTCGGCGTCGAACTCGGCCGGCTTGCCGGTGTCGATCTGGCAGAAGTCGCAGCGCCGGGTGCACTGGTCACCACCGATGAGGAAGGTGGCCTCCCGGTCCTCCCAGCACTCGTAGATGTTGGGGCAGCCGGCCTCCTGGCACACGGTGTGCAGCCCTTCGCGCGAGACGAGCCCGCGCAGCTGGGTGTACTCCGGGCCCATCTTGGCCTTGACCTTGATCCACGGCGGCTTGCGCTCGATCGGCGTCTCGGCGTTGCGCGCCTCGATCCGCAGCATCCGCCGCCCCTCCGGGGCGACGGTCGCGGTGCGCGCTGGCTGCTCAGTCGACGGCGCGGATTGCTCGATCGTCACAAAACCGAGCGTACGCCGGTCGGCGCCGGTCGATGAACGGCGGGCGACGGCCGTCACGCCGGAATCGCTGTGACACCGGACACCAGTGGCGAAAAAACCCGGTCACAGCGTGGCGCACTCGGTGCTAGCGTGCCGGGCAGAGCTGTGACGGAGCCGAGTAACGGACCGATCCGCCAGTCGAGAGAGCCGCCGGTTGCTGCGAGGCGGTCTGGCGCCGGTTCGCGAAGACCCTCCCGAGCTGCGGGAAGAACGGCGTGTCGCGCCCAGTAGAGCCCGCCCGGCCGGCCCCGGTGAAAAGGCGACGAACGAGGCTCCCGCCCCGGCGGGGGCGAAGGTGTGGTGGCACCGCGAGGTTCCCGCTCGCCCACACCTCCCTGGGGATCGCGTTGCGATTGGTCAAGGAGGTAGTCGTCGTGCAACGCATCCTGTCCACCCAACTCCCCGCCCATGTGGGCGCCACCGTGCGGCTCGCCGGCTGGGTCCACCGCCGCCGGCTGCTCAAGTCGGTGGCCTTCCTGATCCTCCGCGACGCCGCCGGGCTCGCCCAGGTGGTGGTCGCCGCGCCCGCCGTGCGGGAGCAGATCGAGGCGCTCACCGAGGAGACGGTCGTCGAGGTGGTCGGCACCGTGGTCGCGAACCCCACCGCGCCCGCCGGGGCCGAGGTCGTCGAGCCGACGGTACGTCCGCTCGGGCCGCCCGCCGTCCCGCCCCCGTTCGACCTGTACCGGCCGGTGCTCACCGCCACCCTGCCCACCCAGCTCGACCACGCGCCCACCGCGCTGCGGCACCCGAGCCGATCCGCCGCGCTGCGGATCTCGGCGGCGGCCGTGTCCGGCTTCCGGGCCACGCTCGACGGGCAGGGCTTCGTCGAGGTGCACACGCCGAAGGTGGTCGCCTCGTCGACCGAGAGCGGGGCGAACGTGTTCGCGCTGGACTGGTTCGGGCGGCCCGCCTACCTGGCCCAGTCGCCGCAGTTCTACAAGCAGCTCATGGTCGGCGTCTTCGAGCGGGTCTACGAGGTGGGGCCGGTGTTCCGCGCCGAGCCGCACGACACGGTGCGTCACCTGGCCCAGTACACGTCGCTCGACGTCGAGCTGGGGTTCGTGGCCGACCACCGGGACGTGATGGCGGTGCTGCGGGGCACCCTGGCCGGGATGGTGGCGACAGTCGCCGACCGGGCGGGCGGCCCGCTGGCCACGCTCGGCGTGACGGTGCCGGAGGTGCCGGCCGAGATCCCGGCGGTGCACTTCACCGACGCGCTGAAGATCGCCGGCGCGCCGGCCGACGAACCCGACCTGGCGCCGGCGCACGAGCGGGCGCTGGGGGAGTGGGCGCTCCGCGAGCACGGCAGCGACTTCCTCTTCGTTACCGGCTATCCGATGGCGAAGCGCCCGTTCTACACCCACCCGGACCCGGCCCGGCCCGCGTACTCGAACGGTTTCGACCTGCTGTTCCGGGGCGTGGAGCTGGTGACCGGCGGGCAGCGGCTGCACCGGCACGCCGACTACCTGGCCGCCCTGGCGGCGCGGGGCGAGCCGGTCGAGCCGTACGCCGGGTACGTGGACGCGTTCCGGCACGGCATGCCGCCGCACGGCGGTTTCGCGATCGGGCTGGAGCGGTTCGTCGCGCGGCTCACCGGAGCGGCGAACGTCCGGGAGGTGACCGCCTTCCCGCGCGACCTGCACCGCCTCACGCCCTGACGGCTGTGGCCGGTACGGCTCGCGCCGTGCCGGCCTTCCCCTCTGCCCGTCCCCGATGGCGGGGAGCGGGCTCGACGGAGCCGTCGGTCGAGCCGCCCTCCGGAACCGGCTCGGGGTTGGCCACTGAGAGTGATGAGAGGTCGCGCAGGCCCGCGGTCACGCTCGGTGATGGCGTGTCCGGAGTTGCCGAGATGCCCTTGGCGCCGACGAACCTCGCTGAGCAGGGGTTATGGCGAACGATCCTCGGGAGGGAGGGAAGGGTGTCTGCGCACTTTGCTCTGCAGCCAAGGAGGCGACGATTGACCGGGAGTGACTGTTGCGGATCCGGCTGCAGAGCAAAGTCGGCGGGAGGTCACATGCCGCGGACGCGGCCTTGTCACTAACCGTGACCAATAGCGAGCGGTTCTGGGCGGGCGGCGACCCGCACCGGTCGGCCACCGCGCACCGAGAGGCGAGGGAGGAGAAGCGGTCAGGCCGGGCCGAGCAGGTCCCAGGGGTTGCCGGCGATGTCGCGGAAGACCGCGACCCGGCCGTACGGCTCGGTGCGGGGTGGCCGGACGAACTCGACGCCCGCGTCGGCCATCCGCCGGTACACCGCCTCGAAGTCGTCGACCTGGAGGAAGAAGCCCACCCGGCCGTGGGTCTGGTCGCCGACCGCCTCGGCCTGGTGCTCGCCGTCGGCGCGGGCCAGCAGCAGGCCGGTGCCGCCGCCCGGCGGGCGTACGACCACCCAGCGCTTGGGCCGGCCGTCGTTGGTCAGCGACGGCTTGTCCTCCGCCAGCTCGAAGCCGAGCACCTCGGTGAAGAAGGCGATGGCCGGGTCGTACTCGGCCACGACGAGCGTGACCAGGTCGAGCCGCACCGGGCTCAGACCTGCGTCAGCGTCGGCAGGTGCCGCTCGACCACCGGCAGCACGTCGGCGACGGTGATCGGCCGGCCCAGCTCGGCGGTCAGCGAGGTGACCCCGGCGTCGCGGATGCCGCAGGGCACGATCCGGTCGAAGAAGCCCAGGTCGCAGTCGCAGTTGATGGAGAAGCCGTGCAGCGTGACGCCGCGGGCCACCCGGATGCCGATGGCGGCCACCTTGCGGGCCGGGCCCCGGTCGTCCTCCGGCACCCACACGCCGCTGCGCCCCTCGACCCGGCCCGCGGCCAGCCCGAACTCGGCGCAGACGTCGATCAGCAGCTGCTCGGTGCGCCGGACGTACGCGACCACGTCGACCGGGTCGGGCAGCCGGACGATCGGGTAGCCGACGAGCTGCCCCGGGCCGTGCCAGGTGATCTTGCCGCCGCGGTCCACGTCCACCACCGGGGTGCCGTCCATCGGCCGGTCCCACGGCTCGGTGCGCTTGCCGGCGGTGTAGACGCTGGGGTGCTCCAGCAGCAGCACCGTGTCGCCCTGCTCGCCGGCCACCACCGCCTCGTGCAGCCGGCGCTGCTCGTCCCAGGCGGCCTGGTAGTCGAGCAGGCCGGCGCGGACGGCGGTCAGCCCGGAAGTCGTCACGCTCACCCGTCCAGCCTAGTCCCGCCCTCCGGGAACCGGACCCGTGAGCCTCGTCGCCATCGCGCCGCGGCGACGATCACTCCGGCACCCGCCACAGCCAGACGTCCTCCACCCGCTCGGGCGGGCCGAGCAGCGCGGTGGCGGTGCGCCGTAGCGTCTCCTCGTCGACGTCGAACTTGGCGCCGTGCACCCGGTCCGGCAGCACCACCGCCTGGACGCCCCAGTAGCGCAGGTCCGCCCGGGACTCGCGGATGCTGCCGTCGGTGATGATCGGCACCAGCCCGGTCCGGCCGGCCTGGTCCATCAGCGAGTCGAAGGTGCGCGGCACCGGGCCGATCCGGCCCCGGCCCTCCGGGCCGCCCGGCCCGAGGAAGAACCCGGACGGGATCCGGAACTCACCCTGCCGGTTCGCCAGCACGTACGCCTGCCAGCGCTGCCCGTCCGGGTAGACGTCGACGGTCAGCGGCAGCGGGGTCAGCGCCCCGCCGGGCGGGACGTAGCGCTGCCAGGCGCCGCTGGTGATGAACGCCGGGACCGGTTCCCGGACGCTGGTCAGCAGCGGGGTGGGCACCAGCGGCAGCAGCGCGGCGACGAAGCCGAGCGCCCAGGCGAGCCCGCTCACCCGATGCCGGGGCGGCCGGGCGCGCAGCGTGTCGATCGCGTACGCCAGCAGCAGGCCGATGACCGGCGCGACGACGAGGGCCAGCCGGGACGGCAGAGCCGCGTTGATCACCGGCAGGTTGTCCAGCACCCCGAACGGCAGCGTCTGGTCGAAGCGGCGGCCGTTCCACTTCACAGTCGGCCCCCACGACAGCACCGCGAAGACCACGGCGGTCACCCCGAGCGCCGCGAGCGTGGCCCGGAACGCCCGGTCCGCGCGCCGCCACAGCAGCGCGAAGCAGGCGACGGCGAGCAGGAGCAGCGGTACGCCGAAGAACGAGTTCTCCTCGGTCGGATTGGGCGCCAGCGAGGTGCCCCACCCGGCCCAGCCGGCCAGCGACCGGCGCGGGTACGACCCGTACGCGGCGATGTCCTCGGAGTGGATCAGCGGGTCGAACCCGGTGCCGTGGAACCGTTGCGGTCCGAGGAAGTGCAGCCAGAGCGGGTACGCCAGCAGTGCCCCGGCGACCAGCGCGGTCACGCCCAGGCCGGCCGCCATCCGGGGCAGCGCGGCACGCGCCTCGGACCGGCGGGCCGGGTGCAGGGCCCACACCGCGAGGAACACGCCGAGCGCCAGCGCGGTGAAGAAGAGCCCCTCGGCGGCGATCGAGAACGCGACCGCCACCAGCAGGCCGAGCACGATCCCGCCGGTGACCGCCCGGCCGGGGCGGCGCAGCCGGAACACGCCCCAGATCAGCAGCGGCACCAGCCAGCCCGCGGTCCAGTTCAGGTGCGCGTTCGCGTGCGACACCATCGCCGGGCAGAAGGCGATGAACAGCGCGCCCACACCGGCGGCCAGCCGGCTGCCCACCAGGTGCCGGCTGAGCAGCCAGTACCAGGCCACCGCCGTCGCGGCCAGGTTGAGCGTGAGGATCACCAGGAACGTCGCGGGCGGCCCGATCAGGTACGTCAGCGGCGCGAAGACCGCCGCGTACACGGTGATCGAGGTGTTGACCGCGAGGTTCACCCCGTCCGGGACGTTGATCAGCGTGGTGAACAGCGGGTTCTGCCCGTGCGTCAGCGCGTGCCCGCCGAACGCCAGCAGCCACTCGAACAGCGCCTGGTCGCTGGAGTTGACGGTGATCGCGCGGCTGTTGGGATCCCGCCACATGCCACTCGTCACCCAGAGGGCCAGGGCCAGCGCGGCGAGCGTGACCAGCAGGTCTGCGCGCCGGTCGCGGACGCGCGCCGGCGCCGGGCCGGCGGCCGGGGACGGGGAGGAGGGCACGCAGCGGACGTTACCAACCGGACCTGGGCAGACCGCCCGGACACGGAACTCGCCGCACACTTCGGTGGTCGTGAATGTGTGAGCGACCGCCATTCCGGTGTGACGAAACGCGGCCGTAACGTCGCGGCAACTCGGAGGTGACTCAGTTCACATTCCACGATCGGGAGGTCCCCGTGCCCCGCTCCTCATCTCTCATCGCCCGCGTCGCCGGGGCGGCGGCCGGGGTCGTGCTGGCCGCGGCCACCGCCCTGGTCGCCGCCCTTCCCGCCCAGGCCGCCTCGCTGACCCAGGTCACCGGGTTCGGCTCCAACCCCGGCAACCTGGCCATGTACGCGTACCGCCCGGACGGCCTGCCCGCCGGCGCGCCCGCCGTGGTGCTGCTGCACGGCTGCGTGCAGAACGCCTCGACGTACGTCGCGAACTCCGGCTGGCAGAAGTACGCCGACCAGTGGAAGTTCACGCTCATCGCGCCGCAGCAGCCCAGCGGCAACAACGCCAACTCCTGCTTCAACTGGTTCGAGACCGGCGACACCGCACGCGGCCAGGGCGAAGTGCTGTCGATCAAGCAGATGGTCGACTACGCCAAGAACACGTACGGCACCGACGGCGCCCGCGTCTACGTCAGCGGCCTCTCCGCCGGTGGCGCGATGAGCGCGGCCATGCTCGCCGCCTACCCGGACGTCTTCGCCGCCGGCTCGATCATCGCGGGCATCCCGTACCGCTGCGCCACCAGCACCGTCACCGCGTTCAGCTGCATGAACCCGGGCGTGGACAAGACCCCGGCGCAGTGGGGCGACCTGGTCCGCGGCGCGTACGCCGGCTACTCCGGCAAGCGCCCACGGGTGGCGATCTGGCACGGCACCAGCGACACCACGGTGGCGACCGCGAACGCCGCCGAGTCGCGGGACCAGTGGACGAACGTGCTGGGCGTCTCGACCACCCCGACCAGCACGTCCACGCTGCCGGCCGGTACGAGCCTGGAGGTCTACGGCAGCGACCAGGTCCGCCTCTACCGGGTCTCCGGGATGGGCCACGGCACCCCCGTCGACCCGGGTTCCGGCGCGGACCAGTGCGGCACCGCCGGGGCGTACTTCCTGGACACCATCTGTTCGACGTACCGGGACGCGGTCTTCTTCGGGCTCGGCGGCGGCGGCGCCTCACCGAGCCCGACCCCGACGGCGACCGCGTCACCCACCCCGACCGCGTCGCCCACGTCCACGCCGACCAGCGCGCCGGTCTGCGTCACCGCCAGCAACTACGCGCACGTCGTGGCCGGGCGGGCCTACCAGTCCGGCGGGTACGCCTACGCGCTCGGCAGCGGGCAGCGGATGGGCCTCTACAACACCTTCTACACCAGCACGCTGAAGCAGACCGGGCCCGCGTACTGGGTGATCGGCTGCTGATCCGCCGCGTCGCGCCGCCCTCGCTCAGTCGTTGAGGGCGGCGCGCAGCGCGCCCGGCAGGTCCGGGTGCGTCCAGGAGAAGCCGGCCTTGTCGAGCACACCGGGCAGCACCCGCGCGCTGGTCAGTGCCTCCTGTGCGAAACCGCCGAGCGCCACCTTCAGCGCCAGCGCCGGAATCGGCATGATCGCCGGGCGGTGCAGCTGCCGGGCCAGTTCCCGGGTGAACTCGGCGTTGGTGACCGGCGCCGGGCCGACCACGTTCACCGGGCCGGCCACGTCGTCGCGGGCCAGCAGGAACTTCGCGGCGTCGAGCCAGTCCCGCATCGAGATCCACGGCAGCCACTGCCGTCCGTTGCCCAGCTTGCCGCCGACGCCGAGCCGGAACGGCAGGAGCTGCGGCTTGAGCAGGCCGCCGTCGCGGTGCAGCGGCAGTCCGGTACGCAGGCGCACCACCCGTACGCCGGCGTCCTCGGCCGGGCGGGTCGCGGCCTCCCAGACCCGGCAGACGTCGGCGAGGAACCCCTCACCGGCCGGCGCCTCCTCGGTGACCGTCCGGTCGCCGGTGTTGCCGTACCAGCCGACGGCGGAGGAGTTCAGCAGCACCGCGGGCCGGTCGGCGGCGGGCAGGCCGGCGATCGTGATGGCGAGCGTGGTGGTGCTGTCCACCCGGCTGGTCCGGATCAGCTTCCGGTACTCGTCGTTCCAGCGCTTGTCGCCCACCCCGGCGCCGGCCAGGTTCACCACCGCGTCGGCGTCGGCGACGCACTGCGGGTCGAGCTGCGCGGCGGACGGGTTCCACTGCCGCTCGGCGGGGGTGCGTGGCGGGCGGCGGACCAGGCGGGTGACCTGGTGGCCGTCCGCGGTGAGGCAGTCGACCAGTCGGGTGCCGAGGAAACCGGACGCGCCGGCCATGAGGATCCGCATGCTCACATCTTCGAGTACGGAGCGCGATTCGGATGCGTTGAGCGAAATCACTCACTCGTCACGCCCGCCGTTCCCGCGGCGGTGGGCGGCCTCAGCCGGTCGGCCTGCTGACCGGATGCACGGTGACCAGACCGTCGAGCCCGAGGAAGTCGCCGGGGTTCGTGGTGTAGAGAGGAAGCGCGTTGGCGTGTGCGACGGAGGCGATCATCAGGTCCGCCACCCGGCGGCGCGTTCCCCGGCCGGCGGCGAGCACCGCCGCCGAGACCAGGCCGAAGGCCCGCGCCGCCTCGGCGTCGAACGGAAGCGGCTCGAACGTGGCCTCGACGTGTTGCAGGACGCTCATCCGGCGGGCGCGCTCGCGCGGATCGTCGGTGTGATGTGGACCGGCCGAGAGTTCGGCTAACGTGACCGCGCTGATGACCATCTCGTCGGGCAGCTCCGCCCCGTCGAGTCCGCCCAGATGGATGACGATGTTGGTGTCGATCAGACCGCGGACGGGGAGGTCACCAGTCACGGCTGGGTAGATCCTGGTCGATCGCGGCGTCGAGGTCGGCCCGGAAGCGTGCCTCGTCCAACCGGGGTGCGCTGGCGAAGGCCGCGAGAACCTCGGCTCGCGGCACGAAGGTGCGCCGCCGGATCGGGATCAACCGCCCGATCGGGGTGCCGTTGCGGGTGATGGTGAAGGACTCTCCACGCTCGACTCCGCGCATGATGGCGCCGGAGTCGTTGCGCAGCTCGCGTTGGGTGATCTCGCGATGAGCGTGCTCGGCCACACCGGCAGCCTACCGCCTGTGTGCTACGAAGTGCTACAGGTCTGCGGTGTGGCTGCCGGTGCGGCCGGCCCGGTCAGGCGTCCGCCGGGGCGGCACGCAGGTCGGCCAGCAGTCGTTCCACCTCGGCGAACGCGTCCTGCGGCAGCGGCCCGTACGCCAGCGCGCCGAGGTTCTCCTCGGCCTGGGCGACGGTCCGGCAGCCGGGGATGGGCAGGGTGTGCGGGCTGCGGGCGAGCAGCCAGCCCAGCGCGCCCTGGGCGAGGGTGCGCCCGTCGGCGGTCAGCGCCTCGCGGACCCGGGCCACCCGCTGCGCCCACTCGGCGCGCGGTACGCCGCCGGTGAACCAGTCCAGCCACTCCGGTGCCACGCCGCGCACGTCGTCGTCGCCCCGGGCGGCCGGCGCGTCCTGGTACTTCGCGGTGAGCAGGCCCATCGCCAGCGGTCCCCGGTTCAGGGCGGCCAGGTCGAACTCCGCGCAGACCGCGAGCATGGCGGCGTTGTCCCGCAGCACCGACTGGTCGTGCTGGATCGCCGCGCAGTGCGGTCCCGCCTCGGCGAAGGCACGCGCCGAGGCCGGGTCGTCGGTGCTCCAGCCGTACGCCCGGATCTTCCCCTCGGCGACCAGGTCCTCGAGGGTGCCGACGAGGTCCAGTGCCCGCGGCACCGGCAGGCCGCCCAGGTGGAGCTGGTAGAGGTCGACGTGGTCGGTGTCGAGCCGGCGCAGCGAACCCTCCAGGCTGCGCCGCGCGTAGCCCGCTGTGGCGTCCTCGCCGAGGGCCTGCCGGGTCGCCTCGTCGGTGGGGTAGCCGAACTTGGTGGCGATGACCGCGCGGTCCCGGCGGCCGGCGAGCGCGCGCCCGAGCACCCGCTCGCTGTGCCCCGCGCCGTAGTTGCTGGAGGTGTCGAACAGCGTCGCGCCCAGGTCGAGGGCCCGGTGGACGGTACGCACCGACTCGTCGTCGTCCACCTCGCCCCAGCCGAGCGGTTGGGTGCCGTCCCAGAGCGGGCCGCCGATCGCCCAGCAGCCCATGCCGATCGCGCTGACCTCGATGCCGCTGCGGCCCAGCCGTCGTGTCGTCGTCGTCATGCGCACAGTGTTCACTTTCGAGCGTGCTCGAAGTCCAGCTCTCTTCCCGCCAGCCGGGCCAGGAGCGGGGCGAGCGCGTCGACGGCTCCGGCGCGTACCACGAAGCGGGTGACGCCCCAGCGGCGCTCGTGCCCGGCCACGGCCGCGACGATCTCGTCGGGCGTACCGGCCAGCACGAACGGGGTGGCCAGCACCTCCGCCGGGGTGAGTCCGGTCTCGGCGGCCGTTCCGGCGGCGGCCGCCTCCGCGTCGTCGCTGACCGCGACGTGCTGGACCAGCGCCTCCAGGACCGGCGGGGTGTCCCGGCCGGCCGCGCCGGCCGCCACGTGCGCGAGCTGCGCCTCGATCTGGTCGGCCCGCCACCGGACGGTGTGCTGGTGGCCGTCGGGCAGGGTACGGCCCAAGCCGGCCAGGCCGACCACGTCGGCGTGCCTCCCGGCCCAGCGCAGCAGCGTCGAGTTGGACGTGCCCACCGTCAGCGGGATCCGGTCCTGGACCGGCCGGGGCTTCTTGAGGCGGGCGGCGTGCGCGGTCAGCTCCTCGGTGTCCACCGTGACCTCGTCGCCGGCCAGCAGCGCCCGTACCGCCTCGGTCACCGCGACGCAGCGGCGGACCCGGCCGGCCACGTCCGGGCGCTCGCGCCCGACGGCCCGCCACTCGGCCGGCGTGTGGCCCGCGCCGACGCCGAACCGGGCCCGCCCGCCGGAGACCACGTCCA
Organism: Micromonospora sp. HUAS YX12; assembly: GCF_040215685.1. Taxonomy (NCBI): domain Bacteria; kingdom Bacillati; phylum Actinomycetota; class Actinomycetes; order Micromonosporales; family Micromonosporaceae; genus Micromonospora; species Micromonospora sp. HUAS YX12. Next base: position 3,350,656 of record NZ_CP157974.1, read on the forward strand.
GCGTGGCCACGTCGGCGGCGAGCAGGATCGGCTCCCGGACACCGGCGTTGGAGACGTACGAGCCGAGGCCCAGCGTGCTGGTCACCGCCGCCGCGGCGGCCAGCGCGACGAACGGTGACGCGCAGTCGCCGGGGTGGTCGGCCGCGAACAGCGCGTCGAAACCGGCCGCCTCGACGGTACGGGCCAGCTCGGTCCAGCTCGCCGCGTCGGTGGGCTGGGCCTGTACGGAGAAGGTCGCCATCGGCCCAGCATCGGCGCGCACGCGGCGATGGGCCACCCCGTACGCGCCGATTCTGCCGACGGCCGAACGGTAAGGAAGGGCCCCTTCTTAACGCCTAGCGAGGTGAAAGGGCCCCTTCTTAACACGCGTCACACGGCGTCGAGACGGGCCAGGTCGGCGGGGGAGAGGCGCAGCGCGGCGGCGGCGACGTTCTGCTCCAGGTGCGCCGGGTCGCCGGTGCCGGGGATGGCCAGCACGTTCGGGCCCCGGGCCAGCGTCCAGGCGAGCCGGACCTGGGCCGCCGTCACGCCGTGCTCCCGGGCCACCGCGTGCACCTCCGGGTGCTCCTCGCCGGTGGCGCCGGCCTCCCGGCCGCTGGTGACGATGGAGAAGAACGGCACGAACGCGGTGCCGTGCGCCGCGCAGTCCCGGATCAGCTCGTCGTGGGTACGGCGGTAGCCCAGGCCGTACGAGTTCTGCACGCACACCACCGGGGCGATGGCGCGCGCCTCGGCGACCTGGTGCGGGCGTACCGCGGAGACGCCGAGGTGCCGGATCAGCCCGGCGTCGCGCAGCTCGGCCAGCGCGCCGAAGTGCTCGGACAGCGGCTCCGGGCCGTGCACCCGCAGGTTCACCACGTCCAGGTGGTCGCGGCCGAGCTGGCGCAGGTTCTCCTCCACCTGCCCGCGCAGCTGCTCCGGGCGGGCCGCCGGCAGCCACTGCCCGGACGGGTCCTTGCCGGGCCCGACCTTGGTCACGATGACCAGATCCTCCGGGTACGGCGACAGCGCCCGGTTGATCAGCTCGTTGGCGGAGCGCAGCGGCGAGAAGTAGAACGCGGCCGTGTCGATGTGGTCGACGCCCAGCTCGACCGCGCGGCGCAGCACGGCGACGGCCCGGTCCCGGTCGCTCGGGCTGCCGTCGGCGTTCGCGGTCAGGCGCATCGCGCCCAGGCCCATCCGGTTGACGGTCAGGTCGCCGAGCTGCCAGGTGCCGGCCGCGCCGGCGTGGACGGTGTCGATGGTCATGCGGTCCCCGTATCCCTCGTCTGCGGCCCCACGACGGGGCCGACAGGTACCACGGGGGCGGCGGGCAGGTGGTTCACCCGCCTTCGTCGCGGTCCTCGGGCTGCTCGTGCCAGCGGGCCCGCCAGGCCGCCTCGTGCGCCTCGTGGCTGGTGCGCTCCTCGAAGACCAGCTTGCGCAGCGCCTGCCGGCTCTCGGCGAACACGATCACCTCGACGGCCACCATACCCACGGTGATCGCGGTCAGCATGCCCAGCGCGGCCAGCCCCGGCACCCGCTCCGCGACCGGGATGGTCACACCGAGCAGCAGCGCCGTGCCGACCCGGGTCCAGCTCAGCGTGCGCAGGGTACGCAGCTGGAACAGCATGTTGCCGCAGAGGTAGCAGATGACGCCGCCGAACAGCAGCGGCACGCCCGGGCCGTGCCCCGGCTCGCTCGGTGGCACGTTCGGGTCGGCGATCCCGTGCACGATCGTCTCGGCGCCGAGCGCGAACAGGATGATGCCCGCGATCATCGGCAGGAACAGGTACGCGTACGCGTCCCGGGCCATCGCCACCCGGGGACCGTCCTGCGCGGCGTGCAACGCGATGCGGGCGGCCGGCCCGACCATGTCGTAGTGCGCCCACCAGAGCGCGGCGGTGAAGAAGATGCCGAGCACCGCCGCCGCCACGGCCGGCCAGGTGGGCGGCTGGCCGAGCAGGTTGCTGCCCACGCCGACGGAGATGACCGACTCGCCCAGCGCGATGATCAGGATGAGGTCGTACCGCTCGGTCCAGTGTTCGGCGGACGCGACGCCCCAGCCCCAGGTGCCGGCGAGTATGCCGGTGCCGTACTGGAGCAGGATGACGCCGGCCCAGAGCACGTCCCGGAGCATCGCGGCCGAGACCAGGTCGTCGATCCTCGGCGGCAGCAGTGCGGCGACCAGCAGCAGCGCGGTGCTGCCGATCACCTCGGGGGCGAACCGGACGAGTTGCCGGCGTTCGTTCGGGCTGTCCCGGACGGCATGCCGGTACAGCAGCAGGTGCACCACCCGCAGGACGGTGTAGCTGAGCGCCGCGACCATCGGCCCGGCCTCGTTGCCGCGCGGGTCGCGGAAGGCGTGCGGCAGCGACAGCGCGAACGTGAACAGCGCGGCCATGCCGACTGTCATGAGCACCGGGACGAAGCCCTCGCCGAGGCGTACCCGGGTGGCGACCACGCTGTGCACCACCCACGACCACCAGAGCACGGCGAGGACCAGCAGCGCGTGCAGCAGCGCCCCGCCGGTCACCTGGAGCGCGGTGGCCCGGGTGATGATGAAGAACGAGAAGACGAAGACCAGGTCGAAGAAGATCTCGAACCGGTCGACCCGGGCGCCCGGGGCCACCGGCACGGCCGGCCCCAGGCGTCCCCGCCACCCGTACGAGCCCACCGGCCGAGTCTGTCAGCGCCGGTCCGGGCCGCGGGCCGATTCCGGTCAGCCCGGCCGGTGACGCAACCCGTCCATCAGCAGGTCGAGCAGGCGTCCGGCCTGGGCGCGCTGGTCCGGCTCGCCCGCCACCAGGGAGACCCCGCTGAGGCTGGCGAGCACGTCGGCGGCGGCCACGTCGGCGCGTACGACGCCCGCGGCGGCACCCGCCGCGAGCAGCTCGCCGAGCGCGGCGAGCAGCCGGTCGCGGCTCTGCGCGTACGGGTTGGCGCCGGAGGCGATGACCAGCCGCAGCGCGTCGGCCATGCCCCGCTTGGTGGCGAGGTAGTCGACGAACCGATCCATCCAGGCGCGCAGCGCCGCGTCGGCGGGCTGGGCCGCGAGCAGCGCCGGGGCGGCGTCGCAGAGCTTCTCCAGCTCGTTGCGGTACGCCGCCTCGATCAGCGCCTCCCGGCTCGGGAAGTGGCGGTAGAGCGTGCCGATGCCGACGCCGGCCTCCTTGGCGACCCGGTCCAGCGTTACCTCCGGACCGTCCTGGGAAAACGCCTGGACCGCGGCGTCCAGCAGGCGCTGCCGGTTGCGCAGCGCGTCCGCGCGCAGCGGTCGGTCGGGCACGGGCCCTCCTCCCTCGGCCGGGTCGCCAGCCCGGCACGGTGGTAACCGGAGCCCCCTCCGGTTATGCTGGCGGAGTAACGGAGGATCCTCCGCTTCTCATCGTAGCGGGCGGACATCGGTCCGCGTCGCCGTCGACAAGGATGGACCATGACAACCCCGACACCAGTCACCACCCCGTTCTCCGCCGAGACCACAGCCCTGGAAGTGGTCCGCGACCTGGACCTGACCGGCCGCCGGGCCGTCGTCACCGGCGGCGCCTCCGGGATCGGCGTGGAGACCGCCCGCGCGCTCGCCGCCGCCGGAGCGGACGTCACCCTCGCCGTCCGCGACACCGAGGCCGGGCAGCGCGCCGCCGACGACATCACCGGCACCACCGGCAACGACCGGATCCTGGTCGCCCCGCTCGACCTGGCCGACCTCGCCTCGGTGGCCGCGTTCGTCAGCACCTGGGACGGGCCGCTGCACATGCTCGTCGACAACGCCGGGATCATGGCCTCACCCGAGATGCGCACCGAGCAGGGCTGGGAGATGCAGTTCGCGACCAACCACCTCGGGCACTTCGCGCTCGCCACCGGGCTGCGCCCGGCGCTCGCCGCGGCCGGCGGCGCGCGGATCGTCTCGGTCAGCTCGGCGGCGCACCTGCGCTCACCAGTGGTGTTCTCCGACATCCACTTCCGGCAGCGGCCGTACGACCCGTGGCTGGCGTACGGGCAGTCCAAGACCGCGAACGTGCTGTTCGCGGTGGAGGCGACCCGCCGCTGGGCCGACGACGGCATCTACACCAACGCGCTGATGCCCGGCGCGATCCGGACCAACCTGCAGCGCTACATCACCGAGGAGGAGCTGGCCCGGATGCGCGCGCAGAGCGGCGGCGGCGCGGCCTCGTTCAAGACCCCGGAGCAGGGCGCGGCGACCTCGGTGCTGGTCGCCACCTCACCGCTGCTCGACGGCGTCGGCGGCCGGTACTTCGAGGACTGCCAGGAGGCCGGCCCGAACCAGCCGGGCACCCGCACCGGCTGGGCCGCGTACGCCCGCGACCCGGAGGCCGCCGAGCGGCTCTGGACCGTCTCCGAGGAGCACCTGCGCGGCTGACCCCCGCGGAACGACGAAGGGGGCGCGCGGCATGTCGCCGCGCGCCCCCTCGCCGTCTCGGATCTACAGACCCAGCTCGGCCTCGAAGTTGCCGGCCTCCAGCCGCTCCTTCACCGCGGTGAGGAAGCGGGCCGCGTCGGCGCCGTCGATCAGCCGGTGGTCGTACGACATGGCCAGGTAGACCATCGACCGGATCGCGACGACCTCGCCCAGCTCCGGGTCGTTTACCACGACCGGGCGCTTGACCACGGCACCCGTGCCGAGCATCGCCGACTGCGGCGACGGCACGATCGGGGTGTCGAACAGGGCGCCCCGGCTGCCGGTGTTGGTGATCGTGAACGTCGCCCCGGCCATCTCGTCCGGGGTGATCTTGTTGGCCCGGGTGCGCTCGGCCAGGTCGGCGATCCGCTTGGCGATGCCGGCCATGTTGAGGTCACCGGCGTTGTGGATGACCGGCACGAGCAGCCCGCGCTCGGTGTCCACCGCGATGCCGAGGTTCTCGGCCGCCGGGTAGGTGATCGTCCCGCTCTCCAGGTCCATGCTGGCCTGGATGATCGGGTACCTCTGGAGCGCCTCGATCGCGGCCAGCGCGAAGAACGGCAGGAAGGACAGCTTCACGCCGTGCTTGGCCTGGAACGAGTCCTTGGCCCGCGCCCGCAGCCTGGCGACCTTGGTGACGTCGACCTCGACGACGGTGGTCAGCTGCGCCGTCTCGTGCAGCGACTGCTGCATCCGCTTGGCGATGGTGGCCCGGATCCGCGGCAGCTTCTCCGTGGTGCCCCGCTTGGCGCTCGGCTCCGGCTTGGCGGCCGGCTTGGCCGGGGCCTCGGCCTTGGCGGCCGGAGCGGCGGCGGGCGCTGCCTTGGCGGCCTTCGCCTTCTCGGCCGCCTCCAGCACGTCCTGCTTGCGGATGCGGCCACCCACGCCGGTGCCCTTGATCGAGCCCAGGTCCACGCCGTGCTCGGCGGCGAGCTTGCGCACCAGCGGCGTCACGTACCCGGCGGCGTCCTCGCCGTACTCGGCCGAGACGCTCGGGCGCTGCGTGGCGGTCGGCGCTGCGGGCTGTGCCGCCGCCTCGGCCTTGGCCGGCTGCGCGGCCTGCTCCGCCTCGGCGGCCGGCTCGTTGTAGGACAGGCCCGGGGTGGGCTCCTCGACCTTCGGCTCCGGCTTCGGCTCGACCTTCGGCTCCGGCTTGGGCTCGGGCTTCGCCTCGGCCTTGGGCTCCGGCTTGGGCTCGGGCTTCGCCTCGGCCTTGGGCTCGGCCTTGGGCTCGGGCTTCGCGGGCGCGGCGCCGGCCACTCCGACGATCGCCAGCACGGCGCCGACGTCGGCGGTCTCGTCCTCGGCGACCTTGATCTCCTGCAGCGTGCCGGCGACCGGCGACGGGATCTCGGTGTCGACCTTGTCGGTCGAGACCTCCAGCAGCGGCTCGTCCACCTCGACGGTCTCGCCGACCTGCTTGAGCCAGCGGGTGACGGTGCCCTCGGTGACGCTCTCGCCCAGGGCCGGCATGGTCACCGGCGTGCCCTCGCCCGACGACGCGGCGGGCTGGGACGGCTCCTCGACGGCCGACTGCTCGGCCTCGGCGCCCGGCTCGGCGGCGGCCTGCTCGGCCTGCTCCGGCTCGGGGCCGGTGCCCTCGGCGGCGGCCGTCGGCTCGGTGGCCGGCTCGGCCTTCTCGGTGGGAGCCGCGCCCGCGTCCTCGCCCTCGCCGGCGATGACCGCCAGCTCGCTGCCGACCTCGGCGGTCTCGTCCTCGCCGACCACGATCCGGCTCAGCACGCCCGCCGCGGGGGACGGGATCTCGGTGTCGACCTTGTCGGTCGACACCTCGAGCAGGGGCTCGTCGACCTCGACGGTGTCACCCTCCTGCTTGAGCCAGCGCGTGACGGTGCCCTCGGTGACGCTCTCGCCGAGCCGGGGCATGGTGACCGATACCGGCATGTTCTCCAGACTCCTTCATTCCCCTGGTGGGATCATCGCCCGTCGCCGGACGCCGCGGTTGTCGTGTCAGGCGTGCGCGTGCAGCGGCTTGCCGGCCAGGGCCAGGTGCGCCTCGCCCAGGGCCTCGTTCTGCGTCGGGTGGGCGTGCACGAGCTGCGCCACCTCCGCCGGGTACGCCTCCCAGTTGTAGATGAGCTGCGCCTCGCCGATCAGCTCACCGACCCGGGCGCCGACCATGTGCACGCCGACCACCGGGCCGTCGTCCACCCGGACCAGCTTCACGTGGCCGGCGGTTTTGAGGATCTGGCTCTTGCCGTTGCCACCCAGGTTGTAGTTGTAGGTCTTGATCTTGTCGGCGCCGTACTGCTCCTTGGCCTTCGCCTCGGTCAGGCCGACCGACGCCAGCTCCGGGTCGCAGTAGGTGACGCGCGGGATGCCGGCCTCGTCGATCACGGCCGGGTTCTTCCCGGCGATCTCCTCGGCGACGAAGATGCCCTGCTGGAAGCCGCGGTGCGCGAGCTGGAGGCCGGGCACGATGTCGCCGACCGCGTAGACGTTCGGCACGCTGGTGCGCAGCCGCTCGTCGGTCAGCACGTAGCCGCGGTCCATCTTGACGCCCTGCTCCTCGTAGCCGAGGCCGGCGGTGGTCGGGCCGCGGCCCACGGCGACCAGCAGCAGCTCGGCCTCGACCGTGTCGCCGCCGGAGATGGTCAGCTTCACGCCCTTGTCGGTCTTCTCGACCTTCTCGAACGGCTTGCCGACCTTGAAGTTGATCTTCCGCTTGCGGAACGCCCGCTCCAGCGCCTTCGACGACTCCTCGTCCTCGGCGGCGACCAGGCGGGGCAGCGCCTCGACGATGGTCACGTCCACGCCGAAGGACTTCCAGACGCTGGCGAACTCGACGCCGATCACGCCGCCGCCGAGCACGATCGCCGACGACGGGATGCGGTCCAGCGTCAGCGCGTGGTCGCTGGTGATGATCCGCTCGCCGTCGACGTCCAGGCCGGGCAGGCTCTTGGCGTACGAGCCGGAGGCCAGCACGACGTTGCGGCCGGTGTAGCGCTTGCCGTCGACCTCGACGACGTTCTTGCCGACCAGCTTGCCGGCGCCCGCCACGAAGGTGATCTTCTTGTTGCCGCCCACCAGGCCCTGGAGGCCCTTGTACAGGCGGGAGATCACGCCGTCCTTGTACGAGTTGACCGCCGTGATGTCGATGCCGACCAGCTCGGCCTTCACGCCGAACTGCTCGGACTCGCGGGTCTGGTCGGCGATCTCGGCGGCGTGCAGCAGCGCCTTGGTCGGGATGCACCCGTTGTGCAGGCAGGTCCCGCCCAGCTTGCCCTTCTCGATGAGCGCGACGGAGAGGTCCAGCTGGGCGGCACGCAGCGCCGCCGCGTAGCCGCCGCTACCACCTCCGAGGATGACGATGTCGAAGGTCGTGTCGTTCGGCTCGCTCACATCCAACTCCCAGGTCGCGTCACTGCATCGGGGGTTACGGCGGAGTAACAGGCACACCCCACCTCGGTCATCTTGTCACCACCACGGACCGGGCGCGTACCGAGGTGCCCAACGACACGTCGATGGCACGTACCCTTGGCACCGTCCTCGATGACGGCGGTGGGGGAGGAGTGGATTCGGTGGGGCTGTTCCGACGACGCAAGCGGGCGGCCCCGGCGAGCCGCGACCGCGCAGCCGACCGCGCCGATCTGGACCATCTGGAGAACTTCGTCCGGACCCGCAAGGGCGTCGAGGCGTACATCGAGCCCCGCACGACTGTCACCGAGACCACGATCATGCTGATCGCCGACGACGGCGAGTGGACCCGGCGCCGCGTCGGCGGGCCGGACGAGGCCCGCCGCTGGGCGCACCGGATCGCGATCCCGATCTACGACGTGCGGCTGATGGGCTATCCGCAGCGGATGCGCGACTACAACGAGCGCCGGAAGCGCCGCCCCGAGCTGTACTGAGCTATCTGCGCGCGGGTGTTAAAAAGGGCCCCTTCTACAACGCGAGGCGTTAAGAAGGGGCCCTTCCTTACACGTCAGCCGTTGGCGGCGACGTCCTCGACCAGGTGCACGAGCGTACGCACCGGCACGCCGGTGCCGCCCTTGGTCCAGTAGCCGGTCGCCTCGCCCGAGTGGTAGCCCGGACCGGCGATGTCGATGTGCGCCCAGGCCACGTCGTCGGTGACGAACTCGCGCAGGAACACCCCGCCCTGGAGCATGTGCCCGGCCCGGTCCATCCCGGCGTTCACCTGCGAGATGTCCGCGACGTCGGACTCCATGCCCTTGCGCACGTCGTCCGGCAGCGGCATCGGCCACGCCGGCTCACCGGTCGCGTCGCCGGCCACCCGCACCCGCTCGCACAGCTCCGGGGTGCCCATCACGCCGGCGATCCGCTTGCCCAGCGCGATCACCTGCCCGCCGGTCAGCGTCGAGGTCTCGAACAGGTAGTCCGCGCCGTCCGCGCAGGCCCGCGCCATCGCGTCGGCCAGCACCATCCGGCCCTCGGCGTCGGTGTTGAGCACCTCCACCTTCTTGCCGTTGAACATGCTGATCACGTCGCCCGGCCGGTAGCTGGTGCCCGACGGCATGTTCTCCGCCATCGGCAGGTAGCCGGTGACGGTCACCGACGGCTTGAGCGCCGCGACCGCCAGCATGGCCGCGCCGACCGCGGCCGCGCCGGCCATGTCCGACTTCATCTCCCACATGCCCTGCGCCGGCTTGATCGAGATGCCGCCGGTGTCGAACGTGATGCCCTTGCCGACCAGCGCGACCCGCTTGCCGTTGCCGCCGCCGCCGTCGGGCGTGTAGGTGAGCTTCACCAGCCGAGGCGGGGCCTCGGAGCCCTGACCGACGGCGAGGATGCCGCCGTAGCCGCCGGCCGCCAGCGCCGCCTCGTCCAGCACCTCGACCTCCAGCCCCGCCTCGCGGGCGGCGGCGGAGACGACGTCGGCGAACGCCGGGGGACGCAGCTCGTTCGGCGCGGTGTTGACCCAGTCCCGGCTGGTCCGCACCGCGCCGGCCACCGCCTGCGCCCGCGCGATCTCGGCCTGTGCGGTCGCGTCGGCCGCGTCCGGCACCGCCACCAGCACCTCGCCCACCGGCTCGCGCCGGGCCGGCTGCGGCTTGGTCTTGTAGCCGGCGAACCGGTAGCCGCCCAGCAGCGCGCCCTCGGCGACCGCGCGCAGCGCGGCCGGGGCGTCGGCGTCGTCGGGCAGCGGCAGGGCCAGGGCGACGCGCGGGGCGCCGGCCAGCGCCCGCACCGCGGCACCGGCGGCCCGGCGCAGCGACTCCGGGGCCGGAGCGGCACCCGACGGCTCCGGGCCGAGGCCCACGGCCACGACCAGCGGCGCGGTCACGGTGCCCAGCGTGGCCAGCTTGATCACCTCGCCCGGGCCACCGGTCGCGCCGAGCAGGGCCAGCGTCTCGGTCAGCTTTCCGTCGAACGCGGCGGCGATGCTCTCCCCGCCGGTGGCCAGCAGCAGGGCGTGGGCGGGTGCGCCGCTGCCCGGCTCGGTGGTCTGGCTGTGCACGCCGATCACGATCGCGTCGACGGCGAGTTCGGCGGGGTCGGTGTCGACCAGGCTGAGGGTGGTGCGGGGCGATGTCACGAAAGCTACTCCGGGCGGGCCGGGCCGGCCGCGTCGTCGCGTACCGGCGATGAAGGTCTCTCCGGCGGCAACCTACCCGCCGGGAGGCGTGGCTGTCCCGCCGATGCGTGCCGGCGGGATCCCGCCGATGCTAACCACAGCGTTCCGGGCCGGTAAGTTGCCACCCATGACCGAGGTGACCTCCGACGCTGCCGAGACCCGGCTGCGCCGATCCCCGCTGCACGAGCGGCACACCGCGCTCGGCGCGAAGTTCGCCCCCTTCGGGGGCTGGCAGATGCCGCTGGAGTACGCCGGTGGCGGCGTGCTCAAGGAGCACACGGCCGTCCGCGAGGGCGTCGGCGTGTTCGACGTCTCGCACCTGGGCAAGATCCGGGTCACCGGGCCGGGCGCGGCGGACTTCGTCAACGCCTGCCTCACCAACGACCTCGGCCGGATCACGCCCGGCCAGGCGCAGTACACGCTCTGCTGCGACGACGCCACCGGCGGCGTGGTGGACGACATCATCGCCTACCTGCACGCCGACGACCACGTCTTCCTGGTGCCCAACGCGGCCAACACCGCCGAGGTGGCCCGCCGGCTGCGCGCCGCCGCGCCCGGGGGCGTCACCGTCATCGACGAGCACGAGGCGTACGCGGTGCTCGCGGTCCAGGGTCCGCGCTCGGCGGAGCTGCTGGACGCGCTCGGCCTGCCCACCGGGCACGACTACATGAGCTTCTCCACCGCCACCCTGGACGGGGTGGAGCTGACCGTGTGCCGCACCGGCTACACCGGCGAGCTGGGCTACGAGCTGGTCGTCGCGTCCGGGCACGCGGTCGCCGTCTGGGACGCGATCTTCGCCGCGGCCGACGACGTACGCGCCTGCGGCCTGGCCGCCCGGGACACGCTGCGCACCGAGATGGGCTACCCGCTGCACGGGCAGGATCTGTCCCCGGAGATCACCCCGGTGCAGGGCCGCTCCGGCTGGGCGGTGGGCTGGGACAAGGCGGCGTTCTGGGGCCGCGACGCGCTGCGCGCCGAGAAGGCCGCCGGCCCGGCCCGTACGCTGCGCGGCCTCACCGCCGTCGACCGGGCCATCCCGCGCCCCGGCATGGCCGTGTACGCGGGCGACCGGCAGGTCGGCACGATCACCAGCGGCACGTTCAGCCCGACGCTCAAGCAGGGCGTCGCGCTGGCGCTGGTCGACACCGACCCGAAGCTGCCCGACGGCGACGAGCTGGAGGTGGACATCCGTGGCCGCCGCGCCCGGATGCGCCTGACCAGGCCGCCGTTCGTCAAGCCCTCGGTGCGCTGAGCCGCGCGGGTCAGTCCTCGCCGCGCTCCCCGGCGTCGAGGACTGCCTGCGTCCAGCCGCCCTCCAGCACGCCGGTGCCGTCCAGCACCGCCCAGTCGACCACGTCCGACGCCTCCACCACCACGGGCGAGCCGATCCGCACGCTCGGGTCGGTGTTGGCGTCGCTGGCGCTGGCGCCGACGATCCGTTCCGGGGTGTCCCACGAGGTCACCCCGGCCCAGACGTACTCGGGGCCGTCGTCGCCGGGCAGGCCGTACTTGACCACGAGCTGGCTCTCCTCGGGCAGCCGCCCGGCCAGGAAGCGGGCCCGGATGTCGCCGAGCGCGGCCCGGGCGGTCTCCACCGCGCGGCTCATCGCGTCACCGGCGCGGGTGTAGCGCACGTCCGGCTGGATGCCGTTGAACAGCGTCGCGCAGGCCGCGGCGAAGTAGCGGCCGGGCGGACCCGGGTGCCCGGGCGGCGGGTTGAGGCTCAGGAACGAGTCGGCGTCCGGGTCGGTGGCCGGGTCCAGCTCCAGCCGCAGCAGCACCGGCGCGGTCGCGCCGTGCTGCTCCGGGTTGCCGTACGCCACGGCGATGTCGTGTCCGGTCACCGTGGCCAGCACCGGAAGCTGCACGAACGCCGGCACCTCCTCGCCGGCCAGCCCGTCGGTCCAGTCCCGCAGCAGCCGCCGGGCCGCGCCGGTCATCACCGCGCCCCACGCCCGGGTCAGGTGGTCCGGCACGCCCTGGGCCTGCAACTCCAGCAGCCCGAACCGGCGCAGCCCCTTCGTGGTGAACCAGAGCCCGTCGGAGTCCGAGGAGTAGGGCACCAGCACCCAGTCGACGAGCCGGATCCGGCCCTGCTCGTCCGGCAGCGAGCGCAGCGCCGCCGCCGGGTCGAGGAACTGGAGCCCGAAGACGTCCACCACGTCCCCGCCGACCGTCTCGGCGACCGCCGCGGCGACCGCGCGGGCGGCCCACTCGTGCGCGGGCGGCCAGCCCGGCCGGTACTCCGCCTGCACCACCACCAGGTGGGTGGCGGCGGCCAGCCGGGCCAGCTGCTCCTCGGTGGCGCCGAACGCGGTGAGCAGGTCCGGTGGCAGCTCGGGGAACTCGTCGACGGTACGGGTGTCCACGGTCATCAGCGGGCTGTCGAGCATCTGCCGGGCCAGCCCGTGGACCGGTTCGGCGAGCCGGCCGGCCAGCCCCTCCACGGCGGTCTTCGGGCTCACCTTCGGCAGCCCGGTGATCGGCACCAGGTACGTCGCGTCGAGCGACTCGGGCACCGGTACCGGCAGGAAGTCGTCCGTGATGAGCATGCCGTCCCCCTCGACCGCGCCGGTGCACTCGCCCCGAACGCTACCCGCCCGGACCGCCGGCGCTCAGCCGGTCAGCACCAGTCCCAGGTAGGACAGCGTGGTGACGATCTCCACGAGCGCCCCGAGCACGTCGCCGGTGATGCCGCCGAAGCGGCGTACCAGGTGCCGGAGGAGCCCGGCCGCGACGGCGAGCGCGCCGAGCACGGCGAGCGGCCCCTGCCACGGACGGTCCGGCACGGCGGGCACGGCCGCCAGCGCGACGGCGAGCGCGCCGAGCGCCGGCGCGGCCCAGCCCACGGTGCCGGCCACGAGCGCGCCCAGGCCCTCCGGCCGGGCCGCCGGCACGCCGCGCCGGCAGGCCAGGCCGACGGCGAGCCGCCCGGCCGCGGTGGCCGCGACCACCGCGGCGAACGCGGCGAGGGCGTCCCGGCCGGCCAGCTCCGCGAGTACCGCGCTCTGGAGCAGGAGTACGACCACGAGCGCGACCACCCCGAACGGGCCGACGTCCGGCTGCTTCATGATCTCCAGCGCGGCCGGACCGCGCCGGTACGAGCCGAGCGCGTCCACGGTGTCGGCCAGCCCGTCCAGGTGCAGGCCCCGGGTGAGCAGCGCGCCCAGTCCCACCGTGACCACCGCGGCGACGAAGGGCGGCGCGAGCGCGCCGGTGAGCAGCAGCACCCCGCCGAGTACGGCGCCGAGCAGCGCGCCGACCAGCGGGGCCAGCGCCATCGCGGTGCCGGCGGCGGCCCGGTCGACCCGGCCGGCGCGTACCGGGAGAGTGGTGAACGTGGTGAGCGCCAGCCGGATGCCGTCGGCGAGCCGCGCCTCAGTCGGCACGTCGGCCGGGGGAGACCGGCTCGTCGGCCCCGATCGTGGTCGGTCCCGGCCCGGCCGGCTCCGGCTCGGCGAAGTCCGGTTCGTCCTCGGTCCGGCCGGCGTCGCGGCCGTCGTCGCCGGTGCGTTCGTCGGTGCCGCCCTCGTCGTCGGGTCCGCCCAGCGACGGGTGCACCGGCAGCGTGGCGGCGAGCGTCAGCGCGGAGCGCAGCAGCGGCAGCGCGGCCAGCGCGGTCGCCCCCTCGCCCAGGTCGAGCCGCAGGTCCACCAGCGGGGTCAGGCCGAGCACGTCGGCGGCGAGCCGCACGCCCGGACGGCCGCCGTGGTCGGGTAGCAGGCACCAGTGCCGGGCCTGGCCGGCCAGGTCGCGGCTGACCATGGCGGCGGCGGTGCCGACCGGTCCGTCCAGCAGCACCGGCACCTTGCGGGCGGTGGCGCCCAGCAGTACGCCGGTGGCCAGCGCGATGTCGCCGCCGCCCAGCTCGGCCAGGACGTCCTTGGCCTCCCGGGCGGAGCGCCGGGTGCGGTGCAGCGCGTCCCGTACCGCCGCGCAGCGGACCATCCAGGCGGTGTCGTCGATCTCGCCCTGCTCGGTGACCACCCGGCCGAGCACCGTCGGCGGTTCCGCGCCGGCGGTGGCCGCGAGCACCGCCGCGGCGGCGGCCTCGGCGCCCGCACCGCACGCGGCCAGCACCAGCAGCTGCACCCCCGCGTCGGCGGCCTGCTCGGCGAGCCGCCAGCCGTAGCGCAGCGCCGCCTCGACCTCGTCGGCGGACAGGGCCGGGCCGTCCTCCATCGGCGCCGAGGAGGGCGCCTCGACGATCTGGAGGCCGGCCCGGTTCTCGGCGGCGAGCCGGGCCAGCGCGCCCCGGCCGGCGCGGGCCTGCCGGGCGCGGCGGGCCGACTCGCCGGGCGCCGCGCCGGCCGACGCGCCGCCCTCGTGGTCGCCCTTGATCAGCAGTACGCGCACCGAGTCCCACGGACGCGGCGCCGAGGTGCCCTGGGTGGCGGCGGCGAAGCCGACCACCTGCTCCAGCACGCCGAGACCGGCGCCGGGGATGTCGAGGGTGGCGAGCCGGTCGACGGCCTGCGGCCCGGTGTAGTCGTCGGGCATCGGCAGTTCCATGCCCGGCTGGATGACCAGACCGGTGGCGATCATCGGCAGCGCCATCGTGGGTGCGGCCCAGTCGCCCGTACCGGGCCTGCTGGACGTTTCCGGGGCGGGCACCGGGGCGGCGGCCGGGGTGAGCACCTCGGGCAGCGTCACGTCCCCGGCGCCGAGGTCGGCCGGCACGGCCTCGGGCGACGTGGCCTCGGGCGACGTGGCGGCCGGCGGCACGGCGTGCGCGGGGGCCGCCGGGGTGGCCGGCTTGAGCCACGCGGTCTGACCGGCCACCACGAGCGCGACCGCGTCGCAGGCGTCGGCGACCGCGCGGTTGGTCGCGCCGAGCGCGTCGGTGAACGCCCGGCCCAGCGGCGTGGTGGGCACCAGGGACAGGCCCACCTCCGGGCTGACCAGCACCAGCCGGGCCGTGCTGGCGCGCACCGCCGCGGCCAGCTCGGCGATCGTCGCGGTGTCGTCGGCCGGCTGGTGGGCCGGGTCGAGCAGCACCGTCACCCATCCGCCCAGGTCGTCCACGAGCAGCGTCTCGTTCGGCCCGGCGGCGGCGATCACCTCGACCAGCCGGCCCGGGTCCGCCGCGGTCTCCTCGGTGCTCCAGCTCCCCGGCCGACGGGCGCGGTGCGCCGCGAGGCGGGTCGCCCACTCGGTGTCCTCCGGATCCCCGGCCGGGGCGGTGGCCACGTACCGGACCGTGGGCGCGTCGGCGACCAGTGACTCGGCGAACTCGGACTTGCCGGAGCGGATACCGCCGAGCACCAGGAGGGTGTGCCACCCGTCAACGGACATGCCCGTACCTTAGTTCGCCCGCCCCCGTCCCGGGCAGCTCGCCCCCGCGCTGTCCCCTCCCCACCCCCTCGCCGC
Organism: Micromonospora sp. HUAS YX12; assembly: GCF_040215685.1. Lineage (NCBI taxonomy): Bacteria > Bacillati > Actinomycetota > Actinomycetes > Micromonosporales > Micromonosporaceae > Micromonospora > Micromonospora sp. HUAS YX12. The sequence continues at coordinate 3,365,982 of NZ_CP157974.1, forward strand.
GCTGATCTTGCAGTTGCGGCCCCCGGGATGCCGGGAATGACCGCTCTGCCGGGGCGGAAACCGCAAGATCGCGGGTGGCGGCCCGGGGGATCGAGGGGTGCGGCCCGGGGGATCGCGGGGTGCGGCCGGGGGTGGGGGTGGGCATGATCCATGTGGTGGCGGGCCGTCGTCGGCGGGGCCGACTAGGCTTGCGGAGGTTTGGCGTCCCACGGGACGACGGCGGCGAGGGGAGACGCGGCATGGCGTGGAGCTGGCGGTACGAGGGCACGAACGGCGACGCGGCCGACGGGCCGGCCGAGTCGTTCACGAGCCAGGCGGATGCCGAGTCGTGGATCGGCCAGACCTGGCGGGAGCTCGCGGCATCCGGCGTCACCACCGTCGTGCTGGTCGAGGACGACCGGGTGGACTACCGGATGAGCCTGCAACCCCCGGCCGAATGACCGGCTACGACCGCCCGGGCGAGCCGCTGGTCCTCGGCGTGCCCCGGGCGGCGTTCCGGCCGAGCCCGATCTTCCTGGCCCTGGTGGCGCTCTTCGTCGCCTCCGGGGTGATGACCTGGAACCGGTACGGCAACGTCGGCTTCGACGTGTTCCTCTTCGTCGTCTCCGGCTGGCTGGTCTCGCTGTGCCTGCACGAGTACGCGCACGCCGTGGTCGCCTACCGGGCCGGTGACCGGGACATCGCGCACCGGGGCTACCTCACGCTCAACCCGCTGAAGTACACCAGCCCGCTGCTGTCGATCGTGCTGCCGGTGGTCGTGGTGCTGCTCGGTGGCATCGGCCTGCCCGGCGGCGCGGTCTGGGTGGACCGGCACGCCATCCCCGGCCGGTTGCGGCACACGCTCGTCAGCCTGGCCGGGCCGGCCACGAACGTGCTGTTCACGCTGGTGCTGGTGGCGGCCGTGGCGTGGGGGCCGGAGCTGGGCGGGCCGCTGGAGTTCTGGGCCGGCGTCGGGCTGCTCGCGTTCCTCCAGCTCACCGCCAGCGTGCTCAACCTGCTGCCGGTGCCGGGCCTGGACGGCGGCAACATGCTCCAGCCCTGGCTCAGCCCCGCCTACCGGCGGATGTACGACCTGTTCGCCCCGTACGGCTTCATTCTGCTCTTCGCGCTGTTGTGGAGCCCGCAGATCAACCGGGCGTTCTTCGGTGCGGTCTTCGCCGTCGGCGACGCCCTCGGCCTGCCGCGCGAGCTGTACCAGATCAGCTACGCCCTGATCCGCTTCTGGGAGGGCTGACCGGGTCGTCCCCGGGCCGGTGCGAGCCCGGCCCGGGAACGACGCGACGTCACGGGCGCTGAGCCGGGCTCTCGGTCTTCGCCGGATCCCGCTCGGTGACCGGCTCGACGATCTCGTCGATCGCCTTGAGCAGGTCGGCGTCGAGCTTCACGCCCGCCGCCTTCACGTTGTCGTGCACCTGCTCCGGCCGGGACGCGCCGACGATCGCCGAGGACACGTTCGGGTTCTGGAGCACCCAGGCGACGGCGAGCTGCGCCATGGTCAGCCCGGCCTGCTCGGCCAGCGGCTTGAGCCGCTGCACCCGGGTGAGCACGTCGTCGGTCATGAACCGCGCGATGAACCCGGCGCCGGACTTGTCGTCGGTGGCGCGGGAGCCGGCGGGCGGTGGCTGGCCCGGCAGGTACTTTCCGGACAGCACGCCCTGGGCCATCGGCGACCAGACGATCTGGCCGATGCCCAGCTCCTCGCTGGTGGGGATCACCTCGGTCTCGATGACCCGCCACAGCATCGAGTACTGCGGCTGGTTCGAGATCAGCGGGATGCGCAGTTCGCGGGCGAGGGCATGCGCCTCGCGCAGCTGGGACGCCTTCCACTCGGAGACACCGATGTAGTGCGCCTTGCCGGAGCGTACGACGTCGGCGAAGGCCTCCATCGTCTCCTCCAGCGGGGTGCTGTAGTCGTAGCGGTGGGCCTGGTAGAGGTCCACGTGGTCGGTCTGGAGGCGGCGCAGCGAGCCGTCGATCGACTCCATGATGTGCTTGCGGGACAGGCCCCGGTCGTTGCGGCCGGGACCGGTCGGCCAGTAGACCTTGGTGAAGATCTCCAGCCCTTCGCGACGCTCGCCCTTGAGCGCGCGGCCGAGCACCGACTCGGCGCGGGTGCCCGCGTACACGTCGGCGGTGTCGAAGGTGGTGATGCCGCTGTCGAGGGCGGCGCGGACGCACGCGACCGCCGCGTCCTCCTCGACCTGCGAGCCGTGGGTGATCCAGTTGCCGTACGAGATCTCGCTGACCATCAGGCCGGAGCGGCCCAGGTGACGGAATTCCATGCTCCTGACCCTAGACCTGCCCGGTCCCGGACGCCGTTCGGCGCTCACACCGCCGGCAGCACGTCTCTCATTCGGGCGGCGAGCCACTGCCGGAAGCTCTCCTCCGCCCACCCGCACCGTTGCACCAGCGCCGCGTAGTGCGCCGGGTCGTTGTAGAACCACAGCGTGTCGACCGCGCGCTCGGCGCCCGCCCCCGGCCGGAGCGGGCCGTCCAGGGTGAGCAGCCGGTCGACCACCATGGCGGCGCCGGCACGACGGTTACGCAGCAGCGTCTCCCACAGGTCGGCCACCTCGGGCGCCTCGTCGGCCGCGCGGCGCACCGTCTCGAAGGCGCCGGCCGCGCGGTGGCCGATCAGCGTGCAGACCCCGGCGTACGCGTCGAGCACCGCGCCCTGGTCGGTCGCCTCCCAGACGGGCTGGAACCACGGGCGGCGCGCCACCGGCACCGGCTCGTCGTCACCGGCGAGCGCCTCGTCGAGCACCTGGCGCAGCAGGGCGGCCTTGGAGCCGAACGCGGCGAACACGGTGGGCCGGGCGACGCCCGCCTCGGCGGCCACGTCGGCCAGCGACGTCGTCGCGTAGCCGCGCGTCACGAACAGGTCGGTCGCCGCCCGCACCACCGCCTGCCGGGTACGCCGGGCGCTCTCCTCGCGCACCGCCGAGCGGTAGGGGCGTGTCGACTTGCCGTCCTTGACTCCAGCCATGACCTCGCGATACTAACAATGTATTCAATAGACTCCTGACTATCGAATGTTCTCGCATTCACCGAAATCGGAGGCCGCCATGTCCGTCCGCCCCTACCTGCTCGGCCCCGACGACGGCGAGGCGTACTGGTTCCTCGGCAACCTGTGCACGCTGAAAGCCGGGGGCCGGCACACCCGGGACCGCCTCACCGTCGCCGAGTTCGTGAACCCGCCCGGCTTCGCCCCGCCGCTGCACCGCCACCAGGTCGAGGACGAGATGTTCTACCTGCTCTCCGGCACCGCCCGGTTCCACTGCGACGGCGACACGCTCACCGCCGGTCCCGGTGACTTCGTCCTGCTGCCGGTGGGCCTGGCGCACACCTTCGTGGTCGGTCCGGACGAGCCGTTGCGCGCGCTCCAGATCACCACGCCGGCCGGGTTCGAGCGGTTCGCCGCCGAGGCCGGCGTACCGGCGCCGCACCGCCGGCTGCCCGACCCGGCGCCGATCGACCCGGCCGCGCTCGGGCACGCCGCCGCCCGCAACGGCATCGAACTGCTCGGCCCTCCGCCGACGGCGTGAGCGGCCGGCGCGGGGGCGCTGCCGGTCCTGGGTGGCGTGGCGGTCCGGGTGGCGTGGCGGTCCGGGTGGCGTGGCGGTCCGGGTGGCGTGGCGGACGCGGGTCAGAGCACCGGGCTGGCGTCGGCGAGCAGCCGGTTGATCTCCGCGACCACCGCAGCGCGGCCCGGGTGCACCGGGTCGATGAGCGGCTCGCCGCGCCGGTCCAGCGCGCCCCACCGGCCCGACTCGGTCGCGACCAGGAACGCCACCGGATGCACCACCACCGTCGCGTACGCCGGCGTCACCACCACCCGGCCGGCCCGGTTCACCACGCCCCGGCGGCCGGCCAGCTCGACCACCGCCAGCCCGTCGGCGGTGAACCCGTCGACCTCCCGCCCGTCCGCGAGCGGCGTGCCGAGACGGTGGTAGCGGGTCGGCACCACCACCTCGCCGGTGAGGTCCACCGCGCCCCAGCCGCCGTTCTGCCGTACCGCCGCCAGGCCGTTGCGGAACGGCCGGGCCTCCTCGTACCCGGGCGGGATCTTCACGATGTTCATCCGGTCGACGGCCATCCACCGGCCCTTGCCGTCCATCGACACCCAGGACAGCCCCTCCGAGAAGGGCACCACCGACCGGTAGCCGTTGTTCGCCTCGATCAGCGCCGCGCCGGACGTGTCGATGAGTGCCCACCGGGACGCCTCCGGCCGCCGTACCCAGGCCAGTCCCTCGTGGAACGGCTGCGCCTCGGCGTACCGGTGCGCGATGGCCATCTCGCCGTCGGCGTCCGCGTACCCCCAGAGCTGCCGCTCCTCGTCGAACGTCGCCACCGGCGGACGCGGGGTGCCGAGCACCTCCTCGGGCCGGCGCGGCGGGGGACCGAAGCCGTCCGCGGCGGCCCGCTCCGCGATCGCGTCCAGTGCGACCTCGACCCGGGCGTTGAGCTGCGCGTCCTCGCCGTGTCGCAGGTCCAGCGCCCGCTCGAAGTGCAGGCACGCCTCGGTCAGCCGGCCCTGGTCGTAGCAGCACCGCCCGGCGTGCTCGTGCAGCAGCGCGCGCAGCCGGTCCGGCAGCTCCGGCGAGTTCGCCTCGGCGAAGAGCCGGTCCGCCTCCGCGTGGTCACCCCGCCACCGCAGCGCCTCGGCGAGACGCGCGTGGGCCAGCACGGTCCGCCGGAACTCGCCCGTGGCCTCCGCGTACGTGACGGCCAGCCGTGCGTCCCCGAGCGCGTCGTCCAGGTCACCGAGGATCCGGGACGCCACCGCCCGCAGGCTGAGCAGCCGGGCCCGGCTGCGGTTGTCGAGCGTGGTGTCCAGCTTGCCGGTCAGCCCGTCCCGGATGTCCCGCAACTGCGCCGGGTCGGGGGCCTGCTCGCGCAGCGTACGCGGATCCAGTTCCCAGCCGACCGCGGCGAGCGCCTGCTCCGGGTCGACCGGAGGCGGCGGCTCGGCGTCCGCCGCCGGTTCCGCGCCGTCGTCGGTCCCGGCTTCTTCCGGGGTACGCGGTTCCTGCGCGTCGTCGGCGTGGCCGGTGCCGGCCGGGGTCGGTTCGCCGTCGTCGGTGTGGGTCCGCGCCTGCGCCTGCGCCTGTCCCTGTTGCGCGGGCGCGGCGTGGTCGTGGTCGTGGTCGTGGTCGAGCCCTGGTCCGTCGCCGGCGGTCTCGCTGTGGTCGGTGTCGGTCGGAGGGGGGCCGACGAGCGGCGCTTCGTCAGGCCCCTCGGTGCCGGCCGGGGTGCCGGCGTGCTCGGCGGGTGCGCTGTCGGTGACGGCGATCCCGTCAGCGGTGGGCGAAGGCTGCGCGGGCGTGGCGTCGCCGGCACCGGCCGTCGTGTCGGCCTGCTGGGAAGCGGGCGGTACGGGCCCGTCGTAGCCGGCACCCGTGGTGCCGTCGATCGCCGTCGGTTCCTCGGCCGCGTCCTCGGCGATGGTCTCCCGTGCCGTCTCGTCGGTGGTGCTCTGCTGTGCCGCGCCGTCCTGACGGACATCGGCGGTGCCGGAGGAGACATCGGTCGGAGTGCGCTCCGGACCGGAGCCGGGCAGGCCGGGTGCCGCCGCCACCGCGACGTGCGGCTCGGGAACAACGGCCGACCTGCCGGATTCGGTGGCGGGGGTGCCGGCCACTGCCGTCGTCCGCTCGACTTCCGGGATGGTCGGCGTGTCCACGGCTGCGGCCGGTGAGCCGGTGGTCGTTGCGGCCTCGGCCGGGTCGGCAGTGGACGTTCGCGCCGGACCGGCGCTCGGCCCCGGCACGGGAGCGTGACCGGGCAGAGATCTTGGTACGGAACGGCCCCCAGAAGGGCCGGAATCTTCCAAGATCTCTGGCGGTTCCGGGGTTCCCGTGGGCTGGGCTGGGCGGAACCATGTCTCGGCATCGTGGGCGGGCGGAGGTGTCTTCTCCGCGCGGCCGTTCTCCGACGGCTCGTCGCTCCGGTCGGCGATCGTGTCGGCTTCGGGACGGTCCGTGCCCTGCGTGGGCCGAGCGGCCGCGTCGGCTTCGGGACGGTCCGTGCCCTGCGTGGGCCGAGCGATCGTGTCGGCTTCGGGACGGCCGGCGTCCGTGCCGGACGTGGCTCGGGCGTCCACCTCGGCATCGGGCCGGCCTCCGTCCGTGCGGGACTCCGGTCGCGCGCCCGTGCCGGCTCCGGGGCGGTCGATTTCCGCGGCTCGAACGTCCGCATCGGCCCCGGGCCGACCGGCGTCCGTGCCTGGCGGAGTCGGGGTGCCGAGCGTGGTTCGGGGACGCGGCTCGGCTACGGGACGATCCGCATCCGTGCCGGGGACGGCCCGGGCACCCGTGTCGGGCGTCGCTCCAGCGCCGGCCTCGACACGGTGGGCGTCCGTGCCCGGAATGGGGCGGGTACCGGGGACCGCCGCGGGTCGAGCGGCCTGTGCTTCCGGGTCGGCGGGGCGCATCGCCGGGACGACCGGTGGTGGCGCGGTCGGCCGGGCAGGGGCGGGGCCGGGATAGGCGGGCGGCGCGGGACGGGCCGACGCGGCCTGGGCCGGCTGGACCGGATCGGCCGGAGGCGGGCCCGGCCGTTCCTCGGGCCGGCCCTGCGACGGCGTGGGGCGAGCGGGCTCCGCGCTTCGCTCCGCCCGTCCGGTGCCGGTCGGAGTCTGCGCACCGCCGCTGGGCGTGCCGGCAACCGGCGCGGCGGGAGTGACCGTGCCCGAGAACGGTGCGCTGGAAACCGGCGCGCCCGAGATGGGCGCGCCGGAGACGGGCCTGCTGGAATCCGGCATCCCCGAGACGGGTGCGCCGGCCACCGGACCCACGGAGGCGGGCACGCCGGACGTGGAACCCGAAGGCGCGCCGTCGCCGGGACGCACGGGCGCGCGCTGTGCCGACAGCGGATCGGGCGCAGCCGGGGCGGGACGGGGACGGTCGTCGGCGCGCGGGCGTCCGGTCGGCTCGGCCGGGGCCGTGCTCCGGCTGTCGGAGGCTCGGACCGGATGAGCGTCCGGCCATTGCCCGGGCCGTGCCGTACTCGGTGCCTGCGGCGGCGTCCGGCGCTCGTCCGGCCGCGCCGTCCTGGGCTCGTCCGAGCGTGCGGCCGTCTGATCCGGCCGGGCAGTCCGGGATTCGCCCGAACGCGCGGCGAACTGATCCGGCGATGCCGGACGGGACTCGTCGGAGCGCGCGGCGGTCTGATCCGGGGATGCCGGACGGCGCTCGTCGGGCCGTACCGGCCACTGCTGCGGCCGGGAATCCGGACGCGCGGCGACCCCGTCTGGCCGGCGACGGTCCTGCTCCGGCTGCGCTCGGCCGGCCTCGGGGCGGGACGGGGCGGTGTCCGGGCGGGACGGGGCGGTGGGCGGCCGGGTGGCGTGGGGCTGCGTACGCGGACCGGCGCCGTCGGGCTGGGCGCCCGGACCGGCAGGCCGAGCGTCGCGCGGATCCGGGCGGACGGAACCGTCCTGCTGGGGGCGGCGCGAGTCGTCGGCGGGCGGCATCGGGTGCCGGGACGGTACCGGCCGGTCCACGGGCGGGCGGTGCCGTTCGTCCGGCCGGTGCGCGTCGGGTTCCGGCCGGGGGCGCGGCTCGACGATGGGCCACTCGCCCTGGTGCGGGCGGGGCCGGTCGGCCGGTGGGCGCTGCCAACGCTGGTCGGCGCCCGGACGGGCTGGGGCGGTGGCGTGCGGGTCAGCCGGACGGTGTCCCTGTGCGCCGTACCGGTCGGGCTCGCCCTGCCGCGCGGGTCGCCCGTTCTCCGGCGCCCGGCGCTGGGTGTCCGGGTACGCGGCGGCCTCACGGCCCGGCGCGTACCCGTCCCATCGGCTGTCCGCCGGCTCGCGCCGGTCCGCCGGGGGACGAGGGCCGGGCTCTCGCCAGCCGTCACGGCCGGGTTCACGCCGTCCGTCGTGGCCCGGCCCGCCCCAGCCGGGATCACGCCGGCCCGGGTCGCTCCAGGCCGGTTCACGGCGGCCCGGCTCGCTCCAGCCTGCCGCGCTCCGCTCCGGCGGTGGCACGGCATCGTCGCGCCGGTCGATGCCGGGAGCGCGCCGGCCACGGCCGGGATCGTTCGGTGACGGCTCCGGGAAGGGGCCGCGGCGCCCGTCGGGCAGGGGTTCGCGACGCCCGCCGGGGGAGTGGTCCTGGCGGGCGTCGGGTGGCGTGCCCCATCGCTCGCCGGAGGCCGCCGGACGACCGTCGGCCGGGGTGCGCCTGCCGTCCGCCGGGCGGTCGGTCCGGCGCGGGGCGGGGTGCGGCGTCTCGTTCGGCTCCGGCATCCAGCCCGGCTGGGCGGCCCGGCGCGGTGGGCCGTCGGGGTGTACCCAGCGTTGGTCGAGCCGCTCCGGCGGCGGACCGGGGCGGTGGGGCCGGCGGCCGTACGCGCCGGGGCCGTCGGGATGCCCGCGCCGCTCGTCGGGCCCCGCGGGGCGCTGTCCGCCGGGACCGGCGGCACCCATCGGGTACGCCCCGCGCGAGGCGGCCGGCCCGTCCAGGAACGTGCCGCGTGGTCCGGCCGACCCGGCTGAATGCCCGCCGCGTGGCCCTGCTGGTCCGTCCGGATGCGCGCCACGTGGCCCGGCCGGACTGGTCGGGTGCACGCCGGGTGGGACCGCGGGGCTGATCGGGTACGCCTCGCGCGGGGCCGCCGGGCTGGTCGGGTATGCGCCGTGCGGGCCGGCCGGGCTGACCGGGTACGCGTCCGGGACACCGGCCGGGCCGGGCCGGTGCGCGTCGCGACCGCCGGCCGGGCTGACCGGGTAGGCGTCGTGTGGACCCGCCGGACTCACCGGGCGCCCGCCCTCGTGCCCCGGGGGCCCGGAGCCCGCGGGGCTCACCGGGTACGTGTCCACGTCGGGCGCGGGGCTGACCGGGCGTACCTCGGCCCGGCCGACCACGGCGCGAGGGCGCGCCGTCAGGTTCTCGATGCCGATGTCACCCGGGTAGCGCTGCCCGGGGAACTGCGGCTTCCACTCGTGGGTGGGCTCGGCGGCCCAGGCCGGTTCGGCCGGCTCGCGCCAGCTGCCCCAGCCGCTCATCGGCAACCCCTCCCGCCGCTCGCGCGGGACGGCCCCGGGGCCGGCTCGCGTCGCTCGCTCACGGCGGTGTCACCTCATTGGAAATTCTCGCGCTGGGGCGCCGGACGTGCCGGTACAGTCGCCCGGTCCAGCACGTCGTGGCTGCGGAAGGAGGGTAACGGCGTGGGCTCGGTCACCGCCACTGTGGCACCACCCACCGGCGCACACGTTACCCCATGGTTTCGGACATTCGGCGCGATCGCGGCGGCCGGGTTCCGGCGGCACGCGACCTACCGGCAGGCCGCCGTGGCGGGGCTGTGCACCAATACCGTGTTCGGCTTCCTGCGCTGCTACATCTTCCTCGCGGCGACGGGCGCGGCGGGCACCGTGGCCGGCTACGACCGGGCGCAGCTCGCCACGTTCGTCTGGGCCGGCCAGGGTCTGCTGGCGGTGATCGCCGTCTGGGGCTGGACCGATCTGGCCGACCGGATCCGTACCGGCGAGGTGGCCGCCGACCTGCTGCGGCCGGTGCACCCGGTGACCAGCTACCTGGCCACCGACCTGGGCCGGGCCGGGTTCGCGTCGCTGGCCCGGCTGGTGCCGCCGCTGGTGATCGGCCCGTTCTTCTTCGCCGTGTACGTGCCCCGGCACTGGGCCACGGTGCCGCTGTTCCTGCTCTCCGCGCTGCTCGCGGTGGTCGTCTGCTTCGGCTGCCGCTATCTGGTCAACGCCACCGCGTACTGGTTGCAGGACGTCCGGGGCCCGATGATCCTGTGGACGCTCGGCTCCGGTGTGCTGGCCGGGCTCTACTTCCCGCTCGGCTTCCTGCCCGGCCCGCTGGAGGCGGTCCTGCGGTACGCCACCCCGTTCCCCAGCATCCTCCAGGTGCCGCTTGACGTGCTCGTCGAGCGGGAGCCGATGGCCACCGGTCTCACCCTGGTCGGGGTGCAGGCCGGCTGGGCGGTGCTGCTGCTGGCGCTGTGCCGGCTGGTGCAGCGCCGCGCCGAGCGCCGCCTGGTGGTCCAGGGTGGTTGAGCGCGCGAGCGCGCCCAGGGTGGCTGAGGGCGGCAGCGCGCCCAGGGTGGCTGAGCGCGCGGGTGAACTGCGGGCGTACCGGGCGCTGCTCGGTGCGCAGGCGCGCTCGCAGGCGGCGTACCGCACCTCGTTCGTGGTGGACCTGGTCGGCAACGTGGGCGCCACCGTGTTCGACGTGGTCACCGTCCTGGTGATCTTCGGTGTGACGCGGGAGCTGGGCGGCTTCACGCTGCGCGAGACGCTCGTCGTGGTCGGCCTGTCGTCGTGCGGCTTCGCCACCGCCGACCTGCTGGTCGGCAACATCGAACGGCTTCCCCGGTACGTGCGCACCGGCCTCTTCGACGCCGTGCTGGTACGCCCGCTCGGTGCGCTGCCGCAACTGCTGCTGATGGACCTGCCGCTGCGCAAGCTGTCCCGGGCCGTGTTCGGGCTCGCCGTGCTGCTGTTCGCGCTCGTCTCGGCCGGCATCGACTGGACGCCGGGCCGGATCGCGCTGGCGGTGGTCGCCCCGATGGCCGCCGTGGTCTTCTTCGGCTCGGTCTTCGTGCTGACCGCCACCGTGTCGTTCTACTGGGTCGACTCCGGCGAGCTGGCCAACGCGGTCACCTACGGCGGGCGCGACTTCACCTCGTACCCGATCACCGTCTACGGCGGCTGGTTCCGCGCGCTGTTCGCGTACGGGATGGGGTTCGCCTTCGTCAGCTATCACCCGGCGCTGGCGCTGCTGGGCCGCGCCGACCCGCTCGGCCTGCCGCCCTGGGCGGGCTGGGCCGCGCCGGGCGTCGCGGTGGTCGCGGCGGCGCTGGCCGCCCTGGCCTGGCGCGTCGGGGTCCGTCACTACCGGAGTACGGGGTCATGAGCGTCATCGAGATGGACGGGCTGCGCAAGGAGTTCACGGTACGGGTGAAGGCCGGGCCGCTGCGGCGCGAGAAGCGGACGGTGACCGCCGTCGACGGGGTCGACCTGCGGGTGGAGCGCGGCGAGATGCTCGGCTACATCGGCCCGAACGGCGCCGGGAAGTCGACCACGCTGAAGATGCTCACCGGCGTGCTGACGCCGTCGGCGGGGCGGGCCCGGGTGTGCGGGTTGCGCCCGGTGGCCGACCGGACCCGGCTGGCGTTGCGGATCGGGGTGGTGTTCGGGCAGCGCTCGCAGCTCTGGTGGGATCTGCCCCTGCGGGACTCGTTCGACCTGCTGCGGCACGTCTACCGGGTGCCGGCCGGCGCGCACGCGGCCCGGCTGGCCCGCTGCCGGGAGCTGCTCGACCTGGACGGGTTCCTGGACACGCCGGTCCGGCAGCTCTCGCTGGGCCAGCGGATGCGCGGCGAGCTGACCGCGGCGCTGCTGCACGGCCCGGAGGTGCTGTTCCTGGACGAGCCGACGATCGGCCTGGACGTGGTGAGCAAGCAGGCGGTGCGCGGTTTCCTGGCCGAGCTGGGCCGGGCCGGGGACACCACGCTCGTGCTCACCACGCACGACCTGGCCGACATCGAGCGGCTGTGCCGGCGGCTCGTGGTGATCGACCACGGGCGGGTGGTGCACGACGGGTCGATCGCCGAGCTGCACCGCCGGTACGGCTCGCGCCGGATGGTGGTCGCCGAGCTGGACGCGGCGCTGCCCGAGCCGCCGGTGCTGCCCGGCGCGCCGGTGCAGCGGGTGGAGGCGGACGGGCGGCGGCTGGTCTTCGCGCTGGAACGGGCGACCGTCGCCGAGGTGGTGGCCGGGCTGGCCGGCCTGACCACGCTGCGGGACATCTCGATCGTGGAGCCGGACATCGAGGAGGTGGTGACCCGGCTCTACCGGGCGCCGGCCGGGGGCGCGGCGTCCGCGGTCACGGGTGCTCCATGACGAGTACGGCGAAGGTGCCGGGGGCCAGTGCCTCGTACCGGTGCGGGGTGTCGCCGGGGAAGGTGGCGTAGTCGCCCGGCTCCAGCTCGACCAGGTCGGTCCCGGGGCCGACCCGCATCCGCCCGGCGGCGACCACGACGTGCTCGACGCTGCGCGGGGTGTGCGCCTCGGCGAGCCGTACCGCACCGGGTTCCAGCTCCATCACGTAGACGTCCCGCCGGGCGTGCGGCCCTCCGGCGGCGAGCAGGGTGGCCGAGAAGTCGGCGTGTTCGGACCGGATCCGGGGCCCCTGCCCGGCGCGGACCACCCGGACGGCGGCGGTGGGCGGTTCGACCAGGCGGCTGAACGGTACGTCCAGCGCCACGCCGAGCGCCCAGAGCGTCTCCACGCTGGGATTGCCGGATCCGGACTCCAGTTGGGACAGGGTGGACTTGGCGATCCCGGCGCGGCGGGCCAGCTCGGTGAGCGACAGGCCCGCCCGCTCGCGTTCGCGGCGCAGCGAGGCGGCGATGGTGGCGAGTGGGGGAGCGGGGTCGATCGCCATGTGTTCGCTCCATCGGTCGGTTTGTTCGGTTTGACGAACCAGCGTGCTCCCGTTCAGGATAATGGACATGCGTACGGCATACCGAACGGGCGACGCCGGGGTGCTCCGCGACGTCGCCGCCATCGGCGCGGCGATGCTCGCCGTGGGCGCGTCGTTCGGCGCCGTGGCGGTGGCCGCCGGCCTGCCCGCCTGGGCCACGCTCGCCATGTCCACGCTCGTCTACGCCGGTGGCGCCCAGTTCATGGCCGTCGGGCTCGTCGCGGCCGGCAGCCCGCTCGCGGCGGTGCTCGCCGGCCTGCTGCTCAACGCCCGGCACCTGCCGTTCGGCCTGGCCCTCGGCGGTGCGCTGGGCTCCCGGCGCACGCAGCTGCTGCTCGGCAGCCACCTGATGACCGACGAGGCGACCGCGTTCGCGCTGGCCCGCCCGGCCGGGCCGGAGCGGCGCCGGGCGTTCTGGCTCGCCGGGGTGCTGCTGTTCCTGGCCTGGAACGCCGGCACCGCGGTCGGCGTGCTCGCCGGCGGCGCGGCCGGTGACCCGGCCGCCCTGGGACTCGACGCCGCGTTCCCGGCCGGGCTGGCCGCCCTGCTGCTGCCCAGCCTGCGCGACCGGGAGACCCGCCGGGTGGCGCTCGCCGGCGCCGGCCTGGCCGTGCTGGCGACCCCGCTGCTGCCGGCCGGGCTGCCGGTGCTGCTCGCGCTCGCCGCGCTGGCCCTGCCCCTGCTGGCCCGCCGCCGCCCACCCGCCGCGCCGCCCGAGACCGCTGACGAGACGGGCAACGGTCGGAGTGTGCGGGCCGGGGAGGTCTCGTGCTGATCGCCGTGATCCTCGCCCTGGCCGCCGGCACCTACGGCTTCCGGGTCGCCGGGGTACTGCTGCGGGACCGGCTCGACCTGCCGGAGTGGGCCCGTCACCTGCTGCCGGTCGGCGCCGCCACGTTGCTTGCCGCGCTCGCCGCCACCGCGGCGCTCACCGAGGCCGGGGGCTTCGCCGGGTACGCCCGTCCCGCCGGTGTGCTCGTCGGCCTGCTGCTGGCCTGGCGCCGGGCGCCGTTCGTGCTGGTCGTGGTCGCGGCGGCGGCCACCACCGCGGTGCTGCGCCTGCTCGGCGTGGCCTGAGGCGGCATCGGCCCCGTACGAGAACGGCCCCTCACCGCCGGAGCGGGAAGGGGCCGATCGGTCCGGGTCGCCCCGGTCAGACCTTGTCGCCGATGTTCACCCGGGGCGCGGGCGCGCGCATCCGGCGGAACGTGATCGACCGCATGATCGCGTAGAAGTAGAGCGAGCCGAGCTTCTCGGTGCTCTTGGGGAAGCGCTCGCGGACCAGCCGCTTGATCTTCCGGGAGATCAGCACCGAGTCGATCAGCACGCCGAGCGCCAGCGCGCCCCAGAGCACGTTCGACAGCAGCCGCACGATCGGCGGCATGGCCTGGTTGGAGCCGAACAGCACGATCAGCGCGCCGCCGAAGAACCAGGTGCCGATCGTACGCCGGGAGTCGACCACGTTGCGGGCCAGCAGCCGCTCCGGGCCCCGGTCACGCGGACCGCCCTCGCGGCGGAACTCGGCGGCGGCCTCGGCGCGGGCGGCGCGGCGCTGCGCGCGGGCCTCCTCCTTGGTCAGCGGCTTGGCCGGCGCGGTCGCCCGGCGGCCGGCGACGGGGCGCTTCGGCGTGACCTGCCCGAGTTCCTTCTTGCTGGGCGTGTAGCCCCGGGGGCGGGCGGCGGCGGACTCCTCGTCGGCCGTCACCGTGGTGACGGACTCCTCGACGAGGTCGGCGGGCTTGCGGCGAAACAGCGACGGCACGCGGCAAGGGTAGCCAACCGGCCGCGCCCGGCGCACATCACGGGTGCACCGGGCCGCGGCCTCCGTTTCGCGGCGCCGCGACAGGGGCGCTGTCGCGGCGCGGAACGGGACGGTCAGGGACGCTCGACGTGCGCGCCGAGGTCGGCCAGCTTGGCCTCGAAGTCCTCGTAGCCACGGTTGATCAGGTCCACGCCGTACACCCGGGAGGTGCCCTCGGCGGCGAGCGCCGCGATCAGGTGGCTGAACCCGGCCCGCAGGTCCGGGATGACCAGGTCGGCCGCGTGCAGCTTGCTCGGCCCGGCGATCACCGCGGAGTGCTTGAAGTTGCGCCGGCCGAAGCGGCACGGGGTGCCGCCGAGGCAGTCCCGGTAGACCTGGATGTTGGCGCCCATCGTGTTCAGCGCCTCGGTGTAGCCGAGCCGCTGCTCGTAGACGGTCTCGTGGACGATCGACAGGCCCCGGGCCTGGGTGAGCGCGACCACCAGCGGCTGCTGCCAGTCGGTCATGAAACCGGGGTGCACGTCGGTCTCCAGCGCCACCGCGTTCAGCTCGCCGCCCGGGTGCCAGAACCGGATGCCGCCCTCCTGGCCCGGGCTGCCGCCGCGCGGCGGGCGCAGGTCGGTGACCTCGTACTCGCCGCCGACCGACCGGAAGATGTTCAGGAAGGTCATCATGTCGGCCTGCTGGGCGCCCAGCACCTCGACGTGACCGCGGGTCGCCAGCGCCGCCGCCGCCCAGCTGGCCGCCTCGATCCGGTCCGGGATCGGCCGGTGCGTGTAGCCGTGCAGCCTCTTGACGCCCTGGATCTCGATCACCCGGTCGGTGTGCACCTTGATGATCGCGCCCATCTTCTGGAGCACGCAGATGAGGTCGATGATCTCCGGCTCGACCGCCGCGTTGCGCAGCTCGGTGACGCCCTCGGCCATCACCGCGGTGAGCAGCACCTGCTCGGTGGCGCCCACGCTCGGGTACGGCAGCGCGAACTTCGTGCCGTGCAGCCCGTTCGGCGCGGACAGGTGCAGGCCCTCCGGGGTCTTCTCGACGGTGGCGCCGAACTCGCGCAGCGCCTGGAGGTGGAAGTCGATCGGGCGCGGGCCGATGTGGCAGCCGCCCAGGTCGGGGATGAAGGCGTGGCCGAGCCGGTGCAGCAGCGGACCGCAGAACAGGATCGGGATCCGGCTGGACCCGGCGTGCACGTTGATCTGGTCGGTGCTGGCGCTCTCGACGTTCGTGGGGTCGAAGACGAGCTCGCCCTCCTCGTCGCCGTCGCTGACCTTGACGCCGTGCAGGCCGAGCAGACCGCGGACCACCTCGACGTCACGGATGCGCGGCACGTCGAACAGCCGGCTGGGTGTGTCGCCCAGCAGGGCGGCCACCATCGCCTTGGACACCAGGTTCTTCGCGCCGCGCACGCGGATCCGCCCTTCAAGCGGAGTGCCTCCGTGTACGACCAGGACGTCGTCGGTCAACGCAACCTCCAGCGCGTTGGGTACTGCCGTGTCTAGTGATGGGTGCACGAAGTTCATCGCTACCCGGAACGCGGTCATGGGAAAACGGGCCGCGTGTGTCGTCGCCCCGGCAGCATAGCCCTCCGTGACGGGAATGGAATCGGTCACATCGCCAGCGAGGGCACGAACCGGGGTGTCCGGTGCGTTTCCGTGCCAGCAAGGTCACCGATGGTGATCAGGCTCCCGGAAGGGCGAGCATCTGGTCCAGCGCCGACCGGGCGTGTCGGGCGGTCTCCGGGTCGACCGTGATCTGGTTGACCACGCGCCCGGCGACCAGTTCCTCCAGCGCCCAGACCAGGTGCGGAAGGTCGATCCGGTTCATCGTCGAGCAGTAGCAGACCGCCCGGTCGAGGAACATGATCTGCTTGTCCGGGTGGGCCAGCGCGAGCCGGCGTACCAGGTTCAGCTCGGTGCCCACCGCCCACGCCGAGCCGGCCGGGGCCGCCTCGATGGTCCTGATGATGAACTCGGTCGAGCCGACCAGGTCGGCCGCGTTCACCACCTCGTGGCGGCACTCCGGGTGCACCAGCACGTTCACGCCCGGCACCCGCTCGCGTACGTCGTCGACGCTGTCGAGCGTGAAGCGGCCGTGCACCGAGCAGTGCCCCCGCCACAGGATCATCTTCGCGTCGCGCAGCTGCTCCGGGGTCAGCCCGCCGTTCGGCTTGTGCGGGTCGTAGAGCACGCAGTCGTCGAGCGAGAAGCCCATCTCCAGCACCGCGGTGTTGCGGCCGAGGTGCTGGTCGGGCAGGAACAGCACCTTGCGGCCCTGCTCGAAGGCCCAGTCCAGGGCCCGCTTGGCGTTCGACGAGGTGCAGACCACACCGCTGTTGCGGCCGACGAAGCCCTTGATGTCGGCCGAGGAGTTCATGTACGTCACCGGCACGGTGTCGGCCGCGATGCCCAGGTCGGTGAGCGTGTCCCACGCGGTCTCGACCTGCGACAGCACCGCCATGTCGGCCATCGAGCAGCCGGCGGCGAGGTCGGGCAGGATCACCTTCTGCGCGTCCGAGGTGAGGATGTCCGCGCTCTCGGCCATGAAGTGCACGCCGCAGAAGACGATGTACTCCGCGTCCGGGCGGGCGGCCGCCTCCCGGGCCAGCTTGAACGAGTCGCCGGTCACGTCGGCGAACTGGATCACCTCGTCGCGCTGGTAGTGGTGGCCCAGGACGAACACCTTCGTGCCGAGCGCGGCCTTCGCGGCGGCGGCGCGGGCCACCAGGCCCGGGTCGCTCGGCGCGGGGAGGTCACCCGGACACTCCACGCCACGCTCGGTGGCGGGGTCGCTGCCGCGGCCGAGGAGCAGCAGCGCCGTGGCGGTGTTGGACGGCTCAACCCAGGTCGAAGTCACGTCCCCATGGTCCCACAGCGCGACCGCCGCGCAGCCGTCCCCGATGTGGCCTGCCACACTGCTGCGCATGCGCGTGCTGCTCTGCCCGGACAAGTTCGCCGGCACGCTGCCGGCCCCCGACGTGGCCGCCGCGGTGGCCGACGGCTGGCGTGACGTCGCCCCCGGCGACGACCTGCTGCTCCGGCCCCTCGCCGACGGCGGGCCGGGGTTCGTCGACGTGCTCGCCGGGGCGCTCGGCGGGCGCCGGGTGCCGGTGCCCACGGTCGATCCGCTGGGCCGCCCGGCCGCCGGTGAGATCCTGCTCACCGACGACGGCACCGCGTACCTGGAGAGCGCGCAGGCGTGCGGGCTGCACCTGCTCACCGCCGCCGAACGCGACCCGAAGGCGACCACCTCGTACGGGCTGGGGCTGCTCGTGGCCGCCGCGGTCGAGGCGGGCGCGCGGACCGTGGTGGTGGGGCTGGGCGGCTCGGCCACCAACGACGGCGGCGCCGGAATGCTCGTCCCGCTGGGCGTCACGCCGCTGGACGGCGCCGGCCGGGCCCTGCCGTACGGCGGCGCGGCGCTCGCCGGGGTGGCCGCGCTCGACGGCGAGCCCCGGCTGCGCGGCGCGACGCTCGTCGCCGCCACCGACGTGGACAACCCGCTGCTCGGGCTGCACGGCGCGAGCAGCGTCTTCGGCCCGCAGAAGGGTGCCGACCGGGCCGACGTGCTGCTGCTGGACGCCGCGCTGACCCGCTGGGCGGAGGTGCTGACGCAGCGGCTGCCCGGCTGCCCGTCCGGGCTGGGCGCGCTGCCCGGCGGCGGCGCCGCAGGCGGCCTCGGCGCGGCGGTGCTGGCGCTCGGTGGCCGGTGCGAGTCCGGCATCGGGCTGGTCACCCGCGCGGTGAAGCTGGACGCCGCGCTCGACGCCGCCGACCTGGTGATCACCGGCGAGGGTTCGTTCGACCACCAGTCGCTGCGCGGCAAGGTGGTCGCCGGTGTGGCCGGGGCGGCCCGGGACCGGGGCGTGCCCTGCGTGGTGCTGGCGGGACGGGTGAGCACCGGGCGGCGGGAGGCGGCAGCGGCCGGCGTCACCGAGGCGCACAGCCTCGTGGAGCACTTCGGCGGCGAGGAGCACGGGGGAGTGGACGCGGCGATGACCCGTCCGGCCGAAGGTCTGCGCGCGCTCGGCGCCCGCCTGGCGCGGCAGTGGAGCCGCTGACCGGTTCCGCTGGTCACGCCGCTGGGTGGTGAGGCCGGAGGCGGCGTACGATCGAAAGACGGACCACACCGGGAATCACTGGCGGACGTGCGGCGTTGGCCAGGGCGTCCGGACCTTATACCGCGCAGGGAGACTTCCACGTGACCACGCCAGCGCAGACCGAGTCGACCGAGGCCAAGGCCCCCAGCACCGTCGTCCTCACCGACGTCGCGGCGCAGAAGGTCAAGGCCCTGATCGAGCAGGAGGGCCGCGACGACCTGCGGCTCCGGGTCGCCGTGCAGCCGGGTGGCTGCTCCGGCCTGCGGTACCAGCTGTTCTTCGACGAGCGCTCGCTCGACGGTGACGTCGTCACCGACTACGACGGTGTCGAGGTCGTCGTCGACCGGATGAGCGCCCCCTACCTGGCCGGCGCCACCATCGACTTCGCCGACCGGATCGACGCCCAGGGCTTCACCATCGACAACCCGAACGCGGGCAGCTCCTGCGCCTGCGGCGACTCCTTCAGCTGAGTCGACGGACCGACCGGAAGCGGCGGGCCACCCCACTCGGGGCGGCCCGCCGCTTCGTCGTACCCCCTGCGCGTGACGCCCGGATGTGCGCTGATCGACCGGTTGGCGACCGACCGCCGTCCGTCCGGCCCGGGGGCCGGTAGGCTGACCGCGCCGTGCTCCCGACCCCGAGGGTTGACATGAAGATCGCCGTGACCGGCTCGATCGCGACCGACCACCTGATGAGTTTCCCCGGCCGCTTCGCGGACCAGCTCATCGCCGACCAGCTCGACAAGGTCTCGCTGTCCTTCCTCGTCGACGAGCTGGTGCTCCGGCGCGGCGGCACCGCGGCGAACATCGCCTTCGGCATGGCCCAGCTCGGGCTGCGCCCGGTGCTGCTCGGCGCGGTCGGCACCGACTTCGCCGACTACCGCTCCTGGCTGGAGCGCCACGGCGTCGACTGCGACTCGGTGCACGTCAGCGAGGTCGCGCACACGGCACGCTTCGTCTGCACCACCGACACCGACATGTGCCAGATCGCCTCCTTCTACGCCGGGGCGATGAGCGAGGCCCGCAACATCGAGCTGGCCCCGGTGGCGCAGCGCCTCGGCGGTCTGGACCTGGTGCTGGTCAGCGCCAACGACCCGGCCGCGATGATCCGGCACTCCGGGGAGTGCCGGGACCGCGGCTACTCCTTCGTCGCCGACCCGTCGCAGCAGCTCGCCCGGATGGACGGCGAGGACGTGCTCGGCCTGATCGACGGCGCCGACTACCTGATGACCAACGAGTACGAGAAGTCGCTGCTGCAGAGCAAGGCCGGCCTGACCGACGAGCAGCTGCTGGACCGGGTCAAGGTGCGGGTCACCACGCTGGGCAAGCAGGGCGTGGAGATCGCCGGCCGGGAGATCGGCACGATCCGGGTGCCGATCGCGCGGGAGATCCAGGCGGTCGACCCGACCGGTGTCGGGGACGGCTTCCGGGCCGGTTTCTTCGCCGCGCTCGACTGGGGCGTCGGCCTGGAGCGGGCCGCCCAGGTCGGCTGCCTGCTGGCCACGCTCGTGCTGGAGAACTTCGGCGGCCAGGAGTACGAGGTCCGCCGGGACCTGTTCGTGAAGCGACTCGCCGAGTCGTACGGTGACGCGGCCGCCGAGGACGTCCGGCCGCACCTGCTGTGACCGGCCCGGCGCCGGCCGGCGGGGTGGACCCGGAGGTCCGCACCGGCTCCGGCGGTCCGGTGCTCGTCGCGTTCGCCGGGCTACCGGGCGTGGGCAAGACCACGCTCGCCGCCCGGGTCGGCGCCGCCCTGCGCGCCCCGGTCCTGCCGGTCGACCCGGTCGAGCGGGCCCTGCACCGCTACGGCCTCACCGGCGACGTACCCGGCATGGCCGCCTACGGCGCGGTCGCCGGGCTGGCCGAGGTGCAGCTCGGCCTCGGGCTCAGCGTGGTCGTCGACGCGGTGAACCCGGTCGCCAGCGCCCGGGGCCTGTGGCACGACGTGGCCGAACGGGCCGGCGTGCCACTGCGGGTGATCGAGGTGCACTGCGGCGACGAGGCGGAGCACCGCCGCCGGGTCGAGGCCCGCCCGCCCGAGGAGCACGGCACCTGGGAGCAGACGCTGCGCCGCCGGGCGGAGTACGAGCCGCTGATCGGCCCGCGCCTGGTGGTCGACACCGCCGTGGCGGCCGACCCGCTGCCGGGCATCCTCGCCTACCTGCGCTGACGGCCGGTCGGCCGGCGTTAAGAAGGGCCCCTGCCTCTACCCGAGGCGTTAAGAAGGGGCCCTTCCTTACACCCGGACGTCGTAGGCGGGGCCCTCGTGGGCGGCGAGGTACTCGTGGCCGCGCATCCGGCACCACGCCGGGATGTCCACCGCGGCGGCCGGGTCGTCGGCGAGCACCCGCACCACCGCGCCGGCCGGCAGGCCGGGCACCAGCCGGGCGAGATTGATCACTGGTAGCGGGCAGCGCTGTCCCCGGCAGTCCAGCACCTCGTCCGGCTCGCTCCTCGCGCTCACAGGTCGGTCACCCCCGCCTCCGCCCGCAGCTCCGCCACGATCCCGGGCAGTTCGGCCAGGAACCGCTCCACGTCCGCCTCGGTGGTCTCCCGGTGCAGCGACACCCGTACGTTGCCGTGCGACAGCACCCCCATCGCCTCCAGCACGTGTGACGGGCGCAACGTCGACGACGTACAGGACGAGCCGGAGGACACCGCGAACCCGCGCCGGTCCAGCGCGTGCAGCAACGCCTCGCCGTCGACGTACAGGCAGGAGAACGTCACCAGGTGCGGCAACCGGTCCACCGGGTCGCCGACCACCTCCACGTCCGGCACCTCGGCCGCCACCCGCGCCCGGATCCGGTCCACGAGCGGACCCAGCCGGGCCGCCTCCGCCGCCGCGTCGGCCGCCGCCGCGCGCAGGCTCGCCGCCGCCGCGACCACCGCCGGCAGATCCACCACCCCGGGGGTACGCCCCGACTCCCGCTCGTCGGCCGGGTACGGCGACTCCCAGCGGGTGCCCTTGCGCACCACGAGCAGCCCGACGCCGGGCGGCCCGCCCCACTTGTGCGCGCTGGCGGTCAGCACCGACCAGCCCGGCGGCAGCGGCGCCCGGCCGGCCAGCTGCGCCGCGTCGACGTACAGCGGCACGCCCGCCTCGGCGCACAGCTCCGCCGCCGCGGGCACCGGCTGCACCGTGCCCACCTCGTGACTGGCCCCGATCAGCGCGGCGAGGGCCACGCCGGGCGCGGCCACCGCCGCCGCCCAGGCGTCCAGGTCCAGCCGGCCCAGCCGGTCCACGGGTACGGACACCCCCGCGCCGCCACCGGCCGTGTGCCGCTGCGCGGCGTGCAGCACCGCCGAGTGTTCGATCGCCGAGTGCACCAGCGTCGCCCCGGCCCGCCGCCGCCCGGCCAGGCCACCGAGCACGGCGGCGTGCGCTGCCGCCGTACCGCTGGGGGTGAAGGACAGCTCGTCGGCGCGGACGCCGAGCGTCTGCGCGGCGGCCTCCCGCGCGGCGTCGAGAAGCCGGCGGGCCCGGCGGGCCGGCGCGTACAGCCGGGCCGGGTCCGCCCAGCCGTCGTCCAGGGCGGCCAGCATCGCCTGCCGCGCGACCGGATGCAGCGGCGCCGCGCTGGCGGCGTCCAGGTAGACCGGGGAGACGCTCATGACGCTCACGCTATCGTCCGGTTACGCCCAAGATCCCCACGATGGGGGTGGACAGCGACCCCAAGACGGCCTGGCCGGTCATGGTCGAGTAATCTGCGACCGTCGGTGACGCCTTTGCCGTCGGTGTCAGGGAGAACAACCGCCGCGGCGCGCTAGGGAGGCAGGACCAGGTGGTCGCAAGGAGTTCGGAGGTACGGCGCTCGGCCGTACGGCACAGCGCTTCCCCGGGGGCCGGTGGACGCCGGCGGCGTGGTGCTGGTCGAATCGCCGGGCTCGGTCTCGGCGCGGCGGCGCTGCTGATCTCGCTCACCGGCTGTGACGTCGGCAAGGCGTTCGGCGGGTTCGGCTGGCCGCAGGGCGGCATCACGCCCGAGTCGCACCGCATGTACGACCTGTGGATCGCGTCCTGCATCGCGGCGCTCGCCGTCGGCGTGTTCGTGTGGGGCCTGATCTTCTGGTGCGTGGTCCGCTACCGCAAGCGCGGCAACGAGCTGCCGGTGCAGACCCGCTACAACCTGCCGATGGAGTTCCTCTACACCATCGCGCCGATCCTCGTGGTCTCCGTGCTCTTCTACTACACCGCTGTCGTGCAGACCGACGTGGTGAAGGAGTCGAAGAACCCGGACGTCACCGTCGAGGTCGTGGCGTTCAAGTGGAACTGGCAGTTCAACTACCGCGACGGCCAGGGCCGCGACGCCAACACCGTCGCCTCGGTGCTCGGCACCAGCGAGGTCATCCCGGTGCTGGTGCTGCCCAGCGGCCGCTCGATCCGGTTCGAGGAGACCAGCCGCGACGTCATCCACTCGTTCTGGGTGCCGGAGCTGCTGTTCAAGCGGGACGTCATGCCGGGCAACATCCGCAACACGTTCGAGGTCTCCAGCATCGACCAGGAGGGCGCGTTCGTCGGCCGCTGCGCCGAGCTGTGCGGCAGCTACCACGCCTTCATGAACTTCGAGCTGCGGGTCGTCTCGCCGGAGAAGTACGACCAGTTCCTGGCGGCCAAGAAGGCCGGCAAGTCGACCCAGGAGGCGCTCGGCGCGATCGGCGAGGAAGAGTACGCCACCGAGACCAAGCCGTTCGACACCCGGCGCGACGTGAACAACTTCAACCCGTCCGACGCGACGGCCGGCGCGGGAAGCTGAGGGGTTCGGCATGAAGACCGAGTGGAAGATCTTCCTGACCATCGCCACGTTCCTCCTCGGCGCGACGATCCTCTACGGCGCCTGGACGTACGCCGACAGCGGCGGCCACGTCGAGTGGATCGGCACCGTGGCGCTGCTGCTGTCCTTCCTGCTCTGCGCGATGTGCGGCGGCTTCTTCTGGTTCGTCTCCCGCCGTATCGACCTGCGCCCGGAGGACCGGCCGGACGGCGAGATCGCCGACGGCGCCGGTGAGGTCGGCTTCTTCAGCCCGGGCAGCTACTGGCCGTTCGGTCTGGCGCTGGCCGCCGCGATCGCCGGTCTCGGCCTGGTGTTCTGGCAGTTCTGGCTGCTGGGACTGGGCCTGGTGGCGGTCGTCTTCGCCACCTGCGGGCTGCTGTTCGAGTACTACTCGGGCACCCGCCGTACCGCCGAGCACTGACCCGACCCACCCCGCAGGCCCGCGCCCCTCTTCCCGAGGGCCGCGGGCCTGCGGCGTTCCCCCTCCCACCTCCCGCGCCCGCCCTCGCCCCACCCCCACCCCCACCCCCCTCGCCCCGCCCCGGCGATCATGAAGTTAGCGGTGCAGACGGTCCCTTTTGTCCCCGTCAACTTCATGATCGACAGGGCGTTGCCCCTGCGGCGAGGGCGCCCGGCGAGGGGTTCCGGACGGTCGGTGGTGCTGCGGCTGGGCTTCCGCCCGATCCTCCGGCGGCGCGGCGCGGCTGTCTGCCGCCGCGTCGCCGCCCGATGCCGGCCCGGCGGTCCATCGCCCTGGACGCTCGACGCGCCCACCCGGACCCACCTTGTCGACCAAGGAGTTTGTGTCAGCTCACCCCGCTCCCGGTGACACAAACTCCTTGATCGACACCTGGTGGCGGGCGGGAGATCCACTCAGCGTCGCCGCCCGTCCTCGATGAACGCCGATCCTGCGGTGATCAAGGAGTTCGGGTCGGAGTGGATCACGCTGGATGACCCGAACTCCTTGATCAATCACCGGACGGGCCAGGCCAGGGCCAGGCCAGGGCCAGGGCCAGGCCAGGGGCGGGCCCGGGTCAGGGGCGGGCCCGGGTGGGCCGGGTCAGGGGGCCCGGGTGGGCCGGGGCGCGACGGGGCCGGGGCGGGGACGGGTCAGGCTGCCCGGGAGCGGGGGGCTGGGCGGGGTGTGCGGCGGCTGGCCAGGCGGGTCTCGCGGAAGGTGAACGTGGCGATCACCACGGCCGCGCCGCAACCGGTGCAGATCAGCTCCGGGCAGTCGGCGCCGTGCCCGTCGCCGCACGGCGGCGCCTCGAACAGCACGACGCCCTCGCAGGTGTCACAGTGCAGCTCGCGGTCAGACACGGGTGGCTCCTCTCGCTCCGGGGCACCGGCAGAGGCGGGCAGCCAACCGGCCGGCGGACCGAAGACCGAAACGGAAAGACCGAAACGGAAAATAACTCCCGTGTAGTTTGGCACGCGGGTACGACAACACCCGCGCCATGCCGCCGTCAGGCGGTGCGTGCCACCTCGAGCCAGCGCTCCAGCGCTGCCGCGGCGGCGCCCGAGTCGACCGCCTCGGCGGCCCGGTCCAGGTTGGCCCGCAGCACCTCGTGCAGATCGCCGTCGAGCGGGCCCTGGGTGGCCAGCGCGACAGCGGCGTTGACCAGCACCGCGTCCCGCACCGGGCCGGTCTCGCCCGCCAGCAGCCGGCGGACGACGTCGGCGTTGTAGACCGCGTCCCCGCCGCGCAGGTCGGCCAGGGTGGCCCGGGGCACGCCGAGGTCCGTCGCGTCCAGCACGGCCTCCGTGACGGTGCCCTGCTGCGCCACCCAGATCCGGGTGGGGGCGCCGGTGCTGAACTCGTCCAGGCCGTCCTCGCCGCGTACCACGATCGCGGAGTCGCCCCGGGCCGCGAAGACGGCGGCCATCACCGGGGCCATCCGCTTGTCGAAGCAGCCCACCGCGCCCGCGCGAGGGCGTGCCGGGTTGGTCAGCGGGCCGAGGAAGTTGAACGCGGTGGGTACGCCGATCTCGCGCCGGACCGGGCCGGTGTGGCGCATGCCGGGGTGGAAGCGGGCGGCGAAGCAGAAGCCGATGCCGGCCTCGGTGACGCAGCGGGCCACCTGCTCGGGCGCCAGATCAAGGGGTACGCCGAGCTGCTCCAGCACGTCGGCGGTGCCGCAGGAGGAGGAGGCGGCCCGGTTGCCGTGCTTGACCACGCGGACCCCGGCCCCGGCGACCACCAGCGCCGCCATGGTGGAGATGTTCACCGTGTGCGCGAGGTCGCCGCCGGTGCCGACCACGTCCAGCGCGGTCGCGCGTACGTCCTCGGGCAGGTGCACCGGCACCGCGCGGGTCAGCATGGCCTCGACCAGGCCGCCCAGCTCGGCGGGGGTCTCACCCTTGGTGCGCAGCGCCACGGCGAACCCGGCGATCTGCGCCGGTGTGGCCGAGCCGGCCATGATCTCGCCCATCGCCCACGCGGTGTCGGCGGTGGAGAGCTCCTCGCCGCGCAGCAGCGCGTTGAGCAGAAGCGGCCAGGTCCGTTCGCCCATGGCGGGCCTCCCGAGCGGCGTGAGGAAAGCGGTTGGGGCGCGCCACGGCCGCGTCGCCGTGGCGGGCGAAGGCCCGGGGATCAGGCCGCGGCGTGGGTGCGGCGCAGCAGCTCCGCCACGGTGCTGCCGGCGAGCACCGGGTCCAGCGGGTGGGTCAGCGTGGCGTCGACCTCGGCGTACGCGGCCAGCCAGCGGTCGGCGGCGCGGGCCAGCACCACGCAGGTCGGCGGTGCGTCGTCCCGGTCGTCCTTGATCTGGCGGGCGATGCCGATGCCGCCGCCCGGGGTCGCCTCGCCGTCGAGCAGGAGCAGGTCGATCTCGTAGTCGTCGACCAGCCGGACGCAGGCGTTGTAGTCGTCGGCCTCGACGAACTCGATCTCGATACCGGGCGCCGGCCGGGTGCCCACGGCGAGCCGCATCCGGTCGCGGACCTTCGGGTCGTCGCTGTAGAGCAGGACGGTGCAAAGACGATCGCTCATCGTGACGTGGCTCCCACCTCGTAGCTGCCCGCTGATCGTAGCGGGCGTCACATCCGGCCTGTCGCCCCGCCCGGCGGGCTCGGGGCGTACCCCGGAAGGGGCCGTCAGGCGCTCGCCTCCGCGGCTCGCTGGCGGGCCTCCTGGCGGTCCAGCTCGCGGTCGAGCCGGCGGGCCTCGCGCTCGGACTGCTTGACCCACTGGACGACCAGGACGGCGAGCATGGTGACGCTGACGAACTCGCCGCCGGCCCACAGGATGCCGCCGGCCACCACCTGGTCGTTCCAGGGGTCGGACCAGGACAGGTTGAGCGACGGGTACCAGTCGCCGCCGAACAGCGTGGTGCTCTGCATGACGGTCAGGCCGAGGACGGTGTGGAACGGCACCGAGAGCAGCATGAGCAGCGCGCGCCCCGGGTACGGCCAGCGGCCGGGCAGCGGGTCCAGGCCGAGCAGCGGCCAGAAGAAGACGCAGCCGGTGGCGATGAAGTGCGCGTGGACCAGCTCGTGCGCCCACTCGTGGCGCAGGGTGAACTCGTAGAGGTCGGTGAAGTACAGCGCGAACGGGTTCACCACGAAGATGGCGAACGCCACAAGCGGGAAGCTGTAGATCCGGATCACCTTGCTGTGCACGATCGCGAGCAGCCGCTTGCGCGGGCGCACCGGCAGCGTGCGCAGCGCCAGCGTCACCGGCGCGCCGAGCGCCAGGAAGATCGGCGCGATCATCGACAGCACCATGTGCTGCACCATGTGCACCGAGAGCAGGGCGGTGTCGTACGCGCCGAGGCCGGTGAGCGTGACCAGGGCGATGCCGCCGAGGCCGGGGCCGAGGAACGACACGGTACGGATGACCGGCCAGCGGTCACCGCGCAGCCGCAGCCGGTGCACCCCGTAGAGGTAGAGGCCGGCGGCCAGGACGATGCCCAGCGTGAGCCAGCTGTCCAGCCGGGTCTCGGTGAGGACCCGGGCCACGGTGAACGGCGGCGGGGCGCCGTCGCCTCCCGCCGCCAGCGTCGCCGGAACAGCCGAGGTGACGGCGCGGATCTGATCGACGTGCAGCACGCTTTTCAGGGTAGGCCAGGCGAAGCGGACCACCACGATCGGGCCACGGAAGCTTCCGGTTTGGCACCCCGCTGATCGTCGGTCCCGGTCAGGGGCAATAATGACCGCGTGACTGCGGCCCCAGCCATTGACAAGAGCCGGATCCACTCCCTGACCCGACCCAACATGGTCAGCGTCGGGACGATCGTGTGGCTCTCCAGCGAACTCATGTTCTTCGCGGCGCTGTTCGCGATGTACTTCTCCATCCGCGCGGCGGCGCCGGAGCAGTGGGAGAAGCACACCGAGGTGCTCGACGTCCCGTACGCGACCACGTTCACGGTGATCCTGGTGCTCTCCTCGATCACCTGCCAGATCGGCGTGTTCGCGGCCGAGCGCGGTGACGTCCACGCTCTGCGCCGGTGGTTCACGATCACCTTCGTGATGGGTCTGATCTTCGTGCTCGGTCAGGTGAACGAGTACCGGACCCTGGTGCACGAGGGTGTGAAGATCAACGAAGACGGTTACGGGTCGATGTTCTACCTCACCACCGGCTTCCACGGTCTGCACGTGACCGGCGGCCTCATCGCCTTCGTGATCTTCATGGTCCGTACCACGATGGGCCGGTTCACCCCCGCCCAGGCGACCTCGGCGATCGTCGTGTCCTACTACTGGCACTTCGTGGACGTCGTGTGGATCGCGCTCTACGCCATGATCTACTGGCTCCAGTGATCTTGGCGCGTCACGAACCGCGCCGCTGCTCCGTCCCCTGAGACAAGGTCCAACCGGTTAAGGACACAGGTCATGACTTCTGACAACGACCGCCGACGCGGTCTGCTCGCGCGGCTGCGCGGGCGGCCCGTAGTGCGCAGCAGGGGCCGCCGCCGGCTGGGCGCCGCGGTCCGGCTGTTCGCCGCGCTGATGCTGGCCGGCGGTGCCTACACCGTCTTCGCCCCCGGCGTGCAGGCGCAGGACAACCCTCCGTTGACCGCCGCAGGCAACGAGGGCAAGGCGCTGTTCGACGTGAGCTGTGTGACCTGTCACGGTCGCAACGCCCAGGGCGTCGAGGGCCGCGGTCCGAGCCTGATCGGCGTCGGAGCGGCCTCGGTCGAGTTCCAGGTCAGCAGCGGTCGCATGCCGATGGCCCGGCAGGAGGCCCAGGCCATGCGCAAGCCGCCGCAGTTCACCGACGAGCAGGTGCGCCAGCTCGGGCAGTACATCCAGGAGCTCGGCGGCGGCCCGGAGGTGCCCGACGGCGACCTGCGTGAGGGCGCCAACCTGTCCACCGGTGGCGAGCTGTTCCGGATCAACTGCTCGCAGTGCCACGCCTTCGGCGGTGGCGGCGGCGCGCTGTCCTCCGGCAAGTACGCGCCGAGCCTGGCGCCGGCCAGCGACCGGCAGATCTACGCCGCGATGCTGAGCGGCCCGCAGAACATGCCGGTGTTCGGCGACAACCAGATCACGCCCGAGGAGAAGGCGGACATCATCGCCTACATCCAGGAGACGCTGAAGCACGACGGCGACCCGGGCGGTTTCAACCTGGGCCGCTACGGCCCGTCGACCGAGGGTCTCGCGATCTTCCTGGTCGGCATCGTCGCGCTGGTCTTCGCGAGCCTGTGGATCGCGGGCAAGTCGTGACCGGACGGATCAATGCTTCCAGTGCTGTGGCGCCGACCCCCGGCGTCACCCGTAGCGAGGTGACGGCATGAGCACCCACACCGAGCACCAGGTCCAGCAGGGCCCGGAGCCGCTCGACGTGAACGACCCCCGGCTCTCCCGGTTCGACATCGTCCAGGAGGGCGCACGGCGGGACGACATCGAGATCGTCCACTACGAGCCGCAGGTGGTCCCGGGCAGCAAGGCCGAGCGCCGGCTGACCCGTACGGTCGCCCTGATGTTCCTGCTGACCGGCGTCTTCGCGACCGCCTTCCTGGTCGTCTACATCTGGTGGCCGTGGCAGTGGGAGCCGGGTCGCGGCGGCGACAAGCTCTACACGCCGCTGCTGGGCCTGACCCTCGGCCTGGCGCTGCTGGGCATCGGTTTCGGCATCCTGACCTGGGGCAAGAAGCTGCTGCCCAAGGAGGTCTCGATCCAGGACCGGCACGACCAGGTCGACAACCCGGAGGATCGCAAGATCACCGGTGAGACCATGCTCTACCTGGCCGACGAGATGGGCGTACGCCGCCGGCCGCTGCTCGGCATCTCCCTGCTCGCCGGCCTGGCGCCGGTGGGCGCGGTGGTCGCGGCCCCGCTGATCGGTGGCCTGATCGAGCAGCCGCACAAGGACAACCAGATGTTCACCACCGGCTTCCACCCCGCCGAGGGTGGCAAGAAGATCCGGCTGATCCGTGAGGACGGCCGCCCGATCCGCCCGGCCGACGTCAGCGTCGGCGGCCAGCTCACCGTGTTCCCGGGCATCGACGGCGGCGTGAGCAACGTGCACGCCGACTCGCCCACCCTGCTCATCCACCTGCGGGAGGACGACGCGCAGAAGTCGCGCGCCGCCAACGAGCGCAAGGGCCACGGCGACTACATGTGGGGCAACTACGTCGCGTACTCCAAGATCTGTACGCACGCCGGCTGCCCGGCCAGCCTCTACGAGCAGCAGACCAACCGCCTGCTCTGCCCCTGCCACCAGTCCCAGTTCCTCATCACCGACAACGCCAAGCCGATCTTCGGCCCGGCGAACCGGCCGCTGCCGCAGCTGCCGATCGAGGTGGACGAGGAGGGCTTCTTCGTGGCGAAGTCCGACTACACCGAGACCATCGGTCCCGACTTCTGGGAGCGGCCATGAAGCGCCGAAAGTTTGATGCGGCCGCGCTGCCGGCCAAGAGCGCGCGGGCGGTGGACGACCGCTTCCAGGTGGCCACGCCCCTGCGCAAGCTGCTGAACAAGGTCTTCCCCGACCACTGGTCGTTCCTGCTCGGCGAGATCGCGCTGTTCTCGTTCGTCGTCCTGCTGCTCACCGGCGTCTTCCTGACGTTCTTCTTCGAGCCGGCGATGACCGAGGTCATCTACAACGGCAGCTACGCCCCGCTGCGGGGCACCCCGATGTCGGCCGCCTACGCCTCCAGCCTGGACATCTCATTCGATGTCCGGGGTGGTCTGATCATGCGGCAGATGCACCACTGGGCGGCCCTGCTGTTCATGGCCGCGATCGTGGTCCACATGCTGCGGGTCTTCTTCACCGGCGCGTTCCGCAAGCCGCGTGAGACCAACTGGATCATCGGCTCGCTGCTGTTCTGGGTCGGCTTCCTGGCCGGCTTCACCGGCTACTCGCTGCCGGACGACGGCCTGTCCGGCACCGGTCTGCGGATCGCCTCCGCGATCATCCTGTCGATCCCGGTGATCGGTTCCTGGGTCAGCTCGTCGATCTTCGGCGGGGAGTTCCCCGGCACCATCATCATCAGCCGCTTCTTCATCGCCCACGTGCTGCTCATCCCGGGCCTGCTGGTGGCGCTGATCAGCGTGCACCTCGGCCTGGTGTTCAAGCAGAAGCACACCCAGTGGCCCGGCCCCGGCCGGACCAACTCCAACGTGGTCGGCGAGCGGATGTTCCCGCGCTACGCGCTCAAGCAGGGCGGCTTCTTCATGGTCGTCTTCGGCGTGATCGCGCTGATGGGCGGTCTGTTCCAGATCAACCCGATCTGGCTGTTCGGCCCGTACGAGGCGTGGGTCGTCTCGGCGGCCAGCCAGCCCGACTGGTACGTCATGTTCCTCGACGGCTCGACCCGACTGATGCCGGGCTGGGAGATCAGCATCCCGATCGGCGACGGGTACGTGATCCCACCGTTGTTCTGGCCGACGGTCGTGCTACCGGGCATCCTGGTCGGCCTGTCGACGATGTACCCGTTCCTGGAGGCGCGCCGCCTCAAGGACTACAAGCACCACAACCTGCTCCAGCGGCCCCGGGACGTCCCGGCCCGGACCGCCGTGGGCGCCATGGCGGTCACCTTCTACGTCGTGCTGACCCTCTCCGGGGCCAACGACGTCATCGCGGACAAGTTCCACATCAGCTTGAACGCGATGACCTGGGGCGGCCGGATCGGGCTGCTGATCCTGCCGCCGATCGCGTACTACGTCACGTACCGGATCTGCCTGGGTCTGCAGCAGCACGACCGGGAGGTGCTGGCCCACGGCGTGGAGACCGGCATCATCAAGCGGCTGCCCGACGGCCGGTTCGTCGAGGTCCACCAGCCGCTCACCTCGGCGGAGGGCCACGACGGTCACCCGCCGGCGCTGGACTACGTCGGCTGGGTGGTGCCGAAGAAGATGAACCGGCTCGGCGCCCTCGGCCCGGCGATCCGGGGCTTCTTCTACCCGATCGAGAAGCCGGCCGAGGCGCCGGTCTCGCCGGGGCACCCGCCGGTCGAGGCCCGGCCGGAGCGGGAGGAGATCGGCAGCGGCGAGAGCCGTCGCTGACCCTCCCGGGTACGACTGACCGTGGCGCCCGCCGGATCATCCGGCGGGCGCCACGGCCGTTTCCGCCCCGGTCGTCCCGTTGCCTCCCGCGTACGTCGCGCGGCCGGTGCGCAGGCGGCCGTCGCCCCCGGCACGGACGGGTGGAATCGCAGGAATAACCCCGGTCAGGCGGGTATCCGTGCGGTCCGACGTCTCATGGGGGAGGAACGAATGTTGGGAATCAAACGCCTGGGCCTGCTGGCCGCGCTGGTGGTCGTGGGGCTGGCGCCCGCCGCCGCGGCGCAGGCGGCGGCGCAGCCGTCGACGCAGGACACGCAGTACCTGCAGGCGCTGCACCAGGTCAACCTGTTCGAGATCACCGCCGGTAACCTGGCCCAGCAGAAGGGCCAGAACCAGCAGGTCAAGGACCTGGGCAAGATGTTCGTGACGGACCACACCCAGCTCGACCAGACGGTGCAGTCGACCGCGCAGCAGCTCAACGTGGAGTTGCCGGCCGACCCGACCGCCGACCAGCAGAAGGTCCTGGACAAGCTGAACAACCTCAGCGGGGCCGAGTTCGACAAGGCGTGGGTGACCGCGCAGCTCGCCGGTCACGTCCAGGCGATCCAGGCCACCCAGACCGAGATCTCGCAGGGCTCGGAGCAGTCGGTGGTGCAGATCGCGCAGGACGCGCTGCCGGTCCTCCAGGCGCACTACGACGCGCTCGTGGCCCTGGCCCAGACCCTGGGCGTCCCGGTCCCGCAGACCAGCGCCAGCGGCACGCCCAGCCCGGGCGGCACCACGTCCCCGGGTGGCACCGAGTCGCCGGCTCCGGGCGGCACCGAGACCGAGGAGCCCGCTCCGGGCACCACGGAGACCCCGGTGCCCAGCCAGAGCTGACGTACCGCACGGTCGACGGTGGCCGGTCCGCCCGCGAGGGCGGGCCGGTCACCGGCTCGTGTCAGTCGGCGTTCGCCAGCCCGATCGCGAACGCCTCCTCCAGGTCGTGCTGCGAGTAGGCGCGGAACGCGATGTGCGACTCGGTGTTGAGCACGCCCGGCACCTTCGAGATGCTGCCGGCGATGACCTGGGCGATCTGCTCGAACTCCCGGACCCGGACCATGGCGATCAGGTCGACGTGCCCGGCCACCGAGTAGACCTCGCTGACGCCGGGCAGGTTGGCCAGGGTCTCGGCCACCTCGGGGATGGAGTCGGTGGCGCAGTCGATCAGCACGATCGCGGTGATCACGGGACGGTTCTCCGTTCGTCGGCGACGAGGCCCATGCTAGAGCCCGCGCCCCTCACCGCGCCGCCGGGACGGTCAGGTAGTCCCCGGCCCGGATCACCTCACGCAGGCGTTCCCCGGCCGCGACGGTCGCGCCCGGCCACACCACCGACCGGTCGACGTCGCCGTGCACCCGCGCGCCGGCGCCGACGACCGAGCCGGTGACCCGGCCGGTCACCGTCGCCGCCGGGTCCACGAGTCCGTCCGGTCCGGCCGCGTGCAGGTTGGCGGCCAGGTAGTCGGCCGGGGTGCCGGTGTCGTAGAACGTGCCCCGGTAGGGCACCACTGTCAGCGCCCCGGCGGCCTCCGCCGGCCGCCACACCGCCCGGACCAGGTCGCCGAACGTGGCCGGCAGGTCGCGGACCAGCCGCCAGGGCAGCAGCGAGAAACCCACGAAGTCGTGGCCGTCGAAGGTGCCGGGGGCGTCCGGGTCGTCGGCGGGCCGGCCGAGCAGGCGTACGCCGTGCCCGTCCCACCCGTCCAGCAGCGCGGCGATGTCCGGGCCGGGCGGGGCCTGCGGGTCGGCCAGGTACGCGTCGGCGTTGCCCACGAGCACGCCCCGGCCGTCGATCCAGTCCCGCAGCCGGCCCACGCCCCCGGCGGTGCCGAGCGGAGCGTCCGGCTCGACCGACAGGTGGGCCCGTCCGCCGACCCGCGCGACCACCTGGTCGCCCAGGTAGCAGGCGTTGACCGCGACCCGCCGCGGGCCGATCAGGCCGAGCCCGGCCAGCCGGGCCAGCGCCCGGTCCAGCAGCGGGACGTTCCCGACCGGGCAGAGCGCCTTCGGCACCCGCTCGGTGAGCGGGCGCAGCCGAGTGCCCTCGCCCGCGGCCAGCACCACCGCGCACACCTCGACGCCCGGCGCCGGAGTGCCCGGGTACGGGACCGGGGCGCTCACGCGGCCGGTGGGTTCTCGCCGGCGCGCGGGCCGATGCCGTAGTACCCGAGCAGGTTGGCGGTGGCGCGGCTGAGCCGGGGCAGGTCGTCGAGCGGATGGAAGGCGGCCTCGAAGACCTCGGCGCCGTCCACCTTCAGCTCGGTGCGCGACGCCGGCACCTCCGCCTCGAACACCACGTCGACCCAGCCCTTGGCGTGCACCACCGCGTTCGGCACCGCCGGGCGCAGCGCGTCGGGGGACAGGCGGACGCCGGACTCCTCGTACAGCTCGCGGGCCGCGCCCACCACCGGCGCCTCGCCGCGTTGCAGCAGCCCGGCCGGCAGCGTCCAGCTGTACCCGGGCGGCTGGCGCAGCAGCAGGATCCGGCCCGAGCCGGTGGCCTCCGCGTCCTTGACCAGCGTGACCGCGCCGACGACGTACTTCGGTACGGCCAGCCGGACCAGCCTCCGCCGCAGCGGGACCGGAAGCCGGTAGAAGATCTGGTAGCCGAGGGCCCGTCCGGTGGCACGCGCGCGGGGGATCATGCCGTCCAGGCTAGCTAGTGGTCCCGCGCGGACCGGCTCCGCCTACTGCCGGTGGTCGACCAGATCGATCAACTGCTGGACCACGGTGTCCGGCTCGACCGTGCGGTCGAAGACCGCCACCAGCATCGTCTCCAGGTCGGGGTAGCCCAGCTCCTCGGACAGCCGCAGCAACGGCAGGTCGCTGGCCAGGCCCCGGTTGTGCTTGCGCAACGCCAGGCCGATCGAGGCCCGGCCGAGCCGGACCTTGTCGGCGATCGAGATGCCCGGCTCGGTGTGCTCGGCGAACCAGCGGTTGATCTGCATCTGGGCGTGCGGGGACTTCACGAAGCCCAGCCACTCCCGGCGCGGGCCGCGCGGGGCCACGTCCGCCTCGAAGCCGCTCTCCGCGTCGTTCTCGGTGAAGATCTCCACCACGTCGCCCTCCTCCAGTTCGGAGGCCAGTGGCGCGAGCCGGCCGTTGATCCGGGCGGCCAGGCAGTGGTCGCCGCGCTCGGTGCCCAGCTCGTACGCGAGGTCGACCGGGGTCGCTCCGGCCGGCAGCACCACCTGCCGCCCGTCGGCGACCACCTGGATCTGCGCCTCGGACAGGTCACAGCGCAGCGACTCCATGAACTGGGTCGGGTCGACCGTCTCCTGCTCCCAGTCGAGCACCCGGCGCAGCCAGGCCAGCTCGTCCGCCCGGTCGGCGCCCCGGCCCGCGGCGCGGGGGAAGCGGTAGTGGGCGGCCACGCCGTACTCCGCGGAGCGGTGCATCTCGGTGGTGCGGATCAGCACCTCGACAGTGCGGTCCTGCGGGCCGCAGACGCTCGTGTGCAGGGACCGGTAGAGGTTGTTCTTGGGGGAGGCGATGAAGTCCTTGAACCGGCCCGGCACCGGCCGCCAGAGCCCGTGCACGGCGCCCAGCGCGGCGTAGCAGTCGGTCGCCGGACCGTCCACCACGATCGCGATGCGGGGCAGGTCGTACGGGGCGGCGTGGTCGCCGGCGACGGTGTCCTTCCAGATCGAGTACAGGTGCCGGGGGCGGGGGGAGACGTCGGCGTCGACCCGGTTGCGGCGCAGCACCACCCGGGTCCGGGCGACCACGTCGGCGAGGTAGGCGTCCCAGCCGGGCCGGTCGTGCACGAACCGGGCGATCCGCGCGTGCTCCTCCGGCCGCAGGTGCAGCAGCACCACGTCGTCCAGCTCGCGTTTGAGCGTCTGGATGCCCAGCCGGTCACAGAGCGGGACCAGTACCTCCTGGGTCTTGCGGGCGATCCGCTCGCGGGAGGCGGCCGAGCGGACGCCGAGCGTGCGCATGTTGTGCAGCCGGTCGGCCAGCTTGATCACCAGCACCCGGACGTCCTTGCCGGCCGCCACGATCATCTTGCGGACGGTCTCCGCCTCGGCGGCCTTGCCGTAGAACGCCTTGTCGAACTTGGTCACGCCGTCGACCAGGTGGGCGACCTCGCGGCCGAAGTCCTCCTGGAGGGCCTGGAGCGTGTAGCGGGTGTCCTCCACCGTGTCGTGCAGCAGGGCGGCGACCAGGGTGATGGTGTCCATGCCGAGGTCGGCGCAGATCTGCGCCACCGCCAGCGGGTGGGTGATGTACGGCTCGCCGCTCTTGCGGAACTGGCCGCGGTGCATGTTCTCGGCGATCGTGTAGGCCCGGCGCAGCACCGAGGCGTCGGCGCTCGCGTGGATGCCGCGGTGGGCCCGGACCAGTGTGGTGACCGGGTCGCCGTCGGCCGTGGGCCAGGTGAGCAGGGAACGCAGGCGGCGGGTGAGCGGCAGTTCGCCCTGGGTCGGGAGCGCGCCACCCAGGGCGGCGCCGTGTCCGGCGTCGACGTCCACCTGGGACACCTCCTCACCCCGGCCCTCGGCCACCGGAAACCGGCGGCCGGGAGCAGAGCCCGCGAATCGGGCAGGTCTGCACTCCTTTAACAGACTAAGGGAGTCGAGGTAGTCCGATCGGTCAGTTGGTCATGAGCGTTCGGTCGAGAGTTTGGCGGATCCGCCGTTCTCCGCCTTCGTCAGGAGGTCGCGGAAACGCCCCGCCCCGGCCACCGGCGAGGCCCAACCGGCGGTCGACTCGACCAGCCGGGTCTCCGGACGATCCAACCAGGACAGGATCCGCTCGGTCTCCTCGGCGGTCGCGGCCGGCACCGGACCGTGCCCGGGCAGCACCGTCTCCGCGGTGGCCCGGATCGCGGCGATCGTGGGTCGCGGGTGGACACCCGGCGGGGACACCCCGGCCCCGGCGAGCCGGCCGTGCCGGATCAGCGCCAGCTCCCAGCCGCCCCGGGCGGCCGGACGGGCGGCGGCCAGCTCGGCGATGCCGGTCAACGCGGCCAGCCGCTGCATCCGGACCGCCGCGCGCAGCACCGCGACGAGCCGGCCGCGAACGACAGCCGCCTCCTCGTACCGCTCGGCGGCGGAGAGCACCTCGATGCGGGCGAGCAGCGCGTCCACCACCACTGCGGGGTCGTCGCTGGTGGCGGTGCGGAACGGCGTCGCCGCGCGGTCGTCGTACTCCTCGGGGGTGATCTTGTGCTCGCAGGGCGCCGGGCAGCGGCCCAGCTCGGCCAGCGCGCAGGCCGGCATGGTGGTGCGCCGGGAGAGCCGGTGCGTGCACTGACGCAGCGGCACCGCGTCGTGGAAACCGGCGGCGGCCAGCTCCGCCGCCTGCCGGGACCGGAACGGCCCCAGGTAGGCCGTGTCGGTGGGCGCGATGTCGCGCACGATCGACAACCGGGGGTACGCCTCGTCGGTGAGCTTCAGCCACACCTGGCGCTCCGGATACTTCGACCGGCGGTTGTACGGCGGCGCGTGCGCCGCGATCAGCCGCAGCTCGCGGACCTCCGCCTCCAGCGAGTGGGCGCACTCGACCGCCTCCACGCGCTCGGCGGCGGCGAGCATCTCGGAGATCCGGGCCCGCTTCTCCGCGGCGGTGAAGTAGCTGCGGACCCGGGTGGCGATGTCGCCGGACGTGCCGACGTAGAGCGGCCGGTCGTCGGCGGCCCGGAAGATGTAGACGCCCGGCACCTTGGGCAGCCCGTCGGCGAGGTGCCGCTTGCGGCGCTGGGTGGGGGTGACCGCGCGGGCGAACTCGATCGCCTCGCCGACCGTGTCGACCCGGTGCCCGCCGAGGCGGCCGATCAGCCCGTGCAGCACGTCGACGGTGGCCTTCGCGTCGTCCAGCGCCCGGTGGGTGGGCTGGGTCGCGGTGCGGAAGTAGGCGGCGAGCGTGCCCAGTTTGCGGTTGGGCACCTCGTCGCGGGTGAGCACCCGCCGGGCCAGCGCGGCCGTGTCCAGCACCCGGGGGTTGGGCCAGCGGTAGCCGTGCTTCGCGCAGGCCGCCTTGAGGAAGCCCACGTCGTACGGCGCGTTGTGGGCGACGAGGACGGCGTCGGTGATGAACTCCAGGAAGCTGGGCAGCACCTGCTCGATCGGCGGGGCGGGCAGCAGCATGGCCTGGGTGATGCCGGTGAGCACGGTGATGAACGGCGGGATCGGCACGCCCGGGTTGACGAGCGTGGCGAGCACGCCCAGCTCCTCGCCGCCGCGGACCTTCACCGCGCCGATCTCGGTGATCCCGCCGCCGTCGGGCGCGCCGCCGGTGGTCTCCAGGTCGACCACCACGAAGGTGGTCGCGTAGAGCGGCAGCGCCGGGTCGACACCGCTGCCCGCCGGGTCCAGGCCGGCCAGCGACTCCTGGACGTACTCCGCTCGTGTCACCCGCGGGACGCTAGCGGCACGGTCCGACACTCCTGTCACTGCCGTCCCAGGAGATACCACGGAGGTACGATGAGAGATCGGCTCACTCACCGGGCGGTGGGCCCGTTCGGGGTGGGAGACTTGTTTCATGCCCCTCACCGAGCCGCACGACGACCACTCCTCCGTGGAGGAGCCGGTGGTCGGCGTGCCCGCCGATGAGGACTCCCCACCTGCGGTCGAGCCCGAGCCCGTGCTGCCCGAGCCGGTCCGGCAGCGGATCGTCACGCTGACCGCCGCCGTGCTGCCCGGCCTGCCCGCCGACGAGGTGCCGGTGCCGCTGCGGCGGGTCGCCAAGTTCGCCCCCAACCGCCGTGCCCGCCTGGGCGCGCCCGCGATCGCCGCCCAGCTCACCGCCGACCCGCTGTTCCGGCAGCGGATCACCGCCCGGGTGCTCGCCGACGCCGGCGACCTGGGCGCGGCGGTCGTCGAGGGCACCGCGCCGGCCGCCGCCGACCCGGTCGAGGTGGCCGCCCTGGCCTACCTGGCCCGGCCCCGCGGCTGGCGGGAACTGATCGACGCCAGCGGCGAGGCGGTCCGCGCCGAGGCGGACAGCGCGGTCGTGGCCGAGCTGGTCCGCGAGGCCGAACAGCGGGCCGCCCGCGCCGAGCACGACCGGGCGGTGGCCCGGGTCGAGGCGGAGAAGCTGCGCGACGAGCTGGCCCGGGTCCGGGAGGAGCTGGGTCAGCTCCGCGAGGAGGCCCGCCAGCTGACCCGTACCCTGCGGGAGACCCAGGCCCGGGAGCGCAAGGCCACCGAGATGCTCGCCACCGAGCGGGGGCGGGCGTCCCGCGCCGCCGCCGACGCGGACGCCGAGCTGCGCCGCGCCCGGGCGCGGCTGGCCGAGGCGGAGGCCGCCGCCGGGGTGGCCCGGGCCAGCGCCAAGGAGGCCCGCTCGGTCGACGACGCGCGGCTGTGGCTGCTGCTGGAGACGATCGGCCAGGCGGCCGTCGGGCTGCGCCGGGAGCTGGCGCTCGACCCGGTGGACAAGCTCCCGGCCGACTTCGTCGCCGACGCGTTCGCCGAGCAGCCGGGCGCCGCGCCGGGCGGCCCGTCCACGCGGGCCCGCGACACCGACGACCCGGCCCGCCTCGACCAGTTGCTCGCGCTGCCGCGGGCGCACCTCGTGGTGGACGGCTACAACGTGACCAAGCGCGGCTTCGGCGAGATGTCGCTGGAGCAGCAGCGCAAGCGGCTGATCACCGGGCTCGGCGGGATCGCCGCGCAGACCGGGGACGAGGTCACAGTCGTCTTCGACGGCGCCGAGCGGATCCACGGGCTGCCCCCGGCGCCGCGCGGCGTGCGGGTGCTGTTCTCCCGCAAGGGCGAGACCGCGGACGAGCTGATCCGCCGGCTGGTCCGCGCCGAGCCGGCCGGGCGGCCGGTGGTCGTCGTCTCCTCCGACCGCGAGGTGGCCGACGGGGTACGCCGGCACGGCGCGTACCCGCTGGGCGCCGACTCGCTGCTGCGGCGCCTGGCCCGGTCTTGACCGGATGACCGTTTTCGCGGCGGGTGCTGCCTCGTTGTCCGGTTCTGTCGTACCCGAGCGTTAGCGTCCTGGTGACCGACGGTGGTGGTCCCTTCCCCGAGCGCCACCGGCGACCCGTCAGGAGGCGTTGATGCTGATCGACTGCGACACCTGCGGCAACCGCGGCGCCGGCTGCTCCGGCTGCCTGGTGACCGCACTGCTCGACTCCGGCCCGGCCGACCTGGGCCCGGCCGAGCACCGGGCGATCGAGGTGTTCGCGCGGGCCGGATTCGAGGTGGAGGTGCTGCCACCCGCGCCCGCCGCGGCGCCCGCGCCGACACGGGCACCGGCGCCCCGCCGTCCCGCCCGTCGCCGGGTCGCCTGACGCTGCCTGCTGCCTGCTGCCTGCTGCGGGGCGGGTGCCCACCCCGGATGCCACGGCCAGCTCGATGCCGGCGGCCAGCCCTACCCGCGAGGCAAGCCCTGCACTGCGTCGATCCCGGTGTGCGTCGGGCATGGCGGCCCCGATCGGGGGCGGGCAATAGGATGGGCGGTCACGGCGGGAGGGAGCGGCATGACGCGGACGGGGCACGACGGCGGGGTGAGCCGGTGACCCCGCGCGCCTGGGCGCTGCTGACCCTGGCCGGCCTGGTGGTCGCGCTGCTCGTGGCGGTGGCGGTGCTGGTGCCGTGGAGCCGCCCGCCGGCGCCCCGCGCCGACCAGCTCGCGGCGCTGCGGGATCTCCCGGCCGAGCAGGTGACCCGGGGCCGGGCGTTCCACGGCGCGCTGCGCCCGGCGGCCTGGTCGGCGCTGGCGGTCGGGCTGGTGGTGGCGGTGCTGCTCGGGCTGACCCCGCTGGGCGGGCGCCTGGTCGAACTGGTCGGCCGGCCCTTCGGCGGGCACTGGGTCGCGCAGGCCGTGCTCGGCGGACTGGCCGTCATGTTCCTCGCCGACCTGCTCACGCTGCCGTTCGCGGCCTGGCGCCGCACCGTGCTGGTGCGTTACGGGCTGAGCACCCAGAGCTGGGGCGGCTGGGCGATCGACCTGCTCAAGTCGTACGCGGTCAGCGCGGTGATCGGCGCGCTGGTCCTGCTCGGCTTCTACACCGTGGTCCGGCTCGCCCCGCGCTGGTGGTGGGCGTTCGGCGCGGCCGGCGCGGCGGCCCTGGTGGTGGTGCTGTCGTTCGTGCTGCCGGTGCTGGTCGAGCCGGTGTTCAACCGGTTCACCCCGATGGAGCCGGGTCCGCTGCGCAGTGAGCTGACCGCGATGGCCGCCCGGGACGGCGTACCGGTGCGCGACGTGCTCGTCGCCGACGCGTCCCGGCGAACCAGCGCGGTGAACGCGTACGTCTCCGGGCTCGGCCCGACGCGGCGGGTGGTCGTCTACGACACGCTGCTGCGCGAGGCGGAACCGGCCGAGGTGACCAGCGTGGTCGCCCACGAGCTGGGGCACGCCAAGGACCGGGACGTCTGGACCGGCACGATGCTCGGCGCGCTCGGCGCCGCCGCCGCGGTGGTGGCGCTCTACCTGGTCGGATCCTGGACGCCGCTGCTGCGGCTCGCCGGCGTCGACTCGATCGCCCACCCCCGGGCGTTCCCGCTGCTGATCGCGCTGGTCACGGTCGCCGGCCTGCTCGCCACCCCGGCGCAGGCGCTCGTCTCGCGCCGGATCGAGGCCCGCGCCGACGCCCACGCGCTGGCGCTCACCGGCGACCCGGCGACGTTCGAGGCGATGCAGCGGCGGCTCGCCGGGGTCAACCTGGCCGACCCCGACCCGCCGCGCTGGGAGCGCCTCTGGTCGGCGACCCACCCGTCCACCGTGGAGCGGATGGCCGCCGCCCGCGCCTACGCCAGGGAGTCCGGCCGATGAGCCGTACCTTGCTGATCACCAACGACTTCCCGCCGCGCCCCGGCGGCATCCAGTCGTTCGTGCACAACCTCGCGGTGCGCCAGCAGCCCGGCTCGGTGGTGGTCTACGCGTCGAGCTGGCGCGGGGCGGAGAAGTTCGACGCCGACCAGCCGTTCGAGGTGGTCCGGGAGCGGACCAGGGTGCTGCTGCCCACCCCGCTGATCGCCCGGCGGGCGGCGCGGCTGGCGCGGACGTACGACTGCGACACCGTGTGGTTCGGCGCGGCGGCCCCGCTGGGGCTGCTCGCCGCGGGCCTGCGGCGGCGGGCCGGGATCCGCCGGGCGGTGGCGCTGACCCACGGGCACGAGGTCGGCTGGGCGGCGCTCCCCGGTGCCCGGTCGGCGCTGCGCCGGATCGGCCGGGGCGTGGACGTGACCACCTACCTCGGCGAGTACACCCGCGCGCGGCTGGCCCGCGTGCTGGACGGGCTCACCGAGCTGCGGCGGCTCGCGCCCGGCGTGGACGTGGACACCTACCACCCCGAGGTCGACGGCGGGCGCGTCCGGTCGCGGCTCGGGCTGGCCGACCGGCCGGTGGTGGTGTGCGTGTCGCGGCTGGTACCCCGCAAGGGCCAGGACATGCTGATCCGCGCGCTGCCGGAGATCCGCCGCCGGGTGCCCGACGCCGCGCTGCTCGTGGTCGGCGGCGGCCCGTACCGCTCGGCGCTGGAGAAGCTGGCCCGGCAGACCGGGCTGGAACGCGACGTGGTCTTCACCGGCTCGGTGCCCTCGGCCGAACTGCCGGCCCACTACGCGGCGGGCGACGTCTACGCGATGCCGTGCCGCACCCGCAACCGCGGGCTGGACGTGGAGGGCCTCGGGATCGTCTACCTGGAGGCGAGTGCGACCGGGTTGCCGGTGGTGGCCGGTGACTCCGGCGGCGCACCGGACGCGGTCCGCGAGGGGGAGACCGGGTACGTGGTCGGGGGCCGGGACGTGGCCCAGCTCGCCGACCGGGTGGCCACGCTGCTCGCCGACCGGGATCTGGCCCGGCAGTTCGGCGCTGCCGGCCGCGCCTGGGTGGAGCGGGAGTGGCGCTGGGAGACTCAGGCGCAGCGGATGGCCGCCCTGCTGGCCGGCTGACCGCGCGCCGGCCGGGTCAGGGGGCCGGGTCAGTCAGGAGGCCGCGTCGACGTGGGCGGGCACCCGGCCCAGGTGCGGCGCGGCCGGGCCGGGGCGGCCGAAGTGCCAGCCCTGCGCGGCGTCGCAGCCGATCGCGCGCAGCCGGTCCGCCTGGTCGGCCGTCTCCACGCCCTCGGCGGTGACGGTCAGGTCCAGCGCGTGCGCCAGCGACACCAGCGAGGCGAGGATCCGCTCGTCGGTGCCGCTGCCCGGCGCGCGCAGGCCGGTCACGAACTCGCCCGCCACCTTCAGCTCGTCGACCGGCAGGTCGCGCAGGTACGCGAGGTTGCAGTAGCCGGTGCCGAAGTCGTCGATGGCGACCCGGACACCGAGGTCGCCGAGCACCCGCAGGGCGCGTACCGGCTCGACCACTGTGCTCATCATGGTGCTCTCGGTGATCTCCAGTTGCAGCCGGTGCGGCGGCAGGCCGGTGCGCCCGAGCACGCCGCGTACCTCGGTCACCAGGTCGGTGCGGTGCAACTGCCGGACCGCGAGGTTGACGCTGACGAACGGCGCGTCGCCGTCCGCACCAGGCCAGGTGCCCGCCTCGCGGCACGCCTCGGCCAGCACCCAGTTGCCCAGCCGGACGATCAACCCGGTCTCCTCGGCCAGCGGGATGAAGCTGTCCGGCCGCAGCACACCCAGCTCCGGGTGGCGCCAGCGCACCAGCGCCTCCATGCCGAGCACCCGCCCGTCGCGCAACGACGTCAGCGGCTGGTAGTCCAGGTAGAACTCGCCCCGGTCCAGCGCGGCGGGGATCGCCGCGGACAGCGCGTACCGGGCCAGGTCGCGGCGGTTGCGGTCGGCGTCGAACAGCGACCAGCGGGCCCCGCCGGCGGCCTTGGCCCAGTGCAGCGTGCTGTCGGCCGCGCGCATCAGGTCCATCGGCGAGGTGCCCGCGACCGGGCGTTCCACGATGCCGATGCTCGCGGACACGGTCAGCTCGTGGCCGTCGACGAGTGCCGGTTCGCGTACCGCGGCAAGCGCCGCCTCGGCGACCTTCACCGCGTCGTCGGTGCCGGCGGTGCGCTCGACCAGGATCACGAACTCGTCGCCGCCGAGCCGGGCCACCAGGTGCTCGCCGAGCGCCCGGTGCAGGCGCTGCGCCACCGTCACCAGCAGCGAGTCGCCGACCTGGTGGCCGAGGGAGTCGTTGACCACCTTGAACCGGTCCAGGTCGAGGAAGCACACACCGACCCGGTCGGCGCCCCGGCCCGGTGCCGTGATCGCGGCGGTCAGCCGTTCGGTGAACAGCGTGCGGTTCGGCAGCCCGGTGAGCGGGTCGTGGGTGGCCTGGTGCCGGAACCGGGCCTCGCTGTCGCGCAGCGCCCGTTCCGCCTGCGCACGGGCCATCATGGCGGCGCGGCGGATGGACTCCTGCTCGTCCAGCGTGCGGTCGCGCAGGGCGCGGGCGTACCCGGTGGCGACGGTGGCGAGCAGCCGCGCCATCCGGTCCTCGACGTCGTCGACGACCAGGTCGAGGTCGCGGACCAGGCGCAGCTGGATCACCTCGACGGTGCGGCCCAGCCCCTCCGCGGAGGCGATGTGCGCCTGCACCAGCTCCGCGCCGACCTGCTGGCCGATCCGCAGGTCGAACGGCTCGGCGCGCAGCGCCTGGGCCAGCCGTTCGGTGAGCCGTTGCAGCATCTCCTCCAGCTGCGACTGGGTCATCGGCAGGTAGCTGGTGCCGGACACCGCCTTGGCCCAGGCCCGGGCGAACACGCCGGGCCGGCAGCGGGTCGCGTCGTCACCCACCGAGCCGCCCGACCCCGCCCATGAAGACGGCCCGCTCGGCGTTCTCCGCCTGGTCGGGGGAGTCCGGCCGCCACTGCGGCACCCACACCACACCCGGATCGACCAGCTCGAAGCCGTCGAACAGGGCGGTCAGCTCGGCCCGGCTGCGAATCCAGAGCTGGCTGTCGGTACGCCGGTAGACCCGC
Source organism: Micromonospora sp. HUAS YX12 (assembly GCF_040215685.1). Taxonomy (NCBI): domain Bacteria; kingdom Bacillati; phylum Actinomycetota; class Actinomycetes; order Micromonosporales; family Micromonosporaceae; genus Micromonospora; species Micromonospora sp. HUAS YX12. The sequence continues at coordinate 3,410,393 of NZ_CP157974.1, forward strand.
TCCGCCTCGGCCCGCTCGCCGGTGCCGTCGCGGCCCTCCTCGCTGGCCTGGGAGAGCACCAGGTGGCTGCCGGGCGCCAGCGCCGCGCGCAGCGTCCGGAGGATCTCCTCGGGGCGGTCGGCGTCCGGGATGAAGTGCAGCACCGCCACGATCATCACGGCGACCGGCCGGGTGAAGTCCAGCAGCCGGGTGACCTCCGGGTGGGCCAGGATCGCCTCCGGGTTGCGCAGGTCCTCCTGGAGCGCGGCGGTGTGCTCGTTGCCGGCCAGGATCTCCTGGCTGTGCGCCACCGCCACCGGGTCCACGTCGACGTAGACCACCCGCGACTCCGGATCGATCCGCTGGGCGATCTCGTGGACGTTGCCGACGGTCGGGATGCCGGAGCCGATGTCCAGGAACTGGCGGACGCCGGCCTGGGCGAGGTACTGCACCGCCCGGCGCAGGAACGCGCGGTTGGCCTGCGCCATCAGCGGCGCCTCCGGCACCGCCTCCACCATCGCGCGGGCCGCCGCCCGGTCGGCGGCGAAGTTGTGCGAGCCGCCGAGGTAGTAGTCGTACATGCGGGCGACGCTGGGGCGCTCCATGTCGATCGTCTCGGGTGCCCAGTCCGGCCGCTGCATGTTCTGCCCCTCGGGTGTCGGCGACACGCGGTCGTCACCGCCGCGCGGATCACCCGGGTATTCTGCCCCTCCGCCGTCGCGGTGCAAAGACCGCCGTCGCTATGCGTCCGGCCGCTCACCGTAGGCGACCACACGGGGCCGCAACGCCGGAGAGGCCCGCGTCCGTGGCGGACGGGGCCTCTTCCGGCGGTACGCCTGTCAGAACTTCGGGGCGTCCGGGGCCTCCAGCAGCCCCAGCCGCAGCGCGGTCATCAGGGCCTGCGCCCGGTTGGCCGCGCCCAGCTTCTCGTAGAGCTTCGAGATGTGGGTCTTCGCGGTCGACTCGCTGACGAACAGCTGCTTGGCGATGCCGGCCACGCTCATGCCGTCGGCGAGCAGCCGCAGCACCTGGCCCTCACGGGGGGACAGCTGCGGGCCGGACGGCGCCAGCCGGCGCTTCATCGCCTCGGCCAGGTCGGCCGCGGTGAACGCGCTGGGAGAGGAGGCGGCGTGCCGGGCGGCGGCCACCACCTCGTCGGCCGGGGCGGTCTTCGGCACGAACGCGCTCGCGCCCGCCTCCAGGGCGCCGAAGAGCTGGTCGTCGCCGGCGTACATGGTCAGCACGACGATGCCCATCGACGCGCTGGACTTACGCAGGGCGCGGGTGGCCTCCAGGCCGCTGCCGTCGGGCAGACGGAGGTCCATGATCACCACGTCGGGCTGGAGCGCGCCGGCCTGGCGCACGCCCTCCGCCGCGGTGGCCGCCTCGCCCACGACCTCGAACTGGCGGTCGCGCTCGAACGCGTGACGCAGCCCCTTGCGGATGAGGTCGTGGTCGTCGACCAGGAGAACCTTGGTACGGGTGGCCGGTGTCGGACTGCTGGTCATCCTCGGGTTACTCCCCTTCTGCTGCTGCGGCGCTGCCGCGCACCTTATCGCGCCGGGGCGACGAACCGAGCACCACCGCCACAGTCGTCCCACTCGGCTGCCGCGGCCTGATCTCCAACCGGCCTCGGATACGTTCCGCCCTCTCCGCCATGATCGCAAGGCCATAGTGCCCGTCCGGGCGCTGGTCACCGATGCCGTGACCGTCATCCGACACTTCGATTCGGGTGTACGGGGGATCCACCTCGCACGTGACCCACAGGTTCGACGCGCCGGCGTGCTTGCGCGCGTTGGTCACCGCCTCCTGCGCGATGCGCAGCAACTCGGCCTCGGTGGCGGCCGGCAGCCGGGCGGTGGACTCGTCCAGCGACAGGTGCACCCGCAGGCCGCCGGACGCGCCGACGGTGCGGGCGTACTCGGCGATGGCGGCGGCCAGGCCACCGTGCCGGTCCACCTCGCTGCGCAGCTCGAACAGGCTCAGCCGCAGCTCGGTGATCACCCGGGTGACCTCCTGGCGCAGCGTCCGCAGCGAGTCGGCGGTCTCCTCGGCGTCCTCGTGCACGGTGGCGAGTGCGTTGTCGATGCCGTACCCGACCATGACCAGCTCCTGGGCGACCCCGTCGTGGATCTCCCGGGCCAGCCGCTGCCGCTCCTCGTTCGTCGCCAGCGAGCGCACCTCGTCGAAGAGCAGCGCCGCCTCCAGCCGCAGCGCCGCCGGGCCGGTCAGCGCCGTCACCCGGGACACCACCGGCGGCGGGTACGCGGCGGCGGTGTCCGCCTCGATCACCACCAGGCCGACCGTGCGTACGCCCGCCACCAGCGGGACGATCAGCGCGGAGACCTCACCGGAGTGCCGGGACCGGGCCTGCGAGCGGGCCGAGACGGTCGGCTGCTGGGTGGCCCAGGCGTCGGCGATGGCCGAGTCGGCGTCGAGCGTGGTCTCCCAGTCGACCCGGTCCGCGCCGATCTGCGCGAGCACCACGAGCCGGCCGCCGCCGCTGGCGGACAGCACCGCGCCGCGGTCGGTCTTGGCCACCACCCGCAGCTCCTCCAGCAGGTGCTCGGAGATGCCGCCGGGGTCCAGGGTGGCACCGGGCAGCTGGCGGGCGACCGTACGGAGCTGGGTGAGCAGGCGGGTCGCCTCGGCGTACGGCTGGGGTTTGCCCTCGCCGCGCACCCGCATGACGCGCTGGAGCGTGCCCGCGGTGTAGAGGCCGAGACCGGCCAGGATCAGCCACTGGGCGCAGACCGCGAGGTAGCCGACCTGGCCGAGCTGCGGCCCGCCGTCGACCTGCGTGAACGCGGCGCTGGCCAGCAGCGTCGCCGCCGCCACGGCGAGCAGCGCGGCGCCCTCGCGGAACCGGCGGCTCAGCGCGGTCACGGTGACCGGCACGGCGAGGTACGGCAGCACCGCCGAGGCGCCCACCCCGCCGGTCACGCCGGCCAGATGGGTGTCGGCGGCGACCTGGCTGGCGGCCAGTCCGAGCACCACCACCTCGGCGAAGCGGCTGATCGGTGCGAGCAGCCGGTGTTGGGGGGCGAGCACGGCGGGCAGGCCGGCGGCGCCCAGCAGCGCGATCCACCAGAGCTGGGTGGCGTCGCGGGTGGCGAACAGGGTCAGGGCGGCGACCAGCGCGAGGAGGACCGCGCGAGCCGCCGCCGCGAGGGGCTGCGTCGACGGCTGGCGGGATGTGGAGGCGGGCACGTGACGGATGGTAGTCAGCCCCGGTAGATCTCGGCGATCTCCGAGGCGTACGTCTTGTGCACGACCTGACGCTTGACCTTCAGCGACGGGGTCAGCTCGCCGGTGGTCTCGGTGAAGTCGTGCGGCAGGATCCGGAACACCTTGATCGCCTCGGCCTTGGAGACCACCTGGTTGGCCTGGTCGACCGCGGACTGCACCTCGGCGCGCAGCGCCGCGTCCTCGCGCAGCTCGGCGGTGCTCGTGGTCTCCGGGCGTCCCTGCCCGGCCAGCCACTTCGGCAGCGCCTCCTCGTCGATGGTGACCAGGGCGGCGATGAACGGCTGCCGGTCGCCGACCACCACGCACTGGCTGATCAGCGGGTGCGCCCGTACCTGGTCCTCCAGCACCGCCGGGGCGACGTTCTTGCCGCCGGCGGTCACGATGATCTCCTTCTTCCGGCCGGTGATGCTCAGGTAGCCGTCCTCGTCGAGCTGCCCGAGGTCGCCGGTGCGGAACCAGCCGTCGGTGGTGATCGCCTCGGCGGTGGCCGCGTCGTTGTGCCAGTACCCCTGGAAGACGATGTCGCCGGCGATCAGGACCTCGCCGTCGTCGTCGATCCGGATGGTGACGCCGGGCAGCGGACGGCCGACGGTGCCGATCCGGGTGCCGCCGGGCAGGTTGGCGGCGGCGGCCGGCGAGGTCTCGGTGAGGCCGTACCCCTCGCAGATGGTCACCCCGACGCCGCGGAAGAAGTGCCCGAGCCGCGCGCCCAGCGGCGCGCCGCCGGAGATGGCGTCGCGGCACCGGCCGCCCATCGCCGCCCGCAGCTTGCGGTAGACCAGCTTGTCGAAGAGGGCGTGCTGCGCGCGCAGCCCCAGGCCGGGACCACCGGGCAGCTCCTGCGCCTCGCTCCACGCGATGGCGACCTTCTCCGCGCGGTCGAAGATCTTGCCCTTCCCCTCGGCCTCGGCCTTCTGCCGCGCGCCGTTGTAGACCTTCTCGAAGACCCGGGGTACGGAGAGCACGAACGTGGGCTTGAAGTCCTGGAGCTCGGCGACCAGGTTCTTGGTGTCCGCGCAGTGCGCCATGGTGGCCCGGGCGTGTACCACGCCGACCTGGATGAGCCGGGCGAAGGCGTGCGCGAGCGGCAGGAACAGCAGGGTGGAGGCGCCCTGGCGGAACAGGTTCGGCAGCACCGGCACCGCGTTGGCGATGTCGGAGTAGATGTTGCGGTGGGTCAGCACGCAGCCCTTGGGCCGGCCGGTGGTGCCGCTGGTGTAGATGATCGTGGCGACGTCGTCGGCCTTGAGCAGCGAGCGGCGGGTCTCCACCTCGGCCCGGTCCACGGAGGCGCCCGCGGCGACCAGGTCGTCGACCGCGCCCAGCTCGATCTGCCAGACCTCGCGCAGCTCGGGCAGCCGGTCCCGGACGCCGGCGACCAGGGTGGCGTGCTCGGTGCTCTCCACCACCACCGCGACGGCGCCGGAGTCGCCGAGGATCCAGGCGGCCTGCTCGGCGCTGGAGGTCTCGTAGATCGGCACGGTCACCGCGCCGGCGGCCCAGATCGCGTAGTCGAACAGCGTCCACTCGTAGCGGGTGCGGCTCATCAGGCCGACCCGGTCGCCGGGGGAGACGCCCGACGCGATCAGGCCCCGCGCCACCGCCACCACCTCGTCGCGGAACTGGCGGCAGGTGACCTCCTCGCGCGGGTCCGTCCCCGCGCCGGGGCGGACGAACTGCACGGTGTCCGGGGCGACCTCGGCGTTTTCCCAGACCGGGTCGGTCAGGGTGGCCGCGTCGCCGACGGTGACGATCGGCGGGACGGAGAACTCGCGCACCTGCACTCCCTCGTGCTCTACCGGCGGGGGCCGGCCTGGTCGGCTCTGTCGAAACCTACCCGCACACCCCGGGGGGTCGGCCAGGGAGGTTGCCCGCCCGGCTGTCGGGACGCCGTCCGGCGGGTGGAGCGGGACCGGCCGGGAGGCGGCCGGGTAGCCTCCCCCCATGGCGGACTCCTCCACCCAGTCGATCATCATCGGCGCGTCACCGGACCGGGTGGCGGCCGTCATCTGCGACTTCCCGAGTTATCCCGAGTGGGCCGAGGCGGTCCGCCGGGCCGAGGTGATCGAGGAGTACGAGGACGGCTACGCCAGCCAGGTCCGGTTCACCCTCGACGCGGGTGTGATGGCCGACGAGTACGTGCTGGCCTACGAGTACGCCGAGGACATCTCCCGGATCGAGTGGCACCTGGTGGCCCCGTCGAAGATGCAGCGCTCCCAGCGCGGGTCGTACGACCTGGCGGGCAATCCGGACGGGACGACCACGGTGACCTACACGCTCGAGGTGGAGCTGTCCGTGGCGATGCTCGGCATGTTCCGCCGCAAGGCCGAGAAAATGATCATGGACGCGGCGTTGAAGCAGCTCAAGCGCCGGGTAGAAGCACCCGGTGCGGCGCAGGAGACCCGACCGTCGTCCCGGTAGTCACGCTGGAGGAGCCGAACCATGGGCACCACTGATCCGGGTTCGGCCCGGGAAGAGGCCGAGCGCCTCGTCGCCACCCTGCTCGCCGGCGCGAAGATGGCCGCCGCCGCACCCGGCTCCGGTGCCTGGGGTCCGCTCGGTGGGATCCTCTCCGGTGTCCTCGGTCACACCCCGCCCGGCGCCGGCCCTGCTCCGGAGCACTCCGGCGGTGCCGGTTTCGCCACCGGCTCGCCGGAATGCTGTGTCTGCCCCGTCTGTCGCGGTATCGCCGCGTTGCGGGATCCGAGTCCGGAATTCGCCGAGCGGCTCGCCACCGGCGCCGGGGATCTGGCGGCCGGGGTGGCCAGCCTGCTGCGCGCGTTCACCCCGGCCGAGCCGGAGCACCCCGCCGACGACGGCGCCGCCGCGCCGGGCGGGTCCGGGGACCACGTGTGGCGCGAGGCGACCCGTACCGGGCATGATTCTCAGCCGGCACCCGAGCAGGACGTGTGGTCCGCCGCCACCCGGGGGGAGGGCGCGGGCGATTCGGGTGCCGCCGCCGACGCCGCCGGGCCGCCGGAGCCGGCGACGAGCCGGCCACCGGCCGGCCGTCCCGTGGTGCCCGCCTCGCGGGCGTCCGGAGAGGTGGGCGCGGACGCACCAGGCGACGGGGCCTGACCACCGGACATCCCGGGACCGTACGGCCGGTTCGGCCGGTCCCCGGGCAGCACAGCAGAGGGGAGTGGCAGCGGTGACGCTGACCATCGGAGTCGACGTCGGTGGCACGAAGGTGGCCGGCGGTGTCGTGGACGACGCCGGCACGGTACTCGTGCAGACGCGACGGGACACCCCCGCCGACGACGTGGCCAAGACCCGCGACGTCATCATCGAGGTGGTCACCGAACTGGCCGCCGGCCACGCCGTGGAGGCGGTCGGGATCGGCGCCGCCGGCTGGATCGACGCCTCCCGCTCCACCGTGCTGTTCGCCCCGAACCTGGCCTGGCGGGACGAGCCGCTGCGCACGTACGTCGGCGACGCCACCGGCCTGCCGGTAATCGTGGAGAACGACGGGAACGTGGCCGCGTGGGCGGAGTTCCGCTACGGCGCGGCCCGCCACGCCGACGACTCGATGGTCATGTTCACCATCGGCACGGGTGTCGGCGGCGGCATCGTGCTCGGCGGTGACCTGGTCCGCGGCGCCAACGGCATCGCCGCCGAGCTGGGCCACATGCTCACCGTGCCGGACGGCCACCAGTGCGGCTGCGGCCGGCTGGGCTGCATCGAGCAGTACGCCAGCGGCAGCGCCCTGGTCCGCTTCGCCCGCGCCGCCGCCCGGCAGGAGCCGCACCGGGCGACCGCGTTGCTGGAGCTGGCCGGGGGCGAGGCCGAGACGATCACCGGCCCGATGGTGACCGCCGCGGCCAAGGGCGGCGACCCGGTCTCCACCGAGGCGTTCGCCCAGGTCGGCCGCTGGCTCGGCACCAGCCTCGCCGACATGGCGCAGATCCTCGACCCGCAGGTGCTGGTGGTGGGCGGCGGCGTGATCGACGCCGGTGACCTGCTGCTCGGCCCGACCCGGCGGTCGTTCGCCGACGCGCTGGCCCAGCGCAGCCGCCTGCCCGTCGCCGAGGTGCGCCCGGCCGAGCTGGGCAACACCGCGGGCGTGATCGGCGCCGCCGACCTGGCCCGGCGGATCTGACATGACGGATGCGGGTGTGCCGCTGCGGGTCCTGTCGTACAACATCCACAGCCGGCGCGACGACACCGCCGCGCTGGCCGAGGTGGTCCGGACGGCGGCACCGGACGTGGTGATCGTCCAGGAGGGACCGCGCCGGTTCCGGTGGCGGCAGAAGTGCGCCGCGCTGGCCGGGTCGTTCGGCATGGTCGTGGCGGCCGGCGGCCTGCCGTCGCTGGGCAACGTGCTGCTGACCAGCCTGCGGGTGCGCGTCGTCGACACCAGGTGCCAGCGGTACCCGCTGACGCCGGGACGGCACATGCGCGGTGCCGCGTACGCGCGGTGCCGCGTCGGCGGCGCCGACGTGCTGCTGGCCGGCTCGCACCTGTCCACCGACCCGGCCGAGCGTCCCGCCCAGGCGGCGGCGTTCAAGCGGGAGCTGGCCGCGTCCACGCTGCCCGTGGTGGCCGGCGCGGACATCAACGAGGGCCCGGACGGGCCGGCCTGGCAGACCCTCGCCGAGGGGCTCACCGACACGGCGCTCGCGGCCGACCGGGCCGACCGGCACACGTACTCCTGCGCCGACCCGCGCCGCCGCATCGACGCGCTGTTCGTCGACCCCCGGATCACAGTTGTCGACTACGACGTGGTGGACACGCCGGCGGCCCGCCGGGCCAGCGACCACTTCCCGGTCCTGGCCGACCTGCTGCTGCCCACCGCCTGACCGGCGCGGACCGCCGGGGAGGACCGTGCCCGGCGGTCCACCCGCGCCACGCCCGCCTGGGCCGTGACGCACGGTCAGGTGCCCGGCCGCCGGGAGGACCACCGCCTCGCCGCCTTTGCTCTGCCGCCATATGCGTATCAGCTACCCGCCGTGATCGGCGGGCAACGTCCCGGCCGGACGTCCGCGAGACATTCGGGCAGCTCGCGGCGGTGCTGCGTCCGTGGCGGCAGAGCAAAGGGCGAACGAGGGTACGCCTCCGGCGCGGCCGGTCCACTCACGCTCGGTCACCGGCTGGGTGGTGACGCTGTGTCCGGGGGAGCCGGGCGGGTGGGCGGTGCCGGATCCGGTGGCTGGACAACGGCGGGCATTCTCGGCAGGATTTCGCTCCGACCCGGCACGCGTGCCGCACAAAGGAGAATTCCCGGTGTCCTCCTCCACCGACCTCGGCCGCCCCGATCCGGACCGGACGGACGTACCGAGCCGTGACGACCGCCCGGTCTCCGACCGGGGCGACACGGTCTGCGTCATCGGCGCCGGCGCCAGCGGCCTGACCGCCGTGAAGAACCTGCGCGAGGCCGGCTTCGGCGTGGACTGCTACGAGCGGGAGACGGGCGTCGGCGGCGCCTGGAACTGGCGGCACGACCGCAGCCCGGTGTACGCCAGCACGCACCTGATCTCGTCCCGGCCGTTCACCCAGTTCCCCGACTTCCCGATGCCGGACGACTGGCCGGACTACCCGCACCACAGCCAGCTGCTGTCCTACTTCGAGCGGTACGCCGACCACTTCGACCTGCGCCAGCACGTCTGGTTCGGCACCGAGGTGGTCCGGGTCGAGCCGGTCGAGGGGGACCGCTGGGACGTGACCACGCGCAGCACCGGCGGCTACGGCCCCGAGCGCACCTCCCGGTACGCCGCCGTGGTGCTCGCCAACGGCCACAACTGGTCGCCCAAGCTGCCCCGCTACGAGGGGCTGGAGGAGTTCCGCGGCGAGGTCATGCACGCCTCGTCCTACAAGGATCCGGCGCAGTTGCGCGGCAAGCGGGTGCTCGTGGTCGGGGCCGGCAACACGGGCTGCGACATCGCGGTGGAGGCGGCGCAGCAGGCGTCGCACTGCTGGCACTCCACCCGCCGCGGCTACTGGTACGCCCCGAAGTACGTCCTCGGCCGCCCCGCCGACCAGGTGAACGACACGCTGCTGGCGCTGCGGGTGCCGCTGCGGGTACGGCAGTGGCTCTACCACTGGACGCTGCGGCTGACCGTCGGCGACCTGACCCGGTTCGGCATGCCGAAGCCGGACCACCGGGTCTACGAGACGCACCCGATCGCCAACAGCCAGCTCGTCTACTACGTCGGCCACGGCGAGATCACCCCGGTGCCGGACGTGGCCCGGTTCGACGACCGCGCGGTGGAGCTGACCGACGGCCGCCGGATCGACCCGGAACTGGTCGTCTTCGCCACCGGCTACCTGCCGCGCTTCGAGTTCCTCAAGGGCCGGGTGCTCGGCGACGAGGACGGATCCGGGCGGCCCCGGCTGTGGCTCAACGCGTTCACCGCCGGTCATCCCACGCTCGCCGTGGTCGGCCTGGTGCAGCCGGACTCCGGCATCTTCCCGATCTCGCACTGGCAGAGCGTGCTGTTCGCCCGGCTGCTCACGCTGCGTGCCACCCGGCCGGAGCGGGCCGCCGCCTTCGACCGCAAGGTGCGGGCCGGCCTCGGCGAGCGGTACTCGGCGAAGGTCAAGGACAGTACCCGGCACTGGTTCGAGGTCGGGCACGCCGACTACCTGCGCGCGCTCCAGCGGGCGCTGCACGAGCTGGAGGGCGGCAAATGACGGTTGAGCGGGTGCGGGTGGTCCGGTCCTGGGAGTGGGCCCGGCCCGAGCGGCCCGCCCGCCGCGAGGTGCTCGCCGCCGTACCGGAACGGGAGGAGGCGAAGCCGCCGCTGCTGTTCGTGCCCGGGTTCGGGCACGGCGCGTGGGCGTTCGCCGAGCACTGGCTGGGGCACGCCGCCGGTCGCGGCTTCCCGGCGTACGCGCTGAGCCTGCGCGGCCACGGCGGCAGCGAGCCGGCGCCGGAGGCGACGCTGCGGTCGTACACCCATGACGTGACGCAGGTGGCGGCGAGCCTGCCGCGGCAGGCGGTGCTGGTGGGGCACGGCGCGGGCGCCCGGGTCGTGGCGCACGCGCTGGCCCGCTACCCGGCGCGGGCCGCGGTGCTGGTGGCGCCGGTGCTCGGCGGCTGGGGGACGTTCGGGACGGCGTTGCGGCGCAACCCGGTCGGCACGGTGCCGGCGGTCTTCGGCGCCGGGCTGCGGCTCAACCGGCGGCAGCTGTTCAGCCGGGAGTTGCCGGACGCCGACGCGCGGCGGCACCTGGCCCGGCTGGGCCGGGCCGGGCGGCGGGCGCAGTGGCAGTTGCTGACCGGCCGGTCGCCGGAGCCGGCGGTGGGCCGCCCACCGGTGCTGGTGCTCGGCAGCCCGGACGACCGGGTGGTGCCGGCCACGGCGCTGACCAGGGCGGCCCGGCGGTACGCCTCGGCGCCGCTGCTGTTCCCCGGCATGGGGCACGACCTGATGCTCGACGCCCGCTGGCGCGAGCCGATCGACGCGATCCTGGACTGGCTGGACAAGGACCCGGCGCCCGCCCCCGGGTGAGCGTCGGGGCGCCGGTCACCGGGTTGCGGGACGTCGGCCGACGAGCGTTCCGCTCTCCTCCAGCGCGCTGAGGTAGGACGCCGCCCAGGCGTGGATGTCGTTGTGGGCCAGGTGTTCACGCATCGCGCGCATCCGGGCCGCGACGTCCTCCGGGCCGGCGCGCAGCGCGGCCAGCAACCCCTGCTTGAGGCCGTCGAGGTCGTGCGGGTTGACCAGGTACGCCTGCTCCAGCTCGGAGGCCGCGCCGGCGAACTCGCTCAGCAGCAGCGCGCCGGTGCCGTCGACCCGGGCCGCCACGTACTCCTTCGCGACCAGGTTCATGCCGTCGCGCAGCGGCGTCACCGCCATCACGTCCGCGACCCGGTAGAGCGCGACCAGTTCGGCGCGGTCGAACGGCTGGGTGAGGTAGTGGATCGCCGGCTCGCCGACCCGGCCGAACTCGCCGTTGATCCGGCCGACCTGGTGCTCCACCCGGTCGCGCAGGATCTGGTACTGCGCCACCCGGTCACGGCTGGGCACCGCCACCTGGACCAGCACCGTGTCGCGGACCTTGATGTCGCCGTTGGCGAGCAGCTCCCGGTACGCCTTGAGGCGCTGCTCGATGCCCTTGGTGTAGTCCATCCGGTCGACGCTGAGGATGACCCGCTCGGGCCGGCCGAGGTCCTGCCGCAGCCGGTGCGCCCGGTCGGCGACCTCGGGACGGGCGGCGAGCGCGGACATCTCGGCGGTGTCGATGGCGACCGGGAAGGCGCCGATGCGCACCACCCGGCCGTCCACGCCGATCCGCCGGTCGGTGGCGGGCAGGCCGAGCACCTTGGTGGCGAGCTGGGCGAAGTTGTGCGCGGCCTGGGCCCGCTGGAAGCCGACCAGGTCGGCGCCGAGCATGCCGCGCAGCAGCTCGGCCCGGCGGGGCAGCTGCATGAACAGTTCCGGCGGCGGGAACGGCACGTGCAGGAAGAACCCGATGCGCAGGTCCGGGCGCAGCTCGCGGAGCAGGCCCGGCACCAGCTGGAGGTGGTAGTCCTGCACCCAGACCAGGCCGCCCGGCTCGGCCACCCGGGCCGCGGCCTCGGCGAACCGCTGGTTGACCCGCTGGTACGCCTCCCACCAGCGGCGGTGGTACTCCGGCTGCTCGACGGCGTCGTGGTAGAGCGGCCAGAGGGTGGCGTTGGCGAAGCCCTCGTAGTGGTCGCGGAAGTCCTCGGCGCTCAGCGGCACGGTGTGCATCCGGACGCCGTCCACGTCCGGCAGTTCGGGCGCGGGACCGGTGCCGCCGGCCCAGCCCACCCAGGTCGCGGGTGTGTGCCGCAGCAGCGGGTGCAGGGCGCTCACCAGGCCGCCGGGGCTGCGGCGCCACTCGAAGGCGCCGTCCGGCGCCACGCTGTCGTCGATGGGGAGGCGGTTGGCCACCACCACGAGGGGGCTCTGTCGCATCTCGGGCATTCCGCTCAGCAGGGGACCGGCGACCCGGAAGGAGACGCAAGCCGGACAGCCGGTGCGGGACGTGACGTTCAGCCTATTCCTACTGACTGTAAGTTACACGCTTGTTACGCCCCCGCCCAGGGCGGGCGGCGTCCCGCCATCCGGGCGGCGCCCGGTGACGCGGCGTCAGACGACGGCGCCGTCGTCCGGGTCGTGGTCGTCCCGGTCGCCCGGACGCAGCCGCCAGATCAGCATCACGAAGCCGGCCAGGATGCCGGTGAAGCCGAGCAGCGTGACCACCGACGGGTCGACCAGCGACACCACGGTGGGGGACAGGAACAGCAGGAAGCCGAGCACGATGCAGGCCACGCCGAGCACCGCGTACTTGGAGAAGCGGGGCAGCGGGGGCGGCGGGGGCGGGGTGTAGTGCTCCTCGTCCGACGCCTCGTCGGGCAGGTTCGCGCCGAACGTGTCCAGGCCGTCGAGCAGCGAGGGCTCGTCGTGCCGGTCCCGGCTCAGCGAGACGCCGGAGACGTCGGCGGCGTACGGCAGCCGGCGCACGTCGGTGGCGGTCGGGCCGGCGGGCTCCTCGGCCCGGCTGCCGGCGGCGGTGCCCGGCGCGGGCGGGTCGTCCACGTCCTCGGCGGCGGGCCAGGGGTGGCTGCCGGCGCTCGGCGCGGTGTGGAAGCCGGCGACGATCTTCGCCCACTCGGCCTCGATGTCCGGCTCGTCGGCACGCGGCGGGTCGCCCGCGCTCTCGTCGGCGAGCTGGGTCAGGTAGTCGCGGGCGGTGGTCAGATGCGACCTGTCGACGTAGAGCCGGTCGACCGGGCGGGCCGGGACGGTGGTGGTGCGGGTCACCGGGTTCAGGTCGGCCGAGGGCTGGAGGTAGGCCGCGATGCCACCGGCGGCGAGCACGTCGAGCAGGTGCTCGCCGACGCGTGGATCGACGTCGCCCGCGACCGCGTACTCGGCCGCGTCGAGCCCGTTGTCCCGTCGTCCCCGACGGGGCCCGCCCCCTGACACCGGACACCCCCTTTCGCCGATCCCTGCCCGTGCCCTGAATCGTGACACGTCGGCACCCGGTTCCGGGAGTGCGTTGTGGCGTGCCGCTCGTCGTTCGTACCCTCTTCCCGGACTCCCGAGGGCGCCGCCGGCGCCTTCGGGGCCACGTGGCGACCCGTCCGCCGCCACCGACACGGGAAGGACGCCGGTGCTGTACTGGCTGCTGAAGTACGTCGTTCTCGGCCCACTGCTGAGGTTGATCTTCCGCCCGCAGGTCGAGGGGCTGGAGCACGTTCCGGAGACCGGCCAGGTGATCCTGGCCAGCAACCACCTCTCCTTCTCGGATTCGATCTTCACGCCGCTGATCGTCAAGCGAAAAGTCACCTTCATCGCGAAAGCCGAATACTTCACCGGTAAGGGCCTCAAGGGCCGGCTCACCAAGATGTTCTTCGTCGGCTCCGGCACCATCCCGGTCGACCGCTCCGGCGGGCGGGCCGCCCGGGCCGCCCTCGACACCCAGCTCTCGGTGCTGCGCGCCGGTGGCATCGCCGGGATCTACCCGGAGGGCACCCGGTCGCCGGACGGCCGGCTCTACCGGGGCAAGACCGGGGTGGCGCGGCTGGCGCTGGAGAGCGGCGCCCCGGTCGTGCCGATGGCCATGCTCAACTCCGACGCGATCCAGCCAACCGGCCAGATCATCCCGAACCTGGGCCGGGTCCGGATCCGCTTCGGGCCGCCGCTGGACTTCTCCCGCTACGCCGGGATGGCCGGCGACCGGTTCGTCGAGCGGGCGGTCACCGACGAGATCATGTACGAGCTGATGGAGCTGTCCGGCCGCGAGTACGTCGACACGTACGCGCAGAAGGCCAAGAGCGCCGCGGCCCGGCAGCCGGTCCCGGCCTGACCCTCAGCCCGCCCCGGCGATCCGGAGCAGCCCGCCGGCGCCGTGCCGGCCGGCGAACGCCCGTACCCGGGCCAGCGTCGCCGCGCCGGCCGGCGGGTCCGCCTCGGTCAGCGGCCCGACCGCCAGCGCGGACGCGATCATCTGGTCGGTGACGTCGGTCATCTCCGCGTACCCCTCGGCCGCGGCGGTGAGCAGCCGGCCCGCCCGCGCGGCGTCCCCGCCGCCCCGGGCCAGCGCCGCCTCGGCCGACCGCCCGGCCTCCCGCGCCCAGCGGGTCACCCGTGGCGCGTGGGCCAGCAGGTCGCGCACCAGTACCGCGGCGTCGCCGCCGAGCAGCGCCGCGACGTGACCGACCGCCGGCACCCACTCGGCGAACGGGATCATCGTGGTCTGCCGCCAGTCCTCGTCCAGCTCGGTCAGCAGCGCCACCGCCTCGTCCCGGCGGCCCTGCACCGCGCGGCAGAGCGCGGCGTGCGCCAGCGTGGAGCGCAGCACGCGCTGGAACCCGCTGCGCCGGGCCGCGACGAGCGCCTGGTCCACCAGATCCTCACCGGTGTCCGGCAAGGCCGGGTGGTCGCCGAGCGCCCGGATCCAGCCCGACACCGCCACGATGTGCAGGTCCCACTCGTCGGTCGGGCGCCGGGTCGACCCCTCGGCCATCCGCAGCGCCGCCGTCCAGTCCCCGCTGTAGTACGACCGGGCCCACTGGTCGCTGAAGCTCACCGTCAGGGCGTGCTCGCCGGCCAGGTCCAGCGAGCGCTGCTCGTCGATCAGCCGGGCCGAGCCGGCCAGGTCGCCCTCCTCCTGGAGCACCCAGGCCAGGTTGTGCACCGCACGGCGGCGGCTGGTCAGCCGCTCCACCCGGCACTCCTCGGTCACGTCGGCCAGCTCGGCGTACGCCTCCTCGGCGCCGGCCTGGTAACGGACCACCGCGAGCGTGATGCGCGCGTTCGCCCGGGCCTCCCGCAGCTCCAGCCGCTCGGCCAGCTCGGCGGCGGTGCGCGCGGCCACGCACGCCGGCTCGGTCTCCGCGTCGAGCATGTGCGCCCGGGCCAGCTCCAGCAGCACGCCCACCTTGTCCTCGCTGTCCGGCAGCGTGGCGTGCAGCCCGATCGCCCGGTCCAGGCAGCGCATCAACTCCGAGCGGTCGGCCCGCGCGAAGGCCGCCGTGGCCAGCAACCGCCACGCCTTCGCCGCACCGGGCCGGTCACCGGCGTCGGCCAGCCGGCCGGCCAGCGTGGTGAGCAGCGCCGTCCCGCCGCCGTCGAGGAAGCCGTCCCGGTCCCGGTAGAACGCCAGCTCGGCCTGGAACAGCTCGAGCGCCGGGTCCGGACCGCACTCCACGCTCAACGCGCGCTCCACCAGCGTGGCCGCCGTCTCCAGCGCGTGCAGGTCGTACGCCCGCCGTGCGGCCCGGTGCAGCGCGGACCGGGTCGCGGCGGCGTGCGGGGCCTGGTCCAGCCCGACCGTACGGGCGATCTCGTGCGCCGCCCACCTGTGGTTGGCCAGCACCTCGGCCAGGTCGTGCTGCCGGCCGTCGGCGAGCTGCTCCAGCCAGTCGGCGGTGCGCTGGTGCCGGGCGACCCGCTCGGCCCGGGGCAGCCGCTGGTAGCAGACGTCCCGCACCAGCACGTGCCGGAACCGGTACTCCGCCTGACCGGGCATGGTCGAGACGGGCAGCTCGTAGACGAGGTCACGGCGCTGCAGGTGGTGCAGCGCCCGTCCGACCCACTCCACCGGGCGGCCGAGCGCCAGCGCCACCGGCGCCGCCCAGAACTGCACGCCGACCACCGAGGCCGACTGGAGCACCGCGCGGTCGGCCGGGTCGAGCAGGTCCAGCCGGTTGGCGATGACCGCCTGCACGGTACGCGGCATCCCGGCGCCCCCGGCCGGGTCGACGAGCGCGAGCGCGGCGGTCCGCTCGGCCAGCCCGCCGTCGAGCAGCATCCGCGCGTACTCCTGGGCGTAGAGCGGGTTGCCGTCGGCGAACTCGATCAGCGGCGCCCGCGCGTCCTGCGGCAGCGTGGCCTGGCCGAGCAGCAGCGAGTAGAGCGTGTCGATGTCCCCGTCGTGCATCGGCGGCACCGAGATGGACATCGCCCCGCTGATCGTGCCGGTCCAGGCCGGGTGCCGCTCCCGCAGCTCCGGCCGGGCGGTCGCGACGACGAGTAGCGGCACGTTGCGGGCCGCCGCGCCGAGCTGCTCGACGAAGGACAGCATCGCCTCGTCGGCCCAGTGCATGTCCTCGAAGACGAGCACCGTGGGACCGGTCGCGGCCAGGGCGAGCAGGAAGCGCCGCCACGCCGCCTCGGTCTCGGCCGAGGTGAGCCGTTCGCCGGAGACGCCGACGAGCGGGCCCAGCGCCTCGGCCAGCCGTACCGCGTGCGGGTCGGTGAGGCGGCCCAGTCGCTCGCGCAGCCGGTCCCGGACGGTGGCCGGGTCGTCGGCGCCGGTCAGCCCGGCCCAGCTCCGGACGATGTCGGCCAGCGCCGCGTAGGTGACGTTCTCGCCGAACGGCGGGCACTGGCCGGTCAGCCAGGTGACCCGGGTGCCGGGCAGGCTGGCGGCGTGCCGGGCCAGCTCGCGCAGCAGCCGGCTCTTGCCCACCCCGGCCGGGCCGAAGACGGTGAGCAGCTGCGAGGTGCGCTCGGTCAGCGTGCGGTGCAGCGCGCTGACCAGCAGGCCCCGCTCGTGGTCCCGGTCGACCATCGGGGTCAGCTCGGCGGTCTGCCCGTCGCGCCGGGGCCGCGCCCGTACGGCCAGCCAGATCCGGCTCACCGACGACCGGCCGCGCAGCGTCACCGGTGGCTGGTCGTCGTACTCCATCTCGCGCCGGGTGGCCGCCCAGGTGCTCTCGTCGACCACGACGCCGCCGACCGGGGCGAGTCCCTGCAACCGGCTGGCGGTGTTCACCACGTCGCCGGTGACGAACGCCTGGCCGCCGTCGCGCGCCGCGGCCAGGTCGACCAGGGCCTCGCCGGTGGCGATGCCGACCCGGAACCCGAGCGGCGGATGCGGTCCGGCCGGCTGCCGGGCCAGGCTGCGTTGCAGCTCCAGCCCGGCGCGTACGCAGCGCAGCGCGTCGTTGTCGGTGGCCACCGGCGCGCCGAACAACGCCATCACGGCGTCGCCGATGTACTTCTCCACCACGCCGCCGTACTGGTGCACCAGCCGGCGCACCGTGGCGAAGTAGGCCTGTTGCAGGCTGCGGGCCTGCTCCGGGTCGGCCCGCTCGGCGTATGTCGTGAAGTCGACGATGTCGATGAAGAGCACGCTCACCTGGCGGCGGTCCTCCTGCACCGTGACCGCGTGGTCGCGCAGCGGCTGACCGCAGTTGGTGCAGAAGTTGGCGCCGGTGTCGTTGGCGTGGCCGCAGCCTGGGCAGGCCGCCGCCAGCGGACGGCCGCACCCGCCGCAGAAACGGTCGTCCGGCCCGGCGGTCCGGGCGCAGTGTCCACAGGTGAGGTCGATGTCCGGCTCCGTACGCGTGAGGTCCCCAGTGTCCCGCGCGGCCGTGCAGTCGGGTACCCGACGGGTCGGCGGGACGTCACGGCTGTTCGGCCGGGTCTAGTCTCCCCTAGCAGGAAGTCCCGTCGACAGGGAGATTGCCGTGCACGTCCGGCTGTCCGCCTCATGGACCGATCCACGGGGGACGGTGTGGGCCGTCGGTGACACGGTCGACGTGGACGCTGTCACCCTCGCCGAACTGGAGGAAAAAGGCATGGTGGAGCAGCCCGCGGGTAGCGGATCGACCGAGACCACGACCACCACGACGACCCCGCCGAAGAAGACCGACCCGTCGAAGATCGGCCCGGGGCCGAGCGCGCCCCCGGCCGACACCGAGAACGACTGACCGGGCGTACGACGAACGGGCGTACGACGAACGCGGCGGGGGCCGGCGGGACGACCGCCGGCCCCCGCCGTCGTCGTGTCAGCGGTCGTTCATGCCGGCCCGGCGGCGCAGCGCGGCCACGTCGGTGACCACGATGCGGCGTCCCTCGGTACGCAGCCAGCCCCGGCTGGCGAACGAGCCGATGGCCTGGTTGACGCTCTGCCGGGAACCGCCGGCCATCTCGGCGAGCTGGCTCTGGTTCAGCTCGATCGTGATCATCGGGGCCTGG
This sequence comes from Micromonospora sp. HUAS YX12, assembly GCF_040215685.1. Taxonomy (NCBI): domain Bacteria; kingdom Bacillati; phylum Actinomycetota; class Actinomycetes; order Micromonosporales; family Micromonosporaceae; genus Micromonospora; species Micromonospora sp. HUAS YX12. The sequence goes on from NZ_CP157974.1 coordinate 3,428,524, forward strand.
CTCTCGCCGGCCAGCCGGACCAGCGTCTTGGCCACCCGGCCGGGCAGGTCGAGGAAGACGTGGTCGGCGTTCTGCTCGGTGAGCCGGCGGATCAGCTGCCCCAGCGAGCGCATCACCGCGTCCAGGATGCGCGGGTTGGAGTGCACCAGCTCCATGAACGCGGGCCGGGACAGCGCCAGCGCGGCGCAGTCCTCGATCGCCTCGGCCGACGCCGAGCGGGTGGAGGCGTCCAACAGGGACACCTCGCCGAGCACGTCCGGGGGTCGGATCACCGACAGCACCGCACGCTCGCCGGTCGGTGCGGTGCGGAACACCGCCACCGCGCCGCGGCGCAGCACGATCAGCGACTCGCCGGGGTCGTTCTCGACGAAGAGCAGCTGGCCCTTGCGGTAGGTGCGCGGTACGGCCGCGGCGATGACGCGCTGCCGCACCTCCGGCTCAAGCCCGGCGAACATCTCCACACCCGTGAGTGCGTCACCCGGCTCCGGCAGGCGAGACTCCACGGCTCAACCCCTCCCCGGTCAGAAGTCACGACTCGCACACCGGGTGAAGCTGTCAGTCCCGGTACGAGGCAGCTCAACCGGTTCGGCGCCCGACGGCGGTACACATCAGATCATGACGCTCTCGTCGCGTGCTGTACACCCCCGGAAACACTTCCGTGACCATGCCCGGCCGCCGCCGGCACGCCCGCCGACCTCGGCGGACGCCCCGGCGACCGGTCCGTGCCGGTGATGGGCGAGGATGGGGGCGATGGTTTACCGCTATTTCTACGACTGCGAATTCATCGAGGACGGCCGCATCGTCGACCTGGTGTCGATCGGCGTCGTCGACGAGTACGGCCGCGAGTTCTACGCGGTCTCCACGGAGTTCGACGACTCCCGGGCGGTGCCCTGGGTGCGGCGCAACGTGCTGGACAAGCTCCCGTCCCCGGCCGACCGGGCCTGGCGCTCCCGTGAGCGCATCCGCGACGACCTGCACGAGTTCCTGCTGGAGCCGGTGCGGGACCGGCCGGGGGAGCAGTTGGAGCTGTGGGCCTGGTACGCCGCCTACGACCACGTCGTGCTGGCCCAGCTCTGGGGCGCGATGCCGGCGCTGCCCCGGGAGATCCCCCGCTTCACCAAGGAACTGCGCCAGCTCTGGGACGACCGGGGCCGCCCACGGCTGCCGGACGCCGAGGCCGACCGGCACGACGCGCTCGTCGACGCCCGGCACAACCTGGCGCGGTGGCGGGCGATGACGGCGCGGGAGGTTTGACCGGTTCCGCCCAGGGCACGGGAGCGGCATCTACGCCGATCCGAGACAGGAGTGCCCCATGAGCAACGAGCCGACCAACGCCACGGACGCCCGCCGCCGGGTCACCGAGCTGATCCGGGACGCCCGGATCTGTCTGCTCACCACCACCGGCGTGGACGGGCGCCTGGTCAGCCGCCCGATGGGGCTGCAGGAGGCGGAGTTCGACGGCGACCTGTGGTTCTTCGCGTACGCCGACTCGGCGAAGGTGCGGCAGATCCGGGTGAACCCGCAGGTGAACGTCGGTTTCTCCGACCAGCGGCACCACGCCTGGGTGTCGGTCGCCGGCACCGCCACCGAGGAGTGGGACGCCGGCCGGGCGAAGGAGCTGTGGAACCCGCTGCTCAAGGCGTGGTTCCCGGACGGGCTGGACACGCCCGGGATCACGTTGATCAAGGTGCACGCCGGGTCGGCGGAGTACTGGGACTCTCCCGGCAGCACCGTGGTCAACCTGCTCGGCTTCGCCAAGGCGGCGGTGACCGGCAAGCCGCCGAAGGCGGGTGAGAACCATGAGGTCAGCTACTGACGGGTAGCCCGTCCGCCGTCCGGAACGGCCCGGGGTGCGGTGTCGGCGTACGCCTACGCCGACTACAGTGCGCAGTGACGGCCCGCCCCGGGCCGGCAACGACGCCGATGGTCTGATCTGACACATATCCTGGGGCTTATCCGGGCTTCACCTGATGCTCCAGGAGGATGAGCAGATCATGCGTATCGGCGTGCTCACCGGCGGCGGCGACTGCCCAGGTCTCAACGCGGTGATTCGGGCGGTGGTCCGCAAGGGCGTCGCCACCTACGGTCACGAGTTCGTGGGCTTCCGGGACGGCTGGAAGGGCCCGCTCGAGGGCCTGACCAAGCCGCTCGGCATCGCCGAGGTGCGCGGCATCCTGCCCCGCGGCGGCACCATCCTCGGCTCGTCCCGCACCAACCCGTTCAAGATCGAGAACGGCGTGGAGCGGATCAAGGACAACCTCGCCGCCCAGGGCGTGGACGCCCTGATCGCGATCGGCGGCGAGGACACGCTCGGCGTCGCCACCAAGCTGCACGAGCTGGGCGTGAACGTCATCGGTGTGCCGAAGACGATCGACAACGACCTGGGTGCGACCGACTACACGTTCGGCTTCGACACCGCCGTCAACATCGCCATGGAGGCGATCGACCGGCTGCACACCACCGCGGAGAGCCACCACCGCACGCTCGTGGTCGAGGTCATGGGCCGGCACGCCGGCTGGATCGCCCTGCACGCCGGCCTCGCCGGCGGCGCCAACGTGATCCTGCTGCCGGAGCGGCAGTTCGACGTCGAGCAGGTCGCCGGCTACGTCGAGAAGCGCTTCCAGCACCAGTACGCCCCGATCGTCGTGGTCGCCGAGGGCGCCCAGCCGCTGGACGGCCAGATGGTCCTGCACAACCAGGAGCTGGACGCGTTCGGTCACGTCCGTCTCGGCGGCATCGGCCAGTGGCTGGCCGAGCAGCTGGAGGCGAAGACCGGCAAGGAGGCTCGCACCGTGGTGCTCGGCCACATCCAGCGCGGCGGCACCCCGACCGCGTTCGACCGGGTGCTGGCCACCCGGCTCGGCCTCCACGCGATCGACGCCGCGCACGAGGGCGACTGGGGCAAGATGGTCGCGATGCAGAGCACGGACATCGTCCGCGTCCCGCTCGCCGAGGCCACCCGCGAGCTGAAGACCGTGCCGCTGGAGCGGTACGCCGAGGCCGAGGTCTTCTTCGGCAGCTGAGGTGTGTAAGGAGGGGCCCCCGCTTAACGCCTCGTGCATAGCAGGGGCCCCCGCTTAACAGTCGGTCGCTGGGGTCGGACGAGGAGGCGTGGGTGGGCGGGCACACGGTCGCGGTGATCGGCGCGGGCAAGATCGGTGAGCTGATGCTCTCCGGGCTGCTGCGTTCCGGCTGGCCGGTGGAGCGGCTGCTCGCCACCGCGCGCCGACCGGCGCGCGCCCAGGAGCTGACCGACCGCTACGGCGTACGGGTGGTGGACAACCTCACCGCGGTGACCGAGGCCGAGGTGCTGGCCGTGTCGGTCAAGCCGCAGGACGCCGCCGCGCTGCTGGACGAGATCGGCCCGAAGGTGCCGGCCGGCAAGCTGGTCATCTCGCTCTGCGCCGGCCTGCCGACCGCCTTCTTCAACCGGCGGCTGCCCGAGGGCACCCCGGTGGTCCGGGTCATGACGAACACCCCGGCGCTGGTCGACGAGGCGATGAGCGCGATCTCGGCGGGCGCGTACGCCACCGGCGAGCACCTGGCCCTGGCCGAGGAGATGTTCTCCCCGCTCGGCTCGACCGTCCGGGTGCCCGAGTCGCAGCAGGACGCGGTCACCGCGCTCTCCGGCTCCGGCCCGGCCTACTTCTATCTGCTGGTCGAGGCGATGATCGACGCCGGCATCCTGCTCGGCCTGCCGCGTCAGGTGGCGCACGAGCTGATCGTGCAGACCGCGATCGGCTCGGCGGTGATGCTGCGCGACTCCGGCGAACACCCGGTGAAGCTGCGCGAGGCGGTCACCTCGCCCGCGGGCACCACCATCTCCGCGATCCGCGAGCTGGAGAACCACGGCGTACGCGCGGCCATGCTGGCGGCGCTGGAGGCGGCCCGGGACCGGGCCCGGGAACTCGCCGCCCAGGCCGACTGAGCCGGAGAACCTGCTCAGACACCCGATACGACCCCGTCGTGGGGTCGTGCCGTCGCATCACAAAGGGCGGATACTCCTCGGCTGGTGGGTAGGTATGCCTGGGCAAGTCGGAGGTTGTCGATGAGGTGCACGCGGACCGGAGTCTCGTCGCGATCACCGATCATCGAACAGCCCACCGGCCGCGTTCGCGTCAACGAGTTGGCCGGTACCGACGAAGTGCTGTGCACCAAGATGCCCGCCTCGTGTGCGGCCGGACCACCGTGGCCGGCTGAGGCATCGGTGACCACCCATGGCGTCAGATCGCGCTCGAACGCGTCGAGAACGACCGCATCAAGCGGGCCCCGCGCGCCTGGCGGGCCGAGGTGCGGGAGGCTACCGGCGTCGTCTGGTCTCCCGCGGCCATTCCAGACCCACCGTCTCGTCCCGGCCCTGACGGTCAAAGTACGCCTGAAGTACCGCGCTGTGTGATGACGCCCGGCGTCGTGGGCTGACGGGGTGAGACCACCTTGAGCAGGCCGTGACGGCGGGCGAACGTGGGAAACTCCGTCCCTGTGCACGGGAGCCGATGGCCCGTCCGCCGCAGCGCATCGATGATCGCGCCGGCCCCGACCTCCGTCATCCTGCCCGCGCTACACGCGGTGGCCAGAAGCCAGATCGTCCCGTGCACGCTCAAGCCGTAGGCGCGGGCGACTCTGGTCGCGTCGCGATCGTCGGTCACCGCGGTCCCACCGTGAATTTCTGCGGCGGCGAAGACGCTGGCCTCGCCCATGTGGCGGGCGCCGGCACCAGTCCTGCGGACCCAGGCCGCGAAGCATCGGATCTCGGCCGCGTCGTCGAGCCCGATGACCCGCATCCAGTCCAGTCCCAGCGCGGAGTTGAGCATCGGGTGCCGCTCTGTTCCGGACCGTAGCTCGTCCAGAACGATCGGGGTGGTGGCACATGAGCTGTCCGCGACCACGTTCGCCAGGACGTCCAGCCGGTCGGCGAGCGCGAAGTGGTGCAGCACTGTGGTATCGAAGACCAGCACCGAGTTGCCGTCCGCTCCGGAGCCGGTCACAGCGGCAGATCGGCGTCGTCGCGCCGCGGCAGATCATCGGAGGTGATCTGCCCGTGCAGCAGTTCGACCGCACGGGGGCCGGTCACCAGATCGCGGCGCCACGCCTGCATCACCGCGTGCGAGTAGCCGGGCGGAACACGTACGCCGTTGAGGTCCGGCTGCGGTGCCCAGCCCACGGCGTCCATGAACTCCGCCTGGGTGGGCGTGACCTGGCTCAGACTGCGCCGCGTCGTGGCGTCGAGCCAACCGGCCAGCTCAGCTTGCCTGAGGGCGAGCGACCAGGATGTGCGGTACGTGGCGGCCAGGTGGATGATCTGCTCGCGCGGGTTGCCATCCGTACCGGGGCCGGAGAAGGCCGCCACCGGCAGCAGCAGCTCCGCCGCGAACGCATTGATCATGGACTCACGATCGGCCCGGGACAGGTGTACGGCCAGGTCACTGGAATATTCGTCTCCGAGTACGAGGTGACCGAGCTCGTGGGCGGCGGTGGCTCGCCGCCTGCCCGGGTCACCCTTGGCGCTCACCACCGCTACGGCGATGTCGCCGTCGATCAGGGAGGCGCCGTCACCCGGCAGGTCGATGACCAGGATGTACTGTCCGCAGCGCTCGCTGAACCCCATGAGTGTGGTGATCGGTTCCTTGCCGAGACCATGCGCCTCGCGTAGCCATCGTGCGGCCGTCCGGGCGTCGGCCTCCGATTCGACAGGTCCGGGATATCGCATCGGAGTGTTCGGACGTAGCGTTCCCGCCTCGATCATCTGGCGGACGTCGCCGAGCCAGGCGGACAGCGCGATGTCGAGACGTTGTGATCTGCGAGCGGCTTCGGCGTTGTTGTCTTCGGCGAGGAGTTCGGCACGGTGAGAGACGACGGCCGGCCGTCGATGCAGCAGATAGTCGATCGTGACATCGAGCGCGCTGGCAAGACGGACGAGTTCCAACGCGTCGACGCGTCGGGCACCGGCCTCGACCTTGGCGATCATCGTACGGTCAAGGCCGATTCGGGTGGCCAGTTCAGCCTGCGACAGGCCGACCCCGAGGCGTGCCTGCCGGATCTGCTCGCCAACCGTCGCCCAGTCGCCGTCATCGACCATGGTGCGATAATCGCACACCTCCTTCGTTCCGTGTTCCCGATCTGACTGTCGGTCAAGGGTGCCGGTGACGGCGAAGCCGAGGTGGAGGCGACGGTCGTGGCATGTGGATGCCTTCCCCCGGACGGTCGTGCCGCATACTGGCCCGGTGTTCACTCTCGCCCAGGCGCGTCATCTGGTTGCCACGCTGCGGCCGCGCGTCGACGAGCTGATCCGGCTGCGGGCCGACCTGGCCGAGCTGCGGGTCGACCTGGCCGACCACGGCGTCAGCGCGCTCGGCGGGCTGGCCGAGGTCAAGGCCCTGGAGGCGCGACTGCACCTGGTGGTGGACGAGTTCCACCAGCACGACATCGCGGTCAAGGGGATCGCCCCGGTGCTGCTCGACTTCCCGGGTGAGCGCGACGGCCGGGCGGTGCTCTGGTGCTGGCTGGAGGGGGACACCGACATCCGCTGGTACCACCGGGTCGAGTGCGGGTTCGCCGGCCGCCGCCCGGTCTGAGCCGGTCCGTGGGTGACGCGCGCCGGGCGGTGCCGTCCGACGCCGGTGAGCTGGTGCGGCTGCGCGGGCTGATGCTCGCCGGCATGAGCGGGGTGCCGACGCCGCCGGGCCGCTGGCAGGACGTCGCCCGGGACAATCTGCGGACCTGGTTGGCCGAGCCGGATCCCTGGCTCGCCGCCTTCGTGGCCGACGCGCCGGACGGCGCGTCGCTGGCGGCCTGCGCGGTGGGCACTGTGGAGCGGCGGCTCGGCGGGCCGGACGACCCGAGCGGCCTGGTCGGGTACGTCTTCAACGTCAGCACCGACCCGGCGTACCGCCGGCGCGGCCACAGTCGAGCCTGCGTGACCGCCTTGCTGGCCTGGTTCCGGGACCGGGGTGTGCGCCGGGTCGATCTGCGGGCCTCGGCGGCCGGCCGCCCGCTCTACCGCGCCCTGGGCTTCCGGGAGACCGCCGACCCGGCGATGCGGCTGACCTTCCCGGCGGAACAATCCTTCATACCGTTCCGCGAAACCGGCAACGATTTGTAGGCCTAAGTCGCTATGCGCGCCCGGCCGCAAATCGGTGATCTTCCATGCCCTGTGATCTTATTGATATCTATCTCTCACCACCACTTCACCCCCCCCAGGAGTGCGACGTGCGGAGATCCCGTCTTGCCACCCTCGCCCTGACCCTGGCCGCCTCGGTCGGGGTCACACTGTCTCTGGCCGCCCCCGTCCAGGCGGCCCCGTCCGACCGCTACGTCGCGCTCGGCGACTCGTACGCCTCCGGCGTCGGCGCCGACAGCTACACCTCCGAGAGCGGCAACTGTCTACGCAGCACGAACGCCTACCCAGCCCTCTACAACACCAACATCAAGCCCGCGTCGTACCGGTCGGTCGCCTGCTCCGGCGCCACCACCGCGGACGTCATCAATAGCCAGCTCTCCGCGCTCTCCTCGACCACGACCCTGGTCAGCATCACTGTGGGCGGCAACGACGTCGGCTTCGCCAACATCATGAGCACCTGCGTGCTCCAGGGCGAGACCCAGTGCGTGGCGGCCGTGCAGTCCGCCATGAACGTGGCGAGCACCGCGATGCCGGGACGCCTCGCCAACGTCTACAACGGCATCAAGAGCCGCGCGCCCTCGGCCCGTGTCGTGGTGGTCGGCTACCCGGTCTTCTACCAGCTCGGCACCACCTGCGTCGGGCTCAGCGCGACGTCCCGGGCGAAGATCAACGAGGGCATCAACCTGCTCGACGACATCACCCGTACGGCCGCCGTCTCGGCCGGCTTCACCTTCGCCGACGTCCGCTCGATCTTCGTCGGTCACCAGCTGTGCAGCTACGGCACGAAGTGGCTGCACGCGCTCAACGTGCTGAGCCTGAGCAAGTCGTACCACCCGACGGCGGCCGGCCAGTCCGGCGGCTACTACCCGGTCTTCCGGGCCGCCGCCGGCTGACCCGATCCATGGCAGCGGCACGCCTCCCGCGGGGGCGTGCCGCTGCGCCGTGCCCGGCGGCGGGTGCGCCCGTCAGGCCGGCAGGACCTTCTCGATCGCCGCGCGCAGCTCGGGCGAGTCCGGCGTGACCTGCGGGCCGAACCGGGCGGCCACCGTGCCGTCCGGCGCGACGAGGAACTTCTCGAAGTTCCAGCGCACGTCGCCGGTGTGCCCCTCGGCGTCCGGCGTGGACACCAGCTCCGCGTAGAGCGGGTGCCGGTCCGGCCCGTTGACGTCGACCTTCTCCGTCAGCGGGAACGTCACGCCGTAGTTGACCTGGCAGAACTCCTCGATCTCGGCGGCGCTGCCCGGCTCCTGGCCGGCGAACTGGTTGCACGGCACCCCGAGCACCGTCAGCCCGCGTCCGGCGTACGTGTCGGCGAGTTCCTGAAGGCCCGCGTACTGCGGGGTGAGGCCGCAGCGGGAGGCCACGTTGACCACGAGCAGGGCGCGGCCGCGGTAGCGGCCGAGGTCGGCCGGGCCGCCGGTGAGGGCGTCGATCTCGACGTCGAAAACGGTCATGGGACGAGGCTACGGGCCCCCGCGTCCACCGTCCCGCGTCACCCGTGAAATCGATGCATCTACATCTTGACGAAGTGGTGACGGCGTTAGTAGCGTCTCAGCAATCAATTTGGAAAGTTTCCTAACTATTGGAGGGACGCCGTATGAAGAGATCGCTCCGCCGGGCCCTGTGGGCCACCGGCGCCGTGGTCGCGCTCGCGGTCGCCGCGGTGCCCATGACCACCGCGTCGGCCGCGGGCAGCGTCACCGCCACGTTCGCCAAGGTGCAGGACTGGGGGACCGGCCACGAGGGGCGGGTGACCGTCACCAACGGCACCAGCTCCACCGTCAACGGCTGGCGCATCGAGTTCACGCTGCCCTCCGGCACCTCGATCAGCAGCTCCTGGGACGCCGACATCACCCGCAGCGGTGACCGCTACGTGGCGGTCAACAAGAGCTGGGCCGCGACGCTCGCCCCTGGTGCCAGCTTCAGCTGGGGCTACAACGGCACCGGCGCGTACAAGGCGCCGGTGAGCTGCACGATCAACGGCGGCTCCTGCACCGGCGGCGGCACGCCGACGACCACCGCGCCGACCACGACGCCGCCCACCACCACGCCACCGACCACCACGCCGCCGACCACCACGCCACCGACCACGCAGCCGCCCACCACGCCGCCGCCCGGTGGCAAGAAGATCGTCGGCTACTTCGCCGAGTGGGGCGTCTACGGCCGCAACTACCACGTCAAGAACATCCACACCAGCGGCTCGGCCGCGAAGCTGACCCACATCCTGTACGCCTTCGGCAACACCACCGGCGGCCGGTGCAGCATCGGGGACAGCTACGCCGACTACGAGAAGGCGTACACCGCGGCGGACAGCGTCGACGGCGTCGCCGACACCTGGGACCAGCCGCTGCGCGGCAGCTTCAACCAGCTGCGCAAGCTGAAGAAGATGTACCCGAACCTGAAGGTGCTCTGGTCCTTCGGCGGCTGGACCTGGTCCGGCGGCTTCACCCAGGCCGCGCAGAACCCGGCCGCGTTCGCCGACTCCTGCTACTCCCTGGTCAAGGACCCGCGCTGGGCGGACGTCTTCGACGGCATCGACATCGACTGGGAGTACCCGAACGCCTGCGGCCTCCAGTGCGACAGCAGCGGCCCGAACGCGTTCAAGAACGTGATCTCGGCGCTGCGGAGCAAGTTCGGCTCCAGCTTCCTGGTCACCGCGGCGATCACCGCCGACGGCAGCAACGGCGGCAAGATCGACGCCACCGACTACGCCGGCGCCGCGAACAACCTCAACTGGCTGATGCCGATGACGTACGACTACTTCGGCGCCTTCAACGCCCAGGGACCGACCGCGCCGCACTCGCCGCTCTACTCCTACGCGGGCATCCCGCAGCAGGGCTTCTGGTCGGACGCGGCGATCCAGAAGCTCAAGTCCAAGGGCATTCCGTCCAGCAAGCTGCTGCTCGGTGTCGGGTTCTACGGACGCGGCTGGACCGGCGTGACCCAGGCCGCACCCGGCGGCAGCGCCACCGGCGCGGCCCCGGGCACCTACGAGGCCGGCATCGAGGACTACAAGGTGCTCAAGAACAGCTGCCCGGCCACCGGCACCGTCGGCGGCACGGCGTACGCCAAGTGCGGCAGCAACTGGTGGAGCTACGACACCCCGTCGACCATCGGCGGGAAGATGAGCTACGCCAACAGCCAGGGCCTCGGTGGCGCGTTCTTCTGGGAGCTCTCCGGTGACACCAGCAACGGTGAGCTGATCGGCGCCATCAAGGGCGGTCTCGGCTGAGCCGAGGGCCGACGCACCACCCACCCGGCGGGGAGGGGCCGCACCGGCCCCTCCCCGCCCGCGTGCCGTCCTGGCCGAGCGCGCCGATCCGGGTCAGGATGGGGAGTCACCCGGCCACGCGGACCGGGTGTGGCACACTCGCCGCTCGACGAGTCCACGCGACGGGAGGACAGATGGGTCGCAGTCACCGGGGCCGGTTCGCCGGGCTCGCCCTCCTCGCGCTCCTGCCGGCGGCCCTGGCCGCCTGCGGCTCGGACGGCCAGGGCGGCGACACCCCGCCCAGCGGGAAGGCGCCGGCCGAGGAGGCGGCGGCGAAGAGCCGGGAACGTGTGCAGGCGTACCTGGACGCGCTGACCGCCCGCGACGCCGCCGCCGGCCGCAGTCAGCTCTGCGCGCCCATGCACGCCGCCTTCGACTCCGCCGCCACCGGCCCGAACGGCGACTTCGCCGACCACTTCACGGTGCCCGAGGCGACGATCACCGACGTCCGCTCCGGCCCGAACGGCCAGGAGGTCAGCGCCTCGATCACGGTTGCCGCCGGCTCGCGCAAGGCCGCCCGGTCGTTGCTGTTCACAGTCACCCGTAACGGCGCGGACTGGTGCATCTCCGGCGAGGTGCCCGGCGGCAACACCCCCGAGCCGGTCGTCAGCCCCTGACGGCCGCACCGGGTGTGGCGTCGATCTCCCAATCACCGGAACCGTCCCCCTCGGCGGCGAGTGGCCGCGACGGTCGCCGTACGCTTTCCTTCATGCGCCATGAGTGGCATCAGCTGAGTCACCCCGCCGTGGGCAGCCCTGGTCTGCAGACCAGCCGCCCGACCGCCGACTCCGCCGAGGACGCTGCCCTCGGCCTCGACCGCTGGCGGGAGCTGCCGCGCGCGCAGACCCCGCCCTGGGACGACCCGGCCCAGGTCGCCGAGGTCTGCCGGGTGCTGGACACGGTGCCCTCCGTGGTCGCGCCCTACGAGGTCGACCAGTTGCGGCAGCGGCTCGCGCTGGTCTGCGAGGGCAAGGCGTTCCTGCTCCAGGGCGGTGACTGCGCCGAGACCTTCGCCGACAACACCGAGAGCCATCTGCTCGCCAACGCCCGCACGCTGCTCCAGATGGCCATCGTGCTCACCTACGGCGCGTCGCTGCCGGTGGTCAAGGTCGCCCGGGTCGCCGGCCAGTACACCAAGCCCCGGTCCCTGCCGACCGACGCCCGGGGCCTGCCCGCCTACCGCGGCGACATGATCAATTCCCTGGAGGCCACGCCGGAGGCGCGGGTCGCCGACCCGCAGCGCATGATCCGGGCGTACGCCAACTCGGCCGCCGCGATGAACATGCTCCGGGCGTACCTGGCCGGCGGGCTGGCCGACCTGCACGCCGTGCACGACTGGAACAAGGACTTCGTCCGGCGGTCCCCGGCCGGCGAGCGCTACGACGCGATCGCCCGCGAGATCGACCGGGCGCTGGCCTTCATCCGGGCCTGCGGGATGACCGACGACGAGGCGCTGCGCACCGTCACGCTGCACTGCTCCCACGAGGCGCTGGCGCTGGAGTACGACCGGGCGCTGACCCGGATCTCCAACGGCAAGGCGTACGGCCTGTCCGGGCACTTCCTCTGGATCGGTGAGCGAACCCGGCAGATCGACGGCGCGCACATCGACTTCATCTCCCGCATCGCCAACCCGATCGGGGTCAAGCTCGGCCCGACGACCACCCCGGACGAGGCGATCGAGCTCTGCGAGAAGCTCAACCCGGACAACATCCCCGGCCGGCTCACGCTGATCAGCCGGATGGGCAACCACCGCGTCCGGGACGCGCTGCCGCCGATCGTCGCCAAGGTCACCGCCGCCGGGGCGAAGGTCGTCTGGCAGTGCGACCCGATGCACGGCAACACGCACGAGTCCTCCAACGGCTACAAGACCCGGCACTTCGACCGGATCGTCGACGAGGTGCTCGGCTACTTCGAGGTGCACCGGGGCCTGGACACCCACCCGGGCGGCCTGCACGTCGAGCTGACCGGCGAGGACGTCACCGAGTGCCTCGGCGGTGCCCAGGGCATCGAGGACCTCGACCTGCCCGACCGGTACGAGACCGCCTGCGACCCCCGGCTGAACACCCAGCAGTCGCTGGAGTTGGCGTTCCTGGTGGCGGAGATGCTCCGTGGCTGATGCGAGGAGTGAGCTTGCGAGCCCCGCAGTCGGCAGCCGGGGGAGGCACAGTGGCTGACGCGAGGAGTGAGCTTGCGAGCCCCGCAGTCGGCGGCCGGGGGAGGCACAGTGGCTGACGCGAGGAGTGAGGTCATCGATCTCCGGACGGACACCGTGACCCGGCCGACGCCGGGGATGCGGGCGGCGATGGCCGCCGCCGAGGTGGGCGACGACGTCTACGGCGAGGACCCCACAGTCACCGCGCTGGAGGCCGAGGTGGCCGCGCTGTTCGGTCACGAGGCGGCGCTGTTCGCCCCGAGCGGCTCGATGGCCAACCAGATCGCGCTCCAGTTGCACGTACCGCCCGGCGACGAGCTGCTCTGCGACGCCGACGCGCACGTGGTCACGTACGAGGTCGGCGCCGCCGCCGCGTACGGCGGGATCTCCTCGCGGACCTGGCCGGCGGTGGGCGCGGAGCTGGACCCCGACGTGGTCGCCGGGATGATCCGGCCGGACGGCTACTTCGCGGTGCCCACGCGGGCGATCGCCGTGGAGCAGACCCACAACCGGGGCGGCGGCGGGGTGATCCCGCTGCCGACGCTGCGCCGGATGCGGGAGGTCGCCGACGAGCACGGGGTGGCCCTGCACTGCGACGGCGCGCGGATCTGGCACGCGCATGTCGCCGACGGGGTGCCGCTGGCCGGGTACGGCGTGCTGTTCGACACGCTCTCGGTGTGCCTCTCCAAGGGCCTCGGCGCGCCGGTCGGCTCGCTGATCGTGGGTAGCGCGGAGAAGATCGCCCGGGCGCGGTTCCTGCGTAAGCGGATGGGCGGCGGCATGCGGCAGGTCGGCATCCTCGCGGCCGCGGGCCGGTACGCGCTGGCGCACCACGTCGAGCGGCTCGCCGACGACCACGTCAAGGCGGCCCGGCTGGCCGAGGCGGTCGCCCCGCACGGGGTGCTCGCGGCGGCGGTGCGCACAAACATCGTGCCGCTGGACCTGACCAAGCACCCGCTGGACGCGCACGCGCTGGCGGCGGCCGCGCGGGCGGAAGGGCTGCTGATCTCGGTGCTCGGCCCGCGTACCGCCCGGCTGGTCACCCACCTGGACGTCACCGACGCGCAGATCGACCGCGCCGCCACCATCCTGAACACCGCCCTGCGCGCCTGACCCCGCCCTCGCTCCCGCCCATCTAGGCGGTGATCAAGGAGTTCGTGTCCGGATCCGCGCCGCGGCGGTACACGAACTCCTTGATCACCGGAGTCAGGCGGGGGAGGGCGGGAGGGAGGGGAGGGGAGCGGCGGGCGGACCCGTCAGGGGTTGAGGCGCTTGAGGGTGGCTATGTCGGCGGCGTGGCCGATGTGCTTCTCCGTGGGGGTCTCCACCAGCACGGGCACGCCGGCGGTCGCCGGGTGGCGCATCAGCTCGGCGAACGCCGGCTCGCCGATGGTGCCCTTGCCGATGTTCTCGTGCCGGTCCCGGGTGGAACCGCACAGGTCCTTCGAGTCGTTCGCGTGCACCAGCCGCAGCCGGTCCGCGCCCACCGTGGCGACAAGCGTGTCGAGCGTGGCGGTCATGCCGCCTTCGGCGGCCAGGTCGTGACCGGCCGCCCAGGCGTGACAGGTGTCGAAGCAGACCCCGAGCATCGGGTGCCGGTCGACCGCGTCCAGGTAGGGGCCGAGATGCTCGACCCGGGACGCCAGTGACCGCCCGCCCCCGGCGCTCGGCTCGACCAGCAGCATCGGCCCGCCGGTGGCCGCGATCTCGTCGAGCAGCGGGAGCAGCGCCTCCCGGACCTGCCGCAGGGCCGCGTCGGCGTGACCGGCGTCGACAGCGCTGCCGGCGTGGAACACCACGCCCTCGGCGCCGATCGCCCGGCCCCGCCGCAGCGCGTGGGCCAGCGTCTCCGCCGACCGGGTCACCGTGGCCGGGGTGGGGGAGCCGAGGTTGACCAGCAGCGACGCGTGGATGAACACGGGCAGACCGCGCTCGCGGCACCCGTCGCGGAACAACGCGTCCTGCGCCGGGTCACCGGCCGGCAGCGCCCAGCCGCGCGAGTTCGAGACGTAGACCTGCACCACCTCGGACTCGGCCGCGTCCGCGTACGGCAGGGCCGCCCGGGCCAGGCCGCCGGAGGTGGGGGTGTGCGACCCCACCCGCCGGCGCCCGTCACATGCGCTCACAGGCACGTCACCGTGACTGTCGTACCCGGCGGCACCGGCGTGTTCTCGACCGGGTTCTGCAGCCGCGCGATGCCGTTCGGGTTGAGCTGGACGTTGACCGGGAAGCCCTGGCTCTCCAGCGTCTGCTTGGCCTGCTGGCAGGGCATGTCGATCACCCGGGGGACGGCCACCTGCGGCGGGCCCTTGCTGATCTCCAGCTTGACCTGGGCGCCCTTCTCCACACCGGTGCCGTCGGCCGGGCTCTGGCCGAGGATCTCGTCCTTCGGCTTGTCGGAGTCCTTGACGTTCTCCACCGGCTTCAGCCCGAGCTGCGCGAGGATGGTGCGCGCCTCGGCGAGGCTCTTGCCGACCAGGTCGGGCACCGTCACCGGGGCGCGGCCCTTGCTGAGGATCACCGTCACCTTCGCCCCGGGCTTGACCACGCTGCCCACCTTCGGGTCGGTGGCCAGCACCACACCCGCCGGCAGCGTGTCGTCGTACCGGGAGGAGCCCTTGGCCACGACCAGGTTGGCGCCCTCCAGCTCGGCCTGGGCCAGCGCGTAGTCCTTGCCCACCACGTCCGGCACCGGCAGCCGCTCCGGACCGAGCGACAGGGTCAGCGTGATCGTGCCGCCCTTGACGATCCGCGCGGCCGAGCCGGGAGACTGCCCGAGCACCGTGTCCTTGGGGACCTGCTCGTCGTGGCGCGGGGTGGCGTACTTCAGCGTGAAACCGCCGCGCTGGGCCTGCGCCTCCGCGTCGGCCTTGGTCAGGCTCACCATCTGCGGCGCGACCGTGTAGCGGCCCACGCCGAACCACCAGCCACCCACCGCGGCGACCAGGCCGAGCACCACGACCGCCGCGGCCACGGCCAGCCGTCCGCGCGGCGAGCCCATGATCCGGGTACGCAGGGCGGCGAGCCCGGTCCCCGGGCCGTCCTCCTCGACGGCGCGGCGCCGGTGCGGGCGCTGCGGGGCGCCGCTCTCGGGCAGCCGGGCCCACGCCGGGCGCTCGACCGGCTGGAGCGCGGCCACCATCTGGGTCGGCTGGCTCAGGACCGCGGTGTCGTCGCTGAGCTGCCGCAGCACAGTGGTGTGCGCGTGCGGGTTGCCCAGTTCCTCGCGGGCCGCCTGCACCTCGCTCAGCAGCGCCGCGGCGTCGGCCGGGCGGCCGGCCGGATCGCGCCGGGTGGCCCGGGCGACGAGCGCGTCGAGGGCCGGCGGCAGCGTCGGCACCAGCGTCGACGGCGCCGGTACGTCCCGGTCGACGTGCTGCCACGCGACCTCCACCGGACGGTCGCCGTCGTAGGGCACCCGGCCGGTGAGCATCTCGAACAGCACGATGCCGGCGGAGTAGACGTCGGTGCGCGGGTCCGCGTGGCCCTGGGTGACCAGCTCCGGCGCCACGTACGCCACCGTCGCCATGAGCTGGTTGCCGTTCTCGTCGCTGGCCTCGACGGCCCGGGCCAGCCCGAAGTCGGCCACCTTGACCACGCTGTCGACCAGGTTGCGGCTGCCGCCGGTGGGCACCTCGGCGACGAGCACGTTCTCCGGCTTGACGTCGCGGTGCACCAGGCCGGCCCGGTGCGCGGCGGCGAGCGCGGCGAGCATCTGCTCGGTGATCGCGAGCGCCTCGTCCGGGTTCAGCCGGCGGCGCTCGGCGAGCACGTCGCGCAGCGTGCGGCCGCGGACGTACTCCATCACCAGGTACGGCAGGCCGGCGTGGATGCCCTGGTCGTAGACCGCCACCACGTTCGGGTGGGTGAGCCGGGCGATCGTCTTCGCCTCGTCGGTGAAGCGTTCGACGAAGCCGGCCATCCGGGCCCGGGCCTGCGGCGCCTGGGTCGGGTGAATGATCTTGACCGCCACGGTGCGCTCCAGGCGCTCGTCGGTGGCGGTGTACACGGTCGCCATGCCGCCACGGGCGACGCGCCCGCGAATGCGGTAGCGCCCCTCGATCAGCGAGCCCAGCAACGTGTCGGCGACCTGTGTGTCCATCGGCAGGCAGTCTATGTGTCGGAAGGATGAAGGTAGAACAGGATGCTACCGCCGGGTTGCGACAAGGGGGGACCGCTGCGCTCCCGGCGGCGGTGCGGGGTGCCGTGCACCGGGTCCGGCGGGCACGTGGGAGGGTGGTCGGGTGACCGATTCCGTACCCGCCGAGACCGGCCCCGACCTGGCCGGACCGGCCGACCCGGCCGGCTGGCTGACGCTGCCCGACGTGGCCGAGCGCCTGGACCTGTCGATCAGCAAGGTGCACCAGATGATCCGCGACCGTGAGCTGATCGCGGTGCGCCGCGACGGCGTCCGCCGGATCCCGGCCGACCTGGTGGCCAACCGCACCGTGCTCAAGCACCTGCCCGGCGTGCTCAACCTGCTCGCCGACGCCGGGTACGACGACGAGGAGGCGCTGCGCTGGCTCTACCGGGAGGATCCCACCCTTCCCGGGACCCCCGCCGTGGCCCTCGGCGGCGACCTGGCCCGAGAGGTCAAACGCCGGGCCCAGGCCGACGCCTTCTAGCCCACCCCACCCCGGAACCCGTCGATCATGAAGTTGGCGGCACGATCGGAGATCGACTCCGCCGCCAACTTCATGATCGACGCCCTGAAGGCCGGGGCCGTTAGGCGGGGCGGCGGGTGGCGGCGATGGCCAGGTCGACCAGGGCCTGGCGGGCCTCGGTGTCCAGGTCGACAGCGGCGAGCGCGGCCAGGGCGCTCTCGGTGAGCGCGGTGATGTGCCGCTCGGCCCGCTCCAGCGCGCCGCTGGTGGTGATCAGCTCACGCAGCCGGTCCACCCCGGCCGCGTCCAGGTCCGGTACGCCGAGCCCGGCCAGCAGCGCCTCCCGGCCGGCCGGGTCGAGCGTCTCCAGGGCCGCCGCCACCAGGTACGTCCGCTTGCCCTCGCGCAGGTCGTCACCGGCCGGCTTGCCGGTGCGCTCCGGGTCGCCGAACACCCCCAGCACGTCGTCGCGGAGCTGGAACGCCTCACCCAGCGGCAGCCCGTACGCCGAGTACGCGGCGTGCACCTCGGGCGGCGCGCCGGCCAGCGCGGCGCCGAGCAGCAGCGGGCGCTCGACCGTGTACTTCGCCGACTTGTACCGGGCCACCTTCGCGGCCCGGTCCAGCGACGTGTCCCCGGTGGCCTGGGTCAGCACGTCCAGGTACTGCCCGACGGTCACCTCGGTACGCATCTCGTCGAAGACCGGCCGGGCCCGGGCCACGGTGGCCGGCGGCAGGCCGGAGGCGTGCAGCAGCTCGTCGGACCAGACCAGGCACAGGTCGCCCAGCAGGATCGCCGCGGCGTCGCCGAAGGAGTCCGCGTCGCCGCCCCAGCCGGCCGCGCGGTGCCGGGCGGCGAACCGCCGGTGCATCGCCGGCTCGCCGCGCCGGGTGTCCGACCGGTCCATCAGGTCGTCGTGGATCAGCGCGCTGGCCTGCACGAACTCAAGCGCGGCCAGGGTGGCGACGACCTGGTCGGAGTCGACCCCGCCGGCGCCCCGGTAACCCCAGTAGCCGAACGCCGGGCGCAGCCGCTTGCCGCCGCCCAGCACGAACGCCTCGATCGCCTCGGCGACGGGCAGCAGGCCGTCGTCGACGGCGGTCAGCCAGCCGCGCTGGCCGGCGAGGAACTCGGTCAGCGCCTTGTCGATCCGCTGGCGCAGGCCGGCGCGGTCGACGGGGGATACGGGAGCAGCGTGGGTCACGCCACGACGCTAGCGGGTCACATCCGTTCTCGTCGTGCCCGGCGTCCCGGCGTGCCTCGTGGCTCACCGGGACGGACGGTCGCGCAGGTGGCGCGGCAGGTACGGGCGGGCCGCGGTGAGCGCTCGCGCGTATCCCCGGGTGGCCGGACCGGGCGGCGCGTGCGCCAGGCCGCGGCGGAACGCGGTGAGCTGGCCGACGGCCCGGTGGGAGCCGGACCGGACCGCGTCGAGCAGCGCCTCGCCGGCCACCGCGCACGCCTCGGGCACCGCGCCCAGGCCCAGGTGACCGCGGGCCAGCCAGCCGCCGTACACCGCCGACCGGCGCGGGCGGCCCGGCGCGCTCACCACTGGCGTCAGCAGCGGCACGGCGGCGGCCGGACGGCCCAGCGCGACGAGCGTGCGCCCGGTCATCGCCGCCAGTTCGTCCGCGTCGAGCCAGTAGAGCCAGGGCGGCTCCCGGCCGGGCTCCGGCGTGCCGGCCCGATCCGCCCCGGCCAGCGCCTGCCCGGCGGTGCGGGGACGCCCGGCGAGTGCGGCGGCGAGCGCCACCCGGTGCAGCAGCAGCGCCCGCAGGCCGGGTGAGGCGGTGGCGCGGCCGGCGGCGTACCCGATGCGGGCCAGGACCAGCGCGCCGGTCGGGTCGCCGGCGTCGGCCAGCAGGTGACTGGCCGACGCGAGCACGTACCCGGCCAGCGGCGGCTGCCCGGCGGCCACCGCCGCCCGCAGCGCCAGCCGGTACGCGACCAGCCCTCCGCCGTGGTCGCCCGCGTCGGTGGCCAGCCAGCCGGCGAGTTGCGCCGACTCGGCGAGCGCGGGCAGCATCGCCCGCCGGGCGGCGGGCCCGGCGCGCCGGTAGCCGCGGACCGCCCGCCGCAGCCGGCGGGCGCCGTGCCCGGCGAGGTCGCCGCCGCCGAGCAGGTCGTCCCAGCGCCGCAGCGTGGCGAGCGTCACCCCGTCCGCCGGATGACCTCGACCGGAACCGGCAACGGCGGGCTCGTCCGCACCGCGCGGGACGTGGACGCCGAGCGGCCCGGGCTCGTCCGCGACCGGCGCGACCGGGCCGTGGCGGCCGGGCCGGTGCTCGTCGTCCCGTCCGGGACGGCCGGGCAGCAGCGGCGGCGGTGCGGCGGTGAACGGGCCGGCCGGCGTGCGGCCACGCGGGTCGGCCGCCCAGCGGTACGCGAGCGTGAGCAGCGCCAGCCGGGCGCGGGATCCGGCCGGGTCGACCGCGGCCGGCGCCACGCCCAGCCGGCGGCTGCGGGCGGCGGCCTCGGCCAGCAGCTCGCCCGGCACCCCCAGGACCGTCGCCAGCCAGGCGGCCCAGAAGTCGCCGGGAAGCCGCAGCTGGCGTTCCCAGCGGGACACCTCGTTCCGGGTCAGCGTGGGCACGCCGGAGGCGGCGCAGAGCTCGGCGGCCATCCGCTGCTGGCTCCAGCCACGGGCGGCCCGCAACTCGGCCAGCAGCGGCCCGAGCAGGCGCGGGCCCGGCGGCGGGGACGGGATCATCGGAACCTCCGGGGCGACGGCGCGGATGGCGACGCCCGGCCAGGTGGTGGCGCCGGCGCGTCGCCGTCGTGGCGACCCCCGCGCGGGCCCCCGGGACCGGCCGCCGGCCGCCCCACCGCGCTGCCGTCTTTCTACCCCCGGGGTACGACGTCGCGCCGGGGCAGGTGTTCGCGGGCTGGGAAGATTCCCGGTGCGGCGTGCCGTCCCGGTTACAGTCGGTCCGTGGCGCTCGGTCTTCCCTCGGTCCTTCCCAATCCCCAGCCGGCCATCGGGGAGCTGATCCGTGACGGCCGTCCCACGTTCTCCTTCGAGTTCTTCCCGCCGAAGACCCAGGCCGGGGAGAAGCTGCTCTGGCAGGCCATCCGCGAGCTGGAGTCGCTGCGTCCCTCGTTCGTGTCGATCACCTACGGCGCGGGCGGCTCGACCCGCGACACCACCGTGGCGGTGACCGAGCGGATCGCCACCGAGACGACTCTGCTGCCGATGGCGCACCTGACCGCGGTGAACCACTCGGTGGCCGAGCTGCGGCACGTGATCGGCCGGCTGGCCTCGGTCGGGGTGCGCAACGTGCTGGCCGTGCGGGGTGACCCGCCGGGTGACCCGGGCGGCGAGTGGATCGCCCACCCCGAGGGCGTCCGGTACGCCGAGGACCTGGTCCGGCTGGTCCGCGACAGCGGCGACTTCAGCGTCGGCGTGGCCGCCTTCCCGTACAAGCACCCGCGCTCGCCGGACGTGGACAGCGACACCGCGCACTTCGTCCGCAAGTGCCGGGCCGGCGCGGAGTTCGCGATCACCCAGATGTTCTTCGACGCCGACGAGTACCTGCGCCTGCGCGACCGGGTGGCCGCCGCCGGCTGCGACACGCCGATCCTGGCCGGGGTGATGCCGGTGACCCAGATCGGCACCATCGAACGGTCGGTGCAGCTGTCCGGCGCGCCGTTCCCGCCGGCGCTGGCGCAGCGGTTCGAGCGGGTGGCCGACGACCCGGAGGCGGTACGCCGCCTCGGCGTGGAGCAGGCCAGCGAGATGTGCGAGAAGCTCCTCGACGAGGGCGTGCCGGGGATCCACTTCATCACGCTCAACCGGTCCACCGCGACCCGGGAGGTGTGGCAGCGGCTGCGCGCCGCCGCACGGGTGTGACCACCCGCCACACGCCACCCGCGCCGTGCTTCTACGGTTGATCCGTGGTGGGCACACAGCTGAACTGGGACCAGTACGCGACCGCGTGGGCGCGGCTGCACGGCGGCTTCGATCCGCGTACCGCCGCGCCGGTGGTGCGCGCCTGGCTGCGCTTCGCCTACCACGTGGGCTACGTGCTGGGCCGGCTGCGCGTCGGCCCGACCCCGGTGACCGTGTTCGGCGTGCTGCTCTGCTTCTGCGTACCCCTGTTCGTGGAGCGGCCCGGCAACGGGCCGTTCCTGGGCGCGTTGTTCGTGCTGCTGGCTGCCGTGGCAGACAGCGTCGACGGCGCGGTGGCGGTGGCCACCGGCCGCACCACCCGGCTGGGCTACGTGTACGACTCGGTCGCCGACCGGCTCGGCGAGGTGGCCTGGCTGGTCGCGTTCTGGCTGCTCGGCGCGCCGGGCGCGCTGGTCGCCGCGGCCGGTGGCCTGTCCTGGCTGCACGAGTACGTGCGGGCGCGGGCGGTGTCGGCCGGGATGCGCGAGATCGGCGCGGTGACGGTGGGGGAGCGGCCGACCCGGGTCTGCGTCGCGCTGGTCGGGCTGCTGGTCGCCGGGCTCACCGGGCTGATCGACGCCGACCTGACCGCCGGCACCATCACCATGGCCACCACGGTCTGGGTGCTGCTCGCCGGATTCGGCCTCGGCCAGTTGCTCTCCGCCGTCCGCCGCGCCCTGGTCGACGCCGGCTGACCGCCCCCGCGGGTGTTAATAAGGGGCCCTTCCTCTACCGGAGGCGTTAATAGGGGGCCCTTCCTTACCAGGCCGGGCCGACCGCCTCCGCGACGATCTCCGCGGACAGCGCGACCATGGGCAGGCCGCCGCCCGGATGGCTGGAGCCGCCGACCAGCCAGAGCCCGGCCGCCGGGCCCCGGTTGGCCGGGCGCAGCAGCCCGCCCGCGGTGCCGTAGATCGCCCCGCCCGGCGCGCCGGTGGCCGCGTCCAGATCGGCCGGGGTGCGGATCTCCCGGAACACCAGCCGGTCCCGCACGTCGGCCCCACGCTCGGCCAGCACGTCGAGGATCCGGTCCGCGTACGCCTCGGCCAGGCCGGGCCGGCGCCAGTCCACGGCGCTCGCGGCGGTGCCGTGCCGGGGCGCGTTGACCAGCACGAACCACGCCTCGTGGCCGTCCGGCCGGACCGCCGGGTCGTCGGCCGCGGTGACGAACACGGTCGGGTCGGGCGCCGGGCGGGCCCGCACCCCGCGACCCGGGTCACCGAACACGGCGTCGAACTCGGCGTCGTAGTCGCGGGGGAAGAAGACGGTGTGGTGGGCCGGCCCGGAGTCGCCGCGTACGCCCAGCAGCAGCACGAACCCGGCCAGGCTGCGGTCGGTGAGCGCGGCCAGCCGGCGCGGGTCGGGCAGCAGATCCCGGTAGACGGTGAGCGCGTCCACGTTCGCCACCACCACGTCGGCGGGCACCGGCGCGGCCATCCCGGCCACGCGTACCCCGTGCACCCGTCCGCCCGCGGCGTCGATCCGGGTGACGGTGGCGCCGGTGCGTACCACCACGCCCAGGTCCAGGCAGCGCGACAGCAGCGCGTCGGCGAGCGTGCCCAGCCCGCCGCGCAGGTACCAGCCGCCGTACGCCAGCTCGGCGTAGGGCACGGCGACGAGCGCGGCCGGGGCGCGGCGCGGGTCGGCGCCGGTGTACGTGGCGTACCGATCGAGCAGCATCCGCAGCCGCGGGTCGGACAGGTGGCGGCGGCCCAGCCCGCGCAGACTGCGGCCGGGGCCGATGGCGGCCAGGTCGCCCAGCCGCCAGGCCAGCGCCGCCAGGTCACGGGGCGAGTCGACGGTACGGCGCAGGATGTCCCGGTGCGAGGCCGCCCACACCCGGCCGGCGCGCCGCCACAGCCCCCGCCAGTCGGCGGCGGACCGGTCGCCGAACGCGGCGCCGATCCGGGCGGCGAACTCGTCCGGGTCGGCGCAGGAGTCGAGCGTGGGCCCGCCGCCGGGGAAGACGTGCCGCACGATCGGGTCCAGCGGAACCAGGTCGAGGTACTCGTCGAGCTTCGCCCCGGTCGCCTCGAACAGGTCGTGGAAGACCTGCGGCAGCGTGAACAGGCTCGGACCGGTGTCGAAGTGCCACACCCCCTCCGGGGTGTGGTGGGCGTACCGGCCGAGCTTGCCCCCGACCGTGCCGGCCCGTTCGAGGACGGTGACCTCGTGCCCGGTGACCGCGAGCCGGGCGGCGGCGGCGAGCCCGCCCACCCCGGCGCCGATGACCACGATGCGCGCCATGGCGTGCCCCTCCTAGGTGACCGGGCGACCCCGCCAGGTGAGCCGGTGTCGCTTCCGCAGATGGTACGACCGGACGGTCAGCCAACCGAGGACCACGACCGACACGGGGTGGCCCAGCGCGTCGGGCCACGCCCGCCCGCCGGTGGCGCGGGCGCTCACCACCCGTCCGGCGACGCCGGCCAGGTAGGCCAGGAACGCCACAGCGGCCACCGCCGGCGCGCCGGCGAGCAGCGCCCCGGCGGCCAGCAGCGGCGGCGCGACGTAGAGCGCGAACAGCAGCGTCAGCACGGCCGCCGCGGCGGCCGGGTGCCCGAACGTCGCCCACAGCGACTTGGTGTAGCCGTCGCGCAGCTGCGGCCAGGTGTCGTACATCCGGCAGGACGCCAGCCGGGATCCGTCGGCCAGCGCGATCCGCCCGCCGGCCCGCTTCACCGCCCGGGCCAGCTCGATGTCCTCCAGCACCTTGTCGGCCACCGCCGCGTGCCCGCCGGCCCGCAGGTAGCCGGCCCGGTCCACGACCAGGAACTGCCCGCCCGCCGCGGCCAGCGAGGGCCGCCGCGAGCGTTCCATCGCGCGCAGCGGCAGGAACGTCAGCCACAACCACTGCAACAACGGCTGCACCAGCCGGTCGGCCGCCGTCCGCACCACGATCCGGGGGTACGGCGACAGCAGCGCCGCGTCCGCCGCGCGCAACTCGGTCACCGCCGCCGCCACCGCGTACGGGGTGAGCACCACGTCGGCGTCGACGAAGGCCAGCACGGCCGGTTCCGGGCCGGTACGGGTGGCGAGCTGCCAGCAGGCGTGCGGCTTGCCCAGCCAGCCGGGCGGCGGGGCGACGCCGGTGAGCAGCGTGACCCGGGGATCGTCACCGGCCACCGCGCGGACCACGTCGCCGGTGCCGTCGGTCGAGCCGTCGTCGAGCACCACGATCCGCAGGTCCGGTACGCCGCGCTGGGCCAGCAGCGCGCGCAGGCACGGGGTGACCCGCTCGGCCTCGTCGCGCAACGGCAGCAGCACCGCCACCGGCTCGGTCACCTCGGCCGGGCCGGCGGTGGGGCGGCGCAGCCAGGCGTACGCGTTGACCAGCGTGTGCCCGGTGAGCACGGCGACCGCCACGGCCGGCGCGAGGGCGGCGATCATGCCGGGGCGTCGACGCGCGGCGCCGGCTCGGGCGTGCCGGCCCGGTCCTGGCGGGCCCGCCACAACGTCACCGCCAGCGGCACCGCCGCCACCGCCATCCCGGCCGCGCCCCACAGCGCCGACGCGGGCAGCCGCAGGAACACCGCGTGCGCCAGCACGCTGGAGGCGTACGTCCAGAGGTAGAGCGCGAACATCGGGGCGTCCCGGCCGTCGACCCGGTCTGCCGGCGGCCCGGCGAGCGGGCGCAGCGCGACTGCGAGCAGCACCGCGAAGCCCAGCCAGCCCAGGTAGTTGCTGACCGGGATGCCGGGCAGCCCGGGCAGCGCCGGGGTGGCGTCGAGCCAGGTCCAGTAGCCCTCGGCCACCATCTGCGGGTCGAGGAACAGGTCCCAGGCGGCCAGCCCGACCGCCGAGAGCGCGATCCGCGCGACCCGGGAACGGACCAGCCGGACCGCGGTGAGCCAGGCCGGCCAGGCCATCCAGGTCCAGGCGAGCGGGATGATCAGCGGCACCCCGGCCAGCTTCGGGCCCAGTTCACCCGAGTAGTCGTAGCTGCCGAACGGGAACCCGGTGGCCACGCCGATCGCCTCCACCGCGAACCCGCCGCCGGTGACGACCGCGACCAGCGCGCCGGCGGTACGGGCGCCGCGGGTGAGCAGCGCGTGGCCGACCGAGAGCAGCCACCCGAGCACCACGGTGGCCACTGTCAGCCCGGCCCGGGTCGCGCCGCCGGTGAGGGGGTAGCAGATCTGGGCGAGCACCAGCACGGCCAGCAGCGCCCAGGGCAGCCGCGCGCTCTTCACGACTGGTCCGCGGGCAGCGGCAGATCCCGGCCGAGCACGCCGAACGGCCGCTCGTCGCCGGGGAAGTGGAAGTGGCGCAGGACGTCGACGAAGCCGAACCGGCGGTACAGCCGCCAGGCCCGGGACTTCTCCTCGTCGGCCTCCGGCGTGGACAGCAGCGTGGTGTCGCCCTCGGCCACGGCGAGCAGCGCGCGCAACTGGCGGGCGCCCAGGCCGTGCCCCTGCGCGGGCGGGCGGACGTGCAGCTCGACCACCTCGAACGGGTGGGTCAGCCAGCGCTGCCGGTCCTGCGCGTTCAGCGCCCGGTGCACCTGGTCGTGCCACCACTGCCCGGTGGCGCCCCGGTAGCCGTACCCGAACCCGGCCAGGTGCCCCTCGCTGGTCAGACTGGCGACGGCGCGGAAGCCGGGACGGCGGACGTGGGTGGCGATGTAACCGCGGCGGGCCTCCAGCAGGTCGGGCCGGTAGCCCATCGCCTCGCCGTAGACGGCCACCACGTCGTCCAGCCGCCGGACCAGGTCGTCCGGTGTCCACCGCACCAGCCTCATGCGTGCCCTCTCGATGTTTCCGGGTCGCCTTCGGCGGCGGCCCAGCCGAGCACCGTACGGTCGCCGACCACGTCGCCCACCGCGAACCGCGCGAACAGTTCCTCCGCGTACCAGCCCTCGGCGGGGGTACGGGTGATCGCGGCGCGGTGCTCCGGGGAACGGTACGCGAACGCGACCAGGTCCGCCGGGTCGCGCCACACGCTCACCGTGCCCTGCCAGCCCAGCGGCGCCTCGCCGACGCCGAACCGGGCGAGCAGGCCGGGCGCGGTGTGCAGCTCGGCGGCGACCGGCGGGATCGCGCGCCAGAACGTGGCCGCGCGGCGGGCCCGCAGCCGGGCCCGGGTCAGCGCCAGCACCGGCCCGGTGACCCGGCCGCCGGACGGCGTGCCGAACGGCTCCCGGCCGGACCACCGGCCGCGGCTGGTCAGCGGGCGCAGGTCCACCCGTACCGCGGCGCGGGCGATCCGGGACCAGGAGCGGGCGACCGGGGAGGCGTCGAAGCCGTCCGCGCCGGCGGGGGAGTCCCAGACCACGAGCGCGGCCCACCGGGTCAGGTCGGCGTCGCCGGGGCCGAAGCCGGTGCCGGTCCCGGTGCCGAGCAGCTTGGCGAAGCGCACGCCTGGTAGCCGGCGCAGCCGTGCCGGGTGGGTGGCCATCCGGGCCGGCACACCGGGTACGGCCCGGCGGGGCACACGCCACACGTGCAGCGTGACGAGTCCGGGGTTCACGCCACCTCGGCCGGGGTGCCGGCGGTGATCCGCAGCAGTTCCGCGTACGTGGTGGGGAACACCGCCCGGGGTACGCCGCCGGCCGCCCACACCTCGTCGTACCCGGCCAGCGCGGTGTCGACGACGGTCCGCAGCGGCGCGGGGTGGCCGACCGGGGCGACGCCGCCGATCACCTGCCCGGTGTGCCGCTTGACGAACTCCGGGGTGGCCCGGCGCAGGTGGGTCACGCCCAGCGTGGCGGCCAGCCCGGCGGTGTCCACCCGGTGCGCGCCGGAGGTGAGCACCAGCAGCGGCGCGTCGTCCGCGTCGAAGACCAGCGAGTTGGCGATGGCGCCGACGGCGACGCCGAGCGCCTCGGCCGCCGCGGCCGCGGTGTGCACCGCCTCGGGCAGCAGTCGGACGAGGCTGGCCTCGCCCGATCCGTTCCGCGCGCCCGCGTCGTCGAGCGCGCGCTGCACCGCCTGCACGTTCGGGTGTGGCTGCATGCACCCATTCTTCCCCCACCCCGGTACCGCCCCGCCGGGGGTCGTCGCCCTCCCGTGCGTCCCCGGCGCGTCACACGTTGCGTTTTCGTCGGTGGGGAGGTGTACTGTCAGGGTAGTTAGAACGAGTGTTCGATTCCGGCTCGATGTCAGGTTCGCCTCAAACGGCAAGCGGCTCAGCTCCCCGGCTGGCCCGGCCTGATCCGAGCCGGTCGCGCACCCGTCGAACGCTCCGGAAGCGGTGTTTCGCGGCACCGGCTTCCGGGAGGTGCGGCACCGCGGGCCGCACCGGGTCTCGGACAGTCGCGAGTCCGGGCCCGTCAGGCAGGTCGTCGCCCGCCGCCCACGACCCCCGGGCGGCGGGCGACGGACCCGCCGGCACGCCGGCCGGGTGTGGGTGTGGGGAAGCGTCCACATCCGGCCGGCCGCCACCTGAAGGTGCGTCTTCCTCCGCACCGACCGCTCCGGGCGACCGGGCGACGTTCCCCGTCGCGCGACCGCCCGCCCCGGCCACACGCGGAGGAGAGACCCATGCCGACCAGTCCGGCCCAGGCGCCCACGGTGCCCGCGCACGTGCTGCCGCACCGCACCCCCGCCCAGTTGCTCGCGGTGGCCCGCGACGGGCTGGCCGAGGCCGCCCGCACCCGTCCCGACGGCCTCCGGTACGCCGCCGCCCACCTCGCGGCGCTGCGCGCCGCCGCCGCCGTGCTCGCCGCCCGGGCCCGCCCCGCGCCCACCCGCCGGCACCGCATCACCAGCGTCTGGGTGCTGCTCGCCACCGTCGCCCCCGAGCTGGACGAGTGGGCCGCCTACTTCGCCGCCGGCGCGAGCAAGCGGGCCGCCGCCGAGGCCGGCATCCCCCGCGTGGTCACCGCCCGGGAGGCCGACGACCTGCTGCGCGCCGCCGAGGAGTTCGTGACAGTGGTGGAGACCGCGCTCGGCCTGGCACACCAGCCGGCGCTGGACGGCCTGCCCCGCCCGCTGCGGCTCGGCGCCTCCGGCTCCCCGCCCCGGCCCGGAGCAGCCGCCGCCTGATTCGTGGCGCCCGGCCACCACCGGCGGGACCCCGGGTGGCCGGGCGCCGCACCCACGGCACGAGCGTGCCGCGCACGACACGATCCACAGCACCATCCACGGGCGAGGCCCGTGGCGAAACACGACGGGGGGTTGGTCCGATGGCGGGCCGCATGGTGGCCGGTTCCGCCGCCCTGGCCGATCTGGTCCGGCCGGCGAGCGCGCCCGACCCGGCCGGCGGCCACCGGGTGCTTCCCGTGCGGGCCGAGCTGACCGGGCTGCTGCCCAACCGCGGCCTGCGGCGCGGCAGCACCGTCGCGGTCGGCGCCGGCCAGCCCCGGCGCAGCGGCGCCACCTCGCTGATCCTCGCGCTGCTCGCCGAGGCGTCCCGGGCCGGCTCGTGGTGCGCCGTGGTCGGCGTACCCACATTCGGGGCTGGCGCGGCGGCCGAAGCGGGCATCGCCCTGGACCGGCTGGCCCTGGTGCCCGACCCCGGGCCGGAGTGGCCCACGGTGGTCGCCGCGCTCATCGACGGGGTCGACGTGGTGGTCACCGCCGTGCCGGCCACCGTCTCCGCCTCGGTCGCCACCCGGCTGGCGGCCCGTGCCCGGCAGCGTGGAAGCGTGCTCGTCCCGTACGGCAGGTGGGACGGCGCGGACGTCACGCTCCAGGTGGTCCGGGGCGTCTGGCAGGGGCTCGGCCCCGGTCGCGGCCGGCTGCGCCGCCGCGAGGTGACCGTCTCGGCCCGGGGCCGGGGCGCCGCCGCCCGTCCCAAGGAGATCAAGGTGTGGCTGCCCGGTGACGAGCTGACCCGGATCATCCCCCGCTCGGCCGGGCTCGGCGCCCTGTCCGCCGCGCCGTCGCGCCGGCTGCGCGTGGTCGCCCCACCCGCCCGTACGCTCGCCGCGGCCGGTCCGGCGTGAGCGGCGTACCGCAG
This sequence comes from Micromonospora sp. HUAS YX12, assembly GCF_040215685.1. Classification (NCBI taxonomy): domain Bacteria; kingdom Bacillati; phylum Actinomycetota; class Actinomycetes; order Micromonosporales; family Micromonosporaceae; genus Micromonospora; species Micromonospora sp. HUAS YX12. The sequence continues at coordinate 3,457,456 of NZ_CP157974.1, forward strand.
CGGACGCTGCTGCTCTGGTGCCCGGACTGGCCGGTCCTCGCCGCCGAGATCGTCGACGGGGTGCCCGCCACCGACCCGGTCGTGGTGCTGCACGCCAACCGGGTGATCGCCTGCTCCGAGCGGGCCCGCGCCGAGGGGATCCGGCGCGGGCTGCGCCGCCGCGAGGCGCAGGGGCGCTGCCCGCACCTGACGGTGGTCGACCACGACCCCGGCCGGGACGTGCGCGCGTTCGAACCGGTGGTGGCCGCCGTGGAGGAGGTGGTCGCCGGCGTCGAGGTGATCCGGCCCGGCGCCTGCGCCACGGCGGCCCGGGGGCCGAGCCGCTACCTCGGCGGCGAGGAGGCGGCGGCCGAGCGGATCGTGGAGCACGTCGCGCAGAGCTGCGCGGTGGAGAGCCAGGTCGGCATCGCCGACGGGGTGTTCGCGGCCGGGCTGGCCGCCCGGGAGGGGCGGATCGTGGCCCCCGGCGGCACCCGAGAGTTCCTGGCCGCCCGGCCGGTCGAGGCGCTCGGCCGGCCCGCCCTGGCCGACCTGCTGCGCCGGCTCGGCGTCCGTACCCTCGGCGAGTTCGCGGCGCTGCCGGCCGGGGACGTGCTGGCCCGGTTCGGCTTCGACGGTGCGCTGGCGCACCGGCTCGCCGGCGGCCGGGACGACCGCCCGCTGGCGGTCCGGCAGCCACCCGCCGACCTCACCGTCACCGCCGACTACGACGAGCCGGTCGACCGGGTCGACGCCGCCGCGTTCGCCGCCCGCACGCTCGCCGAGCGGCTGCACGAGCGGCTGGCCGGGTACGGGCTGGCCTGCACCCGGCTCGGCATCGAGGCGGTCACCGCGCACGGACAGGAACTGCACCGGGTCTGGCGGCACGACGGCCTGCTCACCGCCGGGGCCATCGCCGACCGGGTCCGCTGGCAGCTCGACGGCTGGCTCTCCGGCAGCAACGGCCGGGGCGGGACGCGTCCGGCCCGGCCCACCGCCGGGATCGTCCGGCTGCGACTGGTGCCCGACGGGGTGCTCGCCCAGGCGGGCCTGCAACCCGGGCTGTGGGGGGAGACCGGTGAGGAGCGGGAGCGGGCGCACCGGGCGCTGAGCCGGGTACAGGGCATCCTCGGCCCCGAGGCGGTGGTCACCGCGGTGCTCGGTGGCGGGCGGTCCCCGGCCGACCAGGTGCGCCTGGTGCCGTGGGGCGACGAGCGGGTGCCCGCCCGCCCCGGCCCGCCACCCCTGCCACCCGCCGCGCCCGCTCCGGGTGCCGCGTCCGCCCCCGTCGTCGTACCCGCTGGGGGTGGTGCGGGGCGGCGGGCCGGGCGGGGCCGGGTGACGCCCGAGCCGCCGTGGCCGGGGCGGATTCCGCCACCGTCGCCGGCCGTGGTGCTGCCCGCTCCGCTGCCGGCCGACGTGCGGGACGCGGCGGGGGAGCCGGTCGTGGTGAGCGCCCGGCTGGCGGTCAGCGCGGCGCCGGCCCGGCTCACCGTCGGCGACGGGCGCCCGGCCGAGATCACCGGCTGGGCCGGACCGTGGCCGGTGGACGAGCGCTGGTGGGCGCCGGCCGAGGCGCGCCGCCGGGCCCGGTTCCAGGTGTGCCTGGCCGACGGCGCCGCCCTGCTGCTCGCGGTCGAGGGCGGGCAGTGGCTGGTGGAGGCGATCTATGACTGAGCGCCGGAGGAGGCACCGGTGAGCTTCCACAATCCGAAGATGCCGTGGTCGAAGCTGGAGCAGGTGCTCTCCGGCCGGGCCGGGGGCGAGCGGCACCTGCACGTGGTCGACCCGCTCGCGGTCGACGCCGACGGCGGCGACTCACCGGCCTGGAGCCGCAAGCGCCAGGAATACCGGCCGCCGGAGCTGGCCCGCCCGGACGGCGTGGTGCCGTACGCGGAGCTGCACGCGCACTCCAACTTCAGCTTCCTCGACGGGGCCAGCCACCCGGAGGAACTGGCCGAGGAGGCGGCCCGGCTCGGGCTGACCGCGCTCGCCGTCACCGACCACGACGGCTTCTACGGCGTGGTGCGCTTCGCCGAGGCGGCCCGCGCGCTGCGGCTGCCGACGATCTTCGGCGCGGAACTGTCCCTCGGGCTGCCCGGCCCGCAGAACGGCGAACCCGACCCGCTCGGCCGGCACCTGCTGGTGCTCGCGCACGGCCACGAGGGGTACGCGCGCCTGGCCGCCACCATCTCCCGCGCCCAGTTGCGCGGCGGGGAGAAGGGCCGACCGGTCTACGGCGAGCTGGAGGAGATCGCCGACGAGCTGCGCGACCACGTGCTGGTGCTCACCGGCTGCCGCAAGGGGCACGTGCCGGCGGCGCTGCTCACCGAGGGCGTCGACGCGGCGGCCCGGGAACTGGACCGGCTCACCGCGCTGTTCGGCGCGGAGACGGTGGCGGTGGAGCTGACCGACCACGGCCACCCGGTCGACGCCGACCGCAACGACGCGCTCGCCGAGCTGGCCGCCACGGCCGGACTGCCCACGGTGGCCACCGGCAACGTGCACTACGCCACCCCGGGCCGGCGGCGGCTGGCCACCACAGTCGCGGCGGTGCGGGCCCGGCGCAGCCTCGACGAGATCGACGGCTGGCTGCCCGCCGCGGCCACCGCCCACCTGCGCAGCGGCGCGGAGATGGCGGCGCGGTTCGCCGCGTACCCGGGCGCTGTGGCGCGGGCCGCGGAATACGGCGCGGAACTCGCATTCGACCTCCAGCTCGTGGCGCCGAAGCTGCCGGCGTACCCGGTGCCGCCCGGGCACACCGAGATGAGCTGGCTGCGCCGGCTGACCATGGACGGCGCCCGCGAGCGCTACGGCCCGCCCGAGGCGCACCCGGAGGCGTACGCGCAGCTGGAACACGAGCTGCGGATGATCGAAGACCTCGGGTTCCCCGGCTACTTCCTGGTGGTCTACGACATCGTCGCGTTCTGCCGCGCGCAGGACATCTACTGCCAGGGCCGGGGGTCGGCGGCGAACTCGGCGGTCTGCTACGCGCTGCGCATCACCAACGTGGACGCGGTCCGGCACCGGCTGCTGTTCGAACGGTTCCTCGCCCCGGAACGCGACGGCCCGCCCGACATCGACGTGGACATCGAGTCCGACCGCCGGGAGGAGGTGATCCAGCACGTCTACGCCCGCTACGGCCGGGAGCACACCGCCCAGGTCGCCAACGTCATCTCGTACCGGCCCCGGTCGGCGGTGCGGGACGTGGCGAAGGCGTTCGGCTTCTCGCCCGGCCAGCAGGACGCCTGGAGCAAGCAGATCGACAGGTGGGGTTCGGTCGCCGCGGTCGACGTGGCGGACATCCCCGAGCAGGTGGTCGCGTACGCCAACGAGCTGCAGACGTTCCCCCGGCACCTGGGCATCCACTCCGGCGGCATGGTGATCTGCGACCGGCCGGTGATCGAGGTGTGCCCGGTGGAGTGGGGCCGGATGCCCGGCCGCAGCGTGCTCCAGTGGGACAAGGACGACTGCGCCGCCGTCGGCCTGGTCAAGTTCGACCTGCTCGGCCTCGGCATGCTCTCGGCGCTGCACTACGGCTACGACCTGATCGGGTCCAGCCTCGACCTGGGCGACATGGACCTGGACGACCCCGAGGTCTACGACATGCTCTGCCGGGCCGACTCGGTGGGCGTGTTCCAGGTGGAGAGCCGCGCCCAGATGGCCACGCTGCCCCGGCTCAAGCCGCGCGAGTTCTACGACCTGGTGGTGGAGGTGGCGCTGATCCGTCCCGGCCCGATCCAGGGCGGTTCGGTGCACCCGTACATCCGGCGCAAGAACGGCCAGGAACCGGTCACGTACGCGCACCCGCTGATGCGCAACGCGCTGGAGAAGACGCTCGGCGTGCCGCTGTTCCAGGAGCAGCTCATGCAGCTCGCCATCGACCTGGCCGGGTTCGACGCGGCCGGCGCCGACCAGCTGCGCCGGGCCATGGGGGCGAAACGGTCGGTGGAGCGGATGGCGCAGATCGCCGACCGGCTCTACGCCGGGATGGCCGAGCGGGGCATCACCGGCGAGCTGGCCGACGACGTCTACCGCAAGCTCACCGCGTTCGCCAGCTACGGCTTCCCGGAGAGCCACGCGATGAGCTTCGCCTACCTGGTGTACGCCAGCTCGTGGCTCAAGCGCTACCACCCGGGCCCGTTCCTGGCCGCGCTGCTCAACGCCCAGCCGATGGGCTTCTACTCGCCGCAGACGCTCGCCGACGACGCCCGCCGCCACGGCGTGGAGGTACGCCGGCCGGACATCAACGCCAGCGGCGCCAAGGCGGTGCTGGAGTCCACGCCGCAGACCCGGTGGGGCAGCGTGCCGGGCGAGCCGCCGCACGCCTGGGGGCTGGGCGGTCCGGCGGTGCGGCTCGGGCTGGGCAGCGTCCGTACCCTCGGCGAGGACGTGGCCGAGCGGATCGAGGCGGAACGGACCGCGCACGGGGCGTACCGGGACATGCCGGACCTGGCCCGCCGCGTCGGTCTCACCGCTGCGCAGCTGGAGGCGCTGGCCACCGCCGACGCCTTCGCCTGTTTCGGGCTGACCCGGCGGCAGGCCCTCTGGGCCGCCGGCGCGGCGGCCCAGGACCGGCCCGGCCGGCTGCCCGGCACGGTGACCGGCGCGGACCCGCCCACCCTGCCCGGCATGGCCGCGGTGGACCGCCTGGTCGCCGACGTCTGGGCCACCGGCCTGTCCCCGGAGAGCCACCCGGCCCGGTTCATCCGGGACCGGCTCGACGAACTGGGCGCGGTGCCGATCGCCCGCCTCGGCCAGGTGCCGCCCGGGCAGCGGATCCGGGTCGGCGGGATCGTCACCCACCGGCAGCGCCCGGCGACCGCCGGCGGCGTCACGTTCCTCAACCTGGAGGACGAGACCGGGATGCTCAATGTCACTTGCTCCCCGGGGTTGTGGCAGAGATACCGTCGAATCGCCCGCACCAGCGGAGCACTGGTGGTGCGGGGCCGGCTGCAGCGGCACGAGGGCGTCACGAACCTCACCGCGGACCGGCTGGACGCGATCGAGCCGCCCGTCACACCGGCATCCAGGGATTTCCGTTGATGGAGTGATCCACATTACGGTTTCCGCGAGCCGGAGGCGGGAGACTCCCGACGCGGGTGGGCAGAGTGGCCCACCCGGGGTATGGGGGATGAACAGATGACCTTTCACCGCACGTACGCCGGTGGCGTGGCGAACGCCCGGCGGACCCGCCTCGGCGCCGACTGGGCGCCCACCCACGAGGCCGAGCCGCGGGAGTACCAGGTGACCGACGGCCCGGTGGCCAACAACCAGCGCTCCCGCGCCGAGGACGACCCCGCCGGCGGCGGCGAGTCCTGAACCCGGGCCGGGGGGTGACTAGGCTCGGCGCGTGGAGCAGATCCGAACCCTCACCCCCCGCACCGCCGTCATCTGGTCGGTGGTCCGGGCCGAGCTGGACCGGCGGGCCGGCGAACGACTCTCCGTGCTCGACGTCGGAGGCGGGACCGGCGGCTTCGCCGTCCCGCTCGCCGAGGCCGGTCACCGGGTCACCGTGGTCGACGCCAGCCCCGACGCGCTCGCCGCGCTGACCCGCCGGGCCGCCGAGGCCGGGGTCGCCGATCGGGTACGCGCGACGCAGGGCGACGCCGACGCGCTCACCGGACTCGTCGAACCGGCCACCGTGGACCTGGTGCTCTGCCACTCCGTCCTCGAAGTGGTCGACGACCCGGAACCGGTCATGTCCGCGCTGGTCACCGCGTTGCGCCCGGGTGGCGCGGCGAGCGTGCTCGTCGCCGGGCGGGCCGCCGCCGTGTTCGGCCGGGCGATGAACGGGCAGCTGGACGCCGCCGCCGCGCTCGCCGCCGACCCGCACGGCACCACCGGCGGCCGGGACACGCTGCGCCGCCGCTACGACGCCGCCGACGCGAGCGCGCTGCTCACCGCCGCCGGCCTCGTCGTGGAGGAGATCCACGGGGTACGGGTGCTCGCCGACCTGCTCCCGGCCGCGGTGGCCGACGGACAGCAGGCCGCCCTGGTGGAGCTGGAGCGCGCCCTCGCCGCCCGGTCCCCGTACCGCGATCTCGCCGCCCAGCTGCACCTGTTCGCCCGCCGCCCGGCATGACCGGCCCGGCTCCCGATCCGACGCCCGGTCCGACGCCCGGTCCGCTCGACCCGGTGGCGCCGCGCTACGACGGCGGCTGCCTGACCGACGTGCTGCCCAGCGCGCTGGCGCTGCTCGACGTACCGGGCGCGGCCGACCGGCTCGGCCTGGTCCCGCACCTGACCGGGGTACGCCGGATCGCGGTGCTGCTCGTCGACGGCCTCGGCTGGTACCAGATCCCCACCGCCGCCCCGTACGCCCCGACGCTCGCCGGCCTGGCCGCCACCGTCGGCCGGCCGCTCACCACCGGCTTCCCGTCGACCACCCCGACCAGCCTGGTCAGCCTCGGCACCGGCACCGGATCCGGCGCGCACGGCGTGCTCGGCTTCACGGTCCGGGTGCCCGGCACCGACCGGGTGCTCAACCACGTCGACTGGGCCAGCGACCCGGACCCGGCGAGCTGGCAGCCGGTGCCCACCTGGTACCAGCGGGCGCGCGCCGCCGGGGTCGCGGTGACGGTGGTCAGCCGTCCCGAGTTCGCCGGCAGCGGCCTGACGCTCGCCGCCAACCGGGGCGGCGACTATCGGGGCGCGGCCGGTGTCGACGCGCTCGCCGCCCGGATGCTGGCGGCGCTCGCCGCCGGGGACGGGCCCGCACTCGTCTCCGGCTACCACCCCGACCTGGACCGGCACGGGCACCTCAGCGGCGTGGACTCCGCACCCTGGCGGACCGCCGCCGCCGCTGTGGACGCGCTGCTGGCCCGGCTCGTCGACGGGCTGCCGCCGGACGCCGCGCTGCTGGTCACCGCCGACCACGGCCAGCTCGACGTGCCCGCCGGGCACCGGATCGACCTGGACGCCGACCCCCGACTGCGGGCCGGGGTACGGGTGGTCGCCGGTGAGCCCCGGGTCCGCTACCTGCACGTCGAGCCGGGTGCCGAAACCGACGTGGTGGCCGCCTGGACCGAGGTGCTGGGCCCGGCCGCGCAGGTGCTGACCCGGGCCGAGGCGGTGGCGACCGGCTGGTTCGGCCCGGTGCCCGAGGCACACCTGGCCCGGATCGGCGACGTGGTGGTGGTCTGCCGGGACACGTACGCGGTGGTCGCCACCCGTTCCGAGCCGCCGACGGCGTCGCGGCTGGTGGCGTACCACGGCGCGGACACCGCCGTCGAGATGACGGTCCCGCTGCTGGTGGTCCGGGGCTGACCCCGGTTCGTCCGCGCCGCTGCGCCGGTGGCCGCGGCCTGGGCGGTGGGGTTGTCGGACCGGCGGGCTAGCCTGCTGACATGGGCCGTAGCCAGTCGTTGCCCCGGGGCGGTGACCCGCGCTTCGGGCCGGACGCCGACGACACCGGCTGCACCATCCTGCACGTCGACATGGACGCGTTCTACGCCTCGGTGGAGGTGCGCCGCCGCCCCGAGCTGCGCGGCCGGCCGGTGGTGGTGGGCGGCGTCGGGCCGCGCGGCGTGGTCAGCTCCGCCAGCTACGAGGCCCGGCGGTACGGCGTCCGCAGCGCGATGCCCACCGCCCGCGCCCGGGCGCTGTGCCCCGGCGCGGTCTACCTCCCGCCCGACTTCGCCGCCTACACCGAGGCGTCGCGGGCGGTCATGCGGATCTTCCGGGACGTCACCCCGCTGGTCGAGCCGCTCTCGCTGGACGAGGCGTTCCTCGACGTGGCAGGAGCCCGTCGGCTGTTCGGCCGGCCCGCCGACATCGCCGCGCTGATCCGCCGCCGGGTGGCCGAGGAACAGCGACTGACCTGTTCGGTCGGGGTGGGAGCGAGCAAGTTCGTGGCCAAGCTCGGCTCCACCCGGGCCAAACCCGACGGCCTGCTCGTGGTCCCGGCCGCCCGGGTGCTGGACTTCCTGCACCCGCTGCCGGTGTCCGCCCTGTGGGGCGTGGGGGAGCGTTCCGCGGACGCGCTGCGCCGCCTCGGCCTGCGCACCGTACGCGACCTCGCCGAGGCACCGGCCGGCCTGCTGCGCCGGGCAGTGGGCGAGGCGTCCGCCACCCAGCTGCACGAGCTGGCGTGGGGGCGTGACCCGCGCGGGGTCACGCCCGAGCAGGTGGAGAAGTCGATCGGCGCGGAGGTCACGTTCGACACCGACGTGAGCGACCCGGACGAGATCCGGCGGTCCCTGCTCGCCCTCGCCGACAAGGCCGGCGCTCGGCTGCGGGCGGCCGGACAGGTGGGCCGTACCGTGTCGCTCAAGGTCCGCTTCGCCGACTTCCGGACGATCAGCCGCTCCCGTACGCTCGCCGTGCCCACCGACACCGCCCGGGAGATGTTCGACACGGCCTGGGCGCTGTGGGGCGCGCTGGCCCCGGGCGAGCCGGTTCGGCTGGTCGGTGTCCGGATGGAAGGTCTCGCCCCCGCGGGGGAGACCCCGCAGCAGCTCACCCTGGGGGCGCCCGAGCGCGGCTGGCGCGAGGCGGAGGCAGTGGCCGACGCGGCGGCTGCCCGATTCGGGCGGTCCGTCATAGGTCCGGCCAGTCTTCTCGGCCGTCGTGATACACGACAAGTCGAAAAACCGGCCGGGCCGTAGGTCGTCCCGCTTTCCGACGCGCGGGGGCCCTCGTAGACTTGCGGGTAAGCAGCCGGTTGGCTGCCACGGTCTGTCGGCCCGCCCGGGCCGACCAACGTGACCGGGGAGGAGTGCCGTGCCGCTCTCGGAGCACGAGCAGCGGCTGTTCGAGCAGATCGAGCGGTCGCTTGCCGAGGACCCCAAGTTCGCCTCGGCCGTGCGCGCCAGCGACCCGCGTTTCCACGCGCGGCGTCGCGTGCTCGTCGCTGCCGGCGTGGTCGTCGCTGGTCTGGCCCTGTTGATCTACGGTGCCGTGATCAAGATTCCCGCGGTGGCCGTGGCGGGTTTCGTCGTCATGCTGGCCTCGTTGGGCTACGCGGTGCAGTCGCACCGCCGATCCCAGTCGCCCGACCTGCACGTGGTCGGCGGCACAACGAGCCGGCGTCGTCCCCGTGGCCGCAGTGGTGGTGGCCGCCGGGGCTCCTTCCTCGACCGGATGGAGGACCGCTGGCGGCAGCGCCCGGAGGGCCACCGCTGACCGCGCCCCGCCCCTGAGCCGGGGGCGGGAAACCGGCGGCGCCTCCGTGACAGGCCGGCAAGCGCCGCCGGGGCGTCTTGCCGCCGGTCGCCGGGTAGCGCGGGCGAGGGCCCGCGCTCAGTCGCGCCCGCGATCGAGTTCACCGTCCCACCGCGGCGGCGCGACCTCCGCAGCTCGCCTCCCGTGCGCACCGCCGTGCCTCCGTCAGCACATGACGCGAGCCCCGGTTCCCGCCCGCACGGCTCACGCCGCTCCTCCCTCGCGATCTTGCACTTTCGGCCCGAGCTGTGCCCCGAATGTCCCGTTCACCCGGGCACAGACTGCAAGATCGCGGGCGCGGGCTGCCCGGCCCGTCCGTCCCATCAGCCATGCGTCGCCCGGCAGGCGGGATCCGCCGCCCGTATCCCGGGAGCCGCCGTAGATCTTGGAAGGAAAGCGCCCCTATGGGGGCCATTCCGTACCAAGATCTCGGGCGCATCCGGCCCAGGAGCGTTGATCAAGGAGTTTGTGTCTTCAGCAGGGCTGGATTCGGACACAAACTCCTTGATCAACGCTGAGAGGGAGGGCGGGAGGGGCGGGCGGGGGGTCAGCGGGCGGGGCGGCCGGCCAGGAGGCGGCGAGGGCTCCAGCGCGTCATCCGCTGCCTGACCTGACCGCTCGTGGTCACCACCCGTGCCGACCGCTCGGCCAGAGCGGTGCGCCAGCGCTGCAGCACCGACGGGGGCAGCAGCGCGGCCAGCAGCCGGGTACGGCGGTCCGCGCCCGCCGCCAGCGCGCCCCGGACCGTGCGCAGCGCCGGCTGCAACTCCGCGTCGGCCAGCGGGTCACGGGCGTAGCGGGCTCGTTCCTCGGCGCGGCCGAGCAGGCGTACCCCGGTTGCGGCGTCGCCCCTCTCGGCGAGCGCCTCCCGGGCCAGCCGCTCGGCGGTGGCCCGTGGGGTCTCCGTGCGGTCCACCCGGACGTGGAAGTCGACGAGCGTGTCGAGCAGCTCGTCCCAGGCGGCGTGCGCGTCGGCGCGGGCCGCCTCGGCGTCCACGCCGACCACGACCTGCCGTGTCTCGCCGCGCTGGCCCGGCACCGGCAGCGCGGTGGCCGCGGGCGTGACCGCCCGGACGCGCCGGCGGCGGCGCAGGGCGGAGCGGCGCAGGGCCGGTACGGCGAGCAGCGCCAGCAGCGCCAGCGCACCGGCCAGCCACCACGGCCAGACCGGGCTCTCCTCGGCGGGGCCGCCCTGGTCCAGCGTCAGGCCCTGGTCGGTGTCCTTGTCGAGCCGGTCCGCCTCGTTCGGCCCGGCCGACGGGCCGGCCGCGTCGGGAGCGCTGGTGCTGCCGGCCGAGGGGGTGACCTCCTCGGGGGCGTCGATGTCCGGCGCCCAGGCCGAGCGGACCGAGCCCGACACGGCCGCCGCCGGGGTGGCGTCGAACGGCACCCAGCCGATCGCGGGGCCGAAGTTGACCTCGGTCCAGGCGTGCAGGTTGCGGTTGGTCAGCACGTACGCGTCGCCGTCGGCCTTGCTGCCGTTGGTGAACCCGACGGCGACCCGGGCCGGGATGCCGGCGGCCCGGACCAGCCAGGCCATGGCCGCGGCATACTGCTGGCAGTAGCCGACCTTGGTGGCGAGGAAGTCGGTGATGTCCTCCCCGCTGCTGCCGTTGCGGGTGGACAGCGCGTAGGTGAAGCCGTTCTCCACCGAGAAGTAGTCGTAGATCGCCCGGACCTTGTCGTAGTCGTTCGACTTGCCCCTGACCAGCTGCGCGACCAGTTCCTCGACGGCCGGGACGGACGGCCGTTCGGTCTGCTGCCGCATGACCGGGCTGTCCGAGGGCAGCGACGGGGCCGCGCGCAGCGCCGCCGGGCTGAAGGTGGACCGGACGTAGTCGAACGAGTAGCTCTTGCCGCGGGCGTTGTCCCGGTTGGAGAAGACGACCTGCTGGTTCGGGTCGTACAGCCAGTTGCCGTTGAGGTCGTCGGTCTTGACCGGCTCGGCGTAGACCGGCATCAACGGCATGTTCAGGTTCTTCGTCACCTCGACGGTGGCGCGGTAGCGCTGCTGGTCGACGCCGCGCGGGGCGCGTTCCCCGGGATCGGGCAGCGGGCGGGTGACCGGCCGCCCGGTCGGCACGCGCGCCTGGAAGCCGCTGGGCCGCAGGTCGTCGACCACGCCCAGACGCAGGTAGAAGGGGGCCGTCTCGTTGGTGCTGACCCTGACCAGATCGACTTCCTCGCTCTGGTTGAGCTGGCCGCTGAGCGCCGCGAACAGGTCGACCCGCCCGGAGCTGCCGCCCTGGCCCGGCCGCCCGTTGCCGTCGCCGGGCCCGGTGCCGACGTTGTTCAGCAGCCCGCCGGTCATCCCGGGCACGGCCAGCGGCAGCGCCACCGCCACGATCACGCCGACCACTGCGAGCCGCCGTCCGGCCGCGGCCAGCGGGGACGCCTCCCAGACGTCCACGTCGCGCCCCTCGCCGGTGAACCGGCGGCCGAACCGGCGTACCCGGTCGACGTTGTCGGTGACCAGCAGCCAGAGGTAACCGGCGGCGCCCACCACGAACGGGGTGGCCGGGACGCTGTCCACGTACACCGCGACCGGCACCGAGTAGATGGCGAGCATCGGCAGGCCGGCCAGCGCCGGCCGGCGCAACCCGACCGCGAGCACGTCCACCACCACAGCGACCGCGCCGATGCCGAGCACCGCGAGGAACAGCAGCGAGTCGACGTCCGGCACCTTCACGCCGTACGAGCGCATGTCCTGCAACGACGTCTGGAGCAGGTCGCCGAAGTGGGCGAACGTGGCCGGGGTCGGCACGAACGCGAGCAGTTCGGTGCCGCCGGGGAAGACCCACGTCAGGCCCAGGGTCAGCCCGGCCAGCATGGCCAGCACCTGCCCCCACAGCGGCATCCGGCCCAGGCGGCTCAACGCGGCCGAGCCGGACACCACGGAGACCACGACGGCGGCCTGGATCAGCCAGGTCCAGCGTTCGAAGATCGCCGACAGCGGGGCCGCCGCCAGCAGCGTCGCCGCCGCGGCGACGAACCCGATGTTGCGGTGCGGGGTCACAGGACCATCCTTCCGGTCATCGCCGTCCGCCGGCCACCGTCTCGGCCATGGCCGCCCGCAACGCGAAGCCCTGCGAGCCCCGCCCGGCCTGCGGCCACAGCATCGGCAGCCGGGTGCCGTGCTCCACCCCGATGACCCGCCAGCCGCTCTGCAGCAGCGCGAGCGCGGCGGCGCCGTGCGCCCGCTCCGCCTCGGTCCGGGCGTTCGGCGGGAGGTTGAGCCAGGTGTTGCTGTCGAGCAGGAACGCCACGCAGGTGGCGCCGTTGCCGCGCAGCCCGGCCAGCAACTCCGCCTCGGCGGTGCCGAGCGTGCCGAGCAGCGCGATGATCAGACCGCCGTCGGCGCGCTGACGGACCTGCTGCACCAGCGTGGTGATCTCGCCACGCCGGTCCAGGTGCACGTCGGCGAGGTGGTCGAGCAACAGTCCCTCGCCGCCGGTCTCGGCGGCCCCGACGTCGGCGCCGTTGCCGGTGACCAGCCGCAGCTTGTAGCCGGCCTCGCGCAGGTGCACGGCGATGCTGGCGGCGGCCGAGACCGCCCACTCGAAGCTGGCCGTCGGGCCCTCGCCCCGGTGCCCGGCGGCGCGGGTGTCGAGCACCACCGTCGCCCGGCTCTCCCACGGCTGCTCCTCGCGGCGCACCATCAGCTCACCGGTGCGGGCGGTGGACTTCCAGTGCACCCGGCGCAGGTCGTCGCCCATCCGGTATTCCCGGGTGGCGGCGTCGTCCTCGCCGTGCACCGCCACCGAGCGGGCCCGGCTGTCGCCGCTGCCGGCGTACTCACCCGGCAGCCGCACCGACGGCAGCGGGGTGACCTGCGGGATCACCGTGAGGTGGTCGGTGCTGGGGAACGACCGGGTCAGCTCGCACAGGCCGAACGGGTCGGTCAGCCGGATCACCAGCGGCCCCACCTCGTAGCGGCCGCGCACATCCGCGCGGACCGTGTACGCCACGGAGCTGGCCTGGTGCGCGCCGAGCCGCTCCAGCACCACCCGGGGCCGGCTGCCCAGCGCGTACGGCAGGCGATCCTCCAGCAGCAGCGTGCCGGTGGGCAGCCGGGACAGGTTCTGCAGCCGCAGCACCACCCGGGAGCTGGCGCCGACCGGCACCCGGTGCGGCTCCAGCGACCGGTTGCAGGCCAGCTTGTACCGGCTGCGCCCGACGTACGCGGCGGCCAGCAGCGGCAGCACGGCGAGCAGGACCGCCACCCGGAGCAGGTCCTTCTCGCCCAGGATGCCGGCGGAGATCGCCGCGGCCACCGCGGCCGCCAGGAAGGAGCGGCCGCGGGTGGTCAGCCCACGCAGGCCGTCACGCACGTCACGGCCTCCGCGGCTCGTACGGCCCGCGGCCGTTGGTGCCACCGCCGGGCCGGGTGTCGTACGGCGACCGCTGCCGGTCGTGCGGGAGCGGCAGGCGGTGCACCAGCTCGGAGACGATCGCGTCGGTGGTACGCCGGGCCAGCTGGGCGTCCGCGGTCGGGATGATCCGGTGCGCCAGCACCGGCACCGCGAGCACCTGGAGGTCGTCCGGCAGGACGTAGTCGCGGCCCTCCAGGGCGGCCACCGCGCGGGCGGTGCGCAGCAGCTGGAGCGTGGCCCGCGGGGACGCGCCGAGCCGCAGGTCGGGGGCCTCCCGGGTGGCGGTGACCAGGTCGATCGCGTACTGCTTGACGGCGTCGGCGACGTGCACCTGCCGGACGTGGCCGATCAGCCGGCGGACGGTGGCCGCGTCGGAGACCGGCCGCAGCCCCGGCAGCGGGTCGGTGGCGCCGTGCCCGTCGAGCATGGCCAGCTCCGCCCGCGGGTCCGGGTAGCCCATGGCGATGCGGGCGGTGAACCGGTCCCGCTGCGCCTCGGGCAGCGGGTAGGTGCCCTCCATCTCGATCGGGTTCTGCGTCGCGATCACCATGAACGGCGTCTGCAACTGGTAGGTGACCCCGTCGACAGTGACCTGCCGCTCCTCCATGCACTCCAGCAGCGCCGACTGGGTCTTCGGCGAGGCCCGGTTGATCTCGTCGCCGACCACCAGGTTGGCGAAGACCGCGCCGGGGCGGAACTCGAAGTCGTGCGTCTCCTGGTTGTAGACGCTGACGCCGGTGACGTCGCTGGGAAGCAGGTCGGGGGTGAACTGGATCCGCCGGACCGAGCAGTCGATGGACCGTGCCATCGCCTTGGCGAGCTTGGTCTTGCCGACGCCGGGCACGTCCTCGATCAGCAGGTGACCCTCGGCCAGCAGCACCGCCAGGGCGAGCCGGACGGTGGCGGTCTTGCCCTCGATGACCTGCTCGATGTTGGCCACGATGGCCTCGCTGGCGGCGCGGAACTCGTCGTGCGGCAGCAGACCGCCCACCTCGTCCCAGGTCTGTTGTGTCACGGGCCTCCTCCTCGTCGCCTGGACGGCAGCTCTCTATAGAGCACCTGGACCCGCCGTTGGGTTCGCGACGCCGAGCCTCGTCTGCCGCAATAATCTCACTGGCCTCTCAGGCTAACCATGTTTGTCGTTACTGCCGACTCCCGCAGGTGGTCGGTCGGTTACGCCCGGAATATTCGCCGGACCGGGGGACCGGCCGACCCGGCCGGAACGGGCGCGCCGACGCCGAGGGGCGCGAGGTACACTGCGTGCATGGCCGGGTTCTTCCTGCTCCTTACCGAGCCGTGTTGATGCGCTGAACGCGCGACAGCACGGCCGCCCCTCCTGCGCGAGGGGCTTTTTTGTGCCCGCAGCAGACCGCCCACAATTTTCGAATCGATCCGCGCCGAGGAGACGCCATGAGTGAGGCAGCCGCACCGGCGACCGACATCCCCCCGTTCCGGTACACCGCCGCCCTGGCCGACGAGATCGAGCACCGCTGGCAGGACACCTGGGAGCGGGAGGGCACCTTCCACGCGCCGAACCCGGCCGGTCCGCTGGCCGACCCGGGCCACCCGCGCGCGGGCGCCGAGAAGCTGTACGTGCTGGACATGTTCCCGTACCCGTCCGGCGCCGGCCTGCACGTCGGCCACCCGCTGGGCTACATCGGCACCGACTGCTACGCCCGCTACCAGCGGATGGCCGGGCGCAACGTGCTGCACGCGATGGGCTTCGACGCGTTCGGCCTGCCCGCCGAGCAGTACGCGGTGCAGACCGGCACCCACCCCCGGACCACCACCGAGGCCAACATCGAGCGGTACCGGGCGCAGCTGCGCCGGCTGGGGCTGGGCCACGACGAGCGGCGTTCGGTGGCGACCATCGACACCGACTTCTACCGCTGGACGCAGTGGATCTTCCTGCAGATCTTCAACTCCTGGTACGACGCGGACGCCAGGAGGGCCCGGCCGATCGCCGAGCTGATCGCCGAGTTCGAGGGCGGCACCCGCGCCACCCCGGACGGGCGTCCGTGGGCCGAGCTGTCCGTGGGGGAGCGGCGGCGGATCGTCGACGACCACCGCCTGGCGTACGTCTCGGAGGCGCCGGTGAACTGGTGCCCGGGCCTGGGCACCGTGCTGGCCAACGAGGAGGTCACCGCCGACGGCCGTTCCGAGCGCGGCAACTTCCCGGTCTTCAAGCGCAACCTGAAGCAGTGGATGATGCGGATCACCGCGTACGGGGACCGGCTGCTGGAGGATCTGGACACGCTGGACTGGCCGGAGCCGATCAAGCTGCAGCAGCGCAACTGGATCGGCCGGTCGACCGGCGCGCACATCGACTTCCCGACCGACGCGGCGCCGGTACGCGTGTTCACGACGCGGCCGGACACCGTCTTCGGCGCCACCTACATGGTGCTGGCGCCCGAGCACGAGCTGGTCGACGTGCTGACGCCGGCCACCTGGCCGGAGGGCACCCGGGACGCCTGGACCGGCGGGCACGCCGGCCCGCGCGAGGCCGTCGAGGCGTACCGGAAGGCCGCCGCGGCCAAGACGGACGTGGAGCGGCAGGCGGACAGCAAGGAGAAGACCGGCGTCTTCGTCGGCGCCTATGCCACCAACCCGGTGACCGGCGGGCAGATCCCGATCTTCATCGCCGACTACGTGCTGGCCGGGTACGGCACCGGCGCGATCATGGCGGTGCCGGCCCAGGACGAGCGGGACTGGGACTTCGCCGAGGTCTTCGAGCTGCCGATCGTGCGGACCGTGCAGCCGCCGGAGGGCTTCGACGGCAAGGCGTACACCGGTGACGGCCCGGCGATCAACAGCGCCGCGCCGGAGCGCGGCATCGACCTGAACGGCCTGGGCGTGGCCGAGGCCAAGGCGCGGATCATCGAGTGGCTGGAGGCCAACGGGTACGGCGCCGGCGCGGTCACGTGGCGGCTGCGCGACTGGCTGTTCTCCCGGCAGCGCTACTGGGGCGAGCCGTTCCCGATCGTCTACGACTCCTCCGGCGCGCCGATCGCGCTGCCCGAGTCGATGCTGCCGGTCGAGCTGCCCGAGGTGGAGGACTTCTCGCCGAAGACGTTCGACCCGGAGGACGCCGGCAGCAACCCGGAGACCCCGCTGTCGCGGCGGCGCGACTGGGTGGAGGTGGAGCTGGACCTGGGCGACGGGCCCAAGCGCTACACCCGCGAGACGAACGTGATGCCGCAGTGGGCCGGCTCCTGCTGGTACGAGCTGCGCTACCTGGACCCGACGAACTCGCAGCGCTTCGCCGACCCGGTGAACGAGGCGTACTGGATGGGCCCGCGCGGCGCGGGCGACTGCGGTGGCACCGACCTGTACGTCGGCGGCGCCGAGCACGCCGTGCTGCACCTGCTGTACGCGCGCTTCTGGCACAAGGTGCTGTACGACCTGGGCCACGTCTCGTCGTTCGAGCCGTTCCGCCGCCTGTTCAACCAGGGCATGATCCAGGCGTACGCGTTCGTCGACCCGCGCGGCGCGTACGTGCCCGCCGAGGAGGTCGTCGAGGTCGACGGCCGCTGGTTCCACGGCGAGACCGAGGTCCGGCGCGAGTACGGCAAGATGGGCAAGTCGCTGAAGAACGTGGTCACCCCGGACGACATGTGCGCGGCGTACGGCGCGGACACGTTCCGCGTGTACGAGATGTCGATGGGCCCGCTGGAGGTGTCCCGCCCGTGGGAGACCCGGGCCGTGGTCGGCGCGTACCGGTTCCTGCAGCGGGTCTGGCGCACCGTCGTCGACGAGCAGACCGGTGAGCTGCGGGTCACCGACGAGCCGGCCGACGAGGCGACCCGGCGGCTGCTGCACAAGGTGATCGACGGGGTCCGCGCCGACATGGACGGGATCCGGTTCAACACCGCCATCGCCAAGCTGATCGAGCTGACCAACGGCCTGACCCGGCTGGCGCGTACGCCGCGCGAGGTGGCCGAGCCGCTGGTGCTGATGGTGGCCCCGTTCGCCCCGCACATGGCCGAGGAGCTGTGGCGCAAGCTGGGCCACGAGACCTCGCTGGCGTACGCGGACTTCCCGGTCGCCGATCCGGCGCTGCTGGTGGCCGAGTCGGTCACGTACCCGGTGCAGGTCAACGGCAAGGTCCGGGGCCGGGTCGAGGTGCCGGCCGACGCGACCGAGGAGACCGTCCGCGCGGCGGCGCTGGAGGCGGTGGCCGGCGCGCTGGCCGGCAAGGAGCCGCGCAAGGTGATCGTGGTGAAGGGCCGGATGGTCTCGGTCGTCGCCTGACCCGGCCGGTGGGCGTGTCCACATCGGGGACACGCCCACCGCCGGTCATGCCGGCTCGGACCGGCGCCGTCGTTCGGCCCGCCACCAGCGGTGGATGATCAGCACGCTGGCGATCAGGCCGAGGCTGGCCGGCGCCGCCGCGTACCAGTTGATCGAACCGGGCGTGGTCACGGCCGCGCCGATCGCCGCGTAGCCGATGGCGGTGGGGGCGGAGGCGATCACGCTGCCGGCCAGGAACGGCAGCACCCGGGCGGCGGTGGTGCCGTAGCCGTAGCTGACCAGCCCGAACCCGGCGATCGGCAGCAGCCGTACGGTGATCACCCCGAACACGCTCTGCCGGGCGAACCAGCCGTCGAGGCGGGCCAGCCGGCCGCGTACCCGCTCGGCGACGAAGTCGCGGCCGAGCACCCGGCCCACCGTGAAGCCGATCGCCGCCGCGAGCAGTGCCGCGCCGAGCGCGTACGCGGCGCCCTGCACCGGGCCGAAGATCGCGCCCGCGGCCAGCGTGACGAACGTCCGCGGCACCAGCGCCACCAGCAGCAGCGCGCCGCCGATCACGGCCGCGGGCGGACCGTAGCCGCCGAGCGAGTCGGCGAGCCGGGGCAGGTCGGCCGGGTCCGGCCGGGGCACCAGCAGCAGCGTCACGCCGAACCCGGCGAGCAGCAGCAGGAGCAGCCCGAACCGGCGTGCCGAGGGCTGCCGCAGCAACCCGGCGAGCCGGCGGGCCACCGGTCGCCGCCCCGGCCGGGCGGCGTCGGTCACGGCCTCGGGGCGGCGGCCACCGCGGCGCGGCGCTCGGAGCGGAGGCGGTCGGCCCAGGTGTCGTCGAGCGGGGGGAGCTGGTGGATGCCGGTCGCCCAGCGCAGCAGCAGGTCGGCCAGGTCGGGGTTGCGGGCCAGCGCCGGGCCGTGCGAGTAGGTGCCGAGCAGCTTGCCCCGCCACGCGCCCTCGGTGGCCCCGTCGTTGCCGACCCCGGTGGTGACCCGGGCCAGCGGGGACACGCCCGGGCCGAGGTGGGTGCGGCCGCCGTGGTTCTCGAACCCGGACAGGTGGGGGATGCCCAGCCGCGGGTCGACCTCGCCGGCCAGCTCGCCCACCGCCCGGGTGGGACCGCGGTCGGAGGAGAGGTCGAGCAGCTCCAGGCCGGCGCAGCGGGTGCCCTTGGCGAAGAAGGAGGTGCCGAGCAACTGGTAGCCGGCGCAGACGCCGAACACCACCGAACCCCGGGCCACCGCCCGGTGCAGGCCGCCGTCGGCGATCAGGCGCTGGGCGCCGAGCGCCTGCGGGCCGTCCTCGCCGCCGCCGATCAGGTAGATGTCGGCGGTGGCGGGCAGCCGCTGGTCGGAGCGGACCTCGAGCACCTCGACCGGCATGCCGCGCAGCTGGGCCCGGCGGGCCAGGATCAGCGCGTTGCCCCGGTCGCCGTAGGTGGACAGCAGGTCGGGATAGATCCAGACGATGCGCAGGCTCTCAGTTGACACGGTCCAGCTCCGCTCGGATGTCCTGGAAGGCGGTGTAGTTGGCGATGACCTCCAGCCGGCCCGGCGGCACGGCGCGGACGGCCTCGTCGAAGCTGCGGACGTGCCGGAACGGCACGCCGTTGACCTCCAGCCGCACCGCCAGGTCGTACGCCCGGTCGCCGGTGATCAGCACCTGCCGGCCGGTCAGCGGGGAGAAGTCCACGTCGAACAGCCAGGAGGTGTCCAGCCCGTCGGGGTCGCGGGC
Organism: Micromonospora sp. HUAS YX12; assembly: GCF_040215685.1. NCBI lineage: Bacteria > Bacillati > Actinomycetota > Actinomycetes > Micromonosporales > Micromonosporaceae > Micromonospora > Micromonospora sp. HUAS YX12. Next base: position 3,476,949 of record NZ_CP157974.1, read on the forward strand.
GTTGATGGACAGCAGTGTCGGCGCGACGTCGGCCATGTCGAACGCCTCCAGCCAGCTCGCCGGGTTCTTCGCCAGCAGCAGGCGGATGTTGCGCCCGTCGCGGTCCACCTGGGCGTAGCGGCCGGCCACCGAGGTGACGGTGCCGAGCCGGGACACCGCGTCCACCGGGCGTACGCCGAACTCGGCGGCGACGGCCAGGGCGGTGGCCGCGTTGCCGAGGTTGACCTTGCCGGGGAGCTGGAGCTGGATCTTGTGCCAGGCGCCGGTGGGGTCGAGCACGCCGTCGTCCTCGACCGTCCAGTCCGGCTCGGGGCGGCGCAGCGGGCAGCCGGTGCACCACCACTGCTCGCCGGAGCGCTGGATGGTGGAGCCGCACTCGGGGCAGACCCAGGAGTCGTCGTGCCAGCGCTGCCCGGCGCTGAACCAGGTGACGTGCGGCGGCACGTGACCCTGGGCCGGGTCGGCCGGCGGGCAGGCGGCCCACACCACCATCGGGTCGTCGGCGTTGGCGACCACCCGGATCCGCGGGTGCCGGACCAGGGCGGCGCGCCAGAGCTGCGCCATCATGGCGACCTCCTTGGCGCGGTCGAGCTGGTCGCGGGAGAGGTTGAGCAGCGCCACCACGTGCGGCTCGGTCGCCTCCAGCACCTGGGCGAGGTAGTGCTCGTCCACCTCCAGCACCGCGTACGGCGTGCTGCCGGCCTTGGCCAGCGCCGAGGTGTGGCCGGTGGGCATGTTCGCGCCGAAGGAGTTGGTGGCGACCCGGCCCAGCACGCCGACCGCGGCGGTGGTGAGCCGGGTGGTGGTGGTCTTGCCGTTGGTGCCGGACACCAGGGCGATGGCGCGCCCGGCCGAGAGGTGGGCGAGCAGGTCCGGGTCGATCTTGAGGCCGATCCAGCCGCCGATCACCGAGCCGTCGCCACGGCCCGCGGCCCGCGACAGCGCCGCGGCGGTGCGCGACACGGAGCTGGCCACCTTTGCCCGCAAGGGCATCTTCGCGTCCGTCACGCGAGCGAGGTTACCGGACCGCCACCTCCGCCAGATCGCCGCCGACGGCGAACCGTTCGGCCGGGGACGGCCCGGCGGACGGGCGGAGCGCGCGGGGCCGGACGGCGGCGGTCGATGTCGGGTAGCGGACGGTGTGGGGCGCGCCCCACCCCCTCCACTCCGCCCCACCCGCGTTGACGTGCGGTTTTGCGCGCGGAAACGCCACGCCGCGCGGGCGATTCTGGTTGCAGGTGGAGGGAAGTGGAGTAGAGTGGGGCGCGATGGTGAGGCCGGGAGGGCCACACCGGCCCGGGGGGTCAGCGGCGCCGCGAACGCCGCTCAGGGCGAGGGGGTTGGGCCGATGTTCCTCGGCACCCACACTCCGCGCCTGGACGACAAAGGCCGGTTGATCCTGCCGGCGAAGTTCCGGGACGAACTGGCGGGGGGTGTCGTGATCACCAAAGGGCAGGAGCGCTGCCTCTACGTCTTCCCGATGCCCGAGTTCCAGCGGATCGCCGACCAGTTGCGCGCGCAGCCGATGACGAGCAAGGCGGCCCGGGCCTACAGCCGGGTCTTCTTCGCCAGCGCGCACGACGAGGTGCCGGACAAGCAGGGGCGGGTCACGATACCCGGCCACCTGCGGTCGTACGCGGCACTGGACCGGGATCTGGTCGTGATCGGAGCGAGCACCCGGGTGGAGATCTGGGACAAGGCGGCCTGGGAGGCCTACCTCGCGGAGAGCGAAGACGACTTCGCCGACATCGAGGAGGGGGTGCTGCCCGGCGGTCTGTAGGGCGTGACGGCGCCCGACGTACTGCGAGATCTCCAGCCGCTTTCGAGTTCCTGGCACCCCTTCCCCGGTGCCAGGCGCACGATCCGACACGGAGGGCCGCGGCCTCCGGCGGGCGGGAGCGGATGGGGATCTGGCGGTATGGCGAGGCGTCGTGGCGACGACGGACACGTGACGGAACGGTTGGCGAACGGGGTGGGGGTCGAAATGGGGGAGCTACGCGGCACGCACGTGCCGGTGCTGCTCGAGCGGTGTCTCGAGCTGCTGGCCCCCGCACTGGGCCGGCCCGGTCGCACCGTGCACGTCGACGCCACGCTCGGCCTGGCCGGGCACGCCGAGGCGGTGCTCACGGCGCATCCGGACACGGTGCTGATCGGCCTGGACCGGGACACCGAGGCGCTCGCCCACGCGCGGGTCCGCCTGGCCCGGTTCGCCGACCGGATCCACCTGGAGCACGCCGTCTACGACGAGCTGCCCGAGGTGCTCGACCGGCTCGGTTACCCGGCGATCGACGGGGTGCTGTTCGACCTCGGCGTCTCGTCCCTGCAACTGGACGCGCCCGACCGCGGGTTCGCGTACGCGCAGGACGCGCCGCTGGACATGCGGATGGACCAGACCCGGGGGGTGACCGCCGAGGAGGTGGTCAACACCTACTCCCACCCGGACCTGGCCCGCCTGCTGCGGGTGTACGGCGAGGAGAAGTTCGCCGGGAAGATCGCCTCGGCGATCATCCGGGAACGGGAGCGCGCCCGGATCACGTCCTCGGCCCGGCTGGCCGAGCTGGTCCGGGACGCCATTCCGGCACCGGCCCGACGAACCGGTGGACACCCGGCAAAGAGAACGTTTCAGGCTTTGAGGATCGAGGTAAACAGAGAACTGGCAGCGCTGGAGACGGCGCTGCCGGCCGCTCTGGACAAGCTCACAGTGGGCGGCCGCATGGTGGTCCTGTCCTACCACTCGCTGGAGGACCGGCTCACCAAACACGCGCTCGCCGACCGGGTCCGCAGTAAGGGCCCGGTCGACCTCCCGGTCGAACTGCCCGGGTCGGGCCCGACGTTCCGGCTGTTGAGCCGGGGCGCCGAGCTGCCCGGGGAGGCGGAGGTGGCCGCGAACCCGCGTGCCGCCTCGGTGCGGCTGCGGGCAGCGGAACGGCTCGACCCGGAGGCGGCCCGGCAGGGGAGTACCGACCGCGAACGGTACCGCCGCCGGGTGAAGGCGATGCACCAACCGGGGACGGGGTCACCGGGGTCCGGCAAGGACCCGCGGTCGGCCCCGGGGGACGCGAACGGGACGGACGAGGAGGGGGAGGGGACATGAACGTCGAGAAGCGCGACGGCCGGGGAGCCGTCGGGCAGCGCGCACCGCGGTCGGGGGGCCGGACCGCGGCGCAGCGCACCACGCGGGACACGACGGCGACCGACCGCCGGGAGGCGACTCGTGCCCGGGGGGCGCGCGAGTTCCCGACGCAGGGCAGCGCCGCTCTGCGGCCGGCCGAGCGTACCCGGGTCACCGGTGCGCCGGCGCCGCGCCTGCGGGTCGCCCCGCCGGCGCCGATCCGGGTGCCCCGGGCTCCGTTCGTCGCGCTGATCCTGGTGCTGGTGGTCGGTGGGGTGCTGGGCATCCTGGCGGTCAACACCAAGATCAACGAGAACGCGTTCAAGCTGGAGAAGCTCCAGCAGCAGCAGGCCAAGCTGGACGTGGACGAGCAGGAGCTGAAGAAGGAGATCGCGAAGCAGAAGGCGCCCGGCAACCTGACCGCCAACGCCCGCAAGCTGGGCCTGGTCGAGTCCGAGGACCCGGCCTACATCCGGCTGCCGGACGGGCAGACCATCGGGGTGCCGCACCCCGCGCAGGGCGCCCCGTCGGTCACCAGCCAGCAGGGCAACGGAGGCTGAGTCATGCCGCCGAGATCGGATGATCCGCGCCGGGACGCCACGGGCTCCCGGCGCGGCTCGTCGCGGGGGTCGGAGCCGCGCGAGCCGGGCCTCGGCGGGATCTCCGACGCCCGCGCGTACACCCCGCGCGGGCGGACCGTGCGCGAGGGCGGCGGCGCCGAGCAACGGCGTACCCCCCGCAGCAACCGGTCCGGCGACCCGTTCCGGCCCGCGTTGCAGGTGCTCGACGGCGGCCGGGCCGGGCGGGCCGGCACGCGCGAGCCCGCGACCGACGGCGCCCGTTCCGGCCGCCGGTCCACCGCCGCGGGCGGCCGGGCCGGCGTGGTGCGGACCGTCTCGTCCCGGCCGGTGCGGGAACCGTTCGACGACGACGAGGACGCGCCGCCGCCGCGCCGCCGGTCCCAGCCGCGCCGACCGGCCGCCGCCCAGCCCCGCCGGCCGGTACGCAAGCCGCGCCGGCCGCCGCGACTCGGCGACCCGCGCCGGCGCCTGCGGCTCGGCACCGTGCTGGCGCTGGCGCTGTTCGCCAGCATCGGCGTGCGTCTGGTCTACCTCCAGGCCGTGGACACCCCGGCGTACGCCGACGGCGGCCTGCCCAACCGGCTCGCCGTGGTCGAGCTGCCGGCCCCGCGCGGGGCGATCCTCGACCGCAGCGGCGAGCCGCTGGCGCACAGCGTCGAGGCCCGGTACGTGTTCGCCGACCCGACCCGGGTCAAGGACCGGTTCGCCACCGCGCGCCTGCTCTCCCCGCTGCTCGGCGTGCCCGTGTCCGACCTGGCCGAGAAGATGCGCAAGCGCACCCTGCCCGGCACCGACACCCCGTTGCAGTTCGTCTACCTGGCCCGCGGCGTGGAGATCGCGACCGCCAAGCGGATCATGGCGCTCGACCTGGCCGGCATCAACGTGCACCGGGACGAGCGGCGCGAGGTGCCCGGCGGCGACCTGGCCGCCAACCTGATCGGCTTCGTCAGCCAGGACATGAACGGCCTGGAGGGGCTGGAGGCCAAGTACGACGACGTGCTGCGCGGGCAGGCCGGCAAACGGACCTACGAGGTGGGCCTCGGCGACCTGGCCGCGCCCATCCCGGGCGGCTACAGCCGCACCACCCAGCCGCAGCCGGGCAGCTCGCTGAAGCTCACCGTCGACCGGGACCTCCAGTTCATGACGCAGCGCATCCTGGCGAAGCAGACGGCGAAGGTGAAGGGCAGCGTCGGCGCCGCGGTGATCATCGAGGTGCCGAGCGGTGAGGTGCTGGCGCAGGCCAGCCAGCCGACGTACGACGCGGCGAACCCCACCAAGGTCGGCTCCCCGGCGGACCGGGACGACGCGGCCACCACGTTCGTGGTCGACCCGGGCTCGATCCACAAGGCGATCACCTACGGCGCGGCGCTCCAGGAGGGCGTGATCACGCCGGACACCACGTTCCCGGTCGCCAATACGATCGTCCGCGGCGGTGTCACGTTCCGCGACACCCATCCGGCCGACGGCCGCACCATGAGCATCCCCGGCATGCTCGCCTTCTCGTCCAACGTCGGCACCATCGAGATCGCCGAGAAGCTGGGCAAGGACCGGTTGTTCGACTACCAGAAGCGGTTCGGGCTGGGCCAGGTGACGGGCGAGGGCATGCCGGGCGAGGCCGCGGGCCGGCTGCTCCCGCCCGACCAGTGGAGCGGCTCGGCGTACGGGTCGGTGCCGATCGGGCACAGCGTGGACGCCACGCCGCTGCAGATGGCCGCCGCGTACGCCACCATCGCCAACAACGGCACGTACGTGCAGCCGCACCTGGTCAAGGAGACCATCGGCGCGGACGGCGAACGCAGCCCCGCCGCGGCGCCCACCACCCGCTCGGTGCTCAGCCCGGCCAACGCGGCGGCGCTGCGCCGGATGATGGAGGCGGTCACCACCGTCGACGGCCCGGACGGCCAGGCGACCGGGCTGGCCGCCGCCGTGCCCGGCTACCGGGTGGCCGGCAAGACCGGCACCGGGCTGCGCTACGACGGCGGCAAGCAGCAGCCCGGCGAGGTCGGCTCGTTCATCGGCATGGCCCCGGCGGAGAACCCCCGGTACGTCGTCGCGGTGTTCGTGTGGAGCCCCGGCGGCGGGGGCGGCGCGGTCGCCGCACCGGCGTTCCGGGAGATGATGGGCTTCACTCTCCGCCACTACCGGGTGCCGCCGTCGCTCACCAACAAGTCCCCGAAGTTCGAGGTCTTTCCGCGCTGAGCGGGGACGGCGGGACATCATCGGTGAGTGGCGACGAACCACCGGGGCGGCTGTGCGGTCGGAACCGGACGACCGGGTAGGGTCTGACGCCGTGCCCGGCAATCCACGTCCCACAAGCGTGCGTCCCGTACGGCTCGGCGACCTCGCCGCCGCAGTGGCGGCGACCCCGCCGGAGGAGGCCGCCGAACTGGCCGTCACCGGCGTGACCCACGCCAGCCAGGAGGTACGCCCCGGCGACCTGTACGCCGCCCTGCCCGGCGCCCGGCGCCACGGCGCGGAGTTCGCCGCCGCCGCCGCCCAGGCGGGCGCGGTGGCCCTGCTGACCGACCCGGCCGGCGCGGCGCTCGCCGCCGGCACCGGCCTGCCCGTGCTCGTCGTCGACGACCCGCGCGACGCGCTCGGCGAGGTGGCCGCGACCGTCTACGGCGACCCGACCGCCGGCCTCACCGTGATCGGGGTGACCGGCACCGCCGGCAAGACCTCCACCAGCTACCTGGTCGAGTCCGGGCTGCGCGCCGCCGGGCACGTCACCGGGCTGATCGGCACCGTGGAGACCCGCCTCGGCGACCTGGTGATCGACAGCGTCCGGACCACCCCGGAGGCCACCGACCTGCACGCCATGCTCGCGGTGGCCCGCGAGCACGGGGTGGACACCGTGGTCATGGAGGTGTCCAGCCACGCCCTCGCCATGGGCCGGGTCGGCGGCGTCCGGTTCGACGTCGGCGGCTACACCAACTTCGGCTCCGACCACCTGGACTTCCACGCCGACGAGGCGGACTACTTCGCGGCCAAGGCCAAGCTGTTCGACGGCCGCTGCCGGGTCGAGGTGCTCAACCACGACGACCCGGCGCTGCGCCCGCTGTACAAGCCGGGCACCGTCACCTACTCGGCGGCCGGCGACCCGGAGGCGACCTGGTGGGCCGACGGCATCGACGGTGAGGGCTACGCGCAGCGCTTCACGCTGCACGGGCCGGACGGTCTGACGCTGCCCACCGGTGTGGCGCTGCCCGGCCGGCACAACGTCGCGAACGCGCTGCTGGCGGTCGCCCTGCTGGTCGCCGCCGGGGTGGACCCGGAGACGGCGGCGCGCGGCGTGGCCGCCTGCGGCGGCGTGCCCGGCCGGCTGGAGCTGGTCAGCGGCGACGCACCGGTACGCGGGGTGGTGGACTACGCGCACAAGGCCAACGCGATCGAGGCGGTGCTCACCGCGCTGCGCGGCCTGACCGAAGGCCGGCTGATCTGCGTGCTGGGCGCCGGCGGCGACCGGGACCGGGGCAAGCGGCCGGTGATGGGCGGCGTGGCCGCGCGCGGCGCCGACGTGGTGCTGGTGACCGACGACAACCCGCGGACCGAGGACCCGGCCGCGATCCGGGCCGAGGTGCTGGCCGGCGCGTACGCCGCCGCGACCCCGGCCCGCGTCATCGAGGTGCCCGGGCGGCGGGCGGCGATCGAGGAGGCGGTCCGGGTGGCCGAACCGGGTGACGTGGTGGCGGTGCTGGGCAAGGGCCAGGAACGCGGCCAGGAGATCGGCGGCGAGGTGCTGCCGTTCGACGACCGGGTGGAGCTGGCGGCGGCGCTGCGCGCCCGCTTCGGTGACCTGGTGGGTCGGCGGTGATCCCGCTGACGCTGGCCGAGGTGGCCGCCGCTGTCGACGGCCGGCTGGCCGGCGCCGACCCGGACGCCCGGGTCACCGGCACCGTCGAGTTCGACTCCCGCAAGGTGGGCCCGGGCGGGCTGTTCGTCGCCTTCCCCGGCGAGCGGGTGGACGGCCACGACTACGCCGCCGGCGCGGTGGAGTCCGGCGCGGTGGCGGTGCTCGGCACCCGGGAGGTGCCGGGCGTGCCGATGGTGCTCGTCGGCGACGCGCTCGACGCGATGGGCCGGCTGGCCCGCGCGGTGGTGGACCGGCTGCCCGCGCTGACGGTGATCGGGCTGACCGGCTCGTCCGGCAAGACCACCACCAAGGACCTGATCGCCCAGCTCGCGGTGCGGCTCGGCCCGACGGTGGCGCCGCCCGGCTCGTTCAACAACGAGCTGGGCCACCCGTACACCGCGTTGCAGGCCACGCCGGAGACCCGCTACCTGGTGATGGAGAAGGGCGCCCGCGGGGTCGGGCACGTCCGCTACCTGTGCGACGTGGTGCCGCCGCGGATCTCCGTGGTGCTCAACGTGGGCGTGGCGCACCTGGGCGAGTTCGGCTCGGTGGAGACCATCGCGCTCGCCAAGGGTGAGCTGGTCGAGGCGCTGCCCGAAGACGGGCTGGCGGTGCTCAACGCCGACGACCCGCGGGTCGACGCGATGGCGTCGCGTACCCGCGCCCGGGTGGTGCGCTACGGCGAGTCGGAGCGCGCCGACGTGCGCGCCGTGGACGTGACGCTCGACGGCCGGGGACGGCCCTCGTACACCCTGGTCACCCCGGAGGGCAGCGCGCCGGTGCGGCTCGGGCTGACCGGCCGGCACCAGGTCTCCAACTCGCTCGCCGCCGCGGCGGTCGGCCGGGAGCTGGGCCTGCCGCTGCCCGGCCTGGCGGCGGCGCTGAACGAGCTGGGCCTGGTCTCCACCCGGCGGATGGACGTCTTCGAGCGCCCCGACGGGGTGACCGTGATCGACGACTCGTACAACGCCAACCCGGCCTCCACCGGCGTGGCGCTGCGGGCGTTGGCCAGCATGCGCGGCGACGGGCGTACCGTCGCGGTGCTCGGCTACATGGCCGAGCTGGGTGACTTCGAACGGGAGGGGCATCAGCAGGTCGGCCGGCTCGCGGCCGAACTGGGAGTGGACCGGCTGCTCGTGGTGGGCGAGCCGGCGGCGCCGATCCACGAGGGCGCGACAGCGGTAGGTAACTGGGGAGGAGAGTCGGTGCTGCTCACCGATCAGGCGGCGGCCGTCGAGGTGCTGCGGAGCGAGCTGCGTCCGGGAGACGTGGTGCTGGTGAAGGGCTCCCGGTACCGGACCTGGGAGGTGGCCGACGCGCTGCGCGCGGACGCCCGGAAGGGTGCGACGGAGGGCGGCGCCGCATGAGGGCGGTCATCGTCGCCATCGGGGTCGCGTTCCTGATCTCGCTGTTCTGCACCCCGATCGCGATCAAGGTGTTCGCCCGGCTGAAGGCCGGCCAACCGATCCGATCGAATCTCGGGCTCGCCAGCAACGAGGGCAAGAAGGGCACGCCGACGATGGGCGGCGTGGTCTTCATCCTGGCCACGGTCATCGCGTACGTCGCCGGGCACCTGGCCCTGACCACGCTGCCGGACGCGCAGATCGCCCAGGTCGAGCCGACCATCACGGCGCTGGTGCTGCTGGGGCTGATGGTGTTCTCCGGCGCGGTCGGCTTCATCGACGACTTCCTGAAGGTGCGCAAGCGGCACAGTGGCGGCCTCAACAAGCGGGGCAAGCTGGCCGGGCAGATCCTGGTCGGCGCCGTGTTCGGCGCGGTGGCCGTCTACTTCCCGTCGAGCATGACCGACGCCGGCGGCAACGCCACGAACACCGAGACGGTGGGCAGCACCACGCTGAGCTTCATCCGGGACATCCCGGCGCTGGAGATCGGCAAGATCGGCGCGGTGATCGTCATCATCATGGTGGTCATGGCGGCCACCAACGGCGTCAACCTCACCGACGGCCTGGACGGCCTGGCCACCGGCGCCTCGGTGATGGTGCTCGCGGCGTACGCGCTGATCGCGTTCTGGCAGTACCGGCACTGGTGCGCCGACCCGAACTACACCGAGTCGTACTGCTACACGGTGCGCGACCCGCTGGAGATCGCGCTGATCGCCGGCGCGGCGGCCGGTGCCTGCGTGGGCTTCCTGTGGTGGAACACGTCCCCGGCGCGGATCTTCATGGGCGACACCGGCGCGCTCGGGCTGGGCGGCCTGATCGCCGGCATGGCGATGTCCACCCGGACCATCCTGCTGCTGCCGATCCTGGGCGGCCTGTTCGTGATCATCACGATGTCCGTGGTCATCCAGATCATCTCCTTCCGCACCACCGGCAAGCGCGTGTTCCGGATGTCGCCGCTGCAGCACCACTTCGAGCTGGCCGGCTGGAGCGAGGTCAACATCGTGGTCCGGTTCTGGATCATCGCCGGTATCGGCGTGGCCATCGCGCTGGGCCTGTTCTACAGCGAGTTCCTCGCCGCGGTGAGCTAGGTGTAAGGAAGGGCCCCTTATTAACAGACGTCTGTTAATAAGGGGCCCTTCCTTCAGATCCGACACGCCGACCGGGCGGTTGCGCCACGGGCGGGCGGGTCGAGCGGCCATGATGGGCCTGTGGGGGAGGGACGAGACATCCAGGTGACCAGCGACCCGCCGGCCCGCCGTGCTCCGGCGGCCACGCCTCCGGCCGACCCGCCCCCGGTGCGCTGGGATCCGGCCGGTGGCCTGGCCGCGCTGCGCGGCCTGCTGGCCCGGCCGCTGGCCTCCTACTATCTGCTGCTGTCCAGCGCCGGCCTGCTGCTGCTGATCGGCCTCACCATGGTCTTCTCCGCCACCAGCGTGAAGGACTTCGCCGAGGGCGGCGACGCGTCCGCGTCGCTCACCAAGCAGGCCGTGTTCGCGGTGATCGGCATCGGCGCGTTCTGGGCCTGCCAGCGGCTGCCCGCGCGCACGTTCCGGGCGGTGAGCCGCCCGGCGCTCGGCGTGGCGGTGGCGCTGCTGCTCACGCTCAACCTGTTCGTCGCGCTGAACTCGCTGTTCGGGGTGACGTCGATCGGGCCGCTGCGGGCCGAACTCCTCTCGCTCTCCCTCGGGCCGATCTCGCTGCAACCGGTCGAGGTGGCGAAGTTCGCGCTGGTGCTGTGGGGCGCGCACGTGCTGGCCCGCAAGGGCGCCGCGCTGGGCTGGTGGAAGGAACTGGCCACGCCGCTGTTCCCGGTGGTGGGCCTGCTGTTCGTGCTGGTCGGCTTCAACGACCTGGGCAGCATGCTCTGCCTGCTGGCGCTCGTGGTCGGCCTGCTCTGGGCGGCCGGCGTGCGGGGCCGGGTCTTCGCCGCGCTCTCCGCGATCGGCCTGGCCGGCATCGGCCTGCTGGTGGCCGCCGCCTCGCTCGGCGCCGGCTCCGGCTCCCGGGACGCCGACAACTACCGGCTCGGCCGCCTCACCATGTGGCTCGACCCGCCGGATCCGAAGACCTGCTTCGAGCAGGAACTGGACTACTGCTACCAGCTCGTGCAGGCCCGCTACGCGATCGGCAACGGCGGCTGGTTCGGCGTCGGGCTGGGCCAGAGCTCGCTGAAGTGGAACTACCTGCCCGAGGCGCACAACGACTTCATCTTCGCCATCGTCGCCGAGGAACTGGGCGTGGTCGGCTGCACAGTGGTCCTGACGCTGTTCGCCGTGCTCGCGTACACCGGGATGCGGATCGCCCGCCGGGTCGAGGATCCGTTCCGCCGGCTCGCCGCCGCCGGCGTGACCGCCTGGCTGGTCGGCCAGGCCGTCATCAACATCGGTGGCGTGACCGGCCTGCTGCCGCTGACCGGCGTACCGCTGCCGTTCATCTCCGACGGCGGCAGCGCCCTGGTGGTGACGCTCGCCGCGATCGGCATGCTCGCCTCGTTCGCCCGCGCGGAGCCGGACGCGGCGCGAGCGCTGCATGCCCGTCCGCCCGCCCGATGGGTCCGACTAGTGTGGGCCCCGTTGCCGCCGCTTCCCGGCCGGCGCCGTAAGCCGGCGCCGCCCCCGGCCGACCGAGGGTCCGTGCCCCGGTCCCGGCAGCGGCGGCAGGACGACCAGGCCGCGCCGCGCGGCGCCCGGTCCGACCGGGCGCGCGCCGGCGCGGCGAGCGAGAGGAGACGCTGATGGGTCCGCTGCGTTCGGTGGTGCTCTGCGGAGGGGGTACGGGCGGGCACATCTACCCGCTGCTCGCCTTCGCCGACTGCCTGCGCCGACACGACCCGAGCGTCCGGATCACCTGTCTGGGCACACCGAAGGGGCTGGAGAACGAGCTGATCCCGCCGGCCGGTTACGACCTGCGGCAGATCCCGGCCTACCAGCTTCCCCGGTCGGTCAACATGAGCCTGGTGCGGACCCCGGACCGGATGTGGAAGGCGGCGCGCGCCGCGGGCAAGGTGATCGACGAGGTCCAGGCCGACGCCGTGGTCGGCTTCGGCGGGTACGTCTCGGTGCCCGGTTACCTGGCCGCGTGGCGGCGGGAGCTGCCCATCGTCATCCACGAGGTGAACGTGCCGCCGGGCGTGGCGAACCGGCTCGGGATGAAGTTCACCAAGAACGTCGCGGTGGGTTTCCCGCACCAGCCGGCCCAGTCCGAGGCGCTGCGCGACGCCCGCGTGGTGGGGGTGCCGCTGCGCCGGGGCATCGCCGGGCTGGACCGGGCCGCGCTGCGTGACGCCGCCCGCGCCCACTTCGGGCTCCGTCCCGACCTGCCGGTGCTGTTCGTCGCCGGTGGCTCGCAGGGCGCCCGCTCGATCAACCTGGCCGTCTCCGGCGCGGCGAAGGAACTGGCCCGCAACGGTGTGCAGGTGCTGCACGTCATCGGCGCCCGCAACGAGCCGGTCTCCGTGCCCACCGACCTGCCGGTGCCGTACGTCACGCTGCCGTACCTGTCCGAGATGGAGCTGGGTTACGCCGCGGCCGACCTGATGCTGGCCCGGGGCGGCGCGATGACCTGCGCCGAGGTGGCCGCGATCGGCCTGCCGACCATCTACGTGCCCTACCCGCACAGCAACCAGGAGCAGAAGCGCAACGCGCTGCCGGTGGTGGAGGCGGGCGGCGGTCTGCTGGTCGACGACGCCGAGATGACCCCGGCGTGGCTGGAGCGGACGGTGATCCCGCTGATTCGGGATCCGCAGCGGCTCTACGCGATGGGCGCCGCAGCGGCCGCGTACGGCCGCCGGGACGGCGACGTGGCGCTGCTGAACTTCGTCTACGAGGCGGTCTCCCGCTGATGTGGGACACCGCGACGGGAAGGTACGTCTGATGAACACCGCGCAGTTCACGCCCGCCGGCACCATGACGGCGGAGGACCTGGGCCGGATCCACCTGATCGGGGTGGGTGGCGTCGGGATGGCCGGGCTGGCCCGGCTCTTCCTGACCCGGGGCCTGCCGGTCTCCGGCAGCGAGCTGCGGGAGTGGCCGTCGCTGGCCGGCCTGCGGGCACTCGGCGGCACCATCCACTCCAGCCACGAGGCGTCCAACCTCGACGGGGTGGACACGGTGGTCTACTCCTCCGCCATCCCGCAGGACCACCTGGAGATGGTCGAGGCGCGCCGGCGGGGCCTGCGGGTGCTGCACCGCTCCGAGGCGCTCGCCGCCGCGATGACCGGCCGCCGCACGGTGGCGGTGGCCGGCACCCACGGCAAGACGTCCACCACCTCGATGGTCACCATGGTGCTCCAGCAGGCCGGCACCGACCCGTCGTTCGTGATCGGCGGCGAGATCTCCGAGGTGGGTTCCGGCGCGCACCACGGCACCGGCGAGCACTTCGTGGTCGAGGCGGACGAGAGCGACCGCTCCTTCCTCATCTACCGGCCGTTCGTGTCGATCATCACGAACATCGAGGCGGACCACCTCAACACCTACGGCGACCTGGCCACCCTGGAGGCGGCGTTCGCCGAGTTCGCCCGGCTCACCGACCCGGCCGGCTTCGTGATCACCTGCGCCGACGACGCGGGCGGTCGCCGGCTGGCCGAGACGCTGCGCGCCGAGGGCCGCCGGGTCTGGACGTACGGCGAGTCCGCCGACGCGGACCTGCGGATGAGCGAGGTCGTGTCGTCCGCGCACGGGGTGCGCTACCAGGCCGAGGTCGAGGGCCGGCCGCTCGGTGAGATCCGGCTGCCCGTACCGGGCCGGCACATGGCGCTCAACAGCGCCGCCGCGGTGCTCGCCGCGTACCTGCTGGAACTGCCGGTGACCGCGGCGGAGGCCGCGCTCGGCGTCTTCCCGGGCGTGCGGCGCCGCTTCGAGCGCAAGGGCGCGGCGGACGGCGTGCTGGTCTACGACGAGTACGCCTACCACCCCACCTCGATGACGCTGGCGTTGCAGACGCTGCGCGACGTGGCCGGCGACGGCCGGCTGATCGTGGTGTTCCAGCCGTACCGGCTCTACCGCACCCGCGACAACCAGGCGGAGATCGCCGCCGCGCTCGGCATCGCCGACGAGGTGGTGCTGCTGGAGGTCTTCGGCCCCGGCGAGACGCGCCGCCCCGGCGAGGGCTCGGCCGCGCTGATCCAGGAGGTGCCGCTGCCGGCCGAGCGGAAGGTGTTCGTCGAGTCGTGGGACGACGTGCCGGCCGAGGTGGCCCGGCGGGCGCGGACCGGCGACGTGGTGGTGACCATGGGCGCGCCGCCGATCTCGCTGATGGGTGACCAGTTGCTCGACGCCCTGCTCGCCCGCTCCGCCCGGGGCACGGGACTCGGCGCCGGCGTCGACCCGGACGGCGCGGCGACCCCCGCCGGATGAGTCCCGGTCCGGCCCGCGGCCGTACCCCCGGACCGGACGGCGGGGCGGCCCGGCGCAGTCCGGCCCGGCGCTGGCAACTGGTACGGGCGAACGCGGACGCCGTGCCGCCGTCGACCCGCCGGTTCATGGCCCGGGCCCGGCAGCGGCGGATGCGGGCCGCGCTGCCCTGGGCGGTCGCCGCCGCGGTGCTCGCCGTCGCGGGCCTGGTGGCGTGGACGGTGCTGGGCACCGGCCTGTTCGGGGTGCGCGAGGTACGGGTGGTCGGCGCGCGGCTGGTCACCCCGGTGCAGATCCGCGACGCCGCCGCGGTGCCGGACAACGCGCCGCTGGCCCGGGTGGACCTGGACGCGACCGCGCGCAAGGTCGGCACGCTGCCGCCGGTGGCCCGCGCCACAGTGGAGCGCCAGTGGCCGGACGCGCTCGTGATCCGGGTGCAGGAGCGCACCCCGGTGGCGGCGGTGCCGCAGGGTGAGGGCTTCGTGGTGGTCGACGGCTCGGGCGTGGTCTTCCAGCGCCTGGACCGGGCGCCGGACGGGTTGCCGCTGGTCAAGGTGGCCCGGCCCGGCCCCGACGACCCGGGTACGCGGGCCGGGCTGGCGGTGCTCGCCGCGCTGGGGGAGAAGCTGCGCGCGGAGCTGGTCGCGGTGGACGTGGCCGGCCTGGCCCGGATCACGCTGCTGCTGCGCGGCGAGCGTCAGGTCTTCTGGGGCGACGCCTCCCGCGGCACCGACAAGTCCACCGTGGCCACCGCGTTGCTGAGCCGCAAGGCGGACCGGATCGACGTCAGCGCGCCGGACGTGGTCACGTTCGAGTGACCCGCGGCTCAGCGACCGGGCGATGTGTCCCCGGTCGCTCGGTCGGCGACACGCCGGAACGGGTCCTTGGCTCCTGGCGCGGCGGCGCATACGTTGCCCCGAAGAGATCAGTGGTTGACATAACTCTAAGCCTCTAGTAGAGGGTGAAGGTTCATCCGTCGGGGGCCACGGGGGAGTGTCCGGCCGCTGATCCGGCCAAGCCGTGTGGGGTCGGCCCATGCCAATCTCGAAGGGAAAGGACCGGAGATGACACCTCCGCACAACTACCTGGCGGTCATCAAGGTCGTCGGCATCGGGGGCGGCGGCGTCAACGCCGTCAACCGGATGATCGAGGTTGGGCTCAAGGGCGTCGAGTTCATCGCGATCAACACCGACGCGCAGGCGTTGCTGATGAGCGACGCCGACGTCAAGCTCGACGTGGGCCGGGAGCTGACCCGGGGACTGGGCGCGGGCGCCAACCCGGACGTCGGCAAGAACGCCGCCGAGGACCACCGCGACGAGATCGAGGAGGTCCTCAAGGGCGCCGACATGGTGTTCGTCACCTGCGGCGAGGGTGGTGGCACCGGCACCGGCGGCGCGCCGGTCGTGGCGAACATCGCCCGCAAGCTCGGCGCGCTCACCATCGGCGTGGTCACCCGGCCGTTCTCGTTCGAGGGCAAGCGCCGGCAGGTCCAGGCCGAGGCGGGCATCGAGGAGCTGCGCAACCAGTGCGACACGCTCATCGTGATCCCGAACGACCGGCTGCTCGCGCTCGGCGACCGCAACATCTCCATGATGGACGCGTTCCGCACCGCGGACCAGGTGCTCCTCTCCGGTGTCCAGGGCATCACCGACCTGATCACCACGCCGGGTCTGATCAACCTGGACTTCGCCGACGTGAAGAGCGTGATGAGCGGCGCCGGCAGCGCGCTCATGGGCATCGGCAGCGCCCGGGGCGAGAACCGCGCCGTCGAGGCGGCCGAGGCGGCCATCTCCAGCCCGCTGCTGGAGCAGAGCATGGACGGCGCGCGCGGCGTGCTGCTGTCCATCGCCGGCGGATCGGACCTCGGCCTGTTCGAGATCAACGACGCGGCGCAGCTGGTCACCGACGCGGCCCACCCGGACGCGAACATCATCTTCGGCGCGGTGATCGACGACGCGCTCGGCGACGAGGTGCGGGTCACCGTGATCGCGGCGGGCTTCGACGGGGGCGCGCCGGCGTACAAGGCGGTGGAGCCGCCGCGCAAGAGCAACCAGAACCCGCCGGCCCAGCCGAACGCGCCGGTGAGCCCGCCGGCCACCATGCCGGCGCCGCAGCAGCCGTCGCGCCGGGTGCTCTTCGACGACGTCGACGTGCCCGATTTCCTCAAGAACGGGTCCTGAGCCGCGCCGATGACGGAGTCACAAACGGCGGTGCGGCCCGAACGGCGCGCCGAACTCGCGGCCGGCCTGGCCCGGGTCCGGGCCCGCATCGCCGACGCCTGCGCGGCGGCCGGGCGGCAGCGCGACGAGGTCACCCTGGTCGCGGTGACCAAGACGTACCCGGCGGCGGACGTGGTCGCGCTGGCCGGGCTCGGCGTGAGCGACGTCGGGGAGAACCGCGACCAGGAGGCGGCACCGAAGGCGGAGGCGGTCGCCGACGCCGGGGCCGCGCCGCGCTGGCACTTCATCGGCCAGTTGCAGCGCAACAAGGCCCGCTCGGTGGTCCGGTACGCCGACGTGGTCCAGTCGGTGGACACCGTCCGGCTGGCCGCGGCGCTGGACGCCGCCGCCGCCGGCGCGGTCCGGGACCGGCCGCTGGACGTGCTGGTCCAGGTGAGCATCGACGGCGACCCGGCCCGGGGCGGGGCGCTGCCCGGCGCGGCCGATCCGCAGCGGGGGCTCGACCCGGTGGCCGCGGCGGTGGCCGGCGCCGACGGTCTGCGGCTGGCGGGCCTGATGGCGGTGGCGCCGCTGGGCTGGGAGCCGGACCGGGCGTTCGCCCGGCTGGCCGAGGTGGCGGCGGCACTGCGGGCCGACCATCCAGGCGCGACGGTGCTGTCCGCGGGCATGAGCGGAGACCTGGAGAGCGCGATCGGTCACGGCGCGACACATGTCCGTGTCGGCAGCGCGTTGCTCGGAATGCGCCCTGCGCTGCGGTAGCCTCACCACGACGGAAGCAAATTACATCAGTGTTGTTCAGGACGGCGTTCCCATAGCCGGGGGCCGTGACGCGCGGACCGCGAACCGCGCGTCAGGGGATTGCCGATCCGGTCCGGTGGGCATGATCGTCCACTCGTGATCAAGCGACACGGCACGGGGGCGCGTGCCGCACGGCGGACGGAAGGGCGCGGGGATGGGTGCACTGCGCAAGGCGGGGGTCTGGCTCGGTCTCGTCGAGGAGGACGACGAGCGGGCGTACGAGGACGGTGGCTACGACAAGGGTGGCTACCGGGACTCGTCGCGCTACCGGTCGAGCCGGTACGCCGAGGAGTTCGCCGACGAGGACGACGACGAGACCGAGGAGCCGCCGACGACGCGGAGCCGGCTCGGCGACCGGGGCCGGCTGTCCGAGCGCGCCTCCAGCCGCGCGGTCGACGCCGACCGGGCCGAGTCCGAGCGCCCGGAGCGGGCCGAGCGGTCCAGTGTGCGGTCGATCACCCGGTCCTCCGCCGGTGACGCCTCAGGCGCCCTGACCTACCACACCCGCGACAACCTCGCGCTGGCGCCGCAGGCCCAGCCGCGCGAGCGGGAGCGCGTGGTGCCGGAGGACGAGCAGCGCTACCAGATCACCACGCTGCACCCGACCACGTACCGCGAGGCGCGGACCATCGGCGAGCACTTTCGCGACGGGGTGCCGGTGATCATCAATCTCACCGAGATGGACGAGGCGGACGCCCGCCGGCTCGTCGACTTCGCCGCCGGGCTCGCGTTCGGTCTGCGCGGTACGATCGAGCGCGTGACCAACCGGGTGTTCCTGCTCTCACCGGCCAACGTCCAGGTCACCGCGGAGGACAAGGCCAAGATCGCTGAGGGCGGCTTCTTCAGCCTGAGCTGAGCCGCACGACCGAGGGACGTCGCCTGCCGTGTTGTCGATCCTGTTCCAGGTGCTCTACCTGCTGCTGTACATCTTCCTAATTATCCTTTTGGCGCGATTTGTTCTTGGGGCGGTGCTGGCCTATGGTCGCCGCTGGCAACCGGGACGGGGAGCGTCGGCGGGAATGGAAGTCGTGTGGAGCGTCACTGATCCGCCCCTGCGAGCGTTGAGGCGTGTGATCCCACCACTGCGAATTGGTACCGTGAGCATCGACCTGGCCTCCCTTGTGCTCCTGGTTATCCTGTTCGTGCTGATGGAGTTCGTGTTTAGGCGCCTGATCTTCGCGTTTGCCTGACCAGAGCGCTTTCGCGGCCGCAACTGACCCGAGGAGTTTCGATGCCGCTGACCCCGGCCGACGTCCACAACGTCGCCTTCAAAAAGCCGCCGATCGGCAAGCGGGGGTATGACGAGGAGGAGGTCGACGCCTTCCTGGACGAGGTCGAGCGTGAGCTGGCCCGTCTGATCGAGGAGAACAACGAGCTGCGTGCCCAGGTGGAGCGCGGCGGCCGGGGTGGCGCTCCAGCCGGTCCCGGCGGTGACGCCCGCCTCGCGGCGGAGCTCAACGACGTCAAGGCCCAGCTCGACCGCGTGCAGCGCGACAAGGCGGCCGCCGAGCAGGCGGCCCGCGCGATGCAGGCCGAGCTGGAGCAGGTCCGCACGCAGGGCGGCCCGGCCGGCGTGACCGGTGACGGCGAGCAGCAGGCGCTGCGGGTGCTCATGATGGCCCAGCGCACCGCCGACGACCACGTCTCCGACGCCCGTCGCGAGGCCGACCAGCTGCTCTCCGAGGCCCGTTCGAAGGCCGAGGAGGTCACCCGCGAGGCGCGCGCCAAGGCCGACGCCCTGGAGCGGGACGCTCGCCAGCGGCACCAGGAGGCCATGGGCGGTCTGGACGCCAAGCGCACCGCGCTGCAGAAGCACATCGAGGAGCTCAAGCAGTTCGAGCGCGAGTACCGCACCCGCCTCAAGGCGTACCTGGAGAGCCAGCTGCGTGACCTCGACGGTCGCGGCCAGGGTCTCGAGGTGGAGATGAACCGCGCCGAGGGCAACCGTGCCGCCGGCAGCAACGGTCTCGCCGCGGCCGGCCTCGCCGGCTCCTACGGCGGTGGCCGCGCTGGCTCGCTGGAGTCCGGCCGCTGATCCCGCGTCGGTGGCCGTCCCCGTGACGGCCACCGACCGCCCAGACCGACACGACGCGGCCGGGGGTGAGCCGTGGTAGCCGCCAGCATCCTGCTCATCCTCGTCGCGGTCGTGCTGCTGATCGCCGGCCTCGCCGGCGGATCCAGCCTCCTGCTCATCGTCTCGATCGCGGCCAGCCTGCTGTCCGCCGTCGCCTTCGTCGCGTTCGCCCGCCAGGCCGCCGCGACACGGGCCACGGCCGGCCGGGAGGCCGGGCCGCGAACGCGGACCGCGCACACCGTCCCGTCCCCGGACGAACCGGTGAGCCCGGTCCCGCACCACACGTCCACGGTCGGCGCTGGTGGATCCGGGTGGCGGCAACCGCCCGGGTCGCCGGTGACCGAGCCGGACGACGCCCCGCCGCCGGCCGCGTACTCGCCGCCGGATCCGGTCGCGGACGCGGCGCCCTACTCGCCGCCGGGCCCGCGAATGCCGGATACCACGCGGCCCACCTCGCCCGCACCGGGCGAGGCGTTCGACGGCGACCCGCCGGCCGAGTCCCTCTCCACCGGTGAGGTCGCCCGGCTGGTCCGGCTGCCCGCCGAGGTCCTGGTGGTCGACGGCCATCCCCGCTTCCACCTGCCCGGCTGCCCGCACCTGGTGGGCCGGGAGGACGAACCGCTGCCCGTCGCCGAGGCGGTCGCGCTGGGCTTCACCCCGTGCGCGCACTGCGCCGCCGCCACCACCCTGCTCGCCGAGGCCCGGCCGCGCTGACCATGACGATCGCGGACGACACACTCACCGTCGCGGTGCGGGTGAAGCCCGGTGCGGCCCGCGCCGGGGTGGGCGGGCGGTTCGACGGGCCGTACGGTCCCGCGCTCGTCGTCGCGGTGCACGCGCCCGCGGTGGACGGCCGCGCCACCGAGGCGGCCCGGCGCGCGCTCGCCGACGCGCTCGGCGTCCGGCCGGCGACCGTGTCGCTGCGGTCCGGCGCGGCCAGCCGGGACAAGCTGTTCCTGGTCGAGCGCCCGCACGACGGGCTGCCCGAGGTGCTGCGCCGGCTGCGCGACGGCAGCACGGCGTGAGGTCCGGTCGGGCCGGCCGGCGATGACCCCTGGGCTCGACGTCGCGCTGCTCGTGGGCGCCGCCGTGCTGCTGGTCGCGGTGGGCGCGGTGCGGTTCTCCACCCGGCTCGGCGTACCGAGTCTGCTGGTCTACCTGGCGCTCGGCGTGCTGCTCGGCGAGGCCGGCCTGGGCATCCGGTTCGACAACGTCGAGCTGACCCGGGTGCTCGGCTTCTGCGCGCTCATCGTGATCATCGCGGAGGGCGGCCTGACCGCGCGGTGGAGCACGTTGCGGCCGGTGCTCGGCCTGGCCGCGGCGCTGTCCACTGTCGGTGTCGTGGTCAGCATCGTGGTCGTCGGCGTGGTGGTGCACCTGCTGCTGGGCCTGGACTGGCGGCTGGCGCTGCTCTACGGCGCGGTGCTCTCCTCCACCGACGCGGCGGCGGTGTTCGCCACGCTGCGCCGGTTGCGCCTGCCGCCCCGGCTGGTGGCCGCGCTGGAGGCCGAGTCCGGCGTGAACGACGCCCCGGCCGTGCTGCTGGTGCTGCTGCTGTCCCGCGCCGGGGCCGGGGCCGCCCACCCCTGGTGGTACGAGGTGCTGCTGCTCGGCTACGAGCTGAGCGCCGGCGCGGCGGTCGGGGTGGGCGCCGGCCTGGCCGGCCGGTACGCGCTGCGCCGGGCCGCGCTGCCGTCGGCCGGCCTGTACCCGATCGCGGTGGTCGGCTTCACCGTGCTGGCGTACGCGGCCGGCTCGGTGCTGCACGCCTCGGGCTTCCTCGCCGTGTACGTCGCCGGCGTACTGCTCGGCAACTCGCGGCTGCCGCACCGCCAGGCCATCCTCGGCTTCGCCGACGGGCTGGCCTGGCTGGCCCAGATCGGCCTGTTCGTGCTGCTCGGCCTGCTGGTCTCGCCGAGCCGGCTGGACGACGCGGTGCTGCCGGCCGTGGTCACCGGGCTGGCGCTGCTGCTGCTCGCCCGGCCGTTGTCGGTGGCGGTCTCCGCGCTGCCGTTCCGGGTGAACCTGCGCGAGCAGCTCTTCCTGTCCTGGGCCGGGCTGCGCGGTGCGGTGCCGGTCGTGCTGGCGACCATCCCGCTGTCGCTGCACGTGCCGGGTGCGGACCGCCTGTTCGACGCCGTCTTCGTCCTGGTGGTGATCTTCACGTTGCTCCAGGCCGGGACGCTGGCGCCGGCGGCCCGCCGGCTGGGCGTGACCGCGCCGGCCGAGGCGAGCGAGATCCTGCTGGAGACCGCCCCGCTGGAACGGATGCGCGCGGACCTGCTCCAGTTGGAGGTGCCGGCCGGGTCGCGGCTGGCCGGGGTGCACGTGGACGAGCTGCGGCTGCCGGTCGGCGCCGCGGTGACGCTCGTGCTGCGCGACGGCGTCGGTTTCGTGCCGGGCGCGGACACCCGGCTCAAGGTCGGGGACAGCCTGCTCATCGTCGCCACCGCCGGCGTACGGGACGCCACCGAGCGGCGGCTGCGGGCGGTGAGCCGCCGGGGCCGGCTGGCGAGGTGGTTCGGGGAGTACGGCGAGGAGCCGGCCCGCTGATCTGCTACCGTTCCTTTTGCCCCGATTGATGGCAGTCCGGGGCGGATACGTGGGACGACGGTGCGGCACGTTGTCGGACGCCTGTACGTTCCGTATTCTTGCCAACCTCCGGAGTGCACGGCGGGCCCGCTCGCCGTGCACCCTTCCGTACGCGGACGACGCCGACGGCGGCGTCTCCGCCCACGCACCGCTGACCGCCGCGCCACGCGGCTGAGGGAGCTGACGATGGCGAAGCCAGCCGACACCAGGACCGCCGGTCGCAAGCCGGTGGCGAAGGCCACCCGCAGCGCGGCGGAGACCGAGAAGATCCGGGCCGCCCTGGCGGCACGGCGGGACGAGCTCAACGCCGAGTACGATCAGACGCTGAGCGAGATCACCGAGCTGCAGCGCGACCGGCTGACCGACTCGGCCGGGGACGACCAGGCCGACACCGGCACCAAGACGTTCGAGCGGGAGCAGGAGATCTCTCTCGCCAACAGCATCAAGGAACGGATCACGCAGGTCGAGCGCGCTCTCGAGCGCCTCGACGAGGGTGGCTACGGCTGGTGCGAGCGGTGCGGCAACCCGATCCCGGTGGAGCGGCTCGCCGCGTTCCCGTCGGCCACCCTCTGCGTGACGTGCAAGCAGCTGGAGGAGCGGCGCTGATCACCGCTCCCCGGCGGCCGTACGGCAGACGGTGACCACACCGTCGCGAACGTCGATGGGGAGCAGATGACCGCAGCACCGCCCGCCGGGGCCGGCACCACCGAGTCGGGCGCCGGCGCGCCCCGCCGTAAGGCCGTCGGCCTGCTGCTCGGCGTGTCCCTGTTCTCGCTGCTGGCGGACCTCGGCACCAAGCAGCTCGCGCTCGCCGAGCTGACCGGCCGGGAGCCGGTGTCGCTGCTCGGCGGCGCGGTCTACCTCAGCCTCACCCGCAACAGCGGCGCGGCCTGGAGCATCGGCTCCGACCACACCTGGGTCTTCCCGATCATCACGTTCGTGGTGATCGGGTGGATCACCTGGATGGCGCTGCGGCTGCGTTCGCTGCCGTGGGCGGTGTCGCTGGGCCTGGTGCTGGGCGGCGCGCTCGGCAACCTGGTCGACCGGATCTTCCGCGCGCCCGGGCACTTCGTCGGCCACGTGGTCGACATGATCAGCCTCTTCGACCCGTACGGCCAGGTCTGGCCGGTGTTCAACCTGGCCGACAGCTCGCTGGTGTGCGGCGTGGTGCTGGCGGTCTTCCTGGAGCTGACCGGCCGGCAGCGCGACGGCTCCCGGCTGCGCGACGAGAAGCGCGACGACGCCGCCCCGGCCGAGCAGCGGGAGACCGCGTGACCTCCGCCTTCGCCGCCGGCGGCGACACCCGTTCCCTGCCCGTACCGGACGGCCTCGACGGCATGCGCCTGGACCAGGCCGTGTCCCGCCTGTTCGGCCTCTCCCGTACCGCCGCCGCCGGCCTGATCGACGCCGGGGACGCGCTCGTCGACGGCGTGGCCCGGCCCAACTCGCACAAGGTCAAGGCGGGCTCGTGGCTGGAGGTCGCGCTGCCCGCGCCGGCCGCGCCGCCCGCCGTGGTGCCGCAGGCCGTGCCCGGCCTGACGGTGGTGTACGCCGACGACGACATCGTGGTGGTGGACAAGCCGGTCGGGGTGGCGGCGCACCCGAGCCCGGGCTGGACCGGCCCCACGGTGATCGGCGGGCTGGCCGGCATCGGCCACCGGATCTCCACCAGCGGCGCCGCCGAGCGGCAGGGCGTGGTGCACCGGCTCGACGTGGGCACCACCGGGATCATGGCGGTGGCCAAGAGCGAGCGCGCGTACACCGCGCTGAAGCGGGCGTTCAAGTACCGCGAGGTGGAGAAGCGCTACCACGCCGTGGTGCAGGGCCACCCGGACCCGCTGCGCGGCACCATCGACGCGCCGATCGACAGGCACCCGCACCACGACTACCGCTGGGCGGTGGTCTCCGGCGGCAAGCCGAGCATCACGCACTACGACACGCTCGAGGCGTTCCCCGCCGCCAGCCTGCTCGACGTGCGGCTGGAGACCGGGCGTACGCACCAGATCCGGGTGCACTTCTCCAGCATGCGGCATCCCTGCGTGGGCGACCTGACCTACGGCGCGGACCCGACGCTGTCGGCCCGGCTGGGGCTGTCCCGGCAGTGGCTGCACGCCCGCTCGCTGAGCTTCGCGCACCCGGGCACCGGTGACGAGGTGACGTTCGTCAGCGAGTACCCGGACGACCTGGCCCGGGCGCTGGAGATCCTGCGCGACTGACGTGAGCGACGATCCCGCGCCGCCGCGCCGGTCCCGGTCCGCCGCGCTGACCTGGCTCGCGCTGGCCTGTGCGCTCGTGGTGCTGGTGGCGGCGGTGGCGCAGCGGCGGGACCGCCCGGTGAACGACCGCACGGTCGGCGAGGTGACCCGGGTCGGCGTGACCGACGGCGCGAGCATCCCGGCGTACCTGCGCGCCGCCGGGGACGAGCTGGCCCGCCTCGACGTGCCCGACGGATATGCGCTGGTGTCGTTCGCCGACTACCTGACCCCGGCGCGGGCGGCCGCCGCGCTGGACGGCACGCGGGTCTCGGCGGTGGTGGCGCGGGTACCGCTGCCCGGCCGGCAGACCGAGATCGTCCGCATCGCGGCGCTGCGCCTGCCGCAGGACGTGGTGGCCGGGATGGCCGGCGTCGCGACGCGCAAGGACCGGGAGGCCGCGGACTACCGGTCCCGCGCTGCCGCCACCACCGCCGATCCGGAGCTGCGCCGGGTGTACGACAGCGGCGCCGAGGTCGCCGCCCGCGAGGCGGAGGCGTACCGGACGGGCTGCGCCTGCGTCTACGCCGCGGTGGTCGGTGCCGCGCCGGACGCCCTGCGCGCGCTGGCCGGTCGTCCGGGCGTGCGGGTGGTGGACCCGGCGCCGGAGGTGACCCGTCTGGACCGGACCGTGTTCACCCCGCCGCTGCCCGAGCAGCGTGACGTGGTCCGGCCGCCGGCCGACACCGGGCCGGCCGAGGCAGGCGGAATGGGCGATTCGTCGGAAGCCGCACGGACGGTGAGCGGACCTTCACCCACCGCCCCCGCGTCCGTCGCCGGCTCCGGGACACCCAATCCCGCTCCCACCTCCTGAGACATCGGGGCACGCGGCGACCGGGCCGATCCCATGGTGCGGCGGGCCGCCGGGCGATGTGCGGCGCGGGGAGTGGTCCGAATAGGGTTTCGTTCGTAGCCTGTCAGGCGGAGATCGATGGGCTGGGGGAGGGCGAATCCTTGGACGGCAGCGAGACCGGCTGGGGTCGGCAGGGCGAGCCGGCACCGCGGTGGCGGGCGCTGCTCGACCGGGCCCGGCTCGGCGGTCGCGGCGCGGAGCACGCCGACGCCGACCGGCACGTCGAGGAGCAACCGCCGCCGCCCGCCCCGCTGCCCCGTCGTGGCGCGGGCACCGGGTGGACCGGCCGCGCCACCGCCGTCGGCCGCGCCCCCGACGGGTCGTACGGTGCCGAGCCCGGTTACCGGGCCGAGGCCACGTTCCGGGTCGACCCGGCCTTCCGCGCCGATCCCCGGCACGACGGCGAGCCGGCCTACCGGGCCGAACCGGCGTACCGCAGCGACCCCGAGCCGTCCTGGCGCGCCGGGCAGCCCTACCCGCCCGACCCGTCCTGGCGCGCCGACCCGTCGTTCGCGCCCGACCCGTCGTTCGCGCCCCAGCAGCCCTTCACCGCCGAGCCGCGCCCGGAACCGTCCTGGCGGCCCGAGCCGGCCCGTCCGGAGCCGCGCGGCCGGGCCGAGGCGCCGGCCGAGTCCCGGTACTCCCTTCTCGACGGCGGCTACCAGCCCGCGCCGCCGCCGGCCGAGTCCCGCTACGCGCTGCTCGACCGGGGCCGCTACCGGCCGGACACGCCGCCCGTCCCGGAGCCGGTGGTGCCCGCGCCGCGCCGTCCGCTGGAGGGCCGCTCCGGCCGGGTCGACGCGGCCCAGGTGCAGTGGCGCGCCCCGGAGCCGGACCCGGAGCTGGAACGGGCGACCGCCCTGCTGCGCCGCGAGCTGGGCACCCCGAGGGTGCTCGCCTTCGCCAACCCCAAGGGCGGGGTGCACAAGACCACCGCGACAGTGCTCGCCGCCGCGACGGTGGGCAGCGTACGCGGGCGCGGCGTGCTCGCCTGGGACGACAACGAGCTGCGCGGGACGCTCGGTCTGCGGGCCGGCAGCGCCCGGCACGCCCGTACCATCCGCCACCTGATCCACGACCTGGCGCAGATCGAGATCCTCGAGGGCAACACGCTGCTGTCGCACCTCGACGACTACCTGCGGCACGCCTCCGACGGCTCGTACGACGTGCTGGCCGGCGAGGAGAGCCCGCGCTTCGCCCAGCGGCTCGACCAGTTCACCGTCAAGCGGGTGCTGGAGCTGCTGCGCCGCACCCACGAGGTGGTCTGCGTGGACACCGGCAACAACGTGGAGAGCCCGAACTGGCGCACCGTCATGCAGGCCGCCGACCAGCTCGTGGTGACCACGGTGCCGCGCGAGGACGCGGCGTTCAGCGCGGACTGGATGCTCGACCTGCTGCACGAGGTGGGCATGGGCGAGCTGGCCGACAACGCGGTCACGCTGATCTCCTGCCCCACGCCGGGGCGTACCTCGCTGCAGGACGACCTGGAACGGCACTTCGCCACCCGTACCCGCGCGGTCGCCGTGGTGCCCTACGACCCGGCGCTGGAGACCGGCTCCTCGATCGAGTACCACCAGCTCCAGGCCGAGACCCGCAACGCCTGGCTCAAGGCGGCAGCGGTGATGCTGGAACCGTTCGCGCGCTGAGCGCCGACCACCGCCCCGCGCCGTGCCCGGGCCTGAGAGGATCAACGGGTGAGTCCGGACACCCCTGAGCCCGAGCGGGCGCGTGAGCGCACCGACGGCACCGCCCCGCGGCCCGGCGAGGCCCCGCGGCCCGGCGGCGCGTGGCCCGAGCGCGAGCAGCCGCCCGGCTGGCCCGGTGGCCTGCCGGTACCCGCCGGCACGCCGGTCACCGCGCCCGGCGCCGACCCGCTCGCCGGGCACCCCGGCGTGGTGGCGGAGCTGCCCGGCGCCTCCCGGTCCGGCCGCCCGCTGGTCACCGCGCTCGGCGTGGTCGCGCTGCTCACCGCGCTCGGCGCGCCGCTGGGGCTGCTGTGGGCGTGGGCGGCGCCCGCCACCCCGGTGCGGCAGACCCCGGCCGGCACGGTCTACGCGACCACGCAGCCGGAGCAGCCGATCGCCGCGGACGGCTGGTTCAGCCTCCTGACGCTCGGCTTCGGCGTGCTCGCCGCAGTCGCCCTGTGGGTGCTGCTGCGCCGTCGGCGCGGCCCGGCCGGCCTGCTCGCGGTGACGCTCGGCGGTCTCGGCGCGGCGGTGGTGGCCTGGCAGGTCGGCCGCCGGATCGGGTTGTCGACGTTCCAGCGGCTGGTGGAGACCGCGCCGCCGGGCGCCGCGTTCACCAAGCCCGTCGACCTGCGCGCCGGCGGCGTCGACTGGTACGGCCCGCTGCCGCTGCCACACGGGAACCTGCTGCTCGCCGCGTTCGGCGCGGCAGTCACGTACACGCTGCTGGCGGGCTGGTCGCGGTGGCCGTCGCTGCGGCCGGAGCCGGAGCCGGAGCCCGGCGCGGCCTGGCCGCCCCCGCCCGGGTTCAGTTCGGCGCCGGGGGACCAGCCAGCTCGCTGAGCGGCACCGGCACCGCGCGCACCTGCCGCAGCAACGCCGTCTCCCGGTTGAGCAGGCGAAGCTCGGCGCGCAGCCGGCCGGCGGTGTCGTCGACGGCGAGCAGCCGCTGCCGGTCGGCGACGGTCAGCGCGGCGGTCGCGGCGACCAGGTGCGACAGGACCGTCGGATCCTCCGGCAACTGCTCGGTGATCTCCTGCTGGTCCGGCCGGATCAGGCCCAGATATTGCCGGAACACCGAGATCACCCGGGCCGCCAGCAGGTCGGAGACCTCGTCCGGGCCGTCCGGTTCCGGCAGCCACTCCACCTCGGCGGTGAGGTACGGCTCGGCGGAGTCGTCCACCTCGGCGACCCGGAACCGCCGCCGCCCGACGGTGACGATGTCGAAGCCGCCGTCCGCCAGCTCGGTGACCTGCCGCAGCTCGGCGGTGCAGCCCACCTCGTGCAGCGTGACCTCGCCGCCGGCCGGCCCGGAACGCCCCGGCGGCCCGGCCGGCGCGACCTCCCAGCCGGCCTGGATCGCCACCACGCCGAACTCGCGCGGCGCGCCCTCGGGCAGCCCCACGAGGTGGCGCACCAGCGCCTTGTAGCGCTCCTCGAAGATGTGCAGCGGAAGGACCAGCCCGGGGAAGAGGACGGTCCCGAGCGGGAACACCGGCAGCCGTGCGCTCACGTGATCGAGCGTATCGCCAACCCGCCCGCCCGCGCGTGTCCCGGCTCACCGTCCCGGCGTGCGGGCGGGCCCGGCCGGTGACCCCGGCGGCGGCCTAGACTCGCAGGCGTGCTGAATCGGATCGACCTGCGCGGCGGGGCCCGTGACCCGCGCCGCCTGCTGCCCCGTGCCCAGCTCGACGTCTCCGTGGCGGTCGAGCGGATCCGCCCGCTCGTGGAGGCGGTCCGGGACCATGGGTACCCGGCGATCCGGGAGGCGAGCGAACGGTTCGACGGCGTCTCCCCCGAGCGGCTGCGGGTGCCGGTCGAGACGATCCGCGCCGCCGAGAGCGAGCTGGACCCGCAGGTACGCGCCGCGCTGCTGGAGTCGATCACCCGGGCTCGCAGGGTCCACGCCGACCAGCGCCGCACCGACCACACCACGACTGTGGTGCCGGGCGGCACGGTGACCGAGCGGTGGGTGCCGGTCGACCGGGTCGGTCTCTACGTCCCCGGCGGCCTGGCCATGTACCCGTCGACCGTGGTGATGAACGTGGTCCCGGCCCAGGCGGCCGGGGTGCGTTCGCTGGTGGTGGTGAGCCCGCCGCAGAAGGACAACGACGGGCTGCCGGACCGGCGGGTTCTCGCCGCCTGCGCGCTGCTCGGCGTGGACGAGGTGTACGCGGTCGGCGGCGCCCAGGCGGTCGCCATGCTCGCCTACGGCGCGAGCGCCGACCCGGCCGGCGACGGGCGCTGCGAGCCGGTCGACATGATCACCGGTCCGGGCAACATCTGGGTCACCGCCGCGAAGCGGCTGCTGCGCGGCGTGGTCGGCATCGACGCCGAGGCCGGCCCGACCGAGATCGCGATCCTGGCCGACGACACCGCCGACCCGGCGCACGTCGCCGCCGACCTGATCAGCCAGGCCGAGCACGACCCGCTCGCCGCGAGCGTGCTCGTCACCCCGTCCACCGCGCTGGCCGACGCGGTCGACGCGGAGCTGGCCCGGCAGGCGCCGGCGGCCAAGCACGCCGAGCGGATCGGCACCGCGCTGCGCGGCGAGCAGAGCGGCGTGGTCCTGGTCGACGACCTGGAGGCCGGGCTGCGGGTGGTCGACGCGTACGCGGCCGAGCACCTGGAGATCCAGACCGAGAACGCCCGCGAGTGGGCGCTGCGGGTCCGCAACGCCGGAGCGGTGTTCGTCGGCGCCTGGTCGCCGGTGTCGCTCGGCGACTACTGCGCGGGCTCCAACCACGTGCTGCCCACCGGCGGCTGCGCCCGGCACTCCTCCGGGCTGTCCGTGCAGTCCTTCCTGCGCGGCGTCCACCTGGTCGAATACACGCAGGACGCGTTGCGCGAGGTGGCGCCGCACGTGGTCACGCTGGCAACGGTGGAGGATCTGCCCGCGCACGGCCAGGCGGTCAGCGTCCGGTTCCCCGAGGGCGGCGCGTCGTGACCACGCTCGACGATCTGCCGATCCGTGACGACCTGCGCGGGCGGACGCCGTACGGGGCGCCGCAGCTCGACGTGCCGGTGCGGCTGAACACCAACGAGAACTCCTACCCGGTGCCCGAGCCGGTGGTGGAGGCGATCGGCAAGGCGGTCGCCGCCGAGCTGCGCGACCTCAACCGCTACCCGGACCGGGACGCGGTGGCGCTGCGCGCCGACCTGGCCGCCTACCTCGGTCACGGGCTCACCGCCGACCACGTGTGGGCCGCGAACGGCTCCAACGAGATCCAGCAGCAACTGCTCCAGGCGTTCGGCGGTCCCGGGCGCACCGCGCTCGGCTTCATCCCGGCGTACTCGATGCACCCGCTGCTGGCGCTCGGCACCGGCACCCGGTGGGTGCCCGCCCGGCGCGGCGAGGACTTCGGGCTCACCGCCGGCGAGGCGGTGGCCCAGGTCCGCGAGTACCGGCCGGACGTGGTGTTCCTCTGCTCGCCGAACAACCCGACGGGCACCGCGCTCGATCCGGCAGTGGTCGCCGCCGTGCTGGACGAGGCACCCGGCATGGTGATCGTGGACGAGGCGTACGCCGAGTTCGCCCGGCCCGGGACGGTGAGCGCGCTCGCGGTGCTGCCCGGCCACCCGCGGCTGGTGGTGACCCGCACCATGAGCAAGGCGTTCGGGTTCGCCGGCGGGCGGCTCGGTTACCTGGCCGCCGACCCGGCGGTGGTGGACGCGGTGCAGCTGGTCCGGCTGCCGTACCACCTGTCCGCGCTCACCCAGGCCGCCGCCCGCGCGGCGCTGGCGCACCGCGACGCCCTGCTCGGCACCGTGGCCGCGATCATGCAGCAGCGGGACCGGATCGTCGCCGAGCTGCGCGCCCGGGGCCACCGGGTGGCCGACAGCGACGCCAACTTCGTGCTGTTCGCCGTCGAGGGGGACCAGGCGGTGGCCTGGCGTACCCTGCTCGATGCCGGCGTGCTGGTGCGCGACGTCGGCCTGCCCGGCTGGCTGCGCGTCACCGCGGGCACCCCGACCGAGACCGACGCCTTCCTCACCGCGATGGAGACAGTTTCATGAGCCGGATCGCCCGGATCGAGCGGGTCACCAACGAGACGAAGGTGCTCGTCGAGATCGACCTCGACGGCACCGGCAAGGCCGACATCTCCACCGGCGTCGGCTTCTACGACCACATGCTCAACCAGATCGCCCGGCACGGCGGCTTCGACCTGACCGTGCACACCGTCGGCGACCTGGAGATCGACGCGCACCACACGATGGAGGACACCGCGCTCGCGCTGGGCGCCGCGTTCGACCGGGCGCTGGGTGACAAGGCCGGCATCCGGCGGTACGGCTCGGCCACCGTCCCGATGGACGAGGTGCTGGTCCGGGCCGCCGTCGACCTGTCCGGCCGCCCGTACGTGGTGCACGACGAGCCGGCGCTGGCCCCGTACATCGGGCCGGTCTACCCGACGAGCATGACCCGGCACATCTGGGAGTCGTTCGGTCAGTCGGCCCGGATCACGCTGCACGTGGACGTGCTGCGTGCGGCTCGTCCCGGCGGCCACCCGGACGCCCACCACGTGGTCGAGGCGCAGTTCAAGGCCGTCTCCCGCGCGCTGCGCGAGGCCACCGCGATCGATCCGCGTAACGCGGGCGTGGTGCCGTCCACGAAGGGCGCTCTCTGATGAGCGCGAGGAACGCAGCGCAGCGGAGTCCCGCAGTCGCGAATGGAGGCAGGCTCTGATGAGCGCGAGGAACGCAGCGCAGCGGAGTCCCGCAGTCGCGAATGGAGGCAGGCTCTGATGAGCGCGAGGAACGCAGCGCAGCGGAGTCCCGCAGTCGCGAATGAAGGCAGGCTCTGATGAAGGTGCTGCCCACACTTCTGTTGATCCTGGCCGGCCTGCTGGTCGGCGGGACGTGGTCGCTGCTCAAGCAGGGCGCGCCCCGCGCCGCCGTGGTGGTCACCGGCCTGCTGGCGGTGCTGGCCACCGTCGCCGGGGTGCTCTGGCTGCTGCCGGGGGAGAGCTGATGGCACGGGTGGTGGTGCTCGACTACGGATCGGGCAACCTGCGCTCGGCCGAGCGCGCGCTGGAGCGCGCCGGCGCCGAGGTGACTGTCACCGACGACCTGGACGCCGCCGCGTCGGCCGACGGCTTGGTGGTGCCGGGCGTGGGCGCGTTCGCCGCGTGCATGGCCGGGATCGAGGCGCTGGGCGCCGGGCCGGTCATCGCCGACCGGGTCGCCGCCGGGCGGCCGGTGCTGGGCATCTGCGTCGGCATGCAGATCCTGTTCGGGCACGGCGAGGAGCACGGCGTGGTCACCAAGGGGCTCGGGCTGCTGCCCGGCGGCGTGACCCGGCTGCCGGCGCGGCGGCTGCCGCACATGGGCTGGAACACCGTGCAGCCGCCGGCCGGCTCGACGCTGTTCGCCGGGCTGCCGGCCGGCACCCGGTTCTACTTCGTCCACTCCTACGGGGTGACCGACCCGGCGGCGCTGGCCGAGGCGGGCGCGACGGTGACCACCGCGCACCACGGCGCGGACTTCGTCGCGGCGGTGGAGCGGGGGCCGCTCTCGGCCGCGCAGTTCCACCCGGAGAAGTCGGCCGACGCCGGCGCCGCGCTGCTGCGCAACTGGCTCGGCACGCTGTGACCGGCCCGCTGGCGGGCGCACGGGTGTGCGCGTGAGCAAGGAGCGGGCCCGCCGCCGCGCGGAGCGCGAGGCCGAGCAGGAGCGGGCGCGCGCCGCCCGCGCCCGCCGGGTGGCGCGCCGGGAACGGCGTCGTTCCCTGGTACGCCGGCTGACGCCGTCGCTGCGGCGCGGGCGTACCGGCCGGCTGCGCCGGCACACCCGCCGGGAGCGGGCGACGATCCTGGTGCTCACCGTGGTGGCGGTGGTCGCCATCTGGAATCTGGTGGACGACCTCGCGCTGCGGCTGGTGCTGGTCGTGTTGTTGTTGCTGGTCCTGCCCGCGATCGTGGTGATCGCGCTGGACCGTCGTTGAGGATCCGAGGAGAGAAGCGTTGAGCCTCACCCTGTTGCCCGCCGTGGACGTCGCCGACGGCCAGGCCGTCCGGCTCGTGCAGGGCGCCGCCGGTAGCGAGACCGCGTACGGCGACCCGCTGGACGCGGCTCTGGCCTGGCAGTCCGACGGCGCGGAGTGGATCCACCTGGTCGACCTGGACGCCGCGTTCGGGCGGGGCTCCAACGCCGCGCTGCTCGCCGAGGTGGTCGGCAAGCTGGACGTGAAGGTGGAGTTGTCCGGCGGCATCCGCGACGACGAGTCGCTGCGGGCGGCGCTCGGCACCGGGGCGGCCCGGGTCAACATCGGCACCGCCGCGCTGGAGGATCCGCAGTGGTGCGACCGGATCTGCGGCGAGTACGGCGACCGGGTGGCGATCGGGCTGGACGTGCGCGGCCGTACCCTCTCGGCGCGCGGCTGGACCCGCGACGGCGGTGACCTCTACGAGGTGCTGGCCCGGCTCGACGCCGCCGGCGCGGCGCGGTACGTGGTCACCGACATCACCAAGGACGGCACGATGCGCGGGCCCAACCTGGACCTGCTGCGCGAGGTGTGCGCCCGCACCGACGCCCCGGTGATCGCCTCCGGCGGCGTGTCCACGCTGGACGACCTGCGGGCGCTGGCCACGCTGGAGCCGGTGGGTGTGGAGGGTGTGATCGCCGGCAAGGCGCTCTACGCGGGCGCGTTCACCGTCGCCGAGGCGCTGGCGACGCTGCGGGCCGGCGCGTGACGGCCGAGCCGCCTGTGGACGCCGGGGTGGTGACCCGGCTCGGCTCGGGCGGCCCGTGGGAGGCGCTGTACGGCTACTCGCGGGTGGTCCGGGCCGGCTCGCTGGCGATCACCGCCGGCTGCACGTCCACCGTGGACGGCCGGGTGGCGCACGCCGGTGACGCGGCGGCGCAGACCGCGCAGGCGATGCGGATCGGCCTGGACGCGCTTGCCGAGGTCGGCGCCGGGCCGGGTGACGTGGTGCGGACGCGGATGTACGTGACGGACCGGATCTACGCCGACGAGGTGGGCCGGGCGCACAACGCGGTGTTCGGCCCGGTGCGCCCGGTCGCCACGATGGTGGTGGTGGCCGGGCTGATCGACCCGGATCTCCTGGTCGAGGTCGAGCTGGAGGCGTACCTGCCGGACCGCTGAGCGGCGCCCGGCGTGGTCGACGCCGCTTCTCGGCCCGACAAGTTGTGCACAACTTGATTGCGCGCTACGGTTCAGGGCGTGACCGATGATCTGGTACTTCGCCGGCAGGTGTGCTTCGCGCTCTACACGGCGTCGCGCGCCCTGACCGACGTCTACCGGCCCATCCTCGACGAGCACGGCCTGACCTACCCGCAGTACCTGGTGCTGCTGGTGCTCTGGGAGCGCGACGACGACGCCCCCACGGTCTCCGAACTCGGGGCTGCGCTCCGGCTCGACTCCGGCACGCTCTCCCCGCTGCTCAAGCGGCTGGAGGCGGCCGGTCTGGTGGTGCGTACCCGCTCGGCGGCGGATGAGCGCCGGGTCGAGGTGGGCCTCACCGACCGGGGCCGCGCGCTGCGGGAGCGGATGGGTGACGTGCCGCGCCGGGTGACCACGGCCACCGGGCTCACCGAGGCCGAACTGGTCTTCCTCCACGGCATCCTCACCCGGGTCACCGAGACGATCCACCGACAGAAGGAGCAGTGACATGCAGGTGCTCTACACCGCCTCCGCCCGCGCCACAGGCGACGGCCGCGACGGTCACGTCCGGACCTCCGACGGCACGGTCGAGCTGGACCTCGCCGTACCGAAGGAGATGGGCGGCGCCGGCGGCGCGGCCAACCCGGAGCAACTCTTCGCGGCCGGCTACGCGGCCTGCTTCCACTCCGCGCTGCGCGTGGTGGCCCGCCGGGCCAAGGCGGACGTCTCCGGCTCCGTCGTCGAGGCCGAGGTGGGTATCGGCCCGAGCGGCAGCGGCGGCTACGGCCTGGCCGTGACGCTCGTGGTGGACCTGCCCGCGGTCGAGCGCGCGGCCGCCGAGCAGCTCGTCGACGCGGCCGACCAGGTCTGCCCCTACTCCAACGCGACCCGGGGCAACGTCGAGGTGACCCGCACGGTCCGCGAGGTCCTGTGAGCACGAGGAGTGCAGCGCAGCGGAGCCCCGCAGTGCGAACCGAGGAGGTCCTGTGAGCACGAGGAGTGCAGCGCAGCGGAGCCCCGCAGTGCGAACCGAGGAGGTCTGGTGAGCGAGACGAGCGTCAACCGGGAGATCCACCTGGCGTCCCGGCCGGACGGCTGGCCGACGCCGGAGAACTTCCGGCTGGTCACCACCGAGGTGCCGACGCCGGGCCCGGGACAGGTCGTGGTCCGCAACCGGTTCATGTCCGTCGACCCGTACATGCGCGGGCGGATGAACGACGTCAAGTCGTACGTGCCGCCGTTCGCGCTCGACGCCCCGCTGGACGGCGGCGCGATCGGTGAGGTGGTGGCCGGCGAGGCCGGCGGCGTCAAGCCCGGCGACACGGTGCTGCACGGGCTCGGCTGGCGCGAGTACGCGCTGGTGGACGCCAAGGGCGTCCGCAAGGTCGATCCCGGCCTGGCGCCGGTCACCGCGTACCTGGGCGTGCTCGGCATGACCGGGCTGACCGCGTACGCCGGGCTGCTCGACGTGGCCGCGATGAAGCCGGGGGAGACCGTGTTCGTCTCCGGCGCGGCCGGCGCGGTGGGCAGCATGGTCGGCCAGATCGCGAAGCTGCGCGGCGCCGGCCGGGTGATCGGCAGCGCCGGTTCCCCGGCGAAGGTGGAGCGCCTCACCGCGCTCGGCTTCGACGCCGCGTTCGACTACCACGACGGCCCGGTGTACAAGCAGCTCAAGGCCGCCGCCCCGGACGGCGTCGACGTGTACTTCGACAACGTCGGCGGGGACCACCTGGAGGCCGCGATCGGGGCGATGAACCTGCACGGCCGGGCCGCCATCTGCGGCATGATCGCGCAGTACAACGCCACCGAGCCGCCCGCCGCGCCGCGCAACCTGGCGCTGGTGATCGGCAAGCGGCTGACGCTGCGCGGCTTCCTCGTCGGTGACCACGGTCACCTGCGGGAGCAGTTCGTGCAGGAGGTGGCGGGCTGGCTGCGCGAGGGCCGGCTGTCGTACGACGAGACGATCGTCGACGGCATCGAGCGCGCCCCCGAGGCGTTCCTCGGCCTGCTGCGCGGCGAGAACCTCGGCAAGATGCTGGTCCGTCTCTGACCGGCGCGAACGCACTCCACCGCGGGCGGTGGTGACCGGCCTCACCGGCGGGTCACCACCGCCCGCGCGTTCGTTAGGCTCGGGGCATGACGGTGGCGGTACGGGTCATCCCGTGTCTGGACGTGGACGCCGGGCGCGTGGTCAAGGGGGTCAACTTCCTCGACCTGCGCGACGCCGGCGACCCGGTGGAGCTGGCGGCGGCGTACGACCGGGCCGGCGCAGACGAGCTGACCTTCCTCGACGTCACCGCCTCGTCCAGCGACCGGGGCACCATGCTCGACGTGGTGCGGCGCACCGCCGAGTCGGTCTTCATCCCGCTCACCGTGGGCGGCGGCGTACGCCGGGTCGCCGACGTCGACACGCTGCTGCGCGCCGGTGCGGACAAGGTCGGCGTGAACACCGCCGCCATCGCCCGGCCGGAGCTGATCGCCGAGATCGCCGACCGGTTCGGCCGCCAGGTCCTGGTGCTCTCGCTGGACGTGCGCCGCGCACCGGCCGGCACGACGCCGAGCGGCTTCGAGGTGACCACGCACGGCGGCCGCCGGGGCACCGGGCTGGACGCGGTCGAGTGGGCGGCGCGCGGCGCCGAGCTGGGCGCGGGCGAGATCCTGCTCAACTCGATGGACGCCGACGGCACCAAGGCCGGGTTCGACCTGGCGCTGATCCAGGCGGTCCGCGAGGTGGTCGACGTGCCGGTGATCGCCAGCGGCGGCGCGGGCGAGGTGGCCCACTTCCCGCCGGCCGTCGGCGCCGGGGCGGACGCGGTGCTCGCGGCCAGCGTCTTCCACTTCGGCGAACTGACAGTCGGCGAGGTCAAGGACGCGCTGCGCGGGGCCGGGCACCCGGTGCGCTGACGCGCCGGTCACTGCCGGCCGGAGTGCCCCTCGGGGGAGCGGCGCGGCATCGGGATCGACCGGACCACGTACTCCTGCACGGCGGCGGCGTGGTCGTCCTCGGCGAGCTGCCACTCGGACTCGGCGGGCGGGTGCCGCCGGGTCAGCACGCCCTGCACCGTGTCGACTGTGGTGCCGAGCCCGGCGCTGGGCCGGGTGCGCCAGAGCCGCTCACCGTCCGGGGTGACCCGGAACCAGCCGTCGGCGACGCTGACCAGGCCCGCGCCGACGAGCCGCCGGACCGCTCCCTCCACCTCGTGTCGTTCCGGGAGGGCCTGGTTGAGGTGGTCGGCGGTGGAGAGGACGTCGGCCAGCCGTACGCCTTCGGGGCGGCGTGTCGCGGCGGCCCGCCGGTGCCGGCCGGCGCCACTGGCGATGACCAACGCGACGAAGATCCAGGCGTCGCTCCAACGCCATCCGTTCTCCCCCATGCAGGAATGATGCCCGGCGGCGACGGCGGAGGAAACACCTGGTTTACCGGTTCTGCGTCGTCGCAGCTCAGCGCGTTGCGGCTCGGGCCGGGCCGTGGCGGTCGGCCCGGCCGCGGTCACGTAGCGTAGGCGCCGGCCGCCGGTCGTGCGGGCAGCGCGAAGACCGGGATGAAGAACTGGGCCAGCGGGCCGATGGTCAGCGCGTAGGCCACCGTGCCGAGGCCGACGGTGCCGCCGAGCAGCCAGCCGAACGCCAGCACGGTGATCTCGATGACGGTGCGGACCAGCCGGACCGAGAACCGGGGGTGGCGGGCGACGAAGCCGGTCATCAGCCCGTCGCGCGGGCCGGGGCCGAGCCCGGCGCCGAGGTAGAGGCCGGTGGCGGCGCCGTTGGCGACGATCCCGGCGACGAGCAGCGCGACGCGCGCCGGCATACCCTCCCCGGGCGGCAGCACGGCCAGGGTGGCGTCGACGACCAGTCCGATCACCACGACGTTGCTGACCGTGCCGAGGCCGGGCCGCTGCCGCAGCGGGATCCAGAGCAGCAGCACGAGGGCGCCGACGGCGATGGTGACGGTGCCGAAGGACAGGCCGGTCTGCCGGGCGAGCCCCTGGTGGAACACGTCCCACGGGTCCAGTCCCAGCTCCGACCGGATCATCAGCGCCATGCTCACGCCGTACAGGACGAGCCCTGCGTAGAGCTGGGTGAGTCGCCGCGCCGGCCGGTGCCGGAGATTGCCAAGCTGTGCCATGCATGCCACCCTAGGGGCCAATCGCGGTCATCAAGGGTGCCAATTTCGGAGGTGTGGCCATGACCAGCCAGGTGCGCGGCGTCCAATTGGCGCGACTCCTCGGCCAGTGGCACGCCCTGCCGGGCCGCCGGCGCAGCCCCGACTACGCCGCGCTCGCCGCCGCCGTCCGCGGGTTGCTCGCCGACGGGCGGCTGCCCCTCGGGGTACGCCTGCCGGCCGAGCGGGAGCTGGCCGAGGCGCTGCGGATCAGCCGGACCACCGTCACCGCCGCGTACCGGGAACTGCGGGAGAGCGGCCACCTGGCCAGCCGCCGGGGTGCGGGGAGCTGGACCATGCTGCCCGGCGGGCACCGGGTGGCCAGCACCGGGCTGTGGACGCCGCTGGACGACCGCGACATGATCGACCTCGGCGTGGCCGCGCTGTCCGCGCCCCCGCAGCTCGTCCCGGCCGCGCGGGCCGCGGCCGAGGACCTGCCCCGCTACCTCGGCGGCGCCGGCTACCACCCGACCGGCATCATCGAGCTGCGCGAGGCGGTGGCACGCGGGTACACCGAGCGCGGTCTGCCCACCAGTCCGGAGCAGATCATGGTCACCAGCGGCACCCAGCACGCCCTGGACCTGGTGCTGCGGCTGGCCCTGTCACCCGGCGGCGGGGTGCTCGTCGAGTCGCCCACCTACCCCAACGCGCTGGCCGCGCTGTCCGCCCGGCGGGCCCGCATCGCCACGCACGGCCTGTCCGACGAGGGCTGGGACGCCGAACTGCTGCTCGGCAGCCTCCGGCAGACCCGGCCGAAGCTCGCGTACGTGATCCCCGAGTTCCAGAACCCGACCGGCCACCTGATGGCCGCCGACCTGCGCGAGCGGCTGGTCGGCACGGCCCACGCGGCCGGCACGGACCTGGTGGTCGACGAGTCCTTCGTCGACCTGCCACTGGACGACACCACGCTGCCGCCGCCGGTGGCCGTCTTCGACCGGCACTCCCGGGTGATCAGCATCGGCGGCATGAGCAAGCCCTACTGGGGCGGGCTGCGGATCGGCTGGGTCCGCGCCTCCGCGCCCCAGGTGCAGCGGCTGGCCGCGGCCCGGGTCGGGGTGGACATGGCCAGCCCGGTGCTCGACCAGCTCGTCGCCGTGCACCTGCTCACCGAGGCGCCGGCCATCGTGGCCGCCCGCCGGGCCCAGCTCGTCGCCCAGCGGGACGCCCTGGTCGCGGCGCTCACCGACCGGTTGCCCGACTGGCGGGTACGGGTGCCGAGCGGCGGCGTCACGCTCTGGGCCGAGCTGGACGGCCCGATCTCCAGCGCGCTGGCCCGCGCGGCCGAGGAGGTCGGCGTACGGCTGGCGCCCGGACCCCGGTTCGGCCTGGACGGGACGCTGGAGCGCTTCCTGCGGCTGCCCTTCACCCTGCCCGCCGACGAGCTGGTGGAGGCGGTCGGCCGCCTCGCGGCGGTCCGCTACGACCTGGACCGGACCAGCCGCCCGCAGTGGCGCGAGCCGAGCGTCATCGCCTGACCCGGCCCGTCCGTTCCGGTGGTGGATGCCCGAACGGCGGCTGTGGGACGGGCGGTGCCCGCACACTGCCGGGATGGGGAACGGGAGTGGTGTCCGGCGGTCGTGGACCGCACGGTCCGCCGCACCGGGTTCCCGGACCACCCGGCTTGAGCTCTTCTACGACCTGGTCTTCGTCTTCGCGTTCCTGAGCGTCACCACGCTCACCGCCTCGGAGCTCACGCCGGCCAACCTCTACCGCTTCCTGCTGGTGCTGGCGCTGCTCTGGTGGTCGTGGACCGGCTTCGCCCGGATGGGCAACTTCTTCCGCGCCGACCAGGGCGCCCTGCCGCTGGTCGGCTTCGTCACCGTGGCGGCGACGTTCCTGCTGGTGCTCAGCGAGCCCAGCGCGTTCGAGGACCTCCCCGGCGGGCTGCCCGGCCCGCTGGTCTTCGCCGGCTGCTACTTCGTGATCCGGATGGCCCAGCTCACGGTCTTCGGCTGGGTGGACCGCGCCGACCCGGTCCGGCGCCGCCGGCTTCTGCTGCGCGCCGCGTTCCCGGCCGCCGCCACCGTGCTGCTGGTCATCGCCGGAACCGTGCCGTCGCGGTTGCCGCAGGAGCGGTTCGCGATCCCGCTGCAACTGGCGCTCTGGACGCTGGCGCTGCTCGTCGAGTACGTCGGCGGGGTGACGCTCGCCCGCCAGTGGTGGGTGGTGGTCTCGGCCGGGCACTGGGCCGAACGGCACGCGCTGATCGTGCTCGTCGCGCTCGGTGAGTCGATCATCGCGCTCGGACTCGGCCCGAAGCAAGGGCTGCCGCTGACCGCCCCGGTGGCGGTGTCGGCGCTGCTCGGCATCGTGGTCGTCGCGGCGCTGTGGTGGGCGTACTTCGACACGCTCGCCTTCGCGCTGGAGCAGGCGCTGCACCACGCCCGGGACGAGGCCGCCCGGCTCCGGATGAGCCGGGACGTGTACACGTTCATGCACTTCCCGATGGTCGCCGGGATCATCCTCTACGCGCTCGGCCTCAAGGACCTGCTGGCCGAGGCCGCCGACCCGACCACGCCCACCTGGGGGCTGCCGCTGGGCGATTTCTGGGGCGCGATCCTGTTCGGCGGGGTGGCGTTGTACCTGCTCAGCCTCGCCGGGTGCTGGTGGCTCGCGCTGCGCGAGGTGCACCGGCCGCTGTTGCTCACGGTGGTGGCGCTGGCCGTGGCAGGTCCGTTCGTCTTCCGTATCCCGGAGCTGATCGCGCTCGGCGTCCTCGCGGTGATCACCGGTGCCGGTGTCGCCTGGGAGACGCGCCGCGAGGACGGCCTCCGGCGCCGGGTACGCCGGCTCGCGCTGGAGGAGCAGATCGCCGCCGAGGCCGAGCAGAGCCACTGGCGGCAGCGGCACCTGTGAACGGCGCGCGGCCGTGCCCCGGGACGGTGGGGCACGGCCGGCGCGACCGTGTGGCGGTGCGGGCTACAGCTCGGCGAGCGTGCCCTCGTACATCTTGTCGATCTCGGAGGCGAAGTTCGTCTCCACGCTGCGGCGCCTGATCTTCAGCGACGGCGTGACCTCGCCGTCCTCGATGGTGAGGTCACGGGGGAGGATCGTCACCTTCTTGATCGTCTCCCAGCGGTTGAGCTTGGCGTTCAGCTCGGCCACGTACCCCTCGACCATCTCCCGCGCCTGCGGGGAGGTGACGATAGTGGTGTAGTCGCTGCCCTCCAGCGGGGTGCCGGCGGCCCAGCCCTTGATCGCGTCCGGGTCCAGCGTGACGAGCATGGTGCAGTAGTTGCGCGCCTGCCCGATCACCACGGCCTGCGAGGTGTACGGGCACACCGCCTTGAACATGCCCTCGATGTGCGACGGTGCGACGTACTTGCCGCCGGACGTCTTGACCAGATCCTTCTTCCGGTCGGTGATGCGCAGGTAGCCGTCTTCGTCGAGCGTGCCGATGTCGCCGGTGCGGAAGAAGCCGTCCTCGGTGAACGCGGCGGCGGTCTCCTCGGGCAGATTGTGGTAGCCGCGCATGACCGGCTTGCCGCGCATCAGGATCTCGCCGTCGGTGTCGAGCCGGCACTCCAGGTCGCCCATGGCCCGGCCCACGCTGCCGATCTTCAGCCCGTCGGGCGGGTTCACGAACGCGCCCGCGCTGGTCTCGGTCAGACCGTAGCCCTCCGAGATGGGCAGGTTGGCGGCGGCGAAGAAGGTGGCGATCTCCTTGCTCAGCGGCGCCGCGCCGGAGACCAGCACCCGCATCCGGCCGCCGAGCCGCGCCTGGAGCTTGCTGAACACGAGCTTCTCGGCGACCGCGTACTTCATCCGCAGGCCGGCCGGGACCGGCTTGCCGGCCTGCTCCAGCGCGACCTTCTCCTTGCCGACCCCGACGCCCCAGGCGAAGATCTTGGCCTTGGCGCCGCCCGCGCCCTGCGCGGTGGTGACCGCCTTGTTGTAGACCTTCTCGAAGACCCGGGGCGCGCCGCACATGAGCGTCGGCCGCACCACGCCCAGCAGGTCGACGAGCTTGTCCACCCGGCCGTCGACGTACGTGGGCAGGCCGACGTGGGTCGCGCCGCAGAGCAGCGTCTTGCCGAACGAGTGCGACAGCGGCAGCCACAGGTACTGCAGGTCGTCGACGCGCAGCAGGCCCAGCTCGGCTTGGGCCACGCCCTCCCAGCACCAGCCGCCGTGCAGCAGCTCCACGCCCTTCGGGCGGCCGGTGGTGCCCGAGGTGTAGATCAGCGTGGCCAGGTGGTCCGGGCCGATGCCGGCGACGAGCATGTCGATCAGGTCCGGCTCGGCGCTCAGCGCGGCGGCGCCGCGCTCCTCCAGCTCGGCCAGGGTGAGCTGCGGGACGGCCGCCGCCGGGTCGGGCGTGCCGTCGAAGAGCACCACGTGGGTCAGCGCGGGCAGGTCCGCCCCGGCGATCTTCGCCGCCTGGGCCGGGTTCTCCGCGAACAGCACCTTCGAGCCGGAGTCGGCGATGATGTAGACCGCGTCGTCGGGTTCGGTGGTGGGGTAGACGGTGGTGGTGGCCCCACCGGCGCACATGATGCCGAAGTCGGCGAGCACCCAGTCCAGGCGCGTGTTGGCCAGGATCGCGACCGGATTCTCCAGGCCGACACCGAGCCCGTGCAGCCCGGCGGCGATCGCCTTGGCGCGCTGCCCGACCTGCTCCCACGTCAGCCAGACCGGGCCCGAGTCGTCGGGTGCGGGGTGGGCGAAGGCGTGCCGGTCGGGGGAATCCGCCACGCGCTTGAGGAACATGTCCGGTACGGAACGGTACGGTACATCGAGAGCCATCGCTGTAGCCGCCTTCAGAGGTGGAGGGACGTGACGGGGGTCACGCCGATCTGCGGTTACCGAAGGGTATTGCCTGCACCCGGCCAGCGGCTAGCCCCGATCGGCCGAGTCGCCGCCGGTCCCGCCTGCTGGACCGTTCAGGCGTACCGGCTGGCCCCGCGGGACCAGTCGTAGGTGGCCCTGATCCAGTCCCGGCGGGTGTCGAGGAAGACCCGCATCCCCTCGTCGGCCGCGGCGCCCAGCGCCGCGTCCCGCTCCGCGTACGTGGCGAGGGCCTGGTTGAACCGGTCCGCCGCCGCGTACAGCGCCGCCGACTCGTCCTGCCCGGTCTCACCCGCGATCGTGGTAACCAGGTTGTGCGCCTCCGGGGCGGCGCCGCGCTCCTTGCCGTAGGAGAACAGGTCGTTGCACCAGCACACCAGGTCGGTGGCGAGGGTGTCCAGGGCGGTGAGCGCCGGCGCGACCCGCTGGTCGGCGCGGAGCGTGGATGGGCGGGCCAGGTCGGTCACCGTGAAGCTGGGGCGAACCCCGCCGGTGTGGCGGCGCATCTGCGTGTACTCGGCCACCCCCGGCACCCGCCCGCGCTCCCGGTTGGCGGCCTCCCACAGCAGCGCCAGCAGGTACTCCCGCAACTGGCTGACCAGGCGCAGCAGGTGGGCCGGCCGGCCCCGGTCGCGGGCCCGCCGGCAGAGGTCGTGCAGTGCCACGGCGATCGGCCCGCCGCCGGCCGGTGCGGGCGCCTCCGGGTCGCCCTGCTGGTCGAGCACCGCCAGCAGCGCGGCGATCGTGGGTGCCAGCAGCGTGGGCGCCGCGCCGAGCCCGTCGTCGTCGCAGGCGTCGTCCACCACGAAGAGCCAGTTGATCAGGTCGGTGAGCAGGCGCAGGCCCGGCGGCGACGCCTCTGGGCAGGCGCGAGCGGCCAGCTCCGCCGCGTGCGCCCCGGCCAGCCGCCGGCGCCCGGCCGGGTCCCCCACCAGGCCGAGGTCGCGTACCCAGGCGGCGCTCTCCGCGGCCGCCAGGTCGGCGGCGGGGTGACGCCGGGAGGGAAAGGGCGGCTCGTGCAGTGCCGAGAGGGCGAAGTCGCGCATCGTCGTCCCCTGTCCGCCGCCCCGCCCGCTGGGGCCGCCGGGCAGGAGCGTACGGGAGTGCACAACCGTTATCGAAGTCTGGCTGTCCACCTTCTACGGACAGTCAGCGGCCGGCTACCCGTCCTCGGTCACAGGCCCAGTTCGGCGGTGCGCAGACGCTCGGCGCGGTCGGCCGGACCGTCCACCTGGACCCGGGCCACCCGCTGCCGTCCGGTGAGGAACAGCACCAGCTCGCCCGGCGCGCCCACCACCCGCAGCCGTTCGCCGCCACGGCCGGCCCGCAGCTCGCCGTACCCCGGTGCCTGCACCAGCACCTCGGCCGGGAACTGCCGCAGCGCCATCCGGGCCAGCAGCACGACCCGCTTCCACAGCACCGCCTGCTGCCCGGCCGGCAGGTCGCGCGGGTGCCAGCCCGGCCGGGCGCGCCGCACGTCCTCGTGGTGGACGAAGAACTCC
Source organism: Micromonospora sp. HUAS YX12 (assembly GCF_040215685.1). NCBI lineage: Bacteria > Bacillati > Actinomycetota > Actinomycetes > Micromonosporales > Micromonosporaceae > Micromonospora > Micromonospora sp. HUAS YX12. The sequence goes on from NZ_CP157974.1 coordinate 3,521,255, forward strand.
ATCCCGTTGGCCACCTCGTCGGTGAGCGGGTTGCTCACCGGGCTCCACAGCGGGGGACGGCGTACCCGGGCGATCAGGTCGGCGTACGGCCCGGCGGCGATCCGCCGGCGGACCGACTCGCCGTAGCCGCGCAGCGGCGGCAGCACGATCCCGCCCGCCGCGTCCGGCCGGCGCTCCCGCACCAGCAGGTGCGCCGCCAGGTCTCGGGTGGTCCACCCCTCGTTCACAGTCGGTGCGTCCGGTCCCAGTTCCAGCATCAGGTCGGCGAGCGCCTCGCGCTCCGCTCGGGCGTACCGCGGCATGGCCCGATCGTAGGCCCGTTCCGCTCGGGCGGCGCGCCACGCCCCGCGCGATCGCGCCCCCCGGACCGCTTCCGGCCGCCCTCGCCCCGGGTCCGGACCGAACGTGACGGCGGACATATCCCGGCCGGGTCGGCGGGACCGGCGGCGAGCGGTAAGGATGGGGGAGAAAACTGCGGCTTACGGCGGGGGAGAGCGTGGCGAGCGGGACAAGTCGGGACGTGCTCGGCAGGGGGCTACGGGTGCTCGGCCGGGCCATCCGGGAAGAGCCACGGATCTTCGCGGTCGCGGTCAGCGGCAGCGTGCTGTTCGGCCTCCTGGTGATCGCCAGCGCGTACGTGGTCGGCGCGGTGGTCGGCCACGTGGTCGTGCCGGCCGTGGAGCGCGGCGAGGTGGTCCGCGGGGCGCTGGCGCTGGCCGCGACGGCGCTGTTCGGCATCAGCGTGCTGCGGGTCGTCGGCATCTTCGGCCGCCGGCTCGGCGCCGGATACATGCAGTACCGGCTCCAGGCCGCCTACCGCCGCCGGGTCACCCGCCGCTACCTGGAACTGCCGCTGGCCTGGCACCACCGCAACTCCACCGGCACGCTGCTGTCCAACGCCAACTCCGACGTGGAGGCGGCCTGGTACCCGATCGCGCCGCTGCCGTTCGCGGTCGGCACGCTGGTGATGCTCGTCGGCGCGGTGGCCTCGCTGTTCTTCACCGACTGGGCGCTGGCCCTGGTCGGCCTCGCCGTGTTCCCCGCGCTGTTCGCGCTCAACGTGGTCTACTCCCGCCGGATGGCGCCCCGGCAGGCCCGGGCGCAGCGGCTGCGGGCCGAGGTCAGCGGCATCGCGCACGAGAGCTTCGACGGCGCGCTGGTGGTCAAGACGATGGGCCGCGAGGCCCAGGAGACGGCCCGCTTCGCCGCCCGCGCCGGCGAGCTGCGCGACGCGCTGATCTCGGTCGGCCGGCTGCGCGGCGTGTTCGACCCGATGCTGGAGACGCTGCCCAGCCTCGGCACGCTCGCCGTGCTGGTGGTCGGCGCGATCCGGCTGCGCCAGGGCGCGATCAGCGTGACCGAGCTGGTCAGCGTCGCGTTCCTGTTCACCGTGCTGGCCTTCCCGGTACGCGCCATCGGCTGGGTGCTGGCCGAACTGCCGCGCAGCGTCGCCGGATGGGACCGGGTCCGCCGGGTGCTGGACGCCACCGGCGAGATGCCGTACGGCACCACGACGCTCGACCCGGCCACCCGTGAGCCGGCGACGCTCACCTTCGACGACGTGCACTTCGCGTACGAGCCGGCCGAGGCGCACCTGCCCGGCGCCCAGGTGCTCGGCGAGGTGACGTTCACCGTCCCGGCCGGGAAGACGGTCGCCCTGGTCGGCCCCACCGGCGCGGGCAAGTCGACGATCGCGTCACTGGCCGTGCGCCTGGTCGACCCGGGCGCCGGGCGGGTCACGCTGGACGGCGTGGACGTGCGGGAGCTGACCGCCGCCTCGCTCGCCGGCACGGTGGCGCTCGTGGCGCAGGTGCCGTTCGTCTTCGACGACACGGTCCGGGCCAACATCGCGCTCGACCGCGCCGGCATCGGCGACGACGAGGTGTGGGCGGCGCTGCGGCTGGCCGAGGCGGACGGCTTCGTGGCCGCGCTGCCGGACGGGCTGGACACCATGGTCGGCGAGCGGGGCACGTCGCTGTCCGGCGGGCAGCGCCAGCGGCTGACGCTCGCCCGGGCACTCGCCGGGCGACCCCGGCTGCTGGTGCTCGACGACGCCACCAGCGCTGTCGACCCGCGGGTCGAGGCGGCCATCCTGGCCGGGCTGCGCGCGCCCGCCGACGGCGGCGCCCCGGCGTCGATCCTGGTGGTGGCGTACCGCCGGGCCACCATCGCGCTCGCCGACGAGGTGATCTACGTGGAGCAGGGCCGGGTGGTCGCCCGCGGCACACACACCGAGCTGCTGGCCACCGTGCCCGGCTACGCCGACCTGGTCACCGCGTACGAGCAGGCCGAGCAGGAACGCGAGCAGAATCGGACGTACGACGAGGTCACGCCGTTGCCCTCGGGCCTGGAGATCGAGGTGGACCGGTGAGCGCGAGGAGTGCAGCGGAGCGGAGCCCCGAGACCACCGAGTCGACCTGGCGGACGCTGCGGCGAGGGCTGGCGCTCTCCCCGGAGCTGCGCACCGGCCTCGCCGGCACGCTGGCGCTTGCGCTGATCTACATGGTCGGCCGGGTGGCCGTGCCGGTGGCGGTGCAGCGCGGCATCGACCACGGCATCGTCGGCGGGCTCGACCTGAACGTCATCTCGCTCACCGTGGCGATCACCGCCGGGGTGCTGGTGGTCACCACCGCCTGCGGCTACCTGATGATGCGCCGGCTGTTCACGGTGAGCGAGACCGCGCTGGCCGGGGTGCGCACCCGGGCGTTCCGGCACGTGCACGACCTGTCCATGCTGCACCAGCAGTCCGAGCGGCGCGGGTCGCTCGTCTCCCGGGTCACCAGCGACGTCGACCAGATCACCCAGTTCCTCCAGTGGGGCGGCGTGATCCTGATCGTCAACCTGGGTCAGCTGCTGGTGACCACCGCCGTGATGCTCGCGTACTCCTGGCAGTTGACGCTCGTGGTGCTCGTCGCGTTCGCGCCCGCGGTGCTGGTGATCCGGCGGTTGCAGCGCCGCCTCGCCGGGGCGTACGGGCTGGTGCGGCAGCGCACCGGCACGCTGCTCGGCGCGATCGGCGAGAGCGTGGTGGGCGCGCCGGTGATCCGGGCGTACGGCATCGCCGGGCGCACCGCGCGGCGGCTGGACACGGCCATCGACGGGCAGCGGGTCGCCCAGCAGCGGGCGATCCGGATCAGCATCATGGGCAGCTCGGTGGGGGAGCTGGCGGCCGGGCTGGCGCTGGCCGGCGTCGTGGTGGTGGGGGTCAGCCTGGGCGTCGACGGCACGCTGACGGTCGGCCAGCTCACCGCGTTCCTGTTCCTGGTCACGCTGTTCATCCAGCCCGTGCAGATCGCCACCGAGGTGCTCAACGAGGCGCAGAACGCGATCGCCGGCTGGCGGCGGGTGCTGGACGTGCTGGACGTCTCCCCGGACGTGGCCGACCCCGGCGAGCAGGGGCGGGAGCTGCCGCCGGGGCCGCTGGACGCCCGGTTCGCCGGCGTGACGTTCGCCTATCCGGGCGGGCCGCCGGTGCTGCACGACGTGACGCTGGACATTCCGGCCAAGAGCCGGGTGGCGGTGGTGGGCGAGACCGGAAGCGGCAAGACGACGTTCGCCAAGCTGCTCACCCGCCTGATGGACCCGACCGAGGGGCAGGTGCTGCTCTCCGGGGTCGACCTGCGGCAGGTGCGCTTCGACTCGCTGCGCTCCCGGGTGGTGATGGTGCCGCAGGACGGCTTCCTGTTCGACGCCACGGTCGGGGAGAACGTCCGCTTCGCCCGCCCCGACCTGACCGACGAGCGGCTCACCGCCGCCTTCGCCGAGCTGGGCCTCTCCGACTGGCTGGACGGGCTGCCGGCCGGGCTGGACACGCCGGTCGGTGAGCGCGGGGAGGCGCTGAGCGTCGGCGAGCGGCAGCTGGTGGCGCTGGCCCGGGCGTACGTCGCGGACCCGGACCTGCTGGTGCTGGACGAGGCGACGAGCGCGGTCGACCCGGCCACCGAGGTCCGCCTGCAACGGACGCTCGACGCGGTGACCCGGGGCCGGACCACGCTCGCCATCGCGCACCGGCTGTCCACCGCGCAGGCGGCGGACGAGGTGATCGTGGTGGACCGGGGCCGGATCGTGCAGCGCGGCCCGCACGAGGAACTGGTCCGCGACACCGACTCGGTGTACGCCCTGCTGTACGCCTCCTGGCTGGAACAGACCCGCTGATCCTGGCGGGTCTGCCCGACAAGCGGCGGTCAGCGGGAGTAGAACTCCACCACCAGCTGCTCGTCGCAGACCACCGGCACCTCGTGCCGGGCCGGTTCGCGCACCAGCGTGGCGCGCAGCTCGCCCGGCTGCGCCGACAGGTACGGCCGGGGCTGCGCGTCGGCGTGCGCGCCAGCGGCGGCGAGCTGGAACGGCGGCAGCGAGCGGCTGCGCTCGCGTACGCCGACCACCTGGCCGGGGCGCAGCCGGTACGACGGCCGGTCGACCTTGCGCCCGTCGACGGTGATGTGGCCGTGTGCGACGAGCTGGCGGGCCTGGTAGATGCTGCGCGCCAGCCCGGCCCGCAGCACCACCGCGTCGAGGCGCCGCTCCAGCAGCGCGACGAGCGTCTCGCCGGTCTTGCCGGCGCCCCGGGCGGCCTCGTCGAACAGCCGGCGCAGCTGGGCCTCGCTGACGTTGTACTGGTGGCGCAGCCGCTGCTTCTCCAGCAGCCGCACCTGGTAGTCGCTGGTGGTGCGGCGGGACCGGCCGTGCACACCCGGTGGGTAGGGGCGCCGCTCGAAGTACCGCACGCACTTGCGGGTCAGCGGGATGCCGAGGGCGCGGGAGAGCCGGGCCTTGGGCCGGGGGTGGTTCACGTCGAGGTCTCCGATCGTCTAGCCTGTTGCTTAGGTAAGCCTAACCTATGTTGAGGAGGTCGGGATCATGCGGCCCAGCCCGGCGGAGATCGTGCGAACCCTGGTCGCGGGCCGGTTGCCCGCCCTCGTCCACCTGGCCCGGCACCCCGGCCCGCACCAGGTCCGGCACGCCGTCGACCCCGACGGGCGGGTGCTGCTGCTCGTACCCGTGGTCAGTGACCTCGCCGCGGCGCTCGTGCCGCCGGCGGGCGACACCGACGTGGCCACCGTGCTCGACGTGCTCGACCTGCCACCGGCCGCCGGGGCGCCCTCGCTCGGCCGGGCCTGGGTGTCCGGCTGGTCCGCCCGGCTGGACGGGGACGAGGCGCGCGACGCGGCGGTCGACTTCGCCGCCAGCGACCCGGCCGGCGACCTGCTCGACGTGGGCAGCCGCTTCCACCTGCACCGGTTCGAGGTGGCCGAGGCCCGCTGGGAGCGCGCCGGGCGCGTGCGCCGGGTAGACCCGGAGGCGTACGCGGAGGCCGAGCCGGATCCGCTGCACCCGGTCGAGGCCGACCTGCTGGCGGACCTGGCCGACCACCACGCCGAGCAGGTCGGCGACTACCTGCGGCGGCGGCTGGACCTGCCCGGCGACCAGGTTCCCCGGGTGGTCCGGATCGACAGGTACGGGCTGCTGGTCGCGCACGGGCGGCCCGGCGCGACCCGGCGGGCCCGGCTCGCCTTCCCCCGGCCCGTCGCCGACGTGGCGGAGCTGTCCCGCCTGCTGCACCCGATGCTCTGCCCCCGGGCCGCCGCGTGAGTTGCGTGGCAGGCCCGCCAGGGCTCAGGCGATGTCGCCGGTGAGGTAACGCTGGACCGTCGGGCCGATGGCGGCCACCAGCGTCGCCGGTTCGGCGGTGGCGACCGCGTCGAGGCGCAGCACGTACCGCGTCATGGCCAGCCCGGCGAGCTGGGTGGCGACCAGCCCGCCGCGCAGCGCGCGCTGCCCCGGGTCGACGTCGAGCTGGTCGAGTACCCGGCGCAGCACCTGCGTGACCAGGAACTCGCGCAGCAGGCGCGCGGTCCAGTCGTTGCTGACGGCCGAGCGCAGCAGCGCCACCGCGGCAGTGCCGGTGGGGGAGTCCCAGACCTCCAGGAACACCCGGACCATCCGCTCGCCGAGCGCGTCCGGGCCGCCGGCGAGCACCGCCGGCAGCAGCCGCCCCGGGTCGGCCGGGAACGCCGTCGCGGCCCGGAACAGCTCCTCCTTGCCGCCGAAGTAGTGGTGCACGAGCGCCGGGTCCACGCCGGCCGCGGCGGCGATGGCCCGGATCGACGCGGCGTCGAAGCCGCGTTCGGCGAACGCCTCCCGTGCCGCGGCGAGGATGGCCTCGCGGGTGTCCGGGCTGCCGGGCCGCCGCCCGGAGCGCCGCGCGTTCACCCGCTGCGCCGGCGCAGCGTCGCGGCGGCCAGCACCAGCGCCGCCACCGCCGCCCCGGCCACGATCGCGACGTCCCGCCACATCGTCCCGGTCGGTTCGGCGTGCGCGCCGACCTCCTGAAGCGCCTCGACCGCGTACGACAGCGGCAGCGCGTCGCTGATCGCCTGGAGCCAGCCGGCCATCTGGTCGCGCGGCACGAACAGGCCGCACAGCAGCAGTTGCGGGGCCACCACCACCGGCATGAACTGGACCGCCTGGAACTCGGTGCGGGCGAACGCCGAGCAGAACAGCCCGAGCGCCACCGCGAGCACCGCGTTCACACCGGCGATCAGCACGACCAGCCACGCGCTGCCCGCCGTCTCCAGCCCGAACACCCGGTACGCGACGACCGAGGCGACAGTGGACTGGAGCACCCCGGCCAGGCCGAACGCGATGCCGTACCCGAACAGCAGGTCGAGCTTGCCCAGCGGCGTGGTGAGCAGGCGCTCCAGCGTGCCCGTGGTGCGCTCGCGGAGCATGGCGATGCTGGTCACCAGGAACATGATGATGAACGGGAAGAAGCCCAGCATGATCAGGGCCACCCGGTCGAACGTGCTGGGCGCGCCGGGCGGGGCGGGCTGGTCGACGTACATGAAGTAGACGAGCGTGAGCAGCACCGACGGCACCACCACGAGCAGCGCCACGGTCCGCCGGTCGTGCCGGAGCTGGCGCAGGATGCGCCCGGTGGTGGCGGCCAGGATCCGTCCGTTCATCGGGCCTCTCCCTCGGCGTCGCGGATCAGGCGCAGGAACGCCTCCTCCAGGTCGTCGGTCCCGGTGGCGGCGCGGACCGCGGCCGGGGTGTCGTCGGCGACCAGCCGGCCCTCGCGGATCAGCAGCAGCCGGTCGCAGCGGGCCGCCTCGTCCATCACGTGGCTGGAGACCAGCAGCGTGGTGCCGTTCGCGGCCATGGCGTGGAACCGGGCCCACAGGTCGGCCCGCAGCACCGGATCCTGGCCGACTGTGGGTTCGTCGAGGACGACCAGCTCCGGTTCGCCGACGAGCGCGCAGGCGAGCGAGGCGCGGCTGCGCTGGCCGCCGGAGAGCGTGCCGACGAGCTGGTCGGCCGCGGTCGCCAGGCCGACGTCGGCCACCGCGCGGTCGGCCTCGGCGCGGCCCCGGCCCTGGAGCACCGCGAAGTAGCGGGCGTTCTCCCGCACCGTCAGGTCGGCGTAGACGCTCGGCGCCTGGGTCAGGTAACCCACCCGGCGGCGCAGGTCGGCCGAGCCGGCGGGGCGGCCGAGCACGTCGACGGTGCCGGAGCCGACCGTCTGCACGCCGACCACCGCGCGCATCAGCGTGGTCTTGCCGCTGCCACTGGGCCCGAGCAGCCCGGTCACGGTGCCCCGGGGCACCGCGCAGGTGATGCCGTGCAGCACCCGCCGCCCGCCCCGGTCGACCACCAGCTCGCGGACCGACACCGCGTCGTCCATGCTTGCCTCCGTCAATTCATCACCCGTTGAACTCAACGGTAGGTGAATTCCGCTCCCGGGGCAATGAGGGACTTGACTTCGAGTGCGCTCGAACTGGAAGCCTGGAGGACGTGGACATCAGCACGCGGGAGATGAGCCTCACCGTGGGTGAGGCGGCGGAACGAGTCGGCCTGACCACCTACACGCTGCGCTGGTACGAGCAGGAGGGCCTGGTGGGCCGCGTCGGGCGGGACTCGTCGGGCCGCCGGCGCTACACCGAGTCCGACGTCAACTGGCTGTTCCTGCTCACCCGGCTGCGCCGCACCGGGATGCCGGTGCGCGACATGCGCCGCTACGCGGAACTGGCCCGGCACGGGGACAGCACGCTCGGCGCGCGACGGGCGCTGTTCGAGGCGCACCGGGCCCGCGTACTGGCCCGGATGGCCGAGCTGGAGGAGGACCTGAAGGTCCTCGAACACAAGATCGACGCGTACCGCCGTGCGGAGGAGGAATCCGGCTGAAAACCCCAGCGGCGGACAGCGGGTCCGGCAACGGTCATTGCGGTGAAGATCGGATTTCGGCACCATGACGCCGTGGGTCCAGCGCAGTTGCCCGACACCGCATTCCTCGACGACTGGGCCGCCCGCCTGCGGCAGGCCGCCGACCGGCCGGTCGTCGGGATCATGCTGCGCGGCAGTCATGCCCGCCGGGCCGCCACCGAGCACAGCGACGTGGACGTGGACGTGCTCGTGGCCGCCGACGACGGACGGGCCGCCGGCGCGGGGGCCCGGCAGGCCACGTCCCGCCGCGGCACGCCGTACGCGGCCCGGCGGGCGTACCTGACCGAGTTCGGCGGTCGCCTCGTGCACGTCTCCGTGGCCGCCCGCGACGTCCGCTCCTGGGTGCGCCGCCTGGGCCAGCCCGCCGACTGGGCGTTCGGGCTCCCGGTCACCGCGCCCGCCCGGCTGCTGTGGGCCGTACCGGAGTGGCGCCGCCGGATCGACCTGCCGGTGCTCTGCCAGCCCGCCGGCGAGCCGCGCCTGGAGGAGCTGATCGCGACGCTGGGCAAGGTCGCCGCGGCCCGCGTGGCCGACGACCCGGTCGGGGTCCGGCTCGCCGCGGCCGACCTGGCCCGGCTCTGCCCCTCGGTGCTGCGGCCGGCCAACCCGTCGGTACGCGTGGTGTCCCGCCGGGCCGCCCTGACCGCCGCGCTGGACCTGCCGGTCGCCCCGCCCGGCTACCGCCACGACATGCTGCTCTGCCTCGGGTTGCGCGCCGGTGACCCGGCCGAGGTCGGCGCCGCCGCCGGACGGCTGGTCACCGGCATCCTCCCGCTGATCCGCCCGTACGCCGACGAGATCGCCGCCACCCACGGCGCGGACCTGGCCGAGGCGCTGGTCGACGGCCGGGTGGACCGCTACCTCGGCCGGCTGGGCCGGGCGCTGGGGACGGTGACGCCCGCCTCCCGGGACACGTCGGCGGTGCCCGGGCCGCGTGCGGGAGAATGGTCAACCGTGCCCGCCCCTGACGCGCCGCTGACCGGCGCCCCCGCTCCCGGACCGGCCCGTCCGTCCCGGCTCGACCCGGCCATCGCGGCCAAGCTCCGCCGCACCCCGGACGGCCTGGTCGCCGCCGTGGTCCGCGCCCACGACTCGGGCGAGGTGCTGATGGTCGCCTGGATGGACGACGAGGCGCTGCACCGCACGCTCACCACCGGGCGGGCCACCTACTGGTCGCGCAGCCGCGGCGAGTACTGGGTCAAGGGCGCCACCTCGGGCAACCACCAGTACGTGCGCTCGGTGGCGCTCGACTGCGACGGCGACGCGCTGCTGGTCAGCGTGGAGCAGGTCGGCGCGGCCTGCCACACCGGGCAGCGCACCTGCTTCTTCACCGAACTGCCGGTCAGCTCCCCGGAGGCGACCCCGTGACCGACGGCACGGTCAGCCCGGACCGGTCCGCCTTCGCCGACCTGGCCGCCCGCTGGCGGGTCGTGCCGGTGACCCGGCGGCTGCTGGCCGACGCGGAGACGCCGGTCGGGGTCTACCGCAAGCTGGCCGGCGGTCCCGGCACCTTCCTGCTGGAGTCCGCCGAACAGGGCGTCGGCTCGGCCGGCACGGCCTGGTCGCGCTACTCGTTCATCGGCGTCCGCAGCAGCGCCACGCTCACCGAGCGCGACGGCGCGGCGAGCTGGACCGGCACGCCACCGGCGGGCGTGCCCACCGGCGGCGACCCGGTCACCGTGCTGCGCGAGACGGTCGCCGCGCTCGCCGGGCCGGGCTGGGATCCGGCCGGTGACATGCCGCCGCTGACCGGCGGCCTGGTCGGCTACCTCGGGTACGACCTGGTCCGCCGCTTCGAGCGCCTGCCCGAGCTGACCGAGGACGAGCTGGACGTGCCCGAGCTGGGCATGATGCTCGCGACCGACCTGGTGGTCCTCGACCACTACGAGGGCTCCGCGATCCTGGTCGCCAACGCGGTGCTGCCGCCGCTGGACGACCCCGACCGGGCGGGGCGGGTCGAGGCCGCGTACCACCACGCCGTCGGCCGCCTCGACGCGATGACCACCGCGTTGTCCCGGCCGATTCCGCCCATGGTCTCGACGGTGGGCCGGCCCGGCGTCGGCGAGGTGGTCAGCCGTACCCCCGAGGGCGGCTACCCGGAGGCGGTGGAGGCGGCCAAGGAGGCGATCCGGGCCGGCGAGTGCTTCCAGATCGTGCTCAGCCAGCGCTTCGAGCGCCGCACCGACGCCGACCCGCTCGACGTCTACCGGGTGCTGCGCACCACGAACCCCAGCCCGTACATGTACCTGCTGCGCTTCGACGGCTTCGACATCGTGGGCTCGTCGCCGGAGGCGCACCTCAAGGTCAGCGCCGGGCCGGACGGGCGGCGGCGGGCGCTGCTGCACCCGATCGCCGGCACCCGGCCGCGCGGCGGCTCCCCGGACGGCGACGCCAAGCTCGCCGCCGAGCTGCTCGCCGACCCCAAGGAACGCGCCGAGCACGTGATGCTCGTCGACCTGGGCCGCAACGACCTGGGGCGGGTGTGCCGGCCGGGCACCGTCGAGGTGCCCGAGTTCGCCACCATCGAGCGCTACAGCCACGTCATGCACATCGTCTCCACGGTCGTCGGGGAGCTGCGCGACGACCGCACCGCGTTCGACGCGCTGGCCGCGACGTTCCCGGCCGGGACGCTCAGCGGCGCGCCCAAGGTGCGCGCCATGGAGATCATCGAGGAGCTGGAGCCGGTGCGGCGCGGCGTCTACGGCGGCACCGTCGGCTACTTCGCCTTCGGCGGCGACCTGGACATGGCCATCGCGATCCGTACCGCGCTGATCCGCGACGGCCGCGCCTACGTGCAGGCCGGCGCCGGGATCGTGGCCGATTCCGACCCCGCCGCCGAGGACCAGGAGACGCGGAGCAAGGCCGCCGCCGTCCTCGCCGCCATCGCGGCCGCCGAGACGCTGCGGGCCGCCCGGTGAGCGCGCCCGGCACCACCGCGCCGGCGGCCCGTGGCCGGCGCGAACTCGCGTACGCGGTGCTGCTCTGCCTGGCCGGCGCGGGCCTGGCCTGCTGGGCGGTGACCCGGACCTGGTCGGTCGAGGTGACCGCCCGGGGGTCGCTGCCGTCCGGGCGGGCCGAACGCACCGGTACGGAGCTGCTGCCCTGGGTGCTGGCGCTGACGTACGTGGGACTCGCCGGCGGTGGCGCGGTGCTCGCCACCCGGGGTCGGCTGCGCCGGCTGCTGGGTGTGCTGCTGGCCGCTGTCGGGGTGGCCGTGGCGGTCGGCGGCGGGGTCGGCCTGGCCGAGTCCGGGGTGAGCCGGCAGTGGCCGGCGCTGGTGCTGGCGGGCGGCCTGGCCCTGGCGGCCGGCGGCGCGCTCACCGCGCTGCGCGGCGACGGCTGGCCGGCGATGGGCGCCCGCTACGAGCGGCGGTCCGCCCCGGCGGACGAGCCCGGCCGGCCGGCGGTCGAGCGTGGCACCCGGGACGCGTGGGACGCGCTGGACCGGGGCGAGGACCCGACGGTCAGCTGACCGGCTGCGCCTCGCGGGCGTCGCGCCGCTGCCGGGCCGCGGCCCGCGCGGCGGCCAGCTCGGCCACCAGCCGCTCCAGCTCGCGGCGCTGGGCGGCGCGGGCCCGGTCGGCGCAGACCGCCTCCCAGGCGTTGCCCCGGGCGGTACGCATCCGGCCGTCACCGGCCACCGCGCGCTCGAGCGTGTGCACCACGCCGACGGCGAGCGAGGCGACGGTACGGGAGATGGTGGTCAAGCCGATGGTCTGGGTCGGCCCGTTGGCGCTCATGGTCACCCCACACGAGATCGTTGGCGACGGTCGGCAGCCGCCGGCGTCGAGTGTGCCCGACGACGATGCTTCCGGGCGGACGTTTCGCCGCCGTGAAGCACAGGTCAACGCTGCCGCACCGGGGGCGACCTGGGCAGGGCCGGAGGTCCTTGAGCTTGGTCACAGCGGTCGCCGTAACCCGTCCTGCGGGACCGGAACGATCGTGGTGAGATAGGGGATGGGTGACGGTCGATGTCAGCGGTGGCGCTGTGTGACATGGCGTTCACCGGAAGTCGGCCATCATGCCACAGCCCATGTCGTGAGGTGCGCCATACCCCCCGGCACTCGTCGCCAGGTGGCGCCCCCTAGCATCGGCCCATGACGCCCGGAGAGGGGAGTCCGTTGGTGACTGCTGAGCATGCACACGCGGAGGGGGACGACGCCGCAGCGGCGCCGTCCGCAGGGGTGCTCGACGAGATCCTGGCCGGCGTACGCGAGGACGTGGCCCGGCGCCAGGAGCAGGTTCCGCTGGAGCGGATCCGGGAACTGGCCGCCGCCGCGCCGCCGCCGCTCGACGCGTACGCGGCCCTGCGCCGCCCCGGCGTGGCCGTGATCGCCGAGGTGAAGCGCTCGTCGCCGTCCAAGGGGCGGCTGGCCGAGATCGCCGACCCGGCCGACCTGGCCGGGGACTACGCGGCCGGTGGCGCGCGGGCGATCAGCGTGCTGACCGAGGGCCGCTGGTTCGGCGGGTCGCTCGACGACCTGGCGGCGGTGCGGGCCGCGGTGAACGTGCCGGTGCTGCGCAAGGACTTCGTCGTCTCCAGCTACCAGGTGCACGAGGCCCGCGCGCACGGCGCCGACCTGGTGCTGCTGATCGTCGCCGCGCTGGAGCAGAACGCGCTGGTCGGGCTGCTGGAGCGGATCGAGTCGCTCGGCATGACCGCGTTGGTCGAGGTGCACACCGAGGAGGAGGCGGACCGGGCGCTGGAGGCCGGCGCGCAGGTGATCGGCGTGAACGCCCGCGACCTGCGTACCCTGGAGGTCGACCGCTCGGTGTTCGAGCGGATCGCGCCCGGCCTGCCGAGCAGCGTCGTCAAGATCGCCGAATCCGGAGTGCGCGGTCCGCACGACCTGATCCGGTACGCCTCCGCCGGCGCCGACGCCGTGCTGGTGGGCGAGGGCCTGGTCACCCAGAAGAGCCCGCGCGAAGCGGTCGCCGAGCTGGTCAACGCCGGTAACCACCCGGCGACGCCCCGCCCGGTGCGCTGAGCCGCCGGGCACCCGATCCGAGAGGACGCCCGCGATGAGCGCCGCACCCGCAGCCGGCCAGGTTCCCGACGCCGCCGGTCACTTCGGCCGGTTCGGCGGCCGGTTCGTCCCCGAGGCGCTGGTCGCCGCGCTGGACGAGCTGGACGCGGCGTACCGGAAGGCGATGGGCGACGAGGACTTCCTCGCCGAGTTCGACGCGCTGCTGCGCGACTACGCCGGCACGCCCTCGCTGCTCTACGAGGCCCGGCGGTTCTCCGCGCAGGTCGGCGCGCGGGTCCTGCTCAAGCGCGAGGACCTCAACCACACCGGCGCCCACAAGGTCCGCAACGTGCTGGGCCAGGCGCTGCTCACCAAGCGGATGGGCAAGCGGCGGGTCATCGCGGAGACCGGCGCCGGCCAGCACGGCGTCGCCACCGCCACCGCCGCCGCGCTGTTCGACCTGGAATGCGTCGTCTACATGGGCCAGGTGGACACCGAGCGGCAGGCGCTGAACGTGGCGCGGATGCGGATGCTCGGCGCCACGGTCGTGCCAGTGACCACCGGCTCGCGCACGCTCAAGGACGCGATGAACGAGGCGATGCGGGACTGGGTCGCCAACGTCGAGGACACCCACTACCTGATCGGCACCGCCGCCGGCCCGCACCCGTTCCCGGAGATGGTCCGGGACTTCGTGCGCGGCATCGGCGAGGAGGCCCGCCGGCAGTGCCTGGACCTGACCGGCGCGCTGCCGGACGCGGTCGCGGCCTGCGTCGGCGGCGGCTCCAACGCGCTCGGCATCTTCCACGCGTTCGTGCCCGACACCGGCGTCCGGCTCTACGGCTTCGAGGCCGGCGGCGAGGGCGTCGGGACCGGCCGGCACGCCGCCAGCATCACCGGCGGCTCGTCCGGCGTGCTGCACGGCACCCGCACGTACGTCCTCCAGGACGCCGACGGGCAGACCGTCGAGTCGCACTCGATCTCGGCCGGCTTGGACTATCCGGGCGTCGGGCCGGAGCACGCCTGGCTGCACGACACCGGCCGGGCCACCTACCTGCCGGTCGACGACGCCGACGCGATGGCCGCGTTCGAGCTGCTCTGCCGCACCGAGGGCGTGATCCCGGCGATCGAGAGCGCGCACGCGCTCGCCGGTGCCCGCGCGATCGCCCCCCGGCTCGCCGAGGAGCTGGGCCGGGAGCCGGTGATCGTGGTCAACCTGTCCGGCCGGGGCGACAAGGACGTGCACACCGCCGGCGCGTACTTCGGCATCCTCGACAAGGAGTGACAGCGTGAGCCGCATCGGGGTCGCCTTCGACAAGGCGCGGGCGGACGGGCGGGCGGTGCTGGTCGGCTGCATGCCGGCGGGCTTCCCGACCGTCGAGGGCAGCATTGCCGCCATGAAGGCCATGGTCGAGGCGGGCGTGGACGTCATCGAGGTGGAGATCCCGTACTCCGACCCGGTGATGGACGGCCCGGTCATCCAGAAGGCGAGCGACATCGCACTGGCCGGCGGGGTCCGTGTCGCGGACGCGCTGCGCGTCGTCGAGGCGGTCGCCGCGACCGGGGCCAGCGTGGTCACCATGACCTACTGGAACCCCATCGAGCAGTACGGCGTGGACGCGTTCGCCCGCGACATGGCCGCCGCCGGTGGCACCGGCCTGATCACGCCGGACCTGATCCCGGACGAGGCCGCCGAGTGGCTGGCCGCCTCCGACGCGCACGGCCTGGACCGCACGTTCCTGGTGTCCCCGTCCTCGACCGACGCCCGGCTGCGGATGACCGCCGAGCACTGCCGCGGGTTCGTCTACGCCACCGCGATCATGGGTGTCACCGGCGCCCGCGCGCAGACCTCCGAGGCGGCCCCGGTCCTGGTCTCCCGGCTGCGCGAGGTCACCGACCTGCCGGTCGGGGTCGGGCTGGGCGTGGGCACCGGCGCGCAGGCCGCCACCGTCGCCGGGTACGCCGACGCGGTGATCGTGGGCAGCGCGCTGGTCCGCTGCGTGCTGGACGCCCCGGACCAGGCCGCCGGCCTGACCGCGCTGCGCAAGCTCAGCGCCGAACTCGCCGACGGAGTCCGCAACCCCGCCCGCTGACGGGACCCTCCGCCCGCCAGGCTCCCGTCCTCCCGAGATCTTGGTACGAAACGGCCCCTATAAGGGCCACTTCGTACCAAGATCTCGAGCGACCGTTGAGGCTTGTGCCCGCTCAACCTGGGCGCTGAGTGAGGCCCGGAGGGGATCCGCGCCTGCCGCTGTCGACCGCCCCGGACGCGCGCTGGCCGGGTGGCGTGAGCGGGCCGTCGGCGGGTTCCGCCGCCGAATCGTCGGCGACAGCGGTGCGGCGGAGCACGCCGGAGCGGCCGGCGAGCGCGTCCGCGATCGCCGCGCGGGTGGTGGGGGTCAGCGCGCCGGGCAGCGCCGCCGAGGGACACCACTCCACCAGGCACCCGGCCGCCGGCTCGCCCGGCGGCTCGACGCCGGCCGGCCCGGCGCGGAACACGTGCACCAGCACGTCCGGCCGCCCGCCGCACCGCCCGGCCGCCGGCGGGGAGGCGTCGGGGCCGGTGACCCGGTAGAGGCCGACCAGGTCGGTCAGCTCCACCGCCCAGCCGGTCTCCGCGCGGACCGCCCGGACGGCGGCGTCCGCCGGGCTCTCGTCGTGACGCAGCCGCCCGCCCGGCAACCCCCAGCGGCGGGCCCCCTCGGACCGGCGGCAGAGCAGCAGCCGGCCGGACCCGTCGGTGACGACCGCGGCGACCGCCCAGGTGAGCGGGCTCATGGACAAAGAGCCTACGACCGTGCAAACGAGAAGTCATCCGACCCGCGCGGCAGGCGGCCCGGGGTGCCGCATACACGGTCCGCACCGGTACCGTGTGCACCCGTGACCCTCGCCCCGATGACCCCACTGGCGGCCATGCCCAGCCCCAGCACCGCCGTCTGGCAGCTCGGTCCGGTTCCGATCCGGGCGTACGCGCTCTGCATCATCCTCGGCATCGTGGTGGCCTGCGTGGTCACCGAGTACCGGCTACGCCGCCGCGGTGTGGCGCCGGGCGCGGTGCTCGACATCGCCGTGTGGGCCGTGCCCGCGGGCATCATCGGCGCGCGGATCTACCACGTGATCACCTCCCCGGAGAAATACTTCGGCGCCGGTGGTGAGCCGATCAAGGCGCTCTACATCTGGGAGGGCGGTCTCGGCATCTGGGGCGCGGTGGCCGGCGGCGCGGTCGGCGCGTGGCTGGCCGCCCGGCAGCTCGGCATCCCGTTCACCGTCATCGCCGACGCGCTGGCGCCCGGGCTGCCCCTGGCGCAGGCCGTCGGCCGCCTGGGCAACTGGTTCAACAACGAGCTGTACGGCGGGCGGACCACGCTGCCCTGGGGCCTCGAAGTGCACGTGATGGACCCGGACAACCCGGGTCACGCGCTGCGCGACGACGCCGGCAACCCGGTGCTCCAGCCGGGGCTCTACCACCCGGCGTTCCTCTACGAGGCGCTCTGGAACGTCGGCGTCGCCGCGCTGGTGCTGTTCCTCGACCGCAAGCTGCGGCTCGGTCGCGGCCGGGCGTTCGCGCTCTACGTGATGGGCTACACGGCGGGCCGGTTCTGGATCGAGCTGATGCGCACCGACGAGGCGAACCTCATCCTCGGCGTACGCCTCAACGTCTGGACCGCCGCGCTGGTCTTCCTCGGCGCGCTGGCCTACTTCATCCGGGTCCGCGGTCCCCGCGAATACCTGGTACCGGTGGGCGAGCCGGCCCCCGCGGCCGGCCCGGCCGGCGACGTGTCCCAGGTCGACCTGTCCGCCCGGGAGGCCGCCGCACGGCCGGTCGCGCCCGAGGGCTACCGGGTGGTGACCGAGGAGCAGTTCGACGCGTACCGGAAGACCGGTGTGCTGCCCCCGGCCGACGACGAACGGCCGGAAGCCGCCGTCGGGGCCGACGCCGCCACGGACGACGCGGACGACGCGGACGAGGCCGGACGCGCGAGCACCGACTCCGCCGCCGAGGGCGCGGACGGCGACGACACGGAACCGGAGCGGGCGGACGCCGAGCGCACGAACGCCGGCCGGGCCGACAGCGGCGGGCGCCCGGCGGACCGGGACAGCTGAGCGGGGGAGTCATGCGCAGCGCGGTGGTGGTCGGCGCCGGCCTCGGCGGGATGGCGGCGGCCGGTGTGCTGGCCCGGTCGGGCTGGCAGGTCACGCTGCTGGAACGCGCCGACCGGGTCCGCCCGGAGGCGACCGCCGTGGTGCTCTGGCCCAACGGGGTACGCGCGCTGCGCGCCCTCGGGCTGGGCGACGGGCTGGACGCGATCGCCACCCCGCTGCCCGACGGCGGCGTGCGCCGGCCGGACGGCCACTGGCTGGTGCAGGCCCGGTCCACGCCGGCCGAGCGGATGCCGGTGGTGGTGCACCGGGAGGACCTGCACGACGCGCTGATCGCCGGCCTGGGCGACCGGGTCGAGCTGCGTACCGGCGTGACCGTGCGGACCGTGCGCGCGGCGCCGGGCGAGCGTCCGGCGGTGGGCGACGGCCGGCACACCTACGAGGCGGACCTGGTGGTGGCCGCCGACGGCACCGACAGCGAGATCCGCCGGCACCTCGCACCGGAGACCGCGGTGGTCAGTTCCGGGTGCGCGGCCTGGCGGGCGGTCATCCCCTGGTACCGGGCCCCGCAGTTGCCGGACGACCAGCCGGTGCACGGCGAGACGCTCGGCGCCGGGTACCGCTTCCTGGCCGCCTCGCTCGGCGATCGGGGCACCGCGGGCGCGTCCCGCCGGGGCGGCGTCTACTGGGTCGCCACCGCCGCGGGCGCGCCCCGGCCGGAGCCGCCGGAGATCCAGCTCGCGCTGCTCAAACGCTGGTTCGCGGGCTGGCCCGCGCCGATCGGGACGCTGCTGGAGGCGACCGACCCGGAGGACGTCGTCCAGCAGGAGATCCGCGAGCTGCGCCCGCTGCCCAAGGCGTACGGCTTCCCGGCCGGCCCGGGCGGCGTGGTGCTGCTCGGCGACGCCGCGCACGCCATGCCGCCGCACCTCGGGCAGGGCGCCTGCCTGGCGTTCGAGGACGCGGCGACGCTGGCCGGGCTGCTGCGGGAGTCGCGGCTGCCGGACGCGGTGACCGCGTACGACAGGTTGCGCCGCCCCCGCGCGGCCACGATGGTCCGGCAGACCCGGCGGATGTCGGCGGTCCTTCAGGCCCGGGGCCGGCTGGCGCTGCGCGCCCGGGACGCGGCCCTGGGCACGATCAGCCCGCGACTGCGCAACACCGCCGCCGCGGCGGCCGCCGCCTGGCAGCCGCCGTCCTGACCTGCGCCGGGGCGTGCGGCCTCAGATGACGGCGGCGGGCTCGGCGATGCAGGCGGTACCCACCCGGCGGAACCCGACCCGAAGGTAGACGCGGGCGATGTCCTCGCTGCCGGCGCTCAGGAAGATCAGGTCTGTGCCGGCGGCGAGCAGCTCCCGCGCGAGGGTGGCGGTCACCGCCGCGCCCAGCCCGCGCTGCCGGGCGGACGGCAGCGTGGCCACGCCGGCGATCTCCGCCACGTCGTCCACCCGCATCGCCATCCCGCTGGCGAGCGCGCCCTCGTCGGGCGTCCCGGCGAGCACCGAGACGCGCCGCCCGTCGGCGACCCGGGTCGCCTCCTCCTCCAGCGCGGCCACGTCCAGCCGGGCGAGGGCGGCGTCCCGCTCGGCCGGCCCGGCGTCGCCGCGCGCGGTGCCGCCGTTGGCGAAGCCGACCGCCGCGACGGCCCGTCGCAGCGCGATGTCCGCCGCGAAGCCGGGGTCGGCGGGGTCCAGCACCCGCACCGGTACGTCGCTGAACGTCGCCGGGTCGGGCAGCCGCTCCGGTTCCAGCAGCATCAGCGGCGCCTCCAGCACGCTGAGCCCGGCCGAGCGGGCCACCGCGAGCAGGTCCGGCTGGTGCTCGTGCACCCACTCGAACGCCTCCGGCAGGCCCAGTTCCCGCTGCCGGGCGCGGACGGCGGTGACGTCGGCGAGCGTGGGCGGCTCGTCGGCGTCGAGCCGGGGCCGGGCGTAGAACGGCCATCCGGCGCCGTCCCGGACGAACAGCACCAGGGCGCCGTACTCCTCGGTCCGGGCCCCGTCGCGGGGCACCGCGTCGTAGAACCGCTCCAACCGGTCGAGTACGTCAGCGCGTGCGACATCCACCGCGCGAGACTACACGTCCCAGCATCTGGAAGTGTGATCAATCTGAACTGGCCTTGCGCCGGAAGCCCTAACGTAGACTCAATAAACCGCAGAGGGCCGACGTCGTCCCCATCATGATCCATCCTGAGTGACGACAGGAGGCCCGGTGGCCTTTCCGTACCCTCACAGCCCGCAGTCGGCCCCACCCACGACCGGGCTCTACGACCCCGCGTACGAGCACGACGCCTGCGGCGTGGCCTTCGTGGCCGACCTGCACGGGCGGCGCTCGCACCAGGTCGTCGCGAACGGTCTCGGGGCGCTGTGCCGGCTGGACCACCGGGGCGCCCGGGGCGCGGAGCACAACACCGGGGACGGCGCCGGCATCATGATCCAGGTGCCGGACGCGTTCCTGCGCGCCACCGCCGACTTCCCGCTGCCCCCGGCCGGCCAGTACGCCACCGGCCTGGTGTTCCTGCCCGACGACGACGCGGCCGAGGCCCGCGCCCGCCAGGTGGTCGACAAGTACGCGCTGGTCGAGGGCGCCGACGTGCTCGGCTGGCGGGAGGTGCCGACCGACCCGTCCGGCCTGGGTGAGACCGCGCTCGCGGCGATGCCCCGGGTCCGGCAGCTGTTCGTGGCCGCGCACCGGCTGACCGGCTCGCCGGACGGCCCGGCCGGCTCCCCGCTGACCGGGATCGACCTGGACCGGGTGGCGTTCTGCCTGCGCAAGCAGGTCGAGCGGGAGACCGCCGAGCGGGGCGTGCCGGCGTACTTCCCGTCGCTGTCCGGCCGCACCATGGTGTGGAAGGGCATGCTCACCCCGGACCAGCTCCCCGCGTTCTACCCGGAGCTGACCGACGAGCGGGTGGTGAGCGCCATCGCGCTGGTGCACTCGCGCTTCTCCACGAACACGTTCCCGTCCTGGCCGCTGGCGCACCCGTACCGGTTCATCGCGCACAACGGTGAGATCAACACGATCCGGGGCAACCGCAACTGGATGCAGGCCCGGGAGGCGCTGCTCCGGAGCCCGAGCATCCCCGGCAACATCCGCCGGGTCTTCCCGGTCTGCACCCCGGCGGCGTCCGACTCGGCCAACTTCGACGAGGTGCTCGAACTGCTGCACCTGGCCGGGCGGAGCCTGCCGCACGCGGTGCTCATGATGATCCCCGAGGCGTGGGAGAACGACCCGGACATGCGCGCCGACAAGCGCGCGTTCTACCGCTTCCACGCCAGCCTGATGGAGCCGTGGGACGGCCCGGCGTCGGTCGCGTTCACCGACGGCGAGATCGTCGGCGCGGTGCTGGACCGCAACGGCCTGCGCCCGGGCCGCTGGTGGCACACCGCCGACGGCCTGGTGGTGCTCGGCAGCGAGGCGGGCGTGCTCGACCTGGACCCGGCCACGGTGGTCGCCAAGGGCCGGCTCCAGCCGGGCAAGATGTTCCTGGTCGACACCGTCAACGGCCGGATCGTCTCCGACGACGAGATCAAGACCGAGCTGGCCGCCGAGCAGCCGTACCAGGAGTGGCTGCACGCCGGCCTGATCGAGCTGGACGACCTGCCGCCGCGCGAGCACACCGTCTACACGCACGACTCGGTACGCCGCCGCCAGCAGACGTTCGGCTACACCGAGGAGGAGCTGAAGATCCTGCTCGGCCCGATGGCCAGCAGCGGCGCCGAGCCGATCGGCTCGATGGGCACCGACACCCCGATCGCCCCGCTGTCCACCCGGCCGCGGCTGCTCTACGACTACTTCCATCAGCTCTTCGCCCAGGTCACCAACCCGCCGCTGGACGCCATCCGGGAGGAGCTGGTGACCAGCCTGGCGTCCACCATCGGGCCGGAGGGCAACCTGCTCGACCCGGGCCCGGCGAGCTGCCGGCAGATCGTGCTGCCGTACCCGGTGATCGACAACGACGAGCTGGCCAAGATCCTGTCCATCGACGAGGACGGCGACCTGCCCGGCTTCAAGGCGGTCCGGGTCTCCGGGCTCTACCGCCTGCGCGACGGCGGCGCGGGCATCAAGGCCCGGCTGACCGAGATCTGCCGGCACGTCTCCGAGGCGATCGAGGACGGCGTGCGCATCCTGGTGCTCTCCGACCGGGACTCCAACGCCGACCTGGCCCCGATCCCGTCGCTGCTGCTCACCGCCGCGGTGCACCAGCACCTGGTCCGCGAGCAGACCCGCACCCAGGTGGCGCTGGTCGTCGAGTCCGGCGACTGCCGCGAGGTGCACCACGCGGCGGTGCTGATCGGGTACGGCGCGGCGGCGGTCAACCCGTACCTGGCCTTCGAGTCGGTGGAGGACATGATCTCCACCGGCGCGCTGGCCGGAATGGATCGGGTGAAGGCCGTCCGCAACTACGTCAAGGCGCTCGGCAAGGGCGTTCTGAAGATCATGTCCAAGATGGGCATCTCGACCGTGTCCTCGTACTGCGGGGCACAGGTCTTCGAGGCGGTCGGCCTGGACACCCGCCTGGTCGACAGGTACTTCCGCGGCACCCCGAGCACCATCGGCGGCATCGGGCTGGCCGAGATCCACGCCGAGGTGGCGGCCCGGCACGGGCGGGCCTGGCCGGCGCCGGGCGCGCAGGGCGACGACCGGCTGGAGGTCGGCGGCGAGTACCAGTGGCGCCGCGAGGGTGAGTTGCACCTGTTCAACCCGGAGACCGTCTTCCTGCTCCAGCACGCCACCCGCAGCCGCCAGTACGACGTGTTCCGGCAGTACACCGCCAAGGTCGACGAGCTGGCCGCGCAGGCGGGTTCGCTGCGCGGGCTGTTCACGCTGCGCACCGGCGTACGCCCGGCGGTGCCGCTGGACGAGGTCGAGCCGGCCGGCGAGATCGTCAAGCGCTTCGCCACCGGCGCCATGTCGTACGGGTCCATCTCGGCGGAGGCGCACGAGACGCTCGCCATCGCGATGAACCGGCTCGGCGGCAAGTCCAACACCGGCGAGGGCGGCGAAGACGTCGAGCGGCTGCACGACCCGGCGCGCCGCTCCGCGGTCAAGCAGATCGCCAGCGGCCGGTTCGGCGTGACCAGCGAATACCTCGTCAACGCCGACGACCTCCAGATCAAGATGGCGCAGGGCGCGAAGCCCGGCGAGGGCGGGCAGCTGCCCGGCAACAAGGTCTGGCCGTGGATCGCCCGGACGCGGCACGCCACCCCGGGCGTCGGCCTGATCTCCCCGCCGCCGCACCACGACATCTACTCCATCGAGGACCTGGCCCAGCTCGTCCACGACCTCAAGTGCGTCAACCCGGCCGCCCGGGTGCACGTCAAGCTGGTCAGCGAGGTGGGCGTGGGCACCGTCGCGGCGGGCGTGGCCAAGCTCAAGGCCGACGTCATCCTGATCTCCGGGCACGACGGCGGCACCGGCGCGTCCCCGCTCAACTCGCTCAAGCACGCCGGCACCCCGTGGGAGCTGGGCCTGGCCGAGGCGCAGCAGACGCTGCTGCTCAACAAGCTGCGCGACCGGGTCACCGTGCAGGTCGACGGCCAGCTCAAGACCGGCCGGGACGTGCTGATCGCGGCGCTGCTCGGCGCCGAGGAGTTCGGGTTCGCCACCGCGCCGCTGATCGTCGAGGGCTGCGTGATGATGCGGGTGTGCCACCTGGACACCTGTCCGGTCGGCATCGCCACCCAGAACCCGGTGCTGCGTGAGCGCTTCACCGGCCGTCCCGAGTTCGTGGAGAACTTCTTCCTCTTCCTCGCCGAGGAGGTCCGGGGCTACCTGGCCGAGCTGGGCTTCCGCAGCATCGACGAGGCGATCGGCCACACCGAGCTGCTCGACGTGGCCGGCGCGATCGACCACTGGAAGGGCCACGGGCTCGACCTGAGCCGCGTGCTGCACCTGCCCGAGCTGCCCGAGGGCGCGGCCCGCCGGGGCGTACGCGCCCAGGACCACGGCCTCGACGCGGCGCTGGACAACCGGCTCATCGAGCTGGCCGGGCCGGCGTTGCGCGACCGTACCCCGGTCCGGGTCGAGGTCGAGGTCCGCAACGAGCACCGCAGCGTCGGCGCGATGCTCGGCGGCGAGGTGACCCGCCGCTTCGGCGGCACCGGCCTGCCCGACGACACGATCGAGTTCCGGCTGCGCGGCACCGCCGGTCAGTCGTTCGGCGCGTTCCTGCCACGCGGGGTCACGCTGCGCCTGTACGGCGACGCCAACGACTACGTCGGCAAGGGACTGTCCGGCGGGCGGATCGTGGTCCGGCCGGACGCCGACGCGCCGTTCGTCGGCGTGGACGCCGCGCCGGGCCGCCGCGCCGAGGACCAGATCATCGCCGGCAACACCATCCTGTACGGCGCCACCGGCGGCGAGGTGTTCCTGCGCGGCCGGGTGGGGGAGCGGTTCGCCGTCCGCAACTCCGGCGCGGTGGCGGTGGTCGAGGGCCTCGGCGACCACGGTTGCGAGTACATGACCGGCGGCACCGTCGTGGTGCTCGGGCCGACCGGGCGCAACTTCGCCGCCGGCATGTCCGGCGGCACCGCGTTCGTGCACCGGCTCGACCAGCGGCTGGTCAACGCCGAGCTGGTCGACCTGTCGCCGCTGCGCGACGAGGAGCGCGACCGGCTGCACGAGCTGGTCCAGCGGCACTTCGCCGAGACGGACTCGGCGGTCGCCGAGGATCTGCTCAAGCGCTGGCCGCAGGCGGTGGAGGAGTTCACCGCCGTGGTGCCCCGGGACTACCGCCGGGTCATGGAGATCATGCGGGCCGCCGAAGCCGCCGGCCGAGACGTCGACGACGCGGTGATGAGCGCGCTCAGCGTGCCGTCGGCCGCGCCGGTACCGCCCGCGCCCCGGGCGGTCGCCCAGGAGGTGGCTCGTGCCTGACCCGAACGGTTTCCTGCGCTACGACCGGCGGCTGCCGGCCCGCCGTCCGGTGCCGGTGCGCATCTCCGACTGGCGCGAGGTGTACCCGCCGGCCGGCGAGGAGCTGATCCGCGAGCAGGCCACCCGGTGCATGGACTGCGGCATCCCGTTCTGCCACGACGGCTGCCCGCTGGGCAACCGCATCCCGGACTGGAACGACCTGGTCCGCACCGGCAACTGGGACGCCGCGGTGGAGTCGCTGCACGCCACGAACAACTTCCCCGAGTTCACCGGCCGGCTCTGCCCGGCGCCGTGCGAGGCGGCCTGTGTGCTCGGCCTCGGCGGCCAGCAGCCGGTCACCATCAAGCAGGTCGAGGTGGAGATCGCCGACGCGGCGGTGGCCCGCGACGGCCTGCGGCCCCGGCCCGCCTCCGCCCCGACCGGCCGGTCGGTCGCCGTGGTCGGCTCCGGCCCGGCCGGGCTGGCCGCCGCGCAGCAGCTCGCCCGCGCCGGTCACACGGTCACCGTGTACGAGCGCGACGACGCGATCGGCGGTCTGCTCCGCTACGGCATCCCCGACTTCAAGCTGGAGAAGCAGCACATCGACAAGCGGCTGGCCCAGCTCACCGCCGAGGGTGTGCGGTTCCGGACCGGCGTCGACGTCGGCGTCGACGTGACCGCCGAGCAGTTGCGCGCCGAGCACGACGCGGTGCTGCTGGCCTGCGGCGCGTTGCAGGGCCGGGACACCCCCGAGACACCGGGCCGGGCGCTGCGTGGCGTGCACCAGGCGATGGCGCACCTGGTGGCCGCGAACCGGGTCGTGGCCGCCGCCGGGGACGGGCGGCCCGCGCTGGCGACGCTGCCCGACGGCACACCGATCGACGCCGCCGGCAAGCACGTGGTGATCATCGGTGGTGGCGACACCGCGGCGGACTGCCTCGGTGTGGCGCACCGGCAGGGCGCGGCCGGCGTACACCAGCTCGACCTCTACCCGCAGCCGCCCACCGAGCGCGACGCCGCCCGCGACCCGTGGCCGACCTGGCCGTGGCTGCTGCGCAACTACCCGGCGCACGAGGAGGGCGGCGAGCGCGTGTTCGCCGTCGCGGTGCAGGAGTTCGTGGACGACGGCACCGGCCAGGTCCGCGCCGTCCGGATCGCCGAGGTGACAGTGGAGAAGGTGGACGGCCGCCGCATCGTCACCCCGCTGCCCGGCTCCGAGCGGGAGATCCCGGCCGATCTGGTGCTGCTCGCCATCGGCTTCGAGGGCACCGAGCAGCAGCCCTTGCTGGCCCAGTTCGGGGTGACCCGCAACGCCCGCGGCGCGGTCGACGCCCGCCCGGACTGGCAGGCCGCCGACGGCGTCTTCGTCGCCGGTGACATGCACCGGGGCGCGTCGCTCATCGTCTGGGCGATCGCCGAGGGACGCGCCGCCGCGGCGGCGATCCACGCGTACCTGGGCGGGGTGGGCGAGCTGCCCGCCCCGGTCGACCCGGCCCGCCAGCCGCTCGCCGCCCGCTGAAAGGAAGGGCCCCCTCTTAACGCCTCGGGTAGAGGAGGGGGCCCTTCTTAACATCGCCGTCCGCGCGGCGGTCGCGCCGCGCCCGCCGCGCGGCGGGCGCGTCGCGCGGCGGGTCGCGCTGCGGCGTCACCGGCAACCGGATCGACGCATGTGAACGAATCTTCCCCTGCTCGCCGAGCTCGGCTGTTCTATTTCGGCAAATGTTTCGATAGCATTACCGACCAGTAACAGCACCGATCCCTCGGCCACGCGCGCGGTCAACGGGCTCCACCACCCTGTCCCGTGGAGGCTCTGTCATGTCCCGTCGCGTCCGTACCGCGCTCGCCGCCGTACTGGCGGCCGTCCTCGGCGCCGTGCTCCTGCCCGGCGCCGCCCGGGCGGCCACCGTCAACTACGTCGCCCTCGGCGACTCCTACTCCTCCGGGGTCGGCGCCGGCCCGTACGACCTGTCCACCTGCCTGCGCAGCCAGAAGTCGTACGCCCCGCTCTGGGCCGCGGCCCATTCGGTCACCAGCTTCAAGTTCCCGGCCTGCGGCGGCGCGGTCACCGCCGACGTGCTGAACAACCAGGTCGGCCAGCTGGGCAGCAGCACCACGCTCGTCACCATCACCATCGGCGGCAACGACGCCGGTTTCGCCGACGTGATGACCAGTTGCCGTTTCGGCAGCACGTCCACCTGCGAGAGCGCGGTCAACGAGGCGAAGGCGTTCGCCACCGCGACGCTGCCGGGCCGGCTCGACGCCACGTACACCGCGATCCGCAACCGGGCCCCGAACGCCCGGCTGGTGGTGCTCGGCTACCCGCGGCTGTTCGAGACCGGTTACTGCGGACTGCTCGCCATGAGCAGCTACAAGCGCACCATCCTCAACCAGGCCGCCGACACGCTCAACGGCGTCATCGCCGGCCGGGCCGCCGCGGCCGGTGGCACCTTCGTCGACGCGCGGCCGTACTTCGCCGGGCACGGGGTGTGCGCCGCCGAACCGTGGATCCGTGACGTCAGCGGCGTCATCGAGGCGTACCACCCGAACGCCAGCGGCTACCGCTACGGCTACCTGGCCGCGCTGACCGCAGCCATCGGCTGATCCGCACGCGAGGAGGGGCCCCGCCCGGCATCCGTCCGTCGAGCGGGGCCCCGCCCTGCCGGGTTGCATCGAACGTCGACAATGGTGCGACGCCCCGCGTGACCCGGAGGTGACCATGCGCGAACCGGTGATCCGGTCACGGCCGCTCCGGGAGCAGCTCCCGGCCGGCGGCCCGGAACTGCTCACCCTGCTGGCCCGGCTGCTGCGGCGCCCCCGGCGCGGCGACCGCCGGCTCCCGCTGCTCTGGCTGGTCCGGCCGGCCGGGGACGGCGCGGTCGCGGCCCTGCTGCGGCGTTTCGCGGCGCGCCGGGCCGGGCGCCGGGTGCCGCACGTGGTGCTGGACCTGACCGGCCGGCCCGCCGGCGACGACGTCGCGGCCGTGCTGCGCGAGCTGCACCGGCAGCTCTCCGTGGAGGCGTTCGGCGCGCCCCGGCTGCGGTTCCGGCACTACCCGCTGGCGGACTGGCTGATGCACCAGACGCTCGCCGTGGACCTGGACGCCGCCGACAGCGGCCGGGCCGCGCTGGTGCGCCGGCTGCGGGACTGGCGGGGACGGCGGGCCGGTGACGACCCCCAGGTCGGCGGGGACTCCGGCCTCGGCACCGCGCTGCACCTGCTGCTCTGGCTGCTGTGGCGGGCCGTGCCCAGCGTCGTGTTCCGGATCGCCGTCTCCGGCCGGGTGCCGCTCGTGGGACGGCAGTACAGCTGGTTCATGCGCCAGCAGTACCTGGCGCCCCGGCAGTCGGTGACGTTCCTCGGCTTCGCCGAGCGGCTCACCGCCGGCTGGCGCGACGGCGAACACCCGGCCCAGGTGGAGAAGCTGCTGCTGCACGCGTTCCTGGAGGACCTGCGCCTGGCGTACCGGCGGCGGTTCTGGCGGCCCGGGGACTGGCGCCGCACCGCCTATCCGGTGCTGGTGCTCGACGGCGCGCGGCCGGACAACGTCGGGCACACGCTGGTCCGGCTCGTCGACGAGGTGCGCAACGAGACCGGCCGCAACGACCCGCTGCTCGTCGTCGCGGTCGCCGCCGACCCGCCGCCGGAACCGGCCGCTTCCCGGCCGCTGGCCCAGGCCGAGGAGGCGTACGAGGAGTGGGCCGAGGCGCTGCCGGAGAACCGCCGGCTGCGCCGCCCCGGCGCCTGGTTGATGCTGCTGGAGGCGGACGACCGGGACGTCGACGTCCCGGTGGGAGGCGTGCCGCCGGCCCTTGCCGCGCCCGACCCGCCCTGGTGGGCACGGCGGTTCCTGCCCGCCGCGGTGGCCCTGGCGCTCGTCGCCGGGCTGGGCCTGTGGGCGCACGGGCGGTGGGCGCCGGACTGCCGCCCCTGGCCCACCGACCGGGTCGCCGTCCGGCTCGTCGGCGGGGAGTGCGTCGGCTACAGCGACACCGCCGGGCAGGTCTTCAACAGCGAACCCGGGCAGGACCGGCTGCGCGCCGTGCAGCGGCGCATCTTCGCCCAGAACCGGGCCGCCGAGGAGGTGTGGCGGCGCAGCGAGCACCGCCGCCCCTACCTGACGCTGGTCTACCTGGGCAGCCTCACCGGCAACCGGACCCGGGCGGACGAGGAGTCCTACGTCTCCGAGCGGGAGGAGCTGGAGGGCATGGCCACCGCCCAGTACGCCCTGCTGCAGGAGTCGGCGGCGGCGGACGACGCGGCGCTGCTGCACATCGTGGTGGCGAACGCCGGGCGGCAGATGCGGCACGCCGACGACGCGGTGCGGATGCTGGAGGGGCTGGCCCGCGACGACCCGACCCTGCTCGGCGTGGTCGGGCTGGTGGACAGCCGCACCAGCACGGCGGCCGCACTGCGCGAACTCAACCGGGTCGGCCTGCCGGTACTCGCCCCCACGCTGTCGGCCGACCGGATGGACGACAACTCCAGCCTCTACCTGGCCATGTCGGCGCCGAACCGGGATCAGGCCCGGATGGTCGAGGCGTACGCCCGGCAGGTGCTGCGGGTGGGGGAGGCGCACGTCTACTGGACCACCGGCGAGGGCAGCTCGCTCGCCGACGACCTGTACGTCGCCACCCTCGTCGACGGCCTGCGGGAGCGCTTCGGGGACCGGATCACCCGGCTCGACGAGTGGCGCAGCGGGCGGCGGCTCACTCAGGAGTGCGGCTACCCGGGGATGCTCTTCTTCGCCGGCCGCTGGTCCGAGTTCGACGGGTTCATGCGCGCGCTCAAGGAGTGCGGCGCGAACCCGCCCCGGCACCTGGTCGCCGACGACTCGGTGAACCGCTACATGGCCAACCCGGGGTTGCGCGCCAGCGCGCCGGGCAACCTGCCGGTCACGTACGTGTCGAAGGCCGCGCTGGCCACCTGCGCGTCGCTGCGGGCCGCGCAGGCCGGGCGCGACGACGCCCGCGGCAGTTTCCTCACCTGGATCGGCGCGGACGGCCTGCTCGACCCGCCCCGCTGCCGTGCCGGGGCCGGCCCGCCGGTCGGCGAGCGGGTCAGCCTGGCCTACGACGCCACCATGATGACGGTACGCGCGCTGGAGAGCCTCGCCGCCCGGCTGCGCCACGCCGACACCGGCCGCCGCTGGGAGCCCCGTTCGGTCAATCCGGTCGGGGTGCACGCCGAGGTGCTGCGGCAGAACGCCGCCGGCGGCTACCCGGGGGTCAGCGGCCTCATCCGGTACGCCCCGGACTCCGGCGAACCGGTCGCGAAGCGGCTGGCGCTGCTCACCGTGGCGAAGGTGCCCGACGTGGACGCCGCCCCGGTCGAGGTGTTCCACTGCGGCGTCGCCGACGCCGGCCCCGACCCCGGCTGCCGCGTCGCCCCACGCTAGGCGAGATCTTGGTACGCGCGCGCCCCGCGAGGGGCGCCCGCGTACCAAGATTCATGGGCACGAGCGCCTGACCTCATGCAAGCGGCGGCGAGCGCAACGGAGCCCAGCCGACGAAGCGGGCGAACAGCGCCTGCGGGCTCGGTGACTCGTGCGGGTTGAGGCGATGCAGCTCCTGAGCTGCGTCGTAGAGCTGCCCGCACAGATAGACCGACAGGGCGAGGCGATCAGCCGCGTACTCGGCGAGCAGCGCCAGCCGAGCCTCCGCGCACGGCCACGGGTGAGCGCAGCGCTTGCAGATCCAGAGCGGGCGCACCGGCAGGTGCGGACGGGCGCCGGTGCTCACGCCGGCACCCGTTTCCGCGTGGCCGTCCGAACACGGCGGCCGACGACCGCGCCTTCACCCGCCCGGCCGTCCAGCCAGTGCAGCCCGGCCGGCTGGACGAACAGCTCCCGCTTGGCGACCGCGTCGCCCTTGGCGTTCAGCTCGTACGCCTCGATCCACGTCCAGCCGTCGTACGTGTGGCGATCCGCGATCTCCCGGATCACCCGAACGGTGATCGGGCGACAGAACTGCACGCTCGCCGTGCGGTCGAGGCGTAGGAGATCCCCCGCCTTGATCGGGCGAGCATCCGTCGGCGTGGTCGGCGGTGCGCTGGCACGCCTCGCCTTCAGCTTGTCGTCGGGCACGGACTCCCCCTTGGGACGTTGGCTGGATCACCTGTACGCCACCTTGCCGACGGCTACGGGACCAATACACAGCGTTGTCGTATGGTGTCGGGGTGTCCTGGACGTCCATAGGGGAGGAAGGATGAATCACGCGCTCCAGGTGGCGATGGCCGAAGCTGGCGAAACGGCGGAGAGCCTCGCAGCTCAGACCGGCGTGGATCCGAAGACAGCGGCCCGTTGGATCTCCCCGGGACGTGTCCCGCAACCTCGCCGACGTGCGCAGGTGGCCGCGCTCCTCGGGCGGGACGTCGGGGACCTTTGGCCCGATGTCCTCAAGCGCCGCGAGCCGCCGTGGCTGCGTGAATGGGTAGACTGGGAACGGGATGCCGTGGCGATCCGCTGGTTCGAGCACACGTGGGTCCCCGGCCTGTTGCAGACGGAGGCGTACGCGCGGGCCACACTCACGGGCGAGGCGCTGACCTCGGCGGAGGCCGACGAACTGGTTGCCTCGCGGATCGAACGACAGGCGATCCTCCGTCGGGACCGGCCGCCCCTGGTCGTCGCGGTCATCTTCGAGGGTGTGCTGCATCAGTCGGCCTACGGTGACCGTGAGCTGATGCGGGAGCAGCTTGAGCACCTGGTCCGCTACGCAACCCTGCCCGGTGTGCAGATACACGTCGTGCCGAGGGGCGTCGGCATGTATCCGGGGCTCGGTGGTGGCTTCATCCTCGCCGAACTGCCCACCGGTGAACATGTCGCGCACGTCGACAGCCAGGCGTCCGCGCAGCTCCTTAATGAGGCTGCGGCCGTTGCTACGCTCAGCCGTAGGTGGGAGCGCATCAGGGGCGAGGCACTCTCCCGAACCCAGTCACTAGACCTGATCAGGGAAGCGGCAGGATCATGGACATGACCGGTGCGCGATGGCGCAAGAGCACGAAGAGCGGCAACAACGGCGGCTCTTGTGTGGAGGTTGCCGACAACCTCACGGGCGTCGTGCTGGTCCGGGACACCAAGGACCGGGCCGGCGGGATACTGGCCTTCGAGCCGGCTGCCTGGCAGGGGTTCGTCGGCCTGGCCAAGGAGATCGGCGTCAGTGAGCGGCGAGGAACCAGCACCGACGCTCGCTGAGGATCTCGATGCCGAACTGGCCCGGCGGGGGGATGGCCGTCTCCGCCGAGGGCTGCGCTCGCGCGGGGAGGCAACCAGCCCAGGTGGAGCAGCGGTGGTCTCCCGGTCGTCGGGTACCTGAGGGCTGCCAGATCTTGGAAGCGGAGGGCCCTTCCAGGGGCCATATCCCTCCATGATCTACGACTGAGGGACGTGGCTCAGCTGATCCGTCGGACGACCGGATCGAGCGCTGCCCTCAGGAGGTCCGTCTCGCCGGTGTTCAGGTGCTGGACGCAGGCCGCGATGTTGTCCGCCGCGTCGAGTTCCGACCAGTCGAGCAGGTAGCCGGCCGCGGCGCCGAGCTGGCGCAGGAAGGCGCGCAGGCGGCGGCATCCCTCAGGCCCAACTTGTTGACCAGGCAATCCGTACCCGGCCAGCAGTACGGATCGATCATTTGCGAAGGCGGGCGATCTCTTCGGCGATCAGATCCTCGGCGCTGACCAGACCCGAGGCCACATCGCGAAGGCGCTCCTGCCAGTCCTCGTCGAACTCCTCGCCCTCGATCGCGGCGTTCGCGGTGGCCAGAGCGACAGCTGTCTCCGTGCTCGCCATCTGCCTCGCGTAGTAGGTCCGCATCAGGTCGATGTCGAGATGTTCGGAGGAACTGGCGGACTCGGGCAGCGCCCCCCGAGCGGCTCGCCACGGCAACTCGTTGTGCGTCATGGTCGACAACTCAGCCGCCGAGAATTTTCCGTACTCGCGGGTGACCCAGCGGACGCAGTCGAGCTGGGCGTCGGTGAGCCGGGAGGCGTTCCCGAGCGGCCAGTCCGACACGTAGAGCTGCTGGCGGTGCTGCCGGTAGAGCAGGGGGACGACAGGGCCTTCCCGCCAGGCCTCGATCGGCTCGGCGAACAGCGGTGCTCCGGTACGGGCCAGGTGCCACCCCTGGCAGTAGTAGACGAGCTTCTCCAGCTTCATGGCCGTGACCCGACCAACCTCGGCGAGCACTGCTGCAGCGACATCGTGTGCGTTGGCCATCGGGGGACACCTCCTTCATCGGCCCTGCTCAGAGCGTACCGATGATCCGCCTGGCCAGGCGACCCGCGCAGCTGTATCGAATGGGACGTCCGTCGCATACCGGCACTGCTCGGCCGGCGATTCCCGCCTGGGAACCGCCGGCCGCCGCCGTCTCAACGATGCGCGTTACTCGGCCGCCCCCACGGGCCGGTGATCGCGAACACGTACCCCGGTGACTGGATGTTGGCGAACAGCGTCCGCCCGTCCGCGCTGAACGTCGGTCCGGTGAACTCGCTGTCGTTGAGCTCGTTGCGGGCCAGCGGGTACGCCTTGCCCTGCTCGGTGACGCCGACCAGGTGCGACACCCCCTCGCCGTCCTCGGCCAGGATCACCCCGCCGTACGGCGAGACGGTGATGTTGTCCGGCCCGTCGTAGTTGCCGGTGTCGGCCTCCGGGTCGGTGTTCACCCCGAAGACGGTCTTCAGCGTCACGGTCTGCCGGCGCGGGTCGTAGAACCACACCTGGCCGTCGTGCTCGTTCGCGCTGCCGTCGTCGTGGCGGGCGTAGCTGGCCACGAAGTACGCGCCCCCGTCGCCCCACCAGGCGCCCTCCAGCTTGCGGCTGCGGGTCACCTCCGCGTCGGTGAACTGCTTGCGTACCGACACGGTCCGCGCGTCGCGGTCCGGCACCTCGACCCACTCCACCCGGTACCGGGTGCCGGGCGTGGTGGCCTCGGACAGGTCGGCCACGTGCGCGTCGCCGCGCAGGCAGCGCATCGCGGCGAGGCTCCCCCCGTCCGGCCGCTGGGCCAGCGCCCGCAGCGCGCCCTTGCCGGCCCGGAAGCCGGGCGGCGGCGTCCACCGGAAGTACAGGCCGTTGGGCCCGCTCGCGTCCTCGGTCAGGTAGATCGAGTGGGTGTACGGGTCGACCGCCACCGCCTCGTGGGAGTACCGCCCGAGGAACGTCAGCGGCAGCGGGCCGGTGTTGGCGGACCGGTCGTGCGGGTCGACCTCGAAGACGTACCCGTGGTCCTTCAGGTACCGCCCACCGGCCCGCTGCTCGGTCTCCTCGCAGGTCAGCCACGTGCCCCACGGGGTGATGCCGCCGGCGCAGTTGTTGTGCGTGCCGGCCACGCTGACGTACTCGCGCAGCCGCCGCCCGTGCCGGTCCACCTCGATGGTGGTGGTGCCGCCGCGGGCGCCCGGGTCGTAGGTGAGGCCGGGCAGCGCCGGCACCGGGTACGGCTCGTCGCCGCCGATCTCGTGGTTGTTCACCAGCACCGAGCCGTGCGGGCCGCGGAAGCAGCCGGTGCCGTCCGCGTCGCTCGGGGTGGGCTGCCCGGACTCCAGCAGCGTCGCGCCCGCCTGCGCGACGACGGTGTACGAGAAGCCGGGCGGCAGCGCCAGCAGGCCGGCCGGGTCCGGCACCAGGTCGCCGTAGCCGGCGGCGGGGCGGCACGCGGGCCGGGCCGCGACCGGTCCGGCGATGGCCTCCAGGCTGCCGGCCACCACGATGCCGAGTCCGCCGGCCGCGCCGCCGCGCAGCAGGGACCGCCGGGAAAGAGGTGAGGTGGTCACGTCGTCGCCTTCCTTTGCACGGTTCGCTGAGGGAAGGCAAACCGGGCCTGGGGAACGGCGGGCGGCGCGCCCGCCCGACGCCGGGTGAACAGTGGACGAATCCCCGGTGCGGAGCGCACCGTGCCGGTGCGGCGCGCGTCCGTTAGGGTTCCCCTCGATCGCAAACGTCGGAGGGCGGACGGTGGGCAGACTCGCGGCGGCGTACCGGCAGGCGGTCGATCGGCATCGGCGGGCGGTGCGGCACTGGGAGGCGGCCCGGCGGCTGCTGGGCGCCGCCGGCCCGGCACCCGTGGGCAGCCCCGAGCTGGTCGCGCGGCTGGCCCGCCTCGGCGGTGAGCTGGCCGCCGCGGTGCCCGGCACGGCCCGCGTCGCGACCCACCCCGTTCCGGTACGCCTCGGCGCGGCGACCACTGTCGACGGCGCGTTCCCGGTGCTCGTGCCGGTGGGGGCGGGCGCGCACCTGGCGGTCGACGCGGACGCCCGTGACCCGCGCGTCGGCGAGCTGCTGCGGGCGGTGGTGGTACGGCTGCTGACCGCCGCCCCGGCCGGCGCGATCCGGGTGGCCGGCATCGACCAGGCCGCCTTCGGCGCGGCGTTCCTGCCGCTGCGCCCGCTGCACGACGCCGGGGTGCTCGCCCCGGCGGCGACCACCGAGGCGGAGACGACGGCCCTGCTCGACGCGGCCGAGCGGCACGCGCGTACCGCCCAGCGATCCGCGCCGGAGGACCGCGAGCTGCTGGTGGTGGTCGCCGCGTCCGCGCCGCCGCCCCGGGAACTGGCCCGCCTGGCCGCGCTCACCCACGCCGGCCCGGCCGCTGCGGTCTGCGTGCTGCTGGCCGGTCATCCACCGGCCGGGCCGACCGCCGCGCCACCGCTGGGCGCCACCACCCAGCTGCGCGTCACCGAGCGGTACACGCTCGTCGGCGACCCGCCCGGACGCCCGTTCAGCACCGACGGCAGCGGGCTGGCCGCGCCTGTGGTGCTCGACGGCGACCCGTCGCACGCCACCGTGACCGCGCTGGCCCGCCGGTACGCCGAGGCCGCCGGCCAGGACGGCGTCACGTTCGCCGACCTGCTCCCGGCGCAGCGCTGGGCCGGGTCCGCCGCCTCCGGGCTGCGTACCGTGCTCGGCCGGGCCGGCCGCGGGCCGCTGAGCGTGGCGTTCGACGACGCCACCCCGCACTGGCTGATCGGCGGGCGTACCGGCGCCGGCAAGACGGTCCTGCTGCTCGACGTGCTCTACGGGCTGGCGGCCCGCTACTCCCCGGCCGAGCTGCGGCTGATGCTGCTCGACTTCAAGGAGGGCGTCAGCTTCACCGAGTTCGTGCCCACCGGCCGTGACCCGTCCTGGCTGCCGCACGCCGACGCGGTGGGCATCGAGTCCGACCGCGAGTACGGCGTGGCGGTCCTGCGCGAGCTGCGCGCCGAACTGGGCCGCCGCGCCGACCTGCTCAAACGGCACGGCGTCAGCCGGCTGGCGGACCTGCCGCCGAACGCCCGGCCGCCCCGGATCGTCACAGTGGTCGACGAGTTCCACGTGCTGTTCGCCGGCAACGACGCGCTGGCCCGCCAGGCGGTCGACCTGATCGAGGAGCTGGCCCGCAAGGGCCGCTCGTACGGCCTGCACCTGGTGCTGGCGAGCCAGAGCACCACCGGGATCGAGGCGCTCTACGGCCGGGCCGAGGCCATCTTCGGGCAGTTCCCGCTGCGGATCGCGCTGCCCGGCGGTGACGCCGTGCTGGACCCGCGCAACGACGCCGCACGCGGGCTCACAGTCGGCGCCGCCGTGGTGAACACCGGCGCGGGCGCGCCGGGCGTGGACGTGGAGGTGCGGTTCCCGGACGCGCACGCCGCGTCGGCCGACCTCGCCGCCCTGCGCCACGAGCTGCACGCGGCCCGACCGGCCGGGGCGCGCCCGCCGGCCGTCTTCCGGGGACACGAGACGCCCCGGCTCACCGACGACCCCGCCTGGACGGCGCTGGCACCGGGCGCCGACCCGCCGTACGCGCTCGTCGGCCGCGTGGTCGACGTCCCCGGCAGCCCGGCCGGGTTCGCGCTCGACGCCAGCCCCGGCCGGCATCTGGCAGTGGTCGGCACCGCTGCGGCCGGTGCCGACGTGCTCCGGTCGGCCACCCTGTCCCTGGCCCGCCAGCACGCACCCGGCACCGCCCGGTTCCTGTTCGCGCCGCTGGCGCCGGGCACCACTGACGCCGCCGACGACCTGGCCATGACGCTCGCCGCCGCCGGGCACCCGGTCCGGCGCCTCGACGCCGGCGCGCTGCGCGCCGAACTCGCCGAGGCCGCAACCGGCGACGCCCCGGCCTCCGGGCGCACCTACCTGGTGGTGTTCGGGATGGACGCCGCCGCCACGACGCTCGCCGCCTCCGATCCGGCGACGTTCCGCTCCGGGTACGACGACCTGCGCGCCGCGCTGCGCCAGGGCCCCGCGCGCGGTGTGCACGTGCTCGGCTGGTGGCGCGGGCTGCGCCGGCTCGCCGACGACCTCGGCGGCAGCGGGCACCGCGACGACGTGACCGGCCTGGTCGCGCTCAACGTGCCCGCCGCCGACCTGGGCCTGCACCTCGGCGTGCACGACCTCGCGTACGTCCCGCGCGAGGGCCGTGCCCTGCTCGTCGACCGGCACGAGCACCGCACCGCGCTGATCGTGCCGTTCGCCGCCGGGAGTGAGCTGACGTGAGTGGGTTCGACGAGTACGCGGCGCTGCTGCGGGAGCTGTCCACCCGGCAGCGGGGCGGGGAGCGGGAGATCGCCGCCGAGGCGGAGCGCCGCCGTGGCCTCCAGAGCGCCGTCGACACGCTCGGGCAGCGGCTCGCCGCCCAGGGGCAGCACCTCGACCGGCTGGGGCAGGCGATCGGCGTGCCGATGACGTCGGTCCCGGCGGAGGCGCCGGCACCGGCGATGGTGGCCGGTGGGGGAGCGCCCGGTCCCGCGCCCGGACCGGGGGACGGGGTGTCCGGCGGCGCAGCCGGCGCGCCGGGGCGGCCGGATGTCGGGGCGTACCCCTCGGGGGTTGTTCCGGCGCCGCGGGCCGGCGACCCGGCGGCGGAGCTGGCGGCGGCGGGCCGGCTCGCCGAGGAGGCCGATGGGTACGGGCAGCGGGCCGACGCGCTGGCCCGCACGCCGGTGTTGCTGCCCACCTGGTCCGCGCCGGCGCGGGCGGTGGTGGTGTACGCGGGCTGCGCGCTCGCCGGTTCGCTGCTGATGCTGATCGCGATCGTGGGTTCGTCGCTGCCGGTGGCCGGGCTGGACCTGGTGGCGGCGATGTCCTGCGCCGGCGTGCCACTGCTGTCCTTCGGGGCCGGTCAGGTCGTGCTCGCCCGGTGGGGCCGCCCGGTGGTGGAGGGCGACGCGCCGCCGGCCGGACGGTATGTGCCGCTCGGCTTCGTGATCTGCGCCCTGGTCTCCCCGTCCTTCTTCTGCCTCTACCTCCTCCTGTTCCGCCTGCTCCGCTGACGCTGCCCCCTTCCCTCCGTCGGTCATGGAGTTGCGGCCCCTGGCGCGCGGCATTTGTGGCTTTCGGACGGGCGGAAAGTGCAAGATCGCGAAGGCGATGGGGCCGGACGGGGAGGTAGGCTGCGCGCGGGGCGGGTGAGCTGGGGAGGGCGTGTGAGCGCGGCGGAGATCATTGCCAGGCTGGCGGCGGCGGCACAGAAGCTGGACGAGGCCAAGGCACGCACCGCCGCTGCCGCGCAGGACGCGGCCGAGGCGCGGGCGCTCGTGGCGGGCGCGCTGGAGGGGGCCACTGCGGGCCCGCTGATCGGGGTCATCGACTCGTACCGGCAGGCGCTGGCGCAGGCCGCGCAGGGCGGGGAGCCGGCCCGGCAGCACGTGCAGGAGACCATCGCGAAGGTCCAGGCGCTGGGCAACTGAGCCCGGTCCGGCATGCCGGTTTGCGCGCAGGGCGCGACAAGGGTTACCGCCGCGTAACTTTTCATTGACGTGTGTGAAATCGGACACGCATCATCGTGTCCACGATCGATCGGATCCCACCCGTCCCCCCGGGTCCGCCCGGGTACCTCCCCCCGGAGGTGCAGCCCATGCTGCTCCGAACGATCCTGGCCGCCACCACCGCCGCAACCGTCCTGCTCGTCCCGGCCGCCGCCCAGGCCGCCGCCGCGGAACCCCCCGCCCCGTCGAACACGGCCACCGTCGCCACCGCCGCGCAACGGGCCGCCGCCGCGGCCGCCGACCCGGTGATCGTGGTCGGTGGCCTGAGTGGAATCTCCATCGCGTACGAGCCGATCGCCGCCCGGCTGCGCGCCGACGGCTACCGGGTCTCGATCTTCCAGTTGCCGAACCTCGGCCTCGGTGACATCCGCGAGTCCGCCCGGGCATTGTCGTCCTACGTGGACCGGGTGCGCACCGCCACCGGTGCGGCCCGCGTCGACCTGGTCGGCCACTCCGAGGGTGGCCTGGTCAGCCGCTGGTACGTCAAGTACCTCGGCGGCACGGCCACAGTCGACCAGTACGTCAGCCTGGGCAGCCCGCAGTACGGCACGTACGTCGCCAATCTGGTCGCCTTCCTCGGGCTGGGCAGCTGTGCGGGGGTGATCGCCTGCCAGCAGATGAGCATCGGGTCGAGCTTCCTGGCCGACCTCAACGCCGGGGACGACACCCCCGGCCCGGTGCGCTGGGCCACTGTGCGCACCTGGCAGGACGAACTGGTCCGGCCGGTCGACAACGCCCTGCTCGCCGACGGCGCGACGAACATCCTGGTGCAGGCGTGGTGCCCGCTTCGGGTCGTCGGCCACCTCGGGCTGGTGCTGGACGGCACCACGTACACAGCGGTGCGCCAGGTGCTCGCCGGCGCCCCGGTCCAGCCGAACTGCTTCGCGCTCTGACACACGTGCCCGGGCCCGCCGCCGCGCGGACCCGGGCACGTCCGGCCGGGCCGCCCGCGGTCCGAGGCCGGCGGGCCGTCGCTCAGCCCGCGTCCCGTCCCGTGATCACGTCGGCGGCCCGCCAGGCCAGCGCGGTCACCGGTGCGCTGGTCCAGCCGGCCACCATCACCGGCAGCACCGACGCGTCGACCACCCGCAGCCCGTCCACGCCGCGTACCCGCAACCGCGGGTCGACCACGTGCTCGTCGCCGGCGCCCATCGCGCAGGTGCCGATCGCGTGGTAGCCGCAGTAGCCGCGCGCCACAGCCGCCTCGACGATCTCCGCGTCGGTCGTGGTCGCCGTCCCGGGCACCGTCTCGGCCTGGATCCGCTTCGCGATCGGACCGGTGCCGAAGAACTCCCGCATCCGGCGGAACAGATCCACCGCCACCCGCCGGTCGTGCTCGGTGGTGAGGTAGTTCGCCACGACGGCCGGCGGCGTACGCGGGTCCGCTTCGGTGATCGTCAGGCTGCCCTCGCTGTCCGGCCGGGTGACGGTGCCCAGGCACATCACGCCCGGCTCCCGTTCCAGTTCCAGCGCCCTGCCCGGGCGCGGCGGGGCGGCCGAGAACGGCGCCATCAGCAGGTGCGCGTCCGGGCGTTCCAGCTCCGGGCGGGACTTGAGGTGGGCCGCCACGTCCAGCACCGGCAGGGCGAGCGGGCCGCCCCCGGTGAGCAGCCAGCGCAGCGTGGCCCGGGCCTGCCCGAGCGGGCTGCCGATGGTCATGTTGTGGCCGCCGGGTTCGGCGAGGCGGTACTGGAGCACGATCGACCGGTGCTCGCGCAGCCCCGCGCCGACCCGGGGCCGGTCGAGCAGCACCGGCACCCCGGCGGCGCGCAGCGTGTCCGCGGGCCCGATGCCGGAGACCTGCAACAGGTGCGGGGTCGCGAGGGCGCCCGCGGCGAGGACGACCTCACCGGCCGCCCGGTACTCGGTCTCCCGGCCGCCGTGCGCCACCCGTACGCCGGTCGCCCGGTCGCCCTCGACGAGCACCCGCAGGACGACGGCGCCGACCTCGACGGTCAGGTTGGGCCGGCGTCGCACCGGGTGCAGGAAGGCGTCGGCGGCGCTGACCCGGCGTCCGGCGTGGATGGTGGCGGTTGGGTAGCCGATCCGTTCGTCGTCGTGGGCGTCCAGGTCGTCGGCGCGGCGCCAGCCCAGCTCGGCGCCGGTGGCCACCATCTCCTCGGCGAGCGGGTCGGTGCCGGTGGCGATGGACAGCCGCACCGGGCCGCCCGTGCCCCGGTGCGGGGCGGGCCCGAGCGGGTGGTCCTCCAGCCGCGGGAACACCTGCGACATGGTGGACCAGCCCCAGCCCAGCGGTGCGAGGGCGTCCCAGTCCCGGGCCGCGCCGCGGCTCCAGATCATGCCGTTGACCGACGTCGAGCCGCCGATCATCCGTCCGCGC
Organism: Micromonospora sp. HUAS YX12; assembly: GCF_040215685.1. NCBI lineage: Bacteria > Bacillati > Actinomycetota > Actinomycetes > Micromonosporales > Micromonosporaceae > Micromonospora > Micromonospora sp. HUAS YX12. The sequence continues at coordinate 3,561,473 of NZ_CP157974.1, forward strand.
TGCCAGATTTCCTGGCGGCCCGGCCCGGTGGTGGCCGGGTAGTGCCAGGCGGTGCGCCGGTCGTCCATCAGCCGGGAGAACGCCTTCGGCACCCGCACGTACGGGCTGCGGTCCCAGCCGCCCGCCTCCAGCAGCAGCACCCGTGTCCCCGGATCCTCGGTGAGGCGGTTCGCCAGCACGCACCCCGCCGCGCCGGCCCCCACGATGACGTAGTCGAACTCCTCCACAGCGGACCCCCACTCGCGAGAATCCCTCTGACAGTAGTTGCTCGATCACATTCCGCGAAAGGGCCGGGCGGCGGCAGGCTCAGGCGGTCCTCGCCAGCACCTCGAACTCGTCGTCGGTCAGCTCCACCCCGGCCGCCGCCACGTTCTCCTCCAGGTGCGCCACCGACGACGTACCGGGGATCGGCAGCATCACCGGCGGCCGGCGCAGCAGCCAGGCCAGCGCGAGCTGCGCCGGGGTGGCGCCGTGCGCGGTCGAGATCGCGTCGAGCGGGCCGCCGGGCCGGGCCAGGTCGCCGGTGGCGATCGGGAACCACGGGATGAACGCCAGATCGTGGCGCTCGCAGTGCTCCAGCACGTCCTCCGCGCTGCGGTCGGCCAGGTTGTAGAGGTTCTGCACGGACACGATCGGCGCGATCGCCCTTGCCGCCTCGAGCTGCTCGACGCTGACCTGGGACAGCCCGATGTGCCGGATCTTGCCCTCCTGCCGCAGCAGCGCCAGCTCGCCGAGCTGGTCGGTCAGCGGCACCTTCGCGTCGATGCGGTGCAGCTGGTAGAGCGGGATGCAGTCCAGGCCCAGGTGGCGCAGGCTCAGCTCGCACTGCTGGCGCAGGTACTCCGGGCGCCCCACCGGCGGCCAGTCACCCGGGCCGGAGCGGGTCAGCCCGGCCTTCGTCGCGATGACCAGGTCGTCGGCGTACGGGTGCAGCGCCTCACGGATCAGCACCTCGCTGACGAACGGCCCGTACGAGTCGGCGGTGTCGATGAACGTGACGCCCAGCTCGTACGCGCGGCGCAGCACCCGTACCGCCCCGGCCGGATCCTTCGGGGCGCCCCACACGCCGGGGCCGGTGAGCTGCATCGCCCCGTAGCCGAGGCGGTCGACCGGCAGGTCACCACCGATCCGGTAGCTGCCCGACGCCTTGGCGGGCTGGGTGCTGGTCGCCATCGCGGTCCTCCTGGGCTCGTACGTGCCTCGCGGGGCGGTGCTGCGCCCGGCCCCTGGACATTCCCCGAATCGTGGCGGCGAAGCACTGGTAGTTGCGGCGAGCGGCCCCGGCGCACCGGGCCGCCGTGGGAGGCTGGGCGGGACGGTGGTCAGGAGGTGCGCATGGCCGCGACGCCACGGCTCGACTTCGCGCTGGACACGTACGAGTGCATCGTGCTCTACCCGGGGCCCTCGGGACGGGCCCTGCCGGACGAGACCGTGCAGCGGCTGCAGGCCGAGCACCTTCAGCACATGCGGGCGCTGCAACGGCGCGGCATCGTGCTCGTGGACGGGTCCGTCGACGGCCCGGCCCGGGAACCCGACCCGCCGATCGGATTCGGCCTGGCCCGGACCGGCTCGGTGGACGACGTCCGCAGCGTCATGGAGGCCGACCCGGCGGTGCAGGCCGGGCTCTACCGGGTCGAGGTGCTCACCTTCCTCTGCCCGGCCGGTTCGCTGGAGTTCCCGCTGGTCAAGACGGAGAGCTGAGGCTCCTCGCGCGCCCCTGCGACGGCACCGCCCGCTGCCGCGTACCCAGTGCCCGCCCACGGAGGGCCGGCCCGGCGCGGCGGCCCACCCTGCCCCCGGCCGGCCCGTGACGGGGAGCGGTACGATTTCTCACCGCGCGGTCGCCGATGCCCGCCACACGACGTTCCGGTGCGGTACGCCTACCGCCCGCCCACGCGGTTGACGCGCGTCGTTGGACAAATGTTCCGCAGTCCGCAAGGGGTCGGCCGGAAGGCCGGTCCGGAGGAGAGACTAGCCTGATGGGCGTGACACGCCGCGCGAAGATCGTCTGCACTCTCGGCCCCGCAACCGCCTCCCCGGAGCGTATCCGCGGGCTCGTAGAAGCCGGCATGAACGTGGCGAGGCTCAACTTCAGCCACGGCAGTCACGCCGACCACGAATCGGTCTACCGGCTGGTCCGCGAGGCGGCCGAGGCGGCCGGCCGGCCGGTCGCCGTGCTCGCCGACCTCCAGGGCCCCAAGATCCGTCTCGGCCGGTTCGCCGACGGCCCGCACGAGTGGCGTACCGGCGACTCGGTCGTGATCACCGGCGACGAGGTGGTGGGCACCAAGGAGCGCGTCTCCTGCACCTACCGCAAGCTGCCGCAGGAGGTGAAGCCGGGCGACCGGCTGTTGATCGACGACGGCCGGGTCGCGGTCGAGGTCAGCGACGTCACCGGCAACGACATCCGGTGCCTGGTCACCGAAGGCGGCCCGGTCTCCAACAACAAGGGCGTCTCGCTGCCGAACGTCGCGGTCAGCGTCCCGGCCCTGTCCGACAAGGACGCCGCGGACCTGCGCTTCGCCCTCGGCCTCGGCGTCGACCTGGTCGCGCTGTCGTTCGTCCGGTCGCCGGAGGACATCAAGCTCGTCCACTCGATCATGGACGAGGAGGGCGTGCGCCGCCCGGTCCTGGCCAAGGTCGAGAAGCCGGAGGCGGTCGACCACCTGGAGGCGATCGTGCTCTCCTTCGACGGGGTCATGGTCGCCCGCGGTGACCTCGGCGTCGAACTGCCGCTGGACCAGGTGCCGCTGGTGCAGAAGCGCGCCGTGCAGCTGTGCCGGGAGAACGCCAAGCCGGTCATCGTGGCCACCCAGATGCTCGACTCGATGATCGAGAACTCCCGCCCGACCCGCGCCGAGGCCTCCGACGTGGCGAACGCGGTGCTCGACGGCGCGGACGCGGTGATGCTCTCCGGCGAGACCAGCGTCGGCAAGTACCCGGTGCTCACCGTCAGCACCATGGCGAAGATCATCACCACCACGGAGGCCGGCTCGATCGCCGTCCCCCGGTTGCAGCACGACCCGCGTACGCACGGCGGAGCGCTCACCGTCGCCGCCTCCTCGATCGCCCGGGCCATCGGCGCCAAGGCCATGGTCGCGTTCTCGCAGACCGGTGACACCGTCAAGCGCCTGGCCCGGCTGCACTGCGACCTGCCGCTGCTCGCGTTCACGCCGGTGCCGGAGGTGCGCAACCAGCTCGCGCTGTCCTGGGGCGTGGAGACGTTCCTGATGCCGTTCGTCCAGCACACCGACGACATGTTCCGCCAGGTCGACCAGGCGCTGCTCGGCCTCAACCGGGCCAACCCGGGCGACTACGTGGTGATCGTGGCGGGCAGCCCGCCCGGCACCCCCGGCTCCACCAACACGCTGCGCGTGCACCAGCTCGGTTCGCTGGTCGACGCCGCCTCGGCGCGGGCGCTCCAGTGAGCAGTGGCGCGGGGGCGACCGGGCAGGAGGCGGTCGACCAGCTGCTGGAGGTGCTCGACCTCGCCCGTACCGGGGAGATGACCTTCCGGGGGATGAGCCCGCCGGTGGGCCCGCAGCGGGTCTACGGCGGCCAGGTCGCCGGCCAGGCCCTGGTCGCGGCCGGCCGCACCGTCGACGCGGAGCGGGCCGTGCACTCCCTGCACGGCTACTTCGTGCGCCCCGGCGACCCGGCCGAGCCGATCGAGTACCAGGTGGAGAACATCCGCGACGGCCGCTCCTTCTCGGTGCGCCGATCGGTGGCGTTGCAGCACGACAAGCCGATCTTCTTCATGTCGGCGTCGTTCCAGCGTCAGGAGGAGGGGCTGGACCACCACGCCCCGCTCCCGCCGGACGTACCCGGCCCGGACGACGTGCCGACCATGACCGACCGGCTCTCCCGCTACCCGGAGCGCCTGGGCATCTGGGGGATGATCCCGCGCCCGATCGACGTGCGTTACGTCGGCGAGCCCGGCTGGGTCCGCCCCGGCGACCGCCCGGCCGAACCGCACCAGCGGGTGTGGATGCGCCTGGACGGCAAGCTGCCGGACGATCCGCTGCTGCATGCCTGCGCCCTCACGTACGCCTCCGACCTGACGCTGCTGGACTCGGTGCTGTCGGTGCACGGCGAGGTGTGGGGGCCGGGCGGCGTGGTCGGCGCGAGCCTCGACCACGCGCTGTGGTTCCACAGGTCGTTCCGCGCCGACGAGTGGTTCCTGTACGACTGCTGGAGCCCGTCCGCGTCCGGCGCCCGCGGCCTGGCCACGGGCCGGATGTTCACCACGGACGGGCGGCACATCGCCAGCGCCGTACAGGAAGGGCTGCTGCGGCGCGTCGGCGACTGACCGCCCGATCGGTGATCGTCCGGGCGCGGGTCGGGCGGCCGGTCTCCACCGCAGCGGACTAACCTGGCCGTATGCGTCTCTCCGCCCGGGTCGACTATGCCCTCCGCGCGGCCGCTGAGCTGGCCTCGGTCGCGGACGGGGGGACCACCGGGCGGAGCCGTCCGGTGACCGCCGAGCAGATCGCCCGCGCGCAGGACATCCCGCCGAAGTTCCTGGAGAGCATCCTGCTGCAACTGCGCCGGGGCGGCATCGTGCACGCCCAGCGTGGCCCCGAGGGCGGCTACTGGCTGGCCCGGCCCGCCGGGGAGATCTCCCTGGCCGAGGTGATCCGCGTCATCGACGGTCCACTCGCGCACGTGCGCGGGCAGCGCCCGGAACAGCTCGGCTACCAGGGTGCGGCCCGCGCGTTGCAGGACGTCTGGATCGCGCTGCGGGCCAGCGAGCGGGAGATCCTCGAGCTGGTCACCATCGCCGACGTGGCCGCCGGCGCGCTGCCCGGGCGGGTCAACGAGCTGGCCGCCGACCCGCGCGCCTGGAGCTGACCACACCGTCCGGCGTCTCCTACCAACCGGACGGGGGACTTGACCTAGGGTGCCTCCGTGCCGCATTGTCGACCAAGTTGATAGGAGATACCGAAAAGTCAGGGGGCGCTCGTGCGCAAGCTGCTGGTCCTCGCCCTCGTCGGGCTCGCCGCGCAACTCGTCGACGGCGCGCTCGGCATGGCGTACGGGCTGACCTCCTCGACGCTTCTCCTGTTCGCCGGTGTCGCGCCGGCCGCCGCGTCCGCCTCGGTGCACCTGGCCGAGATCGGCACCACGCTCGCCGCAGGCGTCTCGCACTGGCGCTTCGGCAACGTCGACTGGAAGGTGGTCGGCCGGATCGCGCTGCCCGGCGCGATCGGCGCGTTCGCCGGGGCGACGTTCCTCAGCTCCATCTCCACCGAGGCGGCGGCGCCGTGGATGGCCGCCATCCTGTTCACGCTCGGCGCGTACCTGCTGGTCCGGTTCTCCCGGCCGCTGCGCGCCAACCGCGCCGCCGGCCGGCTGCGCAGCCGCTTCCTCGCCCCGCTCGGCCTGGCCGCCGGATTCGTCGACGCCACCGGCGGTGGTGGCTGGGGCCCGGTCGCCACCCCGGCCCTGCTGGTCTCCGGCCGGATGGAACCCCGCAAGGTCATCGGCTCGGTGGACACCTCCGAGTTCGTGGTAGCCGGCGCGGCCAGCATCGGCTTCCTCATCGGCCTGGGCTCCGAGGGCTTCCTGCTGCCCACAGTGGCCGCGCTCCTGGTCGGCGGCCTGATCGCCGCGCCGATCGCGGCGTGGCTGGTCCGCATCGTCCCCGCCCAGCTGCTCGGCGCCGTGATCGGCGGCGTGATCGTGCTGACCAACGCCCGCACGCTGCTGAGCGCCGGCGGCGTGGGCGGCTCGGTGCCGGTCGTGGTGTACGCGCTGCTCGGCGCCGCCTGGCTGGTCGCCGTCGGGCTGGCGGTGCGCGCGCTGCGCCGTACCCGCCGGGCCCGCGCCACCGTCGACGCGGCCCTCGCCTCCGCTTCCCCCGCCGAGACGGTTCCGCCCGCCGAGCCGGCCGGGCCGGGGGCCCCCGCCGAGCTTGCGGCGCCGGGGGAGTCCGCCGAGCCGGTGGAGGCCGCGAGGCCGGGGCAGGGCCCGGAGTCGGGGGCCGCCGCCGAGGCTGCGGAGTCGCGGAAGCTCGCCGCCGCCGTCGAAGGCTGAGCCTGCGGTTCCCGGCCGCGCCTTCGGCCCGGGAGCGGGCGTGCCTCGCCGTGTCGCCCGTCCTCGGTGGGCCTGGCGAGCGTCGGCGCTTGTGGGGGCGTCCGGCGGTGACCTAGGCTGACGGAGCGCGGAGCCTAATCACCGACGTCGATATGTTGACGTCGCCCGTCGCGTCAGGGCACGTATCCGCCGGTCCGGGCAGACCGGCCTCGTCACGTGCCTGACCTCCGCGAAAGGCATTCCCCGTGCACCCCACCACCCCACGCCGCCGGATCGCGCTGCTCGCCGCGGCCTCGGCGGTCACCCTGTCGGCCGGCGCGCTCACCACGATGGCGGCCGCCGCGGCGGCCGTCGCGTGCCGGGTCGACTACCGGATCACCAACCAGTGGAGCGGCGGCTTCGGCGCCGACGTGACAGTGACCAACCTCGGCGACCCGGTCGACGGCTGGACCCTCGGCTGGAGCTTCGCCGCCGGCCAGCAGGTCGTCCAGGCGTGGAACGCGACGGTCAGCCAGTCCGGCGCCCAGGTCAGCGCCCGCGACGCCGGTTACAACGCGGCCATCGGCACCGGCGGCACGGCGAACTTCGGCTTCAACGGCTCGTGGAACAACGCGTCGAACCCGGCCCCGGCCGCGTTCACGCTCAACGGCACCGCCTGCACCGGCGCGCCGTCCACCACCCCGCCGCCGTCGACGCCCCCACCGAGCACGCCCCCGCCCAGCACGCCGCCACCGAGCACGCCCCCACCGACCACCCCGCCGGCCGGCGCGAAGCAGATGGAGAACCTCGACCGGGGCCTGGTCAGCGTCCGCTCCGGCAGCGGGAACCTGGTCTCCTGGCGGCTGCTCGGCACCGAGACCTCGGGCGTGGCCTTCAACCTCTACCGGGGCGGCACCAAGGTCAACGGCAGCCCCGTCACCGGCGCCACCACATACCTGGACAGCGGCGCGGCGGCCGGATCGGCGTACACCGTGCGGGCCGTGGTGAACGGCGCCGAGCAGGCGGCGTCCGCCCCGGCGCTCCAGTTCGCCAACGGCTGGCTGGACGTGCCGATCCAGCCGCCGCCCGGTGGCACCACCCCCGCCGGCGAGGGGTACAGCTACTCGGCGAACGATGCGAGCGTGGGTGACCTCGACGGCGACGGCCGCTACGAGTTCGTGCTCAAGTGGGATCCGTCGAACGCCAAGGACAACTCCCAGTCCGGCTACACCGGCAACGTCTACGTCGACGCGTACACGCTCACCGGCACCCGGCTGTGGCGCCTCGACCTCGGCCGCAACATCCGCGCCGGCGCCCACTACACCCAGTTCCAGGTGTACGACTACGACGGCGACGGCGACGCCGAGGTGGCCATGAAGACCGCCGACGGCACCCGCTCCGGCACCGGCCAGGTGATCGGGAACGGATCGGCCGACCACCGCAACTCCAGCGGCTACGTGCTCGCCGGCCCGGAGTACCTGACCATGTTCGACGGCCGCACCGGCGCGGCCCTGTCCACAGTCGACTACGACCCGCCGCGCGGCACCGTCTCGTCCTGGGGCGACTCGTACGGCAACCGGGTCGACCGGTTCCTCGCCGGCACCGCGTACCTGGACGGGCAGCGCCCGTCGCTGATCATGGCGCGCGGCTACTACACCCGGGCCGTCGTCGCGGCCTGGGACTTCCGCGACGGCACGCTGCGCAAGCGCTGGACGTTCGACTCGAACGCCTCCGGCAACGGCGCCGCCGCCGGCCAGGGCAACCACCAGCTCTCCGTGGCCGACGTGGACGACGACGGCCGCCAGGAGATCGTGTACGGCGCCGCCACCATCGACGACAACGGCCGGCTGCTGTACTCCACCGGCAACGGCCACGGCGACGCCCTGCACGTCGGCGACCTCGACCCCTCCCGCTCGGGCCTGGAGGTGTTCAAGGTCGACGAGGACGGCAGCAAGCCCAGCTCCTGGATGGCCGACGCGCGTACCGGGCAGATCATCTGGCAGACCGCGCCCAGCGGCGACAACGGCCGCGGCGTCTCCGCCGACGTCTGGGCGGGCAGCCCGGGTGCGGAGTCCTGGTCGTCCGCGGTCGACGGGCTGCTCAACACCCGGGGCCAGAACGTCGGGCGCAAACCGTCGTCGGCGAACTTCCTGATCTGGTGGGACGGCGACCCGGTCCGGGAACTGCTCGACGCCACGAAGATCGACAAGTACGGCACCGGCGGCGAGACCCGGCTGCTCACCGGCAGCGGCGTCGCCTCGAACAACGGCACCAAGTCCACCCCGGCGCTCTCGGCCGACCTGCTCGGTGACTGGCGCGAGGAGGTGGTGTGGCGCACCTCCGACAGCACCGCGCTACGGATCTACAGCACGCCGGTCACCACCGGCCTGCGCCTGCCGACGCTGATGCACGACCCGCAGTACCGGGTGGCGGTGGCCTGGCAGAACACCGCCTACAACCAGCCGCCGCACCCGGGCTTCTACGTGGGCGACGGCATGAGCACCCCGCCCGCGCCGAACATCTACCTGCGCTGAAACGGCAGGCACCGGGTCGCCGGCCGCGGAATCCGCTCCGCCGGCGACCCGGTGCACCACACCGCAGCATTCCCGACCCGTCCCGACCGGGAATGCCGTACCACCACCGGGGACAAAGTTATGCGTCCCGCGCGACGGTGCGGTGACGTGGCTATGAAGAGCGTGTTTCAGCCCTCCTGGCGCAGCCCGCCCGCCACCTTCTCGGCGATCAGCTCGAACGAGCGGACCCGGTCGGCCACGTCGTACACCATCGTGGTGAGCATCAGCTCGTCCGCGCCGGTGCGCTCCAGCAGCTCCCCGAGCTGCCGGGCCACCGTCTCCGGCGAGCCGGTCGCCTGGCCGTCGCGGCGCTGGGCGACGAACTCCCGCTCGAACTCCGAGTACGGGTACGCCGCCGCCTCCTCGGGCGTGACGAGCGGCTCCGGCCGCCCCGACCGCAGCTTCAGGAACGACAGCCCGGACGGCCCGGCCAGCCACTCGGCCCGCTCGTCGGTCTCCGCGCAGACCGCGTTGACCGCCACCATCGCGTACGGCCGGTCCAGCCACTGCGACGGCCGGAAGTTCTGCCGGTAGAGCTGCAACGCCGGGATCGTGTTCTGCGAGCTGAAGTGGTGCGCGAACGAGAACGGCAGCCCGAGCAGACCGGCCAGCTGCGCGCTGAACCCGCTGGACCCGAGCAGCCACACCTGCGGCGACTGCCCCCGGCCCGGCGTCGCGGTGATCGCGCCCGGCTCGGCGCCGGAGAAGTAGTTCATCAGGTCGGCCAGCTCACGCGGGAAGTGCTCGGCGGACAGGCCCTCCATGGTGCGGCGCAGCGCCAGCGCGGTCACCTGGTCGGTGCCCGGCGCCCGGCCGATGCCGAGGTCGATCCGGCCCGGGTGCAGCGCCTCCAGCGTGCCGAACTGCTCGGCCACCACCAGCGGCGCGTGGTTGGGCAGCATCACGCCGCCCGAGCCGAGCCGGATCGTGCTGGTGTTCGCCGCCAGGTGCGCGAGCAGCACCGCCGGCGCGGAACTCGCGATGGCGGGCATGTTGTGGTGCTCGGCCACCCAGAACCGGCGGTAGCCCAGCTCCTCGGTGCGGCGGGCCAGCTCCGTGGTGTATCGCAGCGCCTCACCGGCACTGCCGGTCGCCGCCACCGGGGCAAGGTCAAGAACAGACATGGGTACGTCGATCACAGCGTGTTGCAACCCGCCACGTGCCGGAATTGTTCCGCCGGTGCGCTACCCCATACCCCGGGCCTGCTCGAAGATCAGGCTGGTCTGCGTGTGCTGCACCGCCGGATCGACAGCCAGATGGTCCAGCACGAAGTCCCGCAGCGCGTCGCCGGAAGCGGCCCGCACGTGCAGCACGTAGTCCTCCGCGCCCGCCACGTGGAACACCGACACCACCCCGGGCAGCCGTACCGACCGGGCGCGGAACGCGTCCACCGCGGCCCGCTCGTGCGCGGTCAACCGCACCGAGACCAGCGCCTGCAACGGCAGACCCACCGCCGCCGGGTCCACCTCGGCGTGGAACCCGCGGATCGCCCCGCACTCGCGCAGCGCCCGCGTACGCGTCAGGCACGTAGACGGCGCCACCCCGACGCGCTCGGCCAGCGCGTTGTTCGGCAGCCGGCCGTCGGCCGCCAGCTCGGTGAGGATCGCGCGGTCGGTGTCGTCCAGGCCGGCGAACGGCCGTACATCATTCGGTGCGGCAGGCATGTGACCATCCTTCACCGAATCACCGCCGGGCGAAAGCATGATACTCAGAATCTTGTTCGCCGCTATTGCCTCCCGCCGTCGTCATGTTCGACGCTTCCCGCATGACTTCCGTGGACACCGCAGCCGTACACGCCGGGCGCGCCGACCTCGCCGGGCTCGGCGTCCACGTCCCGCCCATCGACCTGTCCACCACCAACCCGCTGCCCTCGGTCGCCGGCGGCGGTGACGACTACGAGACGCTCGCCACCGGCGGCACCCTCCCGGTCGGCGGCAGCGCCGTCTACCAGCGCCTCTGGAACCCCACGGTGGCCCGGTTCGAGACCGCGCTCGCCCAGCTCGAAGGCACCGCCGAGGCCGTCGCGTTCGCCAGCGGCATGGCCGCGCTCACCGCCACCCTGCTCGCCGCCACCCGCGACGGCAAGCGTCACGTCGTCGCCGTCCGCCCCCTCTACGGCGGCACCGACCACGTCCTCGCCACCGGCCTGCTCGGCACCGAGGTCACCTGGGCCACACCCGCCGGCGTGGCCGCCGCGATCCGCCCCGACACCGCCCTGGTCGTGGTCGAGACGCCCGCCAACCCCAGCCTCGACCTGGTCGACATCGCCGCGCTCGCCCACGCCGCCGGTGACGTCCCGCTGCTCGTCGACAACACCGTCGCCACCCCGGTGCTCCAGCAGCCCGGCCGCCACGGCGCCGCGCTCGTGCTGCACAGCGCCACCAAGAGCATCGGCGGCCACGGCGACGTCCTCGCCGGCGTCGTCGCCTGCGGACCCGAGTGGGCCGCCCGGCTGCGCCAGGTCCGCGCCGTCACCGGCGCCGTCCTGCACCCCCTCGGCGCGTACCTGCTGCACCGCGGCATCCAGACCCTTCCGCTGCGCGTCCGCGCCCAGCAGGCCGGCGCGGAGAAGCTCGCCGCCTGGCTCGCCGGGCACCCCGCCGTCGAGCGCGTCCACCACCCGTCGCTGCACGACCCGGCCGGGCTGGTCGGCCGCCAGATGTCCGGCACCGGCAGCCTGCTCGCCTTCGAGGTACGCGGCGGCGCGCCCGCCGCGGCCGAGGTCGCCGGCGGCTGCGAGCTGATCACGCACGCCGTGTCGCTCGGCGGCGTCGACACGCTGATCCAGCACCCGGCCTCGCTCACCCACCGGCCGGTCGAGGGTGACGCCAAGCCGTCCGGCGGGCTGCTGCGCGTCTCGGTCGGCCTGGAGGACCCGGAGGACCTGCGGGCGGATCTCGCGCGGGCGCTGTCGCGGATCTGACGTCGCCCGGCAGGGCGCGCCGCGCTGTCGTCCGGTCACGACTTCGGGCCCACGTGCCGGTCGAGGGCGGCGACCGCCTCCCGGCGGGCGACTGACAGGGACCACGGCAGATTCATCCGCCACGCGATGCCGAGCAGGTCGAGGGACCACTGGCACAGCGCCATGATGTCGGTGGAGCGGTTGGAGAACATGTAGCGGGGATAGACGTATTCCTTCCCGCGAACGACGACCCGGTTGGTGAAGCGGCAGCCGTCGGAGTGGAAGAGGCCCCGCAGGAAGTCGCCCGGGTGGGCCTCGACGATGCTCCGCTGCCAGGCGGCCAGGACGATCGGGCGCTCGTGTTTCTTGCCCGGTCCGTGCTGGGGGAACAGGCACGGCCAGTGGAGTGCTGTGCTCTGTATGGCGACACAGCCGCGCTTCTGGATGCGCTGCACCTTGTTGGCCAACACCGCCCGCATCGCTGCGTCGCACTTCTCGATCAGGCTCGGCCAGGCGTCGGCACAGTAGATGCGGAGCACCGGCGTCCGGTCCGTGGTGACCAGGTGTCCGTCACCGAGATAGAGCCCGAGCAGGTAGGCGTAGGAGGTCTGGTCGGGTGGAGCGTCCGGATTGGGGCGGCACCGGAAGCAGCGGACGGCGCTTCCGAAGATCGCTGGCTCTGGTCGGTCGACGCACCAGTGCCAGACCGTGGTGTAGGGCAGGGAGAGGCTGCGGGCCACCGAACGGATGTTGTGACCCTGGGCGCGAAGGGCGCGGGCTCGTGCCCGCATTTCGGGAGGATGCACAGCAACATCCTCGAACACATGTATGACAAGAGTGCCGGGAGCGGGATTCGAACCCGCAAGCCCTTTCGGGCAGAAGTGTTTGAGACTTCCGTGTATGCCGTTCCACCATCCCGGCGGGGTGCGGTAACTGTACCCGACTAGGCTCATGCGGGAGCATGTGTGGTGACCGTGCCGGGATCGATGGTGGGAGTGGCTCGTGGGCGAGATGCAGGCGGACGCCGAGCGTAAGCGCGTTCTGATCGCCGAGGACGAGGCGCTCATCCGGCTGGACCTGGCCGAGATGCTCGTCGAAGAGGGCTACGAGGTGGTCGGCGAGGCCGGCGACGGCGAGACCGCCGTCAAGCTCGCCGAGGAGCTCAAGCCGGATCTGGTCATCCTCGACATCAAGATGCCGATCATGGACGGGCTGGCCGCCGCCGAGCGGATCGCCAGCGCGCGCATCGCCCCGGTGATCATCCTGACCGCGTTCAGCCAGCGTGACCTGGTGGAGCGGGCGCGGGCGGCGGGCGCGATGGCGTACCTGGTCAAGCCGTTCCAGAAGAGCGACCTGGTGCCGGCGGTGGAGATCGCGCTGTCCCGTTACTCCGAGATCGCCGCGCTGGAGTCGGAGGTGGCCGGCCTCACCGACCGGCTGGAGATCCGCAAGACCGTCGAGCGTGCCAAGGGCGCGCTGATGACCACGTACGGCATGACCGAGCCGCAGGCGTTCAAGTGGATCCAGCGCACCGCGATGGACCACCGGATGACCATGAAGGAGGTCGCCGAGCGGATCCTCGCCGAGACCGCCGGCGGCGAGGTGGAGCAGCCCGCGTCCTGACCTGCCCGGGAGGCGTCCGATCGATAGGATCGGATGCATGTCTCCCGCGCGCGTCCGGCCGGTCCTCGTCGCCGCTGCCGCCGCGCTGCTGCTGGCGGCGTGCCACGCCACCCCGCGACCGCTGCCGCAGCCCGCGCCGGTACGCCCGCAGTGGCAGCCGGTCGAGCTGGTCCTGCCCGTCGGCGCCACCGGACGGCCGGTGCCGCGCGACGCGGCGCGGTGCGGCGGCCGGTGGTTCGTGGTGGGCGGGCTCGTCGACCCGGCGGGGGAGACCCGTCCGGCGGCGTGGTCCTCACCGGACGGCGTGACCTGGGCGCCGATTCCGGTACGCGGGCAGACGTTCTACGGCCGCCGGCACGTGCTCTACGCGGTGGCCTGCCGCGACGACGGGATGGCCGCGCTGGGCGCGAAGACCGGTGGCGTGCACGGCAATCCGCGTACCGGAACGTGGGTGTGGCGTCCTGGCGGGCCGTTGCGGGAGGTGCCGGCGGCGTTCGAGTTGTTCGGCGGCCCGCGCGCGGTCAGCGCGTCGCGGCTGGCGGCGGGTCCGGGCGGCTGGCTGATCGCCGGGGCGCGCGCGGACGGTGCGGCGGTGTGGTCGTCGCCGGACGCCGAGGGGTTCGTCCTGCGCGAGGGGGTCGCGGAGCTGGCCGGTGACGGCCGGGGCCGGACGGCGGCGTACGACGTGACGGCGGCGGGGCCGGGCTGGCTGGTGGTGGGGTCGTTGCTGCCGCCCGGCGGGACGGCCCGGACGCCGCTCGCGTGGTTCTCGGCCGACGGCCGGGTGTGGCGGCGGGTGGTCCTGCCGGTGCCGGCGGGTGCCGCCGGGGCGGCCGAGCGGGTGGTGTCGCCCGACGGGGGCCCGGTGGCGGTCGGGCCGGTGGGTGACCGCTTCGGGGTGTGGCGCGGGTGCGACGGGTGCGGCTCGCCGTCCGCCGGTCCGGCGGGTGCGGCGCAGGGGTGGCGGCGGGTCGGCGGGTTCGGCTCGGCGGGTCCCGGGGTGTCGTCGGTGGACGCGCTCGCGGCATCGGGTGGGCGGCTCGTCGCGGTGACCGGCGACGGCGCTCAGCGACGACTCTGGATGTCGGGTGACGGCGGCGCGTCGTGGCTTCCGGTGATCACGCCGGTGCCGGTGCCGGACGGGGGTGACGCCGCGCTGGCGGTGGCCGTCCGCGACGACGGGCTGCTCGTGGTCGCCGATGACGGGAGAACGTCGCGTGCCTGGTGGGGGGCGTTGCCAGTCGTCGATCGGTAGCGGGTGAGGCGGGCCTGGCCCGTTACCGAGGAATAGTCGGTGAAAGCCTTGCCGTGCCTACGGTTCTTACGGCGATCGGCTTGAATCCGCCACGGCGTGTAACGGTTCGGTCAACCAAGCTTTCCAGGTCTTACGCCACCGCTCGCGGTGGGATAACGTCCCGCCCCAGACCGGCGACGACGGTCTTGGTTCGTCCACCCCGCAAGGGCCAATCAGCGGCGGGTGGTTCGGATCATGGACGGAGGAGGGTTCGGGCCTTGAGGCAGAAGCTCGCACGCGTGATCGGCGGGGTCGCCATGCTGGCGCTCGTCGCCGGTGGCACCGCTTGTTCCAGCGGCAGCGACGATGAGGGTTCCGGGGGCAGCGCCTGCGGGAGCAAGATCGCTTTCTTCGGCGCGCTGACCGGTAGCTCGGCCGCGCTGGGCATCAACGAGAAGAACGGCGTCAAGCTGGCCGTCGACAAGTACAACAAGGAGAACCCGGACTGCAAGGTCGAGCTCGCCGAGCTCGACTCGCAGGGCAGCCCGGACCAGGCGCCGCAGCTGGCCCAGAAGGCGATCGACGACACCAAGATCCTGGGTGTCGTGGGTCCGGCCTACTCGGGCGAGTCCGAGGCCGCCGGCCCGCTGTTCAACGAGGCCGGTCTGGTCACCATCACCCCCTCCGCGACCCGTCCCAGCCTCGCCGAGCAGGGCTGGAAGACCTTCTTCCGCGCGGTCGGCAACGACCTGAGCCAGGGCCCCGCCGCCGGTACCTACATCAAGAACGTGATGAAGGCCGACCGGGTCTACGTCATCGACGACCAGTCCGCGTACGGCGCCGGCCTGGCCGACGAGGTCAAGAAGGTCCTCGGCGCCTCGGTCGTGGGCAGCGACAAGGTCCAGGGCGAGGGCAAGCAGGTCGAGTTCTCCGGTGTGGTCACCAAGGTCAAGGCCGCCAACGTCAAGGCGGTCTTCTACGGCGGCTACTACCAGGAGGCCGGCCTGATCCGTAAGCAGCTCACCGCTGCCGGCGTCACCGCCCCGCTGGTCGCCGGTGACGGCGTGAACGACGGTGCGTACATCACCTCCGCCGGTGCGGCCGCCGCCGAGGGCACCATCCTCACCTGCCCGTGCCAGCCGTCCACCGAGGCCCGCGGCACCTTCGCCGCCGACTTCAAGGCGCTCAACGGCACCGACCCGGGCACCTACAGCGACACCGCCTTCGACGCGGCGAACATCCTGCTGGCGGGCATCAAGGCCGGCAAGAGCACCCGTGCCGACCTGCTGGAGTTCGTGAAGGGCTACAGCGGCGAGGGCGTGGCGGCCAGCTACAAGTTCGTCGAGGGTGGCGAGCTGGACCCGGCGCAGGTCAAGGTCTGGGCGTTCAAGGTGCAGGGCGGCAAGGTCGTCCCGGACCAGGAGATCCCCAAGTCCTGATCGGTCGATCGCTGGGCTGGCGATTGAGTAGTGATCGCGGGTGCGGCCGGGAGCTGGCTCCCGGCCGCACCCTCTTTTTCTCTTGAGCGACGGAGCGTCCCTCCCTTGGACTTCGACGGATTGTTCTCCAACTTCGGGGAACTCACCACGACCGGCTTGACGCAGGGCGCCATCTACGCCCTGGTCGCGCTCGGCTACACGCTCGTGTACGGCGTGCTCAGACTCATCAACTTCGCCCACTCCGAGGTCTTCATCGCCGGCGCGTTCGCCGCGATCTGGACCTGGAACGGCTTCGGGCTCGACCAGAACTCGCAGGTCAGCGGCCTCGGCTCGATCCTGTTCTACCTGCTGGTGGCGATGATCGTGGCGGCCATCGCCTCGGCGGGCACCGCCACCGTGATCGAACGGGTGGCATACCGCCCTCTGCGCAAGCGCAACGCGCCGCCGCTGGCGTTCCTCATCACCGCCATCGGCGCCTCGATCGCCATCTCCGAGGCGTTCGGCGTCTACACCCGGCGCCGGCCGGAGGGCGCGCCCATCCTGGTCAGCTCCGAGCCGCTGTTCCACATCGCCGGGGTGCCGATCGACGCGGTGCAGCTGCTCACGATCGGCTCCGCGCTGGTGATGATGTTCGCGCTGGACCAGTTCATCAACCGCAGCCGTACCGGCCGCGGCATCCGGGCGGTGGCCCAGGACGCCAACACGGCGGCCCTGATGGGCGTCAACAAGGACCGCATCATCCTGATGGTCTTCATCGCCGGTGGCACCATGGCCGGCGTCGCGGGCCTGCTCTACGACGTGCGGATCCAGACGCTCACCTACAGCGTCGGCTTCCTGCTGGGCCTCAAGGCGTTCACCGCGGCGGTGCTCGGCGGTATCGGCAACCTGCGCGGCGCGCTCGTCGGCGGGTTGCTGCTCGGCGTCGTGGAGAACTACGCCGCGGGCCTGTTCGGCAGTCAGTGGAAGGACTTCGCCGCGTTCGCGGTGCTGGTCGTGCTGCTGATGTTCCGGCCGACCGGTCTGCTCGGCGAATCACTGGGGAGGGCACGCGCATGACGACCACCATCGACCCGCCGGAGCGGCGGGAGACGGCGGCGGACAAGCTGCGGCAGGGCCGGCACGCGATCTCGGAGCGCTGGCACCACGCGCCGCGCTGGGTGCGCTGGGTGCTGCTGGTCGCGGTCATCGCGTTCTTCTACGCGCTGCCGAACAAGGAGTTCTACCAGTACCTCGGGCCGATCCCGACGCCCGGCGCGAACTTCACCCAGGTGATGTTCACGGTCTCGATCTACGTGCTGCTGGCGGTCGGGCTCAACATCGTGGTCGGCTTCGCCGGTCTGCTCGACCTCGGCTACTTCGGTTTCTTCGCCGTCGGCGCGTACACGGTCGCGGTGCTGACCTCGCCGAGCAGCGACATCAAGACCCTGTGGCCGTGGCTGCTGGTGGTGCCGATCGCGATCGCCCTGACCATGGTCTCCGGCGTCATGCTCGGTACGCCGACGCTGCGTCTGCGCGGTGACTACCTGGCGCTGGTGACGCTCGGCTTCGCCGAGATGATCCGGATCGCGGCGGTCAGCTCCGAGTTCCTCAAGGGACAGCGCGGCTTCAACCAGATCCCGCACCCGCCCGGCCAGTACGCCGACGGCCGGCCGTGGTTCGGCGTGCTCGACGCCCGCCCGTACTACTGGCTGGTGCTCACGCTGATCATCCTGGTGGTGATCGGGGTGCGGAACCTGACCCACAGCCGGGTCGGCCGGGCCTGGATCTCGATCCGCGAGGACGAGGACGCGGCCCAGCTGATGGGCGTGCCGACGTTCAAGTTCAAGCTGTGGGCGTTCGCCTCCGGCGCGGCCATCGCCGGCCTGGCAGGTGCGTTGTTCGCGGGTAAGCAGAACTTCGTCAACTCGCAGAACTTCGAGCTGCTCAACTCGATCATCATCCTGGCCGCTGTCATCTTCGGCGGCTCGGGCAACATCGTCGGCGCGATCGTCGGCGGCGGCCTGGTGGCGTACATGATCGAGCGGTTCCGCGGCATCGAGCTGTTCGGCGTGGAGCTGTACGAGTACCGGTTCCTCTTCTTCGGCCTGGTGCTCGTGGTGATGATGATCTTCCGGCCGCAGGGCCTGATCCCGAACCGGCGACGAGCGGCGGAGTTCAAGGACCGCCGCAAGGAGGTGATCGTCGGTGAGTGACACCGAGCAGACCCCGGCCGTTCCGGCCCAGGCGGCGGCCCCCGCCGTCGAGACGGTGAACGAGCGGGAGCCGTTGCTGGAGGTCGACCACGTCACGCTGCGCTTCGGCGGCGTGGTGGCCCTCAACGACGTGGATTTCACCCTCTACAAGGGTGAGATCCTCGGTCTGATCGGCCCGAACGGCGCCGGCAAGACCACCTGCTTCAACGCGATGACCGGCATCTACCAGCCCACCGAGGGGCAGATCCGGTTCCTGGGCCAGAAGATCAGTGGCAAGAAGCGCCACCAGATCACCCGGATGGGCATGGCCCGTACGTTCCAGAACATCCGTCTCTTCCCGGAGATGACCGCGCTGGAGAACGTCCAGGTCGGCGCGGACGCGCACCACAAGACCAGCGTGATCTCCGCCCTGCTGCGCCTGCCGCGGCACTGGAAGGAGGAGCGCGAGGGCCGGGAGAAGGCCGAGCGCCTGCTGGAGTTCGTCGGCATCCGCAACCGGATGCACGAGTTCGCCCGCAACCTGTCCTACGGCGAGCAGCGGCGGTTGGAGATCGCCCGCGCGCTGGCCACCGACCCGAAGCTGCTCTGCCTGGACGAGCCGGCCGCCGGCTTCAACCCGGCGGAGAAGGAGGAGCTGCTCCAGCTCATCCGGCAGATCCGGGACCAGGGCGTGACGGTGCTGCTGATCGAGCACGACATGCGCCTGGTGATGGGCGTGACCGACCGGATCGTGGTCCTGGAGTTCGGAAAGAAGATCGCCGAAGGGCTGCCCGCCGAGGTGCGGGACAACCCGAAGGTGGTCGCGGCGTACCTGGGGGTGCCGGACGATGCTGCTTGAGATCGAGGACGTGAGCCTGCTCTACGGGCGGATCCAGGCGCTGCACGGCATCAGCCTGACCGTGGACGAGGGGGAGATCGTCGCGCTGATCGGCGCGAACGGCGCCGGCAAGTCCACCACCATGCGGGCGATCTCCGGCATCCGGCCGGTCGCCTCCGGCAAGATCAAGTTCGCCGGTGAGGACATCACCAAGCTCCGGGCCGACCTGCGGGTCCGGCGCGGGCTGTGCCAGGCGCCCGAGGGCCGGGGCATCTTCCCCGGCATGTCGGTGCTGGAGAACCTGGACATGGGCGCGTACACCCGGCGGGACAAGGCCGGCATCGCGCAGGATCTCGCCCGGGTGCTGGACCTGTTCCCGCGGCTGGCCGAGCGGCGCAAGCAGGCCGGCGGCACGCTCTCCGGCGGCGAGCAGCAGATGCTCGCTGTCGGCCGGGCGCTGATGAGCCGGCCGAAGCTGCTGCTGCTCGACGAGCCGTCGATGGGTCTCGCGCCGATGCTGATCCAGCAGATCTTCACGATCATCACGGAGATCAACCAGCAGGGCACCACCATCCTGCTGGTGGAGCAGAACGCCCAGCAGGCGCTGGCGCGCGCCCACCGGGCGTACGTGCTGGAGACCGGCCGGATCGTCAAGAGCGGTTCCGGCACGGACCTGCTGCACGACCCCTCGGTCAAAGAGGCCTACCTCGGCGTGGCCTGACCGGCCGACCCCTCGCAATAAGGAGTACAGCCATGTTCCACCCCAACCCCGGACGGCGGGCGGCGCTCGGCGTCGCCGGTGCGGCCGTCCTGCTGCTCTCCCTCGCCGCGTGCGGCGAGGAGGAAAGCACCGACCAGCCCGGTGGCGGCCCCAGCGTCTCGTCGTCGGTCGACGCCGCGCTGGCCGCGAAGGTTCCGGACGCGATCAAGTCGGACGGCAAGATCGTGGTGGGCACCGACTCCACCTACGCCCCGGCGGAGTTCCTGGACACCGACGGTAAGACCGTGATCGGCTTTGACGTCGAGCTGTTCACTGCGGTGGCGGCCAAGCTGGGCCTCAAGGCGGAGTTCGTCTCGGCGCCGTTCGGCGACATCATCAACGGCGTCAACTCGGGCAAGTACGAGGCGGGCGTCTCGTCGTTCACCATCAACGACGACCGCAAGGCCCAGTCGAACATGGTCAGCTACTTCCAGGTCGGCACCCAGTGGGTGACCAAGAAGGGCAACCCGGCCGGGGTCGCGCTGGACAACGCCTGCGGCAAGAACATCGCGGTGCAGAAGGACACGGTCCAGGTCGAGGACATCCAGAAGCGGTCCAAGGCGTGCACCGACGCCGGCAAGCCGGCGATCACCGTCGACCAGTTCCCGGGTCAGGACGCCGCCACCGCCGCCGTCGTGTCCGGCAAGGACGACGCCATGCTCGCCGACTACCCGGTCGGCGTGTACGCGGTGACGAAGTCCAACGACGCCCTGGAGCTGCTGGACAAGCAGTACGAGGCGGCGCCGTACGGCTACGTGCTGGCCAAGGAGCAGACGCAGCTCGCGGAGGCGGTGCGGGACGCCACCAAGGCCGTGATCGCCGACGGCTCGTACAAGCAGGTACTGGACAAGTGGAAGGTGGGAGACGGCGCGATCACGGACCCCGCGATCAACCCGTGACGACATGACCACCGAGGAAGCGACAACCGCACGGGCACGGCCGGAACCGATCAAGGCCGTGCCCGTGCGGCACCCCGGACGATGGGTCGCGGTGGCGGTACTCTCCGTCCTGGCCGCGATGTTCGTCCACCTGCTGGTGACCAACGAGGCCTTCAACTGGTCCTTCATGGTCGGCAGAATGTTCCGGCCGCCGATCATCGAGGGCCTGCTGCGCGGCACCGTGCTGATGACCGTCAGCGCGATGCTCATCGGCGTCACGCTCGGCGTGGTGATCGCCGTGATGCGGCTGTCGGACAATCCGATCCTGCGCGGCGTGGCCTGGCTCTACACCTGGTTCTTCCGGGCCGTGCCCCGGCTGGTGCTGCTGGCCGTCTTCGGCAACATCGGCATTCTGTGGAGCCGGGTCGAGTTCGGGGTGCCGTTCGACACCCAGATCGGCCAGCTGTTCGGCATCGACAACCTGCAACTGCGGCTGTTCGGTTTCTCCTCCCGTGACATCCTGACCGGGTTCATGGCCGGTCTGCTCGGCCTCGCGCTCTCCGAGGCCGCGTACATGGCGGAGATCGTCCGGGCCGGCATCCAGTCGGTCGATCCCGGCCAGACCGAGGCCGCTCAGGCACTCGGCCTGAGCCGTGCCCAGTTGCTGCGCCGGGTGGTGCTGCCGCAAGCGATGCGGGTGATCATCCCGCCGACCGGCAACGAGACCATCGCCATGCTCAAGGACACGTCCCTGTTGCTCTACGTGCCGGTGAGCGTGGAGCTGTTCTTTCAGCTCGACGCGGTCGGCAAACGGACGTTCCAGATCTTCCCGATGTACGTCGCGGCCTGCCTGTGGTACCTGTTCCTGACCAGCATCCTGCTGGTCGGCCAGTACTACCTGGAACGCCACTTCGGCAAGGGCTACGGCGTGACCGGACGGGCCCGGCTGAAGCTGCGAGGGATGACGGCCGAGGCCGGCGGCGGCGCGGGGGTGGTGAAGTGACCGAGCTGATCGTCCCCGCGCAGGCCACCGCGCCGGCCGCCGAGTCCGGGCTGATGGTGCGGGCCGAGCAGGTGCACAAGTCGTTCGGGCCGCTGGAGGTGCTCAAGGGCATCGACCTGGAGGTCCGCTCCGGCGAGGTGTGCTGCCTGCTCGGGCCCTCCGGCTCCGGCAAGTCGACGTTCCTGCGCTGCATCAACCATCTGGAGAAGATCGACGCCGGCCGGATCTGGGTGGACGGCGACCTGATCGGCTACCGGGAGCGCGGCGGCAAGCTGTACGAGATGCGGGACAAGGAGGTCGCCGCGCAGCGCCGTGCCATCGGCATGGTGTTCCAGCGGTTCAACCTGTTCCCGCACATGACGGTGCTGCAGAACGTCATGGAGGCGCCGGTGCTGCTGCGCCAGGCGAAGAAGGCGCAGGCCCGGGAGCACGCCGCGCAGCTGCTGGACCGGGTGGGGCTGGGCGACAAGCTCGGCGCGTACCCCGGTCAGCTCTCCGGTGGCCAGCAGCAGCGGGTGGCGATCGCCCGGGCGCTGGCCATGCGGCCGAAGCTGATGCTGTTCGACGAGCCGACCAGCGCGCTCGACCCGGAGCTGGTGGGCGAGGTGCTGGACACGATGAAGGACCTGGCCCGCGACGGCATGACGATGATCGTGGTGACCCACGAGATCGGCTTCGCCCGCGAGGTGGGCGACCACCTCGTGTTCATGGACGGCGGCGTGGTGGTCGAGCAGGGCGACCCGCGCGAGGTGATCTCGGCGCCCCAGCACGAGCGGACCAAGGCGTTCCTGGCCAAGGTGCTCTAATCATTTTCAGGGCGGACTGGGGGAAATTCCTCCCAGTCCGCCCTGAGGCCGACTCTATCGGAACACTGAAGTAATCTCAGCGACTTTGCGGTAGGTATTTGTATTCGAAATGAGTCAGGTGCAGCGCGGCTGCGACGATGTCGCCGATCCGGCGTGGGCTGGCGGTGGTGTGGCGTAGCGTTTTCCAGCGTCCGATCAGGATGGCGAAGCCGCGTTCGCCTTGCCAGCGCAGCCCGCGCAGCAGCCGGTTGTAGGCGCGGTTGTCGGGTGCGAGACGGCTGCCGTCAGCAGGCTGCTTGACCGGAGTCTTGATGCCATGACCTGCGCTTTCGTAGCCGGAGTCGGCCAGGGCGGGCAGGTCCAGTTCGGCGGCGGACCAGTTCAGCGCAGCGGTCACCCCAAGTTCGCGGGCACAGCTGGTGTCGTGCAGGTGCCCGGGCATCGCCGTCGATGTCCAGATCGGCAGTCCGTCCGGACGGATGATCGCTTGGATGTTCGCGCCGAAGTCTCGGTGCTTTCCGGAGTACCAGGCGTCGATGGTCTCGCCCTTGACCGACAGGGTGGTCTCGGTGAGCCGGTCGCAGTCGAACAGCTTGCCGTCGAGGATCACATGGGACCAGCCGTCGTCGGCGACTCGGCGCAGCGCGGTGTGCAGGTCCTGCGCCTGCGCGGCGAGCACGGCGATGCCCTCGTCGCGGTAGCGGTACGCGGTCGCCCGGGAGATGCCGAACCCGGCACCGAGCAGGGTGATGTCCTCGGCCTTGCGGAACCAGACCAGCACCAGCAGTGCCTGGTAGAAGCAGGTCAACGCGCGGGTGCCGCGCCGTGTCCCCTTGGCTCGGCGTTCCGCGGCGAGCAGCCGGCCGAGGTACTGCACGAGTTCCCTCGGGACGTCGACCATGGCACGATATGCGATCACGTGGGGTCCTCACCGTGTGGGTGATCTTGTGGTGAGAACTACCTACCGAGGACCTCACGTCCACTTCCAGCGCTGTCCGGTCTGAGCGCCTTCATCCGTGTCGCACCAATCAACACATTCGCGTTGCTGAGATCAGCTCACTAGACTAGTTGATGGTGCAGACGGCCCCAACTCGCTGTTCCACGCAAGTTGCTGATTGGGCGTCTGTTATTTTGGTCCAGACGTTGGCGCTTCGCTTTGTCCCGCCCGTGTAGTACCACCCGCTGCTGTTTGTGTAGCCGTCGGCGTCCGCGATTCCAATATCTTTGCTTGATTTGTTGCTAGGCAGCGTATAGATAGTGCACTTCTGGGTGCCGGCGTTCCAGGTGGCACAACTGGATGTGCCGACGCCGAAACGCGCAACCTTGATGGAGTAGTAGCTGGGAAGGAAGTTCCAGACCGTCCCGCATACGACGATCAGGGTGCATTCGCCGTACGGCCTGACGGATGAGTCCGGCGTCGGCGTCACTGACGAGATCTCTGCCCTTCCTTGAAGCTGCTGGTCAGCTGCAGCTGCTGGAGTGCTCTGCAGCGACACTGCAAGTAAGCCTGCAATACTTGCGATAGCCAACTTTCCCCGCATGTTTCCTCCACTTCCTGGTGGTTGCTGATGAAGGTAGGGCGAGGCATTGGCCGGAGTCAACCTTGGGGCGGGGTTGCTGTTGAGGCGGAGATGCGGTATCCGCATTGCTGTGGGCGTGAGTGGAGGGCAGCTCCGGTGGTAGTGCGGCCCAGAAAGCTGGGTGACGGAGTGTCACGTGTCGGGCCTTGTTGTCGTCGGCTCTGTCGGGCGTACGGACTAGAGTCGCAGCCGTGACAGCTACGACGCCGCGCCTGCTCCTCGTTGACGGACATTCCCTGGCATACCGGGCGTTCTTCGCCCTGCCTGTGGAGAACTTCTCCACCACCACGGGGCAGCCGACCAACGCCGTCTACGGCTTCACCTCGATGCTGATCAACGTGCTGCGCGACGAGCAGCCGACGCACATCGTCGTGGCGTTCGACGTCTCCCGCCGCTCCTTCCGCACCGAGAAGTACTCCGAGTACAAGGCCGGCCGCAGCGAGACCCCCACCGACTTCAAGGGCCAGGTCAGCCTGGTCAAGGAGGTCCTCGCCGCGCTGCGCGTGCCGGTGGTCGAGAAGGAGGGCTACGAGGCCGACGACGTCATCGCCACGCTCGCCTGCCAGGCCCGCGACCAGGGCATGGACGTGCTGATCACCACCGGCGACCGGGACGCGTTCCAGCTCGTCGGGGAGCAGGTCACGGTGCTCTACCCGCGCAAGGGCGTCTCCGACCTGGCCCGGATGGACCCGGCCGCGGTCGAGGCGAAGTACGGCGTCACCCCGGACCGCTACCGCGACCTGGCCGCGCTGGTCGGCGAGACCAGCGACAACCTGCCCGGCGTGCCGGGCGTCGGCCCGAAGACCGCGGCCAAGTGGATCAACCTGTACGGCGGCGTCGAGGGCGTGGTGGCCCGCGCCGACGAGATCAAGGGCAAGGCCGGCGACAGCCTGCGCGAGCGGCTGGCCGACGTGATCCGCAACTACGAGATCAACTGCCTGGTCTCCGACCTGGAGCTGCCGGTCCGCCCCGAGGACGCCCGCTGGCAGGGCTGGGACCGCGAAGCGGTGCACCAGGTCTTCGACACGCTCCAGTTCCGCATCCTGCGCGACCGGCTCTACCAATACCTCGAAGCGGTCGAGCCGGAGGCCGAGGCGGGCTTCGACCTGGCCGGCGAGGTGCTCACCGAGCCGGGCGCGCTCGCGGGCTGGCTCGACACGCACGCCCCGGCGGGCACCCCGGTGGGCCTGGCGGTCACGCTCGACACCGGCCCCAACCGCCGGCACACCGCCACCGTGACCGCGATGGCGCTGGCCACCGCCGCCGGCGCGGGCGCCTGGTTCGACCCGAGCGCCCTGGGCGCCGACGACGAGACCGCGCTGGCCGGGTGGCTCGCCGACGCCGAGCGCCCGAAGGTGCTGCACGACAGCAAGCCGGCGGTGCTGGCGTTCGCCGCGCACGGCTGGGAGCTGCAGGGCATCGCCCGCGACACCCAGATCGCCGCCTACCTGGCCCGCCCCGACCAGCGCTCCTACGACCTGACCGACCTGGCGCTGCGTTACCTGCACCGGGAGCTGCGCGTCGACGCGCCGGAGACCGGTCAGCTCACCCTCGACGGGCTCGGCGACGAGGGTGTGGCCGAGCAGAACCTCATGCTCCAGGCCCGCGCCACGCTCGACCTGGCCGACGCGATCGACGCCGAGCTGTCCCGCGACGGCGAGCAGTCGGCCCGGCTGATGGCCGGTGTGGAGCTGCCTCTGATGCGGGTGCTCGCCACCATGGAGCGCACCGGCATCGCCGCCGACACCGACTACCTCTCCGAGCTGGAGGCGCACTTCGCCGCCGAGGTGAAGGCCGCCGCCCAGAGCGCGTACGAGGTGGTCGGCCGGGAGTTCAACCTCGGTTCGCCGAAGCAGTTGCAGGAGATCCTCTTCACCGAGCTGGGCCTGCCCAAGACCAAGCGGATCAAGACCGGCTACACCACCGACGCCGACGCGCTCCAGTGGCTCTACGCCCAGACCGAGCACCCGCTGCTGCACCATCTGCTGCGCCACCGCGACGTGGCGAAGCTCAAGTCGACTGTCGACGGCCTGCTCAAGTCCGTCTCCGACGACGGCCGGATCCACACCACGTTCAACCAGACCGTGGCGGCGACCGGGCGGCTGTCCTCCACCGAGCCGAACCTGCAGAACATCCCGATCCGCACCGAGGAGGGGCGGCGGATCCGGCGCGCGTTCGTGGTCGGTGAGGGCTACGAATGCCTGCTGACCGCCGACTACAGCCAGATCGAGATGCGGATCATGGCGCACCTGTCCTCGGACGACGCGCTGATCGAGGCGTTCAACTCCGGGCACGACTTCCACGCCGCCACCGCGTCCTCGGTCTTCAACGTCGAGGTCGGTGACGTGACCGCCGACCAGCGTCGCAAGATCAAGGCGATGAACTACGGCCTGGCGTACGGGCTCAGCGCGTTCGGCCTGTCCCAGCAGCTCGGCATCAGCGCCGAGGAGGCGCGCGGGCTGATGGAGAACTACTTCGCCGGGTTCGGCGGGGTCCGCGACTACCTCCAGGAGGTGGTGGCCCGCGCCCGCCAGGACGGCTACACCTCCACCATCCTGGGTCGCCGCCGCTACCTGCCGGACCTGGTCAGCGACAACCGGCAGCGCCGCGAGATGGCCGAGCGGATGGCGCTCAACGCCCCGATCCAGGGTTCGGCGGCCGACATCATCAAGGTCGCCATGCTGCACGTCGACAGCGCGCTGCGCGACGCCGGGCTGCGGTCCCGGATGCTGTTGCAGGTGCACGACGAGCTGGTCTTCGAGGTCGCGCCGGGCGAGCGGGAGGCGCTGGAGGCGCTGGTGCGCAAGGAGATGGGCGAGGCGTACCCGCTGTCGGTGCCGCTGGAGGTCTCAGTCGGCGAGGGCCGCGACTGGAACAGCGCCGACCACTGACCCTCCCAGCCCTCTGGGCATCCACCTCGGCCGGCCCGCCCGCCCGCGGTGATCAAGGAGTTTGCGTCCCCCCGGGGCCCGAACCAGGACACGAACTCCTTGATCACCGCAGTGGGACGGGTGAGTGCGGCAGGGTCGGACGGGCCGGTCAGAGACCGAGCAGGGCGGGCATCGCGTTGAGCGCTCCGTGCACCACGAGCAGCGGCCACATCCGGCGGTACCGGGACCACAGGTAGCCGAGGAACAACCCGAGCACGCCGTGGTTGACGACCACAGTGGCCAGGTCGACTCCGGGCCGTCCGGTGCCCTGGATGGCCACGTGCCAGGCCGCCCACACCAGCGACGCGAGCACGATCGCCGGCCAGCGGCCCAGCAGCGACTCCCACCGGGTCTGCAGCCACCGCCGGTAGAAGACCTCCTCCAGCAGCGCGTTCACCGCGAAGCCGGCCAGCAGGATGACGACGAGCGTCACCGGTCTGAACGTCCGCCCCCAGTCGCCGGCAGGCACGGCCAGCGGCGTCGCGTAGCTGAGCACCAGCCACACCGCGACCGGCAGCGCCGGACCCCACCGGTGGGCGGCGTCCGCCGGGGCCGGCCCCGGCCGCCACCGCGGCGGCCGGCGGCGCGCGGCCAGGAACACCCCCGCCGGTACGCCGAGCAGCAGCGCCAGCTTCAACACGGTGTACGCCGGTTCGCCGCCCAGCAGCGGCATGACGGCGGCGAACGCGATCCCGGCCAGCAGCAGCGGCACCGCCTCGCGGTACGGCGCGACGGGGTCCGGCCACCTCGGATCGGCCGCGGGTGGAATCAGCCGGATCAGCGCGATGCCGGCCAGGGCCGGGATCCACCGGCTCCACATCGGCACGGTGCCGTCGTGGTCGGCGCTGTACCTGATGCCGAGGTTGCCGGTCGCCACCAGGAGGACCGCCGAGACGACGACGAGCCCGAGGCCCGCCAGGAGGACCACCCGTCCGGCGCGGGGATGACGGCCGGCAACCGGCGTGTCTGTCGTCATCGCCGGCACGGTACCAACGCGCGGCGAACGGACCGGCCGGCTCAGCCCTTGAGCGGGTCGTGACCCCAGTTCATCAGCGACCAGCGCCACCTGGTGTCCCGCACGTCGCCCGCGGGACGTTGCGCCAGGTGGCGGTGCACGTACCCGATGACCTTGCGCATGTGCTTGTAGTCGGCGGCGGTGAGGTCGGCGCGCTTGCGTCGCAGCAGGTCGACGATGCGCCGGCCGGAGTCGTGGCCGACCGACTCGCCGCCCTGGGTGCCCTTCTTGTGCCAGCCGACGTGCTTGGACTCCTCGCTCTCCAGCCAGCGGGACAGCTCGCCCGGTTTCATGTTCACCGCGTCGGTGAACTCCCGGTACGTCTGCTGCGGATCCTCAGCGCGACTCATGGCGAAGCACCTCCGGGCGGTGGGCGACGTCGCGGCCCGAGTCGTCGTTGGTGATCCGGTACTGCGGCTGCTCCGGCGAGGCGTTCACGGGGTGCCCGCGTACGTGGGTGCGCTCGGTCAGCTTCTCCTTGACGACGCCGTACGCCCGGCCGCTGTGGCTGGCCCAGGAGACGTGGTCCCCGGCGTGGAACTCCTTCTCGGCCATGCCGCCCGGTTACCCGGAGTGGATGCCGAGTAACGGCGTCGTCAGGGCCGGATCTCTGCCATCGGCAGCTTGATCGCAAACGGCTCGGGCAGCTCGATCACCTCGCTGCCGTCGTCCACCAGTTCGTACTGCCGCTCGCCGCCCGGGCCGATCCGGTCACCGAGGCGGTACGCGTAGAGGTGCACCGGATCCTGCTCGATCCGCCAGTAGAAGGGAATCCCGGCGGCGGCGTACTCGCCCGGCTTGGCGAACCGGTCGACCCGCCGGGTGCCGGGGGAGACGATCTCGACGGCCAGGACGACGTCCGCCGGTCGCAGGAGGGGCCGGTCGCTCGGCAGCCCGGCGTGGTGGAGCAGCACGTCCGGTTGCCGACTGGTGTTCGGGCTGAGCCCGACTCCGACGGCTTGGGATGCCCGCAGGTGAGCCGGTACGTGCGATCGAAGCCATAGCCACAGCAAGCTGGAGATGGTCTGGTGGCCCAGGGTGGGGGAGGGTGTCACCTGGATTACTCCGTCGACGAGTTCGACGCGGGGGGCGTCGTCCGGCAGGGTGAGCAGATCCTCCAGCGTGTAGTCCGCACGCTGCTGCCTCATCGGGTCCGGACACCAGGGGCCAGGTGATGTCGGGATGGGCTCGGCGCTCATACGGCGAGCGTACGCCGGGTGCCGGAGCCCGTGTCGCACCGGACGTCCGACGCGCTCAGTCTGTCGGCTTCTCCGCGACGAAGATCGCGGTGCCGGGGAACAGCCGGCCGCGCAGTGGGCTCCACTGGCCCCAGATCCCCTCGTGTCCGGCCGGCCACTCCGGCTCCACCAGGTCCAGCAGGCGGAAACCGGCGCCGACCAGCTCCCGGATCCGGTCGCCCAGGGTGCGGTGCTGCTCGACGTACGTGGCCACGCCGTGCTCGTCCTGCTCGACGTAGGGGGAGCGGTCGAAGTACGAGTGCACGGCGGTCAGCCCGCCCTCGCCCGGGTCGTCCAGGAAGATCCAGCGCATCGGGTGGGTGACCGAGAAGACCCACCGGCCGCCGGGGCGCAGCACCCGTGCCACCTCGCGCATCGCCGCCGCCGAGTCGTCCACGAACGGGATCGCGCCGAACGCGGTGCAGACCGTGTCGAACGCGGCGTCGGCGAACGGCAGCGCGAGCGCGTCGGCCTGCACCAGCGGCACGCGTACCCCGGTGCGTCCGGCGGCCTCGGCGGCGTGCCGCAACATGCCTGCGGACAGGTCCAGCGCGACCGGCCGGGCGCCCTGGGCGGCGAGCCAGCGGGCGGCGGCGGCCGCCCCGGCGCCGAGTTCGAGGATCCGCCGGCCGGCCACGTCGCCGAGCAGCCGGGCGTCGGCCTCGCGCAGCCCCTCCGGGCACCAGACGAAGTCGGTGTCGCCGAGGAACGCGCCGTGCTCGGCCTGGTACGCGTCGGCGTCGGTGTCCCACCAGCCGCGGTTGGCGCGGCGGATCTCCCCGGCGTCGACCCGTCGGCGGGTCACCCTGTCGTCGTCCACGGGTTCACGCTAGGTCCGGCGGCGCGGCCACGGTGCGGTGGGGGTGGCGGCTGGGGCGGATGTGACGGACGAGACAGCTGTGGCACCTTACCGAGCAAAATCTCCGCTTTCGCAGCGGATGAGTTCGCGCGGACCCGGGAGGGCTTGCACGCTGTGGTAATGCAGCGGGTAGGCTAGACGATGCGCTCGCGGATCGTGTGCCTCGGCAGGGAGCAGGTGCGCGGTCACCGGAGCCACTAATGATCTTCTCGCGTCGATCGTTCGGTGTGCCCGGCGACGGATCCGCTGGCGCGGAAGAGTCACCGCGACACCCATGCCCGCTGTGACACCCATCCGACCGGAGCAACCGCCCACATGACGAGCAGCATCGAGGCCACCTCGAGCGCCAACAAGGTCACCCACGACGACCTCGGCTCTGAGGAAGCTTTCCTCGCCGCGATCGACGAGACCATCAAGTACTTCAACGACGGCGACATTGTCGAAGGCACCGTCGTCAAGGTCGATCGGGACGAGGTCCTGCTCGACATCGGCTACAAGACCGAGGGCGTCATCCCCTCTCGGGAGCTGTCGATCAAGCACGACGTGGACCCGGCCGAGGTCGTTTCGGTCGGCGACCACATCGAGGCCCTCGTCCTCCAGAAGGAGGACAAGGAGGGTCGGCTGATCCTCTCCAAGAAGCGGGCGCAGTACGAGCGGGCCTGGGGCACGATCGAGAAGATCAAGGACGAGGACGGCGTCGTCCGCGGCTCGGTCATCGAGGTCGTCAAGGGTGGTCTCATCCTCGACATCGGCCTGCGTGGCTTCCTGCCCGCGTCGCTCGTCGAGATGCGGCGTGTGCGTGACCTGCAGCCGTACGTCGGCCGCGAGCTCGAAGCCAAGATCATCGAGCTGGACAAGAACCGCAACAACGTGGTGCTGTCCCGCCGGGCCTGGCTGGAGCAGACGCAGTCCGAGGTGCGCACCGAGTTCCTCAACAAGCTGCAGAAGGGGCAGGTCCGCAAGGGCGTCGTCTCCTCGATCGTCAACTTCGGCGCGTTCGTCGACCTGGGTGGCGTGGACGGCCTGGTGCACGTCTCCGAGCTGTCCTGGAAGCACATCGACCACCCGTCCGAGGTCGTCGAGGTGGGCCAGGAGGTCGAGGTCGAGGTCCTGGACGTCGACCTGGACCGCGAGCGGGTCTCGCTGTCGCTGAAGGCGACGCAGGAGGACCCGTGGCGTCAGTTCGCCCGCACCCACGCGATCCAGCAGATCGTGCCGGGTAAGGTCACCAAGCTGGTGCCGTTCGGCGCGTTCGTCCGGGTGGACGACGGCATCGAGGGCCTGGTCCACATCTCCGAGCTGGCCGAGCGCCACGTGGAGATCCCGGAGCAGGTCGTGCAGGTCGGCTCCGAGGTCATGGTCAAGGTCATCGACATCGACCTGGAGCGCCGCCGGATCTCGCTGTCGCTCAAGCAGGCCAACGAGGGCTTCGTCGAGGGCGAGGAGCACTTCGACCCGACCCTCTACGGCATGGCCGCGACGTACGACGAGCAGGGCAACTACATCTACCCGGAGGGCTTCGACCCGGAGACGGGCGAGTGGCTCGAGGGCTACGACAAGCAGCGCGAGACCTGGGAGCAGCAGTACGCCGAGGCGCGTCAGCGCTGGGAGGCCCACACCAAGCAGGTGCAGACCTCCCGCGCCGCCGACGCCGAGGCCGCTGCCAACCCGGCTCCGGCCACCACCGGCACCACCTCGACCTCGACCTCGGCCCCGAGCCGTCAGGCCGAGGAGCCGGCCGGCACGCTTGCCACCGACGAGGCGCTCGCCGCGCTGCGGGAGAAGCTCGCCGGCGGCAAGTGACCGGACGCTGACGCGGGTTCGTCCCACCGGACGAACCGGCGACTGCCTCTGACGACGGGCCCCGTCCCCGCGTTCCGCACCAGCGGAGCGCCGGGGGCGGGGCCCGCGTCGTACGCCGGGCGGGTTTGGCATGCCGACGCCGGATCCGGTTGACTGTCCGGGTGCTGAAGGTGGGGCTGACCGGCGGAATCGGATCGGGCAAGAGCGCGGTGGCGAGCCGCCTCGCCGCGCTGGGCGCGGTGATCGTCGACTCGGACCGCATCGCCCGCGAGATCGTCGCGCCCGGCACCGACGGGCTGGCCGAGGTGGTCGCCGCCTTCTCCGAGAAGATCCTGGACGCCGACGGGGCGCTGGACCGGGCCGCCCTCGGCGCGCTGGTCTTCGGCGACGAGGCCGCCCGCCGCACGCTCGAAGGAATCACCCACCCCCGCGTACGCGCGCGCAGCGCCGAACTGGTCGCCGCCGCACCGGCCGACGCGATCGTCGTGAACGACGTACCGCTGCTGACCGAGGTGGGGCTGGCGCCGACGTACCACCTGGTGGTCGTGGTGCAGACGGCCGTGCCGGCCCGGATGGCCCGGCTGAGCCGCGACCGGGGCATGTCCGCGGCGGAGGCGCAGCGGCGCATCGCCGCGCAGGCCGACGACGCCACCCGCAGCGCGGTCGCCGACGTGGTGCTCACCAACGACGGCACGCTCACCGAGCTGCACGCCGCCGTGGACGCCCTCTGGCGGGACCGCCTGCTGCCCTACGAGCGCAACGTCCGCGAGCGCCGCGCCGTCCCGCCCGACCCGGCGGCGCTGGCCGGGCCGGATCCGACCTGGCCCGAGCAGTACGCCCGGCTGGCCGCCCGGATCCGCCACGCCGCAGGCGGTGACATCCGGGTCGACCACGTCGGCTCCACCGCCGTGCCGGGGCTCGCCGCCCCGGACGTGATCGACATCCAGGTGACGGTGTCCTCGCTCGACGAGGCGGACGGGCCGCTCGCGCAGCGGCTGGCCGAGGCGGGTTTCCCGCGGCTGCCGGGCGAGTGGTGGGACGCTCCGCGGCAGCCGGAGCCGGTGCGCTGGGCCAAGCGGCTGCACGGCGGCGCGGACCCGGGGCGTCCGGTGCGCCTGCACCTGCGGGAGGCCGGTTCGCCCGGCTGGCGGTACGCGCTGCTGATGCGCGACCACCTGCGCGCCGACCCGGCGCGGCGGGCCGACTACCTCCAGGTGAAGCGGGATCTCGCGGCGGCCGCGCCGGAGCACGCCACCTGGGGCACGGTGACCGATCCCTGGTTCGACGAGGAGCACCTGCGCGCCGAGGAGTGGGCCGCGCAGACCGGCTGGCGGCCCTGACCGGGCCGTCCCGGGAGCGCCGGCGGGCCGCGGAGGCCGCGCCGGTTCAGCGCGACGTCCAGGCCGACGATCCGCCGCTGCCCGCCGCCCGCCCCGGCGCGAGGTCGAGCCGGATCCACACGCCCGAACCGGTCCGAAGTTCCATCCGGCGCGGCAGACCACCGCGGTCCAGCCACAGACGGCGGCCGCCCGGCAGCTCGAACACGTCGACCGTCCGGTCGCCCAGGCGGTCCTCCCGGACCCGGACGGTGTCACCGGCCGGCGGGCGCCGGGCCGCCCGCAGTGCCGCGTCGAGCAGCCGGTCGAGATCGTCGCCGGGCGGGCGCGCGGGGGCCGCGAGCAGCGCGGCCGGCATCGGGGCCGGAGGCGTGGCGGGTCCGCCGGGGGACCGCGGCACCTGCGCCACCCGTCCCGGCCGGGCCCAGCGGAGGGTACGCCGGCCGTTGCCCTCATCGATCACCGCGAGGTACGCCGACGGGCTCGTCCAGTCCACCGTGCCGGTGGCCCGCAGGTCGGCCGACGGGGTGAGCGGAGCGGCCACGGTCACCGCCGAGCCGCCCAGCGCCCGTAGCCGGGCGGGCAGCGCGGCCAGCCGGGCGGCCTCGTCGTCGGTGAGCGCCCGGGGCTGCCCGGGCCGGCCGCCGAGGGCGTCCACCGCATGCAGGGTGGGCCGGTCGGCGCGGGTCAGGTCGACGGTGACGGGTGTGCCGTCGGCCAGCCGGCCGGTGAGCCGGTGCAACCGGGCGTCCGCGTCCACCCACAGCGTCGGCCGCGGGTCGCCAGGCGGTGCGAGGGGCGCCTGGAGCACGTCCACCGGGATGCCGCCGACCCGGTCGTGGCGCAGCCACCGGCCGTCGGTGGCGGGCCTGTCGACCCGGTCGGCGCCGAGCCCGATCAGCAGGTCGCGTACCGCGCCCAGACCGTGCCCGCCGGCTGCCTCCCGCATCCGCCACCGGTCCGGCGGGGGCACCAGCGGGGGCCGGGCCGGAGTGGGGAGCGCGCCGGGGTCGGGCCGTACCAGCAGCGCGGACGCGGTGGCCTGGACCAGGCCCCGGTCGGCGCCCGCGCCCGGGCCGCCGGAGTCCAGGTAGACCAGGGGGCGCGCCCAGTCGACCCAGCCGACCAGTTCGGTGCGGGCGGCGTCGGCCCCGACGGTGACCCGGACGCCGGCGCGTACGTCGCGCAGGTTGGTGACCCGCAGCGCGGCCACCCGGTCGGCCTCGGCGGCGGTGAGCGGACGTGCCGTCCCGGTCTCGTCGGCGCGGTCGGGTACCCAGGTCAGCAGGCCGGCGACGAGCGTCGCGGCGGAGATCGCGGCGGTTGCCACGAGCGCGGCGAGCGCGATCCGGCGCCGGTCCGGCCCGTCCGGCGGGTCGTCGGCGCCGTCCAGCTCCGGGTCGCCGGCCGGCCGGGTGGTGAGCGTGGGACGGTGGCCGGCGAGCGGGTCGGCGCGGCGCCGCCGGCCGGCCACGGTGGCGGGCCGGGTCGGTGTGCTGGTGCGGCCGCGACGGTGGCCGCGGCCCGGTTCCCGGGGTACGGCCTGGTCGCCGTCGCCACGCGCGGAGAGCGGGTGGGGGCGGCTCGCGCCGCGCCGGCGGCCCGGCTCGTCGACGGGCGGGGGCGCGCCGGTGTCGGGCGGGGGCGCGCCGGTGTCGGGCTCGCGTCGCGGCCGGCGATCGGGAGAGATCCCCACGAGTGGAGAACGCGAGAGCGGGGTTTCGGTGACGAGCAGGGGCGCTCGCGGCGGCCGGTCAGCGCTGCGCGCGACCACCGTCGGCGCGCACGCCGGTCGTCCCGGGTGCTGCGGCCCTGGCGCCGGGGGCGATCCGGCCCCGCGAGGGGCGATCACCGGCCCGGTCGGCCGCCGCGAGCGGCCTACGGTATTGAGGGTAGACCGGTGAGATGAGCCACACAATGGGAATATCGAAGCCGATCAGGGACGGTCGGTGGTCGTGGCCGGAAGTGTCGGACCTCGGGCGTACCGTTGGTGTCATGGCGCTCGACATTCCCCGGCTCGACGGCCGCTTCCAGGTCGTCAGTGAGTTCCAGCCGGCCGGTGACCAGCCGGCTGCCATCGACGAGCTTGAGCGTCGCGTGCGGCGCGGCGACCGCAACACGGTGCTGCTCGGCGCGACCGGCACGGGCAAGAGCGCCACCACGGCGTGGCTGGTCGAGCGGCTCCAGCGGCCGACCCTGGTGCTCGCCCCCAACAAGACCCTCGCCGCCCAGCTCGCGAAGGAGTTCGGCGAGCTGCTGCCGCGCAACGCGGTCGAATACTTCGTCTCCTACTACGACTACTACCAGCCCGAGGCCTACATCCCGCAGACCGACACCTACATCGAGAAGGACTCCTCGATCAACGAGGAGGTCGAGCGGCTGCGGCACTCGGCCACGATGTCGCTGCTCACCCGGCGGGACGTCATCGTGGTCGCCACCGTGTCGGCGATCTACGGCCTGGGCACGCCGGAGGAATACCTCGACCGGGCCGTGCGGGTCAAGGTCGGGCAGGAGCTGGACCGCGACCAGCTGCTGCGCCGGCTGGTCGACATCCAGTACACGCGCAACGACATGGCCTTCCAGCGCGGCACGTTCCGGGTCCGCGGCGACACGCTGGAGATCATCCCGGCGTACGAGGAGCTGGCGGTCCGGATCGAGCTGTTCGGCGACGAGATCGAGAAGCTCTACTACCTCAACCCGCTGACCGGTGACGTGGTCCGCGAGGTCGACAGCCTGATGATCTTCCCGGCCACGCACTACGCCGCCGGTCCCGAGCGGATGGAGCGGGCGATCCGCGACATCGAGGCCGAGCTGGGTGAGCGGCTGGCCGAGCTGGAACGGCAGGGCAAGCTGCTGGAGGCCCAGCGGCTGCGCATGCGCACCACCTACGACATCGAGATGATGCGTCAGGTGGGCTTCTGCTCCGGCATCGAGAACTACTCCATGCACATCGACGGCCGGCTGCCGGGCAGCCCGCCGCACTGCCTGCTCGACTACTTCCCCGACGACTTCCTGACTGTGGTCGACGAGTCGCACGTGACCATCCCGCAGATCGGCGGCATGTACGAGGGCGACGCCTCCCGTAAGCGGATGCTGATCGACCACGGCTTCCGGCTCCCCAGCGCGGCGGACAACCGGCCGCTGCGCTTCGACGAGTTCCTGGAGCGGGTGGGCCAGATGGTCTTCCTCTCCGCCACCCCCGGCCCGTGGGAGCTGGAGCAGGCGCAGGGCGAGTTCGTCGAGCAGGTGATCCGGCCCACCGGCCTGATCGACCCCGAGGTGGTGGTCAAGCCGACCAAGGGGCAGATCGACGACCTCATGCACGAGATCAAGCTGCGTACCGAGCGGGACGAGCGGGTGCTCGTCACCACGCTCACCAAGAAGATGGCCGAGGACCTCTCCGACTACCTGCTGGAGAACGGCATCCGGGTGCGCTACCTGCACTCCGAGGTCGACACGCTGCGCCGTGTCGAGCTGCTGCGCGAGCTGCGCAAGGGCGACTACGACGTGCTGGTCGGCATCAACCTGCTCCGGGAGGGTCTCGACCTGCCCGAGGTCTCGCTGGTGGCGATCCTGGACGCCGACAAGGAGGGCTTCCTGCGCAGCGGCCGGTCGCTGATCCAGACCATCGGCCGCGCGGCCCGTAACGTCTCCGGTCAGGTCCACATGTACGCCGACAAGATCACGCCGTCGATGGCGGACGCGATCGACGAGACCAACCGGCGCCGGGCCAAGCAGATCGCGCACAACGAGGCCAACGGCATCAAGCCGGAGCCGCTGCGCAAGAAGATCCACGACATCCTCGACGACATCTACCGCGAGGCGGAGGACACCGAGAACAGCAACGTCGGCGGGGCCGCGCGGCAGTTGTCCCGCGGCAAGGCGCCGGTCAAGGAGACGCGCAGCCGCCGGGGCGCCGCCGCGACCCCGTCGCGCGAGGGGATGGCCCGGGCCGACCTGGCCAACCTCATCCAGGAGCTCAACGACCAGATGCTCGCCGCCGCGCGGGAGTTGCAGTTCGAGCTGGCCGCGCGGATCCGCGACGAGGTAGCCGACCTCAAGAAGGAGCTGCGCGGGATGGACGCCGCAGGGGTCCGGTGACCGGCGCGACGGCCGGTGCGGCGCGATGCTGACCGAGGCCGTCGTCGCGCGCCCCGACCCGCGGCTGCGCCAGTGGGTGGACCGCTACCTCGGCTACCGGGAGGACGCGCCCGTCCCGCTCGTGCGCCGGGAGGTGGCGGGCGCGTTCGTCGTGCTGATCCTCGGCTGGGGCGACCCGCTCGACGTGACCGACCCGCGTGCTCCCGGCCGGGGCGCGTACGCCGCCAACGCCTTCCTGGCCGGCCCGTACGACGGCTGGTGCGCCACCCGGATTGCCGGGACCGGCACCGGGCTGCAGATACTGCTGACCGCCCCGGCGGCCCGCCGCCTGCTCGGGCTGCCGCTGGCCGAGCTGGCCAACCGGGCGGTGCCTGTCGACGCGGTGGCGGGCTGGCTGGCCCGGCTGCGCGACGAGCTGGCCGGCGATCCGGGCTGGCCGGAGCGCTTCGCCCGGCTCGACGCCGCCCTGGCCGCACGGCTGGCGGCGACCGCGCCGCTGGACCCGCACCTGCTGGCGGCCTGGCGGCGCCTGGACGGCAGCGGGGGAGCGGTC
Source organism: Micromonospora sp. HUAS YX12 (assembly GCF_040215685.1). Taxonomy (NCBI): domain Bacteria; kingdom Bacillati; phylum Actinomycetota; class Actinomycetes; order Micromonosporales; family Micromonosporaceae; genus Micromonospora; species Micromonospora sp. HUAS YX12. The sequence goes on from NZ_CP157974.1 coordinate 3,599,131, forward strand.
GGCGTTGCCACGCTCGCCGGGGAGCTGGGCTGGTCCCGCCGCCACCTGTCGGTCCGGTTCCGGCGGGAGTTCGGCCTGCCGCCGAAGACTGTCGGCCGCCTGCTGCGCTTCGAGCGGGCGTACGCGAGCCTGGGCCGGACGCTGCTCACCGCGGACGCCGCAGTGCCGGACGACGCCGGATGGGCGGAGCGGGCCGCCCGGTGGGGCTACTACGACCAGTCGCACCTGATCCGGGAGTTCCGCGAGTTCGCCGGCGCCACCCCGGCCGCGCTGACCGCGCCCTGATCGCATTCGTCCAATCCGGCCCGACCGCCCCGGCGGCAGACTGACCGCCATGCGAAGCGTCTATCCGGTCCTGCGGTATCCCGACGTGCGAGCCGCCGTCGACTTCCTCTGTTCCGCGTTCGGCTTCTCCGTGCGCGAGGCCCACGAGCTGCCCGACGGCACGATCGGCCACGCCGAGCTGGCGTACGGCGACGACCTGGTGATGCTCGGCCCGGGGCCGGCGCCGCGGTTCCGGCCCGCCGACGACGACTACCGCGTCTACGTGGCGCTCGACGACGTCGACGCGCACCACGAGCGCGCACGGGCGGCCGGCGCGGAGATCGTCCGGGCGCCGTTCGACACCGACTACGGCTCCCGCGACTACGCCGCCCGAGACCTGGCGGGGCTGGTCTGGTCGTTCGGTACCTACCGCCCCTGAGCGCGCCGCCCGCACGGTTGCGCTGTGTGGGCGAGGTATTGCCGAGCGTGACGGTGATGCGTACGCTCCCTCCCGGGAGGCGTGCATGCCGTTGTCAGCAAGTCCTGTGGTCCGGAGGGCGAGGCTCGGCGTGGAGCTGCGCCGGCTGCGTCGTCGCGAGTCGCTCACGTTGGAGCAGGTGTGCGCCCGGCTGGGCTGGGCGTCCACCTCGAAGTTGTCCCGCATCGAGCTGGGGCAGAGCCGGCCCGACCTGGCCGACGTGCTCGACCTGCTCGACGTCTACGAGGTGCCGCCGCCGCAGCGCGACGAGCTGATCGTCATCGCCCGCGACGCCGCCACCGGCCGGGGCTGGTCGAAGGCGCTCGGCGAGATGGGGGAGCGCCAGCGGGCGTACGCCGAGCTGGAGGCGGGCGCGGAGCGCATCGTGGAGTACCAGTGCGTGCTCGTGCCCGGCCTGCTCCAGACCCCGGCGTACGCCCGGCTGCGCGTGTCGGCCGGCGCGGCGCTGGCCGGGGAGGTGGACGTGGACGCCGACGTGCGCGCCCGGGTGGCACGCCAGGAGCTGCTGATCCGGCCGGACCCGCCGCACTACACCGCACTGTTGGACGAGCGCGTCTGCGACCCGGACGGCCTGCCCGCCGACGTGTGGCGCGACCAGATGCGGCATCTGCTCGCGCTCGCCGAACGGCCCCGCGTCACCGTCCGGGTGCTGCGGTCCGCGGCGTCGAGCGGCGACGGGCCGCACCCGCTGGCGCCGTTCTCCTACTACTCCTACCCCGACCCGGAGGATCCGCGCACCGTGCTGGTGGAGACGCTCACCACCGACCTGCGGCTGGTCGCCGAGGCGGACGTGACCCACTACGAGCGGGTCATCGAGCGGCTGCTGGCGGCGGCGCTGCCGGCGGACGCCTCCGCCGAGCTGGTGGCCCGGCGGCTCGGCGCGGCGCCGGTGCCCCGGCCGCGCGATCCGCACGAGCTGGAGTGACCCCCACGAGCTGGAGTGAGCCGCACGGCCCGTCGGTGAGGCGCGACCACCGGGCCCGGCGCCCCCGATGCCCGTCGGGACCGGTGGCCGCGCAGCGCGCAGGCTACGGCAGGGGTACGACAGTTCAGGCCGGAACGTCGATGAAGTGCTCGACCAGCGGCGGGCCGGCGAAGTGCGGGCCGATCAGGCCGCGCCACTGCGCGAACCGCTCGGTCTGGCGGAAGTTCACGTCGTGCGCCTCGACCGAGTCCCACTCGACGAGCAGCACGAACCGGGTGGGTGACTCCACGCCCCGGGTCATCCGCACCGAGCGGCAGCCTTCGGCGCCGGCGAGGATCGGCCGCGCCTGCGCGTAGGCGGCGGCGAACTCGTCCTCGTGTCCGGGGGTGACATCGATCAGCGCGACCTCAAGAACCATGCTGGCAGCCTGCCATGCCGGCCCGCCGCCGGTACGTCCCGGGTGACATCCCGGCACCCCGCGCAGGCAGATGGCTAGCCTCCTAGGACGCACTGCGCGACGTGAGCCGCAGCACGTCGAGAGATCGACGGGTGGCCCGGAGATGCGCCACCTTGGTGCGATGGTGAACAATGGCGGCCGAGGAGGGGAGTATTCCCCCGCGACGGAGTCGTCAGCACGGAAGAGCCCCGGCACCCCCGGTGGCCCGACCCGGCTCCGCCGGTCGGAACCCGGCACCCGGGCTCCGGCGGAAGAGACCTCCGACAGTCACCCCTGTCAGCGTCGACGCACCCCGGCGGTACGGTGTGCCCGACGCAGCGTGTCTGCCGGAGGATGGATTTGAACGTGTCCGCATTGGTGTGGGCGGTAACGCTGATCGCGATGGTCGCGGTCCTGCTCGCCGACCTGTTCATCATCGGCCGGCGGCCGCACGAGCCGAGCGTCCGCGAGTCCAGCCTGTGGGTGGGCTTCTACGTCGGCCTGGCGCTGCTCTTCGGCGTGGTGCTCTGGCTGACCGCGGGTGGCCGCGTGGCAGGCGAGTTCTACACCGGCTGGCTCACCGAGTACAGCCTCTCGGTGGACAACCTCTTCGTCTTCGTGATCATCATGGCCCGGTTCGGGGTGCCCCGGCAGTACCAGCAGAAGGTGCTGCTCGTCGGCATCATCCTGGCGCTGATCATGCGGGGCGGCTTCATCGCGGCCGGCGCGGCGCTGATCTCCCAGTTCTCCTGGGTGTTCTACATCTTCGGCGCGTTCCTCATCTACACCGCGGTGAACCTGGCCCGGCAGGGCGAGCCGGACGAGGACGAGTTCAGCGAGAACCTTCTGATCCGGTGGAGCCGCAAGGCGCTGCCGCTGTCCCGCGACTACGACGGGGCGCGGCTGACCACGCGGGAGCACGGGCGGCGCCTGTTCACCCCGATGTTGATCGTGATGATCGCGATCGGCACCACCGACCTGATCTTCGCGCTGGACTCGATCCCGGCGATCTTCGGCATCACCCAGGAGCCGTACCTGGTCTTCACCGCCAACGTGTTCGCGCTGATGGGGCTGCGGCAGCTCTACTTCCTGCTCGGCGGCCTGCTGGACCGGCTCATCTACCTCAGCTACGGCCTGGCCGTGGTGCTCGGCTTCATCGGCGTGAAGCTGGTGCTGGAGGCACTGGCCGAGAACAACCTGCCGTTCATCAACGGCGGCGTGCACGTGGCGTGGGCCCCGCACATCCCGATCTGGCTCTCGCTCACAGTCATCCTCGGCACCCTGGCCGGGGCCACGGCTGCCAGCCTGGCGAAGTCGTCGCGGGACCGGCGCCGGGAACTGGCCCAGGCCCGCCGCTGACCCACCCGTACCGTCGGGGCGCCTCCCTCCGGGGGGCGCCCCGCGGTGTGCCGGGGGTCAGACGCGGTGGGCGCCGACGAGGGTGGCGATCCGGTCGGCGGGCAGCTCCTCCTCGACCACCCGGCGGGTCAGGTAGCAGGCGTGCAGCATCCGGCGCCGGCCGCCGCGCGGCTCGGCCGACACGATCCCCACGTGATGGATGCGCCGGCCGGGCCGGGCGAAGAAGTAGAGGTCGCCGGGGCGTTCGGCGTCCAGCGGCACCCGCGAGGTCGCCGCCGCCTGGTCGTCGGCGTCGCGGGGGAGCGTGATCCCGTACCGCCGCCAGGCCAGGTGCACCAGCCCGGAACAGTCGATGCCGTCGGTGGACATCCCGCCCCAGACGTAGACCAGGTCGCGCAGCCGCTCGGCGACCGCGAGCACCTTCTCGGCCTCGGGACGCTCGGCGGGCAGCGGCACCAGGTCGTCCTCCGTGGCCCAGAGCGGGTCGGCCCGCCCGGGTACGCGGACCGGTCGCCTGCCGTCCACCGGCGGCCCGGCCGGGGTGAGCCGGGTGCCGAGGACCACGCCGGTGAGCGCCGCGTCGCCGTCCGGCTCGGCGCGCAACGCGGTGTGGGCGACGTCGACGGTCAGCGGCCTGTCGGCGGCCGGACCGGAGCCGGCCGGACCGGAACCCGAGCTGGCCGAACCGGAACCGGCTGGAACAGGACCGGCCGGACCGGAACCGGACGGACCAGGACCGGATGAGCCGGTACCGACCGGCCCGGCCGGAGCGGTGCCGGACAGAGCGGGGTCGGCGGGGCCTGCGTCGGCCGGATGAGTGGAGGGCGGGTCGGCGTCGGCGGGATCGGCCAGGTGGGCGGCCCGCAGCCAGCCCGGGTAGCCGTCGGCGCCGAGCTTCGCCGCGGGCTGGCCCAGCGCCACCACCCGTACCCAGCCGTCCGGCCGGGTCTCGGTGACGCGCACCGGCTCGCCGAGCAGCAGCTGGGTCAGGACGCAGTCACCGACGAGCTGGTCGCGGTCCATGCCGGCGATCCAGGCGGCGACGTCGGGGGAGCCGGCGAGGGCGGGGCAGTCGATCGGGCGTACCGCCTCGGGCGCGGTCCAGAGGGTCGCCACCGGTACCCGTACGACGGCCCGGTGGCCGGGCTGAGGCGCCACGCGTACCCCTCTCTGCGGTGGTCGTCGGGGCGACCATATGAAAAATTCTGACGATGCTCAAGCATGTGTCTGAATTTTAGCTTCACGCAGTCCGGTCACGCCCAGTCCCGGCGCGTCCGGCAGCAGCACGTTCGCGCCCTCGTACCGGATGCCGCCGGCGACCGGCGACCAGGCCAGCCACCAGGCGGCGTCGAGGTCCGACACGGCCGTGGTGCCGTAGGCGGCGACCAGGCTGGCCGCGGCGCCCACCCCGACCGGGCCCTCCATCATCGAGCCGACGATGGTGCCCATGCCGTGCGCGGCGGCCAGGTCGAGCAATGTGCGGGCCGGTTGCAGGCCGCCGCACTTGGCCAGCTTCACGTTGACCATGTCGGCGGCCCGCCGCCGGATCACCTCGACCAGGTCGCGCACGTCGAAGACGGACTCGTCGGCCAGGATCGGCAGGTCCACCCGGTCGCTGACCCAGGCCAGCCCGTCCAGGTCGCGGCGGTGCACCGGCTGCTCGACCAGCTCCACGTCGAGCCCCGCGTCCTCGATCGCCCGGATCACCCGGACCGCCTCCCGGGGCGTCCAGCCCTGGTTGGCGTCCAGCCGGATCCGCACGTCCGGGCCGACTGCGGCGCGCACCGCGCGGACCCGCTCCAGGTCGCCGCGGGCGTCCGTGCCGACCTTGAGCTTGAGCACGGTGAACCCTTCGGCGCCGCGTCGCGCCGCCGTCGCGGCCAGGTCCACCGCGTCACCGGCGGCCAGCGTGACGTCGGTCGGCACGCGCAGCGCCGTGCCGCCGAGCAGACGCACCAGGGGTACGCCGAGCCGCCGCGCGGCCAGGTCGTGCAGCGCCACGTCGACCGCCGCCTTGGCCGACTCGTTGCCCACCACGGCGCGGCGCACCAGGGCGCAGGCCGCCTGGAGGTCGTCGGCGTCGCGGCCGATCAGCAGCGGCGCGAGCAGTTCGCGTACGCACGCCTCGGCGCCCGCCACCGACGCGCCGGTGACCTGCCAGACCTGCGGCGCCTCCCCGAAACCCGGGCGCCCGTCGCCGTCGATCACCTCCACGACCAGCGTGTCCACGGTGGTGGTGCGGCGCAGCGCGGTGACGAACGGGGTGTGTAAGGGGGCCGAGAGCCGGTGGGTGCGTACCGCGGCGATCGTCATGTGGGGCACCCTATAGCCAACTGGCACCGAGCAGGGGAGGGCCGATGGCCGGGCGGGAATGGGAGCTGGTGGGCGCGCCGAACGCGCGTGACCTGGGTGGACTGCCGACGACCGACGGGCGGCGGGTACGGGCGGGACGGCTGATCCGCACGCCCGCGCTGGGCCGGCTGACCGACGAGGACCTGCCGGTGCTGGGCAAGCTCGGCCCGGCGTGCGTGGTGGACCTGCGCGACGTCCACGAGCAGGCGGTGGCCCCGCCGGACCGGCTGGTCGGGGAGCCCCGCATGGTGCACCTGCCGGTCTACGACGCGGCGCACCCGGTGTTCACGTACGTCTCGGCGGTGTTGCAGGGCCACGACCTGGACGCGTACGCGGCGCTGGCCCGCGAGGGCATGCCGGGGGCGATGACGGCGATCTACCGCTGGTTCGTCACCGGTGAGTCGGCGCGGGCCGGGTTCGGCGCCGCGGTGCGGCTGGCCGCCGACGGCGCGAACCTGCCGCTGCTGTTCCACTGCTCGGCCGGTAAGGACCGCACCGGCTGGCTGTCGGTGGTGCTGCTGACCGCGCTGGGGGTGGAGGAGGAGGCGATCCGCGCCGACTACCTGGTGCACAACGAGCTGACCGAGAGCCTGCGCGAGGTGCTGCTGTCGGCGATGATCCAGCGCCGGCCGGACCTGGACCCGGCGGTGGCCCGGCCGCTGCTGGAGGTGCGACCGGAATACCTGGACGCCGCCTACGACGAGGTACGCCGCGCGCACGGCTCGTTCGAGGCGTACCTGCGGGACGGTCTGGGGGTGACCGACGCCGACCGTGCCGCGTTGCGCGAGCGGCTGCTGGAGTAGCCGGGTCAGCCGGCCAGGTCGTGGCGCGCGGCCCAGACCCGCGCGGAGACGTGCGCGATCAGCCGGCAGGCGTCGTCGGAGACCTCGTCGCCGTCCGCGCCGCCGTCGGCCAGGTCGGTGGTGGTGCAGACGACGATCGTGTACGGCGGCGCGTCGTCCGGGAACACCACGCCCGCGCCGTGGCGCACACCGCGTACCCAGCCGTTCTTGTGCGCGATCCGGGAGCCGCCGGGCAGCCCGTCGGCCAGATCCTCGCGGTGTTCCTGCGCGACGAGCACGTCAAGCATGGCGGCGCAGCCGGCCGGCGAGGCGAGCGGGCCGGGCCGGATCGCGCCGAGCGCCAGCTCACCGAGCAGGGCGGCCAGGTCGGCGGCGGTGACCAGGTTGTCGATGCCGGAGTCGCGGGCGGCGAAGTCTTCGATGCCGCGGCCGGTGACGCTGTGCCGCGCCCCGGCGAGCGCCCACGCCTGCGCGAGGGCGGGCAGCCCCACCTGGCCGATGCAGATGTTCGTGGCGAGGTTGCTGGACCGGATGATCATGCGTTCGGCGAGCCAGCGCAGCGGCGCCTCGCCGCCGACGCGGTCCCAGACCGCCTCGTCGTTGTCGTAGTCGCGGTCGTTGGTGAACCGGGGCGCGCCGGACAGCGCGGAGTCGAACGAGTTGCGCACCGGCACCGGCGCGTCCAGGTCGAGCCGGCCGGCCTCGGCGGCACGGAACAGCGCCACCAGCACGGCCAGCTTCATGGTGCTCGCCGCGTAGTGGGTGGCGTCGGCCCGCCGCGTCCACGTGGGCCGCGCGCCGGGGCGGCCCACGTACGCGGAGACGGTGCCGGGCACCTTGTCCAGATGCGCGTCGAGCTCCTCCCAGATCATGTGCGCACCGTAGCCGATCGTCGCGGCGTACGCGGGGCAGCGGCGGCCTCGGGTGCGGGGCTAGCGTGCGGAGATGACGACCCCGTTGTACGACGACATCGCCGACTGGTACGAGGAGTACGCCGGCGAGACCACGTCGGTCTACATGGACCGGGTCCGGTCGGTGCTGGCCGATTTGCTGGGTGCCGGCCCGGGCCGGTGCGTGGACCTGTGCTGCGGCACCGGGGCGCACGCAGCCGAGCTGAAGCGTCTCGGGTGGACACCGGTGGGGGTGGACCTGTCCGGCGGGCAGCTACGTCACGCCCGCGCCCGGCTGCCGGTGGCCCGGGCCGACGCGACCGCGTTGCCGCTGGCCACCGGAGCCGTACCGGCGGTGGTCTGCGTGCTCGCGCACACCGACATGCCGGACTATCCGGCGGCGGTCGCCGAGGCGGCGCGGGTGCTGGCGCCCGGCGGCCGGCTGGTGCACGTCGGCGTGCACCCGTGCTTCGTGGGCGCGTTCGCCGACCGGTCCGAGCCGGAGCGGATCGTGATCGACGGCGGGTACGCCTCGCGGGAACGCACGGTCCGGTCGTGGAACGCCACCGGGGTGCGGGCGCGGGTGGGCGCGTGGCACCTGCCCCTGGCCGGACTGCTGGACGCCGTGGCGGCCGCCGGACTGCGGCTGACCCGGGTGGTCGAGTCCGGTTCCGGCCCCGTCCCCGACGTCCTGGCCCTGGAGGCCACCAAGCCCACCTGACCCCACCCTGCCGACCCCGCCCGCCGCCCGCACCCGTGGCCGCCCGTCGTGCCGTCTCGCGCACGTGGCCGGCCGTTCCCGACTGCCGGGATCCCGCGTCCGCACCACGAGACCCAGGAGATCTTGGAAGCAAAGCGCCCCCATAGGGGCCATTTCGTACCAAGATCTCGCACCCGATCCGTCGATCATGAAGTTGGCGGCGGATTTGATCTCCAGGACTGCCGCCAACCTCATGATCGTCCAGCGGCGGGCGGCGGCGGGCGGGCAGCGGCGGGCGGGCGGAGACGGGTGGGGAAGGGGGGAGGGGGAAGGGGGGAGGGGGGAGCCCGGTCCGCCTGGGGGCGGGCCGGGCTCCGGGTGGGGCTGGTGAGCGGGTGGGTCAGCCGGCGTGCTTGCGGCGGGCGGCCATCCGGCCGCGCTGGGTCTGGTCCAGCACCACCTTGCGGATGCGCACCGCGGCCGGGGTGACCTCGACGCACTCGTCCTCGCGGCAGAACTCCAGCGCCTGCTCCAGGGACAGCTTGCGCGGCGGGATCAGCTTCTCGGTCTCGTCGGCGGTCGACGAGCGCATGTTGGTGAGCTTCTTCTCCTTGGTGATGTTGACGTCCATGTCGTCGGAGCGGGAGTTCTCGCCGACGATCATGCCCTCGTACACCTCGGTGCCCGGCTCGACGAAGAGCTGGCCGCGCTCCTGGAGGTTGGTCATCGCGAACGCGGTGACCGCACCGGACCGGTCGGCGACCAGCGACCCGTTGTTGCGGGTGCGCAGCTCGCCGAACCACGGCTCGTACGACTCGAAGACGTGGTGCAGGATGCCGGTGCCGCGGGTCTCGGTGAGGAACTCGGTCCGGAAGCCGATCAGGCCGCGCGCCGGGACCAGCCACTCCATCCGGATCCAGCCGGTGCCGTGGTTGACCAGCTGCTCCATCCGGCCCTTGCGGGTGGCCAGGAGCTGGGTGATGGCGCCCAGGTACTCCTCCGGGGAGTCGATGGTCAGCCGCTCGACCGGCTCGCAGGTCTTGCCGTCGATCTCCTTGGTGACGACCTGCGGCTTGCCGACGGTCAGCTCGAAGGACTCGCGGCGCATCTGCTCGACCAGGATCGCCAGGGCCAGCTCACCACGGCCCTGCACCTCCCAGGCGTCCGGCCGCTCGGTGGGCAGCACCCGCAGCGAGACGTTGCCGATCAGCTCCTTGTCGAGCCGGTCCTTGACCATCCGGGCGGTGACCTTGGCGCCCTTGACCCGGCCGACCAGCGGCGAGGTGTTGGTGCCGATGGTCATCGAGATGGCCGGCTCGTCCACGGTGATCAGCGGCAGCGGCACCGGGTTCTCGGCGTCGGCCAGCGTCTCACCGATCATGATCTCCGGGATGCCGGCGACGGCGATGATGTCGCCCGGCCCGGCGGACTCGGCCGGCTTGCGCTCCAGGCCCTCGGTCATCAGCAGCTCGGAGATGCGTACCCGCTGGGTGCTGCCGTCGGTGCGGCACCAGGCCACGGACTGGCCCTTGCTGATGGTGCCCTGTCGGACCCGGCACAGCGCGAGCCGGCCCAGGAACGGCGAGGCGTCGAGGTTGGTGACGTGCGCCTGGAGCGGCGCGCCCTCGTCGTACGCAGGCGCGGGGATGGTGTCCAGCAGCGTGCGGAACAGCGGCTCCAGGTTGCTGCTGTCGTCCGGGACCGCGCCGTCGGCGGGCTGGGTCAGCGAGGCGATGCCGTCGCGGGCGCAGGCGTAGACGATCGGGAAGTCGATCTGCTCCTCGTCGGCGTCCAGGTCGAGGAACAGCTCGTACGTGTCGTCCACGACCTCCTTGATCCGGGCGTCCGGACGGTCCACCTTGTTGATCACCAGGATGATCGGCAGCCGGGCGCGCAGCGCCTTGCGGAGCACGAACCGGGTCTGCGGCAGGGGGCCCTCGCTGGCGTCGACCAGCAGCACCACACCGTCGACCATGGTCAGGCCGCGCTCGACCTCGCCGCCGAAGTCGGCGTGACCGGGGGTGTCGATGATGTTGATGGTGACCGGTTCCGAGCCGTCCGCCGGCATGTACCGCACGCCGGTGTTCTTGGCGAGGATGGTGATGCCCTTCTCGCGCTCGAGGTCCATCGAGTCCATGACCCGCTCGGTGGTCTCACCACGGGCGCCGTAGGCGCCGGCCTGCCGCAACATGGCGTCGACCAGGGTCGTCTTGCCGTGGTCGACGTGGGCGATGATGGCGACGTTGCGGAGGTCGGTGCGTAGCTGCATACCCTCCATACTCCTGTCTGCGGTTGCCCGGGCACGCCTCGGGGTCACCCCGAGATCGCCCGGATCTGCGTCGAAAGTGCTGTGCCGACCGTTCCAGCGACTGGCATGCTGACACCCGTGCGGGGTGTCCGATGCCTGACCTGCTGAGCTGGCTGCAGGAGCTGCCGCCCCTGCTGATCTACCTGGCCGCCGCGGCGATCGTCGCGGCGGAGACCGCGGTGATCGTCGGGCTGCTGATGCCCGGCGAGGCGACCCTGCTTCTGGTCGGCTTCCTAGCGTACGCGGGGACGCTGCGCCTCGCGCCCGTGCTGGTGGCGATGACCGCCGCCGCCGTGATCGGAGACACACTCGCGTGGCGGGCGGGCCGCCGGTACGGGCCCCGTCTGCGCGCCTCGGGCGTCGGTGCCCGGATCGGCGCGCACCGGTGGCGGCGGGCCGACTCGCTGCTGGAGCGCCTCGGCGGCCGGGGCGTGCTCGCCGCCCGCTGGATCGCGTTCGCCCGCACGCTGGCGCCCCGGCTGGCCGGGTCGGCGGGGATGCCGTACCGGCGGTTCGCGCCGTGGAACCTGGCCGGGGTGGCGAGCTGGGTCGGCGCCTCGGTGCTGGCCGGCTACCTGGCCGGTGAGTCGTACGAGCGGGTGTCGAAGCTGCTCGGCCGGGCCACCGGAGCGGTGCTGGCCCTGCTGCTGTGCCTGCTCGCCGTGGTGCTCGCCGGCCGCTGGCTGGGGCGTAACCCGGACCCGGTACGCGCGCTGGCGGCGCGGGCCGCCGCGTTGCCGCCGCTGCGCTGGCTACGGGCCCGGTACGGGGTGCTGTTCTTCCTGGCCGCCATGCGGCTCGGCCCGGCCTGGACCCTGCTGATCAACCTGGCGCTGGGACTGGCGCTGCTGTTCGTCGCCGGGCTGGCCGTGGCGGTCCTGCTGGAGGCGGTCGTCGCGCACAGCGGGCTGGGTGTCCTCGACGGGCTGGCCGCCGACTGGTTCGCCGCCCGGCGTACCCCAGGGGTGGTCGACACGGCGCTGCTCGCGGTCTCGGTGCTGCGCGGCTGGGTGCTGATCGCCGCGGTGGCGGTGGTGGCCGCGGTGGTGGCGCGGCGGGGCCGGGCGTGGCGGGCCGACCCGCTCGGGGTGCTGGGCACGGTCGGCGCCGCCGTACCGCTCGTGTTGCTCGTCGTCGTCGCGGACCTGACCGGTCCGGGTGGCCCGGACCGGCCCGGTGACCTGTTCCCGACTCAGAACGCGGTGGTGACCGCGAGCTTCGGCACGCTCGCCTGGCTGCTGTCGCGGGGTGCCCGCTGGCCGGTGGGCGCGGCGGTGTGGACGGCCGCGTCGGCGGGGGTGGTCACGGTCACCGGCGCGCGGCTCTACCTGGGCTTCAGTACCGCGAGCGGCACCGTCACGGCGGTCCTGCTGGGCCTCGCCTGGACGACCGTGTTCGTGGTGGCTTGGGCGACCCGGGACCGGCTGGCGGACCCGGACGAGCGGCCGGCCGGCGCGGACCGCGCGGAGTCGCCGCCCCGGCCCCGGCGGCGCCGGTCCGCGTCGCGGGTACCCCCCGGACCCGTCGATCCTTGCTAGGGTGCGCCGACGAGGGCTTACGGGGAGGTCCGATGCGGCGAGGAGCCGGCCGGTGGGCCGTGACAGTGGTGGCGCTGCTCGCGGCGGCCACGCTGACGGCGTGCGGCGAGCAGGAACAGCCGGTCCGGGAGGTCGCCGTGGAACTGCCCACGGCGGCGCCGGCGGAGCAACCGCAGGAGGCGCCGGCCGACGCGCCGAGCGTGGAGCCACCGGCGGTCGCGGCGATGGGCGGGCGGCCCAGCCCGAGCGCGTCGGCGAAACCGAAGCCGAGGGCGAAGCCGACCCGCACGACCACGGCGCCGCTGGCCCGGCCGAAGCCGCCGACCGAGACCCAGGTGCCACCGGCGCCGCCGAAGCCGGTGGACGACGGCTGCAAGCCGAGCTACCGGGGCACCAAGGCCGGCCAGAGCCAGGTCAAGGCGGCACTCGCCGACGCCGCGGCGCGCACCTACTGGCCGACCTCGGCGCCGGACATCCGCATCCCGTCGGCGCTGCTGAAGGCCACCGCCTGGCAGGAGAGCGGGTGGCAGTCCAACATCATCGCCTGTGACGGCGGGGTCGGGCTGATGCAGGTCATGCCGGCCACGGCGGAGTGGATGAACCAGCGGTTCGGCCAGTCGTACGACATCGACGCCTACCGCGACAACGCCTACCTGGGCGGCACCTACCTGGCCTGGCTGACCAAGTACATCGGCGACATGTACTTCGAGTCCGACTACCGGCTCGACGCCTCACTGTGCACCAGCGAGCTGAACTCGTGCCTGCTCAACGCCGTGATCGCGGCCTACAACTACGGGCACGGCGCGGTGGCGCGGGAGGATCAGCCGCTGACCATCCCCAACCCGCAGTACGTGCGCAACGTGCGGGCGCTGATGACCGAGTGCGAGTGCCTGAGCTTCTGAGCGACCGGCCGATCGGGCGGGGGCCGGCGCGTACGCCGGCCCCCGCCCGCCGGTTCAGTCCCGTGCGGGAACCGGCTCGGCCGGCGCCGCGGCAGGCGCGCCGACGTCCCGGGTGATCCGTCCGGGCCACCAGAACCGGTCGCCGAGCAGGAACGCCAGCGCCGGCACCAGGACGGTACGGACCAGCAGCGTGTCCAGCAGCACGCCGAGGCAGACGATGATGCCGATCTGGGTGAGCGTGATCAGCGGCAGCACGCCGAGGACCGCGAACACCGCCGCCAGCAGCACGCCGGCGCTGGTGATCACACCGCCGGTGACCCGCAGCGCCGACAGCATGCCGTCGCGGGTGCCGGTGCGCCGGGCGTCCTCCCGGGCCCGGGTGACCAGGAAGATGTTGTAGTCGACGCCGAGCGCGACCAGGAACACGAACGCGAGCAGCAGCACCCCGCTGTCCAGCGCCGGGAAGTCCAGCACGTGGTCGAAGAGCAACCAGGCCGCGCCGAGGCTGGCGAAGAACGAGCCGATGACGGTCAGCACCAGCAGCAGCGGCGCCAGGAGCCCACGCAGCAGCAGCACCAGGACCGCGCCGACCAGCAGCAGGATGAGCGGCAGGATCAGCTGGAGATCCCTGGTGTTGGCGACGTTGGAGTCGTAGGTGGCGGCGACCGGACCACCGACCAGGGCGCCGTCGGGGGCGTCGGCGCCCTCCACGGCGGGCGGTGCCGAGTCCGGTACGGCGGACACGGCGTCGCGCAGCGCCACCACGGCCCGGTCGGACGCGGCGCTGCCCGGTTCGGCGGTGAGCACCACGTCGATCTGGGCGACCCGGTCCCCGGCGGCGCCGGGCCGGGCCGAGGCGACCCCGTCGACGCCGCTGGCCGCGGCGAGGACGGCCTGGGCGGCCTGCGGGGTGGTGAGCACCGCGACCGGCTGGGTGCTGCCGGCCGGGAACGCCCGGGCGAGCGTCTCCGCTCCGGCGACCGCCTCGGGCTTCTCGCTGAACTGCTCGGTCTCGGACAGCCCGGTGCGGATGCCGAGGCCGCCGAGGGCGAGGCCGGCGAGCAGCAGGACGGCGAGCGCGGCGACCGGCAGCGGCCGGCGGACCACCAGCTCGCCGAGGCGGCCCCAGATCCGGCCCTCGCGGGCGGCGCTGCCGACGCGGGGGACGAACGGCCAGAACAGCCCCCGGCCGAACAGCAGCAGCGCGGCGGGGAGCACGAACAGGGCGCAGAGCATGGCGAGGATCACACCGGTGGCGCAGGCCAGCGCGAGCGCCCGGTTGGTCTCCTGCTCGGACAGCAGCAGCGTGAGCACGCCGAGGACGACGGTGCTGCCGCTGGCCAGGATCGGCTCGGCGGTGCGGCGCAGCGCGGACCGCATGGCGGCGAACCGGTCCTCCTCGCGGCGCAGCTCCTCGCGGTAGCGGGCGATGAGCAGCAGCGCGTAGTTGGTGGCGGCGCCGAACACCAGCACGCTGGCGATGCCCGTCACCTGCCCGCTGGGCAGGTAGATGCCGAAGGCCGGCACGAGGGACTCCACCACGCGCAGCGTGATCTGCTCGGTCGCGCCCACCACCAGCAGCGGCACCAGCCACAGGAACGGGCTGCGGTAGGTGACGAGCAGCAGCACCGCCACCACGGCGGCGGTGACCAGCAGCAGCGTGGTGTCCGCGCCCTGGAACACCTTCCCCAGGTCGGCGGTGAACGCGGGCCCGCCGGTGACCTCGACGGTCAGCTCGCCCGGCAGGTCACCGACCGCCTCGCGGAGCTTCTCCACCTCGTCGACCACCGCCGACGGCCCGCCCTCGGTGGACAGCGGCACCGCGACCAGCGCCACGGTGCCGTCCGGGGAGACCTGGGCGGGGGAGACCCGCCCACCCGCGGCGTGCGAGCCGAGTTCGCCGGAGACGCCGTCGAGCGTGCTGCGGTCCGCGCCGCTGAGCGGGGCCTGGTCGGCGCGGCTGACCACCACCAGGGCGGTCTGGGCGTCCTTGGAGGGCAACTGCTCCTGAAGCCGCTCGACCTGCGTCGACTGCCATTCCACCGACAGGCCGGTGTCGGAGACAGGCTCCGGATTGTCCGGTTTCGGTAGCCCGAAGGCGACCACGCCGACGACGAGCGCGGCGGCCAGCGTGAGCCAGGCGGCCAGCCGGCCCCGGACGACGCGGGTGAACAGAGACATTCTGATGCCCTCACATATTGGTCGCGGGGGATTCTCTCTTAACGAGTATCTTGATGAGCGAGATTATCCGGGGTGGTTCTATGCTGCAACCGGAACTGTTCGACAGGGGGGTGGCGGCAAGCGGTGGCGGCGCACAGGATGTACCGGCGACGTGACGACCCGCGCGCTCGCATGGTCGCCGACATCACCAACGACCTGCGTCGTTACTCGGTCGACGCGCAGCACATCGGGCACGCGTTCGCCGGGCTGCACGGCCTGAACGCCACCGACCTGCACGCCCTGATCGCGGTCATGGAGGCCGAGCTGGTGGGCGACCCGATCACCCCCGGCCGGCTCGGCGAGGCGCTCAACCTCTCCTCCGGCTCGGTGACCGCGCTGGTCGACCGGCTGGAGCGGGGCGGCCACATCCGCCGCGACCGGGACACCACCGACCGCCGCAAGATCCTCCTGCACTACGCCGACCGCGGCGCCATGCTGGCGCAGAGCTTCTTCGGGCCGCTGGGCCGCCGTACCGACGAGGTGATGGACCGCTTCAGCGACGACGAGCTCGCCGTGGTGCACCGGTTCATGGCCGAGATGGTGCACTCGATGCGGGCCCACCGGGACGAGATGCGCGCCGCCCCCCGTCGCGGCGCCACCTCCGGCCCGGCCGACTGACCATGCGGCTGGTCACCCGGGCCGCCGCCGCGGCGCTGCGACTGCCCGCCGCCCGCACCGGGCGGGTCACCGTCACCCGGGACATCCCGGTCCGGGTACGCGACGGAGTGACCTTGCGCACCGACCACTACGCGCCCGGCCTGCCCGCCGCGCCGTGCGTGCTGATCCGCACCCCGTACGGGCGGGGCGGGCCGATCCGGCTGCTGGGCCGTCTGATCGCCGAGCGGGGCTTTCACGTGGTGATCCAGTCGTGCCGCGGCACGTTCGGCTCCGACGGCGAGTTCGCCCCGCTCGTGCACGAGCGCGACGACGGCCTGGACACGCTGGACTGGCTGCGCCGCCAGCGGTGGTGGACCGGCGCGTTCGGCATGTTCGGTGCCAGCTACCAGGGCTTCGTGCAGTGGGCGCTCGCCGCCGACGCGGGCGACGAGCTGCGCGCGATGGTCGCCGTGGTGACCGCGTCGGCCACCCGCGACTCCACGTACGCGGGGGAGTCGTTCGCGCTCGACACGGTGCTCACCTGGGCCGAGCTGCTCCAGGCGCAGACGGTGCCCTGGCTGGCCCGGCAGTGGGAACTCAAACGCGGCCAGCCCCGGCTCGCCCGCGCCCTGGCGCACCTGCCGCTGGCCGAGGCCGACCGGGTCGCCACCGGCGTGACGGTGCCGTTCTTCCAGGAGTGGCTGCGCCACCACACCCCTGACGCCGGCTACTGGCGTACCCGGGTCTTCGGCGACCGGATCACCGAGGTCCGCGCGCCGGTCGCCATGGTCAGCGGCTGGCAGGACATCTTCCTGCCGGCCCAGCTCGACGACTACGCCCGCCTGCGGGCCGCCGGGGCGCGTACCCGCCTGGTCGTCGGGCCGTGGACGCACGGCAGCCCGGGGCTGCTCCTGGCCTCGCTGCGGGAGGGCCTGGACTGGCTCGACACCCACCTGGCCGGCCGGCCCGGGCCGGAACCCGCGCCGGTCCGGGTGCACGTCGGCGGCGACGGCGGCGGCTGGCGTGACCTGCCGGACTGGCCGCCACCGGCCACGCCCGCCCGGTGGCACCTGCGATCCGCCGGCGAGCTGGCCCCCCAACCGCAGGAGCACGGCGCACCGGACCGGATCTGGTACGACCCGGCCGACCCCACCCCGTCGCTCGGTGGCCCGCTGCTGGTGGCCCAGCGGGCCGGCGCGGTGGACAACCGGCCGGTCGAGGCCCGCCCCGACGTGCTGACCTACACCAGCGAGCCGTTGCGCGACCCGGCCGAGGTGGCCGGGCCGGTACGCGCCGAGATCCACCTGCGCAGCGAACTGTCGTACCTGGACGTGTTCGTGCGTCTGTGCGACGTGGACCGGCGCGGGCGCTCCTGGAACGTCTGCGACGGCCTGGTCCGCGTCGAGCCCGGGCGGTTCCCGCGCGATCCGTCCGGATTGGTCACCGTGCCGGTGGCGCTCTGGCCGACGGCGTACCGCTTCGCGCCGGGGCACCGGCTGCGGGTGCAGGTCTCCGGTGGTGCCCACCCCCGCTACGCGCGCAACCCCGGCACCGGCGAACCGCTCGGCACCGCTGTGACTCTTCGTGCTGGGTGGCGGGAAATCCTCCACGATCGTGAGCATCCCTCGGCGTTGGTGCTGCCGCTCGTGCCGGCACCGTCCACAGCGGGCTGATAGTTCAAAAAACCGCCTCTGAGCTGGGCACTTTCGCCTAACCGTGGTTAAGCTCGGAGCAAGTGCCCGGTGCCGTGCAGTTATCCGGCGGGGCGCGTCCGCGGATCGCATGTCATCACGCGGTGTGATTGCTGTGCCCTCGCCGGTCATCGATCGGAAGGGGAGCTGCCATGACGTCGGCCCCGGCGAACCTGCTGGCCGTCCGGAACCTGTTACTCACCTACCTCAACGTCGACAAGAAGGCCGTACGCGCCGACGACCTGGAGCCGGCGGAGGTCGGCATCGTCGGCGACGTCAACCACCGCGGCGGCTACCACTGCGGCTCCGACCGGGTCGTCACGAACGACTACTCGGTGGTGGAGTCCAGCCGGGACCGGTCCGGGCTCACGCTGTACGCGTCGGCGCTGGACGTCGGCACGTTCTCCGTCCGCTCCGGCGGCGGCACGCACAACCTGCGGACCTTCTCCACCTGGATGGTGGCGCAGTGCGCGGCGAACGCGGCCGACACCCGGGACATCCGGGAGATCATCTACTCCCCGGACGGGCGGACGGTGCGCCGCTGGGACCGGCTGGGACGGCGGACCAGCGGGGACAGCAGCCACCTGTTCCACACCCACTTCAGCTTCTTCCGCGACTCCACAAAGGCGGGGCGGGACCAGACCCCGCTGTTCCGCCGCTACCTCACCGCGATCGGAATGATCGCCGTCGCCAAACCGGAGGACGACATGGAACAGACCGACAAGCTCATCCGGGACACCGGCTCGAAGAACCGTACCGTCGGAGACGTCCTGGCCGACCTGCAGAACCTGCGCAACTGGCTCATCTCGCCGGTCAACACCCCCGGGCTGGTCAATCCGCCCATGCCGAACTCGCCGTTGCAGCAGATGCTGGCGATGCTGCGCGCCTGGCCGGCCCTGGTGGCGCAGGTGAACGAGCTGTCCGGCAAGGACTTCACCGACGAGGAGCAGATCGTCTCCGGGGTGCTGGCCGGGCTGCCGCCGGAGAAGATCGCCGAGGCCATCCCGCCGCAGATCGCCCGGGACGTGGCCGACGAACTGTCCCGCCGGCTGACCGCCTGACCGTCCGGCGCCGCGACCTCGCGTCGCGGCGCCGTGGTCCGGTCCGTTTCGCAAGAGTTGTTGCGCAACGGCTCTTGCGAATGCAAGACTCGCCGTATGGAACAGCCCAGCGTCCGGCAGGTCACCGACTCGCGGGTGCTCGCCGCACTCGCCCACCCACTACGCCGCCGGCTCATGGACGTGCTCAAGGTCTACGGCCCGTGCACCGTCGGCATGCTCGCCGAGCACACCGGCCAGGCGCCGGCGAACGTGAGCCACCACCTCAAGGTGCTCGCCGCAGCCGACCTGCTGGTCGAGGCGCCCGAACTGGCCCGCGACCGCCGGGAACGCTGGTGGAAGCCCCGCAACCGGGGCGTGCGCTGGTCCGAGTCCGACTTCGGCGACGACCCGTCCACCCGAGTGGTCGTCGAGGCCGCAGGGTCGCTCAACCTGGAGCGGCACACCGAGCTGGTGCGGGCCTGGCACACGGCGTCGGACGAGACGCACGCAGCCTGGATCGACGCACCGTTCAGCACCGACCACTGGCTGCACCTGACCCCGGACGAGCTGGACGCGCTCGGCCGTGAGGTGATCGCCCTGCTCACCCGCTGGTCGGACCGGCCCGTCCCCGACGACGGGCAGCGGCGCGAGCCGGTCTTCGTGTTCGCCCACGGCGTCCCGGGCCGGCCGTGACCGCCCACGGCGTTCCGGCGCCGGCCGCGAACGCCTTACCGGGGCGCCCGTTGTGACCGCCCCCGCGCGTACGCCCGGGCCGGTCGAAGCGCCGCCCGGCGGGCTGTTCCGGCACCGCGACTTCCGGCTGCTCTGGACCGCCCACACGGTCAGCGCCGTGGGCAGCAACATGACCGTCGTGGCGCTGCCGCTGGTCGCGGTCGCGGTGCTCGACGCGACCACGTTCCAGGTGGCGGTGCTGACCGCGGCGGCGTGGCTGCCCTGGCTGCTCGCCGGCCTGCCGGTCGGGGCGTGGGTCGACCGCGTCCGCCGCCGGCCCGTGATGATCGCCGCCGACCTGGTCGCCGCCGCGCTGTTCGCGAGCGTGCCGGTAGCCGCACTGCTCGGACTGCTCACCGTCGGCCACCTGCTGGCCGTGGCGCTCGGCGCCGGACTCGCCCGGGTGTTCTTCGAGACCGCCGACCAGGTCTACCTGCCCACGCTGCTGTGTCCCGAGCAGGTGCCCGAGGCCAACGCCCGGCTGCACGCCACCCAGACCGCGAGCTACCTCGTCGGGCCCGGTCTGGCCGGTCTGGTCGCCCAGGTCGTCGGCGCGGTGGCCGCAGTGGCGCTGGACGCGCTGAGCTTCCTGCTCTCCGCGCTGTGCCTGCGCCGCATCCGCGCGGCCGAGCCCCGGCCGCACCGTCCCGCCGGGACGACGTCGCTGCGCCGGGACGTCGCCGCCGGGCTGCGGTTCGTCGTCCGCGACCCGTACCTGCGGGTGCTGACGGTCTTCGGGGCGGCGAGCAACATCGGGCTCACCGGCTACCAGGCGGTGCTCGTGGTGTTCCTGGTCCGCTCGGCCGAGCTGCCCGCCGGGCTGGTCGGCCTCCTGATCGGACTCGCCAGTCTCGGTGGCGTGATCGGCGCCGCACTGGCCGCGCGCCTGTCCCGCCGGCTCGGCAGCGCCCGTACGCTGCTGGTCGCCGGCGCCCTGACCGGCCCGCCCGCGCTGCTGATCCCGCTCGCCGGCCCCGGCGCGCGCACCGGCTGGCTGGTGCTCGGCGGGGTGCTGGTGAGCCTCGGCGTCGCCATCGGCAACGTGGTCAAGGGCAGCTTCCGGCAGACGTACACGCCGCACCGGCTGCTCGGCCGCGTCACGGTGAGCATGCAGCTGCTCAACTACGGGACGATTCCGCTGGCCGCCCTGCTCGCCGGGGCGCTGGGCGCGGCCTGGGGGCCGGGCGGCGCGATCCGGGCGATGACCGCCTGGCTGGCGCTGACGCCGCTGATCCTGCTGGCCGGGCCACTACGGAGACGGCGCGACCTGCCGACCGCGCCGTCCTGATGATGCACTGCGGCGGCGGTCGGAGCCCGACCGCCGCCACCGGCACGCGTTACATCGGACGAACGTTGTCCGCCTGCGGGCCCTTCTGCCCCTGGGTCACCTCGAACTCGACCTTCTGGCCCTCGTTCAGCTCGCGGTAGCCACTGCTCTGGATGGCCGAGTAGTGGACGAACACGTCCGGGCCTCCGCCGTCCTGCTCGATGAAGCCGAAGCCCTTTTCCGAGTTGAACCACTTGACCGTGCCGGTTGCCATGCGTCTCTCCCTGTTCAATGCGAGCGAGCACCGGCTCCGCGGCCGGTGATCGCCCTGTACCACCCCGACAGTAACCGTCCGGACCGGAATCCGCTGCCGGAAGCGCGCGGCGCGCCCATGAATACGTGCGCGACCGGAAAAAGACCCCGCCGCCGGGCCGGGCACGGCATGCTTGCCCCGATGAGCAGGCAGACGGCTCTGGCCGACCTGGAGCAGGAGATCGCGGCGCCCGGCGCGGGCCCGGACCGCCTGCGCCTGGTCGGTACGCCGTTCGTTCCGGAGGTGCGCCTGCACCTGGCCGAGGACGCCATCCTGTGGTGGGCCCGGATGGAGGCCGCCGCCGGGCGGTCGCTGCCGCCGCCGTACTGGGCGTCGGTCTGGGCCGGCGGCCAGGCGCTCGCCCGCCACCTGCTGGACCACCCCGAGCTGGCCGCCGGGCGGCGGGTTCTCGACCTGGGCGCCGGATCGGGGCTGGTCGCCATCGCCGCCGCGCTCGCCGGGGCCGACCAGGTGATCGCCAACGACATCGACCCGTACGCGGTGGCGGCGATCACCGTCAACGCCCGGGCCAACCGGGTCCGGGTGACCGCCGACGGCGCCGACCTGCTCGACGGGGTGGCGGGCGCCGACCTGCTGGTGGCCGGGGACGCGCTCTACGACGCGGGCCTGGCCGCCCGGGTCCTGCCCTACCTGCGGCGGTGCGCCGCACACGGCGTGCAGGTGCTGGTCGGCGACCCGGACCGGGGCCACCTGCCACCGGACGGGCTGGAACTGGTGGCCAGCTATCCGGTGCCGACCACCGAACCCTCGGTCGACTCCCCGGTACGCCGGGTGCAGGTGCTCCGCCCCCGCTGACCCGGCCGACCCTAGGGGTCTCCCCGGCCGGGTGTCGGGGACCACTGGGGGATCATGCCCGATGTGCCGGGGTGCCGGCGGGGCATAGCGTGCAGCTCATGAACGAACTCGTGGCCGCCGCCGGTGAGCTGCCCACCACCCTGCTGATGGGGCTGCTCGGCGTGGTCATGCTCGCCGACGCCGTACCCCTGATCGGGGTGCTGGTGCCCGGCGACGCCGCGGTCCTGGCCGCGGTCGGCGCGGGTCGTCCGGCCGGTGGGGCGCTCACCGTCGCGGCGGTGGTGGCCGGATGCCTGGCCGGCTGGTCGCTGAGCTTCTTCGCGGGCCGGCGCTGGGGCGAGCGGCTGCGGGACAGCCGGGTGGGCGGCTGGATCGGCGAGTCCCGCTGGGCCGCCGCCGAGACGCTGCTGCACCGCGGCGGCGGACGGATCGTGCTGGTGGCGCCGTTCCTGCCGGTGTTCAACGCGTTGCTGCCGCTGGCCGCCGGCGGGCTGCGGATGTCGTACCGGCGGTTCCTGGCCTGCGCGGCGGCGGGGGCCACCGCGTGGGCCGGGCTCTACGTGGCGCTGGGGCTCGCCGCGCGGACGCTGACCGGTCTGCTGCCCGGCGCGCTCAACCCCAC
Source organism: Micromonospora sp. HUAS YX12 (assembly GCF_040215685.1). NCBI lineage: Bacteria > Bacillati > Actinomycetota > Actinomycetes > Micromonosporales > Micromonosporaceae > Micromonospora > Micromonospora sp. HUAS YX12. The sequence goes on from NZ_CP157974.1 coordinate 3,621,405, forward strand.
GGTGCTGACCATGGCGGTCGGGCTGCTGCTGGCCGGCCCGGTGCTGCTCGCCACCCGGCGCCGGCTGCGGGCGGTCACCGGCTGACCGCGCCCGGCCCGGCCGTCACGGGGGAGGCCGGGCCGGGCGAGCTCACCAGCCGCGGGCGCGCCACTGCGGCACCGCGGGCCGCTCGGCGCCGATGGTGCTGTCCTTGCCGTGGCCCGGGTAGAACCAGGTGTCGTCCGGCAACTGGTCGAAGAGCTTGGCCTCGACGTCGTCGATGAGCCGGCCGAAGCGCTCCGGGTCCTGGTCGGTGTTGCCCACGCCACCGGGGAAGAGCGAGTCGCCGGTGAACAGGTGCGGGGTGCCGGCCGGGTCGCGGTAGAGCAGCGCGATCGAGCCCGGCGTGTGCCCGCGCAGGTGGATGACCTCCAGCGCGCAGTCACCGACCGGCACCGTGTCGCCGTCGCCCAGCCGCTCGGCGGAGATGGGCAGACCTTCGGCGTCGTCGGCGTGCACCAGCGCGCGCGCCCCGGTCTTGGCCACCACCTCCTCCAGCGCGACCCAGTGGTCCATGTGCTGGTGCGTGGTCACCACAGCGGCCAGGCCGCCGTCGCCGACCAGCTCCAGCAGGCGCGGCGCCTCGTTCGCGGCGTCGATCAGCACCTGCTCGCCGGTGGCGTTGCAGCGCAGCAGATAGGCGTTGTTGTCCATCGGGCCCACCGACAGCTTGGTGACGGTGAGCCGGTCGAGCTCGCGCACGGCCGGCGGACCGCCGGGCGTGACGTCTCCGGTGTAGGTCATGACGATGTTCAGATCCATTCCGGTGGGTTCGGCAGGGGGCCGTCGGGTTCGACGGTGAGCAGCTCGCCCGCGCCCCGGCCGGTCAGCCAGGCGGCGAGTTCCGGCGCGGGGCCGGTGACCGTGGGCGCCCCCTCGGGGTCACCCACGACGAGTTCGGACGCCGCGCCGTCGAAACGCAGCACCATGGCGGGCGCGGCCGGGTTGCCGGCCAGCCCGGTCACCACCTCGTGCAGCAGCCGCTGGGCGAACGCCTCCGGCCAGTCCGCCGGCCGGTAACCGGCCGCCAGGTCGACGTGGTGCACCTCGACCTCGCGCAGCCGCCCCCAGACCAGCATCGCCGCCGGCCACGGGCCGCGCCGGGTCTGCACGGTGGCGCCCCAGGCGTCCACGGGCATCGCCGCGACCGCCGCGTCGAAGCGCTGGCCGCTGCGGCGTACGTCGTCCAGCAGGTCGGCCGGGCCGCGGCCGGCGCCGGCGTCGATGTCGTCGGCGCGGGCCTGCGCCGAGGCGTACATCGGGATCTCCTCGCCGGTGCGCGCCGAGGTGAGCAGGTTGACGAACCCGTCGGCGTTGCGGGCCAGGTGGGTGAGCACGTGCGCGCGGGTCCAGCCCGGCAGCAGCGAGGGTGCCGCGACGTCCGCGGCGGTCAGGCCGGACACGGTACGCAGCAGCCGGTCGTTCGCCTCGGCCAGCGCGCCGGTCAGCAGCAGTGGGTCGCTCGTCATCTCGTTCTCACGCGTCCGACCCTAGCGGCCCGGACCGGGCCGTGCCCGGGGGGAAATCGCTTTCGGCGCGTCGGCGTGCCACCTACCGTCGGGGCCGACGACATCGCCGCCGGCGCCGGACGCCGGGGTCCACGTCGTCGCGAACGCGGCACCGGGAGTCGGAGGGGAGGTGGTGCGCATGCCGGTCGCAGCGCGTGTGTTCCGCCGTACCTCCCCTCGACACCGATGAGGACACCATGACTCTCGATCTGACCGCCCTCGGCTGGGACGCCGGCTGGGCGGCCCATCTCGACCGGCGCGCCGGCCACCGTCACGGGCGGGTCGCCCGGGTGGACCGGGGCGTCTGCACCGTGCTGTGCCCGCAGGGGCCGGTGCGGGCCAGCCTCGGCGGCGGCGTGCTGTCCGCCGCCGCCCGCGACCTGACCGCGCTGCCCTGCGCGGGTGACTGGGTACTGCTGTGCACCTGGCCGGACGGCCCGGTCACGGTGGAGGCGGTGCTGCCGCGGCGTACCGCGCTGGTGCGGCGTACCGCGGGCAAGGACGCCAGCGGTCAGGTGCTGGCCGCCAACCTGGACGCCGCCGCGGTGGTCGAGCCGGTGCACCCGGAACCGGACGCCGCGCGGATCGAACGGCTGCTCTCCCTGGTGCACGAATCCGGGGCGGAGCCGCTCGTCGTGCTCACCAAGGCCGACCTGGCCGCCGACCCGGCGGCGGTGGCCCGGCAGCTGGCCGACCTCGCTCCCGGGGTGCCGGTGCTCCCGGTCAGCGCCGAGCGGGGGACCGGCCTGGCGCCGCTGCGCCGGCACGTCGCCCCGGGACGCACGCTCGGCCTGCTCGGCCCCTCCGGCGCCGGCAAGTCGAGCCTGGTCAACGCGCTGGCCGGAGCGGACGTGATGCGCACCCAGGCGATCCGCCGCGTCGACGGCAAGGGCCGGCACACCACCACCTGGCGGTCGCTGGTGCCGCTGGCGGGTGGGGGAGCGGTGCTGGACACCCCCGGCGTACGGGCGGTCGGCCTGCTCGACGGCGCGTCCGGCCTGGACCGGGCGTTCGCCGACATCACCGAGCTGGCCGCCGGCTGCCGGTACGGCGACTGCGCCCACGACGCCGAGCCGGGCTGCGCGGTGCGGGCCGCGCTGGACGACGGCGCGCTGCCGGTGCGCCGCTGGGAGAGCTGGCGCCGGCTGCAGCGGGAGATCGAGCACGAGAGCGGCCGTCGCGCGGCCCGGCTGGCGGCCGAACGGCGGGGCGGCCGGCGGGGCGGGCGGCGCCGTACCGGACGTCCGGCGACCCCGCCCGCTCCCGGTGCGTTCTGAGCCGGACCGGGCCGGTCGGGTGGACGTGCGTGGTTCGCGCCCGACCGGCCTGAGCTGGGGGAATGTTCGCGCGACGGAAGTTGTCATACCTCGGGGCTAGAGTTGCCGAGGCGTCTTTTCTGCGCCCCGACAAGCTGTGAAAAGCACCCAGACCCGGCGTCTGGTGCACAGATCCGCCTCATATTCTTCTTCCGGGAGCACACGCACCGTGGCCGACCGACTGATCATCCGTGGCGCGCGCGAGCACAACCTGCGTGACGTCAGTCTCGACCTGCCCCGGGACGCCCTGATCGTCTTCACCGGGCTCTCCGGTTCGGGCAAGTCGAGCCTGGCGTTCGACACCATCTTCGCCGAGGGGCAGCGCCGCTACGTCGAGTCGCTGTCGTCGTACGCCCGGCAGTTCCTCGGCCAGATGGACAAGCCCGACGTCGACTTCATCGAGGGCCTCAGTCCCGCCGTCTCCATCGACCAGAAGTCGACCTCGCGCAACCCGCGCTCCACCGTCGGCACCATCACCGAGGTCTACGACTACCTCCGCCTGCTGTTCGCCCGCATCGGCGAGCCGCACTGCCCGATCTGCGGCGAGCGGATCTCCAAGCAGAGCCCGCAGCAGATCGTCGACCGGGTCCTGGCCATGGCCGAGGGCACCCGGTTCATGGTGCTCGCGCCGGTGGTGCGCGGCCGCAAGGGCGAGTACGTCGACCTGTTCGCCGAACTCCAGGCCAAGGGCTACGCCCGCGCCCGGGTCGACGGCGTGGTGCACCCGCTGACCGAGCCGCCGAAGCTCAAGAAGCAGGAGAAGCACACCATCGAGGTGGTGATCGACCGGCTCAGCGTCAAGCCGAGCGCCAAGCAGCGGCTGACCGACTCGGTCGAGGCCGCGCTCGGCCTCTCCGGCGGCCTGGTGCTGCTCGACTTCGTCGACCTGCCGGAGGACGACCCGGCCCGGGAGCGCCGCTACTCCGAGCACCTGGCCTGCCCGAACGACCACCCGCTCGCCATCGAGGACCTGGAACCCCGGGTCTTCTCCTTCAACGCCCCCTACGGCGCCTGCCCGGAGTGCACCGGTCTGGGCACCAAGAAGGAGGTGGACCCGGAACTGGTCATCCCCGACCCGGAGCGCACGCTGCGGGAGGGCGCGATCCAGCCCTGGGCCACCGGCCACAACCTCGAATACTTCCTGCGGCTGCTGGAGGCGCTCGGCGAGGCCGAGCACTTCGACATCGACACGCCGTGGCGGGCGCTGCCGTCGCGGGCGCAGAAGACGATCCTGCACGGCTCCGACGACCAGGTGCACGTGCGCTACCGCAACAAGTACGGCCGCGAGCGCTCCTACTACACCGGCTTCGAGGGCGTGGTGCAGTGGATCGAGCGCCGGCACACCGACACCGAGTCGGAGTGGTCCCGGGACAAGTACGAGGGCTACATGCGGGACGTCCCCTGCGCGGCCTGCGGCGGCACCCGGCTCAAGCCGGAGGTGCTCGCGGTCACGCTGGCCGGCAAGAGCATCGCCGAGGTCTGCAACCTCTCCGTCGGCGAGGCCGCCGACCTGCTCGCCGGCATCGAGCTGACCGACCGGCAGAAGATGATCGCCGAGCGGGTGCTCAAGGAGATCAACGCCCGGCTGAAGTTCCTGCTCGACGTCGGCCTCGACTACCTCTCGCTGGACCGCCCGGCCGGCACGCTCTCCGGCGGCGAGGCCCAGCGCATCCGGCTGGCCACCCAGATCGGCTCCGGCCTGGTCGGCGTGCTCTACGTGCTCGACGAGCCGTCGATCGGCCTGCACCAGCGCGACAACCACCGGCTCATCGAGACGCTGCTGCGGCTGCGCGGCCTGGGCAACACGCTGATCGTGGTCGAGCACGACGAGGACACCATCCGGGTGGCGGACTGGATCGTCGACATCGGCCCGGGCGCGGGCGAGCACGGCGGCAAGATCGTGCACAGCGGGTCGGTGCCGGCGCTGCTCGACAACACCGAGTCGGTCACCGGGGCGTACCTGTCCGGGCGCAGGTCCATCCCGACCCCGGCCACCCGCCGGCCGCAGACCCCGGGCCGCGAGCTGGTGGTGCACGGCGCGCGCGAGCACAACCTGCGCAACCTCACCGTGAGCTTCCCGCTCGGCCAGCTCATCGCCGTCACCGGCGTCAGCGGCTCGGGCAAGTCGACGCTGGTGAACGACATCCTCTACACCGTGCTGGCCAACCAGATCAACGGCGCCCGGCTGGTGCCCGGCCGGCACACCCGGATCACCGGCCTGGAGCACGTGGACAAGGTCGTCGGCGTGGACCAGTCGCCGATCGGGCGGACGCCGCGCTCCAACCCCGCCACCTACACCGGCGTCTGGGACCACATCCGCAAGCTCTTCGCCGAGACCACCGAGGCCAAGGTCCGCGGGTACGGCCCGGGCCGGTTCTCGTTCAACGTCAAGGGCGGGCGCTGCGAGGCGTGCTCCGGCGACGGCACCATCAAGATCGAGATGAACTTCCTGCCGGACGTCTACGTCCCCTGTGAGGTGTGCAAGGGCGCGCGCTACAACCGCGAGACGCTGGAGGTGCACTACAAGGGCAAGACGGTCGCCGAGGTGCTGGACATGCCGATCGAGGAGGCGGCCGAGTTCTTCTCCGCCATCCCGGCCATCCACCGGCACCTCCGGACGCTCGTCGACGTCGGCCTCGGCTACGTCCGGCTCGGCCAGCCCGCGCCGACGCTGTCCGGCGGTGAGGCGCAGCGCGTCAAGCTCGCCTCCGAACTCCAGAAGCGCTCCACCGGCCGCACCGTCTACGTGCTCGACGAGCCCACCACCGGCCTGCACTTCGAGGACATCCGCAAGCTGCTGATGGTGCTGGAGGGCCTGGTCGACAAGGGCAACACGGTCATCACCATCGAGCACAACCTCGACGTGATCAAGACGGCCGACTGGCTCATCGACATGGGCCCCGAGGGCGGTCACCGGGGCGGCACCGTCATCGCCACCGGCACGCCGGAGGAGGTCGCCGAGGTGCCGGAGAGCCACACCGGGCAGTTCCTGCGGCCGATCCTCAAGCTCGACGGCGAGGCCAAGGGCGCCAAGGCGGCCACCACCCGGGCGGCCAAGGCCAACGGCAGCGCCAAGTCGCGCTCCCGCAAGGTCCCCGCCGGGGCGCGCTGAGCCATCCGGTACGCGTTTTCGCAGGCCGGGCAGCGAATGCCCGGCCTGTGACGCGCCAGTATGAACCGTGCCCCACGCTGGTGCGTGTTTCCGCAGTAAGCCGAGAGAAAGGCCGGACATGAGTGATGACCAGGCGCTGACCCGACCGGTCACCCAGAGCCGCCGTACCCTGCTCACCGGAGCCGGAGCGATCGGCGCGGCCGTGGTGCTCGCGGGCTGCGGCAGCGACGACGACGCGTCCCCCGGGCTCGCCCCGACCAGCGGCGGCCCGCCCGGCGCCACCGCGACCGGCGACGCCGGCGGCGGCGACCGGGACGGCGGCAGCGCGCTGGCGCGCACCTCGGACATCCCGGTCGGCGGCGGTGCCGTCTTCGCCAGCCAGGGCGTGGTGATCACCCAGCCCGAGGCCGGCCAGTTCAAGGCGTTCGACCCGATCTGCACGCACCAGCGCTGCCCGGTGTCGAACGTCGACGGCGGCACGATCAACTGCACCTGTCACAACAGCCGGTTCTCGATCGTCGACGGCTCCGTGAAGGGCGGCCCGGCCACCAAGCCGCTCGCGGCGAAGGAGATCAAGGTCGACGGCGACCAGATCAAGCTGGCCTGACTGTTCCGCGTCCCCGTCGGCCGGTGGTCGGCGGGGGGCGCGGCTACGGTCGGGTGTCAGGGGTGCGGACTAGGCTTGACACCGTGGCTGACCCCTCGACCTACCGTCCCGCGCCCGGCACCATCCCGGAGTCGCCAGGGGTCTACCGCTTCCGCGACGGCACCGGCCGGGTGATCTACGTCGGCAAGGCGCGCAACCTGCGCAGCCGGCTCAACTCCTACTTCGCCGACCCGGTCGGCCTGCACCAGCGCACCCGGCAGATGGTGTTCACCGCCGAGTCGGTCGACTGGATCACCGTCGCCACCGAGGTCGAGGCGCTCCAGCAGGAATACACCTGGATCAAGCAGTACGACCCCCGGTTCAACGTCCGCTACCGCGACGACAAGTCGTATCCCTATCTCGCGGTCACGCTCGACGAGGAATACCCCCGGTTGCAGGTGATGCGCGGGGTGAAGCGCAAGGGCGTGCGTTACTTCGGGCCGTACTCCCACGCCTGGGCGATCCGCGAGACGCTCGACCTGCTGCTGCGGGTCTTCCCGGCAAGGACCTGCTCGTCCGGGGTGTTCAAGCGGGCCGGGCAGGTCGGCCGGCCCTGCCTGCTCGGCTACATCGGCAAGTGCTCCGCGCCGTGCGTCGGCAGCGTCACCGCGGAACGGCACCGGGAGATCGTCGACGGCTTCTGCGACTTCATGGCCGGCCGCACCGACACCATGGTCCGGCGGCTGGAGAGGGAGATGCTCGACGCCAGCGAGCAGTTGGAGTTCGAGCGGGCCGCCCGGCTGCGTGACGACGTCGCCGCGCTGCGCCGGGCGATGGAGAAGCAGACGGTGGTGCTCGGCGACGGCACCGACGCCGACGTGGTCGCCTTCGCCGACGACCCGCTCGAAGCCGCCGTGCAGGTCTTCCACGTCCGCGGCGGCCGGGTGCGCGGCCAGCGCGGCTGGGTGGTGGAGAAGACCGAGGAGCTGACCACCGGCGACCTCGTGCACCACTTCTGCACCCAGGTGTACGGCGGTGAGCAGGGCGAGGCCGACGTGCCCCGCGAGCTGCTCGTGCCCGAGCTACCAGGCGACGCCGACGCGCTCGCCGAGTGGCTCACCGCCCGCCGGGGCAGCCGGGTGTCGCTGCGGGTGCCGCAGCGCGGCGACAAGCGGTCCCTGCTGGAGACCGTCGAACGCAACGCCAAGGACGCGCTGGCCCGGCACAAGCTCAAGCGGGCCGGTGACCTGACCACCCGCAGCCAGGCGCTCGACGAGATCGCCGACGCGCTCGGCATGAACACGTCGCCGCTGCGGATCGAGTGCTTCGACGTGTCCCAGATCCAGGGCACCGACGTGGTCGCCAGCATGGTCGTGTTCGAGGACGGGCTGCCGCGCAAGAGCGAGTACCGCCGGTTCATCGTGCGCGGCGCCACCGACGACCTGTCGGCCATGTCCGAGGTACTGCGGCGGCGCTTCGCCCGCTACCTCGACGCCCGCGCCGAAACCGGTGAGCTGGGCGAGGAGACCGCCTCCGACCCCGACCGGCCCGGCATCGACCCGACCACCGGGCGGCCGCGCAAGTTCGCGTACCCGCCGCAGCTCGTCGTGGTCGACGGCGGCCCGCCCCAGGTCGCCGCCGCGGCGAAGGCGCTCGCCGAGCTGGGCATCGACGACGTGGCGCTGTGCGGGCTGGCCAAGCGGCTGGAGGAGGTCTGGCTGCCCGACGACGAGTTCCCGGTGATCCTGCCGCGCACCTCCGAGGCGCTCTACCTGCTGCAACGGGTACGCGACGAGGCCCACCGCTTCGCGATCACGTTCCACCGCCAGCGGCGCTCGAAGCGGATGACCGAATCCGCGCTGGACAACGTCCCCGGCCTCGGCGAGGTACGCCGAAAGGCGCTCCTGCGGCACTTCGGCTCGCTGAAGCGGCTGTCGTCCGCCACCGTGGAGGAGATCACCGAGGTGCCCGGGGTGGGCCGGCGTACGGCCGAGGCGATCCTCGCCGCGCTCGACGGCACCGACCCCGCCCCGGCCCTCTGATCGGCCCGTCCTTCAGGGGAGCGGGACGGCGGCGGCGACGAAGCGGTCGGGGCGCACGATCGTGGTGTGCCCCCCTGGCCAGCCGTCCACCTCGGCGAAGACAGCGCCGCGCGCGGTGAGCCATGCCCGGGCGGCGGGATCGAGTGTGTCGGTCCCGCCGCGAAGGACGCCCCACCGGTTACCGAGCAGCGCGTCCAGGGTGGTGCGCCGGCCGTCGACGACGAGCGGGGCATCGGGGAGCTGCCGGGTGCCGTCGGGGAGACGTTCCGGGGCGGCGGCTGCCCTGGCGGCGCGTGCGTCGAGCCCGGGGAGCAACCTCGCGGTCCGCGCGAACCCGCGCACCGCGGCTGCCGCGAGGCGGTTGCGGCCGAGCATGACCCGGCCCGCGCGTAGCGCGGTGCGGGTCGCGGCCGCCACGGCCGGCCGTCGCTCGCGTTCGTAGCGGTCCACGTCGCCGGGCGTGTCGACCAGGAGCCAGGACAGCGTCGCGACGTCGCGCAGCCCCGAGGCGAGACCCTGGGCGGTGAACGGCGGCATCGAGTGCGCGGCGTCGCCGGCGAGCAGCACCCGGCCCCGGCGCCACGCCGAGGCGGAGCGGGCGTGGAACGTGAACACCGTGGCCCGCTCGACGCGTAACGTCGCCGGATCCACCCACGGTGTGACCAGTTCGTCGACGCGCGTCACCAGGCCGGCCGGATCCTCACCGGGCAGCAGCATCCACTCCCACCGGCGAACGCCGGGTCGCGCGAACGTCACCATCGGCCGGGTCGCGTCGAGCACGTAGGAGAATGTCGCCTCGTCGTCGCCGGGCTCGTCGGTGCGGGCGTCGACGACCAGCCACGGCTCCGGATAGCTGACGCCGTCGTACGAAGCCCCGATCAGGCCCCGCACGGTGCTCGACGCGCCGTCGCAGCCGACGAGCCAGGAGGCGGTCAGCGCCGAACCGTCGTCGAGCGTGACGGTGACCAGGTCGCCGGACTGGTCGAGCGCCGTCACCGATCGGCTGGCGTGCAGGCGCACGGTGGGCATCCGCGCCAGCCGCTCGCGTAGTGCCCGTTCCAGGCGGGGTTGATCGAGCATGACGCCGGCCGGGACGCCGGCCGGGAGGCGAAGTGTCACCCGCGGCCGGCGATCGGGTCCGAGTAGCTGGGAACGGCGCAACGGTGTCGCCCATTCGTCCCAGCCGTCCAGATCCTCGATGCGGCGGAGGATCCGCTGCGCGTGCCAGTCGAGGACCGCCGCCCGGGGATGGGGGTGCGACCCCGAGCGGGCGTCGGGGGCCGGGTCCACCACGTCGACGCGGACGCCACGGTCGCCGAGAAGCGCGGCGAGCACCGCTCCGACCGGTCCGCATCCGGCGATCACCACGTCTGCGTCCACGCTCATGCCGGAAAGGGTAGGACGTGCTCACCAGCTGGAGTCGATCAAGCGAGGGGCGCAGAGGCGGTCGGAGAGCCTGTCCGCATCTGCGTGCGATGGGCGGATTGTCCGGTTGCCTGGTGGGGGTGTGGGCGGATTGTCCGGTTCGCTGGGCCGGGCGTGGTCGGCGTCACCGCCCCGGCGGAATCGGCGGTGGGGTGCGGGCGTTATACCTGGCAGACCGCGTGGAGCCCGGCCCCGCCGCAGGCAGCCCCGGTCGGAATGCCCGGCCACCGGCCGTCGTTACATCCCCGAGCCGCGGAGCAGGCCCCCCGGGCCGCCCGTGTGCCAGCCCTTCGACGGGCACCCCCCCAAGACTCTTTCCCCTCGCGCGGCACCCCCGCCGCGCTTTTTCCCCCGACCAGGGAGGCAACCATCATGGCTACCACTCTGCTGCGTAAGACCGTGCTGACCGCTGCCGGTATCGCCGCCACCGCCGGTGGCATCGCCGGCCCCGCGATCGCCGCGCACGCCGCCCCCGCCGAGAAGGCCGCCGTCGTGGCCGACCGCAAGGGCCACGGTGAGCGTGAACTCGACGTGCGCTACGAGGCCCAGCCCAACTTCTACTTCTGCGGCCCCGCCGCCGCCCGCAACGCCCTGTCCGTACAGGGCAAGAACATCGACGTCCACGCCATGGCCCGCGAGATGGGCACCACCGAGGCCGGCACCGACAGCATCAACGACATCACCCCCGTGCTGAACAAGGAGACCGGCGCCAAGGACGCCTACAAGTCGGTCGAGATCAGCACCCCCAAGGCCGACGACAAGCAGACCGACACCCTGCGCACCGACGTCGTCAAGACCGTCGACGCCGGCCGGGCCGTCGTCGCCAACATCGCCGGCACCGCCACCGACACCGACGGCAACACCCACTCCTTCGAAGGCGGCCACTACATCAGCGTCATCGGCTACCGCGACAACGGCCACACCGTCACCATCGCCGACAGCGCCGACCCCGACACCGCCACCTACCGGATGAGCATCGACAACCTCGCCGACTGGATCGCCACCCGCGGCTACAGCACCAGCTGAGAACACCCGCCCCACAGCAAGACCGCACAGCAAGACCAAGGGCCCGACCCCACCACAGGGGTCGGGCCCTTGTCGTGCGTGTCAGGACTCGGCGAGGGCGGCCAGGATCGCCTCGCCGTACTTGGCGAGCTTGTTCTCGCCGACCCCGTTGACCCGGGACAGCTCGGCCAGCGAGGCGGGCGGCTCGGCGGCGATCTGCCGCAGGGTCGCGTCGTGGAAGATGACGTACGCGGGGACGCCCTGTTCCTTGGCGGTGGCCGCGCGCCACGCGCGGAGCCGCTCGAAGACGGGCGCGGCGGCGGGGGAGAGGTCGGCGACCACCGTGGCCGCGCCCCGGGGCTTGGCGGACCGGCCGGCCGGACGCTCCGGCTCCTTGCGCAGGGTGACCGTACGGCGGCGGCCGAGCACGTCCGCGCTGGCCTCGGTCAGCGCCAGCGTGCCGTAGTCGCCCTCGACGGCGAGCAGGCCCTCGGCCAGCAGTTGCCGCACCACGCCACGCCACTCGGCCTCGCGCAGCTCGGTGCCGATGCCGAAGGTGCTCAGCGCGTCGTGGCCGTGCTGGTCGATCTTGTCGGTGTGCTTGCCGAGCAGGATGTCGATGCTGTGCCCGGCGCCGAAGCGCTGGTTGCGCTCGCGGTCGAGCCGGTAGACGGTGGACAGCAGCTTCTGCGCGGCGACCGTGCCGTCCCAGGACTCCGGCGGTTCGAGGCAGGTGTCGCAGTTGCCGCAGTCGGCCAGCCCGGTCTCGCCGAAGTATTCGAGCAACTGGGCGCGGCGGCAGCGGACCGTCTCGCAGAGCGCCAGCATCGCGTCCAGGTGGGCGGCGAGGTTGCGCCGGTGGGCCAGGTCGCCCTCGGACGTCTCGATCATCTTGCGCTGCTGCACCACGTCCTGGAGCCCGTACGCCAGCCAGGCCGTGGACGGCAGCCCGTCCCGCCCGGCGCGGCCGGTCTCCTGGTAGTAGCCCTCCACCGACTTCGGCAGGTCCAGGTGGGCGACGAAGCGTACGTCGGGCTTGTCGATGCCCATGCCGAACGCGATGGTGGCGACCATGACCAGCCCGTCCTCGCGCAGGAACCGCTGCTGGTTGGCGGCGCGGGTCGCGGCGTCCAGCCCGGCGTGGTACGGCAGCGCGGGGATGCCGTTGGCGACCAGGAACTCGGCGGTCTTCTCCACCGAGGCCCGGGACAGGCAGTAGACGATGCCGGCGTCGCCCGGGTGCTCGTCGCGCAGCAGGGTCAGCAACTGGCGGCGCGGCTCCCGCTTGGGCACGATGCGGTACTGGATGTTGGGCCGGTCGAAGCTGGCCACGAAGTGCCGGGCCTCGGTGAGCCGCAGCCGGGTGGCGATCTCGGTGCGCGTCGCCTGCGTCGCGGTGGCGGTCAACGCGATCCGCGGCACGTCCGGCCAGCGCTCGTGCAGCATCGACAGGTTGAGGTAGTCGGGGCGGAAGTCGTGCCCCCACTGCGACACGCAGTGCGCCTCGTCGATCGCGAACAGCGCGATCCGGCCGCGTTCCAGCAGGCCCAGGGTGGAGCGCACGGCCAGCCCCTCCGGGGCGAGGTAGAGCAGGTCCAGCTCGCCGGCGAGGTAGGCCGCCTCGACCCGGCGCCGCTGCGCGGGATCCTGGGTCGAGTTGAGGAACCCGGCCCGGACGCCGACCGCGGTGAGCGCGTCGACCTGGTCCTGCATGAGCGCGATCAGCGGCGAGACCACCACCGCCACACCGTCGCGGACCAGCGCGGGGATCTGGTAGCACAGCGACTTGCCGCCACCGGTGGGCATGAGCACCAGCGCGTCGCCGCCGGCCACCACGTGCTCGACGACCTCCTGCTGGCAGCCGCGGAAGGCGTCGTACCCGAAGACCCGGCGCAGCACCTCAAGCGCGTCGCTGGTCGGTGGGGTGTTGGTCCGCTCGTCGGTGGGGGAGACCATCCGCGCAGTCTACGAGCGTCCCCCGACACCGCCCGCCCCGGCGAGCCGTCACGAGCGCGGCGAGATGTTCCGGTCGTCACCCCGTGGAATCCCGGGCGGGGTCGCAGCCGTTAGAGTCGGCGATTGACCATGCGCGGCCGACCGGCCGCGGCGCCACGGCTGGGGGTAGCGGGTGAGCGAGGCGCGTACAGCAGGTGACCTGGGGCCGACCGAGGCGGAGACGGCGCCGGTGCGACCGGCGCCGGCCGAGTCGGACACCTCCCTGGTGGTGGTGACCGGCCTGTCCGGCGGTGGGCGCAGCACCGTGGCGCGGGCGCTGGAGAACGTCGGCTACTACGTGGTCGACAACCTGCCGCAGGCGCTGCTGCTGGACATGGCCGAGCTGGCGTTCAAGGCCGGCGGCGCGGCCCGGCGTACGGCGATGGTGCTGGACGTGCGCTCGCGCGCGTTCTCCACCGACCTGGCCGGGGCGATCCGGGAGCTGCGTGAGCGCGGCTTCCAGCCCCGGGTGGTCTTCGTCGACGCCGACGACGAGGTGCTGATCCGGCGGTTCGAGAGCGTGCGCCGCTCGCACCCGTTGCAGGGCGACGGGCGGCTGGCCGACGGCATCGCGGTCGAGCGGGCGCTGCTGGAGGAGGCCCGCGAGCAGGCCGACGTGATCATCGACACCAGTCACCTGAACGTCAACCAGCTCCGGCGCCGGGTCGAGGAGCTGTTCGGCGGCGAGGACGCCCGCCGGCTGCGGATCACCGTGATCTCGTTCGGCTTCAAGTACGGCCTGCCGCCGGACGCCGACTTCGTGATGGACGCCCGCTTCCTGCCGAACCCGTACTGGGTGCCGGAGCTGCGCGAGCACAGCGGCCGCGAGGAGGCGGTGAGCGCGTACGTGCTGGGCCAGGAGGGCGCCGACGCGTTCGTGGCCGGCTACGCCGACCTGGTCAACGCCACCACCGCCGGGTTCGAGCGGGAGGGCAAGCGCTACCTGACGGTGGCGGTCGGCTGCACCGGCGGCAAGCACCGCAGCGTGGCCATCGCCGAGGAGCTGGCGTCCCGGCTGCGCCACTCCGGCATCGCCGCCAACGCCCAGCACCGGGACCTGGGGCGGGAGTGACCCCGACCAGGGTGGTCGCCTTCGGCGGCGGGCACGGGCTCTCGGCGTCGCTGCGGGCGCTGCGTCACTGCGTACCCGAACTGGACCTGGACATCACCGCGGTGGTCACCGTCGGTGACGACGGTGGTTCCAGCGGCCGGTTGCGCGCCGAGCGCGGCGGCCTGCCGCCGGGCGACCTGCGGCAGGCGCTCGTCGCGCTGGCCGGCGACCATCCGGCCACCCGGCGCAGCGCGGCGTTGTTCCAGCACCGCTTCGCCGCCGCCGTGCCGCCGGCGCCGACGCTCGCCGCGCCGGTCCCGGTCGCGGTCGGCGACTCGCTCGCCGGCCACGCGGTCGGCAACCTGCTGCTGCACGGGCTCACCGAGCTGCTCGGCGACCCGGTGGCCGCGCTCGACCACGCCGGGGCGATGCTCGGCGCGGTGGGGCGGGTGCTGCCGATGTCCCGCCAGCCGGTGGGCATCGAGGCCCGGGTCCGCGGCGCCGACCCGGGGCACCCGGACGAGGTGTCCACGGTGCGCGGCCAGCACCAGGTCGCGGTCACCCCGGGCACCGTCGAGTCGCTGCGGCTCAACCCGTCCGCGCCGGCCGCGTGCGCCGAGGCGGTGACCGCGGTACGCGCCGCGGACTGGCTGATCTTCGGGCCGGGCAGCTGGTACACGAGCGTGCTGCCGCACCTGCTGGTGCCGGGCCTGGCCGACGCGATCGTGTCCAGCCCGGCGCGGCGGCTGGTGACGCTCAACCTGGTGGCCGAGAAGGAGACCTCGGGGCTCTCCCTGCCCGACCATCTGGACACACTGCGGCGCTATCTGCCCGAGCTGAAGGTGGACCGGGTGCTCGCCGACTCCACGGCGGTGGGTGATCCCGCGGCGGTCGAACGTGCGGCAGAATCGCTGGGTGCCCGGCTGGTCCTCGCTCCCGTCGCCGTCATCGACGGCACGCCCCGTCATGATCCAGCCGCCCTGGGTGCCGCGCTGGTGCCTGTCCTGCGCGCCGATCGTTAGACACGTACGTAATCACCGGCGACACGCCGGAACCGGTCCGTGAGGGGGCGCACTATGGCGATGACGGCTGCGGTCAAGGACGAGCTGAGTCGGGTCGACGTGCCCAAGCCCTGCTGTCGCCGGGCGGAGATGGCCGCCCTGCTGCGTTTCGCCGGCGGCCTGCACATCGTGTCGGGTCGCGTCGTGGTCGAGGCGGAGCTGGACACCGGCGCGGTGGCCCGCCGGCTGCGGCGGGAGATCGCCGAGGTGTACGGCTACCCGAGCGAGATCCACGTGCTCGCCTCCGGCGGGCTGCGCAAGGGCAGCCACTTCATCGTGCGGGTGGTCAAGGACGGCGAGGCGCTCGCCCGGCAGACCGGCCTGCTCGACGTGCGGGGCCGGCCGGTGCGCGGCCTGCCGCCGCACGTGGTGGCCGCGAACGTCTGCTGTGCCGTGTCGGCCTGGCGGGGCGCGTTCATGGCGCACGGCTCGCTCACCGAGCCGGGCCGCTCCAGCGCGCTGGAGATCACCTGCCCCGGCCCGGAGTCGGCGCTGGCGCTCGTCGGCGCCGCCCGGCGCATCGGCATCACCGCGAAGAACCGCGAGGTGCGCGGTGTGGACCGGGTGGTGGTCAAGGACGGTGACGCCATCGCCGCGCTGCTCACCCGCATCGGCGCGCACTCCAGCGTGCTGGCCTGGGAGGAGCGCCGGGTACGCCGGGAGGTGCGCGCGACCGCGAACCGGCTGGCGAACTTCGACGACGCCAACCTGCGCCGCTCCGCCCGCGCCGCGGTCGCCGCCGCGGCCCGGGTGACCCGCGCGCTGGAGATCCTCGCCGACGACGCCCCGAACCACCTGACCTCGGCCGGGCGGCTGCGCCTGGAGCACCGTCAGGCCTCGCTGGAGGAGCTGGGTGCGCTCGCCGAGCCGCCGCTGACCAAGGACGCCATCGCCGGCCGGATCCGCCGGCTGCTCGCGCTGGCCGACAAGCGTGCCCGTGACCTGGGCATCCCGGATACGGAAGCGGCAGTCACGCCGGACATGCTCGTGGTCTGATAGGACTCGGGCGGCATCGCACCGCGAGCGGGATCACCACCCGCCGCAGCGCGACGCCGCGCGCTCGGATATGGTCGCTGCGTACGGCAAGGGGGCCGGAACAGGCGCTCCTCGCCGTGCTCACCGCCTCGGGCGGTCAGGTCTCCGTGACCGCGGCGGGGTGGCCGAGATGACATGTCGACGGCCGGCTCCAACGGTCGGCGCACACACCTCCGCCGGCCGCGGTCTGACGCCGGCGGACCAGAACGCGAGGAGATGGGACCTGTGACCATCCGGGTTGGCATCAACGGCTTCGGCCGGATCGGCCGCAACTTCTTCCGGGCAGTGCTGGCGTCCGGCGCTGACGTCGAGGTCGTGGCGGTCAACGACCTGACCGACAACGCGACGCTCGCCCACCTTGTCAAGTACGACAGCATCCTGGGCCGCCTCCCGCACGAGGTGAAGGCCAGCGCCGACGAGATCACCGTGGGCGGCAAGGCCATCAAGGTGTTCGAGGAGAAGGACCCCGGCAAGCTGCCGTGGGGCGACCTCGGCGTCGACGTGGTCATCGAGTCCACCGGCTTCTTCACCGACGCCACCAAGGCGAAGGCGCACCTCGACGGCGGGGCCAAGAAGGTCATCATCTCCGCTCCGGCGAAGAACGAGGACGTCACCGTGGTCATGGGCGTCAACCAGGACCAGTACGACCCGGCCAAGCACAACATCATCTCGAACGCCTCCTGCACCACCAACTGCCTCGCGCCGATGGCGAAGGTCCTGCAGGACACGTTCGGCATCACCAAGGGTCTGATGACCACCATCCACGCGTACACGCAGGACCAGAACCTGCAGGACGCGCCGCACAAGGACATGCGCCGGGCCCGGGCCGCCGCGCTCAACATCGTGCCGACCTCGACCGGCGCCGCGAAGGCCATCGGCCTGGTCCTGCCGGAGCTCAAGGGCAAGCTGGACGGCTACGCGCTGCGCGTGCCGATCCCGACCGGCTCGGCCACCGACCTGACCGTGGAGGTCGGCCGGGAGACCACTGTGGACGAGGTCAACGCCGCGCTCAAGGCCGCCGCCGAGGGCCCGCTGCGGGGCATCCTCACCTACAACGAGGACCCGATCGTCTCCGCCGACATCGTGACCGACCCGGCGTCGTGCATCTTCGACGCGCCGCTGACCAAGGTGATCGGCAACCAGGTCAAGGTCGTCGGCTGGTACGACAACGAGTGGGGCTACTCGAACCGCCTGGTGGACCTGGTCAAGCTGGTGGGTAGCTCGCTGTGAGCATCCGTAACCTCGACGACCTGCTCGCCGAGGGGGTGTCGGGTCGGCGCGTGCTGGTGCGCGCCGACCTGAACGTCCCGCTCGACAAGCAGACCGGGGAGATCACGGACGACGGCCGGATCCGGGCCGTCCTGCCGACGCTGAGCGCGCTGGTGCAGGCCGGCGCGAAGGTGGTCGTCTGCTCGCACCTGGGCCGCCCGAAGGGCGCGCCCGACCCGCAGTTCAGCCTCCGCCCGGTCGCCGGGCGGCTCGGCGAGCTGCTCGGCGTCCCGGTGCACTTCGCCGAGGACACCGTCGGCGACTCGGCGCAGTCCACCGTGGCCGCTCTGGCCGACGGCCAGGTCGCGTTGCTGGAGAACCTGCGCTTCAACTCCGGCGAGACCAGCAAGGACGACGCGGAGCGGGGCGCGTTCGCCGACCAGCTCGCGGCGCTCGGCGACGCCTACGTCGACGACGCGTTCGGCGCTGTGCACCGCAAGCACGCCAGCGTGTACGACGTACCGGCCCGGCTGCCGCACTTCGCGGGCCGGCTGGTGCTGCGCGAGGTGGAGGTGCTCAGCCGCCTGACCAGCGAGCCGGAGCGGCCGTACGTGGTGGTGCTGGGCGGCTCGAAGGTCTCCGACAAGCTGGCCGTGATCGAGGCGCTGCTGCCGACCGTCGACCGGCTGCTCATCGGCGGCGGGATGTGCTTCACCTTCCTCAAGGCCCAGGGCCACGAGGTGGGCACCTCGCTGCTGGAGGAGGAGATGGTGGAAACCTGCCGCAACCTCCTGGAGCGGTCCGAAGGCAAGATCATGCTGCCGGTCGACGTGGTGGCCGCGATCGCTTTCTCCCCCGACGCCGAGCACGACGTCTTCCGTGCCGACGCCATCCCGAGCCACCGGGTCGGGCTGGACATCGGCCCGAAGACGGTCGCCGGCTTCGCCGCCGCCCTCAAGAGATCCGCATGTGGAGATCCGGCGAACGCGCAGACGATCTTCTGGAACGGCCCGATGGGCGTGTTCGAGATGCCGCCCTTCGCCGCGGGCACCCGGGGCGTCGCCGAGGCGATCGCCGGCTCCGACGCGTTCAGCGTGGTCGGCGGCGGTGACTCGGCGGCCGCGATCCGCATCCTCGGCCTCGACGAGAAGGCGTTCGGGCACATCTCCACCGGTGGTGGCGCCTCCCTGGAATACCTGGAGGGCAAGACCCTCCCCGGCATCGCGGCCCTGGAGAACTGAATGGCGAGCACGACCCGCCGGCCGCTGATGGCCGGCAACTGGAAGATGAACCTGAACCACCTCGAGGCCAACCTGCTGGTGCAGAAGCTGGCCGCGAGCCTGACCGAGAAGCAGCTCACCGAGGTCGAGTGCGTGGTGCTGCCACCCTTCACCGACCTGCGTACCGTCCAGACCGCCGTGGACGGCGACAAGCTGCTGATCGGCTACGGCGGGCAGGACCTGTCGCCGTTCCAGTCGGGGGCGTACACCGGGGACGTCTCCGGGCCGATGCTGGCGAAGCTGGGCTGCACGTACGTGGTGGTCGGGCACTCCGAGCGGCGGGCCCACCACTACGAGGACGACGCGCTGGTCAACGCGAAGGTGGTGGCGGCGCTGGCCAACGGGCTCACCCCGATCCTCTGCATCGGCGAGGGCCTGGAGATCCGGGAGCAGCTCCGGCACGTGCCGCACTGCTGCGACCAGCTCGACGCCGGGCTGAAGGGGCTGACCCCCGAGCAGGTCACCAAGGTCGTCGTCGCGTACGAGCCGGTCTGGGCGATCGGCACCGGCAAGACGGCGACCCCGGAGGACGCCCAGGAGGTCTGCGGCGAGGTGCGCAAGCGCCTGGGGCAGACCTTCGACGAGGGCACCGCACAGCAGGTCCGGATCCTCTACGGCGGGTCGGTCAAGGCGTCGAACGTCGCCGCGATCATGGCGCAGCCGGACGTGGACGGGGCCCTGGTCGGGGGCGCCAGCCTGGACGCGGAGGAGTTCGCGCAGATCTGCCGGTTCCCGGAGCACATCGCCCGCTGATCGCTCGCTATCCTTGACGCTGCCCGTCCACCGGTCGGTGCCGCCGTGCCCGACAGGTCCGGGCAGTGATCGCAACGAGAGGACTGACCCCCGCCATGCCGATCTGGTTCGCCTACACGATGATCGTGTTGCTGGTCATCACGAGCGTCCTGCTCACCCTGCTGATCCTCCTGCACCGCGGCAAGGGCGGCGGGTTGTCGAGCATGTTCGGCGGCGGCGTCAGCTCCAGCCTGGCCGGTTCGTCGGTGGCCGAGAAGAACCTCGACCGCTACACCGTTCTGGTGGGAATCGTCTGGTTCGCGTGCATCGTCGGGCTCGGGCTCTGGCTGCGGCTGCAGATGGCCAGCGGCACCTGAGTCGGCGCTGAGAAGCGTACAATCTGCGCGCGGTCCGTCACGGACCGCGCGCAGTTTTGTTTCTCCGCACGTCGCCCGTCGCCCACCCCCTCCGGCGGCGGTCCCCTCCGACGACAGGGAGCGAGCAACCGTGCCCAGCAACAACGTCATCCGCGGCACCCGGATCGGGTCCGCCCCCGAGCGGTTCGACCAGCGGGTCGAGCCCGCGCCGCGCCGGCCGGTCGTCTACTGGTGCCGCCACGGGCACCGGGTCGAGTTCCTGATCGCCGCCGAGGCGGAGACGCCCGCCGCCTGGGAGTGCCCCCGCTGCGGCGAGCCGGCCGGCCCCGACCCGGGCGACCCGCCGGGCCGCCAGCGCGCCGAGCCGTACAAGACCCACCTGGCGTACGTGCAGGAGCGGCGTACGCCGGAGGAGGGTGAGGCGCTGCTCGCCGAGGCCCTCGACGCGCTGCGCCGACGTCGCGGCCGCGCCTGACCCGAGGTGTTAAGAAGGGGCCCCTTCTCTACCGGAGACGTTAAGAAGGGGCCCTTCCTTACACGCTCAGCGGAGGCTGCGCAGGCGCGGCGGCACGTTCGACGCCGCGGCCCGGTCGAGGAGCCAGAGGGTACGGGAGACCCCCCGCACCCCGGCGGCCGGCAGCTGCACCGGCCCGGCCCCGGCCAGCGCCATGCCCACCGCCCGGGCCTTGTCCGCCCCGGCGGCGATCAGCCAGACCTCCTCGGCCGTGTTGATCGTCGGCAGGGTCAGCGTGGTCCGCACCGGCGGCGGCTTCGGGCTGCCCCGCACCGCGCTGACCGGCCGGTTGTCGTGGTGCACCGGGTGCTCCGGGAACACCGACGCCACGTGCCCGTCCTCGCCGACGCCGAGCATCAGCACGTCGAAGTGCGGCACCACCGCGTTCCCGGGCCGGGCCGCGGCGGCCAGCTCCCGCGCGTACCCGGCGGCGGCCGCCTCCGGATCGTCCCCCGCGGGGCCGTCCGACGCCGGCATCGGATGCACCCGGGCCGGGTCGAGCGGCACCGTGTCCAGCAGCGCCGCCCGCGCCTGCGTCTCGTTGCGCTCCGGGTCGCCGGCGGGCAGGAACCGCTCGTCGCCCCACCACACGTCGACCCGGGACCAGTCGACCGCGTCCCGGGCGGGCAGCTGCCCGACCGCCCGGTACACCGCCGCGGCGATCCGCCCGCCGGTCAGCACCACCGACGCCTGGCCGCGCTCGGCCTGCGCGTCGAGCAGCTTCACCACCAACCGGGCCGCCACCGCCTGCGCCAGCAGGTCGGGGTCGGCGTGTACGGCGACACTCGCCTCAGTCATCCGTCGTGCCCTCGTGTTCCGACCGCCCACCGGCGGTCACCTGTGCCTCCGACCGCCCGGTCCGGGCGGTCACTCGTTCGCGGTCGCGCCCGCGTGCGCGGTCACGCCGGCCTCGGCCCGCCGGGCGGTCGCCGGATCCTTCCACACGTGCACCCGCTGGGCGGGACGCTGGTCGAGCCCGGTGATCCCGGCCGCAGCGCCGAGCGCCTCCGCGTACACCTGGTCGGCATCCAGGCGGCGCAGCTCCTCGGCCAGCTCGTCACCGAGCGGCCGGCGCACCAGCGGCAGCGTGCGGTCCTCCTGCCCGGTACGCCGGAACACCGCGATGCTGTCGTCCCGGGTGAGCGTCAGCTCGTCGCCGTTGGCGCAGCGCAACTGCACCTGGCGCATCCGCGGGAACTCGTCGGTGGCGGTCAGGACCGGGTCGATGCCGAGCCGGGCCCTCAGCCAGCCGCGCATCAGCGCCGCCGTCGGGTCCGACGGGGGAGCCACCACGCTGGCCTCGGTGACCCGGGCCTGGGTGGTGTCGAACGCGCCCGCCACGAGCGTGCGCCACGGGGTGATCCGGGTCCACGCCAGGTCGGTGTCGCCCGGTGCGTAGTCGTGGGCCCGCTGCCGCAGCGCGGCGATCGGGTCGGCGGCCTGCGCCGAGTCGGTGATCCGCCGGTCCGCGACCACGCCGAGGAAGTCGGTGGAGATCTCCTCCGGCGGCTCGCCGTGCCACCACGTCACCACCGGCACGTCCGGCACCAGCAGCGGCATCACCACCGACTCGGCGTGCAGCGCGAGCCGCCCGTACATCCGGGTCACCACCGCCTCGCACGGCCCGAGCCGGCCACCCACGACGATCTCCGCGTCCAGCCGGTTGCGGTCGCGTTCCACGTCGGAGCGGACCACCACGAGCAGCCGGCACGGATGCGCCGCCGCGGCGATGGTGGCCGCCGCCTCCGCCTCGCGTACCCGCTTCTCGTCCACCACCACGATCAGCGTGAGCGCCATGCCACTGGCCACCCCGCCCGCGCTGCGCCGTTCCGCGGCCAGCGCCTTGACCACCTCGTTGCCGGTGGTGTCCCACAGCCCGATCATGCTCTTCTCCAAGCCCGGCCCTCGCGGGCCAGCATCTCGTCGGCGGCCCGGGGCCCCCATTCACCGGCCCGGTACGGCTCCGGCCTCGTGCCCGCCCAGGCGTGCTCCAGCGGGTCGACCACCTGCCAGCTCTGCTCGACCTCGGCGGCGTCCGGGAACAGCGTCCGGTCGCCGATCAGCACGTCCAGCACCAGCCGCTCGTACGCCTCGGGGCTGGATTCGGTGAACGCCTCGCCGTACTGGAAGTCCATCGCGATGTCGCGGACCTCCATCGTGGTGCCCGGCACCTTGGAGCCGAACTTCAGCACCACGCCCTCGTCCGGCTGCACCCGGATGACGAGCTGGTTGGGGCCGAGGGACTCCATGTCGGCGGCGTTGAACGGCAGGTGCGGCGCCTTCTTGAACATGATGGCCACCTCGGTGACCCGCCGGGGCAGCCGCTTGCCGGCCCGGATGTAGAACGGCACCCCGGCCCAGCGGCGGTTCTGGATGCCCAGCTTCACCGCCACGTACGTCTCGGTGGTGGAATCCTCCGGGACGCCCTCCTCCTCCAGGTAGCCCTTGGCGCGCTCGCCGCCCACCCAGCCGGGCAGGTACTGGCCGCGCACGGTGTCCCGGGAGACGTCCCGGGGGATGGTGATGGCCTTGAGCACCTTGAGCTTCTCGGCCCGGATCTCGTCGGCGTCGAAGCTCGTCGGCTCCTCCATCGCGACCAGCGCGAGCAGCTGGAGCAGGTGGTTCTGGAGCACGTCGCGGGCGGTGCCGACGGAGTCGTAGAACGCGGCCCGGGTGCCGATGCCGACGTCCTCGGCCATGGTGATCTGCACCGAGTCGACGTACTTGGAGTTCCACAGCGGCTCGAACAGGTTGTTCGCGAAGCGCAGCGCCAGGATGTTCTGGACCGTCTCCTTGCCCAGGTAGTGGTCGATCCGGAACACGTCCTGGCTGGTGAAGACGTCGTCGACCAGGTCGTTGAGCGCCTTGGCCGAGGGCAGGTCGTTGCCGAACGGCTTCTCCACCACCACCCGCCGCCAGCCGCCGGACTTGGCGTTGTCCGCCATGCCGGTGCGGGCGAGCTGCTTGAGCACCACCGGGAAGGCCGCCGGGGGGATGGAGAAGTAGAAGGCGGCGTTGCCGGGGATGCCGTGCGAGTCGCGCAGCTCGTCGAGCGTGGCGGCGAGCTGGTCGAACGCCGCGTCGTCGTCGAACGAGCCGCCGACGAACTTGATGTTGCCGGCGAGCCGGGCCCACACCTCCTCCCGCCACGGGGTACGGGCGTGCTTCTTGGCCGCGTCGTGCGCCACCGACTCGAAGTCGCCGTCGCCCCAGTCCCGGCGGGCGAAGCCCAGCACCACGAAGCCGGGCGGCAGGAGCCCCCGGTTGGCCAGGTCGTAGACCGCCGGCAGCAGCTTCTTGCGGGCCAGGTCGCCCGTCACCCCGAAGATCACCAGGGCACACGGCTCGGGGATCCGGGGCAGCCGCCGGTCCTGCGGATCGCGCAGCGGGTTCACCGGGCCACCTCCTCCTGCGTCTCGGTCCGCTGATTCCAGGTCATTGATCGTCACGTGCGTGTCCGTCCGGCCGTTTCCAGGAGCTGGGCGACACCCGCCGCCCGCTCGGTCAGGTGCAGTCGCAGCACCGGTCGCTCCCGGCCGGCCAGGGCCCGCCGGTCGCCGGCGGCCTGGGCCGCCTGGAGCTGCGCGAAGGTGTACGGACGGCCGGGCACCTCCAGATCATCGGTGACCGCACCGGTGATCTGGAGATGCCGGCCGTGCGGGTCGGTGTGTTCCGGCCTGCGCGGTCCCCAGCCGAAGGTGACCGGGCGTCCGGCGGCCCGCGCCAGCAACGGGCGCAGCCCGGCGACCGCCGCGTCGGCGTGCCGGTCGAGGTACGCGGTCACCACGAGGTGCTCCCGTTCGCCCAGCCCGTCGAGCAGCCAGCGCAGCGCGCCGGTCAGGTCGGCCGGGGCGCCGCCCGGGGCGTACACCTCGATCGCGCCCTCGACCGACGACGGCGGCCCGCTCTCCGGCTCGTCGTCGGCCGGCACGGCGGCGGGCGCCGCGAACGGGTCGGTCCGCAGCGTCACCGCGGCGGTCGCGGCGGCGTAGGCCCAGGCGAGCAGGTGCGCGCCGAGCGGACCGTTGACCGCGACGTCGGCGGCCACGCCCGGCCCGACACCGGCGCCGAGGGCGCCGCCGAGACCGACCGTCAGCACGCCCGGACCGGTGGCGCCGGGGGAGTCGGGGGACTCCGCCACCACCGGCAGCAGCCGCCCGCCGGTGGCGTCGGCGAGCAGCGCGCCGGCCCAGCGGCCCAGGCCGTCGAGGCCGGTGCCGTCGGGGACCAGCGCGACGGTGTCCCGGCCGGCGCCGGGCGCCGCGCCCAGGGCCGCGCCGAGCGCCAGGGCCGGGTTGTCCCGGTCCCGGTCGAGCGCTCCGGTGAGCGCCTCGGCCTCGTCCAGCACCTCGGCCACCGGTGCGCCGGCCAGCGCGGCCGGGACCAGTCCGAACGCGGTGAGCGCGGCCCACGGCCCGGCCACGCCCGGCTCGGCCGGGATCACCACCGCGCCCAGCTCGTCGGCGCGCGCCGCGAGTTCCGAGCCGGGCTCGGTGACCACCACGACGTGCCGGGCGGCGTCCGGGCCTTCGTCCGCCCACGCCTGCCGGTAGGCCCGCAGGTGGGCGTCGGTGGTCCGGTCGAGGCCGTGCCGGGCGGCGAGCACCAGGAGGGTACGCGCCGGGCGGTCGGCGAGCGCGGCCCGCACCGGCCCCGGATCGGCGGTGTCGAGCACTGTGAGCGGCCGGCCCAGGCACTCGGCCAGCACCTCGGCGGCGAGCGTGTCGCCGCCGGCGCCGGCCAGCACCACGTGGTCCAGGTCGTCCAGCTCGGCGGCCAGTTCGGCGAGCTGGGGAAGCAGATCCCGGCCGTGCCGGTGGGCGTGCAGCCAGCCCAGCCGGGCGAGGGCTGTCGCCTCGGCGCCGGGCCCCCACAGGGCCGGGTCCGCGGCGGCGAGCCGGGCCGGGACGTCGTGGGAGACGAGCGTGGCGCGCACGGACCCGCCGACCGCGTCCGCGCCGCGCACGGCCAGGCCGGCGGCCATGTCCGCCCGCCCGGCCAGCAGGTCACTCACGGTGCCGCCTCGGCTTCCACACAGCGCCCCCTCACCGCTTCCACGGTACGGCGCGACGCGTCCCGGGGCCCGGCCCCGGGACGCGTCGGAGGCCGTCGGTCACGCGTTGCCGCCGGCCTGCTGCGCCGCCTGCGCGTTCTTCCCGGCGGCCCGGTGCGGGCTGCCCGAGCCCTTGGCCGCCTCGGCGAGGGACTTCTTGACCCCCTCCAGCAGCTCCACCCAGCTCGCCTCGAACTTCTCCACGCCCTCGCGCTCCAGCGTGGCGATCACGTCGGCCATGTCCACGCCCACCGACTGGAGGTCGGCGAAGACCTTGCGGGCGTCGTCGTACGCGACGGTGATGGTGTCCGGCTTCGTCTCGCCGTGCTCGGCGTAGGCGTGGATGACCGGTTCCGGCATGGTGTTGACGGTGCCGGGCGCGATCAGCTCCTCGACGTAGATGACGTCCCGGTAGTCCGGGTTCTTCGTCGACGTGGAGGCCCACAGCGGACGCTGCGGGTGGGCGCCCGCGTCGGCCAGCTTCTGCCAGCGTGCCGAGGAGAAGACCTCGCTGTAGCGCTCGTACGCCAGCCGGGCGTTGGCGACCGCGGCCTTGCCGCGCAGCGCCTTGGCCTGGTCCGAGCCGATCTTCTCCAGCCGCTTGTCCACCTCGCTGTCGACCCGGGAGACGAAGAACGAGGCGACCGAGCCGATCTTCGACAGGTCGTGCCCGTTCGCCTGGGCCTGCTCCAGGCCGGCCAGGAAGGCGTCCATCACCTGCGAGTACCGGTCCAGGCCGAAGATCAGCGTGACGTTGACGCTGATCCCCTCGGCGAGGGTCGCGGTGATCGCGGGCAGGCCCTCCTCGGTGGCCGGGATCTTGATGAACAGGTTCGGCCGGTCGACCAGCCACCACAGCGCCTTGGCCTCGGCGACGGTCTTCGCCGCG
Organism: Micromonospora sp. HUAS YX12; assembly: GCF_040215685.1. NCBI lineage: Bacteria > Bacillati > Actinomycetota > Actinomycetes > Micromonosporales > Micromonosporaceae > Micromonospora > Micromonospora sp. HUAS YX12. Next base: position 3,647,635 of record NZ_CP157974.1, read on the forward strand.
TCGTGCGCCGAGCGCGGGTCCACCTCGATCGACACCCGGCCGTCCACGCCGTCGCTGGCGTCGTACGACGGGCGCATCACGTCGCATGCCCACCGCACGTCGTACGTGGTGAGCATGCGGACCGCCTCCTCGACGTCCACGCCGCGTACGGCGAGGTCACGAAGCTGCCAGTCGTACTCGTCGGCGTCGCTCAGCGCCTTCGCGAAGATCGTCGGGTTGGTGGTCACCCCGGCGACGTGGCACTCCCGGCGCAGCTTGTCCAGCCCGCCGGAGCTCAGCCGTACCCGGGAGAGATCGTCCAGCCAGATCGCCACACCGGCGCCCTGGAGCTCACTCAGCCTGTCCGTCATGCCGTGCACGCTCCCCTCAGTTGCCGGTCGTGAAACCGGTGATGTCGCCCACCCGGGTCAGCGCCGCGTGCGCGGCGGCCACGATCCGGTCGGGGGTGAACCCGAACTGCTCGAAGAGCACGGTGTGCGGCGCGCTGGCGCCGTAGTGCTCGATGCTCACGCACTCGCCGCTGTCGCCGACGATCGCGCGCCAGGACATCGCGATGCCCGCCTCCACGCTCACCCTTGCCTTTACCCCGCGAGGCAGCACCGACTCCCGGTACGCCTCGTCCTGGGCGAAGAACCACTCCTGGCAGGGCATGGAGACGACCCGGGTGGGCGTGCCGCCGGCCTCCAGCCGCTCCCGCGCGGTGAGGCAGAGCTGCACCTCGGAGCCGGTGCCGACCAGGATCACCTGCGGCTTGCCGGTCGACGCCTCGGCCAGCACGTACCCGCCCTTGGCGACGCCCTCGGCGCCGCCCAGGTCGGTGCGGTCGAACGTTGGCAGCGCCTGGCGGCTGAGCGCCAGCGCGGTCGGCCGGTCGGTGTGCTCCAGCGCCTGCCGCCACGCCCAGACCGTCTCGTTGGCGTCGGCCGGGCGGACCACGTCCAGGCCCGGGATGGCCCGCAGCGCGGTCAGGTGCTCGATCGGCTGGTGCGTCGGGCCGTCCTCGCCGAGGCCGATCGAGTCGTGCGTCCAGACGTACGTCACCGGCAGCTTCATCAGCGCGGCCAGCCGCACCGCCGGGCGCATGTAGTCGCTGAACACCAGGAACGTGCCGCCGTACGGGCGGGTGCCGCCGTGCAGCGCGATGCCGTTGAGGATCGAGCCCATGGCGTGCTCGCGGATGCCGAAGTGCAGCGTGCGGCCGTACTCGTCACCAGGGAAGTCCTTGGTGGCGTGCGCGGCCGGGACGAACGACGGCTCGCCCTTCATGGTGGTGTTGTTGCTCTCCGCCAGGTCGGCCGAGCCGCCCCACAGCTCGGGCAGGACCGGCGCCAGGGCCTCCAGGATCTTGCCGGAGGCGGCCCGGGTGGCGACGCCCTTGGCGTCCGCCGGGAAGGTCGGCAGCGCGTCGGTCCAGCCGGTCGGCAGGGTACGGGTGGACATCCGGTCCCACAGCGCCTTGCGCTCCGGGTTGGCCTGCGCCCACGCGTCGAACCGGGTGGTCCACTCGGCCTGCTCCCGCGCGCCGCGCTCCAGCACCTGGCGGGCGTGCTTGAGCACCTCCTCGTCGACCTGGAAGGTGCGCTGCGGGTCGAAGCCGAGGATCTCCTTGGTGGCCTTGACCTCGTCGGCGCCGAGCGCCGAACCGTGGATCTTGCCGGTGTTCTTCTTGTTCGGCGCGGGCCAGCCGATGATCGTGCGCAGCGCGATGAACGACGGCCGGCCGGTCTCCGCCTTGGCGGCCAGCAGCGCCTCGTGCAGCGCCTCCACGTCCTCGTGGTAGTCGCCCTGGTCGGCGTCGCCGCGGCGCCAGTCGACGGTCTGCACGTGCCAGCCGTACGCCTCGTAGCGGGCCGCGACGTCCTCGCTCTTGGCGATGCGGGTGTCGTCCTCGATCGAGATCTCGTTGTCGTCGTAGATCACGCAGAGGTTGCCGAGCTGCTGGTGACCGGCGAGCGCGCTGGCCTCGTGGGTGATGCCCTCCTCGATGTCACCGTCGGAGGCGATGCACCAGATGTCGTGCCGGAACGGGGAGTCGGCGCGGTCCGGCTCGGGGTCGAACAGGCCGCGCTCGCGGCGGGCGGCCATGGCCATGCCGACCGCGTTGCCGAGGCCCTGGCCGAGCGGACCGGTGGTGGTCTCGACGCCCGGGGTGTGGCCGTGCTCCGGGTGGCCCGGGGTGAGCGAGCCCCACTGGCGCAGCGCCTTGAGGTCGTCCAGCGCCAGCGGGTAGCCGGAGAGGAAGAGCTGGATGTAGAGCGTCAGGCTGGAGTGGCCGGCGGAGAGCACGAACCGGTCACGCCCGGCCCAGTTCGGGTCGGCGGGGTTGTGCCGCATGACCCGGTTGAAGAGCAGGTACGCCAGCGGGGCGAGGCTCATCGCCGTCCCCGGGTGGCCGTTGCCGGATTTCTCCACGGCGTCCATGGCCAGCACGCGGACCGTGTCTACGGCCCTGCGGTCGAGGTCGGACCAGTTGAGAGCGGGAAGCTCGGGTCGGTTGGCAGCCACGATGGTTGTGCTCCTCGGCAGATGGGCGGAACCCTCACTGATGACCCTATCGAGCGGTGCTAAACGTCCGCCCGGGGATCTCAGCATGCTGTTCTGTACGGTTCCGGGACGTTCGGTCGTTCAACCCGAGGTGTGACGGCTCGCACCGATGCCGGGTCCGCGGGGCAGCGAAAACGACGCCGCGTAGTGTGTGGTGCGGTGTGTGGACCCCAGGGGTCCGGGCCGAACGACCTCCCCCCGCCGATGCCGGAAGGTGGCAATCCGTGAGCATGATCACCGAGCGCCCCGTCAGCAACCCCGCCGGGCAGTCGCCGGTGGGCGCGGTGGCGGAGGCGCCGGCGAGCGGCCGGCGGGACGTACGCGCCGTGGTGGCGGCGTACGTGGCGCTGACCAAGCCGCGGATCGTCGAGCTGCTGCTGGTCACCACCGTCCCGGCGATGATGCTCGCCCACGGCGGGATGCCGTCGCTGTGGCTGGTCGCCGTGGTGCTGGTCGGCGGGTCGCTCGCGGCCGGCGCGGCGAGCGTCCTCAACTGCTACATCGACCGCGACATCGACCAGCTCATGCGGCGCACCAAGCGCCGCCCGCTGCCCGCGCACACCGTGTCGCCGCGCAGCGCGCTGGTCTTCGGCCTGGTGCTGGCGGCCGTCTCGGTGGCGCTGATGGCGGCGGCGACCAACTGGCTTGCGGCAGTGCTGACGCTGGCCGCGATCGCCTACTACGACCTGGTCTACACGCTGTGGCTGAAGCGGACCACGGCCGCCAACACGTTCTGGGGCGGCATCTGCGGGGCCGCGCCGGTGCTGATCGGCTGGGCCGCGGTGACCGGTTCGCTGGCGCCGGCCGCGTGGGGCCTGTTCGCTGTGGTCTTCTTCTGGCAGATGCCGCACTTCTACGCGCTGGCCATCAAGTACAAGGCCGACTACGCCCGCGCCGGTGTGCCGATGCTGCCGGTGGTGGCGTCGGTCCGGCGGGTCAACGCCGAGATCATCGGCTTCTCCTGGCTCACCGTGGTCTCCTCGCTGGCGGTCTGGCCGCTCGGGATGAGCCCGATCTACGGCGTGACCGCGCTCGTGGTCGGCGGGATCTTCCTCGTCGAGGCGCACAAGCTGTGCCGACGCGCCACGCGTGGCGAGGCGGTCAAGCCGATGCGGCTGTTCCACTGGTCCACCACGTATCTCACGATCCTCTTCGCTGCCGTCGCGCTCGACGCGCTCATCTGACCCGCCGTCCGGCGGTTCATCAGAAATTTTTTTCGGGCTTTCCCGGCGTGGTCCAACCCGGACAGACTGTGACGATCCCTCCTGTCCGCTTCGCCCAGATATAAGCGACATGTGCGGGCAAATTACCTGTGGTTCGTCTTAAACCGATGGGTAATTGGCATCACATTCAGTTCATGGTTCTCGCACATCCGGGTGGAACTCTGCTTAGGCTTCGCGTCATGGCAGATGGTTCCGATACGACGCTGACGGCTGACAAGACCGCCGAGCAGGCCCCCAACGGCCTGGTCGCGGGCATCAAGTCGTTCGCCGCCGGACACGGCGGCGCGAAGGCGGTCATCGAGTACGTCGGCAAGCGCGGCGCACGGATCGTCCTCGTGGGTTCCGACGGGGCATGGGCGGACCAGTTCGCCGACGGCACGGACGTCGCGCGGCAGGCCTGTGCCAAGGCCGGGGTCGACGTCGAGAACGCCTGGGAGCGTGAACTGATGGACCAGATGCGTCCGAGCAACGACCTGTGGCGGTCGATGGCCCGGCGCACGATGGCCCGTTGACATAACCGAATGACCGACCACCACCAGTCGACCCGGGGGAGACCCCGGGTCGCTTTCGTCACCTGCGCCGAACTGCCCGACCTCGACCCGGACGACCGGCTCGCGCTCGGCCCGCTCGCCGCCCGCGGCGTCACCGCCGAGATCGCGGTCTGGGACGACCCGGCAGTCGACTGGTCCGGGTACGACCTGGTCGTGCTCCGCTCCCCGTGGGACTACGCCCTGCGGCGGGACGAGTTCGTGGCCTGGGCGCGTACCGTGCCGGCCCTGGTCAACCCGGCCGACGTGGTCGCCTGGAACACCGACAAGCGCTACCTGTCCGAGCTGTCCGCCGCCGGGGTGCCCACCGTGCCGACCGAGTGGGTCGAGCCCGGGCAGGCGTGGACGCCGCCGTCCGGGGGCGAGTACGTGATCAAGCCGGCCGTCAGCGCCGGCAGCCAGGACACCGGCCGCTACGACCTGACCGACCCGGAGCACCGCGAGCTGGCGCCGGCCCACGTCCGGCGGCTCTCCGACGCCGGGCGGGTCACCATGGTCCAGCCGTACCTCGACGCGGTGGACATCGCCGGGGAGACCGCGCTGCTGTTCCTGGCCGGGCCCGGCGGCCTGGCGTTCAGTCACGCGATCCGCAAGGGTCCGATGCTGACCGGGCCGGACCTGGGCGAGGCCGCGCTCTACAAGGAGGAGCGGATCGACGCCCGCGTCGCCACGGCGGAGCAGCGCGCGGTGGCCGACATGGTGCTCGCGGTGGTGCCCGGCGGCCCGGACCGCCTGCTCTACGCCCGCGTCGACCTGATCCCCGGCCCGGACGGCGAGCCCGTGCTGGTCGAGTTGGAGCTGACCGAGCCGAGCCTGTTCGTCGGGTACGCCGACGGCGCCCCGGACCGGCTCGCCGACGCGGTGCTCACCCACCTGGCCCGCCGCCGCTGACCCCGGGGCCCGGTCGAGCCGGGTCGCGGATGCCGGCCGGTTCAGGCGACGGCCGTCGTGAGCCGGGCCAGGTGGGCGTCGATCTCCGCGCGTGCGTCCGCGGGATCCAGGCCGGTGGTCAGGATCCGTACCGTGACGCCGTCCAGCAGCGTCGCCAGCGCGGCGGCCTCGGCCCGCGCGTCCACGTGCCCGGCGATGCCACCCGCGGCCCGGCCGAGCGTGAGCAGCCGCTCGACGTTGGCCCGCATCTGCGCCTCGCTCTCCGCCAGGATCGCCGCGACCTGCTCGTCGACGAGCGCCTCGGCGGTGAGGACCAGCCAGACGCGGGCCTCGAAGGCGCGTTCGGCGTCCAGCGGGACGAGTTGGCGCACCGCCTGCCGGATCACCTCCGGCGTGACCGGGTCGGCGGGGATCGTCCGGGCCCGCGCCACCACGCGTCCGGCCAGGTGGTCCATTGCCGCCCGGACCATCAGTTCCCGAGCCGGCAGGTAGTGCTGCGCGGTCGCCAGCGGCATGCCGGCCTCGGCGGCGACGGCCCGCACCGTCATCCCGGCCGACCCCGCCCGCGCCAGTACGACGCAGGCCGCCGCGCCGAGATGACGCCGCCGCTCCTCGTGGTCCACAACCTTGGGCACGAGGTGATCATAGATGGTCGGTCATTTGACCGATATAGGTCGGCCGCCTAACATTGCCCGGCATGACCGCACCCCTCACCGACACCGCACGCGACACCCGCCGGTTCAGCTACCTCGACATGGCGCTCGTGCTCGCCGTCGGCGTCGGCCTGGCCAACTCGGCGGTCGCGGACCTGCTGGCCCGGGGACCGGCGCGGCTGGGCATGCCGGAGACGGCGGCGTCCACCATCGCCTGGGCCCTGATCAACGGCACCCAGCTCGCTGTCGGCCTCGCGGTGGTGCGCCACCGCTTCGGCGAGATCGCCCGGCCGCTGCGGCTCGTCCGCCCGGCGGGCCGCCAGGTGGGCGCCGCGGTGGGCTGGGGCCTGGCCAAGGCCGCGCTCACCCTCGTGCTCGTGGTGGCGCTGCCCGCGGCGCTCGTCGAGGGCGGCGGTGGTGAGGGCGGCTACCCCGCCGGAAGCCTGCTCGCGCAGTTCGCCTTCGCGTTCGCCTTCGGCGCCGTCGTCTCCCCGCTCTACGAGGAGATCCTCTACCGGGGTGTCTTCTACCAGGGGCTGGCCGCGCGGCTGCCCGCCGTGGCCGCCGTGGTGCTGTCGGCGGCCTTCTTCGCCGTCGTACACCTGCCCCGGGTCTTCAACACCGTCAGCGCGCTCTTCGCCGGGCTGCTGTTCGCCTGGCTGCTGCACCGCCACCGCAACCTCTGGGTGCCGATCCTCGCCCATGCCGTCAGCAACGGAACGCTCGTCGCGCTGGCGTTCGCCGCCGAGGCGTCCGCCTGACCGCCCGGAGGCGGCGACAGCCCGCTCAGTCGCGGTCGCTGTGGTTACGTGCCCAGCGACCACCGATCGGCGGGGTGTCCAGCCGCAGCGCGGCCTCGGTGCCGGCCAGGTCGTTGTCCTCGAACGCGCAGGACACGCAGCTGCCCGCCTCGGTGACCCAGATGCCGTACGCCTGGGTGTCGGCGTCCCGGTGCCAGATCCGGTTGCCGCGCACGGTGGCCGAGTCGAACGGCGCGGCGATCGTGATGCCGCCGCACGCAGACGGTGAGTCGGGCAGCTCGTACGCCGTGCCGGGCCCCGGCGTGGCCGCGTTCCACCCGGTGGAGCCGTCCGGGCGTACCTCGGCCAGGGAGAGCCGGTCGGCGCTGTTGTCGGACACCACCGCGTCCCGGGAGCCGACCCGCACCACCTTGCCCCGGTGCCCGCCGGCCGGCCAGTCCGCGTTGCCGTCGGTGATCTCGCGCGGGCCGTAGCGCACCGCCTCGCCGGAGCCGGAGCAGGCCGGTGCGGAACGGCGGCCGTTGTCCCGGATCCGGTTCCCGACGATCGACGTGTCGAGCATCGGCCGGTCGATCCGGATGCCGTCCAGCGCGTTCTCCCGGATGTCGTTGTCCTGGATCACCACGTCGGCCGCCGCGCCCCGGTAGCCGTGGCCCAGGTCGTGCTCGTGGTAGCCGAAGCCGCCGTTGCGGCTGATCCGGTTGCCCTGCACCGTGTACGGGCCGGGGGTGTTGCCCATGCTGATCCCGTCGCCGACGTTGGCGTCGATCACGCAGCCGGTGACCAGGCCGCCGCGCCCGGCCACCCCGGCGGTGCCGTTGCCGGACACGTCGAAGCCGGCCTCCAGGTTGTTGGTCATGGTGCAGCCGGAGACGATCAGCCCGTCCGCGCCCCAGTCGGAGATGCCGAACCGGTTGGCCTGGCTGTGGCAGCCGATGATCCGGAAACCGCGCGGCGGGGTCCAGTAGTCCTTCTGCAACTCCAGGAAGATGCCGTTGGTGCCGTTGCCGATGGTGGTGCAGTTGGCGATGGTGAGGCGCTCCACGTCGCCCCAGCCGCCGATGCCGACGCCGATGCCCGCGCCGCCCATCTGGTCGCCGTTGTCCAGCCGGCCGCATCCCACCACGACCACGCCGTCGATCAGGCTGTCCTGGAGGAAGTCACAGCCCAGGCCGGTCGCCCCGGTGTGGTGGATGTAGAGGTTGCGGAACACGCCGCGCACCACGTACTGCAGGCCCAGCCCCTTGGCCAGGTAGTCGTAGGCGGTCTGCGCCACGCCGGAGCCGTCGATCTCGAAGTCGGCGAACGAGCAGTCGGCGATGTGCCGGTCCCGGTCCGCGCCGTGCTGCACGGTGGTCCAGAAGGCGAGCGGGACCGGTGCGCTGCGGTTGCCCTCATTGCTGAGCAGGAAGCGGGTCGCCGCCGGTCCGGCGCCGAGCAGCGAGACGCCGCTGCGCCACACGGTGCCGGCGTCGCGGATCGAGTAGAGGCCGGGCGGGCAGTAGATCACCCGGGCCCGGCCGTCGGCGTCGTACCCGGCGCCGAGGCGGTCCACCAGCGCCGCCAGGGCGGGCTGGTCGTTGGTGACCCCGTCGCCGGTGAGGCCGTGCTCGCGGGCGTCGCACCACAGCGGCGCGCCGGCGACCGGGGTCAGCCGTTGCGGGGTGGTGGTGGAGAGGCTCTTGCGCGACACGGGGAGCTCCCTCGGGCGGACGGTCGGTGGCCCGGACCGCTTTCCCGCTCCCGCCGCGCGGTAACGCCCCGCTCAGGCGGCGGCGCCCACCCGTTCGGCGGCGGGCGCGGCCGCAGCCGGGGTGGCCGGCAGCCGCTCCCGGGTCGCCCAGAGCACGCCCAGGGTGGCCAGCAGCACCAGGCAGGAGCCGAGCATGTGCGCGCCGACCAGCACGGCGGGCAGGTGGGTGAAGTACTGGACGAAGCCGATCACGCCCTGACCCAGCTCGACCGCGAGGAGCACCGCGGCGGCCCGGGCCGCCCGCACCGCGCCGACCGCCCGGAACGCGAAGTACAGCGCCACCGACAGGCCGATCAGTAGGAAGACGCCGTCGGCGTGGATCTGTGAGATCTGCGTCGGGTCCAGGCCGTTGCGGGCCGCGCCGTGGTCGCCGGCGTGCGGTCCGCTGCCGGTCACCCACGTGCCGACCACCAGCACCGAGGCGCTGACCGCGGTGGTGATCCAGGCGAGAGTACGCAGCGGCCCCGGCACGGTCGGCGTCACCGGCCCGTCCGGCTCCTTGATGCGCCGCCAGAGTGCGTACGCGGCGGCGATCACCACCATCGAGGCGAGGAAGTGCAGCCCGACCACCCACGGGTTGAGGTCGGTGAGCACCGTGATGCCGCCGAGGACCGCCTGGGCGGGGATGCCGAACAGCACGCCCACGGCCAGCGGGAGCAGACCCCGGCGGCGGGGACGGTGGGCCAGCACGGCCAGCACCACGGCGAGCGCGATGATGCCCACCGCGAACGTGAGCAGCCGGTTGCCGAACTCGATCACCCCGTGCACGCCCATCTCGGCGGTGGTGGTGTAGGAGTCGTCGGTGCACCGGGGCCAGGTGGGGCAGCCGAGGCCGGAGGCGGTGAGCCGGACGGCCCCGCCGGTGACCACGATCGCGACGTTCGCGATGATCGAGGCGAGCGCGAGGCGGCGCAGCAACGTGGCGGAGACCGGAAACCGGACGGATCGCTTCACGAAGCGAATCCTACGCACCGTAGTTGATCCCGATCGGGTGACTCCGGCACCCCGGTGGTCGGAATCACCGGACCCCGGGTTTGCGGGCCCTCGGCGAATTACGTAACGTTGCCGTTGTGAAAAACGTGGCGGCGCTCTCCCGAACGCCGGTGACCGGGCCGGTCGCCGGTGGTTCGCGCGCACGTCGCAGCGTACGGCGTGGGGAGCGGGAGGCCGCACCGGCCGACCTGTCGACCCGCGACCGGGTCACCCAGCTGCTGCTGGAGCGTGGTCCCACCACCGCCGCGCAGCTCGGCTCGGCGCTCGGCCTGAGCCCGGCCGCGATCCGCCGGCACCTCGACGCGATGCTCGCCGACGGTGACGTGGTCGCCCGCGACCAGACCGTCCGCGGCAGCCGCGGGCGCGGCCGGCCGGCGAAGGTCTTCGCGCTCACCGAGGCGGGCCGCGGTCGCTGCGGCACCCACCACTACGACAACATGGCCACCGCCGCGCTGCGGTGGATCGCCCGCACCGGCGGCACCGAGGCGGTCGCGGCGTTCGCGGCCGAGCAGGTCTCCGCGCTGGAGTCCCGCTGCCGGGCGGCCATGGAGGACGCCGGAGACGCCCCGCTCGCGCGGGCGGAGGCGCTCGCCGGCGCGCTGACCGCCGAGGGTTACGCTGCCAACGCGTCCACGATCGCCTCCGGCGGCCAGCTCTGCCAGCACCACTGCCCGGTGGCGCACGTGGCCGCCGAGTTCCCTCAGCTGTGCGAGGCCGAGACCGAAGTGATCTCCCGTCTGGTCGGCACTCACGTACAGCGCCTGGCCACCATCGCGCACGGCGACGGCGTGTGCACCACGCACATTCCCGCCCAGTCCGGTTCCACCGTCACCACTGTGAGGACAGATAGATGACCGAGCAGATCGTTCAGCCCCTGACCCAGGAGGAGCAGCTCGCCGCCCTCGGTCGTTACGAGTACGGCTGGGCCGACCCCGACGTCGCCGGGGCGGCCGCGCAGCGCGGTCTCAACGAGGCGGTGGTGCGGGACATCTCGGCCAAGAAGAACGAGCCGGCCTGGATGCTCGACCTGCGGCTCAAGGGCCTGCGCCTGTTCGGCCGCAAGCCGATGCCGAACTGGGGCGCCGACCTCACCGGGATCGACTTCGACAACATCAAGTACTTCGTCCGGTCCACCGAGAAGCAGGCCACCTCCTGGGAGGACCTGCCCGAGGACATCAAGAACACCTACGACAAGCTCGGCATCCCGGAGGCGGAGAAGCAGCGCCTGGTCGCCGGCGTCGCGGCGCAGTACGAGTCCGAGGTCGTCTACCACCAGATCCGTGAGGACCTGGAGGAGCAGGGCGTCGTCTTCCTCGACACCGACACCGCGCTCAAGGAGCACGAGGACCTGTTCAAGGAGTACTTCGGCACGGTCATCCCGGTCGGCGACAACAAGTTCGCCGCGCTGAACACGTCCGTCTGGTCCGGCGGCTCGTTCATCTACGTGCCGAAGGGCGTGCACGTGGACATCCCGCTGCAGGCCTACTTCCGGATCAACACGGAGAACATGGGCCAGTTCGAGCGGACGCTGATCATCGTCGACGAGGGCGCGTACGTGCACTACGTCGAGGGCTGCACCGCGCCGATCTACTCGTCCGACTCGCTGCACAGCGCGGTCGTGGAGATCATCGTCAAGAAGAACGCCCGGTGCCGGTACACGACCATCCAGAACTGGTCGAACAACGTCTACAACCTGGTCACCAAGCGCGCCGTGTGCCACGAGGGCGCCACCATGGAGTGGGTCGACGGCAACATCGGCTCCAAGGTCACCATGAAGTACCCGGCGGTCTACATGACCGGCGAGCACGCCAAGGGCGAGGTGCTCTCGGTGGCCATGGCCGGCGAGGGCCAGCACCAGGACGCCGGCGCCAAGATGGTGCACGCGGCGCCGCACACCTCCTCGACCATCGTGTCGAAGTCGATCGCCCGGGGCGGCGGCCGCACCTCGTACCGCGGTCTGGTGCAGGTGCTGGAGGGCTCGACCAGCAGCAAGAGCACCGTCAAGTGCGACGCGCTCCTGGTCGACACGATCTCCCGCTCCGACACCTACCCGTACGTCGACATCCGCGAGGACGACGTGTCGATGGGGCACGAGGCGACCGTCTCCAAGGTCAGCGACGACCAGCTCTTCTACCTGATGAGCCGGGGCCTGAGCGAGGACGAGGCGATGGCGATGATCGTGCGCGGCTTCATCGAGCCGATCGCCAAGGAGCTCCCGATGGAGTACGCGCTGGAGCTCAACCGCCTGATCGAGCTCCAGATGGAGGGGGCTGTGGGCTGACCGCCGCGCGGCCCGGACCCGTCACGCCGCGTCGCGACCAGCGCGACCGACCCTCCGATCAATCGCAGAACAGACCAAGGAAGAGATGACTACCCAGGCTTCCGCGCCGCCCACGACCAAGTCGCAGGCGCTCCGCTCGTACGACGTCGCCGACTTCCCGGCCCTGACCGGCCTGGAGGAGGAGTGGCGCTTCACCCCGCTCAAGCGCCTGCGCGGCCTGACCGCGCCGGCGCAGGGCGCGACCGGCGCGGTCCGGCACGAGTACGGTGACCTGCCCGCGGGCGTCACCGTCGACCGGATCGGCCGGGACGACCCCCGGGTCGGCAGCGTGCTCACCCCGTTCGACCGGGTCAGCGCGCTCGCGTACGGCGGGGCCGACGGCGCGCTGCTGGTGCGGGTCGACCGCGACGCGGTGGTGGAGCAGCCGGTGCGCCTGCGGGTGGTCGGCGAGAACGCCGAGGCGCTCGCCTTCGGGCACACGTTCGTCGAGGTGGACCGGTTCGCCGAGGCCACGGTGGTGATCGAGCACGTCGGCTCGGCCACGCTGGCCGACAACGTCGAGGTGTCGGTGGGCGACGGGGCGAAGCTGACCCTGGTCACGGTCGCCGACTGGGCCGACGACGCGGTGCAGGCGCAGCACCTCAAGGTGCGGCTGGGCCGCGACGCCCGGATCCTGCACGTGCAGGTCAGCCTCGGCGGCGACCTGGTCCGGCAGTACACGTCGGTGGAGTACACCCAGCGTGGCGGCGAGGCCGAGCTGTACGGCGTCTACTTCGCCGACTCCGGCCAGCACCTGGAGCACCGGCAGCTGGTCGACCACACCGTGCCGGACTGCCGCAGCAACGTCGGCTACCGGGGCGCGCTGCAGGGCGACGACTCGCACACGGTCTGGGTCGGCGACGTGCTGATCCGGGCCGAGGCCACGGGCACCGACACGTACGAGATCAACCGGAACCTGCTGCTCACCGACGGCGCGCGGGCCGACTCCGTACCCAACCTGGAGATCGAGACCGGCGAGATCGCCGGCGCCGGGCACGCGAGCGCGACCGGCCGGTTCGACGACGAGCAGCTGTTCTACCTGATGGCCCGGGGCATCCCGGAGGCCGAGGCGCGGCGCCTGGTGGTGCGCGGCTTCTTCGCCGAGCTGATCAACAAGATCCCGGTCGAGGACCTGCGCGAGCGTCTGGGCGACGCCATCGAGGCCCGGCTGGCGAAGGCCGGCGCCTGATGCTCAAGATCTGCTCCACCGAGGACGTGCCGAAGGGCACCGCGATCAGCGCCGACGTGGACGGCGTGCAGGTCGCGATCGTGCACGGCGAGGACGACGTGTTCTACGCGGTGCGCGACGAGTGCTCGCACGCCGCCGTGGCGCTGTCCGAGGGCGAGGTCGAGGGCTGCACGCTGGAATGCTGGCTGCACGGATCCCGTTTCGACCTGCGTACCGGTGAGCCCACCGGGCTGCCCGCGACCGAACCCGTACCCGTCTATTCCGTCGAAGTCCGCGACGGCGACATCTACCTTTCCGTGGACGGCGACGGCCGTCCGCTGCCGAGCAATGGAGTGACCCGCTGATGAGCACCCTGGAGATCCGCGACCTGAAGGTGTCGGTCAAGCTGCCCGAGGGTGAGCTCAAGCCGATCCTGCACGGGGTCGACCTGACCGTGCGCTCCGGCGAGACGCACGCCATCATGGGCCCGAACGGCTCCGGCAAGTCCACCCTGGCGTACTCGATCGCCGGTCACCCGAAGTACGAGATCACCGGCGGCGAGGTGACCCTCGACGGCGAGGACGTGCTGTCCATGTCCGTCGACGAGCGGGCCCGCGCCGGCCTGTTCCTGGCCATGCAGTACCCGGTCGAGGTCCCCGGCGTGTCCGTGGCCAACTTCCTGCGTACCGCCAAGACCGCCATCGACGGCGAGGCGCCGAAGCTGCGCACCTGGGCCGGCGAGCTGCGCGGCGCCATGGAGAAGCTCCAGATGGACCCGGCGTTCGCCCAGCGCAACGTCAACGAGGGCTTCTCCGGCGGCGAGAAGAAGCGGCACGAGATCGTGCAGCTGGAGCTGCTCAAGCCGAAGATGGCGATCCTCGACGAGACCGACTCCGGCCTGGACGTGGACGCGCTGCGCGTGGTCAGCGAGGGTGTGAACCGGGTACGCGACACCGGCGACACCGGCCTGCTGCTGATCACCCACTACACCCGCATCCTGCGCTACATCAAGCCCGACTTCGTGCACGTCTTCGTGGCCGGCCGGATCGTCGAGCAGGGCGGCCGCGAGCTGGCCGACAAGCTCGAGGAAGAGGGCTACGAGCGGTACGTCGCCGGGGCCGGCGCGGCGCGGGCCTGAGACTCGACATGACCTCGATGGCCATCCCGGCGGGCATGCCGCAGTACGACGACGTGCCGCGCTTCGACGTGGCGAAGGTGCGGGCCGACTTCCCGATCCTCGACCGGGAGGTCAACGGTCACCCGCTCGTCTACCTGGACAGCGCGAACACCTCGCACAAGCCGCGGCAGGTGCTCGACGTGCTCGCCGAGCACTACGCGATGCACAACGCCAACGTGTCGCGCTCGGTGCACACGCTGGGCACCGAGGCGACCGAGGCGTACGAGGGCGCCCGGGCGAAGATCGCCGCGTTCATCAACGCGCCGAGCGTGGACGAGTTGGTGTTCACCAAGAACTCCACCGAGGCGATCAACCTCGTGGCGTACGCGTTCTCCAACGCCTCGCTGCGCGCGGACGGCGAACCCCGGTTCCGGCTGGGCCCCGGCGACGAGATCGTGATCTCCGAGATGGAGCACCACTCGAACATCGTCCCGTGGCAGCTGCTGGCGGAGCGCACCGGCGCGACGCTGCGCTGGTTCCCGGTCACCGACCAGGGCCGGCTCGACGAGTCCGGCCTGGACGACCTGGTCACCGAGCGGACGAAGATCGTCTCGCTGGTGCACATGTCGAACATCCTCGGCACCGTCAACGCGACCTCGCGGATCACCGCGCGGGTCCGCGAGGTCGGCGGGCTGCTGCTGCTCGACTGCTCGCAGTCGGTGCCGCACCTGCCGATGGACGTGGTCGGCTACGACGCCGACTTCATCGTCTTCACCGGGCACAAGATGTGCGGCCCGACCGGCATCGGCGTGCTCTGGGGCCGGGGCGAGCTGCTCGCCGCGATGCCCCCGGTGATGGGTGGCGGCTCGATGATCGAGACGGTGACGATGGCGGGCTCGACGTTCGCCGCGCCGCCGGCCCGGTTCGAGGCGGGCACCCCGCCGATCGCCGAGGCGGTGGCGCTCGGCGCGGCCGTGGACTACCTCACCGCGATCGGCATGCCGGCCGTCCAGTGGCACGAGAAGGAGCTGACGGCGTACGCGCTGGACGCCCTCGCCACCGTGCCCGGCCTGCGGATCTTCGGCCCGACGGTGCCGGTCGGCCGGGGCGGGACGATCTCGTTCGCGCTCGGTGACGTGCACCCGCACGACGTCGGGCAGGTGCTCGACTCGCTCGGCGTGCAGGTGCGGGTGGGACACCACTGCGCCAAGCCGGTGTGCACCCGGTTCGGGGTGCCGGCCATGACGCGGGCGTCGTTCTACCTCTACACCACCACCGCGGAGATCGACGCCCTGGTGGCGGGGCTGGAGCAGGTGCGGAAGGTGTTCGCGTGATGCAACTCGACCAGCTCTACCAGGAGATCATCCTGGACCACTACAAGCACCCGCACGGCCGCGGCCTGCGGGACGCGGCGGATCCGGCCGCCCGGGTCGGCGAGGCGCACCACGTCAACCCGACCTGTGGCGACGAGATCACCGTACGGGTGGCGACCGACGGCAGCGTGTTCACCGACATCTCGTACGACGGGATGGGCTGCTCGATCAGTCAGGCGTCGGCGAGCATCCTGCACGAGCTGCTGCGCGGCAAGGCCGCGAGCGACGCCGCTGTGGTGCACGAGGCGTTCGTGGAGTTGATGTCCGGGCGGGGCCAGGTCACGCCGGACGAGGACGTGCTCGGAGACGGCGTGGCGTTCGCGGGTGTCGCGCGCTACCCGGCCCGGGTCAAGTGCGCGTTGTTGTCGTGGATGGCGTTCAAGGACGCCGCGGCACGCGCCGGGGTGGGCGTGAGCCCGGAGGTGAAGGCATGAGCGACGAGAACATGACCCCCGAGGCCGGCGCGGTGGCGACGGACGGCACGGCCGTCAACGGGGCTGTTGCCGACGGTGCGGCCGCGGGTGCGGCGGCGCCGGCCGGCGGCAAGGCCGCGATCGGTGACATCGAGGAGGCGATGAAGGACGTCGTCGACCCCGAGCTGGGCATCAACGTGGTCGACCTGGGCCTGGTGTACGGCGTCCACGTCGACGACGACAACGTCGCCACCCTGGACATGACGCTGACCTCGGCGGCCTGCCCGCTGACCGACGTGATCGAGGACCAGGCCCGGCAGGCGCTGACCACCGGTCCCGGCGGCGGTCTGGTCAACGACATCCGGATCAACTGGGTGTGGCTGCCGCCGTGGGGCCCCGACAAGATCACCGACGAGGGGCGCGACCAGCTCCGTTCGCTCGGCTTCAACGTCTGACCGTTCCCCGGTCACCGCTGCGGGCGCGGCATCCCTACCAAGGGGTGCCGCGCCCGCACTGCTTCCCCGCCCCAGTCAGCCAGGCCCGCCGCCCCACCTCCGGAATCGCGTCCCAGCTGGCGAGAGCCCGCGTCCACTGGTTAGGAGACCTCGTAGATCTTGGTACGGAACGGCCCCCATGAGGGCCGTTCCGTACCAAGATCTCCACACGAGCCGAGCCGGGCCCGACGGGGCTGCATCGTCCTGACCCGCACACCCCTCCCCGGCGATCTTGCGCCTCCTGCCCGGGCAGACCGGACATTCCGACTGTCTCCAGGGCCACAAGTGCAAGATCGCGAGGACGAGGGAGGGGAGGGCGGGCGGGTGGGTGGGGAAACGGGTGGCGGGGTGGGGGAGGGGGGCTCAGGATGAGGCGGTGATCGAGGCGTACCCGAAGCAGGTTTCTGTCCGTGCGGCCATGGCCGCACGCCGACAGCGCACCCTGCCGCCGGCCGCCTCGCCCCACCACCCGTCGTCGTGACCGGGGCGTTCCTCGTCGGCCTGGTCGCCGGCTACGGCGTCGCCATCCCGGTCGGCGCGATCGCGATCCTCATCCTCGGGCTCAGCGCGCGCACCTCGTTCCGGGTCGGATCGGCGGCGGCGCTCGGCGTGGCCACCGCCGACGGGCTCTACGCGGCAGTGGCGGCGCTCGGCGGCGCCGCGGTGGCGAGCCGGCTCACGCCGTTCGCGGGTCCGCTGCGGCTGCTCGCCGCGGGGGTGCTGCTGGCCCTCGCCGGCCTCACCGCCTGGCGCGCGCTGCGCCCGCCGGCCACGACGCGACAGCCGAGCGCGCGGGGCGGCCTGGACACGCCGGTACGGGCCTTCGCCGCGGTTCTCGCGCTGACCCTGCTCAACCCGGCCACAGTGGTCTACTTCGTGGCGCTCGTCCTCGGCCGGGGTGACGTGCTCGGTGATGGTCCGGCGGGCGCGGCCGCCTTCACCGCCGGGGTGTTCCTCGCCTCGGTCAGCTGGCAGTTGCTGATCGCCGGCGGTGGCACGCTGATCGGCCGGGCCCTCACCGGCCCCCGTGGGCGGCGGGCCAGCGCGCTGCTGTCCAGCGTCATCATCGCGGCCCTCGCGGTCGCGACCCTGCTCGGCGTCTGACCGAAGAGGACTGTCAGAGGCGCTGATCTCGCGGGCCGGATCGACCCGGATCACCGTCCAGGTAGAACCGCATCATCTTTCCGGGTGATGTTCGGAGCCGCGAGTGGTCCTAGGGTCACGGAACAATCCGTGGACCGTTCACGTACGTCCGGTCATCCCCGCCGGCCGTGCGTCCGTCCACATCGACCGCAGGGAGAAGACTTGAGGATCACCCTGGGGCGTCCGCCGCGCGACCGGCAACCCGCCGGCCTGCCTCGGCGCGGACGGACCGCTGCCCTCCTCGTCGCCACGCTGGCCGCGGCGACGCTTCCCGTTCTCGCGGCGCCCGCGCCCGTGTCCGCCGCACCCGCTGTCCACGGACCGTGGCAGAAGGTGGACGGCAAGCCGGCGGCCACCAAGGCGGGCCGCGAGGCCGCCGTCAAGGCCAAGCGGCTGGCCGCGTACAAGCTGGACCGCGGCACCATGAAGGGCCTGCTGGACAAGGCGCCGGCCGAGCAGCGCGTGGCGGCGGCCCGCGTGCCGAAGCAGGTGGTGTCGCTGCCCGCTCCGGACGGCACGTTCCAGCGTTTCGAGCTGGTCGACTCGCCGGTCATGGAGGCCGGGCTGGCCGCCCGGCACCCGGAGATCACCACGTACGCCGGTAAGGGCCTGGACGACCCGACCGCGACCATCCGCGCGGACCTCACCCCGCTCGGGTTCCACGCCTCGGTCCGTTCGGCCGAGGGCAACTGGTACATCGACCCGTACTACCAGCGCGACCAGAGCCTGTACGCGAGCTACTTCGCCCGCGACCTGGAGCACCCCGAGGGCGAGTTCGTCGAGCGTGAGGACGTCACGCAGGAGGCGCACGCCCTGGCCGGGGAGATCGCCGAGGCGGAGGTTCCGGCCGGGCCGCTGGTGAAGCTGCGCACCTACCGGGTGGCGCTGGTGACCGACCCGTCGTACGCCACCTACTTCGGCGCGGAGAACGTCACCGCGGCGAAGGTGACGCTGATGAACCGGGTCACCCAGATCTACGAGGACGAGACCGCGATCCGGCTCGTGCTGATCAACGACACCGACAAGACCAACCTGAACACGCCGGCGCTGGCCACCGAGCCGAACGGCCCGTGCGGCGCGGCGGCCTGCTTCACGCCGGCACAGCTCACCTCCTGCGGCGGCGGCACGCTCAGCCGTAACCGGATCGTGCTCGGCCAGCTGGTCGGCGCGAGCAACTACGACGTGGGCCACGTCGGCCTGGGCGTCAACGGCGGCGGCGTGGCGAGCCTCGGCGTGATCGGCGGCAACGGCAAGGCGCAGGGCTGCACCGGCCTGCCGACGCCGGTCGGCGACTTCTACGCGGTCGACTACGTCTCGCACGAGATCGGTCACCAGTTCGCCGGCAACCACACCTTCAACGGCACGCAGTACAACTGCTCGGGCGGCAACCGCAGCGCGGCCAACTCGTACGAGCCGGGCAGCGGTTCATCGATCATGGCGTACGCGGGCATCTGCCAGCAGGACAACCTCCAGCCGCACAGCGACCCGTACTGGTCGCACCGCAGCTACACCGAGATCACCAACTACGTCAGCTCGAACCGCCCGGCGATCAACGAGGTGCAGAACGTCTCGCTGTACGGGTTCGACGCCGACGGTGACTCGTTCACCGTCCGCTACGCGGGCAGCGACTCGGCGCCGATCGTGCGGGGCGTCAACTACACCACCGCCGGCATCAAGGCCGCCATCGAGGGCATCGCCGGCTGGCCGGCCGGCGCGACGGTCACAGTGGCCGCCTTCGGTGGCAGCGGCACGCTCAACGACAACGGCTTCCAGGTGACCTTCGGCGGCACGCTGGCCACCACCAACGTGGCGTCGCTGGAGCTGACCGGCGCCTCCGACGCCTCCGGTTTCGTCGGCGAGACGGCCAAGGGCGGCGACATCGACAACGGCGGCTGGCTGGTCGAGGAGACCACCAACCACGCCCCGGTGGTCACCGTCCCGGACACCGTCACCATCCCGGTGCGTACGCCGTTCGCGCTGACCGGCAGCGCCACCGACGCCGACGGCGACACGGTGACGTACCTGTGGGAGCAGAACGACAGGGGCGCCACGACCGGCACCGCGCTGACGAACAACACGAAGGTCAACGGTCCGCTGTTCCGGGTGTTCGGCGAGGCGGCGATCGTGTCGCCCACCGACACGCTGAAGTACCACTCGCCGGGTCTGAACTCGGTCACCACCGACTCGACCCGGGTCTTCCCGGACATGGCGCAGATCCTGGCCGGCAACACCAACGCCGCCACCGGCGCGTGCCCGGCCCCGCCTGCGCCGCCGGCCACCGGTGGCGCCTCGAACGTGCCGGCCGAACTGGTCGACTGCTACTCGGAGTTCCTGCCCACCCGCGACTGGGTCGGCATCGCGGGTGACCGGACCCTGCACTTCAAGCTCACCGCCCGGGACGGGCGGCTGGGTGGCGGCGGCGTCGGCAGCGCCGACGTCGCCGTGGTGCTGGCGCCGGACGCGGGTCCGTTCCTGGTGACCTCGCAGGCCACCGCCGCCGTCCTGGACGGCGGCTCGGCCCAGACCGTGACGTGGGACGTCGCCGGCACCGACGGGGCGCCGGTGAACGCCGCCCAGGTGAAGATCTCGCTGTCCGCCGACGGCGGCCGGACCTTCCCGTACGTGCTGGCCGAGCAGACCGCCAACACCGGCACCGCGACGGTGACGCTGCCGAACGTGGCGACCGGGAAGGCCCGGATCAAGATCGAGGCGGTCGGCAACGTCTTCTTCGACGTCAACGACGCCGACTTCACCATCCGGTCCGCCCCGGCCGTCACCAGCACCGCCCCGGACGGCGGCGTACAGGTCCAGTACAGCGACGCGCTCTCGCCGGCCGTCACCGTCGCCGCGACCGACGGCGACACCGCCGGCGCGGACCTGACCGCGGCCGCCACCGGGCTCCCCGCCGGCCTGTCCCTGGCCGTCACGAGCACGTCCGCGACCGACGCCCGGCCCGGGTCGCGCACCTGGACGGTCGCCGGCACCACCACGGCGGCCCCCGGCGACTACCCGGTCACCGTGACCGTGTCCGACGGCTCCGGGCTGACCGGCAGCACCTCGTTCACCGTCACCGTCGCCGCCGAGGACGCGGCCGTCAACTGGGCCGGTGACACGCTCGTGAACACCGCGACCGGCGGCGCGTCCGGCCAGGCGCTGCTGCGGGCCGTGGTCCGGGACGGCTCGGTGCTGCCCGGGGCGACGGACACCACAGCCGGTGACATCCGTACCGCCACAGTCACCTTCACCTCCGGTGGCGTGACGCTCTGCACCGGCGTGCTCGACCTGCTCGGCACGGCCACCACGACCGCGTCCGCGGCGTGCACGGCCACCCTGCCGAAGGGCACGCACACGGTCACCGCGACCGTGGGCGGCAACTACACGGGCAGCACCACCGCCCAGGTGAGGGTCGCCGTCTCCGACGGCGCGTTCCTCACCGGCGGCGGCGAGTTCACCGCCACCCGCTCGGCGGGCACCTACCCGGCCGACGTGAACTCCACGGTCGAGGTGGAGCTGAACGCGAAGCCGGGCAAGGCGAACAAGCCCGCCACGGGCAAGGCCGAGGTCGAGTTCCGCTCCGGCGGGAAGTCGTACACGATCAGGGCCGGCGCCGTCGACGCGCTCGGCATCACCTCGGCGGGCAAGGTCGCCCAGGTGCGCTACCAGGCCGCCCTGTACGACAGCAAGGGCAAGCCGGTGGCCTCCGGCCTGACCCTGGCGGTGACGGTGACCGACCGGGGCGCCCCCGGCAGGAACGACACGGTCGGGGTGACCCTGTGGAAGGGCGGCTCCCTACTCTTCTCGTCCGACTGGACGGGCGGCGCGACCGCCGAGGTCAAGCTGAAGGGCGGCAACCTCACCGTCCACTGATCCACCCGGTAGTCGCGGGAGGGCACCGGTCACGGTGTCCTCCCGCGTTGCGTCAGCGGGTCCATCGATGGCGTACCGTCGGGCCATGAGCAGCCGACCCGCCGCCGGGGGTGGCCGGTGGGTCGAGGTCGACCCCGGCCGCGTCGCCCGCTGGGTCGAGGGCTTCACCGCCCGGCACGGCCCGCCGGCCACGACCGTCCAGGAGTACGGGCTGCTGCTCACCGCCCCGGACGGCGCCACCGCCGAGCTGCACACCCCGCCCGGCGCGAGCCCGTCGGCTGACGTACCCGGATTCGTCGCCGCCGCCGGCGCGGCCCGCCGGCTCGGTCTGCTTCTGGCCCGCAAGGGCGCGGTCGCGGTCGGTGTCGCCGACGGCACCGATCTGGTCGTCTCCAAGGTGGACACCCGGTACGTGCAGGGGCGTACCGCGGCGGGCGGCTGGTCCCAGCAGCGGTTCGCCCGGCGGCGCGACAACCAGGCGAAGGCCGCGCTGGGCGACGCGGCCGAGCTGGCCGTACGCCTGCTGTTGCCGGAGGCGGGCACGCTGGCGGCGCTGGTGGGCGGCGGCGACCGGCGTGCGGTGGACACGGTGCTGGCCGACCGGCGGCTGGCCCCGCTCGCGGAGCTGCGCGCACCGCGCCTGCTCGACGTGCCGGAGCCCCGGCACGCGGTGCTGGTGGCCGCCGTCGCCGCCGCCCGGGCGGTCCACATCCTGGTTCGCTGAACAGGAAAGATCACCTCAAGACGGCTCAATCCCGCTCCTCGATGATGCATCGAACCGACTCGATGCATAAGGTCGGTGTCACGAAGCGGCGGGTCTCCGGGCGACCCGCAGGGCCCGCTTCGCCTCCGCCATCACGCGCCGACATCGTTGGGAGAGAACAACTTCATGAGCGGATATCAGGACGGCCGGCTGCGGGCCCGGTGGCGCCGTGCGACGAGGCTCCTCGTCGCGGCGGCGGCGATGAGCGCCGGAAGCCTCGTGCTCACCGCGACACTGACGGCCGGCCCGGCGAATGCGGCCGCCGGGACGGTCGAGCGCGCCGCGCTCGCCGTGCCCACCGTCACCAGCGTCACCGCGGGCGGCGCGCACACCTGCGCGATCAGCACCGACGGGGGACTGTGGTGCTGGGGCTCGAACTACGGCGGCCAGCTCGGCGACGGGACCACCACGAACCGCAGCGCCCCGGCGCGGGTCGGCACCGCCACCTGGACCGGTGTCGACGCCGGCTCCGGGCACACCTGCGCGGTACGCACGGACGGGACGCTGTGGTGCTGGGGCTCGAACTTCCGGGGCCAGCTCGGCGACGGGACCACCACCAGCCGCAGCGCCCCGGTGCAGGTCGGCACCGCGACCACCTGGGCCAGGGTCGACGCCGGCCCCTCGCACACCTGCGCGATCAGGACCGACGGCACGCTCTGGTGCTGGGGCTTCAACCGGACCACACAGCTGGGCGTCGGCGCCTCGCCCTACGTCGCGAACACCCCGTTGCAGGTCGGCACGGCGACCGACTGGGTGAGCGTCTCGACCGGCTTCGGGCACACCTGCGGCGTCCGCACCGGCGGCACGCTCTGGTGCTGGGGGTCCAGCTCGGACGGTCAGCTCGGGCTGGGCAACCTGGCCCCTCAGACGGCGCCCGCGCAGGTCGGCACCGCGACCGGCTGGACCGGCGTCGCGGCCGGGTACGCGCACACCTGCGGGGTCCGCTCCGGCGCGCTGTGGTGCTGGGGTGAGAACGGATACGGGCAGCTCGGCGTGAGCGGCACGTACCGGACCGCGCCGGTGCAGATCGGCACCGTCACCACGTGGAGCCGGATCGCCGCAAGCAGCGACACGTCCTGCGCGTCGCGTACCGACGGCAGCCTGTGGTGCTGGGGCAGGAACTCGGCCGGACAGGTGGGCGACGGCAGCACCACCCACCGGTCCGCGCCCGCCCAGGCCGGCACGGCCACCACCTGGACCGGCGGCCTCGCGGTCACCGACCACGGCTGCGCGATCCGTACCGACGGCGGCCTGTGGTGCTGGGGTGACAACAGCGGTGGTCAGCTGGGCGACGGGACGACGGTCAACCGGTCCGCCCCGGGTCGGGTGACCCTGCCGGCCTGACCGGCCGGACGAACGACATCGGCCCGCACCGCCGACGAGGTCAGCGGTGCGGGCCGATGCGCCAAGCGGCTCAGGCCCCCGAACCGAAGGTGTCGCACGACTTCGGGTCGCCGGTGGTGAAGCCCTTGGTGAACCACTGCTTGCGCTGCTCCGAGCTGCCGTGGGTGAACTCGTCCGGGTTCACCGGCCGGCCGGACCGCTGCTGGATCGCGTCGTCGCCGATCTTCTCGGCGGTGTCGATGGCCTGCGAGATGTCCTGCTCGGTGATGCTGGTGAAGATCTTCTGGCCCTTGTCGTCGGCCGTGCCGGTGGCGTTCTTCGCCCAGGCGCCGGCGTAGCAGTCGGCCTGGAGTTCCAGCTTCACCGAGAGCGCGTTCGCGCTCTGCGGGTCGCGCTGCTGCTGACGGCGCATCTGCGCCTCCGTGCCGAGCAGGTCCTGCACGTGGTGGCCGTACTCGTGGGCCAGCACGTACGGCTGCGCGAACTCGCCCTCGGCGCCGAGCTGGTCGGCGAGCAGCTTGTAGAAGCTGAGGTCGATGTAGACCAGGTCGTCGGCCGGGCAGTAGAACGGGCCCACACCCGAGTCGGCCGCGCCGCAGGCGGTGCTCACGTTCTGGCTGAAGAACACCGTCTTCGACGGCCGGTACTGCTCGCCGAACGCCTCCGGCATGGCGGTACGCCAGTACGCCTGGATCGAGTTGACGTAGAGCGCGTTGCGGCAGTCGAGCTGCTTCAGCGCGTCCTGCGCCGAGCACTTCTGCTCCAGCGAGGTGTTGTCGCCCTGCTCGGAACCGCCGCCGTTGGTGGCGGCGTTGAGGCCGAACCCGCCGCCCACCAGGGCGACGAGCACGGCGATGATGATGCCCACGATCCCGCCGCGGCCGCCGCCGATCGGGATCGGAATGCCCATCCCGCCGCCTCCGCCGGACCCTCGCCGGTCGTCCACCTGGCTGGTGTCGACCCGCGCGTTCTCGTTCAGCTCCATGTTGACCCCGATCACCGATGTGTCCGTTTGTGGTGGTTGCGGTACCGGACCGGGTCCGGACGGCGGTTTCCGTACCCGATGATCTTGCGCGGTAATCCGGCGGAAGGGGTCCGCGGAGCCCGGTACACTTGCTCCCGTGCTGCGCTGCGAAGGCTGAACGGCCCCGCGCCGACGGGAAATCACCACCCGCCGGCGCTTTCGCGTGCCCTGAGTCAGCCCTTCCGGACCCGAGAGCGAGTACTCCGAAATGATCACTGCCACCGGCCTGGAACTGCGCGCCGGTTCCCGGATCCTGCTGTCCGACACCACCCTGCGGGTGCAGCCGGGGGACCGGATCGGCCTGGTCGGCCGCAACGGCGCCGGCAAGACCACCACACTCAAGGTGCTCGCCGGGGAGGGCCAGCCGTACGGCGGCCAGATCGACCGGCGCAGCGCCATCGGCTACCTGCCGCAGGATCCGCGTACCGGTGACCTGGACGTCACCGGCCGGGACCGGGTGCTCTCCGCCCGTGGCCTGGACGTGCTCATGGCGCAGATGAAGGAGCTGGAGAACAAGCTCGCCGAGGGCGCCGACGACGAGCGGCTGGTCCGCCGCTACGGCGCGCTGGAGGACCAGTTCGCCTCGCTCGGCGGCTACGCGGCCGAGGCCGAGGCGGCCCGGATCTGCGCCAACCTCGGCCTGCCCGACCGCGCCCTGGCGCAGACCATCGGCACGCTCTCCGGCGGTCAGCGCCGCCGCATCGAGCTGGCCCGGATCCTGTTCCGCGACGCCGGCGAGAACGGCGGCGGCATCCTGCTGCTCGACGAGCCCACGAACCACCTCGACGCCGACTCGATCACCTGGCTGCGCGGCTTCCTCGCCAACCACAAGGGCGGCCTGATCGTGATCTCCCACGACGCCTCGCTGCTGGAGGCCGTGGTCAACAAGGTCTGGTTCCTGGACGCCACCCGGTCCGTGGTCGACACGTACAACCTGGGCTGGAAGGCGTACCTGGAGGCGCGGGAGACCGACGAGCGGCGCCGCCGCCGGGAGCGGGCCAACGCCGAGAAGAAGGCCGGCGCGCTGATGGCGCAGGCGGACAAGATGCGGGCCAAGGCCACCAAGACCGTCGCCGCGCAGAACATGGCCCGGCGCGCCGAGCGCCTGCTCTCCGGCCTGGACGAGGTCCGCGTCGCGGACAAGGTCGCCAAGGTACGGTTCCCGAGCCCCGCGCCGTGCGGCAAGACGCCGCTGACCGCGACTGGCCTGTCCAAGTCGTACGGGTCGCTGGAGATCTTCACCGACGTCGACGTGGCGGTGGACCGCGGCTCCCGGGTGGCCATCCTCGGCCTCAACGGCGCCGGCAAGACCACTCTGCTGCGGATGCTCGGCGGGCTGCTGGAGCCGGACACCGGCGAGGTGCGCCCCGGGCACGGGCTGCGGCTGGGCTACTACGCCCAGGAGCACGAGACGCTCGACGTGGACCGGACGATCCTGGAGCACATGCGCAGCGCCGCGTCCGACCAGACCGACACCGACCTGCGCAAGATCCTCGGCGCGTTCCTGTTCTCCGGGGAGGACGTGGACAAGCCGGCCGGTGTGCTCTCCGGCGGCGAGAAGACCCGGCTGGCGCTGGCCACCCTGGTCTGCTCGGGCGCCAACGTGCTGCTGCTCGACGAGCCGACGAACAACCTCGACCCGGTCAGCCGTGAGCAGGTGCTCGACGCCATCGCCCGCTACCCCGGCGCGATCGTGCTGGTCACCCACGACCCGGGCGCGGTCACCGCGCTCAAGCCGGACCGCGCCATCCTGCTGCCCGACGGCGACGAGGACGCCTGGTCCGACGACCTCCTGGAGCTGGTCGAGCTGGCCTGACCCGCCCGTCGGCCCTGTCCCCGTCGATCATGAAGTTGGCGGCACTTGTGGAGATCCACACCGCCGCCAACTTCATGATCGACGGGGTGAGCCGGGCCGGGGCCAGGCGAGGGCGGGGGTGGGGCGGTCAGGTCAGGAGGGCGGCCAGGTGGGGGAGGACGCCGGAGGCGAGCAGGATGGTCGCGCCGATGACGATGAAGATCGCCGGGACCAGCCAGTGGCCGGCGCGGCCGACCAGCGCCACCACCCGGGGGTGACCGCCGAGCGCTGCGGCGACCGCGCACCACACGGCCACCAGCACGGCGAACACCAGTAGCCAGATCAGGCCGGTGGCCGGGTCGAGGGCGCGGAACACCGGCACGTAGACGGCGATGTTGTCCGCGCCGTTCGCGATCGTCACCCCGGCGACGCCGAGCAGGCTGCCGACCACCGCCGGCGGTTCGCCGTCGTCGCGCCGGGTCAGCAGCGCGCGGACGCCGAGCGCGATCGGTAGCAGCCCGAGCAGGCCGGGCCACGGGTCCGGCACCACGAGCAGCCCGGCGGCGGCCACCACGGCGACCGCGACGAGCGCGCCGATGCCCGCGTACTGCCCGGCGACGATCTGCCAGGGCCGGGGACGCCCGGTCCGCCGGGCGGCCACAAAGAGCACGGTGAGCACGACGACGTCGTCGAGGTTGGTGGCGGCGAACACGCCGGCCGCGGCGGCCACGGCGGTGATCGGTTCGGTCACCCGGGCAGGGTACGGGCCGGGCGGTACGGATCAGCCGGTCGGAAGGATCACTCTATCGGGAAGTTGACATTGCGTAGCGTGTCGGTTGGCGAATAGTTGATATCTGGCGCATGATCGTCCGAGGCGGTCTAATAGGTGGGACCGTATCCGAACCGCACAGTCTGGGACGTGAGGAATCAGCATGGCAGCCACCGGCACAGCCACCAGCACTGAGAAGGGTCGCCGGATCGTCGGGGCCGAGCGTCAGACGCTCGCCAAAGACCTGGTAAAGCGGTACACCGGGGGTGAGAGCATCCGTGCTCTGGCGGCCTCGACGGGCCGTTCCTACGGGTTCATCCACCGTGTGCTCACCGAGTCCGGGGTGCAGCTGCGGCAGCGCGGCGGCGCCCGGCGCCGGAAGAAGGCGTGACCCGCCCCCCAGCGTCGTCCATCAGCGCGTTCCGGGGCGTCCGGTGACCGCCGAGACGACCGGAGTGCGCTTCGACTGCGACGGGCCGGTCGCGACGGTGACGTTGTGCCGGCCCGACGTGCTCAACGCGCAGACCCCGGCCATGTGGCGGGCGATGAGCGACTTCTCCCGCGACCTGCCCGGCGACGTCCGCGTCGTCGTCGTACGCGGAGAGGGGCGCGCCTTCTCCGCGGGCCTGGACCTGGCGGTCGCCGGTGCGACCGGGCCGGGCTCCTTCGCCGAGCTGGCCACGCTGCCGGAGGCGGAGTGTGCCGACCGGATCGCCGGGTACCAGGGCGGCTTCACCTGGCTGCACCGGCCGGACGTGGTGTCGATCGCCGCGGTGCAGGGCCACGCCATCGGCGCCGGCTTCCAGCTCGCGCTGGCCTGCGACCTGCGGGTGCTCGCCGCCGACGCCAAGCTCTCGATGGCCGAGGTGACCCTCGGTCTGGTTCCCGACCTGGCCGGCACGCGCCGCCTGGTCGAGCTGGTCGGTTACTCCCGGGCGCTGGAGATCTGCGCCACCGGCCGGCGGATGGACGCCACCGAGGCGGACCGGATCGGCCTGGCCACGCTCGTGGTGCCGAACGACGAGCTGGACGCCGCGGTGCGTGATCTGTCCGCCGGGCTGCTCGCGAACAACCGGGACGCGATCATCGAGATCAAGGCGCTGCTCGCGGGCGCGGCCGTGCGCTCGCACGCCGAGCAGCAGCGCGCCGAGCGGGAGGCGCAGACCCGGCGGATCCGGGATCTGGCCGGGCGGGGCGAATAGCCGGGACGGCGATTTCGTAAGGACCGTTCGGGAAGATCTGGGTTACTCGCGAGGTTGTCACAGGCGTCGGGAGAATGGACTCCGACGGTTCATGCTGCCCCGACGACCCGGAGGTGACGAGTGTCCCAACCGATGGCCGGCGGTGGCATGGGCGGCTGGAGCATGCTCCGGTCGCTGCGTAACCGCGACGAGGTCTCCGCCCACGAGCTCAAGCGCGGCACCGCCCGGCGGATCGTCGCGTTCGCCCGGCCCTACCGGCGCGACATCGTCGTCTTCCTGATCACCGTGGTCGTCGCCGCGGTGATCGGCGTGGCCACGCCGCTGCTCGCCGGCGAGGTCATCGACGCGATCGCCGGTGGCGGCCCCGACGCCCGCTCGACAGTGGTCCGGCTCGCCCTGATCATCGCCGCGCTCGCCGTGGCCGACGCGCTGTTCTCCCTGGTCCAGCGGTGGTATTCGGCCCGCATCGGCGAGGGCATCATCCTCGACCTGCGCACCCGGGTGTACGACCACGTCCAGCGGATGCCGTTGCAGTTCTTCACCCGCACCCAGACCGGCGCCCTGGTCAGCCGGCTCAACAACGACGTGCTGGGCGCCCAGCGGGCGTTCACCTCGACGCTGTCCGGCGTGGTCAGCAACGTCATCCAGCTCGTGCTCACCGCCGGTGCGATGCTCGTGCTGTCCTGGCAGATCACCGTGCTGGCGCTGGTGCTGCTGCCGATCTTCATCATCCCGGCCCGCCGGGTCGGCCGGCGACTGGCCGAGATCACCCGCGAGTCGTACAACCTCGACGCCAAGATGAACGCGACGATGACCGAACGGTTCGGCGTCGCGGGCGCGCTCCTGGTCAAGCTGTTCGGCGCGCCGGAGGTGGAGGCCGACCGGTTCGCCCGCCGGGCCGAGCGGGTGCGCGACATCGGCATCCAGTCCGCGATGTACTCGCGGACGTTCTTCGTCGCGATGCTGCTCGTCGCGTCGCTGGCCCAGGCGCTGACGTACGGCGTCGGCGGCTGGCTGGCGGTCACCGGGGCGGTCAGCGCCGGCACCGTCGTCAAGCTGGCGCTGCTGCTGACCCGCCTCTACGGCCCGCTGACCGCGCTGTCCAACGTCCGGGTCGACGTGATGAGCGCGCTCGTCTCCTTCGACCGCGTCTTCGAGGTGCTCGACCTGCGCCCGTCCATCGCCGAGAAGCCCGGCGCGGTGCCGGTGCCGCGCGGCAACGGCCGGGTCGAGTTCCGCGACGTGCGCTTCCGCTACCCGAGCGCCGCCGAGGTGTCGCTCGCCTCCCTGGAGGAGGTCTCGACCCTCGACCGGACGGTCAACGAGCCGGTGCTCAAGGGCGTCACGTTCGCCGTCGAGCCGGGGCAGATGGTGGCCCTGGTCGGCCCCTCCGGCGCGGGCAAGTCGACGCTGTCCATGCTGATCTCCCGGATCTACGACGTCAGCGACGGTCAGGTGCTGGTCGGCGGCGTCGACGTACGGGACGCGACGCTCGCCTCGCTCCGCGACGAGATCGGCGTGGTCACCCAGGACTCGCACCTGTTCCACGAGACGATCCGGGAGAACCTGCGCTACGCCAAGCCGGACGCCACCGACGACGAGATCTGGGCGGCGCTGGCCGGCGCGCAGGTCGCCGACCTGGTCCGGGCGCTGCCGGACGGGCTCGACACGACGGTCGGCGAGCGGGGCTACCGCTTCTCCGGCGGCGAGAAGCAGCGCATCGCCATCGCCCGGCTGCTGCTCAAGGCCCCGTCGATCGTGATCCTCGACGAGGCCACCGCGCACCTGGACTCGGAGAGCGAGGCGGCGGTGCAGCGGGCGTTGTCGGTGGCGCTGACCGGGCGTACCGCGCTGGTCATCGCGCACCGGCTCTCCACAGTGCGCGACGCCGACCAGATCCTCGTGCTCGACGAGGGCCGGATCGTGGAGCGCGGCCGGCACGACGAGCTGGTGGCCGTCGGCGGCCTGTACGCCGAGCTGTACCGCACCCAGTTCGCGGTCACCGGCTCGCCGGCACCCCACGCCGACGCCGAGCAGCCCGAGCCGGTGGTGACCACGGTGCCGTTGGGCACCTACGTCGCCCACGAGGCGATGCCCCCGGCCGCGGCCAACTAGCGGACCGGCGCCGGGCCGGCCGGTGCCGGAGGACCGAAGTCCTAACCCGCGACGACCTCGGCGCGCAGCTCGGCGAACGCGGCACCGAGCGTCTCCGGGGTGAAGTGGGCGTTCAGGCCGCTCGGGTTGGGCAGCACCCAGAGCCGGGCCGCCGCGAGCGTCTCCGGCTGCGGCCCGAAACCGGCCTTCGGCCGGGCGAACCCGATCCGGTACGCGGTCACCCCGACCACCGCCACCCAGCGCGGCCGGTAACGCTCGATTTTCGCGGTGAGCGTGGCCGCTCCGGCGACGAGTTCGTCGGCGGTGAGTTCGTCGGCGCGGGCGCTGGCCCGGGCCACCATGTTGGTGATGCCGAGGCCCAGCGCCGGAAGCGTGTCCTGTTCGCTGGGGTGCAGCAGGCGCGGCGTGAAGCCGCCCCGGTGCAGGGCGGGCCAGAACCGGTTGCCCGGGCGGGCGAAGTGCCAGCCGGTGGCCGCCGACCACAGGCCCGGGTTGATGCCGACGAACAGCACGTCCAGGCCGGGCGCGATCACGTCGGGCAGCAGCCGGTCGGCCGCCGCGGCGAGCTGCTCCCGGCTGGGCCGGGGGTGGCGGCGGGCGGGCGTGCCCGGTCCGGGCGCGGCCTCGGGCCGCCCACCGCCCGGCCGCCGTCGATCGCTCACCGCCCCACCGTCCCGCGTGACCGGCCCGCCGCGGGCGCGGCCACCCGCACCCAGCTCACCGCAGCCGCCGCCGCGGGACGCCCGTTCACCGCAGCCGCCGCGGAAAGCCGGCTCACCGCAGCCGCCGCCGCGGGTAGCCCGGCCACCGCACCCACCGTCACAGCCCGCGCAGCGCGCCGCCGTCGACCGGAACGGTGATCCCGGTGACGTACCCGGCGGCGGGGGAGAGCAGGAACGCGGCCACCTTGCCGAACTCCGCCGGGTCGCCGATGCGCCCGAGCGGGATCGCCGCCTCGGCCTGCGCGCGGGCCCGCTCGGGGTCGCCGGAGCCGGCCAGCAGTTCCCGGTTGCGGTCGGTCATGATCCGTCCCGGCAGCAGGCTGACCACGCGTACGCCGCGCGGGCCGAACTCGTCGGCCATGTCCTTCGCCACGCCGGCCAGGCCCGGACGCAGGCCGTTGGAGATGCCGAGGCCGGGCAGCGGTCCGCGTACCGAGGTGGACAGCACCAGCCCGATCGCGCCGCCGTCGCTGAGCGCCCCGGCCACCGTGCGGGCGAGCCGGACGCTGCCCAGGAAGACCGTCTCGAACGACTCGCGCCACTGCTCGTCGGTGACGGTGGCGGCGGTGCCGGGCGGCGGGCCGCCGACCGAGATCAGCGCGCCGTCGAGGCGACCGAAGTGTTCGCGGGCGGCGGTGACGAGCCGCTCCGGCGTGGCGGGGTCGGTGAGGTCGGCGGTCAGCCCGATCGCCCGCTGCGGGTCACCGAGCGCCTCGATGGCGGCGGCCACCCGTTCCGGGGCACGCGCGGAGATGACCACCCGGGCGCCGTCGGCGACGAGTTGTTCGGCGGTGGCGAAGCCGAGGCCGCCGGAGGCGCCGGTGAGCACGTACACCCGGTCGGCGAGTCCGAGATCCATGCACCGATCCTGCCGTACTTGCGGGTGCCTGTCAGCGCGGGGCGGGCCGCAGCAGGCGTACCCGGCCGGCGACCTGAACCGCGACGGCGCCGCCGGCCCGGGCGAGGGCCGGCAGCCGGCGTGGCCGGGGTGGGCGGCGGCCGTCGTAGCGGCTCGCGGCCTCGCGTGCGGCCAGCTCCTCCGCGCCGAGCGGCGGCAGCGCGTCCCGGTCGCGCAGGTCGCGGGCCAGATCCCAGCCGTCGCGCAGCGAACCGTTCGCGGGACGGCCGTCGGCCCACGTGGTGAACGTGGCCGGCCAGCCGGACCCGAGGCCGGCGGCGAGCAGCGGCCAGTGCCGGGCCACGTCGCCGGCCCGTTTGCGCAGCAGCGCCCGGCGGGCCGCCTCGACCGGGGCCGGGGCGAAGCCGGGCGGAAGCGGGCCACCGGCGACGAGCGCGGCGACCAGCTCGGCCTGCCGGGCCGCCAGGTCGCCGCTCACGTGACCACCGGGTGGCCGGACGCGGCGGCCAGCGCGTCGAGTTCGCCGCGCAGCTCGGCGGCGGGCGGGTAGTGCCCGTCGCGTTCCAGCAGCAGCGCGGGCGGCCGGCGCCGGGCGCACAGCTCGCGGACCAGGTCCAGCACGGCGGCGGGCACCGGGTCGGTGTGCGTGTCGTGGTAGAAGCCGCCGTGTTCGGCGCCGCCCGCGACGTGCACGTAGGCGATGCGCTCCAGCGGCAGCCGGTCCAGCAGCGCGGCCGGGTCGCCGCCGCGGTTGCGGGCGTTGGCGTGCACGTTCGCCACGTCGAGCAGCAGCAGCGCGCCGGTGGCGTCGAGGATCTCGGTGAGGAAGTCCGCCTCGTCCAGGTCGTCGTCGGGCCAGTCGAACAGCGCCGCGATCGGTTCCAGGGCCAGCGGCACCGGCAGCTCCGCCTGCGTCCGCCGTACGTTCGCCACCACCGCGGCGACCGCCTCGCGGCTGCGCGGCAGCGGCAGCAGGTGACCGGCCTCCAGACCGCCGGCCCGCACGAACGCGATGTGCTCGCTCACCAGTGGCGCGTCCAGGGCCGCGGCCACCCCGGCCAGGTGCGCCACCCGGGCCGGGTCGACCGGCTCGGCGCCGCCGAGGGACAGCCGCACCCCGTGGGGTACGACGTCGACGCCGCGTTCGCGCAGTTCGGCGAGCCCGTCCGGGAGCGGCCCGGCCGGGGCGACCGCCTCCGCGACCACCTCGACGAAGCGCAGCCCCGGCAGGCCGGCGACGAAACCGGCGATCTCGGGGCGCCAGCCGATGCCGACGCCGGACGGGCGGCTCATCCGCCGCACCCGCCGCCCCCGCCGCAGCCACCGCCCCCGCCGCACGAGCTGCCGCCACCGGCGGTTGCTCCGCCGCCGCACGAGGTGCCGCCGCCGGCGGCGCCGGTGCTGCCCAGCGCCTGCCGCTGGATCTCGGCCTGCTCCGCGAAGCCCGGATCCATGGTCCAGAGCGTGGCGGTGCCGAACAGCGCCACGCCCAGCGCCACCTCAGTCGGGCCGTACGTGGTGTATGCGGGCGCGGCCTCCGGTCGCAGCCAGGCGTGCCGGCGGCGCATGTCGTCGAGCGCGGCGGTGGCCGCCCGGGTACGCCAGGGCACGCGGTTGAGCAGCACGAACGCGAGGCCGAGCGGGAACAGGCTGAGCAGCAGCCAGCCGATGGGCCGGTCGTTGAACAGCCCGGAGACCGCGCGCACGATGCCGATGGCGAGCAGGAATCCGACCAGCAGCGCACCGCGCCGCAGCGTCCGGCGCCGCTCCTGGTCCAGGGCCAGGCCCCGGCGTACCAGGTCGTCGCGCAGCTCTGCGACCGCCCGCCGGACCCACTCGTCGGCGGCCAGCTCCCGGGTGTGCAGGCCCCGGCTCGCCGCGTGGTGCACCGCCTGGTCCAGCGGGGTGGCCCCGGCCGGCAGCGGACCGCCGGTGGTGAGCCGCCGGTCCGGCCGTACGCCGACCGCGCCCGCGTGGCGCAGCCCGCCGAGCGCGGCCCAGACGGCGAGCTGGTCGCCACCGTTGAGGAAGGCGACCTGCTGCGGCCCCAGCCGGCCGTGAACGCTCACCGGCGCGCCCTCCAGCATGCGGTGCCGGTAGACGATCGCGCCGACGACCACGACGACGGCGATCAGGAGGTACCAGCGCAGGAAGACGGGGCCGGGGATGCCCCAGGTGTCGGAGGGGATCATCGTCTGCTCCTGTCGCGAGGAGGGGTCGCGGCTCATTGTGGAGCAGGCGCGCCAGAGTCGATCTCCTGGAGCGGCGTAGTTACCGGACCGAGACCGGCGCCGGTTTCAGTGCCGGCGGACGGCCTCCTCGACCAGGTCGAGCACCCGGGCCAGGTCGCCGGCCGGCCGGCCCATCGCCAGGTGCAGCACCAGCCCGTCGTAGGCCAGCTCCAGGAACTGGGCCAGCACGTCGATCGGCACGTCGTCGCGGAGCACGCCGGCTTCGCGCTGGCGCAGCAGGCGCTCCCGGGTGGCCTCGGCGATGGCCTCGGAACGCTCCGCCCAGCGCTTGGCGAAGGCGGGGTCGGTGCGCAGCCGGCGGGAGACCTCCAGCTGGCTGCCGAGCCAGCCGGTGGTGTCCGGCGAGACGGCCCGGGCCAGCAGGTCGCGCATCACCTGCACGAGACCGTTGCGGGCGACCGTCTCCACCATGGCGGCGGCGTCGTCCTCGGCCACGGCGAGGAAGAGGGAGTCCTTGTCCCGGAAGTGGTGGAAGATCGCGCCACGGGACAGGCCGGTGGCCTCCTCCAGCCGCCGCACGGTGGCGCCCTCGTAGCCGTGCCGGGCGAAACACGCCCGCGCCGCCGCGAGGATCTCCTGGCGGCGCGCGTCGAGCTGGTCCTGACTTACTCTGGGCACCAACGGATCGTCGCAGGTGGAACCGGCCGATGCAAACCGTACGTACGGCTTGAGATGCGAATTCGGATGATCGTCTGCTCGTCGCCGGGTGGTTAGGATCGGCGCGTGACCGCCCTTCCCGCGCGCCCGCTCACCGTCGCCGCCGTCCAGGCCCAGCCCGTCCCCGGCGACGTCGCCGGCAACGCCGGTGCCGCCGCCCGCCTCGTCGCGCGGGCCGAGGGCGCCCGCGTCGTGGTGCTGCCCGAGCTGTTCCTGCCGGCGTACCACCCGCCGACGCTCGGGGCCGACCCGGACGCCACGGACGTGGCCGCCGACGTGGACGGCCGGGTCACCGACGCCCGGCTGGACCCGCTGCGCTCCGCCGCCGCCGACGCGGGCGCCGCCGTGGTGATCGGCGCCGCCGTCCGCCACCCCGACCGGCGGCGCACCATCTCCTCCCTCGTCGTGGACCCGGCCGGCACGGTCACCGCCGCGTACGACAAGCAGCAGCTCTGGAGCGGCGAGCGGGAGCTGTTCGACGCCGGCCGCCGGGGCGCAACACTCGTGGTCGACACGTGGCGGCTGGGTCTGGGCGTCTGCTACGACGGCTGTTTCCCGGAGCACGCGCGGGCCGCCGCCGCCGACGGCGCGCACGGCTACCTCTGCCCGAGCGGCTACCTGGCCGGCTCGGCGCACCGCCGCGACCTCTACTACGCCGCGCGTGCACTGGACAACACGATGTACGTGGTGTTCGCCAACTCGGTCGGCGGCACCGATCCCTGGCGGTTCAACGGCGGTGCGGCGGTGTACGACCCGGAGGGCCGGCCGCTGGCCCGGGGCGCCGACACCGGCGAGGACGTGCTGGTGGCGACGCTGGACCCGGACGCGCTGGCCGCGACCCGCGCGGCGCACACGATGCTGCTGGACCGTCCGCTCGACGCCGGGGCGGACCGGGCCGTCCTCGTCGCCTGATCGCCGTGGCGGGGCCCTCGGCCCTGTCGGTGCTCGGGCCCGTCCCGTAGGGTGCCCAGGTGCCGTTGCTCCTGCTCGATCTGGACAACACCCTGCTGGACCGCGACGGGCCGTTCCGCGCCTGGGGAGAACGCTTCCTGGACGGCATCGGCGCGCCCCCGGCCGACCTCGACTGGTTGGTGTCCGTGGACGCGGACGGGCTGACCAACAGGTGGGACGTGGCCGATGCGATCCGCGACCGGTACGCGTTGCGCATCCCCTCGATCGACCTGGTCGACGAGCTGCACGACGGGGTCGTGGCCCACACGCGCCTCGACCCGCTGGTGGCCTGCGCGCTGCGGATCGCGGCCGACGCCGGCTGGGTGCCGGTGGTGGTCACCAACGGCGCGTCCCGTCAACAGGACGCCAAGATCCGCAAGACCGGCCTGGACCGGTACGTCGCCGACTGGGTGATCTCCGAGGAGGCGGGCGTCAGCAAGCCCAACCCGAGGATCTTCGCGCTCGCCGCCCAGCGGGCCCGGATGCCGCTGCGCGGCGCGTGGGTGGTCGGCGACAGCCCGGAGGCGGACATCGGCGGCG
The DNA here is from genome assembly GCF_040215685.1 of Micromonospora sp. HUAS YX12. Taxonomy (NCBI): domain Bacteria; kingdom Bacillati; phylum Actinomycetota; class Actinomycetes; order Micromonosporales; family Micromonosporaceae; genus Micromonospora; species Micromonospora sp. HUAS YX12. Next base: position 3,683,889 of record NZ_CP157974.1, read on the forward strand.
CGACAGCGGTGGGCCTGCCCAGCGTCTGGCTGCACCGGGGACGCCGCTGGTCCGACCCGCGGTTCGCGCCCACCCGGATCGAGGACGGTCTGATCGCGGCCGTCGCGGCCGTACTGGCCGGCTGACCGCCCGCGACGACAGCGCAACGACAAGGCCGCGACGGCGCAACGACAAGGCCGCGACGGCGCGGCGACACGGCTGCGGAGGCCCGGCGACGCGGCGGCCCGGCGGCCGCTCGGAAAATCCGTTTGACCAGCCCAGGGCGGGGCACGAGCATGGTGCCGCGCGAGTGCGCAGCCGGGGTGTGCCCGGTCGAGGAGAGGAGGTCGGTCATGGCCGTTTTCGCAGGGTCGTTCCACCTGCCTCCACCAGCCTCGATCGAAGGACAGATCCACCCGTGCGCGATCACGACTTCCCGGCGCCGCAGCGCCGTGGCCGCGGCAAGAGCCGCTTCGACGACGACGAACCCGACTTCCTGAAGCGGGGGCGGCACACCCCGCCGACCCTCACCGACCCGGACGCCGAGCCCGAGGCGGAGGACGCCTGGTCCTCCTGGGACCAGGCCGTCCACGGACCCGAGCCGCATCCGGACTGGCTGGTCACCGAACTGGCCGCCCGGGACACCGAGCTCGGGGTGCTCAAGACCGGCAAGGAGGCGGACGTCCACCTGGTCCGCCGGGCCGTGCCGGGCACCGACCGCGGGTGCCTGCTGGCGGTCAAGCGCTACCGCGACGCCCAGCACCGGCTCTTCCACCGCGACGCCGGTTACCTGGAGGGCCGCCGGGTACGCCGGTCCCGGGAGATGCGGGCGATGACCGGCCGCACCGCGTTCGGCCGGCAGATGATCGCCGGGCAGTGGGCGGCGGCCGAGTTCGCCGCGTTGTCCCAGCTCTGGGAGATCGGGGCCGCCTCCGGGCGGATCGCGGTGCCCTATCCGGTGCAGCTGCTCAGCACCGAGTTGATGCTGGAGTTCGTCGGCGACGCCGAGGCGGGGGAGGCCGCGCCGCGGCTGGCCCAGGTCCGGCCCGGCGACGACGAGCTGCGCGACCTGTGGGACCAGCTCGTCGAGGCACTGGCAGTGCTCGCCCGGGCCGGGTACGCACACGGCGACCTGTCCCCGTACAACCTGCTGGTGCACGCGGGCCGGCTGGTGATGATCGACCTGCCGCAGGTGGTCGACGTGGTGGCCAACCCGCAGGGGGCCGATTTCCTGGCCCGCGACGTGCGGGTGGTGGCCGCCTGGTTCACCGCCCGCGGGATGCCCGCGACGGTGACCGACCCGGCGGCGCTGACCGAGGCGCTGCTGCGGGAGGCGGGCATCCGCTGACCGACGGGCGGGCGTCCCGGGCGGGAGACCGCCCGGGACGCCGGTCCGGTCCGGGTCACTGGAGGTAGCGCTCGACCTCCGGCACCGGGCGCTCGCCCTGGGCCTCCGGGTCGCCGTGCGCCTGGCGGGCCGCACGGCGGCGGCGCAGCAGGTCCCAGCACTGGTCCAGGGACTCCTCCAGCGCGCGTAGCCGCTCCCGCGCCTCGTCGTCGGTGCCGGCCTCGTTCTGCTGCGCGCCGGCGCGCAGCCGGTGCTCCTCGTCGACGAGTTCCGAGATCCGGCTGAGGATGGTCTTGTCGTCCATGCCCGAAGCTTGGCACAGCGGACGGGTCCGCGCCCGCGTTCCGCCGCCGTCCGTGGATAGGTGAGCGTCGCTCGCGCTCCGCAACGGCCACTGTGTACGCGCGTGACGCATATCCCACGGGCTCCATTCTCGACAAAGAGATTGTTGTTACGTGAAATATCCTCCGACCTGCCTTTTGATCTGCCGCTCAGGATGGCATGCTCGCGAGCAACGTCACGGGTCGATACGGAGTCGCGACCCTGAGTCAACCGAGGGAGCGTTCAGGTGCCCGAACCAACGGACACACCGAGGCCCACCGGCCGACCCCGGACCGTGCCGCTGCGGCAGATCCTGCCGGCGGTGCTCCGCGACCCCGCCCGGGCCCTCATCGACATCGGTAACCGTACCGAAGGCGAACTGGTCCGGCTCAACCTCGGCTCGTTCCGGCCGTACCTGGTCACCCACCCCAGGCACGTGCAGCACGTCCTGCGTGACCGCGCGGACAACTACGAGCGGGCCGGTGACGGGCTGTTCTGGCGCCCCGTCAAGCGGCTGTTCGGCGAGGGGATCCTCGGCGAGGGGCAGATCTGGTCGGCCAGCCGGCGGATGCTCCAGCCGATGTTCACCGCCAAGCGGGTGGAGGCGCTGGTCGACGGGATGGCCGACGCGATCCGCGACGCCGTCGGGGAACTGGACGAGCCGGCCCGCGCCGGGCAGCCGGTCGACATCGGCGTGGAGCAGGCGCGCATCGTCAGCCGGGCGATCATGAAGGTGCTCTTCGCCGACCGGATCTCGGTGCCGGACGCGATGCGCGTGATCGAGGCGCAGGACCGGATCGCCACCGCCGTCATCCCCCGGATCATCGTGCCGTTCGCGCCGCTGTCCCTGCCGATGCCGGGGGACCGCACGTTCGCCCGCGCCGTACGCGTCGTCGACGACGTGCTGGTGCCGATCGTCCGCGAGACCCGGGAGTCCGCCGACCAGGGCGACGACGTCATCTCGACGCTCTGGCAGGCCCGCACCGACGACGGGCGGCAACTCGACGAGCGGCAGGTCCGCAACGACACGGTGGCGATGTTCGCCGCCACCACGGAGACCACCATCAACGTGCTGACCTGGGCCTGGCCGCACCTGGACCAGCACCCCGAGGTGGCCGGGCGGCTCTACGCCGAGATCGACGAGGTGGTCGGCGGCGAGCCGGTACGCCGCGAGCACCTGAGCCGTCTCACGTACACCCGGATGGTGCTGGACGAGCTGCTGAGGCTCTACCCGATCGGGTGGATCATCCCGCGCCGCGCGGTCGCCGGGGACGTCATCGACGGCGTGCCGATCGAGCCCGGCGCCACGATGGCGGTCAGCCCGCTGATCACCCAGCGGATGCGCCAGTTCTGGGACCGCCCGGACGAGTTCGACCCGGAGCGGTTCCGCCCCGAGCGGGTCCGCGCCCGGCACCGGTACGCCCACTTCCCGTTCGGCGGCGGGCCGCACCAGTGCCTCGGCATGTACCTGTTCTATCTGGAGGCCCAGCTCATCCTCGCCACCATGCTCAGCCGCTACCGGTTCCGGCTGCACCGCCCCGGCGTACCCGGGTTGCGGCTGGCCGCGGCGCTGCGGCCGCGCGAGCGGGTCGAGCTGACGCTCGTCGCCGCCGGGCGGACGGAGCGGGCATGACCGACGGGCCGGCACCCGATCCGCTTGCCGTCGCCGCGGAGCAGGGCCGGGTCTGCGCGCTCGCCGCGCAGGGCCAGCGCGGCCTGCGCAGGGCCGCCGCCGCGCACCCCGAGCTGTTCCCCGGCGACCCGTTCGACGCGACGCTGTTCAGCAGCATCGCGCAGGCGATGGCGTTCAGCGCGCCCTGGCACACCGCCGCCGAACTCGCCGTGACCAACCGCGCCGTGCTCTGGGGCTTCGCCGTGGACTGGGCGGTCGACCATCAGGCCACCAGCCGGGCCGAGGTCGACCGGATCACCGGCGTCTGCCTGGACGTGCTCGACGGCGGCGAGTCCGGCGACCCGCTGGGCCGGTTCCTCGCCGAGCTGCGCGACGACGTCGCCGCCGCGCCCGCCTACCCGGCGCTGCGCGGCCACTGGCGGGACGCGATGGCACGCACGCTCGACGCGATGGCCCGCGAGTGGGACTGGCGGCGCACCGGCCGCCCCACGCTCGCCGTCTACCTGGCCAACGCCGACAACCTCGCCGCCACCGTGGTGAACGTGGCGCACTGGATCCACACCGGATCGGTGTCCGACGCCGTCACGCTGGAGCGGCTGATCGAGGTCAGCGACGAGGTCCAGCGGGCCCTGCGCCTGGTCAACGACCTCGGCACCCACCGCCGCGACGCCGAGTCCGGCGACCTCAACGCGCTGCTGCTGGTGGACGACCCGGCCGAGGTCGAACGGCGTTTCGCCGAGCAGGTCGACCACTGCCGCGTCCTGCTGGCGAAGCTGGCCGGCGAGGTGCCGCGGGAGGCCGGCTTCCTGTCCCGGCAGCTCGGCTTCACCACCGGCTTCTACCGGAACACCGACTTCTGGGGCGTGCGGTGACGCTCACCGCCCGACCGGTGCCCGCCACCCGGTCCGGGACCACGCACGACCTGATCACCGGGCTCGGCGGCGAACCGGAGGGGCAGACGTCGCCGTCGGTCTACGAGACCGGGCGGCTGGTCGCGCTCGCGCCCTGGCTCGACGGCCACGACCGGCGCGTGGCCTGGCTGCTGGACCGGCAGCGTCCGGACGGCGGCTGGGGCGGCGCCGGCGGATACGCGCTGGTGCCGACGCTGAGCGCGGTCGAGGCGCTGCTGGCCGTGCTGCACCGCGACGGGCCGGCCGCCGCGCCCGCAGCCGCCGCGCACCGGGGACTGGCGTACCTGACCGGCGCGCTGCGTGCCGGCGCCCCGCCGGACCTGCCGGCCACCGACCTGATCGTGCCGGCGCTGCTGACGGCGGTGGACCGGCACCTCGACGGGCCGGCCGGGCCGCCTCCCGGGCTGGCCGAGTGGGCCGGCCGGGCCCGCCTGCCGCTGCCGGCCGGTCTCGACCCGGCCCGGCTGACCCGGGTACGCGGACTGCTCGCCACCGGAAGGCCGGTACCGGAGAAGCTGGCGCACGCGCTGGAGGTGGCGGGCGAGCTGGCGTACCGCGCGCCCGGGGTGCGTCCCTCGGCCAGCGGCGCGGTCGGCGCCTCACCCGCCGCCACCGCCGCCTGGCTGGGCGGCCCGGAGCCCGGACCCGCGCTGGACTACCTGAACGCTGTCGCCCGGCCCGGCCCGGTGCCCTGCGCGAGCCCGATCACCGTGTTCGAACGCGCCTGGGTGCTCGGCATCCTGGTCCGGGCCGGCGTACCGGTCGGCGCGCCCGAGCCGGTGCTGACCGAGCTGCGCGCCGCGGTCGGACCGTCCGGCGCGGCCACCGCGCCCGGCCTGCCCGCCGACGCCGACACCACAGCGGTCACGCTCTACGCGCTGGCCCGGCTGGGCCGCGCGCCGGGCGTCGCGCCGCTGGCCGGATTCGACACCGGAGCGCACTTCTGCACCTGGCCGGGGGAGGACGGCGCGTCGCTGACCACGAACGCGCACGTGCTCGACGCGCTCGGCGAGCAGCCGAGCGCGCCCGGCGTCACCGGCGCCCGGCGCCGGATCACCGAGTGGCTGCTGGACCGGCAGGAGCCGGACGGGCGGTGGGAGGACCGCTGGCACGCCTCGCCGTACTACGCCACCTACGCGGTGCTGCTGGCGCTCGCCGACCACGCGCCGGACGGCGCGGCGCGCGCCGCGGTCGAGCGCGGGGTGGCCTGGCTGCTGGACACGCAGCGCCCGGACGGCTCCTGGGGACGGTGGGACGGCACCGCCGAGGAGACCGCGTACGCGGTGCTCGCCCTGGCCGACGCGGGCCGGCCCGGCGACCCCCGGATCACGCCGGCGCTGGCGCGGGGACGCCGTCGACTGTCCGAGCTGGACGGATGCGACGGCGAACCGGCACTATGGCACGACAAGGACCTGTACCGCCCGACGCGGATCGTGCGCGCCGCGGTGCTGGCGGCCTCCGGCCGCGCCGGGGCGACCCGGACCGGGGCCGCACCTACCATGATCAGGATCGCTTGAATGAGGTTCACGACGGCTGCTAGCGTGCGCCGGAGTCGATCGGATTTCGGACCGACCGAAGACCGGGCCAGGACGGTGTGATGGGTTCCCGCAGTACGAATCTCCGTACGAAGATCATCGCGCTGCTGGCGTCGCTGACCGCGCTCTGGGCGTTCGCCGCGTGGGTGACCGTACGGGACGGATTCAACCTGCTCGGCGTGCAGGCGCTCAACGCGCGCGTCTTCGAGCCGAGCGACCCGCTGCTGCAGGAGTTGCAGGCCGAACGCCGGCTGTCGCTGCGCTACCTCGGCGAGTCCGACCCGGGCCGGTTGCAGGAGCTGGAGGCCCAGCGCGCGCGTACCGACGAGACCGCCGGCGCGCTGTGGCGCTCGGTGCGGGACTGGCGCACCGAGGTGCCGGCCAGCGAGGACCTGATGAGCCGGCTCGACGAGCTGAAGACCGAGCTGGACCAGCTCGGTCAGGTACGCGCCGACGTCAGCCGCAAGACCATCGACCGGACCACCACGCTGATCGCGTACGACGAGGCGGTCGACGGGATCTTCGCGGTCTTCGACGCCCTCGGCGGCCTCGACGACGACGAGATCGCCAAGGACACCGCCGCGCTCATCGACCTCAACCGGTCCCGGGAACTGCTGTCCCAACAGGACGCGCTGCTCACCGGCGCCATCGCGGCCAACCGGATCACCGTCGGCGAGCAGACCGCGTTCGCCCGTCTTGTCGGCGCGCAGTGGTTCCTCGCCGACCGCACCGCCCGGGAGCTCGCCCCGAGCGACCGCGCCCGCTTCGACCGGATGGTCGAGGGCGACGCGTTCCAGCAGCTCCGCACGCTCCAGGACCAGGTGCTCGCGGCCAAGGGCGCCGAGGTGCGCCCGCCGGTGACCGCCGCGGCGTGGCAGGCCGCCGCCGAGAAGGCGATGGCCGACCTGCGCGAGGTGATCCTCGCCGGCGGTGAGGACATCGTCTCCCGGGCCATGCCGGTCGCGATCGGCGTCATCGTGCGGCTGGTGCTCGCCGCCGGTCTCGGCCTGATCGCCGTCATCGCCTCCGTGGTCGTCTCGGTCACCACGGCACGTGCGCTCGTCCGCCAGCTCGAACGGCTGCGCGAGGCCGCCTTCAAGCTGGCCCACGAACGGCTGCCGAGCGTGGTGGAACGGCTGGGCCGTGGCGAGGAGGTGGACGTCGCCCGCGAGGCGCCACCGTTGCAGTTCGGCGACGACGAGATCGGCCAGGTGGGCAAGGCGTTCAACGTCGTCCAGGAGACCGCCGTCCGCACCGCCGTCGAGCAGGCCGAACTGCGCCGCAGCGTACGCGACGTGTTCCTCAGCCTGGCCCGGCGCACCCAGGCGCTCGTGCACCGGCAGCTGACGCTGCTGGACGCGATGGAACGGCGGGAGCACGACGCCGAGGAGCTGGAGGATCTGTTCCGGGTCGACCACCTGGCCACCCGGATGCGGCGCAACGCGGAGAACCTGATCGTGCTCTCCGGCTCGACGCCGGGCCGGGCCTGGCGGCGCAACGTCCCCATGGTCGACGTGGTCCGCGGCGCGGTCGCCGAGGTCGAGGACTACACCCGGGTCACCGTGCGCCCGCTCGGCGAGGTGTCGCTCACCGGCCGCGCCGTCGGTGACGTGATCCACCTGCTGGCCGAGCTGATCGAGAACGGACTCTCCTTCTCGCCGCCGCAGACCACAGTGGAGGTCCGCGGCCAGCTCGTGGCCAACGGCTTCGCCATCGAGATCGAGGACCGCGGCCTCGGCATGAGCGCCGACGAGCTGGCCGCCGCCAACGCGCGCATCGTCGACCGGTCCGAGCTGAACCTGGCCGACGCCGCCCGGCTCGGCCTGTTCGTGGTCAGCCGGCTCACCGAGCGGCACGGCGTCAAGGTGCAGCTCAAGGAGTCCGCGTACGGCGGGACGACGGCAGTGGTGCTGATCCCGCGTGAACTGATCACCGCCGACCGCGCGGACGCGTCCGACGCCCTGCCCGCCCCCGGGACGGCCCTGCCGGCGGCGCCCGCGGCGGACCCGGCGCGGAGCGCGCCGGCCGGCGACGGCGACGGGCCGGCGACCCCGTCCGGCCCGGACGGCGGCGCCGAACCGGACCAGCCGGCCGAACCCGCCCCGCAGGCGCCGGAGCCGGCGACGCAGGCGACCCGGCTGACCCCCTCCGGGCTGCCCGCGCGTACCCGCAGGCGGCAGCCCGCGGTGGCGGGGCCCACCACGGAGCTGGCAGTGGTGGAGCGTCGGCCCGCCACGACGGACGAAGCAGAGGCTTCGCCGGCGACGGAGCCGGAGACCGCGCCGGTCACCGACGCGGGACTGCCGGTCCGGGTACGCCAGGCCAGCCTCGTGCCGGAACTGCGGCACGACCAGACCGGGGCGGACGACGACGCCGCCGACGACACGGCGCGTGCACCGGAGCAGGTGCGCCGGATGATGAGTTCCTACCAGAGCGGTACGCGACGCGGCCGTACCGATGCCGCGCGCCTGCTCGGCGGAGCGCAGGGGGCCGGCGGTGGGCCGGCCGACGCGGACGAGCAGGTTACCTGACCGGGACGTCGACGCGACGGAAACCGGAAGTTGACGGCACACCAGCCGGGAAGATGAGGACGACGAGTGGCGCAGAAGACGGCTTCGAGCGCGGATCTGACGTGGCTGCTGGATGACCTGGTCGGCCGGGTCAAGCAGGCGGAGCACGCCGTGGCGCTCTCCACCGACGGACTGTTGATGGCCTCGTCCCGCGGATTGAGCCGGGACGACGGCGAGCACCTGGCGGCCATGGCGGCGGGCATCCAGAGCCTGGCCCGTGGCGCGGGCAAGCGGTTCGGTGGCGGGCACGTTCAGCAGACCATCATCGAGATGCAGTCCTCCTTCCTGTTCGTCACAGCGGCCGGGCGCAACGCCTGCCTGGCGGTGCTGGCCTCGGAGGACGCGGACGTCGGCCTGATCGCGTACGAGATGGCCATGCTCGTCACCCGGGTCGGCCGGTTCGTCGCGTCACCGACCCGGGAACAGCCCCTCGGCGAGAACGCGGCACGATGACCGGCCGGGGGGACTCCGCGGAGCAGGAGTGGGTGGACGACCACGCCGGCCCGGTGGTGCGCCCATACGCGGTGACCGGGGGCCGGGCCCGCCCGGTCACCGGCACGTTCGACCTGATCTCGCTGGTCACCTCGACCCGCACAGATGTCGGGTCGGAGTCCGGGCTGGGCCCGGAGCACGTGGCGATCGTCGGCCTCTGCCAGCGGATCCTCTCCGTGGCCGAGATCGCCGCCCATCTCGACCTGCCGGTGGGCACGGTCCGGGTCCTCCTCGGAGACCTGGCCGCCCGCAGCCTGGTACAGGTACGCGAGCCGCGCGCGACCACCGCCGGCCTTCCCGACGAGCACGTTTTCGAGGCGGTTATCAATGGACTACGGGCGCTCTGAGCGGCCGGCGGGCGCCGCACCGCTGCCCACCGCGATCAAGATCCTGATCGCGGGCGGGTTCGGCGTCGGCAAGACCACGATGGTCGGCGCGGTCAGCGAGACCCGGCCGCTGCGCACCGAGGAGGTGCTGACCGAGACCGGGATCGGCATCGACGACCTGTCCGGTATCGAGGAGAAGTCGACCACCACCGTGGCGATGGACTTCGGCCGCATCACCATCAGCGACGACCTGGTGCTCTACCTGTTCGGCACGCCCGGGCAGGACCGGTTCTGGTTCGTCTGGGACGAGCTGGCGCTCGGCGCGCTCGGTGCGGTGGTGCTCGCCGACACCCGCCGGCTGGCCGACTGCTTCCCGTCGATCGACTACTTCGAGGGGCGCGGCACGCCCTTCGTGGTGGCGGTGAACTGCTTCGAGGGGGCCAAGCAGTTCCGTCTGGACGAGGTGCAGGCCGCGCTCGACCTGGACCCGGGCGTACCGGTGGTGCTGTGCGACGCGCGCAAGCGGGAGTCGGCCAAGGAGGTGCTGATCACGCTGCTGGAGCACGCCATGAAGCTGCGGGAGGCGCGCCGCCGCGCCGCCGAGGACTGAGCGGTCACACATCGACGGGGGAGTGGCGATGACCGAGGTGACCGTCCGGGCGATGACCCCGGACGAGTTCGGCCGCTGGCAGGACGAGCTGGCCGCCGGGTACGCGCGGGAGCACGTCACGGCCGGCAACTGGACGCCCGAGGAGGCGCTCGACCGGGCCCGGGAGGCCACCGCCGGCTTCCTGCCGCAGGGCATGGCCACGCCCGGCATGCTGTTCCTGGTCGGCGAGCTTGCCGACGGCTCACCGGTCGGCTGGCTGTGGATCGGCCTGACCCACCCGCGCGGAGTCGCCGGCTGCGCGTTCCTCTACGACATCGAGGTGGCCACCGGGCACCGGGGCCGGGGCCTCGGTCGGGCGCTGCTCGCGGCCGGGGAGCGGGCGGCCCGGGAGCGGGGCGCCCAGGCGCTGGAGCTGAACGTCTTCGGCGCCAACGAGACGGCGCGCAAGCTGTACGAGACGTCCGGCTACCGGGTGGTCACCCAGCAGATGCGCAAGGACCTGTCGTAGGGCGGTCCCTACAGGCGGGTGGCGGTCCGGATCAGGGCGGCGAGGGCCCGGGACCGGCTGTGCGGCGGCCACGCGATCACTGTGGTCACCGCCGGCGCGTCCGGCACCGGCACGGCTGTCAAGTCGGCGAGCAGCAGCGTCCGGACTGACTCCGGCAGCACCACCGCGGTGCGGCCCAGCGCGATGAGCTGGAACAACTGGGCGTGGTCGCGGACCTCGGGGCCCGGACCGTCCGGATACGACCCGTCGGCCCGGGGCCAGCGCGGTATCGGCAGGCCGGGCAGCGTCTCCACCTCGGCCATCCGCAGGTGCGGCCGCCGGGCCAGCGGATGTCCGGCCGGCAGGACCGCCACCTGCTGCTCGGTGACCAGTTCCTCGGTGTCCAGCCCGGTGGTCGAGTCGAACGGCAGGTGCAGCAGCGCCACGTCGGCCCGCCCGTCGCGCAGCAGCCGTTCCTGTTCCCCGATGCCGCACAGCAGCACCTCGACGGGGACCGCGTCCGGTTCGGCCGCGTACGCGTCGAGCAGTTTCGGCAGCAGCTCGCTCGACGCGCCCGCCTTCGTCGCCAGCACCAGCCCGGGGCCGCCGTTCATGGCCTGACCGGCGCGGTGGGTACGGCGGGCGGCGGCGTCCACGGCGTCCAGGGCGGCCCGGCCCTCGCGTAGCAGCACCGCACCGGCTGCGGTGAGCGCGACGCGGCGGCTGTCGCGTTCCAGCAGGGTCACGCCGAGGCGCCGTTCGAGCTGGCGGATCGCCCGCGACAGCGGCGGCTGGGCGATGCCCAGGCGTCGCGCGGCGTGACCGAAGTGCAGTTCCTCGGCGACCGCGACGAAGTAGCGAAGCTCCCGCGTCTCCATCCCGCCACCGTACCGCCGGATCGATACCTGCCGGGTATCGGTCGCTACCGAGGCGGTGTTGGAGGCCCGCACGCGGCGCGGACAGGATCGAGACCATGAGCGAACGGACGATCGCGCTGGTGACCGGCGCGAACAAGGGCATCGGGTACGAGATCGCGGCGGGCCTGGGCGCGCTGGGCTGGCGGGTGGGCGTCGGCGCCCGGGACGAGCAGCGGCTTGCCGAGGCGGTCGCGAAGCTGCGCGCGGGTGGGGTGGACGCGTTCGGCGTACCGCTGGACGTGACCGACGACGCGAGCGTGACCGCCGCCGCCCGGCTGCTGGAGACGGAGGCCGGCGGCCTGGACGTGCTGGTCAACAACGCGGGCGTGACCGGTGGCGGGCCGCAGCACCCGGGTGACGTGGACCTCGCGACCATCCGGGCCGCAGTCGAGGTGAACGTGATCGGGGTGGTCCGGGTGACCGAGGCGATGCTGCCGTTGCTGCGCCGCTCGGCGTCGCCGCGGATCGTCAACATGTCCAGCGGCGTCGGCTCGCTGACCCGGCAGAGCGCCTCCACAGGCGAGGATCAGACCGGCCCGCTGTCCGTGGCGTACTCGCCGTCGAAGAGCATGCTCAACGCGGTGACGATCCAGTACGCGCGGGCGCTGGCCGACACGGACATCCTGATCAACGCCGCCTGTCCCGGTTTCACCGCGACCGACCTCAACGGCTTCCGGGGCGTGCGGACCCCGCAGCAGGGCGCGGCGGTCGCGATCCGGCTGGCGACGCTGCCCGGCGACGGGCCGACCGGCGGCTACTTCGAGGACGCGGGCGTGATCCCGTGGTGACGCCGGCCCGTCAGCACCACATGACCGGGTTGCCGGTCGCCACCGACGCCGCGCACAGCCGGCGCAGCGGCTCCACGATGTAGGCGAAGTCGCCGCCCGACCGGCTCCGGGTCCGTACCGCGAGCCGTTCGGGCGGCGGCTCGCCGTGCTCGCCCACCGGCCGCATCGCCACCACCGTCCGTGTTCCGCCGGCGGTGAACTCCACCCGGTCGCCGGGCAGCGGCCGCTGGCCGAACCGGACGGCCCGGAACAGCGTGACCGGCGGGTCGGCGCGGTCGAGGACGAAGAAGCCGTCCGGATCGACGCCCGCCTGGAAGCCCGGGCCGAACATGAACACGCCGCGGTAGACCTCCACGTACTGCGTCAGCACCCGGCCGGTCGCCTCGTCGATCAGCTCCACCTCGTCGGTGATCCGGGCGGTCTGCGCGAACGCGTCCAGCTCGGCGAGCGCGACCGCCGCCCGGTCGGCCGGCAGCGAGCCGCCGTTGACGTCCGGCAGCGCGGCGGCGAGCGCCGGGAAACGGTGCTCGCCGGCCGCCCGCAGTGCCTGCTGGAACAGACGTACGCCGGCCCAGTTGGACACGCCCTCGCTGAGCAGCTCCATGTGCCGGTGCGGGCAGGCGTCCCCGGTCATCCAGGCGTAGAAGGCGTTGTCGGCAGCGCCGTCGTACGCGCCGGTCTGCACCAGCGCGAGCCAGCCGTCCTCGTCGTAGCCGACCGGCCCGATCGGGCACGGCGTGGCCAGGCCGTCCTGCCAGCACCGGCAGTACACGAACGCGTCGAGTCCCACGCCGGCACGCTACCGGCGCCCGCGCGACGCCGCGCGCCGGTTTCCGGCGGCTCAGGTGACGGCGAGCAGCACGTAAACCCGAGCGTCCGGCAGCCGTGCCATCATCGGCGCATGGCCACGGAGTCCCGGCACCTCAGCGTCCACATCGACCGTCCGGTCGCGGAGGTCTACGCCTTCGCCGCCGACCCGGCGAACCTGCCCCGCTGGGCCCCGGGCCTCGGCGGCTCGGTCGTCTTCGTCGACGGCCACTGGTACGTGGACACGCCCGAAGGGCGGGCGCGGCTGACGTTCGCCCCGGCCAACGAGTACGGCGTGCTCGACCACGAGGTGCTGACGCCGTCGGGCGAGACGGTGTACGTGCCGCTTCGCGCCACCGCCGACGGCGACGCCACCGAGGTGGTGTTCAGCCTGCGGCGGATGCCCGGCATGAGCGACGCGGACTTCGACCGGGACACCGCGCTCGTCGAGGCGGATCTGGCCCGGCTCAAGACCGTGCTGGAGAACGCCGCCGGCTGACCGCAACGGGAATTGCGCCGCGGAAGAATATCTGCGCCCGGTGCGCGAATTCGGTGAAACGCAATTCGGTGAATCAGTCGCCGATCGCGTCCCGCATTCGCTCCCTGGTCCAGTATTCGGACGGGTCGGTGGCGCCCGGGCTCGGATTGTGCGTCGCGACCACCGGGCCGGGCGCGGGCCGCGCCGAGCCGCCGTCGCGCGCCGCGACGACCACGACGGCCGCGGCCACGGCGAGCGCCGCGACGGCGGCCGCGCCGAGCAGCACACGGTATGACATGTCGCCTCCTCCGGGCCGGCGGGCCGGGTGCCGGTCCGCCTGATGCCGGTCCGCCTGGTGCGCCGGGCGGCACACCAGGCGGACCGTCGTTCACCAGGTGTCGTTCGCGTACGTGTTGTAGAGCGTCCCCACCACAGCGGCGGAGAAGTACGGCGAGCCGTTCGTGTTCGAGCCGCTCGAGTAACTCATCACCCCGTGCACGTCACCACGCCTGGTGGTGTTGTCGTAGCTGTAGTACCACGGACCGCCGCTCGAACCGCCCCCGAAGCCGCAGTTCATCTCGATCCGGTTGCTGCCCGCGTCCCGCGACGTGCCCGAGCAGACCCACTGGATCTCGCCGCTGTCCTTGTTGCTCGGGTAGCCGAAGATGTCGTAGTGGTAGGCGCGGCCACCGCCGGTGAGCAGCCCGTTGGCGCCGACCGCGTCCACGATCGACCGGCTGCCGTAGACGAGCGCGACCGCCACGTCGTACTGCCGCTCGCGGGTGCTGATCCAGCCGCTCGGCACCGCGAGCGTGGACCAGTCCCAGGTGCCGTACGGCTGCGCGCCGTTGCGGTACGACGGCACGAACATCCAGTTCGCGGTGTGCCAGGTCCGGCCCGGCCCGTCGTGCACGCAGTGCGCGGCCGTGAAGACCATGTTGCGCGCCGGGCTGTTCACCACGCTCGCGGAGCAGTAGTGGCCCAGACCGTCGGTCGAACTGGTGTAGAAGATCTTCCCCACCGTGATCGACTCGTTCAGCTGGGCGCCGAAGCCGCTGCCGTCCTTCGGCGCCACCGCCTCCGCGAAGCGCCGCACCCGCTCCGCCGCAGGACTCTGGGTGACCGGGCCGGCGGACTTCTCCACCTCGTCGGCCGGGGTGGCCGCCGCCATGCGCTCGGCCGTCCAGTAGGCCCTGGCCTGCGAGGACGACCCCGCCTTGCGCTCGATCGACGTCACCGCGGCCGGAGCGGCAGTGCCTGCGGTGGTGCCGGTGTCGGCCAGCGCCGGAGTGCCGGCGAGGATCGCCGGCAGGATCAGGGCCGGCAGGGCCAGAAGTCTGATCGTCGTCTTCATGAAATCCTTCCCAGTGTTCGATTCCCGGATCGAAACTGGAGCGCCCCCGTGGTTCATCGCGATGTCGGCAACGTATCGACGGGCTTCGGCGCATGTCAACGAATGATGGACGTCGATTGTTTGCAGTGTCGGATGTGCGATCGGGAGGGATTTCCTCGAATTGCAATTTTCGCAATGAGTGGGATGCGCGAAAGGGCCGCCCTTTCAGCCCGACGACACGCCCTCACGGCGGGGCGCGCAGCGGTTCGGGCCGAGCGTCGAGCGCGTGACCGGGCTCAGTGGCGGGTCGACGCCAGGAACCGGGTCCACGCGGCCGGGGTGAAGGTGAGCACCGGCCCGGCCGGATCCTTCGAGTCGCGGACGCCGACCACGCCGGGCAGGTTGCCGGCGACCTCGACGCAGTCACCGCCGTTGCCGCCGCTGCGGGTGCTCTTGCGCCACCGGGCGCCGCTCAGGCTCCGGCTGCGCTGAGCAGGTAAGGAAGGGCCCCTTATTAACGCCTGCGGTAGAGGAAGGGCCCCTTTTTAACAGCGAGCTGTTAAAAAGGGGCCCTTCCTTACACGCGACCTCAGCTGGCGATCATGCGGCGCAGCACGTACTGCAGGATGCCGCCGTGCCGGTAGTAGTCCGCCTCACCCGGGGTGTCGATGCGGACCACGGCGTCGAACTCCACGCCGGTGTCGGTGGTGACCTTCACCGTGCGCGGGGTGTCGCCGTCGTTCAGCGCGGTGACGCCGCTGATCGAGAACGTCTCGGTGCCGGTCAGGCCCAGCGACTCGGCGGTCTCGCCGCCCGGGAACTGCAGCGGCAGCACGCCCATGCCGATCAGGTTCGAGCGGTGGATCCGCTCGTACGACTCGGCGATGACCGCCTTCACGCCCAGCAGCATGGTGCCCTTGGCCGCCCAGTCACGCGACGAGCCGGAGCCGTACTCCTTGCCGGCCAGGATGACCAGCGGGACGCCCGCCTCCTGGTAGGCCATCGAGGCGTCGTAGATCGAGGTCTGCTCGCCGGTCAGGTGGTTGACCGTGAAGCCGCCCTCGACGCCC
This sequence comes from Micromonospora sp. HUAS YX12, assembly GCF_040215685.1. NCBI lineage: Bacteria > Bacillati > Actinomycetota > Actinomycetes > Micromonosporales > Micromonosporaceae > Micromonospora > Micromonospora sp. HUAS YX12. Next base: position 3,699,494 of record NZ_CP157974.1, read on the forward strand.
GGGACGAGCTGGTTGCGCAGCCGGATGTTGGCGAACGTGCCCCGGATCATCACCTCGTGGTTGCCCCGGCGGGAGCCGTACGAGTTGAACTCGTGCCGGGCCACGCCGTGCTCGGCCAGGTACTTTCCGGCGGGGGAGTCCGCCTTGATCGAGCCGGCCGGGGAGATGTGGTCGGTGGTCACCGAGTCGCCCAGCTTGGCCAGCACCCGCGCGTCGGCGATGTCCTGCACCGGGGTCGGCTCCTGCTGCATGCCCTCGAAGTACGGGGGCTTGCGCACGTAGGTCGACTCGCCGTCCCAGGAGAACGTGTCACCGGTCGGGGTCGGCAGCGACTGCCAGCGTTCGTCACCGGCGAACACGTCGGCGTACGCGGCGCTGAAGCCGGTCGCGCCGATCGCGGAGGCGATGACGTCCTGGATCTCGGCGGTGTTCGGCCAGATCTCCCGCAGGTACACCGGGTTGCCCTGGGCGTCCTCACCGATCGGCTCGTTGGCCAGGTCGATGTCCATGGTGCCGGCGAGCGCGTACGCGACCACCAGCGGCGGGGACGCCAGGTAGTTCATCTTGACGTCCGGGTTGATCCGGCCCTCGAAGTTGCGGTTGCCGGACAGCACCGAGACGACGGCCAGGTCGCCCTCGTTGACGGCCGCGGAGACCTCCTCCGGCAGCGGGCCGGAGTTGCCGATGCAGGTGGTGCAGCCGTAGCCGACCAGGTTGAAGCCGAGCTTCTCCAGGTACGGCGTGAGGCCGGCGCGGTCGTAGTAGTCCATGACGACCTTCGAGCCCGGCGCCAGGGTGGTCTTCACCCACGGCTTGCGGGCCAGGCCCTTCTCCACCGCGTTGCGGGCCAGCAGCGCGGCGCCGATCATGACCTGCGGGTTCGAGGTGTTGGTGCAGGAGGTGATCGCCGCGATCACCACGGCGCCGTGGTCCAGCTCGTACTCGACGCCGTCGGCGCCGGTCACGCGTACCGGGTTGGTGGCCCGGCCGCCCGCGCCCACGGCGGCGGTCTCCAGGTCACGCGGCGCGTCCGCCGGGTCGCTGACCCCGTTGGCCGGGGAGTCGCTGGCCGGGAAGGACTCGGCGCTCGCCTCGTCGGCGCGGCCCTCCACCCCGTACGGCGGGTTGCTGCGGACGCCGCCGCGGGGGTCGGCGTCGGTGCCGGTCTGGTTGTCGGCGACGTAGTCGGTCAGCGCCGCGCGGAACAGCGTCTTGGCGCTGCCCAGCGGCACCCGGTCCTGCGGGCGCTTCGGGCCGGCCAGCGACGGCTCGATGGTGCCGAGGTCCAGCTCCAGGCGCTCGGAGTACTCCGGCTCGCGCTCCGGGTCGTGCCAGAGGCCCTGCTCCTTGGCGTACGCCTCGACCAGCGCCACCTGGGACGCGTCGCGGCCGGTCAGCTCCAGGTAGCGGACGGTCTCGGCGTCGATCGGGAAGATCGCCACGGTCGAGCCGTACTCCGGCGACATGTTGCCGATGGTGGCGCGGTTGGCCAGCGGCACCGCGCTCACGCCCGGGCCGTAGAACTCGACGAACTTGCCGACCACGCCGTGCTTGCGCAGCATCTCGGTGATGGTCAGCACCAGGTCGGTGGCGGTGGTGCCGGCCGGCATCTCACCGGAGAGCTTGAAGCCGACCACGCGGGGGATCAGCATGCTGACCGGCTGGCCGAGCATCGCGGCCTCGGCCTCGATGCCGCCGACGCCCCAGCCCAGCACGCCCAGGCCGTTGACCATGGTGGTGTGCGAGTCGGTGCCGACGACCGTGTCCGGGTAGGCCTGGCCGTTGCGCTCCATGATCGTACGAGCCAGGTACTCGATGTTGACCTGGTGCACGATGCCGGTGCCCGGCGGGACGACCTTGAACTCGTTGAACGCGGTCTGGCCCCAGCGCAGGAACTGGTAGCGCTCCTTGTTGCGCTCGTACTCCAGCTCGACGTTGCGCTCGAACGCGTCCTCGCGGCCGAACAGGTCGGCGATGACCGAGTGGTCGATGACCAGCTCGGCCGGGGCCAGCGGGTTGACCTTGGTGGCGTCGCCGCCCAGGTCGCGGACCGCCTCGCGCATGGTGGCCAGGTCGACCACGCAGGGCACGCCGGTGAAGTCCTGCATCAGCACCCGGGCCGGGGTGAACTGGATCTCCACGCTCGGGTCGGCGGTGGCGTCCCACGCGCCGAGCTGCTGGATGTGGTCGGCGGTGATGTTCGCGCCGTCCTCGGTCCGCAGCAGGTTCTCCAGCAGGATCTTCAAGCTGTAGGGCAGCCGCTCGTGGCCCTCCACCTTGTCGATCCTGAAAATCTCGTAGCTCGCGTCTCCGACGCGTAGCTGGGTCTTCGCACCGAAGGTGTCGAGGCTCGCCACGTCGTACTCCTTCACACCAGCGACCGTGAGTAGTCCTGAGCAGTTTGTCGCACCGACCGGGGCGCTGCCGTGCTTAGGCAACACTTACCTGCGTCGGTCTCTACAAAACCGTACGTCCGTCTTGCTATTCACGCAACCTCGTGCCACGCTGCGGGACGAGGAGGTGGCCCCATGATCCATCACGTCCTGCTCGCCTGCCCCCGCGGCTCCGAGGACGCGTCCCGCTCCTTCTACGCCGGCCTGCTCGGCCTCACCGAGAAGCCCAAACCCCCGGCCCTCGCGGCCCGCGGTGGTTGCTGGTTCACCGGGTACGACATCGAGCTGCACCTGGGCGTCGAGGACGACTTCCGGCCCGCCCGCAAGGCCCACCCGGCGCTGCTGCGCCCCGACCTGGATGAGCTGGCCGCCCGCCTGGACGCCGCCGGACACGCCGTGACCTGGGGCGACGACGAGATTCCCGGCATGCGGCGGTTCCACACGTACGACCCGCACGGCAACCGGCTGGAATTCCTGGCCCCCGCGGGCTGACCGGCCGCGGGTAGGGTCGTGTGGTCGACGTACAGCACTGGCTCGCCGCGCTCCCGCCGGCCCTGATCTGCCTGCTCGTGGGCGGGGTGATCGGCGTGGAGAGCATGGGCATCCCGCTGCCCGGCGAGATCGTGCTGGTCAGCGCCGCCCTGCTCGCCGCCACCGGCGCCGTCGGGCCCGAGTGGGTGGCCGCCGCCGCGGCGACCGGAGCCATCATCGGCGACTCCATCGGGTACGCCGTGGGCCGCCGCGGTGGCCGCCCCCTGCTGGAACGGCTCGGCCGGCGCTTCCCGAAACACCTCGGCCCGGCACACCTGGCCCGAGCCGAGCTGAGCTTCGCCCGGCACGGCGTCTGGGCGGTGTTCTTCGGGCGGTTCGTCGCGCTGCTGCGCATCCTCGCCGGGCCGCTCGCCGGGGCGCTGCGCGTGCCGTACCGCCGGTTCCTGGTCGCGAACGCCGCGGGCGGGCTGGTGTGGGCGTTCGGCACCACCTACCTGCTGTTCTATCTCGGGCAGGCCGCCGAGCACTGGCTCAAGGACATCTCCTGGGCCGGGCTGGTGCTGGCTGTGCTGGCCGGCGTGGTCAGCACCGCGTGGCTGCGCCGCCGCGCCAAGCGCCTGCACCCGTCGGAGGCCCCCGACCAGCCCACCCCGGTCCCCGCAGCCGACCGCTGACGACGCACGCCACACCCGCCCGAAGGCGGACGGCCCAGTCCAGCGCACCCAGGACATCCCCGTCCAGATCCCCACAGCGCCTTCCCCCGCGCCGGCTCGCCCCCCGCGCTGGCCCGCCCCCGCCCCGGCCCGCTCCCGCTCCGGCCCGCTCCCGCTCCGGCCCGCCCCCGCCCGGTGATCAAGGAGTTTGTGTCCTGTGGCGGCTCCCGCGGTGACACAAACTCCTTGATCACCGACGCGGATGGGGTGGGCGGGGCAGGGCGTGGTGGACCGGAGTGGGCCGGGCAGGCGGGGCAGGTCGGGCGGGACGGGCGGCGGGCGGGCAAGCGGCGGCGGGGCAGGGCAGGCGCGGTGAACCGCCGGACCGGGTAGGTGGGGTGCCCGCGCTGCCGCGCACTGCCCGTCCCGGCGATCATGAAGTTGGCGGTGGTCGGTGCCCGATTTGTCGCGGCTAACTTCATGATCGACGCAGCGGGGTGGTGGGTTGGGGTGCTGTGGTGTTCCTGGGGCGACCCGGTGCCGGTCACCCCGGGTCGGGCGCGATCTTGGTAGGAAACGGCCCTCATAGGGGCCGTTTCCTACCAAGATCTTGTGTGCTTTCCGCCTTGCGGGACATTGATCCTGGGAAGTGGGACGGGCGGTGAGGATGGCGCTGTGCGGATGGGGGTCTTGGTGAGCTGCGTTGCGGGGCGTCGAGAGCCCGGCGGGTGGTGGTCCGGCGGTCAGGGAGCGGTGAGCAGGGTGAGCAGGGTGTCGCGGGCGGTGCGGACGGCGGCGCGGGACTCCTCGGTGTGGTCCAGCGCGTCGAATCCGTGCTGCCCGTTCGGCACGTCCACCACGCACAGCGGGATGCCGCGCCGCCGCGCGACCACCGTGAACGCCTCGACGGTGGGGGCGACCTCGGGCCGCTCCCGCCCCGCCCGGGTCAGCACGAGCGTCGGCCGCGCCGCGCCCTCCGCCTGCGCGGCGTCGACGTTCGTGCCGTCGGGAGAGGTCGCGTCCCGTCGAGTAGGGGCAACGCCGGCCTCGTCGGGGGAGGCCGTGCCGGACGGAGCGGCGGCGTCCTGATCAGCGGGCAGGTCGAGGGCGTCCACCGGGCGGAAGCGCGGATCCACCGGGGGCCATCCGGGCAGCGGCGCCAGCAGCGGATAGGTCGCGGCCAGGCCGCGCAGCCAAGCGGGCGGTTCGCGGAGCCAGTCGCCGAGCAGCAGGCCGGCACCGGAGAAGAACCACAGGCCGAGCCGGTCGGCGTCGACTCTCGGGTCGGCGCGGAGCAGTTCGGCGGCGGCGGTCACCCGGGCGGCGACCCCGTACAGGTCGTCCGGGCTCGCCACGGTGAGCCGGGGGATCGCGGCCAGCACACCCGCCTCGGCGAGCAGCGCGCCGTAGCCCCGGTAGAGCGGCCAGTCCCGCGCGTCGGGAGCTTCGGGCGGCCCCGGCACGCCGTGCACGACGACGACCGCCGGGTGCCGGCCGTCGCCGGTGGGCACGTGCAGGTCGACATCGCCGTGCCGCTCCACGGCGGCCGGCGGGGGATCGAGGACGAACGGGCTCTCCCAGAAAACGGTTCCCATCATTGCGATGGTAGGAGAACCCGCCGCCCGCTACCGTCCGGTCAGGACGACGACGAGGCCTTGGCGTGCCGCTCGCGCAGCCGGTCCCGGATCTCCTCCGGGGTGTACGCCCGGCGCCGCCGCTCGGCCCGCGCCACTACCACTCCGGTCGCCGCGACGCCGGCGAGACCCGCGAGACCGAGTACCTTCCACCACCGCATCCGTTGCCGCATCCGCATAGGGTAGTCCTCCATGAGCATCAGCCTGGACGAGGCCGTGGAGCTGACCCGCACCGGCGATCTGTGGGTGTTCCACGGACGCAGCGTGCCCGACCGGGCCATCCAGCTCACCACGAACAGCCCGGTGAACCACGTCGGCATGGCCGTGGTGCTCGACGACATGCCGCCGCTGATGTGGCACGCCGAGCTGGGCCGTTCGCTGCCGGACATGTGGACCGGCACCCACCAGCGCGGCGTGCAGTTGCACGACCTGCGGGACGCGGTCTGCGTCTGGGCCAACCGGTACGGCCAGCGGGGCTGGCTGCGCCAGCTCGAACCACCGGCCGACACGGCGATGGAGGAGGCGGTGCTGCGTACCGTGGCTCGCCTGGACGGGACGCCGTTCCCGTCCACCGCGCAACTCGCCTGGCGGTGGGCCCGGGGCCGGCTGCCGCACCCGCGCCGCCTGAGCCTCGGCGGCCTCCTGGGCGAGATCGGCAACCGGGGCGAGGCCGGCGACAGGGGCGACAGCGGCGAGATCGGCAACCGGGGCGAGGCCGGCGACGGAGGCGACAGGCGCGAGACCGGCGACACGAGCAGAACCGGCGGCACCAGCAGCGAGAACGCCGCAGCTCTGGAGACGGCGTACTGCGCCGAGGTGGTGGCGGTGACCTATGAGGCGATGGGCCTGCTACCCGAGGGGCGGCGGCCCAACTGGTACGACCCGGGGCGGTTCTGGAGCGGCGACGACCTGGCGCTGTGCGGCGGCGCGCACCTCGGCGCCGAGATCGAGGTGCGGATCCCGCCGCGTTGACCAGGTTTGCCACCGGCGCGGGCCGGTAATGAGGAGCGTCGTGACGGCTTCCACCGACCTCGACACGCTCACCGACTTCTTCGACCGGTACGGCGTGGCGCTGACCACGGCCGACGTGCCGGCCATCGCCGGCTGCTACGCCCTGCCCGGGCTGGTGGTCGCCGACACCTACAGCTTCTCGTTCACCTCACCCGCGGCGGTGGCGCTCAGTTTCGTCGGCGCCGCGCCGGACTACCAGGAGCGGGAACTCGTCGCCGCGAACGCGCAGATCGAGGACGTGCAGCAGATCTCGGCACTGCTCACCGAGGTGGCGGTGCGCTGGGAGTTCCTGGACAGCCAGGGCGGCGCGGTGCCCGGCGAGCGCTACCGCTACCTGCTGCGCACCACCGAGGACGGCCCGGTGATCTGCACCGTCATCCGTACCGCCTGATCGTGGTGGTGGGGCGGCCGGCCGCGCGGGCCGGCCGCCGCACCGACGGGCGTCAGCGGTGGTGGGCGCCGGCCCAGCGGTCGGCCTCGGGGGCCGGGTGCAGGCCGGGCTCGTGCAGGCCCTCCTCGGTGACCTGGCCGATCCGGCGGTACGTATCCGGCCGGCTGGCACGCAGAATCGCGCCCCAGATCAGGCCGACCACGCCCGCCGCCACCGGGATCGCCGGCAGCAGCCACTTCAGGTAGCTCGCGGTGTCGGGGGCGAGCAGCGCGTCGAAGTTGAACAGCAGCACCACCAGCACGGCGGTGAGCAGGACCGTGCCGAGCGCCGGGGCGATCACCCGCTGCCATGCGCTCTCCGGGCCGGGACGGCCCCGGAAGAAGCCCACCACGGAGGCCGAGGTGAGCGTCATCAGCAGCACGACACCCACCGCCGCGGCGCCGGACAGCCAGGTGAACAGGTCGATGACCGGGTCACGGCCGGTCATCGCGAACGCCAGGAACACCACCACGGCGAGGACGCTCTGCACCAGCGAGCCCGCGACCGGTGCCCCGCTGCGGCTGGAGGTGGCGCCGAGGAAGCCCGGCAGCACCCGCTCCCGGCCCAGCGCGAACAGGTAACGCGCCACGCCGTTGTGGAACGACAGCAGGGCGGCCAGCACGCTGGTGATGAACAGGACGTTGGCGATGTCGGCGACGACCGCGGCGGTGTACTGGTCGAGCGCGCCGAAGATGATGCCGGGCCCCGCCTCGGCACTGGCCGCCGGGGCGTTCTCCGGACCGGTGAGCACGGTCAGCGCCCAGGCCGAGAAGGCGTAGAACAGGCCGGTGAACGCCACCGCGATGTAGGTGGCCCGGGCCACCGTGCGCCGCGGGTCCTTGACCTCCTCGCTGTAGATGGCGCCGCTCTCGAAGCCGGTGAAGGAGGCGATGGTGAACGCGAGCACCGCGCCGAAGCCGGCGCCGAACAGGTGGCCGGGGCTGATGCCGGCGGTGGTGACGGTGCCGCCGTCCGGGTTGGCGAAGGCGACCAGGTCGAAGATCAGCACGGCCACGCACTCGAGGATGAGCAGGACGGCGAGCACAGTGGCGTTGAGGTCGATGCGCAGGACGCCGAGCGCGCCGATGAAGACCCAGGCCAGCAGCGCCCAGACCCACCAGTCGAGCTCGATGCCGGTCTTGGCGGCCATGAAGTCGCCCAGGATCGCGCCGAGCAGGCCGTAGAGACCGATCTGGATCGCGTTGTACGCCGCGAGCGCGACCGCCGAGCCGGCCACCCCGCCGGCCCGGCCGAGGCCGTTGGCGATGTACGCGTAGAAGGCGCCCGCGTTGGCGACGTACCGGCTCATCGCGGCGTAGCCGGTGGCGAAGACGGCGAGCACGGCGGCGAGGAGCACGTATCCGAGCGCTGCGCCGATGTTGCCGCTGACCGCGTACATGGTGGTGACACCACCGCCGAGAACGGTCAACGGGGCGGACGCGGCGACGGTGAAGAAGACGAGGTGGGCGGTGCCGAGACGACCGCGGCGCAGCCCACCGTCGGAGAAGAACGGATCGGAGGACAAGGCTTCTCCAGGGGAGGGGGTGAGGGGATTGATGTGTCTACTTCGGAACAACCTGAAGCAGGGTATTGGTGATCACGGATCGTGACAACCCCGCTTCGATATCGATCGGGGTGCGCGTGATCGGCCGGAATTGAGCTGTGCGTGGTCATGCCGTACCGTCCCGTGTCGACGATCACGGCCACCGTTCGAGGATGGACCATGACCTACCCCGGGGCGCAGGCCACTTACCGGCTTGCGGATGCGCTGTTCCTTATCGGACACGACGAGTTCACCGGCAAGCCGCACGTCGCTGTCGACCGGCTGGAGTGCGGGCTGGCCGGCGCCGCGCTCGCCGAGCTGATGTTCGAGGGCCGGATCGCCCTCGACGGAGGGGGGATCGCCGCTGTCGATCCGCGGCTGTGGCAGGAGCCGCTCACCGACCTGCTGATCACCGAGATCCTGCGCCGCGAGGGGGCGCATCCGGCCCGGCTGTGGATCCGCTACCTGCGGACCCAGCTCAACATCAACGAGCGGGTGGGCACCCGGCTGGTCACCGCCGGCGTGCTCCGCCGTGAGCAGGGCAAGCTGATCGGCCGGGCGGTGCGCTGGCCGGCCGTCGACCCGAACCAGGCGGCCTCACCGCGGGTGCGGCTGACCGCGATGCTGATGCACTCGTCCCCGGCCGAACTGGACCCGGGCACGCTGCTGCTGGCGACCCTCGCCGAGGCGGTCGGGCTGGCCGCGCACATCTTCGACCCGCAGGTGGCCACGCGGATGCGCGACTGCCGCCGGTTCCTGCCGGCTCAGCTCGAAGGGCTGCTCGCCGCCGTCGTGGGCGCGCTCGACGTCACCACCACGACGATACGGCGATGACGTCCCGCCCCGGGCCGACGCGGGGCGGGACGGCACCGGTCAGGCCGGGTCGCGCCACATCGGGTAGAGGCTGGGGCCCTCCGGGAGGTCCAGCGTGACCGGACGGCGCCGGAATCCGAGCCGCTCGTAGAGCGCGGCGTTGCGCGGCGAACTGGCCTCCAGGTACGCCGCGGTGCCGGCCTGATCCAGCTCGGCCAGCTTGTTACGCAGCAGCGCCGAGCCGACGCCCTTGCCGTGATGGTCCGGGTGCACCCCGATGAAGGGCAGGTACCAGTGCGGCTCGCCCGGGTGCCGGGCGCTCATCATCTCGTCCAGCACGCCGAACCGCTTCATGGCCTCCGCGCCGATCGCGGCCTCCATCTCGTCGAACTCGTCGCCCTCGTCGGCGTCGTGACCGTCGCCGGTGGGCAGCCAGAGCGTGGCGCCCAGGCCGTCGCCGGCGACGTGCACCTCACCGGTGCGCAGCGCCAGCGCGACGAACGGACCGAAGAAGGCGGGATGGACCCGGGCGCGGTGGTCGTCGGCCGGGAAGACCCAGCCGCTCACCGGATCACGCATGAACGCCTCGGCGAGGATCGCGGTCACGACGGCGGCGTCCGCCGTGGACGCCCGCCGGATGTCGCCCTGCCACTCAGTCACTGGCCAACCGTCCTACCGGCTCGACGAGCCATTGTGGTCATTGATCGGCGTGCAAGGTATCAGGTGTCCGCGCCGTGCGGCAGGCCCCGATCCCCGGCGCTCGCCGCGACCTGCTCCGGGTGGCTACGCTGGCCCGGACCCCGACAGGAGGACCATGTCCCGCACGCGTCGTCCCGGCCCGCAGCCCGGGGCCGCCATGACCTCGTCCCCCTGGATCCTCGTCGCCACGGGCGTGGTCGTGATGGTGGTCCTGCTGGTGGTGGCGCTCGGTTCGGTGCGGGGCCGCACTACGTTCCCGGCTGCCGGTCCGGCGGATCCGGTGATGTCGCTGCCGAACGTTCCGCTGACGTCCACGGCGGTCACCGCCACCGGTCCGTCGCCGGTCTCCGCCACCGCCGCGGTGGTGCCGGGTCTGTCGCCCCGGTCCACGGTGCTGCCCGCCCGGCCGACTCCGGCCGCGCCGACCCCCAGCCCCCGGGGCGCGGCCCGGCCGGTGCCGCCCCCGCCGCCGCCTTCCGCACCGCCGTCGGCGGTGACCGGCCGGTACAGCGTGCCGAACGCCTTCGACGGCGGCTTCATCGGTGAGGTGCTGCTCGTCAACACCGCGCGTACGCCGCGGGGCTGGACGGTGCGCGCGGTGTTCCCGGGTGGCCGGCTGGTCACCGCCTGGGTCGAGGGCGCCGAGCAGGGTGTGTTCCGCTTCGACGACGGTGTGTTCACCTACCGCAGCGGGTTCGACCTGGCCCCCGGGCAGTCCCTGCCGGTGCGGTTCCACATCGAGCGGGCCGGCACCCGGCCGGTGAGCTGCACGGTCGACGGCACGCCCTGCGCCGAACGCTAGATCCGGCCCCCGGTAGGGGCCGACGTCGGCGCCTCTTGCAAGGTAACTGCTTTGTTGCGGCATGGTTTGCAAGGTATTGCAGAATGTTTCGGCAAGGGCTAGCGTGCGGGCGAATCAGCGACCAGAGAAAGGCCGTCGATGAAACCGCCGCCGATATCCCCCAAGGCGCTGCTCGCCCTGGTCACCTCCCTCGTACTCACTCTCGTCGGCGTGCCGGTGGCCCTCCACCAGCTCGGCGCCGACACCACCGGCCCGGCCGCCACCCCCGACGTCCTGGCCGCCGGCAACGCTCCGCAGTGGAACCACGAGCCGTCCCCCGACGCGCTGCTCAAGGCCGCCACCAGCACCAAGAAGGCGGAGCAGTTCTACTTCGTCCTGCCGGACCGGTTCGCCAACGGCGACAAGCGCAACGACACCGGCGGCCTGACCGGCGGCCGGCTCACCACCGGCCTCGACCCGGCCGACAAGGGCTTCTACCACGGTGGCGACCTCAAGGGCCTGATCGACCGGATGGACTACATCCAGGGTCTCGGCACCACCGCCATCTGGCTCGCGCCGATCTTCAAGAACCGGCCGGTGCAGGGCACCGGCGCGGACGTCTCGGCCGGCTACCACGGCTACTGGATCACCGACTTCACCCAGGTCGACCCGCACTTCGGCACGAACGCCGAGCTGAAGAAGCTGGTCGACCTGGCCCACCGGCGGGGCATCAAGGTCTACCTCGACATCATCGTCAACCACACCGCCGACGTCATCCGGTACGCCGAGGACAAGTACGGCTACGTGGACAAGAAGACCGCCCCCTACCGCGACGCGCAGGGACGCCCCTTCGAGGACCGCAACTACGCCGACGGCACCCGGAAGTTCCCCGCGGTCAACGAGAAGTCGTTCCCGTACACCCCGGTGTTCGCGACCCCGGCCGACGCGAAGGTCAAGGTACCGGCGTGGCTCAACGACCCGACCATGTACCACAACCGCGGTGACTCCACCTTCGCCGGCGAGAACAGCGAGTACGGCGACTTCTTCGGCCTCGACGACCTGTGGACCGAGCGTCCCGAGGTGGTCCGCGGCATGACCGACATCTACGCCCAGTGGATCGGCAAGACCGGCGTGGACGGGTTCCGCCTCGACACGGTCAAGCACGCCAACCTCGACTTCTGGCCGCAGTTCGCCCGCGGCATCGACGCCGCGGCGGCCGAGGCCGGCAAGAAGGACTTCTTCATGTTCGGCGAGGTCTACAGCGCCGAGCAGGAGATCCAGTCCACCTACGTGCGGCAGGGCGGGCTGCCCGCCACGCTCGACTTCTCGTTCCAGGAGGCGGCACGCGGTTACGCCGCCGCCGACGGCTCGGCCAAGGCGCTCGCCGACGTCTACGCCAAGGACGACCTGTACTCCGCGCGGGACACGAACGCCAACCGGCTCACCACGTTCCTGGGCAACCACGACATGGGCCGGATCGGCTCGTTCGTCGCCGCCGCCGGCGGTGACGACGCCACCCAGCTGAACCGCAGCCGGCTCGCCCACCAGCTCATGTTCCTCACCCGCGGCCAGCCGGTCGTCTACTCCGGCGACGAGCAGGGCTTCACCGGCCCGGGCGGGGACAAGGACGCCCGGCAGGACATGTTCGCCTCGCGGACCGCCGACTACCTCGACGACGACCTGATCGGCACCACCCGTACCCACGCCGTCGACCAGTACGACACCCGCCACCCGCTCTACCGGACCGTCGCCGAGCTGGGCAAGCTGCGGGCGGCGCACCCGGCACTGCGCGACGGCGTGCAGGTGACCCGGTACGCGGCCGACGGGCCGGGCGTCTTCGCGTTCTCCCGCGTCCTGCCGTCCGACCGGATCGAGTACGTGGCGGCGGTGAACAACGCCGCGACGCCGCAGACTGTCACGGTGGACACCTGGTCGGCCGGCGCCCGCTTCACCGGCGTGTACGGCGGCGCCGCGGGCGCGACGGCCGGCGCGGACGGCAAGCTGAGCGTCACCGTGCCGGCGATGTCGGCGCTGGTGCTGAAGGCCGACCGGGCGATCCCGCAGGCCGGGGCACCGAAGATCACGATCACCGAGCCGGGCGACACCCCGGTCCCCGGCAAGGCCGCCGTCACCGCCCAGGTGACCGGCGACCCGCTCGCCACGGTCACGTTCGCCGCCCGGGTCGCGGGCGGCAAGTGGACGCTGCTGGGCAGCGCGCAGCGCGCGCCGTACACGGTGCACCACGACCTGACCGGCCTGCCCGGCGGCACCCGCGTGGAGTACAAGGCGGTGGTCCGCGACGGCAAGGGCCGCACCGCCACCGCCCGCGCCACCGGCACCGTCGGCACCCCCGCGCAGGGCGCCTCGCGCGACTGGGCGATCGTGCACTACCAGCGCCCGGCCGGCGGGTACGACGACTGGCGGCTCTACGCCTGGGGCGACATCGACCCGGCGTACGTGACCGAATGGCCCGCCGGGCAGCCGTTCGCCGGTGAGGACTCGTACGGCCGGTTCGCCTGGGTCAAGCTCAAGCCCGGTGCGAAGACAGTCGGCTTCCTCGTGATCGACGGCGACGGCAACAAGGACGTCGCGAACGACCGCACCATCGACGTGACGGCCACCGGCGAGGTCTGGGTCAAGCAGGGCGACCCGGCGGTCTACCCGACGCGGCAGGCCGCCACCGGCGAGCCCGACCCGCCCGTCGCCCAGGACACGGCGCTGATCCACTGGCGCAAGGCCGACGGGAACTACGACGGCTGGGGCCTGCACCTGTGGGACGGCGCGGCCACCCCGACCGACTGGGCCGCCCCGCTCAAGCCGGAGAAGATCGACGCGTACGGCGCGGTGTTCCGGGTGCCCCTCGCGGCCGGGGCGAGCGGGCTGAGCTACATCCTTCACTCCGGCGACGAGAAGGATCATCCCGAGGACCAGCGGCTCGACTTCGCCACCGCCGGACGCGAGGTGTGGCTCCTGGCCGGCGTGAAGGGGCGGCTGCTGCCGGCCACCACGTCCGGCGCCGCCAAGGATCTCGACCTGACCAAGCAGAAGGCGCAGTGGATCGACAGGTCCACGGTGGCGTGGGCGACCGGGCCGACCGACGGCAGGCGGTACGCGCTCGCCGTCGCCCCGGCCGGCGGGATCGGCCTCGCCGACGGTGAGCTGACCGGCACGTACACCACCATCGGGCTGCGGGCGCAGCGCAACGGGCTGACCGAGGCGCAACGGCAGGCGTACCCCCATCTCTGGGCCGCACGCGCCTTCACGCTCGACCGCGCCGACCTGGCCAAGGTGCCGGCGGCGCTGCGCGGCCAGCTCGTGGTCACCGAGCGGGACGCCGACGGCGCGCTGCTCGCCGCCACCAGCGTGCAGATCCCCGGCGTGCTCGACGACGTCTACGCGGCCGCGACCGGGGCGAAGCTCGGCCCGACGTTCGCCGGCCGGGTGCCCACCCTGGCGGTGTGGGCGCCGACCGCGCGGACCGTGTCGCTGGAGCTGTTCGACTCGCCCACGGCCCAGCCGGCCAGCGTGGCGATGCGCCGCGACGACCGCACCGGCGTCTGGTCGGTACGCGGCACGAAGGCGTGGAACGGCCGCTACTACCGCTACCGGGTGCAGGCGTGGCAGCCGGCCACGCAGAAGATGGTCACCGCGTCGGTGACCGACCCGTACTCGGTGGCGCTCGCGCCGAACTCCACGCACAGCCAGATCGTCGACCTGGCCGACCCGGCGCTCGCGCCGGCCGGCTGGGCGAACCTGCGCAAGCCGGCCGCCCCGCCGGCGTCGAAGGTCCAGATCTCCGAGCTGTCGGTGCGGGACTTCTCCATCGCCGACACCACGGTCCCGGCCGAGCGGCGGGGCACCTACCTGGCGTTCACCGATCCGGACACGGCAGGCATGAAGCACCTGCGGGCGCTCGGCGGCGCCGGGGTCAACCACCTGCACCTGCTGCCGGCCTTCGACTTCGCCACCATCCCGGAGAAGCGGGCCGACCAGGCCCAGCCGGCCTGCGACCTGGCCGCGCTGCCGCCGGACTCCGACGAGCAGCAGAAGTGCGTCGCGGCGGTCGCCGGCACCGACGGCTACAACTGGGGGTACGACCCGCTGCACTACACGGTGCCCGAGGGCGGGTACGCCGTCGACCCGAACGGCGCGAAGCGCACCACCGAGTTCCGCCAGATGGTCGCCGGGGTGAACAAGGCCGGCCTGCGGGTGGTCATGGACGTGGTCTACAACCACACCTCGGCCGCCGGAGCCGACCCGAAGTCGGTGCTCGACCAGGTGGTGCCGGGCTACTACCACCGGCTCCTGGAGGACGGGACCGTCGCCAACTCCACCTGCTGCGCCAACACCGCGCCGGAGCACGCCATGATGGGCAAGCTCGTGGTGGACTCGCTGGTCACCTGGGCCAAGGCGTACAAGGTGGACGGCTTCCGGTTCGACCTGATGGGCCACCACCCGAAGGCGAACATCCTGGCCGTACGGGCCGCGCTGGACAAGCTCACGCTCGCCCGCGACGGCGTGGACGGTCGCAAGATCCTGCTGTACGGCGAGGGCTGGAACTTCGGCGAGGTCGCCGACGACGCCCGGTTCACGCAGGCCACCCAGGCCAACATGGCCGGTACCGGCGTCGGCACGTTCAACGACCGGCTCCGCGACGCGGTGCGCGGCGGCGGCCCGTTCGACGCCAACCCGCGGGTGCAGGGCTTCGCCTCCGGCCTCTACACCGACCCCAACGGCGACGAGGTCAACGGTTCGGCCGCTGAGCAGCGGGCCCGGCTGCTGCACCAGCACGACCTGATCAAGGTGGGGCTGACCGGGAACCTGCGCGGCTACCGGTTCACCGACTCCACCGGCAAGCGGGTCACCGGCGCGCAGGTCGACTACAACGGCGCCCCGGCCGGATACACCGCCGCGCCGGGCGAGGCGGTCACCTACGTCGACGCGCACGACAACGAGATCCTGTACGACGCGCTGGCGTACAAGCTGCCGCAGGGGACCTCGGCGCAGGACCGGGCCCGGATGCAGGTGCTCGCGCTGGCGACCACGGCGCTCGGGCAGGGTGCCGGGTTCGTCACCACCGGCTCGGAGCGGCTGCGCTCGAAGTCGCTGGACCGCAACTCGTACAACTCCGGTGACTGGTTCAACCAGATCCGGTGGGACTGCGCCCAGGGCAACGGGTTCGGTGCCGGCCTGCCGCCGGAGGCCGACAACAAGGACAAGTGGTCGTACGCGAAGCCGCTGCTGGCCGATCCGTCGCTGGTGCCGGACTGCGCGGCGATCGAGCTGGCCGACGCCCGGTACGCGGAGCTGCTGCGCGTCCGCCGGTCCTCGCCGGTGTTCGGGCTCGACACCGCCGAGCAGGTGCAGAAGCGGGTGGCGTTCCCGCTGTCCGGGACGAAGGAGACCCCGGGCGTGCTCACCATGACCCTCGACGCGCGAGGGCTGGACGGGAAGTGGAAGTCGGTGACAGTCGTCTTCAACGCCACGCCGGAGACGGCGAAGCAGACCGTCACCGGGCTGCGCGGGGCGGACGTGGCGCTGCATCCGGTGCTGCGGAACTCGGCCGACCCGGCGCTGCGTACCGCGTCGTTCGACCGGGCCGCGGGCACGTTCACCGTGCCCGCGCGCAGCGTGGCGGTGTTCGTCCAGAGCTGACCACACGGCCGACCGGCCCCCTGCCACGTCACGTGGCAGGGGGCCGGTCGTGTACCCCGGGCCGTCAGGTCAGTTGAAGCAGTCCTCGACGGTGTTGGCGCAGTTGGTGGGGTCGTTGTTGCTGATGAGGGACTTGTCGTCGAGCTTGACGTGTCCTTCGTTGTTGAGGACGCCGCCGGCGACCCGGTGGAGCTTGCTGGAGTCGGTGGCGGTGTTCTTGGTGACGTGGGTCTTGGTCAGGGTGATCTTCGCCTTGTTGTTGAAGATGCCGCCGCCGTTGAGGGCGGTGTTGCCCTTGATGTCGGTGTCGCGGATGGTGAGGGTGGCGTTGTCGTCCTTGTCGTGGTCGCGGGTGATGAAGCCGTCCTCGATCTTGACGAGCCACTCGCCGTTGTAGATGCCGCCACCGAAGCGGTTGGCGGTGTTGTCGACGATCTTGCTGTCGGCGATGGTGGCGCTGGCGTGCTCCTTGTCGTTCGGGTAGCCCCAGTGCTTGCCGCCGGTGACCACGACACCGCCGCCGTTGCCGTCGGCGTGGTTCTTGGCGACGTGGACCTTCTCGAGCAGCAGGTCGGTGTTCTCGGCGTAGACGCCGCCACCGTTCTCGCAGGCGGTGTTGCCCGTGATCGCGGTGAAGGACACCGTGACGGTGCCGCCGCTGCTGAACAGGCCGCCACCGTTCTTGCCGGCGCGGTTGTCCGACAGGCTGGACTTGACGCCGTCCTTGCCGTGGTCGGAACCGTAGATCTCGACCGTGCCGGCGTCGTGGTGCTTGTCCTTCTTCTTGTCGTGGTCCTTCTTGTCGTAGCCCTTCGGGGCTTCGGACGCCGCCGGGCCGTGCCCACCGGAACCGGAGAAGCCGCTGCCGTTGGCGATGCCGCCGCCGTTGCCGGCTGCGGTGTTGTCGTCGACGTGAGTCTTTTCGACCTTGAGGGTGCCCTCGTTGTAGACGCCGCCGCCGTCGCCCTGGGCGTGGTTGTCGACGACCTTGCTCTCCTTGAGCCAGGTGCGGCCGTAGTTGGCGATGGCGCCGCCGTCGCCCTCGGCGTTGTTGTCGACGAGCTTGACGTTGAACAGGTGCGCGCTGCCGCCGCGCTCGACCAGGAGCGCGCCGCCGTCACCCTCGACCCGCTTGTCGTCGTCCTTGCCGCCGTTCATGCCGTCGGCGACGGGCGTGGCGGTGGTGGCGGTGGTCGCCGCGGCCGGAGCCGCGACAGCCGGGGCCGGGGCGGCGGCAGCCGGGGCCGGGGCCGGGGCCGCTACCGCCGGGGCGGCGGCCGGGGCGGCGGCCGGCGCCTGGCCGCCGCTGGGAGCCCCGCCGCCGCCGGGAGCGCCGCCACCGCCGTACTTGAACTCGTTGGCGTTGCCGCCCTTGACCGTGAGGTCCTTGAGGGTGAGGTCGCCGCCGTCGACGACGCGGAAGATACGGAAGGTGTCTTCGGCGTCGCGCTTGATGGTGGAGCCGTTGCCCTTGATGGTGACGTCCTGCTTGATCTCGGGCAGGGCGGAGCCGAACTTGCGGTCCTTGACGCGGAGGTCGTAGGTGCAGTTCTCGGCGAGTTTCAAGGTGCCGCCGTGGTCGCGGTTGGCCAGGTCGAGGGCGTCGACCAGGGCGTCGTCGTCGCAGGGGACCTCGCGGGTCTTGCCGTGGTCGTCCTTGCCGTCCTTGTCCCACTCGCCCTTGTCCGGGCCCCACTCGCCGTGGTCGCGGCCTTCCTGGCCGCGGTCCTCGCCGTCCTTGCCGTACCCGTCCTTGCCGTACTCGCCCTTGTCGCCGTGGTCGCCGTCGCTGAGCTGCTGCGTGGTCGACCACTTGACGTCGGCGAGCCGGTGCGGACCGGTGACCCCGGTGGTCGCGTAGGCCACACCGGCGAGGCTGACCGCTCCGGTCAGGCCCACGACGCCGGTGGCGAGCCACATCCGGCGACGCCGGAGCGGGGAGATGGTCTTGCTGGTGGCGTCATCGTTATTGCGAAGGTAGTTGGACATCGGAGCTCTCTGCCCTCTCCTTGTACCTGACAAGGTCGCTTCGCCCTGGCGAGGCGGCCTTCGCTACAAATCGGTTGTAGCTGCTGAAGATGACCGTATGAGAACCTTCTTCGCCTCGTGGCCATACACGAAAAAAACCCGCATAAGGGTGCGGGTGGGATGGGCAGGCGCAGTGCGGTCCGGATGCCCCGCCGGGGGACACCACGGCCAGCCGGGCTGCTCCGGGGTGGGAGCCCTCCTCGCGCCGTGGCGCGGGGAGGGCTCCCCGGTTATGTGGTGGTTCCGTCAGTTGAAGCAGTCCTCGACGGTGTTGGCGCAGTTGGTGGGGTCGTTGTTGCTGATGAGGGACTTGTCGTCGAGCTTGACGTGTCCTTCGTTGTTGAGGACGCCGCCGGCGACCCGGTGGAGCTTGCTGGAGTCGGTGGCGGTGTTCTTGGTGACGTGGGTCTTGGTCAGGGTGATCTTCGCCTTGTTGTTGAAGATGCCGCCGCCGTTGAGGGCGGTGTTGCCCTTGATGTCGGTGTCGCGGATGGTGAGGGTGGCGTTGTCGTCCTTGTCGTGGTCGCGGGTGATGAAGCCGTCCTCGATCTTGACGAGCCACTCGCCGTTGTAGATGCCGCCACCGAAGCGGTTGGCGGTGTTGTCCACGACGGCGCTGTCGGCGATCGTGGCGCTCCCCTTGAGGCCGTCCTTCTCGGCCCCGTTCCCGGACCAGTCCCGCCCGCCGGTCGTCACCACGCCGCCGCCGTCGCCGTCGGCGTGGTTCCCGGCCACGTGGATCTTCTTCAGCAGCAGGTCGGTGTTCTCGGCGTAGACGCCGCCACCGTTGCCGCAGGCGACGTTGCCGCCGATCGCGGTGAACGAGACGGTGACCCAGCCGCCGCTGCTGAACAGGCCACCACCGTTGTGACCCGCCCGGTTGTGGCTCAGCGTGCTCAGCGAGGCGTCCTTACCCTCGTGCGCCCCGATGATCTCGACGGTGCCCGCGTGGTGCTTGCCGTGCTCACCCTTGCCGGCCTTCGCGGCCGAGGCGAGGTCGACCGGCCCGTCGTGGTGCTCACCGGTGCCGTTGGCGATGCCGCCGCCGTTGCCGGCTGCGGTGTTGTCGTCGACGTGGGTTTCCTCGACCTTGAGGGTGCCCTCGTTGTAGATGCCGCCGCCGTCGCCCTGGGCGTGGTTGTCGACGACCTTGCTCTCCTTGAGCCAGGTGCGGCCGTAGTTGGCGATGGCGCCGCCGTCGCCCTCGGCGTTGTTGTTGACGAGCTTGACGTTGGACAGGTGTGCGCTGCCGCCGCGCTCGACGAGCAGCGCGCCGCCGTCACCCTCGACTCGCTTGTCGTCGTCCTTGCCGTCGTCCTTGCCGCCGTTCATGCCGTCGTTCATGCCGTCGGCGACGGGCGTGGCGGTGGTGGCGGTGGTCGCCGCGGCCGGAGCCGCGACAGCCGGGGCCGGGGCCGCGACAGCCGGAGCGGCGGCCGGCGGCTGGCCGCCGCCGGGAGCGCCGCCGCCGTACTTGAACTCGTTGGCGTTGCCGCCCTTGACCGTGAGGTCCTTGAGGGTGAGGTCGCCGCCGTCGACGACGCGGAAGATACGGAAGGTGTCTTCGGCGTCGCGCTTGATGGTGGAGCCGTTGCCCTTGATGGTGACGTCCTGCTTGATCTCGGGCAGGGCGGAGCCGAA
This sequence comes from Micromonospora sp. HUAS YX12, assembly GCF_040215685.1. Classification (NCBI taxonomy): domain Bacteria; kingdom Bacillati; phylum Actinomycetota; class Actinomycetes; order Micromonosporales; family Micromonosporaceae; genus Micromonospora; species Micromonospora sp. HUAS YX12. Next base: position 3,719,267 of record NZ_CP157974.1, read on the forward strand.
CTTGCGGTCCTTGACGCGGAGGTCGTAGGTGCAGTTCTCGGCGAGCTTCAGGGTGCCGCCGTGGTCGCGGTTGGCCAGGTCGAGGGCGTCGACCAGGGCGTCGTCGTCGCAGGGGACCTCGCGGGTCTTGCCGTGGTCGTCCTTGCCCCACTCGCCGTGGTCGCGGCCTTCCTGGCCACGGTCCTTGCCGTCCTTGCCGTACCCGTCCTCGCCCTTCTCGCCGCCCTTCCCGCCCTCGGCGCGGGAGTCGTCACCGGCGTTCTGCGGCGCGGCGGCGTGGTTCTCCGCCACCGGGTCAGTGCCGGACTTGTCGTCGCGGGCGGCGAGACCGCCGAGCGCCGCCAGCCCGACGACGCCGGTCAGCCCGGCCACGCCGGTGGCGACCCAGAGCGCCCGCCGCCTGCTCGTCCGCGGCGGGGGCGCCATCGGCGCGCCGCCGTCGGGTGTGGTTACGTCGTTCGACATGAGAGCCCCTTCGGTTCTTCCCAAACGGGTCGCTCCGCCCCAGGCCGGGCGACCAGCTACAAACCGGTTGTAGCCTCTGATCAGCACCGTATGAGAAGGTTCCTCGCGAGGGAGACGTATCCGAAAAAAGCCCGCATTCCTCCCACGATCGGCGGTCCGTGACCAACCACGTGAGCGGACCGGAACGGCCCAGACAGCGGCGGGGCCCCACCACCTGCCGTGGAGGCGCGGTGGTGGGGCCCGCCGGAGATTGCGGCCCGCGGGGATCAGCCGGGCAGGCGGGGGCCCGCCTCACGCTGCTCGGCCAGCCAGGTCTCCACGTCGGCGGAGGCGCGCGGCAGCCCGGCCGACAGGTTCACCGGGCCGCCGGCGGTGACCAGGATGTCGTCCTCGATCCGCACGCCGATGCCCCGCAGCTCCTCCGGGACCAGCTCGTCCTCCGGCTGGAAGTAGAGCCCCGGCTCGACGGTGAGCACGTACCCCTCGCCGAGCGGCCCCTCGCGGTAGGTCTCCTTGCGCGCGTTGGCGCAGTCGTGCACGTCGATGCCGAGCATGTGGCTGGTGCCGTGCAGCGTCCACCGCCGGTAGACGGTGGAGGCCGGGTCCATCGCCTCGTCCACGCTCACCGGCAGCAGCCCGAGATCCTTCAGCGCCTCCGCCAGCACCCGCATCGAGGCCAGGTGCACGTCCCGGAACGCCACGCCGGGCCGGCACATCTCGATGCCGGCCTGCTGCGCGGCGTACACCGCGTCGTAGACCTGACGCTGCAACGGCGTGAACCGGCCGTCGACCGGGAGCACCCGGGTCACGTCGGCGGTGTAGAGGTTGCGGTTCTCCACGCCCATGTCCATCAGCAGCAGCTCACCCGGACGGGTGGCGCCGTGGTTGTGCACCCAGTGCAGGATCGTGGCGTGCTCGCCGGCCCCGACGATCGAGCCGTAGCCGACGTCGTTGCCGTCGTGCCGGGCGCGCAGCGCGAAGACGCCCTCCAGCAGCCGCTCCGAGACCCCGCGGTCGGCGGGCAGGGCCCGTGCCACGTCCTCGAAGCCGCGCACCGTGGCGTCGCACGCCTCCTGGAGCTGCGCGATCTCCCACTCGTCCTTGACCAGCTTCAGCTCGGAGATCGCGATCGCCAGCTCCCGGTCGCGGCCGGGCTGCCCCTCGGCGCGTGCGCCGTCGTAGGGACGCACGGCCGCGTCCACCCGGGCGTCGAAACCGCGAAGCACCCGGGTACGCCCCGGCGCCAGCTCGGCCAGCGCCGCGTCCAGCTCACCCAGGTCGGCCGTCCGCAGGCCCAGCTCGGTGGACTTCTCCCGCAGCGTCGGCCGGCGGCCCACCCACAGCTCACCGTGGCGGCTGCGGAAGAACTCGTCGGTCGCCCGGGACGACCGGGGCCGCATGAACAGCGTGGGCTCGCCGCCCGGCCGCAGCACGAGGACACTGTCCGGCTCCAGGTCGCCGGTCAGGTACGCGAAGTCGCTGCCCGGCCGGAACCGGTGGTCGGTGTCGTTGGCGCGTACCTTCTCGTTGCCGGTGGGAATGACCAGCGTCTCGCCCGGGAAGGCCTCGGCCAGCGCGGCCCGCCGCTTGGCGTGGTTGGGCGCCTCCGGGCGCGGGGTGACCGGCAGTTCGGTGTCCCGCCAGCCCTGCCGCATGAACGACAGGAACGCCTCCGGGAAATCCGGGTCGTGCGACTCCGTGCCGTCCGCCGCCTTGCCCTGCCGGGTCCGCTCCTCGGCCATGATCCGCCCCTCCCTGAGCCTCGTCGCTGGTCCCGACGGTACCGCGCGCACGGCAGCGGGAGGTGCCTGCGGTGCCGCGACGGTGGCTTCCGGCGCGTGGAAAGATGGCGGCCATGTGCGGACTCCTGGCCTTCTTCAGCGCGCGCGGCGACGCCGCCGCCCACCGCGACAACATCGCCGGCGCACTGGAGTGCCTGCACCACCGTGGCCCGGACGAGACAGGGGTCGAGGTGGTCGGCGACGCGTCCGGCCGGTACGCGGACGGCGTGTTCGCGCACAAGCGCCTGGCGATCATCGACGTGGCCCTGAGCCACGAGCCCCTGCCCTACGCGGGCGGGCGTTACCTGCTCACCTTCAACGGCGAGATCTACAACTACATCGAACTGCGTGAGGAGCTGATCCGCGACTACGGCGCACAGTTCGCCACCAACGGCGACGGCGAGGTGATCGTCGCCGGCTACCACTACTGGGGTGAGCAGGTGCTCACCAAGCTGCGCGGCATGTTCGCGTTCGTGATCTGGGACCGGCAGGAGCGGCGGGCCTTCGGCGCGCGGGACTACTTCGGCATCAAGCCGCTGCACTACCTCCAGACGCAGGACGGCCTCTACCTCGCCTCGGAGAAGAAGGCGCTGCTGCCGTTCGCGCACTCGGCGTACCAGGGCGACGCGGGCATCGACACCGCCAACCTGAGCCACTACCTGACCCTCCAGTACGTGCCGGAGCCGGGCACGCTGCACAAGGGGATCAGCCGGATCGGGTCGGGGGAGTACCTGACCTGGACCCCGGGTGGCCGGATCGAGGTGCGCCGCTGGTACCGCCCGGTGTTCCGGCCGGCCCCGGTCTCCGACGAGCAGCGGCTCTACCACGACATCCGGGAGACGCTGCGCGAGAGCGTACGGATGCACATGCGCTCGGACGTGCCGGTCGGCTCGTTCCTGTCCAGCGGCATCGACTCCACCGCGGTGGTGGCGCTGGCCCGCGAGTTCAACCCGAACATCCTCACCTTCACCGTCGGCTACGACGTGCCCGGCTACTCCGAGATCGACGTGGCCCAGGAGTCGGCCCGGCACCTCGACGTGACCACGATCCCGACCAAGATCGGGCCGCAGGACATGATCGAGGCGCTGCCGAAGATCGTCTGGCACCTGGACGACCCGGTCGCCGACCCGGCGCTGGTGCCGCTCTACTTCGTGGCGAAGAAGGCCGCCGAGCACGTCACCGTGGTGCTCTCCGGCGAGGGCGCGGACGAGTTCTTCGGCGGCTACACGATCTACCGGGAGCCGCTGTCGCTCAACGCGGTCAACAGCCTGCCCGACGGCGTGCAGAAGGGCCTGCGCGCGGTGTCCAAGGCCTTCCCGCAGGGGGTCAAGGGCAAGAGCTTCCTGGAGCGCGGCACCACCCCGATCGAGCAGCGCTACTACGGCAACGCCCGGATGTTCACCGAGGAGGAGAAGCAGCACCTGCTGCGCCGCTACGACCCCTCGGTGCGCTACACCGACGTGACCGCGCCGATCTACGCCGAGTGCACCGAGCTGGACGACGTCACCAAGATGCAGTACGTCGACCTCTACACCTGGCTGCGCGGCGACATCCTGGTCAAGGCCGACCGGATCTCGATGGCGCACTCGCTGGAGGTGCGGGTGCCGTTCCTGGACCGGGAGGTGTTCAACGTCGCCGCCGGCATCCCGGTCGACCTGAAGCTGCCGCCCCGCTCCGAGGCCACCAAGTACGCGATGCGCCAGGCCCTCCAGGGCGTCGTGCCGCCGGCCATCGTCAACCGCAAGAAGCTGGGCTTCCCGACCCCGACCCGCGTCTGGCTGCGCGGCGAGATGTACGAGTGGGCGCGGCACGTGCTGGCCACCTCGGGCGCCGGTGACCTGATCGACCTGTCGTACGCGATGCGCCTGCTGGACGAGCACAAGCGGGAGGAGGCCGACCACTCCCGCAAGGTGTGGACCGTGCTGATCTTCTGCATCTGGCACGCCATCTTCGTGGCCAAGACGCTCGACCCGGGCATCCAGCGCAACCAGTCCGCGCTGCTCACCAAGCCGGTCGTCGGCAGCATGGTCCGCTGAGCCGGCAGACGTGACAGGGCCCCCGGGGTACGCCCCCGGGGGCCCTTCTCACTGCGGGATCACCTGCCGGTGCAGGTGACGGTCGGCAGGGAGTTGGTGCCGGAGAAGTTCGCGGTGAAGCCGAACGTGGTGGTGCCCTCCGGCGGGACGCTGCCGTTGTAGGCGGCGTTGGAGACGCTCACCGACGCCCCGCTGCCGCTCAACGTGCCGTTCCACACCTGGTTGATGGTCTGGCCGCTGGGCCAGGTCCAGTTCGCGGTCCATCCGGAGTACGTCCGGGTGCTGTGGTTCATGATCATCACTTCGCCCTGGAAGCCGCCGTTCCAGGCGCTGACCACCTTGTACACCGCCATGCAGGAGCCGGACGGCATGCTCGGGCTCGTGGTCGGCGCGGGCGTGGTCGGCGCCGGGGTGGTCGGCGCGGGCGTCGTCGGGGCGGGCGTGGTGGGCGCCGGGGTGGTCGGGCCGGGGCTGCCGCCCGAGCCGATCCCGGTCACCTCGCCGTTACCGCCGTCGAACGTCACGTCCGAGCAGCCGAAGAAGTTCTCCTGGCTGTCCGAGCGGACCCAGCGCGAGTAGATGATGTGCCGGCCGCTCTTGTTCGACGGCAGGTTGCCGCTGAAGTAGTAGTGGCCGTCGTTGGTGCCCACAGCGCCGCGCTGCGGCGGGTTGGTCACCTGGAGGAACGGCTGCTCCTCCAGGTCGCTCCAGGCCAGCGGCCGGTTCGGGCTCCAGCTGTCCTTGGTCACGTAGAAGTAGAACGTGCCCGGGTGGTGGGCCCAGTTGCTGTACCGGAACTCGATCGACCGGCCCGCCGTCAGGTGGGTGATCGGCCAGTCGTTGCGCGCCGCGTCGTACCCGCTGAAGCCGGGGTTGCCGCCGCTGCACAGCTTGCCGTCCGGGATGAACCCGACGGTGCGCCCGCCGGCGTCGGAGCGCAGCACGCTGAACCAGTTGTAGAGCGAGTTCGCCCCGTTCGCGGCCACCGCCGACGAGCAGGCGGGGTTGTTCGGCCGGATCTCACCGGTTCCGGTGAGGCCGTCCTTCCAGCACAGGTAGGTGCGGGCGCCCGGCGTCATGGCCGCGCCGTGCGCGGCCGCCGGTCCGGAGTTGGTGGCCAGGGCGAACGCGCCCAGGGCCAGGGTGGCGGCCGCGGTGAGCAACGCGGCCGTACGGGATCGGTGCACGGGGATCTCCTGACTCGCGGAGCGTGGCCCGGTTCGGCCCGCCCCGCTGCGACGAGCGGATGCGACGATCGCGGTGCCCGCGCCCGGTCGGCGTGCGGCCGGGGCCGTCGGCGGGCGCGCACCGCCTGCGGTCCGTTGCCACGGACCGTGGATGCCCTCGCGTCGGCTCGACCCGGCGGCCGGCGACGCGGCAGCCCCCCGCGTCGTCACCCGGCACCGCCATCCCACCATGTCGGGGCGCGGCCCGCAATAGGTGCTGCTCGATGTCCGGGTCGCGGCGCGCGGCGACCCCGGCATGCGCCAGGATCGGGGGAGGACGACGAGGGGAGCCAGGATGGGTTACGCGGTGGTGCTCGGCGAGGCGCTCGTGGATCTGCTGGAAGCCGCACACGACGGGGAGCCCGTCTACCGGCAGGCGATCGGCGGCGGGCCGCTCAACGTGGCGGTGGCGGTCGCCCGGCTCGGCGGGGACGCGCGGTTCGTCGGGTCACTCGGCGACGACGCGCTGGCCGGGCGGATCCGCGCCTTCCTCACCGGCGCCGGGGTGGACGTGAGCGGGACGGTGACGGTGCCGGCGCCGACCGCGCTCGCGGTGGCCACGTTCGCCGGCCCCGAGCCCGACTTCCGCTTCTACGGCGAGCCCCGCTCGTACGCGCTGCTCGGCCCGGACGACCTGGACGTGGCGCTGATCGAGGGCGCGGACGTGCTCTACTGCGGCTCGATCGTGCTGCTCGAGCCGCCGGTGCTGGCCGCCGCCCGCCGCGCCTGGTCGATCGCCGGCGGGCTGCGCGTGTTCGACCCGAACGTCCGGCCCAGCCTGCTCACCGCGCCGGACGCGCTCGACCGTCTGCGCGCGGTGGTCGCCGAGTTCGCCGCCGCCGCGCATCTGGTCAAGCTCAGCGCCGCCGACGCGCGGGTGCTCTACCCGCACGAGCCGGTCGCGGGCGTGGCCGCGTACCTGCGGGAACTGGGCGCGAGCGCCGTCGTGGTCACGCTCGGCGCGGACGGCGCCCTGGTCGCCGCCGCCGACGACGTGGTACGCGTACCCGCGCCGAAGGTGACGGCGGTGGACGCCACCGGCGCCGGTGACTCGGTGATGGGTGCGCTGGTGGCCGAGCTGCTCGCCGCCGGTGAGCCGGTCGACCCGATCGGCTGGCGGGAGCGGGTCGCGTTCGCGCTGCGGGTGGCGGCGGTGGTCTGCGAGTCCCCGGGTGGCGCCACCGCCATGCCCACCCGTACCCGGGTGGCCGCCCGCTTCCCGTGACCCGCCCGCCCTCAGGGGCGGGAGCGGGCCATCGTCAGGACGGCGGTCAGGGACAGGAACGCGGCACCGGCCAGGACCACCGCCATCGGCAGCGCGCTGCCCTCGCCGCCGAGCCCGGCCAGCGGGGCGGCCAGCGCGCCCACGACCGACTGGATGCCACCCATCAGCGCGGCGGCGGTGCCCGCGTGCCGGGCGTGCGCGTCCAGCGCCAGCGCGGTGCTGTTCGGCATCACCATGCCGAGCGAGCCGACGAAGGCGAACAGCGCCACCGCCGTCACGGCCAGGCTGCCGGCCAGCGCGCCGGTCAGCACCCCGGCCGCCGTGACCAGGCCGGCCACGAGCGTGGTGACCAGCAGCCGGCGCGGCGTGAACCGGTCGAGCAGCCGGGCGTTCGCCTGCCCGACCGCGACCAGGGCGAGCGCGTTGACGCCGAAGACGACGCTGAACACCGCCGCGGAGACGCCGAAGACGTCCTGGAACACGAACGACGACCCGGAGATGTACGCGAACAGCCCGGCGAACGCGAAGCCCTGCGTCAGCGCGTACCCGAGGTAGACCCGGTCGGCGAGCAGCGACCGCATGGTCCGGAGGGTGGCCCCCAGCCCGCCGGTGCTGCGGCGCTGCGCCGGCAGCGTCTCCGGCAGGCGCAGCGCGACCGCGACGGCGAGCACCGCCCCGATGACGGCGAGCGTCACGAAGACGGCCCGCCACGAGCCGAACCGCAGCACCAGGCTGCCCACGCCCGGCGCCGCCACCGGCGCCACCCCGAAGACCAGGGTGAGCCGGGAGAAGTACTTCGCGGCGTCCCGTCCCGAGTAGAGGTCGCGGACCACCGCGCGGGCGACCACCACGCCCATGCCGCCGGCGACGCCCTGGGCGAACCGCGCGGCGGCCAGCAGCGGGGCGTTCGGCGCGGCGGCGCACGCCAGGGCCAGCACTGTGTACGCGACCACGCCGACCAGCACCGGACGGCGGCGCCCCCAGCGGTCGCTGAGCGGGCCGGTGACGAGCTGACCCAGGGCGAGACCGATCAGGCAGGTGGTCAGCGAGAGCTGGATGCCGGCCTGGTCGGCGCCGAGGTCGCGGGTCATGGCCGGGAACGCCGGCAGGTACATGTCCAGCGACAGCGGGCCGATCGCGGTGAGCGAGCCGAGCAGCACCAGCAGCGTCACCCCGGTGGAGGCGGTGGTGCGGTCGGCGGTCGGGCGCGCGGCGGCCGGCGCGGCGTTGCTCACGAGTGGGTACCCCCTGGATCGGTGCGTCCGGGGTACCTTACATCTGTAGTCAGAACTATTGCGATGTGAGGCGGGTGACCCCGTGGCGACGAACGAGCAGGTCGCGCGCGTCGGCGCGGTCGTGGGGGAGCTGCACCGGCTCCTGCGCCGGCGGACCGGGGCGCGCGTGGGACGAGACCCGCTGCCCGAGGCGCAGGTGGAGTTGCTCCTGCTGGTCCGGGAGACGCCGGGGATCAGCGGCAAGGAGGTGGCCCGCCGCCTCTGCACCGCGCCCAACACGGTGAGCACACTGGTCCGCGACCTCACCGACGCCGGGCTGCTGGCCCGTGACCGCGACCCCGGCGACCGCCGCGTGCTGCGCCTGCGCGTGACCGAGGCCGCCCGGGCGCGGATGGCCGACTACGAGACCAACCGCGCCGCGCTGCTCGACGAGGCCCTGGCCGAGCTGGATCCGGCGGCGCGGGCGGCGATCCTGGCCGCCGCCCCGCACCTCGACGCGCTGCTCGGCGCCCTGCGGGGACATGTCCGGCCGGCCCCCGGAAACCCGGTGGCCGTCGCACCGGCCCGCCCCGCATGATCACCGGATGGCGCTGCACCAGGACGAGATACCCGTGGACGAACAGATCGTCCGGGCACTGCTGACCGAACAGCGCCCCGAGTGGGCCGCGCTGCCGCTGACGCCGGCCGGCGCCGGGACCGACAACACGATGTACCGCCTCGGCACCGATCTGCTCGTCCGGCTGCCCCGGACCGCGGACAAGGCCGGTGCCCTGCGCAAGGAACAGCGGTGGCTGCCCCGGCTCGCGCCGCTGCTGCCGTACCGGGTGCCCGAACCGGTGTACGCCGGCGTCCCGGCCGGCGCCTTCCCGCTGCCGTGGTCGGTGCAACGGTGGATACCGGGCGACGAGGTCCGGCCCGGCACCGTCGGCGACTGGGCCGCGCTCGGCGCCGACCTGGCCGTGTTCGTCCGGCGCCTGCACGCGGCCGACCTGCTCGGCGCGACCCGCGCGGGCCCGCTGAGCGGATACCGCGGCGGCAGCCTCCGCCCCTGCGACACCTGGATCTCGGCGGCGCTCGACGACTGCCGGCGCCGGATCGGCGACGAGACGGACGTCGACACCCTGGTCCGGCTCTGGCGGGACGCCCTCACCCTGCCCGAACCGGCCGGCCCGCACGTCTGGCTGCACAGCGACCTCAAGCCCACCAACCTGCTCGTGCACGACGGCCGGCTGCGGGCGGTCATCGACTTCGGCGGCCTGACCGTCGGGCACCCCGACGCCGAACACGCGCCGATCTGGGACCTCCCGCCGCAGGCCCGGCACGCCTACCGGGAGGCGCTCGGCGTGGACGACGTGACCTGGGCGCGGGCCCGCGCCTGGGCGCTCGGGGTGGCGGCCGGCGGCGTCTCCTACTACTGGGACACGTTCCCGGCGTTCGTCGCCGAGTGCCGCAACCGCCTCCGCGAGATCCTGGCCGACGCCGGATGAGCCCGGCCGCCGGTCAGGCCGTGCCGTCCAGCTCCGCGTAGCCGCGGCGGGCAGCGACCAGGCCCGGCCGGGCGCCGAACGGCGACTCGGCCGCCACCCGCTCCGGCGGGGCGCTGCCGGTGTGCCCGGCGCGGATCAGCCACGCCTGCCGCGCGAGCTGCGCGTGCTGGTCGCGGACGAAGTCCACGCCGACCAGCTCGCCGTGACCGGGCACCACCACCGTCGCGGGCGTGGTCATCCGCAGCAGGTCGGCCAGCGCGTCCGGCCACTTCAGGGGGTACGACTCCTCGAACGCCGGTGGCCCGCTCTGCTCCACCAGGTCGCCCGCGACCAGCACGTCCGCGTCCGGCACGTGCACCACCAGATCGGCGTCGGTGTGCCCGTGCCCGGGATGGCGCAGCACCACCCGCCGGCCGCCCACGTCGAGCACCGTCTCCTCGTGCACCTCGTGCGTCGGCGCCAGCAGCTCGGTACGCGCCAGCTCCTCGGCCAGCGCCGGATGCCCGGCGCGCATCTCCTCGTACGCGGCGCGGCGCACCGCGTCGGACCGGTCCCGCAGCGCCGCCGCGGCCTGGGCCTGCGCGTAGATCGAGGTCTCCGGACCGGCCAGCGTGGCGTTGCCGAAGCAGTGGTCGAAGTGGTGGTGCGTGTTCACGATCGTCCACGGGTACGGCGTCACCGCCCGCGCCGCCTCCGCCAGCTCCCGGGCCTGCCCGGCGGTGGAGAGCGTGTCCACCAGCAGCGCCGCGCCGTCACCGACCACCAGCACGACGTTCACCGCGAGCACCGGCTCACGTCTCACGTGCACCCCGGCGGCGACCTCGGAGAAACCGGCGGTCATGACGGTCCGAGGGCCCGCTCGACGAAACGCTGCCGGTCGACCAGCGCCCGCTCGACGCGCCCCCGCGCCGCCACCGTGGGCCCGTCGGTGACGGTCACGTCGAAGACGAGCCGCTTGCCGTCGACCTTGACCAGCTCGGCGTGGGCGGCCACGGTACGCCCCACCGGTGTGGCCGCGCGGTGCTCCAGCTCCACCCGTACGCCGACAGTGGTGGACCCGGACGGCATCCGGGTCGCGGTGGCGGCCACCGTCGCCGCCTCGGCCAGCGCCAGCACCCGGGGTGTGCCGAGCACCGGCACGTCCCCGGAGCCGACCGCCTGCGCGGTGTCGGCGTCGGTCACTGTCAGCTCGACCCGGGCGGTCAGGCCCGGCGTGAAGGGCGACTCCGGCTGCTCCTGCATGCGGCCGAGCCTAGTGCAGCCGACCCGTGGCCGTACGGCGTCCGAGCCGCCGCCGGCCCGGTCGGCACCGCCCGCCCGCAGGCCCGCCGGTCGCCCGCCGTTAACCTTGTCCGCGATGGCCGAGCTGACCCAATCTCCGACCCCCGCCCCCGACGCGACCACCGAGTCGCCCGACGGTGGGCGCCGCCGTGTGATCGCGATGACCGTCTGGGGCGTCGCCTTCGTCGTCGCCTGGCTCGCCATCGGCCTGCCCACCGACCCGGCGTACGCGTTCCTGTGGATCTGGGCCGGCACGATCGCGTGGAACTCGGCCCGCCCGTGGCGCAGCCACCTGCGGTTCGCCCGGGACTGGATCCCGGTGGTGCTGCTGCTCGCCGCGTACAACCTGTCCCGGGGGTTCGCCGACAACGGCGCCACCCCGCACGCGATGGAGCTGATCGTCGCCGACCGCTTCCTCACCGGATGGCTCACCGGCGGCGAGGTGCCGACGATCTGGCTCCAGGAGCGCCTGTACGACGCGTCCGAGGTGCGCTGGTGGGACGTGCTGGTGAGCTGGATCTACTTCTCGCACTTCGTGGCGACGTTCGCCGCCGCGGCCGTGCTGTGGATGCGTAACCGGCAGCGCTGGATCGCGTACATGTCCCGCTGGGGCTTCCTGTGCGCGGCCGGACTGGTCACCTACTTCGCCTACCCGGCCGCGCCGCCGTGGTGGGCGGCGCAGAACGGGCTGCTGACCGAGGTCGCGCGGATCTCCACCCGGGGCTGGAAGGAGATCGGCATGCACGGCGCGGGCAACCTGCTCAACGCCGGGCAGATCGCCTCCAACCCGGTGGCCGCGATGCCGTCGCTGCACACCGCGTTCGCGCTGTTCGTGGTGTTGTTCTTCATGCGCTCGGTGCGGAAGCGCTGGTGGCCGCTGATGCTCGCGTATCCGCTGGCCATGACGTTCACGCTGATGTACAGCGGCGAGCACTACCTGATCGACGTGCTCGTCGGCTGGGCGTACGTGGGCATGACGTTCCTGGTGGTCGGCCTGGCCGAGCGCTGGTGGGCGGCGCGGCGGGCCCGGCACGCCGGCGAACCCGCCGTCGCGGCAGTCGCCCCGCCCGCCGACGACGTCCCGGACCGGGTGGCCGGCGACCGGGACGCGGTGCCCGCCGAGCGCCGGTAGACCGTCGGCGCGGTCCGCCGTCCCGGGGGACCACGCCACCGCTGTCACGGCGGCCGGTCGGCTGCCGTGACAGCGGACCGGCCGCCGCACCCACCACCGCCGCCGGGCCGCCGGCGGGTCAGCGGTCGCCGTCGGTCCGGCGGGCGGCGCGCGACCGCTCGGTCAGCTCCGCGGCCAGCTCCCACGCGTCGGCCAGATCCCGGTCGACGGCCGCCGCCCCGGCCCCACCGGCGGTGTCCGCGTGCACGGTGGCCAGCCGCAGCAGCCGCTGCACCGGACCGCGGGTGACGCGCACGCTCTGGATCCGGGCGTACGGCACCAGGGTCAACTGCCTGGTCACCAGCCCGGAGCGGGCCACGAAGACCTGCTCGTCGAGACCGGCGCCGACCACCTTGCGGCTCAGCGGGCGCAGCCACCGGGCCCGCGACGGGGGCGGCGTGGCGGGCAGCGCGTCCAGCCGTACGCCGGGCAGCACCTCCGCCACGATCATCGCGCCGGTGCCGGCGTCGCCGACCGGCAGCAGCCGGTCCGGGCGGTTGCGGTCGTCCGGCTCACCGGCCGAGTAGCCGGCCACCTCCAGCCGCAGCCGCAGCCATCCCTTCATCCGCCAGAGCAGCGGCCAGGTCGCCCGTACGGTCTGCACCCGGTGCAGCGGCACGGTCTGCACCCGCGTCTCCAGCAGCCCGTTGTGCACGCGCAGCGTGCCGTCGTCCCGGTCGAGCCGGAAGCTCCAGTCGTCGAGCACCCGGCGGATCGGTTGCAGCACCACGCCGGCCATCGCGGTGAGCGTGCTCGCCACCGCGATGAACGACCACGAGCCCTCGGAGAGGAACTGGGCGCCGACGAACACCAGGCCCAGCGGCAGCAGGAACGCCTGCGGCGTGAGCAACTGGCTGATCAGCAGGTCCTGGTTGCGTACGGCGTGCAGCCGGCGCCCCTCCGGCACGGGCGCGACCGGCGCGCCGGGCTCGGCCGCCGGAACCGGTGCCGGGGCGGACCGACCGGCCACCGCGAGCAGCCGCTGCCGCAGCGCGGTGGCCTCGGCCACGCTGAGGTAGGCCAGCGGCGCCTCGGTCTTGCCCCCGCCGACCACCTCCAGCCGCAGCTCGGCCAGGCCGGTGAGCTGGGCCAGCAGGGGCCGGACCACCTCCACCGCCTGCAACCGCTCCAGCGGGATGGCCCGGGTACGCCGCCACAGCAGGCCCTCGTAGACCCGCAGCTCGCGGCCCACCAGGTGGTAGCCGGTGTTCCACCAGCTCACCACCGACAGCACAGTGGCGCCGAGCACGAAGACGGTGACCAGCACCGCGAACCAGCCGAACCCGACGCGCGACAGCGTCGACCAGGAGAGCCCGGCGATCACCACGACCAGCGACTTCGCGCCGTGCAGCGCCGGGCTGAGCGGATGCAGCCGCTGCCGCGGCTCCTCGCCACCGGCGGGCGGCCCGGCGGCCGGACCCCACGGTCCGGGGTACGGCGGAAGCGGCGCGGGCCACGGCCCGGGCGCCGCGTCGGTGCCGGGCGGTCCATGGCCGGGTGGCGGTGCGTATCCGGGAGGTGGTCCGTACCCGGGAGGTGGCCCGTATCCGGACGGCCCGTATCCGGACGGCGGTCCGGGGACGGGCGGTGGCCCGTATCCGGGCGGTCCGGGGACGGGCGGGCCGTAACCCGGCGCGGGCGGCCAGGGATACCCGTTGGCAGGCTGCCCCGGCGCGGGCGGCTGTCCCGGAGCAGGTGGCTGCGCCGGCCCGGCCGGCTCAGGCGGGTCGGGCGGCGCGGGCGGGCCGGGCGTCGGCTCGGGCCGGTCGTCGCGGGGCGGCGGGGCGCCGGAGTCGCTCCGTTCGCTCACAGGCCCTCCGCCCGGTCCTCGCCCAGCGCGGTGAGCCGGTCGCGCAGCCGGGACGCCTCGGCCGGGCGCAGCCCGGGCACGCGGGCGTCGCTCGCGGCGGCGGCGGTGTGCAACTGCACGGTGGCGAGGTCGAAGGCGCGCTCCAGCGGACCCGCGCTCACATCGACGAACTGCATCCGCGAGTACGGCACGATGGACAGCCGCCGCACCAGCAGGCCGTGCCGCACGAGCAGGTCGTCGTCGCGCTCGGCGTACCCCCAGGCGCGGACGGCGCGCACGATGGTGACCGACCGCCAGACGCCGAGCAGCAGCGCCCCGCCGACGGCGGCGCCGAGCAGCCAGTGCCCGGCCAGCGCCCAGGCCACGCCGAGCACCACGAGCGCCACCGCCAGCCCGATGCCGAGCCGGATCAGCTCCACCCAGATCAGGTCGCGTGAGATCGGCTGCCAGCGGACCGTGTCCGGCCAGGGCTCCAACGCGCTGCGCGAGGCGGGGGGAGGGCCGGCGGGGCCGTCACCGCTCACCGGGAGGACCTGCCGTGCTCGCCGCCGGTACGGGCTCGGATCATCTGCTCGCTCACGCTTCGAGCGTAGGCGATCAGGGAAGCGGGACGACCTCGCGGAGGAAGCCGCGTGCGTCGAGGAAGTCACCGAGGGAGCCCCGGTGGTCCGGGCAGGCCAGCCAGGTCTTGCGCCGGTCGGGCGCGTGCAGGCGGGGATTGTGCCAGCGGAGCTGGTACGCGGCGGGTGCGCGACACCCCCGCGCCGAGCAGATCAGCGTCTCGTCCGGGGTGGTGGGAGTCGTCACCGGGGCGAGTCTAGAGGCCGCACGCCGGGAGTTTTAGCGCCGGGCGGCCACGGGGGGAGCCGCCCGGCGACGGGGTGAATCGTACACACTGCGGACCCCTTGTTGTCCACCCGTGTTCAGCGTTTCTCGCGCGGCGGGACGGCGTGGCCGGACGGCACGGCGAGAATCGTGCCTCTCCCACCCTCGGCTCTCAGCGAGGCATGACAGTCTTGATACGCACCACGCCGCGACGACGACCCTGCTGTGGAGGACCGGTGGCCCAGCCGACCACACCCGACGTGCCGAACCCGACCGAGGTGGCGCCGGACGCGCCGCCCCCGGCGGGCACCACCCCGGCGCAGGACGCCACGCTGCTGGAGCGGGCGCTGTTCGAGACCAAGCGGGTGATCGTCGGCCAGGACCGGATGGTCGAGCGGATGTTCGTCGCGCTGCTGGCCCGGGGTCACTGCCTGCTGGAGGGCGTGCCGGGCGTGGCCAAGACGCTCGCCGTGGAGACCCTGGCCCGGGTCGTCGGCGGCTCGTTCGCCCGGGTTCAGTTCACCCCCGACCTGGTGCCCGCCGACATCATGGGTACCCGGATCTACCGGCAGTCCAGCGAGAAGTTCGACGTCGAGCTGGGCCCGGTCTTCGTCAACTTCCTGCTCGCCGACGAGATCAACCGCGCGCCGGCCAAGGTGCAGTCGGCGCTGCTGGAGGTGATGAGCGAGCGGCAGGTCTCCATCGGCGGCGAGAGCCACCGGGTGCCCGACCCGTTCCTGGTCATGGCCACCCAGAACCCGATCGAGCAGGAGGGCGTCTACCCGCTGCCGGAGGCGCAGCGGGACCGGTTCCTCATGAAGATCGTCGTGGGGTACCCGACGGACGCCGAGGAGCGCGAGATCGTCTACCGGATGGGCGTCGCCCCGCCCGAGCCGGCCCGGGTGTTCGACACCCCGGACCTGGTCGCCCTCCAGCACAAGGCCGACCAGGTGTTCGTGCACAACGCGCTCGTCGACTACGCGGTCCGGCTGGTGCTCGCCACCCGGGCGCCGGCCGAGCACGGCATGCCCGACGTGGCCCAGCTCATCCAGTACGGCGCCAGCCCGCGCGCCTCGCTCGGCCTGGTCCGGGCCACCCGCGCGCTGGCGCTGCTGCGCGGCCGGGACTACGCGCTGCCGCAGGACGTGCAGGACATCGCGCCGGACATCCTGCGCCACCGGCTGGTGCTCAGCTACGACGCGCTCGCCGACGACGTACCGGCCGACCACATCGTGCACCGGGTGATGTCGACCATCCCGCTGCCCGCCGTCGCGCCCCGCCAGCAGGCCACACCGCCGCCGCCGGCCGTACCGCACAACGGATGGCCCGGGCAGCGGCCGTGACCCCGCCCACCCCGCTGAGCGCCACCGGCGACCGCTCGGGGGCCGCGCTGGCCCGGCTCCAGCTCATGGTCACCCGCAAGCTGGACGGGCTGCTCCAGGGCGACTACGCCGGGCTGCTGCCCGGTCCGGGCAGCGAGGCGGGGGAGTCCCGGGAGTACCGGCCCGGCGACGACGTGCGCCGGATGGACTGGCCGGTCACCGCCCGCACCACGATGCCGCACGTGCGGCGTACGGTGGCCGACCGCGAACTGGAGACCTGGCTGGCCGTCGACATGTCGGCCAGCCTGGACTTCGGCACCGGGCGGTGGCTCAAGCGGGACGTGGCGGTGGCCGCCGTCGCCGCGCTGGCCCACCTCACCGTGCGGGGCGGCAACCGGATCGGCGCGGTGGTCGGCACCGGCGGGCCGGGGACGATGCTGCGGCTGCCCGCCCGCTCCGGCCGCAAGGAGGCCCAGGGGCTGCTCCGGGCGGTCGCCGGTGCCGAGATCCGGCCGGGCCGCAGCGACCTCGGCGCGCTCGTCGACATGCTCAACCGGCCGCCCCGGCGGCGCGGCGTGGCGGTGGTGATCTCCGACTTCCTCGCGCCGCCGCAGCAGTGGGGCCGGCCGCTGCGTAAGCTGCGGGTCCGCCACGACGTGCTGGCCGTCGAGGTGGTCGATCCGCGGGAACTGGAACTGCCCGACGTGGGGGTGCTGCCGGTGGTGGACCCGGAGAGCGGGGAACTGCACGAGGTGCAGACCGCCGACCCGGGCCTGCGCCGCCGGTACGCCGAGGCGGCGGCCGCCCAGCGTGGGGCGATCGCCGCCGAGCTGCGCGCCGCGGGCGCGGCCCACCTGCGCCTGCGTACCGACCGAGACTGGCTGCTGGACATGGTGCGTTTCGTCGCCGCGCAGCGGCACGCCCGCACCCGGGGGACGACTCGATGATCCGTTTTCTGCAACCGTGGTGGCTGCTGGCCGTGCTGCCGGTGCTCGCCCTCGCCGCCGCGTACGTCTGGCGGCAACTGCACCGCCGGCAGTACGCGCTGCGGTTCACCAACGTCGACCTGCTGCGTACCGTCGCGCCCAAGGGACTGGGCTGGCGGCGGCACGTCGCGGCCACCGCGTTCCTGCTCTGCCTGCTGGTGCTGGCGACCGGGCTGGCCCGGCCGGCGATCGACACCCGGGAGCCGCTGGAACGGGCCACCGTGATGCTCGCCATCGACGTGTCGTTGTCGATGCAGGCCGACGACGTGTCGCCGAACCGCCTGGAGGCGGCGCAGGAGGCGGCCAAGCAGTTCGTCGGCGAGCTGCCGGAGAGCTACAACCTGGGGCTCGTCTCGTTCGCCAAGTCGGCGAACGTACTGGTGCCGCCGACCAAGGACCGGGCCGCCGTCACCGCCGCGATCGACGGGCTGGTGCTGGCCGAGGCGACCGCCACCGGCGAGGCGGTCTTCACCTGCCTGGAGGCGATCCGCTCGGTGCCGGCCGACGGCGCCGCCGGCATCCCGCCGGCCCGGATCGTGCTGCTGTCCGACGGCTACCGCACGTCGGGCCGCTCGGTCGAGGAGGCCGCCGCGGCGGCGCAGGCGGCGAACGTGCCGGTGTCCACCATCGCGTTCGGCACCGACTCGGGGCAGGTCGACATCGGCGGGCAGCTCCAGCGGGTGCCGGTGGACCGTACCGCGCTGTCCCAGCTCGCGGAGACCACACAGGGCTTCTTCTACGAGGCCGCGTCGGCCAGCGAGCTGAAGCAGGTCTACCAGGACATGGGCAGCTCGATCGGCTACCGGACCGAGCCGCGCGAGATCACCCAGTGGTACGCGGGGATCGCGCTGCTGCTGGCCCTGTGCGCGGGCGGGCTGAGTCTGCTCTGGACGTCCCGGCTGCTCTGAGCCGGAACCGGCCGGCGGTGGTCAGTGACCGCCGCCGGCCAGTACGAACAGGACGGCCACCCAGACGGCGGCGAGGGTGAAGCCCAGCGGGGCGACGTAACGGCTCATGAGTGTGCTCCGTGGCGACGGTCGGCCCGGTGCGGGCCGTGGGGGGTCGGGGCGTACGCGCACGAAGTCGTGACCGGGTGCTCCGCCGCGCGGCAGGCACGCCCCGGTGTGTCGGCCGGAGAGCGGATGCGGTGCGGAGGGCGGGAAGCGGGTCAGCCGCGTCGACGGAGCCGTGGCTCAGCGGGGCTGACGGTGGGCCCGGCCACGACTGGGAGGATCGCTATCTCGCACAGCGATCACCTCCTGCGGTCGGCGGAGCCCGGAGCGGGCACGGAGCGGCCCGCAGACGCGATCATCGTACACCGGGGGATGGGTGCGCCGCGCGCGCGGCCGCCGGTCCCGCGGACCCCGGCTGACGACGGCCGGGGTGGGCCCGGTGACCTGCGCGGGTTAGCGCTTACCTGTCGGTAACCCCTAGGCTCCGACCGACCGAGAGATCACTGGAGCAGAGGGGGATCCGTGGCCCGAACCGTGCTGGTGACCGGCGGGAACCGGGGGATCGGCCTGGCCATCGCGCAGGCGTTCGCCAAGCAGGGCGACCGGGTGGCGGTGACGTACCGGAGCGGCGAGGCTCCCGACGGCCTGTTCGGGGTGCGGTGTGACGTGACCGACGCCGAGTCGGTCGACGCCGCGTTCACCGCGATCGAGGCCGAGCTGGGCCCGGTGGAGGTGCTGGTCGCCAACGCCGGCATCACCGACGACACGCTGATCATGCGGATGTCCGAGGAGCAGTTCGCCCGCGTCCTCGACACCAACCTGACCGGCTCGTTCCGGGTCGCCAAGCGGGCCTCGACCAAGATGCTCCGCGGCCGCTGGGGGCGGATGGTCTTCATTTCCTCGGTGGTCGGTCTGTCCGGCGGCGCGGGCCAGGTCAACTACGCGGCCAGCAAGGCCGGCCTGGTCGGTGTGGCCCGCTCGATCACCCGCGAGCTGGGCACCCGCAACATCACCGCGAACGTGGTGGCGCCCGGCTTCATCGACACCGACATGACCGCGGGCCTGCCCGAGGAGCGCAAGGCGGAGATCCGCAAGTCGATCCCGGCCGGCCGGATGGCCACCCCGGACGAGGTCGCGGGCGTCGTCACCTGGCTCGCCTCGGACGCGGCCGGATACGTCACCGGCGCCGTCATCCCGGTCGACGGCGGCCTCGGCATGGGTCACTGAGCAGAGCACGGAGGAGACACGCAATGTCCGGACTTCTCGCCGGTAAGCGGCTGCTGGTCACCGGCGTCATCACCGACGCGTCGATCGCCTTCTCGGTGGCGAAGCTCGCCCAGGAGAACGGCGCCCAGGTCGTGCTCACCGGCTACGGCCGGCTTTCCCTGGTGGAGCGGATCGCCAAGCGGCTGCCCGAGCCGGCGCCCGTGATCGAGCTGGACGTCTCGAACGAGGAACACCTGGCCGGGCTGGCCGACAAGGTACGCGAGCACGTCGACGGCCTGGACGGCGTCGTGCACTCGATCGGGTTCGCCCCGCAGAGCTGCCTCGGTGGCGGATTCCTCGACGCCCCCTGGGCGGACGTGGCGACCGCGCTGCAGGTCTCCACCTACTCGTACAAGTCCCTCGCCATGGCCGCGCTGCCGCTGATGTCCGCCGGCGGCGCCGTCGTGGGTCTCACGTTCGACGCCACCAAGGCGTGGCCGGTCTACGACTGGATGGGCGTGGCCAAGGCCGGGCTGGAGTCCGCCTCCCGCTACCTGGCGCTGCATCTGGGCAAGCAGGGCATCCGCAGCAACCTCGTCGCGGCCGGCCCGCTGCGCACCATCGCGGCCAAGTCCATCCCCGGCTTCGACCAGTTCGAGGACGCCTGGACCGAGCGGGCCCCGCTGGGCTGGAGCCTCACCGACTCCGAGCCCGCGGCCCGGGCCTGCCTGGCGCTGCTGTCCGACTGGTTCCCGGCCACCACCGGCGAGATCGTCCACGTCGACGGCGGCTACCACGCCATCGGCGCCTGAGGTTGAAGGAAGGGCCCCTTCTTAACGCCTCGTGCAGAGGAAGGGGCCCTTCTTAACACGCCACGCCCCCTTGGTCACCGCGCCGACCAGGGGGCGTCGCCACGTCGTCACGGCGGGCGAGGAACAATGTCCCCATGGCGTACGACGCGTTGGTGCTGGTCTCCTTCGGCGGCCCGGAGCGGCCCGAGGACGTTCTCCCGTTCCTGCAGAACGTGACCCGGGGGCGGGGGGTGCCGCCGGAGCGGCTGGCCGAGGTCGCCGAGCACTACCTGCACTTCGGCGGGGTGTCGCCGATCAACCAGCAGTGCCGCGACCTGCTGGCGGCGATTCGCGAGGACTTCGCCGCCAACGGCGTCGACCTGCCGGTCTACTGGGGCAACCGCAACTGGGATCCGATGCTCGCCGACACCGTCGCGCGGATGCGCGACGACGGGATCACCCGGGCGCTGGCGTTCGTCACCAGCGCGTACGGCGGCTACTCGTCCTGCCGGCAGTACCAGGAGGACATCGCCTCGGCCCGCGCCTCGGTCGGCCCGGACGCCCCGCTGATCGAGAAGCTGCGCCAGTTCTGGGACCACCCCGGCTTCATCGAGCCGCACGCCGACGCGGTCCGTGCCGCGCTGGCCCAGCTCGACCCGGCGAAGCGGGACAGCACCCGGCTGGTCTTCACCGCGCACTCGGTCCCGATGTCGGCGGCGGTCACCGCCGGCCCGCACGGCGGCCGCTACACCGCCCAGCTCGAGGAGGTCGCCCGGCTGGTGCACGCCGCGGCCGCGCCCGACCTGGCGTACGACCTGGTGTGGCAGAGCCGGTCCGGGCCGCCGCAGGTGCCGTGGCTGGAGCCGGACGTCAACGACCACCTGGCCACGCTGCCCGAGCAGGGTGTGACGAGCGTGGTGGTCAGCCCGATCGGCTTCGTCTCCGACCACCTGGAGGTGGTGTGGGATCTGGACACCGAGGCGCTGGAGACGGCCAAGCAGCTCGGCCTGGACTTCGTCCGCGCCGGCACGCCGGGCGTCGACCCGCGGTTCGTGGCGATGGTTCGCGAACTGGTCCTGGAGCGCACCGCCCCGGACGGCGAGCGGCTGCGCCGCCGCCTCGGCGAGCTGCCGGCCTGGGACACCTGCCCGGCGTTGTGCTGCGTGCCTCCGGCCCGCCGGCCCTGAGCCCGACCCGACGACACCCCTGGGGACGACACGATGCTTGACCGCAAGCCGGTGCAGAGCTGGCTCACCGACATGGACGGCGTGCTGGTGCACGAGGGGCAGCCGGTGCCCGGCGCCCCGGAGTTCGTCAAGAAGCTGCGTGCCTCCGGCAAGCCGTTCCTGGTGCTGACGAACAACTCGATCTACACCCCGCGCGACCTCCAGGCCCGGCTGGCCCGGATGGGGCTGGACGTGCCGGAGGAGGCGATCTGGTCCTCGGCGCTGGCCACCGCCCAGTTCCTGGCCGACCAGCGGCCGGGCGGGACCGCGTACGTGATCGGTGAGGCCGGCCTGACCACGGCGCTGCACGCGGTGGGGTACGTGCTCAGCGACTTCGCCCCGGACTACGTGGTGCTGGGGGAGACGCGCACCTACAGCTTCGAGGCGATAACCAAGGCGATCCGGCTGATCGACGACGGCGCCCGGTTCATCTGCACCAACCCCGACGCCACCGGCCCGTCGATGGAGGGCGCGCTGCCGGCGGCCGGCTCGGTGGCGGCGATGATCTCGAAGGCGACCGGCGTCGACCCGTACTTCGTCGGCAAGCCCAACCCGATGATGATGCGCTCGGCGCTGAACACCATCGACGCGCACTCCGAGTCGACCGCGATGATCGGCGACCGGATGGACACCGACATCCTGTGTGGCCTGGAGGCCGGGCTGGAGACGATCCTGGTGCTCACCGGCATCAGCAGCCGGACCGAGGCGGAGCGGTACCCGTACCGGCCGTCGCGGATCGTCGACTCGGTGGCCGACCTGATCGACGAGGTCTGAGCGCGGGCGCGGTCGGGGTCGCTCGCGGCGCTAGAGCCGCAGCGGCGCGTTGCAGGCGGCCACCAGGGCCTGCCGGCACGCGGTCGTGAGTGGCCGCAGCGCCGCGTCCCGCTGTTGCGCCTCGTAGGTGTTCACCGCGCCGCCCGGTGCGCTCTCCCCGGCCAGCGCGAGCACCCGGTCCAGCACCGCCGCGCGGGCGAACAGGCGGCGGGCCCGCGGGTCGAAGCCGGGCGGCAGGTCGGTCGCGCCGTCCGGGCGGCGCAGCGCGGCGAGCGCGCCGGCCAGCTCGGGGCGCCACTGCGCGACGTCCAGCCGGGTCAGCGTGGCGGTGGTCTCGGCCAGCACGGCGGCCAGTTCGGCCTCGGCCTCCGCCGCGCCCGGCGTGGCGAGCGACGCCTTCGGCGCGTCGGCCGGCAGCGGATGGACCCGCCAGAGCACCGTCTCCCAGGTCATCCCCGAGCCGGAGGTGTGCGTACGGATCTCGGGCACCAGCCCCATCCCGCTCGCCACCACCGCCTCGCCCGCGACCAGCGCCGCCCCGGCGAACGCGCCCGGACCAGGCAGGCCGCGCGGGTCGCCGGGCGCGGGCAGCACCAGGCGGATGTCGTCGGGTGAGTGCTTGGCGAGGCTGGGCAGCGCCTCCCGCAGCGACACGTCGGTCCAGGTGCCGGGGGAGTCGGCGACGAGGTGCTCCTCGTCGCCGGCGATGGCGTCGGCCACCTCGTCGAACGGCACCAGGCCGGCTCGCCAGGCACGCACCCAGGCGACGAACCGGCTCGACCGGCGCGGAGCCAGCGTGGCCGCGCCCGTTGCGGGGGAGGACATGCGGAAAGGGTACGTGCTCCGCGCCGCTGCTGTCTCGGCTGCCGCTCCGGCGGCGCGACCT
Source organism: Micromonospora sp. HUAS YX12 (assembly GCF_040215685.1). Classification (NCBI taxonomy): domain Bacteria; kingdom Bacillati; phylum Actinomycetota; class Actinomycetes; order Micromonosporales; family Micromonosporaceae; genus Micromonospora; species Micromonospora sp. HUAS YX12. The sequence continues at coordinate 3,741,953 of NZ_CP157974.1, forward strand.
GGCCCCAACTACCCCCTTCGCACCGGTTCGTGCCGACGGATGGCGGCCCGGTCGGCGCGTCGCCGAGCGACACGCCGGGGTGCTGGTTAGCGTCTGCGGCATGGCGGGGCGATACGACGGGGACGTGCTGGCCGGCGACTGGCGGCGACGGAAGGTGACCCCCGAGGTCGACGCCGAACCCGACCTGGTGGTCGAGGACGCCGACTCCGGGTTCTGCGGCGCGGTGGTCGGCTTCGACTCCGGCGCGGTGGTGCTGGAGGACCGGCACGGGCGGCGGCGCAACTTCCCGCTGCTGCCCGCCGCGTTCCTGCTCGACGGCAGGCCGGTCACGCTGCGGCGGCCGGCCCGCGCCCCGGTGCCCGCCGCGCGCCGGCGTACCGCGTCCGGCTCGATCGCCGTGGACGGCGTACGGGCCCAGATCGCCAAGGCCAGCCGGATCTGGGTCGAGGGCGTGCACGACGCCGCGCTGGTCGAGCGGATCTGGGGCGACGACCTGCGCATCGAGGGCGTGGTGGTGGAACCGCTGGACGGCATCGACGCGCTCGCCGACGAGGTACGCGCGTTCGCGCCCGGCCCCGGCCGCCGGCTCGGCGTGCTCGTCGACCACCTCGTACCCGGCTCGAAGGAGAGCCGCATCGTGGCCCGGGTCGGCTCGCCGCACGTGCTGGTCACCGGGCACCCGTACGTCGACGTGTGGCAGGCGGTACGCCCGGCGGCGCTCGGTATCCCGGCGTGGCCCGTGGTGCCTCCGGGGCAGCCCTGGAAGGAGGGCGTCTGCGCGGCGCTCGGGGTGGCCGAGCCGGCGGACATGTGGCGGCGCATCCTGTCCCGGGTGGACAGTTTCGCCGACGTGGAGACGCCGCTGATCAACGCGATGGAGCGCCTGATCGATTTCGTCACCGAGCCCGGGTGAGTGGTTGCGGTCAGGGTCCGGGGGCGACCGCGCCCGGCTCCGGGCGGTCAGGCTTGATCCCTGCGCCACGGTCGCCCCCGGACCCGCCGTGTGCCGGCTCCGCCCGTCCCCGGACCCCCGTCCCCGCCCCGTCCCCGCCCCGGCCCCCCTTCCAGGCCCCGTCCCCTGCGCCCCTCGCCTGGTTGATCAAGGAGTTCGTGGGCGTCTTGGAGATCAACGCCGACACAAACTCCTTGATCACCGCGGTGAGCGGTGCGGTTGCGCGTCGATCATGGAGTTGTGGTCCCGGTGGATCGGGCATAGCGGGGCGAAATGAGGGCCGCGAGTGCAAGATCGGCGGGGGCGGGGGCGGGGGCGGGGGTTACGGGGTTTCGTCCGGGGTGCGGGTCAGGACGAAGGTGGCTATGTCGAGGGCTACCGGGGTGCCTGTTTCGTCGCGGATCACCGTGAGGATCTCGCCGTCCTGGGAGCCGGAGCGGCCCCGCCACCGGTCCGGTCCCTCGGGAGTGAACCGGAGCAGCGGCTTGCCCACCAGGCCGCCGACCAGGTCCCCGGCGGCGTCGACGCGGAACTCGTACTCGCCGCCCATCCACCACCAGCGGCCGGTCAGCGCGGCCACGTCGGCGGCGGGCGGGCCGGCCGGGCGCCAGGGGGCGGGCACGGCCGGTTCGGCGTCCAGCACCAGCGTGAGCGCCTCCCGGCCGAGCGCGCCGATGTGGTGGCCGCGCAGCCCGTACGAGTTGGCGAAGTCGACCACGGCGGTGCGGGTGGGCCGGTGCACGGCCAGGCCGGCGACGTAGCCGGGCATGGAGCCGCCGTGCCCGACGTACACCCGGTCGCCGACCCGGTAGAGCTCCACGCCGAGGCCGTGGCCGCCGGTCCACGAGTCCAGGTCGTTGATCACCACGGGGGCGCACATCTCGGTGAGCGTGGCGGGGGCGAGCACCGCCGGGTCCGGGTCGGCCAGGAACGCCGCCCACCGGCCCAGATCCTCGACGGTCGACCAGAGCTGCCCGGCCGGGGCCATCGCGCCGGTGTCGGTACGCGGCTCCTCCCGCAGCGTCTCGTGCCAGGGGTGGACGACGTAGCCGGGGGCGTACGGCTCGGCGGGGTGGTACGTGGTGCGGCGCATGCCCAGCGGCGCCAGCAGCCGCTCGGTCAGCAGTTGCGCCCACGGCGTGCCGGTGATCCGTTCCAGCACGCCGCCGAGCAGCCCGTACGCCAGGTTCGAGTAGTGGTAGACGAAGTGCGGCGGGTGGGCGATCTTGTCCGCCGTCAGCCCGGCCAGCAGCGTGTCCAGGTCCACGCCCTCGGCGCGCTCCCACCACTCGCCGTCCGGCTCGCGTTGCAGGCCGCTGACGTGGCCGAGCAGCCGGCGTACGGTCACCGAGCCGACCGGGGTGCCGGGCAGGTGGGCGTCCAGCGGGTCGTCCAGCGCGAGCCGTCCGGCGTCGCGCTGCTGCATCACCAGCACCGCGGTCATGGTCTTGGTGATCGAGCCGATCCGGTACTGCAGGTCGCCGTCGGGGCGGGGCGTCTCGCCGGCGACCGACAGGTGCGCCAGCCGGCCGTCGCGGATCACGCCGAGCGCGAGCGACGGGCCACGTCCCTCGGCCTGGGCCCGGGCGACCAGCAGGTCCACCTGACGCGCGGTCTCGGGCAGCAGGGCCATGTCGTCCTCCTCGTCGGCCGGCGGCGCGGTACGCCGTGCGAAGCCTAGCGATCATGACAGTTCGATGACACGTGCGCCGACGTGTCACGATTGTTCTCGTGGACGCCGTGTTCTGGATCGTTCTGGGTGTGGTACTAGCGGTCGCCGAGATCTTCACGACGACGCTCTTCCTGATCATGTTCGGGGTCGGGGCGTTCGCCGCAGCCGGCGCCGCGGCGCTCGGTGCGCCGGTGGCGCTCCAGGCGGTGATCTTCGCGGTGGTGTCGGCGCTGTCGGTGGCGGTGGTCCGTCCGGTGGTCCGGCGGCACGCCCGGCCGTCGCTGGAGACCGGGGAGCAGCCGTTCGGGGTCGAGGCGCTGGAGGGGGCCACGGCTGTGGTCCTGGAGCCGGTCGACGCCGACCGTGGCATGGTCAAGATCGATGGTGAGCTGTGGACGGCCCGCTCGTACGACGCGACGCGCACGTACGCCGAGGGTGAGCGGGTGCAGGTGATCAAGGTCCGGGGCGCGACCGCTCTGGTCTGGCAGGACGACATTTCCACCCCGGGCGAGCTGCCCGAAGCGAAAAGGTGAACGGTATGGAGTTTCTGGCGATCCTGATGATCGCGGTGGCGTTGATCGGTGTGGTGACGCTGTTCAAGGCGGTACGGATCGTGCCGCAGCAGCGCCAGGACGTGGTGGAGCGGCTCGGTAAGTACAAGCGCACGCTGAACCCGGGCCTCAACCTGCTGGTGCCGTTCGTCGACGCGGTGCGCACCAAGGTCGACATGCGCGAGCAGGTGGTCAGCTTCCCGCCCCAGCCGGTGATCACCTCCGACAACCTGGTCGTCTCGATCGACACGGTCCTCTACTTCAAGGTGGTCGACTCGGTCCGCGCCACCTACGAGATCTCCAACTTCCTCCAGGCCATCGAGCAGCTCACCGTCACTACGCTGCGTAACGTGATCGGCTCGCTCGACCTGGAGCGCGCGCTGACCAGCCGCGAGGAGATCAACCGGCACCTGTCCGGCGTGCTGGACGAGACCACCGGCCGCTGGGGCATCAAGGTGACCCGGGTCGAGATCAAGGCGATCGAGCCGCCGCCGAGCATCCGCGACTCGATGGAGAAGCAGATGCGCGCCGAGCGGGACCGCCGTGCCGCGATCCTCAACGCCGAGGGGCACAAGCAGTCGCAGATCCTCACCGCCGAGGGTGAGAAGCAGGCCGCGGTGCTGCGCGCCGACGGTGACCGGCAGGCCCGGATCCTCCAGGCGGAGGGCCAGGCCAAGGCGATCCGTACCGTCTTCGACGCGATCCACACCGCCAACCCGAGCCAGAAGGTGCTGGCCTACCAGTACCTCCAGGCGCTGCCGCAGATCGCCAACGGCACGGCGAACAAGGTTTGGATCGTCCCGACCGAGCTGACCAAGGCCCTGGAGGGCATGGGTGGCGCGCTGGGCGGGCTGGCCAACATGGTCGGCGACCAGCCGTCGCCGGAGGCCGCCAAGAGCGCCGGCGAGGTCGAGCGGGAGGCCGCCGAGGCCGCTGAGGCCGCGGCCATCGCGGCCCAGGAGATCCACGACGAGGTACGCGTGGCCGAGGCGCAGGCCACCGGCGGCAACGCGCCGAAGGGCCTCCCGGCACCGGAGCCGGTGGACCCGGCCAGCCTGGTGAACGACCCGGCGGACCAGCGCGAGCGGGGCTGACCGGCAAATCCGAGAATCCCTCATACGGCGCTCCGGCGGCTGCCACCATCGGTCTTGAGGACGGGTGGTGAGCAGGGCCGGAGCGCCGTTGCGCGTCCCGGGCCGCCCGTGGCGCGAACGAGGTGAGGCATGAAGGATCCGGCGAACCAGCTGTTCTCCCGTACCCCGGTGCCCGGCGCGCACGACCCCGCCGGGCCGATCGGCTCCCGGCGTACCGGAGGGGGTTTCGGGGTCCTGCCGTTCGTCTCCGAGCCCGGCCCGGGGGCGCCGGCCACCGACGCGACCTGGGCCTGGTCGATCCGCCGGTTCGCCCGCGCGGCGGTCTGGCTGCTGCCGGCGTACGCGGTGCTCTACGGCCTGGTGGCGACGGCCAGCGACGGCGGTGTGGGCAACGACCCGTACCCGGCCGACGGGCGGCCGCTCTACCTGGTCGGCTGGGTCGCGGCGGTGTGGCTCGGGCTGCTCGCCCTGCTCGCGCTCACCGGGCTGCTCGTCGCCACCCGCTGCCGCCGCGTCGCGCTGGCCGGGCTGCTGTGCAGCATCGGCGGGATGGTGCTGATGCTGCCGTTCGCCGGGCTGGCCGAGCAGACGCCGGTGTTCGGCGTGACCGCGCGCGGCATCGTGCTGTTCGGCGCCACCCTCTACAGCGTGGGCTGGTTCCTCACCGGCTGGTCGGTCGCCCGGTCCGGGATGTTCTCCTACGGCGACGGGACGATGCTGATGATCGCCGCCCCGCTGCTCGGCCTGGGTGGCGCGCTGATCGGCTCGCTCCAGACGTTCGGCGCGATCTTCGTGCTGATCGCCGGCATCGGCATCGGCTACCGCAGCGGTCGCCTGGTGCCCGAGACGATCGCCCGGGACGCGGCCGCCGCCAGCGTCGCCGCCGCACCGGCGCCGCCCGCGTCACCGAAGGGCCCGCTCGGCGCCGGATGACCGGTTCGTCCGGGGCCGCGAGCTGAACGGTTGCCGTGAGGTAACTGACAGTTGCCTGGCGAGGTGGCCGGTAGGCGGCTTTCGTGGCAATCCTTGCGTCCATGCCGTCTCCCAGGTCGCCGCTGTCGCGGCTGTTCACCGTGCTGCTGGCCGGCCTGCTCGCCGGGCTCGTCCTCGCGCTCGCCGCGCTTCCCGGCGGCCTGCTCGGCGGGTTCGCCGCCCGGGCGGCGCTCGGCGCGTACGCGGACCTGCCCGACGCGCTGCGCACCCCGGTGCAGCCGCAGCGCTCCTACCTCTACGCCAACGACGGCAAGACGCTGATCACCACGTTCTACGACGTGAACCGCACCGACGTGTCGCTGGACGAGATCGCCCCGGTGATGCGGCAGGCGATCATCGCGGCCGAGGACCGGCGGTTCTACTCGCACGGCGGCGCGGACCTGCGCGGCATCGCCCGCGCGCTGGTGGCGAACGTCAAGGGCGGCGGCACCGAGCAGGGCGGCTCCACGCTGACCATGCAGTACGTCCGCAACGTGCTCAAGACCGACCCGAACCGCACCCCGGAGGAGCGGCAGGCCGCCACCGAGCAGACAGTCGGGCGCAAGCTCCAGGAGATCCGGTACGCCAACGCGCTGGAGCAGTCGCTGTCCAAGGACGAGATCCTCAACCGCTACCTCAACATCGCGTACTTCGGCTCCGGCGCGTACGGCGTCGCCGCCGCGAGCCAGCGCTACTTCGGCAAGGCCCCGGCCGACCTGACGCTGGGCGAGGCGTCGCTGCTCGCCGGCCTGGTCCAGTCGCCCGACGCGTACAGCCCGATCGACGGCGACAAGGACCAGGCGCTCGCGCGCCGGGGGTACGTGCTCGACGCGATGGCCGAGACCGGCGCGATCACCGCCCAGCAGGCCGCGGCGGCGAAGGCCGAGGCGCTGACGCTGCGCCCGACCGCCCAGCCCAACGGCTGCACCGCCACCGCCCAGGGCCACGACGACTGGGGCTTCTTCTGCGACTACCTGCGCCGCTGGTGGCTCACCCAGCCGGCCTTCGGCAGCACTCCTGAGGAGCGGGAGCAGGCGCTGCGCCGAGGCGGCTACCGCGTCGTCACCACGCTCGATGCGAAGATCCAGGAGACCGCGCAGGAGCAGGCCACGAAGGTCTACGGGTACGGCAACAAGCGGGCGCTGCCGATCGCGGCGGTCGAGCCCGGCACCGGCCGGGTCCTCGCCATGGCGGTGAACCGGCACTACAGCCTCGACGACAACCCGGACGGGCAGGCCAACCACCCGAACACGGTCAACCCGCTGATCTCCGGCGGCGCCAGCGTCGACGGCTACCAGGCCGGCTCGACGTTCAAGATGTTCACCATGCTGGCCGCGCTGGAGGCCGGCAAGCCGCTGTCCACCGGCTTCGACGCCCCCAGCAGGCTGCCCACCCGGTACGCCTCGGACGACGAGGGCAACTGCGACGGCACGTGGTGCCCGGCGAACGCCAACCCGCAGTGGATGGACGGCTACCGGATGATGTGGGACGGCTTCGGCCGGTCCGTGAACACGTACTTCGTCTGGCTGGCCGAGCAGGTCGGCGAGGACAAGGTGGTGGAGATGGCCCAGCGCCTCGGCATCACCTTCCGCGCCGACTCCGACGCCGCGTTCGCCCGCGACGACGCCGCGAACTGGGGCGCGTTCACCCTCGGCGTGGCCGCCACCACTCCGCTGGACCTGGCGAACGCGTACGCGACGGTCGCCGCCGAGGGCACGTACTGCACGCCGCTGCCGGTGGTCTCGGTGACCACGCCCGACGGCGGCGCCGTCGACGTGGCGCAGCCGTCCTGCAAGCGGGTGCTCGAACCGGACGTGGCCCGCGCCGCCACCGACGCCGCCCGGTGCCCGGTCGGCCAGCAGTCCGCGTTCGGCCAGTGCAACGGCGGCACCGCCACCGCCGTCGACCGGATCGTCGGCCGCCCGGTGGCCGGCAAGACCGGCAGCTCGGAGCGCAACGCCACCGAGACGTTCGTCGGGTACACCCCGCAGGTCGCGGTGGCCGGCATCGCCGCCAACCCGGACGACGTCACCGACCTGGTCGGCTCCGCCGTGCAGGCGAAGGTGATCGACGCGGTGGCCCGGACCATCAAGACGGCGCTCACCGGCAAGCCGGTGGCCGACTTCACCGCGCCGAGCCGGGCGCTGGCCGGCGACCCGCAGCGCCCGCAGCCGCCCCGCCGGACCGAGCCGGACCGCCGCGAGCAGCGCCAGGAGAGTGAGCTGCCCTCCGACGTGCTGCGCTGGCTGCGCGAACGCGGGTAAGGAAGGGCCCCTTCTTAACGCCTCCGGTAGAGAAAGGGCCCCTTCTTAACACGCGCTGCGGCAACGACCGCGCCCACGACCGCGTCGAGGGCGGCGGCCACCTCGTCCGGGGTGCCGTCGCCGTCGAGCGTGACGAACGAGCCGAACTCCGGCAGCGCCCGGTACGCGCCGTCCAGCGCCCGCAGGTGCGCCGGCTCCTCGGTGTCGAGGCCCCGCGCGGCCACCCGCCGCCGCGCCACCTCGGGCGAGGTGGCCAGGAAGCACACCACGGTCGGGCGCGGGAAGACGGCGTACGCGGCGCGCACCACGCGCCGTCCCCGGTCGCCCCGGGCCGCCATGATCACGTCCTGGCACCAGGTCCACCGGTCCAGCACCGCCACCCGTCCGGTCAGGCGGGCCACCGCCACGGTCCGGGCCATCGCCGCCGCGCGCACCGTCGCCTCCAGCGCCGGATAGAGGGTACGGCCGAACAGCGCCACCCCGTCGGCGCGGCCGAGCGCCCGGGCCAGCTGGTTCCACAGCGGCCGCCCACCGGCGTTCTCGAAGTACCGGGCCCGGACACCTTGCTCGCGCAGCCGTGCCGCCAGTGCCTTGGCCTGGGTCGTCTTCCCGGAGCCGTCGACCCCGATCAGCGCGATCATCACGGGACGGGCCACGCCCGGAGGCTAGCCGCCCCGGGCAAGCCGGAGATCGACGACGCCGGGCTGTCGGATCCGCGCGGCCGGCTCCGACCCACCGGCGAGCGCGCCCGTTCCGAGGGCGCCGTGCGACGCGGAGGAACACGTCATGGGCAAGGTCGTCTACGGGGTGCACACGTCGGTCGACGGTTTCATCGAGGGGCCGAACGGCGAGTTCGACTGGCCGGAGATGGGGGAGGAGCTGTCCGCGTACTCGATCGGGTTGTCGGAGCGGGCCGCCGCCTTCGTCTACGGGCGGCGGGTGTGGGAGATGATGTCCTCCTACTGGCCGCAGGCCGAGTCGATCTCCGACCACCCGCACGACCTGGCGTTCGCGCCGATCTGGCGGCGTACCCCGAAGGTCGTGGTGTCCCGCACGCTCGCCGAGGCTTCCCACGGCGCCGTGGTGGTCGGCGGCGGCGACCTGGCGAAGGAGTTCGCGGAGGTTCGCGAGCGGTTCCCCGGCGACCTGCTGGTCACCGGCGGCACCGGCGCGGCGACGGCGCTGGCCGCGCTCGGGCTCGTCGACACCTACGAGGTGATCGTGCACCCGGTGGTGCTCGGCGGCGGGCGGCAGGTGCTGCCCGGCCTGGCCCGCCAGAACCAGCGGCTGGTCGAGACGCGCACCTTCGACGGGCGGTCGGTGCTGCTGCGCTACGCGCGGGCCTGACGCCTCAGCGGCCCCGGCGGCGGGGCCGGTACGTGGCGAGCGCCGCCGGTACGCCCCGCCGCACGATGCCGGCCCGGTCGCTGTCCCCGCGCAGCACCGCGGCGGCGGTCTTGCGGGCCTGCTCGACGGTGAAGTGCGGCGGCAGCATCAGCTCGGCCGGGTCCACCACCGCGTTGACCACCACCGGGCGGTCCGCGTCGAGCACCCGCTGCCACAGGCCGTCCACCCGGTCGGGGGAGTCGACCAGCTCACCGCCGAGGCCCAGCACCTCCGCCCACCTGTGGTACGCCACGTCCGGCAGGTCCTGGCTGTCCGGGAACATCGGCGTGCCCTCGCCGGACCGCTGTTCCCAGCTGACGAACGCGAGCTCCCGGTTGTTGAGCACCAGCACCACGAACCGGGGGTCGGACCACTCCCGCCAGTACTTCGCCACCGTGATCAGCTCGTTGACGCCGTTCATCTGCATCGCCCCGTCGCCGAGCAGCGCGATCACCGGCCGGTCCGGGTGGGCGAACTTCGCCGCCAGCGCGTACGGCATCCCGCCGCCCATGGACAGCAGGGTGCCGGAGAGGCTGGCCAGCATGCCGGGGCGGACCCGGACGTGCCGGGCATACCAGGCGGTGGCGGTACCGCAGTCCACGGCGAGCACGGCGTCGTCTGGCAGCGCGTCGTCGAGCGTGGCGAACAGCGACTGCGGGTTGACCGGGTCGGCGGGCTGGGCGGCGACCTCGCGTTGCGAGGCCCGCCACCTGCCGTTGGCGTCGGCGATGGTGGCCCGCCAGGCGGTCGGGCCCGGCCCCGGGCCCAGCTCCTTGAGCAGGGCGCGCAGCGTCGGCCCGGCGTCGCCGGTCAGGTTCACCTCGGTCGGGTAGCGCAACCCCATCCGGGTGCCGTCGATGTCGATCTGCACCGCCCGGGCCTGGCCCTCCGGCGGGTAGAACTCCGAGTACGGCATCTGGCTGCCGACGATCAGCAGCCGGTCGCACTCGCGCATGAGCTGCCAGCTCGGGCGGCTGCCGAGCAGGCCGATCGCGCCCGTCACCCAGGGCTGCCGGTGGTCGACGGCGGTGAAGCCGAGCAGCGCGGTGGCGACCCCGGCGCCGAGCCGGTCGGCGATCCGGCGTACCTCGTCCTCGGCGCCCAGCGCGCCCTGCCCGACCAGCATCGCCACCCGCTCACCGCCGCGCAGCACCTCGGCGGCGCGGCGCACGTCGGCCTCCGGCGGCGCGGTCGGCTCGCTGCTCGGCACCGCGCTGGTGTGGTAGTAGCCGTGGGCGTGCGGCGGGTGCGGCACCGCCGGCAGGTCCTGCACGTCGGAGGGCAGGACCAGGGCGGTCACGGTACGCCGGGCCAGCGCCGTGCGGCAGGCGCGGTCGACCAGGTGCCGGGCCTGCGACGGGTCGTCGAGCTGGGCCAGGAAGGCCGACGCCACGTCCTTGTAGAGCGCGAGCAGGTCCACCTCCTGGTAGTAGCCGCCGCCCTCGGCGGGCAGCGCGGTGTGCCCGAGCAGCGCCACCACCGGCTGGTGGTCGAGCTTCGCGTCGTACAGGCCGTTGAGGGCGTGGATCGCGCCCGGACCGCTGGTCACCACCACGCAGCCGAGCGGGCCGCCGCCGTACTTGACGTGCGCGCCGGCCGCGAAACCGGCCGTCTCCTCGTGCCGGACCTGGATGAACCGGGCCCGCCCGTCGGCCCGCTGCAACGCCGAGGTCATGCCGTTGATCCCGTCGCCCGGGTAGCCGTAGTAGCGGTGCACGCCCCACTCGGCGAGCCGGGCCACCAGGAAGTCGGCGACGGTGGCGTCGCGGGGGAGGTTGCCGTCGTGATCCGCGCCCATCGTGTTCCCTCCGTCGCCGTCGGCCTTCCGGCTCCGTTCCCCGGGCGGGACGACGGAAACCCGGCCCGCGCCGGAGCGGCCGGGCGGGCCGGGCAGAATCGTCGGGTGCCCGTCCACGAGATCACCGACCCCGACGACGACCGGATCGCCGACTACCGCGCGCTCACCGACGTGGAGCTGCGCACCCGCTGGGAACCGCCGCACGGGCTGTTCATCGCCGAGGGGGAGCTGGTGCTGCGGCGGGCGCTGCGGGCCGGCTACCCGGCCCGGTCGTACCTGGTCGACGCCAAGCGGGTCGACCAGCTCGCCGACCTGGACACCGGTGACGCGCCGGTGTACGCGGCCACGCCGGACGTGCTCCAGCGCGCCACCGGATTCCACGTGCACCGGGGCGTGCTCGCGTCGTTCCACCGCAAGCCGCTGCGCTCGGCCGGCGAGGTGCTGGCCGCCGCCCGGCGGGTGGTGATCCTAGAGGACGTCAACAACCACACCAACCTGGGCGCGATCTTCCGGGGCGCCGCCGCGCTCGGCGTCGACGCGGTGCTGCTGTCGCCGACCTGCGCCGACCCGCTCTACCGGCGCAGCGTACGGGTCAGCATGGGGGAGGTGTTCGCGGTGCCGTACGCCAAGCTCGACCGCTGGCCCGAGGGGCTGGACCAGGTCCGGGCGGCCGGGTTCACGGTGCTCGCGATGACGCCCGCGCCTGATGCCGTACCGATGCAGCGGCTGACCCCGGCGCAGCGTGAGCGGGCGGCGTTGCTGCTGGGTGCCGAGGGGCCGGGACTGACCGCGTCGGCGCAGGCGGCCAGCGACGTGCGGGTGGTGATCCCGATGCGGCGCGGCGTGGACTCGCTGAACGTGGCCGCAGCCGCGGCGGTGGCGTTCTGGGAGCTGGGGCGCGAGGACGCGCTCTGACGACCGGCTCCCCCGACCGGCTTGCATGACCATGCGACGCCGTGCATAATCTTCCTTGTGTCCAAGGTTCTCACCTCCCTGCCCATCGGCGAACGTGTCGGCATCGCCTTCTCCGGCGGCCTCGACACCTCGGTAGCCGTCGCGTGGATGCGCGACAAGGGCGCCGTCCCCTGCGCCTACACCGCTGACATCGGCCAGTACGACGAGCCCGACATCGCCTCGGTGCCCGGCCGCGCGCTCAGCTACGGCGCCGAGGTCGCCCGGCTCGTCGACTGCCGCGCCGCACTGGTCGAGGAGGGGCTGGCGGCGCTGACCTGCGGCGCCTTCCACATCCGCTCCGGCGGGCGGGCCTACTTCAACACCACGCCGCTGGGCCGGGCCGTGACCGGCACGCTGCTGGTCCGGGCGATGATCGCCGACGACGTGCAGATCTGGGGCGACGGCTCGACGTTCAAGGGCAACGACATCGAGCGGTTCTACCGGTACGGCCTGCTGGCCAACCCGCAGCTGCGGATCTACAAGCCGTGGCTGGACACCGACTTCGTCACCGAGCTGGGCGGGCGCACCGAGATGTCGGAGTGGCTGCTGGAGCGCGGCCTGCCCTACCGGGACAGCACCGAGAAGGCGTACTCCACCGACGCCAACATCTGGGGCGCCACCCACGAGGCCAAGACGCTCGAACACCTGGACACCGGCATCGAGACGGTCGAGCCGATCATGGGCGTCAAGTTCTGGGATCCGTCCGTGGAGATCCCTGCCGAGGACGTCACCATCGGCTTCGACCAGGGCCGCCCGGTGACGATCAACGGCAAGGAGTTCGGCAGCGCCGTCGACCTGGTGCTGGAGGCCAACGCCATCGGCGGCCGGCACGGCCTGGGCATGTCCGACCAGATCGAGAACCGGATCATCGAGGCCAAGAGCCGGGGCATCTACGAGGCCCCCGGCATGGCGCTGCTGCACGCCGCCTACGAGCGGCTGGTCAACGCCATCCACAACGAGGACACGCTCGCGAACTACCACAACGAGGGCCGCCGCCTCGGCCGCCTCATGTACGAGGGCCGCTGGCTGGACCCGCAGGCGCTGATGCTGCGCGAGTCGTTGCAGCGCTGGGTCGGCACGGCGGTCACCGGCGAGGTGACGCTGCGGCTGCGCCGGGGCGAGGACTACTCGATCCTGGACACCACCGGGCCGGCGTTCAGCTACCACCCGGACAAGCTGTCGATGGAGCGCACCCAGGACTCGGCGTTCGGCCCGGCCGACCGGATCGGCCAGCTCACCATGCGCAACCTCGACATCGCCGACTCGCGGGCCAAGCTGGAGCAGTACGCCTCCGTCGGCATGGTCGGCGGCGGCACCCCGCAGCGGGTCGTCGGCGCCGCCCAGGCGGCCTCGACCGGGCTGATCGGCGCCATGCCGCAGGGCGGCGCGGAGGCCATCGCGTCCCGGGGCGTTCCCACCGCCGAGGACGAGGCGCTCGACCGGGCCGCGATGGAGTTCGGCGTCGACTGACCGCCGTTCCCCGCGTGGACGTACGCGGACCGCTGGCCTTCCGGGCAGCGGTCCGCGGCTCGTTTCGCCTGACCGCCCGCCGGTCCCGCCTCCCGGCGGGCCGGCGGGCGGTGTGGCTTTCGGTAACGGTGGTGACGCAGGGTAGCGTGTCGCCCGTGTTCCCTACCGTGCGTGAGGTGCTGGACCTGGTGCCCGTGCGCCACGGCGCGCCGCGCCTGGTCGCCGGGAACGCCGGACTGGACCGGTCGGTGCGCTGGGTGCACATCGCCGAGGTGCCGGACATCGCCACCCTGCTCGGCGGCGGGGAACTGGTCCTCACCACCGGGATCGGCCTGCCGGGTGACGACGCCGGGCTCCGCGAGTTCATCGGCGCCCTGGCCGACGTCGGCGTCTCCGGCCTGGTGGTCGAGCTGGGCCGCCGCTACGTCAGCGGAGTACCACGCGTGATGGCCGCCGCCGCGGAACGACGCGGCCTGCCCCTGATCGAGCTGCGCCGGGGCACCCCGTTCGTCCGGATCACCGAGGCGGTGCACGCGCTGATCGTGGACGCCCAGCTCACCGAGCTGCGCGCCACCGAGGAGATCCACCAGCGGTTCACCGAACTGTCGGTGGAGGGCGCCGAACCGGCGGAGGTGCTGCGGCAGGCCGCCGAGCTGGCCGGCTGCCCGATGGTGCTGGAGAACCTGTCCCGGCAGGTGCTCGCGTACGACCCGGCGGGGGAGAACGCCCAACTGCTGCTGGACGGCTGGGAACGGCACTCGCGGCAGATCCGCCCGCCTGGGCGCACCGCGTACGACCCGGACAGCGGCTGGCTCGTCACCACGGTGGGCGCGCGGGGACAGGACTGGGGACGGCTGCTGCTGCGCTGGCCGGCGACCGAGTCCACCCCGCCGACCCGGCTGACCATCCTGATCGAACGGGCCGCCTCCACGCTGGCCCTGGGCCGGCTGATCCGCCGTGACGCCGAGGGCCTGGAACGGCAGATCCACCGCACGCTGCTGACCGCGCTGATCGACCACACCCGCCCGGTGGACGAGGTGGCGCTGCGCGCCAAGGCGCTCGGCGTCGTCCTGGACCGCCGGCACCTGGTCGGCGTCGTGGTCCGCCACCGCGCCGACGAGCCCGCCGGTGAGGCGGGCGCCCCCGACGACGAGCCCGCCCCCGCCCGGCGCGGCGGGCGCCGTGACGGCGACGCCGAGGGTCCGGAAGCCGGCCCGGCCCGCCTGCGCGATCTCGCCGAGGCGGTCAGCCAGGCCGTCCGGGACGCCAAGCTCACCGCGCTGACCAGCCCGCTCGACGACCAGGCCGTGGGCGCGCTGCTGGCGCTTCCCGACCCGGCCGCCGAGGAGAAGGCACTGTCCGCGTTCGCCGCGGCGTTGCGTCGGGTACGCCTCGACGCCGCCCCCGCGCGCCCTCCGGCGTCCCGCCCGTCGGAGTCGCCTGACCGTCCCGCCGGACGGGCCGTGGCGTCGGGGAGCGCACGACCGGTCGACGTCCCGCCCCGGGCGGCGATCGTGGTGGCGGCCGGGTCCGGCGTGGGCAGCCTGCGCGAGGCACGCCGGTCACTGATCGAGGCGCGGCAGGTCGCCGAGGCGGCCCGGCGGGATCCCCGGGATCTGCCCTGCTACCGGCTGCCGCACGTCGGGCTGGCCGGGCTGCTGCACCTGCTGCGCGACGAGCCCCGGTTGCAGACGTTCGTCGAGCGCGAACTCGGGCCGCTGCTCGCCTACGACGCCCAGCACCCGCGGGAGCAGTTGCTCGGCACCCTGCGGGCGTACCTGGAGCAGGGGCGGAACAAGTCGGCCGGCGCGGCCGCCGCGCACCTGTCCCGGCCGGCGTTCTACGAGCGGCTGGCCCGTATCGGCCGGATCCTCGACGCCGACCTCGACTCGGTCGACAGGTGCCTGTCCCTGCACGTGGCCCTGCTGGCCCTGGACGCCATCCGCACCCCCTGACCCCGCTCCGTCACGCCTGCCCAAGCGTTGATCATGAGGTTGAGCCGGTGATTCGCCCGAATTCGCACCGTCAAGTTCATGATCGGCGGGGCGGGGCGGCGAGGGCGGGGCGGGGGGAGGGGCGGGAGGAAGGGGGCGGTCAGGTCAGGGCGGTCAGGGTCTTGGCGTAGGGGGCGGGGACGAAGTTCTCACCGGCGGGGGTGAACACGTCGGAGGTCGCGGCCGCCTGCCAGGCGGTGTCGGGCAGCGCCGCCACCAGGGCGCGTACCACCGGGGCGTCGCGCCACTGCTCCTGCTGGGCGAGCAGGCTCAGCGCGACCACCGACTCCTCCACCTCGCCCACGCACTCGAACGGCTTGTGCCCGTCGATGCCGAGCAGCTCCCGGTAGCCGGGGATCTGGGACTCGTCGGCCAGCAGGTCACCACCGAAGATGCCGGTCAGCCGCTCCCGGGGCATGAACGGCGCCATGGCCAGGAACACGAACCGGCACTTCGGGCAGTCGCGGCACCAGCGCTCGCTAGCGTCCCGCAGCTTGAACGCCGCGTTGCAGCTGGTCACCACCGCGTCGTACCGGTGGATCTCGGCGAACAGGCGGGCGATGTGCAGCTCGGACAGCGAGCGCAGCAGCGAGAAGTACGGCTCGGTGAGCCCGGCGTGCTCGGCCAGCGCCGCGCGAAGCAGCCCTTCCGCCTCGACGCCCTTGGACCACTGGTGGTTGATCTCGTGGCCGTTCCAGATCAGGTTCGGGTCGGACGCGGAGCGCTCGTTCGACATCACCACCGGCCCGAGGCCGTGCAGGACGGCGGTGGCCACGGCGATCAGCGAGTTGATCGCGGTGACCGGGATGTGCCCGTTGCGCGCGCCGGCGGCGTTCAGCTCGAACAGCACCGGGTCCAGCCGCCGCCGGGCGGCCAGCGGCACCAGGTCCGACGCCTCGTTCACCGACACGATCACGTGGTTCGGGTTGACCGAGAACGGCACCGGGTCGAGGCCGGCGCGGCGCAGCGCCTCCAGGGTGACGATGGAGTCCTTGCCACCGCCCACCGCCGACAGCGGACGGCGGTCGGAGTTGTCCACCGGCACGGCCGGGTCCACGGTGCCGGACGGCACCTCGGGACGCAGTTCCAGCACGTGCGGCAGCTCGTTGCGGTACGCGTACTCGGCGAGGCCCTTGGTGTAGACGGCGGTGACCAGCTCGACGGCGGCGGCGCCCAGCGGCGCGGGCAGCACCAGCCGGCGCGGCGCGGCGGCCTTGTAGTAGCTGACGCCGGCGACCACGTGCAGCAGCTCCAGCACCCGGGCCAGGGTGGCCGCTGTGGCGTCGGAGACCGGCTCGGCCGGCAGCGGAAGCGTGATCACCTCGGTGAACCGCTGCTCGCCGCGGGGACCGGTCAGGGCGTAGTCGAACAGGACCTCGCCGGTCGCGAAGTCGATCGAGTAGGACGGGAAGGTGAAGGCGTCCATCCGCCGCAGCTGCTCGTTGGGCACACGCCATACTAGGCCCTGGTTCGTCCGTCCGTGTCCGGCTGGGCCGGACCCTGCCCGCCGTGCGTCGACCGAGTCCGAGGAGAGCCCGTGCGCCTGTCTGATCTGCGCGGACGTCATGTCGCCGTCTGGGGCGCCGGCCGCGAGGGCCGGGCCGCGGTGACCGCGATCGCCGCGCACGGGCCGGCCGGCCTGGTCGTCGTCGACGACAGCGCGAACTTCCTCACGCTGCCCTGGGACGGCCCGCTCGCCGCGGCGGCGCCGCTCGTCACCGGCGAGGAGGGCTTCGAGCGCCTGGCCGCCGCCGACGTGGTGGTCCGCTCGCCGGGCGTGCCGAACACCCACCCGTGGATGGTGGAGCTGCGCCGCCGGTCCGTGCCCGTCACGCAGGGCAGCGCGCTGTGGATGGCCGACCACGCGGACCGGACCGTCGGGGTGACCGGCAGCAAGGGCAAGAGCACCACGTCCAGCCTGATCAGCCACCTGCTCACCGCGATGGACCGGCCGAACGTGTTCGGCGGCAACATCGGGGTGCCGCTGCTGGACCTGCCCGAGGCGGAGCTGTACGTGCTGGAGCTGTCCAGCTACCAGTGCTCCGACCTGACCGACTCGCCGCGGGTGGCGGTGGTGACCGCGCTGTTCCCCGAGCACCTGGACGCGCACGGCGGCGAGCGGGAGTACTACCGGGACAAGCTGAACCTGATCGCGCACGGCCCGCACGCCGTGGTGGTCAA
The DNA here is from genome assembly GCF_040215685.1 of Micromonospora sp. HUAS YX12. NCBI lineage: Bacteria > Bacillati > Actinomycetota > Actinomycetes > Micromonosporales > Micromonosporaceae > Micromonospora > Micromonospora sp. HUAS YX12. The sequence goes on from NZ_CP157974.1 coordinate 3,759,241, forward strand.
CGGCGCCGACCCGCGCCTGGCGGCGGAACTGGGCGACCGGGCGGTGGTCCGGGCCGGCTCGCCGGACACCACGCACGTGGCCAGCGGACCGGACGGCACGCAGTGGTTCCACCTGCGGGACACGCCGCTGTTCCCGCGCGCGGTGCTGCCGCTGGTCGGCCGGCACAACGAGGGCAACCTCTGCGTCGCGCTGGCCGTGCTGGACGCGCTCGGCGTCGACGTGGTGGCGCGCAAGGACAGCCTCGCCGTGGCGGTCGCGGAGTTCCAGGGCCTGGCGCACCGGCTCACCGAGATCGCCGATCCGTCCGGGCTCACGTTCGTCGACGACACGCTCGCCACCAGCCCGTACGCGGCCATGCACGCGATCGACGCGTACGAGGGCCGGCCGCTGACCGTGATCGTCGGCGGCGCCGACCGGGGGCTGGACTACAGCCCGCTGCGCGCGCACCTGGCCGACCGGGAGATCACCGTGATCGGCGTACCGGACAGCGGCCCCCGCATCGTGGAGGCGCTGTCCGGGCTGCCGTCGGTGCGTACCGAGCTGGCCGACGACCTGGTCGCCGCCGTCGGGCTGGCCCGCAAGCTGACCCCGGCCGGCGGGGTGGTGCTGCTGTCCCCGGCGGCGCCGAGCTACGGCCGGTTCCGCAACTTCGAGCACCGCTCCGAGGTGTTCGCGCAGGCGGTGGCCGACACCGCCCGCTGAGCGGTCAGCCGCGTTCCATCCGGGCGTTCCCCGGCGGCCCCGGCTCGCCCGACAGGATCGCGTCGAGGGACTCCGTGGGCGCCGAGCTGTCGGCCGGCTTGCGCGGCGCGGGCGCCGGACCAGCGGGCGCCGGACCAGCGGGCGCCGTCTCGGCGGGAGTCGCCTGCGGTCCGGCGTGGGCCGGGCGCCGCTTGACCGGCGTCCAGGCGAACGCGAGCGCGCCGCCGACGAGCGCCAGCAGCATGCCGATCAGGAACCCGCCCAGGTTCGAGGTGAGCCAGGAGACCAGCCCGAGCACGAGGGAGAGCACCGCGTAGAAGACGCGTTGCTGCGGCGTGGTGATCAGCAGCACGCCGCAGATGACCAGGACGGCCGGGACCAGGTACGCGGCCAGCCCCTGCGGCCCGACGTGCAGCAGCACCCCGAGCGGCGCGCGCAGCGTCACGAGCATCTCCGCGCCGCCGAGCGCGATGAGCAGCCCGGCGGTGAACGGCCGCGCCCGGCGCCAGCGCCGCCAGCGTGCACGGACGCCGGCGGCGGGCGCCGGGTGCTGTCCTGCGGTCACGTCAGCACCCTTCGGAGCTGAAGCCCATGCGCAGGTTGGGCAGCGTGAAGACGGCGGCGGTGGTGGCGTAGTTGTTCTGCCGCAGGTTGGTGATGGTCACGGTGTCGGCCTGCTGGGCGAACACGCCCGGGTTGCCCTTGACCCCGGGGACCTTGTCGACGGTGCTGGCGTCCTGCCCGACGTCGATGTTCTTGAAGGAGGCGTTACCGGCGATCTCGTCGCCGTCGACCACGAGCGTGCGGGCGGTCACCGGCTTACCGGAATTGCCGGCGGTGATCCGCAGGTTGGTCCCGCCCAGATTGATGCTCTGGCAGAGATTGGTCAGCTCGGCCTTGTCGATGGCCGAGACGATCACGAGTACCTGCCCGCCGGTGTCGCCCTGGTTGGGGCTGTCCGGGATCATCTGGTCGAGCGTGGCGAACTGCTCGAACCCGGTGCCCTCCAGTTTGTCGGCGGTGACCGTGAACGGCATGCCCGAGATGGCGAACTGCGCGCCGAGCACACCCTGCGCGGTCAGCACCACCATGCCGGCCGCGCCGGCCGTCACGGCGCCGAGCGTGACGGCGAACCGGCGCCAGCGCACGCCGCTTCTCGGTTGATCGGTCTCGATCTGCTCGATCTGCTCCGGCATGCCGGCCCCTTTCGAGATCAATTCATCTGCGACGATGTGAATTGGCTTCGCAGGATGTGCGCGCCGAGGGACGCAGGCCGAAGTTACCGCTGAGTAAAGGGGCGGTCAACTGCCTGTGGCAGAACGTTGGGCGGCATTTGCCAAAAGCGGCCAAAGTGAAAAACCGCTGCGGTTTTCCACCGCTCAGGGCTGGCCGGGCGCGCAGGGCGCGGTGGCGGCCGGGCCGTCGTCCCGGGCCGCCCGGGCGACGCGGCCCGCCTCCCGCGTACCGAGGAACGGGGCGGTGGCCGCGTACGTGAGCGCCGGCAGCAGCAGCGGCAGCTCCTCGGCCCGCCCCTGCGCCACCCGCTCACGGATGGTGGCGTGGATGCCCCCGACCACAGTGCACAACAGGGCGTCCCGGTCCACGTCGGCCGGATCCGGCCCGGCGCCGGCGAAGAACCGGCGGAAGCTGCGCAGCAGCGCGTCGCGTTCCCGGCGGGCGTCCGGGCCGGCCGCGTCCACCTCGACGAGCGCCATCCGGGCGAAGGCGGGCACGCTCGCCAGCACGTCGAGCAGCGTGCGCAGCGCCGCCCGGGCGGCCTCCGGCCAGTCCGGTCCGGCGTCGCGGTAGGCGTCCTCCATCAGGTGCGACACCACGGTGATGCCGTGCCGGTACGCGGCCAGGAACGCGTCCTGCTTGCCGCTGAACAGCGCGTAGAACGCGGGCCGGGTGACCCCGGCGGCATGGCAGATGTCGCTGACCCGGGCGTTGTCGTACCCCCGGGTGGCGACCTCCCGGACCAGCCCGTCGAAGAGGCGGTCGCGCTGGGTCGCCGCCACCTCCTCGGCCGGCACGCGGCGCGGGCCGCGCTTGATGGCGCGGTCCGGGTCGCGGCCGTGGCGGGCGCCCGGCAGGGGCACGGGCGCCGGCGACGGCGGGCTCGGGACTGTCACTCATCGACCTTTCTTGATGCGTTGACTTTACGACCCTCCGGGGTTTATAACTTTCGACACGCTCAGTTCACGTCCCGTCACCGCTGGTGATCTCTCCTCATCGGTCACCCGAACGCGTCGAAGGAGGGCCGGATGGCTGCCATTATCGCCGCGCGTACCGGTCCCCCCAAGGCCGGAGAGACCGAGGTGACGCGGCGACGCCGCACTGCGCCACGCCGCCCGGCCCGCTGAGGCCGAAGCGGCGCACCACCACCACCACCGGCGGCCCCGTCCCGGCCGCCGTACCCACCGGCTCCGTCCACCCCGGACGCCGCCGGCACCGATTCCCGTCCCACCGCCGGAAGGAACAACCATGCCCAGGTACGGACGTATCGGCGCGGGCCTCGCCGCCCTGGCGCTGCTGACCGGTCTGGTCGGCGCCGCCCCCGCCACCGCCGCACGCACCACCGCGCTCGCCAGCGCCGTGCTGACCTACCCGACCGTCGCCGGCACCGCCGTGTCGGTGGGCGACGTCATCCAGGCCAGCCTGCGCAGCGGTACGAACGCCACGTTCTACTCCTCGACCAGCGGCACCACCGGCATCAAGTGCGCGGCGTCCAGCTTCAGCGCCAAGGTGCTGACCAACCCGGCCGCCCCCGGCACCGCGACCGAGAGCCTGACCGCGCAGTCGTTCTCCAGCTGCACGACGAACGTCTTCGGCACCACCGGCGTGCAGAGCGTGACGGTCAACAACCTGCCCTACACCACCTCGGTGACCAGCGCCGGCGTGGTCACCATCTCCGGGACGGCGGCGGCGCCGATCCAGAGCACCGTCGTGCTCAACTCGCTGCTCGGCACGATCACCTGCGTCTACCGGACGAGCACGAACTCGCTCACCGGAACGGCGTCCAACGCCACCAACTCGATCAGCTTCACCAACCAGCCGCTCACCAAGTTCTCCGGCCCGTCGCTCTGCTTCGGCACCGCGTACTTCACCGCGACGTACTCGCCGGTGAAGGACACCAGCAAGACCGGCAGCCCGGCGGTCTACGTCAACTGACACCCGGCTCTCGGGCCGGTGCGCGGCGATTCGCCGGGCGCCGGCCCGCGGTCGCGCGGCTGTGGCACTTGTCCCCGCCTCACCGTGGTGGCAGCGTGCGGAGACCTACCGCCGCTGAAGGGTGCGCCGATGACCTCCGACGACCTGCTGGCCCGGCACCGGGCCGTGCTCCCGTCCTGGATGCCGCTCTACTACGCCGAACCGCTGGAACTCGTCGCCGGTTCCGGCCGCCGGGTCACCGACGCGGCCGGCCGGACCTATCTGGACTTCTTCGGCGGCGTGCTGACCACGATGGTCGGTCACGACATCCCGGAGATCCGGGAGGCGGTCGAACGGCAGTTGCGTACCGGCCTCGTGCACACCTCGACGCTCTACCTGATTCGTCAGCAGGTGGAGCTGGCCGAGAAGATCGCCCGGCTCTCCGGGATCCCGGACGCCCGCGTCTTCTTCACCAACTCCGGCACCGAGGCGAACGAGGCCGCGCTGCTGGTCGCCACGAACCACCGGCGCTCACATCAGATCCTCGCGGTGCGCAACAGCTACCACGGCCGGTCGTACGCGACGATGGGCGTCACCGGCAACCGCGGCTGGTCGGCCAGCCCGCTGAACCCGTTGCAGGTGGCCTGGCTGCACTCCGGTGAACGGCTGCGCGGGCTGCTGGCCCGGCTCGACGCCGCCGACCGGGCCGACGCGGCGGTCGAGGACCTGCGCGAGGTGCTCGCCACCCAGACCGCCGGCGACGTGGCCTGCCTGATCGCCGAGCCGGTGCAGGGCGTGGGCGGCTTCGTGCACGGCCCGGACGGGCTCTTCGCCGCCTGGAAGAAGGTGCTCGACGAGCACGGCATCCTGCTGATCAGCGACGAGGTGCAGACCGGGTGGGGCCGTACCGGCGAGCACCTCTGGGGCTACCAGGCGCACGGGGTGACGCCGGACCTGCTCACCTTCGCCAAGGGCATCGGCAACGGCTTCGCGCTCGCCGGGGTGGTCGGCCGGGCCGAGGTGCTGGAGTCGGTGCCGGCGATCAGCTTCTCCACGTTCGGCGGCAACCCGATCTCCACCGCCGCCGGCAACGCGGTGCTCGACTACCTGCTCGACCACGACCTGCAGGGCAACGCCGCCCGGGTCGGCGCGATCCTGGGCGACGGCCTGCGCGCGGCCACCGCCGGGCTGGACCAGGTCGCCGAGGTACGCGGCAAGGGCCTGATGCTCGCCGTGGAGTTCGTCCATCCGGGCACCGTCGAGCCGGACGCGGCGCTGACCACCCGCGTCTTCGAGGCGTGCCGGGCCGGCGGCCTGCTGGTGGGCAAGGGCGGGCTGTACGGCAACGTGATCCGGATGGGCCCGCCGCTGACGCTCACCGAGGACGAGGCCCGGGAGGGCCTGGCGATCATGGTCGAGGGCATCCGTACCTCGATCGGGGAGTGATCGTCATCCCGGCCGGTGCCGTCCCGCCCGTCCGGACCTGAGCAGCCGCAGCAGACCCGCCCCGGCCAGGTACGCCACGAGCGCCGGGGCGGGCAGGCCCAGCGGCTCCGGCGCGGTCTTGGGCGCGAGGCTGTTCAGCAGCAGGCCGGCGAGCACGCCCGCGTACCCGGCCACGGCCAGGCCGGCGCGCAGCCGCCGGCCACCCGCCCCGGCCGGCCCGGTCGCGGGCGGGCGGCGGGTGCGGGCCTCGACCGGGCCGAAGACGGCGACCAGCACGGCCAGCACCGCGGCCAGCGCGAGCAGCCACGGTACGCGCCACGCCCACCAGGCCGCCGAGCCGACCGGGGGAGTGGGCAGCGCGCCGAGCGCGTCCAGCAGGCCGACGAGCAGCACCGCGGCGGTCAGGTGCCAGAGGAAGAGGGTGAGCACCACCGCGTTGACCGCGAGCACCGCCTGCCAGGGGCCGGACCGGCGCAGCCGGCGCCCCGCCGGGCGCCGCAGCAGCAGGATCAGGCCGAGCTGGGCGGCGGCCGCGGCCATCAGCGCCAGGCTCGGCGGCGCCGCGTTGTCCAGCCGCTCGCCGGGCACGTGGAGCATCGCCACCGGGTACGGCCCGACCGCCGTGAGCAGCACCAGCGCGACCAGGCCGCCGCCGAGCAGGAGCGCGCCGGCCCGGCCGGACAGCGGCAGCCCGCGGCGGAACAGGCCCCGCGTGCCGGTGCGCCCCGCGTCGTACCAGGCGAAACCGAGCTGGTGTACGGCCAGCCAGCCGAACAGGTAGTTGCCGTTCGCGAGTGCGGCCGGGCCGAGGAGCCGGGCGAGGTCGCCGAGCGCCACGAGGACCACGAGCGCCACCGGCACGGCGAGCCCGAACCGGCGGTGCAGCGCGTACATCGGCGGGGTCAGCGCGACCACCGCGACGTAGGCGACCAGGAACCACAGCGGGATGGTGGCGAACCAGACCACTGTGCGCACCTGCGCCGGGTCGGCGCCGCGCAGCGTGGCGATCCCCGCGCCCGCGGCCAGGACCAGCAGCAACACGGTGGTGGGCCGCACCAGCCGGGCGCTGCGGTCCACCAGCCATCCGGCCGCCGATCCGCCCCGGCGCCGGTAGGAGGCCAGTGAGGCGGCGTTGGCGTAGCCGCCGACCAGGAAGAACACCGGCATCACCTGGGCCACCCAGGTCAGCGGCCAGGCCCAGCGCAGGTCGGCCAGCGCCGAGTGGCCGGCGGGGCGGCCGTCGTCGTACCCGATGGCGGTGACGCCCCAGTGGCCGAGCACGACCATGGTGATGGCCAGCGCCCGGAGCAGGTCGATGTAGCGCTCGCGCCCCGGCGGCGTGCGTTGCGCGAGCTGCCGCAGGCGGCGCATGAGGTCAGGCTAGGCCAGCCGGCACCGACCGGTACGGATAACGGATCGGTCGAGAGGTCTTGTGGTCCCCGTCGCACTGTCGTAGAAATTCTTCATTGGAAATGCGTCTTGTGAAGACAAGCGACAGGGTGCTCACCGCGCGCACCCGGACCGAGGAGATGCGATGAACAGGCGTGAGATCCTACGGCGCAGCGCCGCCGCCGGTCTGCTGGCCACCCCCGCCGCCGGGCTGCTCGCCGGCTGCGCCACCTCGGGTGGCGGCGACGAGGGCGACAAGGGCGCGTACAAGGGCACCAAGAGCGAGCAGAACCCGCTCGGCGTGGCCGAGGACGCCCCGCTGGAGGTGGTGATCTTCAACGGCGGCTTCGGGGAGGACTACGCCAAGGCCCACGAGGCCATGTACAAGGAGCGCTACCCGAAGGCGGAGATCAAGCACTCGGCCACCGCGGAGATCAGCAAGACGCTGCAGCCCCGCTTCGTCGACGGCAGCCCGCCGGACGTGGTGAACAACTCCGGCGCCGGTCAGATCGACTTCAACGGCCTGGTCTCCCAGAACGCGCTCGCCGACCTGGGCGAGCTGCTCGCCGCGCCGAGCCTCGACACGCCCGGCAAGACGGTCAAGGACACGCTGCTGCCCGGCACCGTCGAGGTCGGCTCCTACGACGGCCGGTTCCTGGTGCTCAACTACACCTACACGGTTTACGGCATCTGGCACTCCACCAAGCTGTTCGCCGACCGCGGCTGGGAGGACGCCAAGACCTGGGACGACCACATCGCGCTCTGCCGCCGGATCAAGGCCGCGGGCATCGCACCCTGGACGTACGCCGGTGTGCACCCCCGCTACATGAGCTGGCCGCTGATCTCCACCGCGATCAAGCTCGGCGGCCCGTCCGTCGCGCTCGCCATCGACAACCTGGAGCCCAATGCCTGGAAGTCGGACGCCATGAAGACCGCCGCCGACGCCTGGCACCAGATCGTCAAGGACAAGTTCATCCTCGACGGCTCCCCGGGCCTGGACCACAAGCAGTCGCAGACCGCGTGGTGCCAGGGCAAGGCAGCGTTCATCTCCTGCGGCTCCTGGCTGGAGAGCGAGCAGAAGGACGTCACGCCGCCCGGCTTCAACATGACCGTCGCGCCGACGCCGAGCCTGGGCAGCGGCGACAAGCTGCCGTACGAGGCGATCCGCGGCACCGCGGGCGAGCCGTTCATGGTGCCGGCGAAGGCGCGCAACGTCGCCGGTGGCCTGGAGTACTTCCGGACCATGCTGTCCCGCAAGGGCGCCCAGGACTTCACCCGGAAGGTCGCCAGCCTGCCCGTGGTCGCCGGCGCCACCGAGGGCATCGACCTGCCGTACGGGCTCAGCACCGTGGTCGAGGCGCTCGACGCGTCCGGGTCCAACGGCTTCAACTGGGTCTACAACAACTACTACCGCAAGCTGGAGCGCAACCTGGTCGACGCGGCCTGCGGCGAGTTCTTCAGCGGCCGGATCTCCCCGGCCGAGTTTCTCGACCAGTGCCAGAAGGGCGCCGACTCGATCGCCCAGGACAGCTCGGTCAAGAAGTACAAGCGGTCGGCGTGATGCGACAGGGCCGCCTCCCCCTGATCCTCACGTTCCTGCTGCCCCCACTGGCGCTGTACGGCATCTTCGTGCTCTCGCCGTACCTCCAGGCCTTTCAGATCTCCACCACCGACTGGATGGGCTACTCCGCGCAGGCCGACCCGGTCGGCATGGCGAACTTCCGCACGCTGCTGCACGACGGGTACGTGTGGAACGCGTTGAAGAACAACGCGATCCTGCTCGCCGTGGTGCCGGTGGTGACGATCGGGCTGGGCCTGTTCTTCGCCAGCATGCTCACCATGGGCGGACGCAAGGGCCGGGCCGGGGTGACTGGGGTGCGGGGCACCTCGGTCTACCGGCTCGTCTACTTCTTCCCGCAGGTGCTCTCGGTGGTGATCATCGCGCTGCTCTGGAAGGAGATCTACAGCCCGACCAGTGGCCTGCTCAACGGCGCCCTGCGCGCCGTCGGGCTGGCCACCCCGGCCTGGCTCGGCGACCCGCGCTTCGCGTTCTGGTGCGTGCTGGCGGTGATGGTGTGGAGCAACGTCGGCTTCTACGTGGTGCTCTTCGGCGCCGCCATGCAGGCGATCCCGCGTGACATCTACGAGGCGGTGCTGCTCGACGGCGCGTCCCGCACCACGATGCTGCGGAAGATCACGATTCCGCTGCTCTGGGACACCATCCAGGTCGCGTGGATCTACCTCGCCATCGCGGCGCTGGACGGCTTCATCCTGGTCCAGCTCATGACCAACGGCGGGCCGAACTTCTCCTCCGACGTGATCGGGCTGCGAATGTACGACACGTCGTTCGGCAGCGAGAACAAGTTCGGGTACGCCTCGGCGATCGGTGTGGCGATGTTCTTCCTGACCCTCTCGGTGGCGGTGCTGGCGCTGCGCACCGCCCGGCGTGATCGGATCGAGTACTCGTGACCACGGTGGACACCGGCGCCCCGGCCGCCGACGCGACCCGCGCGGCCGCCCCTGCCGACCGGCCGCCGCGGCGCGAGCTGGGCGTGGCGAACGTCTTCTCGCACGGATTCCTGCTGCTCTGGGCGGCCATGACGGTCCTGCCGCTGGCCTGGATGGTGCTCAGCTCGCTCAAGAGCAACGGCGAGATCATCGCCGAGCCGTGGGGGCTGCCCGAGGCGCTGCGGTTCGACAACTGGTCGCGCGCCTGGACCAGCGCCCACATCGGCCGGTTCTTCTTCAACAGCCTGGTCGTGGTGGCCGGCTCGCTGAGCCTGACCATGCTGCTCGGCGCCACCGCCGCGTACGTCTTCGCGCGCTACGAGTTCCGCGGCCGGCAGGTGGTCTACTACCTGTTCGTCGGCGGCATGATGTTCCCGGTCTTCCTGGCGCTGGTGCCGCTGTTCTTCGTGGTCCGCAGCGTCGGCCTGCTCGGCACCTGGCCGGGCCTGATCCTGGTCTACACGGCGTACTCGCTGCCGTTCACCGTGTTCTTCCTGACCGCGTTCTTCCGGACGCTGCCGACGTCGGTGGCGGAGGCCGCGCTGATCGACGGCTGCGGGCACTTCCGGCTGTTCTTCCGGGTGATGCTGCCGATGGCTCGACCGGGACTGATCAGTGTCGGGATCTTCAACTTCCTGAGCCACTGGAACCAGTTCCTGCTGCCGCAGGTGCTCCTGCCCGGCGACGGGCAGGACCGGATGCTCGCCCAGGGGCTGAGTTCACTCGCGGTGAGCCAGGGCTACGCCGGTGACTACGCCCAGTTGTTCGCCGGCCTGACCATCGCGGTGCTGCCGGTGCTCGTGGTGTACGTGGCGTTCCAGCGCCAGGTCCAGTCCGGACTGACCGCCGGGCAGCTCAAGTGAGGAGGTTGCCGGGCAGTACCCCGCAAGACCGATACTGATCAGCCGGAGAACCCGGCTCGCACCGAACGCCGCCGAACCACGCGGCGGGGCGGCCAGGACGGCCGGGCGGGTCGGTCGGGTCAGGCGGGCGGGGGGACCAGGCGGGCGTGCAGTGCCGCCGGGTCGGTCACCTCGGGCAGGTCGCGGGCGGCGAGCCAGGCCGCGGCGGCGGCCCCGTCCCCGGCGCTGTGCAGCGGTGCGCCCGGCCACCGTCCGGCCAGCTCGGCGCGGACCGCACCGGCCAGCGGGGTGTCGCCGGTGAGCAGCCCGCCGCCGAGCACCACCGGATCGGTCGCGTCCGCCGGGCGGATCCGCGAGACGCTCTCCGCCAGCAGCGCCGCCGCCTCGGCGATCAGCGCGACCGCCGTCGGCTCCCCGTCGCGGGCCGACGACACCACGAGCGGCGCGAGCCGGGCCAGTTCCACCGGTGGCCGCCGGGTCACCGCCTGCACCACGGCTCCGGCGGTGGCGCGCGGCTGATCGTCCACCTCGGCCGTGCCGGTCAGCTCCGTCAGCACCTGCCGGGCCAGGTCGCCGGGGGCGTCGGCACGGTCCAGGCCGGTCAGCAGCCGACGGACCGCCTCGCGGCCGAGCCAGAACCCCGAGCCCGCGTCGCCGAGAAGCCAGCCGTGGCCGTCGGCGGTGCGGTCCAGCCGCAGGCCGCGTACCTGGGCGGCGATCGCGCCGGTGCCGGCGACGAGCACGGTGCCGTCCGGGGCGGCGGTGCCGGAGGCGTAGGCGACCAGGGCGTCGCCGTGCACCGCGTACGGGCAGCGCAGCCCCGCCTCGACCCACGCGTGGTCGAACGCGTCCCGCCCGTGCGGGTCGGCCAGGAGGCGGCCGGCCCCGGCGAGGCCGATCACGCCGGCGCGTACCCGAAGCGGGTCGATGTCGGCGAGCGCCGCGCGCAGGGCGGCGAGCAGCTCGGCGGCGGCCCGCTCGGCGCCGTGGCTGGTGGGGTTGCCGCCGCCGGCCCGGCCGGCGCCCAGACGTGTGCCGTCGAGGCTCAGCGCTGTCGCGCGGGTGGATGTGCCCCCGACGTCGAGGCCGACCACGACGGTGTCCGACATGGTCCTCATGCTGGTCGGCCCCGTCGCCGGACGCAAGATCGCGGCGGTGCGCCAGGTAACAGTTTGAAAACTTCGCCCACGCCCTTGACAGGGAGGGGCCTTCAGTAAGAACTTTTACCACTAACAGTTAACACTCTTTTCCGAAAGGCTTCCGCCGATGGCCGAGCACGAGGTGGAGACTTCCGCGGCGACCGCGGTGGTCGATGCCGGTCCGGCCGACCGGCTGGGCGCCGACGGGGTGCTGGCCAGGGTCCGGGCCGGTACGGGGGAGCTGACCGGGGCGCTGCGCCGGGTCGCCGAGCACGTGCTCAGTGACCCGGAGGCGGCGGCCCGGGCCACCATCGTCGAGCTGGCCGAGCGCAGCGGCACGTCACCGGCGACCATCACCCGGTTCTGCCGGGCGATGGGCTTCGAGGGCTACGCCGACCTGCGGCTCGGCATCGCCGCCGAGACCGGGCGGGCGCGCTCGGCGGGCTGGACCGTCGACATCGGACGGGAGATCCAGCCCGGCGACCCGCTGTCCCGGGTGCTCGACCAGATCATGGCCGCCGACACGCGGGCCATGCACGACACCGCCGCGCTGCTCGACCTGGCCGAGGTGGAACGCGCGGCGGTGGCCATCGCCGGGGCCAGCCGGGTGAACATCTTCGGCGCCAGCGGCAGCGCGCTCGTCGGCGAGGAGATGCAGTTCAGCCTGCACCGCATCGGGGTCGCCGCGTGGGCCTGGAGCGACGTGCACGAGGGACTGGCCAGCGCCGCGCTGCTGGGCGCCGGGGACGTGGCGCTGGGCATCTCGCACACCGGGCAGACCCGGGAGACGATCGAGCTGCTCGCCGAGGCCGGCAGCCGCGGCGCCACCACCGTCGCGCTCACCGGCTTCCCCCGCTCGCCGCTGGCCGAGCTGGCCGACATCGTGCTGGTCACCGCCAGCCAGGCCACCACGTTCCGGCCGGACGCGCTCTCCGCCCGGCACCCGCAGCTCGTCGTGCTCGACCTGCTCTACATCGCGGTGGCGCAGCGCACCCACGACCGCGCCCACGCGGCCTTCCGGCGTACCGCCCAGGCCGTCGACGGGCACAAGGCCGCGAAGGGGGCCCCCTCATGATCAGTGCCCAGCGGTACGCCGACGCGGTCCGCCCGGTGCTCGACCGGCTGGTGGACAGCCAGGCCGTGGCGGTGGACCGGGCGGCCGACCTGATCGCCTCCGGGCTGCGTGCGGGCGGCGTCCTCCAGGCGTTCGGCGCCGGCCACTCGGAGGCGTTCGCCGCCGAACTGGTCGCCCGGGCCGGCGGCCTGGTCCCCGCCAACCGGCTCTCCCTGCACGACCTCGTGCTGCACGGCGACGCGCCCCGCGACGTGCTCGCCGACCCGAAGCTGGAACGCGACCCGGCCGTGGCGCACCAGCTCTACGCCCTGGCGGCGCCGCAGCCGGGGGACGTGTTCGTGGTCGCCTCGCAGTCCGGCATCAACGGCTCGGTGGTCGAGCTGGCGACGCTCGTCAAGCGCGGCGGCCATCCGCTGATCGCTGTCACCTCGGTCGAGCACACCGCCCGGGTAGCTCCTCGGCACCCCTCCGGGCACCGGCTCGCCGACCTCGCCGACGTCGTGCTGGACAACGGCGCGCCGTACGGCGACGCACTGCTGCCGCTCGAGGGCGGCGGCGCGGTCTGTGCGGTCTCCTCGGTCACCGCGGCGCTGCTGGCGCAGCTGCTGACCGCCGAGGTCGTACGACGGTTCCACCAGGCCGGAGAGGTACCCCCTGTCTACCTCTCCGCCAACGTCCCCGGTGGGGACGAGCACAACCTCGCCCTCGAGTCGCGGTACGCCGGGCGTCTCCGGCGGACCGCCTGACCCGACCCACAAGGAGAGACAAGATGTCGGTTTCCCCCGAGAAGTTCGGCGACGTCAGCCGGCGGACCCTGCTGCGGCGCGCCGCGGCGGCCGGTCTGCTGGCCGTACCGGCGGCGGGTCTGCTGAGCGCGTGCGCCGGCAGCGAGCCGAGCAAGTCCGACGGCGGCGGCGCGGCCAAGAGCAAGGACAACCCGTTCGGCGTCAAGGACGGCAGCGCGGTCAAGGTGGTCGTCTTCAACGGTGGCCTGGGCGACCAGTGGGCCAAGGAAGACAAGGTCATCTTCAACGCCAAGCACCCGAACGTCACGGTCAACATGTCTTCGACGCAGAAGATCAAGACCGAAGAGCAGCCCAAGATGGCGACGCAGCCGAGCGATCTGGTGATGAACTCGGGCGCCGACATGATGGACCGCAGCACGCTGATCAACGAGGGCGCGATCGAGCCGCTGGACGACCTGCTCACCGCGCCGGCCTGGGACAGCGAGGGGACTGTGGCCGACAGCCTGCTGCCGGGCACCGTCGCCGACGGTACGCAGAACGGCAAGTTCTACGTGGTCAACGTCGCGTACACGGTCTGGGGCAACTGGTACAACGCCGCCCTGTTCAAGAAGGAGGGGTGGACGGCGCCGACCACCTGGGACGAGTTCTTCGCGCTCGCGCCGAAGATCAAGGCCAAGGGCATGGCGCCGTACGTGCACGACGCGGTGCACGGCTACTACCCGCGCTGGGCGCTGTTCGCCAGCATCTGGAAGGCGGTCGGCAAGCAGGCCGTCGTCGACATCGACAACCTGAAGGACGGTGCCTGGAAGGCCGACGGCATCGTCGCGGCGCTGGAGCCGTGGGAGAAGCTGGTCAAGGACAAGCTGCTGCTGCCGGGCAAGCTCGACCACACCCAGTCGCAGCAGGCGTTCCTGGACGGCAAGGCGGCCTTCATCCAGGTCGGCACCTGGCTGAAGAACGAGATGGCCGCGACCATCCCGCCGGGCTTCGAGATGACCATCTCCGACTACTGGAGCAAGAGCGGGGACAAGGCCGCCAAGGACGTCTTCGCCTCCTCCGGCGAGGGCTTCGTGGTGCCGAGCAAGGCGCCGAACAAGGAGGCCGCGAAGGAGTTCCTGCGGGCCATCCTCTCCAAGGCCGGTTCGGCGAAGTTCGCCGAGCTGACCAAGTCGCTGGCCTCCACCAAGGGCTCCGGCGACAACGTCCAGGACACCGCGCTGGCGTCGGCGAACTCGCTGATGAAGAACGGCAGCTCGGACCTGATCTCGGTGAAGTTCCCGGACTTCTACGCCGACCTGGACAAGGAGAGCCAGAACCTCTCCGAGGAGCTGATGGCCGGGCGCCTGACCGCGCAGCAGTTCGTCGACAAGATGCAGGTGGCCGCCGACAAGGTCGCCAAGGACTCGTCGATCAAGAAGCAGACCCGCACCGCCTGATCACCGCGAGGAAGTGAGTCCAATGCGGCACGGAGTCGCGCGTTTCGTCACGGGTTTCCTGGCCCTGCCCGTCGCGCTGTACCTGTTCTACGTGGTGTGGCCGTTCGCCCAGGCGGCGGGGTACTCGCTCACCGACTGGGGTGGGTACTCCGATTCTCAGCGCTTCGTCGGGCTGGACAACTACGTCCGGCTGTTCTCCGACGAGCTGATCCGGAAGGCGTTCTGGCACAACGTGTTCTTCCTGGTCACCGTGCCGCTGTTCACGATCGCGCTGGCCCTGTTCCTCGCGTTCCTGCTCAACGTGGGCGGACGCGAGGACAGGGCCGGCATCCGCGGGGTGTTCGGCTCCGGGATCTACAAGGTCATCTTCTTCTTCCCGCAGGTGCTGTCGCTGGTGGTCATCGCCGTCATGTGGCAGCAGATCTACCGCACCGACGGGCAGGGCCTGATCAACGGCCTGCTCATCAAGGTCGGGCTGGTCGACGCGGACAACCCGATCGCCTTCACCGCCGACCCGGAGCCGTTCCTCGGCGTGCCGGCGGTGCTCTGGTGGCTGCTGTTCATCGCGGTGTGGAGCGGCGCCGGCTTCTACATGGTGCTGTTCTCCGCCGCGATGCAGTCGATCCCGAAGGACATCTACGAGGCCGCGATCCTCGACGGCGCGGGCCGGTTCCACACGTTCTTCAAGGTGACGCTGCCGCTGCTGCGGGACAGCATCTCGGTCGCCTGGGTCTATCTGGGCTTCATCGCGCTGGACATGTACGCGCTGGTCTTCGTCATGACGCCGAGCCAGGGCGGGCCGAACCACGCCAGCGAGATCTTCGCCTCGGTGATCCAGTTCAACGCGTTCCAGAAGGGTCAGTTCGGTTACGCCTGCGCGATCGCCGTCGCGCTGGCCATCTTCACCATCCTGCTGGCCGCGCTCCAGCTGAGGATCACCCGCCGTGAGCGGATCGAGTTCTGAGGAGGTCTGGACGATGAGCACTGTGACCCACACCTCCGGCCCGGCCCGGTCCGACACGGCGCCGCCGGACCGGCCACCGGCGGACCGGCGCGGCGCCGGAGACGGCTTCGGCGGCCGGATCTTCAACGGCTTCTCCCACCTGTTCCTCGCGGTCTGGGCGATCATGGTGGTCTACCCGCTGCTGTGGGTGGTGATGTCGGCGCTCAAGACCGACTCGGAGGTGATCCGCGAACCGCTGTCGCTGATCCCCGACGCGTTGCAGTGGGACAACTTCGCCCGCGCCTGGACCGCCGGGATCGACAGCTTCTTCCTGAACACGCTGCTCGTGCTCGTGTTCAGCGTGACGCTGACGATGCTGCTGGGCTCGATGGCCGCGTACGCCCTGGCGCGGTACGAGTTCCGCGGCAACCGGCTGATCTACTGGATGTTCCTGTCCGGGCTGACGCTGCCGATCTACCTGGCCGCGGTGCCGCTGTTCAAGGGCGTCTACAACACCGGGGTCAGCCTCCCGCTGCTCGGCCCGAACAAGCACCTCATGCTGATCCTGGTCTACGTGGCCTGGTCGCTGTCGTTCACGATCTTCTTCATGCACTCGTTCTTCCGGACGCTGCCCGACTCGATCGCCGAGGCGGCCCAGGTCGACGGGGCCTCGCACACCCGTACGTTCTTCAGCGTGATGCTGCCGATGGCCAAGCCGGGCCTGATCAGCATCGGCATCTTCAACGTGCTCGGCCAGTGGAACCAGTGGTACCTGCCGACGCTGCTCATGCAGTCGGTTTCCGGCGAGCCGAAGAACCAGGTGATCGCCCAGGGGTTGATCGAGCTGTCGGTCAACCAGGGCTACAAGTCCGACTGGTCCGGACTGTTCGCCGGCGTCACGATGGCGATGCTTCCGGTGCTGATCGTGTACATCGTCTTCCAGCGCCAGGTGCAGTCCGGCCTCACCGCCGGCGTCGGCAAGTAGCGCCCCGGGTGCAAGGAAGGGCCCCTTGTTAACGCTCAGCGTTAACAAGGGGCCCTTCCGCTACCGCAGGCGTTAATAGGGGGCCCTTCCTTACCCCGCGGAGCGTGTCGGTGGCACCGGGCAGAATGCGTCCGTGCTGGTGGCGGTGGTGGCGGACGAGCGGGGCGGCGGCGTGCTGCAACCGCTGCACGCCGACGGCACCCCGGCCGGCCCGGCCGAGGAGGTGACCGGCCTGGCCGCCGCCGTGGCCGCCCGGGAGGCCGCCGGGCACCCCCGCTGGCTCTGGGCCGCCTGGGCGGGCGTCTACCCGGCGCTGCTGCGCGCCGGGGTGCGGCTCGACCGCTGCCACGACGTCGAGCTGACCGAGGCGCTGCTGCTCGGGCACGCGGGCCGGTGGGGCGAGCCCCGCGCGCTGCCCGCCGCCTGGGCCCGGGTCACCGGCGCGCCGGTCCCGCCGGACCCGGCGCCCCGCCCGCCCGAGCCGCCCGGCCACGCCCAGGCCGCGCTGTTCGAGCCGCCGTCGGGCCCGCCGGGCCCGGGCATCACGGCGTTGACCCGGGTGTACGCCGACCAGCTCGCCCGGATCGCCGCGACCACCCACCCCGGCCGGTTCCGGCTCCTGGTGGCTGCCGAGTCGGCGGGCGCGCTGGTGGCCGCCGAGATGGGCGCGGCCGGCCTGCCCTGGCGCGCCGACGTGCACGACGCGATCCTGGCCGACCTGCTCGGCGAGCCGTCACCGGTCGGCGGGCCGCCGCGCCGGCTGGCCGAGTTGCAGGCCCGGATCGCGGACGCGTTCGGCGTACGCCAGGTGCACGCCGACTCGCCCGCGGAGCTGTTGCGGGCGTTCGCCCGCGCGGGCGTGGACCTGCCCAACACGCGCGCCTGGGTGCTGCGCGGGGTGGAGCACCCGGCGGTACCGCTGGTCCTGGAATACAAGGAGCTGTACCGGATCTGGACGGCGCACGGCTGGGCCTGGCGCGACGCCTGGGTCTCCGGCGGCCGGTTCCATCCGGAGTACGTGCCCGGCGGCGTGGTCTCCGGCCGGTGGGCGACCCGGGGCGGCGGGGCGTTGCAGATCCCGAAGGTGATCCGGCAGGCGGTGGTGGCGGACCCGGGCTGGACGTTCGTGGTGGCGGACGCGGGCCAGCTCGAACCGCGCGTGCTCGCGGCGGTCTCCGGCGACGAGCGGCTGGCCGCGGCGGGCGGCGCCGGTGACCTGTACGCCGCCCTGGCCCGGGACGCGTTCGCCGGTGACCGGGCGAAGGCCAAGGTGGCCCTGCTCGGGGCGATGTACGGGCAGACCGGCGGGGCGGCCGTGCCGGCCCTGGCGGTGCTGCGGAAGAACTATCCGACCGCGTTCGGCTACGTCGAGGCGGCGGCGCGCACCGGTGAGGCGGGCGGGCTGGTCCGGTCCTGGCTGGGGCGTACCTGCCCGCCCGGGTCGGCGGGGTTCGCCGAGGGGGAGGAGCCGATGCCGGACGGCGGGGCCGATCCGCACAGCCCGTCGGCCCGGGCGGCCCGCTCGCGGGGGCGTTTCACCCGCAACTTCGTCATCCAGGCCACCGCCGCCGAGTGGGCCTCCACGCTGCTGGCCACGCTGCGCACCGAGCTGGCCGGCACGGAGGCGGAGCTGGTCTTCTTCCAGCACGACGAGGTGATGGTGCACTGCCCGGCCGGGCAGGCGGCGGCGGTCGCCGAGGCGGTCACCGCCGCCGGCGCACGGGCCACCAGGCTGCTGTTCGGCGACACCCCGGTCCGGTTCCCGCTCGACCTGTCTTCAGTGGACTGCTACGCGGATGCGGCATAGTCACGCAATTTTCCGTTTTGCCCCGCTACTCGCCCCCGGCCGCGCTCGTTGGGCCCGGTGTGCGTACGACGGGACGGACCGGGCGGCTGTGCCCGGTCCGTCCCCTGATCGAGGGGGCACCGCTGAACCGGATCGCTGCAATGATCATCGCCGCCGGTGGCGGCCGTCGCATCGGCGGACCCGAAGCGCTGCTGCACCAGGGCGAGAAGCCCCTGGTCAGGCAGATGATCGACACGATGACCGAGGCGGGCTGCGCACAGGTCGTGGTCGTCCTGGGCGCGGCGGCCGAGCAGGTGCGGCAGACCACCGACCTGAGCGGCGCCACCGTCGTGGTCAACCGCGCCTGGGGCACCGGCGTGGGCTCCTCGATCCGGGCCGGGCTCGCCGCGCTCACCGACGACGACATCGAGGCGGTGGTCGTGGTGCCGGTGGACATGCCCGGGCTCACCGCCGCCGCGGTCCGCCGGGTCACCGCGTTGCCGTACCCGGACGTGCTGGTCTGCGCCACCTACGACGGGCTGCGCGGCTACCCGATGCTGTTCGGCCGCCGGCACTGGTCCGGCATCGCCACGCTCGCCAGCGCCGACGTGGGGGCGCGGCCGTACCTGCTGGCGCACAAGGACCAGATCGTCGACATCGCGTGCGACTCGGTGGCCGACGGCAGCCGGATCGACAGTCCCGAACTGATGGCGCTCTACGGCCTGTCCATCCCCGAACAGCGCGTCGGCGCCTGACGGCCCGAAATCCGGCTGCGCGGCCGGGCCCGTCCGTCCTACGCTCCGGCCTGTCGCCGACGACGACGGCGGCGGATCGGAGACGGGCAGATGGCGGTTCACCTGTACGCGGTCAGCCTCGACGCGGGCGACCCACGGCGGCTCGCGCGGTTCTGGTCCGGGGTGCTGGGCCGGGAGATCGTCGACGACCCGCGCGAGGGCGTGGCGCTGGGCCCCGACGCCCACAGCGACTTCCGCATCCGGTTCCTGCCCAGCGGTGCGCCGAAGACCGTGCAGAACCGGGTGCACTTCGACCTGACCAGCGCGTCGCCGCAGGCCCAGCGGGACACGGTCGACCGGGCGCTGGCACTGGGCGGGCGGCACATCGACATCGGCCAGGGCCCGGACGACGACCAGGTGGTGCTCGCCGACCCCGAGGGCAACGAGCTCTGCGTCATCGGGGCGGGCAACACCTTCCTCGCCGGCTGCGGCCCGGTCGGCGCGGTGAACTGCGACGGTACGCGGGCCGCCGGCCTCTTCTGGAGCGCGGCGCTGGGCTGGCCGCTGGTCTGGGACCAGGACGAGGAGACCGCGATCCAGTCGCCGCGCGGAGGCGCGAAGGTCACCTGGAGCGGCCCGCCGCTGATGGAGCGCGACGGCCGGGACCGCGTACACCTGGACCTGGTCGCGGCCGGTGACCGGGACGCGGAGATCGACCGGCTGCTCGCGCTCGGCGCGAGGCGGGTCGGTACGGGCCGGCACACGGCCGGCGACGTGGTACTGGCCGACCCGGACGGCACCGAGTTCTGCCTGCTGACGCCCCGGTGAGGCGGGTGCGGCCCCGGGGACCGCACCCGCATCGTCCGGTCAGCGCAGCCGCAGGCTCGGCTTCAGCGTGACCTCGAACAGCCGGTCCCACGGCAGCTCGACCCGCACCGCCGTGACCCGGTCCAGCGTCGCAAGAAGCGTTCTTCTCCTCATCGATGCTCCCTCTTCTCCGGCGCGCTCGCCGCCCGGGGGGTGGCCGGTACCAGCCGGCGGGTGATCCACAGCGGTGAGGTGACGGCGTTGCCCATCACCACCGCGTGGGCCCCCGCCTCGAAGGCCCGGCTGATCTGCTCCGTGGTGCGGTAGCGCCCTTCGGCGATCACCGGCACGGGCAGCAGCGCGGCGAGTCGCGCCACGAGCCCGAGGTCGGGCCCGTCGATCGGTGGGCCGGCCGGGGTGTAGCCGGACAGCGTGGTGGCGACCGCGTCCGCGCCGGCCTCGACGGCGGCGACGCCCTCGGCCACCGTGGACACGTCGGCCAGGACCAGCGCGTCGCTCTGCTCGTGCACCGCGCGGACGGTGTCGGCGAAGGCCCGGCCGTCGGGCCGGGGACGGTCGGTGGCGTCCACCGCGACGACGTGCGACCCGGCCCGCGCCGCCTCCAGCGCGTGCCCGGCGGTCGGGGTGATGAACACG
This sequence comes from Micromonospora sp. HUAS YX12, assembly GCF_040215685.1. Taxonomy (NCBI): domain Bacteria; kingdom Bacillati; phylum Actinomycetota; class Actinomycetes; order Micromonosporales; family Micromonosporaceae; genus Micromonospora; species Micromonospora sp. HUAS YX12. The sequence continues at coordinate 3,779,608 of NZ_CP157974.1, forward strand.
CCTCCCGTGCCGTGCTTGTACAGCCCGATCACCGGCACGTCGACGGCGGCGCGTACCGCCCGCACGTCGTCGGGGCCGTTGACCCGGACCGCCACCGCGCCGCCACGCACCACGGCGGCCGCGACACGGGCCTGGACGTACGGGTCGCGCATCGGGTCGTCCGGGTCGTCGGGAAGGGGCTGGCAGGACACGACCAGCCCGCCGGCCAGTTCGTCCAGGACACTCACGAGATGGTTCCTCCGTCGTGGTGGATCGGTGCGGTGGCGAGCCGGGCGGCGCCCACCACCACCGCGTCGGCGCCCAGCGCCGCCGGAAGCAGTGGCACGTGCGCCCAGCCGCCGGGCAGCTCCGCCCGGTAGGCGGCCGTCGCGGCGGGCAGCAGGGTGGCGGCGGCGCCGCCGGCGACCAGGACCGTCTCGGGGTCGAGCAGGGCGACCAGCCCGGCCAGTGCCGCGCCCAGCGCGGCGCCGGCCCGGTCGACGACCTGCCGGGCGGTCTCGTCGCCGGCCGCCGCGCGTCGCGCCACCTCCCGGCCGGTGACCGGGTCACCGCCGGTGAGCGCGTACGCGGCGGCCAGGCCGGTGCCGGAGGCGATCGCCTCCAGGTGCCCGTACCGGCCGCAGCCGCAGCGCAGCCGGTGCGCGCCCGGGACGGGCAGGTGCCCGAGCTGACCGGCCGCGCCCCGGGCGCCGCCCTCGACCCGCCCGCCGCGGACGATCGCGCCGCCCAGCCCGGTGCCGACGGCGGCCAGCAGCACGTGCCCCCGGCCCCGTCCGGCACCGGCCCAGCACTCGCCGAGCGCCGCCGCGCCGACGTCGTTGGTGACGCGCACCGGCCGGCCCAGCCGCGCGGCCAGCTCGTCGGCCACCGGGGTGCCGGCCCACCCGGGCAGGCTGTCGGTCGCGTACCGGATGGTGCCGGTCGCCGGGTCGACGGTGCCCGCGGTGCCCACCCCGACCGGCCCGTGGCCGGCGGCGGTGAGCAGGTCCGCGGCCAGGCCGGCGGCGGTGTCCAGCACCGCGGCCGGCCCGCCGTGCGCGGGGGTGGGCGCCTCGCGGCGGCCGAGCACCCGCGCACCGGGATCGACCAGGGCGGCGGCGGTCTTGGTGCCGCCGATGTCGATCCCGACGACCGGCTCGGTCATCCCTTCAGACCGGTGTGCGCGAGGCCCTCGACGAACTGCTTCTGCGCGATGACGAACACCGCCAGCACCGGCAGCGCGGTCATCGACGCCGCCGCGAGCTGGACGTCCCACATCGGACCGCCGTACGCGTCGACGAACTGGGTGAGCGCCTGCGGCAGGGTGAACTTGTCCGGCGAGGACAGGAACACGATCGGTTCCAGATACAGGTTCCAGCTGTGCAGGAACGTGAAGATGGCCACCGCGCCGAGCGCGGGCCGGGACAGCGGCAGCGCGATCTTCCAGAACGTGGCGAAGCGTCCCAGTCCGTCGACCCGGGCCGCCTCCTCCAGCTCCCCGGGGAGGCTGATGAAGAACTGCCGCATGATGAACGTCGCCAGCACGCTCGGCGCCCCGAAGATCGGCACCAGGATCAGCGGCCAGTGGGTGTCGATCAGGTCGAGCTTGAAGAACATCTGGAACAGCGGCACGATCGTCACCTCGCTCGGGATGAGCAGGCCGGCGAGGACGACCAGGAACAGCACGTTCTGCCCCCGGAACCGGATCCGCGCGAACGCGTACCCGGCCAGCGACGCCACGGCCAGTGTGCCGACGGTGACCAGCAGCGCGATGTAGAGGCTGTTGAGGTACTGCTGCCCGAACGGCTGCAGCTCGAACACCCGCTGGTACGCGTCCAGCCGCGGATCGGTCGGCAGCAGCTGTGGCGGGAAGGAGAAGATGTCCGCCACCGGCTTGAGCGACGAGGTGACCATCCACCAGGTGGGGAACACGAACGGAACGGCCAGGACCATCAGCACCCCGTAGAGCACCAGCTTGGTCCGCCGGGACAGGTCACGATTCATGGAAGACCCACCTCTTGCGCATCTGCCACTGCAGCACGGTCAGCGCGAGCACGATGACGAACAGCAGGATCGACAGCGTGGCGCCGTAGCCGAAGTGATGGAACTGGAAGGCCTGCTGGTAGAGGTAGTAGACGAGCACCGTGGTCGAGGTGCCGGGCCCACCCTGGGTCAGCACCGCGATCTGCGCGAAGACCTGCAACGAGCCGACCACCGTGATGATCGACGTGAGCATGATCGTCGGGCTGATCAGGGGGACCGTGATGCGCCAGAACTGGCGCATCCGGCTCGCGCCGTCCACCTCGGCGGCCTCGTACAGCTCGGCCGGCACGCCCTGCAGGGCGGCCAGGAACAGCACCATGTTCAGGCCGACGTTCTTGAACACCTGCACGACGATCACCGACAGCATCGCGGTGCCCTCGCCGCGCAGCCAGTTGGGGCCGTCGACGCCGAGCGTGTCGAGCAGGCCGTTGACGCCGCCGTTGTCCTGCAGCAGGAAGCCCCAGACGATGGTCCACGCGACCAGCGAGACCACCACGGGGGAGAAGAACAGGGTGCGGAACACGATGGTCCCGCGCAGCTTCTGGTTGAGCAGGACGGCCAGCAGCAACGCCAGGCCGAGGTTCAGTACGACCAGGCCGACCGAGAACAGGCCGGTCGACCGCAGCACCGGGCCGAGGTTGGGGTCGTCGGCCAGCGCGGCGTAGTTGTCGGTGCCGATGTAGTCGAAGCTGCCGGCCAGCACGTTCCACTCGTGCAGGCTGTACCAGACCACGAGGACCAGGGGCAGGATCACGAAGACCACGCTGCCGAGCAGCTGCGGGGTGATGAACAGGTATCCGGTGAGCTGGTCCCGGCGGCGGGTGGTCCAGAACGGCCGGGCCCGGCCCGGGGCGGGCCCGGCAGCAGCCGGGCCCACCCTGGTGTCCGTCTGGGTCATGATCCTCGGCCCTACTTCGCCAGCAGCGGCTGGATCTTGGAGCAGACGCCGTCGAGTACGCCCTTGACGTCGGCGTCCGCCTTCCACAGCGGGTCGAGCGCGGCGCGCACCTGCTGGCTCAGCTCGGCCTGCCCGGAGTGGCTGGGCTTGACCGTGCCGTTCGTGATGCCGTCGATGACGACCTTCTGCAGCTGCTCCGGCTTGAGCTTCGGGTTCGTCTTGGCCAGCGTCTCGGCGGTCAGCTGGGACTGCCGCGGCGGCGGGAAGAACTGGGCCAGCTTCGCCGAGTTGGTGGGGTTGGTGAAGAAGGCCAGGAAGTCGGCGGCCTGCTCGGCGTGCGGGCTCTTCTTCAGCACGCCGATGCCGGCCTGGCCGACCACCGCGTACGGGCCCTTCGGGCCGGCCGGCAGCGGGACCAGGTCCCAGTCGAAGCCGTTCTCCTTCAGCAGCGAGGCGCGGGAGATCTGGGTGACGGTCATGGCCGCGTCACCGGCGAAGAAGTCGGCCGTCGTGCCGGGCCCGGGCAGCGCCTTGCCGGTGAAGATCGCCTTGTGCAGCGTGGTCATCGCCTCGACCATCTCGGGGCTGTTGAAGCCGCAGCTGCGGCCGTCCTCGCTCCACGCCTGGGCGCCCCAGCCGGTCCAGAACGTGGCCAGGTTGTCCCAGCCCTTGTAGTCGAAGTCGCGGACCACGAGCCCGGCCTTGCCCGACTTCGCCGCTGTGGCGCCGGCCGCGGCGAGCGCGGTGTCCCAGTTCCACTGCCCGGCCGCGATCAGCTCGGCCGGGGTCTTCTGCCCGGCCTTCTTGAGCATGTCGTTGTTGACGAACACGCCGAACGGCGAGGTCGAGAACGGGTACGCGAAGAGCTTCCCGTCGTTGCGCCAGAGCTTCAGCGTGGCGGGGGAGAGGTCGTCGTACTGGTAGCCGTCGGCCTTCTTCAGCGTGTCGTCGAGCGGGCGCAGCGCGCCGGAGGCGACGAAGTCCGGAGCCGAGTTCTCGAAGATCCACGCGAGGTCCGGCGCGTTGCCGCCGGCGATCTGCGTGGTCAGCGTCGTGGTGTAGTTCTCGAACGGCAGCGGATCGAACTTGATCTCCGCGACGTCCGGGTTGTTCCTGCGGTACTCGTCCGCGATCTCGTTGAACAGCTTCAGGTGCGCCTCGTTCGCCGACCAGACGGTCATCCGCAGGCTGGCCGGGCCGTCGTCCTTGGCATCGCCGCCACCGCCGCAGGCGGTCAGGGCGAGCACACCGGTCATGGTCGCCGCGACCAGGCCGGACAGTCTTCCGTATCTCACTTTCTTCTCCTCACCGGGGGTTCAGTAGCCCGCGATCCGCGGCCAGCGGCGTTCCACGCCGGCGGCCGAGATGCGGTCCGTGAATTCGGCCAGCAGGCGGGGGGTGCCGCGGACCGCGCGCGGGGACTCGCCCCGCGCAAGGCAGAAGTCGGCCAGCAGGCCGGCGACCTCACCGACGTTCCACTCGACCGGGTGCAGCCGGTAGCTGCCGTTGGTGATGTGCGTGGTGCCGATGTTCTTGCCGGCCGGCAGCAGGTTCTCCATCCGCTGCGGGATGAGCGCGCCGAGCGGGATCTCGAACGGGCAGGAGCCGACGTCGATGTAGTTGTCGCCGCCGGTCGACGGGTGCAGGTCGATGCGGTACATGCCGACGCCGACGGAGTCGGGGTAGCTCACCGCGCCGTGCTCGCCGCGTACCGCGAGGGAGAGGTCCTGCTCGACCACCGTGTACTCGGCGCGGATGCGGCGCGACTCCCGGATGTAGGGCGCCTGTGCCAGCCCGTCGGGGCTGCCGGTCACGTCGCCGCGCAGCCGCAGCCCGGGGAAGCCGGTGCCGCCGTCGGGGCGGGGCGCCTCGGTCTGGAGCCAGTACAGGACGGAGTACGACAGCTCGCGCGCCTGGGACAGGTGCCAGGACGCGTTGGGCACGTCGATGACCGGGCCCTCGAAGTAGTCGATCATCGGCCAGTTGACGAGCGTGATGTCGCTGCCGTACGTCCCGTCGACGAAGTTGCGCCGCGCCGCGATGCGCCGGAACGTCCACAGGTTGCCGTCGCCCGGGTTGAGGCGCTGGTCGGCGTTGACGCCCAGCGGGTCGTCGTCCGGGTTCGGCGTGAAGCTGCGCTCCACGATCTCCAGCGTGCGCGGGTGCGGCGACCGCCAGGACAGCAGCCGGTCGCCCCAGAAGTCGGGCTTGTAGTCGCGCCAGAAGTCGTAGCCGGCGGGACGGTCGATGGTGTGGTCGCCGTCGACGTGGTCCAGCGCGAAGCAGACGGACACCGCCTGCATGTTCAGCGGCTGCGCCTCGGCGGGTGCGCTCGGCTCACCGGTCTGCGCCTGCGACTCGAACCCGGTGACGTACTCGGTGCCGGTCAGCGGCAGCAGCTCACCGGTCTCGGTGGCGTCCAGCACGTACGGCGCCTCCACCTCGATCCGCTCGTCGCGGTCCCGGTGGGCGAGCGTGACGCCGGTGACCCGGTCGCCGTCGGTCTCGGCCGCGACCGGCCGGTACGGCTGGAGCACCGTCAGCCGCCCGGACCCCCGGTACGGCGCGAGCATCTGCTCCAGGACGGCGACCGCCACCCGGGGCTCGTGGCAGAGCCGGCTCACCCAGCCGGCGCCCGGGTTCAGGTCGGTCCACGCCCGGGACCGCTCGGTCAGCGGGTAGTGGCGGCGGTAGTAGTCGCGGATGCCGTCGCGCAACTCCCGGTAGCTCGCGGTGGCGCCGAACTGCTCGATCCAGGAGTGCTCGTCCGGCGGGACCGCCTGGCTGGTGAGCTGCCCGCCGAGCCAGTCGAACTCCTCGGTCAGGATGACGGACCGCCCGGCACGGGCCGCGGCCAGCGCCGCGGCGACACCGCCCAGTCCGCCCCCGACGACGAGGACGTCCGCACGCATTAGTACCACTTGCTTCCTTCCAGTTGCGCGGCCGGGCGTGTCAGCGCCGGTCGGCCGCCGATCCAGGGACGCCGAGGGTGTCGCCCTCGACGAGTTCGCAGGGCAGGAGCCGTTGCTGGAGGCCGTCGGCGCTGCCGTCGATGACGCCGGTCAGCACCTCGACGGCCTGGCGGCCCATCTCCTCGCGCGGGATGCGGAACCCGGTGAACGTGATGTCGGTGGGCACCGGGACGGTCGGGTCGCCGAGGGTCACGACGGACAGGCCGCCGGGCACCGTCAGCCCTTCTCGGCGGGCGGCCGACTCCAGCGCGACAGCGGTGGCGAAGTCCTCGACGAAGGCGACGGTGCTGCCGTCGGCCCGCAGGTCGTCCACGGTGGCGCCGGCGGTCTCCGCCGTCGCGGTGATCTGGCGGGCGCTCTCCGCGCCGGCCGCGCCGGCGTGGAAACCACGGCGCCGGTCGTGCGAGGACTCGGCCGCGGTGCCCATGCCCACGTACGTCAGGCGCCGGTGCCCCAGGTCCAGCGCCCGCTCCGCCAGCCGGTGGACCGCGCTGGCGTAGTCGGCGCCGACGTAGGGCACCGGTCCGCCGGCGTCGTCGCGGCGCCCGACGGCGACGTAGGGGAACCCGTCGCGGTTGAGCCGGAGCAGCTCCGCGCCGTCGATCTCCCGGCCGAGCAGGATGCATCCGTCGGCCAGGCGCAGCCGGTTGTCCTGGTGGAAGATGCGCCGCCGGCCGTCCACCACCGGGGCGCTGGTGAACAGCAGCAGGTCGCAGCCGACCCGTTCGGCGTACTCCTCGATGCCGAGCAGGAACGGGTGGAAGAAGTCCCGGCTGCCGCTGGGGAAGGCCGGCTCGTAGGTGAAGACGCCGATGATCCGGTTGAACCCGGAGGCGAGGCGGCGGGCGGCCGGGTCGGCGGCGTACCCCGTCTCGGCGATGACCTGCAACACCCGGTCCCGTGTCTCCGGCGCGATCCGGACGTCGGCGTCGGTGCGGTTGTTGAGCACCAGGGACACGGTCGCCTGGCTGACGCCGGCCATTCGCGCGATGTCACGCTGGGTGACACGCCTGGGGGGAGGAGTCACGTCGGTCCTTCCGCTGCCGCTAATGCGTATTAGCGATCGGGTCGGGATGGAGCCTCTCTGCTGTCCGGACCTCCTGTCAAGGGGTGGTCAGAAGATTTCCGCCCGATGAACTCCCTGGAGTAATGCGCATTAGCCGCCGTGCTCACCGCCCTCAGGCAGTCGTTCGAGCGGGAATCTTGACAAGAGTCAGCCGGGCGCGCGACAGTAGGCGGACCTCGGCGCTAATGCGCATTAGTGCGGCATCGCCCGCCCGTGCGGACGAGCGATGACCCCTGCACCCCTACCGAGAGTGATGCCCGGTGCCGGGCTCCACCTGCTGCCGCCCCGACGAGGCGAGGCGCTACCGTTCCGATAGGACGGTCGTGGCGCCGTCCACACGGGGAGGGGACATGGGCACCACTGTCGCTCGTCATCTCGCGGGAGCCGCGGCGGCGTGGCTCGTCGTCGTCACGGAGGCGGTCGTCGGCTACCTCGGGCTGCTGGCGTACGCGCTGGTCACCGGCGCCGACCCGGGCGGCCCGCTGGCCGGACCGCTGCTGGTGCTGATCGCGGCGTTGCTCGGCGTGGCCGCGCTGCCGCTGCTGTTCGCGCCGGCGGTCGCGCTCGGCGAGGCCGGGGGCCGGCGGCGGGCCGGTCCGGCGCTCGCGTTCGCCGGGCTCGTCGCGGTCGTGCTGGCCGCCGGGTACGCCGCCGCGGCGGCCGTCGCCACGGACGTGCCCGGCGCCCGGGTGCCTTTGGTGGCCGGGATCGCCGCGCTGCTGGTCCTCCCGCCCACGGCGGCGTACGCGCTCACCGCCCACGGTGCGGGGTGGGCGGCCCGGTTGATCCGGCGCCGGGCGGCCACGCCTCGTGCGGTGCGCGCCGAGGTGGGCTGACCTACACCTGGATGTCGAAGCGTTGCAGCACCGAGGGGGCGACCAGGCCCACCGCGGCCAGCACGGCCAGGATCGTCATCGCGGTGCGCAGCACTACCGTCTCGGCCTTGCTGCCGGTGCGCAGGGCGATCTTGTTGGGCAGGCCGATCATCGTCCACATCCGGCGTCTGATCGGGATGGGCCAGAGGATCGGCACCCCGGCCCGGGTGATCATGTCGCCGAGGATGTGCACGAAACAGCCCACCCCGACCGCGAGCCCGATCATCGGATAGCCGCGGTCGCCGGGCAGGTTGGCGAACGTGAACCAGGCAGCGGCGGCGGACACCAGCGTGACCACCACCCAGCCGGCGCGCTCGGCCCACTGGTCGAAGAGCCCGCGCAGCGCCAGGCCGATCATGAAGAAGAGGATGCCGACGACCGCCCACTTGCCGTAGTGGGCGCAGAGCGCGGTGGTGCCCCAGCCGACGAGCACGGTGAACGGGATGGTGTGGGTCAGCGTGCGGTGCCCGTTGTTGCGGCGCGGATCCTTGCTGAGCTTGGTGGCGTAGTAGACGCCGAGCGAGATCTTCTCCATCACCTCGGCGACGAAGAGGCTGACCACACCGAAGGTGCGGGCCACCGTGGCGCCGCCCTGGTTGCGGGTGACCTTCCCGGACAGGTCGAGGTCGGGGAAGAGCGCCCCACCGGCGCAGACCGCGGTGCCCACCGCCAGGGCCAGCGGTGTCTGGTGGTAGTCCGCGAACTGAGCCATCGCCCAGGAGCCGGTCAGCCACGCCGCCGCGCCCGAGAGCGCGTGGGACGGTCCCATCATCTCGGCTCGCCCTTCCCGAAGATCTTGATCCACAAAACTACGCCACTGTAGTCAGCCCGTGCGACAGCGGGGCATCAGCCGGACGGTCCACTGAGGAAGGGGTGCCGCGGGACCAGCCTCAGCCTGCCGTACGGGTGGGCCGGACCGTGCCGAGGCTCGCGCGGATGACGGCGAACTGCTTCGATGCGGCGGGCCAGTCGGCCTCGGAGGTGGTCCAGCCGAGCGTCCAGCCGGCCCGTTCGCCGGGCAGGACGCGCAACGCGCGCATCCGCTCCCCGTACGGTGCGGTCCAGAGGCACTCCCAGGCTGCCCCCGGGCCGTCGGACTCCAGCCGGACCCGCAGGTAGTGCGGCAGCCGGCCGGCCGAGGTGAGATCCCGCTCGGACGACTTCAACCGGCCCACCGGGTCACCGCCCGGGTACGGCTCGACGCCCAGGATGCGCCGTGTCGCCGGGTCCTGGAAGCAGGTGGTGTCGCCGGAGCGCAGTTGCAGCCAGCCGGCGGGCAGGGCGATACGGAAGCCGCCGGTGTCGGCGGGCCAGACCCAGCCGGCCGGAACGGTCACCGGCGGGTCGTCCGGGGGCGGCCCCTTGCGGACCGGTGTGCCGGCCACGTCGGGCCGGACGCAGGGGAACGGCGGAGGTGGCACGCCCGGCCCGGGCGGGCGTTCCCAGGGGCGGGCGACGGCCTCGGTGGAGCTGCCCGCCTGCGGCGGGTCGTCGCGGCCGCCGGTGATCGCCAGCGCGGTGCCCACACCCGTCGCCACGGCCAGCAGCACCGCTCCCAGCACCAGTCCCCAGCGGTGCAGCGGGTTCCCGCCGCCCGCGGTGAGCGGGGGATCGGCGGGGCGGGGGACACCGGCGGGCCGGGGCGGGGCGGGATGCACCGCGCCGCTGTCGACCGGCCCGCTGTGGGCGACCGGGGGAGGCTTGGTGACCGGCGCGGCGCCGGGGCCGACGATGTGCACCGGGCTGAGGGCGTCGGCGCGGGGCGCCGACTCGGGGCCGGCCGGGCTGCCCGGGTCGACGAAGCTGGTGAGGACCGTCGGACCGAGGCTGATCGGAGCCGGGCGGGCCGGCGCGCTGCGGGGCGGCTCCGGGGTCGCGTCGGAGGCGCCCTGCTCCGGCTCACCGGCCCGGCTCCGCTCCGGGTCACCGTCCCGGGCGCGACCGGGTGGCGCCGCCCGGCCCATCGCAGCCGATGCACCACCGACCACACCCGAGCCGCCGAACCCGGCCGAACCACCGGCCGCGGGCGGGCCGCCGTCCGCCTTCGGGCCGCCGCCCGGGGCCGGGCCGCCGATGACACCCGAGCCGCCGCCCACACCCGAGCCTGCGACCGCACCCGAGCCGCCGTTGGCGACCGGACGGCCGTTCGCATCCGGCCGGCCGGCCGGGGACGAGGAATCGCCTGCGTCCACGCGCCCGGCTGCCTCCGAACGGCCGGCCGGGGACGACTGACTTCCTGCGTCCGCGCGGGCGGCCGGGATCGAACGGCCGGCCGTACCGGAGGGGCTGGCCGGGCCGGGGACGCCGGCCGCGTCGCCCGGTGGTGGCGCGCTGTCGCCCTCGGTGGGCGGGGCCCATTCGCTGCGCTTCGCCGCCCGGCTCCACGCGCGGGCGGCGGCGGCCGGCGGCATCAGGTCCGGGTAGATGCCGCCCGGAGCCGCCGGGTTCCCCGGTGACCCCGGCTCGTCACCCGCCGGAACGTCGGCATCGCGGCCGCCGGCCGGCCGGTCGGACGACCCGGCGGTGGCGCGGCCCGGGGACCCGGCGGCCTCCGCGTCGGCCTCCGAAACCGCGGCGACGCCGAGCAGGCGGGCCGTCTCGCGGTGCCCGAGGCGGGTACGCGGATCGCGCCGCAGCAGCCCGGCCAGCACCGGCGTCAGCGGACCGGCGTGCGGGGCCGGGTCGGGCGGCCGGGTGGCGAGCGCGGCGAGCGTGGCCATCGCGGTGCTGCGGGCGTACGGGGAGCGGCCCTCGACCGCGGCGTGCAGCGTGGCGCCCAGCGACCACATGTCCGCCTCGACGCTCGACACGCCTTCGGCGGCCCGCTCCGGGGCCACGTACTGGGGGGAACCGAGGACCAGGCCGGGCCGGGTCATCGCGCCGTCGCCGCCCTCGAACACGGCCAGCCCGAAGTCGGTGAGCAGCACCCGCCCGTCCCGGGCCAGCAGCACGTTCGCGGGCTTGACGTCCCGGTGCAGCACCCCCGCGTCGTGCGCGGCGCGCAGCGCGGCGAGCACGGACAGGCCGATCTCGGCGGCCCGTCCGGGCGGCAGCGGCCCGTCGCTCTCGATGATCTCCTGGAGCGAGCGGGACGGGACGTACTCCATGATCAGCCAGGGCTCGCCCTGGACCCGGACCACGTCGTAGACGCGCACCACGTTGGGGTGGTTGAGCCGCGCGGACGTCCGCGCCTCGCGCAGCGTACGGGCGCGCAGCTCGTCCCGCTCGTTCTCGGCGAGCCAGTTCGGCGGCACGACCTGCTTCACCGCGACCTCGCGTTGCAGCTCCTCGTCGCGTGCCCGCCAGACCTGGCCCATCCCGCCGCGGCCGACCAGTTCGAGCAGGCGGTACCGCCCGGCGATCACTACCTCCCGCACCGCACTCCTCACCGCTGGTCAGTGGTCCACAATAGCCAACGGATCGGACGGTACCTATCGCATGTCAGTGCGTCATTCCCCTAACTCGCCGCGCCGGCGAGCAGGTTCCCCTCCGGGACGGCGATCGGGGACCGGTCGCCGGCCAGCAGGGCGGTGGCCCGGCGGGCCTGGAACGCGTCGTGGTCGCGGCGGGCGGCGGCGTAGCTGCCGGCGGTCCGGGCGGCGATCGCGGACCAGGTGTACCGCCGGCTGACCATGGTCCGGGCCTTGCGTGCGACCCGCCGGGCGAAGACCTCGTCGGCGAGCAGCCGGTCGACGGCACCGGCCAGGGCGTCCGGGTCGCCGTGCGGGAACGTCACGCCGGTGACGCCGGGCTCGACGATCTCGGCCAGCCCGCCGGTACGCGCCACCGCCAGCGGCGCGCCGGCGGCGGCCGCCTCCAGCGCGATCATGCCGAACGGCTCGTAGAGGCTGGGGATGACCGTGGCGTCGGTGGCGGCGAGCACCGCGGGCAGCTGGGTGGCGTCCATGAAACCGGCGAACCGGACCGTGTCCCCGAGGTGCAGCCGCCGTGCCTGGTCGACCAGTTCGTCCTTGTACGGCCCGTCCCCGGCGATCACCACCCGCAGGCCGGGGTGCCGCTTCGCCAGGTGCGGCACGGCGTGCACCAGGTGCTGCACGCCCTTCTCGTAGACCAGCCGGCCGGCGTACCCGACGAGCGGACCGCCCGCGGCGAAGCGGGCCCGGGCGGAGGCGACCGCGTGCGGCCGGGCCCGCCAGGCCCGGTCGTCGACGCCGTTGGCGACCACGTCGATGCGCCCGGACGGTACGCCGAACAGCCGGGCCACCTGGTCGCGCATGTATCCGGAGCAGGCGATCACCCGGCCGGACTCGCCGGCGAGCCAGTGTTCGACGCCGTGGATGGTGCGGTTCATCTCCTCGGGCAGCCAGCCCTGGTGCCGGCCCGCCTCGGTGGCGTGGATGGTGGTGACCAGCGGGACGTCGAGGTGTTCGCGCAGCGTCATCGCGGTGTGTGCGACGAGCCAGTCGTGGGCGTGGATGACGTCGTAGGAGCCGGCGGAGGCGGCGCGCAGCGCGGCCCGGGTCAGGGTGTGGTTGAACGCCATGGTCCAGGCCAGCAGCGAGCCGGTGGCCAGGGGGAAGCGGACCGGGTCCTCGGCGGCGCGGACGATGCGGACGCCGTCGGCGTACTCCTCCAGGGGTGCGCCCTCGGCGTGGCGGGTGACGACTGTGACCTCGTGCCCGGCGGCGGCCAGCGCCACGGAGAGCGCGTGGACGTGGCGGCCGAGGCCGCCGACGAGCACCGGCGGGTACTCCCAGGAGAGCAGCAGCACCCGCAGGCGCCGGGCGGGCTGGATGTCGATCACTTCGGCGTCAGCTGACACGCGGCCCCCTTTGAGTTGTGGCGTCCCCACCTGAGGCGGCGTCACCGCGGTGTCCGGTGGGGTCGCCACCCATCCTGCCGAGGGGTCGATAACCGGCGGCGACACGCCGGTTGCCGGTCTGTAACGCGTTACCGGCGGGCGCGCCGCGCGCGCAGCAGTTCGGCCACCGACCACGCCTGGAACGGACAGCCGGTGGTCGCGTGCGGGGGCGCGCCGTCGGCGGTCTCGCTCACCGAGCCCAGGCCGTCCTCGGCGAGGTGGCCCGCCAGCCCCACCAGCAGGTCGTCGGTGGGCAGCCCGGCCCGGCGGTACGCGTCGAGCAGCGGCCCGGTCAGCCACGGCCAGACGGTGCCCTGGTGGTACGCGGAGTCCCGCTCGGCGGGTCCGCCCCGGTGCCGCCCGGTGAAGCCGGGGGAGTCCGGGGCGAGGCTGCGCGGGCCGAGCGGGGTGAACAGCGCCTCGGTGATCCGGCGCAGCGTGGCCTCGTCCGGTTCCAGCGGCGCGTGCGGCAAGGACCAGGCGAGTAGCTGGTTGGGGCGCAGCAGGTCGTCGTCGTGGTGCGCGGCCCCGCCCAGCGGGTACGCGGGCGCCGGGGCGTCGACCACGTCGTACAGCCAGCCGGCCGGGGCGGGGAAGCGCTCCCGGAACGCGGTGGTGGCCCGGCGGTGCAGGGCGTGCAGCGCGGCGGCGTCGCGTCCGGCCAGCTCGGTCAGCTCGGCGAGCCCGGCCAGCCCGTTGATCCACAGCGCGTTGACCTCGACCGGTTTGCCGGTACGCGGGGTCACCGGAACCCCGTACACCCGGGCGTCCATCCAGGTGAGCGCCACGTCCGGCGGGCCGCCCTGGGCCAGCAGCCCGTCGGCCGGGTCGACGCCGATGCCGTACCGGGTGCCCGCCACGTGCGCCTCGACCACGCCGTGCAGCGCGGACAGCAGCTCGTCGCCCAGGTCGGTGTCGCCCGTGACGGTGACGTGCCGGTGGACGGCGTGCAGGAACCACAGCGTCGCGTCGACGGTGTTGTACTCGACCCGGCCGGTGTCGGCCGTGTTCGCCAGCATGCCCTCGTTCAGCGTAGCCGCGTACGCCCGCAGCAGGTCCCGGCCCTCGTCGGCCCGGTTCGTGCACAGGAACAGGCCCTCGTAGGAGATCATCGTGTCCCGCGACCAGGCCCCGAACCAGGGGTATCCGGCGACCACGTCCGGGCCGGTGGCGGTGCGTACCACGAACGCGTCGGCGGCCAGCGCGAGCGTCGCCTCGACCGCGTCGCCGGGTTTCGCCGCGGTCACCACGGCCCGGCTGCGCCGCCGGGCCGCCTCGACCACGGCGGTCGCCGGTGGCGGCTCCTCGGCCAGGTCGTCCGCCCAGGCCAGCACCGACACGGTCGCGCCCGGCTCGGCGAGCGCGCCGGTGAACCGGCCCGCGTACCAGAGGTCCTCGTCCGGGTGCAGGCCGCGCTCGGCCTCCGTGCGGTGGCGCACCCCGTGCCACCACTGCCCCTCCGGGGTCCAGTCCGGCCCGGCCAGGCGGTACGCGCCGTCGACCACCGCGCCGCCGGCCGCCGGTTCCAGCCGGGGCGCCGGGCCGTCGGCGCGCCGCTCGCCGTGCGCGTCGCGCCAGGTGCAGGCCGCGGCCAGGTCCAGCCGCACCGGGCCGCCGGAGATCAGCCGGTGCACCACCGCCACGCAGGAGCGGCCGTACGTCATGGCGATCTCCCGTTCGATCACCACGTCGCCGACGCGCCACCGCCAGCGCGGCACCCCGTCGGCCAGGTCGAAGTGCTCCAGCAGCTCGAAGCCACGCGGGTCGACCACGCCCGAGGACCACTCGTGTGCGCCCAGGCGGACCTGCCGCCCCGAGGGCAGCGTCACCGCCGGGTCGAGGCTCACGAGTCCCACCTTGCGGGACGCCGGCGTGTCCCCGGCCACCACGAGCAGTCCGTGGTACCGGCGGGTGCGCAGTCCGGCGACGGTGCCCATGGCGTACCCGCCGCGCCCGTCCGTGACCAGCCATTCCCGCGCGGCGGCGGCGGACAGCTCGCCGCAGACCCGCGGCCCGAAACGGATGTCGATCAAGTTTCCTCCACCGGCAGCGAGGTGTGACATGCCACGGCGACAATGGCCGCTGTGGAGAAGTACCCCGGCGGCGTCGAAGATGTGCCAGTGATCACCGACCGGTCGACCTCCGTGTCCCCCGACCCCGAACGGCACCGGCTCGCCCAGGCCGACGCCGGGGAGCAGGACTGGCGCGCATGGGGCCCCTATCTGTCCGAGCGGGCGTGGGGGACGGTACGGGAGGACTACAGCGAGCACGGCACGGCGTGGGACTACTTCCCCCACGACCACGCGCGGTCCCGAGCGTACCGGTGGAACGAGGACGGCATGGCGGGCGTCTGCGACGACCGGCAGACGTTCTGCTTCGCGCTCGCGCTGTGGAACGGGCGCGACCCGATCCTCAAGGAGCGGATGTTCGGCCTCGGCGGCGACGGCGGCAACCACGGGGAGGACGTCAAGGAGTACTGGTGGTACCTCGACAGCACCCCGACGCACTCCTTCATGCGCTGGCGCTACCACTACCCGCAGGCCGCGTTCCCGTACGACGAACTGGTCGCGGTGAACGCGCTGCGCGGCCGGGACGACACCGAGTACGAGCTGGTCGACACCGGCATCTTCGACGAGGACAGGTACTGGGCGGTCACCGTCGACTACGCCAAGGCGTCCCCGACGGACATGTGCGTGCTGGTCACCGTGGCGAACCGGGGCGACGAGGACGCGACGCTGCACGTGCTGCCCACGCTGTGGTTCCGCAACACCTGGGCGTGGGGCCTGCCCGGCGCCGACCGGATGCCGAAGCTGACCGGCGAGGCGGCCGGGGCGCAGGCCGGCGCCCGGCTCGTCGGCGAGCACTGGGTGCTCGGCCAGCTGCTGCTGGAGGGCGACGGTGACCCGGTGCCGCTGCTGTGCGACAACGAGACGAACGCCGAGCGGCTGTGGGGGCTGCCCGGGCGGTCGGCGTACCCGAAGGACGGCATCAACGACCACGTCGTGACCGGCGCGGCCACCGTCAACCCGGACCGCACCGGCACCAAGGGCGCGCTGCACTACGTGCTCGACGTGCCGGCCGGTGAGCAGCGGCAGATCCGGCTGCGGCTGACCCGTACCGCGCCGCCGCCGGCCGCCGCGCCGCCCGCCCCGGCCGACCTGGGCGACGGTTTCGACACGGTGCTCTGGGCGCGCCGGGCCGAGGCGAACCGGTTCTTCGACAGCGTCATCCCGGCCGCCGCCACCGCCGACGAGGCCCTGGTGGCGCGCCAGGCGATCGCCGGGCTGATGTGGGGCAAGCAGTTCTACCACTTCGACGTCGAGCGCTGGCTGGCCGGCGACCCCGGCTCCGCGCCGCCGCCGGCCGGCCGCCGGCACGGGCGCAACAGCGCCTGGTGGCACATGAACAGCTTCGACGTGATCTCCATGCCGGACCCGTGGGAGTACCCCTGGTACGCGGCCTGGGACCTGGCCTTCCACTGCGTCACCATCGCCCGGGTCGACCCGGGTTTCGCCAAGGAGCAGATCCTGCTGCTGCTGCGCGAGTGGTACCTGCACCCCAACGGGCAGATCCCGGCGTACGAGTGGGCGTTCGGGGACGTGAACCCGCCGGTGCACGCCTGGGCGGCGCTGAAGGTCTTCGAGATCGACGGCTCCCGCGACCACGAGTTCCTCGCCCGGGTCATGCACAAGCTGCTGCTCAACTTCACCTGGTGGGTCAACCGCAAGGACACCGGCGGCAACAACGTCTTCGAGGGCGGCTTCCTCGGGCTGGACAACGTCGGCCCGTTCGACCGCTCGGCCGCGCTGCCGGTCGCCGGGACGCTGGAGCAGTCCGACGGCACCGGCTGGATGGCCATGTACGCGCTCAACCTGCTCGACATGGCGATCGTGCTGGCCGAGCACGACCGCGCGTACGTGGACACCGCCACCAAGTTCTTCGAGCACTTCGCGTACATCGCCGCGGCGGCGTACCACCAGGGCCTCTGGGACGCCGAGGACGCGTTCTTCTACGACGTGCTGCGGCTGGCCGACGGGACGAAGGTGCCGCTGAAGGTCCGCTCGGTGGTCGGGCTGCTGCCGCTCGCCGCGGTCACCCGGCTGACCGCCCGGACCATGCGCCGCCTGCCCGAGCTGGGCGCGCGGCTGCGCTGGTTCCTCACCAACCGCCCGGAGTACGCGGAGGTGATCGGCGCCCGCCGGCTCGGGCCGGACGGCCGCCAGCAGCGGCTGCTGTCGATGGTCGCACCGGACCAGGTGGTACGGCTGCTGGCCCGGATGCTCGACACCGACGAGTTCCTCTCCGAGTACGGGCTGCGCACGCTGTCCCGGGCCCACCTGGACAAGCCGTTCACGGTCACACTCGGCGGGCAGGAGTTCAGCGTCGGCTACGAGCCGGCCGAGTCGACCAGCGGCCTGTTCGGCGGCAACTCCAACTGGCGCGGCCCGATCTGGATGCCAACGAACTTCCTGCTGATCAGCGCGCTGCGCGACTACGCCGCGTTCTTCGGCGACGACCTCCAGGTCGAGTACCCGACCCGGTCCGGGGTGAAGCGCACGCTCGACGAGATCGCCGACGACCTGTCCGCGCGGCTGATCTCGCTGTTCACCCGCGACGGCTGGGGGCGGCGGCCGATCTACGGGGCCGCGCAACTGTTCCAGACCCACCCGGACTGGCGCGACCTGATCTGTTTCCCGGAGTACTTCCACGGCGACAACGGCGCCGGCCTGGGCGCCTGGCACCAGACCGGCTGGACCGCGCTGGTCGCCGACCTGATCCTCACGTTGCGCCGCTGACGCCTGCGGGGCGCGACGGACTGCCCGCCGCGCCCCGCACGCTCACGGCAGCGGCAGGAACGCCAGCCGGGCGTGGTACTCCCCGGCCACCGTCACGGTGTCGCTGCCGACCCACAGGCCGCTGTCGGTGGCGTACAGCTCCTGGGTGCCGACACCCCGGTCCTTGGTCGGGTTCCACGGCAGCGCCTTGCCGGTGGCCGGGTGGATCGCCCCGATGCCCGGCCGGGACACCGCGCCCGGACCGGCCGAGTTGCGGCCCTGCGGGTTGTCCAGCCAGCGCTGGTGGCCCCCGACGTAGACCGCCGCGCCGGTCACCGCCACCGACAGCAGCGTGTCGCCGCCGGTGTAGTTGGCCCAGGTCGGCTGCTTGCCGCCGGTGGCCGTACCGAACTCGAAGCGCGCCGCGGTGTCGCAGAGCGTGCCCGGGAACGCCGCGCCGGTGGTGACCACCGCGAACCAGGCGCCGTCCGGGGAGATGTCCACCCCGCGGAGGTACGACGGCATCGACTTCGCGCACTGCGGCTGGTAGCGCTCGGTGGCCCAGCCCGAGAGCGTGGCGCCCGTGGTGGACAGGTTCGCGACCGCGAGCTGGTGCCGGGCCACCCCCGCCACGGTGCTGAAGTTGCCGGCGAACACCAGCCGGGTGCCGTCGGCGGAGACGTCCAGCGCCTCGACCTTCACCGGCGCGGTGGCGCCGGAGGTGGTCTTGCGCGGACCGGCCAGGTTCAGGTTGACCGACGCGTCGGCCGCACCGGTGGTGGCGTTCACCGCCGCCAGGGCGCGCCGGGTCACCCCGCCGACGGTCTGGAACGCGCCGCCGAGGATCAGCCGGTTGCCGACCAGGCGCATGTCGTTGACCTGGTTGTTCAGCGCCGGCGTGGTGAAACCGGCGACCCGGGCGCCGGTGGCCGCGTCGATCCGGGCCAGCCGGGACGCCGCCGTGCCGTTGACTGTGGTGAACGCGCCGCCGATGTAGAGCGAACGGCCGTCCGGCGCGGCGGCGAGCGCCTTGACCGCGCCGTTGACCTGTGGCCGGAACGTGGTGTCGATCCGGCCGGTGGTCGCGTCGAGGGCCACCAGCCGGGGCATCGCCAGCTGGGCCGACTGACCGGCGTTGCGCACCTTGGTGAACGTGCCGGCCACGTACACGCGGTTGCCGATCTGGAGGATGCGGTGGACGGTGCCGTCCAGCGCGTGCGGCGTCCAGTCGACCGGGTTCGTGCCGACCACTGTGGTGTGTGCGGCGTTGACCGCGAGCGCCGGGGATCCCGGCAGCGCCGCGCCCGCGACGGCGAGCGTCGCGGCCACCGCGACGGCCGTGCGGCGCCGGCGTCCGGGTGGATGATCGGGTGAGATCGTCATGGCCGAAGCCTGCCGTCCGACCAGGGATTCCGCAGTCGGGTAGCCGCCGGTAACCGGCCGCCGACCGGATGATCCGCGTGGTACGTCCGGCGACTGGGCAGTACGGTGTGCGAGGTCCGCGAGGGGAGGGGGACGCGATGCCGTCGCGCCGGGACGCCGCCGTGCTGGTCTTCGACGCCGACGACACGCTCTGGGAGAACAACGTCCTGTTCGAGCGCGTCATCGACGACTTCCTCACCTGGCTCGACCACCCCACGCTGGACCGGGCCCGGATCCGCGCGGTGCTCGACGACATCGAGCGCGCGAACGCCGTCGCGCACGGCTACGGCAGCAAGGTGTTCCTGCGCAGCCTCGGCGAGTGCCTGGAGAAGCTGCGCGAGCGTCCGGCCACCGCCCGGGAGCGCGCCGAGATCGAGCAGCTCGCCGCCGCGCTGGTCGGCCACCAGGTCGAGCTGATGCCGGGCGTGGCCGAGACGCTCGACGACCTGGCCGGGCGGCACGACCTGCTGCTGCTGACCAAGGGTGAGCACGAGGAGCAGCAGCGCAAGCTGGACGCTTGCGGGCTGCTGCACCACTTCCGCGCCGCGCACATCGTGCCGGAGAAGGACGCGGACACGTACCGCTGGCTGGCCCGCCGGCACGCCTTCGACCCGGCCGCCGCCTGGATGATCGGCAACTCGCCGCGCTCGGACATCCTGCCCGCGCGGGCCGCCGGGATGAACGCGGTCTTCATCCCGAACGAGAACACCTGGGTCCTGGAGCACGACGAGCTGGACCCGTCCGACCACCGGGTGATCCGGCTGGCCGCGTTCCCCGACCTGGTCCAGCACTTCTGAGCGGGCCGGTAACGTCCGGGAGGTGCCGCTGACCTTCCCGTCGCACCTGGCGCCGGTGCTGCCGCTGAAACTGTGGCGGCCGGGCTGGTTCGACGGGGTGGCGCTGTGCACCGGCGCCGTGGCGCCGGACGTCGCGTACCTGTTCGCCGGCACGTCGCTGGCCCGGGACCTGCGCACGCACACGCTCGGCGGCCTGCTCTGGTGGTGCCTGCCGGTCGCCCTCGTGTACGCCTGGGTGGTGCGCCGCGTGGTCGCCGGCATCGCGGTGCACCTGCCCGCGCAGCGGTTGTTCGGCTGGCCCTGGTACGCGACGCTGGCCCGGGTGCGCCACCCCTGGCAGGTCACCGTCTGCTCGGCGCTCATCGGCGCGTTCAGCCACGTGGCATGGGACCGGGTCAGCGACAGCGAGCGGCTGCCCCGGCTGCTCGGCGTCACCGACTTCCACGCCGTGACCGGCGTGTACTGGTACCAGTTCGTGGACGTGGTGGCCGGTCTCGCCGGCGGGCTGCTGGTGGTCGTCCTGGCCGTCTCCGAGGCCCGCCGCGGCCTGCGGACCGACGGCGTGCACGTGCCCGCGCCGGAGGCGAACCCGAACGTGTTCTGGCGGGTGGCGCTGGCGGTCACCGGGCTCGGTGCGCTGCTGATGCCCGCGCTGCCGGCAGCCGGCGTCCCCGCCCCGGCGGGCGTACGGGCGCTGCACGTGGCCGCGCTGGCGCTCGTCGCCGGGGCCGTCGCGGCCCGGACCGTCCCGCCGCGACCCGCCGGGCGCAGTCCGCGTCTCGAAGTCGAACAGCGCGAAACCGGCTGACCCCGTTACGCCGACATGCCGCAATTCCGCATAGACATCAATCACAACCGCAGCCGCCGGTGATCGCTTGTCCGGCCTGCGCGGACGCGCCTAACCTGAGCCGGCGTCCACGCCTCGTCGGGGTGAGACGGGGGCGCACCGGAGTCCGGTGGTAAGAGCACCGTGGAGCTGAGTGCGGGCAGACCGGCTCGCCGTGCGGAGCCCGGGGAAAGGCGTCGTGCCACGCCTGCCGCGTTCCCGCGGCGCAGACCGCTACCCAACCGGACGGCCGGGGTCAGGACCGGGGAGTTGCGGACCCGGTCCTGACCCGTCCGGCACCCTTTTCCGCCTGACCGATTCCGGGTGGGACGCCTCTGGTGCGCGGGCCGGACACGGAGCGACACTGAGTCATGACTCCTCAGCGCGTACCGCTGCTCGCCGGCCTGGTCGTGCTGCTCGCGGCGGCCTGCACGGCGACCGGCCACGACGGCGCGTCCCCGGCGCCCACCCCGACGGTCGCGGCGGCGTCGCCGCCGGCCGCGACCGAGTCGCCGGAGGCCACGCCCACCCCGCCCGTACCGACCGAGGCCGCGTCGACCGCCGGATCCTGGCGCGTCACCTGGGGCTGGGCGGTGCCCGGCGGGCCGGTCCGGGTGGCCCACCGGGTACGGGTGCCGGTCACCCCGCCGCCCGGGGAACCGCTGCCCGTCCTGGTGGCGGTCGACGTCGGGGACCATCCGGCGGAGGGGTGTAGCCGGATCACGTTCGCCTTCCGCGGACCCACCCCGTCCTACGAGGTGGCCTACGTGCCGCAGGTGGTGACCGAGGGGCGCGGGGCGCCGGTCGCGCTGCCCGGCACGGCGTACCTGTCGGTGCGGTTCGATCCGGCCCAGGCGCACGACGCCCGCGGTGGCGGGACGGCGGACCTGCCGCCGGCGGCGATCCGCTTCCCCACGCTGCGCGGATGGGCCGTGGCCGGCGACTTCGAGGGACACCTCAGCTTCGGGCTCGGCCTGCGACCGCCCGAGGGCGGCAGGCTGCCGGTGCGGCTGGGGGAGGGCGACCGCCCGGACGGCACCCACGTCGTCTCGGTCGACGTGCGGCGGAGCTGACGCGGCCCCGCGTCAGCGGTCGATGATGTTGTTGTTCTCGTCGATGCCGTGGGTGCGCCAGTAGACGTCCCACTCGTCGTCGACGTGCTTCGGCTCCTTGCCCTCCGGGTAGCGCACGTACGGCGGCGCCGGTTCCTCCCCGTCCGGCACGCACGCGCTGCCGCCCTGCGGGCCGACCGCGATCACCGGGTACTCGTCGCTGCCGCAGATGCTCTGCCGCAGAGAACAGCCGGTGGTCGCCATCAGCCCGGCCAGCCCGAGCACGGCAAGAACGATCATGAGTCGAGTTCGCACGGGAGAATTCTCGCCGCCGCGGGCGGGCCCGCCATCGGTACGCGTACTCAATTCCCGTGCCGTCGCCGCCTCAGGTCAGCTCGCCCCGCACGATCGCCACCGCCACCCGGCAGAACTCGTCCATGTCCGGCTGGAACCCGGCCGCGATGTCCGGGTGCAGACCGGAGCGGGTCTCGTCGAGCAACCGACGGCAGACGTCCTCCACCGGCTCGCCCGCGTAGCCGGCGCGGACCCGGTCGGCGGCCGCCTGCAGGGCCGAGGTCAGCTGATCCTCCAGCGGGCCGCGCAGCTTCTGCTGCACAGGGTCGAGCCCGCTCGGATCGAGCGTGACATGTGGCTCCGACATCGGCACTCCCTTCCTCGGCGTCCGCGGTACCCCACCGCGGACGCCGGTCAAACCAGCGTCGGTACGGCCGACACCCGGACCAGATACGAGAACTCCTCCGCCGGCTCCTCGACGTACGACAGCCGGCGGATCTGCCGGTCGTCGGCCCAGAGCGCGACGTCGACCAGCACCCCGAGGTGGGCCAGACCGATGGTGGAGACCCGCTTCTTGTCCTGGAGCACCGCGCACACGCCGCCCAGCAGCGTGCTGGCGTCGGAGGTGCGGTGCCCGGGCGGACAGCGCAGGGTCAGGTCCACCTCGACCGGCCCGGTCAGCGGGGTCCACCCGGTGCGCTGGGCCGCCGTGCAGGCGGCCTGGAGCAGGGTACGGACCCTCGTCGCCTGCCGGTGCCCGGCGGCGAAGATGGACAGGGCCTCGGTCTTGACCGGGGGCAGGCCGCTCACCTCGAACGTCAGGGCGAGAGCGCGGGTGTCCTGCACGACGGCACCTCCTCGGGGGAATCCTGCCCAATCGGGGAACGCGCGCACGGCACTTCCCGTCAGAACCAACCGATCGGGCGGGCGATGGGGGACGGCCGGAGGCGCATCGGCGTCGACGGCGACGCGCCGGCTACGGAGCCAGCCCCACGCTAGTGCAGACCGCTGACGCTGGGTAGCCTCGCCGTTTCACTACGTGGGACGAGTTGTCGGTCCCGGCCCGGTTCGTGCCGTCGCCGTCACATGTCCGTGATGTTTCGCTCCGTCGCAGGTCGGGCACGTTCAGCCGCACGACACGCCCGGGGCGTCGGGCGATCGGGCCGATGCCCCGGTCGTCTCGCCGTGCGCCGGGGCGCGGGTCACTCCCCGGTTCTTCGCCGAAGAGAGGGGGAGGGTGATGACGACAGTCCCCGACACGGCCGCACGGCGGCCGGCCGGACGCGCGGCGGCGGCGGCCGCCGCGCTCGCGTTGGTGGCCCCGCTGGCCGCCTGCGGATCGGGCGGCGACGGCGGCGTCCCCACGATCAACCTGTACTACCCGCCGGAGCAGAACCTGCAGAAGGTGGTCGACACCTGCAACACGCAGGCGCAGGGGCGCTACCGGATCGACTACCGGGTGCTGCCGCGCGAGGCCGACGAGCAGCGGGTGCAGATGGTGCGGCGGCTCGCCGCGCAGGACAGCGGGATGGACGTGCTCGGCCTGGACGTCACCTGGACGCAGGAGTTCGCCAGCGCGAAGTGGATCCGGGAGTGGACCGGCCAGGACAAGGCCGAGGTCGAGCAGGGCACGCTGGCCGGCCCGCTGGACACCGCCCGGTACGAGGACCGGCTCTACGCCGCGCCCAAGAACACCAACGTGCAGCTGCTGTGGTACCGGTCCGACCTGGTGTCGCAGGCGCCGGAGACCTGGGACGAGATGATCTCCGCCGCCCAGCAGCTCAAGGAGCAGGGCAAGCCGTACCAGGTGCTCACCATGGGCGCCCAGTACGAGGGCCTCGTGGTCCTCTACAACACGCTCGCCGAGAGCGCCGGCGGCAAGATCCTCAGTGACGACGGCAAGAAGGCGGAGATGGACGCCGGCGCGGTACGCGCGCTCGACCAGCTCAAGAAGTTCGCCACGTCGGGCGTGACCTCGCCGTCGTTCAGCAACGCGCTGGAGGACCCGGTGCGGCTGGAGTTCCAGTCCGGCAAGGGCGCGTTCCAGGTGAACTGGCCGTTCGTGTATCCGGCGCTCCAGGAGGCCAACCCCGAACTGGCGAAGAACGTGAAGTGGGCCCGGGTGCCGGGCATCGACCCGGGCACCCCGAGCAAGGTCACCATCGGCGGCGTCAACCTCGCGGTCAGCACCTACTCCAAGCACCCGGAGGAGGCGTTCGAGGTGGCCCGCTGCCTGCGCAACGCCGAGAACCAGAAGTTCTCCGCCGTCAACGACGGCGTGCCGCCCACCATCGAGGCCGTCTACGACGACCCGGAGATGACCGAGGCGTACCCGATGAAGGAGACCATCCTGGAGGAGCTGAAGGACCCGGCGGTCCGGCCGCTGACCCCGGCGTACCAGAGCATCTCCACGGTGATGTCGGCGATCCTGTCGCCGCCGTCGGCGATCCGGCCCGAGCAGACCGCTGACGAGCTGCGCGAGGCGATCTCGGACGCGCTGGAGTCCAAGGGGGTTCTGCCATGAGCGTGAACGCCACCCCGGCCGGCGCGCAGGCCGCCGCCGAGGCCGAGCAGCCCGGCGGCCGGCACGCCGCCGTACCCGAACAGCGGTCCCGGCGCGGCTCCCGAGCCCCGCTGAGCGAGAACAAGCGCGCCGAGCGGCGCCTCGGCCTGCTGCTGTGCGCGCCGGCCGCGCTGGTCATGGTGCTGGTCACCGCGTACCCGATCCTGTACTCGGTCTGGCTGTCGCTGCAGCGCTTCGACCTGCGCTTCCCCGACGAGCGGGAGTTCGTCGGCCTGGAGAACTACGTCACCGTGCTGACGAACGACTTCTGGTGGACCGCGTTCGGGGTGACCGCGCTGATCACCGTGGTCACCGTCGCGGTCGAGCTGGCGCTCGGCATGGGCCTGGCGCTGATCATGCACCGGACGCTCGTCGGCCGGGGCATCGTGCGCACCGCGGCGCTGATCCCGTACGGCATCGTCACTGTGGTCGCGGCGTTCTCCTGGCGGTACGCCTGGACGCCGGGCACCGGCTACCTGGCGAACCTGTTCGACGGCAGCGCCCCGCTGACCGAGCGGGCCAGCTCGCTGGCGATCATCATGCTGGCGGAGATCTGGAAGACCACCCCGTTCATGGCGCTGCTGCTGATGGCCGGGCTGGCGCTGGTTCCGGAGGACCTGCTCAAGGCGGCCTCCACCGACGGCGCGACGGCGTGGCAGCGGTTCACCAAGGTGATGCTGCCGGTGATGAAGCCGGCCATCCTGGTCGCGCTGCTGTTCCGCACGCTCGACGCGTTCCGGGTCTTCGACAACATCTTCGTGCTCACCAGCGGCGGCAACGAGACGTCGTCGGTGTCGATGCTCGCCTACAACAACCTGATCCGGGGCCTGAACCTCGGCATCGGCTCCACGATGTCGGTGCTGATCTTCATCACCGTGGCGATCATCGCCTTCGTGTTCGTGAAGCTGTTCGGCACCGCTGCCCCGGGCAGCGACGATGGGGAGAGGCGCTGACATGGCAGTGGAAACCACCACGCGGGCGAAGGTGCGCTGGGGCCTGCTGGACGTCGTGGTCGTCGTCTTCGCGCTGGTCCCCGTGCTCTGGATCGCCTCGCTGTCGTTCAAGACCCCGGCCACGCTCACCGACGGCAAGTTCTGGCCGCGGGAGTGGACGCTGGACAACTACCGGACCATCTTCGACACCGACCAGTTCGTCCGCGCCCTGGTCAACTCCATCGGCATCGCGCTGATCGCCACCACGATCGCCGTGGTGCTCGGGGCGATGGCCGCGTACGCGATCTCCCGGCTCGACTTCCCCGGCAAGAAGCTGCTGGTCGGCGTCTCGCTGCTGATCGCGATGTTCCCGCAGGTGTCGCTGGTGTCGCCGTTGTTCGAGATCGAGCGGCAGCTCGGGCTGTTCGACACCTGGCCCGGACTGATCCTGCCGTACATCACGTTCGCGCTGCCGCTGGCGATCTACACGCTGTCGGCGTTCTTCAAGCAGATCCCGTGGGACCTGGAGAAGGCGGCGAAGATGGACGGCGCCACCCAGGCACAGGCGTTCCGGCGGGTGATCGCGCCGCTGGCCGCGCCCGGCGTGTTCACCACGGCCATCCTGGTCTTCATCTTCTGCTGGAACGACTTCCTGTTCGCGATCACGCTCACCTCGACCGAGCGGTCCCGCACGGTCCCGGTGGCCCTGCAGTTCTTCACCGGCGAGTCGCAGTTCGAGGACCCGACCGGGGCGATCTGCGCCGCCGCCGTGGTGATCACCGTGCCGATCATCCTGTTCGTGCTCTTCTTCCAGCGCCGCATCGTCTCCGGTCTGACCTCCGGCGCAGTCAAGGGATAGGTGGTAGCAATGGCCGACATCGTGCTGGACAAGGTGAGCAAGCGGTTCCCGGACGGGACCACCGCGGTGCGGGACGTCGACCTGGAGATCGCCGACGGCGAGTTCGTGATCCTGGTCGGGCCGTCCGGCTGCGGGAAGTCCACCACGCTCAACATGATCGCCGGGCTGGAGGACATCAGCTCCGGTGAGCTGCGCATCGGCGGCGAGCGGGTCAACGACAAGGCGCCCCGGGACCGCGACATCGCGATGGTCTTCCAGTCGTACGCGCTCTACCCGAACATGACCGTGCGGGAGAACATGGCGTTCCCGCTGCGGCTGGCGAAGATGGACAAGGAGACCATCAACCAGAAGGTCGACGAGGCGGCGAAGGTGCTGGAGCTGACCGCGCTGCTGGACCGCAGACCGGCCAACCTCTCCGGCGGCCAGCGGCAGCGGGTGGCGATGGGACGGGCCATCGTCCGCCAACCCAAGGCGTTCCTGATGGACGAGCCGCTGTCGAACCTGGACGCGAAGCTGCGGGTGCAGATGCGCACAGTGGTGTCCCGGCTGCAGAAGCAGCTCGGCACCACCACCGTCTACGTCACCCACGACCAGACCGAGGCGATGACGCTCGGCGACCGGGTGGTCATCATGCGGGGCGGCGCGGTGCAGCAGGTCGGGCCGCCGCAGGAGCTGTACGACCACCCGCGCAACCTCTTCGTCGCCGGGTTCATCGGCTCGCCCTCGATGAACTTCGTGCACGCCGTCGTGGAGGACGGCCGGCTGCGGACCGCGCTCGGTGACGTGCCGGTCGGCGACCGGATCCGCCGCGAGCTGGAAGGCGGCGACGCGCCCCGGGAGCTGATCCTGGGCATCCGCCCGGAGCACTTCGAGGACGCGGCGCTGATCGACGACGAGACCCGCCGCCGGGGCATGGAGTTCGAGGCGCCGGTGGACATCGTCGAGTCGATGGGCTCGGACAAGTACGTCTACTTCACCGTCGAGGGGGAGCGGGCCACCGCCGCCGAGCTGGAGGAGCTGGCCGCTGACGCGGGCGCCGCGGACTTCGCCGGCGCCGGGTCGAACCTGGTCACCCGGCTGTCGGCGGAGTCGCCGGTACGTGAGGGCGAGTCGCGCCGGGTGTGGTTCAACCTGGAGAAGATCCACCTGTTCGACCCGGGCAGCGGCCGCAACCTGACGCTGCACGAGGGCCGGTCGGCCGGAGCGCTCGCCGACTGATCCCTGGATGCGTGCGAAGGGCCGGTGGCGTGCGCGCCGCCGGCCCTTCGGTCTGCTCGCGTCCCGGGTGCCCGCGCGGTCACCAGGAGTGGCGCAGCTCCAGGCCCAGGAAGCGGGCGTAACCGGTGAGCGCGGCGTCCACCCGGGTGCGCAGCTCGGCGTCGAACGGCACGAGCTGGTGCACCTTCACGGTCACCGCCTTCGCGCCCAGCGTCCGCGTCCAGGTGCCGACCACGCGCCCGCCCCGCACCACTGTGGACCGGAACACCCCGTTGTTGCCGGGGACCACCGCGGCGGTGTGCGCCGGGTCGAGCATCAGCGACCGGTCCTTGAAGCCGAGCAGGTATTCGTCGAAGCCGGGCAGCGTGTGCAGGTCGTCGACCGGCGCGCGCGGCGCGTCGAGCAGCGCGGCGTCGACCACGGCCGGCTCGCCGTCGACCTCGGCCGGGGCGAGCAGGTCACCGGCCAGGGTGATCGCCCGGGTCGCGTCGGTGAGGGTCAGGCCGGTCCACCGGGCCAGCTCGTGCCGGGTCACCGGGCCGTGGCCGCGCACGTAGCGGTGCGCCAGCAGCGCCAGCGCCTCGTCGTGCTCCGGGCGGTGCGGGTCGGGCGCCCACTCGTCGAGCAGGGCGAACGTCTGCTCGGTGCCGACGTGCGGGGCGATGCAGGTGACGCCGCGCTGGCTGGCGTACCAGAGCAGGTGGTAGCCGCGCTGACCGTCCGTGTCCAGCCCGGCGGCGCGCAGCGCCGCCACGCACCCGGCGCGGGCGCGCCGGCCACCGCCGGTCAGCGCCGCGCCCAGCACGTCACAGGCCCGCTCGCCGTCGGCGACGGTGAGCCCGAGCTGCCGCCACCGCCCGGCGACGCCGGCCAGCGTCCGTACCCCGGTCAGCTCAAGCATCCACCGCGCGTCGCGCGCCGGGACCAGGTGCACGGTGCCGCGCATGGGCCAGGTGCGCAGCGCCTCGCGCCGCTCCAGCGCCGCGCGGACGTCGTCCTGGGTGGCGCCGGGCAGGCGTACGCCGAGCGACCACAGCCCGCTCGCCGCGTCCTGCGCCTGCATGGCGCCGAACCACTCGACCACGTCGGCGACGCCCCGCGGGCGGGCGGTGGGGTGCGGGCGCAGCAGCAGGCCGGTCATCCGCAGCGCGAGCGCCTCGGCGCGGTTGAGGCGTACGGTCACGGGTGTCAGGGTAGGCCGGGGGTATGACAGCCCCCCCTGATCGCGCTGCGCCGGAGCCCCTGATCGCGCTGCGCCGGCGGCGCTGCCGACACCAGCGCGATCCCCCGTTCAGGATCCCGGCGCGGGGGCGGCCGCTGCGGCCGGCGCCGGTTCGACCAGCATCCCGTGCGAGCTGGGCGGGGACAGCGGTTGCCGGCGGAACTTGCGCAAATCTTGAGGCACGCTCAGTCCAGGCGCCGGTGCATGACCAGCAGATCGACGTACCCCCGGGCCGGGTGCCGGAAGCCCTCCGGCACCCGGCCGATCACCTCGAAGCCCAGCGACCGCCACAGCTCGACGGCCCGCGTGTTGGTGGCCACCACGGCGTTGAACTGCATGGCCCGGTAGCCGTCGGCCCGGGCCGCGTCGAGCACGTGCGCGGCGAGCGCCCGGCCGACGCCGCGCCCGGCGGCGGCCGGGGCGACCATGAACGAGGCGTTCGCGACGTGGTCGCCGGGGCCGCCCTGGTTGGGTGCCAGCTTGGCCGAGCCGAGCACCGCGCCGTCCGGCGCCACCGCGACCACCGTCCGTGCCGGCGCCGGCGGCATCCAGAGCTTGCGGGCCTGTTGCTCCGTGACGTCGCGGGGCCAGGTGTACGTCTCGCCGGCCGCCACGATCTCACGCAGGAACGGCCAGATCAGCGGCCAGTCGGCCGATGTGGCAACGCGGATCTCCACCCGGAGAGCATGCCACGGGCTGAGTTTGACGGAAGAAGCAACGGGTAGTCGCGGGAGCTGACCCGAGACGAGGAGGGAACGTCTGATGGATGGCCAGGTCAAGGTCGCGGTGATCTATTACAGCGCGACCGGCATCACTTACCAGATGGCGCAGGCGGCGGTCGAGGCGGCGGGGGAGGCCGGCGCCGAGGTGCGTCTGCGCAAGGTACGTGAGCTGGCGCCCGACGAGGCGATCCGCTCCAACTCCGGCTGGCAGGCGCACCAGCTGGAGACCCAGGACGTGATGGAGGCGCAGCCGGACGACCTGGCGTGGGCCGACGTGATCATCATGGGTTCGCCGACCCGGTACGGCATGATCGCCGCTCAGCTCAAGCAGTTCATCGACACCACCGGCCCGCTCTGGGCCGCCGGCGCGCTCGCGGACAAGGTCTACAGCGGGTTCACCTCGACCGCCACGTCGCACGGCGGCCAGGAGGCGACGCTGCTGTCGATGTACACGGTCTTCTACCACTGGGGCGGCATCGTGGTGACCCCCGGCTACACCGACCCGAGCCAGTTCGTCGCCGGCAACCCGTACGGCGCTTCGCACACCAGCAACAACGGCGAGGTCGCCCCGGACCACGTGGCACTGTCCGCGACCGCGCTCACCGCCAAGCGGGCCGTGCTGATGGGCGCCGCGCTGAAGCGGGGCATGGCCGGGTGACCCGGCTGGCGACCGGTGGCCGGACGGGGGCTCTCGAACCCGTCCGGACCACCGGTCGCCAGTGCCCTACCCGCGATCGGCCGCTCCATGCGCGCTCAGCGCCGGCCGGTCGAGCAGATGCCCGAGCAGGTCCGCCAGAACCCTCGTGCCGTCCTGGCTCAGCACCGACTCCGGGTGGAACTGCACCCCGGCGAAGCCCGCGCCGCGCAGCGCGTGCACCGCGCCGTCGGCCGGGTCGCGGGACACCTCGACCGGGCCGTACGGTCCGGCCACCCGGTCGGCGTCGGCGAGCGCGGTGAAGCTGGCGTAGAACCCGACCCGGCGGGTCGTCCCGAACACCGGCACGTCCCGCGGCAACCCCTGGTACGGCGCGTCGCGGCGGTGCAGCGGCAGGCCCAGCAGCCCGGCGAGCAACTGGTGGCCCAGGCACACCGCGAGCGTCGGCCGGCCGGACGCGAGCAGCTCGGTCAGCAGCGCCCGCAGCGCCACCATCTTCGGCGCGGTCGCGTCCCGCGGGTCACCCGGGCCGGGGCCGACCACCACCAGGTCGTAGCCGTCCAGCGGGCCCGGGTCCGGCCAGTCCCGCCGGGTCACCGCCAGGCCCAGCGCGCCGAGCTGGTGGGCGAGCATGCCGGTGAACGTGTCCTCACCGTCGACGATCAGCGCCCGGCGCCCGGCCAGCCCGCGCAGCGCGATCGCGCCCGGTTCCCGCTGCTCCAGCCAGAACCGGGCCAGCGGGGCGTTGCGGGCGGCCAGCGCGGCGCGTACCTCGGGGTCGTCGGCGTACCGGACGGCCGGCTCGGTGGCGGAGCGCGGCGCGTCCGGGCCGAGACCGAGCGCGGCCAGCACACCGGCCGCCTTCGCGTGGGTCTCGGCCACCTCCCCGGCGGTGGTCGAGTGCCGGACCAGCGTCGCGCCGACCGGCACCCGCAGCGCGCCCTCGGGGGAGATCTCGGCGGTACGGATCAGGATCGGCGCGTCCAGCGTCTGCCGGCCCTGCTCGTCGCGGCCCAGCAGGGCGAGCACCCCGGCGTAGTAGCGCCGGCCGGTGCGCTCGTGCCGGGCGATCACCCGGCAGGCGTTCTCCATCGGGCTGCCGGTGACCGTGGGCGCGAACATGGTCTCCCGCAGCACGTCGCGCACGTCCCGGGAACAGCGTCCGGCCAGCAGGTACTCGGTGTGCGCCAGGTGCGCCATCTCCTTCAGGTACGGCCCGACCACCTGGCCGCCGTGCTCGGCGACCACGGCCATCATCTTCAGTTCCTCGTCCAGCACCATGTACAGCTCCTCCACCTCCTTCTCCTCGTGCAGGAAGCGCAGCAGCTCAGCCCGGTCGACGGTCTCGCCCCGGTGCCGGAACGTGCCGCTGATCGGGTTCATCTCGACCAGCCCGTCGGCGACGCTGACGTGCCGCTCCGGGCTGGCGCCGACCAGGATCCGGGCGCCGGTGTGCACCAGGAACGTCCAGTACGCGCCCCGCTCGCGCAGCAGCAGCCGGCGCAGCGCGGCCAGGGCCGCGGCCAGCGGGTCGCCCTGCACGGTGGCGCGCATGGTGCGGTGGATGACGAAGTTCGCCCCCTCGCCCCGGCCGATCTCGTCGGTCAGCACCCGTTCCACGATCGCCGCGTACTCGTCGTCGGCGATGTCGAAGCCGGCGTCGCGGGTGCGTACCTCGGCGTCGGGCAGGTCGTCGAGCAGGTCGGCCAGCGGTATCCGCCGGTGCGTCTCGACCGCCAGGAACTCCAGCGGCAGCCCGTCGTCGACGCACTCGAAACCGCGTTCGGTGACCTGCCGGAACGGCACCAGGGCCAGCGTGTGCGGACCGGCGCCGTCCTCGGGCAGCGGCAGGTCGGCGAGCTCGCCGGCGGTGCGTACCGGGCCGGTGAACAGGTCGACGTGGTCGGCGCCCTCGCGGCGGACGAGCGCGAACGGGCCGGGGTCGCGGCCGGCCGCGACGGCGGCGAGCGGGTCGGACAGGCGGGTCATCGGGTCTCCTCGGTGGGCCGGTGGCCGCCGGTGAAGGCGACCCGGGATGCCGGGGGAGACCGGCGGCCGCCTCGTCGGGCGGCCGCGTGGGGAAGCTACGCGCGGGGGTGGGCCGCCGGGTCGGCGGGCCACCAGCAGGACAGGTGCGCGGGCATGACGGTCACTGTACGCGATCGACAGGCGCCGTGGAACCCGATCGCGCGGCACCGGGTACGGATCTTGGCGTAGCCGCCGGTCCCGCCGGGTAGGTTGACCGGCGATGGACATTCTCGCTCTGGATCTGGGCACCTCCTCGGTGCGCGGCCTGGTGCTCGACGCGGACGCCGTGCCGCGCCCGGGCGCGCTGGCCCGGCGCCGGGTGCACCTGGTCACCGGGGACGACGGCAGCGGGACGCTCGACGGCCCGGCCTACCTCGCGTGCCTGGTGGAGTGCCTGGACGAGCTGGCCGCCGGTGGGCACCTGCGGGACGTGGACCTCGTGGCCACCTCCGCGCAGTGGCACTCGGTGCTGCCGTTGGCGCCCGACGGCACACCGGCGGGGCCGGTGCTGACCTGGCTGGACACCCGGCCGGAGCCGGCGGCCGGGGCGACCGGCCCGGCCGACCCGGCGGACTTCCACCGGCGTACCGGCACCTGGTGGCACCGCTGCTACTGGTCGGTGCGGCTGCCCTGGCTGCGCGAGCGCGTCGATCGGTGCGCACGCTTCACCGGGCTCGCCGAGTACGCGCTCGGCACGCTGCTCGACGACGCGCCGATGTCGATCTCGCTGGCCTCCGGTACCGGGCTGCTCGACCTGCGCCGCCTGGACTGGGATCCGGAGGCGTGCGAGCTGGCCGGCGTACGCCCGGACCGGTTGCTGCCGCTGGCCCCGGAGGGCTGGTACGGCCGGCTGAACGCGGCGTACGCGCGGCGCTGGCCGCAGCTGGCCGGCGCGCGGTGGGCGTCGCCGGTCGGCGACGGCGCGGCCGCCAACGTCGGCTCGGGCTGCGTCGACCCGACCCGCGCGGCGGTGACCGTCGGCACCTCCGCGGCGGTCCGCATGATCCAGTCCGTGCCGGCCGGCACGGAGCCCCCGCCGCTGCCCGAGCAGCTCTGGCGGTACCGGGTCGACCACAACCATGTGGTGACCGGCGCGGCGTACTCCAGCGGCGGCAACCTGTTCGCCTGGGCGGCGCGCGAGCTGCGGCTGCCGGAGGGCCCGGAGCTGGAGGCGGCGCTGGACCGCGTCGCCGGTCCGGCGCGGGCCAACCCCCGCTTCGGCGGCGACCGGCCACCGGGTGTCGCCCCGGCGGGCTCGGGGGAGCTGCGCGGACTCAGCTTCGGCACCACCGCCGTGGACATCCTGGCCGGGCTGATGAGCGGCCTGTGCCGGCTCGTCGCCGACGACCTGACGGTGCTGGAGGCCGGTATCGGCGAGCCGATGGAGGTGATCCTCGGCGGTGGGGCGCTGACCGCCTCGCCGTGGTGGCGCGGGGCGTTCCTCGACGTGCTCGCGCCCCGCCGGGTGTGCTGGCAACGCAACCCGGAGATCGGTGCGACGGGCGCGGCGCTCGTCGCGCTCGGCCGGCTCGCGGAGGCGGACGGGATCGCCGGGATCGTCCGGACGGACGAGGCCGCCTCGCACGCGTGACCGTCCACCCGCGGCGCTGACCGTCCTGGTCATGCCGTCCGGGCGGCCGTTGACACCGACCGACGGCCTGATTGGATGGACTCCGCTCCCCGACGTGGTGGGGCGGGACGAGGAGGCAACCGTGGGCGCAGGTCCCGACCCGGTTCGCGGCGCGGCCCCTGCACCGCACCGGCGGCGCTCCGGGTTCCGGCTGCGGGACTGGCGGATGGGCACCAAGCTCGCCACGGTGCTGGTGATCCCGTCACTGGCGTTCCTCGTCCTGGCCGGCATCCAGACCCGGGGGCTGGTCGGGCAGGCCACCACGCTGAGCGCCTTCGCCGAGCAGGTCGGCATCGGCCGGCAGATCTCCACCGCCGTCGACCGGCTCCAGCACGAGCGGGACCGCACGGCGGGCGAACTGGCCGCGCTGCGCCGTGGCGGCACCGACCGGGACGCCGCGGTCGCCGCGCTCAGACCGCTTCAGGAGGCCACCGACCGGGCGATGGCCGAGCTGCGCGTCGCGGCCGCGCCGCTGGCCGACGCGGACGCCGCCTGGCGGGTCTCCTACTCCGAGGCGCTCGAGGCGTACGACCAGGTGGTGAACATCCGGGCGGCGGTGGCGCCGGCGGTGCTCTCCAGCGACACCGTGCTGAGCAACTACCACCGGTCGATCGCGGCGCTGCTGAGCCTGCTGGCCGAGCCGTCGCCCGGCGGCGGCCGGCAGGAGCTGACCGAGGCGGTGCTGCGGTACGTGCAGCTGTCCCGGGTCAAGGAGCTGTCCTCGCGCATCCGCGCGGAGCTCTACGCCGCCGCCCGGTCCGGCCGGTACGAGCCCGACGACCAGGTGACACTCAGCGACCTGCGGGCCCAGCAGCTCACCGCGCTCGGCGCGTTCCGGGTCGCGGCGACCGCCGACCAGATCAGCCGCTACGACCGCACCTCGGTCGATCCGGCCTTCGTCGCCGCCACCCGGATGGAGGAGCGGACGCTGCCCGGCGGCGGCGACGCGAAGCCGGCCCTGCTCGACGCGACCCAGTGGTGGGCGGCCAGCGAGCAGCGGCAGGAGCTGTTCCGCCAGCTGGAGAGCGAGATCGTCGGCGACGCGGTACGCCAGGCCGACGACGCCAGCGCCCGCCAGCTGCGCGACACGCTGCTGGTGGCCGGCGCGATCGCCACGGTGCTCCTGGTGGCGGTGCTGATCTCGCTGCTGGTCGGCCGGTCGGTGGCCCGCGCCATGCGGCAGCTGCGCGGCCAGGCACTGCGGATCGCGCAGGTGGACCTGCCGCTGACACTGCAACGGCTGCGCACTGTGGACCGTCCGGTCGGCGCGATCGACGTGCCGCCCTCGGTGATCGACTCGCACGACGAGATCGGCGAGCTGGCGGAGGCGTTCGTGGCGGTGCACCGCAGCGCCGTCGACGTGGCGGTCGAGCAGGCGATGATGCGGCGCAACGTCAACGCCATGTTCGTCAACCTGGCCCGGCGCAGCCAGGTGCTCGTCGAGCGGCAGCTGGAGCTGCTCGACGAGCTCGAACGCGAGGAGAGCGACCCGGAACAGCTGGAGAACCTGTTCAAGCTCGACCACCTCGCCGCCCGTATGCGCCGCAACGACGAGAGCCTGCTGGTGCTGGCCGGCAGCGAGTCGACCCGGCGGTGGAACCGCCCGGTGGGTCTGGGCGCGGTGCTGCTGGCCGCGAGCGCGGAGATCGAGCAGTACCAGCGGGTGCGCCACGAGAACCGGACCGACCTGCACGTCGTCGGGCACGCGGTGGGCGACCTGGTGCACCTGTTCGCGGAGCTGCTGGAGAACGCCACCGCCTTCTCCCGCCCGGAGACAGCGGTGCGGGTGGTCGTCGAGCCGGACGGCCGGGGCGCGCTCGTGCAGATCGTCGACGAAGGGCTGGGCATGAGCCCGTCGGCGCTGGCCGAGGCGAACACGGTGCTCGCCGAGCCGCCGGCCGCCGACGTGTCGGCCTCGGAACGGATGGGCCTGTTCGTGGTGAGCCACCTCAGCGCCCGGCACGGCGTACAGGTGTGGTTGAGCTCGGGCCGGGAGGGCCTGGTGGCCCGGGTGCGGATCCCGGTCGAGCTGCTGGCCGAGGCGCCCGCGCCGGAGCCGGGCCGGCCGGCGCCGGATCGGCTCGTACGCGGGACGGTGCCGCCGATGCTCACCGGCCCGGTCACCGCGTCCGGTGCGCTCGCCGCGGCGACCGCCGAACTGCCGGTGGCCGGATGGCGTCCGGCGCCGGGCCAGCCCGCGGCGCTGCCGGTGTCCCCGCTGACCGGGCTGCCGCTGGGTGACGGGACCGATGCCGGGGCCGGTGCGCCGGCGCCGGCCGCCGCGCCGGTGACCGCGCCACGTCCCCGCCCGGGACGGGCCGAGGACGTGCTCATGCCGGACGCCGGGGCGGCGGGCGGCGGGTGGTTCAGCCGGCAGGGGCCGGCCGCGTCGGCGCTGGGTGTGACGCCGGCACCGGCGGCGACGCCGGTGACCGGAGGGACGAACGAGCGGGGCCTGCCGGTACGCGTGCCGATGGCCCAGCTCACCTCGGCCGCCCCGGCCGACCGTCCGGTGGTGCGGCACGAGCCGGACCCGGAGGCGGTCGGCGGCATGCTGTCGCGCCTCTACGGCGGGGTACGGCGGGCCGAGGCCGAGGAGACCACCGAGATGTACCTGCCGCGCGATGAAGGAGGACGACGACAGTGACGACGTTGAGCCAGGAGGCACGCGACCTGAGCTGGCTGGTGACCGCGTTCGCGGAGCGCGTTCCCGGGGTGGCGCACGCGGTGGTGGTGTCCTCCGACGGGCTCCTGGTGGCGATCTCGGCGCACCTGCCGCGCGACCACGCGGACAAGCTCGCCGCGGTGACCTCCGGCCTGATGAGCATCACCGCCGGTGCGGCCCAGATGTTCGACGGTGACGTCGTCAAGCAGACGGTGGTCGAGATGGGGCGTGGCTACTTCCTGGTGATGCAGATCCGGGACGGCTCGATCCTGGCCACGCTGGCTGCGGCGGACGCCGACATCGGCGTGGTCGGCTACGAGATGGCGCGGCTGGCCAAGCAGGCGGGCGAGATGCTCACCCCGGCGCTGCGCGCCGAACTCCAGCAGGCGCTGCCGCGCTGATCCAGCCGGTGTGCGCCCCGGCCGGCACACCGCCGGCCGGGGCGCGCGCCGGTTCACAGGCCGTTGCGGCGGATCACGTCGCGGTACCAGTGGGCGCTGCGCTTGAGCACCCGCCGCTGGCTGGCGTAGTCCACGTAGACCAGGCCCCAGCGCTGCTCGTACCCCTCGGCCCACTCGAAGTTGTCCAGCAGCGACCAGACGTGGTAGCTCTCCAGCGGCACCCCGTCGCCGATGGCCCGGTGGGCGGCGGCGAAGTGGTCGCGCAGGAAGGTGACGCGCCCCGCGTCGTCGACGTTGCCGTCCGGGCCGGGCACGTCCGGGC
Source organism: Micromonospora sp. HUAS YX12 (assembly GCF_040215685.1). NCBI lineage: Bacteria > Bacillati > Actinomycetota > Actinomycetes > Micromonosporales > Micromonosporaceae > Micromonospora > Micromonospora sp. HUAS YX12. The sequence goes on from NZ_CP157974.1 coordinate 3,816,646, forward strand.
AGGGCAGGCCGTTCTCGGTGATGGTGATCGGCACCCGGCCGTAGTCGCGGGTGACCCGGGTCAGGATGTCGTACATCCCCTCCGGGTAGATCTGCTGCCACTCCGCCTCGGAGGTGGGCCACTTGCGGACCATGCCGCCGTCGCCGGTGACGTAGATCGGCGTGTAGTACTGCACGGCGAGCAGGTCGACCGGGCTGGAGATGATCTTCAGATCGCCGTCGCGGACGCCGCGGACCATCCGGCTGTCCGGGCCGAGGTCGTCCAGCACGTCCTGCGGGTACGCGCCCTTGAAGGTCGAGTCGAGGTAGAGGCGGTTCTCGTAGCCGTCGTAGAGGCGGGTCGCGGCGGCCGACTCGGGCGAGTCGTCGGCCGGGTAGCAGGGGTGCAGGTTGAGCGCCGGGCCGATCCGGCCGGTGCCGCCGGAGGCGCGCAGCGCCTGCACGGCGAGGCCGTGGGCGAGCTGGAGGTGGTGGGCGACCAGGTACGCCGCGCCTTCGTCGCGGATGCCCGGCGCGTGGTGGCCCCAGATGTAGCCGTTCTGCACCACCGTCTTCGGCTCGTTGATGGTCAGCCAGACCGGCACCCGGTCGCCGAGGGCGCGGAACACCACGTCGGCGTACTCGGCGAAGCGCTCGGCGGTGTCCCGGTTCTCCCAGCCGCCGGCGTCCTGGAGGGCCTGGGGGAGATCCCAGTGGAACAGGGTGGCCATCGGCGCGATGTCGCGCTCGTGCAGCCCGTCCACCAGGCGGCGGTAGAAGTCGAGCCCGCGCTGGTTGGGACGGCCGGAGCCGTCGGCCTGGATGCGGGGCCAGGAGATGGAGAAGCGGTAGCTGTGCAGCCCCAGGTCGCGCATCAGGTCCAGATCCTGCGCGTACCGGTGGTAGTGGTCGGCCGCGACGTCGCCGGTGTCGCCGTTGCGGATCCGGCCCGGCGTGTGGCTGAAGGTGTCCCAGACGGACTCACCCCGCCCGTCCTCCTTCGCGGCCCCCTCGATCTGGTACGCCGAGGTCGCCGCTCCCCAGACGAAGCCGTCCGGGAAACGCAGCCCGCGGTCCGGCTCCGGGTCGGTGGTGCGCTCGGGCGGGCTGTCGCAGCCGCCGAGCGCGACGGTCGGCGCGGCGATCCCGGCCGCGGTGGTGCCGGCGAGCCCGGTCCGGGCCGCGCCGGCCGCGGTCGCGGACAGGGCGGCGCGGCGGAGCAGGCGCCGTCGGGTGAGTAACGACATGAGGTTTCTCCTCGGAGTGACGGGCCGCCCTGGGCCGGGAGCGCTCCCATCATAGCCAGGGAGCGGCCGGCCCCGATCCGGCGGTCGCGGCGAGGTGCGGCGCGGCCGGCGGGCGGCCGGAAAGTGGGTGGGCGGGGGCGTCGCTCGGGAACGTCGCTCGCGGCGGCGTGAGCGGCGAGGGGTGGGGCAGATAGCGAGAAAGGCCGTCCGGGTGGCGTGGCACGCCTGTCCCGTCGGCCTCTTTTGCCGTCGACAACGGGGGTTTAGTGTGGGGACGGGGGAGGGCAACCCCCGTCCCCACCGATGGTGCACACACGCACGAAGTGGAATTGGCGTCCGTCGTGCGCGTCGCGCGGGAGCCGGGCCACGCGAGTGGCTCTGGTTCCACCTCCCTCCGTCTGGCGGGTGGCGGCCGGCGGCGGCGTCCGGGCTGGTCCGCCGTCGGCCTCTGGGCCGATGCGCCGGGCACGGGTGTACCCGGCGATCCAGTACTTGCATCTCCGTCGATGGAAGCGCTCCCATCGGCGATGCTGCGACTGTAACGCCCGTCACGGGTTTGGAAAAGCCCCTAAACGAGATCGAAACATGGAAGCGCGTATCTACGCTGGCCGTTGTGGTGGGAGCGCTTCCATGTCACACTCTCGTCACGCCACGCGGAGCCAGTGAACGCGAGCGCGGGCCGCCGAGGGCACCCGGTGACGAACCGGTGCGGCGCCCCGATCCCCGGCACGGCCGGGACGACCACCTTTCCGGACGCCTCCGTCCCCCCGCGTACGCCCCGTCGGCGCGTGGAGGCGCCCCGCCGGGGCCCACGGTCCCGGCCCGGTCCGAGGAGACACCGCCCACATGAGACTTCTGGCCAGACGTCGCCGTACGGCGATGGTCGCCGCCACCGCCCTCGTCATAGGCGGGGTGGCCCTGCCCGCGGGCGCCGCACAGGCCGCACCCGCCTGCGACGTGACCTATGCGACGAACGACTGGAACAACGGGTTCACCGCCAACGTCACCATCAAGAACCTGGGCGACGCGCTGAACAACTGGTCGCTGAAGTTCGCCTTCCCGAACAGCAGCCAGCGCGTGACCCAGGGCTGGTCGGCCCGGTGGAGCCAGTCCGGCAGCGAGGTCACCGCCACGAACGAGTCGTGGAACGGCAGCCTGCCCACCGGCGCGTCCACCAGCATCGGCTTCAACGGCAGCTACAGCGGCAGCAACCCGAAGCCCACCGCGTTCACCCTCAACGGGGTCGCCTGCAACGGCGCGCAGACCAACCAGCCGCCGACGGTCTCCCTGAGCGTGCCGTCCGGCCCGTTCGAGGCGCCGGCGGACGTGCCGCTGACCGCGACCGCGAGCGACGCCGACGGCACCATCAGCAAGGTCGAGTTCTACCGCAACGGCCTGCTGGTCAACACCGACACCACCGCGCCGTACGGCTACGACCTGCTCGACCTGCCGGCCGGCAGCTACACCGTGCAGGCCAAGGCGTACGACAACGCGGGCGGCACCGCCGTCTCGGAGAAGTCGTTCACGGTCACCGCGGCGAGCGGGCCGAGGCTGGTCGCCAGCCCGTCCGCGGTCACCGTCGCCGAGGGCGGCAGCGCCACGGTCCGGTACACGCTCAGCGCGGCGCCCACCGCCAACGTGCCGGTGACCCTCGCCGTCACCGGTGACAGCGACATCACGGTCTCGCCGTCCACGCTGACGCTCACCTCGAGCAACTGGAGCACCGGCGTCACCGCCACGGTGTCGGCCGCGGAGGACTCCGACACGGTCGGCGGCACCGCCACGATCACCGCGTCGGCCACCGGCTACGCCCCGATCTCCGTCGTCGCCACCGAGGCGGACAACGACACCCCCGGCGGCGACAACGCCTACATCACGAAGTTCCTCGACCAGTACGGCAAGATCAAGAACTCGGGCTACTTCAGCCCCGAGGGCGTGCCGTACCACTCGATCGAGACGCTCATCGTCGAGGCGCCCGACCACGGCCACGAGACCACCTCGGAGGCGTTCAGCTTCTGGCTCTGGCTGGAGGCGCAGTACGGCCGCGTCACCCAGAACTGGGCCCCGTTCAACAACGCCTGGACGGTAATGGAGAAGTACATCATCCCGTCGCACGCCGACCAGGCCACCGCCGGCTCGCCCGGCACCCCGCAGTACGCCGCCGAGCACAACCTGCCCAGCCAGTACCCGTCGACACTGGACGCCAACGTCCCGGTCGGCCAGGACCCGCTGCGCTCGGAGCTGCAGTCCACCTACGGCACCGGTGACATCTACGGCATGCACTGGCTGCTCGACGTGGACAACACCTACGGCTACGGCCGCTGCGGCGACGGCACCACCCGGCCCGCCTACATCAACACCTTCCAGCGGGGCACCCAGGAGTCGGTGTGGGAGACCGTGCCGCAGCCGTCCTGCGACACGTTCAAGCACGGCGGCCCGAACGGCTACCTGGACCTGTTCGTCAAGGAGTCCAGCGCCCCGGCCAAGCAGTGGAAGTACACCAACGCCCCGGACGCCGACGCGCGTGCCGTCCAGGCCGCCTACTGGGCGCTGACCTGGGCCAAGGCGCAGGGCAAGCAGGCCGACGTGGCGGCCACCGTGGCCAAGGCCGCCAAGATGGGCGACTACCTGCGCTACGCGCTGTTCGACAAGTACTTCAAGAAGATCGGCAACTGCGTCGGGGCGTCCACCTGCCCGGCCGCCAGCGGCCGTGACTCGGCGCACTACCTGCTCTCCTGGTACTACGCCTGGGGTGGCGCGTACGACGCCTCGCAGAACTGGTCGTGGCGGATCGGCTCCAGCCACAGCCACTTCGGCTACCAGAACCCGTTCGCGGCCTGGATCATGACCAACGTCGCGGAGCTGAAGCCGAAGTCGCCGACCGCGGCCTCCGACTGGCAGAAGAGCCTCGACCGGCAGCTGGAGTTCTACACCTGGCTCCAGTCCGCCGAGGGCGGCATCGCTGGTGGCGCCACCAACAGCTGGGACGGCAGCTACGCCCAGCCGCCGGCCGGCACCGCCACCTTCTACGGCATGTTCTACGACGTCGACCCGGTCTACAACGACCCGCCGTCGAACCAGTGGTTCGGCATGCAGGCCTGGTCGATGCAGCGCATCGCCGAGCTGTACCTGGAGACCGGCAACGCGAAGGCCAAGGCGCTGCTGGACAAGTGGGTGCCGTGGGCGATCGCCAACACCACGCTCGGCACCAACTGGTCGATCCCGTCGGACATGAAGTGGACGGGCCAGCCGGCCAACTGGAACCCGAGCAGCCCGCAGCCGAACACCAACCTGCACGTCGAGGTGACGGTCAAGGGCCAGGACGTCGGCGTGGCCGGCGCCTACGCCCGCACGCTCATCGCGTACGCGGCCAAGTCCGGCAACACCGCGGCGAAGGACACCGCCAAGGGCCTGCTGGACGCGCTCTCGGCGTCCGCCGACAGCAAGGGCGTCTCGACGCCGGAGAAGCGCGGCGACTACAAGCGCTTCGACGACGTCTACAACGCCGCCGACGGCCAGGGTCTCTACGTCCCCAACGGCTGGACCGGGAAGATGCCCAACGGCGACGTGATCGCCCCGGGCAAGAGCTTCCTGGACATCCGGTCGTTCTACAAGAACGACCCGGACTGGCCGAAGGTGCAGGCGTACCTGGACGGCGGTCCCGAGCCGGTCTTCAACTACCACCGGTTCTGGGCGCAGGCGGACATCGCCATGGCGTACGCCGACTACGGCACCTACTTCCCGCAGGGGTGAGGTGACCCCTCCTCCGCAGGCGGATCAGAGCCCGCCTGCGGAGGAGGCCGACCCGGCCGATGGGGGAACGGAGCGGCCGGGTCGGCGAACGGCCTGACGCCCACGGTCAGGCCGGGTGGGCCGGCCGTCCGGCCGACGCAGCGGACCGGCCGGCCCACCACTCCGCCCGGCGACGACCCATGGCGCGAAAAGGCACGGAAAATTCAGCGGTCCACGGGATCACATCCGGGCCCGGGACGGAGTACCGTATTTGACGGAGAGGCCGCTCCCCCCGTGGCGGCCTCTCCATTATTCTGTGCGCGCCACCACACCGTCCGCGTCCGCCGGGTCCACCGGGTGCCGCAGCCCCGGATGACCGGCCGGCAGCGAGCGCCGGATCACCACCCAGCTCCCCGCCAGCGCCGCCGCGATCAGCGGCCAGGTCAGCGCCGCCCGCGCCACGGTCAGCGCGACCACCTGCCCGTACAGCCACAGCGGGACGAACACCGCGACCCGCAGCACGTAGGTGGCGGCCCACACCCAGCTGGCCCGGCCGTACGCCCGCAGCAGCGCCGGGTCGCGCCGCCACCGGGTCCGCTGGCCCAGCGCCGTGCCGACCACCACACCCAGCAGCGGCCACCGCACCACGATGCTCACCACCCAGGCCAGCGCGCTCGCCGTGTTGGCGGCGATCTGGAGCAGGAAGAAGTCGGCGGCCCGGCCGGTGCGCAACGCGATGAGCGCGGCCACGCAGACCGCGAGCAGCCCGACCAGCACCGAGCGGGGACGGTCGCCGCGCCGCCACCGCCAGCCGGCCACCGCCGTGCCGGTCAGCACCGCCGCGAGCACGCCGCCGCCCAGGCCGCCGAGCACCCAGCCGAGCCCGAACGCCAGCGGAGGAAGCGTCGCGTCCACCGCCCCGCGCCGGCCGCCGAGCAGGTCGGCCAGCGACTCCGGCCGCGGCCCGTCCTCCGGTTGCCGCTGCGGCATGCCGGTCACTCGCCACCTCCTCGAAATCGCCCGCCTCACCGTACGCCGCCGCCGATGGCGCTCCGCCGCGCGCCGGAGCGCGCCTACCGCTAAGTTGTCCGGGTGCGGGAGACGGCGAGGGGTTGGACGGCGGTCTGGTTGGTCGTACTGGCCCTGATCCAGACAGCCGCGTTCGGGCTGGTGTGGCGCTTCGCCGTACACACCGAACTGGGCCAGTGGCTGGACACGGTGGCGCTCACCGGCAACCGGATCGGCCAGGACCGCATCGACGATCCGGTGAACACGATCCTCAACGCCATGTCGGTGGTGTCGCTGCTGGCCGCGACCGCGGTGATCGGCTTCATCGCGCTGATCCGGGGGCGCAAGGCGCTCGCCGTCACCGCGACGCTGCTGATCGCCGGGGCCAACGTGACCACGCAGCTGCTCAAGTACTACCTGGTCCGTCCGGACTTCGGCATCGACCCGGAACGGGCCGCCGCCGGCAACAGCCTGCCCAGCGGGCACACCACAGTGGCCGCCTCGGTGGCGGTCGCGCTGATCCTGGTGCTGCCGCGCAAGCTGCGGGTCGCCGGTGCGTTCCTCGGCGCCGGGTACGCCGCCGCGGCGGGCGTCGCCACGCTCTCCGCCGGCTGGCACCGGCCCAGCGACGCGGTCGCCGCGTACCTGGTGGTCGGCGCGTGGGCCGCGGTCGCCGGGCTGGTGCTGCTGTTCTTCCAGCGGGAGCAGGCGGTGGTGGAGCCGGGCGACGCGCACCGGGTGGCCGGCGCCGTGCTCGGCGGCGCCGGCGTGGTGGCCCTGCTGGCCTCCGCGGTGGCGCTGTCCTGGCTCGTCGACCGTTCCACCATCCCGGTCGAGGCGCTCGGCCGCCGTCCGCTGTTCATCGGGTACGCGGGCAGCGCGGCCGGCATCGCCGGCACGATCGCCGTGGTGGCCGCGCTGGTGCTGGCCGTGGTGCACCGGCTGGTGCCCCGATGGAAGGGCTGACGCCGGTGCAGACCGTACGGGTGGCGTTCCGGGCCGAGTGCGAACGCCTGGAACGGGTGCTGCGTGACCTGGACGACGCGGCCCTGGACCGGCCCACCCCGTGCCCGCCCTGGCGGGTACGCGACCTGGTCGCGCATGTGAGCACCGGAGCCGGGCGCCTGGCCGGGATGCTCGCCGAACCCGCGCCGCCCCGGGCCGAGGTCGACGCCGCCGCCTACTTCGGCGCGGCCAAGTTCAGCCCGCCGGTCGACCGGGACCGCGTCGACTCGGCACGCCGGGCGGCCCGGGAGCACCCGGGCGCGGCCGAGGTGGCGGGGGAGTTCGGCCGGGCCTGGCGCGCCACCGACGAGGCGGTCGCCGCCGCGCCGCCCGGCCGGGTGGTACGCACCCGGCACGGTGACGCGATGGCGCTGCCGGAGTTCCTGCGTACCCGGGTGGTGGAGGTCGCGGTGCACGGCCTGGACCTGGCCGACGCGCTGGACCGGCCGCCGTGGCTGACCCCGCCCGCGGCGGCCGTGGTGGCCGGCGTGCTCACCGGCGGCGTGCCGGTGCCGCCGGGCCTGCGCTGGGACGCGCTCACCGTGCTGCGCAAGGCCACCGGGCGGCTGCCGCTGACCGGCGACGAGCGCGCCGAGCTGGCCCGCGCCGGCATCGGCCGGCTCGCCTTCGGCGGCTGACCTCCGCTCAGCGCCCGGCGCACCGCCGCAGGTGCTCGAGCACGATCGGGTCGATCCGGCCGGGCACGAAGCGTTCCTCCAGGTTCTCCAGACCGGTCCAGGCGGCCAGCGCGTCGTCCAGGCCGGCCGGGCCGACCGGGTTTCCGGTGGCGGCGAGCAGTTCCGCCACCTCGGCCGCGAGCGGGCCGGTGAGATCCCGCAGCGTGGCCGGGTCGGGGCGGCCGAACAGCATGTGGTGGATGCCGAGGAGGCGGCGCAGCTCGGCGACCGGGTCGGCGTGGTCGTCCACACGCAGGTCCACCAGTTCGTCGCCGGTGCCCGCGTAGCCGCCGTGGCGCTGCACCACGAGTATCGCGGCGCTCTGCCGGCCGCGCCGGTCACCGCCGGCCGCGTCACCGGCGGTGAGCGCCGCCAGCATGCGCTGCGGGAACGGCAGGTCGTGGCGGGCCAGCCAGGCGTCGCGCAGCGCGTCGATCACCTGCGGGCCGGTCAGGATGTTGCCCTGCGCGGACCAGCCGTCGCCGGCCTGCCCGCCGGCCCACGGATGGCAGCGCGGCCCGGTCCAGGTGGCCCCGTCGCCGGTCGCCCCCACCACGGCGAGCTGCCGGTCGTCGCGGCCGGGGTCGGCGGCGACCAGCCCGGCCACCGCGTCGCCGGCGCTGACGCCGGTACGCAGCAGCGCGAGCGCCTGCGCCCGGTAGGCGAGGTTGGCGTGCGCCTGGGTGGCGACCGCGCCCACCAGTGCCTCGGCGGCCGGCACCAGCGCCCCGGCGGCGAGGAAGCGGCTGGCCACCGCCACCCCGTACAGGTGCCCGTCGGCGGAGCGGGCGACGAGCGAGAAGGTCACGCGCGGATCGTAGCCCGGGCGCGGTGCGCCGCACCGGCGTCGCTGCTCAGAACGGCGTCGCCGCCTCCTCGGGCGGGCGGCCCCAGGCGCGGCGCGCGTCGGCCACCGCCACCGCCGTGAGGACCACCGCGGCGAGGACCGCCGCGACGAGCGGCGCGAGGCGCACCAGCAGCGGTACGGGCAGCAGCAGCGCGGCGATCCCCACCAGCCGGGACGGGGAGACGCGGCCGAACACCTCGTACTCGAAGCGGGCCCGGCCGGCCAGGAACAGCGCCGGTCCGCCGAGGATCACGGCCAGCCAGGGCAGCTCGTTGTGCCCGGCCGGGTGCTCGATGACCAGTTCGTAGCCGATCGCGGTGGCGACCACCCCGATCACCATGACCAGGTGGGTGTCGGCGGCGGACCGGCCGATGGTGGCGGGATGAGCGGCCCGGGTCACCGCCTCGCCCAGGATCTTCCCGGCCCGCTGCACGTAGATCCGCCACAGCAGCACCGAGGTGGCCAGCGCGACGGCGAACGCGGTGACCATGCCGGGGCTGGTGGGGGAGCGGGTGAACGACAGGCCGGCGAGCAGGATCGTCTCGCCGAGCGCGACCAGGAAGATCTGCTGGTAGCGCTCGGCCAGGTGCTCGCCGTGGATGTCCCACCGGGACACCGTCGAGCGGCCCAGGCCGGGCACCGGCCAGCCGAACCGGGCGGCGAGGTACTCGATCAGCAGCGCCGTCGTCCACAGCACCACCCGGGCGCTGCCCGGCAGCACCGCGCCGGTCAGCCAGAGCACGCCCGTGGCGCAGAACGTGATCAGCATGCGCAGCTTGAGCCGCCGGTACTGCTGCTTGTGCAGCACCAGCACGAGGATCGCCGGCCGGGTCACCTGCGCCACCACGTACGCGGTGGCGAACATCAGGCCGCTGTGGCTGAACGCGCGGGGGATCGCCACTCCCATCACCATCGCCGAGATCAACGCGGTGATCACGATGACCTGCAACCACAGGTGGTGCGGGTCGTAGCGGCTGGTGGTCCACGCCGTGCCCTGCCAGACGGCCCAGAGCGCGAGCAGCAACAGCAGCGTCTTGCCGCCGCCGGTCACCGCCGCCCAGCCGGTCTGCCCGCCCTCCAGCGCCAGATCCTCGAAGGCGCGCGCCGAGACCCGGGTCAGCGCGAACACGTACACCAGGTCGAAGAAGAGCTCCAGGAACGTGGCCCGGTCGGGCCCGCCGCCGGACGTGCGCAGCGCGGCCGGCTCGGCGGTCCTCACCGCCGGGCCCCGTCCCCGGTCCGACTCATGCGGCAGTCGTAACACTCTTTCCCGGCGACACGGTGCGGATCACCCATATCCGCCTGGATCTTGCTCCCGGCGGTGCCGGACGGGCACCATCGACGGGTGACGAACCGATGGGGCATGACCGTGCCGCTGGGCGGTATTCCGCTCGCCGACCACGCCGCGGTCTACGCGGCTCTGGACGACGCCGGGTTCACCGACGTCTGGTCGTCGGAGGTGGCCGGCGCGGACGCGTTCACCCCGCTGGCCCTGGCCGCCGCCTGGTCGCCGCGGCTGCGGCTCGGCACCGCGATCACGCCGGTGTTCACCCGGGGGCCGGGACTGCTCGCGATGAGCGCCGCCGCGCTCGCCGAGGCCGCGCCGGGCCGCTTCGCGCTCGGCGTCGGCGCCTCGTCGCCGGTGCTGGTGCGGGACTGGAACGCGATCGGATTCGACGAGCCGTTCAAACGCACCCGGGACGTGCTGCGCTTCCTGCGGGCCGCGTTGCGCGGCGAGACCGTCGACGGCGCGTTCGACACGTTCGCCGTCCGGCGGTTCGCGCTGGAGCGCCCGCCCAGCGTGCCGCCGCCGGTCCTGCTGGCCGCGCTGCGCCCCGGCATGCTGCGCCTGGCCGCCGCCGAGGCCGACGGGGTGATCCTCAACTGGCTGGCCGCCGACGACGTGCCGACCGCGCTCGCCGAGGTGGGCGAGCGCCGGCCCGGCTTCGACGTCGCCGCCCGCATCTTCGTCTGCCCCACCGAGGACACCGCCTACGCCCGCGCGCTGGGCCGCCGCATGATCACCGGCTACCTGACGGTGCCCGCGTACGCCGCCTTCCACAGGTGGCTGGGCCGCGCGGACTCGCTCGGCCCGATGTGGCAGGCGTGGGCCGCGGGGGACCGGCGGGGCGCCTCCGCCGCCGTACCGGACGAGGTGGTCGACGCGCTGGTGCTGCACGGCTCGCCCGAGCAGTGCGTGGCCGCCGTCCGCCGGTACGCCGACAACGGCGTCGACGTGCCGGTGCTCGCGGTGCTGCCCACGCCCGAGATCACCGAGGGCGGCGCGGCGGCCTGGATGGACCTGCTGCCGCGGCTCGCCCCCGGGAAGGTGGCCTGAGATGAACCTGACCGACCGGGTGGTGGTGATCACCGGCGGGGCCGGCGGGATCGGCGCGGCACTGGGCCACCGGTTCGCCGCCGAGGGCGCCGCCGCCGTCGTCCTGGCCGACCTGGCCGCCGACGCGGCCCGCGCCACGGCCGGGGCGATCGGCCCGGTGGCCAGCGGTGCCGGGCTCGACGTCACCGACGAGGCGGCCGTACGCGCCCTCGTCGAGGAGACCGAGCGCCGTCACGGCCGGATCGATCTGTTCTGCGCCAACGCCGGCGTGGCCACCGGCGGTGGCATCGACGCGCCCGACGCGGACTGGGACCGGGCGTGGCGGGTGAACGTGCTCGGGCACCTGCACAGCGCCCGCGCCGTACTGCCCGGGATGCTCCGCCGGGGCCAGGGACACCTGCTGCTCACCTGCTCGGCGGCGGGTGTGCTCACGGCTGTCGGCGACGCCCCGTACACCGCCACCAAGCACGCCGCCGTCGGTTTCGCCGAGTGGCTGGCGATCACCTACCGGGACGCCGGCATCCGGGTCAGCGCGCTGTGCCCGCAGGGCGTGGACACCCCGATGCTCGCCGACGGTCTCGCCGAGGGGCACCTGGGCGCGCGGGTGATCGCCGCGTCCGGGGCGATCCTCACCCCGGACCAGGTCGCCGACGCGGTCGTCGCCGGGCTGGCCGAGGAGCGGTTCCTGATCCTGCCGCACCCGGAGGTCGCCGACTACGCCCGCCGCCGCGCCGAGGACCCGGACGGCTGGCAGGCCGGGCTGCGCAAGCTCGTCCGGAAGCTGCGCGCCGCCGACCGCTGAGCCCGGCACGTCGCGGCAGCTCCCTGCCGGGCCGGCCGGCAGCACAGCGGGCAGCCAGCCGCGCGCCGACGCCCAGCCGGTCCGTCAGCGGCGCCACCGCAGCGGACCCGGGTGGATCGTCCACCGCAGCCGCCCCCACCGGGACCGCGCCGCCCGCAGCGCGCCGGCGAAGCCGGCGCTCAGCCGTGCGGCCCGCTCAGCCTGTTCCGGCGTGACGCTGCCCGGCGCGAAGCCCGCCTGGTTGAGCAGAGCGGCCAGCTCGTCGACCGCCGCATCGTCCGGGCCACCGGCCGCCGCGCCGTCCCCGGTCCGGTCCGTGAGCCCGGCCGCGCCGTCTCCGGACCGCGCCGCGCGGGCCTCGGCGAGCGTCCAGCGGGCCCGCTCGGCGACCTCCGCCGCCGCCAGGTCCGGCCCGGCCGGGTGCCCAGCAAGCCGCAGCGCGTCGGTCAGCTCCCGCCACGCGCCCGCGACCCGCTCGCCCGGGTCACCGGCGTCCAGCCGGGAGCGGGTCAGCCGGCGGCGCATCGCGTACAGGGCCGCCAGCGCCGCCCCGACCACCAGCAGCAGGCCGCCGACGCCGACGCCGACCAGCACCGGCGTGCCGAGCCCGCCCTCGTTCCGGCCGGGTGCGGGCGCGGCGGCCGGGGCAGTGGCGCTCGGCTCCTCGGTGGGCGCCGGCACCTCCGACGGCGGCGGATCCTCCGGCTGCGGCCGGAAGTCCTCCTCCACCGGGCGGGGCTCGGAGTCCGGACGCGGCATCGGGTCGAACGGCACCCAGCCGACACCGTCGAACAGCACCTCCGGCCAGGCGTACGCGTCGGCGGCCCGCACCGGACCGTCACCCTCGGGTTCGAACCCGACCACCACCCGGGTCGGCAGGCCGGCGAGGCGGCCGAGCACCGCGAACGCGGCGGCGAACTGCTCCGAGGTGCCCCGCTGCCCTCCGCCGTTTCGCGGTCCGAACAGGAAGAACGTCAGGTTCGGGTACGCGTGCCCGCTGGGCGCGTCGGCGGTCACCCGGTAGTGCTCGGCCAGGAACGTGGCGATCGCGTCGGCACGCGCGTACGGGGCACCGTTGGACTCGGCGAGCTGGGTGGCGAGCCTCCGCAACGGCTCCGGCGCGCCGTCGGCCACCCGCAGCACCCGGGCCACCTCGTCACCGGCGGGCACGTTCGCCGTGGGCAGCAGGTTCGCGTCCGGGCGCTCCCGCACCGAGGACACCTCGTACCGCAGCCCCGGCGCGAGTCCCTCCGGCCGGATCAGCGTCCCGGTCGCCGGGTCGTACGCCACCCGCGCGCCGGTCACCTCGCGCGGCGTGGGCACCGCCGGCAGCAGCCGTCCGGTCAGGTCGCCGACCGTGATCTCCTGGCGCACCTCGTCGGTGGCCGCGCCCGGGGCCGGCTCGGTGGCGGGCAGGATCCGCCCCGCGTTGCGGTACGTGGCGCCGACCCGCCAGGTCACCCCGTCGTAGTCGCTGAGCACCGCCAGCCGGATCCGCGGCGCCCCGTCCCCGGCCGCGCCCCCGGTGGTGCGGACGTCGAGCAGCCGCTGGTCCGGGTTCAGCGCCCACCCGGAGATCCGGATCAGCGGGTTCTCGTCGAGCGACTCCACCCGGGGCGGCTCCACGTAGCGGCGCGGGTCGACCGGCCGCTCGTCGACCTGGGCGGCCACCACCGGGGCGAGCAGCGCCGCCAGCGCCACCACCACTGCCAGCCCGGCCGCGCTGGCCGCCACCAGCCGCAGCCGCACCGCCGCGCGTACCACAGGGGTGAGACCGGCGACCGGATCGGACGCCGGGCCGTCGCGGCGCCCGGGCGTCGCCAGGCCGGCCGCGGCGACGGCCGCGAACAGCACCGTCGGGCCGATCGCCGGATCCGCGTTCGGCCCGACCACGTAGAGCGCGCCGGCGTAGAGCAGCGCCGGTGGCAGGTAGCCCAGCAGCACCCGCCCGGCCCGCAGCGCCACCTCGGCGGCGGTCAGCCCGGCCAGCCAGGCCGCGACCATCGGGACCAGCACCGTGTCCGGCGCCGGTTCGACCGGGATCATCGCGGTGAGCAGCCGGGGGATCGCGTTGCGGGCCGCGTCGGCAGTCACCTCGCCGAGCCCGCCGGGCAGCGCCGCGTGCGCGGCGGCCAGCCGCAGCGACAGCAGCGTCCACCCGGTCAGCGCGGCCACCGACAGCGGCGCGACCAGCCAGGACGGCAGCCGCCGGGCGGCCACGCTGACCAGCACCGACCCGACCGCCGCGCCGGCCATGAGCCGGGTCAGCAGCGGGTCCGCGTACACCCGGCCCAGCACCACGCCGGAGAGCGCGACCAGCACGACCAGCGCGGCCGGGACCGGCGCGGCCCGCAGCAACCGGGCCGGGCGGCCGTCCGCCGGTTCGACCTGCGGTGGCGTCACCATCGGCGGACCCCGTCCCACTCGGCGGCGAACGCCGCGCCGTCGGCCGCGTCCAGCACCGTGAGACCCGCCGCGCCGGCCGCCGTCGGCCCGTCCGCGCCGAACATCCCGACCACCACCGACGGGTACGCGCCGCGCAGCGCGCCGACGTGCCCCAGGTCGTCGCGGCCACCCGGCCCGGTCAGGAAGATGAGCGTGTCGCCGAGCCGGTCCCGGCGCAGCCTGCTCGTCGCGGCGGGCAGCACCTCCGGGCCGGCGTCCGTCAGCTCCACCGCGGCCAGCCGGTCCAGCGGCCCGGCCGCACCGGCGGGCTCCACCTCGGCCGGTACGACGAGCAGCAGCTGCGCCGGCAGGTCCTCCCGCACGGCGGCGGCCACCACCGACGCCGCCGCCTCACACGCCGACTCGAACGACTCGGCGACACCACCGACCCGGTCCGGGTGCGCGAGCGCGCGGTTGTCCAGCACCACCACCAGGCGCGGCAGGCTGGTGTCCACGTTCTCCCGCACCATCAGCTCACCCACCCGGGCGCTGGTGCGCCAGTGCACGCGGCGCAACTCGTCGCCCACCACGTACTCCCGCAGCGAGTCGAAGGTGATCGACCCGTGCGGCACGCTGTCGGTACGCCCGTCCAGGCTGCGCCCCGCGCCGGTCGGCACCGCGGACAGCGGGTGGATGCGCGGGTGCACCCACACCGGCACGCTGCCGCCGTATCCGCGCGCCAGCGCCACCAGCCCCAGCGGATCCCGGCGCACCACCCGCAGCGGCCCCACCGGAACCACCCCGCGCCGGTGCGTCGGCACCTCGTACCGCACCACCGTGTCCCGGCCCGGGCGCAACCGCAGCAGCGGCACCGGCACCAGCGCGCCGGCGCAGCGGTCCTCGGCCACCAGGTTCGCCGCCCGCAACCGGCCGGTGTTGCGCACGGTCAGCTCCATCGCCGCCGGCTCACCCCGGGCCACCCGGTCCGGGTCGGCCCGCCGGTCCACGCTCAGCCGGGGCCGCCAGGCCGCGTTCACCACGGCGTAGCCGACCGCCACGCCGGCCGCCGCGCCGAGCACTGTCAGCTCCGGGTACGCGTACCGGAACCCCACGCCGAGCAGCAGCAGGGCGGCGACGAGCAACCCGACCCCACGGGCGGTGATCCCCACGCTCAGCCGTGCACCGCTGTGGCCTGGCCCGACGGCAGCGGCACCGGCACCGACGCGACCGCCTGGCGCAGCACCTCGGCGGGCGTCACACCCCGCACCTGCGCGTCGGGGGTGAGCAGCAGCCGGTGCGCGAACACCGGCTCGACGAGCGCCTTCAGGTCCTCCGGCATGATCCAGCCCCGGCCGTCGATCAGCGCGTACGCGCACGCCGCCCGGGTCAGCGCGATCACCCCGCGCGGGCTCACCCCGACCCGCACCTGCGGGTGGGTACGCGTCGCCGCGGCCAGCCGCACCGCGTACGCGTAGAGCGGCTCGGCGATGTGCACCCGCCGGGCCATCTTCACCATCTCACCCACCGTGGCGGTGTCGGTGACCGCGGTCAGCGAGTCGGGGGAGCGGACCGTGGCGCCGCGCAGCACCTCCACCTCGACCGCCTCGTCCGGGTAGCCGACGGACAGCTTCACCAGGAACCGGTCGAGCTGGGCCTCGGGCAGCCGGTAGGTGCCGTCCATCTCCACCGGGTTCTGCGTGGCCACCACCAGGAACGGCTGCGGCACCGGGTGCCGTACGCCGTCCACCGTGACGGTCCGCTCCTCCATCACCTCCAGCAGCGCCGACTGCGTCTTCGGCGACGCCCGGTTGATCTCGTCGGCGATCACGATGTTGGCGAACACCGGCCCCGGGTGGAACTCGAAGCCCCGGCTGGCCTGGTTGAAGATGGTCACCCCGGACACGTCGGAGGGGAGCAGGTCCGGCGTGAACTGGATCCGCCGCCACTGCCCCTTCACCGTGGCCGCGACGGCCCGGGCCAGCGTGGTCTTGCCGACGCCCGGCACGTCCTCCAGCAGCACGTGCCCCTGCGCGAACAGCGCGGTGAGGGCGAGCCGCACCACCTGCGGCTTGCCCAGCACGACCGCGTTGACGTTGTCGGCCAGCCGGGCGGCCAGGGCGGCGAAGCCCTGCACCTCCGGCTGGCTCAGCGGTTCGTGCGTGTTCACGGGGTGTGCCTCTCGGACGGTGCGGTCAGCAGGCGGGCAGGACGTCGAGGTCGTCGCCGCCCTCCAGGTTGAGCCAGGCCCACGGGATGTACGTCTTGCCCTTGTACTCCACCTGGACCCACCAGGTGCTCTGCTTGTTGTTGTTGTAGATCCAGGCGTCCACGTCCTCGCCCCTGACCTTGCAGTACGTGCGCAGCCGCCGGCCGTCCGGCACCCAGCCCGCCTGACGGTCGTTGTCCTGCCGCGGCACCTCGAAGATCTCGTTGCCGTTGCGGCCCGGCACGTCCCTGTCGCAGTACGTCCGCTGGTCGCCGTCCGGACCGTTCTTGCACGTGGCGATGCCGTACACCGGGTCGGTGGTCTGCGCGCGGGAAGCCGTGCCCTTGCCGGCGGCGTTCGACGCGGTCAGCGTCACCGTGTACGCGGTACCCGGCGTCAGCCCGGTCACCCGCAGGCTGGAACAACTGCCGCTCGCCGACTTCCCGCCGGTCGCCGCCGTGCAGGTGGCGCGCCCGCCGCCCGCGTCCACAGTGAACGTGACGGTCACCGACGTGGCGTCCGCCGACGAGCCGGTCACCGTGATCCGCGGCTCGGCCACGGTCCGTGCGGTGGTGCTCGCCTCCGGTCCCGGCCCGGCCTCGTTCACCGCCTTGACCTTCACCGTCACGTTCTGGCCGTTGCCCAGCCCACCCACGGTGGCCTGCACGTCGGTCACCTCGACGGACTTCCCGGCGGCCTCCACCACGTACTTCGTCACCGGGCGGCCGTTGTCCACCGCCGGGGACCACTGCACCGCGATCGTGCCCGGCTGGTCGGCGACAGTGGACGCGCGCAGCTCGGTCGGCGCCTTCGGCGTGCTGAACGGCACCACCGTGTTGCTCACCGGCGACGCCTTCGACCCGGCGCCCTTGTCGCTCACCGCGGTCACCGTGAACGCGTACTGGGTGCCGTACTCCAGTTGCCCGGCCGGCACCACCAGCTCCGTCTTCGCCGACTCGCCGGCCGGTGCGCTCGCGCCGGCCGAGGTCGCCGTCACCGCGTACGTCGCGATCGTGTTGCCCTGACCGTCGGCCTCGGGCCAGCTCACCCGCACCGTGCCGTCCGGCCGCGCCTCGGCGGTCACCGACGCCGGCGGGTCCGGCACCTCGGCGGTCGGCACCACCGGGTTGCTGCGCCGCGCCGGCCCCTCACCCTTGGCGTTCACCGCGTGCACCGAGAACGTGTACGTCTCACCGTTGGTCAGACCGGTGATCTCCAGCGCACGCTGGTTCGCGCCGACCTGGTGGGTCTGACCGGCGCCCTCCACCACGTACCGGGTGATCTCGGCGCCGTTGGACGCGGCGGCCTGCCAGCTCACCCGCGCCGACGCGTCACCAGCGGCGGCCGTGACCGACTTCGGCGCACCCGGCTTGGACACCTTCGGCTTCTTCGGCGGGGGCGGCGGCGGAGCCACCGGCGGCGGGTCGCCGCCGAGCACGTCGTTGGCGTACTTGTCGACCTCACGGACCTGGTTGCGGTCGTCGACCACCTGCGCGGTGGACGAGTCCGGCGGGTTGATGAACAGGTGGTTCTCGCGCACCTCCAGCTCGACCGGGCCGGGGCGGCCGGAGCCCTTCACGGTCTGCACGAGCTGACCCTCGGCGTCGAACGCGTACACCGTGCCGGTGTTCTCGTCGGCGCAGTAGAACCGGCCCGCCCAGGCCACCGCCGGGCTCAGCCGGGCGCCGGTGCCGGGCACCGTGAACCGCTTCACCTCGCGGCTGTCCCGGACCACGTGCACCGACCGGTCACCGGGGACCGTGACCGGCACCTGCGGCCCGCTGGTACGCGTCGGCAGGTTCCCGGGCGCGGTCATGCTCAGCTCCGCCCGCCGGGTCTGCCCGCCGACCACCGTGACCAGCGACGCCGAAGTGCGGTCCAGCACCGCGACGCCCTCGTCCAGCGCCGACACCACCAGCTCGTGCGCCGGCTCGGCCACGTCGTACGTCTCGACCCGCTTCGGGCTGAGCCCGGCCGGCGGCGCGTCACCGGGCGTCTCCGGCAGCTCGGCGGCGGTGACCGCCGAGACGGTGCCCTCGCTGGGCACCGCGATCCACAGCTTGCCGGCACCGTCGAACGTGCCGCCGGTGATGCCCGGCGGGTAGCGGACCGGCTCGCCCACCGGTGTCAGCGCCCGCGGGTCGAGCTGCCGGACGATGCCCTGCACCGCGTCCACCACGAACGCCGCGTCCTCGTGCAGCGCCACACTCACCCCGAGCCCGGGCGCGGTCGGCGTGGTGGCGGTGATCTGCAACGTCGCCAGGTCCAGCGAACTGACCCGGCCGGTGTTGAGGTCGCGCAGGATCAGCAGCCGGTCGGTCTGGACCACCTGCATCTGGTGCCGCCGCCCACCCGGCACCTCCATCCGGGTGTCCACCCGGGCGGTGACGCCGTTGACCCGGGCCAGCTCGCTGCGGGTGGTGCTCCACAACCAGGAGGACGCGTCGAAGCTCGCCACCGCGTTGTCGGCCGCGCCCAGCCCGAGCACCGTCAGACCCATCGCGGCCAGCAGCGCGGCCACCGTGCCGATGGTCACCAGCCCGCCGCGCATCCGCGACCGTGGACGGGCCGGCTCCGGCCCGGTGCCCGTGACGTCCTCGATGGTGGTCACTGCCGGCTGCCTCCCCGTGTCGGTGCGGGGAGCGACGCCGAGCGCGGCCGACCCTCCCCAGAGCCGGGAGCCATCATAGGTGCCGTCCGGAGCCGGTGAAACCCGCACCGTCCTCCTGTGGACACCGAGCGTGTCGTCCGTGGACGCTCAGTTCGGCGTACCGGCGCCCTCCCGGTCCGTGCAGACCTGGCCCGAGGTGGCGTACGAATCGGTCGAATAGACCGCCAGCACCGTGAAGCAGTAGTCCAGCTTCGCGCTCAGCCCGTTCACCGTGTAGCGGGTCTGCCCGGCGTCCACAGTCGCCATCACCCCGAGCTTCTGCCCGGCCCGGCCCCCGGCCACCACGAACGGCACCCCGCCGTTCGTCGGATCGGTCCAGGTCACCGTCACGGTCGTGGCGTCGTCGCGCAGCTTCAGGTCACCCGGCGGCGGACCGGCCACCTTCGGCGACGCGGCGCCGGACGCGGGCGCGGGAGCCGGCGGCGGCGCCGCCTCCCGGTTCAGCCACACCGCGCCGACGCCGACGACGGCCACCAGCGCGAGCACCGCACCCCCGACCACCAGGGCCAGCACCGTCCGGTTGCGGCCCGACCGCTCCGGCTCCATCGGGTACGCGCCCTGCTGCTGCTCGACCGGCTGCTGGTGGAACATCGGCGGGGTCGCCGGCCAGGCGCTCTGCTCCGGCTGGGCAGGCGGCTCCGGTCGCGTGGACTCGGGGAAGTCCAGCAGATCCTCGTAGATCGTCATCGGCCGGTTCGGCTCCGGCGCGTCCGGCTCCGGTTCGCCTGCCGCGTCGGCGGGCGCCGGCTCGTCCGTGTCCGGCTCAGGATCGGGGTCGGCGGGCCGGTCGACCGGCTGGGACGGGGCGGCGCTGCTCCACGGCGGCGCGACCATGCCCCAGGGCGGTACGGAGGAGCCGCTGACCGGTGCCGCGCTGACCGGTGTCGCGGGTGGTCCGCTCACGGGCGGCGGATAGGCGCCGGGGGGACCGCTCACCGGTGGTTGTCCACCGGGCGGTCCGCTGACCGGCGGCGGGTCGCCGGGTCCGGGCGGCGCGCTGATCGGCGGTGGGTAGCCAGGTCCGGGTGGCCCGCTGATCGGCGGCCCTGGAGGCCCGCTGACGGGTGGGGCGGGTGGCCCGCCGGTCGGCGACGGATAGCCGGGCGCGGGTGGTCCGCTGACCGGCGGTGGGTAACCGGGTCCGGGTGGTCCGCTGACGGACGGTGGGTAGCCCACGGCTGGTGCGGCGCTGACCGGTGTGACAGGCGGTCCACTGACCGGCGGCGGGTAGCCGCTCACCGGAACCCCGCTGACCGGGTAGCCGGCCGGTCCGCTGACCGGCCGTCCGGGAGGTCCGCTGACCGGGTGCGTGGGGGGCGCGCTGACCGGAGACGTCGAGGGCGATTCGATGGGCGGCGCGCTGACGGGTGGTGCGCTTGTGGGTGCTGCATCGACGGGCGCGGCGCTGGTGGGTGGCGCGCTGATGCGGGGTGCGGGGGGTAGCGGTGCTCCGCCTGCCGGAGGCGCACCGGCGCCGGACGCGCCGAGGGTGCCCGACGCGCCTGCCGAGGGAGCGCCGGGCTGAGTCACGCGCCAGGCAGCGTCGCCTTCACTCGTACCCGAGCCCACCGGCGGCCCGCTGACCGGAGACGTGCTCACCGGCGCTGTGCTTGCTGCGGGCGTGATCATCCCGGAGGAGTTGGCGGAGGAAGGGCTGACGGATGGTGCGCTGACCGGGAATTCGCCGGCGGAGCCGGTCGCTGCGGGCTTCGCCGAAGCGTCGCGGGCCGCCTTCGCGGCGTTGCGCTCCGCCTCCTCTTCCAACAGCGGGCCGATCTGCTGCACCTGGATCGTCGGCTTGTCCCAGCCCGGTCCACCGGGAACAGGCGGCGCGGTAGCGGCGCTGGGCCTGCTCGCTTCGGTATCGGCCGCCCGGTCCGCATCGCGCCCCGGGGGAGCGGGGACGGCCTTAGTCGTCGGCGTCGCCCTCTGGGCGGGCGCCGGTCCGGGCGTCACGGGGGCCGACGTGGGTGCCGCTGGGGTGGCAGCGATCGGCGCGGACTCCGCCACCGGCTGGGAAACCGGCGCCGGAGGCGCTGTCGAGCCCGCGGTGGTGACCGGTGGCGGGGCGGACGGGGTCGACGCCGGTGCGGGGACCGGCGGGGCGACCGGGACGGCCGGCGGTGATGGTAGAACACCGCTCGCCGGCGACGGGACGCGTGGCGCCGGCGGTAGGACTGCTGGAGGCGGCGGTGGTGGCACGGCTCGCGCTGAGGGCAGCCGCGACGGTGGCGGGGTTATCGCGGTGGAGGGCGACTCGGCGACCGGCGTTGCGGGCGGGGACGGGATGACCGGCGGAGGCGGTAGCGGGGATGTACCGGCGGTGCCGGGCATCTGCGGGGGCGGAAGCGGGGCATCGACAGCGCTAGGCGTTTGCGGAGACCGTAGCGGCGTACCAACGGTGCTCGGCGCCGGCGGAGGCGGGACCGGAAGCGCGCCGACCGCGCTCGGCGCCGGTGGTGGGGGTGCGGCAACCGGGGCGCGGGGCGGCACCGGCGTCACCCCGGGAGCGGCGGCCGGTCGACCGTACGTTCCCGGCGGAAGCGGGGTAGCACCTTGGGCCGGTGGAACCGCGGTCATGCCCTGAGCCGGCGGAATCGGGGTGACGCCGTGGGCCGGGGGCACCGGGCGGACACCGGAAATCCGCGGGGCGGCCCCGGTAGCCGGCGGCGTCGCTGGTGCCGTGGGTTCGACGGGCGCTACCGGGAACCGGGCGGTGGCTTCCTCGGCGATCGGCGCGAACCGGGTCGTCGCCTCCGCGGACCGCGGCGAGGGCGGCGCCCACGGACTCGCGGGCCCGGCGGCGGGAGGATGGTGCGGCGGGGCGGGCGCAACCGGGGGCGGAGGAACGATCCGCGGGTTCGGCATCGACTGAGGCGGCTGCCCGGCGTGGGGCGGCTGCGGAGCCGGGCCCGGGCGGGGAGCCCACTGTGAACCGGGTACCGGCGGATTCGGGGCGGGCGTTCCCGGTGCGACGGGTCCAGGCGGCGCGGGCGGGTGCGGCGGTGTGATCGCCCCCAGCGACACGGTGGGCTCGGACACTCCGTGCCCGGGGTACCCGGAGGAGGCGGGACCGGGGTGACCGGGCCGGGCGGGGGCAGGCCTCCCGGGGCCTGCCGGATCGGCATGTCCGGGCAGGGACGGATGGGGGTGCCCGGGTCGGCCCGGATTCGGGTAGCCGGGCAGGGGCGGAGCGGGGTGCGTTCCGGCAGCGGCGGCGGAGCCGCCGGGGGAGTCGCCGGGGGAGGGGCCATAGCCCGCGGGAGCGGCGGCGGAGCCGCCGAGGTACTGGCGGGCTGCGCGTACCGCGGGGTGGTCGGGACCGAGCACGGCGGACCCGGCGGTCGCGACGCGGCTGTAGTTGCGGCGTGCCTCGTGCCGGTTGCCCAACTCCTCGGCCACCCCGGCGAGGTCGAAGCTGAGCGCGAGCATCAGCGGGTCGGCCTCACCGCGGCGGCGCTCGCCGGCCGCGTAGGCCTCCTCGAGTACGCGCCGGGCGGCGGCCGGGTCGTCGGCCTCGCGGTGCAGCCGGGCCAGCAGGTGACCGGTGGCCAGGACGTCCTGGTGGTCCTCGCCGTATGCCGGGCGGGCCGCGATGATCGCGTCGGCGAGCAGGCGGCGGGCGCTTGTCAGGTCACCCGCGGCGCGCAGGGCGAGGGCCTGGTGTTGAGTGGCGATCAACGGGGAGGGGTGGGACACGTGAGCAATGCTGCCCGGAATCGCCTGTTGCGCGCTACCCACCCGATCTTTGTGGCCGCTGACCTGCGCAAACGTGCCGCGCTGGAGCTGATGTGCATGATCGTTCCGGGCCGTGTACAGTAATGCCCCGTGCGGCCCGCCGGGCCGACCGATGCGGTGAGTAGCTCACATTGGTCGACCGGGTAGGCTGGTACGTGCAGGTCCGGGTGGCGGAATGGCAGACGCGCTAGCTTGAGGTGCTAGTGCCCGTATAGGGCGTGGGGGTTCAAGTCCCCCCTCGGACACCAGCAAGACTCCGCATACAGAAGGCCGCTGACCAGGCGTTATTCAGGTCAGCGGCCTTGATCGTTTCTCGGGCAAGATCCGCCGTGGGAACACCGTGGGAACACCGGCTCTGAGTCGCCCTGTCCGCGCCAGCGGCCGGCGCGATCTTGTGCTCGGCGAGCACGACGGTTACCGTCCCACTGTTGCGCATATAGGTGCGTCGGCGGCGGAGCCCGCAGGACACCGGGTCGAGGCCGCCTACGTTCACGTGGAGGAACGGTGGCGTCAGTCGAGAAGAGGACGACGAAGGACGGCAAGAGCAGCCGGTGGCGGGTGAAGTGGCGGGACGGCGGCCGCCGCGAGAACCCCTGGAGCAGCCGCACGTTCGACTACCAGACGGATGCGAGGCGGTTCAAGACGCTGGTCGAGGCGGCCGGCGAGCGGATGCCGACGCCGGAGCAGCTGGCCGAGCGCGGCTTCGCCCAGCTCGTGCCGGCGGGTGTGGTCCTGACGCCGGAGCCGGCCGAGGGGCAGCTGACGTTCCGGGCGTACGCCGAGGAGTGGCTGCGCCAGCTGGTGAAGCCGCACCCGGAGACGGTGCGCAAGTACCGGGAGCGGCTGGAGAAGCACGTCTTCCCGCGGCTCGGTGACCGGCCGATCGCCGAGATCACCCGGCGGGAGATGCGCGAGTGGCAGCAGGGCCTGCGCGACGCCGGCCTGTCGGCGAAGACGATCGCCAACATCCGGGGTGAGAGCGTGGTGCCGATCTTCAAGGCGGCGTGCCGGCCCGGCGAGGACGGCGAGCCCGCCGTGCGGACGTCGAACCCGATGGACGGGCTGCCGCTGCCCGAGGGCCCGCGCGCCGAGCGGGACATCCTGGAGAGCCCGGACGAGGCCCGGCTGTTCCTCGAGGCGGCGTACCAGGTCGACCCGGAGGCTGCGGACTTGCTGCTGTGCAAGCTGTCGACGGGGCTGCGCTGGGGTGAGGTGTCTGCGCTGCCGCCCCGGGCGGTGAACGTCGCGCGGGGGACGGTGTCCATCGTGCAGGTGTTGCGGAAGGTGAACCGGCGGTGGGTGGTCGAGCCCAAGCCGAAGACGAAGCAGGCTACCGGGAGGTGCCGCTGCCGGCGTCGGTGATGCGGATGGTCGCTGACCGGGTTGCAGCGGCCAGCAGGGAGGCGGGGCGGCAGTTCGTGTTTGTGGCGCCGCGCGGCAACCACTGGCGGTACGAGGACTTCTACACGGACCGGTGGGTGAAGATCCGCGACCTGGCCCGCGAGAAGGGCCTGCCGCGCCGGATGACAATGCATGGGCTGCGGCACTCGCTGCTGACCCTGCTGGCGACGGAGGGCGTCGACTTGGCGGCGCTGCGGACGATGGCCGGGCATGCCAGCGTGACGACGACGATGAACGTCTACGTGCACGCTACGCGCCGGCACCACGAACCGGTCCGGCAGATCGTCGCCGATTTTCTGGGAGTTGACGCCATAAAGCCCCTGGCATCGGCAGGGTAGCGGGGCGGCAGGGTCAGTCGGCGTCGAACCAACCGTCGGCGGCCGCGATCTCGGCAAGCGGCGGCTGAGAGGATAGCGCCGAAGCCAGTATTCGCGCGGCCCCCCCGACGATGTCAACCGGCCACTGCTCGGGACTGGCCAGGACCCTGCGGGCGAACCCCCCGGTCACGGTGCCGAGCCTGTGGCTGGGGTACAGCGTGCCTGGTGGGATGAAGGGTCGCGTGCCGGCGAACACGCTCTGCTTCGGCGGCCGGCTTTGGTGCTCGCCCATGAGTTCGAGCGCTAGTCGTGTTACGTCCTCGCGCAGCCTGAGCACTGCGGGTAGATCATCCAGAACGATGCGGGCGAGCTCGGGTCGTGTGGTGTCGAACGCGACCTCGTAAAGCAGCAGGGCGGCAATGGGGCTTGGTCGGACGCTGCGGCTGTGAAGCTGCGCGTAGAGGTCAAGTCGTCGTGGCGCGGTCTGCGAGCAGAATCGGTGCACGGTCGCGAGGACGCTTGCGGTGTGGTCCGGCGACATTGCTGAAAGGAGTTCGTCGGCGGTAGGGATGCAGGCGGCGACCACCGGAGCCTTCGCGCGCAACGTCAGAGTGCAGAGCCAGGTTCGGGCGGCGAGGGGGTCGGTGGCTGGCGGACGCTGGCGAGTCCACCAGCCGACATCGGCATTGTGATGACCTGCCTGTCGTAGCCAGGCTGCGACACCGTTGACGGTCGCCCCTGCCCCTATCTGTGGTTTGCTCGGAAGGAAGCTGATGCTGTCCGGCGTGGCGATAATGGCCTCGCGCAGCAGCCAGCTGTCACCGAACGCGGCAGTGAGAACCTGAAATAGCTGCCGCCACGAGTCCTCGGCGCGCCAGTCCCCGTTCTGGTTAGCCGCGGCGAGGCCCGCAACGATGTCTGCACAGTTCGTCGGCCCAGCGATCGGGCGATGGCGCTGTTGTCGGGCCGTGGCGCCTCTGGCGGCACCGGGGCGTAGACCGGCACGTCGGTGGTCATAGAAGTGCTCGGGGTGGGCGTGGCGCACCAGCTCGGACAGTGGCCGCTCCGGCTGGTCGTTGCGGGAGCGTGCCGAATCGAACTGGTAGCGGTCGGCCAGGTCGTCGAGACACAGGCGTATCAGCGGACCCGAGCTGATGTCGCTGTTGGCGGCAATCAGCAGCGGGAGCACCACCGCGCGCAGCCCGGAGCCCTGCTCTTGCTCGGCACAGGCGATGACATGCTCGGCCTCTGCTGTGGTGAGCTGGCTCAGGGCGCCGAGGTGGGCCGCAGTTCTAAGCCATGCCATGGTGGGCTGCCGCACCTCCGCGCTCCACCACCACTGGCGAGCAGCATCGAGTGTGTCGTGGGTGCGCAGCAGGATGGCCAGGGCATCGCGGAGCGCCGGGACGCGCTCTTTGAGCAGACGTGCGCGGGTATAAGCGACCACTTGCGAGGCAGGGCCCTGAGAGAGACGTACCGGTTCACCGGTGTCGTCGATCAGGCCGTCGGTGGCGAGGAGACATTGCGGGCCCTCAAGGGCGGCCTCGACCGCGCCCCGCACCGCGACGGTCGTCAGGCCTTGGTAGACCTGATCACGCAACAGCTGCAACAGGACTGCACCGGTGAGCGGCAGTACGTCGAACGGTGTCTCCGCGCGTACCTCCCGGACTATCGTTGGCAAGCCCTTGAGCTCTGCCTCGCTCCACATGCCAACGAAGAACCGCAGGACGTTAGACCAGTAGGGCCGCTTGATCAGCTCGCTGAGGCGAGCATCTTTCGTCCCTCTTCCACGTGGTTGCGCCCGCTCTGCAAGGTAGCTGGCGGCAAAGTACTCCCGTAGTGGCTGCACCTCGAACTCGATGACGCCGGATGCTCGCTGCACCAGGCACACCACGCGAGAGGTCACCGAGGTGAACAGGGCCGCTAGGTCTGGGCTAGTTTCGTCGTACTCGGTCAGGAACTCGCCGATTAGCCTCCTGAGATCGGCAAGGGGGATGCCGCCGCTACTCGCACCGCGCTCGGCTGCGGACTGCAAATGCCAGGCGAGGAACCGGTGCAGGGCCAGCACCAGCTTGCGGTGCGCGTCCACGATCGGTTCTTTGGGGCTTTCCCGATCGAAGAACACCTTGACGTAATCGGCGTACAGCTCGGTGCGCTGTTCTGGAAGAATCCGGCGGCGCTGCAGCAGGTGCAGCAGGATCGCCATCTGCATCGGGCTGGACGCCAGCTCTGCCACGTGCGGCAGGTGCAGGTTGGCGATGAACTGGCTCCGTAGCGCGTCGGTCGCGGCGGTATCTAGCTCGCTCTGCTCCGCCCAGTGGCGTAGGTAGGCAAGTTGCAGCCGCTTGGTGAGTCGCTGCATAAGCAGGTGTGGAAACCGTGGGCCTAGTTGCTCTGGGGCGCCGCTAGCACCCGGCCGGGTGGTGACAACGATGACGACGTCAAAGTCTGGCCCGGCGAGCCGTGTCGCGGTGCGTCCGATCTGCTCGGCGACCCGCTCGCGTGTCTTGAGGTCAGCGACCTCGTCCAGCCCATCGAGAGCTAGTAGGACTGGATGCTCGGCTAACAGCTCGGCGAGGTCGTCGGTGGTGAACCGGCGGCCGCTATGTTCGCCGACGTGCCAGGCGAGGTACTCCTCCAAGGCTTCGCTGGCGGCAGGGTCCTTCTTCCGCCGCTTCGCCACCTTGGTCAGCCACTCGCCGTACTCGCGCAGCTCTACTCGAAACGGAACCCGGACCACGTGCGGCTGAATGCCCTTGGCGGACCTGAGGTACCTGCCGTCGTCGAGATGCAGGGACCGATAGACCTGGCAGACGAATTGCAACAGGGTCGTCTTGCCCTGTCCGGGGCCACCGACGATCAAGGCGTTGCCGCGCCACGCAGGGTGTAGCAGCAGGAAGGAGGCCCCGGTCTGCCATTGGCCAGGCCCGCGGCCGGCCTTACGACCCACCTCTTCGACATCGGCGGCACCCAGCTGTTCCATCAGCCGATATGGGGCGCTGCCGGCTTCCCGGCTTGCCACGGGTACGTCGACGAATAGCTTGTCGACTGTCGGGCCGATCAGGTCCACTTCGCCGAACCGAATCGGGTCATCGAAGGCGTACCGGTCGCGCAGGTAGGCGAGGAGGATCCGGTCCCGGCGGCGAGCGTCCGGGGATCCGTCGAGCTTCGTCAGCGCCAGGATCTGGTCGGGTGGAAGAATCCGGATGAACGGGCGAAGAAGATGGTTGGGAGCCGCGCTCACCTGAGCATCAATGGTTTCCCGCCACCATGGCAGGATCTCGATCGACCACGCCTTCGACCGTTCCGCCAAGGCTTGGCTCAGCCGATCGATGGTGCCGGTGTCGAGGTTCCCTGTGCCCTCGATGTTGGTGATCAGGTAGTAGGTCCTTGCGCCCCGCTCCACGAGGGCGATGATTTTCTCTGTTTCGCCGTCGAGTGCATCGATCAGCCAGGTGACTGGGTCTTTGACCTTGTGCGGGGCGATGGTGAACTTGACCTGGTAGACGCTAGTACCGTGCAGGGCATCTCGCCCGCCGTCAGCCTTGCCGATGGGCATCGCCTGCAGGGTCGACCCCAGCGAGTGAGCCAGCAGCGCCTGAATGAGTTGCTGGAACTCACGGTCGCCGAGGTCCTCGTACCGGTAGCGCACCCCGGCATGCTCTCACGAGGCGCCGACATCTGCGTGCCGCACATCCGGCAGGCTTGTGGTTCAGGGTGAGGGAGCACGGCATCAGTTGCCGTTGCCGTTGCCGATGACGTGGAGAAGATCGGCCGGCGTGCCAGTGGGAGTGAGCGTACCGACCGCTGGTGCGCATCCTCCTAGGACGGTCTAGGGAATGTGCCCCACCTCATCGGCGCCCGGCCAGCGCCGGGCACGCCTGGTAGGCGGCTTCCAGGTCCGCGTCCGTAAAGCGGACCTTGCGTCCGAGCCGGTGGCACGGGACGCGGCCCTTTGACACCCAGCGCCGGAGGGTGGTTTCCGCGATGCGAAGCTTCGCCGCGGCCTCGGCGTAGGTGTAGTCCCTGGCCACCTCGTCCTCCTCCTGCCCCCCGGCGCTGGCTGTGGGGCCACTGTAGACCATTGCGGCCCGATAGGTCTACGGTGGGCTACGCCAAGCCACGGCGAGGTCGAAAGACGCCCGCGCCTCTCGCGGGTCGACGGGTGTACGGCTACGATCTGGCACTGCGCGTGCATGGCACGCGGTGCGCTGGAAGTGCTGATGGCTGGCACGCCGCCGTTCCACGGTGGAGGCCCAGGTTCGAGTCCTGGCCGGCGCTCGACGCCCGGCCACGGGGGAAGGTGGTGAGCGGCGTGTTCCACGGCAGCATCCCGGCGGACCTGCGCTCGATCATCTACGAGCACGCGGAGTCCTGGCCGGACACCGACCTGTACGTCGGCTGCTCGGGGAACTTCACGATCGAGCGGACGCTGCACAGCCGGCCCGGCGAGCGGCGCGCGATTCACGGCAACGACGTGCAGGCGTACAGCTCCGCGCTCGGCTGGTGGCTGGCCGGCCGGGAGCTGGACTACCGGCTGAAGGACGAGCACGCCGAGGAGCTGGCCTGGCTGGAGCCGTACCTGGCCACGTCGACGGACACCCTGGCGACGCTGATGCTCGGCACCCGGTTCCTCCAGTACGTCGGCCGCCAGGGCGTCTACTACGAGCGGATGGTCCGGGCGACCGTCGGGCAGTTCCCGACGATGCACGCCAAGACGGTGGCGAAGCTGAACGCGCTGACGCTGCGCCTCGCCTCGTACTACTGCGGGGACGTGCGGGACTACCTGCGCGACGTCGTGCCCGCCGAGGCGCCGGTGGCGATGTTCCCGCCGTTCTTCGCCGGGGACTACGAGGCGCAGTTCGCCGGCATTGACGAGTTCTTCGACTGGCCGGCGCCGAGCTACGACCTGCTCGACGAGGACGGCAAGGAGGAGATCATCGGGGCGGTGCTCGACCGGCCGCACTGGATCCTCGGCCTGCACATCGCCCGCGACGAGCTGCGCCGCTGGCTGCGCGGCGTCGTCCAGACGTCCAACCGCGGCATGCCGATCTACGTGTACGCCAGCTCGGGCGCGCGGCGGGTTGTCGCGCCCGCCCAGCAGGTCGCGCCGATCCTGCTGCCGAAGATCGGCCCCGGCGAGGATCTGGGCGACCGCATGGCGATCCACGTGCTGACCGGCGGGCAGTTCTCGGCGGTACGCAGCCAGTTCATGAGCAAGACGATCCTGCCCGGGTCGCCGCTGCTCGCCTGCGCGGTCAGCGTCGACCGGAAGCTGATCGGCGCGTTCGCGTACCTGCCGCCGAAGTTCGACCCGAGCACCGCGTACCTGATGAGCGACTTCCCGGTGTCCTGGACCCGGTACCGGCGGCTGGCGAAGCTGATCGTGATGGCGGCCGCCAGCCGCGAGGCGCAGCTGCTGTTGCAGCGGTCCCTGTCGAAGCGGCTGACCGGCTGGTCGACCACGGCGTTCACCGACCGGCCGAACAGCGCCAAGTACGGCCGGGGCATCCCCGGCGTGAAGCTGCAGAAGCGCAGCGAGCCGGCCGCCGACGGCATCCACCGCTACCAGCTCCAGTACGGCGGCCCGCTGGGTGACTGGACCCTGCAAGAGGCGCTGGCGGAGTGGAAGCGCCGCCACGGGAAGGACGAGCGATGAGCGACAAGCACCGCGGCGGCGAGCCGCCCGCCGCCGAGCAGACCGGGTGCCCGAAGACGCTGTGGGACGGGATGACGCCCTACCAGTGCGACGAGGGCGCCGAGACGGGCGTGTGCCCGACGCACGGGAAGTTCCGGCACGAGCCGGCCGACCCGGACAGGCCGTGCGGGCACCCCGACATGCACCTGGACGCCGACGTGCAGCGGCTGACCGCCTCCGACGACGACCCCACGGTGGTGGCGTACATCGTGGAGCTCTCGATCCGCTGCCTGGGCTGCCAGGAGCGGTTCCGCTGGTCGGGCGTGCCCGCCGGGCTGATGCCGAACCGGCCGGCCTGCTCGCCCGACGAGTTCGTGCTGCACGCGCCGATCCGGCCGGCGAGCGCGGACCCGGACTTCGGCCTCGGCATCCCCGGGTTCGCCATCCAGTACGGGGCGGGAGGCGGCCGGTGAGCGACGTCGACGAGCTGCCCCTGGACCCGCGGCTGATGACCGTCCGGCCGCAGGACCTGACGCTGCTGGAGGTCAACGCGCGGTACATGCGCAAGGAGCAGTACGACCGACTGGTGGCGAACATCAAGCGGGACGGCTGCCTGACGAGCGTGCCGCTGGTGTGGCACGACGTCGAGAACGACCGGAAGGTGGTGCTGTCCGGCAACCACCGGGTCACCGCCTCGATCGACGCCGGCCTCACCGAGATCACGGTGATGGTGGTGCAGCAGAAGCTGTCGCGTGCCCGACAGGTCGCGTTGCAGCTGTCGCACAACGCGATCGCCGGCGAGGACGACCCGGCCACGTTGAAGCAGCTGTACGAGGAGCTGGACGACGTGGACTGGCGGGCCTACTCGGGCCTGGACGACAAGCAGCTCGACCTGCTCGCGCAGGTCGACCTGGAGGGCCTGTCCGAGGCCAACCTGGACTTCGCCACCGTGCAGCTGGTGTTCCTGCCGCACGAACTCGAGGCGGCCCGCGCCAGCTTCGACGAGGCCCGCAAGCTCACCCAGGCGGACGCCCGCTGGCTCGCCGGGTACGGCGACTACGAGTCCACCCTGGACGCGCTCGCGACGGCCCACGGCGCCCACAACGTCGGCAACGTGGCCACCGCCCTCGGCCTCATCCTGGCGGTGTTCGAGCGGCACCTCGGCGAGCTGCGCGACGGCGTGTGGCTCGACCCGGAGTCCGGGGAGCCGATCGGCCACGCGCACCGCCTGGTGCCGATCGAGACGGTGCTGGAGACGCGCTCGATGCCGGCCGACGCGGCGGCGGTGCTGCACCGCGCCGTGGACAAGCTGGTCCGCTCGGGCGAGGTGCCCGCCGACCAGCGGTGGCGGGCGCTGGAGCTGCTGGCCGCCGACTACCTGGCCGGGTAGCCGTGCCCGGCGGCAAGGTGCCCCGCGGCACGAAGGTGATCCTCGCGGTCTACCTGGTGGTGATCGTCGGCGGACTCGCGGCCGGCTGCATCGCCCACTGGCCCGGCTGACCCGGGCACCCCGAGCCCCCCGGCCGGCAGCCCGCCGACCGGAGATGCGGCCGCAGTACCCGACCGCGGCCCGACCCCATGGAGGAAGAGATGACCGGACCCGCCCAGAGCGGCGAGGACCTGTACGCCGGCCTCGACGAGCGCCAGCGGCACGAGCTGGACCGGCGCTGCGACCACCACCCGCCGGTGAACCTGGAGCAGGCCGAGCGGCACCAGCGGTGGCGTACCGCGGTCAAGGCGCTGATGGCCGAGGCGATGCGCAGCCTGCCGTCCGGCCGCGAGACGTCGATGGTGCTGACCAGCCTGGACGACGCCCTGATGTACGGCAACGCGGCGATCGCCCGGCCGCCCATGAGCGGAGGGCGCAGGCCGGGGCACTGAGACGTGGGCGGCCCGGCGCTGCACCCGCCGGGCCGCCCGCCCAGCACCACGAGGAGGTGACCATGAGCGAGCCGGAGATCCTGGCGTGGGACCGGCAGCGCAACGAGCCCGAGAAGGCGTACGGGTACTTCGCCCTGTACCGCGAGCTGGGCCGCACCCGCACCGTCGCGAAGGTCGCCGAGCAGGTCAACAAAAGCCGGGATTACCTCCACAAGCTGGCGACCCGCTGGAAGTGGGTGCAGCGGGCGTCGGCGTGGGACCGGGAAGAGGACCGGCTGTACGCCGAGGGCCTGGCCGAGCAGCGGCGCGACATGGCCCGGCGGCACGCCCGGATCGCGTCGGCGCTGCAGGGGAAGCTCGTCACCCGATTGCAGAACCTCGACGCATCGAAGCTGACCCCCGGCGACATCGCCCGGTGGCTGGAGGTGTCGACCCGCGTCGAGCGGCTGGCGCTGGGCCTGCCCGACTCCACGACGGCGCACACCGGGCCGGACGGCGGGCCGATCCGCGCCGAGGTCGAGTCGATGAGCGAGCGGCAGCGCGCCGACTTCTTCCGCGCGCTGATGGCCGAGGCCGCCGCCCGCGCCGGCCAGACCAACCCGACCGCCGAGCCGGACGACCCGGGCGGCGACGACGAGGACGAGGAGGAGCCCGGTGGGGCGACGGAGCAGGAATGACGGCGACGCGTGGATCGCGGTGGAGCTGCGGATGCCCCGGTGGGCGGCGTGGTGCGCGGCCGGCGGGCTGCTGCTGATGGGCGCGGCGGCCCTCGGCGGCGTGACCGTCGTGGCGTGGGCGGTCGCGCGGTGAGGCGCGGCCCCCGCTCGGGCAGGCTGCTGCTCGACCACCGGGCGCCGGTCGCCGCCCGGCCGGCGTACCAGCCGGGCGGGGTGGTGCGCGGCTGGGCGGAGCTGGACGCGAAGCGGCCGCCGCCAGTGCGCCTCGCGCTGCCGCCGCGGCGGCTGACCCGGGTGCAGCGGCGGGCACTGCGGTTCCGCGCCTGGACGTGGCGACTGCTGCTCGGCGCGTGGTTCGCCCTGATGGTGCTGGCGGCGTGGGCCGGGCTGCGGTGGGTCGGCCCGGCCGCCGTCGCCTGCCCGGCGCTGATGCTGGCGGCGCTGCTGGTGCTGGCCTGGGTCGCGTGCGTCGACCTGCGGCAGCGCGAAGCCGAGATGCGGGCCGGGGACTGACCGATGCTGCTGGCGTACCCGGACCCGGCGCTGATGACCGACGCCGAGCTGGCCGCGTACCTGCGCGAGGTGTCGGAGGTCCAGGGCCTCGTCCGGTACGACTGGCGGCGGCACGCCCGGCCCGAGCAGATGGAGCCGGCGTACTACCGGATCTGGATGCTGCTGGCCGGTCGTGGCTTCGGCAAGACCCGCACGGGGGCGGAGACGGTGCGCGGCTGGGCGGGCGCCCGGCCGGGCGGGCACTACGCGGTGATCGCGAAGACGCACCGCGAGGTGTTCAACGTCTGCTTCACGGCGCGGCGTGCCGGCCTGCTGGCGGTGATCCCGCCGAAGGAGGTGCGGACGTTCAACAAGAGCGAGCCGTACCTGGAGCTGACCAACGGGGCGATCATCCGCGGGTTCGGCGCGCAGGACCCGGACACGCTGCGCGGCTACGACTTCGACGGCTGCTGGCTCGACGAGTACGCGGCCTGGCCGTTGCAGACGGCGCAGGGCGTGTTCGACATGCTGTGGTTCTGCATGCGTGAGGCGCCCGACCCGCGCATGGTGGTCAGCACGACCCCGAAGCCGCTGCCGCACGTGAAGAAGCTGCTGGCGCGGGCGAAGAAGCAGCGGGCCCGGTCCCGCCGGCCCCGGGTGGTGATCACCCGTGGGCGGACGCTGGACAACGCGGCGAACCTCAGCGCGGAGGCGCTGGAGGAGCTGCTGGAGCAGTACGGCGGCACCCGGCTGGGCCGGCAGGAGCTGGACGCCGAGCTGCTGTCCGACGTCGACGGCGCGCTGTGGAAGTCGGCGTGGATCGAGGCCGGCCGGGTCGACAAGGAGGACGTGCCGCCGCTGATGCGCACGGTGGTCAGCGTCGACCCGGCGGACACGGTGTCGGAGACGAGCGACGAGACGGGCATCGTCGCGGTCGGCCGGGGCGAGGACGGCGAGCACTACGTGCTGGCGGACCGGAGCATGAAGATCGCCGGCATGGCGGCGGCCCGCCGGATCTGGCAGTGCTACCTGGACGTCGACGCGGACGTGGTGGTGTACGAGGGCTCCTCGGCGTGGCTGCGGGACATCCTCGTCGACGCCTGGGCGGCCATGCAGAAGGAGGGCCTGATCGGCGGCGGTGACCCGCCGATCGATGTGGTGCAGGCCCGCCAGTCGAAGCGGGTGCGCGCCGAGCCGGTCGCCGCCCGGTACGAGGTCGACCCGCCCCGGGTGCACCACGTCGGCACGTTCCCGGCGCTGGAGGACCAGCTGACGACGTGGACGCCGGAGTCGGGGGACTCCCCGGACCGGCTGGACGCCCTGGTGCACGGGGTGACGTACCTGCGGTCGAAGGAGTCCCGGCGGGCGGTGGTGGCGTCACCTCTCAGCCAACGACTCCGACCGAATGCGGGCCCGAGATGAGGTGGAGATCAGCTCAGCTCCCGCGTGCGCAGCTCGACGCCGGCCTCTTTGGTCCACTCGACGATATGGGCCCGCTGGTGCTGATACCAGAAGTCGAGGCGGACGGCTCCGTCCGGCGTGATTGCAGGCACCTCGGGGGCACCGAACGCCTGGAACAGCTCGCTGGCGAGCCGGTACGTCGCCGCGACCAGCGCCGGACCGTCGTCGCAGAGATCGTCGACGTCGGCGACCATGTCAGCGACCGGCGACTCGGTCACGGCGTCGGTGCCGAGTTCCTCGTTTGGCTCCCCAACGCTGGAGACCAACTTGACCGGGACGACCGGGCCGCCCGGGAAGTCGGACGTGACCGGCCAAAGGGTGGCTCGGATGGTCGCGAGGCCACCGGCGGCCGCGCGGTCGCATGCGTGCCGGGCAAGAAACCGCAGTGCCGCGCAGATGCCGACGGTGAGCGACGGGCCGTCAACGAGGTTCTGGCGCCCGTTCGGGTGTCCCGACCGCGGACCACCGACTGCCGTAGCGAAGACGCCACTCCCGTTCTCGTGCAGCTCGCACGCCCCACGCGAGTACGGCTTGTTTGCTTCATAGGTGGCGGCACCGACCAGGCGGCGATGCCGCACGGTGGACCGCACGAAGCTACGTACCGGCATCCCGAATGCGGCTGGCGGCTGTCCGGCATTGCTCAGCTGAAAGGCGCTCAGCGCGGCGCTGTCGACGGTGAAGCGGCCTGGCAGGTCTGGGACCAGGGTGACGACCAGGAACATCTCGTCGCTCGCGAGACGTCGGAGGAGGTCGACTTCGATGCGGGCGGCCTCATCGATGCGGTCCTTGAATCCGGCGAACCGCGCCCGGTATGCCTCGGCCACCTCTGCCTCGGACAACCAGGCGGTCTCGGTGCCGATCCGCTTCGGGTAGAGCAGCGCCTTGTTCTGGATATAGGCGTGCGGGGCTGTCGCCGTCCGAGCGACCGAGATGACGAGGAAGCCGGTGCCATCCCGGTCGGGGTCCTCGACCGGGATGATCTCGAAGGTCGGCGGCGGCTGCACGTTGGTGATGACGGTCTGCCGGAGCCGGATGCGCTCGCCGTCGCTGATGTCGACGCCGAAGTCCTTCTTGGCGCGGCCCTGGTCGTCCTCTTCCATGCCGAGGATGAGGAGGCCGCCGTTGGCGTTGGCGAGCGCGCCGACGTCGCCGCACAGCTTCTTCCGCTCCGGGTCGTTTCGGCCGTACGTGTCGCGCTTGAAGTCCAGGTCGGGGCCTTCCGTGGTGTTCGGGATGAGCCCCTTGACCTGGGCGTAGGTCAGGGTTTCGTCGATCGGCCCGCCGAGGAGCTGTTCGAGCCTTCGGTTTCGCAGAGGTGGCATGCGTTCGATCGTGGACCGCCCCGCAGTTCCGAGCAAATCGGCAGGTCAGCGAGGTTCCTGATTGGACGGTAGTGGATCTTGTCCTATACAATGAATATGTACGGCCAAGACCGTACGCGAGTTCACGTGGAGTAGGAAGGACCGAGAGGTGACAGCACCCACGAAGACCCGCCGCCCGAGGGCGGCGGCGAAGGCGGCGGCCAAGACCGCGAACAATGCGCCGTACCTCGCCCAGCTCGACCCGCGGGAGCTGGTCGCGCACCCGACCAACCTGCGCACCCAGCTCGGCGACCTGACCGAGCTACGCGCCTCGATCGCCGCGAGCGGCGTTCTGCAGGCGCTGACCGTCGTCCCCGAGGACGGCGGAATGCGGATCGTCGCCGGGCACCGGCGCGCGGCGGCGGCCGCCGAGGCGATCGAGGCCGGCGAGTGGCCGGACGGCACGCCGCAGACCGTGCCGTGCCTGGTGCGGCCCGACATGGAGGGGCTGGCCCCCGCCCAGGTCGTGGCCATGCTGATCGAGAACGACCAGCGCGCCGACCTGACCGAGAGCGAGCGGGCGAACGGGTACGCGCAGCTGGAGCTGTTCGGCCTGGACGTCGCCGAGATCGCGCGGCGCACCGGCCGGACGCAGGTGCACGTCAAGTCGGCGTTGAAGTTGAAGACGCTCGGCGACGTGGCCACCGAGGCGGCCGACGCGGGCAAGCTGACGCTGGAGGACGTCGCCTCGCTGGAGCAGTTCGAGGACGACCCGAAGGCGATGGAGCGGATCCTCAAGGGCGTCGAGTCCGGCTGGGGTGTGCGCCACCGGGTCCAGGAGGAGAAGCGCAAGCGCGACGACAAGAGCGCCACCGAGACGCTGACCGAGGAGCTGACGGCGGCCGGCGTCCGGGTGTTGAAGAAGCCGAAGGACTGGCCGTGGAACTGCCAGATGGCGAAGGTCGAGGAGCTGGCCGACGCCGACGACCAGCCGCTCGACGTGGAGGCGTTGAAGACGGTCGAGGGCTTCGGCGCGATCATCGAGGGCTCGTACGGGAACATGCGGGCCGTCATCGTGTGCGAGGACCCCGAGGCCCACGGGTACAAGCGCACGAAGTGGACGCAGTACAAGAGCCCCGCGCAGAAGGTCGCCGAGGAGCTGGCGAAGCGGGAGGCCGAGGAGCGGCGGCAGAAGCTGCTGGACGCCGGTGAGGTGCGGCGGCGGTTCCTCGTCGAGCGGTGGGGCAGCGCGAAGGCGGCGAAGGCGCTGCTGGTCGACGCGATGCGCGCCGCCGTGGTGATGCCCGGCTTCTTCGACCGGTGCGAGGACGAGCTGGTCGCCGCCCTGGCCGGCGGTGACCCGCGCGACGGGCAGACGGCCGGCATCGACCGGCTGAACCGGCTGCTGGTCGCCCGGTTCGTCGCCGCGCACGAGGGCAACACGGCGACCGTGGCGGCCGGGCGGTACTCCAACCGGGAGCACCTGGTGCTGCCGTGGCTGGACCGCCTGGTGGCCGAGGGCTACGAGCTGTCGGAGGCCGAGCAGACCTGGCGCGCCGAGCTGGTCGAGGAGGAGGAAGAGCGGCGCCGGGCGATGGAGGAGGAAGAGGCCGAGCAGGCGCTGGAGTACGACGAGGCCGAGGGCTACGTCGAGGACGCCGAGGGCGTGCGGCCGACCGAGGACGTGCACCTGCCCGAGGGCGACGTCGAGCCGGCGGCCGAGCCGGACGCTGAGGCCGAGGAGCCCGAGGCCGCCGAGGCCGACGCCGAGCCGGACCCGTGCCCGGAGGCCGACCTGGACGCGGCCGAGCCTGACGCGAAGGACAGCGAGTGAGCGTGACCCCAGCGGGTCAGCCGGAGGCGCGTACCGACCTGGTGCGCGCCTCCGGCGCCGGCCCGACCGACAGCATGGAGGAGCTGCCGCGCGGCACCTGCCCGGCCTGCCAGGCGGCGATCGGCGAGGCGCACCGCGACGACTGCGACGTGGCCGAGTGCCTGGCCACCGGCCGCAAGCGCATGTGGTGCCGGGCCCAGCCGGACACCGCGGGCCACGACTGCGGCCGCGCGGACTGGACGGGCTGGTGGCCGGCGCACGCGGAGGCCCGCGCGTTCGGCTGGCACGTGCGCTGGGACACCGAGGCGCGGAAGTTCGTGCGCTGCACCCCCGACGTGCACGGCTCCGGGCCGGACCTGTCGCGGCTGTACGAGCACGCGCGGTGGGACCGGGAGGCGCGGCGGTGGCTGCGGAAGCGGGCGGTGCTGTTCTCGCGGGCGGTGCGCGGCCGGGCCACGCTGGAGGAGCTGACGAAGCGGGCGCAGCGGTACTGCGGGGAGCAGGGCTACGAGGTGGTCGGCGAGCACGTCGGCACCCGCGGCTGGCGGGAGGCCGTGGCCGACGTCGACGAGGGCAAGGCCGACGTGGTGGTGGTGCCGTCGCTGGACCGGCTGGGCTTCGGCAAGCAGGTGTTCGAGCGGGTCGACGCGGTGCGGCGGGCGGGCGGCACGGTGGCCGGCCCGGGCCTGCGGATCGACAAGGACGGCACGATCGTGGCGACGGCCACCGCGGAGATGTAAGGAGGGTTCACGTTGGAGCGAGAGAAGCGGATCATGCTGGCGTGCCCGCCGATGAACATCAACGAGCTGCTGGAGGGAATGGGCGTCCCGCCGTTCACGCCTACCGTCGACCACAGCCTGGCGAAGTGCGCGGACTGCTCGACGGACGTGTGGATCGGGCCGAGGCAGCGGGAGGCGGCCGGCCGCGCGCCGCGGGCCACGCTGGTGCTGTGCATGGAGTGCGCGATCGTCGAGCAGCACAAGCGCGGCGGCGGGATCGTCGGGCACCTCGGCGGCGGCGACGGCCGACCGCGGCTAGTCCGCTGAGCGGACCAGCGACGCGAGGCTAGTCCGCTTAGCGGACCAACCGGGGCGGGTCACGGAGACGTGGCCCGCCCCTTCGTGTCGCAGTCTGCGCCGACGGGCGGGTCCGCGAGCACGTCGGGGCAGCGGCGGCAGCGCAGCACCAGGTGCCCGCCGCAGGAGCAGGGCCACCAGTCGCGGACCGGCCGGGTGGCGGATCCGCCGGCGGCGTGGCCGGCGCGGCAGTGCTGCGGCTCGTCGCCGGTCAGCTCGCGGACCTGGCGATAGGAGAAGGCGACCACGTGCGGGTCGGCGCGGGCGGCGTTGACCAGGCGGCCCAGGTCGGCCGGGTTGTCGACAACGCGGTCGACGACAGTCACGCCGGCCGGGCTGTCCTCGGCCCAGTCCCAGCGGATGGTGATGTGCCAGGCCTGCGTCACTCAACCTGGCTAGGCCCCCGACACTACCCGCTCATCGGGCCGCGCAGAGGCTCCAGATGCCCCGCCCAATGTCTTCAAAGGATCTTGGTGTCGGATGATGTAGCGCGTGGGTCGTCGCTACGTGTTGTCTGACGTCGAGTGGGAGTCGTTGTCGCGGTACTTGCCGTCGGTGACGCCGCGTAGCCCGTACCGTCGATGCGCATGCTCGGACCGTTTTGCACTCTGAGGTCGGCGGCGGACCTGTCGCCGTTTTGTGGTGTGCGCGTCCGGGGAAATGCCTGCCCGTTGAGCTGCTGCCGCCAGGCGTCGGCTGCGCCGGGCCAAGCTACTCACTGCGGCGGCTGGACTCCTGCCGGACCCTCTCAGTGAGATCACGCCAGCTACCGGCTGAGGTCTTGATCATCCGGTCGACCATCTGTTGCGCGGATCGCTGCTGGGTGAAGTCGTAGGAGACTTCCTGCCCTCCGTCATCGCCGAGGCGGTCACGCACCCGCCAGAGCCGACCGTCGGACAGCAGGCAGATGTCCCGTCGGGCCATCCGACCCGACTTCCCGTTCCACCAGCGGCACACCAATGCTTGATGCACTGCCTAGCAGGGCTCGCGGGACTCGCTCGCCTACCGGTCCGCTATCGGCATCGACAAACGCCCCGACGTGGTACCACTGCCTCAAAGATAAACAAGGCTGGCGGAAAGGGCGGGCCGATGACGACAAGCAGGGCGGCTGCGCTGCTGCGGAAACCGGGGCAACCGAAGCGGGCGACCTTCCTGGACCTCTTCTTCGACCTGGTGTTCGTCTTCGCGCTCACCCGGGTCTCACAGCGGCTACTCACGGACGTTACTTCTCAGCGGTGGGTTGTCCTCACCGAAGTCGGCCACACGGTGCTGTTGCTGCTGGCCCTGTTGATCGTCTGGTTCGTCACAGCGTGGGTAACGGATCTGTACGACCCGACGCGGCCGGAGATCCAGCTGGTGGTCATCGGGACCATGTTCGGCGCCCTGGTGATGGCGGTCGCGGTGCCCGACGCGTTCGGCGCTCGGGCCCTGGGCTTCGCCGGCGCGTACGTCGCGATCCACATCGGCCGTCACCTCGTCCTCGTGCCGGCCCTACGCGGCCACAAGGCGCAGCGCCGATCGGCGTCGGTTCTCCTATGGTTCGCGGTATCCGCCGTGCCGTGGATAGTCGGGGCGACCCTTCCCGGGAGTCCAACACGTGGGGTGTTGTGGACGCTGGCGATAGCCATCGACCTCGCGGGAGCCATGCTGCTCTGGCACACACCGTGGGTTGGCCGCATGACATCCGAGTGGCCCGTCGTGGCCGAGTACCTGTCCGAGCGCTACCGGCAGTTCTTCATCATCGCCCTCGGCGAGTTGATCCTGGTCACCGGTATCACCTACAGCGGCAAATACGTTGCAGGAGGCCACGCCGCCGCGTTCGGAGTGGCGTTCGTCACCACCGCCCTGCTCTGGCGGATCTACATGTACCGAGCCGGCGAGCTGCTGCCCGATGCCATCGCGGCGGCTCCCCAGCCAGGCCGACTCGTCCGACGGGCGATGCTCGCTCACCTGCTCATGGTGGCCGGCATCGTCGCCGCCGCCGTCGGCTATGAGCTGGTCATCGAGCATCCGTCAGGGCATACCGACTCGGCCTGGATCGGCGTCATCCTCGGCGGGCCCGTCCTGTTCCTAGCCGGACGCGCCTTCTTCGAGTACGCGGTATTCGCCCGGGTGTCCCGCTCCCGGCTGATCGGGGCGCTCGTGCTCGCCGGCATCTCACCAGCGATGATCCTGCTGCCGCCACTGGCCGTTGCCATCACCGCTGCTGTCGTCCTAGCCGGCATCGTCACCTCCGACGGGCTCCGCGCCAAGGGACGTCCACCCGAACTGGCGTCACCACCCCGCTAGACAATCTGAACGGCCCCAGCCGCTACTCGTGATCCACTCCCCGTGCCGCGTCGGTGCCTCCGCCGCTGCTACTGCGGGGTGAGTGGTGGCGGCGACAGGTGGGATGCCATGTGGCGGATCGTCGGCCCGCCGGATTCGTGATAGGCGAGGATGATGTCCGGCTCATGGTCGGCGTCTGTGTGGCCCTCGTCCGGCCTCTGGTGGCTAAGACCCCCTCGGTGGTCCCGTGGGGCGCCGACAGTCACATTGATGTCGACGCGCTCCACGTCATCGTCCGTCTTCCCGGACGGGCCGCTGCTGACCACGAGGACGGTCGAGCGGTTCTCATCCGGGCGTGACGGCAAGCTGACGGTGCTTGACGGGTTCGGCGTTGAGACAAGGCTGCGGCATGGCCGGCCGCGGACGTGCAGCGCCTGAGCGAGGTGATCGACGAGGGCTAGGTGTGAATCCGGGCAGGCGACCGCTACACGCAGGCCTCTGCCGACTGACGCTGTCACCATCGCATCGGCGATGGTCGCGAGCACCGCCCGCTCCCGCGCGACCGCGGAAAGATCCATCACCATGAGGCCCCCACCCAGCTCGCCGTCGCCGGCGGCTCGAATATCCAAGGATGAGTCGTCCGGATATCGCCGGTTTCGCCACCGGCTGCCAGGCGCCGGTCCGATTGCCATCCCTGCCGCCAACATCAGCGCAACCAACCGCTTGCTCGTTACATCGTCCCCTCAGGAACGTCGTCCTGCCGTCGGCGGCGCAGGGGCCGCCCCACAGCACCGACCTTGCTTCCTGATCTTGTCGGCGTCCGGGCCTGACGTGCTCTATCGACGCCGTGCCGATGGTTTTCCTGCTCTGCGATCGGGGTACGGACTGGGCAACTCGCTGCCCCTCTGCGGGTTGCTCAAGCATGGGGAGATCAGGGATGACGACGGTGCCTGCGCCAGTCGCGGATCACGCCGAGGACCAACTCAACCGGGAGCTGGCAGAACTGCACGTTCGCGCTAGGCACGCGGCAGCGCACAGCTGGCCGATATTCATGCGCGCCTTGCAGCGCTCGAGGAGCAGATCCGGCGCCATCAGCAGCGCAGATAGTCAGCTGTCCGCTCGCCCGAGCTGCCGCATGCCTGGTGCTGGCTGGCTGCTCATCGCGCGGAAGGCCCCGTTCTGGGGGGAACGGGGCCTTCCTGAGCGCCATGCGGGAACCCCGGGGGGCGATGGGCATCCCCGCTCCGGATGGGTGGCCGCGCACCCCGACCTCTCAAACCGGTCACCGGCGCATCGAGGGAACATACTAGGCAGGGCTCGCGGCACCTACAGAGCGGGTACCCGTTTGAGGCATGCCGTGACCAAGCCATGAAGCGCCCCACCCCGACGTCCCATCGCATGCGGTGGTCCTCCACCAGTTGTGCGGTGCCCAGGTGAGCAGGGGTGGCCACGTCGGGGCCGGTGGGGGCGATCCGGACGATGTCCGGGCCGGCGCGACTCTACTGTCGGACTCGATCACCGAGGTCGCGGTGACGCGGCTGCGGCACGCCGTCGCCGCGGCCGCCGGCGCGGCCGGTCTCGCTGGTGACGCGTTGGAGGACTTCGTCTTGGCCGTGCACGAGCTGGTCACCAATGTCATGCGCCACGGTGGCGGCAGCGGGCGCCTCCGCCTGCTGCGCGACGCCGTATCCCTGTCGTGCCAGGTCACCGACGACGGTCCCGGAACAGAGCATGTTCCGATGGCGCTGCCGCAACCCCGAACCCCCGGCCACCGCGGCCTGTGGCTGGCCCAGCAACTCACCGACAGTCTCGCCTTCGACAGCGGGCCGCACGGCACGACAGCCACCGTCACCGCCCGCCTCCCCGGCGTACAGTCGAGCGGGTGAGGTGCGGCGTGGACCAGACGTGGCTGTCGGAGACGACCGTGAGCGACGGGACCGCAGTCGTGACACTTTTCGGCGAACTCGACATCGCCGCAGCCAGCCAGCTGGGGGAGGTGCTGCAGGCCGCGATCGCCCGCGCGCCCCGCGTCCAGGTCGACCTGGCACGGGTCAGCTTCATCGACTCCACCGTGCTGAGCGCATTCGTCAACGCCCACGGCCGTGCCACCGACACTGGCGTCAGCCTCGCCCTGGTCAATCCCACCGGCCATGTCCGCCGGGTGCTGGCGATGACCGGGATCCTGCCAGCGCTCAGCTCGCCCGACGCCGGCGACTAGGGGCGAGCAACGATGGACAGTCGCAGGCCGTTCTCTGTCTCCTCGATGAGCACACGATCACCGTGGCTGCGGTCGGGCAGCATCGCGTCGTAGAGTTCTTCGTTGCTGATCTCCACGTGGCCACCGGACCTGCTGATGAGGACGTTGAGTACGGCGCGCAGGTTGACATCGCTGAGGTAGCGCATGGGGGTTGTCTCCATAGGTCTTGCTGCTCGAATCGACATGAGTGCAGTTCAGTCCCTGCGACCGGGATGACGTCTGCTCGTCGGAAACCGACCGATGCGGCGGACGCCGCTCCAGACGTGCGCTGGATCTCGCCGACGAGGATGGCAATGGCGACGATCGGTGCGGGTCGGTGTGCCAGGCGTGGAACCGGGTCAACGTTGCGGCGAACAAGGACGTCAGTGTTGCCTTCCTGTGTGTCCGAGGTCGTGACAGGCCGGGTCGTGCCGGCAGGAGCCGGACAGGCTGGGCCACGGGCGTCGCCCGCGCGACGGGTCCCTCGGGCCCGGAGGCTGGTCCCCGGTTCCCGCGGGCCGTAGTGGCGCGGCGGCATCCGCCGCGCCACCGATCCCAGCAGGGCCACGCTTACCGAGCTGTCGGCTCGCCGAGCTCGCCGGTGTCGAGACGCAGGGTCGCGAGCAGCCCGGCGTGCTGGGCGGGGTCGACCTGCTCCGGGAGCTCCCGCTCGACCCAGTCGGCCCTCGTGTGCTGGCCGCGCCGACGCAGCGCGGAAACGATCGTGTGCCGGGCGATTGTCATGATCTGCTCCTCAGTGGCGATGTTGGGAGGATTGCCGGTCCTTCGCTGCCTCGGCGGAGGTGCTGTCGGCGCGGGCGCCGGTTCCGTTGGCGCAGGCTGTCCGGCGGGTCCAGCGTCGGCGGTGCGGGAAGCGACCGCGGCAGGGTCGCCGGGGGCGGTGCGGAGACGGCCGCCACCCCCTCCCAGGTGTGCCTGCCCGGGCTGTCGGCCATCGCCTCGGACCTCTCGCGCGGCGAGGGCGAGCAGCTGCGGAGCATGGACCACGTTGCCGGCGGTAGCGGCGCGCGCCATCGCCGCCTCGGCCAGGTCGACCGGGGTATCCGGCGGGACGACCAGCAGGTCGACCCGATCATCGTTGAGGCAGATGGCGGTCAGCAGGCTGGCGGGCTGACTGGTGAAGTAGCCCAACCGCAGGACCCTGCCGCCGATGGTCAGGCGGCGTGGATTGCCGTCCCATGCCGCGGTGTGGAGAAGCAGCCGGACGATCGGCCCGTGCAGCAGGTCGATGGCGAGGACGAGGTCGGGCAGCTCCGCGACCGGATCTGTGGAGCGGGGCCACCAGCCGCCGTCGAGCAGCGTGCGCGCGGACCGGGTCGGTTCGATCCGCAGGCGCGGCGTCGATGGCGGCAGTGGGGGAGTGAGGGGGCCGGTCGATGGCGTCATGTTGGATCCTTATCGCCGTGACCGCGGCGTAGCGGTGGGGCCGTGCGCGGAGGCGCGCCATCCGCCGGGCGGGGACCGGTTCGGCCACCCGTCCGGCCGGGTCGTCGGTTCCCCG
This sequence comes from Micromonospora sp. HUAS YX12, assembly GCF_040215685.1. Classification (NCBI taxonomy): domain Bacteria; kingdom Bacillati; phylum Actinomycetota; class Actinomycetes; order Micromonosporales; family Micromonosporaceae; genus Micromonospora; species Micromonospora sp. HUAS YX12. The sequence goes on from NZ_CP157974.1 coordinate 3,861,384, forward strand.
ACTGAGTCGCGCTGCAGCTGGGGTGTGCGGATCACCATGGCGACGATCGCGAGCGGTGCGCCGGGGTGCGGACGTCGATGCGGGTCGCGCCGGCGCGGGTCAACGGCACCCGCACGGTGGGAGGGGGGTGCTGGTTCCCCATCCTCCGACGGCGGGAGGTCGGTCAGGTCGCTGCGGATCGGGTGCTTCGGGTACGAACATGGCATCCCCTCGGGCGGAGCCGGCGTGGCGGGCACCTCAAGAACGGGATGTCGTCGATTCCGGGACAGCCCCAGCCTACACCTGTCCGGGCAGTCAGGTCGGTGGCGCCGCATTAGGGCCCGGGCTCGTCCCGAACGGGCCGTGGTCGGCGCCTGCCCGACGACGCTCAGCCACGCGGGATGGCCGGAGCCGCCAGGACCCGAACACTGAGGTGACCGAGTCGGCCGCCGAACCACAACGCCGATCCGACGTCTGTACGGCCCCGGGGGGACGACGGCTTGGTTGTCGGTCGCGGCCAGCTGCATGATCGGGCTTCTTAGCTCGACGTCCGCGTACTCGTCGACAGCCCCGGGGAACTCACGGAACGAGCCGAGACTCTGCAGCCTGCGCCGTCTTGAAAGGTCGTTCCAGTCAGCGACGCGGCCGGCGGAATGCAGCGCTGGTAATAACGCCGGGTCAGCCAGGATAAGGACGGGTCCAGAAGGTTGCTGGCCAGTGCAGGTCAGGGTCGATACGAAGCCATTCTGCCGGGTGCGGCTGGCTTCGGTACCCGGGGGAACAGTCGCCACGAGATCACGTTGGAGATGGCGACTCCGGTGAGTACGGCGGTGGCCGCGACGGCGACCAGGACCGGGGGAAGCGCGAGCGTCACCGGCGCCAGCACGACAAGCGCCAACAGTCCGATCGGTCGGGACCAGGAGACGTGGCTGAAGGTCACGTAGTCGAGCAGGGCCCGCCCGAGCAGGAACACCGCAGGACCGCCGAGGATCACCAGGACCCAAGGTCGCTCGTTTTGACCGAGCGGGTGCGAGATGATCAGCTCGTCGCCCACGGCGGTGAGGCCGACGCCGGCGATCATTATGAGATGTGCGAATGAGGCAAGTCTGCCGATGTATGCCGGGGACTGTGCCGATGCGATGGCGACGGCCAGCAGCTCACCCGCCCGGTAGAAGTAGACCTGCCACAGCAGAACCGTGATAGCAAACGACACCAGCAGCGCCACCGCTCGGTCCCGCTCGAGGCCGTACGGGCTGATCTGGATGCCGGAGATCAGGATCGCCTCGCCCAACGCAACGATTAGAAGCTGCCGGTAGCGCTCGGTGAGATGGTCTTCTTGGATCGGATGGGCCCGGAACCCGGCCCGGCCGAGTCGCGGCGTTGGGTAGTCGAGGACCCCCGCGACGTAGTCCAGAGCGACGGCCACGCTCCACCAGGCCAGCCGCGCACCGCTTTCTGCATAGGCGCCGGCGATCCACGGCACCGCTGAGATGAGGGCCCAGAACAGGTTTCGAACACAGACCAGCCGTATCTCACTGTTTGTGCCAATCACGATGATCCACAGCGGGCGGATTAGCTGGATCGCGACGTAGACCCCTGCGAAGAGCGAACCCCTTTCGTCGTATGCCCCCGGTACCGCGATGGCCATCAGCAGGCTGCCGAGCGTGGTGCCGATGACCAGCAACTGGATCCCTGGCCGAGTGGAGTCGTACCTGTTGGTCGCCCATACCAGCCGGTACCACACCCACCACAGCGCCAACGTGAGCACCAACGTCGCGTAGCCCGTTCGCCAACTGAGGTCCGAAACCATCCTGTCGGAGAGCCGGGTGAACGCGAACACGAACACCACGTCGAACAGCAGTTCCACGAAGCCGGCCCGCTCGGACTGCTTGTACGTCCCCGGCTGCTCACCCGCCCTACTCTCCATAGCCATGGGGCGACGCTACTTGTGATCTCCTGAGACGGGCTGCCGAATGCGGGTCCGCTGCTAGCGTGCAGCCGCACCCCTGCTTGCCGCCACGCTCCTGCCGCACGCGTTGTAGACGGATGGCCAGGTTGCCGGTGCAGAGCCGGTGGCTACTACGGTGAGGTCGACGCTTCGCCGACGCCGCTACCACCTCCTATTCGCCGCCGTCACCACCGCATGCCTTCTCGCCGCCGTTGCCATGCCGGCCATGGAGGAGAGGCGAACCGACAGGGCGACGCGTACCGCAACCAGCCCGGCTGACCGTGCCCGGGTTGTTTGGTCGATCGGCAAGTCAGCTGAAGGAACTCCGGCACCAGCGGGCCCCGGCGGCCAGCTCGGGATCCGCTGATCCAACCGAAGTGGTTACTCACCGAGTTTGATGGCGCCCAGTAGACGCAGGCCGCGTTGGTTATCGGTCCGTGTCGATCCCGACACACACCCAAACCCAACACTCCAGGTCAACCCCGGCTTCGAGGTGCTGGCCTCCGAGACGACTCAGATGCCCGTCGGTGCGCGCGCCTGCGGCGTGCTGGTGGGCGCGGCTGGTCATCGAGTCCACGCTCACCGCCCAGGCGATCCGGCCCTGCGCGTCGCCGGCAGCTTGCAACGCGGACAGGATCTTGTCCCAGGTCCCGTCACGCTGCCAGCGGCGAAACAGGCCATAGACGGTGGGCCAGGGCGCGTACTCGGCTGGGACGTCACGCCATGCGGCACCGATCCGGATCCGCCACCGGATCCCGTCGATGAGCTGTCGTTTCTCCCACTTCGGCGGACGACCTGTCGTCGGCGCGGCAGGCAACAGCGGGGCGAGAACAGCCCACTGCCTGTCGGTCAGGTCATGCCGCCTCGTCACCGCGACGCTGGGCACGAGGTCTCCGGTATGAAGTTCTTGCTTGGTCGCAGAACCAGATACCGGAGACCTCTTCAGTTATCGATCACCGCCACGCGCAACGTCGCGGATCGCTCGACTTACGGAACACGCCTTAGTCCGTCAGGCGGACTAGCTGTCGGTGCGGCGCGGGGTGCAGTCGGCGCTGACGACCGGGTCCACCCGGACGTCGGGGCACATGCGGCAGCGCAGCAAAAGGTGGCCGCCGCACGAGCAGGGCAGCCAGTCGCGCACCGCCCGGGTCGCCGACCCGCCGACGTAGCTGTGCCCGCGCCGGCAGCGGTCCGGCTCGGCGCCGACCAACTCGCGCACCTGCCGATACGGGAAGGCGACGACGTGCCGGTCGGCGCGGGCCCGCGCGACCAGATGCCGCAGCTCGGCGGGGGAGTCCACGACGTGCTGGACCATGGTCACGCCGGCGGGCGAGTTGCCGGCCCGGTCCCACCGGATCGTGATGTGCCATCGGGTACGCCACTCCACGGAGAGAAGGCTACTAGAACACTTGTTCGATTGCGTCAGGCCCGCCAGGAAGACTGGCTGGATGTCCGGACGAGATCCGGTATGCCGAGCGGGCCGGGTAGCAGAAGCACCGATGTGAGGCGCTCCCCCCATGCATTCGTTGTGCCTGATCTGCACCCGGGGCCTGCTCCCGCTCCCCGACGATGGCGGGGGAGGGGCAAATATGAGTGGCGCTCACTATCCGGACGGATGGGGCTGGAGGGGGTGAGCCCGGCCTGGCGGTGGGAGACGTCGCCAGGTGGGCTGGTGCTACGCCGGCCTGTCGCCCCGATGCTGGCCGCGCCGGTCGACTCGGTGCCTGAGGGTCCAAATTTGATCTATGAACCGAAGTGGGATGGGTGGCGGGCGCTCGCCTTCCGGGGATCCGCCGACGTCTACCTGCAGTCCCGCGCCGGCAGGAATCTGACGCCGTACTTCCCGAACCCTCGGGAATTGCATCGGATGGGCTCGTTCCCTCGTGAGCTGCTAGCTCTGGAGCCTACCTGTGACCGATTACGCCCTCGGTCAGAGGGGCAGTGAGCTGGGCTTTTGGACTGTCGATCCCGTCTGATGCATGATTCACCCGTCATGCGAGCTCGGGGAGGGCGAGTGGGGCGGGCTAACCTGGCAGGTTCGGCGGGTCTGGAGCTGGTCGCCGGTGTGGTGCAGCTGCGGCCTCAGGAGGCGATGGTGGAGGCGATGCTGCGGGGCTGGCGGGCGCAGCAGACGGCGCGGGGGCTGCGAGAGGAGACGATCGCGCAGCGGGAGCATCTGGTCCGGGGTTTTCTGGCCTTCACGAATGAGTTTCCCTGGGCGTGGTCGGCCTCTCATGTGGACGAATGGTCGCTGTCGTTGACCAGCGAGAAGCATCTACGGCCCTCGACGATCCGCAGCTACCAGGGCCAGTTGCGGTTGTTCACCGAGTTCTTGACCGATGGCCGGTATGGCTGGGTAGCGGCGTGTCAGGAGGCGTTTGGAACGCATCCTGTCCCGGTTTGCCATGAGTGGAACACACTGTCGCACCTGGACGACTACGAGGGCGATCCCGAGGCACGTGCTTTCACTCGGGAGGAGCTACAGCGGTTCCTGGACTATGCCGATGATCAGGTCGGCCGGGCGGTTCGGGCCGGGCGCAAGGGGGCGCTGGCGGCGTATCGCGATGCCACCTTGTTCAAGGTGATCTACGGGTGGGGGCTGCGGCGCACAGAGACCGCGAAGCTGGACCTGCTCGACTGGGGCCGCAACCCGGCGGCTCCGGAGTTCGACCGGTTCGGGATGCTGCATGTGCGCTACGGCAAGGCCAAACGGGGCCAGCAGCCGCGCCGGCGGAACGTCGCCTCGGTGATGGGATGGGCGGTGGAGGCGGTTGCCGACTACGTGCACAACGTCCGGCCGCGGTTCGGCTCAGAGGAGCACCCGGCCATGTGGGTCACTGAGCGGGGTGGCCGCATCAAGCCGGCCGAGATCAACGCCCGCTTCGGTGCCTATCGTGAGGCGTTGGGGATGTCGAAGGGACTGACGGTGCACTCGCTGCGCCACTCGTATGTGACGCACCTGACCGAGGACGGCGTGGACCGGCGATTCATTCAGCAGCAGGTTGGGCATGAGCGCGACAGCTCAACAGCGGTGTATACCCATGTCAGCGACGACTTCATGAGTACGGCGTTGCGTAGGGCGCTGTCGCCGGCCTTCACCGGCGGCGGCATCGGAGCCGAGGAGCGACGTTGAGCGGCGCCAAGCTGGATTACCGGTGGCATCTACGCCAGGTGATGGCCAGCCGCGGCATGTTCTCCACCACCGACCTGCTCGGGCCCTTGGCCGAGCGAGGTATCCGGCTGTCCTCCAGTCAGGTCTACCGGCTGGCCGTCGAGCGGCCGGAGCGCTTGAGCCTGAAGGTCTTGATGGCGTTGCTGGACATCCTCGACTGCCGGATGGACGACCTGGTCGAGCCCGTCGCAGCCCAGGCGGCCGCCCGGCCACGCAAGGCGGCCGCCTCCGGGCAGGCGGGGGTCGGGGATCTGCGGCCCAAACGGGCCCGCATCACGGGTGTCGAGAAGTGACCGCTGCGGACAGCAGAACCGAGCTTGACCTGCTGCTTCCCGTCGTGGAGGCCATCACCCGGGTTGATCAAACGGTCGACCCCGCGCTGGTGCGGGCCACGGTCGCCGCGGTGGTGGGCGGCCACGCCGCCAAGCGCCGTCGCCTGGCCCAGGCGATCTTCGAGCGGCCGCAGGTGCTCGTCGACGGCCAATCACCGGCTCCTTCGGTCGTAGGCCAACTCCTCCTGGCGTTACGCCAGGCGGGCCTGGCGCAGGTGTCGGCGCCGCGCTGCGCGGGCTGCGGCAAGGGCCTGGTGAGGAACATGTGGCGACGCGGCGGGCAGTGGTACTGCTCCGTGTGCGGCGAGCGACGGGAGCCCTGTGCTTCCTGCGATCGGATCACGAAGGCGCACAGCCGGGACCGAGACGGGCGCGCGTTGTGTGCCCGCTGCACGCCGGCAGACCGCGCCGCGTGCCTGCAGACCGTCGCCACGGCCGTCGCCACGGCGGACCCCGGCATACCCGCTCACCTGATCGAGGAAGCCGTTCGTGCGTCGGCGCCCAAGCCCCAGCAGCTGCGACGGCTCGCCTGGGCCATAACAGAACGCCCAGACCTACTCACCGGATCAGGGCACGACGCTCCGACCCACACGGTGCTGCTGCTCATCGACCACCTCCGCGCACGGGGCGCCACCCTCATCCGCCTGCCCGCGTGCCCCGGTTGCCGGCGCACTGTTGCATTGGTCGAGTACCGCGACGGAGCGCGGGTCTGCCACACCTGCGCCGGCAAGTCCCGTGAAGTGGAATGCAGCCGCTGCGGCAAGGTTCGCGAACCGTCCGCCCGCGACCTGCAGGGACGTCCGCTGTGTCGGTACTGCAACGCGACCGACCCGGCGAACCTGAAGCCGTGCGTGCGCTGCGGCCGGCGCCGTCGCGTTCACGCCCGGACCGACGACGGGCCGGTCTGCGAGGCGTGCCGTACACCGTCACCGGCGCAGGCGTGCTCCATCTGCGGCCGGCTCGCGCACTGCGAAACCTCGAAAGCCACGGGCTTGCCGTGGTGCGTGCCCTGCCGAAGCAGGCGGATGAGGTGCGCCGGCTGCAGCCACGTCCGACTCGTACGCAGCGGCACGATCGACCAGCCGTTGTGCGCTGCCTGCACCCGGGCCGAACCTGGGTTCTGGCTGTGCTGTCCCCGCTGCGGCGTGTCCGGCCAGCTCACGGCCGCCGTGTGCAAGCGCTGCGCGCTCAGCGACCGGCTTGACCAACTCCTGGCCGACCACACCGGCGCGATCCCCGCCCCGATGCAAGCACTACGTAACTTCCTCGTGGCCGGCGACCAGCCCCAGAACGTGTCGGCCTGGCTGAATCGCCAGCCCCGCGCCCGCTCCCTGCTGTCCGACCTCGCCACCGGCCGCATCCCCCTCACTCACGACACCTTCGACGCGCTGGAGCCCGACAAAGCCGGGCGATACCTGCGAGAACTACTCGTCGGCGCGGGAGTGCTGCCGCCCCGCGACGAGCTCCTGGCCCGGCTGGAACGGTGGCTGCACGCCACCATCGACGCCATCCCCGACCCGGCGCAGCGGCACCTCGTGCAGCAGTACACGGTATGGCACCTGCTCAGACGGCTCCGCCGTCGCGTCGCCGGCACCCGGGCCAACACCAATCAGTGCGGCGCGGTGCGGGACCAGACCCGCGCTGTCATCAGCTTCCTCGGCCTGCTCAGAGCCGACCACCTGACCTTGGCCGCCTGCACCCACAGCCACGTCGACCGGTGGCTCGCCGGCGGACAGATCCGCAACAGCAAGGCAGTCGGCGCCTTCCTCCGCTGGGCGAACGCCAACAAGCTGACAACGGTCTATCTACCCGTCCAACAGTGGGGCGGGCCAGGTGCACCCATCGACAGTGATCGCCGGTGGGAGACCGCCCGCCGGCTCCTTCATGACCACACCACCGACCTGGCCGACCGCGTCGCCGGGCTGCTCGTGATCCTCTACGCCCAGAACGCCGCCGACGTCAGCCGGCTCACCCTCGGCCACGTGCAGGTCACCGACGACAGCGTACGGATACGACTCGGCGACCGGCCCATCGAGATACCCGAACCGCTCGCCACGCTGACCCGCGAACTCGTCACCGCCAGAACCTTCTCCCACACCCACATGGGCAGCCAGACGTGGCTGTTCCCCGGCCGGCTCGCCGGGCGCCCCATCACCGACGGCGCGCTCCGTGACCGCCTGGCACGGATCGACATTCACGTCACGAAAGCACGAACCGCGGCACTTTTCCAGCTCGCCACCGAACTGCCCGCCGCGATCCTGGCACGCGTACTCGGCATCGACATCAAAGGCGCAGTCAGATGGCAACAAGCCTGCGCCGGAGACTGGACCACCTACGCAGCCGACGTCAGCCGCCGACGCTGACCTCGGAAACGCCGAGGTCAATGCGATGCCGCTTGGCGCCACACCTCGATCGAAGACAGGACCAACAGCCCGGCCAGCACCGGCACCAAGATGGCGTCCGAGACGATACCCAGGAGCAGGGGTGCGGCTGGACTCGGCGAAGGCGAACGGCCTGTTGGCCCGCGAACTCCCGGGATGCCCGGGAGTCCACGGCCAGCAGTGTCTTCTAGAGGGCCCGGCCGAGGGCTTCGGTCAGTGCGACCGGGGTGATTTCGAGGCGGTCGAAGCGCCAGCCGTCCTCGGTGCGGCGCGCCCCGTAGCGGGCGATGCCGGCCGCGACGGCCTCGGTCTTGTCGTCGATGACGAACACAGCGATGTCGTGGGCCCGCACCGTGGCGGTCTCGGCGTCGACCTCGATGACGAGGTTGGACTTGCTGTGCAGGGTGCGGACATACGTGTCGTGGCCCGAGCGCACGAGTTCGATGAGCGCCCCGATGCCGCGGGCCTCCCCGCGCGGGGACTTGACGACGACATCCTCGGTGAAGAGCCGGTCGGTCTCGCCGTAGCGACCCTCATCGATCCACAAGCTGTGGCGGGCGACCAGGTCGGCAAGTTCGGCGCGGTCGGCGAGTGCGCGGATCAGGGTTTCGGTGCTGGTCATGATGGCCTCTCAAGTAGTTCGACTAGTGAACGTTCGTGTCACTTGATGTCGGTGAGGAAGAAGTCCCGGATGTCCTCGGCGAGCAGGTCCGGCACCTCCATCGCGGCGAAGTGGCCGCCGCGCTCGAACTCCGACCAGTGCCTGATGTCGTACAGCCGCTCGGCCAGCGGTCGCACCGACAGCGTGATGTCGTGCGCGAACACCGCCACGCCGAGCGGCACCCGGCACGGCTGCTGGCTCCCCCGCGGGGCGTCGTGGTGGAACCGGCCCGAGGAGGCCGCGGTCGCGGTCAGCCAGTACAGCGAGATGTCGGTGAGCATCCGATCGTCGCTGACCGGCGTGGCGGGGTCAGTCCACTGTGCGAATCGCTCGGCGATCCAGACCAGCTGGCCGACCGGCGAGTCGGTCAGCGCGTAGCCGATGGTCTGCGGGGTGAGCGCCTGCAGAGCCTGGTACGGCGGGCGGTTCGCCATCAGCTGCCTGACCTTGTCCAGTCGGGCCTCATCCGCTTCGGACACCTCGACGTCGGGGTCCGGCCGGGTCGGCAGGTAGTTGACGTGCACCCCGACGACCTGCTCGGGTGCCACCGCGCCGAGCGCCGTGGAGATGCCCGCGCCGAAGTCGCCGCCCTGCGCGCCATAGCGCTCGTACCCCAGGCGGCGCATCAGCTCGGCCCAGGCCCGGGCGACCCGGACGGCGTCCCAGCCGCGCTCGTGGGTCGGCCCGGAGAACCCGAAGCCGGGGATGGACGGAATCACCAGGTGGAAGTCGCGCGACAGCGGCTCGATCACGTCGAGGAACTCCAGGAACGAACCGGGCCAGCCGTGGGTGAGGATCAGCGCGAGCGCGTCCGGTTTCGAAGACCGGACGTGGACGAAGTGGATGTTCTGGCCGTCGATCTCGGTGGTGAAGTGCGGAAGCTCGTTGAGCTTGGCCTCGTGCTCGCGCCAGTCGTAGCCGGTGCGCCAGTATTCGGCCAGTTCCTTGAGCCGCGCCAGCGGGAAGCCGTAGTCCCACCCGGCGTCGGCGACCTCGTTGGGCCAACGGGTGCGGGTGAGCCGGTCGGTCAGGTCGTCGAGGTCGGCCTGGGGGATGTCGATGCGGAACGGCTTGATCATGGTCTTGACTCCAGAGGGGCTCATTCGGCGCCTAAACGTTCGGACGATCAACGTTTGTTGTCCGAACGATATCACGATCATTGGTGCTCCGAACGGTTCGTTAGACTTGTCACATGGAGAACCCACCCGAGAAGACGCCCGCCACCTGGGAGAGCCTGCCCAGCTGGCTGCTCACCCAGACCGCCAGCCATGCGCACCGCCTGGTGGCCGAGGGGTTCTCGTCCGTCGGCGCCCGCGGCTACCACTACCGCCTGCTGGCGACGCTGGAGGAGTTCGGCCCGGCCAGCCAGGCCGCGCTGGGCCGCCGTAGCGGCATCCACCTCAGCGACATGGTCGCAACGATCAACGAGCTCGCCGATCGCAAACTGGTCGAGCGCACCCCGGACCCCGCCGATCGGCGGCGCAACATCATCACGCTAACCGCCGCGGGCAAGCGGCAGCTGCGGCGACTGGAGAAGCGGCTGGCCGAAACCCAGGACGAACTGCTGGCTCCGCTGTCACCCGAGGAGCGACAGCGGCTGACCGAGCTGCTGTCCAGGCTGTCGGACCACCACAACCGGCGAACCGCCACCCCCGAAGAGCCGTGGCGCTGACAGGGAACGCGCCCAAGAACTCCTCGAAGGCCCGCGCGGTCCGCGAAGCCGTTGTCAGAGTTCTGGACACCCCGGTCCGCTCCACCGGGCCTACGCCGACCGCTGGCCGCCGCGCCCTCGACGAGGGAAGGACAGGGTCGTAGGCGAGCGCAGGCAGCGGCTCTCGCAGGTAGGCCCGTTCAGCTTGGGCCTGAGCCTTACAACACGCTAAGAACCGTTCCGAGCGGCGCAAAGGGCCCGTGGTCCTTGGTCAGGTCGCGCCAGAAGTCGGCCGCCCGTGCCTTCATCGGCCATTGGTAGTCAGAGGCGCGGTGCTCGTGGGAGCCCGTCCCCATCCCTCTTTCAATCCGTACGTGGGGTTTTCCTGCATACGCACCTCCACGAGCACGCCGCCTCGACACCTCTTCGTCGAGCATCGCCAGGCGCCACGAAGGCCAGCATTCGGACGGTTCTGATATCCCACATCGCCAGCAGACATCACGCGGGCGGTGCGGGCGTTCGTCCCGCCCGGTGTGGTCCTCGACGGGGAACTGGTGGTCTGGGAGCGCGGGCGGACGAACTTCGCCCTGTTGCAGCGGCGGGTCACCGCCGGCCGACAGTTGCTACGGGAAGCCCGTGAGCACCCGGCCTACTACGTGACCTTTGACGTTCTCGTCGACGCTGGCGGGGAGCCGGTGCTCGACGCGCCGCTGGTCGAGCGTCGTGCCCGGCTGATGCGGCTGCTCGCCGGCGCCCCGCCGCAGCTGGCGGTCACGCCGCAAAGCGCCGACCTGTCCGAGGTCAGCGAGTGGCTGACTACCTGGACCGCGGCTGGCGTCGAGGGTGTGGTGATCAAACGGCTCGACAGCCGGTATGAGCCTGGCCGGCGAGGATGGGCGAAGTTCCGGGCCCGTGCCACCACGGAGGCGATCATCGGCGGCGTCACCGGCAGCATCCGCAACCCCGACACCGCTCTCCTCGGCCGCTTCGACCGGCGCGGTCGGCTCCGGTACACCGGCCGCACACACCCGTTGGCAACGCCCCAGCGCGAGGAGCTGGCGGGGCTGCTGTCTCCGCCGCGTCCGACCGAGCGGCGCGCGGTCATTCACCCGTGGCCCGATCCGCTACCGGCTGCCTGGTCCGGCCAGTTCGAGCGGCCCGAGCCTTTGCGTTACGTCCAGGTCGAGCCGACCGTGGTGGCTGAGATTCAGGTGGACACGGCCTACGAGCACCGCCGGTGGCGTCACCGGGTGCGGTACGCACGCCCCAGGCTGGACCTGTCCGTATACGACGTGCCACTGATACTCGGCGAAGGCGAGGACCCCTTCTCGGGCTACGCCAGGACCGCCTGATCGACCTCGCAGCCGATATAGGGAAGGTGCCGCAACCAACCGGGCAAGCAGCGGACCCGGCAGGCGCAACGCCCTTCGGATGCCGTCAGAAGGGCGGACGACGGTGACGGTGACGTTGGGGCAGGAGTTGGCCCAGCTGGTCAGGGAGTTCTCAGCGGTGATGGCAGGGGTGGCTGCGTCAGGGTGCCGTGTTGGTGCGGCGGCGTATCTCAGCATCCACGTCGAAGTCCATCGCGCGGAGCTTGCGGTACGCGCGGTCGCGTACGGCCTCGTCGAAGAGTTCTTCATACCAGGGGAGCAAGACCCACATCTCGACGCTCATGTCGAGCTTGCCCATTTGCTTGAGGCGCCACAGGCCGTCGGAAGCGTTGTCACTGAGGACCAGTTTGCGGGCTGTCTCCACGCCCTTGTACTCACGCAGCATGAGCTCGAACCGTCTTGCTGGATAGCCCAGCGCGGCCAGGGTGTCGACGCCTTGGTGTAGCTCCGCAGTGAATCGTCGTGCCAGCTCTTCCCGGTCGGTGCTCACGTGGCGGTCCCTTCGCTCGGCGACTGGAGGGGGTAGGCAGCGGCAGCCTCGGTCTTTGCCCACCGGCCGAGCTTTCACTATGGACCGCCATCTGGTTGCTCTGCTACCTGTCGCCGCATGCAGAGTGAGGACCGATCGCCCTCGGTGGTCGGCAGCTGGTGTCGCCTGAGCGACGTAGAGTGACCGGCATCTGGTCCCGTTCAGCCCGAGGATGTCGATGATCAGCGAGAACCCCGCGTTTCATGCGATCACGCCCGGTGCGCGTGTCGTTGGCGTCGTCCAAGGCATGACGGTGACGGTGCTGGCCGTGCAGCCGATCGGCTCTGCGGCGGTGAAGGTCACCTACGAGTACGGGGATGGCCTGACTGGCCAGCGGCTGGTCTACCCGGCCGATGCGGCTGCCCTGACGGTGGAGGAGTCGCACACGGCCCGCCGGATGTTCGACGGGGATGGGTCGCTGTTCCGGCTTGCTGCTGAGGCGTTGCGGATACGGATGGCTGGCCAGTTCGATCCGATGCTGGCGGTGCACACGAGCGAGTTGGAGCCGCTGCCACATCAGATCAAGGCCGTCTACGGCGACCTACTGCCGCGAACACCGTTGCGGTTCCTGCTGGCTGATGACCCGGGCGCCGGGAAGACCATCATGGCTGGGCTCTACATCAAGGAGCTGATGCTGCGGGGCGACCTGGCTCGCTGTTTGGTGGTCGCACCGGGGGGCCTGGTCGAGCAGTGGCAGGAGGAGCTGCTCGACAAGTTCGGTCTTCGGTTTGACCTACTGACTCGGGACCTGGCCGAGGCGAATCTGGGTGGCACGGTCTTCGATCGGCATCCGCTGTTGATAGCCCGGATGGATCAGCTGTCTCGATCTGAGGAGCTGACCGCCATCCTCGAGCGCAGCGAGTGGGACCTCGTGGTGGTTGACGAGGCGCATCGCATGTCGGCGCACTACTTCGGCCGGGAGTTGAAGACGACCCGCCGCTACGAGTTGGGCCGACTGCTGGGCCGGATCACGCGGCACCTCCTGCTCATGACCGCGACCCCGCACGCTGGTAAGGAGGAGGATTTCCAGCTGTTCATGGCATTGCTGGACGCCGACCGATTCGAGGGCCGCTACCGCGCGGGGGCACACAACCTGGACACGACAGGGTTGATGCGCCGGATGGTGAAGGAGGAGTTGCTCACCTTCGATGGCAAGCCGCTGTTTCCGCGGCGACGCGCCGAGACGGTCGCCTACCCGCTGTCGGGCATAGAGCAGGAGCTGTACGAGGCGGTCACCGCCTACGTACGTCACGAGTGGAGCCGCGCGGACGCGCTCAAGCAGGCCGGTGAGGGCCGCCGCGGCAACACGGTCGGATTCGCCCTGACGGTGTTGCAGCGCAGGTTGGCGTCCAGCCCGGAGGCGATTCTCCGGTCGTTGGAGCGCCGCCGCAAGCGGCTAGAAGACCGCAAGCAGGAACTCCAGTACGGGCCCACGCCGGAGCCGCTTGTGGCCCGGCGGTTCTCCTCCCTGCTGGAGACCGACCGGGCCGAGGATCTGGACACCGAGCTCGACGAACTCGACGCCCAAGAGCTGGAAAGCCTCGAAGAGGACGTGGTGGACGCAGCCAGCGCCGCCCGAACTGCCGCCGAGTTGGACCACGAGATCGGCGTCCTTGCCGACCTCGAAGTGTTGGCGCGCAAGGTTCGCCACTCCGGCGACGACCGCAAGTGGGCCGAGCTGCGCGACCTACTGCTCGACCCAACCGCGATGCGCGACAAAGCCGGCAGGCTCCGGAAGCTGATCATCTTTACCGAGCACCGCGACACCCTCACCTACCTCGTCGACCAGATCGGCACGCTGCTCGGTCAACCCGATGCAGTGGTCGCGATCCACGGCGGCACGCGACGCGAGGAACGCCGCCGCATCCGCGAGGTCTTCACGCAGGACAAAGACAGCCTGGTCCTGGTGGCCACCGACGCCGCCGGCGAAGGGCTGAACCTGCAGCGCGCCCATCTGATGGTGAACTACGACCTGCCGTGGAACCCCAACCGCATCGAGCAGCGCTTCGGTCGGATCCACCGCATTGGCCAGACGGAGGCCTGCCACCTGTGGAACCTCATCGCCCAGGACACCCGCGAGGGCGATGTGTTTCTGCGCCTGTTCGCCAAGCTCGAGGAGCAGCGCAAGGCGCTGGGCAGCGACAAGGTCTTCGACGTCCTGGGGGAGGCCTTCGTCGGCCAGCCGCTACGCGAGCTGCTGGTCGACGCCATCCGCTTCGGCGACCAGCCCAACACGCGGCAGTGGCTGCACACCGTCATCGACTCACGAGTCGGGGAGGGGCTCAAAGACCTGCTCGCCGAGCGGGCGCTGCACCACGACCTGTTCGGCAAAGCCGACCTGGAAGCCGTACGCCGGCAGATGGAGGAAGCACAGGCTCGCCGGCTCCAACCGCACTTCATCGAAGCCTTCTTCACCCGCGCGTTCGCCGAGCTGGGAGGGCGAATCAACCGGCGCGAGGCCGGCCGGTTTGAAATCACGAACGTGCCGGCGATGCTGCGGGACCGCAGCCCCCGCGGCGGCCTTGGCGGGCCGGTACTGCGCCGCTATGAGCGGGTCTGCTTCGACCGCGATCAGACCCGCGTCGATGGCAAGCCCCGAGCCGACCTGCTCGCCCCTGGTCATCCGCTGCTCGACGCGGTCGTCGAAGCGACGATCGACCGGCATGGCGACCTGCTGCGCCGCGGCGCCGTCCTGGTCGACGAGCGCGACCCGAACGACCAGCCACGGCTGCTCGTAGCGCTGACCCAGCAGATCGTCGACGGGCACACCCCACCCGTGCCCGTCTCGGAACGCTTCGAGTTCGTTGAACTCACCCCCGACGGCACCGCCCGATCGGCCGGACCCGCCCCGTACCTGGACTACCGGGGTCTACGGGGCGCGGAGCAGGCTCTGGTCGCCGACCTTCTATCGGCAGAGTGGCTGGCCGCCGGCGCGGAAGACCTGGCCACCGCGTGGGCGGTCGAGCATGGCATGGCCACTCACCTCGCTGAGGTCCGTGACCGCGTCGGACTCCTGGTCAAACGCACCAGAAGCCAGGTCAAGCAGCGACTAATTCAGGAGATCAACTACTGGTATGGGGAGGAAGCAGCACTCGCCGCCGTCGTACAGGCTGGCAAGCCCGTCAGGATGCGACCCGAAACGGCTCGGCGCCGGGCCGAAGACCTCGAACGCCGGCTGGAACGCCGCTTGACCGAGCTCGACCGCGAGGAAGCCCTCGCACCCCAGCCGCCGCTGCTGGCCGGCGCGGCCTTCGTCGTCCCGCAAGGCCTCCTCAACAAGCTCGCCGGGGCCGCGGCGGCGGTCCCATCGAAGGCGACTGACACCACCATCGTTGAACGCCGCGCCGTCGACGCCGTGCTCGCCGCCGAACGCGCCCTCCGCCGTGCCCCGCGAGAGATGCCCCACAACAACCCCGGATACGACATCCAATCCCGGTCCCCGGACACCGATGGCCGCATCGACATCGAAGTGAAGGGCCGGGTGACCGGCGCGGTTGACTTCTTCGTCACTCGCACCGAGGTCTTCCACGCGAAGAACGTCGGCAACGCCTACCGCCTCGCCCTGGTCGAGGTCGACCTGGACAACGGCCCCGACCACGACCAGGTGCGCTACCTGCCCAATCCCTTTCTTCGCACTGAGTTCGGAGACTTCGAGTCCACTGGGCTCACGGGCAAGTGGGCCGACATGTGGACGAAAGGTAATGAACCGTGGTGAAGCGGAATGACGGCTAGGCCGATGCCGATGCCCAGGCGCTTGCCGGGACAATGTCGGGGCGTCCGGCCGATGGGGGAGTGTGCGATGACTGAGGTGCGTAAACGCAAGTTGATCGAGGTGGCGCTGCCACTGGAGGTGATCAACCGCGAGTCTGCGCGGGAGAAGGCGATCCGCCACGGTCACCCCTCGACGCTGCACCTCTGGTGGTCACGGAAGCCTCTCGCCGCGGCGCGGGCCATGCTCTTTGCCCAGCTCGTCGACGATCCGTCAGCCCACACCGACCGGTTTCCCGACGAGGAGGCGCAGGCCGCCGAACGCAAGCGCCTCTTCGACATCATCGAAGAGCTCGTGGTATGGGAGAACACCAAGGACGAGAAGGTGCTCCAGAAGGCCCGGGCCGAGATCTGGAAATCTTGCGATGGCAACCCGCCACCCATCCTCGACCCGTTCGCAGGCGGCGGCTCCATCCCCCTCGAAGCGCAGCGCCTCGGCCTTGAAGCGCACGCATCCGACCTCAACCCTGTCGCCGTGCTCATCAACAAGGCGCTCATCGAGATCCCACCCAAATGGGCCGGCAGACCGCCGGTCTTCCCCGGCGCCGCGGACTCCCAGATCCACAGTTGGTCCGGCACGACGGGGCTTGCCGAGGACATTCGCCGATACGGCCAGTGGATGCGCGACGAAGCCGAGAAGCGTATCGGCCACCTGTACCCGAAGGTAAAACTGTCCGACGGCACCAAGGCCACCGTCATCGCCTGGATCTGGGCCCGCACCGTCCGCTGCCCCAACCCCGCCTGCGGAATCGAGATGCCCCTGGTGAACAAGTGGTCGCTGGGCAAAAAGAAGGGCAAGGAAGCGTATATCGTGCCCGCCGTCGAGGACGGTCAGGTGGTCTTTGATATCAGCACCGACATAACGAAGGCTCCGACCAAGGGCACCCTGTCGCGTACTGGCGCGGTCTGCATTGGCTGCGGCGACGGTGCGCCGCTGACCTACGTTCGCGCGGAGGGCAAAGCTGGGCGCATCGGGGCGAAGATGATGGCCATCGCAGCCGAGGGCAACAGGCGTCGGTTCTACCTACCATCTAACGACGAGCACGTCGCGGCTGCTGACGTCCCGGTCCCTGTTGATGTACCGGACACGGAATTGCCCGAGCAGGCCCTAGGCTTCCGTGTCCAGGCCTATGGCATGACCCGTCACGCCGAGCTGTTCACCAACAGGCAACTGATGGCGCTGGCCACCTTCAGCGACCTCGTACAAGAGGCACGCGAGCGGGTTGTTGCCGACGCTGTGGCGATGCGGATGCCGGTCGGCGAATCCCTCGAATCTGGTGGCAGTGCTGCCCACGCCTACGCTGACTCGATCGCTATCTATCTTGCGGCCGCCCTCTCAAGAGCGCTCGACTATCACAATGCTCTGTGTACCTGGCGAAGCGACCCAAAGAACGAGGGGGTGGGTCACCTATTCGCTCGGCAAGCAATCGCGATGGTTTGGGACTACTGCGAGGGAAACCCCTTCTCTTCGTCGTCGGGGAATATGGGAGATGCGTCCACGTGGGTGGCTAATGCAGTAGCCAGACTCGGTCAAGGATCGAAAGGGGGACGCGTTGATCAGCAGGACGCAGGGAGGATCGACCCTCGCGGAGCGCTCGTGTCGACAGACCCCCCCTACTACGACAACATTGGATATTCGGGCCTATCGGATTTCTTTTATGTCTGGCTTCGGAGGTCGCTTCGCAACGTCACCCCGAAGCTTGTCGACACGATGCTGACGCCGAAGGCCGACGAGCTGGTCGCGGATGCCTTCAGGCACGGCGATGCAGATAGGGCGGAACGGTTTTTTCAGGATGGCTTCGAACGGGTCTTCGCGCGGGTTCGTGCAGGAACACCCGAGGGCTATCCCATCACCGTCTTCTATGCCTTCAAGCAGTCTGAGAGTGACGATCATGGTGAGGCATCAACGGGTTGGGAAACCCTCCTTGAGGGTATGATCCGCACTGGTTGGTCTGTGACCGGGACTTGGCCCATACGGACCGAGCTCGGTAACCGAACGCGAAACATCGACAGTAATGCGTTGGCATCGTCGATCGTGTTGGCTTGCAGGCCGCGGGCTGCGACCGCGGTGACCACCGATCGGCGTGGCCTAATCACCGCTCTGCGAGGGCAGCTCCCGGAGGCGTTGCGAAAGCTGCAGCAAGGAAGTATCGCTCCGGTTGACCTGGCCCAAGCGGCGATCGGTCCCGGCATGGGAATTTTTAGCTCCTACGCTCACGTGGCAGAGCCCGACGGATCGCAGATGCGGGTCCGCACTGCCCTCACCTTGATCAACCAGGTGCTGGCGGAGGTGCTGACAGAGCAGGAGGGTGACCTCGATGCTGACAGTCGGTTCGCCCTGAAGTGGTTCGAGCAGCACGGTTGGACCGAGGGTCTGTATGGAAGCGCCGAAACGCTCGCCAAGGCGATGAACACCTCTGTCGCCGGCATGGAACGTGCCGGCGTCCTGCGGGCGCGGGCCGGCAAGGTGAAGTTGATCACCCCTGAGGATCTCTCCGATAGCTACGACCCCGCTGGGGACGAGCGGGTGACGGTCTGGGAGATCGTCGCCCACCTGGTCCGACGGCTGGAGAGCCGTGGAGTCGATGCTGCCGCACAGTTCATGGTTGAAGCCCAGGCATACGTGGACATGGACGCGGTTAAGGAGCTGGGCTACCTGCTGTACTCGATCTGCGACAAGCAGGGCTGGGCGCCGCAGGCGCTGCGGTTCAACAACCTGGTGACCTCGTGGTCCGATGTAGACAGGGCGGCCCGTACGGTGTCCGCAGCGCGTCCCGTGCAGGGCGCGTTTGACTTCGGCGCAGACGAGTAGCGGGGGAGCGGACGGATGGCGATCAGCAACCGGGACCGGGTCGGCCGGGCCTTGGAGATGTTTGCGGCCGGCGCGGCCCCGTTCGTGGACCGTCACATGGCCGCCGCCGCAGGCGACAGCCCGGTGGACTGGCTGGAACTGCTGGCCCGGCGGGACGAGCAGAAGTTCGGTAAGCGGCCTGAGCTGTCGAAGAGCGACCCGTCGCTGCTGCTGCGTCTGCTGACCGAGGAGTGGCGGGTCTTCAAGGACTCCCTGTCTCGTACGGAGCAGAGCTACGCCAGCGAGCTGCGCGATGTGCGGAACCGGTGGGCGCACCACGCTAATTTCGGCAGCGATGACACCTATCGGGCGTTGGATACGATCGGGCGGCTGCTCACTGCGATGGGCGCGGTGGGGGAGGCCGAGGAGGTCCGGAAGTCGAAGGTGGAGCACCAGCGGCTGGTGCACGAAAAGGAGACCCAGCGGGTCGTCCGTAGCAGCTCGGCCCAGCTCGTCGAGGGTATGGGGCTCAAGGCGTGGCGTGATGTCATCACCCCCCACCGAGACGTCCGAGAAGGGAACTTTCACTCAGCCGAGTTCGCTGCGGACCTGCACAACGTGGCGCTCGGTGACGCAGAGTCGGATGAATATGGCGAACCGGTCGAGTTCTTCCGTCGTACCTACCTGACAGAGGGTCTGCGCGATTTGCTGTCGCGGGCCGTACGACGGGTCTCCGGCGACGGCAACGCATCCCCCGTCGTCAACCTGCAGACCAGCTTCGGCGGCGGCAAGACCCACTCTATGCTGGCGCTCTATCACATCTTCTCCGGACTAGCGCTCACCTCGTACCCCCAAGAGGTCCAGGAACTGCTGGCCGGCGCGGACCTCGCGGCATTGGGCCCGAAGGTTCGGCGAGTGGTGCTCGTCGGTAACCACCTGCACGCCTACGGCCTCGACCCGAAGCCTGACGGCACCAAGATCAATACCATGTGGGGTGAGCTGGCCTGGCAGTTGGGCGGGCGGGAGGCGTACGACCGGATCGCCGCTGCCGACGTGGAGCGCACCAATCCAGGCGCGGCGTTGACCAAGCTGATCCGGGAGTACGCCCCGTGCGTGATTCTCATCGACGAGTGGGTCGCCTACGCCCGGCTGCTGTATGGCCGCGACGATCTAGCCGGGGGAACGTTCTCTACCCAGTTCACCTTCGCCCAGACCTTGACCGAGGCGGTCAAGGCGGTGCCCGGGGCGCTGCTGGTGGTGTCGATTCCAGCGTCCAGCGACGCCGACCCGAAGCGTGGCGGCACCGGCGGGGCCGAGCTGGAGGTCGGTGGAGTCAACGGCCAGCAGGCGCTGGCTCAGCTGCAGCATGTCGTGCGCCGAGTCGCCGACCAGTGGCGGCCGGCCACCGCGCAGGAGTCGTTCGAGATTGTGCGCCGGCGGCTGTTCGAGGCCCCGAGCGGTGATGGAGTGCGTGACATCGCCGCGGTGGCAAGGCAGTTCACGCAGTTCTACCACCAGCACAAGGGCGAGTTCCCGAGCGGCTGTTCTGAGCCCGACTACGAGGCCCGGATCCGCGCCGCCTATCCGGTGCATCCGGAACTGTTCGACCGGCTCTACAACGACTGGTCGACTCTGGAGAAGTTTCAGCGCACTCGCGGCGTGCTGCGACTGCTGTCCAAGGTCGTGCACGCGCTGTGGGTGTCCGGCGATGCTGCCCCGCTGATCATGACCGGCAGCATCCCACTGGACGTCACCGACGCCCGCGACGAGATCACCCAGTACCTGGAAGACTCGTGGAAGGCGATCATCGACGCCGACGTCGATGGACCCGGGGCCAGCCCGGCGGCGGTCGACGCCAGCCGGTCGGTGTTCGGGCAGCGGGCGCTGACCCGGCGGATCGCCCGCACCATCTTCATGGGGTCGGCGCCCACGCTGGGCAGCGCGCATAAGGGCATCGAGCAGCAGCGTGTCTGGCTGGGCGTAGCCGTGCCCGGCGACCAGGTCGGCAACTTCGGTTCCGCCCTGCACTTGCTCGGCGACCGTGCCACCTACCTCTACAACGACGGCGGTCGGTGGTGGTACGACCTGCAGGAGTCGGTGCTGCGCTCGGCTCGGGATCACGCTGACCGGCTGCGGGACCGGCCCGAGGAGGTCTGGGCCGAGATCAGCCGCCGGGTGCGCGCCACCGAACCGAAGACTCCTGGTGACTTCGTGGCGGTACATGCCGCGCCTGAGTCCACCGGCGACGTCCGCGATGACCCGGAAGCGCGTCTGGTGATCCTGCATCCGCAGTACCCGCACGCCCGAGGCGACGAGAATTCGGCGGCGTTCGGCTTCGCCCGCCGAACGTTGGACGCGCGCGGTTCCTCCCAGCGCCGCAACCGCAACATGCTGGTGTTCCTGGCACCGGACCGTAAACGGTTGGAGGAGCTTGAGGAGGCGGTCCGCCAGTACCTGGCCTGGGATGTTATCGCGGGATCGGTGGTGGAACGCAACCTCACCCCGGACCAGGCCAAGCAGGCAAAGACTCGTCGGGATGACGCCGACCGTGCCGTCAACCTGCGCATCCCGGAGACCTACACCTGGGCGCTCGTGCCGGTGCAGCCCGATGCGACGAAGCCCATCGAGTGGGAGGTCGTCCGCGCCGAAGGCTCTGACGCGCGGTTGGGAGTACGGACCAGCGCGAAACTGCACCAGTCCGACTTGCTGCGGGTGGTACATGGCCCGGCCAACATCCGCCGTGACCTGGAGCAGAAGCTCGACCGGCTGTGGTCAGCTGGGCACGTCAGCGTCGGCGAACTGTGGTCCCTGTACTGCCGGTACCCCTACCTGGCACGGTTGAAGAATCGGCAGGTGCTCGATGAGGGCATCCGGGCCGGGATGAACGAGATTGCATGGAACGTGGTCGGGTTCGCCCTCGCCACCGGCTACAACGAGGACACCGGCCGGTACGAAGGCTTGGCCCTACCTCACGAAGACAGCTTCGGCCAGATCATCGACACGACCCTGGTTGTCGACGCTGCACGGGCCCGGGAGCAGCGCGACCTGGAAACCGCGGAACGCGAGGCAGCGACGGCGGCCGAGGATGACCACCCCGTCGAGGTGATCGCTCCTAGGACGATCACGCCCGTCCAGCCAGCCAAGCCCGAAATTCAACCCTCGAAACCGGCCGAGCCGGCCCGGCCGACCCGGTTCTTCGGCGTCTACAAGGTCGACCCCAACCCGGTGCGCCGAATGAAACTGCTCACCGACCTCGACCGTGAAGTGCTGCAGCACCTTGCGGCTGACCCCGACGTCGAACTGAGCATCGAGGTGGAGATCACCGCTACCAAGCGGACAGGCTTCGCTGAGGACAAGATCCGAACCGTTGGCGAGAACGCAAAGTCACTGAAGTTTGAGCAGGCCGACTTCGAGGAGAACTGATAGCCGGCGGGATAAACGTCCTGACGACCCGAAGGAGAGCTCCATGCCGAAGGGCAAGCACGGCGCGTTCGTCAAACGACGGATCTGGGCCGCGGAGAACGGCAGTGCCGAGGTGTACGCCCGCGTTTACGACGACGGGCACATTGAGATCGTCGGCCGAAACACGACCCTCGAAATTAAGCGCGGTGCCTACGGCAAGGGACCCACGGAGCAATGGGCTTACGGCGAGAACTGGCGTGTCCAGCCGCTGCCGTGGGAAGGGTCCGCTGAAGACCTGGCCGGTGAGGTGTTCGAGCCGGGCGAGGAGGAGTAGTCGTGCCTGGCCCGCAGGACAAAGCGGCCGGGGTCGCCTGCGCGCAGCTGTCGCTATCAGCGAGAGTTGCGCAGGGGATGGCCACAGCGCGGTCCTGATCAACCAAGGTGCGGAATGTCGTGATGAGTGGCGCAGCCTGGACGCAGGTTTTCGGCAGGTCGACGATGGGCCCCGGCGTGTACCGGCTCCGCGAGACGGACCAGCTTGACGCAGACAGGCTGGAAGTGGCACTGGTTGCGGCCGGAGCATGGACGAGTCAGAGAAACAGTCTGTACGAGCCCCTGGTCCGGGCTGCAGCTCTGCCGGGGGGTGCGTCGTTTCGTGTTGTAAGGCGTTACGGCTTCTTTGGTTTGCCGGAGGGTCTGTGGGTGATCGGCCCCCGCGCCCTCCGGCACGTCCTGCGCCTGTTGAACACCGACCCACCGAAGCGACGCCTCTCCGGAGAGACGGAGGAGATTGCCTCCCAGGAGTACATCGAGGCTGAATGGTCCCAGTTCACAGCCAGACCGCATGTGGACCTGATCGGCGCCACCCTGCCCTGGCTTCGTCTTCAAGGCTCGCGGAATCTGGAACGGGTCCGCCATGTGTCTCCGGTGAGCTTCCCGGTAACCGCCAGCAAGAGCCAGCCGCCGGCTGACCTGAAGCACGAATCTGACCCCGATTGGGAGTTCGACCCGAGAGTGCGCGATGGATGGTTCTGGGTTGGCGCTGTCGAAGCGGCTGGCCCGAGCGGGCGTCTACATGTCTCGCCCGACGGCGTCAGGGCCGAGTGAGACGTTTCGTAGTGAGCGAGCGGCGGCGTTGACACGGGGGCTCCGCGATGGGCGAAGGCGACTATGAGTCCGTCCTCAGTGGCATCCCTAGACGGCCATTCTTGGAGGCACGCCTTGACACGGCTCCAAGAGTTGGTACCTTGGTTGCATGACAAAGACAGATCTGCCCCGGCTCATCCCTACGGGCACCTGTTGGTGCGGATGCGGCAAGGAGACCGGCCTCGGCTCGTTCTTCGCTCAAGGCCATGACAAGATCGCGGAGGCTGCCCTCATCTCCGCCGAGTACGGCAGCCAAGTGGCTCAGATCCTGCACAAGCATGGCTACGGTCCTGGGCGGCCGGTAATCGACGAAGCGGTCCGTGTAGGAGCCTGGGTTTCCTGCTCAACCGCTGGTTGCTGGTACAAGGGCACCCCCGAGAGCATGCGGGTTCACCAGCGGAAGTATCACTAGCCCGTCCCGGTTGGACGTACTCTCACGCCGGTGCGCACACCGACGTGCCCTGAGCGACCGAATGCCGCCGCGGGAAGCAACGGGGCAAGTGGAGCGCGTTGTCGCGCCCCGCTACGGCAGCAGGTGTTGGGATCGATCACAGGAAGGAAGCAGTAGTGGCTTCCGTGCCCACGCCAGCCGAGGATCCGCAGGGGGCGGTCCTCCAGGCCCTGTTCGACCACTTCCGCAGCCATGGTGTCTGGCCGGAGTTTGACCGCGTAGACCGTCAGCTGCGGCGAGCGGCAAGGATTGACGTCGCGCAGGTGGCCGTCGGCATTCCCGACGCGCTTCTGGTGACCCACGCGCCGCGCGGCATCACGCCCAGAGGCCACGACCTGATGCGGCTCACGCTAGCCGGCATCGAGCGCTGCGACGGAGGCGAGGAAGATGTCGAACTGTTCCTCCGCGCCCTACGTTGGTTAGCGCGATACGAGGAAAGGCATGACCCGGAGTCGGGCGAGACGTCGGTGACAGTCACCCGAGCGATGCTCGCCAAGGGTCTCCGCGTGCCATTGCGTGAGGCTGGCCGGCTCCGTCGGCTCTTCGAGCTGCTCTACTGGGAGCGATGGGGCGGAGAGGGTAGTTGGCGCGCTCTCGACAAGGACGACTGGGCCGTGAAGGTCGGCCGGGACGTTAGGTATTTCTTGCGCGTGAAGAGCGTCGAGGACTTCATCGAGGCGACAGAGGGCTGGCTCGGGCCCCAGGCGCCCACCGCTGTTGAACCATGGCACGAGCCGCCGGCGGCGATGCTGGAGGAAGCGGGTAGGTACATCGATGAGCGCGTCTTCGACCTAATCAAGCAGGCTCACGGAGGGCGATGGGATTGCACAAAGTTGCTCGTCCTCCTGCGTGAGCTGGACGACAACTACCGCGCTGGCAATGCCTATGCCGCACATGCGTTGTTACGTGCACTGCTGGACCACGTTCCACCGCTGTTTGGTCAGTCGTCGTTCGCGCAGCTCGTCAACAACTACCCGTGGGGTCGAACCGATCGCAACTACGTCAAGCGCCTCGCCGGCTTCCGTGACCAGGCCGATGACGTGATGCACCGCCAGATCGCGAGGATCCCGTGTCTTCTGACCATGGAGGACATGCCCGCCCGCGCTGCCGTCAACCGCCTCCTGGCGGGTTGCGCGGCTCAACTCGCAGCCCGTGACTAAGCCGCGCGACAACGGCAATGGCCGGGCGGAAGCGCGTCGCAAGCGGCATCACTACCTGCCCGAGTCCTACCTGAAGGCTTGGGCCGACGAGAGCGGGCAGGTCGCGGTGCGGCGTCGGGATCGGAATGCCCCGTTTTCTACAAGCATTCGCAACGTCGCGGTAGAGGCCGACCTGTACGCGCTTCCGACCGAAGCCGGGTTGGACGACGCGCTGGAGGTAGCGCTGTCGAAGATCGAGGCACCGTTACGGGGCCACCTGGCCGATCTGCGAGATGGGCGCACGCCGCGCAAGCGCACGGCGATCCGCGCGGAGATTAGCCGCCTGCTCGCGCTGCAGCTCGTCCGAACCCCGGAGCACCTAGACAGGTGGATGTTCCCGCTGGCAGCTGCCGAATTCACCGGCGAGCGCCCGATCAGTCGCGATGGCATGCGCCGGTTTCTGACGGATGAGTACCTCGGTGAGCCGCCGGCCGAGCCGGAGCTCCAGGCTGCCCTGGACTTCGCGAACTATCTCCTGTCGCAGGGCGAGCCGACCAAACGGGAGACCTTCTCGATCCTCTTCCGGATCGCCGACGAGGAGTTGACGCCCCGGCTGGGAGCAATGGCATGGGCTGTCGAGATGAGCCCGCGACATACGTTCGTCACCACGGACCGGCCGGTCGCCGTGTGGAGACGGGACCCACACAACCTCAAGCGAATGGGTGCTGGGCTGGAGAGTGCTGACGAGGTGCGGTTTCCGCTCGGACCGCATCATCTCCTAGTGCTGCGGCCGCGATTTCCGGAGCACCGCACCGTGGTGGAGCCCGACCGAGTGGCAGGGGTCAACCGGCACCTTGCCGCCGCGTGCTACGAGATGGTCATCGGCCGCCCTGCCGAGAGAGTGGACTTGGAGCGCTTCAAGCTGCGGCGGGTGCGCCCCGCGATGCGGTTCAACACTGGGCCGTTGTTCGAGACGGACCCAAGCGGCAAATCCGTTCCCACCGGCCGCGAAATCCTTCACATGTACGTCCCCTACGACGACGAGGTCGACAGGGGCTGACGAGCATCTTGGCGTGAACTGGCGGCGACCCGACGAGGGAAGCGCGACTATCCGGTCGCAATGCCTCCGCCTATGCTCATATCCGTGATGAGGCTGATCGAGATCGTGGTGGTGCTCTTCGCCGTCGCCCGCGTGACCAGGCTGGTCACCGCCGACGAGATCACCCGGCGACCCCGGGAAGCGATCGTGAAGCGGCTGCCCGAAGGCAGCCCTTACGCCTACCTGCTGCTCTGCCGCTGGTGCTTGTCCGTGTGGGTCGCCGCGCCGGTGGCCACCGCCTGGTGGCACATGTCCGACCTTTCCCGCTGGTCGGGCTACTGGTGGGTCGACGTACCCACCGTCGCATTGGCCCTGTCCTACGCAACCGGCTTGCTGGTGCGCGCCGAGCCGGGGGAGTAGCGCATGGGCTGGTGGGGCACGAAGCCCAACGTCGACAGCGCGGTCGGCAAGGCGACCGCTGTCGTCGCGTCGGCGGCGAAGATGCGCTACGACTCCAGCGGCAGCCTGCGCAAGGTCACCAAGCAGCAGTGGCAGGACGAGGCGTGGCGGCACTACGAGGAGTGCGGCGAGTTCGCGTTCCTGGTCGACCTGATCGCGAAGGCGATGGGCCGCGCCCGGCTGTACATCACGCAGGTCGACGACGAGGGCCGTCCGATGGAGACGCCCGACCAGGCGCCGGCCGGCGTCAACGAGACGTTCCTCGGCGGCCCCAGTACCCAGGCCGAGCTGCTGCGCGACGCCGGCATTCAGCTCGGTGTGCCCGGCGAGTGCTACCTGATCGGCGAGCCGGAACGCGACGCCGAAGGCAAGGCCACCGACCGGGAGCGGTGGTTCATCGCGTCGGTTGAGGAGCTGACCGAGCGGGCCGGGAAGTACGTGCTCGACCAGGGCGACGGGGCGCGCGAGCTGGAGTCCGACGAGACGGTCATCGTGCGGATCTGGGTGCCGAGTCCCCGCAAGCACGCGCTGCCGTCCAGCCAGGTGCAGTCCAACCGGCGGGTGCTGCGGCTGATTGAGCGGCTGACGCAGTACGTGCAGTCGCAGATCGACTCCCGGCTGGCCGGGGCGGGCATTCTGCTGCTACCCAACGAGCTGAGCTTCGTTGCGCCCGAGCAGGAGGAGGACGCCGAGGACGGGGTGTCGTCGTTCCTGTCGACGCTGACCGAGGCGATGACCACCGCGGTGAAGGACCGCGACAGCGTGGCCGCCCTCGTCCCGATCGTGGTGCAGGGCCCCGCCGAGCACCTGGAGAAGGCGCGGCTGCTCAGCTTCGCCACGGAGCTGAGCAGCGCGGTGCCGGCGATGCTGGACGGCGCGATCCGGCGGCTCGCGCTGGGCCTGGACGCCCCGCCGGAGATGCTGCTGGGCATGACCCAGGCGAACCATTGGGGCGCCTGGATGACCGACGAGGCGACGATCAAGTACCACGTCGAGTCGAAGCTGGAGCTGTTCTGCGCGGCGCTGACCGAGCAGATGCTGTGGCCGGCGCTGGAAGGCGCGCAGGGTGTGGCCGACCCGCGCCGGTGGATCGTCTGGTACGACACGTCGGAGCTGACGCAGACGCCGGACAAGGGTGCCGACGCGAAGGACCTGTACGGGCTGGGCGAGCTGTCGGGGGATGCGCTGCGCCGGGAGACGGGTTTCGGTGACGGCGATAAGCCGACCGACGAGGAGCGGGAGCTGCGGCGGCTGCTGGAGATCATTCGTACGGTGCCGGCGGCCGGGCCGCTGTTGGTGACCCGGCTGCTGGAGGTCGCCGGGGTGAGTGTGCAGCTCGACGCGGAGGCGTTGAAGCCGCAGCCGGCCCCCGCCGAGCTGCCCGGCGGCGGCGTGCCGCCCGCCGACGAGGAGCCGACGACGGAGCCGCCGCCGCCCGGCGACACCGAGGACCGCGGCCCGCCCGAGCAGACCGCGATCGCCGCCGCGGCGGCCGGGCCGATGAGCGCGCCGTTCGTCGCCGCGTGCGAGGTCCTGGCGCTGCGGGCGCTGGAGATCGCCGGCAAGCGGGTGCTTGGCCGGGAGAGGTACCGGCACCAGGGGTTGAAGGCGTGGGAGTACCACACGGTGCGCCAGTCCACGCCGACGTCCGTGCCGAAGCTGCTGGACGGCGCGTGGACGGCGGTGCCGGCGGTCGCGACGAAGCTCGGCATCGACGCGGAGCGGCTGACCGCCTCGCTGACCGCGTACGTCGGCGGGCTGCTGGTGACCGGCGCGCGGCACGACGTCGCCGAGCTGCGCGAGCACTTGGCGGCCACGGTCGCCGGGGAGCTGGTGCCGGCATGAGCGCGACGATCCTGGCGCCGGACCTGGTGCCCGCCCACGGGTACGCCTGCCAGCGGTTCAGGCGCAAGGACGGCTGCGAGCGGCTGCGGTGGACGATCTGCCGCACCTGCGGGTGGTGGGGCGACCTCTGGGAGGGCGACCAGCCGCCGCTGACCGACGCCGGCCACGTGTGCGACCCGGAGACGGTGGCGCGGCGCAACGAGGCGAGGAGGAGAACCGATGGCTGACCCGGCGAATGTGTCCCTGACCCAGCTGCGCGACTGTTTCACGGCGGCGGGGATCGACCTCGGGACCGACTTCGTGAAGCTGGAGCTGCACGACGACCTGCTGATCGTGGAGCGGCTGATCCGCAGCCCGGCCGGGCTGCCGGTGTCCCGCCCCGACGGCGGTGTGCAGACCCAGGGCGTGCAGATCCCCGTGCTCGCCGAACCGCCGGCGGGTGGCTGAGCCGTGACCGACCAGCCGGACCCGTGGCTGCCGCTGCGCCTCGACCACGAGGCGCGGGTGGTGGCCGCCGAGCGGCGGATGCTGCGGGCCGCCCGCGCGGCGCTGCGCGTCTGGCTGGGCGACGCGCGGGCCGTCACGCTGCCGGTCACCGCGGCGGCCCTGCCGCCGGACCCGTCGGCGCTGGCCGGCGCCGGGCAGGCGTGGTTCGAGGCGATGACGGTGCACCTGGTGCCGGCCGCCGAGAAGACGTTCCTGGCGGGCGTGGCCGACGGGGGCGGCGACGTCGAGCTGCTGCGGGTCGCGCAGATGAAGGACGAGTACCTGGCGGCGCTGCCGAACCGGCTCGCCGGCGTGCCCGACAGCGCGTGGCAGCTGGTCGTCGCGGCGGTCGCCGAGCTGACCGGCGAGGGCGCGAGCGTGCCGCGCATCCGCGAAGCGATCGAGACGATCCTCGGCGAACGGTCGTGGGAGGACCGGGCCTTGACGATCGCCCGGACGGAGACGATCGGCGCGTACAACGCGGGGACGTTGACCGCCTGGCTGACCGCCGAGCAGGCGCTCGACGAGAAGCTGGACAAGGTGTGGGTGGCCACGCACGACGAGCGGACCCGGGACGACCACCGGGACGCCGACGGGCAGCGGGTCGCCCTGGATGGCGTGTTCATGGTCGGCGGGGTGCCGATGCGGTACCCGGGCGACCCGGCCGCGCCGCCCGGGCAGACGGTGAACTGCCGCTGCACGATGATCGAGGTGGAGGCCGACGAGCCCCTGCCTGCGGTCCCGAAGCACCCGTGGCCCCGGCGTGACCGGGCGACCGGGTTGGACATCACGGTGACGGCGGCGGCAGCCGCGAAGGGTGGCAAGCAGATGGCGACGTGGAAGGGGACGCTGGCGCCGCTGGGTGCCAAGTCGGGCGACCGGCGGATCTTCGCGGCGGACGGCGAGTGGTCGTTCCGCGAACTGCCGCTGGCGCTGCGGTGGGCGCGCGAGGACGCCCCCGCGCACGAGGGCGCGGTGACGATCGGCCGGATCACGACCGGTGAGGTGCAGAAGACGAAGCTGGTCGGCGCGGGCGACTTCATCGACGCGGTGCCGGAGCTGGGCGAGGCGCTGGAGCTGCTGCGCCAGGGCGTGCTGTTCCCGTCGGTGGACCTCGACGACTTCGAGTTCGTGTTCACCGACGCTGGCGGCAAGCCGATCGAGGAAATGTCCGACGAGGAGTGGGAAGCCTTCATGGAGGCCGGCGAGGAGCCGTACATCACGGTGACCAAGGGCCGGGTGATGGCGGTGACGCTCGTCGGGACGCAGGCGTTCATGGAGGCGAAGCTGGAGCTGGTCGACGACGAGCCGGCCGACGGCGAGCCCTCTGATGAGGCCGAGCCCTCCGAGGAGGAGGAGCCGGTCACCGCGGCCGGCGCGGCGGCGAAGAGCAAGCAGGTCGCGCCGCTTTACCCGCCGAGGGCGTGGTTCGACGACCCGGGCTTGACCGAGCTGACCCCCATCACGGTGACGGCAGATGGGCGGGTGTTCGGGCACCTGGCGGACCGGGACTGCCACCTGTCGTTCCTGACCGGCGGGCAGTGCGTGATGCCGCCCGACGAGGGCGGCTTCGACTGGTTCCACCGGCCGGAAATCCAGACCGCGGAGGGGGACCTCGTGGCGGTCGGACACATCACGGCGGCGACCGGGCACGCCGACCTGTCCGCGAGCGCGGCGGCCGCCGTGGAGCACTACGACGACACGGGCACCCAGGTCGCCGTGGTGCGCGCTGGCCGGGACGCGCACGGGACGTGGGTCGCCGGATCGCTGGTGCCGGAGGCCACCGAGGAACAGGTGCAGCTGCTGCGCCGGTCGCCGCTGTCGGGGGACTGGCGGTGGATCGGCGGGGCGCGACAGCTCGTCGCGGCGCTGTGCGTCAACGTCGGCGGGTTCCCCGTCGTGCGGGGCCGCTCGTCGGGCGGGCGGGCGTACGCGATGGTCGCCTCCGGGTGGGCGGGCTGGCGTCCGTCCGACCCGGATGCCGGCCGGCGGCGGGACCTGGCGGCGCTGTCCCCGGCAGCCTTCGAAGCGGCGGTGCGCCGCGCCGTGGCGGCCGGGTTCGCGGCCGAGCGGCAGCGGGCCGCCACCGCGGCGCAGGCCGAGCGAATCGCCGCGTCGATCGGCCGGGACCGCCGGACCCTGGTGGCGGCGCTGTCCGACCAGGTGCACGCCGAGTAGGGAGGGAAGCTGTGGGTTGCAACTGCGGCAGCAAGCGTCGGGGCAGCAGAGTGTTCGTGCTGTCCTACGGCGACGGCCGGCAGGGCGGCGAGTACGCGTCGAAGACGGACGCGGAAATCGCCGATGTGCGCAAGGGCGGCGGTGGCACGATCCGCCAGGTGCAGAAGTAGGCAGCGGTGCGGCGCCCTGGTGGCGCCGCACCGCAGCGTCTATGTCATGGGCCGCCACCCCCGTTCCCGGGGCCAGCGGCGCCTGGGGTGAGCTCCGGGGGACTTCCTTCCGGGTTCACGTCAGGCGGTACTGCCTGGTGCTGATGTCCGATGGGTGGATCGCCAGGGTTTTCTGGCGAGAACGAACACTTGATGCGGAACGCAACGGCTTTCCACTCGACCTCGACGTGTCCGCCCGTCCTCTCGACCCGCCCCACAAGATAGTGAGCCGAGATGATGAGCAGCAGCGCGGTCGATGGGGGAGTAACCGCGGCGATCCAGCTCGCGGCTTCTCCCACTGTTGCGTACCTACCTGGCGGTACTGGGCTTCATGACATGCCCACCTTTCCTGCTCGGTGCTTCGAACTCCTCTTGTCGTCGCTGCCCGTGTAGGCGCCTGCGACTCAGGCGTGGTGGTGGGCAGTTACACACTGCCGTTCCGCCTTCGAGTGGGGCTGCGTTGGCGGCTCACGCAGGTTGTAGCCACGGAGGATGACGGCGGCTGCCGAACCCCCGGTCGACCACCATCGTCGCAGCCGGGCGCTTGTCGCATGGTGGGTTACGCTGTGCGCTGAACCGCCGATGCTGGCTGCGGGCCGGTCGGGACGAGATCCCTACCGTGCTGAGGAGCCGACGGTGGACTTTCAGATCCCTCCGAGCCTGGACGGGCTCGATCTCGATGCGCTGACCGAGCTGGAGAGCCAGGCGGTTGCGGCGTTCGACGCTCTCCGCGACGACCCGGCCCTGGACGCGGACGGCCTTGCCCGGCTGCGTGAGCTGGCCGCGTTCGTCCAGTCCGTGCGTACGGAGCAGGCGCGGATCGAGCAGGCGGCGGAGCAGGTCGCCTCCGAGCTGGACGACCTGACCGCGACGGTGCACGGCGCTCCGGAGGGCGGCGATGGCAACGGTGACGAGGGCGACGGCGGCGAAGCCGAGGAGGAGCCGGCCGAGGAAGAGCCGGCGGAGGAGCGACCGGCGGAGGAGCCGGAGCAGCCGGCGCAGCAGCAGCCCACGCCGGTCGTCGCGTCGCTGGCGCGCCGCGCGGCCCGCCGTCAGCCGAAGCCGAAGGTGACCAGCGCCGGTAAGTCGGCGGTCATCAAGGCGGCGGCCGACGTGCCGAATGTGCCGCACGGGCACGTGTTCTCCTCGGTGTCGGAGGTCGCGTCGGCGTTCGACGACAAGTTCGCCGGCTTCCCGCGCGGGGTGGGCGTCGCGACCCGCATCAAGCAGAACGTGGCCCGGGTGGAGCTGCCCGTCGACCAGGCGCTCGTCGCCGGGGGCCGGGGCCTGACCGATATGGAGCTGGTGGAGCTGGCTGCGTCGGAGTCGCGGCTGTCGGGTGGCAACCTCGTCGCGGCCGGCGGATGGGGCGCGCCGTCGGAGACGCTGTGGGAGCTGTGCGAGGGCTTGGAGACGACCGAGGGTCTGCTGGACCTTCCGGGCATCACTATCCCCCGCGGCGGCGGTATCAAGGTGCCGGCCAACCTGGACTTCCGCGACCTGTATTCGGGGATCGGCTTCGTGCAGACCGAGGCCGACAGCACCGCGGGAGTGGACAAGTCCTCGTACCGGGTGCCGACGGTGAACTGGGCCGAGACGCGCCTCGAGGTGGACGGGGTGCAGATCGAGCAGGACATCGTGCAGAACGCGGTGTGGCCCGAGCTGACCCGGGACGTGGTGCGGCGCACGCTGACCGCCCACGAGCACAAGATCAACGCCCGGCTGATTCAGCGGATGGCCACCGCCCCGGCGCAGTCGACGCAGTTCGCGCTGACCCTCGGTGGCGACGTCGACGGCGACGAGACCACCACTGCCCTGCTCGGCGCGATCTCCCTCGCGGCGACGGACTACCGGTACCGGTACCGGCTGAGCCGCCGGCAACTGCTGGAGTGCGTGGCGCCGCTGTGGCTGATCGACTGGATCCGGGCGGACATGAGCCGCCGGGCCGGCGTGAACTACCTCGACGTGACCGACGAGCAGATCACGGCGTGGTTCACCCGTCGGCACCTGCGGCCGCAGTTCGTCTACGACTGGCAGGACGGGTACGCCGACGCGGGCGGCAACGGCTTCGGCGGCAGCGCCGCCCCGGGCCAGTGGCCGGCGAACGCGGACCTGCTGATCTACGCGCCGGGCACGTGGGTGAAGGGCAGCAAGCCGATCATCGACCTCTCGGCGGTCTACGACAGCACGAAGCTGAAGGACAACGAGTACATCGCGCTGTTCACCGAGCAGGCGACGCTGCTGGTGAAGCGGTGCTTCGTGTCCTACAAGGTGAGCGTGCCGCTGTGCCCGACCGGCGTCACCGGCAGCACCGTCGCGTTCGACTGCTCGGCGGTCTGAGCTACCCGTTTGACGGGGCCGCGCCCGCGCTGGGCGCGGTCCCCAGCCAATGAGGAGATGACGGGTGACGCAGCCCCTGGTGTATGTGGACGCCCCGGCGACGACGCCGTACCGCTTCGGGCTGTTCTCGGCGGCGGCTGTGGTCGACCCGGCCGACCAGCGCGAGTTCCAGGCCGGCGTGGAGTGGGAGCCGCAGTGCGTCGACGCGCCCGCGCCGACGAGCGCGGCGGCGGCCTCGGACCCGGCCCGCGCGCCGATGGCGCTGCCGGACGGGGTGCCGTCGGTGAAGTCGGCGGTGATCCGGCTGTACGCCGGCCTGACCGGCCGGTCGGTGGCCCGGCCGGACCTGCTCGACCGGGCGCGGCGGGCGATGGGCCAGGTCGAGCAGCAGTCGCTGGAGCACTACGTGTGGACCGGCGAGGCGGGGAGCGACGAGTTCCTGGCGGCGGCCGACACGGAGGTCCTGGCAGGTTCGGATCTCGCGCCGGTGCCGCTGGAGGAGGGCGTCGGCCGGCTGGAGGCGCACATCGCGGACCGGGCCGGGGTGCTCGGCGCGCTGTGGGCGCCGCGGTGGACGTCCGGGTGGTTCCAGGGCAAGGGCCTGACGCGGATCGAGGGTCCGCGCATGGTCGCGCCGCTGGGCGACCCGATCGTGTTCGCGCAGACGACCGGCGTCGGTCCGGGCGGCGCGGCGCCGGGTGGCGACGAGGCGTGGCTGTACGCGACGGGGCCGGTGATGGTGCGGCGGTCGGCGGTGTTCCTGCCGAAGCTGCCGGAGGCCTTGGACCGCAAGGACAACGAGGTGTTCGCCGTCGCGGAGCGGTTCTACACGGTGGGGTGGAGCTGCACGACGGCGGCGGTGAAGGTCAAGCTGCCGGGCGTGCCGGCGTAGGAGGGTGACATGACGGTGATCTACCCGAAGGACCGTGCGGACGCGCAGGTCCTCGCGAAGGAGCTGCTGGCGGCGGCCGGCGAGGAGCGTCGCTTCGAGGTGCAGACGACGACGGACGGCCCGGTGGGGCTGGCGTTCGACGTGCCGGACGACCTGGCGGACAAGGTGCTGAGCTCCGGCGACGGCCGGCAGCGTGTGGAGGCTCCCGCGGAGGCTGAGGCCGCCGCGCAGGGCAGGTCGGCTGACGCCGGGGCCGACGGGTCCGGGGCGGACGCCGAGCCGGCGGACGGTTCCTCCCAGCCGCCGGCGAAGGCGTCCCGGTCGTCGCGCAGCTCGCGGAGCTGACCGGAACCCCTCGCCCTGGGCCGCGCCGCCTCACCTGGTCTCTTCCCCGTGCCAGGTGGGGCGGCGCCTTTGTGTGACCCGCTACATGGCCCGAGGCGTACATAAAAATTGTGCGCGGGGATGAAACTCACATACAATGAATATGTACGCAACGCGCTACCCCTACAGGAGGGTCTGAGATGGACAAGCGGGTCAAGGAGCTGGCTCTGGAGTTCGGCGTCGAGGCCGAGGCCGCCGACCAGTGGGGCCTGATCGCCCAGCTGGCGCGGGCGGTGGTGGAGGCCGAGCGGGAGCTGGAGCGCCACGCGCGTGAGCTGACCGGCGCGACTGAGGACGCGGTGGTGACCGCGAAGGCGGGCGACCTGCGGACGTCGGTGCGCGGCGACCTGCTGGCCGCCGTGAGCGACAAGGCGGGGGCGGTGGACGCGGCGCTGATGAAGGTGGCCGAGCGGCGGCAGGCCCTGGCGCTCGTCGCCGAGAGCGTGAAGGCGGCGCGGCCGAAGCCGGCGCCCGAGCTGGCCGAGCGCGACGAGGTGACCTGGACGCTGGGCCGCCGCACCGAGCACCGCGGCAAGGTCGACCAGGTGATCGACGGCCGGGTGTGGGTGATCGACCGCGAGAACGAGGTGACCTGGGTGCTGGCGGCGAACGAGGTGACGAAGGTGGAGCCGGCGAAGCTGGCGGAGCACGCCGACTGCCGGGGCTTCGACAGCCAGGACCAGCACTGGCACTGCCACACGCACGAGGTGTACGAGCAGCCCTGGTGAGCTGAGCGGCCCGACGCCCCTCGCGCCCTACGTGGGCGCGGGGGGCGTCGTCGTTGTGTGGCCCGCTCCACAGCCCGAGGCGTACATAAAACTTGTACGCTGGCCTGGCGGTCGCATACAATGAAGTTGTACAGCAAGCCGCCCCGGCTGCGTGAGGAGTGCCCGATGGCCAAGGAGCTGAGCTACGAGATGCAGCGGACGATCGCCGCCCTGGAGGCGTTCACCGAGCACATCCGGTGGCGCGTCGCATCCGGCGAGGGCCTGATCCCGCGCGAGACGGAGGAGCAGGAGCGTGCCCGCCTGGCCCACAACCGGCGGGTGCGCGAGCACAACGCGCGGGTGCTGGCCGAGCGCGAGCGGGTCGCCCGCGAGAAGCAGGCGGCGGCCAACCGGCGCGAGGCGGCGGCGGTGCGCAAGCGGCTGTGCGACAGCTGCTTCTGCGAGCTGCCGGCGTCGGGCGTGTGCGGCAACTGCTGACCGAGCGAGAGAGAGGGAGATGACGTGGGCATCGAGCTGATGGAGACCGAGGCGACCGCCGAGCGGTGGGAGGTCGTCAAGCTGTCCGACGTGGAGGACGGCGACGTCCTGTCGTTCGACCTGGCGGCGCTGGCCGAGCGGCGGCACGAGAGCGCGCCGCGCGTCGACTGGTCGCGGGTGATGGAGGAGGCCGCCGCCGTGGCGGGCACGGACGACCTGGGCGAGAGCGTGCGGGTGGACTTCTACGACCTGGCCTGCCCGACGGTGGTGGGCGTCCCCGAGATGGAGGTGTTGCGGCTGGTCTGAGCCGCCCGAGCGCCCCCGCAGCCGAGCTGGCTGCGGGGGCGCTGCCGTTCCCGCCGGCGGGCAGGCCGCCGGCAGTTCACGTGGAGGAAGAGCATGACGACAACGACGGTGGCGCGGCGCGCGAACGCCGTGCCGGCCGACCCGCGCGAGCACGCGCGGGCGATCGCCGAGGCGGTCGACGAGGCGTGGCACAGCCGGTACGGCGGCTCGCGGATCGAGGTGCCGATGAGCGTGGTGGCCGCGCTGGCGCTGGTGGCCCGGGAGGCGCCGGGCCCGGAGCAGCTGGACCGGCTGGCCGAGGTCGCCGAGCGCCTCGACCACGAGGGGTTCACGCTGCTGATCCAGCGGCTGTGGTGCGAGTTCGCGGCGCTGCGGCCGGACCTGAACCCGCGGACGAAGCACCTGTGGTCGTGGATCGACGACGAGCCGGACGAGACGACGCAGAGGGCGATTCACGCGGTCGGCCAGGCGGCGCTGCGGCGCGGGGTGCTCGGCCGGTTCGGGCCGGACGGGTGGGGCGACTACGACCTGCTGGGGACGCTGCTCCAGCAGATGAAGAGCCACGGCGGGCGGAAGGGCATCGGCCAGTTCCTGACGCCGGTCGACGTGACGGAGCTGCTCGG
This sequence comes from Micromonospora sp. HUAS YX12, assembly GCF_040215685.1. Taxonomy (NCBI): domain Bacteria; kingdom Bacillati; phylum Actinomycetota; class Actinomycetes; order Micromonosporales; family Micromonosporaceae; genus Micromonospora; species Micromonospora sp. HUAS YX12. Next base: position 3,898,091 of record NZ_CP157974.1, read on the forward strand.
CCGGATGGCCGCGCCGAAGGAGGGCGATCGGATCCTGGAGCCGTGCGCCGGCACGGGCACGATGTTCCTCGGCGCGGCCCGGGCCATGCGGGAGAACGGCCTCGACCCGACGACATGCGAGTGGTGGGCGAACGACCTGGACCCGCTGGCGGCGGCGCTGTGCGCGGTGAACCTGCACCTGTGGGGGCTGGGCTGGCGGGTGGTCGTCGGCTGCGGTGACGGCCTGCTGGACGTGTGGATGCACGAGGCCCTGGAGCACCGGCAGATCGCGATCGACGAGATGCGGCGGGCGTGGAAGCTCGCCATGCAGATCCGCGCGGTGCGGAACGTGCTGGAGCTGCCGACGCCGGAGAGCGACCTGGAGCGGCACATGCGGAAGGCGCGGCCGAAGCCGCCGCCGCCGCCCCCGCCGGCGCCGGCGCCGGACTCGTCGACGTTCGACGCGGAGGCGGTGTTCCGGCAGGGCCGGCTGTTCTGACCGGCCGGTTGTGTGACGCGCTCCACGGCCCCCCGCGTACATAAAATCTGTACGCGGGGAAGCCGGTCGCATACAATGAAGTTGTACAGCACGCGCACCCTGAGTAGCGGAGGCGGAGATGGAGAAGCTGGTGGAGCTCTTCGAGGTGACGGAGCGGCGTGGCGGGGCGGTCTACCGCACCCGGTACGTGCGCGACGAGTGGGTGGACGTCGACGCCCGCGCGCCCGAGGGCTTCGTCTACGCCAACAAGTCGACGAGCTACGAGGGCCGGACGCTGCGGATGCGCCGGGCCTGACGGGGTGCCGAGGACGAGGAGAGGTTGAGATGGGCAAGAGGACGATCCAGGCCGGCAAGCGCGCTGCGGTGCAGTGCAGGTCGGGTGGCCACTGCTACGACGGCGAGGACCGCTGCGTGCACTGCCGCGAGCACATCGGTGACGGGCACCAGCCGGACTGCCCGCACGCGGACGAGCCGGACGACGAGTGCGACGCGCGGCCGGCGGGCGTCGACTGGTGACTGCGCAGGCGGGGCTGGGCGGGTGCCCGGCCCCGGTGCGGAGTTCCTAGTGGGCTCTGGCTGTCCGGTCGCCATTGACGATTGCGGCCGGACAGGGCAAGGTTACTGTCCGAGTAGGACCCGGTTCACGTGGAGGTAAACCATGGGTCTACGCGCGCTGGTCGGCACCGAGGGTGCCGACGGTGTGTACGTGGCGCGGGGCGTGCAGCACGACGGCTGCCCGACGATGGTCGTCCCCGCCCTGTCGGTGCTGCTGCACGAGCTGTGCGGCCACCGTCCGGAGAGGGCGGCGGCGGTGCTGCTGCAGAACGACTGGTCGCGGCTGTTCGCGGTGCCCGGCACCGGACCGAGCGGCCGCACGGTCGGCGTGCCGTCCGAGAGCTACCCGGTGCAGACCGGGCGGATCGCCGAGGCCCGCGCGGGCGACCGCGAGTGGGCGTACCTGTTCGGCGGCCACCGGCTGCACGTCTACCTGGGGGTGTTCCCCGAGCGCGGCCCGAAGCGCTGGGAGGCGTGGGCGTGCTGGTCGCTGCACGAGCTGGGCGACCTGTCGCAGCTGGACCTGCTGGAGGTCCAGAAGGCGGGCTACGCGGCGCAGTGGCGGGCGTCCGACTACCGCGGCTACATGGAGGCCGTCCGCGAGGCGGCCCGCGACTCGACCCGGATCCAGCTGATGGAGGCGGGCCGATGAGGGCGCTGGTGGGGCAGTTCGCCCCGGGGGCCAAGTGGTACCGGGCCCGGCTCGTCGAGCTAGAGGGCCAGCCCAGCTGGACGCTCGCGCAGATGCGGGCGATGTGGGAGGGCAGCTTCCAGCGGGACACCCGGGCGATGGTCGCCCAGCTGCTGCGCCGCCACTGGTCGGTGCTGGCGAACACGGACTGGCCGCCGCAGGCGGTGTCCGAGCGGCGGCGCGAGTGGACGTACGTGTGCGGCGTCGGCCGGGGCTACCGCGACCAGGTGTGCAGCCCGGCGGCGGTCGGGCTGATGGGCACCGACGAGCCGTTCAGCGACGAGGGCTGGGCGTACCTGTGGGAGCACGAGTTCGGCGCGCTGCACGTCTACGGGGCGCACGGCGGCCGGTGGCACCACCTGGCGACGTTGCCGGCCGACGTGTGGGCCGGACTGACGACGCAGCTGGTGATCGATGTGGAGGCCAGGTTCTGCTGGCTGGAGCGAGGGGAGGCGGCGGCGTGACTGTCGAGACGAGGAAGCAGGCGGACCCGACGGTCCGGACCGAGGAGTTGCAGCGCCGGGACCAGGTGCTGCTGTTCGGGCAGGTCGTGGAGATCGCCGACGTGCAGCAGGTGCGGGAGTTCCCGACGTGCGTCAACCTGGTGATCCTGCCGACCGGCGGCGGGCAGCCGAGGGAGACGCTGGTGCCCCGGGACATGCTGCTGCTCGGGCTGCGGCTGCCCCGGCTGGTGCCGACGGCCTGTCAGGGCTGCAAGTGCGTGGTGAAGCTGCCGGTCGACCTGGCGCACGGGCAGCCGCCCGCCGTGCTGTGCGGGCGGTGCCGTGGCCGGATCGTCGAGGGCACGGCGCAGTGGACGCAGCAGCCGGTCCCGGCGGGGAGGTACTGATGAACAACGTGTTGAAGGCGCTGATGGCCGACAGCGAGGAAGAGCGCCAGAAGTACCTCGACCGGGAGACGCTGCTGTACGCGGTGCAGCGGCAGATCACCTGCCAGCGGACGGGCGTGGTGCTCGACGTCGACCGGGCCGTGATGGTGACGACGATCCTCGGCGACAAGCGGGGCGCGTGGGTGCTCGACGGTGAGGCCTGGGACCGCATGGAGGAGTGGACGAAGCAGAAGGCCGAGGAGATCGGCGCGACGCTGGAGGTGATCGACGGCCGGAAGCTGCGCTGACGGCCGCAGAGGGCGGGGCCGCACCCATCGGGTGCGGCCCCGCTCCGCTTTGGAGGGGCTGCGTCTCGGCTACGCTGACGGGGTATTCGCCGCTGGCTGCGGGCCGGGCATGGACCTTCGCTGTTGAGGGATGCCTGATGACCGCAGTGTGCGATACCCCGGTGAAGGGGAAGATGCTCCGGGCCACGAAGCTCGGGGTGTGCGGCGACCCGATCCTGGGCGCCGGAGGATGGCCGACCCACGTCACGTCGAAGGGCTTCGTCAGCGTCGAGTACGCGGCCGAGGTCGACGACGGCGAGGAGATCGACCAGAAGGACGCCAACGGGGACCCGCTGGTCTACGAGCCGGCCCGGCGGCGGATCAAGCTGTACAACGTGACGGTCACCTGTGGGCGGGTCGACCCGGAGCTGTACACGCTGTTCACCGGGATGCCGGTGGTGCTCGACGAGGACGGCAACGCGACCGGCATGCGGGTCACGTCGGCGGTGAACCTCGACTCGGCGGTGGCGCTGGAGGTGTGGTCGGGCACGCAGCTGAAGAAGTGCGTGGCCGGGGCGATCCAGCGGCCGAGGTTCGGGTACTTCCTGCTCCCGCAGATCATCGACGGGCAGATCGGTGACTTCACGATCGAGAACGGGGCGGCGAGCTTCACGCTGACCGGCAAGGCGATCGAGAACCCGGGCTGGGGCGTCGGGCCGTACGACGTCTACCTGCGCACGACGGGCGTCGCGGCGCTGATGGACCCGATGGGCGACCAGGACCTGCTGCACCTCGACTGGACGTACCTGCCGCCGCCGGCGCCGACGTGCGGGCTGACGGTGCGGCCGCCGGACGGCACCGTGGTGGCGGACCCGGCGGACGCGACGAACATGACCGCGCAGTTCACCGCGACGTACGTGCCGGCCGCGCCGGACCAGGCGTTCTCGGTGGATTGGGGCGACGGGGCGTCGTCGGCCGGTCCGGCGGCGGACGCGACGGTGAGCCACAAGTACGCGGCCCCCGGCACGTACCTGGTGACGGTCACGCACACGTCGAGCGGCGCGCAGCGCTTCAAGTCGTTCGTCGCCCCGGCCGGCGCCTGAGGTAGACGGTGACGCAGCCGGCGCGGACCGGCCCGTGCGCGTGGGAGCTGAACACGGCGTACTGCAAGGGCTGGGACCAGTACGACGAGGCGGTCCGGAAAGCGGCCACGGATCTCGCGACGGAGGTCCTGTGGGCGCTGTCCGGCCGCCGGTACGGGCTGTGCGACTCGACGGTGCGGCCGGTGCGGCGCGGCGACAGCGAGGCGTGGCGGCGGTGGGAGTCGTGGCTGGACCTGCCGTACGGCGGCAGCTTCGCGGTGACGTACTGCGGCTGCCCGGTGGGGACGTGCGCGTGCGGGCCGGTCGGGCAGGAGCTGAGCCTGCCCGGCCCGATCAGCGCGGTAACCCGGGTTGTCATCGACGGCCAGGAGCTGCCGGCCGAGGCGTACGCGGTCTACGACCGGCGGTGGCTGGTGCGGATCGACGGGGAGAGCTGGCCGGCCCGGCAGGACCTGACCGCGGCCGACGACCAGCCGGGCGCGTGGACGGTCACCTACCAGCGGGGGGTGCCGCTGCCGGCCGGCGGGAAGGTGGCGGCCGGCGCGTACGCCTGCGAGCTGGCGAAGGCGCTGGTCGCCGACTCGACCTGCCGGCTGCCCCGCCGGGTGGCGTCGCTGGTGCGGCAGGGCGTGCAGCAGACGTTCGTCGACCCGGCGCAGCTCGCCCGCGATGGGATGACCGGGCTGCCGGAGGTCGACCAGTGGCTGCGGGTGGTGAACCCGCACCAGCTGCCCCGCGACACGGTGGTGTGGTCGCCGGACCTTGATCGTGGACGGAGGAGGACGTCGTGACGGAGCCGGTGATCCAGCCGCAGGACGACGTGGCGTGGCCGGTGGCGGTGAAGCTGCGCGAGCTCATCGGCGGCGCGCTGGACGGGGCGCTCGGCGGGACGCCCGCCGTGGTGGCGGTGGTGCCCGGCCGTGACGTGGCGATCGACTCCTGCTGCGAGGGCCAGGCGTGGGTGCGGATCGTGCGGACGTACCCGGTGCTGCCGGAGGAGTTCCCCGGCGGGCGGGGCACGCCGCTCGACGAGGGCGCCGACCCGGGGGCGTTCTGGGCGGTGGAGCTGGGCGCGGGCACCGCCCGGTGCGCGCCGAGCCCCGACGACGCCGGGAACCCGCCGACCGCCGCGCAGCTCGAGCGCAGCGCGGCGGAGCTGGCCGACGACGCCGGCCGGATCCGGCGGACGGTGCTGTGCGAGCTGAAGAACCTCCAGCAGGTCGAGTCGGTGTGGATCGGGGAGCAGTCCAGCGTCGGCCCGTCCGGCGGCTGCGTCGGCCAGGAGGTCCTGGTCGCGGTGATGACCAACGTGTGCGTGTGCGACGAGGAGTGAGGGCGATGCGCAAGGGCCAGAAGGTGACGGTGCGGGCGCTGACGGCGATGCCGGGCGTGCCGGACGGGTCGGTGCAGCACGTCGAGTGGGGGCCGCGGCTGGCCACGCTCGTGGAGGCCGGCCGGTACGAGGTGCTGGAGGGTGAGGAGGCCGAGCAGGCGGCGACCGTCGACCCGGAGCCGCCGGACGCCAGCCAGCCGACGCCGGCGCCGACGACGGACGCCGACGGCGACGGCAAGACGCGGAGGACGCGCCGCTGATGGCGGTCCGGGTCAACACGCGGCTCGACCTGTTCGCCGGCGAGATGCGTCAGCTGCTGACCGGCTCGACCGGGCAGGTGGTGTCGTTCATCCGCAGCGTGACCCGGAAGGTACGGACCCGGGCGGTGCTCACGTGCCCGGTGGACACCGGCCGGCTGCGGTCGGCGCACCGCGAGGAAGTCGGCGTGCGGGCGGGCCACGTGTACGGCTTCGTCGAGAACGAGGTCGAGTACGCGGCCGCCGTGCACGACGGCACGGGGGTGCACCTGATCCGGCCACGGCGGGCCGGCGGGATGCTGCGGTTCGAGACGGGCGGCCAGGTGGTGTTCACCAGCCTGGTGCGCCACCCGGGGACCAGGCCGCAGCCGTGGCTGCGGGAAGCGATGGAAGACGTGGCGGGCCGGGAGGGGTTCCGGCTCGTCCGCAGGTAGGGAGGAAGCAGGATGCGAGAGTTCACGACCAGCGCGAAGGTAGCCAAGCAGGACGGCGGCGAGAAGAAGCTGCCGGACGTGCCCTTCAAGCTGGACGGGGTGGAGATGGTGTGCCGGGCGCCGAAGGACGCGCAGCTGGCGTACCTGATGGCGGCGGCGTCGTCGAGCCGGTCGGAGGCGGACCAGGTGGCGGCGGTGCTCGACTTCTTCGAGCAGACGCTGGACAAGGCGAGCCTGGGGGTGTTCCGGAAGCGGCTGCTGAACACGGAGGACGAGTTCGACTTCACCGACGCCATGGGGATCTTCACGCACGTGTGTGAGGAGTGGTCCGGCCGCCCTACTGGATCGGGCAGCGCCTCCTGACCCTGGCGGTCAGGCGCTGGCCCGAGTTCCACGGGACGCTGCTGATGCGGACCGGCCGGGAGCCGCTGGACCTGCCGTTGCCCTCGCTGCTGGACGTGATCTACGCCTGGTGGGTGGAGGGCGGCGACGAGAAAGAGGTGGCGAAGTTCCGGCAGCGGCTGGAAGCCCCGCCGGCCGGGGAGGAGCTGGAGGACCGCGCCGAGTGGTCCGACGACGAGACTGACCTGAGTTTCGCCCGGGCGCTGTCAGGCTCCCGTTGAAAGGCGCCACGGATACCTTCACCGCGCACCGTGGCAGTTCACCGCGAGGCGACGGGATTTGCGGTCAGGCGGTCGCGTACCTGTTCGGGCAGTAACCCCTCCTGGCTGAAGTGGTCAGCAACCAGCTCACGGAGCTGGCTTTCCTTAAGTCCAGCGCGCTTCGATGCCAACGCATCCCATGCTCGGGCTGCCGCTTCGGCAAGAGCTAGGACACCGTCGGGGTGAATCACGTGGACGTGCGGTTCGGCTCCTGCTGCTCCAGTAGGATCGACGGCGGGCTTTGGAGAGACGATCACGGTCGCGCTGTCGGGTGGGATATCTGCGGCTTGGCGGTCAGCCTTGAGTAGACGCAGCTGGTCGCCGGCTTGACGGATGTCCTTCTGCGGAACCAGCCCGGCCGGCTCGTGATCGCTCTTCGCATCGATAGCGAGCCACAGCTGATGGTCCCAACACCATGTGGAGTCGCAGCGTCCAGAGCCAGGCGGCTTTTGCGCATCGGCACCGAGCATGAAACCGAGCTTGGTCAAGGCGGGTTCATACACGGTTGGCTTGCGCTCCCGAAGGGCGGACAGCGTTTCGGCTGTCAACGCCGCCACCTTCGGGATGGAGGTGCTCTGCAGGCGGGCGGCAACGGCCGCAACCGCCACCGCGGATGCCGAGGAGAGCGCCTGGGGCTGACTGCTGGGCAACGGGGCTAGCTCCCGGATCCACATGGACGGCTTCGCTGCTGCTTCTGCCTGGGCGCGGTACGCAAGCGCGCTCTGACGCAGGGTGTGATCGGTGGTGACGGTTCCGGCCTGGTCAGCCCAGACCGCCGCCAGGTACAACCAGAAGGAGCGGTACCCGCGCAGCGCGTCGCCACCCTTGCCCAGCTTGAGTGCGGCCTCGTTGGCACGCGCGCTGGCCTCCTTCCACTCGCCCATGCCGGCGAGTGCGCATGCCTCAACCTCATCTTTAACCGCGGCAGCGAGCGCCTTGCTACCTGCTGGCGGCGTCACGGTCGCGCCGTTACGCAGCTCGGTGATGATCGGCTCGGCGTCTATCCGCCACGAATCATCCTGGCGAAGGAAAGTCCCAACGTTGTCCAGGATCTCGACCTCCGACGTTCGCCGGCTGTTCTGGATGCCGAACTCGATCTCGGCCTGTAGCTCAGGATCGAGGTTCTGGCGGGTTTCGGGGCGCACCATGTAGGTCGTCAAGTCCGAGCCCATGACAATGACTACAGCCCAGTCGTTCGGGCCGCGCGTGCATCGCCCAGCGCCCTGCACGACGCGCGTCCGTACGCGCTCAGCCAAGGCCGCGCCAGCACGAACGTTCTGCGAGAGGAACCGCTCCTGGAGGTTGTCAGCATCTGGCTTGCCGTCGAGCACAACGGCACGGCAATGATCACCGGGTAAGTCGAGCCCGTCGTAGCGAGCGGCAAGCCCACAGACGGCGTTCGGCAGGGCGGCGAACCCCTCCATCCCGCCTTCAACGTCGTCGATTCCCAGCACGGGCCACCCGGGCTGGGCCAGTTCCCTCGCGGTAGAAATCGCGGTGTTCGTGTCGGGGGCGAGGATGAGTGCCTTGCCTGCCGAGAGCACGATGGATCTGGCTAGCTCAACGGGGTCAGTGACCTCGGCCAGCTCGGGAAAGACGAAGAATCGCCGGCCTGACCGAGGGGTGGGTGTGGTGCTCGGCAGGGCGACTCGCGTGATTGCTGGCCGACCGAAAGCCCGTTCGAGTTCACCGCCATCACCCAGGGTCGCCGACAGGTAGATCCGCTGGGCGGCCTGAGTAAAGACCGGGTTCGCACTGGTCGGCGGTATGACCGGGCGGATCAAGATACTGCCGTACGAGACATAGACCATGCAGCTTGGAATAACGTCCCGGATCATTGAGTATCGGAACGTCCACGGGGCCGGCAGCTGAGCCAACACAGCGTCGAGTCGGCTGACCATTTCCGGCTGGCGCAGCGGAATCACCAGGCGAGCGCTGCGGTACATGCCCGGGTCTGGCGTGTAGTCCCGCAGGCGTTGCAGCGGGATTCCGTCAATAGCCGGGGCGACTACATCGAGAAGGTCGCTGTACGCCTTCTCGTTCTTGGACCTTCTGATGTGGATTGCGTACTGCTCGCCGACGTATTGCTCACCAGCATGGGCGTCGTCAAAGAGCAGCAGCTCGGGCACCGCCAGGTGAGGGTTGCTGTTGAAGATTGTGTTGTAGGTCGTAACCGCTACCGCTTCCGCAGCCTCGTACGCGGCCTTGTCTAGCGTCGACCAAAGGCTATGGCTGCCGACCAAGGTGACGGCAGGGACGCCTTCACGAGCCGCCACCTTTGCCACCTGCTGAGCAAGCTGCTGGGTGGGGCAGGCGTAGGCCACCCGAGCCGTTCGAGTGATCCTTATCCAGTTAGCGATCACCAGACCCGGCAGAGTCTTGCCCGTACCCGTGGGCAGTTCCAACGCCAAGTCAGGGTCCGTGGCGTGATCCGCGGCGTATACCCGAAGGAGGTCCCCCTGATGCGTCCACAGGCCGGGCACCGCGTCCGGTCGGCGCGGCAGATCTCGGTACAGGGCCTCGGGGCTGGTGGCGGTTACGACCTTCTTCGCCCCGCCTTTGAACGCCATCCTCATCCTCTCCAGCCACCAGCGTCGGTGCGGCAAGTCTATTGGGCGGCGTGGGCTCCAGATAGGGAGGAGAATGGCCCCGAACCGGGGCCACCCTCCTCGGCGCGCGGGGTCAGGGCCGGAAGCCGTCACCCCGGAACAGGATGGAGCCGGGCTCGCGGCGGGGCAGGGGGGCTGGCGGCTCCTCGTGGAAGGGAGCGGACGCCAGGAACGGCAGGTACCGCCGGAGGAAGTCGTCGACGCCGGGGATGGCGAGGACGCGGGTCACCGCAGCCGCCACGGTGAGGCCCTGCGCGATGAGCGGCACGGCGTCGACGCCGGCCACCGCGGCGATCGTCGGCAGCAGCGACAGCAGCGCGACGACGGCCGCGAAGACGGTCCGCGCGGTGGCCCGCCACGGGTGGCGGGTCTGCGTGGTCGGGGCTGCGGGGTCGGTCATGGGGTCCCTCCTCGGGTTGGTCACACACACAGGCGGAGCAGCGGCAGGCACGCGATCGCCGGGGTGGGCTTCGGCGTGGCTGCCGGCGGGCCGGGTGGCCCGGTGGGGCCGGCCGGTCCGGGCGGACCGGCCGGGGCGGGGGCGGGGGCGGGGGCGGGTTGCGGCACGGTCGTTCTCGAGGAAGCGGCCGGGCCGGTCGGCCGTGGCCCGCCCCGGCTGGGCGGGCCCGGCGATGTCGACGGGTCGGGGAGCGGGCCGGTGCAGCCGTACCGGCGGCGCAGGTCCTGCACGTCGGCGTCCCGGGGTGTCAGCCGGTCCAGGGCGACGCACAAGTCCCGGCGGGTCTGCTCCAGCCGGGCGTCCCGCCGCCGCTGCTCCTCGACCGCCGCGGCCCGGCGCTGCGCCAGGTCCTGCTCCAGCGCGGCGACCCGGCGGTCCACGGCGTTGTCGGCCAGGTTGTAGGCGATGACCGTGGCGGCCGCCGAGCACAGCAGCGGCAGCAGCGCGTACAGCGCCAGCAGCCGCGCCACCCGGCGCCGGTCGCGGACCACCACCCGGGCGAGCCGCTGGGTGTCAGCGTTGTGGCTCACCGGGCGACCTCCAGTCGAGCTGGTCCGGGTCGAGGCCTGCGGCGAAGACGCCGAGCCGCAGCCGGGCGTACACGTCCTGGTAGCGGGTGAGCTCCTGTTCGAGGAACTGCACCCGCTGCTCCAGGTACTGCAACCGCTCGTCGACCCGCTTGTCGAAGTTGGCTTCCCGCTGCACGTCGGCGGTGCGGCGTGTGCCGAGCAGCGCCAGCAGCGCGGTGATGAGCGTCGCCAGGACGGCGAGGACGCCCATCGTCACGCTGATGCCGGAGACGTCCCCGACGGAGGCCCTGGTTATCTGCCCGGCCAGCCACACCTACCTGCCCCCTCAGTGCAGCGGTGGCCCGGTCAGCGGACCGGGTTGTGGTACGCGACGTCCCAGGTGTTCTTGCCGATCAGCCCGTCCTGGGTGAGGTGCTGGTCGGCCTGGAAGGCGATCGCCAGCGCGCGGTACTCGGGGCCGTAGATGCCGTCGTTGCCGGCGTCGCCGAGCCACGTCTTGCCCTTGCCGATCGACCAGCCCCGGCGGCCGAGCTGGGTGCCCCACTGCTGGAGCCAGTAGCGGTCGGTGTGGCTGCGGAAGTAGCGGTCGTGGAGGCCGGACACCGAGTAGGCGGGGCCGGACGCCGGGCCGAAGTACCACCCGGCGGGCAAGGGGAACGCGATCGGCGTGCCGGGCGCGGGCTTGGAGCCGGCCGGCGGCTTGGACGGCGCGGGCGTCGACCCGCCGACGATGGGCAGGCCGGCGTGCAGCCAGGCGTAGATTTCGTCGCCGGGGCAGGAGGTGTTCCCGCGGTCGCGGTGGCCGAGCAGCTGGAGGCGCTTGCCCTTGCGGTCGTTGGCTTCCTCGTATAGCCACTTGAAGGCGCGGCGGGCGGCGTCGGAGACGTCCTGCTTGCCGGCCTGGTCCTTGCCGATGATGCAGACGCCGATGGCCTCGGTGTTGTGGCCGGCGCAGTGCGCGCCGAGCACGTTCCACCCGCGGCCCTCGTAGAGCAGGCCGGTGACGCTGTTGATGAGGAAGTTGTAGCCGATGTCCGACCAGCCCTTGACCCGCATGTGGTAGTCCTGGATCTGGCGCGGGGTCTGCGTCGCGCTGGCAGCGGAGTAGTGGCCCATGAAGACGGTCCGCTGCGACCAGGGCACGGTCGAGCGTGACTCGGGCGGGCGGGCGCCCCATTCGGCGCGGCTGATGATGTCCACTGGTGTCCTCCCGGCAGTGTGGATCGTCTGTCGGGGGACAGCGGCTCTACGGTAGCGGGCCGGGGTGACGGGTGCGGGCCTGGAAGCAGGCCCGCCGGCCGCCGCTGCGCGGACAGCGGCGACCGGCGGGGGTCGTGCGGAGGCCGGCCACGACGCTGGGGCCGGCCTCCGGGTCAGCGGGCGTGCGCGGGCAGCGCGAACTCGCCCTCGGCGGCACCGCCGTTGAAGGCGTCCCACTCGCCTGCGTCGAAGGTCAGCACCGGCCCGTCCGGGGTCCGGCTGTTGCGGACCTCGACGTTGCCGCCGCCGACGAACCGGACCTCCACGCAGTTGTCGCAGTTCGGGCCGGACTTGGTGCTCTTGAACCACTGGCCGATCGGGCGGGCCTGGATGCCCATGGTGGTGCTCCTTCGTGTTGGTCGCCGGCCGCTCCCGTCGCGGCCGGGCGGGTCTACGTGCGCCAGATGAAGCGCAGGTCGTCGGGGGTGTTGGCGCGGACGACGACCTTGACGAGCAGCTGCTCCAGCACCGACTTGCGGAAGGGCGGGGCGATCGCCGAGACGCTGGCGCGGCGCTCGGCGGCGGTCCAGGTGACCGCCTCGACGGCCTCGGCGGAGAAGGGGACCTTGCGGCAGCCGAGGGGGCACTTGTAGGTGCGCTCGCCGCCGTGCGGGTGCGGGTGCATCGGCACGTCGCACGGGCCGCACCACAGCAGGACGCGCAGCAGGTACGGGTCGGTGCTGGCGGTCATGGGCGGCGGGTTCCAGGCGGCGGCCCGCCCGTAGAGCGCGCCGCCGGAGACGAGACGGCGGGAGCTGGTGGCGTTCATGGCCGCCCCCCGTTGCCGCGCCACCGCTGCGCTGGGGTGAGCACCGTGGTGGAGAGGATGAGGGTCGGCCCGTTCCAGGACGGCGGGGCCGGAGGTGGGGGACCGGCCGCCGCTGGGGGACCCGGCGGCCGGTGGTCTGGGGTGGTGGTGCGGCGGCGGCCCCACCGCGACCGGCGGTGGCGGCCGGGGCCGGTCACAGCGCCCACCCGAAGGCGTCGACCTGGACCTGCTCCGCCCAGCTCGCGGCGCTGCACGGCCACGGGTTGTGGCACCACTCGCAGGCGCGGTCGTTGACGGCGAGGAACGGCCAGGACCGGCGCATCTGGAGGGCTGGGCCGTCGGGCTCGTGGATGGCGAGCAGGTGGCCGGCGATCGTCAGCCGCTCGCCGGGGCTGATGACGACGTAGCCGTAGCCGGGGATGACCTCGCCGGGTGGCGGCGGCGGCACCTCCGCCAGCCGCAGCGGCGGCCTGGGCGCGTCCCGCGTGGAGACGGCCGGGAGTGGTGCACGTAGACCGGTGGTGACCATGAGATGCCCCCAGGGGTGCTGTCTCTCGCGGATGGTCTTGTCTCGCACTGTGCCAGCGCGGCACTGTGCGGCTGGCACTGTGCCAGCATGGCACGGAGCCGGTCTATGTCACAAGGGGAACGCGCGGATTGACTCGGCGTGTCTGTCGGCGGTGGACACGAACGAGGGGCCGGCACCATGCAGGTGCCGGCCCCTCAGGGAGATGGAGCGCGTCAGGTCAGGTCGAACTCGCCGTCCTTCGCCCCGGCGATGAACGCGGCCCACTCGTCGCCGGTGAAGGCGAGCGTCGGGCCGGTCCTGTCCTTGCTGTCGCGGACGCGCATCACGCTGCCGTCGGTGGCGTCGGAGACCTCGACGCAGTTCGAGCCGCCGTCGGACCGGGTGGACTTCCGCCAGGGGCGGAACAGGGGATCGGACATGGGGGACTCCTCGGGTCAGGCTTCGGCAGCCAACGCGTCGGCCGCCTTCTGGATGAGGTCCGCGCTGTCCTCCGGGGACAGCGCGGCGTCGCGCAGCTGGTCGAACAGCTGCGCGTACCGCTGCGCCCCCCGGGCTTCGGTGACCAGCAGGTCGGCCGTCACGGTGTCGACGACGGCCAGCGTCAGGTCCTCGGGGTCCGGGTAGGCGTACAGGGAGAACGTGCAGCGTGGGACGTATCCGCGTCCGAGCCGGGCGTCAACCGGCAGGACGCGGACGCTGATGTTCTCCCTCGTCGTGGCCAGAGTGAGCAGGTGGTGCAGCTGCTCCCGCATGACAGCGGGCGGCACAGGCAGCCGCTCGATGGCCTGCGGTTCTAGCACGACGTCGTACTCCGACCCGCCGGGGTCGGAAACCTGGTGCTGCCGGCGCATCCGGCCGGCGACGGTGCCGTTGAGGTCCAGGTCCGCGTGGTCGAAGTCGAGCGCGACCTGGCCCCGGTGGCGGGCGTACGCCTCGGTCTGGAGGAGGCCCGGGAGCATCGCGTTCTGGTACTCGCGGATGGTGCGGGCGCCGCTCTCGATGTCGGCGGTGCGGGCCTGGCGTTCGCCCATGCCGGCGAAGTCGGGCTGGGTCCACCAGCCCCGGGCGAGGCCGTCGCGGGCGACCCGCTGGAGGGTCAGGTACCGGGGGTCGCTCTCGCCGACCAGGACGTCGAGGAGCTTGAGCACGGTGTCGAGTGGACGGCGCTCGCCGTTCTCGACCTTGGACACGGCGGTGCGGTCCAGCCCGGCCTCCCGCGCGAGCTGCGCGCTGGTATGGCCGGCGGCTTCGCGTAGTTCGCGGATGGCGACGCCGAGCCGTAGCCGTCGAGCGAGGGGGCTGACCAACGGGATGCACCTCCGAGCGTTGGCACGGTGCCGATTTGGCACGCACCTGTGGTGAGGGTACGCGCGCCGGGCGAGAGACGGTACGCGCGAGGGTTCCGGTGCTTGTGGCGTCGTCGTTAGGCTGATTGGCGATCCGGCGCGGAACGGGTCGGGCTCGCTGGATGAGCTGTCGGCGGAGGGCTCCGGTTGCGTCACCGGGGCCCTCCGTCATGTCGGCAGCTCACTGCCGCAGTGGCGTACGGCCGCAGTGGAGGATTGCCACCGCTGAAACTGGCCTACGCTTGGGGGCGTGGCGCTGGGACGTGCGTACATCGAGATCGTCGGCGACGTTAAGAAGTTCGCGCCGGACCTGAAGCGCGGCCTCAACTCCGCGCTGAAGGTCGGCGCGATCGGCGGCCTCGCCGTCCAGGCTACGAGCAGCCTGGTCAGCCTGGCCGGCGCCCTGGCGCAGGTCGGCGGCGCGGCGTTCGCCATTCCCGCCGCGGCCGGCGTCTACGGCGCGGCGATGGGCGCGCTGCGGATCGCCACGTCGGGCCTCGGCGACGCGATGGGCGCGGTCGTCGAGGGCGACGCGAAGGCGTTCGAGAAGGCGCTGGAGAACCTGTCGCCGCAGGCGCAGAGGCTGGCCCGCGAGTTCAAGGCGGTGGGCCCGGCCATCGAGGGCGTGCGGACGGCGACGCAGGACGCGTTCGCCGCGCCGATGGTCGGGCAGATCCAGGCGACCGCCGGGGTGCTGGCGGGGCCGCTGCGCAGCGGCCTCGCCGGCGTCGCCGCCGAGTACGGCAACGTGGCGCGGCGGGCGCTGGAGTTCGCCCGGGAGGGCGCCACCGTGTCGGTGCTGCGCGGGGTGCTGATGTCCGCGCGGGAGGCGGTGGCGAACCTCGGCGTGGCGGTCGGGCCGGTGCTGGCCGGGTTCCGCGACATAGCCGTGGTGGGGCTCCCGGCGGTGAGCCAGCTGTCCACCGTGGCCGGCGGGCTGGGCGCGAAGTTCGGCGCGTGGCTGTCGTCGATGGCGCAGAGCGGCGCGGCCACCGCGGCGATCGAGACGGCGCTGGGCGTCCTTCGGCAGCTCGGGCAGATCGCGGGAAACGTCGGCGCGATCCTCAGCTCCGTCTTCCAGGCGGCCGGCGCGGCGGCCGGCGGCGGCGGCCTGCTCGGGACGCTGACGACGCTGACCGGCACGCTGCGGGAGTTCTTCGCGTCGGCCGAGGGCAGCGCGGCGCTGACCGGCATCTTCCAGACGGTCTCCACGCTCGCGTCGGGCTTGAAGCCGGTCATCTCGGGGCTGCTCAGCGCGATCGGCTCGACGCTGGTGCCGGCGCTCATGCCGATCGCGCAGGCGCTGGTCCCGGCGTTGCAGGCCCTCGTCCCGGCGCTGGCCCCGATCGGTCAGGTGATCGCGTCGGTGGCCCTGGCGATCGCCCCGGTCCTGCCGGTCCTCGGCCAGCTCATCGCCATGCTGATCGGGCCGCTGGCGCAGGCGCTCAACGCGCTGGGCCCGCTGCTCGGCCCGATCGTGTCCGCGCTGGGGCCGGTGCTGCTCCAGATCGGTCAGACGCTCACCGCAGTCCTCGCCCCGATCGCCGGGCTGCTCGCCGAGCTGTTCACCCAGCTGGGCCCGCCGCTCGGCCAGATCGTCGCCGCCCTGGGCACCGCCCTCGCGCCGGTCCTCACGGCGATCGGGCCGCTGATCGGGACGCTGGTCCAGGCGCTGATGCCGCTGATCCCGACGATCGTGTCGCTGCTGCCGCCGCTGGTCGAGATCGTGGTGGCGCTGACGCCGCTGATCGAGCTGGTGGCGCAGCTCGCCGGCGTGGCCGTCGCGCTGGCGGCGCCGCTCATCAAGGTGGCGGCGCTGCTGTTGCAGTTCCTCGCCGCGCAGGCCGTCGCGCCGCTGGTGTCTGCGATCGCCAGCGCGCTGACGTGGCTGCTGTCGCCGCTGACGGGCGTGGCCGGGTGGCTGGGCAAGGTCGCGGCCTGGCTGAACGGGATCGACTGGGCCGGGGTGGGCGCGGCGATCGGCGGGGCGTTCTCGTCGGCGTGGAACGCGGTGGTCGGGTTCTTCTCGTCGCTGGGCACCTGGTTCGCCGAGCTGCCGGGGAAGATCGGCTCGTTCCTGGCGAGCCTGCCGGGGATGCTGTGGAACCTGTTCACGTCGGCGCTGGGCATGGCGCTCCAGGCCGTCGGCGTCGGGATCGGCCTGCTGATCTTCTCGGTGACGCAGCTGCCCGGGATGGTGCTGCGCGGCATCGCGGCGCTGCCGGGCCTGCTGGCCGGGTTCTTCTCCCGGCTGTGGGCCTCCGCCAGGGCGCTGACGACGGTCGGCATCAACGCGGTGGTGTCGTTCGTGACCGGGCTGCCCGGCCGGGTCATGTCGGGCCTGTCGCGGCTGCCGGGGATCATGGCCAGCGCGCTGTCGTCGGCGCTGAGCGCGGCGCGCAGCGCGGCGTCGAGCGGCGTGAGCTCCCTGGTGTCGTTCATCAGCAGCGTGCCGTCGCGGCTGGCGGGCCTGGCCGGGAAGTTCGTGTCGGCGGGCCGGAGCCTCATCAGCGGGTTCATGAACGGGTTGAAGAACGTCGGCGGGTTCATCGGCGACGTCGCCGGGTCGATCACGCACGCGATCACGGGGTTCATCAACCGGGTCATCGGCAAGATCAACTCGGGCATCGCGTCGATCGACGCCAAGCTCCCCGGGTCGCTGCCGCGCATCCCGATGCTGGCCAACGGCGCGATCCTGCGGCGGCCGACCCTGTTCGTCGGCGGCGAGGCCGGCGACGAGGTGGTGGTGCCGCTGACCCGGCCGCGCCGGGCGCGGGAGCTGGCCGAGCAGTCCGGGCTGATGCGCCTGATCGGCGAGGGCGGCGGCGGCGCGTCCGTGGTGTTCGGGCGCGACGCGATCCGCGTGACCTTCGAGGGTGTCGTGCCGAGCAGGCAGGAGGCGCTGGGCACCGGCCGGGCGGTCGGCGAAGGCGTGTTGGAGACGCTGGCCCGCAGGGACGTGGCCACGACAGTGAGGACGATCTGAGTGGGCGAGTACAACCCTGACCGGCCCTACGTGCTGGGGAATCAGTTTGCGCCGCTGGTGGCCGACCAGGTGCAGCTCGACACGGGCAGCGAGGTGGGCTACACGTTCCGGGCCCGCGCCACCCACGCGCCGGGGCAGGGGATTCGGCGGGTCCGGGTCCAGCTGTCGAGCCCGCCACCCGGCCTGACGGACCGCAAGGAGCTGCTGGTCAACCTGTACCCGGTGGACCGGGTGGCCGGCACCGGACCGCTCCGCAAGGTGGTCCTGCCGTGCTCGTCGGGTGCCCTGGTGACCGGGGCGACGCTGGTCGGCGGCTCGTCGACGCCGGCCGACGCGGTGAGCAACCCGGCGGACCCGCGGTACGTCGCGCTGACCGGCCCGAACGCGGCCGCCCGGTTCTGGTTCGGCAAGCCGCTGCCGCCGGGGATCAACAGCCGGCGGATCCTCGACGTGTCGGTGCTGTACGTGATCTCGGGCCCGTTCGCCGACCTGGCCCCGGCGGTGACCCTCGGCCTCGAGCGCCCGTCGGCCGCCGTCAACTGGATCATGGACGAGACGCTGAACGGGCCCGCCGACCACACCGCGAGCACGGCGATCGCCCGGGCCCGGCTGGGCGAGCTGAACCCGTGGTGGGACACGGCGGCGGCGCCGACGACGCAGCGGGGCCGGGCACCGTGGCGGTGGCAGACGGGCAACGGCGTGGCCGGGCTGAA
Source organism: Micromonospora sp. HUAS YX12 (assembly GCF_040215685.1). Classification (NCBI taxonomy): domain Bacteria; kingdom Bacillati; phylum Actinomycetota; class Actinomycetes; order Micromonosporales; family Micromonosporaceae; genus Micromonospora; species Micromonospora sp. HUAS YX12. The sequence goes on from NZ_CP157974.1 coordinate 3,915,922, forward strand.
CACGCTCCAGGCGTCCGGCGGCACGAACGTTAACGTGCGGCTCCAGGTCGCCGCCGCCGCCGCGGCGGCCGCGCAGTTCCGCGTGCATTACATGGCGCTGGAGGTCACGTACGGGGTGGAGAACCGGATCGGCGGCGGCGGCCTGGACATCTCGCAGGGGCCCACCGGCATCATCGCCTTCGGGTCCACCAGCGTGACCGGGTGGTACTTCGAGATCCCGGTGCAGGGCATCGACGCGGCGGACGCGCAGCTCGTCGCCGGCCGGGAGTACGCCGTGACGATCGGGCAGGCGTACGCGGGGCAGAAGTCGGTGGCGACGCCGGTGCCGGTGAAGCTCGACCGGCTCGGGTCGATCGAGCCGTTCCCGTCGCACCGCGGCCTGCTGCTGCGCAAGACGCTGCGGGCCTCGCAGGCGCCCACCGTGGAGACGGTCGAGGAGCTGCCGGCGATCCAGTTGATGGCGGGGGACCCCGCGCCGGGCACGGTGGACATGAGCGGCCACACCTACTTGAAGCAGGTCGCAGGCAGCGTGTCCCGGGCGACGACGGGGTGGGACACCTTCCAGCACGTCGTCGAGACGGACATGGGCGATTGGGTGTGGGCCCGCTTCTACGCCCGGCACGTCGAGGGCACCCGGGACGCGCTGGAGCTGGCGCTGGTCGGCGCGGAGGACATGAACAGGCGGCTCGGCCCGGTCGGGCGGATCACGGTCGAGGAGTTCGACAAGCTGCCGGAGATCGCGGACGGCTGGCGGGAGGTGACGGTCCGGCTGGACCCGCCGTACCTGTCCGATGGGGTCGGCGACGTGAGCTGGTGGGCGTGGACGAGCAACGCGGACCCGCAGTCGCCGTGGCAGGTGCTGGGCGCGGACTCCGACCCGGCCATCGAGACGTACGGGTCCACCGGCGGCGCCAGTCTCGGGCCCGCCGCAGCGTCGACGTACGGCGACGACCAGCTGGTGTACGCCGCCTACGACGGGCAGCGGGACCAGGCGGCGGATCTGACGCTGATGTTCGCGCAGGAGATGGACGCCGTGCTCGGCCTCGACGTGGAGCCTGCCGTGCAGCCGCTGACCGTCGTCGACGACCAGTGCGCCCGGCCGGCGGTGAAGATCCCGACCGGCATCCGCTACCACCGGCTGTCGTGGCTGGCGATTAACACGGCGGTGCTGGCCGGCTGGGGGCACTACGAGGTGCAGCGCCAGGACGACACGATGGCCGCCGACGAGTGGGAGACGATCGCCAGGGTGGTCGAGCCGTCCGTGACGGCGGTCGACGACTACGAGGCGCGGGTGGGCGTCGAGTCGCGGTACCGGATCAGGATGGTGCACCGCCTCGGCATCGGCGGGCCGTGGTCACCTCCGGTGGCGGCGACGATCGCCGCGCCGGGCGTGGAGGGCCGCAACGTCGACACGGGCGTGCTGATCCTGACCAGCAACCACAACCCGGCCGGGAACCTCGCGTACGTCGAGAACTTCGACCGGTCGTCGGTGGAGGAGTTCACGTTCCCCGAGGCGGGCCAGGTCGAGCTGCAGGAGATGTTCGACCGGGACTTCCGCACGGCGTTCCGGCCGCTGGAGCGCGGCGGCGTCGAGTTCACCCGGACGGTGCTGGTGAACCAGGCGGCGGTGCCGCCGGAGACGATGGACCGTGGCTTCCGCGACCTGCGCGACCTGGCGTGGGACACGGTGCCGTACGTGTGCGTGCGGGACGAGCTGAACAACCGGTGGCTGTCGACGCTGCTGGTGCCGTCGGCGTCGGTGAAGCGTCGCAACGCCGGGCAGCTCCAGCTGGCGCAGGTGCACGTGGTGGAGGTGACGGCGACGCCGGCCCCGCTGGACGGCGGTCCGGCCCCGTGCGAGGGCCTGCGGCCGGAGGGGCAGGTGTCGTCGGTGACGGCGAGCACGCCGGTCCCGGCGGCCGGCCTCGCCACGCTGGCGTTCGAGGACCTGTTCGGCCGAAACGTGGCGGGCGGCCTGGGGAACGGCTGGGCGATCATCGAGGGCCCGGCGGCGGACTTCTCGGTGGCCGCCGAGGCGGCGGCGATCAACCTGGCCGGCGGCGCCGCGCACACCGCGGTGGTCGGCGCGGGCTGGGAGGACGTCGACGTCGAGGCCCGGTTCCAGTTCAACGCCGTGGCGACGGGCCAGCCGATCAACGCGTACCTGATCGGCCGGCACATCAACGGCAACACGCACTACCGGGCGCGGCTGGCCGCGCAGACGGACGGCAAGCTGGGCGTATCGATCGAGCGGATCGTGGGCGGCGTGCTGACGACCGTCACGGCCCTGGCGACGGTGAAGGACCGCTTCGGCACCGCGCTGGCCTACCAGGCGGGGCCCTGGTATTGGATGCGGTTGCAGGTCCGCGACGCGGCGGTCCGGGTCGCGGTGTGGGCGGACGGGCAGAACATGGCCCGGTGGGAGCAGTCGGCGAAGGACACGGCGATCGCCGGCGTCGGGCAGATCGGTGTGCGGGGCGTGCTGACGGCCGGGAACACGAACGCGGCCCAGACGGTGAAGGTCGCCAGCCTCTCGGTGCAGCAGCCGGTGTCGAACGACCTCGACCTGCGGGTGGAGCTGCGGCCGACCGGCGAGCAGTGGACGGCCGAGCTGCGGCGCACCGACGACACCGCGGCGACCGGGTGGAAGCTGACCGCCGACCGGGCGTCGACCTGCCTCAACATCTGGGGCGGCGCCGGGTTCACCGGCTGCTACGAGACGCGGGAGCTGGTGGTGACCCGGCAGCGGCGGTGGCTGCGGGTGACGTACCGCAACGACGTCGGCGGCCAGGGCACGGTGCAGTTCTGGGCCTCGGAGGACGGGGTGGCGTGGCAGGCGGGCGGCACGGTGTCGGCGTCGCCGGAAGCGCCGACGTTCGACCCGGGGAAGCTGGCGCTGGTACTGACCGGCGACGTGACGGTGGCCCGGGCCGAGGTGCGGCAGGGCGTCGACGGGCCGCTGCTGGCCGCCCCGGCGTTCGAGGTGCAGGCGGCCGGCACGACGCAGTTCGCCGACGCGCAGGGCAACGTGTGGGAGGTGGACGGCCGTGGCATCTGCGCCCCCGCCTGACCTGCTCGACCTGCCCGCCTGGCGCGGGCAGCGGTCGGCGTCGTTCCGCTTCGACCTGATCGACGGGCGGACCGGCGTGCGCCGGGGTGAGCTCACACCGCTGCGGGACAGCTCGCCGAGTCTGAGCCACGACAGCACGTCGACGATCCCCCGGCGGCTGTCCGGGGTGACCCTCGGTGTGGCGGACGCGAAGCGGATCAACCAGCTGACCGACCGGATCGCGCCCCGCATGGTGCTGGGCGACGGCAGCGAGTACCGGCTGGGCCGCTACCTGGTGTCGGACTCGTCGGACCTGATGACCAGCGCCGGGTCGACGGCGCCGCTGACGCTGCTGGACGAGATGTTCGTGGTCGACCAGGAGCTGGATGTCGGCTTCGACGCGGGCGGGCAGCTCGTCGACCAGGTGGCGCAGCGGCTGGTGGAGGGCCTGCCGATCGGGCCGCTGGTGGTCGACGCGACGGAGTTCACGTCGGTGGCCGCCTGGTCTCCGGGCACGTCGCGGGCGAACGCGCTGCGGGACCTGGCCACGTCGGGCGGGTACTTCATGCCGTGGTTCGACCACCGCGGCTGGCTGCGGTTGCGGCGGGCGTTCGACCCGGCCGACCAGGCGGTGACGATCGACCTGGACTCGTCCCGCCGGGTGATCCGGGGATCGATCTCTCGGGGCACGGACCTGCTGACCGCGCCGAACCGCTTCGTGGTGGTGTCCAACGATCCGGGCTCGGACACGGAGCCGGTCGTTGGGGTGTACGACGTGCCGGCGTCGGCGCCGCACTCGATCGCGCAGCGCGGGTTCGTGCTGCCGAAGACGGTCGACGTGCAGGTGCGCTCGCAGGCGCAGGCGACGTTGTACGCGCGGACGCTGGGCCTCCAGCAGACGGTGTACGAGGTGGTGGAGCTGAGCACTCCGGTCGACCCGCGGCACGACGCGTACGAGGTGGTGCGCTGGGACGGGGTGAAGTGGTTGGAGGCCAGCTGGACGATGCCACTGGTGCCGGGCGGGGAGATGCGGCACACGCTGCGGCGGGCGTACCCGGAGACGGAAGGCGGGGAGGCGTGAGCGACGGGAAGGTGCCGGGCCTGGCGGTGCCGGTGAAGGCGCTCGCCGAGGCGGTGCTGGAGAAGGCGGTCCGGCTCGGGCTGACGTGGCGGCTGCGGCCGGCGACGGTGACGAGCGTCGCCGGCGACGGCACGATCCGGGCGCTGCACGACGGCGACACCCAGGCGATCCGGGTGACGTCGATGATCGGCGCGGTGCCGGTGCGCGCCCGGGTGATGGTGCTCAAGACGCCGCCGGCCGGGAACCACATCGTCGGCCTGGTCGGCTCGCCGGGTGCGGGCGCCCCGACCGGGCCGGTGCAGACGTTCACCGCGGACGGCACGTTCAACGTGCCGGCCGGCGCGCGGTGGATCCGCGCGTACGGGGTCGGCGGTGGCGGTGGCGGCGGCGGGGTGGGCGGCGCGACCGGCGGCAACGGCGCGGGCGGCGGCGGTGGCGCTGGCGGGTACTGCGAGAGCGTGTGGGCGGCGTCGGAGCTGCCGGCGCAGGTGGCCGTGATGGTCGGCGCGGTCGGCGCGGCCGGCGCGGCCTCTGCGGCGGGAGCCGGGAGCGGCGGGAATTCGAGCTTCGGCGGGTTGTGGGTCGCGGGCGGCGGCACCGGCGCCGGTGGGGTGGTGGCGAACGCGACGGACACCAGCGGCGGCCGGGGCGGCGGCGGCTCGGCGACTGGCGGGAACGTGCTGAACTCGATCGGCGCGGCCGGCGGCCCCGGCCGCACCCTCGACGGCCGGCACCTGTTCGCGGCGTTCGGCGGCAACTCGCTGCTCGGTGCGGGCGGGGCGGCCCCGGTGACGGTCAACGCCAACGGGAACGACGCGGGCGGCCCCGGCGGCGGCGGTGGCGGCGCGATCGCGCAGGCGACGGGCCGGACGGGCGGCAAGGGCGGCGGCGGCCTCGTGGTCGTGGAGGTCATCTACTGACCGCCTGACCTGGCCTTGGAAACAGCGCAGCCCCGGACCGCGAAATCCGGGGCTGTGCTGGTTCACGTGGAGACACCAGCATAGCGGGCCGTGCCGACAGCGAGCAAAGCGCCGTGCCGCCGTACATACAACATTGACGCAGGCGGCCGAGTTAGATACAATGTCTTTGTACGTATCGCCACCCCTATCAGGAGGTTTGGAGTGGGCAAGTCATTGGTCGTGGCCTGGGGCCACGAGTACGTGGACGAGGTGCTGGACGCCCTCGGTCCGGACGTGGAGGTGGGCGTCGTGGTCGGCAAGCCGACCGTCGCGCAGTGGCGCGGGGCGCCGCTGGTACTGATCGACGCCCGCGTGCTGACGCTGGCGGCCGGGATGCCGGCGCACCCGCGGATGGTGGTCGTCGCCCCGGAGAAGGTGGACGGTGACCGGCTGGTCGCCGCGTACCGCAGCTGGCAGGCCGACTACCCGGAGGTGCCGGTGTACCACCTTCCGACCGGCGCGCTGGCCGTCCGGCAGCTGGTCGCCGAGGCGGCCAAGGGGGAGGCGGCCGAGGTGCGCGTCGGCGTGGTCGGCGGCCACGGCGGCGCGGGCGCGACGACCGTCGCGGTGGCGCTGGGCCTGGTGGCGGCCGAGGGCGGGCGGCGGGCGCTGCTCGTCGACGCCACCGGGCGCGGCGGCGTGGACGACCGGCTCGGCACGCCGGCCGACAGCCTGCGGGTGGTCGACGAGCCGTTCCGGCCGCTGCGCGCGGTCGAGCGGACTGCGGCCGAGGTGAAGGTGGTCGACCTGGACCGGGCGCTGGAGGGCGGCCAGATCGAGGTGGCCCGCCAGTGCGACCTGGTGCTGCTGGTCGCCAACGTGCAGCGCAACGCGACGGCGACCCGGTGGGTCGCCGCGAAGCTGTCGGAGGCGGGCGTGCGGTGGGCGCTGGTGCCGACGTGGATGCACGACAAGGCGGGGCAGGAGCTGGCCGGCGAGTTCGGGGTGCGGTTCCTGGACGAGGTGCCGCTGGAGCCGCCGTCGGTGTTCTCCGACGGCCGGGTGCACCTGCTGGACCGTTGCCCGCTCCTCGACCTGGCGCGGGACCTGCTGCGCGCCGCGCCGTACGCCGCGGCCCGGGTGGCGGCCTGACCGTCCCCGGCGGTGCCGTACATTGACGTTGTATGGCATCCGGCCGTGGGAGGAGAGGAACAGTGAAGGTGAACCAGGCGAAGCTGAAGGCGGTCACGCGGCGCATCGCGGCCGACCTGATGAAGCCGGGCCCGGTGGAGCTGCCGGTCATGGTCGGCCTCAAGGAGCTGATCCGCATGTTCGGCGTGAAGGACAACACGCCGTACCAGTGGCGGTCCAAGGGCCAGCTGCCCAAAGAGGACGGCAGGATCAGCGACAACCCGCAGTGGAAGCTGACCACGATCTACGCCTGGGCGGAGGACACGAACCGGACGATCGTGTGGGACCCGTGGGACGTCCTGGAAGCCGACGACGAAGCGGCGTGAGTATGAGCAGCGCCGATCCCATTGCGGCCCTACACATCGGGTGTAGGGTGCCGGAAAACGCGTCGACCCCGCCAGGCGGTCATCTGGCGGGGCCGAAGGTGAACCCGGAACGGAGTAGAACGGGTCGCACGCGCATCGTACGCCAGTTCGGGCGACGGTGCGCTGGCGGCGCTGCACAGAGAGGCCGCCTGCATGGTGGACCGGTGGACGGTCGAGCGCGCGGTGAGGCACGAGCTTTGCACGCTCGACCCTCCCGGCCGGCAACTCGTCCTGACGCTGCTCACGTGGTCCGACGCGGCCACGGCGACGATCCCCGAGCAGTTCACGCCAAGCCTGACCGACCTGGAGAAGGGGACCGGGCTCGCCCGGTCGACGGTCGCGGCGTGGCTGAACAAGCTGGAGGGTCAGTGGGTGTGGCGCGATCGGCCGACTGTGGCCGACGCGCGGCGCAAGAAGGCCCGGACGGTGTACCGCATGGGGGTGCCGCCGGATCTGTTGGTGAGACTCGCCGAGCTGGGGGTAGTTGGTCCGCGTGCCGGACCAGCCGCGTCCGAATCGCCCGGGTCTGGTAGTCCGGTGGACGGACCAGTGAAGGGCGCCTCTAGTCCGGGTCGCGGACTAGAACTAGTCCGCCAGGCGGACCGAGTTGGTCCGCCACGCGGACGCAAGACATACAGAGAACCTGAACCGGTTGGGGTCCGCGCCGCGAGCGGTGTCGACCACCGGTACGTCGAGGGGCCGAATGGCTCCTGTGCCCATCCCGGGTGTAGGAAGTCGGCTCCGCTGCACGGGCCCGCGCTGCGGGCCGTGCCCGAGAAGGGAAGGAGAGTGATCGGGGAGTGAGGGTGTACCTCGCGCCGGTCGACGTTGCGCAGTGCGCGGCGTGCAGCGGCGTGCTCGTGGCCGCTGGAGACGACTGGCGGCACCGCGAGGGCACGGGTTGCACCGAGCTGGCCTCCCCGGTGAGCTGCTGGCACCCGGGCTGCGGCATGCCTGCCGCTGTCGGGAGTGAGGCTTGCGCGGGCTGCGCGGGTGCTTTTTCGTCGGTCGAGGGTGTCGGGTCGCAGTCCCCGATGGCGACCGTATAAAGTCTATGTAGGACGTTCGTTCACGTGGAAAGGAACGAGATGACTTCGAGGTTCATGCCAGCCAGCCGGAAGAAGGCGAAGGCGCGGGTCGCCCTCGCCGGGCCGAGTGGTGCCGGGAAGACGCTGACCGGGTTGAAGCTGCTCTACACGCTGACCGGCGCGGTGACCGTCGCTGACGGCATCGAGCGGATCGCGTTCGTCGACACCGAGCGGGACTCGGCGGACAAGTACGCGGTCAACCCGGAGCTGCCCGGCGTCGGCGACATGACGCCGGACGAGGCCGGCGGCTACGGCTTCTCCAAGATCAGCCCGGTGCGGTACGACCCGCGGCAGCTCGTCGAGCTGATCGACGAGGCGGCGCTGGCCGGGTTCACCGGCTTCATGCTCGACTCGGTGTCGCACTACTGGTTCGGGCCGGGCGGCATCCTGGAGCTGGTCGACCTGTTCGCCCGCAACCACGGCGGCCGGTCGATGGACGGCTGGAAGGACGTGCGCCCGATCGAGCGGGCGTACATCGAGGCGCTGATGAGCTTCCCCGGGCACGTCGTGGTGTGCCTGCGGTCGAAGCAGAAGTACGAGATCACCGAGGGCAGCGACGGCAAGAAGCAGGTGTCCAAGCTGGGCATGCAGCCCGACCAGCGCGACGGCCTGGAGTTCGAGTTCGACCTGGTGGGCGACATCGACCAGTACCACTACCTGCGGGTGACGAAGAGCCGGTGCGAGGCGCTGGCCGACCAGGTGATCCACAAGCCGGGCGCGGACCTGGGCCACCAGCTGCTCGACTGGCTGGACAACGGCGAGCCGCCGAAGGACCTCGACTGGCCGAAGGCCCTCGCGGCGTGCGCGTCGCGGGAGGACCTGTCCGTGCTGTGGCAGCGGGCGCAGCGCCTCGGCAAGACGCAGAAGCTGCGGGAAGCCTTCAACCAGCGGGGCGCGGAGATCGCGGCCGCGCGCCGGGCGGCCGAGGCGCCGGGCACGCAGCTCGACAGCGCGCTGACCGAGGCGGCCGGCGCGGCGTCGGTCAACGGCCGGGAGCCGGAGACGGCGGGAGCGGGCCGGTGACCGTGCAGCAGGTCGCCATGAGGGCGGCGGTGTTGAAGGCGCTGATGGACGAGGTGCGGAAGGTCTACGACGCGGCCCGCGCCGAGGCCGACGGTCGCCTGGTCGAGCTGAACGGCGCGCTGGGCGTGAAGACCATCGAGGTGAAGCTGCCGGGCTACGAGGGCGCGGTGGCGCAGGTGACGCTCTCCGAGCCGAAGCCGGGCTTCGTGGTCGACGACGCCGGGTTCCTGGCCTGGTGCAAGGAGGAGCACCCGAGCGAGGTGCAGGTGACCGTTCCGGAGCCGGTCGAGCAGGTGCGGCCGGCGTGGCGTAAGGCGCTGCTCGCCCGGACGAAGGTTGAGCCGGACGGCACGGTGGTCGACGGCGAGACGGGGCGGGTCCTCGACTTCGTGAAGGTCGCGGATGCGCCGCCGCCGTCGACGACGCTGACCTTCAAGAAGGGCGGCCGGGAGGAGGTGGCGCGGGCCTACCGGGACGGTCGGCTGGCGCTGCCCGAGCTGCTGGCGCTGCCGGCGAGTCCGCAGGAGTGAGCGGGTGCGGGGCCGGGCGGGGGTGACCTCGCCCGGCCCCGCTCCACATGGGAGCCGGGAGGCAGCGGTGGCGATCGACGCGCGGCTGGTCCGTGAGGGCCTGGTCGACGTGGAGGCGTTCGCGGCAGCCGCCGAGGCCGGCCCGGTCGGGGTGTGCGACGGGTGTGCGGGGCTGCTCGACGGCTCGACGGCCGAGGGCGGCGGCCTGGTGTGGCTGACGACCAGGTGCCGGGGCTGCGGGCGGGAGCGGACCGCGCCTGGCGGCCGGGCGCTGCCGCGCCCCGCTGGCCGGCGGCCGGGCCCGCCGGCGTGGCTGCTGGAGGCGGCGGCCGAGCTGGACGCGCGGCGGCTGGGGGAGCGGCCCGACTCGCGGGCTGTGTGACCCGCTATACGGCCCGGAGCGTACATAAAACTTGTACGCGAGACTGCCTTCTGCCTACAATGAAGTTGTACGTTCCGCCCCCACCCTGCCCTGAGGAGGAGCCAAGATGCTGAGCTACGAGGAGATCCTGGAGCGCGCCCTGCTGGCCGTCGCCGAGGAGATCGACCTGAAGACGGTCGCCGAGGAGGCGGGCGAGGAGCCGCTGACCGAGGACGACGGCGCGGCGGTCGAGATCGACGAGGTGCTGAGCCTGGAGGCCGGCGGCTTCATGACGACCGACCGGGGCATCGTGCTGCGGCTGAGCGACGGCAGCCAGTTCACCGTCGAGATCAAGCGGTACCGCTGACCGAGCCGGCGGGCGCGCCTCGAGCGCGCCCGCCGCTTCCGTGACATGACCCGACCCTGACCTGAGGAGCGAGAGATGAGCGACCTGATCTGCACCGAGCGCCTGGTGATCCCGACCTTCAACGCCGAGTTCGCGCCCGAGGAGGACCACGGTCCGTGCGCGGGCACCGCGGTCGCCCGCGTGGTGATCGAGCACGACGGCGAGAAGTGCGGGGACGGCGGGCTGTGCCTGTTCGACCCGGAGGAGGGCCTGGAGCTGGACCCGTGGACGCAGGAGCGCCTGCTGTGCGCCGACCACCTGTACGAGCACGAGCGGGCGGTGGCCGAGCGGGGCGAGCTGGTGGGGGAGACGCTGACCCGCCTGTGACGACTGAGGAGAGCCGCCCGGGACCCCTGGGCGGCCTCGACCTGTTGGAGGGGAAACCGATGGAGAGCAAGACGGTGCCGGTCGTGCCGGCACTGCTGAGCGGCGGCCGTGCCGCCGAGGCGGCCGGGTAGGCCGGCGTGGTTCACGTGGAGAAGGTCGATGTGCCGGAGCGGCCGGGCAGGGGCGCGTGGGCGTCGGTGTGGCTGGCGTTCGGTGCCGGGATCGCGGCATCGCTGGCGGCGAACATCGCGCACGCCGGTGCCAGCGGCGGCGCGAAGGCGGTCGCTGGGTGGGCGCCGCTGGCGCTGCTGCTGTGCTCGGAGGTGATGACGAAGGTGCCGGCACCGCGGCAGCGGTGGCTGCGGCGGGTGCAGGTGGTCGGCACGGTGATCGTCGCCGGGGTCGCCGCGCTGGCCAGCTACCGGCACATGCGGGGCCTGGCCGTGGAGTACGGCGAGGACCAGCTGACGGCGAGCACGCTGCCGCTGTCCGTTGACGGCCTGGTGGTCGTGGCGTCGATCGGGCTGGTGGTGCTGTCGCAGCAGCGGCGCGTGGCGATCGCGGCCGAGCGTGCCGACGCCCTCGCGCCTGCCGTGCCGGCGCGGCCGGTGCCGCCGCCCCCGGTGCCGGTGCCGCAGCCCGAGCCGGTGCCGGTGCCGCCGGACGCCGTACCGGAGCCGGTGCCGGTGCCGGAGCCCGTGCCGGTGCCGCCGGACCGGGAGCCGGAGCCCGTGCCGGAGCCGGAGCCGGTGCCGCAGTCGGCGCGGGTGCCGCTGCCGTCGCTGGACGTGGTGGTGCCGCCGGAGCCGTGGCCGGCCCGGCAGCCGGTGCCGCCGCCGGACCCGGTGCCGGACCCGGAGCCGGACCCGGTGCCGCCGGACGGTGCCGACGAGAACGCGGCGGCGCGGAAGGTGTGGCGGGACTCGCTGGCGGCCGGCGAGCCGCTGACGGGCAAGGCGCTCGGCGACCGCTTCAAGCGGAGCGAGCGGTGGGGCCGGAACCGCATCGCGGAGGCGAAGGCGGAGCTCCAGGCAGAGCAGGAGGCCGGCGGCGACGTCGCCGGCGAAACCGACCAGCAGGACGCCCGGGTGCCAGTCGGCGCCGGGGTCGAGTAGAGGAGGAGAGACAGATGGTGTCGATGGCGATGATCGCGGCCGCGCGTGCGGCCGAGTTCCCGGCGAGCCCGTACGCCTGGGTGCTGACCCGGGACCGGGACCACGAGCTGCACGGCACGTCGGAGTCGGAGGTGGGCACGACCGGCCCCCGGCAGGCGACCGACGAGATGGTGGAGCGGGCCCGGACCGAGGGCCGCCGGTTCCGGCTGCTCGACGAGGGCGACATCGACGAGGGCGCGATTGCGGACGGTAAGGACGTCGACGAGGCGGAGCGCGGCGTGGTGTACGAGGGGCTGATCTGGACCCAGGACGAGCCGGGCGGCGATCAGGACTTCGGGCCGCTGTACGACTTCGGCACGCCGAACTACGGCTGCGTCGAGATCCAGTACCGGGACGAGCGCGGCCAGTGGGTTTCGCTGTAGTGGCGCGCTGTCCGGTCGCAGTGGTTGAATGTGACCGGCCCTGTCCCAGGGAGTCGTTCGGTACGCGGTCCCGGTCAGGTGAGCAGTCGGGGGACAGCGAGGTCTGACCGGGGCCGTACCGGCGAAGACGCGAAGAGAGCCCGGCATCCATGCTCAGTGGGTGCCGGGCTCTTTGCATGCGCGGGATTAGCTGTCGGGGTGTGGGGGTACGGTGTCCGGAACGCGACAGTCACGCGATGGAAACTCCTACGTACCTGTACGTAGCACGGTGCGATGGGGCACTGCTAGCTTATAGGCCGGTCGAGTTCAGGCCTGGGGTTGTTGGGGGTCAGGCATGCGGTGCTACGGGTACGACGAGACAGGCAGGGAGATCATCGACGCCGAGGCGACGGTGATCCGAGACGTCGTGAAGCGGGTCCTCGACGGGGACAGTATGCGATCGGTGGTCGCCGATCTACGGGCGCGGGGAGTAACCACGTCCGCCGGCCGGCCGTGGACGCAGCAGTCGCTGTCGCGGCTGCTGCGCAACCCGCGGCTGGCGGGCCTGCGGACGTATCACGGCGAGGTGGTCGGCCCGGGCCAGTGGGCGCCGATCATCGACCGGGCGACGCACAAGGCGCTGCTGGCGCTGCTGGACGCCCCGGAGCGGAAGCAGCCGCACGCGACGAACGTGCGGAAGTACCTGCTGTCCGGCGGGTTCCTGGTGTGCGGGTACCCGCTGCCCGACGAGAGCGGGACCGGCACGCACATCGACGGGAAGCCGCTCTACACGCAGCCGAGCAACAGCGGCAAGCGCGGGTACGTGTGCCGGGCCGGCAGCCCCAGCTACGGGTGCGGGCGCATCCGGATCGCGGCGGAGAGCCTGGAGGAGGAGGTCGCCGCCCGGGCCCTGGCGCGGCTGGCGTCGCCGAAGGTGCGGGCGCGGCTGGAGCGCGCGATCGGCTCGGCGAAGGACGGCGGGGCGACGATGGAGCGGGTGCTCCAGGCGATCGAGGACCGGCTGGCCGAGGCGGGGCAGGCGTACGCGCGGCGCGAGATCAGCCTGGTGACGCTGACGGCGATCGAGTCCGAGGCGAAGCGCGAGCAGAAGCAGGTGCGCGAGCGCCTGGCCCAGGCGGAGCGGTTGCAGTCGCTGCCGGCGACGACGCCGGAGGGCCTGGCCGAGTGGTGGGTCGACGCGCCGCTGGAGCGGCGCCGCGAGCTGCTGGCTCTCGTCTTGGACCGGATCATCGTGAAGCCGGCGACCCGGGCCGGCGCGGCGCAGCTCGACACCGACCGGCTGGAGTTCGTCTGGAAGTAGCCGGTGTGGACACTGCTCCTCATTGGACATCGGCGGCGGGTCGGCAGATGTAACCACGATTCGGGATTCGCGTGGGAGAAATCTTTCATCGCGGATAGTTGATCTGTTGCTCAGCGTGCCGCCGTGCCTATGATCCAGCCCATTGGTCTTTCCAGAGGCGCAGCGTAGCCACCCTGCGGTGTGGGGCCGCAGTGGGATGGCGTGTGCGCATCGAGACGGATGCGGGGAGCTGAGCGGGTTGCATCGCAAGCGCACGATCGAGGTCCAGGAGTTGGCGGGGCGGATCGAGGCCGAGCTGGCCTCGGGGCGGGTGGACGACGCGGACGTCAGCGATGAGCAGGCAGAGAAGATCGCGGAGGTGCTGCGTCCCGCGCCGCCGGCCGACCTGGCGCAGCTGGCCCGCCGGGCAGCGCGCAGCGTGCGCCGTACCGCGGTCTACGTGGCGGCCGGCCCCTTGGTCCCGGCGTTCGCCGCCGCCGTGGCGGCTGCCGGTGCGGTCGCGTGACGCGCTCCACGGTCCGGCGTACATAGATTATTGACGGCAAGATCGACTTTCGACTACAATGAATGTGTACGTTTTGGTACCCGTTCACTGTGGAGGAAGCGATGACTGCGACTGCGACCGCGAAGCGCACCGCGAAGAAGGGGCCGGTGGTCAAGACCATCCCGGTCGCCAAGATCGAGGCGGACCCGGACCAGCCGCGCAAGCAGTTCACCGAGGAGGAGCTGGCCGAGCTGGCGGCGTCGATGCAGAGCATCGGCCAGCTCCAGCCGGTCGCCGTGCGCAAGACGGCGAAGGCGGGCCAGTACCGCCTGGTCGTCGGCGAGCGGCGCTGGCGGGCCGCCCAGCAGGGCGGCATCGAGGAGCTGCACGCGCTGATCTGGGAGATGGACGACGAGACGGCGTTCATCGCGCAGGTGGCGGAGAACGTCAACCGGCAGGACATGACGCCGATGGAGGAGGCCGCCGCCTACCAGCGCCTCGCGGCGGCCGGCTGGGAGACGGAGCGGATCGCCGAGCTGTTCGGCAAGAGCCAGCCGTACATCGGGTGGCGGATCGACCTGCTCGGGCTGATCGACGACGCGAAGGCGCTCGTCGCCAAGGGGCAGCTGCAGGTGGGCGTCGCCTGGTACGTGTGCCGGCTGTCCGCCGACCAGCAGCGGCGGTTCCTGGTGAAGTGGGCGCGGGGAGAGTTCAGGTCGGCGCGGGACGCCGAGGAGTTCGCGAAGGCGTGCAAGTTGGCTGAGGAGCAGGCCGGGTTCTTCCAGATCGACGAGGAAGAGCACAGCGAGGAGAAGCAGGCGGAGGTCGTCGCCAAGCGCAAGAAGGTGACGAGCAAGATCGACCGCCTGGCGGCGGCCGGCGAGATCCTGGCCGAGTTGGCGGCGATGGACGCGGAGGAGCTGGCGAAGGTCCTCGCCGGCGCCGACGGCGGCGTGGCGGCGTACCGGCAGCGGGTCGACCACCTGCGGACGGCGGCGGGGAAGGTGTCGGCGAAGCTGCGCAAGGCGCAGGCCCTGGCGGCGTCGGTGACGGTGGAGCTGGACCCGGAAGCCGTGGTGGAGGTGCCGGCCGAGCTGGTCGACGTGACGCCGGTGCCGACGGTGCCGGTCAACGACGGGTCGATCAAGGTGGACCCGGACTGCGACTGGCCGGGCCACGCCGACGCGGTGGAGGAGTACGGCTTCTGCTCGGTGTGCCAGCACTGAGGACGGTGACAGTGGACGCCCCGCGAGCTGACCCGCGGGGCGTCTGCGTGCCGGCGATCCCTGTGCGGGCGCAGTGGGAGTGCGTATGCTCCGGGCGTGGGCGGGGTCATCGGGCCGATCAAGCTGCCGCCGTGCGGCGTCTGCCGGCGTGCCCAGGTGCGGGCCCGGCGGGGCGACCGCGACCCGGTGGTGCTGTGCCTGGCGTGCGACGGCGGGCCGCTGGTGGACAAGGCCCGCGCGGCGCTCTCCGACGACCAGCGGCGGGCTCTGAACCTGTGAGGCGGCCCCGTCGTGTCCGCAGGCTGTACGGTCGCAGTTTGACTGTGCGTGCTCTGTTAGATACAATGTTTATGTACGACCCCCGGCTGTTGGAGGCGATCGGTGCGGAGCGAGTGGTCACGGTCCTGTGGGCGTGGCCGCTGCCGTCCGGGTCGGCCCGCCTGCGGCAGGCGATGCGACGAGCGCAGGCCGAGCTGTACCGGCAGGCGCGGATGATGAACGCGGTCCCGCTCGGGCCGGCGACCTTCCGGGTCGCCCGACGCGCGGTGTTCGACACTCACGCCGGTCCGGCGCTCGTCGCGGAAGTCAGGGCAGCCCAGCTGCCGAAACCGAACGGAGAGGGGACCACTGTGTCCGCAAGCTGTACGGCCGCAATGGGAGACTGCGGCCAGCGCTTCACGAGGGGTGAGGCGCGATGAGCCTGACCGCGCAGCAGGAAGAGCAGGCCCGCCAGGTGAAGGCGGCCCTGCCGGGCTACCTGGCGGTGCGGGAGACGGCGGCCGCCGTGCTCCTCGCGGCCGGGAAGGACATTGGGCTGCGGCTCGACGAGCGCGACGCCCGGGACCTGGCCGAGGCCGTGGTCGACGCGATCCACAAGGGCGCGGAGGTGCGCGGGATCTCGTTCGCCTGCGACATCGCCGACCAGGAGATGGCCGCCCACGAGCGGTACCTGCTGCGCCCCGCGCGGGAGAAGGCCAAGAGCGGCGACCCGCTGGCCCGCGCGGTCCTGCGCGACCTGGAGCAGCACGTCGAGGGCACGAAGAGGCTGC
Organism: Micromonospora sp. HUAS YX12; assembly: GCF_040215685.1. Taxonomy (NCBI): domain Bacteria; kingdom Bacillati; phylum Actinomycetota; class Actinomycetes; order Micromonosporales; family Micromonosporaceae; genus Micromonospora; species Micromonospora sp. HUAS YX12. The sequence continues at coordinate 3,931,838 of NZ_CP157974.1, forward strand.
GTGACGAGCTGGTCGAGCGGCTGGCCCGGGTCGGCGGGCAGTGGCTCGCCGAGCGGCAGCGGATCGTCGCGGTGGTGCCGATGCCGACCCCGGACAAGGGGCAGCACCGGGTCAAGGCGGCGTAGTGGCCGACGAGCCGCAGACGGCGCGGGACCGGGCACTGGCCCGGGCCCGCGCCACCCGGCGCGAGACGGGGGCCGAGCAGCCGTCGCGCCGGGGCCGGCCGATGGTGACCCGGCCGCCGGCGGACGCCCCGCCGGTCGACGACCGGGTGGCGACCCTGGCCACGGCGTACATCGTCGAGGGCTACAGCGCCGACGAGGTGGCCGAACGGCTCGGGGTCGACCGCGGATGGTGCCGGGGGATCGCCGCCCGGCTGCGAGGGAGGAGGTAGCCGATGCCCGACCAGGTGGCGGCCGCCGAGGAGATCGTGGAGTGCGAGGACTGCGGACGTCCGCTGCGGACGCCCCGGGCCCGTGCCGAACGGCTCGGACCGAAGTGCCGCCGCAAGCGGCTACTAGCGATGGGAGCAGCAGCGTGACGGCGATCGTGCGGATCGGGGACGGCGTGTACACGCCGATGGTGGAGGCGAGGGCGGTCCTGCCGCTGCCGCCGCTGCCGGACGCGCAGGCCGTCGACGTCGCCCACGGCGACGGGATCCACGAGCTGGAGCTGCTGACCGTGCGGGGTCCGGCCTCGGTCGTCGCGTCCGCCGTGGACGCGCTGGGCGCCTACCTGGACGAGCTGGTCCCGACGATCGGGAAGCTCTACCACGACCACGAAGGGCCTCAACATGGAGGTTGAGTTGCAGCTGTTCACGAACCGCTACCAGCGGTTCAGGCCCGACCAGGGCGCGCCGGTCCGGACGACGGTCGGCAAGCCCCGGTTCCCGTTGCCGTACGACCTGGCCGGGTTCGCCCGGCTCCTGGCGCCGACGTACGGGATGTTGAAGATGCAGCAGGGGCCGTACCGGCACATCTACCTGGAGCGGCTGGAGGCCGCCGGGGTGGATCTGATCTCCGAGCAGCTGGCGGAGATCGCGGACGCGGGCGGCAGTGACCGCCTGGTCCTGCTGTGCTTCTGCGACCTGAACGTGCCGCCGCCGGACAACTGGTGCCACCGGCGCATGTTCGCCGCGTGGTGGGAAGAACAGACCGGGCACGAAGTACGCGAGCTGGACCGGCGGCGCGAAACGCCGGCAGCCACCTTGTTCTGACGACGAAGGAGTTCACGTGGAACTGACTCTTGAACGACCGGAGGCGGGCGTGCCGCTCGACCTCGACAACGACCTCCAGCCCGGCGAGTCCGGGTACTTCTCGGGGGAGTGGCTGGAGTACCCGTACGACGGCGGCCGCCGGTTCGAGTCGGCGTACGCGGGCACGCTGGCCCGCCGGTGGAACGGCTGGGCGGTGTGGTCCTGCACCCGCGAGGTGGCCGAGGCGATCGTCACCGACCAGGAGATGTCCCGGCGGCACAACCGGGCGCTGCTGGCGGCCAACGGGCTGGCCGGCGAGAAGCTGGAGCGCTACCTGGACCAGGACGTCGTGCCGATGCGCTGGGACGGCGACGTGATCGTGGTCGACCGCAGGGCGCTCGACGAGGGGGAGCTGCGCATCGAGCCGGACGAGCATGGCCGGTACGTTGTGATGGGCGGCAACTGGATGTGGGAAGAGGTGCCGGTCGACGCGGCCGACACGGTGCACGGGGTCGCTGAGCGACCGTAGCCGTACAGCTGGGGGCCGGTCCGCTGGGCCGGCCCCCTTCGCGCGGGCAAGATCAACGGTGATCCCAGGGGGAGCACCGCCGGGAACAGAGGGCTACAAGCGGCCACAACGGGGCACGAGTAGACACAAGCTGAGCAGGCCGGATACGATCGTCGCAGGTCAACGCGTTGGATGTGCGGGGTTCAAGTCCCCCCTCGGACACCAACTGAATCCCAACGGTGCGCGGCAAGGTCAACACTTGCCCGCACCGTTTGTGTTTCCGGGTCGTACGACAGGTGCAGCCCGAGGCTGCGGTAGACCTCCAGTTTGTGTTCCGGCTGTGCGTTCCGTAGGGCGGCCACGAGGTCTCCGAGTTCCTCGACGACGGCGATGATCTGCTCCTCGCTGTAGCGGGCAGGGACGTTGGTCTTCTCTTCGACTGGCGTGTGCTGGTGCCGTTCGGCGTGTTCGCGTTCTGCTTGGGTCTCGGCGATCCAGCCGGCAACGACGCCTGGGTCGGCGCCGGCGTCGAGTGCCGCCCGGTAGCGGGCCAGTTTGGCGTCGCACTCGGCGATTGTGGTTCCTTCGAGCGCCGTCGGGGCGGCGGTGGGCGTGCCGGTGTGGGCCTGGTCGAGGAGTGTGGTGATGGTGTTCCGCCGGTGCAGTGGCCCGAAGCCTTGTATGAGCCAGGTGTCCAGCGGTGTGATCAGCACGTCTTCCCGCATGATCACATTTCGGGGGTGGTCGACTCTGTTGGCGAGGGCGTACTCCTGCGGGAAGCGGCAGCGGTAGTAGGCGACGCCGTGGGAGTGCTGGCCTTGCATCTTGCGGCCGCAGATGCCGCAGTGGACCAGGCTCTTGAAGACGTAGGGGTGGCGGGATCGGTGTGCCCGTCTCGGTGAGGTGGCGGTGCGGGCTCGAAGGCCGAGCATGTCCTGAACGCGGTCGAAGTCTGCCTGCTCGACCAGGGGCTCGTGGACCAGTTCGTTGGAGGTGACCCAGCGGTCGCGCTGGTTCCACCGCATGACCGGGGTATGGCCGAGGGCGACGTCGTCGACGTCGAGCAGCACTTCGTCGGTGCGTTGCTTGTTCCAGACCTGGCGGCCGGTGTAACGGGGGTTGGTCAGGATCGTCCGTACGGCGGTCTTGGACCAGGCGAGCCCGTCTCGGTGGGGGTTGCGGGCACGGTCGTACGCGGAGGGGCAGAGGATGTCGTCGCGGGTGAGCGCCTCGGCGATGGCGAACATCCCGTATCCGGCCAGGTACATGCCGAAGATGCGCTGGACGACGGGTGCGGTCTGCGGGTCGGGGGTCAGGCCGCGGAGGCGTTTGCCGTCGGCGGCCTTTGCCGGGTTCGGGTGCGGTCCGAGGTCCTTGAGCGTGTAGCCGTACGGTGGCCGTCCGCCGAGGAAGCGGCCCTCCAGTTGAGTCTGGGAGGCCATGGCGGTGCGGACCCGGACCTTTACCCGGTTCCGCTCGCCCTTGCTCATGCCGCCGAAGACGGACATGACCAGGTCATGCGCCTCGTTGTCCGGATCGATCAACCCGCCGACCTCCGGCACCCACAACTGGACGCCGTAGTGCGTGAACAGCGGCATGGTCAGACCGAACTGGTTGCCGTAGAAGGCGCGGTGCGGCTCACCGATGACGACAGCGGTGAAGCCGCGCTGAGGGTTGCGCAGGGCAGCGAGCAGCCGGCTGGCTTCCGGACGACGTTGCCACGGCAAGGACCGGCTGTGGCCAACATCGAAGAACTCCTCGTTGATCACGCCGCCCCGAGGGGTGATCAACGAGCCCTTTTCATCCTGCGTAGCGGTTGGCTTCGACGTGGTGCAGCACGAGGATGGCCTGCACGATCGCGGTCGCTCGGTGTGGGCAGCAGCGCAGCTTGGTCAGGATCTTCCAGGTCTTGAGGGTGGCGATCGCGCGTTCGCCGCGGGCGCGGATCTTCGCGTGGGCCCGGTTGACGGCCTTCTGCCGGCGTGACAGCTTCGGCCGGAAGCGGCGCCGCTTGAACGGGGTGCGCACGCTGCCGCTGGCGCCTTGATATCCCTTGTCCGCGAAGGTCATCACGTCGGCGCTGGTCAGGGCGTCGATGATGCCGTGGGTGCGGGCGGCGGTCAGATCATGCGTCGAGCCGGGCAGCGCGGCCGAGGCCCAGACGAGACGCCCGGCCGCGTCGGCGATGACCTGCACGTTCACTCCGTGACGCTTGTGCTTCCCGGAGTAGTACGGCTTCTGGTTGGCGACCCGGTCGATCGGGATCAGGGTGCCGTCGAGGATTGCGTAGGCGAGCAGCCGGATCCTGGTCATGGCCGTGGCCAGGTCGTCGGTGGTCGCGGCGAGGAGGTCGATGGCCTCGCGGACATAACGCCAGGCCGTCGTGACGCCGATCTCGAATCCGGCGGCCAGGCGGGTCAGGGTGTCGCCATTGCGCAGGTGGGCCAGGGCGAGCAGGGCTTGCCGGCCGGGGTCGAGGCGTCGCCACCGGGACCGTCGCTGCTGGCGGCGGGTTCGGATGAGGGCAGCGAGGTGGTTCAGGCTGCGGGTGGACAACGGAATCGCGGCAGGGTAAGACAGCACAGCGAGGCTCCCGGTTGGGGCATCTGATCTTGGTCGATTGCTGTCTTACCGGGAGCCTCGTCCTACATGGACACCGGCCTCCCGCGCCGCCCGTGACCTGCACCGTCACGATGAAAATGGCTCAGTGGATCGACATCAAGTACCCGCAGGCCGTCTGGGACGAAGACCAGCAGCGGTGGATCTCCGACGCGCAGATCGCCGAAACCGCCTACACCGCGTTCGCCGGCACCCGGCACGCGGTGACCGCCCGGCTGATCGTGCGGCGCATCCGCCGCGACGACCCCGCCCAACATCCCGGACAGGAAGAACTCCTGCCGGCGTACCGGTATCACGCGATGTTCACCAACAGCCCCTACACCCTGGTGCAGGCCGAGGCTCAGCACCGCGGCCACGCGATCATCGAGCAGGTCAACGCGGACCTGATCGCCGGACCCCTCGCCCACCTGCCCTCGGGCCGGTTCTCGGCCAACGATGCGTGGCTGGCCTGCGCCGCGATCGCCCACAACCTCACCCGCGCCGCCGGGCATCTCACCGGCGGCGACTACGCCACCGCCCGACCCGCCACAATCCGCACCCGCATCATCACCGTCGCTGCCCGCCTCGCCCACCGGGCCCGCACCATCCGCCTGCACCTACCCGAGCACTGGCCCTGGCAGACAGCGTTCGACAACCTGTTCACCGCCGTCCACACCACACCCGGCTGAACACCTCATACCAGCTAAAACCAGGCGGCCCCACCCGCAGGCCACAACCCCACCCCGCCCCGAACAACCACACCCGGAGCAAGCCGATCACGTAATCGGCAACTCCCGCACGCCCACGATCCAGCCACACCAGGGAAAGATCAACTGGTGCTCGACGCCGACCGCGTCGGTGGATCGAGGCTCAGAGACGCAGGTCGGCGAAAGGTTGCCAGTGGCAGTACTGCCTCACCGTCATGGACGCGCGAGGGCGGCTTGCCGATCGAGCCCCGGTTCGCGCAATGGGGTGGAGTCCGGACGACTCGCTGAACGGCAAAGTGGGGGAGGGCTTCATTACGATTCAGCGCGGCGAGGATCGGACATGTCTAGTTACAGCACAAGGGCACCTCCGCATACTCTCGTCCATCAGACATTTGGCCGAGCTGTCCGCGGGCGTACGACTTTTAGTGGTGGTGCGGACGAAAGAAGGAGTGGTCATCCTTTGCGCCATGGATCTTGTGGAATCTGCGCTCATGGCCTTCATTGATAGTGGCTCAGGTGGTGTTACATGACCGGGCCGTTGCCGAATGGATTAACCAACCAAGAGGTAGCCGCCCTGCGGTCGATTCTTGCGCGGATTCCCGATGAAGGGTTGCGTGGACCGTCGGCAATCGGCGAACCGCCGGGAATCCCTACCTTCCGCGACTACATCCAGCGCGTATCGGTGGCCGTTGCTCCAGGCTCCCGCCGACTTTACGAAAGCTACTGGAAGCGAATCGAGCAGTACTGGGGCGAGCGCAAACTGAACGACCCAACACCATCCGAAATCTCGGCGCTTGTAGAGCAGATCCGCGCGAGTGCAGTCGTCCGTAGCAACTCACGCGGCGGTCGCTCAGCGGCTGAGCACACGGTCTCTGCCCTTCGCTGCCTCTATGCATTCGCGGTTGCCGACGGCTTGATTGCCGAGGCGGAAGATCCAGCTCGACGAGTGGCAAAGCCCCGAAGGGTGCCGAGCAATCGACACGCTCTAGCGGAGCGTCAGCTTGCGCGGATAGTGGAACTCGCAGGGCGCACGGGAAATGATCCGCACCTAGACTCCCTCATCCTGCGACTTCACATCGAAACAGCCTGCCGGCGGGGTGGGGCACTGGGCCTGGACCGAGCGGACTTGGACCTCGATAATTGCTGCATTCGGCTCAGCGAGAAGGGCGGGACAGTTCGCTGGCAGCCCGTCTCCCCTTCTATGCTGCGTATGCTTGTCCGGCACTACGAAGAGCGTGGGAAGATCAGTGGCGGTACGCAACTGCTCAGATACCGGTCGGGCGCTCCATTGACGAGCCGTCGCTACGATCATCTCTGGCAGCGATTGGGGCGTCGCCTCCCTTGGGTCCAAGCCCAGCAGGTATCGACACATTGGCTACGGCATACCACGTTGACGTGGGTTGAACGAAACTTTGGATACGCCATCGCAAGAGCATATGCCGGCCATACCGGTCGTTCGGACGCCGGTGTGACGAGTACCTACGTCAAGGCAGATATTTACGACGTTGCGCGGGCGTTGTCCGCGCTTTCGGGCGAGCCGCATCCGCTTCTTGCTGAGGAACAGTCACTCTCAGATGAGTGACGCTGGAGCCGTTCGGCGCCTGTGGCAGCGCCCCGCGCCACCCACGAGGTCGGCCGAGATTGCGCTCCCTGCTGCACCCACTGCGGACGCACCCACCCCAGATGACGTCAGCCCTGTCCATACCATACGGCTCCTCACGGACCGTGAGCGTGGAAGGCCCGTGCTTAAGAGCTCCTAACTCTTTGAGCGCTGTAGTCGGCGCCAGCAGATGATGGCGCAGGCGAGGGTGAGGAAGGCTTCGTGGATGTCGTCGCGGATCTCCCAGCGGATGCGCAGGCGGCGGAACCAGTGCAGTAGGGCGATGGTCTGCTCGACGACCCAGCGTCGGGTGCCGAGCCCGGAGCCGTGTGGGACGCCGCGTCGGGCGATGACGGGTGTGATGCCGCGGGTCCGTAGCTCGCGGCGGTAGGTGTCGAAGTCGTAGCCGCGGTCTGCATAGATCCGGTCGGGTCGTTGCCGTGGTCTGCCGCGGATGCCCTTGATCCGGGGGACCTTGTCGACCAAGGGCATGAGCTGGGTGACGTCGTGGCGGTTGCCGCCGGTCAGGCTCGCGGCGAGGGGGATGCCGCCCGCGTCGGTGATGACGTGGTGTTTCGAGCCTGGCTTGCGGCGGTCGACCGGGCTCGGACCGGTTTTGGGCCGCCCTTGAGGGCCCGGATGTGGGAGCCGTCGATCACCGCCCGAGACATGTCGAGCTGGTCGGCCGCCCTCAACTTGCCGAGCAGTACTTCGTGCAGGCGTTGCCACACGCCGGCGTCGTTCCAGTCCCGCAACCGGCGCCAGCACGTCATGCCCGACCCGAACCCGAGTTCCTGGGGCAGGTACTCCCACGGGATCGCGGTGTAGAGCACGAACAGGATCCCGCACAGCACCTTGCGGTCATCGAGAGGCTTACGGCCCGGGAACCGATGCCGCCTGGACGGACGGGGCGGCAGAAGCGGTGCGATCTCGGCCCACAACTCGTCCGACACGATCCATGGCGGCTGCTCACCCCTCCTCACGTTCAGACAGAACGATCCTCACGTCCCGAGGACACGCTCAACATCATTTCGTTAGGAGCTCTAATACTCCAGCCGGAGATCGTGATCACGGTTCGGTGAGGGCTTGTCTGGCGTAGTGGCTGGCTCGGGCTCGGGCTTGGTGTCGACGTCTCCAGATCGACCATTTGAGCTGGTCAGCTTGGCGTCGGGTGGGTTCGATGACCAGGGCGTTGAACAGGCGATGGAGTTCGTTGACAGTCAGCGGGATCAGCCCGGGCTCGGCTGTGTTGGCGGCGCGGACGATGGTGGTCGCGGCGGCGAGGAAGGCGTGGGCGAGGATCGCCAGGGTGGTCCACCGGTGCCAGGAGCGCCAGCGCCGGTTCTGGTGCTGGTCCAGGCCGAGGGCGGTCTTCGCGGTCTGGAACGATTCTTCGATTTTCCAGCGGCGGCCCGCCACGGACACCAGCGCACCCAACGGCGCGGCCTCGGGTGACCAGCAGCGGTAGAAGGCCAGCTCCCCGGTGCGGCGCTGGCGGCGGATCAGCAGCCAGTGGTGGCCGGCGTGTGCGTCGGCGTGCGCGGGCAACGGCATCCAGGCCCAGTCGTAGTAGCGGTGTCCCTTCGCGCCGGCACCGGCCGAGACGCGGTGCCAGGCGTCGCGGGTCAGATCGGCGGCGAGGTGGTCGACCCGCCGGGCGCCGATACCGGTGAGCACCTGGTGGGAGCAGGCCACCGCCAGGACGTAGCCGAGGCGGTGGCCGCGTAGCGCGGCGGCCAGCCGCGGGTCACCGCCGTAGGCCTCATCGCCGGCCACCCACCGACACGGCAGCCCGGCGGCGACAGCCTCGTCGATCATCCGTGCCGCCAGCTGCGGCTTCGTCGCGAACCTGATGTCGTCGGGGACACCGGCCTCGCCCCTGCGCTGCGGGTCCTCACACCACACCTTGGGTAGGTAGAGCGCCGCGTCGATCAGGGCGTGACCGGCCTCGGTGGCGTAGACCAGATGCACCGCGAGCTGACAGTTCTCGACCTTCCCGGCGGTGCCCGAGTACTGGCGCTGCACCCCGACGGTGTGACGACCCTTCTTCAGATCTCCCGTCTCGTCGACGACCAGAACCGCGTCCGGGTCACCCAGGTGCTCCGCGACGAACCCACGCACGTCCGCGCGGACCTGCCCGTCGTCCCACTTCGCCCGGGCGAGCAGGTCCTGCATCCCGTCCGGTGACGCGTCCCCGGCGTGCTCGGCGATCGTCCAGCAGTTCTTGCGAGGCAGCGGCGCCAACAGGCCGCGTACGAAGTCCCGCACCCGTCGACGGGGCTCCGGCCTGCGGAAACGCACCCCGATCGTCAACATCAGCTCGTCGAACAACACCCGCCACCGCTGGGCGTCTACCCTGTAAGCCGCAGCCACCGCCGCGTCATGGTCAGTCCACACAACCGTCCATGCTCGACGGTGGCTGCTCCCGCTCCGGCCCCGGGTGAACCCCCGCCCCGCTCAGATCAACATCTCCGGCTGGAGTACTAAGCCCTCGGAGCAAGTCCACTCGCGCCATTGGGCGGTGGGATATGGGGCGCTGGCCTGGCTGACGGATCTCCCGTCCCCGGTTTTAGGAGGAGGGTGAACTCAGATCGTGTCGTACCCACGACATATGGTGGCGGGCGTGGATGGACCAGGCGGTGGGGCCGCCGGCCGCCGCAACCGGGCGGTGGTGATCGAGCACGGCGGGTCGCGTATCCGGACGGTGGACGAGCACGCGTTCGTCACGCAGCACGGCAGTATGCGGGTCCAGGTGTTTACTGCTGAGGGGTTACGGTCGGTCGCCGTCGTGACGCAGACCGACCGGGAGGGCCGCAGTCTGCAGAACGGGGCCGAGCGGTACGTCGAGGAGGTCTGGCAGCGGTTCTGCCCCGAGGAGATTGAGCCGCCGCTGTTCATTGCCCACCAGTTGCTGGGTGAACTTGATCTGGGGTTTCAGCAGTTCCTATTCACCGTTGTCGGCCCGCACACGGTTGAGCGGCCGGTGCGATGGGGGCCGATGTTGACCCTGGCCGAGCTTGAGGAACTCGTCGGCGGCCCGGTCGACCCGGACCGCGGCGACGGTTACGTCGAGCCTGAGCCAGCACAGGCGAGGCCCCCGGTCGGGGCATCGGGTTTTGGTCGATTTGCTGTCTTACCTGGAGCCTCGCCCTCATCGATCTGCGGCCTCCGCCTACCACCCCGACCTGCAAGATCAGGTTGGAAAGGGCTCGATGTACGACGTTGATGCCGCTGATCGGGCTGCGGCCCAGCTTGCTCCTAGACTAGCCAACATCTCAGCCACCTGGCTCAGCCTGAAGAATTTGGCGACTAAAGGACGTGTGGTGCTAACGGATTAGCCTCAAGGGCGATCCGCGAAGGTGCACAGGACAGCGGTGGCGTCGTCCTGGCGCTTCCACCGCCGGAGAACACCATCACGGTTGTGGCGTGCCTCTTCGGCTTGTCGGACTCGGCGGATAAGTTCGTCTGGCCCCTGCTGAGATATGATGTTAAGTAGGTTGGGCCAGTCCATCAGGCCGTAGAGATCGACAAGACATGAGGCCCCATCGGTTAGCAGGGCTGCGCGCCGGAGGCCATTTATGCCGTGGATTGGATAATTGCCGGTCACCGCTTGGTATGCGGCGTCACAGACGCTATTAGCCACCCAATATCCGCCAGCAGTATTCGTGAGCTGGTACTTGTGTTCGAAGTAATCGTGTCGCCAAGCTTCAAAATCCGGGGTACCCGCAGGTGCTTGCGGCACCGGTCGGAGTCGATCAAGCTCGGCGATGGCGGTTGAGAATCTGAGATCTGTGACTGCCAGAACTTCGTCGCTCCGTTCCACCACCAGCGTCGTGTCGGAGAGAATCAGATATTCCAGATGACTGCCAGTTGACCGAACGATGCATACGGTTGCTGCTGGAGTCGCCGGGTTGGCAAGGTCGCAATGGCCGCCGTGATCATCACGCACCATGTCAATCGCTTTTGCCAGGCACTCGCTGAGAGAAGGCGGGGTGTCTTGGAGAGCGACCTCTGAGAGGCGAGCCGACAACCGGCGGACATACCATGACGGACTGTGTCGGCAACCCGTTCCGATGCCCTCGGGGCTTGTTACGCCGTCGAGCACGCCGACCATCGTTCCTGAATGAAATGCTTGGTCCTCGTTCTCCGGCCGGCCAGGTGCGGGGGCCGATGCGAGGCGGACCTGCATCAACAACGGGTCCCTAACTGGCGTGAAATCCCGATGACTTGGAAGCCCAAGATCTTACCTCCATACGAGATGCGGCGGCAGACACAACTTCTTGGAATATAACGCGTTAGAGCGTATCTCAGGTGGTGAGTTTGAGGTAGCGCTTGTGGCAGGTGAGGGCGGCGGCGAGGATGACGAACGCGCAGTAGAGGCTGGCTGAGCGTTCGTAGCGGATGGTCAGCCGGCGGTAGCCGGTGAACCAGGCGAACGTCCTCTCGATCACCCAGCGGCGCCGCCCAAGCCGGTTCGGCGACTCTATGCCGCGACGGGCGATGCGGGGCCGGATGCCGCGGGCACGGAGCATGCGGCGCAGGTGGGGGTAGTCGTAGCCCTTGTCGCCGTGCAGCTTGTCGGGGCGCCGGCGGCGGGGTCCGCGTCGGGAGCGGATGGCGGGGATGGCCTGGACCAGGGACTCCAGGCAGCGGCTGTCGTGGGTGTTCGCGGCGGACACGCCGACGGACAGAGGCAAGCCGTTGCGATCGGACAGGACGTGGATCTTGCTGCCGGGCTTGCCTCGGTCGACCGGGCTCGGTCCGGTCAGGTCGCTCCCCTTTTCGCCCGGGCCGCGTCGGCGGTGGCCCGGGCCCAGTCGATCAACCCCTTGGCGTCGATCTGGTCCAGGGCGGCGACGTGCAGCCTGCGCCACAGCCCGGCCCGGGGCCAGGCGACGAACCGGCGGTGCGCGGTGGCCTTGGAGACTCCGAACCCAGCTGGCAGGTGCCGCCAGGCGCAGCCAGTGGTCAGCACGTACACGATCGCGGCGAACACAGCCCGCGCCTCGATCGGGGGTGTACCCCCGCCCTGCGGACGTCGAGGCGGCGGCGGAATCAACGGGCTGGCCAAGATCTACAACTCGTCAGGCACCCACTTCAGTGCAGACTCTGCCTGTCAGAGTCCCCTTCTCCGCGGCCGGATTGACGGCTGCGCTGTCTTCGGCGCAGGCAGGCGCAGGCGGATTGAATTGGTTCTCAAATTGCCACACGCGGCAGCTCATGCCTGTAGTGTTACGCATCGTGAAGTGCTAGACTTAACGCATGGGCACCCGTTTGTATAACGGATGCTACATAGTCGGACACGTTATTTCCACACGAAGCGTGATTTTTCTTCGTGTTTTGCGTGATCCCCGTCCCGTTGGACGGGGATTTTTGCTGTGGCGGCGAGGCCGCTTCCCTGCGGGTTGAGCGGGTAGATCGCGGTCTCGGCGTCGATGGTCCAGGTGTGGTGGTCGCCCACGATGATCATGTTGTTGGTGCGGAGGTGGGTGGCGACCTTGTCCGGGTCGGGGCTGCGCAGCGCGGGGTGGTGGCGGTGCAGCCGGCGGTCGTGTCGGATGCGGTCGAGGAGGTGGTCTTCCCGGATGTAGAGGGTCTTCGTTCGGGGAGAGGCCGTGGTGCGGCTGCTGGTGTGGCCGTGGCGGCATCGGTAGCCGGGACGGCCGTGGACCCAGTGGGAGTCCATGGTGCGCCCGCAGATGGCGCAGCATACGAGGCCGGCCAGGAGGTAGTGGCGAGGAGCGCCATCGGCTGGAGTGGGTGCGGTGTGGATGGCCTGAGCTGCGACGAACTGTTCCTCGGTGACCAGCGGTGGGTGGGCGATCTGGCGGGAGATGACCCAGTGCGGGGCGGCGTTCCAGCGCTGGACGTCGCGGTGCCGCGCGACGGTCCCGTCGGGTGTGAGGTCGTCGTGGTCGGTGCGTTGCCGGTTCCACACCTGGCGGCCGGTGTAGCGGGGGTTGGCCAGGATCGCCGCGACGGTGGTCAGCATCCAGCGTTGGCCGCTGCGGTGCCGGTTACGTGCCGGGGCGGCGCCGGACGGGCACGGCACACCGTTGTCGTTGAGTTTGCGGGCGATGCTGGCCACGCTGCGACCGGCGAGCCGCTGCTCGAAGATCCACCTCACCCAGGGTGCGGTGGCCGGGTCGGGTTCCAGGCGGTGCAGACGGCGTCCCCAGGAGGCGTGGGCGCGGTTCGGATGAGGTCCGGCGTCGACCAACCGGTAGCCGTAGGGTGGCCGGCCGCCGAGGTGCCGGCCTTGGAGTTCGGCTTGGGCGCGCATGGCCGCGGTAGTGCGGTGCCGGGCCCGGGCCACCTCCCGCTGGGAGTGCACGCCCAGTAGGTCCAGCAACGCCAGCTGTCGCGAGCTGTCGAAGTCCACCGGGCCATAGGTCTCCGGAAGCCACAGCTGCACACCATGCCTGAGCAAGGTGGGGGTCAACTGTTCGAGCTGCTGGCCGTGGAAGGCACGTTCGTACTCGCCCACGACGATCGCGTCAAACCCACGCGCCGGGTCCGCCAGGGCGGCGAGTAGCCGTGCCGCCTGCGGCCGGTCCGGCCACGCCACCCTGCGGGAGACACCCTCGTCGAAGAACTCGACCACTATCCGACCATGACCGGCGACCAGGTCCTCGGCATAGTTGCGCTGCCACCGACACGACGACGCCCGGTCCTGGAAGTCGACCGTGGACATCCGACCATAGAAGGCGAAACGGATGCACGGTGGAGGTGATGTTGTCGGGCGTCGCGCCCGCTGGCGGCCTCGCTGGTTCGGCTGCCGTGCCCAGATGCCGAGCTGGTCGGGGCCGTCGAGTTCCGGTGCGTATTGCATCAGTACCCTTCCCGCACCCAGGGTGCTACAGCCATCCACCTCGATATCTATGAGTAGCGATGCGATGGTTTGGGGGACTCGGCCACTCGCACCATCCGTTGGCTCAACCGTGCAGCGGGCCCTTCAAATGGAGGCCGGCTAACGGTCGGTGGTCGCGCGGTGGGAGCGGCGGCAGATGCGCGTGACAGACCTGGAGGGTGTTGGTCAGCGCCGGTGACGGTGCCCGGCATCCCGATGCGACAGCTGTACTCGGGCTGCAGCTGTGGCGTGCCGGGTGTGAGAGCGGTTGCCGTTACCAGTGGTTGGGGCGGGTGATCGTCCTGGCGTGTTCGCCGAGGAGGTCGGTATAGGTGTCGATGTCGATGGTGTCGTGGTGGCAGCGTTCGATGAGCCGTGTCAATCGATGGCCGATCTCCTCCGCGTCGAGGTCGAGGCGTTCGCACAGGTCATGGCGGGCGTTGAAGAGTGGCTCGGTGATTTCCTCGGGTTCGGTGCGGGTGATGCGATAGGCGTCGCGGAGGTGTCCGGAGAGGTCGTCCCAGACGAGGATGGCTTCTTCGACGAGATCGAGCATGGCGGTGGTGGCGGGCCGGGCGCAGAGAATCTCAATTTCGGCGGCCAGCTGATGGCCGGCGGCTTCGACGTCGGAGATCTGCCACCTGCTGCCGGTGGTCACACTAGCGGCGTCGCGGATGGCGGCGCGGGCTTCGTGTAGGCCGGTGTGGTCGGTGATGTCGAGGAGACCGGCTTCGCCGAGTAGCTGGGTGGCGAAGAGGCGGTGCCGCAGGGCGTGTTCCACGACGAGGTTTGCCAGTTGCCGAGGGAAGAGCCGCCGCACGGCTTCGAGATAGTGAGCGTGTTCGGGTTCACCAGGGGCGGCGCCAGGTGGGGTCGCCGCGCCCGAGAAGGCGGTGCCGGCGTGGAATGCGGTGAGTGCGGCGGCGACCGCGTGGGCGCAGAAATCGTCGCCGAAGGTTCCGCAGTCGCAGTCGGTGGTGAAGAGGCCGCCGACGATGCCGATTCAGGGTTGGAAGACGCCGTCGTGGCTGTGGACGACGGCTTGGACGCCGCCGCCGGCCGGTTCGAGTTCGCCGACGCTGCCGTTACTCAGCAGCCGTGCCGCGGACTCGTCCACCGAGCTGGGGACGGATTCCCGGGACGCGTCGATGTCGATGCGAACTGCCACGGGCGGGCACTCTACCGGCCAGGGTGGAGGCGGGCGACGTCGAGCTTGGCCAGGAACGACGGCCGGCGCCGGTGCTGTCCACGCAACTCATCCAGATACCTGGCGAACTGGTCGGTCTCGCCGGTGGCCGCGTACGCGTCACGCAGATGGCGGAGCAGCGTGATGGCTGTGTCGTAGCGGCGCTTGTCATGTGAGTCCGACAGGTGGGCGTTGACGAGTGCCCGGTAGGGCTCGCGCACGTCGGCCGGATGGCCCTGTTGCCGACGGTGCAGGAGTTCGACGCGTTGCCGGGTGGGCAACTCGTCCAGGCGTGCGAGCCCGGTGTGCCAGGCCTCATCGTCACGGCCGGTATGGTGCAGCGCGTCGATCAGATGGGGCAGGTAGCCGGGCTGCTGGGCGACGCGGTCGCGTACCACGGTCAGCGCCCACTCGGTCTGGGTTTCGTCGCGGTCGGTCTCGGCCACCGTCGCCAGCAGTGGCCGGAGGTTGTCGATGGTCGGCTGCTTGTCGAACGCAGCCCGACGCTCGGCCACCGCGGCGCGCGGTTCGCCGGTCTCGATCAGCAACCCCACCAGCAGGTCACGCAGCCGCGCGGATTGGTGGCCGCTGGGGTGTTCGGCGAGTCCGCGTCGAGCCCAGTCGATTGCGTCGGCGGGTCGTCCCGCCTCGGCCAGCACCCGTACGACGCGCTCGTACTGGTCGGCGCTTACCAGGTGCTCGGCCAGCACGGCCACGTACCGGTCCACGTCGCCGGAGACCTCGGCGAGCTGCTCGCGTAGGTGCCGTACCGCCCACTGCTGGTGCCAGTTGTCCGGATCCGCAATCGCGGCACGCTGCTCGACCAAGCGCGTCACCTCGGCCAGGCCTTTCGCCCCGAGAGCCGGCACCCACTCGCGCAGGATCACGTCTGGCCAGCCAGGGCCGTCGCAGACGAGCCGGACCAGCCACGCGGCCAGGCCAGCGGGTCGTGGCGGTGCGGCCCGGCACGCCCGGGCGTAGAGCTCCATCAGATAGGCGAGGTCGTTGCCGAGGACTCCGGAGGAGCTGTCCATGTACATCAAGGCGGTCGTCATCCGATCGACTGCCTTGCGCAGCATCGGCACCGCGACCGCCGCGTCACCCGTGTCGATCAGCCGGGCGCAGCGGTCCGCGACCTCACGCGCCGCCTGCGAGTAGGCCTGCCGGCCCGCGTACGGGTCACGACGGCGATCCCGCCGCAACCGGTCCACCAGCACAGTCAGCTCATTCTCGTTCCCTGCGCTCACCGGGTACATCACACCAGGACGCCCGCGAGGACCTAGGGCAGGTCGGCGGTGAGTTCTTCGCGCCACTGTGCGAAGCGTTTGCGCATCTCGCTGATGTGGGCGGGGTGGGCGCCGTAGGCGGCGAAACGTCGGTCCGGGTAGCGCTCCAGCATGCCGAACAGGTCCGCCAGGATGCGCCGGTCGAATCCCGCGTCGGATTGTTCGGCCAGCTCGCACAGCCGTGTCCGGGTGTAGCGGCCGGTCATGAGGGCCGCGTCGATGTCCAGGAAGTCTCGGGGCTCGGCGCGCGTGTACAGGGCGGACATCTTGCCCGCGACGACGTCGTCGGCGTGCAGCACCGGCCCGACGTCCATCATCACCGGCGGCAACGCACGCCAGTTGGCCGCCAGTTCGACCTTGTACGGGTGCCCAGGTTGAGCGGGATCGGTGACCGCGAGCCGGGCGAAGGTGTCGAACTGCTGCGTCACCTCGACGGAATACCCGCCGGCGCGGTAGCCGTCGACTACCGCGTCCACTGCTGCGGCGAACTCGCCACGACGCTCCCACGCCGTGAACAGGTCGATGTCCTCGCTCGGGCGGTCGAGGATGCCGTGGGCCTGTACGGCGTAGCCACCGGCCAACGCGAACCCGTAGCGGGCAGCGACCCGCAGCCCGATCTCGGCCAAGCGAAGGTGAACTTGATCCACTTCTACCCGGCCAGCGTCTGCGGCGGCGTGGTCAGCTCGGGAAAGCGTGCCTGCCACAACGCCCGCAGCCGGGCCGGGAGCCACAAGGTGGGCCACAAACGGCGCAAAGTCGGGCCGTGCAACCATCGGCGCAAGTCGTCGACCGAATTCGCCTGGTTCAGCACCGTCTGGTACATCAGCTGCAGATCACCGGCGTCGTCCAGGTCATAGGTGCTGTCGCCGGACCAGTCCAGCCACCGATCGAGCGTCACCACACCGCGAACCGGACCGCGCAGGTCGGACAGGGAGGCGGCGACCACGAAATGCCGCTGGTCCACATACCGCGACCCAGGCGGTGCACCATTGCCGCTGGCCATGTCTCTACCTCCTGCCCCGATCGTACGTGTGAGCGGCGTCGCCGGCTGGCACGACATCGACCTGCCGGCCATCTGATCTCCCGGGCTCGGCCTGCGGCCTGACGGTCATCGCCAAGGACGAACTGCCCGACTGCCGATCACCACACGGGCGGCCGGGCGCCTGCCAGATGACCGCTTACCCGGGGACCGGACTGCCGCCCGCGCGGGTTCGACTTCTCGCGCTGGCCGTCGGCAGCCTCCGGTCGGCCATCCCGGGCTGCGGCCCGTTGGTGCCCGAGCCGACGTGGCGGACGGACCGGGTGGCGCTGGGCACTGCTCACCTTGCGGAAGGATACGCTCGCGGCTGCCCGGGCCAGATGTGTGGAGGTGACCTTGGCACGGCTGCTGCTGACCGAGGACGAGGAGTCCGTGCGCGTGGCGGTGGGTACACGGTTGTTCGTCCAGGCGCGGGCCCACCTCAATCGCGGCGAGCTGGTCGACGTGCAGTGGGATCCGCAGGCCGGGCACGCTCATGCCCGGCTCCGTGGCGACCCGTCTGGCACGGTGACCGCCATCACGTCCACCGATCCGAGTGGCGACATCACGGCGGTGCAGGGATCGTGTAGGTGCGGTGACGATCCGGGCTGCGCCCATCCGGCAGCGTTGATCCTCGCCGTCCTGTCGGCCCGAGGTGTGCCCCGCCCGCGGGCCGTGGCGCCACCGCCGGCGTGGGAGACCGCGCTGTCCCCGCTGGTCGGTACGGCGCCCGAGCCTTCCGCCGATCCGAAGTCGGACCGGGCCGGCGTCGGGCTGCAGTTCGATCTCGTCGCGGCTGCCGGGCAGGCCGGCGCGGTATCCTCGTGGCGGATCGCCCTGCGCCCTGTGGTGCCAGGTCGCAGCGGGTGGGTGCGGTCGGGGATTAACTGGTCGAATCTCAGCTACGCCTGGTACGGGCAGCCGAGGCGGGTGCAGCAGCACTGGCAGCTCCTCAAGGAGATCCTGGCGCTGTCCACGGCAGCCGAGGACCGGCACTACTACAGCGGCTACCAGCAGACGATCTACCTCGACGCGTTCGCGAGCCGGCGGATCTGGGACCTGCTCAGCGAGGCTCAGGAGACCGGGTTGCCGATGATGCAGGCCGGAAAGACCGCCGGGCCTGTCGTCGTGTACCGGGAACCGGCGCGGGTGTCAATACGGGTCGACCGGACCAGTGACGGCCTGCTACTCGTACCAACCTTGCTGGCCGACGGCATGCTGGTCGCCCCGAATTCGTCCCTGCTGGTGGGCCAGCCGGTCCACGGCGTCGCCTGGTGGGGCGTGCGGGGCCAGGATGCCCCGCGGCCAAGGGACAGGGTGCTGCGGCTCGCGCCGCTGGCGCGGCCGCTGGAGCCGGGCTTCATCGCCATGCTAACAAAGCCGGCGATCCAGGTTCCCGCCGACGACGAGGCACGGTTCTTTCAGCAGTACTATCCGAGTCTGCTACGGCAGGCGGAAGTGGCCGCGGTGGATCCGTCGGTGCGGTTGCCCGATCTCGGGGCGGCTGCGTTGACGTTGACGGTGAACCGCATGGCCGGGCATCGGCTCTCGCTGAGATGGGAGTGGGTGCTGCCGGTCGGTGACCGCCATCATCGGGAGCCGCTGTGGGCGCCCGCACCCGTCGCCCACGCCGCCGACCGGCAGAAGGTGGTGCGGCGGGTGACCGAAATGGTCGCCGACCCGGCGCTGGGCCTGCTGGAGTCAACGCCTGCGGGGCCTCAGCTGGCGGCCACCGCCGACGTGGCCGGCGACGCGATGATCCGGTTCCTGAACGACATCCTGCCCCCGCTGACCGACATCGACGGAGTCGATATCGTCACGCAGCTCGACGACGCGGGCCCCGCCTACCAGGAGACGCTGCAGGCCCCGGTCATCACGTTCGCCAGCGCAGACACCAGCGGGCAGCCGGACTGGTACGACCTGTCGGTACAGGTGACGGTCGGCGGTGAGCAGGTGCCGTTCGACGAGCTCTTCGTCGCGCTCGCCGCAGATCAGCAGTACCTCATCCTGCCCACCGGCACGTACTTCAGCCTCGACCGTGCCGAGTTCCGCCAACTGCGCGACCTGATCGCCGAGTCCCGCGCCCTGGACGACCCGCCGCCCGGGGTGCTGCGGGTCGGGCGCTTCCAGGCCGGGCTGTGGCAGGAGTTGGCCGAGCTCGGCGAGGTCACCGGCCAGGCAGCCGCCTGGCAGGAGGCGGTGCGCTCACTGTCCGACGCGGGCAACCGCGTCGAACATCCGATCCCATCGGGGCTGAAGGCCACGCTACGGCCGTACCAGCAGGACGGGTTCCGGTGGCTGGCCGCCCTGCACGAGCACCGACTCGGCGGGGTCCTCGCCGACGACATGGGCCTGGGCAAGACCCTGCAGGCATTGGCCCTGATCTGTCACGTCCGGGCGACCGGCGGTCCACGGGCGCCGTTCCTGGTGGTCGCCCCTGCCAGCGTCGTGCACAACTGGGCGAGCGAAGCGAGCCGGTTCGCACCAGACCTCGTGGTCGCCACCATCACCCAGACCCGCGCGCGTCGCAACGCGACCCTCGCCGACGCGGTGCGCGGTGCGGATCTGGTGGTCACCTCCTACACCCTGTTCCGACTCGAGTTCGAAGACTACGAGGCCCTCGACTGGGCCGGGCTGATCCTCGACGAGGCCCAGTTCGTTAAGAACCCCCACTCCCAGGGATACCGCTGCGCGAAGCAACTCCCGGCACCGTTCAAGCTCGCCATCACTGGCACGCCGATGGAGAACAACCTCCTCGAACTGTGGTCGCTGCTGTCCATCACCGCGCCTGGCCTGTTCCCCCGCGCGGACCGGTTCACTGATCACTACCGCAACCCGATCGAGAAGGCCCACGACCCCGAACGGCTCGCCCAGCTACGACGGCGGATCCGGCCGCTGATGCTGCGCCGCCGCAAACCCGACGTGGCCGCCGACCTGCCGGACAAGCAGGAACAGGTCATCGAGCTGGACCTCAACCCGAAACATCGCAAGGTGTACCAGACCTACCTGCAGCGGGAGCGGCAGAAGGTGCTCGGCCTGCTCGGCGACCTGCAGCAGCACCGGTTCGAGATCTTCCGGTCACTGACCCTGCTGCGGCAGGCCAGCCTCGACGTCACCCTGGTCGACCCGAAACACCGTGCTGTGCCATCAACAAAACTGGACGTGCTGGCCGAGCAGGTCAGCGATCTCGTCGCCGAAGGCCACCGGACTCTGGTGTTCAGCCAGTTCACCCGCTTCCTGGACGCCGCCAGGCAGCGGATGGAAGCAGCGGGCATCCGCTGCTGCTACCTCGACGGCGCCACCCGCGACCGGGCGACAGTGCTCGCCGAGTTCAAGAACGGTACGGCACCGGTGTTCCTAATCAGCCTCAAGGCCGGCGGTTTCGGGCTGAACCTGACCGAGGCCGACTACTGCATCCTGCTCGACCCCTGGTGGAACCCCGCCACCGAGGCGCAGGCCGTGGACCGCGTGCACCGCATCGGGCAGACCCGCAACGTGATGGTGTACCGCCTAGTCGCCAAGGACACGATCGAGGAGAAAGTGATGGCGCTCAAGGCCCGCAAGGCCGAACTGTTCGGAAGCGTCCTCGACGGCGGTGATTTCGCCTCCGCGCAGCTGACCGCCGCCGACATCCGAGACCTGCTCGAGTAGTGCACCTCGCGGCAGCCCTCACGCCGCTCGCGGCGGGCCGACCGGGGTGAGGGCCGCAGCGAGCAGCGATGATGACCACCCCGGCCAGCGGCTGCTTCTCCACAGTGCCCGTTGACTGCTATAGGATTACGGCATGAGCACCCATGCTGAGCATGGGTGCCGTGAATTTGTGTACGAATCCCCCCTCGGACACGAACCATTACCCCACGGTGCGCGTTGAGATCTACTTCAGCGCGCACCGTTTGCGTTTCCGGCTGGTAGTTCAGCCGGAGTCCGAGTTGCCGGTAGACCTCGGGTTTGTCGGCGGGGTCGGCGTCGCGGAGCACGGTGGTGATGTCGCCGAGCGCGTTCACCAGGGCCGTGATCTCTGCTCGGCTCAGCCGGCGCGGGGTGGCTCCCGCGATGGCCCGAAGTTCGGCTTCCGCGCGGGTGCGTTCGGCCTGGGTTTGGGCGATCCAGTCGGTGACCACTGCTGGGTCAGCGCCGGCGTCGAGGGCGGCGCGGTAGCGCTCAAGCTTGGCGTCGCACTTGGTGATGATCGCTTGGGCTGCGGTGCCCGTTGTAGGCGGATGGTCCAGGGGTTGGGCGTCGGCCATCGCGGTGATCGTCTGCGCGATGCGGTGGGGCGCGAAGGCGGAGGCCAGCCAGGAGTCGAGCGGGTCGGTGAGCGCGTCCTCGCGCAGGTACACGTTGCGGGGATGGGGGATCTGGTTGGCGAGGGCGTACTCCTGCGGGAAGCGGCAGCGGTAGTAGGCGTCGCCGTGGTTGTACTGGCCCTGCATGCGACGGTCGCAGGCGGCGCAGTAGATGAGGCCGCGAGAGACGTACGGGTTGCGGGTGCGCTGCCGCACGTGTTGTCCACCGGTTTCCCGGCCCTGCTGTGCAGGAGGGCTTGGGCCTGCTCGAAGGTCGCGTCGTCGATGAGTGGTTCGTGGGTGATGTCCTTGGAGACCACCCTCTTGTCGTGGGGTTGCAGCGCATGATGCCGGTGTGGGCCATGGCCACGTCGTCGACGACCCGGGTCACACCGTTCATTCGACGGACCCGGCCCTGACGAAGCGGTCAGTGGCCAGACCCGGCACCGGTCAGCCCGCACCGAGACCGTCAACCGGCGAGGCGGGCCAGGCCTCCCATCTTTACCGCGGTGAACACCGCGGCGGCCAGCGCCACGTCGGAGAGCAGCATCAGCCCGATGGCGTAGGAGCCCTGCGACCCGTACACCCAGCCCATGACCAGAGGTGGCACGAACCCGCCGAGCCCGCCGGCGGCCCCGACCAGCCCGGTGACCGCGCCCACCTGGTCGGCGGGGGCGACCTTGCCGACCAAGGCGAACACCGCGCCGCTGGCTGCGCCGAGCAGCACCGCCATGCCGAGCAGCGCGACCGTGGCGACCGGCATCAGGGCCGGCTGGAAGGCCTGCACGACGGCGAACCCGGCCACCCCGGCGAAGCACCACACCAGCACCGGCACGGGGTGCAGCCGGTCGGAGAGCCAGCCGCCCGCCGGGCGGGCCAGCACGGCGAGCACGACGAACCCGGCGGTCCGCAGCGCACCGTCCGCGGCGTCGAGCCCGTAGGCGGTGCGCAGGTACGCCGGCAGGTACACGCTGAAGGCCACGAACCCGCCGAACCCGACCGCGTACAGGAAGCACAGCTGCCAGGTGACGGTCAGCCGGGCGACGCCGGCGAGCCGCTGCCAGGCCGACCCGGTGGGCCGGGCCGGGCCCGGCGCGTCGCGCAGCAGCAAGAACGACAGCACCGCGTACGCCGCCAGGATCGCCGCGACCAGCAGGAACGGGGCCCGCTCCCCGTAGGTGTCGGCCAGCCGGACGGTGGTGAAGTTGGCGATCGCGGTGCCACCCATGCCGACACCGAACACGCCGATGGCGAAGCCGCGCCGGGCCGGCGGATACCAGCCGGACACCAGCGGGACGCCGACGGCGAAGGCGGTGCCGCCGATGCCGAGGAAGAAGCCGGTCACGATCAGCGCCGGGTAGGAGGAGACCGTGGTGAGGGTCAGCACCGGCACGATGGTGACGACGGTGACCAGCGGGAAGACTACCCGGGCCCCGTACCGGTCGGTGAGCGCGCCGACCGGGATGCGGCCCAGCGAGCCCACGATCACCGGCACCGCGACGAGCAGGGACTGCGCGGCGAAGCCGAGCCCCAGCCGTTCCTTGATGCCGGGGCCCAGCGGACCGAGCAGGGCCCATGCCCAGAAGTTCACCAGGAAGCCGAGGGTGGCCATGGCTAGCTGGAGGGCGGCGCCGGAGGTGGCCTCGGGACGCCCGACCGGGGCGGTGGACCCGGCTTGGTCACGGATGCTGGTCATCGTTCAACTCCGTCAGGATTGTCGTGCTGCTGTCGCGGCGTCAAAGGGGAATGCGGCGGTCCGCTTCACCGGTACGAGCCTCGCTCGAGCCAACCCACCCCGGCAGGGCCGGAAGACCCGGCCAGGAGGACGTCCCCACCTGTCACGGCAGGGTGAGCAGACCGACCGGGGTGCCGGGACGCCAACCGGGCGGCACCACGGCCAGCGCGTCGGCGTCCGCCGCCGCGCCCAGGTATCCCGGGTGCGCCCCGTCGACCAGCCGCACGCCCCGCGCGCCGCGCCGGACCGGCACGATCCGGGTGTTCCGCTCGTCGAGGCGCAACGGATCGGTGAGGACGGCGGTGTCCAGATCGGCCGGCGGCCGTCCGGCCAGCCCGGTGAGCAGCGGGTCGATCAGGGTGAGCGCGGCGACCAGCGCCGCGTACGGGTTGCCCGGCAGGCCGACGATCCACTGGGCCCCGGCCTGGGCCAGGACCTGTGGGTGCCCGGGCCGGCACCGCACCCCGTCCACGTGCGCCACGGCCCCGAGGTGCCGCAGCGACGCGTGCAGCCCGTCCGCCGGGCCGACGGAGGACGCCCCGCAGACGACCGTCACGTCTGCTTCTCGCGTGCTGTCCGCGATCGCCTCGGCGAACCAGTCGGGCTGGTCGCCGACCATCCGAGGACCCAGGAGGTCCGCTCCCCAGGCGGACAGCAGCGGGGTCAGCATCGGGCCGATCGCGTCCCGGACCCTGCCCCACGGGGGACGGCCGGCGTGGATCACCTCGTCGCCGCTGATCACCAGGCGGGCCCGGGGTCGGGCCCGGACGGTGAGGTGGTCGAGGCCGACGCTCGCGGCCAGCCCCAGCACCGCCGGCGTGACCGGCGAACCCGTCGGCACCAGTTCCTGACCGCGGGCGGCGTACTCGCCCGCGCTCCGGATGTGCCGACGGTCGCCCGGCACCGCCCGCAGGACGTCACCGATCCGGTCGGCGATCTCGTAGGGCACGACCCGGTCCGCCCGGGCCGGGACGGGAGCGCCGGTGGCCACCTCTACGGCGGTCCCCTCGACCAGGGGCGCGACGGCGTGGGTGCGACCGGCCAGGATCCGGCCGGCCACCCGCCACGGGCCCGGACCGCGCACCGCGTATCCGTCCATCGCGGAGTTGTCGAACCCGGGCACCGGGACCGCCGCGACCAGTGGCGCCGCGAGGGTCCGGCCGGCGGCGGAGGCCAGCGGTACCGACTCCGCGGGCAGGGGAGCGGGGAGCCGGTGGGCCAGCGCCCGCGCCGCGGCCCACTCCGTCGCGGGTCGGGACGAATGGTGACTGTCGGTGTGGTGCGGTGCGATGGTCACCGGTGGTTCCTCCCTGCCGGGACGTCGGGCTGCCCGTTCGCCGGAGGCAGCCGGTGGCGGTCTCCGGGCGGTCGAGGCGGCGGTGGTCACCGGCGCGAGCGGGTCCGACCGCCGCGCGGGGTGGGCAGCCGGGGCGGCCCCTCCCATCCGGGGCGGGTCGGCCGCAGTCCGGGCCGGTCGTCGCGGCTGCGATAGACGACGTAGGGTCGGGTGGCGTAGCCGACCGGGGCGCTGAACGCATGGACGAGGCGGGTGAACGGCCAGAACGCGAAGAGCGCGAAGGCGGCCAGGATGTGGATCTGGAAGCCCACCGGGACGTCGGCCATGATCCCCGGATCCGGGCGGAGGTAGAACAGCGACCGGAACCACGGGGAGATGGTCTCCCGGTAGTCGTAGCCGGGGCCGGCGACGTTGGCCCGCACCGTGGCCCAGAGGCCCAGCACGATCACCCCCGCCAGCACCACGTACATCGCCTTGTCGTTGCGGGTGGTGGCGGCGAAGACCGGCCCGGTCAACCGGCGGCGGGCGATCAGGATGCCCAGCCCGATCAGGGTGCAGAAGCCGGCTACCGTGCCGATGAACACGGCCATGAGGTGGTAGGTGTGCTCGGTGACGCCGACCGCCTCGGTCCAGGACTTCGGGACCAACAGGCCACCGATGTGTCCGATCAGGACCATCAGTACTCCGAAGTGGAACAGTGGGCTGCCCCACCGCAGGATGCTGCTCTCGTAGAGCTGGGAGGATCGGGTCGTCCAGCCGAACTTGTCGTAGCGGTGGCGCCAGATCAGGCCGCCGACGAGGATCGCGATCGACAGGTACGGGTACACCACCCACAGCAGGATGTTCATCGGCGTCCTCCAGTCGTGTCGACCAGTCCGAATGGTTCGAGTCCGACCTGCTCCACCGGCGGCCCGATGCGGGCCAGCCGGGCGGCGGCGGCGATGTCCCCGGGCTGGGCGGGCGGCAGCATCTCCCGGACGGCGGCGACGGCCTGCCGGTACACCGACTTCTCCCGCGCCAGCGCCTCGACCAGCAGGTCGAGGCCGACGCGGTTCTCCCGCAGCAGCCGCCACCCGTCGTCGTCGGCGGCGGCCAGGTCGAGGACAGCGGGCAGGAAGTCGGGCAGCTCGCCGTCGACGACGGTCAGTCCGGCCGCCTTGTACGCGGCGGCGAAGTCGACCAGCGCCTCACCCCGGCGACGGGTGTCGCCGCAGGTGTAGTAGGTCAGGTGCAGGCAGCAGCGGCGCCGGAAGTCGAACACCTCCACGTAGGCGGTCCGCAGGTCGACCGGCGCGTCGGCTTCCCGGTGGGCGACCACCTCGCGCAGCGGCCGGGCGACCTCGGCCGGCAGGCCGTCGAGCGCGGCCCGCACGGTGGGCAGCGCGGCGAGGACCTCCTCTTCGGGATAGCGCAGCAGCAGGGACGCCGCGCGGGCGGCCACCGCCCGCCAGGTCGGCTGGCTCACCGGTTACCTCCGTCGACGGGTGCGGATTCGTGGCTGCGGGGCGGGAAGAGACCCTTCGGGCTGCCCTTGCCGTCCCAGTTGAGCAGGTTGACCCGGCGGGGTTCGTCGCCCGGATCGGTGAAGCCCTCCGCGGTCTGCCGGTCGCGCAGCATGTGGAAGGTCTCCACCTGGACCGGCATCGGCGTGCCGGAGGACTCCCCGAAGGGCCCCTGGCCGTACGGGCCGCCGCCGCCCATCCCGGGGCCGCCCTCGTAATCGAGGCTGCACTCGGTGGCGATCTTCTCCAGCCGGTGCGCGTCCTCGGCGTGCGCGGCGGGGATGACGTACCGCTGCTCGTACTTGGCGATGGCGAGCAGCCGGTACATCTCGTCCATCTCCGCGCCGGTCATGCCGACCGCGGCGGCGATGGACTCGTCGCGCTCCTCGCCCAGGTTGATCCGGCGCTGGTAGGCGCGCATCGCGGCGAGCCGGTTCAGCACCCCGCGCACCGGCTCCGGGTCGCCGGCGGTGAAGAGCTCGGCGAGGTACTCCACCGGGATGCGCAGCGCGTCGATGGCCCCGAAGAGGTTGCCGGCCTCCTCCGCGTCGTGGCCGGTCTCGCGCAGCGCGTCGGCCACCGGCGACAGCGGCGGGATGTACCAGACCATCGGCATGGTCCGGTACTCCGGGTGCAGCGGCAGCGCCACCTCGTAGCGCATGATCAGGTCCCAGATCGGCGAGCGCTGCGCGGCGTCGATCCAGTCGTCCGGGATGCCGACCTCGCGGGCGGCGGCGACCACGGCCGGGTCGTGCGGGTCGAGGAAGACCGACCGCTGCGCGTCGTACAGGTCGTGTTCGTCGGCGATGGCGGCGGCCTCGGCGACGCGGTCGGCGTCGTAGAGCATCAGCCCGAGGTAGCGCAGCCGCCCCACGCAGGTCTCGGAGCAGATGGTGGGCTGGCCGATCTCGATGCGCGGGAAGCAGAAGGTGCACTTCTCGGCCTTGCCGGTGCGGTGGTTGAAGTAGACCTTCTTGTAGGGGCAGCCGGTCACGCACATCCGCCAGCCCCGGCAGCGGTCCTGGTCGACCAGCACGATGCCGTCCTCGGCCCGCTTGTAGATCGCCCCCGACGGGCAGGAGGCCGCGCAGGACGGGTTGAGGCAGTGCTCGCAGATGCGCGGCAGGAAGAACATGAAGGTCTTCTCGAACTCCTGCTTCACCTGGCCGGAGACCTTCGCCAGCACCGGGTCACCGGCGGCGATCTCGTTGCCGCCGGCGAGCGAGTCGTCCCAGTTGGCGCTCCAGGTGATCTTCGTATCCTGGCCGGTGAGCAGCGACTTCGGCCGGGCCACCGGGGTGTCCTCGCCGGCCGGCGCGTTGATCAGGTGCTCGTAGTCGTACGTCCACGGCTCGTAGTAGTCCTGCATGGATGGCAGCTTCGGGTTGGCGAAGATGCTGAACATCTTCTTCACCCGGCCACCGGAGCGTGGCTTGAGCTTGCCGGAGCGGGTCCGCACCCAGCCGCCCTGCCAGCGCTCCTGGTTCTCGTAGGTGCGCGGGTAGCCCTGCCCGGGGCGGGTCTCCACGTTGTTGAACCAGACGTACTCGACGCCGGAGCGGTTGGTCCACGCCTGCTTGCAGGTGACCGAGCAGGTGTGGCAGCCGATGCACTTGTCGAGGTTCATCACCATCGCCATCTGTGCCATGACCCGCATCAGTACTGCACCTCCTGGGAGCGGCGGCGGATCACGGTGACCTCGTCGCGTTGGTTGCCGGTCGGGCCGAGGTAGTTGAACGCGAAGGACAGCTGCGCGTACCCGCCGATGAGGTGGGTGGGCTTGACCAGCAGCCGGGTCAGCGAGTTGTGGATGCCGCCGCGCCGGCCGTTGGTCTCCGACTTGGGCACGTCGATCACCCGTTCCTGGGCGTGGTACATGTAGACCGTGCCCTCGGGCATCTTGTGCGTCACCACGGCCCGGCAGACCACCACGCCGTTGCGGTTGACCGCCTCGATCCACTCGTTGTCCCGGACGCCGATCTTCGCCGCGTCGGCCTCGCTCATCCACATCGTCGGTCCGCCCCGGGACAGCGTGAGCATGATCAGGTTGTCCTGGTACTCGGAGTGGATGGACCATTTCGAGTGCGGGGTGAGGTAGCGGACGGTGATCTCCAGCTCCCCGTTGCGGCCGAGTCGCGGTTCGCCGAAGAGCTTGTGCATGTCCAACGGCGGCCGGTAGATCGGCAGCGCCTCGCCGGCCTCGTGCATCCAGTCGTGGTCGAGGAAGAAGTGCTGCCGGCCGGTGAGCGTGTGCCAGGGCTTGAGCCGCTCGGTGTTGATGGTGAACGGGGAGTAGCGGCGGCCGCCGTGCTCGCTGCCCGACCACTCCGGGCTGGTGATCACCGGCACCGGGCGGGACTGGGTGTCGGCGAAGGTGATCTGCTTGCCCTCGTGCTCGGCCGCCAGGTCCGCCAGGCGTACCCCGGTGCGCTTCTCCACGTCCCGGAAGCCCGCGGTGGCGACCCGCCCGTTGGTGGTGCCCGACAGCGCCAGGATCGCCTCGCAGGCGTGCGTGTCCTTCGCCAGCGACGGCCGCCCGTCCGCGGCGCCGCCGCGCACCTCACCGTTCTTGTGGCGCAGATACTCGACCTCCGGCCGCACGTCGACCGAGAAGCCCTTGCCGGTGGTGCCGAGGGTGTCCATCAGCGGCCCGAGCGCGGCCATCTTGTCGGCGATCGCGCCGTAGTCCCTCTCGACCACCACCAGTTTCGGCATGGTCCGGCCCGGCACCGGGGTCTCCCTGGTCGCCGCCCAGTCGCGGACCCGGCCGTGCGGGGTCGCCATCGCGTCCGGGGTGTCGTGCAGCAGCGGCGCCGCGACCAGGTCCTTGCGTACGCCCAGCCGCGGCCCGGCGAGCGTGGAGAACGCCTTCGCGATGCCGTGGAAGGCGTCGAAGTCGGTCCGGGTCTGCCACGGCGGGTTGATCGCCGGGGTGAAGGCGTGCACGAACGGGTGCATGTCGGTACTGCTCAGGTCGTGCTTCTCGTACCAGGTGGCGGCGGGCAGCACGATGTCGGAGAAGAGCGTCGTGGAGGTCATCCGGAAGTCCAGGCTCAGCAGCAGGTCGAGCTTGCCCTCCGGGGCCTCCTCCCGCCAGGTCACGTCCTTGGGCCGCAACTCCTCCGGCGCCTCCTCGGCGCGCAGGTTCGCGTCGGTGCCGAGCAGGTGCCGCAGGAAGTACTCGTTGCCCTTGGCCGACGAGCCGAGCAGGTTGGCCCGCCAGACGGTCAGCACCCGTGGCCAGTTCTCCGGCGCGTCCGGGTCGGTGCAGGCGAACTTCACGTCGCCCTCGCCGAGCCGCTCGGCCACCCAGCCCGTCGGGTCGTCCGGCCGGGCGGCGAGGGCCTCGTCGGCCAGGTCGAGCGGGCTGCGGTCGAAGGTGGGCATCGACGGCATCCACCCCGAGCGGGCCGACTGGGCCAGCAGGTCCATGGTGTGCTTGCCGGCGAACGCGCCGGTGCCGGTGGGGGAGGAGACCACGTCGGCGGAGTAGGTGTCGTAGCGCCACTGGTCGGTGTGCACGTACCAGAAGGCGGTGCCGATCATCTGCCGGGGCGGGCGGACCCAGTCCAGGCCGAACGCGAGCTGCGCCCAGCCGGTCGTCGGGCGGCACTTCTCCTGCCCCACGTAGTGCGCCCAGCCGCCGCCGTTGACCCCCTGGCAGCCGGTGAGGGTGACCAGCGCCAGGATCGCCCGGTAGGTGGCGTCGGAGTGGAACCAGTGGTTCGTGCCGGCGCCGAGCAGGATCATCGACCGTCCGCCGGAGCGGTCCGCGTTGTCGGCGAACTCCCGCGCGACCCGGGCCACCTGCGCCGCCGGCACCCCGGTGACCGGCTCCTGCCATGCCGGCGTGTACGGCGCCTCGACGTCGTCGTACCCGGTCGGCCACTGGCCCGGCAGGCCGTCGCGGCCCACCCCGTACTGGGCCAGCACCAGGTCGAAGACGCTGGTCACCAACTGGCCCCGCACCGTGCGGGTCGGCACGCCCCGGCGCAGCGCCTGCGGGGTGTCGGTGTCGAACCGAGGCAGCTCCACCTCCACCGCGTCGCCCGCCCCGAGGCAGGTCAGCGCCGGCTCCAGGTCGCCCAGGTCCAGGTTCCACTGGCCCTGCTGCTCGCCCCAACGGTGGCCGAGGCTGCCCCGCGGCACGGCGGGAGCGTCGGTGGCCGAGTCCCAGAGCACCGTCCGGAAGGCCGCCTCCTTGTCCGTCTCGCCCAGGTCGTCGGCGGTGAGGAACTTGCCCGGCCGGTACGCCCCGTCGGCACCCGGCTCCAGGGTGACCAGGAACGGCAGGTCGGTGAACCTGCGGACGTAGTCGACGAAGCGTGGGGTGCGCCGGTCGACGAAGAACTCCTTGAGGATGACGTGCCCCATCGCCATCGCCAGGGCGCCGTCGGTGCCCGGCTGGGCGGGCATCCACTCGTCGGCGAACTTGACGTTGTCGGCGAAGTCGGGGCTGACCACCACGACCTTCTGCCCCCGGTAGCGCGCCTCGGCCATCCAGTGTGCGTCCGGCGTGCGGGTCACCGGGACGTTGGAGCCCCACATGACGAAGTAGGAGGCGTCCCACCAGTCCCCGGACTCGGGCACGTCGGTCTGGTCGCCGAAGACCTGCGGGGAGGCCACCGGCAGGTCGGCGTACCAGTCGTAGAACGACAGCATCGAGCCGCCGAGCAGGGACAGGAACCGGGCGCCGACGGCGTGCGACACCATCGACATGGCCGGGATGGGGGAGAAGCCGGCGACCCGGTCCGGGCCGTACTCGGCGATCGCGTGCACGTGCGCGGCGGCGACCATCTCCTGCGCCTCGTCCCAGGTGATCCGCACCAGGCCGCCCTTGCCGCGGGCCTTCTGGTAGCGGCGGCGTCGTTCCGGGTCGGCCTGGATGTCCGCCCACGCGGCAACCGGATCACCGAGGCGGCCCCTGGCCTCCCGGTACATCTCCACCAGCACGCCCCGCGCGTACGGGTAGCGCACCCGGGTGGGGGAGTAGGTGTACCAGGAGAAGGCGGCACCCCGGGGGCAGCCCCGAGGCTCGTACTCCGGCCGGTCCGGTCCGACGCTCGGGTAGTCGGTCTGCTGCTGCTCCCAGGTGATGATGCCGTCCTTGACGTACACCTTCCAGGAGCACGAGCCGGTGCAGTTCACCCCGTGCGTGGAGCGCACCACCTTGTCGTAGGACCAGCGGTCCCGGTAGAAGGCGTCCGCCTCCCGGCCGCCGATCTGGTGCAATGTCCGGCCGTCGGCGGAGACCTCGGCCCGGCGTACGAGGCCGCCCACGGCCAGCAGCGCCCGCCCCGCACTATCGGTGGCTCGCGACATACGCCTCATTCCTTCGATAGATGGCCGTACTGCCCCACGTTCTCGACAGATGCGCCGGAGTGCAACCCCGAGCGAGGGCGTCCTGGCCATGGTGCCGACGTACAACCTCGGGAAACCGGGCCGAAGGTCCCGAGATCATCGGCTTTGTACCTGCGGGTCCGTGGCGGGACTTCGGGCCCGGTCGGGCGGTCACCGGCGGCGGCACGGAGCGGGGCCCGGCCGTCTCGGTGTCACCGTCCGGGACGCCCACCCTCACCCGCGAGGCGCTCGCCGGGCAGGTTCGGGACCGGGGGCCACTGTGGAGCGTGCTCTTCCTGGTGCCGGCCGGGTGGGGCCGCGCTGGGCGGCCGCGACGCGGGCAGACCGAGGACGTGCTCGACGCTCTCTACGACCTCGGCGAGACCGTGCCGGTCAAGACCACCGAGGCGCACCGCCGGTGGCCGCGGGGCGGCGTCGGCAGCGGCCGACATCCGGGCCGCCTCACCTGGCTGCTGCCTCCGCCGGGGTGATCCGGTCCCAGGCCGGGATCGGCAGCGCGATCACCGCGGCCGGGAAGAGACCGTGCTCCTCGTTGTCGATGTGCCGGTGGAGCCGGTCCAGGGCGGCCAGCACTGCGGGCCAGTCCGGGTCGGCCCGGTCGACGCCGCCGAGCACGCCGTGGATGTCGTCGTGCTCCGCGCAGAGCTTCGCCACCGCCCCGGCCAGGCTGCCCTCGGCCCGCAGCTCCACGAAGAGGCCGTCCTCCTCAGTGGAGGTGTGCGGCATCAGCAGCGCCAGCAGCGCGTCCAGCGCCACCAGGGCGTCCGGGCCGGAGGCCCGCACCGCGCCGCGCAGCCGGCCGGCCGCGTTCGCGATCGCCTCGTGCTCGGCCGAGAGCCGGCCGATCAGCGGGAACTCCCGACAGCCGCAGTAGTTGCACACTTCGTCTCCTGACCACGAGGGTGGGCGACTCCATCGTGCGCACCGGCAACCTCCGTCAGCAGGGCCGGACGGCCCGGTACGCCGGGACGGCGGGCCCTGATCCCCACCGCCCTGGCACCGACAGACTGCTCAGACCGTCACCGGCCGGCGGGAGAGCCGGATCTGCCACACGTCCGGCCCGTCCTGCAGCCACTCGCTGGTCATGCCGTCGCCGTAGCGGGCTGCGACCTCGGCCAGCAGCGGGCGGGGTGCGTGCGGGGCGACCAGCACCAGCGCTCCACCGGCCGGCAGCGCCTCCAGCGCCGCCAGCACCCGCGCGTGGCGCTGGTCGTGCGGGAGCTGCCGGACGTCCAGCCGGGGATCGATGGTGAGGGTCGGGGCCGGCGCGTCGGCCGGTGCCCGGTCACCACCGCAGCCGCAGCCACCCCCGCCGCAACCGCCGCCATTCGAGCTTTCCGAGGAGCCGAGCAGATCGTGCATCCCCTCCAGCAACTTCGCCAGCGAGACGTCGGCCGCGTCCACCAGCAGCGGGACGACCAGGTCGTTCTCCTTGGCCAGGTGGACGGCGAAGAGCGCGGCGAGGGCGCGCGCGGTGCCGGCGAGGCGTACCGGCCGGTTGCCGGTCTCCAGCTCGGCGACCAGGCCGGTGATCGCCTGGTGCTCGTCGAGCATACCCCGGACCAGCAGCGCACCCTCGGCCCGCTCACCGGCGGCGGCGTAGAGGGAATCCTCCTCGGCGTGCGCGTGCGGCAGCAGTTCGTCGCGGAGCCATCGGAGCAGTTCGTCACGGTGCCGGAGCGCCCCGGCGGCGTCACCCTGGTCGGCCGCGGTCAGCAGGTTTCCGACGTGCCGGTCGAGGTCGGCGGCGAGCTGGGCGTGGTGCCGGACGACGGCCTGCGCGGCCTCGCGGTCGGCCGGGGAGCGTGAGGCGGACATGGAACCCTCCAGGGTTTTGCGGTTGAACGACGTTGTAACGTTATCTAACGTGGAAACCCCGAGAACAGGGCCGGTCGGCGAGACCATCGACCCGCAGCGCCACCGGGCTCTCGGCACCGCCAGCCGGGCCTCGATCCTGGAGCTCGTGCGCGCCGCCGGCGCCGGCATGACGATCGCCGAGGTGGGGGAGCGGACGGGCCTGCACCTGTCCACCGCCCGCGCCCACCTCGACCGCCTGGTCGACGCAGGACTGCTGGTCAAGGCGCGGGCCAGTGGGGGCCAGCCCGGACGGCCGGCGTGGCGCTACCGGGTGGCCGTCGCGGAGGCCCCGGCCCCCGCGCCGTACCGGGCACTCGCCGCCGCACTGCTCGACCACCTGTCGCGGCGGGGCCACGGAGACGTCCGGGCGGAGGCCACCCGCGCCGGCCAGGACTGGGGACGCCATCTCGCCGCCGCCACCCCGCCCGGCAGGGAGCCGGTCGATACGCTGCTCGACGTCCTGCGCGGGCTGGGCTTCAGTCCCCGCCGACACCGGACGGCCGACGGGGCGACCGAGATCCACCTGCACACCTGTCCCTTCCTGGAGCTGGTCAACCGCAACCCCGACGCGATCTGCGCCCTGCACGTCGGCGTGGTCCGCGGCACGCTCGAACACGCCGGTGCCTCACCGGCCGGCGCCGTGCTCGAACCCTTCGGCGCACCCGACGCCTGCGTGGTGCGGCTGGCCCTGCCGAATATCACCGAAGAGCCGGCATGAACCCACGGCCGGTCGCCGTACAGTGGCGGCTCCCCGTCCTCGCGGCGGGCGGCTTCGCCCTGGTGAGCGGTCTCTACGCCGCCCTGCTGCTGCTCGGACTGCCGGTGCCCGCGCCTCACGTCCCGCTGGAGCAGGTGCACGGCCCGCTGATGGTGCTGGGCTTCGTCGGCACCCTGGTGGCGCTGGAACGCGCGGTGGCCCTCGGCACCCGGTGGGCCCTGCTCGCGCCCGCCTGCTCCGGCGCCGGGGCGGTGCTGCTGGTGCTGACCGGGCCGAGCCTGCCCGGCCGGCTGCTGCTCGTGCTCGCCTCGGTGCTGCTGCTGCTGATCTACCAGCGGCTGTGGTGGCGGCAGCCCGGCCCGGCGCTGCTGGCCCAGGTCACCGGCGCGCTGAGCTGGTACGCCGCCACCCTCCTCTGGCTCGCCGGCCTCAGCGTGCCGGAGATCGTGCCCTGGCTGGCCACCTTCGTGGTGGCCACCATCGCCGGGGAGCGTCTGGAACTCGCTCACCTCACGCTGCCCCGGCACGGCGTCGGCTGGTTCCTCGCCGCCCTCGGCATGCTGACCGCCGGCGCCACCGCCACCGCGCTCTGGCCGGCCGTCGGGGCGTACCTCTTCGGGGTCGGCCTGCTCGCGACGGTGGCCTGGCTGGTGGTCTGCGACGTCGCCCGCCGCACGGTGCGCGCCGTCGGCCTGCCCCGCTACGTCGCGGTCGGCCTGCTCACCGGGTACGCCTGGCTGGCGCTGGCCGGCCTGCTGTGGGCCGGCGCCGGGCCGGTCACCGGCGGCTCCCGTTACGACGCCGCCCTGCACCTGGTCTTCCTGGGCTTCACCATGTCGATGATCTTCGCGCACGCTCCGGTGATCCTGCCGGCGGTGCTTCGCCGCCCACTGCCCTACGGACCGTGGCTGTACGCCCCGCTCGCCCTGCTGCACACCACCCTGACGATCCGGGTCCTGGTCGGCGACGTGCTCGGCGTGCCGGCCGGGTGGCGCTGGGGCGGCGTCGGCAACGTCCTGGCGGTGCTCGGTTTCGTCGGCGGAGTGGTGGCCGCGTTGGTCCGCGCCGCCCGGCGGCGGACCCGGACGGCGGTCGTCCCGCCGGTCGTGCCGGCGGTGCGGTGATGGCCGGCACCCGCGGCGACTCCGCCCCGACCGCGTCCTCGGGCCCGGGGGCCGGGCCGACCGTCTCGGCAGTCGCGTCGGCCGGTCCCGCCGCCCCGGCCCTCGGCCCGGTGACCGCTCCGGCCGTGGCGGCGGGCCTTGGGCGGGCCGGTTGGCACCGTCGGGTCGCTGCGCTGCCGTTGGCCTACCTGGCCGGGCTGGTCGTGCTCGCCTTCGTCCATCCGTTCCTCCCGGCGTGGCGCTGGACGGCCATCCACCTGCTGCTGCTCGGTGCGGTCAGCAACGCCGTCGTGGTGTGGAGCGCCCACTTCGCCGCCGCCGTGCTGCGTGCCCCCGCCCCGGACCGCCGCCGCGCCGAGGCGGCCCGGCTGGCCGCGCTCAACGTGGGCGTGCTGGCGGTCCTGACCGGCGGCACGGCCGACCGCCCCTGGCTGGGCGTGGCGGGCGCTACGCTGGTCTTCGTCGCGGTGACCGCCCACCTCGTCGCGCTCACCCGCCGGCTGCGCCGCGCCCTGCCGGCCCGGTTCTCCGTCACGGTGCGCTACTACCTGGCGGCGACCGTGGCCCTGCTCGCCGGCGTGCCGGTCGGCGCCGGGATGCTGGTGATCGACGACCCGCTGCGCCCCCGGCTGCTGCTGTTCCACGCGCACGTGAACCTGCTCGGTTGGGTGACGCTGACCGTCCTCGGGACGCTGCTGACACTCTGGCCCACCGTGCTGCGTACCCGGATGGCCGACGGTGCGGTCCGCGCCGCCACCGTCGCGCTGCCGGTGGCGACGACCGGACTGGTCCTGCTGGGCGTCGGCCTGCTCGCCTGGTGGCGGCTGGTCGCCGCGGCCGGGCTGAGCCTGTTCGCCCTCGGCGCGCTGATCGCCCTGCGCCCCGCGCTGGCCGTCGCGCGCACCCGCCCCCCGTACGCGTTCGCGTCCTGGTCGCTCGCCGCGGCCGGCGGCTGGCTGATGGTCGCTCTCGCCGTGGACGCCGCGACGCTGCTGCCCGCTGCGGACCCGGCCGGCGCGGCCGACCGCTTCGGTGCGGTGCTGCTCCCGCTGCTGGTCGGCTTCGTCGCCCAGGTCCTCGTCGGAGCCCTGACCCACCTGCTGCCCGTGGTGCTCGGCGGCGGACCCGCGCCGGTGCGCCGCCGCGCCGCCCTGCTGGAGCGGCGCGGCCCGCAGCGCGTCGCGATGACCAACGCCGCCCTGCTGGTCCTCGTCCTGCCCACCCCGCTGTTCGTCCGCCTCACCACCTCACTGCTGGTCCTCGCCGCGCTGGTGCAGTTCCTCGTGCCGGCCGTGCGGGTCCTGCTCACCGCCCGGAGGTAACCCGTGTCCGCGCGCACCGACGCCCCCGTGCCCCGCCCGCTCGGCGGAGCAGCCGCGGGTCTCGCCCTCGTCCTCGTCGCCGTCCTCGTCGGGGTCGCCGCCCAACGCGTCTCCGGTGACGTACCCGCCCCCGCCGCCGCCACCGCCGTCACCCCGACCGGGCACACCACCACGGTCACCGTGGTCGCCGACGGCATGCGTTTCCACCCCGACCGGATCGACGTGCCCCGGGGTGATCGACTGGTCATCGAGCTGACCAACCGGGACAACCGCCGCCACGACCTCGTCCTGGCCTCCGGGGCGAGGACACCGCTGCTGACGCGGGGCGGCGACGCCCGGCTGGACGCCGGCGTGATCGGGGCGACGGTGGAGGGCTGGTGCTCCCTGCCCGCCCACCGGCAGGCCGGCATGACACTGCGGATCGTCCCGACGGGGGCCACGGTGGCCGCTCCGACAGGGACGGCCGCGGCGACGGAGGGGGCGAGGCCGCGCCTCGATGCCATGGCCGACCCTGGCGCGGCCTTCGTCGCCCGGGACGCCACCGCTCCGCCCGTGCCGCCCGGCCGGCTGCACCGGCGTGAGCTGCACGTCCGGGAAGTCGTCCAGGAGGTCGCGCCCGGGGTACGGCAGCGGCTGTGGACCTTCGACGGAACCGTGCCCGGCCCGGTGTTGCGCGGCCGGGTCGGCGACACCTTCGAGATCACCCTGGTCAACGACGGCACCCTGGACCACGGCATCGACTTCCACGCCGGTGCCGTCGCCCCGGACGAGGTGATGCGCCCGATCGACCCCGGGCAGCGGCTGACCTACCGGTTCACCGCGACCCGTGCCGGCATCTGGATGTACCACTGCTCGACGATGCCGATGCTGCACCACATCGGCAACGGGATGTACGGTGCGGTCATCGTCGACCCGCCCGACCTGCCCCGCGTCGATCGCGAGTACGTGCTCGTCCAGTCCGAGTTCTACCTCGGCCCGGACGGCGAGCCCGGCGACCTGGCCGCGATGCAGGCGGAGCGCCCCGACGCCGTCGTCTTCAACGGCTACCCCGCCCAGTACGCGCACCGTCCGCTGCCCGCCCGGGCCGGTGAACGGGTCCGGGTCTGGCTGCTCGACGCCG
The DNA here is from genome assembly GCF_040215685.1 of Micromonospora sp. HUAS YX12. Taxonomy (NCBI): domain Bacteria; kingdom Bacillati; phylum Actinomycetota; class Actinomycetes; order Micromonosporales; family Micromonosporaceae; genus Micromonospora; species Micromonospora sp. HUAS YX12. The sequence continues at coordinate 3,969,108 of NZ_CP157974.1, forward strand.
GCCCCAACCGAGACAGCTCGTTCCACATCGTCGGCGCCCAGTTCGACACCGTCTACCGGGAGGGGCACTGGGAGAACCGGCCGACCGACCCCGGCGGAGCCCAGGTGCTGTCCCTCACCCCGGCCGGCGGCGGCTTCGTGGAGACGGTCTTCCCCGCAGCCGGGCACTACCCGTTCGTCAGCCACGCCATGGTCGACGCCGAGCGCGGCGCCCGTGGCCTGTTCGAGGTCCGGTGACCACCATGAACACCGCTGTCGTAGCCGACCGCCCGGTAACGCGCCGCCGCCGCGTGCGCCAGTTCGTCCCACCCCAGCACGGCGCGTGGGCGATGCTCCTGCTGCCGTACACCGTGGGGGTGGCCTTGGCCGGCCCGCGCTGGCCGCACCTGCCGCTGCTCGGCGCCTGGCTGACCGGCTACCTGCTGTCGTATTACGCTTTCCAGGCGATCAAGAGCCGTCGGCCGAGCCGCTTCACCCCCCAGCTGCTGGTGTACGGCCTGCTGGCGGCGCCGCTCGCGGCGACTGTAGCGCTCGCCCGGCCCGCTGTCCTCTGGTACGCCCCGGGCTACGCCGCGCTGCTGGCGGTCAACGCCGGATACGCCTGGCATCGCCGGGAACGGGCACTGCTCAACGACTTGGCCTCGGTGGGGCAGAGCTGCCTGCTGGTCTTCGTCGCGGCGACCATCGCCGGTGTGTCCGTCACCCGGGTCACCCCGGCCTTCGCAGTGCTCCTGCTCTACTTGTTCGGCACTGTCCTCTATGTCAAGACGATGATCCGGCAACGCGGTGACAGTCGCTTCCTCCGTCTCTCCATCGGATACCACGCGCTCGGCCTGGCCGCCGTGGTCTGGCTGCTGGATGTGCTGCTCGGTCCGGTCTTCCTGCTGCTCCTGCTCCGGGCCGCGCTGCTGCCGGCACGCCGACTGCGCCCTGTGCAGGTCGGGATGATCGAGATCGGGTGCTGCCTGGTCGTTCTGGCCGGGGTGCTTGCGACGCTCTGACCGGCGCGCCCCCGTCCTCCGGAGTAGATGTTGTCGGGCAGCACGCTGAACGGGATCTTGACCTCGATCCGGTTACCGGTGTACGGCTCGCTGGTCACGACCGAGGCGATCTGGACGCCCGGCGAGCAGTTTCGCCAGCGCGTCGATGAACTGGCCCGTTGGCTCGTCACGTGCTGCCTCCTGCTCGACCCGCAGCGGATCGTGCTGGTCGGCAGGGTGGCGACCGAAGCCCAGCCGGCGGTGGTCTGAGCGGTACGCGGGGCGCGGCTAACCGGCGCCGACGCCAGCCAAGGCCGCTCGGGCAAGCGGCCACGATGTCTGACGAACGACCTGTAGGACGCCCGTTCCAGCCTGGCTGCAGCAACCCGGTCACGGGCCCGGGATTGGGGGAGCAGGTTGGGAGCAACAGGGTGCACTGAACGGCCCTCAACCGCACCGAACGGCACCCAACGGTGCGCAACTGCACCCACCCCTGCCTGCGGCTTCTCGTTTCCGCAGGTCAAAGTCCGTGCGGCGTCCTGCTTCACACCGAAGAGGTCACTGGTTCGATCCCAGTATCGCCCACCGTAGATGTATGCAGGTCAGGAGCCCGTTACCGGAATCACTGGTAACGGGCTTCTTCGCTGTCGCCCCTTAAATTGGGAGCAGATTGGGAGCACGGCGCTCCCGCCTATGGTTGCCTGGCTCCCATACGGCCCTCGGCGGGCGTTCGTCGGCGTCCGCTCGCTCGGATCGATCGGTTGGTGAACTCCACTCGCGACCGGCTTGAACGCATTGCCGCGGCCCGCAGCGACTGGAGTCCCCGCAGCTGGCCGGAGCGCCCCCACGTGCGTGAGGAGGACGTGCGGGTCGCCGGTCATAGCAGCTCGAACGGCGGAGCACCCCACGTGCGTGGGGAGGAGGAACGCCAAGGGCCGGCGCTAGACATGTCGCGCACCGCCCTTGGCCGTCAACGCCTTGCCCCACAAGGCAACGCGGCAGCACTTCCCGGCACCCGCCCGAAAAAGCGGCGACGCGGTCATCGAGATCGCCGTCATCGCCGCGCACACCGGCGCGGCCCTGCTCGACACGTTGGTCAATCCCGGCATGCCGATCCAGCCGGGCGCGCAAGCGATCCACGCATCACCGGCGACGACGTTGCCGACGCGCCGCGGTGAGCCGAGGTGGTCCTGCGGCTGATCGAGGTCATCGCCAACCGGTAGGTGCTGTGCTACAAGGCCTTCACTAGGCAAGCCATCTATCGGGAGCGTCGTTGTCGGGATCCGCTCGGGGTTTCCGCGCCGGATCGCTACGCCGTGGGCCCGTTGATTCTGTGAACTCGGACGGCCGGGCGGGGTGCTTGCCCCTCGGCGGCGCAAAGTAGTCGGTGGTTCAACAACGAGGTCCGGGCCTGATGTCGAGGTGCCCCACACCGACGGCGCCCGCAAGGTCGCATTTATCGCGGCATCGACATGTCTGGTACCTTAGCTCTCGCAACAGCCGCATCATCTCCTGTTGATCCAGTTCGACCGCTGCCCGCAAGGGACCCGGCCGGACCAAGGCTCCACTCGTCCCAGCTCGGCGAGTGTCCTGAAGGACCTCCACGCGATGATCGCGGGCCACACACCCAGGACGGCCACAGACGGCCGGTTGGGGCAGGTGGGGACGGACCGAGCCCGGCCCTTACCGAGCCTGACGCCACGGCGGTGTCAGGTGCACCGAAGGAGCCCGGAAAAGGAGCTCAGCGTGTCCGTCAACCTGACGAACCCCGACGACTTCGGGGACTCTCCCTCCACCGTCTCCCACCGCGTCATCGGTGAGCGGATCCGCCCGCCCGCGTCGCAAGCCGTGTACGACAAGGCCATCACCGCAGGCATCGAGGCCGGCCTGACCAGCGAGACCGCGACGCTGCTCGCGTACGCCTCTCCGGACGTGCAGCAGTTGCGCCGTGCGCTGCGGGAAAAGAAGACCCAGCGCTTCGGCACCGAGGTGTTCACCTACATCGAGACCGACATCTTCATGTGGCACGTGATGTCGAGCCCGGACAACATCCGGTTCGAGGGTGAGCACGCGCACGGCGACATCAACATGCCCCGGTTCGGGTCCGTCAACGGCCAGGCGCTGCTGACGTTCGAGATGAACTCGACCGCGCTGATCGAGGCGATGGGTCCGCAGATCGCCGACATGGCCGAGCACAACCCGCACATCCAGTCGATCAAGGACCGGGGGATTGAGACGCCCGGCTGGCTCAGCTTCCTGCGGCTGACCACCGAGCTCGGCGACGTCACCCGGTTCGAGACGACCGACGGGTACGGCCGCAGCGTCGGCTCCCACCGCGGCCTGCGGCTGATGTTCAAGGACGTCGCGTTCAACCTGCTGCCCAAGTCGCGGCAGGCCACCGCCCTGCACCATCAAATCGCGAAATGGGCCATCTCCGACGACGCCAGCGACGTCGAGGCTGAGAAGGTCCGCTGCGCCATCATGCCGAACGCGCGGATCATCATCGCCTGCAACAGCGAGCCGTTCCACCTCGCGCGGCGGCACTTCGTCGCGCACCTACACATGGCGCCGCCCATGCCGTTCTCCCTGGCGACGAACCTGAACGCCAAGGCGAACGCCGCTGTCGACAAGCTGCACGCCAAGGACCTGCTGCCGAGCGTCGCCGGCCTGAGTCCCGAGCAGGTCCGCGACATCCTCGACGGCACCTGGCGTGCTCACGACCTGCTACCCGACGAGATCGCCGTCCTCGCCTGCTCCGCCCTCAACCCGCACCAGAACACCCGCCAGGCCCGCGCGGTCAACGAGGCGATCACCGACCTGACCGGCGTCGCGCCGCGGCTGGAGGACCGGTCCATGATCGCGGCCGAGGTCGCCCTGCGCGGCCTGCCGAACGACCCGCGCCTGACCCGCCGCCGGTCCGCGCTCGAGCGGGCGTGGCGCCTGGCGGACCTGCGCACCGTCACCCTCACCCGCACAGACCCGCTGCAGCTGCTCGCGACGGCGCTGGTCGACCTGGTCCAGCGGACCGACAAGCGCAGCGCTGCGCGGGCTGAGCTGGCCACCCTCGCGTCCTACCACATGGTAGCCGGCCAGAACCAGCTGCTGGAGCGCTCCGAGCACGGCGCGACCGAGGGCGCGACCGAGCCGACGAAGATTATCGCCGCGCTCGGGCGCACCGACCTCGGCCTGCGGCAGCTGTGCCAGATTGTCCTGGACGGCCGGGCTGGCCGGGCGCCGCAGCGCCTGCCGGAGCGCACCGACCCGGTCGACAAGCCGATCGGGGGCGCAGATCCGCTGACTCCGCAGATTCTGCGCGACATCGCCGACCAGCCGACCCCCGGCGTCGCGGTCCTGATGCCCGAGGAGCAGTACGCGATGGCGCTCACCGGCTTCGAGTCGGCCTTGGACCGGCTGCACACCGCCGCGGTCGCGGTCGCCGAGGTCAAGGGCACTGACGGCGAGCCGCTCGCCGAGACCCGCGGTTACGACCAGACCCAGGCGATGGAGCTGTTCAGCGAGGTCACCGAGATGATCGCCGACTGGCGCGCGGCTGCCCGCAAGGCCGCCCGTCGCCGCCAGCGGATGACCGAGGACGGTGACCGGTGATCCGCCATCGCCTCGACGCGCCCTCCTACCAGCTCGCCTGTGACCTTGCCGGGGCCGGCTTGCTGCGCCGGCTTCCCGCCGCGGAGACCGTCCTGCGCGTCCTGACCGTCGGGGTCTGGGACAACTACACCGCCGGGGTGTACCTGGCCGCCGACCGGGACAACAGGATCCGGTATGTCGGCAGCGCCATCCGCTCCGGCTCGGACCCGGTCAGCGACCGGATCGGCGAGCACATGCGCTGCGGCCGGGCCGACGAGTGGACCCGGCTGATGCTCGTGCCGCTGCGCGCGGACCTCAGCGTCGACCGGGTCCGCCGGATCGAGGGGGCTATCGGCCGAGTCCTGCGTCCGATGGACAACCACCGCCTGCCGACCCTGAGCGGCAGGCCCTGACCGGTAACGACGGCATAGCCCGGCACCCTTATCGGGGTGCCGGGCTCTGGTCGACCGAACGGCCGATCAGTCCGCGGCCGGAGCCGGGGTCAGCACCGGCAGTGGCGGCGCCGGGCGCCAGATGCTGGCCGAGCGTCCACAACGCGACAAGACCCCGAACCTCTACCGCCGCTCTACGTATGGACCGCGGGTCTGGGCTACCGCGGTTTTACGCAGTGCGTGCGGCCTTGCGGAGCCGGTCGACGTCTCGGGCGCTCATGCCGAAGTCGGCGTTTGGGTGGTCGCCTCGGTAGGGATAGCCAGCGATCAAGGCTGCGGCGATGAGCTCGCCGTTGGACACGTGTCTGCCGATTGCGTTCTCCACCACATGCTTCATGGTGTAGCTGCCAATCGTGGGCTTCATGATCGGCCTGACGTTGTCGTGCAGCCAAATAGCGATCTCCTGCACCGATTCCTCATGCTCAGCCAGCCTGGCGCGTTCAGCGGCGAGTTCGACTCGGTACTGCGCATACGTCTGGCCGATGCTCGGGAAGACACCGAATCCGAAGTAGCTCAGCAGCCGGTGCTGTTCCATGATCTCGGCAAGGCTCGGCATCGGCCCGAACACCACGGCGGGCGGTGCTTCGGCCGGCCCGGCCGATTCGGCGCGCTGAACGGGCGGCTCTCCCCGGCGACGGCGGCAGTTGGCGTGCTCGCAGTGGGCTGCGTCAGGTACGGCTCGGACGGTCAGCCGCGACAGCGCGCCGGCGGCATCGAGTGCTGCGGCGATGCCGGGAAGGTGCTCCCGCTTGGTCACGTAGTACCGGCCATGGTTGATCCAGAGGCCTCGCTCCTGGGTGGGGCGGTCCTGCAGCGCTCCGGCGACCTCCCGGGCCAAGTCGTCCAGCTCCCACCACCGGTCGCCGCGGCTGATGGTCAATGCCATCAGCGGCCCGTGGGCGGCAGTCGTCTCGGCCCACCAGCGACAGTCATGCGGCCTGTTCCAGGCGGCCAGCGGAGGAAGGATCTCGACTCCGGCGGGTGGCTCAGCGACGGGCGCTGACGCCGGTGAAGTGGGTTCGGCAAGCTGCCTGCGGGCCACCATGTACCGGCTGCCGGTCTCGGCCTGGTGGGCGCGGATCGCGGTCTTGCGGCGGCGGTTACGGGTCATCATGTGCTCCGTCTCGCGGGACGTCCCACGTCCGGTCCCGCCGTCGGTACATGACTGACCTGGCGAAACGCTGCTACGCGATTCGGGTGGGAACCTTGTCTTCGCCGCCGTGCCGGACGCGGGCCAGCACGACTCGGAGCGGGCACGCGTAGCCGTGCCACCCGTCAGCTTACGCCGCCGCCGGAGATGGGGTGCCGGAACGTCTGGGCGTCGTCCAGCAAGATCGGGCTGACGGTGCGGTAGGAGAGAATCTCGGCGCCCTCCGATAGCCCATCAACTCCTTCATCGCCAAGTCCCGCAGCCGGACCGAACGCAGGTCGCCGCCGAGCGAGACGCACTGACGCAGACAATCGCGCAGGGGCTTGTTGCCCAGCAGGTCCCGTTCGATCTTCGTCAGTCGGCCCTGCACCGTCTTCGCCACGCGGACATGGTGCACCTATCGACACCGCAAACCCCAGGTGGTGAGCCGACGACGGGCCCTGCCGCCCGATACCTCAGCGCATAGTGCCGATTATTGGTGCCGGGGTGCCGGCCGGGTTGGGCTCGGGGATGCGGAGCCTTTCGAGCGCTTGGCGCGCGAGTTCTCCAACAGCGGGAAGGTGCGATGTGCAGGCCCGGAGGGTGCGCTGGATCTGGTGAGGTAGGCGGTGCTCCTCGGCGATGGTGATGGCAGCCTGGAACGCCGCTTCGGCCTGGGAAGCATCGGCGCGGGCCAGGAGCACCTCGCCGGTGGTGACGTGGAGGATCGCCTGCCATTGCGGTGGTATCGCGGTGGTGGACATACGGTGGCGATCGAGCAAGTCGGTGGCCAGGTCGGGTCGACGTGTGTGGACCAGCCCGCGCAAGTGCACTTCATGGAGGGCGTGCAGGCTGGTGAGCCCTGTGCCGGGTCTCGCGTCGACCAGTCGCCACGCGCTGGTGATGGCGTGGTCGAACAGGGCGGGGTCCCCGAGTTCGCCGGCTGCTCGGGCGAGCTGTACCAGGGCGGCACCCCGGTCGGGATCAGGCGCCAGTTCCACTCAGCGTCGAAGTCGGGCAACGGCGGCGGTGTGCCGTTCGACCTTGCGCAGCTCGTTGCCGTGTACCCGGAGGGTGAAGGCGAGCAGGTCCTGGTCATGGAGGTGTTCGGCCAGCCACAGCGCCCGGCCGGTCCATCGGGCGGCACTGACCAGTCGCTCCTCGGGCAAGACGTGGCCGAGTGAGACGCCGAGTTCGGCGCGGGCATGTGCAAGCAGGAGCATCACATCTCGCTCAACATGCCCGTCGGCGACCCGGCTCCCCAAGCGGGTGACCAGCGGCCAGAGCTCGTTGACGGCTTCGGCGCCATGACCGGACTGGCGTGCGATCGCGGCGAGGCGGATGGTCGACTCGCCGAACTGGAGCATCGCGGTGAAGTCGGCGTCGTCGGGGTCGCTTATCCTGAGCGCGTGCGCAGGCAGGCCGAGGTGGCGGGCAATACGTAGCCGGGTGGCGACGTCGCTGATCTCCCGCCGTCCCGTTTCGATCATCGAAATGTAGGTGGGGTCTAGCCGAGCAACTCCGCTAGACGCCGTTGGCTCACACCGGTCGCGGCCCGGTAGGCGCGAATGATGACCGCGAGATCGCCGCTGGCCAGCGCGGCCCGTGCGGTATCGCTGGTCCACAACCACAAGGCCGAGCCGCCACGGCGCTGGACAGGGACCGGCAGGGCGGCACCGGCGATGGCATGGCAAGCCGGGCACAGCGGCGACGCGCTCCAGCGGCCGACCGTCGCCCCGCAACCGCCGCACCGCATCGTCGACCGCCTACATGACCTCGGGTACTGAGCTTGGCGTACCAGGTCGCGATGGACCTCTTGTACCCGTCTGGCATGCGCAGCGCCGCGACCTCGGCCTCGGTGAACAGGCCGGCTTCCTTGTGCTCCTGGCTGACGACCGGATCGGCGTCGGTGCCGACGTGGCAGCCGTACGTGATGATCAGGACGTCGACGCCGTCGCGGATGTGATACTGCCAAGCGTCCAGCAGCGGGCCAGCGGTGACCTGCCAGCCGACCTCCTCAGCGATCTCCCGGGCCACGCACTCCGCCGGCTCCTCACCGAGATCCAGCTTCCCGCCCGGCAGCTCCCACTCGTCGCGCTCGTTGCGTAGCAACAGCACCCGGCCGTTGCGAACCACGACGCCCTTGACGGAGACAGGGAACACATGCGGCTGGTAGCTCATCGACCAGCTTCCCTCCACTAGCGCAGGACCTGGACCGTCCGGAACGTAGCACGGCCATTGCTCAACATCGGGCGCCTCGGGTTGACAATCCGTCACTTGAACCAAGCGGTAGGTGCAGCCATCGTGAACGCCGACGACGCGACCCACCGGAGGTGACCAGATGCGCGACGTCGACGACCTGCCCCATGTCGACCTATGCGACCCGGGGAGCGCAGCTCGCATCCTGAGTGGCCTTACCACGCACGGCACCACGATCTTCCACGGCGGAGCCGAGAGCGACGATCTGCTCTGTACAGCCCGAGCATTGATCAAAATCCGCAGGCACCGCGACAGCGACTCCGACGGAGTGACCACCATGGCCCAGCGGCCATCGCCCAACGACGGAAGAACCAGCGTGGCGGGCTTCACCGACCGGGCGCTCTGGCCCCACACCGAAGGATCGGCCGTATGCCGGCCACCGCGCGTCCTGATGCTGGCATGTCTTCGACCGGCGCAGACCGGTGGACGCACTCATCTGGTCGACGGACGCGACCTCTACGACGAGATCGCCCGCACCGAACCCGCCATACTCGCGGCGCTGTCCCAGCCCCGATCCGCGTACTTCGGCGGAGGATCCGGCCACCTTGGCGCGGTCTTCGAACAGACAACCGAAGGCCGGATAGCGGTCCGGCTGCGCCTCGACGAGCTTGCGCGCTTCGCGCCGATGCTCATGCCCTCTATCGACCGACTTCGCGCACTCGTCCAGCAGCACACCATTCCAATTGACCTACGTGAGGGCCACGGCTACATCCTGCTCAATGATCGCTGGCTCCACGGCAGAACCCGGTTCAACGGCAACCGCATGATGCTGCGCATCATCGGTGACCCGCTGCCCACCTACGCCCTGCCGAGCGGTTTCCGTCCACCAGAGGCTCCGCAACCAGCCCCGCCGACCACCTGACGTCCGTCGATACCCGATCACTACCCCGCCCACCTCACGCGGGGGGCACAGCTGCGCCCGCCCAGCACGGGACCAAATCAACGATGCCGACACCAGCGTCCGGAAAGGCACGCCATGAACCTGACCTCGATCGCGGCCATCAGCGCAGCGCTTGTGCTCGGATTCCTCGCCGGGCTGCTCACCTTCAAGCGCTCGCTGCAATGGTGCCGCACCTGCGGAGCGTCCCTCAGCTGCCCCGAATGCACCCCGCCGCCCGGCAGACAGTCGGCCAAGCAGATCGCGATGCGCGAACCGGGAAATCCACGTCCATAACCGTCGGGCGATTCCACGCCTGTCGACGTCCGCGCGAACGGCCAGCCAAGCACGACCCCGAGAGCGTTGCCAAGAGCCGGAAGCAGGAAACCACCAGCAGGAGGAGCGCGACGTGACCTTCTTTCAGGAGACCCGCTGGCGGCCATCAGAGACCATGTCGGCTGAGCAGATCGTCCCCTACACCCTGACCCCGGAACGTAGACACCGGCCGGTGTGGCCACGGAGAAAAATCAAGCTAGACCGCCGCTGCGGCGGTCGGCTGCCCCTGCCGGTCGAGACACCGCGTACCGATTAGGCGAGGGCACCGGCCCGGCGAGGCGTCATGACCACGCACGGACCGGTTCTGCCAATCTGGACCTGCGCCAGGTGCGGCGCCCCCTGGCCCTGCCGCACACGACGCCACGAGCTGCGAGCCGAGTTCGACCGCGCTCCCATCTCCCTCGCCCTGTACATGGGCTCCTGCATGGTTGCTGCGAGCCAGGACATGGGCTGGGCTCCCGCTGGTCTACTCCATCGCCGGTTCCTGGGATGGCTGCGCTGACCGAACCCTGCACTAGTGACCTGCTCCACGTGACCCCAGCAGCCCCGCCGCGCCCCCGCGACCGCCCTGCTGGAACGTGTCAACGGCGTACTAAAAGTTCCTAACAATAGTCTCCGGGCCTGTCGTCCCTTGTAGAGGGTGGTCTACGATGTCGGGCCGTGAGGCGTGGCGAGCAGCCGCCGTGGATCGTGCCGGACGGGCTGTGGCAGCGCATCGAGCCGCTGCTGCCCAAACCTGAACGCAACCCACGGCACCCGGGACGCAAGCGGATCCCGGACCGGCAGGTGCTGGGCGGGATCTTGTTCGTGCTGCACACCGGCATCCAGTGGGAGTTCCTGCCCCAACAGCTGGGGTCCGGCTCGGGGATGACCTGCTGGCGGCGGCTGGAGGAGTGGAACCGGGCCGGGGTGTGGCAGCGGCTGCACGAGCTGCTGCTGGCCGAGCTGCAGGCAGCCGGCAAGCAGGTAGCCCGGTCGGAAGGCCATGACCACGCTGCCTCAAACTCGCGAAGCCCATGCTCACAGATCAGGTATGAAAACTATTGGCACCGCAGACTCGATCAGCTGGTCACAGTGTGACTCTCATCGGGGTGAGCAGGTCGAGAAATCGGTGATTGGCTTCCCACCCATCGACTTCTGGAGAAACGGTGCCGAGCCATACCGGTTCGTTGTGTGGGTATGAGTCGAGTTGTGCTCGGATCCCGCCTCGGGTTACGACGATGCATGCCTGACGGTGACGAGATGCGAGGACGCAGAGGCGGCCTGCCTCAAGGTGGAACTGGGATGCGTCCCGTCGTCCGGAGAGCGGGTGCCAGGCGATGACGACTTCGAACTGGCGGCCTTGCAGTCTGTTGGCTGTGTCGACGGTGATCGTCCCCGGTCCAACGCCGAGGGAGGCGCTCATCTGATCGATGGCAGTACGAAGCAGCGCACGCTGGTCTCTGTGGGTGACACCAACAGCGATGTGCTCGGGTGCAAGCGGGTGCTGCTGGTCGCCGTCGACGAATCGAGTTCGGCTGATAAGCAGGTGACGGACGATCTCGGTGATGGCCTGAACACATTCGGGGTCAGTCCGAGGAAGATGGGCTGGCGGAAGCTCGACTAGACACCATCCGTGCTGTCGGGCAGTCTGGATGACTTGCTCCAGGCGGTCGTCGCGGGCTGTTCGTATGGGGAACCAGAGTCCGCGCTCCTCCTCGGCAGCGCCGGCTCGGAAGGGTTGGGTGTAGAAGCTGGCGGCAACGATGCTCGCTCCACCCGCGGGGAGTCGCCACGACACAGGAAGCTGGACGCGTGGTGTTTGGGGATGATTGGTCAGGACCGTGCCGGCGGCCGTGGCGAGTGGCCAGCTTCCTGTCATCCGCAACGCTGCTTCTTCGGCTGGGCTGAACGGGCTCAGTTGGCCAGGATCCCCGACGAGCAGTAGACGGTCGAACCGGGACCCGATCTTGGCAAGGTGTACAGACGAGACCTGGTATGCCTCGTCGATGATGCCGAGCCGCCATGGCTCGTCATATTCGACGTACGCCCATTTGTCCGCCGGAGCAACGATGATTTGGCAGTCTTCGAGATCCAGGATGTCGTTGGAGGCGCGCCAGTCCGGAGGCGGGTCGTAGTCTTCCCGGTGTAGGCGCCCGACTTGGATGCCGGTAGAAGCGAGCCGCGCTCTAAAGCCTCGGACGAGGTCGTCGGCTTGATCGTTTGTTTGAGTGATGACCGGGACCTGCGCGGTCGAGGCGAGGCGTTGAGCGGTCGCTTGTACAAGAGTCGACTTCCCTGCCCCGGGCGGAGAATTCACCACCACGGCCCGGTCGCCGTCCTGCAGGTGCTGCCAGATTTGATCGGTGGCGAGTTGGTGCTGCACGGCGGGAGAGACGGCGGCATTCATCGGCCGGTTCCTTCGACTCCGACATGCGTCCATGGCAGCTCGGCCGGGAGTGTGTCCCGGCGGAATTCTCGACGTCCGAACTGAGAGAAAACGACTCGATCGCCGATCTGTGGCAGGAGGCGCCGCCGGTCTTGGCGGACCGCACCGCGAACGACGCGGAGTTCAACGTTCGTCTCGTCGGCCGAGGTCACTTCGACTGTCACCATGGGTCTGGTGAGGCCATCGGGCCTTCGTACAGGTTCGGCGAACCAGTGCAGTTCGGTGCCGACGGGACGACGGAATGGCATATCGGGCCGGAGCGACAACGACGGTCGGTTTCCTGCGGCATCACGTCGGGTGATCTCGCCCGATAGGGCGTCTCCAGATGCGATGTAGTTTGCCATGACCAGAGGGTCATCGAGGGCCATGTCGCGGGTGAGGTTGGCGGTGAGGCGCTCAAGCCTTGTCAGCAGTCGCATGACCTGAAGTTCCTGTGGACGTCGGCTGAAGTACGCATTGTTGGCGCGCACCCGTTCAGCGTGCCGATGCCACTGGTAGCGGTCCATCTCCCAGCGATCTTGAACGCTGTCAGCGACCGGAAGCCGGTGGAGCAGTTCGACGGCGTCCCAGCAAGCCTGCCAAGCTGGATGCAACGCAGCCTCGACAGTGATCTTCATGGGTTCGCTGGCACGGGTGATGTTGCTGCCGCTGTCGCTGAGGCGCTGGAACGCCTTGATCGCGTCGCTGAGGTCCTTCTCCTCCCAGCCGCCATCCGGTACCGGTCCGGCGGGCAGGGCACGCTGGGCTTCCTCGATTCCGGCCGGATTATCGATCCATGCCAGTTGCACGGCCAGGTCGGCGTCAAGCGCGTCCAGCTGCCCTGTCGTCCAATGTTGTGACAGCAGGTCGGTCAACGGCAGCACCAGCGATGAGCCGGGGACGCGTTGACTGGCGAAAAAGGAGAGGTGCGCCCCGATGTTCGGCAGCGCGGGGTGAACCGCGTACTCGCCCTCGATGTCCAGCGTACGCAGCCTGCGACCCATCACGTCGCACAACCACTGGGCGGTGGCCGCGTTCGGCAGAATGAGCTGGGGCGCGGGTGGCATCTGGCGAGCGCTGGCAGTGCGTCGGGCTGACCGTGAGGGCACCCCTTGGATGTAGCGGCCGAAGTAGCCGTTCAGATCCATGGCGAAGTCCGCGAGTTGAGTGAATCGCAGCTTGCCATTCCTTGGCTCGCCCACGACGGCCGTGCGCGCGCCGTTGCGATGGTTGCCGTAGATCAGGCCGATGGGAGCGCCGGGGTCACCTGGCATGTGATAGCCGACGACGACCAGTGGTTCGGCGGCCAAGTGAACGTGCCGGCGAGTTGCGCGTGGTACGGCTCGGCCGAGAGCGACTGCTCTGAGTCCGAGATAGGTGTCGACGCTCATGCTGGAGCGCCTGCCAATTGCACCGCGAGTGCAGCGCGTCGGAGCTCGTCGGCAACGGCTGACTCGGCCGAGCCGAGCGGCGCCCGTTCGCCCGAGGCGAGGGCGAGCGCGTGGCTGACCGTCCCGACGTCGCCGCAAAGGTTCGCTGCTTCGGTGCCCAGTTGCGCGACCTGGTTTTCGCTGCGTGCCTGACTGCGGCAGAAGTCGAACATGGCGCAGCTAGGGCAGCCGTCGCCGAAGCGCATGTCGAGCGCCCCGATAGCCTCCTTCGCCTGCTTCGCGGCGTCAAGCTGCTGCTGTTCGTTTGCGTCTTTGTCGGGAAGTGCCGGCAGACTGATGGCCGTTGGCACCCGAGGCGCGAGATGGGTGACATGAGGAAAATCGTTGAGCAGTCGATTGAGTCGCAATACTTGAGGCCGGAGATCGAGAACGCTTGCCGTGGCCGTGAGGGCAAAGTCGCGCGCCATGACCAGCAGGCCGCGGCTAGCAACTCGGTCCGGTTCGTGGCCGAAGGAAGCAACGAGACGGCGTAGCGCGATGACGTACACCGCGGTTTGTCGAGCTGCTTCGGCCGTCTTGACGGGGTCGGCGACGCCATCGATGCACGGGAAGGACTTGATCTCAATCGGAGATAGGGCTTGTGCGGCTGCATAGCCCAGGAGGTCAGGTTCGAGATACGCGGGCATGTCTCCGAGCGAGAGCTCCAGATACGGATGGTGCAACAGATTGATAGCGTGCTGCTCGCCGTCGAGCATCGCGGCGACGGCCTCACGGGTCAGCCTCAAGCGAAGGTCGGTGACGGCCTGCACGCCTCTAATCGCGGGGTACTGCGATCGGGCCTGAGGCGTTGACAGAAGTTGCTGACGGACGTCACGAACGTCGAGCCCGAGATGCTCCCGCACGAGTGGGACGAGCGGGGTCATGGCGTCCGAGATGACGTTCTGCTCGAACCGGATCCCTCGTTGCAGGGCGAACGGACTTGGCGCCAGCGGTTTGCACCCGATCAGCTTGGCCAGGTCCTTCAACGGGACTGACGCAGCGTCGACAACCTGGCGTCGAGGGCAACCGGGTGCGTCAAGGAGGCCAGCGATCCGGCGGGCGTCCATTGATTTGGCGGGGAAGTCGCCGCGAAAATGCTCAAGACGTTCGCGGGCGTCTGTGAAGATCATCCAGTGGCCTCCGTGGAGGGCTGATCGGCCAGGCGCAGGTTTGTGCCGAACAGCTGCGAGTCCGCGTCGAGCTGAGCGCGAGCGCGGCGGGCGGCCTGCTCGCGTTCGGCGGTATCGGTGTCCGCGATCTGCTGCAGTTCGCGTTCTGCGGCAGCGCGGACATGGGAGTAGTCGAATCTGCTTCGCGTGTCCATTGCGCCGGCCACTGAGCGGGCGAAGCGCCAGACGAGCCTGCGGAGGTTGGGTGTCCAGGGTGCGTCGCCGGCGCGATCGAGTTCGTCGATGAGCCGAATGGTGACATGCAGGATGTCAACGCGAGGGCTCGCTGGCGCGAGGAGGCGAACGTCGAGCGGCCAGCTGGAGAGGGCCAGCATGCCGCGCACTGGGGCGAAGCGGTCATAGGTCAGCGCCGGCACGACGTACACCGGACGGCCCAACGGTCGCGTGGTCGCGCCGTCGTCTCGGTGTGCAGCACGCCAGGACCGCTGCTCGTCACGACGCAGTGACGCGAGGCGGCTCGGCTGGATGTTCTCGCCGTATCGCCCGGCGGCGACGTCCCGGATGAGAGACACCGAGGACGGCCTCGTGAGCAGTCCGAGCACGGCGGCCACCTGCTCCCGCACAGGTGGAGCGGCGTCGAACGTTCCCCCCGTCCCTGTGGAGGCTCGTTGCAGGAGTCGGTTGCGACGTTTCTCGGCCACCGACAACTCGGCGAGCAGCTGATCGACCTCGGTGTGGTCGTCCGTGCTCACCGCCGTGGCCAGCCGTTCCTGGAGTGCAGCAACGTCCGCCATCGCCGCCTTGACTTCGGCCATGCTTGGCATGACGCAACGCTACCATGCCACTTGACTTACTTCCATGTTCTGCCAAACTTAAGAGCCACATAGGAGGTTCGGTGATCAAGCCGCGAAGTTGATCATCATGCGAACTTCCTTCCTCCGCGAAGGACGACGATGAAGCTCTTGCACACATCGGACTGGCACCTCGGCAAAATGCTCTACCGCCACTCACGTGCCACCGACCACGATGCCGTGCTGGCCGAGATCGTCGGTGTGGCGCGGTCGTTCCGTCCCGACTTAATCTGCCACAGCGGCGATCTGTTCGACCACGGCCGACCGGCCACCGAGGACATGGTTCGGGCCGGCCAGGTGCTCGCCGAACTTGGAGCCATCGCGCCGGTCGTGGTGGTTTGCGGCAACCATGACTCACCGAGCCTGTTCGCGGTGTTCAACCTGCTCGGACGCCTGTCGGGTCACGCCAGCCGGGTGCACTTCGTCGACCGCCTTGATCCGAACCGCTCTGTGTTCCGATTCCCGACCGCCAACGGACAAACGGTCCGTCTGGCGGCGCTTCCGTTCCAGCACGCACATCAGATGACGGACGGCTTCGGCGACCCCTCACGCTGGGGCACCGACTACAACGCCCAGATCCGCGGCATTGAAGCCTCGCTGGGCAGCGTGCTTATGGACAACCTCGATCCCCGCACCGAGTTCGCGGTGTTTGCTGCCCACCTCCACGTGGGAGGTGCCGAGTACTGCGGGAGCGAGCGCGGCATGCACATCGACGAGACGTACGCGACGGACCTCGACCACCTTCCGTCTGTTACCTACGCCGCGTTCGGCCATCTGCATAAGCCTCAGCCGCTGCCGGGCAAGAAGGCCACCGGCCGGTTCGCCGGTTCGCCGATCGCGCTGGACTTCGGGGAGATTTACGACGAGAAGAGCGTCGTCCTCGTCGAGGCGGAACCCGGCAGGCCGGCTCGCATCGAAACGGTGAAGCTCGGCGGCGGGCGCCGACTACGGAAATTCCGTGGCACGCTCACCGACCTCGCCGCGGTGGCACCACAGGTCGGCGACGATCTGTGCCTTCTGGCGGTCGAGACCGATGTCCACGTGCCCACGCTCAACGAGCAGGTCAGGCAGCTCCTGCCCCGCGCCACGGTCTTGCAGATCGATCCGATCATCGCGGGTGAACAGGTCGAGATCGTCTCGGCGGACGCTACGGCGACCGAGGTGGACCTCGACCTGGCCGGCTTGTTCGCCGAATACCTGAGCGAACGCGGAACCCGTCGAGCGGACCAGGCCACCGTGATGCAGACGTTCACAACACTGATCGACGCCGTGGACACCGGAACCAAGGCGATCTTCGCCGAAGAGGCTCTTCTGGTCACCGGACCCGCCGACGGGGCGGAGGCCACACGATGAGGCCATTGCAGCTCACCATCCGTGGACTGCGGTCCTACACCGCCGAGCAGACGATCGACTTCAGCGACGTCGGGCTGCTGGCGATCCTGGGTGATACCGGCGCCGGGAAGTCGTCCATCCTCGAAGCGCTCTGTTTCGCGTTGTACGGCGGATGCACCTGGGACAAGCGCAACGCCGCCGTCCTGATCGCCGACGGCGTGCCGTCAATGCAGGTCCGCCTCACCTTCGTGTGCGGCAACCAGACCTGGCAGGTCACGCGATCTGCCTTCCGTGCGACATCGCCGGCGTCGCGGCACGAGCTGATCTGCTTAGACACCGGACAACGGTACGACACGAAACAACAGGTCAACTCCACCATCGAACGGCTCCTCGGACTGACCCACGACGCCTTCCTCAAGGCCGTCGTACTGCCGCAAGGCCGATTCCAAGCACTACTCCACACCAACCGGGAGGATCGGACCGCCATCCTCAAGGGGCTGCTCGGCATCGACCTGCTCGACACCGTCCGTGCAGAAGCCATCGAATGCCACGACCGTCTCCGGCCGCAACTCGACGTACTCCACCGCGATCGCGACCGACTTCTGCCCGACCCGGCAGCAGCCGCCGAAACGGCGGCAAAGCAACTCGCGGTCGCCGCCGGACGGCGTGACCGCCTGCAGAAGGCGCGCCAGGAACACTCGACCGCGTCACGCAACCGCGATCAGGCCCGGGCCTTGGCGACCGCAGCAACGACCCACGCCGATCGACTTCGGCAGCACCGGCTCACCGCCGGTACCGGCGATCTGCATCGATTGTCCGCCAGAGCAGAGGAGATCGGCCTCGCACGACGGCAGGTCATGGAAGCCATTGGTGTGCAAGAGAAGGAGGTACAGCGGGCGGAGGAGGAGATTGCGATCGCGAACGGCGCGGGACGAAGCCCCACCGCGCTGGTCAACGCCCGCACGGTCCTGCAGGCCGCGCGCCGGCGACTCCCCGGGCTCATCAAAGAGCAACGACGACTCGCCGACGTCGAGCGGAAGCTGGCCGGTGACCGTACGGTCTTCGAACAGCAGCAACCCGTGCTCGACGGACTGGACGCAGCCGCCACGGCGGCCGACACCGAAGCCAACACCGCCGCCGAGACTGTCGGCGATCTTCAGCGACGCCTCACCGACGCTCGCGCACTCGTGCAGCAGCTCCGACGACGGCATGCCGCACTCCATCGTGCAGAAAAAGAGCTGACAGAACTCAAGACGACCGCCGAGGCCACCCAAGCCGACATCCTCAATGTGGAGGAAGCCATCGGCGTTGCGGAGCTGCGGCAGCGCGAGGCGGAGGAGATGCTGAACGCCGCGGTACGGGCCAGCTCCGCTGTGTTCGCCGCGTCGACGTGCACGCCCGGCGACCCATGTCCGATCTGCGAGCGAAGCCTCCCGCCGGACTATGCCGCCCCCAGGGCGCCGGAGCAGGGGCCGCTCGATGAAGCGGTCGAGGCCAGGCGTCAGGACCTTCTCGACGTACAACTTCGTCGCGCCGGTCATCAGGCAACGCTGAGCGAGCAGAACAAGCAGGCAAATCGGCTGGAAACGAAAGTCAACACCAAACGCACCGAACTCGCTGAAACACGTGCCCAATTGCAACGGCTGCTGGAGCTGGACACCGCGCCGACTGACGACGTCGCGGATGACGACCTGTTCCGAGATCTCGTACAGCAGCTGTCGGACGCCGGCGAACGTAAGACGGTGACGGCGGAAAAGGCCCAGACGGCCCGCGACGCCGCAACGGTCGCCAGGACCGCGCGTGACGCCACCGGCGTCGCACTCAAACGCCGTTATGAGGAACTCGCCACGGACCAGAAACGGCTCAATGACGAGTTCGACGCGCTGGCCGCCAGCATTCTGGAACTCCCGGCCCTTTACCACCTTGCGGTACCGCTGCACGACGAGTCGTTGGAACGCATGCTCGGTCGGATCGCAGTCTGGTCCATCGACGCCGAGAAACTTGCGAACCACCACACCGACCTCTCGTCCGGCCTTGGGAAACTCCGGGAACAGCAGGCGGAACTGGCGACCCGCCACTTGGAACAGGTCGAGCGAGCTGCCGCACCGATCGAACAACAGCTACGGACGCTGTACAGCACGCTTCGCAACGCCGTAGATACCCTCGGCCTCACAGCGCGAATTCCGGCCCTTCCTGCGTTCAAGCATTGGACCGAACACCTCTCCGAAGTGGCGGAGTGGGGCGCGGACCTCGAAACCATCGTCGAGGAGACGGCGCAAACTCTCGCCGCTACCGCAACCCAGGCGGCCGGTGAAGTGACCCGTCACGAAAGGGCCGCCGCCGCGGTGCTGGACACTGCAGGTGCCCCGGACGCCAATGCTCTCGACGACGCATGGGCACAGGCGGTCTCCGACGCGAACCGCGCCGAGAGCGACCTCACCCGGGCCCGACGCGAACTGCCCATCGCCGCCGACCTCGACGACCGGATCACCCGTGCAACGCCCGTCGTGGAAGCCCTCCGGGAAGTGGCCAGCTTGCTTGCGAACGCCCAGTTCCCGGCACTGGTCGTGGCCAAGCGACAACGCGCCTTCCTCGGACTCGCCACCGAGCAACTGCTCGCGATGAGCGGACGCCGGTTCGCGTTCGCCGAGGACTTCCGGATCATCGACCGGCACACCGGCCAACCACGGGACGTGCGCACGCTGTCCGGCGGCGAAACCTTCCAAGCCAGCCTGTCGTTGGCACTGGCCGTCGTCCAGCTGGCGGGCCGCGCTGGAGGCCGTGTCGATGCGCTCTTCCTCGACGAGGGATTCGGCACGCTCGACGCGGACAGCCTCGACGACGCCATCGAGGCACTGTCCCGGCAAACCCTCGGCGGCCGTCTTGTCGCCGTGATCACCCACATGCGCGCCGTCGCTGAGCGAATTGACAACGTCCTCGTCGTGTCTCGGACCTCCAGCGGCAGCCAGGTTGCGTGGGCAACTGCCGCAGAGCGGGCGTCGCTCGTTGACGAGGATCTCCAGGAAGGGCTCCTCCCATGAGCCATCGAGGAGGGTTCACCGGCCTCGATCATCGCACTACAGTGCGCTACGTGATCGTCGCACCTAGGTATATCGCACAAATTCCGCCAGCATGCGGAACGCGATGAATCCCGAGTTGCAGGACTTTCTCGACCGGAGGACTGCTGCGGTCAGACGGGTCTTGCGGAGCGCACCGAAGGCCTCCTGTACGCCGAGGGCCGCGGCGGCGATCGCGGCCAGCACGTTCCCCTCGACGGCGTGGTCGGTCCTCGTGTCGGCCGGGTAAACGTGAGCGGTCCAGCCGCTCCATCTGGCCCGGCCCTTTGTAGCCAGGCCCGACCAAACGGCGGCTCCCGGTCGATCGATCGAGCAATTCAAAAATGTCGCAGCCTTGACTTACATTGCGTGTGGCATCGACTACGCCTTGATCTTGGGTGGGTCGGCGGTCGAACGAGGAGGTGCCGGGCCGGTGAGTGACATCGCGGGTGAGCTTGCGCGCGTCCGCGTGGCCTTCGCTAAGCCGACGTTGACGCTGCTCGCCAAGCGGAAGTGGGCGCCGGTCGTGTTGTCCATCTTCATCGCGTCCTTCAGCCGCGATCAGGACGTGATCGCGGCCGAGCGTTTCCACGCCCAGGTGGCGATCTATCTGGCCGAGTTGCGGTCGGCGGGTGAGGCGGTCCCGGACGGTCCGGCGCGGGTGCTGTGCCGCCGGTGGGTGGACGAGCAGTGGCTGGTGCTGTCGGCCAACGACGACAACGCGGAGGAGTACTCGCTCACGTCGCACGCCCAGGAGGCGATCGACTATGTGCACCGGCTGTCCGGGAGCAGGTCGATGTTCAGCGAATCGCGAATCCGCACCATCCTCGAGGCGGCACGTCGCTGCGCGATGGACGCCAACCCGGATCGGGAGGATCGGCTGCGGCGACTTGACGATCAGATCGGGCGTCTGACCGCGGAGCGTGAACGAATCGCTGCTGGTGGGGCGATCGATCCTTTGCCGGACGATCGGCTCATCGAGGAGTACCTGAACCTGCGGGACCTGATCGCGCAGCTGCCGGCCGATTTCATGCGCGTGTCGGAGTCGGTGAAGGCGATCCACCGCGGCATCGTGGCCGAGTTCCGGGAGGAGACACGCCGGACCGGCGAGGTGCTGGACAGCTACCTGACGCGGTCCAGCGACCTGATGGCGGAGTCTCAGGAAGGGCGCGCGTTCACCGGCGCCGTGGAGCTGCTACGTGACGACCGGCTGCTCAAGGAGCTGCGCGACGACCTGGGCTCGATCTTGCAGCATTCGTTCGCGCAGGCGCTCACGCCGTTAGAGGCGCGAGAGTTCCGTAACACGGTGGTGGGGATCCGGCACGGCATCGATGTCGTGCTGGAGCAACGCCGCCGGCTGTCAGCGACCTTACGGGCGCACATCACCCGACACGACGCCATCCGGGACCGCGAGCTCGACGACGCGCTGCGGCGGGTCAAGGCCGAGCTGGCAGCGTGGATGCAGGTATCCGGAGCCCGATCACGACTGGACATGGTGTTGGGGCTGCCGTCGCTGGAACTGGCGCATCTGCGGCAGCGTTTCTACAACCCCGACGACTACGCGCCGCCACCGCCGTTGCGCGGCCACGGTGACGACGCGGTGCCGCCCCTGAGCATGGAACAACTGCGCCAGCAAGGCGGTCCCAGCCTGGCCGAGTTCCGCGCCGCACTGTACGAGCGTCTGCGAGACGGCGCTGTTTCGGTCACCGCCGGCGAGGTCTTCCGTGGCGTGTCCGACGAACTGCGCCGCCCGGTCGAGGTCCTTGGTCTGATCCAGATCGCGGCGGCAGTGCATGCCCTCGACCCAGCACAAGACGACGAGAGCGAGACATTCGAGGCAGTCCGCCCCGATGGCAGCCGCCGCACGTTCGAAGGCCCCCGGTTGAAATTCGGGCAGGCGCAGCTGGCCGCCTTGGGCGACGACAACCAAGGAGGAGCCGATGACTGACCCGGACCTGGACGAGGCCGACAGCGCGGATCACGACGGCTCCTGGGACGACCTCGACCGGATGCTGGACGATGACGGGCCGCAGGCATTGTTCGAGGGCGACTGCGGTCAGTTGGCCCTTGAGGTGCGGCGCACGTTCGTGTCGCTACTCAAGAAGCGGTACATCTCCGCCGAACGACACCCGCAGGACTGGCGGGTGTTGATGGAGAACCGAAGCCTGCTGGAGTCACGGTTCAACGACATCTTCCTGCAGCTGGTCGTCAGCGGCGATTACGAGGTGGCGTACAAGCGGCAGGCGAGTCCGGACGGTGGCGGCGTGTTCCCCACGGTGCTGCACGACACCACCTACAACCGGGAGCAGACCATCCTGATGGTCCATCTCCGGGCCGTGTTCCGCAGCAAACGGGCGTCCGGCGAGGACGTGGTTTTCGTGGATGCGGAGGATCTTGTCCAGGAGATCGCTAACTACCGGCCCGCGAGTAACACCAACCACCTCAACGACGAGAAAACTGCCCGTCGCGCGGTCGAGGCGCTGGTCACCAGCGACATCCTGTTGAAGAGCAGCGAGGACGACCGGTACCGCATCTCATCGATCATCGAGGTCCTGTTGCCCGTCAACCGCGTGCAGGAGCTGTACGAAAGCCTCGTCCGAACCCGAAGCGGTGGACCTGGGACCGGCGACAACAGTGGCCCGGACCAGGAGGACAGGCAGCCGTGAGTATTCCCCTGCAGTCCGTGCGTGCCAGGCCGGACGCCGAGATCGGTACCCAGCAGTGGCGCGTCGAGTCGCTCCAGTTGGTCAACTGGGGCGGCTTTGAAGGCCACCACACCATCGCATTCGCGGAGACCGCGACTCTGATCAGCGGCGCGAGCGGCACCGGCAAGTCCACGCTGCTCGATGCCTACGTCGCCCTGATGATGGACAGCAACACGCCGTTCAACGGGGCCTCCAACGACGCTGTGACCGGACGTGCCCGCAGCAGCGAGCAGCGCAACATCCTGTCCTACATGCGGGGCAAGGTCGACACGAGCCGTGAGGCCGGGACCGGCCGACTGCGTGACGACGTCCTGCGCGGCCAGCACTCCAGCACCTGGTCCGCCGTCGCGATGACCTGGCGCAACGACGCCGACGAACGGTTCACCGCCCTGCGGCTGTACTACGCCGCGGTCTCCGCGATCAGCTTCAACGACCTCGGCAAACACCTGGCCACCATCAACGGACCGTTCGAGTTGTCCCTGCTGGACCCGTTCGCCGGCGATCGTTTCATACACCAGCAGGTCACCAAGCGATTCCCGGGCCTGAAGTTCCATGATGGCTACACCCAGTTCGCCGCAGCCCTGCACACCCGGCTCGGTATCGGCGCGAACGGCGACGGCGCCAAGGCGCTGAAGCTGCTCGCCCGTATCCAGGCCGGCCGACAGGTCACCACCGTCGATGGGCTCTACAAGGACATGGTCCTGGAAGAACCGAAGACCTTCACCGCCGCGAACAGGGCGGTCGAGCACTTCGACGACATCCAGGCCTCCTATAACACCATGAAGACCGCGGAGAAGCAGGTCGCGGTCCTCGACGGCATCCTCCCGGCCTACCAGGCCATGACCGAGGCGCGGGAGGAAGCCGACCTGATCGAGTCCCTGCGGATCGAGTCGACCGACGCGAACACACCGTTCTTGCTGTGGGCCCGGCAGGTCGAAGCCGCCCTGTTGACCCAGGCGATCATCGACAACCGCGCCCGAAACGGCACCATTATCGGACGGCTCACCGCTGCTCAGGCGAGACAGACATCCTTGCAGGCAGAGATCGCCGACCTGCAGGAACAACAACGTGCCAACGGCGGCGACGCTCTGGAAGCCTTGGAACGCTCCATCAGCGTTCTCAACGGTACGGTGACCGCCGTCGAGCAAACGCTGAGCACCTTCCGCCAGCGCACTGCGGTCCTCGAGCGCGGGGTGACCTCGTCGGAGGAGTTCGACGCGCTGCGGGCGGACAGCGGCACCTTCCTGGCCACGTTCGAGCAGCATCGTCTCAGCCTGCAACAGCAGCGTGACAAGACGCTCAAGGATGCCCACCCGCTGCAGACCGGGCGCGACAAACTCCAGCGGGAGTTCGACTCCCTGAAGGGACGCACAGGCCTGGTCCCCCATGACCTTCACGCACAGCGACTCGCCCTCGCCCAGGCGATGAACCTGCAGGCGGAAGATCTTCCGTTCGTGGCGGAACTCATCGACATGGCACCGCAGTTCGAGGCGTGGCGCGAGGCAGCCGAGCTCGCGTTGGGCGGTTTCGCTGTCACCATGCTCATCGACGAACGCCGCCTGGACGAGGCCCGACGGCGGGTTAACCCCCTGCGGTTCGACCGACGGGTCCGCTTCGAGGGGGTGCGGCTGAACGAGCCGACGCGACGCACACCGAGCCCGGACACGCTCCCCGGCAGGTTCGTCACCCGAGAGACACCGCTCACCGGCTGGCTGCTCAACACATTGATGACCCGGTTCGGCTACGACTGCATCGACAACCCAGACCTGCTCGACTACACCGACTTCGGCCTCACCATCACCGGTCAGACGAAGGAGCGCAGGCGCGGCGCGCATGGCGGGCACGGCGCGCGCAGGGTGATCGGCTTCTCCAACCGGCATCGACTCGCCCAGATCGTCGACGAGCAGAAAGGCATCGACAAGCAGCTCGGCGAGTTGGCAAGGCTGAAGATCGAGCTGGAGGCACGCAGTAACAGGCTGCATGCCGAACGCGATGCCCATAACCACGTCATCATCACGACGTGGGCCAGCATCGACGTGGGCGGCGTCCGGGAAGAGATCAAGGAGAAGGAGCGGGCCTACCAGCGTCTCCTTGCCGCCAGTGACGTGCTCCGCGAGCTGAAACAGCAGGAAAACGAGCTTGCCGGCCAGCTTGAGAACGTCCAACGCGACGTCTTCGGCGACGAGAAGGAACAAGAGCAGCTAGGCAAGACGCACGAGAAGCTCTTGGAGGATCAGGCCAAGGTCAGCGCCCACCTGCAGGACATGCAGGGTGATCCATCCGCCACGTTGACGGAGCCTCAGTCGGCACGCCTACAAGCCACCCGCGACGGCACCGGCTTCGACGAGACCCTCGATGGATTCCGCAGATCCGTCGAGGTGATCAAGACTGTGCTCGCGGATGCCTCCGAACGTGCCCGGCGCGAGGCCGCCGGTCACGAGCGGCTGCTGTGTTCTACCTTTAAACGGTTCCAGGAACAGTGGCCACGCCCCAACCTCGGCGACGGCGTCGACTCTTACGACGGCTACCGCGAGATCCTCACGGACCTGCTCGAGGAAGGCCTCCACGAGCGACGCGCCAAGTTCAGCCGGCAGGTCAGCGACTGGTCCGGCGTCGACCTGCTGCGCCTGCACGGGGCATACGAAGAATCCGTCGAGGAGATCGAGGCTCGCCTCGAACCGGTGAACGACATTCTGTCCCGTCTACCCTTCGGCGCCGGACGAGATCGCCTACACATCAACCTGCGCCGCCGGGAGGCCAAGGACATCGCCAAGTTCCGCAAGGAACTGAAGGTCCTGGCGTCCGGTACCACGGAGACCGCCAGCGACGCGGAGATCGAGGCGAGGTTCGAGCGACTGCGCAAGTTTATCGACCGTATCCGCAAGTCCGACAAGAGCAGCCAGCGCGAGTACCTGATTGACGTTCGCAAGCACGTCGACATCGATGCCGAGCGACGCGACACCACCGGTCGGCAGCTGAGCGTCTACGCCAGCCTCGGTGGCAAGTCCGGCGGGGAGACCCAAGAACTCGTCGCGTTCATCGTCGGCGCAGCCCTGCGTTACCAGCTGGGCGACGCCAGTCTGACCCGTCCCCGCTACGCGCCGGTCTTCCTGGACGAGGGTTTCGTCAAGTCAGACGCCGAGTTCGCCGGGCGGGCGGTTGCAGCGTGGAAAGGGCTCGGCTTCCAGCTCATCGTCGGAGCACCCAACGACAAAGTGACCGCCATCGAACCCTACGTCGACCTGTTGCTGCAGGTGACCAAGAACAACAGCAACTACTCACACGTCTCGTCAGTCCGCCCCACCACCAGGACACCACGCATGGTGATCACCGATGAAGTCGCCTGAACAGGTAGTGGCCGAGATCGGCACCCGGTTACGCAACCGCTGGCACCTCGGCGTCGCCGGCCTCGACCCCGACGGCTGGCCCTACCGCGCCGCCCTCGGCCAGCCGACCAAGCCCCAGCTGGAGGCAGACTTCCCCACTGCCCGCCGCTGGGCCCTGGACTGGGCCGCGTGGGCGGACCACCAAGGACTCGTGCTGGTTCGGCAGACCCGCCGCGTGATCGGCACGAGCCAAACCCTGCCCACCCACCTGGAGATCCCCGACCTGGACACCGCTGCCCGCTTGGTCGGTCAGGAATGGCCAGCCATCCTGCGTACCGCCTACGACCGTGCAACGGTCCTTACCACCGCATTTCCCTACGTTGACCTGGTCAAGACCCTGCCCGCCGTGCGGGCCCTCACCGACGTCGACTTCACGCTGCTGCTCGACGCGGCCCGCTGGTTCTCCCGCCACGACGCCCGCGGACTGACCCCACGACAGGTCCCGATCGAGGGCCTGCACGGCAAATGGCTCAACCGACACCACGCGCTGATCCGTCACCTATCCGGGAAGGACGACCTCGGGCTAATCAGTAGACCAACCCGCGTGCACTTCACCTACCTGGACCCGACTTACCGTGCCTTGGGTCGCCGCTGGCACGAGAGCGTCACCATCGGCGACCCCGTCACGCCGGCCTACACCCCGGACACCATCCTGGTCCTGGAGAACAAGGACACCGCCGTCTACTTCCCACCTCTTCCCGGCGGTATCGCCGTCGAAGGCGAAGGAAGCAAGGCACCGGGAGCGCTGCCCCGAGTTTCCTGGATCCGTGACTGTCCCCGGATCATCTACTGGGGCGACATCGACGCCGCAGGATTCGAAATCGTCAACAACCTCCGCACGAACGGCGTCGATATACAAACCATCCTCATGGATCAGCAGGCCTACGACGCATACGAGCGATTCGGCGCCTGGACCGACGAGAAGGGCAAACCGATCCCATGCTCACCTCGCAAGCCACTGCCCACCCTCACAGCATCTGAACGCGCCCTTTACGAGCAAATCACCGACCCCACATGGGCGCGAGTGCGACGCGTCGAGCAAGAGCGAATCCCGTTGGCGGAAGGACTCGCGACCGTGACGGCACACCTGCAGAATGCCGTCAGTCTTTCCCCAGAGCGTCGAGAGCTGCAACTCCCATGACCCGCAGCGGGCCGCTGCGTGAGCGATCGATCAGCGACATCGGAGCTGCGCGGCACATGCTGGCGTAACCGCCGACCGCCACCCGACGCCGCCGGACGGGGTCATCCGCCAAGGCGCCACCGGCCAGGCGGGCGCCGCAGCTGGGGCACCGAGGGTCGAGGTCAGCAGACTCGGCAACAACGCGGTGGGCATCTCATGGCCGACATCGGCCAGCAGACTCGCCGCGCCGATGCTCCCACCTCCGCGGGTCAACCACGCCTGCTCGGCCGCGCCGACCGGCGAGCCCTTGATATTCGCGGTCGTTGCCATGGTCAGCAGTTTGCCGCGGCGAGCGCCAGGCCGACAGGTCTGGGTGTGAACCAAGGACCCATGCCATCGCTCCTAGAAACCGCTGCTGCCACCGCCAGCCATGAAGGATGATCACCGTTGTCGTCGCTCCGAAGCCTGATGGACACGGTGTCCGTCCTCAGGCGAAGAACATGCATAAAGATTTCGATATGGTCGATATGTTGGATCAGATTCCCAGCTCGCACATGGCGGCGCGCCTCGACGGGTGCCCGCCGTGGTGCGTCACAGTCCACGCCGGCGAGGCATCGTGTAGTCCGGGCGGCCGGTCCCGGCGGCACTCCCGGACGGTGATGGAAACCCATGAAGGCGAGGTCAGCGGGATAGGGGTAGTGATCGTCTCACTGGAGCACCTTGATCAGCCCGACGAGAGCGCACCGGCGGAGTTGGTCGTGTCCGCCCGGGATCCGCTCAACCTGGCTGACGCCGGCTACCTCGCTACATCCATCAGGAAAGCGGTCACGTTAGCCCGCCAGACGCACCGGCCGTACTGGCTGAAGCGGGCGTGCCCGTCATGGTGCAACGCGACCCACCTCGACGGCGACCACCTCGATGATCGAATCCACTTGCCAGACGACTCGCCGCCGGTGCTGTTGTCGCTGCACAACTCGGTGAGTACCGCCGGCGAGTCGTGCCGCGATCAGGCGTACCGGCCGCAGCGGCTGGAGGTCGACTTGGAGCAGCACGCCGACGCGGTCGAGCCGGTGGTGACGTTTGTCATCGAGGGCGCGACGGCGGCGTTGCGCCTCACCCTCGACGAGGCCGAACAGGTGCAAACGGCGGTCGGCCAGGTTGTGGCAATGGCGCGGGATGCAGATAGCCAGCCGATCGGGGCCGCTCCGGCATTGTCTGCTCCAGCACGGACGCCGGAGCGGCCGAGCCTCGACCGGACCCTGGTCGACCGGGTGATCCACGACGAGGGCCTGATGGCCGGGCAGAAGATCAGCGTCCTGCGCGGAGGCCTCGCCGCGCATTTCACCGAGCAGGGCCTGAGCGCCGCTGAGCAGGCCGCGCGGTTGAACTGCACCGAGGAACAGGCGGTGGACGCGGTGGTGGACTTCGCGATGTGGTCGCACGCCGGCTACCTGCTTCCCCCGGCGAGGCCGGCCGAGCCGCAGTGCCCGGTGTGGTGCGCCGGGGACTGCCGCTCCGAAGGTGGCGTCCGCCTGCACGACCGGCATGTAGCCGCCGTGTACGGCCAGCACAGCGACGACGCCAATGAACCTAAGGTGGCTACGGTCGACCTTGAGGCGTTCAACTCGCCCGACGGGTACGGCGACGAGCCGCCATCGGTCACGCTGGCCATCGACAACCCGCAACAGCGCACCGCCGACATGACCAAGCTCGACGGGCTGGACCACGGCACGGTCCGGGGCCTGGCCGCGTCGTTGCTGTCGGGCTGCTGGGACCGCACGACGATCCGGCTCACCCCCCAGAAGGCGGCGGAACTCGGTGCCTCACTGATCACCGCATCCCGCGCCGCCTACAACAACACCGCAGTCAAGGCCTGACAATAGCCAGGATGTGGAGCGGCCCGGCCTCCGAAAGGCGACGACGCCCGGCCCGTTCGGGGCAGTCGACCAGCGCCGGTGGACCGCTTCTGCACCCCACCAAGGGGGTTGGCGTTCGCAGGATAAGGTGGCACGAGGGTTGCGAGCAGGGGCGCCGTACGAACCCTGTGCGTTATCCGGCGTGGTCGACAAGCAGGCCGGCGAGCGTCCGATCCGCAGCGGCGCCGGCGCCCTGCGCGCACACCGTAGTCGCATCGACCTTCGAGGTGTCGTCTGCAGACATGCCGCCGGTGGGGAACGGCGGGCGCGGGGGAGAATGAGGGCATGAGGGTCTTCATCAGCAGTGTTCGGCGAGAACTCGAAGAGGAGCGCGACGCACTTCCGGGCTTGATCTCGGCGCTCGGGCACACGCCGGTGCGCTTCGAGGACTTCACCGCCCAGACCTTGCCAAGCCGTGAGGCGTGCCTGAAGGGCGTCACCTCGGCCGAGGTGTACGTGCTGATCCTGGGTCCCCGCTATGGCGACCCGCTGCCCGACACCGGGCAGTCGCCGACCCATGACGAGTGGATCGCCGCGAAGACCGCCGGCATGCCCCGGCTGGTGTACCGCAAGCTGGGCGTGACGTTCGAGCCCGCCCAGGAGGAGTTCGTGCGCTCCATCGGTGACTACGGCACGGGCGTGTTCTACGAGACGTTCGCCACGACCGCCGAGCTGCAGACCAAGGTCGCGGCGAAGCTCAGGGAGCTGGAGAGCGCCGGCAATCCGCTGGCCTTCATGCCCCTGCCGCGCCCGATGACGGTGACCTGGCGCTCGGACTTCGAGGATCGCCGTGGCAGCACCCCGAGCCTTCCGGCGGCCGTCGAGGTTCATGTCCTTCCTGCCACGGGGACGAACCGGCCGGCCCGGGTGATGGCCGAGCTGGAACAGCTCCTGCCGGCGCGACTGCGCGCCAGCGGTCAGGTCCACGCCGCCGACCCGCTGACCGCGACCCGCCAGGGCGGTGCCGTGGTCGTCACGGTTCCGGTTCGGAGCAGCCGGTAGGACGAGGTGCGCGCGGCGCAGTTGCTCGGCGTGCGCACGGCCGCCGACGGGCAGACCTCGGCGTGGGCGTCACTGCCGGGCGACGGGATGGGCGCCATTCTTGACCCGGATGCCTTGCCTGATCAGATCGCCGGACTGCTGCGTCTCATCGGCGGTCTGGGGATTCTCGACGGCGGCCAGGTGGCGATCGGTGTCGGCGTCAACAACCCGCAGATGATGTCGGTGGGCCGAGTCAGCGGGCAGCCGCGTCAGCGGGCCACCAGCCTGATGCTGTCGAACGAGCCAATCCACGTTCCGCCCGACGAGCTGATGACCCTAGCGGCGCTTGGACCGGGGGCTGCCGAGGTGGGCCGCACCCTGAGTCGGACTCTCATCGACGCTGTCTCGCCCCGCCGGTAGCGCGCAGAAGATCCTCCCACCCTGGTTTGTCCGGCTACTGGTCGCACCGAGGCGGGCGACAGCGGGGCGCACTCGTCACGAGTGATGGCGGAGAGGACAATCGTCGGATGGCTGCTCTGCGTTCTCGCCGTCTCGACGTTGTGCTCGGCGCCCCGGTCGATCAGCTGACCGCCCATCACATCGACGCTTTGATCGACAACGGGGTGCATGAGGACTTCGACCTGGACTTCAAGAGGGAGACCTACGGCAACAGCGAAGGCGCGAAACGGGACCTGGCCGCCGACGTCGCCGCCTTGGCCAACAGTGCCGGAGGCGTCATCATCGTGGGCTTGGACGAGGACAGCCAGGGTGTAGCGAAGCGGGCCGACGAGCCGGTCGACTTCTCCGACAAGGAAATCAACCGACTCTTCCAAACGGTCGCGAGTAACTGCGCACCGCTGGTGCCACTGGATATCCGAGCCATCAAACCGGACCCGACAGCCACCGCCGGTACCGATGCTCAAGAGCGCGGCTACATCCTGATCGCCGTACCCCGCAGCGCTTCCGCACCTCACGCCGTGGTAGTCAATAACGCCCTGCGGTTCCCACGCCGGCACGGACGAACAACCCACTACCTCTCGGAAGCCGAGGTCGCCACTGCCTACCGCGCTCGGTTCGACAGCCGT
Source organism: Micromonospora sp. HUAS YX12 (assembly GCF_040215685.1). Taxonomy (NCBI): domain Bacteria; kingdom Bacillati; phylum Actinomycetota; class Actinomycetes; order Micromonosporales; family Micromonosporaceae; genus Micromonospora; species Micromonospora sp. HUAS YX12. The sequence continues at coordinate 4,000,124 of NZ_CP157974.1, forward strand.
TCAGACCGGGCAAATCACGCGACCGACATCCAGGAAGAGTTGGCTGGCCGGCTATCCCCGGCGGCCGGACCGTGGCTGTTGGTGTCGCTCGTACCAGACCTTCCAGGTGACCTTCAGATCGACTCCGCGACATTCCGCCGCTTCGAAGCCGAGTTCTTGAACCGTCCAGTCACACAGCCACAGTTCTACGGTCGGACGTTCCAACGGACGCGCGTGGGACGCCGCCGGCTCTGCGCCGACGCCTCGTTGCGGGACGGAGCTGATCTGACTCGAGCGGTGGTTGAGCTGCACTCCGACGGTAGTGGTGTTTTCGCGTTCGAGCTGTACGACGAGTCGCAGCGATCCAGCGAGTGGCAACGGGTGGGCGCCGACGGCGAATCGGTGGACGACGGGGCCACTTCAACGCACCTGATCGCCGACGTACAGCTCGCACTTACCGTGTTTTCCGCAGTGGCCACGCTTGCGGAGCACGCCACAACGCGCAGCTACGCCGGCGGCAACGCCACCTTCCATGCGCGGCTCGTCGCCGCGTCGCCGGAGCGATCCATCGCAATCTGCCGGCGGACAGACTGGGGAGCGGATTCCCTGAGTCGGATGCCCTCAGTGGCATCCTCGGCGCCTGCCGAGGCAGTCGTGGACCTTGGCGCGCTCGATCGGCTCGGGCCGGGCACCGTGCAAGCGTCCTCGATGTTACTCAACGAGATCGGCAACACCTATGCGGTCGAACAGCTCGGCCAGTTCAGCGACACCGGCGCGGTCCGCCGTCGATACTGGCCAGCGAGTATGTGGAAGCAGATAGGCGAGTGGTTCGCTGCCAAGGGAATCCCCGTCAGTGAAGACAGGATCTCCGGTTGAACTAGATCAGGGATTTGGATCGGAATGTGAGGGCAAGGCATCCGGCCGGCGCCGTGACGTCTGTGGCGGCGGAGGCGGCGGCGGTTGGGTTCGCGGCGATCGTGGCTGCTCGGTGGCTGCTCGGACGTCGGGGAACTGTCACGAACGTACCGCTAACCAACCGAACTCAGTGGGAAGCGCCACGCCCGCTTCCTTATCGACGACTGCGAATTAGATGCCCCTACAGGGCGTGGACCTGCGAGGAAGTACCCGGACTCGAATGGATCGGAAGGGTTGCGGTCGGACGCGTTTTGTGTAGAGTCGTATTCCTAGAAGTATGCGCTCGCAGCCTCGGACTACGGATCAGATGCTTGCCGAGGGCAAGGAAACACATGCCGCGGCAGTGTCACGGGGCCCACGGGGCATGCCCATAATTTTCATTCGGTGGACGCATCGCCCGGCAGCCGCCTCCGCGACGGCGCCCCGCGGTAGTCATGGAAAGTCTGGCGTCACCGTCGGCGCATGATCGCGTAGACCATCCTGCTGCTCGCGAACTCGGAGACAGTGATCAGTTCCCAGCCGAATCGTTCCAGCACCTCCGCGGCGGCGACGGCCTGCGTGACCTGGTCACCGCCCACGCCACGATGCGACAGGACGGTGAGAAGCCGGTACGGGTAGACGCGCAAGTCGACACTGCCGCCGAGGACTGCTTCGGTGGTGACCGTTCTCGTGCGGGCGATCTGCTCCGGTGTCTCACGGGCGGCCATACGTGAACCCTAGTCGTCGCTTGCACGGAAAGTCGCGTTCGGTGACAGCGGGTATGTTCGGGTCGTGCCTACCTCGGTCCGTCTCCCGGCCGTCGCCGCTGCCGTCCTGCTCGCCGCAGCGGTGGCCGGCTGTGAGGGCGCTGACGGTCCCGTCGCGGCGCCCACCCCGCCATCTGCCTCGGCTTCCGGCGTCACAGCCGGCCCGACAGCACCCGCCGATTCGGCGTACACCGCGGACGGGCTGGACCTGTGCGCGAGGACCGATGTGAAGGTCGTGGCGGACCTGGCGCCCGAGGTGACGCGCGAAGATCCGCGGCCGCCGCTGGCTCGACCCGGTACCGCCTGCCTGTTCGAGCTGCGGACCAAGGGCGGCTACCAGGCGAATCTTCGGGTCGAGGCGTCGACGCTCGCGACGGCCGACGAGGCGCGGCAGCTGTATCGCGGGACGCGGCGGGCTACGGGGATGACGCCCGCCGGAGCTGTGCCGGGCGTGGGGGAGGAGGCGGAGGCTTTCACCAAGCGGTCATCACCGGGGTTCAAGTACGCCGAGTACATGGTGCACGCGCGTACCGGCAACCTGGTGGTAAAGGTGTGGCTCGCCGTCGGCGGCGAGTCTTACGTTGCGAAGTCGGTGTTGGCGGAGAAGTTGTTGGCGATCCTGCGGGCCACGCAAGCGGCGGTGCCGACGGCCTGAGAGGCCTTGACTCGTCGCCCCGAGCCACTGCCTTTCCGATTTGCCGTGAACGCACACGCTTGCCGGGTAGCGCACGCTGTGGCCTCTGGAGAGGGGCACCTTATTCTGGGTCAGTCCCGAACGGCTTGCGGCCACTGGCTTCCGGGTAGCTTCGAGTAGTCACCGACCTGGGTGGCGATGTCCCGGATGTTGCCGAGGGCGTCCATGAAGCGCTGCCCGACGGTGAGCAGGGTGTTGAGGCCGGCGGTGACGAGGTCACCGACAGATTTGGCGAGGGTGGAGATGGCCCAGGGGATGTCGATGACCGTGCTGGCCTCGGTGGCGGCCTGCGCCAACTTGCCGGCGAGTCCGGTGACGATCTTGGCCAGCTCGACGGCGTAATCGACGTTCGAGCGGGCAATCTTGAACAGCCATTGGCTGATGAACTCGGCCTTCAGCACCGACTCGTCGATCGCGGCTTTCTGCTTGGTGGCCTTGGCGTTGTACGCGATCGCCGCGTCACCGCTCCACTTGGCGATGTTGCAGCTGTTCGGCGGCTGTCTTGACCTCCGCGATGCTGTCGGACATCGCCAGCCACTTCTTGCCCTCGTCGCGCAGCGCGTCGGTGATGACTTCCAGGTCCTTCATCGCCGCGCCTCCGTTCCGCCGGGGCGGGCAAGTTCGTAGGTCCGGAAGAGTAATCGGGTCTCGAACCGTAGTTGTTCGGTGTCCGTGCCGGCGACGCGCGCGGAGTCCGCGGTGATCGCGGTGATGCCCGTGCCGCGCAGGTGAAGCGTCAGGCAGCCGTGCGGACTGGAGATCGTCCGTTGCTCGGGCTGCTCGGGTGCGTGGGTCAGCCGGGCGAGTTCGGCGTCGATGGTGTGCAGGGCACCCCACGTGCGCTGTAGCCAGAGGTCCTGGTCGAGTTCGGGCTCCTTGCTGGTGGCCGGCGGCTGTGCTGGTCGTGCTGGGGCGGGCGGGTCTCGCTGTAACTCCTCGAGTGCGGTGGTTTCGAGGAGGCTTCCCAGCGCGCCGGTGTATGCCTCGTAGACCGCCTCCCCGATACGGGTCACGCCGGCCTGGCGTCGCCAGTCGCGGCTGATCGTCACGTCCTCCACCTGTCCGGATCTGGTGAGGAGCAGGCTCACGGACGCTGTGCGGTCCTGGCCGGAGAGGAGCCTCGGCGCGGACCGGGAAGCGAACTCGTCGACAGCGTGTGCCGGCGTTCGTGCGCAGCGTGTCATCCTCGCCGAGGAAGTCGAGGTTTGCCAAGGACAGCCGAACGTTGGCTCTGTCTCCGAACATCAGTCTCAGCCCCCGCGAGATGGCCAACGCACACGGTGATTTGCTCGTTACGGCGCAGGGACACCGTACGGGAAACGCGAGAGCCCATGGGGGACGGTGATCGGCTTCCTGCGGCAGTCTGCCGCCGAGGCCGAGGATCCGCTGCGCATGGAGCTCTTGCTGACCGCAGGGTGGCAGTGTGTTTGCCGGCGGCGGCGACGGCGGTAGACGGAGGTAGCGGCGATGGATGCCCGCATGCGGTGGAGGCTTGCCGTCCCGCTGATCGGTCTGAGCCTGCTGATGGTCGTCCCCGCCATCGCCGGAACCTGGGTGTTCTGGTTCGAATTCGGGAACACGTATCGGGCGCTGAGCCTCGCCGTGTGTGTGCTGTTGCTGGCCCAGTTGGGACTGGCGGCATCGATCGGTGTCCGGCCGGCGCGGGATGTGCCCTGGCTGCGGATCGCGTTGGTCGCGCTCGCGTTCGTGCTGGCCTGCGGAGCCGCCGCGGTCCGCAGATCCCTTTGACCGCGCACGCAAGAGGGTGGGCTGCGGCGTGAGGCGGGGATAGAACTTGGGCGAGGACGCCGTCACGGGCTGGTCTGCCGCTTCTGTTTGCGACGCTGGTTCGCGCAGGCGTGGAGGGGTCGTTGCTGGTTATGCGGGCTGGCCGTTGCTGGTCCAGGTGATCGCGATGGTGGTGTGCGGGCGGGGGATCAGTAGCCGCAGGTGGTTGGTGGGGCTGGGTGCGGTGTCGGTGGGGTAGACGGCGATGTGCGGGCCGGGTGGATGTCGGTGGCGGCGGTCCCACGCGGCGATGAGGTCGAGCATGCGGCTGGTGAGTGTGGTGGCGCGGGGTCCGTAGCCGTGGGCGCCGAACTGCCAGGTGGTGTCGTCGAGTTGGCGGGTGGCGAGGTAGGCGATGCTGTCGGCGGTGAGCAGGGCCGGGCAGGCCCCCCAGTTCTGCGGTGCCAGGTCGGCTGCGCGCTGCCGGTCGACGGCGAGCAGACCGTGAGGGTGGGGTTGGCTGGCCAGCCACAGGTGCAGGGTGTCGAACGGGATCCCCGGTGGGGTAGTGACCGGCGACCAAGCGTCGTGACGCGGTCCGTCGAGGGCGGCGGGCAGCGCGCGGAGATCCAGGGCCTCGGTGACAGGGTCGTCGACGAATACGGTGACGTCGTCGCCGCGCAGTTGGTGTTGCCTGACAGGGGCGGCGCCGGCGCCTTGCATCGGGACGAAGCCGCAGACGAGGGCATTGGTGGCGACGAGGTGTACGCCGTCGCGGACGAGGGTGAGGCAGCGGGTGTGACCTCGCATCCGCAGCGGCGTGACGAGGACGCCGTCGGGGGCGAGCTGGTCGGTCCAGGCGGGTGGGATGTCGCTGGTCTCGACGGTGACAATGATGGCGTCGTACGGGGCGGCCGCCGCCCATCCTTCGTCCGCGTCGGCGTGCACCGCCGCAACGTGCGGATAGCCGGCGGTGTCGAGGGCGGTGCGGGCGTGGGCGATGACGGCGGGGTCGATGTCGATGCTGGTGACCATGCCGTGCGGACCGACGACCTCCGCGATGAGCGCGGCGTTGTAGCCGCCGGATCCGACCTCCAGCACCCGTGCGCCGGGCTGAAGGTGAGCGGCGTGCAACATGGCGGCTTGAAGCCACGGCGCGGAGATCGAACTGGTCGCGTAGCCGTCCGGGCCGCGGCGGGTAACCACCACGTCGTCGGCGTACGCGGCCACGACACTGACTCCCGAGGGCGTGAACAGGTGGCGCGGGACCCGTCTGAATGCCGCTTCCACGGCCGGTGAGGTGATCGCACCGTCGGCGAGCAACGTGTCGACCAGTCGAGAGCGAGCCGCCTCCGTGACAGTGTCGAGCGGATCGGCCATCGTTGGCTCCCTGCGGTTGGGGCGCTCAGCGCGCGAGTTCATCCCTGACTTGGTCGGGCCGAGATCCTGTGGCGTGGGGTGACCTTTGATAGCCTGCCGCTTGCCAAGACTGCCGGGCCCTCGGCCGTGCCTCACGGCCTTGAGCGACGCACCCGTGGGCCCGGCGGATCGCCCACTCGCCGGTCCATCGGGCGAGGTCCTGTACCCAGCCCTCGGTGTTGTGCCGGGCCTTGGCCGCCCACTTCGCGGCGTTGGCCGAGGCGAAGTGGTCTAGCACGTCAGCGCCTGTGGCCGTCCAGCCCGGGAATTGCCCGAGCCAGTCTTCGGCTTGGTCGGCGGTGTGGCCGCTGCCGATCAGCCATTGGACGAGTAGTGCGAGTTCGACCCACGCCGCTGCCTTGGTGGCCCAGGCCCAGTCGACGATGCGCAGGCCGTGCGGGGTGATGATCAGGTTGGTCGGGTTGAGGTCGGAGTGCACGAGTGTCCCGCCGTCCATCGCCGGGTGCGTGAACCCGAGCCGGTCGGCCGGGGTAAACCACCGATCGCCCGGCGCCGGCGTCTGCTGGAGGTCTTTCAAGGCGGCGGTGAGCAGGTCGAGATCAGGGCTGCCGGGGGACAGGTCGGGGTGGGGACCGGCGAGATGCTCGGTCCCCACCACCAGCCAGCCATCGGCCTCGAAGTGCCACCGCAGCGCTGGCGGGTACCGGTCGACGGCTGGGGTGACGGCCAGCTCGTAGCGCAGCGATCGGACGCCCCGTTCGCCGTAGGCCGCTTTGACGAAGACCGGTCCGGACGGGCCGGTGACGGTCGAGGCGATCTGTGCGTGGTTTCCGTCGGGTGCCGGGGTTGCCTCGAACGCTCCACCGACCTGGTCGGTGATCCTGGTGATCACGCTGCGGGGCAGGGTCGTCCAGTCGCTGCGCATCAGGTTCTCCTGTTACCGGCCGGGCTGCGGCGGGTTCGGCGGACAGCAGGACTCGGCCTCACCGCCCCAGAATTCCATGTCGACCTGGTAGCCGGTGTCGTGCAACGCCGCGCGGGTGTAGGTGATGGCAGTGCCGTCTCGCATGGCTTCGGTCAGGATCGGCCGGTGGTGCACGTAGTGGCCGGCGATCTGGTGGCAGGCGGCGGTGTAGGGCTCACTGATCTGCAGGAGGGCGTGCCAGACGGCGTCGACCGGTCGGGTGGGCACGACCCGGTAGGACTCGCCGGTCGGCAGGAGCATCCCGAATTCGGGCTTGCCGGCCTGGTCGGCGTGGGCCTTCAGGAAGACCAGGAATTGCCCGACTGCACGCTCGGCGTAGGTGTGGCTCACCTCCTGCCGGGCGGCAAAGTAGCGGGTCAGCTTGTCGAACAACTCAGCCGACACGAGCGTGCGCGGATCCTGAGCGACGGTCGTGACGGATCTGTCTGCGGTGATGCTCAAAATTCCTCCTTGATCGCGAACGGGGATGAGCGCGTATCACGTCGCCGTCGAGGCGGTGATGCGAGCCAACGGCTGTCGAGCGGTGATGTAGAGGTGACGCCGCCGGGCGGTCCTGGAGGCCCTCTCACCATTGGCAGGCTGCGGTGCTTGCTCACCGCTGCCCCAGGATCGATCGTCGGAACGGGCCCCAGGCCACGAAGCGGTCGAACATCTCCTGCGGGCTCGGCCCGTCGTGTGGGTTGAGGTGGAACAGGTCGCGCATCGCCTCGAACATCAGCCCGCTGAGGTAGATCGAGAGCGCGGCAAGCGCCGATTCGTACTCCACCTTCAACAGCAGCCGGGCCTGCGGGCACGGCCACGGCTGACCGCAGGCCCGGCATGCCCACGTCGGCCGCAGCGGGGTGTGCGGAGGCGTCGTCTCCGTTCTGTAGCGCGGCCGATCTGGCGTGGGGCCGGCGCCCGGCGTCTGCAGCTGCGACGACATCACCGACGGCTCCCAGATGCTCGCACCTGCCACTCCTGGCGGGGTTGCTCTCTCGGGCCCGTTCGACGGCCAGAGCCGACCCACGTGCGTAGATCCATGAGGACGTACCCCTTTCCTTCGCCGCTGTCGGTAGGCGGTGGCGATGATGCGGTGGCCTGGTGCTGCAGTGGCTACGCGTCGCAGCTCGGGTGACCCCTGCTGCTGATCGCGCCTGCGACGGTGGAGGTTGGTGGCCGGCCGGTCAGGGTCCGACGGGGCGCCGGCGTAGGTGGTGTGGCCGCGTTCGAGGATGAGGACGTACGAGAACAGGCCCGCCCGGCGGCCGGTCAGCCGTTCGTGCGCGGCGAAGACCTCGCCGCTTTGCGGGTCGACCAGGAGCTGCGAGGTGGATCCGTCGGCGGTGACGGCGAACGTCAGGCCGGTGCTCTGGCCGCGGTAGGTGATGACGGGAACGTCGGCGAGGACGCGCAGGCTCGTCGCCCGCTGGGCCTGGTTGAGGTATCGGCTGCTCACGAGCGCGACGACACCGCTGATGAGCAGCCGGGGATAGGCGAGGTCGGTGGCCAGTTCTCGGGGCGCTACCGCGCCGGCCAGCACGTCCGCGTCTTTCAGGAGTGCGTCGAGCAGGTATGGGTGCAGGCCGCCGGGCAGGTGCTCGTCCGTTTTCCTCGGCGCCTCGCCGAGTGTGATGTCGACGGGGTCGGCGAGGGCGGTGAGCCGCTGCCACGGGGTCAATCCTGGCCCGGTGGCGCTCGGGTGCGTGGTGGCGGATCGGCTACCGGCGACCGTGGGCGCAGTCGACGCGGGCCTCGGATGGCCGGGGGCGCTGGCGAAGCAGTCGGCGAGCAGGACGCTGCCGACCAGGTTCACCGCCAAGCCGGTGGGGACCGTCGAGCGGAGCATCACGGTGTCGGGGTTCCTTCCTCGTGTTTAGCGGTAGGTGGCGGTGGCGAGGTCGCCGACTGCGGCGTCGACGGCGGTAGTGATGTCGCGGACGGGCCGGTGGTGTTGCTCGGCGATAGCGCGCAGCTGGGCAGCGACGGTGGTGGTGTCGTCGTGGAGATAGAGGTGACCGGTGAGGTTGAGAGCGACGACGAGTCCGGCGAGAGCGGCGGTGTGGTTGTCGGGTTGCTCGCGGCCGTCGGCGAGGTAGCGCAGGCGAGCGCGCGCGATGACGGGCCACCGCTGATGGGTAGGCAGGTAAGTGTCGGCGCGGATCAGCCCGCCGAGTCGGCGGTGGCTGGTGTGGCGGAGGATCCCTGCGGCGTGCAGGCCGGCGCGAGTGCGTTCGTAGAGGTCGTCGGCGAACCCGCGCAGCCAGTGGCGCAGCGGTGGGGCGGGCCGGGTGTGGCGCAGGCTGGTGAGGGCGGCATCGGTGATGAGGTCGCCGACGGGCCGGTCGAGGTGCAGCCGAACCCGCTGCTCCCCAACCTGGCCGTGGCCGTCGAGGGTGGTGCGGCCGGTGAGGACGAGGTCGATGAGGACGGCGCCGGCGAGACCGAGGGCCAGGGCTTGGCGGTGGATGTGGGGTTGGCCGGTGTCGTCGTTGTGGGCGAGCAGGTACAGCTCGTCGCGCAGCGGCAGCCCGGGCACCGGCGCGGTCATGGCTGCCCCTGGGTGAGGCTGCGGAGCCGGGCGTGGGCGTCTGCGTAGGCGGGCTGCGGCTGGGGGAGGTGGGCTTTGTCGATGGCGGCGAGGATTGTGTAGTTGGGGTCGCAGACGTTGCCGATCGGCGCCCGGCCGGCTTGGGCGATGAGCTGGTAGGCGTCGAGGGTGTCCAGACGGCACAGGTCGGCGGTCCAGGTGGTGAGGTCGTGGTGGGCGATGCGGTAGGCGTCCTCGAGTGGTCGGGCGCAGCCGACGGACATGATCCCGCTGTCGGTTTCCAGCCGCGGCCATGCGGTGGGAAGGCCGCCCTTGATGACCTCGACGGCGAGGGTGGTGACGGTGGCGATCTCCACCGCGACCCCGCACGCTTCACCCTCGCCTTGGCGGGCGTGTCCGTCACCGAGGGCGAGGAGCGCACCGTGGACGTTGACGCCGAGGTAGAGGGTGGTGCCGGCGCGCAGTTCGGGTGTGTCGAGGTTCCCGCCGTAGTAGTCCGGAACGATCGTCGCGCGGGTTTCCATCGCGGCGGGGGCGACGCCGATCGTGCCGATCATCGGATCCAGCGGCAGCTCAACGCTGTGGTCGCTGGTGGTGGCGCAGTACCGCACGGTTCCGGCGGTGGGGTCGATGTGGTAGACCCAGACGCGTTCGTCGAGGGGTGGTTGGAGGGTCGCGGTGTGCCCGGTGGAGGTCAGCGCCCCGAAGTACGGGAACGTCGCGGACACACCCCAGTCCCGGGCCGGGACGATCGCCGCAATGTGGACGGCGAGGGTGTCGCCGGGTTCGGCGTCCTCGACGAAGAACGGCCCCGACACCGGATTCAGATACGGCATCGCGCACACCTGCGACGGCAGATCCACCGGACCGCGCACCCGGCCGCCGAAGCAGTCCTCGGTGTGCACGGTGAACACGTCACCGGAGCGCACATGCGCTACCGGAATCCGCCCGCCGAAGGTGTAGGCCAACTCTTCCCGCACTGGCCGATACGTGAAGTGACTTCCGGAAGACATCGTGGTCACACCCGCTCCAGGTCACGAGCGGACCGCTGCACTGGCGCCAGGCCGGACAGCGACGGGCGGCGGCCGGTGGCGTAGAGGCCAGCCAAGATGACGACGCCGAGGGCGAGCCAGGCCAGGCCGAGGCGCTGCGCGGCGATGTTCGCGTTCACCACCACGTAGGCCAGGATCACGAACCCGATACCGGGCATGACCAGGTGCGCCCACCAGTTGCCGCTGCGCCGCCGGATGAGGTGGTGCACGACCACGGAGACGTGCAGGACCAGGAACGCGACCATCGCCCCGAAGTTGATCAGCGATGACAGCAGAGTGATCCCGTCAGCGCGGGTGGCCATGTACAGGCCCAGCGTGAGGGACACGGCACCGGTGAGCAGGGTCGCGTTGATCGGCACGTTCCGGCGGAGCGACACCTTCGCCAAGAAGCTCGGGAGCTGCCGGTCGCGGGCCATCGCGTACAACAGCCGGGACGTCGCCACCTGCGCGACCATCGAGTTCGGCAACCCCCACGCGATCGCCGTCGCCACCGCGCACCCCGTCGCCAGCCAACCGCCGCCGGCCACCGCGGCGGCGTCGTAGAAGGCAGTGCCCTTCGGATCGCCCTGCGCCAGGAGCACGCCCGGGTCGGGGACGAGCATCGCGGCAAGCCACGTCTGCGCGATGAACAACACCCCCGCCAGGATCAGGACGGCAGCCATCGCGCGGCCGATCTGCCGAGAGCCGCCCCGGGTCTCCTCGGCCAGCATGCTGATGCCGTCGAAACCCAGGAAACTGAGTACAGCGATCGACACCGCCCCCGCCACCACCGACCAGGTGAACGTGTCGGCGTCGTAAAACGCGTCCCAGCTGAACCGGCCCCTGCCCGAGGCGAGAGCCCAGCAGGCGACGCCCAGGAAGATCGCCAGGACGATCAATTCGCCGCCGAGCATCACCCGAGTCACCATCGCGGTCATGCGGATGCCGACCGAGTTGACGACCGTGTTCACCGCGACGAACCCCAGCAGCCACAACCACACCGGCACCGCCGGCACCGTCGCATGCATCGCCACCGACGCCACCAGATACAGCAAGCCCGGCACGAGGACGTAGTCGAGCAGGATCACCCAACCGGCGAGGAAACCGACCGGCGCGTTGATGCCCCTACCCGCGTAGTTGTAGACGCTGCCCGACATCGGGAACGCCTTGACCATCTGAGCATAGGAATACGCCGTGAACACCAACGCCATCACACCGACCGCGTAGGCCAGGGCCACCATCCCACCGGAGCCGGCGTACACGCTGCCAAAGATCGCCATCGGCGCAATCGGCACCATGTACACCAGCCCGTAGGCCAGCAGGTCCCGGAACCGCAGCTGCCGGTTTAACTCCTGCCGATAGCCGTAACGCTCCAGCTCTCCCTGATCGAACATCCAGCATTCCTCCCTGAAACTGCTCGACGAGCCGTCCTCGGCGGCCCACGAAAGCGCCCGCCGTCACGGCTCGACCGCGACGCATCCTGGCCGGGACACGGCTGAGGTTCCCGGCGACGAGAGTGACTAAAGGCGAAGGAGCTCAATGTCGGTAAGCCTCCTCATCCATGTCTGACAACCCGCCGACAAGCGCCTATTCGAATGCCGACTACAACAGCGAGCAGCGCCGACCGGCGCCTCTCGAAGACGCGTCGTAAAGCCGCATCCGTCCGCACAGTGGTCTAGGCCGGGCAATGTCGAATCTTTGTCAGAGGTCGACGCAGTGGGTTATCGACATCCACGCACGCTGCATTAATGGAGGCATCACCGTGAGCGCCATTGGCGCGAGGACAGCGGTGACAGGCGTCCCGGCGTCGCTGGTTACGCCTGCCTATGCCCAAGGCTCTCCAAGGAAGGACGTGCCATGACCCCACAATCCATGCCCGAACCCGCTGAGGTCGGTCGCCGAGCCGCCGAGATCCTCGACCTGATCACGCAGCACCCGTCGTCCGAGCGGCTACGCAGCTCGTCGATGAAGTACTCCAGCTGCTGGGCGACATTCACCGGGTACCCGGCGATCAGCCAGTGGTCCCTGGACCGTGACGCGGGCCCGCTGCTGACCGAGGCGATGCGGGTCTTGGCGCTCAAGGCCGCGGTGTTCGAGCTCTCCGGTGGCGACGAGGAAGTCGCTGAGCTGCTGGTGCCGGCGCCGGTCGACGAGATGATCCACGCCGTGCTGGCCCAGTTCACCCTCATGTCCCGGATGCAGCGCGACCTCGGGGTCACGTTCCCGCACGCCACGGAGTTGGAAGAGTTCACCTACGTGCGCGGCTGCCTGACCGACGCGTACTACGCCGCCGCAGGCTGGGGGCCGCAGCCACTGCGGTACTGGCTGGACTCCGCCGAGGTGACCCGCCGGCTGGACCAACTCAACGCTCACTACCAGGCCGCAGGCCTGGGGCGCGACGGACGCAGCCACGACTTCGACTTCGAGAAGCCAGGCCCCGCGACCGCGCCCGTCGGGGTCACCGGTTAGCCAGCTCCACCGACAGCACTCGCCGCATGGCTGCCACCACCTGCTTCGGGTCGAACCTTTCGCCGGCGAGGCGCTCGGCGCGGGCGACGGCACCGAAGATCTGCTCCGACGGAGCGTCGCGCAGGACGGCGACGAGCCAGCCTTCCAGATCCACCAGGTCGGCAGGCAGTACCAGGGAAGCAGGCGTCGGCGCCGGTCGTGACGCCCGGACGGGGACAGGCTCCCCGCGCGAGGCGTAGCGGCCCGGCGGAAGCCCGACGCGATACGGGTGTACACACACCGCGACACCCTCGACGGTGACTCGCCATCCAATGTCCGCGTCGTAGGCAAACTCGGGTCCGGGCCGGTCGACCACGTCGAACTGGCCGGGCCCGAGCTGTTGAGCGGGACACACCACGCACGTCTGCTCACACCACTGCTGTAGCGGCCCCGACATGACGCCGATGCTACGGCAACCAGGAGGTATCAGGCCATGACCGTCTTATCCCCTCCCCGGGCCGCCACCATCGACCGCGCCCTACGCGACGCCCAACGATGGTGCGCCGGACACACCATCGACGACCGCCCCGCACTGACCCACGCCGTCCGGGTCGCGGTAACCATCGGCGAGCATGTACCAAACCCGGACCCTGATCTGATAGCCGCAGCGCTGCTGCACGACATCCCCGACTTCGCGCCCCGTACGCCGGACATCTACCAGATCCTCGCCACCGCCTACGGCCCGCAGGTACCGCGGATCATCGCCGCTCTGCAGGCCGAGCACCAGGATCTCGACATGCCGGAACCGCCCATCCGCGTGGACGACCTACCGGTGCTGCTCGCCTCGACCGCCGACAAGACAGTCGCGCTGACGTCGCTGCTACGACGGGCACACGCCAGTGGGGATGTCACCCGCTTCCTCCGCACGCGCCCGGCGCTGCTCGCGCTACTGCCGCACTTCCGGGCCTTTCAGCAGGCAGCCCACCATCGAGTGCCGCTCCGGATGTCGGCCCGCCTCGACACCGCCCTGACGCTGCTCGAGCGAGCCGCCACCGGCGTCCAGACGGCGAGCAGACAATGATCGCTATAGGTGCCGCGTTGGCCGACTGGCTTCACCGTGACCTGCTCACCGCCGCCGGCCGAGAAAAGGTCGGTGGGCAGGTCATCCAGGAGTGGGAGCTGTCGACGGTGCACCGGCTGTACCTGAGCGACGGCAGCAGCATGATCTGCAAGATCGCCACATCACCGTTCACCGGCGAAGCCGCCGTGCTGCGAGCCCTCAACGAGCACGGTGCCGCCGTGCCTCACCTGCACGGCTACACGCTACGTCCGCAGGCGCTGGGCATGCTGATGGACGACCTCGGCGACCCCATCCGCCCACCCACCACGGCCGAGGCCTCAGCCGCCGCCCGCGCGGTCCACGCCATCGCCCCGATGCCCACGCTGCCCGCGTTCGGCCAGCAAACCCTGGCGCGCCTTCCTGAGCAGGCGCTCGCTGCACTCGACGCGCTACACCGCCAGGGCCGCTTCCTCAACACGAGCACAATCGAGGACCTGCTGCGGCGGCTGGCCGCCGTGGCGGGCAGGCGCGCCGACGGCGCCGAACAAGAGCCCTTCGGGCTGTGCCACGGCGAGTTCCACCCCACCTCGCTGCACGTCAGCCGCAACGGCTGCCACCTGGTCGACTGGGCGAAAGCGTTCACCGGGCCCGGACTGCTCGACCTCGCCACCTGGTTCGGCACCCGCACAAACCCAGACCCGGCCCAGCTCAATCACCTAATCCGCGTCTACGTCGCGACCGGCGGCAGTCCCGACGCCCACTCAGACCGCGGTGGCCTACCGGCCGCACAGTGGGCCTTGGGGTGGCACCGCCTCTGGGCAGCCTGGTGGTTCCTGACCACGGCCGCCGCAGGCCATCACCAACCTCATACCGACAGCCACCACGCCCAGGTCATACACCGCCAACTCCACGCAGCCGCGCAACTGCTCGGGGCAGCACCGCCTGCCGCCGTCGGCAGTCACCTCACCAGCGCCGGCTAATAGGCAACGGGTCGAGCGGTTGGGCGTGCGCCCCGCTCGATCCGTTCGGCGCTCACGCCCCGCAGACCCAGCATGATCATCATCCGCCGAGGGGTGCCACGGCCACAGTTGTCCAGTTGTAGGTCTGGTCTTCACGTCGCAGCGCGATCAGCGTTGCCTGTCGAATAGTCACCCGGGCGGGTGGCTGGTCACGTAGTTCGGCGAGGCGGGCGCAGATTGGTCCGGTCGGCGCTTGCGAACCGCTGTAAGCGACAGTTACGTGGGGCCGAAAGCCTTCTGCAGCCTCCGGAACTGCCGGCCATACCGCGCTGATGGCATCACGAATGGTGGCGCGCAGGTGTTCGACGCGGTCCCAGGGGCGGACGAGTAAGCCAATCCCTTCGGCATCGGGGTCGACCGGGCCAAGTGACAGCTCTAGCGGCTGCAGGCCGGCGCAGCGTTGCTGGGTTTCCGCGACGATCGCCTCGATGTCGTTAGTGGTGACCTCGTCGGTGAAGCCGAGACCTTGCATGGTCAGGTGCAGCCCATCGAGCGGCACCAAGTCCAGCCCGGGCAGAGTGAGTTGGCGTTGCAGGCCGGTGACGAGGCGATGAAGCTCAGGTTGGTGCTCGAAGGTGAGGTGCCAGGTGTAGAACTGGCGGTCGGCTCGCCAGCCTGGGCGCCAGTACCAGTGAACGGTGAGTTCGGGTAGATCCTGGTAGGCGGTCCAGCGCTGTTGCAGGTTGGCCAGTTCCCGGCTGCTCATGACAGCGATGGTAAGGCGGCTCGGATGACACCGGCCCGTGGGCGGTCGGCCAGCAGGTCGGCGACCTGCCTTAGCCGCGGATGGCGAGCGAAGGGATGGGCGGCGGCGAGGAACTGCCGGGCGCGTTGATGGACCGATTCGAAACGCTGCTCCGAGGTAAGGGTAAGCGCTTCCATCGCGAGCGTGGCGGCCTGGTCAGGGTCGGGACGGCCGGCGTGCAGGTGAGCGGTGGCCAGATCGAGGCGACTGAGTGCCCGCGGACCGGCCATGCCTGCGGCGTCGAACGCGGTTATAGCGACGGTCAGATGGTCGGTGACGCCTGCGGTACGGCCGAGCGCCAGGTAAGCAGTCGCCGCGTTGGCCGCAGTTCTTGCCGGACAGTACGGGCCGAGGGTGAGGCTCGCGCTGACCGGCGAGTCAGCCGGGTAGTTGGACAGCATGGTGAAGGCATCGTCGACAGCGCGGTCTACCCCGTACCGGTCGCCGAGATGAGCGAGGGCTCGCGCCAGACCGTTGATCGTGAGGCGGATACGGTGCCCGCTGGCGCTGCCACGACGCAGGCCATCCTGGGCGTAAGCCAGCGCGTCATGGTAATTACCGGCGTAGAAGGCAACCAGGCTCTGCGTGGCACGCGCCCAGGCTTGGACGTCGGGCTGCTCGGCAGCTTCGGCCAAGTCGAACGCTTCGGCGGCGTAGGCGTGCGCCACACCGAACGCGCCGAGGTCAAGGGCGAGCGCGCCAAGAAGCCCAGACAGGTGAGCGGCGGCGGCGTAGAGACGGGCCCGTTGTGGCGGGTGCTGCCGGCCGGCCATGAGTTGGTCGACATAGGCGCGCAGCGGTCGCAGACGCCCTACGAGAATTCCAGGGGTGAGGCGCTCGTTGTCAGCGATCGCCTTCCGAAGCTCGTTCTCCAAATACGTCAGGCGGACGTTGTCATCAGTGGAAGACCTCAGCGCCAGCCGGCGGGCGTCGATGCTGTCCGCACCTTCCCACAGCACAGCACCGCTATCCACTCCAGGGAAGGGGTGCCCAGCGTCCATCGGCGCCGCGGGCTCCGGCGCGGTCTTGAGCTCTTGGAGCGCCGATGAGCGGCGTCGTCGTCGGTCTAGCTCCGTGATCCGGTCGTACTCACTGACGAGGATGCCACCGGCCTGCAGCACGCTGTCGCAGCGCGCCCAGAAGGCGCGGTCCGGGTGCTGGTGGCCGGTCTCGGTGTTCGCCACCGAACTGCGCCCGTACTGTACGAGCCGAGCCAGTTCATGCTGAGTGTGACCGGCAGCCTTCCTTAACTGGGCGAGCCGACGGCCGAGCGCGTGGCAGGCGTTTCTGCTCTCGTCGGTGTTAGCCAACACATCCAACCCCCAATGCCTGCATACACCGCTGTCACGGTCCGTACCGACGTTAGCCGCGCTTGTGACCCGCCGGCCGACTGAGCAGCGCCGAGCAGCGGTGCGACCGATGGCCGCTACGGGACCAGCAACAGTGCCAGGTGTTCATTATCGGGAGCGGGGGCGGCTATGGTCCGATGACCTTGTCAAAGTTTTGTCAGAGTTGCTGTCGGGGGTCCACCGACAATGTCTCGAGGGCTGTCCGTGACCGGCAGCGGTTCACGTCGGCCATCCCGTGAACGCCGAATGCCGGTCAACCGGCTGGTTGCGATGTCCGTTGAATCGCGCGATAACCGGTGCGTGGTCTGGTACGACGGTCTTCTGTCGGCTGCGGGTGGAGGCGCCGATGGAGGTGATGTCGTCGACGAGGGAGTCGACGTTGCTCAGCTGGAGTTGGAGGTCGCGGGTTGCCAGGATGTGGTCGATGAGCTCGCCGTTGCCTTGGTAGATGCGGGAGTACGCGCGGGCTGGAGGGAGGCGTCGTCCGAGGTTGTACAGCCGGACGGCGTCGCCTTTGTCGGGGCGGTTGACGTCTCCGTCGGCTGGGCCTTCGAGTAGGACGGTGGTGATGGCGTCGGGGCCGTCGTTGAGGTCGCCGCAGAGGATGGTCGGCATGCCGGGTTGGCCGTTCACGGCGGCTGCGGCGAGGGTTTCGTTGAGGTGTACGCGGAGGGCGACGGCTTCGGCGGTGCGCCGCAGGAGGGCGTAGCCGGCGCCGCGGGCGCGTTCGTCTTCGTTGAGGGGGTAGCGTCGCCCGCCCGGGTAGGTGAGCAGTTTGCTTTTCAGGTGCGCGGTCAGCAGGCGCAGCCCGGCGCCGCCGCAGTCGACGTGTACTTGAAGCGCTCCGCGTCCCATGTGGGTGAGGGTGTCGCCGTCGACGTCGGGGACCGCGGGCAGCCCGGAGGGCGGCAGTGCGAGGATCTGCGCTTCTTGGGTGAGGGGATGGCGGGCGAGGACGGCGACGCGGATGCCGCGGCTGTCCGGGTGGGAGGACACGACGGCCTGCCAGGGCTCACCGAGGGCAGCTTGCAAGTCCTGTGCGGCGCGGAGGCTGCCGATCTCTTGAAGGGCGACGACGTCGGCGCCGGTGCCGGCGATCAGAGCGGCGAGGTAGGTGAGCTTCGCGGTGTAGGTGCCGGCCGCCGACGTGTCGGTGTCCTGGGGTGGGAACAGGTTCTCAACGTTCCATGTCATGACGATCAGGTTGTTGGCCACCGTCGCTCCCGGAATTGCAGGTGTCGTGCCAGCCTGAGAGTCGCACTTTAGGACGTCGGATCGTCGCTGATCGCCGGTGCGTCGCCATCTCGACAGGCGCGAGCGGCTGCGGGGCAGCGGACAGGCGAGTTCGCCCGGGGCCGGTGGTGCGGACAGGGAATGGCTGTGATCAGTGTTCGCGGGAGCCTCCCCTGCTCTTCACAGTGGTGACCGTCGATCGACATGATGGGGCGAGATGGTCGCTGTCCACGACGGATGCCCGAGGAGGCCCTCATGCGACTCACCCGACGACTCACCACATCTGCGGTGGCACGGCGTGCCCTGACCGGCGCAGCGGCCGTGATGGTCGCCAGCGCCGGCCTGGCCGCCGTCGACGCCTCGGTGGCTTCGGCGACACCTCCCGGTATTCCGTCCAAGGCGAGCGCCCAGTCGCAGCTCAACGCTCTGACGGTCAAGAGCGAGGGATCGACGAGCGGGTACTCCCGGGATCTGTTCCCGCACTGGATCACCATCAGCGGGGCCTGCAACACCCGCGAGACGGTCCTCAAGCGCGACGGCACGTCCGTGGTCACCGACAGCAGCTGCGCGTCGACCTCGGGCCGCTGGTACAGCCCGTACGACGGCGCAACATGGTCCGCGGCCTCCGACGTCGACATCGATCACGTCGTGCCCCTGGCCGAGGCGTGGCGCTCGGGCGCCAGCGGCTGGACCACCAGCCGGCGGCAGAGCTTCGCCAACGACCTGACCCGCCCGCAGCTGATCGCGGTGACGGACAACGTGAACCAGGCCAAGGGTGACCAGGACCCGTCGACGTGGCAGCCGCCGCTGTCGTCGTACCGGTGCACGTACAGCAAGATGTGGATCACCGTGAAGTACAACTGGGGGTTGAGCCTGCAGTCGTCGGAGAAGTCCGCCCTGCAGAGCATGCTGAACACCTGCAGCTCCTAACTCCGCGGAACCGCCTCAGGGCCTGACCGCACAAGCAGCGGCGGGCGGCAGCGCCTGAGCCACTCGTCATCCGTCCCGCCCGCGCGCCTGTGGATGGCGGCGCCGACGCGCTGGAGGGCGGGGTCGCCACACGGGACCCCGCCTCCAGCGCGAAGGCGCAATCGGACGGGGCGCTGATGCGTCGGCTGTGCGGTCACCCGGGTGGAACGACGGCGCCGTCACGGGCACACAAGGTGCTGCCGTCCGGCCAGACAACCGCCGGCTCATCGACGGCGTGCAGGAGGCCGTCGTCGGTGACTCGCAGAACGGTGGGGCGTTGCATCATCACGGCCACCCCCGACAAGGGCCACCACGGCCCGGCCGCCACCGCCACGTCACGGCACCCCTCCCACCCCGGGGCGCGTGCCGTGCCGAGCACCTGCTGGTAGGTGTCGATCGCAGCGAGCACAAGCCAGTCGGGGAAGAGGTTCCAGGCCGGATCGAAGAACCAGTCGCGAGGATTCAGGCAGTAACGGATCACGGCGCGTCCCTCGTCGTCGCGCTTCACGATCGTCTGCCCGTCGCCCCAGAACCAGGCGGACTGCATGATGTAGCCGCCGGTGAGGGTGCGGTCGACCGCCGCCCAGATCGGGCCCAGCACCTGCTGATACACCTGCCGTACCGCCTGCAGCACCGGTGTGAGCGCGGACCGCTCGCCCTCGGTGACCGGGTTGCAGCGGTACGGGTGCTCCATCAGGTTGTAGCGGGCCTCGACGCCGTCGTAGCGCTGCTCGCCGTAGTAGCCGTGCCATTCCATGAAGTCGTGGAACTCGCCGACGGCGGTGAACTGGTCGTGGTCGCTGGTCTGCTCCCAGATCGGGGCTCGCGCTGCTGTCAGCGCATGGTTCAGGGCATCGCGGCGGACAGAGGCGACCAGCGACGGGTGCCCGTCGTCGAGGAGCTGCCGCACCTGCTGCAGTGCGGCCGGGGGAGAGGGGCACCACAGGAACCGCGACGGCTCGGGATGCCCGGCGCTGCGGTAGGCGAGGCGGACGGCGGCCTCCGCGCGCGCCTGCTCTGCGGGCTCGCAGGACAACGCCGCCTGCGTCCATCGGCTCGCCACGGCATGTCCGTGCGCTGAGATCGGATTGGTGGAGTCGCGCATGGTGTCCTCCTAACGAATGTTCGATGGTGCGGTATGCCGTTGACGATGCCGCTGCAGGTCAAGTGGCCACATGCGACTCAGAGGAACCAGGGTCGACCGTCAGTCCCGATGTTTACGACTGTGCCGTGCCGGGCGCCAAGGTTGGTTGCGGTGAGTGATTCAGGGATGACGTGAATGAGATCTTCATGTTTGACTGACATCCATGCGATCGGGGCAGGCGCGGCTGGCGATCGACTACGGCAGCGCCGACACCACCGCCGTACTGGCATGGCCGGACGGCACCTGGACGCCGCTGTTCTTCGACGGCGAACCCGCCCTGCCCAGCGCCGTCCTCCTGAACGAGGACGGCACCACCGTGACCGGCCACCACGCGTGGCGGGCCGCGCCGGTCACACCGCACCGGTTCATCCCGCACCCCCGCCAACCCTCCGAGCAGCGCCTCACCGTCGCCGACACCGACGTTGACCCGCTCGATCTGGTCGCCGCGACCCTGCGCCGCGTCGCCGAGCAAGCCCACCAGGTCGCCGGGACCGGCATCGACGACGTGCGGCTGGTCGTCCCGGCAGGTTGGGGCCCGCGCCGACGCACCTGGATGCGCCACGCCGCGCACCGCGCCGGCCTCCCACCACCACAGTTGATCGACGCGCCGATCGCCGTCGCCGGGCACCTGCTCGCCACCGGCCTGCAGCTGCCCGTCGGCGCCTACCTCGCCGTCTGCGACGTCGGCGCCACCGCCGAAGTCAGCGTCCTGCGCCGCGGACCTGCAGGCTTCGAAGTCCTCGCCACCCTCGCCGACCCGACCGCCGGCGGCACCGCCATCGACGACGCCCTCACCACCACACTCACCACCAGCGCACCCGGCACCGGCGGGCAACGATGGGCCGTGGCGGCCAGCCTCCGCGCCGGCAAACACGCCCTGACCGACCATCCGGCCGTCACCGTGCCCCTCCCCGACGGGCCGGCCGTGGTGCTCCACACCGGCCTGCTCGACCAAGCCGCCCAGCCCGTCCTGCACCGGATCGCCCACCTCACCACCGAAGCGATCACCGCCGCGGAACTCACACCCCGCGACCTCACCGGCGTCTACTGCGTCGGCGGCACCGCCCGCCTGCCCCTGCTGGCACAGACCCTCACCGACGCCGGCATCACCCCCAGCCTCGTCGACCAGCCCACCCTGGCCGCAGCCCGAGGCGCCGCCGACGCAGGCGCCACCAACACCGGCACCGAACCCAACACGCCCGAGGAGCCGGTGCCGCCGGTGCGGCGTGCCGTCGCGATCGCCCTGCCCGGCTTCGCGTCCCTCGCCCTGGTCTCCCAGTTCCTGCTCACGCCTGAGTGGCGCGGCTCCCTCATGTACCGCGAAGCGGTCCTCAACTGGGGCGAGCTGACAATGGCCGCCGTCTTCGCCGTCATCGCCTGCCTCAGCGCCGGCACCGTTCTGGCCTCCACCATCGCCAACCGCACCACCACCCCGACCAGCCCCGGCATCCACACCGGCACCGGCATCCTCGCCGCGGCCTCCCTCGGCGTCGCCGTCAGCGGCATGTACGCCGTCGTCGGCAGCCTCTACGTCGGCTACCCCGTCAACGGCTTCCTGCGCTGGACACTGCTACCCATCGCCCCGACCATCACCGCCGCCGCCGTCATGGCCCTCATCGCCGCCCGGCAATGGCGCACCCCCGGGGGCGGATGGTCGAAACTGCTCGCCTTCCCCACCGGATCCGTGCTCACCGCCGCTGCCGGGATGCTGCTCATCCAGTACAGCCTGACCGCCGACCGGTGGCCCCACCTGATCCTCTGGATCGACCTCGCCGGCCGAGTCGGAGGCCTGCTCCTGGGCATCGGCACCGTCATGGCCGTCGTGTCCCAGCCGATCCTGCGCCTGATCCTCAGCGCACCCCTCGCCGTCATCACCGCCGCCCTGGTCTCCTGGTCCGCCTCCGGGATCCTCGGCGCCATCTACGCCATCGCCGTGACCACCTGGTGGCTGCGCCAGATGTGGACCCACCTACTACGCCCCCACCAGCCGCCGCAATGACCCCACCAACCGGATGCCACCCGACGGACCTGGAGGAGGAGCTGCGGTGAACGGGGCCCGGCGACTCGCAGGCGCTACCGTCGTGCTGGCCGTCCTGGCGGCACCGCCGTGGCTGCTGGCCACCCTCACCCGAGCGCACCTGCCCGGCTGGCCGACCAGCGCGCAGCTACGCGACTGGCTCACCGACCCGCTGACCCCGGCAACCCTCACCACAGGGCTCATCGCCGTGGCCTGGCTGCTGTGGCTCGGCATGGCCTACACCGTCACCGTCACAGCCGCCCGCCGACTGCGCGCCGGCGCCCGATGGGTACGCCACCTGCCGCTACCCACCCCATGGCAGGCCGCCGCCACCAGCATCGCCGGCGCGGCCGCCCTCACCACCGCCCACACCCCCTCCACCCAGCCGCCGAACCCACCGACACCAGTCACCGCCGACGAACTGCAGCACCCGTCTGAGCCGGCCCAGACTGAGCAGGGTGGGGTGGTCGTGCCCGGCGGCTGGCTACCCGACGACACCGCCCACCACATCGCCGCCGCCGCGGCCCTGGTGTGGCTACGCCGCCGTCGCGCCCACCAACCCGGCCAACCCGACACCGACGCCACCCAGCTGACACCCCTGCCCACCACCGTCACCGCCGTCCAGGCAGCCATCGCCGACCAACCGTCGCCACCAGCAGCCACCACTGGCGCACTGCAGGCGCCGCTGCCCCCGGCCGGCGTGTGTCTGGCCGGTGACGGGGCCGACTACGCCGCCCGGGGTCTCCTCATCACCCGGCTCCTCACCGCGCTGCGCGAGCCCACCGATACGACCCCGGTGATCGTCACCAGCAACGCCCTCGCCAGGCTCCTGCCCAGCGTCGCCGAGACTGCCGCCACCATCCCGGGACTGCATGTCGTCGACACCCTCGAACAGGCCGCCGACCTGCTACCTGCGTCCAGCCCCTCGTCCACAGCCGACCGCGCTATACCCAGTCTCGTCTTGACCGCCGACCCCGCGACGGCAGCACCGCCGAACCTCCCGGGCGCCCGTGTCGTCACCCTCGACGCCGCAGCACCACTACCCACCTGGCGCGTCGACCGCCACGGCCACACCGTGGACCACCAGACCGGCCAACCACGGCCACGGATGTGTGTCCTCGACAGCACCGCCGCAGCCGACCTACTCGCCGTCCTAGTCCAACCCACCACCGCAGCACCCGACCCCGCCGCGTCCGCGCCAGCCCGACCGATCGAACGGGCACAGGCAAAGATCCCCCGCCAAGCCAGCCGAATCTCACCGCCCACACCGCAGCAGCCCACCAAGGCCACAGCGACCACGGTCCAGCTACGGGTACTCGGCCGCCCGGCGTTGCTCATCGACAGCAAAGAGGTCACCATCCGCCGCAGCGCCGCCCTGCAAATCCTCGTCTTCCTCGCCGTGCACCCCGACGGCGCCACCACCACGCAACTCGTACACGCCCTCTGGCCCGGCCTACCCGCCCACACCCTTACCGGCCGCCTCTACACCACCCTCAGCGACCTCCGCTCGACCATCCGCGCCACCAGCGCCGACCAAGTGGTTGTCCACACCGAGGACCGCTACCACCTCGACCCACGCACCACCGTGGACCTGTGGCGGCTACAGGCCGCCGCCCACCACAGCGCCACCACGGACGCACCCGGCAGCTGGCAGACCGTGATGGACGCCTACACCGGCGACCTCGCCGCCGGCCACACCTGGCCGTGGATCGACCCACCCCGTGAGGCAACACGCCGCCTGGTCCTCGACGCCCACACCACCGCCGCAGCAGCACAAACCGACCCGCACGAGCGCCTGCGGCTCCTTCAAGCGGCGATCCGCATCGACCCCTACAACCAGCAGCTCCAGCAGCTCGCCGCCGACCAACTGAACGCCCTCGGCGACTCCGCCGCAGCCGCCGACCTTCTCCACACCCACCGGCAACGCCTGCGCCTCGCCGGCATCCTCGACCAACCCATGATCACTGCTCGCTAGAGCCAGGTAGATCCTCCGGTCGCGGCACGGCGACGTCGAACGAATCCTCGGCGACGGCGGCCAAAATCCTTGAAGCCCTCGGCGACGAAATCGAGGAAGCGCCGGCGGCGCGGGGATCGGCAGTCCCGGCAGGGGTCGCAGCGGGGCCGGCTGGGTGCCCACCTCAAGCGGCGCTCGTCGACGTCGCGCCAGGCGGAGGGACGGCCTTTGCCGGAAGCGGCGGGCACGTAGCCAGCGATTCGTGCTGAATCGCCTCTGTGGCCGCGGGCGGGGGGGGGGGTCGCGACGCGCCACCCCCGACCTGTCGCGAGTCGCGGTCAGTCATGGCGAGCTACCGGGATGACGGCGAGCGGGTCGATGTGGCCGACGCGTCCGCCTGCGGGCCGGCGGCGACGTTTGGGGCGAGCGGTATCGGGCTTGACGCGTGTCGTGTCGCGGGTCAGTCATCGCGACTCCTGTTGGTGAAGACCAGGAGGTCGGCGCTGTAGCTCGGAGCGTTGTCGCCGGCGGGCCAGCCCTGGCGTGCCGCCTCGGCGTCGGCCCGGGTGGCGTAGTAGAGGAACTCGTCGCCGTCGGCGTCGCCGGGGGCCGTGACAGCGACGATGTGCAGGATGTGGGTCAAGCCGACGGCGCGGGCAGCAGGCAGGAGTTCGCCGAGGCGCTCGGCGTAGGTCGTGCCGGGTTCGCCGGGCGCCGCGGAACTGACGGCGACGATCGCGCAGGTGTCGGCGGTCATGATGAGCCGGCACGCGGCGAACAGGTCGGCGATGCTGACCGGCGTCCGGGTTGTCTGCCGTGGCGGCCAACGCAGAATGACGAGGCTGACGGGGTCGGTGAGCGCGTCGAGGTCGGCGACCTCGCGGGGATTGGTGATGGACAGGTACGAGCGGGACGTGTGAGCGCTGGCGTGCTCCAGCTGTGGGTCGCTGTCGAAGTCGACGACCGCGTCGCCGCGTCGGGTGTACACGAGGACGAGTCGCTGTGCCAGGCGTGACGCGAGCCGGCCGCCCGGGGTGAGGGCAGGTCCGTTGTCGTCGCGGTCGTCGAGCCGCCAGACGGCGATCGGGACATCACCGCCGAGGAGGACTGCGTCGCCGTGATGCTTCGGCGCGTCGTCCTGGGAGGGGTTCGGGCGTGCCGCGCCGTGCGGCGTGAGGTTGGGCAGAGCAGCCATGTGCGGGTAGCTCCCGCGCTGACTGACCGTGTTCGCACCTACGAATGGCCTCCGCGGCCCGGCTCAGACCACCGATTCCGATAGCCCGGTACCCAACAGCGCCCAACAGTGCGTCCGGTTCTGTTGGGCGGCACTGCCCAACAGTTCGAGGGGTTCGCCCAACAGCTTCTCGGCGTTGACCCAACAGCGTTGGACGTTGCCCAACAGCGGTTCCGACGTTGTTGGGTAGCCAACAACCGGCTTCTCGTAGTGAACGGTGGCCGGCGAGGGCGTCGCGGCGACGGTAGGGCGGCCAGGGGCCCGCTCGGCGTCAGGAGCGATCCGGCGAGCGTTCGCACCACGAGCCCTGAACTCACCGACGGTTTCGGCGCCCTCCGCGTCCAGGTCAGCGCGTTCATCGGGCAGATGCCCCAGCGGACCGCGACGACTGCCAGGTCGAGCAGGGAGATCGCCAGCAGAAGCGACTCCGCGATCCAGACCGCTCGTATCAGCCCTGCGGGCGGAGCTACGTGCGTGACCACCACGACAACGCCGCCGGTCGAGGCGGTGAAGACCAGGCCAAACCCGCCCGCGCCGGCATGCGCTTGAGCCTCGGATACCGGCGGTGTGGTCAGGGCTATAGACGTGCCCGGGGCACGGGCTCAGGGTGCACCCGCACCTTCCGGTTGGAGGGAGCAACCGAACCGGTGGGCGCTGGGGCCGGGGACGTTCGTCGACTCGCGGACCTTCTCGGCCAACAGCACCGAACAGGGCCGTGAGCTGCGGTGTTGGGCCGTGGACCGGTCAACGCCGTGAGTTGCGCCGCTGTTGGCTGTTGGCTGGACATGCCTGCCGAGCAGGCCCAACAGCGTTCCGGCCCAGCTTGCGTCATCTTGGCTTGTTGGGTGGGCGTGCGCGGATAGAGGTCTCGCACCGCCGTCAGGGTCGGTGCCGATCGCCTCGCGAGGGATGCCATGTCTGCTCGATCCTGGCCGTCGTCGCCGCTGACCGCGGCCGGCCGTGCCTTCACTCTGCTGGTCCAGCCGCCCACCCATGTCGGATTCGACGGCCGCGGGTTCGAGGGCCTGCCGGATGAGATCTTGCCGTTGGAGCGGCTGCGAACGCTGCTGCTGGCGCCGCAGACCAGTGCCGAGGTCCGCGACGCGGTGTGGCGTGAGCTAGTCACCCGCGCCCGCCGCGACGGTCCGGCCTGGGTCGTGGCCGCGGTGGGTATCGCCATGCCGGGCCTGCGGCACGTCGCCGGGATGCTCGCGGCGGGGTGGCGCGGCGACACCCGTGATCTGGACGCGGAGCTGCTGGTCGGGTTCGTCGAACGGCTCAAGAGCATCGACCTGGAGCCGCCCAGGGTGGTCGGCCGGCTCATCGACGCTGGCCTGCGCGCCGCCCGCAAGGCACGCGATGCCGACTCCGACGCCCAGCTCATTCACACCGACGCGGCCGGCCCGATCGCGCCGATCCAGCCGTGGGACCACCCGGACCTGGTACTCGCGCGTGCGGTCGCGGCTGGCGTCATCGACGCCGACGAGGCGAACCTGATCGCCGCGACGCGCTTGGAGCACGCCACGCTCGCCCAGGCGGCGGCGCGGATCGGCATCACGTCCAGCCTGGCCTCGTCGTGGCGGTTGAAGGCCGAACGTCGCCTGTTGGAGGCGATCCGCGAGGGTTCCCTTGCGTTCGTGCCGCTGCGGCCCCGCCGCCGCCGCGGTGCCGCGACCCAACAACGGGTCGCCGCGACCCAACAGCGATTGGCAGCCGCCCAACAGCGAGTCGGTGCTGCGGGTGCGACCCAACAGCGACGGGCTGTTGGGTCGCTGTTGGGTGGCGTCGCGACGGCGGACGTCGTGTCGGCTACCCAACAGCAGGCATTCGTGGGCAAGACATCGGACCGAGAGGCGGCCGGTGTCGGCGCCCCGGGGATCGGGGCGCGGCCGGCCTGAGTGGCCGTGTTCGCACCCGATCACCTCATGGCTGGAAGGAGCGACGCTCCCACGGCCGGCCCCGGCCCCCGGTGGCGCACCTCAACCCGTGTCGAGCCCCGCAAGCGGGGCGGGAGGTGCCCATCATGTTCCGCCGCATCATCTACCGCATCACCGCGGTCACGGTCGTGTTCCTGGCGACCGTGACCGGGGCGGCTCCGGCGTACGCAGCCGGGCCGCAGATCCTGGCCGTCAATTCGCTGCCGGTCATCATCAGCAACATCACAACCTGGATCATCGGGCTGCTGGTCGGTGTCGCCACGTTGTTCCTGACCATCGGCGGCCTGCGCCGGCTGGCCGCCGGTGGCGACCCGACCGAGATCGAGAAGGCGAACTCCGCGTTCAAGAACGCCCTCATCGGCTACGCCCTGGCGGTCCTCGCCCCGATCCTGCTCGCGGTCGTGCAGGGCTGGATCGGGGGCTGAGATGGGCGGCTGGCTCGCCGACCAGATCATCGGCCCCATCCTCACCTGGTTCGCCGAGACCGTGATCGGCGCGCTGAACGCCCTATGGGAGCTGCTGTCGGTCACCGCGTTCGTCAGCCCCGACGTGACCGAACTGCCGCAGGTTACCGCGTTCGCCAGCACGTCGCTGGGCATCGTGAATGTCTGCTACGTGCTGGCGTTCCTGTGGACGGCCATCCTGGTGATGGGCCGCGACACTATCCAATCGCAGGTCGGGCCAGGCGAGCTGATCCCTCGCCTGGTCATCGGCCTGATCGCCGCCAACTTCGCCATCCCCTTGTGCTCCACCGTCATCGGGTTGGCCAACGCCTTGACGGCCGCGTTGACCAGCCAGGACATCACCGCGCCCGGTTCGATGCAACAGCTTCGCGCTACCACGGTCAGCGCGCTGAGCGGCCAGACCGGCGCGACTGCGGTCAGCTTCCTGCTGCTGCTCATCGGTCTGCTGATCGCGGTGCTCACCGGCACCCTTCTCGTGCAGTGGATCATTCGGCTCGGTGTACTCGTCGTTGCCGTCGGCATCTCACCGATCGCCCTGGCTCTGCACGGCACGCCGCAGACCGAAGGTGCCGCCAAGCTGTGGTGGCGCACGATCCTCGGCACGCTCGGCATCGTCGTGATCCAGGCGGTCGCCCTGCACACCACGCTGAGAGTCTTCCTCAATCCCGACAGCAACCTGCGCGTGCTGGGTCTGCCGATACCGGGCGGCGAACCGGCCGCGATCATGAACCTGCTTATCGTCGTCTGCCTGTTGTGGGGCGTGGTCACGATCCCCGGACTGATGCGCCGCTATATCACGCAGACCCGGCCGAACGCGCTGGGCATGATCGTGCGGGTCGTGCTCGTGCAGCAGTTGACGCGCGGGATCTCTCGCGCGTTCGGCGCCGGCCGCAGCACCGCTCGGGCAGCCGGCCGCGTCGGCGGCGGCGTGGGCGGCGCGGGCGCCGGTGGGGCCAATCGGCCGTGGCCGGTGAACTAAGGCGGCGGGGGCCGCACTCGCCCCGCCGCGCTCGCCGCGCCGTCCCTTACGCCTCGGTCCGCCGATACACCGTCCCGGCCGTTGCCGCGCCCGGCGGGCGCCGGTCCCGGCCGGAGCGCCATCGCCTAGCCGACCGGCGCCCCGTACGCCCCTACACCCGCGGCGAACTCGCGGGCGGCGTCGACCTCTGCACCCGCGCCATGAAAGCCCGCACCGGCGCGTCCTTTCGAAAGGCACCCTGATGACAGCCAATCGCCGCACCTCGCGCCTTCACGACGAGGTCACTGAACTGTTCGACGCTCCGCACGAACCCTCCACCGTCGTCGCCGTCGCTTGGCCCACCGGTCGGCCGATCCACCAGTACACGGCCGCCGAGATCGCCGACGGTGTGGACGTCTACACCCGGGCGATGAAGGCCCGTGCCGCTGGCACCACACGGGGAGACGACGATGCGCCCGAGTGATGACGTCACCCCGCACGCTCGAATTCCTGCCGACGTCGACACCCCCGACAAGATCGTCTACGGGTTGACCGCGCGGCAGTTGGCCATCCTCGCCGTAGCGGGTGTGATCGGCTACGGCATCTTCCGGGCGGTGGGGACGCTGCTGCCGCAGCCGGTGCTCATCGCGATCCTCACCCCGCTTGCCGGTGCGGCGATCGTGTTGGCGTTGGGCCGCCGCGACGGGCTGTCCATGGATGCCTGGCTGCTGTCGGCGGTGCGGCACACCCGCAGCCCCAAGCGGATGGCCCCGGCCGCTGCCGGCCGGCCCACGGCGGCACCGGCCTGGGCGCCGGCCACCGAGACGCCCGCACCGGCGGTGCCGGTGCTGCGGCTGCCGGCCACCGCGATCAGCGACACCGGTGTCATCGATGCCGGCTCTCACGCGGTGGCGCTGGTCGCCTGCACGACCGTGAACATCTGGCTGCGCACCGGCGACGAGCAGGCTGCCCTGATCGGCAGCTACGGACGATGGTTGAACTCGCTGTCCGGGCCGGTGCAGATCGTGATCTCCGCCCAGCGGGTCGATCTGTCCAGCCATGCCCAGCGCATCGCCGAGGGCGCGGAGACGATCGCCAGCCCGGCCTTGGCCGGCGCCGCCCGCGACTACGCCGCCTTTCTCGACGACCTCGCGGTGCGGCGGGATCCGCTGTGGCGCACCGTCACCGTCGCGGTCACCGCCGCCGGCGACAAGGGCCGCGACACCGAGGTTCTGCGCCGGGCCGAGCACGCCGCGTCTGCACTGTCCGCGCTCGGGGCGCAGACCGCCGTCCTGGACGGCGGCCGGGCCGCCGCAGTGTTGACCTGCGCCACCGACCCGTACACGCCGGCCGACGTCACCTGGGCCCGTGCCCTGCCCGACGAGGCCATCACCGGACCAGGAGACTGACATGCCCCCACTGAATCGGCGAAAGCCGACCAGCCCCGAAGCGAGCCCGGCCGATTCGGCCGGGCTCGCGGCCGTTGTGGGCCCGGCCGCGATCGAGAACACGCCCCGCTACCTGCGGGTCGGTGACGGGTACGCGGCCACGCTGATCGTCACCGGCTACCCGGCCGAGGTCGGACCGGCCTGGTTGGACCCGCTGCTGGCCTGGCCGGGCCGGCTCGACGTCGTCGTCTACATCGACCCGCTGCCGCCGCAGATCGCCGCCGCCCGGCTGCGCAAGCAGCGAGCGCGGTTGGAGTCCAACCGGCGCACCGACGCGGAGAAGGGCCGCCTGGTCGACCCGATCACCGAGGCCGCCGCCGACGACGCCGCGGAGCTGGCTGACCGCATCGCCCGCGGCCACAGCAAACTCTTCCGGGTCGGCCTGTACCTGTGCGTGCACGCCACCAGCCTCGACGAGCTCGACGAGGCGGTCGCGCATGTGCGGGCCACCGCCGCCTCCGTGCTGCTGGACACGCAACCGGCAACCTGGCGGCAGATGCAGGGCTGGACCGCGACGCTGCCCCTCGCGACTGACGGGCTCGGCATGCGCCGGGTCATGGACACCGACGCCATCGCGTCGGCGTTCCCGCTCGCCTCCTCCGATCTGCCGGCGCCGCTGCCCGGTGAGCCCGGCGCCACCGGCGGCATGCTCTACGGCCTCAACCCCGACAGCAACGGCATCGTCTGGTGGGACCGGTGGGCGCAACACAACGCCAACAGTGTCGTTCTCGCCCGCTCCGGCGCCGGCAAGAGCTACTTTGTCAAACTCGAAGTGCTCCGCTGCCTGGCCGACGCGGTGCACGTCGCGGTGATCGACCCCGACAACGAGTACATCCGCCTCGCCGACGCCGTCGGCGGCGTCACGATCGCCCTCGGCGCCGGCGGCGTACGGCTCAACCCCCTCGACATCCCGCCCGGCGACCGCCGCCCGCAGGCCCGCACCTACCGGGCACTGTTCCTCCACACCCTCATCAGCGTCCTTTTGGGGCAGCAGCCGCCGCCGTCGGAGCGGGCCGCCCTCGATAAGGCGATCAACGACGCCTACGACCAGGCCGGGATCTCCAACGACCCCGACACCTGGCGCCGACAGGCACCCCTGCTGCGCGACGTCGCCGCCGCGCTCACCGCCCAGCGCACCGAAGCCGCCGACACCCTCGCCGCGCGGCTGACGCCGTGGACCACCGGCTCCTTCCGGGATCTCTTCGACGGACCTACCACCACGGTCCCGTCAGGGCAGCTGGTGTGCTGGTCGACCAGGCAGCTCGCCGACGAGCTGCGTGCCCCCGGCATGCTCCTCGCGCTGGACGCGATCTGGCGCGAGGTGGACACGCCCGCCGTCCGGTCGGCGCACACACCGAGGCGGCTGGTCGTCGTCGACGAAGCCTGGACCCTGCTGCGCGACGGCGAGGGCGCCAAGTTCCTGTCCCGCCTCGCGAAGTCCGCCCGCAAGCGGCGCGCCGGGCTGGCGGTCATCACCCAGGACGTCGGGGATCTGCTCGGCTCCGACCTCGGCCAGGTCGTCATCGCCAACGCCGCCACCCAGATCCTGCTACGCCAGGCGCCCCAGGCGATCGACATCGTCGCCGACGTGTTCGGCCTCACCGCCGGCGAGGCACGGGCGCTGCTCGGCGCCCGCCGCGGCGAAGGCCTACTCATGTCGGGCACACACAGGGTGAGTTTCCAGGCCGTGGCCTCCAAAAAGGAGCACCGGCTGTGCATCGGAGACCTGGAACTGCCCGACGACGAGTGAACCCACCAGCACACCGACACGGCCTGAACCGGCCGTGACCTAAGCCCACCACCCGAGGGCCGTGGGCCGCCAGCAGTGGCGGCCCACGGCCCTTCGTCTTTCCGAGGGGAAAAAAGCCGTGATCAGCACCGTTGTCGCGCTCAACGCCGCGCTCGTTTCCACGCCCACACCACCCCCGACCCCACCGCCGGCGCCGCCGCTGCCCGGCCCCTCGCAATGGCTGCTCGACACCGTCACCGCCGCTGGCGGGTGGTGCCGGGACCGGCCCTGGCTCGCGCTCGTCGCCGTCCTGCTCATCGCCGCCGGCTACGCGGCCCGCAAAGTGCTGGCCGGCCGCCGACACCGCCGGATGGCCCGGCACGCGCAGCTGATCACCGTCTCGCCGCCGCCGGAGGTCGACCCCGCCGGCGCCGCCACCCTCTGGGCCACCCTCGCCGAAATCCTGCACACCGGCTGGCGGCGCCGCCTGCGGGACGGCCGGGCCCACATCGCCGTCGAGTACCGGTGGAGCGGCCGGGAACTAACCATCGCCGTCTGGGTTCCCGGAACCACCCGGACCGGGCCGATCCAGGCCGCGATCCGCGGCGCCTGGCCCGGCGCCGCGTGCACCGTCACCGACGCCGACCCGCCGCTCCCGCCAGACGCGGTCGACGTCGGCGGCGCGCTCGTCCCCACCCTGCCGCCCTGGTACCCCCTGCAGACCGACCACGACAACGACCCGATGCGCACCCTGATCGCCGCCGCGTCCGGGCTGCACGCCGCCGAGTCGGCCTGCGTGCAGATCCTCGCCCGACCCGCCACCGCTCGGCAGATCCGGCGACTGCGACGGGGCGTGCAGGGCCTGCGCACCGGCCGGCCGCCGCGCGACCTGCTCGACCCCGCCACCTGGCTGCGGGTCGCCCTCGACCTTGGCGTGGAGCTGTTCAGCACGGGCCGGCGCACGCATCCGGCCGCACACCACACCCCGCATCCCGGCGGCGACCCGCAGCGCGAACGCGACGGCCGCGCCGGCGTCGACAAGCTCACCGGCACCCAGTGGGAGGTCTCCATCCGCTACGGCATCGCGCACGCCGGCCACCGCGAAGGAACCCCGCCGGAGGCCCGGCTGGTCACCCTTGCCCACGGCATCGCGTCGGCATTCGGATCCTGGACCGGCCGCAACCGCCTACGCCGGCTGTCGATCAACCATCCGGCCCGGATCCTGGCCGCCCGGATACTGCGCCGCGGGTTCCTGCTCTCCGGCGCCGAGCTGGCCACGATCGCGGCGCTGCCGCAGGACATCGCCGTGCCGGGCCTGGACCGGGCCCGCGCCAAGCCGATGCCCGCCCCCGTCGCCGTCGCCCCCGGCGGACGCGGCACGAAAGTCCTCGGCCGCGCCGACGTCGGTGGCCACTCCGTCGCCCTCAATGTCGCCGACGCCCGCCAGCACCTGCACGTGCTCGGCTCCACCGGCTCCGGCAAGAGCACCCTGCTGCTCAACATGATCCTCGACGACATCCACGCCCGCCGCGGCGTCGTCGTCATCGACCCCAAGGGCGACCTGGTCCTCGACCTGCTCGACCGGATCCCCACCAGCCACGCCAAACGGCTGACGATCATCGACCCCGACCAGCCCGCAGGCACCACCCTCAACCCCCTGCAGGGCGACGATCACGACCTGGTCGTCGACAACATCGTCTCGATTTGCGGGCGGATCTTCGCCAAACACTGGGGACCCCGCATCGACGACACGCTCCGCGTGGCGTGCTTGACCCTGATGCGCAAAGCCAACGCCACGCTGACGCTGATCCCGCCGCTGCTCAACGACAAGAAGTTCCGGTACGCCTTCACCCAGGACCTCGACGACCCCGAGGGCCTGCGCGGCTACTGGGAATGGTTCGAATCAACCCCACCGCCCCTGCGGGCCCAGGTCATCGGCCCCGTGCTCTCCCGCCTGCGCGCTTTCCTGCTGCGCGACTTCGTCCGCCGCACCCTCGGCGCACCACAGTCGAGCTTCGACATGCGCCGCGTCCTCGACGGCGGGATCCTGCTCGCCCGGCTGCCGAAAGGACAGATCGGGGAGGAGACCGCCCGGCTGATGGGCAGCTTCGTCCTCGCCTCCGCCTGGCAGACCGCGACCGGCCGGGCCCGGCTACCCGAGCCGCAGCGGCGGGACTCTTTCGCCTACATCGACGAGGCGCACAACTTCCTGAACCTGCCCGGCTCGGTCGGTGACATGCTCGCCGAGGCCCGCGGCTACCACTTCGGCCTCGTCCTGGCCCATCAAAATCTGTCGCAGATGCCGCGGGAGACGCAGCTGGCCATCTCCGCGAACGCGCGCAACAAGGTGTTCTTTTCCTGCGCTCCGGAAGATGCCCACCAGTTGGCTCGGCACACGAAGCCTGAGCTCGACGAGCATGACCTGTCCCATCTGGACGCCTACCGGGCGGCGTGCCGGCTGGTCGTCAACAGCCGCGAAACCGCCGCGTTCACTCTGCGCACCAACCCGCCGCGGGCGCTGGCCGGTGAGGCGACGGCGGTCCGGCAGGCCGCCGCGGACGTATCCGGCCCGCCGGGGAACCGCACGGCGATCGCCGAACTCGGCGGCGTGGCCGACCCACCGGACGGCCATGACCCCGACCCGGGCAACCCACCAGCCACCCCACAGGACGACGCGTAACCCAACAAACGTGCCAAGCAACGAACGTGCGGGCAGTCGACGAGAACCTCAACTGCTCGGGGGTGCGGTCTCCACGCAAGGTCATGGCGGAACCCAACGTCCCTCAGCGGCCACGGGGGAGCCGCTGAGGGACAACGCGAGCGTAGGCCTGCGACTGGCGTATCGCCTGATCGAAGCCTCTCCTTGTCGATCAGTCCGGTCAGCGTCTGCCCACCCGGCCAGGATCCGGTCGTCGCAACGGCCGCCGACCCGGCTGGCACCCGGCGCCGTACTGCCGGGGCCAGGCCGCCCCCGTCCACCCAACAGCCCAGCTAGGAGCCGTCATGTCCGCTCACACCGAATCCCGACACTTCCCCGAGGGGGAACTCTCGACGGGGGACACATCCCTGGTCGTGCTCCGCACGACCGACCGGCGTCGAACCTCCAACCACACCCTCATCGACATCTCCCACCGCCTCCGGCCTCGCGACTACACCATCGCTACGCTCCTCGACGAGCACACCACCCTGACCACCGAGCACCTGACCTCGATCCTGTTCTCCAACCCCACCACCTGCCGTCACCGCCTGCAGCTCCTGCGCCGGCTCGGCTTCATCGACCGGTTCATCCGCAACCGGCCCGGCGCACCCAACCCGGTCTGCTGGCTGCCCGGCCTGCTCTCCGCCCGGTACGTCGCCCTGGCCCGCGACGAGAGCCCGCCCACAGCCAGGGCCCTACGGGAACGCCAGGATCGGGTCTACTCCAGCCCAACACTGGAACACCTCCTCGCGGTCAACGACGTCTTCGTCTCCCTGCTCGTGCACGCCCGCCGTCATCCCGGCGCGGCCCTGACCCGCTGGTGGTCCGAACGCACCACGGCGGCGGCGTTCGGCCACCGGATCAAACCCGACGGCCACGGCGTGTGGACCGACGGCAACGATGAAACCGGATTCTTCATCGAACTCGACCGCGGCACCGAACCGATCGGTCGGCTCGTCGACAAGCTGGCCTCCCACCGGAAGCTGCGAGCCGAAGGCGGCCCGCAGTACCCGATCCTGTTCGTCCTGCCCGGCCGGCTGCGGGAGCAGAACCTGCACCGCAAACTCGCCGACCGGCCCGAACCGTCCCTGATCGTCGCCACCACCTCGCCGGAGTCCGGGCCGGATCCGGCTGGCCCGGTGTGGCGGCTGGCCGGCAACGGCCGGCACCGGCTCACCCTGGCCGACCTGCCCAGCAGCCACGGACAGCCTGGTCCACTCGCTCCTGGGCCGGCGCGGCGCGCCGACCATCCGCTCCGGTTGGTCCTCGGCTCCGCCGCCTGACGTCCCGGCAGCGGCCAAGCCGACCGGTGGCTGCTCTCATCGCGTTCAACCGGCCGCACGCCCGTCTCCCAGCGCTGTGCACGGCAGGAGACGGCCCGAGGTCGGCGGGGGACACCGCGAGGCGGCCGAACACCGGCGTAGGCGGCGGGGAAGCCCCCATAATCATCGAGCTGGTCGCCGGCAAGGTCCAGGGCGGCGCCAACCCGCAGGAACCGGGCCAACCAGCCGCCTGATCGCCAGGCGCAGGCTGCGCGGTGCGCCGGACCGCGACGGCGGGGTGCGAGGTAATGCGTCGAGTGCGGCGACGTGGGCTTGCGACGTCACGTCGGTTACCCAACAGGGCCCGGGTGGTCGGTGGCGTTGGCCAACAGGCGTCGCGCCAACGCAACAGGGCCTTGACCACCAGCGCCCTCAGGTTCGCGGCCGAACCCAACAGCCCAGGTCAGCAGGGGTTTCCGCGTGATCCGCGCGATCGGGTGGCCTGTTGGGTGACGCCGCTACGGTGAAGGCTCATCTATTGAAACCCCCTCAGCACCATCATCCGGGCCACGCCGCCCACGACCGCGGTCGCAACCGCCCACCCGCCATTCGGCCGGTCGGCCTGCCCCGCCCGCAGGCGCCCCGCCCACCCCACAGCACCACAGCGCGCCTTCCACGCGCCCCACCGTGGGTTTTCCCCCGCGCGCTGCTGACCTCGTCGCGGTCACCGCCCACCTTCCTTCCCGCCGGGGAGTCGACGTCGGCATGCCCGCCCCACCACGCATGCGCCTCGAGGAGGAATCCGTGTCCAACACGTCCCTGACCATCGTGTGCCTGCCCAACGGCATCCCCACTGGTGAGCTGGCCACCACCGCCGCAACCTGCCTAGCAGCCTCGCGGCTGACCAGTCTCGGCAGCGCCAGGCACTTCCTCGTCAACACCCGCTTCCGCCGCCGGAGCCTTCTGCAGCCCTGGAAGGGCACCGCCGCCGGCGGACCCGTCCGCCTCCTGGATCTCGACGCCATGCGCGTCGCCGCCCGGCGGACCTACTGGTACCGCTGGCGCATCTGGAACCAGGTCGTCGCCGGCACCCGGCCCGCCCAGCCCTACTGGACGTTCCTCGAACGGCACCGCGCCGACCCAGGCCGCTACCCGATCGCGAAGGCGCAGCGGCACTACCTCGCCCAGCCCCGCATCGCGAACATGCTGACCTACAACGCCCTGCCGAACAGGATCATGGGGTTGCCCACCAGCCACCTGGAGGCATTCCAGACCGGCGCACACGGCTACGCCCACTACGGCTGGCTCTGCGCCGTCCCCGGCGACAGCCTCCTGTGCCTCGACGGCACCCACCTGGCGGCCACCCGCGACCAGTACGCCGCTCGCCTGGCCTACCTCGCCGAAGCCAACCGACGCCTCACCGCACTCAGCACCCGCGACATTCTCGTCGCTCTCTGCACCCGCTGAACCCACAGCAACCACATCCGCACAGGCGAACCGGTCGATCCGGTTCGCCCGTCTGCGTTTCCAGCTCCACCCGGGAAGGAGAACCCTTCATGCACCTCGCACCATCGGTTGCCGCCATGCGCTGGATCTCGATCGTCACCCCAGCGCTCGTCGGGTCCGTCGTCGTCTACCTACTGCTCACCGGCCGCGCAGCGCTGGCGGGCGTCATCGCCATGGTCGGCATCGCGCTGCAGGCGATTCCGCTGGCCGTGTACAACGACCACGCCGTACGGGCTGCGTGCCGCATCGCCGAGTTGGAGGCGCAGCTGGCGGTCGCGTACCTGGATCCCGTCACCGGGCTTGCGGTGCGCCGGGTCGCGGAACGGCACCTCCTCGACGCCGCCGGCACCGACGTGACCGTCGCCCTGATCGACGTCGACGGCATGCACGACATCAACGAAGCTCACACCCACACAGGCGGCGACCTGTACCTCGCCGCGGTCGCCGAACGTCTCGTCGATACCGTCGATGCCGGCGACCTCGTGGCCCGCCTCGGCGGCGACGAATTCGTCGTCGTCACCGGGCGAGACCCGCAGGCCCTCGCCCGGTCACTGGCCGCCGCGGTCGCGTCGCCGGTCACGATCGACACCCTCACCCGGCCGATGCGCGTCAGCATCGGCATCTGCCGCACTCCCGGCGGTGACCCGCACACCGCTCTTGGCCGGGCCGACCGGGCCATGTACACCGCGAAGCGCCGCGGCAGCGGAATTGAGCACTACGACCCGGCCCGCGACGGCGAGCCGCTCTCGCACGGCGTGCGCCCGACGGTCCGGCATCGCGACCGTCACATCCGCGACTGCGACGCGGCCAAGCGGACCCCGGGCAGGCCCGCGTGACCGGTGGACCTCCAACCAGCACCGCACGACCGACGCCGGTGTGCCAGCGGTGCGGGACGCCCAGCGACACGGTCCGCGGCAGCCAACCGTGGTGCGGCGCGTGTGGCATCTACCTGGTGCACGATCCCGAGCACGGCGACTGGGTCAGCTTCGCCGAATGCGACCACCGCCAGCGCGCCGCCGACAACCAGCGGCGTATCGCCGCCAGCGCCGGCCAGGTACACCGAGCGATGGCGGCGGTGCGCGAGCGGATGCCCACCGGCTGGCACGCTGCGGCCCGTCAGCACATCGACGGCGCCACCCACACCCTCGAGGTCGAGCCAGCCGCCGGCGGCATCGACGCGGTCGCCTACCTGATCCCACCCACGTGCGGATCCCGCGGATGGCGGGTGCGGGTCCACAACCGCACCTACCGGATCGACTTTCCGCTGTACCACGACGGCGGCGCCCGAGCGGCCTCGTTCGACACCGCCGGCGATGCCCTCGACGCCGCCATCCGAGCGTTGCGCGTCGAGATCGCCAACACCGCACATCGCTGACCGGCCGCTCACCCGCCGTCCACCCTTTTCCGTTCATCGGCCGTCGCCCGGCCCGAACACCCACGTCCCCTTGCGCACCCCGGGCACGGCCGCATCGCCGTGCCCGGATTCCCAACCATCGCAAAGGAGTCCGGCATGACCGAACTGTTCGCTGCCCGCGCCACCGTCGTCCCGCCCGCCGACCTGCACCTTGGGCAAGCCGTGCACGTCAACGCCCGCGCCGCGTGGCTGCCGGCCACCGTCACGTCGATCACCCACACCCGCATCGGTGTCGCCTACGCTGCCCCACTTCAGGCGAGCAGCCCGCTCACCGACGCGGTCGCCCCCTGGCTGGTTCGGCCCGCCGACGGGGTCCGACTGCAAACGGTGCACGCACTGCGCGCCGGCGACGACGTGGTCGTCTGCGACGGCACGGCGCTCACAGTCGCCGCCCTCTGGCAGGGCCGCGACCGCTGGTGGGTCATCGACTACACCAACGGACATCGTGCCGCCGTGCCGCCAACCGCGATCCTGCGCCTGATCGACCCGACGCCGCCAGTCAGCGTCAACGGCATCCCGCTCTGACCTGCCTCAGTCCCTGGCGCCACCGCCGGCAGGGCTCGACGGCACCGGCCGGATTCCCGCCGAGCTGACCGGCCATCGCCGGCACGCCGACCCCCCTTCGACCATCCCCCTTAGGCCCGGCATCCCGCCGGGCCGATTTTCCAGAGAGGTGTCACCATGACCCACACCGTCCCGCAGCTCGCGCTGACTGCCGAGCCGCACCGGCACCCGCAGCCGATCGCCGACCTCGCCACCGCGTCACCGGGCCTGGCGGTCACCATCCTCAACGCCGACGCAGTCGGCAACGCCGTCATCCTGGCACCGGACGGTGGCCGCCGGGTGCGCATCGTGGCCGACGGGCAGCTCCGCGAGGTCCACGCCGACCTCGACGCCGTGCCGATCAGCGACCCCGCGACCGCGCTGGCGCTGACGCAGCAGAGCCTGGCCTGGGCCGTGGCCACCCACCACGCCGCGACCGACCGGGTCCGTGACCTGGCCGCGGAGATCGACCGCCACCGCCACGCCCACGGCCAGCAGCTTGCGGAGATCCGGTCCTACGCCATCGCCCGCCACCGCGACGGCGACATCTGCCGCGACGGGCTCAACGCCTTCCTCCGACACTTCGACCTTGACGAGTACCAGCCGCGGCACCGCGTCCGGTTCACCATCACCGGCAGCTTCGACGTCCGGGCGGACGTCAACCGCGACACCGACGACACCGAGTACGACGTCCGCGAATACCTGCGGCTGAACACCGATCAAGTCGACAACGTCGACACCGACACGATCAGCACCCACATCACGGCCGACGCGATCGAGGCCGACGAGTGAGCACACCAATCGATGGCCCCGCCACCCCAGCACCGTCTGCTGACCCGCCGCCGACCGTGAAGGAGAACCATCCGATGGGCGTCCGCGCCGTCGCCACCATCACCGACCAACACGGCGCCAGCCGCTCGTTCTGGGCCGGCTGGGGCAGCCCCGAGTACCAGATCCCGCACGTCGCCGACTTCGTCGCCTGGGCCGACCGGCACCAGCGTCCCCTCACCGTGGCCACGTGGCTCGCCCACGCCGACGCCTTCCCCGGCACGCTGCCGCGCGTGGAGGTCACCGGCACCACCGCCGCCCACGACACCCACATCGGGGACCTCGACTACCGATACCAGCTGACCCTGCACGAGGACTCCAACGCCGTGCTGCTGCGAGTCCACCGGCTACGCGGACCGGTGGGGGAGCCGCAGCCCCGGCTCGTGGCCGAGCTGACCCACGCGACCCTCTACGGCGAGGCAGCCCGGTTGTGCGAGGTGATGGCCGACCGCGCCCAGCAGTGGGCCGACCGCCACGGCGGCACCCCACTGCCGGGCAACGACCCCGAAGAGTGGCGGCAACGCGCCGCCCGGTTCCGGGAGGTTCACGATTCGGTGCCGGTGACCGCCATCGCCGCGAACCTCGACTCCCGGCTCGTTGCCGCGACCTTCGACGCGCCGCACCCGTCGATACAGGTGGCCGGCGTGTGGGTCTTCGCCTACGTCGACACACACGCGGTGCTCCGCATCTCCGCGCACCTCGACGAGGCCGCGCAGTGGCTACGACGGCCCGACGGCACCGTACCGATGCGGGTCACCGTCCAAGGCGACCCCGTGTTCGAGGGCTAGCCGCCACCCCCAGCGCCACCCATAGACCCCCGCCCGCGGGCGGGCCTGACGGTCCGTGCGCCCCTCGCTCCTGGCCGACGCCCGGCCACCCCGTTTCGCCGGGCATGGCCAGACGGCCATGCCCGGCGACTCCAACCGACAGGAGTCCCCATGGCCCGCAGCGCCTTGACCTTCATCGTGGTCGCCGAGGACGGCACCAGCCACGAACACCACACCCGGCTGCGCGCCGGCACCGTCGACGAGCTGCTGCGCCGCGCGGTCGGCGGCCGGCTAAAGCCCATCCCGATCGGTATCCCGGACCTGTACGCGTGGTGCGACGAGGCCAGCCCCTCGACGGGCCGCCGCCCCAACCCCGTCGCCAGCCTGCTCATCGCCCGACTCGGCGGCGGCCGGCCACCGCTGGTCGGACCGGTCATCGTCACCGGCCGTCACGGCACCACCGCCATCAGCCTCACCGCCGACCAGGTCGACGCGGTGCTGGCCGCGCTCACCGGCTGTCGCTAATCCTCAGCCAGCCCTCTGCCAACTGATCATTCAAGGAGGACCAACCTGTGGTCGCACCCCGCACGCTTCGGCTCACCACCCGCGAGGACATCGTCGTTACGGTGCCCTACCTTCTCGGTTTCCACCCGCACGACAGCCTGGTCAGCGTCGTCCTGGACGACCGTCGGGTACGGTTCGTTGCCCGCCTCGACCTTCCCCAGCCGTCCGAGATCCACGAGCTGTCGGCACCGGCCGCGCAGACCGCCGCGCTGATCGCACGGTACGGCTCGGCGGCGATCCTCCTCGGCTACGGCCCGGCCGATCGCGTCGAACCTGCCGCCGACGTGCTCACCACGGCGCTGCGCGCCGCCACCGTCGACGTCCTCGAAGTCCTGCGAGTCGCCGACGGCCGCTACTGGTGCCTGTGCGGTGACCCGGACTGCGCCGACGCAGTCGTATACAACCCCGCGGCCAGCATCATCCCGGCGGAAGCGGTCTATCTCGGCATCGCCCCGCTGCGCGACCGCGCCGCGCTGGAACAGCTGATCGCGCCAGTCACCGGAGCGGAGCGTGGCCGGATGCGCGTGGCGGGCGACACCGCACTGCGCCGGCTCACCGACATGCTGTCCAACGGCGGCGTCCCACTCGCCGACGGGCAGCCGTCCCCGCCCGCGCACGTCGTGCACGCGGGGATCACGGCGGTGCAGCAGGCGTACGAGACCGCCGGACGCGGCGACACCCTGTCCGACGACGACGTGGCGTGGCTGGCCGCCGTGCTCCTGCTGCCACAGGTCCGCGACCACGCCTGGACGGCCTGCGACGGCAGCGACGAGCACCGGCGGCTATGGATCAACGTCACCCGCCGCGCCATCCCGGAGACCACTGCCGCCCCGGCCTGCCTGCTCGCCATCACCGCCTACCTCGCCGGTGACGGCGCGCTGGCGAACATCGCCCTGGACCGGTCCCTGCGCGCCGACCCGGACTACCACCTCGCACAGCTGCTCGGCCACGCCTTGCAGGCCGGTGTGCCGCCGCACCTGTGGCAGGCCGCCACCACTGGCAAGACCACCGACTAAATCGACGCAAGTCCGGTGCCCACAAAGGGCGCCGCCGGCATCCCCGCGAACCCCGC
This sequence comes from Micromonospora sp. HUAS YX12, assembly GCF_040215685.1. NCBI lineage: Bacteria > Bacillati > Actinomycetota > Actinomycetes > Micromonosporales > Micromonosporaceae > Micromonospora > Micromonospora sp. HUAS YX12. The sequence goes on from NZ_CP157974.1 coordinate 4,042,474, forward strand.
ACCGGGTTCGCGCACCGCTTGAGGTGAGGGCAGCCGGTGGCACCCGGCCGCCCTCGACACCTCCTACCCATCGATTGGAGGTGTGGGCACCAGTGTCCACCCCCGCGCAGATCACCGCAGTCCTCGTGGCGATAGCGATCACCGCCGCCATCACCTACCACTTGACCCGGCGCCGCACGGCCGCCTACCACCGCGCGGCGGTGACCGCCGCCGTGCACGCCGCCCGCCGCGACGACCTGACCGGCCTGGGCAACCGCACCGGCTTTCACGCGGCTCTGGCCGACGTCGCCGGACGCCCGGTCGCCGTGATCCTGGTCAACCTCGACGGCACTCGGGGGTTCGTGGGTCGCTTCGGCAACCGTGCGCTCGACCAGCTGCTCGCCCTGACCGCCGGCCGTCTCCGACACGTCGCGTCCGCCGCCGGCGGGTCGGCGTTCCGGCTGCGGCGCGACGAGTTCGCCGTCATCCTCGCCGACCGCGTCGATGCCGCTGACCACGCTGCACGCCTCGTCGCGGCCGTCGCCGAGCCGACCGAAATCCACCTCTCCGGCCTGTCCATCACGGTCACCGTGACCGCCTGCGCCGGCGTCACCTCCTCTTCGCCGTACGCCGACGGCGATCGGCGGCTAGCGCTCATCCGCGCCGACCGCGCCATGCGCGTGGCGAAACGGGCTGGCCGCGGGCAAACCGCCGTATTCGACCCCGCGACCATGCGCGGTTCCGACGCAACGGCACCCTCCGACGCCGCTGACTGCGGCGAGACACCATGAAGACCCACAGGTTGATCATCTGTCGCGTGCGGCGACACGCCGAGCAGTTCCCGGCCAGCGAGGCACCCCACGGCCCCGACCTCGTCGAGCTGGGCTCGCCCGCCACACCGAACTCCTGGCCGATCCCAACACCCGTACTGCGTAGCCCCAACGCATTCCCATCAGCCTGACCGCCCGTGCCGGGCGGCGGCCTCACCTCGTGCCTACGGGCAGGTTGGGGCCGCAGCCGGTCCCAACCTGTCCGCCGCCACGAGGCGGGGATAGGAGGGCCACACCGATGGCCAAGAACAACCCAAGGGCCAAGAAGCCGAAGGCCAAGAACAGCCCGACGGTCGAGCGGGCAAGCCGCGGCGGCGACGATCGCGCCGAACTGCTGGCGAAGATCAAAGCCGACTTCGACCACCGGCTCGCCCGGATGGCTGCCGAACCGGCGCAGTGGGTCGAGTTCATCGACCACGTGGCCACGTTCGGCGCCCGCTACAGCCTGGGCAACCAGATCCTGCTCCTGGTCCAGGCCGAGGAGCGCGGCATCGAACCCCGCTACTTCCTGCCGTACGGCCGCAAGGACGGGTCGACCGGCTGGAAGGCCCACAAGCGGTACGTGCGCGCCGGGGAAAAGGCCTTCAAGATCTGGGCGCCGATCAAGCGGCGACCGACCGAGGAACAGGCCGCCGAGTGGGAGACGGCCGGCCGCAAGGTCAAGCGGGAGCCGTCCGGGCGTCCCGCCGTGCAGGTGGTCGGCTTCGGGCTGGCCAACACCTTCGAGTTGTCGCAGACCGACGGTGAACCGTTCGAACCGCCGACCGTGTTAGTCCGCCGACGGGTCCACAAGCGCGGCAACGACCCGCAGTTGCTCGTCGGCGACGACCCGACCGGTGTCTACGACGACCTGGTGAAGCTCATCAAAGACGAGGGGTACACGTTCGAGCTCGCCGCACCACGCACCGGCTACCTGCGCGGCGCGAACGGGGTCACGGTCCGGGGCCCGGCGGTGCAGATCGTGCAGGTCCGCGACGATGTCGACCCGGCCCAACGGACCAAGACCACCCTGCACGAGCTGGCGCACATCCGCTGCGGGCACCTCGACACCGCCGCGGCCGGCGAGAACGTGCACCGCGGCCGGAACGAGACCGAGGCCGAGAGCGTCGCGCACATCGTGCTGCGGGCCCTCGGTATGGACAGCGCGGCCTACAGCGACGCCTACGTGTTCGAGTGGGCCGACGGCGACATGGACCTGGTCAAGGAATGCGCCGAAACGGTGCTGCGGGTGGCCAAGCAGATCCTGACTGACCTCACCCCGGCCGACGGCGCCACCGACGAGACCGACCCGACGAAGGCACCCGACGAATGTGAGCCGGCCATGATCGACCTCGCTGGTGCCCCGACTGTCGAGCAGGTGGCCGCGTGATGGACACCTACTCCGACGAGCGGATCGCGCGAGCCACGCTGGGATGGCTGTGTGAGCCGGGCGATTCCCGCCTGCGGAAGCTGCTGGCCGAGCACGGCCCGGTCGACACGTTCGACATGTTGTCGGTGCGCGGTGTGCCGTTCGCGCCCCGAGCGGAGATCCGGCATCTGCCCGCGAAACGGCTGTGGGGCGAGGCGGCCGTCGCCGTCGACAAGGCCCAGCGGGGCGGCGGCCGGGTGGTGATACCCGCCGATCCCGACTGGCCGACCGGACTGCGTGACCTGGCCGGTGGCGAGCCGGTGTGCCTGTGGGCGCGCGGGCCGGCCCCGATCCCGCGGCAAGCGGCCTCGGTCACCATCGTCGGGTCGCGGGCCAGCAGCACCTACGGCAACCACGTGGCAGCCGACCTCGCCGCCCAGCTCACGGTCCACCACTGGACGGTGGTGTCCTCCGGCGCGCTCGGGATCGACGGCGCAGTTCTGCGGGCCGCGCTGGCCGTCGATGGTGACGCGGTCGCGGTCCTGGCATGCGGCCTCGACCAGCTCCACCCCCACCAGCATCGTGGGCTGTTCGAACGCCTCGCCGCCGACGGCCTGCTGCTCAGCGCCTGGCCTCCAGGCGCCCGGCCGAACCTGCAGCGAACGGCTGCCAACCAGATGCTGCTGGTTGCGCTCACGGCCGGCACGGTCGTGGTCGAGGCGTCGCTGCGCAGCCGGGCGTTGCAGGTGGTCCGGCAGGCCGTCGACGTGGGCCGCGTCGGCATGGTTGTGCCCGGTCCGGTCACGTCCGCCGTGTCGGCCGGCTGCCACGAGCTGTTGCGTACCGACCCGCGGGTCCGACCGGTCGCCCATGTTGACCATGTCCTGGCCGACCTCACACCGCAGTCCGCAAGCACGCCGGACGAAGGTGGTGGTGCCGGTGACGGCGACGCCTGACATCCCGGTGCACCTGCTCGGGCGGCCCCGCTCCGGCAGCCTCGTCGTCCCGTGGATCACCCCGGCCACCGCAACTGGGCTGTATCTGTTCGGCAAGCTCACCGACCTGTCGCAGTACCGGTGCCTGACCCGCAGCTTGTGCCAGGTGTGCGGCGATCGGCTGGGGGAGCGGGCGGTGCTGTTCGCCCGGGAGTCGGACCTCGTCTGCGAGTGCACGGCCGAGCCGGCGGTCTGCCCGCCGTGCGCGGCGTACAGCAGCCGGGCCTGCCCGATGCTCGCCGGCCGGCGTTCTCGGTACCGGGCCGGCGAACACCCGGCCCTGGCCGGGCTTCCGCTCGCCGCCGATCAGACGCTGCGGCAGGCGGCACCGGCGGAACCCTGGTACGCGGTCTGGGTCCGCGACTACGACGTGATCCGGCATCCGGCGCAGCCCGCCACGCTCGCCGCGTCGTGGCGGCGGATCCCGCCGCTGCGCATCCGACCCCTGCCCACCCGGGACTGGTAACGCCAGACCCAGCTACCCACCCGTTTGACCCTTCCGGGGATCGTGCCGGCCGCGTGCCGCAACCCCGGGGACGCCCCGGGGTGGGTACGCGGCCCGGCGCGATGCCCCGGTGACCGAGGAAAGGATGCGGGGCCATGTTCGAGCCATCCGCGCAGATCGAGTCCCTTCTCACCGCCGTCGCCTTGACGCAATCTGCCGCTGAGGGAATGCGGGCGATGACGCAACGGGAGTCGGAGTTCCCGAGCCCGTGGCAGGCGAAGCTCACCGGTATTGCCCTGGACCCCAAGGGTCGCGACCTCGCTGACCAGATCCTGGACGCCTACTGGTCCGACGAGCCGCGTCAGCAGGACACGCTGAGCTCCAGCAGCATCAACCGTGAGGTCATCATCGGCAGCGGATTCCACGCAGCAGCGTACGCCGCCGTTCGTGTCCTCAGCGGCTACCCGAAGCCACTGGTGCTGGAACGCAACGAGCGCGTCGGTGGCACGTTCGCCATGACCGCGCGGCCGACGTTCTACCTCAACTCCCGCAACCGCGCGGGAAGCGCCGGACTGGCAGGCGACCAAGGGGCAAGCCTCAACTACCTGCCGGGCGCACCACTCCAGGCAGCGAACGTGTCCATGACGGAGTACCAGATGAACACGGACATGGCGTTCGTGATCCGCCTCGCGTTGGCGCAGTTCGCCGACGTGGTGACCAACGCCAAAGTCCTGTCGGTCGCACGTGACGGAACCGGGGTGCAGATCGAGATCGAGGGTAACGCCTCACTTCTCGCCGGCCGGGTCATCGACGCCCGGGGCCTGGGTGACCCGGACGACCAGGACGTCGTCAACGGCACCACGATCCTCACCTTCCCGCAATTCATGCAGCGCATGGCCGGCATGTGGCCGCTGCGTGGTCTGCGTCGTGTCGCGGTTGTCGGTGGCGGTGACTCCGCCAAATGCGCCGTCGAGTCGTGCCTGGGCATCGCGCCGCAACCGTTCATGGCCGCTGCCGCGCTGGACCGGGTGGACCGGATCGACTGGTACGCCGACGACCTGCCGACGACGTGCGACCAGTGGCAGGAAGACATCCGCGGCAGGTATCAGGCCATCGGTCGCTACCTGCGGCCGGACGGGTTCGGCGTCCGGCGACTCAACGTGCTGGGTCGCCGGGCACGGCCCGTCGCGCTGCCCGGCGCGGCGCTCATCAATGGCCGCACGTACGACCTCGTCGTCGTCTGCACCGGCAACCGAGAGACGGACATCGACGGGCTCGACCTCGGATCCTTCGACGAGTACACCACTACCGACGGGAACGTCGTTGCTCGTGAGCACTACAACCTGCCCGCGTTCCGCGTCGGTCCGCACGCCAGGCTGCCTTTCACTCGCCGTGAGCGAGAGGACGGCGTGGCGGACATCGCCGCCAACGCCGTCTCGATCTTCCGAACGGCGACCAAGACAGCTGCATTGGCAGCAACTCTTCCTGCCGTGACACAGGACTAACGCACTGACATCGTCCGGCGCGCCAACGCCGAACTCGCCACGGATCGGCAGACCAGCTCGCCCTCACGGCTACGCCGTCACCGCCACGGGCACAACGATCAGCCCGCAGCCGGTCGCGGTCGCCGACAACCCAGCGTCAGCACAGCGGTGGCCCAGCAACGCGCCTGGAGGGCCCTCACCGTCAACGCCGGTGACCTGCGCCGAGGCCGAACAGGCACTCGCTTGAATGCGGGCCACCGCACCCAGTGGACCTAACCGGGGCCTGACCAGTCGCCTCGCCGGGCCCCTGGCACCCACCATCTCGTCATCTCGACACCGCTTCACCTGGCCGTCGCCCGGCCACCGGCACCACCTCCGGGCACGGCCAGCAGGCCGTGCCCGGACCCCACTTTCGTGAGAAATGGAGCTCCCTCATGGCAGACACCCGCCGCCCCACGGGGTCCCGCCGCGAGACTCGCCGGCCACCCTCGACCTGCTGCGCCGCGCCCAGAACGGCGACCGCGACGCGTTCGCCCGGCTCTACGCCGAGCACCTCGAACTGATCACCCGCTACGTGGCCATCCGGCTGCGAGACGGTGACCGCGGCGCGACCCCCGACGTCGTGCAAGACGCCTTCGCCGACGCGCTCACCGAACTGGCGTCCGCACCGCAGGACGTGACGGGCTGGTTTCTCCAGCTGGCCGCTCGCGTCTGCACCCGCCACGGCTGGGCCGCCCGCCGCTACCTGCGCGCCGCCCACAAGATTCACGACCGAGCCACCATCGCCCCGGCGACGGCGACGGCGACGGCGACGGCGACGGCGCCTGCGCCGCACCCGTTTACCGTCGGGTGGCGGATGGCGTTCGTCGCCGGCATGGCCCGCCTGACCAACAACCAGCGCACCGTGATTCAGCTGCGCTACCTCGACGGCTACCTGGCCGTCGTCTTCGGCGGCCGCGGCGTCTTCGCCTATGCGGTGTGGCTGATGCACAGCGCCGCCCGCCGCCGCGATGCCCTACGCGCCGCCGGGAAACTCGCCGGCACCGCACCGGTCTACGGGATCGCCCAATGGTGGCGCGAGCCGGCCGTCACCCGCCGCGCCCGCTCCCTCGCTCTCGCACACCGCCTCCCGCTGCACGAGTCCCTCGACGCCGCCCGTCAGCAACTACGCGACGAGAAGCGCCGCGCCGCGCTCGCCACCCACGTCGAGACGCTGATCCGGTCCCGGCACGACGACCCGGTCCGCGCCGACATCGCCGCCACCACCCTCGACCTCGACGCGGTCGCCGCCGAACTCACCGCCCACGCCGACGTGCCCGGCTGGGCCCGCGTCATCGGCGCCGACCTGCTACCCCCGGCCCCGCCGGACGGCGACGTCGACCCAGACGCAGAGCGGGAACCTACGGCGCCGCGCGTGGTGCCCGGGCCGATGCCCGCCCGCCGACGTGCTGCGCCGCGTGCCGCAGGACCAAGCGTCCTACGACCGGTGGCGGCAACTGTGGGCCGAACTCAAGGCCGACCCGGCCATCGAACCGGCCGAGTTCGCACAGCGGTACGGCATCTCCCTGCGGCAGGTCCAGTGGATCCGCCGCACCGGGAACAGCGGCCTGCTCGACTCGCCGCTGACCTTGATCGACCGGATCGCCCAGCCGGCCGCCACCACCAACGGCCATGTACCGCACCACCCGGCATCCGCCTCGTAGACCCGTCCGCCGCCGGTGGCGGAACACACCCGTGTCCCGCCGCCGGCGCACCCTTTGAGGCCCGTGTCGGAACCGTCCGGCGTCCGCGGCAGATCGCCGCCGGCACATCACCTCGAAGGGAAGCCGCCATGTCCGCACTCACGCTCCGGCGCCGGCCATGACCAGCCGCGCCATCGCCCTCACCGGGGCTGTCGTCCTCGCCGTCGCGTTCCTGTGCGTCGCCGGCGTGGCCACCCTCACCGGCGCCGCGTCGGCGTGCTCGGTCATCACCACCCCGACCGGCACCACCGCCCGCTACGACGCCGAGCAGCTCCACCACGCCCAGATCATCGTCACCGTCGGCGTCGAGGACGGCATCCTCGTCCGCGGACAGATCATCGCCGTCGCCACCGCGCTGCAGGAATCCGGACTGCGCAACCTCGGCCACCTCGGCGAAGATAACGACCACGACTCACTCGGCCTGTTCCAGCAACGCCCCGGCCAAGGCTGGGGCACCGCCGCGCAGATCATGGACCCCGAGTACGCGGCGGGCGCGTTCTACCGCAAGCTCGTCACGATCGCCGGCTGGCAGGCGATGCCGCTGACCGTTGCCGCGCAACGGGTGCAGCTTTCGGCCCACCCTGACGCCTACGCCAAGTGGGAGGGCGACGCGACCGTCCTCGTCGGGCTTGCATCCGGCCAACCCGGCGGCGGCACGGCCGGCCCAGGTGAGCAGTGCATCAGCGTGGCGGGGTGGATGAAACCGGTTCAGGGAACCCTGGTGTCCGGCTTCCGTACCGCACAGCGGCCCGGCCACGACGGCGTCGACATCGCCGCACCCAAAGGCACCCCGATCCACGCCGCCGCGTCCGGCCGAGTCATCCGCGTGGTCTGCAACGCCCACCTGATCAACGGAGACCCGTACTCCTGCGACGTGGACGGCGATCCGGTCACTGTCCGTGGCTGTGGCTGGTATGTCGAGCTGCTGCATCCCGACTCGACCGTGACCCGCTACTGCCACATGATCCACCGCCCGTCAGTCGACGTGGGCCAACAGGTCGCCGTTGGTCAGATCATCGGCCAGGTCGGCAGCAGCGGCCACTCCTCCGGACCACACCTGCACCTGGAAACCCACACTGGCCAGCCCGCGACCGAGCCCAACGCTGTTGACCCCGTCGGGTTCTTCGCCGTGCGTGGCATCGATCTGAGCCAGCCGGCTGGCGCGGTGTCCGGGGTAAAGGTCGGTCGAGGATCTCGGCCGTCCGATCCGGAACAGTGATCAGGCTCCGCTTCCACTCTCACGCCTGCAGCGCGGGCACTCCGAGTCGATCGAGCATTGACTGGGCTTCGACCTGGATGGCGCTGATTTCGCGGTCCAGGTCGGTACGGAAGGCCCTGGCGTCGTGGACTGACCGGTTCACCTCGTCGATCGCGCGGAGCGCCTTGCCGAACTCGGCGTCGAGTTCACCGCGTACCTGGATGAGCGTCTTGCTCGAGATGTCATCGCACTGCGCAAGGACGCGGCCGACCAGGGCGTTCCGGCGGCGCATCTTTTCTTTCGCAGCCCGCACCTCCTGACGCTCCTCGTTGACGACCGCGTACGCCTCAAGAGCAACAGGGAGCACAGCGCCGCCGATCTTGGCGACTTTCCCGATGTTGTTCGCCCACCGCGCGGCCTGGTACGGCTTGAACTTGACGTCGGCGAGCTTTCCGAGCTTGTAGACGATTTTGTGCCCCACGCTGCCTGCCGAGTTCTTGATGCCGTCACCTGCACCCCAGACTTTCTGGAAGTCCTTCAAATGCTCGATCGACTTCGCACCCCAGGCCGGGACGCGTGGTTGCTTCTGACCTGGCTGCCGTACCAGGCCCGGGTCTACCGGGATGTTCCGTGTCTCGATGTCTCCTTCGACGTCAAGGGCGAGCAACTGGCGGGCGTACGGCGACGCCTCGATCTCCCGCACCTCAGAGGTGAAGTCGGCAAGCTGAGAGTCCAGGACGGCGCGCACCCCGTCCACGAACCTTTGGTTCGCCGAGTTCAGCTCGTCGTTCAGAGTCGCGGTAGCGGCGTCGACCCTGGACCAGTCGGGGGTCGGTGAGTCGTCGGTCGACTCCACCGTGTCGGCGAGGTGCTCGGCTGCCCGGATACACGCTGTGCGGAACTCGGTCTCCTGCCGATCGAGGGCCGAGTCCAAGAGCCCACGGCGCGTGGTGAGCGCGGTCCGCTGGCGTGCGAGGACGGTCAGGACTGCTTCCTCGTCGGGGTCATCCGTGAGGGCGGCGAGTGCCTCGCCCGCGACGAGGGCGACCTGCTGGAGCGGCACACGGAAGCGGGCCAAGTCACCGCGGGCCCGCGCGATCCGGTTGATCGTGTCCCTGACCTCGTCCATCCTCGACGCCGCGATGCGGCGTGCGGCTCGCGAGGGGTCCACCTCCTGCAGTCCGTCCAGGTAAGTCTTGGCGTCGCACTGGACCCACGGCACGTGGTCGGCGAAGCTGCCGAGAGCGTCACGGACCGCGGCCTCCCGCACTCCTTCGGCCGCGGAAAGGCTACGGCACTTGGTGATCACCACAAGCAACTGCGGCGCCTTTCGCAGGTCCTCGGTGACGTGCCGCAGGTGTTCGACCAAGCGGTCGTCGAACAAGTCAACGGTGACGGTGAACAGCACAAGATCTGCGGAGCGCAGCGCCTCCTCGGCACGTTCGTCGTGCTCACGCCGGCCGGCCTGCACGCCTGGGGTGTCGACCAGGTCGACCAGGCCGTCCCAGTCGAAGACCTCGACCTTGTCCGTCGTGACCGCCGAGTCGATCGGAACCTGATACTGGCCGTCCGTGAGTGCCTCGATCAAGGTCGACTTGCCGCTGCTGTACTGCCCGGTGAGGACCATCTGGGGGCGTTCGTGTTCGTCTACTGTCAGCATCCGCTGGAGTCTCGACGCCTCATCCGGTTGGAGGTGCCGGATCAGTCCGGTGAGCCGCTCCGAGAGGTTGCGCGCCATGGCGGGGGCGGAGTGGTACAGGAGGTCGTTCATGCGGGCACGCTCCTCGGTGCGTTTGGTCCGACGATTTGCACCGGGGTGCCCAGGTGGTCAGACATGGCTGCGGACCAGGCCTGCAGTACCCGGTTCGGCGCTGGAGCATTGGTGATGACGATGGTGCCCTCGGGGCCACAGCGGATGGAGGCCGGCACCTCTTCCGTCAGACCGAGGACGTATGACGCCGCTGCCGCCCCCGGCAGGTTAGGTGACGGTGTGCGCCCGAAGGCCAGGATCTCGGGCGAGGACGGCGGGAACAGCGACGCCTCTGCCAGGGCTTCACCAGGCACCTCGATCGCGATGCAGACCCCGGGAAGCCGGGTCACCTTCCCAACGGACGCAGCTAGCCGAGGTCGGCCGGCTGCCCGCAGCAGGCAGCGGACGGTCTCCTGGTCGAGAGTGGAGACCGCGGAGTCAACCACCTGCTGCTGACAAGCCAGAAGGTCGGCCACGGCCAACGCGGCGGCCTCGGCCTTTGCACGTCGCCCGTGGGAAGTGGTGAGCGCCTCCCGAACCCCCGCGATGGTCGCCGACACCTCGGCCAGCGCCTGGTCCTCCAGCTCATTGAGGATTCTGCTGATCTCGGTCCGCAGCAGGTCGCGGTTCGTCTCCAGCAATTTCGCTTTGCTCGTGAAGAGTGACTGGACCTTCTTACGCAGTGGAGTGACGAGTAGCGATCCGAAGCCCATGACGACGGCGCCGACGACGGTGCCGGCTGGACCTGCCAGAGAACCCACGTACGCGCCAAGCACCATGGAGGTGAGCGCCCCGCCTGCCCCCACCGCAACCCCGGCTGCTTTCCCCTTCCACAGCCCTCTGAAGTCGCGCATTCCGGTGACTTTCAGGTGTGGGCGGACAGCCGTAGTCCATTCGCGCTCGGCGGCGGCAGCCGCTTCCTCGATTGCCCGGGCGAGCTCGGTGAGCCGTGCTTTCAGCGCCTCGTCGAGCTCGGCGACGAGAGCGGCCTGTTCCGTGTCCCATTGCTCGACGACCTGCGGGCCGAAGTCCGTGACCTTCTGGTGCCACTCCTGCCGGCGGCGGACGAGGCGGACAACGTCGTCCTCCATCCTCTGCATGCAGGCATCGGCCAGTCGTTCGCTCCGTCGTTCCTGGTCTACGCGCATCCCGCGGCCGACATTGACCATCTCTCGGGTTTCCTGCTCCACAGCGGCGAGAGCTTCACTCAACCCCTGTGCCTGCGAGCGAACCTCGTCGGCCTCGCGCAGTACCCGCCGGGCGGTGCGGCGTTTGCTGCTTTCCTGTTCCAGGACGGCGAGCAGGGCGCCGAGGCGGCTCGCTTCCCTGAGATCGGCACCGTAGTCGCCGTCCGCCCGCGCCTGGCGGGCGGCCTCGGCGTGGAGCATCACCTCGGCGACGGGACGTACGGCGGCAGCGGACAAATGGGAACGGATCGTCTTGAAGTGACCCTCGTGCTGGGCGAACACTGAATCCTGGTCCCCCAGGAAGTCCTCGCGGTCCAGCTCGTCCACGAGTGGTGCACGGCAGTTCAATGCCACAACGACGGGCTTGCCGCGCAATGCCACCGCATGTAACGCCTGCGCGGTCTCCTTCTGGAAGGAGTCGTTGCTCGCAACCCACAGCACGAGGTCGGCACCGGGAACCTCAGCCAACGCTAGGGCGATGTCGTCCGCGCCGTCCTTGGCACCCACTCCGGGAGTGTCGACGATCTCAACGTCGTGCAGGTCCATCGCAGGGGCCGCGAAGACATCGCGCGAGTACCGCTGCCTGCCGTCCCCAATCCGGTCCGCAGAGCCGCCGGTGAGCGCCGCGAGGAGGGTGCTCTTGCCGGCCATCGTCCGCCCCATCAGCACGATTCTCATCGGTGCGCCAGTCGGCGGTGCGTCGGTGACCTCCGCCGACGTAAGGAAGTCGAGAAACTGCCTGGTCATCTCCTCTGCGGAGGCGGCGTTCCGCGACTGGCGGTGAACCTCTGTCAGGGTCGCTCGGCAGGCAGCGACTGCCTTCGCATGCGCGGGCGAGGGGTCGTCGCACGCCGGTTCGGGACCGAACAACTGGTCGCGAGCGGCAGGACTCCAGTCGTGCCTGTTTTTGCTCGCCAATCGCCCTCCTTGAAGCGCACCTGCCCCCTCGGAGGGTGTCGTGCCAGCGTCATGTTAGGGCTTGGCGGGATCAAGCCGGAACTTGAGTACGTCGACTCCCAGTGGCGTTGGACCCTGGCGGAGCGTTGTTCGCAGCCCTGGCGAGGACGAGCACGACCAGGATCAGGAACAGTTCGAAGGCGCTGGCGAAGCCACGGTCCCGCGGGTCGCGGTCCGCGGTGGCATCCGCAGTCGACGCGTGGTCATCGGCGCTCCCAGAATTGGGTGCCGGGCCCGCCTGGGGGTGGCCCGTGTGGGTCGGTGTCGAGCCAGGGGCAGTCGTATCCGTCGGCGATCCGGGCCCGTGCCGCGCTGACGACTGCATCGGTTGCGGACGGCGAGCCGGCCTGCTGCTCGTCGAGCAGCTGCCACCAGTCGACACTGACGATGGCGGGGTCGAGGTGGTAGTGACCACCGGTGTTGACGACGGGCTCGGGTCGGGTGCCGTCGGAAGTCTTGTCGCGGTCCGTGGCCTCCAGCACGCAGCGGATGATGCCGCGCAGGTTGCTCAGGCAGGTCGACAGCCGCTGATTAGCCTTCTGCCTCGTGACGTCCGGCCAGACGGTGTCGAGGATCTCGCCCAGCGCGGCGCCGTCTCGACGGACGACCAGGAACACCAGCAGTTCCATGCTCTTGGCACGCAGGCCACGGATCGGCTGGCCGGCCGCGTCCAGCACAGCTGGCTCGCCGATGACGTTGACACGGACCCGGCCACCATGCGACGGGTCGGACTCTCCGGACGACCCGAACGTGGTGCTGGCCGGCGGAACAGGTGGCGCCGAGGCCTTCATCTGCTCGGCTGCGCGGCTGTCGTCCGGTTGCGTGAGCGTGACCATCATGCCCGCCGTCGGCGGCCGCGGCAGCAGCGCGCCCGGCCGTGCGCCGGGACGCGGGAACGCGGCTTTGCCATTGGCCGCTACACCATTTGGAAGACGGCGGCCATCGACGGCGAGTTCCGCCCGCTGCGGCGACTCGCCATCAGGTGCGCTGCTGTCGTCAGGCACGCCGTGCTGCGGCGATGGGATGTCGGAAACCGCTGCCTCATCCGAGTCCGCAGGTGATGCGGGCTCGTCGTGGCCGGCGGCGGTTCCCGTGACCGGCAGCGGGGTCTGGGCTTGCTGGGCGAGGAAGGCGCGGGCCGCGACGGCGGCCTGGTCGTCGCGGCCGTGCAGCACGTGCTCGGCGGTCAGCTCGCTGCCCAACAGCGCAGTGAGGCCGTCGTAGTCGGCGTTGGCGCGCAGTCGGCGGGCGACCTCGTCCATGTCGTAGCTCAGGACGGCGATGGCGGCCATCTTCTTGCCGGCCGCGGCCCGGATGCGGGTGCGCAGGGCGTCGGCGAGGGCGGCGTCGCGTTGTTCGCGGCGGCGGACGATGAGCGCGGCCTCCAGCGAGCCGTACAGGCCGAGCTGCGGGTGTGCTTTGGCGAGGCCGCGGGCTTGGGCGGTGATCATGGGGTGGCGGATCCAGTGGCTCCACAGCTCGTACTTCGGTGTCGGTGCGGGCAGCAGCCCACGGGCGCGTAGCCGGTCGCGGCGCTTGTTCTCCACGTCGAGCCACCAGCTGACGAAGCCGAGCACGCTCATCAGGGCGTAGAACCCGCCGAGCAGCCGGTCGCCGTGGGTCACGATGTTGAACGTGGCCGCCGCGGCGGCGATGATCCCGCCGAGCAGTCGGGACGCGGTGGCGTGTTCGCCGAGGCGGCGGCGGACGTCGGCGTTGGACAGGAACGTCACGCCGCCGAGCTCCAGCGCGAAGATGCCGCCGATCGCGATCCACCACGGCAGGTCGAAGGCGGCCACCGCGCCGGTGGCGGTCCCGTAGAGCGCGACGACCACGACCGCGGCGTAGAAGAGCCGGCGCATGAGCGCGGTGCGCCGTACCGCCGCGGCGAGGTTGTCGTCCAGCTGCTCCGCCTCGGCGCTGGCCCGCGGGTCGTCGGGCCGGGTCAGCCGTAGCAGCAGCTCCGGTTCCAGCGAGACGATCATGCCGGTACTCCTGAAGGGCGGCGGTCGCCGGCAGCTCCCAGCGGGATGTGGCGGAAGGTGCCGATCGGCGCGGTGCACGTCGCCCGAGCGGTGAAGCTGCCCTGGATACCGCTCATGCAAGCCAGGCTGGCGATGCAGACGCTGCAGCCGACGGTGACCGACACGGAGCCGCCGCGTCGGCTCAGGTCAGTCACAACGGAAAGGTCGGCGCAGGTGATATCTCCCCCCGCGAGGTCGACCCCGGCCGCCTCCGGGGTTGCGGTCACCGCCGCCTGCGGGCCGTGCTGCACCGAGGTGGCCCGTGCCGCAGCCGCGGTGAACCGGCCGGCGGGACACCGAACGGCAGCCTCGACGAACGCGAGTGTGACGCCCGCGGCGGCGAGGCAAACCAGGACCGGCGCCCCGACCGGCGCGGCGCTGGTGTGCACGAGCACACCGGCCGCGACGGCGAGGACGACCTCGACGGTCCCGCGCGGCGGGACGCTCCGCGCGTGGCAGGTGCGACACCGCCCGGTCAGCAACGACCAGCCGAGCGCGTCCATTCTTCCTGACGGGATGACTGAGCTCTCGCAGCCGGGGCAGGCCAGTCTTGGTGGGTGGCCGGCGGGGACGCCGAGGGCCAGGATCCGTGTCCGGACGGTGCCGGCCAGTCCGACGGCGGCTGCCGCGGCGGCAATGGTCCACGCGGTGTTCATGCCCGCTGTCTGAGGTGGGGCGCCGGCTTGCGGGTCGGGCAGCGGGTGCGTTCCGTGTGGGTCGTTCATCGGTGTGCCAGATCGCGGAGGAGGCGGGTGGCGAGCCCCTCGGTGTCCGGGTCGATGTCGATGCCGGCGTCGTCGAGTTCGCAGCGCAGCGCGGTGAGCCGTTCCCGGACGCCGGCGGCGTCGCCGAGCCGTGCGGCGGTGCGCATCGCCCGGCGGGCCAGTTCGTCGGAGAGCGGGTCGAGCGCGCGGGCAGTGTCGTAGAGGGCGAGCGCGGCGGCCGGGTCGCTTTCGGCGTGCAGACTGGCGGCTTGGGCGTAGATCTTCACGAGGCGGCGTCGGGCATGCTCGCGGTCGGTGTCGATCCATTCGTAGCCGCAGCCGTCGGCCAGGCCGCCGCGGGTGGCGGCGATCGCGGTGCGCAGGTGGGCGAGGCGGGCGGTGTCGTCGGCCGCGGTGGCGACCTGGGCGTAGGCGTCTTGGACGGTCCACCAGTCGACGTGCAGCAGGTTCGGGTCGAGGTGATAGTGACCGCCGGTGTTGATCACCGGTTCGATCTTTGGGGCGTCGTTGCTGGATCCGGTGCCGGTGTGGGCCACGGAGCGGATGGTCGTGCGGAGGTTGGCCACGCAGGTGGAGAGGCGGTCCGCGGCGCGGGAGACGGTCACGTCCGGCCAGATCGCCTCCATGATGTCGTTGAGGCTGGCGCCGGCGCGGTGGACGACCAGGTACACGAACAGTTCCAGGCTTTTCGCGCGCAGGCCACGTACCGGCTTGCCGTCGGTGCCGAGGATCGCTGGCTCGCCGAGAACCCGGGCGCGTACCCGCTTGTCGGTAGCGGCTTCGGCCGCATCCGCGGCCGCGGCGTCGGGTTCGGGCCGCGCGTCGGCGCTGTGGGCCGCGGAGGCGAGGTTTTCGGGCTCTGCGGACGGGTCATCGCCGCATTGCCGAGTGAGCGTGGCCGGTTCAGTCCACGCGGGTGCGGGTACGGGCGCGGTAGTGGGGGGTTCGGCGTCGCCGTGCACTTCGGCGAGCATGGTCAGGATGTCGGTGGTCGCGGCGGTGTCGAGCACGGCGACGCGTTCACCGTCGCCGCCCTCGGTGGTGCCGTCGGCGGCGACGGTGAGGGTGCTGCCTTCGGGCCAGACGCCGATCAGGGCGGTACCGACGTCGACGTTCTTGCCGAGCCGGATCGCGGTGGCCAACCGGGGGTGCCAGCTGTCGTCGGGGACGTCGGCGATGAGCAGCAGCTGCGGCAGCGGTTCGCCGAACGTCCATTCCTCGCGTAGGGCGAAGACTGTGGCGGCCTCCTGGTCGGCGAGGATTCTGCTGCGGCGGATGATTTCCTCTTCGAGCAGGGCCAGCGCCGCGGCGAAGGTCGGGGCGATGGTGAGTCGGTGCATCGGGTTGAGGTCGACCGCTGAGACGCCGAGCAGGGTGGCCAGCGTCGACGCCGGGATGATGACGCGGCCTCGCGTGTCCGGGTCGTCGGCGCTTCCGGTGGTGAGGGTGGCCACGAGTAGGGCGCGGGCGGCGTTCAGGGCGGCGGGGCCGTCCAGGCCGAGCCCGGCGGTGACCGGGAGCGCGCCGACGCCGGCCAGGTCGGCGCCGTTGGGGCCGATGGGTGGCAAGGGCGGCTTGACGTCCGCCGCGATGTACTCGCCGACGGTCGGCTCGCGGTCTGGGCTGCGGTCTAGCAGGTGCGGCGCGGCGCGGCGCACCCCTTGCCGTAGCCGGGTCAGCGCCGCCAGCGGTGGCGTCAGGTCCGCATCGCGTAGGACCGGGCTGGTGATGGGGGTGGGTCGGTACCGGTGGCGGCGTCGTTTCCACACCGTCGTCACGGCGTACACCAGCGCGGCGGCCAGGCCGGCTCCCATCGCGCCCCCGGCGACCTCGACCCATCCAGGCGAGTGGGATGACGTGTCGTCGGCGGTATCCGGCGCCGCGGTGTCGGGGGCGCGGGCGGTGGCTGGGCTGGGTGAAGTCGTCGGCAGCGCCGGGTGGGCCGAGGCGCTCGACCGTGATGCAGCGGCGGTCGTTTCCGGCGGGATGAAGACGCCGTCGTCGCCGAGGGCCGGTGAGCTCGTCGTGGCCGCAGGCCCACCGGTGGGCGTCGTTGCCGGTCCTGACGCTGGCGGCGTGGTCGGCGCGGCCGTGGACGGTGCGGCGGTGGGGGAGATGGTCGGCGGGCGCGGCGTCTGCGGTGTCGGTGGCTTGCTGGGCGGTGTGGTGGCCGGCGGTTCCGCGTTCGGGGGCAGGGTCAGCACCCACCCGGGGAAGATCCGATCCGGGTCGGTGAACGCCGTACGACCGGAGACATGGGCCCAGTGTCGGCCCTTGTTCAGTTTCCAGATCTCCGGCCAGCGGTCGTTGTCGCCGAGACAGCGCTGGGCGATCGCTGACAGGGTGTCTCCACGGGCAACGGTGTAGGTGGCGGGAGCCTCAGGGGACGAGGTGGTGGCCTGAACCGCGAGGTTTCTGGCGTGACCGGCGGAACCTGTGGCCGGGTGGGTGGTGTCGTCGCTGGCCGCGGCCGGGCTCGTGGCGGCGTGCGCGGGCATACCGCCGGTGGCGGCACTGACGGCGGTGGCACCGAGCATGACTGCGGTGAGGTGCTGCAGCGGGCCGGGTAGGTGCAGTGTCGGTAGCCACCGCAGCGCACCAGCGAGCCGGCGGTAGCCGCGAACGGCAGTAGTCGCTGCGAGCAGCGCCCAGATCGACCAGACGCCGGCGTGTGCCAGGGCGAGGATGAAGCCGCTGGTCAGCGGTTGCCGGATGATCGCCTGCACGGTGCTGGCGGACGGCAGGTCCGGGTGCGGCGGGCCGGCCTGATAGACCAGCGCGGCCGGCACGGCGGCGAGGACAGCCGCGTTAGCGAGCGCGGCGGCGACCGACGCTGTACGAGATCCCATCGCGTGCCCCCTGTCGCATCGCACGTACCCCTCGGTGATTCGGTGGCGGCGAGTCGACGGTACGGGCGGGTGCTGCCGCGAGGGGTGATGCGCGGGGCTGACAGCACCTCACACGACCTGACAGAACCTCACAACCGCAGGTCACCCGCCAGACGGCAGCACGAGTTCGCGCGGCGCAGGATCAACCAGCTTGTCCGCGGCCAGTGAACGATGGGTCCGTTGACACCCGCAGGCCCCGTCCCCGGGGCGAAGCCAGCGCAAGCAGGTCACACCCGCGACATCTGGCTACAGCCGCCCACGACCAGGAATGGCCAGCCGCGCCTCCACATCCTCAACCCGGACAGCAGGGGGCGTCGCCGGACGGCGACGGTACCGGCGGGTGTGACTCAACGTCGGCGACAGCCCCGACCGCGACGCGGGGATGCGTCGAAGGCCGTGCGGTGCGCACAGTTCCATGTCGGACTTGGGTGGGCCGGGTAGATCCGGCGCAGGAAGGATGAGACAAGCGACGGAATGACGGCGGACAATGGGGCCTACGTGCGTGCACCAACCCGCAGTCAACCGGCAGCAGTTGGCTGCCCCGCGCCTGGATCGATCACGCCCCGCACACGCATGTCGCCCTTGACGACGTTATTGAGCAAGGTGCCCTGTGCTGCGCCGTGCTGGCCGCCGACCCGCACACCGGAACCGCCAGGCATCCCTCTGGCACCTGACCCGCGCCCTGAGATCGTCGCGATCGCCCATCGCTGTGCGACAGGCAGAACGGCCTGCATCACCGGAAGCGGGGCGAACTGCACTGTGGGCGGCAGCCGGGATCGTAACTACCCTTGCCCGGCGTGACCGCCGACGCGCTCGCCCACGCCCTGCACGACCACGACGACGACCTCCCGCTGCGACCGTTACCAGTCCAGGTGTTGGCCCTGCTGGCTGCGATCGGCGCCCCGGCGCGGCTCGCGGCGCACCTACGGGCAGTTCACGACGTCGCCGGTCCGGGCGTCGAGCCGGACCCACCACTGGAGCCTACTGACCGGGATAGTCCTGCACAGTCACCAGAAGATCGACTCGGGCGGGTCATCCGGCCAGGCACGGGGTTAGTCCCATGATGGCGGCCAGGCGGGCCACGTCGGCCGGGGTGGGCCGGCGTGCAGGACGGCAGACACGCGGTAGGGGCGGCGGGTCGGATGTGCACCTCGGCGGGGGCGATGCCGTTGGCAGTGAGCGGGGCGGCCGGCGGCGCGGGCATCGCGACTTGCCCGGTTCGCGAGGCGACGGCTGGTTCAGGGGCCGGTGCATCCGCCGAAGGAGATGCCGCCGTGGACGTCACGCGCCTGCACCACCGACCCGCTGACGTCGCCGGAGACGGTATTGGTCACATCGCCTTGGTTGGCCGCGACGATCGCCTGGACCTTCGCGAAGCGTGCACGGAACTCGGCATCGAACAGGGGATCACGAAGCGTCTCCTGTTCGAGGAGTTCGGCCAGACGCTGAACTGTGTCCGTCGTCGGGTGACGTAGCGCGACCTCCACGGTCTGCTGGGCTGCCTGCTCGTGACGGAATCGGTGCCGGAGAAACTCGGTCAGGCCGGACACGGCTGACCGGGCTCCCTGTGCGAGTTCGGTGGTCGCCCAGGCGACCAGCGTCGTCGCCGCGAGCACCAGCGGGTCGTCCACAACCCTCACCCCCTGGCTGATCACCCGTGCCGGAGCCCGGCACGGGTGACTGTAATCCAGATCGCTCGATGTTACTATCCGCACTCGGAGCATGACGGACTCAGGGAGGTCCGCATGAGTGCACACCGGTGGGAAGCGGACCCGTCCGCCGAGCTCAACCGTCGTTGGGGCAAGTCGTCGCACGAATTGGGCAACACCTCGGGTGACGGCAGCTGTCCCGACATCTGGGAGCTGAGCAACGGCGACGTCGCGGTGATCGGGCAGGACCTCACCGAGACCTACCAGGACCGGCTCCCCGAAGGAGTGTCCGTCGACCCCGGTGAGCGGCTTATCGTCATTCCCCGATCGACCATGATCGCGGCGAAGGTGGACATCCCTGATGCGTGAACTCCTGGGCGGAGACCCCGGCGAGCTGCTGGCCCTCGACGAGTACTGGGCCGACTTCGAACAACGGTTCTGGAAGACCGGCCCGCCGGGATTCTGGAAACTGGAACGGCAACAGACGTTCAAGGAGCCGCAGGATGCGGGCTGGCAGGCGTTCGCCACCGGCCGATGGGACGAGTCGCTGCGGATTCTCGACGCGCGACGTCCCGAGTTCGCGGACTACTATCGGCGCATCGCCGACAGCGGGTTTGCCACCCGCCGGGTGCGGGTGGTGCGGGAGCCACTGACGCCCTACCTGCAGTGGGAGCTGCACGTGCTGCGGCTACGCCACGAGTACGGCGGCCTGACCCGGGTGGTGACGCCGGACCAGGTCGTCGCCGCGGAGGCGGATGGTCCGCTGCCGGAGATCTACACCCTCGGCACGGACGTCATGTACGAGGCGGTCTACGACGCAGATGGCGTACTCGAGGCGGCTCGGCGCTGGCGGAACCCGGACGTGGTGACGCGGTGCCAGGAATTCATCGAGTCGCTCTACGACGGCGGTGAGCCGTTGGACGAGTTCTTCGCCCGAGCGGTGGCGCCACTGGAGCCTCCCCGCCCGGGCTGAGCGATGGCTGACGGCGGGGCGGAACAACAACGGCCAGAGCAACAACGACCAGAGCACGTCAACCGGTCAGAGCTGTCCGGCCCCGCCGACCTGGTACAGGCCCGCGACGTGTACGGCGCGGTGCACTTCCATTCCGGCAACCCCCACCCCGCCGACCCGCCTCCCCGTCAGCTCCCCGGTGACGTACGCGGCTTCGTCAACCGGGTCAAGGAGCTGCGCGCGCTGGACCGACTACTTGGCGATGACGCCGTCGCCGCCAGCCTCGTCGTCCTCACCGGCACCGCCGGCGTCGGCAAGACCGCTCTCGCGCTGCGCTGGGCGCACGCCGTGCGGCACCGCTTCCCGGACGGCGAGCTCTACGCCAACCTCCGCGGGTACGACCCGGGCCAGCCCAGCCGACCGGAGCAGGTGCTCGACCGCTTCCTGCGGGCGCTGGGCGTCCCCGCGTCCGCGATTCCCGCCGATCTCGAGGACCGCGAGACGTTATACCGCTCCCGGCTGGCCGACCGGCGCGTCCTGGTGGTCCTGGACAACGCCGCCACGGTCCGGCAGGTGCGTCCGCTGCTGCCGGGCACCAGTAGCTGCCTGGTGATCGTCACCAGCCGAAGCATGCTGTCGGGTCTTGTCAGTCGCGACGGCGGCCGGCGGCTGACCCTGCGCATGCTGGCCGAAGAGGACGCGGTGACGCTGCTGCAGGACGTGACCGCTGAGTACCGCACGGGCGATGACGCGGTCGAGCTCGCCGAACTGGCGCGGTTGTGTGCCAGGCTGCCGCTGGCGCTGCGCATCGCCGCCGAAAGGGCGGCGAGCCGACCGTTCATGCCGCTCTCCGAGTTGATTCATGACCTGCGCGACGAGTCGGCCCTGTGGGACGCCCTCACCGCGGAGGACGGCGAGGAGGCCGACGCCGTACGATCCGTCTTCGCCTGGTCCTACCGGGCCCTGAACACACCGGCGGCCCGGCTGTTCCGGCTGCTCGGCCTGCATCCCGGCCCGGACCTCGGCACCCCGGCTGCCGCCGCGCTCGCCGGCTCGCCGGTGTCACAGATCCGGCAGCCGCTCGACGCTCTCGTCGGTGCGCACCTGCTGGAACAGAGCGCGCCGGCCGCTACCAACTGCACGACCTGTTACGCGCGTACGCGGTCGACCAGGTCAAGCACCTGGAGAGCGGCGAGGATCGCCAGGCGGCGCTGCGTCGCGTACTCACCTGGTACCTGCACGCGGCGGACGCCGCGCTGACCCGCACACTCCCGTTCAGCCGGACAGTGCCGTTGGCGCCACCGACCGAGATCACGCCGCTGAGCTTCGCCACCGCGGAAGAGGCGGACGCCTGGTTCACCGCCGAGCAGGACAACCTCGTCGCCGCCACCCGAACCGCTGCCGAGGCAGCGCTGCCGCGGCTCGCCTGGCACCTGGCCGTTCTGCTGGGCAGCGTCTTCATGCACCGCAACGCCTTCGACGCGTGGTTCGCCACGGCGCGGATCGGCCTGGGCGCAGCACGTTCACTGAACGACCGGCGCGCTGAGGCGGAGGCGCTGGAGAGCCTCGGCAAGGCCCACTTCCAGGCCCGCCAGCTCACGGAGGCGGCGGAGTATCACCACGCCGCGCTGGCGATCCGGCGGGACATCGGCGACGAGCACGGCACGGCGGTGTCCATCAACGCGCTGGGGCTGCTGGCGCTGCGCCACCGCCGCCTCACCGACGCCCTCGCGCACTTCGGCGAGAGCCTCGACATCTTCACCCGGCGCGACGACCAACGCTGGCGGGCACTGCTGCTGAGCAACCTTGCGGAAACCCGGTACGAACTGGGTGACCTCGCCGACGCCGTGACGCTGCTGGATCAGGCGCTCGCGGTACAGCGGGGCATCGACGACCGGGGGCAGGAGGGCAACTCGCTGTTCTTCCTCAGCATGACGCTGCGCGAACTCGGGCGCACCGACGACGCCCAGACGGCGATCGAGCGGGCGTTGGCCATCGCCGAACGGGGGAGCCCGGTGTGGTTGGCGCACTGGCTGGTCGAGTACGCGCGCCTGCAGCGCGCCGTAGGCCGACCCGCCGAGGCGTTGGAGGCGACGCACCGGGCGGCCACGATCCAGCGCCGGCTGGGTGACCGCAGCCGGGAGGCGATGGCGTGGGACGGGGCCGGCGAGGCGTACCGGGATCTGGGGCAGCCCGATCAGGCGATCGCCTTCCACCTGCGGGCGGCGGCGGTCCACCGGCAGCTCGGGGACGACTGGCAGCTCGCCCTGACCATGGACCACCTGGCAACGGCGCTGATCGACGTCGGGCGCGCCGAGGAGGCACACCGCTGGTGGAGCGAGGCGGGCGCGCTGCTGAGCAGCTTTCCGGACCCGCGCGCGGAGCGACTGCGACGGCGCGTCGAGTCAGTGTTGGGGGAGAGCGCTGGCTGACTGAACCTCGCGGAGGCGTTCGGCCTGCGGTGTGGCTACTGCCGGATCAGCCCGACGGTGGTGGCCAGGCGGGCCACGTCGGCCGGGCTGGGGCTGGCGCGCAGGACGGCGGTCAGCGCGGCACGGGCGGCGGGTCGGATGCGCACCTCGGCGGGGGCGATGCCGTCGGCGGTGACCAGGGCGCGGCCAGCGGCGCGGGCATCGCCGAGGTCGAGGTGGGCACGGGTGATGTCGACCAGGTGAGCGGCCCGGTGCTCGGCGGGGAGCCGGTGCCAGACGTCGACGTCGGTGGCGCAACGGTGGATGGTGACCGAGGGACTGCGCCCCACGCTGGCCCTCGCTCTGCTGGGCGACCGCAAGCGCGTCGGTGACCTGCCTGCCGAGTTGCGCAAGCTCAGTCCCACCGCCGCTCGTGTGGTCAAGGCGGCGAACAACGGCTCGCACGGCGGTGCCACCAGCGACCTCCCGGTCCTGATCGAGGAAGCACGGAACCTGGTGAGGAGGCTGAGCCGCCCATGACCCCCGAGCAGCTTCTCGACGAAGCCTTCACCCTGCTGAATAGTCCCAGCCGCAGTATGCGCCGCTGCTGGCAGCGCGGCTGCGCCTGCCTCACCCGCCTCGCACTCGAACAGGGATTGCGCATCTACTGGGATCGGATCGCACCCAGCGTCACCCGGTGCCCGATGCGGCATCAACTGCTGGCCCTGCCGGCCTTCACCGATGCCTCGACGGCACTCCTGGCGAGGACGGCATGGCACGGCCTCTCCCGCGCGATGCACCACCACGTGTACGAGCTGGCGCCCACCGTGGCGGAACTTCAGGGCTGGCATCGGGACGTCACCCGCCTCCTACCGCGGCTTGGTGCCGTGACGGTCGCGAACACCATCACCGACTCCGGGTGAGCCGCCGCAGGCAATCCGTTGCACAGCGAAAACAACTTGTCGTTCCCCCGACCGGGGTGACGCCACGAACGATCTTGGTGGCACTGGTGGGCCGATCGGACAGGGCATGGCCGGTGACCTGCTGCTCGTCTTGTGTCGACCACCGCTCACTTGCATAGTCGCTCTACGGCTGCGGCCGTCTAGAGGGGAAGAACGTGTCACAAGCATCTGAGTTCCTCCGCGACCGGGAACGCGCCTGGGCGCCAGCGCTGTCCGCCGTCTCGCTCGTCTCTGAGATCGGCGCCGGGGAAGAGGACGTCAAGGAGGTCATCCGCGTACTCGGCAGGGTCTGCGGAGACGCCCACCCCTACGACCGCCGCCGGCTGCTCGCCTATCGGTACCCTGCATGCCTCGTTACCGGCCTCGCCGGCATCGGCGCCGTCGGCTACGAACACGGCAACTACTGGAGCGCCGTGCACGATCTCGCGCCCGGCCGAATCGACCAGAGCCTGTGGGGCGAGCTGTTCCGCGCCAACCTCGACCGCTTCAAGCTGGCCCGATTCCCGGGGCTGCCACAGGTCAACGTCGGCGAGATCCTCATGCACGCCGGCGTCCCCGCCTACTGCATCGGCGACCTGCTGAACCTCCTGCTGCAACGGCTGGCCCGCGATCCGGGCATGTCCGCCGAGCACTTCCTGGCCTGGGCACTGACCCCCGGCCGCGAATCCCGCCTGTCCGAGCTCGACAAGCCCGTGCAGCGGTTCATCCAGTACGGCGGCGACTACGCCGAGGACCTCATCGACCGCTGCATCGACCTGCTGGAGCGACTCCGTCAGCCGGTGTTCCACGCCGACGGCCTCGGACTCCCTCCACATCTGATCGCCAAGGCGCAGCACCTTGCCGAGTCGGGCCAGCTCGACTGGACCGGTGCGACCGACCGGGTCCAGTCGGGAACCCGGATCACGCAAGCGCGCCCCCACCTGGAACTTGAACCCTTCGGACGAGGACTCCTGCTGTGGCTGCCCTCGATACCCGACGCGGCGGACGGCCACGTGGTATGGCAGGTGCGCATCGACGGTGAGGCGCAGACCGTGGTCAGCCGGTCGATGTGGCCGGGCGTACGGGAGACCGCACCTGCGACGGCACTGCCCATCGCACGTCCCGCGCGACAACTCACCGTCGAACTTGCCGCTTACGATCAGGAACACGAGATCGAGGTGGTCGACCCGCGGGATCCGCTGCTGGTGTTCACCGACGACGGTCGACGCGTACCGGCCACTGCCAGCCTGCCGCCGGAACCAGCCTGGCTGCTCTACCCCCACGAGAGTGGCGCCGGCGAATCGCTCGAGCTTCACATCACCGGGGACCTGCACGACCTCGGCGACGTCCCCGCCCCCTACGGCTGGCTCGGCTGGACACTGCGCCGTGTCGACCTTCGCCACGTGGCCGAGCTGCGTCTCGGCGACGGCACGCCCCGACGAGTCAAGGGCGCCCGACGGGCTCAGCTGCACCTCGACCCGCCACTACCTGGCGTGTGCAGCCTCACCGGCGCCCCGGTCGTCACGGCCGCGCCGAAGCTGACCCTGCCCACCGAGCCGGGCGTCACGACCGAGTGGTCCATCCGCATCCGCAGACCCGGGTCCGATCAACTGATCACCGAGGTCGTCACCGTTGTCCGCGACACCACCGTCGACCCTTGGCATCGGCTGCCCCGACCCCTCGTCGGCACGTACGAGGTGATCGTCCGCGGGCCCCTCGGCCGTGGCCTGTCCCGCACCCTCGAACTGGTCGAGGGCCTGAACGCCCGCTCCAACCCCTCTTGGCGGGAGATCCGCGCCGACGGTCTGGAACCGGCGACCGTGCGGGCCAGTGCCAGCCTGCACGGCCTGACCGTCACACCGACGATGGTGCAGCTGGGTCCGAAGGACACCGCCGCTGAGGTGCAGATCGACAGTACTGCCGGATCAGCCACCGTGCGCGTGACACCAGCGCACATGGCGGTGCAGCGGCTCGGCGGCAACGGCCGCGGTGCCTGGTCCTTGCAGCCGCTGCGCCTGGACAGCGAGACGGTCGGCGAGGGTGAGCTGTTGGTCCGGCTTCCCGAGGTGGTGGACGCCCAACTCGTCGTCAAGGCCGCCGGTCGTGAGCTGCAAACCGTCGTCTCTGGCTTTACGTATGGGCAGCCCCTGGCACGGTTTCCTCTCGCCGCCATCGCCGACACCGTCGGCGTCCACGGCATCGCGCAGCTCGATGTCCGCGTCGACGGCCAGGACTTTCCGGTGGCCCGCTGCACCCCGAGGCGCCTCGCCAGCTCCGTCCACCTTGACAGAGACAGGCTGGTCCTCGTCGACGGCGTGCATGCAGAGGGCCTGGTCGCCGGTTTCTACCAGGTATACGCGCCGTGGCGACCTCCGCACGTGGTGGCCTTCAACCAGGACCTGGTCAGTGATCCGCTTCCTGAGGAGGTCACCACCGCCGGGCCTCTGGTGGCGCTGCTGCGCATCGAGGACCCGTGGGTGCCGGCAGAGTGGCCCGACTGGCCCGCCGCCGACAATGCCTTCGACATCGCCGACCGCGAGTGGAAACCCAGCGGAGAGGACACCGCCGACGACGCCGTGTCGGGCTACCTGGCGGGATCTGGCGATCTGCCCGACCGCCCGGACATCGCGCCACTGCTGATCGACCTGTATCACCGGGCGGACGGCCTTCGCGGCAGGGTGACCTGTGATGTCCGTGGGCTCTCCGCCATCCTCCGGCGCTATCCCTCGCAGGCCCTGGCCGCGACGGCGAGGACCAGGACCTCGGCCGACCGGCTGGTCGCTCCGCTCGTTCACTCCGGCCTGATCGCCGCGCCCCCCGACGCGTACGTCGGGGAGCGTGACGAGGACAGGCTTTGGGGGATCAGCCCTCTGGCCGGCATGCTCGCCACGGCCCACCGACTCGGTGAGCAGGACGGGAATGAAGCGCTACGCGAGCAAGTCTCGGCCGTCTGTGGCGAGGTGGCGCTGCACCTGCTCGATGGTGGTACCGACCCATACCGGACCGTTGGCCGTTTCGACGAGTCCGCACTACGACTGGCCGAGCTTCCGATCGAGGTACGTGACCGCTTATGGAAAGCGATGCGCATCGTGCCGGGCGGTCTACTCGATGCCGACGAGCGGTTGACGGCAGCCCGGCATCTGTTCGAGGTTCGGGTCCAGCCGGGCCTCGGCAGAGTTTCCAGCGCCGCTAAGGACCTACTCCTCGTCTCGCGTCAGCAGATCCACGCCGTCGGCGGACAACGCGTATCGGACGCAGTTCAAGCGCGCAGACCCACGACGGGCTGGCGGGCCCTCCCAGCCCTGTCGCTCGCGTTGGCGTTCATCGCACGACTGGCTGCCCGTGGACACACCGGCTGCGAGCGGCTGCTGCCGCGCACTCTGCCCCATCACGCCACCCTCGCTCGAAGCGCACCTCGCCTCGTCACCGTCGACCTTCTGCTCGCCGAGTTCACCCTGATCGGATCCGGAGACGCCCGATGATCCTTGACCCCATCGCCACCAGTGACGCCGTCGTCGCCACCTACCGGCGCTACCTGCGCACCCTGGTGGAACCGAAGGACCCTCGGCTGGCGACCGCCCTGGAAAACGCGATCGGCGACGCGATCAACCAGGAAATCACCAAGGGCCCCCTGCTTGAGGCGACGCCGCCCTACGTCACCTCATCCACCCCACGCGAGCTCATCGACACCGGCATCCTCGACCCTGGCATCGCCACCCTCGGCAACGGCTTCAACCTCGACCGACCGCTGTACCGGCACCAGGAGCGGGCGATCCGCAAAGCCGCCACCGGCCGAAATCTCGTCGTCGCCACCGGTACCGGCTCCGGCAAGACCGAAAGTTTCCTCCTGCCCATCCTCAACCGCATCATGGCCGAACGCTCGGCAGGAACCCTCAATCCTGGTGTCAGGGCACTGCTGCTCTACCCGATGAACGCGCTTGCCAACGACCAGATGAAGCGGCTACGCGGTCTCCTGGCTGAGGCACCGGACGTCACCTTCGGCCGGTACACGGGGGAGACCCGGCAGACGCGCCGGGAAGCCGTCGAGATCTTCGAACGACAGAACCCGGGCGAACGCCCGCTGCCCAACGAACTGCTCAGCCGCGAGGAGATGCAACAGCGGCCGCCACACCTTCTGCTGACCAATTACGCCATGCTCGAATACCTGCTGCTACGCCCCCTCGACATGGACCTGTTCGAAGGAGAGCACGCCGGCCATTGGCAGTTCATCGTCGTCGACGAAGCGCACGTCTACGACGGCGCCCGCGGCGCGGAACTGGCCATGCTGCTGCGCCGCCTGGTCGACCGGGTGAGCACGGGCCGACCGTTGCAGTGCATCGCCACCAGCGCGACTGTCGGCGGCGACATGAAAGCGGTCGCCGGCTTCGCCGCCTCCCTGTTCCCGGTGCCGTTCGAGTACGACCCAGCCGACGAGACCAGGCAGGACGTCGTCACCGCCGACCGGGTGGAACTCCCACCCGGACCGGAATGGGGGCCGCTGCCTGCCGCCGCGTACTCCGAACTCCTGCATGCCGATGGCCAAGCCGAGGCCGTCCTGGCTTGCGCCCGGCAGCATGGATACCTCACCGACGACCCGGCGGACGCCTTGGCCCGCGAGCAACGGGTCCGCCGGCTCAAGGCGCTCCTCGCCCACGGGCCGGTGCCCCTGCCGCAGGCGGCACAAGCCCTGTTCACCACCGGCGACCAGTCCGCCTGCGCCGCGCTGGTCGCCCTGGCCAACAGCATCCACGACACCGACGGCGCCCCTGTGCTGTCCGCCCGCTACCACCTCTTCGCCCGGGCCACCGAAGGCGCTTTCACCTGCC
Organism: Micromonospora sp. HUAS YX12; assembly: GCF_040215685.1. Classification (NCBI taxonomy): domain Bacteria; kingdom Bacillati; phylum Actinomycetota; class Actinomycetes; order Micromonosporales; family Micromonosporaceae; genus Micromonospora; species Micromonospora sp. HUAS YX12. Next base: position 4,070,805 of record NZ_CP157974.1, read on the forward strand.
TCGGACCCCACGGCCCCCACGTCAGCCTCACCCGACACGAGCGATGCGAACACTGCGGCGACGCCGCATTCGAATTCGGCACCTGCCGCCGCTGCGGCACCGTCTACCTCTCCGGCACGCTGGAACGAATCGGAACCCACGCCGTCTTCCGCTCCCGGCGATCCCGGGACGAACAGCAGGTCTGGATGGCACTGGTCGACACCGTCGCCACCGACGAGGACGAAGAGATCCTCTCGAGCACCGCCCGCTCGGCCGGCGAACTGGGCGGCATGTGCAGCCGATGCGGCGTCTTCCAGCCCGGCCCGGCAACCACCTGTCCCCGATGCCTCGATGCGCCCATGCGCCAGGTCCGATTCCTTCGGCAACGCACCGATGAACTCACCGCGTGCCTGTCGTGCGGCGGGCGTGGCGACGGTCTCATCCGCCTTTTCTCGAGCGGAAACGAAGCCTCCGCCTCGGTCCTCGCCACCTCCCTCTACCAGAAGCTGCCCGTAGCGCCCGACCCCATCCAGCAGGGCCTGCGAGGAGGTGGGCGCAAGCTCCTGCTGTTCAGCGACAGCCGACAGTCCGCAGCCTACTTCGCCCCCTACCTCGAAGACTCCTACCAGCGGGTGCAGCGCCGACGGCTACTCCACGAAGGTGCCCACGCCGCCGCCGGGACCGGCGACGAGATCCGGCTGGAGGACGTCGTCTACCACACCAGCCGGGCCGCCGACCGGTACGGCATGTTCGAACGCCGCCAATCACGACAGGCACGCGAACGCCAGGTCGCCCTCTGGGCACAGGTCGAAATCGTCGGCGTCGACGAGCGCAACTCCCTGGAAGGCCGTGGGCTCCTCACCTGGGACATGTCTCGCGACCCTGCCTGGATCCCACCCCGGCCCCTGACCGACCTCGGCCTCACCGCCGACGAAGGCGCGGCGCTCATCGGTGAACTCGTCCGCTCGATCCGCCTCCAGGGCGCCGTCGCCGCCCTCGACGGCGTCGACCCCCGCGACGAGGCATTCCAACCGAGGCTGGGACCGATCTACGTACGAGGCACCGGCGCCGATGCCCGCCGCAAGGTCCTCAGCTGGCTGCCCACCAAAGGCGTCAACCGCAGACTCGACTATCTGCGCCGACTGCTCGACCGGCTCGGACACCCGGCAGAGCCCCTCACGATCCTCGAAGGGGTATGGCACCTCCTGACCAGGGGACCACAGTCGGAGTGGCTGATCGCCAGCACGGAACGCGGCATCGGTCAGGTCCACCAACTCGACCCCGCCCTGATGACCTGCACCGTGGTCACCGGTGACACCGCGATCTGGCAGTGCTCCACCTGCCGCAAACTCACCCCGTTCAACGTCCGGGGCACCTGCCCGACCATGGCCTGCGGCGGCACCCTCGAACACTGGACGCAGCCCACCGCCGACACGGACACCGACCACTACCGCAACGTGTACCGGGACATGAACCCGGTACCCCTGCGCGTTCTCGAACACACCGCGCAGTGGACCAGCGAACGAGCCGCCGAGATCCAACAGCAGTTCGTCCGTGGCGAGATCAACGCCCTGTCCTGCTCCACCACCTTCGAACTCGGCGTCGACGTCGGCGAACTCCAGGCCGTCATGCTCCGCAACATGCCACCCACCACCGCCAACTACGTCCAGCGCGCCGGCCGCGCCGGCCGCCGCACCGACGCCGCCGCACTCGTCGTCACCTACGCCCAACGGCGGTCACACGACCTCTCCCGCTTCGCCGAACCCCACCGCATGATCGCCGGCGAGGTCCGCGCGCCCTACGTACCCCTCAACAACGTGCGGATCGACCGCCGCCACGCCCACTCCGTCGCCCTGGCTGCCTTCTTCCGTCACCAGTTCCGCACCCACGGCACGGTGTGGCGGAAGGCAGGCGAGTTCCTCTTGGCCGATGACAGTGGGATTGTGCCCGTCACGCTGGTCCGCGACTTCCTCACGCCGGTGCCCGCGGGCATCACGGAATCGCTGCGCCAGGTCCTCCCCAAAGACGTGCAGGACAGCATCGGCGTCGACCCCGCCGCCTGGGTCGAGCACCTCCTCGACCTTCTGGAATCCGTCCGAGCCGAATTACAACAGGACGTCGACACCTACGAGGAGAAGCGGCAGGAGGCCTTCGTCGCCCGCCAGGACGACAAGGCTGCACGCTACAGCCGCGTCATGAAGACCATCACCGCCCGAGAACTTCTCGGACTACTGGCCAACCGCAACGTCCTGCCCAAGTACGGCTTCCCCGTCGACACCGTGGAACTACGGCTGGCATTCGCCGATGCCCACCAGGCCAAGCAACTGGAACTGTCCCGCGACCTCACCTCAGCGATCTACGAGTACGCGCCCGGCGCCGAGGTCATCGCCGGCGGGCTCACCTGGAAGTCCGCCGGCGTCTACCGGCTTCCAGGTCGGGACCTGGAACGCCGCTACTACGCCACCTGCGACGGATGCGGCCACTACCGCGAGTCCATCGACCGCCTCGACCAAGCCTGTCCCGCCTGCGGTGCCGCACCGGTCGGTGCTCCGCGCCAGTACGCCGTTCCGGGGTTCGGGTTCGTCGCCGCCCGCGACAGCGCCAGGCGACCCACCAGCGCCCCACGCCGTGCCTGGCACGGCACCACCTACGTCGTCTCACCCGGTGCCGAGCTCTACGAGGACAAGGTGAACCTCACCGGCGGCACGGTCACCATCCGGGCCGGTGCCAGAGGTGAGCTCATCGCCATCAGCGACGGAGGAGGTGGCCGTGGCTTCCTCATCTGTGCCACCTGCGGCTACGGGCGTCCCACCATCGACGGAGTGGCCAGCCACCAGAGCCCCCTCAGCGGGCGAGACTGCCGAGGCCGGATGGAGAATCTGTCCCTCGCCCACAAGTACCAGACAGACGTCCTCGAGTTGAGCATCGAAGGCGCCGCCACGGACGGCCTCGACGACGGCGCCTGGCGGTCAGTCGCGTACGCGCTGGTGGAGGGTGCCGTCCTCGCGCTCGAGATCAGCCGCGACGACATCGACGCCACGATGTACCAGACGGAGTCCGGACGCAGCGTCATCATGCTGTACGACACCGTGCCCGGCGGCGCCGGCCATGTCCAGCGCATCGCGGAGCGACTGCCTGACGTACTGGATCGGGCCCTGGGACGGGTCCGCAACTGCGAGTGCGGTCCCGAAACCAGCTGCTACCGGTGCCTGCGAGTGTTTCGCAACGAGCGCTACCACGAACAGCTTCGCCGCGGCGTCGCGGCGGACGTCCTCGGCCGCCTACTCGGCAAGACCGACCACGGGCCGGCCGGGGCCTTGCGGATCTCCCTGTCCGACGTGCATCCCGCCCTGACGGCGACCCGCCGGTTCCTGGTGTCGGAGGCGCCCGGGGAGGTCTTCGAACCGGTTGCCTCCGGCCAACTCGACCTCTACGAGGGCCGGGTCGTCCTTGCCAGCCGCGATGGCAAGGCCGCAGTCGGACGGCTCTGGCTGCGTCGCGACGCGCACGGCATCGTCGGCGCAGGGTTGCAGCAGATCGCTGGAGCGCCACTGGATGGCGAGGCGGACTGTCTCGCTGTGATCGGCGTTGCGGTGTTGTGACACGGGAGCGACGGCGTCTCGCTCACCAATGTCCGCCTAACGCAGCCGATCCTGGTGCGCGGCGACCCTGGACGTCGGCTCACCCGAAGCGAATCCGACCGGGAGGAGGTCCCCCTGATGGGACAGTCGGGCGGTGGCGCCGTCGCGCCACCATCGGAGGTGCGGCGCATCGCCTCCGAGGCTGAGGCCAGCGATCTCGCGCACCGATTGTTGATGCCTGGGCGGCGATGGCCGGTCGTGGTGCTGACCATTGCGGGGGAGCACGACGAGCCGTTCGGTGATCCGGACGAGGTCAAGCAGGCCGTCGGTGACCTTGCCGAGGTCGTGCTGATGCCCACGGATGACACCTCATGGGCGTTCTCGCGGGTGATGCCGACCATGACCCAGGTGTACGGCGGCGCAGGCCGGGTGTACCCCGTCGATCATGCCTGGGTCTCTGACCCCGGCCGCAGCAGGTTGCGGTTCGCCTATTCGCCGCACGACCGCAAACGCATCACCGATCAGTTGATCAGCGACGCGCTGCAAGCAGCCATGGCAGCCGGACTGGTCGAACCGCGCACTCGTCCAGGAACACAGCAGCGCTCCGGGAGAGTGCAGGGCATCATCGGGTCGCGGGCGCTGGTCATGTTCGACGACATGTCCGTGGCGACGGTGTGGGAGGAACTGACCCTGCCGGGCGTTGCGCTGGATCAAGTATTGGTCAGGGGGCAGCCGGTATCGGGGCGCTACGACCCAGACTCGCGCCGGCTAGATCTGCGAGCCGCGCTGCGTTTCGTCGACGCCGCCAGCGCCAAGGGCGGCGTCCAAGGGGCGTATCAGGCCGGTGATGTCGTTCTGGCCGAGGTTGCGGCCGTCGCTGAGGAGGCCGTCACCGTGCGGCTACTGCCCGGCCTGTTGGTCGAGATCGGTCGGGAGGCGGTCACCAGCAACCAGAAGGACACACTGGTTGGCCTGTTCAGCGTCGGGGAAGTCGTCACCTGCCGCCTCATAGCGGCCGAGCCGCTGCGGTTGCGGTTGGACGACGTCGACGACGAGGAGGTGCCGAAGCCAGCGCCGAGCCTGCTGCCGGGCGGGCCTCCGTGGCTGCGCCTTCCCGAGCCCGACCCGCAGCCCCAGGCTGTAGCGCCGCCTCCGCTGCCGGCGTCAATCCCCCCGAAGATGGCGCCGCCGTTACCGGACGCGCCCAGCGTCATGCCTCGACAGCCATCGCCGTTTGATCTGGCCCAACGCCTCTCCCCGTCGCAACCGACCGTGATGGCCCGACGTGCCGATGCGCTCCCTGCGGCACAGCAGGCGCAAGTCCTACAACTGAGCAACGAACTCGCGGCCGAGCGGGCCACCCGCAAGGCCCTCGCCGGCGAACTGGCGGGTCTACGAGCTCGGGCTGCCGAATTGGAGGCCGAGCTCGTACAGGCGACCCGCACCATAGAACAGCTCCAGACCCGCTACCGCGGCGCCGACCTGGCTCGACAGCGCCTGGGTAAGCAGCTCAGGAGCGCACAGGGCCGCGATGACCAGGCAGCGAGCGTACAGGGGCCGCTGTTCCTCGATCCAGAGGAACAGTTCCGCTACGAGGTCACCTGCGAATGGGCGCAGCGCATTCCCGCCGCCGAGAAAGCCGACAAGCCCCTCGCCAAGTACACCCTGGCCACTGGCTTCCTCGACTCCGTGGAACAACTTGAGGGCATCAACCGGGCAAAGATCGTCGCCGTCGTGGTCGAGGTGCTCACGGGCCAGGCGCAGCACCTTCCCGGGCGCGACGCGCATCCTCTACGCACCGGCGACGCCGGTAGCCCTTACGTCCGCCGTTCCGACGGCGCGATCTGCTGGCGGGTGGCGTTACAGCGGGAATCCGCCGCCGCTCGCCGGCTGCACTATTGGCGTACTCAGGATGGCTACGAGTTCTCCCGCGTCGCCCTTCACGACGACTACCGTCCCTGACGATCGAGTGGTGTGCCCACGTCCTCACGGCTGGTTAGCTTCCGGTCTGGGGCGCAGATCCAGGATGTTGGGCACGCCGGCCTCGCCGTTGCGTGCCGTTGCAGGAGGAGTAGCAGGTCCTCCTGCCGCGGCTGGCCGGTACCTCACCAGGTCGGCTTTGACTCGGTCGAACCTTGCCTGGTCGCGGCTGAGCGGATAGGGAAGGTTCTTCTTGGTCGATGAACCCTCTACCGGAGACCTCGCCATCTATCGATCACCGACACGCCGCACCTGACTTCGAGACACTGCCTGGGTGCTCCGATCGAGGTCTACAAGTTCGACAAGACTGAGGAGCCCTACAACGGCGCCGACATTGAATGGTGGATAGGAAGCGACACCACGCACTGGCTCGGGCTGCGATTTCAGGCCAAGAAACTAGACGTGCCCGCGCCGCATCGGTCTGAGGCGTGGCGGGGGCCCGGGCGACCATGGCCCGGGCGTCGCCGCGCTGCTCGTCGACACCGTCGCCGCCGGCCTGCGCTGTCCCTCACACCTCGGGCAGGCCGACGTAGTTCTCTGCCAGGCTGGTCGCGTACGCGCGGGACGTCGCCACGTAGCGCAGCGTCGAGCTCTGCAGCTTCGCCTCGTACGCGTCCTCGCCGTCGAGCCGGTGCAGCATCGAGGTCATCCACCAGGAGAAGTGCTGGGCCCGCCAGACCCGGCGCAGAGCGGTACGGGAGTAGTTCTCCAGCAGGTCGGTGCGCCCCTCGCCGTACCAGGCGGCGAACGCGTCGCCGAGCAGCGCCACGTCGGCGAGCGCCAGGTTCATGCCCTTCGCGCCGGTCGGCGGGACGATGTGAACGGCATCCCCGGCGAGGTACAGCCGTTCCCACTGCATCGGCTCGACCACGAAGCTGCGCATCGGGGTGATCCCCTTCTCCAGGATCGGCCCCTCGTTGAGCGACCAGCCAGGCACCGTCTCCAGCCGGGCCCGCAGCTCCGCCCAGATCCGCTCGTCCGGCCAGGCGTCGATGTCCTCGTCGGGCGCGACCTGGAGATAGAGCCGGGAGATCTCCGGCGACCGCAGGCTGTACAGGGCGAAGCCGCGCTCGTGGTTGGCGTAGATCAGCTCGTCCACCGCCGGCGGCGCGGCGGCGAGGATGCCCAGCCAGGCGAACGGGTACGTCCGCTCGTACGTGGTCAACACGCCGTCGGGCACCGCGCCCCGGCTCACCCCGTGGAAGCCGTCGCAGCCGGCCACGAAGTCGCAGCGCAGCTCCTCCTCCTTGCCGTCCCGCCGGAACCGGATGACCGGAGAGTCGGTGTCGAGGTCCTCGGGGCGTACGTCGCCGACCTCGAAGAGGATCTCGCCACCGGCGGCGAGCCGGGCCGCGACCAGGTCCTTGACCACCTCCTGCTGCCCGTAGACGGTGATCGCCCGCCCGGTCAGCTCGGTCATCGGGACGCGATGCGACTCGCCGTCGAAGCGCAGCTCGATGCCCTCGTGCCGCATCCCCTCCCGGTCCAGCCGGTCGCCGAGCCCGGTGCGCCGCAGCAGGTCGACCGAGCCCTGTTCGAGGACTCCCGCACGCACCCGGTGTTCGACGTATTCCCGGCTGCGGCACTCGAGCACCACGGACTCGATGCCGTGCAGGTGCAGCAGGTGCGACAGCATGAGTCCCGCCGGTCCCGCGCCGATGATGCCGACCTGGGTGCGCATCCGTGCCTCCTCGCTCGCCTGCCGCCGTCGGACCGGCGCCGTCTCTCGTCCGGTAGCCTGCCTGATCCGGCGGGGCGGCGCCGCTCCCGCTTTCCACCCAGCGGAAGGCTCCCTCGAGCCGGCCCCGGCTGTCGGCGTCCGCGGGGCGCGGTGGCCGGCGCGGACCCGCACAGTCAGACCTGGCGGTCCCGTCCGGCGCCGAGCGCGGCCACGGCCATCACCGCGATCGCGACGCAGAGCGCGACGAGCGGGACCGTCCAGCCGGCGGAGGCGTCGTGCAGCATGCCCAGCACCACCGGTCCGGTCGAGCCGAGCAGGTAGCCGACCGACTGCACGGCGCCGGAGAGATCCCGGGCCGACTCCGGCGTACGGGCCCGGAGCACGAGCAGCGCGAGCGCCAGTCCGATCCCGGCGCCCTGGGCCAGGCCGGTCAGGGCGGCCCAGAGCAGGTGCAGCGCCGGCAACAGGAGCAGGCCGAGCAGGCCGACCGCCCAGGCCAGGCAGGTGACCAGCGCGAGGCCGCGCTGGTCGCGGCGGCGGGCGGCCAGGGCAGGCGCCGCCATCGCGGTCGCGATGCCGAGCAGGTTGAACAGCGCCAGCGACCAGCCTGCGTCTGCGGCCGGGACACCCTCGTCCCCCAGCAGCGTCGGCAACCAGGCAAGGACCGCGTAGTAGGTCAACGACTGCATGCCCATGAACACGGCGAGCTGCCAGGTGACCGGCGAGCGCAGCACGGTGGTGCCACCCAGTCGGACCACCGGGGCGACGTGCCGGCGCCGGAGCTGCGGGAGCCAGGCGACCGCGGCCACGGCGGCGAGGCCGCCCACCACCAGCAGGGCGCCGCGCCACCCGAGTCCGGCGTGCGCCAGCGGCGCGGTGACGGCGGCGGCGACGGCGGCGCCGCCGGTGAGCGCCGCGGTGGTCAGGGCGGTCACCCGTCCCTGCCGGTCCGGGAAGTCCTGCTTGACGAAGCTCGGCACCAGCACGTTGCCGACGGTGATGCCGGCGCCGATGACGACGGTGCCGGCGATCACCCAGCCGACGCCGGCCACCGTGCGCAGCAGGCTGCCCGCGACGATGCCGAGCATCGCCAGCAGCAATGCCTGCTCGATCCCGATCCGCCGCCCGAGCAGCGCCGCCAGCGGCGACAGCAGGCCGAAGCAGAGCACCGGCAGGGTGGTGAGCAGTCCCGCCGTGCCGCTGCCCAGCCCGAGGTCGAGCCGGACGTCGGGCAGGAGCGGGGCGAGCCCGGCGATCGCCGCGCGGAGGTTGAGCGCCAGCAGGACCACGCCGAGCAGGGCGAGCCGCCCCGCGCACCGAGGGCGCGCGCCGGCGGGATCCCGTACCCGGACCTCCATCATGCGCTCAGGCTGCCCAGCGGGCGCCGGCGCGGCGCGACGGTGTGCCGCAGGGTGGGGTAGGGGTCGTCGGCGCTCGCCGCGAGCCGGGCGGCCACCTGGTCGGCGGCGCCGCGCAGCACGGGCACCAGTCGCTCCAGCTGGGCGCCGAGGCTGTGCGCGACGATCCCGATCGACGCCACCGCGCCGCCGTCGGCGTCGAGGACGGGTACGGCCACCGAGCACGACCCGAGGGTCATCTCCTCGCTCGTCGCGGCCCAGCCCTGCCGGCGCACGGTCGCCAGCTCGCGGGAGAGCCGACCCGGTTCGGTGATGGTGTACGCGGTGCAACGGGGCAGCGGCCGGCCCAGGAAGGCGGCGACGGATGTGGGCGAGGCGAAGGCGAGCAGCGCCTTGCCCACGCCGGTGGCGTGCAACGGCAGCCGCCCGCCGACCCGGGAGATGATCGGTACCGAGCGGTGCCCGGTGACCTTCTCCACGTAGAGCGCCTCGTCGCCGTCGCGGACCGCCAGGTGCACGTTCTCCCGCACCGCGGAGTGCAGGTCCTGTAGGTACGGCAGCGCCACTTCGCGCAGCCGGGTGTGCAGCGGCGACAGCAGACCCACCTCCCAGAGCCGTACCCCGACGGCGTAGGCGCCGTCGGGTCCGCGGGACAGGGCGCCCCAGGTGACGAGCTCGCCGACCAACCGGTGGGCCGTGGCCACCGGGAGGTTCGCCCGGCGGGCGATGTCGCTCAGCGTCAGCGTCGGATGGTCGACGTCGAAGGCACCCAGGATGGCGAGCACCCGCGAGGTCACCGAGGTGCGCGGGTCGCGGATGCCGCCAGCCACGGTCGTCTGCCTCCTCGTCGGCGTCAGAACGGATACCGGGTGATGGCACCCTGCATGGTCAGCCACTGCGTCTCGGTGAACGCCTCGATGTTCGCCGCGGCGCCGCCGAAGCGGGAGCCGGTGCCGGACGCCCCGACGCCGCCGAACGGCGCGACCGCCTCGTCGCCGACCGTCTGGTCGTTGATGTGCACCTTGCCGCTGGGAATGCGGTCGGCCAGCTCCATCGCCTTCATCACGTCCCGGCTGAGGATGCCGAGCGAAAGCCCGTACTCGGTGTCCCGGGCAAGCGCGGCGGCCTCGTCCAGATCGCGGAAGGCGATCACCGGGGCGACCGGGCCGAAGACCTCGTTCGCGTACGCCGGGGTGGCGGGGGTGACGTCGGCGAGCACGGTCGGGCGGTAGAAGAGGCCCTCGTACGTGCCGCCGGCGGCCAGCCGGGCCCCCGCCGCCACGCTCTGCGCGACCAGCGAGTGGATCTTGTCGCGCTGGCGCTCGTCGATGATCGGTCCGAGCGCCACCTGCTCCTTGGCCGGGTCGCCGACCGGCAGGTGGTCCGCCTTCTCGGCGAGCTTCTCGACGTACCGCTCGGCGAGGCTCTCGTGCACCAGGTGGCGCCCGGTGGTCATGCAGATCTGCCCCTGATGCAGGAACGAGCCCCAGGCGCCGGCGGACGCGGCCAGATCGAGGTCGGCGTCGTCGAGGACGATCAGGGCCGAGTTGCCGCCCAGCTCCAGGTGGGCCCGCTTGAGGTGCCGGGCGGCGGCCTCGCCGACCTTCCGGCCGGCCGCGGTCGAGCCGGTGAAGCTGATGACGCGGACGTTCCGGTCGGCGACCAGCGCCTCGCCGGCCTCCACACCGCCGGGCAGGACGTGCAGCAGCCCGTCGGGCAGCCCGGCCTCCTCGAAGATGCGGGCGATGGTCAGGCCGCCCGAGACCGCCGTGCGGGGGTCGGGCTTGAGCACCACGGCGTTGCCCAGGGCCAGGGCCGGCGCCACCGAGCGGATCGCCAGGATCAGCGGGAAGTTGAACGGCGCGATGACGCCGACCACGCCGACCGGCAGCCGGCGGGCGAGGCTGAGTCGCGGCTGCGCGCTGGGGATGATCTCGCCCAGCGGGTGGGAGGCGAGCGCGGCGGCCTCGTAGCACTCCTGCGCGGCGGTGTCCGTCTCCACGCCCGCCTTCGGCGGGATCGAGCCGGCCTCCCGGACCAGCCAGTCGCCGACCTCGGCGGCGTGCTGCTCCCACAGCTGCCCGGCGCGGCGCAGCACGGCGGCGCGTTCGAGGTAGCTGGTCGCGGCCCAGGCGCGCTGCGCCTCGGCGGCCCGGGCGCAGGCCCGCGCCACGTCGGCGGCGTTCGCCACGCCGATCTGCACGAGCTCCTCCCGCGTGGCGGGGGACAGGACGGGAGCCGTGCCGCCCGCGGCCTCCACCCAGCCGTCGCTGTAGACCGTGCCGTGCCACGTGGTGGCGTCGAGAAGAGTCATGTCGTCCTCCTGGGGGCGGTGCGGGGTCAGGGTTCGAAATGCGGTTCGGTGACGACCGGTACGTCGAGCAGCAGCGGCTCGGTCCGGTCGGCGAGCGTCGGTACGACCTCGTCGAGAACGGCGAGGAGCTCCGGGTAGCTGGTCACCCGCCGGGCGGGGCAGCCGAGCGCGGTAGCCAGCCCGTGCACGTCGAGATCCTCGAACGCCGGCCAGGGGGCCTTGCCGCCGACTTTGTCGGCCAGCCGGTCCATGATCGCGTAGCGGCCATTGGAGAGGACCACGAAGAGCACGCCGCTTCCGTACCGGGCGGCGCTCCAGAGCCCCTGGATGCCATAGAGCGAGGAACCGTCGCCGAGCACGGCGACCACCGGGCGGCTCGGGTCGCCCATCCGGAGGCCGGCCGCGGCCGGCAGCCCGAACCCGAGACCCCCCATCGCGGCGCTGACGAAGCCGCGCGGCTCCTTCGCCGGCAGCAGCCGGTGCAGGTCGGGCCGGGTCGACGGGGTCTCCTCGACCAGCACGACGTCACGAGGCAGTCGCTCGGCCAGTGCGGTGAAGAGATGCACCGCCCGTAGCGGCTCACCCGGGGCCGGGGGCTGGACGGTCTCGGCGCGGCGCGCCGGTTGCGCGACCCGACGGGGTGCGACCCGTTCCGCCAGCGCGGCACAGACCGCGGCGGGGTCGGCGAGCACGGCGAGATCCGCCCGGCTGTGGTGCAGCTCGTCCGGGTCGTCGGAGACCACCGCGACGGTGAGCCCGTCCGGCACGAGCGGACCCGGCTCGTACGGATACTGCCGGAATGCGCCGGTGCCGACGACGAGCGCGACATCGTGTCCGGCGAGCACGGACCGCAGGCGGGACCGGCCGGCCGGCAGGTGCCCGGCGAACTGCGGGTGGTCCTGCGGGAAGCCGGCGCGCGCGCCGAACGCCTCCTGCCAGACCGCCGCGCCGAGCCGCTCCACCAGCGACACCAGCGCGTCCCATGTGCGGCGGTCGTCGGCTCCGGCGCCGACCACCACCACCGGGTTCTCCGCGCCGTCGAGCAGCTGGGCCACCTCGTCGGCGGCCGGTCCGGGCGCCGAGCCGGCGCGCCGGACGGTCGTCGGCGCGGCCAGCCCGAGCGCCGGGTCGACCTGCGCGGACCAGTCGTCCATCGGCACCACGACGATGGCCGGGCCGCGGTGCTGGGCGGCCTCGTGCCACGCCCGCCGCACCGCCGCCGGCACGTCCTGTGGCAGCACCGGCTGGTTCACCCAGACCGGGTACGGCCCAGCGAGCCCCTCCAGCTGCCCGGCGAGGAACGGTTCGAGCGCCAGGTGGCGGCGGTCCTGCTGGCCGACCACCACGACCAGGGGCGCCCGGTTGACCCGGGCGGTGGCGAGTGCCCCCACGGCGTTGCCGAGCCCGGCCGTGGTGTGCAGGTTGACGAACGCCGGCCGCCCGGTGGCGATCGCGTGCCCGGTGGCCATCCCCACGACCGACCCCTCGTGCAGGGCGAGGACGAACTCGAGGTCGTCCGGCAGGTCGGCGAGGAAGGCCACCTCGGTGGAACCCGGGTTGGCGAAGATGCGGTGCATGCCGCACTGCCGGAGGACGTCGAGGGTGTCCTCGCGGACGGTCGTCATTCGGCCACCGACGCGCCACTGTGCGTCTTCGCCCGCTGGATCTGCTCGAAGACGTGCCCACGCAGCTCGGCGAACCGGGCCGACGAGCGGGTGGTGAGCTGGTCCCGCTCGTCGGGCAGGTCGATGGTGACGTCGTCGAGCACCACCGTCGGCGACGAGGACAGCACCAGCACGCGCTGGCCCAGGTAGACCGCCTCGTCGATGTCGTGCGTGACGAACAGGGTGGTCACCCCGAGCCGGCGCCACAGCGACCGGACCAGGTCCTCCAGGTCCGCCCGGGTCTGCGCGTCGACGGCGGCGAACGGCTCGTCCATCAGCAGGATGTGCGGCTCGTACGCGATGGCCCGGGCGATGGCGACCCGCTGCTGCATGCCCCCGGAGAGCTGCCACGGGTACGCCCCGTGCACGTCGCCGAGCCCGACCGCGTCCAGCGCCTGGTGGACCAGCTCCTCGCGGCGTGCCTTCGGCAGCTTCTTCTGCTTGAGCGGCAGTTCCACGTTCTTCCGCACGGTCATCCAGGGGAAGAGGCTGCGGCCGTACTCCTGGAAGACGACGGCCATGCCCGGCGGCGGACCGTTGACCGCCGCGCCTTCCAGCACCACCTCCCCGGAGGTCGGCGGCAGCAGGCCCGCGATGCACTTGAGCAGTGTGGTCTTGCCGGCGCCGGACGGGCCGACCACGCAGACGAGGTCGCCCTTGGCGACGGCGAAGGTCAGGTCGCGGACCGCCTCCACGGACCGGCCGTGCCCCTCGTACACCTTGCGCATGCTTCGGACGTCGAGCAGCACCTCGGTCCGGGTGCCGGCCTCGGTCTGGGTCTGGCTCATGACACTCATCGACTCCCACCTCGCTGCGCCTGGCGCAGGCCGTAATACCAGTTGAGGACTCGCCGCTCGAACAGCCGCGTCAGCATGGCGAGCAGGAACCCGAGCAGACCGAGCAGCAGGATGCCGGTCCACATCTCGGTCACCGCGAACGTCCGCTGGAACTGGATGATGCTGAACCCCAGCCCGTTGCTGGCGGCGAACATCTCGCTGATGACCATGAGGATGATCCCGATCGACAGGCCCTGCCGCATGCCCGCGACGATCTGCGGGCTCGCCGACCGGATGATCAGGTGCCAGAGCCGGGCCGGGCCGCGTACGCCGTAGCAGCGCGAGGTCTCCACCAGCACCTCGTCGATGGCGCGGACGCCTTCGACGGTGTTGAGCAGGATCGGCCAGAGGCATCCGGAGACGATCACCAGCACCTTCATGGTGTCGCCGATGCCGGCGAAGAGCATCAGCACCGGCACCAGCACCGGTGGCGGGATCGCCCGGAGGAACTCCAGTACCGGCTCGCAGAACGCCCGTACCCGGCGGAACGACCCGATGGCGACGCCGAGCGAGACGCCGAGCGCCACGGCCAGGAGGAAGCCGCCGGACAGGCGCAGCAGGCTGGGCAGCACGTCCACGCTCAGTCGGTTGGAGTGCAGCCACACGTCGTCGACCGCGGCGAGAATGTCCGACAGCGGTGGCAGGTAGTAGCTTTCGCTGTCGGCGGTGAGGATCCACCAGAGGGCGAGCAGCGCGACCGGCAGCGCGATCGCCGCCACCGCCGTGCGGGTGATACGACCGGCAAGCCTCATGCCGCCACCTCCCGCCGCAGCGACGGATGCCAGGACAGCAGCCACCGCTCCAGCCGCCGGGCCAGGACGTTGACTGCCACGCCGAGCAGCCCGGTCACGATGACCAACGCGTACATCCGGGCGACGGCGCCGCCGGACTGCGCCACGCCGATCTCGTTGCCCAGACCGGGTGCGCCGATGATGAGCTCCGCGGTGATCGCGAGGATCAGCGCCACGGCCGCGGCGAGGCGGATCCCGGTGAGGACGTACGGCAGAGCGGTCGGCCAGGTGACGTGCCGGACGCGGGCCCAGCGGTTGAGTCCGAAGGTACGGGCCGTCTCCTGGGCGACCGGGTCGACGTCCTGCACGCCGTAGAGCACCTGGACCAGGACCTGCCAGAACGAGGCGTAGACGACCAGCAGCAGTACGGACCGCAGATCGGTGCCGAAGACCAGGACGGCCAGCGGAATGAGCGCCACCGACGGGATGGGCCGGAGGAATTCGATGGTCGAGGCGGTGAACTCGCGCAGCACCGGGACCGTGCCGATCACGAACCCGACGATGATTCCGAGCGCCACCGCGATGGCGAGGCCGATGAACCAGCCGCGGACGGTGTCGCCGAGGGCGGTCCAGAAGCCGGGCTCGCCGACCAGTTCTGTCAGGGCCACGCCGGTCCGGCTGATCGGCGGCAGGTAGTTCGGCGAGACCAGACCGACGCGCGGCACCACCTCGAGGAGCGCGAGGAAGGTGGCGAAGCCGACGACGCCCAGCAGGACATTGCTCCCCGACAGCCGAGCGGCCGCGCCGGCCCGGGACTTCCGGGCTGGCGCGGCGATCGTGGTCGTGGACGTCACGGGAGCAGCTCCGACACGTCGACCTTCTCCTTGATCAGGCCGTCGGAGAGCATCATGTCGGCCAGCGTCTGGACCGACTCCCGGTTGATCTCCGTCGGCCAGGCCGGCAGGGTGATCTTCTCCGCGGCCTCCGGGCTGATCTTGGTGTAGGTCAACAGCACCTTGCGCGCCTCGTCCGGGTGTTCCTGCGCGTACTTCAGGGACTTCTCGATGGCGGCGGTGAAGCGCTTGGTGAGGTCCGCCTTCTGCTGAATCGTCTTCTCGGTGGTGAAGTACGCGGCGATGGTCAGGTTCGGCGCCGCGTCCACGAAGTTGGACGCGATCACCCGGGCGCCCTGGTCCTGAGTCACCGTGAAGAACGGCTCGACGATCCAGGCGGCGTCGACCCGCTTGCTGGTGACGGCGGCCGGCATGTCGGGGAAGGGCAGCTCGACGAACTTGACGTTGGACGGGTCACCGCCGGCCTTGCGGATCGACGCGCGGACGGTGGTGTCGCCGATGTTCTTGAGGTTGTTGACCGCGACGGTCTTGCCGGCGAGGTCGGCCGCGGTCTTGATCGGGCTGTCCTTCGGCACCACGACCCCGCCGAAGTCCTTGCCCTGCTGGCCAGTGGAGGAGTTGCCCTCGGCTATCGCCTTCAGCGGGAGGTTCTGCGAGTGGGCGACGATGAGCGACACGACGTTGCCGAAGGCGAAGTCGAACTCCCCGCTCACCACGCCGGGCACGGCGGCCGCGCCGCCGGTCGTGTTGACCACCTCGACCTCGATGTTCTGCTCGGCGAAGAAGCCCTTCTCCCTGCCGAGGTAGAGCGGGGCCACGTCGATGATCGGGATGGCCCCGACCTTGACCTTCGTGGGCCCTCCGGCCTTGCCGCCGGCGGCCCCACCGTCGTCGGAACCGCAGGCGGCGGTGGCGGTGAGCAGGGCGGCGGTGGTTATGGCGCTGACGATGAGACGACGCATGAGGTACTCCCGCGTCCGGCGGTCCTGGGGACCGGGGAAGGTGGGCCCCGGTTCGGAGGAGCCGGGGGATCTGTTCGCAAGCCGAACGGCTGTTCTCATCTAGAACGTTTTCACGGTGACTCTGCTCACGTCAACGGGTCGCTGCAACATTTCTGCAACGAGCGGGCAACGTCGGACCCGGCTCACCGCGGCTCGTTGACGGATCGCAGTGGAGGGCATTACGTTCGACATGAGGACGGCAGTCCGCATAGCGAACAGCGGACGGGCCACGGAATTCGCAGGAGACGGGGAGGCTCATGGCGAAGCTCGTCTCGCTGGCCGAGGGTGTGGCGGACCTGGTCCGCGACGGGGACGTGGTGGCCCTTGAGGGTTTCACCCACCTCATCCCGTTCGCCGCCGGTCACGAGATCATCCGTCAGGGACGGCAGGACCTGACCCTGGTCCGGATGACGCCGGACCTCATCTACGACCAGCTCATCGGCATGGGTTGCGCGCGTCGCCTTGTCTTCTCCTGGGGCGGCAACCCCGGAGTGGGATCGCTGCACCGCTTCCGCGACGCGGTGCAGAACTCCTGGCCAGTGCCGCTCGAACTCGAGGAACACAGCCACGCCGGGATGGCCAACCGGTACGTCGCCGGAGCCTCCGGCCTGCCGTTCGCCCTGCTGCGCGGATACGCCGGCACCGACCTGCCGCGGCACACCGCCAACATCCGGTCCGTCACCTGCCCGTTCACCGGACAGGTGCTCGCCGCCGTCCCGGCGCTGCGCCCCGACGTCGCCGTCGTGCACGCCCAGCGGGCCGACCGGGCCGGCAACGTGCAGATGTGGGGCATCACCGGGGTGCAGAAGGAGGCCGTGCTCGCCGCGCGCCGATCGCTGGTCACCGTCGAGGAGGTCGTCGACCACCTCGAACCCGTACCGAGCCAGGTCGTCCTGCCCGCCTGGGCGGTGACCGCGGTGGCCGAGGTGCCCGGCGGCTCGCACCCTTCGTACGCCCAGGGCTACTCGGTCCGCGACAACGACTTCTACGTCGCCTGGGACGCGATCAGCCGGGACCGGGACACCTTCCGTGCCTGGATGGAGCAGCACGTGCTGAAGGCTGGGGTGCCGGCGTGACCGTTCAATTCACCGCCGACGAGATGATGACCGTCGCCGCCGCCCGGCAGCTGCGGGACGGCAGCACCTGCTTCGTCGGCATCGGCCTGCCCAGCACCGCGGCGAACCTCGCCCGCGCCACGCACGCTCCGAACCTGGTGCTCATCTACGAATCGGGCTGCCTCGGGGCGAAACCCGACCGGCTCCCGCTGTCGATCGGGGACGGCATCCTCGCCGACACCGCCGACGCGGTGGTCTCCGTGCCCGAGGTGTTCAACTACTGGCTACAGCCCGGCCGGATCGACGTCGGCTTCCTCGGCGCCGCCCAGCTCGACCGGTACGGCAACATCAACACCACGGTGATCGGCGGCGACTACGCCGACCCGACGGTGCGGCTCCCCGGTGCCGGTGGCGCCCCGGAGATCGCCGCCTCCTGCGGCGAGGTCGTGGTGGCCGTACGACAGAGCCTACGGACGTTCATCGAACGGGTCGACTTCGTCACCTCGGTCGGCTACGGCAGCGGGCCGGGCGACCGGGAGCGGCTCGGGCTGCGCGGCGGCGGCCCTCGGGTGGTGATCACCGACCTCGGCGTGCTGGAGGCCGACCCCGCGACCTGCGAGCTGACCCTGACCCGCCTGCACCCCGGGGTCACCGTCGAACAGGCGCGGGCCGCCACCGGCTGGGACCTCGCCGTCGCGCAGCACCTCACGACCGGCGAGCCGCCGACCGCGCACGAGCTGACCGTGCTGCGCGCCCTGGAGGCGACCAAGAAGGGAGCGGCGCGATGAGCAACGAGGTCTACATCCTCGACGCCGTGCGTACCCCGATCGGCCGCTACGGCGGCGGCCTGGCCGGCGTCCGCCCCGACGATCTCGCCGCCCACGTGGTGGGGGAGGTCGTGCGGCGCAGTCCCGACCTCGACCCGGCCCGGATCGACGACGTGCTGCTCGGCGACGCCAACGGCGCCGGGGAGGACAACCGGGACGTGGCCCGGATGGCCGTCCTGCTGGCCGGCCTGCCCCCGTCGGTGCCCGGCGCGACGGTCAACCGGCTCTGCGGCTCCGGCCTGGAGGCGGTGATCGGCGCGTCCCGCGCGATCGCGCTCGGCGACGCCTCGATCTGCGTCGCCGGCGGGGTGGAGTCGATGAGCCGTGCGCCCTGGGTGCTGCCCAAGCCCGAGCAGGGCTACCCGCGGGGGCACGAGACGCTGCACTCGACCACCCTCGGCTGGCGGATGGCCAACCCGCGGATGCCGCAGGAGTGGACGGTGGCGCTGGGCGAGGGCGCGGAGATCCTCGCCGACCGCTACCAGATCAGCCGGGAGGAGCAGGACGCCTTCGCGCTGCGCAGTCACCGGCTCGCCGCCCGGGCCTGGGACTCCGGTGCGTACGCCGACGAGGTCAGCGTCGTGCCGGGCACCGAGGTCGAGCGGGACGAGAGCATCCGGCCGTCCACCACGCCCGAGGCGCTGGCCCGGCTCAAGCCGGTCTTCCGCCCCGACGGCACCGTCACCGCCGGCAACTCGTCGCCGCTCAACGACGGCGCGAGCGCGCTGCTCCTCGCCGACCGGGCCGGAGCCGCCACGATCGGGAGGGCGCCGCTGGCGCGGATCGTCTCCCGGGCGGTCACCGCGATCGAGCCGCAGCTCTTCGGCATCGGGCCGGTGGCCGCCGCAGAAAAGGCACTGCGCCGGGCCGGCATAGGCTGGGGCGACCTCGACGTGGTCGAACTCAACGAGGCGTTCGCCGCGCAGTCGCTGGCCTGCCTCACCGAGTGGCCGGAACTCGACCCGGAGATCGTCAACCCGCAGGGCGGTGCGATCGCCCTCGGGCATCCGCTCGGGTCGTCCGGGTCCCGGATCCTCGGCTCGCTCGCCTGGCAGCTGCACCGCCGGGGCGGCGGGCGGGGACTCGCGGCAATCTGTATCGGGGTCGGCCAGGGACTGGCCGTCGTGCTGGAAGCCTGAGGGAGAGGACGATGACACAGGACATCGCCGGGCGCGCCGAGCGCGGTCTGGTGCTGCCGCGGTACCGGCGCGACGACGTCGACGCCCACCCGCCCCTGCTCAGTCCCGGCTACAAGTCGACGGTGCTGCGCTCGCCGCGGCAGCCGCTGACCTACCTGCCGCACCGACTCACCGAGGTCACCGGGCCGCTGCTCGGGGAGGGGCGGCTCGGCCCACTGGACCACGACCTGACCCGGCAGCACGACGAGGAGCCGCTCGGGCAGCGGATCATCGTGCACGGCCGGGTGCTCGACGGTGACGGCCGCCCCGTGCCGCACACGCTGGTGGAGATCTGGCAGGCCAACGCCGCCGGCCGGTACCGGCATGTGAGCGACAACTGGCCGGCGCCGCTGGACCCCCACTTCACCGGCGTCGGTCGGATGCTGACCGACGACCGCGGGCGCTACCGCTTCGTCACCATCCAGCCGGGCGCCTACCCGTGGCGCAACCACGACAACGCCTGGCGGCCGGCGCACATCCACTTCTCGCTCTTCGGCCGCGCCTTCACCCAGCGGCTGGTGACGCAGATGTACTTCCCCGGCGATCCGCTCTTCTTCCAGGATCCGATCTTCAACGCGGTCCGCGACCCGAAGGCTCGGGAACGGATGATCGCCCGCTACGACCACGCGGCGACCCAGCCGGAGTGGGCGCTGGCCTACCAGTTCGACATCGTGCTGCGCGGCCGGGAGGGCACCCCCTTCGAGGACGAGGACGACGATGAGTGAGCACCTGGGCGTCACCCCGTCGCAGACGGTCGGGCCGTACCTGCACATCGGTCTGCTCTGGCCCGACGGCCCGTACGTCGTGCCCGAGGGCACGCCGGGCGCGATCCGGGTGCGCGGGCAGATCTTCGACGGGACCGGTGACCCCGTCGTGGACGGGATGGTCGAGACCTGGCAGGCCGACCCGGACGGCCGGTTCGACCACCCGGACGACCCGCGCGGCGCGCGGAAGCCGTCCGTGCCCGGCTTCCGAGGCTTCGGGCGCAGCGCCACCGACCCGGACGGATGGTACGAGATCCTGACCGTCAAGCCCGGCCCGCTGCCCGCCCCGGACGGCGGCACCGAGGCCCCGCACCTCGACCTGTCGGTCTTCGCCCGGGGGATGCTGCACCGCGTGGTCACCCGGCTCTACTTCCCCGACGAGGCGGCTGCCAACGACGCTGATCCCGTGCTGCGCAGCGTCGATCCCGACCGCCGGCACACGCTGCTCGCGAGCGAGGCCCCGGACGGGCTGCGTTTCGACATCCACCTCCAGGGCGATCATGAGACCGTCTTCTTCGCCGTCTGACGGACTGCTCGGTGGCCTCTCCGGCGATCCCGGCGTCGACGCCCAACTCACCGACCGGGCCCTGCTGCAGGCGATGCTCGACGCCGAAGCCGCGCTCGCCGGCGCCGCCGCCGACTGCGGCGTGACACCTCGGCCGGCGGCGGAGGCGATCGCCGCGCAGTGCCACGCCGACCGGTACGACGCGGCCGAGCTGGGCCGCGAGGCCGAGAACGCGGGCAACCCGGTCGTCCCGCTGGTCCGCTCGCTGACCGCGGCGGTGCCCGAGGAGGCCCGGGCCTGGGTGCATCTCGGGGCGACCAGCCAGGACATCCTCGACACCGCGCTCGTCCTGGTGACGGTGCGCGCGGTCGGGCCGCTGCTGGGCCACCTCGACGCGGCCGCCGCGGCGGCGGCGCGGCTCGCCGCCACGTACCGCGACACCGTCATGGTCGGCCGCACACTCGGGCAGCAGGCGGCACCCACCACGTTCGGGCTCAAGGCCGCGGGTTGGCTGGTCGGGCTGGTCGAGGCGGGCAGCCGGCTGCGGCAGGTCCGGGCGGCGCTGCCCGCGCAGCTCGGCGGCGCGGTCGGCACGCTCGCCGCGCTCGGACCGGCCGGACCGGCGGTGGCGGAGCGGTACGCCGAGCGGCTGAGCCTGGCCGCCAGCCCGCTGCCCTGGCACACCCGCCGCCAGCCCGTGCTCGACCTGGCCGCCGCGCTCGGCGGGCTGCTCGCTGCCACCGGCAAGGTCGCCCTCGACGTGGGGCTGCTCGCCCAGACCGAGGTCGGCGAGGTCGCCGAGGGCGGCGCCGACCGGGGCGGCTCCTCGGCGATGCCGCACAAGCGCAACCCGGTCGACTCGGTGCTGGTCACCGCCGCCGCCCGGCGCGCGCCCGGTCTCGTCGGCACGATCTTCGCCGCCGCCGGTCAGGAGCATGAACGGGCCGCCGGCGCCTGGCACGCCGAGTGGGAGCCGCTGCTCGACCTGCTGCACGTGGCCGGCGGTGCCGCCGCCCGGACGGCCCGGATGCTGGACGGGCTGGAGGTCCGCCCGGACCGGATGCGGGCGAACCTGGACGCCACCGGCGGTCTGGTGCTGGCCGAGGCGGTCGCGGCGCGGCTGGCCCGCGCGCTCGGCCGCAGCGGCGCGCACGACGTCGTCGCCCGGGCCACCCGGCGGCCGCCGCTGCGCGACGCGCTGCTCGCCGACCCCGACGTGCGGGCGCACCTGAGCGAGCCGGAGCTCGGCGAGGCCCTCGACCCGCACGGCTGGCTCGGATCGGCGGGGCTGTTCGTCGACCGGGCGCTGGCCGCGTACCGGACGGGGGAGTGGTCGTGACGTCCCGTCTGCACGCCACCCTCGACGGTCCGACCGGAGCGCCGGTGCTGATGCTCGGCAGCTCCCTCGGCACCACCGGCATCATGTGGGAGGCGCAGCTCTCGGCCCTCGCCACCCGTTTCCGGGTGATCCGGTACGACCATCTCGGCCACGGCCGCTCGGCGGTGCCGCCCGGGGCGTACACGATCGACCTGCTCGGCCGGGAGGTGCTGGCGCTGCTCGACGACCTCGACGTGCGGCGCGCACACTACGCCGGGCTCTCCCTCGGCGGCATGGTCGGTATGTGGCTCGCCGCGCACGCCCCCGAGCGGGTGGACCGGCTGGCGCTGCTCTGCACCTCGGCCTCGCTGGGCCCGCCCGAGGGCTGGCGACAGCGGGCGGCGACGGTACGCGCCCATGGCCTGGAGGCGATCGCCGACGCCGTGGTGGCCCGCTGGTTCACCCCGGCATTCGCCGAGTCCCGGCCGGCGGTGGTCGCCGAGCACCGCACCATGCTGACCGCCACCCCCGCCGCCGGTTACGCCTCGTGCTGCGAGGCGGTGGCCACGATGGACCTGAGCGCCGACCTGGCGCAGATCAGCGCACCGACGTTGGTCATCGCGGGCGCCGACGACCCGGCCACCCCGGTCGCACACTCGACGCGGATCGTCGAGCGGATCACCGGGGCCCGGCTGGCCGTCCTCGACCAGGCCGCGCACCTGGCCAACGTGGAGCAACCGGAGCAGGTGGGCACACTGCTCCTGGACCACTTCGACGAGGGGTGAACGATGGACGACCGCGAGCGGCACGACGCCGGGATGACCGTACGCCGGCAGGTGCTGGGCGACGCTCACGTCGACCGGGCGGTCGCCGGCATCGACGAGTTCACCGCCGACTTCCAGGACTTCATCACCCGGTACGCCTGGGGCGAGATCTGGACCCGACCCGGCCTCGACCGGCGGACCCGCAGCTGCATCACCCTCGCGATCCTCGCCACCCTGCACCACGACGAGGAGCTGGCCATGCACGTGCGCGCCGCGCTGCGTAACGGGTTGACCCCGGAGGAGGTCGGTGAGGTTCTGCTCCACGTCGGCGTCTACGCTGGCGTTCCAGCGGCGAACCGGGCGTTCAAGGTGGCGCAACAGACCCTGCGGCAGGAGGCCGGATGACCGAGGAGGCGGCGCGGAGCCCCGAATTCGTCCAGTCCCTGGAACGTGGGCTCGCGGTCATCCGGGCCTTCGACGCCGAGCATCCCCAGCTAACCCTCAGCGAGGTGGCCCGGGCGACCGGGCTGACTCGCGCGGCCGCGCGCCGCTTCCTGCTCACCCTGGTCGAGTTGGGCTACATGCGTACCGACGGGCGGCTCTTCTCGTTGCGACCGCGCATCCTCGAACTCGGCTACGCGTACCTGTCGAGCCTGAGCCTGCCCGAGGTCGCCATGCCGCACATGGAGGCACTCGTCGCACAGGTCCACGAGTCCTGCTCGATGTCGGTGCTGGACGGTGACGAGGTGGTGTACGTCGCGCGGGTGCCGACCAAGCGCATCATGACCGTCGGGATCAGCGTCGGCACCCGCTTCCCCGCGTACGCCACCTCGATGGGGCGGGTGCTGCTCGCCGGGCAGCCGGCCGAGTGGCTGGACGACTACCTCGCCAAGGCCGACCTGAAGCCGCTGACCCGGCGCACCACCACCGACCCGGCCAAGCTGCGGGCGGTGCTGACGAAGATCGCCGCCCAGGGGTACGCGATCGTCGACCAGGAGCTGGAGGAGGGGCTGCGTTCGCTCGCCGCCCCGATCCACGGCGAGAACGGCTCGGTCATCGCGGCGGTGAACGTGTCCGCCCACGCCAGCCGCGGCTCGTCGGAGGTGATCCGCAGGGAGCTGCTGCCGCCGCTGCTGGAGACTGCCAAGCGGATCGAGGAGGACCTGCGCGGCGGCCAGAACCGCCCGTAAGCGATCCGCCCGATCCGGCGCCCCGGTCCCGCACCTGCGCGTACCGTGATGTCCTACCCACAGTGATGCCCGGTGAGGTCCGTCGAGATGCCGGTCCAGACCCGCGGCCGGTGGAACGGCCGTCCAGCCTGGTGCCACCGGACGTCGACCTCGCTGGCGTGACCGAGCTCCGACTGCACGGGGTCGGCGGCACCACGCCGGAAAACCTGCTCGCCGACGTGGCGCCCCAGCTCGTCTCCGGCAACCGGGTCGCGGGTTTCTACCGGACGGCGGACATGAAGGGCCGGCACGTCGAGGCGTACTCCTGGGGCGGGCTGACCTCACGCAGCGCGAGCCGGGTCCTGTGGCTGCTCCTGCTGCCGTTCGCCCTGGTCAATCTCGCCGGCTGGATGTGCACCCCGGCCGCCTGGCGGCGCCCCTGGCGGTTCCTCCTGCACCGGGCGGTGGTCCGCTGGGCGGGGCTGGGCCTGACCGTCAACCTGCTCCTGCTCCTGCTCGTGGCCATGACCTCGATGGACGTCGTGGCGTTCCGGTGCGGGGCCCGGCCAGTCGTATGAGGGTGAAGGCGCGGTCCAGCAACGCTGCTCGGTCGGCGGTGCCGCCGGAACGCAGCCACTCATGCGAGACGGTGTCCAGGGCAGCGGTGGCCGCGTTCGTCAGCAGGTCCGCGGTGAACGCGTCGAGTCCCGCGTCGGGTCGGTCGCGCAGCGCGTCGCTGACCTGCTGCCGCCAGTGCGCGCGCTTTTCGTGCAGGCGTGCGCGCAGTGACGTTGTCGACTCGATCAGACGGAGGCTCGCCAGCGCCTGCTCGGACGCGTGAATCTGCTGCTGCCACCGGCGCAGCACCTGGTGCAGCGAGCGCCACGGGTCCTCGTCGCCCGGACGGGCGCGG
Organism: Micromonospora sp. HUAS YX12; assembly: GCF_040215685.1. Classification (NCBI taxonomy): domain Bacteria; kingdom Bacillati; phylum Actinomycetota; class Actinomycetes; order Micromonosporales; family Micromonosporaceae; genus Micromonospora; species Micromonospora sp. HUAS YX12. Next base: position 4,095,277 of record NZ_CP157974.1, read on the forward strand.
ATGTCGTCGACGACCTGCTCGCCGGTGACCTCGACACCGCCGAAGACCGCGTCCTCCTTGGCCGGGAAGTAGCGAAAGAAGCTCCGCTTGGTCAGCCCAGCCGCTTGGCAATCTCGTCGACGGTGGTCTGGTCGACGCCCCGTTCGGCGAACAGCCGCAGCGCCACGTCGGCGAGCTCGCCCGGCGCGGCCGTGCTCGACGGCGCGCAGCCGGACCATGGCCAGCTGGTGGCGGGCCTCGGCCGCACTGCCAGTGTCGCCTGCCGCTGGACGTTGCCGGCTGCTTTCGCGCCTTCTCGCTGCCTCACCTCGCCCACCAGACCGTCGCAGCCGACTGCCACTCGTCGCTCGGTCTGACGAACGCCGGCCAGCCCGAAACCCGTACACCGCTCGATTGGTGTCAGCGGCGAACACACTCGCGGGAAACGGCGAAGCTGCGGTGGAATATGACGAACGCATGACAGTTCTCTATCACTCCCGACAAATTCAGCTACGAGCTACGGGAATCGACCGCCTGCCCATCTGGGGCGGCGAGGAGGACGACAAAAGGTGCAGGTGGGAGGCAACCTCCCGGGCTGGTAGCTCAAACAACATGTCGTCGCTGCGTACGGTCGACCGAATTCGACATGCAGAGACCGCGAGTTTTTGTGGGTAGTTCCACATTCCCCGCGGTCCGGGCTGGACCCACGGAAGTGAAGTCGGTAGGTTTCCGGCCCGGCCCTCATGGCCCGACTGTTGTGACCGATGTTGATACTGACCGACGGGACGCGAAGATGGCCACCGATGGCGCGATCCGCCAGAGGTTTTCATCGGAGAGGGGATCGTGTCTGCACTCGCAGTGAAGTCGCTCTACAAAATATTCGGTAACCGAGCCGACGAGGCGATGAGGCGTCTCGCGGACGGCGCGCCCCGCGCGGAGGCCCTCGACGGGCTGCCGGCCACGGCCGCCGTGATCGACGCGAACTTCGAGGTGCGCCCCGGCGAGATCTTCGTCGTGATGGGCCTGTCCGGCTCCGGCAAGTCCACCCTCATCCGGATGCTCAACGGCCTGCTCCAACCCACGAAGGGCAGCGTGCGGGTCGACGGGGTCGAAGTGACCACGCTCAAGCCCGCCGCGCTGCGCAAGCTGCGCCGCGAAAAGATCAGCATGGTCTTCCAGCACTTCGCGCTGATGCCGCACCGGACGGTGCTGGAGAACGCCGGGTACGCGCTGGAGGTCGCCGGCCGCCCCAAGGCCGAACGGCATGAGCGCGCCATGGACGCACTGCGGATGGTGGACCTGACGGAATGGGCGGACAAACTCCCCCACCACCTGTCCGGCGGCATGCGGCAACGGGTCGGGCTGGCCCGCGCGCTCGCGGCCGGTACGGACATCCTGCTCATGGACGAGGCGTTCTCGGCTCTCGATCCGCTCATCCGCCGGGAGATCCAGGACCAGCTCCTGGAACTCCAGGCCGAGCTGGGCAAGACCATCATCTTCATCACCCACGACCTGAACGAGGCGATGCGCCTCGGCGACCGGATCGCGGTGATGCGGGACGGCCGGATCGTGCAGATCGGCACCGCCGAGGAGATCCTCACCGACCCCGCCAACGACTACGTCGCGCAGTTCGTCGCGGACGTCGACCGCACCCGCATCCTCACCGCCTCGTCGGTCATGGAGAAGGCGCAAACCGTGCTCGACGTCAATGTCGGCCCCCGGGTGGCCGCCCGCGCGCTCCGGGAGAACCAGACCTCCGTGGTCTACGTGACCGGTCCGAGGAAACAGTTCCTCGGCACGGTCACCGAGGACGAGGTCCTGCGGGCATTCCGCGAGGGCCGACGAAGCCTGGAAGGGTACGTCTCGACCGAACAGGTCCGGACGGTCACCGAGGACACCGCCGTGGCCGATCTCTTCGCCGAGTGCGCGGAGAGCGTCCATCCGGTAGCCGTACTGGACGCAACGGGCCGGCTGTCCGGCGTCATCCCGCGGATCACGCTGCTCGCCGCCCTGGCCAGCACGGCCCCCGACGGCACACCGACGGACGACGCCGAGCCCGGGGTGGACGACGCCATGAACAGCGGGCCAGCCGACGCGGCAACGCAGACCGATCTCGACCTGATCAGCAGCAAGAAGGGAGAACCGGTATGAGCCTGCTGCAGTCTCCGCTCGACTCCTGGCTGCCCCGGGTGCCGCTCGGCACGTGGACCGAGTCCGCCGTCGACTGGGCCACCGCCACCCTCGACCCGGCCTTCGACGCGATCGCCACCGTGGTCGACGCCCTCGTGCGCCCGCTCAACGACCTGCTCACCGGCGTACCGGCGGTGGCGGTCGTGGCGGTCCTCGCCGCGCTCGGCTGGTGGCTACGCGGCTGGAAATTCGCTCTCGGCGCCGCCGTGGGCCTCGGTCTAGTGGCCGGGATGCCGTACTGGGAGGAGACCATGAGTACCCTCGCGCAGGTGCTCGTGGCCAGCACGCTCGCCCTGCTGCTGGCGATCCCGCTGGGCGTCTTCGTCGCGGAGAACAAGCGCGCCTCCGCGGTCGCCCGGCCGGTGCTGGACCTCATGCAGACCATGCCGGCGTTCGTCTACCTCATCCCGGCGATCTTCTTCTTCGGCATCGGCACGGTGCCGGGCGTGCTGGCCACGCTGGTGTTCAGCATGCCGCCCGGCGTACGCCTCACCGAACTGGGCCTGCGCCAGGTCGACAAGGAGATCGTGCAGGCCGCCGAGGCGTTCGGCGCACCGCCGTGGATGGTGCTGCTGCGCACCAAGCTGCCGCTGGCCCTACCAACCATCATGACCGGGGTGAACCAGGTGATCATGCTGGCCCTGTCCATGGTGGTGATCGCCGGCATGGTCGGCGCCGGCGGCCTCGGCGACGTCATCATGTTCGCGCTCTCCCAGGTCGAGGTAGGCAGCGGCTTCGAGGGCGGGATCGCCGTCGTGGTCCTCGCCGTGGTGCTCGACCGGCTCACCGATTCCGTGGGCGACCGGTTCCCCTCCGCGCGGGCACAGCGCCTCGCGCGGGAAGCCGCCTGACTGTCGCCCTCCGCGCCGGCACCCCAGTTCCCGCGTAGGCGGGTCCGCCGGCCTGTTCCACAACCGGAAGGACAACCCTGTGTTCACGACCATGAAGCGCGTCCTCGCGCTCGCCGTGACCGCCGCCCTGGCGTTGACCGGTGCGGCCTGCACCGGCGACTCGGACGGCTCCGGCAACGGCAAGAAGATCACCATCGGCTACATGGCATGGGACGAGGCGATCGCAGCATCCCACCTGTGGCAGCACATCCTGGAGGAGAAGGGCTACCAGGTCCAGCTCAAGAACCTGGAAGCCGGCCTCGTCTACGGTGGCCTGGCCAACGGCGACATCGACCTGTTCCTGGACGGCTGGCTGCCCCAGACCCACGCCTCCTACCTGGAGAAGTACGGCGACAAGCTCGAAAAGCTCGGCGTCTGGCACGACGACGCCAGCCTGAGCATCGCAGTGCCGAAGTACGTCGAGGGCGTCGACTCACTCGACGACCTGGCCGCGAAGGCCGACACCTTCGGTGGGCAGATGATCGGCATCGAGCCGGGCGCCGGTCTCACCAAGGTCACCCAGGAGAAGGTGCTCCCCAGCTACGGCCTGGACGGCGCCATGAAGCTGAAGACTTCGTCCACCCCGGCCATGCTCGCCGCGCTCGACGGCGCGATCGCCGACAAGAAGCCGATCGTGGTCACCCTCTGGCACCCGCACTGGGCCTACGCCAAGTACGAGCTGAAGGACCTCGCCGACCCGAAGGGCACCCTCGGCCAGGCCGAGCAGATCAACACCTTCGCCCGCAAGGGCTTCGGCAAGGACTTCCCTGAGGCCACCGAGATGCTGAAGAAGTTCAAGATGGACGGCCAGCAACTCGGGTCCCTGGAGGACCTGATGTTCAACACCCACAAGGGTGACGAGGAGAAGGCCGTCGAGGAGTGGCTCAAGGCCAACCCCGACTACCTGAAGGCGCTCGCCTGAGTGACCCGGTGAACGGGGCCCCGCCGGCATCCGGCGGGGCCCCGCTGACATCCCGCATGCCGCCACCAGCCACAGACTCCAGAGCCGACTGGCCACGGCCGCGGTCACGACCAGGGTGAGCACGACAGCGGCCATTTGCCAGTCTGCGTCGGCCCACCACACCAGTCTTCGTGCGAGGTCACGGGAGCTCACCAGCCTGATGGCTTCGGACGCTACGGGTCGGACTCGGCGCGGTCGTCGTACCCGCCTTGATCGCGGCCGCGGCCGGCTGGGGCTTGCTCGCGTTGTTCGCGGTGCACCCGGCCGCCCGCGCGATGTGGCTGGTGGTGGCGCTGTCGCTCACGGCGGCGTCGCCGAGGTGGAGGTCGCTGGAGCGACCGACGAGAACGGACGCAGCGACGAGATCATGGCCTTCGGTCAGATCGTCTGTACGCTGACCAGCCGCGCCGACGTGCACGCTGTCTCCCTCCGCTGGCACGGCCGGGCGTTGGAGGTTCCGCGTGCGAACGAATCGTTGACCACGGCGCACTCACCGCCAGCGATTACCGGCCGCTGATGCCCACCGATCGGGCTGGCCCGCGTGGGTAACCGCGACGGTGACCGGCCTCGTCCGTCGTGCCGGGCCGATGACGCGAGGAAGGCGTTGTAGCGGGCGAGGTCGTCGTCCTCGCCGGTGGCCTCGGCGCGGTCGGCGGCCCGGTCGATGCGGCGTTGTTCCCGCTGGTCGGCGTCGATCCATTGGCGGACGAGGAGGATCATGACGACGGCGGCGGGGATTTCGCCGAAGGCCCAGGCGATGCCGGCGCCGAGCTTCTGGTCGTTTAGGAGGGAGGACGCCCAGCTGGGGTGGACGCTGGTGTACCAGTCGGGGGCGATGACGGTGGTGGTCTGCATGAGGGCCAGGCCGAAGAAGCCGTGGGCCATCATGGCGGCCAGGTGGATGAGCATCAGGAGGGGGTGGGGGAGCCGGGGCCGGCCGGGGTCGATGCCGATGCCACCAGTTGCCCGGCGGCCAGCCGGGTGAACGCCCCGTGCCGGCCGGCGCGGAGCTGGGGGAGGGTGCGCCGCCGGTGTGCCGCGCCGAACACGCCGAGGATCAGCAGCGCGGCGAGTTTGCCGAGGATGAGCCAGCCGTAGCGGGACTGCCACAGTGGTGCCGGCGAGCCGAGCCGCACGGCGGCGTTGGCCGTGCCGCTGGCCATGACGGCGGCGAAGCAGCCCAGGGCGAGGCGGCTGTACCGGCCGGCAACGTCGGCGAGCACCGTGGCGCGACGGATCATCAACAGCGCGGCCAACCCGCCCACCCACAGCGCGGCGCCCACGACGTGCAGGGTGAGACTGCTGACCGCGATCTGGTGGTTGCCCGCACCGGCGGCGTGCCCGGTGAACGCCGGCGGCACCACCGCCACGGTGGCGAGCGCGGCGGCCGTGGCGGCACTGGTCCGCGACACGCCGGCGCGGGCCAGGATCGCCGCTACCGCGGCGAGGCCGGCCTGCACCAGCTGCGCAGGCTTGAAGGTCCTGAACTGCGGCGCTGCGGTCGGGCCGTTCGACGTGACCTCCCCCGGAGAAAGCCGAAGTGGTCAGGCGTCGCTGCTCCCGCCTTTGTTGGCGCCTGCTGTCCTGCCGGGCTCGCTGGCCCGAGTCTGGGCGGTCGTGGCGCATCGACGATGGGCATCGAGCTTGTCGCGTAGTCGTCCGTGCGGATTCCGCTGGCTGAGACCCGAATCCCAACGGCAAAGCTGTGGGCAGGTCTTCCTGCTCAGTGACCTCTTCCGCGGCCCCGAAGTGGTCGAACTTCGGCAGTGGATGGGCCTCCGGTCATGGCTGCTGCGGTGCGCCCAGCCCGGAGTGCAGGAGCAGAAGGCAACGCTCTTGCTCACCGGAAAGATCATCGACGTCTGCGCAGAGGGCCCTGCCACTGACGTGGTGACCGGTTGCGCTGGGCAAACGTGGCCGGTCACCTCCCGCCGCAAGTTCGGAGTGTGACGTCAGGCGCCGATACAGCGGTCTCGGTTGTCCGCTCTGACAGCAGCTGAAGAGGGCTGTCGAGCCCGCAGGCCAGTACCAGGTCCAGCCGGGCTCTGACGACGACTTCCGGCTGCGCTGAACGCCGCGCCGATCCATTGGCTGATCGATTCGCGGAACAGCCCGCTGGCGCCGGGCCAGCCCCTCGGCTCCGGTGATCGTGCGTATTCTCAACAGGCCGCCGGGGACCATGACCCGGCCGCCTCCGATCTCAGTGCCTCGCCCCGGGAGCTGCGACGGGGTGGTCCGGCGGCGGTGGGGCCGCTCGCGCCCCTGGGAGCAGGGGAAGGCGGTCCACGTATGTTCAACACGGCGCGCCTGCAGGTCGTGCTGGAGATCGCCCGGCACGGGACCATCGTCGCCGCGGCCGAGCAGCTCCGGCTCAGCCCGTCCGCGGTCTCCCACCAGCTCGCGACCCTGGAGCAGGAAGCCGGCGTGGCACTGGTGGACCGGGGGCCACGCAGCCTGCGGCTCACGGTGGCGGGCCAGCGCCTGGCCGACTACGCCCAGCAGATCGCGGATCTGATGGCGGCCGCCCGCGACGAGCTCTCCGCCCATGGGGAAGGCCGGCGGGGTCTGCTGCGGATCGGCTTCTTCGCCACCGCCGGCGCGGAGTTGCTGCCGCGCGCCCTGTCGAGTTTCACCACCGAGCATCCCCAGGTCGAGTTGGCCCTGATCCTGGGGCAGCCACCCGAGCTGCTCCCCCGCCTCAACCAGGGTGAACTGGACCTCGTGGTGGTGTTCAACCATCCGTTGAGCCCCATCCGGGAGGCGCCCTTCGCGACGGTGTCCCCGCTGATGGCGGACCCGCAACTGGTGGTGCTGCCGGCACACCACCCGCTCGCAGGGCGGCGGCGGCTGCGGCTCACCGACCTGGCCGACGAGCCGTGGATCACCACGCTCGGCGTGCAAGGGGAGGTGTCGGTGCTGGAACTGGCGGCGCGCGCGGAGGGGTTCCAGCCCCGGGTCCGCTGCCGCAGCGACCACTACGAGGTGGTGCTGGGCCTGGTCCGGGCCGGCGTCGGCGTCGCCTTGGTGCCGTCGTTGGGCCTGCGGAACCCCGGCGGAGTGGCGGTCCGGCCACTCACTCACGCCAACCTGCACCGTGAGATCGGGGTGGCCCTGCGTCCCGGCAACCCGAATCCGGTCGTCGGCAGCTTCGTCGACCGGCTGACCGACGCCGCGGCGAGGCTCAGTCAGGAGTTGGCCGAACGGTGGTCGCCCGCGCCGGTGAGCCGGTCGACCGCCTTGCCCCATCGCCGAAGCTCCGCCACCGCGGCCCGCTCCGCCCCGGGACCGAACGCCGCGACCACGGCGTAGACGACGGTGTGCGGGCCGACGACGATGCCGACGTCGGCGCGTACACCGGTGTCGGTGCCGGTCTTGTTCGCCACCCGGACTCCGCCGGTCGACCACGGGTCATGCCGGATGGTGTCGGCGACGAGCGTGCGATCGGTGTTGCGGTCGAGCCACCCGCGCAGCAGCTCCGACGCCCGCCGGCTCTGCCAGGTTCCGGTCGCCACGTCGGTGAGGAAGGTGCAGAGGTCGTGCGGGGTGCCGGTCGCGAAGGTCGGCGGTACGTCCGGGCCGCGTGTGCGCCGGATCCGGTCATGCACGGTGGTGGCGCGCAGGCCGCTCGTGCGGGCCAGTTGCTGAACGGCCTCCAGTGTCACCAACCGGAGCAGCGCGTTCGTGGCGGCGTTGTCGCTGACCCCGGCCACTGCGGCGGTGAGGTCGGCGACGGTCCACCGGCGCGGCGAGAGCAGGTTGAGCAGACCGGTTCCGCCGAGTGCCCGGTCGTCGTCGAGCAGGTCGACCGGCTGGTCAGGAGCGAGGGTCCCGGCGGCGATGCGGCGGGCGACCTCGCCGAGCAGCAGCACCTTGCCGACGCTGGCCAGCGGTAGGACCAGGTCCGGGTCGAGCGAGAGAGTGCGCCCGTCGTCGAGTCGCCGCACCATCGCCCCGATCCGCACGTGGGCAGCCGGGCCGCCGCTGGTCACGGCTGCCCCCGCGGGGGGCGCCCACCGTCTGGTACGGCCAGCACCCGCCCTGGTCGGGCGTCGGTGACCCGGTCGCCGTCGACGACGACATGGCCGTCGACCACCACGCAGCGGATCCCGCGTGGCGGAGCCAGCGGGTCGTCGTAGGTCGCGCCGTCGGCGGCTTCTGCGGGGTCGAGGATCACCAGGTCTGCCGCGCACCCGTCGGCGATCAGGCCCCGATCGTGCAGGCCGAAGCGCCGGGCGGGCATCCCGGTCATCTTGTGCACGGCCTCGGTCAGGCTCAGCAGGCCCACGTCGCGGACGTAGTGACCGAGCACCCGGGCGAAGCTGCCCGCCCATCGGGGGTGCGGCCGGCCCGGCTTGGGCACGCCGTCGGAGCAGATCATCGCCAGCGGGCTGGCAAGCACCCGGCGGACGTCGTCCTCCCGCATCGAGTGGCTGAGGATGGTTACGTTGCCTGTCTCCGCGGCGAGCAGGTCGCAGACGTAGTCGATGGGGTCGACCCCGCGGGTGGCGGCGAGGTCGGCGATGCTGTGCCCCTCGACATCGGGGCTGGTGGGGGCGGACGCGACCCGGATCAGGTCCCAGCCGCCGTTGCCGACGGTGTTCTCCCAGCCCGGCAGGCCGGCGGACAGGTCGGCGCGGATGCGGTCGCGGACGTTCGCCTCGGCGAGGGCGGCGAGCATCGCAGGCACGCCGTCGGCGATGACCCAGGGCGGGAGCATGGCGTGTAGCGCCGTGCTGCCGGCGGTGTACGGGTAGACGTCGCAGAGGACGTCCAGTCCATCGGCCCGCGCCCGTTCGAGTCGGGCCAGGGTGCGGACCGTGGCGCCCCAGGAGCGCCGGCCGGCCGTCTTGTGGTGCGAGACCTGCAGCGCGGCGCCGGCCGAGGTGGCGATGTCGATCGCCTCCTCCAGCGCCGACTCCACCTGCGACATCTCGTCGCGCAGGTGCGTCACGTAGGGCTTTCCGTGCGCCGCGGCCACCCGGGCGAGCGCGATGACCTCGTCGGTGCTCGCATTCACCCCCGGCGAGTAGATCAGGCCGGTGGACAGCCCGGCCGCGCCGGCGGCGAGCGCCTCGTCGAGCAGGTCGCACATCCGCTGGACCTCGTCGGGTCTGGCGCGCCGCTGCGCGAAGCCGACGACGGCGGCGCGGAGCGTGCCGTGGCCCACCAGGGCGGCGAGGTGGTTGCGCCGGCCCACGCCCTGCGCGGCGGCGAACTCCGCGAAGGATGGGTACGTCGCGGCGGGCGGGCCGAACGTCGCGGCGACCAGGTCTCGCACCGTCTCTGCGCGCAAGGTCGGCACCGGAAAGGGACTGATCCCGCAGTTGCCGCAGATCTCGGTGGTGACGCCCTGCCGCAGCGGCGCGAGCCGCAGGATCTCCCGCTGCTCGTCGTCGCCGGCGAGCAGGTCGGAGTGGGTGTGCACGTCGATGAAGCCCGGGGTGACGACCAGGCCGCCGGCGTCCACCACCTCGGCGGCTGGGCTGCTGCTGCCGGGTGGCAGCAGCAGCAACCGGCCGTCGCGCACCCCCACGTCGACGGTACGGGCGGGCGAGCCGGCGCCGTCGATGACGTTCCCGCCGGTGATCAGCAGGTCCAGCTGGGCCATCAGAGGACCTTGGACAGGAACGCGCGGGTCCGGTCGTGCCGTGGCGCGGCAAGGATCTCCCGCGGCGGGCCCTGTTCGATGATGAGGCCGTCGTCCATGAAGACGAGGTGGTCGCCGACCTCGCGGGCGAACCCCATCTCGTGGGTCACGACGACCATCGTCATGCCGCTGGCCGCGAGATCTTTCATCACCTCCAGCACCTCGCCGACCAGTTCGGGGTCGAGCGCCGAGGTCGGCTCGTCGAAGAGCATCAGCTTCGGCGACATCGCCAGGGACCGCGCGATGGCCACCCGCTGCTGTTGCCCGCCGGAGAGTTGCGCCGGGTAGTGGTGTGCCCGGTCGGCGAGCCCGACCCGGTCGAGCAGGCCACCGGCGTGCCTGCGGGCGTCGGCCGTCCTGACGCCCTTCACGGCGACCAGGCCCTCCATCACGTTCTCCAGCGCGGTGCGATGCGGGAAGAGGTGGAACCGCTGGAACACCATGCCGATCGACTCGCGCTGCCGGCGCAGCCGGGCGTCCGGCAACGGTCGCAGCCGCCCGCTGCGCTCCTCGTATCCGATCAGTTCGCCGTCGACGTAGACCCGACCCGCCTGGGGCTCCTCGAGATGGTTGAGGCAGCGCAGCAGGGTGGACTTGCCGGAGCCGGAGGGGCCGACCACGCAGACCACCTGGCCGCGCTCGATGACCAGGTCGATGCCGCGCAGCACCTCGATGCGGCCGAAGCTCTTGCGCAACTGCCGGCACTGCACCATCGGGGCGGTCATCGTGCGCTCCCGGTGAGCCGAAGGTTGCGGCCGATCCGTCCGCGCAGCGTGCCCGGGACGGTGGTGCCGAAGCCGCGGCTGAACCGGCGTTCCAGGTAGTACTGGCCGATGCTGGCGACGGTGGTGAGGACCAGGTACCAGATGGACGCGACGATGAGCAGGGCGATCACCTCGAAGTTGGTCAGATAGAGCCGCTGGGCGACGGTGAGCAGGTCGGCGCCGGCGATCACCGAGACCAGCGAGGTGGTCTTGAGCATCGAGATGAACTGGTTGCCGGTGGGCGGGACGATGATCCGCATCGCCTGGGGCAGCACCACCCTCGTCATGATCTTCGGACGGGACATGCCCAGCGCCGCCGCGGCCTCCTGCTGGCCGGGATCGACGGCCCGCAGTCCGGCCCGGACGATCTCGCTCATGTAGGCGCCCTCGTTGATGCTGAGCCCGAGCAGCGCCGCGACGAAGCCGGTGACAAGGGTGTTTGTCTCCCAGGTCACCAGCTTCGGGCCGCCGAACGGCACGCCGAGGCCGATCTCCGGGAAGATCAGCGCGATGTTGAACCAGAAGATCAGCTGCACCAGCAGTGGGGTACCGCGGAAGAACCAGACGTAGGCCATCGCGCCGGTGCGCAGGATCCGGCTGTTGGAGACCTGCATCAGTGCCACGACCACGCCGAGCACCACGCCGATCAGCATCGACGCGACGGTGAGCTGAATGGTGACCCAGAGCCCTTCCAGGATGACTCGGTCGAACTGGTAGGCAACGACGATGTCCCAGTGCAGGTTGGGGTTGACGGCGATGGTCCAGCCCAGCCAGACCAGGACCAGGGTGGTCAGGCCGGCGGCCAGCCACCGCCCCGGCCGTAGGGGGTGGCTGATCCGGTTCGGCGGTGTGTCGGGCTCGTCCGGCGCTGGGCCCGCAGCGGCGGTTTCCTGCTCCTTCACCGTAGGGTCCACCGACGCGCTCACTTCTGGTTGTTGACGGTGGCCGCCTGGATGGCGCTGCCCGTCACACCCCACTTCTCCAGGATCTTGGTGTACTCACCGCTGTCGATGAGCTCCTGGAGTGCCCGCTGCACCGCGTCGCGCAACTGGCTGTCCTTCTTGTCGATCGCGATGCCCCACGGGCCGGCATCGTACTGCGCCTCCAGCACCTCGTACTTGCCGCTCTCCTTGGCGAGCATCTTGGCCACCGGGTAGTCGACGATGGTGGCAACGGCCCGCCCGGCGTCGATCTGCAGCAGGCCGGTCGGGGCGTCCTCGCTCTGCGAGATCGTCATCTTCTTCGCGCACTTGGCGTTCTGCCCCTCGCCGATGGCGAGGTTGGAGCTGCCCTTGGCGAGCACGACAGCCCGGCCGCAAAGGTCGGCCAGGTCCTTGACGCCGGCGGGATTGCCCTTGGCCACCATGATCGCGCCACCGGCCTGGAAGTAGTCGACGAAGTCGACGGCCTTGCGTCGCTCCTCGGTGTCGCTCATCGAGGACATCGCCAGGTCCCAGCGGTCGGCCTGCAGACCGGGAATGAGACCAGGGAAGCTGGCGTTGGTCATCTCCAGCTTCAGGCCGAGCCGCCCGGCGATCGCAGCGGCAAGCTCCGGGTCGACGCCGATCAGATCCTGTGTGCCCTCCTTGTACATCTCCATCGGCGGGTAGCCCTCGGCGGTGGCCACCCGCAGGACGCCCTTCTCCTTGAGGGCGGCGGGCACCAGGTCGGCCGCCTTGGCGTCGGCGGCGACGGAGGCCGCGCCGGGCTGCGGTGTCTGCCCGCTCGTCGACCGGCCACAACCGGTTGCCGCGATCGACAGGGTGACCAGACCGATGACGACGTGGAGCGCACGCTTCCTGAGCACGGTAAACCTCCTGGGCTGGGCGACTGGCGGGACCCTATCCGGGATCAGCAAGCATGAACAGCCTGAACGCTCTGCATGGTAAGCATCGGTTAGTTCGATGCTCAGCGTGGGGCACGCTCAGTGAAGGCAGCTTCCACCCACCAGACACGCCGCGGACCGATGCCCGCCGCCGAGACACCAGCCGCTGCGCACCCTCGACAGGGACGGGTACCTCACCGTGGGCCGGCCGACCAAGCCGCGGCTCCGCACCCGTGGCGCCTTCAGCGGCCGACACGCGCGGCCCAGCCCCAGACCCTGACGGCTGGACGGGCCGGCGAGCCATCTTTCAAACGGGCGGGTGCAGGCCTCGTGGTATGTGCAGAGCAAGCGGCGCTCACCACTCCGCAGCACTTGGTGTAGGCCCGCCCCCTCGATGACGTCCCGAAACAGATGCCGCTCGGGCGGGCTCTCCGATAGAACCGCCTCGCCGACCACGTGGTTGATGTTGCGACGCACGCGGTACTGCTCAGTGCGCGCCGCGAGCCGACCCGACCGCCACAGGCGCAGCCGTGGTACTCGATGCGCCTTGCCAGATCCAGGACCGCCCGCTCGGCGTAGCACGGGGCGCGAGTGGATGCGTGGCGCGCGGCCAGAACGTGCCCACGTCCCACGCGGGACGTCGACGCGGAGGACGAGGCTGGCCGGGGTGGACTCGACCCGGGTGGCGCGGCGGTCGTCGGGTCGGGGACGCGGCGTACGTAGCCGGCCCGTTCGAGGCGCTGCACGGTGCGGGTCATGCTTGGCCGAGTCGGTGTCGAACTCGTCGGCGAGGTCGGTCCGACGCAGCGGCCCTGAATCCCACAGTCGCATCATCAGCAGTTCCTGGCCGGGGTGGAGCGCGACCTCGCGGAGCAGTTGGCCGGCGAGCATTCTGGGTGGACATCCGCGTCGATTACGGCCACGGTACATCCGGCCCGGTCTGCTGGCGTGGAGCCCCGGGTGGGTCGCACTGTTCCTAGGCGACTGGCTGGCGCGCGACCCAACCAGGGAAGATCGATGAGGTCGGCGCCGGCTGCTCACCGCCTGCCACTGCCGGCTTGTCGTCCTGGGCCCGCCGACTCCAGTCGCCGGAACGATCCTGCATCGGCGTGCGGCGCTGATCTGCCATGGCGGAGCTGGTAGAGATCCCCGCGTCCTGTCGCCCCGGCCGCCGCCGGCCGTCCGCACTCGTACTCACCTCGCCTCGGCGACCACGACGCGCGGTCTGGCCTCGCGGTGGTCATCGCGGTCGGGATCGCCATGCCCGCCGTGCCCGTGGGTGAGCGTGCCGGTACATCGGTATCGATTTACATTGACAGCCGTCTTTACTAACATCGTGGCTGGGAGTCGCCAAGCGCTGCTGGGCAGCAGTGCCGTCCACCTTTCGGACGGCTTGAATCGATCGGCGTCACCTTCTCCGGGGTGGGCACCCAGCGAGGGCCACTGGGCGCCGGCGCATCCACTGGAGCATCGATGAAAATTTCACGGACAGCACGCCGTCTGGGACTGGGCGCGGTCGCAGTTCTCCTCGCCTCGTTCACGATGGTCGTCGTCAACCAGGCCGGTCCGGCCTCGGCGCACGGATCGGTCACCAACCCGCCGTCACGCAACTACGGATGTTGGGAGCGCTGGGGTTCCGACCACCTCAACCCCACGATGGCCCAGACCGACCCGATGTGCTGGCAAGCGTGGCAGGCCAACCCGAACACCATGTGGAACTGGAACGGCCTGTACCGCGAGAACGTCGGCGGCAACCACCAGGCCGCCGTGCCGGACGGACAGCTGTGCAGCGGCGGTCGCACCCAGGGCGGCCTGTACGCCTCGCTCGACGCGGTCGGCGCGTGGACCGCGAAGCCGATGCCGAACAACTTCACCCTGACACTGACCGACGGCGCTCGGCACGGCGCCGACTACATGTTGATCTACATCACCAAGCAGGGCTTCGACCCGACCACCCAGCCCCTCACCTGGAACAGCCTCGACCTGGTACTCCGCACCGGCAGCTACCCGACCACCGGGCTCTACGAGGCGCAGGTGAACGCGGGCAACCGCACCGGGCGGCACGTCGTCTACACCATCTGGCAGGCGTCCCACCTCGACCAGCCGTACTACCTCTGCAGTGACGTGATCTTCGGTGGCGGCGGCAACCCGCCGCCGACGACCCCGCCGCCCACCACCACGCCGCCGCCGACGACCCCGCCGCCCACCACGCCGCCGCCGGCCGGAAACGGTGCCTGCACCGCCACCTTCCGCAAGACCAGCGAGTGGTCCGGTGGATTCGGCGCCGAGGTCACCGTCCGGGCCGGCAACGCCGCCATCTCCGGATGGACGGTGGCATGGACCTGGCCCAACGGCCAGAGCATCACCAACTCCTGGAACGCGACAGTCACCTCGAGCGGTTCGTCGGTCACCGCGTCGAACGCCAGTTACAACGGATCCCTGAGCGCCAACGCCACCACCAGCTTCGGCTTCAACGCCTCCTGGAACGGCACCAACTCCACACCAAACCTCACCTGCACCGCTCGGTAACAGCATCTGCGTTGGGGTGGCGCGGCACGCGCCACCCCAACGTCGGTAAGGCCCCGCGCCGGGGGTGACAGTGCGGTGGCAACCCCGCTGAGAGCGGCCAGCACCGGGCATTGCGGTGCCGGCAGTGCGTCGGCCGCAGCCGCCGCTCCACAGCGTTCACCGCGCGGCCACCTTCACGACGGACCCGACCTCCGGGCAGAGGTCCGTCCGCTGCCCTCCGCCACCATCAGGAACCGCGACGAGGTGAAGAACGATCATGATTTCCCGGGTAGGCGTCAGCGGCTGGTACCGAAGCGCCTTCGTGTGGATCGAGGTGTGCCTGCTGGCCGCGTCGATCGGGGTGGCCGCCGTGGTCACCTTGACCACCCCGAGGACGGACCCGGCGGATCTCCACCGGCAGATCCTGACCAAGATGCGTGTGACCCTCGAGCAGGCGGACCCGGCACATCACCATCACGCCGGGCACACCGCCGCACAGGTACCAGCCGGAGAGCAGGCCGCACCGGCGGTCATCTGCGGAGTCCATGTCTACGGCCACGAGCCCACCGGGGCCACCACACTGGCCGACGTCCAGACGATCTACGGCTTCCACCTCTGCGGCGTCGCCGAACAGAAGCGCCATTGGGACGGAGCGGTCAAACTCGTCGGCCCGGTGATCATGGACATGACCACCCAACCTCCCGGCATCGAGGTGGTCGAGGCGACCGCCGACGTCAGGTTCGTCGATCGACTACGGGAGATGTTCCCCGACAAGTACGAGGAGCTGGCACTCAGGGAAGCGCTGCCCGCATCGGAGATGGCCGACCTGCGGCGCCGATACGACGCCGCCGCCGGCCTCTGACCACGCCGAGCGGCCGACACCCGCTGCCCTGCCATCCGCACCGTCCATCCCGGCTGAGCACGCCCGATCAGCATTCAACGGGCCGAGACCGCGCGTAGTGCGGGGCGCCGTGTGCCCTGGGGGCGGCGAGCCAAGGGTATGGATGAGGGCCGGATGGCTCGGCGCCTGCAGTGATCGACCGGGCCGCGGCCTAACCTCGGTCTTTCACTAACTGTTGATCAAGGCCGCGTGGCGGGTTGTTGATCTTGATCAGTCGGTCGATCGACGTCAGGGCGTGGTGGTAGCCCGACGCGGGGTCGGGTTCCTCCAGAAGCTGTCCGTCGGGATCGGGATCGTGGTGTTCAGGTGACCGGCTGTGGCAGTGCCGCGAGGCGGGTGAACGCGGTGACCAGTTGCTCGGCCCAGGGCCAGCCTTCGGCGACGCGTAGCTTCGTGCGTCGTGCCGAGCGGGTGATCCGCGCCGGGACGTGCAGCAGTCGGTACCGCAGCTTCTTGGGTTCGGCTGTGGCGAGGTCGCCGTCGAGTAGCAGATGCTGGGTCCAGGCGAGCAGGTCGATACCGGTGAGGGCGAGTTCCAGCCAGGCGGCGTTGATCGCGAAGACCCGTGAGGGGAAGCGGCCGAAGCCGGTGTCCTTGCCGGTGCGGATGCGGTCTTCCACGCGGGCGTGGGCGCGGTGTCGGGCCTCCAGGAACTGGATGCTGCCGCGGCCTGGCGGGGTGTCGGTGGCCGTGACCTGGTGGCGGAACCCTTCGATGGTGTCGAACAGCGACAGTTGCGCGCCGGGGTGGGGGCGTTCGCGGCGCACGATGAACCGGGTGCCTTCGGGGTAGCCGTCGTCGGGTACCAGACCCGTGATCTCGCAGACTTGCGCCCCGTCACGCGGCTCGCCGTCGGCGTCGATGGCGGGGATCCAGCCGGTAGCGGCTCGGATCGCGTCGCGGATCGGTTCGGTGATGGCCACACCCACGGAGAAGAAGGTGTTGATGCCGTGCTCGCGCAGGCTGCGAATGTGGGCCAGGAATCCTTGGGTGCAGCCGGCCGAGTCGCAGCGGATGAGGATCTCGGTGCCGTAGCGGTGGGCGTCCGGGATCTGTTCCAACGCCGAGTTCAGGACGGTGATGTGGTCGGCGGTGGTGTTCGACCCGGCCCGACCCTCGCGCAGCAGCCCCGACAGCGCCTCACGGGTGTTGTCCAGGAAGCAGAACAGCGGGTGATAGCCGAAGGTCTTCTTCCAGGTACGGGTGGCCGATTCCTTCTCCGAGTGGCAGATCACGATCGAGGCGTCCAGGTCCAGGACGAGACCGGGGACCGGCTGGCCAGCGGCGGTCGCGGCCGGTATGCCGTCGCGGGTCTCGCCCATCTGCGCCCAGGCGACCTCCCGTGCCCGTGCGCGAGCCATCCGCAGCGACACCAACGCTTCGCTGTCCAACCCGGACAACACCCGCCACGCGGTGGCATCCGAGGCCACCGCGCCGAACAGACCGCTCTGGTCCCGCAGCACCGCCAGGTCACCGATCGCCTCACCGCCATCGGCGATCGTCACCGCCAGATCCACCGCGACCCGCCCCGGATCGTGACCGCCCCGCCGCTGCCGTAACCCCGACAGGGCTTCGCTGAACGCCCCGGTCAACCCCGCCGCGTCAGCGACGTCAGTCAACAGACGAGCACCAGCGTGGCCGACCACGCCACGTCCGTCGCCGCTGACGATGATCTTCGGGCGTGTTCCGGTAGCCTTCACCTGACAGGTGCCTTCCGTCCGGGATAGATGAGACCCTCAGCAAGTCCTATCTTCCCAGGCCGGAAGGCATCTTCCTTTCAAGATCCACTATATGGACCCGCCCTTAATGAAGGGCTGAGGCTAATGACGGCTTTTTCCGCGCATTCGGCGCCAGTACCAGCACGACGACGCCCAGGAGAATGGTCACCAGTCCCAGCGCCACCTGGATGCCGGTGACAGCGGCCAACCCGCCCACAGCCGGCCGCATCAGGGCCATCCCGATATAGCTGGCACCGATCACCCGTGCCTGGTTCTTGACCGAGCCAAGCCCCGCCGCGCTCAGCGCGAGAGGGTGGGCGGGCTGTAGGCCGGCCCCGGCGAGGGCAAGCCCAGCCGTCACGACCACTATCGAGCTCGACAGGGTCGCGGCGGCCATTCCGAGAATGCCTACAGTGGCCGTGACTCGGAGGACAACGGTCGGACCGAATCGGTCGGCCAGTGGACCACAGATGATCAGAATGGCGGTCGCTCCCGCGACAAATGCGAAGTTGCCGATTCCGTACAGCGTCGGTGCCGCCCCCAGTTCCCGGTATAACAGGCTGGCCCAGTCCAGCACCGCCAGCTGCATTCCCAGGCCGGCTGCCGCCAGCAGGCACAAGGCGACGACCGGGATTTTCTGGCTCCGCTCTGGCAGCTCGGCGGGGCGCGGCTCCGAGGCGGGCAGGAACCGCCACACTGCGATGACGATGAAACACCCGGCTACTCCGACTGCGATGGCGTATTGGGCGATCCCGGTTCGTCCGGCTGTCGCCGCGCCCGCGCCGGCTCCGAGCAGCGAGCCCAACGCGGCCGGGATGTCGAGGAATGTGATCAGCGTGCGTCCGGTCTTCTTCTCGACGTCGGTCGCCGACCGGGCCATCCCCAGGTCCAGAAACGAATTGACCGCCCCGGTCGCCAGGAAGGCGGCGAAGAGCATGGTCCACGAACCCGCGAGACCGATCAGGGGCGTCAGGATGCAGAACGACAAAGCTCCCAAGCGGGCGACTGCACGCGCACCATATCGGTCGGCGAGTCGGGGCGCCAGGGTGAGGATGACGGCGGTGAGACCGATCGCCTGACCCAGAAGGACGAGGCCGAGGCCGTCGGGGGAGAGTCCGAGCGAGGACACGATCTCCGCGTACCGCGGGGCGAGTGCGGCCGAGAGGAACGTGTTGACGAAATAGAGCCCGGACAGAGCGACCATCGGTAACAGTGCGGGACGCCGTGTCATGATCTTCACCGGTGGTGGTGCCTCCTGACGATCGGATTCTTGTGCCGCTTTTCTCCGGCACCGGGTATGCGCTTGCTGATTCCGGCGAGTTCGCCAGCGTGGTCCTTGACCCGCTCGAGGATCTCGGCCATCCAGGTCGCGAAGTCCGGGTGGCGCATGAACTTGTTGTGGATGAAGATGGCGCGCTCGTACACCCGCGTTGAACCCGAGTAGGTGAGGCCGGTGCCGGCGACGATGTCTTGCCATGCCGGGTCCCGGTGGGTCGGTACGAAGCCGGCTTCGGCCCAGATGCCCTCCGCCGTCAGCGCGACCCGGAGGTCGTCCGGTGTCAGGCCAAGTTCGCTCTCCAGCGCGTCGGTGCATTCCATGTGCAGGCTGAAGAACGGGGGGTACTCGGCGTCGGTGGGTGGCACCCGCAACACCGGCGTGGAGAACAGACCCGGGTCTTGTACCAGGTTGGTGACGAGCCGCCGGCTTTCCCGGACTTGCAATCGGCTGTGCATGGCCCGGAGCCACTGAACCAGCATCAGTACGGCCGGCTGCTCCCCCATTCGCTGGTTGCCGGCGGGGATCGGACCGAAGTCCGCGTAGGGGATCGGGTCGAACCGTCCGGGCCCGTTGCCGCAGTCGGTGTCCGCTCGGACGAGCGCGGCTACGTGCGGATCGGACGATACGACCAGTCCACCCTCGCAGGAAGGCGTCGCCTTGCCCTCGCCGTGCGCGGAGATCGAGGCTGTCAAGGCGCGCCGGCCGTCGTAGCGGGCGGCACCGCCGAGCGCGTTGTCATGGTGGACGAGCACACCGTGTCGCTCACCAAGTTCCACGATTTGCTCGATGGCACCAAAGTTCCCGTACATAGTGGCGGGTACCACCGCCAGTACGCGGTCGGCGTGCCGGCTCAGGTAGTCGGCGACCACGTCGCTGTCCATGGTGGCGTCGCTGCGAGCGTCGATCGGGACTAGTTCGGGTGCGCGCCCGAGTTCGGAGGCGACGCCCAGCCGGACCCCGTGGTGGGCGGAGGCATGGGTCAGGTCGGCGACGAGCACCTGGTCGCGGCCTTGGGCCCAGTCACGGCCACGAGCGCGGAGCTGGGATCGGACGCCGCTTGCGATGGCCAGGGTGCCGTTGGGCTGCCCGATTCCGTACCGATAGCCGGTGGTGTCGGCGACCACCTGCTCCAGGATCGCGCGCCACTTGGCCGGGATATGCCCGAACCCTACCCACTGTCCGCTCTCCGTGACCTCGGTGAGGGCGGCGGTTTCGATCGCGCCGGACAGGGGCCAACCGGGTTCGCTGTCGGGGTTGACGATGGGATTGCCTCCCAGCACGGCGGGCGTTTCACTCATGCGCTGACTCCTGTCGTCGGGGTCTTCAGGTGGGAACGGTCGCTTGCTTCGTCGTGTCCTTTCAAGGACACCGGGTCGCCGGTCCGTGCCGACCAGGCGGCGAGATCGAGGACCCGCTGCACGGTGACGGCTTGGGCCGCGGTGATAACGGGAGATTGAACTCCCAATACGACGTCACGGAAGTTGGCAAGCTGGTCGTAGACCGCCTCGCGAACCAGTCTCGGTCCGCGTTGGATGACGGCGGAGCTCGACGCTCTTCCGTCCGATCGGTGGAATGCCGGTAACAGCCCCGGCGAGAGGGCCGTTTGCGTCGTCGGCACGGGGAGGACGAGCGTCCCGTGTGATCCCTGAATCTCGACCGATACGTGCTCGTCTTCGGTCATGTCCGTCGAGTACGCCACCTCCACCGTGGCAGTGCACCCGTTGTTCAATTGCAAGAGCACGAATGCACTGTCGTTCGGGTGCTGCGGATACGACGTGTCGGTGCTGCAATCAGCGAGCCCTACCTCGCGGTAGAGCTCCTGTGCTCGATGGTTCCACGCGGCCGCGTGGACGAGTTCAGGCTCGGGGCAGCCCACCAAGTACCAGGCGAGGTCGATCATGTGTACGCCGAGGTCAGTCAGGGCGCCGCCCGAACTCTCTCGGTAACCGGTCGGACTCCACTTCGGAAAGCCGAAGCGTCGTAGCCACTTCGCCGTAATCTTGTACGGCTTTCCGACGTCGTTCACGAGATCCACAATGTTTCGAAAGGCATGACGGTAAAGCAGGCCGTAGGTGAGAACCAAACCTTGCTCTTCGGCCATTTCGCGCATCTTGTTGGCCTCTTCGGCGTTCACAGCCGGCGGCTTTTCGCAAAGCACGTGCGTGTCGGCGCCCAGTGCCTGCAGGGTGAGCGGGGAGTGCGAGGACGGCCAAGTGCAGATGCTGACGATATCGACCAATTCCAGAAGTTCGGGGAGCGTGGTCCGCCTGATGTCAAAGTCCTCACAGAACCGGTCGGCGTTGCGATCGTCGTAGTCATGAGCCGCGACGAGATCGACACCCGCCAGGGCCTGGTACGCGGCCGCGTGGTTGCGGCCCATTTGACCACACCCGATAATTCCAGCCTTAAGATTCTTCACGCCTCTTGGCACTCCCTCTTAAGAGGTGACAGCTCACCGGTTATTCAAACGGATCGGGCTAGCGTTGCCTTTTCCGCGCTTGCGCACTTTTGTGACGGCGGCGGTGTAGGCGTTGGCGAAGTCAGGCCGCAGGGCGGCCGCGTGCTCAATGACGAGGACGGTGTTGTGCAGTTCGGACGCCGTCGGGCAGGCGTACTTGGCCGGGTCGAGTTCGTTGGCACAGTGGGTGTTTGCTGCCAAGGGGTGGTTCATGGGCTGGTAGAGAGATGAATCGGTCAGTGGCTCGTACACTCGCGCTATCTGGACGTCCAACTCGGCTGAGAGGGCGGCGGCGATCTCGTCCAACGCCATGCCACCCCATTCCTCGGGCGGATAACGAGCTGCCCATTTGTACGTGGGTGAAACCGTGTTCGACTGGGTCGGAAACGGCTGCACCCCGGGCAGGTCGACCGCCACTTCGTTCAGCCGGGCCCATTGTGCGGTGCGTGCCGCCTGCTGGGTCTCGAAAGCGGCGAGCTGAGCGCGAGCGAAAGCGGCGGACAAGCCGGGGAGTCGGTCGTTACCAGAGGGGATGCGGATCGCCTCGCCGCAGGGTCTGCCGCAGTTCGCTAGCGAGGCGATTTGCTCGGCGAGCAGTCGATCACGTGTGGTCAACAATCCACCCTCGCCGCAGGTCAGCGTTTTGCTCGCTTGCAGGCTGAACGTACCGGCATGCCCTGTGGTGCCGGCCGGTCTACCGTGGTAAGCGGCTCCGTGCGCGTGCGCGCAATCCTCGATAAGGGCGATCTGATGCTCTTCGGCGATAGCGGCCAGCGCGTCCAGATCGGCCATCCGGTTGTAAAGATGGACGGCGATAATCGCGAATGTGCGACCGTCGACGAGATTGCGGACCGACGCAGGGTCCAAACACAGGGTCCTTTCGTCCACGTCGGCCAGGCGCGGCACGAATCCCTGATCGAGCGGTGCGGTGGCGGTTGCAGCCCAGGTCAGCGCGGGGACGATGATGTTGTCGCCCGGACGGGGTCGGCGTAGCCCGAGTCTCTCCGCGTGTGCGGCGATGGCGGTCAACGTCAACGAGATGGCTCTTGTGCCGTTGCTGACCGGCATGCTGTAGAAGCCACCTTTACCCCTACCGTGGACGTGGGTAAATTCATGCGAAAGCGCGGCTTGCTCAGCACCGAGCGCATTTCCGTGCCAGTTTGTCTGCGGGGCCGCGCAGGGTGCACTGAGCGCACCGGACGACGGCTGAAAATCGGCCAACCGCAGATGAAGGTCGACTCGCGCACGATCCATGTCGGTAATGACCGGTGTCCGTGATCCCGACTTCGTGCCTATAATTGGAATTCCCCCGAGCGTGGGCGGAATAGCACCAGACTCTTCCATCAACTCTCCCCGAAGCGTGCGTGCTCGTGGCGCGTTGCAGCAACCGCATAGCCTCCCAATGCGGCCGGTAAAACCATCGAAATAATAGGCGGAATGGCAGTGTGAATCGGTCGAAGCATCTACCAGAAGGCATTTTCTTCACGATGCCGCGCGCCGGATAAGGCGCAAAGACTGCGCTACGACCGATGTGACTGAGAGCCGCGGTGTGCGACTAATGTTTGCCAAGCGGCAGGGTGCATGAAGTCGCGAAGTGCCGCGAGCAACCAGCTGCGCGACAGATCTCGCGGAAGGCGATTACCCGGCGCGGCTCGATTGAATGACCATGCGCATCTCCCCGTGTTCTTTGTTGAAACCCACCGTAACAACGACATCACGGTGCGGCAACCGGCCAGCAAATGAAGCCTCGACGGCTATGAATCACTCAGCGGAAAAGAAGTTGGGATCGCGCTGTTCAGGCGGCCTTTTCTCGCCTGACTGTGACCTGGATCACTTGACACCGTAATACTTCCTCATGTACGGCGAAATATCTTGTGTTAGGGCAATTATGCTGCTATTCGCGTACGGAGAACTACGGACAGCCGTGCGCGCGAACCCACCACCAGCCGCACCTGGCGGGCGGCGCAACTGACTCCCCGTGGTCTCTGCCAGCCAGGCCCGCCTCCCGCCTCAGCGGACATCCGTCGGATCAGGTCAAGAACCCGCACGAGGTGCCGTCGATCCGCGTACGACCAACGTGGTGGGGAACGTGGTCGTGGTCTGTGACGTCGGTCCGATCAGCTGTTCGACGGCCGCGCGGCCCTTGTCGCGGTGCGGCTGGTGCACGGTGGTGAGCCCCGGATCCGACCACGCTGCAGGCGGTGCGTCGTCGAACCCGACGATGGAGAGTTGTTCGGGCACGCTGATGCCGCAGACGGCGGCAGCCCGCAACGCGCCTAATGCGAGTTCGTCGCTCGCCGCGAGCAGGGCTGTCGGTCGTTCGGCGCCGCCGAGCAGGTCGGCGGCGGCGCGGTAGGCGGATTCCCGGCCGTAGGGTGCGCACTCGACGACGGGCACGTCGGCCCAGGCAACACCGCCTGTTGCCAACCCCTCGCGGTATCCCGCCAGGCGTTCACGCATGACGTGATGCTGGGCGGCCTGCTGGCGAGCGAGGTCAGCCCGGCCTGCACGGCCATCAGGCCGCAACGGCGACGCCAGCACGGCGATGCGCCAGTGGCCGAGGCCTACCAGGTGGCGCGCAGCGGTCGCCGCGCCCTTCCGATCGTCGATACCGACGTGGCTGATTCCGGGCCGCAGCGGGCCGTCGACCACGACCGCGGGCAGGCCGCGACCCATCACCGTGTCGACGCGGACGTCCCCATCCACGTCGCAGTGACAGACGAAACCGTCGACCAGCGCCCGTTCCACCAGCTCGGTGCCGGTGCCGCGCGGGATGAGGACCACGCCGACACCGATCCGTTCGCAGACTTCGCCGATGCCGGTGGTGAAGAGCGCCTCGGCCGGGTCAGTGAGCGCGAACGTGAGCGGATCGTCGAAGACCAGCCCGATGGCGCCGACTCGTCGCCGGCTGAAGGTGGCCGCGATCGGATCGGGGCCGCGGTAGCCGAGCCGGTCAGCCTCAGCGAGGATGCGCTCCCGCAGCTGCGCGCTGAGCTGATCGGGCCGGTTGTACGCGTTGGACACCGTCGCCTTCGATACCTGCAGCGCGTTAGCCACATCGGCCAGCGTGAGACCGCGACCAGGGCGTCCACCGCCGACTCGCTTTCGTTCCTCATCAACCACCTGATGATGGTATCCTCTGAACCAGTTCAGACTTAACTAGTTCAGAACGTGGGTACCTCGTGGTCAGACGCCGTCCTTCAGACCCAACCGTTCGCAGGCACAAGTCCTCGGGCTGGTCCCCAACGGTCGGCGGTGAAAACCAGGGCGCTACAGACCGGATCACCATCCGAAGGAGGCTCGATGGACCCATTCGGCATCCGCGCAATCGAGGAGACCAAGCGGCAGGTGCTGAGTGCCCGCCCCTGGGCTCCTGTCGTGCCGGACGAACCGCGCTCGACATCGTCCCTAGCTAGCCTGCGCGGCACGGTGGCTTCGTTGCTGCGACGGGTGGCAGACCATGTCGAGCCCGCGCCATGTGCCGCCCCTCTCCCCGGCGGCGTCCCACCTCCCGGCCGTGGCGGTTGAGCGACGGGATGCCCGTGAGAGGGCAGTTGTGTCAAGGGTCAGGACGAAGTCCTGTCCGATGGCCTTTGAAGTTCCTCGTGGGCGGACAGCAGAATTCCGTGCTGGTGGTCAGGTGATCTCCGGGTGGGTTAGGTCAAGGTTTTCACCCCCTTGCCGGCGAGGGCTTGCTGCAGGCGGTGGGAGTCGCCCTGGGTGGTGATCAGGTGGGCGTGGTGCAGTAGTCGGTCGACCGTCGCGGTGGCCAGGGTCTTGGGCATGAAGGTGTCGAAGCCGGACGGGTGGATGTTGCTGGTCACGGCGATGGATCGGCGTTCGTAGGCGGCGTCGATGATGCGGTAGAAGGCTTCGGCGGCGTCTTGCCCGGCGGGCAGCATGCCGATGTCGTCGATGACGATCAGGTCGCTGCGGCAGATCCGGGTGATGGTGCGGGCGGTCGAGCCGTCGGCTTTGGCCCGGCTGATCGTGCTGGTGAGGGTTTCGAGGGTGAACCAGGCCACGCGTAGGTCGGCTTCGATCGCGGCGTGGGCGAGGGCTTCGACGAAGTGGGATTTGCCGGTGCCCGACGGCCCGACGACGGCGAGGTTCTCGGCCCTGCCGATCCATTCCAGGGCGGCCAGGGCCTGCTGGGTGGCCGCCGAGATTGATGACTCGTCGGGTCGCCAGGTGGCCAGGGTCTTGCCGGTGGGGAAGTTCGCGGTCTTGCGGCGTAGTCGGCGGGTCGCGGCGTCGCGGCCGATGACTTCTTCGTTGATCAGCACCCGCAGGACTTCGGCGGGGTCCCAGCGTTGGGCCTTGGCGGTGGCGATGACATCGGGTGCGGCCGCGCGCAGGTAGGGCAGCCGCATCCGGCGTAGGAGTTTGTCCAGGTCGTCGGGCAGGGGCGGTGCCGGCCGGGATGTCGGGGTGGGGCGGGTCATCGGGTGGTGGCCTTTCTGAGCGGGCGGTGCAGGGTCAGGGCGTTGTGTTCGACGAGGCTGGCCAGGCCGGCCGCGGCGAGGTGGCCGTGGCCGCTGCCGTCGAGGAAGCCGGCCAGGTCGGCCTGCGTGTCGTGGTCGGCGTGACGCAGCCAGTCCTCGATCAGGTCGAGCAGGCGGGCCAGGTCGGCAGCCTCGTCGGGGTCAAGGACGACGCCCTTGAGGTCCGGTTTCATTTTTGAAACCGTCTGGTCGGCCAGGCTGGTCGGTGCCGGGGTGGCCGGGGGTGTGCAGGTCATCGGCCGAACCTTTCCCAGGAGGCGGTGCCGGGCTGCACCGAGTAGGTTTCGTCGACGCGGACCAGGTCACCGGGCTCACCGCGGGTGGCCAGGTGGTCCAGGATCGCGCCGAGATCCGCGTCGTCGAACCGGCCGGCGGCTGCGGCCAGGCCGAGGGCCTGGTCGACGCGAGCCGCGTCGAGGATGGTGGCGAACTCGACCGCGCGGGCCATCTTCGCCCGGACCCGGCTGGTGCCGGTCGCGGCGGCCTCGACCAGCCACGCGTGGGCGCCGTCACCGATGGCCAGGAAATCGGCCTCGGCCTTGCTGCGGGCCCGCGGCCTCGGCGGGCGTGGGTGGTTCCCGCCCGGGTGGTGCGGGTAGTGCTCGTCGAGGATGCGCGGGTTGCCGGGGGTGGACAGCAGGTGCCGGGCGATCTCGACGGTGCCCGCCGGGGTCATCGCGACGATGGCCAGTTCCTCACCGACGGTCCGGCACCACACCCGGGTGCCGACGTGCCCGGATGGGGTCGAGTACCGCACCGACCCGACCCGGACCGTCTGATCGTCGTTGACCAGGCGTTCTTCCCCGAGCGCGGCGGTGTGCGGGTCCGCGGGCAGGACATGCAGGTGACCGCGTTCGACCGCGAGCCGGTCAACCGGGGCGGCGCCGGTCTCCCGGTGCGTGCGGGCGTTGATGTGTTCGCACCACTGCTCACACGCCGTCATCAGCTCGGCGAAGGTGGCGTACTGCCCGCGCAGGTTCGTCTCGGTGGGCACCAGATCGGCCTTGGCGACCCTGACGGTGGCCTCGACACCGCCCTTGGACTCCGGGTCGAACGGCTCACACGAGTGCACCGTCGCCCCGTAATGCCGGCCCGCCGCGACGACCGTCGGATGCCTGACCGCGACGCCGGCGACGTGCTCGACGGTGACCGTCTTGGCGTTGTCGCCCAGCAGATACGCCGGCACCCCACCCAGCCGGCGCAGCGTCGCGTCCAGGCAGGCGATCAAGGTGCCCATCGTCTGGTCGTAGACCGGGATCACCACCCGGAACCGTGACCAGGCCAGCCACGCACAGAACAGATACGTCTTACGTCCGTCGATGCGGGGCCCGTCACCCCAGTCGAACTGCAGCCACAGCCCCGGCTCGGGCACCCACGGCCGGTACGTGCGCCGCCGCCCGGCCCGCCACGCGATCTTCGCCTCACGCACCGCCCGCCGGGTCGTGCGTTCCGTGCCGGTGAACCCCATCGACACCAGGCGCTCGTGCACCTTGTCCGCGCGGATCTTCGCTTTCGATGCGTCGACGAGCTCTTCCACCTTCGGCAGGAACGCATCGATCAGCTTCGGCCGCGGCGCCGTCCGCACCCGCAGCGGATCCCCGCCACCCGCGTCGCGCAGCGCCACGTACCGGCGCACCGTCTTCGGATCACACCCCGCCAACTGCGCCGCCGAATGCGGACAGCGGGTCAGGTCGTACGACTCCAAGATTTCCATGATCTCCCTGGCAGACTTGGTCACGGTCTCTCCGGCGGCTCGATGTGCAAGGTCAGCAACCCGCATCGAAACCGCCGGAGAGATCCACTTTCACGTGGCCGAGACGGAGATCACCTGACCGCCCAACAGGATTTCTGCTGTCCGCGAGCAGGGACTCAACTGTCCGTCGACAAGGATTTTTCAGTGTCCGCTAGCAAGTTGTCTCGCGGTAGCGGTCAGTCAGTTAGAGGTCCTAACGAAATGATGTTGGGCGTAACCGACGGACGTGAGGGTCGTTTCGTCTGAACGTGAGGAGGGGTGAGCAGCCGCCGTGGATCGTCTCGGATGAGTTGTGGGCCGAGATCGCACCGTTGCTGCCACCCCGCCCACCCAGGCGGAGTCGGTATCCGGGGCGTAAGCCGCTGGATGACCGCAAGGTGCTGTGCGGGATCTTGTTCGTGCTCTACACCGCGATCCCGTGGGAGTACCTGCCTCAGGAGTTGGGGTTCGGGTCGGGGATGACCTGCTGGCGCAGGTTGCGGGACTGGAACGAGGCCGGGGTGTGGCAGCGGCTGCACGAGACACTGCTGGCCCGCCTGCGGGGCGCGGGCCAGTTGGACATGTCCAGGGCGGTGATCGACGGCTCGCACATCCGGGCGCTCAAGGGCGGCCCAAAACTGGTCCGAGCCCGGTCGACCGCCGCAAACCGGGCTCGAAACACCACGTCATCACCGACGCCGGCGGCATTCCCCTCGCCGTCACACTGACCGGCGGCAACCGCCACGACTCCACCCAGACCACCGCCCTGCTCGACGCCATCCCGCCGATCGGCGGCAAGCCCGGCCCACCCAGGCGGCGCCCCGACCGGCTGTATGCCGATCGGGGCTACGACTACGACAGCCACCGCCACCAGATCCGCGCCCGCGGCGTCACCCCCGTCATCGCCCGACGCGGCACACCGCATGGCTCCGGCCTCGGCACCCGACGCTGGGTCGTCGAACGCACCATCGCCTGGCTGCACTGGTTCCGCCGCCTACGCATCCGCTGGGAAATCCGCGACGACATCCACCAGGCATTCCTCAGCCTCGCCTGCGCCCTCATCTGCTGGCGCCAACTCCAACGCACCCAGAGTTAGGAGCTCTTAGGGCACGGCGGCGAGCAGGAGC
The DNA here is from genome assembly GCF_040215685.1 of Micromonospora sp. HUAS YX12. Classification (NCBI taxonomy): domain Bacteria; kingdom Bacillati; phylum Actinomycetota; class Actinomycetes; order Micromonosporales; family Micromonosporaceae; genus Micromonospora; species Micromonospora sp. HUAS YX12. The sequence goes on from NZ_CP157974.1 coordinate 4,123,761, forward strand.
TGACGACGGCGAGCCGGCGGCGGCACGTTGCTCGTTTGGTACGGGTTAGTCAGTGAGCGGTGAGGGCGCGGCGAGGCCGAGCCGGGCGCCGAGTACTGGACCCTGGTGGACGGCGTCGACGGCGGTGGGTAGATGGCGGCGGTGCCAGCGGTGCAGGACGACGGCGAGGTCGGTGCCCCAGCCCTGGTGTTGGGTGAGGGCGGTGACGAGATCAGCCGCGGCACAGGGGCACGTCCGGCTCGACGACGGTGCGGTTGACGATGTCCTTCTTCAGGAAGTCCGCCTCCTTCGGGATGTCGACCTTCAGCACCTCCTTGATCGCCTTCGCCAAAGGCTCGGACATGTTGATGCCTTCACCAGCGCGGACGGTCGCCACGAGCGTGGATCCCCGGCACTTGACGGCTGGACCGGCCAGCGGCAGTCCCACCCGGCCGGCCGCCGAACCGTTGGTCAGACCGACCGAGGCCACGATCCCGACGAACGGCCCGGCGCCCGCCACCGGCAGGCCGATCATCAAGCCGAATCGGAACTCCACCGCCAGGACGATCGCCTCGACACCGATGGACACGCCGCGCAGGGACTGCATGATGCTCTTCTGTACGGAGAAGGTGGGCGTCAGCACGGACGAGCCGGCGTACCCGATCGGTCCGGCGAGCCCCCATTGGCCGGTCGCCGACAGGTTGCCGTTCTTCGCCGTGAATGCCGTTTCGACGAGGAACTTGAACGTCTGTTTGAGCGTCGCGGGAAAGCCCCCGATGATGATCGGCTGCTTGACCTCGATCGGGAACTCGATCTTCGCCTTCTTGTTGTCGCTGAGCCCGCCCTGGGCGCCGGCGGCGATCGTCACGGCGAGTCCCTCGACCCCGTCGATGCGGAACGACGGGTTCGGGATGATGCCGTTCGTCACCCTGATGTCGCCGTGGACGCGCAGGTTCCGGACCCGCAGCTGGATGTCGAAGTCGACCTTGAGGCCTCCCGGGCCCGCCTGCGCGGCAGTCGAGTGCTCGGCGGTCAGCCCCAGCTTCGCGCTGTCCTTGTACGCCGTCACGTCCCAGTCCCCGATCTTGCGCTGGGCGCTCTTGGCCGCCTCCGGGCCCGGCCCGCGCGCCGGCCGAAGGGGGATCGGGGGTACGGCGAACCGGAAGTCGCCTGCCCCGATGGCATTCGTGCCCATCCCGGTGGCCTTCCGGGCATCCGGCAGGACCGGCGTGGCCTCGGCCCCGTCGACGACCTCCCCCAGCAGGTCGGGCAGTTGGCTGAAGGCCTGCGACTCGAGATCGAGCGTCTGGTCGATCGTGAAGTGACCGTCGCGCACCACGTCGGTCAACTCGACGGGGGCCAGGGTGACGGCCACGTCGCCGCCCGTCGGCTCCACTCTCACCACCCGGCCGAGTGCCTCGCTCGTGGCGAACATGATCTTCCCGGGCGCGAGGTCGTCGGCGCCCTTGGCGTCACCGTCGATCACGTACGTGAAACCGTCCCGGCTCACCGAACGGATGGCGCTGCCGCCCCCGGAGACGAGCACGACGTCCGGCTGATATGCCACCGACCGGTCCGGCTTCGGCGCGTACCCGTACTGCCGGCCGGTTGGGTCCGAGCCTGCGGAGCCGCTCATGCCGCACCCGGACGTCACCGCGACAAGGCACACCAGTGCTGCGGTGCCGCCGAGTCCGCGGCGGACCAGGGTGCGGCTAGGCGTGCCGCCGCGGCCGGCGCCGCGCTCCGTCCGGGGCGCATGGGTGGTCATGGCTCGACGCTAGGTGGCTGGGGCGGTTACCGAATCGGGTGATTCCCTATGCAGAGCCGATTCCACGCGGTCTGTACGGTGCCAAAACTCTGTTTCAGGCATGTGCGCCGCGAATTCAGCGCGTTCCGACCGCACTGACCCGTCCGGGCTGCTGGACGCGGCCCTTCCGTCCCGCGTTTGGCGGCCGGATGCGCGGGAACACCTCGCCAATCGGGCCCAGGCGACCCGCCATGTCTGTCGTCCGGCAGCGCTGGCGATGCCGGCGAGACCCGAGGAGGAGCGAGGATGAGCCCACGCAGGACAACGGTCCCGGCACGCAGACCACCCGGGTCCGCCAAGGCCACCGGGGCGACGAAGATGCCGCCGAGCCGGAAGGTGGCGGCCAAGAAGGTCGCCGCTGCCACGAAGCGGGCCACCGGCGCGAGCGCAGCCAAGACGCCCGGCGAGAAGCCCACGCCGACCACGCCCCGCGTCGCCCGGAAGAAGGACGTTTCCGCCACTACGGCCTCGCCGAGCCGCAGGCCGACGGCGAAGGCGGTCGCCGCCAAGAACGCACCACCAAAGAAGGCGCCGTCAGCGAGGACCGCGGCGAAGAAGGCACCGGCGAAGAAGGCCGCGCCGACCCGGGCCCGCACCACGTCCGCCACCAGGGCGCCGGCCAAGAAGGCGACCACCATGGAGTCGTTCGGCAACCGGCGTACGGCGCGGAAGACCTGAACTTCGACGCCTACCCGGTGTGTCGCACCAGCTCGCTGCTCGGTCGGGAAGTGCCCCCGCCGGCGGGCGGCCTGCCGGAACCGGGCGTTCACGGACTCGATGATGTCGGTGGTGCAGAGAACCTTGCGAACCTCGTGGTCGTAGTCGAGAAACGGCACGAACTGCGGCCCGCTCCGACGGCAGCGACGGCCGCTCCCTTATGCGTGGGGATGACCAGGCACGTTGGCTTTGTGCGGACCGAGCTGGCTGATCTCGTACCCGTCGGGATAGCTCTCGGCTTTGATCCCGTCGGCGAACAACGGCGTGGTCCCGGGCGCTCCGAACCAACGCTGGAACCGCGCGCGCGTCTTCAATGCCAGGTGCAGGCCGGCCCGGACCGGCCACGCCGGGGCGTCGACCCGCGTCGCCCGTCGGAGTGGCGCGTCGTACATGGCGCTGACCAGTGCGTTGCCCAGCGGGGCGAGGGGCTTGGGGATGCGGGTGAGCATCAGCATGCGGGTGGCTCGCTCGATGGCGGCCGCGTCGTCGTTGGGCTTGAGGTGTGCCGAGTCGTGGGCGTCGAACCAGGTCTCGAACGCTTCGTAGGAGTCGGGGATGCCGGTGATGCCCATCCGCCGGCCGAGTTCGCGGTAGAAGAGGTAGGTGGCCTGCCGTTCGTGGCAGCACGGGTGGCGCCAGCCGTACCGCTGCAGCCAGCGAGTCGGGATCACCACCAGGCAACCGAGGACGTAGAGGTAGTCGTCGTTGCCGATGTCGTACGGGCGGTGGATCTGGTTGACCCGTCGCAGCGCCTCCCGCCCCCGCGGCTGGTCGAAGCCGTTGAGCACCATCTCGTACATGAGGAGCCCGGTGTCGTCGATGCGCTTGCGCGTACGCTCGGTCAGCTCGCCGGTGGCCACGTGCACGGCCGAGATCGACGGGATCGAGAAGGACCGGTTGAAGGCGAGGTTGAGCCCGAGCTTCATGTCCCACGGGAACTCGTACCGCAGCATCGTCTGGTAGATGGCCAGGTAGTCATGCTCGGGGTCGAGGGCGCGGATACGAATGAGGTTGGCGTATCGAGCTTTCATCGGCGGGTGTCTCCAAGCGTGGACTGCGAGGCGGGCAGGTGCCGAGAGGCAGCCAGCGTCCTGGCTACCATGGACGACCGGGCGTAGGTAATGGACACGAGCGTCGGCCAGGCGATCTCACCGGCGTGACCTCCGGAGGTACGGTGCAGGTCATCCGTTGCCGGTGCGGGTCCCAGGCTTGATCCAGTCGAAGGTGCGCTCGACCGCGCGCTGCCAGTTGTCACGCTCCTCGGCCCGGAAGGCTTCGTCCATCTGCGGCACCCACCGAGCGGCGAGGTGCCAGTTGCTGCGCAGTCCCTCCAGGTCGGGCCAGTAGCCGACCGCCAGCCCGGCGGCGTACGCGGCGCCGAGGGAGACCGTCTCGGCGACCATCGGCCGCACCACCGGCACCGCCAGCACGTCGGTGACGAACTGCATCAGCAGGTTGTTGGCGGTCATCCCGCCGTCGACTCGCAGCGCCGTCAACTCCAGGCCGGAGTCGGCGTTCATCGCGTCGACCACCTCGCGGGTCTGCCAGCCGGTGGCTTCCAGCACCGCGCGGGCCAGGTGCCCCTTGGTGATGTACGAGGTGAGCCCGACGATCACGCCCCGCGCCTCGCTGCGCCAGTGGGGCGCGAACAGCCCGGAGAAGGCCGGCACGATGTAGCAGCCGCCGTTGTCGTCCACCGTGCGGGCGAGGGTCTCGATCTCCGGCGCCGAACTGATCAGCTCCAGCCGGTCGCGGAACCACTGCACCAGGGACCCGGTGATCGCGATGGAGCCTTCGAGGGCGTAGACGGCCGGCTGGCCGCCGATCTGGTAGCCGACGGTGGTGAGCAGCCCGTGGCTGGAGTGCACCGGCTCCGTGCCGGTGTTGAGCAGCAGAAAGCTGCCCGTGCCGTAGGTGCACTTGGCGTCGCCCGGCGCGAAGCAGGTCTGGCCGAACAGGGCGGCCTGCTGGTCGCCGAGCGCCGCTGCGATCCGCACGCCGGGCAGGACGGCGGTCGCGGTGCCGTACACCTCCGACGAGGAGCGGATCTCGGGCAGCATGGCGGCCGGGATGCCGAAGAAGGCCAGCGAGTCCGGGTGCCAGCCGAGCGCGCGCAGGTCCATCAGCATGGTCCGGCTGGCGTTGGTGACGTCGGTCAGGTGCAGACCGCCGTCCGGGCCGCCGGTGAGGTTCCAGATCAGCCAGCTCTCCATCGTCCCGAAGAGCACCTCGCCGCGCTCGGCCCGCTCGGACAGCCCGGGCGTGTGGTCGAGCAGCCAGCGCAGCTTGGGGCCGGAGAAGTACGTGGCCAGCGGCAGTCCACAGTGTTGCCGGAGGTCCTCGGCGCCGGGCGCCCGGGCCAGCGTCTCCACCAGTGTGTCGGTGCGAGTGTCCTGCCAGATGATCGCCGGCGCCACCGGGACGCCGGTTCGCCGGTCCCACACCACGGTGCTCTCCCGCTGGTTGGCGATGCCGATCGCGGCGACCTGGCCCGCGACGATGCCGGCCTGGGCGAGGGCCCGGGGCACCACCTTGCCGACGTTGCGCCAGATCTCCAGCGCGTCGTGTTCCACCCAGCCGGGCCGGGGGAAGTGCTGCTGGTGCTCCCGCTGCGCCACGGAGACGAGGTTGCCGCGGCGGTCGAACACGATGCAGCGGGTCGAGGTGGTGCCCTGGTCGATGGAGACGACGTAGCTGTCAGTCATTCCTCGTCCTCTCTCGCGCAAATGGCGGGGCAGGGTGGACGGATCACCAGCGCGCCGCGCCGAGATCCCGGGACACCGCGCGTGCGGCGTCGCGGACGTACGCGACGAGCGTCGGACGGGGGCGGCGCTGCGCGTCGCAGACCCGGTCGACCGGGCCGGAGAGCCCGATCGCGCCCACGACGAGGCCGCCGTAGCCGCGGATGGGCGCGGCGATTCCGGCCTCGCCGAGGGTCATCTCCTCGATCTCGGCGCCCCAGCCGTTGTCCCGGATCTCGGTCAGCGCCCGGCTGAGGGTCCGGGCGGTGACCAGGGTGCGGCGGGTGTACGGCTCGGATTCGCCCTGCACGACCGCGTTGGCGGCGCCGACGTCGTAGGCGAGCAGGACCTTGCCGAGCGCGGTGGCGTGCGGGGGCAGCAGGGATCCGACGTCGAGGGTCTGCAGGGTGTCGTCGGGCCGGAAGACGTGGTGGACCACCAGCACCTTGCCGTCCAGCAGGGTGCCGATGCGGACGGCCTCGCCGCTGCGCGCGGCCAGCGGGTCCGCCCAGTTGATGGAGCGTGAGCGCAGTTCGTTGACGTCGAGGTAGCTGGTGCCCAGGTGCAGCAGGGCCGCCCCGAGCTGGTACTTGCCGGAGGTCTTGTCCTGCTCCACGAAGCCGACGTCCTGCAGCGTGCGGACGATGCCGTGCGCGGTGCCTTTGGCCAGGTCGAGGGAGCGGGCGATCTCCCCGATGCCGAGGCGGCCGGAGCTGCTGGCCAGCAGGCGGAGGATCGCCGCGGCCCGCGCGATGGACTGCACCTGACCCGGCATGGGGCCGAATGCTAAACGCGTTTCGCCGGCCGCAACAGTGTTCGGCATTGTCGACCGGGGTTCGTTGACCCGGCCCCGAGGGGTTCCTACGGTTCAACGCACGGTGACGTCACTGCACCGCCGCGTCACCGACCGGCCCTCTATTTCTCCGACGGGAGGGCTGCCACCCCCACCGCTTCTGGAGGCAAGATGGCGCAACGGTCGAAAGCGCCCGGGCTCGTCGGCGAGTTGGCCGCCGAGTTCGCCGGCACCGCGATCCTCATCCTGTTCGGCGTGGGCGTGGTCGCCCAGGTAGCCGCGGCGGGAACCGGAGAGTTCGACAGCATCGCCTGGGCCTGGGGCCTCGGCGTCACGCTCGGCGTGTACGTGGCGGGCCGCATCAGCGGCGCGCACCTCAACCCCGCGGTCACCGTCGCCCTGGCGGTCTTCAAGGGCTTCTCCTGGCGCAAGGTGCTGCCGTACACGCTGGCCCAGACCGCCGGCGCGTTCGTCGCGGCCCTGATCATCCGCTGGAACTACAGCGAGGCGCTGTCCCGGTTCGACCCGGGCCTGACCAGCAAGAGCCAGGGCGTCTTCTCCACCATGCCGGGCGCCGGTGTGTCCGAGTGGGGCGGGCTGCGCGACCAGATCATCGGTACGGCCATCCTGCTGTTCCTCGTCCTGGCGGTCACCGACGCGCGCAACTCGCTGCCCGCCGGCAACCTCGCCCCCCTGATCGTCGGCCTGATCGTGGTGGCGATCGGCATGGCCTTCGCCGCCAACGCCGGCTACGCCATCAACCCCGCCCGCGACTTCGGCCCCCGCCTCGCCTCGTTCCTGACCGGTTACGAAACGGCCTTCCAGGACACCAGCGGATACCCGTACTTCTGGGTGCCCATCGTCGGGCCGCTCGTCGGTGGCGTCATCGGCGCCGGCCTCTACGAGCTGATCATCGGCCGCTTCCTGCCCAGCGAGGACGAGCTGGAGCCGGGCACCCTGGCCACCGAGAAGACCCCGGCCGAGGACGAGCTCGCCCGCATCTGACAACGCCGACCCGAATCCTTTCGACGGACACAGAAGGAGACACCCGCATGGCTGACTTCGTCGGCGCGGTAGACCAGGGCACCACCAGCACCCGCTTCATGATCTTCGACCACGGCGGCAACGAGGTCGGCCGCCACCAGCTCGAACACCAGCAGATCCTGCCGCAGGCCGGCTGGGTGGAGCACAACCCACTCGAGATCTGGGAGCGGACCCAGACGGTCGTCCAGACCGCGATGAACGCCCACGGCCTGACCGCCTCCGACCTGGCCGCGCTCGGCATCACCAACCAGCGCGAGACCACTGTCGTGTGGAACCGCCGGACCGGCCGGCCCTACTACAACGCCATCGTCTGGCAGGACACCCGTACCGACCGGATCGCCTCGGCCCTGGAACGCGACGGCAACGGCGACGTCATCCGGCGCAAGGCCGGCCTGCCTCCGGCGACGTACTTCTCCGGCGGGAAGATCCAGTGGATCCTCGAGAACGTCGACGGGGTCCGGGAGGCCGCCGAGCGCGGCGAGGCCGTCTTCGGCAACACCGACACCTGGCTGCTGTGGAACCTCACCGGCGGCGTCGAGGGCGGGGTGCACGTCACCGACCCGACCAACGCCAGTCGCACCATGCTGATGAACCTGGAGACGCTGGACTGGGACGACGAGCTGCTGTCCTTCTTCGGCATCCCGCACGCCATGCTGCCGGAGATCCGGCCGTCGTCCGACCCCCGCTCGTACGGCAGCACCCGGCAGCACGGCCCGTTCGCCGGCCGGGTCGCGATCACCGGCGACCTGGGCGACCAGCAGGCCGCCACCGTCGGGCAGGTCTGTTTCGCCCCGGGTGAGGCGAAGAACACCTACGGCACGGGCAACTTCATGCTCCTCAACACCGGCACGGAGATCGTGCGGTCGAAGGCCGGGCTGCTCACCACGGTGTGCTATCAGTTCGGCAACGACGCCCCGGTGTACGCGCTCGAAGGCTCGATCGCGGTCACCGGCTCGGCCGTGCAGTGGCTGCGCGACCAGCTCAAGATCATCAACACCGCCGCGCAGAGCGAGATCCTGGCCCGCCAGGTGGAGGACAACGGCGGGGTGTACTTCGTGCCCGCGTTCTCCGGCCTGTTCGCACCGTACTGGCGCTCGGACGCCCGTGGCGCGATCGTCGGCCTCTCCCGGTTCAACACCGACGCCCACATCGCCCGGGCCACTCTCGAGTCCATCTGCTATCAGAGCCGGGACGTGGCCGACGCCATGGAGCAGGACTCCGGGGTGCACCTGGAGTGCCTCAAGGTCGACGGCGGCGTCACCGTCAACGACCTGTGCATGCAGATGCAGGCGGACATCCTCGGCGTGCCGGTCAGCCGGCCGGTGGTCGCCGAGACCACCGCCCTCGGCGCGGCGTACGCCGCCGGCCTCGCCGTCGGTTTCTGGAAGAACACCGACGAGCTGCGCGAGAACTGGAACGAGAGCCGGCGCTGGCAGCCGGGCTGGTCACCGGAGCAGCGCGAGAACGGCTACGGCCGGTGGAAGAAGGCGGTCCGGCGCACGCTCGACTGGGTCGACGTCGACTGACGCCCCACCCCTCAAGGATCCGGGCGGCCGGCGCCCGTCGCCGGCCGCCCCCACCCTCCTCAGGAGAGAGAAGACGGATGCTTTCCGCGACACTGTCACCGGCCGCCCGCGAGCGGTCCCTGGCCGCCCTCGGCAGCGGCCAGGAACTGGACGTCCTGGTGATCGGAGGCGGCGTCACCGGCGCCGGCTGCGCTCTCGACGCCGTCACCCGGGGTCTGTCGGTCGGGCTCGTCGAGGCCGGCGACTGGGCCAGCGGTACGTCGAGCCGGTCCAGCAAGCTCATCCACGGTGGCCTGCGTTACCTGGAGATGCTCGACTTCGGGCTGGTCCGCGAGGCACTGCGCGAGCGGGGCCTGCTCCTGCAGCGGCTCGCCCCGCACCTGGTCCGCCCGGTGCCGTTCCTCTACCCGCTGCGCCACCGTGGCTGGGAACGGTTGTACGCCGGCGCCGGCGTGCTGCTCTACGACACGATGAGCCTGTCCGGTAGCCACGGGCGCGGACTGCCGGCCCACCGGCACCTGAGCCGCCGCGGGGCGCTGCGCGCCTGCCCGTCGCTGCGGCCCGCGGCGCTGGTCGGCGCTCTGCAGTACTACGACGCCCAGGTCGACGACGCCCGGCTGGTGACCTTCCTCGTCCGCACCGCCGCCGGGCACGGGGCGCACCCGCTGTCGCGGGCCCGCGTCGTGGGTTTCCTGCGCGAGGGCGCCCGGGTCACCGGCGCGCGGGTGCACGACCTGGAGACCGACCGGGTGTTCGAGGTGCGTGCCCGGCAGGTCATCAACGCCACCGGGGTGTGGACCGACGACACCCAGGCCCTCGTCGGCGAGCGGGGCCAGTTCCAGGTGCGCGCCTCCAAGGGCATCCACCTCGTGGTGCCGCGCGACCGGATCCGGTCCAGCACCGGCCTGATCCTGCGCACCGAGTCCAGCGTGCTGTTCGTGATCCCGTGGGGCCGGCACTGGCTGGTCGGCACCACCGACACCGACTGGGAGCTGGACAAGACGCATCCTTCGGCGACCAGCCGGGACATCGACTACCTGCTGGAGCGCGTCAACGCGGTGCTGGCCACCCCGCTGACCCGCGACGACGTCGAGGGCGTGTACGCCGGCCTGCGCCCGCTGCTGTCCGGAGAGTCCGACGCGACCGCCAAGCTGTCGCGGGAGCACAGCGTGGTCAGTCCGGCGCCCGGCCTCGTGGTGGTGGCCGGCGGCAAGTACACGACGTACCGGGTGATGGCGCGAGACGCGGTCGACGAGGCGGTGCGCGGCCTCGGCGGCGCGGTGGCCGCCTCGTGCACCGACCGGGTGCCCCTGCTGGGGGCGGAGGGCTACGTCGCCCGGTGGAACCAGCGCCGCCGGCTGGCGCAGCAGTCCGGACTGCACACCGAGCGCGTGGAGCACCTGCTGCGGCGCTACGGCGCCGCCGTCGACGAGGTGCTGGCGCTGCTGCGGGAGGATCCCACGCTCGGTGAGCCGCTCGACGGCGCGGAGGACTACCTGCGGGTGGAGGTCGTCTACGCGGCGTCCGCCGAGGGGGCGCTGCACCTGGAGGACGTGCTGACCCGGCGCACCCACATCTCGATCGAGAGCTTCGACCGGGGCCTGATGGCCGCCCGGCCGGCGGCGACGCTGATGGCGCCGGTCCTCGGCTGGGGCGACGAACGGGTCGACCGGGAGGTCGCGCACTACGCCGCGCGGGTCCGGGCCGAGCGGGCCGCGCACGATCAGCCCGACGACGCGGCGGCCGACGCCTTCCGGCTGGACGCGCCCGACGTGGTGCCGGCGGCTACCGTGGCGGCCTGAGCGGGCTCCGGCGCGTCAGTCGGTGGTGACAGGTCGGTCGATCGTCACCGTCCCCGTGGCACCGTCGACCGTGATCAGCTGCCCGGTCCGGATGCGCTCGGTGGCGCCCGGGACGCAGATCACGGCGGGGATGCCGTACTCCCGTGCCACGGTCGGCCCGTGCGCCATCACCGCGCCGGTCTCGGTGACGAGTCCACCCGCGGTGAGGAACAGCGGCGTCCACCCCGGATCGGTCGTCGGCGCGACGAGGATCTCGCCCGGCTCGATCGACGCGCTCGCCAGGCTGCGGACCACGCGGGCGCGCCCGGTGGCGCGTCCTGATGCCGCGCCCGTGCCGGTGAGCGTGTGACCGTCCGACGCGCGGGCCGGCAGGAGCGCCTCCACGTCGGTGCCGTCGGAGAGCAGGGCGACCGGGACGGTCCGGCGCCGCAGCTCCCGCGTGTACGCCGACCGCCGTCCGGCGATCACCTCGCGCAGGTCGTCGCGCTGCACTGCCGCGCGCAGCTCGGGCAGGGTGAGGAACATGACGTCGTCCGCACGCTCGAGGAGACCGCTCGCCTGCAGCTCGGCACCGATGAGAAGGAGGCGCCGGCGTCGGTCGCGCAGCGCGTACAGTCCTGCGAACTTGCCCGCCTCACGCAGTCCGGTCAGCTCCCGCGACCGGCGCAGGAAGAAGCCGGTCACTCGGCCACGCACCGCCTGCTTGCGGCGTGCCCGCCGGGTGAGCTCAGCGAGCATCGCCTCGGCCCTGGCCGCGGCGTGCTGGAACCGCCGATCCGGGGCCTGCTCGGGATCGGTGACCCGCAGGTAGTTGGCGAGAATCGTGAACACCGGTGCCGGGTTCTCGGACCAGCGCGGTACGCCGACGTCGACCTCAGCGGCTGACCTGTGGCCGTACCTGTCGAGGAACGTGCTCAGGCCGATGTCGGGCAGTTCGCCTGCCAGGTGGGCCGCGGCGAGGTCGTCCGGCGGCGTGTGCAGCAGGATCTCGCGGTACGGGGTAGCGCGCTGGGCCACCTGCCAGAGCGCGAGATCCATCTCGATGGTGACGTTGTACGGCATGCCGCCGAGCACCGTGTGGATCTCGTCGTCGCTTGCGATCCCCTTGAGCAGCGGCGGCAGCGCCGCGGACACGAGGAGTCCGCTGACGACAGGCCAGATGATCCGGTCGAGCCGCGTCCTCGCGTGCGTGGCTTCCTCGACGAGGTCCAGCAGCTCGGCAGCCGAGGACGGGTCGGCTACCGGGTGCGTCCGGAGGCGTTCGATCTCGCCGGACACGCGTGCCCGGGCTGCCGCCGGGCGGGCCAGCGCGCGGAGGATCCCGGCCGCCGCCTTCGGTGCCGTGGTCAGAGCGGCCGCGCTGGGCCGGCGACGGTCACCCTTCTTGGGGGCGAACCGCGGGTCGTCGAGCAGGTGCGAAACCACCGCCTGCGCGCGTGGCCCGAAGTCGACAGCCATCAGTTTCACGAGTCGCTGCCGGGTCGACGGGTCGCGCAACGCGTCAGTCAGATCGCCGTACAGCCGCCCGCCGATGTCGACGATCTCGATCGTGAGGCCGAACGACGCGAGCATGCCGGCGAGCATCGACTTCAGGGTCGACATGCCCATCGGCGTCGTCGGCTGGAGCATGCCCTGGACGTGGCCGAACTCGACGTACAGGCGTGGGCCCGGTTTCGTGCTCCGGGGAGGCGCCGGGAACAGCGTGGTGATCGGCCGCGACTGCAGCAACCACAATGTGCCGTCGCGGTCGTAGGCCCACTCGATGTCCTGCTCGGCGCCGAGCCGGTGCTGGAGCCGCCTGCCGACCTCGCGAAGCTCCTTCAGCCGGACCGGGGTGAGGCAGCCGTGTTCCGCCGGTTCCGTGCCGTTCAGCACGTAGTGGTCGGCGGCCGTCGTCCCGTCGACGACGGCCGTGCCCGGTCCGGGTGCGGCGTCGACCACGGCCTCACCTCGCGAGCCGGTGAGCGGGTTGGCGGTGAAGAGCACGCCGGCGACCTCGGCGTCGACCATCCGCTGCACGACGACGGCCATGCGTGCGCTCTCGTGCGCGACTCCGACGGCCTCGCGATAGGCGATCGCGCGGTGGCTGTGCAGCGAGTCCCAGCAGGCGTGGATCGCCTTGAGCAACTCCTCGACGCCCGTCACCGACAGGTACGTGTCCTGCTGGCCGGCGAAGCTCGCGTCCGGCAGGTCTTCGGCGGTGGCGCTGGAGCGCACCGCGACCGGCCCGCCGCCGAGCCGGTCGTATGCCGCGAGCACCTCTTCGCGCGGCACCTCGCCGCGGTGGTGCGCCGCGGTCGTGATGCAGAAGCCGTCCGGCACCCGTTCGCCCAGCCGGATCAGCGCGGCGAGGCCGGCGGCCTTGCCGCCCACCAGATCCCGCTGTGCCGGGTCGATCGCTGTCAGCTCGAGCACGTCCATGCCGACCACCTCCGTTTTCAATACGACTGCAATGTATACCTTTCGCAATACGACCGCAATGTAAAGGGCCGGGCGCGGCCCGTTGACGGGGGTTGATGCCCAACTTTAGGGTCGAGCCCAGTATCGGGCCTGACCGTAAATGGTGCGGCCCTGCAACCGTCTCTGCGGAAGGGGCAAATCATGTCGGGAGTTGTATCGCGACGAGCGGTGCTCGCCGGTATCGGTGCGGTAACGGCAGGAGCCGTATTTCCACGAGCTGCCCACGCCGCCCCGGGCTCCGGTGTGCCCGAGCCGTCCGACGTGGTGATCACCGACCTCGGACCTGCCTCCCGGGTGCTGAACTTCGGCAACGGTCTCCGCGTCGGCAACGAGATCTGGTTCGCGACCCGGCAGATCATGCCCACCCGGGTCGCCGCGTACGACCTGACCGAACGCCGGATCACCAAGACCGCGCTGATCCCGGGGGTGCCCGGCCTGTGGGGCATCGACGCGGTCGGCACCGACCTGTTCGTCAGCTCGTACACCCCGGGTCTGCTGTTCAAGGTGGACACCGTCACCCTCGCGGTCACGCAGGTGCTCGACCTCGACCAGGAGGTCGGCTGGAGCGTCAAGGCGTCGCCGGACGGCAAGGTCTTCGTCGGCACGTACCCCTCGGCCCGGATCTGGGAGTACGACCCGGCCACCGGGCACGCCACCGACCACGGCCGGATGGACCCCGACGACACCTACGTCCGCGACCTGGTCGCGACGGAGACGACGGTCTACTGCGGCATCGGCTCCCGCGCCGGCCTCGTCGCCTACGACCGCGGCACCGGTACGCGCACCGACATCCTCCCGGCGGCCCTGCGCGGCCGGACCTTCGGCGCGGTCTGCCACCTGGCCGGCGACCACCTCGTGGTCGGGATCTCGCCCACCGCCGAGATCCTGGTCGTGGACACCCGCGACCACAGCAGCCACCAGATCCTCTCCACGCCCGGCGACTCGTTCGTCGTCGGCATCACCAGCCGCGGCGACGAGATCTTCTACACCACCCGTCCCAGCGGATCGCTGTACCGCTTCACCCTCGGCGACACCACGCCCACCCTGGTCGGCGTACCGGTCGCCGAGGCCTCCAACGTGCGGATCGGCTTCCTCGACGACGGCCGGCTCTGGGCCGTGCAGGGGGCCGGAGGCATCGTCTACGACCTGACGACCCGCACCACCGAAGCGCTCGACATGAGCTCCCCGGAGCTGGCGCCCACCCCGGAACGGCCGATGTCGCTCTGCCACGCCGGTGACCGGATCGTCGTCGGAGGCACCCTCGGCGTCCAGGTCGTCTCCACCGAGCCCACGCCGGCCTTCGACACCTACCGGGTGCCCTTCGGCGGTGAGGCCAAGGACATGGACACCTGGCAGGGGGTGACGCACATGGGCGTGTACACCCTGGCCCGCCACCTCACTCTGCCGGTCGGCGGCCGAACCGCGACCGAGGTCGCCCGGGTCGACCCCGCCCAGGAACAGACCCGCCCGACGTCCCTGGTCGTCGACCGGCGTCGCAACCTGGTGCTGATGGCCACCGAGCCGGACTACGGCCGGTGGGAGGGCGCGTTCACCGTCTTCGACGGGCCGCGCTCGCGCAGTTGGCGGGGCATCCTGCCGGACCAGACCGTCCAGTCGCTCTGCCCGGACCCGCACGGCGTGTTCCTCGGCGGCAGCATCATCAACGGCTACGGCACCATCCCGACGACGACGCGCGCCAAGCTCGGGTACTTCGACTACCGCACCCAGCGGCTGAGCTGGCTCGTCGAGCCCACGGCCGACGGGGTGATCGTCGACCTGAAGCTGGTCGGCAGGGTGCTCGTCGGGGTGACCGGCGAGGGTGAGCTGTTCGCTCTGGACCCGCGTACCCGGACGGTCCTGTGGCGGGTCGACGTCGGCGCCGTCGGTGGCAAGCTCGCCGTCATCGACGAGCGGGTCTTCGGGACCGACGGCGCGCGGTTGTGGACGGTGCGCGCCGGTCGTCACGAGCCGTCGCTCACCGTCCTGGCCGACGGCCTGGGCCAGTCCTGGTTCGGCGCTCCGGAGGTGGTCACCGACGGGGTACGCACTCTCTTCACCACCCGTGCGACCAACCTGATCCGGGTCGACCTGGCCTGAGGGCCCCGCTCGGCCGGCGGCCGGGCACCGGTGCCGGCCGGGGTGCGGTGTCGCCCCCGGCCTCATCGGATTCCTTGACTATTACGGGCATGGATTGATTTTTCGGTCCGGGCGTACGAACAGTGACGATGTGACCTCGGTCCAGTTCGGCTCTAGTATCGGCCCGGACCGTAAGTTACTGTACTGCCCACCTGACCTCCCCCGGAAGGATGCGAGATGCGTGTTCGCAAGAGCCTGTCGGCTGTGGCGGTGGCGCTCGTCGCCGCGCTCGCGGCCACGGGCTGTGGTGGTTCCGGCTCCGGTGACTCCGGCAAGAAGACCGTCACGATGTGGATCTACCCGGTGATCTTCGACGAGGCGAAGCACCGTGCGTACTGGGACGAGACCGCCAAGGCGTTCCAGGCGGCCAACCCGGACATCGAGATCAAGACCGAGATCTTCCCATGGGCCAACCGGGACCAGGCGCTGGCCACGGCCATCGCCGGCAACAAGGGACCGGACGTCGTCTACCTCATCCCCGACCAGCTGCCCAAGTACGCCCGCAACATCGAGCCGGTCGACAAGTACCTCGACGACGCCGCCAAGGCCGACTACCTGCCCAACGTGGTCGAATCCGTCACCATCGACGGCAAGATGATGGGCGCTCCGGTGCTGACCAGCGCCGTCACCCCGCTGTGCAACAAGAAGGTCTTCGCCGCGGTGGGCCAGACCAGCTACCCGAAGACCTGGAGCGACCTGCTCGCCATGGCACCGGCCTTCAAGGCCAAGGGGTATGACGTCGCCGCGTACGGCGGCGACGTCAAGCACACCCTCAACCAGACCTTCTACCCCCTGCTCTGGCAGGCGGGCGGCGACGTGTTCAGCCCCGACGGCAAATCGGTCGCCTTCAACGGCCCCGAGGGCCGCAAGGCGCTGACCTTCGTCAAGCAGCTCGTCGACGGCGGCTACGTCGACAAGAGCCTGCTCACCTCGCTGCCGCCCATCGAGCAGACCCGCATCGCGCAGAACAAGGTGGGCTGCGTCTGGCACGTGCTGCCGGCGGAGATCGAGAAGTTCTGGGGCAAGGAGAACATGCAGGCGCTGCCGCACCTCACCGAGACCAAGCAGATCGGCTACGGCACCGTCGGCTCGCTGTCGATGCTGAAGAACTCCGACAACAAGGAGGCGGCCGGCAAGTGGATCGCCTTCGCCTCGGACGCCGGGAACGCCAAGAAGTACGACGTCGCCGCGAGCTTCTTCTCGGCCAAGAAGTCCGTCGGCGCGCTCTACGCCGACGACCCGGTCCTCGGCGAGCAGGAGAAGCAGGTCGCCAACAGCACCGTCGGCCCGCTGAACGAGAAGGCCCGTGAGGTCCAGGGCGTGCTCGCCCCGGAGATCCAGGCCGCCCTGCTCGGCAAGAAGTCGGTCGAGCAGGCCCTCGACGACGCGGCCAAGGCCGCCGACCCCCTGCTCGGCTAGCTCACACGCGGCTCGCGGTGGACGGCCCCCGCCCACCGCGAGCCGCCGGAAAGGTTGTCAGATGGTTGCCCTACCGACGATCCGCCGACGGCGCGTCCGCGGTCCGTCCGCCCGGGAGGCGGGGACGGCGCTGCTGTTCGTCCTGCCGTTCCTGGTGCTGTTCGCCCTGTTCCGCTTCGGGCCGGCGATCGCCGGAGTGGTCCTCGGCTTCACCGACTACACGATCGGCGGCGACACCGGCTTCGTCGGCGTGGAGAACTTCCGCCGCCTCCTCGACGACCCCACGTTCTGGTCGGCGTTGCGGGTGACGGTCGTCTTCACCGTGCTGTCCGTACCGCTGTCGATGCTGGCGTCGCTCGGCATGGCCCTGCTGACCCGCCGGGCCTTTCGCGGCGCGAAGCTGTTCCGGTCGGTCTTCTTCCTGCCCGTCGTGACCAGCCTGGTGCTCGCCGGTGTGGTGTTCAGCTGGGTCTTCGCCGAGGGGGGACCGTGGTCGCGGGCGATGGGCGCGCTGGGTCTGCCGCAGCAGTCGTGGCTGGCCGACAGCGTGCTCGTCATTCCCGCGCTCGTCCTGGTCGCCGTCTGGTCCCGGTTCGGCTACGGGATGCTCATCCTGCTCGCCCGCCTGCAGGAGATCCCCGCCGAGTTGGAGGAGGCGGCGCTCACCGACGGCGCCTCGGCGTGGCAGCGCTTCCGCTTCGTCACGCTGCCGCAACTGCGGCCCGCGCTGTTCTTCGTGGCCGTCATCGAGACCACGGTCGCGGTCCAGGTCTTCGACATGATCTACGTGATGACCGGCGGTGGCCCGGTGCGGGCCAGCTACAGCCTGGTGTACCTGCTGTACGACCAGGGGTTCAAGTACTTCGACCTGGGCTACGCCAGCGCCATCGGAGTGGCGCTGTTCGTGATGACCATCGTCGTGGCGCTCGTCCAGCGGCTCACCCTCGGGAGGGAACAATGACCGACACCATGGTGCCCGTCGCCCCGGTCACCGAGCCGGCGACCGCGCCGAGGAACCGGCGGCGGCCCTACCGGGTCGGTGAGGCCGGCCGGGGGTGGCTCGTCACCCGCACCGCGCTGCTGCTGGTCGGCGCCGCGATCACGCTGTTCCCCTTCTACGCGATGGTCGTGCTGTCGTTCAAGCCGACCGGACCGGTGACCTTCCCGGACAGCCTGCTGCCCTGGCCGTTCTCCACCGAGGCGTACGACCAGGTCGTCGGCGCGAAGAGCGTGCTGCGGTGGATGTGGAACACGATCGTCTACTCGGTCGTGTCCGTCGTCGGGGTGCTGCTGTTCGCCTCGATGGCCGGGTACGCGTTCGCCAAGAAGCGTTTCCCCGGCAAGGAAGCCATGTTCTGGTCGTTCCTGGCGATGCTGATGGTGCCCTACCACGTCACGATGATCCCGACCTTCATCATCATCTCCGAGCTGGGCGGGGTGGACACCTACTGGGGCATGATCGTGCCCACCCTGGCCAACGCGCAGGCCGTCTTCCTGATGCGGCAGTTCATCGCCTCGCTGCCCGACTCGCTGTTCGAGGCGGCCCGGCTGGACGGCTGCTCCGAATGGCGGGTGTACGTGTCGATCGTGCTGCCGCTGATCAAGCCGATCCTCGCCACCCTCGGCGTCTTCGTCTTCCTCTGGCACTGGAACGACTTCCTCTGGCCGCTCATCGTCGGCCAGAGCCTCGACATGCGGACCCTCACCACCGGCATCGCCTCTCTGCAACAGGAGAACGTGGCGCTGAACATGCTGCTGGCCGGTTCGGTGGTGGCGTTCGTGCCGATCTTCGCGGCGTACCTGATCGGCCAGCGCTACTTCCAGGAGGGCGTCTCCACCACGGGCATCAAGGGATGAGCGGGCCGATCGTCGCGGTGGCGGTGACCCCGCAGGTCCGGTCCCTCTTCTTCGACGCCGACGCGTGGGCGGCGCTGCGCCGGCTGGGCGAGGTGCGGCTGCCCGCCGGGGACGACGTCGGCGACGAGGACGTCCTGGCTCGGCTGCTCGCCGACGCCGACGTGGTGGTCACCGGCTGGGGCACCGCGCCGCTGACCGCCCGGGTGCTGGCCGCCGCGCCCCGGCTGCGGCTGCTCGCGCACACCGGGGCCAGCGTGAAACCGTTCGTCACCCCGGCGAGCTTCGCCCGGGGCGTACGCGTCACCCAGGCCGGCGACGCCATGGCGTACGCGGTGGGGGAGCAGGCACTCGCCCTGACCCTCTCCCTGCTGCACCGGCTGCACCGCTTCGACCACGCGTTGCGTACCGGGGCCGACTGGGCGGCGGCCAAGGCGGCCCCGCCCCGGCGCGAGTTGCGCGGCGCCACGGTCGGGGTGGTCGGCGCGTCCCGCACCGGCCGGGCGTACCTGGCGCTGGTCCGGGCGCTCGGCGCGCGGGTGCTGGTCGCCGACCCGTACCTGGACGCCGGCGACGCCGCCGCCCTCGGCGTCGAGCGGGTCGGCCTGGACGACCTGCTCACCCGGTCACTGGTGGTATCGCTGCACGCCCCGGTGCTGCCGGAGACGACCGGGATGATCTCCGCCCGGGAGTTGGCCCTGATGCCCGACGGCGCCCTCCTGGTCAATACCGCACGGGCGGCGCTGGTGGACGAGGCGGCGCTGCTGGCGGCGCTACGCGGCGGACGGCTGGACGCCGCGCTGGACGTCTTCGACGCCGAGCCGTTGCCCACCGGCCACCCGTTCCGCGCGCTGCCGAACGTCCTGTTGACACCGCACGAGTCAGCCGGGACCGTGCAGTCGCGGCGGCGGGCCGCCGCGAGCGTGTGCGCCGAGATCGACCGGTTCCTGCGCGGCGAGCCACTGCGCCACGAGGTGACCGTGGAACTGCTCGGCACCACCGGCTGACCTGCGTCGCGAGGGGCCCGGGGGAGAAGTAGCCTCTGCGGTCATGCGCATCGCCATCGCCGGACTCGCCACCAGTCACCCGTACACCGACGCCCGGACTCTGCGTGCCGACGCGGCGGCCGCCGAGCTGGTGGTGTGGGAGCCGGATCCGCAGCGGCTGGCGCGGTTCCGGGCCGAACAGCCCGACGCCGTCGTGGTGCCGGACCTGGCCGCGCTGCTGGCCACCGCCCCGGACGGGGTGGTGCTCACCGTGCCCACCTCCGGGGTGCCGGAGGCGCTGGCGCGGATCCTCGACCGGAAGCTGCCCTGCTTCGTCAACAAGCCGGCCGCGGCCACCCGCGAGCAGCTCGATCGGCTGGAGTCGGTGGTGACCCGGGCTCCGGAGCTGGTGCTCACCTCCTCCGTGCTGCGGTTCGCCCCGGCGTTCGCCGCGTTCGACGTGCCGCGCGAGGAGGTGCTCGCCGTACGGGCCACCGTCCGGCACGACGTCGGTCTCTGGGCCACCGGCTACAACCCCTGGCAGGACGATCCCGGGGTGGGCGGCGGCACCCTGGTCATGATGGGCCTGCACGGAGTCGAGCTGCTCGTCGCGCTGCTCGGGCCGGCGGTCCGGCTGGTCGGGGCAGCCGCGACCGTACGCCGGCACCACGGCCTGCGCTCCGAGGACACCGGCCTGCTGACCGTGCAGTGGGACGACGGCGTGCCCGGCACGGTCGAGGTGCTCGGGGTCAGCCAGGGCGAGTCGTACGAGGTGACCGTGTACACCACCGCCGGGGAACGGCGGGTGGTGCTGCGCGGCGGGGCCGACGAACTGGGCTACCGGGCCACTGTGGACGCCTTCCTGGACATGGTGGCCGGCGCGCCGGCCCCGGTGCCGTGGGAGCAGACCCGGGCGGTGCTGGAGATCCTCGCCTCGGCCCGCGCCCGGACCTGACCGCCGCGGCCGATCCGGTCGCCTCGACACCTTGACGCCCCCTGGGACGGAAGTTACGGTCATGACCGTTAATCCGGAAGGGGTGTGGTGGTATGCGTACCGTGGGGGACCTGGAGGAGCGCCTGTCCCGGCCGCGCGGCGTCCTGGTGGACGACCTGCGCAAGCTCGACGGTGACCTGCTGATCCTCGGTGCGGGCGGCAAGCTGGGGCCGAGCCTGGTCCGGCTGGCGCTGCGCGGCGTCGCCGAGGCGGGCACCGGCGCGCGGGTGATCGCGGTGTCCCGCTTCTCCGAGGCCGGCCTCGCCGACGCGCTGCGGGACGAGGGCGCGGTGGTGGTCGAGGCCGACATCACCGACGACGCCGCCCTGGCCGCCCTGCCCGACGCGCCGAATGTGGTCTTCCTGGTCGGTGCCAAGTTCGGCACCAGCGGCCGGGAACACGCCACCTGGGCGACGAACGCCTACCTCCCCGGCCGGGTGGCGCAGCGCTTCGCCGGCTCGCGGATCGTCGCGCTGAGCACCGGCAACGTCTACCCGCTGGTGCCGGTCACCTCCGGCGGCTGCGTCGAGGCGACCCCGGTGCAGCCGGTCGGCGAGTACGCGAT
The DNA here is from genome assembly GCF_040215685.1 of Micromonospora sp. HUAS YX12. NCBI lineage: Bacteria > Bacillati > Actinomycetota > Actinomycetes > Micromonosporales > Micromonosporaceae > Micromonospora > Micromonospora sp. HUAS YX12. Next base: position 4,144,584 of record NZ_CP157974.1, read on the forward strand.
GTCCTGCCTGGGCCGGGAACGCGTGCTCACCCACTTCTCGGAGCGCCACGACACCCCGCTGGCGCTGATCCGGCTCAACTACGCCGTCGAGATGCGCTACGGCGTCCTCGTCGACATCGCCTCCTCAGTGCTGGCCGACCAGCCCGTCGACCTGACGATGGGGCACGCCAACATCGTCTGGCAGGGCTACGCCAACGAGGTGACCCTGCGCGCCCTGCACCACGCACGGACACCGCCGTTCGTGTTGAACCTGACGGGTCCGGAGCTGGTCTCGGTCCGTCAGGTCGCCACCGCGCTCGCCGACCGGCTGGGACGGGAGGCGCGTTTCACCGGCACCGAGGCGCCGACCGCGCTGCTGTCCAACGCGCAGCTCTGCCACCGGCTGTTCGGCTACCCGGACGTGCCGGTCGCCGAGCTGATCGAGCTGACGGCGGACTGGGTCGGCGACGGGCTTCCCCTGCTCGGCAAGCCGACCGGATTCCAGCGCCGCGACGGCAACTTCTAGGAGATACCGTGTTGACCGCACCGGACACCCGACAGACCACGGCCCTGGCCCGATTCAAGCGGGGCTGCGTCATCCCCGCCCACCCGCTCGCCCTCGACGCCGACCGGCGGCTCGACGAGCGCCGGCAGCGGGCCCTGACCCGCTACTACCTCGCCTCCGGTGCCGGTGGCATCGCCGTCGGCGTGCACACCACCCAGTTCGCCATCCACGACCCGGCGGTCGGGCTGCTCGCCCCGGTGCTCGAACTGGCCGCCGAGACCGCCGCCGGCTCGGAGGCCATCCTGGTCGCCGGCGTCTGCGGCGACACCGCGCAGGCGGTCCGCGAGGCGGAACTCGCCGCGTCGCTCGGCTACCACCTGGTGCTGCTGTCGCCGTACGCGCCGCTGGACGAGGACGCCCTGATCGAGCGGGCCCGGGCGGTGGGCGAGGTGCTGCCGGTGATCGGCTTCTACCTCCAGCCGGCCGTCGGCGGACGGCACCTGTCCCGCGACTTCTGGGCCCGGCTCGCCGGCCTCGACTCCGTGGTCGGGATCAAGGTCGCGCCGTTCGACCGCTACCGCACCCTCGACGTGCTGCACGGCGTCTGCGCCGCCGGCCGCACCGGAGACCTCGCCCTCTACACCGGCAACGACGACCACATCCTCGCCGACCTGGTGGCGCCGCACCGGATCACCGTGGACGGCCGGCCGGTCGAGGTCGAGTTCGTCGGCGGACTGCTCGGCCAGTGGGCGGTGTGGGCGCGTACCGCCGTGGGCCTGCTGAAGGACGCCCGCGGCGCGCGCGGCGGTGACGACATCGCGCTGCGCCGGCTGCTCACCCTCGACGGTCACCTGACCGACGCCAACGCCGCCATCTTCGACGCCGCGAACGGCTACCACGGCTGCATCCCCGGGATCCACGAGGTGCTGCGCCGCCAGGGACTGCTCGCCGGCCGCTGGTGCCTGGACCCGGCCGAGGAACTGTCGCCGGGCCAGCTCGCCGAACTGGACCGGGTGTACGCCGCCTACCCGCACCTGCGTGACGACGCGTTCGTCGCCGAGCACCTCGACACCTGGTTGGCCTGACCTCCGACGGGGCCGGTCCGTGCCACGGGGGCACGGACCGGGCGGGGTCACACCGTCAGGCGGTAGAGGGTCAACGGACGGCCGCTGCTGCCGGAGGCGAGGTTGCCCAGGCGCTCGGCCAGGCCGGCCAGTTCCAGGCGGTGCAGCATGCGGCGGGCGGTGCGCTGCTGGATGTGGAGCTGCGCGGCGACCTCGCGGCTGGTCAGCGGCTCGTCGCCGGCCGCGGCGCGGACCTCGCGCAGGCGCAGCAGGGTGGGCACCGACAGGCCGACCCGCTGGGCGATCACCGCCAGGTTCGCCTCCGCCGGCGGCGGGGTCGGTATGGTCGACTCCAGCACGATGTCGGTCTCGCCGCGCAGCGACAGCACCGCGGTCGTCGACCCGACCCGACGGGCCCGGCTCAACGCCCGGCGCGCCAGGTTCTCCGCCTCCGCGGCGCTGCGCCCCAGCCCGAAGCCGATCTGGACGGTACCGTGCCGGTCGGCCAGGCGACGCAGCATCGGCAGCGCGGTGAAGCCGCCGGTCGCGTCGTGCAGCGGACCGCGGGTGGTGACGATCAGGTACGTGTCGGGAGCGAACCGGGCCAGCGTCCCGCCGAGCGTCGCGACCTCCTTGAGCAGGCCGTCGTCGCCGCCGGGGAGGTTGGCCAGGCCGAGGGCGATCTGTGCGTCCTCCTGGGCCTGGCTGTTGGCCGACAGCAGCACCTGGCGCAGCGCGGTGCGCACCGAGTGGATCGACGGGACGAGCCGGAACGTCGGCATCTCGTGCCGCAGCACCTCGTAGACCGACCTGATGCAGGTGACCGCCACCTGGGCGCCGGAGCTGTGCTGCCGCCGGTGGAAGGCCACCACGTCGTCGGAGCTGAGGCTGCCCCGGTACGGCAGGGTGCGGACCCGGTCGACCGGCAGGCCGGCCTCGGTGAACGTCGCCGCGACGTCGGCACCGGTGATCGTGTCGACGGAGATCCGGGTGACGTCGTGCCCGTCGCGCAGCAGTCGCACGGTGGCCTGGAGCAGTGTCGCTCCGGTGTAGTCGACGAAGGTCGCCGGCCGGGTCAGCACGTTCGCCTCCCGGGCCAGGGTGTACGGCACCACGCCGGTGAAGAGCCACGCCTCGACCTGCGCGCTGTGCGCCTCCACCAGCGCCGGGGTCTGGGACTCGTGGTCGTAGTGCAGCCGCCGAGCGGTGACGCCGGGCTGCTCCTCGCAGGTGGCCGCCACGTCGTCGACGAGGTCGTGCGGCCCGACGACCCCTATCTCGATGGTCACGGCTGCCTCCGGTCGAAGGGTTGCATGTTCCGTAGCTCAAGATTACGGTCAGGCCCGGTATTTCTGGAAGCCGGGAGGGTACGTGTCGTTTCCGAGCATGGCCGATGCCGGTGGCCGGACCCTCGGCACCGAGGAACTGGACGCCGTCGCCCGGGTGCTCCACTCGGGGATGCTCAGCTCCGTGTGGGGCACCGAGGTCCGGGCCCTGGAACGCGAGATGGCCGACCGGCATGGAGTCTCGCACGCCGTGGCCACCAGTTCGGGGACGGCAGCCCTGCACTGCGCCGTCGTCGCCGCCGCACCCGACCCGGGAGACGAGATCATCACGTCCCCGATCAGTGACTTCGGCACCGTCGCACCGATCCTGGCGCAGAACGCGGTGCCGGTCTTCGCCGACGTCGACCCGTACACCGGGAACCTCGACCCGGCGGCCGTCGCCGCCGCGATCGGGCCGCGCACCCGCGCGATCCTCGCGGTGCACCTGTTCGGCGCCGCCGTCGACCTCCGCGCGGTGGCCGACGCCGCCGGTGTGCCGCTGATCGAGGACTGTGCCCAGGCCTGGCTCGCGCGGTACCCCGACGGCCGGCTGGTCGGCACGGCCGGCGCCATCGGCTGCTTCAGTCTCCAGCAGTGGAAGCACATCACCTGCGGCGACGGCGGCCTGGCGGTCACCGACGACCCGGCGCTGGCCCGGCGGATGCGGCTCTTCGCCGACAAGGGCTGGCCGCGCGACGAGGCCCGCCGGCACGTCGGCCTCGGCCTGAACTACCGGATGACCGAACTGGCCGGCGCGGTCGCCCGCGCCCAGCTCGCCAAGCTGCCCGGCGTGCTCGCCGACCGCCGCCGCACCGCCGCCCGGCTGCACGCCGCCCTGGCCGGCCTGCCCGGCGTACGCCTGCCCGCCGACGTCGACGCGCACGCCTGGTGGCTCTTCCCGGTGGTGCTGGACCCACCCCTGACCAACCGTCAGGTCGCCGCGACGCTCGCCGCGGCCGGGATCCCGGCCCGCGCCGGCTACCTCGACCAGCCGCTGCACCACGCACCCGCGCTCACCGACGCCCCGGTCTACGGCACCTCCCGCTTCCCGCTCACCGTCCCGCCCGCCGACCGGGAACCCACCTACGGGCCGGGCACCTGCCCCGTGGCGGAGCGGCTCGTCGACGAGACCCTGCTGGTGATCGACTGGAACGAGCGCTACACCGACGACCACGTCGACGAGATCGCCCGCGCCGTCCGGGCCGCGGTGACGGCGTGATCGCCCCGGCCGCCGCAGCGCTGCGGGACCGGCTGCGGTGGGCCCTCGTCGCGGCCACCGCCACCCCGGTCGACGGCGACGGCGCGACGGACGAGGCGATCCTCGACCGCTACCTGCGGGGCCTGGTCGCCGACGGCGCCGACGCCCTGGCGGTGCTCGCCCACACCGGTCGCGGCCCGTTCCTCGACGACACCACGCGGGACCGGGTGGTCCGGCGGGCCGTCGCCACCGGCGTACCGGTGATCGTCGGGGTGGGTGGCCGGCCAGGGGAACGGACCGACGAGGTCGCCGACCAGGCGACGGCCGCCGCCGCCCTCGGCGCCGCCGGGGTGCTGGTCTTCCCGGTCGACGGTGACGCGCCGGCCCACCACGACGCGATCTGGCGGGCCGCGGGCCTGCCGATGCTCGCCTTCGACCTCTACGTCCGGCCCTATCCACCGCAGCGGCTCGTGGACCTGCTGGACCATCCCGGCGTGGCCGGGGTCAAGGTGGCGCGGTTGCACGACGCGATGGCCTGCCAGGCCGCGCTCGCCGCCGCCCACGCCGCCGACCGGCTCGCCGTCACCGGCGAGGACCGGATGTTCGGGCCGTCGCTGATGTGGGGCGCGCAGGCCGCGCTCGTCGGCCTCGCCGCCGCCGCGGTTCCGGTCACCGCCGCCGTGCTCCGGGCCTTCGCCGAGCGGCGGTACGCCGACTTCGTCACCGCCTCGGCGCGCCTGGACCGTCTCGCCGAGGTGACCTTCACCGAACCGATCGAGGGGTACGTCCGCCGGATGCTCTGGATCGCCGCCGCCGAGGGCCGGATCCCGCAGTCGTACGCCGACGACAGGCACGGCCCGGCCCTGCCCGCGGACGACCGGGCGCGGGTACTCGCGGTGGCGGGGTCGCGGTGACCTCTCCGTTCACCGCCGGCGACCTGCCGGCCGTCACGTTCGACGTCGACGTGCTGGTCGGCCGGTACGCCGACCGCCCGGGGCCGGCCGGTGACCCGCGCCAGGTGGTCGAGGCGCTCACCACGAACGGGATCAGCCGGGCGGCGGTGGCCGACCTGCGGGCGGCCCTGTTCGACGTGCCCACCGGCAACGACGAGTGTGCCGCCCTCGCCGGCCCGCGCGTGCTCCCGGTCGGCGGGGTCGACCTGCGTGACCCGCTCGGGGCCGAGCGGGAGGTGGACCGGCTGGCCGAGCGGGGCTTCCGCGCGATCCGGCTCTTCCCCGACGACCAGCGGGTGGAGGCGGACTTCCCGGCCGTCCGGCACGTGGCCCGCCGGGCCGCCGCGGCCGGCCTGGTCATCCTCACCGGCGGCGACGTCCGCCGGTTCTGGCGCCCACTTCGCGGGGCGACCGTGGTCTTTCTCGACACGCACTTCTATCACCTGGGCGACTTCGTCGTCGCCGCCCGCGACGAACCGGGCTTCCACACCTCCACCCGGCTGCTCAACTCGCCGGACGCGATAGAGACCGTCGCGGAGCACGTGGGTGTCGGCCGGCTGCTCTACGGCTCCCGTACGCCGTTCTACGAGGCCGTCGTACCCCGGCTCCGGCTGGCCCGGGGCGGCCTCACGCCGGCCGACGTGGCCGCCGTGGCCGGCGGCAACGCCCGCCGCATCCTGGAGCCGACCGAATGATCATCGACGTGCACGCCCACTGGGGGCCCTGGTTCTTCAGCATGGAGGTCGGCGCGCTGGCCACCAACCTCGCCGTGATGGACCGGTACGGCATCGACCTCGCGATCGCCTCGGCCACCGAGGCGGTGATCTACGACGTGACCGCCGGAAACCGGGCCATGGCCCGGACGCTCGAGCACAGCGACCGGCTGCGCGGCTACCTGACGGTCAACCCGCGCCGGCTCGACGACGCCGAACGCGACCTGCGGGAGCTGCTGCCCACCGGCCGCTTCGTCGGGGTGAAGATCCACACCGACTACACCGCCTCCCCGGTCTGCTCGCCGCAGACCCGGGCCGCCCTGGAACTGGTCGCCGCCCACGACCTGCCCGCCCTGGTGCACACCTGGGACGCCACCCCGCTGGAGCTGGCCCAGGCCTGTGTGGACATCCCCGGCCTGCGGGCCATCGCCGGGCACATGGGCGCCAACGGCTGGCGGCACGCGGTCGAGGCGGCGAACGCGGTGGACCGGCTCTGGCTCGAACCGTGCTTCTCGCACACCGAGGCGGGCCGCTTCGCCGCCGTCGCGGCGGCGGTCGACCCCGGACGGCTGCTGTTCGGCACCGACGCCACCCTGATCGACCCGGCCGCCGCGTACGGTGCGGTGCTCGCCGCCGACCTGCCGCCGGCGCTGGCCGACCGGGTCGCCTGGCGCAACGCCGCCGAGCTGTTCCGCCTCGACGTCACCGGCTGACCGCGGACACGGCGTTGGGCCGTCCTCCCGGCCCGGGAGGACGGCCCCACGCCCGCCGGTTACTTCCGGTTCTTCTTCGGCAGCGGGAACAGCGCCAGGTCGTTGCCGAGCATCCCCCAGGTGGCCTTGCCGTCCGGGGTGAAGTGGAACGACGGGTTGTTGTACCAGCCCCGCGGCACGTTGTCGTACAGGGTGGTCACCTCGCCACCGGGGACGGTCGGCAGCTCGGAGATGTCGTTGGTCCAGTGGACCCAGGAGAAGACCCGGCCGTCGACCCCGTTGAACTGGCCGTACCCGCCGAGGTCGCCCTCCATCACGATCTGCCGGGTGTGCAGGTCGTAGGCGAACCAGGCCCCGCGCGGACGGCGGCCCATCGCGTAGAGGAGGTTGCCGACGACGAACAGGCTCTCGTACGACAGCCAGTCCGGCTTGATCTCCTCGCGCCACAGCAGCTTGCGGGTGACGATGTCCACCGCCGCCACCTGCGCCACCTTGCGGATCGGGCCGCTGGTGCCCTCACCGTAGGTGTCACCGGCGAGGTAGGCGGTGGTGCCCCGCACCACCACGTCCATCACGCTCTGCTCGGGCAGGAACTCCCGGTGCGAGTCGAAGGTGTTGTCGCTCAGGTCGATGAAGGTCAGCGCGCCGGTGTGTTTGGTGGTCTGCGGGCTGGACGCCACGATGAGCTGGTTGCGGTGCCGGTCGTGGTGGATCCGCTTGGTGCGCAGCTGCTCGTTGCCGAGCAGTCCGAGCGGCGTGATCTCATAGCTGTTCGGATCGATCGCGACGATCTGGGTGCTCGGGTAGAGGCCGGCGTACACCACTCCACGCCGGCCCTCGGCCATCGCCTTGACCTCGCCGTTGATGTCGAAGCGGTCGCTCCTGCCGGCCTTCGGCTGGTGCACGGTCATCGCGTAGTGCCCGCCCACCCAGATCCGGTTCCGGCTGTGCCGCATCATCGACTGGATGGTCTCCGGGTACCCGAAGCCCCGGTCGGCGGTCTGCCACACGCTGGCGGTGCCGCCGGGCGTCGCCTTCCACACGTGGCCGAGCCCGCTCACCCCGAGCAGCGCCCCGCCGGGCAGCGGGGCGAGCAGCTGGTTCTCCACGTCGGCCAAGGGCCGGCCCACCTTCGTCAGGCCGTCGGTGGTGACTTCGTACAGGTTGGTGGTCAGCCGGCACAACGCGTACACCTTGCCGTCGCTGCCGACGGTCACCTGGTCGATGTAGCGGTCCTCGGCGGGAATGTCCCGGGAGACCCGCTCCGAGCCGTCCCGGCGGAAGGAGATCAGTTGCCGCCCGCAGGCGACGTAGAGCATCCCGTCGCTGACGACCAGGTCGAGGATCCCCACCGGTGAGGCGCTGAGGTAGGGCGTCAGGTTGGTCGGCGCGCCGCCGGCCTTCGGCCACATCAGCAGGGTGCCGGGGGCGGCCGAGCCGCCGTAGACGTACTCGTCGTCGACCGCGACGGCCGCCGCGTACTGCGAGGTCGAGATGCGACCGTACGTCTCGACGGTGGCGTCGGCCAACCGGATCCGCTTGACCGTGCAGTCCGGGTACGTGCCGATGTACAGGTGCTCGCCGTGCACCACCATGTCGTAGTACCAGGTGGTGGCGGCACCGGCCCGGGACCACGCGACGACGTCGCCGGTCTGCGGGTCGTACCGGTACACGTCCGCGCTGCCGGCGGGGCCGATGTAGACGTACCGGCCGTCGGCGGCGAGCTTCTGCCCGCCATTGCTCGGGATCGCCAGGTCCGCGATCGTCCGCTGCTCGCCGGTGTGCACGTCGAACTCGCCGAGCCGCATCCGGCCCTCCGGTGTGTTGAACCGTGAGGTGATGAAGACGCTGTCGCCGATGACGGCGGCCCCGCGCACGGCGGCGGTCAAAGAGGCGGGGCCGAAACTGGTCGGCGTCAGGGGCTTTTCGGCCGCGGACGCGGGGGACGAGAGCCCGCCATGCCCGACTGCCAGCGATGCTCCGGCGGCTGCGCTACCTACGAGCAGTGTGCGACGGCTGAAGGGCATGGGGGTCTCCGTTCGTCTACGTCATTACGGTCAGGACCTTAATAATCGGGGTTCTATGCGTCAAGGGTCGGTGAGCGCGTAGCGGGCCGGCCCTCGGTCGTGATCCCATCGACGCGCTCGTACCCGCGCCGCCGCGGACCGCGGGGCGGCCTGGCGTCGTCGGCGACCCCGGCCCCCGACGCCGGCACGGCTCGATCCCTCATCCCGGGCACACTGTTGCCCCCGCCGGTGACGATCCTCTACGGTCTGCTGAAGCGGTGGGCGGTGCGGTCCGCATCCGACCGACACCGTCGGGTGCCCGTCGCGCGGGCCGGGATGGTGGAGTCCCGGGCCACGCCGCCGGCGGTCGTCGCGGCGGTCGTGTGAATCCAGCTCGTTCTCCGGGTGGTGCTGCCCGGCGCGGCTCCGCGCGGAGCCGACGGCGAGCGGGCCACGCCGATCCCCACCGGAGAATCCCGTGTTCCTCAGCCCGCACGAGCAGGACCGCCTGCTCGTCCACGTCGCGGCCGACGTCGCTCGCCGCCGCCGCGAGCGCGGCCTGCGACTCAACTATCCCGAAGCCGTCGCGATCATCGTCGCCTTCCTGCTCGAAGGGGCCCGCGACGGACGGTCGGTGGTCGACCTCATGTCCGCCGGCCGGACGGTGCTCAGCCGCGAGGACGTCCAGGACGGCATCCCCGAACTGCTGAGGGAGGTGCAGGTGGAGGCGACGTTCCCGGACGGTACCAAGCTCGTGACGGTGCACCACCCGATCCCGTGATCCCCGGGGAGATCCTGCCGGCGGCCGGCCCGGTCGAGATCAACGTGGGCCGGCCGGTGACCACAGTGGTCGTGGTCAACACCGCCGACCGTCCGGTGCAGGTCGGCTCGCACTACCACTTCGCCGAGGCCAACCCGGCCCTGATGTTCGACCGGGCCGTCGCCTGGGGTCAGCGTCTCGCCGTTCCGGCGGGTACCTCGGTCCGGTTCGAGCCGGGCGTGAGCCGCAACGTCGAGCTGGTCCCGCTCGGCGGCGCACGCGTCGTGCCCGGTCTCCGCGGCGAGTGCGCCGGGCCGCTGGACGAAGCGTCACCGGCCGCGCCTGCAACAGACGCGCCTGCAACAGACGCGCCGGAAACAGACGCGCCGGAAACAGACGCGCCGGCGAGCGGGGCGCCGACGACCGACGGGCCGGCTCGGTGAGCGCCATGCGGCGGGACCGCTACATCGACCTGTACGGGCCGACCACCGGCGACCGCATCCGGCTGGCCGACACGAGCCTGCGATCGAGGTGGAGACCGACCACTGCGTGGGCGGCGACGAGGCGGTCTTCGGCGGCGGGAAGGTGATCCGCGAGTCGATGGGCCAGTCGCGGGCGACCCGCGCCGAGGGCGCCCTCGACACCGTCATCACCGGCGCGGTGGTGCTCGACCACTGGGGCGTGGTCAAGGCCGACGTGGGTCTGCGCGACGGGCGGATCGTCGCCCTCGGCCGGGCCGGCAACCCGGACACCATGCCCGGCGTCCACCCCGAGCTGGTCATCGGCCCGGCCACCGAGGTCATCGCCGGCAACGGCCGGATCCTCACGGCCGGCGCCGTCGACACCCACGTGCACTTCATCTGCCCGCAGATCGTCACCGAGGCGCTGGCCGGCGGCATCACCACACTCGTCGGCGGCGGCACCGGCCCCGCCGAGGGCACCCGGGCCACGACGGTCACCCCGAACGCCTGGCACCTGGCCCGCATGCACGAGGCGCTGGACACGCTGCCGGTCAACGTGCTGCTGCTCGGCAAGGGCAACACCGTCTCGCAAGAGGCGCTGTGGGAGCAGTTGCGCGCCGGCGCGGGCGGTTTCAAGCTGCACGAGGACTGGGGCACCACACCGGCGGCGATCGACGCCTGCCTGCGGGTGGCGGACGCCTCCGGGGTACAGGTGTCCATCCACACCGACACCCTCAACGAGGCCGGTTTCGTGGCCGACACGCTGCGGGCGATCGCCGGCCGGGCCATCCACTCGTACCACACCGAGGGCGCGGGAGGCGGGCACGCGCCGGACATCATCACGGTGGCCGGCGAGCCCAACGTGCTGCCGTCGTCGACCAACCCGACCCGGCCGTACACCGCCAACACCCTCGCCGAGCACCTGGACATGCTGATGGTCTGCCACCATCTCAACCCGTCCGTGCCGGAGGACCTGGCCTTCGCCGAGAGCCGCATCCGGCCGTCCACCATGGCCGCCGAGGATCTGCTGCACGACCTCGGCGCGATCTCCATCATCGGCTCCGACGCGCAGGCGATGGGCCGGGTGGGCGAGGTGATCCTGCGGACCTGGCAGAGCGCGCACGTCATGAAGGAGCGGGTCGGCGCGCTGCTCGGCGACGGCGCGGCCGACAACCACCGGGCCCGCCGGTACGTGGCGAAGTACACCATCTGCGCGGCGATGGCGAACGGGCTGGACCGGGAGATCGGCTCGGTCGAGCCGGGCAAGCTGGCCGACCTGGTGCTGTGGGATCCGGCGTTCTTCGGCGTACGACCGCACCTGGTGCTCAAGGGCGGCATGATCGCGTACGCCCAGATGGGTGACGCCAACGCGTCCATCCCGACGCCGCAGCCGATGCTGCCGCGCCCGATGTTCGGGGCGTACGGCGCCGCGGCGCCGGCCACCAGCCTGGCGTTCGTCGCGCCGGCCGCCCTCGACGCCGGGCTGCGCCTCGACGTGCGGCGACGGGTGGTGCCCGTCGCGGACGTGCGCTCGCGGGGCAAGGCCGACCTGCCGGAGAACGACGCGATGCCCCGCATCGAGGTGGACCCGGACACCTTCACCGTGCGGATCGACGGTCAGGTGGTGGAGCCGGACCCGGTGCCACGCCTGCCGATGGCCCAGCGGTACTTCCTGTTCTGATGGCGACGTCGAGCCTGCTCCTGCTGCTGGCCGACGGTCGCTTCCCGGCCGGCGCGCACGCCCACTCCGGCGGCCTGGAGGCCGCCGTCGCCGCCGGCCGGGTCACCGGCCTGGCCTCGTTGGAGGCGTTCCTGGCCGGCCGGCTGGCCACCGCCGGGCTGGTCGGTGCCGCGTTCGCGGCGGCGGCGCACCGGGCGGTGACCTCGGCCGGTTCCGCCGTACGCGGGTCCACGCTGGCGTTGCTCGATGCGGAGCTGGACGCCCGGACGGCGGCACCGGCGCTGCGCACGGTGTCCCGTCGCCAGGGACGGGCTCTGCTGCGCGCGGGCCGGGCCGTCTGGCCGGAGGCGTCCTTCGACGACCTGCCCTCCACACCCGGCGGAGCGCACCAGCCGTTGGTGCTCGGGCTGCTCTGCGCCGCCGCCGGCCTGAGCCGCGCCGAGACCGCCACGGTCGCCGCCCACGGGACGGTGACCGGTGCGGCCAGTGCGGGCGTACGCCTGCTCGGCCTCGACCCGTACCAGGTCCAGGCCCTGCTGGTCGGTCTCGCCGGCCTGTGCGACGGCACCGCCGCCGAGGCGGCCCGGGCCGCCGACGACCCACCCGAGCGGCTGCCCGCGGCAGCCGCCCCCCTTGCCGACATCCATGCCGAAGCTCATGCCACCTGGGAGGTGCGTCTCTTTGCGTCCTGACACCGTTGTGCCGATCGCTGCGCCCACTGCCGGCCGGAATCATCGCGCTCGGGCTGGCGCTGACCTTCGGCCAGATGAACGTCATCAACATGGCGCACGGCGAGTTCATCATGGCCGGTGCCTACACCACGTACGTGCTGCAACAGAGCATCACCGGCGCCGGCCTGTCGCTGCTGGTCGCGCTGCCGGTGGCGTTCGTGGTCGCCGGCACGATGGGGGTGCTGCTGGAGATCCTGCTGATCCGCCGGCTCTACGCCCGTCCCCTGGACACCCTGCTGGTCACCTGGGGTGTGTCCCTGATGCTGCAACAGCTCGCCCGGGACATCTTCGGCAGTCCGAACGTGCAGACCCGCGCGCCGGACCTGCTCACCGGCAACGTGGCGGTGCCCGGCGGGCTGACGGTCGCCAACAACCGGCTGTTCATCCTGGCCCTGGCCCTGGCCGCCGTCGCCGCCCTCACCCTGGCGCTGCGGCTCACCCCGTTGGGGCGCCGGATCCGCGCGGTCGTGCAGAACCGCGACCTCGCCGCGGTGTCCGGCATCCCCACCGCCCGGGTCGACCGGACGACCTTCTTTCTCGGCTCGGGCCTGGCCGGGCTCGCCGGGGTGGCGCTCACCCTTCTCGGCCCGATCGGCCCGACCATGGGCACCAACCTGATCATCGACGCCTTCCTGGTCGTCGTGGTCGGCGGGATCGGTCAGCTCAAGGGCAGCGTGATCGTCGCCTTCGCCCTCGGGGTCCTCCAGGCCACCGGGGAGTACCTCACCACCCTCAGCGTCGCCAAGGTGGTCGTCTTCGTGGCGATCGTCGCGTTCCTCCAGTGGCGGCCACAGGGCCTGTTCACCCTGCGGACCAGGAGCCTCGCATGACCGCCGTGACACCCGTACCGCCGAGCACCTCCAGCGCACCGGCCCCGGCCGGCACCGCGCCTGGAAGCCGGTCCGGTGGCCGGTCCCGGCTGCGCGCGGCGGCGGGGTTCGCGTTCGGCGCGGCGCTGCTGTTCGCCGTCGCGCCGCTGGCGCTGTCGGACTTCCGGCTGGCCCTGCTCGCCAAGTACCTCTGCGTCGCCATGGTGGCCGTCGGCATCGGCATCGCCTGGGGGCGCGGTGGCATGCTCACCCTCGGCCAGGGCGTCTTCTTCGGCCTGGGCGGCTACGCGATGGCCATGCACCTCAAGCTCGCCGACGCGGGTCCCGGCGGGATGCCCGACTTCATGCAGCTGTACGGGCAGCTCGACGAACTGCCCGTCTGGTGGCGGCCGTTCGCCAGCCCGTGGTTCGCGCTGCCGGCCACGGTGCTGCTGCCGATGGCCGTCGCCTTCGGGCTCGGCTCACTGGTGTTCCGCCGCCGTGTGCGGGGCGCGTACTTCGCCATCCTCAGCCAGGCTCTCGCCGCCGCCATGGTGATCCTGTTGATCGGCCAGCAGGGGACCACGGGCGGCACCAACGGGCTCACCGACATCCAGGGCTTCTTCGGTTACGACCTGGACGACCCGGTCAACCAGCGGATGGTCTACTTCATCATCGCCGGCGTCCTGCTCGCGCTGCTCGCGCTGGCCCGCCAGCTCATCCACAGCCGCTACGGGGAACTGCTCGTGGCGGTGCGCGACAGCGAGGAGCGGGTCCGTTTCCTCGGCTACGACCCGGCGTCGGTCAAGCTCGTCGCCTACGTGGTGGCGGCGGGTATGGCGGGCCTCGCCGGCGCGCTGTTCGTGCCGGCGGTGGGCATCATCTCGCCCGCCCTCATCGGCATCGTCCCGTCGATCGAGTTCGTCATCGGTGTGGCGGTGGGCGGCCGGGCCACGCTGCTCGGGCCGGTGCTCGGCGCGGTGGCGGTCGCCTGGGCGCGTACCGCCCTCTCCGAACGTTTCCCGGGCACCTGGACGTACCTGCAGGGTCTGCTCTTCGTGGTGGTGGTGGCGTTCCTTCCCGGCGGCCTGGCGTCGCTGTGGGCGCTGGCCCGCCGCCGCGACGCCGGCCCGGAGCCGAGCCGGCGTGGCTGGCCGGCGCTGGGCCGACGACGCGCCGAGCGGGCGGAGGTGCCCACGGCATGAGCGAACGCACCGAGCGCAGCGAGGGCCGTGAGGGCATGCCCAGCCGGCACGGCATGAGCGACGACCGGCTGGACGGGCTGTCCGTCCGTGACGTGCGGGTCAGCTTCGACGGTTTCACCGCCGTCGACGGCGTCTCGCTGGAGGTGCCCGCCGGTGACATCCGGTTCCTGATCGGGCCGAACGGTGCCGGCAAGACCACCCTGGTCGACGCGATCACCGGTCTGGTGCGGGCCACCGGCTCGGTGTGCTTCGGCGACCAGGAGCTGCTGGGTCGCCCGGTGCACCGGATCAGCCGGCTCGGCATCGGCCGGACGTTCCAGACGTCGACGATCTTCGAGGAGCTGTCGGTCGTGCAGAACCTCGACATCGCCGCGGGCGCCCGCCGGAGCTGGGCCACCCTGGCCCGGCGTCGTCGGGGGATCCCCGACGAGGTGGCCGCCGCGCTGGAGACCATCGGGCTGACCGGCCGGGCCGACCAGCTCGCCGGCACGCTCGCGCACGGCCAGAAGCAGTGGTTGGAGATCGGCATGCTGCTGGTGCAGAACGCGCGGCTGCTGCTGCTCGACGAGCCGGTCGCCGGGATGAGCCACGAGGAGCGCGACGCCACGGGCGCCCTGCTGGAGACGGTGAGCCGGGATCGCACGGTGGTGGTGATCGAGCACGACATGGACTTCCTGCGTCGCTTCGCGCGCAGCGTCACCGTGCTGCACGCGGGGAAGGTGCTCAGCGAGGGCACGGTGGCGCAGGTCCAGGCGGACCCGCGCGTGCAGGAGGTCTACCTCGGCCACCCGGTCGACGCCGGGCCGGTCCCCAGCGGTCTGGAGGCATGATGCTGACCCTGCGCGGGGTGCACGCCGGATACGGGCGTTCCCGGGTGCTGCACGGCGTGGACCTCGCCGTCCCGCCCGACGGGGTGGCCGCGGTGCTCGGGCACAACGGCGCCGGTAAGAGCACCCTGCTGCGGGTCGCGGCGGGCCTGCTGCGCCCGGCCGCCGGCACCGTCGAGCTGGACGGCGAGGACGTCACCCGTCTCGCGCCGCACGAGCGGGTGGCGCGCGGCATGGCGTACGTCCCGCAGGGCCAGCAGTGCTTCCCGCACCTGACGGCGGCGGAGAACCTGCGCCTCGTCGCCGACGGCCGGCGCGACGGCGCGGTGGCGACGGCGGAGGTGCTGGACCTGTTCCCGGCGTTGCGTCCGCTGCTGCGGCGGCGGGCCGGGCTGCTCTCCGGTGGTCAGCGTCAGCAACTCGCCATCGCCCGCGCGTTGATCACCCGGCCGCGCCTGCTCATGCTCGACGAGCCGACCGAGGGCATCCAGCCGTCGGTGGTCGCCGAGATCCAGGAGCGGATCGTCGAGTTGACCCGGCAGTCCGGCTTCAGCGTGCTGCTCGTCGAGCAGCACCTCGGGTTCGCGCTGCGGGTGGCGAACCGCTACCACGTCCTCGAATCCGGCCGGGTCACCTCGCACGGCGACGGGGGAGTCACGGCGGAGCGGGAGGTGCGCGCGGCCCTCGCGGTCTGACCCGGGCCGGGTCGCTCCCGGCTCTGGCTGTCAGCCGGCAGCCCCGGAGGATCTCCGGGGCTGCCGGCTGTCTTCGCTAGGTCACGCCTCTCTGCCGGCGGCCGGTCAGAGGGTGACGACGGCGTCCTCGGCGAAGGTGAACAGGCCGGCGTCGAAGGTGATCGTCTTCAGCTTCGTGCCCTTCGGCACGTCGAAGTAGACGTTCGCCTTCACCGAGTTGCCCGGGTTGATCTCGTCGAGGAAACCCTGCCCGTCGCTGTTGCCGTAGATCCCGGCCTCGCCGTCGGCCTCGTACTCCCGGCCGGTGGCGTCCTGGGCGGAGAGGGTGCCGTCGGCGTGGAAGGTGTGCGCGCTCTTCGTGACGTTCTTGACGGTCACGTTGACCTTGCAGAAGGTGCCCTGCGCCTTGGTGTTCAGGAACTGGCTGCCTACCTGGGAGATTCCACACTTCACGCCGTTGACGGTGAACTCGAAGTCACCGCCGCGCACCTTGTCGCCGACGCCGAAGGTCTTCGGCTTGGCCGGGGCCGGTGCCGCGGTCGTCTTCGCCGGCTCCGGCTTGGCCGGCGCGGGAGCCGACGTGCTCGGGGCGGCGGCCGCGGGGGCGGAAATGCTGGGGCTGGCAGCGGGGATGCCGCTGCTGGCGGACACACCGGTCTTCTTGTCGTCGCCGCTGACCAGGCCGATCACCATCGAGCCGCCGCAGCACAGCACCACGAACGCGCCGACGCCGATGAGGGTGGGGATCAGCCAGGGCCGCTTGCGGGCGGCGGGGGCCGGGGCGCCGGGCGGCGGGAACTGGCCGGGCTGCTGCGGGAACTGCCCGGGTGCCGGCGGCGGAACCTGGCCGGCGGGCACCTGCGGGAACTGAGCGGTGGGCGGCATCGGCTGCTGGCCGGTCGGCGGCTGGTTCTGCGCAGGGCCGTAGGGGGTGGTCATTGAGTGGTGTTCTCCCAGGTCTTGATTCGCGCTGCCCCCGTTAGTTGAGCGCAACACTTTCCACCCTGACGCATTTTGCTTCAGGCAACGGTCCTCCGGCCGGCCCGACCCACACGCCCGGTCAGCTGGAAAAACACCGATCTTCGTGACGCAGCCGTCAGCCGTTGAGCCACCCACTCGTCCACGCCCCGGCCCGTAACGTCCCAGAACGGGTCGGCCTCGTCGCCGAGCAGCATGGGCACGTCGTACACCGACAGGTTCAGCCGCGGACGCACGTACCACACCCGGTGTGGAAACAACGCCAGCGGGAAGCCACCGTCGGCGCACCGGCAGACCGCTCGTGCGCCCCGGCGTTGGGGGAGGGCATGGGTGCCAAGACTTTCATCGTGGTCGGGGGGACCAGCGGCCTCGGTTTCGAGGTCGCCCGGCTGCTCGCCGACGAGCACCAGGTGGTCGTGCTCGGCGACGCGGCCGACGAGGTCGATGCGACGGCGAACGACCTGCGCTGCGGCGGGATCCCCTGCGACATCTCCTCCTACGAGCAGGTGCGCGACGCCTTCGCCGAGGTGGCCGACCGGTACGGCACGATCGGCGGGGTCGCCGACTGCGCCTCGGTGTGGGTCGGTGGAGATCTGGCCGAACTGTCCCCGGAACGCATCCGCCGGGCGATCGAGGTCAACGCGCTCGGCACCACGTACGTGCTCAAGGTGGCGTTGGACCACCTGCACCGGCAGGGCTTCGGCAATGTGGTGTACGTCGGCGCGATCGCGGTGACCCAGGCCCGCCCCGGTATCCCCGTCTACCGGGCGACCAAGAGCTTCGGCAGCAGCCTCGTGGAGTCGCTGGCTGAAGCGCAGCACAGCAACCGGGTCAAGGTGATGCAGGTGCATCCGGGGCCGATGCCGACCCGGTTGCAGGAGCGGGCCGGCGACCCGTTCCTCGACGAGATCTACGCTCTGCCCGAAAAGGTCGCCGCCGAGATCGTGCGCCTGCTCCGGCTCGCCCCCGACGACCTGTACGTCTCCGGCGAGCTCGTGCTGCGCGCGGACGGGCGGTGGTAACCGCCACCGACGCTACGGCCGAGCCGTCGGTCTCGGCATGGGCGCCGCTGCGCACCGCCGTCTACCGCAGCCTGTGGCTGGCCCTGCTCGCCGCGAACATCGGCACCTGGATGCAGACCGTCGGCGCCCAGTGGCTGCTGGTGCACCAGGCCAACGCGTCCACCCTGGTCGCCCTGGTGCAGACCGCCAGCCTGCTGCCGATGCTGCTGCTGGCTCTGCCGGCCGGCGCGCTCGCGGACACCTTCGACCGCCGGCACCTGCTCATCTCCGTACAGCTGTTCCTGGTCGCGGTGGCGGCGGCGCTGACGCTGCTCACCGCGGCCGGCCGGATGCCGCCGGCCCTGCTGCTCACGCTCACCTTCGCCTTCGGCGTGGGCCAGGCGCTGACCCTCCCGGCCTGGGCGGCGCTGATCCCCGAGCTGGTGCCGCGCGAACAGCTGCGGGCGGCCTCCGCGCTCGGCTCGATCAGCGTCAACGTGGCCCGGGCCGTCGGCCCGGCCACCGCCGGTGTGCTCATCGCGAAGGTGGGCGTGGCGCCGGTGTTCGGCCTCAATGCGCTCGCGTACCTGGTCTTCGCGATGGCGCTGATACGGTGGCGACCCGGCGACGCCCGGGCGGTGGAGGTGCCCGAGCGGTTCACCGCGGCGCTGCGCGCCGGCGGCCGGTACGTGCGGCACTCGCCGACCGTACGCCGGCTGCTGCGCCGCGCGCTGGTCTTCGTCATCCCGGCCAGCGCGCTGTGGGCGCTGCTGCCGCTGGTGGCGAGCCGCCGGCTCGGCCTGGACTCCAGCGGGTACGGCCTGCTGCTGGCCGCGCTCGGGGTGGGCGCCATCCTGGGCGGGCTGCTGCTGCCGTGGATCCGCACCCGGGTGACCGCCAACCGGTTCCTGCTGGTGGCCGGCGCCCTGTACGGCGGCGCCCTGATCGTGGTGGCCTCGGTCCAGGTGGTGCCGGTGGTGCTGATCGCGCTGCTGCCGGCCGGGTTGGCGTGGGTGACCGTGCTCGCCAACGTCAACGCGGAGATCCAGCTCTTCCTGCCGGGCTGGGTACGCGCCCGCGGCCTGGCCGTCTACCAGGTGGTCCAGGGCGGCGGGCAGGCCGCGGGCGCGCTCCTCTGGGGTCTGGTCGCCGACGTCAGCGGCCTGGTCGTCGCGTTCGGTGTGGCGGCCGCCCTGATGCTGGTCGGGGCCGTGACCTCGCAGATCTGGCCGCTGCCCGACCTGCGCGGGGCCAGCCGGGATCCGGCCGCCTACCGGCCGCCGCTCGCCCTGGCGCTGCAGCCGGACCCCCGGGTCGGGCCGGTGCTGGTGACCGTCACCTACCGGATCCGGCCTGAACGGGAGGCCGAGTTCTTCGAGGCGATGGAGCACGTCCGGGGGTCGCGGCAGCGCACCGGGGCGATGCGGTGGGGCCTGTTCCGGGCGGGTGAGACGCCCGACCAGTACACCGAGGTCTACCTGGTGCCGTCGTGGGACGAGCATCTGCGCCAGCACGGCGGCCGGCTGACCGAGGCGGACGAGCAGGCCGAGTATCGGGCGCGGGACCTGAGCGACGGCGCACCGGAGGTGCGGCACCTGCTGCCGGCCACGGCCGAGTGGACGACCGGCGTCGACCGGCAGGCGACCTGACCGGGGCCGTTCCAGCCCTCGGCCACTGCAGCTCGCCGGTGCCGGCAATCTGGTTGGCGGTCTGCTGCTCATGACCTTGACACACGCGGTGCAGGCTCGCGGTGCCCCCGGCTGAACACCCGCCGAGGGCGCTTCGGTGTGACGTGGGGTCTTGAGGGCGTCGACGAGCGCTGGCCGCCCGCTTCGCCCGGTCCACCGCCCACTCCGGTCCGCACGACGGGTGGACCCGTCATTCCCGCTCGCCCCGTCGCGCTACCTGCCGTGTCTGTTGATTCGCCTCGTCCACCGAACAGCCGGTGGCCCGCATCAGGTCACTGGCGATCACCCGCACCTGTGTGGCGACGGAGGCGGCGAAGTTCTGCAATCCGGCACGGACGGCCCGGCCCGCCTGGTCGGCCGCCCGCAGCGCGTGCCGTCGGGTTCCGTCGTGAGCCTTGTCGGCCCGTACCTCCCGCTGCAACTGCCGTACGGCGTCCGCGAGCGCCCCCACGGCGTCGGGGAGGTGGTCCGGGAACTTCTCCCCGTACTCCACCATCGTCGCCGATCGTCGGGCGAGATCCTGGCTGTCGGCGATGGCGCGGGTCAGGTGCTCGACGCCGTGGGCGTACCGTTCGTAGTGCTGCCGCCAGTGCCACCTCACCGGCGCGACCGTGACCACCTCCTCCGCGCCGCTGAGCGCCTCGCGGAGCCGCTCCACGTCCGGTCCCATGGCACGCAGGCCGTCCATCGCCCGCACCGCGCGGTCCGGCTCCCTCCTCCGTATCGCCGCCTCGGTCTCCCGGAGGTACGCCGCGAGCGCGTCGAAGACCGGTGATGCCGCCCGGCGCATGACGCGCATGGGGTGCAGCGGCAGCAGCACTGCCACCACCAGCAGACCCACCAGGCTCCCGGTCGCCGCGTCGACGATCCTGGGCAGTTCCAGGTTCTGCTGGCTGGAGGAGAGCGTGGCGATCAGGACCGCCGTACCACCCACCTGGCTGACCACGGTGCCGCCCCGGGCGGTGAGTCCCAGGGCCACCCCGATGGCCAGGGCGACGATGACACCCGTCTGCCACGGGCCGGTGCCGATGAGCAGGACCAGCCCGTCGCCGATGGCGATGCCCAGGCCCACCCCGAACAGCAGCTCGGCCGTACGGCGCGTGCGCTGGCCGATCGACGCGGCGATCGTGCCGACCGCGGCCGTCGGTGCGAAGACCGGATTCGGGTTGCCCAACAGGTTGAACGCCAGCCACCAGGACAGCGCCGCCGCCAGACCGGCCTGCGCCGCGATCAACGCGATGATCTCCAATTGGCGTAGCCGCAACCGCCCCGCCCGGCTGGCCCGACTACGGGTTCCGGTGACCAGGTTCCGGGCCCGGCGAGCCAGCACGACCAGCGGCGCCGAGCTGCCCCGCTGCGGCGGCGGTTGAGTCACGAATGCGACTACCCGTCAGGCCGTCGCTGAATCGTGCGTCCGAGTGCCCCGGAGCAGGTCGCCGGCATTGCGGTACGAGCCGGCCGGGCGGGTAGATCCCGAGAAGGACTGGAAGAAGACCGAGGCTCTCCGACGTCTGCTCGGCATCGCGGTGCTGCTCCACCCGATGCTTGTGGTGATCCTGCGGGTTCCCGGCAGACGGACGCTGGACGACGGCCGAGCCGCCCCGGCCGACCTGTCGCACCAGGCGGTAGCGGCCCGCCAGGGTCCGCATCTCGCACCTCCCTTTTTCCGGTTTGCCGGTGCGGGACCGGCGCCCGAACCTGCACCTGTCACCAAGGCGGGTGCGAATCGTCATGGATCTGTCGTAGTGCCGGTCGAACACTCGGGGTAGGGCTTGAAGAACGCCGATCGAGACGTGAGGAGGCGCGTCATGACCTACCCGTGGTTCTTCCCGGGAGGGCTGCCGTCGCTGTTCCACGACGGTCCGGTCACGAACGACACCCGGTTGGCGCGCTCTCGTCTGGGCCGTGCCCGGGGTGCACGATGTCAACGTCCGGGTGCACGTGGTGTGACGCCGCCAGGCGGGGACGACGGGAGAAACAGGTCATGGCAGTCGATCCCATCGGTCGGGATGTGAAGGCGTTCCTCGCCGCCGACCCCGACGGTCCGGTGGTCATGCTCAACCTGCTGCGCTTCGCCGAGGGCGGGCGGGAGTCCTACGAGCGGTACGGCGCCGCCCTGCGGCAGACGTTCCTGCCCCGCTACGGCGGCGAGGTGCTCTACGCCGGTGACGGTGGACCGGCGCTGGTGGCAGAGGAGGGGCAGGCGTGGGACGCGGTACTGCTGGTGCGCTATCCGAGCCGGTCGGCGTTCAGCCGGATGGTCGCCGACCCGGAGTACCAGGAGGTGACCCGGTGGCGGACGCTGGCACTGACGGAGGCCGTGCTGCATCCCACGCTCCCCTGGACCGTGGGATGAGCCCGGCCCAGCCGCGACGGCGGAGGCAGTTGGCGGCCCTGTCGGCAGTGGCGCTGCTCGTCACCGGCTGCGCCGGCCGGCCGGCGGACCCACAGCCGACGCCGGAGCCGACCTCCACCGTCCGGCTGGGCACGGTCGCCCGCGCCGAGGTGGGCGCGCGCCTGACCGTGACCGCCACGGTCGACCGCGTCATCACCGGCACCGCGTTCGTGGTGCGCGACGTCGACTTCACCGACGGGACGCTGCTGGTGCTGTCCACCGGCAAGGCCACCGCGGAACCGCCGCAACTGGTGACCGTGGTCGGCACCGTCATCGACTTCTCGTACCGCGACCTGTCCGACCGCTACCAGCTCGGGCCCTCGGGCGCGTACCGCGACTTCGAGGGCGGTCCTGCGCTCGCCGCCGAGGACGTGACCGTGTGGGACTGAGGGCTAGCTGTCGAGTCGGTCACGCAGGTCGTCGACCTGCTGCTGGAGCCGGTCCACCGCACCCTCGTTGTTGAGGAACGTCGTGATGCCCGCGCCGAGCGCCAGTCCGAGCAGCAGGGCGATCACACTGAGCACCAGACCACCGATGGCCACCCCTCGGCCGGTCACCCCCGGTCGGGTGGCCATCTTGAGCCCCGCGATACCCAGGACGATGCCGACGACGGCGAGCACCACGCCGATCCAGGCGAGGATGGCGGTGAGCACGCTGAACAGGGCGGCCACGCCGAACACGAGCGCGAAAGCGGCCGCCGTGCTGGTCTTGGCCGCCGTACCGGCTCGGCCGGCGCGGGTCGATGCGCCGGCCCCGCGGGCGGGCTCGCTGGACGCGGTCATGGCACTCCCTCCGGGTACGCCGTGCGGCGCGGACTCGTACCGCCGCCTTCCCCGGCACCGGCGGCTCATGCCTCCCGGTCTACGGTCCTGCGGGCGATGTCGGGCAGATGTTCCGGCAACGCCACGGAACGCAGGTCGGCGAGCACGTCGTCCAGGAGGCGGGTGACCCGCGGCTGGTCGCGGCCCGCCCGCCGGACGTCGTCGACCGCGACCGCGAGGAAGCCGTCGAAGTCCTGCGCCCGCGCCCGTACGCGTGGGGTGCCGTCGGGATCGTCGACGAGCAGGCGGTGACCGGGCCGGCCGGCCAGGCGGCGCAGCAGGTCGTGCATCTCCTGGACGCTGCGGACCGCGGTGGTGGTGTCGTTGATCCCAGGTGACAGGGCCCGCTCGGCGATGTCGGTCAGCTGCCGGAACCCGAACCCGACGTCCTGGCCGAGGGTCCGTTCGACGCCGAGGCTCACCGCGACGCACGCCCGCGCCTCCGGTACGGACGCCGGGAAGGGGCCGCCGGGCAGCGGATGGACCGCGATCAGCGGTTGCCCGGCCACCACGAAGTCGCCCGGCGCGGGCAGGACCGACAGGGCGCAGTCGTGCTCGCGGGCGAGTGCGGCGAGCCGGCTGAGGTCGACGTGCTCGACCATGCCGGGCTGCACCGTGGTGATCACCTGCACCGGCGGTGGCAGCGGCGTGACGGGCCGGGCGGCCGGGCCGACCGGATACTGCTCCTCGATCACCCGGCGGCACTGGCCGCCGACCGCCGCGATGATGTGCGAGACCCGCATGACCGTGGTGACGTGGTGCAGGTAGTAGACGAACAGCCCGCTGCTGGCCAGCACGAGCGTCATCGTCACGGCGAGCGAGAGTTCCGGCAGCCGGGCCTCGGCGTCGGCCGGCAGCGCCGCCAGCACCACCATGGCGAACAGCGCGGTCGCCAGGAAGGTGCCCAGCGCGGCCTGGGTGACCCGGTCCTGCAGGAAGGTCCGCAGCACCCGGGGCGAGTACTGGCTGCTGGCGAGTTGCACGGCCACCACGGTGATCGAGAAGACCAGCGCGGTGAACGAGATCATCGCGGTGATGATCGACGACAGCAGCGACCGGGCGCCGGCCACGCTGCTGGGCAGGAACCCGCCGGTCGGCAGGCCCAGCCGCAGCTCGGCCACCGACAGTCCGAGGGCCAGCAGCACGGCCCCGGCGGCGAACGCCGCCGGCACCAGCCAGAACCCTGACCACACCGCCGCCAGGCGGGACCGAAGGGTACGCGGAGCGCGGCTCATCCCGCCGTAGTCCCCGGTGCTGCCTTTTGCATACCTGCCGAAGGGTCTGTTTACCTGGAAAGGGAACCCGACCGGACGCACGAAGGGGGTGGGCCGGGATCCCGGCACGCTGATCATGAAAAGCCGACACATCACGGTATCCGTCACCTGCGCCGCCCTGCTGATGCTCGCGGCCGGCTGCGGCGACGGGCAGGAACCGGAGCCGAACTCGTCCGGCCAGAGCCGTGCGGTGACGTCGGCACCGCCGCCCGGAACGCCGACGGCCCCGACGGCGGGCGAGACGACCACGCCCGCACCGGCCACGGCATCCCCCTCGCCCTCGTCGAGCCCGTCGCCGTCGGGCACACCCGCCGGCGACGCGCCGGACGCCCTGCGTCGCGGCGACACCGGCGACACGGTCCGGGCACTGCAGGAGCGGCTCGACCGGCTCGGATACTGGGTCGGCGAGTCCGACGGCACCTTCGGCCTGCTCACCGAGCAGGCGGTCTACGCGCTCCAGAAGGCCGCCGGCCTGCGCCCGGACGGGATCGTCGGCGCGAAGACCCGGGCCGCGCTCGACGACGGGAGGCGCCCGGACGCCCGCAGCACCGACGGCCACCTCGCCGAGGTGGATCTGAACCGGCAACTGCTGATGATCGTCGACGACGGCGAGGTGAGCCGGATCTTCAACACCTCGACCGGCACGTTCGAGCACTACACCTACCAGGGGGAGACCTACCTGGCGGACACCCCGCGCGGCAGGTGGACCATCGACTGGCAGGTCGACGGCTGGCGCGACGGCCCGCTCGGCCGGCTGTACCGGCCGAAGTACTTCCAGGAGCAGGGGATCGCGATTCACGGATACACCAGCGTCCCGCCGTATCCGGCGTCGCACGGGTGTGTGCGGGTGACGCTGCCGGCGATGGACTGGCTGTGGACGCAGGACGTGCTGCCGAAGAAGACCCGGGTCTGGGTGTACTGAACGCTCACCGCCGCCGTATCCGTCATACGCGCCCGCGCGGAGTCGTACGGGCGAGGCGCTCGTTGCATGGCCCGCCTGGCGTCGTGCTTGGCCGTCCGCGGCCGCTCGCCTTTCCCATGTCGGCGTCTGACGACGGCACTCACTCGTCCGGTTGGCGGCGTTCGTCCTCGGCGCGTTCGCGGCTGAGGAAGAAGGCGCCGAGGGCGCCGGCCAGCGTGCCGAACACCGCCACCGAGTACGTGGCGAGCACCAGCTCCAGAATCTGGGCGAACGTGTCGTCCACGCGCAGCGGCTCACCGGTGACGGTGGTGAAGGCGGCGTCGTGCAGGGCCCGGGGGAGGCTGCGATAGGAGCCGGTGACCACGAGCAGTTGCCCGGCTGCGAGGATCACGGCGAGGGTCACCACGGCGAGCCAGGCCAGCCGGTCGGTGAGCAGCCGGCCGGCGGAGCGGGATCCGCGGATCGCGGCGGCGACGACGCCCCCGCCCCGGGCGGCCCGCAGTGCGCTCGCCGCGCGCAGAAACCGCAGGAACGGCACTGCCAGAAAGATCAGTTGCCACCAGTTGTGTTTCCAGAACTCGCCGGCGCAGCGGCGGGCGATCCAGGCGCGGAGCGTGAACTCGGCGACGAAGACGGCCCACAGGATCCAGCTGGTGACGGTGAGCACGGTGCTGAGCGGTTCGTCGTGGACGATCGCCTGGGCCAGGACGAGCAGCAGGAAGAGCAGACCCAGGACGCCCATCGGCTTGTCGAGCCGGCGGGCGAGGCCGTTGAGCCGGGCGTCGTCCTCACGGTCTCGCCGGCCGGGATCGTCGCTCACCCTGCCGCAGCCTACCCGCGCCCGGTCCCGGGAACCGCCTCTCGCGGCACGACCACCGACCGGTGAAATCCGGCGAACCGGCACGAGGGCGCTCGCAGTACGAGAAGACAAGAGGTCGGTGCGACATGAGCGGGTGCGGTGCAAGCCCCGGCGTGACTGGGTCGACCGGCGACGGGTAGTGCGGGCAGCAGGAGACGACGACGGGAGGCGGCATGGGCAGGCGGCGGCAGGACATCCAGGTGGCGGTGGTGACCGGGGCCAGCGCGGGCGTCGGCCGCGCCACCGTACGGCTCCTTGCCCGGCGCGGCATCGCCATCGCGCTGCTGGCCCGCGGCCGTGCCGGGCTCGACGCCGCCGCCGAGGAGGTACGCGCCGCCGGAAGCCGGGCCCTGCCGATCGAGGTCGACATGGCCGACCACGACAAGGTCGTCGACGCCGGCCGGCGAATCGAGACGGAGCTGGGCCCCATCGATCTGTGGATAAACGACGCGTTCAACTCCGTCTTCGCGCCGTTCCAGCAGACCCGCCCGGAGGAGTTCCGCCGTGCTACGGAGGTCACCTACCTCGGCTACGTGCACGGCACCCGCGTCGCGCTGTCCCACATGACCCCGCGCGACCGGGGCACCATCGTCCAGGTCGGCTCCGCGCTGGCCTACCGGGGCATTCCCCTGCAGGCGGCCTACTGCGGGGCGAAGCACGCCATCGTCGGATTCACCGAGTCGCTGCGCTGTGAGCTGCTGCACGAGCACAGCAACGTCAAGGTGACCATGGTGCACCTGCCGGCGGTGAACACCCCGCAGTTCGACTGGCTGCTGTCCCGGCTGCCCCGGCACGCCGAGCCGGTACCGCCCATCTACGAACCCGAGGTGGCCGCCCGCGCGATCGTCGCCGCCGCGGAGCGGCCCCGTCGGCGCGAATACTGGGTCGGCACCTCCACCGTCCTGACCATCCTCGGCAACCGCGTCGCACCGGGGCTGCTGGACCGCTACCTGGCCCGTACCGGCTATGAGTCCCAGCAGACCGGCCGCCCCGCCGACCACGACCGGCCGAACAACCTCTGGCATCCCCTCGACGGTTCCGGCGGGCACGACTACGGCGCGCGGGGCGACTTCTCCTCCCAGGCGCACCGCCGCAGCCCACAGGCATGGCTCTCCCGACACCGGATGGAGGTGGCCGCCGGCGTGCTCGGGACGGCGGCCGGCGTCCTCGCCTGGCGCCGAAGCTGATCGGCCGGAGCGCCCTCGTGACGGCGGTGCCGGGGCGAATCGCCCCGGCACCGCCGGCACCGAGTGGACCGACCCGTCTACGCCGACGCGCGGTTGCGCTGCACCTCCGACCAGACGCCGGCCATGCCGGCGAGGCACCGGTCGAAGGTCTCCGCGTGGCGCAGGTACGCCGCCCGGTCGGGACCGGGCTGCACGCACAGGTCGTCCTCGTCGTTGACACTCCACTCCGGTACGTCGTGGCCGACCGCGCCGGGCAGCAGGGAGGCGACGCCCCGGGCGCCCAGTTCGCTGGTGAGCTGCCGGCGTACCGGCCGGCCGAGCACGTCGGCGAAGATCTGCGCCCAGACGGTGGAGCGGGCGCCGCCGCCGGCCAGCCGCCAGGGGCGGTCCCCGATGTCCGCACCGCTGGCCAGCACCCGGTCGAGTTGCACCCGGTGGTACTGGGCGACGCCTTCGATCACGGCCCGGGTGAGGTGGCCGCGCCGATGGTTGCTGGCGAGGCCGAGGAACGTACCGGAGGCCGACGGGTGCTCGGGGGAGCCGTTGACGAAGGGCAGGAAGATCAGCCCTTCGGCACCGGGTGGCACCTCGGCGGCCTCGGCCAGCAGTTCGGCTGCGGGAACGCCGCCGTTCTGCCGGTGGGCGACGCCGGCGCAGGCCAGCCACTCCAGGTTCGCCGCCGAGGTCGGAGCGACCTCCATCGCCAGCATGGTGTCCGGGTCCGGCATGAACGCGCTGAGTGTCACCTCCGGGGCGGGGGTGCGCGCCGGCACGACGACGCCGTTGATCGCCCAGGTGCCCACGATGATCGTTCCCTCGCCGAGGCCCCGGCCGCCCGCGCCGAGGGTGGCCGCGACGCAGTCCATGCAGCCGGCGATGACCGGCAGGCCCTCGGGCAGGCCGGTGCGGGCGGCGGCTGCGGCGCTCAGCCCGGCGACCACCTCGTCGGAGCGCCGCAGCGGCGGGAACCGCTCCAGGTCGTCGGCGGGCAGCCCGACCAGCTCCAGCGCCGTCGGCGTGTACTCGCGGGTGTCCAGGGCGACCAGGCCGAACGCGCTGGCGTCGCTGTAGTCGGCGCTCGCGATCCCGGTGAGCTGGGCGGTGACCCAGTCCTTGCACGACAGGGCCCAGCGGGTGGCGGCGTAGGCGGCCGGCTCGGCGTCGCGCAGCCAGCGCAGCAGGACGGCCGGCTGGGCGGCCCACGGGATCGAGCCGGTCTCCCTTGCCAGCCGGCGCGCGTCCTGCGGTGGTATGGCCGCGACGATGTGCTGGGCCCGGGAGTCCGACGAGGCGATGGCCGGTCCGACCGGTCGCAGGGCCGCGTCCACCGGGTAGAGACCGTTGCCGTGGGCGGCCACCCCGACGCCGGCCGGGGCCCAGCCGTCGGCCGCGAGCTTGCCGGTGATCTCGGCGAGCAACCCCAGCACGATGTCGGCGAGGCCGGTCATGTCGACGTCGTGGCGGTGGGCGTTGACGCTGGTGCGGGGGGTGCGGGCGTGCACGACGGCCAGCTCGCGCCCCTCGGCGTCGAAGGCGGCGGCCTTGGTGGCGGTCAGACCGACGTCCACCCCGAGGTAGCAGGTCTGCGGAGCGGTCATCACGATCTCCTGTCGTTGGTCGGGGCGACCACCGGACGGTCGAGCGCGCGGGGCCGGAAGCGACGGAGCGCGGCGTGGTAGCCGGCCACCTCGTCCCGGACCCGTCCGGCGTTCCAACCCAGGTGGGAAGCGACAGCGTTTGCGCAGGTCAGGGCGGTTGAAACGGCCATGTCGGGGCCCAGACCGATCAGGGTACGGCGCAGCAGCGCGTCCGCCAAGGTGACCGCCCCTTCCGACTGGAAGGCCAGGACCAGTTCGGCGGCGACGGCGCCGGAGTCCTCGTCGACGGTCGTGGCGAGGTCGGGCTCGGCCCGGATCAGGTCGAGGACCGCGCGGGCCCGTACGCCGTAGATGTCGAGCAACCGGTTGGCCTGGGCCGGCGTCAGCGGCGCGGCCGACCGCAGGAACTGCGCGCGGAACGCCGGCCAGTCGGGGGTGTCCGCGCCGGGGAACGGGCGGGTCCGGGTGACGCACCGGCCGCGGGGGCGGCCCAGCAGCCGCATCGCCGCGTCGGTGACGTCCTCGGCGAGCGCCCGGTGGGTGGTGAGCTTCCCGCCGATGACGGTGAGCAGACCCTGGTACGCGGGGCCGTGATCGTGCACCGTGTGCCCCCGGCTGATCTTCGCGTTGTCCGACACCCCCGCCGTGTACGGCAGGGGGCGCACCCCCGCGACGGTGTAGAGCACGTCGGCGGGGGTGAGGTCGGCGCTGGGGAAGAGCCGGTTGGTCTCGGCGAGCAGGTACTCGATCTCCGCGTCGCTGGTCACCACCTCGTCCAGGTCGCCCTCGTACGTCAGGTCGGTGCTGCCCAGCACGTACCGGCCCGCCCAGGGGAAGACGAAGATCGGGCGCTGGTCGGCCGCGGCCTCGAAGAAGATGCAGGTGTCCGGGGCGCCCGGGAACGGATCGACGATGACGTGGCTGCCCTTGGTGCCGCCGTTGAGCCGCCCGCTGTCCACCTGCCCGTCGAGGATCCGGTCGATCCACGGGCCGGCCGCGTTGACCGTCAACCGGCCCCGGAACTCTGCCACCTGACCGGTCCGGTCGTCGCGGGTGCGTACGCCGTGCACCCGCTGCTCCTGCACCAGCAGGCCGGTCACCGTGGTGTAGGTGAGGATCCGTGCGCCGAGGCGCTCGGCGTCGAGCATGAGTTCCACGCAGAGCCGCTCCGCCCACGGCACCTGCGCATCGTGGAAGAGCACCCCGCCGCGCAGCCCGGTGCGGGAGAGGCCGGGCCAGCGACGGGCGATGGCCCGGGCGGACATGCCGCGGCTGCGTCCGCGCCCACGGCTGGCGGCCAGCACGTCGAAGGCGGCCAGGCCGAGCCGGATCAGCGGGCCCGGCCGGCTGTCGCCGGCGTAGGAGGGGATGAGCATGGGGTAGTCCTGCACCAGGTGCGGGGCGGTACGGAACAGCAGGTGGCGTTCGCGGATCGACTCGTGCACCAGCCGGAAGTCGTACCGTTCGAGGTACTTGAGGCCACCGTGAATCAGGCGGCTCGAGGTGGCGGTGGTACCGGCCCCGACGTCGCCCTGGTCGAGCACGACGACGCTCAGCCCTCGACTGGCGGCATCGCGGGCGGTGGCGAGGCCGTTGATGCCGGCACCGATGACGACGAGGTCGACGACATCGGTCTCTGGGTGTGACATGTGGGCTCCCGAGGAGAAGGGGTGCGGGCGCGGACGGACCCGCACCCCCGACGGATGGGTCAGGCTGCGGCGGAGCCGGCCGCCCGCTCGCGGAAGACCTCGTAGGCCTCCTCCGGCTTGGCGTCGTGGTGCACGACGGCGCGGATCGCGGCCAGCATCGCGGCCGGGTGCTCGCTCTGGAAGATGTTGCGGCCCATGTCGACGCCGGCGGCGCCTTCCTGCATCGACCGGTACGCCATGGTCAGCGCGTCCAGCTCGGGCAGTTTCTTGCCGCCGGCAACGATGATCGGCACCGGGCAGCTGGCGGTCACCGTCTCGAAGCCCTCCTCGACGTAGTACGTCTTGACGACGTGCGCGCCCATCTCCGCGCTGATCCGGGTGGCCAGCCGGAAGTAGCGGGCGTCGCGGACCATGTCCTTGCCCACGGCGGTGACGCCCAGGACGGCGATGCCGTGCCGCTGCCCGACGTCCACCAGCCGGGCGAGGTTCGCCACCGAACGGGACTCGTGCTCGCCACCGACGAACACCTGGATGGCCAGGGCCGCCGCGTTGAGGCGTACGGCGTCCTCGATGTCCAGGGCGAGGTGCTCGTCGGAGAGGTCCTTGAGCACGCTCGGCCCGCCGCTGGCCCGCAGCACCACCCCGGCGCTGCTGTGCGAGGGGATGCTGGTGCGCAGCGCGCCGCGGGTCATCATGATCGCGTCGGCGTCCGGAACCAGGGGTGCGATGTTGCGGTCGATCCGCTCCAGGCCGGCCATCGGGCCGAGGAAGTAGCCGTGGTCGAAGGCCAGCATGACCGTACGACCGTCCTCCGGGCGGAAGATCCGGGCGAGCCGGTTCTGCAGTCCCCAGTCCTGGGCGTGGGCGCCCTTGACGTGGAACCCGGTAGCGCCGCGCTCGTCGCCGCCGAAGTCACGGGCCTCGAGCAGGCCGTCGGTGTCAGGCATTGTTGTCTCCTGTCGTCGTTGCAGTGGAGGTTGCGGCGGCGGGTTGCCACCGCCGAGGGATGCGGATGCGGCGGGTGGAGGCGCGGGGCGTCCCCCCGCCGGCCAGGAAGAGCACGAAGAGCACCAGCGCGCCCTTGAGCAGGTTCTGTGCGGCGGTGCTCCAGCCCACGAGGTTGACCAGGCCGTCGAGCAGGATGAAGAAGAGCGCGCTGCCCCAGATGCCCACCGGCACCGCCCGGCCGCCGGAGATCAACGTTCCGCCGATGACCACGACGGCCACCGAGTCGAGCAGGTAGCGGGTGCCGAGGTCCGGTGACGGGGCGATGTAGGCGGCCAGCAGCGCGCCGGTCAGGCCGGCCAGGGCGCCGCTGGCCAGGTAGGTCGTGGTGACCACCCGGGCGACGGGGACACCGGCCCGCTCGGCCGCCGGCCGGTTCTGGCCGAGGGCGAGCAGGGACCGTCCGTAGACGGTGCGGCTGAGCACCGCCGCCACCACCGCGGTCAGCGCGGCGACGGCGACCGCCAGCACCGGCACCCCCGCCGGGCGCAGGTTGAGCAGCGCGCGCAGCCCCTCGTCGGGTACGGCGGTGAAGCCGTCGGCGAGCGACAGCGTCAGGGAGGACGCGATCAGTCCGGCCGCGAGGGTGGCGATGATCGGCGGTACGGAGAGCCCGAGGATGGCCACCACGCTGATCACCGCGATCGCGACGCCGCTGCCGACGCCGGCCAGGAGCCCGACCGCGACCGAGCCGGTGGCGGTGGCGACCTGCACCGAGACGAAGCCGGCGAGGGAGATGATCGACGCCACCGAGACGTCGATGTTCCCCGGCCCGGCGGTGATCACGAGCATCTGGCCGAGGCCCACGATGACCAGGTAGGGCGCGAGCGAGAGGGCCAGGGAGACGGTCTGCCCGCCGCCGGAGTCGGAGATGGCCAGGATCAGCGTCCAGACCAGTGCGGCGGCGAGGAAACCCCAGATCCAGGGGCGGGTCAGGGTACGGGGGGTCATCGGAGCACCTTTCCGACCACGACGCGGCCGGCGAGCACGGCCAGCACGATGCCGCCCTGCACGGCCGACTGCATGTTCGACGGCACGTCGAGCAGGCTGAGGACGACGGAGACCAGGCCGAGGGTCACGCCACCGATGGCGACCCCCCAGGGCACGGCGGTGCCGCCGGCGAAGGACCCGCCGCCGAGGATCACCGCGGCGACCGTGATCAGGGTGTAGCTGGCGGCCGACGAGATGTCGCCGCCGCCGGTCTGCGAGGCCAGCACCAGGCCGGCCAGGACGCCGAGTGCGCCGGCTGCGGCGTACGCGACGACCCGTGCGGTCAACGGCCGCAGCCCGGCCCGTTGCAGCGCCACCGGGTTGCTGCCCAGGGCGCGCACACGCACGCCCACGCTGCTGCGCGACGAGAGCAGCCAGACCAGCGCGGCGACGAGCAGGATCGGCAGCACCGGGGCGGGGAAGCCGGCCGGTTGCCACGACCCGAAGGTGGCCAGCCACTGCGGGGTGCTGCCACCCGGTGTGGGCAGGATGAACAGCCCCAGGCCCAGCCACACGAACGACGCGCCGAGGGTGGCGATCAGCGAGGGCACCCGGCGCAGGTGGATCAGCGCGCCGAGCACCGCGTACGCGGCGACCAGGCCCAGCAGGACGAGCGCGCCGGTGCCGGGGGAGTCCACCAGCAGGGTGGCCGTGACGACGGTGACCAGCCCGACGAAGTTGCCGATGCCGAGGTCGATGTCGCCGACCGACATCAGCATCATCTGGGCCTGGGCGGCGATCACCAGCGGTACCGTGGCCGACAGGACCAGCGTCAGCCCCGGCACGGTCAGCACCCCCGGTTGCAGGGACGCGCAGACGGCGAGCATGGCGACCAGTGCGACCGCGCTCACCGCGGCGGGCGCCGTGCGGCGCAGCAGCGCCGGCGGGGCGGCGGTGGTGAGCAGATTGGTCATCGCGGGGCCCCCTCGGATTCGGGATCGGATCCGGACTCGGCGAAGGAGACGGCGATGATCCGCTCCTCGGTGATCTCCGCGCCGGTCAGTTCGGCGACCACCCGCCCGGCGCGCAGCACGTAGACGCGGTCGCAGTGCGCCATCTCCGCGTTCTCGCTCGAGTACCAGACAACGCTGCGACCACGGGCCGCCTCCTCGCGGATGAGCGCGTACAGGCCGGTCTTGGTGTGCACGTCGACGCCCCGGAAGGGGTCGTCGAGCAGGACGAGGTCCGCGGTCGAGGCGAACGCCCGGGCGACGATCACCTTCTGCTGGTTGCCGCCGCTGAGTTCGGTCATGGCCGCATCGGCACCGCCGCGCACGGCCAGGCGCTCCACCCAGTGCGCGACGGCGGCGCGCTCCTCGGCCCGGCGGCGTACGCCGTAACGGGACAGACCGCGCATGGCGGTGACCACCAGGTTCTCCGCCACCGACCACAACGGCAGGACGCCGGAACGCTGCCGGTCGCCCGGGACGTACGCGCGGGCGCCCTCGACGGTGGTGTCCCGCCGTACCGGCCGCCACAGCCGCTCCAGGACCTCCTGCTGGCCCTGGCCGGCCAGACCGGCGAGACCGACGACCTCGCCGGCGCCGACCCGGATCGACACGTCGTGCAGGCCGTGACCACCGGCGCCGCGCAGCTCGGCGACGACCCGCCGCTGCGGCCGCGAGCCGGTGGCCGGGGCGACCGGCTCGGTCGGCGCGGCCACCTCGGCGCCCATCAGTGTGAGGACCTCGTCCTCACTGAGGCCCGTGGCGGTTCGTTCGGCGACGACGGCTCCGTCGCGCATCACCGCGATCCGGTCGGCCACCGACAGGACCTCCCGGATCCGGTGCGAGATGAGCAGCACCGCGGAGCCCTCGGCGGCGAGCCGCCGGACGTGGTCGTAGAGGGACCGGGCGGCGTCTGGACCGAGGGACTCGGTGGGCTCGTCGAGGATCAGCAGGTCGAGACGGTCGACCAGGCTGGCCCGGGCGATCTCCACCATCTGTCGGCGGGCGAGGGAGAGATCCTCCACCCGATCCCGCGGGGACACCGCGTGCCCCGGGAACATCTCGTCGAGCCGTCGGCGGACCGCGGCGGCGGCCGCCCGCCGCCAGCCGGCGCGGGGCAGGTCGTGGCGGGAGGAGAGCCAGATGTTCTCCGCCACGGTCAGGTGCGGGCAGAGGGACGTCTCCTGGTACGCCATGCGTACGGTGCGGAAGGCGGTCGCCCCCGGGCCGACGTCGCCGGGCGGCACCTCCCGGCCGCCGACAGCGACCGCACCCTCGTCGCAGGCCTCCAGCCCGGCGAGGACCCGCATCAGGGTGCTCTTGCCGGCGCCGTTGTGCCCGACGAGGCCGAGCACCTCGCCGGCGCGGACGTCGAGGTCCACGCCGGCGAGGGCCCGGGTGCGTCCGTACGTCTTCGCCACCCGCCGGGCGGTGACCACCGGCTGGCGCCCGGCCGGTTGCGGGCCGCCCTGCGGCGGGGCCGAGACCGACCCCGTCGGCAGGTTGTCGACGTGCATGATCGCTCCTCCTGGTCGTCCGGTCGGCCGGCGGCCGACTCGCTCAGGTCAGTTGGCGGCCGACGGGATCGGCGGGGTCACCGGCTCGGACCCGTTCTTCGCCGCCTCGACCTGCTTGCGGAACAGCTCCTGCGTCCACGGCCAGGCGGCGTACTCGTCCGGCTTGAGGGCGGCGGCCCACGCGTCGCGGTCCTTCTGCTCGACGAGCATGATCGGGAAGGTCAGCTCCTTCGGGATGTCCTTGCCGTCGAGCAGGTCGATGGCCTCCCAGAGCGCCGCGACCGACTGGCCGGGGTCGGACATGACCGCCACCGAGCCGTTGTCGATCTTGTTGTCCTTCCAGTAGTTCAGGGCGCGGCCGTTGGTCTCGAAGGTCACCGCCGGGACCGGCTTGCCGGCGGTGGAGAACGCCTGCGCGACGCCGTAGCCGTCGCCACAACCGATGACGCCGTCCACCTTGGGCACGCTGGACAGCACGCCGAGGACTGCCTTCTGCGCCTTGGCCCCGTCGCACATGCCGTTGACCGTCGCGGCGACCTCGACGCCGGGATGCTTGGCGAGGATGTCCTTGGTCGTCTGGTACATCTCGGCCTCCGGCTGGGAGCCCACGACGCCACGGCTGACGATGACGGTGCCCGTGCCGCCGATGCCGTCGATCAGCGGCTCGGCCGCGGCCGTCGCCCAGTCCTTGAAGCTGTTGAGCAGCACGTGGGCGCAGGGCGCGTCGATCGCCGAGTCGAAGACCACGACCTTGATGCCCTGGTTGCACGCCTGCTGGATCACCGGCTTGAGCGCGGTCGGCGAGGCCGGGTCGATGAGCAGGGCGTCGGGCTTCTGCACCAGCAGGCTCTTGATCTGGGCCACCTGCTCGGTCGCCGAGTTCTCACCGGGCGCGTTGACGACCTTGTACTTCCCGATCAACCCGTCCTTCTGGGCCTGGGTCGCGGCCTCCTCGAACTTGGCGATCATCGTCTGCCGCCAGCCGTTGCCGATGAAGCCGTTGCTCAGCGCGATGAACGGCTTGTCGCCATCGCCGGCGGCGGAGCCGTCGGAGGCGGAGCCGCAGCCGGCGGCCGTGGCGGCGATGGCAGCGGCGAGCGAGGCGGCGACGACGGCCCTACGGCGCCGGAGTGGGGGTGTGGTGGTCATGGGTGGGGCCTCCAGACGAGGAGCGGACCCGCCGCAGCGGGATGCGATTGCGCTGGTCGCGGACGGCCACCGGAGCGGCGTCGCGTGCCAGTCATTACAGACCTGTAGTGACAGGTGCGCTAGGCCTGCGTTAAGAACGTGTTTCACATCACAGTGATCGTGGTTACATTGCGGTAACGACCTGCGCCTCGGCGTTGCGGATCACTACGCAGCCTGTCATGACAGGACGTTTGGATCGTGGCATGCTGTGTCCGGTCGACGGGGAGAGGAACCCATGACGATGACGTACCCGCGGTTGAGCCGGGACGGGGCCGAACCGCTGTGGATGCAGCTGATGCGGACCCTGCGGGGTCAGATCGAGTCCGGCGAGATCGGGCCGGATCAGCCGCTGCCCTCGGAGGCGGAGCTCAGCGTCCGCTACGGCGTGTCCCGCACCGTCGTCCGGGAAGCCCTGCGCGAGCTCGTCCAGCAGCGGATGATCTACAAGGTGAAGGGTCGCGGCGCGTTCGTCGCCCCGCGCAAGACCGAGCTGCGGTTCGTCGGCTCGGTCTCCGGATCCGCCGACGACCTGCGCGAGTCGGGGCGCCGGGTCACCACCCAGACGATCCGGCAGGAACTCGCCGAGGCCGACCAGGACGAGGCCGAACTGCTCCAGATCCGGCCCGGCGAGCCCGTGGTCCGGATGCGCCGGCTCCGCCGCGTCGACGGCCAGCCGTGGCTGCTCGTCGACACCGCGCTACCGGCCCGGTTGGTGCCCGGCCTGGAGCGGGCCGTGCTGGAGAACCAGTCCCTCTACGACGTGCTGCGCCGCCGGTACGGGCTGGAGGCCGCCGCGGCCGACCGCTGGATCGAGGCAGTCTTCCCCGACCCCGAGGACGCCGAGCTGCTCGAAGTCACCACCTCGACGCCCCTGCTCGCCATCGAGTCGGTCGCCTGGCTGCCCGACGGCGTCCGCTTCGAGGCGTACCACGCGCTGCACCGCAGTGACCAGACCCGGTTCTTCGTCGGCATCCGGTAGCGACGGCGGCGCCGGCGCGCCTGCTACGACCGCGAACGCGCCGGAGGAAGAATCGTGTGGTCTGCGACGATGGCGCCATGAACGAGGAAGTCATTCCCATTCTTCGCGTCGAGGACGCTGCGGCGGCGGTTGCCTGGTACGAGCGTCTGGGCTTCACCAAGCAGTGGGAACACCGCTTCGAATCGGGACTTCCCGCGTTCGTCGAGGTCGCCCGGGGCGCGGTGCGGTTGTTCTTGTCGGAGCACAAGGGAGATGCCCGCCCCGACACGCTGGTCTACCTCCGCGTCCGTGACGTCGAGGCCATCGCCTCCGAGTTCGATGTGCAGGCGAAGGATGCTCCGTGGGCGCGTGAGATCGAGCTGCACGACCCTGACGGCAACCGGCTTCGGATCGGCACGCCCCTGCAATGACCCTCGCCGGCCGGCGCGGCAGGGAAGCTGTGCTGGTGGCTGAGCGAGCACGCCCCGGACGAGGTTTCCGCGGTGCCGTGGCTGCTCCCGCCTCCCGCCGCTCGCCGCCGCCACGAGCAGTCCTGCGGGCACGGCGGCTTGGCTAAGCTGTCGGTCTGTGACCGCCACCAGCCGGTTCGGCAGCATCTGGACGTCGAGGCGCCGTCTGCTCTCGCCGAGGACGAGCTCGGGCGGTTCCGGTGATGGGAGCAACGGGTGAGGGTGCTGGTGCTCGGCGGGACGCGGGAGGCGCGTTCGCTGGCGCAGAGACTGGTGTCGGACTGCGACGAGGTGGTGACGTCGCTTGCCGGGCGGGTCGCTCGTCCGCGGCTCCCCGCCGGTGAGGTGCGTGTGGGCGGGTTCGGCGGGGTGGACGGGATCGTCGGCTACCTGGACGTCGAGGCGGTGGACGTGGTGGTCGATGCCACGCACCCGTTCGCCGAGCGGATCAGCGCCAACGCTGCGGTGGCATGCCGCCGGGCGGGGGTGCCGCTGCTGCGTCTGGAGCGCCCCGGATGGTCGACGCGGCCGGACGCGGCGAGGTGGCACTGGGCCGACGACCACGATGAGGCCGCGCGCGTGACCGCGCAACTGGGCGAGCGGCCGTTCTTGACAGTCGGCCGTCAGTCGCTGCACCGCTTCGTCGGTCCGCTGCATGAACACCGGTGCCTGGTACGCGTCGTCGACCGGCCCGAGATCATGCTGCCTACCCGTTGGACGCTCCTGCAGAGCCGCGGGCCGTACCCGGTCGAGCACGAGCGTGGCGTGATGGCCGGCGTGGACGTCCTGGTGACGAAGGACTCAGGCGGTGCCCACACGGAGGCCAAACTGGACGTCGCGGCCGAGCGCGGGCTGCCCGTCGTTGTCGTGCGGCGGGTCGGGGCCCCCGCGGGGGTCGGTGTCGTCGCCGAGGTGGAAGAGGCTCACGCCTGGGTTCGTGCGCAGCCGGCACGCTGAGCTGGGCCGTGCCGGCGGTACGGGTTTCACCGCCCTGGCTCTGCGACGTCCGGCCCGGCCATTCATGGAGCCGGGCCGGACTGCCACTGCTGTCGACGAATTCTTGCGCGCCCTAGCTTGATCTTTAACCTCCGAGGGGCCTGTGGGGACCCTGACTGATCACGGAAACAGCCCTTGGTCGATGATCTTCTTGTCTAGGGAAGAGCATCAATGACCAAGGGCTGTTCTGGTGATCAGTGTGCATGACCGCGGTTCGGCTGATGCCGTCGGGGACCTGGGCAGGTTCCGGCGAGAGTTCTACGACTGCTTGACTGCTCGGGCTGACGCGTTGTTCGACCTGACGGACGCGGTGTTGTGCGCCGACGGGCCGGTCCGGTCGTTGGTGGAGTTGTCGCTGGTGGGTGAGCACCGCCGGGGGCATGGGGCGTTATATGACGCCCTCGCCTGCGGGCGGCTGGACGTCGATCGGCTGCGCACCGCCCTCGCCGGGGTGCCGTTGCCGCGGGCAGCCGACGGCCGTCTCGTCCTGGCGGTCGACATCACCTGCTGGCTGCGGCCGGACGCGCACACCTCACCGCAGCGGATCCTGTGCCACACCTACGGACGCGGCAAGGATCAGACCATCATGATCCCGGGCTGGCCGTATTCGATGGTCGTGGCCCTGGAATCGGGCCGAAGTTCGTGGACCGCGCCGTTGGACGCGGTGCGGCTGGCGCCTGGTGATGACGCGGCCACGGTCACCGCTGGGCAGTTGCGAGACATCGTGGGGCGTCTGATCGCGGCCGGGCAGTGGCAGGCCGGGGACCTGGAGATCCTGGTCGTGGCCGACGCCGGCTACGACGCGCCCCGCCTTGCGTTCCTCCTGCGTGACCTGCCCGTGCAAGTCCTCGCTCGGATGCGCTCCGACCGGGTACTACGCCGGGCAGTGCCAGCCCGGCAACCCGGGACGATCGGCCGACCGCGCAGGCACGGCGACGAGTTCGTCTTCGGTGATCCCTCCACCTGGGGTGAACCGAATGCTGCCACCGTTGCCGACACCCGTCTTTACGGCACGGCGTGGGCTCGAGCCTGGGACCGGTTGCACCCACGGTTGACCCACCGATCCGCCTGGATCGACTCGGCGAAGATGCTGCCGGTCATCGAGGGAACCGTCATCCGTTTGGAAGTCGAGCACCTGCCCAGCGGCGCGACCCCGAAGCCGGTCTGGTTGTGGTGGTCCGGCGTCGACGCCACCACCGCTGATGTCGACCGGCTCTGGCAGACGTTCCTGCGCCGCTTCGACATCGAACACACGTTCCGCCTGTTCAAACAGACCCTCGGCTGGACCTGCCCGAAGATCCGCACGCCGCAGGCCGCCGACCGATGGACCTGGATGATCCTCGCCGCCTACACCCAACTCCGGCTGGCCCGCGCCCTCGCCACCGACCTGCGCCGCCCCTGGGAGAAACCCGCACCACCACAGCGTCTGTCACCCGCCCGCGTCCGCCGCGGGTTTCGGCACCTGCGCGCGAAGGCCACCTGCCCGGCCGGTGCACCCAAACCCGCCCGGCCAGGACCAGGACGGCCACCCGGCCGCCGCAACAACCACCCCACCCCGCGCTACGACGTCCACACCGCGACCACCACGAACGCCAAGACACCGACCGCAACGAAGACGAAGTCCGTCAATCCCCGGCCACGCCGCACGGGTTAAAAATCAAGCTAGAGGGAGGCGGCGAGTTCGCGGCGGCGCTGAGCCTCGGCGACCCGGTCCGCGTCGCGACCGACCAGGCCGGTCAGGACCACGCCGAGCACCGCCCACAGGGCGGCGATGGTCAGGATCGACTCGCGGCGGAAATACCAGAGTGTGTCGGCTGGGAAGTCGCCGACCTCGTTGACCGTCGGCAGGATCAGGCCGGCGATGACCACGACGACGAGGTAGACGGCGCAGCCGACGACGACGCTTGCGAAGGCGCCGAGCTGGGCCAGCAGACGGCGGGCCAGCATGACGGCCGCGATCGCGGCGACGAGACTGATCGTCCAGAATCCGAAGTACAGGGCGGTGCGCTCGCCGATGGTGTCGCCGCTACCGACCGCCGGTGGGGTGGACGGGTATTTGAGGAAGGGCACGAGGGCCGTCGCGACGAAGCCGGTGGCCGCGACCAGGGCGGTGGAGGACCGCGGCGACAGGGATCCCAGCCGGCCGAGCGCGAATGCCGCGGCCAGCGCGGTGGCACCACCCAGGACCGTGCCGAGCAGGATGGTGCCGGTGGCCAGGCCCCACGTCGACTGTGTGTCGCGGGAGACATCGGCGGCCTCGCCGTGGTGGTCGTCCGCGGCCGTGGCGTCGTGGCTGTGCGCGGCTGCGGCTGAGCCGGCCTCCTCGATGGCGATGGCGGTGTCGATCTGGGGTTCGGCGATGGCGTAGGCGATGAGGAAGGCCGCGAAGCCGGCGACGAGACCGGCGATCAAGCCACGGAGCAGAAAGGTACGGGGGGTCATGCGGATCCCGATCGTGAGGGCAGCACCGCGGGCAGCCTGAACTGCCGGCGATGTCGATGAGGAGAGAACGAGTTCCCGGCCCGGACAGGAATCCGGGCCGGACGAGGCGCGGGGATCAGTGGCAGGGATAGCCCATGACGTGCCGGGCGTCGTGGACGAACTCGTGCACCATCGTGCCCTCGATGACCGAGAAAGCGCCCTGCTCGGCGCCCACGAAGAACAGCACCACGAGGGCGAGCAGGGAGAAGAAGACCGCCCACGGAGCGAGGGCGGAGACCGGGATGCGGGGAAGGGCGGCCGGGACGGCCGTGGTTGCCTGAGGCATGTGACACTCCTTGGGGATGCAGCGTCCCATCGACGGATGTTCGCCTTGGCTGGAGGGTCTGGCTTCGCCGCGAGCGGCGTCACAGTAGCGCGACTGCGCCGGATTCACACCGGCTTCCGCCAGCAAGGTGACACGAGGCTAACAGAGCGGCGAGCCCACCTGAAGGGTGTGGCGCCGGGTGCGTGCGTACTGCGTGGTCACGGTTCGAGGGCGGTCACGTCACCGATGACGGCGACGGCCGGGGCACCGAGGCCGATCGCTGCCGCGTCGGTGGCGATGCGGGCGAGCGTGCTACGGATCACCCGTTGGCTGGTCAGGCTGGCGTCGCCCACGAGGGCGCACGGTGTGTCGGGAGACAGCCCGCCGTCCATGAGGGCCTCGGTGATGGCCGGCAGGGTCCGCACACCCATCAGCACGACCAGCGTGGTACCGGATCGAGCCAGAGCCGCGTAGTCCAGCGTGGAATCCGGGTGGCCGGGTGGGACGTGGCCGGATATCACCGTGAATCCCTGGGCGAGGCCGCGGTGGGTGACCGGGATACCGGCCAGCTCCGGTGCCGCGACGCTGGAGGTGACTCCGGGCACCACCGTGACCGGGACGCCGGCGGTGGTGCACGCCTGGACCTCCTCGAAACCGCGGCCGAACACGTACGAGTCACCGCCCTTGAGCCGTACGACGTGCCTGCCGGCCTTCGCGTGCTCGACGAGGAGCCGGTTGATGTCCTCCTGGCTGGTCGAGCGCCCGAACGGGATCTTGGACACGTCGATGACCTGCACGCCCGGAGGTGCCCAGGCCAGCGACTCCCAGGGGGCGAGCCGGTCGGCGACGACGACGTCGGCGGTTTCGATCGCGGCTCGTCCGGCGACCGTCACCAGGCCGGCGTCGCCCGGCCCTGCGCCGACGAGCGTCACGCGGCCGGTACCCGTGGTCGCGGCGGCAGGCTGGGGCCGCGGTCGCGGCACGGAGCGGATGACCAGGTCGAAGGTTGTTTCGTCGGCGGGGTCGTTGGTCAACCCGAGCCGGCCGCGCTGGGCGAGATCCTCCAGGGCGGCGCAGGCTGTGGCGGCATGGACGGTCACATCGGCGCCGTCGCGCAGCAGCCCCGCGACGATCGGAACGGCGTGATCGGTGCCGTCCAGGACGAGGACGCGGCGTCCGGTGACGTTCATCTCCATGCGGTGTGGACTCCCAGTGCGGCGATCAGGTGGCGGGTGACCGGGGGCTCGGGCACTGTGATGCGGATCCAGGTGTCGTCCAGACCGGGAACCGTGTCGACGCGCCGCACGGCGATTCCTTGGCCGCGCAGGATCCGGGCGGCGGACCCCAGCCGCGCGAGCACGAACGGGGCACTGGAAGCGGTGACCTCGACGCCGAGCTCGCTGAGCCCGTCGACGAGGATCCGCCGGTGCTGCTCGGTCCGGCGCGCTCGCCGTACGGCCTCGCGTGCTGCCTCGGGACCGGCGGTCGCCGCGATGGCGTGCAGGGCGGGGGTGCTGACCGACCACGGCGGCTG
This sequence comes from Micromonospora sp. HUAS YX12, assembly GCF_040215685.1. Lineage (NCBI taxonomy): Bacteria > Bacillati > Actinomycetota > Actinomycetes > Micromonosporales > Micromonosporaceae > Micromonospora > Micromonospora sp. HUAS YX12. The sequence continues at coordinate 4,186,932 of NZ_CP157974.1, forward strand.
CTGCGCGCGCAGGTCGGCCAGTACGGCGGGGTCGCCGATGACGTAACCGGCGGGGATGCCGGGCATGGACCACAGCTTGGCGAGGGTACGGATGACCAGCAGTCCCGTGACCCGGTGCCCGGCCAGACCGTCCGGCTGGCCGGGGACGAAATCCATGAACGACTCGTCGACCACCACCACCCGTCCAGGCCGGCACAGCGCACGGATCGTCGCAGCCGGGTGCAGCCGGCCCGTCGGGTCGGCGGGATTGCCGATGACGACGAGGTCCGCGTCCGCGGGGATCGAATCCGGCTCGAGAGCGAACCCGTTCCCGGGCCGGCACAGGACGTGGATCGAGGTGCGGCCGGCGGCGCGCAAGGCAACGTCCGGCGTGGTGAGCTGCGGATGCACGACGACCGGGCGCTGCCACGGCCGGGCGCGGGCGAGCAGGAAGGACGCCTCGGTGGCCCCGGCGGTGACGAGGACGTCCTCGGTGCGGCGGTCGTGGCGCCGTGCCACTGCCCGCTGCGCCACTGTGGGGTCGGGGTAGCTGGTGCAGGCGGCGACACCGTCACGCAGTGACCGGTCAAGCCAGTCGGGCCGAGGCAGCGGGCTCCTGTCGTCCGTGTGGTGGAGCAGGTCACCGCCGGTCCCGGCCTCCTCGTGCGCTGGCGGCGGGCACACCACCGATGCCGGCTCGGCCGGCACCGAGGCGCGCGGGGCGGGGCGGGCTTGCGACGCGACGGCGTCGGCGAAGGCTTGGGCGAGGTGAGGGTGACCGGCCCAGTGCACGTGCAGGTAGGACGCGCTCAGGGTGGGGCCGGCGTAACCGACGGGCCCGGCGTCGACCGTCCAGGCGGGACGGTCGCCGTGCACCGGGGCGACGGTCGTCCGGTGGAACTCGTGCGCGGTCGCTGCGGCTCCGGCCGGCCCGAGGAGCTGGTCGTCGGCCAGGACGGGGCGCCGGTAGGCCAGGGTGAGGCGCGGGGTCATGACGGCGTCCGCGTCGAGCGCCCCGACCATGGGGCGGCCGTCGACGGTGCGGCACAGGTACAGCAGACCGGCGCATTCGGCGACGGTGGGGACGCCGTCCAGCACGGCCTGGCGCAACTCGGCGCGCAGGCGCGTGTTCGCGCTCAGCGCCGCGGCGTGCACCTCCGGGAAGCCACCGCCCAGGTACAGCCCCCGAGTGCCGCTGGGCAGGTGTGGGTCGGTCGCGGGATCGAATGGGATGACGGCGCATCCCGCGGCTTCGAGCAGCTCGGTGGTCTCGGTGTAGCGGAAGGTGAACGCGCGGCCGGCCGCGACCGCCACCACGGGAGCCGTCGAGGCGGAGCGGCAGACCTGTCGGCTGGGCTCCCAGGGTGCTGCCTCGAGGTCCGGTGCGGTGCGCGAGATCTCCAGGACGGCGTCCAGATCCACGTGCGCCGCGACCTGCTCAGCGAGCCGGCCGAGCGAATCGGCCGCCGTGTCGCGTTCGGCGGCCGGAACGAGCCCGAGGTGCCGCGACGGGGCGCTGACTCCCTCGTCACGCCGGAGAATGCCCAGGACGGGGACGCCGACGGACTCCACGGCCCGGGCGACCTCGGCGGCATGGCGGGGGGAGCCCGCCTTGTTGAGTACGACGCCGGCGACTGTGACGCCGGGCTCGAAGGTCGCCATGCCGTGCACGACCGCGCCGACGCTGCGTGCGGCGTGCGAGACGTCCACGACGAGGACGACCGGTGTCCGGGTCAGCGTCGCGACGTGCGCGGTCGAGGCGAACCCGTCGCCGCCGATCTGGCCGTCGAACAGACCCATGACGCCTTCGACGACCGCGACGCCGGCGTTCCGCGCGCCGTGCAGCAGCAGAGGCACGATGAGCGAGGGGCCGACCAGGTGGGGGTCGAGATTGCGGCCGGGTCGACCGGTGGCGAGGGCGTGGTAACCGGGGTCGATGTAGTCCGGCCCCACCTTGTGGCCGGAGACGACGTGCCCGCGGGCGGCGAGCGCGGCCATGAGCCCGGTCGCGACCGTCGTCTTGCCGTGCCCGGAGGCCGGTGCCGCCACGAGGACCCGTGGCAGGGTCACCATTCGATGCCCCGCTGGCCCTTCTGGCCCACGTCCATCGGGTGCTTCACATGCTGCATCTCGGTGACCAGATCGGCGACCTCCAGCAGGCGTGGGTCCGCGCGGCGGCCCGTGACGACCACGTGCTGGGTTCCCGGGCGGTTCGCCAGGGTCTCGACGACATCGTCGACGTCCACCCAGCCCCACTGCATCGGGTAGGTGAACTCGTCCAGCACGTACAGGCGGTGCCGCTCGGACCGGATGCGCCGCTTGACTTCGGCCCAGCCCTCGGCCGCGGCGGCGGCGTGGTCTTCGTCGGTGCCGCTCTTGCGGCTCCACGACCAGCCCGAGCCCATCTTGTGCCACTCGACCGGGCCGCCTTCACCGGTCTCCTCGTGCAGGCGGGCGAGGCGTTCGAGCACGGTCTGCTCGCCGATGCGCCACTTGGCGGACTTCACGAACTGGAAGACACCGATGTCCCAGCCCTGGTTCCAGGCCCGCATCGCCAGGCCGAAGGCGGCGGTCGACTTCCCCTTGCCGTTACCGGTGTGGACCATGAGCAGCGGGCGGTTGCGACGCTGCCGCGTGCTGAGCCCGTCTTCGGGAACGATGAGCGGCTTGCCCTGCGGCATCAGGCCACCCGCTCGCGCCGTGCGGTCGCGGCGTGCACCACGCCGGTGAGACCGTCGGCAGTCACCTCGCCGAGTGGCATGTGCTCGGCCCGCAGGTGGGCGGCGAGCTGAGCCGCCAACCCGAGCCGGAAACGGCCCGTCTCGCAGTCGACGACGACGCTCTGCACGGCGGACGCGGCGAGGTGCCGGGCGCTGCGATGGGCTCGGCCGAGCGCATCCGGCCCGGCAGTGGCACGCCCGTCGGTGACGACCACGAGCAAGGGACGGCGCAACGGGTCGCGCAGCGCCTCCCGGCGCAGAACCTCCGCCGACTGCTCAAGGCCTTCGGCGAGCGGGGTTCGTCCGCCGGCGGGCAGCTGCGCCAGACGGCGTGAGGCGACGTCGACCGAGCCGGTCGGCGGCAACGCGACGTCCGCGGTGTGCCCGCGGAACGTCACCAGGGCCACCTTGTCACGGCGACGGTAGGCGTCCAGCAGCAGCGCGAGGACCGCTGTCTTGACCTGCTCCATGCGGCGCCGAGCGGCCATCGACCCGGACGCGTCGACGCAGAGCAGGACGAGGTTGGATTCCCGGCCGACGGTCTCGGCCCGACGCAGGTCGGTGGAGGACAGCACGAGGCCCCGGCCGGCGGTGAGACCGCCGCGGGAGACCTGGTGCGGTGCGGCGGCGGCGATCGTGGCGGGCAGGTGAAGCCGACCGGAGGTGGACCGGTCGCGTCTCACCCCGGCGACGCGGCCCTGCGGGGTGCGCGCTCGCGAGCGGCGTCCGGACTGCCCCTCACCGGTACCGTGCACGACGAGCAGCCGGGCGCGTACCGGCTGGCCGGCCGGGACGACCGTCCCGCTCGCCGCATCCGCCGGCGGTGCCTGGCGGCCGGGCTCCGCGCCGGAGCGCGGAAGGGACTCCGACGTGCCGCCCGGGGCCTGCTCGGCCCGATCGTCGTGCGGCGTTCCGCCGGGGCCGTCACCCGGGCCGTCATCCTCGGGGCCGGGATCGTCGCGGCCGAGTAGTTGATCGAGACGTTCCTCGTCCAGGCCCGGCTCATCGAACGGGTTGCGCCGACGCCGGTGCGGCAGGGCAAGCCGGGCCGCCACGCGGATGTCCGCGCGGGTCACCTGGTCGCGTCCCTGCCAGGCGGCGTGCGCGACGGCCGTCCGGGCGGTCACCAGGTCGGCGCGGAGCCCGTCGACGTCGAACGCGGCACAGATCTCGGCGATCGCCGTCAGCGTCTGATCGTCGAGCGTCACCGCTGCCACCGAGCGTTGCGCGTCGGCCAGACGGGCGCGCAGCTGTGCCTGCGCGTGCGCCCAGGCAGCGGTGAACGTGTCGGGGTCGGCGTCGAAGGCCAGCCGGCGGCGAACGGCCTCCGCCCGCAACGCCGGGTCGCGCGGAGCGGCCACCTCGACGGTCAGGCCGAAGCGGTCCAGCAGCTGCGGGCGTAGCTCGCCCTCCTCGGGGTTCATCGTGCCGATCAGCACGAACCGAGAGGCGTGTTCGACGGAGATGCCGTCGCGCTCGACGCTCACCCGCCCGGTGGCGGCGGCGTCCAGCAACAGGTCGACCAGGTGGTCATGCAGCAGGTTCACCTCGTCGACGTAGAGCAGGCCGCGGTGGGCACGAGCCAGCAGACCCGGCTCGAAGGCGACGACACCGTCGCGCAGCGCGGCGTCGAGTTGAAGGGAGCCGGTCACCCGGTCGTCGCTGGCGCCGATCGGCAGCTCCACGAGCCGAACCGGGCGCTCGACGACTCGTGTGGTCAGGTCGAACGGTCCGTCGGGGGACGCCGCGGCGGGGTCGTCCGGATCAACCGAGAAACGGTCGCCCTCGAAGACCCGGACGGGGGGCAGCACGTGGGCCAGTGCCCTGACGGTGGTGGTCTTGGCGGTGCCCTTCTCCCCACGGACCAGGACACCGCCGATGAGCGGGTCGATGGCGACCAGGGTGAGGGCGAGGGTCATGTCGTCGGAGCCGACGACGGCACAGAAGGGGTACTGCGCTGGCATGTAGGGCTCCCGCTCGATCTGCCATGGCGTTCCGCGTCGCGGTCGCGTCGCGGGTCGGATCGAGGCCGGTCTTCGGACTTCCCCGGTCTGTGCCGGGGTCACCGCAGCGGGCCCTGTGCCGGACTCTCACCGGCTTCCCAGATTCTCCCCGTAGCCGTCAGCTGTGGGGCACCTCGAACCTTGCCAGCCACCCTAGACGCTGTCCGGACGGTCCGGGCAGGGGCCCGGGTCCGGAACACACCGGGCTAAGGTTCACCCCCATGAGTGCGCACGTCACCGTCGTCGGGCTCGGAGCCGACGGCTGGGCGGGTCTGGCCGAACCGGCCCGAGCACTGGTACGCAGCGCGGCGACCCTGCTGGGCGGCCGCCGGCACCTCGAGTCGATGCCCGCGGTCAAGGGGCAGGACCGGGTCGTCTGGCCCTCCCCGCTCCGGGAACGCCTCGCCGGCATGCTGGAGGGCTGCCGTGAACCGGTCGTCGCACTCGCCTCGGGGGATCCGCTCGTATCCGGCATCGGCACGACGATGCTGGATGTCCTCGGCGCCGAACGGGTGACGGTCGTGCCGGCGGTGTCATCGGTCGCTCTCGCGCGTGCACGGCTGGGCTGGCCGGCCGAGACCACGACGGTGATCAGCCTGGTGGGCCGGGATCTCCGGTTGCTCGTGCCGGCCCTCGCCGCGGGCCGCCGGCTGCTGGTGCTGTCCAGTGACGAGTCGACGCCCGCGGCTGTCGCGGGGTTGCTCACCGAACACCGCTGGGGCGACTCGCGGATGGTCGTGCTCGGTGACCTGGGGTCGCCGGCTGAGTCGCGTGTGGAGGCGGTCGCTCACAGCTGGAATGTCGCCGGCGTGCCGAGGCTGAACATCGTGGCCGTGCAGGTCCAGGGGACCGGGCCGGGGTGGGCGACCGGTGGGGTGCTGCCTGACGAGGCGTTCGAGCACACCGGGCAGATCACCAAACGCGACCTGCGCGCCAGCGCACTGGCGCGGTTGTCGTCCGCCCCCGGGCAACTGCTGTGGGATGTCGGCGCCGGCAGCGGATCGATCGGGGTGGAGTGGATGCGTTCGTGGCCCACAGCCCGCGCGGTCGCGATCGAGCCACGTGCCGATCGGGCCGCCCTGGTTCGTGCCAACGCGCAGCGTCACGGGGTGCCCTCGCTCGAAGTCGTCCAGGACCGGGCACCCGACGCACTGCGCCACCTGCGACGTCCCGACGCGGTGTTCGTCGGCGGAGGCGCGACGACGCCGGGCGTGCTGGACAGTTGCTGGGCGGCGCTGCGTTCCGGAGGGCGGCTCGTCGTGCACGGCGTCACGGCCGAGACCGACGCTGTCCTGCTGGAGCGTTACCACCGCCACGGCGGCGAGCTGGTACGGCTGCACGTCGAGCGAGCCGAACCGCTCGGACGTTTCACCGGCTGGTCGCCGGGGCGTGCGGTCAGCCAGTGGTCCGTCACCAAGGGAGCATCATGACCGTTCACTTCGTCGGAGCCGGGCCCGGCGCCGCCGACCTGCTCACGCTGCGGGCCGTGCGGCTGCTCGACGCTGCCGACGTCTGCTTGTACCCGGGCACCTACCTGGACGCGGAAGTGCTCGGACACTGCCGCCCGCACGCCCGCCTGGTCGACACCCAGCACCTCGACCTCGACGAGATCACCGCTCAGCTGATCCGGGCGCACGCCGAAGGTCTGGAGGTGGTCCGACTGTGTTCCGGAGACCCGTCGCTGTACTCGGCCGTCCACGAGCAGACCCGTCGGCTCGACGCGGCCCAGGTGCCGTGGGACATCACCCCCGGCGTGCCCGCCTACGCCGCGGCCGCCGCCATCGTGGGGGCCGAGCTGACCGTGCCCGAGCTGGCCCAATCCGTCGTGCTCACCCGTGCGCAGGCCCGCTCGACGGCGATGCCCGACGGGGAGAAACTCGCCGCGTTCGCGGCGACCGGCGCGACACTGGCGCTGCACCTGGCCGTCACCCGGACCCGGGAGCTGGCCACCGAGCTGGCCGGGCACTACGGCGCGACGTGCCCAGCCGTGGTGGTGTCCCGGGCGACCCAGCCCGGTGAACTCGTGCTGCGCGGGACGCTGGCCGACATCGGTGCGCAGGTGGAGGCCGCGCAACTGCGCCAGGCAGCAGTCATCCTCGTCGGGCCGGCGCTGGGGCCGGATGTCCGCGGCGGCGAGTCGTTTCTGTACGCGGCCGGCCGCGAGCGCCCCGCCCGTCCTTGATCACCGCACGAAACGAGGACTCCAGACCTGGCCGCTCCCGGTGACACGGGTGGCCGAGGCGCCGACGAGCACCAGGCACCTCATGTCGATGGACTCCGCGTCCAGCTCGCCGAGAGTCGTCACGGAGAGGCTCTCGCCGGTCCGTCCGATGTCGCGCCCGACGACCACGATCGTGCCCGGCGGCTTCTGCTCCAGCAGCACCGCCTTGGCCCGCGCCAGCTGCGCGGTGCGCGAGCGCGAGCGCGGGTTGTACAGCGCGAGCACCAGGTCGGCCTCGGCGACGGAGCGCAGCCGCTTCTCCACCACCTCCCACGGCTTGAGCCGGTCGGACAGGCTCAGCACCGCGAAGTCGGCGCCGATGGGCGCGCCGGCGCGGGCCGCGACCGCCTGGACCGCCGAGATGCCCGGCACCACGCGGACCGCGACGCCGGCGTAGCGCGGGTCCTCGGCAGCTTCGAACACGGCCGACGCCATGCCGAAGATGCCGGCGTCGCCGCCGGAGACCACCGCGACCCGCTCACCGGCCAACGCGAGATCGAGCGCCTCGCGGGCGCGGTCCACCTCGACGCTGTTGCCGGAGGCGTGCCGCACCAGCCCGGGCCGCTGCGGTACACGCTGGACGTATGGTCCGTACCCGACGACGTGGCCCACCTCGGCCAGCACGTGCGAGGCCTCGGGGGAGAGCCACTCGTCCGGCCCGGGCCCCAGACCGACCACGACGACCTCCGCGCCGGGCGCCGCCCGGACCGGCTCGCGTTCGGGCCGGTCGTAGCGTGCGACGCCGGGACGCGTGTCGCCGGGCACCAGGACGATCGAGAAGTACGGGACCGTCGCGGGGTTGACGTCCGCGACGGGGAGCACCCGCTCGGCGTCCATCGAGGCGCGTTCGACGTACCAGGAACCCTCGATGCGTCCAGCCTGCTCCAGCGCTGAGCGGACCTTCGCGAAAGTGCGTCCGAGCTTCATGATCACCGCGCCGTCGGTGTCGGCCAGGCGCCGTGCCAGCTCGGGCTCGGGCAGGGTGCCCGGCAACACGGTGAGCACGTCGGTCTGGCGTACCAGGGGGAGCGCGGTGGTGGCCGTGGCGGCCGCGAACGCCGGCACGCCGGCGACCACGTGCGTCTCGAACTCCTCGCTCAGGCGGTCGTGCAGGTACATGAACGACCCGTACAGCATCGGGTCACCCTCGGACAGCACGACGACGTCGCGGCCCGCGGTCAGGTGGCGGCGCAGGCGATCGGCGCACTCGGCGTAGAAGTCGGCCATCGCGCCGGCATACCCGTCCGGGTGGTCGGTCGCCTGTGTCGTCACGGGATAGACGAGGGCCTCCTCGACCACGCCGCTGGGCAGGAGACCAGCCGCGATCCGCCGTGCGTTGGAACTCTTGCCGACGCCTTGGTGGTAGGCCACCACGGCCGCCGCACCGATGATCCGAGCGGCCTTGAGCGTGATCAGCTCGGGATCGCCGGGACCGACGCCGACGCCGTACAACCGGCCGCTCATGACGGCGCCGCGTTGATGATCCGCTCGCTGACGCTCGCTCATTCGCGCTCCTGGGCGAGGGCGTTGAGGGCCGAGGCGGCCATCGCCGAGCCGCCGCGGCGGCCGGTGACGACGAGGTACGGCACGTCGAGCTCCGGGTCGTCGCAGGCAAGGTCGATCAGCGCCTGCTTGGCCTCGGCGGCCCCGATGAAGCCGACCGGAGTGCCGATGACCGCCGCCGGCCGCGGTGCGCCGTCGCGCAGCATCTCCAGCAGGTGGAACAGCGCGGTCGGCGCGTTGCCGAACGCGACGACGGCGCCCTCGAGGTGTTCGGCCCACAGCGACACGGCGGCGGCCGAGCGCGTGGTCGACCAGGCGCGGGCGAGGCCGGGGACGCGCGCGTCGCGCAGCAGGCAGCGGACCTCGTTGTCGCGCGGCAGCCGGGCCCGGGTCACGCCCGCGGCGACCATGTGCGCATCGGTGAGGATCGGGGCGCCCGACTCCAGCGCCGAGCGGGCCGCGGCGACCAGCGCCGGGTGGATGACGAGGTCGCGAGCCAGGTCGGTCTGCCCGCACGCGTGGATCATCCGGACCGCGACCTTCTCCGCGTCGACCGGGACGCCCGACAGGTCGGCCTCGGCGCGGATGGTCGCGAACGAGTCGACGTAGATCTGCCCGCCGTCGGTCACGTAGTCGTAGCGGCGTGTCGGTGGGGCGAGGGTCATGCGTTCTCCAGGTCAGGCACGATCAGGGTGCGCCACGGCGTGACGATGACGTGCGGGGTGTCCCAGGCGACGATCTCATCCACCAGGCGCCGGTCCAGGCCGCTGCCGGGCACGGCGAGGTGCAGCGCGTGGCGGCCGTCGTCCTGGGTGATCCTGCCAAGGGCCGGCGGGCCGGTGGCCACCCGGGTGCCGGGCAGGGCCTCGACCCGCTCGCCCAGCAGGGCTTCACCGCCTGCGGGCAGCTCGTCGACGTGCCACGGTGATCCCGGCTGCGCTCCGGCGGCCTCGAGGAAACGAGCGGCGAGCGTCGTCAGGGCCTGCGCGGCCCGGTCGAGGGTCACCACCTCGCCCCACGCCGAACGGCCGGCGCGGATCCGGGCACGGCCGGCGTCGACGGCGACCAGGCCGAGGTCGAGGTTCCGGCCGGCCACATCGCCGCGGCCGTCGTCCAGGACGAACAGGAACCGGCCGGGCAACTCGGCGAGACCGGCCTCCGCGCACACCAGTTCATCCAGCCTGCGTACGACCGGCCGCAGGTCGGCCCGTCCACCGACCCGCCCGGTCAGCGGCGAGACCATGATGTTGCGCACCCGCTCGTGGGACGGCGACGGGATCAGACCCGTGGCCATCACCGCGTCGACGACCGTCTCCGGCAGAACCCCGCCGTCGTGGTGCAAGCCCCGCAGCTGGAGGTTGGCGCGGCTGGTCAGGCGTATCGCACCGTCGCCGTGCTGCTCGGCCACGTCCGCCAGCGCGACGAGCGCGTCGATGGGCAGGGTTCCCCCCGGCAACCGCACGCGGACCAGTGCGCCGTCCTCGGCGATCCACGGGCGTAGCAGGCCTGGGCACAGGTCGCGTCGGGTACGTGTGGTCACGGCGTCATGGTGCCAGGATCCGGCTGTTCCCTGCCCGACGGCTGGGCTGCTACGGTCCTCTCGCCAGTCGAACTCAGCGATGAGCCAGGGAACCCGGTGGGAATCCGGGACTGACGCGCAGCGGTGTGGGTGACGGGCGGAGCACGAGGCCACTGGACCGACCGGTCTGGGAAGGCGCTCCGTCCGGACGATCCCGAGTCCGAAGACCTGCTGGCCCTCACGGCACCCGCCGTCGGGTCTTACCGGGCTTCGCGAAACAGCCCCCGACCTCGTAAGGGGAACACGTGCGCGCACCTGCGTCCGCCGTGGAGCGGTACGACGTCACGGACCGTGCGATGGAGAAGCGGCAGCCGTGAGCGCGCTCATACACGTTGCGACACTGCTGCAGGACGCCGCCCGCGCCGACCAGTTGCACCGGTGTGCGCGAGCCGCCGGCGCCCAGCTGGCGTTCCTGCAAGGCGGCGACCCGACGTTGACCCACCTGCTCGATCGGCTGCACGCCGACGGCGTCCGTGCCGTCCGGCTGGAGCCGGTGAGCACCGACGACCTTCCGTATGCCCGATCCTGGATCGGCCGGGTCGCCGGCCACTGGCGCCGGCAGCAGGCCGACCCGCCGGTGATCGAATTCGGCGGGCGCACCGTCACCGGAGGCGAGGCACCGCTCTCGTCACCGGCATGGGAGCAGCCGCCGCGGTACCGGCACCACCTGCTGGTCTGCCGCGGCCCGCGGTGCAGCGCCCGCGGGGCGGACGAGACGTACCGCGAGATTCTCCGGTCCCTCGTGATGGCCGGACTCACCGACGCAGACGTCCTCATGGCGCAGACCGGTTGCCTGTTCCCGTGCAACCACGGGCCGGTGGCCGTGGTGCATCCCGACGGCACCTGGTACGGCCCGGTGCGCCCCGACGGCGCCGAGCGGCTGGTCCGCGAGCACCTGGGCGCCGGCCGGCCCGTCGACGACCTGCGCATTCCGCGCACGCCTGCGCCCATCGAAGGAGAAGCATGACCCGCATCGCTCTCATGTCGACCTCGGACACCGACCTGCTCTCGGCACGTACCAGCGGCGCGGGCTACTCCTGGCTGAACCCCGTCCGGGCCACCGGCGAGCGCCGTGACGCGCTCGTCGCCGCAGCGGACCTCGTCGTGCTGCGTGTGCTCGGGTCACCCGAGGACGTCCGCGACCTCACCGCGCGCGTCCACGCGTCCGGCCGTCCCTGTGTGGTGCTCGGCGGTGAACGCACGCCCAACGCCGCCCTGATGGAGTTGTCGACCGTCCCGATCGGGGTGTGCGCCGAAGCGCACCGTTACCTCGCCGAAGGCGGCCCCGAGAACCTGCGGCAGATGCACGCCTTTCTCTCCGACACCGTGCTGCTGACCGGCGAGGGCTTCGAGCCCCCGGCGGTGCTGCCCGAGTGGGGGGTGTCCCGCCCGGCGGCCGGCGACCTGCCGCGCGTCGGCATCGTGTACTACCGGGCCCACGAGGTGAGTGGCAACCACAGCTTCGCCCACGACCTGGCCGACGCGGTCGACGCCACCGGTACGGCCACCGGCGTCCCGATCTTCGTGTCGTCGCTGCGCGCGGCCCCCGACGAGCTGTTCGACGAGCTCGCCACCCTCGACGCGATCGTCGTCACCGTGCTCGCAGCCGGGGGCTCCAGGCCCGCCGCGGCCGGCGCGGGCGGGGACGACGAGTCGTGGGACGTCGAGCGGCTCCGGGCACTCGACGTCCCCGTGCTGCAGGCACTCGCGCTGACCTCGACGAAGGCCGAGTGGGAGGCCTCCGACGACGGCGTCACCCCGCTGGACTCCGCCACCCAGATCGCCATCCCCGAGTTCGACGGCCGGCTGATCACTGTCCCGTTCTCGTTCAAGGAGGTCGACGACGACGGCCTGCCCCGCTACGAGACCGACGCCGAGCGGTGCGCCCGGGTCGCCGGCATCGCGGTGAACCACGCGCGGCTCCGGCGCCTGGCACCCGCCGAGCGCAAGGTCGCGCTCGTGCTGTCGGCCTACCCGACCAAGCACAGCCGGATCGGCAACGCCGTCGGCCTGGACACCCCCGTCTCCGCGATCCGGCTCCTGCGTCGCATGCGTGCGGCCGGCTACGACCTCGGCTCGCCCGGCGAGATCCCGGGCCTGGACCCGCTGCCGATGGTCGAGGGCGAAGATCCCGACACCACGTCGGGCAACGCGCTGATCCACGCACTCATCGCCGCCGGTGGTCAGGACGAGGAGTGGCTCACCCAGGCTCAACTGACCGAGTCCCACGTCCGCATCAGCCACGACCAGTACCTGCGCTGGACCGCGGACCTGCCCGCCGCGCTGCGCGACGCGATGACTACAACCTGGGGTGAGGCACCCGGCTCGCTGTTCGTCGACGACTCCGGCCACATCGTGCTGGCGACCCTGCGCGCCGGCAACGTGGTGATCCTCATCCAACCGCCGCGCGGCTTCGGGGAGAACCCGGTCGCGATCTACCACGACCCGGACATGCCGCCCTCGCACCACTACCTGGCCGCCTACCGCTGGCTCGAGAACGGCTTCGGCGCGGACGCGGTGGTTCACCTCGGCAAGCACGGCTCGATGGAGTGGCTGCCGGGCAAGAACGCGGCGCTGTCGGCCGCCTGCGCCACCGACGCGGCGATCGGCAGCATGCCGCTCATCTACCCGTTTCTGGTCAACGACCCCGGCGAGGGGGCACAGGCCAAGCGCCGAGCCCACGCCACGATCGTCGACCATCTGGTTCCGCCGATGGCGCGTGCCGAGGGGTACGGCGACATCGCCAAGCTCGAGCAGCTACTCGACGAGCACGCCAACGTCGCCGCTATGGACCCGGCCAAGCTCCCGGCGGTCCGCCAGCAGATCTGGACGCTCATGCAGTCCGCCCAGATGCATCGTGACCTGGGTCTGGAGGAGCGACCCGGCGACGAGGAGTTCGACGACTTCCTGCTGCACGTCGACGGCTGGCTGTGCGAGATCAAGGACGTGCAGATCCGCGACGGCCTGCACGTCCTGGGGCAGGCGCCGGTCGGTGAGGCCCGCGTCAACCTCGTGCTGGCCGTGTTGCGGGCGACCCAGGTCTGGGGTGGGCAGGAGAAGGCGCTACCCGGGCTGCGCGCGGCGCTCGGCCTGACCGAGGACGCCCCACTCGCCGAGGTCGACGCGGTCGAGACCCAGGCGCGAGCCCTCGTGAGCGCGATGGAGAAGGCGGGCTGGGACGTCGCGGCCGTCGAGTCCGTGCATCAGGATCCGGCGGTGCGAAACGTCCTGCGGTTCGCCGCCGAGCAGGTGGTTCCCCGCCTGGCGGCCACGACCGACGAGCTGAGCAACGTGCTGCACGCCCTGGACGGCGGTTTCGTCCCGGCCGGCCCGTCCGGGTCCCCGCTGCGCGGTCTGGTGAACGTCCTGCCCACCGGGCGCAACTTCTACACCGTCGACCCGAGGGCGGTGCCCTCGCGGCTGGCCTGGGAGACCGGCCAGGCGATGGCCGAGTCGCTCGTCGCCCGCCACCTGGCGGACACCGGCGAGCACCCCCGCTCGGTCGGCCTGTCGGTGTGGGGAACCTCCGCCATGCGCACCTCCGGTGACGACATCGCCGAGGTTCTCGCGCTGCTCGGCGTTCGTCCCATGTGGGATCCGGCCTCCCGGCGGGTCAACGGCCTGGAGGTCATCGGCCTGGACGAGCTGGGCCGTCCCCGCATCGACGTGACCCTGCGCGTCTCGGGCTTCTTCCGGGACGCTTTCCCGCATGTCATCGAGATCCTCGACGACGCGGTGCAGCTCGTCGCGCAGCTGGACGAGCCGGACGAGCTCAACTTCGTCCGCGCCCACACCCGTCAGGACCTGGCCGAGCACGGCGACCTGCGCCGCGCCACGACGCGGATCTTCGGCTCGAAGCCGGGTTCGTACGGCGCCGGAATCCTGCAGGTGGTGGAGTCCGGCACGTGGCGCGACGACGCCGACCTCGCCGAGGTCTACACCGCGTGGGGCGGCTTCGCCTACGGCCGAGCGCTGAACGGCGTCGCCGCCGGCGACGAGATGCGCCGCAGCTACAAGCGCATCGCGGTGGCGGCCAAGAACATCGACTCCCGCGAGCACGACATCGCCGACTCCGACGACTACTTCCAATACCACGGAGGCATGATCGCGACGGTCCGCGCGCTTACCGGGACCGAACCGAGAGCGTACGTCGGCGACTCGACGACCCCCGATGCCGTACGCACCCGCAGCCTGCAGGAGGAGACGAACCGCGTCTTCCGCTCGCGGGTGGTCAACCCGCGGTGGATCGCCGCGATGCAGCGCCACGGCTACAAGGGTGCCTTCGAGCTCGCGGCGACCGTCGACTACCTGTTCGGCTTCGACGCCACGGCCGGCGTCGTACACGACTGGATGTACGAGTCGCTGGCCAAGGAGTACGTCCTGGACGAGACGAACCAGCAGTTCATGCGCCGGGCCAATCCGTGGGCGCTGCGCGGCATCGTCGAACGGCTCACCGAGGCGGCCGACCGCGGCCTGTGGGCCGAGCCGGACACCACAGTGATGGCCGAGATGGCACGCGTGTACCTCGAAATCGAGGGTGACCTGGAGGACGACGCATGACCCGGCGCCTCGCGCTTGTGGGGCTCGGACCGGGAGACCCCGAGCTCGTGACGGCCCAGGCCGCCCGGGTGCTCAACGAGGTCGACTACTTCCTCGTCGCCGACAAGACCGAGCAACATCCCGGCACGGCGGACCTGATCGCGATGCGCGAGGCGATCTGCGCGCGACATGTGAGGAAGAAGCGGCGCCTCGTTTCCGTGCCCGACCCCGAACGCGACCGCACCGACCCGCCCGACTACGAGGGCGCTGTCCGGACCTGGCACGAGGCCCGGGCGGTCCGCTGGGAGCAGACGCTGCTGGACCATCCCGGCGACGCCGCCATCCTGGTCTGGGGCGACCCCACGCTGTACGACTCGGCCATCAGGCTGGCCCACCGGATCGTCGAACGGGGAGTCGTCGACGTCGAGGTGGAGGTCGTGCCGGGACTCAGCAGCGTCCAACTGCTCGCGGCCCGGCACGGCCTGGTACTCAACACGATCGGCGGGTCGATCACGATCACGACCGGCCGGCGCCTTCTCGAGGACGCCGCCGCCGGCGGCGACAACCTGCTCGTCATGCTTGACGGGACGCTGACCTGTCGGCGTCTACCCGACCCGGCCGGTTGGCGGATCTGGTGGGGCGCGAACCTCGGATCGGCGCACGAGCAGCTTGTCGCGGGCGACCTCGACCGAGTCGCCGATGAGATCTGGGCGCGGCGCGCCCTTGCTCGGCAAGCCTGTGGCTGGGTGATGGACACCTATCTGCTGCGCAGAGGAGGAGTGTCTAGAGAGCCGGCTGATCCTGGCTGACGTGGCCGATGGCCGGCTCGGCTGAGCCGGCCCTCGGTAGCGATTATGCCGTCGGCCTGGCTTGGTGCAGGATCTGGGCCAGCTCGGCCGGGCGGCTGAGCATCGGCCAGTGCCACGTCGGCAGTTCCTCGTACCGCCACGAGTCGCCGGCCAGGTGCCGGCACAGCGGCATGGTGGCGGCCATCTCGCGTGCCTGCTCGGCGGTGAAGCTCGACAGCACGCCGAGGCGGGGCAGCTTCTCCCACGCCCCGGTGAGCCGCACCGGGGTGGTGGCGGTCGCCCACGGTTGGGCGGCCGATCGCTCAGCGAGCAGCGTGACGACCGATTCATCCACATCTGCTGCTGTCGCCGCTAGTTCGGCCCACGGCGGGGGTGGCAGCCGCCAGCCATCGCCGTGTTCGGCGACCACCGCCGCGTTGCGTTCACGCTCCTGGGGTGGGTTGAAGTCGTCGTTCGCCGCCCCGTCGGGCAGTGGGCCGGTGTCGACGAAGACCAGCTGGGCCATGCGGTCGGTCATGCGGTCGGCGGCGGCGGTCGTCACGACCGCGCCGGCGTAGCTGTGCCCGACGAGGACCACGTCGTGCAGGTCCTCGTAGCGCAGCAGGTTGACCACATCGGTGACGTGGACGTCGAGGTCGGTGTCCGGCCGGGCCAGGTGGGCGCGCTCGCCCAGGCCGGTCAGACTCAGCGGGTACACCTCGTGGCCGTGCCCACGCAGGGCGGCGGCGACCGGGCGCCAGGCCCACGCGCCGAGCCAGAACCCGGGAACCAGTACGAATGTCGTCATGCATCACACGCTACGATCAATACCGGACAGAACCCGCCCGGATTAGGAGTCAGATCATTGGCCCGGCCCACCGCGCGCGTACTGGCGTTGCTGGAGATCCTCCAGGCCGGTGGCGGCTTCACCGTGGCTGACCTGGCCGGTCGGCTGGGCGTCGACGAGCGCACGGTCCGCCGCTACGCGGCGCACCTCGCCGACCTCGGCATCCCGGTCGAGGCCCGGCGCGGTCGCTACGGCGGGTACCGGCTCGCGCCCGGATACAAGTTGCCGCCACTCATGCTCACCGACGAGGAGGCGGTTGCCGTCCTGCTCGGGCTCGTCGCCGCTACCCGGGCAGGGCTGGTCACCACCGAAGGCGCGGCCGCCGAGAGCGCCACCGCGAAGATCCGCCGGGTACTGCCGGCCGTCCTCGCCCGGCGGATCGATTCGCTGCTGGACACCGTGGACTTCACCGCACCGATCCGCAAGCCCGCCCCGCCCGGCATCGAGGTGCTGCTGGTGCTCGCCGAAGCGGCCCGGCACCAGCAGCCGGTGAGCATCACCTACACCACCTGGCGCGGCCGGTCCGGCGAGCGGCAGCTCGACCCGTACGGGCTGGTCTTCCACGCCGGCCGCTGGTACGTCACCGGTCACGACCACCACCGCCGGGGCGTGCGGACGTTCCGGCTCGACCGGATCGGGACAGCCCGCCCCGCCCAGGGCGGGTTCGACATCCCGGCCGGCTTCGATCCGGCCACGCAGGTACTTGCCGGGCTGGCAGCCGTGCCGTACGCGCACGACATCTCCGTGGTACTGCACACCAGCCTGGAGCAGGCGCGGCGACGGATCCCGCCGTCGGTCGGCACACTCACCGAGGTGCCCGGCGGAGTGCGCCTCACCACCCGGGCCGAACGGCTCGACGGTGCCGCACAAATGCTCGCCGGGCTCGGCTGGCCGTTCACGATCGACCGGCCGCACGAACTCAAGGACGAGATACGCGCGCTCGCCACCCGGCTGCTCACCGACGTCAACGCCGGAGGGTAAGCAGCAGTCACAAGTGTCGTATTCGTAAACGGGTTTCTTGAAAATGCACTCGCTGCAATCGGATCACTCCGACGCCCGGATGGATTTGGGTGGTGAGTCTGAAAGCGAGCACCAGTCGGTAGTGAGGCAATCAGATGCAGCCACCCGTGCGCGTTCCTCCATGGCCCGTCTGTGCGGGCCGGAGGCCGTTAGGCTGCGCGTATGGTCCGGGATGAACTGCTACGGCTGCGAGCGAGGGCGGAGGCTGAGGCGGCGACGCTGGCCCAGGATCTGGAGGCGCTGTTCCTGGCATCGCGGGATTCGAATGCCGACGACGAGCACGACCCGGAGGGCGCCACCATCGGCTTCGAACGCGCCCAGTTGACCGCGCTGCTGGCCGGGGCGCGGCAGCGGATCGCCGACGTCGACGACGCGCTGCGTCGGGTGGACGCGGAGACCTACGGCGTCTGCGAACGATGCGGGCAGCCGATCGGCGATGAACGGCTCGCCGCGCGGCCGTTCGCCCGCTTCTGCATAAGATGCGCATAGGGCATCAAGGAGAGTGAACGCTGCGGGTGTTCACTAATTGCGCGGTAGGCGCAGCCAAGGTGACTGCGGCCGGCCCGCGGATGCTGTCCGGCCTACAAGAAGCGCTCAGGGTCGAAGCTCTCGAGGTCGATGATGCGAACCCGAGGAAGGACGTTGGTGAAGCAGCCCGCATCCTCCTCGATGTCGAATACCTGCAGGCCCGGCAGGTCGGCGAAGCCGGCGTTGAGGAACTCCTTGAACCCGACGATCGCGACCCGATGATCACCCCGTAGGAGTTCGTCGACCTGCGGCAGGAAGTCGCCGTCGTGGCTGGCGAGCATCACATTGCCCGAGCGCCGGGCGATAGCCTCCAACGTCCGCTGGATGCCGATGTCCACCACCTTCTGATCCGATGATCCAGCGAGCGGAATGGGCCGGTATTCCATGCTCAGGAGGGCCCGGACGAACGGCATCGGCAGACCGCCGCCCGAGGCGTTGAGGAAGAACAGCGCCTTCACCGGCTGCTGCCACGTGTCCCGCGCGAAGTCCCGCAGACGCTCCCACCGAGGTCGCTCCGCAGGGGCCGGCCGGCGCTCCAGAACACTGTTGCCGAGAGTGGCATCGATGTTCTCCCCGTCCACGATGAGGTACGTGACGGGTTCGGTTGTACCGGACATAGGCGTGCCTCTCGAGTCGAGCAGCGAGCGCGGACCGGTCGAGCCCGAGCGTTTGCCGTGCCGGCGGAAGCCGTGCTCATGGTCAAGGGTATTGCCTGCCGGCCCTGCCGGCAGACAGCATCCGACTCCCATCTGCCGCTCCGGGTGGGCTGGTGTTCACCACCGCTGGTGGAGTGACCCCGCTCGGCGGGCACACCCTCGATGTCAGGCGGTTGCCGCCGACGGCGCGCCGGCGCGGGCGGGGCCCAGTCGGAAGTCGGGGTCGATCTGGGCGGTGAGGTCGACACCGGCGCGGTCGTTGGCCCACGCGACCGCGTTGCGGCGGTGGAACTCGTGGGCATGCCGGGCGAAGGCGTCCCAGTCCTGCACGGTGTCGTCCACCGCGGCGGCGAGCTGAGCCAGGACCGCCCGGTTGGCCGCCTCCAGCTGTGACAACGGCTCGACCGCGCCGCGTTCGGCGCGCCGTACGTAGGCCGAGCGGCTCACCCAGGTGAGCAGGTCCTCGCCCACGTGCTCGCGCAGGAAGTCCACGTCCGAGGCGTCCTCGACCTTGTTGCCGACCACGGACAGGGCGACGCCGTAGTCGCGGGCGTAGCCGGCGTACTGCCGGTAGACACCGACACTGCGCAGGGTCGGCTCGCAGACCAGGAAGGTGCGGTCGAAGCGGGTGAACAACCCTGAGGCGAACGAGTCGGCCCCCGCGGTCATGTCCACCACCACGTACTCGCCCGGCCCGTCCTGCAGGTGGTTGAGCAGCAGTTCCACCGCGCCGACCTTGGAGTGGTAACAGGAGACACCGAGGTCCTCGGCGGTGAAGGCCCCGGTTGCCGCGACGCGCACGCCGTTGACGTCCCGGACGCACGCGGCGTAGACGGGGTTGTCCTCCACCACCCGCAGCAGCCGGGATCCGGTGCCGGGCGGGGTCGTCTTCACCATCTCGGCGGCGGAGCCGATCCGCGGGTTCGTGCCCCGCAGGTACTCCTTGATCTCGGGCAGGTGCTCCCCGAGCGGCGGCAGTTGCGCGGCGACGGAGGCAGGCGCGCCGAGGGCTGCCGCCAGATGCTGGTTGATGTCGGCGTCGATGGCCAGCACCGGGCCCCGGCCGGTGAGGTGGCGGGCGAACATGGCGGCGAGGGTCGTCTTGCCGCTGCCACCCTTGCCGACGAAAGCGATCTTCACGACTGACCTTCCGGGTACATCCAGGCGATAACCGTTTTCATGCCCGTTACTGTAGATGCTCGAAGGCCCGTGACGGCAGAAAGTGGACACGTGTCGTCGATCGAGGCGACAAGAAGGCCGCCATTCGGTGCGAACCGGGCGGGGTTGCGCGTATGCCGAGGCCGACGCCGGCCCATAACCTCGAAATATCCATCATCTGCTATGCCCTGGTCGGAGCGGCGACTCCTATGATCGTCGTCAATCGGCGCCGATCGATCACTCTGCTACCGCGGACGGACGGTCCGGCGCCGGCCGGAGGAGGAATGCAGATGCGTCCATCGTGCAAGTCCGCGCTCGTCGGGGTGACCGCCCTGACGATGCTGATGGCGGCCACCCCCGCCATGGCGGCCGACCCGGTCGGCGTGGTGCGAGAGGCGGGCGGCGCCACCGCCGTTGCCGACAGCTACCTCGTCGTGTTCAAGGAGGCCTCGGTCACCCGGGCCCGGGTCGCAGACACCGCCCGGCGGCTGACCGGCCGGCACGGCGGCGCGGTCGCCCGTACCTGGGGCGCCGCGCTGCGGGGCTTCGAAGTGCGGGTCGACGCGCGCGCCGCCGCGCGGATCGCCGCCGACCCGTCCGTGGCCTACGTGCAGCAGAACCACACCGTCTCGATCAGTGCCACCCAGACCAACCCGCCGTCGTGGGGCCTGGACCGCATCGACCAGCGCAACCTGCCGCTGGACAGCTCCTACACCTACCCGAATACGGCGAGCAACGTACACGCCTACATCATCGACACCGGCATCCGCACCACGCACAGCACCTTCGGCGGCCGGGCCGCCTGGGGCACCAACACCGTCGACAGCAACAACACCGACTGCAACGGGCACGGCACGCACGTCGCCGGCACCGTCGGCGGCTCGGCCTACGGCGTGGCGAAGGGAGTGCAGCTGGTCGCGGTCAAGGTGCTCAACTGCTCGGGCAGCGGCACCACCGCCGGCGTCGTCTCCGGCGTGGACTGGGTCACCGCCAACGCGGTCAAGCCCGCGGTGGCCAACATGAGCCTCGGCGGCGGCGTCGACACCACCCTGGACGCCGCGGTGCGCAACTCGATCGCCTCCGGCGTCACCTACGGCCTGGCCGCCGGCAACGACTACGGCGCGAACGCCTGCAACAGTTCACCGGCGCGCACCGCCGAGGGGATCACGGTCGGCTCGACCACCAGCAGCGACGCCCGCTCGTCCTTCTCCAACATCGGCACGTGTCTGGACATCTTCGCACCCGGCTCGTCGATCACCTCCGCCTGGAACAGCAGCGACACGGCGACCAACACGATCAGCGGCACGTCGATGGCCACCCCGCACGTGGTCGGCGCGGCGGCGCTGGTGGCGAGCGCCAACCCGTCCTGGACCCCGCAGCAGGTCCGCGACTACCTGGTGAACAACGCCACCAGCAACGTGGTGACCAACCCCGGCAGCGGCTCGCCCAACAAGCTGCTCTACGTCGTCAACGGAAGCACCCCACCGCCGCCCCCGCCGACCGGCTGTACCGGCACCAACGGCACGGATGTGACGATCCCCGACGCCGGTTCGGCCGTGACCAGCGCCATCGCCATCTCCGGCTGCGGTCGCAACGCCTCGGCGACCGCAACCGTCGCGGTCAGCATCGTCCACACCTACCGGGGTGACCTGGTCATCGACCTGCTCGCACCGGACGGCACCAGCTACCGGCTGAAGAACAGCAGCGGCTCGGACAGCGCCGACAACGTCAACGCCACCTACACCGTCAACCTCTCCTCGGAGGCGGCGGACGGCACCTGGCGGCTTCAGGTACGCGACGTCTACTCCGCCGACACCGGCTACCTCAACACCTGGACGCTCACCGTCTGATCATCCCGCTCACGCCTCACGCCTCACGGAGCGGACACCGTGACGATGCGGCCGGCTCGCTGTCACGCGAGCCGGCCGCGCCCGTCCTTGCCGAGTCGACGCCCGAGGGTGGCTCCGGGGTCGGGGATCAGGCGGATCCTGCCGGAAGCATTCTGCCGATCCGGCAGGAGAAGCCGGCCGCCCGGCGCCGGAAATGCCACCGGCGGTGGGACGAGGTTCGTCTCCACCGCCGGTGAGCGGGACGTCAGTGCGCCGAGAGCGTGCCGCTGATCTCATTGGGGGTCGCGTCGAGCGTCACCGACCCGGCGACCGTGCCGGTGGTCAGGTCGAGCCGGTGCACCTTCTTGGTGGCGGGCTCGGTGACGTAGGCGTCGTCACCGCGGACGAACAGGGCCGGGCGCGGCTCCTGCCACTCCATCGGCTCCTTCCACGCGCCGACCACCGGCCACGAGGTGGTCAGCTTGCCGCTGACGGGGTCGATGACGTGCAGCTTGCCGTCGGTGCCGAGGATCAGGCCCTCGCCCTTCGGGCCGCGACCCAGCGAGCGGAAGCTGTAGCTGACGCCCTCGGGCATCGGCACGACCTTCAGGGAGTTCGTGGTGGTGTCGATGAGCGCGAACTGCCCCGGGTTCTCCAGCTCGGCGTCGGGCTCGATCTTGTAGTCGCCGAGCAGGACCGGCGAGGCCTCGCTGCCGGCCTGGTTGCCGATCCGGCTGTACGCCCGGTCGCTCTTGACCTTGACGAAGGCGCCGTTCTTGAACAGCAGTACGCCGTCGTTGCAGCCGAGGCCCACGACCTCGCCCTGGGCGACGGCTTCGCCGTGCACCCCGGGGCACTCCTCGCTGCGGGCGATCTCCTTGCCGTCCTTGTCCAGGGCGATGGCGCCGGAGCGGGACTCCTCGGTGCCGAGGGTCACCACCAGGGTGCCGTCGGCGAGTTCCACGGCCACGCCGTGGTGCGGCTGCGCGGTCTTGTAGGTGCGTCCCTCGGGCTTGCCGTCGGTGAGCTTCTCCGGGTCGAAGCTGTGCACCTCGCCGGTGCCGTCGGTGAACAGGATGGTGCGGTCGCCGTGCCGCACGACGTGGCCCGGCTTGGCGCCCGGGTAGCTGACATCGGTCATCTTGCCGGCAGCCGCGTCGAGGACCTGGAATCCGGACTCGGTGGAGACGAACACGCCCGTGTCGTTGCCGGCCGGGTTGACCCGGTTGAAGCCGGGCAGGGTGACGTTGTGCGCCACCTTCAGCGCCTCGCCGTCGAGCACGAAGATGCCGCCGTCGTAGGTGATCGCCACCGGCTCCTTCACCGATGGCGCGGCGGACGATCCGGCCGGCGGAGCGGTGCCCTCGTCCGAACCGGACGCGCACGCGGTGAGCGCCAGGGTGGCCGCCACCAGGGCGGCTGCGCCGCTGATTCCACGATGCCTCACGTACTTCTCCCTCAACTGCAAATGACAACCATTTCCAAATACCATACACGGGTGCTTGGCGGCTTGACGCCGGGGTGTCCCAACCGGGCGTGTCTCAGCCGGAGAGGCCGCCGATGATCGCCTCGGTGTTGAAGCGCATCATCGCCAGGTAGCTGGGGGCCCCACCGTCGCTATCACTGAGCGACTCCGAGTACAGGGCGGTCACCTCGACCCTGACGCCGGCCTCGGAGACGAGCACCTCGGCCAGCTTGGCCGGCTGTGAGGTGTCGACGAAGATCGCCGGCACCCGGTGGGTCCGGATGGCGGTGACCAGCGAGGCGAGATCCGACGAACTCGGCGACGCGAGCGTCGTGCCGCTCGGGATGATCGCGCCGATGACCCGGAAGTCGTAGCGGTCGGCGAGATAGCCGAACACGTGGTGGTTGGTGACCAGGACCCGGCGCTCGGCCGGGATGGCGGCGAATCGCCGCGCGAGGTCCGCCTCCAGCTCACCGATCTTCTTCGCGTACGCGTCCGCGCGCTCCCGCACCACGCGGGCGTCCACGCCGTCGACGTGCTCGACGATCTCGTCGGTGAGCAGCCGTACGGCGGTGACCATTCGGGTCGGATCCGTCCAGAAGTGCGGATCCGGAAGTCCCGCGGCGTCGCCGTCCTGGTACTCCATCGGGTTGATCCTGGTCCCCACCTCGACGGTCGGGACCTTCTCGGCCTTCGCCGCCTCGACGTGGCGCAGGACGCCCTCTTCGAGCCCGAGTCCGTTGTAGACGAGCAGGTCGGCGGTCTGCATGGTGTGCGCCTCGCGGGCCGAGACGGCGAAGGAATGGGGGTCTGCGTTGCGCTTCATCAGCACGCTGACCTCTGCCTCGTCGCCGACGATCTCGGTGACGACGTCGCCGAGGATGTTCGTGGTGACCACGATGCGGGAGTCGTCGGGTGAGGTGCAGGCCGTACCGCCGGTCAGCAGGGCACCCACGACGAGCGTTGTGAGGAGCCTCCGTCGCCTCATCGGCCGACCTCCACGGTGAGATCCGGTCGTTCGGCCACCTTCAGCGTGCGGGCCGTGCGCAGCCCGTCGCGGTAGTCGATCTCGTGGATGACCCGGCTCTCCGGATCGGCCAGGTAGGCGCGGTCGGCGTCCAGCGTCAGCCCGGCGGCACGCAGTGGCTTCTCGGCGAGAACCCTGCCGGTTCCGAGGTCGTAACTGATCAGCTTGCCGGCGGCGTCGAGGGCGAGCACCGTGCTGCCGTCCGCCGGGGACGCGGCGGCCACCAGTCGGCGGCCGGTGGCCGGCACGTACCGCAGGGTGGCCTTGGCGGCGTTCACCGACCAGATGCCGGTGCGATCCGCCACCGCGGCCTCGTTGCTGCGCGGCCGGTAGCCCAACCCGTCCGGCGGGACCGGCGTCCGTGGGGAGGCCAGCACCGTGGCGGTCAGCTCGTCGCCGTTCTGCCTGACCCGGACGAGGGTGTTCTCGCACGCGATGACGGCGCCGCCCCGCAGTACGGCCCACCCGCGGGGCGCCGCGCAGGGCGCCTCGAAGGCGCCGGTCGGCTGGCCCTTCGCGTCCATGGCGACGATCCGGTCGGCCGGACGCCGGGGGTCGTCGCCCACGGCGACGAGGAGCTTCCCGGCGTACGGTACGGCCAGCGGCGTGGAGCTCTTCGAGTCGATCGTGGCCAGCTCGGCTACCTTGCCGGCCTCGAGTTCCCGTCGGTCGAGGACCGTCACCTTGCCGTCGGCGGTACCGACCGTGGTGTGGCCTCCGAAGCCGGCGACCGTCCGGACCGGTGCGTCGAGCGACAGCGCGCCGACCGACCGGGACGGTGCCCGGTAGTAGTGGACGTGGTCGGCGTGGTCGACCGTCCACACCCCGGCGTCGACGATTTCGAGGGTGCGGTCACCGCCGTCGACGTAGACGAAGCGGCCGTCCTCGGTGAGCCGCTCGGCGCCGACCGACAGCCCGATCTCCTTCTCGGATCCGGTGCTCAGGTCGAGCAGACGCAACCGCTGAGCGCCGCGGGCCGCGTACGCGATGGCCGGTTGCGCCTCGGCCAGTTCCTCGGCGCCTTCCACGTAGCCGTGTGGCGTCTCCTCGACGTTCTGTGACTGTTGTCCTCGCGAGCCGCACGCGGAGACCGCGACCGTGAGGCAGAGGGCGGCCACGCCGAAGAACCGTCTGGTAGTACCGATGATCACAAACTTCCTTCCGATGCAGGCTTGGGGGTGGGCGTGAAGGCCGGTGACGGACGGCGTCGCACCGCGGTCGTGACCCGGCGCGCGCCGAGAATGCCGAAGAACATCAGTACGGCGACGGCCGCGATGGTGGCCCCGGCGGCGGTCGCCGCGTACCACGAGACCCAGAGGCCGATCACCGTCGCGGCCGAGCCGATGCCGAAGCTGGTGAGCATCACCGCCGGGAGCCGCCGCGCGACGAGCATCGCCGCCGCGGAGGGCGCGATCAGCATCCCGAAGGCGAGCAGGGTGCCGACGACGCTGAAGGCGACCGCCATCGTGATGGTGAGCAGGGCCAGCATGACGGCGTTGGCGATCTCGGGGCGCAGGCCGAGGGTCCGGGCCTTACGCGGGTCGAAGGTGAGCGCCAGGAACGGTCGGTAGCAGACGGCGGAGGCCGCCGCGACCACCACGACCGCGGCGGCGAGCAGCAGCAGGTCGGGCCACCGGATGGCCAGCACGTCGCCGAACAGGAACGCGGTCAGGTCGGTCGCGAAGGACCGCGAGTGCGAGACGACGATCACCCCGACCGAGAGCATCCCCACGAACAGCAGCCCGATGCTGGTGTCGCGCCCGAACTCGCGGCTGTGCCGCAGGGCGTTGACGCCGACCGCCATGGCGAACGCGCTCGCGGCGGCCCCGACGACGAGGTTGCCGCCGAAGATCGACGCGATGGCGACACCCGGCAGCATGCCGTGGCTCATCGCCTCGCCCAGGAAGGTCATCCCGCGGGCGATCACCCACACGCCGACCAGGGCGCACACCGCCGCCAGCAGGACGCCGCCGATCAGCGAGCGGACGACGAAGGACACAGTGAACGGTTCGAGCAAGGACGCCATCACCGGCTCGACTATAGTGCAACTGAAAACCGATACCATTTAGGGGAAGCGTTGGACACCGAGATCCTGACCGTCGACAACATGGGCTTCCGGTACGCCGGCACCCCCGTCCTGCGGGGCATCAGCCTGCGCGTGGAAGCCGCCTCCACGGTCGCCGTGACCGGCGCGAACGGCTCCGGCAAGAGCACGCTGCTGCACCTGCTGGCCGGTGTCGAGGAGCCGGCCGAGGGCAGCATCCGGCGCCGCACCGGCTGCCGGCTGGCCCTGCTCCCGCAGCGCACCAGCGGCATCGACGCGCTCCCGCTGACCGTCGCCGAGTGCGTCCGGATCGGCCGGTTCCGGCCACGCCGACGCCTGAACCGCGACGACCGCGCCGCCGTGAGCACGATCATGGAGCGGCTGGACCTCGCCCACCTGGCCCGGCGGCGGCTGCGCGAACTGTCCGGCGGGCAACGCCAGCGCACCCTCGTCGCCCAGGCCCTCGTCCAGGTCGCCGACGTCTACGTGCTGGACGAACCCACGGTCGCCCTCGACGCGACGAGCCGGCGACACGTCCACGACCTGCTCGCCGAACGGGTCCGTGCCGGCGCGGCGGTGGTCTACGCCAGCCACGACGCCGCCGACGCCACCCTCGCCGATCGTACGGTGCGACTTGCCGGTGTCCAGGGCTGCACCGTCACCGACGCTGCTGGTGAGCGTGGCGGCAACGGAACAACCGTCGTCCGGCCGGTCACCCGGGCGCCACGGCTGCGGACCGGCGGGTGAGGCCGGCTGGAACGGGGTCAGTGTTCGCCGTGCACCACTGGAGAGTGGCCGCACCCGTCCCCGTGGACGTGGTCGTGCTCCTCGGCGATCGCGTGCTCGCTCGACACGGCCATGAAGACAAGAACTGAAACCGTCGGTCCGACCAGCCCGTGGGCGACGGTCCGGTACCAGTCCCGGTCGGCCGCGGCGGCGTCGACGAGGCGGGTCGTGTGCGCCGCCCAGTCGATGCGCGCCTCGGTCATCGAGGTCGCGGCGATCCGTGGCGGGCGTACTTCTGGCGGAACTTCTCGACCCGGCCGGCGGTGTCGAGCAGGCGTTGCGTCCCGGTCCAGAAGGGGTGGCTGGCGGACGAGATCTGCACGTCGATCACCGGATAGGTGTCGCCGTCGGTCCACTCGATCGTCTGGTCGCTGGTGGCGGTGGAGCGGGTGAGGAAGGCAAAGTCCGCGCCCTTGTCTCGGAAGACGACGGGGCGGTACTCGGGGTGGATGCCGGGCTTCATGCGGGTTGCGCTCCTTCGGTGTCGGTGTCGGTGTCGGTGTCGGTGTCGGTGTCGGCCAGCTCCTCCGTCCCGAGGGGGAAGCAGCCGGCGAACGGGTCGGGGTAGGTGCGCCAGGTCTGTTCGCCGTCGGCGAGCTCGGCGTCGGTGAGCAGGCACCCGGCGAGGGTCCGGTGCAGGTCGACGGGGTCGATGTCGAGGCCGATGAAGACCAGGTGCTGGTGCCGGTCGCCGTAGTAGGGATCCCAGTCGAGGGCGGCGGCGAGGCGACGCTGGTCCTCCACGTGCTCCCAGTGCTGCTCCGGCAGGCTCACCAGCCAGTACCCGAGGGAACCCATGGCCAGGCCGCCGCCGGCGAACTCCCAGGCCACCACGGTGTCGGGCTGGCTGGCCAGCCAGATGTACCCGCGCGAGCGGATCATCTCGGCGTTGACCTCTTCGAGGACGTCGTGCAGGCGCTGCGGGTGGAACGGCCGGCGGGCACGGAAGACGGCGGAGACGACTCCGCAGTCGGACTCCGGCTCGTGCGCGCCGAGGGTGTAGCCCTGCAGGCCTCGGTTGAGGATGCCCGGGGTCTCCGGCCGGTGCCGGTGGGTGTGGCGAAGGTGCCGGGTCAGCCTGCCGGCATCGACGAGGTCACCGTCGACGCGGACCTGCGCCGCCCACGGCGCCATGCGTTGCAGCAGCACCGACAGGCGACCGGTGTCGTACGCGCCCTCGCGGGACTCGCCCCACAGGACGAGGGTGTCGGCGTACTCGATCTGCCGGACCACGACGTCGGCCAGCGCCCGGTCGTCGTTGGCGGCGGCCGCGATGCCGAGGGTCTTCAGGTCCTCGGTGCTGGCCAGGCCGTCGAGCAGGTGCTCGGCGTCGACCACGGTGACGTAGGAGTCGACCCGGATCAGGTCGGTGATCGGGGCGCCGTCGACGAGGCAGTGCGCGCAGACGGCGGCGACCGCCTCCGGTTCGACCACCTCGGGCAGCATCAGCAGCAGGTCGCGGTGCGGCTGGGCGCGGGCCAGCCGGGCGAGGGTGGGCAGCACGTCTTCCCGCAGCGTGCAGGAGACACATCCGTGCGCCAGGGTGATCCGCTCGTCCTCGAGCACGCCGGCAGCGTCGCGCACGATTCGGTGCACGGTGCCGGCGGCCAGGTCGGCGAGATCGTGCCGGACCAGCACCAGCGCCGGGTCCGCCGCCAGCAGCGTGCGGGCGACGGCGTACGTCGCGGACGGCCAGAAGCCGCTGAGCACGGTCAACGACGGCCCAGTGGCGGCCGTCGTAGCGCCGGGGTCGGCGGGTGCGAGCGGTGACGTCGACATCACAATCCTCTCGACACGAGCTGAAAACGGTTGTCATTATAGGCGCGTGATGGACGACCGATGGGTGGGGGTGTCGATGGAGGACGACGGTGGCGTGGTGGTCACCATCCGGCTGAGGGGCTCGGCGGGACCTCACGATGCCGACGCGACCCGCCTGCTGCGGCTGGTGGGTCGCATCGCCGCCCGTCAGGCCGAGGGCGGGGTGGAGCCTTCTGCCGCGCGGGGCGCGCACCTCCTGCGAGTCGTCCCGCACGCGCGGACGGTCTACTGCGACGGCCGCGAGATCCTTCTCACCCGGCGCGAGTTCGACCTTCTCCGGCACCTTGCCGACCATCCCCGGCGGGTGTTCACCCGGGACCAGTTGCTCGATCGGGTGTGGGGGCACCCCTTCACCGGCATCCGGAGCGTCGACGTCCACGTGCGGCGCCTGCGGGTGAAGCTCGGCGCCGACCTGCCGGTGATCGCCACCGTCCGCGGCGTCGGCTACCGGCTCGGATCCGCCATGTCGGTCGAGGTGGTGGAAGACCCCGGTTGAACGTCGTCCGATCGGCTGATGTAAAAACGAAAACCGCTGTCGTTATCGTTCGATCGAACCAGGAGGAGTTGAGTCGTGTCCCGACGCTGTGACGTCACCGGGGCGGAGCCGAGCTTCGGCAACGCCGTGTCCCATTCGCACCGGCGCACCCGTCGCCGGTGGAACCCGAACCTGCAGAGCCACCGCTTCTGGCTGCCGTCCGAGGGCCGCTGGGTGCGGCTGACCCTGACCGCCAGGGCGCTGAAGACCGTGGACCGTAAGGGCATCGAGAAGGTCGTCGCCGAGATGCGCGCCCGGGGAGTGAAGCTCTGATGGCCAAGCAGACCGATGTCCGTCCGATCGTGCGGCTGCGCAGCACCGCCGGTACCGGCTACACGTACGTCACCCGTAAGAACCGCCGCAACGACCCGGACCGTCTGGTGCTGCGCAAGTACGACCCGGTCGTGCGCCGGCACGTCGAGTTCCGCGAGGCCCGCTGATGGCGAAGAAGAGCCTGAGCAACCGTCAGGCCCGCCGGGAGGACCTGGTCGCCCGGCATGCCGACCGCCGGGCGGAGCTGAAGCGGCTGATCGCCCACCCGGACACCGACCCGGTCGTACGCGCCGACGCGGTCCGCTCGCTCGGTCGGCTCCCGCGCGACTCCAGCCCGGTCCGGCTGCGCTCCCGGGACCAGATCGACGGCCGTCCGCGAGGCGTGTTGACCCGCTTCGGGCTGTCCCGGGTCCGGTTCCGGGATCTGGCCCTGCGTGGTGAGCTGCCGGGCGTCCGCAAGGCGTCCTGGTGACGGTTGCCGTCACCGGTCGGGTACGGGCCACCCGCTGCGCGCCGGCCGGACCCACTCTCCTTGCGCCTCGGCCGGGAGATGACGGGCGTGCCCAACAGCGGCAGCGTCGATGACGCCGCAGGATGTGACGACGGCCGGCAGGGTGCCGGCCTGCCCGTGCGCGTCCTACTCGTACGGTTCGACGGGCGCGGGGATCTTCTCCCAGGTCTCCACCTGGAAGTAGGGCAGGTCGGCGTCGTTGACGGGATCCTTGGCGGTGTGCGGGATCCACCGGCCGGTGGTGCGTATCCAGGTGTTCGCCGGCCCCTCGGGCACGTCACCGCGCAGACCGACCTTGACGGGGATGCCGTCGGCGGCGCAACAGGACAGCATGATGCGGGCGAGCATCGGCTCGCCGTCCGGGCCGGGGGCGAGGAAGCCGGTCAACTGGATGCGCCGGCCCTGCAGCGTGCGCCCGTGGTCGTAGACGGCTCGATACCCGTACTCGAGCAGGGACAGCTCGGCCGGGTCGCCGGGAGGCAGCGGCGGGTAGGCGACGTCCCGGTCGTCGGTCAGGGCGGAACCGGCGCGGGCCGCGGTGTCGGCGCCGAGCGCCGGCGGGACGACGAAGAGCAGGGCGAGCGCGGGGAGCAGCAGCAACCAGCCGACCGCGGGACCGGAACGGCCGTGGCCGTGGCCGTCGTCGTCCGGCTGCCCCTCGGGCCCGTTGAGGTGGCGCAGTTCCTGCACGAGCGCCACCAGCGCGGTGATGACGAGCAGCAGACCGGCGGCGATGAGGAACGGGCGCAGTCCCTGTTTGACGTAGCGCAGGTAGAGGTCGGTGAGGCTGGCGCGCAGGATCGCGCCGCCGAGGAAGACCAGCACCACCGCCTGGGTTCCGCGACTCACCAGATCACCGTCCCGAGTCCGGCCGCGACGAGCACGGCGAGGGCGAAGGTGGCCGGGGCGAACCGGACGGCGAACCGCCGACCGAAGATGCCGGCCTGCATGGATATCAGCTTGAGGTCGACCATCGGACCGACCACGAGGAAGGCCAGCCGGGCGGTCAGGGAGAACTGGGACAGTGAGGCGGCGACGAACGCGTCGGCTTCGGAGCAGATCGACAGCAGCACCGCCAGGGCGGCGAGGGCGAGCACCGACAGCACCGGCCGGGCCGCGAGGTCGTGCAGGAACTGCTGCGGTACGACCACGTTGATCGTCGCCGCGGCCATGGCACCGACCACCAGGAATCCGCCTGCGTGGATGACGTCGTGCCGGCAGGCGGTCCAGAACGCGGCCATCCGGGGCAGCCCGTCGAGGTGGGCGCGGTGCGGCAGGCGGATCCAGTCGGTGCGGCCCAGCCGTAGCCACAACCAGCCCATCATCAAGGCGACCAGGAGGCTGGCGCCGCCGCGGGCGACCACCATCTCCGGGTTGCGCGGGAACGCGACGGCGGTGGCGGTGAGCACGATCGGGTTGATCGCCGGCGCGGCGAGCAGGAACGCCAGCGCCGCGGCGGGGGTGACACCGCGGCGGATCAGCGACCCCGCGATCGGCACGGATCCGCACTCGCAGCCGGGCAGCACCACCCCGGCCATGCCGGCCACCGGCACCGCGAGCGCGGGATGGCGGGGCAGGGCCCGCGCCCAGAACGAGCGGGGGACGAACACCGCGATGACGGCGGAGAGCACCACGCCGAAGACGAGGAACGGCACCGCCTGCACCATCACCGACACGAACACGGTGAGCCAGGTCTGCAGCCGCGGATCGGTGACCAGTGCCCCGATCTGCCGGTGCAGCACGCCGACGAGGATGAGGAGGAAGCACAGCACCTCGGTCGAGCCGACCCACCGCTCGCGGTCGGGCGCCTCCGGCTCGGCGCTCGGCACGGTGGAAGTCTGCGGCTCGGGCCGCGGGGGTGCGGCGGGATCGGTGGTGCTCAGGCGGATCACCTCCCAGCTTCGACGGCCGTATCTTACAGTGATTGTTTCGTCACGGTGCGCCAATGCGTGGCCAGAGTGAGCGCCAGGTGACGGGCGTGATCGAAGGGGATCCTCCGCTCAAAGAAAGCCATTGTCACTAAGTGCACAAGGCGTTGTGGCCAGGCCGTGACCAACCCGCACGTCGGCGTCACACGGGCACGTCGGTCGAAGAAACGGCAGGTATGCCGGATCCCAGCCCGTGCCACGTTTGACTGCCCGGATGGCGTCGGTGCGGCACCGTCAGGGTCAGCGAGAAAACTGCATATATGCGCAATGCATAATGGGTACGGATGCCAGATGGCTCGCAGCGGTCGCCCACGACGACCGCTCGCAGCGAATGGGCCGCGGAGACGAACGGAGACGAGAAACGGTGAGCGAGGCGACCGGCATGATCCGCAATACCCGCCAACGCGCCGACGTGCTGGCACTGCTGCGCGAGGTCGACGGCTTCCACAGCGCCCAGCAGCTTCACCAGATGTTGCTGGATCGGCAGGCGCGCGTCGGCCTGACCACCGTCTACCGGACACTGCAGATGCTTGTCGACACCGGCGAACTCGACTCCACCAAGCTGCCGGGGGGAGAGCAGTTGTACCGACGGTGCAGCCAGAGCCGCCACCACCATCACCTGGTCTGCCGCGAGTGCGGCCGCACGGTCGAGGTCGCCGGGCCGGCCGTGGAGCGGTGGGCCGACCAGGTCGCCAGCCAGCACGGCTTCACCGACGTCGGCCACACCATGGAGATCTTCGGCACCTGCGGCGCCTGCGCCACCTGAGCGCCATCGTCAGCGTCAACCGCGCAGAACGTCGCGTCTGAGCCGGGCGATGGTGCGCAGGGTCGTTGCCCGGTCGCCGGTCACCTCGACCAGGAACAGCAGGTGGCGTACACCGGGAAGCGCGGCGGCCGCCGCGACGGCCGCCCGGCACCTTCGCGGGGAGCCGACCGGGTGTTCGGCGATCAGCTTCCGAACGTAGGCGTCGATGTCGGGTGGACCGCCCCGGGTGCCGTCGAGGCGAACGTACTCCCGGGTGCCGGCCAGCAATCCGGGCAGTTCGTCGCGTACGGTGCGGGCCGCTGCCATATCGGTGTCCTCGACGTGGGCCAGATGAACACTGCCGTGCGGCGCCCGCGAACCGTCCCGACCGTGTTCGGCTGCGACCTGCGCGTACCGAGCCAGCAGCGCCCGCTTTTCGTCGAGGTCTGCGTGCAGGCCCAGCAGCAGCGGCAGGCCGTGGCGGGCGGCGAGGTCGACGGTGGCCGGTGACGTTGCCGCGACCCACGTCGGGATCGGCCGTCGGGGTCGAGGCACCACCTGCACCGGCCGGAACGGAAAGCGTGAGTTGCCGGCCACCGTCGCCGCACCGGACATCCACCTCAGCAGGATCTCCACTGCGTCGGCCATGCCGCCCGTGTAACGATCCTCGCCGGTGCCGAAGACCTCGACATCGACCCATGGGCCGCCACGCGCGATCCCCAGACGGAAACGTCCGCCGGACAGCTCATCGAGCAGCACGGCCTCCTCGGCCAGGCTCACCGGGTGCCGGACCGACAGCACACTTGCGGCGGTGCCGACGGCGATCCGGCGGGTCGTCCCGAGCAGGTGCGCGGCGAAGGTCGTCGCCGATGGGCACACCCCGTAGGAGATGAAGTGGTGCTCGGCGATCCAGACGCCGGCGTAGCCGGCGTCCTCCGCCGCCAGGCCGTAACGGTGCGCGTCCGACAGCGCCTCGGCGTGGCTGCCGCCGGCACGGTGCCCGGCGAGCAGGAACAGGTGTGTCTGGACCTGCCCGCCGGGCCACCCGGCGTCGCGGTGATCAGCAGTCACGCAGCTCGGGTGACTGGTTGAGCAGTTGCCCTCGCGTCGAGACGAACCTGCGGTAGACGTCGGAGTCGACGGCGCTCAACCGGAACGCGGCCACCCGGTGACAGTTCTGGAAGGCCAGCTTCACCCCGAAGTGGCGCTCGAGACCCGAGCGGATCGCATCGCTGGCCAGAGCCCGCAGGAGCTGTCCTCGCTCCGCCTCGCTGGGCGGTGGCACCACGTTGTCGGCGAAGTCCTCCGTGGAGGACTCCAGCTCCGCGACCACCCGGCTGACGGTTTCCCAGGCGTACGGGAGGGAGTCGCGGACGCAGGCGACGAACGCATCGTCGTCCACGGGGCCGGCCTCGGCGGCTTCGAGCAGGGCTGACGGGACGGTGAGAGACATGATCCTCCTCAGGTACCTGAAACGACCATCATTGCCGATAGAGTTACCTGGGGAGCACACCACGTAGTCGGGCGGTGCGTCAACAGGGTCGGGTGAGTCCGCCTTCGCGTGAGTCGACCGACCGGTTCGGCGATGTCGGAAAGGTGCCTCGACCTGGTCTGGAAGAGGGGGAGCCGTTGCGCTGTCCCGGCGCCGGCCCGGTGCGCAGGCCGCTGCCCACAAGCTGGGTGCTCTCGATGAGCTGGAACGTTCGCGGTCAACCACGCGCGACAGTCGGTGACAATCGAAGCGGAACTCATTATCGTAAAGGTCAGAGCACGTCGACGGTGACTGCCGGCGGGGAGGTCAGGCTGTTGTGCACCGTGCAGTGCGACGCCACCGCCAGCAGCGCCTGCGTGCGTGCCTGCGGAAACCCGCGCGGCAGCCGCAGGGACAGCCGGATGTCTGCCACCCGCGCCGGCCGGCCCGCTGCCATCCGGTACGTGACCGATACCCCGAGGCCGTCCCGGTCCAAGCCGTGCCGGGTCAGGTACCGGCCGGCATAGAACGCCACACAGGTGGCCAGCGAGGCCACGAACAACTCCACCGGCGTCGGCGCCGCGTCGCCGCCGCCCGACTCCGGCGGCTGATCCACCAGCATCTGGTGTCCCCGCACCGTGAACGCGTAGGACTCACCTGCCGCGAACCAGACGTCCACCGCCCCGATCTGGCCATTCACGGCCTGTGCGCCGGCTTGTCCCATCGCCTGCTCCTTCTCTTGCTCCCGCTTCAGTCAACGCCCGCAGTGCACCTCGGTAGAAGTCCCGTCCGACCCGGATGAGAGGACCTTGGGCCCTGCGGAACCCGATTTCGGATCGCGACGCCGGGCCGGACCCGGCTGCGAGGTTCAGGAGGCGCGGCGGCGGCCGAAGCGGGAGCACGGCCGCGCCGGCCGTCATCGACGACCCGAAGATCACCGTGTCGGCGGCGTACGCCACATGCCCGGCACCTGCCGGCGGCCGACCAGGACCCGGCGCGGGCCCGCCTCCGGCTGAAACGGCTGCGGCGCGTCGACGACGGGCTGGCCCGGCTGACGGCCGCGCTCGGGCCCGGCGAGCGCCCGCAGGACCGGCCGTGCTCCAACAGGAGCGGGGTTGCCGGTCAACACTGGGGCCTGGCTCTCCCTCGCCGCCGCCGACTCCAGCTCATCGAGCAGCCCGCCGGGTCACGGCGGGCTGCATTTGACAGCTCTAGAAGGATCTCAATCCGTGTTCCACCGCATTGTCCAGGTTGTGCCTGCCCCGGTCCGGAGCGGAGTCAGCAACCCTGGCGGCGGCTGTAGATCTGGTGGCGCTGACCAGCCCATCCGATGTAGCCGACCGCCTCGACGCAGTAGTTCGCCGTGCCGGTGACGGCGACCGGGCCGGCGTGATAGCTGAAGTCACCGGAATCGGTGTCCGCGCCTCCCGAACGGGTGCAGTGCGCGCCCTCGTTCGAACGCTCCGCGCAGCGGTAGATCTGCACGAAGGTGGGTGCCGACTTTCCGTACGCCGCGCCGCGATGGTAGAAGCAGGCGCTGTTGGTGCCGCCGTTGCTGCTGTTGTAGTAGATCACCAGTTCACCGAGCCCCGACGACTGCACCTGGCTGTAGGTGATGGTCCCCGAGCAGGAGCCGGCCGCCTGGGCGGCGGGGGCGCCGACCGTCAGGCCCGCCCCGACGGTCACCAGCGCCGTCAGCATCGAAAGTGCACGTTTCATGAATCCATCCGATCCGTAGCCGAGCTGTCCATAGTGGATCATAGACGCCCGCCGAGAAGGTGCCGCCGACACCCGATTCCATGCTCCGGGCGGGCGAACGAGACCTGCTGTTCGAGCAGGTGAGATCCCGGTACGCCGATGGAGCCGTTGCCGCGGGCGGCGCCGAGGGACTGCTGCCCACGGTCCACTGACGACGGACCGTGACGGCCTCGCATCCATCGGCAGTCACCTATTGACAAATAATATTAACAATTGCACCCTTCTGAGAGAGCGCTCTCCCGTCCCTGTCACCAGCGAGGTGTCGCCATGCGTCTCCGAAGAAAGCTGCTCGCCGCCGCGTCCGCCCTGCTCGCCGGGCTCGCGGGCGCCGTCGTCGCCACGCCCGCCCACGCGGTCGGACCGGCGTTGCTGCCTGTCACCGTCACCAACACCACCGGTCGCAGCGACCCGGTCTACCTCTATGTCATCGGCGTCCAGCTGTCCTCCGGCCGGCTCGGCTACGTCACCTCCGGCGGCGCCTTCGTGCCGTGGACCGGTGGGCAGATCCCGCCGGCGCCCGCGCCGGACGTCTCCATACCGGGCCCCGGCAACGGCGGCAGCACCACGATCCAGTTCCCGCGTGGCTTCTCCGGCCGGGCCTACTTCGCCCTCGGGCAGAAGCTGAAGTTCTTCCTCACCCCGGACGGGCTGGTGCAGCCCGCGCCCTGGGCGGCCGGTGACGCGAACCGCGACATCCTCTTCGACTGGAGCGAGTTCACCTACAACGACTCCGGGCTGTGGCTCAACAGCTCCCAGGTCGACATGTTCGCGATCCCGCACGCGGTCACCGTGACCGGCGCCAACGGCGTCACCAAGCGCACCGGCGACGTGGTGGCCAACGGGCGCAACGCGGTCATCGACGGGATCCGGGCGCAGCCGGGCTGGGCCGGCACCGTCCACACCCGCTCCGACGGGACCGTGCTGCGCGTCCTGGCTCCGGGCAAGGCGGCCGGGGCCGGCCTGCTGAGCGCCACCTACCTGGACTCCTACATCGCCTCCGCGTGGAACGCGTACACCACGAAGACCCTGACCGTGGCGCCCTTCGCCGACCAGCCGGCCATCCGGTACTACGGCCGCACCTCGGGCAACACCATGACCTTCACGAACGGCAGCGGCCAGGTGGTCGCCTCCTTCAACCGGCCCTCCTCGGCCAGCGTCTGGGGCTGCGACGGCGACCTGCCCGCGCCGAACGACCAGGTGGTCGGCCCGATCTCGCGTACGCTCTGCGCCGCCCTCAACCGGGGCACGCTCGGCACCATCGACACCCAGCCCAGCACCAACGCCGCCGACTTCTACCGCAACAACCCCACCAACCAGTACGCCCGCCTGATCCACGCCAACATGACCGACGGCCGGGCGTACGCGTTCGCCTTCGACGACGTCGGCGGATTCGAGTCGCTGGTGCACGACGGTGACCCGCGTTCGGCTGGACTGATCCTCAGCCCGTTCACCGGCGGCGGCGGCAACCCGGCCACCGGGGTGCCCGTGGTCAGCAACTGGAACAACAAGTGCATCGACGTGCCGAACTCCAACTTCGCCGACCGCGCGCCGCTGCAGATGTGGAACTGCAACAACACCAACGCGCAGAAGTGGACGTTCACCGGCACGGCGTTGAAGAGCCAGAACGACAAGTGCATGGACATCGACGCCGGGTCGACCGCGAACGGGGCGGTGGTGCAGCTCTACACCTGCAACGGCACCGGCGCCCAGCAGTTCACCCTGAACGCCGCCGGAGACCTGGTCAACCTTCAGGCCAACAAGTGCGTCGACATCAAGGACTGGAACGGCAACGACGGCGCGAGGCTCCATCTCTGGGACTGTGCGGGCACGGCCAACCAGAAGTGGCGCAAGGGCTGACCGGTCATGCGACGGGCGGGGGCGACCGCGAGTCGCTCCCGCCACCGGCAGGTTGACGGATGCGTCGACCCACGGCAGTCGAGGCGCTCACTGGACCGGGACGAAGGTGGCGGCCAGCACCCGCCAGTTGCCGTTCTCACGCACCCACAGCCGGGTGTAGCGCAATCGCGCGGACACAACGGCACCGCCCTGAACCGCATCCACCGCAGCGACCGTGCGGGTCACCCCGGTCTCACCGTCTTCCTGGACGTCGAGCGACTCCTCCACCAGGCCGATGATTCGCAGGGCCCCCGAGCGGTAGCTCTCCAGGTCATCGTCCTTCGTGAAGACCGTGCCATCCGGTCCGGCACCCACGACCCGGGGGTGCAGAAGCGCGTCGAGGGACTCGACATCGGCGGCGCGCTGAGCGGCTTGGAGCCGCCGTTCCGCAGTATGGAGATCCATCCACCGATCCTCTGGAGCGCCCCGCGACAAGACAAGCCGGTTCGCTCGCGGCAGAACGGCGCTGCCGGCCCAGAAGGGTCCTTCACCTTGCTGGGCCGCACCGGCGGCTGGCGCCGCCGTCGTACCGGTGAGCCGCCCGGGGCACCCGGATCAGGCCGGCGGGTGGTCCGCCTCGAACCGCTCGCGGGTCAGGAACGCCAGCTGTGCCCGCTTGTCCGGCATGTCGATCTCGGAGGCGAATGTGAAGCCCTCGGTTCGCAGCCGTCGCAGCGCGGCCTCGTTGCGCACGTCCGGCTCGACCACGATGCGCCGCGCGGCGGGATCCCGCAGGAGGAACCGGGCCAGGGCCGGACCGACGGCGGTGGTGAGGCCGCGGGCGTAGCGCCGGGGCGGGTTGAGCAACAGGTGCATCCCGACGTCCCCGGGCTGCACCGGGTAGCGATCGCCGACCGGGTCCGCCTCGGGCCGGTAGGTCTGGAACAGCCCCACCGGTTCGCCGTCGAGCAGGACCAGGTACGCGTGATGGGTGTCCAGCCCGTCGAGGAAGGTGTAGATCTCGCGCACGTCCTCGAGGCTGTGTCCGCCCATTCCCCAGAACGCGTTGCGGGGCAGGCTGACCCAGCCGTGCAGCAGAGCGGCGTCCCGGCCGGGGCGCACCGGCTCCAGCGCCAGGTCACCGAGGTCGGGAATCTTCTCCTGGTAGATCACGGTCGTCTCCTCCTCGGGGCTCCGGCGGGTGCCGGGGGTCAGCGGTTCGGTGGGCGGCGGGATCAGGTCGCCGGCGGCCCGGTCGGTCCGGACCACCGCCGCGCGCCGGCAGACGCCGGAGACGCCCGGGACGCCGGAGGTGTCAGCACGCGGTCGTATCGGCGAGGGCCACCCGCCAGCCCCGGGAGTGCGGTTCCCTCAAGTGGTCAACTTAGGTTACCCTCGCCTAACTAAGGTGGACCTTACCTGGAGGGGCTCGTGAAACGGAACTGGGAGGGCCTGGTGCTCAAGGCCATGGGGGGCCGGGACTTCCGGCTCACCGTGCTGGGCACCGAGTCGGTCGACGGGCACTACCAGCGCCTGCTCCTCGACGACGGCGGGCTGCTGGCGGCCTGCGGCACGCACCCGACGATGTGGATCCGGCTCTGGTTCGACAACGGCGGACGGGCCCACCAACGGGCCTACACACTCGTCGACCCGGACCCGGCCACCGGGCGCTTCACACTCGAGTTCGCCGTGCATGACGGCTGCGCCGCCCGCTGGGCGGCCACCGCGCGGGAGGGCGACACCATCGACGCGACCGTACAGGGCAGTGCGTTCGCGCTGCCCGACCCGGCGCCCGAGCACCTTTACCTGGTCGGCGACGCGGCCTCGCTGCCGGCGGTCAACAGCCTCCTCGACGCCGGCGCGGACATTCCGGCGACGGTCTGGCTGGAGTACGCCCACGAGGGGGAGAAGGCGCTGGCCCTGCGCGCCCGCGCCCACCACGACGTGACGTGGGTGCCCCGCCGCGACGACGGCCGGCACCTGGTCGACACCGTCTGCGCGGCGGTGCCCGCCGGTGCGACCACGCACTACTGGGTGGCCTGCGAGGCGGCCAGCACCCGCAGCATCACACGGCACCTGCGGCGCACGCTCGGTGTCGGCAGGCACCAGCTCACAGCGCTCGCGTACTGGCGGGCCACGTGATGGGCCCAACCGGGATCCTCACCTCGCTCTACGTCACGCAGTACCTCGGCATCGTCTGCTCGTTCGTGGCCGCCTCGCTCGGACTCGCCGCCGCCGAGCGGTTCGGCTACCCGGCCGTCGCGCCGGCGTCGCTGGTGCTTGTCGCGGCCGGGGTGGCGGTGGGCGTGACGCACCAGCGCCGGTTCCCTGCGGCGACGCTGATCGCCGGCACCAGGGCCGACCCGCCCGCCCGTCCCGTACCGGTGCTGGTGCCGGCACCGTGACGCTCGGCCCCGCGGGCGTCGGCCCGGCGCCGGGCGCGCTGCCGACCGGGAGCGCGGACCGGGCCGCCGTGCCGTCGGCCGCCGTGCCGCACCGCTGGCTGATCCTGGCGGTGCTCTGCCTGGCCCAGCTCGTGGTGGTGCTGGACAACACGGTGCTGACCGTGGCCGTGCCGGTGCTCACGGTCGAACTGGACGCGGGCACGGCCGACGTCCAGTGGATGATCAACGCGTACGCGCTGGTGCTGTCCGGGCTGCTGCTGAGTGCCGGCAGCGCCGCCGACCGGTACGGGCGGCGGCGGATGCTGCTTGTCGGGCTGGTGCTGTTCGGTCTCGGCTCGGCTGCGGCCGGGCTCGCCCGCACTGCCGAGCAGCTGATCGCCGCCCGCGCTGGCATGGGTGTGGGCGGTGCGCTGCTCGCCACCGCCACCCTGGCCGTTGCCATGCAGGTCTTCGACGGGGCCGAGCGGTCCCGGGCGATCGGCATCTGGGCGGCGACCAGCGCGCTGGGTTTCGCCGCCGGGCCGCCGATCGGCGGATTCGTCCTGGCCCACCTGCCCTGGGGTGCGATCTTCCTGTTGAATGTCCCGGTCGTGCTGGTCTGCCTGCTCGCCGGCCGGGTGCTGGTGCCGGAATCGCGGGACTCGACCGCCGGGCGCCTCGACCTGGGCGGGGTGACGCTGTCCACCGCCGGCCTGACCGCGATCGTCTGGGCGATCATCTCCGGCCCCGGGCGCGGATGGGCTTCGGCGCCGGTGCTCGGCGTGGGCACGGCGGGAGTGCTGCTGCTGGTGCTGTTCGTCGGCTGGGAGCGGCGATGCGCCCACCCGATGCTGGACATGCATTTCTTCCGGGACCGCCGCTTCGTCGGCGCGGTCTGCGGCGTTGTCCTGATCACGTTCGGTGCCACCGGGGCGCTGTTCCTGCTCACCCAGCAGCTTCAGTTCGTCCGCGGCTACCCGGCCTGGGAAGCGGGGCTGCGGATGGCGCCGTTCGCGCTGTCCATCGTGGCGCTCAACATCAGCGGCGCGGCCGCGCTGGTGATCCGTCGGCTCGGACTGCCGGCCGCCATCGCGGTCGGCATGACCCTGCTGGCCGGCGGTCTGGCGCTGGTCACGCACGGTCCGTCCGACGGCTACGGCGCCCTGCTGGCCGGGTTGCTGGTCATGGGTACGGGGTGCGCGCTGGCGAACCCGGCCATCGTGGAGGCGGTGATGAGCGCGATCCCCACCCACAAGGCCGGTGCCGGGGCCGGTGTGGACGGCACCATGACCGAGGTCGGCAGCAGTCTGGGGGTGGCGGTGCTGGGCGCGGTGCTCAACGCCCGGTTCGGCGCGTTGCTGCCGGCTGCGCTGGCCGGCGCCGGCTCGTTCCCGGCCACGTCGGCGGCCGCCGGCCCGGACCGGGAGGTGGTGACCGCCGCCTTCGCCGAGGCGTTGCGGACCGGCCAGACGGTGGGCGCGGCCGCGGTCCTGATCGGTGGCCTGGTTGCCGCCGGCCTGCTGTGGCGCGCCGACCGGTTGGCGCGTCGGAGCTGACACCGGCCATCCCCAACAAACCGGCTATTTAGGGTAGGCTTCCCTAAATCACCGATCGGTCGAGGAGGCCGGATGCGGCTCTACGTGACCGCGCTGAACCCCACCGACGCCGTCCTGGAGGGATTCCTCCCGGCGGCGGACGCGCTCGGCCTTGCGACCACGGTGCTGACCGACCGGCCCGGCGAGTGGCCCACCGGCGTCCCGGTGCGGCACTGCGCGGTCCGCGACCCGGCCGCGATCATCGCGGCCACCGCCGCCGAGCCGCCCGCCGCGCTGCTGTCCAACAGCGACCACCTTCAGGAGGCGACCGCTGTCGCCGCCGGCAAGCTCGGCCTGCCGGGCAAGGACCCGGAGGCGGCCCGGCGCTGCAAGGACAAGGCCGTCATGCGCCGCACCCTCGCGGCCGCCGGACTGGACCCGGTCCGGGTGGTCACCGTCGACCCGGGCGCCACCCCCGTCGTCCCGGCCGACATCTTCCCCGCCGTGCTCAAGCCCCGCGACGGCGTGGCCAGCGAGGACGCCTACCTCGTGACCGACCGGCGCGAGCTGGCCGCCCATGTCGCCGCGATCCGGCGACGGCGCCCGGAGGTGGCCCTCGTCGTCGAGGAACACCTGGCCGGCGAGCTGCGCACCTACGACACGCTGGGCGACGGCGAATCGCTGGCGGTGCTCGGCGGCTGGCGCACCGGCCTCGGCCCACCGCCGACCTTCACCGAGGTGAGCCTCGACTGGGCGCCCCCACCTCCCGCCCACGACGCCGGGCTCCGCGCACTGCTCGACGCGCTCGGCGTCGGCTTCGGCGCATGTCACACCGAGTACGTCGTGCGGCCGGACGGAATCCGGCTGATCGAGGTGAACGACCGGCTCATCGGTGATCGGATGGACCTGATCCTCGCCGACCTGCTCGGGGTGCCGCTGTTCGCCCACGTCATCCGGCTGCACCTCGGCGAGCCACTGGCCGCGCTGGACCTGCCCGGCCCGGCCGCGCCCGGCCGGCACGCCCGGGTCGAGTACGTCTGCGCCGACCGGTCCGGCCGGCTCACCGCGGCGCCCGGGGCCGTGGACACCGTCCACGACGGCGTACGGCTGTCGTGCCGTCCGATGCGGGAGGTGGGCCGGGTCGCCGAGCACACCGGCACCAACCGCGACTACCTGGCCGCGCTGCACGGCATCGGAACCGACCCCGACACCGTGCGGGCCGCGCTCACCGCGTTCCGGGACGACCTGAGCTGGACGATCACCGGATGACCGACGACAGCGAGCGGCAGGTCTTCGTCCGGGTGCTCGACGCGCTGCTGCGCGAGGACCACATCGGCCTGCTCCGGCGCGGCCGGCTCACCGTGACCGGCCGGTGGGAGGTGCCGCACGCCGGTGGCCTGCTGCGCATCCCGGTCCGCGCCGACGGTTTCCAGGCGACGCTGCGCTGCGCGGCCGCCACGCTCGACGTCCGCGACGCCGACGGCCGCGAACGCCGGGTGGACACCCTCGACGCTCTGCTCGCGGTACTCGCCCCGGTCGGCGACCCGGAGGCCGAGGCCGGCTGGCAGACGTTCACCGGCGAGTGCCACGCCGACCTGCGGGCCCGCCGGCTCGCCGCCCGGTCCCGGCCGGCGGTGTTCGCCGCCGTGGCCGCCGAACGGGCGACCACGCCGGCCGGCATGCCGGCGGCGCTGCTCGACGACGTGCTCGCCGCGCACGCCGGGCATCCGGTCTACCCGACCGACCGCTGCCGGTACGGTCTCGACGACGACGACCTGACCCGGTACGCCCCGGAGCACGCACCCCGCTTCGCGCTGCGCTGGCACGTCGCCCCCCGGACGGCGGTACGGCTCACCGGTCCGCTGCCGGCGTGGTGGCCGGCCGCGGACCGGGCCGGCGACGTGCTGCTGCCGGTGCACCCGCTCACCGCGGCGCGGCACGCGCTACCGGTGACCGACCGGCCGGTGGTGACCGTGCGGCCCACGCTCTCCATGCGTACGGTGGCGCTCGCAGACGACCCGTACACGCACCTGAAGCTACCGCTGCCCACCGCCACGCTGGGCGCGCGCAACCGACGCGGCCTGCGGCCTGCCACGCTGGCGGACGGCGCGGCGGTGGCCGGGCTGCTCGACCGGATCGCCGCGGCCGAACCCGCTTTCGCGGGCCGGATCCGGCACGCCGACGAGCGCACCTTCGGTCACGCCGGCGACGACGACCGGCGGGCCTTCCTGCTCCGCCGGTTCCCCCGGGACCTGGCCGGCATCCGGGTGGTGCCGGTGGCGGCCCTCGCCGCGCCCGACCCGGAGTCCGGCACGGTGCTGGAGCGCATCGGCGGCGGCCGTCCACAGGCGGTGCTCGACGCCTACCTGGACCTGCTGCTCGACTGGCACGTCTGCCTGTGGCTCCGGTACGGCGTGGCGCTGGAGGCCCACCCGCAGAACATCCACCTGCTCCTCGCGCCGGACGGGACGATCGGGCTGCTCTACAAGGACGAC
The DNA here is from genome assembly GCF_040215685.1 of Micromonospora sp. HUAS YX12. Taxonomy (NCBI): domain Bacteria; kingdom Bacillati; phylum Actinomycetota; class Actinomycetes; order Micromonosporales; family Micromonosporaceae; genus Micromonospora; species Micromonospora sp. HUAS YX12. Next base: position 4,230,913 of record NZ_CP157974.1, read on the forward strand.
GACGGCGCCCGCCTCGACCCGCGCCACCGCGGCACCGTGACACTGCGGGACCAACGGATGTGGGTGACCGGCCCCGGCGAACTGGCTGACGTGTTCGTCACCATCACCCTTCACCTGGCCGCCGCCGCGCCGCTGCTGGCGCTGGCCGCCCGCGGGGTGCCGGTGCCGACGCCGGCCGCCGCGCTGACCCCGAGACTCATCGCGGCCCGGGACCGGTGGGGCGACGGGCCGGCGGCGCGTGAGTTCACCGAACGGGTGCTGCGCGCCGACCGGCTGCCGGTCAAGGCGATGGTCACCGCCGGCACCCTGCTACCGAAGCAGCGGCTCGGATGCGCCGACGTGAACAAGTTCTACCGGCACACCGGTCCGAACTACCTGCGGGAGACGCGATGACGAGCACCGGCCTGCGCCCCCGGGCGGCCTGGCACACCCACCGGGCGGACCTGGCCGCCGCGCACGCCGTGTTCGGCTGCCTGGCCCGCGAGGTCGCCGGCCCCGCCGGTGACGTCGCCATCACCGGCGACGTGGTGCAGGTCCGGCTGCCGTCCACCGGGGTGACGCTGCGCTGCACGGCGGCCCGGCTGTCCCCGGTCGGCACGCATCGCTACACCGGACCGGTGCGGCACCGGCCCGACGGCGGCCCGTGGCGCGACCTGGACGCCGAAGGGCTGGCCGGGCTGGTCGCCGCGGAGCTGACCGCGCGTACCGGCCACGACAATCCCGAGTTCCTCGGCCAGGTGCGGGCCAGCCGGGACACAGTGGCCCACCTGCTGGCCGGGCGGCCGGCCGCCGACCCCACGCCCACCGGCGACCCGGCGGTCGACGCCTATGTGGCGTCCGAGCAGTCGCTCGTCCTCGGCCACCCGCACCACCCCACACCCAAGTGGCGCAGCGGCGACCCGGACGACTGGCGGGCGTACGCGCCGGAGCTGCGCACCGCGTTCCGGCTGCACTGGCTGGCCGTGCCGGACGACCTGGTGACCGAGGCCGGGCCGGTGGACCCGATGCTGGCCGCCCTGGAACCACCGTGCCCACCGGCCGGGCACCGGGTGCTGCCGGTGCACCCGTGGCAGGTGGCGCTGGTGCCGCCGACGCATCCCCGGGTGCGCCGGCTCGGCCCGGCCGGGGTGCCGGTGCGCCCGACCGCGAGCGTCCGCACGCTCTACTCTCCCGACGCCGACCTGTTCGTCAAGACCAGCCTGCACGTGCGGATCACCAACTGCCTGCGCAAGAACGCCCGGTACGAGTTGACCGCCGCGGTAGCGCTGACCGGGCTGCTCGCCGGGATACCGCTGTCCGACGGCGTGGCGCTGCTCGCCGAACCCGCGTACCGGACCGTCGACGCGGCCGGCGCGGACGAGGCGTACGGGACGATCCTGCGCACCGGTTTGCGCGCCCACCTGCGGCCCGGGCAGACCGCGGTGCTGGCGGCGGCGCTGGCCGCCGCGCCGCTGCCGGTGGCCGACCCGGTGGCGTGGTGGCGGCGCTACGTCGGGCTGCTGGTGCCGGCCGTGCTGGGTGCGTGGTTGCGGCACGGCGTGGTGCACGAGCCGCACCTCCAGAACGTCGTCGTGGTACGCGACGCCGACGGGCACCCGGCGCGGATGCTGCTGCGCGACCTGGAGGGGGTGAAGCTGGACACCAGCCGGTGGACGAGCTGGCCGCGAGGGTTGCCCCGGCAGGTCGGGTACGACGCCCGGCAGGCCCGGCAGCGCGTCGTCTACTGCCTGTTCGTCAACCACCTGGCCGGGATCAGCGGCGCCCTCGCCGACGCCCGGCCGGGCATCGAACCGGCCCTGTGGCGGGAGGTGCGGGACGTGGTCGCCGCGATGGCAGCCGACCTGGACGAGCCGCCCGAGCTGCGCGCGCTGCTGGTCGGCGAGCAGCTGGTGGCCAAGGCGAACCTGCTGGTGCGGTGGCGGCGAGACGCGGACCGGGCCGCGCCGTTCGTGCCGGTGCCGAACCCGTTGGGTGGTCGGGCGTGACGCGGCCGGTCTATGTCCACGACCTCGATGCGCTGGCCGGGCACGCGCGGGCGATCCGCGCCGCCCTGCCGCCGGAGGTCGAGCTGCTGTACGCGGTGAAGGCGAACCCGGAGCCGGACGTGCTGCGCACGCTGGCGCCGGTCGTCGACGGCTTCGAGACCGCCAGCCGGGGCGAGCTGCGGCGCCTCGCCCAGGTGCTGCCCGAGCGGGCGGCGGCCGCGTACGCCGGTCCGGGCAAGACCGACGCGGACCTGGCCGCGGCACTCGCCGCCGGGGTGGCCCGGATCCACGTCGAGTCCCCGGCCGAGCTGCGCCGCCTCGGCGCGCTGGCGGTCACCGCCGGGGTGCGGGCACGGGTGCTGCTGCGGGTGAACCTGCCATTGGACGCGCCGGGGGCGAGCCTGGTGATGGGCGGGCGGCCCAGCCCGTTCGGAATGGACCCGGCCGAGGCGGTGGCCTGCGCCCGCCGTCCACCGGCCGGGGTCGAGGTGCACGGCGTGCACGTCCACCTGGCCAGCGGACTGGACGCGCCGCTCGCCGCCACGGTGGCGGAAGCCGTGGTCCGCTGGTCGGTCAGCGAGGTCGGGGCCCGGGAGGTGGACGTCGGCGGCGGCATGGCGGTCGACTACGGTGACCCGGCGGCCCGCTTCGACTGGGCCGGCTACGGGCGGGCGCTGGCCGGCGTGTGCGACGCGTACCCGGGGGTGCGGCTTCGCGTCGAGCCGGGCCGGTCGGTCACCGCCTACTGCGGGGCGTACCTGACCGAGGTGATCGACGTGAAACGCTCCTACGGCGAGTGGTTCGCGGTGGTGGCCGGCGGCACCCACCACCTTCGTACACCGGCGGCCAAGGGCCACGCGCAGCCGTTCACCGTGCACCGGCGGTACGGCGGTGACGGCCCGTGCACCGACGGCGGGCCGGTCACCGTGGTCGGGCAGCTGTGCACACCGAAGGACGTGCTGTCCCGCTCGACGCACGCCGGGCCGGTGGGCGTCGGCGACGTGCTGGTGTTCGCCATGGCCGGCGCGTACGCCTGGAACATCAGCCACCGCGACTTCCTGCTACACGAGCCGCCGGATTTCCGCACCGGCGACCCGTACCGCGTCGCGGCCGAGTGGCCGGGACGGGGCGGCGGTCACGCGTGGCGGCCGGACAGCGGCCCGGGGTCACCTACCGGCCGGGGCGGGTGAGACGGGCATGGTCCGGCGGCGCCGGCGGGCGAGCACGCCGAGGGCGATGTCGATGAGGAGGAAGCCGAGCAGGGTGACGCCGAACCAGGGCAGTGCCCAGCCGAGCGCCACGGTGACCGGTACGCCGAGCAGCAGCGCCCACCACGGAAGCCCTCGGACCCCACCTCGGGCGGGCGGTGCGCCGAGCGGTGCGCGGCGGTCGGCGCGGGTGGGGCGGCGCTGCCACCACATGCGGTAGCCCCAGACGATGACGCAGAGCAGGCCGAGAGCGAGTGCGGCGAGCAGGATCTGGTTGATCGGCCCGAACAGCAGTCCCATGTGGGCTTGAATACCGAGGCTGCTGAGCTGCGCGAGCAGCGGCCAGTCGGCGAAATCGCTGCGGGCGGTGACCGCGCCGGTGGTGGGGTCGACAGCGATCCGGTCCTTCGCGACCGGCCAGGTGTTGTCGACCTGGGCGACGGTCCATGCCAGGCCGGACTCGGCGGCAGGGCTGATCTCCACCGGCCCCGAGAGTCCGGCGCTGCGCGCGGAGGTCAGCACGTTGTCGTAGGACGCCGGATTGTCCGCCGTGCCGGGTGCTGCGCCACCGTGCTGGTGCTCACCACCGCTCCCGGGCGGGGGCACGCCGTCGAGGGTGGTGGAGAGTTCCGGGGTGCCGGCGCGCAGGATGTCCAGGCCGGCGCCGAAATTCGCGCCGGCGTACCGGGACCAGGTCAGGCCGGTGGCGGAGAGGAACAGCAGGCCGACCGCGAGCCAGACACCGGTGGTGGCGTGCCAGCCCCGCGTGCGGCGGACTCCCTTGCGGGCGGTCAGGTCCGGTACGAGCAGGTGTGTCGTCCGGGCGCGGGTGGCGCTGCGGCGGCGCCACCACAGGATGACGCCGCCGACAACGAGTAGAGCGTCGCTGCTAATACTTGGGATACAGGTGGCGGAGCTTGATGCGGGCGTCGTCGGTGGTGAAGTGCCACTGGACTTGACGTTGGTTGGCGTTGACGTCGGCCTGCCAGGCGGCGAGTTCGGTGTTGAGGACGTCGATGTTCTCGATGCGGCGGTCCAGGCACTGGCGAGAAAGTGCCGAGAGTTCGATCTCGGCGACGTTGAGCCAGGAGCCGTGTTTGGGGGTGTGATGGATCTCCAGTCGCTGGGCCAGCGCGAAGGCTTCCTCGGGCTCGAAGGCCTCATATAGCGAGGCGATGTTGTGGGTGTTGAGGTTGTCCATGACCAGCACGATGGTCTCGGCGTCGGGGAAGTCGACGGTCAGGAGCCGGCGGACTTGGCGGGCCCAGTCGATCCGGGTGCGGTGGGGCTGGGCGTCCACATGGCGCCAGCCGGCGAGGGGCTGGACCCAGCAAAAGATCGAACAGGTCCCGTGGCGGACGTACTCGGAGTCCTCCTTGCGGTCATGGCCGGGCACGGCGGGGACCGCCTCCCGGGCATCGGCCAGCAGTTGGTAGGGCTTCTCGTCCATGCACACCACCGGCCGGTCCGGGTCGGCCGGGCGTGCGTAGACCGCAAGCACGTCCTCCATCGCCGCCACGAACGCCGCGTTCTGCTTGGGCGGGATGTTCCAGCACTTCTTCAGATGAGGGCGAAGTTTCGTTTTTTTAGAATCCGGCCGATGGTGGAGTGGTCCAGGTCGGGGATGTCGTCGATGAGCGCGACCTTCTTTTCCAGCAGCCGCAGGCTCCACCGGGCATGCCCGGTCGGCGGGGCGGTACAGGCCAGCGCGATCAGCCTCGCCTCGACCTCCCCGGTCACCAGGGACGGCACCGGCGGCGCGGCACGCTTCGTGCGGCCCACCGTGGCCCAGATATCGCCGCCGGTCTCGGCGAACCGCTTCGCGACCAGCCGCAGCGTCTCGCCCGAGACACCCAGCCGAGCCGCGATCACCTCACCCGGGTCCACCTCGCCAGCCGAGGTGTCCAACGCGAGCAGCACCTGCGCCCGCCTGATCATCGAGGCCGGGTGCACACCCGTAGTGGTCACCTTCAACAGTGCTTCATGATCAGCCGAAGTCAATGTGACCGGCCGCTTCTTCTGCGACGACATGGGAGTCCTGACCGGCAGAGGGGAAGGGGAAGATCTGCCGACCCAACCTCCCAACAAGACACACCAGAACTTAGCAGCGACACGCTACGAGGACCCACAGCCAACTGGCGGCGATTTCGGAGTAGTGCCGGCCGATCTCACCGAGCTGCAGGTTGCGGTGCAGGTCGTCGAGCCAGGTCGTGGCCGGGGTGGAGCCGAACCAGGTGGTGAGCTGCCCGGTGACCTCGCCGGTGTACGGGTCGACGTAGACGGTGTGCTGCTTCTCGCCGAGTTCCTCGAGCGAGAACACCACCTGGGTGGTCCGGTCGCCGGCGCCGGGCGCCACTGTGGCGATGGTGCCGTCGGGGTGCGCGGCGCGGGCGGCGGTGACCTGTTGGGCGAGGGTCTTCGGCTGGTCACCGACGGCGGCCACGGCCAGCTGGTCGCCGTAGAGCGCCTGGTCCAGCTGCGGGGTGATGGTGTACGCCAGGCCGGTCAGGGCGGCGACCAGCAGGAATGGGGCAACCAGGATGCCGGCGTAGAAGTGCAGCCGGGTCAGCAGCGCGGCGAAGGGCGTGGGTTCGCGGCTCGAACGAGCGGTCTGCGCAGCGGCGGGGACATCCGGCGCGGGAACGCCGGACAGGTCGGTGACGGACATCGACTACTCCGATCGGAAATGGAGGTTTCTGGTTCGGGGTGGCTCGTGCCCGTCGAGCCTTGGGCTGCCCGGTTGCCGTCTCCCGGTCGAGTAGTCGGTCAGGTACGTCAGGAAGTTCCCGGCTGCCCGCGTACATCTCTGGTCCACCGTGACCCGCCGGGCGATGCCGAGCGGCCACGTACGCGTCGAGGACCGGCCGGCGATCCACGGCAGCGACCGCAGGAAACGCCAGGCGGACAACCGCCGGGAGTTGCTGGTGGGCGCCTGCTCGCTGCCCGACATCCGGCCGGGTACAGCCCGCTGCCGGGCACGTCGTGGACTACTACCCACGGGCCTACGAGCAGCGGTACGAGCTGCGGGTGCGCCCGCCGGTCCGGGTACGCGAGGTGGCTGCTCTCGATCACGAGGGGCGTGAGGTCGGCCGCGGGCGGCGTGGACGGCGGCGGTGTATCCGGCGGGTCCGGAACCGATGATGATCAGGCGGTGGGGCGCAGCTCGGTGAGGAGCTTCTCCACGCGGGCGCGGATCTCGTCGCGGATCGGCCGGACGGCGTCGACGCCCTTGCCGGCGGGGTCTTCGAGCTTCCAGTCCTCATAGCGCTTACCGGGGAAGACGGGGCAGGCGTCGCCGCAGCCCATGGCGACGATGACGTCGGAGGACTCCGCGGTCTCGTACTTCAGGAGCTTGGGGGTCTGGTCGGTGAGGTCGATGCCGACCTCGCGCATGGCCTCGACGGCGGCGGGGTTGATGTGGCCGGCGGGGGCGCTGCCGGCGGAGCGGACCTCGACGGTGTCGCCGGCGAGGTGGCGCAGCCAGCCGGCGGCCATCTGGGAGCGACCGGCGTTGTGGACGCAGACGAACAGGACGCTGGGCTTGTCGCTCATCGGGTGCCTTCCATGCGGTGTGCGGGCCGGTTGACCGGCTTGTGGTCGGGGAACAGGTGGGCCGGGTGGCTGTTGCGGTCGAGCGTCCGGTAGCGGCCGGGGTCACGGCGGCGGTTGACGAAGCCCGCGTCAGGCCCGCCGCTGGTGCCCGGTGGGTGCGGTGTCGTCATGGGCGGCGGCCGACGGCCGTGTCCTCGTCCCGGGGGACGACGACCTGGTCGGCGGCGGCGCCCGCGTCGGGGTAGAGGGCGGCGAGCAGGCCGACACCGACGGCGAGTCCCACAAGCTGCGCGACGACGAAGCCGGGTACGGAGGTGGGGGCGATGCCGGCGAAGGTGTCGGTGAACGCGCGGCCGATGGTGACGGCGGGGTTGGCGAACGAGGTCGACGAGGTGAACCAGTAGGCGGCGCCGATGTAGGCGCCGACGGCGGCGGGGGCGACCGGGGCGCGGCCGGAGCGGGCGAGGGCGAAGATCAGCAGGATCAGGCCGGTGGTGGCGACGACTTCACCCAGCCAGAGGTGACCGGCGGCGCGGTCCCTGCCGGAGAAGTCGACGGCGGCGAGGTCGAACATCAGGTTCGCCAGCACGGACCCGGCGATCGCACCCAGCACCTGCGCCACGACGTAGCCGCCCAGGTCTCGGGCGGTGAGACCGGTGCCGGCGCGGCGGCCGAGGAACCAGTCGGCGGCGGAGACGACGGGGTTGAAGTGCGCGCCGGAGACCGGGCCGAAGATCAGGATCAGCGTGCCGAGAGCGAACGCGGTGGCGGTGGAGTTCTCCAGTAGCTGCAGGCCCATGTCGCCGGGGGAGAGGGTGGCGGCCATGATGCCGGAGCCGACCACGGCGGTGACCAGCAGGGCGGTGCCGACGAACTCGGCCAGCAGGCGCCGCCAAGGTGCGATGGTCATCAGTCTCTCTCCCATGATGTTGCTGTCCCGGATCGTCGGGCAGATCGGTTATCGGGTGGCGGGGACGTTCAGCTCGCCGAGCAGGCGACGGACGCGGCGCTCGATCTCGTCGCGGATCGGCCGCACGTCGGCCAGGTCGAGCCCGGCGGGGTCGTCCACGGTCCAGTTCTCGTAGCGGGTGCCGGGGAAGACGGGGCACGCGTCTCCGCAGCCCATCGTGACCACGACGTCGGCGGCCCGGACCACCTCGTCGGTCCACGGCTTGGGGAACTCGTCCGAGATGTCGATGCCCCGTTCGTCCATCGCCGCGGTCGCGGAGGGGTTGATCTCGATGCCGGGCTCGCTGCCACCGGACCAGGCGATCGCCTGGTCGCCCGCCAGGTGGGTGAAGAATCCCAAGGCCATCTGGGAGCGGCCGGCGTTGTGGGTGCACAGGAACAGCACGACGGGGCGGCCGTCGCGGTGGTGTCCCTCGACCCGGGCGAGGGCCCGTAGCCGCTGGCGGGCGAAACGCTCGGCGAGCAGCGGCAGGTGGTTCGCGATGGTGGCGGCGGTGGCGAACTGGTCGTAGCTGGTCTCCAGGAACCGCTCGATGGTTTCGGTGCCGTAGATGCCGTCGAACTCCTCGGCGAGTCGCGTCGCGGCCGTGCGCAGGGCGACCTGCTGGTCGAGGGTGATCTCCTGGTGGGGGTGGGCGGTGATGTCGGTCATCGGGGGCCTCCGGGCAGGACGGCGGGGGCGAGCCGGTCGACGCGGTCGGCCAGGTCGGCGTAGGCGGCCTCGAATGCCTCGTCGGTGTCCACGCGCACCGGGTCCGGGACCGACCAGTGCAGGCGGGGGCGGAGCGGGCCGGTCAGTTCCTCGTGGGCGTTGTCACAGACGGCGATCACCAGATCGTCGCGACGGACGACATCGGCGACGTGGGCGGTGCCGGTCGGGTCGAGGTCGAGGTGGTGGCGGTGGGCCACGGCCACCGCGCGGGGGTGCACCCGGGTGGCGGGCTTCGTACCGGCCGAGGCGACGTCGCCGTGGGCGCGCTGCTTCCACAGCGCGGCGGCCAGTTGTGAGCGGGCCGAGTTGTGGGTGCACACGAACACCACCCGGCCCACACCAGCCAGCCGGGGAGTGGCGAGAGCGGCCAGCGTCTCCGGGCGGAGCCGCAGGTAGGTGCGGCGCCGGTCGCCCTCGGAGCGGCCCTTGACGACCAGGCCGGCGTCGGTGAGGACCTTGACGTGGTGGGCGACCAGGTTCGTCGGCATGTCGAGCGTGTGTGCGATCTCCCCGGGGGAGGCGTCGCCGAGGGTGAGCGCGTCGACGATCGCCAGGCGCGCCGGGTCACCGAGGGCGGCGTGGATGCGGGCTCGCCCGTCGAGGGGAAAAGGCTCAGCGTTCATTGAGTCAACTATCGCTGAGATACTTGGCCGAGTCAAGCCGGCCCCGTGGATGCCCGGATGCCACCAGGGTTGATGTTGATGCCGGCTGATCAGCAGCAGGTCGCCAGGTAGGACTGCAGATCCGTCAGGGCGGCGATGGCGCCGTCACGGTCAGCCCGGTAGAAGACCGTCTTGCCGTCTCGCCGCGAGGTGACCACGCCGCCGCGTCGCAGCAGCGTCAGCTGCTGCGACGCCGTGGCCTGGCTGATGCCGGTCCGCTCGGCCACCTCGCCCACGGACATCTCGGCGCCGCGGGCGAACAGCGTCATGATCCGCTGCCGGGTGGGACTGCCGAGGGCCTTGAGGAACTCCTGCGTCTGCGGCGCGAGACCCGAAACGGGGCGCTGTGGCCCGGTCGGCTGGTCGGCGGCGGTCTGGCTCATGGTCACACCCTTCCTCGTCACTATCATATTGTCATTCAACGAAACGACGATATGATCGTGGTGTGAACGATCAAGATCGCGTGATCATCGTTGGCGGCGGTCAGTCCGGCCTCGCCGCCGCCCGCGCCGCCCTGGATGCCGGCCTGCGACCCGTGGTCCTGCACTCCGGTGCCGAACCGGTGGGCTCCTGGCCTGACTACTACGACAGCCTCACGCTGTTCTCGCCCGCCCGCTACAGCACCCTGCCCGGCATGCCCTTCGACGGCGACCCGGACCGTTACCCCCGCCGCGACGAGGTGGTCGACTACCTCCGCCGCTACGCCGATGCCCTGGACGTCGAGATCCGTACCCGTACCCGAGTCGTCGCCGTACGTCCGGGCGGCGGTGGCGGATACTTCGTCCGCACCGACACCGGAGACGAACTGCCCGCTGTCGGAGTCGTCGCCGCCACCGGCTCCTTCGGCAACCCCTACCTGCCCACCCTTCCAGGGCGGAGCGAGTACACCGGGGATCTGCGGCACGTCGCCCGATACCGCCGGCCCCAGGCATACGACGGCAGGCGGGTGGTGGTCGTGGGGGCCGGCAACTCCGCTGTCCAGGTCGCCCACGAACTGACCGGGCACGCCCGGGTGACGCTGGCGACGCGCGAACCGGTCCGGTTCCTGCCGCAGCGCATCCGCGGCCGGGATCTGCACCACTGGCTGCGCGTCACCGGCGCCGACCGGCTTCCGCGCCCGGTCATCACCCGGCTCATCCGGCATGCCGCCGTGCTGGACACCGGCCGCTATCGCGACGCCGTCACCTCAGGTGAGCTTCCCCGGCGGGAGATGTTCACCCGCTTCACCGCTGACGGCGTCGTCTGGAGCGACGGCACCGCGGAATCCGTCGATGCCGTCATCTTCGCCACCGGCTACCGCCCGAATCTCGACTACCTCGCCCCACTCGGCGTACTGAACCAGGGCGTACCCCGGCAGGCGGGCGGCATCTCCACCACCCATCCCGGTCTGCTCTACCTGGGGCTGGAATTCCAGCGATCCTTCGCCTCGAACACCCTGCGCGGCGTCGGGCGCGACGCCGCGCACGTCATGGCGGCCCTCGCCGCACGCGTGGACCGGCGTCCGCGTCCTCCCCGTCAGGTACGTCCCGCGGCCGCCGGTGCCGAGCGTTCGACGCCGCCCGTGCGCGCCGATCGAGCCACGGACGGTGCGGGCGGATGACGGCGATGGGGGAGCGACGTCAGGCTCTGGGCGTGGCCGCCGGCTCGATCGACAGCAGTGCGGCGAGCTGGCGCAGGATCTGCGGTCGGGCCCGGTAGTAGACCCAGGTGCCTCGCCGCTCGGCGTCGACCAGGCCCGCCTCGCGCAGCGTCTTGAGGTGGTGCGAGATCGTCGGCCCGGTCAGGTCGAACGCCGGCGTCAGGTCGCACACACACGCCTCGCCGTCCTCGGCGGAGGCGATCATCGACATCAGCTGCAGCCGCACCGGGTCACCGAGGGCCTTGAACGCGGGCGCGAGGACCGCGGCCGTCTCCGCCGGAACCCGGCGCTGCGCCAGCGGGGGGCAGCACGGCGCGTCGGCGTTGAGATCGACGACCGGAAGAGACCCCGTTTGCTTCGACATGCTTCTAGGTTGACATCTCTCTAATCAGCGTGCAAGTCTCTGATTCGACGAACGTCAAGACAGGCGTTCCGAGGAAGTGAGGACGAGCATGTTCGGCTCCACCCGCCGCTCGCGCAGATCCCTGCCCGGTGTCCGCTTCTGCGACTCCTGCGCCCAGGTGTCCACCCCCGCGCAGCGCTCCGAGCGCCGTTACGACACCACCCGCGCCGCCGTCTACACGCTGATCAGCCCTCGTTGAGGAGAGGAACCGACATGAGCGAGAACGCCTCCACCGGCGGTTTCACCGGCGACCCCGCCGCAGCCCTGCGGATCACCGGCTCCGGCGCCTGCTGCGGCAGCCCCGCCCAGGCCGTCGGCGGCATCCTCCCGCCTGCCGGCGAATCCGCTGGCGGTGACCCGTGCTGCGGAACCCGGCAGGCCGCCCAGGCGGCTGACTCGTGCTGCGGCACCGAGGTCAGGGCCGATGCCGTCGCCGCCGGACAGGGCTGCTGCTCATGACCGGCTCAACGCACCTCGCAGACCCGCTTGAGCAGCTCAGTGTCGACCGGATGACCGCCACCGTCGCCACCCTCGCCTCCGCTCCACTAGCCGGACGGCGGGTCGGCTCGACGGGCGGGGCGGCGGCCCGCGCCTGGCTCGTCGGCCGGTTCACCGCCCTCGGCGCCGACGTCCGCACCGAGGAGTTCCCGGTCCGCGCCGTGCCGCAGGTGTACGAGGCGCCGACCGTCACCTGGGGCGATGGGGGCGGCACCGAGGGGCTGGTGTTCGGACGGCAGGTCGCGATTCACCCGGTCTCCGCCGACGCTCCCGACATCCGCCGGGGTGCCCTCGGTGTCGCCGGCAAGGACGACCCGGCAGGGCGGTGGCTGGTCGTGCCGGCCGAGATGAGCCTGTTCGACGCCTACCGCGACGCCCAAGCCGCCGCCGGGCTGCTGGTCCGGCGCCCGGTCGACGCCGAGGGTTGGCAGTTCACCATGCTCGCCGGCCCCGACCCGGGGCCGCTGCCGGTGCTGACCCTCGACCCGGACACCCACCACGCCGTCCTCGCCGCCGCCACCGCGGGGGGCGGCTGGCTGGCCGGCGCGACGCCGCTGCGCCGCGACGACGTCACCGGCGTCAACATCCACGCCTGCCTCCGGAGGCCCGTCCCGGCCGGCGCCGACCTGCTGCTGACCGCGCACTACGACGGCGTCGGCGACCACCCCGGGCTTCGCCTGCCCGGCGCCTCGGACAACGCCACCGGCGTCGCCGTGGTCCTCGAGGCCGCCCGCGTTCTCACCACCGCGCTGCCGGTCGGTGCGGGACTGTCCGTGGCACTGCTCGACGGGGAGGAGGTCGGCGCTCTCGGCTCCGCCCACCACGCCGGTCAACTCCGCGCTGCGGGTGCCGAGCCGACGGTCATCAACGTCGACGGCGCCGGCCGCCTGGACGGGGCGGCCGCGGTGGAGGCCGGTGGTCCCGCCCATCGCCTCCTCGCCCTGCTCGACCAGGCCGGCCGCCACACCGGCATCCCCCTGGCGGCGGCTCCGGTGGCGTCGGACAACCGCCGCTACGGCGGGGCCGGATTCGCCGCAGTCGGCATCGGTGCCGGCATGGGCGGCTACCACAGCCCCGCTGACACCCCCGACAAGGTCGACCCCGCCACCCTCAGCGCAATCGCCCATCTCGTTGTCGCGACCGCTCGCCTCGCCGCGACAGCACCGTCTAGACTTCCATCGTCAATCGGCGATAAACGATAGAGGGAGTGACGGTGGGCGACCTCCTCGACCGGGACACCGCGCAGACCTACGCCTCGTGGTTCCGGGCCCTCGCCGACCCGACCCGGGTGCAGATCGTCGAATACCTCGCCCGGCGCGCCCAGCCGATGAGCGTCGGCGAGATCGTCGCCGCAGTCGGCCTGGCCCAGTCCACCGTCTCCCAGCACCTGAAGATCCTGACCGACGTGCGGTTCGTGCTCGTCGAGCCGGTCGGCACCGCCCGGCACTACCGCATCAACGACGCCTGTGTCGGCTGCTTCCCGTCCGCCGCAGACGTCGTCATGGGCCGCCCGGCCCCCAACCCGAAGGGAGCCTGCTGATGGCCGACATCAGCGTCCGCCCGATGACCGCGGACGACGCCGGCCGGGTTCTCGCGATCTACCAGGCCGGCCTCGACGGTGGCGACGCCAGCTTCGAGACCACCGCACCGACGTGGACCGTGTTCGACGCGGCCAGGCTGCCTGATCACCGCCTCGTGGCTGTGGACGCGGACGACATCGTCATCGGGTGGGTGGCGGTGTCGCCGACGTCGAGCCGGGCGGTCTACGCCGGGGTGGTCGAGCACTCCGTCTACGTCGACCCCGCCGCCCACGGGCGTGGTGTGGCCCGGCTGCTGCTGGACGCGCTGATCGCCTCCACCGAGGCCGCCGGCATCTGGACCATCCAGTCCGGCGTCTTCCCGGAGAACGTCGCCAGCCTGGCCCTGCACCAGCGGGCCGGGTTCCGCGTCATCGGCACCCGCGAGCGGGTCGGCCGGCACCACGGCCGGTGGCGCGACGTGGTGCTGCTCGAGCGACGCAGCCCCGCCGTCACCTGACCCCGCTCGGTTCCGCCCGCCGCCGCACCACTGCGCCTTCTTGATTCGACAGTTCTCAACACAGAGGAGTTTCCGATGAGTGTCCTGGACGAGCTGCCCGTCGTGGTGATCGGCGCGGGCCCGGTGGGTCTGGCCGCCGCCGCCCACCTGCACGAGCGTGGCCTTCCCTTCCTTGTCCTGGAGGCCGGCGACACCGCCGCCGCGGCCGTGCGGCAGTGGGGGCACGTGCGGGTGTTCTCCCCGTGGCGCTACAACGTCGACCCGGCCGCCCGCCGACTCCTCGACGACGCCGACTGGGTCGCCCCGGCCGAGGACACCCTGCCCACCGGCGCGGACCTCGTCGCCGACTACCTCCAGCCACTCGCGCAGCTGCCGCAGCTCAAGCCCCACCTGCGCTACGGCGCTCGTGTGGAGGCGATCAGCCGCCTCGGCCTGGACCGGCTGCGCACCGCCGGCCGCGAACAGACGCCGTTCCTGATCCGTCTCGCCGACGGCGACGAGCTGCTCGCCCGCGCGGTCATCGACGCCTCCGGCACCTGGGGCACCCCCAACGTCCTCGGCGCCTCCGGCCTCCCCGCCCGAGGCGAGAAGGACGTGGCAACGTTCCTCGAGCACGCACTGCCAGACGTGCTCGGCACCGACCGGCGCCGCTTCGCCGGCCGGCACACGCTCGTCGTCGGCGCCGGCCACTCCGCCGCGAACACCCTGCTCTCCCTGGCCGAGCTGGCCGCCGCCGAGCCCGGCACCGAGGTGACCTGGGCGATCCGCTCCGCGTCCCCGGCCCGCACCTACGGCGGTGGCGACGCCGACGCCCTGCCCGCCCGCGGCGCACTCGGCTCCCGGCTGCGCGACCACGTCGACGCCGGCCGGATCCGCCTGCTCACCGGCTTCTCCGTGCACGCGCTCACCCCGGCCGACGGCCGCGTCGCCGTGGTCGTCCGCCACAACGACGGCACCGACGAGTCCATCACCGTGGACCGCATCGTCGCCGCCACCGGCTTCCGCCCCGACCACTCCATCGCCGCCGAGCTGCGCCTGGACCTCGACCCGATCATGGGCGCCACCCGCGCCCTCGCCCCGCTGATCGACCCGAACGAGCACTCCTGCGGCACCGTCCCCCCGCACGGCGCCGACGAACTCGCCCACCCCGAGGTCGGCTACTACGCCGTCGGCATGAAGAGCTACGGCCGCGCCCCGACGTTCCTCATGGCCACCGGCTACGAGCAGGTCCGCTCCGTCGTCGCCGCCCTCGCCGGCGACTGGGACGCGGCCCGCGACGTCCAGCTCGACCTGCCCGAAACCGGCGTCTGCAACAGCAACCCCGCCGAATCCACCGGCACCGACAGCTGCTGCGGACCCGCGCCCGCAGCCCAGCCGGCCACACGAGGGCTGGCAACCGGAATCTCCGGCGGCCTGCTCTCCGCACCGCTCGACCTGATCAGCCTCGACACCCCGACCAGCGACCAGACCGGCGGCTGCTGCGCCAGCTGATGGCCACCACCACGACGGCGCCCGCCGGCCCCACGGTCGGCGGGCGCCACGGGTGGCGCATCGTCGCCGCCCTCGCCATCACCTCGACCATCGGCTACGGCACCCTCTACTACGCGTACGCCGTCCTGCTCGGCCCCATGGCCGCCAGCCTTGAGGCGTCGACCACCGCCGTCACCGGTGCGCTGACCGCCAGCGTCCTCGCCGGCGCGGTGATGGCCGTCCCCGTCGGCAGGTGGCTCGACCGGCACGGCGGACGAGCCCTCATGACCATCGGCTCGATCACCGCCACCGCACTCCTGATCGCCTGGTCCCAGGTCCAGACCATCGAACAGCTCTACGCCGTGATGATCGGCATCGGAATCACCGGCGCGATGGTCCTCTACGAACCCGCCTTCGCCGTCGTCGTCTCCTGGTTCACCCCCGACCGGCGGCCCCACCGCCCTGCTCGCAGTCACCGTCGTCGCAGGATTCGCCAGCACCATCTTCATGCCACTCACCGGCTACCTGGTCGCCCACCTCGGCTGGCGCGACGCGCTACTCACACTCGCCGCCATCCACGGCACGGTGACCATCCCTCTGCACGCCCTCACCGTCCGCACACCGCCGCACGTCACCGCGTCCGCCCCCGCGGCGCGGCCGGGCCACACCCTGCGGCGCGTCGCGGCGCGCGCCGCGATGCGCGACGCGCGGTTCTGGGTCCTCGCCGCAGCCCTGATCGTCCACGGCGCCGCCACCAGCACCATCGGCGTCCACCTCGTCGGTTACCTCACCAGCCGCGGCCACCCCGCCACCTTCGCCGCCACCGCCGCCGGCCTGCTGGGCGTGCTTTCCGTCACCGGGCGACTCGTCCTCACCGGCGCACGTCGCCGGCTACCGGTCACCACCATCGTCGCTGCGGTGTTCGCCATCCAGGCCGCCGCCGTCTCGGCCATGCCCCTCGCCGCCGGAACCCGGGTCGGAGCCGTCGTCGCTGTCACTGGCTTCGGGCTGGGTTTCGGCATCGCCAGCCTCGCCACCCCGGCCCTCCTGGCCGATCGCTACCGGAATGTGGGCCAGTGCTCCGGCCTTTTGGCCGGGGGTGAGGGCCCGCGCTGGGAGGCCCGTTAGGCCTGAGCAGTGCCTTGACCGGGACGGTTCTGCTGGTCCATGTACTGCTTCACGAGGCTCAGTGGTGCGCCGGCGACGGAGCCCGCGAAGTACGAGCCCGACCAGAGCTTGTTGGCCCGGTAGTAGTGGTGCACCAGGTCGGGGAACTCCTGCCGCAGGCGACGCGAGGACACGCCCTTGAGGCTGTTGACCAGCCGGGTCACCGCCACCTTCGGCGGGAAGTTCACGAGCAGGTGGACGTGGTTGTTCTCGCCGTTGAACTGCACCAGCTCGGCCTCGAAGTCGGCGCAGACATATCGCATGATCGCCTCAATCCGGGTCAGGTGCCGGCCGGCGAACACCTTATGCCGAAACTTCGTCACGAGGACCAAGTAGACATGCATCGCGAAAACGCAGTGCCTGCCAGTACGGATGCCTGAAGCTTCAGCCATAGACCAAGTTGATACGGTGCTTGTTGTGCAGCTTCGTTACCAGTTCCGCGTCTACCCGACGCCCGGCCAGCAGATCGAGCTGGCTCGGGCGTTCGGGTGCGCGCGGGTGGTGTTCAACGACGGGCTGCGCCTGCGTCAGCAGGCACGGAAACAAGGCTTGCCGTACGTCTCGGACGCCGAGTTGTCCCGCCGTCTGATCACCGAGGCGAAGGCGACCCCGGAGCGGGCGTGGCTGGGTGAAGTCTCGGCCGTGGTGCTGCAGCAGGCACTCGCGGATCTGAACACGGCCTACCGTAACTTCTTCGCCTCGATCTCGGGCAAGCGCAAGGGACGCACGGTCGCGCCGCCGCGGTTTCGGTCGCGCAAGGACAACCGGCAGGCCATCCGGTTCACGAAGAACTCCCGGTTCAAGGTTCTCGACAACGGCCGCCTGCGGCTGCCGAAGGTCGGCGACCTCGCGGTCCGCTGGTCACGGACGCTGCCCTCGGCCCCGTCCAGCGTGGCGATCATCAAGGACGCGGCCGGGCGGTACTTCGCCTCGTTCGTCGTGCAGACCACCGTCGAGCCGCTGCCCGAGCTGGACTCGCAGGTGGGTATCGACCTGGGCCTGACACACTTCGCCGTACTCTCGGACGGTACGAAGGTGGCCGCACCAAAGTTCCTGCGCCGCGCGGCCCGCAGGCTCAAGCGGCTGCAACAGGCCCTTTCCCGCAAGCAGAAGGGCTCGGCCAACCACAGGAAGGCCGTTGTCAAGGTCGCCCGTGCTCACGCGCAGGTGGTCGACACCCGCCGGGACTGGCAGCACAAGCTCTCGACGCAGATCATCCGCGACAACCAAGCGGTGTACGTCGAAGACCTGTGCGTGACCGGTCTCGGCAGGACCCGGTTGGCCAAGAGCGTCCACGACGCCGGGTGGGCCAGTTTCATCGCCATGCTGCAGTACAAGGCCGCCCGGCACGGGCGCACCTTCGGCCGGGTGGACCGGTTCTTCCCGTCCACCCGCATGTGCTCGAAGTGTGGACGCATCAACGACAAGATGGCCCTGGACATCCGAGCGTGGGACTGCCCCTGCGGAGCAGCCCACGACCGGGACGTGAACGCGGCGCTGAACGTGTTGGCCGCCGGACAGGCGGACAACGGAAACGACCGTGGAGCGCAGGTAAGACCGGGACGCGTCCCGGCGCCGCGCGGTGAAGCGGTAACCCACCCAGACGCCGCGCCGTCCACGCGCAGCGTGGAAGGAATCTCCGTCCTTCAGGGCGAAGAGGATGTCAAGGCACCACCGCCTACGCCACCATCGCCGGACGTCTCGCCGCCTTCGTCACCACGGCCAAAGCCGCCGCGCCCCTGCTTGCCGCCGCGCTCCTGCCGCACGGCGGCTACCGCAGCCTGCTCGCCGCCGTCACCACCGCATGCCTTCTCGCCGCCGTCGGCATGCGGCTCGTGGGGAGGGCAGGAGTGACCGCGGCGAGCACCGCAACCGGGCCCCCTGACCATGGCACTGCTGCCGTGCCAGGAGCAGATCCAGCCCCAGCGCCCGCACATGGCGAGCGCGCAGCAGGCCGGCCATGACCTCGACCCGAGGTCCACTCGGACCAGGTGACGACCCACGTTGCCCGGGTCGCGCGGCCGCCGGCGGCTGAGCCTGCGCTGGACAGGCAGCGACTCGTCAGTCGATATCGCCACCCGATATTTGATCCCGTAGTGTGCGGACGGGTGCAGGCTCGCCGGAGGAGGTCACGTGGACAGGTCGCCGACTACGGCGGCGGCGTCGGGGGATCTGCGACGGCGGCTGGGGACGTCCGATGCGGTGGTGATCGGGCTCGGGTCGATGATCGGTGCGGGGATCTTCGCCGCTTTCGCGCCCGCGGCGCGGGCGGCCGGCTCGGGTCTGCTGGTGGGTCTGGCGGTGGCGGCGGTGGTGGCGTACTGCAATGCCACGTCGTCGGCGCGGTTGGCCGCCCGCTATCCAGCCTCGGGTGGCACCTACGTCTACGGGCGGGAGCGGCTGGGTGAGTTCTGGGGGTACCTGGCCGGCTGGGCGTTCGTGGTCGGCAAGACCGCCTCCTGCGCGGCGATCGCGCTGACCGTCGGCCTCTACGTCTGGCCCGATCAGGCGCATGCGGTGGCGGTGGCGGCCGTGGTGGCGCTGACGGCGGTGAACTACGTCGGGATCGAGAGGTCCGCACTGCTCACGCGAGTGATCGTCGCTGCTGTCCTGGTGGTGCTGGCCGTGGTGGTGGTCGCCACCCTCGGCTCAGGGACGGCGGACGTGGCCCGGCTGAACGTCGGCGCGGACGCGACCGTCGGCGGGGTTCTGCAGGCGGCGGGCCTGCTGTTCTTCGCCTTCGCCGGGTACGCGCGCATCGCCACCCTCGGCGAGGAGGTCCGGAATCCGGCTCGCGTCATCCCGCGCGCCGTTCCGCTCGCGCTCGGCATCACCCTCGCCGTCTACGCGGTGGTGGCCGTCGCGGTGCTGCTGGCGTTGGGGCCGCAGCGGCTGGCAGGCTCCGCCGCACCGCTGTCCGACGCGGTCGAGGCCGCCGGGGTGCAGCAGTTGGTGCCGGTGGTGCGTGCCGGTGCCGCCGTGGCGGCGCTCGGTTCGTTGCTGGCGTTGATCCTCGGTGTCTCCCGTACCACTCTGGCCATGGCCCGCGACCGTCATCTGCCGCACGCGTTGGCGGCCGTGCATCCCCGGTTCGCGGTGCCTCACCGTGCCGAGCTGCTGGTCGGGGCCGTCGTTGCGGTCCTGGCGGCGACCGCGGACCTACGTTCCGCGATCGGCTTCTCCTCCTTCGGCGTGCTCGTCTACTACGCGATCGCCAACGCCTCGGCCTGGACCCTGTCGCGGTCGGAGAACCGTCCGCCCCGGATCATCCCTCTCCTCGGACTGGCCGGTTGCCTGGCGCTGGCCTTCGCCCTGCCGATCGCCTCAGTGATCTCCGGGGCGGGAGTGCTGGCTGTCGGCGCCGCGGCCTACGGCGTCCGCCGCGTGGTCGACGGACGCCGGTGGCCGTAGGAACCGCTGTCTCGCGTCACTTGGCGGCGTCGTCGCCGAGGATCTCACGAGCAAGCTCCGCCAGGGCCTTCCGGTCCTCGGCGAGGGCCTTCTTCCCGGCCTCGGTCGCCGTGTAGACCCGGCGGGTACGCCCTTCGACGACCCGCTGCTCGGAGACCAGCAGCCCGTCGGCCTCCAGCCGGTGCAGCGTCGGATAGAGCGTGCCGGGGCTGATCCGATAGCCGTGGGAGGCCAGTTCCTCGGTCATCCACGCGCCGTGGATCTCCTGATCGGCGGCGTGGTGCAGGATGTGCAGCCGCACCGCACCCCGCTGGAACTCCCGCAACCCGGTCCACCTCCTGCGTCCGTCATGAGTGACGGAACCGATATCGGCATCCGATCCTACGATCGTCCGTCAGCACGTCGGCGGGCAGCCAGGAAGATCGGTAGGGGGCCGGATTGCGCGGCCCCGGCGGCAGGACGCCGGCCACGAGCCCGCGGTTGACGGCCCTCACCGGGCAGCGTCCCGGGTGCGATCGGTGCCCGGCGGTAGATTCAAGCGGGTGAGCCAGGGCGAACCACGGGCGGAAACCGGTCCGTCGGGCCAGGACGCGACGACGAGGATGCTGGCGGCGGCACGCGCGGGCGATGGCGCGGCCTTCAGCCGTCTGGTCGAACCCCTGCGGGAGGAACTCCGTGCGCACTGCTACCGGATGCTCGGTTCCTTCCACGACGCGGAGGACGCGGTCCAGGACACCATGGACCGGGCATGGCGGGCTGTCGACCGGTTCGAGGATCGTGGGTCGATCCGGCCGTGGCTCTACCGGATCGCCACCAACCGCGCGCTTTCTCTCCTCGACGCGCGCGGGCGGCGTGAACTGCCCACCGATTTCACCGCCCAGGGCGTGTCCCGGGCCGAGGTGACCTGGCTCGAACCGTATCCGGACCCCCTTGCCCCGTCCGTTCAACCGGATCCGGAGACCCACGCGATCGCGAGGGAGAGCATCGAACTCGCGTTCGTCGCCGCGTTGCAGCATCTGCCGCCGCGGCAACGTGCCGTTCTGCTGCTGCGTGACGTTCTCGGTTACTCCGCCGAGGAGACCGCCGGGATGCTGGTCACCACCGTCGCCGCGGTCAACAGCGCGATGCAGCGGGCCCGCCGGATCGTCGCCGGGCTGACGCCGTCCGGCACTCAGCAGCGGATCCTCGCCGAGCTGGGCGACGCGGGGCAGCGGGAGGTGGCCAGGCGGTACACCGCGGCGTGGGAGTCCGGCGACGTCGAGACGATCGTGGCGATGCTGACGGAGGACGCGCGGTACTCGATGCCGCCGCTGAGCGTCTGGTACGAGGGCCATGAGCAGCTCCGTGGTTTCCTGACCGAGGTGACCGGCGGGCGGAGGTGGCGGTTCCTGCCGACGAGTGCCAACGGGCAGCTCGCGTTCGGGACGTACCTGTGGAACGACGCGGCTGCCGCCTACCTGCCGGCGGGGCTGGACCTGCTCGTGCTGCGGGGGCGCCGGGTGGCCGAGGTCGTCTCGTTCCTCGACGCATGCCTGCCTGCCTTCCACCTACCGGATCGGCTGCCGGAAAGTTCGCGTGGAGGCGATGAGTTCGCGGTCCGGCCGGGGTTGTAGTCCTGACGGGTTCACCAGCCACGAAGGGCAGAACCGACATGCCGAGCAACGAAGAGCAGATCCGGGCCGTGGTCGAGCGCTGGGCCGCCGCGGTTCATGACGGGAACCTCGCCGGCGTCCTGGCCGGCCATGCCGAGGACATCGTGATGTTCGACGTGCCGCCGCCGTACGAGGGCGTGCGCGGGTTGGACGCCTACCGGGAGATCTGGCCGCCGTTCTTCAGGTGGCAGGCGCAGGGCGCGTCGTTCGAGGTCGAGTCGCTGGACGTCGTCGCAGGCGAGGACGTGGCCTTCGCGTACGCGCTCCTGCGCTGCGGCACGCCGGCCGACTTCGCCGCACGTCCGCAGAACCGCCTGCGGCTGACGCTCGGCCTGCGCAGGCGGGATGGCCGGTGGGTCGTCACGCACGAACACCACTCCTTCCCGCTCGCCGAGCCCACCGCCGAGCCGGCCCCGGACGCGGACGCCGCCGAGGCGGAGGTGCGCCGGCTCCACCAGCGCTGGTTCGAGGGCACCGCGGCCAAGGATCTGGATGCCCTGATGGATGCCGTCGCCGATGACGTGGTCTCGTACGAGCACGACCAGCCGCTGCGGTACGTCGGCGTGAACGCGGTCCGCGAGGTCTGCGCGGCGGGCTTGGCGGCGTCAGGTGACGGAGCAGTCGCCTGGGACGTGCCCGACCTGACGATCGTGGTCGACGGCGACCTCGCCGTCGCGTGGGGCCTCAACCGCGTCTCGGTACGCCCGAGCGGTGGTCCGCCGGCGGAGAGCTGGTCCCGGGGCACCCGGGTCTTCCAGCGACGCGACGGGGCGTGGCTGATGACCCATCAGCACCTCTCCTACCCGTACGACCCCTCGACCGGCAAGGCACGGACGGATCTGCGTCCGTAGCGGCGCGGGCGCGACGTCGCACACCGAGCCGTCCATCGACGTTCATGCAACAGATCGGAGTGCGTAAGCTCCGCACGGTCAGATCTGGGGAACCTACCGAGGAGGTTCCATGGATCGTCGAGCGATGTTGCGGGCCACTGTTGTCGGTGCGGGCGCCGTCGCCCTGCCGTTCACGGCGTGGTCGGCGGCGTACGGAGCCCCGGCGCAGAACGCGGCGGGGCCCTACGGTGGGCTTCAGGCCGCCGACGCCAACGGCATCCAGTTGCCGGCCGGCTTCACCAGCTCGATCGTCGCGCGGTCCCGCCGGACGGTGCCGGGGACGTCGTACACCTGGCACGACGCCCCGGACGGCGGCGCGGTGTTCCCGAACGGCGCCGGCTGGATCTACGTGTCGAACTCCGAGGTGGCGGCCGGTGCGGGCGGCGGCGCCTCACGCCTGGTCTTCAACTCCAGTGGCGCCGTGGTCGGGGCGTCGCGGATCCTCTCCGGCACCAACAGCAACTGCGCCGGGGGCAAGACGCCGTGGAACACCTGGCTCTCCTGCGAGGAGGTGTCCCTGGGCCGGGTCTTCGAGACGTACCCCCTGGGTGGGACCGCCGTGGCGCGTCCCGCGATGGGCCGGTTCAAGCACGAGGCGGCCGCGGCCGACCCGGTCCGCCGGGTCGTCTACCTGACCGAGGACGAGACCGACGGCAAGTTCTACCGCTTCGTGCCGACCACCTGGGGCGACCTGTCCGCCGGAACCCTCCAGGTCTTCCGCGCCGGTACGGCCACCTCCGGCACGTTCACCTGGGCCACCGTGCCCGACCCGGACGGCTCGCCCACCCCGACCCGGCAGCAGGTGTCCGGCGCGAAGACGTTCAACGGTGGCGAGGGCTGTCACTACGCGGACGACACCGTCTGGTTCACCACGAAGGGCGACAACCGCGTGTGGCAGGTCAACCTGGCCGCCGGCACGTACGAGCTGGCCTACGACGACAACCTGGTCAGCCCCGGCACCGCTCCGCTGACCGGCGTCGACAACATCACCGGGTCCACGGCCGGTGACCTGTACGTCGCCGAGGACGGCGGCAACATGGAGATCTGCATGATCACGCCGGACGACAAGATCTCCGTCTTCCTGCGGATCACCGGACAGGGCGGTTCGGAGATCACCGGGCCGGCGTTCACCCCGGCCGGGGACCGGCTGTACTTCCCGTCGCAGCGCGGCACGACCGGCTCGTCCTCCGGCGGCATCACGTACTGCGTCACCGGGCCGTTCCGCCGTTGACCGGCTCCCGGCCCCGCTGACCGGCACGTGGCCGCCCGGCGAGGGATACCCGGTCTTCACCGGGCGTCCCTCGCCGGCGCGCTCCTCCCGGACCGCCGGGACGACCAGCCCTGCGCCGGCCGGTCAGATCCTGCGGTAGCGCGCCTCGGTCAGCGCGAACACGCCGTACGCCGCGAAGCCGAGCGCGATCACGAGCAGCAGAGCGGTGCCGTACGCCTCGCCGGCCAGCGTCCGCAGCGCCGCGTCGAGTCCACGCGCCTTGTCCGGGTCGTACCGCCACCCCGCGATGACGAACAGCGCGCCGGCGATCCCATACGCGAGGCCCTTCGCCACGAAACCGGCCGCGCCGAGCCGGCGCACGAGCCGCCGCGTCCCGGCGGCCATCTCGCCGACCCGCAGGTGCTTCTCGAAACGTCTGGTGAGCCCGACGAACGCCAGCCATCCGCCGATCCCGGCCAGGACCAGGCCGGCCGCGACGACCGCGACGCGACCGCCGCTCGACGCGAGGAGACCCTCCGCGGTGTCCTGCTGGGTGTCGGCGCTCGACGACTTCTTGCCGCGCAGCACCTTGACCCCGCTCACGGCGAGGTAGAGGTAGAACGCGACGCGGCCGGCCGATGCCATCCGCTCGATCAGCCGGCGCTCCCGGAGCATCTCCAGCACCTGCCAGGCCGCCATGGCCACCAGCCCGACGACGATCGCCGCGATGAGCGTCAGCCCGAACGGCTCGTCGGCGATCTCCTGCATCGCGCCCGACTGGTCGCCGTCGGCGGTCGGCCCGCCCGAGGCGACCCGCGCGACGACCCAGGCGAAGAGCAGGTGCAGGATTCCGTAGCCGACGAAGCCGGCCCGGGTGAGGCGCTCCAGAGCCGGGTTGCCGGCGGCGCGGGAGAGGGCGCCGCGAGCCCGCGTGGACAGCGATGACATGCGCCGACAATCTCCGCGCGCGGCTCCGGCGAAACCTGCTCGCCGTCGGGGGTGCGCCCGGCGGTGGCGTGGCCGTGCGCCGGCGCCACGCCGCCTGCGGGCTGCGGGACACGCCGTGGTCCAATGAGGAGCGTGATTCTCCAGCGGATCCTCGCCGGCGTCCTGTTGCTGATCGGGTTTCTGGCGATGGCGGCCTCCCACACCTTCCCGTTCCTCGACGATCTCTCCGAGCTGGCCGAGTCGGCGGTCGCGGTCGGGGGCGCGGCGTGCCTGCTGGCGGGGGTGTGGCTGTGGTTGCGCAAGCCGGCGGACCGGTCGTCCGCGCCCTCGGCCGGCGACGGTGAGAGCCCGTGACGGCGCTCGATCAGACGCCGGCGAGCGGTCCCGGCGGTGGCGTCGGATACTGAGCCGATGACCGACCCCGACCTCGATCCCGAGGTGTACCCGCCGATCGACCCGCGTGAGGACGTGCCGGACGACCCCGGCGAACTCCTCCCGGACACGCCCGGCGAACTGCCCGAGGCGCCGGTCGAGCCGATGCCCGACGACGGGGAGCCCGGGGGCGTACCCGAACCGGCCTGACCGGCCCGGCCCCGCACCGGCCCCATCATCAATCGATGATGATGGATAATTCTGTGGTGACGGGCGCGCCGACCGCAGGGGAGACCGGATGAGAATCGTCGATGCCCGGGTCATCGTGTCATGTCCCGGCCGCAACTTCGTGACCCTGAAGGTCGTCACCGACGCCGGCGTCACCGGAGTCGGCGACGCCACCCTCAACGGCCGGGAACTCGCCGTCGCGTCCTATCTGCGCGACCACGTCGTGCCGCTGCTGATCGGGCGGGATCCGGCCCGGATCGAGGACACCTGGCAGTACCTCTACCAGGGGTCGTACTGGCGGCGCGGGCCGGTCACGATGAGCGCCGTCGCCGCCGTGGACACCGCGCTGTGGGACATCAAGGGCAAGGTCGCCGGGTTGCCGGTCTACCAGTTGCTCGGTGGCCGGTCCCGCGAGGGCGTGACCGTGTACGGACACGCCAACGGCGAGACCGTCGACGAGGTGCTGACCGAGGTCGCCCGCTTCGTCGACCTCGGCTACCGCGCGGTGCGGGTGCAGTGCGGCGTGCCCGGCCTGCCCCGGACGTACGGCGTCAGCGCCGACAAGATGTTCTACGAGCCCGCCGACGCCGCGCTGCCGACCGAGACGACCTGGTCGACGGAGGCATATCTGGCCCACGTGCCGGGTGTGTTCGCCCGGGTCCGTGAGGAGTTCGGCCCCACCCTCCGGCTGCTGCACGACGTGCACCACCGGCTCACCCCGATCGAGGCGGCGCGGCTCGGCAGGAGCCTGGAGCCGTACGCGTTGACCTGGATGGAGGATCCGGTCCCGGCGGACCTCCAGGAGGGTTTCCGGCTCATCCGCTCGCACACCACCACGCCGATCGCGGTCGGCGAGGTCTTCAGCAGCATCTGGGACGCCGCCCAGCTCATCCGGGAACAGCTCATCGACTACATTCGTACCACTGTGGTCCACGCCGGCGGGATCACCCATCTGCGACGCATCTTCGACCTCGCCGCGCTGCACCACGTCCGCAGCGGCTCGCACGGCGCCACCGACCTCTCCCCGGTCTGCATGGCCGCCGCGCTGCACCTGGACCTCGCCATCCCCAACTTCGGCCTCCAGGAGTACATGCGGCACACCGAACAGACGGACGAGGTGTTCCCGCACGGCTACCACTTCGACGGCGGCTACCTGCATCCGGCCGAGACCCCGGGGCTCGGGGTGGACATCGACGAGCAGGCCGCGGCCCGCTACCCGTACGCGCCGGCCTACCTGCCGGTGAACCGGCTGGCGGACGGCACCGTGCACCCCTGGTGAGCGTGCCGGTTCAGTGGATGCGGCGACCGTGGGCGTCCGGCATCCCGGACTTGCGGAAGAAGTAGGTGTTGATCTGGTCCCGCCACTCGACGGCGCTGCGGAGCTGTTCGTCGAGGCGCTCGGCGACCCGGTCGTGGACGGCCGGGTCGACCGCCCCGGCGACGAGCCGCCACCGCTCCCGCATCGCCGCCACCTCCTCGACCCCGGCGAAGTGGGTGTCGTAGATGTGCTGGATCACGGTACGGCCGCTGTGCAGCACGTGCCGGTAGGGGACGTGGTGGAAGAACAACAGCAGTTCGTCGGGGCAGCGTTCGCGTGACTCGTACACCTCCGACCACGGCGGTGGGTACTGGCCGGTGAAGCCGGTCCCGGTCGCCCGGGTCCGGTCCACCCCGACGCCGTCGCGGTCGGCGAAGTGGTACGTGCCCCACGGGGTGTACTCGTAGCCGTCCACGTCCGGGCCGTAGTGGTGGCCGGGCCGCACCATGAAGCCGACGCCGAGCGGGGCGGTGTAGCGCTCGTAGGTGCGCCAGGAGTCGTCCATGATCGCGTGCATCGTGCGCCGCACCGGTTCCGGATCGCCTTTGGTGACCGGCAGCCAGGTCAGGTCGATCCACTCGTCGAGGATCGCGGCGGGATCCTGCAGCGGATCCCAGGCGAGCCGGCCGAAGGCGTACAGGTTCGCCTGGGCCAGCGGGTGCCCGGTCCAGAACGGGTCGTCGCCCACGTTGGACACGGCGACCAGGCCGCCACCGGCGCCCGCCCGCCCGGCCGCCACGTCGGCGATCGTGCCGCCGGCCTCGCCCCGGGGCCGGAACCGCAGCACCTCGCTCCACCAGGGTGCGAGGTAGCAGACGTGCCGCTGCTGGCCGGTGTACTCCTGCGTCGCCTGCACCTCCACCGCCAACCGGGTCGCCGGCATCGCGGCGAGCACCGGGGACACCGGTTCGCGTGGCTGGAAGTCGATCGGGCCGAACTTCACCTGGAGGATCACGTTGCCGGCGAATCGCCCGTCCAGCGGCGCGAAGTGGTCGTACGCGGCCCGGGCCCGGTCGGTCGACCGGTCCCGCCAGTCCTGGCGGTGGTCGTAGACGAACGCCCGCCAGCGCACCACGCCGCCGTGCGGGGCGAGCGCCTCGGCGAGCAGGTTCGCGCCGTCGGCGTGGTCGCGCCCGTACGCGAACGGGCCGGGCCGGCCCTCGGAGTCGGCCTTCACCAGATAGCCGCCGAAGTCGGGGATCCGCTGGTAGACCCGCCGGGTGGCGGCGGCCCACCAGGCCCGGACCCGGTCGTCCAGCGGATCGGCGGTGGGCAGGCCGCCGAGGACCACCGGCGCGGCGAAGGTCACCGACAGATGCACCCGGATGCCGTACGGGCGGAGCACCTCGGCGATCTCCGCGACGTCGCCGAGCCGGTCGGTCAGCAACCGCGCCTCGGTGTCGTGCACGTTGACGTTGTTCACCGAGATCGCGTTGACGCCGCAGGCGGCGAGCAGGCGCCCGTAGTCGCGGAGCCGGGCGGGCTCGCGCCGGGCGGCGCCGTCGCGCCAGAACAGGGAGCCGCCGGCGTAGCCCCGCTCGACCTGGCCCGACACCGGGTGTACGGCCACGTTGTCCCAGTGGTCGAGCATGCGCCGGTCCAGCGCCGGCCGGTGCCGCCGGGCCGGAAGGTCGTCGTCGAAGGCCGCCGCGCCGAGCCGGACCACGTGGAACATCCCGTACAGCAGGCCGGCCGGCGCGTCGGCCAGCACCACAGTCACGCCGTCCACCCGCGCCAGCAGGTACCCCTCGTCGCCGAGGGCGCCGTCACCAGTGCCGTTCACCGCCGGTGTCGCACCGAGGCGGGCCGCCTCCGCCGCCGCGTTCGGCACCGGGCCGGCCTCGCGCAGGGCCAGCACCAGGTCGGCGTCCACCTCCCACGGTGGACCGTGCCAGACCCGTCCGCCGTACCGGGCGCAGGCCCGGCTCACCTCGTCGAGGACGGTGCCGACCAGCAGGCCGTCGCCGTGCACCAGCACCCCGCGGGAGCCGAGTTCGCGGAACGCCGCGGGCGGCAGCCAGGCGGCGTGCCAGGTCGACTCGCCGGCGTCGGCCGACGCCCGGCCGGTGACCGGAACGCTCATGCGGTGAACTCCGCCCGGATGTCGTCGATCATCGGGTCACCGATCCGCAGCAGCGCCAGCACCAGGAGCGCGGCCAGCAGGGCGAGCACCGCCTCGGAGAACACCGCTGTGACACCGGCGGCGGCGGCCAGGAGTACGACGTTGCCGAACGTGACGCCGGGCTTGCGCGCCACGTAGTAGAGGGCGAGCCGGAGCACGTCGCGGGTGCGGAAGGTGAACAGTGAGACGATCACCAGCGCGTTGAGCCCGACCAGGACCACGCCCGCACCGACCACCACCAGCGGCACGGCCCACCAGCCGGGGACGGCGGCGGCGGGCAGGTTCGCCAGGTTGACCACGATGACGGCCAGCCACAGCAGCGTCGGTGCCCAGACGCGCAACGCGCCCGGCAGGTTGGTCCGGTAGGCCCGGCGGAACACGGCGGCGGGACGGAGATCGGTCAGGTCGGGGCGTTGGTGCCGCAGCGTGTACAGGGCGGCCGAGACCGCCGGGCCGACCGGCAGCGCGGCGGCGGCGACGAGTGGGAGGTTGCTGCTGTCGCGTTCGAGCAGCACGAGCACGGCCAGGCCGGGCAGCATGCTCACCAGGAGCAGCAGTTCGGTCACGAGCAGGATGTGGACCACGGCGGCGGCTCGCGACAGCGGCCCGTCGCCGAACTCCCGCAGCCCGCCGGCCGGGTGGCTGCTCATGATCGCTCCCCGGGCCGGTCGAGCAGCCGGTCGTCGTCCCACCACGGCGGGGTCTCGTCCACCACCGGAGTCAGCTCGGCGAGGGTCACCTCGTGCCGGGCGAGGTCGAGGTCGAGGTCGGCCCGCCCGCCCGTGACCGGCAGGGCCCGATGGGTACGGGCCGGCTCGGCGGCCTCCCGCAACGCGTCGAGCTGCCGGGGCCGGGGGGAGTGCGGGCTGCCCATCTCCCGCCAGGCCGCCCAGGCGTTGCCGGCGTCCTCGCTCACCGACGAGCGGAGCAGGAACGCCGACGCGGTGCCCGGCGGGCCGATCGGAACCGACAGCGACAGGCTGTGCCGCTCCGGTGCCGGTTCCCGGCCGGTGACGTCCACCGGGGCCCAGGCCAGCACCGCGACCCGGCCGTCGGGGTGCCGGGTGACGAGGTGGTCCGGCCCGCGCGCGAGCACCTCGTCGCCGAGCCGGGCCATGAACGCGTACAGGTGGTAGGTGGGTTTCTTGATCTGCCGGTGGGTGAGCAGGCCGAAGCCGCCGTGCAGCGGCGCAGTGGGCACCCCCTCCTCCTCGAACACGTCGCTGAAGGTCCAGTAGGAGAAGGAGTCGACCAGGTCCCCGCCGCCGGCCAGCACCGGAGCGAGGTAGGCGGCGTGGAAGGCCGTGTCGTGGATCGGGTTGTCCGGCCGGTAGGAGGAGTTGAACTCGGTGATGTGCACCGGGCGGCCGGCCAGCGCGGTGCCGGCCAGGTGCCGGCGGGGCGCGGCGAACTGCTCCAGCAGTTCGGTGGCCGGGGCCAGGGTCTGCCGGGTGCCGAACGGCAGGTGCCGCGCCGGGCCGGAGGTGTAGGCGTGCCGGCTGACGAAGTCGACCGGCACGTCGCGGTCGGTGACGAACTCGGCGAACGGCTTGAGCCACTCGTCGGCGCCGGGGGACAGCGCCGGGCCGCCGACCTGGAGCGCCGCGTCGACGTCCTTGACGGCACGGGCCGACACCTCGTACAGGCGGTGGTAGGCGTCCTGGTCGGCGCCGGACCAGAACGCCGCCAGGTTGGGCTCGTTCCACACCTCGACGGGCCAGCCGCGCACCTCGTCGAGGCCGTACCGGTCGACCAGGTGGGCCACCGTGGCGCGGACCAGGTCACCCCATTCGGTGTACGACCGGGGAGGCGTCACGTTGCCCCGCCACCAGAACACCGTCTGGTCGCCGGAGGCGAGCGCCGAGGGCATGAACCCCAGCTCCACGAAGGGCCGGATGCCCACTGCGAGGTAGGCGTCGACGACCTGGTCGACGTAGGTGAAGACGTGCCGCACCCGGCGCTCGCCCTGGTATTCGTAGGGGCGGTGCACGCCGACGCCGTCGCTGAGCAGCCCGTGCCCGCGGATGTGCCGGAAACCGATGTCCCGCTGCACCAGCGCCAGCGAGTCCTGATAGTCGCGTCGCAGGGCCAGGTCGAACCGGCCGGTGCCCACGCAGGTACGCCAGGCGTCGGTCAGCCGGCCGGTGGGCCGCTCGGGAACGGTGCCGCGCATCGCCGGTCAGCCGTGGCTCTTGCGGTACCGCTCGTACGCCTTGTTGACCAGGTCGATGTAGGCCTGCGCGTTCTTGCCCTTCAGCTCCGAGACGTAGGCGTCCCACTCGCTCAGCGGCCGCTGGCCGAGGGCGAACTTCAGGGTGTTCTGGGTGACGTGGTCCTTCAGCGCGGTCGCCCAGAGCGTCGTCTGCTCCCGCTCGGAGTCGCTCAGCGGCGCGGGTGGCGGAGTCACCCAGGGCGCGGCCTTGCGGGCGTTCATCTCCTTCTGGAACTCCAGCTCCTCCGGCGAGAAGAACGACTGCACCAGGTCGAGCTTGCCGCCGTACGCGAAGACGCCGTTGTAGAAGCCGAAGTCCTTCTGCAGATGCTTGCTGCCCTTGGGGTTGAGCCCGATGACGTCGACGTCCGGGGCGAGGGTGCGCTTGCCCGAGGCCTCCTTGGTGTACGTGGTGCCCTCGACGCCCCACTTGGCGAACTCCTGGCCGGCGTCGGAGTACCAGAGCCAGTCGACGAACTGCATCATGGCCACGAAGTTCTTGCCCTCCCGGGCTTTGCTGGAGATCATCACGCCGTTCTCCAGCCGGCTCGCCGCGTTGACCGGGCCGGCCGGCCCGACCGGGAAGAGGATCTTGCCGAGCCGGGCGTTCGGGTTGATCTTCGCGATGTCCGGGCGGTAGTCGTTCACCAGCGTCTGCGCGTTCGTGCTGATCACGAAGGACTTGCCGCTGGCGAGCTTCTGCCGGGCCTGGTCGTCGGTCTGGGTGAAGGTCTCCGGGTCGAGCAGCCCTTCGGCGACCAGCTTGTGCAGGTACTCCACCACCTGCCGGTAGCCGTCCGAGGCGCCGGTGAAGACGTACTTCCCGGCCCCGGCGTCCCAGCTCGTCGGCTGGTAGTTCCAGCCGGCGCCGGGCAGGCCGTGTGCCAGGGCGAGCATGTTCAGCAGGTTGCCCGCCGGGTTGGGCTTGCCGAACCGGTCGGAGAACGGGATGACGTCCGGGTGGGCCGCCTTCATCGCCTTGAGCATGGCGTACACCTCGTCCCACGTGGTGGGGGACGGGATCTTCAGCTGCTCCAGCACGTCGGTGCGGACCGCGAGGGTGTAGTCCTGCCAGGGCTTCTCGTGCAGCCCGGGCAGCAGGTAGAACTTGCCGTCCTCCTGCCGGAGCGTGTCCATCTCCGGCTGGAGCTTCCACCGCTCGATCTTGTCCTTGAAGTGCGGCATCAGGTCGAGGTAGTCGCTGACCGGCAGGATGGCGCCGGAGGAGACGTACGAGTTCTCCTGCGGGTGGTAGGTCTTCGGGATGATCAGCGGGGCGTCGCCGGAGCCGACCAGCACACTGCGTTTCTGCTCGTAGTCGCTCAGCGGCACGGCGACCGGGTCCAGCTTGACGTTCGTCCGCCCGGCCAGCTCGGTCCAGAACAGCCACTCCGGCTTGAGCGGGTAGTTCGGGTGGTTGTTGTAGAGGATCGAGAACGTGACCGGCTCGGTGGCCTTGAACTGGTCCCCGGCACCGTACTTCTCCATCGCGCCGGCACGGTTGCGGTCGAGGTCCTTCTTGTCGGGGGTGTCGTCGCCGCAACCCGCCAGGGAGACGACGGCGGCCGCGCCGGTGGCGAGCAGCACCTGGCGCCGGGACAGCTGGGCCATGGATTCTTCCTTCCGGTGGTGGGGGGGCGTGGGCGGCTATCCCTTCACGGCGCCGAGCATGACTCCGGAGACGAAGTAGCGCTGGATGAAGGGATAGACCGCGAGGATCGGCAGGATCGTCAGCACGATGGTCACGGACTGGATGGTGGCGGCGGACTGGACGACGTCGCCGGCGCTGCCGAGGCCGCCGCCGGTCTGCGTGGCGTCGGTCGCGCCCGCGATGAGGTTGCGCAGGTAGACGGTCACCGGGAGCAGGTCCTGGCGGTCCATGTAGAGGAACGCGGCGAACCAGGAGTTCCAGAACGAGACGGCGTAGAACAGCACCATCGTGGCGACCATCGCCTTCGACAGCGGCAGCACGATCCGCAGCAGCGTGCCGTACGTGTTCAGGCCGTCGACGGCGGCGGCCTCCTCCAGCTCGACCGGCAGGCCCTCGAAGAACGCCTTCATCACCAGCAGGTTGAACACGTTGATGGCATTGGGCAGGGCGATGGCCCACACGGTGTTCTTCAGCCCCAGGCTGGTGACCAGGACGTAGTTGGGGATCAGGCCGCCGGTGAAGAACATGGTGAACACGGCGATCCCGACCAGCGCGGTCCGGCCCCGCAGGTGCCTCTTCGACAGCACGTACGCGTAGCAGGTGGTCAGCACGACGGAGATGAGCGTGGCGACCATCGTGTAGAAGACGGTGTTGCGGTAGCTGATCCAGAACGTCGGGTCCGACGTCACCACGCGGTACGCGGTAAGGTTGAACCCCCGCGGCACGAGGTTCACCTCACCCGCGACGATGTACGCGTTGTCGCTGAGCGAGCGGGCCACGATGGTGAGGAACGGGTACAGGGTCACCACCACGACGCCGGTCAGCACGACGGCGTTGACCACCTGGAAGACCCGGTAGCCCCGGGTGTGCCGGGGGCCACGCGGCCGGGCCGCGGGTGCCCGCGTACGGGCCTGCGTGCTCACCACAGGCTCGTCCCCACCGTGCGCCGGGAGATCGCGTTCGCCGACAGCACCAGCGTCAGCCCGATCACGGACTCGAACAGGCCGATCGCGGCGGCGTAGCTGAGGTTCCCGGAGACGATGCCCACCCGGTACAGGTAGGTCGAGATCACGTCCGCCGTCGGGTAGGTGAGCGGGTTGTACAGCAGCAGGATCTTCTCGAAGCCGACGGCCATGAAGGTGCCGATGTTGAGGATCAGCAGGGTCACCATCGTCGGCCGGATCCCCGGCAGCGTCACGTGCCAGGTCTGCCGCCACCGGTTGGCGCCGTCGATGCGGGCCGCCTCGTACAGGTCGCCGTCGACGGTGGTGAGCGCGGCGAGGTAGAGGATGGTGCCCCAGCCGACGGTCTGCCAGACCTCGGAGGAGACGTAGATCGTCCGGAACCATCCGGCCTGCTGCATGAACGGGACCGGCTCGCCGCCCACGGCGCGCAGCAGCTGGTTCACCGCGCCGTCCACCGACAGCAGCTGGAGGACCATGGCGGCCACGATCACGATCGACAGGAAGTGCGGCAGGTAGGACACCGACTGCACGAACCGCTTGAGGGCGCGGTTGCGCACCTCGTTGAGCAGCAGTGCGAGCACGATCGGCAGCGGGAAGCAGAACACCAGGGTCAGCGCGCCCAGCACGAGCGTGTTGGTGAACACGTTCCAGAAGGTGGGGTCGGTGAAGAACAGCCGGAAGTAGCGCAGCCCGGTCCAGTACTCGCCGAAGAGGCTGCCGCCCGGCTGGAAGCGCCGGAACGCGATCACGTTGCCGAGCATCGGCAGGTAGCGGAACGTCAGGAAGAACAGCAGCGGCAGGACGGCCAGCGAGTAGAGCTGCCAGTCCCGGCGCAGGGCCCGCCGCCAGGGCGTACGACGACCGCGCGGGGTCGGGGATGCCAAGCTCATCCTCCCACCTGACCGTCGGCCGGAACTTTCCGGTAATGCGCCGTAAGCTTTTCGGAAATTTATGGGTATCGTTATCAACGTGTCAAGAGCGTCGATTGATATCTCCCTCGACCAGCTCCGTCGCTACGCACCCGCCGTCGTCGAGCCCGCCGACTTCGACCGGTTCTGGCGCGCCACCCGCGCCGCCGCCGCGGCCACCCCGGTGCTCGTCGCCGTCCGTCCCGAACCCACCGGCCTGCGGCTGGTCGACGTGTGGGACGTGACGTTCGCCGGCTTCGCCGGCGAACCGGTCCGGGCCTGGTACACCCGCCCCGCGGGCGTACCGACGCCGCTGCCGGCAGTGGTGGAGTACCCCGGCTACGGACGCGGCCGGGGCCTGCCGGGCGAGCGGCTCACCTGGCCGGTGGCCGGTTACGCCCACCTGCTGGTGGACAACCGGGGACAGGCCGGCTTGTACAGCCGAGGCGACACCCCGGACCCGCACGACGCGCCCGGCGGGCCCAGCCCCGCCACGCGGGGAATCCTGGCCCCGGACGACTACCACTACCGCCGTCTGATCACCGACGCGGTCCGCGCGATCGACGCCGTCCGCGTACTGCCCGGGGTGGACCCGGCCCGCGTCGCCGCGGTGGGCAACAGCCAGGGTGGTGGACTCGCGCTCGCGGTAGCGGGCCTCGTCGACGGCCTCGCCGCGCTCCTGGTCACCGCCCCGTTCCTGTGTGACATCCAGCGCGCCATCGAACTCACCGAGGCTTCCCCCTACGGCGAGATCGCCCGTTACCTGGCGGTGCACCGCGAGGCGGAGGAGCAGGTCCGGCACACGTTGTCCTACGTCGACGGGGTCACCTTCGCCCGGCGGGCCACCGCCCCGGCGCACTTCGGGATCGGCCTGCGGGACGAGGTCTGCCCACCGAGCACCGGCTTCGCCGCCTACAACCAGTACGCCGCCGCCGGTGGCTCCGCCGCACCGCCACGGGAGATGCACACGTACCCGTTCAACGGCCACGAGGGCGGGGAGGCGGTCCACGTCCGGCGGCAGTTGCGCTGGCTCGACGCGGTGCTCCGCCCCGCCGGGACGGCAGCCGGCTGACGGGCTCACCGGCAGGGCCCGCGACATCTACCATCCCTGATCATGATCTCGACCGTGTGGCGGCTGCTCACCCGCCAGATCGACCCCAACCGGGCGCAGGACGACGCCGTGCTGCGCGAGGCGTGCACGCAGGCGCGGTACGGCTCCGACATCGGACCGGCCAAGAAGGCTCTCGCCGCCACCCGGGACGACTACGACCGCCGGGCACGCTACGTCCGTGTGCTGGCCGAATCGACCGCTGGCGGGCTGGGATCCCGGATCGACCGTACGACCGGCCGGGTCGACACCGCAGCCGCCTGGACCGATCGCTGGGCATCACGCGCGCCCGCCGATCCGGATGCCCAGCTCGTACGTGCTCGTTCCCTGATGGCACGGGCGTGGGAGGTGCGCGGCGGCGGCTGGGCCGCCACCGTCGCTCCAGAGCAGTGGGCCGAGTTCAGCCGCCTGCTGGACCTGGCCCGGCAGGTGAACGATCTCGCCATGCGGCTCGCGCCGGAGGACCCCACGCCGTGGGTGAACCGCCTGGACCTCATGATCGACGAGAGTGCGCCACTGGACGAGTTCGAGGAGGCGTGGCGTGAGCTGACCAAGCGGGATCCGTGGCATCAGCAGGGCCACGTACGCCGGCTGGTCTACCACTGCCGGAAATGGAGCGGCTCGCACGAGGCGATGTTCGGTTTCGCCCGCTCGGTCGCCGCAGCGGCGCCTACGGGCTCGCCGCTGCTCGTGCTGCCGGTTCGGGCCGCCGCGGAGTGGGCACTGTGGGAGCAGGACCGCGAACCCGAAGGCGGCACCGCCGACGAGATCAGCGAGCGGTGGCGACAGGATCCGGTCATGCAGTCGGATCTCGACAACGCGCTGTCCCGGTGGTTCCACCAGCCGGCGACCCGGCACGCCGACTGGCTCAACGACGCCAACTACCTGGCGTACGGGCTGGCGCGCACCGGCCGCGACGCCGAGGCCGCGCCGGTGTTCGCGTCGATCGGCCGGTACATGACGGGCGTGCCGTGGTCCTGGTGGGGCCAGGGACGCGGCGACACCGCCTTCCTCCGAGCCCGTCGCCGCGCCCGCCGCGCCGCCTGACCGCTGGCGACGCCGCCCTGGCCACCGTCGATTCCCCCTCGGAGGGACCGTTCTTACCACTCTCTTACGGGACGGCAGCCGGGCGTACGCGCGGCGTCGCGGAGCGCGATGCTGAGGTCCGGCGACCAATCGGGGAAGAGGGCCACCATGGGATCACTGGCACGGTACGGACTGTCGGCGGCGACAGCGTCCACTCTGGCGGCAGGCGTGCTGCTCGCGCCGGTCACGCCGGTCGCAGCCGCCACCCCTTCGACGTGGACGGCGACCGTCCCCGCGCTGATCCACGAGAGCCGGCTGACCGACGTGGCCGCCACCGGCCCGAACAACGCCTGGTCCGTCGGCTACCAGGCGTCGACCTACACGGGGTACTCGATCGACCAGCCGTACGCCCTGCTGCGGTGGAACGGGCGGACGTGGACGGAACGGCGGCTGCCGCACCAGGCGCATCTGCTGTACAAGGTGGACGCGGCGAACGCCCGGGACGTCTGGACGGTGGGCGCCCGGCGCCTCGGCGAGTCGTACGCCGGGCACTTCGACGGCGCGACCTGGACGGCGCACGCGCCGTGGCCCGCCCCGGCCGGGACCTCGCAGCTGCTGGACGTGGCCGCCACCGGCGGCGGACGGGCGGTGTTCGTCGGTCACGACGGCGGCCGGCCGCTGGTCGTGGAAGGCGGCACCGGTCAGTTCGGCCGGGTCACGGTATCGGGGGCGGAGGGACTCGACGGTGTCCTGCGGGCGGTCTCGCGCACCGCGGACGGTGGCGTGTTCGCCGCTGGTGAACGGTACGTCGCCGACGCGCCCTATCCGGAGCCGATGATCGCGCAGCGCGTCGGCGGATCGTGGCGGGTGGCGCCGCTGCCGCCGATCCCGAGCGCCCGGCTCACCGGCGTGTGGGCCCGGTCGTCGACCGACGCCTGGGCGGTCGGCACCCAGGACTACGACTCCGTCCCCAAGCCGGTCATCCTGCACTGGGACGGCCGGACGTGGCAGCGGGTGGCCGGACCCGCGCCCGCAGGCTGGGCGTACGCGGTCGCGGGCGACGCGAACGGCAACGTCTGGATCAGCGGCACGAATCCGATCCCGCCGTACGTCGAGTACCCGGGCACGCTGCTGCTGCGCTACACCGGCGGGCGATGGAGCGTCGCGTACGGGCCGAAGGTCGACGGCAACGACCCGAGCCTGGACGCCCTGGCGAACATCCCGGGAACCTCGTCCTTCTGGGCGAGCGGCACGGTGTCGACCGCCGGGCTCCGCCTCACCGCCGTGATCGAGCGGACCAGATGAGCGCAGGGGAGTGAGTTCGGACTTCGGCCCGTCTCCGAGGTGGAGGCGGGCCGGCCGGTCTTGTCGGAGCCCGCGGCTATCCTTTCGCGGTGTCGTACGCCGATCTCAGTTTCGCGCAGTGGAACGATCTCTCCGACGGCGCTGCCGGCCGGATCGTCCAGGACATCGCCGAGCGGCACGAGCTGACAGTGGTCGGCGTGCAGAACACGGCGTACGCGGGGCGGTCACACCGGACGGCGCTGTTCGGCCGTGGCGGGATGCGGTTCGCGCTCGTACCCGGCGGCCGGCCGGCGCTCGGCTACGACGCGGGCCGGTTCCGGCCCGACCCGCGCCAGGCCGCCGACTACGCCGACAGCGCCGCCGAGTTCGGGCTTCCGTCCCTGACCGAGTACGTCGAGGAGATGACCTCGCCCGCACGCGGCGTCGACATGCCGGCGATGCTGGTCGCGGTGGACGCGTTCGACCCGTGCCCGGTTCCGCTGGCGCCGGACGACCCCCGGGTGCGGGAACTGGTGGCGTCGGCCGGGGATCGGCTCGTCGGGGTGAGCACCTTCCAATCGGGTGGCGGGCTGACCGTCGAGTTCGACCGGACCGGGCAGGTGGTGCGCGCCCGGGCGACCCGCGAGGTCTCCTACGACGAGGCGATGGCCGGGCTCGCGAGCCTCGGCCTGCGGACGGCCACCCCGGACGAGTGGGAGTGGGCGTGTGGCGCCGGCGCGACGACCCTGTTCCGCTGGGGCGACGACTGCCCCGGCGACGGCTATCCGTACGACCACAAGACCGGCCCGCACCGGGTTGAGAACCTCTGGGGTCTGGCGATCGGGCAGGATCCCTACCGGCACGAGGCGACGACCGAGCGCACCGTCGTGTGCGGTGGCGACGGCGGCGGTGCCACCTGTGGCGGCAGCGGCTTCTTCCTGGGCTGGCTCACCCTCGCGACCGCGTACCGCGACGAGGACTTCGGCCGGTGGTCCGCCTCCGACGACGGGTACGCCGACGAGATCCTGACCCGGCCCGTCATCGAGCTGAGCTGAGGCCCGGACGGACGACCGGACCCGCGCACCCCTCGGTACGGCAGGCGATGACTGATCGTCCGCTGCTGTTCCTGGACGTCGACGGGACGCTCCTGCCCTTCGGCGGCTCCGCCGGGGCGTCGGACGACGGCGTCAACCCTCTGCTGGCCGGTCTCGACGCAGGACACGGCCGCCGGCTCGCGGCGTTGCCGTGTGATCTCGTGTGGGCCACGACCTGGATGCACGACGCCAACGAGGTGCTCGCGCCGCGGCTCGGTCTGCCCCCGCTGCCGGTCGTCGACTGGCCGGACGACGAGGACGACGGTGGCCGGCTGCACTGGAAGACGCGCCGACTGGTCGAGTGGGGCGCAGGCCGCCGGTTCGTCTGGCTGGACGACGAGATCACCGACGCCGAGCGGAGGTGGGTGGCAGGGAACCACAGCGCGTCCGCGCTCCTGCACCGCGTCGACGCACGCCGCGGCCTCACCGACGCGGATCACCGGCTCGTCGCGCGATGGCTGAGCGGGTAGAACCTGGCGTCTTGCCCGAGCGACCGCAGTGGACGGGGGAGGGGCTCAGGCGACCCGGTCGCGTGGTATCGCCCGGGTGGGCAGCACCAGGACCTTCCCGTCCTCCTTCTCGACGAGGCCGATCTCGACATCGGGAAGATCCGACACGGACACGGTCTCCTCGGCCGCAAGCCGGCGCAGCCGGCCCGGCCAGGCCAGTAGGTCGTTCACCTCGCCCTGCGTCAGCAGGCGATCCGTGAAGCTCTTGGTGGGCGCGCGCAGCCGCAGGTCCGCGAGGGCGCCGAGGAGCGCGTGCAGTTGGTCCTGGAGTTCGTCCACGCTCCGCTGCTCGTCCTGGAGCATCGCCGTGAAGCGGCGGAAGCTGAGCTCCGGCGACTTCTGGGCGTGCTCCACTGCTTGGAGCACCGCGACCCGTCGCTTCGTGGCGATGGCCAGTGCGGCCAGCCGGAGTTCGACGAGGAAGGCGCCGTCGGGCTTGTCGATCCCGGGGAATGCCTTGACGAGGTCGGCGACCTCGACACCGTCGGAGGAGAATGCCGCGACCTTCGCCCGCCATGCGCCCGCCCGGCGCCGGGCGGCGGCGATGGCGGTGTCGACTGTGTGTACGGCGGCGTCCAGGCCGAGGGAGTGCCCCGCCTCACCCTTGTCCAGCAGGAGCGCGGTCGCCCGCTCGACGGCCGCCGTCGCACCGTGGAGGCGGTCGCGTTCGGCGTCGAGGTTCTCGGCGGTCAGCTCCTCGAGAAGCTCGGTGACTCGCTCCATGGCCTTGCGGCGCTGCTCCTCGGCGTACACGCTCGCGGCGGTGGCCACGGCGAGCAGCACGAACGACGCCGCGGCGGTGACGATACCGGCGGCGGTCGCCGCCTTCGCGGTGCCGCTCACCGCCCCGGTGACGCCCGGCCGTGACGCGTCCGCAGCCACCGGCACAAAGGTGGCCTTCTTCACGATGCCCGTCTTGCCGAGGATGTCGCCGTAGATGCCACCCGCAACGGCTGTGGACGACATGGGCCGGACGAGACCGTCACCGAGCTGAGAGGCCACCGACCTCGGCACCACCATGCGGTACAGCGTCTCCGTCGACCCCGCAGCGCCGGCCGAGGCCGCACCGCTCGGCGTTCGCAACAGCCTCCGGAGCTCCATTGCGAGCGGCGAGGCGGCGTCCAGGAGGCGTCCGCCTCGAACGTCCGTCGCTGCCGGAAGCGGGTACGCCTCCACCGTGACGAGCGGTGTGTCGAGGAACGCGGCGAGCGCCTGTCGTAGCCCGGCGAGCCGCTCCGGTGACATGCCCTTGTGGTCCACGGGAAGCTCAGCCGCCCGCGAGGTCTTCCCGGGCTCCGTCGCCAGGGTCCACACCGGCACCTGCTGATGGTCCGTCACGCCGTTCCACCGTTCCTAGTCGTGGCGAGCGCCATGAGACTAACCAGTGCGCCG
This sequence comes from Micromonospora sp. HUAS YX12, assembly GCF_040215685.1. NCBI lineage: Bacteria > Bacillati > Actinomycetota > Actinomycetes > Micromonosporales > Micromonosporaceae > Micromonospora > Micromonospora sp. HUAS YX12. The sequence goes on from NZ_CP157974.1 coordinate 4,271,515, forward strand.
CTGATCGGCAGACCCGTGTCTGCCTCCGGACACGGCCTGTCATGCTCGAAACGATGACCACCGAGCGTCCCCACGGTTCCCGCCGCCCGCGCCGCCGCATCCCGCGCGTCCTGCTGATCATCGGCGTCCTCGCGGTGCTCGCCGCCGGTGCAGCGGTCGTGGTGCCGCTGGTGCGGCCACCGGGCCCGCGACCGGACTTCCAGCTCCCGGTGCCCTGCGGCGAGACGTGGCGGTTGTCCACCTATCCGGGGCACGACGACTACGACGTCGACCTCTTCCCGACCTCCGGGGACGCGTGGGGACGGCCGGTGCTCGCCTCCGCCGCCGGCACCGTCACGGTGGCGGGGATCAACGGCTCGCTGGGCGGTCGTACCCCGGAGGATCCGGACGGGCCGCGGGGCCGCGGCGGCGGCTACTGGGTCAAGATCGACCACGGTGGGAAGTGGGAGACGCAGTACCTGCACCTGCTCGAACCGCCGTCGGTGAAGGCGGGTCAGCGGGTGGCCCGGGGTGACCAGCTCGGACGCGTGGGCAGCACCGGGAACTCCGGCGCCCCGCACCTGCACTACGAGCAGCGCCGGGGCTGGGAGAAGGTGGAGGCGTACTTCGACGGCGTACCGTCCGGGATCACGTCCGACGACCGCGAGTACTCGGTGCGGCTGACGAGCGGGAACTGCCCACCGACGGGCCCGTGACCGGGCCGTCAGTCTCCGCCCGCGGCCGGCCCGGCGCGGCGGGCCCTCCCGATCCGGCCGAGGTGGGTGTGCTCGAACCCCTCGGTCGTCTTGAGGCCGTAACCCAGGGCGCGGTCGACGGCGATGTGGAACGCCCACGCGACGGCCAGGACTCCGAGCCAGTCGATCCGGTCGCCGGACGCGGCCGACGCCACGGCCACCGCGCCGAGTACCGCCGGCAGCGTGTACGAGTGCGCCGCGTTGTAGCAGACGGCGCCGACGCGCGGCCCGCGCAGGTAGCCGAGCATGGGCAGGTCGAAGACGAGGAAGAGGGCGAGCAGCGACCACCACGGGTACCCGGCCGCGATGGTCACGACGACGGCGAGGGCCGCGACGGCGACGGCCTCCGCGCGCTGCGCCGTGACCGGGTCCAGCTGCGGCATCTCCCACCTCGATGTCTGTCCGTGGCCACCGCTCAGGGCCCGATCACCCCGGTGGCCGAGGTGGCCGGAGGCAGCCGGCTCGCGCCGTCACCAGCCCCGACAGGGTACGTGCCGGAGGCCGTGCGCCGGCGGCCACCGCGACGGTCAGCCGCCGAAGCGTTGCCGCAACTGGAACTTGAGCACCTTGCCGGTGCCGCCGCGGGGCAGCGCGTCGAGGCGGTGGATGCGCGCGGGCACCTGGTGCGGCTCCAGCCGCTGGGAGAGGAACGCGGCGAGCGTCGCGTCGTCCAGGGCCGGGTCGGCGGCCACGACGGCGGCGACGATCTCGCCGTGCTCCGGGTCGGGCAGCGCGATGACTGTGGCCTCGCGTACCGAGGGGTGGTCGTAGAGCGCGGCCTCGACCTCCAGCGACGACACGAGCTTCCTGTCCGTGGTGATGACGTCGGTCATCCGGTCGAACAGGAACAGCTCGCCGTCGGCGGTGGCGCGCCCGAGGTCGCGGGTGCGGGTCCATCCGCCGGCGTGGACGCGGTCGTTGAGGGCCTGGTCGAGGTACAGCCGCTTGGGCGCCTCGCAGCGCAGCCACACCTCGCCGAGTTCGCCCGGCGGCCGCGGCTCGCCCTGCGGGTCGACGACGCGCATCTCGGTGCCGCGTCCGGGGCGTCCCAGCCACATCGGCCGGTCCGGGTCGACGTTGCCCAGGATGATCGCCGGCACCGCCTCGGACTGCGCGTAGGCGTTGGCGATGGTGGCGTTCGGCATGGCGGCGAGGAGGTCGCGGGCGATGCGCGGCGGCATGATCGCCGACGCGTTGCCGATGGTCTTGACCGAGCCGAGGTCGTAGCGGTCCTGCGGGCGGATGGCGGCGAGCCGGATCGCGGTCCACGGGGTCAGGATGAGCGTCGCGCAGCCGTGCGCGGCGAGCAGGCGGGCGATCTCCTCCGGGTCGTCCGGGGAGCACACGATCAGCGGTGACGGCGTCGTGGTGGCCAGCACCGCGACAGTCGTCGCGCTCGACGTGGTGCCCAGGGGCATCGGCGCGAGCAGCGGCGCGGGGTCGACCAGTTGCCCGAGGGCGGCGGACCCGCGCCCGTACGTCAGGTTGCCGTGCGGGTTGGTGAACGGCTTCGCCGGGCCGGTGGTGCCGGAGGTGTAGAGGATGTCGGAGATGTCCTCGGGGGTGACGCCGGTGTCGACGGTGCTTGTGTCGCCCTGGTCGAGGTCGGCGACGACCACCGACCAGCGTCCGGCGTCGTCCCGCCACGGTGGCAGCGCCGCGCCGCGGATCACGCCGGCCACCGCGCACTGGTCGAACCGGCGGCGCAGCTCCACCGCCGGCATCGTGTCGTTCACGTGTACGGCGGTGGCGCCGGCCTTGAGCACGCCGAGGTAGGCGACCGCGTAGTCGATCCAGTCGTCGCCGCCGAACAGCAGCGCCACCCGGGCGCCCCGGCCGGTGCCGCCGAGCCGGTCGAGCACCGCGCGGGCGACGGCGTTCGAGCGCCGGTCCCAGTCGCCGTAGGTGATCGCCGTCTTGCCGCGGACGTTTATCGCCTCCTGCTCGGGCATCAGGCCGGTGCGGTGCCGGAGCAGGTCGGGCACGACGACCGCGGACGTGGGCACACTCATGGGTCCTCCCTCGGATGGCGCGCTCAACTCCACCGGTACACGCGGTGGAAGTCTTCGATCCGGTCGAGCAGCAGCAGGCCCCGGCCGGCCACGTGACTGTCCAGGACGGACCGGTAGGGGCCGGTGTCCAGGACGGCGTCGCGGACACCGAACGCCCGGTCGGCGGTGTGCCGGTTCCACTCGTCGAACTCGGCGACGGTGAGCCGGCGGCGTTCCTCGACGGCGCGGGCGAGCGGGCGGGCCGCGAGCCGGCCGGCGGCCCGCTCCGTGACGACCCCGCTGAAGAACTCGGACCCGCAGCCGGAGCCGTAGGAGAACAGGCCGATCCGGCGGGCCACTGTGAAGTCGGCGTGGTCGATCAGCGAGCACAGCGCGAGGTAGAGCGAACCGGAGTAGAGGTTGCCGATCTGGCTTGTGTACGACAGCGACGGGGCCACCCGCGCCGCGAAGTCCCGGTCGATGTCGGCCGGCGCCATGCCCTTGGTCTTGCGCAGCAGCGTACGGTGGGCGCCCTTGACCATCCCGGCGAAGGGGATGTGGAAGACGAGGTGGTCGAACGTGGTGACGATGTCGGCGCCCTCGACGCGGTCCCGGTAGGCGGCGAAGCAGCGTTCCAGGCAGGTGAGATAGGCGAGCAGCGACAGGTCGGAGTTCACCACGTCGACGTCCGGCCGGGGCCGCAGCGTGTCCATCACCTCCTGGGTGTGGTACCCGCTGGCGCCCAGGTCGAGCCGCAGCACGTCGGGCGTACGGCTGACCAGCATCGCGACCGCGCCGGCGCCCTCCGACGGCTCGAAGTAGCTGCCGGCCGCCGCGACGCCGGCGATGTCGGTGGCGACCACGAGCGCCCGCGCGTCCGGCGCCGGGCTCGCGGCGATGATCGCCGCCGCGCTCTGCAGGGCCGCGGTGCCGCCGTAGCAGGCGTGCTTGACCTCGAACGACCGGCAGCGCGGCGGCAGGCCGAGAAGGTCGTGGACGTAGGTGCTGATCGGCTTGCCGAAGTCCAGCCCGGACTCGGTGGCCACCACCACCAGTTCGATCGCCTCCCGCTGCTCCGGCGACAGCGCGTCGACCAGCGGCCGGGCGGCGTTGACGGCGTGGGTCACCTGGTCCTCGCAGGGCAGGCTCACCGACCGGTGACGCATCATCAGGTTCGGCAGCCGCGACGGGTCCAGGCCGCGCGCCTCGAACAGGCTCGGCACGTCGACGTACGCCCGCCCGGGGTAGACGTGGAGATCCTCGATGCCGACCGCCGTGGTGATCATCCTCGGGCCTCTCCTCTTCGTGGATCCCTCACCGTCGCGGTCCCTGACGTTGTACGGCCCCGGGCCGGGCGTGTCTGCTCAGAGTTGAGCGCCCGCGATCGGCCCGGCCGGTTACCATCCCGGGTCATGACGAGATACGTCGCTCTGTTGCGTGCGGTGAACATCGGTGGCGGTAGCTCGATGGTGATGACGGAGCTGAAAGAGGTCTTCGTCACCTGCGGCTTCGACGGCGTGGCGACGTACATCCAGAGCGGCAACGTCGTGTTCGGCTGCCCCGAGACCGACGAGGCCGCGATCCTCGCCGAGATCGACCGGGGCATCAAGCAGCGGTGGGGCCGCGACGTGCCGGTGCTGCTGCGCAGCCTGGCCGAACTCGACGCGATGATCGCCGCCAACCCGTACCTCGACGTGCAGACCGATCACACGAAGCTGCTCGTCACGATGCTCAGCAGCGACCCCGGCGCGGACAAGCAGGCGGCGCTCGCCGCCCCGCCCGGCGAGACCGGCACGCTGACGCTGCTCGGCCGGGACGTGTTCGTGCACGTCCCCGACGGGTACGGGCGCAGCAAGCTCAGCAACGCCTTCGTGGAGAAGAAGACCGGCGTGGTCGGGACGACCCGCAACTGGCGCTCGGTGCTGAAGCTGCGCGACATGGCGGCGGCCTGACCGCGTACCCGTCATCGAGGGCTCACCACTGACGAGCCGGACACGGCGCCCGAGGCGTCGGCGTCGGCGGCCCGCCCGAACCGGTCCGCCAACGACAGCAGCGGGCCGGTGAGAAGCGTCGTGACCAGCGCCATGATGAGCAGGGCGAGGAACAGCGGCGGGCTGAGGATGCCGGCCTGGAAGGCGACCTGGAGCACGATGAGCTCGGTCAGCCCGCGCGTGTTGAGCAGGATGCCGATCCGCGTGGCCTCCGCGGGGGAGCAGCCGCCGAGCCGGCTGCCGAGATAGCCGCCGCCGATCTTTCCGACGAGGCCGAGGGCGAGCACGACGACCACCAGCGACCACGGCGTGCTGCCGACCGCGCCGGTCAGCGCGGTGAGCCCGGCGCTCACGAAGAAGATCGGCAGCAGCGACCGCCCGAGCCGGGACACGGCGCCGGTCGGCGCGTCCCAGGGCTCGCCGGGCGGCACCGCCAGGCCGACCAGGATCGCGCCGAACACGGCGGTCAGCCCGAGGAGATGGACGCCGAAGCCGACCACGAGAGCCACCACGCCGAGAACCACGGCACTGGCGGCGGGCCACCGGCCGCACCAGCGTGCCGCCCGGCCGCGGCGCAGCACCCACCGGATCCCGCCGGCCAGCAGCAACGCTCCGGCGAGGACCGCCATCGCGCGGCCGAAGGTCGCCGGGCCCCCGGCGCCCAGCCCGACGGCCAGGGACAGCAGCAGCCAGCCGATGACGTCGACGACCACGGCGGCGGCCAGCGCGAGGGCCCCGGCTGCCGTCTCCGTCAGGCCCCGCTCGGTCAGCAGCCGCGCCAGCACCGGTACGGCGGTGATGGACAGCGTCACCGCGACGCCCAGCACGAAGGCCGGCACCGGCGCGTCGCCGCGTACGGCCGGGCCGGCGACGAACTGGACCCACAGCGCGACGAGCACACCGCAGACCAGCGCCGGGACGATCGCCCCGGCGGTCACCCAGGCCAGCCTGCGGTCGTCGCGCGCCGGCCCGACCCGCAGCTCACGCGCGAGGCCGACCAGGAAGAGCACCAGGGCGCCCTCGGCGACCAGGCGCAGGAGTGCGCGTACGTCCTCCGGCAGCACCGCCGCCAGCCCGTCGTGACCGGCGAACAGGACGAGGGCCGGGCCGACGAGGAGACCGGCGACGATCTCCCCGATCACCGGCGGCTGCCGCAACAGCCGCGCCACGGCTCGTCCGATCCCGCCGACGAGCAGCAGCGCCACGAGCAGCGCGGCTCCGTGCAGGAGGACCAGGACGGCGCTCACGCGGACAGCTCCCGGTCGCCGCGCAGCAGGCGCGCGCCGTTCACCGGCCGGATCGGGTCGGCGCCCCACCGGGCGGGCTCGTACTGTCCGCACTCCACGTACCGGGTCAGCGCCGGCTCGTTGATCAGGAGATATCCGCCGGGCAGCTGATCCACCAGCTTCGCCGCGCGGAAGTGCTTGAGGAACAGCCCGACGCGGGACCGGGTGGTGCCGACCATGCTGGCCAGCTCCTCCTGGGTGATCTTCGCGTCGATCTGCATGCCGAGGTTCAGCCGCCGGCCCACCTTGCGGGCCAGTCGCAGCAGGGTCGCGGCCAGCCGGTGTTCGCTGTCCATGGTGACCAGTTGGGTGATGGCCTGCTGCTGGTCGAGCAGCTTGGCCATGAGGAACCGGGTGAAGTGCCAGTTGAGCTGCTCGTCGCTGCTCAGCAGGTCGAACAGCTTCGCCGAGTTGACTCTCCTGATCACACTGTCGCGCATGGCCCGGGCGGTGTCGTGGCGTGGTCCGCCGAGCAGGCCGAGCTCGCCGAACATGTCGCCCCGCGTGTGGATCGACAGCAGGCACTGCTTGCCGTCCGCGGAGGACGCGATGGTCTTGAACTGGCCGACCTCCACGAGGTACATCCGCAGATCGTGGTCGCCGGAGTTGTACGCGGCCCCGCCTCGCGGGACATGGGTGCGGACGGCGAAAGTCGGATCGTCCCGGATCAGCCGATTCAGCTCGTTACGCAAACTGGTAGTGGCGCCGGCGATTCGCAAGGAGGCCTCCTGGCGCCCGATGTCGGTGCTCGGGCGTGTTGTCAGGTTCCTGAACATTCGCTGGTGAATGCGTGACGCTATCAATCGTTGACAGTGCAGCCGCAACGCCGGCAAGTAATTTGTCAGCGCGGTGTCGGCTTCCTGTCGTAATTGCAATACGGCTCGTGCCGGCCGTTCGTCCCGTCGGTCGCCCTCGGTGTGCCGGGTGCCCGGCAGGGGAGCGGTTCCACCACGTAGTCGCAGGTGAGGGACGTTAAACCGGGTGGAGGCATGGTGCGACCCGCGATGTCCATCGATCTGTGGTGTCTGATTCCTTCCACGTTCGGGACGCGTTCATCCAGTGAAGCAAATGCATGCAAGGGGCCTTCCGAAGGGTGTGGGCGAGGGTTGCACATACTGCTCGATTGAGCAGCATTAATGCCCGCCGCCATCGTAACTAATTGGGTGGCAGGTGTCTACGCAGAGCAATGACCAGGCATTTTGTGACCTCGGTTCGGTTCGTAGGGGGTGATTGTCAGCGGAATGGGAACCGGCTGGCCTTTTTAAGGATTTAGGTCAATTTGCCTCGCGGAGCAGGCGCTCGGTGACGAGCTCGGCGTGCCGGGCCCGCCAGTCGGCCAGCGGCTCCGCCGCGACGAGCCGGTTGAACGCCCCGACGTCGGTGGAGGCCGGCACCCGGTAGTTCAGCCGCTGACCCGCCGTGCCGCGCAGGGCTGCGGTGGTGGCCTCCCGGCAGTAGGCGGCGCAGACCGACGCGAGCACGTGCCGGTCGTCCCGCCCCGCGACGCCGAGATCGGCGCGCACCTCGTCCAGCGGACGGCCGAAGTGCGTCCGCTCCAACTCGGCGAGCCGCCGCGGACCGACGTCGGCCAGCCGGTCGTAGCGCAGGAACATCCGGTACAGCTCCTCGGCACGAGCGGCGAACAGCGTGCCCCGGTGCGCCACCGGAGACCGCGCGCCGAGCTCGAACAGGTCCGGATCGGGCGCCTCGCGGATGTCGGTGACGTCGAGCGCGGCGAGCAGATCCTTCGCCGCGTCCGAGGTGGCGGCCTCGGCGGTGCACTGGTTCACCGTCGTCGTGACGACGAAGTCGGCCCCGAGCGCGAAGGCGGCGGCCACGGCCGCCGGGGTGCCCACCCCGGCCACCCCGATCCGCGTCCCCGGCGCCTCCCGGTCGCGCAGGGCCACCAGGACCGGCACCAGCGCGTGCGCGTCCCGTTCGACGGCCACGTCGGTGGCGACCGCCTCCCGCGCCGCCGCGCCCGCGGACGCGCTGTCCAGGTGCCCGGCGGCGGCCAGCGCCCGTACCGTCGCCGGGTCGGCGGGGCGCAGGAACCGGACCGCGGTGGCCAGATCCGGGGCGCGGACCATGACCTGCCGGGGACCGTCGCCGTGCCGGAACCGTACGAGCTGCGGCGACACCACGGCGAGCGGGCCGGTGACCTCCACATGGCGGACGTCGTGGGCGAGGTACAGGTCGCACAGGGCCCGCTCGTCGCCACCGGACGGCCAGGCCATGCCGTACCGGCGGACGTCGCGCAGCTCGGCCAGGGCGGCCCGGATCTCGGCCGGGGCCAGACCCTGGGCGCCGAAGAAGCCGAGCTGCCCGGCCTCGGACAGCCGCCGGAGGAACGCCGGTGACGTGACGCCGAACGGCGACGACCCGGCCAGGCAGGCGTACCGGATGCCGTAGTCGGCCCGCAGCCCGGACGAGCCCGCCGGGCGCGGACGCGACGCGGCGGCCGGCGGCAGCCCGGGGTCGTGACCGCGCGCCACCGGCGCGGCCATCGGAGGCGGGACCGGCGCGGGCGGCGGGACGGGCGCGGCCACCGCGAGCGGCCCGCCTGGAGCGGGCGCCGGCAGGCTCCCGGCGGCCCGGCGCCACATCTTGGTCAGCACCTCACCGGGACCGACCTCGACCGGCTCGGTCACCCCCGACCGGGCCAGCAGGCACATCGTGTCCCACCACCGGACCGGCTCGACGAAGTGCCGCAGCAGCGTGCCCGGGATCTCGCCCGGGACATGGGGCAACCCGGTCACGTTGCTCACCACCGGGATCGACGGCGGCGCCGGCGCGACGTCGCGCAGGGCCACCGCGAACGCCTCCGCGGCGCCGGCCATGAACCGGGAGTGCGCCGGCACGCTGACCGCCAGCGGCACGCAGCGGCCGGTACCGAGCCGCCGCACGGCGTCGACGACAGTGCGGACGCCCGCCGTGCTGCCGGCCAGCACGAACTGGTCGGGCAGGTTGTGGTTGGCCAGGTCGACGTCCGGGATCTCGGCCAGCAGCTCCGTCACCCGCGACAGCGGCAGGCCGAGCACCGCCACCATGCCGCCGCCGGTGACGCTCTCCATCAGCCGCCCACGGCGGACGACCAGACTCAGCGCGCTGTCGAAGTCCAGGCAGCCGGCGAGATGCAGCGCGGCGTACTCGCCGAGGCTGTGCCCGGCCACCACCTCGGGTGGCGGCCGGCCGTCCGCCAGCGCGGCCCGGGCGGCCAGCACGCTGACCAGGAACACGGCGGGCTGCACGTACCGGGTGCGGCCGAGGTACTCGCCCCGGGCGTCCCGGCACAGCCGCGCCGGTGGCACGCCGATGATCCGCTCGGCGGTGGCGCACTCGGCGGGGAACCGGTCCAGGAGACCCTCGCCCATGCCGGGGTGCTGCGAGCCCTGCCCCGGGAAGACCCACGCGCGCACGGCGATCACCGTTCCCAGGGGTAGCGGCCGTGCGCGACGAACTCCGTGATCCGCTGCCGTACCGCGGGCGCCGACATCAGCCGGCCGAACTCGGTCACCGCGTGCTCGCGCAACCGGTCGTCGACCCCGGAGAACGCCCGGAAGTACCGCTTGGCGTCGCCGACGACCACCGGGTCGAGGCGGTTGAGGCGGAACAGGAGCTGCCGCAGCACCGTCTCGGGACGCTCGGCGACCTCGTCGACGAGATGGATCCGGTACGCCTCGGCCGCGGGGATCGCCTGCGTGCTCAACGTCGCGGCGTACGCCTTCTGGAACCCGACCCGCCGCACCAGGAACGGCAGCACGCAGCAGGGCAGCAGCCCCCACAGCGCCTCCGGCAGCGCGAACGTGCTGCGGGCGGTGGCGTGCACGAAGTCGCTGGCGGCGGCCAGCCCGACACCACCACCGGCGACCTGCCCGTCCACCTGGGCGATCACCACCCGCGGCACGGTGGTGAAGCGTTCCAGCAGGGCGAAGAACGCCGCGCCGCCGTCGGAGGCGCCACCGTCACCGGCGGCGCTCTGGAAGTCCATGCCGGTGCTGAACACGCCGTCACGCCCGGCCAGGACCACCGCCCGGCAGCCGGCGTCGCCCTCGGCCTCGTCGAGCGCCGCGTGCAGCTCGCGCAGCGTCTCGTCGTCGATGCCGTTGCGCCGCTCCGGCTGGGCCAGCGTGACGCGCAACAGCCCGGGCTCGCGCCGGAGCTCGATCGTGCGGTACGCCATCGGTGCTCAGGCCGCGCCGCTCGGCACCTGCGGCAGCAGCAGCGTGTCGCGGATGCTGCCCTCGATGAACAGCCGGTCCCAGGTGCCGCCGCCCTTGGACTCGTGCAGCCGGCGCCGGCCGAACACCTCGCTGGCCATCTCCTTGCTCCGCTCCAGCTCGGCCAGCTCGTGGTAGTCGTCGACGCTGCGCAGGTGGATCAGCTGGAACAGGTGGTCCTGCTGGCCCCAGGTCTGCTCGTACAGCGTCGCGGTGACCCGGCCGGCGAGCCGCTCGTTGACGAAGTGCTGCCAGTGGGCCGCGTACATCCGGCCCTCCTCGCGGTACTCGTACTTGACGTCCGAGGTCCGCATGACGATCGCGCCCGCGGTCGCGGAGTTGATCTGCTGCTCCGGCGGCTGGTTGAGCTGGGACGAGGCGGGCGGCACGAAGGTCGCCGGCTCCGCGTCGTCGCCGTCGTGGTCCATCCCGTGCTGCGGTACGAGCACGTCCTCGTGCAGGCTGCGGTGGACGAAGATGCGGTCCCAGTTGCCGCCGCCCTTGTGCGGCAGCCGGTCCTCGTCGGAGATCCGGCGGAACTCCAGGTCGTGGTCGACCATGTTGAGCAGGATCCGGTAGTCCTGCGGGGACTTCAGGTGGATGAACCAGTGCATCCGGTCCCGGCCGCCGAACACCTCCTCGAAGGCGAACGAGGTCGCCACGCCCTCCTGCGAGGTGTTGATGTACTGCAGCAGGTCCACGCTGAACTGGCGCCCCTCGGCGGCGAACCCGTAGGCCATCTGGCCGACCCGGTGCAGGATGAAGCCGGAGTTGAGCGTGTGCAGCACCCGCTCCAGCGGCAGCGACGATTGGTTCAGCGCGCGGTACGGCTCGACCGTCGTGGTCATCGGTTCGCTCCTCAGGTGAGATCGCCGGTTCCGGCCCGTTTCTACGGGGACGGCCGACGGCGTGTCTGCTCACGGTTGAGCGGGCGCCGGAAGCAACCGGCCTGCTCAACGTTGAGCAGGCGAAGCCGGTACGACTGCCTAGCGTGATGTCTCGGCCGGGATCCACGGCCGTCGACCCTTCCCAGGCGGGCAGGTGCCGTGACGCAACAGACCGATCCAGCCCACGCCGTTGTCCTCTCCGCCGCCGATCCGGAGCGGCTACGCCGGTCCGCGTACCGGCTGCGCGAGCACGTCTCCACCACGGAGCCGGCGCTCGACCTCGCCGACGTGGCGTACACCACGCAGGTCGGCCGGATGCCGTTGCCGCACCGGCTCGCCGTGCGGTGCGCGAGCGTCGCGGACCTGGTCGGCGGACTCGACGCCTACCTGCGTGGCGAGGCCCGCGACGGGGTGCTGCACGGCGTCGCCGGGGTGCCGTTCGAGCCGGCCGCCGCGCCGACCGACGCCGACGCCGCCGCGGACTGGGTCGGCGGCGGCCTGGTCGACTGGCGGCGGTACTGGCCGGGCCCACGCCCGCGGGTGCCGCTGCCCGGCTACCCCTTCGGTGCGGCGCCGCCGGCCCCGCCCGCCGCCCGGCCGCGCGATGAGGCCGGGTCGCTGCGGGCCTACCTGGTCGAGGTGTACGCCGAGGTGTCCGGCCTGCCCGCCGAGTCCGTCGACCCGCTCCTGCCGCTGACCGAGCTGGGCCTGTCGTCGTTCCTCGTCACGCGGCTGACCGCCCGGCTGGAGAGCGACCTGGGCGAACGGTCGCGGACGCTGTTCTTCGAGCACGCCACCCTCGCCGAGGTCGCCGCGGCGCTGGCGGCGGCCGGCCGCACGGCGCCCGCCGGCGCGGTTCCCGCCGAGCCAGCCGGACCTACCGGACCCGCCACACCCGCCGCACCCGCCGTACCCACCGCACCCGCGGCGCCGCCCGCCCCGGCCGTCGGGCCGGCCCCGGCCGTCGCCGGGGCGCGGGAGCCGGGGGAGGAGCACGAGACGGAGATCGCGGTGATCGGCGTCGCGGGACGCTATCCGCGCTCGCCCGACCTCGACGCGTTCTGGGACAACCTCGTCGACGGCCGCGACTGCGTCACCCCGCACCCGCCGGACCGGGCGCGACCGGGATGGCCGACCCACCTCATGGACGGCGGGTACCTCGACGACGTCGACCGGTTCGACCCGCTGCTGTTCGGCATCACCCCCCGCGACGCCGCCCTGATGGACCCGCAGGAGCGGCTGTTCCTCGAAGTGACCTGGGCCGCGCTGGAGAGTGCCGGGTACACCCGCGCCCGGCTCCGGGAGCGGCACCACTCCTCGGTCGCCGTGTACGCCGGCGCGATGTGGAACGAGTATCCGCTGTTCGGGGCGGAGCGGACCCTGCGCGGCGTCCCGCAGGACTCCGGCGCGACGCTCGGCGGCATCGCCAACCGGGTGTCGTACTGCTTCGACCTGCACGGCCCGAGCCTGACCGTGGACACGATGTGCTCCTCCGCGCTGGTCGCGCTCGACCTCGCCGTGCGGAGCCTGCGGCGCGGCGAGGCCGAACTGGCGGTGGCCGGCGCCGTCAGCCTGTCGCTGCACCCGAACAAGTTCATCCAGCAGCACCGGATGAAGCTCACCGCGAGCGACCGGCGCAGCCGGACCTTCGGTGCCGGTGGCGACGGGTTCGTACCGGCCGAGGGGGTCGGCGCGCTGATCCTCAAGCCGCTGCGGCGGGCGCTCGACGACGGCGACCCGGTGCACGCCGTGATCCGCGGCACCGCCGTCGTCCACGCCGGACGGACGAACGGCTACATCGTGCCCAGCCCGGTCGCCCAGGCCGAGGTGGTACGGCGGGCGCTGCGCGACGCCCGTACCGGACCCGCCGAGATCGGCTACGTGGAGGCGCACGGCGCCGGCACGGCGCTCGGCGACCCGGTCGAGATCGACGGCCTGACCCGGGCGTACCGGGACGCGGCCGGGACCGGCCTGCCGCCCGGCAGCATCCCGATCGGCTCGGTGAAGTCGACGATCGGGCACACCGAGGCCGCCGCCGGGCTCGCCGGTCTCACCAAGGTCATCCTGCAACTGCGGCACGGCGTGCTCGCGCCGTCGCTGCACGCCGACGAACTCAACCCGAACATCCCCTGGGACGCCGTGCCGTTCCGGGTGCAGCGGCAGCGGGCCGAGTGGACCGGACCCCGGGTCGCGGGCGTCAGCTCGTTCGGCGCCGGCGGGACCATCGCCCACGCGATCGTCGCCGCGCCACCCGCCCGTACCCGGCCGGCCGCACTGCCCGGCCCGCAGCTCGTCGTCCTGTCCGCCTACGACGAGGATCGCCTCGACGAGGTGGTGCGGCGGCTCGTCGCGTACCTGCGCCGGGACCGCGGACCGAGCACGGCGGACCTCGTCGCGGCGGTCCGGCGGATCGCCGCCGGGGAGCATGCCGGCTCGGCCGCCGACCACGCCGCCGCGCTGCTGGCGCACGACGGGCCGGCCCTCGCCGACATCGCCTACACGCTCCAGGTCGGCCGGGAGCCGCTGCGGCAGCGGCTGGCGGTCGTGGTCGAGGACGTCGCGACGTTGTGCGAACGCCTCGCCGGCTACCGCACCGACCCCGCCGTGCTGCGCGGGCGCGCCCCCGTGGCGCCGGACCCGGACGCCGCGCCGCCGGCCGGCGCGAGCCTGACCGACCTCGCCCGGCACTGGGTGACCGGCGGAGCCGTCGACTGGGCCGCGCTCCACGAGCCGGGCCGGACCGTCGTGGACCTGCCGGCGTACCCGTTCGCCCGCATGCGCTGCTGGGTGCCCGAGGACGCACCGGCGGGCGCCGGGCCGTCCGGCACGCATGCGCCGATCGCCGAGCCGGCGCCGGCCGTCGGGGCGACGCCGTCGCCGTCGCCGATCGTCGAGCCGGCGGCCGCCGAGGTGCCGCTCTACGTCAAGGGGTGGGAGCCGGACCCCGATCCCGGATCGGCCGCGTCGCCGGTGGCCGGGGTGATGCTGTGCGTCGGCGGCAGTCCCGATCTCGTCGCCCGCCTCGGCGGCCTGGCCGTGCACGACGTGGCGGACCTCGCCGCCGTGCTGTCCCGCGTGCCCGACGTCGGCGGGCTGGTCGGCCTGCCCGGCGGGCCCGGCTGGGAGACCCGGGTACGGATGGTGCAGCGGCTGCTGGCCGAGCGTCCCGCCACGCCGGTGCGGATCCTGGAGACGGCCGTCGGCGACGTCCGCGCGGCCGGCTTCGTCAAGGTCCTCGGCGCCGAGTACGCCCGCGTCACCGCCACCGTGCTGCACACCGACCGCCCCGGCGAAGACACCGACCTCGCCGCCCGGATCCGGGCCGAATGGGTACGGGACGACGCCTACGGCGAGGTCCGGTACGCCGGCGGCCGTCGGTACCGGCCGCGCCTGGACCTCGTACCGGCACCCCATGCGCCGCTGCGTTGCGACCCGGCCGGGGCGTACCTGGTGACCGGCGGCACCCGGGGCGTCGGCGCGCTCGTCGCCCGGCACCTGGCCGGTCACGGCGCCCGGTCGATCGCCCTGGTCGGCGTCCACGCGGACACCGGGGTCGCGGACGACCTGCGCGCCCGCGGCGTGCGCGTGCTCCAGCACGCCGGCGGGTTCCCCGGCGTCGAGGAGTTCCTGCGGCAGGTCCGCGCCGAACTCGGCCCGCTGCGGGGCGTCGTGCACTGCGCCGGTGTGGAGAGCCGGGGCAACCCGGCGTTCCTGCACAAGGATCTGGCGGACGTACGCGCGGTGATGGCGCCCAAACTGGACGGTTTCGAGACCCTGGCGGCGCTGTGCGCCGCCGACCCGCTCGACTTCTTCCTGGTGTTCTCCTCGGTCTGCGCCACGGTGACCGGGCTGGCCGCCGGGGTCTCCGACTACGCCGCCGCGAACATCGCCGTCGACGAGCTGGTCCGCGCCCGGATCGCCGCCGGCCGTACCGAGTTCCGCTCGGTGGACTGGCCGCAGTGGGCACAGACCGGGTCCACGAGCGGACGCCCCAACCCGTGCGCGCCGGCCGGTCTCGCCCCGCTGGACGACGCCGCCGGACTACGCGTCGTCGACCGCGTGCTCGCCCTGCCGGCCGGCGCGGTGGTGCTGCCGTGCCCGCCGCTGGGCGACGCCCCCGACCCGGACGCTCTGCTACGGCTGCGCCCGCGCCGCCCGGCCCCGGCGTCACCCACCGCCGTGACGGGCGTTCCGGCTGCCGGTACGCCCGCCCCGGTCTCGGCGACGGCCTCGACCCCAGCCCCGGCCCCGGCGCCAGCCCTGGCTACGGGCACGGGAACGGCGCCAGCCACGGCTACGGGCACGGCCACCGTCCCGGTGGCGTCGGGTGGGCCGGCGGTCCCGCCGGGGTGGCTCGTGGGCATCTTCTCGGCGGCGCTGGGCATTCCCGAGCGCGACCTCGACCCGACCGTCGAGTTCGGCGACCTGGGCGTGGACTCGGTGCTGCTCGGCGAGCTGCTGGTCCGTATCGAGGAGCGGCTCGGCACCCATCTCGACCCGGCGACGTTGCTGCTGCACCCCACGTTGGAGCGGCTCACCGCCCACCTCGGCGTGCAGGCCGCGAATCCCGAGCCCGAGCCGGTGACTGCGGCCGAGTCGCTGACGGCGCCCGAGCCCGTGACTGCGCCCGTACCCGTTGATGAGCCTGTGCCGACGGCGGCGCAGGCGGCGGCGGTGGGCGGCGGGGCGCGGGCGGACCTGGACGGACGGGTGGCCGTGATCGGCATGGCCTGCCGGTTCCCGGGGGCGACCGACGTCGCGACGCTGTGGGACAACCTGCTCCACGGGCGCTGCGCGGTCACCGAGGTGCCGGCCGAGCGCTGGGACCACCGCCGCTGGTACTCGCCGGAGCCCGGCCTCGGGCGGTCGATCAGCAAGTGGGGCGGCTTCGTCGAGGGCATCGAGTGGTTCGACCCCGGCTACTTCGACATGGGCGACGACGAGGCCCGCTGCCTGGACCCGGCGATCCGGATGTTCCTGGAGGGCACCGCGGAGTGCCTGGCGGAGGCCGGGTACGCCCCGGACGAACTGCGCGGCCGGCGCGTCGCCGTCGTGGCCGGAGCGCGGCTGTCCGACTACGGCCGGCGCGTCCCGATCCGCACCGACGTCCTGCGTTCCGACCAGAACTTCATCGCCGCCCGCGTCGCACACCACTTCGACCTGCGCGGCCCGAACCTGGTCGTGGACAGCGCCTGCTCGTCGTCGCTCGTCGCGGTGCAGGTCGCGTGCCGCAGCCTGCTCGGGGGGGAGTCGGAGCTGGCGGTCGTCGGCGGCGTCGAGGTGCTGCTGGACCCGGAGACGTACCTCGATCTGAGCGCCGCCCGGGCGCTGTCCCCGACCGGCCGGTGCTGGACGTTCGACGAACGCGCCGACGGCTTCGTACCCGGCGAGGGCTGCGGCGTGGTGCTGCTCAAACCGCTGGCGGCCGCGCTCGCCGACGGCGACCGCGTCCACGCCGTGATCGACGGCGTCGCGGTGAACAACGACGGGCACACCATGGGCGTCACCACCCCCAGCCCCGCCGCCCAGGCCGACGTGGTCCGGCAGGCGCTGGCCGCCGCCGGCCGGCGGCCCGCCGACATCGCGATGCTCGAGGCGCACGGCACCGGCACGCTCATCGGCGACCCGATCGAGCTGCGTGCCCTCAACGACGTCTTCGGCGACCGGGCCGGCGGCCGGATCGAGATCGGCAGCGTGAAGTCGAACCTGGGCCACCTGCTCAGCGCCGCCGGCATGGCCGGGCTGTTCAAGGTGGCGCTCGCCCTGGAGCACGGCACGATCCCGCCGACGCTGTTCTGCGACACGCCGAACCCCCGGTTCGACTTCGACCGCTCGCCGCTGCACCCCACCACGGAACCGGTCGGCTGGCCCGCCGGATCAGAACGCGTCGCCGGCGTCAGCTCGTTCGGTCTCGGCGGCACCAACGCCCACCTCGTGCTCAGTGGCGCGCCGCCGGGACCGGTCCGCCGGACGCCGCTGCCCCGGCCGGTGTTCCGGCGCCGGCGGCTGTGGCTCGACGGCGACGCGCCGGCCGAGGCGCCACCCCCGGCCCGGCCGGACGCGGGCGAGCCGCTCACGGCGTCCCTGCTGCGGCTGCAACTCGTCACCACCGACTGACCAGAGAACCGGAGGCAGGTTCCCGATGGCCGACGTCCAGAGCCGGTTCCGGCTCACCCACGACGACTTCGTCATGCGGAACCACCGGCTGCACGAGGTGTCGGTGCTTCCCGGCGTCGTCTTCTTCGACCTCGTCTACCGCACCGCCGTCGCGGCCGGCTGGGACCACCGCCGGCTCTGCGTCCGGGACACCGTGCTCGCCGAGGCGATCGTCACCACCGACGGCTTCGACCGCGAGGTCGTGCTCACCATCGGCGAGCCGCAGGACGCCGGGCGCCCGTTCACCGTACGCAGCCGCTGGCTGCGCGGTGACGACCCGGTGTCCGGCTGGCACGACAACGCGCACGGGCTGGTCTGCCTCACCGACGAGCCGGTCCCGGCGCCACTCGACCTGGACGCGCTGCGGGCCGCCGCGGACCGGCACGACGACGTGGACGTGCTCTACCAGCGGGCGGTACGGGAGCACATCCGCCACGGCCCGGCGATGCGCTGCCGAGGCACCCTGCACGTCGGCGGCGGCGTGCTCCTGGCCGACCTGACCCGCGAGCAGCACCCGGGGGCCACAGCCGCCGGGTTCCACCTGCACCCGGCCTCGCTGGACGCCTCGACGCTGGCCGGGTTCGGGCAGGTCGAGATGCCGACCGACGACCCGTTCGTGCCGATGTTCGTCCGCGAGTTCCGGGCACCCGAGCCGCTGCCGCCGACGTGTCACGTCCACGTACCGCGCCCGGAACGGCTCGCGCCGTCCGGCGACGTGATCACCACCGACTACACGATCCGCGACGAGCACGGCCGGTTCCTGGCCGGCTTCACCGGCCTCACCTGCAAGCGCATCCGCGAATCCGGCCTGGTGCGCCGGCTGCTCGCCGACGTGTCGGCCGACGCCGCGCAGGTCCGGCCCACCGCCGAGCCGTCGGCGACGGCGCCCGGGCAGCCGGCCGCACCCTCGCCCGGTGCCGCGAACGGCTTCACCGACACGCTGCGCACCACCGTCGCGGACATGCTCGGCCGGCCGCCCGCCGAGGTGGCGACCGGGGCCGGGTTCTACGACCTCGGCTTCGACTCGGTCGCGCTGCTCCGGCTCACCGAGCGGGTCGAGCACCTCGTGGGCCGCAAGCTCTACCCGACGCTGCTGTTCGAGCACACCACCATCGACGCGCTCGCCGCGCACCTGTCCACCGGGCCGGCCCCGGCCGTCCCTCCGTCGTCCGACCCGGCTCGGGCCGACGCGGCCCCGGCGCCGGACGATGTGTCCTCCGGCTCGGCGGTGCTGTCCTTCGTCGACGCCTGGGTGCCCGCGGATCCGGCGCCGCCGGCCGCCCGTACCCCCGAGGCACTGGTCGTGGGCGGCGCGCTCCCCGCCGGGCTCGCCGCCGCCCACGTGGACTCCGTCGACCGGCTCCGTGAGGCTCGTGACCTGCCGCCCGCCGTCGTCCTGCTGACCGACGACCCGGCCGCCGACCTGTGGCGGGCCGCCACCGCCCTCGTCGACGCCGGGCCGCGCGACCTGCTCGTCGTGCACGCCGGCGAGCCGACGGCCGAGCAGGCGGCGACCGCGGCGCTGGCCCGTACCGTGACCGCCGAGGTCCCCGGCCTGCGCTGCCGGTTCGTCCAGGTCGAGCACGCCCGCGACCTCGCCGCCGCGGTACGCGCGGAGCTGCGGACGGCCGACGCCGAGCCGGAGGTCCGCTACGTCGGCGGCCGGCGCCTCGTGCGGCGCTGGCGCGAGGTGGACCCGGCCGCCGGGGCCACCGGAGGGGAGCCGTTCCGCGACGGCGGTGTCTATCTGGTCACCGGGGGATCCGGCGGTCTCGCCGCCGTCCTCGCGACGCACCTCGCGCACCGGCACCGGGCCCGGATCGCTCTGCTGTCACGCACCGCGCCCGCGGCGGCGCTCGTCGACCGGTGCCGCGCGGCGGGCGCCGAGGTGCACGTCGCGATCGCCGACGTCACCGACGCCGCCGCTGTGGACGCGGCGGTGGCCGGCGTACGGGAGCGGTTCGGCCGGATCGACGGAGTCCTGCACTGCGCCGGCGTCACCCGGGACGGGCTGTTCTTCCGCGGCGACCCGGGCGACCTCGCCGCCGTCGCCGCCCCCAAACTCGACGGCCTGCGCCACGTCGACGCCGCCACCGCCGGTGACGCGCTCGACTTCCTGGTCGCCTTCTCCTCCGCGTCGGCCGACGTGGCCAACCCCGGCCAGGCCGCCTACGCGTACGCCAACGCCGGCCTGCGGCACGTCGAACGCCGGGGCCGCGGCCGGACCGTCGTCATCGGCTGGCCGTACTGGGCCGAGGGCGGCATGCGTGCGCCCGCCGACGCACTGCGCCGCTCGACCGAGCGCACCGGCCAGGAGCCGATGCCCACCGATACCGCGCTCGGCGTCCTGCGCGACGTGCTGCGCGGTCCCTACGACGCGGTCCTGGTCCTGCACGGGCAGGCGGACCGGTTGCGGGAACTCGTGCCGGCCGCCGGAACCGCCCCCGTCTCGCGCCCGGCTGTCCTGTCGGACGGCGGACCGGCCGTGGCCGGACCGGCGGTGGGAGGGCCGGCCGATGACCCGGTCGCGGTCGTCGGCGTGGCCGGGCGTTACCCCGGCGCGGACGACCTGGACGCGTTCTGGCGCAACCTGGCCGGCGGGGTCGACGCGATCACCGAGGTGCCCGCCGGGCGCTGGGACCACGCGGCGCTGTTCGACCCGGAGAAGGGCACCCCCGGACGCACGTACGGCCGGTGGGGCGGGTTCCTCGACGGCGTCGACCGCTTCGCGCCGGCCTTCTTCGGGGTGTCCCGGCGCGACGCCGAGCGGATGGACCCCCAGGAACGGCTGTTCCTCACCACCTGCTGGCACGCGCTGGAGAACGCCGGACATCCGCCCGAGACGCTGCACGGCGAGGTCGTCGGCGTCTACGCGGGCGTCATGTGGAACCATTACCAGCTCGTCGGCGGAGCCACCGACGGCGTCGCCCCGACCGCGATGCACTGCGCGATCGCCAACCGCGTCTCGCACACCTTCGACCTGACCGGGCCGAGCCTGGCCGTCGACACCGCCTGCTCGTCGTCCCTGACCGCCGTGCACCTCGCGGTCGAGAGCATCCGGCGGGGCGAGTGCACGCTCGCGCTGGCCGGCGGGGTGAACGTGACCGTGCACCCGCAGAAGTACCTCCAGCTCGCGCAGGGGCAGTGGTTGTCCACCGACGGCCGGTGCCGGGCGTTCGGCGCCGACGGCACCGGCTACGTGCCCGGCGAGGGGGTCGGCGCGGTGCTGCTCAAACCGTTGTCGCGCGCGCTCGCCGACGGCGACCACGTGTACGGCGTCATCCGCGCGACGTCGGTGAACCACACCGGACGTACCGCCGGAGCGACCGTGCCGAGCCCCGGTTCGCAGGCCGCGCTCGTCCGCGCCGCCCTGGAATCGGCCGGCTGGACCCCCGCCACAGTGGGCTACGTCGAGGCCCACGGCACCGGTACCGCACTCGGCGACCCGATCGAGGTCGAGGGACTCCGGCAGGCGTTCGACGGTGCGGACCTGCCGGCCGGGGCCTGCGCGATCGGGTCGGTCAAGTCGAACATCGGGCACCTGGAGGGCGCCGCCGGGATAGCCGGCCTGACGAAGGTGCTGCTGCAACTGCGGCACCGCGCGCTCGTGCCGTCGCTGCACGCCGAGGAACTCAACCCGCACATCGACTTCGCCGCCGTGCCCCTGCGGGTCCAGCGCACGCTGGAGCCGTGGACCCCGCCGCCCGGCGTCCCGCGGCGGGCCGGCGTCAGCGCGTTCGGCGCCGGGGGCACCAACGCGCACGTGCTGGTCGAGGAGTTCGCCCCCGCCGCCGCACCCCCCGCGCCGGACGGGCCGGCGCTCGTGGTGCTCTCCGCGTCGACCGCCGGGACACTGCGGGCGTACGCGGCCGCGATGGCGGCCGGGCTGCCGGCGTCGACCGGCCCGGCCGCGGCGGTGGCCGGCCTTCTCGGCGTACCCGAGGAGGCGCTGGAACCGTCGGCGACCCTCGGCGACCTCGGGCTGGACCCGGGGCGGCTGGCGGACCTGGTCGGGGTGGAGGCGATCGGCCGGCTGAGCGTGGCCACGCGCCTCGACGAACTCGCCGCGGACCGCGGCGTCCGCGACATCGCCTACACGACACAGGTGGGACGGGCGCCGCAGGCGGTACGCATCGCCGTCGTGGCGTCCGGCACCGACGCGTTGCGCAGCGCGCTGGAGCGCTTCGCCCGGGGGGAGGACGCCGGGGACGTGGTGACCACCGGTGTGCCCGCCACCGGCGATCCGGTGGCGGCGTTCCGGGCCGGTGACCTGCACGAGGTGGCCCGGCACTGGGTCGGCGGCGGCGCTGTCGACTGGTCCGCCTGCTACCCGGACGGGCATCCCCGCCGCGTCCCGTTGCCGACCTGCCCGCTGCCGGAGGAACCGTGCTGGCTCGGCGGCTGGGACGCCGCCCGCGCCGGCACGGCTGACGCGGTCCGAGCCGGGACCGGCGGCGGCGACGCCGTCGCGCCGGCGGCGAGCCCGCCACCGGTCGCCGACGGCGACGTGGTCGTCCCGGACGGGCCGGAACTGGAGTTCCGCGTCCTGGACCAGGGCGTCGCGCTGGTGTCGATGCGCGCGCCGATGTTCACCGACGGGCTCCTCGCGGCACTGGGGGACACGTTCGCGGAGATCGAGCGGCGCGACGACGTACGCGCGGTGGTGATCACCGGCCACGGCTCGGTCTTCAGCATGGGCGGCACTCCCGAGGCTCTGCGGGCGCTGGCCGAGGGCGAGGGCACCTTCACCGACGCCGCGCTCGTCTACGAGGGGATTCTGCGCTGCACCCGGCCGGTCGTCACCGCCGCCGCCGGGCACGCCTCCGGCGGGGGACTGGCGTTCGCCTGCTACGGCGACGTGGTCGTGCTCGGCGACACGTCGGTGTACAGCGCGAACTTCACCCGCTACGGCTTCACCCCGGGCATGGGCGCCACCTACATCCTGGAGCAACGCCTCGGCCCCGCCCTGGCCGCCGAGATGATGCTGACCGGGCGGTCGATGACCGGCGCCGAGCTGAGCCGGCGCGGAGCCGGCGTGACCGTGTTGCCGCCGCAGGAGGTCGTTCCGGCCGCGCTGGACCTGGCCCGGTCCATGGCGGACAAGCCACCGGCGGTGATCCGGTCGCTCAAGAACGAACTCGCCGGCCGGATCCTCGACCGGCTGCCCGAGGTCATCGCCAGCGAGGTCCGCATGCACGGCAACGTCCTCGGCGCGGAGTCCGCCGCCCTGGTGCGGGAGCACTTCACCAAGGTCGACGAGTTCCGTAGCCGGGCGACGCCGGCCGCGCAGGCGTCGCCCACCGGCCCGGACGACGAAACGGTGAGCGACGCGGTGACGGAGATCGTGGGTGCCCTGCTGTACCTGCGCCCGGACGAGGTGCTGCCGTCGCGTACCTTCGCCGACCTGGGACTGGACTCCATCGGTGCCGTGGAGCTGGTGCGGGATCTCAACCGCCGGTTCGGCACCGACCTGGACTCGGCCGCCGTGTACGACCACCCCACGGTGCCCGACCTCGCCCAGGCGGTGCGGCGCAACCTGGCCGAGTCCGCCTCGCTGCGCGCCCAGGCCACCGCGCCCCCGGCACCGTCCGTCGTGGACGAACCGGTCCCGGCCGCCGCGGGCCCGCCGCCACTGGTTCTGACCGCGCCCGCCGCGGTGCCCGCGACTGCCCCGGCGCCCGGGACCGTCCCCGCCACGGCGTCGGAGCCGCCGCCGCTGACGTTCGCCGTCCGGCCACCGTCGGTGTCGCCTTCCCTCCAAGAGCCGGCACCGGCCGCGACGCCGGCACCGGCCGCGACGCCGGCACCGGACACGTCGCCGGTCGCGGACGCGCCTGCCGCGATCGCGGTGATCGGCATGGCCGGACGGTTCCCGGACGCCCCGGACCTCGACACGTTCTGGGACAACCTCGCCGCCGGCCGGTCCGCCATCCGGGAGGTTCCGCCCGACCGCTGGGATCTGACGGAACTCTACGACCCGGATCCCGCCGTCCCCGGCCGGACCCGCAGCCGATGGGCGGCGCTGCTGGACGACGTGGACGCCTTCGACGCCGGGCTGTTCCGCGTCTCGCCGCTCGAAGCCGAGGCGATGGACCCGCAGCAGCGGATCTTCCTGGAGCAGGCGTGGGCCGCGCTGGAGGACGCCGGGTACGCCGGACGGCCGATGCGGTGCGGTGTCTTCGTCGGCTGCGGCGCGGGCGACTATCCCCGCCTGCTGGAGCGGCACGGCCGCGGCGACACCAGCGAGGCGTTCCTCGGTGGGGCCAGCTCGATCCTGCCCGCCCGGATCGCGTACCTGCTCGATCTGACCGGGCCCACGATGGCGATCGACACCGCGTGCTCGTCGTCGCTGACGGCGGTGCACCTGGCCTGCGAGAGCCTGCGCTCGGGCGACTGCGACACGGCGCTGGCCGGCGGCGTCGCCGTCATGTGCACGCCGCAGATGCAGGTCTGGACCAGCCAGACGGGGATGCTGTCGCCGACCGGCCGGTGCCTGCCGTTCGACGCCGCCGCCGACGGCATCGTGCTCGGCGAGGGCGTCGGCGTGGTCGTCCTGAAGCGGCTGGACCGGGCGCTCGCCGACGGCGACCACGTCCACGGCGTCATCCTCGCGGGCGGCGTGAACGGCGACGGCCGTACCAACGGCATCACCGCGCCGAGCGCGGTCTCCCAGGCCCGTCTGCTGCGTGAGGTCCACGCCCGGGCCGGCGTCGAGGTCGGGTACGTCGAGACCCACGGCACCGGCACCGCGCTCGGTGACCCGATCGAGGTCAAGGCGCTGGGCCAGGTCGTCGGCCCGCACTGCCGGATCGGCTCGGTCAAGGCGAACATCGGCCACACCACGATGGCCGCCGGCGTGGCGGGCCTGATCAAGGTGCTGCTCAGCCTGCGGCACCGGCAGCTGCCACCGACCCCGCACGCCACCGAGCCGATCCCCGGGCTGCCGGTGGTGCGGGAACTCACCGGCTGGCACGACGACCGGCTGGTGGCCGGCGTCAGCTCGTTCGGCTTCAGCGGCACCAACTGCCACCTCGTGGTCGCCGAGGCGCCGGCCGCGACGGCGGGCACCGGCACCGGGCCGGTGGTGGTGCCGGTCTCGGCCCGGACCGCGTCCGCGCTGCGTGACCTGACGGACCGGCTGGCCCGGCGCCTGCGTACCGACCCGGCCGACGTCCACGACGTCGCCGCCACCCTCGCGCGGGGCCGGGCGCACCTGGCGGTCCGGGCCGCGTTCGTCGCCGCCGACACCGCCGACCTGGTCCGGCAGCTGGCCGGCGGGCCGCCCGCGCCCGACGCGCCGGCCGACCTGGTCGCGCTCGCCGAGCGCTGGGTGGCCGGCGCGGACGTGGACTGGACGACGATGCCGGCCGGCCGCCGCATCCCGCTGCCCACCTACCCCTTCGCCCGCGACCGCTTCTGGACCGGCCGCGACCGGCGGGAGACGGTCCTCACGCCGGCCGACCCGCTCGTGGCCGACCACACGCTGCACGGCGTCCCGGTCCTGCCCGGCGCGGCGTTCCTGCGCCAGGCCACCGGCGGTGGGGCTCGCGCCGCCGACGTGACCTGGCTGCGGCCCGTCGTGGTCACCGAGCCGGTGACGGCGGTCGTCACCCGGGACGACCGGATCACCCTCACCGTCGGCGGGACGCCGCACGCCGTCGCCACCCGCCGCGCCGCCGACCCGGCCCCGCCGGGCCGGGTGGACCTGCCGTCCGTCGAGGCCCGCTGCCCCGGCCGCCGTCCGGTCGACGACCTGTACGCGGGGTTCGCCCGGGCCGGTCTGCGCTACGGGCCGTCCTTCCGGGTGCTGACGGAGCTGCGGCTGGGCGCCGGCGAGGCGCTCGGCACGCTCACCGCCGGCCCCGACGGCGACGTCCAGCTGCTCGACGGGGCGTTGCAGGCGGTCGCCGGGCTGGTCGATCCCGCGGACCGGATGCTCGTCCCGTTCGCCGTCGAGTCGGCAGTCGTCGCGGACCGGCTGCCGGCGACCGCCCGCGTCCACGTGGTACGCCGGGACGGCGGACGGTTCGACGTGGTGGTCACCGACCTGACCGGCGACGTCCGGGCCCGGCTCGACGGTGTGGCGCTACGTCCCTACGACCAGCCCGGCGCCACGCCCTCCGTTCCCGAGAGCCGGCCGGCCGTGACGGCACCACCGGCCGCCGGGGCACCGGACCTGCTGTACGTGCCGGCCTGGCGGCCGGCGGGCGCACCCTCGGGAGAACCGCCTGCCGGGCGGATCCTCGCCGTGCACACCCCCGGCGACGCCGCGCTGGCCGCCGCCCTCGGCGCCGACGACAGGCTGCCGCTCGGCGAGCTGCCCACCGGCCGGTACGACACGGTGTACGTGCTCGCCCGCACGGCCGGTCCGGACGCCCCGCCGCAGGACGACACCGCGACGCTCGACGCGTTCCGCCTGCTGCGCCGCCTGCTCGAGCTGGGCGCGGACCGGGGACCGCTGACGCTCACCTTCGTCGTGTCCGGGGTGGCCGGCCTGCCCGGCGAGCCGGTCCACCCGCACGCCGCCGGCCTTTCCGGCCTGGCCAGCTCGATCGCCGCCGAGTACCCGCAGTGGCGGGTCACCTGTGTCGACGCCGGTCCCGGCGACGCCACCCCGGCCGCCGCGATCCGCCGCGAACACGGCACCGACCGGTTCGTCGCGCTGCGCGGTGACCGCCGCCTGGTCCGCCGCCTGGAGCCGGTGGCCTGGCCGGCGGGCGCGGCGCCGCTGCGCGACGGCGGTGTCTACCTCGTCGTCGGCGGCACCGGCGGCATCGGGTTCGAAGTCAGCCGTCACCTCGCCCGGACCCGGCGTGCCCGGCTCGTGTGGCTCGGCCGGTCCCCGGAGGACGCGCGTGTCCGGTCCCTGGTGACGCAGATCGAGGCGCTCGGCGGGCAGGCCGTCTACCTGCGCGCCGACGTCACCGACGCGGCCGCGGTCCGCCGCGCGGTGGCCGAGGCGCGACAGCGGTTCGGCCCCGTCGACGGCGCGTTCCACGCCGCGCTGGTGCTCCGTGACCGCGCCCTGTCCGCGATGGACGAGACGGCGTTCACCGAGGTGCTGCGACCGAAGGTCGCCGGCGTCGCCGTGCTCGCCGACGCGCTGGCCGGCGAACCGCTGGACTTCCTCGCGCTGTTCTCCTCGGCGCTGTCGTTCGCCCCGGCCCCGGGGCAGGCCAACTACGCCGCCGCGAGCACGTTCGAGGACGCGTACGGGCTGGCGCTGCACCGCCGCGGACAACCGGTACGCGTGGTCAACTGGGGCTGGTGGGGCAGCGTCGGCGTGGTCGCCGATCCCGGATACGCGGCCCGGTTCGCGGCGCTGGGCATCGGCTCCATCGAGCCGGCCGAGGGCGTCGCCGGGCTGGAGCGGATCCTCGCCGGCCCGCACCCGCAGGTGGCAGTCCTCAAGGGCACGAGGGACGGGCTCGCCGCACTCGGCGTCCACCCGTCCACGTCCGCCGCCGACGCCGTCGTGGCCCCGCCCGCCACGGGAGACACCGCCGGGGACACGGACCCGTCGCTGGACCGGTCCAGCGCGGCCTTCCGTACCCTCGACGGGCTGGCCCGCGACCTGCTGCGCGACCGGCTCCGGGACCGTTCCGTGCCGGCCCCGGGGCCGCTGGAGGCCGCCGTCGTCGCCGCCGTGTCCGGGCCCCCGGCCGGCCTGTCCACCGCCGGTGTGCTCGCCCGGCACCCCGACCTCGCCCCGCACGTGGCGTTGCTGGCCCGGTGCGTCGACGCGCTGCCCGGCGTCCTGGACGGCCGGACCTCACCGACCGAGGTGCTCTTTCCCGGTGGCAGCACCGATCTGGTCGCCGCCGTCTACCGGGGCCAGCGGGCCGCGGACTTCTACCACCGGCTGGTGGCGGCCGAGGCCGCCGCCGTGCTCGACCGGACGGACGGTCCGGGGCGCGTGCTGGAGATCGGGGCCGGCACGGGCGCCGGCTCGGCGTTCGTCCTCGACGCCTGTCCGGGCGTACGGTACGACTTCACCGACCTCTCGACCGCGTTCCTCCGCGAGGCCGAGGACCGCTTCGGCGGACGCCATCCGGGCCTGCGGTTCGGCGTCCTCGACATCGAACGGGAACCGGCCGGGCAGGGCTTCTCGGCCGGCTCGTACGACGTCGTGCTCGCCACGAACGTGCTGCACGCCACCGAGGACGTGGTCCGCAGCCTGCGCCATGCCCGGTCCCTGCTGCGCCCCGGCGGCGTGCTGCTGCTCAACGAGGTCACCCGCGCCTCCGACTTCCTCACCGCGACGTTCGGTCTGCTGCCGGGCTGGTGGCGGTTCACCGACGCCCACCGGCGGCTGCCGCACTCCCCGCTGCTGGCACCGGCCGGGTGGCGCGCGGCGCTCGCCGAGGCGGGCCTGACCGGCCGGATCCTCGGCATGCCCGGTGTCCCCGACGACGAGCAGGAGCAGTGCGTGCTGGTGGCGACGGCCGGGGCGCCGGTGGACCGGGTGCCGGCCCGCGCCGCCCGGGACTACGTCCGCGCGGTCTTCGCGGAGGTCCTCAAGTACCGCCCCGACCAGCTCGACGACGACGTCACGTTCGACAACTTCGGCGTCGACTCGCTGGTCGGCCAGCACCTCGTACGCCGGTTCTCGGCCGACCTCGGTGACCTGCCGGCCACCCTGCTGTTCGAGCACCTGACGATCGAGCAGCTCGCCGACCACCTGGCCCGGGAACGGCCGGGCCCGCTCGCCGCCACGCTCGGCACCGCAGCGGTGGACGCCGTGCCGGCGCCTGTGCACGCGGCGGAACCGGAGCGGTCGGCAGCCCCGGTCGCCCCTGCCGTCCCGGCCGCCCCGGCCCTCGCCGCCCGGGGCGACGCGGACGCGATCGCGGTCGTCGGCCTGTCCGGCCGCTACCCGGGCGCGCCGGACCTGGAACGGTTCTGGCAGAACCTGGTCACCGGCACCACCTCGATCAGCGAGGTGCCGCCGGAGCGGTGGGACTGGCGCGAACACTTCGACCCGCGCCGCGGCCGGCCCGGGCACACGTACAGCCGGTGGGCCGGGTTCCTCACCGGCGTCGACCGGTTCGACCCCGGCTTCTTCGGCATCCTGCCGAAGGACGCGGCCGCGATGGACCCGCAGGAGCGGCTGTTCCTGGAGACCGTCTGGCTGCTGCTGGAGGACGCGGGCGCCCTCGGGGGAGCGCTGCCGCGTGACACCGGCGTCTTCGTCGGCACCATGTACGGCTCGTACGGCCGCATCGCCGCCGCGCAGGGCTGGCCGGAGGGCCGCTACACCGACGGGCACTCGGCGTACTGGTCGATCGCCAACCGGGTGTCGTACACGCTCGACCTGACCGGGCCGAGCTTCGCCGTCGACTCGGCCTGCTCCTCCTCGCTGACGGCGGTCCACCTGGCCTGCGAGAGCCTGCGCCGCGGGGAGTGCTCCGCGGCCGTCGCCGGTGGCGTCAACCTGGTCCTGCACCCGGCGCACCTGATCGCGCTGTCGTCGATGACCATGTTGTCGGCCGACGGGGCCTGCAAGGTGTTCGACGAGCGCGCCGACGGGTTCGTGCCCGGCGAGGGCGTCGGCGCGGTACTACTCAAACCCCTGTCCGCGGCCCTGCGCGACGGCGACCGGATCTGGGGCGTCATCGAGGGCGGCTTCGTCAACGCGGGCGGCCGGACCGGCGGCTACACGGTGCCCAACCCCACGGCCCAGGCCGACCTGGTGGTCCGGGCGCTCGCCGCGGCCGGTGTGACACCCGGCGACGTCGGCTACCTGGAGGCGCACGGCACCGGCACGGCCCTCGGCGACCCGATCGAGATCGCCGGCCTCGGCCGGGCGCTCGGCGCCGCGCTGCCGGACGGCCGGCGCATCCCGGTCGGCTCGGTCAAGGCCAACATCGGGCACCTCGAAGGCGCCGCCGGCATCGCCGGCCTGACGAAGGTGCTGCTGCAACTCGCGCACGGCACCATCGCGCCCTGCGCGAACCTGTCCACGGTCAACTCCCGCATCGACCTGTCCGGGTCGTTCCTGCTGCCGACCAGTGCGCAGCCGTGGACCGCGCCGCGCCGCGCCGGGGTCAGCTCGTTCGGAGCGGGCGGCGCGAACGCGCACCTCGTAGTCCGGGAGCATCCCGCGCCGCCGCCCGCGCCGGTCCAGCCGGGGCCGCACGTCGTCGTGCTGTCGGCGCGGACCCCGGAGCAGTTGCGCACGCTGACGGCCGCCGTGGCCGACCTGGCCGAGCGGACGCGCCCGCGCCTCGACCAGCTCGCGTACAGCACCCAGGTCGGGCGGGCGGAGTTCGACCACCGGCTCGCCGTCGTCGTTTCCGACATCGACGAGCTGGTCCGCCGGCTGCGGGCCGGCGAGGTCACCACCGGCACCGCCGGCACCGATCCGCTGTTCGACGGCGACGGCGGCGCCGAGATCGCCGCCGACCTGCTGCGCCGCGGCCGGCTCGACCAGTCGGCGAAGCTGTGGGTACGCGGTGTCCCGGTCGACTGGGCGGGCCGCTGGCCGGTACGGCCGGGACGGGTGTCGCTGCCGCCGTACCCGTTCGACAGGCAGCGGCTGTGGCTGCCCGAGCCGGCCGGCACCGCACGGCCACCGGCGGCGCCGTCCGTACCGGACGGTGACCGGACCGCCGACGACCGGACCGCCGACGACCGGACCGCCGACGACCGGACCGCCGACGACCGGACCGCCGACGACCGGACCGTCGACGGCCGGGCCGCCCCGTCGCCGATCTCGGCAGTTCCCGAGGCGGCGGTGCCGGAGAACGCCGTGCCGGGGAGCGTCGTACCGGAGGCGGCGGCGCGGGAGACCGGCGTGCCCGAGACCGGCGTGCCCGAGAGCGACCCGTGCGTGTACCTGCGGCCGCAGTGGCGGGCGGAGCCGCCCCCGGAGGGCGGGCGGCCACCGGCCCGTGTCCGGGTCGTCGGCGCGGGCCCGACGTTCGGCGGCCGCCACGACCAGGCCGACCCCGACGTGGTCGTGGTGCACCTGCCCGCTCGGGCCGGCGGGCTCGCCGACGAGGTACGCGAGAGCCTGCACACGGTCCTGCGGACCGCCGTCGAGGTGCTCACCCCGGATCCGGCCGCGTCGCTGCGGATCGTCGTCGGCTGCCCGGACGAGCGGCCCGCGTACACCGCCGTGACGGCGGCGCTGCGCACGCTCGCCCTGGAGCACAGCGGCTTCTCCGGGGCGGTGGTCCGGGGTGGCGTGACCGCCGAGGCGGACCTGTGGCACGTCTCCGGGCCGCCGGAGCAGCGGGTGGACGACGTCCGCTGGAGCGGCGGCGTCCGTGAGGTACGCCGGATGGTGCCGTTCCGGCCCGGCCCGGCCGTCCGGCGCGCCGGCGGCGTGTACGTCGTGGTCGGCGGCACCGGCGCGGTCGGCCGGCACCTCGCCGTCCATCTCGCCGCGACCCGCGCGCCGTCGGCGGTGGTGCTGGTCGGCCGGACCGCGCCGGCCGACGAGACCTTCGCGTTCGTCCGCGCGGACGTGACTGCCGAGTCCGACGTGCGCGGTGCGGTGGCCGAGATCCGCCGGCGCTACGGGCGTATCGACGGGGTGGTCCACGCCGCCGGCGTGCACGACGACGTCCGCGCCCTGACGAAGCCGGCCGCCGCCGTCGACGCGGTGCTGGCCCCGAAGGTGTTCGGCCTGCGGTACCTGGTGGACGCGCTCGGCACCGAACCGCTGGAGTTCTTCGCGCTGTGCTCGTCGATCGCCGGGCGCACCGGCAACCTCGGGCAGGTCGACTACGCCTACGCCAACGCGTTCCTGGACGAGTTCGCCGTGGGCCGGCCCGGCACGGTGTCCGTCTGCTGGCCGCTGTGGGCCGACGGCGGCATGGCCGTGGACGACGCCACCCGCCGGTTGTTCGCGCGGCGCTGGGGGAGTGCCCCGCTGCCCACGGCCGACGCGGTACGGGCGTTCGACCGCGTCGTGTCCGGCACCGAACCGGTGGTGGCGGTGCAGCGCCCCGCCGACGTCGCGCCGGAGGTACCGGAAAGCGGCCCGGCCCCGGAGCCGGAGCTGGACCTGGACGCGGAGCTGCGCGCGCTCGCCGCCGGGTTCCTGCTCGTCGAACCGGACGAGGTCGACCCGGACATCCAACTGCTCGACCTGGGCTTCGACTCCATCTCGCTGACCGGCCTGGTGAACGAGACGAACGAGCGCTTCGATGTCGACCTGCTGCCCACGGTCCTCTACGAGCACCCCACGCTCGCCGCCTTCGGCGCGTACCTGCGCACCGTACTCCCGGCCCGCCCGGCCCCGGCCACCGTGGACGCCGGGCCCGCGGCGGACCGGTCCGGGACGGGCGCCGCCGAGCCCCCGGCGGATCTGCCGGCCGACGCGGTCGCCGTGGTGGGGATGGCCGGGGTGCTGCCCGGCTCGCCGGACCTCGACGCCTTCTGGCGGCACCTCGCCGCCGGTGACGACCTCGTCCGCAAGGTCCCGGCCGACCGCACCGACCTGCTCGCCGACCCCGCCACCGCCGGCGTCCGCGCCGGTTTCCTCGACGACGTACGGTCGTTCGACGCCGACCTGTTCGGCATCGCGCCGCGCGAGGCCGCGCTGATGGACCCGCAGCAGCGGCTGTTCCTCCAGACCGCCTGGCAGGCCGTCGCCGACGCGGGCTACCGGCCGGCGGACCTCGCCGGCACCGACACCGGGATCTTCGTCGGCGTGTCCGCCTGCGACTACGACGATCTGCTGCGCGCGCACGACGTGCCGGTCGAGGCCCACACCGCGAGCGGCCTCGCCGACTGCATCCTGGCCAATCGGGTTTCCTACCTGCTGGACCTGCGCGGCCCCAGCGAAGCCGTCGACACCGCCTGCTCCAGCTCGCTCGTCGCGGTGCACCGCGCGGTACGGGCGCTGCTGGCCGGGGAATGCTCGACGGCGCTCGCCGGTGGGGTGAACGTGCTGCTGAGCCCCGGCCTGTTCGTGGCGTTCCAGTCCTCGGGCATGCTCAGCGCCGACGGCCGGTGCAAGACGTTCGACGCGTCCGCCGACGGGTACGGCCGCGGCGAGGGCTGCGGCGTCGTGCTGCTCAAGCCGCTGCGCGCGGCGGTCGCCGACGGGGACCAGGTGATCGCCGTCATCCGGGGCAGCGCGGTCAACCACGCCGGCCGCGGGCCGTCGCTGACCGCCCCGAACCCGCAGGCGCAGGCGCAGGTCGTCAGCCGGGCGTACCGGGCCGGTGGCGTCGACCCGGCAAGGGTGAGCTACATCGAGGCCCACGGCACCGGCACCCGGCTCGGTGACCCGATCGAGATCGAAGGGCTGAAGAAGGCGTTCGAGGGCGTGGACGCCGCGATCGCGGTCGGGACGGTGAAGACGAACATCGGCCACCTGGAGGCCGCGGCCGGCATCGCCGGGCTGCTCAAGGTGCTGCTGAGCCTGCGCCACGAACGGCTGCCGCGCACGCTGCACCAGCACCGGCGCAACCCGTACCTGCGGCTGGACGGCACCCCCTTCACAGTGCTGGACCGCGACCTGCCCTGGACCGGCGACCGGGTCGCCGGGGTCAGCTCGTTCGGCTTCGGCGGCACCAACGCCCACGTGGTGGTGCAGTCGCCGCCGCCGCTGCCGACGTCCCCGGCGGCGGGCCCCTGGCGCCTGGTGCTGTCCGCGTCCGGTCCCGCGGCCCTGACGGAGTACCGGCGACGGGTCGCGGACCACCTCGCGGCGGGCACCGACATGGCCCGTGCCACGTACACGCTCCAGGTGGGACGCGACGCCCTGGCCCACCGGTTCGCCGCGGTGGTCGCCGACGCGGCCGAGGCGGTGGCGGTGCTGCGCGGCGAGGCGCCGCCCCGCCTCGACGCGGAGACCGAGACCTGGCTGGCCGGCGGTGACGTCGACTGGGCGGCGACCTGGGAGCACCGGCCGGCCCGGATCTCCGTCCCCGCGCCGCCGCTGGACCCCCGGCCGTTCTGGTTCGACGAGGGCCCGGCCCGCGCCGCCGCACCGGCCCGGCCCGCCCCGGCGGAGCCGCCCGCCCCGCGTGCTCCGGCCGACCTGCCCGGCTCGCGTGTTCCGGCCGAGCGGCCCGCCCCGGTCCGGCGCACCGCCGCCGACCGGATCGTGCTGCGTGATCCGTCGGCGATGCGTCGCAACGGCGCGGGCCGGCGCGCGACCGCCGACGCGGGGGCGGTGAACGGCGGACACTCGCCGAACGGCGCGTCGCCGGTGGGCGTCCTCGCCCGCCCGGCCGGAGCCGGTCCCGCCGTTACGGCGCCACCCGCCGCCGCTGCGCTACCGGCCGCACCTGCGCGGACGAGCCCCGCCGAACCGCACGACCGCGTCGACCGGCCGGGCCCCGCCGATCCGCAGGGCCTCGTCGAACCGCACGGCCCCGCCGAACAGCCGCGCCGCGCCGAACGGCCGGCAGCCGCCGTCGCCCAGGCGCCCGCCGGCACGGTTCCGGCCGCGCCCGCGGAGGTGGCCGAGGCGGTACGGGACTGCGTGGCGCGGGTGCTCGGCGCCGACCGTACGGAGATCACGGCCGACCGGGCGTTCGCCGACCTCGGCCTCGACTCGATCTTCCGGATGGAGCTGGCCCGGCTGGTGGTGGCGACGTTCGACGTGGAGATCACCGCCGCCGACCTGTACGAGCACGACACGGTCGAGGCGGTGGCCGCGCTCGTGGCCGCCGGCACGCGGGCACCACGCCCTGTCACACCGGCCGGTGACGGCGTCGAGGAGATCGTGGCCGGGGTGCTGGAGCGTCCCGTCGAGCCCGGGCGGACGTTCGCCGACAGCGGCCTCACCTCGTTCGACATGCTGCGCGTCGTCGGCGCCCTGGAACAGCGCTACGGCGCGCTGCCCAAGACGCTGCTGTTCGACCACCCGACGATGGCCGACCTCACCGCGTTCCTGGCCGGGCGGTCCGCCGGGACCGGCGTCCGGGCCGCGCCCGACACCGGTCCACGGGCCACCGGCCGGACGATCGAGAGCGGCACCGAGGTCGACGGCGAGCCCGTCGTCGTCCGCAAGCGGACCCTGCCCGGCCGCCCGGCGCTGCGTGACCTCCTGGCCGACCTCGACCGCCGCCACGCCAAGGAGGGCGGGCTGGCCGGCCGGGACATCGCCCCGTACGCGTTCGTCGACTCGGCGCGGGCCGGCTACGTCAACTTCTCGGTCCGCGGCGACGACGTGTTCGCCTGGAGCTTCGTCGGGCACCACGACCACTTCCACGACCTCGTCGCGGAGTGGATCGCGTGGGCGCGGCGCCACGGCCTGCGGCCCAACTTCCTGTCCCTGGCCCACCTGACCGAGGTCGCCGGGGAACCGGTCACCGCCACCCCGTTCGGGGCGGTGCAACGCCTGACGGACCTGGCCTCGTTCACCGTACGGGGCGGCCGGATGCAGCGGCTGCGCAGCCTCCTGCACCGGTTCGAGCGGGCCGGTGACTGCCGGATCGAGGAGTACCGGGCCGGCGCGTCGCCGGAGACCGACCGGCAGATCGTCGGTCTGATCGACTCCTGGGGCCGCCGCAAGCAGATGGTGAACCCGTACGTCGGCGTGGTCCGGGAGGAGATCGGCGGCGGCACGCTCGACCCCCGGCACCGGGTCTTCCTCACCCGTGTGGACGACACCCTCGTCAACGCGGTCATCGTGACCCGGATCCCGTCCGAGCGGGGATACCTGCTCGATCTGGAGTTCTACGCCGACGAGATGCCCGCCGGCGGCCTGGAGTGGGCGATCGTCCGGATCATCGAGCTGACCGCCGCCGAGGGCTGCACGTCGTTCAGCTTCGGGGCGAGCTTCGGTGTCGCCATCACCGAGTCGCCGAACGCCGACCCGGCGGTGGCGGACGCGTTGGCGGAGCTGCACTCGGTGGGGGTGTTCGGGCCCGGCAACTTCCAGTTCAAGAACAAGTTCCGGCCGGAGAACACGCCGATCTACCTGTGCCAGCCGGCGACCGGCGACCGTACGTCGGTCACCGACATCATCCTGATGATCGCCAATCCGGACCTCGTGGACGGCGCCCCCGCCGATCCCGCACCGCAAGACGCCGGCGCGCCGCAAGAGAACGCCGTACCGTCGGGCACCGCCGCGCCGCCGGAGGGCGCGGCACCGCCGGCGGACCCGGCGCTGCGGCCGGGACGTGCGGACCTGCTGGCCGCGCACGGGTACAACGCGCTGGCCGTGCCGACCGAGCTGGTCCCCTTCGACCTGCTCACCGACTCCTGGGCGGAGCGGGCGGACGGTTTCGTCGCCGCCCGGACGCGGCTGCTCGCCGAGCGGTCCGCCCCGCCGGAGCTCACCGCGCACGACTGGCTGCCCATGCCCGAGGTGGTGCCGACCCGGTCCGGGCGGACGGCCGAGGAACTGCTCTGCCGCTGCCACCCCGGCCCGCGCGGCGTCGTGCTGCACGCCGCGGCCTTCCCGACCTGGCTGTCCACGCTGGCCGACCTCGGCTACGAACCGGTGGCCGTCGGGGTGGGCCGGCTCGACCCGGAGACGGTCGAGGCGTTCGCGGCGGAGCTGACCCGCCGGCCCGCCGGGTCGGTGTCGTTCGTGGTGGTGGAGGCGGCGAACAACGCCTCCGGGGGCGTACCCGTCGAGCCCGGCGCCCTCCGGGAGCTGCGCCGCGTCACCGCCGCGCACGGGGTGCCGCTCGTCCTGGACGCCAGCCGTGTCGTCGACAACGCCGTCCAGCTCGCCGGCCCCGGCGGGGATCCCTGGACCGTGGTGCGGGACATGCTCGCCGTCGCCGACACGGCGACGCTCAGCCTGTCCAAGGACTTCGGCGTCACCGCCGGCGGGCTGGTCGCCACCCGCGACCCGGAACTGGCGGCGCGGCTGCGCGAGCACGTCGCGCGGCGCGGCTCCGAGGTGGACCGGGCCACCCGGATGACGCTGCGGGCCGCGCTCGCGGACCGCGACGGTGTCACGGAGCTGGTCCGGCGGCGCGTCGCCGCGGTCGCGGTGCTCCGCGACGGGCTGCGGGCGGCCGGCCTGCCCGTCGTGGACGTCGACGGCGCCCACTGTGTCCTGCTCGACCTCGCCCGGATGCCCGGCCTGGCCGGTCAGGAGCACCCCACGATGTCCGGGCTGGCCTGGCTCTACACCGGCGCCGGAGTCCGGGGCGGCCCGCACCTGGCGACCGGCGGGCCGCTCGCCGGCACCGTCCGGCTCGCCGTGCCGGTCGGCTTCGGTCCCGCCGACGCCGAGGCGGTGGTGGCCGCCGTCGCCGCGCTGGCCGCCGCACCGGGAGAGGTTCCCGAACTGGTCACCGGCGGGGTCCGCACGGCGGGGGAGGCGGCCCGGGCGGTCTACCAGCCCGCCGGCCGGGTGCCCGAGGACGTCCGGCAGGCGCTGCGCGACCAAGCCCCGGCCGACGACAACGGCACCGTGCTGCGGGAACACCAGCCGGCCGTACGCCGACGGGTGGTGCCGGTGGCCGGCGCGCAGGTGGAGGTCTTCACCGCCGGCGACGGCCCGCCGCTGCTGCTCGCCCACCCGTTCAACATCGGCGCGGGCGTCTTCGCGCGGCAGTTCGAGGCGCTGGCCGATCGGTACCAGGTGATCAGCGTCCACCACCCCGGCGTCGGGGCGAGCACCGCCTCGGCCGACCTCACCCTCGACGGGATCGCCGCCCTCGAACTGCGGGTGCTGCGGGAGATCGGGGTCGACGGGCCGGTCCACGTCGCCGGCGCGTCGTTCGGCGGCCTGGTCGCGCTCACGTTCGCCCTCAACCACCCGGAGGACACCGCCTCGCTGATCCTGCTCGGCAGCTCCTACAAGATCGGCAACCGGGTCGGTGAGATCAACCGGCTGGCCGTGGTGGCGGCCCAGGACCTCGACCGCACCATCGAGGGGTCCGGCGCCGACCGGCTGCGGCACGAGCGGGCCGCCGTGGAGGCCCTGCTGCTGCGCTGCGAGAGCATGGACCCCCAGACGGGGCTGCGCTACCTCGACGTGTTCGCGGCCCGGCCGGACCTCCGCGACCGGCTCGGCGAGCTGGACCTGCCGGCGCTCGTGGTGCAGGGCCGGCACGACACGGTCATCCCGTCGGAGACGGCGCGGCTGCTGCACCAGGGCATCCGGGGCGCCCGTTACGAGGAGATCGCCGACGCCGGCCACTTCCCGTATCTGACCAGCCCCCGGGAGTGCAACCGGATCCTGACCGACTTCCTGCGCGGCGCCGGAGGGGAGGGGTGGTGACCGTCCTGACTCCCGAGCTGGAACTGCTCGGTCCCGACGCGACGACCCGTACGACAGTGGTGCGGCCCGGCATGTGCGGGCCGGGATCGCTGTTCGTCGGCCAGGTCGGCGACTGGACCTGGGACACCGTCAGCGCGCTCTGCGACACCAACGTCTACACCGCCCGCGACGCCGACGGGATGCCGACGTACCTGGCGTTCCACTACATCCACCTGCGCGGCGGCGCCGACCTGCACGTGCGCGGCATGACCTTCGGCGACGTGCTGCGGGTGGACTCGCGGTCCTTCGCCTCCGGCAGCGAGTCGGTGCTGACGCTGCACGAGATCCGGCGCGGCGACCGGCCCGGACGGGTCGTCGACCCGGACGAGTTCTACGCCCACCCCGACCCGGCATGCCTGTACGCGCAGAACTTCAACCGCTGGGTGGTACGGGGACCGTCCGGCGGCAACGGCGACCTGCGCAGCGCGTCCCCACCGGGGTTCCGCCACGGGCACCTGCCCGTGCTGCCCGCGCGGCACTCGCCCCGGCGCGCGTACGCCGAACTGCGCGACCTGGGCGCCGAGCCCGACCCGTCGGACCCGCTGGACCGGCTGGCGCTGGACTACCCGGTCGATCCGAGCCGCGACCTCAACGGCGTGGGGCTGCTCTACTTCGCCTCCTACTTCTCCATCGTGGACTGGGCGTCGCTGCGGCTGTGGCGGCACCGCGGCGGCACCGACGCCGGTTTCCTCCGGCGGGTCGTGCTGGACCAGCGGATGAGCTACCTCGGCAACGCCGACGTGGGCGCCGTGCTGCGGGTGCGGGTGTCCCGGCGGCCGGGCGGCGACGTGACCGGCGCCGACGAGACGGTCCGGGTGGTGCTCGCCGACCGCGACACCGGACGGCCGCTCGCGGTGGCCCTTCAGCAGACCCGGACGGAGGCGACGACGTGAGCGCGAGCGACGAAGCGGTCCGGCGGGTGGTCCACGAGGTGATCACCGAGATCCTGCCGGCGGTGCCCGGCGACCGGATCCCCGGCGGCGCGCACCTGCGCGACCTCGGCGCCGACTCGATCGACCGGGTCGAGATCATCCTGGCCCTCCGTGAGCGGCTCGGCGTCGACGAGCCGCTCGGCAGCTTCAGCGACCTGCCCGACATCGACCACCTGGTCGCGTACCTCTGCGAGGTGACGGCATGAACGTGGGCATCGAGGCCCTGAACGTGTACTGCGGGGTGGCCTCCGTCGCGGTGCCGGTCCTGTTCGAGGGGCGCGGTCTGGACGCGGCCCGCCTGGGCAACCTGATGATGACCGCGAAGTCGGTCGCGCTGCCGTTCGAGGATCCGGTCACGCACGCGGTGAACGCCGCCAAGCCGATCCTCGACGCGATGGACGAGGCCGACCGCGACCGGATCGAACTGCTGGTGACGTCCAGCGAGTCCGGCGTGGACCTGAGCAAGTCGATCGCCTCGTACGTGCACCGGCACCTCGGGCTGAGCCGCCGCTGCCGGGTGCTGGAGGTGAAGCAGGCCTGCTACGCCGCGACCGGGGCGCTCCAGCTCGCCTGCGGCTACCTCGCCGCCGGTCTGTCGCCGGGCGCCAAGGCGCTGGTGATCGCGACGGACGTGTCACTGGTGAACGAGAACGCCTCGTACACCGAGCCGGCGATGGGCACCGGC
Organism: Micromonospora sp. HUAS YX12; assembly: GCF_040215685.1. Taxonomy (NCBI): domain Bacteria; kingdom Bacillati; phylum Actinomycetota; class Actinomycetes; order Micromonosporales; family Micromonosporaceae; genus Micromonospora; species Micromonospora sp. HUAS YX12. Next base: position 4,310,591 of record NZ_CP157974.1, read on the forward strand.
GCCGCCGCGGTGCTGCTCGGCGACGACCCGCGGGTGCTGGACGTGGACCTCGGGGCGTTCGGGACGCACAGCTACGAGACGTTCGACTCGGCCCGGCCGGGCCCGACGTTCGACGTCGCCGACGCCGACCGCTCGCTGTTCGCCTACCTGGACTGCCTGACGAACGCCTACGCCCACTACGCGGAGAAGGTGGCGGACGTCGACTTCGCCACCACCTTCGCCGGGCTGGCCATGCACACGCCGTTCGCCGGCATCGTCCGCGCGGCGCACCGCAAGCTCGCCCGCGAGCACCGGCTGCCCGATGCCGACGCGGACTTCGCCCGCCGCGTCGCGCCCGGCCTGGAGTACCCGCGGCTGGTCGGCAACCTCTGCTCCGGGTCGGTCTACCTGGCCCTGGCCAGCCTGATCGACCACCTGCGGCCCGACGAACCGGTACGGGTCGGGATGTACTCGTACGGTTCCGGCTGCGCCGCCGAGTTCTACTCCGGCCTGGTCGACGCGCGGTCCACCGCCGAGGTCGGCCGGATGCGCATCGGCGATCACCTCGCCGGCCGGTGCGAGCTGACGTTCGACGAGTACAAGCGGATCCTCGCCGACAACGCGGACTGCCTCGTGCCGGTGGCGGACAAGCGGATCGACCCGGGGCGGTACGCCGAGGTGCTGGACCGGGTGACCGGCGCGCGTACGCTGCTCGCCTGCACCGGCGCCCGCGCCTACCACCGCACCTACGAGTGGATCGGAGCGGGCGCGTGACGCCCGGGCTGGGCACGGCCGCCGCGCTGCTGGCGGCGGGCCCGCTGCTGCGGGTGCTGCCGCCACCGGTACGGGTGCGGTGCGCCGACCCCGCCACCGCCGCCGCGCTGGCCCGGCTGTGCGAGCGGCTGGACGTGCCGGCGCCGACGCCGGTGACCGCCGCCGCCGATCTCGGCCCGTTCGAGCGGGTGGTGAGCGACCTGCTGGACCTCGACGCGAACCCGGCACCGGCGGCGGCGGACGAGCCGCGGGTGGTCGCCGACGCGCGCGAGCGGGACTTCACCTGCCGATTCCGGCGCACCGACGTGCGTACCGGCGACGGGGCGGTGCTGCCCACGTACGCCGCCGGCGACCCGGACCGGCCGCCGGTGCTGCTGGTGTCCGCGTGCGGGATGCCCGCCCGGCTCGCCGAGGGCTGGGCCGACCGGCTGTCCCGCGACTTCCACGTGCTCGTCCCCGAGACCCGGGGCCTGTTCGCGGACGTGGACGGGTTCACCGGCGACACCGGTGCGGTGGCCCAGGCCGACGACCTCCTCGCGGTGCTGGACCGGTTCGGGCTGCGCCGCGCGCACCTGATCGGCCTGTGCGGCGGCGCGGTGCTCGCGGTCGTCGCGGCCGCGCGGGCGCCGGAGCGGGTGTCGTCGCTGAGCCTCTGGCACGGCGACTTCGACCTCGGCGACGAGAGCCCGAAGACCGACCACCAGCAGAACCTGCAAGCCCTGATGGCGATGGCCGCCCGCAGCCCGCAACAGGCCGCGGCGGTGCACGCGGTGCTCACCAACACCATGCTCGGCGTCGCCCCGCCACGGCTGGCGCACCTGGTCACGTACCCGTACGCGACACCCGAGCTGCTGCGCCGCTACTGCCGCCTCAACGGCGCCATCATGGGCACGGACCTGCGCCCGTACCTCGCCGGGCTGACCACGCGCACGCTCGTCGTCACCAGCGAGGACGACCACACGGCGCACCCCGCCGGGTCGCGGGCCGTGGCCGCCCGGATCGCCGGGTCCGTCCTGCACGTCGCCCCGCACGGCGACCACCTGTCGCTGTTCCACGCCGAGGACGGCCTCGTCGACCTCGCCGCGCGCTTCGTCGCCGGCGACGACGCCCTCGGCACACGATCTCCCGCCGAAGCCGGCCGGCGGGTGCCCCCCGTTCCGACGAGAGGTGGAGAGGAGGTGTTCCCATGACCAAGGAGACCGCGCCCAAGAAGTCGCTCCCGGTGCGCAAGCTGGAGTCCATCAAGGCCAGCACCGTCGCCCCGTGCGCGCCCGCGCTGAACTGAACCCGGTGACACGGGGGCGGGGGTCCGGCTGCCGGACCCCCGCCCCTGCGCCCAGTCCCGCACCGTCAGAGGAGAGGTCCCACAGTGACCGAGTTCGCCCTCGACGCACCGGTCCTGGTCCGGCCGTACACCGCCCGCAGAGACGGTGACTTCGCCGTGATCGGTGACGACAGTCGTCAGGTCTACCTGTCCATCCCGGCCGAGGGCCTCGACCTGCTGGAGTGGCTGCGCGACGGCGCCACAGTCGGTGAGGCCGTCGGCCGCTTCGAGGCGGCGCACGCGGCGTCACCGGACGCCGACGCGTTCCTCCAGGCGCTGGCCGACGAGGGGTTCCTCGCCCCGGCCGGCGCGCACGACCCGCCGCCGGACGCCGGCCCGGCCCGGCCACCACGCGCCGGCCATCTGCAGTGGCTGTCCCCGCAGGCCGCGCGGCGCCTGCTGAGCCGGCCGGTGCTCGCCGTCTGCGGGGTGGTCGTCGGAGTCGCGGTCGCGATGGCCGTCGACCGGCCGGGGCTGGTGCCCGGACCGTCCAGCCTCATGTTCCACTCCCACTTCTGGGCCTACCTGCTGGTCGTCCTCGGCATCGCGGTGATCGGCGTGTGGCTGCACGAACTGGCCCACGTCGTGGGGGCGCGCGCCGCCGGCACGTCGGCCCGCATGACGGTCGGCAACCAGATGTACGCCATCGTCGCGCAGACCGACCTGTCCGGCATGTGGATGGCGTCCAAGCGGGAGCGTTTCGTCGCGGTGCTGGTCGGACCGCTCGTCGACGTGATCGGCGCGGCGCTGCTGTTCATCACGCTGTGGCTGAACGACGTCGGCGTCCTCGGCCTGCCGGAGCCGGTGCGGCTGGTGGTGGCCGGCGTGCTGTTCACGTCGTTCATCCGGCTGCTCTGGCAGACGTTCCTGTTCCTGCGTACCGACTTCTACTACCTGATCACGACGGCGCTGGACACCCGGAGCCTGATGGCCGACACCGGCGCCTACCTGCGCAACCTCGTCCGGCGGGTGCTGCGCCGCCGGCTCATCGACCAGTCCGGGGTCGGGCGCGGCGAGATGCGCACCATCCGGATCTACGCGGTCGTCTGGGTCCTGGGCCGCGTCGTGGCCCTGGCCGTCCTGTTCACCGCGACGATCCCGCTGCTGTGGTTCTACCTGGTCCGGGTCGTCGGCTTCTTCCGCGGCGACGAGATGACCGGCCAGTTCACCTGGGCGGACGTGCTCGCGCTGGCGATGCTGTCGTTCCTGCTCGACGGCGGCGGCACCCTGATGTGGCTGCGGTCGCTGCGGCGCTCCAGCCGGCTGCGCCGCCGCGCGCCGGACCGCGTCCTGGTGGAGTAGGCCCCCACGGACGACGACTCCGCCCGCGCCATCGGCGTGCGGGCGGAGTCGTCGTCTCACGGGGGCGCCTCAGCGCCCGGCGGACCTGCGGAACTGGGCGATCGCCAGGGGGATCGACAGGGCCAGGAGAGCGCCGATCCAGAGCCCGGAGGCGGCGACCGGGTGTTGCAGCGGCCAGACGTCCGGCGCGGTGGACGGGTCGACGTTGCCGAACTGGACCCGGACCGCCTGGACGATCGCCGAGACCGGGTTCCACTCGGCGACCGGTTGCAGGACGCCCGGCATGGAGTCGATCGGCACGTAGGCGTTGGAGAGGAAGCCCAGCGGAATGGCGATGGTGAAGCCGGTGCTGCTGACCGCCTCCGGTGCCCGGGACGCCAGCCCCACCACGGCCATCAGCCACGACAGCGCGTACGCGAACGCCAGCAGGATCAGAAACCCCAGCGCCGCCTCGGGCACCGACGTGCGGCTGCGCCACCCGACGACCAGGCCGAGCAGCGCGGTGACGGTGATGACCACACCGCTGTTCACCAGGTCGCTAGTGGTGCGGCCGACGAGCACCGCGGACCGGGAGATGGGCATCGACATCAGTCGGTCGACGATGCCGTTGCGCAGGTCGGCGGCGATCGCGGTGCCGGTGTTGACGGCGCCGAAGAGGACCGCCTGCACGAAGATGCCGCCGAGCAGGTACTCGCGGTACGGCACCCCCTGCGCGTCGATCGCGCCGCCGACGATGAAGCCGAACAGCAGCGTCATCATCGCCGGCGCGATGGCCGCGTTGAGCAGCATCTCGGGTACGCGCAGGATCATCCGCAGGTTGCGCTTGGCGACGACGACGCCCTCACCGAAGGCCAGTACGACGGCGTTCACTGCTTCTCCTCCACGGTCTCCTTGACGGGTTCGTCGCCGGTCCGCCGGCCGGGGCCGCCGGTGAGGGCGAGGAAGACGTCGTCCAGCGTCGCCGTGCGCAGCGCGGCGTCCCGGACCGGGATGCCGGCCTCGCGCAGCAGCCGCGCGCCGGCCAGGAGCGTGTCCACGCCGTCGCCGGCCGGTACGGCGATCCGGCCGGCGGCCTGGTCCACACTGGCCGGCCCGGTGCCGAGCGAGGTGAGCACCGCCTGCGCGGCGGCCAGGTCGGCGTCCGGCCCGAGGGTGATCTCCAGGCTGGTGCCGGAGACCCGCCGCTTCAGCTCGTCCGGCGTGCCGCCGGCGACCACCCGGCCGTGGTCGATCACCACGATCTGGTCGGCCAGCCGGTCGGCCTCCTCGAGGTACTGCGTGGTGAGCAGCAGCGTCATGCCGCCGGAGACCAGCTCACCGATGGTGTCCCACAGCGCCGTCCGGCTCCGGGTGTCCAGGCCGGTGGTCGGCTCGTCCAGGAACAGCACCCGTGGCGTACGGATCAGCGCGGCGGCCAGGTCGAGGCGCCGCCGCATGCCGCCGGAGTACTCCTTCGCCCGGCGCCCCGCGGCGTCCACGAGGTCGAAGCGTTGCAGCAGCTCGTCGGCCCGCTGCCGGCTCTGCCGGGAGCCCAGGTGCAGCAGCCGGCCCAGCATCTCCAGGTTCTCGAACCCGGAGAGGTTCTCGTCGACGGCGGCGTGCTGCCCGGACAGGCTGATCACCCGGCGTACCTCGGCGGCCTGGGTGACCACGTCGAACCCGGCCACCTCGGCCCGGCCGGCGGTCGGGGCGAGCAGTGTGGTGAGCAGCCGGACGGCGGTGCTCTTGCCCGCGCCGTTCGGCCCGAGGATCCCGGTGATGGTGCCCTCCGGCACCACCAGGTCCAGGCCGTCCAGCGCGGTCACCTTGTCGAACTGTCTGCGTAGCCCGTCAGCGACGATGGCGTTCGCCACGTCGTCTCCTCCCTCTGCGGTTCGGTCGGGATGCTCACCGGCCGGCCGGCCGAACCGCAGTGGGAGCCGGTCGCGCCGGCCCGGTCAGAACTCGACCGTGAGCGCGGTCAGCCCGCGCAGTGTGAGCCCGGGCCGCCAGGGCGTCTCGTCGAGGCTCTCCGCCGGGCGCAGGTCGGGCATCCGGGCGAGCAGCGTGGTGATGGCGACCTGCCCCTCGACGCGGGCCAGCGGCGCGCCCAGGCACATGTGGGCGCCCCGGCCGAAGGCGAGGTGCCGGTTCGGGGTCCGTTCGATGTCGAGCCGGTCCGGCTCCGGGTAGCGGCCCGGATCGCGGTCGGCCGCCGCGAGCACCCCGATGACCATCTCGCCGCGGCTGATCGGCACGCCGCCGATCTCGGTGTCCTCGGCGGCGAACCGCGGGAAGCTGATCTCGATCGGGCCGTGGTAGCGCAGCATCTCCTCGACGGCGCCCGGCGCCAGCTCGGGCTTGTCGCGCAGCAGCCGCAGCTGGTCGGGGTTGCGGAACAGCGCCAGGACCATGTTGCCGATCAGGTGCTGGGTGGTGCCGAGGCCGCCGACCACGAGCAGCGCCACCATCTTCAGCAGCTCGTCGTCGCTCATCCGCTCGCCGTCGGCCTCGGCCAGGGCCATTCCGGAGATCAGGTCGTCGCCGGGCTCGGCGCGCTTGCGCTGGATCAGCGCGTCCAGGTAGCGCACGAACTCCTCGATCTCCGCCATCACCTGGGCCGGGTTCATGCCCTGCGGCGCGGACTGCGCGGAGGTCGGATCCAGCGACAGCAGCAGCTCCGACCAGAGCCGGAACCGGTCCCGGTCGGCGCGGGGGATGCCCAGCATGTCGGACATGACGGTGAGCGGCAGCGGCACCGCGAAGTCCTCGACCAGGTCGAAGGTCCGTCCCTCGCGTTCGAGCAGCCCATCGACCAGCTGGTCGGTGATCTGCTGGACGCCGGGGCGCAGCCGTTCGACGTACTGCGGGGTGAACGCCTGCTGCACCAGCCGGCGCTGCCGCGTGTGCTCGGGCGGGTCGACGCTGCCCATGCTGCCGCCGAGCAGCCGTACCACCGCCTCGGGCAGCGCCGGCGCCTCCATGCCCTCGGGCATCACGGTCGGGCTGGTCTTGAAGCGGTGGTAGTCGGTGAGGAAGCTGGTGCACTCGTCGTAGCCGGTGACCAGCCAGACGTCCTGGCCGGTGGGCATCCGGACCCGGGAGACCGGGTTGGTGTCGCGCAGCGCGGCGTAGGTGTCGTAGGCCGTCTCCCGTGCGGCGGGCGACATCAGGTCCGGTTGTTCGGAGGTCGTCACGTCGGCGTCCCCTCTCCAGCGTTCGGCCGCACCGGTCGGCGCCGGCTCCGGATGAGCATTTCGGGGCCATGGCGACACCTCTGCTCAGAGTTGAGCACCGGCCACCCTGCGCACTACTGCGCAGACGTCACCGGCCCTCTTCCGGTGGACTGCGTGCTGTTGTCCTGGTTCCCTTCGATGACGGAGCGCCGACGCATGGACCTCGAAACCACGGAGACCGAACGCCTGCGCACGCTGGACCAGCAGCGCGTGTGGCACCCGTACACCCCGACCGACGCCTACCTCAACGCCAAGCCCCTGGTGATCACCCACGGCGAGGGTGTCTACCTGGTGGACAGCGACGGCAACCGCTATCTCGACGCGGGCTCGTCGCTGGGCGTGAACATCCACGGCCACCAGCGTCGGGAACTGAACGAGGCGCTGGCCGCGCAGGCGGCGAAGATCGCGCACACCACGCTCTACGGCATGACCCACCCGGGTGCGGCGGAACTCGCCGACCGGCTGGTCCGGCTCGCCCCGGAGGGCATCGACAAGGTGCTGTTCCTGGAGTCCGGCTCCAGCGCCGTGGAGACGGCGATGAAGATGGCGTACTCCTACTGGGTCTTCAAGGGATCGCCGCAGCGCAACAAGTTCGTGTCCATGGGCGGGGCCTTCCACGGCGACACCATCGGCGCGCTGTCGGTGGGCCAGATGACGATCCTGAAGAACTTCTACCAGCCGCTGCTGCGCGAGACCAGCTCGTTCGCCCAGCCGTACGCGTACCGCTGCGGGCTGTGCAACAACAACTGCAACCTGGCCTGCGCGGACACGCTGGAGGAGGTGCTGGAGCGCGAAGGCGACGAGGTCGCCGCCGTGCTCGTGGAGCCGCGCGTGCAGAACGTCAGCGGCATGATCGTGGCGCGCGACGGTCACCTGGCCCGGGTCGCCGAGATCGCCCGCCGGTACGGCGTCCTGCTCATCGCCGACGAGCTGGGCGTGGGCTTCGGCCGTACCGGCCCGATGTTCGCCTGCCAGGCCGACGGCGTGTCGCCCGACATCCTCTGCGTCGGCAAGGGCCTGACCGGCGGGTACATGCCGCTGACGGCGACGATGGCGTCGGCGGACGTGTTCGACGCGTTCCGCGGCGACGGCAAGATGCTGCTGTCCGGGCACACGTTCTCCGGCAACCCGCTCGCCGTCGCCGTGGCGCTGGCGAGCCTGGACCTGTTCGAGAAGGACGACCTGATCCGGCACGGCCAGGCGCAGGCCGTGGTCCTGGCCGAGGAGCTGGACAAGTTCCGCAGCGTTCCGCACGTCGGCGACGTCCGCCAGTGCGGCCTGCTGGCCGCCGTCGAGCTGGTGGCCGACGTGGAGACGCGCGAGCCGTTCCCGATGGAGCTGGGCGTCGCGACCCGCATCACCGAGCGGTGCCGGGAGCTCGGCATGATCATCCACTCGGCGCCGAGCGACACCATCGTCATCGTGCCGCCGCTGGTGATGACCGAGGAGGAGCTGCGCACGATGTCGCGGATCCTGCTCCAGGCGACGCAGGAGGTCGTGGCCTCGCTGTCCGCCTGAGCGCGGAGAACGGGAACGGGACGGGCGCGGGCCCGTCCCGTTCCGTCGTCTCAGTGCCGGCTCAGGACCGCACGGCGAGATCGGCCAGGAGCGCCTCGGCCAGCTCGGCGGGCGGGCCGGCCAGATAGAAGTGACCGCCGCTGAACACCCGCAGGCTGAAGCCGGCCGACGTGACCTCGGCCCAGGAGCGCATCTCCACCACGTCGACCTCCGGGTCGGCGTCGCCGGTGAACGCCGACACCGGACAGCGCAGCGGCGGGCCGGGCAACTGCCGGTACGTCTCGTTGACCGCGAAGTCGGCGCGCAGCCCCGGCAGGAACAACGCCATCAGGTCGTGCCGTCGCAGCACCTCGTCCGGCGTGCCGCCCAGCGCCGCTACCGCTGGCAGGAACTCGTCCGCGCCGAGCGTGTGCCGGTCCGGCCGGCGGGCGGGCAGGTGCGGCGCGCGCCGGCCGGAGACGAACAACCGCGCCGGGCCACCCGGCCCGGCCGACAGCCGCCGGGCGGTCTCGTAGGCGACCACCGCGCCCATGCTGTGGCCGAACAACGCGTACGGCCGGTCCGCGTGCGCGCTGATCGCGGCGGCCAGCGGCGGCACGACGTGTTCGATGCTGGTGTACGGCGGCTCCGACAGCCGGGACTCCCGGCCGGGCAGCACGACCGGGCAGACGCCCAGGTACGGCTCCAGCGCGGCGCGCCACGGCCGGAAGAACGAGCCGCCGCCCCCGGCGTGCGGGACGCAGTACAGCAGCATCGGGGCGTCCGGGTCGGCCGGGCCCTTGATCCACCGGTTGCTCATCGTTCCTCCTCGTCGGACCGCAGCACCACGTGCCCCACGGTGCCGGTCGCGCCGACCGCGGTGACGAGCGCGCGCAGCGGGGCGCCGGTCCACGGCTCGGACCGGCGGACGAACCGCACCGGCAGCGCGCCGAGGTCGACGAGCGGCTGGGGCGTCTCCGCCACCAGGGTCGGTACGAGCCGGCGGTGCCGCAGTTGGAGGAGCACCTTCGTCAGCTGCGCGAGCCCGGACGCGGCCTCCGCGTGGCCCAGGTTCGGCTTGAGGGTGCCGATCGGCACGCGTACCCCCTCGGGACCGGGCGCGGCGGCGGCCAGGAACCGGCCCACGGCCTCGATCTCGGCGGCGTCGGACAGGGCGGCCCCGGAGGCCGCGCACTCGACGTACCCGATGTCGGCGGGGGTGAGCCCGGCCCGGCTCACCGCCTCGGCGAGCGAGCCGGCCAGGGTGGCCGCGTCGGGCGTGCCGAACCGGCTCGTCGCGCCGCTGTGCCCCACCCAGGTGCTCTCCACCACGGCGTCGACGCGGTCGCGGTCGCGGCGCGCGTCGCCGAGCCGGCGCAGCAGCAGCGCGCCGGCGCCCTCGCCGGGCGACCAGCCGCCGGCGGCGGCGTCCAGCGCCCGGTGCGGCGTCTCGGCGACCAGGCCCAGCCCGCGCAGCACCGCCACGTGGTACGGGTGCGCCAGCAGGTTCACCGCGCCGACCACCGCGGCGTCGCAGTCGCCCCGGTCGAGGCTCTCGGCCGCCTGGCGCAGGGCGGTCAGCGCCGAGGAGCAGGAGGTGTCCACGGCGACGCTCGGGCCGCGGAAGTCGAAGGTGTGGGAGATCCGGTTGGCGATCTCGGAGCCGGTGCCGGAGATCCGGGCCGGGTCGCCGTCGCGCCACCGGTCGGTGCCGGCCAGGCGGTGGTCGTGCCACATCACACCGACGAAGACACCGACCCGGCCGAGGGACGCCGGGGTGTGGCCGGCGTCCTCCAGGCACGCCCACACCACTTCGAGCAGGACGCGTACCTGCGGGTCGAGGACGGCGGCCTCGGCCGGTGCGATCCCGAAGACCATGCTGTCGAACGTCTCCAGGCCGGACAGGTAGCCGCCGGCCGGTCCGGCGCCCCGCCCGGGCGGGGGCGGCGCGATCGCGCAGTGGCCGGCGTCGAGGTTGCGCCAGAGCGTCCCGACGTCGTCCGCGCCGGGGTAGCGGCCGGCCACCCCGACGACGGCGATCTCGTGCGGCCCGGCGGGTGGCGGACCGGCGGTGGGGGCGGCGGGCGTCTCGGCCTCGTCGTCGCGCGTCACCGGCCCGCACAGGAACGCCTGCTGGAACACGTGGTCGTCGTCCAGCCGCAACGCGGCGCGGACCGGCGCCTCGGCGACCGCGCCGACCGGGCACAGCCCGAGGCCGTGGCCGGCCTGGGCGTCCATCAGCACCTGGCCGAGGTAGCCGGCCTCCAGGGCGAGGTACCGCTCGGCGTCGTCGCCGTAGAGCGGGCGGATCGCCCGCGTCTGCCCGACGAGGAGGAGCTGGAACGCCGCCCGGTCGTACACCGGCCGGTTGTAGACGAAGTGCGCGGTGCGGTCCAGGGCGGCTCCGTCGCCGATGCGGCGCAGCGTGTGTTCGTCGGGGTGGTGGTAGTAGACGCCGGCCGGCAGCCCGGTGACCCGGTCGCCGGGCACGTGGACGTAGACCTGCACGCCGTAGGTGTCGCCGGCCGACGGGTACAGCCGCCGCGTCCGGTCGCCGTCCGGCAGCGGGCGCAGCAGGCCCAGCAGGTCCGCCACAGTGGACAGCGGCACGGGCCGGTCGAGGAAGTCGCGGCGCGAGGCCCGCCGCCGGTACCGCCGCCGCCCGGGGCGCTCCCCGGACAGGGGCACCGCCTCGCCGTCGTCGCGCAGGTCCAGCCGGGCCGCGGCGAAGGCGGACCGTTCGGTGGGGGAGAGCACGTCGACCGTCTGCGGCGGCGCGGTGGCCGGGGGCGGGTCCGCGGGTACGGCTGCGGGCGGGCCGGGCGACAGGTGCGCGGCGATGCCGTCGATCGTCGGGTTCTCCAGCAGCGCCGCCACCGGCACCCGGGTGCCGAGACGCTCGTGCAGCCGGGCCGAGACCTGGACCATGGTGAACGACGTGGCGCCCTGGTCCCACAGGTCGGCCGCCGGGTCGACGGTCTCGCCGAGCAGGTCGGCGAACAGTTCCGTGAGCACCTGACGGACGCCCGGCGCGTGCGGCGTGTCCGCCGGTCCCGGCGGGTCCGGCGGCGTGACCGGCGGCAGCGGCCACGGCAGCCGGGCGCGGTCCAGCTTGCCGTTGTCGGTGGCGGGGAACTGCTCCAGCACGGCCAGGTGGCTCGGCACCATGTAGTCGGGCAGCGTCTCGGCGGCGAAGGCCCGCAGATCGCGTACGGCCGGGGCGGCGCCGCCGGAGGACAGCAGGTACGCCACCAGCTTGCGTTCGCCGCCCTCCTCGCGGGCGACCACCACCGCGTCCTTGACGCCTGGATGGCCGCGCAGCCGGTGCTCGATCTCGCCGAGTTCGACCCGGAACCCGCGGATCTTCACCTGGTGGTCGGCCCGGCCCAGGAAGGTCAGGTTGCCGTCCGGCAGGAACGCCGCCCGGTCGCCGGTGCGGTACATCCGGTCGCCGGGCGGCCCGAACGGGCACGGCACGAACCGGTCCTCGGTGAGGTCCGGCCGGTTGTGGTAGCCGACGCTGAGCACCTCCCCGGCGATGTAGAGGTCGCCCTCGACGCCGGGCCGGCACGGGCGCCGGTCGTCGTCCAGGACGTAGTAGCGGGCGTTGTCGATCGGCCGGCCGTACGGGATGCTGCGCCACCCGGGGTCGACCGTCCCGACCCGGTACCAGTTCGACCACACGGTGGCCTCGGTCGCCCCGCCGAGGTTGACGATCTCGGCGGCGGTGAAGCAGGCCCGCAGCTCGCCGGGCAGGGACAGCGGCGTGTGGTCCCCGCTGAGGAACACCAGCCGCAGGTCGGTGGTGCCGGGCCCGCCGCGGTGCGCGGCGGTCAGCGGTACCACGTGCGCCAGGGTGGTCGGCGCGGAGTTCCAGAACGTGACCGGCTCCCGCAGCAGGACGTCCAGCAGCAGCGCCGGGTCCTTCTGCTGCTCGGAGTCGGCGACGTAGATCGAGGCGCCGTAGCCGAGCAGCCCGAGGATGTCGAACACGGACAGGTCGAAGCCGAGCGACGTCACGCACAGCCCGGTGTCCTCCGGTCCGAAGCGGAACGTCCGGCGCGCCCAGTGCAGGAGGTTGTGCACGGCCCGGTGGGTGACCGCGACGCCCTTGGGCCGCCCGGTGCTGCCGGAGGTGAAGATGACGTACGCGAGGTCGTCCTCGCCGGTGCACGGCTCCGGGTCCGGTACGGCTGCCGAACCGACCCGGTCGGCGTGGACCACGGCGATCCCGTCCGGCCGGCCCGGCGCGGGCGGGTCCAGGTCACCGGTCGTGACGAGCGCGACCGCGCCCGCGTCGGCGAGCATCAGCGCGGCCCGCGCCGGCGGCAGCGACGGCTCCACCGGCAGGTAGGCGCCGCCGGCCTTGAGCACGCCGTACACGGCGGCGACCATGAGCGGCCCCCGGGCGACGCTGATCCCGACCACCGATCCGGCGCCGACGCCCGCGGCGCGCAGCCGGACCGCGATCCGGTTCGCCACCGCGTTCAGCTCACCGAAGGACATGGTCCCGCCGCGCCCGCGTACGGCGACCGCCTCGGGCCGGGCGCGGGCCTGGGCCTCGAACAGCAGGTGCACCGGCCCGGCGTGCGGGAACTCGACGGCGGTGTCGTTCCACCCGTAGAGGACGTCGCCGAGGTCCGCCAGTTCGGCAAGCGCCGACCGGTACGCGCCGAAGATCCGGTCCAGGTCGTCGTCGATCGCGCCCTCGGTGGCGTCCCAGAACAGCCGCAGCGTGTCGTCGCCCTCGTCGATCGCGATGCAGTCCAGCGCCACGTCGGGCGTGCACGTCAGCCACGGGCCGGCCGTCACACCGTCCGGCAGCGGCACGTCGCCGAGTTCGAGCAGCCCGGTGCACACGACCGGATAGCCGGCGCCGCCGTCGCGCATCCGCCGCAGCACCAGCCGCCGCAGCTCGGCCAGGCCCGAGGCGCCGTCCGCCGCCGCGTCGGCGGTGATCTGCCGGTCGTAGCGCTCGGCGAGGTCGAGCAGGCCCTCGCCCGGTTCGCCGGCGGCCAGCCAGCTCAGCGCGGTCAGCTCGGCGGGCCGGAACGGCTCGGACCGCGGCGTCCAGCGCACCAGCGGCACCGCGAAGCGGTCGTGGTGGCAGGTGCCGAGCGCGGTGGTGAGCGCGGCCATGAGCAGCGCGTCCAGGGCGAGGCCGCGTTCCCGGGCCAGCCGCCGGATCCGCGTCCAGCCCGGCACCCGGGCGGTACGCCGCCGTCGCGGCCCGGCGTGCGCCTCGATCGGCGGGCCGGGCGGAAGATCGGCCAGGCGGTCCTGCCAGTACCGGCGGGCGTGCGGGTCCGGCGGCGCCTGCGGCGCGCGGGGCGGCCCGGCCACCGGCGTGCCCGGGCCGGCGTAGCGGCGCATCAGCTCGCGCAGCAGCAGGTGGATGCTGCGGCCGTCGGCCACCAGCAGGTCCAGCGCCACGTGCACGGTCGCGGCGCCGGCCTCGTCCACCTGGACGCGCAGCTCACCCTGGGGGAGCCGGCCGAGCGGGAAGGCCCGGCCCACCATGTCCCGCTGCACCGCGTCGGACGACGGCGCGCCGCCCGGTTCGTCCGGCCCGGTCACCGGGATGTGCCACCGGTCCGGCACGTCGTCGCGGGTGACCAGCCGTCCGTCCGGGGTGACGACGGTGCGCAGCGGCTCGTGCGCGGCGAGCAGGCCCAGCCAGGCCGACTCCAGCCGGGACAGGTCGAGCCGGTCGACGGCGAAGGCGTGCACCACCTGGCAGCCGCTCCACGGCCCGGTGCCGCCCGTGGTCCGGGCCACGAAGTACGCCTGCTGGAGGTCGTTGAGGGGCTGGCCGGCGTCGTCGGGGACGGGCCGCAGCCAGCGCAGCGTGTTGACGAACCAGGCGAAGGTCGCGGCGATCACACCCGGGCCGAAGGCGTCCTCCGCCACGTCCCACCGCACCCGCAGCTCGCCGTCGCGCTCGCCGATCTGCGCGTCGAGCGTGACGCCGGTGGTCTGGCTGACCGCGTACCGGCCGTCGGCGCCGGTCCCGCCCACGTCGAGCAGGCTGGTGAACACCACCGGGAGCTGCGCCGGGACCGGCAGCCGGCGCGACCGCAGCTCGCGGAGCGCGGCCACGCCGGGCACGTCGGCGTGTTCGAGGTCGCGGCGCAGCCGGTCGTGGACCGCCCGGGCGGCCTCGGCGAACGGCCGCCCGGTCGTGGCCTCGGCGACGAACACGGTGGTCGAGGTGAACGGCCCGGGCACACCGGCCGCGTCGGCGGGCAGCCAGAGCCGACTGTTGGTGGTGAGCACGAGCGAGAACGCCGCGTCGGCGCCGGCCCGCCGCAGCGCCTCGGTGAAGGCGGTGAGCACCACAGCGGTCGGGGATACGCCGAGCTCGCCCGCGTACGCGGTCACCGCGGCCCACTCGCGCCGCGTCAGCGTCGCCGTGTACGGCACCCGGACCGGGCCGGGCTCGGCGCCGGAGGTGGGCAGGGCGGGTCCGGGCGGCAGGTCGCGCAGCGCGCCGGCCCAGTACTCCAGACCGGCGCGGTACCCGTCGCCGTCGCGGTGGGCGGCGAGCGCCACGCCGAGGTCCCGCAGCGTGGCGCCGGGAGCCGGCAGCTCGCGCCCGGGGTCGTCGTAGAGCGCCCAGAGCTGCTCGACGAGCAGTTCCAGCCCGGCGCCGTCGACGATCACCGCGTCGACGCTGAGGTGCAGCACGCCGCCGCCGTCCGGGGCACGGGTCACCTCGACCGTCCACAGCGGCTCGTCGGCCCGGCCGTACGAGTGGTGGGAGAGGCGCCGGCGTACGTCCTCGGCGTCGGCGCCGACCGGCATGGTCCAGTCCGGCGGCCGCTCGGCCACCCGCTGGCGCCCGTCGGGGGTCAGCACGAGCCGCAGCGCCTCGTGGTGCCCGACCAGCCGCCCCCACGCCGCGCGCAGACGGTCCACGTCCAGGTCGGCGACGTCGTACTCGCGGTAGAGGTGGCAGCCGGGCCCGCCGGTCGCCTTGGCCAGCAGGTAGCCCTCCTGGAGCGGGGTGAGCGGGAACGGCTCGTGCCGCCGCCCGGGCTCGGCGCGTACCTCGGGACGCAGCCCCGCGCCGGCGGGCGCGGCCCGGGCGGCCAGCTCGGCCAGCTCGCGGGCGGTGGCGCAGCGGCGCAGCGCGTCGGTCGGCAGCTCGGTGCCGAACGCGGCGCCGACCTCCAGCAGCAGCCGCGCGGCGGCGAGGGAACCGAGTCCCAGGTCGCCCAGGTCCGTGTCGGCGTCCGCCGTGACGCCGGCCGGCAGCACGCCCGACAGGACGTCCAGGACGATCTCCACGCGGTCCGGGATGGCGGTCTGCTCGTTCATGCGCTCCCCGCTCCGAAGGCCGGCCCTGTCGCCGCAACCTAAGCGGCCCCGGACCGGGCGTGCTGCTCAACTCTGGGCAGCCAGTGCGTCCGGCGGGCCGGACAGTCCAAGTCGTGTCCACCAGACCGAAGTCCGCCTGGGTGTTCCCGGGGCAGGGCGCGCAGCGCCGGGGCATGGGCGGTGACCTGTTCGACCGCTTCCCGGCCGAGTGCGCCGCCGCCGACCGGATCATCGGCGTACCGGTGGCCCGGCTGTGCCGGGACGACGCCCTGCTCGGCGACACCCGGTACGCGCAGCCGGCGCTGTTCGTCGTCGGCGCACTCGCCTACCTGGCGGCACGCGACGAGGAGCCGCCGCCGGACTACCTCGCCGGGCACAGCCTCGGCGAGTACGCGGCCCTGTTCGCGGCCGGCTGCCTGGACTTCGAGGAGGCGCTGCGCCTGGTGTGCCGCCGCGGCGAGATCATGTCGCGGGCCGCCGGCGGCGGCATGCTCGCCGTTCTCGGCGAACGGCTGGACCGGCTGCCCGGGGTGCTCGCCGACGCCGGTGTCGACGACGTGGACGTGGCCAACGACAACGCCGACGGCCAGGTGACGCTCTCCGGCCCGCGTGAGTCGCTGTCGGCGGCGGCGCGGGCGGTCACCGCCGCCGGTCTGGGCCGCTGCGTCCCGCTTCCGGTGGCCGCCGCGTTCCACTCGCGGTACATGCGCGCCGCCGCGGCCGAGTTCGCCGAGGTGCTGTCGCAGGTCCGCTTCGCGCCGCCGCGGGTGCCGGTGATCTCCAACGTCACCGCCCGGCCGCACGACCCGCTGCTGCTGCCCGACCTGCTCGCCGTGCAGCTGCGCCGCCCGGTGCGGTGGCGCGAGACCATGGCGTACCTGGTCGGCCGCGGCGTGCGCACGGTGCGCGAGCTGGGTCCGGGCCGGGTGCTGACGGACCTGTTCCGCCCGGTGCTCGCGGCCGCGCCGGCCGTGGCCGGCGGCGGCGACCCGGGACCGGCGGCGCTCGGCTGTCCCCGGTTCCGCGCCGACTACGGCGTCACGCGGGCCTACCTCGCCGGCTCGATGTACCGCGGGATCAGCTCGGTGGCGATGGTCGCCCGCCTGGGCAAGGCCGGCCTGCTCGGCTTCTTCGGCGCGGGCGGCTTCGACCGCGACGAGGTCGAGGCGGTCCTGCGCTCGCTCACCGCGGATCCCGGTCCGGGCCGCTTCGGCATGAACCTGCTGGCGATGCCGGACAACCCGGCGCTGGAGTCGGCGCTGGCGGAACTGTACGTCCGGCACGACGTCCGCTACGTCGAGGCGGCCGGGTACACCGGCGTCACCGCGGCGCTGGTGCGGTTCCGGTTCGCCGGCGCGCACCTGAGCGCCGACGGCACCCCGGTCGCCGTCCGGCACGTCGTGGCGAAGGTGTCCCGGCCCGAGGTCGCGGCCGCGTTCCTGGCCCCGCCGCCGGCGGCGATGCTCGCCGCCCTCGTGGCCGGGGGCGCGCTGTCCGCCGGTGAGGCCGCCGCGGCGGCGCGGCTGCCGGTCAGCGGCGACCTGTGCGCCGAGGCCGACTCGGCCGGGCACACCGACGCGCGGTCCGCGCTCACCCTCGTGCCGGACCTCGTCCTGCTGCGTGACGCGGAGATGCTCCGGCACCGCTACCCCGAACGGATCCGGGTCGGCGCCGCGGGCGGGCTGGGCACCCCGGAGGCGGTCGCCGCGGCGTTCGTGCTCGGCGCCGACTTCGTGGTCACCGGGTCGATCAACCAGGCCACCCCCGAGGCCGGGACGTCACCCGAGGTCAAGGATCTGCTGGCGCGCGCCGGGATCCAGGACACGGCGTACGCGCCGGCCGGTGACACGTTCGAGTTCGGTTCCCGCGTGCAGGTGCTGCGCCGCGGCACGATGTTCGCGGCGCGGGCCACCCAGCTGCTCCAGCTCTACCACCGCTACGACACCTGGGACGAGGTGCCCGCCGCGATCCGCGACGCCGTGGAACGGACCACCTTCCGCCGGCCGTTCGCCCAGGTGTGGCGGGAGACCGAGCGGCACTACCGGGCCACCGGCCGGGCCGCGGAGGTGGAGCGGGCGGACCCGCGCCGGCGGATGGCCCTGGCGTTCAAGTGGTACTTCGCCCACGCCACGGAGGTGGCGCTGCGCGGCGACACCACCGAGCGGGCGAACTACCAGGTCCACACCGGACCGGCGATGGGCGCCTTCAACAGGTACGTGCGCGGCACCGAACTGGCCGACTGGCGGCTGCGGCACGTCGACGTCGTCGCCGAACTGCTGATGCGCGGGGCGGCCGACGTCCTGCGCCGGCACTGTCCGCCGGTGGCCAGTAGTGAGCAGAGCGGCTGCTCCGATGCTGACTAGCGTGTCCGGGCGCCCACCGAACCAGCCGAAGCGAAGGAGTCTCCGATGACCACCACATCGAGTCCGCCGTTCGTGTTGCCGACCGCCCAGGCCCAGACCTCGATCGACCGGGCCGCGATCCTGCACTCGGGCAACGCCGGCGTGATCGTCGAACGGGTCGGTCAGTTGCGTGCCGAGTTCCGCTCCGAGGCCCGGCAGTTCGCCCGGGAACTGTCGGAGTACCTCAACACCAACTACGCCGGCATCATCACGGTGTTCGTCTACGAGGAGACCTTCGGCACGAAGGACCGCCTCCACTGGCTGATGCACCTGAAGTCGCTGCACGCGTACGAGACGCTGATCGAGATGGGCAGCCGCGACGCCGGCTGGCGGGACATCATCATGCGCCAGCGCATCGACCCCGCGCGCGGCGGCGGCACGTGGGACCGGATGTTCCTCGACGGCGAACTGCACGAGACGGTGCTCATCCCGTCGGCCTTCGGCATGTACGGCACGTCGGACGAGACGCCGGACTCGGTGCGCACCACCGACGGCGCCGCCACGTTCACCGTACCCACCGCGCAGCTCCAGACCGACGTGCCGGTCGAGGACCAGCTCAACTCCGCCACCTGCGGCATCCTCATGCACCGCACCGGCGAGCTGCGCTACGAGTTCCGGGCCGAGGGGCGCGCGTTCGCCCGGGCGCTGTGCGAGAGCTGGAACCGGGCGCTGGCCGGCCACGCCACCATCTACCTGTACGAGGAGGCGTTCGGCC
Organism: Micromonospora sp. HUAS YX12; assembly: GCF_040215685.1. Classification (NCBI taxonomy): domain Bacteria; kingdom Bacillati; phylum Actinomycetota; class Actinomycetes; order Micromonosporales; family Micromonosporaceae; genus Micromonospora; species Micromonospora sp. HUAS YX12. Next base: position 4,329,119 of record NZ_CP157974.1, read on the forward strand.
GGTCCGACCGCATCCACCATTTCATCCACCTGAAGTCGCTCAGCTCGTACTACACGCTGATGGGCGTCCGCGCGATGAGCGACCCGGCCACCCGCGAGGTGTTCACCCGCCAGTGGATCCCGGAGGAGAAGGGCGGCGGGGGCTGGGAACGGATGTTCGTCCAGTCCAGCCTGTCCGACCTGTCGCTCACGCCCCAGCACTGGGGCATGTACGCCACCAAGACGGAGCGGTGACCGATGCCCGTTACTGACTGCCTGCACACGATCTTCTCCCGGCGGGCGGCGGAACAGCCGCACCGGATCGCGGTGACCTGCGGCGACCACCGGCTGTCCTACAGCGAGCTGGACCGGCTGTCCGGTGAGCTGGCCGAGCGGTTGCGCGGGTACGGGGTGCGCCCCGGCGTCCACGTCGGAGTGTGTGTCGACCGCTCGGTCGACCTGGTCGTGTCCGTCCTGGCGGTGGTCAAGGCGGGCGGCGCCTACGTGCCGGTGGACGCCGAGCATCCGGCCGCGCGGGTCGCGGCGGTGCTGGCCGGCAGCCGGGTACCGGTGACGGTGGCGGTGACCCGGACCGCCGACTCGCTCGCGGAGTGGTCGGGCCCGGTGCTGTGGGCCGACGACAGCGAGGACGACGACGACACCGGCGACGACGACACCGACGGCGACGGCACGGGTGTCGAGGTCACGGCCGGCGCCGGCACGGCGGACCGGGCCGGCGGCACGGACGCCGCGCGGGAGCCCGCCGGTGAGGCCGGGCCGGACGACCCCGCGTACGTCATCCACACATCGGGTTCCACCGGGGCGCCGAAGGGCGTGGAGGTGACCCACCGCAGCGTCGTGGCGCTGCTGGAGCACGGCGCCGAACGGTTCGGCTTCGGCAGCGACGACACGTGGACGCTGTTCCACTCGATCGGCTTCGACTTCTCCGTCTGGGAGCTGTGGGGCGCGCTGCTGTCCGGCGGCCGGCTCGTCGTCGTACCGGGGCGCGTGGCCCGGACCCCGGCGCTGATGCTGGACCTGGTGCGGCGCGAACAGGTCACCGTGCTCAACCAGACCCCGTCGGCGTTCCGCCAGCTCGCCGCCGCCTACCTGGCCGACGAGGGCCCGGACGAGCTGCGCCTGGTGGTGTTCGGCGGCGAACGGCTCGACGTCGGGGTGCTGGCGCCGTGGATCGCCCGGCGCGGCGACGACCGGCCGGAGCTGGTCAACATGTACGGCATCACCGAGGTGACGGTGCACGCCACCGCCCGCCGCATCGTCGCGGCGGACCTCGACCGGCCGTCGGTGAGCCCGATCGGCCGGCCTCTGCCCGGCGTACGGATCGAGCTGCGTGACGAGACCGGCGCGGTGGTGCCGGACGGCACACCGGGGGAGCTGTACGTGGCGGGCGCCGGGCTGGCGCGGGGCTACCTGCACCAGCCGGAGCTGACCGCCGAGCGTTTCGCCGAGTCCGGCGGTGAGCGCTGGTACCGCTCCGGGGACCGGGCCGTGCGGACCGACGGCGACCTGGTCTACCTCGGCCGGGTCGACAGGCAGCTGAAGGTACGCGGTTACCGGATCGAGCCGGGCGAGGTGGAGGCGGCGGTCCTGGCCCACCCCGGCGTCGGCACCGCGCTGGTGACCGCACAGGACTTCGGCGAGGGCGACGTACGCCTGGTCGCCTACGTCACGCCCCCGCCCGGCGCGGACCCGGCCACGCTCACCGAGGCGGACCTCGCCGCGACCGTGGCGGACCTGCCCGGCTACCTGCGGCCGTCCCGCTTCCACGTGGTCGCCGACATCCCGCTCACGGTGCAGGGCAAGGCCGACGTGGCGGTCCTGGACCGCCTGGCCGAAGCGGCCGGACCGGCCGGCGACGACGCCGTGTCCGGGGTGAAGGCGATCGCCGACGAGGTGCTGCGCCGCGACGTGCCGGTGGACGGCGACCTGTTCGACCTGGGCGCCACGTCGCTGGCCCTCACCCGGATCGTGGCCATGGTGAACGACCGGTTCGGCATCGCGCTGACCGGCGCCGAGATGGAGGAGCCCACGGTCGGGTGCCTCGCCGAGGTGGTGGACGCGTCCCGACGCCACCATTCCCTGCAACAGGTAGGAGGATGACATGGAGGACGACTACACGCTCACCGACGAGGAGCTGGCCGACTTCCACCGCAACGGGTACTTCGGCCCGTTCCCGGTGTACGAGGTCGAGGAGATGCAGCGGCGGTGGCGGCGGGAACGGCTGCGCCTGCTGGACCGCTCGCACGCGGTCTACCAGGACGAGGCCGCGCTCTCCGGCAACACCAACATCTCCAACTACGACCGGCACCTGGACAACGAGTTCCTGGCCGACCACATCTGCCACCCGCGGATCGTCGACCGCGTCGTCAGCGTGCTCGGCCCGGACGTGCAGTGCTGGCGGTCGGAGTTCTTCCCCAAGTACCCCGGCGACGAGGGCACCGACTGGCACCAGGCCGACACGTTCGCCAACGCCTCCGGCAAGCCGCAGATCCTCTGGCCCGGCGACGCGAAGGACTTCGGCGGCACGATCACCGTCTGGACGGCCTTCACCGAGGCCAACGAGGAGACCGGGTGCCTGCAGTTCATCCCGGGCACCCACCGGACGATGTTCTACGACGAGACCAAGCGCATGCACTACGACCCGTCCTCCATCAACAGCACCGACAAGGACGGGGTACGCCGCGGCTTCTTCGGCTACGACTACCGCGAGCTGCAGATCGACCCGGACTGGAAGCCCGACGAGTCCAAGGCGGTGTCGATGGTGATGCGGCCCGGCGAGGCGATCATGTTCTGGTCCACGCTGATGCACGCGTCGCTGCCGCACGCCGGGCGGACCGAGGAGATGCGGCTCGGCTTCGCCGGCCGGTACGTGCCGGTGTCGGTCGACGTGTACCCGGACACCGACGTCATCGAGGAGTACGGCGGCGCCGTGTCGCTGGACCGCTGGGGCTCGGTGCTCGTCGCGGGACACAACGGCAACCCGCACAACCGGATGGCGACCGAGACCACGCGGGGCCACCGGTTCACCCGGCGGGACCGCTCCGGGGCGCGGGTGTCACCGGCATGACCGTCTTCGAGGTCGTGAAGGCGAGCCTCGTCGAGGTCGTCCCGGACGTCGACCCGACGAGCGTCACCGCCGGGCGCACGCTGAGCGACCTCGGCTGCACGAGCATCGACCGGGCCGAGGTCGTGACGCTGGCCATGGAGCGGCTCGGCATCGTGGTGCCGATCTCCGAGTTCCGCGACGTCAACGACCTCGACCGGATCGTCGAGCTGCTGCGGACGCACATGTGAGCACGGTCGCGGTGACCGGCACCGGGATCGTATGCGCGATCGGCGCGGACGTCCCGTCGTTCACCACGGCGCTGCGGGCGGGCCGCAGCGGTGTCGTCGGCACCGCTGACGGCCCGGCCGCGCCGATCACCGGGTGGTCGTTCGACGACGCGGTGGCCGGCGTGCCCGAGCCGCTGCGCCGCCGGGCGGTCCGCGCCGCGGCCCGCGCGCCGCGGCCGGTGCGGGCCGCCGTCGCGGCGGCGCTCCAGGCGTGGACCGGGGCCGGCCTGCCCGGCGCCCGGATCCCCGGCGACCGGGTCGGGATCGTGGTGGCCGGGCACAACCTGACCGCGCGGTACACGCACGAGCTGTACCGGACCTGGCAGGAACGGCCGGCGTACCTGCCGGCGCGGTTCGCACTGCACGTCCAGGACACCGACCACATCGGGACGCTCAGCGAGGTGCTGTCCGCGACCGGCGAGGGGTTCACCGTCGGCGGCGCCTCGGCCAGCGGCAACGTCGGCATCGTGCACGCCGCCCGGCTGGTCGCCGCCGGCGCGGTGGACTGCTGCGTCCTGGTCGGCGCGGTCACCGAGCTGACACCGATGCACCACCGGGGCTTCGCCGTGCTCGGCGCGCTCGCCGAGCCGGGCGGCGACCCGGCCGCCGCCTGCCGGCCGTTCGACCACGACCGGCGCGGCTTCGTGCCCGGCGAGGCCGCCGCGGCACTGGTGCTGGAACACCCGGCCGCGGCGGCCCGGCGCGGTGCGGAGGTCCTGGCGACGGTGGCCGGGTACGCGCTCGGCCTGGACGCCAACCGGCTCGCCGACCCCGACGCGGCCGGGCAGGCCCGCGTGATCCGGGCCGCGCTGGCCGCCGCGGGGCTGGCCCCGCACGAGGTGGACTACGTCAACGCCCACGCCACCGGTTCCCGGCTGGGCGACGAGACGGAACTCGCGTCGCTGCACGACGTGCTGGGCGCCGCCGCCGGCCGGCCGTGGGTGAACGCCACCAAGGCGCTGACCGGTCACTGCCTCGGCTCGGCCGGGGTGGTCGAGGCCGTCGCCACAGTCGCGCAGCTCACCGGCGGCTTCGTGCACCCCAACCCGAACCTGGCCCGACCGATCGATGCCCGGATCCGGTTCGCCGGCCCCGGGCCCGAGCCCGCCCGGCTGCGGTACGCGCTGTCCACCGGCTTCGGCTTCGGGGGCATCAACACGGCCGTGGTCCTCGCCCGTACCGCCGATGGAGGTTGAACGATCATGTACGACGTCGTCGTCGTCGGGGCCCGCTGCGCGGGCGCGCCGACCGCCATGCTCCTGGCCCGCCAGGGCCACCGGGTGCTGCTGCTCGACCGCAGCGCCTTCCCGGCCGACAAGCTCTCCACCCTGTACATCCAGCAGCCGGGCGTCGCGCGGCTGGCCCGCTGGGGCCTGCTGGACGCGCTGCGGGCCACCGGCTGCCCGCCGCTGGACCACGTCGTCTACGAGCTGGGTGACGTGCGCGTCGAGGGCTGCTGCAGCGGCATCGACGGCATCCGCGCGGCGTACGCGCCCCGCCGCTCGATCCTGGACCCGCTGCTGGCCGGCGCCGCGGTCGACGCCGGCGCCGAGTTCCGCGACGACTGCCGGGTCACCGGCCTGCTGTGGGAGGACGACCGGGTCGTCGGGGTGCGCACCGACCGCGGCGACGAGCGGGCCGCGCTGGTCGTCGGCGCCGACGGGATGCGCTCCACCGTCGCCGGGCTCGTGAACGCGCCGACGACGACCGCCCACCCGCCGCTGACCTGCGCGTACTACGCGTTCTGGGACGGGCCGGAGACGCACTTCGAGATGTACGAGGGCGACACCGGCTGGGTGTCCGCGGTGCCGACGAACGACGGTGCCGTGCTCATCGCCGCCTACTACCCGCAGCAGCGCTTCGACGAGGTCCGGCACGACGCGCGCGCGGCCTACCTCGACAACGTCCGGACCAACGCGCCACGGCTGTACGAGCAGATGGAGCGCGGCCGCCGGCTCGGCGCCGTGCACGGCACCGGCGACCAGCAGAACTTCTTCCGCCGCGCGCACGGCCCCGGCTGGGCGCTCGCCGGCGACGCCGGGCACCACAAGGACTCGCTGACCGCGCGCGGCATCTCCGACGCGTTCATGCAGGCCGACCTGCTCGCCGAGTCGGTGGGCGAGCACCTGGAGGACCGGACACGGCTCGACGCCGCGCTGGCCGAGTACGACCGGGAACGCGAGCAGCGGCTGATGGAGAACTACCAGGCGACCCTGCTGGTGGCCCAGGCCGAGGCCCGGGACAAGCGCCGCGCGCTGCTGCGCGCCGTCGGCAGCAGCCCCGAGCTGACCACCCGCTACTTCGACGCGGTGGCCGGGATCGTGTCGCTGCGGGAGCTGTACACCCCGGAACTGATGGCGCTGATGTCCGCCCCGACGGCCACCTGACACCGCGCCCTATTGAGCAGACACCCGTGCCGATGATCGGCGACCGTCAGATCCGCAGACGTCTTGCGATCCGATTTCACCGGCACGACTCTTTGTGGAGGAACCATGTCGCCCACCCCGTACGACTCGCCGTTCAATCGCCGCGCGCTGCTCCGGATGGGCCTCGTCGCGGGCGCCGCGGTGGCCGGCGTGCCGCTGCTGTCGGCCTGCGGCGACGACGAGGAGCCGTCGCCGGCGGCGGCCGGCGGGGGGTCGCTGGCGGTGCTGAAGGTGGGCGCGCCGAACGCGGTCACCGACGCCGAGGCCGGCAACCCGCTGCTGACCAGCATCGGCGCGACGCTCATCGTCATGCGGCACGTGTACGACTCGCTGATGGTGCTCGACAACGGCGAGTACAAGTACCAGCTCGCCGAGTCGGTGCAGCCCAACGCCGACGGCAGCGTGTGGACGATCAACCTGCGCTCCGGGGTGACGTTCCACGACGGCAAGCCGGTCACCGCCGCCGACGTGGTGCACAGCATCCGTACGCTGGGCGCGAAGCCCAGCAACCGGGCCTCCGTCTACGCCAACGTCGACCTCGCCAAGGTGACAGCCGTCGACGACCGCACGGTCACCGTGCCGCTGCTGACCCCGCGCGGCGACTTCAAGGAAGCCGTCCTCGTCGTCTTCTCGCCGGTCTTCCCGGCCGGCATGACCGAGTTCAGCAAGCCGATCGGATCGGGCCCCTACCGGCTGGCCGAGCGCAACGGCACCACGACCCGGCTGGTCGCCAACGAGCAGTACTGGGGTGGCAAGCCGAGCGTCGCCGAACTCCAGGTGGTCGGCATCCTCGACGCCGGCGCCCGGCTGTCGGCGCTGAAGGCGGGGCAGGTCGACTACGCCGTCAGCATCAGCTCCACCGGCGCGAAGACGGAGGCGGCGAACAGCGAGCTCACCGTCGTACGCGGCGGTCCGGCGAACGCCAACGCGCTGTCGTTCGCGATGAACCAGAAGCTCGCGCCGTTCGACGACGTCCGGGTCCGCCAGGCGGTCCGGCTCGCGGTGGACCGGCAGGCGCTGGTCGACAACGCGCTGCTCGGGCTCGGCTCGACCGCCGACGACGTGGTCGGCAAGAGCCTGCCCGGCTACGCCGACCTGCCGGCGCGCGCCCGTGACCTGGAGCAGGCGAAGCGGCTGTTCACCGAGGCCGGGATCACGAAGCTGACGCTGCGGACCGGCGAGATCGTCCCCGGCATGCTCAACGCCAGCCGGCTGATGGCCCAGCAGCTCAAGGAGGCGGGTGTCGAGCTGACCCTCCAGGAGATCTCGCCCGACGCCTACTACGCCGACCTCACCACGCTGGCCACGCACCCGTTCCAGGCGTTCTACTACGTGAACCGGCCGGCCGCCGTGCACCTGTCGGCGGTCACCCACGGCAAGGCGCCGTTCAACGTCACCGGCACGTCGGCCGCCTACCAGGCGCGGCTGGCGAAGGCCCAGGCGACCGTTGACGACAACGCCCGCGCGGAGGCGTTCAAGGCGTTGCAGGAGGAGTTCTACAAGGAGGGCGGCGACCTGCTGTGGGGCTTCCAGGAGCAGCTGGACGCCGCCCGTAAGGGGATCAGCGGGGTCCGCACGATGCAGTCGGTCCAGCTGTTCGACCGGGCGACCGGGCCGGCGTGACCGCGCTCGGGTTCCTGGCCCGACGGCTGCTGGCGACGGTGGCCACGCTGTTCGCGGTGGCGGTGGTGCTCTTCGCCGGCTCGGAGGTGCTCCCGGGTGACGCCGCGTCGGCGTCACTCGGGCCCGACGCCACCATCGAGGAGGTCGAGCAGCGCCGGGCCGAGCTCGGTGTGGACCGGCCCTGGCCGGTGCGGTTCGTCGAGTGGGGGACCGCGGCGCTGCGCCTCGACCTGGGCACCAGCACCTCGATGCACCGGCCGGTGGTGGACGTCGTGGCCGAGCCGCTGGCCGCCACCGGCCTGCTGGTCGGCCTCACCGCGGCGGTGACGGTGCCGCTGGCGATGGGACTGGGGCTGCTCACCGGGCTGCGGCCGGGCGGACGGGTGGACCGGGCGGTGTCGGCCGTCGCGGTGGTGGCGGTGTCGATCCCGCAGTTCGTCACCGCCGGTCTGCTCGTGCTGGTCTTCGCCGACCTGTGGCCGTTGCTGCCGGCGATCTCGCTGCCACCGCTGGGCGGCGGACCGCTGGACCGGCCGGAGATCCTGGTGCTGCCGGTGGCCGCGCTGACGTTGTTCGGCGCGGCGTGGGCGAGCCGGATCGTGCGGGCGACGGTCATCGACGCGGACGCGATGCCCCACGTCGAGGCGGCCCGGCTGGCCGGGCTGCCCGAGCGGGTGGTCGTGGCGCGGCACCTGCTGCCCGCGGCGGTGCCGCCGTGCGCGCAGACGTTCGCGTGGCTGCTGTCCGGGCTGTTCGGCGGCACCACAGTGGTCGAGGTCGTCTTCAACTACCCGGGCCTGTCGCAGACGCTGGTGGCGGCGGTCCGCAACCACGACACCGCCGTCCTGGAGGGGGTCGGGCTGCTCCTCGCCGCGATCATCCTCGTCTCGTTCATCGTGGCCGACCTGCTCGTCCTCGCGGTCGACCCCCGGCTGCGGGTGGCCGCCCGATGAGGGCGGCGCGGTGGCTGCTCGCCGGGACGGCCGCGGCCGTGGTGCTGGTCGTGCTGGGCATCGCGCTGTTCGGCCCGCTGTTCGCCGGCGAGCCGGAGCGGATCGTCGGGTTGCCCTACAGCGCCCCGACGGCGGGCAGCCCGCTGGGCACCGACAGCGCCGGGCGGGACGTGCTGGACCGGGTGCTGGCCGGGGGCCGGCCGCTGGTGGCCGTGCCGGTGGTGGCGACGATCCTGGCCACAGTGCTCGGACTGGTGCTGGGCCTGCTCGGCGGCTACTTCGCCGGGGTCACCGACGCCGTGGTGTCCCGGCTGGACTACCTGCTGCTGGGCCTGCCGCCGGTGCTGATCCTGCTGGTGCTGCTGCACGGCTGGGGGTACAGCGCCACGACGATGATCATCGTGGTGGTGCTGACCGGCACGCCGTTCGTCTCCCGGGTGACCCGGGCCGAGACGCTCCGCGCGGTCGAGGACGGCTACGTGGTGGCCGCCTACGCCGGCGGCGACTCGCACCTGTCGGTGATCGTCCGGGAGATCCTGCCGAACATCGTCCGGCCGGTGCTCGCCGACTTCGGCACCCGCCTCGCCATCGCGGTCACGCTGACGGCGGCGGCGGCGTTCCTCGGCTTCGGCTCCGGCGGCCCGAACTGGGGTGCCATGATCAGCCAGAACGTCGAGGGCATCCAGCTCACCCCGTGGGGCGTCGCGGTGCCGGCGATCCTGCTCGGTGTGCTCACCGTCGCCGCGAACCTCGGCATCGACCGGATCGTCGGGCGGGTGCTGCGATGATCGAGATCAGTGGGCTGCGGGTCGAGGACACCTCCGGCCGGGCCGTCCTGGAGAACCTGTCGCTGCGCGTCGCCGAGGGCGAGCGGGTCGCCGTCGTCGGCGAGTCCGGGGCGGGCAAGACGACGCTGGCGATGGCCCTCGTCGGCGCGGTACGGCGCGGACTGCGGGTGGCCGCGGGCACGGTCGTGGTCGACGGGCACGATGTGCTGACGGCATCCGGCGCCGCGGTGCGCCGGGTCCGGCGGCGGGTGCTGGCGTACCTCCCGCAGGATCCGCCGTCGGCGCTGAGCCCGACGCTGCGGGTCCGGGCGCAGATCCGGGAACTGGCCGCGGACCGGTCCGAGACGGCCGTGAGCCGAGGGCTGGTCGAGGTGGGCCTGCCCGGCGACCGGGCCTTCCTGCGCCGGTACCCGCACCAGCTCTCGGGCGGCCAGCAGCAACGCCTGGCGCTGGCCCGGCTGCTGGCCGGCGACCCGCGCGGCCTGGTGCTGGACGAGCCGACCACGGGCCTGGACGGGCTGGTGCGCAAGCAGGTGCTCGACCAGCTGGACCGGCTCTCCGCCGACCGTGGGCTGGCGGTCGTGTTCGTCACCCACGACCTCGCCGCGGCGGCCCGGATGACCGATCGCCTGATCGTGCTGCGGGGCGGCGTCGTGGTGGAGGAGGGACCGACCGCGCGGGTGCTCACCCGCCCGGCCGCCGCGTACACCCGGGACCTGCTCGCCGCGGTGCCGGACCTGCCGACGGAGATGCGCCGCCGCGCCGCCACGCCGGAGCGCGGCGCGGAGGTCCTGACCGTGTCCGGGCTGACCGTGCCGCGCGGCGGGCGGGTCGTCCTGGACGACGTGTCCCTGCGGTTGCGCGCCGGCGAGGCGCTGGCCCTGCTCGGCACGTCGGGCTGCGGCAAGACGACGCTCGCCCGGGCCGTCGTCGGAACGCTGCGCCCCAGCTCGGGCCGGGTGACGCTGTCCGGCGAGGTCCTGGAGCCGACGCTCGGGCGCCGGCCGGTGCACCAGCGGCGCCGCCTGCAGCTCATCCCGCAGGACTCCGGCGGGTCGCTCAACCCGCGGCGGCCGGTGGGCGCGGCGATCGGCCGGGTGGTCCGCCTGGCCGGTGGGATGACGGCCGAGGCGGTGACGGCGGAGACCCGCCGGCTGATGGGGCTCGTCGGCCTGCCGGGGGAGCTGGCGTCGCGGTTGCCGCGGGAGCTGTCCGGCGGGCAGCGGCAACGCGTCGCCATCGCCCGTGCGCTCGCCGCCGGGGCCGACGTGCTCGTCTGCGACGAGGTCACGTCGAACCTCGACGCCCAGGTGGCGGCCTCGGTCCTGGCCCTGCTCGACTCGCTGCGGCGGACGCTGGGCCTGGCGGTGCTCATCGTGACGCACGACCTCGGTGTGATCGCCCGCAACGCGGACCGGGTCGCCGTGCTCAGCGGCGGGCGGATCGTCGAGGAGGGGACTGTCGAGCAGGTGTTCGGCAACCCGCGCCACGAGGCGAGCAGGATGCTGCTGGACGCCGCGCGGCCCGTTACGGCGGCGGCGGACGTGCCGTGACCGCCCGAAGCGGAGGGCCGCTCCCGGTTTCCCGGTAACGGCCCTCCGCCTCGATCTCAGGACGTCAGACGAGTTCGTCGAGGAGCTCGTAGTTCAGCGTGAAGGTGTGGCTGCCGTCCTCCAGCTTGCGCATGGTGGCGGTGCCCTGGATGCCGGCGAGCCCCTCGGTGCCGGTCCCCGGCACGATGTGCCACTCGGCGCCGCCCTCCTCGTCGCTCATCAACCCGACGGCCTGGTGCTGGAGCATGAAACTGCCCTTGGAACCGCCGATCGACACTTCGATCACCTCGTGGCCGACGTATCCGGCGCCGCCCTTGCCATAGGCGAACAGGAACTGCGCGCGGCTGGTGCCCTCGAGTTCACCGGAATACGTCTTGGTGACCGAGGCCCGCGAGAATTTCATGCCGTCGGGGGTCTCCTGCCACTCGTCTTCGTCCCAGGAGTCGAGCGTAAATGAAGCGGTCGCGGTGCTCACCTTGTCTCATTCCTTCCGTGGTTCTTTTTCAGTCCCAAACCGAGGCGCAGAACGGGTGACCGGCCGGGTCGAGGAAGACCCGCCACTTCGCGTCCCCGGGTTGGTCGGCGGGTTTCGTCGCACCCAGGCGCAGCAACTCGGTCTCGGCCGCCTCGATGTCGTCGACGGCCAGGTCGAGGTGCAGTTGCTGGGGAACCGTCTGCCCGGGCCACTCCGGACGCCGGTAGTTCTCCACCCGCTGCAACGCCACGGCGACGCCGTCACCGTTGCTGAGGAACGCGCCGGACTCCGACTCGTGCACCGGCTCGAGGCCGGCCGCTTCCCGGTAGAAGGCCACCAGCGGGGCGATTTCGGAACAATCCAGTGTTACCGCCGCCAAGCGACCGACAGCCATTCACGTCTCCTGGAGATTTGTCGTCCGATCGAAAGCGTGGCCCGAGCCTAGCAATCCGCCGTCGTCCACGCCACGGTCGCCGGGTGTGTCGCGACCGGCCTGCTCATTAGACGGTTGCGAATGGACAGGGGGCGCCGAAGGTTCGGCAGCATACCGGCTGAACCGTCGGCGGCGCCACCGTCACGCCAATCGAGTTGCTCTCACTTCGTGCTCAGAACAGCGCAGCGTCAGGCGCACTCGTCCGCCACGATTCGCCGGTACCCCAATGACCGGCGTGGAGGAGAACACGGTGGAAGGCTTCGAGATCTTCACCTACGGGGACGCGGTCGCCGACGTCTTCGACGGGACGGGATGGGCCGGCGACCCGGGTGACACCGAGGAGACGATCGAGTGGCTCGCCGAGAACGCCGGTGGCGGTCCCGTCCTCGAACTCGGCGTCGGCACCGGCCGGGTCGCCGTCCCGCTGGCCCGCAAGGGCATCGAGGTGCACGGCATCGACGCGTCGGAGGGGATGCTGACGCAGTTGCGCGCCAAACCCGGCGGCGAGCTGGTGCACGTGCACGTGCAGGACTTCACCGACTTCACGCTGCCGTACAAGTTCTCCCTGGCGTACGCGGTCTTCGACACCCTGCCGTTCATCACCGACCAGGAGGAGCAGATCCGCTGCTTCCAGAAGGTCGCCGACGTCCTGGAGCCGGGTGGGCGGTTCGTGATCCAGACGTCGATACCCGACCCGGCGCGGTACGACCGCAACCAGCGCACCCAGACCGTACGGGTGGAGAAGGACCACGTCGTGATGACGTTCACCCGGCGCGAGCGGATCTCCCAGTGCTCGTCGATCCAGTTCGCGGTCCTGCGGCCCGACGGCATCCGGTTCTTCCCGATGCGCATCCGCACCGTCATGCCGTCCGAGATGGACCTGATGGCCCGCCTCGGCGGGCTCACCATGGAGTCGCGCTGGGGCCACTGGGACGGACGACCACTGCGCGACTCCGACGAGCGGCACATCACCGTCTACCGCAAGTAGGGCGGCGGATCGGTGGAGCACAGCCAGACGGGCGCCGGCGGTGCGGACCGGCGCCTTCGGGTGGTCCTGGTGCAGCAGGGCGTCTGGGACATGCCGCTGGAGTCGCTGCCGCTCGCCTCGGCGTACCTCAAGGCGATGGTGTCCGGCGACGCCGAGCTGGACGCCCGGGTGTCGGTGGAGATCTGCAACTTCCGGGGGCGGGTGACGCACGGGGAGATGGCCGCCCGGCTGTTCGCCGGCCCGCTGCCCGACGTGGTCGGGTTCTCCGTCTTCGGCTGGAACCAGCGCGCCTTCGGCGCGCTCGCCGCCACCTACAAGCAGCTCAACCCGCAGGGGTGGGTCCTCTTCGGCGGCACCCACGTCAGCGCACAGGCCGCCCGCGTGTTCCGGCTCTACCCGGAGATCGACGTGGTGGTCAACGGCGAGGGCGAGCTGACCTTCCTCGACCTGCTCCGCGCCCGGCTGGCCGGCGCGCCCGCGAACGACCTCGGCGAGGTGCTGGGCATCTCCTGGCACCGCGCCGACGGCGGCGTGGTCACCAACCCGGACCGGCCCCGGATCGAGGATCTCGACATCATCCCGTCGCCGTTCCTCACCGGAGCCGTCGAACTGCTCGACGCCGACGGCCGGTTCCGGTACGACGTCGCGCTGTTCGAGACCAACCGCGGCTGCCCGTACAAGTGCTCGTTCTGCTACTGGGGCGGCGCGGTCGGCCAGCGGGTACGCGCGTTCTCCCGGGAACGGCTGCGCGCCGAGCTGGAACTGTTCGCCCGGTGCGGCGTGCACACGGTGGTCGCCTGCGACGCCAACTTCGGCATGCTGCCGATCGACCTGGAACTCGTCGACGACCTCATCGACATCAAGCGGCGTCACGGCTTCCCGCTGGCCTTCGAGAGCTCGTGGGCCAAGAACAAGTCGAAGGTGTTCTACGAGATCGTGCGGCGGATGAAGGAGGCCGGGCTGCGCAGCTCCTTCACGCTGGCCCTCCAGTCGCTCAACCCGGACGCCCTGACGCTGATGCGCCGGCGGAACATGAAGGTCAACGACTGGCGTGACCTGGTGCGGTGGCTCAACCGGGAAGGGCTGGACTGCTACGCCGAGCTGATCTGGGGCGCGCCGGGCGACACGGTCGAGTCGTTCCTGGCCGGGTACGACGAACTCGCCCAGCACGTGTCCCGGATCGCCGTCTACCCGATCATGCTGCTGCCGAACACCGAGTACGCGGAGAACAAGGAGCTGTACGGCATCGTCGCGCTGCGCGGCGACAACGACGACTTCGAGTACGTGCTCGCCCACCGCACCATGACGTTCGAGGACAACGCGGTGATGCAGCGGTTCCTGTTCTGGGCCCGCGTGATGGCCGAGAACGCCGTCCTGCGGCACTGCTGGCTGCCGCTGCGGCGGCTGGCCGGGTGGGAGCAGTCCCGGGTCCTCAACAGCCTCGCCGACTGGGCGGACACCACCTCGGCGCGGGAGGCGATCCCGTTGCGGGAGGCCGCGATGCGCGGACACGGCGGCGGCGCGCCGGCGTACGCGGCCGCCATCGGCTACCTCTTCACCGAGGCGGACGGGCGGCGCGCGCTGGAGCTGTGGTGGGAGGAGGTGGTCTCGCGGCAGCTCGCGGCCGACGTCCGCCCGTTCCTCGACGAGGTGTACCGCTACGACCTGCTGACCCAGCCGGTCTGCGAACCGGACGGGCTCCCCGTCGTCGAGATCGGCGGCGTCGAGTACTTCCACCGCCCGGACGTGACCCTGGCGTACGACGTGCCGGGCGTCCTCGCCCGGATGCGCGCCGACGAGCCGGTCTCGCTGGAGCCGGAACCGATCCGGGTCGACATCTACTACCGCACCGGCGCCATGACCGCGGTCATGTCGACGAACCACGAGGAGATTCTGCACTTCATGGGGGAGGTGCGGAGAGCAGGCACGCCGCTCACCGTGCCCTGACCGATCGTCGGTGTCCGGAGTGGACCGGGCGCTGCCATACTCGGCTCGATGGGGTCGTCGTCGACGTGACTGTGCAGTTCCGCGTGCTGGGCCCGCCGGAGGTGGTCCGGAACGGGCGGGTGGTGCCCCTCGGCGGGCCGAAGCAGCAGGCACTGCTGGCCCTGTTCCTGCTGCGGCCGAACCGGTTCGTCGCCGCCGACTGGCTGGTCGACGCGCTCTGGGACGCACGACCGCCGGCCAGCGCGCAGACCACGCTGCGCACGTACGTCGCCGGGCTGCGCCGGGCCGTGGAGCCGCAACGGTCCCACCGCGAGCCGGCGCGCGTCCTGCGCAGCCACCCCCGGGGGTACGAGCTGCGGGTCGACGCCGACGCGGTGGACGCCGACGGGGTGCTCGGCGGGTGACTGCGGCGGCACGGCGCCGACCTGGTGGTGCTGCGGCCGGACCGGTTCGTGTTCGCGCTGGCGGCAGCCGGCGGGATCGAGCGGGCCGCCCGGGACCTGTCGGCCGCCCTCGGCGCGCCGCCGGCCGGCTCGACCTGGACCTGATGAATGTGCGGCCCTTGCCGAGATCTGTGCGCGAGCGTAGGAAGAACACCACCGTCCGATGTCGAAGGAGACACGCGTGCCCACCCCCAGACGGCTCCGTCTCGCCGTGTCCGCGCTGGTGACCGCATCGGCCGTGCTGCTCGGCTCCGGCGCCGCCGCGGCGCCGTCCGCGCCTCCCGCCCCGGCCGGGCAGCGGTCCTGCGACCCGATCGACCCGGCGGCCTGCCTGCTGCCGTTCCCGAACGACTACTTCACCGTCCCGGACCGCAGCGCCCCGACCGGCAAGCGGGTCCGGTTCGCGGCCTCCGCGATGCCCGCCAACGTGCTCGGCGTGCCGATCGACCCGGCCGAGTGGAACCGGCAGGACGGGTTCAGCCCCGGCTCGCCGATCCTGGCGCGCGTACCCGGCCTCGACGTCGCGCGGACGCGGATCGCGCCGGTCACCGACGTCGGCCGCTCGCTGGCGCCGGACGCGCCGATCGTGCTGCTCGACGCCCGCACCGGCAGGCGTACGCCGTACTGGGCGGAACTGGACGCGCACGCCGCGGGCAGCCCGGACCGGCAGGCGCTGATCATCCGGCCGGCGGTGGCGCTGACCGAGGGCGCCCGGTACGTCGTGGGCCTGCGCGGCATGCGCGACGGCGACGGCGCGCTGATCCCGGCGCCGAAGGCGTTCCGCGCGTACGTGACCGGCGCCGGCCTCGATCGCCGGGACTCCCGCGCGCCGCAGATGAAGCGGATCCTCGCCGACCTGAGCCGGGCCGGCGTCGAGCGGCACAGCCTCTACCTGGCCTGGGACTTCACGGTCGCCAGCCGGCAGGGCCTGACCGGGCGGATGCTGGCGGTCCGGGACAGCGCGTTCGCCGCGCTCGGCCGCCGCGCGCCCGCGTTCACCGTCACCCAGGTCACCGACTACACGCCGGAGCAGGATCCGCTGATCGCCCGGCAGGTGACCGGCACCGTCGCCGTACCGTCCTACCTGACCGGTGACGGCGGGCCGGGCTCCCGGCTGCACTACGGGCCGCCCGGCGGCGACGGCACCCCGCCGGCGCGCAACGCGCTGCCCACACCGTCCGGCACGACCGTGGCGGCCGACTTCGTCTGCAACATCCCGCGCAGCGCGTCCGCCGCGCGACCGGCCCACCTCTCGCTCTACGGCCACGGCCTGCTCGGCCGGCCCACCGAGATCAACGCCGGGAACGTCAAGACCATGTCGCAGACGTACGACTTCACCTTCTGCGCGACGAGCTGGATCGGCATGGCCGCCGCCGACGTCCCGTACGTGGCGGGCGCCTTCACCGACCTCAGCGCCTTCCCCGCGGTGGCGGACCGGCTCCAGCAGAGCTTCCTGAACTTCCTGTTCCTGGGCCGGACGATGATCCACCGCAACGGCTTCGCCGCCCACCCGGCGTTCCGCGACGGCGCCGGGCGACCGCTGATCGACGTGGCCGGCGGGCTGCACTACGACGGCAACAGCCAGGGCGGCATCAACGGCGGCGCGCTCACCGCCATCGCCCAGGACTGGACCCGCTCGGTGCTCGGCGTGCCCGCGATGAACTACTCCACGCTGCTGCAACGCAGTGTGGACTTCGCCCCGTTCCAGACCGTCATGGACGGCTACTACCCGGACCGGATCGACCAGCAGATCATCTTCGGTCTGCTCCAGATGCTGTGGGACCGGTCCGAGGCCAACGGATACGCCCAGCACATGACCGACCGGCCGCTGCCGCGTACCCCGGCGCACCGGGTGCTGATGCACGTGGCGTTCGCCGACCAGCAGGTCTCGACCGCCGCGGCGGAGGTCCAGGCGCGCACCATCGGCGCGCGCCTGCACACCCCGGCGCTCGCCCCCGGCTGGTCGCCGGACGTGCGGCCGTTCTGGGGCATCGCGCCGATCCGCAGGTACCCGTACGCCGGCTCGGCGATGGTGGTCTGGAACAGCGGTGCCGCGTACGCGCCGCCGCCGACCAACCTCGCACCGGCCGGACCGGAGTACGGCGAGGACTCGCACGAGTTCCCGCGCGCCCAGCCCGGCGCCCAGCGGCAGAAGGCGGTGTTCCTGCTCACCGGCAAGGTGATCGACGTCTGCGCCGGCGGCCCCTGCCCGTGACGTAGCCCTGCCGGGGCACGGCCGGCGCGAGCGCTTCGCGCCGGCCGTGCGTCCCAGGTGTCAGTCCCGGTGCCCGGGGCGGGGGTCCAGGACCCGGGCGAGCCAGTCGGCCTGCGCCCGCCGGGCCGCGGCCGAGACGCGCACGTGCGGGAACAGCGCCGCGAAACCGTGGAAGCCGCCGGCCCACATGTGCAGTTCGGCCCGGCCTCCGGCGGCCCAGATCCGGGTCGCGTAGGCGACGTCCTCGTCGCGGAAGACCTCCGCCGTCCCGGCGTCGATGTACGTGGCCGGCAGGCCGGACAGATCCCCGGCGAGCGCGGGGGAGACGTAGGGGGAGACCTCCTCGCCGGTCCGGTCGCCGAGGACGCTGCGCCACCCGAACTCGTTCATCTCCCGGGTCCACACGCCGTCCGGGCCGGTGTACTGCCGGCTGGACGTGGTGTCGTTGCGGTGGTCGAGCATCGGGCACGACAGCAGTTGGGCGGCGACGGCCGGTCCACCGAGGTCGCGCGCCATCAGCGTGACCCCGGCCGCCAGGCCGCCACCGGCGCTGGCGCCGGCCACGACGACACGGCCGGGGTCGATGCCGAGGGCGGCGGCGTTGCCGGCCACCCAGCGCAGGCCGTGGTAACAGTCGTCGACCAGGGTCGTGCCGGTGGCCTCCGGGGCCAGCCGGTAGTCGACGGTGACCACGACCGCGCCGAACCGGTCGAGCCACTCCAGCGGGACGTCGATGTTCGAGAAGCGGTCTCCCCACATCATCCCGCCGCCGTGGATCCAGTAGACGCAGGGCGCCCCGGTCGCCTGCTCGGCCGGGCTGAGGACGGACAGCGGGATCGGCGTTCCGTCCGCGGCGGGAACGGTGACCTCACGCCGTCGCACCGCGCGGTCGCGCAGGTGGGTCTCGATCGGCGGCTGGGGGAGCCGGCGTACGAATTCGATCACCTCGGGGCCCAGGGGCGGCATGGACGGCAGTTCGGCCACGGGCGCGAGGAACTCGGGGTCGAGGTCCGGTCGAGGGGAGTTCATCAGAGGGTCCTTCCGGTGACGGGGATCGGGGCGGGCCGGCGGCGGCAGCCGGTTCAGAAACGCGCCTTCCCGCCGACCGGAACCGCGTCCGTGTACGCCGGCTCGCCGGCCAGCAGCGGCTGGAGCCTGGCGACGAGATCCTGGGCCTCCGCTCCGGCGAAGAACCGGCGGTGTGCCTCGGCGCTGGTCCAGCCCTCGACGACGTGCACGACGCCGGGGTCGGAGGCCGAGCGGGACACGAGGAAGACGAGGCAGTCCGGATGGGGCAGGGACGGCGCGCCGAGCAGCAGCCCGGCCAGGTCGTCAGCCCTACCCGGCCGGGCGGTCATGGTGGCGTGGAACCCGTGGCGGACGGTGATCGCAGTGCCTCCTGAATTGTCATATCCGGGCTCGTCCCGGAAATCCGACTCCCCAATGGAAGCAGCTTGAGCAGCAAGAACGTTAGACAGATGCTCGCGAAGACTTGCCTGATCCTACTCGCCCCGAGAGGATCGGTCGTGCTTTAATCGGCGGGTGGATCTGGCTGAGCTGCGAACGCTGCTGGCCCGTCACGCGCGGCCGGACATGAGCACCGCCATCGACGGAGTGCTGATCTCGAAGGTCGAGCGGCAGAGTCCGCCGGCCACGTCGATGTCCGGCACCGTCATGGCACTCATCGCCCAGGGGGCGAAGCGGATGGCGCTGGGCGACCGCGTGTACGAGTACCACGCCGGTCAGTACCTCGTCGCGTCGGTCGATCTGCCGGTCACCGGCCGCTTCACCCGGGCCGGCGCCGACTCGCCGGCGCTGGGGTTCGGGCTGGTGCTGCACCCGCCCACGGTCGCGGAGTTGCTGTTGCAGGCGGCGCCGGGCGACCTTCCGCCCGTGCCCGGCGCAACGCCCTCGGGCCTGGTGGTCAGCGACGCGCCGGACGAACTCGGCGACGCGGTGATCCGGTTGCTGCGGCTGCTGGACCGGCCCCGGGACGTCGCGGTGCTCGCGCCCCTGGTCAAACGGGAGATCCTGTGGCACCTGCTCACCGGGGAACAGACCGGGGCCGTCCGGCAGCTCGGCCTGGCCGACAGCAGCCTCAGCCACGTCGCCCGGGCGGTGCGGTGGATCCGCGACCACCATGCGCAGTCGTTCCGGGTGGAGGAGCTGGCCCGGCTGTCCGGGATGAGCGTGTCGGCCTTCTACCGCAACTTCCAGGCCGTGACGGCGATGAGCCCGATCCGGTTCCAGAAGCAGATCCGGTTGCAGGAGGCGCGGCTCCTGCTCGCCACGCATCCCCACGACGTCACCGGCGTGAGCGCGCGGGTCGGATACGAGAGCCCGTCGCAGTTCAGCCGGGAGTACCGCCGCCAGTTCGGGGCGCCTCCCCGCGAGGACGCCGTTCGCCTGCGCGGCATCACGCGTTCCCGCGTCCCCGCCGTCGTCTGACCGCAGACGTACGCAACTCCGCCGCCGACCGGCTCGTCGGGGCCACGCGGGACGGGCGGGGGAGGGCGATGGCGGCGCGACGGGGTGCCGAACTGCTGGTGGCAACCGTCCGGCGGAACCCTGGCCCAACCCACGTCGGCGGGGCCGGCGTCCGGAGCCGGCCCCGCCGAGGTGGTTCAGTTCCCGGCGCAGGTGGCGGTGGCGCCGCCGCCGGTCCCGGTGCCCTGGAATCCGAAGGTGGTGGTCTGCCCCGCGCCCAGCCGTCCGTTGTAGCTCTGGTTGGCCACGGTGACGGTGCCGCTGGTGCCGCTGGGCACGCCGTTCCACAGCGAGCTGATCGCGGCGCCGCCCGGCAGCGTGAGAGTCACGCGCCAGCCGGTCAGCGCGGTGCTCCCGGCGGTGACCGTCACGTTGGCGACGAAGCCACCGTTCCACTGGTCCTGGACGGCGTAGACGGCGGTGCAGGTGGCCCCGCCCGGCGGCGGCGTGGTCGGCGGCGGCGTCGTGGGTGGCGGGGTTGTGGGCGGCGGGGTCGTGGGCGGGGGAGTGGTGGGCGGCGGGCCGTCCAGCGTCAGGTTCTTCTGCTGGACGCTCCACTGGCTGCGGCACAGACCGCAGTCCGGGCCGACGAAGCTGGCGCCGGCGCTGACGTCGCCCTTCAGGCGCCACTTGAGGTAGAGCACCGCGACGCGGCCGAACTCGCCGCCGTTGGGCTGGTCGTACGTGCCGCCGTGCCCGACGTTCAGGTTGCCCATGAAGGCGGGCAGCCCGGCCGGCAGCTTGCCCCAGTCGTCCATCGCGTTCGGGTACGCGATGTCGCTGGGCCCGCCGACGAAGTACGCGATCGGCTTGGTCAGTCTCCGCAGCTGGTAGTCGTCGGCGTCGTTGAGCAGGCCGCTGCTGAAGATGCCGGTGGTGGTGACGCGCGGGTCGTTCGAGACCGCGTACGCCTCCAGGCCACCGCAGGAGAACCCGGCCACGGCGATCTTCGTGGTGTCGATCCGGTTGTAGTACCTGCTGCCCGACCGGGAGTTCTCCGCCACCGCCCAGTCGATGGACTGGGTGAGCATCTGGGAGTTCGTGGAGCCGGAGCCGTTCGGTGCGCCGTTGGCGATGGCGAGGAAGCCGTGGGAGGCGATCTCGCGCAGGAAGTTGCCCTGCGACAGGCCGTTCGCCGAGCAGGCGCCGTTGCCCCACACCAGGACGGGAAGGCGCTCGGACGGGAGCGTCTGGGGCCGGAAGACGGTGTGGTTGGGCAGGCTCGACGAGGTCTCGTAGTCGGCGGGGTAAGGTCCCGAGCCGCCGATCGCGGCGCCCGCGGGTGTCGCGCCGAGCGCCACGACCACGGAGGCGAGCGGGACGAGGGCGGCCGCCAGCCCCGCGTAGATCTTCGATCGTCTTCTCATGCGCCCTCCAGGGGACGTCGTGACAGCGCTCCCTGGATGGTGGTGGTGGCGGTGTGCCGGCCACGTCGACGTGGCGCCGCCGCGATGCGTCCCCGCGGAGGGACCGGCGGGAGCTTTTGCAGTTACTATCACCGCCGTAACGAAATGTGTCAATGCACGTCGGTCGATGCCTGCCGCCGAATGCAGCGGGCACGGGTACGGGCTCGGCCTCTTCCGGGGCTGGACGACGCGCGGCACCTTCGGCTCGTACAAGACTCTCTGACGAACCCGCGACGCCGGTCCGCGGTACGCCGTGCGCGGCCTGCCGCGGACCCCTCGCGCCAGATATCTTGCATGACAAGGTATCTTGCGAAGCATGGACGGCGCGCGTGAGCGGATCACCACGAACATCCGCAAGGGCGTGCTGGAGTACTGCGTGCTCGCGCTGCTCTCGCGACGCGACATGTACGGCCTGGAGCTGGCCGAGTGGCTCGCCGTCCGTGGCCTGACCGCGAGCGAGGGCAGCCTGTATCCGCTGCTCGCCCGCATGCGGCAGGCGGGCACCGTGGAGACCCGGTGGGTGACGCCCGAGCAGGGGCACGCCCGGCGGTACTACACGATCACCGATCAGGGGCGGGCGCACCTGCGGATGTTCACGGCGGTATGGCGGGAGATCCAGCCGCACGTGGACGAGCTGATGGCGGAGGAGACATGAGCGACGACGGCCTCCCGGAGGCGGCGGAGACCTATCTGCGGGCGCTCGGCGCGGAGTTGTCGGAGATCCCGCCGGACGCGGCGCACGAGATCGCCGCGGACGTCCGCGCGCACATCGCCGACGCGTTGGACGGTGGACGCGATCTCACCGAGATCCTCGCCGGTCTCGGCGGTCCCGACGCCGTGGCGGGCCAGGCGCGGGAGGAACTGGGCCTGCCCGTCCAGGACGGCGC
Source organism: Micromonospora sp. HUAS YX12 (assembly GCF_040215685.1). NCBI lineage: Bacteria > Bacillati > Actinomycetota > Actinomycetes > Micromonosporales > Micromonosporaceae > Micromonospora > Micromonospora sp. HUAS YX12. Next base: position 4,351,075 of record NZ_CP157974.1, read on the forward strand.
GGAGCGGGCTGCCCGGACGCTGTCCCTGGTCGCGCTGGCGGCCGGTGTGCTGATCGCCGTGTGCGTGAGCTTCCTGCTGCCGTCCGCGGTGCCGGTGGACCCGCTCCAGGCCGAGCCGGGCGAGCAGGGCGTCGTACGGCGGTTCGGTGCCGGAATCGCGATGCTCACCCTGCTGCCGGCGCTCCTGGTGGCCGCGCCGCTCGTGCTGCCCGGCCGGGTCCGCGGCGCGGCGCGGCTCGCCGCCGCGACGGTTCTGACCGTGTCCGCCTGCGCGGCCGGCGAGATCGGGCTGTACTACCTCCCGCTCGCGCTGGTGGCCTGGGCGGCGGCGATCGTGCCGTGGGCCGTGCGGCGAGGAGCCGGTGGACGGTGGTGGCGCTACCTGACCGGCGGTCTCGTGGCGCTGCCCGGGGTGCTCGTGGCGGTCGCGTCGGCCGGCGGCTCGGTCGGTGTCGGCTGGGTGGGCGCGGCGCTGTGGATCGCCGGACCACTCGCGGCCGGCGCGCTTTGCGCGTACGGCATCCGGGCGGGATACGCGGTGACCGCCCTGGCCGGCGCGCTCGTCATGATCCTCGCGATGGCCGAACGCGGCTTCCTGTTCGCCGCGTTCTGGCTGTTCGGCGGGCTGTACCTGGCGATCGGCGCCGGCGGGTACGCCGCGTCGCGGACCACCGGCGGCGAACCGGCCGGGACACCCGGTCCACCGGCACGGACGCGCCCCGCACCGGCCCCCGGAGGCTGACCGGGAGCCTTGACGCCGGCGTCACCGGCCGAACGGCTACGGGGCCGCGGCCGGCGAATCGGCGGCGGCGGCCGTCGACTCGGCGCCGGCCGCCTGCGGGTCGGCGGCGTCGTGGGCGGCCATCGTCTCCTGCCGTGCGGGCTCCTCGCGCAGGATCGCGGCGTGCAGCCAGGCATCAGGGATGGCGAACCCGTCCACGAGCGTGCGCATGTACGGGCGCAGCTCCTTGAGCAGCCCGTTCACCACGCCGGTGATCGCCTTCGACCGGGCCGGGGTGAGCCGGCCGTGCTCCAGCAGCCAGCCCTTGTTCGCCTCGATGACGCTCAGCGCGTACAGGTCGCAGACCCGCGACAGCAGCTCCTTGACCGCCGGGTCGGCGGTGGCGTCGATGCCGGCCACGAACGCCTCCAGCGTGACGCGGTCGACGTGCGCGGCGGCGACGGCGAGGACGTGGTCCTGCACGTCGTTGAAGATGTCGAACGGACGGTCCTTCTTGGTGGAGGCGCCGCCGCGCAGGCGGCGGACCGCGCTGGCGAGCAGGTGCTCCTCCCGGTCCTCGAACACCTTGAGCTGCCAGCCCCGGTCGGTGACGGCGACCTCGTCGTCGCGGCCCGGCACGGCGCCGACCAGCCGCGCGATGAGCGCCCGCGCGGCGGTGCGTTCCAGCACCATCTCGCGTACCTGCTCGGCGGCGAAGGAGGCGCGGCCCCAGCCGTCCAGCGAGCCGAACTCGTCCCGGTAGCCGGTCAGCAGCCCCTTGGCGACAAGCTGGAGCAGGACCGTGTTGTCGCCCTCGAACGTGGTGAACACGTCGGTGTCGGCCTTGAGGCTGGGCAGCCGGTTCTCCGACAGGTAGCCGGCCCCGCCGCACGCCTCCCGGCACGTCTGGATGGTGCGTGTGGCGTGCCAGGTCTGCGCCGCCTTGAGCCCGGCGGCCCGGGACTCCAGCTCCCGTTGCCGGTGCTCGTCGACCGGCCCGTCGCCGCCCTGGATCTCGTCGAGCGCGGCGACCAGCTCGGTCTGGGCGAAGTGCAGCGCGTACGTGGTGGCCAGCGCGGGCAGCAGCTTGCGCTGGTGGGCCAGGTAGTCGTTGAGCAGCACCTCGCGGTCGCCCTCGGCGTCACTGAACTGGCGGCGGATGTCGCCGTAGCGCACCGCGATGGCGAGCGCCGCCTTGGTGGCCGCCGACGCGGCGCCGCCCACGCTGACCCGGCCCCGCACGAGCGTGCCGAGCATGGTGAAGAAGCGGCGGGAGTCGTCCTCGATCGGGCTGGAGTACGTCCCGTCCGCGGCCACCTGCGCGTACCGGTCCAGCAGCATGTCCCGCGGCACCCGTACGTGGTCGAAGCTGAGCCGTCCGTTGTCGACCCCGAGCAGGCCGGCCTTGGGTCCGGCGTCGCCGATGGTCACGCCGGGCATCGGGTTGCCGTGCTCGTCGCGGATCGGCACCAGCCACGCGTGCACCCCGTGGCGGCGCCCACCGCTGACCAACTGGGCGAAGACCACCGCCATCCGGCCGTCCCGGGCCGCGTTGCCGATGTAGTCCTTGCGCGCCGCCTCGTGCGGCGTGTGCAGGTCGAAGGTCTGCGTCTGCGGGTCGTACACGCAGGTGGTGCGCAACTGCTGCACGTCCGAGCCGTGGCCGGTCTCGGTCATCGCGAAGCAGCCGAAGATCCGTCCTTCGACGATGTCCCGCAGGTAGGCGTCGTGGTGCCGCTTGGTGCCGAGGGCGGCGACCGCGCCGCCGAACAGGCCCCACTGCACGCCGGCCTTCACCATGAGTGACAGGTCCACCTGCGCCAGCATCTCGGTGGCGACGATCGAGGCGCCCACGTCGGACCGGCCGCCGTACTCGGCCGGGAAGCCCGCGGCGATGCCCAGCTCGACCGGGAGTTCGCCGAGCAGCCGGGTGATCCGCTCGCGCGCCTGGTCGCCGGTCTCCCCGTAGACCGGGAGGAAGCGCTCGTCGAGGTGTTTGCGGTGAGCCTGACGGACTTCGGCCCACGGTCCGTCGAGCGTCTCCTGAAGGCGGGCGATGTCGATGCGGCCGGACGCGTGATCGAGCATGGTCGCTCCTCGGGGCAGCGGACATATGGGTGCACTCTCGGCCTGATCAACATTACCGGCGGTCACCGTGCCCCGCTGGTGGAGACAGTGGTGAGCCGTGCCACCCGACTCGGCCACCACGGCTGAGGTTAGGCTGTCCTCACTTCGATCACTGGAGGCATCCCCTCGTGTCCCCGCTCCCCGCCGGCAGCGCCGTCACGGCCCGGCACGTGCTGCGTCAGGCGTTGCGCCGCCAGCGACGGCCGGTGCTGATCGGCGTGACGCTGCTCGGCCTGCACCAGGTCGCCGAGGCGCTCGTGCCGGTGGCGATCGGCCTCATCATCGACCGCGCCGTGGTGACCGGCGACCCGTGGGCGCTGGCGTACTCCGTCGCCGGCCTCGCGGCCCTGTTCGCCGTGCTCGCGTTCGCCTACCGCAACGGTGCCCGCCAGGCGTTCGCCGCGGTGGAGCGGGAGGCGCACCTGCTGCGGGTGGAGATCGCCGAGCGCGCGCTCGACCCGCGCGGGCACCGCTCCGGCCTGCGCGACGGCGAACTGCTCTCGGTCGCCGCCTCCGACGCCGAACTCTCCGCGCTCGTGGTGCGGGTGGCCGGGTTCGGTGTCGCCGCGGTGACCGCGCTCACCGTCGCGGCGACCGCGCTGCTGGTCATCGACGTCCCACTCGGGCTCGGTGTGCTCGTCGGCGTACCGGTGCTGGTCCTGGTGCTGCAGCGGATGGCGCCGCTGCTGTCCCGGCGCAGCGCCACCCAGCAGGAGGCCCTCGCGGAGACCACGGCGCTCGCGGTGGACCTCGTCTCCGGCCTGCGCGTGCTGCGCGGGATCGGCGCCCAGCACCACGCCGCCGGCCGGTACGCCGCCGCCAGCCGCAACGCGCTCGCGGTCACGCTGCGCGCCGCCAACACCAAGGGGCTGCACCTCGGCCTCACCACCGCCGCCAACGGCCTGTTCCTCGCGGCGGTCGCCGGGGTGGCCGGCTGGCTCGCCCTGCGCGGCCGGCTCACCATCGGCGAGCTGGTCACAGTGGTCGGTCTCGCGCAGTTCGTCGCCGAGCCGGTGCAGACCATGGGCTGGTGCGTGCAGCTGTTCGCGATGGCCCGCGCCTCCGCCGCCCGGGTGGCGCGCGTCCTCGGCGCCGAGCCGCTGACCCGGCCCGGCGACGCGCCGGCCCCGGCAGAGCCGGACGGGCCGCGGCTGGCCCTCGACGCCGTCGGGCACGCCGGACTGGACGGGGTGGACCTGCGCGTCGGCCCCGGCGAGGTGGTCGGTGTGCTCGCCTACGACCCGGCCGACGCCGAGGCGCTGGTCGCGCTGCTGTCCGGGCGGGTGCCGCCGGATGCGCGCCGGGGAGCCGTGCGTGTCGACGGCGTACCCACCGACGAGCTGCACGTCGACGCGCTGCGCGGCACCGTGCTGGTCGAGCCGCACGACGTGACGCTGTTCGAGGGCACGGTCGCGGCCAACCTCGCCGCCGGCGCCCGTACCGATCAGGCGCGGCTGCACGCCGCCGTCCGGGCCGCCGCCGCCGAGGACGTGGTGGACGCGCACCCCGGCGGCCTCGGCCACCGGCTCGTCGAGCGGGGCGCGAACCTCTCCGGTGGACAGCGCCAGCGGCTCGGGCTGGCGCGGGCGCTGCACGCCGACCCGCCCGTGCTGGTGCTGCACGACCCCACCACCGCCGTCGACGCGGCCACCGAGGCGCAGCTCGCCGACGGGCTGGCCGAAGTGCGCCGGGTGCCGCCCCGGGGCACGCTGCTGATCACCAGCAGCCCGGCCCTGCTGCGGATCACCGACCGGGTGGTGGTGATCGCCGACGGCCGGGTGGCCGCCGAGGGAACGCACGAGCGCCTGCTGGCCTCCGACGCCCGCTACCGCGAGGAGACACTGCGGTGACCGCTGACCCGCGTACCCCCGGCCGGACGTTGCTGCCGGTCGCGTCCGCCCGGCAGACCTGGACCACGCTCGGCGCCCAGTTCCGCGACCGGCCCGGCCTCAGCGCCGCCGCCGCGACGGTGCTCGTCGCCGCCGCCACCGGCGGCCTGGTCGCGCCCTGGGTGCTCGGCCGCCTGGTCGACGACGTCATCGCCGACGCGCCGGTCTCCCGGATCGCCGGCCGGGTGGCGGTGATCGCCGGCGCCGCCGTGCTCACCGGCCTGCTCACGGCGCTCGGCGCCGCGCTCGCGTCCCGGCTCGGCGAGACGGTGCTGGCCCGGCTGCGCGAGCGCGTCCTCGACCGGGCGCTGCACCTGCCGTCGGCGACGCTGGAGCGAGCCGGCACCGGTGACCTGCTGGCCCGCGTCGGCGACGACGTGGCGGTGGTGACGAACGTGATCGCGGTGAGCGGCCCGGCGTTCGTCGGCGCGCTGCTGTCCGTCGTGCTCACCGTGTTCGGGCTGGTCGCCCTGGACTGGCGGCTCGGCCTCGCCGGGCTGGTGGCCGCGCCCGCGTACGCGCTGGCGCTGCGCTGGTACCTGCGCCGCTCGGCGCCCTACTACGCCCGCGAACGGGTCGCCACCGGCGAGCGGACGCAGGCGATGGCCGGCGCGCTGCGCGGCGCGGCGACGGTGCGCGCGTACCGGACCGAGGACGCGCACGTCGCGGCGATCGCCGAGCGTTCCGGCGTGGCGCGCGACCTGTCGCTGGAGATCTTCAACCTGCACACCCGCTTCGGCCTGCGGATCAACAGGTCGGAGTTCCTCGGCCTGGCCGCGGTGCTCGTGGCCGGGTTCTTCCTGGTCCGCGACGACCTGGTCACCGTCGGTGCGGCGACCACCGCCGCGCTCTACTTCCACCGCCTGTTCAACCCGATCGGCCTGCTGCTGCTGGAGTCCGACTCGGTGTTGCAGGCCGGCGCGAGCCTCGCCCGGCTGGTCGGCGTGGCGAGCCTGCCCGACACCGCACAGGCCTCCGGGTCCGGCCCGGCCTCCGGGTCCGGCCCGGCCGCCCAGCCCTCCGGCCCACGGAGCCCGGCGGCGCTGGACGTCACGGTGCGCCGGCACCACTACGACGACGGGCCGCTGGTGCTCGCCGACGTCGAGCTGCGCCTGGCGCCGGGGGAGCGGGTCGCGCTCGTCGGCGCCAGCGGCGCCGGCAAGAGCACGCTCGCCGGCATCGCCGCCGGGATCATCGCGCCCACCGACGGATCGGTACGCCTCGACGGCATGCCGCTGACCGGGGCCGCCGACGCCACCTCCCGGCGCGACGTCGCACTGGTCAGCCAGGAGGTGCACGTCTTCGCCGGGCCGCTCGCCGAGGACCTGCGCCTGGCCGCCCCGGACGCGACCGACGCCGAGCTGCTCGACGCGCTGCACCGGGTCGGCGCCACCACCTGGCTACGCGCCCTGCCGGACGGCCTTGCCACACCGGTGGGCGAGGGCGGTCACCGGCTCACCGCCGCGCAGGCCCAGCAGGTGGCCCTGGCCCGGCTGGTGCTGACCGCGCCCGCCGTCGCCGTGCTGGACGAGGCGACCGCCGAGGCCGGCAGCGCCGGGGCCCGCGACCTGGACCGTGCGGCGCTGGCCGCCACGCGGGGGCGTACCACGCTGATCGTGGCGCACCGGCTCAGCCAGGCGGTCGCCGCGGACCGGATCGTCGTGCTCGACCACGGCCGGATCGTGGAGCAGGGCACGCACGAGGAGCTGCTGGCCACCGACGGCCGGTACGGCCATCTGTGGCGTTCCTGGCGCGTCCCGGTATGATCACCGACCGCTCCACCGCCCAGTCGAGGTGCCGATGACCGACCTGCCGACCCGCTTCGTGCTGTTCCCGGGGCGGCATCACCTGCTGACCCGGTTCCAGGCCGACTACCTGCGCCGGCTCGCCGGCGACGAGGCCACTGTGGTCTGGGCGGTGACGTCGGCCAACCACGAGAACACCCGGCGCAACCCCGTCGCGTACCACCGGCGGGAGGCCGCGATCGAGCGGTTCAGCGTGCTGACCGGGCTGCGCTCGCTGGCCGTGCCGATCTTCGACACCGCGTACACCGACGCGTTCGCGGAGGTCACGCTCAAGAGCATCGCGGTGGCCCCCGGGCTCGAACTCGCGCCCGCCGACACGGTGGTGGCCTGCTCCACGCCGGAGGTCGCCAAGCTGTACGAGCGGCTCGGCTTCGCGATCGCGCAGGTCGAGGCCGATCCGGACCTGCCTGCGACGCCCGAACGGCCGTGGGACGTGCTGCTGCGCCTGGCCGCCGGCGACGAGAGCTGGCGTACGCTCACCCACCCGGCGACGATCGACGTGTTCGAGCGCTACCGCCTCGTCGAGGCGATCCGGTCGGTGGTGAACGACCCGCTGGTCGGCGACGAGGGCGGCCTCACGGTGACCCGCGACTACCGGACGTACGTGGAGGCGTTCGCCTCGGCCGCGCAACGCAAGTGGGACTCGGTGCGGCGGTACGTGCAGCCCGGGCGCATCGTGGACATCGGCTGCGGCGCGGGCGCGGTCCTGGAGCTGGCCGACCGGGAGGCCACGCTGCGGGAGAGCGACCTGATCGGCGTGGAGGTGGCCCGCCACCTCTACCAGGAGTGCCTGCACAAGAAGGCGCAGGGCGTGTTCCGCAACGCCAACGTCTACTTCTTCCACCGCAACGTCCTCGGCGGCGCGGTGTTCAAGGACCGGTCGGTGGACACCACGCTCACCTTCGCGCTCACCCACGAGATCTGGTCGTACGGGCGGCAGCGGGAGTCGCTGCTCCAGTTCGCCCGCCGCATCCACGACCACACGGTGCCCGGCGGCGTCTGGATCAACAGCGACGTGTGCGGACCGGACGACCCCGGCCGGCAGGTGATCCTGCGGCTGAGTACCGACGACGGCGACAACCCCGCCTCGCCCCGCCGTGACCTGGCCGACCTGACCTCGGCCGAGGTCCGGCGGTACGTCTCGGGACTGTCGACGCGGGCGCGGCTGGACCAGTTCGCCGTGGACTTCGCGTTCGGCTTCGCGTACCAGCCGCTCGCCGGTGGCGCGGTACGCCTCGGCCTGGGCGCGGCGATGGACTACCTGACCCGCAAGGACTACACGGACAACTGGCTGTCGGAGACGAAGGAGCAGTTCTGCGGCCTGAGCTTCGCCGACTGGACGGAGCTGCTCACCGAGGCGGGCTTCGAGATCGGCCCGGCCTCGGCGCCGGTCCGCAACGACTGGGTGATCGACAACCGGATCGCGCCGGTCGCGTCCCTCACCGACCTGGACGGCCGGCCGCTGGACTGGCCGACCACCCACGTCCTCACCGTCGCCCACCGCCCGCGCAACGCCTGACACCGCTGGTGCCCGCCGGCCCGGCCGGCACACCGGGCCGGTGGGGGAACGGGTCCGGGGGAAGGATCCGGCACAGCGCCTCCAGCGCGGCCCCGTACCCGTGCTCGGGCGGGGTGGCGTAGCCGACCACGAGGCCGTCGGGGGCGGGCATGGTGGCGTCCGGGTGGCGGAAGCCGGCGAGTCCGTCGAGCGCGATCGACTGCCGGGCGGCGGCCTCGACCACCGTGCGTTCGGTGCCCGGGGGCAGGCGCAGCACGGCGTGCAGCCCGGCGGCGACGCCGGTCGGCGTGACGTGCGGGGCGCGGGCGGCGAGCGTGGCGACCAGGCGGTCGCGGCGCGCCCGGTACCGCTGCCGCATCCGGCGGACGTGCCGGTCGTACCGGCCGGAGTCGAGGAAGTCGGCGAGGGTGAGCTGGTCCGTCACGCCCGCCCACGCCTCCCGCTCACCCTTGGCGGCCAGCACCGGGCCGACGAGCCGCTCGGGCAGCACCATCCAGCCCAGACGCAGCGCGGGGGAGAGGCTCTTGCTCACCGAGCCGAGGTAGACCACCCGGTCCGGGTCCAGGCCCTGCACCGCGCCGACCGGATCCCGGTCGTACCGGAACTCGCCGTCGTAGTCGTCCTCCAGGATCAGCCCGTCCCGCGCCTCCGCCCACCGCAGCGCGGCGAGACGCCGCCCGGGATGCAGAGGGCCACCGGTGGGGAACTGGTGCGCGGGCGTGAGCAGCGCCGCCCGTACCCCGGCGAGATCCGTGAGCTCCTCGGTGCGGGCGCCGTCCGCGTCGAGCGTGAGAGGGACGGTACGGGTGCCTGCCTCCGCCAGGACCGCGCGGTGGAACGGGAGCCCGTAGGACTCCACCGCCAGCGGCCCGCGCAGCACCCGGCCACCGAAGAGCAGGCGCAGCGCGTGCGCGAAGCCGGAGCACACCACGATCTGTTCCGGGGTGGTGCGGACACCTCGGGCCCGCGCCAGGTACCCGGCCAGTGCCCGGCGCAGTTCCGGGCGGCCCTGCGGATCGCCCGGCCCGAACGCCTCGTTCGGTGCGGCGGTCAGGGCGCGGCGCGCGGACGCCAGCCACGCGGTGCGCGGGAAGCAGGCGGCATCCGGTTGGCCCTGCCGCAGGTGGTGCACGGCCGGGGCCGGACGCGCGGGCGTCTTGCTCGGGACGCGGGCAGCCCGGGCGGGCTCGGTGCGCGGCGCCACCCGCGTCCCCGACCCCTGCCGGGCGACCAGCCATCCCTCGGCCACCAGCTCGGCGTACGCGGCGGCGACGGTGTTGCGGGCCAGGCCGAGGTCGGCGGCGAGGGAACGGTACGGCGGCAGGAGAGTACCGGCGGCCAGCCTCCCGTCCCGGACGGCCTCCCGCAGGGCACTGGTGAGCGCGGACCGGCGGCCACCGGAGCCGGCCAGTTCCAGATGCAGGTCGCTGCCGAGCCGGCGCGCCGGATTGGCCCACGAATCCGTCATGCGAATGCACCTTAGTCCGGGTCTTTTCCGACCCTAGTGTGGGCTCATGGACACGATCATGAACGCCCCGTACCCGCTGCGCTCCGCCGTCCGGGGCCGGGTCCTGCTGCCGGGGGACGCCGGGTTCGACGTGGCCGGCCGGGCCTGGAACCTGGCCGTCGAGCAGTCGCCGGTGGCCGTGGTCGAGGCCGCCGACGCCGACGACGTCGCCGCGCTCGTCCGGTACGCCCGCTCGGCCGGACTGGGCATCGCCGTGCAGCCCAACGGGCACGGCGCCAGCGGCCGTGCCGACGGCGCGATCCTGCTGCGCACGGGCCGCCTGGACACCGTGGAGATCGACCCGGACGGCCGCCGGGCCCGGATCGGCGCGGGTGTGCCGTCCGGCCGGCTCCAGGCCGCCGCCGCGCCGCACGGGCTCACCGGGCTGCCCGGCAGTTCCCCGGTCGTCAGTGTGACCGGGGTGGCGCTCGGCGGCGGGCTGAGCTGGTTCGGCCGCGCGTACGGCTGGGTGTCCGACGCGGTCACCGCGTTCGACGTCGTGGACGCCGAGGCGCGGCACCGGCGCGTCACCGCCGAGACCGACCCCGACCTGTTCTGGGCGCTGCGCGGCGGCGGCGGTGACTTCGCGATCGTCACCGCGCTCGAACTGGCGCTGCACCCCGCGCCGAGCCTGTTCGGCGGACGGATGCTGTGGCCGGCGGCGCACGCGCGGGACGTGCTGCGGGCGTTCCGGCGGATCACCGCCACCGCGCCCGACGAGCTGACCGTCTGGATGGACCTGCTGCACTTCCCCGGCGCCGAGCCGATGGTGGCTCTCGACGTCACCTACCTCGGCGACGAGACCGGGGCGCGGAGCCTGCTCACGCCGCTGGACCGGTTGGCGACGCCGATCTCCGACAGCGGGCGGGTCATGCCGGTCACCGAACTCGGCGGCATCACGGCCGAACCGACCGACCCCAGCCCGGGCATCTCCCGGGCCGAACTGCTGACCCGCCTCGACGACGACGCGGCCGAGGCACTGCTGGCCGACCCGATCTCCCCGCTGCTGAGCGTCCAGCTCCGGCACCTGGGCGGCGCCCTCGCCCGGGCCTCCGACAGCCCGCACGGCCCGCTCACCGAGCCGTACGCGCTCTACCTGTTCGGCGTCGCCACCGACCCGGCGGCGGTCACGGCGCGCCAGCGGGATCTCGCCGGCGCCCTGCCGGTCAGCGGGCGCAAGCCGGTGACGTTCCTCAACCGGGACGAGACGGTGGCCGACGCCTTCACTCCCGCCGTCCTCGACCGGCTCCGGGCGGTCAAGCGCCGCCACGACCCGGAGGCACTCCTCCGATCCAACTTCCCGGTGGCGGGCTGACGCCCTATCCGAGCAGCGTCCGCAGCGCCTCGGCCAGGCCGGAACCGGCGGTGACCGGGCGGGCGAAGGACAACCGGGTGTCGGCGTGACCGTCCGGCCGTTCCGCGCGCAGCACGATGCCCTCGGCGTCGAGCGCGACCGGGACGACCCGCGTCGAACCGGCGGTGACGGCGGGGTCGACGAGGGCGCCGAGCCGGTCGAGGACGTCGCGGTGGCACCGCGTCAGGTGCGCGAGGTGGGCGGCCTCGTCGACGGCGATCGGATCCGGGCGGGCGGCGCGGTACGCGCCGAGGTCCACCGCGACGGGCTCGGCGGCCCGGTCGAGGACGACCTCGTCCGGCGCGATCGCCCACAGCTCCACCGGGGGCAGGCCGAGCAGCGACATCACGGTGGCCGGGTCGCAGGAGTCGAGGGCGGCCGGGTCGAACCGGCGGGCGGTGCCGAGGATCCGCAGCCGGGACCGCACCCGGGAGCGCACGGCGACCGGGGCGAGGTCGGTCACGTCGAGGCGTACCGCGCCGCTGTGGCCGCGCGCGGCGACCAGCAGGCCGCCGGTGCGGCTCATCGCGTCGACCGCGAGGACGATCGTGCCGTCGGGGAGCACGGCGTGGGCGGAGAGGAGGTCGGCGGTGACGTCGCCGAGCGTGAGCCGCAGGGAGGAGGCGGCGCTCAGCACGCACCGGGCGGCGACGGCGTCGCGGGGCGTGGAGGTGCCCGTACCGCCCGCCGACGGCCCTGCGGCGACCGGGTCGACACCGGCCGGCGGGGCGGGACGCCCCGCGGGGTGCAACGCCATGTCTGTCTCCTCGGCCGGGAAGGGGGTGAAGTCGGCCCAGGTCAGACGGTAGTAGGTAAGGCTTACCTGTGCAACGGCGGGTCGGGTGCCGCAGACGCGGTAGGGTCACGACGGTGAGGCGTCGTGACCCGTACGGGCGTGCTGTCCGGTTCGTCAGGCGGGCTGGTAGGTGAGGCAGTCGCTGACCGTGGCGCCCGGGCCGACCGTGATCGACTCGGCGGTGCAGGCGAGGTTGGTGTTGAACACGCACTCGGCCCGCGCGCACGCGCCCACCGCGCCGGTTACCTCCTTCATCCCGGCGCTGAGCGACGACTCGACGAACGTCGCGCAGGAGGCCGCGTCGGCGGACGCCGCCACGGTGATCGCGGGAGCGTGACAGCCGTTGTCGTTGAAGCTGCACGCGGTGGCGGCGCATTCACGTACCGGCGGAGACTGCAACAGGGTCTTCATGGTGCCTCCAAGTCATGCGGGCGGGCGGACACGAACAGCCGGCCTCGTGGTGCTCGAACGCCATCTGGTATTTGCCGTGCGACCCGGTCCTCAAACCCGTCGGCCGCGAGTGAGGATCATGCTCACCTTAACAACGGAATGCGGGGTTGGCGGCCACAAGTGGCCGTCTCCGCGCCGAATCCCGAATGAACGAAGATAAGGCTTACCTTTGTTGAGGTGAGTCTTTCTTGGCTCGGCGGCTGGGCGGATGCGGGTACGTGTTCACCGCCCGCCACACCACGGCTCATCTGCGAATATGTTCGCTGTCGCCCCGTACGGAGACTCCGGCGCCCACGGGGAATGGGTGAGGCGAAACGACCGTGAGCCCCGAAACGGCCGACACCATTCCGGCCGTGCCGAAAATGGCGGCCCGGGAAACGGGCGATCGACGGGATTCGAGACCGGCCCGGTGGTGCAATGCGAATCCGGTGACAGCGGGCGCGGGCGCCGCGTACGCGATGTCGTCCGGGCCGGGGACACCGGTCGGCGCGGCCGTGGCACCCTGAGCGGACCGCGGGCCCGGTGCGGGCCCGGCGGACACGGGCGGAGGCGGCGTGATCGAGGGGTGGCACGGCTGGTTCGGCACGATCAACGGGGTCGTGCTTCTCACGGTGGCCGCGTTGCCGGCGGCCGCGCTCGTGGTGTGGCTCCTGGCCCGGCGGCGCGGCGGCGCGGGGCCGGCGTGGCGGAGGTCGCTGGCTGAGGTGGGCATCGTCTACGGGACCGTGTCGTGGGTCTGGATGATCATGCTGCCGGGGGACGGCGCCGGCGTGGTCCCCGGCCGGGTGAGCCTGGTGCCGCTGCGGGATCTGCTCACCGTCCTCGCGAGCGGGCCGCTGACCGTGACGGTCCAGATCGTCGGCAACCTGCTGGTGTTCGCGGCGCTCGGGTTCCTCGCCCCGCTGCGGTTCGCGGCGCTGGCGTCGGTGCCGCGGATCCTGGCGCTCGCGGCCGGCTGCTCGGCCGTGGTCGAGGTGGCGCAGTACGTCCTGCGGCTGGACCGGGTGTCCTCGGTCGACGACGTCCTGCTCAACACCGCCGGCGCCGGGCTCGCGGCGCTGGCGTCGCGCCGCTGGTGGGGCGAGCCGGCCGAGGTGTCGCCGGCCGCTACCGGTCCGGCGCCGGTTCGCTGAGCGGGGCACGGCCCGGGTGACGCGGACGCACACGATGGGCCGGGCCGGCCGGCCCGGCCCATCGTGTGCGTCAGGTCGACGCGATCAGCGTCCGCTCAGCAGATCTTCTTCGCCAGAGCGGTGGTGGCGCCGCCGTGCTCGTACGAGACGAGCAGCGAGGTGCCGGCCGGAAGCGACCCGCTCAGCGGCAGGACGAGGGTGCCGTCCTTGCGCAGGGCCGCCGTGGTCTCCGCCACGACCCGGGTGCCGTCCCAGACGAAGGCCCGGGCGGTGCCGGCCTTCTTCACCTGGAGCCGCACGGACACCTTGCTCGCGGTGCGGGTGACCTTCTTGATCTTCACGGTGCCGTCCGGCAGCTTGGCGTAACCGCCGGGTGCCACCCCGTCCGAGACGGACTGGAGGAGGGTCTGCGGCGAGTCGACGCTCAGCGCCGCGGTGTCGGGCATGATCGGAGCCTTCGGCGCCGACGGCTTCGCCGCCAGGTCCGGCAGCGTCGCGTTGCCCCAGCGCCACGGGTCGGCCCGTACGCCGCTCCAGGTCGACCAGCCGACCCGGGTCTGCGCGGTCAGGTCCTGCGTGTCCGAGTCGTTGACCAGGATGTTCAGGCCCATCCGGTTCGGGTCGACGGCGTCCGGCAGCACGCTGAACGGGATCTTGACCTCGATCCGGTAACCCGTGTACGGGTTGCTGGTCACCACCGACGCACCTGTGGTGTGGTGCCGAGGCGATCTCCACACCCGGCACGATGTTGTCGTTACGCCGCGGACGCTTGCAGTCCTCCGGCGGCAGGACCGTGCCGAGCACGTCGTCGGTGATGGTGAGGATGGCGTACAGGGCGTCGTCGGTGTGGGTGAGCTGGGCGGTGCCGGAGATGTCCGACGCCGGGGCGGCGGTGCCCTCCCAGCGGGTCGAGATGTCGATGACCTCGCCGGTGTACTCGTGGTCGTGACCGTGGCCGTCCACCGTCGGCGCGGTGGCGGCCTTCGGAATCGTGGTGACCGGGACCAGGTTGAACGCGCCCGGCTCGCTCGCGCTGCCACCGGTGCCACCGCTGGGGATGTTCAGCAGGGACTCGATGAGCGCGTCGAGCTGCTGGGTCTTGTTCCGCACGGTCCAGGCGCGGAAGTCGGCGATCTCCTCCAGCGGCTCCAGGGTGCCGATCGGCACCGACCTGATCCTGGCCGAGGGCTTCGCCGGGGAACTGGCCACCGGGTCCGCCCGGGCGGTGCTCTTCCCGGCCACGCCGTACGCCGCCTGCCCCGGTCAGACCCGGCCGTGGCCGGGTACTGTGGCGCTGCGGCCGGAGATCGCCGTCGGCTACCTCGCCGACGTGCTCGCCGGCATCGTCGAGGCGGGCTTCACCCGGGTGCTCGTGGTCAACGGGCACGACGCCAACATGTCCACCGTCCGGGCCGCGATGGAGTGGGTGTCCGGGCGGCACCGGGCCAGCATGATGCTGGTGAACTGGTTCCAGCTCGTCGGCCCGGACGAGACGGCCGGGATGTTCGGGAAGCTGCCCGCCCGCGGGCACGGCGGCGCGTACGAGAGTTCCGCGGTGCTCGCCTTCGACCCGGCCGCGGTGCGCCTGGACGCGGCGCCGGACCTGCCGCCCAAGCCGAAGCTGCCCACCCCGCACCCGTACGTGCTGGTGGAGTCGCGGCCGGACCCCGGCAGGGCTGGTCGAGCCACGTCTCGCTGGCCGGCGAGGAGGCCGGCGGCCGGATCCGCGTCACCGCCGGCGCACGCCTGCGCGAGCTGGTCGGGGCGTGGCTCGCCGCGCCGCTGCCGGGACCGCCCGGCGCCGACCGGCCGGACCAGCCGGCCGGATGACAGTTACGCCCCAGGACCACGCACCACCTCGGGAGGCCTCCATGAGCCCGTCACTGACCGTCTACCAACAGCATCACCTCCGCGTCGTGTTCGACCACCACGTCGCCCACCTCTACCCGGCGATGGTCACGGCCAGCAAGGCCCACGTCGTCATGCTCGCCGAGCAGGGCCTGATCTCCGACGAGGCCGCCGCGACGATGCTGCGCGGCCTGGTCGCCCTCGCCGGTGACCGGCCCGAGGAGCTGGAGTACGAGGGCAGCGTCGAGGACATCTACTACACGCTGGAGAAGCGTCTCGCCGCCGCGGCCGGCATCGAGGTGTCGCAGCTGAGCGTGCAGCTCGCGCGCAGCCGCAACGACCTCGACGCCGGCGTCTTCCGGATGGTGCTGCGCGACCAGCTGCTCCAGGTGCTCGACGCGCTGCTCGCCACCGGCCGTACCGTGCTGGACCGCGCGGACCGGCACGCCGACGTGGTGATCACCGGCTACACGCACCGCCGCCCGGCCCAGCCGACCAGCATCGGGCACGTCTTCGCCGGCTATGCCGAGGCGCTGGCCGGCGAGGCCGCCGCGTACGCCGGCCTGCTGGACGAGATGAACCGCTCGCCGCTGGGCTCCTGCGCGTTCGCCGGCACCGACCTGGACATCTCGCCCCGCCGGCTGGCCGCCGCGGTCCGCCCCGAACTCGTGCTGCGCCGCGCCCAGGGCGACGGCCCCGGCGAGGCGGCCGTCCGGGACCAGGTCGGACGACTGTCTACAATGCTCGACGCGGTGCAGGAGCGGGCGCAGGGGCTGCGCGAGCGGCTGACCCGTGCCGACGCGGCTCTCGCCGAGGCGGTCGCGGCGAGGGTAGGCCCGTGACGGGGCGGCAGACGCAGCTGGCCGTGGTCGCGGACGTCGTGTCGCGGCGACCACGTGATCTGGACCGACGGCCCGAAGGGCGATCTGACATCACCATGGAACGACCGGCAGATCCGCGCCTGCTCGGCATCGACTTCGGCGGCACCAAGATGGCGATCGGCGTGGGCGACACCGACGGCCGGCTGCTCGCCTCCGAACGCCTGCCCACGATCGCCGAGCAGGGCGCGCAGCAGGCCCCCACCCGGGCGCTGGACCGGGCGTGCGAACTCGCCGAGCAGACCGGCGGCAGGATCGTCGCGGCCGGCATCGCCTCGCCCGGCGTCGTCCACGACGACGGCATCGAACTGGCGCCGAACGTGCCCGGCTGGGAACAGCTGCGGCTGGCCGAGTCGGTCCGCGCCCACCTGAACCTCGCGCACGTGCGGGTGACGAACGACCTGAAGGCCGCCGCCTACGCCGAGCTGCGGCTCGGGGCGCTGCGCGACGCCGAACCGGGACTCGTCGTCGGGCTGGGCACCGGGGCGGCCGCGGCGGTCACCGTCAACGGCGAGGTGCTGCCGCGGCCGCCACGGCGCGGCCGGCGAGATCGCCTACGGACTGACCGACCTGAGCTGGCCGCCCCGCCTGGAACCGATGCTGGAGGCGACGTTCTCCGGCCGGGCGCTGGACGAGCTGGCGCAGCGGATCGTGCTGGTCGGCAGCGTCGCCGGCAACGACCTGGTGCGGGAGCTGCTGACCGAACGGCTCACCCGCACGCTGCCGTACCCGCCGGAGATCGTGCTGTCGGACTTCGCGCAGGACGCCGCGCTGCTCGGCGCGCTCGTCATGGCCACCGAGGCCCAGCCCGCCGTGGTCTGAGCGGACCGGCCGCCGGGCGGGGTGCCCCGCCCGGCGGCCGGTCCGCCCGCGGGGTCAGCCGGCGGACGCCTCGGCGCGGCGTACCACCTCGGTGGCGGCACGCACCACGGCCCGGTCCAGCAGCCGGCCGTCGGCGTCGGTGGCCACCCCGGAGCCGCCGCGTTCGGCGCGCTCCAGCGCCTCCAGCACGGCCCGGGCCGAGGCCACCTCGGCCTCGGTGGGGGTGAACACCTCGTTGATCGTCGCGATCTGCCCCGGGTGGACGGCGCTTCGGGCCCGGAAGCCCTGTCGCAGCAGCGCCCGGGTGGTCCGCTCCAGCCGCTCCGGGTCGCGCAGCGTCGTCTCCACCGGCCCCACCGCGGGGGCGATGCCGGCGGCTGCCGACGCGAGGACGACCTGGGCGCGGATCGGGGCGAACTCCGCCCGGTCCGGTCCGGGCTGCAACCCCAGCTCACCGGCGAGGTCCGCCTCACCGAGGCCGAGCCGCAGCACCCGCGGCGCGGCGGCCACCCGCGGCGCGGTGAGCACGCCCCGGGCGGTCTCGATCAGCGCCACCACCCGGAACGCCGGGGCGTCCGGGCCGAGCCGCCGCTGCACCCGGGTCAGCGCGGCGTCGACCTCGGCGAGCAGTTCCGGCTCGGCCTTCGGCACCCACACCCCGGCCGCGGCGGGGGAGAGCACCTCGACGTCCGCCTCGACCCGGTCGCTGTTGATCCGCACCCAGAGCTCGGGGCCGGACGACGCGGCGGCGCCCAGGAACCCGCCGACCGTCTCCCGGGCCTGCGCCTTGCGAGCCGGCGTGACCGCGTCCTCCAGGTCGAGCACGAGCGCGTCCGCGCCCCGCCCGGCCGCCTTGTCCAGCAGGTCCGCCCGGTCGCCCGGCAGGTACAGGTAACTGCGCGCCACCGCCATCAGTCGCTCCCCCTACCGCTGCGGGCGGGCGAGGTAGCGGCCGGCCGGCTCGCCGGCGACCTTGCCGTCGACGAGCACGTGCTGTCCCCGGACGAAGGTGTCGGTGACCCGGGCGGTCAGCTCGAAGCCCTCGAACGGCGTGTACTCCTGCGTCGACTCGGAGTCCTCGGCGCGCACCGTCCAGGTCGAGTGCGGGTCGACCAGGCAGATGTCGGCGTCGTACCCCTGCACCAGCGCGCCCTTGTTGCGCAGGCCGAAGCGCTGGGCCGGGTTCCACGAGGTCAGCTCCGCCACCCGCTGGTACGACAGGCCGCGCCGGTTGCCCTCGGTGACCAGGCCGGGCAGCAGGTACTCGGCGCCGCCGAACCCGGACTTGGCGACGAAGATGTCGTCGCGCGGCTCACCGAACTTGACCTCGTCCCGGCAGCAGGCGTGGTCGCTGACCACCCAGTCGATCTTGCCGTCCAGGACGTACCCCCAGAGCGCCTCGACGTCCGCGCGCGGGCGCAGCGGCGGGTTGACCTTGCCGCCCAGGCCGTGCGCGGTGTCGATGTCGGCCACCAGGTGACCGATGGTCACCTCGCGGCGGAAGTCGATGTGCGGGAACGCCCGCGCCATCCGCAGCGCCGCGTCGACAGCCTTCTCCGACGACAGGTGCAGCAGGTTGATCTTCGGCAGCCCGGTCTCGTGCGCCAGGTACGACGCGATCGACACGGCCAGTCCCTCGGAGTGCGGCGGCCGCGACGCGTGGTACGCCTCCAGCCCGCGCAGCGTGCCGTCCTGCTCGACCTGCTTGGTGTACGCGCTCATGATCTCGGCGGTCTCGCAGTGCAGCGACAGCGAGATCTCGTCGGCCAGCTCGGGGAAGCGCTCCCGGGCCGCCTGGACGCCCCGCATCACGAACTCGAAGTGGGCGTAGTCGTACCGCTCGCCCTCCGGGATCATCAGGAACGAGTTCTGGTCGGCGGAACGGCCGTGCAGGCCGTGGCTGCCGTAGAACATGAAGATCTTGAACGAGGTGACACCGTGCTCCTCCACCAGCGACGGCACCTCGCCGATGTGCTCCCGCGACATCGGCGCCAGGTGGAAGCCGTAGTCGATGTAGGAGAGGCCCTCCGTGGCGGCCAGCACCTCGGGGAAGAAGTCGGCGTACCGGCCGCCCCGGTTGAGGTAGTACTGCCCGGTGCGCATGTAGTTCAGCGCCGTGGTGACGCCGCCCTGCACCGAGGCGCGGCTCTCCGAGACGGCGTCCTCGCTCAGCGGGTTGTAGATGCCCCAGTGCTGGTGCGCGTCGACCACACCGGGGAAGGCGAGCCGGCCGCCGCCGTCGACGACCTGGGCGGCCTCCGCCCGGTCGATCTGCGGGGCGACGCGACTGATCCGCCCCTCGGTGACGGCGATGTCCATCAGCTCGGTCTCGGGCCGGTCGTGCCGGACCGCGCGGACGTTCGTCAGCAGCAGGTCGTAGGTGCTCATGGTGTTGCTCCTCGTGCTCGGTTCAGCGGCGGTTGATCAGGCCCATCAGGCCGTGGACGTCGGGGGCCCGGTCCAGCCGGTGGACCTCCTCGGTGATGCGGTCGGCGGTCGCCTCCGGCAGGGCGGCGGCGTTGGTGCGGAACTTGACCGCCAGTTCGGCGTCGCTGAGCGGACGCTGCGGACCGCCCCGGTTGGCGAGCACCTCCTGCACCCACTCCCGTCCGTCGCGGGTGACCACCCGCAGCACGGCCGGGAACTGGTGCGGGAAGATCGCGTCGCACCGCTCGTCGCCCACCACGTCGACCCGCGCCATCAGCGCCCGCCGCTGCGGGTCGTGTGCCAGGGCGTCGGTGAAGTCGGCGAGGTCCACGCCGAGACCGCCGCCGCCGACCAGGCCGGCGACGACCGCGTACGGGCCGCTGAACTGCGCCTCGTAGCCGGTCTGCGGTGCGCGCTTGCGCTCGATGGGCTGGCCGATGGTGCGCACCGTCGGCGTCGGCACGCCGAGCGTGATCGACTCGATCTCGTCCAGCGGCAACCCGCGCTCGCGCAGCGCGATCGCCGCGTCGATGGCGGCGTGGGTGAAGTGGTTCGCCGGGTACGGCTTGAAGAAGATGCCCGGTACCGCCCAATCGGTGCCGAGCCCGCGGACGATCTCGTCGCCGTCGAACTCACCGCGCAGGAACGCCTGGAAGAAGCCGAAGCGTCCCTCCAGCACGGTCGGCGGCCCGGTCACGCCGTGCCGGGCCAGCTGCGCGGCGCTGACCGCCGCGTGCGCCGCCCAGCCGCAGTGGATCCGCTTGACGGTGCCGCCGTTGCGGTTGGACTCGATCAGCCCGGCCGCCATCGAGGCGGACACCCCGAGCGCGTCGAGCGCGCCGTCGGAGTCCAGCTTCAGCAGCCGGGCCGCCGCGACCGCGCCGCCGAGCGTGCCGCAGATCGAGGTGGCGTGCTGCCCGTGCTCGAAGAAGACGGAGTTGCCGGCCGCCGGGTCGTAACCGGCCATGCCGAGCCGGACGCACACCTCCAGGCCGACAGCGATGGCCGCGACGGTCTCCCGCCCGGACGCCCCGGAGGCCTCGGCGGCGGCGAGCGCGGCCGGCACCACCGACGCGCTGGGGTGCAGCACCGACGGCAGGTGCGTGTCGTCGTAGTCGAGCGAGTGCGCCAGCACGCCGTTGGCGAACGCGGCCAGCGCCGCCGGGACCTTCTCGTCCAGTCCGACAGCGGTGGCCTGGCCCCGGCCGCCCTGCTCAGCGACGTAGTCCAGGGCCGCCTGGCTGGTCGGCAGCGGCCGGGCCGCCACGCATAGCCCGAGCACGTCCAGGACGCGGGCCCGGACGCTCGCGACCACCTCGTCGGGCAGCGTCTCGGCGGCGGTGTCGGCGGCGAAGGCGGCCAGGTGGCGGCCCAGGGTCGGCTCAGCCACGGCTGATCACCGCCAGCGGGCGCACCGGGGAGCCGGTGGCGCCGTACAGCGGCAGCGGCGCCATGACGAAGGTGAACTCGTGCACCTCGTCGCGGGCCAGCTCCTCCAGCGCCATCGTCTCGATCAGGTAGACGCCGTGCTCGACGAGGAGGATCCGGTGCGCCGGCAGCGAGCTGTGGCCCTTGCCCGGCGGCAGGCACTCGAACGCGATGGTGTCCGCGCCGGCGGCGTGCACCTGACGCTGCGCCAGCCACGTCGCGCCGTCCGCGCCGACGCCGGGAACGCCGGAGTCCTTGCCGACGTACACGCTGCGGTCCTCGTGGTCGAACAGCCGGCCCCACCCGCTGCGGATGAGCACGACGTCGCCCGGGCCCACCGGCGTGCCCTGCCGGGACACCGCGGCGTCCAGGTCGGCGGGGGTGATCTCGTAGCCGGGCTCGCAGCTCTGGACGGCCAGCGCGGCGGGTACGTCCAGCAGCACGCCGCGGCGCACCATCGGCGCGACCGTGTGCACGCCCAGCTCGTCGAACCGGCCGCCGACCTGCGCCGCGGCGGCGTCGGCGCCGCCGTGCAGCCGGCCGTCCTGGGAGACGTGCGCGAGCGCGTCGACGTGCGTGCCGACGTGCGTGCCCATCACCAGCAGGTCGTTGGCGGCGGAGCCGCCGTCGGCCCGCACCATGTCGCCGTGGCGGCGCGGCAGGGTGAGCCCGAACGCCGGGTGGTTCGGTGACTGCGGCATGCCGGCGGTCAGCCGCCGGCCCAGGTCGTAGATCGTGACGCCGGCCTGCACGGCGTCGAGCAGGCGGTCGGCGGTTCTGGCAGTGGTGCCCACGGGGTTCCTCGCGTTTCGGCTGTCGGCGTCGTCAGGCGACGACGCCACGGGCTTTCAGGTCGGCGATCTCGGCCGGGTCGCAGCCGAGCTCCTCGACGAGCAGGGCGTCGGTGTCGGCGCCGGGGGAGCGACCGGTGAACCGGATCCGGCCCGGCGTCTCCGACATCCGCCACATGACGTTGTGCATCCGCATCGGGCCCAGGTCCGGATCGTCGACCGTGGTGATCATCTCGGTGGCCCGGACGTGCGGGTCCTCGACGATGTCCTTGGCGCTGTAGACCGGGGCGACGGCGGCGCCGGCCTCGGCGAACGCCGCCGCCACCTCGTCGCGGGTCCGCTCGGCGATCCACGAGCCCACGTACTCGTCGAGCAGGTCCGCGTGCGCCACCCGCCCGACGCCGGTACGGAACCACGGCTCGTCGATCACCTCGGGGTGGCCCACCAGCCGCAGCACCCGCTCGGCGATGGCCTGGGCGCTGGTGGAGATCGCCACCCACGAGCCGTCCTTGGTCCGGTACGTGTTGCGCGGCGCGTTGTTGGTCGAGCGGTTGCCCTGCCGCTGCTCCACCACGCCGAGCTGGTCGTAGACGGTGGGGCCGGGACCGACAGCGGTCATGATCGGCTCCAGCAGGCTCATGTCGACGACCTGGCCCCGGCCGCCGGAGCGCTCCCGGTGCCACAGCGCCATCATCACCGCCGACGAGGTGGCGATGCCGCAGATGCTGTCGGCCAGCCCGAACGCGGGCAGCGTGGGCGGGCCGTCGGCCGTACCGGTCAGGTGGGCGAACCCGCTCATCGCCTCGGCCAGCGTGCCGAACCCGGCCCGGGAGGCGTACGGGCCGGTCTGCCCGAAGCCGGTGATCCGGGCGATCACCAGACCGGGGTTGACCCGGTGCAGCTCCTCCGGGCCGACGCCCCAGCGCTCCAGCGTGCCCGGCCGGAAGTTCTCCACCAGCACGTCGGCGCGCTCGGCCAGCCGCAGCAGCAGCGCCGCGCCCTCCGGCGCGGACAGGTTCAGCCCGACCAGCCGCTTGTTGCGGGAGATCTCCTTCCACCACAGGGGATGGCCGTCCTTGGCCTTGCCGTGGCCGCGCATGCTGTCACCCATGGCCGGGTGCTCGATCTTGATCACGTCGGCGCCGTAGTCGCCGAGGATCTGACAGCACAGCGGCCCGGCGAGGATCGTCGAGACGTCCAGCACCCGCAGGCCCGTCAGCGGTCCGTCACTCACCTGTTCCACCTCCCCACTTCTGTTCCTGACCCGTCCGGCCGGCGACACGCTGCGCCGGCGGCCGGAAACCCAGTTCGGCGGAGATCTCCGCCGCCGCCGCGGCGACCAGCGCACCGTGCGCGGCGCACACCTCCGGGGTGAACCGGTTCTGCGGCCCGCACAGCGAGATCGAGCCGAACACCTGCCCGGTCGCGTAGCGCACCGGCGCGGCCACGCTCCCGGCGCCGTTCTGCCGTTCGCCCATGCTCACCGCGTACCCCTGGCGCCGGACCCGGGCCAGCTCGGCCCGCAGCTTGGCGGTGGAGGTGATGGTGGCCGGCGTGACCGCGTCCAGCGGGTGGTGGCCGAGGTAGTCGTCGACCTCGGCGTCCGGCAGCGCCGCCAGGATCGCCTTCGACGACGACCCGGAGTGCAGCGCGTGGCTGGTGCCCAGGGACACCGACATCCGGACCTCGTGCGGCGAGAGCACCTGGTCGATGTAGACGCGCGACCAGCCCTGCCGCACCGACAGCGTGGCGGTCTCGCCGCTGTCGCGCACCAGCCGGACCAGGTACCGGCGCGCGATGTCCGGCACGTCCAGGGCGCGCAGCGCGGCCAGGCCCACCGCCAGCGCGCCGGTGCCGAGCCGGTACCGCTTGGTCTCCTCGTTGAAGGTGAGGAAGTTGTCGGCCACCAGCTCCTTGAGGATCCGGTGCGCGACCGCCTTCGGCAGGCCCAGTTCCCGCGCGATCGTCGACACGCCGAGGGTGTCCGGTGCCCGTTCGGCGATGATGTTGACGATGTCGAGGGCGCGTCCCAGACCGGAGCGGGTCCGGCCGGCGCTGCTCTCGACGACCGTTGTCGTGATCATCTCTGTTCCTCCAGTGTCGACGTACGTGGGCGGGGTCGCCGGGTGTCAGGCGGGCGCGACGGGGGTCTTCCCGGGCGGGAGGCCGCCGGCCTGCCGGGGTCGCTCCCGCGCGATGACGAGCGCCACCGAGGCGAGCACCACGGCACCGGCGAGCACCTGTCGTCCGGACAACGATTCGTCCAGCACCATCATGCCGAGCAGGACCGCCACCACCGGGTTGACGTACGCGTAGGTGGACGCGAGCTGGATCGGCGCATTGCGCAGCAGCCACGTGTAGACGCTGAAGCCGACCACTGTGCACACCAGCATCAGGTAGGTCCACGCCAGCCAGGACCGGCCCGTCACCTCGGCCGGGCGGAACCGCCCCAGCTCACCGCTGACCACGCTCGCCACCGCCACCGCGACGCCGCCGACGAGCATCTGCCAGCCGGTGCCGACCAGGTGGTCGGCCGGCATGTGCAGCCGCTGCGACAGCGTCGAGCCCAGCGCCCACACCATCGTGGAGACCACCACCAGCAGCATCCCGCCGAGGTGCCACCCCTGCGTCGGCACCGAGAACAGCAGCGCCAGCCCTGCCACCCCGCCGAGCACGCCCACCACCGCCAGCGGCGACGGCCGCGCGCCGGTGCCCAGCCGCAGCACCAGCACCCACAGCGGCATGCCGGCCACCAGCAGCGACGTCAGCGCGGTCGGCACGTACTGCTGGCCCAGGGCGAGCAGCGCGCTGCCGGCACCGACCATCAGCAGCCCGCTGGCGCCCACCCCGCCCCACTGCCGCCGGGGCAGCAGCAGCCCGGCCGGTCCCCGGCGCAGCGCCGCCACCGCGAACAGCAGCAGCGCGGCGGCCAGGAACCGGGCCGAGGTGGCGACCAGCGGCGGGATGCTGTCCAGGGCCACCCGGTTGCCCAGGTAGGTCGAGCCCCAGATCAGGTAGACCGCGCCGAGCCCGACGGCCAGGGCCATCGGGCCGGCGGGCCGCTGCGGATCCGCCGGGTGGCGGACCGCTGCGGGCCGGGTCAGGTCAGCGGTGGCCATCGATCCGGATCGCCACCGCGGTGTTGCCCCGCAGGGCGTTCGAGTAGGGACACATCCGGTCGGCCAGCTCCACCGCGCGTTCCAGCTCAGCTTGCGGGCACTGCGGCGCGGACACGTCCAGCACCACGGCGATCGCGTACCGGCCGTCCTCGGTCTGCCCGAGGGAGACCGAGGCGGTGACCGTGGTCGGACCGGGCCGGATGCCGGCCTGCCGGGCGGCCACCGTGAGCGCGCTGTCGAAGCAGGCCGCGTAGCCGGCCGCGAACAGCTCCTCCGGGTCGGTGCCGGGCGCGTCCGGACCACGCTGGGCGGGACGGGTCAGGTCGACCCGCAGCGACCCGGTCAGCGACCGGGCGCTGCCGCCCCGGCCGCCGGAGACCTCGACTGTGGCCGTGTAGAGCGTGTTCGCCGGTACGACCTTCGCCTCGGTGACCGGGGTGCCGGCGCTCATGCCGGCACCTCCCGTCCGAGGTCGGCGTGCACCTGCGCGACGACCGCGTCGGCGAACGCCTCCGGCTGCTCGTCGGCCACGAAGTCGGTGCCACCGGGGATGGTGACCAGCTCGGCGCCGGGCAGCGCGGCCCGCACCTGCGGCGTCATCCGGTCCAGCAGGTCGTCGGCGCCGTGCAGCAGTACGATGGGCAGCGCGTCCAGGGCGGCGGTGTCGACGTGGTGGTCGAACACAGCCCGGTACGCGGTGGCGTAGTCCGGGCCGGTAAGCAGGTACTCGGTGACCTGGCGGTCCGCCTCCTCCGGGGTCAGGCGCGGGTACAGGCCGTACACCCGGTCCCAGATCACCGTCAGGTGCCCGCCGTCGCGGGCGGGCACGTAGCCGGGCGCGTACGACCGCTTCTTCTCCGCCCGCTCCTGCTCGTCGTAGAGCGGGATGCCCTGGAGGATCAGCCGGTGCACCCGCTGCGGCGCCGACATCAGCGCCTCCGCGCCGACGATCGCGCCGGTGTGCTGCCCGAGCAGGTGCACCCGGGACAGTCCGAGGGCGTCGGCGAACTGCCACACCCCGGCCGCGTACTCCGGGATGGACCACGGGCGCGGCGGCGCGTCGGACATCCCGAAGCCCGGCGTGTCCGGGGCGATCACCCGCAGGCCGCGGCGGGCCAGCGGCTCGATCACCGCGTCGTAGGTGGCCGAGGAGAGCGGGGACTGGTGCAGGATCAGCAGCACCGGGGCGTCGGCGTCGCCGCCGTGCCGGTAGTGCACCTGACCCCACGGCACGTCGACGTAGGCGCGGCGGGCCACGCCGCGGGCCCGGGTCACCCGGCCACCGCCAGCGCCGCCATGACCTCGATGACGTGCTTGATGCCGGCCTTGTAGTCGTCCAGCCGGATGTTCTCGTTCGGGCCGTCCACACCGGAGTCG
Organism: Micromonospora sp. HUAS YX12; assembly: GCF_040215685.1. Classification (NCBI taxonomy): domain Bacteria; kingdom Bacillati; phylum Actinomycetota; class Actinomycetes; order Micromonosporales; family Micromonosporaceae; genus Micromonospora; species Micromonospora sp. HUAS YX12. The sequence goes on from NZ_CP157974.1 coordinate 4,377,066, forward strand.
GCGCGGGACACGCCGACGCCGACGATCGGCCGGTCGGCGATCACGCCCTGGTTGCCGATCCACTGTGTGTACGGCTCGATCACCGGCTCGGTCCCGTACACCCGGCGGGCCGCGTCGGCGACCAGCGCGACGAACGGGTCGCGGTGGTCGGTGAGGTTGGGCCGGCTGGTCGCCATCACCTCGATGCGCAGGTCACCGAAGCCGGTCGCGGCCAGGTGGTCGCGGATGCAGCCGAGCACCCGGTCCGGATCCTGGCCCGGCACCAGCCGGATCTCCAGCTTCGCCGAGGCGGTCGACGGGATGCCGAGCGTCACGTCGTCGCGCATGTCGCCGCCGGCGAAACCGGCGACGGTGAGCGTCGGCACGGTGCGGATGGCGACCGCGGCGCCCTGGTCGTCCAGGTCACCGGTGAACCGGTCGACCTGGGCCCGCTTGCGCAGGAAGCCCCCGTCGAACGCCACCTGCTCCAGCAGCGCCCGCTCCTCGTCGGTCGGCGGCCGGGCGTCGTCGGCGAAACCGGGGATCGTCACGGTGCCGTCGGGCCGCTGCAACTGCGCCAGGGCGGCGGCCAGCCGGGCCGTGGCAGCCGGCAGCAGCGCGGTGTTCTGGCTGGTCAGGTCGCGCGGCAGGGTCTGCGCGGTGAGCCGCAGGTAGAGCACGCCCTTCTCGGCGAGCTTGAGCAGCAGCCGGTCCTCGCCGTCGAGCCAGGAGTTCTCCCACAGCGCGGCGTCGCCGGCGAGCCGGTCGGCGTGCGCCTGCACGAACGAGCCGAGACCCGGGCTGTGCAGCCACTTCTTGCCCTCGAAGATGATCCGGTTGGTCACCGGCGGGGTCAGCCCGGCCAGCTTCCAGGCCGCCGCCGCGTGGATGCGGGACATGACGACGCCCTTGTCGTCGGCCACGCCCCGGGCGTACAGCCGGCCGTCGTGGATCTCCGCCGCGTACGGCGGGCTGATCCAGTCGGCGTCGTCACCGGCCGGCTCGACCTCCACGTCGTAGTGGGTGAAGTGCAGCAGCGCCTTGTCACCCTCGCCCGGCACCTCGGCCAGCACGTACGGGTACGACTGCTCCCACGGGATGATCTCGGCTTCGCCGCCCCAGCGGCGGACCGACCCGGCGATGAACTCGGCGGTGGCCTCCATCTGCTCCGGCTCCTGGCGGCGGCTGCGGATGCGGCACAGCTGCTGGAGCTCCTCGACGAACTCGTCGAAGTGCTTGTCGACGGCCGCCAGAGCGGCCGCGGTATGCGGTTTGGGCATGGTGGTCCTCACAGAAGGGGTCGGAGAGGGGAGAGTCAGTGGATGGTGACGCCGCCGTCGACGAAGATCGTCTGCCCGGTGGTCATGGCGGCGGCGTCACTGAGCAGGTAGGCGACCGCATTCGCGACGTCCTGCGGCAGCGCCATCCGGCCCAGCGGGATCGAGGCCATCTTGTCGGCCAGGTACGCGTCGTCGCCGCGTACGTCGGCGGTCATGTCGGTGGGCACGATCGTGGGTCCGACAGCGTTGACCCGGATCCGGTCCGGCGCCCACTCCAGGGCCAGCACGCGCGCCATGTGCATCACGCCGGCCTTGCTGACGCAGTACCCGAGCGTGTTCAGCACCGCGATGTGCCCGTTCGTGGAGCCGATGTTCACCACCGCGCCGCCGGCCTGCCGCAGCGCCGGGTACGCGGCCTGGCACATCCGGAACGTGCCGGTCAGGTTGACGTCCAGGACTGCGCTGAAGTCCTCCTCGGACATCGTCGCAGCCGGTCCGCGCCGGACGATCCCGGCGTTGTTGACCAGCAGGTCGAGGCGGCCGTGGGAGTCCAGGACCTCGGCCACCAGGCCGGCGCAGGAGGCGGCCGACCGGACGTCCACCCGGTGCCGGGTGTGCGCGCCGCCGGTCAGCTCGGCCTCCGCCCAGTCGTCGAGCAGGTCGGCCTGCGCCACGGTCGCACCGCGCTGCGCCAGGGTGGCGGCGATGCGGGCGCCGATGCCGCGGGCGGCGCCGGTGACCAGTGCCACCCGCCCGTCGAACCGGTTCGGATCGGTGTTCATGTCTCGTGTCCTGCCTTTCCCGTTCGGCCACCGGCCGGGCGGGCGTGAACCACGCCCGGCCGGTGCTCCACACGCGTGACGACGGTCCCGTCAGCTGTCGTCACGCGCCGATCACCTTCGTGTCCTCGGCCCAGAAGGCCAGGCGCTTCCGCAGCAGCCGGATCACGAAGTGCGCCACCAGGCCCATCACCGACAGGACCACCAGGACGGCGAACATGCCGGCGATGTCGAAGTTGTAGTTCGTCTGCAGCAGCAGGTAGCCCAGGCCCTCCTTGGCGCCGATGAACTCGCCGACGACCGCGCCGAGGATGGCGAAGACGATGCCGATGTCCAGGCCGGCGAAGATGAACGGCAGCGCGCTGGGCAGCCGGACCATCCGGAAGATCTGGGTCTTGCTCGCGCCGAACACGGTCAGCATCTGGATCTTGTCGGCGTCGGCCGCCCGCAGGCCCTCGATGACGTTGACGAGCATCGGGAAGAACGAGATCACCGCGGCCATGACCACCTTGCTGGTCAGGCCGAAGCCGAACCAGACCACGAACAGCGGGGCCAGGGCGACCTTCGGGACGGTCTGGAAGGCCACGATGTACGGCATCAGGGTGGCTTCGACGATCTTGATCTGGGAGATGAACGTGCCGAGCAGCAGCGCGGCCCCGACACCGATCACGAACCCGAGCAGCGCCTCCTGGGTGGTCACCCAGAAGTGACCCCAGAACTGGTCGTCGCCGAGCTGCTGCCACAGCGACTCGACCACGCTCGACGGCAGCGGCAGGACGTACTCGTCGACGCCGATGAGCTGGACGCCGTACTCCCAGGCCAGCACGACCACGACGAAGACCGCCGGGACCAGCCAGAGCTGGGGCTTCTCGCGGAGGTCGAACTTGCGCCGGGCGGGCCGGGCGGACGGCGCCGGTGGCTGGGCCGGCTCGCGGACCAGGTTGCTTGTTGCCATGGCTGTCCCTCGTCAGTCGATAACGCCGGCGGCGTTGAAGTGTCGGCGGATCCGCTCCACGTAGACCCCGGCCCGGTCGGACGACATGACGCCGAGGTCACGCGGCCGCTCCAGGTCGATGTCCATGACCTCCGCGATACGGCCCGGCCGGGGGCTGAGCACGACCACCCGGTCGGAGAGGAAGACCGCCTCCGGGATGGAGTGCGTGACCAGCACGATCGTCTGGTTGCTCTCCTGCCAGATGCGCAGCAGCTCCACGTTCATGTACTCGCGGGTCATCGCGTCGAGCGCGCCGAACGGCTCGTCCATCAGCAGTACCGCCGGGTCGTGCACGAGTGCCCGGCAGATGCCGGCCCGCTGCTGCATGCCGCCGCTGAGCTCGTGCGGGTACTTCTGCTCGAAGCCGTTGAGACCGACCATCTCGAGCAACTGCTGCGCGCGTTCCCGGTGCCGGCGGGGATCCAGCTTCTGGATCTCCGCCGGCACCATCACGTTGTCGAAGATGGTGCGCCACGGCAGCAGCGTCGGTGCCTGGAACACCATCCCGACCTCGGGAAGGGGCTTCGTCACGTCCCGCCCGGCGATCCGTACCGCGCCGCCGGACTTCGGGCTGAGCCCGGCGAGGATCTTCAGCAAAGTGGTCTTGCCGCACCCGGACGGTCCCACGACCGAGATGAACTCGCCGCGACGTACCGTCAGGTTGATGTCGCTCAGCGCCTGGGTCGGTGCCGACTTCCGGGGCCGGTACTCCTTGTCCAGCCCGTCGATCTCGATCCAGGAGTCTTCCGACACCGATGCCGGAGCCTGCGTCTGCGCCCGGCGGGCCGTCGCCTTGATGGCCATCGAAATCCCTTCCGCTGTCCGCTGCCTAGGCGGTGTAGTTCGCGGCCTTGCTCAGCACCGCGGCCTTGTCGAAGTTGTTCGCGCCGGAGAGCAGGCTCGGGTCCCACAGCTTCTTGAGGTCGACCTCGCCGGTGATCTGCCCGGCCTCCTTGGTGTACGCCTGGGTCTTCGCCCACTCCTCGTCGCTGATCGCGCCCCAGTCGCCGAACTGCTCCGGGTCGCCGCTGGCCGGGGTGGCCGTCTTCAGCCAGGCGGTCAGGCTCTCCGTGTCCGCCTTGAGGCGCTCGTCGGCCGACTTGCCGGCGAGGATCTGCGGGAAGACCTTGTAGCCGATCTTCATGGCGGCCTCGGGATTCTTCGCCGAGAAGAGCATCGCCTTGTACGCCGCGCGCAGGAACCGCTCGTACGAGTCCTTCTTGGCGTCGAAGTCCCGGGCGCCGACGCTGAAGGTCAGCGACCGGATGCCGCTGAACACGTCCGGGTTGGGCAGGTACTTCAGCTCGGTGCCGGCGTTCTCGATGACCGCGTACGCCTGGGTGTAGAGCGCCAGCATGTCGACCTTGCCGTCGTTGAGCGCGGCGGCGGCCTGCGCGCCGACGCCCACCGGCAGCAGCTCGACATCCTTGGCCGGGTCCAGGCCGGCGGCCTTGACGTAGGCGCGGGCGTACGGGGCCGAGCCGGAGGCCAGGCTGATCACGCCGATCTTCTTGCCGCGCAGGTCCGCGCCGCCGGTGATCGGGGAGTCCGGCTTCACAGCCATCACCCACGGCCAGTTCTGCACCAGGCCGCCGATCGCCTTGATCGGCACGTTCTTCTCCGCGGCGCCGAGCGCCGAGCCGGCGTCGGCGGGGGTGATGTCGCCGCTGCCGGACGCGACCGCCTGGAGGGCGGCGACCGAGCCGTCGGCGTTGATCGTCTCGACGGTCAGCTTCTCCTCGGCGAAGTAGCCGAGTTCCTTGGCGACCGCGTAGACGGCCACCTCCTCCTTCGGGCCGATCACGGCGGAGGCGATGGCCATGGTCAGCTTCGCCTCCTTGCCCTCGCCGCCGGCGCCGTCGTCGGAGCCGCCACCGCACGCGGACAGGACCAGCGCGGCGGCCACCGCCGCCGGGAGCAGAGCCCACTTTCGTTTCATATGCACACACCTCGTCATGAGTCGGGGGAGATCATCTCCGCCGCCGGAGCGGCGGAGATGGGGAATCAGCTGTCGCGCTGCTGCGCGACCGTTTGTCGGTCAGGCGTCGCGTAGCGACGCGACCAGGGCCAGATCGTTGTAGACGTGCTGCTCGACGATCAGTCCGCCGTCGAGCACGAACACGTCCGCGTAGCGGATGTCCTCGAACGGAGTGCCGTCGAGCCATTCCCCGTACAGCCGCCCGAGCGAGGTCACGGTGACCCGCCCGTCGGCGTCACCCACCAGGTAGCGGTCCCGGTGTTTGCGCACCCACCGGTAGGTTCCGGTCGACGCGGCCGCCATCTCCCGCAGCGACGAGTACACCCGGCCACCCGGGAAGACCAACCGCGCCCGCGCCGCGAGAAAACGCCCCGCTTCGTCGAGCTCGCGGTCCTCGCACAGTTGCAGGTACCTGTCGATCAGGGCGGGCGCGTCCGGTGTGCTCATCAGCCGGTCTTCTCGCTCAGCGCCGCCTCCCACTGGTCCCGCAGCGGGTGCTCCGCGGGGCCGTGCTCGGTGAGGATGCGCATGAGGCGGGCCAGCAGCTCGTCCCGCTCCCGGTCGAGGACCTTCTGCTCCTCCTCGGTGGAGACGAACCCGTCGACGGCGCCCGCGGTGAGCGCGCCGGAGCGGGTCAGCAGCGCCTCGACGACGCGTACCCGCTGGCGGGTCACGTGCAGCTCGGTGGAGAGCTGCAGCACCAGGTCGAGCAGCTTGCCGACCTTGGGGTCTCCGAAGTAGTCGAACTCGGTGCTCATCACGCCTCCGGCTTGGTCGCGGCCAGTACGGCCCAGGGGAAGTGCCACTCGGGACGGTCGCCCCAGCCCTGCGGCTGGACGCCGTTGCGGCGCTCGTCGAACGGGGTCCACGACACGTCGGTCAGACCGGCCTCGGTGCAGACCTCGACCAGGTCCGAGCCGAACAGGTCGTGGAAGAACGGCTCGTTGTTGCGCTCGGCGTGCTCGTAGACGGTGGCGTCGCGCAGCGGGTCGCCGGTGAGCATGAACTCCAGGAAGCGCAGCGAGCCGCCGGGCTTGAGCAGGCGTGCGGCCTCCAGGATCGTCTCCCGAATCGCGGCGGCCGGCATCTCGTGCAGCACCATCGTGCCGGTGACCACGTCGCAGCTGTCCGGCTCGATGCCGGTGGCCCGGCCGTCGGCCTGCCGGTAGTCGATCGCGACTCCGGTCGCCTCGGCCTCGGCGTGGGCCAGGCGCAGACCGGGGGCGGCCAGGTCCACGCCGATCACCTGGGCGGTCGGGTACCTGGCGGGCAGCGGGCGGGTGCTCTTGCCGAAGCCGCACCCGATGTCGACGATCCGGGTCGCCGCGGGCAGCTCGGGCAGCGCGGTCGTGGCGAACAGCGTGTGGAACTTGTAGCCGTCGTTGTCGCGCAGCATGACGATGCGCGCCCCGAACTCGTACACGTAGGCCGACATGTCGTCGGAGAAGAAGCTGCCGGGCTGGATGTGGATGTCGTAGTCGGTGTACCAGTCGGGCAGGTCCAGGTCGGGGTTCAGCTCCAGCGAGCCCTTCGGCTGCTCGGGCAGCGAGGTGAGCTGGTCGGTCAGCTCCTCGCGGCGGCTGAGCACCGCGTCGCCGGCGACCTTCCACAGCATCTTCTGCTGCACCCGCTCCAGGTGGCTGAACCACGGGTAGAGCGGGAGACCGCGCAGCACCTGACCGGCGTCTGCGACGGTGGTGGCCGACGCCCCGGTGGCGCCGTACTCCTCGCGCAGCGCCGGGTAGACGGTGTCCGCCCAGCGCTTGCGCAGGCCGAGTACGAAGTCCACCGCGGAACGCTCATCCAGGGTGAGGCGTTCCTCGACATCGAACATGCCTTGTCTCCTCTGCAGGTGGGGGAGGTCCGGCCCGCGGTGCGCCGCGACCGGGGTGGACGGGTCAGTGGGCGTACCGCACGCGTTCGGCGGACGCGGTGTCGAAGGCGCCGAGGAAAGCGCCGGCCATGCGTCCCTCGTAGACGGCCTCGAAGGCGGTGCGGGGCGCGTTCGCGTCGCCGACGACGTGGATGCGGGGGCCGTCGGGCAGCGCGTCGAGCTGCCGGTACAACTCGTCCGCGGCCTGCGCCGAGCCGCCGTCGACGACTGTGGTGACGCCTTCGACGATCGTCTCGCCGCCGGCGAGCGGGCCGCCGAGCGCCACCGCGCCGGCGCCCGCCGCACGGGCGGTCCGCATCGGGTGGACCGCGATCCCCAGGTCCGCGAAGCGCTTGAGCAGCGCCAGCCGGGAGTACGTGGTGATCTTGGCGCTCACCGTGGCGGTGGGGGAGACGAGGTGGACGCGGGCGCCCCGCCGGGCGAACGCCTCCGCCACCGACGCCGCCGACCAGGTGCCCTCGTCGTCGAGCACGACGACGGCGCCGTCCGGCCGGTAGCCGGGGTCGGCCAGGTGGTCGACGGCCTGCCAGATGTCGACCACCGGCGGGCCGCCGGGCAGGTCGCGGCGGGCGGGCCGGGAGCCGGTGGCGAGGACGACGTCCTGGTAGCCGCCGGACAGCACGTCCTCGACGCCGGCGCGGTGGCCGAGACGGACCGGGATGCCGGCGGCAGCCACGTCGCGGGCCAGGTCGCGGGTGAGCAGACCGAGCCGCTCCCGGCCGGGTACGCGCGCGGCCACCTCGACCTGCCCGCCGAGCCGGTCGCGTGCCTCGACAACTGTCACCCGGTGCCCGGCCCGGTGCGCGGAGAGCGCCGCCTCCAGGCCGGCCGGACCGCCGCCGACGACCAGGACGTCCCGCGCGCCGGACGGTCCGGGCAGCTCCGGCCAGGCGTCGGCCCACTCCCGCTCGGCGCCGACCTCCGGGTTCACCACGCAGGAGATCGGCAGGCTGGTCTCCAGCCGGCCGATGCAGCCCTGGTTGCAGGCCAGGCAGTCGCGTACCTCGTGCTGGCGGCCCTGCTCGGCCTTGCGGACCAGGTGCGGGTCGGCGATGTGCGGGCGGGCCAGTCCGACCAGGTCGGCCTCGCCTGCGGCAACGAGTTCGGCGGCCTCCGGCAGGCTGTCCAGCCGGCACACCGCGAGCACCGGCAGGTCCGGGAACTCCTGCTTGAACAGCGCCGCGTGGTGCCGGAACGGGGCGTGGCCGAAGCTCATGTCCGCCATCTGCGTCGCGAGTGACCAGCTGCCGTGGTAGGCGGAGTGGCTGACGTGCACGTAGGCGAGGGGGAACTCGGCGCGCAGCTTTCCGACGATCTCCAGCACCGCGGCCGGGTCGAGGCCGCCGGGCAGGAACTCGTCGGCGCTGACCCGCAGTCCGACGGGCAGGTCGGGTGCGGCGGCGAGCACCGCGGTCAGCACCTCGCGGGTCAGGCGCATCCGGTTGTCGAGGCTGCCGCCGTACGCGTCGTCGCGGGTGTTCGTGTGCGGCGAGAGGAACTGCTGGAGCAGGTGGCCGTGGCCCGCGTGCACCTCCAGGCCGTCGAAGCCGGCCGCGCGCATCCGCCGCGCGGCGGCGGCGAACGCGGCGACGACGACGGCGATGTCCCGGCGTCCCATCGCGTGCGGCACGTGCGAACCGGCCGCCCACGGCACCGGCGACGAGGACCAGGCGGCGGTACGGGTCGCGTCGCCGTTCGCCTGCCGTCCGGCGTGCATGATCTGGGCGAACATGCGTGCCCCGTGCTCGTGCACGGCCTCGGTCACCGCCGCGTACGCCGGGATCGACGAGTCGTCGAAGCTGCCGAGGCTGATGCTGCGGCCCGCGCTCGTGGGGTGCACGCGGATCGCCTCGGTGATGATCAGGCCGGCGCCGCCGCGCGCCCGCTCCGCGTGGTAGGCGACGTGGCGGCGGGTGGGCACATTGTTCAGTCCGAAGTTGGTGGTGTGGCCGGGGACGAAGACCCGGTTCCGCACTGTGAGACGACCGAGCCGGGTGGGGGAGAGAAGAGCGAGAAGCTTGTCGTCAGGCATGCCTCGGGCTTCCTGTTTCGGGCCGCACTCGGCGGGGCCGAGGGCGTTCGGGTGAACCGTACGCCGTTCGATTGAGTGGAACGGTAGGGGTGACGCCGGTCTCCGTCAACGGGCTACTGATCGGTAACTTAGACCGGCGTATTGCCTCTGAGCTGCTGTTCCACTAGGCGGAACGCAAGCCGGCAAGGTTTGTCGATGCGTCGCTCGATCGTTCGGGCCTCCGGCGGGAACGGCAGTGCCGCCGACCGGCGACCGGTCGGCGGCGGGCTTCGATCATCCGGACGGCCGGGCCGGCACCGTCCGGTTCGGAGGGACGGTCGCCGTCCGGGAGCCGCTCCGGCGCCGGGGCGGCGGTCAGGGCCGCGACCCCGTGGCGGTGGTGGGGGTCAGGCCGCGTCCGGGCGGAGGTACGGGGTGAGCAGCTCGCGGGCGAGGCCGGTGGCGACCGGAAGGCCGAGACCGTTCTCGATCATGCGGCTCAGGGCGTACGCGACCGACTGGACGAGCTCCGCCATCCGGTCCGGGTCGCTCGCCCCGTGCTCGGTGAGCGCGGCGCGCAACGGCGCCTCAAGGCTGTCGTGTGGCAGCCGGCTGGAGGTCGCCGGCGTCTCGCTGTTACCCGCCGACGCCAGCGCCCGGGCCAGCGCGTGGTCGCCCCGGGCAACCAGTTGCAGGTTGGCCTCGTCCACGAGCAGCACCGAGGGCTCGGTCATCAGCGCCCGGGCGGTGCCGACGCGCTGGCGCTCGCCGCCGGAGAGCTGGTGCGGCCGGCGGGGCGGGCGCGACCGGCGTCAGGCGGCGACCGGGCCCGCGGTGGCGCGGCGCGCGCGCCGGCTGAGAGCGGTCACCGCGACGACGATGATCGGGGCGAGCGTGAGGTGGCACACCGCCAGCGTGATGGTGCTGGTGGTGTCCAGGTCGGCGGGCAGCGTCATGGTGGCGATCGTGAGCACCGCGAGCGCCGGACCGACGATCAGCGCCGCCCGGACCACCCAGGCGAACCGGGACGCCAGCAGGGCGACGGCGGTGAGCCCGAGCGCCAGCGGCAGCGCGCTGAAGCCCGCGACGGTCACCGCGTCGACCTCGACCTGCCGGCCGTCGGCGGTGAACAGGAAGCTGCCGCCGGCCGCCCGGCCGATGGCGTACACGATCAGGTTGACGACCACCGCGACGGCGGTGGCGAGCGCGACGACGGCGGTGCGGGACAGGTCAGCCACGGGAGGTCTCCGCTGCGTGCTCTCGGATCAGGTACGCCTCGATGCGGGCGAACGCCCCGGTCCAGACCTCGCCGACGAAGAAGTCGCGCAGCTGCGGGGTCGGGAAGCCGCTCTGCACCACTGTCATCAGCGTGCCGCCGTCGCGCGCCTCGAAGGTGACCTCGATGCGGGTGGTCATGGTCGTGCCGTCCGGGCCGGTGCCCGCCGACTCGGTGACCAGCCGGTGCGGGCGGTCGATCTCCAGGAACGTCTGCGTCTCACGGAACAGCATGTCGGGGGAGGGGCCCCAGACCGCGGTCTGCCTCCCGCCGACCCGCAGGTCGACGTCGATCTCCACGACGCCGGGCTGCTCGTCGAGGATGCCGAACCAGATCTTCTGTTTGCCGGCGTCGGTGTAGGCGTCGAACGCCTCGTCAGGGGTGCCCGGAAGGTGTCGTGTCACCCGCATGTGGAGCGTCATGGTCGCGGTCCTCCGTGGTGAGTGTGAGATAGGCGTCGAGGCCGTCGAGGCGACGTGCCCAGAGCCGTCGGTAGAAGGAGATCCAGGCCATCGCCGAGTCCAGCGGAGCCTCGCTGAGCCGGCACTGCCGGGACCGGCCGACCTTGCGCGTCACCACGAGGCCCGCGTCCTCCAGCGCGCGCACGTGCTTGCGCATGCCGGTGAGGCTCATCCCGGTGGGCTCGGTCAGCTCGCTGATGGTGGCCGGGCCCGCGCCGAGCCGGATCAGGATGTCGCGTCGGGTGGGGTCGGCCAGGCTGGCGAACACCCTGTCGAGCGTCTCTTGCTGAACCACGAGGTTCACCGTACGACACTGAACCGTTCGGTTCAACGTTATGCCGTGGCAGGCGTGGCGTACGCGTGAAACGGCCCCGCGACCTCTCGGGTCGCGGGGCCGTCCCCGGCGCCGTGGGAAGAAACGCCGGAGTGCGGGGTGCCGGTCAGGCGATCGTGCAGGGTGAGCCGTTGAGGCTGAACGAGCCGGGCCGGGCGGTGTTGCCGGTGTGCGTGGCCTGGAAGCCGATGGTGGTCGAGCCGCGGGCCGGGATGACCGCGTTGTACGCGAGGTTGCGCGCGGTCACCTGACCCGAGGCGGGGGAGTAGGACGCGTTCCAGCCCGAGGTGATGGTCTGGCCGCCGGGCAGCGTGAACACCAGCGACCAGCCGTTCACCGCGGCGGTGCCGGTGTTGCTGATGGTGATGTTCTCGGTCAGCCCGTTGTTCCAGGCGTTCAGCTCGATGCGCACCGAGCAGGCGCCGGTGCCGGGCGGCGGTGTGGTCGGACCCGGCGTCGGCGAGACGGTCGGGCTCGGCGAGACGGTCGGGCTCGGCGAGACGGTCGGACTCGGCGAGACGGTCGGGCTCGGCGAGACGGTCGGGCTGGGCGAGGTGGTCAGGCCGAAGAACGCCACCGCCGCCGCGGCCATGCCGCCCGACGGCAGGCTGTGCCCGGCGCCCTGGATGCTGTACGCCTCGACCTGGACGGTGCCGGTGCCGTCGGCGTAGCGCCTCCGGTTCCAGCCGGACTGCGGCGTGTCGGTGGACGTGGGGTTCTGGCTGAGGCCGAACACGTTCGTCCACTGCTCGATCGTCTCCTGCAGCAGCGAGTACGGCACCAGCGTGTCGTTGGTGCCGTGCCACAACTGCACCCGGGGACGGGGCCCGGTGTAGCCGGGGTACGCCTGGCGGACCGCGTCACCCCACTGCTGCGGGGTGCGGTTCATGTTCCCGCCGGTGCACTGGCTGGACCCGGGGGGATAGTCGGCGGCGCCGGCGAAGCAGTTGAACGGCACGCCCATGAACGCCGCGCCGGCCTTGAAGACGTCCGGGTAGAGCGCCAGCATGTGGTTGGTCATCATGCCGCCGGACGAGCTGCCGGTGGCGTAGACCCGGTCCGGGTCGGCGCCGTACTGCTGCTGGACATAGCGGACCATCGAGACGAGCGACACCGGGTCGCTGCCGCCGCCGCGCCGCTTGGCCGCGTCGGACCAGGTGTCGAAGCAGTTGCCGAAGCCGGCCTGCTGGGTCGCGCTGGGATAGATCACGATGAACCCGTACCGGTCGGCCAGCCCGGCGAACTCGCTGCCGGAGTAGAAGCCGGGGCCGGAACCGCCGCAGCCGTGCATGGCCACCACGGTGGCCGGCCGGGCCGGGCGGGCGTCCGGCACGTAGACGTGCATGCGCATCCGGCCGGGGTTGTCGCCGAAGCTGGTCACCTCGGTCAGCGACGCCGCGTACGCGGGTTGGACGGCGGGGATCACCAGGCCGGCCGCCGCCAGCGACGCGGCCAGGGCCACCACCATCTTGGCTCTGATTCTCACGGAGACTCCTTCGATCGCCCTGTGCGGGCGGGATCGGGCGGATGCGCCCCGCGCCGGCGACCCGGGCCGCCGCGGTGTCGCGCCTCACCCACTGACGTGGCTCGCCCGGCCCGGCTCCCTCGTGTGGCACATAGTGTTCCGGCCGGACGGCGAAGTGTCAATCGACGCGCTCCAATGAGCTGCGGCGGCGTTCGTCTACAGTCGGTGCACCGTCCCTGAGCCGAGCCCGGAGCGCGTGTGGCAAGCCCGTTCGACATCGAGGAGATCTACCCGGACGAGGGGCCGGCGCCGCGGCTGCCCCGGCGGCAGGCCGGCACCTCGCCGCAGAGCGTCGCGGTGACGCTCCTGACCGACTACACGCTGCGCACCCGCGCCGCGCTGCCGTCCGCGGCGATCGTCGCGCTGCTCGGCGAGGCCGGTGTGACCAGCGCCGGCGCCCGTACCGCGATCAGCCGGCTGGCCCGCCGCGGCGTGCTGGAGGGCGCCCGGCAGGGCCGCAACAGCTTCTACCGGCTCAGCCGCGCCGCCGCCGCCGACCTGTCCGCCGGCGGGAACTGGATCATCGCCTCCACCGCCGAGACGCAGGCGTGGGACGGATGCTGGACGATCGTCGCCTTCTCGCTGCCGCAGGACCACGGGACGCAGCGCCGGGCGCTGCGCGGCCAGTTGCGCTGGCTCGGCTTCGCGCCGCTCTACGACGGGCTGTGGATCTCGCCGTACGAGCTGGCCGGGCCCGCGCGCGCCCGGCTCGCGCAGCTCGCCCTCGGCGCGGTCACTGTGTTCCGGGGACGGCAGGACGCGCTGGACGCGATCGGCCAGCGCGCTCCGGTGGACGCCTGGGACGTCGACGCGATCAGCGGGCACTACGAGGCGTTCCTGCGCCGGTGGACGCCGCTGGTGTCGCGGCTCGGATCCGTCGGCGGCGCCGCCGCCGTACGGGCGCGGACCGAGGTGATGGACACGTACCGGCGGTTTCCCACGCTCGACCCGCGGCTGCCACTGGAACTGCTGCCCGCCGGATGGCCGCGCCGGGCGGCCCGGGATCTGTTCGCGGCCGTCTACGACGGCCTGGCCGAGGCCGCCGAGAGCCACGTCCGGGCGGTCGTCGCGCGGTTCGCCGACCCGGTGCCGCCCGGCATCCGGGCACACACCACCACCGACATGCTCGCCGGTGTACGCGAGGACGGCTGCGGCGCGCCCGAGGGGTGACCGCGACCGTCGCACGTGGACACATCGGCGGCGGTGAGTCTAGGGTCGCGGCAACCGGTATCCCGCGAGGAGCGGCCACGCGCGTCACCATCTCCCTCGACGAGCTGCTCGGTGACCGGCGCGTCCGGCCGGCGCGTCGTGCTCCAGCACCGGGCGTCCCACGAGTCGATCATGCGCGTCGGCATGGGGTCATCAGAGCAGGGGACATCGTCGAGTGTCGACGGGTACGGCGATCGTCACCGATCGGGATCGAGGCCGGTGCGGCACTCGACGGCGTACGGCCGGTCACCGGCGAGCGCGACCGCCAGCGCGTACCCGGCGGGCGTGGGCAGGTCGGTGAGCCGGTGCGGACCGGCCGGCTCGGTGCACTCGACCAGGTCACCCCGGTGCACCGGCACGCCGAGGTTGGGCCACAGCCGGCCGCCGGCCGCCTTGACGGCCGCCTCCTTGCGGGCCCACAGCCGGGTGAACCGCAGCGCCCACCCGGCCTGGTCCGGCCCGGCGGCGACATGCCGCGCCTCCGACGGGTGGAAGAAGCGCGCGGACGCGGACACCGGATCCCCGCCCGGCGCGACGTGCTGGATGTCCACCCCGACCGGACGGCCCTCGCTGAGCGCGACCGCCACGAGACCGCCGGAGTACGACAGGCTCGTGTGCAGGCCGCTCCACGGGCCGGTCAGCGCCGGTTTGCCGTACCGGCCACGGCGCCAGGTCAGGGCCGCCGGTGGCGCGCCGGTGGCTCGCTCGGCCAGGACGCGCAGCGCGCCGTGCGCCACCGTGAACCGGTCCCGCAGCGCCCCGGTGCCGAACCGCGCGGCCCGGTCCCGCTCGTCCGCGTCGAGCACCGCCCGATACCGGGCCAGCTCGTCCGCAGGCGCCGCCGCCGCGACGATCCAGACCCGGACGGCGTCCCGCATGGACGGCAGCGTAGCCGTGCGCCGTCACTTTGACACGCGCCGACAGGTGCCACCACTGTCCCGGACGAGCCCAACGCCGGGCTGGACCCGCCCAGCCGGGTCCGGATGTGGCCGAGGGCACCCCGTCGGCGCCCGAACGGGAGATCTCCGGTTACACCGCGCTGTCCGAGGAGCGCATCCTCAGGCACTGCCCGGACGTACGCGACTGCACCGTGCTCGCGGCGGCGGGCTGACCGGGGGAGATCGACGGTTGGTCTGGTCGTGCCAGAATCCAGCCGTGTCCTACCTCCCCTCGCAGCCGTACCCGCCGATGCCGGGCGGCGTCAGCCCGCTGATCGCCTACCCGCATCCGATCGCCCCGCCGCCCGGCTGCGGAGTGCTCGTCGTCTCGGTGAACCGCGGGCCGTACCTGGTCCCCGTGCCGGTGACCAGCCGCTTCAAGATCGACCGCCAGGTGGTCGCGATCCCCGGCGAGGGGACATGGCACGTCGCGGTGCCGGCCGGCTCACGCGACGTCCGCTACACCGACTTCATGGGCGTCCCGCTCGTCACCACGACGCTCGCGGTGCAGCCGGGGGCCGTGCACCACCTCGCGTTCCGCTTCGGCGGGTGGCGTAACCGGGTCCACGACGGGTACGGCACCGACGTCACCCGGTTCGGCCTGTGGTCCAACTACAGCGTCATGCTGGTCCTGCTGGCCGTCCTCGGCGTGGTCTGCTGCGGGGCGTTCGGGGTGGCCATGGGCACGACTCCCTGACCCGGTCCGGGCGGCGAACCTGGCTCTCGATCCACTCCCACCGCTCCTGGCGGCAGGCCCGCAGGACGACGCGTACGCCGCTGCCCACCGTCGGCGTCGACGCGGACGAACGCGTGGCGGCATCCCGGACACGGCGAGGATGTTGGTCCGGAACAAGCCCGAAAAGTTTCGGTAATCCATCGCTTCACGCAGTGGCAGAGCCGCTGTCGCCGGCCCGTCCGTGCTGATCGGACGCCCTTTCCGGCAGCTGGAACGCCCGTTCAGGGCTCGGTGCGCGGTTACCACAACATTTCCGGAACTTGTTGACAGGATGAACCGGGCCTCCAATACTGTGGCCATCGGCGCATCTCGATTGACGTCGATGTCCGACCACCACCGTGGCGCGGTTGTCGCCCCGGTCCCGCCGTCCGCGGGCGGGCGAGCACCGCTGCTCGCGCCACCCGGCTGGCCGCCCGCCAGCCGTCACAGGGAGGAAACCCGTCCATGAAAGACGCCCCCGTCCGTACGGGCATCCGCAGGCGCGGACGCCTCAAGATGGTCCTCGGCGGCGCCTGCGCCGTGGCGCTGATCGCCGCCGGGACGACGGCTGTCGTGTCGAGTCCGGCGTACGCGCAGACCGTCACGTCGAACTCGACCGGCACGCACAACGGCTACTTCTATTCCTTCTGGAAAGACAGTGGCAACGTCTCGATGACCATGGGCAACGGCGGTCAGTACAGCACCCAGTGGAGCAACATCAACAACTTCGTGGCCGGCAAGGGCTGGAACCCGGGCTCGCGCCGCACGGTCAGCTACTCCGGCAGCTTCAACCCGTCCGGCAACGCGTACCTGACGCTCTACGGCTGGACGCGCAACCCGCTGGTCGAGTACTACATCGTGGACAGCTGGGGCAGCTGGCGCCCGCCGGGCAGCGGCTACATGGGCTCGGTGTCCTCCGACGGCGGCACGTACGACGTCTACCGGACCCAGCGGGTCAACGCTCCCTCGATCGAGGGCACCCGGACGTTCTACCAGTACTGGAGCGTCCGGCAGTCGAAGCGCGTGGGTGGCACCATCACCTCCGGCAACCACTTCGACGCCTGGTCGCGCTACGGCATGAACCTCGGTACGCACGACTACCAGATCATGGCCACCGAGGGCTTCCAGAGCAGCGGCAACTCCAACATCACGGTCGGCGGGACCAGTGGCGGCAACCCGACCACCCCGCCGCCGAACAACGGCGGCTGCACGGTCAGCGTCAGCCGGGCCGAGGAGTGGGGCGACCGGTTCAACGTGACCTTCTCGGTCAGCGGCACCAGCAACTGGGTGGTCAGCATCCAGACCCAGGGCGGGCAGAGCCTCCAGAACAGCTGGAACGCGTCCGTCAGCGGCACCAGCGGCACGCTCACCGCGCGCCCGAACGGCAACGGCAACAACTTCGGCATCACGCTCTACAAGAACGGCAACAGCAACACACCGACGGCGAGTTGTTCCGCCGCCTGAACCCTTTTCCGGGGAGGGGGTGCCGCGCGTCAGGCGCGCGGCACCCCCGTTTTCGCGTGCCCGGACCGCGGTGGTGTGACTGCCGACACACCCGGGCAAAAACTTGATTCATTCCAAAAGACCGGACTAAGGTCGTCGCATGACGGCCGACTTCGAGACGCAGCTCCGGGCGGTCTCGTTGCGGGTGACCCGGCCCCGCCTGGCGGTGCTGGCCGCGCTGCGTGACCACCCGCACGTCGACACCGACACGGTGATCGCCCTGGTCCGCGCCGAGCAGCCCACCGTCTCCCACCAGGCGGTCTACGATGTGCTCCGGGCACTCACCGACGCCGGGCTGATCCGGCGCATCCAGCCGGCCGGCGCCACGGCCCGCTACGAGTCGCGGGTGGGGGACAACCACCACCACGTCGTGTGCCGTTCCTGCGGCGCCATCGCCGACGTCGAGTGCGCCGTCGGCCGCGCCCCCTGTCTCACCGCCTCCGACGACCACGGCTTCGTGGTGGACGAGGCGGAGGTCGTCTACTGGGGCACCTGCCCCGGCTGCGCGGCCGACCGCACCGCCCAGTGATCCGCCAGTTCGGAAGGAAGCAGATGAGCGACAGCCAGGACAACCGGCCCGTCAGCCCGCAGGGCGTGGACGCCAAGGAGGCGGCCGGCTGCCCGGTCGCGCACGACTCCGTGACCGCGCACGGCAGCGAGAGCGAGAACCCGGCGATCGACTCGCCGACCCCGAAGACCGGCGGTCGTCCGCGCACCAACCGCGACTGGTGGCCCAACCAGCTCGACCTGTCGGTGCTGCACGCCCACTCCTCCAAGGGCAACCCGCTGGGCCCGGAGTTCAGCTACGCCAGGGAGTTCGCCAAGCTCGACGTCGAGGCGCTCAAGCGGGACATCACCGAGGTGCTCACCACCTCGCAGGACTGGTGGCCGGCCGACTTCGGCCACTACGGCGGCCTGATGATCCGCATGAGCTGGCACGCCGCGGGCACCTACCGCATCGAGGACGGCCGCGGTGGCGCCGGCGACGGCGGGCAGCGGTTCGCCCCGCTGAACAGCTGGCCGGACAACGCCAACCTGGACAAGGCCCGCCGGCTGCTCTGGCCGGTCAAGCAGAAGTACGGCCAGAAGATCTCCTGGGCCGACCTGCTGGTGCTCGCCGGCAACGTGTCCCTGGAGTCGATGGGCTTCAAGACCTTCGGCTTCGGCTTCGGCCGCGAGGACGTCTGGGAGCCGGAGGAGATCTTCTGGGGCCCCGAGGACGCCTGGCTCGGCGACGAGCGCTACGCCTCCGAGAAGGAGATGGTGGCCGGCGTCGGCGCCACCGAGATGGGCCTGATCTACGTCAACCCGGAGGGTCCGCGCGGCAACGCCGACCCGCTCGCCGCGGCGCACTTCATCCGCGAGACGTTCCGCCGGATGGCGATGAACGACGAGGAGACCGTCGCGCTGATCGCCGGCGGCCACACGTTCGGCAAGACCCACGGCGCCGGCCCCGCCGACGGGCACGTCGGCCCCGAGCCGGAGGGCGCGCCGCTGGAGGCGCAGGGCCTGGGCTGGCTGAGCACGTACGGCGAGGGCAAGGGCGGCGACACGATCACCAGCGGTCTCGAGGTGACCTGGACCGACCGTCCGACCCAGTGGAGCAACCGGTTCTTCGAGATCCTCTTCGGCTACGAGTGGGAGCTGACCACCAGCCCGGGTGGAGCCAAGCAGTGGGTCGCCAAGGACGCCGAGGCGATCGTCCCGGACGCCCACGACCCGTCGAAGAAGCACAAGCCGACCATGCTCACGACCGACCTGTCGCTGCGCGTCGACCCGGCGTACGAGAAGATCTCCCGCCGTTTCCTGGAGAACCCGGACGAGTTCGCGCTGGCGTTCGCCAAGGCCTGGTACAAGCTGCTGCACCGTGACATGGGCCCGGTCAGCCGCTTCCTCGGCCCGTGGGTGCCCGAGGCCCAGCTCTGGCAGGACCCGGTGCCGGCCGTCGCGCACGAGCTGGTGAACGACGCCGACGTCGCCGCGCTCAAGGCGAAGGTGCTGGAGTCCGGCCTCACCACCGCCCAGCTGGTCTCCACCGCCTGGGCCTCGGCCGCGAGCTACCGCTACACCGACAAGCGCGGTGGCGCCAACGGCGCGCGGATCCGGCTGGAGCCGCAGCGCAACTGGGAGGTCAACCAGCCGGAGCAGCTCGCCACCGTACTGGCCACCCTGGAGGGCATCCAGCAGGAGTTCAACTCCGCCGGAGGTGCCCAGATCTCGCTCGCCGACCTGATCGTGCTGGCCGGTTCGGCCGCGGTCGAGCAGGCGGCGCGGGACGCCGGTGTCGAGGTGACGGTGCCGTTCCACCCGGGTCGTACCGACGCCACGCAGGAGCAGACCGACGTCGAGTCGTTCCGGGTGATGGAGCCGCGCGCCGACGGGTTCCGCAACTACCTGCGGCCGGGCGAGAAGACCCAGCCGGAGGTGCTGCTCGTCGACCGCGCGTACATGCTGAACCTGACCGCGCCGGAGATGACCGTCCTGGTCGGCGGCCTGCGCGCGCTCGGCAACAACGTCGGCGGCGCCGCGCACGGCGTGCTCACCGACCGGCCCGGCGTGCTCACCAACGACTTCTTCGTCAACCTGCTCTCCCCGGGCACCCGGTGGAAGGCGGCGGAGTCCGAGGAGCACGTGTACGAGATCCGGGACCTGGCGACCGACCAGGTGAAGTGGACCGCCACCGCGGTCGACCTCATCTTCGGCTCCAACTCGCAGCTGCGGGCGCTCGCCGAGGTCTACGCGAGCGACGACGCGCGGGAGAAGTTCGTCCGCGACTTCGTGGCCGCCTGGACGAAGGTCATGGAGCTGGACCGCTTCGACCTGGCCTGATCCGCCGTACCTTCCCGAGCCCCGGTCCGTCGCGCCGCGACGGGCCGGGGCTCGCCCGTGGCCCGGCTCAGCCGCCGCGCCGCTTCGCGCGAATGATCACGCTGAACTGGCCCTGCGACTCCATCCGCACCTCCTTGACCTGGTCCAGGCGCTCGACTCCGTGCCGACGGAGCTGGCTGAACAGCTCGTCCTCGGTGATCAGCTCGCGGCGCATGTTGCGGTGCAGGATGCGGCCGTCGCGGACGAGCAGCAGGGGACCGGGGTTGACCAGGCGCGCGACCGCGGGCCAGCGGTAGGACAGCACGTCGAGCAGGTACGCCCATCCGATGATCACGGCGACCAGCAGCACGCCGTCGGTGATGGAACGGTAGTCGTCGGCCATCGCGTTCTGCGCCGCGTCGGCGATCAGCACGATCACCAGCAGGTCGGTCACGCCGGTGCCGCCGCTCTCCCGCTTGAGCAGCACGCGGAGCAGGACGAAGATCGTCAGGTAGACCACGCTGCCGCGAAGCGCGATCTCCCACAGCGGGGTGTCGGGGATCAGCAGCCGCCGCCAGTCGCCCACGCCCGCTCCTACCCGGAACCGGCCGCCCCACACCAGGGCGGGTCACCGGTCGCCGTGGTTGCCCTCCCAATGCCCGCCGAGGGCGGGCTGACGGCCGTTGTTCCGGATCCGCAAACGTTGGAAGATCTGCTCGGAAGTTGCGGTCGTCCCGCCAAGCGGTTCGCGGTGTCCCGAGAGCGGGAATCCCGTCCGGCCGCAGCCCGATGGATCCGGCATGGATCGCCGCTGGTGGCCGGGAATCCGCGCCCATCCGTGTTGCCTGCGGGTTTCGAAAAACGGCCCGTCCCCGTCACCCTGGGGACGGGCCGCATCCGGTCAGGCCCGGACCCGGGCCCCGGCCTCCGGCGCGGTGGTGGTGGCGCCTCGGCGGCCTCCACCCCTGGTCGCCGCCAGCGCGGCGGCCAGGCACACCCCGGCGGCGACCACCAGCGGCGGCCGGCCGCCGGCGGTGACCGCCGCCGACCCGAGCGGGATGGCCAGCGTGATCGGGCCGAACATCGCCGTGTTCGCCGTCCCGGCGACCCGCCCCAGCATCGCCTGTGGCGTGTACGTCTGCACGGCGGTGACCGCCGCGACGAGCGTCCACGGCAGACCCACTCCGGCCACCACCGAGGCGGCCACGGTGCCCGGCCACCACGGCAGGCAGCGACCCAGACAGCCGGCCGAGAACAGGACCGCGCCCGCGACACCGACCGCGGTCTCGCCGCGGCGGCGGACGAGCCGGCCGACGGCCAGCCCGGCGAGCAGCGACCCGGCGCCCTGTGCGCTCGCGAGCACACCGAGGAACGTCGACGGCAGCGCCAGGTCCGTCACCACCACGTCGTACAGCGCCGCGGTGGTGAAGCCGGACATCGCGATGGACACCGCCGCGAGCGCCACGGGTACGCGTACCGCCCGCCGGGCCAGGAGCGCGGCGAGCCCGTCCCGTACTCCCGCCGGGCGTGCGGCCGGGGGAGCGGGAACGGTCCGCGTCAGGCGCAACGCGCCGTACAGGGCGGCCACGAGCACCGGTACGGCGGCGGCGAGCACCGCGACGACGTGCCCGCCCCGCCACGCGTACAGACCCGCCCCGGCCAGCGGCGCCACCAGCTTCATGCCCTCCTGCGCGCTCGATCGCCAGCCGTTGACGTCGGCCAGCCGGGCCGGGGGGAGCGCGGCGGGCAGCAGGGCGGTCTCGCCGGCGTCGACGAGCACGTAGCCGATGCCGTAGGTGAGCGAGACGGCGTAGATCAGCCACGTCTGGCCGGGCCCTCGTACGGCCAGCAGGCTCAGCAGCGCGGCGGCGAGCGCGAGGTTGACGCCGATCACCAGGGGGCGCCGGGGCACCCGGTCGAGCAGGCCGCCGAGCCACGGTCCGGCCAGCGTCGGGGCGTAGACGCAGAGACCGGCCAGCGCGGCGAGGCCGGTGGAGCCGGTGAGGTCCAGGATCCAGATGCCGGAGACCAGGGCCATGGCGCTGCCTCCGAGGCCGGACAGCAGCGAGACGGCCACGAACAGGAACGCGTTGCGGCGCATGAGTCCCCCGAGAGTTGAGCCTGGAGGACTCATCCTCGGGACATGAGCCGGACCGAGGCAACACTTCAGCCTTGCGTCAATGCGCTGTTGACAGGGCTGTCGTGATCCGGCGGGCGGCGTCGCGCACCGGAACCGGCAGCCGGCGCCCGGCCCCGGCCAGGTCGTCGGCGAGGTGCGCGGCCAGCGCGTACAGCGGTCCGGCCGGGGCGTCGAGCGCGAGCGCGCAGGTGCGGCGCGTCAACGCCGCGCGGGGGAGACGGCCGTCCCACGAGCGGTCCGTCTCGATCCAGCGGTGCAGGTCGGCGACTGCCGCCCGGAGCGCCGGCACGTCGGGGGAGCCGGCCGGGTCGAGCCGGGTCAGGCGGTCCCGCCGGGCCGCCACGAGGCGTTGCCGGCGCTGCTCGGCGGCCTGCCGGCTGCCCAGGCCCAGCGCCCGCGCGATCTCGGCCCAGGTGGCGCCGTCGTGCCGGGCCCGGTCGATCAGGTCCAGTTCGCGCTCGTCCAGCCGGACCCGGGCCGCGGCGATCTCGGACAGTCGGGCCAGGGTCATCCGTCAACGCTACATTGACACCCGTTCGCCGGGTGTCAGTCCTCCGGGACGCCCGGGCCCACCTCGCCGCGCGCCAGGTGCTCGGCGTTGCGGTCGGCCTCGCTCTCCGCGTTCTCCGCCCCGGCGCCCGGATCCCGGGTACGCCGCCCCTCGGCGTCCTGGAACACCTGCCCGCGCTCGAGCGCGTCCTCCTGCTGCCGCTGGAACTGCTCCGGATCAGTCATGACCGTCAGGTGCCCCGGCCGCCGTGCGGCAAACCGGTCCGTCAGCGCGGCGGCGAGACGTACAGGCCCGTCCTGCAGCCCGTCTCGCCCGGCTCCAGCCAGATCCGGTCGTACCCCGGGGTCTCGATCTTCCCGGCCGGCGTGCGGACGAGCAGCAGGCAGTCCCGTTCGGCCGGTACGCCGACGGCGGCGACGAGCGCGCCCTCGTGCACCGTCGTGTCGACAGTGATCCAGTCCTGCGGGAAGGCCGCCCGCACGGCGCCGGCCAGCGTGTCCGGGGTGGCGGTGCGCAGCACGGCGGTGAGCCGCTGCCGCCCGTCCTCGGGCACCCTCGGCACCGGCGCGGCGGTGGGTGGCGGGGGAGCGGCGCCACTCGGACAGCCGATCTCGCGGTACGTCGTGTAGCGGTAGAGCTGGAACTCGTAGCGGTAGCAGCGGGTGGCCTCGCCGGCGGTGTTGCTCGCGCCGCCGATCGACACCGGCGGCCGCTCCGGCACTGTCACCACGAACCGGACGTCGACAGTGGCCCGCTCGTCCCCGGCGGTGCGGCCGGACCAGGCCAGCGCCTCCCGCCGGACGGTCGTGTCGCCGCCCGACGTGGCGTCCCCCGCCTCCCGGACGATCTCCGTGGCCGCGATCGACCCGGCGTCGCGTACCCGGTTGCGGTGCCCCAGGTCCGTGTTGAGCTGCTTGGCCTCCACCGCCGCGGCGTCGCGCGCCAGCGTGTCGCCGCTCTCCTCGCCGAACCCCTTCCCGCATCCGGCCGATGCGAGGAGGAGCACCGCGAGCGCCCAGCGGATCCACCGGTGACGGGACGGAGGTCTCGGCCCGGTGGCGCTGTGTGTCCGGCTCACCGCGCCGACGTTACCGGCGAGCCGGGCGCCGCGCTGCCCCGTACCGCGGGGGCCGTTGGTCCCGGGTCCGACAGGCCCTCGGCCCTGCGAACCGGGCCCGCTCGCGCGGCATGCTGAGGTTGCCCGGCGCGGGCGGCGACGACATGGAGGACGATGTGGTGATCAACGGCGGGCCCGCTACAGCGACGACGCCCACCGAGATCTCTCCGGCCCCCGCGACCGGGCTCGGCTCGGCCGAGGCGGCCGCCCGGCTGCGCGCCGACGGGCCGAACACCGTGGCCGCCCCGCGCAAGCGCGGGTTGGCCGGCCGGGTGTTCCGCCAGCTCACCGACCCGCTGGTGGCGCTCCTGCTGGCCGCCGCCGTGGTGACGACGCTGCTGCGCGACTACCCGGACACCGCGGTGATCGTGCTGGTCGTCCTGATCAACACGGCGATCGGCGTGGTGCAGGAGGTACGCGCCGACCGGGCCGTCGCGGCGCTGGACCGGCTCGCCGCACCGACCGCGCGCGTGGTCCGCGACGGCCGTGACCTCGTGCTGCCCGCCGCCGACCTGGTTCGCGGCGACCTGGTCCGGCTGGAAGCAGGCGACGTGGTGCCCGCCGATCTGGACCTCACCGACGCGGTACGCCTCAACCTGGACGAGTCGGCGCTGACCGGCGAGTCGGTGCCGGTGGCCCGGGTCGCGGGGGAGGAGGCGAGCGCGGGCACCGTGGTCACCACCGGACGCGCCACCGGGACCGTGGTGCGCACCGGCGCGGCGAGCGCGCTGGGCCGGATCAGCGCCCTGGTCGCGGCGACCCGACCGGCGCCCACTCCGTTGCAGCGACGCCTGTCCTCGCTCGGCCGGGTGCTCGGCCTGACCGCCGTGGTGCTCTCCGGGCTGGTCTTCGCGATCGGCGTGCTCGACGGGCGGCCGGTCACGCAGATGGCGGTCACCGCCGTCAGCCTCGTGGTGGCGGCCGTGCCGGAGTCGCTGCCCGCTGTCGTCACGCTCGCGCTCGCCCTGGGCGCGCGCCGGATGGCCGGCAGCCGGGCCATCCCCCGCCGGCTGCACGCGGTGGAGACCCTCGGCTCGGTCACCGTGATCGCCTCCGACAAGACCGGCACGCTCACCGAGGGCCGGATGGCGGTGCAGTACGCCGTCGTACCCGGCCGCGACCGCTACGCCGTCACCGGCACCGGCTACGCGCCCGACGGCGAGGTGCACCACCGGGGCGAACCGGTGAGCGCCCCGGACGAGCTGCGCGCCCTCGCCCGCGCCGGGCTGCTCTGCAACGACGCCACCGTGACGCCGCCGACCGGCGAGCGGCCGGAGTGGACCGCGATCGGTGACCCGCTTGAGGCGGCGCTGGTCACGTTCGGCGCCCGCTGCGGCCTGGACCCGGACACCACCCGCGACGCCTGGCCCCGGGTGGCGGAGGCCCCGTTCGACCAGGATCTGCGCCGGATGACCACGGTGCACCGCCGCTGCGACGGGCGCTACCTGGTGGTCTGCAAGGGCGCGCCGGAGAACCTGCTGGCCGCGCCGCTGGTGGACGCCGACGCCGGGGAACTGGCCGAGCTGGCCGACGCCGCGCACCGGCTCGCCGCCGAAGGGCTGCGGGTGCTGGCGGTGGCGTCGGCGGTTGCCGACACCCTGCCGGACCCGGCCCGGCCGACCGGCCTGCGCCCGCTGGGGCTGGTCGCGGTCGGCGACCCGCTGCGCGCGGCGGCGCCCGGCATCGCCGCGGGCTTCGAGGAGGCCGGCATCCGGCTCGTCCTCATCACCGGCGACCACCCGGCGACCGCCGCCGCCATCGGCGGGCGGCTCGGTCTCTGGCGCGACGGCGACCCGCTGGCGAACGGCGACGACGGCGACCCCGGCCGCGCCCACCCCGAGACCCGGGTGTACGCGCGGACCCAGCCGGAACAGAAACTCGACATCATCGCCGGCCTCCAGACCCAGGGGCACGTGGTGGCGATGACCGGCGACGGCGTCAACGACGCCCCGGCGCTGCGCCGCGCGGACATCGGCGTGGCGATGGGCGGCGGCACCGAGGTGGCCCGGCAGGCCTCCGACCTGGTGCTCGTCGACGACGACCTGACCACCGTGGCGACCGCCATCGGCGAGGGCCGCCGGATCTACGACAACATCCGCCGGTTCCTGCGGTACGCGCTCGCCGGTGGCGTCGCCGAGATCGCGGTGATGCTGCTCGGCCCGCTGTTCGGCCTGCCGGTGCCGCTGCTGCCGGCGCAGATCCTCTGGATCAACCTGCTCACCCACGGCGTTCCCGGTGTGGCGCTCGGCGCGGAACCGGCCGAGCCGGGCACGCTGCGCCGGCCGCCCCGCTCGCCGCAGGAGTCGGTGCTCGGCGCCGGGCTGGGCCGGGACGTGCTGCTCACCGGCGCGCTGATCGCCGCGGCGACGCTCGGCGCCGGCGTGTGGGCCGCGGCGGCGGACCGGCCGTGGCAGTCGGTGGTGTTCGTGGTGCTCGGCCTGGCCCAGCTCGGCGTGGCGCTGGCGGTACGCGCCACCCGTACCCCGGGCGCGCGTGAACGCAACCTCGCGCTGCCGGTGGCGGTCGCGGTCTCCGCGGCTCTCCAGGTGGCGGGCGTGCTGCTGCCGCCGCTGCGGGAGCTGCTCGGCACGTCCCCGCTCAGCGCGCCCGACCTGCTCGCCTGCGCCGCGATCGGCGTGCTGCCCGGTCTGGTGCTGCGGCTGGCCCGCCGCTTTCGCGGGACCAACGGCCCCCGGGCCGGGACCGCCGGCCCTGCCGGGCCGGCCGCCGGACGGGC
Source organism: Micromonospora sp. HUAS YX12 (assembly GCF_040215685.1). Taxonomy (NCBI): domain Bacteria; kingdom Bacillati; phylum Actinomycetota; class Actinomycetes; order Micromonosporales; family Micromonosporaceae; genus Micromonospora; species Micromonospora sp. HUAS YX12. The sequence goes on from NZ_CP157974.1 coordinate 4,403,255, forward strand.
AGGCTGAGGACGAGTGAAGGAGGACGTCATGACGATCCACTCGCAGGGCCCGGTCGTGGTGGGCGTGGACGGCTCCGCCGCCTCGCTGGACGCGGTCCGGGTGGCCGCCCGCGAGGCCGCCGACCGGAACCGGCCACTGCGGGTGGTGCACGCCTTCATCTGGCCGCTGACCCGCGCGCCGCTCACCCCGGCCCCGGGTGCGCCCGCCGGCGCCGGCCTGCGCAACCAGGCCGAACGCGTCGTCGCCGAGGCGGTCGCCGAGGCCGGCAAGGTCGCCCCGGACGTACCTGTCACCGGCGTGGTGGTCGACGGCGCGCCGGCGGCGGTGCTGGTCGCCGAGTCCCGCGAGGCGGCGCTGACCGTGCTCGGCCACCGCGGTCTGGGCGGGTTCGCCGGCCTGCTGATCGGTTCGGTGACGCTCCAGGTGTCGGCCCGCGCGCACTGCCCGGTGCTGGTGACGCGCGGCGAGGCGCGCGCCGACGGCCCGGTCGTGGTCGGCGTGGACGGCTCCGAGCTGTCCACCGCGGCGGTCGGGTTCGCGTACGAGGAGGCCGCCCGCCGGGGCGCGCCGCTGATCGTGGTGCACGCCTGGCTGTACCCCACCCCGATCGGCCCCGGCGACATCCTGCCGCTGGTGTACGACCCGGAGGCGCTCGCCGAGGATTCCCGGCGAGTCGTCGCCGAGTCGATCGCCGGCTGGGCCGAGCGTTACCCGGACGTGCCGGTGCGGCAGCGGTCGATGCGCGGTGCCCCGGCCCGGGTGCTGGTGGAGGAGTCGAAGGACGCCCAGTTGGTGGTGGTCGGCGCGCACGGCCGGGGCGCGCTGGGCGGGCTGCTGCTCGGCTCGGTCAGCCACGCGGTGCTGCACCACGCCCACTCGCCGCTGGTGATCGTGCGCAACCGCGCCTGACGCCGCGACTGCGCCTGACGCCGCCGCGGCGTCAGGCGCTGCGGACCGTGGTGAGATCGGCCAGCCCGGAGATGGTCAGCAGCGGCTCCAGCAGCGGGCCGGCGATCAGCGCGATCCGGCCGGCGTGCGGGAACAGCGCGGCCAGCCCGGCGCCGTCCAGGTACTCCACCTTGGTGAGGTCCACGACCAGAGGTTCGCCGTCGGGGCGTACCGCTTCGGCCAGCGCGTCGGCGAAGGCGGACGCGTTGCTCATGTCGATCTCACCGACGGCGGCCAGCACGCGGGCGCCGTCGGGACGGTCGCTCGTGGTGAGCGTCAGGGACGTGCTCATGGCCTGATCCTCGCCTGCATGTCGACTGTGGTGCCGGTGGCCCCAGGGGTGACGCTGATGCTGTCATTCAGTGCGCGCATGAGCACGAGTCCTCGGCCGCGGTGCGGGTCGGGGGGCCGGTTCCGGTCCCGCCACCGGCCGCTGTCGGTGATGCTCAGGCGCAGGTCACCGGCCGTGGCGGCGGCGCGCAGCCGGATCCGCCCGCCCGGATCGTCGCGGTGCCCGTGTTCGACCGCGTTGGCGCACGCCTCACCGGCCGCCACCAGGATGTTGTAGGCGTGGGCCGGGGCCAGCCCGCAGCGGTCCAGCCATCCCCGCAGCGCGGTGCGGACCTCGGCCAGCCGGGTCGACTCGGCCGGGAACTCCAGCTCCAACGGCCCGGGATGGCGGTAGAGCAGCAGGGCCACGTCGTCGTGGTAGCCGCCGTCGGGGGTGAGCCGGTCCATGATCTCGGTCGCCAGGACCTCGACCGGCGCGTGGTGCCCCTGCTGGATGGCGTCGGTGGCGCGGGCGATCCCGGCGGTGATCGGCTGGCGGCGGCGTTCGACCAGGCCGTCGGTGTAGAGCATCAGGGTGGCGCGCGGCGGCACCGCCGCCTCCGCCTCCGGGCGTTCCTGGCCCGGACGCACGGCCAGCGGCCGGGACCGGCCGTGCTGCAGGAGTTCGGGAGTGCCGTCGGCGCGTACCACGATGGCCGGCGGGTGACCGGCACTGGAGTAGCGCATCTGGCCGGTGGCCGGGTCCAGCACGCCGCAGAAGACGGTGGCGCAGGAGGCGCCCGGCAGCAGCGCGGCGAACCGGTCCAGGGCCACGAGCGTGCGGGCCGGACTCGGATCCTGCAACAGCAGGGCGCGGCAGGCGCTGCGCAGCTGCCCCATCACCGTCGCGGCCCGAAGACCGTGCCCCACGCAGTCGCCGACCACGATGCCGATGCGCCCGTCCGGCAGCTCGACGGTGTCGTACCAGTCGCCGCCGACCTTGAGCGGCATCGCGGCGGGGGAGTACCGGACCGCGAATCCGGCGGGCAGTTGCGCCGGGCCGAGGATCGCCCGTTGCAGGGCCAGCGCGGTCTCCCGCTGCTGGGTCGAGCTGGTGCACCCGGTGCAGCCCCTGACCGATGTGGCCGGCCAGCAGCGCCAGCAGGGTCTGGTCCTGTTCGGTGAAGGGCCGCTTCTCGCCCAGGTCGATCCAGAGCGCCATGGTGCCGTGCGGGTGCTCGACGGCGATGCCGGCGCCGTGCGTACGCGTCGCCACCGGCGTCAGCAGCGGGGTGTCCCGCAGCGCGAGCAACGCCTGCCGGCGCTCCTGCGGCAACGTGTCCCAGCGTGCCGCCGGGTCGGTGGCGGTCACGTCGGGGGCGGGCAGGTCGCCGAAGACGGCGGTGAGCACCCCGGCGGCCCGCCACAGCCTGCGCATCTCGTCCAGCACCCCGAGCAGCGCGTCGGTGAGGTCGTCCGCCTGCGACAGCCGCATGCTGAGCGCGGCCAGGGCGGTCTCCCGCTGCACGGCGTAGTGCTCGGCGGTGACGTCGCGGAACGTGCCGACGATCATCCGGCGGCCGCTGTCCGGGTCGTCGACCTGGTTGAACGCGGCCGAGATCCAGATCCGGTGCCCGTCGCGATGGGTCACCGGCACGGTGTAGGTGCCACGGGTCTGCCCCACGAGCGTCGAGAACGCGGCCGCCACCTGGCGGTGCGCCTCGGGCTCGGCCTCCCGGTCCGGCCACCACGGGTGCACGGCCGGATAGGGCAGGCCCTCGGTCCCGTAGCCGAGGATGCCGGTGAACGCCGCGTTGATCTCGACGACCGCGCCGTCCTCGTCGCAGACGAAGAACGCCTCCTGCAACGAGTCGACGAGCGCGGTACGCCAGCGGGCGTGGTGGTTGCGCAGCCGGGCCAGCTCCACGTTCGCCCGTACGCGGGCCAGCAGCTCGGCGGCCGGGAACGGCTTGACCAGGTAGTCGTCGGCGCCGGCCTCCAACCCCTCGATCGAGGCCTCCTGACCGGCGCGGGCGGACAGCAGCAGCACCGGAGTGCCGGCCGTACGCTGGTCGGCGCGCAGCGCGGCGACCAGTTGCAGGCCGTCCAGGCGGGGCATCATCACGTCGCTGACCACCAGGTCGGGGGTGTGCACGCGGGCGGCGTCCAGCGCGGCCCGCCCGTCGGCGACCGCCTGCACCTCGTGCCCGGCCGAGCGCAGCAGCCGGGTGAGGTACTCCCGCATGTCGGCGTTGTCGTCGGCCACCAGGACGCGGGCCGGCGTCCCGACGGCCGGCGGCTGGACCGGCCCGTCGGCCGGGTCGTCCCCGCCGGCGGCGGCGCCCGGGTCGGCGGGCAGCCAGCGCAGCGCCTCCTGCACGAACGGCTCGGCCGACGCCGGCGTCCGGCCGGCGCCCGCCGGGGCGAGCGCGTCGGCGGGCAGGTGGGCGGCGCCGAACGGCAGCCGGATCGTGAAGGTCGTGCCCCGGCCCACCGTGCTGTCCGCGTCGATGTCGCCGCCGTGCAGCGTGACCAGTTCCTTGACCAGCGCGAGGCCGATCCCGCTGCCCTCGTCGGAACGGGAGCGGGCGTTCTCGATGCGGTGGAACCGCTCGAACAGGCGCGGCATCTCGTCGGCGGGTACGCCGACGCCGGTGTCGGAGATCCGCAGCACCGCCGAGTCGCCCTCGTCGCGCAGCTCCACCCGGATCGTGCCGTCGAAGGTGAACTTCAGCGCGTTGCTGAGCAGGTTCAGCACCACCTTCTCCCACATGCCGCGGTCCAGGTGCACCGGCTCGGGCAGGGGCGGGCAGTCCACCTCGAAGGACAGGCCGGCCCGCTCGATCGCCGACCGGAAGGCGCTCGCCAGGTCGGCCGTCACCGCGGCCAGGTCCACCGGCTCGTAGCGGGCCTGCATCCGCCCGGCCTCGATCCGGGAGAAGTCGAGCAGGCTGTTGACCAGCTTGCCCAGGCGCAGCCCGTTGCGCCGGATGACGTCCAGCTCGGCGCGGACCCGCTCGTCGGCGCCCTGCAACCGGCCGCGCAGCTCCTCCAGCGGTCCCATGATCAGGGTGAGCGGGGTACGGAACTCGTGGCTGACGTTGGAGAAGAACGCGGTCTTCGCGCGGTCCAGCTCGGCGAGTTCCTCCGCCCGCCGCTGCTGCGCCTGGTAGCTGCGGGCGCTGGCGATGCCGGTGGCCAGGTGCCCGGCGGTCAGCTCCACGAAGCCGCGGTACCCGTCGTCCAGCGCCCGGTAGCGGTTCAGCCCGGCGACCAGGAACCCGTACGGCGCCCCGCCCTGCTGCCGCAGCGGCACCAGGAGCGCCTCGGCCGGCGCGGCGGGCCAGACACCCGCGGGCAGGTCCGTGAAGGCCGGGCCGTCGAGCGCGACCCGCACCGACTCGCCCTCGGTGGGAGCGCCGGCCGGCCACGGGGCGGCGGGGTCGCCGAGGGACAGCGTGGCCGGGGCCGCCGGGTGGCCCACCGGCAGCCCGGTCGCCTCCACGAGCCGGGCGCCGCCGTCGCCGTCGTACAGGTAGGTGAGCGTGAACGGAAGATCCTGCGGATTGCGGGCCAGCTGGAGGCTGACGAACGCGAGCGTCTCCTGTTCGGTGCGGATGACGCTCGGGTCCGAGCCGAGGTCGCGCAGCGTGGCCATCCGCCGCTCACCGATGACCCGCTCGGTGTCCTCACTGACCAAACAGAGCATCCCGACCAGGCTGCCGTCGTCGGCACGCAGCGGGCTGTAGGAGAACGTGTGGTACGTCTCCTCCCGGTAGCCGGCCCGCTCCAGGAACAGCAGCAGGCCCTCGTCCCAGGTCGCCTCGCCGGTGCGCAGCACGGTGTCGACGCGGGGGCCGATGTCGTCCCAGATCTCCGCCCACACCTCGTTCGCCGGACGCCCCAGCGCCCACGGGTACTTGCGGCCGAGGGTGTCCCGCCGGTAGGCGGCGTTGCAGAAGAAGCTGAGCTGCGGCCCCCAGGCCATCCACATCGAGAACCGGGAGGACAGCAGGATCCGTACCGCGGTCCGCAGGCTCTGCGGCCAGGTGTCCGGCGGGCCCAGGGGGTGCGCCGACCAGTCGATCCGCGCCAGGTCCGGCCCGATCTCACCGTCGACGGCGAAGACGTCGGCGCCCGTACGCGGGTCGGTGTCAGCGCCGCTCATCGCCCGAGTCTCCCCCAACCCACCCGATCCCGCTCGTCCAGGCCGCGACGTGCCGCGGCCCCGTGGTCGCTTCTTGCCCCGTCGCGCCCCCGGCACTCCACCCGGAGCGGGGAGATCTGACTCACGTGACGGCAGCGGATCGAGCAGGGTCGTGGGACCACAAAACGAAAGGCAAGGAGAAAGATCTCCTCGCCAGCATCAATATATATCGCATCCCGGGTCTTGCCGCAAGGCCCCCGGTCATGCCGCAGAATCATCGGCCGATGCGGGTTGAGCTGCGAAAACGGGGGCACGGCATGACCGGGCGGTACGTGTGGGAACTGCACGAAGCCGACGAGACGCGGATCGGCGCGGTCGGCGGCAAGGGCGCGCATCTGGGGGCGCTGACGCGGATCGACGGGGTGCGCGTACCCAGTGGTTTCTGCGTCACGACGGACGCCTTCCGGCTGGTGGCGCGGACGCCGTCGCTGGCCGGTCCGCTGGACCGGCTCGCCGGCGCGGACGCGGACGACCCGGCGGCGATCCGGGCGGCCGCCGCCGAGGTGCGCCGCGCCGTCGAGCGGGCCGCGCTGCCCGGCGACGTCGCGGCGGCGGTCACCGCCGCGCTGTCCCGGCTCGGTGCGGACGCCGCGTACGCGGTGCGGTCGAGCGCGACCGCGGAGGACCTGCCGGCCGCCTCGTTCGCGGGCCAGCAGGACACCTATCTGAACGTGGTGGGCACGGCCGAGGTGCTGCGGCACGTCAGCCGCTGCTGGGCCTCGCTGTTCACCGAGCGGGCGGTGACCTACCGGCGGCGCCACGGCATCGACGACCGGGCCGTCGACATGGCAGTGGTGGTGCAGCGGATGGTCTTCCCGGACGCGGCCGGGATCATGTTCACCGCCGACCCGGTCACCGGGAACCGGACGGTGGTCTCGGTCGAGGCCGGTTTCGGTCTCGGCGAGGCCCTGGTCTCCGGCCTGGTGAACTCGGACGTCTTCACGGTGCGCGACGGCGCGGTGGTCGGCCGGACGATCGGCGCGAAGTCGCGGGCGGTGCACGCGGCGCCCGGCGGCGGCACCCGGGAGGCGCCGGTCGACCCGGCCCGGCAGGCGTCTCCCGCGCTGACCGACGCGCAGGCGGTACGCCTCGCCGCGCTGGGCCGGCGGATCGAGGCGCGCTTCGGCCGCCCGCAGGACATCGAGTGGGCCCTGACCGGGGACGACGTCCACATCCTGCAGAGCCGGCCGATCACCACGCTGTTCCCGGTGCCGGCGGCCGCCGCCGACGGGCGGTTCCACGTCTACCTGTCGGTCGGCCACCAGCAGATGATGACCGACGCCATGAAGCCGCTGGGCCGGTCGATGTGGCGGCTCACCGCCATGGCGCCGATGCACGAGGCGGGCGGCCGGCTGTTCGTCGACGCCACGCCGCACCTGGCCACGCCGGCGGGCCGTGCCGCGTTCCTGGACATGATCGGCCGGACCGACCCGCTCACCCGGGACGCGCTGGAGACGGTCCTCGCCCGCGACGTCGTGCCGGCCGCGCCGGACCCGGCCCCGGCCGGCCCGCCAGCGGGCGGGCCGCCACAGCCGATCGACACCGACCCGGCGATCGTCACCACGCTCGTCGAGCGCAGCCAGGCGTCCGTCGCCGCGCTGCGCCGCGACCTCGGCACCCGGTCCGGACCCGAGCTGTTCGACTTCCTGACCGAGGCGTTCGCCGAGCACAAGCGGGTGCTCACCGATCCGCTGAGCGGCCAGGCGATCATGGCGGGGATGCAGGCCACCTGGTGGCTCGACGACAAGCTGGGGGAGTGGCTCGGCGAACGCGACGCGGCCGACATGCTCACGCTGTCCGCGCCCGGCAACGTCACCTCCGAGATGGGGCTGGCGCTGCTCGACGTGGCCGACGTGATCCGCGCGTACCCCGACGTGGTGGCGTTCCTGCGGGACGCCGCCGACGACGGGTTCCTGGACGACCTGCTGAAACTGCCGGGCGGCCCGGAGGCGCGCGAGGCCATCGAGGGCTACCTCGACCGGTACGGCATGCGCTGCGTCGGCGAGATCGACATCACCCGGCCCCGGTGGAGCGAGCGCCCGGCCACGCTCGTGCCGCTGATCCTGGACAACGTCCGCAACTTCGCCCCGGGCGCCGCCGCGCGCCGCTTCGCGCAGGGCCGGGAGCGGGCCGAGGCGAAGGCCCGGGAGGTGCTCGACCGCCTGCGCGCGCTGCCCGGCGGTGAGCGCAGGGCCGCCGAGACGCGGGCGATGATCGAGCGGGTACGGACGTTCGCCGGCTACCGGGAGTACCCGAAGTACGACATCGTGAGCCGGTACGCCGTCTACAAGCAGGCGCTCATGGCCGAGGCCGGGCGGCTGGCGCGCGCAGGTGTGCTCACCGCTGCCGAGGACGTCTTCTACCTGACGTTCGACGAGTTCCGCGAGGTCGCGGCCACCGGCCGGGTCGACGCCGCGCTGATCCGCAGGCGCCGGGAGGAGTTCCGGGCGCACCAGGCGCTCACTCCGCCCCGGGTGCTCACCTGCGACGGCGAGGCGCTGAACGGCTCGTACCGGCGCGACGACGTGCCCACGGGCGCCCTGGTCGGGCTGCCGGTCTCGGCCGGCGTCGTCGAGGGGCGGGCGCGGGTCGTGACGGACCTGGCCGACGCAGGCCTGGAGCCGGGCGACATCCTCGTCACCGCGCACACCGACCCGAGCTGGACGCCGCTGTTCGTGGGCGCCGCGGGCCTGGTGACCGAGGTGGGCGGGCTGATGACGCACGGCGCGGTGATCGCCCGGGAGTACGGCCTGCCGGCCGTGGTGGCGGTGCCGGACGCGACCCGGCTGATCCGCGACGGCGGGCGGATCCGGGTGCACGGCACCGACGGGTACGTCGAGCTGCTGTCCTGACCGGCGCGGCATGCTCGATGATGGACGTGCGGCGAGCGGGGGAGGCGCGATGCGGATCGGGGAGCTGTCGGCGCGTACCGGGGTCAGTGCCCGGTCCATCCGGTACTACGAGCAGCAGGGCCTGCTCGCCGCCGTGCGCACCGCGAGCGGGCAGCGGGTCTTCGCCGAGTCGGCGGTGGACCGGGTCCGGCTCATCCAGCGTCTGTTCGACGCCGGGCTGAGCAGCCGCCGGATGGCCGAGCTGCTGCCCTGCGTGACCGATCCGGAGATCCGCACCTCGTGGCTCACCGACCGGCTGCGCGAGGAGCGGGCCCGGATGACCGCCGAGATGGCACGGCTCGCGCACGCCGTCGCGGTGCTCGACGACGTGGTGTCCGACATGACGGTGACCGAGGACACCCGGGATCCGGCCGCCTGAGCGCTTGCCCTTGACACCGGTGTCAACTCCTAGCGTCGGGTCATGAACGCGACCCTGGACACCGGATCGCCGGTGGCGCCGCTGCTGGAACCCGTCACCGTCGCCGGACTGCCGTTGCCGTCCCGCTTCGTGATGGCGCCGATGACCCGTAACCGCGCGCCGGGTGGCGTGCCGACGCCGGAGATGGCCGGCTACTACCGGCGCCGCGCCGCGGCGGGCGTCGGCCTCATCGTCACCGAGGGCGTGCTGGTCGACCATCCCAGCGCCGGGCACGAGGACACCGTGCCCCGGATGACCGCCGGCGCGGCCGAGGCCGGCTGGCGGGGCGTGGTCGAGGCCGTGCACGCCGCCGGCGGCCGGATCGCCGCGCAGCTGTGGCACCTGGGCAGCCTGCGCGAACCGGTGGACGGCCGTCCGGCGTGGACCCCCTCGGGGGTACGCGAGCCGGGCCGCCCGGCGCCGCACGCGATGACCGCCGCCGACGCGGACGTGCTGCTGGCGGCGTACGCGGACGCGGCCCGGGTCGCCGTGCGGGCCGGGTTCGACGCGATCGAGATCCACGCCGCGCACGGCTACCTGCTGGACGAGTTCCTGTGGCCGTACACGAACCGCCGGACCGACGCGTTCGGCGGCTCACCGGCGCGGCGTGCGGCGTTCCCGGCAGCGGTGGTGCGTGCGGTACGCGCCCAGGTGCCGGCGGGCCGCCCGGTGATCGTGCGGTTCTCCCAGTTCAAGGAGCGGGCGTTCGACGCGCGGATCGCCGAGACCCCAGCCGAGCTGGCGCAGATCCTCACCGCGTTCGCCGAGGCCGGCGCGGACGTCCTGCACGCCTCGCAACGCCGCTTCTGGCAGCCGGCGTTCGCCGGCTCGGCGCTGAACCTGGCCGGCTGGGCGAAGCGCCTCACCGGCCTGCCGTCGATCACCGTGGGCTCGGTCGGGCTGCGGCGGGAGTTCCTGCGCCCGGACGGCCCGGAGTCGGTGGCGGGCCTGGCCGCACGGCTGGCGGACGGGGAGTTCGACCTGGTCGCGCTCGGCCGCGCGCTGCTGGGCAACCCGGCGTGGGTGACGCACGCCGCCGCCGGCCGGCTGGGCGAGATCGTCGACTACCGCAAGGCGCACGAGGACGTGTACCCCTAGGACCGGGGTGCCCCGCAGGGGTTGACGCCGGGGGATGTTATCGCTCACAGTCGATGGCAGGGCATGAGCGCCGCAAGGCTCACCGGGCGAGCCGCGCTGGTCGTACCTCGACACCACCGCCACCGGAGGCGGGGGTCGAGGAGTCGCACCACCACCATCGCGCAACCCCCGGAAGAGGAATCCGCATGAGACGAAAGAGAGCCTTGCTGACCACCGGCATCCTGGCCGGCGCGCTCGCCGCCGGGATGGCGGTGGCCCTGGCGCCGGCCGCGAGCGCCGGCACCACGCTGCGCGCGGCGGCGGCCGAGAAGGGCCGCTACTTCGGCGCCGCGGTCGCCACCGGCAAGCTGTCCGACAACACGTACGCCACGGTGCTGAACCGTGAGTTCAACTCCGTGGTGGCCGAGAACGAGATGAAGTGGGACGCCACCGAGCCGCAGCAGGGGCGGTTCAGCTACGGCGGCGGCGACCGGCTGGTCAGCCACGCCCGCGCGAACGGGATGTCCGTACGCGGGCACACGCTGCTCTGGCACGCCCAGCAGCCGTCGTGGGCGCAGAGCCTGACCGGCAGCGCGCTGCGTAACGCCGCGATCAACCACGTCACCCAGGTCGCCACGCACTTCCGCGGGCAGATCCACTCCTGGGACGTGGTGAACGAGGCGTTCGCCGACGGCGGCAGCGGCGGGCGCCGCGACTCGAACCTGCAACGCACCGGCAACGACTGGATCGAGGCGGCGTTCCGGGCGGCCCGCGCCGCGGACCCGGGCGCGAAGCTCTGCTACAACGACTACAACACCGACGGCATCAACGCGAAGTCGACGGGCATCTACAACATGGTCCGCGACTTCAGGTCGCGCGGCGTGCCGATCGACTGCGTCGGCTTCCAGTCGCACCTGGGCACCACGATCCCCGGCGACTACCAGGCCAACCTCCAGCGCTTCGCCGACCTGGGCGTCGAGGTGCAGATCACCGAGCTGGACGTGATGACCGGCGGCAACCAGGCGAACATCTACGCCGCGGTGACCCGCGCCTGCCTGGCGGTGTCGCGCTGCACCGGCATCACGGTGTGGGGCGTACGGGACTGCGACTCGTGGCGCGGCTCGGACAACGCGCTGCTGTTCGACTGCGCGGGCAACAAGAAGGCGGCGTACAACGCGGTGCTGGACGCGCTAAACGCCGGCGGCAACAACCCGCCGCCGACCACGACCCCGCCGCCGAACAACCCGACGACGCCACCGCCGGGGCAGGGCGGGTGCTCGGCCTCGGTGTCGCTGAACTCCTGGACCGGTGGGTTCGTCGCCACGGTGAAGGTGACCGCGGGCTCGTCGGGCACCCGGGGGTGGACCGTCACCATGACCCTGCCGGGCGGCGCGAGCATCACCAACACCTGGAGCGCGACGGCCAGCGGAAGCAGCGGCACGGTGCGGTTCGCGAACGTGAGCTACAACGGCCAGCTGGGCGCCGGTCAGAGCACCGAGTTCGGATTCCAGGGCAACGGCAGCGGATCGGGCATGACGCCCACCTGCTCCGCGACCTGAGCCTGCCACCGCGGGGGCGACGCGACGTCGCCCCCGCGGTGCCCCCGCCACGTCGTCCCGTCCGACCTGGACTGCCGTCTCTGTTACGAGAAAGAGACATGCGCATTTCGCGCGATTGGTTGACGGGGCAACTTGTGAGCGTTAACACTCCCCGTGAGGGTTACCTGTGTCACAGGGACCGCCACGACAGGGAGGACGCTCGTGCGCAGACGACTTCTGGCCGCACTCAGCGGTGCCGCGCTCGCGATCAGCCTGGCCGCCTGCAGCGGCGAGGGCGCGGGAGGCGGCGGAGACACCAGCTCGGCCAAGCCCGGCGACCTGACGATCGGCGTCTCGATGCCGACGCAGACCTCGGAGCGGTGGATCGCCGACGGCAACTCGGTGAAGGAGAAGCTCCAGGCGAAGGGCTACAAGGTCGACCTCCAGTACGCCGGGGACGACATCCCGACCCAGTCGCAGCAGATCGACCAGATGATCACCCAGGGCGCGGACGTGCTGGTCATCGCACCGATCGACGGCACCGCGCTCAGCGGCCAGCTCCAGGCCGCCGCGGCGGCGAAGATCCCGGTCATCTCCTACGACCGGCTCATCCGCAACAGCCCGAACGTCAGCTTCTACGTCAGCTTCGACAACTACAAGGTCGGCGTGGCGCAGGCCAACGCGCTCCTGGTCGGGCTCGGCCTGCTCACCAAGGACGGCGCCAAGGGCACCGCGACCGGCCCGTTCAACGTGGAGCTGTTCGCCGGCTCGCTCGACGACAACAATGCCGGGTTCTTCTTCAACGGGGCGATGGACACGCTCAAGCCGTACTTCGACGCCGGGACGCTGAAGGTCAAGTCCGGGCAGACCAAGATCGAGCAGGCCGCCATCCTGCGCTGGCAGCAGGAGACCGCGCAGAAGCGGATGGAGGATCTGCTCACCTCCAGCTACAACGACGGCAGGAAGGTCGACGGCGTGCTGTCGCCGTTCGACGGCCTGTCCCGGGGCATCATCACCGCGCTCCAGAACGCCGGCTACCGCGGCGGCGCCAAGAAGATGCCGGTGGTGACCGGCCAGGACGCCGAGGTCGCCTCGGTCAAGCTCATCAACGACGGCGTGCAGGGCTCGACGGTGTTCAAGGACACCCGGCTGCTGGCCGAGCAGGCGGTCATCGCCGCCGAGGCGTTCCTGCGCAAGGAGGAGCCGAAGGCCAACGAGACCAAGGCGTACAACAACGGCGTCAAGGTCGTGCCCGCGTTCCTGCTACCGGTGCAGACCGTCTACAAGGAGGACATCAAGTCCGTCCTGATCGACTCCGGCTACCTGACCGAGCAGGAGGTAGCCGCGGGCCGGGCCGGCTGACCCGCGGCGACGGGCCCGGCGGCCGCCCGCGCCACCGGGCCCGTCCGCTCCGGACACCACGACCACGAGCAGGACGGATACCCATGAGCGATCACATCCTCGAGATGCGTGGCATCACGAAGACCTTCCCGGGCGTGACCGCGCTCCAGGACGTCTCGCTCGCCGTACGGCGCGGCGAGATCCACGCGATCTGCGGTGAGAACGGCGCCGGCAAGTCCACCCTGATGAAGGTGCTGTCCGGCGTCTACCCGGCGGGCAGCTACGACGGCCAGATCGTCTTCGACGGCGAGCCGGTCGGGTTCCGGGGGATCCAGGACAGCGAGGCCCGCGGCATCGTCATCATCCACCAGGAACTCGCCCTGGTGCCCTACCTGTCGATCGCCGAGAACATCTTCCTCGGCAACGAGCGCCGCGGCCGCGGCGGTCTCATCGACTGGCACCGGACCAACGCGGAGGCCGCGGCGCTGCTGCGGTCGGTCGGGCTGCACGAGAACCCGGTCACCCCGGTCATCCAGCTCGGTGTCGGCAAGCAGCAGCTCGTGGAGATCGCCAAGGCGTTGTCCAAGAAGGTACGGCTGCTGATCCTCGACGAGCCGACCGCGGCGCTGAACGACGTCGACTCGGCGCACCTGCTGGACCTGATGCGCCGGCTGCGCGACCAGGGCATCACCTGCATCATGATCTCGCACAAGCTCGGCGAGATCACCGCCGTCGCCGACTCGACCACCGTGATCCGCGACGGCCGTACCGTCGAGACGCTGGACATGTCCGACGGCGCCGTCACCCAGGACCGGATCATCCGCGGCATGGTCGGCCGCGACCTGGCCGCCTTCTACCCGACCCGCAGCGTGACGCCCGGCGACGAGGTGCTGCGCATCGAGGACTGGTCGGTGCGGCACCCGACCCAGGACCGCCTGGTCGTCGACCGGGCCTCGCTGCACGTGCGCGCCGGGGAGGTCGTCGGCATCGCCGGCCTGATGGGCGCCGGGCGCACCGAGCTGGCGATGAGCGTGTTCGGCCGGGCGTACGGCCGGGACATCAGCGGCCGGCTGTTCGTCAGGGGCCGCGAGGTACGGGCGCGGACGGTGGCCGAGGCGATCGCGAACGGCATCGCGTACGCCACCGAGGACCGCAAGCACTACGGCCTCAACCTCATCGACGACGTGCGGGCAAACGTCTCGGCCGCCGCGCTCGGCAAGCTGGCCCGGCGCGGCTGGATCGACGGCAACCGTGAGATCCAGGTCGCCGAGCGGGGCCGGCGCGACATGAACATCAAGGCGCCGACGGTGATGTCGGTGGTGGGCAAGCTCTCCGGCGGCAACCAGCAGAAGGTCGTGCTGGCGAAGTGGCTGTTCACCGACCCGGACGTGCTGATCCTCGACGAGCCGACCCGGGGCATCGACGTGGGCGCGAAGTTCGAGATCTACACGATCGTCAACCGGCTGGTGGCCGACGGCAAGGCCGTCGTGCTCATCTCCTCCGAACTGCCCGAGCTGCTCGGCATGTGCGACCGCATCTACACCCTGGCAGCCGGCCGGATCACCGGGGAGACGCCGGTGGCCGAGGCCACCCAGGAGAACCTGATGGAACTCATGACCAAGGACAGGGATCTCGTCCGATGACCAGCACGAAGCCTCCCCCCGCCTCGAAGATCGCCACCCCGGACACCGGCGCGGCGGCGACCCTGCACACCGGCACCAGCGACCCGCGCGCGCTGATCCTGGGCAACCTGCGGCAGAGCGGCATCTACATCGCCCTGGTGGTGATCGTGGCACTGTTCGCGGTCCTCACCGACGGCGTCTCGCTGAGCCCCGGCAACCTGACGAACATCGTCCTGCAGTACTCCTACATCCTGGTGCTCGCGATCGGCATGGTCATCGTGATCATCGGCGGGCACATCGACCTGTCCGTGGGATCGGTGGTGGCGCTCACCGGAGCGGTCTCGGCGGTGCTCGTCATCCGCGAGGGCATGCCCTGGTGGGCCGGTGTCCTGGCCGCGCTCGCGGTGGGCGTCGCGGTCGGCGCGTGGCACGGGCTCTGGGTCGCGTACGCCGGCATCCCGGCGTTCATCGTCACCCTGGCCGGCATGCTCCTGTTCCGTGGCCTGACGCTGCGCGTGCTGGACAACATCTCGCTGTCGCCGTTCCCGGAGGAGTACCAGCGGGTCGCCGCCGGCTTCCTCAACGGACTGCTGGGCGGCCAGGGCTACGACGCCTTCACGCTGTTCATCGGCGCGTTCGCCGTGGCCGGGTACGCGGTGAGCGTGTTCCGGACCCGGGTCGCCCGGGTGCGCCACGAGCAGCCGGTGGAGTCGTTCCCGCTGTTCGTCCTGCGGATCGTGGTGGTCGGCGCCGTGGTCATGTGGTTCGCCTGGCAGCTCGCCCACGCCCGGGGCCTGCCGATCGTGCTGATCGTGCTGGCAGTGCTCGTGCTCGTCTACGGCCTGCTCACCCGCCGTACGGTGTTCGGCCGTCAGGTGTACGCGATCGGCGGCAACCTGCCCGCGGCGATGCTGTCCGGCGTACGGGTGAAGCGGGTCAACTTCTGGATCTTCGTCAACATGGGCTTCCTGTCCGCCGTGGCGGGCGTGATCTACTCGTCCCGGTCCAACGGGGCCCAGCCGGCGGCGGGCAACATGTTCGAGCTGGACGCGATCGCGGCGGCGTTCATCGGCGGCGCGGCCGTCACCGGCGGCGTCGGCACCGTGGTCGGCGCCATGGTGGGTGGCCTGATCATGGCGGTGATGAGCAACGGGATGCAGCTCATGGGCGTCGACCAGTCCGTCCAGTCGGTGGTGAAGGGCCTGGTGCTGCTCGTCGCGGTGGCGTTCGACATCTGGAACAAGCGCCGGGCCGCCGGCGCCCGGTGACGGCCGGCCGGACGCTCGCCCCTTCGTCCGGCCGACCGCCGTTCACCGGCCGTAGCCGCTCACGCCCGGCTCCACCGTTGGTTGGCGTTGCCGTGGCAGGTCCAGACGATCACCCGGGTGCCGTTCGCGGTGCCCGCGTTGTCGACGTCCAGGCACATCGACGGGAAGCGCACGTTGCTCACCGTGCCGTTGCCGTTGATCGTCCACTGCTGGTTGGTGCCGCCGTTGCAGTCCCAGATCTGCACCCGCGTACCGGCCGTCGCGTTCGTCGGCACGTCCAGGCACTTGCCGAGCACCTGCAACGCCTGCCCGTTGGCGGTGAACTGCTGGTTGGCGTTGGTGTGACAGTCCCAGATCAGCGTCCCGGTGCCGTTCGCGGTGCCGGCGTTGTCGACGTCGAGGCACCGGCCGGACGACTCGCCGCGCAGCCGGAACGTGGTCGGGACCGGCGGCGGGGTGGTGGTGCCGCCGCCGCTGACCCGGTAGACCACGGTGCCGTGCGCCGGCACGCTGGCGGAGATCGCGCCGGTGCTGGTGGAGGTGGCGTTCGTCCACGCGTCGCGCAACGTGAACGAGCTGCCGCTCTTGCCCACCGCCGCCGCCGTGGTGGAGACGGTCGTGGTCGAGCTGCCCTGGTTGAACAGGGCGACCGCCACGTCGCCGTTGGCCAGCGGCTTGGCCAGCACCCGCCGGGTGCCGTCGAAGGAGACCTGGACCGCCTGGCGGCCGAGGGTGTCCTGGTTGATCGCGACGAGGTTCGCGTTGCGCAGGATCGCCAGCGTGGCCGCGTTCGCCGAGCGTACGTCGTTGCCCATCATCAGCGGTGCCGCGAGCATCGACCAGAGCGCGAAGTGGCTGCGCATCTCGGTGTCGTTCATGCCGCCGTTGCCGACTTCGAGCATGTCCGGGTCGTTGAACCCGCCGGGCGCGGCGTACCCGGCCAGGGGCACCGTGACGTCGACGATGTTCTGGATGCCCATCGGGTAGCCGTTGGTCTGGCCGGTGTTCCACGCGTTGGTGATGTCCTCGGTGGTCCGCCAGAGGTTCGCCACGTCGCTCCAGTTGCGCTGCGGCCCGGTCTTGGCGTGGTAGCTGTTGGGGTTGATGCTGTAGACGATCGGCCGGCCGGTGGAGGCCAGCGCGTCGCGCATGATGCCGAACCGCGCCACCTGGTCGTTGATCGTCCCGGTGCCGGAGCACCAGTCGTACTTGAGGTAGTCCACGCCCCAGGCGGCGAACTGCCGCGCGTCCTGGTACTCGTGGTTGAGGCTGCCGGTGGCGCCGGGGAACGCGCCGCCGACCTGGGCGCAGGTCTTGTCCAGCGGCACCTGGTAGATGCCGAACAGCAGGCCGCGGGCGTGCAGGTAGTCACCGAGCGACTTCATCCCGCTGGGGAACCGCTGCGGGTGGGCCTGGAGGTTGCCCTGCGCGTCCCGGTTCGGGTCGAACCAGCAGTCGTCCACGACGACGTACTTGTACCCGAGGTCGCGCAGCCCGTTGCTGACGATCGCGTCGGCGGTCTGGCGGATGAGGGTCTCGTTGATGTTGCAGCCGAAGGTGTTCCAGGTGTTCCACCCCATCGGCGGGGTACGGGCGACGCCGTTGTCCAGCGCCCGGGCGGGACGCGGGGCCACGGCCTGGTCGGTGACTGTGGCGGCGAGCGCCACCGCCGCGACGCCCAGGACGGCGAGCGTCCGTCGGGTCCATCTGCGCACTGATCCTCCTCGGTCGCCGGGCGCCGGCCGTGCCGGCGTCCGGTTGGGAGCGGCCCGCCGATCGCGCGGCGTCGCCCGTGGTGCACGGGGACGTACGCGGCACGGCAGTGGAGAGGGGCCGGCCGGTCACCGGCGGGCGCTCGTGGGTGGTGGGTCCGGCGGTCGACGGGGTCGCCGTCCGCGTCGCCGCCCGGCTGCGGCGCCGGGGTTTCCCGGACGGCGGCGCCACGAAGCAGGGATGGCGAGAATGTTATCGCTGACATCAAACGCTGTAAATAGCAAGCGTGGCCGCCCCGGCTCTGCCTGCACTCGTCCGGGTGGGTGCCGAGGCCGGGAAAAGGGCCGCTGAGCGGCCCTGTACGAGCCCGCCGGGTGCCCTCCCGGCTCTCCGGCCCACCGCGTCGACCTTGCCCGCTCGGCGATCGACTAAGGCATCGATTGTTGTCGCTAACACGACGTCCGTCCGGTCCCTGTGGCCGACCGTGCGACGCGCCCGTGTGGATCTCCTCCGGCGGCGGTCGTGCCGGTCCGTGCCGCCGGGTCGGAGCGGTCCGGGAGGGGCCGATCCTCGTTACGCAGCTGTTGCCCGGAGGTGTCTTGACGGATGTATATGTGAGCGCTAACACTATCTCCGTGACACGGCGGAGGTGCAAATGAGCGAAGTGGACGCGTCCGACCGGTACGTGATCGGGATCGACTTCGGCACGCTGTCCGGGCGGGCACTGGTGGTCCGCGTCCGTGACGGCGCCGAACTCGGTACGGCGGTGCACGAGTACCGGCGCGGGGTCATCGAGACCGCGCTTCCCGACGGCGGCCCGGCGCTGCCCCCGGACTGGGCCCTCCAGGACCCGGACGACTACCGCGACGTGCTGCGCCACGCGGTGCCGGCCGCGCTCGCCGAGGCCGGCGTGGACCCGTCCCGGGTGGTGGGCATCGGCACCGACTTCACCGCCTGCACCGTGCTCCCGACGCTCGCCGACGGCACGCCGCTGTGCGAGATCCCGGACCTGCGCGACCGGCCGCACGCCTGGGTGAAGCTCTGGAAGCACCACGCCGCGCAGCCGCACGCCGACCGGATCAACGCGCTGGCGGCCGAACGCGGCGAGTCGTGGCTCGGCCGCTACGGCGGCAAGATCTCCGCGGAGTGGCAGTTCGCCAAGGGCCTGCAGATCCTGGAGGAGGACCCGGAGGTCTACCGGCGCGCCGAGCGCTTCGTCGAGGCCGCCGACTGGATCGTCTGGCAGCTGTGCGGCGCCGAGACGCGCAACGTCTGCACCGCCGGCTACAAGGGCATCCGGCAGGACGGCCGGTACCCGTCGCCGGACTACCTGGCCGCGCTCGCCCCCGGCTTCGCCGACTTCGTGACCAAGCTGGACGGTCCGCTGCTGCCGCTGGGCGCGCGGGCCGGCACCCTCAGCGCCCGCGCCGCCGCCTGGACCGGTCTGCCCGAGGGCATCGCGGTCGCGGTCGGCAACGTCGACGCGCACGTCACCGCCGCCGCGGCCCAGGCGCTGCGGCCGGGCCGGCTGGTCGCCATCATGGGCACCTCCACCTGCCACGTGCTCAACGGCACCCACCCGGCGGAGGTGCCGGGCATGTGCGGCGTGGTCGACGGCGGCATCAGCCCCGGCGCCTGGGGCTTCGAGGCCGGGCAGAGCGGCGTGGGGGACATCTTCGGCTGGTTCGTGCGGCACGCCGCCCCGGCCGGGTTCGACTCGCACGAGCGGCTCACCGAGGCCGCCGCCGCCCAGCCGGTCGGCGCGCACGGCCTGGTGGCGCTGGACTGGTGGAACGGCAACCGGTCCCTGCTGGTCAACCACGACCTGAGCGGGATGATCGTCGGGCTGACGCTCGCCACCCGGCCGCCGGACGTCTACCGCGCCCTGCTGGAGTCCACCGCGTACGGCACCCGGATGATCGTCGAGGCGTTCGCGCAGGCCGGGGTGCCGGTCGACGACCTGGTGGTGGCCGGTGGGCTCACCTCCAACCGGCTGCTCATGCAGATCTACGCCGACGTGACGAACCGGCCGCTGAGCATCATCGGTTCCGCCCAGGGCCCGGCGCTCGGTTCGGCCATCCACGCGGCGGTGGCCGCCGGGGCGTACCCGACGATCCACGAGGCGTCCGCCGCGATGGGGCGCATCGACGAGGCCGTCTACCGGCCCGTCCCGGGCAACGTGCGGGCGTACGACGCCCTGTACGCCGAGTACCGCGCCCTGCACGACCACTTCGGTCGCGGCGCGAACGACGTCATGCTCCGCCTGCGGGCGATCCGCAACGCGGCAGCCGACGCCGCCGCGGACCGCACCGCCGCGACCCTGGAGGTGGTCGGATGAACAGCCAGGTCACCGCGCTGCGCGAAACCGTGGCCCGCCTGCACCGCGAACTGACCCGCTACGACCTGGTGGCCTGGACCGCCGGCAACGTGTCGGCCCGCGTACCCGGTCAGGACCTGATGGTCATCAAGCCGAGCGGTGTCGACTACGACGACCTGACGGCCGAGGCCATGGTGGTCTGCGACCTCAACGGCGCGGTGGTCGACGGCGACGGCGCCCCGTCCAGCGACACCGCCGCGCACGCCTACGTCTACCGCGCGATGCCCGAGGTCGGCGGCGTCGTGCACACCCACAGCGGATACGCCACCGCCTGGGCGGCCCGCGGCGAGGCGATCCCGTGCTGGCTGACCGCGCAGGCCGACGAGTTCGGCGGGGAGATCCCGATCGGGCCGTTCGCGCTGATCGGCGGCGACGACATCGGCAAGGGCATCGTCAGCACCCTGTCCGGGCACCGCTCGCCCGCGGTGCTCATGCGCAACCACGGCGTCTTCACCATCGGCCGCGACGCGCGGGCGGCGGTCAAGGCCGCGGTGATGTGCGAGGACGTCGCCCGCACCGCACACCTGGCCCGGGCGCTCGGCCAGCCGGTGCCGATCGCGCCGGCCGACATCGACTCGCTCTACGACCGCTACCAGAACGTCTACGGCCAACGCCCGCCGGCGCCCTGACCCCGGACCGGGCGCCGCGCGTCCACCCCACCACCACACCCGGCCGCACCGGCTCCCGCCGCGCGTCCGGAACTTCCAACCCCGGAGGAGAACCGATGAGTACCAGGAGCACGGCCCGCAGGGTCATCGCCGCGCTCGCCGGCGTGCTGCTCGCCGGCAGCATGGCGGCCTGCGGCAACAGCGACACCGGCGGTGACGCCGGCGGCGGCAACGACAAGATCGTCCTGGGTTTCTCCCAGGTGGGCGCCGAGAGCGGCTGGCGCACCGCGAACACCACCTCGATCAAGGAAGCGGCCGCCGAGGCCGGCATCGAGCTGAAGTTCGACGACGCGCAGCAGAAGCAGGAGAACCAGATCAAGGCGATCCGCAACTTCATCCAGCAGAAGGTCGACGTAATCGCCTTCTCGCCGGTGGTGGAGTCGGGCTGGGACACCGTGCTCAAGGAGGCCAAGGACGCGAAGATCCCGGTCATCCTGACCGACCGCGCGGTCGACTCGGCCGACAAGTCGCTCTACAAGACGTTCCTCGGCTCGGACTTCGTCAAGGAGGGCCGCCTCGCCGGCGAGTGGCTGGTGGAGCAGAAGAAGGCGGCGTCCGGCCCGGTCAACATCGTGGAGCTGCAGGGCACGACCGGCTCGGCGCCGGCCAACGACCGGAAGAAGGGCTTCGCCGAGGCGATCGCCGCCAACCCGAACCTGAAGATCGTCGCCTCGCAGTCCGGTGACTTCACCCGCGCCGGCGGCAAGCAGGTCATGGAGCAGTTCCTCAAGGCCAACCCGAAGATCGACGTGCTGTTCGCGCACAACGACGACATGGGCCTGGGCGCGCTCGAGGCGATCACCGCGGCGGGCAAGACGCCCGGCAAGGACATCACCATCATCACCGTCGACGCGGTGAAGGACGGCATGCAGGCCCTCGCGGACGGCAAGTTCAACTTCATCGCCGAGTGCAGCCCACTGCTCGGCCCACAGCTGATGGAGCTGGTCAAGAAGGTCAAGGCCGGCGAGGAGGTGCCCGCCCGGATCGAGACCGAGGAGACCACGTTCACCCAGGAGCAGGCCAAGGAGGCGCTGCCCAACCGCAAGTACTGAGTCACCCGGGGGCCGCCGTCGCAACCGACGGCGGCCCCCGTACCACCACCGCCGAAGAAGAGGTCCGATGGGATGACGGGTAGCCGTCCGGTCCTGACCATGACCGGTATCAGCAAGACCTTCCCCGGGGTCCGCGCGCTGCACGACGTGGACTTCCGGCTGTTCCCGGGCGAGGTCCACGCCCTGATGGGCGAGAACGGCGCCGGCAAGTCCACCCTGATCAAGGTACTGACCGGCGTCTACGGGACCGACGCGGGCGTCGTCACGCTCGGCGGCGAGCAGGTCTCGTTCACCGGCCCGATGCAGGCCGCTGCGGCCGGTGTCAGCACCGTGTACCAGGAGGTCAACCTCTGCACCAACCTGTCGGTGGCGGAGAACGTCTTCATCGGCCGGGAGCCCCGCCGGTTCGGCGCCGTGCGCTGGGGCGAGATGCGCCGCCGGGCCCGTGACCTGCTGGCCCGCCTCGACCTGGACCTCGACGTCAGCGCGCCGCTCGGCTCGTACTCGCTGGCGGTGCAGCAGATGGTCGCCATCGCCCGGGCGATCGACGTGCGGGCCCGGGTGCTGATCCTGGACGAACCGACGTCCAGCCTGGACGCCGGCGAGGTCGCCCAGCTGTTCCGGATCATGCGGCAGCTGCGCGACGAGGGGATCGCGATCCTGTTCGTCACCCACTTCCTCGACCAGGTCTACGGCATCGCCGACCGGATCACGGTGCTGCGCAACGGCCGGCTCGTGGGGGAGTACCGCACCGAGGAGCTGCCGCAGTTCAGCCTGGTCGAAAAGATGATCGGGCAGGAGCTGGACGTGCTGGAGCGGCTCGACGAGCACCAGAAGCGCGCCACCGTCGACGCCGGCGGCAAGGCCCCGCTCGTGGACGCCGCCGAACTGGGCCGGCGCGGTGCCGTCGCCCCGTTCAGCCTGCGCATCCACGCCGGTGAGGTGGTCGGCCTGGCCGGCCTGCTCGGCTCCGGCCGGACCGAGGTGGCGCGGCTGATCTTCGGCGCGGACCGGGCCGACCACGGCCAGGTCCGGCTCGGCGGCGGCCGGGCGCCGGTGCGCAACCCGATCCAGGCCATCGCCCAGGGCGTCGGGTTCTGCTCGGAGAACCGCCGGGCCGAGGGCATCGTCCCCGAGCTGTCGGTCCGGGAGAACATGATCCTGGCGATGCAGGCCGCGCGCGGCTGGCTGCGGCCGATCCCGCGCCGCCGCCAGGACGAGCTGGTCCGCAAGTACGTCGAGGCGCTGAGCATCCGCCCGGCCAACCCGGAGCTGCCGGTGCGCAACCTCTCCGGCGGCAACCAGCAGAAGGTGCTGCTGGCCCGCTGGCTGATCACCGAACCGCGCCTGCTGATCCTGGACGAGCCGACCCGCGGCATCGACGTCGGCGCCAAGGCCGAGATCCAGAAGCTGGTGGTGCAGCTCTCCGACGGCGGCATGGCGGTGCTGTTCATCTCCGCCGAGCTGGAGGAGGTGCTGCGCCTGAGCCACCGGGTCGCGGTCATGCGCGACCGGGAGATGGTCGCCCAGCTCGACAACGACGACACGCTCGACGCCGACCGCGTCATGCGCACCATCGCCAGTGGAACGCCCCGGGAGGAGGTGACCCGATGACCGCCGTCGCCGACCGCCTCCGCCCGCTGACCGGCCACCGCCTGTTCTGGCCGGCGCTCGTGCTCGTGGTCATGATCGCCGCGAACACCGTCTACCGTCCCGGCTTCCTCGCCGTCGAGGTCAAGAACGGCCACCTGTACGGCACGCCGATCGACATCCTCCGGCTGAGCGCGCCGCTGATCCTGGTCGCGCTCGGGATGACGCTCGTCATCGCCACCGGCGGCATCGACCTGTCGGTCGGCTCGCTCTGCGCGATCAGCGGCGCGATCGCCTGCCTGTACATCAGCGGGGCGGCCGACCAGAACAGCCCGGCCACGGTGGCCACCGCGCTCGCCCTGGCCTTCGGCGCCGCGCTCGTGCTCGGCGCGTGGAACGGGGTGCTGGTCGCGGTCATCGGCATCCAGCCGATCATCGCCACGCTGATCCTCATGGTGGCCGGGCGGGGCATCGCCCAGCTCGTCACCGAGGGCCAGATCATCACCATCAACTCCGGTCCGTACCGGGCGATCGGGCTCGGGCACTTCCTGACGCTGCCGCTGGCCATCCTGATCGCGCTCGCCGCCGCGCTGCTCGTGGCCGCGTTCACCCGGCGCACCGCGCTCGGGCTGATCGTCGAGTCGGTCGGCGGCAACGCCGAGGCCAGCCGGCTCGCCGGCATCCGGTCCCGGCGCATCGTCTTCCTCGTCTACGTGATCAGCGCCGTCTGCGCCGCGCTCGCCGGTTTCATGGTCACCGCCAACGTCTCCAGCGCCGACGGCAACGCCGCCGGCCTGTGGATCGAACTCGACGCGATCCTGGCCGTGGTCATCGGCGGCACCT
Organism: Micromonospora sp. HUAS YX12; assembly: GCF_040215685.1. Lineage (NCBI taxonomy): Bacteria > Bacillati > Actinomycetota > Actinomycetes > Micromonosporales > Micromonosporaceae > Micromonospora > Micromonospora sp. HUAS YX12. The sequence continues at coordinate 4,427,079 of NZ_CP157974.1, forward strand.
CGCTGGCCGGCGGCCGGTTCTCCCTCGGCGGCACCGTCCTCGGCGCACTGATCATCCAGACGCTCACCACCACCGTGTACGCCATGAACATCTCGCCGCAGACGTCGCTGCTGTTCAAGGCGGTCGTCGTCATCGCCGTCTGCCTCGTACAGGCCCCGGCGTTCCGGGCCCGGCTGCGCCGGCGGCGGCGCGGGGACGAACCCGGCCCGGCGGCCCCGCAGCGGGAGAAGGAGCAGGTGCCGGCATGAGCAGCACGTCGTTGACCACCGGCCGCTCCTGGCGGCCCAGCCTGCCCCGCCGGCACGTCCCGGTGCTGGCCACGCTCGCCCTGCTGCTGGTCATGTACGGCATCGGCGTGTCCCAGTACCGCGCCTTCTCCAACGTCCAGGTCGTCTTCAACGTCTTCATCGACAACGGGTTCCTGCTCGTCGTCGCGGTCGGCATGACGTTCGTGATCCTCACCGGCGGCATCGACCTGTCCGTCGGCTCGGTGGTGGCGATGACCGCGATGGTGTCGGCCGCGCTGCTGCGCGACGGCCTGCCCGCGGCCCTGGTGCTGGTGATCGCGCTGCTGATCGGCCCGACGCTCGGCTTCCTGATGGGCTGCGCGATCCACTTCTTCGAGATCCAGCCGTTCATCGTGACCCTCGCCGGGATGTTCTTCGCCCGGGGCATGTGCACGTTCATCAGCGACGCCTCCATCTCCATCACCGACGGCTTCTGGACCTCGATGTCGCAGCAGCGCATCGGCGACCCGGCCGGCAACTTCGTGTCGATCAGCGTGCTGATCGCGTTCGCGGTGGTGCTGATCGCGGCGTACGTGCTGGCGTACACCCGGTTCGGCCGCAACGTGTACGCGGTCGGCGGCAACGCGCAGTCGGCGCTGCTGATGGGCCTGCCGGTGGCACGGACCCGGATCGCCGTCTACACGATCAGCGGGCTCTGCTCGGCGATCGGCGGCATCCTGCTGTCGTTCTACACGCTCTCCGGCGCGCCTTTGATCGCCGTCGGGATGGAGCTGGACGTGATCGCCGCCGTGGTGATCGGCGGCACCGTGCTCACCGGCGGCTCCGGGTACGTCTTCGGCACCGTGCTCGGCGTCCTGGTGCTGGGCGTGATCCAGACCCTGATCACGTTCGACGGCAGCCTCAACTCCTGGTGGACCAAGATCGTGATCGGCGGCCTGCTCTTCGCGTTCATCCTCCTCCAGCGCCTCATCGGCATCCGGTTCAAGTGACGGTTCCTAGCGCGGAAGGCAACAACATGGCAACTCACCCACAGCCCGAGGTCTGGTTCCTCACCGGCAGCCAGGGCCTCTACGGCGAGGACACCCTGCGGCAGGTCGCGGAGCAGTCCCGGCAGATCGCCGCGCGCCTGGACGAGTCGCCGGACATCCCCGTACGCGTGGTCTGGAAGCCGGTCCTCACCTCCAGCGCGGACATCCTCGCGGCCTGCCGGGACGCGGCGGCGCAGGGCGCGGTCGGGGTGATCGCCTGGATGCACACGTTCTCCCCGGCTAAGATGTGGATCTCCGGGCTGGACGCGCTGCGCACGCCGCTGCTGCACCTGCACACGCAGGCCAACGTGGCGCTGCCGTGGGACGAGATCGACATGGACTTCATGAACCTCAACCAGGCCGCGCACGGCGACCGGGAGTTCGGGTTCATCCAGACCCGGCTCGGGGTGGCGCGCAAGACCGTCGCCGGTCACGTCACCGACCCCCGGGTCGTCGGGCGGGTCGCGGCCTGGGCCCGCGCCGCGATCGGCTGGTCGGCGGTACGGACGCTGCGGCTGGCCCGCTTCGGCGACAACATGCGCGACGTCGCGGTCACCGAGGGGGACAAGGTCGAGGCCGAGCTGCGCTTCGGCGTCTCGGTCAACACCTACGGCGTCAACGACCTGGTCGCCGCCGTCGACCAGGTGCCCGAGGCCCAGGTCGACGACCTGGTCAAGGAGTACGACGACACCTACCGCGTCGCCCCCGAGCTGCGGCCCGGCGGGGACCGGCACGACTCGCTGCGGTACGCGGCGCGCCAGGAGCTGGGCCTGCGCGCGTTCCTCGACGCCGGTGGGTTCCGGGCGTTCACCACGAACTTCGAGGACCTCGGCGGGTTGCGCCAGCTCCCCGGGATCGCGGTGCAGCGCCTGATGGCCGACGGCTACGGCTTCGGCGGCGAGGGGGACTGGAAGACCTCGGTGCTGGTGCACACGCTCAAGGCGATGGCCGTCGGCGTGCCGGGCGGCACCTCGTTCATGGAGGACTACACCTACGACCTGACGTTCGGTCAGGAGCTGATCCTCGGCGCGCACATGCTGGAGGTGTGCCCGAGCATCGCCGCCGACGTGCCGAGCGCGGAGGTGCACCCGCTGAGCATCGGCGGGCGGGAGGATCCGGTACGCCTGGTCTTCGACGCCGCGCCCGGCCCGGCGGTCGTGCTGGGCATGGCGGACATGGGGGAGCGGTTCCGGCTGGTCGCCAACGCGGTGGACGTGGTGCCGCCGCCGCACCCGCTGCGCCGCCTTCCGGTGGCGCGCGCGGTCTGGCGCCCGCAGCCCGACCTGGCCGGCTCGGCGGAGGCGTGGATCACCGCCGGCGCGCCGCACCACACGGTGCTCTCCCAGGCCGTCGGCGTGGAGGAGCTGCGCGACCTGGCCGCGATGGCCCGGACCGAGCTGGTGGTCATCGACGCCGAGACGCGCCCGCACCGCTTCGCCGACGAGCTGCGCTGGAACCAGGCGTACTACCGGCTCGCCCGGGGCTTCTGAGCCGCTGCCGGCCGCCCGGGCCGGCCCGCTCGGCGGGCGGCGTGTTACGCCTTGACGAACGGCATGTTATCGCTCACAGTCGATGGATAGGGTCACCGGCACCGCTCGCGGGCCGTTCCGGGCGCGATCTGCGCCGCAGTTGCCTGGGATCCGACTCCCGCCTGGGTGGGCATCGCTGTTAGCGATAACGCTGCCGTCGTCGGCGCGTGCCGCCGCGCCCGGGCTCCGGTCGACGAAGGAGGATCGTGGTGACGGCTCGACTGTCCCGTGGACGTGGAAGCCTGTCCCGGCTGCTGGCCGGGGTGGTGGCGCTGCTTGTCGGCGGCGTGGTGGTGGGCGCCGTGCCCGCGCCGGTATCGGCCGCCACAGTGGACACCGGCGCGTACTACGTGCTGGTGAACCGCAACAGCGGCAAGGCGCTGGACCTGTACAACCAGGCCACCAACGACGGCGCGCGGATCACCCAGTGGACGCGCAACGACGGCGCCTGGCAGCAGTGGCAGTTCGTGGACTCCGGCGGTGGCTACTACCGGCTGCGCTCCCGGCACTCGGGCAAGGTGCTCGACGTGACCGGCGCGTCCACCGCCAACGGCGCGGCCGTGGTGCAGTGGACGGACCACGGCGGCACCAACCAGCAGTTCCGGCTGGCCGACTCCGACAGCGGGTACGTCCGGCTGATCAACCGGAACTCGAACAAGGTGATGGAGGTGCAGAACGCCTCCACCGCCGACGGCGGCAACATCGTCCAGTACGACGACTGGAACGGCGCGAACCAGCAGTGGCAGCTCGTCCGCGTCGGCGACAACCCGGGCAACCCGGGCGGCAACTTCACCAACCCGGCCGTCTGGCAGGACTTCGCCGACGTCGACATCATCCGGGTCGGCGACGTCTACTACATGTCCGCCTCCACCATGCACTACTCGCCCGGCGCGCCGGTGCTGCGCTCCTGGGACCTGGTGAACTGGGAGTTCGCCGGGCACTCCGTACCGCGGCTGGACTTCGGCTCCAAGTACGACCTGAGCGGCAGCGAGCACGCGTACGTGGACGGCATCTGGGCGTCGACGCTGAACTACCGGCCGAGCAACCGCACCTTCTACTGGGCCGGCTGCATCGACTTCGCGCAGACCCACATCTACACCGCCGGCGCCGTCGACGGCGCGTGGAGCCGCCTGGCCACCATCCCCAACTGCTACTACGACGCCGGCATGCTGATCGACGACAACGACACCATGTACGTCGCGTACGGCAACGGCACGATCAGCGTGGCCCAGCTCTCCGCCGACGGGCGCAGCCAGGTCCGGGCCCAGCAGGTCTACCAGACGCCGTCGAGCATCGGCACGCTGGAGGGCGCGCGTTTCTACAAGCGCAACGGCGCGTACTACATCTGGCTGACCCGTCCGGCCAACGGCCAGTACGTGCTGAAGTCCACGAACGGCCCGTTCGGCCCGTACGAGCAGCGGCAGGTGCTGCTCAACCTGCCCGGCCCGATCTCCGGCGGCGGCGTGCCGCACCAGGGCGGGCTGGTGCAGACGCAGACCGGCGCCTGGTACTACATGGCGTTCACCGACGCGTACCCGGGCGGCCGGATGCCGACGCTCGCGCCGATCACCTGGACCTCCGACGGCTGGCCCCAGGTGCAGACCGTCAACGGCGCCTGGGGCGCGAGCTACCCCAACCCGCTGCCGACCCGCCCGGTCAAGCCGCTCACCGGCACCGACACGTTCTCCGGCACCACGCTCGGCGTGCAGTACGAGTGGAACCACAACCCGGACAACAGCCGGTGGTCGGTGAACAACGGCCTGCGATTGCAGACCGCCAGCGTGACGAACGACCTGTACCGGGCCCGCAACACGCTCACCCACCGCATCCAGGGCCCCACCTCGACCGGCACGATCGAGCTGGACTACTCGGGCATGCGCGACGGTGACCGGGCCGGCCTGGCGATGCTGCGGGACAGTTCGGCCTGGATCGGCGTACGGCGTGACAACGGCGCCACCCGGGTGGTGATGACGAACGGCCTGACCATGGGCTCCAACAACTGGAACACCACCAGCACCGGTACGGAGATCGCCGGCGCGGCGGTGTCCGGCGGGCGGATCTGGCTGCGGGCCAACGCCGACATCCGGCCCGGCTCGGGGCGGCAGGCGCGGTTCTCCTACAGCACGGACGGGGTGAACTTCGTACCGCTCGGGAACGCGCTGACACTCAACAACGCGTGGCAGTTCTTCATGGGGTACCGGTTCGGCTTCTTCAACTACGCCACCCAATCGCTCGGTGGCGCGGTGACGGTGCGGCAGTTCTCGCTGACAACACCGTGACAACGGTCACCATTCGCGGCCGTTGACACATCTTCAATAGCCCGGGGTGGGGCACCGGCAATCGCCGGAAATGCCGCACCCCGGGCTCAATTCCACCGCTTCCGAGCTGCCTGTTCACGCCGCTGCGTAACGGAAGGGAATGAGCCGTCGGCCGATTCCGCGATATCGCCGCGCCACGGCGGGAACGGTCGATCGACGGTGCCGATACCGATGGGACCGCTGGCGTAGACTGTCGCCACCCGGGCCGGTCCGGTCGAGATCGACCGGTGTGGCCGCGGGCAGTGGCGAAAGTGAGGTGGCCGTGCGCGGTCCTGCGATGACGGACGTGGCCCGCCTCGCCGGGGTGTCGCACCAGACGGTCTCCCGGGTGCTCAACGGGCATCCCAACGTGCGTGAGCAGACCCGGCTGCGGGTGCAGGCCGCCATCACCGAACTCGGCTACCGGCCAAACCGCGCGGCCCGCGCGCTGGTGACCGGCCGGTCCCAGGTGATCGGCGTGGTCGCGCAGAACACCACGCTCTACGGCCCGGCGTCGCTGCTGGCCGCGCTGGAGCAGACCGCCGCCGAGGCCGGTTTCGCGGTGAGCGTCGGCAGCGTCCGCGACCTCGACCACCGCTCCATCTCGGCCGCCGTGGAACGGCACCTGGCACACCGGGTCGCCGGCATAGTGGTCATCGCGCCGGTCGAGTCCGCCGGGGAGGCGCTGGAACGGCTGCCTCAGGACGTACCGCTGGTGACAGTCGACGGCGACCCGCGCCGGCCGATCCCGCTGGTCACAGTCGACCAGGTCGCCGGCGCCCGGGCCGCCACCGAGCACCTCCTCGCCGCCGGGCACCGCACGGTGTGGCACGTGTCCGGCCCGTCGGACTGGTTCGACAGCGCCGGCCGGATCGAGGGGTGGCGCGAGGCGCTGCGGCAGGCCGGCGCCGAGATCCCGCCGCTGGTCCCGGCCGACTGGTCGGCGGCGGCGGGCTACCGGTGCGGGCAGATGCTGGCCCGGATGCCGGAGGTCACCGCCGTCTTCACCGCCAACGACCACCTGGCGCTGGGCGTGCTGCGGGCGCTGCACGAGCACGGCCGCCGCGTACCCGACGACATCAGCGTGGTCGGGTTCGACGACGTGCCCGAGGCGGCGTACTTCATCCCGCCGCTGACCACCGTGCGGCCCGATTTCGACGCGGTCGCCGCGGCCAGCCTGGACCTGCTCCTGGCGCAGATCGAGTCGCAGACCGCCGGGCCGCTGCGGCAGACGATCGCGCCGACGCTGGTGCCGCGCCGCAGCGTCGGCCCGCCGCCCGCCCGCTGAGCCGGCCCGGCCCGCTGAGCCGGCCCGGCCCGCTGAGCCGGCCCGGCCCGCTGAGCCGGCCCGGCCCGCTGAGCCGGTCGCGGCCCGTTCAGCCCGGCCCGGTCCGCCGTACCGGGTGCAGCGGCCCGCTCCGCCGTACCGGCGTCAGCGAACGCCGCCGGAACCGGCGCGAGCGCGTCCTCGGCGCGCGACGAGCAGCACGATCCCGGCGACCACGAGCAGACCGGCGGCCGCCCCGCCGGCCAGCAGCGCGACCGGCGGGCCGCCGTCGCCGGACTTGGGGCCGGACGCTTCCGGCCGGCCCGCGTCCGACGGACCGCTCGACGCGGTGGCGCCCGCTGCGGTGTCCGTGCCGGTCGACGGGGGAGCCGCCGCCGGCGGCGCGGGCGCGGCCGGGTCGGCGACGGTGAAGCGGTACGACCCCTGGACCGGGTGGCCGTCGCGGGACACCACCCGGTACGCGACGGTGTAGGTGCCGTTGCCCAGCGGCTCGTCGATCGTCACCGTGCCGGTGGCGCCGTCCACCGCCGGTGCGGAGGTGGCCACCGTGCGCCGGCCCGCGTCGCTGACCGTGATGGTGGTGAAGGACGGGTTCAGCCCTTGCAGGAACCGCAGCGTGACCTGCGTGGGCGCGGCGGTGAGCCGGGCGTCGCGCGCGGGCGTGGCCTCCTGGAGCGAGTTGTGTGCCGCCGCGGGCGTGGCCGGGACGAGCAGCAGCGCGGTGAGGACCGCGGCGAGCAGCGCGGTGACGGAACGGGTACGCATGACGCGCCTTCCTGTGGTGGTCAGCCGAGCAGTTGCCGGCCGATCCAGCCGCCCTCGGGGCAGCCGGGCGGTACGGCGAACACGGCGGAGCCGATCGGGGTGGTCCACTCGTTGAGCAGGTCGCGCTCGGCGAGCCGGCGTTGGACGGGCAGGAGCTGGCGGGCGATGTCGGCCTGGTAGGAGGCGAAGACGAGCCCGCTGTCCGCGTTCCCCTCGGCGGTCGGCACACCGTCGTAGTTGTAGGGCCGGCGCAGGATCTTCTGCCGGTCGTCGGTGACGCGGGCCCGGGTCAGGTGCGAGAAGTCGGGGATGACGGTGAGCCCGTCCGGGCCGAGCGCGGCGAAGTCCGGCTCGTCGTGTTCGGCCCGGCCGGTCAGTGGCGCGCCGGTGTCGAGGCGCCGCCCGACGGCGAGTTCCCGGTCGGTGCGGCCCAGCAGATCCCAGGTCTCCAGGTTCATGCTGATCCGCCGCACCACGAGCGTCGTCGAGTCGCGCAGCCAGTCCGGTCCTTCGGTCACCCACACCGCGGTGTCCGCCGGCGTGCCGGGCTTCGGGTTGGCGGTGCCGTCGAGCTGCCCGAACAGGTTGCGCTGGGTACGCCCCGGCTCGGCGCCGGCCGCCCGGCGGAAGCCCTGCTGCACCCAGCGGACGGCGGCGAACGGACGGCTGTCCTTGACCAGGACCCGCTGCGCGTGGGCGACGGTGAGCGGGTCGTCGGCGCAGATCTGGAGCAGCAGATCCCCGCCGGACCAGCGTGGTTGCAGCCGGTCGATGCCGAACGCGGGCAGCTCGGCCACCGAGGCGGGCCGGCGGTCGTCGAGCCCGGCGGCGGCGTAGAGACCGGGACCGAAGCCGAACGTGACCGTCAGCCGGGCCGGCAGCACGCTCAGTTCCGGCTCGGTGTCGGCCAGCGCCGGGCGGCCCTGGGTGAGCCGGGCCGCGTCGTCGGAGAGCAGCCGCAGCATCCGCCCGAGCGCCGCCCGGTCGGTGCCGGGGCGCAGCGTGAACGCGACGAACGCCGCGTGCGCCTGCGGGTCGGTGGTGACCCCGGACTGCCGGGCGCCGTGGAACGGCTCGACCGCGCCGCCGACCTGCGCCACCGGAACCGGTTCGGCGGGGCGTACCCCCGGGTTGTCGGGGCGGACGGCGGCGAGGGCGCCCGCGCCGGCCAGCGCGCCCCCGGCGGCCATCGCGCCGCCGGTGAGCAGGCCACGCCGGCTCAGCCGGCGGGCCGTGGCGGGACTGTCGCTCATGACGCCGGGCTCATGCTCATTTCCGGCATCGGGGACTCACCGTGACCGGGGGCGTAGGACTCCTGGGCGCCGGTGAACGGCTTCGCCACCGCGGTGAACGTCTGGGTCCGGCCGTCGGCGAAGGTGAGCGTGAAGCTCAGCTCGTCGCCGGCCTTGACCGGCTTGGCGAGGTTCATCAGCATCAGGTGGTCGCCGCCGGGCTCCAGCGTGATGCTGGAGCGCGCCTTGATCACGATGCCGCGCTCCTTGGCCTGCATGACCATCTTGCCGTCCTTCATGGTCATCTCGTGCAGTTCCATCGGAGAGATCGCGGTGGCCGCCTTGGTGATCGTGACGTCGGTGCCGCCGTCGTTGGCGAGCGTGGCGAACGCGGCGGTCATGCCCTTGTCGGCGGCCTTCACCCACGGGTCGCGGACGGTGAGCACGCCCGCCGCCGCGCTCGGCGACGCCGAGGCTGATGCCGAGTCCGACGCCGGCGGGGCGGCGGACGGCGTGCCGGAGGATCCGCAGGCGGTGGCCGACGCGGCGAGCACGGCGACGCCGATCAGGGCCGCCGCGCGCAGGAAGCGGCGGCTGGTGGTGCTGGGCATGACGTCGTCCCCTCGAAGATCCGGTGTTCGTACCGTTTGTCGGCGCGGTACGCCGGATAGTTCCGGCCGGGGCGGTCGGGCACGTCACACCCCGGCCCGCGCGGACCGTCGCGGACCCGGGATCGGCGGTGCGCCCGGAAGGCATAATGGTTCCGGGTGTCAGGTGGCGCGCCGGGCGCGGCCACGGCCGGACGAGGTCCCGGGCGGGCGCCCGGACGAGGGAGGCGACGGTGACCCAGGCGACGACCGGGGCGACCCGCAACACCCGTCAGCGCACCGAGGTGCTGGCGCTGCTGCGGGAGCTGGACGGCTTCCACAGCGCGCAGCAACTGCACCAGATGCTCGTCCAGCGGCAGGCGAAGGTCGGCCTCACCACGGTGTACCGGACGCTCCAGATGCTCGTCGACAACGGCGAGATCGACTCGGCCCGGCTGCCCGGCGGCGAGCACCTCTACCGCCGGTGTAGCCAGAGCCGGCATCACCACCACCTGGTCTGCCGCCGCTGCGGCCGGGCCGTGGAGGTGGCCGGACCGGCCGTGGAACGGTGGGCCGACCAGGTCGCCGCGCAGCACGGCTTCACCGACGTCGGGCACACCCTGGAAATCTTCGGCACCTGCGACCGCTGCGCCGCCTGAGCCGCCGCGCCGCCTCCGGCGCGCTGACGGGCACGGCTCCCATTACCAACTGAGGACGTCACGCGGCCGGTGGCCGTCAAGCACCGGCGCACGCGAGACGGCGGGCGGACCCGCGGGCCCGCCCGCCGTCCGGCGGTGGAACGTGTCAGCGCAGGCGCGCCTCGATCGCCTCGATGACGCGGGGACGCAGCTCGGCGGCGCGGATCACCGCGTCGACCGAACCGACCTCGACCGCGCGCTGGATGCTGTGCACCCGGTCGAACTCGGCGGCCACCTCGCCCAGCTTCTCCGCCCGCACCGACGAGCGCAGCTCGTCCAGCTCGGCGGTGAGCGTCGCCCGCTCGGTGCCGGCCGCGGCGGTGACCATCGCCTCCAGGTCGCGTACCCGGGGATCGGCGGCGGTGCGGGCGGCGACCTCGCCGGCGAACACCACGGCGGCGGCGGGCGCGCCACCGAGCACCGAGGCGAACGACCCCTCGATCGCCAGCACCGTCATGTCCGGGTTGAGCGCCTTGGAGAAGACCACGAACGCGCCGCCGTGGTAGCGCGAGATCACGCAGAACACGATCGGGCCGCGGAAGTTGACGATCGCCCGGCCGATCTCCGCGCCGTACTCCAGTTGCAGCTTGCGCATCGACTCGGGTGAGCCGTCGAAGCCGGACAGGTTGGCCAGCACGACCAGCGGCCGGTTGCCGCTGGCCGCGTTGATCGCCCGCGCGGCCTTCTTCGACGAGCGCGGGAACAGCGTGCCCGCGGTGTAGGTGTCCGGGCCGTCGGTGGGCGGGAAGCCGTGCCGGGGCACCGAGCGGGACTCGATGCCGAGCAGGCACACCGGGATGCCGCCGAGGTGCACGTCCTGCACCACAGCGGTCTCCGCGTCGGCCATGCCGGCCCACCGCTCCAGCACCGGGTGGTCCTGGTCGGCGAGGGCCCGCATGACGGTACGGATGTCGAACGGCTTCTTGCGGTCCGGGTTCGCGGTGGCGGAGAAGATCTCGCCCACCGTGGCGAAGTCGCTGCCGGCCACCGCGTGCGGGTAGCCGCAGACGTCCCGGTCCACCGGGTCCATGGTGACGGCCCGGCGCGGGGCGTGCTCGCCCGGCGCGACGTACGTGTGGTCGTAGTGCGCCATCAGCACGTCCCGCGCGGCCGGCAGGTCCGGCGCCCAGTACTGCGCCTGCCCGTTCGGGCCCATCACCCGGTCGTAGCCGCCGATGCCGAAGTTGTCCTCGGCGGAGACGCCGCCGGAGAAGTCGAGCGACTGCTTGCCGGTGAGCACCATCGCCGAGTCCGGCGTCATGACGAGCACGCCCTTGGTGTGCATGAGCATCGTCGCCTCGGCGTTCCAGTACGGCTGGGCGCCGACGTTGATGCCGGCCACCACGATGTTGATCTCACCGCCGTCCTGGGTGAACTCGACGATGCGCTTGAGCGCCGCGGCCACCCAGTCCATGTTCTCGGTGCCGGAGGTCATCGAGATCCGGGCGCCGGCGCTCAGCGCGTACCACTCCAGCGGCACGCCCATCCGCTGCGCCAGGTCCAGCGCGGCGATCACCCGCCGGCACTCCGGCTCGGACAGCGCGCCCAGCGACTTGGTCGGGTCGCCCAGCAGCACCACCCGGGTCACGCCCTGCGGATGCCGTGTCGTCGGCGTGGTGACCACGCCGGCCACGATCGCCGCGGTGTTGCGGCCCTTCGGCCGGTCCACCGGCACGAGCCGGTGGTCCGCGTCCAGATCGTGCTCGGCGAAGTCGCCCAGCAGGCCGGTCAGCTCGTACGGGTAGACCGTGTTGCGCCCGGCCGCCCGCAGCACCTTCAGCCGGTAGTCGTCCAGCGGCTCGACCGGCTCGGCCGGCGGCTCGCCCACCGTCAGCCGCGCGTGCCCGGTCACGTCGAACGTGATCCGCACGCCCACCTTGGTCAGCTCGCCGGTACGGCGGTCGCGCTGCCGCGCGATGAACAGGATCTCCTCCAGCTCGGCGCCCACAGTGGTCGGGCGTACCCGCCCGGCGATCAGCTCCATCTCCTCGCGGGTCAGCTCGCTCGGCGGCCACACGTAGACGACGATCCGGTTGGTCGGGAACCGCGACTTCGACGGCCGCCGCGACCGCGCCCGGCGGATCGAGTCGATGCAGGCAGCCACCGTGTCCTCGGTGGTCGGCAGCGCCACCAGGCGGCCGTCCTGCTCCCGCAGCTCGGTCAGGTCACGTACCTGCGCGAACGCCACCAGCCGCTGGTCGGACGGGTTCTGCCGGGCGACCGCCTGGAACAGGTAGACCTCCTCGTCCAGCGACGGCAGCCGGGTCAGGTCGAACTCGCGCAGCCGTTCCAGCTGCATCCGCTGCGCGATGTACGGGTGCAGGCCGCGGATCAGCCGCTCCTCGGCCATCCCGCCGCCCTCGGCCGGGCGGAACGTGACGTGGTGGTGCATCACCGCGCCGCCGCGCCCGGCGACGGTGGTGGTGAGGCGGCGTACCTGCTGCGGCAGCGGGTGCGCGTTGACCACGTCGAGCAGCGCGGCGGCGGTGGCGTCCAGGTCCTCGGGCTGGTTCTCCCAGGCCAGGTAGACGTCCGCGTCGACGGCCTCGCAGTCCCGGGCCACCTCGGCCAGGCCGCGCAGCGCGTCGCCGAGCGCGTCGAAGCGTACGGCGGCCGAGACCACGCTCGACCCGTCCCGCCCGGCCACCACGAACGTGCAACCACCGGCGGTGCGGGTACGGACCTCGGTGAGCGCCTTGTTGCCGTAGTAGCGGCGGGTCAGCACCTCCAGCATGGCCGCGTTGTCCACGTCGTTGCGGACCAGGCGCTGGCCGAGCAGCCGGACCAGCGGTTCGGTGCTGCGGACCATCTCGGCGATCCGCTCGGCGCGGTCCGGCGCGTCCGGCTGTGCGTCGAGGTGCCGCAGGTGGGTGCGGACCTGGGCGTAGACCCGGGCCCGGTTGCGGCGCAGCAGCGGCTGGGCGAACCAGGCGAACACCACGCCCCGGGCCAGGTCGGCGACCACCGGGAAGCGGACCTGGGTGGCCGCGACGAGCCGCTCCAGCGCCAGCCCGGCCGGCTCGCGCAGCGCCTCGTCCGGCGGCGGCTCGCGCAGCCAGGAGCGCAGCAGCGCGGCGATCACCGCGGCATCGGCGGCGGCCCGCTGCTGGGCCAGGAAGATCCGGAAGACCGCGGCCTCCAGCTCGGGGGAGCGGTCCAGTTCGGTGACGCCGTAGTGGGCGAGTGCCTTCGCCAGGCGGGCCCGGAACGACTCCGGGGAACCGGCCCGCTCGACGTCGAGGCTCTGCAGGTACGTGTGGAAGTACTCCCGGGCGCTGTGCACGTGCCCGCCCGGCCCGTCGTCGCCGGGCCGGTTACGGCTCAGCTCGGCCAGGTCGGCGAAGACGTTCGCCAGTTCCAGTTCCTCGGCCAGCGGCCGGTGCCCGGCCTCGGTGGCCGCCCGCCGCGCGTCCAGGTAGTCGTCGAGCACCCGGCGCTCGTCGTGCGGGTCCACGTCGTAGCCGAGCAGCAGGGCGCACAGGTCCTCCTGGCCGCGCTCGGCCCGGGACCGGGCCGGCACGTCCGCGGGCGCCGCGGGCAGGTCCAGCTCGACCGCCGGTCCGGCCGGGCCGGCGGCCGCCTCGGTGCCGGACTCCGCGATCGGCTCCAGGCGCAGCAGCGGCGCCCCGGCCTCCACCTGGGTGCCCACCGCCACCGACGACTCCTTGAGGCGGGCCCGGAACGGCGCCCGCAGCACCGTCTCCATCTTCATCGCCTCCAGCACCAGCACCGGCGCGCCGGCCTCGACCTCCGCGCCGACCTGAAGCGGCGTGGCGACCACGAGCGCCGGCATGGGGGAGCGCAGCACGCCGCCCTCGTCGCGGCTGATCCGGTGCGTCACGCCGTCCACCTCGACCAGGTGGACCGGGCCGTGGGTGTCGGTGAGCAGGCGGAACCGGGCGCCGTTGACGGCGATCTGGCCGGTGTGCCGGTCGAAGCGGTCCAGCTCGACGTCGGCGGTGCGGACGTCGCCGCCGGCCTCGACACCGACGCGGAACCGGTGCGCGCCGACCCGGGCCACCCGCATCCGGTAGGTCACGCCGCGCAGCTTCAGGTCCAGCGGCCGGCCGCTGCGGTGCTGCACCTGCGGGCGTCCACCAGCCGCGGTGGACAGCAGCCGCTGCCGTTCGGCGGTCTCGTCCTCCTCGTACGCCTCGATCGCGGCGGCGGCGAGCGCCACGGCGGAGTGCCGGTGCGCGACCAGGCGGCCCTCGCCGCGTACCCGGTCGATCCAGCCGGTGTCCGCGCTGGCGTCGATCACCTCGGGCTGGTCGAGCAGGTCGAGCACGAAGCTCTTGTTCGTCGCGCCGCCGGCGATGACCACAGTGGTGTTCGCCATCGCCCGGCGCAGGCGGCCCAGCGCCTCGTCGCGGTCCCGGCCGTACGCGATGATCTTGGCGATCATGGAGTCGAAGTCGGCCGGGATGGTGTCGCCCTCGCTGACCCCGGTGTCGACCCGGATACCCGGCCCGGCGGGCAGGTCGAGCCGGGTGATCCGGCCGGGGGAGGGGGCGAAGTCGCGGTCCGGGTCCTCGGCGTTGAGCCGCGCCTCGATCGCGTGCCCGCGCTCGACCGGCGGCTCACCGGTCAGCCGGCCGCCGCCGGCCACGTGCAGCTGCGCCTTGACCAGGTCGAACCCGGTGGTCGACTCGGTGATCGGGTGCTCGACCTGAAGGCGCGTGTTGACCTCCAGGAACGCGAACAGCCGGTCGCCCGGGTGATAGAGGAACTCGACTGTGGCCGCGCCCCGGTAACCGACGGCGACCGCCAGCCGCTCCGCCGACGCCTTCAGCTCCGCGGTCTGCTCCGGGCTCAGCACCGGCGAGGCGGACTCCTCGATCACCTTCTGGTTGCGCCGCTGCACCGAGCAGTCCCGTACCCCGAGCGCCCACGCGGTGCCCTGACCGTCCGCGATCACCTGGACCTCGACGTGCCGGGCGCCGGTGACCAGGCGCTCCAGGAACACCACGCCGCTGCCGAACGCCCGCGCCGCCTCCTGGCTGGTGCGCTCGTAGGCGTCGGCCAGTTCGGCGTCGCTGCGGATCACCCGGATGCCGCGCCCGCCGCCACCGGCGGTCGCCTTGAGCATCAGCGGGTAGCCGATCGAGGCCGCCGCGCGCAGCGCGTCCTCCAGGCTCTCCACCGCGCCGCGGCTCCACGGCGCGACCGGCACGCCGACCTCCTCGGCGATCAGCTTCGCGCCGATCTTGTCGCCGAGCTTGCGCATGGCGTCCGGGCTCGGCCCGACGAACGTCACGCCGATCTTCTCGCACAGCTCGGCGAAGGCCGGGTCCTCGGCCACGAAACCCCAGCCCACCCACGCGGCGTCCGCGCCGGTCTCGACCAGCGCGCGCTCCAGGGCCTTGAGGTCGAGGTACGGGCGGGCGGAGGCGGGGCCCAGGTCGTAGGCGACGTCCGCCTCGCGGACGAAGGTGGCGGTACGGTCGACGTCGGTGTACAGCGCGACGGTCTCGATCCGGCTGCCGGTCTCCGCGGCCAGTTCCCGGACCGCGTGGATGAGCCGCATCGCGGCCTCACCACGGTTGACGATGGCGACACGGGTGAACACGTGACCGTCCCCTTCGGTTGACCCACTCCTGCGCGCCGGGCGCGGCGATGCCCCCGGCTCGCCTCACCTTTCCGCCTGTGCGCGGGCGGCGCCATGTCGTAACGGCCGAAGCCTGAGCGGGGACCGTTGTAGGAACCGAACAAAAGTTTTTAGCCAGCCACTCACTACCCGCCGGTACGCGATACGGCGCCGGACCCGAGCGGATCCGGCGCCGTGAATCGCCTGCGCTGCGTGCTCAGCCCGGGATCTCCCGGGGGTCGCGGCTGCGGGGGTACGTGTTCTTCTCGCCGATCGTGCCGTCCTGCTTCTTGATCACGTGCTCGGTGCCGCGCTCGGCCGCCATCTCCCGGCCGGCCGCCTCGGCCTCCGCCTTGGTGTCGTGGCGGCTGGTCGCGCGCTCGTTGCCCTCCGGGCGGTTCTTCCACTGCCCGTCCTGCTGGTAGGTGTCGATGTCGCCCTTCGCCATGCCGTCAGCTCCCTCGTTCGTGTGCCTGATGACAAATGTCTGCCCACGGGCGCGGTGTGCTAATCCTGCGGTCGCTCAGTGATTTGCCGGAACGGCAAGGTTCCTTGCTGTCCGGCGGGCGGCGGCGCACGATGGCGGGGCCCGGACACCAGAGGCCCGGCGGCGAGGAGGCAGACATGACGGGGCACCACCACGAGCATCCGGCGGCGGACACCGACCCGGCCCGGTTCTGGGACGAGCGGTACGGCCAGCGGGACCGGATCTGGAGCGGCCGGGTGAACCCGGTCCTGGCCGAGGTGGCCGGCGCGCTGACGCCGGGCACCGTGCTCGACCTGGGCAGCGGTGAGGGCGGCGACGCGGTGTGGCTCGCGTCGAAGGGCTGGCGGGTCACCGCCGTGGACATCTCGTCCGTCGCGCTGGACCGACTCACCGTGGAGGCCGGGCGGGCCGGGGTGGCGGAGCGGATCACCGCCGTCCGGCACGACCTGACCCAGGGCTTCCCGCCCGGCCGGTACGACCTGGTGTCCGCGCAGTTCTTCCAGTCGCCGCTGGTGCTGCCCCGGGAGAAGGTGCTGCCGCCG
Source organism: Micromonospora sp. HUAS YX12 (assembly GCF_040215685.1). NCBI lineage: Bacteria > Bacillati > Actinomycetota > Actinomycetes > Micromonosporales > Micromonosporaceae > Micromonospora > Micromonospora sp. HUAS YX12. Next base: position 4,443,367 of record NZ_CP157974.1, read on the forward strand.
GCGGCCGAGGCGGTCGCGCCCGGCGGCCGGCTGCTCGTCGTCGAGCACGGCGCGCCGCCGCCCTGGGCCGGGCCCGACACCGGCCACCACCGGTTCGCCGAACCGGAGGAGATCCTGGCCGCGATGAACCTCGACCCGGACGGCTGGGACACCGAGCGGCTGGGCGCGGCGCGCCGTACCGCCACCGGCCCGGACGGGCAGACCGGCGAGCTGATCGACCACGTGGTGCTGGTGCGGCGGCGCTGACCGCCGCGCCGGTCAGGCCCGGGGCCGCGGCCGGGTCACCAGCAGCACCAGCAGCCCGGCCGCGCACAGCGCGGTGCTCATGCCGTACGCCCACCGGTAGCCGACCTGCGCGGAGATCCCGAGCAGCGGCCCGGCGAGCATGGCGCCGATCGGGAACGTGTTGGTGAACAGCGTGGTGGCCCGGCCCGGCTCGCCCGGCAGCAGATCCTGCACGTAGGCGATGCCGACGCCGGACACCGCGGCGATGAACAGCGCGTTCACCGGCTGCGCGAGCAACAGGACCGGAACGCCCGGCGCCGTCGCGGCGGTCGCGTAGTAGGCGATCCCGCACACGGCGCCGAGCAGGACCATCGTCCGCAGCCGGACCCGCGCGGTCAGCGCGCCCAGCCCGAGCATCAGCGGGATCTCCAGCGCCGCGCACAGGCCCAGCACCAGCCCGGCGCGGGCCGGGTCGTCGTCCAGTTCGGTGTCGATGAACAGCGGCAACGCCTGCACGGCGAGCGTCAGCGGGCACTGGAGCAGGACGAACGCGAGCGCCGTCGACGCCAGCCGCAGCCGGGACGCGCCGGGCGGGCCGGGCGCGGCGCCGTCCGGATCGCCCGCGACCGGCCGCGCCGGCAGCGGCAGCTCCTCCAGCCGGAACGCGGCCACCAGCGCGGCCAGCGCGTACATGACGGCGGCCATGCCGTAGACCAAGCGGAAACCGCCGACGTCGAGCAGCACCGCGGCCAGCGCCGGCCCGGCCACCCAGGCCAGCGAGAACACGGTACGCATGAGGCTGACGCCGAACGCCGCCCGCGCCGGATCGTCCCTGTCGAACAGTGCCCGGGTGTACGCGAACGACTGCGGGAACAGCGAGTTCGCCAGCGCCGTGGCGGTCGCGGTGAGTCCCAGCAGGATCCAGTAGTCGCGGACGTACGCGGTCAGGCCCGCGCCCAGCACGCCGGCCAGCGCGGCGCCGACGAGCAGCGCGCGCCGGATCGGCAGGCGGTCCGACAGCCGGCCGACGAGCGCGGAGGCCACCACCCCGGACAGCGGCGCGACGACCAGGAACACGGTGACCCGCACCGGGTCGGCGCGGACCTCGCGGTCGAGGAACAGCGACAGGAACGGCAGCACCACGGCGGTGGAGAGGCCGACGGTCAGGAACACCACACCCAGCGGGAGCAGCCGGAAGCGGCCGGCGCGTACCGCCGGCCTCGTGTCCACAGCCATGCGGCGGACTGTACGCGGCGGCGGTGCGGCGGCCGACCGAGTTTCCGCCGCCCGGACTAGCCGACGGCGGTGGGGGAGGGCGGCGCGCTGCCGCCCTGCGGCGCCTCGGCCGTCATCAGCCGGACGATCTCCGCCCGGTCGGCTGCCGACGGCATCCCCCACTCCGGCCGGTAGCCGAACGCCCGGTCCAGCGGGATCGAGGAGGTCCGGCCGTCGAGGATCTCCACCGAGTCGGTGCCGATCAGCCCGGGATGCTCGACGCCGCACGCCTCGGCCACCTTGACCAGGTCGCGGCGCAGCGTACGGATGTAGTTCGCGGCCCGGACCGACTTGCGGGCCGGGTCCAGACCCCGGGCCAGCCAGGCGTTCTGCGTGGCGACGCCGGTCGGGCAGGTGTCGGTGTGGCACTTCTGCGCCTGGATGCAGCCGATCGCCAGCATCGCCTCCCGCCCGACGTTGACCATGTCGGCGCCGAGCGCGAACGCCACCACCGCGTTGTCCGGCAGGCCGAGCTTGCCGGCGCCGACGAACACCACGCTCTCGTGCAGGTCGCGTTCGGCGAAGGTCCGGTAGACCCGGGAGAAGCCCTGCTGGAACGGCAGCGAGACCGAGTCGCTGAAGATCAGCGGCGCGGCGCCGGTGCCGCCCTCGCCGCCGTCGACGGTCACGAAGTCCACGCCGCGGCCGGTGTCGCGCATCAGCGTGGTCAGCTCCTCCCAGAACCCCAGGTCGCCGACGGCGGACTTGATGCCGACCGGCAGCCCGGTCTCGGCGGCGAGCAGCTCCACCCAGTCCAGCAGGCTGTCGCAGTCGGAGAACTCGGCGTGCCGGGACGGGCTGACGCAGTCGCGTCCCTCCGGGATGCCCCGGGTGGCGGCGATCTCGGCGGACACCTTCGCCGCCGGCAGCAGACCGCCGAGGCTCGGCTTGGCGCCCTGGCTGAGCTTGATCTCCAGCGCCCGGACCGGCGCCGACGCCACCAGGTCCTTGAGCCGCTCCAGGCTGAACCGGCCCTGCTCGTCCCGGCAGCCGAAGTACGCGGTGCCGAGCTGGAAGACCAGTTCACCGCCGTTGCGGTGGTACGGCGACAGCCCGCCCTCACCGGTGTTGTGCAGGCAGCCGGCCAGCGCGGCGCCCCGGTTGAGCGCCTCCACCGCGTTGCCGGACAGCGACCCGAAGCTCATCCCGGAGATGTTCACCACCGACTCCGGCCGGAACGCGTGTGCCCGGCCGCGTGCCGCGCCGAGCACCTTGGCGCAGGGCAGCGTCACGTCGTGCCCGGCGGTCGGCGCCGACGGCGGGACCGTCCGGCCGAACGTGCGGTGCTTGATGATCGGATAGCCGGAGGTGTGCTCGATGTCGTTGTCGGTGCCGAAACCGAAGTAGTTGTTCTCCTGCTTGGCCGAGGCGTACACCCAGCGCCGCTGGTCGCGGGTGAACGGCCGCTCCTCGTCGTTGCCGGCCACGATGTACTGCCGCAGCTCCGGGCCGATCGACTCGATCAGGTATCGGGCCCGGCCCAGCACCGGGAAGTTGCGGCGCAGCGCGTGGTCGCGTTGCAGCAGGTCCCGCGCCGCCAGCGCGGCGACGGCGGCGACGGCTGCGGGTACGGCTCTCTTCGCCCAGCTCATCCCGCCACTCTTTCCGCCCCGGCACCCGGCCAAACTCCCGGTGGAACCCGGGCGGCGCGAGCGGTGTCATGGAAGCGGACCGACGGAGGCTGCCCTGGACGACGACGAACTCGTCACCCGCGTACGCGCCGGCGACCGGGAGGCGTACGACGCCCTGGTCGCCCGGCACACCGCGTCCGCGTACCGGACGGCGGTGCTGCTCGGCGCCGGCCCGGACGCCGAGGACGTGGTCCAGGAGGCGTTCGTGAAGGCGTACCGGAAGCTGTCCCGTTACCGGGGCGAGGCGTCGTTCCGGTCCTGGCTGCTCGCGATCGTCGCCAACGAGACCCGGAACCTGCACCGGACGCGCACCCGGCGCGACGGGCTGACGCTGCGCGCGGCGGCGGACCCGGTCGCGACGGTCACCGCCGACGACGGGCTCGACGCCGTGCTGGCGGCCGAGCGCCGGGCCGCGCTGGTCGAGGCGCTGCGCCGGCTGCCCGGGCGCGACCGCGAGGTGATCGTCTGCCGCTATCTGCTCGACCTCGGCGAGGACGAGACGGTGACCGTGCTGGGGCTGCCCCGGGGCACCGTGAAGTCACGGACCCACCGGGCGCTGGCGAAGCTGCGTGCCCTGCTGGACCGGGAGGTGGCGCACCGTGGCTGATCTGGAACGGGAGCTGCGTGAGCTGACCGGCTGGCTGGAGCCGGCGCGTACGCCCGACCTCACCGCGCGGGTCCGCGCCCGGCTCGACGCGCCCGCGCCGCGCCGCCGGTGGCGGTACGTGCTGGCCGCCGCGCTCGCCGCCCTGCTCGTGGCGGCGCTGCCGCCGGGGCGGGCCGCGCTCGCCGGTGCGGTGACCGGGCTGCTGCGGATCTCCGGGGTCGTCGTCGACACCGCGCCCGCGCCGCCACCCACCGGTACGCCCTCGCCGCTGCCCGCGCAGCACGAGGTCGCGCTCGCCGAGGCGCAGCGGCAGGTCCGCTTCCCGATCCGGGTGCCGGCCCGCCTCGGCCCGCCGGAACGCGTGCTCGTCGCCGATCCGGACGGCGCCGGCGCCCACCGGGTCGTCAGCCTGCTCTACCGGGGCGGGACGGTGCGGCTGGACGCGTTCGACGGCTCACTCGACATCGTGTTCCACAAGCGCTCCGCCGGGGCGGACGTGACGCTCACCCAGGTCGGCGGCGAGTTCGCGATCTGGGTGGGCGGTCCGCACGCGCTGGCGTACGTGGACCGGTCGGGGACGGAACGCGTCGCCACCGCGCGGTTGTCCGCCGCCACGCTGATCTGGGAGCGGTCCGGGGTGAGCTACCGGCTGGAGGGCGCCCTCACCCGGGAGCAGGCGCTGGACGTGGCGTCCTCGGTGGAGTGAGCGCGGCGGGAACCTCGGGGCGCCGGGCGGTGTCCTGATGACGAGAGTCGTCGACGGGGGAGGCCGGATGTCCGTTCCGAGAAGAGTCCTGCTGGTGCCGGTCCTGCTGCTGGCCGGTTGCACCGGCCCGGCCGCGGTCCCGGCCGGGGCGCCGGCCACGGGCCCGGCCACCACGGCCGCCACGGAACCGGCCGGGCCGGCCGCCTGCGCCGAGCGGCTGGAGACCGGCCGGCTGCCGGACTGGGCGGACGCCGGGTTCACCGGTGACACCCGGGTGCGGCACGTCTTCGGCGCCCGGGGCGGCATCGTCGCGATCCTGTTCGCGTACCCGCTGGTGCACGCGCGCGGCGACGGCGCGAACAACAAGATCCTCTGGGTGGCCCGCCCCGAGCCCGGCCGGTCCGAGCCGGCGCAGCGGACGCCCCTGGTGATCACCGCGACGCTCGACGGGACAGATGCTCCTGTCGTCCGCCGGGTGGAGGGTGGACCCGGGCCGTCCATCGTCGACCTGCCGGCCGCCGGGTGCTGGCGGCTGCGACTGGACTGGTCCGGCCGCACCGACACGATGGATCTGGTCTATCGGCCGGCCTCCGGCTGACCGGCATGGCCGCTGCCGGTCCGGGTAACGCTGCGTCATGGCGAAGTACACCGAGCCGGAACTGCGGGAGCGCCTCAAGGCCGAGATCCGCGCCTCCGACAAGGGCGGACGGCCGGGGCAGTGGTCGGCCCGTAAGTCGCAGCTGCTGACGAACGAGTACAAGAAGGCCGGCGGGGGATTCGAGGGCCCGAAGGACGCACGGCAGCGCTCGCTGCAACGCTGGGGCGGCGAGAAGTGGCAGACCCGCAGCGGTGACACGCGCGCCCGCAACGGCGGCGAAACGCGCCGCTACCTGCCAAAGCAGGCGTGGGAGGAGCTGTCGGAGAACGAGCGGCGCGCCACCGACACCCGTAAGCGCCGCGCTTCGCGTTCCGGCCGCCAGTACGTGCCGAACACCGGCCCGGCGAAGCGGGCCCGCCGGGACGCCACGGCCGCCGAGCAGATCAACGAGTTGCCGGTGACCGAGGCGGTCAAGCTGGTCCGCGACCTCGACACCCGTCAGCTCGGCGCGGCGCTGCGCCGGGAGCGCGGCGGCAAGGCCCGCAAGACGCTCATCGGACGGCTGGAGTCGGAACTGGGCCGGCGCCGGGCGGCGTGAGCGCGCACCCCGGTGGCGCACCGCGACGGAGGGGCCGGCCCGCAGGCCGGCCCCTCCGCGCGACGGTCAGCGGCGCGGGTGCTGCGGGATGCGCGGCAGCACGTAGGGCGGACCGGAGAAGATCAGGTCGGCCTTCAGTTCGTGGTACGCCCGCTTCGGCTGGTAGTTCTCGTCGTAGACGGTGGCCAGGCCCTCCGGCGGGTCGGAGAACGCGCCGGGTACCCAGGAGTGCTTGTCGGTGAAGCCCCAGAGGGTGAACGACAGGCAGTGCCGCTCGGCCAGGCAGGCCTGCATCAGCACGCTGAAGTTCGCCGCGGACGCCTGCAACCTCGGGTTGATCTCCGCGGAGTCGCCGGCCTCCACCCCTTCGGTGATCTGGCTGCGCACGTCCACCTCGGTGAGGGCCGTGGCCAGCCCGAGCCCGGCGAACTTGCGCAGGGCCGCGGCCACCTGGAGCGTGCTGAAGTTGCCGTACTGGGTGCCCAGGTGGCCCTGTGCGCCCACGCCGTCGATCGGCACGCCCTTGGCCCGCAGGTCACGGGCCATGTCGTAGACGAACTGCGTCTTGTCGTCGGCCGGGTTGCCGGAGCCGAACGCCTCGATGTTGTAGTCGTTGTAGAACAGCAGCGCCTTCGGGTCGGCGGCGCGGGCCCAGCGGAACGCGTCGGCGATGTAGCCGGGCCCGAGGTTCTGCGCCCAGAATCCCTTGTAGTGCAGGGTGGACGGGGTGTCCCAGGGGTCGCTGACCGCCTCGTTCACCACGTCCCACTGCCAGATCTTGCCCTTGAAGTGGGTGACCACCGCGGTGATGTGGTTGCGCAGGATCTGGCGCAGCTCGGCCTTGCTGATCGAGCCGTCCGCGACGCCGCTGGTCAGCCACGCGGGAAGCTGGTTGTGCCAGACCAGCACGTGGCCCCGGACCCGCTGGTTGTTCTTGCGGGCGAAGTCGATCAGCTCGTCGGCCGGACCCCAGTTGTAGGTGCCCCGGGTGGGTTCGAGGCTCTCCCACTTCATGACGTTCTCGGCGGTGACCGTGGAGAACTCGGACGCGGCCAGCTCGCGGTACCGCGGCTCGGCGGTGTCGTTGAGGGCGGCCATGTCCACGGCGGTGCCCACGTACAGGCCGTGGCGCTTGGCCAGCTCGCGCAGGCTCTGCGCGGCCGGGTCGTACGGCCGTCCGGCCGTCGCGGGGACGACGTTGAGGGCGGTGGCGGTCGCGACGGCGACAGCGCCGGCGGCGAGCCAGCGTCTCAGCTTCATGGTCGTTCCTTTCGGGAGGGTGCGCGCGGCCGGGGGCCGGCGGTGGCGGTGCCGGGAACGCCGCGGCGTGGAACGGACCGGCGGGCGCCCGGGTGGACGGACGGTGCGGGCTTCCGAAACTTCCGGTCTGCCTTCCGGAAGTAGCCCGAAACATTACGGACGTCGATAGCAGTCCGTCAATCACCCGGATCGGAAGGGTGAGGTGGCGCCTCAGCGCAGCGGGCGGCAGGAGGCGCGGATGACCAGCTCGGTGGGAAGCTGGATGTGCGTGTCCCGCTCGACGCCCGCGATGAGGTCGATCAGCAGGCGGAGCGACTCGGCGCCCATGCGTTGCAGCGGCTGCCGGATCGTGGTGAGCGGTGGGTCGACGAGCGCCGACTCCGGGATGTTGTCGAAGCCGATGACCGACAGGTCGTCCGGTACGCCGAGGCCGAGGCCGCGGGCGACGTCGACTGTGGAGATGGCCGAGAGGTCGTTGCCGGCGAAGATCGCGGTCGGCCGGTCGGGGAGCGCGAGCAGTTCGGCGGCCGTGCTGGCGGCGGTCTCGGTGCGGAAGCCGCCGACCCGGACGAGCTGCTCGTCCACCGGCACGCCCGCGTCGGCCATCGCCTTGCGGAACCCGGCCTCGCGCAGGCGGGCCGACTCCAGGTCGGGCCGGCCGCTGATGTGCGCGATCCGCCGGTGGCCGAGTGACAGCAGGTGGTCGGTGGCCAGCACCGCGCCGGCGAAGTTGTCGGAGTCGACGGTGGGCAGGCCGGACGGGCCGGTGTGCGGGTCGACGGCCACCACGTGGAAGCCGTGCTTGGTCTCTACCACTGTCGGCGTCACGATCACCGCGCCGTCGATGAGGGTGCCGGACAGTCGCGCGAGGGACCGCCGCTCCCACCCTATGGCCGCGCCCTCGCCGTCACCGCTGGAGTAGGCGAGCAGCTGGTAGCCGCTGCCGGCGACCTCCCGGGACGCGCCCTTGAGCAGCTCGGTGGAGAACGGCTCGAACTCGGCGACCAGGATGCCCAGCACGTTCGTGCGGTGGCTGCGCAGGCTCTGCGCCCCGAGGCTGGCCTCGTACCCGAGTTCGTGGATGACCTGCTGGACGCGCTCGACGGTGGCTTGCGCGACGCCGTACCGGCCATTGACAACCTTCGATACGGTTGCCACCGAGACGCCGGCCGTACGTGCCACGTCCGACATCTTGACGCGCTGCTCGAACACCACGCCGACGATGATAGAGGGCTCTCCCGGGGCGATCGAAGACGATGTCGAAAACGTTATCGATACCGATTGACTTCACGTTACGGCCCTGTAAAACTCCCCCGCAGGTAACCCGGCTAAGTGGTCGAGGAGACATCTATGGCGATGAAGCGCCGTGCTGGTGCCGTCCTGGCACTGTTTGTGACAAGCGCTCTGCTGGCCTCCGCGTGCAGTGGCGGTGGCGAGGAGGAGAAGGCCGCCGAGAGCGAGCTGTACAAGAACCCGGTGACGTTGACCTGGTGGCACAACGCCTCGCAGGACGGGCCCGGCAAGACGTACTGGGAGAAGGTCGCCAAGGACTTCTCCGCAGCCCACCCGACCGTCAAGATCGAGATCGAGGCGATCGAGACGAACCAGCTCCAGCGCACCCGGCTCCCCGCCGCGCTGCTGAGCAACGACCCGCCGGACGTCTTCCAGGCATGGGGCGGCGGCGAGATGCGCGAGCAGGTCGAGGCCGACTACCTCAAGGACATCACCGACCAGGTGAAGGACGAGGTGGCCGACATCGGTAGCGCCTCGGAGATCTGGCAGGTCAACGGCAAGCAGTACGGCCTGCCGTACCGGATGGGCATCGAGGGCATCTGGTACAACAAGGACATGTTCGCGAAGGCGGGCATCACGGCGCCGCCGACCACCTTCGAGGAACTCAACACCGCGGTCACCAAGCTCAAGGCCATCAACGTCGTCCCGATCGCCCTCGGCGCCGGTGACAAGTGGCCCGCCGCGCACTGGTGGTACAACTTCGCGCTGCGTGCCTGCTCGGTCGACACGCTGAAGAAGGCCAGCACCGACCGGACCTTCGACGACCCGTGCTTCGTCAAGGCCGGCCAGGACCTGAAGGCGTTCATCGACACCAAGCCGTTCCAGAACAACTTCATCGCCACGCCGGGCCAGAACGACCCGACCAGCGCCAACGGCCTGCTCGCCAACGGCAAGGCCGCGATGGAGCTGATGGGCGACTGGAACCGGGGCACCCTGGACACCGTCGCCACCGACAAGGCGGCCCTGGGCAAGTTCCTCGGCTGGTTCCCGGTGCCGGCGATCTCCGGCTCCGCCGGTGACCCGAAGGCCGCCCTGGGCGGCGGCGACGGGTTCGCCTGCTCCAAGAACGCCCCGGCCGAGTGCGTCGAGTTCCTCAAGTACCTCGTCAGCCCCGAGGTGCAGAAGGGCTACGCCGCCACCGGCACCGGCCTGCCGGTCGCCAAGGGCGCGGCCGACGGCGTCACCGACCCGGCCCTGAAGTCCATCCTGGAGTCCACCTCCTCGGCCACCTACGTGCAGCTCTGGCTCGACACCGCCTTCGGCAGCACCGTCGGCAACGCGATGAACGACGCGATCGTCGCGATCTTCGCCGGCAACGGGACACCTGAGAAGGTCGTCTCGGCCATGAAGGCGGCCGCAAGCAAGTGACGTCCGCATCGCAGACCCGTATGCCCGCCGGCGGCGTGACCGCGCCGCCGGCGGGCCTCCGGCCCGGCGCACGGGCCGCCTCCCGCCGCGCCGAGACCCGTCGCAAGTGGTACGAGATCATCGGGCTGACCACGCCCGCGATCGTCATCTACGTGATGTTCGTGCTGGTGCCGATCGGCTTCGCGTTCTACTACAGCCTGTTCCGCTGGCGCGGTGTCGGCCCGCCCACCGAGTACGTCGGCTTCCGCAACTACACGCTCGCCTTCCAGGATCCGATCTTCCTGGACGCGCTGCGCAACAACGCGATCATCGTGTTCGGGTCGCTGCTGATCCAGGGACCGATCGCGCTGGGCATCGCCCTTCTGCTCAACCGCCGCTTCCGCGGGCGCTCGGCGTTCCGCCTGCTGGTGTTCGTGCCGTACGTGCTCGCCGAGGTCACCGTCGGCATCATGTGGAAGCTGCTGCTGACCGACAACGGGACGGTCGACGCGCTGCTGCGGTCACTGGGGCTGGGCGGCCTGGTGCAGGCGTGGCTCGCCGACCTCGACATCGTCATCTGGACGATCCTGTTCGTCCTCACCTGGAAGTACGTCGGCTTCGCCATCATCCTGCTGCTCGCCGGCCTGTCGAACGTCCCGCCCGAGCTGACCGAGGCCGCGGAGATCGACGGCGCGAGCTGGTGGCAGATCCAGCGCCACGTCACGCTTCCGCTGCTGGGCCCCACCATCCGGATCTGGATGTTCCTGTCGATGATCGGATCACTGCAGGCCTTCGAGATGATCTGGGTGACCTCGGTGCCCGCGGTGCGGTCACTCGGCGCCTCGGCCACCATGGCGACGTACATGGTGGACAACGGCTTCTTCGCCCGGCTGTGGGGCTACGGCAACGCGGTGGCCGTGATCCTGTTCGCCGTCTCCTTCGTCGCGGCGCTGCTGTTCCAGCGCTTCCTGCTCCGCCGTGACATCGAGGGCGCCATCACCCGGAAGGGGAAGTGACAGTGGCCGTGAACTCCGTACCCGCCCCCTCGGCCGGGCGCCGGCCGGTGCAGTGGAACACGCCGCTGACGTACGCGCTCGCGCTCGCGGTCGCGGCCGTGTCGATCGCACCCGTCGTGTACGTCATCGTCGGTGGTTTCCGGACCACGCCGCAGATCGTGGACGACCCGGCCGGCCTGCCGGACCCGTGGGTCTGGGACAACTACTACCGGGTGCTGACGCAGAGCGACTTCTGGAAGCAGGCGTTCAACAGCGCCGTGGTCGCCCTCGGCACCACGCTCGGCGTGGTGGTGCTCGGCCTGGCCGCCGCGTTCGTGCTCGCCCGGTACACGTTCCGGGGCCGCGAGGGGCTCTACACCTTCTTCACCCTCGGCCTGCTGTTCCCGTCCGGCGCGGCGATCCTGCCGCTGTACCTCATGCTGCGCGACCTGAACCTGATCAACTCCTACTACGCGGTGATCCTTCCGCAGGTGGCCTTCTCGTTGCCGCTGACGATCGTCATCCTGCGGCCGTTCCTGTCGGCCATCCCGCGGGAGCTGGAGGACGCGGCCGCCATCGACGGCGCCGGCCGGCTCGGCTTCCTCTGGCGGATCGTGCTGCCGCTGTCGCGGCCCGCGGTCGTCACCGTCGGCATCCTCGCGTTCGTGGCGAGCTGGAACGCGTTCCTCCTGCCGCTGCTCGTCCTCGGGGACGTCAACCTGCACACCCTGCCGCTGGGCGTGCAGAACTTCTCCAGCCAGTACACCACCGACACCGCGGGGGTCCTCGCCTTCACGTCGCTGGCGATGTTGCCGGCGCTGCTGTTCTTCACCCTGGCGGAGAAGCAGATCGTGGGCGGTCTCCAGGGCGCGGTCAAGGGCTGAGCGGCAGCGGTACCAGCACAACCAGTGGAAAGGCACACCATGACAGAGGTCCACGCGGTGGTGGACGGGCCGGTACCGGCTCAGGCAGGTTCGGACCACGACCGGCCGGACGGGCACGACGCCGAGACGCGCGTACGGGAACTGCTCGCTCGGATGACGATCGAGGAGAAGGTCGCGCAGCTCGTCGGGTTCTGGGAGAAGGAGGACGGTGAGGCGGTCGCGCCCCTGCAGGGCGAGTTCGCCGACACCGGCCGGCTCGAGGACTTCTCCCGCCACGGGCTGGGTCACCTGACCCGCGCCTACGGCACCCGCCCGGTCGACGCCGCGGCCCGCGCGGCCTGGCTGTGGAAGTTCCAGCGGGATCTGGTGACGGGCACCCGGCTGGGCATCCCGGCCATCGTGCACGAGGAGTGCCTGACCGGCCTGTCGGCGTGGAAGGCGGCCACCTTCCCGACGCCGCTGGCCTGGGGCGCCGCGTTCGACCCCGACCTGGTCACCGAGATGGCGGCGGCGATCGGGGCCTCGATGCGCGCGCTCGGCATCCACCAGGGACTGTCCCCGGTGCTGGACGTGATCCGGGATCCGCGCTGGGGCCGGGTCGACGAGTGCATCGCCGAGGATCCGTACCTCGTCGGCACCATCGGCACCTCGTATGTGCGGGGACTCCAGTCGCAGGGCGTGCTCGCGACACTGAAGCACTTCGCCGGCTACTCCGCCTCGCGGGCCGGGCGCAACTTCGGCCCGGTGCACGCCGGTCCCCGGGAACTCGCCGACGTGCTGCTGCCGCCGTTCGAGATGGCGCTCCTCGACGGCGACGCGCGCAGCGTCATGCACTCGTACGCCGAGATCGACGGCGTGCCGGTCGCCGCCGACCCGACCATGCTCACCGACCTGCTGCGGGACCGGTGGGGCTTCGACGGGACGGTGGTGGCCGACTACTACGGGGTCGCCTTCCTCAACCTGCTGCACCACGTCGCGGCCGACAACGCGGACGCGGCAGTGCAGGCGCTGAGCGCGGGCCTCGACATCGAGCTGCCCACCGGCGACGCCTACCTGACCCTGACCGAGTCGGTGCGGGCCGGCAAGGTCGACGAGGCGCTGGTCGACCGGGCGGTGCTGCGCGTCCTGCGCCAGAAGCAGGAACTCGGACTGCTCGACGCGACGTTCGACGACGAGCCGCCGGGCGCGGTCGACCTCGACTCGCCGGAGCACCGGTCGATCGCGCGCCGGCTCGCCGAGGAGTCGGTCGTCCTGGTCGCCAACGAGGGCGTGCTCCCGCTGCCGGCGGGCCGCCGCGTGGCGGTCGTCGGGCCGAACGCCGACCGGCAGGGCGCGTTGTTCGGCTGCTACTCCTTCCTCAACCACGTGCTGGCCCACCACCCGGGTGTGGAGACCGGCTTCGAGGTGCCGACCGTGCTGGAGGCGGTGCGCGCCGAGTTCGGCGCCGGCCGGGTGACCTTCGCGGCCGGCTGCGAGGTGGACTCGGCGGACCGGTCCGGGTTCGACGAGGCGGTCGCCGCCGCGTCCGCCGCCGACGTGGCGGTCCTCGTCGTCGGGGACCACGCCAGCCTGTTCGGCCGCGGCACCGTCGGCGAGGGCTGCGACCGGGACGACCTGGAGCTGCCCGGCGTGCAGCGCCAGCTCGTCGAGGCGGTGCTGGACACCGGCACCCCGGTCGTCCTGGTGCTGCTCACCGGCCGCCCGTACGCGCTCGGCTGGGCGCTTTCCCGGTGCGCGGCGGTGGTGCAGACGTTCTTCCCGGGCGAGGAGGGCGCCGGGGCGATCGCGGGTGTGCTCTCCGGGCGGGTCAACCCGTCCGGCCGGCTGCCGGTCAGCCTGCCCGGCTCGGCCGGCGCGCAGCCGTACTCGTACCTGCACCCCGAGCTGGGGGAGGGCATGAACGGCACCAACCTGCCGGCGACGCCGGTGGCGCCGTTCGGGCACGGGCTGTCCTACACCACGTTCGCGTACACCGATCTGACCGTGCCGGCCGAGGTGCCGACCGACGGGGCGCTGCGGGTGTCGGTGCGCGTGACGAACACCGGCCCGGTCGCCGGTGACGACGTGGTGCAGCTCTACGGCCGCGACCTGGTCGCCTCGGTGACCCGGCCGGTCGCGCAGCTGCTCGGCTACCGGCGGGTGCGCCTGGAGCCGGGCGCCTCGGTCACTGTCGATCTGACCGTCCCCACCACCCGGCTGGCGTTCACCGACCGCACGCTCACCCGCGTGGTGGAGCCCGGGGAGGTCGACGTCTGGGTCGGCACGAGCGCCCGGCGCGACGCCCAGGCTCGGACGACGCTGACCGGTGATACCGCCGCGATCACCGCCGACTCGCCCCGCTGGACGACGACCGGCCTCCGCTGAGCCGGGTCCGCCGGTCGTCCACGGGGCGGTCGGCGGACCCTTTCGGCTCATATTGGCGTTATGTCGTTTTTGACTCAGTAGGCTCCAGGATGTCATCCAGCCCGTGACCCGGGACGGTGCCGCCCGCCACGCGCGGGTCGCGTCTCGCCGCCCGGCCGGCTGGATCCCGGTCGCCGGCACCCACAGGGATGCGTGAGTCAACGATGATGGACGCGGACACCATGGTCCTGCCCCGGCTCGGGGACGCAGCGGTCGAGGATCCGTGGGGCGAGGACCGGCCGCGCCGGGCCGCCGGCCGCGCCGCGCCCGGCGGGCGCCGCTGGCGGATCGCGGCGTGGCTGGTGCCGGCGGTCCTGATGGGCGCGCTCGGCGCCGCCCGGATCACGACATCCGGGCCGAGCACCGGAGAACTGGCGACCCGGCGCGCGGCCACGTCGCACTGGCCGGGGATCGGCGCCGCGCTGGCCGGCGACGAGGTCGCGCTCGGGCCGTACCACCTGCTCATGCGCGGCTGGGCGGCGCTGTTCGGCGCGGCGGACCTCGCGCTGCGCGTACCGTCCCTGCTGGCCATGGTCGGGGCCGCGGCGCTCGTCGGCGCGCTCGCCGCCCGGATCGCCACGCCCGCCGCCGGCCTGTCGGCCGGGGTGGTCTTCGCGGTGCTGCCGACCTCGATCCGGTACGCGCAGGAGGCGCAGCCGTACGCCCCGGCGATGTTCGCCGCCGTGCTCGCCACCTGGCTGCTGGTGCCCGCGCTCGACCGGCCGTGTGCGCGCCGGCTCGTGCCCTACGCGGGCGCGGTGCTGCTGCTGGGCCTGTGCCAGCCGGTGGCGTTGCTGCTGCTCGCCGGCCACGGCTGGGTCGTGCTGGCGTTCCGTCGCCGCGGTGCTCTCCGGTGGCTCGCCGCCGTGGCCCTCGGGCTGCTCCCGGTGGCCGCGCTGCTCGGCTCCGCCCTGCGCGGCGGCGGGCACCTGGCGTCCGGCGCGCGGCCCGTGGCCGCAGTGCTCGCGGCCACGCCCGGGGAACTGTTCGGCGTCGCCGCGCTCGGCGGTGTGCTGGCCGGGCTGGCCCTGTTCAGCCTCCCGCTGCGGTACCCCGCGGCGATCTGCACCGCCTGGGCGCTGGTGCCGGCGCTCGCCCTGCTGGCGCTGGCGCAGGCAGTGCCGGTCTGGTCGGCGGCGAACCTGCTGTTCACGGTGCCGGCGTGGGCGGTGCTCGGCGGGGTCGCCCTGTCCCGGGCGCGTGCCGCCGGCACGCTCGCCGTGCTGGCGCTCGTCGCGCTGCTCGGGGTGGCGGCGCAGCTCCCGTCGTGACCGTCGACGAACGGGCGATCTCTGCCTGATTCACACCTTCTGTAGTTGATTGTCGGCTTAGCATTCAGTTCGGCTTTTGAGCCGGATGCTGACCATGGGGGGAAACGTGGCCGTCGCCGCTGACACACGCCCGTCCCGCGCCACAACGGCCGGGACACCGGGCGCCCGCCCGATCGCGCCCGCCCCGCCCGGGGCACCGGCCGATCCGGACCGCCGGCAGCGCAACGTCCGCGCCCGCCTGGCCTACGCGCGCTGCGGCGCCACCGCCGGCCCGCTGCGCCCGCCCCGCCGCCCCGACGCGCCGGTCGAGTTCCGTCCGACCGCCTCGGTCGCCGCGCGGCTGGTGCTGACGCTGCTGGTGCTCGTCAACAGCGCCGCCGGACTGGTCTTCGTCGGCTGGCTGCTGCTGCCCCAGCACGTGCCCGGCCCCGGCGTGGTCGGGCTCGGCGGCTGGCAGACCGTCGCCGCTCGCCTCGCGTTCTGCGTCGTCGTCGGCGTCGAGCTGATCCGCCTGGCGCAGAACGTGGTGGTCTGGGTCTTCGCCTTCCACGCCCGGGATCCGGTGCCGGTCGACCCGCCGGTCGGCCTGCGGGTCGCGCTGCTCACCACCATCGTGCCGAGCAAGGAGCCGCTCGAGGTCGCCGAGCGGACGCTGCGCCGGCTCCGCGAGATCGTCTACTGCGGGCACGTCGACGTGTGGATCCTCGACGAGGGCGACGACCCGGCGGTACGGGCGATGGCGGCGCGGGTGGGCGTACGGCACTTCACCCGCAAGGGCCGGCCCGAGTACAACCGGCCCGGCGGCGAGTTCCGGGCCCGGACCAAGTCCGGCAACCACAACGCCTGGCGGGCCGAGCACGAACACCGCTACGACGTGGTCGCGAACGTCGACCCGGACCACGTGCCGCTGCCGAACTTCCTGGAACGCACGCTCGGCTACTTCCGCGACCCGGACGTCGCGTTCGTGGTGACCCCCCAGGTGTACGGGAACATGCACCAGAACTTCGTCGCCCACGGCGCCTCGGTCCAGCAGTACCTCTACAACGGGCTGATCGCCCGGGGCGGCAACGGCCTGGACGCGCCGTTGCTGACCGGCACCGGGCACCTCTACCGGCCGGCGGCCTGGCGGACCATCGGCGGCTACCAGGACTCGATCATCGAGGACCACCTCACCAGCATCCGGGTGCACGCGGCCGTCAACCCGGCCACCGGCAACCGGTGGAAGGGCGTCTACACCCCGGACGTGGTGGCGCTCGGCGAGGGGCCGACCTCCTGGGCGGACTACTTCAACCAGCAGAAGCGCTGGGCGGCCGGGATCTGCGAGATCCTGCTCCGGCGCGAGCTGCGCATGCCGCGCGAGCTGCCGTCCCGCCGTCGCTGGCAGTACCGGCTGCTCCAGTTCTACTACCCGAGCGTGGCGGTGAGCCTGCTGCTGGGCAACGCCGCAACCGCGCTGTACCTGCTGACCGGCGTCGACGCGGGTCGCCTCGACCCGCAGGTCTGGGCGACGCTGTGGGGTTCCACCATCGGCGCCTGGTTCCTGCTCTGGCTGTGGCTGCGCCGCTTCAACATCGCCCCGCACGAGCGGGAGGAGGTGGGCATGGCCGGCATGGCGCTCGCGCTGTTCGCCGGACCGGTCTACGTGGCCGCGGCCGTGGGCGCCCTGCTGCGCCGCAAGCTCGGCTTCGTGGTCACCGCCAAGGGCGCGCTGCGCACCGTCGAGTCGCCGCGCACGTTCCGGCTGCACCTGTGCTGGGCGCTCGCCGCCGCCGGACTGCTCGCGGCGAGTTTCGCGTTCGACCACGACTACCCCCTGCTGCGGGTCTGGCCGGTGCTGACGCTGCTGACCGGGCTCGCGCCGCCGCTGATCTCCTGGGTGGAGAGTCTGCGGGCCCGCCGGGACCGGACCGCAGACCTGGCCCGGGAGCCCCAGGTGGTGCCCCGGCCCGTGACCGACGGCGGTGTGCCGTGCTGAGGCCGACGCTGCCCCGGGTGGGCCTGGCGCTGACCGGTTTGCTGCTGCTCGCGTACGCCTTCGTGGTGGCGCCGGGCGCGTGGCGTGAGCCGGGCACGGACGCCTCGGCGCAGCGGCCCGCCCCGGCGACGCCGCAGGCGACCGCCGACGTGCCGGCGGCCGTCGTGCCGAGCCCGCGCGGCGGCCCGTTCCCCCCGGACGGGCAGGCGTTCTTCGGGGTGATGACCGACGAGGGACCGTACGACTTCGCGCCGGTCGACCGGTTCGCCGAGGCGGCCGGGCGCTCGCCGCAGGTGATGCTCTTCGGCGCCGACTGGGAGTCGGCCGCGTTCGATCGGAGCCTGTTCGACCGGATCGCCGAGCGGGGCATGATGCCGATGCTCGGCTGGGAGCCGTGGGACCACACGATCGACCGGGCGGCCCGCCGCACCGGCCTGACCGACCGGCAGATCGACCGGCTGCGCGCCACCCAGCCGGACTACCGGCTGGCCCGCATCGCGCGCGGCGACTTCGACGCCTACCTGCGCTCCTGGGCCGACGGCGTCCGGTCGCTGGGCTACCCGGTGGCGATCCGCTTCGCGCACGAGATGAACGGCGACTGGTACCCCTGGTGCGAGCGGGCCAACGGCAACCGCCCCGGCGACTACGTCCGGGCCTGGCGGCACGTGCACGACGTCTTCGCCGAGGCCGGCGCCACGAACGTCACCTGGGTGTGGAGCCCGAACGCCCGCTGGGACAAGACGACCGCCGGGCTCACCGGCCTCTACCCGGGCGACGAGTACGTCGACTGGGTCGGCGTCACGGGCTACTACGGCACCGGCGCCTTCATCAAGACGTACTGGTCGTTCGACCAGATCTTCGGCCCGACGATCGCCGAGATCCGCAAGTTCACCGGCAAGCCGCTCGTGGTCACCGAGACCGGCGCCGCCGACGCCGCCGTGCACAAGGCGCGGTGGATCCGGGAAACGTTCCGCGCCCTGCCCCGCTATCCGAACCTGATCGGGCTGATCTGGTTCGAGGTGGACAAGGAGGAGGACTGGCGTATCGCCGGCTCACCGGCTGCCGCGACCGCGTTCGCCGAGGCGGTGGCCGCCGAGCGCTACGACGTCACCTGGACGCCGGCGGTACGGCCACGCGAAGGCCCCTGACCGGCCGCCTCAGACCAGCGTGCGTACCGCCCGCAGCACCGCCTCCACGTCCTGCTCGCCGTTGGCGATCGTCGCGCCGAAGCGCAGGTACGACGGCCGGTACGGGGTGCTGCTGGCGACCACGCCCGCCGAACGCAGCCGGCCCACCGCCTCGTCCGCCGGCACGCCGGGCACCTCGCAGCAGACCACCCCGGCGGACAGGTCGGCGGCGCGCGGCGTGACCAGCCGGACAGCCCGGATCCCGGCCAGCCCCTCCTTGAGCCGGCCGGCCAGCTCCCGGGTCCGGTCGGCGACCCGGGCCGGGCCGATGCTCCGGTGGAACGCGAACGCGTCGGCGAGCGCCCACCGGTGCTCGAAGCTGTGGTAGCCGCCGGGCGTGTGCGCCGGGCCCGGCGGGACCGGCGCTCCGCCGGTCCCGCCGGCCAGCCAACGCCCGATGGCCCGCCCGTCGAAGGTCGGCACCACCGGCGTCATCCGTGCCCATGCCCGCTCGGCGGCCCACACCAGGCCGGTGCCGCGCGGCCCGAGCAGCCACTTGTGGCAGCCGGAGATGAGCACGTCGCAGCCGAGCTGCTCCGGTGTGGACGCGTCGGCGCCGAAGCCGTGCACCGCGTCGAGGCAGAGCAACGCCTCCGGGCTGCGCTCGCGTACCGCCTCGGCCAGCCGGCGGACCGGCAGCTTCACACCGGTGCTGGAGTGCACCCAGGTCAGCGCCACCACGCGGGTACGGGGGGTGAGCGCCGCGGTCAGGCCCGCGACCATCTCGTCCGCCCCGGCCGTGGCCGCGTCGCGGTAGAGGCGGGCCCGGCGCACGGTGACGCCGTCGCGTTCGGCGCGCAACCGCAGTGACTCGTGGGTGGCGTAGAAGTCGTGCTCGGTGGTCAGCACCTCCTCACCCGGTCGCAGCCGGATCGCGCTGTAGACCAGGCCGAGGCCCATGGTCGTGGAGTCGGTGAGCGCGATGTGGTCCGAGCGGGCGTCGAGGTGCCCGGCCGCCGCGGCGAGCACCGCGCGGTCCAGCCGTTGCTCGTTCGCGGCCAGGTAGCCGGAGGCGTCCCGGTCGAGGCCGGCCCGGTGGGTGGCCACGGCGGCCCGTACCGGAGCCGGGTGCGGGGCGAAGACGAACGTGGCCAGGTGCGCCCGGGAGCGGTCGAGCGCGAACTGGGCGCGGACGCTGTCCCAACTGGCCGGATCCAGGGCGGGCGCGTCGTCGGACGCCGGGCGTTCCGGTTCGCAGCCGGTGGCCAGTCCGGCGGCACCTGCCGCCGCGGTCGCGCCGAGCAGGTGCCGCCGGGTCAGGCGCCGTCGGGTCGAGTGCATGGGGCCAATCGTCCGCCGCGCATGTCACGGCCCGGTCACCGCCCGGGGACCGGTGATTTCGCCGATGCGCACCGGCGACCCGGACGCGGATGCTGACGCATGTCGATGTAATTCCGGCGCAAGGAGTGACCGACGTGCCCACCACCACCCGTTCCCGTACCCCCGTCCGTGCCCTCGCCCGCCTCGCCGTGGCGGCACTGCTCGCCACCGGCGGCGCCCTCGCCGTCCCGGCCGCGGCGAGCGCGGCCAGCCCCTACGAGCGCGGCCCGGCGCCCACGAGCGCCATCCTGGAGGCCAGCCGCGGCCCGTTCGCCACCTCGTCGATCAACGTCTCCTCGTTGAGCGTGACCGGCTTCGGCGGCGGCGTCATCTACTACCCGACCAGCACCGCCGAGGGCACCTTCGGCGCAGTCGCCATCTCGCCCGGCTACACCGCCTCCTGGTCCAGCCTGAGCTGGCTCGGACCGCGGATCGCCTCGCACGGCTTCGTGGTGATCGGCATCGAGACCAACACCCGGCTGGACCAGCCGGACAGCCGGGGCCGCCAGCTCCTGGCCGCGCTGGACTACCTGACCCAGCGCAGCTCGGTGCGCGGCCGGATCGACTCCTCCCGGCTCGCCGTGGCCGGGCACTCGATGGGTGGCGGCGGCAGCCTGGAGGCCGCGGCGGCGAGGCCGTCGTTGCAGGCCGCCGTCCCGCTCGCACCGTGGAACCTGGACAAGACCTGGTCCGAGGTACGGGTGCCGACGCTCATCATCGGCGGCGAGACCGACAGCGTCGCGCCGGTGTCGACCCACTCGATCCCGTTCTACAACAGCATCCCGGCCTCGTCGGAGAAGGCGTACCTGGAGCTGAACGGCGCGAGCCACTTCTTCCCGCAGACGACGAACACGCCGACGGCGAAGCAGATGGTGGCCTGGCTGAAGCGGTTCGTCGACGACGACACCCGCTACGAGCAGTTCCTCTGCCCCGGCCCGACCGGGTCGGCGATCCAGGAGTACCGCAACACCTGCCCCAGCTCCTGAGCCCCTGCGCTTCCGGGGTGGTCGCCGCGGCGACCACCCCGGAAGCGTGTCCGCCTCTTTTCCGACGGGTTGCCCATAGGTGACACTGCATGCATGGTTTCTGCATCGACAGTGCATATAGCCTTGTGGGGCCGGGACGACGAGTGCGACGCGATCCGCCGCCTCCTCGACCGCGACGACGGCGGCGCGCTGCTGTTCCACGGGCCGCCCGGCTCCGGGCGCAGCGCCCTGCTGGCGTACGCCCGCAGGTGGGCCGGGAAGCGCGCGGTGCTCGCCGGCGCCGGCCTGGCCGACGAGGCGACACTGCCCTACGCCGGGCTGCACCGCCTGCTCGACCCGGTGCTGGACGCGGACGCGGCGCTCCCGGTGCGGCAGCGCCGGCTGCTGCGCCGCGCGCTCGGCGGCGACGGGTGCCCGGCCGAGCAGCGGCTGGCCCTGGCCGCGGCGGTGCGTTCCCTGCTCGCCGCCGTAGCAGGGAACCGCCCGCTGCTCTGCACTGTGGACGACCTCGACACCGGCGATCCGCAGAGCGCCTGGACGCTCGCCGTGGTGGCGCGCCGGCTGCGCCGGCTGCCGGTGGCACTGCTGCTGACCGCGACCGCCCCGGCCACTGTCGACGGCGTACCGGCCCACGGTCTGCGACCGCTGGACGCCCACGAGTGCCACACGATGCTCGCCGGGCTCCGGGAGCGGCCACCCGCAGCGGTGGCCGCCGCGCTGGCCGCGCTCAGCCGGGGCAGCCCGGCCGCGCTCGCCGACCTGGCGGCCACGCTCACCCCCGCCCAGTGGCGGGGCGAGGCGCCGCTGCCCGACGCGCCGCCGGTGGACGGCGCGCTCGCCGCCGCGTACCGGGCCCGCCTGGACCGGCTGCCGGTCCCGACCCGGCGGATGGTGCTGCTCGCCGCGCTCGACCCCGGCGACGACCCGGGCACCCTGGTCCGCGCCGCGTGGGCGGCCGGCCTGACCGTCGAGGCGCTCGCCCCCGCCGAGGCCGCCGGCCTGCTGCGCACCGGGCCCGCCGGGGTGACGTTCCCGCACCCGCTCGCCCGCACGATGATCACCGCCGTCGCGCCGCTCGCCGACCTGCGCGCGGCCCACCTGCTGCTGGCCGGCACGCTCGCCGAGGGCGCGCTGGGCCGGGCGCTGCGCCACGCCACCGCCGCCGACTGTCCGTCCGACGTACTCGCCGCCGAGCTGACGGCGGCGGTCGACGAGGTGCCGGACCGCGCCGCCGCCGCTGTCGTGCTGCGCCGCGCCGCCGAACTGAGCCCCGACCCCGGCCGCGCCGCCGAGCTGACCGTCGCGGCGGCGCGGTGCGCCTGGACCGCCGGTGACCCGGACCAGGCCCGGGGACTGCTGCGCCGCCTGACCGCCGGACCGGCGCACGGTCGGGCCGACCTGCTCCGCGGCGACATGCAACTGCGCTGCGACGCGCCCGCCGCAGCGGTCGCCACGCTGCTGGCCGCCGCCGACGCGGTCGCGCCGGCCGACCGGCGGGCCGCGCTGCTGGCGCTGGTCCGGGCCGGCGAGGCCATCTGCGTCACCGGCGACCAGTACCGGTACGCCGAGGTGGCGCGCCGGGCCGAGGCGCTGCGGCGGCCCGGCGACCCGCCCGAGCTCGACCTGCTGGCCACGTTCGCCGCGGGCGTCGGGGCGACGCTGCGCGGCGACCACGCGCGCGGCGGTCCGGCGCTGCGCCGGGTCGTCGTCCTCGGCGGCCGGCTGACCGGGCCCGCGCTCACCCCCGGCGCGCTCGTCTGCGCCGCCGCGGCCGCCCTGCTGGTCGCAGTGGACGGTCCCGCGCACCGGCTCGCCGGCCGGGCGGTGGAGGTGGCCCGCTCGCGCGGCGAGCTGTCCCTGCTGCCCCGGGCGCTGGAGCTGCGGGCCGTCGCCGAATACTGGCTGGGCCGGCACGAGGCGGCGGCGGAGACCGCCCGCGAGGGCGTGCGCGCCGCCCGCGCCGGCGGCCAGCACGTCTGCGCCCAGGTGCACCTCGGCATCCTCGCCGTGCTGGCGGCGGTGCGCGCCGACCGGGACGCCGCGCTGGCCCGGATCGCCGAGATCGGTGACGGGGCGGCGCCGGGGAGCCGGCCGGACGCGTACGCTCGCTGGGCGCTCGGCGTGCTGGACCTGATCGACGGCCGGTACGCCGACGCGGTGGCCCGGCTGTCCGCGCTGGCCCGTACCGGCACCGGGCGGGGACAGGTGCTGGTCCAGGTGATGGCCACGCCGTACCTGGTGGAGGCCGCCGCCCACGACTGCGGGCGGCCGGCCGCCGCGCTGGCCGTGTTCGACCACTGGGCCAGCAGCACGGCGAGCCCGTCGCGGCGGGCCCTCGCCGCGCGCTGCCGGGCACTGCTCGCGCCGCGCGGCGGCCCGGAGGCCGAACGGGAGTTCCACGCGGCGCTACGGCTGCACCCGGCCGACACCGACCGGTTCGAGCGCGCCCGCACCGAGCTGCTGTTCGGCCGCGAGCTGCGCCGCCGGCGCCGGCCCCGGGACGCCCGCGCACACCTGCATCGTGCCCGGGAGGCGTTCACGCTGCTCGGCGCGACCGTCTGGGCCGACCGGGCGGGGGAGGAACTGCGCGCGGCGGGGGAGTCGGTCGGGCCGGTGCGGCACGGCCCGGAGCAGTTGCTGACCGGGCAGCAACTGCACATCGCCCGGCTGGTGGCGGAAGGGGCCACCAACCGGGAGATCGCCGCCCGGATGTGCCTGTCCACCCGGACCGTCGACCACCACCTGCGCAACGTCTTCCACCGGCTCGGCGTGCGCTCGCGTACCGAACTGGCCCGGCTGTTCGCCTGACCGCCGCGCCGCTTGCCGGCCGGGGTCAGCGCAGCGCGGCCACCGCGGCGTCCCCGCCGCCGCGCCAGAGCACGCCGGCCTCGGCGAAGCCCGCCGCGCGCAGCGCGTCCAGGTGCCACGCCGCCGGCGGGTTCCACTCCGGGCTGTGCCCGGTCGGGTAGATCTGCCGCCGCTTCTCCACCAGCGGCCCGAGCACCGGGTCGTCGGCGGCCCGCGCCCACCACTCCGACCAGGACAGCGCCGCGCCGGCGCGGTGCCGGGCGTCCCGCCGGGCCCGCGCGCGTTCGCCGAGCCGGTCGGTGAGCGTCGGCATCGCGTCGTCGGGCATGTGGTCGGCGTTGACGAACACGCCGCCGGGGCGCAGCACGTCGCGGATCTCGCGGTAGAGCTCGGTCAGGCGTGGACCGTCGAGCCAGTGCAGGGCGGTGGCGGTGAGCACGGCGTCGTAGTCGCGGTGCGGCAGCGCGGCGGCCCAGCCGGACCGGTTGAGGTCGGCGGTCACCACGGTGGCCCGCCCGGCCAGCGCCGACTCGGCCAGGGTGAGCAGCACCGGGTCGAGGTCGAGCACCGTGACCTCGGCGTCGGGACGGCGGGCCAGCGTCCGCAGGCTGATCGATCCGGTGCCGCCGGCGAGGTCGAGTACGCGTGGCGGCCGGTCGCCGGCGACCGCCTCGACGGCGTCGAGCATCGCGGCGAAGCGGTGCTCCCGGTCGGGCAGGTACGCCGCCTGCTGCCGGTCCCAGCTCTCCTGCCAGGCGCGCACATGCAAGTCGTAAGGAGCCATGCCGCTCACGATAGTTACCGCTAGGCGGTCCTGTCGAGGCTTGTTGCCAAACTTTTGCAATAAGCGTGCGCCGTCCCGGCGGCGTCACCGGGACCGGACCTGCGGCGGGTCGACGGTGACGAGCGGGTGACGCGCGCTGCGGCAGGGTCGCGGCACGACGACGGCACCGTTCGAGGGGGCTGCATGATCAGGACGATGCTCCGGCTGCGCGCGCGCACCGGCTGCGAGCCCGCGGTCGGACCGGCCTTCGAGACGGTCGCCGGGCAGATCGGCGCGCTGGCCGGCAACCTGCGGCACCAGCTGCTGCGCGACGCCCTCGACCCGCGCGGCTTCGTCGTCGTCACCGAGTGGGCCGACGAGGCGGCGCTGCGCGCGTACCGGCGCGGGCCGGTGGCGGCCCGCCTGGCCGGCCTGCTCCGGCCGCTGACCGAGCCGGCGGACGGCCCCGAGTACCCGCTGATGCGCGAGACCCGGGACGGAACGGGCCCGGTCTACGTGGACGTCGAGCTCACAGTGCCGCTCGACCGGCTCGCCGAGTTCCACCGGGGCTACCCCGAGGTGGTCCGGCGGATGACCGCGATACCCGGCTACCGCCGCGAACAGTTGCTGCGCCGGCCCGGCTCGGACATCCACCACATCTTCGCCGAGTGGGACGGCGCCGCGCCGTTCCTCGCCTGGATCGGCGACCCGGCCCACGCCTCGGCGCAGGCCGGACCGATCGCACCGTTCCTTCTCGACATCCGGCGTCGGCTGTTCCACGTCGTGCCCGACGCGGACGACCGCCGACACCCCACCACGGGCTGGGAGGCCGACGTGCACAGGACAACAGACGTACTCGTCGTCGGGGCGGGGCCCACCGGGCTGACCGCCGCCGTCGAACTGGCCCGGCGGGGCATCGACTGCCTGGTGATCGACAAACAGGTCACCCCGCCCGGCCACGCCGACAAGGCGATCGGTGTGCACTGCCGCACCATGGAGATCTGGGAGGAGCAGGGCGTCGTCCGGGAGGCCATGGACGCCGGCATCTGGCTCACCGGCAACATGGTCTTCGTCAACGGCGAGCAGACCCACCGGATGAGCTGGGAGCTGCCCGGCCTGCCGTACGCCCACCTCGGGCTGCCGCAGTACGAGACCGAGCGGATCCTCACCGCCCGGCTGGCCACCCTCGGGGTGCGCCCGCAGCGCGGCGCCGAACTGGTCGACTTCACCCAGGACGCCGAGGGCGTGACCGCCACCGTCCGGACCGCCGACGGCGGCACCGAGACGGTACGCGCGGCGTACCTGGTCGGTGCCGACGGCGCGCACAGCCGGGTACGGGAGCGGCTCGGGCTCACCTTCACCGGCGGGCTCGGCCGGTTCCCGCAGCTGTTCATGCTGGTGGACGTCGACGTGGACTGGGACATGCCGGACGGGCACCTGCTGCGGTTCCTGCACATGACCGACGGGCAGATGGACGGGATGCTCGTCTGCGTACCGCTGCGCGGCGAGCACCGCTACCGCATCGCCACCCTCGCGCCGCCCCGGTTCTTCGCCCAGACCGGCGGGCGCGACGCCCCGCCCGGGTTCAGCGAGGAACTCGACGAACCGACCATCTCCGACGTGCAGGCCGCGCTGGACCGCCTCGCGCCACCCGGCACCCGGGCGAGCAACCTGCGCTGGTCCTCGGTGTTCCGGATCAGCCACGGCATCGTCGACCGCTACCGCGACGGCCGCGTGTTCGTCGCCGGGGACGCCGCCCACCTGCACCCGCCCGCCGGGGGCCAGGGCATGAACACCGGCATCCAGGACACCTGGAACCTGGCCTGGAAGCTGGCCCTGGCGGTACGCGGGCTCGCCGCGCCCGGCCTGCTGGACAGCTACGAGACCGAGCGGCGGCCGGAGGGCGAGGAGATCGTCGGCCGGGCGGTACGGATGGCCGGCACCGAGGAGGTGGACCGCGCCGACCTGGAACGCCAGTTCCTCCAGGAGATGTCCATGCTGCTCAGCTACGCCGGCAGCCCGCTCGTCGGGGAGACGGTCGCCGATCCGGCCGCGCTCGGTGACGCACCCCGCCCCGGCGACCGTGCGCCCGACGTGGACGGGCTGCGCCGGCGCGGCGTCGGCCACCCGCTGCGGCTGCGCGACCTGACCCGGGGCACCCGGCACACGCTGCTGCTCTACGCCGACCGCACGGCCGGCGCGGGGGATCTGGCCGCGTTCACCGGGCTGTGCGCCGACGCGCGCCGGCTGGCCGGCGGGGAACTCGACGCGTACCTGCTGCTCGACCCGGACGCCGGCGAACCGCGCCTGCTCGACCCGCCGGTGGTGCGCGACGCCGAACGCCGCTTCCGCGCCGCGTACGGGCTGGACGGCACCGGCCTGTACCTGATCCGGCCGGACGGGCACGTCGGGTTCCGGGGTGCGCCGGTCGACCCCGACGCGCTGCGCAAGCACCTGCACCTGGTGTTCGGGAGCGCGAGGTGAGCCGGGTCCGGACCGTGCTGTCGATGCGGACCCGGGAGGGCTGCGAGGAGCGCTTCGAGACGGAGTGGCTCACCGCCGCCGAGGAGATCCGCACGCTGGACGGCTGCCTGCACCAGGACCTGGTCCGCGACGCCGACGACCCGCGCAGTTATCTGATCATCAGCGACTGGGCGGACCGCGAGCGGCTCGACGCGTTCGGCCGCAGCGCGCACCGGGACCGGCTGCTGAGCATCATCCGCGAGCTGCGCGAGTCCGCCGACCGGCACACCTACCAGGTACTGCACAGCGTGGCCGGCGAACCGGGGGAGGGGCGATGACCGACGACGTGGTGCCCGCGAGCGAGCTCTACACCGACG
This sequence comes from Micromonospora sp. HUAS YX12, assembly GCF_040215685.1. Taxonomy (NCBI): domain Bacteria; kingdom Bacillati; phylum Actinomycetota; class Actinomycetes; order Micromonosporales; family Micromonosporaceae; genus Micromonospora; species Micromonospora sp. HUAS YX12. The sequence continues at coordinate 4,470,339 of NZ_CP157974.1, forward strand.
CGTTCGCGGCCGATCCGTACCCCACGCTGGCCCGGCTGCGCGCGGACCGGCCGGTCTGCCCGGTCGGCTCGCCGCGCTTCGACTCCTGGCTGATCACCCGCTTCGACGACGCGCGCACCGCGCTGACCGACCCGCGCCTGTCCAAGGACCTGTACGGCCCGGAGCAGCACTACCTGAAGATCTTCGGCCCGAACTCCGAGGGCCTGAACCGCAACATGCTCAACTCCGACCCGCCCGAGCACACCCGGCTGCGCCGGGTGGTGTCGCAGGCGTTCGCGCCCCGGCGGATCGAGGCGTTGCGCCCCCGGGTGGCGTCGATCGTCGACCAGCTCATCGACAAGATGGCGCCGCACGGCGAGGCGGACCTGATGCACGACTTCGCCATCCCGCTGCCGATGACAGTCATCTGCGAGCTGCTCGGCGTGCCGCCGGCCGACCACGATCGGGTGCTCGACTGGACCCAGGTCATCCGCACCTCCGGCTCCACCAGCCGCCCCCCGGCGCAGGAGCGGGCGGCGGTGCAGGAGGCCCAGCTCCGGCTGCACCAGTACCTGGCCGGGCTGGTCCGCGCCAAGCGCGACGACCCGGCCGACGACATCATCGGCGCGCTGATCAAGGCCGTCGACCAGGACGGGACGCTGTCCGAGGCGGAACTGGTCACCACCACGTTCCTGCTGCTGTTCGCCGGGCACCAGACCACCGCCGACTTCCTCGGCAACGCCGTGCTGGCCCTGCTGACGCATCCCGAACAGATGGAACTGCTGCGCGCCACGCCCCGCCTGCTGCCCGCCGCCATCGAGGAACTGCTCCGGTTCGACGGGCCGCTGCCCGTGGCCAGTCCGCGCATCGCCACCGAGGACGTCGACTACCAGGGCGTATGCATCCCGCGCGGCGCGATCGTCGGGGTGGCGATCAACGCGGCCAACCACGACCCGGCGCACTTCGCCGACCCGGACCGGCTGGACCTGCGCCGGGTCCGGGGCCCGCACCTCGGGTTCGGCCACGGCGTCCACTACTGCCTGGGCGTCTCGCTGGCCCGGATGGAGGCCGAACTCGCGCTCGGCGCGCTGCTGCGGCGGCTGCCCGGACTGCGTCTCGGCGTACCGCTCGCGCAGGTGCGCCGGCTCCCGGCCGCCTCGCCGTTCCGCGGCCTGCTGGAACTGCCGGTCACCTTCACCGCCTGACGGCGCCGCCGCCTCGCGCCGCCGCCCCCGTCGCAACCACCAAGGAGCAGTCATGGTCTTCCGCAACGTGATCGTCTGTCACATGGTCCCCGGCAGCGAGCAGATCGTCGGCGGCGTGTTCGGCCACTACGACCAGGCCACCCGGCCGCAGGACCTGGGTGTCATCGGCCGGTACCTGCTGTCGCACCACGACCTCTACATCCACGTGATCGAGCGGGAGCAGGATCCGCGGATCTCCGGGCAGACCCGTGGCCTGCCCGCCTTCCAGAAGATCGCCGAGGAGATCGGCCCGTACGTGACGCCGTACCCGCGCTACTGGAAGAACCCGTCGGACTCGGTCGCGAAGGAGTTCTACCACTGGGCGCCCGAGGGAGAGCCGCCCGCCGACACCACGCTCACCGTGATCGTCGGGCGGATCAAGCCCGGCGCCGAACCCGACGTGGCACGGGTCTTCGCCGAGTCCGACGCCGGGTCGCTGCCGGCCGACCTCGGCGTCACCGGGCGCTGGCTGTACTCGATCGACGACGTCTACGTGCACCTGCTCGAACAGGAGTCGTCGGCGGCCGAGGCCACCCGCGACCGGCACGGCGACAAGCCGGCCTTCGGCAAGGTGATGCAGGACCTGGGTCCGTACATCGAGCCGTACCGGCCGGACCGGTGGCAGGGGCCGCAGGACTCGGTCGCCACCGTCTTCTACCGCTGGCAGGCCCAGGACTGACCCCGTCCGCGCTCCCGCCCACCGGGTGGCGGGGGCGCGGAAACCCCGCCCCCGCGACCGGCCGTACGCCAGGCTGGTGCGGGGGTGCCGGGTGCCGACGAAGGAGATCGTCCAGCACGTCGGGGCGCTGCTGGACCTGGCCGGGGTGCTCGTCATCGCGGTCGGCGTCGCGGTCGCCACGGCGGTGTTCGCGGTGCGCTGCGCCCGGACCCGCGAGGTGGTCGCGCACTACCGGGCGTACCGGCAGGGGGTCGGCCGGGCCATCCTGCTCGGCCTGGAGTTCCTGGTCGGCGGCGACATCATCCGTACGGTCGCGGTGTCGCCCACGTTCACGAGCGTCGGCGTGCTGGCGCTGATCGTGCTGGTCCGCACGTTCCTCAGCTTCTCGCTGGAGGTGGAGCTGGACGGCCGCTGGCCCTGGCAGGGCCGCCCTCCGGCAGACCGGCCGAGCGTGGGCGCCCACCCTCAGCGCTGACCACACCTCGACCGGATGCCACCGATTACCCCCAGGGGGTATGGTGGTCGGCGGAGGTGACGCCTGATGGAGCACGCACCCGGCGACCACGGCGGCCACGACAGCGGCGACCACGGCGGCGGGCACGGCGCGCACGCGGGCCACGACCCGGAGCAGTTCCGCCGCCGGTTCTGGCTGAGCCTGGCGCTCACCGTGCCGATCGTCGCCACCAGCCACATGGTGATGGACTGGTTCGGCTACTCGCTGGACTTCCCGGGCGTGCGCTGGGTCGGCCCGGTGCTCGGCACCGTGGTGTTCGCGTACGGCGGCTGGCCGTTCCTCACCGGCGGCCTGCGTGAGCTGCGCGAGCGCACCCCCGGGATGATGCTGCTGATCTCGATGGCGATCGTCGTCGCGTACCTCGCCTCGGCCGCCACCAGCATCGGCCTGTTCGACCTGGACTTCTGGTGGGAGCTGGCCGCGCTGGTCACCATCATGCTGCTCGGCCACTGGCAGGAGATGCGGGCGGTCGGGCAGGCGCGCGGCGCGCTGGGTGCGCTGGCCGCGCTGCTGCCCGACGAAGCCGAGCGGCTGGACGACGCCGGGCGGCCGCATCCGGTGCCGGTCGGCGAGCTTCGGGTGGGCGACCTGGTGCTGGTGCGTCCCGGCGGGCGGGTGCCGGCCGACGGCCGGATCGTCGAGGGCGCCGCCGAGCTGGACGAGTCGATGATCACGGGGGAGTCGCGGCCGGTGGCCCGGGCCGCCGGGGACCGGGTGGTCGCCGGCACCGTCGCCACCGACTCCACCCTGCGGGTACGCGTCGAGGCGGTGGGCGCGGACACCGCGCTGGCCGGCATCGGGCGGCTCGTGGCCGAGGCGCAGGCCTCCGGCGGACGCGCGCAGGTGCTCGCCGACCGGTTCGCCGCGATGCTGTTCTACCTGGCGGCGTTCGCCGGCCTGGCCACGTTCGCGGTCTGGGCGCTGCTCGGCGACCCCGACCAGGCGGTGGTACGGACCGTGACCGTACTGGTGATCGCCTGCCCGCACGCGCTCGGCCTGGCGATCCCGCTGGTGGTGGCGCTGTCCACCGCGCTGTCGGCCCGCGCCGGCATCCTGGTCAAGGACCGGCTCGCGCTGGAGCGGATGCGCACCGTCGACACCGTCCTGTTCGACAAGACCGGCACGCTCACCACCGGCCGGCACACGGTCACCGGCGTGGCCACCGCCGGCGGGATGGACTCCGGCGCCGCCCTGGCCCTGGCCGCCGCGGTGGAGGCCGACAGCGAGCACCCGCTGGCCCGGGCGCTGGTCGCCGCCGCCGACGCGCGCGCGACGCGCCCGGCCGGCCCCGCCCGGCACCCGGACGCGCAGGAGGCGGGTCCGACCGGCCGGGACGCGGGGACGGCGCGTCCGGCGGCGCACGGCTTTCGCGCGCTGACCGGCCGGGGTGTGCGCGCCACGGTGGACGGCGTGGACTGGGCGGTCGGCGGGCCGGCGCTGCTGCGCGAACTCGACGCCCCGGTGCCGGACGACCTGGCCCGGGCCGCGCAGGAGTGGTCGGGCCGGGGCGCCGCGGTGCTGCACCTGGTCCGCCTGCCCGAGGGCGGCCCGCCGGAGGTGGTCGCCGCGTTCGGGATGGAGGACCAGGTCCGCCCGGAGGCGCGGGCCGCCGTGGCCGAGCTGCGCGATCTCGGCGTACGCAAGATCGTGATGATCACCGGCGACGCGCGCCCGGTCGCCGAGGCGGTGGCCGCCGACCTCGGGTTCCGGCCCGGCGTCGACGAGGTCTTCGCCGAGGTGCTTCCCGCCGACAAGGACAAGGCGGTGGCCGAGTTGCGCGGTCGTGGACTCACGGTGGCGATGGTCGGCGACGGCGTGAACGACGCCCCGGCGCTGGCTCGCGCCGACGTCGGGCTGGCCATCGGCGCCGGCACCGACGTGGCGATCGAGTCCGCCGGGGTGGTGCTCGCCGGCTCCGACCCGCGCGGTGTCGGCGGTGTGATCCGGCTGTCCCGCGCGTCGTACCGGAAGATGCGGCAGAACCTGGCCTGGGCGGCCGGCTACAACGTGGTCGCGATCCCGCTCGCCGCCGGGGTCTTCTCGTGGGCGGGGATCGCGCTCAGCCCGGCGCTGGGCGCGGTGCTGATGTCCGCCTCCACGATCGTGGTGGCGCTCAACGCCCAACTGCTGCGCCGGGTCCGGATCGCCCCGGCCGGCTGAGCCGCAGTTCCGGGCCACGATCCGCCCGGAGGCTCGCGGCTGCGAGCGAGAATGCCCCTTCCGGCCCGCACCTGCGGCCCGCTAGGGTGAGCGCGTGACGGTGTTCCGGATCGGCGAGGCGGCCGAGCTGCTCGGGGTCAGCGCGGACACGGTCCGCCGCTGGATCGACGCCGGCAAGCTGCCGGCCACCCGCGACGAGCACGGTCACCGGGTGCTCGACGGCGCCGACGTGGCCGCGTTCGTCCGCGCCCCCGGCCACCCCGAGCTGTCCTCGGCCCGCAACCGGCTGCGCGGCATCGTCACCGCCGTCGTCAAGGACACCGTGATGGCCCAGGTGGACATCCAGGCCGGGCCGTTCCGGGTGGTGTCGCTGATGAGCCGCGAGGCCGTCGACGACCTCGGCCTCCAGGTCGGCTCCGTCGCCGTCGCGGTGATCAAGTCGACCACCGTCGTGGTCGAGCGCGCCTCCACCCCCAGGGGAAGGACCAGCCCGTGACCGTACGGCGGATCCGCGTCGCGCTCGCCGCCGCGCTGGTGGCGGCACTCGGCCCGACCGGGTGCGGCGGCGCGGACGAACCGGCCGGGCCCGGCGGCGCCGGCCCGGTGACAGTGTTCGCCGCCGCCTCGCTCACCGAGTCGTTCACCCGGCTCGGCGAGGAGTACGAGGCCGCCCACCCGGGCAGCACCGTCACGTTCAACTTCGGCGGCAGCTCCGGGCTCGCCACCCAGATCACGCAGGGCGCACCCGCCGACGTGTTCGCCGCCGCCTCCCCGGCCACCATGAAGACGGTCACCGACGCCGGTGACGCCGCCGGCGACCCGGCCGTGCTGGTCCGTAACCAGCTCGTCGTCGCCGTGCCCCGGGGCAACCCGGCCCGGGTAGGCGGCCTGGCCGACCTCGCCCGCCCCGGTGTCAAGGTGGCGCTCTGCGCCGAACAGGTGCCCTGCGGCGCCGCCGCGCGCACCGCGCTCGACGCGGCGGGTGTGCGGCTCACGCCCGCCACGCTCGAACAGGACGTCAAGGGCGCGCTGGCCAAGCTGCGCCTCGGCGAGGTCGACGCCGCGCTGGTCTACCGCACCGACGTGCGCGCCGCACCCGGGCTCGACGCGGTCGAGTTCCCCGAGTCCGCGCGTGCCGTGAACGACTACCCGATCGTGGTGCTGCGCGCCGCCGGCAACCCGGCCGGCGCCCGCGCCTTCGTCGACTTCGTCCGCTCCGACGCCGGGCTCGCCGTGCTCACCGCCGCCGGGTTCCAGGCGCCGCCCGGCGCATGAGCCGCACGGTACGCCGGCAGCGGGTGCCGATCGCCCTGCTCGTGCCCGCCGGGCTCGGACTGGCCTTCCTCGTCCTGCCGCTCGCCGGTCTGCTGCTCCGGGCGCCCTGGACCACGCTGCCCCGGCGGCTGACCGAACCGGGTGTGCTGACCGCGCTGCGGCTGTCGCTGGAGACCGCCACCGTCGCCACGCTGCTCTGCGTGGCGCTCGGCGTACCCCTGGCGTGGCTGCTGGCCCGGGTGGAGTTCCCCGGGCGGCGGCTGGTCCGGGCGCTGGTCACGGTGCCGCTGGTGCTGCCGCCGGTGGTCGGCGGCGTGGCGTTGCTGCTGGTCTTCGGCCGGCGCGGGCTGATCGGGTCGTGGCTGGACGAGACGTTCGGCGTGACGCTGCCGTTCACCACCGCCGGGGTGGTGCTGGCCGAGGCGTTCGTGGCCATGCCGTTCCTGGTCATCGCCGTCGAGGGCGCGTTGCGTGGCGCCGACCCCCGGTACGAGGAGGCCGCCGCCACGCTCGGCGCCGGGCGGTTCACCACGTTCACCCGGGTCACGCTGCCGCTCGTCGCCCCCGGCGTGGCGGCCGGCGCGGTGCTCTGCTGGGCTCGCGCGCTCGGTGAGTTCGGCGCCACCATCACGTTCGCCGGCAACTATCCCGGCCGCACGCAGACCATGCCGCTGGCGGTCTACCTGGCGCTGGAGACCGACCTCCAGGCCGCGATCGTGCTGAGCCTGATCCTGCTCACCGTCTCCGTGGTCATCCTCGCCGCGCTGCGCGACCGCTGGGCCGGCAGCACATGACCGCGCTGCTGGACACGCACCTGGTCGCCGAGCGGGACGGGTTCGCCCTGGACGTGCGGCTGCGCATCGCCGCCGGTGAGGTGGTGGCGCTGCTCGGCCCGAACGGTGCCGGCAAGACCACCGCGCTGCGGGTGCTCGCCGGGCTGCACCCGCTCACCGGCGGGCACCTCACGCTCGACGGCGCCGACCTGGACCGGCCCGGCCGCCGGGTGTGGACGCCACCGGAGCGGCGGCCGGTCGGCGTGGTGTTCCAGGACTACCTGCTGTTCCCGCATCTCAGCGCGCTGGACAACGTGGCGTTCGGGCCGCGCCGCCGGGGCGCCGGCAAGCGCGCCGCCCGCGCCCGTGCCCAGGAGTGGCTGGACCGCGTCGGCCTCGGCGACCAGGCCCGGCGCCGGCCCCGGCAGCTCTCCGGCGGGCAGGCGCAGCGGGTCGCGCTGGCCCGCGCGCTCGCCGTCGACCCGGCGCTGCTGCTGCTCGACGAGCCGCTCGCCGCGCTCGACGCGCGGACCCGGCTGGACACCCGCGCCGAACTCCAGCGCCACCTCGGCGCACACCCCGGCGCGACACTGCTGGTCACCCACGACCCCCTCGACGCCCTGGTGCTCGCCGACCGACTGGTCATCGTGGAGCACGGACGAGTGGTGCAGGAGGGTGACGCGGCCACCGTCACGGCGCGGCCACGCACCGACTACGTGGCCCGGCTGGTCGGCCTCAACCTGCACCGCGGGCGCGCCGACGGACACGCCGTCACCGTCGGTGAGCTGACCCTCACCACCGCCGACACCGTCCACGGTGAGGCGTTCGTCGCGTACCCGCCGTCCGCCGTCGCGCTGCACCCGTCCCGGCCGGAGGGCAGTCCGCGCAACGTCTGGGCGGCCACCGTGACCGGCGTGCAACGCCACGGCGACAACCTGCGCGTGCAACTGGCCGGGCCGGTGGAGGTCGCCGCCGACGTCACGCCCGCCGCCGCGGCCCACCTCGGACTGATCCCCGGCCGGCCGGTCTGGGCGGCGGTCAAGGCAGCCGAGACGCGCTCCTATCCGGCGTGACGTACACCGCTGGCCGCGACGTGTGCGCAGGTGAGAGGTTTGATCTGCGCTCAACCGGTCACTGGGACGGTAGCGACGACGCAAAGGGGGACGCGGTGCCCGACACGATCCGCAACCGGTCCAGTCAGGACGCCGATCTGCCACGGGGCGTCACCGACCCGTTGCTCTGGCGGGCCGCGTACGACGTGGCCGCCGCCCACCGGACCGACGAGTCCGGCCGGTGCGAGAGCCTGCTGTGTGACGGTCAGACCGCGCCGTGTGACGCGCTGACCGCGGCCCACCGCGCCATGGAACTGGCCGGCGACCGGCACACCGGCCGGGCCGAGCCCGAGACCTGGCGTACGGAACAGCGCCGGCGCGCCGCCTGAGCATCAGGTCGCGGGCGGTTCGAACCGTGGACGCCCCGCTTCCGTGTTTATGATCGACAACTCGGTCGGAATGCGGGGAAGAGGAGAGTTCGTGACGGTCGACGCCCACGCGTACTGGCTCCGCGCCCCCGGCGAGGGCGAGATCAGGCCGGTCCGGCTCGCCGCGCCCGGCCCCGGTGAGGTGCTGGTCCGCACCCGCTTCTCCGGCGTCAGCCGCGGCACCGAGACGCTGGTGTTCACCGGTCGCGTCCCGGCCGACCAGCACGACGCCATGCGGGCGCCGTTCCAGGAGGGCGACTTCCCGGCCCCGGTCAAGTACGGCTATCTGAGCGTCGGCACGGTCGAGGCCGGCGACGAGCGGCTGCTCGGGCGTACCGTCTTCTGTCTCTACCCGCACCAGAGCGCGTACGTGGTCCCGGCCGGCGCCGTGACTGTCGTGCCGGACGGTGTGCCGGCGGAGCGCGCGGTGCTGGCCGGCACCGTGGAGACCGCGGTGAACGCGCTCTGGGACGCCGCCCCGCTCGTCGGCGACCGGGTCACGGTGATCGGCGGCGGGATGGTCGGCTGCGCGGTCACCGCGCTGCTGGCCCGTTTCCCCGGCGTACACGTCGAGCTGGTCGACGCCGACCCGGCCCGCGCCGAGGTGGCCGCGGCGCTCGGTGCCGGCTTCGCCGTGCCCGCCGGCGCGACCGGTGAGCGCGACCTGGTGGTGCACGCCAGCGCCACCGCCGACGGGCTGCAACGCGGCCTGGAGCTGCTGCGCCCGGAGGGCACCGTGCTGGAGCTGAGCTGGTACGGCGACCGGCCGGTCACGCTGGCGCTGGGCGGCGCGTTCCACTCCCGACGGCTGGGCATCCGCAGCAGCCAGGTCGGCACCGTGTCACCCCGGCGGGCCGGCCGCAGCTACGCCGACCGGCTCGCGCTCGCCCTCGACCTGCTGGCCGACCCGGCGTTCGACGCGCTGCTCACCGGCCGGTCCCGCTTCGACGACCTGCCCGACGTGCTGGACCGGCTCGCCTCCGGTGAGCTGCCGGCGCTGTGTCATCTCATCACCTACGGCGAGGAGTGAACGTGTTCAGCGTGACCGTCCGGGACCACATGATGGTCGCCCACAGCTTCCGCGGCGAGGTGTTCGGCCCGGCGCAGCGGCTGCACGGGGCGACGTTCGTCGTCGACGCCGGCTTCCGCCGCGCCGAGCTGGACGACGACGGGATCGTGGTCGACATCGGGCTGGCCACCGAGCAGCTCAAGGCCGTCCTCGCCGAGCTGAACTACCGCAACCTGGACGACGAGCCCGCCTTCGCCGGGGTGAACACCACCACCGAGGTGCTCGCGCGGACGATCGCCGACCGGCTCGCCGACGCCGTGGCGGCCGGCCGGCTGGGGGAGGGCGCGCGCGGTCTGGCCGGGATCACCGTCACCCTGCACGAGTCGCACATCGCGTGGGCGAGCTACGAGCGGTCGCTCTGACCGGATGACAGTCGTCCACGTGGTGCTGCCGGGCGACATCGACGACCCGGCGGACCCCAGCGGCGGCAACGCCTACGACCGCCACGTCTGCCGGGGCCTGGCCGCGCGCGGCTGGACGGTACGCGAGCACCAGGTACCCGGCGGCTGGCCGCACCCGGGACCACGGGAACGCGCCGGCCTGGCCGGGCTGCTCGGCGGGCTGCCCGACGGCGTGCCGGTGCTGCTCGACGGCCTGGTCGCCTCGACCGTGCCGGACGTGCTCGCCCCGCACGCCGCGCGGCTGCGCCTGGTGATCCTGGTGCACCTGCCGATCGAGGGCGAGACGGAGGCGCGGTCGCTGGCGGCGGCCACCGCCGTCGTCGCCACCAGCGAGTGGACCCGCGATCGGCTGCTCGGCCGCTACGGGCTGCGCCCCGAACGGTTGACGGTCGCCCCGCCCGGCGTCGACCCGGCGCCCGTCGCCCCCGGCACGCCCGGCGGGGGACGGCTGCTCTGCGTCGCGGCGGTCACCCCGGTGAAGGGCCACGACGTGCTCGCCGCCGCGCTCGCCGAGGTGGCGGACCTGGACTGGACCTGCGACTGGGTGGGTCCGCCGGACCGGGACCGGGCGTTCGCCGACCGGCTGCGCGGGCGGCTCACCGCCACCGGTCTCGGCGGCCGCGTGCGGCTGACCGGGCCGCGCACCGGCCCCGACCTGGCCGCCACGTACGCCGCCGCCGATCTGCTGGTTGCGCCCTCCCGGCGGGAGACGTACGGAATGGTGGTCACCGAGGCGCTGGCCCGGGGCGTACCGGTGCTGGCGAGCGACACCGGCGGCCTGCCGGACACGCTCGGGCACGCCCCCGGCGGCGACCGGCCCGGCCTGCTGGTGCCGGCGGGCGACCCGGGCGCGACCGCCGCGGCGCTGCGCCGCTGGCTCACCGATCCGGGCCTGCGGGATCGGCTGCGCCGCGCCGCCCGGCAGCGGCGGCACACCCTCACCGGCTGGCCGGCCACAGTGGACCGGCTGGCGACGGCGCTCAAGGAGGCGACTGCGGCATGACCACCTCACTCCCGCCCGGCTTCGCGGACTGGCTGCGGCTGCGCGAGCCCGCCGACGCGTCGGCCCGTAGCGCCGAGCTGGCCGACGCGGTCCGCGACCGGTTGCCCGCCGGCCGGCCGCTCGTCGTGCACGACCTGGGCAGCGGCACCGGCTCGATGGCCCGCTGGCTCGCGCCCCGGCTGCCCGGTCCGCAACGCTGGGTGCTGCACGAACGCGACGCGGACCTGCTGGCGCTGGCCCGGGCCGGACGGCTCACCGCCGCCGACGGCGCCGAGGTCACGGTGACGGCGCTCGGCTCGGACATCACCCGGCTGACCGCCGCCGACCTGGCCGACGCCCACCTGGTCACCGCGTCCGCGCTGCTGGACATGCTCACCGCCGAGGAGGTCGAGCGGATGGTGGCGGCCTGCGCCGGCCACCCGACGCTGTTCGCGCTCACCGTGACCGGACGGGCCGAGTTCACCCCGCCGGACCCGCTCGACGCCGAGCTGACCGCCGCGTTCAACGCCCACCAGCGCCGCACCGTCGACGGCCGGATCCTGCTCGGACCCGACGCCGTGGACGTCACGGTGGCCGCGTTCCGCCGCCACGGCGTCGAGACGCTCGTGCGGCCGACCCCGTGGCGGCTCGGCCCGGAGCAGGCGGAACTGGCCGCCGAATGGCTCACCGGCTGGGTCGACGCAGCGGTCGAGGAACGACCGCATCTGTCCGGGCCCGCCGCGACGTATCAGAAGTGGCGGCTCATCGAGGCCGCCGCCGGCCGGCTCGAGGTGGTGCTGCATCACGCCGACCTGCTCGCCGGCTGAACCGTACCGGCCGTCGGCACGTGACAACCGGTGGGACCAAGGGAGGACCGTTTGTCACACGTCGCCGTCGCCGGACCCGTACCGGCCGTCACGCCCGCCCCGCGCCGGGCCCGGACCGGCCGGGCATGGGTACGCCCGCTGCTCGGGCTCGCGGTGCTCGCCGCGCTCGTCGCCTCGGTGGGCACCGGACCGTTCCTGGCCGGGCTGCGGCTGATCGACGCGCCGGCACTGGCCGCCGCGCTCGGCATCGGCGTGATCACCACCGTCTGCTGCGCCTGGCGCTGGTCGCTCGTCGCCGGCGGGCTGGGCGTACGGCTGCCGATGCGCGCCGCGGTGGCGCACTGCTACCGGGCGGTCTTCCTCAACTCCACGCTGCCCGGTGGCGTGCTCGGCGACGTGCACCGGGCGGTACGGCACGGCCGCGACGCCGGGGACGTGGCCCGCGGCGTCCGGGCGGTGGTGTGGGAGCGCACCGCCGGACAGGTGGTGCAGGTGGTCATCGCGGTGGCGCTGCTGGCGGCGTTCCCGTCGCCGGTGCGCCAGTACCTGCCGGTGCTGGCCGCCGTACTCGCAGTGGTCGCGCTGGCGCTGGTGCTCGCCGCCCGCGCGGTGCCCCGATCCGGGGCGTCCCGCTTCGCCCGGGCGGCCCGGACCGCGCTCGCCGACGTCCGCTCCGGGGTGCTGGGCCGCCGGACCTGGTTCGGTGTGGTGATCGCCTCGACGGTGGTGTTCGCCGGTCACCTGGCGACGTTCGTGGTGGCCGCCCGCACGGCCGGCGCGGACGCGCCGCTGTCGCACCTGCTGCCGCTGACGCTGCTGGCGCTGCTGGCCATGGCGGTGCCGCTGAACGTGGGCGGATTCGGGCCGCGCGAGGGGGTGGCCGCGTGGGCGTTCGCCTCGGCCGGGCTGACCGCCGCGCAGGGTGTGGCGACCGGCACGGTGTACGGCGCGCTGGTCCTGGTGGCCAGCCTGCCCGGCGCCGCGGTGCTGCTGGCCCGGCGGATGCCGCGGCGCGAGCCCGGCAACCGTCGGTGATCCCGCCTACGGTGGGGAGCGAGGTGTGCGTCGCCGGGTCCGCCCGGCGACCGGAAGACAGGAGAACCATGGACGAAACGCTGCCCACCGCGACGGTCCGGACCCGTGTGACGGTTCCGCTCCGGTTCCCCGACGGGTATGTGACCACGGCCCGCGTGCACACCTTCCACGGTCTCGTCGACGGCCGCGAGCACCTGGCGTTCGGGCTCGGTGAGTACGCCGACGCCGACCCGCCGCTGGTCCGCCCGCACAGCGAGTGCCTCACCGGGGACGTGTTCGGCAGTCAGCGCTGCGACTGCGGGCCGCAGTTGCGCGAGGCGGTCGAGCGGATCGCGCAGGCCGGTGGCTACCTGCTCTACCTGCGGCAGGAGGGGCGCGGCATCGGCCTGTACGCCAAGCTCGACGCGTACGCCCTCCAGGACGGCGGCCTGGACACGTACGAGGCGAACCTGGCGCTCGGGCGCGGCGCGGACGAGCGCGACTACACGGTGGCCGCGCAGATGCTCGCCGCGCTGGGCGTGGACCGGGTGTCCCTGCTCAGCAACAACCCGGACAAGGCGGCCCAGCTCGAACGGCTGGGCGTGACGGTGGCCGGCCGGGTCTCCACCGGCGTGCACCTGTCGCCGGCGAACGCGGGCTATCTGGCGGCCAAGGTGACCCGCGCCGACCATGCCCTCGACCTGCCGTTCGTGCCGTGACCACCCGCCCGTACGTGCTGCTCAGCTGCGCGATGTCGATCGACGGCTACATCGACGACGCGACCGCCGAGCGGCTGCTGCTGTCGAACGACGACGACCTGGACCGGGTCGACGCGACACGGGCCGGGTGTGACGCGATCATGGTGGGTGCGGCCACCGTGCGCCGCGACGATCCCCGCCTGCTGGTGCGCAGCGAGCGCCGGCGCGCCGAACGGGTGGCGCGCGGGTTGCCGCCGTCGCCGGTGAAGGTGACAGTGACCGGCAGCGGCGACCTCGATCCGGGCGCCCGGTTCTTCACCGCCGGTGACGGGCTCAAGCTGGTGTACTGCCCGAGCGGCGTGGTGGACAAGGCCTGCGAGCAGGTGGGCGCGGTGTCGACTGTGGTCGACGCCGGTGACCCGGCCACTCCGGAGGCGGTGGTGGCCGACCTGGCCGGGCGTGGGGTGACGCGTCTGATGGTGGAGGGCGGTGGCTCGGTGCACCGCCAGTTCCTGACCGCCGGCCTGGCCGACGAGTTGCACCTGGTGGTGGCGCCGTTCTTCGTGGGGGACCGGCGGGCGCCGCGCTTCGTCGGGGACGGCCGCTTCCCGTGGCACCCGGGCCGTCGGGCCCGGGTGGTCGAGGTGCGCCAGATCGGCGACGTGGTGCTCACCCGTTACGCGCTGTCCGACCGCTGCCCGGCCTGACCGCCGTGTCGATCCGGTCCGCCCTTGTGCAAGCTCATCGACGTGATTAGTTTGTTGACCATCCATACGAACTAATCCGATGCGCTTCCCTTCCCGAAGGGGGACCAATGACCGCGCACCACCCCGACCCGGGCTCCTCCCGCCGCCGCTTTCTCGGCCTGGTCGGCCTCGGCGTGGCCGCCACCGCCACCGGCCCGCTGCTCGCCGGCTGCTCGGAGAAGCCGGCCGGCTCCGGCGCCGCCCAGAACCTCGACGCCGTCTCCGGCCTGCTGCCCACCCGCCAGGATCTGCCCGGCGCGGTCAAGCCGGACATCGTGGGCACCCGCCCGGTGCCGGACGGCTACACCCGCTATCCGGCGAGCCTCGTCGACGCCGTCACCGGCAAGCCCGGCACCAGCGGCAAGCAGGTCACCGCGATGACCCCGGCCTGGGGCCCGGCGCCGCCCGGCGTGGCGCAGAGCGCCTACCTCCAGGCCGTGAACGCCGAGCTGGGCACGCCGGTCAACTTCACCATCCAGGACGGCGTCACGTACGCCGACAAGCTCAACGCGATGCTCGGCGCGCGGGACGTGCCGGACCTGCTGTGCGTGCCGGGGTGGGAGGTGGAGAAGATCCCGCGCTTCGCCGAGGCGATCAAGGTGCTCTTCGAGGACCTGACCGACCACCTGAAGGGCGACGCCGCGGCGGCGTACCCGATGCTGGCGAGCTTCCCCACCGGGGCCTGGCGGCGTGCGGTCTGGAACGAGCGGATCATGTCCGTGCCCAACCCCACGGACGGGCCGTTCCCCTGGGCGCTGTTCACCCGCAAGGACCTGCTCGACGCGCGCGGCCTGGCCGTGCCGGCGAACCTCGACGACCTGCTCGCCGCGGCCAGGCAGGTGACCGACCCGGCACGCAAGGTGTGGGCGTTCAACGACGTCTTCGCCATGATCCAGATGTTCCACCGGGTACCGGGCCACAAGGGCGGATGGCGGGTCAAGTCCGACGGCACCCCCGAGTTCAAGTACGAGACCCCGGAGTTCCGCCGCGCGCTGGAGGTGATGGCCAAGATCTACGCGGACGGCCTGGTCCACCCGGACATCGTGGCCAGCAGGGGCGCGGACGCCAAGCAGCTGTTCGCCAAGAACGGCGCGATCGTGTTCCTCCAGGACGGCTTCGGCTTCTGGCAGGGCGCCCAGGCCGAGCACCAGAAGACCAACCGCGCGCTGGACATCCAGCCGGTGCCGATCTTCTCCGCCACCGGCGGCGACCCGCTGGTCTGGGGCGACGACGAGCCGATCTCCTACACGTTCGTGAAGAAGGGTCTCGGCAAGGACCGGGTCCAGGAGCTGCTGCGGATCATCAACTGGTGCTCCGCGCCGCTCGGCAGCCAGGAGGCCCAGCTACGGGACTTCGGCGTCGCGGGCAAGCACCACACCCCGTCGCCGAACGGGCCGGTGAAGACCGACCTGGCGTTCAAGGAGATCGCCAACCAGTACTTCTTCATCAGCGGCCGCAACCCCACCATCGGGCCGTTCCCGGACACCCCGCGCTTCGTGCCGGACGCGCTCGCCTACTCCAACCAGATGGTGAAGCACCTGGAGCCCAACCCCTGGGCGGGGGTGAAGCTGGAGATGCCCGCCGCCTACAAGGCCAACCAGGTGCCCACCGAGGACAAGTTCACCGACGTGCTGCGGGGCCGCCGCCCGCTCGCCGACGTGGACGCCATCGTCGCGGAGTGGAAGGCGAACGGCGGCGAGGAGGCCCGCAAGCTGCTCGCCGACTCGCTGCCCAAGGCGGGCCGGTGAACGAGCCGGCCGTCCTGGCCGGGCCCGAGCGGGCCCGGCCGGACGCGCCGGCCCCACCCGGCCGCCCGCCCCGCCGCCGCCCGTCCCGCCGCCGGGTGCCGCTGCGCACCCGGCTGCGCCGGGACTGGCAACTGCTCGCCATGGTGGCGCCCGGCTTCCTCATCCTGCTGATCTTCAGCTACCTGCCGATCGCCGGCAACGTGATCGCCTTCCAGGACTACAACCCCTACCTGGGCGACAACCCGTGGCAGGCGTTCCTGCACAGCGACTGGATCGGCTTCGGGCAGTTCCAGCTGCTGTTCGACGACCCGGCGTTCTGGGACGCGTTCCGCAACACGCTGGCGATCACCGCGTTCCAGCTCGTCTTCTTCTTCCCGCTGCCGATCCTGCTGGCGATAGCGCTGCACAACCTGCTGTCCAGCCGGCTGCGCGGGCTCATCCAGACCATCGTCTACCTGCCCCACTTCTTCAGCTGGGTGCTCGTGGTCACGTTCTTCGTCGCGATGCTCGGCGGCGCCGGGCTGCTCGCCCAGAGCATGCGCGAGGCCGGGCTGCAACCGTGGAACGTCATGACCGACCCGGACACGTTCATCGTCCTGGTCACCGTCGAGGCGGTGTGGAAGGACGTCGGCTGGGGCACGATCGTCTTCCTCGCCGCGCTGTCCACGATCGACCAGAACCTCTACGAGGCCGCCGCCGCGGACGGCGCCGGCCGGTGGCGGCGGCTGTGGCACATCACGCTGCCCGGCCTGCGCCCGGTGATCGTGCTGCTGCTCATCCTGCGCCTGGGCGACGCGCTCTCGGTCGGCTTCGAGCAGTTCCTGCTTCAACGCGACGCCGTCGGCCGGCAGGCCGCCGAGGTGCTCGACACGTTCGTCTACCACTTCTCCATCGCCACCGGGAACTACGGATACGGCGCGGCGGCAGGACTGTTCAAGGCCGTCATCGGGCTGGTGCTGATCCTGGCCGCGAACCGGGTGGCGCACATGCTCGGCGAACGAGGGATCTACTCGAAGTCATGACCACGCTCATCCGCCGGGCCGCCGGCGACCGATCCCGCCGGCCGGTGTGGCAGGAACCGCCCACCCGCCTCGGGCAGGGGCTCAAGGCCGTCGCGCTCACCGTGCTGGTGGCGGGCGTGCTGTTCCCGCTCTGGGTGATCCTGGTGACCAGCCTCTCCTCCCGGGAGACCATCGCGCGGGCCGGCGGCCTGGTGGTCGTACCCCGCGGCGTCGACATGTCCGCGTACGAGACGATCTTCGCCGGTGGGGCGGTCACCCGGGCACTGTGGATCAGCACGCTCGTCACCGTGATCGGCACCGCGATCGCGCTGACCGTCACCGTGCTCGCCGCGTACGGGCTGTCCCGGCCGGGCACGCTGGGACACCGCTGGCTGCTGGCGTACTTCCTGATCCCGTTCCTGGTCTACCCGCCGCTGGTGCCGCGCTACCTGGTGGTCACCGGGCTGGGCCTGAAGGACACCATCTGGGCGCTGGTCCTGCCGCCGGCGATCAGCGTGTTCAACCTGGTCGTGGTGCGCGGGTTCTTCCAGGGCATCCCGTCGGAGCTGCTGGACAGCGCCCGCATCGACGGCGCGAGTGACTTCCGTACGCTCGCGCGCATCGTGCTGCCGCTGTCCCGCGCGGTGATCGCCGTGGTCGGCCTGTTCTACGCGGTCGGCTACTGGAACGTCTGGTTCGACGCGCTGCTGTTCATCGACCGCAACGACATGTACCCGATCCAGCGGGTGCTGCAGAGCTACCTGCTGGCCGGGCAGGCCCCGCACACCTCCGGCGCCAGCAGCGGGGTGACCATGCCGCCGACCGAGGCGATCAAGATGGCCGTGGTGGTGCTGACCGTCGCGCCGATCGTCGCGGTCTACCCGTTCATCCAGCGGCACTTCGTCAAGGGCGTGCTGATCGGCGCGGTGAAGGGCTGAGGCGGCGCTTCACCGCGCCCGGGGCGCGGTGAAGCGCCCGGGCGCGTCAGAGCACCTGGGACAGGAAGCGCCGCAGCCGGGGATGCTCCGGCGCCTCGAACACCGCCTCCGGCGGCCCGGCCTCCAGCACCACGCCCGCGTCCATGAACGCCACCGTGTCGGCGACGCTGCGCGCGAACCCCATCTCGTGCGTCACCACGACCATCGTCATCCCGGCGGCGGCCAGGTCCGCCATCACCGCGAGCACACCCTTGACCAGTTCCGGGTCCAGCGCGCTCGTCGCCTCGTCGAACAGCATCACCTGCGGGCGCAGCGCGAGCGCCCGCGCGATGGCGACTCGCTGCTGCTGGCCGCCGGAGAGCTGCGCCGGCCGCGCGTCCGCCTTGCCGGCCAGGCCGACCAGGTCGAGCTGGGCGCGGGCGAGCGCCACCGCCTCGTCCTCGCCGAGCTTCTTCAACTTGCGCAGCGCCAGCGTGATGTTGCGCAGCACGCTCAGGTGCGGGAACAGGTTGAACTGCTGGAACACCATGCCGATGCGCTGGCGCAGCGCGTCCGGGTCGTCGCGCAGCACGCTGCGCCCGTCCAGCAGCACGTCGCCCCGGTCCGGTTCGATCAGCCGGTTGATGGTGCGCAGCAGCGTCGACTTGCCGGACCCGGACGGGCCGATGACGCAGGCCGCCCGGCCCCGGGCCACGTCGAGGTCCGCGCCGCGCAGCACCCGGTGCGCGCCGAAGGCCAGGTGCACGTCGCGGACGGCCAGGCTGACCGAGGTCGTCGTGGTGGTGCTCATCGCGGTTCCCTCCCGGACGGGGTGACGTCGGCCGGCTCGGCGTCGGGCTCGGGCTCGGGCGGCGCGGCCGGGCGGCCCTGCCGCAGGCGCCGGTCCAGCCAGTTGACCGCGTGGGTCAGCGGCACGGTCAGCAACAGGTAGAACAACCCGGCCAGCAGCAGCGCGGACTGGTTGCCGGTGTTCGCCGCGTAGTCCTGCCCGATCCGGAACAGCTCCCGCTGGCTGGCCAGCAGGCCGAGGAAGTAGACCAGGCTGGAGTCCTTGATCAGCGCGATGAGCTGGTTGACCCAGGCGGGCAGCACCCGGCGTACGCCCTGCGGGATGATCACCAGGCGCATCGCCTCGCCCCAGGAGAAGCCGAGCGCCCGCGCGCCCTCCAGCTGGGCGGCCTCCACGCTAAGGATGCCGGCCCGGAAGATCTCACCCAGGTAGGCGGCGGCGATCAGGGACAGCGCCAGCACGCCCAGCGGATACGGGTTCGGCCCCCACACCTGCATGCCGAGCGGCGCCAGGCCCACGCCGATGAGCAGGATGGTCGCCGCGGCCGGCAGGCCGCGGAACACATCGGTGTAGACCCGCGCCGGCCAGCGCAACCATCGGGTACGCGAGATGCCGGCGACGGCCAGCAGCATGCCCAGCACCGAGCCGAGCAGGGCGGCGGAGACCGCCAGGGTCAGCGTGTTGGGCAGCCCGACGGTGAGCATCTCGGGCAGCGCCTCGCGCATCGAGTCCCAGTCGAAGAACGTCTCCCAGAGGGTGCTCAGTGGATCCATGTCCGCTCCGTCCGCCCCGCTCGTGCTCGGTTACCGGTTCAGGAGGCGGCCGACGGCGACGGCACCGCCACCGACCCGCTGCCCGGCTTGAAGTCGGCCGGGATCGGCCGCCCCGGGTAGTACTCGGCCTGCAGGCGGCTCCACGTGCCGTCGGCGATCACCTCGTCCAGGCCCTTGTTCAGCGCCTCGCGCAGCTTGTCGTCGCCCTTGGCCACCGCGTACGCGGTCGGGGCGGGGCTGAGCTGCTTCGCCGCGACCTTGATCTTGCCGTTGCTGTCGGCGGCGGACTTGTCGCCGATCTCGGCCGGGGCGATCCAGGCGTCGGCGGTGCCGGCCTTGAGCTGGTTGATCGCGCTGTTGTAGTCGGGCACCCGCACCGGGTCGAGGTTCTGCCTGGTGGCGTAGTCGTCCTGCACCGTGCCCTGGACCACCACCACCCGCTTGCCGGCGAGCTGGTCGAAGCCCGTGATCGGGGAGCCCGCGGGCACGTCCAGGCCGAAGTAGCCGAAGTCGTAGCCGTTGCCGAAGTCCACGGTCTTCTTCCGGGCCTCGGTGATCGTGATCGAGGAGCTGCCCACGTCGAACTTGCCGCTGTTGACCTGCGCGAGCAGGGCGGAGAAGTCGGTGCCGACGAACTCCACCTTCAGGCCGATCTTGGCGGCCACGGCGCGCAGCAGCTCGTTGTCGAAGCCGGTGAACTCGCCGTCCTTGAGGAACACGTTCGGCGGGGCGTCGGTGAGCGTGCCGGCGCGGATCACACCGGGCTGGAGCAGGCCGTACGGGTTGTCGGCCGAGGCCGTGTCGTCGTTGCCGCAGGCGGTGAGCGCGGTGACGGCGAGCAGGGCCGCCGCGCCGACGGCGGCGGCACGGGTCAGGACGGAACGGAAACGCACGATGTCTCTCCAGAGTGGATGGACGCGCGGCGCGCGTCGGCGCCGGCCCGCCGGACAGACGGCCGGGCCGGAGAAGGGTGGATCGGGGAAAGGAGGGTGGCGTTCGCTCAGCGCGCGAGGCGACAGGCGTCGCTGCACACCCGCATCAGGTCGACGTGACGGCGCTTGACCAGCGCGAAGCGGGCCGAGTACGCGGCGACGTCGCCGGACGGGGTGGAAGGTGGTGCGGACATCGGTCTCCCTGGTCTGTTGCTGACCTGGGTGCCAGGCCACGCTTGCACCGGCGGCTGCCGGTGCCTGGTCTTCACCCGGGGCACCCCACCGCGGAGGAGGGTTGCCGGCCAGCGAGCCGGGGCTTCGCGCTGGCGCTCATGACCTGCCCAGAAGGCTAGCAGCACCGCCGTGGCTGCCGTCCAGCCGTTATGACCACCCTCACGCGCGGCGCCTCACCGCCGGGCCGGGACGACCGGCGCGTCCCGGCCGGTGCCGTGCCGCGACGGGCTGCGCTGCTCGTGGTAGTCCTGCTCCACGTTGACGGTCCAGACGTCGTGCTCCGCGCCGTGCGCGATGTTCTCCGCGGTCAGCATCGCGGTGAGCATCGAGTGGTCGGCGTTGTTGTACCGGTGCATGCCGTTGCGGCCGACCGGGTGCACGTTCGGCACGTTCGCTGCCAGCCAGCCCCGGATCACGTCGACGTTGCGCTGGTACCGCTCGTCGTAGACCGGGTACGCCTTCGGCATCCGGACCACGTAGCCCGCCTCCACGCACCCGGGCTTGACCAGGCCCAGCCGCTCCAGCTCGGCGGTGGCGAACGCGACCAGCTCGGCGTCCGGCGTCCGCCACATCTCGTCGCCCTCGAACACGAAGTACTCCAGCCCCAGGCAGGTCCGCCCGTCCTTGACCAGGTACGGCGACCACGAGCCGAAGTTCTGGATCCGGCCCACCCGGGCCGCCGGGTCGTGCACGTAGATCCAGTTGTCCGGGAACGAGAACTCCTCCGGCACCACGAGCGCCACCGTCAGGAAGTCCCGGTACCGCAGGTCGTCGGCGGCGGCCCGCACCTCGGGCGGCGCCTCCGGGCGCATCGCCCGCACCAGTGCGGAGATCGGCATCGAGGAGATCACGTGCGCGGCCGGCTCGGTGCGCTCCCCTCCGGCGTCGGCAACGGTCACGGCGGTGGCGCGCCGCGCGGCCGGATCGCGGTGCACCTCGGTCACCCAGGCGCCGGTACGCACCGTGCCGCCGCGCTTGGCGACCTCCTCGGCGCAGCGCTCCCACATCATCCCCGGGCCGTGCTTCGGGTACTGGAACTCCTCGATCAGGCTGGTCACGTCCGTGCGGTTGCGGCGGGGCAGCAGCGCGTTGCGCATCGCCGCCGCCAGCGACAGGTTCTTGATCCGCTGGGCCGCCCAGTCGGCCTGCAACCGGTCCGCCGGCATCCCCCAGACCTTCTCCGTGTACGTCTTGAAGAAGATCGAGTAGAGCCGCCAGCCGAACCGCGCCGACACCCACCCCTCGAAGTGCGACTGGTCCTTCGGCGGGCGCAGCCGGGCCCGGCCGTACGAGCCCAGACAGCGAACCGCTTCCAGCAGGCCGAGGTTGCGGAGCGCGTTGCCGGCGCTGAGCGGGTAGTCGAACAGCGCGCCCCGGTAGTAGATCCGGCTCATCCGCGGCCGGAGCAGGAAGTCCTCGTCCGGCAGGATCTCGTGCCAGAAGTCCTCGACCCGGGACACCTTCGTGAAGAAGCGGTGCCCCCCGATGTCGAACCGCCAGCCGTCGCGCTCCACCGTCCGGCTGATCCCGCCCACCACGTCGTCGGCCTCGTAGACCCGGACCGGCTCGCCGTGCCGCAGCAGCTCGTACGCGGCGGTCAGCCCGGCCGGCCCCGCCCCGATGATCACGGTTCCGTCGCCGTCACCCATGCCGTACGCGCCCCCCGCCTGCCGATGCGGCAGCGCGCTTACCCACCCTGACGACGTCCTCACCTGCCGGGCTGCACCGATCCGTCCCGGCCCGGCGGGTGTGAGCCGGCCCGGACGGGGAACGCCCACCGGGTTTTCCGGCCGGGCGAGTCGGTCGACGGCGCAACGGTGGGAGCGCGATGGCGGACGAGCGGCGGGCCGACCCCGGTGGCGCGGCCCGCTCCGGGCGTACCCGGTGGTGGTCGCGCGCAGCGTCGGTCGCCCGCAGGCTGCCCGAACCGTGGGGATTCGTGTTCGTCGTCTTCGTCGGCTCGAAGCTCGTACTCAGCCTGGTCGGCGTGCTGGTGCTCGCCGCGTGGGACGGGGTGCCGGGCGCGCCACCGGCCGACGAGACGGGGATGCGGGCCCAGCAGGAGGCGATCTCGTCGCACCGCTGGTTCTCGCTCTGGTTCGCCTGGGACTCCTTCCTCTACGACCACCTCGCCCGGCTGCCGCTGGACCGGCCCTGGCCGGACTTCGGCTTCCCGCTGCTCTACCCGTTCCTGGCCCGGCCGCTCGCGCCGCTGCTCGGCGGGCACACCGCCTGGGCGCTGCTGCTGGTCAGCAACGTGGCGCTGGTGTTCCAGCTCTACTTCGCGTACCGGCTGGGGGGCCGGCTGCTCGGCGGCGCGGGACCGGACGACGGCCGGCGAGCGGTCCGGTACCTGCTGCTCCTGCCGACGGCGTTCCTGTTCCAGGCGGCGCTCACCGAGTCGCTGTTCGTCTGCCTCGCGCTGGCCGCCTTCTGGTACGCCGAGCGGAGCCGCTGGCTGCTCGTCGGCGTCGTCGGCTACTTCCTGGCGATGAGCCGCTCGGTCGGCTTCCTCGTGGTGGTGCCGCTGGCGCTGGTGCTGCTGCGCGAGCACGGCTGGCGGGCCGGACCCCGGGCGTGGCCGCGCCTGCTGCGGCAGGGCTGGCCCCTGCTGCTGGTCCCGGCGGGCTGGCTGACGTTCATGGCGTTCTGCCGCTGGCAGAGCGGCGACTGGTTCGCCTACCAGCACACCCAGGAGACCGGCTGGGGCATCCGGCTGCAGAACCCCCTGGCGGTGGCCGGTTCCGCGCTGTTCGGCGGCCACTCCGCCGACGCGCTGCGGGTCTGGATCGCCGTGGCGATGCTGGCGGTGGCGGCCGTCGGGCTGCGCCGCCGCGCCGACTGGCCGTACCTGCTCTACACGCTCGTCGTGGTGCTGGTGCCGCTGTCGATGGGGCCACCGGTGTACAAGAGCCTGCTGCGCTACCTGCTCGCCGCCTTCCCGGTCGCGTTCGTCCTGGCCCGCTGGGCGCGGCGGCCCGGCCTCGACGGCTGGCTCACCGCCGCGCTGGCGCTGCTGCAGGGCGCGTTGTTCGCGGTGTGGCTCACCTACTGGACCCACCTGATCATCTGACCGCCGTAGCCTCGGCGGTCGCGGTCGGCACGGCCGTGGGCGCTGTCCGGCGGGACGGCCGGGTGGGCCGCAGAATGGGCGGATGACCGGCCGGCGGGTGCCGGTTCAGGCGGCCAGGGCGCCGGCGAGTCGCCGGGCCTCGGCCACCAGCCGGCTGCCACCGCCCCGGGCCACCACGTCGGCCAGGCCGGGCACCTCGATCCGGACGCCCGTCGCGGTCGCCGTCTCCGCCGCCAGCGCGAGCAGGTCCGGCGTGCCCCGGGGTGGCGTCGGGGCGGCCAGCAGCGGCGGCAACGCCGCGGCGAGCAGCCGCCACACGCTCAGCCGGGCACCCGCCGCGACCGCGTCGCGCAGCGGGGTGACCGCCCGGGTCAGCGTCACCTGCCCGCCGGCCGCCAGCGCGCCGAGATGCCCGCCGGTCGCGGGCGCGTCCAGGTCGTCGGCGGCGGCGAGGATCAGCACCGCGTCGAGCGCGGCCACCCGGTCCGCCTCATGGCGGGCGCACAACCCGTAGGCCAGCGCCAGATCGAGGGCCGGGCCGCCCGCGCCCGTGCACTCGGCCAGCACCGGCAGGACCGCGCTGTGCCCGAGGGTGTCCTCCTGCGCCGCGCCGGCCACCTCGGGCAGCAGGTGGGCGGCGACCACGCCCCGGTGCCCGGGCAGGACGGCCGGCCAGACGTCGCCCCAGCCGTCGGTCCACCGGCCGATCGGCGTGGGCTTCAGGGTGAGCAGGCCGAGCCGGTCCTCGACGCCGTCCGGCGGGGTGAGCGCGACGAGCGTCCGCCCCTCGGGCAGCTGGTCGTAGCCCCAGTCGTACCCGGCCGACCGCGCCCGCCGGCCCACTGTCACCACCTGCTGCGCCGGGGCCGGCACGGCATCGCCGCGCAGCCAGCGGGCCAGCTCGTCACCGGCCGGCGTGCGCAGCGCCGCGGCGCGTCCGGCCAGCGGCTCGTCCACGCCGGCCGGCAGGCGCAGCAGGGCCTGCGCGAGATCCCAGCGCCACACCGGACGGTCACCCAGCGCGGCCAGCCGTTCGTAGAGCGCCACCGGCTCGATCGCCCCGGTGACCGAGGTCGGCGCCGACAGCAGGCCCGGATCGTCGCGTCCGTCCAGACGCTGCCCGATCTCGGCCAGCCGGGTGCAGGCGAGCTGGACGGGCGCGGGCCGGCGCGTGGCCGGAACCGGCGGACCACCCCGGAACGGCAGCGGCGCGCGTGGGCGGGACTCGGCCAGCAGGGTGCTCCACTGGTCGCGGCGGGTCGCCGCCTCGGCCTCGCCGCAGACGGCCAGCAGGAGCCCGTGCATCTGCACCGACCGGTTGAACACCGACCAGGGATGGTCGTACGCGCCGACCCGCTCCCGGCGTACCACCGGCAGCAGCGCCGCCGCGAGCCGCTCGCGGTCGGCGGTGCCGAGCCGGACCAGGCCGTCCATGACGCGTTCCGCCGTCAGCGCGGGCCAGCGCCGGCCGAGCGACGCCGCGATCTCCTCCACCAGCTCTTCCACCCCGGCGATCGGCGGCGGCGCGGCCGCTGCCGGCAGCGGCGGCGGCAGGTCGTCGCGGGCCTCGGCCACTGTGGTCACGGCAACCGGCCGGTGGCCGTGCCGCTGCGCCAGCGTCAGCGCGCGCTCGCGCAGGCCGGCGTCCGGGTGGTCGGCCGCCACGGCGAGCACCGCGCCGATCTCCGGGGCCTGATCCGGGTGCTGCCGGGCCAGCCGGTCGAGCCAGGACACCTGCGCCCGGACCAGCGCCTTCTCCGGCCGGGCCAGCACCGTCCGGGCGGCCTCCCACAGCGCCTCCGGCTCGGGGGCGTCACCGGCCTCCCGCAAGGTCCGCTGGGCGGTGCGGGCCACCGGCCCCGGGCCGTCGGCGAGCAGCCGCAGGTAGGCGTTCGACCGCAGCGCCACCTCGTCCGGGGTCGGCGCCAGCAGGTCGTGCAGGACCAGGAACGGGCGCAGCGCGCCCGGCCGGTCGCCGCGCAGCAGCCGGCCGAGGACGCCGTTGAGCAGGACCGCCCGGTCGAGCCGGCCCTCCGCCGCCAGCGCCACGAGCGCCCGTGGCAGCGCCTCCGCGCCCGTGCCGTCGCCGCGGGCCAGCTCGGTGCCCACGCCGTCCACCTCGAACAGGCGCGGCAGCAGCGCGTCCAGGAACGGGTCCGCGCGCAGCCGGTCCACAGTCGGTGGGCGCGTCCCGCGCGGGGCCGGCGAGCCCTGCGCGGCGGCCCAGCCACGCACGAAGTCGTCCCCGGTCGGCGGCGGCGCCTTCTCCGCCAGCAGGAGACCGGCGACGAACGGCCAGCCCGCGACCATCCGGTCCCGGGGCAGCCGGTCGGCCAGCTTGTGCGCCACGTCGGCCAGCCAGGTCACCCCGCGTTCCCGGGCGGCGTCGACCACCGGCGCGGCGTCGACGCCGGCCAGCCAGACCGAGCGGCGGCCGAGCAGCGCGGCCACCTTCGTCGGGGTGCTCAGCGTCCCCACCGCGGCCACCGCCAGCGTCGCCGCCTCGCCCCGCCACCACCAGTCGTCCCGCCTGCGACGGACGACGGCGACCAGTTCGTCGCCCAGCGCCCGCCGGGCCGGCTCGTCCAACCCGGCCAGGGCCGACCTGACCTCGGACATCCGGCCGCGCACCGCCGCCTCGACGAAGCCGGTCACGACAGCGCCTCCACCGGCGCCGCGACCATCGACACGGCCAGCGCGTGCCGGCACGGCCCCCGCTGGCCCCGGTGCCGCGCCCACCAGCGGCAGGAACAGGAGTACGCGCCGTCCGGGTGGCGGCGTACCCGGTAGGTCTCGGCGTCGGTGCGTACCGTCGCGTGCTCGCCGTCGCCCTCGACCGCGCCGCGCTCGACGAGTACACGTGCGCCGACCAGCCGCGGGTTGTCCCGCTCCGCGCGGCCCGCGTCGTAGGGCATCACCCGGTGGAAGTACGCCCCGTCCGCCACGTCGTACCCGACCCGCCCGGCGGTGCCCAACTGGGCGAGCGCGGCGCGCACCCGCTCGTCGGGCAGCGCGGCGGCGTCGGCGAGCGCGGCCACGTCGATCGTCGGATCCCAGTTGAGCAGCGCACCGACCAGCTCCGCGTCGTCGACCACGTCGTCGCCCGCGAGCGCCGCCAGGGCCGCGCCCTCACCGGAGAAGCCCCGGTAGGGCTCGGGGGACAGCGTCAGCGACAGCCGCAGCGCCCCGGTGTCCAGCTCCCACGTGCTCGGCACGGCGGGGGAGCCGGCCCGCACCGCCGGGCCGTACACCCGCAGGGAGCGCGCGTGGCGCAGCACGCCGCGCAGAGCCGCGAGCCGGCCCGCGCCGGCCAGGCAGACCGCGCCCGGCGCCGGGCGGGAGGTCAGCCGCAGCGTACGCCCGGCGGGCACCGCCCACAGCACGCTCCGGTCGCCGGCGGCGGGCAGCCGCCGCAGGAACGCCGCCGCCTCCGCCGCCGCGATCTCGGCGCGCGGCTCGAAGCCGGCGGTGAGCACGTGCACCTCGGCGAAGCCGCGCAGCCAGCGGCCGGGCAGCGGCACCTTCCGCTCGACCACCGCGCCGTCCATGGTGGAGACGGTCAGGTCGTCCGGGCCGACCGCCACGTGCAGCGGCTCGATGCCGCCCACCCGGGCCAGCGCCTCGCGCAGCGGCGGGTTCACGTCCACGTTCGTGGTGCCGTGGCCGCTGATCTCCCCGTCCAGCCCGGACGGCAGGACGTCCATCCGCGCGTACACCCCGCAGCAGCCGGAGAACGACTCGAAGCGCAGGCGGCCCCGGCTGCCGGTCACCACCGGGTCCAGGCTGGCCGGGCTGACCGGCTGGTGGTAGCGGGTGCGGGCCACCTCGGCGACGGCGAGCAGCCCGGCCGCCGCCGCGGCCGGGGCGGTGAGGAACCCGGCGAAGAAGCGCGGGTTGGCCGCCGGGCCGCCGCAGGTCTGCAGGTCGAGACCGGCGGCGCGCAGCGCGGACGGCTGAAGATATCGGTACGTCTGGACGGCGTTCACGGCGCAGACCGTAGAGGGACCGACCGACAAAAGCGCGACGGTCCTGCTAGCTTCCTCGGATGTTCGCCCACGCCCTCACCGACGACGCCGAGTTGCGTCCACTGTCGCCCTGGCACGCCGACGAGTTCCTGGCCAACCTCGACCGCTGCCGCGAACACATCGCACCCTGGGTCGGCGCGTCCTTCGTCGCCACCGACGCCGAGTCGGCCCGCAAGGTCCTCCAGGCGTACGCCGACCGCTGGGCCCGCGACGACGGCGGCATCTGGGGCATCTGGCAGCGCGGGACGCTCGTCGGGGGCGTGCTGTTCGTGTCGCTGAGCACCACCCGCGGGGTGTGCGAGGCCGGCTGCTGGCTGGAACCGGGCGCCGAGGGACAGGGCCTGGTCACCCGCGCCGCCCGCGTGATCATCGACTGGGCGGTGCGGGAGCGCGGCATCCACCGCGTCGAGTGGATCACGAAGGCCGGCAACGACCGCAGCGTCGCCGTCGCACGACGGCTCGGCATGCGCCGCGACGGCGTCATGCGCGGGGCCGCACCGACGCCCGACGGCCGCGCCGACCTGGAGGTCTGGTCCGTGCTGGCACCGGAGTGGACCGCCTGACCGGGAATTTGTCGTACCCGGACGTGAACATGTGTCCATGGCTGTCCCCGCCCTGGCCGACCGGTACCCCCAGCCGCGCGCCCTGCCGCTGCGCGAGGTCCGCACCCGGCTCACCCAGCTCGTCTCCCTGGCCGAGCTGACCGACACCGTCACGCTCGTCACCCGCGACGGCGATCCCCGGCCGGTGGCCGCGATCGTGCCCGCGCCCGCCGCCCGCACCGGCGCCCAGGCACGCGCCGACGCCGAACGCGTCGCCGCGATCAGCGCCGGCTGGGCCCGCCGCCTGGAGGAGCTGCACCGGCAGTCCAGCCGGCGGCACGCCGCCGAGCTGCGGGCGCTGGCCGACGCGCTCGCCGAGGCGTGGGCCGAACTCGACCGCCGCGCACCGGCCGGCGACCCGGCGCTCAGCCGCCTGCGCGCCGCCCACGCCGACCTGCTGCGCCGCTGACCCGTGGCGTCCCGCCCGGTGTACGCGGGACGCCACGGGCATACGGTCAGCTCCGGCCGCGCTCGGCCCGGTAGCGGCGGATCAGCTCGGCGGTCGAGGTGTCCACGTCGGTCAGGTCCGGGTCCGGCCCGGTGAGCTTCGGGGCGAGCTGGTTGGCCATCACCTTGCCCAGCTCCACGCCCCACTGGTCGAAGGCGTTGATGTCCCAGACCGCGGCCTCGGTGAACGTGATGTGCTCGTAGAGCGCGATCAGCTGGCCCAGCGTCGCCGGGGTGAGCTTCGGCGCCAGGATCGACGTGGACGGGTGGTTGCCCGGCATCACCCGGTGCGGCACCACCTCGGGCGGGGTGCCCTCGGCCTCCACCTGCTCACGGGTCCGCCCGAACGCCAGCGCGGCGGTCTGGGCGAAGAAGTTCGACATGAACAGGTCGTGCATGTCGCCCAGGTCGTGGTTGGGCCGGCTGAACGCGATGAAGTCCGCCGGGATCAGCCGGGTGCCC
Organism: Micromonospora sp. HUAS YX12; assembly: GCF_040215685.1. NCBI lineage: Bacteria > Bacillati > Actinomycetota > Actinomycetes > Micromonosporales > Micromonosporaceae > Micromonospora > Micromonospora sp. HUAS YX12. Next base: position 4,499,205 of record NZ_CP157974.1, read on the forward strand.
TGGTGGATGAGCTGGTAGAAGGCGTGCTGGCCGTTGGTGCCCGGCTCGCCCCAGAAGATCTCCCCGGTCGGGTACGTCACGGGCGAGCCGTCGAGGCGTACCGACTTGCCGTTGCTCTCCATGGTGAGCTGCTGGAGGTAGGCGGGGAACCGGTGCAGGTACTGCGAGTAGGGCAGCACCGCGTGGGTCTCCGCGCCGAGGAAGTCGGTGTACCAGACGTTGAGCAGGCCGAGCAGCGCCGGCAGGTTGCGCTCCACCGGGGCGGACCGGAAGTGCTCGTCGACCGCATGGTAGCCGGCCAGCATCTCGCGGAACCGGTCCGGCCCGATCGCCAGCATGACCGACAGGCCGACCGCGGACGGCAGCGAGTAGCGTCCGCCCACCCAGTCCCAGAAGCCGAACATGTTCTCCGGGTCGATGCCGAAGTCCCGGACCCGCTGCTCGTTGGTGCTGACCGCGACGAAGTGGCGGGCCACCGCGTCGTCGTCCGCGTCCAGCCCGGCGAGCAGCCAGCGCCGCGCCTGGTCGGCGTTGGCGAGCGTCTCCTGGGTGGAGAACGTCTTGGACACCACGACGAACAGCGTGCTCGCCGGGTCCAGGTCGGCGGTCTTGTCGTGGATGTCGGTCGGGTCGATGTTCGACACGAACCGGCAGCTGATGCCCGCGTCCCGGTACGCCTTCAGCGCCTCGTACGCCATCACCGGCCCGAGGTCGGAGCCGCCGATGCCGATGTTGACCACTGTGGTGATCCGCTCGCCGGTGTGGCCCCGCCACGAGCCGGAGCGCACCCGCTGCGCGAACGCCGACATGCGGTCCAGCACGGCGTGCACGTCGGCGACCACGTCCTGCCCGTCCACGGTGAGCGAGGCGTCCCGGGGCAGGCGCAGCGCGGTGTGCAGCACCGCCCGGTCCTCGGTGGTGTTGATGTGCCGTCCGGCGAACATGGCCGCGATCCGGCCGGTCAGCCCGACCCGCTCGGCGAGCGCGCCGAGCAGCGCGATCGTCTCGTCGGTGACCAGGTTCTTGCTGTAGTCCACGTGCAGGTCGGCGACCTCACCGGTGAGCCGCTCACCCCGCTGCCCGTCGGCGGCGAACAGGTCGCGCAGGTGCGTGCCGCGCATCGCCTCGGCGTGCTTGCGCAGCGCCTGCCATTCGTCGGTGGTGGTGACGTCCACAGCCATCGGGTCGATCTTCTCCTTCACGACGGGCGGTCGGCCGGCCTGCGCCCGGCGAACCCCACAAGCCTGCCACCCGGACCGGTCGCGCGCGACGCGACCCGGCGGCGATCACCGTGCGGGGTGTTTCCGGCCACCGCTGGGGGACACGCCGTTGGGACATCTGTACGACACGCCGGTCACTGAATGACATCTTTCGACAGCGGAACGTAGTATCCAGCGTTGCTGCCCGAACGCGTCGAGGGGGTGCCATGGCCGGGGCGGTCCGTCCTCGTCCACCGTCCGATCCGGAGGAGCCGGCCGGGGAGACGACCCTGCCCGAGCTCGTCGATCCGCACTGGATGCACCGGGCCACCGAACTGGCCCACACCGGCTTCTGGTCGGTGGCGCGCCGGTTGCCCGCGCTGATCCGCGAGGCGATCAGTCTCGCCTGGGCGACCAGCCGCCGGGACACCGCCGCCTCGCTGGGTCTCAACGTCGCCGCCGGTGTCCTCACCACGCTGGGCCTGCTCGCCACCACCGGGGTGCTCCACCAGCTGTTCGCGGCGGGCCCGACACCGGACCGGATCCGCGCGGCGCTGCCCGCCCTGGCGCTGGCGGCGGCCGCCGTCGCCGGGCGCGGCGCGCTGACCATCGTCGCCGGATGGGCGCAGGCCCGGCTCGTACCGCAGATCAACTTCACGGTGGAGCGGCGGCTGTTCGAGACGACGTCCGCCGTGGAACTGGCGGCCTTCGACGACGCCGGCTTCGCCGAGGAGATGGACCGCGCCCGAGACCGGGGACTGGCCGAGGCGGGCTCCCTGGTGAACGACACGGTCAACCTGGTCACCGGCGTGGTCGGCGTGATCGCCACGGCTACCGCGGTGACGATCATCCACCCGCTGCTGCTGCCCTGCCTGGTGGTCGCCGCCGCGCCGGAGGCGGTGACGGCGGTGCGGATGGCCCGCCGTCAGCACGTCGACTGGCTCGCCCGGATCACCCGGCGGCGACGTAAGTGGATGCTGGGCGACCTGATGGCCAACCGGCACACCGCGGCCGAGATCCGCGCCTACCAGATGCGCGACTTCCTGCTCTCGGAATACCACCTCATGACGCGCCTGGAGACCCGCGCCGAGCTGCGCCTGGCCCGGGCACAGACGGTCACCCGGGCGATCGGCCTGTCCATCACGGGCATCGCCACGTTCGGGCTCTACGTGGTGCTGGGCGCGCTGCTGGTGGGCGGTGTGGTGGCGCTCGCGGCGGCGGCCACCGCGCTGCTCGCGCTCCAGTCCGCGCGGACGAGCCTGCGCACGGCGGTCTTCGCCACCAACTCGCTCTACGAGGACGCCCTCTACTACCAGGACTACCGCGACTTCCTCGACCGGGCGACGCGGCGGATCCCGGCGGGCGGGCACCTGCCGGTCGACGGGTTCGAGCGCATCGACGTCGAGCGGGTCAGCCTGCGCTACCCGGACACCGACACGGCGGCTGTCGACGAGGTCAGCCTCACGGTGCGGCGCGGCGAGGTGATCGCGCTGGTGGGGGAGAACGGCTCCGGCAAGACCACGCTCGCCAAGCTGATCGCCGGCCTCTACCGGCCCACCGGCGGCACGATCCGCTGGGACGGCGTGGACGCCGCCGAGCTGGACCCACGGCAGACCGCCGCCCAGGTCGCGGTGATGAGCCAGGACTGGTGGAAGTTCCCGTTCACCGCCCGGCAGAACATCCGGGCCGGCCGCCACGACCGCGCCGGCGGGCCCGGCCCCAGCGTGGAGACCGCCGCCCGGGACGCCGCCGCGCACGACATGATCAGCGAGCTGCCGTTCGGGTACGACACACTGCTGGACCGGCAGTTCAAGGACGGGCAGGACCTGTCCGGCGGGCAGTGGCAACGGCTGGTGGCCGCCCGCGGCCTCTACCGCGACGCCCGGCTGCTGATCTGCGACGAACCGTCCGCCGCGCTGGACGCGCGTGCCGAGCACGCCCTCTTCCAGCACCTGCGGCGGCACCCGGACCGGGCCGTCGTGCTGATCACCCACCGGCTCGCCAACGTCCGGCACGCCGACCGGATCTTCGTGCTGGACCACGGCCGGCTCGTGCAAGCAGGCGACCACGACACGCTGATGGCCCAGGGCGGGCTCTACCGCGAGCTGTTCGAGTTGCAGGCGGCCGGCTACCTCGCCGGCAGCGCGGAACCAGCCGACGGTTGACCTCCAGCGCACTCGAACTCCTACCGTGACCGGACCGCGCGCCACCCGGCCGGCGCGGTGCGACCCAGGGAGTTCACATGCGCTATCGCGTCCTCGGCGGCACCGGCATCGAGGTCAGCGTCCACTGCCTCGGCACCATGATGTTCGGCGCGGTCGGCAACCCCGACCAAGACGACTGTGCCCGGATCGTCCACGCGGCACTCGACCGCGGAGTCAACTTCGTGGACACCGCCGACATGTACTCGGCCGGCGAGTCGGAGGAGATCGTCGGCAAGGCCCTGCGCGGCCGGCGCGACGACGTGGTGCTCGCCACGAAGGTGCACTTCCCGATGGGTGAGGGGCCCAACCGGGGCGGCAACTCGCGGCGTTGGATCGTCCGGGCGGTCGAGGACAGCCTGCGCCGGCTGGGCACCGACTGGATCGACCTCTACCAGGTGCACCATCCGGACCACACCACCGACGTCGAGGAGACGCTCGGCGCCCTCACCGACCTGGTCCGGGCCGGGAAGATCCGCGCGTTCGGCTGCTCGACCTTCCCCGCCGAGGAGATCGTGGAGGCGCACCACGTCGCCGAGCGGCGTGCGCTCGGCCGCTTCCGCACCGAGCAGCCGCCGTACTCGATCCTGGCGCGCGGCATCGAGGCGTCGGTGCTGCCGGTCTGCCGCCGCTACCGGATGGGCGTGCTGGTGTGGAGCCCGCTGGCCTCCGGGTTCCTGTCCGGCCGGTACCGGCAGGGCCGGCCCGTCGACCTCGGCGCCGGCCGGCCGGCGCTCACCCCGGCCCGGTTCGACCCGGCGCTGCCGGGCAACGCCGCGAAGTACGCCGCCGTCGAGGATCTCGTCGCGCTCGCCGACGAGGTGGGCTGCACGCTGCCGCAGCTCGCCGTGGCGTTCACCGCCGCGCACCCGGCGGTCACCTCGACCATCATCGGACCGCGCACGATGGACCAGCTGGATGCGCTGCTGTCCGGGGTGGAGCTGACGCTCGACGACGCGGTGCTGGACCGCATCGACGGGATCGTCCCGCCCGGTACGAACCTCTACCAGCCCGACGGCGCCTGGTCCCCGCCCACCCTGACCGACCCGTCCCACCGCCGCCGCCCCCTCCCGGACCGAGCCGCCGCCTGACCCCCGCTCTCCCCGCCCTTCCCGCCCCTCAGCTCGTCGATCATGGAATTCCGGCCCCGGCAAAGAGCGCGAATCCGGCACCCGAGGGGCGGAAACCGCAAGATCGGCGAGGACAAGGGGTGCCGGGGGAACTGCGTCGACAGGGGAGGGGTGTGGCTCCACACTGGGCGGGTGGAACACCGGGATCTCGTTCGGGTGAGCAAGCGGCTGTCGCTGGCGTTGCGGCACCGGCCCGACGCGTTCGGGCTGCGACTCGACCGGGCCGGCTGGGTGCCGGTCGCGGACGTGCTCGCCGGGCTGGGGATCAGCCGCGCCCAGCTGGACGCCGTGGTCGCGGGCAACGACAAGCAGCGGTTCGCGGTGGAGGGCGGCCCGGACGGGACCGACCGGATCCGCGCCAACCAGGGGCACTCCGTGCCGGTGGACCTCGGCCTGACCCCGGCCGCGCCGCCGCCCCGGCTGTTCCACGGCACCGGCGAGGCCGTGCTGGACGCGATCCGGGCGCAGGGGCTGCGCCGGGGCGGGCGGCACCACGTACACCTGTCGCCGGACGTGGCGACGGCCCGGCGCGTCGGCGCGCGCCGGGGTGGCGCGGTGGTGGTGCTGACTGTGGACGCGGCGGCGATGGCCGAGGCCGGGTACCTGTTCTACCGCTCGGCCAACGGGGTGTGGCTCACCGACACCGTGCCGCCGCCCTACCTCAGCACCACCTGAGCGGCCTCAGCAGGCGGTCACCGGGTGGGCCACCACGGCGTCGAACAGGTACGCGAGGTCGTTCGGCGCGGCCCGGTCGGGCTGCCGTGCGCCGGTACGGTCGGTGGCGCGGGCGCGCAGGACGTGCCGGCCGGCGGCCGGCGGGCGCCAGCGCGCGGTCCAGCGCTGCCAGGCGCCGCCCCGGTCGGCCTCGACCAGTTCGGCCGGGCGCCACCCGTCGCCGGTGTCCACCTCGACGTGTTCGATCGGGCCGTTGCCGGACCAGGAACGGCCGGTCAGCAGCACCTCCTCACCGGCCGGCACCCGGGCGTCCCAGGGCAGCTCGAACGCGCTGCGCACCGGCTGGGCGGTGAGCACGGTGCCGTCGGCCGGGTGGCCGGGGCCGAACATCCGGTAGAACTGCGTGTTCCACGGCGAGAACAGGGGGGTGGTGGAGACCTCGATCGCGCCCACCCACTTGATCGAGGAGATGCCGACCCAGCCGGGCACCACGACCCGCACCGGGAAACCGTGGTCGGCGGGCAGCGGCTCGCCGTTCATCTCGTACGCCAGCAGCACGTCGTCCAGGGCCTTGGCGACGGGCATCGGGCGGCGTACCCGGCCGAGGTTGACCCCGCCGCTGACGTAGTCCGGGTCGAGGCCCTCGGGCATCACGTCGACCGCCTCGTCGTGCAGCCCGGCCAGGCGCAGCACCGTGCCGAGCCGGACGCCCCGCCACCGGGCCACGCCGACGCTGCCCAGCCCCCACGCCACACCCGGGGCGGGCTCGTCCTGCTGCTCGGCGAAGTAGCGCCGCCCGTTGCCGGCGCACTCCAGCAGCGCGGCGTGCTCCTCGGCGGGCAGCCGGCGCAGCTCGTCGAGGTCGAACTCCACCGGGTGGTCGCGGGTGGGCGCACCGCGCAGGCCGTCGCCGAACAGCCGCAGCCGCCAGGTGGTCGCGTCCAGGTGCGGGGTGAGCGTGTGGTTGCGGACGAAGAAGCGGTCGGTGGGGACCACGTACCCCTGGCCGGCCATCGACGGCCAGCGCATCTCGGCATTGGTGTCCAGCGGGCGCAGCAGCTCCGGCGGCAGCGGCTTGACGATCGGCGCGCCGGGGTCGACGCCGACCGGTGCGGACGCCACCGCGACCGGCTCGCGCTCCGTGGCGGCGGCGGTCACCGCGGCCATCGCCGCGCCCACCTCCAGCAGCCGGTCGCGGTCGACACCCGGCCCGTGCGCCCGCCCGGCGAGCCACTGCCGGCTCCGGTCGGCGTCGTGGACGGCTTCGGCGGGGGACGGGGACTGACTCACGACTGACCTCCGGGGTGGGCGACGCTGCCTTTCCTATTCAATCAGTAGGACTTGCCGTCGATCCATCGCAGGTGGGCGGCGGCTCCATCGCGGTCAGCCGGCGGGTACGCCGAGGCGGTCGAGCAGGTGGCGGCGCAGCGCGCCGAGGGCCGGGTCGTCGGGGCTCGGTGCCGGGCCGGGGCGTCTACGGCGACAGCCGGGACATCGTGGGCGGCGGTCACGGCGTACCGGTCGGCACCGCGGGTGGCGCGCGACCGGCCAGCGTGGCGTACCTGGGGCAGATCGCCCGCACCGCCGAGCAGCTCGGCTTCGCCGGTGCGCTCACCCCCACCGGCGCCTGGTGCGAGGACGCCTGGCTGACCACCGCCATGCTCACCGAGGTGACCGAGCGGCTGAAGTTCCTCGTCGCGTTCCGGCCCGGCCTGCTCTCACCCACCCTCGCCGCGCAGATGGCCTCCACCTTCCAGCGCCTGTCCGGCGGGCGGCTGCTGCTCAACGTGGTCACCGGCGGCGAGTCCGCCGAGCAGCGCGCGTACGGCGACTTCCTGGACAAGGACGCCCGCTACGCGCGTACCGACGAGTTCCTGCACGTGGTGCGGGCGCTGTGGCGCGGTGAGACAGTCGACCACGACGGCGTCCACGTGCGGGTCGAGGGCGCCCGGCTCGGCCGGGTGCCCGACCCGGCGCCGCCGGTCTACTTCGGCGGGTCGTCCAGCGCGGCCGGGCCGGTGGCCGTGCGGCACAGCGACGTGTACCTGACCTGGGGCGAGCCGCCCGCGCAGGTGGCCGGCAAGCTGGACTGGATTCGCGGGCTCGCCGCCGAGGCCGGTCGCGAGCTGCGGTACGGCATCCGCCTGCACGTGATCAGCCGGGACACCGCCGAGGAGGCGTGGGCCCAGGCGCGCAAGCTGCTCGACGGCATCCCCGAGGCCGGCGTGCGCGCGGTGCAGGAAGGGTTGCGGCGCAGCGAGTCCGAGGGGCAGCGGCGGATGCTCGACCTGCACGGCGGCTCCCGCGACGGGCTGGAGGTCTCGCCGAACCTGTGGGCCGGATTCGGGCTGGTACGCGGCGGTGCGGGCACCGCGCTCGTCGGCAGCCACACCGAGGTCGCCGACCGGATCGCCGAGTACCACGCGCTCGGCCTGGACGAGTTCATCCTCTCCGGTCACCCGCACCTGGAGGAGGCGTACTGGTTCGGCGAGGGCGTGCTGCCGATCCTGCGGCGGCGCGGGCTGTGGCGGCACCCGGCCGGTGAGCCGGAGACCGAGGCGCCGGCCGCCGTGCCGTTCTCACCCCAGCCGGTCCCGGCCCGCGGCTGACCGCACCCGGCCCATCTCAGGGCTGGTCGCGCCCGGTCCGTTCCGCGGCCCGCCCTGGGTTCTGGTCAGAGCGGGCGTTGCCCGGCGAGGAAGTCGGCGAGCACCCGGGTGTGCGTGGAGAAGGCCAGCTCGACCGGGTCGGTGAGCACCAGCCACTCGGTGGCCTCCTCGGTCGGCGCGGACGGCGGCAGGTCACCGACCGGCCGCTCGGGCAGCACGCCGAAGACCATCATGGTGCCGCCCGCCGGTGCGCCGTGCACCGCGAACAGCCGGGCCTCGCCGGCCTCGGCCCGCAGCCCGGTTTCCTCGCGCAGCTCGCGGACGAGCGCCTCGGACCACTCCTCGCCGTACTCGATGAAGCCGCCCGGCAGCGCGAGCTGCCCACGCGCCGGTTCGATGTCGCGGCGCACCACCACCACGCCGAGCCCCTGCGGCGTGCGGACCGGCAGCACCGCCACCGCCACCGGCAGCGGATTGCGCCACACCGTCTCGCCGCAGGAGGAACAGACGCGCGGCCACCCGGTGCCCGCCGGATAGGCCACGCCGCAGAACGAGCAGTGCGAGTACGCGGTCACGCCGCAGCACGTTACCCGCACCCCCGGCCCGTGGTCAGGCGTCACCCCCTCGGCCGGCGAGCGCGGCGCGCGCCTCCATCAGGGCGAACCCGAGCAGGTTGTCGCCCCGCCAGGTCGCCGGGCTGGCGGCGCGCGGGTCGTCGGCGGTCAGGCCGATGCCCCAGACCCGGTCGGTCGGGCTGGCCTCGACCAGCACCCGGTCGCCGGTGCCGAGCAGGAACCGCCGCAACGGCTCGTGCCGGGCGAACTTGGCGACGCTGCCGGCCACCACGATCTCGTAGCGGCGGGCCGCCCAGGTCGCCTCGTCGAAGTCGCGGACCTGCCGGCCGAGCGCCTTGGCCCGGTGCGGATGCCCGGCGGCCAGCACGCGCTCGGCGATCGCGTGGTCACCGAAGAGGGTGGCCTTGTGCCACATCATCCAGTGCTCGGCGGTGGCGAACTCCCGGCCGTCCACTGTGAACGCCGCCGGCCACCACTGGCTCAGGCAGCTCGCGCCGATGCTGCCGTCACGCCGTGGCCGGTGCCCCCAGAAGTGCAGGTATTTGACCGTCTCGCCGGTGTCGAGCGCGGCAGTCAGGTCGGCAACGGAACGGATCGGCATGCCCCGCAGTCTGCCCCACCCCACCGACATCCCACCGCCGCCGCGAGATCCCGTCGATCTTGCGGATCGGTACCCCGCGAACTCCGTCAACCGGACATCCTGAGGGCCCAAACCGCAAGATCGACGAGGAGAGGGCGGGGAGGGGCGGCGGAGGGGTCAGGGAGTGGGGGTGCCGGTGTAGAACACGGTCACTCGGTTGCCTGCTGCGTGTGCCTCGTCTGCTGGGGTGCCCGCCTCGATGCTCGCCTTCGTCCAGCTGTTGCCGGACTCGGTGACGAAGCGGAGGCCGTCCGGCGAGGCCGTCCACTCGGGCGCGGCGGCCGGGTCGACGGCCGTGCCGTCGGTGGCGAAGTGGGAGGCCAGGCCGACCAGCGCCAGATCCCAGCCGATGCCGACCGCGCCCGGACCGTACTCGGCCCACCGCTGGTCGTCGACGTGCGCGACGTGTTCCAGCTCGAATCGGGTACGACCGGCACCGGCCTCGCGTAGCCGCACCTCGATCCAGCTCACCTCGCCGCCGAACTCCCAGGTGGCGGCGAAGCCGTGCGGGGGGTCGCAGCGCTCGACGGTGCCGCCGGCGTTGCCCTCCAGCTGGTACCGGCCGCCCAGGCTCAGGTCACCGGAGACCGGCAGGAACCAGCGGGGGATCCGTTCCGGGTTCGTGCAGGCGTCGAAGACGTCGGCGACCGGCGCGTCGTACGTCTGGGCGATGGTGAGCACCCGCGCCTGCCCGGCGGGGAGCGTACGGGCGCCGATGCGGCGCTCGACGGCGCTGATCTGTCCGGTCACGTCGATCATGGATCGGTCCTCTCGTCGTCAGTGGTGTCCTCGCGCAGCCGTCGTTCGCGGCGGCCCCGGGCCAGCTCGGTGGCGAGCGCCGCCAGCGGCGGTGTCCAGAAGCGGCGGAACCCGTCCAGCCACGCGTCGATCTCGCGCAGCGGGCCGGGATCCACGGCGTAGAGCCGGCGGGTGCCCTCGGCCCGCACTGTGGTGAAGCCGTGCTCGCGCAGCACCTTGAGGTGCTGTGAGACGGCGGGCTGGCTGATGCCGAACTCGCGCCGCACGGTCTCGCCGAGCGCGCCGGCGGGTTGCTCACCGTCGGCGAGCAGTTCCAGGATCCGGCGGCGGACCGGGTCGCCGAGGACGTCGAAGGCGTGCACAACGACTTTGTATCAGACTGAGCTTATATAAGCTAGCGCTGACGTAAACGTAGGGCGCCCTCGCACCCGGGCGCCCCGCGTACCCCCGTCTTGCAATAGATCGCATCGAAGAATCGCTGCTTAGGGTGCTCAGCCGAGCTGGGCGAACGCCTCGGCGGCGGCGCGCTCGCCGGCGGTCACCGCGCCCTCCAGGTAGCCGCTCCACCGGGTCGCGGTCTCGGTGCCCGCCCAGTGCACCCGGCCGACGGGCGTCCGCAGCTCCGGGCCGTACGCGCACCACGCGCCGGGTGGCAGGACGCCGCAGAAGCAGCCGCGCGTCCACTCGTCGGCCGACCAGTCGTACTCGACGAGGTCGTCGGGGCGCGCGGCGGCCGGGCCGAAGATCGCGGCGAGCGCGTCGCACAGCGCGTCCCGGCGCGCGTCGTCCGGGAGCCGGCGCAGCGCGCGGGCCTGCGCGCCGTAGCTGAACGCGGTGAGCACCCCGCCCGGCGCGTCCGGCACCGAGTTGTCCACCGTCTCGGTGAGCGGCCCGGTGTCGGTGGTGGACACACCGGAGCGGCCGTCGGCGCGCCAGAACGGCTCCGGGTAGAGCGCGTGCACCTTGAGCGCCACGCCCATCGGCATCCGCTGGGTCAGCCCGTCGCGCAGCGGTGGCAGCGGCGGGTCGTACCGGATCCGCCCGGCCAGCGTCGGCGCCAGCGCGACCACCGCCGCGTCGCCGCGGTACGTCTCGCCGCCGGCGCGCACCCGTACGCCGTCGCCGTCCTGCGCGACGCCGTCCACCGGCGCGCGCAGGCACAGGCTCCCCGGCGGCAGCGCGGCGGCCATCCGCTCGGCCAGCACGGCCGGACCACCGACGACGCGGTCCTGCTGGGCGCCGCCGGCCATGCCGAGCAGCGAACCGGTGCCGCCGCCGCTGTTCAGGTAGAACAGCATGTGCAGCAGCGAGACCTCGTCCGGCGAGGCGGCCAGCAGCCCACCGGCGAGCAGCCGGCCCGCGTACCGGGCGGTGACCGGGTCGGCCGTGCTCGCGTCGAGCCACCCGCCCAGCGTGATCCGGTCCCACCGGACCGCGTCGTCCGCCCGCCACGGTGCGGCCGGGTCGAGCCCGGCCGCCATCTCGTCGAGCGTCCCGAGCAGCCCGGACAGCCCGGGCGGCTCCCCGGCGGCCGGGCGTCCGCCGAGCAGCAGCGTCGGCGCGCCGTGCGCGGGGGAGGGAAAGGTGGTCAGGCCGTACGCGGCGGCGAGCGCGTACATCCGGTCCTGGGCCGGGCCGATCCACTGCGCGCCGAGATCCAGCCAGCCGCCGCCGGCCAGCGGGCGGCTCAGCGCCCGGCCGCCCACCCGGTCCCGCGCCTCCAGCACCCGCACCTCGGCGCCCGCCGCGTCCAGCGCGAGCGCGCAGGCCAGACCGGAGAACCCGGCGCCCACGACGACGACCCGGTGGCGGCGCACGCGAGGGCGTACCCCGCTCCCGGCCGGATTCACCCGGCCCGGCGTGTCGAAACGGGCGTCAGTCGTTCGTGTGGAGGGTGAAGGGACGGCGCGGTGCCGTCCGGTGACGAGGAGAAGCCGATGAAGCAGTACCTGATCAGCATGTACCAGCCGGCCGGTGAGGGCCGTCCGGACCCGGAGTTCCTGGCCGGGGTGATGCGCGAGGTCGAGGCCGTCGGCCGTGACCTGCGGGAGGCGGGGTGCTGGGTGTTCGGCAACGGCCTGCACGACCCGCAGACCGCCACCGTGCTGCGCCCGGCCGGTGACGAGGTGCTGGTCACCGACGGGCCGTTCGCCGAGGGCAAGGAGTACCTGGGCGGCGTCACCATCATCCGGGCGCCCGACCTGGACGCCGCGCTGGACTGGGGCCGCCGCTACGCCCTGGCCACCACGCTGCCGATCGAGGTCCGCCCGTTCCAGGGCGAGGGATGACCGACGTCGAACGGGTCTTCCGGGCCGAGTACGGCCGCGCGGTAGCGGTCCTGGTCCGTCTCCTCGGTGACATCGACCTCGCCGAGGAGGCGGTCCAGGAGGCGTTCGCGATCGCCGTGACGCGCTGGGCCGCCGACGGGCCGCCGCCCAGCCCGGCCGGCTGGATCATCACCACCGCCCGGAACCGGGCGATCGACAGGTTGCGGCGCGAGGCGACCCGGGAGGCGCGGCACGCCGAGGCCGCCCTGCTGCACGCCGCCGGCCCGCCCGCCGAGGAGGGGCCCGTGCCCGACGACCGCCTGCGCCTGATCTTCACCTGCTGCCACCCGGCGCTCGCCGCTCCCGCCCGGGTGGCGCTGACGCTGCGGCTGCTCGGCGGCCTGAGCACCGCCGAGATCGCGCGGGCCTTCCTGGTGCCGGAGCCGACGATGGCCCAGCGTCTGGTCCGGGCCAAGTCGAAGATCCGCGACGCCGGTATCCCGTACCGGGTGCCGCGCGACGCGGACCTGCCGGACCGGCTGCGCGGGGTGCTCGCCGTGGTGTACCTGATCTTCAACGAGGGGCACACGGCCAGCGCGGGGGAGCGGCTGGGCCGCGCCGAGCTGGGCGCCGAGGGGATCCGGCTGGGCCGGCTGCTGGTGACGTTGATGCCGGACGAGCCGGAGGCGCTCGGCCTGCTCGCGCTGATGCTGCTCACCGAGGCGCGCCGCGACGCCCGGACCGGCCCGGACGGGGTGCCGGTGTCGCTGTCCGAGCAGGACCGCGGCCGGTGGGACCGGGAGCTGATCGCCGAGGGGCAGGAGCTGGTCCGCCGGTGCCTGCGACGGGGGCTGCCCGGCCCGTACCAGATCCAGGCCGCGATCGGCGCGGTGCACGCGGACGCGCCCACCACCGCCGCCACCGACTGGCGGCAGATCCTCGCGCTCTACGACCAGCTGACGGCCGTCGCGCCGGGACCGGTGGTGGCGCTGAACCGGGCGGTCGCGCTGGCCGAGGTACGCGGACCGGCGGCGGGACTGGCCGCAGTGGACGGTCTCGACCTGGGCGGTTACCACGTGTGGCACGCGATCCGGGCGGACCTGCTGCGCCGCCTGGGCCGCCCGGCGCAGGCCCGGGCCGCGTACGACGCGGCGATCGCCGGCACCGGCAACGCGGCGGAGCAGACGTTCCTGCGCCGCGCCCGCGACCGCGTGCCGGGATGATCGCATCGACCGTGCACGTAGGAGCCCGGTGACCCGGGGAAGGTAGCCGTGATCGTCGGGGCATTGACGCGGTGGCAGAGAAAAGTACACTCCCGGTGTAATTAGTTTTTCCGCGCTCCGTCGACCGGCACGAGGTGACGATGAGCCCACCGGCCGCCCCCGCCGACGAACCGGGCCTGGCGCTGCACCACGTCGGCGTACGCTTCGGCGGCCTGGTCGCCCTCGACGACGTCTCGCTGCGGGTGCCACCGGGCCGGGTCGTCGGCGTGATCGGGCCCAACGGCGCCGGCAAGACCACCCTGTTCAACGTGGTCTGCGGCTTCGTCCGGCCGACCGAGGGCTCGCTCACCCTGGACGGCCGGCCGTTCCGGCCCCGCCCGCACGCCCTCACCCGGCTCGGCATCGCCCGCACCCTCCAGGGCGTCGGCCTGTTCGCCGGGCTGACCGTGCTGGAGAACGTGGTCGCCGGCGCCAGCCACACCGCCCGCGCCGGCTTCGCCGCCGCGCTGTTCGGCCTGCCCCGCAGCGACGACGACGAGCGGCGGCTGCGCACCCGGGCGCTGGACCTGCTCGCCGAGCTGGGCATCGGGAAGTACGCCGACGCGCCGCCGGCCACCCTGCCGTACGCGGTACGCAAGCGGGTCGCGCTGGCCCGCGCGCTGATCGCCCGGCCCCGGCTGCTGCTGCTCGACGAACCGGCCGGCGGTCTCGGCGCCGACGACGTGGCCGAACTGGCCGACCTGGTCCGCGCGCTGCCCGAACGGGACGACGGCTGCGCCGTGCTGCTCGTCGAACACCACATGGACCTGGTCATGTCCGTCTGCCACGAACTGGTGGTGCTCGACTTCGGCAAGGTGATCGCGGCCGGCCCGCCGGAGCGCATCCGCGACGACCCCCGGGTCACCGAGGCGTACCTGGGCGCCGACGTGCCCGCCGAGGGGAGCGCGTCGTGACCGCCGTGCTGGAGGTCGAGGCGCTCAGCAGCGGCTACGGACCGGTGCCGGTGCTGCGCGACGTCGCGTTCACCGTCCCGGCCGGCACCGTCACCGCCGTGCTGGGCGCCAACGGCGCCGGCAAGACCACGCTGCTGCGTACCCTCTCCGGTCTGCTCCGTCCCACCGGCGGCCGGGTCCGGTACGCGGGCGAGGACCTGCGCGGCGTCCGGGTGGAACACCTGGTCCGGCGCGGCCTGGCGCACGTGCCGGAGGGGCGCGGCGTGGTGACCGAGCTGACCGTGGCGGAGAACCTGCGCCTGGGCGGGCTGTGGCGGCGCGACCGGGCCGACGCCCGGCGCGCGCTCGACGAGGTGTACGAGCTGTTCCCCGCCCTGGCCCGCCGCCGCGACCACGCCGGACACCAGCTCTCCGGCGGCGAACGGCAGATGCTCGCGATCGGCCGCGCGCTGATCGCCCGGCCCCGGCTGCTGCTGCTCGACGAGCCGTCGCTCGGGCTGGCGCCCAAGGTCGCCGCGCAGATCATGGCGCTGCTGCGGCGGCTGCGCGATGAGCAGGGGCTCACCGTGCTGCTCGTCGAGCAGAACGTGCGCACTGCGCTGTCCGTCGCCGACCAGGGCATCGTCATGTCGCTCGGGCAGGTGGTGACGGCCGCGCCGGCCGCCCGGCTGCGCGACGACGACCAGCTCCGGCACGCGTACCTCGGATTCTAGGAAGGGGCGCGGATGGAGCGGTTCTGGTTCCTCACCTTCGACGGGCTCGCCGCCGGGGCGGTCTACGCGGCGTTCGCGCTCGCGCTCGTGCTCATCTGGCGGGCCGCCCGCGTGGTCAACTTCGCCCAGGGCGCGATGGCCGTGGCCACCGCGTACGTCGGGTACGCAGTCGTCTCCGCCACCGGCTCGTACTGGCTGGGCCTGGCCGCCGCGATCCTGTCCGGACTGGCCCTGGGCGCGCTGGTGGAGCGGGTGCTGATGCGGTTCGCCGGCCCCGGCGGCCCGCTCAACCAGGTGATCGTCGCGCTCGGCCTGGTGCTCGTCATCCAGGCGGTGCTCGGCATGGTCTTCGGCAACGACTACCGGCCCGCCCCGGCGCCGTTCGACACCGACGCGCTCACCATCGGCGGGGTTGCCGCGCTGTCCCCGTACGACCTGTGGGTGCTCGGCGCGGCGCTCACCGTGGTGGCGCTGCTCGCGCTGCTGTTCACCCGGACCCCGGTCGGCCTGCGGATGCGGGCCGCCGCGTTCGCCCCCGAGGTGTCCCGGCTGCTCGGCGTCAGCGTCGGCCGGATGCTCACGCTGGGCTGGGCGCTCGCCGCCGGCGTCGGCGCGCTCGCCGGGATGCTCGTCGTCCCCACCGGACTCGGCCTGCACTCGCACGCCATGGACCTGGTCTTCGTGGTCGCGTTCACCGCCGCCGTGGTCGGCGGCCTGGACAGCCCGGTCGGCGCCGTCGTCGGCGGCCTGCTGGTCGGGCTGATCCTGTCCTACGTCACCGGCTACCTGGGACCGGACACCACCCCGCTGGCCGTCCTGGTGCTGCTGCTGGCCGTCCTGCTGGTCCGCCCCGGCGGGCTCTTCTCCACGGCGAGAGCGAGGCACGTGTGACGAGCACCCCCACCGAGGTCGCGCCCGCCGCGCCGTCCCCGCTGCGGCGGCTGCTCCCCGGCGCGCCCGCCGGACGCGAGGCGCGCGGCTCCACGCTGCTGCGCCACCTCGCCGTGGCCGTGTTCGCCGGCACGCTCGTCGTGCTGGTCACCAACCAGCTCGCGCCGTACCAGAACCTCCAGGTCGCGCGCGTCTGCGCGTTCCTCTGCGTCACCGCCGGGCACACCGTCCTGGTCGGGCTCAACGGCCAGCTCTCCCTCGGGCACGGCGCGCTGATGGCCACCGGCGCGTACACGGTGGCCCTGACCCAGCAGGCCCTCGACGACCGGGCCGTACGCGGCTGGTGGACGCTGCCCGCGTCGCTGCTCGCCGCCGTCGCGGTGACCGCGCTCGGCGGGCTCGTCGTCGGGCTCGCCGCGGCCCGGCTGCGCGGCCCCTACCTGGCCGGCGTGACCCTGGCCGTGGCGACGCTCGTGCCGGCGGTCACCACGATCTTCACCGGCGTGTTCAACGGCGAACAGGGACTGCGGTTCCCGGCGCAGACCCCGCCGGCGGCGCTCGGCGCCTACTTCCAGCCGGAACGCTGGCTGGCCTGGATCGCGCTGGCCGCCGCGCTGCTCACCATGCTGCTGCTGGCCAACCTGGTACGCAGCCGCTTCGGCCGGTCCCTGCGGGCGGTACGCGACGACGAGGTCGCCGCCCGGCTCGCCGGCATCCCGGTGGCCCGCACACAGGTGCTCGCGTTCGTGGTCAGCGCCGCCTGCGCCGGCCTGGGCGGCGGTGTGTACGCCATGCTCACCGCTACCGTCGCACCCGGCAAGTTCCCGCTGGACCTGTCGCTGTTCCTGCTCATGGCGATCGTGATCGGCGGGCTGGGCAGCCTGGCCGGCGCGGTCTGGGGAGCGGTGCTGCTGGTGGCGCTCCAGGACCTGCCCGGCCTGCTCACCGAACACCTCAGCCTCTCCGCCGGGCTGGCCCAGCGGCTGGAGGGCAACCTCGCGCTCGCCGTGTTCGGCCTGATCCTCATCGTCGTCATGCTCGCCGCCCCGGGCGGCCTCCAGGGCGGCGTGCGCGCCGTCGGCGCCCGGCTGCGCGCGGCCGTCCGCCGCGGCCGCACCAGCCGCCGGTCGCCGGACCGCTGACCCACCGGTTCCACCCACCGTTCGCACCGTCGCACCGGATTGGAGAACCATGCGCCCCACCACCCGCCGCGTTCTCGCGGCCGCCGCCGGCCTGGCCCTGCTGGCCGCGCTGCCGGCCTGCGCCGACGACGAGAAGCAGGCCGCCGAGAACGTCCCCGGCGTCAGCGACTCCGAGGTCGTCATCGGCACCCACCAACCGCTCACCGGACCGGCCGCGCCCGGCTACTCGAAGATCTCCGCCGCCACGAAGGCGTACTTCGAGCACGTCAACAGCAAGGGCGGCGTGCACGGCCGGAAGATCGTCTACAAGGTCATGGACGACGGCTACAATCCCGCCAACACCGAGAACGTGGTCCGCAAGCTCGTGCTCGACGACAAGGTCTTCGCGCTGCTCGGCGGCCTGGGTACGCCCACGCACACGAACGTGCTGGAGTTCGTCAAGACGCAGAAGGTGCCGGACCTGTTCGTCGCCTCCGGCAGCCGCAACTGGAACCAGCCGGACAAGTACCCGACGACGTTCGGCTGGCAGCCCGACTACACCGTCGAGGGCAAGATCCTGGCCAGCTACGTCAAGCGGGAGTTCCCCGGCGCGAAGGTCTGCCACTTCGGGCAGAACGACGACTTCGGGCGGGACTCGCTGGCCGGCGTCGAGCAGGTCCTCGGCCCGGTCGCGGCGAAGCAGACGTACACCACCACCAACCAGCAGGTCGGCCCGGCCATCGGCGCGCTGCGCGCGGCCGGCTGCCAGGTGGTCATCTCGGCGACCATCCCCGGCTTCACCGCGCTGGCCATGGGCCAGGCTGCCGGGCAGGGCTTCAAGGCGCAGTGGGTGGTGTCCAACGTGGGCGCCGACTACACCACGCTCTCCGCGCAGCTCGGCGACAAGAAGGTGATCCTCGAGGGCATGGTCGCCGACAACTACCTGCCGATGGCGGGCGACACCGCGAACCCGTGGATCCAGGAGTTCACCAAGATCCACCAGAGGTACAACGCGGGCAACCCGGTCGACGGCAACGCGATCTACGGCTACTCGATGGCGTACACGTTCATCCAGGCGATGCTCGCCGCCGGGCCCGACCCCACCCGGGAGAAGCTGGTCGAGGCCGTGCGCAAGGGCGGCTTCCGCGGGCCGGGCCTGACCCCCTTCCGGTACGCCGAGGGCGTGCACGCCGGCTACGGCGGCGTCCGGTTGACCAAGGTGAGCAACGGCGCGCAGGTGTACTTCGGTCCCGCGTACACCACCGACGACGGCGACGGCGCGGTCACCGAGTTCACCGAGCCGCCGACGAACCCGCCGGCGGACGCCGTGCCGACGTCCTGACCGCCGTGCTGCCGCCGGGCGGCCGGGTGCCGGCCGCCCGGCGGCACGCACGTAGAGTGGCCGCCGGCAGACGAGCAACAGGAGAGCCCGTACCCATGATCGAGCTGGAGACCGATCCGCCGGCGCGGGTGGACGGCCGGGCGGCGCGGGCCGAGCGGACCCGGGCCGCGATCGTGGAGGCGCACCTGGCCCTGATCGACTCCGGTGACCTGCGGCCCACCGGGGAACGGATCGCCGAGCGGGCCGGGGTGTCGCTGCGCACGCTCTGGACCAACTTCAAGGACATGGAGACGCTGTTCGCCGCGACCGGGCGGCGGGTCGGCGAGCGGCAGGCCGCGCTCTGGCGGCCGGTGCCGCCGGAGCTGCCGCTGACCGGCCGGATCGCCGCGTTCTGCGACCAGCGCGCCCGGCTGCTGGAGGTGCTGGCGCCCTCGGCCCGCGCGTCGGCGCTGCGGGAGCCGTTCTCCCCGCAGTTGCGCCGCAACCGGGAGACGGCCATCGCCCGGGTACGCCAGGAGATCGAGTCGGTGTTCGGCCCGGAGCTGGCGCATGCCGGGCCGGACCGCGAGCAGCTGCTCGATGCGCTGACGGTGGCCGGCACCTGGTCGGCGTGGTCGATGATGCGCGACTCGATGGGGCTCGACGTCGAGGCCGCCCGTGCCGTGATGGCCCGCACGCTCGGCGCGCTGCTGGTCGACGCGATCGCCGCCGGCCTGCGCTGACGCTCCCGGCGCGCCCGGTCTTCCGGCCGCCTCCGGCGCGGACAGTCGCCTTCCGCCCGCCGCCTCCCGGCCTCGCCGGTCCAGGTCGCGGGTCCGTCTCAGTCCTCGCGCAGCAGGCGCAGGATGCGGGCCAGCTCGGCCCGGTCCTCCGGTGGGAGCGCGCCGAAGAACCGTTGCGCCTCGGTGGCCCGGGCCTGCCGGATCGCGGTGCCGACCCGCTCGCCCTCGGCGGTGGGGGCGACCAGCGTGGCCCGCCGGTCGCCCGGGTCGGGCCGGCGCTCGACCAGGCCCCGCTCCTGCAACCCGTCGATCACCTCGGTGGCCGAGCGCGGCGCGATGTGCAGGTGCTCGGCGAGCGCGCCCGGCCGCAGCGCGCCGTGGCGCATCAGCACGCCGAGCGCCCGCGCCTGCCCGGGGCTGATCTCCCACGGCTCCAGCGCGCGCTTGGTCTGGTGCCGCAGCCGGCGGGTCACCGCCCAGAACGTCTCGGCCAGGCTCTCGTCGCTGCCGTTCACCGGAATACGGTAACAGGCTTTCGTGTTGTTCCCTCATGTTGAGGTAACCTCAGTATCGTCCCCCGCATGAGGAGCACCCTTGGATCGCATCCCCGACGGCCGCCGTGACGGCCGAACCGTCTCTCCCGCCGAGAGGGCCCAGGCCCGCGAGGTGTCCCTGCGCCGGATCGGCGGCCTGTTCACCGCCCACCGCGGCCCGCTCGCCACCGTGGTGGCGATCATCGTGGCGTCCTCGATCATCGCGATGGCCACGCCGTTCCTCCTGCGTACCGTGATCGACCGGGCCCTGCCCGAGCGTGACCTGACGCTGCTTGCCTGGCTGGTCGCGGGCATGGTCGCGGTGGCCGCGGTCACCGCCGTGCTCGGCGTCGCGCAGACCTGGATCTCCACCCGCGTCGGCCAGGAGGTGATGCACCGGCTGCGTGCCGACGTCTTCGCCCACCTCCAGCGGCAGTCGATCGGCTTCTTCGTGCGCACCCGCACCGGCGAGGTGCAGTCGCGCATCACCAACGACATCGGCGGCATGCAGGCGGTGGTCACCTCCACCGCCACCTCGATCGCCGCCAACCTCACTACTGTGGTCGCCACCACCATCGCCATGCTGGCGCTGAGCTGGCGCCTCACGCTCGTCTCGGCGGTCGTGCTGCCGCCCGCGCTCTGGCTCACCCGCCGGGTCGCCCGGCTGCGCCGGGAGATCACCGCCCAGCGGCAGCGCGAACTGGCCGACCTCGCCGTGACCATCGAGGAGGGGCTGTCGGTCAGCGGCGTACGGCTGGCCAAGACGCTCGGCACCGGCCCGGCCCTGGTCGACCGGTTCACCGCCTCCTCGGCCCGCCTGGTCGACCTGGAACTGCGCTCGGAACTGGCCGGACGCTGGCGGATGGCCGCCATGAGCATCGTCTTCGCCGCCATCCCCGCGGTGATCTACCTGGGCGCCGGCCTGCCCGGCACCGCCGGCACGCTCACCATCGGCACGCTCGTCGCGTTCACCGCGCTGCAGGGCAACCTGTTCCGGCCGCTGATGGGCCTGCTCAACGTCGGCGTCACGCTCACCGCGTCCCTCGCCCTGTTCGCCCGGATCTTCGAATACCTCGACCTGCCCGTCGAGGTCGCCGAGCCGGCGCGCCCGGTCCCGCTCGACCCGGCCACCGCCCGCGGCCACCTGCGCGTCGAGGGCGTCACCTTCAGCTACCCGGGCAGCGACACCGCCGCCCTCGCGGGCGTCAGCCTGGACGTCCCGGCCGGCACTAGCCTCGCCCTGGTGGGGGAGACCGGCTCCGGCAAGAGCACGCTCGCCGCGCTGATCAGCCGGCTGCACGACCCGGACGCCGGCCGCATCACCATCGACGGGATCGACCTGCGCGACCTGCGCCCGGCCGACCTGGCCGCCGTCGTGGGCGTGGTCAGCCAGGAGACGTACCTGCTGCACGGCACCGTGCGGGACAACCTCCGGTACGCGCGCCCGGACGCCACCGACGCCGACATCGAGGCCGCCGCCCGCGCCGCCCGCATCCACGACCTCGTCGCCGCGCTGCCCGACGGGTACGACACGATGGTCGGCTCGCGCGGTCACCGGTTCTCCGGTGGCGAGCAGCAGCGCCTGGCGATCGCCCGGACCCTGCTGCGCGACCCTCGGATCCTGGTGCTCGACGAGGCGACGAGCGCGCTGGACACCGAGACCGAGCGCGCGGTCCAGCGGGCCCTCGACGAGCTGGCCCGAGGACGGACCGTGGTGACCATCGCGCACCGGCTCTCCACCGTCCGCGACGCCGACCGCATCGCCGTACTCGACCACGGGCGGATCGTCGAGTCCGGCACCCACGACGCGTTGCTGGACCGGCGCGGCCGGTACGCCGCACTGGTCGGCTGAACACCTGATCCACAAGACGTGATTTCGGCATCGTTGATGGGTAGAGTGACGCGGTGCGCAGCGGAGTTCAGGCTCAGGTCCCGGTGCTGAACGTCGGCGACGCCGACGCGGCCGGCCGGTTCTACGCGCTGTTCGGCTACACCGGGCAGCCCGGCGAGGACGGCCGGTCGCGCCTGCGCTGCGGCGACCTGACCCTGCTGCTGGTCGAGGGCGCCGCCGCCCCGGCCACGCTCTGCCTCCACGTCGACGACGTCGCCGCGACCACCGAACGCCTCGTCGCTGCGGGTCACCGGGTCGAGCACGCTCCCGGCGGCGAGTGCCGCACCGTCGACCCCGGCGGCAACACGATCCTGTTCGCCCGCTCACCGCGCGTGCCCGCCCCGCGGGTCGAGCCGGACGGGCGGCCCGCGCCGGTCCGCCGGGCCGCCCAGGTCGCCGCCCGGCGCGACGGCGCTCCCGGCCACTGCCAGATCGGCGGGCCGCGCGGCGAGCCCTGCGCCGAGCCGGCCGAGGTCAAGCTCGCCGACTCGTGGGGCGACACGGTGTGGGGCTGTCTGACCCACGCCGACGAGACACTGGTCCACGCACGGGGCGCGTTCGTGGCCACCGAGGACGGCACCGGGCTCGCCGCGTACCTGGCCGCCCGGCAGGCCCGCCCCGACCCGGCCGCCGTCCCGGGCTGACCTCCGTCGCCGGCCCGCCGGCTCTCATGGACAGGCCCTAGATCGCCGGCGGCTCCGGCTCGCCGGGGCGGGGCCGCTGCCCCGGGGCCGGGCGCGGTGCGGGTGGGGGGAGCAGCGGCTCCAGCGGGGTGAACGACTCCACCGGCCCGTCCGGCCGTGATCCCCGCCGCGCCCGCCGCGCCTCGCCCGGCATCCCTCGCGCGTCTCGTGCCGCTCTCGTCGGCTCGCGCCCGTCGGCCGACGGTGTCGTGGCGGCCGGCTCGTCCTCGTCCCCCGCTCGCGTCGCGGACGGCGGTTCCCGGTGGTCGCGCCGGTCGCGTTCCTCGGCGTACTCGGCGCGGCGCCGGGCCAGGTCACGCTCGCACTCCAGCGCGATGCGCTGCTCCCAGTACGGCTGGAGCAGCCTGCGCACCCGCTCGTCGAGGTGCACAGTCACGTCCGGCTCGCAGGCGAACGTCACCTCACCGCGCGCGTACGTCCAGGGCGGCGGGTCGTCGTCGGCGAGCGCGGCGGTCAACGCCGCGTGCAGGTCACGCGGCCGGTTCGGCGGCACCTCCGCCGCGCACCGGACGGCCAGCCGGTGCAGGCGCTGTGTGGCCTGCTGCTGGAAGTAGTCCACGTACCAGCCGAACAGCTCCGGCCGGGCGGTGTCCGACGACCAGGTGTAGGTGGCGCGGACCAGGAACACGTACACCTGGCCCTGCGCCGGCACCGCGAGCGGCTCCGGGACGCGCCGGTCGACCGTGCTGACGGGCGTCGCCGGCTCCTCGGTCCACCAGAGCTGCCGCAGCGTCGGCTGCGCGCCGTCCCAGAAGCGCCGGGTCCGCACGCGTGCCGCCTCGCCGAGCGCCCGCGCCCGCCCGGCCCAGCGCCGCCGCCAGCCGTCGACCGGCGCGCCGGGCTTCGGCCGGCCGCCGGGCGGCTCGGGCTCCTCCGGCACCGCGGTCATCGCACCCCCTCCACGCCGGACGGCAGCACCGCGTCCCGCGTTGTCGAACGGACGCGCGGGCCGTCGGGCGAGGGGTGGCCGGACCGCCGTGGCGGTCCGCGATCCACGCTAACAACCCCGGCCGGTGTACGCGCGCAGCCGCGCGCACGGTGGTTCCGCCCGGCGCGCGGCTCGGTGCTGACCGATCGGACGAGCCGCCTCGTAGTCCTATCCGTGGGACTCGGAGTGGGTTCGGTCCCGTTCACGGGACCGACCATCCAGACTCGATCGGCACGCCTTGATCCGTGTCCGTGCCGCTCCATAGCGTGAGCTTCCGTGATCCTTCGGGGGAGGACCAGAACGCATGGGTGTTGACGCTCGCCACGCCACCGGCCGGGCCGTGCAGTTCCTGCGGTCCCTCGCCGAGCGGCAGTACGACCGGGTCTGGACCCCGGACTTCCTGCACCTCACCCCGGACGTGCAGGGCTTCGCCGTCTTCCATCGCGGCGGCCTGGTGCTGGTCTACGGCGCGGTGTCGCCGGACGACCCGGCCCGCTGGATCCTGCGGATGGCCTGCGTGGCCGGCGCCGACGTGCCGGACATCTCCGGGGCGATGGCCTGGGCGAACATCCGTAACCGGCTGGCGGAGGCGGGGCGCTACTACTGCGTCGTGAAGGCCGACCAGGGCGCCTGCCACGTGGTGTTCGCGCTTGATGTCCGCAGCTCGCTGCTCGACGACGTCACGGCGCCCGACGCACAGGCGGTGCGGGAACTGCTGCACTTCTCGCTCGCGGTGTGCGTGCACAACGCGGTGGCGGACTTCCGCGACCTGACGTCCTACCTGCCGGCGCGTCCGCTGGCGCCGACGGAGATCGACGCCTGGACGCTGTTCGCCGGCACCCAGGACTGACAGGTGTCCTCGAGACCGGCAGGGCCGGGCTCCACGTGGCCGTCGAGCGGCAGGCCGAGGTCGGTCAGCCGGGGGCCTAGGATCTCCTGCATGCAGGAAGGCCGGTGGACGACGATCACCCCGTCGCAGTTCGCGCACGAGCGGGAGGCGCTGGCGCACGTCCAAGCGCTGCTACCCGACACCGAGCCCTACCGCGCCTGGTCGAACTTCACCTTCACCGCCCAGACCGGGCACCCCTACGAGGTGGACCTCCTGGTCGCCGGCCCCGGTGGGCTCTACCTGATCGAGATCAAGAGCCTGACCGGGCGGCTGACGTCCAGCGGCTCGAACTGGATTCAGACCAGCCCGAGCCGCACCCGGACCTTCGACAACCCGCTGCACCTGGCCGATCAGAAGGCCAAGAAGCTCAAGAGTCTGCTCCAGGCCGCCGCCGCCCGTCGCCCCGGCGCCCCGATCCGGGTGCCGTTCGTCCAAGCGGCGGTGTTCCTGTCCAAGCCCGGCCTGCACATCGCGCTGTCCGAGCACCACCTGCACAACGTCTACGGTCCCGAGCCCGCCCCGGGGCACCAGCCGGGGTCGCTACCCACCATCGGCTCGCTTCTGCAACGCCCCCCGCAGGACGAGCGGCAACGGCTCAGCAAGGAGGTCTCCGCAGCCCTGCCCGGTCTTCTCGAAGCCGTGGGCATAGCGCGTAGCCGCAAGCACTACCAGGTCGGGGCATGGGAGCTGGAGTCGCGGCCGTACGACCTCGGCCCGACCTGGCAGGATCACCACGCCCGGCACCGCGAGCTGGAACGCGAGCACCGCCGGATCCGCATCTACCTGGTGGAACGCAACGCCGTCCAGGCCGACCGGGCCAGCATCGAGCGCGCGGCCCGGCGTGAGATGACAGTGCTGCACGGCATCAACCACCCGGGAATCGTGCGGGTCGACTCGCTCGAGTCGCACGAGGCGGGACCGGCGCTGATCTTCCGCCACGATCCTCGCGCCGTCCGCCTCGACCACTATGTCGCGCAGTACGGCGACCGGCTCGACCCGCTGACCCGGGTGGCCATGGTGCGCCAGCTCGCCGACGCGATCGCCTACGCGCACCGGCGGCACCTGCACCACCGTGCGCTGTCCGCCCGCAGCGTGCTGGTCGTGCCGGGCCGCCGGCGACGTGGAGGCAGCGAGGAGGAGGCGTGGCTCACCCCCCAGCTTCAGATCAGTGACTGGCAGGCCGCCACCCGGGCGGTGGACACCAACGCGGGCAGCAGCGGCGATCCGGTCACCCTCTCCTCGCACGCGGCCGCACACATCGAGCTGTCGGCAGAGGCGTATCTCGCGCCCGAGCTGAGCGCACCACGACCCGACCCGATCGCGATGGACGTGTTCGGGCTGGGCGCGCTCGCCTACCTCATACTCACCGGCCAGCCGCCCGCGGCGAAGCGCCAGGAGCTGTTGTCCCGGCTCGCCCGCGACAACGGCCTGCGGCCCTCGTCGGAGACCGACGCGATAAGCGAGTTCGCCGACGAGCTGATCCAGGCGGCCACCGCCCCAGTGCCGGCGCAGCGGCTCACCACCGTCGCCGACTTCGTGGAGATGCTGGAGGAGGTCGAGAACGAGCTGACCGCCCCGCCCCCGGGCGACCCGGAGCCGGAGCAGACCGACCCGCTGGAGGCGCGCGGTGGCGACCGGGTCGGCGAGTGGACGGTCCGTAAGCAGCTCGGCACCGGCTCGACCTGCCGGGCGTTCCTGGCCCGCAACGAGCGCACGGGCCGTGACGAGGTGCTCAAGGTCGGCCTGTCCGACGAGAAGGCGGCCCGGCTCGCCCACGAGGCGAAGGTGCTCGGCCCGCTGACCGATTCCCGGGTGATCCGGCTGGCCCGGCCGGAGCCGCTGCGCATCGCCGACCGTACTGTGGTGGTGCTGGAGCACGCCGGCGAGCTGACGCTGGCCCGCAAGCTCCGCGACGAGGGCCGGCTCACCGTCGACGAGCTGGAGACCTACAGCGACTACCTGTTCGGCGCGCTCGACTACCTGGAGGGCGAGGGCGTCTACCACCGGGACATCAAGCCGGACAACATCGCGGTGCGGATCCGGCCGAACCGTACCCGTCAGCTCGTGCTCTTCGACTTCTCCCTGGCCGGAGTCTCGGTCAAGGAGCTGTCCGCCGGCACACCCCGCTACCTGGATCCGTTCCTCGGTGCGGCGAACCGGCAGGTCTACGACAAGCACGCCGAGTGGTACGCGCTCGCGGTCACCCTGCACGAGATGGCCTCCGGTGAGCTGCCGGTGTGGGGCGACGGGGGCACCGAACCGCAGCTCACCGAGGGGCCTCCGGTGCTCGCGGTCGAGGCGTTCGACCCGGCGGTGCGCGACGGTCTGGTGGAGTTCTTCCAGCAGGCGCTGCACCGCGACCACCGTCGCCGCTTCGGTTCGCTCAAGGACATGCGCGACGCGTGGCAGCAGGTGTTCCGCCGCTCCGACGCCAGCGCCCCGGTCGGCTCCGAGCATCCGGAGACCGTGACCGAGGAGCCGGACGAGCAGCTCGCGGAGCAGGCTCGTGAGGAAGCTGCGGCGAAGGCGACCCGCGCGACCGTCCTGGAGGCGGCCGGGCTCACCCCACGGGCGGTGTCGGCCGCGCACCGGGTGGAGGCGACAACCGTCGGCGAGCTGCTCGCGGTGGGCAACAACACCTTCGCCACGCTGCCCGGCCTTGGCGCGAAGACGCGCAAGGAGCTGCAGCGGCGGGTCAAGGAGTGGCGCAACCGGCTGGGGGAGCGGGAGACCATCCCGACGTCCCCGGCCGCGCGGCGGGCCGCCGGTGCGGAGGCCGCGACCGAGACCACCGGCGGCGGCGCCGACCTGGTGCGGGTCGGTCTCGACGCGATCGCCACGCTGCTCGTACCCGCGTCCAACGGGCGCAACACCGCCGAGATCGAGGCGACGCGGCTGCTGCTGAACCTGCCCGACGCCACCGGCACGCTGTCCGCGCTGCCGCTCTGGCCGCAGCAGCCGCTGGTGGCCACCGCCGTCGGGGTGACCCCCGGCCGCATCGCGCAGATTCTCGGCAAGCAGCGCAAGCGCTGGCACGAGCTGCCGGTGGTGCGCAGCGTGCGTACCCAGGTGGTGGAGCTGCTGCGCGACGGCGGCCGGGTGATGGGCGTCGCTGAGCTGGCGGCGGCGCTGCTCACCAGCCGTGGTTCGGTCCGCACCGGCCATAAGCTGCGCCTGGCGATAGCGGTGGCCGCGGTGCGGGCTGCGGTCGAGATCGATGCGCTGGAGGAGGAGCCCCGCCTCCTGCTGCGCCGGCACGGCCGAGCCGACATCGACGGCCGGCCGCACCCGCACGGTGACCGCCTGCTCGTCGCGTTGGAGGCCGGTGACGACGACGCCCCGGACACCCCGGCGGCGCCGGCCCTGCTTGACTACGCCGACGCGCTGGGCAAGGCCGCCGACCGGCTCGCGGCCAGTGAGGTGCTGCCGAGCGCGGCCACCGTGATGCGTACCCTAGCCACGGTGACCGCTCCCGGCGGTGCCGCCGACGTGATCGACGAGCGGCGACGGGTGCAGCTCGCGGCCGTGGCGTCGGAGCGCGCCGCCGCCACCGCGCGGCTGGAGCTGTATCCGCGCGACCTCGACCCGGTACGCGCGCTGCGGCTCGCCCAGGCCGGCGTGGTGTCCCCCGGCGCCGGCAACCAGCGGGCCCTGAGTCCCGAGCAGGTGCAGCAGCGCGTCTCGGCGCGCTTCCCGGAGCTGGACCCCCTGCCGATGGACCACAGGCTGGACAGCCTCCTCACCGAGGCGGGTTTCGACCTGCGCCGCGTCGGAGACCGGTTCGTGCCGCGACCCCGCACCGGCTCGTCGTCGATGTCGATCATCCAGCGGCACTCGTCGGCGAGCGCCCTGCCGAGCCGGTGGGCGGCCGAGTCCCCGGAGCTGGCCCAGGCGATGCGCGCCGAGGAACGCCTGACCGGCGCGCGGTCCGCGGGCGGGTTCCGGGCCCTGACGGTACGCCTCAACCGCGCCGTGCCGGCGCGCGACGAGCTGGTCCGCCGCTTCGACGCCCGGCCGGTCAGCGTGGCCGCCGAGTTCGTACGGGAACTGCGGGGACTGGTCGACGCCCGGCCGAAGCCCACCTGGGAGACGGTGGTGGGCGCGGACAACGCGCCGGAGAACTCCCGGGCGGCCATCAAGCTCGGTGAGTACGTGGAGCAGGCGTGGCGGCTCGTCCTGCCGCGTCTGCGCGCGCAGTTGCGCGCCGACGCCGGGCCGGTGCTGCTGCACGACGCGGCGGTGCTGGCCCGCTACGGGGCGATGGACGGGCTGCACGAGCTGGCCGACGCGGCGCGCGCCGGGACGGGGAGTGTGTGGGTGCTGTGCCCGATGGACGACCCGGCGATGCTCCCGAAGCTCGACGGCACTGTGGTGCGGGTGGGCGACAACGAGTGGATCGGGCTGCCGGACGCCTGGGTCGTCAACGCACACCGCAGCGCCGCGGTCGCCTGACAGCGGTCACCCTGCGACAGGCGAGTCAGCTACCCGACCGATCGGCTCGTTCCTCTGGGTGTGGGCGCCGTGGCAAACTCGCTGTCACGACAGCCTCACTCGAGGAGGAGCCGGGTGAGATCATGGCTGCTGCTGATCCTCATTTCCCGGCTGCCACTAGCCTGGTCCAGGTTTCGGCTGTCGCTCAGGGGCGAGCCGAATGGTCGTCCTCGATTCGTCTATCTCTGTCGGGCGCCCGGTTGTCAGTGGGTGAGTGATCTGATGCTCGCGGACGACCGCCACATCCGGTGTTCGCAGCATGCGGGGGCGGGAACGCGGAAGGTGTTCGTCAACGAATATTCTTGCCCCGGCTGCGGGCAGATCCTGGTATATCCCCGTGAGTTCGACCCGGACCTGAGTCAACATGTCCAGCCGGGCGTGCATGCTCCTCCTCCACTGCGTACGGACTGAGGGGGGAGACATGTGGCTGGGCGCCCTGTTCACCTCGACGGCCGCGAACTTCGGCCGTCTGCTGATCGTCGGACTGCTGCCGAATGCCATCCTGGTCGCGTACGTGTGGGTGCTCGTGACGATCGACGCGTTCACCAACAACGGCCCGCTGCTGTTCCCCGAGGCGTTGTCGAACGTCAGGTTCAAGACGGACGCCGGCGGTCTGCTGATGTTCGCACTCCTGGTGATCACGCTGACCACAGTGATCCAGCCGTTCCAGATACGCCTGGTCCGCATCATGGAGGGTTACTGGCGTAGTCGGTTGGGTGCGTTCCCGTATCGGGCCGCCACCGCGTTCCACACCCGGCGTCGGCACCGGCTGCGCCGGGTGGTGAACGAGCGCATCGACAGCGTCGACGACGCACGACTCGCCAACATGCCGATCGCGGAGCAGATCCGGGAGCAGCGGCGTGTACGGAGCCAAGAGATGCGACTCGAGCGGGCAGAGGCGAAGCTGATGGCGTATCCGCCCGGGGCTGAGCCGGTGTTGCCGACGATGCTCGGCAACACCCTCCGGCGCAACGAGCGGGTGGCGGGTGAGCGCTACGCCCTGAACACACTCCGGACGTGGCCCCGCCTCTATCCGCTGCTCAACGAGAAGATCGCTGGCGAGTTCGACTCGGACAGCGACGGCGTCGACGCCTCGGCGAACCTTGCGGTCACCTTCTTGATCATGAGTGCGCTGGGCTTCGTGGCCTTCGCCAACGACCGTTGGATGCTGCTGGTGCCGTTCACCCTGCTCCTGCTGGCTGTGGCCGCCTACCGGGCCGCCATCGCGGCGGCAGCCAATCAAGGGGTGGCCATGTCGGTCGCCTACGACCTGCATCGCTTCGACCTTCTCCAGAGCCTTCACCTCGGTCTTCCCGCCACCCCGAAGAACGAGGCAGCGCGCAACCGGGAACTCTCGCACTTCTTCGAGATCAGCGACGGCATGCCGGATCCGCCGTCAGCGGAGGAGCACCTGACCCTGAACTACGTGCATCCCGGCCGGGATTAGCTGCGGCGCAGCTCGAGTGCGCCACCCAGGCCGACCAGCCGAACCTCCAAGTCTGCGTCGCCCATGTCCGGTAGATCGCGGCGGCCCATCTCGCGCACGAGGAGAAGCGGCCCGGCAGGGGGCCGGGCCAGAATGCGCCATTCGCGTGGGACATCCACTACCACTCGGCCTCCCACTGCCACCGCGGTGAGGACAGGCTTTCCGTGGGGCTGTGACTGAAGCATGTCGACGCGTATCTCACCGAGAACCGCGACCGCTCGCAGTCGCCCGCGCAGAGCGGCCAGCGCCGCGACCCGACCGGTCCACATCACGCGGGTCCACAACTGCTCGTCCGTCACGGCCGACATCACCAACGCGACGGCGCCGAAGAACGCCAGCGCGACGGCGAGGTCGACGGCATCCGCTGAGCCGACCTCCGGCCGGTACGCCAGCGCGACGGCGATCGTGACCAGGATGGCGGGACCCACGAGGACGAGGGCCGATCGTGTCACCGCCCGGCCCAGGTTCAGGATCGCGAGAGCGATCAAGGCGTACGGCCCGAACTCCGTCAACCTCGCCCAAGCCAACGTGAGGCGCTCGACCGGCTCGAAGATCAGGTAGCTGGTGCTGACGAGGCCGAGGATTCCCAGCCAGAGACGCGTACGTTTCATGGCGCTTGTGTCGGCTCCTCCGAGGATTCCGACGCACGGGTGAACCTGCATTTCACCGAGACGGCGTGGCGGGTGTCGTCACGCACGAGCACGACTCCGGTTCCGGGCAGGAAATCGAGGTGGAACGTCATCTCCACCTCGTCAAGCAGCCAGTCCTGTCCGGAACTCGGCGTGCCTTCCAGTTCGGCGGTCAGCCGGTTGCTGATCGCCGCTATCGCGGCGGCGAGTTCCACCACCCGGGAGCCGTCTGCGAGGTGGCGGGTGGACAGCCCGCCAGGACTGTCAGGCGGTTGAACCTCGACGGCGAACTCCATGCGACCTTCCTACCGTCTCGGCCCGGTTCGTGCGGGGATGATCGTCGTGGATGGCGCTGCGGAGTCCGGGTCACCAGCCGGGGTAGCGGTCCCACCAGTCCGGATCGCTCCCGTCGGTGTACTCGGTGCCTGACGGCCTGTCAACGAACTCGGCGAGCAGGTCACGTGCCAGCACATCGGCGACCCAGGCCAGTTCCAGCCGGGACACCAGTCCGACCGGGAGCGCGTTCACGCCGTGCCGCGCGCCGAGCAGCGCTCCTACGGTCGCTGCCGCATGCCGACCGTGCGGTGCGGAGGCGGCGAACAGCAGGGCGTCGTGCAGTTGCCCCCGGTCGGGGAACGACAGGGCGACGTAGACGGCTCCCGCGAGCGCTGACAGCGCGCGGCCGTCGGGGACGAGCCGTGTCAGCGCCTCCGGGTCACGCGGATGCTCCCGAGCTGCTTGCGCCGCCTCGGCGAACGGCCGACCGGTCAGCACCCGGAGGAAACTCTGGCACTCCCGTTGCGCCCGCTCCACCGACTCCTCGACACCATGGCCCTTGGCCACCGCGCTGATCATCGTCGCGCCCAGTGCGGCGGCGTCCACCGCCTCGGGACCGTGCGTAGTAGCAGCCACCTCCGCAGCAAACCGACCGGGCTCCGGATGCCACCACTCGATCAGGCCGGCGGGCAGGGTACGGGTGAGCCCGTGCGCCCCGAGACTGGTCCAGACACGGTCGTCGTCGGGATCCAACACCGGCCTGGCTTGCAGGGCGGACACGGTGGCCGGGGCGGACCCCCGGCGAAGACCCAATGCGGGGACTTGTGCAAGCCAGCCGTCCGGCCAATTCTCGTCCCTCCAAGGTCTGATCCCAGGGATGCCCTGCACCGATGCCCAGCGCGTGTAGGCGTGCCACACGACGCTGGGCGGATGGCAGATTCCCTTGTGTGTTCCCCGGACGTCGGCGCGGATGATGCCCTCGATGGTGAAGCAGGCGAGTTGGCCGGCGCTCGTCGCCCGTAACGGGCCTTCGGCCGGCAGATGGCCGCCAGTCACGCCCACCGCGTCACCGAGCATCAGCCCGAGCACGCAGCCCCTCGCCGTGGCGAGCTGCTTCGCCGTCACCCTGGTCATTCCGAGCAGCATAGGGGCGGGCGGCGCGAGCGCGGCCCGGGGTCGGGATGTCGACATGACGACGCAGGCCGGTCGTCTGGACGAAGATCTCCCGCTTGACCGTCGCGGTGCCACGACGGTTGAGCACGTAGCCGGTCAGCCAGATCCAGCCGGTGTGCGGCACCTCCGGGCCGACCGACACGACCCGGAACGTCAGGCCGCGGTCGCCGCCGAACTGCACCGAGGCGCGACCGTCGACCCGCAGCAGGTCGCCGGGTTGCGGGCGCACCGTTACCAGGGGCCGTCGTTCGGCGGGCGGCACTCCCGGGCGTGCATGGTCTGCCAGTCCCGCAGGGCGCGCTTGAGCCTGTCGTTCTCCTGCGCGAGCAGGCGTACCTGCCGGTGCAGCTCGGTCAGCTCGTCGGCGACCCGGGCCTGGAACTCGCGTACCTGATCGGGGTCGACGCCCCGCCGACGGGGATCGAAGGCATGGGTGCGCACCTCGTGCGGGGTCATCCGGGCCGGTAGACCGGTCCCGTAGAGCTGGCCGGTTCGATACTGCGTCACTTCGGTCCTTTCCGGGGCAGGCGGAGACGCGGCGGGTCGGTGTGGTGGGTCTGGAAGGGCGGGCCGTCCGCACGCCGGCCGCGGACGACCCGCCCGCTCCGCCCCCGCAGCCCAGATCGGCGGTACGAAGGCGGAACAGTCCGGAGGGTCGGGACGGGTACGCACACCCGCCCCGACCGGGGGAGCCCCTGCTCCTTGTTGCCACGCAAGGGGAGGGGCGTTGCCAACTTAGCTGTCCCAGTCACCTGAACCAAACGTTGAGTTGTTGCAAGGTGTCGTTGCGTGATCGAATTGGCGTGCCACGCAGGGGGAGCCATGCCGATTACCGCCGACTACATCCGGATCGCCGACCAGATCGTCGCCGACATCAGAGCCAAGAAGCTCAAGCCGGGCGACAAGCTGCCATCGATCTCGCAGCTCGCCGCGACGCACAGCGTCAGCCCGTCTACCGTGAAGCAGGTCTACGTGCGGCTCGAAGCGCTTCGGGTGATCTGGCGGCACCAAGGCAAGGGCGTCTTCGTGAATGATCCGAAACTCTGGATGCGCGAGCCGTAACCCGGCGTCAGTCCAGACTCCACCGGCGGCGCGCGACTCGCCATACTGTCGGTGATGACTGCGGACGTGCGTACCGAAGACGGTTGTCGCCTGTGGGCCGGCCAGGCCGGCACCGGGTCGCCGCTGGTGCTCTGCCACGGCGGCCCGGGCATGTGGGACTACCTCGGCCCGGTCGCCCGGCTGCTCGACGGGCGCGCCCGTGTCATCCGGTGGGACCAGCGTGGTTGCGGGCGTTCCGAGCGGCGCGGTCCGTACTCGGTCGGCCGTTCGTCGCCGACCTCGACGCGGTACGCGAGCGCCTGGCCGGCCCGCGAACGGCAGTGCTGGGCCATTCGTGGGGCGCGCACCTGGCGCTGCGGTACGCGATCGAACACCCGGAGCGGGTCAGTCACCTGATCTACGTCTCCGGCACCGGCATCGACCCCGATCGCGGCTGGCATCCGCACTACGAGCGGAATCTCAGGCGGCGGCTCGGGCCCCATCTGAACCGGTGGGAGGCGCTGGGTACACGCACCCTCACTCCTGCCGAGGAACGCGAACGGGCGATCCTGCAGTGGTCGGCCGACTTCGCCGACCCCGACGCGGCCATGATGCACGCCGAGGACATGGCCACGCCGTGGCTGGGTATCAACCGCGACTGCAATCAGGCCGTCAACGCCGAGGTGAAACGGGAGCTGAGGGAAGCCGACATCGCCGCGCGGTGCCGGGCGCTCGACCTGCCCGTGCTGATCATCGACGGCCCCGAGGACATCCGTCCCCGCTGGGGCGTCGATTCGCTGGCGAAGGCGTTGCCGAACTGCGAGCGGGTCAGCCTTCCCGGATCCGGTCATCTGCCGTGGGTAGAGAACCCGCACGACTTCCGTCGGGCCGTGGTCACTTTTCTCGACGCGACGATGTGAGCCGTCGTCCGAGCCTGATTCGGTAGCGGCCTGTCGACCAGATCGGTACTTACGGGTGCCCCCGTCCCGTCGACGGGACGGTTAGAGTCTTCGGGTGATCGACCGGAAGCTGCTCTTGTCCGATCTGCAGAAGCAGGTCAAGAACCTGGAAAAGGACCTGCGGGAGCAGGCCGAGTCGGTCGAGGAGGTGCGCCTCAAGCTGCGTGGCGAGTACGACCACGCCTTCAAGGTCGGCCGCACCGCCGCCACCTGGACGGCGTGGCGCGACGAGCGGGTGACACAGGCCGCCGTCGCCTGGGTGCTCGGCACCGTCTTTGTACGCTTCTGCGAGGACAACGGGCTGCTGCCCGACCCCTACCTCGCCGGCCCGGGGGACCGCCTGGTCCTCGCCGAGGAGGCCGAGGCGCAGTTCTTCCGCGACCAGCCCGACAAGACCCTGCGCGACTGGCTCCACCAGGGCTTCGAAGTCATCGCCAGCACTCAAGCCGGCAAGTCGCTGTTCGACAAGCGGCACAATGCGCTCTACCAGATCCCGCTGTCCCACGACGCGGCCAAGGAACTGATCGGCTTCTGGCGTCAGCGCGGCGAGACCGGCAGCCTGGTCCACGACTTCACCGACTCGGAGTGGGACACTCGCTTCCTCGGCGACCTCTACCAGGACCTCTCCGAGGCGGCCCGCAAGACCTATGCCCTGCTGCAGACGCCGGAGTTCGTCGAGGAGTTCATCCTCGACCTGACCCTCACCCCGGCGATCGCCGAGTTCGGCCACGACGTGGTCAAGATGATCGACCCGACCTGCGGCTCGGGCCACTTTGCCCTCGGCGCCTTCCACCGTCTCCTGAATGAGTGGGAGCAGCACGCCCCCAACCGTGACCCCCACGAGCGGGTACGCCTCGCCCTCGACGCCGTCCACGGCGTCGACATCAACCCCTTCGCGGTCGCCATCGCGCGTTTCCGCCTGCTGGTCGCAGCCCTGCGCGCCTGTAACGTCAAGACGCTCGCCGACTCGGCCGGCTACACCTTTCCGATGCACCTCGCCGTCGGCGACTCGCTGATCAAGCGACGGCAGGCCATGCTGTTCGGCGAGGACTCGATGACTGAGTTCGCCTACACGACCGAGGACGTGCAGGAGCACTCCGGAATCCTCAGCCCCGGCCGCTATCACGTCGTGGTCGGCAACCCGCCCTACATCACGGTCAAGGACAAGGGCCTCAATGAGGCATACCGCGAGATGTACGACGCCTGCTCCGGCAAGTACGCCCTGTCGGTGCCGTTCGCGCAGCGGTTCTTCCAACTCGCCAAGCCCGGCGACGGGGAAGGCAAGGGTGCGGGGCACGTCGGGCAGATCACGGCCAACTCGTTCATGAAGCGCGAGTTCGGTAAAAAGATGATCGAGAAGCTTTTCGCCATCGAGGTCAACCTAACCCACGTCATCGACACCTCCGGCGCCTACATCCCC
Source organism: Micromonospora sp. HUAS YX12 (assembly GCF_040215685.1). NCBI lineage: Bacteria > Bacillati > Actinomycetota > Actinomycetes > Micromonosporales > Micromonosporaceae > Micromonospora > Micromonospora sp. HUAS YX12. Next base: position 4,534,645 of record NZ_CP157974.1, read on the forward strand.
GGCCACGGCACCCCGACGGTCATCCTGGTCGGCCGCAACACCAACCGTGGCCGGGCCGGCACCATCCGCGCCGTGATGGGCATCCGCGGCGAACCAAGTGCCCCGGCCGACCCACGCCGGGGTGTCGTCTGGCAAGCCATCGTTCGACAGGTCAACTCCCCTGGCTCTCAGAGTAAATGGGTCAGTGTCGCTGACACGGTGCGGGCAGATCTCGCCTCCCATCCCTGGAGCTTGTATGGGGGCGGTGCAGACGACGTCATGAGACTGCTGGAGGCAGCGCCCAAAACACTCGCGGGAGAAGGTGTTGACGTTGGGATGACAGTTCTCACTCTTGAGGACGACGCATTCCTCCTACCTGACGCTTTTCTTCGCCGCATGCGGCTGGATGTCGATGTCGTCCCGATAGTCAATGGGGATGACGTCCGGGATTTCCTCTTAGTAACTCCAGCCTCCACCGTTATGCCGTATCGGGTCGAAGGAACCCAGCGTTCTCTCCTGCCTTTGACTTTGCGTTACCTGTGGAGTATGCGAACAAACTTGGCGCGTCGCCTCTACTTCGGCAAGGTGCCCAGCGAGCGGGGGCTTCGCTGGTACGACCTGGGTATGTACTTTGCGGCGCGGCATCGGACGCCAGTATCGATTGCATTTGCATTTGTTGGTACGCATAACCACTTTGTATTGGACCGTGGTGGAAAGGTTTTTAACCGAACCGCCCCTATCATCAAACTCGCGGACGCGTCGTCGGAGGCTGAGCACCTGCAAATCCTCGGTGTGCTCAACAGTTCGACCGGCTGCTTCTGGCTGAAGCGAGTCAGCTTTGATCGAGGAAACGGGGGAATCGGTGGTGGTATTGCTAGCGAGGACTGGGAACGGTTCTACGAGTTCACTGGGACGAAGCTGCAGAATCTTCCACTGCCTTCGGCGTACCCTCTTGAACTGAGCCGGGAGATCGACGGGCTGGCACAGCGGCTCGCCACCGTCACCGCGGCCGCGGTCGCGGCCTCCGGGGTGACCACCCGCGAGCGGCTGATCGCCGCTTGCGACGAGTGGCACTCAGTCCGGGCGCGGATGATCGCGTTGCAGGAGGAGTTGGACTGGCAGGTCTACTCGCTCTACGGGCTGCTGGACGAGGAGTTGACAGCCCCGGCCGGTTCGGTGCCGGAGTTGAAGCTGGGGGAGCGGGCGTTCGAGATCGTGCTCGCCCGCAAGATGCGCGACGAGGGCGTGGAAACGCAGTGGTTCGCCCGGCACGGGTCGACGCCGATCACCGAGCTGCCGGCGCACTGGTCGCCCGAATATCGGGCGATCGTGGAGCGGCGGATCGCGGTCATCGAGGGCAACCGCAACATCGGGCTGATCGAGCGGCCGGAGTGCAAGCGGCGGTGGGCCACCGACGGCTGGGAGGTGATGCAGCGTAAGGCGCTGCGCGACTGGCTGCTGGACCGGTGCGAGGCGCGGGAGCTGTGGTATCACCACGTCGACGGGCTGGAGCAGCCGCGCCCGCTGACCACCGCGCAACTCGCGGACGAGCTGCGCCGCGACGCCGACGTGCTCACCGTCGCCGGCCTCTACGCACCCGGCCAGGACCTCGGCAAGGTGATCGCCGACCTGGTCGCCGACGAGCACGTGCCGCACCTGGCCGCGCTGCGCTACAAGGACTCCGGCCTGGCCAAGCGCGCCGACTGGGAGGAGGTGTGGGACCTGCAGCGGGCCGAGGACGCGCTGGCCGACGAGGCGGCGCAGCGGGAGTTCCGCAAGCAGATCCCGGTGCCGCCGAAGTACACCTCGGCGGACTTCCTCAAGGGCAGCTACTGGAAGCACCGGGGCAAGCTCGACGTACCCAAGGAACGCTTCGTCTCGTACCCCGGTGCCGGCCGCGACGGTGACCCGTCGCTGCTGGTCGGCTGGGCCGGCTGGGACCACCGCGAGCAGGCCCAGGCCCTCGCCACCCTGATCGTCGCCCGCGAGCAGGAGGACGGCTGGGCCGCCGACCGGCTGTTGCCGCTGGTCGCGGGGTTGCGCGAGATCCTTCCCTGGGTACGCCAGTGGCACGGCGAGTTCGACCCGATGTGGGGGTCCTCGCCAGCGGACATCTACGCCGGGTTCCTCGCCGAGACCACCAACCGGCTGCACCTCACCGACGAGGCGCTCCGCTCGTGGCGTCCGCCCAAGACCACCCGTGGTCGGCGTCCGAGGAGCTGACACCTGCGGTGAAGGTGCCCAAGCCGCGCTCGGAACGCGCGTCCGCCGTCAGCCCGCTGCCCCGGGACATGGTGTGGCTCTCCGCACTGCATCGATCGGTCGCCGAGGGCAAGACCCTCTCCGCCGCCGACCGGGAGCTCATCCGGGGGCGGGCCGGTGAACCAGCCGGCATCGCCGCGATCAGGTATGCGGAGATGCTGGTCGACATCGAGGTACGCATCGCTGAGGTCACCGGCGGCAAGGTGGACGACCTGGCGCGGCTTCGTGACGAGCTGGCTCTCCGTCGGGAGGAAGCGGTCGAGACGTTCCGGGCCGCCTGCCACGCGCGCGGCGCGCCCGTCAGCGGCGAGTCGCCCAGCGAGCCCGTCAAGGCTCAGGTCGTGCGGGAAATCGCCCGCTCCGCCTTCGACAAGGCGTTCGCGGAAGCGCGTCGCCGTCGCGGTGAGCAGCGCGCGGAGCCCAGCCCGCCCACCGAAAACGTCTGGTCCTGGCTTTACACGCACCGCGGGGAGTCGCTCCCCGAGCTGTCCGGTGAGGTCCAGCGGCTGAGAAAGCTCGACCGTGCTCACTTCGTGCGGGAAGCCGTCGCCGACGTCGGCCGCTGGAATCACGACGAGTCGCTCGCCCATCCGGCAGTGGCGGAGCAGTGGGCGGCAGCCACCGAGGACATCGTCACGGAACTCGTCGTAGCCCGCCGGTCGGCGGAAGCCGCGACGCGGGCGCAGGAAGGCAAGAGCACCATCGCCCGGCTACGCCGTGCCGGCGAATCGTACGCCCGGGGAAGCGCCCGATGCCTGGAGGCTCAACTCACGGTGCTGGAGTGGCGGTCGCGGCGCCCCCACCGGGACGGGAAGACCGTGAACGGACGCGTAGACGCGCTGGCCGAGGCGGTTGATGCGGTCCGCCGGGCCGATCCGGCACTGGCCCGTCAGGTCGACCGGGCGATCAAAGAACACAAGCGACAGTGCCGTAACCCAGGTGCGAAGCGGTCACACGTCACCTGCACAGCGACGATCGTCCAAGCCGTACGCGAACGTCTGCAACCGCTCGACCAGCCGAGCCCGGCTGGCACGCCGATCACCGCGCCGCCGGTCGACCTGCCCGGCCCGACCACCACGCCGCCAGTCGACACCGGATGCACGGAGGCAGACGCGGCCACCGACCCGAGCACGGTCTCGGCGTGCGACCACCCACGCGATACCTTCCTCTGCCCGGATCTGCTCAAGGAAATACCGACCGAGCTGGCACGCATGGTCGGCGTCGTCTCCATCGCATTCACTGAGGAGCGGTTCGGGTTCGCCTGGATCAGCGAGCACGGCGAGCTGCGCATCGGGGCGGACCAAGCTCTCAACGAGCACGACGCGTGGCTACAGGCCATCTGCCATGCCGCGCTGGACCTCGGCGGCGAACTGTCGAACGTCCAGATCGTGTGCCGCGATCAGCGGGCCGCGTCGGTCGCCACGTATGTCGTGGACCGTCAACTCGTACCCGAGGCGCTCGGTTTCCCGGTGTCGGCGCGGACCCGGGACCTCCTCCGCGCGCTGCTCAGGCGTCGCGGCAAGCTGTTCGCCACCGGTGACGACTGCGCGGAACGGCATCGGGGCGCGGAGGCAGCGCACCGCCTGGCGGTCGCCGCCCTCGCCGCGGGGCGGGGCAAGGGACGCGCGGCGCACGTGAAGGCGCTCGCGGACAAGGTCTCCGAAGAGTTCCAGCGCCTGGCCGACACAACGAACGTCACTACCGCGTCCGCTCCACCCGACGGACCCGACGACCGGCGACCACGCTGGACGCTGGCGCTCGGGCGGGCGCAGATCATCGGCGGCTGGTGCCCCCTGCCGGGCCCCTTGAACGGCATGCCCGCTGCGGGTGGGCGGATCGCGCTCACCGTCGACCACGCCGGATCCGAGCGGGTGGAGAGCGAGGTACTGATCCGGCAGGTCGGGCCGCGTTGGGAACTGCACGGTGTCGTCTGGCCCACGGCGCTCCTGCCGGGCACCGAGATGACCCTCGAATGGGGTTCAGCCGACGGCGCACTGACGGCACGCACACACCTTCTACACAAGCCCCAGAGGGTCGACGGAGACACCTACCGCCACCACTACAACCTCCAAGTCGTCGTGCGGGAGAACGCCCCCGGCTCGGAATCCACGAGCAAGGTGCCCGACCTCTCGGATTCCGGCTGGGTGCTGCGCACCCTCCGGAAGCTCGGGCACCTCAGCCCCGACGGGAGCGCCGTGCTGGCGGAGGACGCCCTGGTGCGTAACTGCGTGGAACTCGGTCTTCCGCCGGACCGCTCCGAAAGGATCCGGCGGGCCGTGCACGACCTGATCCGCGACCGGCGCATCACGCGGATCCCGGGGAGCCTGGACCACGAAGGCATGCCGAGCTATCCGCCCCGACGAGGTCAGGAACCGGTGGACCTGCTGCGATACACGCCGACTGTCACAAGCGTCACCCCCGAGCACGACCATCGGACCAGCGACCGACGCTCCCGCCGCGACCACTGGGTCGACGGTTTCGTACGACGCCTCCCCGCGGGTGCCCGTGCCTCCGCCGACATGATCCAGGCACACCGCGAAGCGGTACGCGCCGCCGCTATCGTCGACAGGCCCCTCCCCGATGGCTTCACCTACGTACGGCGGCACCGCCGCACGCGCTGACCGATGTATCCGGAAGGACCCGAGGTCGCCCATGACCGAACTGGCCGAGGCCGACGCCGGCGGAAGATGGTGGAACGCGGACGACGTGGCGGACGTGACCGAGATGCTCGCCGTGCGCCGCTCCCGTCTCTGGCAGCTCACGACTCCCCGCCGACCTGGCCGCCTGGGTCTTCCGGGCTCCCGCGCCGTCGCCGCTCGACCCGGTGCCCGGCGCTGTCGACGGTGACTGGACGGCCGGCCTCGACGAGACCGGCCGTCAGGCATGGGCGCTCGCCGGCTGGGTGGCCCGCACTGTCGTACCGGAAGCCGCCGGCACCGCCGGCAGGTACTGGATTCTGTCCCACCTGGACGATGCCGCACCCGCCATGTTGCGGCTGACGGTCGGGGTGCTGGAGATCTTCGGACTGTACGAGACGGGCGAGGAGATCTGGCTCCGGTCGCACGCCGCGCCAATCGTGTCGGCAATGGACGCCGGCGCGGTCGATCTGGAGGAGTGGCAGCGCCGAGGCATCGAGGTGGCGGACGACAGCACGAGGACTCTTGCGGAGGACAAGGTCCTCGTCACCTGTCCAGATCTCGCCACGGCGCGTTGGCTGCTGCGGCAGCCGCCGGTCGTCGCCGGCATGCGACTGTTGTCCTGCTGGGTGGCCGCCGGACCGTACTCGTTCGAGGGCCGGTACCGGCCAGAAGTCGTCGCACGAGCGTGGCGGGCGTCGCAGTTGCTGGACGGCGACGGCCTGGACGCGCCGACCGGTGGCGGGAACGGCTTCGACCGGCCGTACACCGGTGCGGCGCCGACCGGTGACCTGCCGGCGCAGCGGTCGTTCGACGCCGACGCCTACCGGGCCGGGGTGAGCGAGCACGACCGCCTCTGCCGGGCGCTGATCGCCCACCTGGCCCGTTCGGACCTGGCAGCGGGAGCCGGTCTGGCCGGGGTGAGCGTCGACGTGGCGTGGCGGGACGCGGACGGACGCCAGTTCATCGCCGAGGCGAAGAGCGTGGTCGGTGACAACGAGGCCGATCAGCTCCGGCTCGGCCTCGGGCAGGTGCTGGAGTACCGGCACCGGCTCGCCACCAGGGGTGTCGCCGTGACCGCGGTCCTGCTGACGTCACGCTGCACGGACCCGGTCTGGCCGGCCGTCTGCGTTGGCAGCGGAGTGCTCCTGCTGACCGGCGATGACGAGCCGGCGTGGCGAGCGACGCTCACGACGGCACCAGATGGATGAATATGTCGGGACCGTCGGCCGGTGCGCTTGGCGGAGAGTGCTTGTTACGGTGTCGCCCGCGGAAGTAACGATGAATGTTGAGGTGGACCCGTGCCGCTCCCTTTAGTCCTGATCGCCGTCGCTGCGGGAACGACGGCGGTCAGTCTTATCGGAAATAAGATCATCGAGAATCAGGCGAAGGGCAAACTCGAAGAGATAACCAGCGAGCACGACGAGGAGTACGCGAAGCACCGGGCCGCCGCCGATTCCACCTCGGAAAGGCTCAGAGGGTTGGGCGAGCACCAGCAGGCGGCCCTCGACTCCGTGATTCCCCGCATGAAGGCGTTCGCCGAACGCAACGAGCGCCAGTTGCGGATGCGTGGACGCCAAATCGTCGAGGATGGTGAGGCGCCCGAGAATCGCGAGATCGAGGCGTCCCCCGAGGTTGCCGGCCCCGGTGAGGTCGCGGCCGCGATGGCCGGCATCGTATCCGCCGCCACGGGCAACGGCCTCGCTGCCGCCACCTACGCCACGGTGGCGAAGGTGGCCACGTCGTCCACCGGCACGGCGATCAACGCGTTGAGCGGTGCCGCGGCGAAGAAGGCCACCCTCGCAGCGATCGGCGGCGGCGCCAAGGTCGTCGGGGGCGGAGGGATCGCGGCGGGTGCGCTCCGGCTCAACATCATCACCGCGGTGCCGGCGGTCGCGCTCACCGTCGGGCTGATGATCAAGTCGAAGTCCGACGCCGACACGGCGATCGCCAAGTACGACGCGGACGTCAAGGCGGCGATCGCCAAATACCACCACCAGAACGAACTCCTTCGGGGCATCGACGAGCGAGTCGACGAGATGCAGGACGTGCTGGCCGATCTCGTACGGCGCGCAGGCGAGACCATCGACGGCCTGGAGCAGGCCGAACGCGAGCCCGGCGGCTTCGATCTCGCTCGTGACGACCACGCGCACCTCCTCCAGACGGCGCTGCTCGTCGTCAAGGGCGTCGCCGAGGTCAGCGCGGCGCCCGTCGTGAACGAGGATCTGACGCTCGACCCCAGCGGTGAATTCCTTGTCGTCAAGTACCGCGACTACGACCCGGAGAGTGCACATGCCTGACACCCGCGGAACTGCCGGTGAAAAGGTCGGCTGGGTCGCTGCAGCACCGGACGCCGCGCAGTTCCTCATGGCGATCGTCGACGTGGCGAAGCGCGTCGACGCGAACATGACCGAACGCACCCGCATCGAAGCGGAGCGCGACAAGGAGATCGCCAGGATCAGCGCGGCGAGTCAGGGCCTGCGGGATTATCTGGACCGCGTTTTCGCCGAGCGCCGGGAGCTGCATCAGGGCTTCTTCACCCGGCTCGATAAGGCCATCGAGGACCGCGACCCGGAAACCATCCGCGCCTGTGTGACAGGAATCGTCGAGGTCGCCAAACACTCGCCGCTCAACGACATCGTGGAACTGCGTTCGGTGTGGGCGGACCCGAACGCGGTGATCGAGATCTAGCGGCCGATGCGCGGCGCCGGCACGAAGCGGACCCGCCGCAGCGTCAGGTCGGGGTGCGCCGTGTAGCCGGCATCCTGCCATGAGCGGCTGTGCGAGTGTGTGCGGTCACCGTTCGCCCACCAGGCCGCGTAGCGGTAGGCGGAGGGTGGCAAGCCGCCGGGCACCAGGTCCGACACCTCGTCCAGGCTGTAGGTGACCGTGCCGGCACGGGTCCGAAGGTGATCGCGCAGGCCGTCGTACTTCGACACGTTTCTGCCCTTTCATATGTGCGCCGGCCGTACGCTCACCGGTTGACGCAGCGTCTGATCACGGGGCGACGGGTCGCGAGCTGGAGAGATCGACTTCGAACAAGAAGGGCTCGTCGGCCTTGGCGGTGGTGGCCGCGTCGAAGAACTGCGGTTTCGGTTCGACCAGTGCCTTGGCGGCCGCCAACCCGCTTGATCTTCAGGCTCCCCCGGGGACGGGCTGGGCAGTGTAGGGAGCGGACGCAGACGCAACCGCCGACAGAGGGGATCATCGCGGCACTGTAGAGGATCCCGGACAATTATTTCGGACCCTTTCCAGGATGGCGCTCGTCGGAATTGTTTCGTAGCGTAGCGACTCCGATCTCTGCGAGGAGGATTCGCGTGCCGCAGCCGAAGGGCGTGTTCTGCATCGAGGGTGAGTGGGACCACGACCTCACCAAGCGCCGCACGGTGCTGCCGACCTTGGACATGCTGGAGCGGTTGGGGAGTCTCAGGCACATTCATCGCAGCGCCGTCACGCGGGATCAGTTGAGGTACCACCTGGAGAAATGGTTGACGGCCCGTTACGCGGCCTACCAGGTCGGCTTCTTCGCGTTGCACGGTTCGCCCAGGCACATGTGGCTGTCGCGGTCCCACTCGACCAGTCTCGACGAGGTCGCTGGATGGATCCCGGGCCGATGGCACGGAAAGCGCATCTACATCGGCGGATGCTCGGTGCTGCGTGGATCCGACTCGTACCTGACCGACTTTTTGTATGAGACCGGCGCATCGCTGGTGTGTGGCTTCACGAAGCAGGTGGACTGGATCGAGTCCGCCGCGTTCGAGATGGTGATCCTGGATCGGCTGGTCAACAGCGGCAGGGTCGACAGCGCCGAGCAACTGGCCTCCTCCGCGCGCTGGGCGCCCCTGGCCAGTCACCTCGGTTTCCGAGTCGTGTACGCGAACGGCTCGAGCGTCAAGATCCCCAAGATGAGAACGGGCGGCTCGACCGTCTCTGCATGAGATGCGCTGCCGGGCAGGCGAGAAGCCCCGGCACCCGGTAGAACGCGCGGCTGGTTGTCCACCCGCCGAGCGGCCCACTTCGCTGCGGACTCCACCCTTACGGCTGGTCGGCGGAGTTGTTGAGAACATCCAGGATCGCAGCCGCCACCTGCTCGATGTAGTCGATCGTCCGGGTGGTTTCGGCGCCGTCGATCGGCCGCTTCCCCCCGGGGGTGTCCGGGTCGTCGTCGTACTCGTGGGCGATCTTGTGCCGGCGCTGCACAATCTGCTTGAGCTGCTCTTGGACCTCCTTGCCGGTGAACGAGACACCGTCCCCACCCTGTTGCGTGAGTACCTTGGCCACGCGATCCCAGAAACCCTTCACGTCGTGCACGAGCGCGAAGCCGTCCCGGATCTTGTCCGGGTTCTGGTAGACGAGGTGGCCCTGGTCGCGTAGCTGCTGATCGAGCGCCTGCACCCACGTCTTCTTTCCGAGCTGCACCTCCTCGATCAGACCGAGTGAGATCTGAAAGGCGGCGAACCCCCTGGGCTTCGGCAGCGAAGGCTGGGCGACGAGTTTGAGCATTCTGGCCCGGATCTCCTGGCGCACCCAGTGGTCGAGGGCGGCCACGCTCTGCACCCAGGCGGCGCGGAAGACGTCGGAGACCTCAAAGGCACCCACCTTGAGTTGTGCCAGATGCTGACCGGCCGTGGCCAGGCTACGCGCGTAGTTCAGGTTGCGCTTGAGGCTCGTGAACGGCATGTCGTCGTGGTCGAGGTCGGTGGGAACGGGCTGTTCCGGCAGCGTGGAGACCGGGGCCGCAGATCCCAGGAGTCGTTCGAGGCGGGCGATGCTGTCCGCCTGGTTGATGCGGTAGATGGTGGTGAGCGACGGCAGACCGAGAACCTCACGCTCTACGGACGTCCGCGGAACGTCCGTGCGGAACCACCGCACGGCGCGCACGTGACGGATGCCGGAGGGTAGGTCGGTCCGGTACTCATAAGGCCCGACCACGCGGCCGATCGCGACGTCGGGGCTCGTGGCGCGTAGGAACAGGACGACGTCCCCCTCAGCCATGCGCGAGCGGAAGGCGATCAGCTGGATCGCATAGCTCTCCACCGCGCGTCTCTCGACGTCCGGGTAGGCCGCCCGGACACGCGCCTTGACGTCATTGGGACTGTCCGCGTCGGTCAGATCGCCCGCTGCGGCCCAACCGACCGCGATCAGGTCCTTGTCGAGGGCGAGAGCGTCGTAGTTCTCGTCGCGGCCGGCCCGCACGATCCACGCCTGTGCCATGTGGTTCCTCAGTTCAGTCTGGACGCGGTCAGTCGGTGCTCGTGATGGCGAACCTGATCAGCTTGCCGTCCCACTGCTTCGCATCGATCGGCGGCAGGAGGGACAGCGGCTGCGAGGTGTCGAGCTCCCGGTCGAAGACGGCTCGCCATTCCTCCGGCGTCCCGGTGACCAGGAACGGGCCGATGGATATCTGCAACGAATCCTCGATCATCTCCACCGGCACGGATTCGTCGGCGATCGTCACGTCGCTGTCGATCCCCGAGACCCGCGCGGACTCGATCGCGTTGTCCAACTCTGCCATGCTTGCCGAACCGACCCATGCGAAGCCCTCCCCGGAGGCGGTGAAGACGATCCGCCCTCCGTCGCGCATCCCGCCGTACAGCGCCAGGTCGAGCGACAGGCCGGCACTCGGGTCGGCACCCTCCGTGGACAATTCGTCGAGGAAGGACGGACGGAACCGGTCCAGAAGCGAGTTCATGGCATCGACAAGCAGAGCCCGGCGGGCGTTGAGGAACCGCTGGTACCCGTCGGGGGTTCGCAGCGGCTCATCGAGGGGCACCAGGTGGGCCCGCAGGTCCTCCTCGCTCAGATCGGGGAAGTACTCCGCTGGACTCCGTCCGTTGATCTTCTTGTTCGCCTGGCCCGAGATGAACACGAGGTTCGCCAAATCATTGATCATCGCCTTGTCGAACCGGGCGTCGTCGAGGGTCGACGGCGGGTGAACATGATGGTGTTCCAGCCTCGGCGCGTGCTCGACATCCGGCAGGATCCCGGCGTCATGCCACCAGTCATGTGCGTCTCTTGCCAGGGCCACCAGCAGGCTCAGGAAGAAGTAGGGGCTCTCCTTGGTCCGGCCGCGCAGCGCCCGCTCGGTCACCTCCGCCCGGGAGCTTTCGACGTTGAGCCCTTCCAGCAGGGAACGGACCGGGTCTTCTTGCCGAGCGGCGCGGATGTCCTGGCTGAGCCGGGTGTCGGTGGAACCGCTGTAGCGGGTTCGGATGGTGGCCAGCAACAGCCAGTAGATGATTCCATTCGAGGTTTCCGGGTCGATGGTGTCGTCTCTGCGCTCGCCGAGAAGCACCACCAGCGGAATCAGCACGATCATCGACGGCAGCGGGTCGGAACGGGTCAGCTTGAGCTCGGACTGGAGCAGAGGAACCAGCCGCCGCAGTCCGTGCTTTACGACCTCCCAGCCCCGCTCGAGGTCGGTGTCATTGGTCTGCCGCAGCTTGCTGTGGGACCACACGGACAGACCTCTGCCGAGGACTACCCCGGCCAGTGCCCGGGACAGGAAGTTGACGTCGATGTGGCCATAGCCGTGGCGCAGCCAGTACTCCGACTCGCTCTGCAGCTCGGCCAGCACGCCCTTCCACCGCGTGGACAGGGTGGCCATCGCCAGGTCGAGGGTGCCGAGGCGGCGGCCACCGCTGTTGACCCGGACGAAGATCTCCGCGACCTCCTCGTAGGGGAATCCCTTGAGGACCTCCATGACGAAACGGCGGTTGCGCAGTTCCTTTATCCTGCCCAGGCGTTCCTCGATCTCGTGGTCCGGCAGGGCAGACTTCGCGTCGAGGAGTTGCTGGGTCAGGCGCATTATCGACGTCTTCTGGTCGAGGACCTTCGACACCTTGACCCATTTCGGGTCCCGCCGGGTGGCCGCGCTCTGGTTCTGGAATTTCTGGTTCTCCACGTGAAAGACGACCTGCGCCTCCGGGTGGTCGGTGAACACCCGGTGCAGCGAGGTCAGGCGCTGCTGGCCGTCGAGAAGGAACAGCGGCGGCTTCGTCGGCGCAGCCTCGGGCCCGCTGATGAACATGTCCCGTGTCTCCGGGGCCTCGTCGGTCTCCCAGAACAGCAGGGAGCCGAACGGATAGCCGCGATAGATGGAGTCCATCAGCTTGGCGACTTGTGTCGGCTTCCAGACATATTCCCGCTGAATCTCGGGAAGCAGGATCTCGCCGTTCGAGATCTCCTCGATGAGCTTCCCGATGGACCGCTCGATCCTGTCGACGTGCATCAGTCAGCAACCTCTTCATGGTGAGAACGTGAATAGCCGAGCCTGGGCCCCATCTGTGGCGGGGCAGGATTCGGGCGGCGTCGATAGACCCTGAAGATGTCCTACCCTGTCTGCTTTCGGCTGTCCACCCCATGATCAGTTGTTCCGTCCTGCGCCCATGCTGGCTTGCAGGGGTTGTCCGGTTGCGAATTGATCCGCCATCTGGGCCATCTCGTCGTTTGCGCTGCGTGGCCGGATGAGGCGTATCCGGGTTGCTCGGTACGGTATGCAGCATGTCTTCGCCCACCCCAGCGCCGCTGCTCCGGGAGTTCATCGACATCCCTGAGCGCACGAGCGTGAGCGACTTCGTGCTCAAGCTCTCCGACAGTGTCGACGACGCCAATACCACCCTTCGTGACTATGTGGTCACCGAGCGGTTGCTGGCCAACTTCGACGAGGCGCTCGGGCTGATCCGCTCCGCGGTCGAAGGACACGCCTCCAAGGCGGCGTACCTGCACGGTTCATTCGGCTCGGGCAAGTCGCACTTCATGGCGGTGCTGCACGCGCTGCTGCGGGGTGAGCCCGCCGCCCGCGGCCGCGACGAGCTGGCCCCGCTCGTGGCCAAGTACAGCGTCTGGCTGGACGGCCGCAACTTCCTGCTCATCCCCTACCACCTGCTCGACGCTCGGTCGCTGGAGCAGCGGGTGCTCGGCGGTTACGTCGACCGGGTGCGGACGCTGCACCCGGAGGCGCCGATCCCGGCGGTCCACCGCACCGACGCGTTGCTCGAGCAGGCCGCCTCGTTGCGCGAGAAGATCGGCGACGCCCAGTTCGTCGCCGGGCTTCCCGGCGACGACGCCGAGGACGAGTGGGGCGACACCGAGGCGTTCTGGACACCGGAGCGGCTGGACCAGGCGTTCGCCGGCGCGTACGGCGACGAGCTGCGCCGCAAGCTCGTCAACGACCTGCTGACCAGCTGGAACAAGGGCTTCTTCAGCAATGCCCGCGAGGACGCCGAGGCCTTCATCTCGCTCGACCGAGGCCTCACCGAGATCAGCCGGCACGCCAAGGAACTCGGCTACCACGGCCTGATCCTCTTCCTCGACGAGCTGATCCTCTGGCTGGCCAACTCCATCGGCGACCAGCAGTTCGTCTCCCGGGAGATTCAGAAGATCACCAACTTCGTCGAGGGTGGCGACACCCGCCGTCCCATCCCGGTGATCAGCTTCATCGCTCGCCAGCGGGACCTGCGGGAACTGGTCGGCGAAGAGGTGGTCGGCGCGAACGAGCTGAGCTACCAGGACACCCTCAACCTGGCCAGCGGCCGGTTCGACGTGATCAGACTGGAGGACCGGAACCTCCCCGAGATCGCTCGCCGGCGCCTGCTCAAGCCGGTCACGGCCGAGGCCGGCGAGGCGATCTCACGCGCCTTCGAAAGCACCACCAAGGTACGCCGGGAGGTCTTCGACACCCTGCTCGGCAGCGACTCCGGCAGTGGCGCCGACATCGACGCGTTCCGGTCGACGTACCCGTTCAGCCCGGCCTTCATCTCCACCCTGGTGCACGTCTCCAGCGCGCTCCAGCGGTCTCGCACCGCGCTCAAGCTCATGCGGCAGCTTCTGGTCGACCGGCGGGAGACGCTCCGCCTCGGCCAGCTCGTCCCGCTCGGCGACCTCTACGACGTGATCAGCAGCGGGGGCGACCAGCCCTTCACCGAGAAGCTCAAGGCCGAGTTCGAGATGGCCCAGAAGCTGTACGACCTGAAGCTGCGCCCCCATCTGCTGGGCCAGCACGGGCTGACCGAGGAGGACCTCGACGCCGCCCGCCGGGGAAACCAGCTCAGCCCGGAGGTAACCGGTCGCGTCCGCGCCTTCACCGGCGACGACCGACTCATCAAGACGTTGCTGCTGGCTGCCCTGGCGCCCAGCGTCCCGGCCCTGCGCAACCTCACCGGCCGGCGTCTCTCCGCGCTCAACCACGGCAGCATCACCAGCCCGATCCCCGGTGGTGAGGTCGCGCAGGTCAACCGCAAGCTAGCCGACTGGGCGGGCCAGTTCCCCGAGATCCGGATCGGAGAAGGCGACGACCCGGTGGTGTCGCTGGAACTCGTCGGCGTCGACGTCGACAGCGTGCTCGCCACCGCAAAGCACTACGACAACGAGGGCGCGCGCAAGCACATCGTCCAGCGGCTGCTCTGGAAGCAGCTCGGGGTGCCGTGGAGCGACTCGTTCTTCGCCGAGGCCGGGCTGACCTGGCGGGGCAGCAGGCGCGTCATCGAGCTGGTCTACGGCAACGTCCGCGACCCCAACGACATCCGCGACGAGGCGTTCCAGCCGGCCGACCCGTCCGGCTGGCGGATGATCGTCGACTACCCGTTCGACGACGGCAGTCACGGGCCGGCCGACGACCGGCAACGGGTGCAGGACCTGCTCAGCCGGAGCAACGCCCGCACCGTCTGCTGGATCCCGGCCGCGCTGACCGTCGAGCGCCGCAACGAACTGGGCAAGCTCGTCATCATCGACAAGCTGCTCGAGGGGCAGCGCTTCGACAGCCACGCCGAGCACCTCAACCCCGACGACCGGCGGCGCGCGCACGCGGCGCTCACCAACCAGCGCAGCGCGCTGCTGGCCAAGATGCAGGGCGTTCTGCGCCAGGCGTACGGGCTGGCCGCCAAGCAGCCGACCGACGTGCAACTCGGCTTCGACGATCACCTGCACTCGCTGACCCGGGCGCTGGAACCGAAGTTGCCGATGGGCGCCACGTTCGACGACGCCCTGCGCAGCATCGGCGACCAGATGCTCAAGCAGCAGTACCCCGCCCACCCGGACTTCGACCCCGACCGCAAGGGCGAGCCGGTGCGGCTCCCCGAGGTCAAGACCGTTTTCGGGTACGTCCAGCGGGCGGTCGAGTCGCCGGAGGGGCGGGTGGAGGTGGAGCGGGCGCACCGGCAGACCATGCGCCGGATCGCCAACCCGCTGCGGCTCGGCACCATGCACGAGGCGGCGTTCGTCATCGAGGGGGAGTGGGTCCAGCACTTCCAGCACAAGGCCGCCGCCGAAGGCATCACCGGCGAGTTGCGCGTGGCTGACCTGCTTCGCTGGATCGACGAGCCGAAACCGCGTGGCCTCGACCCCGTCGTCGCACAGCTCGTGGTGGCGGCCTTCGCGGAGCAGACCGACCGGGCGTTCCATCTGCACGGCAGTCAGGTGATCCCGGCACCGGAGCCGGGCAAGGTGAGCGCCGATCACACCCTGCGGGAGGAGAGCCTGCCCGGCCAGGACGACTGGGACCAGGCCCGGAAACGCGCCGCAGCCATCTTCGGATTTCAGCCGCTCGCCCTGCGCCGGGGCCGGCTGGTGGCGATCTTCGGCCGGGATCTGGCCACTGCGGCATCCCGGCACCGGGAGGCCGCGCAAACGTTGGCGAACCGGCTCGAACAGCACGCGAACTGGCTGCGGCTCGATCGGGAGACCGGCCGCTTCGCCGCGGCTCGTGCGGCAACGGATCTGCTCGAGGCGCTGGCGACAGGGCGGTCGGCGAAGGAAGCCGTCGAACGGCTCGCGCGCGGTGAACTTGCCGGTCCGGCGGACCGGACCGGCAAGAGCATCAGCAGCGCCGGCCAGGTGGCGGCCGCGCTTGCCGCCGCGCCCTGGGACACGTTCGAGATCGTCGCCGGTCTGCCGGAACCCTACTCGGCCGAAGCAGAGGCGATTCTCGCCGAACTCCGTCGGGTCGCTCAGGCAGATGAACTGACCGCACCTCTGGCCCCGGCGCTGCGCCGCGCTCAGACCGAGGCGACGGCACTGCTCAAGCGCGCCACCAGCAAGACCTCGCCGGGGATCATCGACGACAGACGCAAGATCCGTTCCGGGACGGACGAGGACGTCCGCGACGTATCAAAGGGTGGCGACGCCCTGCCGAACGGCCGGATCCTGGTTTCGGCGAGCGAGATGGACCGGGCTGTGGAGCAGTTGCAAGCGTTCGCCAGGGACTACGCCGGCGCCGTTATCGAGGTCACCTGGAGAGTGCCGTCGTGACGCAGGCACCGGCGCTCGCCCAGGCGCTGCGGATCAGCCCCGCCGCCCTGGCTCAGAAGGTGGCGCAGCAACTCGACCGGCACCGTAACGGAGACCCGTACCCGATCATGCTGGTCCGCGCGGAGCCGGCCTGGCCGCACGAATCGGTGTTGCCGCTGCCCGGCGGCCGCCAGGCCCGCGTCGTGCCGTGCGTCTCGCCACTGGCCGTCTGGGAGCGTCTCGTCGCCGAACGTGGTGACGAGGTGCTCGTGGTGCTCACCGACATTCCCGGGACCGTTCTCGGCCCCGGGGTGCGCAGCCGCATCTTCCGGCAACAGGTGATCACCGTCGAGCCATGGGACCTGGTCGTCGACGCGTTCGGGGCCCAGGTGCCGGACATGGCTCTGGAGGCGGAGCGATGGGCCGGTCCGGCGCTGCTCGACGCGATGCCGCCGGGCGGGTGGCCCCGGCTCACCACCAAGGTGCTGACGCGGGACGTCGCACTCCGTCACCTGGCCGCCGTGCGTCTCGGCCTGGAGCGGCGGGGAAACGCCTCCGACGATCTCGATGTGGCGACCCTGCTCCGGTGGAGCGTCGAGCCCGGGGCGGTCGAGGCGTTCGGCCTGATCCGCCAGGAGGAGCGCGACGGTCTGGTGCGCTGGCTGGTCGAGCAGTTCGGCAGCCCCGCACGGGCGCTCTTCGCGCTCGTCGCTGCCGGCCGTGGCGCGGACGCGTTGCCGCTGGGCCTGGTCTGCGATGCGCTCTGGACCACCGACACGCCCGACGCCGTGCGGGCCCAGGGCCGCATCGAACAGTACGTCGGCAACCTCGACGACGATCGGGCGGTGCGCGGGCTCGCCGAGTCGGCCGTGCAGGTGGTCGGCGACATGCTGGCCGACCGCGACGCGGACGTCCGGCGGCAGGGGCATGCCGTCCTGGACCGCGCCGAGCAACTGCTCATCCTGTTCAACGCCACCGGCAGTGCCGCTCACAGCCCTGTCCTGCGTACGGGCTTCGCTCGGCGGGTGGGCGACGCGGCGCGGGCGCTCCTCGCCGGCCTTACGGATCCGGCCGACCCGACCCTGGACATCGCCGTCGACCGACTGGCCGGGCACCGCCTTGCGGAGGCGGAGGCGGAGCGGGTGCGGCGGGTACGGATGGCCCAGCGGCTCGTCCGGTGGCTCGGGACCACTGTCGAGCCACCGGCCAGCGTCGCAGACGGGGTGCAGCGGCAGATCGCGGAGTGGGGCTGGGTCGACCTGGCGCTCAACCACGTCTGGGCCGGCGAAGATGTGCACCCCGAGCTGCAGCGCGCTTTCCGTGCGGTCCACGAGCGGGCGCAGCAGCGACGCCGGGACCTGGACGCTGCCTTCGCCAACCGGCTCGCGGCCTGGGCTACTGCCGGGCCGGGCAACGACGGCGACCTTCTGACGGTGGAGAATCTGCTCAACCGGGTCATCGATCCGTTGGTTCGCGCGGACCGGCCGGTGTTGCTGGTCGTGCTCGACGGAATGAGTGCGGCAGTCGGCGTCGAACTCGCAGACGAACTGTCCCAGCACTGGGTCGAGTACGACCCGCTGGCTCACGGAGGCGCCGGCCGCCGCCGGGGTGTCATGGCTGCGCTGCCGACGCTGACGGCCGTGTCGCGGACCTCGCTGTTCGCGGGTGCGCTCCGGCTCGGCACCCAGGCAACCGAGCAGCAGATCTTCGCCAAGGGGCGGTGGGGCGACGACGCCCGGATCTTCCACAAGGGCCCGGCCCGGGGCGGCGCCGGCGAGGTGCTCGCCGGCGACCTGAGCGAGGCGCTGGCCGGCGCGGCGCGCCTGGTCGCCGTGGTGATCAACACGGTGGATGACGCGCTGGCCCACGGCCGGGAGGGCGACGAGGCCGGCTGGCAGCTTGGCGACCTCGGCTTCCTGCGGAGCCTGCTGGACCTCGCCCGATCCTCCGGCCGGGCCGTCGTCATCACCAGCGACCACGGCCACGTGCTCGAACGCGGCGGCGAGTACGTCAAAGCGGGCGACGCCGCTTCGGCCCGGCACCGCACCGGCCCCGGGCCTGCGGACGCCGGCGAGGTGGAACTGAGCGGCCCCCGGGTGGTGGCCGAGGGGAACCGGATCATCGCGCTCTGGGATCCGCTCCGGCGTTACCGTCCCACCAAGGCCGGTTATCACGGCGGGGCCTCGTTGGCCGAGGTGACCATCCCGCTGCTGGCCTACCTGCTGCCCCACGTGGCCGATGTTCCTCAGGGCTGGGCTCCGGTGGAGGGGAGTCGACCCGAGTGGTGGCGGGCGAGCGCACCTGTCGCCAAATCGGCGTCCGCTGCGGTTCCGCCCGTGAAAACCCGCCGCAAGGCGCCGGCGGTCGCGGGAGAGGCGGCCTTGTTCGACATGCCGGTAGCGGCGTCACCTTCCGCGGCACCCGCAGCCGACGGCGGCGATCTCGTGACTGCGCTGCTCGGGACCGAACTCTTCACGGCACAGCACAGCCTGACCCCCCGCAAGGTCGACCGCGCGAAGATCGCGGCAGCGATGCGGGCACTCGTCGAGGCGAAGGGCGTTCTGTCTGCCGCCGTGCTCGCTCAGCGGGCCGGGGAGTTGCCGGCCCGTGCCGGCGGCTTCGTCAACACCCTGCAGCGCATCTTCAACGTCGACAACTACCCGGTGCTGTCGGTGATCGACGACGGACGCACCGTCCGGCTCGACGTCGCGTTGCTGCGGACCCAGTTCGGGCTGCCGGAAGGGGTGGCGTGAACGGCGTCAGTCCGGCTCGGCGGCGCGAGGTCATCGACGCGTTGCGGCGCGGGGCGGTGCCCTCGGCCGGTCTGGATCTCTTCGCGGTCGGGTTGGACAGGTTCGTCGGCGCGGTAGGTGAGGATCTGGAGACGGTCGCCGCAGGCGGCTCGGTGTTCAAGGCGATCCGCGGCGAGTACGGATCCGGCAAGACGTTCTTCACGCGCTGGATCGCCGAGCGGGCCAAGCGGGCCAACCTCGCCACCGCCGAGGTGCAGATCTCCGAGAACGAGACACCGCTGCACAAGCTGGAGAGCGTCTACCGGCGGCTGACCGAGCGCCTGACCACCGCCACGTTCCCGCCGAGCGCGCTGCGGCCGGTCGTCGACGGCTGGTTCTACGCCCTCGAGGAGGACGTCCTCGCGGCAGGGGAGGTGCCACCCGACGATGCGCAGGCGCTGGACCGGGCAGTGGGGGTGCTGCTCGACCAGCGGTTGGCCGAGGTCAGCCGCAGCGCACCCGCCTTCGCCGCCGCGCTGCGTGGTTACCGCACCGCGAGCCTCGGGGGTGATCCGGCGACGGCCGACGCCGTGCTCGCCTGGCTCGGTGGCCAGCCGCACGTCGCCGCGTCGGCACGCCGGGTCGCCGGCGTACGGGGGGACCTCGACCATTTCGCGGCGCTCAGCTTCCTGCAAGGGCTGCTCGCGGTGCTGCGCGACAGCGGTCACCCCGGACTCTTGCTGGTCCTCGACGAGGTGGAGACGCTGCAGCGGGTCCGCTCCGACGCCCGGGACAAGGCGCTCAACGCCCTGCGTCAGCTCATCGACGAGGTGCACTCCGGTCGTTTCCCCGGCCTCTACCTCCTGATCACCGGCACTCCGGCCTTCTACGAGGGGCCCCAGGGTGTGCAGCGGCTCGCTCCGCTCGCCCAGCGGCTCGCGGTCGACTTCACCACGGATCCCCGCTTCGACAACCCGAGGGCGGTACAGATCCGGTTGTCCGGGTTCACCGTCGACTCGCTGGTGGAGCTGGGTGGCCGGGTGCGCGACCTGTTCGCGGACGGGTCCGCGGCACCCGAGCGGGTGTGCGCCCTGGTGGACGACGCCTACCTGGGGGAGTTGGCGCGGGCGGTTGCCGGCGGGCTTGGTGGCAAGGTCGGGGTGGGGCCGCGGCTGTTCCTCAAGAAGCTGGTGGGGGACGTGCTCGACCGCGTCGACCAGTTCGCGGACTTCGACCCGCGAAAGCACTACGCTCTGACCCTCTCCACCACCGAGATGACCGACGTGGAGCGCAACGCGACCAGCGCCGACGAGATCGCCCTGGACGTCTAGGTGTCCGCCGAACTGCTGCACCCGGTCGTCCTGCACCACGTGGTGAACTCGCTGCAGTGGCCGGGGCTGCGGCCCCTGCAGGAGGCGGCGGTGCGGCCACTCCTCGACGGCGAGGACGCCCTGCTCCTTGCCCCCACCGCGGGCGGCAAGACGGAGGCGGCGATGTTCCCGCTGCTGTCCCGAATGGCGCAGGAGAACTGGTCCGGGACCTCACTGCTCTATGTCTGCCCGCTCAAGGCCCTGTTGAACAACCTTCTGCCCCGGCTCGAGACGTACACCGGATGGTTGGGGCGGCAGGCGGCCCTCTGGCACGGTGACGTGACGGCGGTGCGGCGGCGGCGGATCCTCCGGGAGCGACCGGACGTCCTGCTCACCACCCCCGAGTCGCTCGAGTCAATGCTGGTCAGCAGCACCGTCGACCACGACGAGTTCTTCCGCGGCCTGCGGGCCCTGGTGGTGGACGAAGTACATGCCTTCGCCGGCGACGACCGGGGCTGGCACCTCCTTGCCGTACTGGAACGCCTCAGCCGGGTCACCGGCCGGCCGGTCCAGCGAGTCGGACTCTCCGCGACCGTCGGCAACCCCGAGGCCCTGCTGACCTGGTTGCAGGGATCCGGCCGCGACCGGCGGCCGGCGCGCGTCGTTGCACCCACCACGGCTACAGCGCGGCCGGCGGGAGAGGTCGAGCTGGACTACGTCGGCTCGGTGCACAACGCCGCGAAGGTGATCGCCGCACTGCACCGAGGCGAGAAGCGGCTGGTCTTCTGCGAATCCCGGGCACTGGTCGAGGACCTCGGCCAGCGGCTGCGGGCGCTCGATGTCACCACGTTCCTGTCGCACGCCTCGCTCTCGGTCGACGAGCGGCGTCGCGCGGAGGAGGCTTTCGCGCAGGAACGCGACTGCGTCATCGTCGCCACCAGCACCCTTGAGCTGGGTATCGACGTCGGAGACCTCGACCGGGTGATCCAGGTCGATGCCCCCCGTAGTGTGGCTGCCTTCCTGCAGCGGATCGGCCGGACAGGCCGCCGCCCCGGAAGCAGCCGAAACTGCCTCTTCCTCGCACTCGACGGCGATGGACTCCTGCAGGCGGCCGGCCTGCTCCATCTGTGGGGTCAGGGGTGGGTCGAGGAGGTAGTGCCGCCGCCCGAGCCGCGGCACATCGTCGCCCAGCAGCTACTGGCCCTATCGCTACAGGAGCACCGGATCGGCGACCAGACGTGGACGCAGGAGTGGAATGACCTGCCGCCCTTCGACAAGACCGCCGACGTCGTCGTGCGCCACCTCGTGGACCAGGGTTACCTCGACTCGGACTCCGGCATGCTCTTCATCGGTCCCGAGGCGGAAGCCCGCTTCGGCCGACGACACTTCATGGACATGCTGGCGGTGTTCACCGCACCACCCCAGTTCACCGTGCTGTCGGGGCGTAGCGAGATCGGTCGCACCGACCCGGCGCTGCTCACCGCGAAGGTGCAGGGACCGCGACTGCTGTTGCTGGGCGGTCGCAGCTGGCGGGTCACCTACGTCGACTGGAAGCGCCACCGGTGCTTCGTCGAGCCGGCGGAAGGCGGAGGGAAGGCGCTCTGGATGGCCGGGGGAGTGCCGCAGGGACGCTCGTACCGGATGGTCCGGGCCATGCGGGACGTGCTGCTCGGGGCCGACCCGCCGGTCGCGCTCACCGGCCGTGCCGCCAACCGGCTGGCCGGTCTGCGCGAGGACTTCGCCTCACAGGTGCATCCGGGCGGCACGCTGGTGGTGCGAGATCGTGAGGGCGAGGTGCGGTGGTGGACCTGGGCCGGCTTCCGAGCCAATGCCACATTGACCTCCACGCTCAGCGAATTGGCCGACCCGACCCAGCGCTGGGATGACGCCTCGATCCGGCTGCGCCCCGACCTCAGCCGCGACATGCTGCGAGCGGCGCTGCCCGGCGCGGCCGGACGGGTCTGCCTGCCGGAGGTCAACGACAGGGCGCTGGACGGCCTGAAGTTCAGCGTCGCACTGCCACATCGGCTCGCCGTCGCGACCCTGGCGACCCGTCTAGCTGACGTGGCCGCGGCCGACGCGGTGCTCGCAGAGCCGGTACGCACGGCGCACCTGGCCTAGCTCAGAACTAGCCGAGCAGGGAGGCTCATCGACGCAGCAACATTTATGGATGTTCGGATGGTGTCGGACGGTTGATCGTCCTGGTCGGATGGCGGAACGGACATCGCCGTTCGACGATGACAGGAGGGACCGTGCGCACACCATCCCGTGCGTTGACGGGGACCACCGCGCTGCTGCTGGCAGCCGGTCTGGTCCTGACCGCCGCTGGCGGCGGCCAGGCGGCACCCCGGGAACAGACCCGTACCCAGGCGCCACCCGACCACCTGCCGGGCGACCGGCACGACACCAAGGCGAAGGACAACCGCAAGGGCCGCGTCGCCGCCACCGAGCGGCAGCGGGACCGGGCCGCCGCGCTCGGCGCGCGTGTGCGCTGGACCGGCTTCGGTACGCCCGCCACGCTCACCTCGACCGGCAAGCCGCTCGCGACCGGCCTGCCCGCCGACCCGGCCGCGGCCGCGCGGGCGTACGTGGCCGCTAACCGGGACGTGCTGGGGCTGACCGCCGAGGGCGCCGCCGCGCTGGAGCTGCTGACGGTGGCGCCGATGGGGCAGGGCGCGACGGTGCTGTTCCGGCAGCGCTTCGGCGACCTGCCGGCCGCCGTCGACGGCATGCTGTCGATCGGCGTACGCGACGGAGCGGTGTGGCACGTCAGCTCCTCGCTGGCCCGTGACGCCGGCACGCCGGCCCCCGCGACGATCAGCGCCGAGCAGGCCCGCGAGGCCGCCGTCGCCGACGCCGGCCGTGCCGACGCGCGGGTCGTGCGTACCTCGTTGGTCGCGGTCCCCACCGCGGACCGTGGGCCGCGCGCGGCGTGGGAGGTGATCCTCGGCGCGGACACCACCGGCGCGGACCCGGCCGCCTACTCCACCTACGTGGACGCCCGCGACGGCGCCGTGCTGGTCCGCGAGGACCTGATCGACCACGACGCCGACCACCCCTCGTGGGAGGTCTTCCCGAACTCGCCGCGTGTCGACAGGTCCTCGGTCGACACCCGCAAGCGGTGGTGCGCCGTGCCGGCGCGCGGCTGCGCCGAGGTGGTGGGCGTGCCCGGCCACCCGGCGTGGGACGTGGACCCCGCCACCGGTCAGTCCACCACCACGACCAAGGGCAACAACGCGATCGCGGTGGAGAACTGGAACAGCAACGACCCGTTCAGCGTCGGCACCGAGACCGCGACGCCTCGCCCGGACCGCAGGTACGACTACCCGTGGACGAACCAGTGGCAGGAGCAGCGCTGCAACCCGGAGGTGTTCACCTCGCCGCAGGCGAACGACATCGACGCGGCGCGGGCGAACCTGTTCGCCATGCACAACCGGATGCACGACTGGACCTACCACCTCGGGTTCACCGAGGAGACCTGGAACATGCAGCAGGACAACCTCGGCCGGGGCGGGCTCGGTAACGACCCCGAGCAGGGCAACGCGCAGGCCGGCGGTATCAGCGGCGGTCCGCCCACGTTCGCGGCGCGCAACAACGCCAACCAGATCACCCCGCCGGACGGCGTCGCGCCGACCACCAACATGTACCTGTGGCAGCCGGTGGCGGGCTCGTTCTACGCGCCCTGCGTCGACGGCGACTTCGACATGTCGGTGATCGCCCACGAGTACGGTCACGCGGTCACCAACCGCATGATCGCCGGCCCGAGCGCCGGGGTCAGCTCGCCGCAGGGCATGAGCGAGAGCTGGTCGGACCAGCTCGCCATGGAGTACCTGTTCGAGCACGGGTACGCCGCACCCGGCCGGCGCGGCTTCACCATCGGCGAGTACAGCACCCAGGACCCCAACGCGGGCATCCGCAACTACAACATGAGCGACAGCCCGCTCAACTACAGCTCGGTCGACTACGACTTCGTCGGCCTCCAGGTGCACGCCTCCGGTGAGCTGTGGAGCGCCACCAACACCGACATCCGCGCGGCCATGATGCGCCGGTGGGGCAGCGGCACCCCGGCCGTGCAGAAGGCGTGCGCCACCGGCGCCCGCGACGTGACCGCCTGCCCGGGTAACCGGCGCTGGATCCAGCTGGTCTTCGACTCGTTCCTGCTGATGTCGGTCAGCCAGGTCAGCATGGTCGACGCCCGGGACGCGATGCTCGCCGCTGACCGGATCCGCTTCGGCGGGGCCAACCAGGACCTGCTCTGGAACGCGTTCGCCGGGCGCGGCCTCGGCGAGACCGCGGCCAGCGTCGGCCACACCGACGCCGACCCCACGCCGGGCTTCACCTCGCCGTACGCGCGGGAGGGCGCGCTGCGGTTCCTGCCGGTCGGCGAGCGCGGGCCGGTCGCCGGCGCGCAGCTGTTCGTCGGGCGCTACCAGGCGCGGGCCGTGCCGGTGGCGGACACCGACGCGGCCACCCCGCTCACCGACCGGGTGGACCTGGTGCCCGGCACGTACGAGTTCGTGGTGCGGGCGCCCGGCTACGGCCACACCCGGATCGGCCCGGTGAAGGTCAAGGCGGGCCAGAGCCGGACGCTGGCGGTGTCGTTGCGACCCAACCTGGCCTCGGCCACCGCGGGCGCGACGGTCACCGGCGACGGGATCAACCTGCCGCGGATCGCCGACGACGACGAGGCCACCAACTGGGCCTCGCTGGGCGCGCCGGTCGCCGGCCGGCAGGTCACAGTCGACCTGGCCGGCGACGTCCAGCAGGTACGCCGGGTGCAGGTGAGCGCCATGCTGCGCCCGGCGGTCGCCGGTGACGCCGACACCGGCACCCAGAGCCGGTACTCCGCGGTGCGGCAGTTCCGGGTTCTGGCGTGCACCGCGACGGGGCCGGTGACCTGCGCCGACGCGGCAGACTTCCGGCCGGTCTACACCAGCCGGCCGGACGCGTTCCCGGCTGTGGCGCCGCGTCCCCGGGCGCCCGAGCTGATCATGCGGTCGTTCGACATCCCGCGCACCAAGGCCACGCACCTGCGCGTCGAGGTGCTGACCAACCAGTGCACCGGCGCGCCGGACTACGCCGGTGAGCAGGACGACGACCCGCGGGCGGCGACCGACTGCGCCACCGCCAGCCCGCAGGCGCAGAACGTGCGGATCGCCGAGTTCCAGGCGTTCACGCACTGATCCACGCGGCGGGTGCGGACGGGCGGCTCGGGTCGCCCGTCCGCACCCGCCATCGTGTGTTCACGCGGGGTTCGGGGCGCCGTCGCCGGATCGGGGCTGTACGGCGGGCAGGATCCTCGACAGACTGAGCGGCGACCAGGAAACGATGCTGGTCGATGTCATGCCGGCTCGCTCAAGGAGGATCCCTTGACCCCGTTCCGCGCCGCCGTCACCCGCATACGCCGCGCCCTCGCCGCGTCCTTCCTGGTCACCGCCGTGGCCGCCGCCGCGCTCGTCGCCCCGTCCACTGTCTCCACCCGGCTCGCCGAGCCCGCCGCGGCCGCCGTCTACGGCTCCTGCACGCAGTCCCGCTGCGCCGACGCGCGCACCGCCCGTTCCGGCTGGTCGGCGAAGAGCTTCCCGACCAGCCGTGGCTGGTACTCGTGGAGCGGCGGGCAGTGCAACTTCGCCGGCGGCCGGTTCTACAACTACGAGGGCCAGTTGCCCTCCGGCGCGACCTACTACGAGTACGACGTCTACCCGCGCGCCTGCAACGCCTCCCGGGACGCGTACCGGATCGTGGTCAACAAGAGCACCGGCGCGACCTGGTTTTCACCCGACCACTACGCCAACTTCTACCGGCTCTGAGCCGCCTCGGCACCGGCCGGGCATTCCCCCGCCCGGCCGGCGCCGTCGGGAAAGGACGGATCCATGGGTGCGGCGTCCCCGCAGGCACCAGCCTGGCTCGTGTACGACGGCCTGCCGCCCGAGCCGGACGGCGGCGCGGTCGTACCCGGCTCGGACGGTGGCCCACAGCCGGGCGGCGGGGCGCTGGCGGGTGGCGGGGCGCTGCCGGGCGGCGTGCTGATTCACGGCACGCAGGCGCGTGCCCGGGCCGGGCTGCACGAGACGCTGGCCGGGGCGCTGGAGCTGCCCGGCTGGTACGGCCGCAACTGGGACGCCCTCGCCGACGCGCTCGCCGACCGCCTCGACGCCGGTCCGCTGACAGTGGTCGTGACCGACGCGGCGGACCTGCTCGCCGACGAGCCGCCCGCCCAGCTCGGCACGCTGCTCGACGTGCTGGGCGCGGTCGCCGCCGGTGGGCACGAGACGCTGCGGGTGGTGCTGCGCGACCACCCGGACCGGCTGCCCGCCCTGCGCGACCGGGTAGCCGCGGTGCTCGGCCGACGGGTCGGCACACCACCCTCCGCCGGCTGACCCCGCCACCCGCGCCTCCCTCGGGCGTCCTGTCGACCAGCCCCCAGACGCGAATCCACCCCCTCCGTTTGCCCCGGCCAGGCCTCGCGGAACGGGCGAGTGATCAAGGAGTTCGCGTCCGGATCAGGCTGCCGCAGCGACACAAACTCCTTGATCAACGCCCGGGAGAGGGCGGCCCAAGGGCCGGAGAGGGGGTGATCATGAAGTTGGCGGCATTGGGGAGCGCTCTCTGGGCGGTCAACTTCATGATCGACGGGGCGGGGCGGGGCGGGGCGGGGCGGGGCGGGGCGAGGAGGGGGAGGAGGGGAGCGGAGAGGTGTCAGGTGGGGTGGTCGAGGATGGCGCTGAAGCGTTCCTCGGCCAGGTCCAGCTGGGCGAGGATGTGTTCCTTGACCGGAGGGGACAGCGGCGTGTCCGGGCGGGCGACCAGGTCGCGGAAGACCGGCACCAGCGGGCGGTACTTGGCGGCGGAGCGGGCCACCTTCGGCCCGACCGTGTGGATCACGCCCACGCCGTTGTCGGTGAAGTCGGACACCTTGATCACCCGCGCCCAGGGTTCCCGTTCCAGGCTCGCCGCCACGTGCTCCCGGTACTGCTCGTCGCGGTCCCGGTCCGGGTCGTACGTGGGGTTGGTGACCGCCGCGACCAGCCGGGCGACCCGCGCCCCGAACCGGTCCGACAGCGCGGCGAGCGCCGCCGACGTCACGTCGCACCCGGCGGCCGAGGGGTCGAGTCCGGCCAGCTCGGCGGGGTGGTCCTCGACCGCGTCGTGCAGCAGCCCGGCGACGATCACGTCCACGTCCCGCACCTGGTAGTGGTGCATCAGCCGGATCGCCACCCGCAGCAGGTGGTTGAGGTAGGGCTCGCGTACCCGCCGGTCGTCGCGGTGCAGGTCGGCGGCCAGGTCGAGCGCCTCGGTCAGCCGGTCGCGGGCGGCCTCGTCGAACGCCTCGATCTCCAGCCGGAACCGGGCCAGCAGGCCGGGCTCACCGTGGATCTCGGTGATCGCGTGCATCGGCATGGTGGCGAGGTAGGCGGGGAACTCCATGCGTACCTTATAGCTGATCTTCGCTAGATCCGGCGGCCGCCGGGCCGCTCACGTCGCCGGTGAGGCGCTTGACCAGGCGTACGCAGGTGCCCTCCGGCGTGCCGACGATGGTGGCCTCGTCCATCACCCGCGCCATGATCAGCCGTCCCCGGCCGCGGTCGCCGGTGTCGTCGCCGCCGGCCGCGCGCCAGCCGCCGTGGTCGCGTACCTCGATCTCCAGCCGGTCGCCGCGCAGCTCGGCCCGCAGCGTGGTGATGCCCTCCCGGGCGAAGCGGTAGCCGTGCTCGATGGCGTTGGCGCACGCCTCGCCGGTGGCGATGAGGACGGTGTCGACGTCCCACTCGCTCACGCCCTGGGCGTGCAGCCAGCCGCGCAGCCGTTCCCGGGTGGCGGCGAGCCGGGCCGGGTCGGCCGGCAGGTCGATGGTGAGGACCGGGCCGACGCCGGCGGATGTCCCACCCGTCACGTCCGGCCCTCCGTCCCGTGCCAGTCCCCGGACCTGGGCGCCCACTCGCGCTGTCACCGCCTGATTCTGACCCTGTTGTCCCCGGTGGCCGCCGGTTCATTCCCCCGGCGGCGGTGTCCGTCAAACGTGATCATTGCGCATCGGGGGCGGCGTGTCAGCCGGCGGGCCGGTGACGGCGCCGGGCCGGCCTCCCCGGGGGGACGCCGGCCCGGTCGCCGGGCTGGGCTCCGGCGGAGGTCAGAGCGGCAGCCGGCCGGCACCGGCCCAGGCGTCCACGACGAACGGGACCAGCGGGGTCGGCAGCGGCCGGGCGGCGCGCAGCGTGGGCGTCCACCCGGCGTCGCCGCCGAGGTCGGGGTCGTGGGCCTCGTTGTACGCGGCGCGCAGGTCCACCGGCCGGGGCAGCCGGTCACCCTGCCGGACCCAGTTGCCCCGCTCGGTGAGGGCGGTGCCGCCCCAGTCGTACAGCAGGTCGGCGGGGCCGGTGTCGCCGGTGAGCGTGAAGAAGTTGTTCTCCGCGTACAGGGCGGACCGCACGCCCACGCCGAGGGCGTACGCGAAGCCGGCACCGCCGAGCCGGTAGTGGTTCTCGTGCACGTCGACCTGGCCGAACCGTACCCGGGGCAGCCGTTGCAGCGTGCCGTCGAACAGGTTGTGCCGCACGGTGACGTTGAGCCGTCCGACGTCCGGTCCGACGGTGTTCGACGAGCCGATGAGCATCACCTTGTCCCGGCCGGTGAACCGGTTCCAGGAGGCGGTGACCAGGCTGGCGGTGTGCGTGACGTCCAGCGAGCCGTCGTGCACCTGCCAGGGCCGCCCGAAGTAGACGGGCTGCGCGCTGTCCGGGTTGTCGCCGTCGGTGAACGTGTTGTGGTCGATCCAGACGTGCTCGCTGCGCCGGACCGAGATCTGGTCGTACTGGGAGTTCCAGTTGCCGGTGTCTCCGTCGGCCGGGGACCAGGCCGGGAAGCAGTCCCGGGCGTCGGCGAACTCGATGTTGCGCACGATCACGTTGTCCACTCGGTCGATCATCAGCGTCAGGCCGGTGAGCCGCGCGCCGCGCAGTCCGATGATCGTGGTGTTGGAGCCGACGTTGATCTGGGTCTGCCGGGTCTGGCCGGCCACCGACCGCACGCGCGCGGCCTCCAGCGGCCCGCTCGGGTTCACCCGGCCCCAGGTCGCCGGGTCGTACGCGGCCAGGTAGGCGGGCAGCGAGTACTCCGGGTCGGCCAGGTCGGCGCAGTCCAGCGGCGTGCCGTCCGGGCCCTCGAAACCGTCGACTGTCCCGGCCACGTACACGATCTTCGGGGTGGCGTCGGCGGCGTTTGTGGCGTTGTCACCGCCGAGCGCGGCGACCAGCTCGGCCCGGGTACGCACGACGTGCACCCGGTCCGGCGCGGCGGCCGACCCGCCGGTGGTGCCGGTGCCCGCGGCGGCCCAGCCGTCGTTCGCGGCGAGGGTCTGGCGGCCGAGCAGTTCGGCGGCCCGGGACGGCCCGCCGGGTGCGGCCGGCGCGGGCGCGGCGGTGGTGAGGACGAGCGCGGCGGTCAGCGCCGCGACGCCTGCGGTTCGGGTACGCATGACTCGTTCCGTTCTCCTCGAGGGACATTCACTGCACTGGCAGGTCCACCACGTACGGGCGGACCGCCCACGGCACGCCCGCCTCGGAGGGCAGTGCGCCGGACTCCGCGGCGGCCGCCAGCACCGCGCCGACGCCCCGCACCATCCGCACCCGCTGCGGGCCGTCGCCCGCCTCGCGCACCAGGTCCCCGTCGAGCAGCGTCGGAACGGGTGCGTCCCGCAGCGCGTCCAGCACCGCGGTGAACGGCTCGGTACGCACCAGCGGCGCGATCAGCGGCGTGCCGTCCGCTCGGTGGTCGAGCAGGTTCGCCAGCAGCCCCCGGCGGCCGGGCACCAGGCGGGGCGCGTCGTCGCCGGGTAGCCGCAGCCGGTCGGTCGGGTACTCCAGCACCGCCCGCCCGTGCTCGCCGGTGACCAGCACCTCCCCGGCGACGTGCTCCTCGGCGGCGAGGGTGAGCGCGGCCAGCACCGGCGGCCCGGCGTGCGGGGTGAGCCGCAGCACCGTGGTGTCGTCGACCTCGATCGGGCGGACCCGGTAGCGCTCCACGGCGATCCGGGCCGGGCGTACCGGCGAGCCGGTGACCGATTCGGCGACCGCCAGGCACTGCATCAGCGCGTGCGCGAGCGGGTTGGCGAGCGCGCCGTCCAGCGCCGGGCGGCCGTCGACGGACCGTCGTCCGGCCCAGGGGGAGCGGGCGTAGTAGGCGTCCGGGCGTTGCCAGGCGGCCAGCGTGGCGATGCCGGTGACCGGGCCGAGCCGCCCGAGCGCGCCGGTCAGCTCGGTGAGCGCGGCCGAGCCGAGCGCCTGGAAGTTGACCTGCACGGCCCGGCCGGCGGCGTCGGCCGCGGCGGCGAGCGTCCGGTGTTCGGCGAGGTCGAGCACCGGTGGCTTCTCCAGCAGCAGGTCCGCCCCGGCGGCGAGGGAGTCGAGCGCGATCGGCAGGTGGGTGTGCGGCGGCGTGCAGACCACCACCACGTCGGGGAGGGAGGCGGCGAGCATGGTCCGGTGGTCGGTGAAGACGGCCGCCTCCGGGGGGATGGGCGCGTCCGGTTCGGCCTCCGGCGGGCGCACGTCGACGAGGGCGACCAGGTGCAGCCGCCCGGCGGCGTGCAGCTCCGCGATGGTCCGGCGGTGCCAGCGTCCGTGCCCGTTCGCCCCGATCAGCGCCACCCGCGGCAGCCCGCCGCCGGTCACCGGGCGTCCGCCAGCGTCGCCCGGACGCCGTGCCGTTCCAGCGCGGTGAGCCAGCCGGTCACGTCGGCGCGGACCTCGTCGTCGGCGGCCAGGTCGGCCGGGAACACCTCGCGCAGCGCGAAGACCGCGTCCACCACCCCGGCCGGGGTGTGCGCTCCGGCGGCGAGCGCGGCGCGCAGCCGGTCCGCGAGCGGGTCGTCCAGCGGCAGCGGCCGGCCGTCGTCGGCGTAACCGAGCAGGAACCGCAGCCACGCGGCCACCACGAGCGCGCTCCACCGCGCCGACCGGCCGGCCGCGCGCAGGTCGGCGATGGTGTGCAGCACCCGCTGCGGCAGCTTCTGCGAACCGTCCATGGCGACCTGCGCCGTGCGGTGCCGGATCGCCGGGTTGCCGAAGCGGGCGAGCACCTGTTCGCCGTAGGCGGTCACGTCCACGCCGGGCGGCGGGGTGAAGCTGGGTGCGATCTCCTCGGTGACCAGCCGCCGCAGCACCGCGTCCAGGTGCGGCAGCGTCAGCGCCTCGGCCACCGTCTCCGCGCCGGCCAGCGCCCCCAGGTACGCGGTGGCGGAGTGCACGCCGTTGAGCGCCCGCAGTTTCAGCCGCTCCCACGGGCCGGCGTCGCCGGTGAGCACCGCGCCGGAGCGTTCCCAGGCCGGGCGCCCGCCGGGGAAGTCGTCCTCGATCACCCACTGCGACCACGGTTCGGCGGCCACCGCCGCCAGGTCGGTGACGCCGAGCGCCCGCCGGGCGGCGTCCCGGGTCTCGTCGGTGCTGGCCGGCACGATCCGGTCCACCATGGTGCCGGGGCAGGTGACGGCGGTGAGCACGCGCTCGGCTGTCGCGTCCGGCACCCGGGCCAGCGCGAGGCACTGCTCCACCAGCCCGCGCAGCCGCCGCCCGTTGGCGGGCAGGTTGTCGCAGCTCACCAGCGCGAGCGGCCCGGCGTCGGCGGCGGCGCGGGCGAGCAGCCCGCGGACCAGCAGGCCCGGCACTGTGCGCGGGGGACGGCCGGTGGTCAGGTCGGCGGTCAGGTCCGCGTCCACTGTCAGCGCGGCGGTCACCGGGTCCAGCCGGTACGCCTTCTCCGTCACGGTCAGCGTGACCACCCGGATCGCCGGGTCGGCGAGCAGGGCGGCCACCGCGTCCGGGTCGCTCGCGGCGTGCCGTACCCCGGCGAGCGCGCCGACCACCCGGGTGGCCGCGCCGTCGGCGGCGAGCGTGGTGACGCTGAACAGGCAGTCCTGCGCGGCCAGGGCGTCGACCACGTCGGTGCTGCGCGGCGCGACGCCGATGACGCCCCAGTCGCCGCCGGCCGCGCCGACCGCCGCCTCGGTGTGCACGGCCTGGTGGGCGCGGTGGAACGCGCCGAGGCCGAGGTGGACGATGCCGGCCGGTACGGTGCCGGGGCGCAGCAGCGGCCGGGACTCCGGCGGCAGGTGGCGCAGCGTGGCCAGGCCGAGCCGGTCGGAGGTCAGCGCCATGCCGGGCCGTCCGGGAAGCGGAACCGCGCGATCGACTCCTGGCGCATGGTGGCGCTGTAGCCGGGCACGGTGGGCAGCAGGTAGCGCCCGCCCCGGGTGCGGACCGGGTCGGTGAAGTGCTCGTGCAGGTGGTCGACGTACTCGACCATGCGGCCGTCCAGGCTGGTGCCGACCCGCAGGTGGTCGAAGATCGCGAGGTGCTGCACGTACTCGCACAGGCCCACGCCGCCGGCGTGCGGGCACACCGGCACGCCGAACTTGGCCGCCAGCAGCAGTTCGGCGAGCACCTCGTCCACGCCGCCGACCCGGCAGGCGTCGATCTGCATCACACCGATCGCCTCGGCCTGGAGCAGTTGCTTGAAGATGACCTTGTTGGCGGCGACCTCGCCGGTGGCGACCCGGCAGCGTCCGCCGGTCAGCTCGGTGACCGCGCGGGCGATCCGGGCGAGCCCGAGCACGTCGTCGGCGTGCGTGGGCTCCTCGATCCAGTACGGGTCGACCTCGGCGAGCACGCCCATCGCGGCGATCGCCCCGTCCACGTCCCACACCTGGTTGGCGTCCATCATCAGCAGCGCGTCCGGGCCGATCTCGGCCCGGATGATCCGGGCCCGCCGCAGGTCGTCCTCGATCCGCCCGCCGACCTTCATCTTCATCGCGCGCCACCCCTGCGCGTACGCGTCGCGGGTCAGCGCGCGCACCTGCTCGTCCGGGTAGCCGAGCCAGCCCACCGACGTGGTGTACGAGGGGAACCCGGCGCGTTCCAGCCCGGCCAGCCGGCCGGCCATGCCGTCGCGTCCCTTGTCGAGGATGGCCGCTGCCTCGTCCGGGGTGAGCGCGTCGGTGATGTGGTGGAAGTCCACAGTCGCGACCAGTTCGTCGGTGGGGGCCTCGGCGAGGAACCGCCACATCGGCTTGCCGGCCAGCTTGGCGCGCAGGTCCCAGACCGCGTTGACCAGCGCCCCGGTGGCCATGTGGATCACGCCCTTCTCCGGGCCGAGCCAGCGCAGTTGCACGTCCGCGGTCAGCGAGCGCCAGAACGCCACCGGTTCGGCGGCGATCTCGGCGACCGTGCGTCCCCGGACGTGGTGGGCCAGCGCGCGTACCGCCGCGCAGGTGATCTCGTTGCCCCGGCCGTTGGTGAAGGTGAAACCGGCGCCGGTCGGCCCGCCGTCGGTGGTCAGCTCCACGTACGTGGCCGAGTAGTCGCCCCTGTTGATCGCGTCCGAGCCGTCTCCGCCGGCGGCGGTGGGGAAGCGCACGTCGTGCACCTCGACGTCGACGATTGTGGTCATGCGGGCCCGCCTCCGAACTTGAAGACCTGCTTCGGCAGCCGGTACGCCAGGTCGACGATGGTCTCGGCGGCCTCGTCCTCGCCGAGGCGGTGCTCGGCGACCAGGCGGGCCAGGAAACCGGCGTCGACCCGGCGGGCCACGTCGTGGCGTACCGGGATGGAACAGAACGCGCGGGTGTCGTCGACGAACCCGGCGGTGTTGTAGAAGCCGGCCGTCTCGGTGACCGCCTCCCGGAACCGGCGCAGCACCTCGGGGGAGTCCAGGAACCACCAGGGCGCGCCGAGGCGCAGCGCCGCGTACCCGCCCGCGAGGGGCGCGAGTTCCCTGGTGAACGTGTCCTCGTCGAGCGTGTAGAGGACCACTGTGAGCCGGGGGTCGTTGCCGTGCGCGTCGAGCAGCGGCGCGAGGCCGTGCACGTACTCGGTGGCCTGCGGCACGTCGCCGCCCACGTCGCGGCCGTGCCGGGCGTGCAGCCACCGGTTGTGGTTGCGGACCGCGCCGGGGTGCAGCTGCATGACCAGGCCGTCGTCGAGCGACATCCGGGCGAACTCCAGCAGCATGTGCGCCCGGAACGCCTCCGCGTCGGCGGCGTCGGCCAGGCCGCGCCGGCCCTTGTCGTACAGCGCCGCGGCCTGCGCCGGACTGAGATCGAGGGTACGGGCGGTGGGGTGCCCGTGGTCGGACGAGGTGGCCCCGGCGGCGGCGAACGCCTCCCGCCGCGCCCGCAGCGCGGCGAGGTATCCGGCGTACGTGCCGGTGTCCTCGCCGGAGACCTCGGCGAGCCGGTCCACGTTCGCGGCCCAGTTGTCGAACTCCATGTCCACCACGTCGTCGGGGCGGAACGTGGTGACCACCCGGCCGCCCGGCCCGCCCCAGCCGTCGGCGGCGAGCTTGGCGTGCCGGCCCAGGTCGTCCAGCGGTGACTCGGTGGTGGCGAGCACCTCGATGCCGAAGCGTTCGAACAGCGCCCGGGGCCGGAAGCCCGGCTCGGCCAGGCGCGCGGCGAGCGCGTCGTAGACGGCGTCGGCGGTGGCCGGGCTCAGCGGCGTGTCGACGCCGAACACGTGCCGGAACGTCTGCTCCAGCCACAGTCGCGACGGGGTGCCGCGGAACAGGTGCCAGTGCGCGGCGAAGCGCCGCCAGATGGTCCGCCCGTCGGTCTCCACCGGGCTGCCGTCGACGCTCGGCACGCCCAGGTCGGCCGGGGGTACGCCCTGGCTGAGCAGCATCCGGGTCAGGTAGTGGTCGGGCACGATGAGCAGCCGGGCCGGGTCGGGGAACGGCTGGTCCTCGGCCAGCAGCCCGGGGTCGACGTGCCCGTGCGGGGAGATGAGCGGCTGCTCGGCGGCGAGCGCGTACAGCTCGCGGGCCAGGGCGCGCAGCCCGGGCTCGGCGGGCAGCAGCAGGTCGCCGCGGGGGATGATCGGCACAGCGAGGGCTCCTCGGTCAGGGCAGGGTGAGCAGGTCGGCGACCCGGACGGGCGCGCCGGTCTCCAGCGAGCGGTTGGCGGCCAGGCCGGTGAGCAGGGCGAGTGCGCCGTCGCGGGCGGTGGCGGCCCGGCCGAGCGGGTCGGGTTCGCCGCCGAGCAGCACCCGGGTCATCCGGGCGTCCGCGCCGCCGTGCCCGCGCCGGGTCCAGCCCTCGACCGGGATCTCCTGCGGCGGCGCCCAGAACGGGCGCAGCGTGAGCCGGGCCGCGCCCTGCTCCACGGCGGCCTCGTCGCCGTGCAGCGCCGCGCCCTTGAGGGCACCGGCGACGGACGGGCTGACGTGGTCGCTCTCGGTCACCTCCAGTTCGAGGCGGCCCCGGCTGCCGTTGACCATGACCCGGTAGCCCTCCCAGGGGGCGTACGCGGTGAGGTGGTAGGTCATCGTCGCGCCGGTGTCGTAGCGGGCGAGC
Source organism: Micromonospora sp. HUAS YX12 (assembly GCF_040215685.1). Taxonomy (NCBI): domain Bacteria; kingdom Bacillati; phylum Actinomycetota; class Actinomycetes; order Micromonosporales; family Micromonosporaceae; genus Micromonospora; species Micromonospora sp. HUAS YX12. Next base: position 4,570,133 of record NZ_CP157974.1, read on the forward strand.
ACCGCGAGGTCGTCCTCGATGGTCACGCCGGGGGCGAAGACGTTGCGGTCGCGGTGGTAGCCGTCCTCGGCCTCGGCGTCGAGGTACAGCTCGCGCAGCCTCGGGTGGTCGGCCAGGCGCAGCGCGAACGGGTCGCCGTCGGCGGCGGGGGAGCCGTGCGCCCGGTCGTAGTCGCGGGCGTAGCCGTGCCGGCGGCCGTCCTCGCCGTAGAAGAACAACCGGCCGTACGCGTGCACCTCGACCGGGCGGGCGTCCAGCCACCAGTTGACCAGGTCGAAGTGGTGGCCGGACTTGTGCACGAGCAGGCCGCCGGAGACGGACTTGTCCCGGTGCCAGCGGCGGAAGTAGTCGGCGCCGTGGCGCACGTCGAGCAGCCACTCGAAGTGCACCGACCCGATCTCGCCGACCGCGCCGTCGGCCAGCAGCCGCCGGAACTGCTCGTGCAGCGGGTTGTAGCGGTAGTTGAACGCGACGGTGACGCGCCGGCCGGTCTCGGCGACCGCGTCCAGGATGCGCCGGCACCGTTCCGCGTCGACAGTCATCGGCTTCTCGACGACCACGTCGCAGCCGGCCCGCAGCGCCGCCGTCACGTACTCGTCGTGGGTGGCGTCGACGCTGGTCACCAGCACCACGTCGACCCGCTCCTCGGCGAGCATCGCGGTGACGTCGGCGGCGGCGTACGTGGGCACCGGCGGGTGGCCCAGCTCGGCCAGCCAGCGGTTGTGGGCGTCCATCCGGATCTGGTTGACGTCGGCGAGCGCGACCAGCTCGGCGGTGTCGGCGTGGTCGAGCGCGAGGGCACGGACGAACATCTCGGCGCGTGCCCCGGCACCCACCAGGGCGTGGCGGACCCGTTTCCGGGCCGGTGGTGACATGACGTCGGCCTCCCCGGCAGTCGGCTGCAAAGGTTTGCAGCCGAAGAAACCATGACGGTGGATGCGTCGTCAACGGTTGCCGCCCAAGCCGTCCTATCCATCCGCATTGATGGGCATTCATGCACGTGGCGGGAACGCCGGCGCAATCGAGCCGCAACAATGGGCCGTTGACACGGGCGCAACCGTTTGCATTAATGGGCGGCACCCGTGACGCCCACCACATCGGACGAGGGAGCCCGCCGTGCCAGCCACCATCCGGGACGTCGCCCGCGCCTCCGGTGTGCACATCTCCACCGTGTCCCGGACGTTCTCGGCCCCGCACCTGGTCAACCCGGAGACCCGGGTCCGGGTGCTGGCCTGCGCGGAGGACCTCGGCTACCGGCCCAACCGGGCCGCCCGGGCCCTCATCACCGGCCGTACGCACAACATCGGCCTGATCGTGGCCGACATCGCCAACCCGTTCTTCCCGCCGCTGATCAAGGCGGCGGAGGGGCAGGCCCGGCACCGCGACTACCACGTGTTCGTGGCCGACACCAACGAGGACCCGGTCGCCGAGGAGGACCTGGTCCACGCCCTGGCCAAGCAGGTCGACGGTGTGCTGCTGTGCAGCCCCCGGATGAGCAACAGCCTGATCGAGCAGGTCAGCCGCGAGGTTCCGGTGGTGGTGATAAACCGCCAGATCGCCGGCCTGCCCTGCGTGATGATGGACGTCGGGCAGGGCGCCCGGGCCGCGATCGAGCACCTGCTCGGGCTCGGTCACCGCCGGATCGCGCTGCTCGGCGGCCCGCGCGGCTCCTGGACCGCCCGGGAGATGCGCCGCGCCGCGACCGCCGCCGCCCGGGGCGGGGGAGCGGAACTGACAGTCCTCGGACCCAACCAGCCCACCGAGACCGGCGGCGGCGCGCTCGCCGAGCAGGTACGCCGCAGCGGCGTCACCGCCGTGCTCGCCTACAACGACCTGATGGCGATCGGCCTGATCGAAGGGCTGGACGCGATCGGGGCGCGGGTGCCGCACGACGTGAGCGTCGTCGGCGTCGACGACATCGCGCTGAGCCGGCTCACCCGCCCCAAGTTGACGACGGTGGCCACGCCGACCGCGGCCGCCGGCCGGACGGCCGTCGACATGCTGCTGCAACTCGACTCCGACGCGCCACGCGGCGCCCGGGGCCGGGGCGCGGCGGCCGGCGACCGTCGCACCACCGCACAGGTAATGCTCCAGACCGAACTGGTCGTCCGCGACTCGACCGGGCCCGTCCCCGCGCCCGGCCGGGACGGCACCGGAGCCTGAGCAGGTGGCCCGGGCCCGCACAGCCTTGCGGACCCGGGCGGCCCGCGGACGGCCGCCGGTGACGTCGTCGCCTCCCACAGCCGAGGAGTGAGCGCAGATGCACCCCGCAACGTCCCCCACCGCCGGCGCACCCGCCGGGCGGGATCACCGTACCCCCCTGACCCGACGCCGACTCGTCCGCGGCCTGGCCGCCGTCGCGCTCGCCGTGCCCCTCGCCCTGGGCGCGGCCGGCTGCGGCGACGACGAAGCCGGCGGCGACGGCGGCCCGGTCAAGCTCTCCGTCTTCTGGTGGGGCGGAGAGGCCCGGGCCAAGCTCACCGAGGACGCCCTGGCCCTCTACACCAAGAAGCACCCGGACGTGACGTTCGAGAAGACCTGGCAGGCCAACCAGGGCTACTTCGACAAGCTCGCCACACTGACCGCCGGCGGCAACCCGCCGGACCTGTTCCAGATCGACGACAACTACCTGGCCGAGTACGCCGGCCGCAGCACCACGCTCGACCTGAGCAGCTACCGCGACTCCGGCAAGCTCGACGTGTCGAAGTTCCCCAAGAGCCTGCTGGAGTACGGCGTGGTCGACGGCAAGCTCGCCGGGGTCGCCGCCGGGGAGAACACCCAGGGCCTGGTCTACAACAAGACGCTGCTGACCAAGAACGGGCTGCCCGAGCCGACCACCGGGATGAGCTGGGAGGAGCACATCGCCTGGGCCGAGCAGGTGGCGAAGAAGACGAAGATCCCGGGCACCCAGGATCCGAGCGCCGACTACAAGGCGCTCTGGGTCTGGCTGCGCCAGCAGGGCAAGGACCTGTACAAGGGCAAGGAGCTCGGCTTCACCGCCGAGGACGTGACGAAGTGGTTCGAGCTGTGGAAGGGCGCGCGGGACCGGGGCGCCACCCCGACCCCTGACGTCATCCACGAGGGCAACTCCAGCGACATCACCAAGCAACTCGTGGTCACCGGCAAGTCCGCCACCTCCTGGGTGTGGGTCAACCAGATGCCGGACCTGAAGAAGAACACCAAGGACGAGCTGGGCGTGGTCGCGTACCCGGGTGATCCGAGCGCACAGTGGGCGCGGGCCTCGATGTACTGGTCGGTGTTCAAGGGCAGCAAGCACAAGGACGTCGCCGTCGATGTGATCAACTTCTTGGCCAACGATCCGGAGGCGGTGGCGCTGCTCGGCACCGACCGCGGTCTGCCGTCGAACATGGATCTGCGCGCCAAGGTCAGCGAGACCGCCACCGACCCGGCCATGAAGCAGTCCATCCAGGTCGAGTCCGAGCTGGCGCAGAAGTTCGGCGCCTCGCCCCAGGTGCCGATCAAGGGGCACAGCAAGGTCAAGTCCGAGCTGGTCAAGGCCGCCGAGAACGCCCAGTACGGCCGGGCCACCCCGGCCCAGGCGGCGGAGCAGTTCGTCACCGCCTGCAAGTCCGCGATCGCCTGACCCGACGAAAGGACCGGTCCCGTGGCCCTCACCACGGCGCCCGCCCGGACCGACCGGACCGGGCCGGCCGGCCCTCGCCGCACGCGGCGCGGGGCCGGCCGGGCCCGGCTCGGCGAGGGTCTGGCGGGGTACGTCTTCCTCTCGCCCTGGCTCATCGGACTGATGGGCGTCACGGCGATCCCGATGCTGCTGTCGCTCTGGCTGAGCTTCACCGACTACGACATCCTCACCCCGCTGTCCGAGGTGCGGTGGGTGGGGCTGGCCAACTACGAGCGGATGTTCACCGCGGACCCGTCGTACTGGCACGCGGTCCGCGTCACGCTGACGTTCGCGCTTGTGGCCGTACCGCTGAAGCTGGCCGCCGCGCTCGGGGTGGCGCTGCTGCTCAACCGCGCCTGGCGCGGCGTCGGGCTGTTCCGCAGCCTGTTCTACCTGCCCTCGCTGCTCGGCGGCAGCGTCGCACTGGCCATCGTCTGGGTGAACATGTTCAACCGGGACGGCGCGTTCAACTCGTTCCTCGCCCTGTTCGGCGTCGAGGGGCTGCCCTGGGTCAGCGACCCGGACTGGGCGCTGCAGACGCTGATGGTGCTGGCGATCTGGCAGTTCGGCGCGCCCATGGTGATCTTCCTGGCCGGGCTCAAGCAGGTGCCCACCGAGCTGTACGAGGCGGCGGCGGTGGACGGCGCCGGCAGGTGGCGGCGGTTCCGCGCGGTCACGCTGCCCATGCTCTCCCCGGTGATCTTCTTCAACCTGGTGCTGGAGACCATCAACGGCTTCCAGGGCTTCACCGCCGCGTTCGTGCTCAGCAACGGCACCGGCGGCCCGGTCGACTCCACCCTGATGTACACGCTGAAGCTCTACATCTCCGGCTTCACCGACCTGGAGATGGGCTACGCCTCGGCGATGGCGTGGGTGTTCCTGGTGGCGATCGGCGTGATCACCGCCGTCTTCTTCAGCACCGGCCGGTTCTGGGTGCACTACTCGGACGGAGACGACGCGTGAGCGCGAGGAGTGAGCCGGTTCTGCGAGCCCCGCAGTCGCGAACAAAGGAGGCGCTGTGACGGCGCTCGCTGCCACCCGCCGCCGGCCTGGTAGCGGCCGGAACGTCCTGCGGCTGGTCGTGCTCGTGGCGATCGTCGCGGTGGTGCTCTACCCGCTGTTCTGGATGCTCGGCACCTCGGTCAAGTCGCAGGCCGAGATCGTCAACAACGTCGGCCTGCTGCCGGAACGGTTCACCCCCGGCAACTACCTCGACGGCTGGACCAACTTCGACATCAGCTTCGGCCGGTTCTTCCTCAACAGCGCCGTGGTCAGCGTGCTGACGGTGGCCGGCAACGCGCTGTCCTGCCTGCTGGCCGCGTACGCCCTGGGCCGGCTGCGGTTCCGGCTGCGCAAGCTGTGGTTCACCGTCATGATCGGGACGCTGCTGCTGCCCGGGCACGTGCTGATCGTGCCGCAGTACATCCTGTTCCGCAGCCTCGGACTCGTCGGCGGCGACTGGCCGTACCTGCCGCTGCTGGTGCCGCAGTTCCTGGCCACCGAGGCGTTCTTCGTCTTCCTCATGGTGCAGTTCATGCGCGGCATCCCGCGCGAGCTGGACGAGGCGGCCACCATCGACGGCGCCTCCCCGTACGGCGTGTTCCGGCACGTCATCCTGCCGCTGAGCCGCCCGGCGCTGGTCACCACAGCGATCTTCTCGTTCATCTGGACCTGGAACGACTTCTTCCGGCAACTGGTGTTCCTGTCCAGCCTGGAGGACTACACGGTCCCGGTGGCGCTGACCCTGTTCATCGACTCGACCAGCCAGAGCGCTGTCGGGCCGATGTTCGCCATGTCGGTGCTGTCCCTGCTGCCGGTGTTCCTGTTCTTCCTGGCCTTCCAGCGGATGCTCGTCGAGGGCATCAACACCAGCGGGCTGAAGGGATGACCGCCGTGCCTGCCCCCACCGACTGGCGGGACACGCTGCGCGAGGCGACCGACCTGGCGCTGCTCGGCTTCGCCGTGGCGCTCGCCGCGCTGCCGGTGCTCACGCTCGCCCCGGCGCTCGCCACCGCCAGTGCCGCGCTGCACGACCGGTCGCTCACCGGCTCCTGGCCCGGCGCCCGGACCAGTCTGCGCCGGTTCGGCCGCGCGCTGCCCGCCGGGCTGGCGGTGAGCGCCGTCGCGTTCGCCGCCGTCGCGCTGCTTGCCGCGGACCTGCTCGCGCTCGCCACCGGCCGGGTGCCCGGCGGCGGGCCCGCGCTCGCGCTCACCGCCGTCGTGGTGGCGGTCCTGCTCGGGTACGCGGGCCTGGTCGCCGTCGCGGTCGGGCGAACCGGCGGCCGGGGCTGGCGGACGGCCGCCCGTGAGGTGGCCCGCACCTGCCCGCAGCGTCCCGGCACCTGGGCCGCCGCCTCCGGCGTCTGCACGCTCGCCGTGCTGCTGGGCGTGCTGGTCACGCCGGTCGCGGTGCCGATCCTCGGCGGGTACGCCCTCGCCGCGCTGCACGCGCTGGACGCCCGCCACCCGGTCCCCGCCCCGGACCCGTCGTGACTGCCGAACCCCGCTCCGCCGCTGCCGGGCCGCGCCGTGACGACGCCGAGCCGCGCCTTGCCGGGACCGGCGCCGAGCCGCGCCGTGCCGGGACCGGCGCCGAGTCGCGGCTGGTCGTGGGCGGCGTCGAGGTGGCCCGGTACGTGGTCCGGCCGGACCTCGACCCGCGTCACGGACCCCGGCCCTACCTGCACCCGGTGCGGACCCGGGCCGGCACGCCGGTCACCGACGCGCTCCCGGCCGACCACGTCTGGCACCTCGGCGTGTCATTGGCCGTGCAGGACGTGGACGGCGTCAACCTGTGGGGCGGCCGGACTTACGTGCGCGGCACCGGCTACACCTGGCGTGACGACCACGGCGTGATCGCGCACACCGGCTGGCGGGAGCGGGCCGCCGACCGGCTCGACCACGACCTGGAGTGGCGGGACCGGCACGGCCGGGTACTGCTGCGCGAGCACCGGCGGATCACCGCCACCCCGGCCGGGGACGACGCCTGGTGGCTGGACCTGTCCGCCACGCTCACCGCCGCCACCGGTGCTGACGTGCACCTGGGCAGCCCGGCCACGAACGGCCGCCCGGGCGGCGCCGGGTACGGCGGCTTCTTCTGGCGGGCGGTGGCCGACGGGGAACCCCTGGTGCGTACCGCCGAGGCGGAAGGCGAGGAGGCGGTGAACGGGTCGGCCGCGCCCTGGCTGGCGTTGTCCGCCACCGCGCCGGGCGGTGGCGCGTACACGCTCGTGTTCACCGGTCTGGGGCCGGGCGACAGGTGGTTCGTGCGCACCGCGATGTACCCGGGCGTCTGCGTCGCGTACGCGTTCGACCGCCCGGCCGTGGTCGCCGCCGGACAACCCCGGCGCAACCGGCACCGCGTGCTCGTCGCCGACGGCCACCTCGACCCGGTCGAGGTGGCGGCCCGGCTGGACGCGGCGGTCACCCGGTGAGCGACTTGCTTGCCTCCGGTGCCGGGGCCGCCGGCCGAGGTGGCGCCGTGAGCGGGCCGGAGGTGGTCTGCGTGGGCGAGACGATGGTGGTGCTCGCCCCGGACGGCGGCGGGCCGCTGGAGCACGCGGCGCGGCTGACGGTCGGGGTCGGCGGCGCGGAGTCCAACGTGGCGGCCGGGCTGGCCCGGCTCGGGCACCGCGCGGCGTGGGTCAGCCGGATCGGCGACGACCCGTTCGGGCGGCGGGTGGTGGCCGACGTCGCCGCCGCGGGCGTGGACGTCTCCCTGGTCACCGTCGATCCGGACGCGCCGACCGGGCTCTACCTGAAGGATCCCGGGCCGGACGGCACCCGCGTCCACTACCACCGCGCCGGGTCGGCCGCGAGCCGCCTCGGCGTGCCGGACCTCCGGCGTCCCGGGCCGGCCGGGGCACGGCTGCTGCACCTGTCCGGGATCACCGCCGCGCTCTCCGGCACCTGCCGTGACCTGCTCGTGTCAGCGCTGGCCGGGCGTGCGCTGCCGGGCGCCCGGGTCAGCTTCGACGTGAACCACCGCCCGGCACTCTGGCCCGCCGGACGGGCCGCACCGGTCCTGCGCGACCTGGCCGACCGCGCCGACGTGGTGCTGGTCGGCCTGGACGAGGCGGCCGCGCTCTGGTCGGCGGCCGATCCGGCGGCCGTCCGTGACCTGCTGCCCGGCCCGGAGCTGGTGGTGGTCAAGGACGGGCCGGTCGGCGCGACGGCGCTGCCGCGTACCGGGCCGGCGGTGTTCGTGCCGGCGTTGCCGGTGCGCGTGGTGGAGCCGGTCGGCGCCGGGGACGCGTTCGCCGCCGGGTTCCTCTCCGGGCTGCTGCGCGATCTCGACCTGCGCTCCTGCCTGCGGCTGGGTCACCTCACCGCCGCGCCGGTGCTGGCCGTGCCGGGCGACACCGCGCCGCCACCGGACCCGGGGACGATCGCGCGGGCGCTGGCGTTGCCGGACGAGGCGTGGACCGAGCAGGCGCCGGTACGAATCAGGGGAGGAAGCGGGAGATGAGCGGGCACGACTTCGAGTCCCTGTTCGGCGACGCACGGGTGATGGTGATCCTGCGCGACCTGCCGGCCGGTGAGACGGTCCGGCTGGCGGAGCTGGCCTGGGATCTCGGCATCGCCGTGGTGGAGGTGCCCATCCGTACCCCGGAGGCGGTGCCGGCGTTGCGCGCCGCCGTGACGGCCGGACGGCGGCGGGACCGGATCGTCGGCGCGGGCACGGTGCGTACCCCGGCGCAGGTCCGCGACGCGGTGGCGGCCGGGGCGGCGTTCACGGTGGCGCCCGGCCTGGATCTGGCTGTCGCCGACGCGGCGGCCGGTCTCGGCGTGCCGCACCTGCCGGGCGTGGCGACGCCGACCGAGGCGCAGCGGGCGCTCGACCACGGCCTGGTGTGGCTCAAGGCGTTCCCGGCGGTCAGCCTCGGCCCGGCCTGGTTCCGCGCGCTGGCCGGGCCGCTGCCGGAGGCCCGGTTCGTGGCGACCGGCGGCGTCGACGCCGGCAACGCGGGTGACTTCCTCGCCGCCGGGGCGCGCGTGGTGGCGGTCGGGTCGGCGCTCACCGACCCGGAGCAGCTGCCGCGGCTGGCGACGCTCGCGGCCGGCGGGCCGGTCACCTGACCGTACGGCCGGACGTGGTAGCGGTGGTCCGGATCGCCTTGACGATCGCCGGGATCGACCCGATCAGCAGCACCAGCGCCCAGATCAGCGCCACCACCGCGAACACCACGGCGCCCAGGTCGTCGAGGATGCTGACCAGGATCACCGGCACCAGGCCGTGCAGGAACTGCAGCACCACTGTGCAGAGCAGCGTGGTCAGCGCCAGCGTGACGAGGCCCTTGTTGCGCAGGAACCGGGGCTGGGCGGCGAGCAGCAGCCCGGCCCAGACCAGTTTGAGCAGCAGCGCCAGCCCGAGCAGCACCGCCGCGTCGCCGACCGGGAAGAACCCCCACACCGCCAGGTACGCCAGCGTGCCGAACGGCGGCGCCAGGAACAGCGACACCATCACCGTCAGCTCGACGAACGCGACGATCAGCAGGACCAGCGACACCAGCAGCAGCACGATCGAGAAGACGAGCGTGGCCACGCCCTGCACCCGGCCCTGCACCCGGTCCGGCAGCACCAGGCTCAGGCAGAACAGCCCGGTCGTCCAGAGCGCCACCACGTCGATCAGCGCCAGGTAGCCGATGCCCCGCCCGGACGGTTCGGACACCGCGCCGACGTCGCCCAGCTCGACGCCGAGCTGCCCGGCGCGCTCCCGCAGCGCGCCGCTCGCGTCCCCGCCGCCGGTCAGCGCCGCCGCGCCCAGCTCCACGCCGACCACGAGCGCCACCGCGAGCAGGGCCAGCACCAGGAACGGCTTGCGTAACTCACCCATTCCGGGCCTCCGTCCCGGTCAGGACCGGGCCAGCGTGACCGAACATCCGCCACCTCCCGGACAGCGCAGGAGCACCTCGGTCTCCCGGTCCACGGCCACCTTCGCCACCGCCGGGCCGTCCGCGTCGGGGGCGACCTCGTCGGTGACTGTGACGTCCGCGTCGCCGGGTGCGGGGGCGGTCACCTCGAACGGCGTCGTGCCGCGCAGCACCAGCGTGCGCAGCGCGCCCGGGTCGGCCACCCGCAGCCGGCACGCGGTGCCGAACGCGAGGGCCACCCCGTCGGCGGTGGGGGCCGGGTCGGCGGCCGGCGGCAGGCACGTCACGGTCACTGTCGCCGGGTCCACCGTCCCGGTCCCGCGCCCCAGCCGGGCCAGCGCCCCCGGCCCGGCCGCCGGGTCACCCGGGTCGTCGCGGCGCCCGGCCACCGCCACCACGTACAGCGCCACCAGCAGCACGGCCACCGCCACCAGGAGCACCTTCTGCTTGGTGCTCATGGGCGGACGACGGGCGTGAAGCGGATCTCGTCCACCCCGGCGAAGTACCTGTCGGTGCCCTGGGTCTTGCTCACCGCCACGAGCGTCAGCGTGTGCGGCCCGCGGGTCAGCTCCACGGTGCCCACGTCCACCTCGCCGGTGCGGACCACAGTCGGGCTGAAGCCGAAGAACGTGTCGCCGACCTGCCGGCCGTCGACCAGCCAGATCGTGTTCGCGTAGTCGAACGACGTGGTGCGCACCGTGGAGAACCGCCAGGTGCCGTCGGACGGCACGTCCACCTGCACGGTGACCCGGTCGCCCACGCCCCGGCCCAGGAAGAACAGCTGCGCGTCGCCGGACCACACCACGTCGCAGCAGTTCTCCTGCGCCACCACCTCCGCCTTCGCGCCGGTGGGGGACTGCACCACGGCGCCGGAGACGAGCGTCTCCGCCTCCACCGTCACCGCGTCGGCCCGCGGCGGGGGCGGGGTGTCCGGTCCGCGGGTCACCAGCCAGGCCACCACCCCGGCCACGACCAGCACCAGCGCCGCGGCGGCCGCGATCCACGGCCACGGCGCGCGCTTCGGGGGTACGACGGCCCGCACGTCGTACGTGACCCGGCCGCTGGAACGGGAACTCTCCTCCGGTGCGGTGTTCGCCGAGTACGCGAACCCCGTCATGTCGTAGCGCCGGGGCGGCGTGCCGGGCGGCACGGCGAGCCGGACCAGGAACGACACCGACCCCTGCCCGGGCACCACCCGCTGCGGCTCGGCCACCGTGAACCAGGCCCGCTGGCTGCCCTCACCGGGCGCCACGTCGAAGACGACGGTGTCCGGCGCGGTACCCGGGTTCGACACGGTGAACGTCAGCTCACCGGCGTTGCGGGCATCAAGCGTGAACTGTTCGGCGGCGGCGACGACTGTCCATTCGGTGGTCATGACGGCTCCTCGGGCGGATCGTGGGGCAGGGGTGCGGGTACGTGCGCCCGGCCGACCGCGCGCACCGTCGCCACCCCGGCGGCGGGCCCGGGATCGTCCGGCTCGGACGGCCCGGAGTCGGGGGGCGGGCTCGAATCCGCCGGTCCCGGGTCGGCGGGTTCCGGGTCGGCCGGGGACGCGACGACCTCGACGGTGACCGCTGCCGGTTTCTCCGCCTCGACGATGCGGGTGACCAGCGCGAGCCGGTCGGCGGCGGCCGGCGGCACCCGCACCACCAGGTGGAACGGCCGATCCGGCGGCTCGTCCAGCACGAACCCGGTCACGCCGGTGGCCAGCTCCAGCGCGGTACGCATCCCGTACGGGGTGCCGCGCCACCGGGCCAGCAACGCGCCGTGCGCGACCAGATCCCGCAGCCGGCCCACCGGCAACGGCAGCGGCGCGTCGGCGCGGGGCGCGGCGACCACGTGGTCCATCGCCACCCAGCGGGTCAGGTACGCCACGAACCCGTCCGGCGTCCGGTACGGCCCGAACAACGCGTCGACGTCGGCGAGCACCGCCTCGTCCGGGGCGTGCAGCGCCTCCATCACGTCCAGCAGCGCGCCCAGCACACTGCCCGGGCCGGCGGCCCGCTGGTACGCGGCCGGCAGCAGCCGCTCAATCGCCGCTCGGCGCATCCTGCCGCACCACCTCGATGTCGTGCTCGCCGGAGCAGAGCAGCCAGGTGCCGGGGACGGTGACCACGTCGGCGGTGGCCTGGTTGGCGCTGGCCGTCCAGTCCTCGCCGTCGCCGCTGCGGAACACGCCGCGCTCGCCGCCCGCGAGCACCAGCCGCCCGGCGCCCGACGTGCCGGTGGGCGCGGTGGCGGCGATGGCGTCGACCGGGACGAACCGGGTCCGGTCCCGCAGCGGCAGGCCGCAGTTGACCATCACCGGCGACCACTGCGGCTGCCCGGCGAGCGTGTCCAGCCGGACCACGCCGCCGCTCTGCGTGGCCGCGAGCGCGAGCGGGCCGCTGAACGCCAGATCCCGGCAGGTGCCGCCGATCCAGCCGGACGCCATCGACTGCCACTTCACGTCCGACTCGAACAGCCGGGTGCGGTGGCAGCCCTGGCCGGGCTTCTTCGGGTCCGGCTCGCCCGCGCCGCACCACAGCAGCGTGGCCGGGCCGTCGTACTGGACGGCGAGCACCCGGTTGTCCACGTTGGCGAGACCGACGTGGGCGAACGTGCCGGGCCGTCCGGCCGCGGTGGACAGGTACACCCCGAATCCGGCCTGCGCGGCGACAGCCACCCCCGGTGCGCCGCGCTCGGAGACGAACGAGCGCACCGCGTAGAAGCCCCGGTCGGCGTCGGCCGGGTCGACCAGGATCTGCAACGGCACCGCGCCGGGCAGCAGCGGCACCTCGTACAGGCCGGTGTCGGTGGCCAGCAGCAGTGCGCCGGTGCCGTCCCGGTCGATCCAGGCCAGATCGCGTACGCCGGAGTCGAGGTCGGTCAGCAGCGTCCACGTCTCACCCAGGTCGGTGCTCAGCCGGACCCGGGAGCCTCCGGTGTCCCGGGTGGTCACCACCGCCACCGAACCGGCCCGGGGCACCACGCCGGGGCGTACCGGGGCGGGCGCGGGAACCACCCGGACCACCGTCTCGTCGTCGAACCGGCCGGCCGGTTCCCAGCCCGCCCCGGCGTTGGTGGAGCGGAACAGCACCGGGCCGCCGCCCGCGTACCAGGTGTCGGCCTGGTACTGGTCCACCGCCACGGTGCGCACCCGCGCGTCGGGCGCCTCGTCGACCACGAACCGCACCGACTCGACGTAGCGCACGCCCGGCTCGGCGTGCTCCAGCATCCGGTAGACGTTGGAGGCGCGCAGCGGCTCGCCGAACGCCCAGCCGGCCGGGTTCAGCGGCGTCGGCAGCGGGCTGAGCGTCTGGTGCAGCCGGTCGTGGATGCGGCGGCGCACCGCGTCCACGTCCTCCTCGCGGCGCACCACCACCCGGGCCTGGATGGACACCGCCTTGTACCGGGCCCAGCCCGCGCGCACCGCCGTACCGAGGGCGCGGCGGCGCTCCAGGTCGGCCTCGACCCGGCGGCGGGCCTCCTCCACCTCGTGCTCGCGCAGCACCGCCACCGGCAGCCGCCCGCCGGGCCGGGCCGCCTCCGGCACGTACGGCACCAGCACCACCTCGACCTCGCCCGGCCGGGCGAAGCTGTAGACGGCGGCCCGGGTGAACGCCCGCGCCCGCGCCACCGCCCCGGAGCCGGTGGCCAGGATCTCGAAGTCCCGGGCGGTCACCGCGCGCTGCTGGGCGAAGAACTCGTACGGCCCGCGCGCCAGCACCGACTCCAGCGACTCCAGTTCCCGGCCGCCGGTGGCCGGCTCCGGGTTGTCCACCTTCACCCCCGGCAGCGGGTCGCGCAGGCTGGTGAGCACGCCCGCCGCGACGTTGCCGGCCGGCCCGCCGCCGCAGCGGTACCAGAGCCGCACCTGCCGCCCGGCCGGCGGCACCGCCGCCACTGTGGTCGCCCCGGCCGCCCCCTCGACGGCCGGGGCGCCCCCGTCCGGGCGCAGGTCCAGCGCCGGGGCGAACGTGACCACCCCGGAGGCCCGGTCCACCAGGTAGACCTTCGCCTGCGGGCCGACACCGGCGAAGCTGGCCACCGGCCGCCAGATCTCGTACGTGCGCCCCTCGTGCTCCCGGGCCGCCGCGCCCAGCTCCACCGAGCCGGCCGGCACCTCCACCCCGAGCAGCAGGTCCAGCGCCTCGGTGGTCCGCGTCAGCGGCGCGCGGGCGGCCCGGAACACCTGACCGGGCTGCCCGGTCCCGGTGCCCAGCAGTTCCGCCTCGACCGGCTCGCAGTGGTGCACGCGTACCGTCACACTGGTCTCCCCGGCGGGCAGCACCGCCGGTTCGGTGGTCACGAAGACGACCGGCCGGGGGTCGGCGCCGCGGGCCGCCGCGACGCGGGTGCCGGCCGGCACCCGCACCGGGCCGCGGTCCGGGCCGGTGCGGGTCAGGCGCACGTCCGCCCAGGCCGCCGCCGGTGGGTGCCGGGTGACGCCGAGCAGGTTCAGGAACGCGACGTACGCCTTCTCCGGCAACTGGTTCAGCCGGTAGATCATCACCTCGGTCAGGTACGCGAACGCCTCCAGCAGCGCCATGCCCGGGTCGTGCGCGGACAGGTCGGTCCAGTCCGGGCAGGACCGGGCGATGCGTTCCCGCGCCTCGGTGACCAGGTCGAGGAAGGCGCGGTCGTCCAGGTGCGGCACCGGCAGCGTCATGACGGGCCCTCCTCGTCAGGGGTGTCGCCGGGTTCGGTGTCGCCGGGTTCCTCGTCGGCGGGGAGCAGGTCGACGGAGAACACCAGGTGGCCGGGGGAGAGGCTGGCCCGGACCCGGTAGTCCAGCCGGATCACCAGGCGCCACGGGTCGTCCGGGTCGGGACCGGCGTCCACGTCCAGCACCTCGACCCGGGGCTCCCAGCGCCGGATCGCCTGCCGCACGTAGTGGATCGCCAGCCCGGCGGTGGTGTCGTCGTTGGGCGCGAAGACCAGCCGGTGCAGCCGCGACCCGTACCCGGGACGCATCAGCCGCTCCCCGGGCGTGGTGGACAGCAGCAGGTACAGCGCCTGGCGTACCGTCTCGTCGCCGTCGGTCATGGCGAGCCCGCCGGCGGCGGTGAGCGCGAGACCACCGGCGCGGCCGGCGTCGAAGCCGGCGCCGACGAAGCGGAAGGCCCTCATGCGTCCGCCCCCAGGAATCCCTGCCGCACGTCGCGGACCTGGTGGTGCACGGTGCCCGGCGGGGTGCCGTCGGTGAGGCCGTCCAGGTGCGACAGCACCACCGGCTGCCGGTCCACCCGGACCCACGAGCTGTAACCCACTGTCACGGTGCGGGTCTGCAGGCACGGTTTGATCGTCGGGCCGTAGTTGGGGCAGGCGGTGATGTCGCGCCCCTCCGGGTCGGGCCGCACCAGCACCGGCACGCCCCGGACCGTGACCCAGTCCTGGGACGGGCGGTTCCGCACCCGCCCGTCGTGGCCGCAGGTGATCAGCGAGTCGCGGTGGATCCAGCGCATCAGCCACCTCCGGCGGAACGGGCGAGCGTACGGGCCTGCGCGGCGGCGGTCTCGGCGTCCTCGGCCGCCGGGGCGTGCAGGAAGTCGACGGTGCGGCCGCGCACCACGACGGCCCGGCCGGGCGCGGAGAGCACCAGGTCACCCGCCGCGTGCACGGTGGTCAGCTCGGGACGCAGCTCGACGAAGCTGCCCGCGTCGGTGGCCAGCCGCAGCGTGCGCCCGTCGTCGTCGATCACGATCGACTGGCCGGTGCCGGTCCGCATCGACCAGCGGCGCGAGCGCCCGGAGACGATCCCCGCGTCGTACGGCTCGACCGCGCCGAACAGCGAACCGAGCACCACGCCCGAGGCGGGCTCGCCGCCGGGCAGCGCCACCAGCACGGTGTCGTCCGGATCGGGCAGCGCGACGATCCCCTTGCCCCGGCCCGCACCCGGGCAGAGCACCGAGAGCCAGCCGGCGTCCAGATCGCCGTAAGCGGGAAGCGTCACCCGGGCCCGGCCCAGCCCGTCCGGGTCGTCGACGTCGGTGACGGTGCCGAGCGTGACCGTGGCCGCCGGGGGCGCGGCGGACGGCGGCGGGCCGGGCGGCGCCGTGGAGAACCGGGTCAGGTGCCCGTCGGCGTCCACCGTGTGCACCACCTCGGTGAGCACGTACACCCCGGCGACCGGCTCCGGGACGCCGGCCAGCGTGATCCGCCGGCCCGGCCGCAGCGCCGGATCGCCCTCGGTCGTGCCCTCGGCGGTGACGAGCGCTGCCACCCGGGCGTCCAGCCCGGCCTGGGCCAGCGCGGCCAGCTCGTCGTCGCTGCGCCCGGGCTGGTCCACAGCCGTGCGCACGCCGTCCGCGCCCACGTCGCCCGGGTCCGGGCGCAGCGGGATCCGCCGCCCGCTGCGCGCCTCGTCCGCCCGCCGGCCCAGCGGCTCGGCGCGTTGCGGATGCCAGCCGAGTACGGCGCACTCCCCGCCCGCCCGGTCCAGGTTCTCGGTGACCCGCAGCGCGTGCACCGTCTCGCCGAGCGTCAACGGCAGCGGCTCCCCGTATCCGTCCAGCGTGAACAGCCGCAACCGGCCACCGTCGGCGCCCAGGTGCAGCCCGGCCCGGCCGGCCACCTCGCACAGCAGGTCCAGGTCGGTGTGCCGGTGCTGCAGCAGCCGGTCCAGGCGCGGCCCGTCGTCCTCGGCCGTCACGGTCAACCCCAGCCCGGCGCACAGCTCGCCGGCCAGCTCGGCGGCGGTCACCGACTCGAACACCCGCAGCTCCTGCCGCTTGCGCAGCCGGTGCAGCGGGTCGTACGCCCGGATCCGGGCCAGCGCGGCGCCGTCACCGGCGTACTCCCGCTCGACGGCTGTCACCTCG
Organism: Micromonospora sp. HUAS YX12; assembly: GCF_040215685.1. Lineage (NCBI taxonomy): Bacteria > Bacillati > Actinomycetota > Actinomycetes > Micromonosporales > Micromonosporaceae > Micromonospora > Micromonospora sp. HUAS YX12. Next base: position 4,586,452 of record NZ_CP157974.1, read on the forward strand.
CCGGTGAACAGCGCCTCCGCCTGCCCGTCGAGGCGGACGTCGACAGTGGCGCCGGGGCGTACCGGGGGGTCGAGGGGGCCCGCGCCGGGAGCGGCGGTGAGCGTCAGCTCGCACTGGGCCGGCCGGTCCAGCCGGGCGGCGACGCGGATGCCGCGCAGCCGGGCCGGATCGGCCAGCGGCCGTCCGTCGACCGTCACCAGTGCGGCCCGGGTCACGGGGTGCCTCCCGTGGTGACGGCGTCGGGCGGGGCCGTGGCGGCGCCGACCGCAGGAACGGCGAGCGCGGTGCCGGCGGGCACGGTGAGCGGGTCGGTGATCCGGTTGTGCTCGGCGAGCAGCCGCCAGCGCAGCGGCGAGCCCAGCGCGTCGTGGGCGAGCAGGTCGAAGCGCACCCCGGACCAGCCCGGCTCGGCCGCGCCGTCGGCGGCGGCGACCACCGCCGATCCGGGCGCGACAGCGGGTGTGCTCGCCGCGGCCAGTTCCTCCTCGAACCCGGCGCGCGCCGCCTCCGCGCCCTCCGCGACGCGGACCAGCTTCAACCGCAGCCAGGACCGCCGGGGCGTACCGGTGAGGGTGAACGCGTCGAAGCGTTCCGCGATGGCCGTGATCACGCCGGGGACGTTCCAGGTCTTGCCCCAGACCAGGCGCACCAGCGGTGGGCGCAGCCAGCCGTGCTCGACCGCCGAGTTCTCGGCGAGCATCCACAGCGGCCGGGTCAGCGCGCGGACGTCCTCGGGCCGGGCCGGGGACTCCACGAAGTCGACGTCGAACAGCAGGTCCAGCACCAGCTCGGTACGCCCGCCGCCGGTGAAGACGAGCGGGTCGTCGGCCAGCCCGGCGCCGGTGAGCGGCCCGTCCGGCCCGCCGCGCGGGCGTACCCCGGCCAGCCGCGTCACCTGCACGGTCTCCGGGTTGAGCAGGCAGTCGACCCGGGTGCCGGACTCGTCCACGAGGAAGGCGACACGCTCCATCAGTCACCCGCCTGTTCCCGGTCCAGCCGGGCCGTGTCACCCCAGAAGGTGGCCCGCGTCGCCGGGCTCCACCACACCGGTTCGCCCGGCAGTGCCGGCCACGGGTCCGCGTGTGCTCCGCCGCCGGTCGCCCGGCCCGCGCCGGCCGGGTTCGGCGTCCGGGCCGGGCCGGCGTCGTCCGGCAGGGCCGGCCACGGGCTGCCGGACGTGGGCCGCGCGGGTCGCTGCCCCTGTCGCGCCCGGGACTCGCCGCCGGGGTCGCGCCCGTCCGGGTACGGCGAGCCGGCGGCCCGCCCCGGGTGGTGGTCTACGGATCCGTCCCCGGTCCCGCCGCGGCCGGCCCGTCTCTGCCGCCCGTGCGGTGACGCGGCCGCGAACAGGAGCGGGAGTACGTCGTCCCGAGCGGGCGACGGTTCCGTCCCGAGGTCGTCGGCCCGGTGCCGTTCCCGGCTCCGGTCGGCCCGAGCGCGCCTGGTGAGGGCGTCCGCCCGATCCGCGCCGAGGCCAGGCCACCGCGTGGGCGGTGACTGCCGGTCCGGTCCGCCCGGCGTCGGTGTGCCGGGTGATCCGGCCCTGTCCGTGGCGCGCGATCCCGTCGTCTCCGTGCCGCCGGTGGTGCACGCTGTGCCCGCCGACCCGGCTGCATCGGTCGATCCGGCCGTGTCCGACCTGGGTGCTGCGCCCGGCGTTCGTGCCCTTCCCGGCGTGTCCGCCGATCCGGTCGCGTCCGCGTCGCCTGCCGTCGTCGGCCGGCCCGGCGATCCCGCCGGACCGCGCGATCCGGTCACGCACCGGCATGCCGGCGAGAGGGCAGGCGCCGAGGCAGCGTCCAGCCCTGCCTTGTAGCCGGTGCTGAACCCGGCACCGGCCGGCTCGCTCCCCGGCCGGGCCGATCCGCTCTCCGGGCCGGTCCATGTGGACGCCACCCGAGTCGATCCTGCGTCGGCGCGGTTCGATGCGATGTCCGGTCCTGCCGATCCCGGCAGCCCGCCGCCGGCCTCCGCCGCCAGACTGGCGACGCGGCCTAGCGGCGAGCTGCCCCACCCACCGCCACCGTCACGACTCGTTCCACCACAGTGGGCACAGACCCGCACCGGCTCCCGGCTCCCAGCTGCCGGAACCCCCGTCCCGCCGACCGGGACGCTTTGAGGATCTTGGTAGGAAACGGCCCCTATGGGGGCCCTTTCGTACCAAGATCTCGGCGGCGAACCGGGACCGGCCTCGTGGGGGAAGCGCGTTCGGGAGCGGGAGGTGCCGAAGCGGCCGGTCAACAGCGCCTTCCACCCTCGCCACAACCGCCCCACCGCGCGCCGGCCCGCCGGACTCCGGCGCACCCGCGTCTGGTTCGAGCCGCCGTTCGCGGACGGGCCGGTGAGAGGTCCGTGCTCGACGGGGGACGGGTGCGGGGGAAGGTCGCGCAGGAGGCCGGGAGCGTGCGCCGCCACCAGGCGTCGCCAGTGCTCGGGCGGCTGACCGGGAGGGCGCGGCACGTCGTCCGCTGGACCTGGTGCGCCCGGTGGACCCGGTACGGACAGGCGATCGGCGGTGGCCCGCAGCGCGCGGGCCAGCCGGTCACGCGGTCGCCGGGGCGGCGGCACCGCCGGCCTCCAGCTCCAGGCCCTCGTACGCCAGGGTCAGCGCCTCGATGGCGATCTCCTGCGACAGCGTGTTCAGGTGCGCGCCCCGCCACCGGGTCGGCCAGGCGTTGATCATGTTCCAGCGCAGCACCTCGGCGGTGCCGGCCGGGTCCAGCAGCACCACCGACACGTTGCGCCGGTTGACGGTGCCCTTCGCCGCCGCGTTCACCCAGTCCCACAACTCGCGTGAGCTGGTCAGGCCGAAGTGGAGGGTGACCGGGGCGTACTCGACCTGGCCGGGCACGGCCCGGATGCGCTCGTTGCCCGCCTCCCGGTACGACAGCGCCGGTATCGCCACCTCGAAGCCGCTGACCTCGGTGAAGTGCCCGTTGGTGATGCCGTTGATCAGCAGCTTGAAGTGGTACGCCCGGTACGGGTCGACGGGTGCTCCCGGCTGCGGCGTCGCGGTGGTGGGCATGTCAGCCTCCGATCGTCTCGGTCTCGGTGCCGCCGGCCCACTGGCTCAGCTTGAACACCACGAACTCCGCGGGCTTGACCACCGCGATGCCGATGTGGGCCACCACCATTCCGGCGTCGCGTACGTCGGCCGGGTTGGTCTCCTCGTCGCACTTGACGAAGAACGCCTCCTCGGGCGTACGGCCGAGCAGCGCGCCGTCGCGCCACACCCGGGTGAGGAACGCCCCGATGTCGCGGCGGATCGAGCGCCACAGCGTGAAGTCGTTGGGCTCGAACACCATCCAGCGGGTGCCGCCCGCGATGGCCTGCTCGATGGAGATGGACAGCCGGCGCACGTTCAGGTAGCGCCACTCGCTGGCCTCGGCGGCGAGCGTACGGGCGCCCCACAGCCGGATGCCCTCCCCGGCGAAGAAGCGGATCACGTTGACGCCCTTGGGGTTGAGCACGTCGTGCTCGGGCCGGGTCACCCGGTACGCGAGGTCGACCGCGCCGCGTACCGGCTCGTTCGCCGGCGCCTTGTGCACGCCGCGCAGCGCGTCGGTGCGGGCCCAGATGCCGGCGACGTGCCCGCTCGGCGGGGTGAGCACGAGGTCGCCGCTGAGCGGGTCGCGGACCCGGATCCACGGGAAGTAGAAGGTGGCGAAGTCCGACTGCCGGGGCCGGTCGCCGCCGGTGCCGGGCGGCTCGCCGTCGTCCGTACCCTCGGCGGGTTTGTCGGACGACGCGGCCGACCCGGACGACGCGGCCGACCCGGACGACGCGGCCGACCCGGACCTGGCCGGCTTGCCCGGCGTGGCGACCCGGGTGAGCCGGGAGACGTCGGTGACCTCCGGCGGCGGGTCGCAGATCGCCACCATGGTGCGCAGCCGCTCGGCCATGCTGATCAGGGCCTCGTGCGAGACCGGGTCGTGGTAGCCGGGCGCGGCCAGGATGGAGATCTCGTCGATCGCCTCCAGCAGTTGCAGGCCGCCGCGCCGCCCGCCGGTGCCGGTGAGCTGGCCGCCCTCGCCGACGTTGACCACCCAGCAGCGGGTGCCGCCGTTGTCCAGGAAGCCGAACACGGCGCGGGCCAGCGGGGTGCTCTCCAGGTGCTCGCCGTCGGCGTACAGCCGCAGGAACTCGGTCCAGCTGTTCACCGCCAGCGCCTCGCCGACGTGGGCGGCGCGGTCGGGCGCCACCCCGACGAACGCGGCGGTGCTCATGCCGACCGGCCCGATCGGGCGGGCCCCGCTGGGCACCTCCTCGACGTAGATGCCGGGGGAGAAGTAGGTGGGCATCGGTCCTCCTCGGGACGTCAGTCGGGGGCGCGGACGACGATCAGGCCGTCGCCGTGCGCGTCGAGCTCGGCGGTGTGGACGCGCCCCGCGCCGGTGAGCCGGATCCGCACCGGGGCGTCCGGCGCGTCGGGGTCGTGCGGGACGCCGACCAGCCGGAACCGGCCGGCGGTGTCGGTCTCGGTGGCCTGGGCGGCGCCCACCAGCTCCACCCGGACGGCGGCGAGCGGCTGGTCCTGCGGCCCGACCACCCGCCCGTCGAGCGTGCGCATGCCGAGCTGCCGCAGCCGCAGCGGCTGCCGTACCGGCGGCGCGACCGGGACCGGCCGGTCCACCCGGGCCGGCGCGTCCAGCAGCAGCGCGGGCCGGGGCGCCACGCCGAGCGCCCGCCACAGCGCCGGGTCGCCGGCGGCCAGCACGAGCTCGGGCCGGCCCGCCGTGGTGGCGGCGGCGAGCACCCGGTCCAGCGCGGGCAGCGCCGCCGGCCCGCCGCCGGCGACCAGCAGGCGGACCACGAACCGGTACGGCTCGCGGGTCGCGCCGCCGGTCGCGGTCTGCCGGGCCGGCCGTAGTTCCAGCGGCCAGACCGTGAGGCCGCCGCCGGGGTCGTCGCGCGGCGGACCGACCGGTACGGGCTCACCCGCGGCCCCGGCCAGCCAGCTCGCGACGTCCGCGACGGCCGCCTCGATCGCGCCGGTCATCGCGGTGGCGTCCCCTGGATCCGGTACGCGATGGCCTCGTTCCAGACGTGCGGGTAGACGCCGATCTCGAAGTAGCGGGTGAACCGGTTGATCGGTGCGTTGGTGTGGTCGTGCCAGAGCAGCCACACCGGGGCGATGGTGAACAGCACGTAGTTGAGCGCCACCAGCGGCAGGTAGAACGGCCCGAGCAGCCGGGCCTGGAACACGTGCACGTCCTCGTGCCGCTGGATGCCGGGGCTGGACCCGGCGCACACGGTGCCGATCGTGGTCGCGTACCGGGGGGAGACGCCCTCGACGACGTTGACCCGGCCGCTGCCGGCCGAGACGACCCGGTCGAGCTGGTGACCGAAGACCAGGTGCAGCGCCAGGAACAGCGCCCCGGCGAACGTGTTGAGCAGGCTCCAGGTGTGGTCGACGACGAAGAGGAAGATCCCTTTCGGGTCGGCGCCGTACGTGCCGGCGGACGCGGACGCCCAGCCGAACGGCGCGCCGACGAGCAGCCCGACGACCGCGCCGACCAGCAGGCCGACGGTGCCGGCGGCGAGCTGCCCGAGTACGGCGCCGAAGACGACCTGGACGGCCGCGCTGAGGATGCCGAAGATCATGGGGTCACCTCTCTCAGACCCAGGAGCGGACGAAGCGGGGCTCGTGCCCCTGGGCGAGCTGGGTCGGCGACGCCTGCGTCGCCTGCCGGTTGCCAGGGGGGAGCTGGTTGACGCCGAGCGCGGCGGAGAAGATCACCAGTCCGTTGAAGAACGCGATGACCCACTTCTCCGGTCCGGCGTCGGTGGCGAACGCGGCGGTCAGGTACGACAGCAGGAGCGCGACGCCCAGCGCGATCCACTTGCGGGCCTTGTCGCCGCTCGGGCCGATCAGCCCGCCGATGACGTTGGTGGCGAGCAGGGTGGCGGCGCTGGCGCCGGTGAGGCTGCCCAGGGCGGCCCAGGTGAAGAGATCGTTCACGGCGATCCCCCTCTTTCCACGGTGCGGTGGTGCGGTCGGGGTGGGATGGTGCGGCGGCGTCCGGGTCACTGACCCCGGGTTCCGCCCGGTGTGCTGGTGGGCCGCCGGCGCCGGGCGCCGTCGGTGGTCGGTGGGCTCAGGCCGGCGGACCGGCGGGAGGTGCCGGCGCGGCCGGGGCGTCGGGTGCGGGCGGGGCGCCGGTGCCGGCCGGGGCCGGGCCGGTGGTCGTTGCCGCGGGTGGAACGGCTCCGCGGGAGCGTCGCCGCAGCAGCAGCACGACCGCCACGGCGACGACCAGCAGCAGGACGACCACGCCGGCGACGACCGGCAGCCAGGGGAAGGAACCGTTCCCGGTCACCACGGCGGCCGGGCTGGTGGCGGGCGGCGGGGGCGCCTCGGCGACGGCGCGCAACTCGGCCGGCTTCGGCTGGTTGGCGACCACCTTCCAGCTGACCGAGCGTCCGGTGACGGTGCCGTTGGTGTCGAGCACCCGGCCGGGGAACGTCACCGAGATCTCGAACGCCATCAAGGTCATGAACGCCTGCTGCTGGCGCGGATCCTGCTGCCCGAACTTGCCGCCGTATTTCTTCGGGTCCAGCGGGAGCGAGAAGCGATAGAGATCGTCGTCCCGGACAAGATTCACGCTTTCGCTCGTGAATTGCGCCAGCGGCGTTTTCCGGTACGTGATCTGAATGCCGTACGAGGTGGCGTCCTCGTACCGGGTCTCCGCTCCGGGCGGAAGTGAGGGAATGTTCGGCCGCAGTTCGGCGAACGCCACCGCCGGGTCCGGGTTCCGCTGCTTGAGCACGGACTTCGGCGCGGTGAGCAGGAGCTGACCGGAGACCGTGTCGTCGTCGTTCACGGTCAGCCCGAGGTTGAGCTGCATGCAGCCGCTCAATATCGCCACGAGGGCGAGACACACCGCGAGGCCGAATGCCCGGCTGCGGCGGAGTCTCGTATTCATGCGGCAAGTGTGGGCGACCGCGGCGGGCGCGACAGTCAGCGATCAGCCGCCTTCGTGTCGCCGATCTTACCGGCCGTCGCTCCCATTCGGCCGACCCCGGGAAACCGTCGCGCTCGATATTCTGGAGTTTTGTGCCCGGGCGCTTTCACCGGGTCCCCGCCGGCACGATCCGGAAGACCGGAATCCCGGCGGCGACCCGGGCGAAGTCGGCGAGCGGGGCGTGCCGGTCCACCGGCACGTGCGCCCGGGCGCCCGGGGCGAGCGCCAGGTGCCGGCGCAGGACCGGTGGCCGCTGCGCCACCGGCACCTCGACCAGCCGGACCGGCTCGCGGCCGCGACGGCGCAGCACCACCCGACCGTCCGCGGCGCGCACATTCGCCACCCAGTTGGCCCCCGCGCCGAGCATCGACACCACGTACCGCTCGTCGTCGAGGTCGGCGACCACGATCGGCACCGAGACGGTCCGGCCGGTGCGACGGCCCGGCACCTCCATCGTCACCCAGTGCCGCGGGGCGAGGCCGGCGCCGTACTGCCAGGCCGACAGCGCGTTCAACATCCGGGCCAGCCGGTTCGGCCGGCCGCCCCGGTACATCCATCTCGTGGGTCGCCACCGTCGCATCGGAACTCCCTTCCCCGCCCTCCATTAGCGGACGGCGCGGGGGCGACGGCCAGGGCCGGACGGCCCGGACGGGACCGGGCCGGGCGGCCGGTCAGGCGCTCTCCCGGGTGACGAGCGTCGACGGGAACGCGGTGCTCGGGGCCACCGGCGCGTGCGTCAGCACGGCCGTGGCCGCCGCGGTGGCGATCCGGTCGACCGGATGGGTCGCCGTGGTCAGCGGCGGGCTGCTGATCGCCGCGTACGGCAGGTCGTCGAACCCGGCCACCGCCACGTCGTGCGGCACCCCCACGCCGCGCCCGCGCAGCGCGGCGATCACCCCGAACGCGGTGGCGTCGCTGGCCGCGTAGATCGCGTCGGCGTCCGGCCACCGGCGCAGCGCCTCCAGCACCGCCCGGCCGCCCCGTGCCGCGGTGAAGTCGCCGGTGACCAGCCGCTCCGGCGACCCGGACTCCCGCATCAGCTCCCGGTACGCGGTGACCGAGCGCTCGGCGCAGCTCAGCCAGCGCGGCCCGGTGACCATGACGATGCGGCGACGGCCGGTGGCGTACAGGTGACGCAGCACCTCGCCCGCCCCACCGGCGTTGTCGACGTCGAACGACGGCACCGTCGCCGAGCCCTGGCCGATCGAGGCGACCCGGCCGCGCAGCCTCGGCGGCACCGCGTCCAGCGCCGCCTGGGTGGTGTTGACCAGGATCACGCCGCAGACGCCCCGGTCCGCGCCGAGCCGGGCCAGCCCGGACGGGTCGGCCAGCGGCAGCCACTCCAGCGCCACGCCGACGCCGTGCGGCGCGCACACCCGCGACGCCGCGCTCACCACCCGGTGCACGTACGGGTCGTCCAGCACCGTGCCGTCGCGGCCCACCACCGCCACCACCAGGCGTACCCCGGCCCCGCGCACCAGCGCCCGGGCCGCGAGGTCCGGCACGTAGTCGAGGCGCTCGGCGGCGGCCCGCACCCGGGCGCGGGCGTCCGGCGAGGTGAACCCGTAGCCGCCGAGCACCCGGGAGGCGGTGGCCCGGGACACCCCGGCGTCGCGGGCCACGTCGTCGAGGGTGGCGGGACGTGCGGTCGGCGTACCCATGTCCGCATCATGCCTGCTCCGGCGCGGATGGGCGAAGCCGTGACGGCGCTTGTGGTGGAAGCGCTCTCAGGTGTGCGATTGTCGTCGGGACCAGACGGGGGAAGGGATCACCGCACCGTGAGCAGCACCATCGACGCGCCGGCCGGGAAGCGGCCACCGGCGCCCCGGGCGGTGCTGACCGCCCGCAACGGCGTCGCCGTCGTCTTCGCCCTCAACGGGCTCGCGGTGGCGAGCTGGTTCTCCCGCGTCCCGGCGGCCCAGGACGCGCTCGACCTCAGCCCGGGCCGGCTCGGCCTGCTGCTGCTCTGCGTGTCCGCGGGCTCCCTGCTGGCCATGCCGACCGCCGGCCTGGTCACCCAGCGGCTCGGGCCGACGCGCACGGTGGCCGTCTCGGTGGTGCTCGTCGCGCTCGGCCTGACCGGGGCCGGTCTCGCCGCCGGCCTGGCCGGATCGGTCGTCGGCGTCGGGTTGGGGCTCGCCGCGTTCGGTTTCGGCTCCGGCATGTGCGACGTGGCGATGAACGTCGAGGGCGCGGCGGTGGAGAAGCGCCTCGGCTACACCATCCTGCCCCGGTTCCACGCCGCCTGGAGCCTCGGCTCGGTGGCCGGGGCCGGGCTGGGCGCGGGCGCCGCGCACTTCGGCGTACCCGTCGGGGTGCACCTGCCGGTCCTGTCGGTGCTGGTCCTGGCCGGCACGCTGGTCGGCGCCCGGGCGTTCCTCGCCGCACCGGCCGAGGCGGCCGGCGACGGGCAGCCGGCGGCCCGGCGGCGGGCGCTGCTGGCCGCCTGGCGCGAGCCCCGCACCCTGCTGATCGGGCTGCTCGTGCTGGTCATGGCGTTCACCGAGGGCAGCGCCAACGACTGGCTCGCGGTCGCGTTCGTGGACGGGTACGGGGTCGACGAGGCCGTCGGCGCCGCCGTGTTCGGCGTCTTCGTGGTGGGCATGACGCTCGGCCGCACCGTCGGCACGATCGCCATCGACAGGTGGGGACGGGTGCCGGTGCTGTTCGCGACCATCGCGATGGCGTCCGCCGGCGCCGCGCTCGCCGTGCTGGCCGGCTCCGGCCCGCTCGCCGTGGCCGGCGTGGCGCTGTGGGGCATCGGCGCGTCGCTCGGCTTCCCGGTCGGGATGAGCGCCGCCGCCGACGACGAGGACAAGGCACCGGCCCGGGTGAGCGTGGTGGCCGTGATCGGCTACACCGCCTTCCTCGCCGGGCCGCCGCTGCTCGGCTTCCTCGGCGACCACTTCGGGGTGCTGTCCGCGCTCGGCGTGGTGCCGCTGCTCCTGCTGCCCACGCTCGCGCTGGTGCCGGTGCTGCGGGAGCGTCCCGCCGCCCCGGACGCGCAGGCCGGCGCCCCGGCGGCGAAGGCCGGCTGAGCCGGTCCAGCCGACTCCCACCGCGCTCCCCAGCCGCCTGCCAGGCGGGCGTGCTGCACTGGAGCGAACGCGAGGAGAGGAGGCGGGCATGGGCTGGTTCAGCCGCCGGGCCGCCGACCCGGCGACGCCCACGAAGCTCGACCGCGAGGCGGACAAGGAGGACCTGGCGCAGCTGGAGGCGTTCGTCACCAGCCGGCGCGGGGTCGAGTTCTACCTGGAACCGGAGACCACCGCCACCGACACCACTGTCGTCGCCATCGCGCACGACGGCGAGTGGATCCGCCGCCGTACCGGCTCGCCCCGGGTCGCCGGGAAGATCGCCCAGAAGCACGCGGTGCCGCTGTACGAGGCGGCCCGCACCGGCTACCCGGAGCGGATGCGGGCGTGGAACCGGGCCCACCCGGAGCGCCGGGCCCGCTGAGCGGCTGACCGGCGCGGTCAGCCGCTCAGCGCGGTGACGGCCGCGTAGCCCAGGAACGCCGCGCCGAGCCCCGCGACCACACTGAGCGCCACGTTCGCGTACGCGAGGCGGCGCTGCCCGGTGCGGGCCAGGCGCAACGTCTCGTAGCTGAGCGTGGACCAGGTGGTCAGCGCGCCGCAGAAGCCGGTGCCGGCCAGCGCGGTCACGCCCGCGCCGACGGGTGCCGCGAGCAGGCCGCCGAGCAGCACCGATCCGGCCACGTTGACGGCCAGCGTGCCCCACGGGAACGGCGAGCCGTGCCGGGCCTGCACCGCCCGGTCGGTCAGGTAGCGCAGCGGGGCGCCGATCGCGGCGCCGAGCGCGATCAGCAGGACCGTCATCGGTCCGCCGCTTTCCGGACGCGCAGCAGCAGGACGGTCACCGTCGGCTCCCGTCCCGGGCGGCCAGCAGCCGGGCGGTCACCGTGTCCCCGGCCGCGACCGCCGCCAGCGCGGCGAGCACCGTCGCGGCCAGGTATGCGCCCGCCGTACCGGCCGCGCCGTCGGTCAGCAGCCGCTGCGCGTCGACCGCGTACGCGGAGAACGTGGTGAACCCGCCGAGCACGCCGACGCCGAGGAACGGCCGGGTCAGCGGGCGGGCGGGGCGGGCGGCGAGCACCGCCATCAGCACCCCGATGAGCAGGCAGCCGGTGACGTTGACGGCGAACGTGGCCCAGGGGAAGCCGCCGGGCTGGTGCGGCACGGCGGCCTGGGTGCCGGCCCGGGCCAGCGCGCCGAGCACGCCACCGGCGGCGATCACGCCGAGCACCGCCGCCGGGTGCGCGGACAGTTCCGTCCGGTCCGCCGGTACGCGCAGGTCGACGTCCGGATCGACGCGGGGATCGGACACGGCACCTCCCACCAGGACTCGTCACTGGCAGGAACCGTTGGCGACGTCGCGGTTCTCCCGGCACCCGCCGGAACGGCGGGCCCCACCGCCACCGGGAGCATAACCCCCTCCCTCCCGCCCCCGCCCCCGCCCCCGCCCCCGCGATCTTGCAGGTTCCGCCCCGGCGGACCGGACATTCCCGGCATCCGAGGGGCAGCAAGCGCAAGATCGCGGGGGGAGGCGCGGGGGAGCGGGCGGGGGCGGGCGTACGGTGGGCGGCGTCGGGCCACCCTCGTACCAGGAGGTCACCGTGCAGGACCGCACCCCTCGTCCGGAGGAGCTGGATCCCGTCGAGCGGATCGGCGTCGACGAGCTGCGTGCGCTGCAACTGGACCGGCTGCGGCACTCGCTGCGGCACGCGTACGACAACGTGCCCCACTACCGGCGCGCGTTCGACGCCCTCGGCGCGCACCCGGACGACCTGCGTGAGCTGGCCGACCTGGGCCTCTTCCCGTTCACCACCAAGGCGGAGCTGCGGGAGAACTACCCGTTCGGCATGTTCGCGGTGCCCCGCGAGCGGGTCGCCCGGCTGCACGCCTCCTCCGGCACCACCGGCCGTCCCACAGTGGTCGGCTACACCCGAGCCGACCTGGACACCTGGGCCAAGCTGATGGCCCGCTCGATCCGGGCCGCCGGGGGCCGCCGCGGCGACCGGGTGCACGTCGCGTACGGCTACGGGCTGTTCACCGGCGGCCTCGGCGCGCACTACGGCGCCGAGGAGCTGGGCTGCACGGTCGTCCCGGTCTCCGGCGGCATGACCGAGCGTCAGGTGATGCTGATCCGCGACCTCGAACCGGAGGTCATCATGGTGACGCCGAGCTACATGCTCGCCATCGTCGACGAGATGGAACGCCAGGGCGTCGACCCGCGCGCCACCTCGCTGCGGGTGGGGATCTTCGGGGCCGAGCCGTGGACCGAGGACATGCGCCGCGAGCTGGAGCAGCGCCTGGACATGCACGCGCTCGACATCTACGGCCTGTCCGAGGTGATGGGGCCGGGTGTGGCGGTCGAGTGCGTGGAGACCAAGGACGGCCTGCACCTCTGGGAGGACCACTTCTACCCGGAGATCATCGACCCGGTCACCGGGGAGGTGCTGCCCGACGGGGAGCGGGGTGAGCTGGTGCTGACCTCGCTGACCAAGGAGGCCATGCCGGTGGTCCGCTACCGCACCCGCGACCTGACCCGGCTGCTGCCCGGCACCGCCCGCCCGATGCGGCGGATCGAGAAGATCACCGGGCGTACCGACGACATGATGATCGTCCGGGGGGTGAACGTCTTCCCGACCCAGATCGAGGAGCTGATCCTGCGTACCCCGGCCCTGTCGCCGCACTTCCAGTGCGTGCTCGACCGGCGGGGACGGCTCGACACGCTCACCGTCCACGTGGAGCGCCGGGCGGGCGCCGCCGCCGACGAGGCGCAGCGGGCCGGCGCGACGCTGGTCGAGCAGGTCAAGAACACCATCGGGGTGTCGGTGGCGGTACGGGTGATCGAGCCGGACGGGGTGGAACGCTCGATGGGCAAGATGCGCCGCATCGTCGACCAGCGGCGGGAGTCCTGAGATGGCCGGTGACGGCGGCCGTACCGCGGCGCACGACATGTTCGACGCCGACGTGGCGTCCAAAGGGCTCGGCATCAAACTCGTCTCGGCCGGTGACGGCGCGGCCGTGGCCCGGATGCGGGTCACCCCGTCGATGCTCAACGGGCACGCGATCGGGCACGGCGGATTCGTGTTCCTGCTCGCCGACACCGCCTTCGCGCTCGCCTGCAACAGCCACGGCCCGGCCACCGTGGCGGCCGGCGGCGAGATCAGCTTCCTGCGCCCGGTACGCGAGGGCGATCTGCTGGAGGCGTACGCCACCGAACGGGTCCGGCACGGCCGCAGCGGCATCTACGACGTGACGGTGCGGCGCGGCGACGAGGTGGTGGCCGAGTTCCGGGGACGCAGCCGCACCATCGCCCGCGACTGATCCGCCCGCCCGTCCCGCCCGCCGGGTGACGTCCGGGCCGGAGTGGCCCCGTGCCCGCTCCGGCCCGGACGTCACGCTCATGCGGCCAGCCCGAGCGCGTGCCCGCCGGGCTCGGTTCTTCGCCGGTTCCGGCCCGCCCGCCCGGGCGGACCGGTCCGCCCGGGCCAGGCCGGAGCCACAGGTGGCGGGCCGGTCCGCTGCCCGGGCCACTCCGGAGCCACAGGTGGCGGGCCGGTGACCGCGGGTGACGGGCCGCTCCGCCACCCCGGCCGCTCCGCCGCGTCCGCGACGGTCCGCGTCGCGCCGGCCGTCGCCGGTCCGGCGCGCGCCGGCTGCCCCGGCTGCCCGGGCACCGCCCGGACCGCGCCGGCCCGTCCGGGCTGGGCGAGGACCGGATCCCCGGGCACCGGACGGAGCGGGTCGGAGCGATCGAGCCGGTCCGGCGGGACGGGCGCCGGTCGGGCCCCTCCACCCGACCGGCGCGGCCGTCCCGCCCCGAGCGGGCAGACCTCCCGCTCGCCGGCGACCCGGGACGGGACGCCGGCTCCCGCTCCCGGCACCCGGCCGGCAGCGGTGTCCCTCGCGGCGCGCAGGCGGCGGGCGAAGTCCGCGCGTACCGCACGGGACAGCCGCAGCGCGGCCACCCGCGCCACCAGCGCGTCGATCGCCCAGCCGCCGGCCGTGACCGGGCGTACCAGCCCCGCCGCCGCCAGCGCCCGCAGCAGCGGCTCGGCCCGGCCGGCCGGCCAGCCGAGCATCGCCTCCACCACGGCGGCCACGACCGGGCCACTCCGGGCGGCGCCGGCCAGCAGCACCGCCCGGTGCGTACCGTCGAGCCGGTCCAGCCGGGCGTCCACCAGGCGGCGCACGGCGGCCGGTACGCCACCCGGCTCGCCGGACGGATCCGCCGACGCGTACGCGGTCGCGACCGCCGGACTGCCGCCGGCCAGCGGAAGCAGCCGCGCGGCGAGCGCGGCCGGCCGCCCGGCCCGGTCGAGCAGGTGCCGCAGCAGCCGCCCGGTGTCCAGCGGGTCCAGCGGCTCCACCGGGATCCGCCGCGCCGGTGCGGGCAGCGGGTCGGCCGAGCCGGAGCCGCACGTGGTGACCACCGCGAGCGGCAGTCCCCGCTCACCCGCCGCCACGTGGAGCTGGTGCAGGAACCGGCGCAGCGCCGGGGCGGCCCGGTCCAGGTCGTCCACCGCGACCACCACCGGCGCGCCGGCGGCCAGGCCGAGCAGCGCCTCGCGGCAGGCGACCACGGCGCGGGCCGCCACCGTGTCGTCGTCCGGCGCGGCGAGGAACGCGGCGAGCACGCCGCCCGGACCGTCGGCGACCGTCCCGTCCGGCCGGGGACGGACCAGGTCGGCCAGCGGCGCCAGCTCCCCGCACGGGTACGGCGGGCAGGCCGTCACCCGGCGGCGCACCGGCACGCCGTCCACCTGCGACACCGCGCGGGTCACCTCGTGCAGCAGGCGGCTGCGGCCGCTGCCCGGCGGGCCGACCAGTGAGATCCACCGGGCACGCCGCTCGCGCAGCGCCCGGGTCACCTCGTCGGCCGCGCTCGCCAGCTCGCGGCGGCGGCCCACGAGCGGGACGCGGTGCCGGGCCGGCATGCTCCCGGCCGCCCCGGTCACCCGCCACACGTCCAGCGGGAGCGCCTTGCCGGCGAGCGTCATGGTGGCGAGTGGACGCTGCTCGACCAGGCCGGCCACCGCGGTCCGGGTGACCGGGCAGACCACGACCCCGCCCGGCGGCGCGTGCTCCTGGAGGCGGGCCGCCGTGGTGATCACCGCGCCGCTGGCCGCACCGTGGCCGCCGTCGCGGACCCCGGCCAGGTCCAGCAGCACCTCGCCGGTCGCCACCCCGACCCGCACGCGCAGCCGGACGCCGGCCGGATGCCGCCGCTCCAGCGCGGCCTGGATGTCCAGCCCGGCCCGCACCGCCCGGTACGCGTCGAGACCGTCCGAACCGGACGCGCCGAACAGCGCCATGACCGCGTCGCCGACGTACTTCTCCACCACGCCCCGCCAGCGGCGCAGCACGGCGGCGACGGTGCCGAAGTAGGCGCGCTGCAACGCGCGTAAGTCCTCCGGGTCGAGCCGCTCGACCAGCCGGGTCGAGCCGACGATGTCGACGAAGAGGACGGTCACGGTACGTCGTTCCTCGGGCACCGGCCGGCACGCCGCGATGACGGCTTCCCGACTCCCTGCGGGCGTGGTGATCAACATCGCACCCACCCTTTCCCGATCGTGGTGCCCGACGACCTCAGCAGACTTTCACCACCGGGTCCTCGGGGGATCGGTAGGACGACGTATGTCGGGCACCCGCAACCATTAGTCGTGTAGTCGACGCGAGAGGTACGAGTCCGGCCCCGAGGCCGTAGAACGGTGCGGGGAGCTGTGACTAGGCTGCGTGCCATGGCCAGCGACGTGGACACGGCACCGCTCGTCGGCCGTACCGGGACCATGGCGACGCTGCGGTCGGCGCTCTTCGACGACCTACGGCCCGGGCAGACCGGCGCGGTGTTCCTCACCGGAGAGAGCGGGGTGGGCAAGACCCGCCTGCTGACCGAGGTCGGCGAGCAGCTGCGGCAGGCCGGCGCCCTGGTGCTCACCGGCACCTGCCTCGACATCGGAGACGCCTCGCCGCTGCACCCGGTACGGCAGGCGTTGCGCCGGCTCGACACCGAGCAGGCGCAGGCGCGCACCACGTCGGCGATCCGCGGGGTGTTGCAGGTCTTCGACGAGGAGACCCCCGGCCCGGACGGCGCGGGCGCACTGCTGGAACGCGTCGCTCAGGGCCTGCACGTGGTGGCCGGCGGACGGCCGCTGGTGCTCGTCCTCGACGATCTACAGTGGGTCGACCGCAGCACCCGGCAGCTCCTGCTCTACCTGCTGGCCGGGCTCGGCGACCTCCAGCTCTCGGTGCTGGCCGCGATCCGGGCCGAATCGCTGCGCGGCGCGCACCCGCTGCGCCGGGTGCTCACCGAGCTGCGCCGGCTGCGCTCGGTGCGGGTGATCGACCTGCTGCCGCTGGACCGGTCCGCCACCGGCGAACTGGCCGCCGCCGTGGTCGGCGCGCCGCTGCCGCCGGAGGCCGCCGACCAGCTCTGGCAGCGCAGCGGCGGCAACCCGTTCGTGGTGGAGGAACTGGCCCGCGACCGGCGCGACGGCCGCGACGGCCTGTCCGACACGCTGCGCGAGGTGTTCCTCGACCGGGTCGACGCGTTGCCCCAGCCGGCGCACGCGGTGGTGCACGCGGTGGCGGTGGGCGTCGAGCCGGTCGAGCACTGGCTGCTGGCCCAGGTGGTGCGGCTGCCCGAGGAGGAGCTGCTCGACGCGGTCCGCGAGGCGGTCGCGCACCGCCTGCTCGTCGGCGCCGACGACGGCTACCGGCTGCGCCACCGGCTGGTCGCCGAGGTCCTGGCCCACGAGCTGCTGCCCGCCGAGCGGGCCGCGCTGCACCGCCGATACGCCGAGGCGCTCACCGCCGTACCGGCCGAGCTGCACCAGGCCCGGCTGGCCCACCACTGGCGGCACGCGGGCGAGCCGGCCCGGGCGCTGCCCGCCGCGATGGCCGCCGCCCGCGAGGCGGAACGGCTGCACGGGTACGCCGAGGCGCACCGCCACTGGTCCGCGGCGCTGACCCTGGCCACCGAGCCGGCCGGCGTCCTGCCGGACGGGGCGCGGCCCGAGCCGGTCGAGGTGGACCGGGCCGAGCTGCTCAGCCACGCCGCCGAGACCGCGCACCACAGCGGTGAGCACGCCCGCGCCCTCACGCTGCTGGAGGAGCTGGCCGACGACCCGTCCGGCCCGCCGGTCTGCGCGCTGCGCATCCGCCGGGCCCGCTACCTGGCCGCGGCCGGCCGTTCGGCCCCCGCCGAGCAGGAGTACCGGCGGGTGCTGGACTCGCCCGACTGCACGCCGCGGGAGCGGTGCACCGCCGCCGCCCGGCTGGCCGAGCTGCTGCTGCACCTGGGCCGCTACGCCGAGGCCGGCGACCAGGCCCGGGAGGCCCTCGCGCTCGCCGCCGACGTCCCCGGCACCACCTCCGAGGTGGTGATGGCCAGCGCCGCGCTCGGGTTCAGCGAAGCGTTCCTGGAGGATCCGGCCGCCGGCCTGGCGGTGATGCGCCAGGCGCTGGACACCGCCGAGCGGTCCGGCCGGCCGGAGGACGTGGCCTGCGCGTACCTGCACCTGGCCGAGTTGCTCACCGGGCCGCTGAACATCCTCGAGGAGGGGGTGGTGGTGGCCCGCCGGGGCGCCGACCGGGTCGCCGAGCTGGGGCTCGGCCGCACCTGGGAGACCCGGCTGCTGGCGGTGGCGACCAACGGGCTGTTCCGGGTGGGGCAGTGGGCCGAGGCGGAGAAGGTCGTCGCCGCCGCGCTGCGGCACCGCCCGTCCGGGGCCGACGCGGTCGAGCTGCTGCTGGCCCGGTGCCGGCTCTCCGTCGGGTACGGCGACGTCGAGGCGTCCGACCGTGACCTGGAGGCGGTCGCGACGGTGCTCGCCGGCGGCGGCGCCCGGCACGTGCTGCCGATGCTCATCCTCCGGGCCGGCCTGGCCATGTGGCAGGGCCGGCACGACCTGGCCCGGCAGGCGGTGCAGCGGGGCCTGACCGAGAGCCGCTCCGACGACGTGATCGTGCTGGCCACGCTGGCCTGGCACGGGCTGCGCGCGGAGGCCGAGGCGGCGGCCAGCCGCACGATCGAGGTGGACCCGAACGCGGTGCGCCGGCTGCGCGAGGTGGTCGACCGGGTGACCGGCAAGAGCGCCAAGGCGGGCGCACCGGTGCGCTACGTCGCCGAGGGGTTCCTGGCGCTCTGCGACGCCGAGCTGAGCCGGCTCGACGACGGCCGGGGCGATCCCGCGCTGTGGGAGCGCTCCGCGCTCGAGTGGGACCGGCGCAATCACCCCTACCCGGCCGCGTACTCCCGGTTGCGGCAGGCCGAGGCGCTGCTGGCCCGCCGCAGCCGGGTGGCCACCGCGGGCAAGCTGCTGCACCGTGCGTACGCGATGGCCCAGTCGCTCGGCGCGGTGCCGCTGACCGCGGAGATCCGTACCATCGCCTCGCGGGCCCGGGTGACCCTGGACGCCGCGCCGGACCCCGCGCCGGTGCCCCGGCAGCGGGCGGCGGCGCCCGCCGGGCCGGCGGTGGACGAGCTGGCGACGCTCACCGCGCGGGAGCGGGAGGTGCTCGCCGCCGTCGCCGAGGGGCTGACCAACCGGGAGATCGGCCAGCGGCTGTTCATCAGCGAGCGGACCATCGGCGTCCACGTCTCGCACATCTTCGACAAGCTCCAGGTACGCACGCGGGTGCAGGCCAGCGCCATCTTCCTGCGCAACGGCGCGGAGTAGACGTACGCCGGCAATACGTCGTTCGACGGATCCGCGGTGCGGGCGGCGGCTGGCAGGCTGTCCCGCGGACAGGGGTGGTGGCGTCGTGGGGGCGCCGGCCGTTGTGGAGGAGAGATGACCGAACCGGTCTGGGGGCCTGTGCACCAGGACATCGTCGGGTTGCTCGCCGACCACCCCGCCGACGTGCCGGCGGTCGTGGACCATCTGACCAAGCTCCAGGATCTGCTGGTCCGGCTGCCGCCGCTGGAGGAGAGCTGCCCGCTCGCCGACTTCAACAAGCTCTACCTGGTCATCACCAGCACCGTGCTCGACGGCCTGTACGACGACCGGTTCTGCGACCCGGCGTTCCTGGCCCGGCTGGACGTGGAGTTCGCGGCCCGCTACTTCGAGGCGCTGCGGTTCTGGACCGACTCCAGCCCGAGCACCCCGAAGGCGTGGTCGTGCCTGTTCAAGCGGATGCGCGGCCCGGACGCCCGGCCGCTGCCGTCGGCCGCCGCGGGCGTCAACGCGCACATCAACTACGACCTGCCGTTCGCGCTGGTGACCACGTTCGACAGCCTGGAGTCCGAGCCGATCGACGGCAGCGACCAGCACCGCGACTACCTGGAGATCAACAAGATCTTCGCCGAGCGGATCCCGGAGCTGCGCCGCGGCTACCTGGACAACTGGCAACTCATGCTCGACATGGTCAACGGCGACATCGACGACTGGTACCAGGGCGAACTGGTGGAGTACACCCGGAACGTGGCCTGGCGCAACGCGCAGAAGATCTGGCGCTGCCGGCACGACCCGGACGCCCGCGAGTGTGAGCGGACGCGGCTGGACGACAACGCCGCGCTGCTCGGCCGGCTGCTGCTGTCACCCCTCGGGGCGTTCCTGCAGTAGCCGGGACGGGGGGTTCCCGCGTCCCGCCGTCCGGGCGCGGGACGCGGGAACGCCGCCCGCGGGTGTCGAGCCCGCCGCACCGGGTACGTGGCCGCCGTGCCGCGAGACGAACCGGCCGGCCCCGGGGCGCTCCCGCCGGGCCCGGTCCGCCGCTTCCCGTTCCGCTTCCCGTTCCGCTTCGACCCGGCGTTCCGGCTGCCGCTGGCGCTGCTCGGGGTACGGCCCGCCACGGCCTGGCTCGACTGGGGCCCGGACGCGCTCGTCGTCCGGTTCGGCCCGTGGCGGCTGCGCACCACACCGGGCAACGTGACCGGGGCCGAGCTGGGCGGGCCGTACCGCTGGTGGCGGGCGATCGGCCCGCACCTGTCGCTGGCCGACGGCGGGGTGACCTTCGGCGCCAGCGTGGCCGGCGGGCTCTGCCTGCGCTTCGCCGAGCCGGTGCCGGCGCTGGCCCCCGGCCCCTGGCCGCGGCACCCGGCGGTCACCGTCACAGTGGCCGACCCGGCGGCGGTGCGCGACGCGCTGGCCCGCGGACCGGATCTTTGACCGGTTCGGCCAGGTCGCGCCCGGGACAACCCCTACCGTCTTCATAGGGACGAAGGGGAGCAGATGGGGCAGGCGGGGGACGCGGAACAGCCCAGGCGTACGCGGGAGCGGCGCCGGGAGGCACACGCGGCCGCGGCGGCCCGGGCCGGCCGGCACGGCGAGCACGCCGAGCGGGCCGGCCGTACCGTACCGGAGCTGCCGGAACGGGTGGCGGCCCCGACGCGGCCGACGGCGCCGGCGGGCCGGCTGCACCGGTGGTTGTTCGCGCACCGGGTCGAGCCGGTCGGCCCGGAGATCCGCGAGCACCAGACCCGGTCCCACCCCTGGTGGCAGGTGATGTGCCTGACCGGCGTCGACTACTTCTCCACGCTGTCCTACCTGCCCGGCATCGCCGCCGTGGCGGCCGGCGCGCTCAGCCCGCTGGCCACGCTGCTGATCGTGGCGCTCACGCTGCTCGGGATGCTGCCGATGTACCGCCGGGTGGCCCGGGAGAGCCCGCACGGGCAGGGCTCGGTGGCCATGCTGGAGCGGCTGCTGCCGTTCTGGCGCGGCAAGGTCTTCGTGCTGGTGCTGCTCGGCTTCGTCGCCACCTCGTGGATCATCACGATCACGCTCTCCGCCGCCGACGCCAGCGTGCACCTGCTGGAGAACCCGGTGCTGCCCGCGTCGTTCCCGCACGGCGACACCGCGGCGGTGCTGGTCACCGTGGCGCTGCTGCTCGTGCTCGGCGGCGTGTTCCTGCTCGGGTTCAGCGAGGCCGTGCAGGTCGCCATCCCGCTGGTGGTGGCCTTCCTGGCGTTGAACGCGGTGGTGGTGGTCGCCGGGGTGGCCGAGGTCGTGGCCGACCCGGGCCTGCTCGGCGACTGGACCGGCCGGCTGGCCGACACCGGCGGGCCCGGCGACGTCCTGGCCACGAGCGTGCTCGCGTTCCCGCTGCTGGTGCTCGGCCTGTCCGGGTTCGAGACCGGGGTGAGCATGATGCCGCTGGTGCGCGGCGAGGGCGAGGACGCGCAGCGGCGGCTCGACGCCCGGATCCGCAACACCCGGCGGCTGCTCACCGCCGCCGCGTTGATCATGTCGGTCTACCTGATCGCCACCACGTTCGTGACCACCGTGCTGATCCCGCCCGAGGCGTTCGAGCCCGGCGGGCCGGCCAACGGCCGGGCGCTGGCGTTCCTCGCCCACGAGCACCTCGGCGAGGCGTTCGGCACCGTCTACGACATCAGCAGTGTGCTCATCCTCTGGTTCGCCGGCGCCTCGGCGATGGCCGGGCTGATCAACATCGTGCCCCGCTACCTGCCGTCGTACGGCATGGCGCCGGAATGGGGGCGGGCGGTGCGCCCGGTGGTGCTGGTCTACACCGCGATCAGCATCGCCATCACGATCGCCTTCGCCGCCGACGTGAACGCCCAGGCCGGCGCGTACGCCACCGGCATCCTCGCGATGATGGTCTCCGGCGCGATAGCGGTGACCATCGCGGCGCTGCGCGCCCGCAACCGTGCCGCCGCGGCCGGGTTCGCGCTGCTCACCGCCGTGCTGCTGTACGCGCTGGTGGAGAACGTGGTGGAGAAGCCGGACGGCATCACCATCTCCGGGTTCTTCATCGCCGGGATCGTCGCGGTGTCGCTGATCTCCCGGGTCACCCGGACCACCGAGCTGCGCGCCGAGCGGATCGAGTTCGACGGGGCGGCCCGCCGCTTCGTCGACGAATCAGTGGCCCGGGACGGGCGGCTGCACCTCATCGCCAACAAGCGGCAGAGCGGGTCGGTCAAGGAGTACCGGGTCAAGGAGCGGGCGCAACGGTCGATGAACCCGGTGCCCGGCGCCGCCGACGTGCTGTTCCTGGAGATCGACGTGAGCGACCCGTCCCAGTTCAGCCAGGTGCTGCGGGTGCACGGCGTGGAGTCCGGCGGATACCGGATCCTGCGCGCCAGCAGCCCGGCCGCGCCGAACGCGATAGCCGCGATCCTGCTGGCGTTGCGCGACGCGACGGGCGTCCGCCCGCACTGCCACTTCGAGTGGTCGGAGGGGAACCCGATCGCGCACCTGCTGCGCTACCTCATCCTCGGCCGGGGCGACACCCCACCCGTGGTGCGGGAGATCATCCGCAAGTCCGAGCCGGACCCGACCCGCCGCCCCGGCATCCACGTCGGCGGCTGAGGCGCGGGCTACGACCCGAGCGCGCGGACCCGGGCGAGCAGGTCGCGGGCGCAGAAGTCCAGGAAGCCGTCCGGGTCCGGGCCGGCGTCCTGGAGCACGATGTGGTCGAAGCCGGCCTCGACGTACGTCCGCGCCTTCTCCACATGCGGCGCCGCGTCCGGACCGACGGAGAACTGCTGCCGGATGTGGTGGTCCTCGACCCAGGCGGTGGCGGCGTCGAAGTTCACCGGGTTGGGCAGCTCGCTCATCACCTTCCAGCCGGTGATCGCCCAGCGGCTGGTCTCCCGGGCCGCCCGGACCGCCGACTCCTCGTCGGCGGCCCAGGCCATCGGCACCTCGGCGTAGCGCGGGCCCTGGCCGCCGGCGTTGCGGTACTGGTCGACGATCGACGCCTTCGGCTCGGTGGCGAACAGCCCGGTGCCCAGCTCGGCCGCGAGACCGGCCGACTCCCGGCCGCTGGCGGCCACGGCGATCACCGGCGGCTGGTCGGGCAGATCCCAGATCCGGGCGTCCTCCAGCTTCAGGTGCCGGCCGTCGTACGAGCGGTATCCGCCCTGCCAGAGCAGCCGGATGATCTCCAACGCCTCGCGCAGCCGTTCGTGCCGCCCCCGGATGCTGGGGAACCCCTGCCCGACGACGTGCTCGTTGAGCCGCTCGCCGGCGCCCACCCCGAGCGTGAACCGCCCGCCGGAGATCAGCGCCATGGTGGCGGCGGCCTGCGCGACGATCGCCGGGTGGTAGCGGACCGACGGGCAGGTGACCCCGGTGGCGAGGCCGAGGGTGGTGGTGCGGGCGGCGATCGCGCCGAGCGCGCTCCAGGTGAAGCAGGAGTGCCCCTGCACCTCCAGCCAGGGGTGGTAGTGGTCGCTCATCTCGACGAAGTCGAAGCCGGCCTCCTCGGCCCGGACCGCCTGCCGGATGAGTTCCTGGGGCCCGAACGCCTCCGAGGCGAGCTTGTAGCCGATCCGCATGCCCGGTTCTCCGTTCCGTCGTCGGCGAACCGCTGCCGTTCCCACCGGTCCGGCACGCAAACCACGCGAAACCCAGCCTCCTAGGACGCCGCAGCGGTCGTGACGCACGCGCCGCGGGCACGGAACGGCCCGCGCTCGCCGGGGCGGGCGCGGGCCGGGAAGGAGTACGGGGGTGGTGGCCTACTTCGACGGCTCGGGGAGCTTGCAGTCCACCTTCGGGTTGGCGCCGATGTAGTTCAACGGGCCCGCCACGATGGTGACCAGGATCGTGCCCGCCTCCGCGCAGTTGGTTTCGTCGTTGCCGTAGTAGCCGCGCTGACCGGCGGCGATGGCGCCGATGATGAGCCAGATGACGACCAGGACGCCGACTATCGAGGTGCCGCGCATCAGTTGCCTCCACTGGGGTTGTGGTGGATTCGAGGTGGAGGCCATGTACCCCGTGCGGGTGATCCGCCAAACGGCGCAGCCGCTCCGGCACGGCCGATTCCGATTACCTCAGTGCGGCGGCATCGGCTCCTCCGGCGGGCGGCCCCGGCTGCGGCGGTAGTCGGCGCACGCCACCCCGGCCAGCACCAGCATCGCCCCGGCCGAGGCGTAGACCGGCGCGAGGAAGAACCCGGCCGGGGCGATCGTGAGCAGCGCCAGCACCCCGCCGGGCCGGGACGACGACACCCGGCTGAACACTTCGTACTCGAACGCGGCCCGGCCGGTCAGGAACAGCGCCGGGCCGCCGAGGATCACCGCCAGCCAGGCCGGCGGGGTGTGGCCGGTCGGCTCCAGCAGGACCAGGTCGAAGCCCGCCGCGGTGGTCACCACGCCGGCCACCATCAGCAGATGGGTGTACGGCGCGGTGTTGAGGAACCGGCCCGGCTGGGCGGACCGGGCGATGGCGTTCGGCAGCAGCTCACCGGACTTGTGCACGTAGATGCGCCAGAACAGCAGCGTGGTGGCGAACGCGGTGGCGAAGGCGGCCAGGTTCTCCGCCTCGGAGTGGTGCGCGCTGAACACGGTGCCCGCGACCAGCACGGCGTCGCCGAGCGCGATGATGAAGAACTGCTGGTACCGCTCCGACAGATGCTCGGCGGTGACGTTGCGCTGGGCGTCGGGCACCGCGCCCAGCCCGGGCACCGGGTACGCCAGCCGGAACCCCAGATAGTCGATGGCCAGGGCACCGGCCCAGAACCACAGCCGGGCGGTGCCGTGCGCGGCGAGCGCGCCGGCCAGCCAGGGCACCGCCGACACGGCGAACCAGACGAAGATACGGATGGCGCGGCGGCTCGTCTGCGTGTGCCGGCGCACGGCGGGCATCAGGAACAGCCCGCGTCCGAGATGGATCGCCACGTAGGTGCCGGCGAACACCAGCCCCCGGGAGCCGAACGCCTCCGGGATGGCCGTGGTCATCAGCAGCGCGCCGAACATCACGGCCACGATCAGCAGCTTGATCTCGGTGCGCTGCGGATCGTAGAGATCGGTGACCAGCGTGGTGATCGCCCAGGTCCACCAGATCGCCATCAGCATGACCAGGGACTCGGCGGCCCGCTCCCAGGTCACCGACCCGATCAGGTTGCGCGAGATCAACGCGAGCGCGACCACGTAGACCAGGTCGAAGAAGAGTTCCAGCAGCGTCACCCGGCGCGGCGCCTCCGGATCGCGAACCGGCGGTCGCCGGCCGGCGGGCTCCGGCGCTGCGGTGGGCACGAGATGCTCCTGCGGGTGGCGGTACGCGCGGCGGGCCGTCCCGGCCCCTCACCGACGGTAACGACGCCCGTCCCCGCCCGGTCGGCTTTCCGGCATAAACGCCCCGCCGGTCACCTCTGCCGTGGCTCCGGGCCGGCCCGCGGAACGCGCCGGGCCGGTGGCGACCACAGTCACCACCGGCCCGGAACGCGGTTGCGGACTACTCGGCGCTCGCCGGCAGCACCCGCTCGGCGTCGGCCGGGGCACCCGCGAGCACCTTGGCCTGCTGCGGCCAGGAGGCGACACCGGGCGCGGCGCGCAGCCCGGCGGCCTTCACGGTCTGCCGCAGCGCGGCCTCGTCCAGCTCGGCGAGCTGCCGGTAGGTGCGGATCCCGGCGTCCTGGAGCGCGGCGGCCATCTTCGGCCCGATGCCCTGGATACGCCGGAAGTCGTCCGGCGCGTCCCCGGCCGCGTCCGCCGGCACGTCGTTCTCGGCCGAGGTCCGCGGCGCGGGCACCACGGCGGGCGCGGCGGCGACCGGCTCGGCCGTCGTGCCGGGCTCGGCGGTCTCAGCGGCTTCGACCGGCGCGACCTGCCCGGCCGCCTCGACCGGCTCGGCCGTCTCGACCGGCTCGGCCACCTTGAACGGCTCGGCCGTCTCGACCTGCTCGGCGGTCTCGACCGGCGACGGCGCTGCCTCCGCCGTGGCCGAATCAGCAGCCGAGGTCGTTGCCTCCGGCTCGCCGGCGGGCGTCGACTGCGCCGGCACGGCGACGGGCGCGCGCTCCGGCTCCACCGCGAACGGCTCCGACTCGGCGACGAGCGCCGGCTCGGAGTCGGCGGACTCGGACACGGCGGGGGAGGACACCGGCTCGGACGCGGTCGTCGAGGGCGCCTCCGGCTCGTCCGCGGTACGGGCGGCGGTGGCGACGGCCGGCTCGGCGGCCGCCGTCTCGGTGGGCGCGGGCTGCTCGGCCACCGTGGCGGTCGCCGGGGGCTCGTCGACCACCGCGACCGGGCGCGGCTCGTCCACGGTGGCGGTCACCTCGGGTGCGTTCTCCACCGTGGGCGTCACCGGGGCGCCGGGCCGGCGGCCGAAGAACACCCAGCCGGCGCCGACTCCGATGAGCAGGGCCAGTATCACGAACAGCCACTGCCCGAAGCTCGACGGCATGGCCAACCTCCTTCTATGTACGTGCACGACGGTGGCGAAAGACTCGGGGCAGCTTCGCACACGTGCGCGGCGCACGACAGGCAGCCCGGCGCCGGGCCGCGACGGTGGGACCGGCGGTGTCGGCCGGTGGCCGGAGGATGACCGAGCGTGTGCCGGAGACCGGGGTCGAGCGGCTTCGGAGGGCAGGGAGACGCCCCGGAACCTGGGTGCCGTGCGTGGTTCCGGGGCGCCCCGTCCGTCGCCCGTGGCCGGTCAGTGGATCCGGTCGGGCGCGGGTGTGGCGGCGGCGTCCCAGCTGTAGAAGCAGCCGGCCACGGCGTCGCGGGGGGAGTGCCAGGTCGGCAGGTACGGGGAGGTGTGCGCGGAGAGCCGCTTGTTCACCTGCTCGTAGAGCGGGTTGTCGCGCAGTTCCGCGGTCAGCCCGGGGACGACGTCGACGGTCTCCATCAGATGGACGCACAGGTCGTGCAGGTAGTACAGCGACCGGTGCCGGACGCCGGTGAGGTGGGGCAGTTCGGTGGCGTCGGCCTCGGCGAAGATCTGCGCCACCCGTCCCTGTGCGCCCGGCACGATCCGGCTGACCACCAACAGTCGACTCATCGTGACCCCTCTCGCCGCCGTGGTGCTGGCCTCACGGTGCCGGTCGTGCTGTCACCTCGCCGTCACCGCGTACTCCGGGGCATTGATGGTGGTGGCGACGGCGCGGTGGGGGCGCGCGGTGCCGGTTTTGCGGTCCGGTCCGTGCGGCGCGGCGGCGGCTCCGGGCGGCTGGCCCGGCGGATCGGCGCGAGGGTGTCGTCGAGCAGCGCGGTCATCGCCGGGGACGGTTCCAGGCGCAGTTCGCGCAGGAGCAGATCCCGGTAGACGTAGAAGGAGTGGACCGCCTCGAACGCGTTGCCCTCGGCCAGGTGGATGCGGACCACCAGGCGGTGCGGGGTCTCCCGCAGCGGTTCGGCGGCCATCGCCTCCAGCGCCGCCTCCAGCGCCTCGCCGTGCCGTCCGGCGGCGAGGTGGTTGCCGGCGAGTTCCTCGAGCATGTGCAGGCGCAGCTGGCGCAGCCGTTCGCGTTCCAGCAGCACCCAGTCGTCGTACCAGCCGGGGAGCAGGTCGTGGCGGCCGGCGCCGGCGGCGCCGCGCGGCACGGCGCCCTCGCGGACCAGCGCCGCGGTCTCCACCAGGTCGTCCACGTCGAGGCGGACGGTGGGTCCGAGGCGGACGGTGTCGCCGTCGGTGCGCAGCGGACAGCACGGATCCTGCCGCAGCCGCCACAGCGCGGTACGCAGCGACGACAGCGCCCGCTCCTCCGGCGTCTCGGGCCACAGCAGCCCGGCGAGGTGACTGCGGGTCGCTGCCGGGCGCAGGCCGATCAGCGCGATGACGCGCTGCAACCCCCGGGGTACGACCACCGGCGTGTCGTCGTGCAGCAGCTGGAAGCCGCCGAGCAGGTGCAGTGACACCCGGGGCGCGGGTTCGCCCGCCGTCGGCATTCTCGATCCACCCGACACGGCGCACCCCCCAGCACCGGAACCTTCGTCCCGACATCCGTCTCCCGGCCCGTCGCCCGCGACGCCGGTGTCGGAACGCCTCCGCCGCGGTCGGGAACCTCCACCGTGGCCGGGCTGACCGAGACGCAGAATATCAATGCCTGTTACTCTCAGTCAACGGCCGGTCGGTCACCTGACTGTCCGTAGTGGGCTCGGTAATACGCCTGTGATCTGCGAAAAAGTGTCGTCAACCGAAAACCGGAAGGCGATCTTCCCATAGCTCGCGCACAGCTTGCGTCAACGCAGCGTCACCATGTTTGTGGCGCGATGGGGCCCGGTTGACGCCCGGTAGACGCAGTCGGCGCGACCGTGTGGCAATCCGTGCGGCGCGACCGGTTCGCCGCGCACCGGGACGTGCAGGAGGCGCGAATGGACCGTTCGCTCATCGTCGCCAAGGTGGTGCCGACGGCCGAGGACCGGGTGGCCGAGATCTTCGCCGAGTCCGACGCGACCGAGCTGCCCGGCCTGGTCGGAGTCCGGCACCGCTCGCTGTACCGGCTGCACGACCTCTACGTCCATCTGCTGGAGACGGAGACGCCGGCGCAGGGCGCGGTGGAGGACAACCGCGGGCATCCGGAGTTCGTCCGGATCAGCGAGCGGCTGCGGCCGTACATCTCGCCGTACCTGCCGACCTGGCGCTCGCCCCGCGACGCGATGGCGCACTGCTTCTACCGCTACGACGCGCCGGCCCACGACATCGCCGGGCGGCGACCGTGACCACGACCGCCCCGCGCGACGAGCAGCTCTGGTCGAGGTGCGACGGGTGCGCGTCGCTGCTCTACCGCAAGCGGCTGCGCCGCAACCTGGACGTCTGCCCGGAGTGCGGCTCGCACGCCCGGCTGGACGCGCCGGACCGGGTGGCTCAGCTGGCCGACCCGGACTCGTTCGTCCCGCTGCCCGACCGGGCGGTACGCGTCGACCCGATCGAGTTCGTCGACGAGCTGCCGTACCCGCACCGGCTCGGCGCGGCCCGCACGGCGACCGGCCTGGACGAGGCGGTGCTCTGCGGCACCGCCCGGCTGGGCGGGCACCCGGTCGCGCTGGCGGTGATGGACTTCCGCTTCCTCGGCGGCAGCCTCGGCTGCGCGGTCGGTGAGCTGATCACCCGGACCGCCGAGCGGGCGCTGGCCGACGGCGTCCCGCTGGTGCTGGTGACCGCGTCCGGCGGCGCGCGGATGCAGGAGGGCGCGCTGTCGCTGATGCAGATGGCCACCGTCAGCCAGGCCCTCGCGGGGATGCGGGAGGCGGGCCTGCTCACGGTCAGCGTGGTCACCGACCCCACGTACGGCGGGGTGGCCGCCTCCTTCGCCACCAACACCGACCTGGTGCTCGCCGAGAGCGGCGCCCGGCTGGGCTTCGCCGGGCCCCGGGTGATCCGCCAGGTCACCGGCGCCACGCTGCCGGAGGGCTTCCAGACCGCGGAGTACCTGCTGCGGCACGGCCAGGTCGACATGGTGGTGCCCCGGCACGCGTTGCGGGGCCGGCTCGCCGCGCTGCTCGCCGCCGCCGAGGCGGGCCGCCGGGCGCCGGAGACCCCGCCCGCCCCGCGCCCGGCGGCCACCGCGCCGGCCGCGACCGCGCGCCCGGACCGCGACCCCTGG
The DNA here is from genome assembly GCF_040215685.1 of Micromonospora sp. HUAS YX12. NCBI lineage: Bacteria > Bacillati > Actinomycetota > Actinomycetes > Micromonosporales > Micromonosporaceae > Micromonospora > Micromonospora sp. HUAS YX12. The sequence goes on from NZ_CP157974.1 coordinate 4,615,685, forward strand.
GAGACGGTACGCACGGCGCGGCACCCGGGCCGGCCGACCACACTGGACTATCTGGAGACGGCGTTCGACGGGTTCGTGGAGCTGCACGGCGACCGGCTCGGCGCGGACTGCCCGGCGGTCGTCGGCGGCATCGCCCGCCTCGACGGCCGGCCGGTGATGGTGATCGGCCACCAGAAGGGACACACCACCGCCGAGCTGGTGACCCGCAACTTCGGCATGGCCAGCCCGGCCGGGCACCGCAAGGCGCTGCGGTTGATGCGTCTCGCGGCGCGGCTGCGGCTGCCGGTGGTGACGCTCGTGGACACGCCCGGCGCGGACCCGGGGGTGAGCGCCGAGCAGCAGGGTCAGGCGGCGGCGATCGCCGAGAACATCCTCGCGCTCACCGTGCTGCCCACGCCGGTGGTGGCGGTGGTCACCGGGGAGGGCGGCAGCGGCGGCGCGCTCGCGCTCGCGGTCGCCGACCGGGTGCTCATGCTGGAACACGCCGTCTACTCGGTGATCAGCCCGGAGGGCTGCGCCGCGATCCTCTGGCCGGACAGCTCGGCCGCCCCGCAGGCGGCCCGTGCGTTGCGGCTCACCGGCGCCGACCTGTGCCGCCTCGGCGTGGTCGACGAGCTGGTGCCGGAGCCGCGCCCGGCCGCGCACGCCGACCCGGGCGGCGCGGCCGAGCTGCTGCGCCGGGCGGTCGCGGCGAACCTCGCCCCGCTGCTCACCGTGCCCCCGGCCACCCTGGTCCGCCGCCGCAGGCAGCGCTTCCGCCGCTTCGGCGCGGCCCGCTCGGCCGCTGCCGGCCCGTCCGCGGCCGCACCCGCGGGTAGCCGGGCGGAGGTGGCGTGATGGCCGACGCCGAGGCCGAGCAGGTGCTGGACGGGCTGCGCCGGCAGGCCCGCAAGCTCGTGGCCGACCTGGCCGGGCCGGTACGCCGGGTGCGGCTGCGCAGCGGCGAGTCGGTGCTGGAGGTCGAGTGGCACGACCCGGCGGCCCCGGCGCAGCGCGCCGCCGAACCGGCCGAGGTGCTCCCCGCGCGGGCCGCCGAACCCGCCGCGCGTCCCGCGCCGGCGACCGACCGGCCGGCCGTGCGCTCACCCGTGGTCGGCACGTTCTACCGCGCCCCCGAGCCCGGGGCGATGCCGTTCGTCGCGGTCGGCGACCTGGTCCGCCCGGGTCAGGTGGTCGGCATCGTCGAGGCCATGAAGCTGATGAACGAGGTGACCGCCGGCCAGGCCGGACGGGTGGTCGAGGTGCTGGTCGACGAAGGCAAGCCCGTCGAGTACGACCAGCCGCTGATCGCCCTGGAACCGGTCACCGGACAGGACTCCTGATGTTCGACAAGGTGCTGATCGCCAACCGGGGCGAGATCGCGCTGCGGGTGCTGCGCGCCTGCCGGGAACTCGGCGTGCGTACGGTGGTGGTGCACTCCAGCGCCGACGCCGACTCGCTGCCGGTGCGGCTCGCCGACGAGGCGGTACGGATCGGCCCGGCGGCCAGCCGCCGCAGCTACCTCAACGCGGCCGCGATCGTGGAGGCGGCCCGGCAGACCGGCGCGCAGGCGGTCCACCCCGGTTACGGATTCCTGTCCGAGGACGCCGACTTCGCCGAGATCTGCGCCGGGAACGGGCTGGTCTTCGTCGGCCCGCCGCCGCAGGTGATGGCCGCGCTCGCGGACAAGTCGACGGCGCGGGCGCTGATGAGCCGGGCCGGGCTGCCGTTGCCGCCGGGCAGCGTACGGACGCTGCCCACCGTCGGCGAGGCGCAGGAGGTGGCCGCCGAGGTGGGCTATCCGGTCATCGTGAAGGCCGCCGCGGGCGGTGGCGGGCGCGGCATGACAGTGGTGCGCTCGGCCGCCGAGCTGCCCCGCGCGTACGCCCGCACCCGCGCCGCCGCGCAGGTCGCGTTCGGCGACGACCGGGTGTACGTCGAGCGGTACCTCGCCGACGCGCGTCACGTCGAGGTGCAGGTGCTCTGCGACGGCCACGGCAACGGCGTGCACCTGGGCACCCGGGACTGCTCGGTGCAGCGCCGGCACCAGAAGCTGATCGAGGAGGCGCCCGCGCCCGCGCTGCGGCAGGCCACCCTGGACACGGTCGCCGAGGTGGCGCTGCGTGGCGCGCTGTCGGTCGGCTTCACCGGTGCGGGAACCGTGGAGTTCCTGGTCGACGAGGCCGAGCGCTGCCACTTCCTGGAGATCAACTGCCGGATCCAGGTGGAACACCCGGTCACCGAGATGGTCACCGGCATCGACCTCGTGCAGGAACAGCTGCACGTGGCGTTCGGTACCCCGCTGCGGCTGCGCCAGTCCGACGTACGGCTGGACGGCGTGGCGATCGAATGCCGGGTCAACGTGGAGGATCCGGACCGCGGCTTCGCGCCCGCGCCCGGCCGGCTGGACCGGTTCCGGCCGCCGGGCGGCCCGTTCACCCGGGTCGACACCCACGGCCACGTCGGCTACCTGGTCAGCCCGCACTACGACTCGCTGCTGGCGAAGGTGGCGGTGTGGGCGCCGGACCGGGACGCCGCGCTGGACCGGCTCGACCGGGCGCTGGCCGAGTTCGACGTGGCCGGCCCCGGCGTGCGTACCACGATTCCGTTCGCCCGGCGGGTGCTGCGCGACCCCGCGTTCCGCGCCGCCCGGCACACCACCGCCCTGGTGGAACGCCTGCTCACCCCGCCCGCCGACGACGCCCCGCCCGCCGACGACACCCCGCCGTCCGGCGAGGCCCCGCCGACCGGCGCCCCGCCCGCCGACGGCGCGGCCGGGGCGTCCCCGGCGCGGGCCGTCGTGCCCGATCCGCGCGCCGAGCCGGGCGGCCGTACCCCCGTCAGCGCCGCGCCCGCCGCCGGCCCGACCACCTGGAGGAACCGATGACCGTCGCCCCCGACCGCCCGCTCGCCCGCGAGATCACCGACATCCTGGTCACGCACTGCGGCCTGGACCCGGACGCCGCCGCCGGCGCGCCCGCCGCGAGCCTGGAGGAACTGGGCATGGACTCGCTGGCGCTGCTCGAACTGTCCGCGGTGGTGGCCGACCGGTGGCGGGTGAAGATCCCCGAACAGGCCGGGCAGCTCAGCATCGCCGGCGTCGCCGATCTGGTGGCCCGCAAGGCGGACCCGCCCGGGCACACCGAGAACGCCGTCGAGATCGCCGCGCCGCTGCCGCTGGTCTGGGAGATCACCAACGACGTGGCCCGGTGGCCGGAGCTGTTCACCGAGTACGCGGTGGCGGAGATCCTGCACCGCGACGGCGACACCGTGCGCTTCCGGCTCACCATGCACCCCGACGAGAACGGCGTGTCGTGGAGCTGGGTCAGCGAGCGCACCGCCGACCCGGCCACCCGCGAGGTGCACGCCCGGCGCGTCGAGACCGGCCCGTTCGAGTACATGCGCATCCACTGGCGCTACGACGAGATCCCCGGCGGCACCCGGATGACCTGGACGCAGGACTTCGCGATGAAGCCGGACGCACCGGTCGACAACGCCGGCATGACCAACCGGATCAACACCAACAGCACGATCCAGCTCGCCGTGATCAAGGAGAAGATCGAGCGGGCGCACGCGGGAGGCGCGCGATGACCGACACCACCACCGCCCGGGTCTCCGTCCACGACGTACCGGCCGACCGCCGCCGCGGCGGGGAACTGCGGGTGCTGCTCGGCCCGAAGACAGTCGGCAGCACCTCCGGCTTCATGGGGGTGGCCACGCTCGCGCCGGGGGAGCGGATCGCCGAGCACTACCACCCGTACAGCGAGGAGTTCCTCTACGTCGCCCGCGGCGCGATCACCGTCGACCTGGACGACGTGCCGGTGCCGGTCGCCGCCGGGGAGGGGCTCTACGTGCCCAAGGACGTCCGGCACCGGCTGCGCAACACCGGCGACGAGCCCGCCGAGGTGGTGTTCCACCTCGGACCGCTGGCTCCGCGCCCGGAACTCGGCCACGTCGACACCGAGAGCGCGGCACCGCCGCCACGGGAGCCGTCGTGACCGGCCGGCGCACAGTGGTCACCGGCATCGGCGTCGTCGCACCCGGCGGCGCCACCCGGGACCGCTTCTGGAAGACGATCACCGAGGGGCGCACCGCGACCCGGCGGATCAGCTTCTTCGACCCGTCGCCGTTCCGTTCACAGATCGCCGCCGAGTGCGACTTCGACCCGGACGCCGCCGGGATCACGCTCGCCGAACGGCAGCGCGCCGACCGGTACGTGCAGTTCGCGCTCGCCTGCTCCGCCGAGGCGCTCGCGGACAGCGGCCTGACCCTCACCGACGCGCAGCGGGAACGCGCCGGGGTGGTGCTCGGCACCGCCGTCGGCGGGACCATGGCGCTGGAGCAGGAGTACGTGCGGGTCAGCGACTCCGGCCGGCACTGGCTGGTCGACCACGCGCTCGGCGGGCCGTACCTCTACCAGGCGCTGGTGCCCAGCAGCCTGGCCGCCGACGTGGCCTGCCGGCACGGCCTGCACGGCCCGGCGCAGGTGGTCTCCACCGGCTGCACCTCCGGCATCGACGCCATCGGGTACGCCCACCAGCTCGTCTCCGACGGCGAGGCCGACGTGGTGCTGGCCGGCGCCGCCGACTCGCCGATCTCCCCGGTCACCGTCGCCTCGTTCGACGCCATCGGCGCGACCAGCCCGGACAACGACGACCCGGAGCACGCCTCCCGGCCCTTCGACGCCGACCGGCACGGGTTCGTCCTCGCCGAGGGCGCGGCGGTGCTGGTGCTGGAGGAGGCCGAGCACGCCCGCCGCCGGGGCGCGCACGTCTACTGCGAGGTCGCCGGGTACGCCGGCCGCAGCAACGGCTTCCACATGACCGGGCTGCGCCCCGACGGCGCGGAGATGGCGGTGGCCATCAGCGACGCGCTGCGGCAGGCCCGGCTCGCCCCGTCGGCCGTGTCGTACGTCAGCGCGCACGGCTCCGGCACCCGGCAGAACGACAGGCACGAGACGGCCGCGTTCAAGCGGGCGCTGGGTCAGACGGCGTACCGGGTGCCGATCAGCTCGATCAAGTCGATGGTCGGCCACTCGCTGGGCGCCATCGGCTCGATCGAGATGGCCGCCTGCGCGCTCGCCATCGAGTACGGCGTGGTGCCGCCCACGGCGAACTGGAGCACCCGCGACCCGGAGTGCGACCTGGACTACGTGCCGAACGAGGCGCGGGAGGTGCCGGTGGACGTGGCGCTGTCGGTGGGCAGCGGCTTCGGCGGCTTCCAGTCGGCGATGGTGTTCCGCCGTCTGGCGGTGACGCCGGCATGACCGCGCGGGCCGTGGTGACGGGCATCGGCGTGGTCGCGCCCAGCGGCGTCGGCGCCGAGGCGCACTGGGACACCGTGCTCGCCGGCACCCGCCGCACCGGGCCGATCACGCTGTTCGACCCGGAGCGGTACCCGACCCGGGTGGCCGGGGAGGTGGCCGGCTTCGACCCGGCCGGGTTCAGCGACACCCGGCAGCGGGTGCAGACCGACAGGTGGACCCACCTCGGCTTCGCCGCCACCAAGCTGGCGCTCGCCGACGCCGGGCTGCCCGAGGTGTCGCCCGACCCGTACAAGTGGGCGGTCACGCTCGCCAGCTCCTCCGGCGGCAACCTGTTCGGGCAGCGGGAGCTGCAACGGCTCTGGGGCGGGCCGAGCCGCACCGTCGGGGCGTACCAGTCGATCGCCTGGTTCTACGCCGCGAGCGTGGGGCAGCTGTCGATCCGCCACCAGTTCAAGGGCCCGTCCGGGGTGACCGTGTCCGAGTCGGCCGGCGGGCTGGACAGCCTGGCGCACGCGGTGCGCACCATCCGCCGGGGCACCCCAGTGGTGATCGCCGGGGCGACCGAGTGCCCGCTGAGCCCGTACGCGCTCGCCTGCCAGCTCCGCTCCGGCCTGCTCAGCGACGTGTCCGACCCGGAGCGGGCGTACCGGCCGTTCGACGTCGCGGCCAGCGGATACGTGCCGGCCGAGGGCGGCGCGGTCTTCGTGGTGGAGGAACTGGGCCACGCGCTGGCCCGGGGCGCCCGCGTCTACGGGGAGATCACCGGCTGGGCCGCCACCCACGACGCCGCGCCCACCGACCCGGCCACCGGCCCCGACCCGGCCCACTACGCCCGCGCGCTGCGGCTCGCGCTGGAGCGCGCCGGGGTGCGCCCGCACGACGTGGACGTGATCTGGCCGGACGCGCTCGGCGTGCCCGCGTACGACCGGGCCGAGGCGGTGGCGCTGCGTGCCGTGTTCGGCGACCGGACCCCGCCGGTGACCACGCAGAAGCCACTGACCGGGCGGGCGCACCAGGGCGGGTCGGCGCTGGACGCGGCCACCGCGCTGCTGGCGTTCCGCCGGGGGATGCTGCCCGCCTCGGCCGCCCCGGACGAGCCCGCGCCCGGCTGCGAGCTGACGTTCCTGCGGCAGCCCCGCCCGCCGCGCAGCCGGATCGCGCTGGTCGGCGCGCGCGGCTTCGACGGGTTCAACAGCGCGCTGGTGCTGCGCGGCGCCGCGCCCCCGCCGGCGGGCGAGCGCTGACCGGGCCGGGTTACGACGGCCGGGCCAGGTACGCGGTCTTCGCGTCGCCGGAGAACCCGCAGGCCAGGTAGAAGGCGTGGGTCGCGGGTGAGCGCGACCCGGTCATGAGCATCGCCTTGTAGCAGCCCGCGTCCCAGGCGGCCCGGAGCGTGCCGGCCATGATCTGCCTGCCGAGGCCGGTGCCGCGCCGCGACTCGTCGACCACCACGTTCTCGATGACCGCGTAGGGCGACGCCGACCGGCTCAGGTTGGGGATCACGTTGAGGTACGTGGTGGCGACCACCGCGCCGTTCAGGTCGAGCACGAACAGGTGCAGCCCCTCGGTGGCCAGGATCCGCGCGAAGGCCCGCTCGTCGGAGCCGTCGCTCAGGTGCGGGTCGTCCGGGTTCAGCTGCCGGTAGAGGCGGATGACCTGCGGGAAGTCGTCGGGCCGGGCCGCGCGGAACATGCCCTGAGCGTAGCCGTCCCCGCCGTCCGCGCGGAGTCCCGCGCGCACAGCATCCGGCGGCCGGCGGACTACCTTGCCGGCGTGGCTCCGATCCTGCCTGTCCGATCGAGCCTGAGCAATCCACCCAGCCGCTGCTTTGGATCTAGCCATTTGCATCTGGCGATGCGTAAGAGGGGCGTCGTAGGGTTCCGCCATACCCCGAAACGACGTACCCGCTGGGCGGATCCGCCCAGTTCCTCAGTGGAACGGTGGCTGGTCGTGACTGCACATCCCGTGGCGGAGGATCCTGCCTTGACGACGGCGGACTGGGTGGACGACATCCTGTTCACCGGACGCGACACCGACGTCTGCCTGCGCCTGCCCGACCCGGTCGACAAGGGCACGCTGCGCCGGCTCGTCCGCGAGGCCCAGGACCGGCTCGCCCAGGCCGGGCTGCGCGCCGGAGGCGCCGCCGCGCTGCGCCTGCCGCCCTCGCCGGCGTACGTGGCCCACCTGCTCGCCACCTGGCGTACCGGCGCCCAGGCGATCCTGCTCGACCACCGGCTCACCGACCACGAGGTCGACCAGGCGCTGCGCCGGCTCAGCCCGCAGGTGGTGGTCGCCCCGGTCCGCTCCGGCGCAGGCGCGCTGCGGATCTTCGTCGACGTCACCGCCGGGGTCAGCGCGTACTCCGGCCGCCCGGCGGGCAGCCCGCACGCGGTGATCCAGCTCAGCTCCGGCTCCACCGGACCGTCCAAGGTGATCGGCCGCACCGCCGCCGATCTCGTCGCCGAGGTGCACCGCTACACCCGCATCGACGGTGTCGCGCTGCCCGGCGAGCGGATCATCCTGCTGCCCAGCATGGTGCACGTGCTCGGCCTGGTCGGCGGCCTGCTCTACGGGCTGCACGCCGGTGTCGAGCTGTGCCCGCCGGAGCGGCTCAGCGGCGACGCGATCCTCGCCGCCGTCGCCGCCCAGGACACCCCGGCCACCGTGCTCGGCGTCCCGTTCCACATCGGGCTGCTCGCCTCCACCACACCCGCCGGGCCGCTGCCCCAGCTCAAGCGCATGACCACCGGCGGCGAGCTGGTGCCGGCCGCCGTCGCGAACGCGTTCACCGACCGCTACGGCGTGCCGCTGGGCAACATGTACGGGATGACCGAGGTCGGCGTCATCGGCACCGACCTGTACGGGCGGCACCGCCCCGCCATCGCGCCCGCCCCCGGCATCGAGGTACGCGAGCGCGACGGCGAGCTGTGGGTGAGCTGCCCGGCCAACCCGTACGTCGGGCCGGCCGACCCGAGCCGGTGGGCCGACGGCTGGCTGCACACCCGCGACGCGGGCGTGGTCGACCCGGAGACCGGTCTGGTCACCATCAAGGGCCGGCTGGACTCGCAGGTGTCGGTGGGCGGCCTGAAGGTCGACCTGACCGAGGTGGAGGCCACGGTCGCCGCACTGCCCGGCGTCACCGCCGCGGTGGTGGTCTGGGACGACGGCATCACCGCGTACGTCCAGACCGACGGCTCGCTGACCGAGGAGACGCTCGACAAGCTGATCGCCGAGCGGCTGGCCGGGTTCAAACGTCCCCGCACGCTGCGCCTGCTCGACCAGATGCCCCGCACCACCACCGGAAAGCTGGTCCGGTCCGTCCCGGCGCTGCGGGACGCGGCGTCGTGACCGGCCCCCTGTACGAGCCGCACACCCACCGGACGCCCGCCGGACGTCCGGTCCACCCCGAATCCCGCCCCGGACCGGCCGGGCAACGCGCCACCCGCGCGCCCGACCCGGCCGGTTCACACGCACACGGTGTCCCGACCGGGCACCGTCAGCCGGTACACGGAGAAGAGGTCTGAACCCATGCGAGACGAGGTCCGCACCTTCGTCGTCGAACAGCTCGCCGACATGAACTACGACGTGGAGGAGCTCGACGACGAGACCACGCTCGGCCCCTCCGGCGTCGACCTGGAGTCGCTGGCCCTGGCCGACCTCGCGGTCCGCGTCGAGGACCGCTACGGCCTGAAGTTCGCCGACGACGAGTCGGAGAAGCTGGCGCTGATGACGGTCGGCGAGTTCACCACGATGGTCGCCGACCGGGTGGCCGCGAACAGCGACAAGTCCTGATGTCCGGTCAGCCCGACCTGGGGCGAGCTGACCTGGTGAGCATGCTCGCCGAACTGACCGCGAGACCCGCCGACCAGGTGCCGGACCGGCTCGGCTCGATGGAGCTGGCCTGGCTGGTGCACATGGTCGAGCAGCGCTACGACCGCCGGCTGGACCTGAGCGACGACCAGCTCGCCGGCATCCGCACCGTCGACGACGCGCTCGCGGTGCTCCGTGGCTCTCTCACCGCTCCCGCAGATGGCTGAGCGGGAGACCGTACGGATCACCGGCACGTACGCGCTCAGCGCCCTCGGCAGGGGCGCCGACGCGCTGCTGGCCGGGGTGCTCACCGGCACCCCGGCGTTCGCGCCGGTGCGCCGTTTCGACACCACCGGCCGCCGGGTGACGGTGGCGGCCACCCTGCCGGACGTCGGCACGCTCGCCGGCGAGCTGGCCGACGCGATCGACACCGCCGCCCGGGCCGCCGGACTGGACCGGGCCGGGCGGGCCGAGTCGGCGCTGTTCCTGGCCACCCACGGCGGGCCGTACTCGCTGCCCGTACCGGCGGGGTGGGACGAGCCGACGGTGCCGGCGCTCGCCGGTCACCTGGCCGCGCGGTGCGGCCTGCGCGGGCATACCCGGATCTACACCACCGCCTGCGTGTCGGCGAGCAGCGCGGTCGCCGACGCGGCGGCGCTGATCCGCCGGGGCGACCTGGAGCGGGTCGTGGTCGCGGCCGGTTACCTGGTCGAACCGGACCAGTACGCGCTGTTCGACGCCGGCCGGGCGCTCGCCGCCGACGGCGCGGTACGCCCGTTCAGCGCCGGCCGCAAGGGCCTGCTGCTGGGTGACGGGGTGGCCGCTGTGGTGCTGGAGTCGGCGGGAGCGGCCGCCCGGCGGGGCGCCGAGACGCTGGCGAGCGTGGCCGGGTGGGGCCGGGCGGGGGACGCGTACCACCCGTGCCAGCCGCACCCGGACGGGCTCGGGCTGGCCCGCGCGGTCCAGGCGGCGCTGCGCCGGGGCGGGCTGCCCCCGGACGCGATCGGCTACGTCAACGCCAACGCCACCGGCACCCCGTTCAGCGACGCCTCCGAGGCGGCGGCGCTGACCGGCGTGTTCGGCGAGGATGCCGGGCGGCTGCCGGTCAGCTCCACCAAGTCGGTGCACGGGCACGCGCTGGAGGCGTCCGGGCTGCTGGAACTGCTGGTCACCGTGCTGGCCCTGCGGCACGGCAAGCTGCCGGTCACCGCCGGGTGGCTCGGCACCGACCCGCAGTGCCCGCTGGACGTCATCCGCGACGCCCCCCGCCCCGCCCGTACCGGACACGCGCTGACCCTCAACGCCGCCTTCGGCGGCGCCGACACCGCACTCCTGGTGAGCACCTCATGACCCCCCTCACGCCCGCCCCCCACCCCGGCCCCCCGCGATCTTGCACTCACGGCCCCGGCGAACCGGGCACAACGCCCGCGCCCGGGGCACCAACCGCAAGATCGCGCAACGGGGTCGTGGTGCTCGCGGAGGCGCGGTGGCCCGAGGCGGGGGAGGGCGGTACTGCGCCGGCGGGGGTGGCGGGGTTCGTGCACTCGCCGTTCGCGCCGCTGGTGGCGGCGGTGGCGCAGCGGTGCCTCGCGCGGCGGTACTCCGACGGGCCGCTGCCGCCGGGCAACCGGACGGCTGTGGTGCTGGTCAGCGCGGGCGGGGACTCCGCCGGTGCGGCGCACGTACGCGCCACGGTGGCCGCGGGCGGGCGGATCGGGCCGCTGTTCTTCTTCCAGTCGGTGCCGAACAGCGTGGCCGGGCACGTCGCGGCGCGCTGGGGACTGGACGGGCCGGTGGTGTGCCTGAGCCCGGCCGGCGACGCGCGGGCCGAGGGCGAGGCCGAGGCGGACCTGCTGCTGTACGACGGCGACGCCGCACAGGCGTTGCTGATCCTGATCGAACTGGCACCGGACGGTACGCCGGGCGAGGCGACCGCGGTGCTGCTGGGGGAGGGAACACGTCAATGAGGACGAAGGGACTGCGCGGCGCGCTCGCGGCCGACGCGGATCTGGGGGCGGGCAACGTGCTCGCCCGGGTGCTGGCCCACGGCGCCGACCCGGACGGCCCGGGGCTCACGTTCGACACCGAGGTCGACGGCCACCCGGCCGAGACCCCACTGACCCTGGGCCGGCTCGACCGGATGGTCGCCGCCCGGGCCGCCTGGCTGCACGAGCGCGGGGTGAAGCCACGTGACCCGGTCGCGGTCTGGGCCGGCACCGCAGCCGACATGGTGCTGTCGTTCCTGGCGCTGACCCGCCTCGGCGCCATCCCGGCGCTGATGAACGGCAGGTTGCGCCCCGAGATCGCCGCCGAGTACATCCGCCGGCTGCGCGCCGCCGGTGTGCTCGCCGACGCCGCGCACGCCGAGGCGCTGGCCGGGCACGACCTGGGCGCGCCGATGCTCGGCGAGCCCGCGCAGGCCGGGACCGGCGGCCCGGACGCCGCACCCGCGCACTACCGGCACCACCCGGACGACCCGATCGTGATCACCCACACCTCCGGCACCACCGGCGTGCCGAAGGCGGTGCTGCACTCGCACGCCAGCCTGTTCGCCGCCACCCGCCACCTGCTGTCCATGCCGCAGGCGCAGGGCACCACACGCATCCTCAACGCGCTGCCCGCCCCGCACACCGCCACCGTGCTCATGGTCAACCAGGCGCTGGGCAACCGGGCGGAGATGTTCCTGCTCTCCGAGCAGGGCGGCGAGCGGGTGCTCGACGCGATCCAGCGGTGGCGCCCGGACGGCGTGTTCGGATTCTCGGTCACCTGGGCCGAGCTGGCCCGCTTCGACCTGTCCGGCTACGACCTGGACTCGGTGCGGCTGTGGTTCAACACCGGCGACTGCTCGCACGAGCCGCACGTACGGCGGCTGGTCGCGGTGGGCTCGCGGGACGTGGTGACCCGCGGCGGCGTGACCCGGGTACCCGGGTCGGTGTTCATCGACGGCCTCGGCTCCAGCGAGATGGGCCACTCGATGTTCCACATCACCCACACCACCGGCACCGACCGGTACGGCCGCTGCGTGGGCCGCCCGTACCGGTTCACCCGGGTCGCCGTGCTCGACGCCGACGGCAACGAGCTGCCGCCCGGGCAGGTCGGCTGGCTCGGCATCGACTCGCCGTCGCTGTTCCGCGGCTACTGGAACGACTCGGTCATTACGTACCGGTTCCGGCTGCGCGGCTGGTACCTCACCGGCGACCTGGTGTACGCCGACGACGACGGCCGCTACTACCACCTGGACCGGGCGGTCGACTCGGTCGAGGCCGGCGACGGGAAACGGTTCTTCACCGCGCTGTCCGAGGAACGCATCCTCGCCGCCTGCCCCGACGTGACCGACTGCACCGTGGTGATCGTCAAGGCGGACGACGGCACGGTCACCACGGACGTGCTGCTGGAGCCGGCCGCCGGCGCCGACCCGGACGCGGACCGCACCGAGCGCATCCGTACCGCGCTCGGCCCGGACGTGGCCGCCACGCTACGCCGGATCGTCCCGGTACGCGCCGACGACATCCCGGTCACCGTCACCGGCAAGGTGCGCAAGGTGGCGCTGCGCGAGCGCTACCTGACCGAGGCGCCGTCGTGACCGCCGTCATCACCGGCATGGGCCTGTTCACCCCGGCCGGGCGCGGCGTGACGGACACGTTCGACGCGCTGCTCACCGGCCGGTCCGGGCTGCGCCGCCCGCCCGAGGGGCACCCGGCGGCGGGCAGCCTCGAGGTGGCCGGGGTGCTGCCGGACATCGACCCGCGCAGCGTCGCCTCCGGACCGGAGACGAAGGTGCTCGACCGGGTGGTGCTGCTCGCCCTGATCACCGCCGCCGAGGCGCTCGCCGACGCCGGCATCGAGGTGGGCCGCGACGTCGATCCGGAGCGCATCGCGGTGATCGTCGGTGGCGTGGGCGGCATGTCCACGCTGGAGGGCCAGGTGCTCGCGCGGGCCGCCCGGGGCCGGGCTGCGGTCAGCCCGTACCTGCTCACCGGCATCCTGCCGAACATGCCCTCGGCCCGGATCGCCATCGCGCACGGCATCCGCGGCTACAGCTCGTCGGTCGGCACGGCCTGCGCCTCCGGCGCCCAGGCCGTCGCCGACGGGGTACGCCTCATCCGCGCGGGCGAAGCCGACGTGGTGGTGTGCGGGGCGAGCGAGGCGCCGCTGTTCGGCACGTTCGCCGACACGTTCGGCAACGCCCGGGCGCTGGCCCGGGGCTGGGACGAACCCACCGAGGCGAGCCGCCCGTTCGACAAGCGGCGCAACGGATTCGTACTGGCCGAGGGCGCGGCGCTGCTGGTGCTGGAGCGCGCCGGGCACGCCGACGGCCGGGGTGTGCGCGGCTACGCCGAGGTCGCCGGTTTCGGGGCGAACACCGACGCGTACCACCCGACCGCGCCGCGGCCGGACGGCGCCGGAGCGGCGGCGTGCATGCGCCGGGCGCTGACGGCCGGCGGGGTCGGACCTGCCGACGTCGGGTACGTCAACGCGCACGGCACCGGCACCAAGCTCGGTGACGTCGCCGAGACGATCGCGCTGGCCGAGGTGTTCGGTACCGGCGGCGTGCCGGTCAGCTCCACCAAGGCGCTCACCGGGCACCTGCTCGGCGCGTCCGGGGTGCTGGAGGCCGCCGCCACCGCGCTGGCGCTCGACAGTGGCCTGCTGCCACCCACCTACCACCTGGACGACCCGGACCCGGAGTGCGAGGCGGACCACGTCCGCGCCGTGCCCCGGCCCACCCGGGCCGGCCACGCGCTGACGAACTCGTTCGGGTTCGGCGGCCAGAACGTCAGTCTGCTCCTGCGCCGGCTCTCCGGGCCGGCCCGCCGGGCCGCCACCCCGGACGCCGGCTGACCGGACTCCAGTCCCGGGCGTCCGTCCGGGTCGCGATCACGGGGGGGAACAGGGGAAGCCCATGACCATCAACGGGATAGACCATCTCGAACTGTACGTGGGGGACGCCCGGCAGGCGGCCTTCTACTTCGACAACGCCGTCGGTTTCCGGCTGTGCGGGCAGGGGGGTCCGGAGACCGGGCTGGACGGGCAGCGTTCCCTGCTGCTGGCCCAGGCCGGCATCCGGCTGCTGCTGACCACCGGCCTGTCGGCCGAGCACCCGGCGGCGACGTACGTGCACCGGCACGGCGACGGCATCGCCGTGGTGGCGCTCGCCGTCGACGACGCCGCCGGGGCGTACGCGGAGCTGGTGGACCGTGGCGCGACGGCGCTGAGCCCGCCGCGCACCCTCACCGGCGCGGACGCCGAGGTGGTGGTCGCCGAGGTCGGCGGCTTCGGCGACGTGGTGCACCGCCTGGTCGAGCGGCGCGGCGACCCGGGCGTGTTCCTGCCCGGGGCGATCGAGCCGGTGACCGCGCCCGGCGGGACGGACACGCTGCTGGCCGAGGTGGACCACCTGGCGATCTGCGTGCCGCCGGGACAGCTCGACGAGACCGTCGCGCACTACGAGAAGGTGTTCGGCTTCGCCGACATCTTCACCGAGCACATCGAGGTCGCCGGTCAGGCGATGAACTCCAAGGTGGTGCAGAGCCCGTCCGGGACTGTCACGTTCGTGCTGCTGGAGCCGGACACCGGCGCCCGGCCGGGGCAGATCGAGGACTTCCTGCGCTGGCACGCCGGCGCCGGGGTGCAGCACCTGGGCCTGCGCACCGACGACATCGTCACCGCCGTCGGCGCGCTCGCCGGGCGCGGGGTGCGGTTCGCCAGCACGCCCGGCGCCTACTACGACGGGCTGGAGCAGCGGGTCGGCCGGCTGGACGCGCCGGTGGACCGGCTGCGCGAGCTGAGCATCCTGGTCGACTCCGACCACGACGGGCAGCTGCTGCAGATCTTCACCGAGTCGATGCACGTGCGCCGCACCCTCTTCCTCGAACTCATCGAGCGGCGCGGGGCGCGCACCTTCGGCAGCGGCAACATCAAGGCGCTCTACGAGGCCAAGGAACGCGAGCTGGCCGCGGCGGGGGCGAGTTCCGCCGCGGCCGGAGGGGTGAGCGCATGACCGCCATCGATCCCGGGCTGACCGCCGAGGAGGAGGCGCTGCTGCCCTCCGACGAGGACGTCCGGCACTACGCCGAGCACGGCTGGTACCTGTCGAAGAAGCTGCTCACCGACGACGAGGTGGACGAACTGGTCGCCGCCACCGACGGCTACTACGCCGGGGAACGCGACCGGCGACTGCCGGTACGGCCGCCGAAGCTGGCCTACTGGGAGCCGTCCAAGGGTGACGTGCAGCGGCACAACGACTACGTCCACCACGAGCACGACGGCATCGCCCGCATCCTGCGCAAGCCCCTGATCGGTGCGGTCGCCGCCCGTCTGGCCCGCGCCGCCGAGATCCGGATCTTCCAGTCCACGCTGATCTGGAAGCCGCCGATCGCCGGTGAGCCGTCGAACATCGTGCCCTGGCACTTCGACAAGCACTACTGGGCGTCCTCGTCGTCGGAGAACATGCTCACCGCGTTCATCCCGTTCCACGACTGCGGCGAGGAGATGGGCACCATCACCATGGTCGACGGCTCCCACCGCTGGCGGGAGATCGGCGCCGACGACACGGTGGTGCGGCACTTCGCCGACCGGGACCGCGACCAGCTCGAGGCGATGCTCGCCGAGAACGCGGCGTACAACGGCGCCGAGATCCGCAAGATTCCCATGGTGATCCCCAAGGGACACATGAGTTTCCACCACTGCCGCACCTACCACGGCAGCGGTGCGAACGTCAGCGGACGGCCCCGCCGGGCCGTCTCGCTGCACCTGCAGGACGGCGGCAACGCCTGGCGGGAGTATCCGCTCTCCGACGGCACGCTCGCCGCGTACAACCACGACGTGCTGGTCCGCCGCACCCACGAGGGCCGGCCGGACTACGCGGACCCCGATTACTGCCCGGTCATCTGGCGCGACCGCGCCCAGCAGGGAGGCTGACAATGTCACGGTACGACTGGGGTAAGACGCACCCGGGCATCGAGCGGCTGGAGCGGGCGGTGACCGAGCGCCGCGACGTGGTGGTCAAGCACCCCCTCTACGCCAACCTCGACACCCACGACGCGCTCGTCACGTTCATGGAGCACCACGTCTTCGCCGTCTGGGACTTCATGTCCCTGCTGAAGTCGCTGCAGCGGCAGCTCACCTGCGTCACGGTGCCGTGGATCCCGACCGGCCCGACCGGCAGCCGCCGCCTGATCAACGACATCGTCATGGTCGAGGAGAGCGACGAGCTGGGCGAGGGCTACATCAGCCACTTCGAGCTGTACGTGCAGGGCATGACCGAGGCCGGCGCCGACACCACCGCCGTGAACAAGCTGGTCGACCTGCTGCGCGACGGCACCCCGGTCACCGAGGCGCTCGGCGCCGCCGGCGTCCCCGCGGCGTCCGCCGCGTTCGCCGGCACCACCTGGCGGATCATCGAGACCACCCCGGTGCACTGCCAGGCCGCGGCGTTCGCGTTCGGCCGCGAGGACCTCATCCCGGAGATGTTCACCCAGGTCGTCGCCGTCAACGAGCGCAGCAACCGGCTGAACAAGTTCGTCGACTATCTGGAGCGGCACATCGAGGTCGACGGCGAGCAGCACACCCCGATGGCCATGCAGATGCTGGCCGACCTGTGCGGCGACGACGACACCAAGTGGCAGGAGTGCGCCGACACGGTGAACGCCGCGCTCGCCGCCCGCGCCCGCCTCTGGGACGACATCCTCGCCGCCGTCAAGGAGGGCCGTCCGGCGTGACCGGCTCCGACCCGCTCCGGCTCTACCGGACGGTCCGGCTGATCCGCCGCTTCGAGGAGCGCGCGATCGAGCTGGTCCGCGCCGGGGAGATCGTCGGCGGCATCCACCCGTACCTCGGTCAGGAGGGGATCGCGGCCGGCGTCTGCGCGGCCCTTTCCGCCGGGGACCTGGTCACCGGCACCCACCGCGGGCACGGGCACGTGCTGGCCAAGGGCGCCGACCCGGCCCGGATGCTGGCCGAACTGTGCGGCCGGGTCACCGGGCTCAACCGGGGCCGGGGCGGGTCGATGCACGCGGCCGACTTCGGCGTCGGCGTCCTCGGCGCCAACGCCATCGTCGGGGCCGCCGGCGCGATCCTCACCGGGGCGGTGTGGGAGCGCCGGCGGCGCGGCGCCGACATCGTCGGCGCCACCTTCTTCGGCGACGGCGCGGTCAACGAGGGCATGCTCCTGGAGGCGTTCAACCTGGCCGCGCTCTGGCGGGTGCCGGTGCTGTTCGTCTGCGAGAACAACGGCTACGCCACCACCATGCCGGTCGAGGGCGCGGTCGCCGGCACCATCGCCGGGCGGGCCGCCGCCTTCGGCATGCCGGCGGCCGTCGTCGACGGGCAGGACCCCGAGGCGGTACGCGAGGTCGCCGCCGCCGCGGTCGCGCGGATGCGCGCCGGCGGCGGCCCCGAGCTGGTCGAGGCCCGCACCTACCGCTTCGACGCCCACCACACCTTCGAACATCAGGTACGCCTCGACTACCGGCCGCCGGAGGAGGTGGCCGAGGGCCGGTCCCGCGATCCGGTCGACATCGCCGGAGCACGGCTGGACCCGGCGGCACGGGCCGAGGTGGACGCCGCCGTCGAGGCGGAACTGGACGCCGCCGTCGAGTACGCGCTCGCCGGGCCGCACCCCGACCCGGCGACCGCCCTGGACCACCTGTACGCCAGCGGGCTCACCGCCCGGACCGGAGGTGGCTGATGCCCCGGCTCTCCTACCGCAGGGCGCTCACCCGGGCGCTGTCCGACGAGATGACCCGCGACGAGTCGGTCGTGGTGCTCGGCGAGGACATCCGGGTGGCCGCCGCGAACGTCACCACCGGCCTGCTGAAGAAGTTCGGCCCGGAACGCGTCCGCGACACACCGCTGTCCGAGCAGGCGTTCACCAGCTTCGCCACCGGCGCGGCGCTGGCCGGGGCCCGCCCGGTGGTCGAGTTCCAGATCCCGTCGCTGCTGTTCCTGGTCTTCGAGCAGATCGTCAACCACGCGCACAAGTTCCCGCTGATGACCGGCGGTCAGTGCGCGGTGCCGGTCACCTATGTGGTGCCCGGCTCCGGCTCCCGCACCGGCTGGGCCGGGCAGCACTCCGACCACCCGTACGCGTTGTTCGCCCACGTCGGGGTGACCACAGTCGTACCGGCCACCCCGGCCGACGCGTACGGGCTGCTGGTCTCCGCGATCCGCTGCGACGACCCGGTGGTGGTCTTCGCCCCGGCCGGCGCCCTGGACCTGCGCGCCGACGTCACCGACCCGGCGCCCGTGCCGCTGGGCCGGGGGATCGTCCGCCGCCCCGGCGCCGACGTGACGGTGGTGGCGGTCGGGCACCTGGTGCACGACGCGCTCGCCGTCGCCGAGGAACTCGCCGGACAGGCGTCGGTGGAGGTCTTCGACCCCCGCACGCTCTACCCGTTCGACTGGGACGGGCTGGTCGAGTCGGTGGGCCGCACCGGGCGGCTGGTGGTCGTCGACGACGGCAACCGCTCCTGCGGCATCGCCGGGGAGATCATCGCCACTGTGGTCGAGCGGGTCCGGCTGGCCGCGCCGCCCCGGCGCGTGACCCGCCCCGACGGCGCGGTGCTGCCCTTCGCGCCCGCCCTGGACCGGGCCGTGCAACCCGGCCGGGACCAGCTCACCGCCGCCATCCAACTGACCCTCAAGGACGGATGAACGATGGACCCGAACTACACGTGGCCGCCGCTCGGCCAGGCGTGGACCGACCTGCCCGAGTCCACCCGTACCGCGATGGTGACGACCGGCGGCGAAGCGTGGGAGAAGATCTTCCACGGCCGGGCCACGTACAACAAGCAGTGGCGGCTGGCCCGCCCGCCGGTGTTCACCGCCGACGCGTTCCGCGAGCTGAACGAGGTCTGCGACCGCATCGCCCAGCTCATCCTGGAGGCGTGCCGGCGTCGCGCCCGCACCGCGGGTGAGCTGCGCCTGCTGCTCGACGTGCCGGACGGGGAGACCCGGCTGCTCGACCCGGACGAGGAACTGCACGAGGGGTTGCTCGCCGCGTACCGGCCGGACGTGCTGTTCTCCGGTGGCGTGCCGTGCATCGTGGAGTACAACATCGACAGCAGCCTCGGCGGCGGTTTCGACGCCGACACCGTGATCCAGCGGTACGCCGAGCTGTACCGCGCGCACGGCCTGCTCGACGGGTCGCGGCCCGCGCCCTCACTGCTGGACCAGCGGTTCGTGGCCATCCGGGACACGCTCGGCCTGCCCGACGGCGCGCGGGTGGCGCTGCTGATGGACTTCGACGCCGACTACCCGGGACTGGACGACCCGGAGACGTTCATCCGGATCCTGTCCCCGCTGATCGACCAGGCCCGCCCGTTCGGCATCGACCTGGTCATCGCCCCGGTCGCCACCGCCACCCTGGACGCGCAGAACCGGCTGGTCGTCGGCGGCGCCCCGGTGGACGCCCTGTTCCGGCTGTTCGTACCCAACCGGGTCACCCCCAGCCCCGGGCTGGACGCGGTCGCCGGCGCGCTCGCCGCCGGCACGCTGCCGATGTTCGTCAGCAGCGCCGCCTGGCTGCTCAGCAACAAGCTGAACTACGCCTGGCTCTGGGACGACCTGGACCTGCTGCCGGCGGCCGACCGGACGCTGATCCGGCGGTACGTGCCGCACACCGTCGCGCTCACCGCCGACCAGCTCGACCGGGCGCTCGCCGAACAGGCCGACCTGGTCGCCAAGCCGGCCGGCGGCTCGGCCGGGCACGGCGTGCTCATCGGCCGGGAGATGACAGCGGTGGCGTGGGCGGACGGGGTACGCGCGGCGATCGCCGAGGGCGGCAACATCCTGCAGCGCTACCACGAGGCGGACCGGGTGGCGATGGACTTCGTGCAGATCGAGACCGGCGAGACGGTCACCGCCGACGTCCCGTACAGCCTCGCCCCGTACCTGTTCGCCCGTACGGGCTCCGGCGCGCTCGCCCGGGTCGGGTACCCGGGTTGCGACGAGGTCCTCAACCTGGCCCGAGGCGTCCTCCTGACCGGCATCCTCCTGACCGACTGACCGCCGCCCCCTCCCTCTCGCTCCCTGCTCCGCCCGCCCCCAGCGCGTTGATCAAGGAGTTTGTGTCCTGACCAGGGCGCGTCGCCGACACAAACTCCTTGGTCAACGGAGCGAATCCGGGCCGCGGGTTGGTCCCCGGCCGGCTTGATCCTGTCGATCATGAAGTTGGCGGGGACAAAACGGACGCTCAGTGCCGTCAACTTCATGATCGTCGGGCAGGGCAGGGGAGGGCGGGTCAGGGGTGGGGGAGGTGGGTGGAGAGAACCCGGAGGGTTTCGGCGGTGGCCACGGCGTCGCTGCGGGCGCTGCCGTGCCGGCCGTCGCTGCTGTACAGCGACGGGTCGGCCACCAGCGGATGGTCGGTCAGGTGGACGTGCAGCGTGCCCAGCCGTTCGGCTACGGCCCGGGTGTGCCGGGACAGCCGGCGCATCCGCTCGCCCAGGCCCGCGCGCAGCGCGTCCGGCACCGCCGGGCTGTGCGACACGTCGAACATGCCCACCGTGATCACGTCCGCCCCCGCCTCCCGTAGCGCGGTGACCATGGCGGTCAGCTCGGCGTCGACCGCGTCCGGGTCGTAGGCGGACCGGAACGCGTCGTTGCCGCCGCACACCACCAGGGCCAGGTCCGGTTCGAAGGCCAGCGCGCCGGCGAGCTGGGTGGCCCGGACCTCGTGCGCGCGCAGCCCGCGCCGGCCCAGGTTCAGGTAGGCCAGCTCCGGCCGGATCGCGCGCAGCTCGGCCGCGATCCGATCGGCCCACTGGAGGTCGGGGTAGCCGTCGGCCGGCTCGCACAGCCCCTCCGCGACGCTGTCACCCAGCACCACGAACCGGCGCCACGGGTGCCCGCGCAGCAGCTCGGCGGCCTCGCCCGGCCGCAGGCACCACGGGTCGGTCGCCTCGGTCAACGTCGATGGCATGCCCGGCAGGCTAGCCGAGCGTCCCGCGCGGGGATAGAGGCTCAGGGCAGCAGGGCCAGCAGCTCCCCGGGCCGGGACAGGCTGAGGTCGGCCGGCTCGTCGGGGTCGTACTGGTGACCCCACGCCGCGGCCACCGCCACCGCGCCGCTGTGCCGGGCGGCGCGTACGTCCAGTGGCGAGTCACCCACGTACGCGGCGCGGCCGGGCGGCACGCCGAGCCGACGGCAGGCCGCCTCCACGCCGTCAGGCGCCGGTTTGGGGCGGTCGACCTGGTCGCCGCCGAGGACGACCTCGAAGTGACCGAGCAGGCCCGCCCGGTCGAGCAGGATCTCGGCGGCCCGGTGGCTCGCGCCGGTGAACACGCCCACCGGCACCCGGGCGGCGATCTCGGCGAGCGCGTCCGCGACGCCGGGGTAGACGCGTACCCGCCCGGCGAGCGCATCCAGCTCGGCGTGGTAGCGGTCCAGGTCGTCGCCGGAGGCGGGCCGCCGCAGCAGGTGCGTCAGCAGGTCCACCGGGGAGCCCATCGAGTAGCCGGCGATGACCTCGGCGTCGGTGTACGACGGCCCGCCTCCGGCGCGCACCGCCGCCCGGTACGCCGCGGGCACCACCGCGTGCGACTCGACGAGCGTGCCGTCCATGTCGAACACGATCGCGTCCACCGGGCCGGTCACGCGTTCTCCGCCCGGTGCGCCGTGGCGAGCCGCTTCGGGGCCCGCGCGTACCACGCCTCGGTGATCAGCTCGGTCAGCTCGTCCGCGGCGATCCGGTCGAGCCGCACCAGCACCGCCGGGTAGCCGTCGAAGTGCGGCGTGGTGAAGTAGACGGCCGGGTCGTCGGCGATCAGCGCCTCCTTGGCGCCCAGGTCGGGCACCCGCGCGCCGAGGATCGGGCCGTCCGGCGCGGCGTCGCCGAGCGCATCGAGGTCACCGCGGCGCAGCGGCCGTTCCCAGACGAACATCTTGTCGCGTACGCGCCAGGCGGGCAGGTCGTCGTGCGAGCCGCGCTCGGTGGTCTCGGGCAGG
The DNA here is from genome assembly GCF_040215685.1 of Micromonospora sp. HUAS YX12. Lineage (NCBI taxonomy): Bacteria > Bacillati > Actinomycetota > Actinomycetes > Micromonosporales > Micromonosporaceae > Micromonospora > Micromonospora sp. HUAS YX12. The sequence continues at coordinate 4,637,688 of NZ_CP157974.1, forward strand.
GCCAGCGCGATGCGCCGCACGTCGTCCCAGGTCGCCATGGCCCCGACCCTACCGCCGCCCCCCGACACGACGGCTCAGACCGGCGTGGGCGTGGCCGGTTCCGCGGCCGGGCGCCGGGACGCGCGGGCCAGCAGCAGCGGCCCGACGGTCAGCACCAGGCAGACCACCGACATCACCAGCAGCGCCGGGGTCAGGTCGAGCAGCGCCACCGACCAGCCGCCGAGCAGCGCGCCGACGGGCAGGCCGACGAACGCCACCGATCCGGAGATGCCCAGCACCCGGGTCTGCAACTCGCCCGGCACCCGCTGGTAGAGCGCCGCGCCGAGCAGCGGGTTCACCGCCGCGATGCCGATGCCGGACAGGAACGTCACCACGAGCACCACGACCAGGTCGTCGCTGAGCGCCAGCGCGAGCAGCCGGGGCGCGCCGCTGAGCGTCAGCCCCAGCGCGAACGTCGTCCCGGCCGGCAGCCGCGTGCCGACCACAGTGAACAGCAGGTTGCCCAGCAGCGCGCCGGCCGAGAAGACACCCAGCAGCAGACCGAACCCGGCCGGGTCGCCGAGCACCTCGTTGACCCACAGCGGGATCCAGACCGCGACGCTGGCGTTGGCGAACATGTTGGACACCGAGACCACGATCAGCATGGTCATCAACGTCCGGTCGGTGCGCAGGTACGCGAAGCCGCCGCGCAGCGCCCGCAGGTACGACTCCCGGGGCGCCGGTTGCGCCGGCGCGGGCGGCCGGACCAGCACGCCGATCAGCAGCGCGCAGACCGCGAACGTGGCCGCGTCGATCCAGATGGCCCGGGTCAGCCCGACCCAGTCGATGAGCAGCCCGCCGAGCACCGCGCCGAACAGCGTCATGCCGCGGGCCAGGCCGTCGTAGGCGCTGGTGAGCCGGATCAGCGGCACCCCGGCCCGCTCGGCCGCCGGTTTGAACAGCACGTGCTTGACCCGGTCGCCGATGCCGCGCAGCCCGCCGGCGATCGCCACCAGCACCAGCAGCGTGCCGAACCCGAGCCAGGGCGCCAGCGCCACCACGGCCATCGCGACGGCGCTCGCCGCGTCCACGAACACCGAGGTACGGCGTACCCCGAACCGGTCCGCCCACGGGGTCGCCAGCGCGCTGGAGAGCATGTACGGAAGCGTCTCCGCCGCCGCGACGAGCCCCATCTTGGTGGGGCTGCCGGTGGTCTCCAGCACGAGCCAGGGGATGGCGACCACCGAGATCCGGGTGCCGAGGTTGGACAGCAGGTCGGCGCCGACCAGGGTGTACAACTCCCGGCGCGGGTTCACGCCGGACTGCCGATCGGGTCGGCGCCGGCCGGGTGTCCGGCCGCGTACCGGGCCCGCAACGCGCGCTTGTCCACCTTTGCGGACCGGTTCAGCGGCAGCGCGTCGACGAACTCGACAGCGCCGGGCGCCCAGGTCTCGCTCAGTTCCCGGACCACGAGCGCGATCAGCTCCTCGCCGGTCACCGACGCGCCCGGCGCGGGCACCACGTACGCGTGCGGCAGTTCCCCGGCCACCGGGTCCGGTACGCCGATGACGGCGGCGGCGCGTACCTCGGGGTGGCCGGCGAGCACGTCCTCGATCGGGCGGGAGTAGATCGGCCAGCTGCGCTGCCGGGTGAGGATGCGGTCCTGCAACCGGTCGACCAGGTAGAGGAAGCCGTCGGCGTCGAGGTGCCCGATGTCGCGGGTGCGGACCCAGCCGTCGACCAGCGTCTCGGCGGTCAGCTCCGGCTCGCCGTGGTAGCCGGCGAAGCTCAGCTCGGTGCGTACCCACACCTCGCCGTCCTCGCCGGCCGGCAGCACCCGCCCGCCGGCGTCGCGGATCTCCACCGTCACGTCCCCGTACGGGCGGCCGCAGGACCGCAGCCGTTCCGGGTGCTCCGGATCCTCGGTGAGCCCGGGCAGCGCGCAGATGACCACCGCCTCGCTGAGCCCGTACACGATGCGCAGGCACGGGCCGAAGCGGGCGATGGCCTGGCGCAGCCGGGCCGGCGCGGCGGGCCCGGCGCCCACGTTGAACATGAACATCGCGGAGAAGTCGGCGCCCGGCAGGTCGGGGTGGTCGAGCACCTCGTAGAGCATCGGCGGGGTGACGAACGTGGAGGTCAGCCGCTCGGCGTCCACGGTGGCGATGAACGCGGCCGGATCCCACCGTTCGCGCAGGAACAGCACGCCGCCGGTGAACAGGTTGAACAGCGTGGTGATCTGGCCGCTGGCGAGCCACATCGGTGAGTGCGACAGGTGCCGCAGCAGCGGGAACCCGGCGCCCCGGAAGCCGGCGGCGAGCGCGAGCACCTGCCGGTAGAAGCTCTCCCGGTGGTGCACCAGCTTCGGCGTGCCGGTGGTGCCGCTGGTCTGCAGGAACGACTCCGGCGCGGGCACGTCGGCGGGCAGCTCCGCCGCCGGCCCGGCGGCCCCGGCGGTCAGGTCCGGTCCGGCGCCGCCGGGGCCGAGGCAGAGCACCGGTACGCCGGACAGGCCCGCCGCGACGTCGACCGCCTGCGCGTCGCGCGGGTCGTACACGAACGCCTCCGGCGCGGACAGCGCGACGAACTCGTCGACCTCCCGCCGCGAGGTCACCGGGGCGACCCACATGCTCCGGCAGCCCAGCAGATGCAGGGCCAGTTGCAGCAGCGGACCGTCGATCGTGTTGCCGAGCATCACCAGCACCGCCGCGCCGGGGCGTACCCCGTGGTGGTGCAACGCGGCGGCCAGGCCGCGTACCTGCGCGGCGACCCGGGGGTAGGTGAGGCGGCGTCCGCCGCCGACGAGCGCCTCCCGGTCGCCGAACCCGGCGAACAGCTCCAGCGCCTCGTGCACGTAGTTCGGCCGGTCGGTCATCGGGCAGCCCCCATCATGGTCCGCGAGCGGCGTCCGGCCAGGTCAGGGCCGGGACAAGACGGCAGGTGCCAGGGTCGGCGACCGCACCGCCGCCAGTCCCGAGCGTAGGCAGCCGCGGTCCACGGGGGACAGAGCCGATCGTCGCTGCGTCACGTCCCCCGGGCATTGGATCATGTCGATCAGGTTGATTGACGCTCGTCACGGCCGGAAGCTAGTTTCCGGTCCATCGCCTGGGCCGGTGCCGCCGACCGCGTCACGCCCGGGGCTGCCGACCATGGAGGATCGATGCCGACCCCGAAGAGATGGCACGTCATAGCTTCCGCCGTAACGCTGCTGATCGCCGCCACCCCGGCGGTCACCGCGAGCGCCGGCCCGACCGGGAACGACCGCGCCGGGCACGGGCGCGCCGAGTGGGCCGGAACCTGGGCCGCGGCGGTGACCCGCGGGAACACCGTGGGCCTGACCAACACCGGCCTGAACAACCAGAGCATCCGGATGACGGTGCAGACCTCGGTCGGCGGCCCGCGCCTGCGGGTGCGGCTGACCAACCTGTACGGCGAGCAGGCCGTCCAGGTCGGCCGCGCCACGATCGCCCGGCCGAACACCGCCACCCCCGACGACCTGTCCGACATCGTCCCGGCGAGCGTCCGCCAGCTGACGTTCTCCGGCGCCGGCTCGGCGACCATCAACAAGGGCGCCGAGCTGCTCAGCGACCCGGTGGCCTTCCCGGTGGCCGAGCAGGAGGACCTGGTGGTCACCCTGTACTTCCCGGTGCTCACCGGGCCGGTGACGTTCCACGGCCAGTCCCGGGTCACCAACTTCATCGGCGCCACCGACCTCACCTCGGCGGCCGACGGCACGGGCTTCACCATCCGGCCCAACTGCTGCTGGATGTTCCTGTCCGGCATCGACGTGGAACGTAAGGTCACGCCCGGTTCGGTGGTGGTGCTGGGCGACTCCATCGCCGACGGCAACGGCAGCACCGTCAACGCCGACCGCCGCTGGCCGGACCTGCTGGCCGAGCGGCTGATCGACGCCCGCCCGGAGCCGCGTACCCCGGGTGTGCTCAACCTCAGCCTGGCCGGCAACCGGCTCAACCACGAGGGCACCGAGCCCGGCGCGGGCGGGTTCCCCGGCTACTACGAGCTGGGCCCGAACGCGCTGGCCCGGCTCAACGAGGACGTGTTCCCGCAGACCGGGGTGCGTACGGTCGTCACCCACCTGGGCATCAACGACATCTGGATGAACGGCGACAGCCCGGAGGCGATCATCGCCACGCTGCGCCAGCTCAACCGGCAGGTCCAGGCGCGCGGCCTGACCAGCATCGCCGGCACGCTCATGCCGTACGAGGGCAACGGCGGGCCGGGCGTGTGGACCCCGGAGAAGGACGCCACGCGGCAGGCCGTCAACACCTGGCTGCGCGGGCCCGGCCGGGCCGAGTTCGACGGCGTCGTCGACTTCGACGCGGTGATGCGGGATCCGGCCCAGCCGAGCCGGCTGCTGCCGGCGTACGACTCGGGTGACCACATCCACCCGAACGACACGGGTGCTCAGGTCATGGCGAACGCCGTGCCACTGAAGCTGCTCGGACTGTGACACCGGGCGGGGGCGGCGGTCGACACGACGCCGCCCCCGCCGCCGTTTCCTGGGGAGGAAAGACAGTGGACGTCAGCGAGATCCTGACCGGGCTCTACAGCGAGCAGGGCCGGCAGAACCCCTATCCCTTCTACGCGGCCCTGCACGAGCACGGGCCGATCAACGCCGTACCGGCCCGGGCCGAGCACAGCACCGTCAGCGCGGTGGCCGGTGGGTACGACGTGGTGGACCAGATCCTGCGCGACCCCGGCTGGTACAAGGGCTTCCCGCCCGGCTGGGAGGAGCAGGAGATCCTGCGCACGTTCCTCACCTCGATGATGTTCGTCAACCCGCCGGACCACACCCGGATGCGCGCGGTGTTCGCCAAGACGTTCACCCCGCGCCGCCTCGGCGCGCTGGAGCCGGTGATCGAGCGGATCGTCGCCGAACGCCTGGACCACATGGCCGAGGCGGGCGCGGACGGCCACGAGGTGGACTTCGTCGCCGACTTCGCGTACCCGGTCCCGGCGCTGGTGATGGCCGAGTTCATCGGGCTGCCCGCGGCCGACCTGTCCTGGTACCGGCAGCGGGTCGACTGGATCGACGAGTACATGGACGTCTCCGGCAAGACGCCGGAGCGGCTGGCCCGGGCCAACCAGGCCGCCGAGGAACTGCGCGTCTACTACCGGGATCTGATCGCCCACCGTCGCCGTACGCCCGGCCACGACCTGATCAGCGGGCTCGTCGAGGTGCTCGACGCGGGCGGCGTCGACCTCACCGAGGACGAGTTGATCAGCAACCTGATCGTGCTGTTCAACGCCAGCTTCGTCACCACCGTCTACATGTTCAGCAACGGCCTGCCGCTGCTGCTGGACCACCCGGACGTGACCGCCGTGCTGCCGGGCGACGACGCGCTCGCCCGCGGCTGCGTCGAGGAGGTGCTGCGGATGGAGAGCCCGGTGCACTTCCTGGCCCGCTCCGCGCCGGCCGGCGTCGACCTCGGCGGCGTCCCGATCGACCGCGACGACAACGTGCTGCTGCTGATCGCCGCCGCCAACCGCGACCCGGCCCGGTTCCCCGAACCGGACCGCTTCGACCCGCGCCGCGCCGGGCCGCCGTCGCTCGCCTTCGGCGTCGGGCTGCACTTCTGCCTCGGCTCGGCGGTGTCCCGGCTGGAGGGCCGCCTGGCGCTGCCGCGCCTGTTCGCGCGCTTCCCCCGGCTCGCCGTCACCCAGCCCTACACGTACAGCGGGAGCCTGTTCCTGCGCGGCATCGACAAACTCTTCGTCACCACCGGGGAGGCCGGATGACACTCGATCCGCAGGTGGTCGCGTGGCGGGCCGCGCGGGCCGCCGCCGGCACCGTGCCGCTCTACACCCAGACCCTCGCCCAGGCCCGCGCCGCCGACCTCGCCGCGATCCGCGCCGGCTCCGGCGCGGTCGAGCCGGTCGCCGAGGTACGCGACACGACGGTGCCCGGCCCGGCCGGGCCGCTGCCGGTGCGGATCCACCGGCCGGACGGCGACGGACCGCTGCCCACGCTCGTCTACTTCTTCGGTGGCGGCTGGACGCTCGGCAGCGTCGACACGGCCGACGGGATCTGCCGCCGGCTGGTCAACCTCACCGGCGCCCAGACCGTGACGGTCGGCTACCGGCTCGCGCCGGAGCACCCGTTCCCGGCGGCGGTGGAGGACTGCCACGCCGCGCTGCGGCACCTCGCCGCGCACGCCGCCGAGTTCCGCGCCGACCCGGACCGGCTGGCGGTGGGCGGGGACAGCGCGGGCGGGAACCTGGCCGCCGCGGTCACGCTGCTGGCCCGCGCCGACGGCGGTCCCCGGCTCGCCGCCCAGCTGCTGGTCTACCCGAACACCGACCAGCGGCCCGGGCACCGGCCCGGCGACGACGAGGACCCGATGCTGTTCAACAGGCACTCGGTGGGGTGGTACCGCGGCCACTACCTGGCCGACCCCGGTGACGCGGCCCACCCGCTCGCGTCGCCGCTGCTCGCCGAGGATCTGAGCGGTCTCCCTCCGGCGCTCGTGGTCACCGCCGGACACGACCCGCTCTGCGCCGAGGGCGAGCGGTACGCGTCCCGGCTGCGTGAGGCGGGCGTGCCCACCGAGACGGCCCACTACCCGGGGATGGTGCACGGGTTCTTCGCCATGCCCGGCGTGTTCGACGCGGGCCGGGAGGCCCAGGAGCGGGCCGCCGCCTTCCTGCGCCGTCGGTTCGGTCTCGACCCGGCGCACGCCGAGGCGGCGACGGGTGCCGATCATGGGTGACGCCCCCGGCGGGTTCGTGCCGCCGGCGAGCCTGGCCGAGTTCGCCGCGCCGGCCCGGGCCGTGCTGCCCGCCGACGTGTGGGACTTCGTCGACGGCGGCAGCGGCACCGAGACCGCGCTGGCCGCGAACCGGGCCGCGCTGGACCGGGTGGCGGTGCTGCCCCGGATGCTCGCCGGGGTGGACGACCCGTCCACCGAGGCGACGCTGCCCGGTGGCCGGGCCGCGTTGCCGGTGGCGGTGGCGCCGATGGCGTACCAGCGGCTGCTGCACCCCGACGGCGAGCCGGCGCTCGCGGCGGCGGCCCGCGCGACGGGCGTGCCCTACGTCGCGAGCACGCTGTCCAGCACCCCGATCGAGGAGATCGCGGCGACCGGCGCGAGCGTGTGGTTTCAGCTCTACTGGCTGCGCGACCGGGCACTGGTGGCCGACCTGCTCGACCGGGCGGAGGCGGCCGGCTGCGCGGCGGTGATGGTGACTGTGGACGTGCCGGTGCTCGGGCGGCGCCTGCGCGACGCGCGCAACGGCTTCGCGCTGCCGCCGCACGTCACCGCCGCGAACCTGCCCGGCGGCCGGGACGACCTGGCGCACCAGGGCACCCCGGGCGTCTCGGCGGTGGCGGTGCACACCGGCGCGGTGTTCGCCCCGGCGCTGAGCTGGGCGGACCTGGACTGGCTGCGGGCGCGTACCCGGGTGCCGTTGCTGGTCAAGGGCATCCTGGACCCGCGCGACGCGGTCCGCGCCGCGGACGCCGGCGTCGACGCCGTGGTGGTCTCCAACCACGGCGGACGGCAGCTCGATGCGGCCCCGGCCAGCGCGACCATGCTGCCCGAGGTGGCCGGCGCGGTGGACGGGCGGTGCGCGGTGCTGCTGGACAGCGGCATCCGCAGCGGTGTCGACGTGCTGCGCGCGCTGGCGCTCGGCGCGGACGGCGTGCTGCTGGGCCGGCCGCTGCTCTGGGCGCTGGCGGCGGGCGGCCGGGCCGGCGCCGAGGCGGCGCTGGCGCTGCTCGCGGCGGAACTGCGCGACGCCCTCATCCTCAGCGGCTGCCCCGACCCGGCCTCGGCCCGGCGGCTGCGTACCCGGATCGGAGGCTGACGTGGAGCGCGTCGACCTGGCCGTCACGGCGCTGCACGGCAGCGTCGGCGACCCGGCGCTGAACTCGATGAACTTCCTCAACGAGGTGGCGCAGCACTACCCGGACGCGGTGTCGCTGGCGGCCGGGCGGCCGTACGAGGAGTTCTTCGACTCCGCGCTGCTGCACACGCACCTGGACCGCTTCCGCCGCTACCTCGCCGAGGACGTCGGGCTGGACCGGGCCGGTGTGGACCGGACGCTGTTGCAGTACGGCCGCACCAAGGGCGTCGTGCACCACCTGATCGCCCGTCACCTCGCCGTGGACGAGGGGCTCACCGTCGACCCGGAGTCGATAGTGGTGACAGTCGGCTGCCAGGAGGCGATGTTCCTGGTGCTGCGCGCGCTGCGGGCCGGCCCGGCCGACGTGCTGTTCGCGGTGGCGCCCACGTACGTCGGGCTCACCGGCGCGGCCCGCCTGGTCGACCTGCCGGTGCGCCCGGTGGCCGGCGGGCCGGACGGCGTCGACCTGGCCGACCTGCGCGCCGGGGTGCGCCGGGCCCGCGCGGACGGGCTGCGGCCCCGGGGCTGCTACGTGATGCCCGACTTCGCCAACCCGTCCGGGGTCAGCATGGACACCGCGCAGCGGCGGCGGCTGCTGGAGCTGGCCGCCGAGGAGGATCTGCTGCTGATCGAGGACAACCCGTACGGCCTGTTCCCGGCCGACGGCACCGCGCGGCGGCCCACGCTCAAGGCGCTGGACACCGCGCGCCGGGTGGTCTACCTCGGCTCGTTCGCCAAGACCGTGCTGCCGGGCGCCCGGGTCGGCTACGTGGTGGCCGACCAGCGGGTGGGGGAGGCGGACGGCGCCGTGGTCCCGCTCGCCGACCACCTCGCGAAGATCAAGAGCATGGTCACCGTGAACACGTCGCCGATCAGCCAGGCGGTGATCGGCGGCGCGCTGCTCGCGCACGACTGCTCGCTGGTGGCCGCGAACATCAGGGAGCGCGCCGCGTACGCCCGCAACCTGCGCCACCTGGCCGACGGCCTGGCCCGGCGCTTCCCGGCCGGCGGCCCGGTTTCCTGGACCGTGCCGGCGGGCGGGTTCTTCGTGGTGGTGAGCGTGCCGTTCGCCGTCGACGACGCGCTGCTGCACCGCTCGGCGCGCGAGTACGGCGTGCTCTGGACGCCGATGGCGCACTTCTACGACGCGGGCGCACCGGTGAGCGCGCTGCGGTTGTCGGTGAGCGCCGTCACACCGGAGTCCATCGACCTGGGGCTGGACCGGCTCGCCGCGCTGGTCACGGACACCATGGCGGGCGGTGTGACGCCGGAGTGTCAGCGTTCCGGCACCCTGCGTGTTTCCTGACGCCGTTCCTCTGTTGATAATGGACGAATGGTTGCCTGGGAGTACGCGTTGCTCGTTCGTCGGTATCAGGGACAGGGTCGCAATTTCCACGTCTCGTTCGTGTGGTACGGCCCGGACGGGTCACGCACCGACGTGACCGCGTACGGCGACACCGCCGTCGCGCACCTCAACCGGGTCGGCCGGGAGGGGTGGGAGCTGGTCTCCGCCGCCGAGGACGTGAACAACGTGCAGGGCAGCACCGAGGTCCACCGCTACCACCTGAAGCGCCCGTTGCGCTGACCCCGTTCGCAACGGCGCCCCGGGAGATCGTTCTCCCGGGGCGCCGCCGTCACGACTGTCAGCCCAGGTCCACGGCGGGGTAGAGCGGGAACGGCGTGAGCAGGTCGGCGGCCTGCTTGCCGACGGACTCCGCGACGGCCGGGTCCAGCACGTACTTCGCCTTCGACGGCGCGCCGTCCGGGCCGGTGCCCGGCGTGGTCTGGCTGAGCACGGTGTGGATCAGCTCGGCGGTGGCGTCCATCTCGGCGGCGCCGAGACCGCGGGTGGTCAGCGCCGGCGTGCCGATGCGGATGCCGGAGGTGTACCAGGCGCCGTTCGGGTCCTGCGGCACCGAGTTGCGGTTGGTGACGATGCCCGAGTCCAGCAGCGCCTGCTCGGCCTGCCGGCCGGTCAGGCCGTACCCGGACACGTCGATGAGCACCAGGTGGTTGTCGGTGCCGCCGGTGACCAGCGTCGCGCCCCGGCGCAGCAGCCCGTCGGCCAGCGCCTGCGCGTTGTCCACGATCCGCTGGGCGTAGCCGGCGAAGTCGGGGCGGCGCGCCTCGGCCAGCGCGACCGCCTTGGCGGCCATCACGTGCGGCAGCGGCCCGCCGAGCACCATCGGGCAGCCCCGGTCGACCTGGTCGGCCAGCTCCGGCCCGCAGAGCACCATGCCGCCGCGCGGGCCGCGCAGCGACTTGTGCGTGGTGGTGGTGACGATGTGCGCGTGCGGCACCGGGTCGAAGTCGCCGGTGAACACCTTGCCGGCGACCAGCCCGGCGAAGTGGGCCATGTCGACCATGAAGGTGGCGCCGACCGAGTCGGCGATCTCCCGCATGATCCGGAAGTTGACCTTCCGCGGGTACGCGGAGTAACCGGCGACCAGGATCAGCGGCTTGAACTCCCGGGCCGCCTCGGCCACCCGGTCGTAGTCGATCAGGCCGGTGGCCGGGTCGGTGCCGTAGCTGCGCTGGTCGAACATCTTGCCGGAGATGTTCGGCCGGAAGCCGTGGGTGAGGTGCCCGCCGGCGTCCAGCGACATGCCGAGCATCCGCTGGTTGCCCAGCTCGCGGCGCAGCGCGAACCAGTCGGCCTCGGTGAGGTCGTTGACCTGCCGCGCCTGCGCCTTGCGCAGCGCGGGGGACTCGACCCGGTCGGCCAGGATCGCCCAGAACGCGACCAGGTTGGCGTCGATGCCCGAGTGCGGCTGCACGTACGCGTGGGACGCGCCGAACAACTCGCGGGCGTGCTCGGCGGCGAGCGCCTCGACGGTGTCGACGTTCTGGCAGCCGGCGTAGAACCGGCGCCCGACGGTGCCCTCGGCGTACTTGTCGCTGAACCAGTTGCCCATGGCCAGCAGCGTCGCGGGGGAGGCGTAGTTCTCGCTGGCGATGAGCTTGAGCGACTCGCGCTGGTCGGCCAGTTCCGCGGCGATGGCGTCGGCCACGCGCGGCTCGACGCCGCGGACGACCTCCAACGCGCTGCGGAAGGCGGTGGACTCGGCGTTGCGCGACATGCGACCTCCAGGTGACGTGCGGAAGGCCCAGGCGCTCGGCATGCGTCCTCATGACGAGGCCGCTCCCCGATGGTGCTCCATCTCCACGCGCCAGTCACGGCCCGTGCCGATCCTACCGGCCCGGCCGGGACCTGCGGGGTTGGGCCGCCCGCCCGGGGCACATCGTGGGGGAGGGCCGGCCCCGACCCGGCCCGGGGAGAGGAGGCACGACCATGACCACACCGACGCGAGCGGGACCGCCCCGGAGAAGGGGCGGTCCCGCTCGCGTTCCGGGGCGGCCGGTGTCAGGCGACCACGGCGTCCAGGGACTTCTTCAGCGCCTTCGGGGCGGCCGGCGTCTTCGGCGCCTTCGGCCGCAGGTCGAGCATCCGCTGGCCGATCTCCTGGAGCTGGTTACGGCCGAGCGCCTCGCGCACCTTCGGGAACCACTCCTCCTCCTCCTCCTCGACGTGGTGCAACACGTTCTCGATCAGCACCGTCGTCTTGGCGTTGAAGCGCTCGTCGTCGGCGTCCATGGTGAACAGCTCGAAGCAGAGCACGTCCGCGACGTGGTGCTCCTCGTACGACTCCAGGACGTCGTCCTCGACGTCGGGCACCAGCTTGCGGACCTCCGGGTACATCACCTCGTTCTCCAGGTAGGTGTGCACCGTCAGGGCTTCGAGGATCTGCTCGACGATCTTCCCGCGCTTGCTCGCCGGCCCCTCCTCGGCCTCCTGGAAGGCCTTGAACAGGCGGCGGATCTCCTTGTGGTCCTCCTTGAGCAGGACGATCGCGTCGGTGGACACCGGTTACCTCCTAAGTCGGCTGACGGTGCCCCCCTACCCGGCACCCCACCAGGACAAACAGACCGGGCCCGCCGCGATCAGCGGCACCGGGATCGTCAGACGGTGGCGATCGTGTACGGGATCTCGTCCAGCAGCTCCCGGGCGAGGAAGCCGATCCGCCCGTACCGGGGGACCAGCCGCTGCCCGCTCACCGCGTGCGCGAACGCCGCCCAGCAGGCCGCCTGCGCCGGGTCGGCACCCCGGGAGAGCAGGCCCGCGAGCAGTCCGGCCCGCACGTCGCCGCTGCCCGAGGTACCCAGCCCGGCGTCCCCGCTCTCCTCCCGCCAGGCCCGGCCGTCCGGCGTCGCGATGTGCCCGTACAGCGACACGACCGCGTCGTACCGGCCGGCGAGTTCCACCGCCTCGGCGTCCAGGTCGTCGCCCGGATCGCGGCCCAGCAGATGGTGTGCCTCGGTCAGGTTGGGCGTGAGCACCACCTTGCGGCCGGACCCGACCAGCAGGTCCGGCGCGTGGCTGAGCGCGCCGAGCGCGTACGCGTCGAGCACCAGCGCGGTCTCGCGCCCGGCCGCGTCCAGGACCAGGCGCAGCAGCTCCCCGGTGGCGTCGATGTCCTTCAGGCCGGGGCCGACGGCCACCACGTCCGCCTCGGCGACCAACCCGCCGAGCAGGTCGCCCGGGTCGCCGCGTACCGCGCCGTCGTCGGTCTCCGGCAGGCCGATCACGAGCGCCTCGGGTACCTGGATGCTCAGCGACGCGGCCGTCGACTCGGCCGCGGCGAGCTGGAGCACGCCGGCCCCGGCACGCAGCGCGGCCACCCCGGCGAGCAGCACCGCGCCGGGGGTGAACCGGGAGCCGCCGACCACCAGCACGGTGCCGCGCGCCTCCTTGCCGCCGGTGGGCACCGGCAGCGCCCAGTCCCGCAGCAGCGCGGGGGTGATCACGTCAGACCGGCTCGGCATGGACCTCGTCCTCCCTGGTGGGTGTCGCCCCCTGCCGGCGCAGGTGGGCGACGTCGTTGAACACGTCCGGCACGAGCCGGCCGGAGTCGTCGGCGTGCCAGCCGGTGACCGAGCAGTTGGCGATCACGTGCTCGCGGGTCAGCGCCATCAGCTCCGCCTCGGTGAGCCCCTCCACCAGGTAGCGCAGCAGGAAGACCAGCGCGTCGTGGCCGAACAGCAGCACCCGGCCCCCGTCGTGGTCGCGGCGCAGGTCGCCCAGCAGCGCCCGCAGCCGCAGCGCCACGTCGGTCCAGGACTCGCCGCCGGGCGGCCGGTAGTAGAACTTGCCGAGCCGGGTACGCCGCTGCGCCTCCTCCGGGTGGCGCCGGCGTACGCCCTGGCCGGTGAGCCCGTCCAGGATGCCCAGCTCCCGGTCGCGCAGCCGCTCGTCGACGCTCGGGGGGATCCCGGTGCCGTCGAGCGCCAGCTCGGCGGTCCGGACCGCCCGCAGGTACGGCGACACCACCGCCACGTCCGGCCGTTGCGACTCCGGCAGCCCGGCCAGCCATCGCCCGGTCGCCCGCGCCTGATCCTCGCCGGTCGGCGACAGCGGCACGTCCGCGTCCCGGTGGGTGAGGTCGATCAGCTCGGCGCCGGACGTCTCGGCTGCCGTGGCCGCGACGTTCGCCGTGCTCTCGCCGTGCCGCACGATCCAGAGCGATGCCAACTCCGCCATGCGGCTCCCGGTACCCGGGCTCGACCGGGGATAACCGTGCCGGACCGGCGACACACCGGGCTGCGCGGCCCTGCATCGACGCGGCAGAATCTCCAACGACGTGTGGCGTTCATGATCGTCGGCGCCGTGATCGGGATGACCGGTGACCTGACGCTGAGCCGCATCGGCATGCTGCCGGCCCGGTCCACGTTCGGCCTGGCCCCCGAGCGGGAGGACGGCGGCGGCGGGCGGGTGCTCACCGGCGTCGGCATCTTCCTGTTCGTCTCGGTGCCGCTGATCGTCGTCGGGGCGCTGCTGATCACCTGAGCACGTGGCGGCCGCCGCCGGGCGGTCAGTCCTCCGGCGAACCGGGACTCACGAGGCCCGTCTCGTAGGCGACCACCACCGCCTGGACCCGGTCGCGCAGACTGAGTTTGGCGAGGATGCGGGCGACGTGGGTCTTCACCGTCGCCTCGGACAGGTGCAGCGCGTCCGCGAGTTCGGCGTTGCTCAGACCGCCGGCCAGCAGGCGCAGGACCTCCGTCTCGCGCCGGGTCAACGTGGCCAAATCGCGGTGCACCGCCGCCGTCTGCGGGTCACGGCGGGCGAAGCGCCGCACCAGCCGGCGGGTGATCGCGGGTGCGAGCAGCGCGTCACCGTCCTGGACCATGCGTACGGCCGCCACCAGGTGTTCCGGCGTCACGTCCTTGAGCAGGAAGCCGCTCGCCCCGGCGGCGAGCGCGGCGTAGACGTACTGGTCCAGGTCGAACGTGGTGAGGATGATGATCCGCGGCGCCGCGACCGCCCCGGTGAGGATGCGGCGGGTGGCCTCGAGGCCGTCGAACTCGGGCATGCGCACGTCCATGAGCACCACGTCGGGCCTGGTGCGGCGGACCGCCTCCACCGCCTCCGCGCCCGTCGCCGCCTCGGCCACCACGTCCACCCCACCGGCCGTGAGGATCATGCGGAACCCGGTACGGACCAGCGCCTGGTCGTCGGCGACCACCACTCGTACCGTCATGTCGCCTCCCAGGGGATCAGGGCCTCGACGTGATAACCGGCGCCCGGCCGCGCGCCGGCGCGCAACGTCCCACCGTAGACGGCGAGCCGCTCCCGCAGCCCGATCAGCCCGCGCCCGCCCGTCGCGCGTGCGGCGGCCGGGACGCCGGGCTCGGTGTTGCCGACCTCGATCCGCAGGCTCTCCGGCGCGTACTCGACGACGACGGTGCCGGCGGCACCCGGCGCGTGCCGGACCATGTTGGTCAACGCCTCCTGCACCACCCGGTAGGCCGTCAGCCCGACACCGGAGGTGACCGGCCGGCGCTCGCCCGAGATCGTCAGCCGTACCGGCACGCCGGCGTCACGCATGCGTTCGACCAGCTCCGGCAGGTCGTCGATGCCGGGCTGGGGGTCCTCCGGGGCGCCCGGTTCGGAATCGGCCAGCAGGCCCATGACGTGCCGCAGCTCGGTGAGCGCGGACCGCCCGGTCGACTCGACCGCCAGCAGCGCCTCCCGCGCCTGGTCCGGTGCGGCGGCGAGCACCGTCCGGGCGGCGCCGGCCTGGATGACCATCACGCTGACGTGATGCGTCACGACGTCGTGCAGTTCGCGGGCGATGCGGGCCCGCTCACCGGCGACCGCGTCGCGCAGCGCCCGCTCGTGGGCGCGGGCCTCGGCGGTGAGCCGCTGCCGGTCCTCACCTGCCCGTCGCCGCCACACGTGGTGGCCGCCCGCGGCGGCCACCAGCGGGGCCAGCACGACGAACGGCAGATAATCCGCGGACACCGTGACCGGCATCAGCTCCCGCAGGCCCAGGGCGAGCAGCGCCACCACCGGGACTGATGCCAGCACCGGCAGCCGGTACGGGCTGTGCGCCGCCGCGCTGTAGACGGCGACGAGGCAGGTCAGCACCACGCACGAGTACAGGGCGGGCTGCCGGTCCCCATCGGTCACCAGCACCGGTGACGCGGCGGCCATCGTCGCCCAGAGCACCGCGAGGGGATACCGGCGGCGCAGCACCAGCGGCGCGCACATGACGAAGACCAGCAGCAGCGCCCCGAGCGTCGACCCGGGCGGCGCCGGCTGCACCTCCGGGGGGACCGCCGACGGCGGCAGCGGCAGCGGCGGCGGCAACGGCGGGGGCGGGACGCCGACGTCGTCGGTGGCGACCTGGAAGCACACCAGCCCGAGCACACCCGCCAGCGCCGCGTCGAGCAGCAGCGCCCGCCAGCCCGGCCTCGGCAGCGGTCCCGTCGCCACGATGCCTCTCACGAGCCACATTCTCGCCGCCGGCGCCCGCCGGGGCATCGGCCCCGGTATGCACTGCGACTACATCACAGGGATGACCCCGGACGAAGATCCACCTCCGGCGGTACGGCGGTGCGTCGCCGGGCCGATGCCCGGACCTCCGGCCTGCCCCTAACGTCACGGCGTCCAATCGACCGCTGACAAGGGGCGACACATGACCGATCCGGTGATCGACGTATACGGGGTGACCCGCCGCTACGGCGAGGGGCCGCCCGCGCTGCACGACGTGTCGCTGACCGTCCGGCCCGGCGAGTGCGTGGCAGTGCTCGGCCCGTCCGGCAGCGGAAAGTCCACGCTGCTCAACCTGCTCGCCGCGCTGGACCGGCCGGACGCCGGCACGGTGACCGTCGCGGGCACCCGGCTGGAGAAGCTCGGCGAGGCCGCGTCGGCCCGGTTCCGGCGCGCACACGTGGGCCTGGTCTTCCAGTTCTTCAACCTGCTCGACGACCTGACCGTGCTGGACAACGTACTGCTGCCCGCACAACTCGCCGGCGCGCCGGCCCGCGCGTCGCGCGCACACGCGGCCTCCCTGCTGGACTCGCTCGGCATCGCCCGGCACGCGCACGCGTACCCGGGACGCCTCTCCGGCGGTGAGCGCCAGCGTGTCGCCGTCGCCCGGGCCCTGGTCAACCGGCCCGCGCTCCTGCTGGCCGACGAGCCGACCGGCGCGCTGGACACCGCCTCCGGGGAGGACGTCCGGCGCCTGCTCGACGACCTGCACCGCAGCGGCCAGACGATCGTGCTCGTCACCCACGACCTGCGACTGGCCGAGGCGTCCGCCGGCCGTACGATCCGCCTGCGCGACGGCCGGGTCGAGGTGCCACGGTGAGCGGGCTGCGCCGGGTCGTCCGGTCCGGCGTACGTCGCCGCCGGGTGCAGACAGTCGTCGTCGGTCTGGTCACCGCGGCCGCCGTGACCGCCACGGTGCTCGGCGCCGGGCTGCTCGTTGCGTCGCAGGCGCCCTTCGACGACGCGTTCGCCGCCCAGCGGGGAGCGCACCTGACCGTGCGGGCGGACTCCGGCGCGGTGACGGAACCACAGCTCGTCGCGTCGGCCTCGGCGCCGGGCGTGGTGGCCGCCGCCGGCCCGTACCGGGTGCTGGTGGTCGCCTTCACGGAGCGCGGCGGGATGCGGACACCGCCGCTGACAGTCGTCGTCCGCGCCGACCCCGGCGGCCCCGTCGACCGCATCGAGCTGGCCGGCGGGCGGTGGCCGGCCGGTCCGGACGAGATCGTGCTCAGCGGCGGCGCCGTCCGCGTGCCGCCCGGCTCCCGCCTGACCACACCCGGCGGCTCCGAGTTCACAGTGGTCGGTACGGCCCGGTCGATCAGCGGCACCGCCGGGGCCTGGGTGCTGCCGTCCGCCGTCGGCGTACTCGACGGGCCGGACACGGCGGACGGGTACCAGATGCTGTACCGGTTCGCGGACGCGCGCACCGCGACGGAGGTCGGGACCGGCCGGGACGCCGTGGTCGCCACGCTGCCCGCCGGCGCGGTCACCGGCGCCCGATCCTGGCTCGACGTCCGGCAGCAGGCAGTCGAGGACGCGGCCGTCTTCGTGCCGTTCCTCGTCGCGTTCGCGCTGCTCGGCATCGTGATGGCGCTGCTGGTGGTCGGCACTGTGGTCGCCGGGACGGTCGGTGCCGCCACCCGCCGGATCGGCATCCTCAAGGCGCTCGGCTGCACCCCCGCCGGCGTCGTCCGCGCGTTCGTCGCGCAGACGCTGGTTCCGGCCGCCGTCGGCGCCGTCGCCGGAGCGGTCACCGGGAACCTCGTCGCGCTGCCGGTACTGGCCGAGACCGAGCAGGTCTACGGCTCGGCGAACGCCACCATCGCCTGGTGGGTGACAGTCCTGGCCACCGGCGGGGTGCTGGCGGTGGTGACGCTGACCGCGTGGGCCGCCGCGCTGAGGGCGGGCCGGCTGCGCACCGTGGACGCGATCGCGGTCGGACGGGCGTCCGGTCCGGCCCGGGGCCGGTGGGCGTCGCGCCTGGCGGCACGGTTGCCGGTGTCCAGGCCGGTGGGCCTCGGCCTGGGCCGCCCGTTCGCCCGGCCGGCGCGCACGGTCGCGATCCTGCTGGCGGTCGCGACCGGCGCGGCGGCGGTGACGTTCGCGACCGGGCTCGCCGCGTCGCTGCTGCGCATCCAGACCGCGCTTACCCAGGACGTCGCGGACGTCACGGTGAACGGCGACCCGGCCGCCGGACCGGCCGCCGCTCCCACAGCCGCTCCTGCCGCGGTGCTGGCGGCGATCGACGCGCAGCCGGGCACCCGCGCCAGGTACGGCCTCACGCAGGCACCGGGCGCCGTCGCGGGCGTCGCCGATCCGGTCTCCGTCACGACGATCAGCGGCGACGCGGCGTGGGACGGCTTCGAGATGGTGTCCGGACGCTGGTTCACCGCACCCGGCGAGGCCGTCGCCGGCGGACCCCTGCTGACCGCGACCGGAGCCCGGATCGGTGACACCGTCACGGTCCGGATCGAGGGCACGCCCCTACGCCTGCGCATCGTCGGCGAGGTGTTCGAGTCCGTCATGGCGGTGTTCACCGGCACCGCCACGCCCACCGGCCGGAACCCGTCCGAGTACCGCGTCGCGCTCGCCCCGGACACCGACGCCGACGCCTACGCGCGGGCGCTGACCGGCGCACTCGCCGGCCGGGGCCTCACGGCGCGGCCGAGCGGCGGGGAGACCGACCCGCTCCTGCTGGTCGTGGAGGGGCTGACCGCCACGCTGACCCTGCTGCTCCTCGCGGTGGCCGCGCTGGGTGTGCTCAACATGCTCGTCCTCGACCTGCGCGACCGGGTCCACGACCTCGGCGTGCACAAGGCGCTCGGCATGACGCCGGGCCAGACGATCGCGATGGTGGTCGCGTCCGTCGCCGGGGTCGGCCTGGTCGGCGGGCTGCTCGGCGTACCCGCGGGTGTGGCGATGCACCGGCTCGTCGTCCCCATGATGGCCGCCGGCGGCGGACTGCACCTGCCGGCGAGTCTGCTCGACGTGTACGGACCGCTCCTCCTGACGGCACTGGCGCTGGGCGGACCGCTGACGGCCCTGCTCGGAGCGCTGCTGCCGGCCGGGTGGGCGGCCCGGACCCGGACCGCGACGGCCCTGCGGAGCGAGTAGCGCCCCCGGCGGCTCCACGGGTGTCGGCGGGGCCGGTTATGGTCCCGGCACACTGCGGGCGATCAAGGAGACGGTGTGCGCAGATTCGAGTTCGTGGGCGGCAGCTCGGCCAAGTTCTGGGAGGTCGGGCAGCGCGACGCGACGGTGACGGTCCGCTATGGATCCATCGGCGCGCAGGGCCGCACCCAGGTCAAGGAACTGGGTTCGCCGGCCGAGGCCGCCGCGCACGCCGACCGGCTGATCGCGGAGAAACTGCGCAAGGGGTACGCCGAGACGTCGGTCGCGCCTTCCGCCGGGCACACCGGAGCGCCCGCCGCCGAGCCGGTCGCGCCGGGCCACGGCCCGGACGGGGCCGACGCCGATCCGGCCGGAGCCGCGCCGGTCACCGCTGTGGCGTCGACTGACGAACTGCCGGACGAGGACGCGTTCGAGGTTCCGGCCGGCTGGCGGCGGATGCTGGTCCCGCGCCGGGGCGGTACGCCGGGCCCGGCCCTGCCGAGCGCCGCGAAGGGCCGGGCCGCCGGGCGGAAGGTGCTGGACTCGGTGGCCGCCCCGGTGGCCGCCACCGCGCAGGCCAGGGATGATCCGGAGCTGGGCCCGGCGCTGCGCGGCTACCTCGACGGCGAGCCCGGTCCGCTGGGCGGGGCCGCGCTGGTGGCGGCAGTGGCGGTGGCGCTCGGCTATCACGGCCGCGACCAGCAGGGGGTGGCCCTCGCCGACCTGCTGGTCGCCGATCTCGGCCCGGCCGGCGCGGCTGTCGCAGTGACGGAGCAGATCACCGTGGCGGCCACCGGGCCGGCGTCCCCGGCGCTGCTGAACCGCACCGAGGCGGAGAAGTCACACAACTACGGCCACTGGCGTCTGCGCCAGTCCGTGCTGCGCCGGGTTCGCGCGCACCTCGCGGCGGCCGGTGACGCCGACCACGCCGCCGTCCGCGCCGCGCTGGTCCCGTACCGGTCCGGGGCGCTGGCGGCGCGGGCGGTCACCTCGTTCCTGCTGCCCACCGAGCGGGACTGGGTGGCCCAGGACGTCGCCGACGTGGCGCGCGACGGGGGCCCGCTGCTCGCCGAGTTGCTGCTTTGCGCGGTTGACGACGTGGACGCGATCCACGCCCTCGACGGGCACCTGGCGGTCTACCGGCTGATGTACGACCAGGCGCCGGTCGTCACCGCCACCGCGGCGGTCGGGCCGCCGATCGCGCCGGTGCTGGCCGGGTGGTTCGACCACGAGCACACCGGCGCGGACGGGCGGCAGCGGCTGGTGTCGCTGCTGGCGGCGCTGCCCGGCGACGAGCCGATGACGGCGCTGCTCGACCGGCTGGACCGCAGGTACGTCCCGCCCGCGGTGACGGAGATGCTGCGCCGCTTCCCGGTGCGCGGTGTGCGCCTGCTGTCCGCCGCCGCCGAGGGGCGCAGCCCGGCGGCGCGGGAGGCCGCGACGTTGCTGCGCGCGCACGTGCTGGCCAACCCGGCGGCCGTCGAGGCGGCGCTGCCGGCGCTGGGCCCGGCGCAGCGGGAGCGGATCGAGCGGATCCGCGACGACGCGTCCGCGCTGCCGGTCGCCGCGCCGGACCGGCTGCCGCCGGTGCTGGTGTCCCCGCCCTGGTCGGTCCGGCGCCCACGGCCCACCCCGCCGGTGGTGGACGGGCTGGCCCGCCCCGCCGGGTCCGCCATGGCCTGGCTGCCGGGGGAGCGGGAGCGGTGGGCCGCGATCGTGCCCGGCTGGGCCGGCTACTGGCGGGGTGACGACCTCGCCGTGCTCGCCACCGAGGTCGCCGAAGGGCGGGCCGCGTCGTATGCGGCGATCCACTTCTTCGTCCGGGCCACCGAGGAGCTGGCCCGGCCGCTGCTGCCGTCCTGGCGGCCCGGCGAGTCCTGGGGCGCCGACCGGTGGATGGTGCGCCTCGCCGGCCGGTACGGGCTGGACGCGCTGCCCACCGCCCTGCACCTGGCCCGTACCGCGCCGAAGGGCGTCGGCGAGGTGCTGCTGCCGTACGCCGACGGTGAGGTCGCCGACCTGATGGCCGACTGGCTCGACCGGCTCAAGACGGTCCGCCCGACCGCCCGGGCCTGGCTGCGGCGGCACCCGGAGTACGCCACGCGGGCGCTGCTGCCGGCCGCCCTGGGCACGCCCGGCCCGCCCCGCCGGGCCGCCGAACGGGCGCTGCGCCTGGTCGCCGTGGAGCACCGCGAGGTACTCCTGGGCGTGGCGCGGGAGAACGGCGACGAGGCGCTCGCCGCAGCCACGGCGATGCTCGACGCCGACCCGCTGGTCCAGCTCCCGGCCCGGATGCCGAGCCTGCCGGCCTGGCTGGACCCGGCGGTGCTACCGCAGGTGCTGCTGCGGGACCGCTCGGCGGCGCTGCCCGCCGACGCGGTACGTCACCTCTGCACGATGCTCGCCATCTCCTCGCCCGGCGAGCCGTACCCGGGGGTGGAGGTCGTCCGCGCGGCGTGCGACACCGACTCCCTGGCGGAGTTCGCCTGGGCGCTGTTCGAGAGCTGGCAGAGCGCCGGCGCGCCGTCGAAGGACGGCTGGGCCTTCACCGCGCTGGGCCTGCTCGGCGACGACTCGGCCGCGCGGCGGCTCGCGCCGCTGGTCCGGGCCTGGCCCGGCGAGAGCCAGCACACGCGGGCGGTGACCGGCCTGGAGGTGCTGGCGCAGATCGGCACCGACGTGGCGCTGATGCACCTCTACGGCATCTCGCAGAAGGTGAAGTTCCGGGGCCTGCGGGAGCAGGCGGCGCGCAAGGTCACCGAGGTCGCCGACGGGCTGGGCCTGACGCCCGAGCAGCTCGGCGACCGGCTGGTGCCCGACCTCGGCCTGGACGCCGACGGCAGCCTGGTCCTCGACTACGGGCCGCGCCGGTTCACCGTCGGCTTCGACGAGCAGCTCAAGCCGTACG
This sequence comes from Micromonospora sp. HUAS YX12, assembly GCF_040215685.1. Lineage (NCBI taxonomy): Bacteria > Bacillati > Actinomycetota > Actinomycetes > Micromonosporales > Micromonosporaceae > Micromonospora > Micromonospora sp. HUAS YX12. Next base: position 4,659,386 of record NZ_CP157974.1, read on the forward strand.
TGGTGGACGGCACCGGCGCCCGACGCAAGGATCTGCCCAAGCCCGGCGCCCGGGACGACGCCACGCTGGCGCCCGCCGCGCACAAGCGCTTCGCCGGCCTGAAGAAGGACGTGCGCACGCTCGCCGCCGACCAGATCCGCCGCTTCGAGGCGGCCATGGTGACCGGGCGGCGCTGGCCGGCCGCGGACTTCCGCCGCTACTTCCTGTCCCACCCGCTGCTCTGGCACGTCGTCCGCCGGCTGGTCTGGGCCACTGTGGACGAGGCGGGGACGGTGGGCACCGCGTTCCGGGTGGCCGAGGATCGCACGCTCGCCGACGTCGACGACGAGACGTACGCGCTGCCCGACGACGCGACGGTCACCATCGCCCACCCGTTGCACCTCGGCGCGGCGGTGCCGGCGTGGGCGGAGGTCTTCGCCGACTACGAGATCCTCCAGCCCTTCCCGCAGCTCGGCCGCGAGGTGTACCGGCTGGACGCGGCCGAGCGCGGCGAGGCGCTGCTGCACCGCCACATGGGCGTCACGGTCCCGGCCGGGCGGCTGCTCAGCCTGGAACGGCGGGGCTGGCGGCGCGGCATGCCGCAGGACGCCGGCATCCAGAGCTGGCTGGAACGCGACGTCCCCGGCGACCGGGCCGTGGTGATCGACCTGGACCCCGGCATCGCGGTCGGCGTGGTGGACATGTTCCCCGACCAGAAGATCGAGGCGATCTGGGTGAACGACGTACCGCACGGCGACTGGTTCCCGCGCGGCGGCAAGGTCCGCCTCGGCGACCTGGACGACGTCACCGTCTCCGAGGTGCTGCGCGACCTGGCGGAGGTGACCCGGTGACCACGCTCGACCCGACCGCCGAGCGGGCCCAGCGGCCCCCGGCCGAGGTCCGGTACGCCGACGAGCTGGCCGCGCTGGCCGCCGCCGACGGTGATCCGCGCCCGCCTGGCTGGCGGCTGAGCCTGCGCGCCGCGCGCCGGTTCATCCTCGGCGACCCGGCCGCGGGGATCCGGCGCAAGTTCGTCGGCGACCCGTCGCTGATCGACCGGGCGCTGGTGGCGCTGGCGACCAGCCGCGGGCTGATGCTCGTCGGCGAGCCGGGCACCGCCAAGTCGCTGCTGTCGGAGCTGCTCGCCGCCGCGGTCAGCGGCGACTCGACGCTGACCATCCAGGGCGGCGCGGCCACCACCGAGGACCAGATCCGCTACTCGTGGAACTACGCGCTGCTGGTCGCGGACGGCCCGTCGCCGCGCGCGCTGGTGCCGGCGCCGCTGCTGCGCGGCATGGCCGAGGGGCGGGTGGTCCGCTTCGAGGAGATCACCCGCTGCCCGCTGGAGGTGCAGGACTGCCTGCTCTCCCCGCTGTCGGACCGGGTGCTCGCCATTCCGGAGCTGCCGGGCGCCGACGCCATGGTGTTCGCCCGCGAGGGGTTCAACGTGATCGCCACCGCGAACACCCGGGACCGGGGCGTCAACGAGATGAGCGCCGCGCTCAAGCGGCGGTTCAACTTCGAGACCGTGTTCCCGATCCCCGACCTCGGCACCGAGCTGGAACTGGTGGAGGCGGAGGCGGGCGAGTTGCTGCGCCGCTCCGGTGTGACCGCGCCGCCCCGCCGCGACCTGCTGGAGGTGCTGGTCACCACGTTCCGGGAGCTGCGGACCGGGATCACCGAACGCGGCGACGCGATGGAGCGGCTGTCGGCGGTGATGAGCACCGCGGAGGCGGTGTCGGTGGCGCACGCGGTCGGGCTGCGGGGCTGGTTCCTGCGCGGCGAACCCGGCGACGCCGCCGACCTGGTCGCCTGCCTGGCCGGCACCGCCGCGAAGGACGACGCGGAGGACCTGGCCCGGCTGCGGCGCTACCTGGAACAGCAGGTGTCCCGCCGCTCCGGCGCGCAGTGGCGGGCGGTGCACGACGCCCGGCACCTGCTGCCCGGGTGAGCGCCACCGAGGCGCCCGGCGGCGTCACGTTCCTCGGCGTCCGGCACCACAGTCCGGCCTGCGCCCGGCTGGTCGCGGCCACCGTGGCGCGGCTGCGACCGGCGTACGTGCTGGTGGAGGGGCCGGCCGACCTGAACGGGCGGATGGACGAGCTGCTGCTCGACCACGAGCTGCCGATCGCCGTGTTCACCGCGCACCGCGACGGCACGCGGCGGTACGCCTCCTGGAGCCCGTTCTGCGCGTACTCGCCGGAGTGGGTGGCGCTGACCGCCGGGCGGGAGGCAGGCGCGCAGCTGCGCTTCATCGACCTGCCCGCGTGGCATCCCGCGCTCAGCGACCGCGCCAACCGGTACGCCGACGCCGACCAGCGGTACGCCGAGGCGGTCCGCCGGCTCTGCGCCACGCTCGCCGTGGACAACGTGGACGCGCTCTGGGACCACCTGTTCGAGATCGGCCCGGACGACGGGCTGGCCGAGCGGCTCGATACGTACTTCGACGTGCTGCGCGGCGAGTCGGCGGCCGGGGAGGACGACACCGCCCGGGAGGCGTACATGGCCCGCTGGGTACGCGCCGCCCGGCGCCGGGCCGCCGGCCGCCCGGTGCTGGTGGTGACCGGTGGCTTCCACCGTCCCGCCCTGGTCCGGCTGACCGCGGGTCCGGACGGCACCGGCCCGGACAGCGGCGGCCCGGAGGAGGACGACTGGCCGGAGGTGCCCGCCCCGGCGTCCGGCGCGGTGGCGGGTAGCTACCTCGTGCCGTACTCGTTCCGGCGCCTCGACGCGTTCGTCGGCTACCAGTCCGGCATGCCCTCACCGGCGTACTACCAGCGGGTCTGGGAGGACGGCCCGAGCCGGGCAGCCGAGGCGCTCACCGAGGCGGTGGCGGCCCGGCTGCGTACCCGGCGGCAGCCCGTCTCCACCGCCGACCTGATCGCCGCCCGGAGCATGGCCGGCGGCCTGGCCCGGCTGCGCGGCCACGCCCACCCGGGCCGGGTCGACGTGCTCGACGGGCTGGTCTCCGCGCTGGTCACCGACGCGCTCGACCAGCCGCTGCCGTGGGCGACCCGGGGCACGCTGGCACCCGGCGCCCACCCGGTGGTGGTGGAGATGGTGGCCGCGCTCAGCGGCGACCGGGTGGGCCGCCTGCACCCGGACACGCCGCTCCCGCCGCTCGTGCACGACGTCGACGCCGAGCTGGAACGGCACCGCATCGACGGACACGCGACGGTCGAGCTGGACCTGACCGACGCGGACGACCTCGCCCGCAGCCGTCTGCTGCACCGGCTGCGGCTGCTCGACGTACCCGGCCACACCCGCGAGAGCGGCCCGCGGGTGGGCGCGGACGCGCTGCTCACCGAACGCTGGTCGCCCGCGCCGTCGGCGGACCGGCTCGCCCGGGTGATCGAGGCCGGCGGGTACGGCCCGACGGTCCTGGACGCGGTCACCGCCCGGATCGAGGAGCGGGTGACGCTGATCGGCGCGGACGTGGACGCGCTCGCCACGACGCTGTTCGACACCGCGCTGGCCGGGCTGCCCGAGCACTCTGCTCGCACGCTCACCGCGATCGCCCGCGCCGCCGGCGGGGTCACCGACCTGCGGGCGCTGGGCCGGGCGCTGGCCGTGGCACTGGCCCTGTGGCGGCACGACCGGCTCCTCGGCAGCGCCGGAACCGCCCCGCTGGGCGCGCTGATCATCGCCGCCGTACGCCGCGCGCTCTGGCTCGTCGAGGGCGTACGCGCGGCGGCCGCGCCCGCCGACCCGGGCCGGCTGACCGCGCTCGTCGCGGTCCGGGACGCGGTCCGCCACGCCGGCCCGGCGCTGGGCCTCGACCCGGCCGACGCGCTGGCCGTGGCCGGGCGGGTGGCGGCCGACGCGGCGGCCCCGCCGGACCTGCGCGGCGCGGCGCTGGGCCTGGCCTGGTCGCTGGGCGACGTGCCGGACGCCGCCCGCGCGGTCCGGGCCGTGGCCGCGCCGGACACGCTCGGCGACTGGCTGGGCGGGCTGTTCGCGCTGGCCCGGGAGGAGGTGGCCAGCGGCGACGCGGCGCTGCTCACAGTGGTGGACGAACTGCTCGCCTCGATGGGCGCGCACGACTTCCTGGTGGCGCTGCCGGCGTTGCGGCAGGCGTTCGGCTGGTTCCCGCCCCGGGAACGGGCGGCGGTGGCCCGGCACGTGCAGGCGCTGCACGGCGGCGACGCGCCGCCCGGTGACCTGCTGCGGCTGGACGCCGACCCGCTGCTGGTGGCCGCCGCCCGCGCGGTGGAGGAGAGGGTCGACGCGGTGCTGACCCGGGAAGGGCTGTGGGAGGGGGACGGGACGTGACCGACCCGATGCGGGAACGCTGGCGGCTGGTGCTCGGCGACGCCGCGCAGGACAGCCTGGGCGGCCTGTCGGCCGAGGCGGCCGGCCGGGACGCGGCGCTGGACTGGCTCTACGGCCGCGACGCCGAACTCGGCCGCCGCGACGTGCGGCGGGGCGGGTCCGGCCCGTCCGCCTTGACGACAGTGGACTGGCTGGACGGGATCACCCGGCTGTTCCCGAAGGAGACGGTGCAGCGGCTGGAACGCGACGCCGTCGAGCGGTACGGCATCCACGAGGTCGTCACCGACCCGGCGGTGCTGGCCCGGGTCGAGCCGAATCCGGCGCTGCTGCGCGCGGTGCTGCGCACCAAGCACCTGATGGACCCGCAGGTGCTGCGGCTGGCCCGCAAGCTGGTCGAGGCGGTGGTGCGGCAACTGGTCGAGCGGCTGGCCGCCGACGTCCGGCAGTCGTTCTCCGGGCCCCGGGCGCGCCGCCCCAGCCGGTTCCGGCAGGCCCGCAACTTCGACGTACGGCGCACCATCCGGGCGAACCTGGCGCACTGGCGGCCGGACGAGCGCCGGCTGCACGTACGGCAGCCGCACTTCTTCTCCCGCACCCGCCGCCACCTCGACCGCTGGCAGGTGATCCTGCTGGTGGACCAGTCCGGTTCGATGCTCGGCTCGGTGATCCACGCCGCGGTGACCGCCGCCTGCCTGTGGGGGCTGCCCGGCGTACGGACCCACCTGGTCGCCTTCGACACCGAGGTGGTCGACCTGACCTCCGACGTGGACGACCCGGTGGAGCTGCTGATGAAGGTGCAGCTCGGCGGCGGCACCGACATCGCCCGCGCGGTCGCGTACGGCGCGCAGCTCGTGGAGAACCCGCGCCGGGCCATCGTCGCGCTTGTGTCCGACTTCTACGAGGGCGGGGACGCCGGTCGTCTGGTCCGGTCGGTGAAGCAACTCGTGGAGCAGGGCACGCACGTGCTGGCCCTCGCTGCGCTGGACGAGGAGGCCGACCCGGCGTACGACCGGGCCACCGCCCAGCGGCTGGCCGACGTGGGCGCCGCGGTCGGCGCGATGACACCGGGCGAGCTGGCCGCGTTCGTGGCCGAGCACGTGGGCCGGTAGGGGGACCGCATGACCCGCGACGACCTGATCGCGCTCACCCCGGACGTGCTCGCCGCGCTGAGCAACAGGGGCCTGGTGAAACGCGCCTCCAAGGAGGTCGACGCCGGCGAGCGGCCCACGCTCACCGAGGACGCCGACGGAGCGGTGCGCGCCGCGTACCCGGACGGGGTGACTGTCACGCTCCCGCCGGGCGGCGGGCTGGCGGCCGCCTGCTGCTCCTGCCCGGCGCCGGGCGTGTGCCGGCACCTGCTCGCCGTCGTGCTGACCTACCAGCGCGCGCACGCCGCCACCACGCCGAGCCACGCGGCCGCGCCGGCCCAGCCCGCGGCGCCGGACCGGCATGCCGTGCCGGACCACGACACCGCACCGGACCGGGACGCCGGCGTGTCCGGCCGGGAGGACGCCCTGGGCGGTGGCGAGCCGTGGCGGTGGTCGCCGGGGGACGTCACCGACGCCGAACTGGCCGCCGCGATCGACGCGCCCGCGCTCGCCGCCGCGCAGCGGCGCCGGCGGCGCGGCTACACCGCGGTGGTCCACCGGCCGGACGCCGCCGACCCGGTCCCGCGCGTGGAACTGCCCACCGGTACGGTCCGCTTCCTGGTGCCCCGCCAGATCGGGTACGCGCGCGGCGACGCGGCCGACGACGGGGGCGAGGCGATCGCCCTCGCGGTGTGGGCGTGCCGGACGGCCGACCGGGAGCAGCCGGACCGCTCCGAGGCGCAGGTCCGCGTCGGCGGCGCGGCCAGCGCGACGGACCATCCGGCGCTGGACGCGGCGGTGGCGCTGGCCGCCGACGTGCTGCTGACCGGGGCCGCGCACCTGGGTTCCGGTGTGGCCGCCCGGCTCGCGGCGGCCCGGCGCGACCTCGACGCGGCCGGTCTGCGCTGGCCGCTGCTGGCGGTGGACGACCTGGCCGGGCAACTGGAGGCGTACGCCGCGCGCGGCGCCCGGTACCGGCCGGAGACGTTCGCCGGCCTGCTCGCCGAGCTGCCCGCGCGGCGGCGCGCGGTGGCCAACTCCGGTGCCACGCCGCCGGAGCGGGTGCTGGGCACCCACGAGCCGGCGGAGACGCCGCTGCGGCGGGTACGCCTGACCGGCCTCGGCGTCCGGGTCCGGGAGGGCGGCGGCGAGGTGGGCGTGGACGTGGTGCTCGCCCACCCGGCGGCCGTCTCGGTGCTGGTGCTGCGCCGCGCCTACCCCGTCACCGGCGACGGCCCGCCCACCGGGCACGAACTCGCGGGGCGGCGGGTCACCGGTACCACGCTCGGCGCGCTCGCCACCGGCAACGTGGTCTCCGAGTCGGCGGTGCGCAGCGCCGCGCACCGGCTCCGGTTCGCCGCCGGCCGGCTGGCCCGCACCACAGTCACCCCCGGCACCGGGTCGTGGTCCGAGCTGCCGCCCGGCCTGCTCACCGGTGACCCGGACGCGCTCGCCGCCGAGCTGGCCGGGCGGCCACCCCGGCTGCTGCGTCCCCGCACCGCGGCCGAGTCGGTGCGGGTCCTCGCGCTCGGCGAGGTGCGCGCCATCGGGTACGCGGCCGGTGAGCAGCGCCTCGACGCCACCGTGACCGGGGCCGACGGCGGCACGGCGACTGTCACCGCGACCCACCACGCCGCCGCACCGGGCGCGCTCGACGCGCTCGCGGCGGCGCTCGACGGCACACACGGGCGGCCGCGCTACGTCAGCGGGACGGTGCGCCGCGGCGCCGACGGACTCGTCGTCGAGCCGCTGGCGGTGGTCGCCGACGCGGTGGTCGTACCGGATCTGGCGCCCGGCGCGGGCGACGGGCGGCTGGCCGGCGCGGTCGACGCCCGGCCCGACCCGGTCGCGGCCGCGCTGGGTACGGCGTCGGCGCTGCTCGCCCAGGCCGCGCACACCGGCCTGCGGCACCTGCCGGCCGGCTTCCCCGACCGGTTGCGCGCGACGGCGGCCGGGCTCGGCGGAGCCGGCCTGGACCGCTGCGGCGCGGCCCTGTCCGGACTGGCCGGTGCGCTCGGCGCCGACCCCGGCGAACCGGCGGTACGGGCCTGGGTCGACGCCTGGATCCGGCTGTCGGTCACGGCGGAGTCCCGGTGAGCCGGTCCCCACGGCCGGGAAGGCTCGCTACCGGAATGTGGGCCAGTGCTCCGGCCTTTTGGCCGGGGGTGAGGGCCCGCGCTGGGAGGCCCGTTAGGCCTGAGCAGTGCCTTGACCGGGACGGTTCTGCTGGTCCATGTACTGCTTCACGAGGCTCAGTGGTGCGCCGGCGACGGAGCCCGCGAAGTACGAGCCCGACCAGAGCTTGTTGGCCCGGTAGTAGTGGTGCACCAGGTCGGGGAACTCCTGCCGCAGGCGACGCGAGGACACGCCCTTGAGGCTGTTGACCAGCCGGGTCACCGCCACCTTCGGCGGGAAGTTCACGAGCAGGTGGACGTGGTTGTTCTCGCCGTTGAACTGCACCAGCTCGGCCTCGAAGTCGGCGCAGACATATCGCATGATCGCCTCAATCCGGGTCAGGTGCCGGCCGGCGAACACCTTATGCCGAAACTTCGTCACGAGGACCAAGTAGACATGCATCGCGAAAACGCAGTGCCTGCCAGTACGGATGCCTGAAGCTTCAGCCATAGACCAAGTTGATACGGTGCTTGTTGTGCAGCTTCGTTACCAGTTCCGCGTCTACCCGACGCCCGGCCAGCAGATCGAGCTGGCTCGGGCGTTCGGGTGCGCGCGGGTGGTGTTCAACGACGGGCTGCGCCTGCGTCAGCAGGCACGGAAACAAGGCTTGCCGTACGTCTCGGACGCCGAGTTGTCCCGCCGTCTGATCACCGAGGCGAAGGCGACCCCGGAGCGGGCGTGGCTGGGTGAAGTCTCGGCCGTGGTGCTGCAGCAGGCACTCGCGGATCTGAACACGGCCTACCGTAACTTCTTCGCCTCGATCTCGGGCAAGCGCAAGGGACGCACGGTCGCGCCGCCGCGGTTTCGGTCGCGCAAGGACAACCGGCAGGCCATCCGGTTCACGAAGAACTCCCGGTTCAAGGTTCTCGACAACGGCCGCCTGCGGCTGCCGAAGGTCGGCGACCTCGCGGTCCGCTGGTCACGGACGCTGCCCTCGGCCCCGTCCAGCGTGGCGATCATCAAGGACGCGGCCGGGCGGTACTTCGCCTCGTTCGTCGTGCAGACCACCGTCGAGCCGCTGCCCGAGCTGGACTCGCAGGTGGGTATCGACCTGGGCCTGACACACTTCGCCGTACTCTCGGACGGTACGAAGGTGGCCGCACCAAAGTTCCTGCGCCGCGCGGCCCGCAGGCTCAAGCGGCTGCAACAGGCCCTTTCCCGCAAGCAGAAGGGCTCGGCCAACCACAGGAAGGCCGTTGTCAAGGTCGCCCGTGCTCACGCGCAGGTGGTCGACACCCGCCGGGACTGGCAGCACAAGCTCTCGACGCAGATCATCCGCGACAACCAAGCGGTGTACGTCGAAGACCTGTGCGTGACCGGTCTCGGCAGGACCCGGTTGGCCAAGAGCGTCCACGACGCCGGGTGGGCCAGTTTCATCGCCATGCTGCAGTACAAGGCCGCCCGGCACGGGCGCACCTTCGGCCGGGTGGACCGGTTCTTCCCGTCCACCCGCATGTGCTCGAAGTGTGGACGCATCAACGACAAGATGGCCCTGGACATCCGAGCGTGGGACTGCCCCTGCGGAGCAGCCCACGACCGGGACGTGAACGCGGCGCTGAACGTGTTGGCCGCCGGACAGGCGGACAACGGAAACGACCGTGGAGCGCAGGTAAGACCGGGACGCGTCCCGGCGCCGCGCGGTGAAGCGGTAACCCACCCAGACGCCGCGCCGTCCACGCGCAGCGTGGAAGGAATCTCCGTCCTTCAGGGCGGAAAAGGATGTCAAGGTGTGGCGGTGGCGACCACAGCGGCGCAGGAGATCCAGGTGGGAGAGCGGCTGGTCCGCGTCTCCAGCCCCGACAAGCCCTACTTCCCGGAGCGCGGGCTGACCAAGCTGGACGTGGTCCGCTACTTCCTGTCCGTCGGCGACGGCATCCTGCGCGCGCTGCGGGACCGGCCGACCATGCTGGAACGCTGGCCGCGCGGCGTGTTCGAGGGCGCCAAGGTCGCCACCCGGCAGACCAACAAGGGTGACGCGTTCTACCAGAAGCGCCTCCCGGCCGGCGCGCCCGACTGGGTCCGCACCGCGCACATCACGTTCCCCAGTGGCCGCACCGCCGACGAGGTGGCGCCGAGCGAGCTTGCGGTGGTGATCTGGGCGGCCAACCTGGGCACGCTGCGGTTCCACCCGTGGCCGGTGTCCAAGGACGACGTGGAACACCCCGACCAGCTGCGCATCGACCTCGACCCGATGCCCGGAGTCGACTTCGCGCAGGTGGTGCCGGTGGCGCACGAGGTACGCGCGTACCTGGCCGAGCTGGGCCTGGAGGGCTTCCCGAAGACCACCGGCGGGCGCGGCATCCACGTCTACGTCTCGATCGAGCCGCGCTGGAGCTTCGGCGAGTGCCGGCGGGCCGTCCTGGCGCTGGGCCGGGAGATGCAGCGCCGCCTGCCCGACCTGGTCACCACCACCTGGTGGCGTGACCAGCGGGACCGGCCGGTCTTCGTCGACTACAACCAGATGGCCCGCGACCACACGATGACCTCGGCGTACTCGATCCGGCCGACGCCGGCGGCGCTGGTCTCGGCGCCGCTGGACTGGTCCGAGCTGGACGGCGCCCGGCCCGAGGACTTCGACGTGCTCACCATGCCGGCGCGGTTCGCCGGGCGCGGCGACCCGCACGCCGGGCTGGACAGGCGGCGGTACTCGCTCCAGCCGCTGCTCGACCGGGCCGACGCCGAAGGGCTGGAGTCGCCGCCGGAACGCTGACCGGTCAGTCCCAGGGGCTCTGCGTGCCGTCGAACTCCTCGAACACCAGCCAGGTACGGGTGGACAGCACCCCGGCGATGCTCTGCACCCGGTCCAGCACCACGTCCCGCAGCGTGGCGTTGTCCGGCGCCCGGACCAGGGCGAGGACGTCGTGCTCGCCGCTGAGCAGCGCCGCGTGCTCGATGTAGCGCACCCGGGCCAGCTCGGCGGAGACCTCCCGCCAGGTGTTCTGCTCGATGGTCAGCGCGATGTACGCCGACGTGCCCAGCCCGGCCGGCTCCGGCGCGACCCGCGCGGTGAACCCGGTCAGCACCCCGTCACGCAGCAGCCGCTCCACCCGGGCGTACGCGTTCGTGCGGGAGACGTGCACGCGTTCGGCGAGCGTACGGATGGAGACCCGGGCGTCGCGGACCAGTTCGCGCAGGATCCGCCGGTCGACCTCGTCCAGCGGCCCGGCCGAACGTCCCGTTCCGCCCGCCGCGCCCGGTGTGGCGCCGGTCTCATGGCTCATCGCAGCCGCCCTCCCGTGCCATTCGTCCCGCGTTCATCCCGGATGTTGAGTCAATCATCCACTACCGGGAGCATAGGGCCACCACACGTCCAGGAGGTCCCCGCCGTGACGACCACACCCCAGGCGGTCCGCAGGGCATCCCCGCGCACCCGCCGGAAGACCACCCCGGCCGCACCCGACCCGTCGGCCGGCTTCATGCCGCAGCGGGAGCCGGTCCGGCTGCTCGAACCCGACGGGACCCCGCTGCCGGCCCGCGACGACTACCCGGAGCCGCCGGTCGAGACGCTGCGCGAGATGTACCGGCGGATGGTCGTCGGCCGCCGCTTCGACGTGCAGGCCACCGCGCTGACCAAGCAGGGCCGCCTCGCCGTCTACCCGTCCGCCCGCGGTCAGGAGGCGTGCCAGATCGGCGGCGTCCTCGCGCTGCGCGACACCGACTGGGTGTTCCCCACGTACCGCGAGTCGATGGCGCTGACCGCCCGCGGCCTCGACCCGGTCGAGGTGCTCACGCTGCTGCGCGGCGACTGGCACTGCGGGTACGACCCGGCCGTCACCCACACCGCGCCGCAGTGCACCCCGCTGGCGACCCAGTGCGTGCACGCCGCCGGGCTGGCCTACGGCGAGTCGTACCAGGGGCGCGACACCGTGGCGCTGGCGTTCATCGGCGACGGCGCCACCAGCGAGGGCGACTTCCACGAGGGCATCAACTTCGCCGCCGTGTTCAAGGCGCCGGTCGTCTACCTGGTGCAGAACAACAAGTACGCGATCAGCGTGCCGCTGTCCCGGCAGACCGCCGCGCCGAGCCTGGCCTACAAGGGCGTCGGCTACGGCGTACCCAGCGAGCAGGTCGACGGCAACGACCCGGTGGCCGTCCTCGCGGTGCTGGAGCGCGCCGTGGCGCACGCCCGCGCCGGCAAGGGCCCCTACCTGGTCGAGGCGCACACCTACCGGATGGAGCCGCACACCAACGCCGACGACCAGACCCGCTACCGCGACGCCGACGAGGTCGAGGCGTGGCGCGACCGCGACCCGATCGCCCGGCTCGAGGCGTACCTGCGGGCCCGGGGCGTGCTCGACGACGCCGCCGTCGCGGCCATCGCGGCGGAGGCCGAGGAGTACGCCGCGACGCTGCGCCGCCGGATGGACTCCCAGCCCACCGTGGACCCGCTGAGCCTGTTCGACCACGTGTACGCCGAGCCGACGCCGCAGCTCGCCGAGCAGCGCGAGATGGTCCGGGCCGAGCTGGCCGCCGACGCGGAGGGGGACGCCTGATGGCCACGATGACCATGGCGAAGGCGCTCAACGCCGCGCTCGCCGACGCGATGCTCGACGACGACCGGGTGCTCGTCTTCGGTGAGGACGTCGGCCAGCTCGGCGGCGTCTTCCGGATCACCGACGGGCTGCAGGCCCGCTTCGGCGACAAGCGCTGCTTCGACACCCCCCTGGCCGAGGCCGGCATCGTCGGGTTCGCCGTCGGCCTGGCCATGTCCGGCCTGCGACCGGTCGTCGAGATGCAGTTCGACGCGTTCGCGTACCCGGCGTTCGAGCAGATCGCCTCGCACGTGGCGAAGCTGCGCAACCGCACCCGCGGCGCACTGAGCGTGCCGATCGTCATCCGGGTGCCGTACGCCGGCGGCATCGGCGGCGTGGAGCACCACTGCGATTCGTCCGAGGCGTACTACGCGCACACCCCCGGCCTGAAGGTGGTCACGCCGGCGACGGTGGACGACGCGTACTCGCTGCTGCGCGCCGCCATCGACGACCCGGACCCGGTGGTGTTCCTGGAGCCCAAGAAGCTCTACTTCACCAGCGCCGAGGCCGAGCTGCCCGCCCGTACCGCGCCGATCGGCACCGCCGTGGTGCGCCGCACCGGCACCGACGCCACGCTGATCGCGTACGGGCCGGCCGTGCCGGTCGCGCTCGCCGCCGCCGAGGCCGCCCGCGAGGAGGGCTGGGACCTGGAGGTCGTCGACGTACGCAGCATCGTGCCGTTCGACGACGCCACGGTCACCGCCTCGGTACGCCGTACCGGCCGGTGCGTGGTGATCCAGGAGGCGCAGGGCTTCGCCGGTGTCGGCGCGGAGATCGCCGCCCGGGTGCAGGAGCGCTGCTTCCACGCGCTGCACGCCCCGGTGCTGCGGGTGTCCGGGCTGGACATCCCGTACCCGGCGCCGATGCTGGAGCACACGCACCTGCCCTCGGTCGACCGGGTGCTGGACACCGTGGCCCGGTTGCAGTGGGACGACCAGCCCGACAGCCGGTGGGTGGCGGCATGAGCACCGTTGTCGGAACCCGCGACTTCCTCCTGCCGGACCTGGGGGAGGGGCTGAGCGAGGCGGAGATCGTCGAGTGGCGGGTCGCAGTCGGCGACGTGGTGACCGTGGACCAGACGGTGGTCGAGGTGGAGACCGCCAAGGCCGTGGTCGACGTGCCGTGCCCGTACGCCGGCCGGGTCGTGGCCCTGCACGGCGCGGCCGGTGAGGTACGCCCGGTGGGCCAGCCGCTGATCACCATCGCCCCGCTCGACGGCGCCCCCGACCCGCACGCCACCTACCGCGAGGAGGAGCGGGCCGGTTCCGGCAACGTCCTGATCGGCTACGGCACCGGCCACGGCGGCACGGGCCGGCGGCGGCGCAGGCCACGGCTGGCGCTGGCCCCCGAGCCCGGTACGCCGAACGCGGCGGACCCCTCGCCCGGTCCGGCGGCCGCGTCCGGGGCTCCGGCCCCGGCCGGCCCGGTTCCGGCGGCCTCTGCGGCGGCGGTTCCGGCGGCCTCTGCGGCCGCGGTTCCGGCGGGCTCTCCGGCCCCGGCGGGTCCGGTTCCGGCCGGGTCGTCCGCTCCGAGTGGCGCGTCCGTCTCGGCGGACCGGAGTGCCGATCCCGCACGGACCGGCGGACCGGCGGCGCCGCTGGTGATCTCGCCGATCGTGCGGCGGCTGGCGAAGGAGCACGGCATCGACCTGGCGTCGCTGCGCGGCACCGGGCCGGGCGGCGTGATCCGCCGGGCCGACCTGGACGCCGCCGTGGCCGCCCCCGCTCCGCCGGCCCGGCTGGCCGCGGTGCCGGACGCCCCGGCCGCGCACGCCGGGCTCGCCCCGGCGGGCGACGGTGACACGGTCATCCCGCTCACCGGCATCCGCAAGGTGATCGCCGACAAGCTCTCCCGCAGCCGGCGGGAGATCCCCGAGGTGACCATCTGGGTCGACGTGGACGCCACCGGCCTGCTGGAGACGCGCGCCGCGATCAACGCGGCCACCCCTGACGCACCGGTGAGCATCCTGGCGCTGCTGGCCCGGATCTGCCTCAGCGGCCTGCGGAGGTATCCGCAGCTCAACGCGCACGTCGACACCGAGGGGCAGCGGATCGTGCAGTCCGCGGGCGTACATCTGGGCATCGCCGCTCAGACCGACCGGGGCCTGGTCGTGCCGGTGGTGCGCGACGCGCAACGGCTCACCACCCGGGAGCTGGCCGCCGCGCTCGCCGAGACCACGGCGGCGGCCCGGGCCGGCACGCTGCCGCCGGCACGGCTGACCGGCGGGACGTTCACGCTCAACAACTACGGCGTGTTCGGCGTGGACGGCTCCACGCCGATCATCAACCACCCGGAGGCGGCGTTGCTCGGCGTCGGCCGGATCGTCGACAAGCCGTGGGTGGTGGGCGGGCAGCTCGCCGTACGCAAGGTGACCCAGATCAGTCTCACGTTCGACCACCGGGTCTGCGACGGTGGCGTGGCCGGCGGCTTCCTGCGCCACGTCGCCGACTGCGTCGAGCAGCCCGCCCTGCTGGTAGCCAACGTCTGACCCGCCCGCTCCCGGCCCCGGCCCCCACCAGGGGGCCGGGGCCGCACGCGTCCCCGCCACCCGCTCGCGATCTTGCACTTGCTGCCCCCGATGTGCCCGATTCGCACCCTTCTCGAGGGCCGCAACTGCAAGATCGCGGCAGTGGTGCGGTGGCGTGGGCGAGAGCCCGGGTTGACTGACCTGCGGCGCCCGGCGCTGTCCGTCTCGCGGGATAGCTGTTTCGGCGGGTGGGACAGGCCGGGATCTTGGTAGGAAAGCGCCCCTCTGAGGGCCGTTTGGTACCAAGATCTCGCGGCACCGGCCCCTCGCGCCCGCCCTCGCTGGGTCGATCATGAGGTTGGCGGGGAGAAAACGGACACACCGCGCGGCTAACTTCATGATCGACGGGGTGGGCCGGGGTGGGCCGGGGTGGGCCGGGGTGGGCCGGGGTGGGGCGGGTCGCGGGCGGGGCGCGGGGGGTGCGAGACGGGCGCGGGCGGGGGGAACCGGGCGGAGGGCGCGTGCGGCGCAACCTGGGACGGGAATTACCTGTCCGGCACAATTCGCGCAGCTGTTTCCGATCAATTCCGCCGAAGGTGCCACGGCGCGATCCCGGGCCTACAGAATGTGGGCGAGAGGGTTCGGAAATGGGGGGCGAAATATGTTTGCGAGGCGCCGACTGACGCTTTTCGCGATGACCGTCGCAGCCGCGCCACTGGCGGTCGGCGCGTGCACCGCCGGCCCGAAGTCGGCGGCGAAACGGGCCGAGGCCGCACCGCCGTCGGTCTCCGTGACGCCGGCCGACCGCACCCGGGACGTGCCGATCAGCGCGGAGGTGGGTGCGAAGGTGAGCAACGGCAAGGTGACCGCCGTCAAGCTGACCGACGACAAGGGCAACGCCGTGCCGGCCCAGCCGCGTGAGGACGGCTCCGGCTGGGTGCCGGACCGGCCGCTCGCCAATTCCCGGACGTACACCGCGGAGGTGACCGCGACCGGCCATTCCGGCAAGACCGCCACGCAGAAGACGACGTTCACGACGATGGCCAAATCCACCAAACCGGCCGTCACCAGTGAATTGTATTTCCGGCCGAATCAGACGTACGGGACGGCGATGCCGGTCGTGCTCGGATTCGACCCGCCGATTCCCAAGGAGGCCCGCGCGGACGTGCAGCGCCGGCTGTTCGTGAAGACCGACCCGCCGCAGCCGGGCACCTGGTCCTGGGTGGCCGACGGCAAGCAGGCCGAGTACCGGGCGCCGGACCGGTGGAAGCCGGGCACGAAGATCAGCGTGCGCAGCGCGTTGCAGGGGCTGCCCATCGGCAAGGACGCGATCGGCGACTCCGACCGGATCGCGAGCGCCAAGGTCGGCCGGCAGGTGACGCTCGACATCGACAACGCGACCAAGCAGATGACCGTCTACCAGGACGGCAAGGTGCTCAAGAGGATCCCGGTCAGCCTCGGCAAGCCGAGCACGCCGACGTCCAGCGGCACGATGGTGATCATGGAGAAGCACGAGCACACCACGTTCGACACCCGCGGTGAGCCCAACGGCGGCTACGTGGTCGACGTGGACGACGCCCAGCGGCTGACCTGGGGCGGCGAGTTCATCCACTCGGCGCCGTGGTCGGAGGGCGACCAGGGGAGCACGAACGTCTCGCACGGCTGCACCAACGTCTCGGCCACCGCCGCGGACTGGCTGATGGGCATCACGCAGGTCGGTGACCTGGTGACGGTCAAGGGCACCGAGGTGACGCTCGACCAGGGCAACGGCTTCACCGCCTGGAACGTCGGCTGGGAAGAGTTCGCCAAGGGCAGCGCGCTGCCCGTACCGGCGGGGCTGAAGCCCACGCAGAGCGCCACGCCGCACCCGGGCGCGGTGGCCGGCGGGTCGTCACCGGCCCCGGCCCCCTCGCGGAGCAACAGCGGCGGCTGAACCTGGGGAGGAACGGCCACGGGGCCGGCCCGCGTCCGCGCGGGCCGGCCCCGCGTCGTGCTCAGTCCAGGCCGACGCGGGCCACCCCGGTCGCGGTCAGGCTGCCCAGCCAGAGGTGGCGGCCGTGTTGCCGCACGCCGGTGACCATCGGGTACGCCCCACTCGGGCCGTGCAGCGTGCGCAGCACCCGGCCGGTGCCGTCGACCAGCGCGACGAGCCCGTAGCGGCGCGGCTGCGGCTGTACCGCCCCGGGCAGCAGGGCCACGATCTGCCGGACCCGGGGATGCGGCAGCAGCCGTTCCATGGCCCGCAGCCGAGGGCTGGGCAGCGCGACCCAGTAGGTGCCGTCGCCGACCGCGGAGATGTTGTCCGGGTACGCGGGCAGGTCGGTGAGCACCGTGGCCCGCCCGCCCGGCAGGTCCACCCGGAGCAGCCGGTGGGTGGCGGTCTCGGCGAGCATCAGCGCCGACTCGTCCGGGGTCAGCGCGAGCCCGTTGGGGAAGTAGAGCCCGTCCGCGACCACGTCGGTGCGCCCGGTGCGCCTGTCGTACGCGAGGATCCGCCCGTTGGGCCGGTGCTCCAGCAGGTCGCGCTTCCAGTGCGAGAGCGGGAACCGGTCGGACGAGTCGGTGAAGTAGACGGTGCCGTCGCGCGCCACCGCCGCGTTGTCGGCCAGGTGCACCGGCGGCGCCGTCCCGGTCAGCTCGTGCACCCGGCCCGCCGGGTCGACCCGCAGCAGCCCCCGGTACGCGTCGCAGACCAGCAACCCGCCGTCGACCGGATCGCGCTCGATGCCCAGGGGCCGCCCGCCGGTCTCGGCCAGCAGGGTGGGCGGCGTGCCGGGCGGGGAGTCGGCCGGCCACCACCAGAGACGGCCGTCCTCGTCGCCGCTGACCACCCGGCCATCGCCGTCGACCACCACGTCCTCCGGGCCGTGCCCGCCGGCCGGCAGCGGCAGCAGGTCGGCCCGGTCGAGCCGGGTGTCCGCGGGCGCCCAGGGACCGGTGAGCGGCGGCGGCACCGTCGCCGGCTCGCGGACCGGCCGGATCAGCAGGGGCGCACGCGGGCGGGGGACGACCATCGGGTCATTGTGGCCCGGCGGCGCCGCGAAGGGCAGTCCCTGACGGCGTTTCGCCGCGTCCCGCGCGGCTGTGGCGTGGCGGCTGCGGGATGACCCTGAGACGGCTCGGGGTCGGTTCCCGGACACTACCCGGAACCCCCCGCCGCGAGGTCCGGAAATGTCGGTGGGACCGGGTAGGTTCGGCCACATGGTACACAGCGGTGAGCGCTTCCACGTGGCGATGGACGTGCACGATCACGTGGTCGAGCTGCGCCCGGTCGGCGAGATCGACATCGCCACGGTGACGGCGTTCCGGGCCGCGCTCTGGGCGGCGCCGGCCCGGCCGGTGCTGCGGGTCGACCTGTCCGGTGTGCGGCTGCTCTCCGCCGCCGGCGTCCGCGCGCTCGTGGCCACCCACCTGCGGGTCCGGGCCCGCGGCGGCGAGCTGGTGCTCACCGACCCCGACCCGGTCGTGGCCCGCGTGCTGCGGGTGACCGGCCTGCACCGGGTGCTCCCGGTGCGCTGCTCCGACCGCCCGCAAGACCTGCCCGGCCACGTCCAAGACCTGCCCGGCCACGTCCAAGACCTGCCCGGCCACGTCCAAGACCTGCCCGGCCACGTCCAAGACCTGTCCGGCCGGGCCCAGAACCTGCCCGGCCGCTCCCACGAGCTGGTGGCCTGCGCGGCCTGAGCACACGCCGGGCCGCCGGCGCGAGTGCCGACGGCCCGGCGCGAACGGCGCTGCGCTCAGCGCACGCCGAGCAGGTCCACCACGAAGACGAGCGTCTCGTTCGGCTTGATGACGCCGCCCGCGCCCCGGGCGCCGTAGCCCAGGTGCGGCGGGATGGTGAGCCGGCGCCGGCCGCCCACCTTCATGCCCGCGACGCCCTGGTCCCAGCCGGCGATGACCTGACCGCCGCCGAGCGGGAACTCGAACGTCTCACCCCGGTTCCACGAGGCGTCGAACTCGCGGCCGTTCGAGTGGGCCACGCCCACGTAGTGCACGCTCACCAGTTGGCCCGGGCGGGCCTCCGGGCCGTCGCCGACCGTGATGTCCTCGACGACGAGATCGGCGGGCGGCGCGCCCTCGATCGGGCCGACCTCGGGCTTGTCCATGAGCGGGTCTCCTCGGATGCTGACGGTGTGGTCACAGTCGATCCTGCCGGATCGCGACCGGCCGATACGCGCCGGTCCCCGCACACCGGCGTGGCGGGGACACGAAAGGGGGCGGGCGCCGCCTGCCGGCGACGCCCGCCCCGGGGCGAGCTGGTCACTTCAGCCAGGGGAGACGCTGGACCAGGGGGAGCCTCGCCCAGGCCCGGCCGAGGCCGAGGGTGTTGCCGGCGCCCACCAGGGCCAGGCCGGCCAGCAGGCCCGCGTAGATGAGGTGGTCGTCCATGAAGGGGTTGTTCGCCGGGGGCAGCACGGCCGTCCACATCAGGACCAGGAGCAGCCCGCCCGCGACGGCGGCGATCCGGATGCCGATGCCGAGCATCAGCGCGACACCGATGCCGAGCAGGCCGACCATGAACAGCCAGTCCGCCCAGGCCGCGCCGGCGATGTTCCGGTAGAGGTCCGCGAACGGGCCCTCGACCGCGTTGCCCAGGAAGCCCTTGGTCGGGCTGCCGCCGTTGATCCAGGCGTTCTTCGCCGGGGTCTCGTGGCCGAGACCGAACATCTTGTCGAGGAAGGCCCAGAGGAACACCCAGCCCAGGGCGAGCCGCAGCCCGGCCCAGACGTACCGGGTGGCCTTCTGGCGGGTGGTCTCGGTGTGCGCCGCCGGAGCGATGGTGGCGGCGGGGGTCCGCTCGGCGGCGGGGGTCCGCTCGATTGTCGCGGTCATTGTCTCCACGTCCCTTCCTGTGCCTCGCACCGCGCTTCCCGGTGGCACATTCATTCCACCGCCGCGCGGCGTCGGGGAGCAGGGCCGAGAGGTGCCCTCGTGACCGGGTCATTGGTCCCGTCCGTACCCGGTCCGGTCGGCCCGTCGCGGCCGGTCCGTCGCCCCTGACCAGGGCGCCCGCCGGCCGCCTACCGTCGCTGGTGGAGGCCCGGCAGGAGGAGGTCGTGATGAGGACGTGGCAGGTGGCCGACGTGATGACCAGGGACGTCGCGACGGTGACGGAGGAGACGCCGTACCGCGAGGTCGTCGACGTGCTGGTCCGGCAGCGGATCAGCGGCGTGCCGGTGGTGGACTCGTTCCGCCGGGTGCTCGGGGTGATCTCCGAGGCGGACCTGCTGCACAAGGTGGAGCGGTCCGGCCACCCGGACGAGCGGCGGGTCTTCGAGGGGCGGCGCCGCCGTACCGCGCGGGAGAAGGCGGGCGCGCTCGTCGCCCGGGACCTGATGACCGCCCCGGCGGTCACCACCCACGAGCGGGCGTCGCTCGCGGCGACGGCCCGGCTGATGGACCACGAGGCGGTCAAGCGGCTCCCGGTGCTGGACGACCTGGGCCGGCTGGCCGGCATCGTCACCCGCGGTGACCTGCTGCGCGTGCACCTGCGCACCGACGCGGAGATCCGCGAGGAGGTCGTGCACGAGGTGCTGCGCCGGGTGCTGTCGGTGCGCGACGGCCTGGTCACCGTCCAGGTCCGCGGCGGCGAGGTCACCATGGACGGGCGGCTGGACCGGCGTAGCGCCGTCGAGCTGGCCGGCCGTCTCGCCGCCCAGGTCGCGGGCGTGGTCGCGGTGCACAACGCGATCGGGTACGACGTGGACGACACCACGCTGATGGAGCTGGACCCGGTGCACGCCACCCCGGTGGCCTGAGCGCCGACGCCCGGGCCCGACCGGTCAGGCGGGGCCCTCGGTGGCACCGGCGAGCTGGGCGGCGAGCAGCGCCGGGGCCTCGGCCAGCGACGGGCCGTACCAGGTGAGGTGCCGGCCGGACACCAGCGCCGCCGGCGCGCCGGGGAACGCCTCCGGCCCGTCGTCGGCGGTGAACCGGTACGGCTCGTCGGGCAGCACGACCAGCTCCGGCGCCCGGGCGCGCAGCTCGTCCAGGCTCGGCCGGGGATAGCGGTCCGGGTCGTCGGCCCAGCCGTTGCGCACGCCGAGCCGGGCCAGCACGTCCCCGGCGAACGTGTCCCGCCCCAGCACCACCCACGGCCGCCGCCACACCGGCACCACGGCGGTGCGGACGCGCCCCGGCGCCGGCAGCGCGGCCCACGCGCGGCGGGCCGAGCGCAGCCACGGCGGCTCGGCCGGGGCGCCGAGCGCGACCACCAGCTCACCGAGCTGGTCGAGGGCCTCCGGCACGGTACGCGGGAAGGTGACCCGGACCGGCACCCCGGCCGCGCGCAGCGCCTCGGCGTCGGCCAGCCGGTTCTCCTCCTCGTTGAGCAGCACCAGATCCGGCTCCAGCGCGAGTACCCGGTCCAGGTCCGGGTACTTCGTCCCGCCGACCCGGGCGACGTCCAGCCCGGCCGGATGGGCGCACCAGTCGGTCGCCCCGACCAGCACCTCCGGGCGGGTGGCCGCGACCGCCTCGGTCAGCGACGGCACCAGCGACACCACCCGCACCGCGTCTCCTCCCATCGAGCCGGACCGCCCGGACCGCCCGGACCGCCCAGTCAGTGGGCCGGCGCGGCCACGGCGTCGGCGGTCTCCGTCGGCAGGCCCGCCACCGGCACGCCCTTGCGTACCGCCCAGTCGACCGCCGCG
Source organism: Micromonospora sp. HUAS YX12 (assembly GCF_040215685.1). Taxonomy (NCBI): domain Bacteria; kingdom Bacillati; phylum Actinomycetota; class Actinomycetes; order Micromonosporales; family Micromonosporaceae; genus Micromonospora; species Micromonospora sp. HUAS YX12. The sequence goes on from NZ_CP157974.1 coordinate 4,680,555, forward strand.
CGCAGGTCCGCAGTGGGCAGCGGACGCCGGGTGGTCACCCCGACCGCCGCGTGCACGGTGTACGCCATGAACGGGTACGACCGGGCCAGCGCGCCGATGGCGTCGTGCAGCCGGCGTACCACCTCCAGCGCCGCCGGCTCGTCGAGCCCCGGCAGGAGGAGCTGGAACTCGTTCTCGGTGACACGCAGCGCGCGGTCGACCGGCCGCAGCACGGCGGTGATCGCGGTGAGCACGGCGTGCCCCTCGCGGGCGACTCCGCGGCGGCCGAAGCGTTCCGGCGAGCCGGGCGGCGCCTCCACCCGCAGGCCGACCAGCGCCACCGGCAGCGTGCCGGACGCGGTCACCCCGTCCGCGCCGGACCACCGGGTCAGGCCGGTCTCGTCCAGCATCGCCTCGGCCGGCTCGACCGGCTGGTTGTTCCGGTCACCGCGGCGGGCCAGCAGCCGCAGCGCCGCCTCGGCGCGCGGTTCGCCCGGCCCGGCCGGGATGTCCCGCACCCGGGCGATCGCCTCGTCCAGCGCGGTACGTGCCGCGGCGGGCAGCCGCTCGGCGAGCTGTTCGCGCAACCGGATCGCCTCGTGCAGCGCCTCGTCGCGGCGGAAACCCCAGCGCCCCTCGAACAGGCGGCCGGACTCCAGCGTCGGCGCGGGCGCCACCTCGGCCCGGTCGTGTGCGACGAGTGTGGCGCCGAAACGCGGGCTCAGCGCCACCACCGTCCACTCCCGGGCCAGCGCCTCCGCCTCGTCCAGGGTCACGCCGTAGGCACCGTCGGGCAGGTCGGGGGGCGGTCCGCCGACCATCGCCACCACCGTCACGGCGGCGCGGCCGGCGATGCGCCGGTAGACCTCGCGCTCCCGGGCGAAGTACGGCAGCCGCTGGAACAGCGCGAGCACGACGAGCGGGCCGTCCTCGGCCTCGGCGAGCGCGGCGCGTTCGATGGCGTGGGAGACGGCGACGAGACTGCGTTTGGTGAACTGTTCCGGGGTCCGTCCGCTGGGCACGGGCAGAGCCTAGAGGCACGGGCGCGGTAGCGCACCGGTCGCCCGGACCGTTCGTGCCGCACCGCCTACACTCGGGCGTCGACCGGACGAGGGGGGATCGGGGCGAGATGACGAGCACAGGCAGCGTGACCGCCTCCTGGCTGCGGCCGATCCCGCCCGGCGTCGCGCCGTCCCTGGCCCGTGCCGGCCACCTCGGCCACGCCGGGCGGCGGCTCGGCCAGCTGGTGCAGGGCCGCCCGCCGGGGGTCACCGGCAGCCAGTGGAGCACCGCCGGACGGGCGTCGCTCGATCTGGTGGTCTGCGCCGCCGACACCGGGCTGCCGCGCTTCGCGGTGCGGTTCACCGCGCCCGTCCCCGACGGATCGCCCGCGCGGCGGGAGGAACGGCTGACCGACGCGGTCTGCGCCGCTGTCGGCCTGCCGCTGCTGCGCGTCGAGTCGCCGGCGCTGGGCAGCGCGGAGCAGGTCCGCCGGTTCGTCGAGTACGTGCTGGACGCGCGGGCCTACGCCGACGGCACCGACCCGGAAGGCGGCGACGCGGTCGGCTTCCGGGACATCGTGGGCCGGCTGCCGGACGGCCGGCGCGGGCCGGTGAACGACCTGGGCGCGCTCGCCCGGGTCGAGGCGGTCGAGGCGTACGTGGCGGGCCGCATCGCCGATCCGATCGTGCGCGGCCTGCACGTGCGCTGGACCGACGGCCCGGCGGAGGGCTGGGCCTGGGCCGAGGTGCGGCCCGGCCGCTGCCTGCTGGAGCGGGTACGGCTGACCTCGCGCGGCTTCTCCTGCGGGGTCGAACCGGGGCGGCTCGCCGAGGACCTGGCCGTGGTGGCGCTGGGGGAGCGGCTGCGTGACCTCGACGGTGCCGCGCCGTCCCTCCTGGACCGCGACGAGCTTCTCCGGCGGGTACGGGCGCTGGCGGCCCGGCGGGACTCCTTCGACGGCGGGTTCGCCTTCGACCACCTCTGCGCCGACTGAGCCTCCTCGCCGGCGAGGACGGCGGCTTTCGATTTTTTTTCCGATCTCCGGTTGAACCTTCGCCGACGGCGCTCCGTACCTCATCGGGAATGGACGCAGATCTTCCCCGCCGCGCCCGGACGGCGCGGAGACGGTGCGGAAAGGGCATCGTCGGCCATTGACGTGCGACCGAGCGTCGCAGTGATCTCACACCCCGAATTCATCGGTCCGCCGGGATCACCAGTCAACTACCGGATCGAGAAGGAGAGCAATTCGATGCGCAGGTCCACACGGGCGCGCCGGTCATCCGGTAACGCGCGGAGCAAGCGGATGCTGGCCGTGGTCGGCACGCTCGCGGTCTTCGGCGGCATCGTCGCCGTCACCCAGATCTCGTCCGCCCAGGACCGGCGGACGACCACCCGCGCCGCCTCGGCGTCCTGCGTGCCCGCGAGCCCGGGGGCGACCGCCCCGAACGGCCAGGGCAGCACCACCCGTACCTGGCAGAACGGCCGCTGGGTCCGCAACCACTGGGGCGACGGCCAGATGTCGCCGGCCGAGTGCCAGCAGACCAACGCGGGCGGCGCCGGCGCCGGCACCCCGACCGTGGCCTGCCCGGACGTCCGCGGCCGGCTGCCGCAGGTGCCCGACCGGGCCCGCGCCGAGGTGGACCGCACCCTGGCGTTGCTGGAGACCCAGATCGCCGAGGCGAACCGGCGGCTCGCGGCGGAGGGCCGCAACGGCGGTGAGTTCATCAACAACGCGATCCTGCGTCCGCTCGCGGACAAGCGGACCGCGGCGCTCAACCGGATCGCCACCGCCATCGGCCGGGTCGCCCAGCGCCCGCAGGGCCTGGATCAGCTCGCCCAGTGCGCGCTGACCGACACCCCCGGCAACGGCGGCGGCCAGAACGGCGGGAACAACAACGGGGGCCAGAACGGCGGCAACAACAACGGAGGCAACAACGGAGGCCAGAACGGCGGGAACAACGGCGGCGGGAACAACAACGGCGGCGGCCAGAACAACGGGGGCGGCAACGGCCTGGACGTGCTCGCCAAGGACTGCTCGGGCAGCCAGCTCCAGGCCCACGACGGCTTCCAGAACGGCAACCGCTGCGTGAGCACCGCGTTCGGTGAGGTGGGCGCCGCGGCGAACAACCCGTCGCTGCTGATCACGCAGTTCCCGAACCAGGTGCGGCGCAACCAGCCGTTCACGCTCCGGGTCACCACCAAGAACCTGGTGCGGGACCGCTTCCTCGCCGCCGGCCAGGGCGGCTACTACCTGGAGAGCTCGCTGCTCAACGGTGAGGGTCTGGTACGCGGCCACTTCCACACCGCCTGCCGGATGCTCGGCAGCACCCGGCAGCCCCCGAACCCGCAGGACGTGCCGGCCTTCTTCGTCGCCACCGAGGACGGGCGGGGCGGCAACCAGCCGGACGACGTGCTGATCCAGATCCCGGGCCTGGCGCAGTCGGGCGTGGCGCAGTGCGCGGTCTGGGCCGGTGACGGCTCGCACCGCATCCCGATGATGGAGCGGGCCAACCAGACCCCGGCCATCGACGTGGTGCGCATCCGGGTCAACTGAGCGGGCGAACGGCCGCGGCCGTCCGGGGGACTCCTCCGGGCGGCCGCTGCCGTTCCCGCGTACCGGCGCGGTGGGAGCCGATCCCGGAGGAAATTTCATGCCGGCGGTATCCAGCCGGATGAAAAGCGCCGACCATAGAAAGCCGATCGGGGCCACACCGATTTCTCAGCGTGACCCCGGGATGCCCGACGGTGAACCGGTGGCGGTCAGCGGTTCTTGTACGCCTCGACCACCGAGACCGGGATGCGCCCGCGCTCGGAAATCTCGAACCCGTTCTTGGCGGCCCATTCCCGGATGGCGCGGTTCTGCTCGCGGTCCATTCCCGAGGTGCTCGGCCGGGTGGTGCGGCGGGCGCCGCGGGTGACCTCGGGCGCTCCCCGGCCGATTCGCCTGCCAGCGCTGATGTACGGATCCAGCGCCTTGCGCAGGACGCCCGCGTTCTCGTCCGAGACGTCGATCGTGTACGCCACGCCGTCCAGGCTGAACTCGACGGTCCGATCGGCCTTTCCGCCGTCGAGGTCGTCGGTCAGAACGGTGATTACTTTCCTTGCCATCGCCATTACTCCCTGTGTCGGGCGGGGTGTGGCTAAGAGTTTGACCTACCGCGCGGTAATTCCGCAACAATAGCCGACTGTTTCCATTCGGCGGGTCGCGGCAAAGGGTGCCGCCATTGAGTGCGGCGCGCGGGAACGCGGCGCTCCGCAGTGGCGTGGGTCACAACCCGGAACAAGGGACACGTTTTGTTACTTGAGCCAGACACGCTCAACCAACGTGATGGCAGGTGTTCGATGGCAACTCTTCCGGTACTTCCCCTGACCGACGCCGTCCTGCTGCCCGGGATGGTCATCCCGGTGACCTTCGACCCGACCACCCAGGCCGCGGTCGACGCGGCGCGCGCCACCGGCGACAAGGAACTCCTGGCCGTACCCCGCATCGAGGGCGAGTACGGCTCCGTCGGCGTGGTCGCCACGATCGAGAAGGTGGGCCGGCTGCCCAGCGGCGAGCCGGCGGCGGTCATCCGTGGTCTGACCCGCGCCCGCATCGGCTCCGGCGTGCCCGGTCCCGGCGCCGCGCTCTGGGTCGAGGCCACCACACTCGACGAGCCCGCACCGGCGGGCCGCGCCCGGGAACTCGCCCGCGAGTACCGCGCGCTCATGACGTCCGTGCTGCAGCAGCGCGGCGCCTGGCAGGTGATCGACGCGATGGAGCGGATGACCGACCTGTCCGAGCTGGCCGACTCGGCCGGTTACGCGCCCTGGCTCAGCCTGACGCAGAAGACCGAACTGCTCGCCGCGCCGGACGTCACCGCCCGGCTGGAACTGCTCGTCGGCTGGGTGAAGGAACACCTGGCCGAGCAGGAGGTCACCGAGCAGATCAACAGCGACGTACGCGAGGGGCTGGAGAAGTCCCAGCGGGAGTTCCTGCTCCGCCAGCAGCTCGCCGCGATCCGCAAGGAACTCGGCGAGGACGAGCCGGACGGCTCCGCCGACTACCGCTCGCGGGTGGAGTCCGCCGACCTGCCGGAGAACGTACGCGAGGCGGCGCTGCGCGAGGTCGGCAAGCTGGAGCGGGCCAGTGACGCCTCACCCGAGGCGGGCTGGATCCGTACCTGGCTGGACACCGTCCTGGAGATGCCGTGGAACACGCGTACCCAGGACCACACCGACCTGGCCGCGGCCCGGGCCGTGCTCGACGCCGACCACGCCGGCCTGGCCGACGTGAAGGACCGCATCCTGGAGTACCTCGCGGTGCGCAACCGGCGCGCGGAGCGCAACCTCGGCGTGGTCGGCGGACGCGGCTCCGGCGCGGTGCTGGCCCTGGCCGGCCCGCCCGGTGTCGGCAAGACCAGCCTCGGCGAGTCGGTCGCCCGGGCGCTGGGCCGCAACTTCGTCCGTGTCTCCCTCGGCGGTGTCCGGGACGAGGCGGAGATCCGCGGCCACCGGCGCACCTACGTCGGCGCGCTGCCCGGCCGGATCGTGCGGGCGCTGCGCGAGGCCGGCTCGATGAACCCGGTCGTGCTGCTCGACGAGGTCGACAAGCTGGCCGCCGGCTACTCCGGCGACCCGGCGGCGGCCCTGCTGGAGGTGCTCGACCCGGCGCAGAACCACACGTTCCGCGACCACTACCTGGAGGTCGACCTCGACCTGTCCGACGTGCTGTTCCTGGCCACCGCCAACGTGGTCGAGGCGATCCCCGGCCCGCTGCTGGACCGGATGGAACTGGTCGCGCTGGACGGCTACACCGAGGACGAGAAGGTCGCCATCGCCCGGGACCACCTGCTGCCCCGGCAGCGGGAACGGGCCGGGCTGACGACCGGCGAGGTCACCGTCGCCGACGAGGCGCTGGCGCTGATCGCGGGCGAGTACACCCGGGAGGCCGGCGTCCGGCAGCTCGAACGGGCCCTCGCCAAGATCCTGCGCAAGGTCGCCGTCGCGCTCGCCACGGACGCCGCGCCGGTGCACGTCGACGCCGGCAACCTGGCCCGCTACCTGGGCCGGCCGAAGTTCACGCCGGAGTCGGCCGAGCGGACGGCCGTGCCCGGCGTGGCGACCGGCCTGGCCGTCACCGGCGCCGGTGGCGACGTGCTGTTCATCGAGGCCACCACGATGGAGGGCGAGCCGGGGCTGACGCTCACCGGCCAGCTCGGCGACGTGATGAAGGAGTCCGCGCACATCGCGTGGTCGTACCTGCGGTCGAACGGACGGCGCTACGGCCTGGACCCGAACGCCCTGGCCGGGCGGCGGATCCACCTGCACGTCCCGGCGGGCGCGGTACCCAAGGACGGCCCGAGCGCCGGCATCACCATGGTGACCGCGCTGGCGTCCCTGGTGACCGGGCGGCCGGTGCGGCCCGAGTTCGGGATGACCGGCGAGGTGACGCTCTCCGGCCGGGTGCTGCCGATCGGCGGGGTGAAGCAGAAGCTGCTCGCCGCGCACCGGGCCGGTCTCACCGAGGTGATCATCCCGAAGCGCAACGAGCCGGACCTGGACGACCTGCCGGCCGAGGTGCGGGAGGCGCTGACCGTGCACACCCTGTCCGACGTGGCGGACGTGCTCGCGCTGGCGCTGCGCCCGGCCGAGATCGACACGGAGTCGCTGGACGGTCCGGCGCTCGCCGCGGCCTGACGACCGTCGCCCCGGCCACCGTACGCACGGTGGCCGGGGCGACGTCGTGTCCCCCAGCGGGTCGCGCCGGGCTCAGCGGCGGTCGCGCCGCTCGTAGCCCCGGTCGCGGCGCTCGCCCGGGCCGTCGCCGTCCCGGTCCCGGCGTACCGTCGCCTTGCGCCCCTTGATGGTGGTGTTCCGTAGCCCCGCGATGATCTCGTCGGCCACCGCCTGCGGCACCTCGACCAGGGAGAACCGGTCGGCGATCTCGATCGAGCCGATGTCCCGGCCGTTGATCCGGGTCTCCCCGGTGATCGCGCCCACCAGGTCCTGCGGCCGTACCCCGGCCCGCCGGCCCAGCCCGATGAAGACCTGGGTGGTGCCGCCGGTACGCGGGCGCCCCGGGCCCCGGCGCTCGCCCCGCCCGCCGGTCTCCGGCCGGCCCTCGCGCGGGCCGCGGACCGGAACCTGCGGGATCTCCTCCTCGTCGTCCGAGCCCGGCGACGTCGCCTCGTGCGCCAGCTTCACCGCCGCCAGCGCCACCTCGACCAGGTCGAACTCGTCGGTCAGCGACTCCACGATCGCCCGGTACGGGTCGAGGTCGTCCTCCAGCAGGCTCTCCCGCAGCGCGGCCTGGGTCAGCTCCAGCCGCCGGGTCCGCATGTCCGCCACCGTGGGGATCTTGTCGATGGCGATCCGCTGCCCGGTGACCCGCTCGATGGTCTTGAGCATCCGGTGCTCACGCGGCTCGGCGAGCGTGATCGCCACGCCCTCCCGCCCGGCCCGGCCGACCCGGCCGATCCGGTGCACGTACGACTCCGGGGCGGACGGGACGTCGTAGTTGACCACGTGGGTGAGCTGCTCGACGTCCAGCCCTCGGGCGGCCACGTCGGTGGCGACGAGCAGGTCGGCCGTGCCGGAGCGCAGCCGGCCCATCACCCGGTCCCGCTGCTCCTGGCTCATCCCGCCGTGCAGCGCCTCGGCCCGGTAGCCCCGGCCGTTCATCGTCTCGGTGAGCCGGTCCACCTCCTCCCGGCTGCGGCAGAACACGATCGCGGCGGTGGGCGACTCGACGTCCAGCACCCGGCCCAGCGCGGCCGGCTTGTGCGCCCGGGAGACGATGTACGCGCTCTGCCGTACCCGGGGCGCCTCCCCGGCGACCGGCCGCTCCCGCTCGATCCGGATGCGGACCGGGTCGGTCAGGTGCTGCCGGGCCAGCCCGTCGATGCGGGCCGGCATGGTGGCCGAGAACAACACGGTCTGCCGTCCGGCCGGTGCGTGCTCCAGGATCGCCTCGATGTCCTCGGCGAAGCCCATGTCGAGCATCTCGTCCGCCTCGTCCAGCACCACCGTGCTCAGCGCGCCGAGCCGCAGCGTGCCCCGGGCGATGTGGTCCAGGGCCCGGCCCGGCGTCGCCACCACCACGTCCACCCCGTGGTCGAGCGCGCGCAGCTGCCGGCCGATCGGCTGCCCGCCGTAGATCGGCAGCACCCGGGCGCCCAGGTCCTTGCCGTAGCGGTGGAACGCCTCGGAGACCTGCACGGCCAGCTCACGGGTCGGCACCAGCACCAGCGACACCGGGTCGCCCTCGGCCCGCCCCACCGGCATCCGCTGCAACAGCGGCAGCGCGAACGCGGCGGTCTTGCCCGTACCGGTCGCTGCCTGCCCCAGCAGATCCTGCCCGGCCAGCAGCGGAGGGATCGCCTCCCGCTGGATCGGGGTCGGTTCCTCGTAGCCGAGCGCGGCAAGCGCGTTCAGCAACTCGTCGCGCAGCCCGAGATCCGCGAAGGCGGTGGTGTCCTCGGCGTCGTCGGGAATGGCGGGGTCGGTCGGGGTCGGTGCGGAGCTCATCCGGCAAGTTTTTCATCACCGCCGCACGGCGGTCACGGCGACCGGGGCAAACGTTCGCCGCGCCACCCGTGTGCCGTCCCCTCCGGGTGATCCGGCGCGGCCCCGTGCCCCCGCCGGATCACCGGGACAGGACGGCCAGCAGCGTGGTGAGACCCACCCCGACGTCGAACACCGCGCACCACAGCGCGTACCCGCGCGGCACCACCGTGCCGCTGCGGTGGTACCAGGCGTCCCAGGCGGCGTGCACGAGCCAGCCCGCCCCGACGAGCACCCCGGCGACGCCGGCGGACGCCGTCATCGCCACGACCGCCAGGCCGCTCCACACGGCCGCCCCGGCGAGCTGCGCGGCCAGCGCGCGCCGGTCGCGCCACTGCCGCCGCCAGGTGCCGATCAGCAGGTAGCCGGCCGGCAGGACCAGCAGCGTCCACGGCGCGAAGACGGTCGGCGCGAACGACATGTCCACCGTCATGAGCAGCCCCAGCCCGGCCGGCCACCCCCGCGCCACGGCCGCGGCGACCGGGTGCCGGGGCGGTGCGGCGGCCGTGTGCCGGTGGCGCAGCGCCACCAGCAGCATCGCCGGCACCATCAGCAGGTGACCGCCGAGCAGCAGCGCGCCGTCCCCGACCCACCCGGCCCACCAGGGCGGGAGCAGCAGCAGGAACGGCACGTACATGGCCGCCGACATCTCCGCGGTGGCGGCCCGGCCGTCCCCCCGGTACCACATCCACGCGGCCATGCCCGCCGCCATGTTCGTCGCCATCACCAGCGCGCCCACGTCCGGCCGCGCCAGCACCGCCGCGCCGCCGAGCAGGCCCCCGCCCACCTGCCACAACGGCCCGAGCAGCACCATGCCGGCCACCATCGCCACCACCATCCCGGCCAGGTGCCGGGTCCGCGCCCACCCGGCCCACCGCCGGGGTACGACCACAGTCATCTCCGTCATGCTCCGACCCTGCCGCCGTCCGGCGCACCGGAGAAGGCGCGTGCGTCACCGGGAAACCGTGCGGATCGCACGATCCGGCCGTGACATCTGCCGGGGTGGGCGGGCCGGCGCACGCCCTAGGATCGGCGGGCATGACAGTCGATTCCGCCGACCACCGGCTGCGCCGGGCCCGGCGGGTCACCCTGCTGTCGCTGGCCACGAACGTGTGGACCACTGTGCTGCTGCCCGTCGTCGGCCTGGTCCGCGAGCCCGACCCGGTACGCGTCACGCTCGGCGCCGCCGGGCTGCTCGCGTTCACGGTCGCCCAGATCGCGGTGCTGCACGCCGCCGTCACGCCGTGGCTGCCCGTACCGGCCCGCCGTCGCCGGCACGCCGCGCTCACAGTGGCGGCGCTGCTCAGCCTGCCGCTGCTCGGCCCGGTCGCGGCCGGATCCTGGCCCACCTGGGCGTGGCTCGGCGCGTCCCTGGTCGGCATGACGCCGCTGCTGTTCCGGCCCGTCGTCGCGGCGGTGGCGGCGGCCGGCGTCCTCGCGGTGTCCGCCGCCGTCACCTGGTCGACGGGTGGGCCGGTGCCCACGGCGCTGCTGGTCACCGGCGTGGTGGGCGCCGGGATCGCCGCGCTCACCTGGGTCCAGGTGTGGTTCTGGGATCTGCTCGTCGAGGCCCGGCAGGGGCAGGCGGCCCAGGCGCGGCTCGCCGCGGCCGAGGAGCGGTTGCGCTTCGCCCGGGACGTACACGATCTGCTCGGCCACGACCTCACAGTGATCGCGCTCAAGGCCGAGCTGGCGGAGCGGCTGGCGCTGAGCGACGCCGGCCGGGCCGCCCGGGAGGCGGCCGAGGCGCGGCGGCTGGCCGGCTCGGCGCTGGCCCGGGTACGGGCGGCGGTGCACGGCTACCGCGCCGTCGACCTGGCCGAGCAGGCCGCCGCGGTGGGGGAGGTGCTGCGCTCCAGCGGGGTACGCACGACGGTGGTCCCGCCGGCCGGTGAGGTGCCCGCGCCGATCGCCGCCGACCTGGCCGCCGTGCTGCGCGAGGCCGGGACGAACGTGCTGCGGCACAGCCGGGCCGGCTGGTGCCGGATCGAGATCACCCGGGAGGACGGCGTGGTGACGCTGACCGTACGCAACGACGGCGTCCGCGACGACGGCGGACCGGACCGGCTCAGCGGCGGCCTGCGCGGCCTGGCCGACCGGCTCGTACCGGCCGGCGGCCGGGTCCGGGCGCACGCCGCCGACGGCGTGTTCAGCCTGGTGGCCACAGTGCCGGTGACGCCGTGATCCGGGTGCTGCTGGCCGACGACGAGGAGCTGATCCGGCTCGCGCTCGCCGCGCTGCTCGACCTGGAACCGGACATCGAGGTGGTCGCGCACGCCTGCGACGGGCGCAGCGCCCTGGACGCGGCGCTGGCCCACCGCCCGGACGTCGCCGTGCTCGACCTGGAGATGCCGCCGCCCGGCGGCGTCGAGGTCGCCGCCGAGCTGACCCGGGCGCTGCCCGGCTGCGCCCCGGTGATCCTCACCGGACACGGCCGGCCCGCCCAGCTCCGGCCGGCGCTCACCGCCGGGGTACGCGGATTCCTCGCCAAGGGCGCCCCCGGCGGCGCGCTGGCCGACGTGATCCGCCGGGTGCACTCCGGCGCCCGCTACGTCGATCCCGCGCTCGCGGCCGACGCGCTCACCCTGCCCGAGTGCCCGCTGACGCCGCGTGAGCTGGAGACGCTGCGGCTGGCCGAGCTGGGCACCCCGGTCGCGGTGATCGCCCGGCGGACCCATCTGGCCGCCGGAACGGTCCGCAACCACCTGAGCGCCTGTGTGCAGAAGCTCGGCGCCGCCGACCGGGCGGAGGCGGTACGGCGGGCGCGCGAGGCCGGCTGGCTCTGACGTACGGGGCGTCGCGGGCGGTCGGCGCCGACTAGCCTGATCACGTGCGGACGGTCGAACTGCTCTGCTCGCCCGAGCTGGAAGCGGCGGTTCGCGCTGCCTGGGACCGGCTCGCCGCCGCCGGGCTGCCCAGCCTGGCCCGCAACACGCACCCGACGAACCGGCCGCACCTGACGCTCGCCTCGGTCGAGGAGTTCCCGCCCGGCGCCGAGCAGCGCCTGGCCGACCTCTGCGACGCGGCGCTGCCGCTGCCGGTGCGGCTGGGCCGGGTGGCGGTGCTCGACGGCAGCGCGCCGCTGGTGTGGCTGGTCCGGCCGACCCCGCAGCTCGTCGCGCTGCACGGCGCGGTCTGGGACGTGCTCGCCGAGGCGTCCGGCGGGCACTCGTGGCACCAGCCCGGCCGGTGGGTGCCGCACCTGAGCCTGGCGCTGCGGTTCGGCGCGGCGGACCGGCGTCGGGCCCGGGCGGTCGTCGGGGCGCACCCGCCGGCCGGTGCGTTCGTGGCGGCGCGCAGCTACGACGGCGACACCCGCACGGTCAGCGCCCTGACCACCGCCTGCCCGCGTACCGGCGGCTGAGCCGGGGCCGCCCCCACCGGAGGGGACGGCCCCGGACGTCAGCGGTGGAAGCGCAGGTAGTCGAACCCGGCCGTCACCGCGGGCGTGGCGCCGCCGTGCGCCACCAGCCCGATCCGCGGCGTCGTGCCGGCCGGGAACGTCCACACCGCGCCCCACGTCCAGTGCTTCCCGTCCCGGCTGGACCCGGCCCGGAACTCGTGCTCGCCGGTGACCGGGTCGGTCCGGTGGGCCAGCCGCAGCCAGGTGGTGGTGCCGGGAGTGCCGACGATGCTGCCGCCGTACACCGGTTGCCCGGCGAAGGGCAGCTCGTAGCCGTACTCGACCTGCCGGGTGTTCCAGATCGCCACCTGGGTCAGCCGGGCGAACCGGTCGTCGTCGACGTACGCGACCAGGCCCGCCTGCTGGTAGTTGCGCACGATGTCCTCGCCCAGGTCCAGCGTCACCTTCGTCTCGGCGACGTAGTTCCCGGCCGGCGCGTCGCGCAGCAGCACCGAGGCGGTGTTGCCGGTGCCGGACAGGTCGGCGTCCTGCACCGGCCAGCGCAGCGCGCCGCCGCTCACGGTGGCGGCCGGATCCTGGCGTACCCACTGCCAGGCCGGGTCGAGCCCGCCGGTGAACTCGTCGGAGAAGCCGCGCAGCACCGGGCCGACCCGGGGATCGGGGACGGTGTGCCGCGCCGGACGGTACAGGCGGGCGGCGCTGACGTCGTCGAACTCGGCCGGGCCGCCCTCGGCGCGCACGGACACCTCACCCGTCGCGGGGCGGGGCAGCCGCAGCGTCACCCGGGCGACCGGGTCGCCGAGGCGGGACGGGCTGAGCGTGGCGACGAGGTGCCGCCCGCGTACCTCGATCGCGAGATTGTGCCGGTCGCTCAGGTCGAGGCCGGCGGGCAGCGCGGTGGTCGCGGCGCCCGCGCTCAGCCGGCCGCGCCCGACGCGGACGTCCACGCCGTGCAGCCGCAGCCCGGCGGTGGCCGCGCCGGTCAGCCGCAGGTCGGTCTCCACCCGCAGGTCACCGGCGACGCGGGTACGCGAGGTCAGCGTGCCGCTGCCGGTCAGCACCCCGCCGGCGGCCTGCCAGCGGCCGTGCTCGGCCCGCCAGCCGCGCAGGTCGTCGGTGGTGAAGCGGGCGTCGATCGGGCCGGTGGTGACGGGCGCGGGCCGGGCGGTGCCGGAGGGACCGGCGCCCGCGTTGACGGTGGGCCACCCGTCGATCCAGTCGAGGCGGTCCAGCAGCATCGGCCGCTCGTTGACGCCGAACGGCTCGTCCAGGTACGGGTCGGCGCGGTCGATCGCGTGGTAGACGATCCAGTCCTGCCCGGACAGGTCGGTGAGGACCGCGTTGTGCCCGGTGCCGATCCAGCGGTTGCCGTTCTGGGTGAGCACGGGCGTGCCGCCGGCCCGGGAGACGTCGAGGCGCTGGCCGTCGCGGTCGGTGAACGGGCCGCGCGGGTCACGCGACCGCCCGACCTGGACGGAGTAGCCGGTGGCCGGCCCGGCGCAGCAGTTCGCGGTGGACGCGAACAGGTAGTACCAGCCGTCGCGGCGCAGCACGTACCCGCCCTCGAACTTGTTGTCGATCGCGACCGGCGTCGGCGTGCCGACCGCGCGCAGCCCGTCCGGCGACAGTTCGGTGACCGAGATGCCGCCGTAGTAGCTGCCGTAGTAGAGCCAGTGGCGGCCGTCGGCGCCGGTGAGCTGGCTCGGGTCGATCGTCCACAGGTAACCGCCGCCGGCGCCCGGGCGCGGCGCGACCACGGGTGTGTCGGCGAACGTCCACGGGCCCGCCGGGCTCGGCGCGGTGGCCACGCCCACGGCGGTGTCGAACGTGTCGCCGGAGACCGTGGTGTCGGTGACCGTCACGTACATCACCCACCGGCCCGCCACCCGCCGCACGTCGGGCGCCCAGAACGCGGCGCCGGGCGCTGCGTAGGCGGGCCGCTGGTCCGGGGCGAACGCGTCGCCGACGTAGGACCAGTCGACCAGGTCGGCGGAGCGGGCGATCGGCACCCGATGCGCGCGCCCCTCGCCCTCGCGCAGCGGGTCGGAGGTGCCGAAGGCGTACCAGAGTCCGTCGTCGCCGCGCACCACGACCGGGTCGGCGAAGGTGTCGGCGAACCCGGCGGAGACCGGGTTGCGGTAGCGGTCGGGCCCGGCGGCGGACGCGGGAGGCGCGCCGGCGAGCAGAAGCGTGAGTACGGCGGCGAGCGCGCCGCCGCGGCGGAGGTGTCCCATCGGGCCTGCCCTCGGGAGAGTAGACGGAGGTGCGGTGCCATCGTTTCTACAACGTTGGAGAGAGTGCTGTAAAGAACCCCGGGGACCGTTCGACGCGGCCCGAACCGTGCCCGTGTCAGCATGGGCCGATGACCACTGGCGCCGACGGCCGCGGACTCGCCGGGTTCGCCGCGCTGCTCGCCGACCCCACCCGGGCCGGCTTCTGCCTCACCCTGCTCGACGGCCGCGCCTGGACCGCCGGGGAACTGGCGCGCGCCGCCGGGGTCGCCGCGTCCACCGCGAGCGACCACCTCACCCGGCTGGTGGCGGGCGGCCTGCTCGTCGAGGAGCGGCAGGGCCGACACCGGTACGTCCGCCTCGCCGACCCGGGCGTCGCCCAGCTCGTCGAGGACCTGGCCGCGCGGGCGCCCGCCCCGGCCACCCCGCCCCGCACGTTGCGCGCCGCGTCGGCCGGCGCCGCCCTGGCGTACGCCCGCACCTGCTACGACCACCTGGCCGGGCGGCTCGGCGTGCTGCTGCACGACGCCCTGCTCGACCGCGGCGTGCTCGACCGCTCCGGCGGCCTGGCGCTGACCGGCACCGGCGTGACCTGGCTGGCGGGTCTCGGCGTACCGGTCGAACCGCTGCGCGCGACGCGGCGACCGCTCGTGCGCGACTGCCTGGACTGGACCGAGCGACGCCCGCACCTGGCCGGCGCGCTCGGGGCGGCGCTGTGCGGGCGTTTCCTCGACCTCGGCTGGACCGCCCGCGGCACCGGACGGGCGGTCCGGCTCACCGCCGCCGGGCGGGACGCGCTGGCCGAGGCGCTCGGGGTCGACCCGGCGCTGCTGGCCCCGCCCGCGTCCCGCGACAGCGGTCCCGCTCGCGCCTGACCTGCCCGCGCCCCGCGACGCCGGTCCCGCGCGCGCCTGACCCCCGGGTGTGCCCGCCGGATCGTTCGGTCCGGGCCGAACTGTCAGCGCCCTACGGTCGGGCGATGGATTCACCGACGATCAGGTACCGCGCGTTCCGTGACCTGCACCGGCCCGGCGACCCGCTGCTGCTGCCCAACGCCTGGGACCACGCCTCCGCCGCGGCGCTCGCCGGCCGGGGCCACCCGGCGATCGGCACCACCAGTCTGGGCGTGGCGGCGGCCGCCGGCCGGCCGGACGCGGTCCGCGCCACCCGAGCCGAGACGCTGGAGCTGGCGTACCGGCTGCGGGACCTGCCGGCGCTGCTCACGGTGGACATCGAGGACGGCTTCCACGACGACCCGGCGGAGGTGGCGCGCTACGTCGGCGAGCTGGCCGCGCTCGGCGTGGTCGGCGTGAACCTGGAGGACGGCCGCCCGGACGGGCGCCTGGCCCCGGCGGAGCACGTCGCCGCCACGATCGCGGCGGTCCGCGCGGCCGTACCGGGGATGTTCGTCAACGCCCGCACCGACGCCTGGTGGCTGGGCGTGCCGTCGCCGCTGGACGAGGCGCGGCGGCGGGCGGCGCTGTTCCGGGCCGCGGGCGCCGACGGCCTGTTCGTGCCGGGCGCGCCCGGCGACCTGGTCGGCGTGCTCGCCGCCGAGGCCGGGTTGCCGCTGAACGTGCTCTACCGGCCGGGCGGCCCGGACCTGGCCGCCCTCGGACGGCTCGGGGTGGCCCGGGTCAGCACCGGCTCGCTGCTGTTCCGGGCGGCCCTCGGGGCGGCGCTGCACCTGGCCGACGCGATCGGCGCCGGGCGCGACGCGGGCCTGCCGGCGCCGCCCGGGTACGAGGAGGTGCAGGCGTTGGTACGGGCGTCCGCCACCTGATCGGGCACTTCGCAGGAGATGGGGCGATTGCCGCACTCTCGGCTAATTACGGTGTGTGCAGGCCCAATCACGCCGTGTCCTGACCGAGAGGGGACGGAGACCATGCGAGTGCCCAGCCGCAGCCCCGGTCGCCAGCCCGGTCCCGCCGTCACGTCTGCCGCTCCCGCCCGGCGGGTGCCCGCCGCCGGCCGGCGCGCCGAGGGCACGCCGGACCTGTCCGCGTACCGGGCGGCGGTGGCGGAACTCCTGGTCGAGATGGGCGCGCTCGCCGACGCGCCGTCCACCACCGCCCGCCAGGTGCTCCTCGACCAGCGGCTGCGCGAACCGGCCATCGCCGCCGTCCTCGACGCCACCCCGCAGGGCCTGATCGGCGCCCGGGAGACGCTGCTGCTGGAGATGGCCCGCTACCAGCCCAACGCGCGCAGTTCGGCGCAGGATCTCACCGCGCTGGTCCGGATCTACCTGCTCTCCCGCGTCGACGTGCTCTGGTGGCGGGACAGCGCGACGTTCCTCACCGACGACCAGGTACGCGCCAGCACCGAACTGGTCGACCTGGAATGGCTGCGCCGCCGCGGCCTGCTGGAGTTCCGCTACCAGGAACAGCCCGCCACAGTGGTGGGACGCGGGCTGCGGGCGGTCCGGCGGCGGCTGCGCCCGGACGCCACCCCGCGTACCGCCGGGCTGCTGTTCC
This sequence comes from Micromonospora sp. HUAS YX12, assembly GCF_040215685.1. Taxonomy (NCBI): domain Bacteria; kingdom Bacillati; phylum Actinomycetota; class Actinomycetes; order Micromonosporales; family Micromonosporaceae; genus Micromonospora; species Micromonospora sp. HUAS YX12. Next base: position 4,697,150 of record NZ_CP157974.1, read on the forward strand.
GGCGGGCCCGCCGCGAGATGATCGCCCTCCTCAACGACCTGGCCCGGGAGTTCACGGCCGTCGCGCCGGACGGCACACCGCCGCTCTGGGTGACCAGCCTGGCCCGCAGCGCCGAGCACCAGTACCGGCTGCGCCGCCTCGGATACGCCGCGATGGTGCCCAGCGGGCACTGCCTCGGCTGGGCCGCCGACGTCGAACTGGCGTGGTACGACCGCTTCGGCGCCCGCCCGGCGCTCGCCGGACTGCTGCTGGCCCGGCAGGACGCCGGCGAGGTGAACGTGATCGACGAGGGGCAGGCCTGGCACGTGTGCCTCGCCCCGGCCGCCGCCCGCCGGTACCGGCGGGCCTACGAGGCCGAGATGGGGGTGTGACCCGGTGTGCGGCATCGCGCTGAGCATCGGCCCCGACGCGGACCCGGCCACCTTCCGGCGGATGATCGCCGCGCTCGCGCCGCGCGGTGAGGTCACCGAGACCCGGCAGGAGCACGGCCTCCTCGCCGGCGTACGGCGGCTGAAGATCGTGGACCGGGAACGGTCCGTCCAGCCGTGGATGTCGCCGGACGAGCGGCACCTGCTCTGCTTCAACGGCGAGATCTTCAACCACCACGAGCTGCGCGCCGAGCTGACCCGGCTCGGGCACCGGTTCCGCACCACCGGCGACACCGAGGTGGTGCTCACCGCGTTCCGCCAGTGGGGCGAGAACGCGGTACGCCGGCTGCGCGGCGAGTACGCGTTCGTGATCGTCGAGCGGGACACCGGCCGGGCGTACCTGGCCCGCGACCCGCTCGGGGTCAAGCCGCTGTACTGGTCCCGCCAGCCCGGCTGCCTGCACCTCGCCTCCGAGGTCAAGGCGCTGGTCGGGCACGGCGCGCCGATCGGTGAGGTGGCGCCCGGGCACCACGGCTGGGTCGAGCCCGGCCGCCCGGTCCGGCTGGGCCCGCACGTCGACCTGCTCACCCTCGGCGACGGCCTGCCGGTGATCGACGACCCGGACGAGGCGGCCCTGCTGGTCCGCGTCGCGCTCACCGACGCGATGCGCGCCCGGCTGGACACCGACCTCACCGTCGGCGTGGTGCTCTCCGGCGGTCTGGACAGCTCGCTGGCGCTGCTGCACGCCCGGGAACTGCACCCCGACTGCGTGGCGGTCACCATCGGCGTGCCGGAGAGCCCGGACGTCGCGTACGCCCGTCGGCTCGCCGCCGACCTCGGCGTACCGCACGAGGTGATCGAGCTGCGCCCGCGCGACATCCGGCTCGCCGACGTCCGCGAGGCGATCCGGATCTCCGAGCTGACCGAGTACGGCGACATCATCAACGCGGTCGTCTCGGTGCCCATCTTCCGGCGGCTGCGCGAGCTGGGCGTACGGGTGGTGCTCACCGGCGACGGCTCGGACGAGCTGTTCGGCGGGTACCCGATGTACCACCAGGTCGGGCCGGAGCGGTCCCGCCGGCTGTTCCTGCACAAGATCCGCAATCTGTGCCGCACCGAACTGCAACGGGTCGACCGGGCCAGCATGGCGCACGGCGTGGAGGCCCGGGTGCCGTTCCTCGACCTCAGCGTCGTCGAGCTGGCCATGCGGCTGCCGCTGGACGTGAAGCTGCGCGACGGGCAGGAGAAGTGGATCGTCCGGCGGGCCTTCGCGGACGTGCTGCCCTCCTACGTCCGGCAGCGGCCGAAGAACCCGATGTCCTACTCGTCGGGGCTGCACGAGCGGGCCCGCCTCTACAAGCCGCTGTTCGCCCGGCTGCACCGCTCCTTCGGCTACGACCTGCTCGAACCGGTCCGACGCGACTTCGACAGCGTGCTCACCCGGTGCGGCAACGACCTCGACCGGGCCATCGCCGAGGGGATGGCCCGGCCCGACTACACCGTGCTGGAGCACGCCCGGGACCTGGTCGGCGCGGCCCGCTGGAACGCCGCGCCGATGGTCCGCCGGCTGGTCAACCCGCGCCGCACCAGAGGCGACGAGGCGCCCCTGCCCGGATGAGCCCGGTCAACGCCGCAGGCCGACGTCAGCGGCCGTGCCGGAGACCGGGTCCATGCAGTGAACCGTCGGGCCCGGACGCAACCGGGCGTCCGAGGCGTACCGCCGGGCCAGCTCCCGCCCGGCGGCGGTGTCGCCGCGGTCGGCGGCGACCAGCAGGGCGGCGACCTCGTCGACGAGCGTGAGGTCGGCACCGGCCAGGTCGTCGGTCATCGCCCCGAAACCGTCCCAGAGCAGCACCTCGTCCTTGTGCCGATGGGCCAGCTCCAGCAGCACGTAGTCGTGGATGAACCAGTCGCCCCGGAACGGCAGCGACGGGTCCACCCCGTACGTGCCGGGGTCGATCCGGCCCGCCCGGTACGCCAGCCACACCCGGGCCGCCGACTCGAAGTGCCCCGCCTCCGGGTCGATGTCGTATCCGTCGAACGGCCAGTCGCCGGCCGGGTCCAGCTCCGGGTCGGACCAGACCCAGCGCTCGCCGTCCCACCACTCGGCGAGCACGTGGTCGTGGTGCCAGTCCGGGGAGAAGTAGCTGACGAAACCGACCCGGCTGCGGGCCGGCACGCCGTGCTGGCGCAGCGCCGCGACGGTGAGCAGCGTGTGGTCCCGGCAGCACCCGGCGACCCGCTCGGCGGCCGGGCGCCCGGCGGTCAGCGGCAGCGGGAACCGGGACTGGTCGGCGTCGAGGATGCGGTCCAGCCAGCGCAGGTTCACCTCGGCCCGGCGGACGTCCGGCAGCTCCACGCCACCGGCGCGGTAGTGGACGATCACGTTGCGGGCGGCCGCCGCGACGGTGGGCAGGTCGGCGGGCACGGCGTCGAGCAGCGCCGCGTGGTGGCGGGGATCGCTGTACGGGGAGTGGGTCCGGTAGTCGTCGACGTCCATCCGGCCATTGTCGGCGCCGGACGCGGCCCGCGGGTGCCCGCTCGGCGCTCATTCTCGCGGCACCCGAACACCAGGTCCGATCACCGCCAGCGCCGCGGCCCGGGCCGCGCCAGGCTGGGACCGTGACGACCACCCGTACCGCGTTCGGAATCCGCCCGCTGCCCGCCGGGACGCTCGCCGAGCTTCGACGCACCGGCCGCGACGCCACCGGGCAGCCGCCCGAGCACCGGCGCGCCACCGGCGGGGAGCCGCTGCGCTGCTGCCTGCGCGACGCCCGGCCGGACGAGGCGCTGCTGCTGTTCGGGTACGCCCCGCCGCTACCGCCCGGCCCGTACCGCGAGGTGGGGCCGGTGTTCACGCACGCCACCGGCTGCGCCGGCCCGGTCGACGTGACGGCGTACCCGTCCCAGTGGCGCGGACGGGAGCAGGTGCTGCGCGCGTACGACAGCAGGGGCCGCATCGTGGGCGGACGGCGACACGACGGCGGCGACCCGGAGGCGGTGATCGCGGATCTGTTCGCCGATGCGGCGGTAGACCTGCTGCACAGCCGCAACGTCGTGTACGGCTGCTGGATGTTCGCTGTCGTGCGGAGCTGACCGGATCCCGGATGGACATCGGCGGAGGCCTCTTCTAGCGTCGCGGTATGCGGAGGACCCTCATCGCCGGCGGGCTCGCGCTGCTCCTGCTCGGCACGGCCTGCGGCGAGAGCCGCCGGTCCGGCCCGCCGGCCGCGGCCGGCTCACCGACCGCGTCCCGGCAGGACCCGGGGCAGGTCGAGCGGACCCTGGCCAGCCTCCGCAAGATCGACGACCTGCCGATGTACGAGATGACGTACGACGGCGACTACGACCCGACCGCCGGGCTGGCCGGGTCGACGCCGCCGAGCCCGTTCGGCTGCTCGCTGTTCGCCGCGCTCGCCGACCGCGACCGGCCGCTGTTCGCCCGCAACTTCGACTGGGAGCCGAACCCGGCGCTGGTGCTGCGCACCGACCCGCCGGACGGGTACGCCTCCATCTCGCTCGTCGACATCTCGTACCTGGGCGTGTCCGCCGACCCGACGGGGGACCGGCGGCTGCTGGACGCGCCGCTGCTGCCGTTCGACGGGATGAACGAGCGGGGCCTCGCGGTCGGGCTGGCCGCCGACGACGGGGCACGCGCCGAGCCGGTGCCCGGCCGGCCCACCGTGGGTTCGGTGCGCATCCTGCGCCTGGTGCTCGACTCGGCCGCCACCGTGGACGAGGCGGTCGCCGTGTTCCGGCGCTACAACCTCGACTTCGACGGCGGGCCGCCGCTGCACTACCTGCTCGCCGACGCCAGCGGCGCGTCCGCGGTGGTGGAGTTCGTCGACGGGAAACTCACTGTGGACCGGCGGCAGGGCCCGTGGCAGGCGCTCACCAATGTGCCGGCCGTCGGGGTGCCGGACCGGGAACTGCGGCAGGACCACCGGTACGGCGTGCTGGCGAAGGAACTGGACCGCACCGGTGGGGTGGTCGACGCGGCCGGGGCGCTGCGGCTGCTGAACGCGGTACGCCAGTCGCACACCCGCTGGTCGGTGACGTACGGGCTGCGCAGCGGCGAGGTGCGGGTGGTGACTGCCGGCGGCGGCACCCGCGACTACCGGCTGCCGATGAGCAACTGACCACGACCGCGGTGGCGCCGCGTCCCCTCAGACGATCGGCTGCCGATACCTGGCGGCGAGCATCGGCAGGTCCGGCTCGCCGAACCGCTCGACGAGTGCCGCGAACCGGTCGACCTTGTCCGCGCCGAAGCGCCCTACGGCCACCGCGTAGGAGGCGGCGGAGACGAACGACGGTGGCGTGGTCTTGCTGTGGAACTTGTCGGCGTACATCACGAGGTGTTCCTCGGCGGTGACGGCCGTGTAGTCGGCGGCCGGGATCGGCAGCCCCTGCCGGCGTACGTCGGCCCGGCTGATTCCGACGCCGGTGTGACGGGAGCAGAACCGGGCGTCCGCGTCCACACCGCTGCGGTCGAGCAGTTGTTCGGCGATGTCACACACGATCCGGCAGTGCGTCCAGACGAGGCGCAACGCCTCGCGGGACGGCGCGAGCCGTTCGTGCAGAGCCCGGATCCGGGCGTCGCTCGGCACCGCCGTCCGGTCGTCGATCGTCACCGGCACGTGTCCGTTCCCGTCCCGGGAACGCACCGGGCCCGGCGCCCCCGCGAGGGAGCGCCGGGCCCGGCGACGGTCAGCGGGTCACCAGCTCAGGTAACCGGCCTGGGTCTGCACGTTCAGCTCGGGCACCAGCAGGAACTGGGCCAGCCAGGTGCGCGGGTCACGCAGCTCCAGCACGTCCAGTCCCTTCTGGATGTCGCTGGAGTAGATGTGGCCGTTGTACCAGTAGGCCGACCAGGACCCGCCGGTACGCAGCTGCGAGGCGTCCAGCGGCCCGCGCTCCCAGTAGGCGATCTCCTTGGGCTTGCGCGAGTCGGTGAAGTCCCACACCGAGATGCCGCCCTGGTACCAGGCCTGGACCATGATGTCGCGGCCGGGCACCGGGATCAGCGAGCCGTTGTGGGCCACGCAGTTCTCCGTGTCCGTGTTGACGCGGGGGATCTTGTAGTAGCTGCGGAACTCCAGCTTGCGCGCGTCACCGCGACCGGTGATGTCGTAGATGGCGTCCGCGCCGCGGTTCGGGCCGACCACCTCGTTGCAGGTGGCCGCGCCGCCGCCGCCCAGCTCGTCGGTGAAGACGACCTTGGTGCCGGCGTTGTTGAACGTGGCCGAGTGCCAGAACGCGAAGTTCTCCGCGTCGGTGACCCGCTCGATCACCCGGGGCGCCTCGCGGTTGGCGATGTCCAGCAGGATGCCGTCACCCATGCAGGCGCCCGCGGCCAGGTCCTTCGACGGGTACGCGGTGATGTCGTGGCAGCCGGCGGTGGCCGACGACTGGCCCGGGATGCCCGGGTAGCCGCCGTCCGGGAAGAGGTTCGGCGTGGCGACCACGGAGGCCGTGGTGGGGTTCTTAACCGGCACCTTGACGATGGAGATGGAGTCGTGCGGCGGCTGGCAGTCCGGGAACTCGGCCCGCGGGCTGTACGAGGAGACGTACAGGTAGACGTTCCGCTTGTCCTTGCCGGGCACCAGGGTGTGGGTGTGCGAGCCGCACGCCGTCTCCACCGACTTGATGTAGCGCGGGTTGCGCTTGTCCCGGATGTCGAAGATCTTGATGCCCTCCCAGGACTCCTTCACCGACGCCGGTTGGGTGGTGCTGGCGCAGGAGTCGTCGCTGCGGGAAGAGTCGGTCGACAGGAACAGCAGGTTGCCGTGGACCGAGATGTCGTTCTGCGAGCCGGGGCAGAGCACCTGGGACACGATCGTCGGGCGGCTGGGGCGGGAGACGTCGTAGACGACGAACCCGTCGTAGTTGCCGACGAACGCGTACCGCCCCTGGAAGGCGATGTCGGTGCCGAGCGCGGCCGTGGTGTCGAACGGCGCCTGCTTCGGCAGGTTCGCCACCTGGCGCAGGTTGGGGCTGCTGGAGATCTCGTCGACACCGGGGACGGCGTTGTCCACGGTGGTCGGCGCGGCCTGGGCGCGGGGGATCTCCTGCGCGCTGCTCGGGGGCGCGGTGAAGACGCCGGCGAGCAGCAGGCTGGCGGCGGCCAGGCTGACGATCCGGATTCGGGACGTGCGGACGTTGATCATCGGCAACACCCTTCGAAAGGGGGTCATGATTCGCCACACCTTACCGATTCGAGACGGCCATCAATGTGATCTGGGTCACACTAGGGAACTTTCGTCTATGGATAGGATCGCTGTCACCTTGACCGGAGGAGGCGTCCTATGACCAGCCGGCAGGCGCGCGTGTGGGTGGGCGTCACAGCACTGGTGACCCTCGTGGTGGTGGGCGCGCTCGCGCTCACCGGGCCCGGGGACGCCCGTACGCCGGAGGCGGCCGGAACCGCCGCGGTGGCCGAGCCGAGCGCGAACGCCGCCGCGTCGGCGCCACCCGTGGTGGTGCCGGGGCGCCCGGGGGAGCCCGCCGCGACCCGCCCCGCCGAGCAGGTCCGGGGCGCCACCACGCCGCGGTGGAACAGCCTCGACGTCTGGTACGTCCGGATGATGATCCCGCACCACGAGCAGGCCCTGGAGATGGCCGCGCTCGCGCCCGGGCGTGCCGCCGACGCGCGGATCCGCGCCGTGGCCGAGCGGATCCGCGCCGCGCAGGGCCCGGAGGTCGGCCTGCTGCGCGCCTGGCTCAGCACGCGCGACCTGCCCGCCGACGTGCCGGGGCACGACCACGGCAGCATGCGCGGAATGCAGTCCGCCGAGGCGATGCGGCGGCTCGCGGACGCGCGCGGCGCGGCGTTCGACAGGCTGTTCGTGCAGATGATGTCCGACCACCACCGGGGCGCCGTCGTCATGTCCACCGACCTGCTGAAGGTCGGCGTCGACCAGCCGATGCAGGAGTTCGCCACCGCGGTCGCGGTCGAGCAGTCCGCCGAGATCACCCGCATGCAGGCCCTCCTGACCCCCTGACCTGGGAGCGGGCGGGGGAGGACGCGAGGGGCGGGCCTAGGCTGGGGGATCGTGAACCGCCTGATCCTCGGTCGTCCGCTGCGGGGTGTCGCGTTCGACGCGGCCGTCTGCGGGCTCGTCGTGTTCTTCGCGCTGTCCGGGTACCTCGCCGGGCAGACCGGGCTCGCGGCGTCCGCGGTCGGCGTGGCGATGGCGGCGGCGCTGTTCTTCCGGCGTACCCACCCGTCGGCGGTGGGCGCCCTGGTGGCCGCGCTCGCGCTGGTCCAGGTGATCGCCGGCTGGGGTCCGCTCAGCTACGACATCTCCGTGCTGATCGCCCTCTACAGCGTGGTCAAGTACGCCGACCGGCTCCGCGACGGCATCGCGGCCGGGATCGTCGCCGTGATCGGCGGGGTGCTCGCCGCGCTCCAGGCACCCGGCACCGGACCCTGGTGGATGAGCGCGTTCTTCTACACCCTGATCGTCGGCGCGGTCTGGCTGGCCGGGCTGAACCTGCGCACCCGCCGGCTCTACGTGGTCAGCCTGGAGGAACGCGCCGCCACGCTGGAGCGGGAACGGGAGGCGGAGGCGCGTGCCGCCGTCGCCGAGGAACGCACCCGCATCGCCCGTGAGCTGCACGACGTGGTGGCCCACAGCATGGCCGTGATGATCGTGCAGGCGGACGGGGTGCGGTTCACGCTCGACCGGGATCCGGCCACCGCCCGGGAGGCGGCCAAGGTGGTCGCGGACACCGGCCGGGCGGCGCTGGAGGAGATGCGGCGGCTGGTCGGCGTACTCCGGGAACCCGACCGCCCGGAGCCGCTGCCGGCGGCGGACGAGCCGGCGCACCGGCGACCCGCGCTGGTGGAACTGCCCGCGTTGCTCGACCGGTTCCGCGCCGCCGGGCTGCGGATCACCTGCGGCGGCGCCGGCAACCCGCCGGCGCTGCCGCCCGGCCTGGAGCTGACCGTCTACCGGGTGGTGCAGGAGAGCCTGACCAACGCGCTCAAGCACGCGGGCGTCGGCGCGTCGGTGGAGCTGACGCTGGACTGGGCCGCCGACGCCGTCGTGGTCCGGGCGGTCGACGACGGCGGCGGCCGTCCGGTGGTCCGGCCGGCCCCGTCCGGCGGGCACGGCCTGGTCGGCATGCGGGAACGGGTCGGGGTGTACGACGGCAGCCTCGCCGCCGGCCCCACACTCGCCGGTGGCTGGCGGGTGCAGGCGCGGCTGCCACTGCCGGGGACAGCCGGCATCGAGGAAGGGAGCGCGGCGGCGTGACAGTGCGGGTGATGATCGTCGACGACCAGATGCTGGTGCGGGCCGGGTTCCGGATGGTGCTCGACTCCCAGCCGGACCTGGAGGTGGTCGGCGAGGCCATCGACGGCGCGGACGCGCTGCGGGTGCTGGACCGGGTCGAGGCCGACGTGGTGGTGATGGACCTGCGCATGCCCACCATGGACGGGGTGGAGGCGACCCGGCGGATCTGCGCCCGCCCGGACGGCGGCGGCCCGCGCGTGCTGGTGCTCACCACGTTCGACACCGAGGCCGACGCGTTCGCCGCGCTGCGCGCCGGGGCGAGCGGGTTCCTGCTCAAGAACGTGCCGCCGGAGGAGCTCATGGCCGCGATCCGGGTGGTGGCCCAGGGCGACTCGGTGGTGGCCCCGTCGATCACCCGGCGGCTGCTCGACCGGTTCGCCGGTCAGCTCGGTCCCGCGCCGGCCGCCGACCCCCGGCTGGCCCAGCTCACCGAGCGGGAGCGCGAGGTGCTGCTGCTGGTGGCGCAGGGGCTCTCCAACGCCGAGATCGCCGCCCGGGTGCACGTCGCGGAGGCGACGGTGAAGACCCACGTGGGCCGCATCCTGGCCAAGCTCCAGCTCCGCGACCGGGTTCAGGCGGTGGTGCTGGCGTACGAGAGCGGCCTGGTCACGCCCGGCGGCTGACCGGCCGTACGTCTCAGGTCGTACGGGTTCCCCCGGTGGGGGACGACCGTGGTCGCACCGAGGTCGAGCGCGCAGGTGGAGATCGACTCAGCGGTGCCGGACCTAGCGTCGGAAGGGTCTTCAGACCGTGTCCGACAGGAGCACCACAGTGTCCGCACCACCGACCACAGGCGTCGCCCTCGCCGCCCGCGCGCTGCGCAAGGAGTACGGCGCCGGCCAGTCCCGCGTCGTCGCGCTCGACGGCGTCGACCTCGACCTGGCCGCCGCCCGGTTCACCGCCGTGATGGGACCCTCCGGCTCCGGCAAGTCCACACTGCTGCACTGCCTCGCCGGCCTCGACCGGCCGACCGCCGGGGCGGTCCACATCGGCGACGCCGACCTGACGGGCCTGGACGACCGGCGGCTCACCCGGCTGCGCCGGGACCGGATCGGCTTCGTCTTCCAGAAGTTCAACCTGCTGCCCACGCTCACCGCCGAGGAGAACGTCGTCCTCCCGCTGGCCATCGCCGGCCGCCGCCCGGACCCGACCTGGCTGCGTCAGGTGGTGGCCGCGGTCGGCCTGACCGATCGCCTCGGACACCGCCCGGCGGAGCTGTCGGGCGGCCAGCAGCAGCGCGTCGCGGTGGCCCGCGCCCTGATCACCCGGCCGTGGGTGATCTTCGCCGACGAGCCGACCGGCAACCTCGACTCGCGCTCCGGCGCGGAGGTGCTGCGGCTGCTGCGCGAGGCGGTCGACACGCTCGGCCAGACCGTCGTCATGGTCACCCACGACCCGGCCGCCGCCGCGCACGCCGACCGGGTGGTCTTCCTCGCCGACGGCCGGCTGGTCGACGAACTGCACGCGCCGACGGTCGGCGCGGTCCGGGACGCGCTCAGCCGGCTCGACCCGGCCGTGACCCCGGCGGGGCGGTGACCGGGATGTTGCGCCTGACCCTGCGCCAGGTCCGCGCCGACGGCCTGCGTCTGCTGCTGTCCTCGCTGGCGATCGTGCTCGGCGTCGCGTTCGTCGCCGGCACGCTGATGTTCATCGACGGCATGCGCGCCGGGGCGTACGAGCGGGCCGGTGAGTTCGACAGGCACACCGACCTGGCCGCGTACGCCGAGACCGACCCGCTGCCCCCGGCGCTCGTGGACCGGGTGCGCGCCGTCGACGGGGTGGACGCCGCCGCGGGCGAGCTGACCGGCTCCGCCGGGGTGGTCGGCCGCGACGGCCGTCCCGTGCTCGGGTACGCGGTGCTCGCCGCGATCCCCACCGAGACGGACCTGCAGTCCTACGACCTGGTCGCCGGGCGGCTGCCGCAGCGCCCCGGCGAGGTGGTGCTCGACGACGAGACCGTCGCCGAGCAGCGCTTCACCGTCGGCGGGCCGGTGTCGATCGGCGGGCAGGACGGCGCGGCCCGCCCGTACACCCTGGTCGGCACCGTCGACGTGGACGGCAGCTCCCGCGACGTCGGCGGCCCGTACATCGGGTTGACCGGACCGGACGCGCTCACCGTCGGCGGCGAGAAGGGGTACGGCCGGATCATGGTGGCGGCGCGGCCCGGGGTGGACACGGCCGCGCTCGCCGACCGGATCCGCGCCGTGGTGGGACCGGACGTGACGGTCCGGGACCGCGATGCCATCCTCGATGCCGCAGTCGACGACGCGGTCCGCGACCTGCGGCAGTTCGGCATGCTGCTGGGCACGTTCGCGGCGGTGGCGGTGGTGGTGGCCGGCTTCGTGATCGCCAACACCTTCGCCATCGTGCTCGCCCAGCGCTCCCGGCGTACCGCGCTGCTGCGCCTGGTCGGCGCCACCCGGGGGCAGATCTACCGGGCCACGCTGTCCGAGGCGGCGGTGACCGGCCTGCTCGCCTCCGCGGCCGGGGTGCTGGCCGGCGCGGCGGTGGCCGGCGGCCTCGGCCTCCTGCTCGCCGGCACCGGCGCGCCGCTCGGTCGCGGGCTCACCCTGACCCCGCGGACGCTGCTGCTCTCGCTGGGGCTGGGGACGCTGCTCACCGTGGCGTCGGCCGCGCTGCCGGCCTGGCAGGGCACCCGGGTCGCCCCGGTGGCCGCGCTCACCGACGCGGCGATCAACCCGGTACGCCCGGCCGGGCGGGTCCGGCTGGCGGTCGGCGCGCTGGCGCTCGCCGCCGGTGTGGCGGCGCTGGCCGGCGCGGGTGCCACCGGCCAGGTGGTGCTGGTCGCAGCCGGCGCGTTGCTGGCCTTCGGCGGCATCGTGGCGTTCGGCCCGGTGCTGGTGCCGGCCCTGGTACGGATGCTCGGCGGGCCGTTCCGCGCGGCGTTCGGCGCCACCGGCGGGCTGGCCGTGTCGAACGCGGTACGCAACCCGCGCCGGGTCGCCGCCACCGCGACGGCCATGGTGATCGGCATCGGGCTCGTCTCCGCGTTCGTGGTCGGCGCGGCGAGCGTCAAGTCCGGCATCGAACGCGCGGTGGACGCCCGGATCGGCGTGGACTTCCTGGTCACCGGTATCGGTGGCGACCTGCCGGCCACCGTCGCCGACGACCTGGCCGCCCGCCCGGAGCTGGGTGTGGTGCACGAGCAGCGCAGCCGGGTGGTCGGCGACGTGCAGCTGCGCGCCGCGCATCCGGCGCTGGTCCGGCGCACGCTGTCCGCGGTGGACGCCGGTGACCCGGCGGACCTGGGCCCGGGTTCGGTGCTGGTGCACCGCGAGCTGGCCACGGCGCGGGGCTGGACGGCCGGCTCCACGATCACGCTGGCGGGCCGCCCGTTCCGGGTCGTCGCGGTGGTGGCCGACGAGGAGCCGGTCCTGGCCGGCAGCCCGGTGCCCGCCGGCCACCTGGTGGACGTGCTGGACACCGACTTCACCGCCATGTTCCCCACCGAGCGCGGCTACCTGGCCGAGGTGGACCCGGCCCCCGGGGTGGGTGTCGACGCCGCCCGGACCGCCGTCGAGTCGGTGCTGGCCCGCTATCCGACGGTGAACGTGATGGACCAGGCCGCGTACAAGAAGATGCTCACCGGCACCGTCGACATGGTGCTGGGGTTCGTCACCGCGCTGCTCGGCCTGGCCGTGGTGATCTCGCTGGTCGGGGTCGCCAACACGCTCAGCCTGTCGGTGGTGGAACGCACCCGGGAGACTGCGGTGCTGCGCGCGGTCGGGCTGAGCCGGGCCGGGATGTGGGGCGTGCTGGCGGTCGAGGCGGTGCTCACCGCGCTCGTCGGCACGCTGCTCGGCATCGCGCTCGGCACCGGGGCGGCGGCCGGGGCGATGGCAGTGGTGGCCCGCATCGGCGGCGACTTCACGCTGGTGCTGCCCTGGGCGCGGATCGGGCTGATCGTCGCGGTGGCGGTGGTGGCCGCGCTGCTCGCCTCGGTCCTGCCGGCCCGCCGGGCGCTGTCCCGGCCGGTGGTGGCGTCGCTCGGCGCGGACTGAGCACCGCCGCCCGGACACGGACGAGCCGGCTCCGCCGTGGGCGGGGCCGGCTCGTGGGTGCCGCGGGTCAGGGCTGCGTGGCCGGCTGCCCGCCGGTGTCACCGCCGGTGCCGGTGCCGGGGTCGGCGGTGGTCGGGTCCGGCGCGGGCGGCGTGGTGGGTGCCGTCGTCGTCGGCGCGCTGGACGGCGTGCTGCTCGGCTCGTCCGTCGGGGCCGGCTCGTCCGTCACGCTCGGCTGCGCCGACGGGGTCGGGGAGGAACTCGGCGTCACCGAAGGCGTCACCGACGGCCGGCCGCCCGGACCGACCGGGCGGTAGGTGTACTCGTCGTCCGCCGACGGCTCGTCGACGACCGGCTCGGCGGCCTGGTCGCTCGGCGCCACCGCGGGCGCCGTCTTGTCGATCTTCGTAGCCGGTTCCGCCGTGTCGTTCGCGGCCGCCACCAGCGCGCCCAGCGCGCCCATCGCCACCAGCACCGCGCCCAGCGCTCCGACCAGCGTGCCGCGCCGGCCCCGCCGCCGCGACGTCGCCACCGCGGCGCCCGGGCGGACGGCCGGCTGGTCGTCCCGCGACCGCGCCGGACCCGCCGCGCCGCGCAGCGCCACCGTCGCCGTCGGGGAGTCGGTACGCGCGGCCCGCGCCGCGTCGGCCATCGCCGCCGCGCTCGGGTAGCGGTCGGCCGGATCCTTCGCCAGCGCCCGGGACACCAGCTCCCGCACCGACGCCGGGATCTCCGCCGGCAGCTCCGGCGGCTCGTCGTCGAGATGGCGTACGGCCACCTGGAGCGGGTTGTCACCGGTGAACGGCGGGCTGCCGGTGAGGCAGCAGTACGCGACCGCGCCGAGCGCGTACACGTCGGTGGCGCCCGAGACGGGCCGGCCGGCGGCCTGCTCCGGCGCCATGTAGAGGGCGGTGCCGGGCACCGCGTTCGTGCTGGTGATGCTCGTGACGTTGACGGACCGGGCCACCCCGAAGTCGACCAGGACCACGGTGCCGTCGTCCTGCACCAGCAGGTTGCTCGGCTTCACGTCCCGGTGGACGATGCCCCGGCCGTGCGCCGCGTGCAGCGCCTGCGCCACCTGGGCCACGATCGACATGGTCTCGGCGACCTCGAGGCACCCGGCGGTTTCGATCCGCCGCGACAGCGGCTCACCGGCGACGAACTCCATCACCAGGTAGTCGGCCCGGCCGCCGCTGGGCAGGTCGTCCTCGCCGCAGTCGAAGACCTGGACCACGCCGGGGTGGCGCAGTGAGGCCATGATCCGGGCCTCGGACCGGAAACGGGCGATGAAGTCGGGGTCGGACACCAGGGCGGGAAGGAGCACCTTCACCGCGACCGGGCGACCGAGGACCAGGTCGGTGGCACGCCAGACGTCGCCCATGCCGCCGGTGGCGACACGGTCATCCAGGCGGTACCGACCGCTGAGTACGACGTCTGAGGACAGCACCCCCATACCGTACCCACAGCAGGCGCGAAGTATTTCCCGCGATATCGGCGTCCGGTCCGCCGGGCCGTTCGGCCGGGTGTCCGGCAGCCGGTCCGCCGATCGGCTGATCGTGATCGGCCCGGTACGATCGGCCAGAAAGTTACGCGCCCCCGCGCTCCCGGTCCGCCGTGCCGACGGTGGTCCGTCCCGGGGGAGCGTCCCGCCCGCTCTCGGCGTTACCACGACACGCCGATGCCGGAGCTAGACATTTCTCTCTGTTTTTCCGGCCCCCGACGGCTTGCCGGGCCGCCCAGCCCGTCCCGGTGTCGGCCCGACTCCCGGTCGGCCCCGGACGCCGGTACGGTATGTCCCGCCGACGCCCGTGCCGCGCGGCAGTGTCCAGGGCGCACCGCACTCTCGTGCGCGTGCCTGATCAGCTCACCGGGGGGCCGAGTGCGGATGGCGGTGTGGTCACCGGCTCCCGTCGACGCCCGGCGCCGGGCCGTCACGGGACGGCGAGCGTGACGGCCGAGCTGAACGAGGCGGTCGCCGGGGCGCAGGCGGGCGACGAGGAGGCGTTCCGTTTCCTCTACCGCAGCCTGCAACCCGCGCTGCTGCGCTACCTGACCGCCCTCGTCGGCGCCGACGCCGAGGACGTGGCCTCGGAGGCGTGGCTCCAGATCTCGCGCGACCTGCCGTCGTTCACCGGCGGCGAGTTCCGCGCCTGGGTGGTCACGATCGCCCGCAACCGGGCCATGGACCATCTGCGCCGGCAGCGGCGGCGTCCCTCCGTGCCGGTGCCCGTGCAGGCGCTCAACGACCTGGCCGCCGACGTCGACACCGCCGACCGGGCCGGTGAGGCCATCGCCACCGAGAGCGCACTGGCGCTGATCCGTACGCTGCCGCCGGCCGAGGCCGAGGCGGTGATGCTGCGGGCCGTCATCGGCCTGGACGCGGAGACGGCCGGGCGGGTGCTGGGCCGGCGGGCCGGCGCGGTGCGTACCGCCGCACACCGGGGCCTGCGCCGGCTGGCCGCGCTGCTGGAGCGTTCGGCGGCGCAGGCCGCGCCGGACGACACCCGGGACGCCGTCGCGCCGCGTCCCCGTACCGACCGCCAGGTGCCGCACGCGCCCGAGGCCGAGCCGGCGGAGGGCTGACGTGAGGGGAGACGACGGCATGCACGCTCGCCGGTCCGGCGGGCCCGCCGACCGGGCGGAGTCCGACCGCCTGCTCGACGCCGCGCGCGCCGGCACGCCGCCGGAGGCCGACGCCGACCCGCTGACCCGGCTGCTGTCCGCCGCCGCCGGACCGGCGGCCCCCGGCGAGGTCGCCGGGGAGGAGCGGGCGCTCGCCGCCTTCCGGGCGGCCCGCGAGGCGGCCGCGCCGGCCCCGGCGGCGGCAGCGGTGGCCGCGCCGCGCCCGCGCCGGCGCCTGCGGATCGCCGCCGCGCTGTCCGGGCTGGCCGCCACCGCGGTCGCCGGGGTGGCGTTCGCCGCCGTGCGCCTGGACCGCGCCCCCGAGCCGGTGCTCCCGCCCGCGCCGACGGCCGGCCCCACCGGCGCCGGACCGACCGGCTCCGGCCCCGCCGTCACCGGGCCGTCGCGGCCGGCGCCGAGCACCCCGGCCGGTGACTCTTCCAACGCGGCGTCGCCACCGGCGCCGACGCCGGCGCCGTCCGGGACTCCGAGCGCCAAGGCCGGGCCGCCCGCGCCCCCGGCCACCAGCGGCCGGATGGCCGGCCACTGCCGCGCCTACCTGGCCAAGTCGGAGCGGCAGCGGGAGAAGGCGCTCACCTCGCCGGGCTTCGCCGACCTGGTGGCCGCCGCGGGCGGCCCCGAGCACGTGGAGAGCTACTGCCGGAACCTGGTCGGCGCGCCGGCGGACGACGAGCCGGAGCCCGGGCGTCCGGGTCCGCGGACGGACGACTGAACGCTACGGCGCAATCAGATCCCGGACAAAAATTCATCTCTCCGGGCAAGCGGATCTCGTCTGCTAGACAGAGGATGGTGGGGTGGCGTCCCGTGCCGTCCCGGCCGGGCTCGTCGCGACGACGTCGTCGCCCATCGCCGAGGAGGAGCCGTCCCATGGTGATGTCGCCGGATCTGGACCGGGCAGTCGTCCTGGGAGACGAGGAGGCGGCCCGGGGCCACCTCGCCCGGATCTGCTTCAAGACCGGGCCACCCGCACTCGTCGGCGTCGAACTGGAATGGACCGTGCACGACGCCGCGGACCCGGCCCGGCCGGTCGACCGCGAGCGACTACGCGAGGCGCTGGGGCGGCACAGCCCCGTGACCCTCGACCCCACCAGCCCGGCCGACGAGCTCCGGCGCGGCGGCGCCGTGACCGTGGAGCCCGGCGGGCAGGTGGAGATCTCCGCGACACCGCGATCGTCGGTCGCCGCGCTCATCCTGGCCACCGAGGCCGACGTCGCCGAGCTGCGGGCCCGGCTGGACGCCGCCGGCCTGGTGCTCGGCCGCAGCGGCATGGACCCCTGGCGCCTTCCCCGGCCCGTCGTGGAGACGCCGCGCTACCGGGCCATGCGGTGTGCCTTCGACCGGCGTGGCCCGGCGGGACGGGCGATGATGTACAGCACCGCCGGCCTCCAGGTCTGCCTGGACGCGGGGGAGCCGGAACATCTGGCGCAGCGGTGGGCGGCCGCGCACGCCGTCGGCCCGCCGCTGCTCGCCGCCTTCGCCACCGCCGACCGGCACGCGGGGCGCCGCACCGGCTGGGCCTCCGCCCGGATGGCCACCTGGCTGGCCATCGACCCGGCCCGGACCCGTCCGGTCTGGTCGCCCGAGCGCGCCGACGAGGACCCGGTGGCGGCCTGGACCCGGTACGCGCTCGCCGCGCCGCTGCTCTGCGTACGCGGCGACGGCCCGGACTGGACGGCGCCGCCCGGTGTCACGTTCACCGACTGGCTGGCCGGGGCGCTGCCCCGCCCGCCCACCACCGACGACCTGGAATACCACCTCAGCACGCTGTTCCCGCCGGTGCGCCCGCGCGGCTACCTGGAGCTGCGCTACCTGGACACCCAGCCCGGCCCGGAGTGGACCGTGCCGCTGGCGGTGCTGGCGGCGATCTTCGCCGACCCGGCCACCACCCGGGACGCGCTGGCGGCTGCCGCCCCGGTCGCCGGCCGGTGGCGCGCGGCGGCCCGGTGCGGGCTGGCCGAGCGCCCGCTGGCGAGCGCCGCGGCGGCGCTGTTCGACCTGGCCCTGACGGCCCTGCCCCGGCTCGACCTGCCGGCCGGCATCCACGACGAGACCCAGCGAGCGATCCGGCGGCACCGCGCCGCCGCGGAGAGGGGACACCGGTGACCACCACCGAGCGACTACGCGACCGGATCGCCGCCGAGCTGGAGCGCACCCGGGCCCGTACCGCGCTGCTGACCGACGCGGTGGACGACGACGACCTGGTCCGGCAGCACTCCACGCTGATGTCGCCGCTGGTCTGGGATCTGGCGCACGTCGGCAACCAGGAGGAGCTGTGGCTGGTCCGCGACGTCGGCGGCCGCGACCCGGTGCGCCACGACATCGACGACCTCTACGACGCGTTCAAGCAGCCACGCAAGGACCGGCCGGCGTTGCCGCTGCTGCCGCCGGCCGAGGCCCGCGCGTACGTGCGCACGGTGCGGGACAAGGTGTACGACCTGCTCGACGGCATCCGCTTCACCGAGCATCCCCTCGTCGCCGACGGGTTCGCCTTCGGCATGATCGTGCAGCACGAGCAGCAGCACGACGAGACCATGCTCGCCACCCACCAGCTGCGCGCCGGCACCCCGGTCCTGGACGCGCCGCCCCCGCCGGAGCCCCGGGCCCGGGTCGGCGGGGAGGTACGGGTGCCGGCCGGGCCGTTCACCATGGGCACCTCCGCCGACCCGTGGGCGCTGGACAACGAGCGCCCGGCGCACACCGTCGACCTGCCCGCGTACGTCATCGACGCCGCCCCGGTGACGAACGGGCAGTACCGGGCGTTCATCGCCGACGGCGGGTACGACGAGCCGCGCTGGTGGAGCGAGGCCGGCTGGCGGCACCGCGTCGAGGCGGACCTGAGCGCGCCGATGCACTGGCGGCGCGACGGGGACGGCTGGGCGTACCGCCGGTTCGGCCGCTGGTCGGCGGTACGCGACGACGAGCCGGTGGTGCACGTCTGCTGGTACGAGGCGCAGGCGTACGCGGCGTGGGCCGGCAAGCGGCTGCCGACGGAGGCGGAGTGGGAGAAGGCGGCCCGCTGGGATCCGGCGACCGGCCGGTCCCGCCGCTACCCGTGGGGTGACGACGATCCCACCACCGAGCACGCCAACCTGGGTCAGCGCCACCTGTGGCCGGCGCCGGTGGGCGCGTACCCGGCCGGTGCCTCGCCGCTGGGCGTGCACCAGCTCGTCGGCGAC
Source organism: Micromonospora sp. HUAS YX12 (assembly GCF_040215685.1). NCBI lineage: Bacteria > Bacillati > Actinomycetota > Actinomycetes > Micromonosporales > Micromonosporaceae > Micromonospora > Micromonospora sp. HUAS YX12. Next base: position 4,715,656 of record NZ_CP157974.1, read on the forward strand.
GTGTGGGAGTGGACCTCCTCGCCGTTCCGGGGCCACCCGGGCTTCACCGCGTTCCCGTACCGGGAGTACTCGGAGGTCTTCTTCGGCGACGACCACCGGGTGCTGCGGGGCGGCTCGTTCGGCACCGACCGGTCCGCCTGCCGGGGCACGTTCCGCAACTGGGACTACCCGATCCGGCGGCAGATCTTCAGCGGATTCCGCTGCGCCCGTGACGCCGGACCGGAGGAGTGAGCCGGCCCGATGTGCCGTCACCTCGCGTACCTCGGTCCACCTGTGCTCCTGGGCAGCCTGCTGTTCGACCCGCCGTACGGGCTGCTGCGCCAGTCGTGGGCGCCGCGTGACATGCGCGGCGGCGGCACGATCAACGCCGACGGCTTCGGCGTCGCCTGGTACGCGGGCGACGGCGACCCGGTCCGCTACCGGCGGGCCCAGCCGATGTGGAGCGACACCACGCTGCCGGAGCTGGCGGCCGTGACGCGCGTGCGGGCGGTGCTGGCCGCGGTCCGCTCCGCCACCGTCGGCATGCCGCTGCACGAGACCGCGGCGGCGCCCTTCGCCGAGGGGCGGTGGCTGTTCAGCCACAACGGCGTGGTGAGGGGCTGGCCGGACAGCCTGGTCCCGCTCGCCGCCGGCCTGCCCGTCCGCGACCTGATCACCCTCGACGTGCCGACCGACTCGGCGCTGCTGTGGGCGCTGGTCCGGCACCGGCTGCGGGCCGGCGTGCCGCCGGACGAGGCGGTGGCGGACACCGTCTCGGCGGTCGCCGCCGCCGCTCCCGGCTCGCGGCTGAACCTGCTGCTCACCGACGGTACGACGGTGGTGGCGAGCACGGCCGGGCACGCGCTGTCGGTGCGCCGCGGCCCGGACTCGGTGCTGCTGGCGTCCGAACCGTTCGACGACGACCCGGCCTGGCGGGCCGTGCCGGACGGCCGGCTCGTGGTGGCGACCACGGGCGGGCTGGACGTGCGGGAGACGACCACCGCCTGACGATCCGTACCCACCGCGAGAGAGGACACCCGATGAGCGCGGAGCCGCTGGAGATCCACCTGGAGCAGCAGGACCTCGACCGTGGGTTGCGGGAGGACGTACGGGTCGGGCTGGCGGCGACGCCGAAGTGGCTGCCGCCGAAGTGGTTCTACGACGCCCGGGGCAGCGAGCTGTTCGAGGAGATCACCCGCCTGCCGGAGTACTACCCGACCCGGGCCGAGCGGGCGGTGCTGGCCGCGCACGCGGACGACGTCGCCACGATGACCGGCGCGAAGACGTTGATCGAGCTGGGCTCGGGCTCGTCGGAGAAGACCCGGCTGCTGCTCGACGCGTTCACCCGCCACGGTGACCTGGGCACGTTCGTGCCGCTGGACGTCTCGGTGAGCGCGTTGCGGTCGTCCACCGAGCAGATCGCCGCCGCGTACCCGGGCCTGCGGGTGCGCGGGATCGTCGCCGACTTCACCCGCCACCTGGACCGGCTGCCCACCGGCGGCCGGCGCCTGGTGGCGTTCCTCGGCGGCACGATCGGCAACCTGATGCCGGCGGAGCGGGCGGAGTTCCTCACCGCGATGCGCGCTGCGCTGGAGACCGGCGACTGGCTGCTGGTCGGCACCGACCTGGTCAAGGATCCGGGTGTGATCGTGCCCGCGTACGACGACGCGGCGGGCGTGACCGCCGAGTTCAACCGCAACGTGCTCCGCGTGATCAACCGCGAGCTGGGCGCCGACTTCGACGTCGACGCCTTCCGGCACGTGGCGGTCTGGGATCCGCGGCGGGAGTGGATCGAGATGCGGTTGCGCGCCGAGCACCCGGCCCGGGTGCGGGTTCTGGACACCGACGTGGTGTTCGCCGCCGGCGAGGAGCTGCGTACCGAGGTGTCGGCCAAGTTCCGGCCGGAGGGCATCGCGGCCGAGCTGACCGCCGCCGGGTTCGACCGGCGGGCGTTCTGGACCGATCCGGACGGGCTGTTCGGGGTGAGCCTGGCCCGGGCCGACTGAGGGCCGCCGTGGCTCCGCCCGCACCCGGTGACCGGGTCTGCCGCTGATCGGCTAGGCTGGGTGGCGCGAAGGGGAGTAGCCCCCAATGTCGTGGTCGACACACTGGTGCGTTCCGCATCCGGCCACGCGGCCCCGGTCTCCGGGGCGGGCGAGACCTTCGACTCAGGCTGTCGCAGCCGGGTCGAGGGCGCTCCCGTTCCTCCTCCCGGCTTGATCGGGAAGGTTCACATGGAGGGTTTCCTCGTCGCGCTGGTGGTCAGCTTCGGCGTCATCTTCGTCGCCGAGCTGGGCGACAAGTCCCAGCTCATGGCACTGACGTTCGCCACGCGGTTCAAGCCGGTGCCGGTGCTCATCGGTATCACGATCGCCACCGCGATCGTCCACCTGGCCTCGGTCGCCATCGGGTACGGCCTGAACGCCGCCCTGCCCACCGACTGGATCTCGCTGATCGCCGGTCTGGCGTTCCTCGGCTTCGGCGCGTGGACGCTGCGCGGAGACAAGCTGACCGAGGAGGAGAAGCGCAAGGCCGAGCGCGGCGGCCGGTCCGCGGTCATCGCCGTGGGTGTGGCGTTCTTCCTGGCCGAGCTGGGCGACAAGACCATGCTCGCCACCATCACGCTGGCCACCAAGTACGGCTGGTTCGGCACCTGGCTCGGGTCGACGCTCGGCATGGTGGCCGCGGACGCGCTGGCGATCCTGGTGGGCCGGCTGCTCGGGCGGCATCTGCCGGAGCGGACCATCCGCTACGGCGCGGCGGTGTTGTTCGCCATCTGCGGCCTCTGGCTGATCTTCGAGGCGGTCTCCGAGCTGACCTGAGCTGAACTGACGCGAGTGGTGTGACGGCGCCCGATGATCGGAGACCGCTTCGGTGGGTAAGTAGCCCGGGTGAGCGCCGTGGCGGTGACCGCCCGGCGGAGGACGATTCGCCACGACCGGGAGGTTCCGCCCATGAGCAGGCACGACGAGCCCAACGAGTACGGCTTCGCCGGGGGCGCCACCGCGCCGGAGCCGCCGCCGGGCGGGCGCGAGGACGAGCAGGACCGCGTCGAGCAGGTGGCCGTGCCCGGTGACGACCTCACCGCCCCGGCCGCCGAGGCGCTCGAGGAACCGGAGCGCAAGCGCGAGCCGAGCCCGGCCGAGCGCCGGCGCTGAGGCGTGACCGACATGCGGCGGGTGTGACCGGCTGGTCGCACCCGCCGCGCCGGCTCAGGCCGGGCCCTCCTGGTAGACGTCCGGGACGCCGTCGCCGTCGGCGTCCCGGCTCTCCCGCTCACTGATCCGGCGGTAGACCCGGTTGCGGCGGATCAGCACCACCGAGGCGAGCAGGGCGGAGATCAACGAGCCGAGCAGCACCGCCACCTTGACGCCGTCCTCCTCCGGGCTGCCGGCGCCGAACGCCAGCTCGCCGATGAGCAGCGACACGGTGAAGCCGATGCCGGCCAGCAGCGCCAGCCCGAGCAGGTCGGCCCAGGTGATCTCCTCGTCCAGCTCGGCCCGGGTGAACCGGGCGAGCAGGTACGTCGACCCGAACACGCCGATCACCTTGCCGAGCACCAGCCCGGCGACCACCGCGATCACCACCGGGTTGGTCAGCACGCCGCCCACGTCCACGCCGACCAGGGTCACCCCGGCGGCGAAGAAGGCGAAGACCGGCACAGCCAGGCCGGCGGAGACCGGCCGCCAGCGGTGCTCCAGCCGCTCGGCCAGGCCGGGCGCGCCGTCGCGGCTGCGCAGCACCGGCACTGTGAAACCGAGCAGCACGCCCGCCACCGTGGCGTGCACGCCGGAGGCGTGCACCAGCGTCCAGGCGGCCACCGCCAGCGGGATCAGCGCCCACCACCAGGTCCGCCGGCGCTGCACGAGCAGCCCGAACGCGGCGATCGGCAGCAGTGCGCCGAGCAGCGGCAGCGGCTGGAAGTCGGCGGTGTAGAAGACCGCGATGATGGTGATGGCGAAGAGGTCGTCGACCACCGCGAGGGTGAGCAGGAACGCGCGCAGCCCCTGCGGCAGGTGGGAGCTGATCACGGCGAGCACGGCGAGCGCGAAGGCGATGTCGGTGGCGGTGGGGATGGCCCATCCGCGCAGGCCGGCACCGCCGGCGCTGAGTGTCACCGCCAGGTAGATCAGCGCGGGCGCGATCATGCCGCCGAGCGCGGCGATCACGGGCAGCGCGGCCCGCCGGGGGTCGCGCAGGTCACCGGCGACGAACTCGCGCTTGAGCTCCAGCCCGACCACGAAGAAGAAGATCGCCAGCAGCCCGTCGGCGGCCCAGGTGCGCAGGTCGAGGTCCAGGTGCAGGCCGGCGCCGCCCGGCCAGGGCACCCAGTGGCTCAGTTCGGCGTACGCGGCGCGCCACGGCGAGTTGGCCCAGATCAGGGCGAGCACGGCGCCGAGCAGCAGCAGGCCGCCGCCGACCGTCTCGGTGCGCAGCACGTCGGCCAGGAAGCGGGTCTCCGGCCAGGAGCGGCGGGACAGCAGGCGGGACCGGTGCGGGGTGTGCTGGGGCATGCGGCGTCCGTTCGGAAGCTGGGATCGGCGGAACCATCGCCGACCAGGCTTCCCGGCACACCGGAACCAACCCTATCGGGTGCCGTCGCCGGCGGCGAGCCGAGCCGGCCGATGGGACGCCCGTCTCATCAAGTGGTCGGGGCGTCCCATCCACCGGCGGGTCAGCGTTGTCCGGGCAGCGCCGGCAGGGTCAACCCGGCCGGGTCGCAGAACGCGGCCATCCGCTTGATCAGCTCGTCCGGGTCGGCGTACGGGTCGAGCCCGCGCACCTCGTCCGGGTCCAGCTCGGGCACCGGGACGTGGGAGATCAGCGGGTGCAGCGGCCGGCTGTCCACCTCGTCGGCGCCGAACAGGTGCTCGTGCAGCTTCTCGCCCGGGCGCAGACCGGTGAAGACGATCTCCACCGGGCGGTCCGCCTCGGCGGCCAGCCGGCGCGCCACGTCGGCGATCCGGACCGGCTCGCCCATGTCGAGCACCAGCGCCTCGCCGCCCCGGCCGATCGTCGCGGCCTGGAGCACCAGGTGCACCGCCTCCTGCACGGTCATGAAGTAGCGCGTCACGTCGGGGTGGGTGACGGTGATCGGCACCCCGGCCCGGATCTGCGCCTGGAACGCGGTGAGCACCGAGCCGCGGCTGCTGAGCACGTTGCCGAACCGGACGCTCAGGTACCGGCCGTCGAGTCGCTGCGCGTGGTACGCGGTGAGCCGCTCGGTGATCCGCTTGGAGTAGCCGAGCACGCTCGCCGGGTTGGCCGCCTTGTCGGTGGAGATGTTCACGAACTCGGCGACGTCCCGGCACGCCTCCAGCACGTTCAGCGTACCCAGGATGTTGGTCTTGATCGCCTCACCCGGATGGCGCTGGAGCAGCGTGAGGTGCTTGAGCGCCGCGGCGTGGAACACCACGTCGGGCTGCCGGTCGGCGATCACCCGGGCGATGCCCTCGGCGTCGCGGATGTCGGCCAGGATCAGCTCCGGCCCGTCCAGCAGCGCGCGGCCGTGCAGGGACATCTGCAAGGCGTGCAGCGCGGACTCGTCCCGGTCGAGCATCATCAGCTCGTCCGGCTCGCAGCGGGCGATCTGCCGGCACAGTTCCGAGCCGATCGAGCCGCCGGCGCCGGTGACGAGCACCCGGCGTCCGGCCAGCCCGCCGCGCTCGACGCTCAGCTCGGCCACCCGGTGCGCGCGGCCCAGCAGGTCGGTGATCTGGAGGTCGCGTACGTCGGTGGCGGCCACCGGGGGGTCGAGCACCTCGCGCACCGGCGGCAGCACCTTGAACGCCGCGCCGGCTTCCAGCGTGCGGGCGCGGACGTCGCGTAGCAGCTGCGGGTCGGAGCCGCTCATCGAGAAGATGACGGTGCTCGCCCGGGTGGCCCGGACGGCGGCGGTGATCTGCTCCCGGCCGCCGAGCACGCGCAGCCGCTCCAGCCGCAGGCCGCGGCTGTCGGGTGCGTCGTCGAGCAGGCCCACCGGCCGGTAGCTGCTGTCCGGGTCGTGCAGCAGCACCCGGACCAGCCGCTCGCTCGCGGCGTCCACCCCGTAGATCAGGCAGCGCTCGGCGTGTCGTGCGGCGGGCGGCCGGCGGTCGGCCTGGGCCCGCCAGAGTCCCCGGGCGGTAGCCATCACCACGAGCGCCACCGCGCCGCCGACCAGCGGCGTGCTGGCCGGTACCGGGTGCTGCGTCCACGGCAGCAGGGCGACGAAGCCGGCGGCCGCGACGAGCGCGACGGTGGTGGCCAGGCCCTGCGCGTCGCCGGCGCTGCCGATCGGATACCGGCCGTAGAGCCGGGACCGCAGCAGCGTGAGCGCGGCGTACAGCGCGGCGCAGGCCAGCGCCACGCCGAGCGTACGGGCGCTGGCGGCGGCGGTGAGGTCGAACTCGTACCGCGTCCAGGCGGCGCCGAGAAAACCTCCGCACCACGCGGCCGTGTCCAGCGTTAACAGGGAAAGGGTGGCGGCGCGGTGGGTGATCCGGCCGGGGGGTCGAACGGCTGTGATCGCGTCACGATCCATGGGCTGCCCTCTGTGTCCTATCCGTATTGAAAGGATTAGACCTTCTGTGCCTGTTCGGTCGTTTACTGTCGTCCAGTCACGTAACGTCGTGAATAGGCGATTCGATCCTGGCACGGCGACTGGGGTTTTTAGGGGGCTTTCGTGCAGTTTCATCGGCAGACCGGCGTGTCGCGAGGGGGAGCGTGATGGACGTTCTCGGCTACCTGCGCCTGGTCCGACGCCACTGGTGGATCGTGCTGGTGACGGTGATGCTCGGCCTGGGCACCGCCGCGCTGGTGACGGTCCGGACGGCGCCTCGGTACGAGGCCTCGGTGACGTTCTTCGTCACCACGCCCAGCCAGGGGGTCACCGACGCCTACCAGGGCGGCCTCTTCCTTCAGCAGCGGGTGAAGTCCTACGGTGACCTGCTCACCAGCGACCGGCTGGCGCAGAGCGTGGTCGCCGACGCGCCGCTCGGCCTCACCGCCGACCAGGTGCGCAGCCGGATCCACACCACCGCCACGGCCGGCACGGTCCTGCTCAAGGCGACGATCACCGACACCGACCAGACCCGGGCGCTGAAGACCACCGAGACGCTCGCGACGAAGTTCACCGAGCTGGTACGCAAGGTCGAGACGCCGCCGGACGGCAACGCCCCGCCGATCAAGATCGAGGTGGTCAGCGGTCCCCGTGTCACCTCCAGCCCGGTCTCGCCGCAGCCCACCCGCAACCTGGTCCTGGGCGGTCTGCTCGGCCTGCTGGCCGGCGTCGGCCTGGCCGTGCTGCGCGGAGTGGCCGACGTCCGGATGCGCGACGGCGCCGGCCTGCAACGGGTGACCGGCAGTCCGCTGCTCGGCGAGATCCCCTACGAGGCAGGCGCACGCTCGGCGCCGCTGATCGTCGGCGACGCAGCCACCTCGGCCCGGGCCGAGGCGGTCCGCAAGCTGCGTACCAACCTGCGCTTCGTGGACGTGCACGAGCCGGCCCGGGTCATCGCGGTCACCAGCGCGCTGCAGGGCGAAGGCAAGACCACGATGGCCTGCAACACCGCCATCGCGCTGGCCGAGGCGGGCTGGCGGGTGCTGCTGATCGACGCCGACCTGCGCCGCCCCAAGGTCGCCGACTACCTCGGGCTCGACGGCGGCGTCGGCCTCACCGACGTGCTGGTCGGCGACGTCCAGGTCGGTGACGTGGTGCAGCGCTGGGGCGAGAAGTCCCTGCTGGTGCTGCCCAGCGGCGCCACCCCGCCCAACCCGAGCGAGCTGCTCGGCTCCAAGTCCATGGCGGACCTGCTGGTCGCGCTGCGGGACTCGGCGGACATCGTGGTCATCGACACCGCGCCGCTGCTCGCGGTCACCGACGGCGTGGTGGTGGCCGTGCAGGCCGACGGCGCGCTCCTGGTCACCCAGCAGGGGCGTACTTCCCGCAGCCAGGTCGCGGCGGCGGCGCACGCGCTCAGCTCGGTCTCGGTGCGCCTGCTCGGCTGCGTGCTCAACATGGCCAAGGTGGCCAAGTCGGACGCCTACCAGTACGAGGCGTACAAGGTGGCCGTGCCGCCCGCGGCGCCCTCCGTGCCGGCCGACCGGGCCGGCGCCCGCCGGGGCGCGAAGGCCGTGGGCGACCGGACGCAGGAACTCACCCGGCTGTCGCGATGAGCGCGAGCACGGGCCGGATCGACCGCTCGATCTCCTCGGCGCAGCGCCGGAAGTCGGCCGGCGAGCCGCCGATCGGATCGCGCAGGTCCTCCGCGTCGGGGGCGGCGGGTTGCAGCCGCCCCCGGGCGCGGACCGCGGCCGACACCGCCGCCCGCAACGGCGTGCCCGCGTCCGCCTCCGCCTCGGCGGGGCGGGCCTCGGCCGCCAGACGGGCGAACTGCCGCAGCGTGAACGTCCGGGTCAGCGCGGCCGGCGCCAGCGCGGTGCAGGCCGAGCGTTGCCGACGGGTCGCGGTCAGCACCAGCGCCGCCCCGGTCAGGTGCTCCGGGCGCAGCCGGCGGGTCCGGAAGGCCGCCGGGTCCGCGCCGGTGGCCGCGGTCACCTCGACCGCGTACGGGTGCATCGCAGCCCCGTCGATCGCGTCGGTCCCCGCGCTGGCCACCGCCAGCGGCAGGCCGGCCAGCATCCGGCGGGCGATGAACTCCGCCATCGGTGACCGGCACATGTTCGCGTGGCAGACGAAGAGCACCTCGTCGACCATCTGCACCCCTCTCGTCGGCATGGTCGCGACGGAGGGTGCCGCGACGGCGTTCTTCCGGCGGTCGCGGCCGGACGCAGAGGGGATGCGGGAATGGTACGCGGTGCGGCGCCCGGCCGTCCGGAAAGCCGCGCCGGGAGCGCGGCCATGAGGGTCGGCATCCTCACCTACCATTTCCCGCCCGAGCCGGCGTTCGTCCCGGGCAGCCTGGCCGAGGAACTGGTGGCCCGGGGTCACGAGGTACGGGTGCTCACCGGATTCCCGGACTACCCGGGCGGCCACGTCTATCCCGGCTGGCGGCAGCGCTGGCGGCACCAGACGCACAGCGAGCGGCTGACCGTGCGCCGGGTGCCCCGGTATGCCGCGGGCGACGGTTCCGCCCGCGGCCGCACCACGAGCTGGCTGTCCTTCGCCGGCAGCGCCGCGCTCGCCGGCCGGGGCCTGCTGCGCGACGTCGACGTGCTCTACGTCCACGGCCACCCGGCGGTCACGTTCGCGGCCACCGGGCTGCTGCGGCTGCTCGGCCGTACGCCGACGGTGCTGCACGTGCAGGACGTGTGGACCGAGCGGGACGGGCGCGCGGAGCGGGACAGCGGATGGCCGGCGCGGCTGGAGGCCGCCACCCGTCGCCTCTACCGGGAGGCGGCCGTGGTGGCGGTCGGCTCGCCGTCCATGGCGGATCTGGTCCGCGCCGGCGGGGCCGACCCGGGCCGGGTGCGCACCGCGCCGAACTGGACCGACGAGCGCGTCTTCCGCCCCACCCAGGCCGGCCCGGCGGTGCGTCGGCTGGTCCGCCGGGACGACCGCTGCGTGGTGATGCACGCCGGCACGATCGGCGTGCGCCAGGATCTGGAGACGGCGGTCCGCGCGGCGGCGGCGCTCGGCGACCGGATGGACCTGGTGCTCGTGGGCTCGGGTCCGCAGGAGCGGCGGGTGCGGGGGCTCGCCGCCGACCTCGGCGCGGACAACGTCCGGTTCCTGGAGCGACGGTCGGCTGTGGACATGCCGCAGCTCTACGCCGCCGCCGACTACCAGCTCGTGGCCCAGCGCGACCTGCCGGAGCTACGCGGCCGGGTGCCCGGCAAGCTCCAGGCCGCGCTCTCCTGCGCCGCGCCGGTGGTCGCCTCGGCGGCTGGGGAGACGGCCGAGGTGGTGGAGCGGGCCCGCGCCGGCCTGTCCTGCCCGCCGGAGGACTGGGCGGCGCTGGCCGACCGCTTCTGGCTGGCCGCCGCCATCCCGCCGGCCGCCCGGATCGACATGGGCAGGCGGGGCCGCGACGCGTACCTGCGGGACATGTCGATGCGGGCCGGTGTGGACCGGATCGAGGCGCTGCTGCACGAGGCGGCCGACGGAACGTCGAACCGAACAAAACTCGCGCGCAGCCGATAAATCGCCAGAGTGGCGAATAACACCTCGAACAGGCACTTTGTCGTGCTAAAAAGCACTCGATTGCGAATTGTGTCCGATTCGACCGACACGTAGGGGGAATCCGTGACCGGACCTGGTGCCACGCCCGGCCGGCGGCGCCGCTCGCGACGGCGCCGGCGCGCCCGCGTCCGCCGGATCCTGCTGACCGGGCTGGTCGTCGTGTCGGTGCTGCTTAGCGCCGGCGGCTGGGTCGCGTTCCGGGGCTGGCAGGCCCGCGCCCACCTGGTCAACGCCGCCGGACTGGCCCGGGAACTCAGCGCCCAGGTGCTCGACGGCGACGTGGCCCGGGCCCAGCGCACGCTCGCCGCCTTGCAGGAGCAGGCCGCCGCCGCGCGCGGCGAAACCGGGGATCCGGTGTGGTGGGTCGGCCAGCAGACCCCGTACGCGGGGGACAACCTGTCCGCGGTACGGCAGATCTCGGTGGCGGTGGACGACCTGGCCCGGCTCGCGTTCCCCACGCTGCTGCGCGTCGACCTCGCCTCGCTGGTGCCGAAGCAGGGCAAGCTGGACCTGGCCCGCCTGCGCGCCGTCTCGGCCGAGGTCTCCGCCGCCGACCAGGCGGTGCGCACGACCGCCGACCGGCTGCGGCAGGTGCCCACGGGCGACCTCGTGACGCAGGTACGCGACGCGGTCACCGCGCTGCGCGCGGAGCTGGACCAGCTCGGCGAGCTGACGTCGGCGGCTGATCGCGGCGCGCGGCTGCTGCCGCCACTGCTCGGCGCGGACGGACCGCGCAGCTATCTGCTGGTCTCGCAGAACCCGGCCGAGCTGCGCGCCACGGGTGGCATGTTCGGCGCGTACGCCGTCCTGCGCGCCGAGGGTGGACGGATCCGCCTCGTGAAGCAGGGCAGCTCGTCCGACCTGCGGTTCTTCGACCCGCCACTCAAGGTCGACGCGGAGGCGAAGCGGCTCTGGGGCGACCTGCCGGGCATCTATCCGGCGGATGTGAACCTCAACCCGGACTTCCCGGCCGCCGCCGCGCTCTACCGGGACATGGTGCATCGCCGGACCGGAACCACAGTGGACGGGGTGCTGGCGGTGGACCCGGTGGTCCTGTCGTACCTGCTCGGCGTCGTGGGTCCGGTGAACGTGCCGGACGGGCCGTCGCTGGGCGCCGCCACCGCCGTACGGACGCTCCTCAGTGACTCGTACCGGGATCTGGACATGAAGGACCAGGACGAGTACTTCACCAAGGCCGCCTCGGGCGTCTTCGACACCCTGTTCACCAAGACGGTCGACCCGCGCGCACTTTTGACCGTTTTTACCCGTTCAATCAACGAACGTCGGATATTGTTCTGGAGTGTCCGATCTGAGGAGCAACGCGCACTGGCCGGCAGCCGGCTGGCCGGTCAGCTCCCGGAGAAGGACTCCGTGCCGACTGTCGGCGTGTTCCTCAACGACGGCAGCGGCGCGAAGCTCGGCTACTACCTCAGGTTCTCGGCCACCATGACGGTCGGCGAATGCCACCCGGACGGGCGCCGCGAGCTGCGGCTGCGGGTGACGGTGCACTCGACCGCCCCCAAGTCGGGCCTGAGCAAGTCGGTCACCGGGCTGGCTCTTGCAGGCGACAAGTACACCGCACGCACCTTCGTCTCCGTCCACACGCCCACCGGCGGCGCCGTGCTCACCGGCCGGCTGGACGGGCGGGACACCGCGATGGGCAGCGGCACCCACGGCCGCCGCCAGGTGGCGGTGGCGAACGTCGAGGCCCCCCCGGGGCAGACCCGGACGCTCGACGTCACGGTGCTCACCGGCAAGACCGGCGCCGGGACGGCCGAGCTGGTACACACGCCCACCGTCACCCCATGGACCACCCAAGTAGTCAACGCACCAAGCTGTGAACAGTAGGAGGGAAACCATCATGCGGCTATCCCGCATCATCATGGCGCTCACGGTGGGCCTGGCCGTAGCGGCCGTGCCGACCGCGGCCGGGGCGGCGCAGCCGCAGCCACCGGTCTACCCGCCCGGGGTCGCGTCGCTGACCGTCTCACCGACGACCATCCGGCTCGGCGAGACGTTCACCCTGCGGGGCTCGAACTTCGCGCCGAACGAGACGGTTCGCCACGATGTGGCGATCTCGGGCCTGCCCGCGGCCGCCCCGGCCGAGGGGACCGCGCGGCGCAGCGACGGCAGCACGGTGGCGATGGCGCCGGTCGCCTACACGCCCAACCGGGCCCAGCCGCAGCCCGCGCCGACCACGTTCACCGTGACGGCCGACGGCAACGGCGAGTACACCGTCACCTACCGGCCGACCCGGCCGGGCCGGCACACGTTCACCGCCACCGGCCTGACCTCCGCGCGGACCGCGAGCGCGACCGGCACGGTCCTGCCACCGAGGCCGACCAAGCCGACCCGGCCGCCGCACCACGGCGGGCTGCCGGTCACCGGTGACAGCATCGGCACGCCGCTGAAGCTCGGTGGTGGCCTCGCCGCCGCCGGTGCGGTGCTGCTGCTGGCCTCCATGGCCTGGCGCCGCCGTCGCGCCGGCTGATCCGGGACGCGCCGGGAACCACCCGGCTCGATCGTGAGTGCCCGCCGGACCTCGTCCGGCGGGCACTCACGTGTCCGGGGCGACACGACACAATGAGCCATGGACGCGACACCGTGGACCGACCAGGCCGGCCTGCTCACGCTGCCCGGGGGCGCCACCGTACGCGGGCGCAAGGTCGCCGAGCCCGCTTCGCCCGCCGACTTCGCCCTGCTGCTGGCGCCCGGTCCCGAGCCGGAGTGGCCGGCCCGGCGGATCCACTGGCCCGACTTCTGGATCCCGGCCGACCGCGCCGACGCCCTGGACGCGCTGCGGGAGGCGAGGCGGCGCGCGTACGCGGGCGAGCGGGTCGAGGTGGCCTGTCACGGCGGCGTCGGGCGGACCGGCACCGCGCTGGCCGCGCTCGCCGTGCTGGACGGGCTGCCGCCCGCCCGGGCGGTGGCCTGGGTCCGGTCCCGCTATCACCGGCGCGCGGTGGAGACGCCGTGGCAGCGGTGGTGGCTGCGCGGCGTGCGCTGACCCCACCGCCGTCACCCACCGCGGCCGTCCGATCGGCACGGCGTCACGACACCGGTGAGCCGCCCGGATCTGATCATCGGGCTCGGTAGTGTGCCTTCTCATGAGAGCCCGGGCCCTGGCCGCCGCCATCGCCGTCACCCTGCTCGCCACCGGGGCGCCCGCCCCGGCCACCGCCGCCCCGGCCACACCCATCACCGCGCCCGTCGCCACGGCCGCCTGTCCGCGCCTGCCCGCACCGAAGGTCAGCCGGCCGCCCCGCCCGACGCCGCCGGCCACGACGCCGGAGCAGGCGGCGGTGGGCGGCGAGGCGCTGGCCGGCACCGGCCTCGTCACGCCACCCGGCAGCCCCGCGCCCCCGGCGGTCACCGCCACCACCTGGCTCGTGGCGGACCTGGACACCGGCGCGGTCCTCGGCGCGTGCGGCCCGCACGTCCCCGGCACCCCGGCCAGCACCCAGAAACTGCTGCTGGCCGCCACCATGCTGAGCCGGCTGAACCCCAGGCAGGTGGCGGTCGCCACCCGCGCCGACCTGGACATCGAACCGGGCAGCTCGGCCGTCGGCCTGCTCGTCGGCGGCCGCTACACGGTCGAGACGCTGTGGCTGGGCCTGCTGCTCCAGTCCGGCAACGACGCCGCGAACATGCTGGCCCGCCTCGGCGCCGGCAGCGCGCAGGCCGGCGTCGCCGAGATGAACGAGCAGGCCCGCCGGCTCGGCGCCGGGCAGACGCACGCGGTCACGCCGTCCGGTCTGGACGGTCCCGGCCAGTTCACCAGCGCGTACGACCTGGCGCTCATCGCGCGGGCCTGCTTCGCCGACGCCGCGTTCCGCCGGTACGCGCTCACCGAGCGCACGCAGATCCCGGCCCAGCCCGCGCTGAAGAAGGGCGGGTTCCAGATCCAGAACGAGAACCAGCTCATCTACCGCTATCCCGGCGCGCTCGGCGGCAAGACCGGCTTCACCGAGCTGGCCCGGCACAGCTACGTCGGCGCCGCGCAGCGGGGCGGCCGCCGCCTCGTGGTGACGCTGCTCGGCGCCGAGGCCCGCCCAATACGCGGCTGGCAGCAGGGCGCCCAGTTGCTCGACTGGGGCTTCCGGCTGCCCCGGGACGCCTCGGTCGGCCGGCTGGTCGAGCCGGGCGAGCGGGAAGCCGAGGCGGCGGAGCCCCGGCAGGCGGCGGCCGCCGAGCCCACCCGTACCGCCGCCCCGCCGTGGCGGGGGCCGGCCGGGACGGCGCTGCAACGCATCGGCGACGGGGACTGGCGGGTGATCGTGCCGGTCGCCGGTCTGCTGGCGCTCACCGTGGGCGGGGTGGCGGCGGTGCTCGCCGCCCGCCGGGGCCGATCCCGCCGCCGCGGACGCCGCCGCGCCTGACCGGACGGCACCCTACCGCGCGGTTCGGGCGGCGGAACGCGAATCCCGGAGCCGGTGACCCGTTCGGGTCGGCGTGGCTAGCCTCCGGGTCATGAGGACCTGGGAACCCTTCGTGGCGCTGGCCGCCGCCCTGCTGCTGCCGGCGCCGGCGACACCGGCGGTGGCCGCCGTCCGCGCGCCCGTGCGCCGGCCGCCGGCCGCACCGCCCTGCCCGAACGTGCCGGCCCCGGCGACCCGGCCACCGCAGCCGCCGCCGGCGCCCGACCCGGCCGCGCGGGCGATCGGCGGCACCGCGCTGGACACCGCCGGCCTGGTCGTCCCGCCCACGTCGAGCGCGCCGCCGGCGGTGACCGCCACCTCCTGGGTGGTCGCCGACCTGGACAGCGGCGCGGTGCTCGGCGGCTGCGGCCCGCACGAGTACGATGTGCCCGCGAGCGTGCAGAAGCTGCTGCTGGCCGCCACCATGCTGCCCCGGCTGGACCCGAACCGGGAGGTGACGGTGACTGCCGGGGACCTGGCTGTCGAACCGGGCAGCTCGGCGGCCGGACTGGTGGAGGGCGGGCGCTACCGGATCGAGACGATCTGGCTCGGCCTGCTGCTGCGCTCCGGCAACGAGGCGGCCAACGCGCTCGCCCGGCTCGGTGGCGGCCCGGACGGGCTGGCCGGCGGGGTACGGGCGATGAACGAGGAGGCGCACCGGCTCGGCGCCCGGCAGACGCACGCGGTCACCCCGTCCGGGCTGGACGGGCCGGGGCAGTTCACCAGTGCGTACGATATGGCGCTCATCGCGCGGGCGTGCTTCGCCGACCCGGCGTTCCGCAGGTACGCCGCCACCCGGACCGCGCAGATCCCGGCCCAGCCGGCGCAGCGGGCGAAGGCGTTCGCCATCTCCAACGACAACATGCTGCTGGACCACTATCCGGGCGCGCTCGGCGGCAAGACCGGCTTCACCGACCTGGCCCGGCACACGTACGTCGGTGCGGCCGAGCGCGGCGGGCGGCGCCTGGTGGTCACGCTGCTCGGCGCCGAGGTCACCACGCAGCGGGGCTGGCAGCAGGGCGCGGCACTGCTGGACTGGGGGTTCGCGCAGTCCCGGGACGCCTCGGTCGGACGGCTGGTCGAGCCGGGGGAGCTGGACCGGCCCGCGCCACCGGCGGGCGGGGCGGCCTCGGCCCTGGCCGGGCAGGCCGGTCTGGCCGGCGGCGGGGCGGCGCCCGGGCCGCGGCCCGGCGCGGGTGTGACGGTCGCGGTGGGCGCGGTGGTGACGGCCGGCGGAGCGCTGTTGCTGGCTCGGCGTCGCCGCAACGCCGCCGCCGTCGCCATGTCGACCGGGTCGGCCCCCCGAAAGCCGGAAATTCCGGAACAGGACTGAAAGGAGCGGCCCGGATCAGCGGCCGGCGGGCCCCGCGGTGCTGTCCCGCACCACGAGTTCGGTGGCCAGCTCGACCCGGGGCGAGTCGATCTCCTCGCCCTGGGCCAGCCGCAGCACGGTACGCGCGGCGAGCCGGCCCATCTCCACCAGCGGCTGGCGCACCGTGGTCAGCGGCGGTGACGCCCACCGCGCCTCGGGCAGGTCGTCGAAGCCCACCACGCTCACGTCGTCGCAGACCCGCAGCCCGCGGCGGCGCACCGCCTCGTACACCCCGAACGCCATCTGGTCGCTGGCGGCGAAGATGGCCGTCGGCGGGTCGTCGAGGTCGAGCAGCGCGCCACCGGCGGTGAAGCCGGAGGCGTGGTAGAAGTCGCCGGGCTGCACCAGCCGGTCGTCGGCGGCGACTCCGGCGGCGGCCAGCGCGGCCCGGTAGCCGTCCAGCCGGGCGCGGCTGCACAGCAGGTGCGGCGGGCCGGCCACGAAACCGATCCGGCGGTGGCCGAGCTTGAGCAGGTGCTCGGTGGCGGCCAGGCCGCCGGTCCAGTTGGTGGCGCCGATCGCCGGCACGTCCGTGGCGGCCACGCCGGCCGCGGGGTCGACCACCACCACCGGCACGTTGAGGCGCCGCAGCTGGGCCTGCACGGCCGGGCTCAGGTGCGAGGTCACCACGATCACGCCGTCGGACGCGCGAGCGCGCAGGTTGTGCAGCCACTGCCGGGTGGAGCTGGACTCGCGGTGGATCGCCGAGACGACGGTGCCCACCCCGGCGGCGTGGCTGACGTCCTCCACGCCGCGGATGATCTCCACCGCCCACGGGCTGTCCAGGTCGTTGAAGACCAGGTCGACCAGGTCCGCCCGGCGCACGGTACGGCTGCCCCGGCGCCGGTAGCCGTGGTGGCGCAGCAGCTCCTCGACCCGTTCCCGGGTGTCCGGCGCGACGTCGGAACGCCCGTTGAGCACGCGCGACACGGTCGGGACCGAGACGCCGGCCTCCCGTGCGATCGCGGTGATGGTCACCCTGCGCTCGTCGTCCGCGCTCACCCGTGTTCCCTTCGCCGGCTGCCGGAACCGACCGGTAGACCGTCCCGCCCCACGCACATCTTGCCGTACGCCGAGGGCTTGACGACAGGCCGGACCGGCCCTAGCGTTCGCACGAGTTGCGGAAACCTTCCGGAAATGCGCCCGCCATCTTCCGACGGCTCGCCGTCCACCCCCGACGAACGACGAGGAATCCGAGGCGTGTTCACCGACCTGACCGAGGCCGAACTCCGTACCTACCGCAGCGACCTGCACGAGCCTCCGGACTTCGACGCCTTCTGGGCTGACACTCTGGCACAGGCGCGGTCGTGCGGCGACCCCGTGTCGGCGACCCCGCTGCCGACGCCGCTGACCGGCGTCGACGTCTTCGACGTGACGTTCCCCGGCTTCGCCGGACAGCCGATCCGCGCCTGGCTGCGGGTGCCGCGCGGCGCCTCCGGGCCGCTGCCCACCATCGTGCAGTACGTCGGGTACGGCGGCGGACGCGGCCACGCGCTGGAGAACCTGCTCTGGTCCGCGGCCGGCTTCGCCCACCTCCAGATGGACACGCGCGGCCAGGGCTCGGGGTGGAGCCGGGGGGACACACCGGACGTCGCCGCCGCCGGGCCGCAGGCGCCGGGCATGGCCACCCGGGGCATCGAGGATCCGAACCGGTACTACTACCGGCGCTTCCTCACCGACGCGGTCCGCGCCGTGGACGCCGCGTGCGAGCTGCCCGCGGTCGACCCGGACCGGATCGCCGTACTCGGTCACAGCCAGGGCGGGGCCGCCGCGCTCGCCGCCGCCGCGCTGGCGCCGAGGGTACGCGCGGCGGTGGCGCTCGTGCCGTTCCTCTGCGACATCCCGCGCGCGATCACGATCACCGACGCCACGCCGTACCGGGAGATCCGCGACTACCTGGCCGTGCACCGGGACCGTGAGGAGCAGGCGCTGCGCACGCTCGGCTACGTCGACGGCGTCGCGTTCGCCCGCCGCGCCACGGTGCCGGCCCGGTTCTCCGTCGCGCTGATGGACGAGATCACGCCGCCGTCCACCGTCTACGCCGCCTACCACGACTACCGCGGCGACAAGGACCTGACGGTGTGGCGGTTCAACGGCCACGAGGCGGGCGGCATCGACGACGACGCCGCCGCTGCCGACTTCCTCCGTACCGTGCTGGGCGGCTGACCACCGGTTCCGCCGATGCGGCCCGGTGGCCCGCCGGGACTGGTAGACACGGCGGGTGGGCACCGGCAGACGCGCGACGGCGGTCCTGGCGGTCGCGGCCGCGCTGCTCGCCGCCGCCTGCCAGCGGCCCGCGCCGTCCCCGCCGCCGTCACCCACCCCGACCGGACCCCGTGCCCCGGCGGACTTCGTGGACCTGACCACCGTCGACCCCACCGTCCGCACCGACATCCGGTACGCGGGCCCGCACAACTTCGTCGGCCGGCCGATCGACGGTTACGCCGAACCGCGCTGCCTGCTCACCCGCCCGGCGGCGCAGGCGCTGCACCGGGTGCAGACCGCCGCGCTCGCCGGCGGGCACAGCCTCAAGGTGTACGACTGCTACCGCCCGCAGCGCGCGGCGGACGACTTCGTCGCCTGGGCGAAACTCCCCGGCGAGCAGCGGATGAAGGGTGAGTTCTACCCCGGCGTGCCCAAGGACCGGCTGTTCGCCGACGGCTACATCGGCGCGCCCACCGCGCACAGCCGGGGCAGCACCGTCGACCTGACACTGGTCCCGGTCTCCGCCGCCGCGCAGCCCGCGTACACGCCCGGCCAGGCGCTCGTGCCCTGCACCGAGCCCGCCGGCCGCCGCTTCGCCGACGACTCGATCGACATGGGCACCGGGTTCGACTGCTTCGACCCGCGCGCCCACACCGCCGACGCGCGGATCAGCGACGCCGCCCGGAGCAACAGGGACCTGCTGCGGCGGCTGATGTCGGCGCAGGGCTTCGAGAACTATCCGCTGGAGTGGTGGCACTACCGGTACGTCGACGAGCCGTACCCGGACACCTGGTTCGACTTCCCGGTGGCCGGTTCGTCGCTGCGGTGACGCGGTCGTTCCACCATGATCGACCGCAGCTAGGCTGGACGCTCATGGAGACCGAACGGATCGGCCCGCCGCTGCTGGCCGGCGAGCGGGAGTCGTTGCGCGCCTTCCTCGACTTCCACCGGGCCACGCTGGCCCTCAAGTGCGAGGGGCTGACCGGCGAGCAGTTGCGCCGGCCGGCGTCGCCGCCGTCCACGCTGTCCCTGCTCGGCCTGGTCCGGCACATGGCGGAGGTGGAGCGCACCTGGTTCCGCCGGGTCATCGCCGCCGAGGACGTACCGCTGGTGTGGTCGGACACCGGCGACTTCCAGGAGGCGTACGACGCCCGCGACGCCGACCCGGCGGAGGCGTTCGAGGCGTGGCGGCGCGAGATCGAGCACGCCCGGCGCATCGAGCGGGAGGCCGAGTCGCTCGACGTCACCGGTCACCAGGCCCGCTGGGGCGAGGACGTCTCGCTGCGCCTGGTCATGTTGCACATGCTGCACGAGTACGCCCGCCACAACGGGCACGCCGACCTGATCCGCGAGGCGCTCGACGGCACCGTCGGCGTCTGAGCCCGCGCGGTCAGCCCGCGCCCACACCGCGGTCAGCGCGTGCGCAGCGGCAGCCAGGCCAGCACGTCGGAGATCCGCGCGTCCCAGTACGCCCAGTCGTGGTCACCCGGACCGAAGTCGACGGTGACCGGCACGTCGCGTTTCCGGGCCACGTCGAGGAACCGCGTGCTGTCCTCGTACAGGAAGTCCTCGGTGCCGCAGGCGACGTAGAGCGCCGGCCGGTCGTCGCCGGAGCGCTCCAGCAGCCCCACCGTGTCGTCGTCCTCGGGTACCGGGCCGTCACCCCAGACGGTGTGCCACACCGCCGGGTCGACCGGATGGGTCGGATGGTGGCGGCGGCGCGTCACGTCCAGCGCGCCGGACAGGCTGGCCGCCGCCGCGAACCGGTCCGGGTGGCGCAGCGCCCACTTCACCGCCCCGTAGCCGCCCATCGACAGGCCCGCGACGAACGTGTCCTCCCGCCGGGTGGACAGCCGGAAGAACGACCGGCACACCTCGGGAAGCTCCTCGCTGAGGAACGTCCAGTACCGGTTGCCGTGCGCCTCGTCGCAGTAGAAGCTCCGCTGCACCTGCGGCATCACCACGGCCAGCCCCAGCGGCGCGACGTACCGCTCGATCGAGGTGCGCCGGGTCCACACCGTGTCGTCGTCGGTCAGGCCGTGCAACAGGTAGAGCACCGGCGGGTCACCGTCGGCGGTCGCGCCCGGCACGCCGATCCCGGCCGCGCCACGATCGGGCAGCAGCACCGTCATCGACGTGCCCATGCCGAGCGCCTCGGAGAAGAAGTCACACCGGATCAGCGCCATGAGGCGGCAGCGTACCTCGGAGGGGTTCGATGGGGGCGTTCCTATTGCCCCGGGGCGGTCGCACGGGAAAAGATGGCCGTGCGTGCCGGAAACACAACCGTAACCAGCGCGCTGCTGGTCTCTGTCACGAGGAAGTGGGAGTCAGTCATGAGCGACGTGTCGGCCGCACTGGGTGTGCGCCTCTACCCGGACCTGGTCGAGCCCGGCGGTCTCGCCCCCGCGCTCGTGGCGACCGCCGCCGCAAACCAGCTCGACGTCGGCGAGGTGACCGCGCCCGAGCAGGGACGCAGCCGGTTCACCTGCGCCGAGATGACCTCCCCCCGGGGCGTCGTCTGCGTCAGCCTCGGCTCCCAGGCCCGCTACTTCATGATCGACCTGCGGGTAGACGGTGACGTCCAGGCCCGGGGCGACGCCACCGACCTGCTCCAGGTCGCGCAGGTCGCGGCCGCGTGGCGGGCCGGCATCACGCTCGCCGAGCTGACCGCGCGCTACCCGTTCATGGAGGAGATGCGGCGCCACCCGGTGGCACACGCCGGCTGAGGCCGGGCACCCCAGCCCTGCCCGATCCAGGTCGACCGCCGCTCCCGGACGCGTCGTGTTGATCTAGGGTGATGCGATGACCGCCCGGCGCGTGACGACAGTACTGTTCGACTTTGCCTGGACTCTGTTCGCCAGAGACTCGGAGCGTTGGGTGGGCAACGCGGCGGCATCGATCAACCGGACATTGGCTGCCGGCGAGGCGCACCGTATTGCTGGTGCCTTCGCGGAACTGTTGCGGGAGACGGCCACGGATCCGGCCCACATCGCCCGAGATCTGGACCCGCGAGTCTGGGATCGGGCGATCCTCACCGTGCTGGAACAGATTCCTGGGGTTGACCAGGCGCTGGCATCGGTCATGCACGAAACACACGCCGAAGCGATCGAGCCGTACGCCGACACCGTCTCCACCCTGTCCGCATTGCGTGACAGCGGTGTTCGCATCGGCGTCGTCAGCAACGTCGGCTGGGACATCCGCAAATGCTTTGCCCGCCACGGACTCGACGGCTATGTCGATGCGTTCGTACTGTCCTACGAGGTCGGCTTCGTCAAACCGGACCGTCGGATCTGGGTCGCCGCCCTCGAAGCCCTCCATGCCGCACCGGGCCAGACCCTGATGGTCGGTGATCATCCCACCGGCGACGGCGGATCGGTCGTCGCCGGCATACCAGCGCTGATCCTGCCAATGGTGGCTTCGCCCGCGCAGAAACGCGGATTCGAATACGTGCTCAGGCTTGCCCAGGTTCGGTCCTGACGGGTCTGTCGCTGGCACTCACGTGAAGCTCCTCGTGAAGTTGATCTTTTGGCAGAGACCTCCTTCATACGAGGGCTTCACTCGAATCGGTCGCAGCCGACCACGTCGGCGAGTCCTGGTACGACACCCAAGACCCTCACCGATCGTAATCAGCACTTGCTCGGACAGGCTCAGCGCTGTCGCAAATTCACGTTGCCGCCGGTGCGCGGCGGCCGTACCGTGAGCGGCAACGTTCTGATCCACCAGGGGAGCCCACCGTGTCGCAGCAGAACCGCACCCGCGCCGCGCGGCAAGCGCCGCGCGCCGGTGCCCTGCTGCCCGAACCGGGCACGGGCCGGCGACGGCAGTGGCAACCAGGGTGGTGGCGCGTCTAGCGCCGGCGCGACGATCCGCGCGAACCGCCCGCCCCCAGATTCGGAGCCGGGCGGTTCTCCGTGTCCGGGGTGGATCCGCCGTCGGCGTCACGCCGCCGGAGGGCCGTTGGAGCAATCGGCAGCTCACCCGGTTCTCACCCGGGAGGCTACGGGTTCGAGTCCCGTACGGCCTACGTCAGACGGACATGAGCAAGGAGACGACGATGGGTTTCACCCCGCTGGCCGGTACCCGGGCGCCGGTCCGGGTCTGGACCGACCCGTACGCGATCGAGGCGCAGGCGGCCCGGCAGCTGCGCAACATCGGCGCGCTGCCCTGGGTGCAGGGTGTCGCGGTGATGCCGGACGTGCACTTCGGCAAGGGCGCCACCGTCGGCTCGGTGATCGCGATGCGGCAGGCCGTGTCGCCGGCCGCGGTCGGCGTGGACATCGGCTGCGGGATGTCCGCGGTGCGGACCTCGCTGACCGCCGCCGACCTGCCCGACGACCTCGCGCCGCTGCGCTCGGCGATCGAGGCGGCGATCCCGGTCGGCTTCGCGATGCGCGACGACGCGGTCGATCCGCGCCGGGTCCGGGGGCTGGAGCAGGCGGGCTGGGACGAGTTCTGGCGGCGGTTCGGCACGCTGGACCGGAAGGTGGCCCAGCTCCAGACGCGGGCGCAGCGGCAGCTCGGCACGCTCGGCGGCGGCAACCACTTCATCGAGGTCTGCCTGGAACAGGGCGGCGCGGACGACGGCCGGGTCTGGCTGATGCTGCACTCCGGTTCCCGCAACATCGGCAAGGAACTGGCCGAGCGGCACATGGCGGTGGCGCGCGGCCTGCCGCACAACACCGGCCTGCCGGACCGGGATCTGGCGGTGTTCCTCGCCGGCACGCCGGAGATGGACGCGTACCGGCGGGACCTGTGGTGGGCGCAGGAGTACGCACGCCGCAACCGGGCGGTCATGCTCGCGCTGCTCTGCCAGGTGGTCCGGGAGGCGTTCCCGCACGCCGGCTACGACGAGCCGATCTCCTGCCACCACAACTACGTGGCGGAGGAGACCTACGACGGGGTGGACGTGCTGGTGACCCGCAAGGGCGCGATCCGAGCCGGGAAGGGGGACCTGGGCATCATCCCCGGCTCGATGGGGACCGGCTCGTACATCGTGCGCGGTAAGGGCAACCTCGACGCGTACTGCTCGGCGTCGCACGGCGCCGGGCGGCGGATGTCGCGGGGGCAGGCGAAGCGGACGTACAGCACGGCGGATCTGGCCGCGCAGACCGCCGGGGTGGAGTGCCGCAAGGACGCCGGTGTGGTCGACGAGATCCCCGGCGCGTACAAGGACATCACCGAGGTGATGGCTCAGCAGGAGGACCTGGTCGAGGTGGTCGCCCACCTCAAGCAGGTCGTCTGTGTGAAGGGTTGACCGGCGGGGCCGGCGTCGAGGGGGCGCCGGCCCTACCGGGTACGCCGGGCGACGCGTACGCCGATGGCGACCGCGCCGATGACGAGCAGCGCGGACAGGAGCTGGAGGCCGGGGGAGTCGTCGGCCTCGCCGTACACGAAGCCGGCGACGCCGAGCGCGACGGCGAGCAGGGCGACGGCGGTGGCCAGGTATCTCATCGCTCCTCCTCGTCGGGGACCCATTCGAGCAGGTCGCCGGGCTGGCAGTCGAGCACCCGGCACATGGCCTCCAGGGTGCTGAACCGGACGGCCTTGGCGCGGCCGTTCTTGAGCACGGCGACGTTCGCAGGGGTGAGCCCCACGCGCTCGGCGAACTCGCCGACGCTCATCTTGCGCTTGGCCAGCTCCACGTCGATGCGCACGACGATCGGCATCAGATCACCGCTTCCATGTCGGTGCGCAGCGTGGTGGCCTGGCGCAGCAGCGCGCGCAGCACGACCATCAGCAGCCCCAGCACGCTGACGCCGGTGACCAGCAGGAACAGCAACAGCGGCAGGCCCGGGTCGTCGGCGTTGAAGCCGACGTAGCCGAACACGCCGACCAGCACCACCCAGGCGGCGGCGACCGCCCAG
The DNA here is from genome assembly GCF_040215685.1 of Micromonospora sp. HUAS YX12. Taxonomy (NCBI): domain Bacteria; kingdom Bacillati; phylum Actinomycetota; class Actinomycetes; order Micromonosporales; family Micromonosporaceae; genus Micromonospora; species Micromonospora sp. HUAS YX12. The sequence continues at coordinate 4,739,617 of NZ_CP157974.1, forward strand.
ACGATTCCGTCGACCCAGCCCAGGGACGCCTCGGTGAAGATGCGGTCGTTCTTGACCAGGGTGAGCAGGTGCCAGGTGCAGACGATCACCACCTGCACGCACAGCACCCAGAAGATCGTCACCGCGGTGGCGGGCCACCGCAGGTACGCCATGTCCGGGTTCTCGCGCGCCATGTGCGCGAACTGCCCGGGCAGCGACATGGTCTGGAACAGCACCAGGATCGCGAACAGCAGGACCAGGAAGGCGCGCAGTGGCGTCACCGCGCGTTGCGCCGTCAACATGCATCGACTATCGCGCGGAACCTATCGAAAGTCAATCGCCTCACACGTTGTCGCTGCGTTCTCCGGGTTGACCGCGCGCACCTCGAAGGCGGTGCGCGCCAGCCGGTCGAACAGGTTGCTCGGTCCGGGAACCCAGACGATGCGCACCCCGGCCCCGGTCAGGGCGGCCATCGCGGCGGGCCACCGCACCGGGCGGACGATCCCGGCCAGCAGGAGCTCACGTACGCCTGGCCCGGTCGTGACGAGTGTGCCGTCGTGGTCGGAGACAACCGGCATGCGAGGCGCGGCGAAGTCGACACCGTGGCAGACCTCGGCGCACCGATCCCGGAGCTGACCGAAGGCCGAGCTGTGCACGGGCGGCGAGAGGCTGTAGAGGGGGATTCCGCCGATCGCTCGCACCGCGGCGTCCAGAGCAGGCACCGCGTCTCTGGCTAGGGTCAGCGCGGCGAAGCCGGCGTCGAGATCGCAGGAGAGCTCGTTCCAGGCGCCGCGCACGGTCAACTCACGGCGCACCACTGCCAGACCTGTCGTGTCGAGCCGGTAGAAGAACCGGGTCACCAGGCCGGTGTGCCGGGTTCGGAAGTACTCCCGCTCGCAGTCGGAGAAGGCGATGACGAGCTCGACGGCGATCTCGAACGGCAGCACGCCCAGGTGCGCGGCGAGAGCGAACTGGCCGAAGCTCGGACCGATGGCCAGCCGGGCGGACATGCCGGCCTGATCGGCGCGATCGGCCAGCGCGATGCAGTTGACCATGAACGCGAGCTGACTGTCAGCGTTGCCGGCCGGCCCGGCCGTCCGGAAACCGTCCACCAGCGACCGGCCCAGCACCGCGTCGGCCTGAGCCACCCGGCGGCGGGCATAGGGATCGGTCACCATGAACTCACCCACCGCGCGGTGATTCGAGGGGGCGAGCCCGGGAAGCAGCACCGCCTCGGTCATTCGGCCGCGCTCCGGAGTTCGGCGCAGGTCAGCACCGTCTGCACCTGGTACGACACGTCGACGAACTGCATCGACCGGTACACGAAGTGCCCGGGCCCGACGACCGTCACCCGCTTGACGCCGAGGTCCGCGAGCCGTCGCACCACCAGGTCCCAGCGGACCGTTCTCGTGTACTGCTCGACGAAGGCGGCCATCAGGTCCTCGCGTCGGTCGATGACCGCCCCGGTGTGATTGCATAGCTGCGGCACCTGCGGATCCGACGTCGGATCCAGATAGCTCCATTCGCGGGCGAAGGTTTCCTTGATGTCGTACAGCACCGGCAGCGGGCTGTGCGCGGGCGGTCCGTAGGGGATCACCAGGCCGACGCCGCCGATCGAGGCGGCCCGCAGATTGAGCTCCTGCAGCCCGGCCACCGCGCCGGTGGCAATCATCTGGTTGTCGGCGGTGATCGCGCAGGTCAGCAGCGGCGACTCGGCGGTGGATACCTCCCGCATCTCGGCCTGGAACCGGTCGAGGTCGACGTTGTAGTAGAACGCCACGCCCAACGGCCGCCCCGCCACCACCCGGTCCTCAACCGCGGGCATGGTGGACACCATCCGGATGGTGTCCCGGAACGACATGAATCCGCCGAGGTGCGCGGCCACGATCGAACCGAGACTCAGGCCCGCCATGTACCGGGGCGGTCGTTTACGCAGGCCGATCACATCGCAGATCGCCACCGCGATCGCGACCGAGGCCGGGCGCACGACCGTCCCGTCGTTGATGGCCGCCGGGTCCTCCGCGTAGAAGCGCGCCGCGAGGTCGACGCCGAGCACGTCCGACGCCTCCGCCATCCGGCGGTGCACCTCGGGGAACTCGTCGTAGAAGTCCCGGTGGTCGCCGGGCTCGACGACCACCTGGGGGTTGAACAGCACCGCGTCGGGCGTCTCCCGGTTCATGCGGTCAGCCCTCCGTCGACCACCAGCGTGTGCCCGGTGATGTAACTCGCCTCGTCACTTGCCAGGAAGGCCACTGCATTGGCCACCTCGTGTGCTTCCGCGAGCCGCTTCATCGCGATCCGGTCGAGGAACTCCCTCAGTCGCTTGTCGTCGATCCGGTCGACCATCCCCGTGTCGGCGGTGTACCCGGGCGCCACCGCATTGACCCGGACGTCGTACGGGGCGAACTCCCGGCTCAATGCCCGGGTCATCCCCTCGATGCCGGCCTTGCTCGCACAGTAGGAGCTCAGACCGGGTATGCCGACGCGGCCGGCGATCGAGGAGATGTTCACGATCGAGCCTGAGCGGGCCACGAGCATGTGCAGGGAGCTCGCCTTGATGCAGTGCAGCGTTCCCAGCAGGTTGGTCTCGACGCTGGCCGCCCATTCGCCGACCGGGTTCATCGGCACGACTGCGGAGGGCTGGCCCACCCCCGCGTTGTTGACCAGGATGTCCAGCTTGCCGTTCGCCCGGACCACGTGCCCGAAGACTCGCTGGGTGTCCTCGGCATCGGTGACGTCGACACGGACCGTCGCGGGCTCCGGCCATCCCTTGTCCCGGATCGCCTGCGCGGTGGTGTCGGCGCCGTCGCGGTTGCCGCGATAGCCGATCACCACCCGGGCGCCCGCCTGCGCCAGGCGCAGGCAGACCGCTCGCCCGATCCCACTCGACCCGCCGGTGACCATTGCGACGCGAGCTGTGAGGTCCACCCGTTCTCCTCCTGCCTACCGGATGCCGGCCGGCGTCAGCCGGCCCGCTTCTTCCGCGTCACCTCGACCAGCGCGTCGAGGAACGCCGTGACGTCGTTGTCGGTCGTGTAGGCGGCGACGCCCGCCCGGACGGCGCCGGACGTCGCGGGCGACAACGCCTGGAACGCCGGCCCGCAGTAGAACGTGCCGTCCCAGACCGCGACGTCCCGCGCCGCGAGGCTGGTCGCCACTGCCGTCGCAGCCATTCCGGCCACCTGGAAAGTGATGATCGGCATCAGGGTTCCCCCGGCCGGCCCGAGCACCCTGAATCGGCTGTCCGCCCGCAGCCACGTGCGAATCCGCTCCGCGAGGGCGTGCTCGCGCTCGGCGATGACGGTCCGGTCCCAGCCCAACAGCACCTCGGCCGCGATGCCGGTGCCGAGCACCGCCTCGAACTGGGTGGTGCCGAGGTCCAGCCTGCCGGGCAGGGCGTCCCCGGCGGACGGCACCTGCTCCGGCAGCAGTGGGTCCAGGTGGTCGGAGAGCCACAGCGCCGCGCAGTGCGGGCCGTACCACTTGTAGGCGGACGTGACGAAGGCGTCGACTCCCCACTCGTCGACAGCCACCCGGCTGTGCGCCACCCGCTGCACCCCGTCGACGTAGACACGCGCGCCTACCCGGTGCGCGGCTGCGGAGACCGCGGCCACGTCCGGCACGGTGGCGAGTGCGTTCGAGGCGCCGCTGATCGCCACCCACCGGGTCCGTGGGGTCAGTTCGCGGATGATCGCCTCCGCCGGCAGGGCGCCGTCCGGGTGCAACCGCGCGAGGCGGACCCGGGCGCCCGTCCGCTCCGCCACCGCACGCCACGGCCAGTGGTTGGCCTCGTGATCGAGCTCGGTGCAGACGATCTCGTCTCCCGGCCGCAGATCGCCGGCGACCCCACGGCTGAACATAGTGGTGAGCGTGGTCATGTTCGGGCCGAACAGGACGTGTCCACCGGCGGCCCCGAGGAGGGCCCGGACACGGTCGGCGGCCCATTCGACTATCACGTCGGAGTAGGCGCTGGCCGGAAAGGGGCCGTGGTCGTTGGCCACGTGCCGGCTGCCGAGATACCTGCTCATCGCCCGCACCACGGCGGCGTGGACCAATGTGCCGCCGGGGGCGTCGAAGCGGTGGCCGGCGCCGCGCAGCCCGGGAAACTGCTCGTCGACCGGCGCGCGCAGGAGGTCGTTCAACTCCGGCACCGGGTGCTCGGGCAGGCCGATCCGCGTCGTCGGGCTCACCGGACGGCTCCGGCTGTCGTCGGCAGGACGATGTCGACCTGGCCGTAGCCGTCCTCGCGACGTTCGGCCTCCGGGCGCTGGCTGGGCAATCGCACCATGATGCGCTTGAGCCAACGGTCCGTGCCGTCGTACCGCGGTGTGAACGGCACACGCCCGTGCACCGCCACATCGTTGTCGATCAGTGCGAGATCGCCTGCGCCCATCGGCACCGAACGAGCCTTCTGTTCCAGCCGCTCCGCCAGGGACCGGTAGGACTCTTCGAAGGCGGGATCGTCGTGGCTGCGGGTGCTGTAGGCGGGGTCGTAACGCAGGCAGGGGCCGTCCGGCGCCCACCACACCGTCGGTACGCCGGGCCGCGTCGTACCCGGCCCGCTCCCCGTCGCCGGGTACGACGCGTCGGGGGAGATGCGCACGACCGGTCGGCCGAGCCGGATCAGGTCCTCGTGCGGCAGTCCCAGCTCACGTACCGACGCGATCCGGGTACCGACGCCGGCGGGATTGCGGACGCAGGCGAGCATCAGCAGGCTGGCCCGGCCGGGATGGAAGGCGTCCTCGGTGTGCCATTCCAACGGCACGCTGCTGCTGGCACCGACCTGCAGGTTCTCGTAGCCCTGGCTGGGCACGATGTTGTGGACCAGACGCCCGTCCTGCTGCCGCGCCCAGCCGAACACCTGGCCGAGCGCGGCGGCGACCAGCACCAGGGCGAGGTCCATCGGGCCGGTGGGCGCGGCGGACCAGTGGGCGGGCGTCGGCCCGCACTTCGCGGCCAGCGGAGCGAGCAGACCACGGACCAGCAGTGCGCCACTGTGCCGCGGCGGCCGGCCCACCTGCCTGCTCAGGCGGGCCAGGAGGTCGCGCGGGATCTGGCCGGCGTGCGTCTGGAGCAGCCGGTCCGGGACCGCTCCGAGGCCGGCGAGTCTCTCCGCGGTGGCCGCCAGATCGGCGACCAGGTCCGTGGCAGCAGTGGTCGCTTCCTCAGGCATGCGCGGCCTCCGGCATCCGCCAGTCGGAGAGCACACCACGCAGGTGGTCACCGCCGGAACCGGCGAGGTACCGGCGCAGCGTGCCGGCCGCGGCGTCGGCGTCGGCGTCGCAGATCAACCGCAGCGACGGCAGGTAGCCGTCGAGGGGAGCGAGGTACTCCTCGCGGTTCATGGAGCAGATCACGGCGTCGTGGTAGCCGCCGTCGACGTAAAGGTAGTCGCGCAGGACGCCGTCCACGACGAGATCCCCCTTGGCGAGAAAGGCCACCGAGCGCCGGTTGTAACAGGCCGCCAGCAGCTCCAGCCGGTGTGCCCGCTCCCGCTGGAAAAGGTGGTCGACCAGCAGAAGCGCCCCCTCCAGGCCGGCTCCGCTGTCCCACCACTGGTCATCGCCCACGACCGCGCCGACGGCGAAGCTGCGGTCGTGCGCCAGGGGCCGCCAGGAGACCATCCCTATCGTCTCGCCGTCGATGCGGGTCTCGATGGCGGCGTACTCGGTGTGGCCGGACTCGATGGCCGAGCGCCATCCCGCGGCATCAAGCCCGTCGCTCTGTCCTCCGCCTACCAGTACTCCGGCGGCCGAGTGCCGGGTCCACGTCGGTAGCCGGCCGTAGTCGTCCTCGCTGACCGGTCTGAGCCGGACGAGCATGCCCTCCACGATCAGCGCTCCTCCCGTACCGTTGTCGCCTTCCGGGGTCCGAGAACGGCCTCGATGCGCTCGATGGTCCGGAAGGTGTCCGTGTTGGTGGCGGCGATGTCCAGGCCGTAGCGCTCGTTGAGCAGCGCGATGAAGCGTAGGGTGTCCATCGAGTCGAGGCCGAACCGTGAGCGGGTGCCGAACAGCGGTTCGGTGGGGTCGACATCGCCCGGTGGCAGGTCGAGATCGTAGGTGGAGACGAAGAGCTCCCGGAGTTCGTCGCGCATGTGTAGACCTTTCGGATCAATGGTGGCGCAGGCAGACCGATCCCCAGACGAACCCGGCGCCGATGGCCGATACGACGGCCAGGTCGCCGGGGCGCAGCCGACCGGAGGTGAGTAACTGGTGGAGCACCGTGAAGACGGTTGCGGAGCCGGTGTTGCCGAGGTCGCCGACAGTGGTCGTGGCCCGGCCGCGGGGCACGCCGAGCTGGTCCATCACTTCGTGGATGATGTTGAGGTTGGCCTGGTGCAGCACCACATGATCAAGATCGTCGAGGGCGACTCCCGCGCGCCGGGCGACGTTGCGGATGCTGGCGGGCAGAGCCTGGGTGGCTTCCCGCCAGACCGCCCGGCCGTCCATCCGCAGGAAGTGCTCGCCGTCGGCCACCCGTTGCGGGGTCAGAGGCCGTCGGCTGCCGCCGGCGGTGATGCCGACGCGGTAGGAGAGCTTGTAGCCGGCGTCCCAGGCGAGCAGACCGCCACCCGGCTTGGTCCGGCGTAGCACCACAGCGCCGGCGGCGTCGCCGAAAAAGACCCTGGTGGTGCGGTCGGCCGGATCGGTGATCCGGGACAGCGTCTCGGCGCCGGCCACCACCACTGTTCCGATTTCGGGGTTCTGCAGGAGGTGGGCGGCGAGCACCAGGCCGTGCACCCCGCCCGCGCAGGCGGCCTGGGTGAGGTCGATCGGCCAGGCGGCGTGAGCGCCGAGCGCTTCGGCGACCGCCGCCGCCGTGGAGGGCAGAGGCTGGTCGGCGGTGATGGTGGAAACGATGACCGCGTCCACCTCGCCCGGGTCGATCCGTGCCCCCTCCAGGGCGTTGTGGACGGCGCGCAGGCACATGTCGGAGGTGGACTCGGTGGCGGCGGCGAAGTGACGGGTCAGAATGCCCGTCCGGCTTTCGATCCACGCCTCGGTAGTGTCCAGGCCGTCGGCGATCTCGGAGTTGCCGACCACCCGCTCGGGTACGTACAGCCCTGAGCCGAAGATGCCGACGGGGACGGCCGGCGCTCCCGCGGTCAGCGCCCGGTAGGCCGCCGGTGCTTGTTGCGCTGTCATGGGTGGCTTCCTTCCCGGAGGGCCGGGCTGGGCTGGGTACGAACGATGGGGTACCGCGCGACGTGGACCGGAGAGGTCCACGTCGCGCGGTGTGGTGCGCCGCGATCAGCAGGTCGAGCTGTCGAAGCTGGCCGGCAGGTCGACGTGCTCGACGACCACCTCGGTGCCCTGAAGGTCCAGAACGTTGGACAGGTCCATTTTCTTCACCCCCTTCCCCGTGCGTGCTCACGGAATCACCGGATGGTGTTCCGAAAACAGCGCTGACCAATTGCGACGCGCGTAGTCGTCGGACTGCATCGGCCAGCGATCAGATGCGTCAACTCGGTGCCTATGGGCTTGTCTCGGGCGCTTGGCGCAGCGAGCTTCGTGGCACCGGAAAAGCTTTGTTGAGGCTGAGTCAGAGGTTATGGTCGTTTCAATGTGAGCGTCAAGCCGATGGCAGCATCCGGCCATCATGCAGATGGCGGCCCTCCGATCGGGGCGATCAAGGATGGATTGACCGAATTGTTCACATGGCGGGATGTTGACGGGGAATGAGAAATCGCAATTGTCATTCGATCGCATTGATTTCCTGCGAGTTTCCTGCGAGGGGTTGCTACGAAGATTCATGCCAGGTAATCTCTCGGCAATAATTGAAGTGCACCTAAGCGCTGCGGGGGCTCGCTATGCATGAACTGCGCCGTCTTGTCTCCTCAATTGGAGGTAGCGATGCAGCGCCAGGGTCTGCGGAAGCCACCATCGTCCGAGTCGACCGCCAGCTCTATCTCCGCTCTGTCTCCGAGGCGGTCCGTGGCTGCACGAGGGAGTTCTGCGCCGCTCTGCCCTACCGCGTGATGCGCCTGATCGCGCCCGATCTGGTCGATAGGTGTCGGGGCGGCCAGGGGGAGACCGTCCAACGGCTGATCCATCTGCCCGACCCGGCGGCGCCGGTGGTGCAGGCGCTGCCGGCGACCGAGGCCCGCATCCAGCCCGTCGACTCGGCAGCGCTTCCGATCGTGATGGTGGACCGCAGGATGGCGATCGTGTCGCTCAACACGGTGCGTCCGGAGCGTTCAGCGGTGCTCGTGCGGGGCTCGGACACCCTGGACGAACTCACCCGTACGTTCGAGCGGATGTGGGCGGCGAGCCATCCACTCCCGGACGGCGACAGCGGTCCCCGGGATCGCCGCGAGGCCATAATGGCGGGACTCTCTCGCGGACTGACCGACGCCGCCATCGCCGCGGCGCTGCGCATCGGGGAACGGACCGTCCGCCGGGAGATCCAGGCTCTGATGGCCACCACTGGAGCGCGGAGCCGATTCCAGCTCGGAATGCATCTCGCGTTACGGCATCACCGGAACCGGCGCGCGGTCAAGGACGGCAGCCGATGACTCCCGGACCGGGCATCCGAACCCTGGCCGAGCGGGTCGCCGGGCACGCCGAGCGCGCGCCCGCCTCGACGGCAATGCGCTGGCTCGGCGAGGACGTGACCTACGCCGACCTGACCCGTCTCGTCGACCGCCACCGACGCCGGCTGACGATGCTCGGAATCCGGGCTGGCCACCCTGTCGCGGCGGTGGCCCCGGTCGCGCCCGACACCGTCGCCCTCATCCTCGCCTGCCACCGGATCGGTGCGCCGGTACTGCTGCCCTCCGGGGAACTGCCCGCCGAGACACTGTCGGCGCTACTGCGGCAGGCGGGCTGCCGGCACCAGGTCGTCGCCGACGGTGACGACGTGACGGTGGTGCCCTCGGCCGAACCGGTCACCGACCCGTCCGCGGCCGTCCCGGCGGATACCCCCTTCCTGCTGACGACCTCGGGGTCCACGGGCGTGCCGAAGGTGGTGCCGGTCTCCGGCCGTGCGATCCACCGGTTCGCCGGATGGGCGGGTGGACGTTTCGGGATCGGGCCTGGCACCCGGGTGCTCAGCTACGCGCCGCTCAACTTCGACCTCAGCCTGCTCGATGTATGGACGACCCTGCACCGGGGCGGCTGTGTCGTGCCCGTCGCCCGGAACGACGCCACCGACGGAAGGCGGCTGCTCGATCTGCTCGCCCGGGAACGGCCCGAGATAGTCCAGGCCGTGCCGATGTTCTACCAGCTCCTCGTGGCCGCCCGGCCTCGGTTGCCGCTGCCGTCGGTGCGGCACGTGCTCTACAGCGGCGATGCGGCACCGGCCCGGCTCCTCGCCGAACTGCCTCGTCTCCTACCGCGGGCCGCGATCAGCAGCGTGTACGGCTGTACCGAGATCAACGATGCCTTCGTCTACCAGATACCTCCCGGCCGGCCGGCCCCGGATCCGGTGCCGCTGGGCGAACCGGTGCCCGGCGTCGAATGGCTGCTGGCCGACGACCACGGAAGGCCCGTCGACGGCCCTGGCTCCGGTGAGCTGTGGGTGCGTACCCCCTTCCAGACGAGCGGCTACCTGGACGCCGCGCGTACCTCCGAGCGGTTCGCGGTCCCGGTGGCCGGCGTTCCCCACGAGCCGTTCTTCCGCACCGGCGACGTGGTCCGGCGCTGCACCGACGGCGCGCTGCATCTGCAGGGCCGGATCGACTTCCACGTCAAGGTGCGGGGCGTCCAGGTGAACCTGCAGGCGGTGGAGCGGGTCCTGCTGGAGTGTCCGGGGGTAGCCGAGGCGGTGGTCGTCGCCCTCGACGACCCGGTGGCGGGCAAGCGCCTGCACGCCGTGGTACGCACCGCCGGCGGCGCCCCGGCCGGTGAGATGGCTCTGCGGCGGCACTGCGCCGGCCAGCTCGCCCGCACCTCAGTCCCGAGCAGGTTCCACCTGGTCACCACACCCCTGCCACGCACCGGCAGCGGCAAGCCGGACCGGATCGCCACCGCCCGCCTCCATCTTGGAGCGACGCCGTGAGCCGCCACGACGAGATCCGCGACTTCCTGCTGGCCGAGTTCTTGCCCGGCGTGCCGGCCAACGAACTCTCCTTCGACGAAGACCTGGTGGCAACCGGAATCCTGGACAGCCTGGGCGTCTATGTCGTGGTGGCCTGGCTGGGTGACCGATGGTCCGTCCCGCTGGCCGAGGACGCTCTCGACCTGGCCGACTTTCGCTCGGTGAACACGATTGAGCGGTTCGTCGCGGCACGGCTGGCGGATCCGGACCGCACCGGGTCACCGCACCGGGCGCTCGACGAGATCCGCGCCGACTGACTCAGCCGATTTTCTTCCACAGCTCGAAGTGATGCACGCAGCTAAGGACCAGCAGTGCCCCTGCCGCACTGAGTACCGACAGCCAGAGTTCAGCGGCCTGCCGCATCAGCCATGTGCCAGCGGACTCGAGCCGTTGCCGGATCCGGTTACCCAGTGCCTGGTAGGCCGCGAGCACCAGCAGCGGCGGCAACACCATCACCGCGTTGTAGGCGGCCAGCAGCACGATCGCCTGCGGGATGGACGTGTCCGCGCCGACCAGGATGCCGATCGCGCCGAGGTAGGGCAGCGCGGTGCCGAACTCCGCGACGGTCACGATCACACCGAGCAACGCGATCGCGGCGTAGGAGTGGGATCGGGGCCGGCGGGGCGTCAGCCGCTCGCCGCCTCGGCGACGGCCGGCCAGCCAGCTATAGAGCAGCAGCGCCACGCCGACCACACCCTGCAGCACGTAGCCCGCGTCACTGGCGAGGTATCCACCCGCCCGGTCGAGGAACGAATCCGCGCCGAGGAACAGCAGCACGCCGAGGGCGAGGTACGAGGCGTAGATGGCACCCACGTAGACGAGCACGCGGGCCCCGGGCGGTCTCGTCGAGAGCAGCAGATAGACCGTGACGGCGAGCGCCGACGGATTGAGGCTGTCCAGCAGGGCGAGGCCGAAGAGACCGGCGATCATCGTGGCCTCCTGGTCACGGGTGGTCCCTCTCGGTTCAGCCGGGGGTGGGCGTCCGGGGCACGACCATTGTAGGGCCGTGTCCCGGACGGCGCCGGATTTGTCCTCGTGAGACGGCCGTCTGGTGCGGACGGCGGCGTACCGGCGCGGTGCCCCCCCCCGGGGGGCGATCAAGGGCGAGGTGAGAGGAACGGCAGGAAGTCCGGGGTGCGCCCGGTCGCCGCGGCGGTACCCAGGAGCACACCCGCGGTGCCGGTCGCGAGGTCCATCGACAGCCGGAAGTCGAGGTCCCCGGGGAAAGCGAGCTCACCGCGGTAGGCGATGGCGTGCCAGGAGAGCCGGCGCAGATGCCGGTCCACAGCGGACTCCACGTCGGTGATGCCGTGCCTGCCAGCGATCCGGGCGAGCGTCGCGCCGAGCCCTATCCGTCCCCGGAACAGGTCGACCTGGATGACGAAGCCCCGGGCACAGGCACTCAGCAGGGCGGGCAGACTCGCCCGCACCCGGTCGTCGTCGCGGTGTTCCAGCAGCTCGTCCGCGACCAGGGCGATGCCGGCGCTGCCCACCTCGAGGTACCCCAGCGTCCGGACCCCGACCTCCTCGACCTGGAGGGATCCGTCGGCGGTTGTCGTGCACCTGTCGAGGTCTCGGTGCACCGCGGTCACCGCCGCGTCCAGCAAGCCGCGGTCACCGGTCTCCTCATACAGACGCAGCAGGAACAGGGCCACGCCCGACCAGCCGCGCATCAGGCCCGCCTCCACCGGGGTGCGGGGCGGGCGCCGCTCGCCCCGGGGAAGATTCGGGTTACCGGACCGGACCGAGTCGGCCAGGCGGTCGCCGATGGCGAGTGCGTCGGTCCGCCAGCTCGACTCCCCGGCCGCTCGGCCGAGATGCAGGAGGTTGAGCCCGACGCCGGCGTACCCCGAGAAGAGGTCCATCGGCAGCACGGCGCCCGGCCCGCCACCCCAGCGTGCCACCAGGTCGTACGCGGCCTCCTCGTGCCCCAGGTGGTGCAGGGCGTACGCCACACCGGCTGCCCCGTCGTAGAAGCCCGGTCGCATGCCCGTCTGCCGTCGTACCGCCGACAGCAACCACTCCTCGTGACCGGGCCACCGCCCCTGCCCGGTCGCCGACAGGGCCCACAGCACTCCCGCCGCGCCGTAGGCGAGGTTCAGCCCGCCGACCGAGAACTGCCGGGTGTCGCCGGGAAACAGCCGGTCCTCCCGGTCCGGGGTGGCCGAGGCCATGATGGCCCGTGCCATCGACCGGGTGGCAGCGGACCAGTCCGGGAGGGACGCGTCCAGGTCGACCGCGAGCGGCTCGTCGCCACACGGCTTGTGGACCTTCGCGCCGGGTGGGCGCAGCTCCGCGATGATCTCGTCCGCCCAGCCGGCCGGGAGCGGGAAGTGCCGCTCTGCCTCGTGGGCGTACTGGACCACCTTGTCGGGGTCGAGAGCGACGACACGATTCAAGGTCATGAACATGCCGAGGCGGACGGCGGCCAGCGCGTACCGGTCCAGGTCGGCGCCGCTGCGGTCCCGGCTGGTGAAGCCGGTAGCCCCGAGCCCCGGCCGCCAGTCGGCCTGCGCGGCATCGAAGGCGAGCTCGAAGTCGATGAGGGAGACCGAGTCGTCCGCGTGCACCATCACGTTGCCCAGGTGCAGGTCCCCGAAGACGACCCCGCGCTCGTGGACGGCGGCCAGGAGCCGTTCGATCCGTTCGGCGACGGCCAGCGCCCGCTTGGTGAAGGCGGCGAAGTCGTCAGGGGTCGGGTCGGCCAGTACCACCCACGGGTGGTTGCAGCCCAGCCAGACGTGCAACGACTGAGCATCCAGGAACTCCTGGACCAGGAAGTGGTGGCCGCCGGCCTCGACAGAGCCGTACACCTCCGGCACGCCGGGAACACCGGCAAGCTTTTCCAACGCCCATCGTTCCCGCCGCATGCGGGCCACCGAGTCCTGCCGGTGCTCGTCGAAACCGGCGTACGGCCGCGCCTCCTTGAGCACCACCCGCTTGCCGTCGGTGGTGCGGAGGGCCTGGTAGACGCCCCCGGCGTTGGAGAAGTGCAGGGTCCGCTCCACCCGGTACGGCAGCTCACCGCCGCTGCCCGCGGTACGCGCTGCGAGGTGTGGCCGCAGGAACTCCGGCAGGGTCGCCCACGAGGGTGGCGCGAAGACGGGCCGCCGGACGTCCGGCACGAGCGTCCCGTCGGGGTCCCGGATCGCGGGCACGAGCTGACCGGCGTCGTCGAGGCACTCCATGCGGCGGAAGCCGCCGTAGCGGACGTACAGCGGGCCGGCGCCGTAGCGAAGGTCGCTGAGGATGTACGGGCCGGAGAGCCCGGCGAGCAGCGGATCGAGCTCCTCGAGGATCAGGCGTAGCGCCGCCTCGTCGACGGGGTAGATCGTCACGGCCTTGCCGCTGGCCGAGCGTGGCGCGTACTTGGCATTCAGCGCGACCAGCACGTTCGGGTTCCGCAGGTACTTGAACCGGATGTCACGCGCCGTGCAGTAGTCCCACACCCGGGAGATCACCTCGTCCGCGTTCTGCGGCGTGGCAGCGGCGTGGATCTTCCACCCCTGCTCCGGACCCTCCGTCCGATCGGGACGTAGCACCGTCCAGATGCCGCGCTCGACACGCGTCCACCCGTCCGGCACCTGACGTGCGTCGACCCGGAATCCCGCCGCCGTATCGAACCCCGGTCCGTCCCGCCAGTTGCTCACGTCGTCGAAGAAGACCTGGTCGGCGAAGCAGTAGACCTGTTTGAGCTCGAACATCGGCATCCCCCTCAGGCGCTGCGGATAGGCTGGGTCGTGCGGTGTGGTGTCACCTGCTCGTCGCCGGTTCCGGCCAGCGCCCGGCGGCAGCGCTCAAGGAGGACGATCGCTGACCAGACCGGCACCGCGCCCGCGGCGTCGCGCCGGCCGGTGGTCGCGCTCCGGGCCGGCTGCGTGGGTGCGACCACGAGGTTCGGCCGGGTGGCCAGCCGTCGCAGGTTCTCCTGCACGATTGGATTGTCGGTGGCACCGGGGGGCAGGGACGGCGCCACCACGATGGGGATCGTGGCAGCGCACTGGAGGGCGAGCAGACTCGGGCTGTCGCCCAGCCCTGAGGCGAGTCGACCGAGGTAATTCAGCGTCGCGGGGTAGACCAGGGCGCAGTCGGCCCACTCCACCCACTGCGCGTGCAGTGCGCCAGTGTCGGTCTGCGCCGGCCACCGGTCGAGGTGGGCCCGGCGTCCGGTCAGCAGGGTGAGCGCGTCCTGACTGACGAAGCGCTGGGCGCTCGGTGTGACGACCGCCTGGATCTGCAGATCCGGATAGTTGGTGCTGATCCAGTTGAGCCAGAACGGCAGGTGCATCACCGCCACCGCGCCGCTGTTGACCAGCAGCAGACGCCGGCCGCCGAACTCCGGAACGGCCTTCGCGCTGTCGGCGGTCGGTTCGCGCTCGTTCTGCGGCACGGTGAATCAGCCCCACTCCCGGCTCGTCATACGGACTGTGCGCCGAACGTAGGAACGTCCGCGCCGGCTGGTCAACGCCGCTGGCCGCTACCGGCCAGCCACTACGGAACGCGTCGCGCCGAGCGGTAGCTTCGCCCCCACATGAACCGCGGCAGACCAGGGGGGCGCATGTCCGGCACACCGGAGCACCATCACCCACCGCGATACGACAACCACATCGCCGGCGCGGCCGTGCCGCCCCGGTCGGGACGGTGGGACACGGTGAACGACCCGTCGACGGGCCGGGCCGCGTACCTTGCACCCCGCTCCGACGCCGCGGACGTGGACGAGGCGGTGCGCGCCGCCACGTCGGCGTTCGGGCACTGGCGGTGGCAACCGCCCGCACGCCGAGCGGCGGCGCTGCTGGCGCTGGCTGACGCCGTGGCGGGGCAGACCACCGCTCTCGCGGAGGCGGAGGCTGCCATGACCGGGAAGTCGGCCCGCCTGGTCGCCGCCGACGAGATCGCGCCGGCCGTGGACCATCTTCGTTTCTTCGCCGGGGCGGCTCGCCTCGCACTGGCGCCGGCCGCCGGGGAGTACGAAGCCGGCCTCACCTCGCTCGTGCGCAGGGAACCGGTGGGGGTGTCTGCGCAGATCCTGCCCTGGAACTTCCCACTGCTGACCGCCGTGTGGAAGCTCGCCCCGGCTCTGGCCGCCGGGAACTGCGTGGTGCTGAAGCCGGCCCCGTCCACCCCGGTCACGGCCCTGCGGTTGGCCGAGCTCGCCGACGCGCATCTGCCGCCTGGCGTGGTCAACGTCGTCTGCGGAGACGCCGAAACGGGGCGACTGCTGGCGGTCCACCCGGACGTCGCCATGGTGTCGCTCACCGGAAGCACCCGCGCCGGTCGTGAAGTCGCGGCGGCCGCTGGCGACAGACTGAAACGGATACACCTCGAACTCGGGGGCAACGCGCCGGTGGTGGTGCTGGCCGACGCGGACCTGACCGAGGCCGTGGACGCGGTCGCCACGTCCGGTTTCGGCAACGCCGGCCAGGACTGCGTGGCGGCGGCCCGGGTGATCGTGGCCGCCGAGCGGCACGACGAGTTCGTGGCGGCGCTGGTGAAACGCGCGGAGTCGCTGCGGGTGGGCCCGCCCGGCGACGACTGCGACCTCGGCCCGTTGCACAACGCCGCTCAGCTCGACCGGCTGACCTCCCTGCTGTTCGCTCTGACACCGGGCGCCCGGATCCACACCGGTGGCCGGCGGATCGGCGAGACCGGCTACTTCTTCGAACCGACAGTGGTGTCCGGCGTGCGACAGCATGACCGCCTGGTGCAGGAGGAGACCTTCGGCCCGGTCGTCACCGTCCAGCCCTTCGACGACCTGGAGACGGCGCTGGACCTGGCCAACGGGGTGGAACAGGGTCTCGCGGCAAGCGTCTGGACCCGCGATCACGGTACGGCGATGGAGCTCGTCCGGCGGCTCGAGTTCGGTTGCGTGTGGATCAACACGCACCTGCGGTTCGCCTCGGAGATGCCACACGGAGGTTTCGGCGTCTCCGGTCACGGCAAGGAGCTGTCCATCTACGCCCTGGACGAGTACAGCAGGATCAAGCACGCGATGACGGTGTCCGGGGCGCCCCGATGAGCATGCTCGGTGGGACGTCGGTCCGGTTACGCGCCCTGGATGACGACGACGTGGCACTGGTGGCGCGCTGGCTGGCCGCGGAGACCGTGGTGCACTCGTCGCGAGGGCCGCGGTTCCTGACGCCGTCACAGGCCCGGGAGGTGATCGGGGGGACCCGGCAGACCACTCTCGTCGTGGAGCATGCGCACGGCGACCCGATCGGCGCGCTGTCGTGGCGACGTGCCGGCGTCACCGGCGGCTACACGATCGAGCACGTGGTGGGCGATCCGGAGCGCTGGGGTGCCGACGCCGGCCGGGAGGCGTTCGCCCTGTTGTTCGGCTACCTCTTCCGTACCCTGAACGCCCACCGCGTGGAGCTGGTCACCGCCACCTTCGACCGCATGATGATCGAGACGGTGGCGGCGTTGGGGCTGACGGTGGAAGGGGTGCTCCGCGACTACTTCTACCTCGACGGGCGCTTCCACCACGCCGTCGTCTCGTCGCTGCTCGCCACCGAGTACGCCGCTTCGCCCGGCCGGCACCCGTCGGCGGAAGCGGTGCCGGCCGAGGACCGCCGGGCCGCGCGACGGGTGTTGTCCCGCTACCTCGCCGCCGCGCCCGTCGACGTGGCCCGCCGTCTCGTCGGGGAGCCGGCCGATGACTGAGCCGGCCATCGACGTGCGCGACCTGCACAAGTCGTACGGCAGCACGCCTGCTCTGGACGGCCTCAGCCTGGCGGTCCCGCGCGGCAGCATCGTGGCGGTCCTCGGCCCGAACGGGGCTGGCAAGACGACGCTGGTCCGCATCCTGTCGACGTTGCAGCCACCGGACGCCGGAAGCGCCCGGATCTGCGGCGTCGACGTGGTGGCCGCGCCCGCCCAGGTCCGGCGCCGGATCGGCCTCTCCGGTCAGTTCGCCGCAGTCGACGAGTACCTCACCGGTCTGGAGAACCTGACCATGGTGGGCCGTCTCTACCAGCTCGACCGCCGCACCACGCGCAGCCGAGCCGAATCGTTGATCCGGCGGCTGGGGCTCGACAGCGCCGCGGACCGCCCGGCCCGAGGTTATTCCGGCGGGATGCGTCGACGCCTCGATCTGGCCTGTGCGCTGATCGGGCGTCCCGACGTGCTGATCCTGGACGAGCCGACGACGGGAGTGGACCCGGCCGGCCGCCGGGCCCTGTGGGACATCGTCAGAGGGCTCGCCGAGGACGGGGTGACCGTGCTGCTCACCACGCAGTACCTGGAGGAAGCGGACCGGCTCGCCGATCGCATCGCGATCCTCGCCGACGGCCGCCTGGTGACCGAGGGCACGCCCGAGGATCTCAAGAAATGCCTCGGCGGCGATCGTTTGGCGGTGACAGTGGACCGGCGGGACGCTGACCGCGCGGCGCGTCTGCTGGCGGCACACGGCCTGCGGGAGCCGGACCGGAGCCCGGACGGGTGCCGGCTCTCCGTGCCGGTGGCCGACGCCACCGTCGCGATGATCGGGCTGGCGGGTGACCTCCGTGCGCACGGTGTGGAGCCGCTGGAACTGGGCACGGAGCGGCCCAGTCTAGACGACGTCTTCCTGGCCCTGACTGCGGCAGAGGAAGGCGGACACCGATGACGACCCTGCGCGGGGCGCTCACCGACAGCGCGATCCTGACCTGGCGCAACGCCATCCGCATCCGCCGGGTGCCTGACCTGTTGGTCTTCACCACGATCCAGCCGGTGCTGTTCGTCGTGCTCTTCGCGTACGTCTTCGGGGATGCCATCACGGTGCCCGGGTCGGACTACCGCGCGTACCTGATGCCGGGCGTCATCGTGCAGAGCGCGGTGTGGGTCTCCGCGATCACCGCCATCGGCCTCGCGGACGACGTGCGACGCGGTATTGTGGATCGTTTCCGGTCGCTGCCGATGGCGGGTGCCGCGGTCCTGGTCGGGCGCACGGCCGGGGATCTGCTCAGCATGGTGCTCGTGGTCCTGGTCTGCGCAGGCGCGGGACTCGCAGTGGGATGGCGGCCGGCCGGCGACGCGGCCGGACTGCTTACCGGTGGCGCGCTGGTTCTGGGCTTCGGGTACGCGCTGACCTGGGTCACCGCCACGCTCGGCCTGGCGGTGCGCAACGCCGAGGTGGCGCAGAGCGCGAGCCTCATCTGGCTCTTTCCGGCCACGTTCCTGTCGAGCGCATTCGTGCCGATCGACCAACTGCCCTCCGGGCTTCGGGGGATAGCGACTTGGAACCCGGTGAGCGCGGTGACGCAGGCCGTCCGAGAGGCGGCCGGTGGGGCCGGCACGGCACGGCCGAACGGATTCGCCGCCGAGCATCCGGTTTGGATGTCGATAGGATGGATTATCGGCATCCTGCTCATGTTCGCGCCGCTTGCGACCTGGAGATACCGACGCTACACAGTCGCCCCACGGTGAGGGAGGATCTCGTGACCGGACATCCCCGTCGCGCTGCCCGACTGGCTGCCAGTGCCCTGGCCGTCGCCGTCTCGATCGGTTCGGCCGGCTGTGGGCGGGACGAGCCGGATCCGGCCCGGTCCGGCCCGCTGGAGCTCGACCGGCTCACCGCTCCGGCCGAGCTGGCCGGCCTGCCCCGTCAGGACACCGGGCGCGACAAACTCCCGCCGCTGGTTGACGGCCCACCCGGGCTCGCCGTGGTGATCAACGGGTACGGCGAGGCGATCCCGCCGCCGCTGACCCTCGAGGCCTACTACGGCAATCCGGTCGGCATCACCGCTGTGGGGCGGGCGTTGCAGTCGCGCCTCGGCGGCGGCACGGCCGCGCCCGGCGCCGAGACCACCTGCCACAGTGGCGCCGACGGGTCGATCACCTGCTGGCGCCGGGCGGACACGCTCGTCGTGACCGTCACCGCCCGCGACGGCCGGTCCGCCGAGCGGACGCGGGACGCCACCGAGCAGGCGTGGGAGGCCGTCACCGGCTGAACGCCGCTGACGTCAGGCGGTGCCTCTCGAACGGCGGCCGACGCCGTACCGGACGTGGACGGCGTAGCGTGAGTGGTGCACGGCGCGGATCTCCAGGTCGATGTCCCGGTCGAAACCCTCGAACAGCCGCTTGCCCCGGCCGAGGACGACCGGTGCGGTGCTGATGCCCAGCTCGTCGACGACCCCGGCCGCGAGCGCCTGCCGGATCACGTCGGCGCCCCCGCCGATGGCGACTGCGCCGTCACCGGCCGCGCGCCGGGCCGCCGCCAGCGCCTCGTCGAACCCGTCGACCATGAGGAAACCGGTGCTCGGATCGGGCTGGTCGGCGGTGCGGTGGGTGAGCACGACAAGGGTCCCCTGGAACGGGTTCCGGCCGCCCCAGGCGCCCGCGCTGTCGTACATGCCGCGGCCGCACAGCGCGGCGCCGGTGCCCGCCAGCAGCTCGTCGAAGTACGCGCGGTCCTCGTCGGTCATGCCGGCGCCGGGCTCGCGTGGCGAGTCGTACGTCCACGGGCCGCCCATCACCCAGTGGTGCAGCCGCTCGCCGCCGACACCGAGCCCCTGGCCCGCGTGGTCGTCCGGGCCGGTGACGTAGCCGTCCAGCGAGACGGTGACGAACGCCCGCACCCGGCCTCGCGCTTCACTGGTGCTCATGCTTCCTCCCCGAGATCGGAGAACACCGACTCAGGGAGGACCACCGGCGGGCGCCGGACTCATCGTCGTGCCGGCGGCGGATCGGGCGTGCCGTCAGCCGTGCACCGGATGCTCGGCCTGGAACGCCAGCCGCCGGTCCGCGCCGGCCGCCAGCTCGGCGAGCACGTCGTCGAGGTCCAGGAACGTCTGCCAGCGCTCCTGGCCGGTGATGGCGGCCAGTCGGTCGACCACGAGCTCCTCCAGGTCGGTGACGCGGCGGCCCTTCCACACCTTGTCGGCGAGGCTGACCAGCAGGTCCTCCAGCTGCACGCCGGGGGAGTGCCAGGCGGCGTGGGTGACCGCGAAGCGGGCCCGCTCCTCGGGTACGCCGAAGCGCAGCAGCAACTGGTAGCCCGCCTCCTCGTGCGCCGATCCGGGGCCGGTCAGCTCGCCGGGATGCTCGACCTTGCCGAGGTCGTGCACGGCGGCCCCGAACAGCACCGCCTGCCTGTCGAACGGCACCGCGGCGAACCGGTCGGCGAACGCGGCGGTCAGGTGCCAGGCGACGTCGTGCACCAGCCGCAGGTGCGCGCCCAGGCGCGGCGGGGCGGCCAGAGCGTCCAGCAGCTCGACCGCGACGCCGGGCAGCGGGAGCAGCGGCGGGTCGCCCGGTTCGGTGAGGGCACGGCGCAGCGCGTCGGAGGTCATCGGGGCGAGCGTACCGGTCCTCGCCGGTCTCACCAGCGGTGATGGACGAGCAGCCGAACGTGAAGCGGCCGCTCGTCCGATTCCCGTCGATCGATCCACTCGCGAGGGTGAGGGCCACGTCTCTCACGGGGGTTGTCGAATGGCAGCAATGAATCGTCGTGCCCTGCTGCGTACCGCCGCGCTGACCGGGCTGGCCGCCGCCACCGGGCTGGCCGCCACGTCCCACGGCGCGGCCGCCGCCGAGTCGGTCAACGGGCCGTGGCTGGTCAGCGTCGGCTGGGGCGTGCTCCAGGTCGACCCGGGCCGCACCACGTCGCGGGAGCTGCTGCCGAACGGGGACCACGCCAAGACCTCGCCGGACGGCCGGTACGTGGCCTGGGTCAACCCGGCCCGCTCGGGCGACGGCACGCTGGCGCCGTTCGTGGCGGTGTACGACCGGACCACCGGCCAGAAGCGTACCCTGCTCGCCGACCCGTTCGGCGTCCACTACGGCGCGCCGACCTGGTCCCCGGACGGGCGGGAGATCGCGCTGGTCACCGGCGAGAACAACGACCGGCTGATCGCCGTCGACGTCGCGACCGGCGCCACCCGCGTGCTGATCGAGGGGCACCACATGGCCGACCCGGACTGGTCCCGGGACGGCTCCATGATCGTCCTCTGGTGGCGCAGCCGTTCCGAAGGTCCGCAACTGCGCGTGCTCGACCTGGCGACCGGCAGGGCACGGCCGGTCTACACGCCGGTGGCGGGCGAGAGGTTCGACTCGCCGGTCTTCATGCCCGACTCCGGGCGTGTGGTGTTCTGCACCGACCGCTGGTATCCCGACCTGGAGTCGCTCAACCAGTCGCTCGCCTCGGTACGGATCAACGGGACCGGGCTGAAGAAGCTCACCGACGAACCCCGGTTCTACCTGTCGCCGGTGTTCTCCCCGGACGGCCGCTACTGCGCCGCGCTGTCGATCCCGCCGGAGAACGAGTACCCCGACGGCGGCAACATCATCGTGTCCACCAGCGGCTTCGGCGAGCAGTGGTGGATCCCCGGCGACGAGTACGACGACAGCACCCGGCTGGACTGGGCCGCGGCGATCTCCACGGAGGTGCCGGCATGACCACGATGAACCGTCGTACGCTGTTGCGCGCCGCCGCGCTCACCGGCGCCGCCACCGCGACCGGGCTGGCCGGCGGGCCGGCCGCCTCGGCCGCCGCGGGCGTCAACGGGCCGTGGATCGTCACCGGCAGCGCCGGCGTGCTGCAGATCAACCCGGGGCGCACCACCCCGCAGGTGCTGCTGCCCCCGGGCGCCGACGCGGCCGCCTCGCCGGACGGGCGTTACCTGGCCGTGATCGGCCAGAAGCCCGGTCCCGCCTTCGACCCCACTCTCGACCTGTACGACCGGGCCACCGGGGAGAGCCGCACAGTGATCACCGACCCGTTCGGCGTCCACTACGAGTGGCCGACCTGGTCGCCGGACAGCACCGAGGTGGCCTTGGTGATCGGCGACTCCCGCCTGGTAGCCGTGAACGTGGACACCGGCGCCCGCCGGGTCCTCGTCGAGGGGCACCTCATGGCGCGTCCGAACTGGTCTCGGGACGGCTCGATGATCGTGACGGAGTGGTTCAGCCGGTCCGACGGTGGGCAGTTGCGCGTGCTGGAGCTGGCCACCGGAAAGGCGCGACTGGTCTATCAGCGCGTACCGGGCGAGTTCGCGCACCACGGGGTCTTCACACCCGACTCCCAGCGGATCGTGTTCAGCACCAACCGGTGGTACCTGGACCAGGAACGCCACAACCTGTCGCTGGCGTCGGTGCGGATCGGCGGCACCGGGCTGAAGATGCTCACCGACGAACCGCGGTTCATCATCTCGCCGGTGTTCTCCCCGGACGGCCGCTACTGCGCCGCGCTGTCCGTCCCGGACAGCAACCCGGACGCCGACGGCGGCAACATCATCGTCTTCACCAGCGGCTTCGGCGAGCCGTGGTGGATCCCCGGCGACGAGTACGACGACAGCATGCGGCTCGACTGGGCGCCGGCCGTCTGACGTACCCGATCGGCGCGGCGGCCGGACGACCGGCCGCCGCGTCGGCGTACCCCGGGCGGATGTGCACCCCGGAAGGCGGAAGCGGTGCGAGGCTTGGAGCGGACGCCGCCGAAGGGGCCGGCGTCCGCTGTGGAGGGGTGATGGCCGAGCCGCCGACCGGGATGTCGTCGCACCGCGCGCAGGCGCACGGCAGGCACGCCAACCACCGCCGCTACCACGACGGCGCCGAGGTCGACGGGTACGTCGACGATCCGTACCACCGGGTGCGCCGCGCGGTCGCGGCCCGGCTGATGGCCGAGGGGGTGACCGGACGCGGGCCCGTGCTGGAGCTGGGCTGCGGGCCGCGCGGCATGCTCGACCCGGCCGCGCTGCCCGGCCCGGTGGTGCTCGCGGACATGGCCGAGACGGCGTTGCGCACGGCCCGCGCGGCGGACGGCGGGCGAGGGCTGCCGGTCCGTCTGGACGCGACCCGCGGGCTGCCGTTCCGGGCGGGCAGTTTCGCCGGGCTGCTCGCCGGGGAGCTGATCGAGCACGTGTACGACCCGCTGGCGCTGCTGCGGGAGTGTCACCGGGTGCTGGCCGTGGACGGCCTGCTGGTGCTCACCACCCCGAACCTGGCGCCGGTGCAGGACCGGCTGGCGTTCCTCGCCGGCCGGGCGCCGCGGCAGGTCGACCCGCTGCACCCGTACCTGTGGCTGCACATCCGGCCGTTCACCGCCTCGCTGCTGCGCCGGACGCTGCGCCGGGCCGGGTTCACACCGGTGGCGCTGCGCTCCAACGAGGTCGGCTGGCGGCTGCCGGGCGGCCGGTGGGTGGCCTCGCGCCGGCTGGCCCGCGCCGCGCCGGGGCTCGGCGGTTCGCTGATCTGCGCCGCCCGCCGGCAGGGCGCACCGCCACCATCCGGAAACAGGGCGTGATGGCGACATTGACAGCGGGCTATCATGGAGGTTCCGTCGTCGACCGGGGGATGTCATGACGCGCCTGCTCGCCTGGGTCGTGACCAATCTCGACGCGTTCATCGGCCTCGTCCTGGCGCTCACGGTGTCCGTGCTCGGTCTCACCAACGCGGTCGACCAGGAGGTCGTCAACAGCGCGATCCTGCTGGTCCTGGGCCTGCTCGCGCAGGCGATGCTGCGGGACCGGCTGCGCCGGCGCACCACCGAGCGGGAGGTCCGCCAGGTCATCTCGGACACCCGTGACCGGCTGACCGACCTGGTGCCGCAGATGCAGGAGATCACCGGGCCGGAGGGCGCGCTGAACCGGGCCCGCGAGGCCATCGACAGCGTCTCGATGGTGCGCGTGCTGCACGGCAGCGAGGTCGGGCAGGCGCTCGCCGAGGCCCGGCGGCACACCGACCAGTGGAGCTTCAAGGGCGGCACCGGCACGTTCCTGCGCGCGGTCACGCTGCCCGACTGCCTGGAACACGCCCGGCGGCGCAACGCCACGCTCACCGTCGCGATCGAGATCATCGACCCGACCGACGAGGAGGTCTGCGAGCGGTACGCGCGGTTCCGGCGCAGCCTCGACCCGGACGCGCCGGGCGAGCCGTGGACCGTCGACCGCACCCGCAAGGAGTCGTACGCGACAGTGCTGGCCGCCTGCTGGCACCTGCAACGTTCCGGCCTTCTCACCATTGACGTCCGGCTCTCCGCGCAGATGACCACGTTCCGCTACGACCTCTCCTCCTCGTGCGTCGTCATCACCCAGGAGAACCCGCAGACGCCCGCGCTGCGCATCGACCGCGGCGAGGTCTACTACAACCGTTTCAACATCGAGCTGGACTACAGCCGCCGGCAGAGCCGGCGCGTGCCGATCGAGGCGGCGGCCCAGGTCAAGCTCGACGACGAGCCGTCGGTCGAGCAGGTACGGCGGTTGTTCACCGCCCTCGGCCTGACGCTGCCCCGGTCCTTCGGCGACCGCGTGGTCGCCGACATCATCGGCAAGGCCGTCCAGGCGAGGAACCCCTACTCATGACCAGTTACGCCGACCTCGAACGGGAGATCGACCGGGGCACCCGGCCGGAGATGCTGCGCGGCTGGGTGCTGGACGTGCTCGGCGACGTGGCCGACGGGCGGCGGCCGCTGCGCGCGGTCCGGCACCCGCTCGGCTTCACCTGCCTGCCCGTGGAGCGCGACGGCCCGGACGGCATCTGCGTGCACGCCTGGCCGGCCGACCCGCCGCCGGTGCGCCCGACCACCTCCACCATGCACTCGCACAGCTGGGATCTGCTCAGCCACGTGCTGCACGGCACCGTACGCAACGAGCTGATCGAGGTGGACGACGCGCCGGCCGACCCGGCCTGGCGGATCTACGAGGTGCACAGCCTCGGCGAGGTGGACGAGATGGCCGCCACCGACCGGCTGGTCACCGCGATGACCGCGGCGGTGGAGACGCACTCCGCAGGCGACTCGTACGCGCTGCGCGCCGGCGGTTTCCACACCTCGGAGGTCGACGCCGGTGAGCCGGCGGTGACAGTGGCGCTCGGCCGGACCACTCCCGGCGCGTGCGACCTGAGCCTCGGCGCGGTGGACGGGCGCAGCCACCGGGTACGCCGGGACCGCTGCGACGCGGCGGAGACCGCGCGGATGGCGCGGGAGATCGCGCGACTGGTGGCACGGGGCTGACTGGCTGGAGGAGCCATGGACGTGGAGCCGAACAGAGGCGGGCCCGACCTGCGCGACGCGCACCGGTTCGCGGTGGAGGCCGCCCAGGCGGCGGGCCGCCTGCTGCGCCGGGGCACCCGGGGGGAGGTGCACGCGCGGGCCAAGAACGACACCGGTGACCTGGTCACCGACCTCGACCTGGCCGCCGAGCGGCTGATCGTCGACCGGATCCGGGCCCGCTGGCCGGAGCACGGCGTGATCGCCGAGGAGGGCGGCGAGTATGCCCCGGACACCACCTGGGCGTGGCTCGTGGACCCGCTCGACGGCACCAACAACGTGGCGATCGGGCTGCCCGCGTACGTGGTCGGTATCGCCCTGTGCGACCGCGGCTCGCCGGTGATCGGCGTGGTGCACGACCCGGTCGCGGGCCGTACCTGGTCGGCGGTGCGCGGCCGGGGCGCGTTCGTGCACGCGTCCGGCCCGGCCGCGCGGCCGCTGCGCGCCGCGCACCGCCCGGTGCCGTCCGCGCCGGTGCTGGCCTGGACCCAGGGGCACGAGGTACGCCGGGACGACAGCACCGCCCGGGCGCTGAAGGTGGTGCTGGACACCAGCGCCCGCCGGGTGCTGCAACTGTGGGCGCCGCTGCTGTCCTGGGTGATGCTGGCCCGCGGCGACATCGACGGCATCGTCGGCTACCGCCCCGAGGCGGTCGACCTGCCGGCCGGGATGCTGCTCGCCGCGGAGGCCGGCATGGCGGTACGCGCGCTCGACGGCGGCACGTTCGACGACCGGTACGGCTGCCCGGCCGACCGGCGCAGCTTCGTGGCGGGGCCGCCGGAGACCATCGACCGGCTGGTCAAACTGGTCACCGCGGCACAGTGGATCGAGCCGCAGGTGCGCCGCCTCACCCCGGTCGGCCTCGGCTCGGTCGGCTGGTGAGCCGGATCCGCCGGCCTCGGGCCGATGGCCGCCAGACCGCCCAAGATCGGGCTCCGGGTCCGTGACCTACGGGCTCGACCCGGACGGCTACGAGGTCATGTTCGAGCAGTTCCACCCGGTCACGGGCGCCTGACCGTACGTGCCGGATGCTGCCGCCTGTTCATAGGATTCGACGCCACGCCGCCGTGGCTAGGCTCCTCGCGTGTTCTGGCTGAGTGGTCCACATCAGACGGAAGTCGACCGGCCGATCGGGCCGCGTCATGGGTGAGCCGGACGACTACTGGACGGAAGTGCGGGACCGGTGGTCGCGGGTCGTGTCCGCTGTCGACAACTCCGGGGCCGGTCACCCGGGTGGCGGACGGGTGTCGATCGCCGAGACCACGCGACGACCCACGAGCGACATCATCCCGGTCCTGGTGGCGGGCCAGCGCGGGGTGGGCAAGAGCGCGCTGTACCAGGCGTTGCTCGGCGACAACGGCTACATCCGGCGACGGGACGAGGACCATGTGCCGCACCGCCTGGTGCTCGGGGCCGGCCGGCGTCAGGCCCATGTGACGCTCGTGGTGAGTCCGGGGCAGACCGCGGGCGGCGACTACTCCTCCGGCGAGGTGGACAAGTGGGACGCCATGCTGAAGCCGCCGAACCACCCGACAGGCGTCATCTACGTCGCCGCCGCCGGGTACGACGAGCCGTGGGATCCCCGCGAGGTCAACGTCCTCGAGGAGCGGCGGCAACGGCGTGAGGACGAGCTTCGCCGGCAGGTCGAGGCCCGGCTCTGGGAGCAGTGGCAGGCGTCCCTCGATGGGACGCCCACCGAGGAGGAGCGGCGGGACCGGGCCGAGGAGATCGCCCGGGAGGTCGAGGCGGCGATCCCGTCGCCGTCCGAGCAGCTCTGGGCCCAGAACCGGAACGTCGAGCTCGAACACTTCTCCCGGTTCTGCCAGAACCTGCTGCCCTGCTGGGTGGACAATCCGGCCGCCAAGGACCTCTGGTTCATCCTGGCGGTCACCAAAGCCGACCTCTACTGGACCGACCAGCTGAGCCAGGTCGAGGAGTACTACCTGCCGGGCGCCGACGGTGAGCCCGCATCCCCCTTCCAGCGACAGTTGGTCACTCTCATCCGTGCCTTCGGGCACCGCAATCGCCCTCGGCTGGCCGTGCTGCCGGTCGCCGGCCGCCGGCAGGACTACCGCTTCATCCCGGGAGTCGGCGAGAAACAGGCGATGTTCGACGACATGAAGTTCGCCGCGGTGCAGCGAAGCCTCCGGACGACCGTGGGAGAGTTCTGTGGGCTGGGGTTCTGAGCAGGCCGGCGACCTCTCCGGCCCGGAGTTCGAGCGGCTGCTGCGCGGGGCGGAGCACCTGCTGACCCGGGTGGACGCGGCGCGAGAGCGGCTGCGCTGGTACGAGGCGCTGCGCGTGGTCGTCCTGGCCGTACTGGTCCTCGTCGGCCTGGTGACGGCCGTGTCGGCGGCTGACTGGTGGACCGGAGCGGGCGTCGCGGCAGGTGCCGCGGTGATCGTCGCGTGGTTCGCCGCGACCTTTCGCCGAAGGATCGTCAAGCCGCTGCTGAGCCAGATCTACCGCGACGAGAAGCTGATGGTCGCCACCGTGAACATGCTGCGTGAGCTGCTGCCGCTGCTGAGCCACGACGAGCGGTGGAGCGAGGTGCGGCAGGATCGAAGCCGCCTGCGCCTCGGCCGCTTCCCCATCGAGCCACGGGGCCTGTGATGGCGCGCACGGAGAACGCGGCAGGCGTTCGGCGCGAGGCCGGCATCTGGCTCGTCGCCGGACGCGTCGGTGTCGCCCTCGGTGTCGTCAACGGGATCGTGCAGGTCGTCCGCACCGTCCTCGCCGGGCGCGCGGGCATCCGAGGCGTGCTCGCCGACGGTTGGGTGCTCGGCAGCGCGGCGCTGACCGGAGGCTTCGCCCTGGTGTTCGGAGCGGTGATGGTGCTGTACGCCCGCTACTGGTTCCGGTCGAGCCCGTTCGACGACTTCCGCCCGGACCGGCAGGCAGTGCGCCGGCGCATCGACCGCGGCGGCTGGAGTCTGGCCGGGCTGGCGCGGTGATCCTCGCCGTCACCGGGGCGGCCTGGCTGACCCTTCGCTGAGCGTCAGCCCGGCGGATCAGGCGCCCGGCCGCGACGGCGCCCGGTCGGCCAGGAAGCCGGCCCAGGTCCGCACGCCCCTCGCGGCGCCCGGCCGGGCCAGGTTCGCGCCTTCCCGGTACGCCCGGCCGGCCCGCCCGGGAATGCGTACCGGCAGGCGTGCCCGGCGCTTTCCGGTGGCCGTCAGGTATACGGTCAGCAGGTCGCCGATGCCGTACGTGTCCGGCCCCGCCAGGTCCGGCACCAGCCCGGCGGGCGCGCCCAGCGTCAGCTCGGCCAGCCGGGCCGCCGCCTCGGCCGCGTCGACCGGCTGCAACCGCAGCCCGCCCGGCACCGGCACCAGCGGCAGCCTCGTCATCGCCGCCAGCATGGTCAGCACCAGGTCGTGCACCTGCGCGGCCCGCAGCACCGTCCACGGGATGCCGGAGTCCGCCACCGCGCGCTCGGCGTCGAGCTTGGACCGCGTCCAGGCCAGCGGCACCCGGTCGGCGCCGGTCACCGAGATGTGCACCAGGTGCGTCACAGCGGCCCGGCGCGCGGCCCGGACCAGGTGGGCGGTGGCGCGGTCGTCGCCCTTCGCGCCGCCGGCCAGGTGCAGCACCGTGGACACCCCGCGGACGGCATGGTCGAGGTCCACGCCGCTGAGCAGGTCGGCGGTCACGTGGGTGACGCCGTCGCCGGACCGTCCGCCGCGCCGGCTGAGCACGCGCACCGGGTGCCCGGCGGCGCGCAGCAGCGGTACGACGTGCCGGCCGATCGTGCCGGTGCCGCCGGTGACCAGAATGGGTGCGTTCATCGTCGTCCTCCCGTTGCCGGTGCTGCCACGTCGACCCGCGCCGGCCCGCCGACGTGACAGGTGTGACAGCCGTCACGTCTGGTCACATCGGCGACCCGGCGCGGGTCGAGACGGTGCGCGGGAGGGGAGGCTCAGGTGACGGACACCGGGCTGGCGGAGCGGTTCGAGCGGGAGCGGCCGCGGCTGCGCGCGGTGGCGTACCGGCTGCTCGGGTCGCTCACCGACGCCGAGGACGCGGTGCAGGAGACCTGGCTGCGGTTGTCCCGCACCGACGCCGCCACAGTGGACAACCTCGACGCCTGGCTGACCACAGTGGTCGCCCGGGTCAGCCTCAACACGCTGCGGTCCCGCGCCGCCCGCCGGGAGGATCCGCTGGACGTACGCCTGCCCGACCCGGTGGTGGACACCGGCGCCGACGATCCGGCGCAGGCCGCGGTGCTCGCCGACTCGGTGGGGCTGGCGCTGCTCGTGGTGCTGGACACGCTGACCCCGGCCGAGCGGCTCGCGTTCGTGCTGCACGACATGTTCGGCGTGCCGTTCGACGAGATCGGCCCGCTCGTCGACCGCTCACCGGCGGCGGCCCGGCAGGTCGCCAGCCGGGCCCGCCGCCGGGTACGCGGACAGGCGCCCACGCCCGATCCCGACCTGACCCGCCAGCGGGCGGTGGTGGACGCCTTCCTCGCCGCCGCCCGCGACGGCGACCTCGACGCGCTGATCGCGGTGCTGCACCCGGACGTGGTGCTGCGCTCCGACGCCGGGAGTGCCCGCGCCCGGCACACGGTCGTGCTGACCGGCGCGACGACGGTGGCGGCGCAGGCCACCACGTTCGGCAAGCTGTTCCCGCACGCCCGGCCGGTGCTCGTCAACGGCGCCGCCGGGGTGCTGGTGAGCGCCGGCGACCGCCCGCTGTCGGTGATGGCGTTCACCGTCACCGGTGGCCGGATCGCCGCCGTGGACGTGATCGCCGACCCGCACCGGCTGGCTGCGCTCGGCCTCGCCGGCCGACCCGGAGTCGCGGACCGTCTCAGTCGGCCAGAGTCAGATTGGCCATGTCGACCACCGGGCGGAAACCGAGCCGGGCGTAGAGCCGGTTCGACACCGGGTTGGCCTGGTCGGTGAACAGGCACACCCGTGCGCCCTCGGCGGCGAGCAGCCGGCCCACCTCGGCGACCGCGTTGCCGGCCCAGCCGCGTCCGCGCTGCTCGGGTGGCGTGTAGACCGGTCCGACGCGGGCCACGCCGAACGACGTCGGGTTGGCGGCGGTCAGGTGGACCGGGGCGCCCGACTCGTCGGTCCAGAACCAGACCCGGCCGTCCCGGATCCGGCGCAGCAGTTCGGCGTGGTCGGGCGTCTCGTGGGCGCTCGTGCCGCGCGGGCGGCCCGCCTGCTCGTCGGCGTCGGCCATGAACGCGCCGAACCACGCGGCGACCAGGTCGACGTCGTCCGCGGTGGCCGTCCGTAGCGCGCCGGGCACCGGTGCGGGCGGCGTGAGGTGGCCGAGCAGGTGCAGCCGGGTGTGCTGGGCGACCTCGGTCCGGCCGCCGTCGAGGCGGGCCATCTCGTCGGCGCAGGCGCGCGCGGCGGGCAGCGCGCCGTTCACCGCGCGGACCCGTTCGCCGCGCCGGTGCCACGCCCGGGCCAGCGCCACGGCGGCCTCCCGCGGCATGGGCAGCAGGAACGGCGGTCGCGGCGGGAACGGCGCGGTACGCATCGCGGCGCCCACCACCGCCCCGGAGGCGTCCCGGACCACGAGCCACCAGTCGTCCTCGGGCAGCGCGACACCCTCGGCACGGCGGGCCGCCATCCGCTCCGCGACGGTGGCGACCACCGTGTTGACCACCGGATCGGCGGCCAGGTACGCCTCGGCGGCGGCGAGGAACTCGCCCGGGTCGGTGCAGAAGTGCAGCGTGGGCACGGCGGTCATGCGGGCCACGGTAGCCAGCGGCCGGGACTCGGCCGTAGCGGTTTTCGCGCCCCGGCTCAGGGGGCGATGCGCAGCCGGCGGATGTGGGTGTCGTCGTACTCCTCGAACCGGAACCGCAGCCCGGCGAACGGGCTGCCGGGGAAGTCGCCGCTGATCGTCGCGGTCACCACCGTCCCGGCCGGGGTCTGCTCGACGTCGGTGATCTCGTAGGTCACCAGCGGCGTGCCGCTGCGCCAGGCGCGGATCTCCTCGATCCCGCGGTGGGTGCGTCCCTCGTCCTCGACCACCGCGTCGTCGGCGAACAGCGCGAGGTAGGGCTCCTTGTCGGCCTGGCCGGCGAGCGCGAAGTAGCGGCGGACGATCTCGGGCGCGTTGCTCATGGTCGTGATGCTAGGCGCCGGGACCGACAAGAAGCGCCGCAACAGTGGCGGTGGTGGCGAGCACGGCGAGCACGGCGCTGGTGGCCACGAACCGGCCCAGCGGCACGGCGACCCCGGCGGCCCGGCAGCGTTCGTACCAGATGAGTGTGGCCAGCGACGCCCACGGCGTGGCCAGCGGTCCGACGTTCGTGCCGATCAGCAGCGCCAGCAGCTGGGTGTGCCGGTCGGCCGCGATCACCGCCTCGCCGGCCAGGTACGCGGGCAGGTTGTTGACCACGTTGCTGAACAGTGCGCCGACCGCGCCCGCCCGCAGTGCGCCCTCCGCGCCCGGGTCGGTGCCGATGAGCGTGCCCA
Organism: Micromonospora sp. HUAS YX12; assembly: GCF_040215685.1. NCBI lineage: Bacteria > Bacillati > Actinomycetota > Actinomycetes > Micromonosporales > Micromonosporaceae > Micromonospora > Micromonospora sp. HUAS YX12. Next base: position 4,771,045 of record NZ_CP157974.1, read on the forward strand.
TCACGGTGTCCAGGCCGTACCGGCCGATGGTCTGCACCACCAGGAACAGCCCGGTCACGAACACGAGTAGCCGCCACGGCACCAGCGCGAGCCGCAGCCGGTGCCGGGCACGCACCGCGAAGCCCGCGACCAGGATCGCCGCGGCCAACCCGGAGGCGATGCCGATCTCCACCCCGGCGAGGATCCCGGCGACGAACAGCAGGCAGGCGGCGAGCGCCGTGCGGTAGAGCACCCGGTCCGGCGGCACGTACGGCGGCGGCGGGTCGAACGGGTCGGCCCCGGCGCGCGCCGGACGCCAGTACCACCACCACAGCAGCAGCGCGGTCACCGCGACGGCGACCAGCTGCGGCCACCACATCCGGGCCGCCCAGGGCACCGGGTCCAGATCGACCCGGTCGGCGGCCAGGATGTTCGTCAGGTTGGACACCGGCAGCAGCAGGCTCGCCGTGTTCGCCAGCCACACGGTGGTCATCGCCAGCGGCGTCGGCGGCACGTTCAGCGCCCGGGCCAGCGCGATCATCACCGGCGTGAGCAGCACCGCCGTGGTGTCCAGGTTGAGCGCGATCGTGGTCACCGAGGCGAAGCCGACGCAGAGCCAGAACAGGGCCCGGAAACTGCCCCGCGCGGTCACCGCCACCCGGGTCGCCAGCGCGTCGAACACCCCGGCCACAGCGGTCAGCTCGGCCAGCACCACCACCGTGCCGAGGAAGATCAGGATCGGGACGATCCGCCGCATCGTGGCCTCGGCGTCGGCGCGGGGCAGCAGCCCGGTGAGCACGCACACCACCCCGAGCACGGCCAGCCCGATCGCGATCCAGTCCAGCACGTGCAGGCGGCCCCAGCGGGAACGGTCGGGCACGGCGTTCGGCGGATCGCCGGGGGTCTCCACGAGGGATGATCCTCGCACATGCCGACGAGGGCGGAGGAGCCCGACGCGGCCGCGATCCGAGCTGCCGAGGGTGTCGATCTGTTGACCGTGGGTGGCCATAATGACCATGTGGTTGTAGGCGCGCACCCCACCCGGTCCGACCGCCCCATCGATTTCTTCATCAGCTACTCGCCCGCGGACGAACGCTGGGCGACGTGGCTGGCGTGGGAGTTCGAGGCGGCCGGCTATCGCACGCTGTTGCAGGCGTGGGACTTCGTGGCAGGCACCAACTTCATCGACTTCATGGACCGCGGCGTCCGTGAGGCCGAAGTGGTGGTGGCGGTGCTGTCGGAGCGCTACCTGCACTCCACGTACGGCAAGCTGGAGTGGCAGGCCGCGCTGCGCGCCGACCCGGACGGCACGGGCAACAAGCTCGTCACGGTACGCGTCGAGGACTGCCCGATCGACGGCCTGCTCGCCACCATCACCTACGTGGACCTGGTCGGCGTGGACGACCCGGTGCAGGCCCGCAACCGGGTGCTCGACCGCATCCGGGAGGCGCTCGACGGCCGGGCCAAGCCGATGCGGCAGCCGGCGTTCCCGCACCACCCGGCCGACCCGCACGGGGTGCTCGCCGCGCCCGCCGCCGGAGCGCCCGCGCCCCGCCGCGCCCGGCGTACCCCGATCAACCCGCCGCCGTTCCCGCCGGCCGCGGCGGCGCCACCGACCGCCCGGGACACCGTCACCGTGCTCCAGGTCGCCGGGCCGCGCTTCGGCCGGGGCGTGATCACACCCGGTGCGCCGGTCACCCCGGGCGAGGTCCAGGAACACCTGATGGGCGACCTCACGCTGCTGATGAACGACGGCGTGCCCCGGCCGGACCTGCTCGTCGTCGCCGGCAACCTCACCGAGTCGGGCAGCCCGCGCGAGTTCTCCGACGCGCTGAGCTTCCTCACCGGCCTGCGGGTGCTGCTCGGGCTGGAGCCGCACCGGCTGGTCGTGGTGCCCGGCCCGCGGGACGTGACGATGGCCGCGTGCCGCGCGTACTTCGCCACCTGCGAGGCCGACGACGTCGACCCGCAGCCGCCGTACTGGCCGAAGTGGCGGCACTACGCGCGCCTGTTCGACGACCTCTACCAGGGACTCGACGACCGGATCTTCGACAGCGAGCAGCCCTGGACGCTGTTCCCGGTGCCCGACCTGCGGGTGGTGGTGGCGGGGCTGAACTCCACCATCGCCATCACCCACCGCGAGGAGGACCGGTACGGCTTCCTCGGCGAGGCGCAGTCCAGCTGGTTCGCCCAGCGGCTGCGCCACTACCAGCAGTCCGGCTGGCTGCGGCTGGGCGCGATGGCGCACGCGCCGGGGGCGCGCAGCCCGTACGCCGACGAGGTGCCGCCGGACCCGGTGTCGCTGCGCGACCGGGGCTCGGTCAACCGGCTGGTCGGCCCGATGCTCAACCTGCTGCTGTCCGACGCCGCGCCGTCGGCCCGGGTGGACCCGGTGGTGCCGCTGGCCGCCGCGCCCCGCGACGGCCGGGCGCAGGTGCTGCGGCTCGGTGTGGACGGGATGACCCGCTGGGTGCTCGGCCGCGACGACCGGCTCGACGGCGGCGCGGCGACCGCCGTGTCCTGGCCGCACGCCGAGGCCACCTTCGGCGCGTCCGGCCCGGCCCAGGTGCCCGACCCGCGCCGCCCGGTCGCCGTCGAGGGGGCCACCCAGGGCGTGGCGGCGGCCGCCGCGCCGGTCGCCCCGGTGCAGCGGCTGCTGGACCGGCTCGCCGAGGTCTGCGAGGCCCGCTACGACCGGGTGGTGGTACGCCGCGTCGACACCGACCCGCCGCACCTGTACATCAGCTACCGCTCCGACGGGGTGGTCCGCCAGCAGCGCGTCGGCGCGCACGTGGGCACGCCCGCGCCGGCCGACGTGGACCGGTTCGCCCGCCGGGTGCACGCCACCGACCCGGACATCGCCTCCGAGCTGGTCTACGACGGCGACCGGGTGCCGCGCGGGCTGGCCGAGGAGGCGCAGCGCCGCGGCGTACGCGTGCTGCACCTGACCGAGTTCCAGGGCCTGCTCGACCTGCGCGAGTACGTCGCCGCGCAGACCGCCCGGCTCCAGGCCGACCGGCTCTACCCGCCCGGGCAGTACGTGCCGCAGCGCTACCGCCACCTCGTCGGCGCCGACCAGCGCGTCCGCGACGACGTGGTGGACGAGCTGCTGGAGACCGTCTCCGCGCCGGACGGCCGGTTCGTGCTGGTGCTCGGCGACTTCGGCCGGGGCAAGACGTTCGCGTTGCGGGAGGTGGCCCGGCGGCTGCCCACCGCCGCGCCGGACCTGATCCCGATCCTGGTCGAGCTGCGCGCGCTGGACAAGGCGCACTCCGTGGACGGCCTGGTCGCCGCGCACCTGGCCAACCACGGCGAGCAGGTGATCGACCTCAAGGCGTTCCGCTACATGCTGCGCCAGGGGCGCATCGTGCTGCTGTTCGACGGGTTCGACGAGCTGGTGGCCCGGGTGACCTACGACCGGGCCGCCGACCACCTGGAGACGCTGCTGCAGGCCGCCGAGGGCAACGCGAAGATCGTGGTGAGCAGCCGGACCCAGCACTTCAAGACCAACTCGCAGGTGCTGACCGCGCTCGGCGAGCGGGTCGGCCTGCTGCCGCACCGGCGCGTCCTCGCCGTGGAGGACTTCACCCCCGGGCAGATCGAGGCGTTCCTGCGCAACCGGTACGGCGGCGACGAGCGGGCCGCCCGCGAGCGGATGGACCTGCTCGCCGGCGTCAAGGACCTGCTCGGGCTCTCCCGCAACCCGCGCATGCTCGGCTTCATCGCCAACCTGGACGAGGGGCGGCTCGCCGCCGTGGCCGGGGCGGGCGGCACGTTCAGCGCCGCCGCGCTGTACCGGGAGATCCTGGAGTCCTGGCTGGACTTCGAGGAACGCCGTACCCAGGGCATCCCGGGCGCGCCGGTGAGCCTGCGCCGCCCCGAGCTGTGGCAGGCGGTGAGCCGGCTGGCGTTCCAGCTCTGGGAGAGCGGCGAGGCGTACCTTCGGCTGGCCGAGCTGGCGGAGTCGACCGGCCAGCTCGCCGGGCGGGCCGACTCGCGGCTGTCCGGCCCGCAGGCGGCGCACGCGGTCGGCGCGGGCAGCCTGCTCGTCCGCACCGACGACGGGCTGTTCGGGTTCATCCACACCTCCGTGATGGAGTGGCTGGTCGCCGAGGGGGTGGCCGAGCAGATCAACCGGGGCGAGGAGCCGGCCGCGCTGGCGGTGCGGTCGCTGTCCGCGCTCGCCGTGGAGTTCCTCGGCGACCTCGCCGACCCGGCCCGCTGCACCGCGTGGACCGCCCGGGTGCTCGGCGACGAGTCGGCGGGCGAGACGCTGCGCGCCAACGCGCTGCGGCTGTCCGCGCGGCTGCGCCTGCCCGACCGGGCCGACCTGCGCGGCGCGGTGCTGCGCGGCGAGGACCTGTCGCACCGCGAACTCGCCGGAGCCGACCTGACCGGCGCCGACCTGACCGACGCCCGGCTGGTCGCCACCAACCTGACCGAGGCGCGCCTGGAACACGCCCGGCTGCGCGGCGCCCGCCTGGACCAGGCCCGCCTCGCCGGGGCGGACCTGCGCGACGCGGAGCTGGCCGGGGCGCGCCTGTTCCGTACCGACCTGCGGGGCGCGCGCGTCGCCGGCAGCAGCTGGCACCGCACCGCGCTGATCGACGTCAGCGCGGACCCGGCGCTGCTGCGCGCCCCGGAGCTGCGCGGCGCCGTCGTCGCGCCGGGCCGTCCGGTCGCGCCGGGCCTGGCCCCGCCGGCGGTGGGCGTCGGCTACGGCTTCGAGGTGGGCCGGCTGCCGGTGCCGGTGGCGTACAGCCCGGACGGCGCGGTGCTGGCCGTCGGCAGCGACGACGGTGGTGTGCTGCTCTGCGACACCGCCACCGGGCTGCCGGTGCGCACGCTCGCGGGACACCGGTCCCGGGTGTACGCGGTCCGCTACGACGCCGCCTCCCACCAGCTCGTCACCGGCTCGGCCGACCTCACCGTACGGCTGTGGGACGCCGACCACGGCGACGTGCGGCACGTCATCGAGGACGTCTTCTCCGGCTGGGTGTGGCCGCTGCTCACCGACGGGCGCCGGGGCCGCCTGGTGGTCGGCGACGCGGCGGGCGTGGTGCGGCTGTACGACACCCGCGGCGCCCGGCTGCGCCACGAGTGGCCCGGCCACTCCGCGCCGATCTGGGGCACCTCGTTCAGCCCGGACGGGCGGCGGGTGGTGGTGGCCGACAGCGCCGGCACGGTCCGCGGCTGGGACATCCCCACCGGCAAGCCGGCGTTCGAGGTACGCGAGCCGGAGGTGGTCTACCGGGTCGTGCACTCCCCGGACGGCCGGCTGCTGGTCGCCGTCGGTCAGCACGGCCGGATCTGGATCCGCCGGGCCACCGACGGCGAGCTGCTGCGCGCGCCGCGCGGCCACGAGGCCGACGTGTACGCCCTCGACATCCACCCCGACGGCACACTGATGGCCACCGGCGACACGCACGGCGCGCTGCGGCTGTGGGAGACCGAGACGGGCCGGCCGGTACGGGTGCTCGGGCGGCAGCGGGGCGCGATCTACAGCGTCCGGTTCAACGGCGACGGCAGCCTGCTCGCCACCGCCGCCAGCGACGGCGCGATCCAGCTCTGGGACACCGACGACGGGCAGGTGCGGCACGAACTGACCCGGCACCGCGGCTCGGTCTGGCCGGTGGTCTGGCGGCCGGACCAGAACCAGGTGGCGACCAGCAGCAACGACGGCACCACCCGGCTGTGGGACGTCCGCACCGGGCAGCTCCAGCACACGCTGCGCGGGCACGGCCGCCGCGTCACCGCGCTGTCCTTCCGGGACGACGGTGAGGTGCTGGCCGCCTGCGGCAACGACGGCGTGATCCGGCTCTGGGAGCCGCGTACCGGCCGCCTGCTGCGGCAGCTCGCCAGCCCGGCCGACCGGCTGCTGTCGGTGGTGTTCTGCCCCGAGGAGCCGCTGGTGGCCACCCCCAGCGGCGACGGCGGCGTGCACCTGTGGAACACCGACACCGGCGCCGACGAGCGCGAACTCAACGTGGACACCGACCACGTCTGGGCGGTCGCGTTCAGCCCCGACGGCGACGCCCTGGCCACCGCGAACGACGACGACACGGTACGCCTGTGGTATCGCCGTACCGGCCGGCACTTCGCCACGCTCACCCCGCACCGGGGGCGCGTGCGCACCGTCGCGTTCAGCCCCGACGGCGAGACCATCGCCACCGGCTGCGACGACCAGACGGTACGGCTCTGGGACGCGGCCACCGCCACCTGCCGGCTCACGCTCGAACACCACACCGACCGGGTCTACTCGGTCGGCTTCAACAGCGAGGGCACGCTGCTGGCCAGCGCCGGCAACGACGGCACGGCGGTGGTCTGGGACGCGGTCACCGGCGAGCGGCGCCTGGTGCTCACCGGACACGACGGCCGGCTCTGGTCCTGCGCGTTCAGCCCGGACGGCAACCTGCTCGCCACCGCCGGGGACGACCTGGTGATCCGGCTGTGGGATCCGGTCACCGGCCGGCTGCACGGCACCCTGGCCGCGCACACCCGGCGCGTATGGTCGGTGCACTTCAGCCCGGACAGCAGCCTGCTCGCCAGCGCCGGTGACGACGGCACGGTGCGGCTGTGGGACGTGGCCGACCCGGAACACGCCCAGTTGCGCACCACGCTCATCGGTCTGCCGGACGGGTGGGCGGCGGTCAGCCCGGACGGCCGGTACAAGCTGGACGGCGACCCGGGCGGCCAGTTCTGGCACGTCATCGGCACGTGCCGCTTCGAGGTGGGCGAGCTGGACCCCTACCTCACCCAGGTCCGCCGCCTCTCCGTGGACGCCCCCTTCTGACCGCCACTCCTCTCCTGGTGATCAAGGAGTTCGTGTCCGGATCAGACGTCGTCTCCGGCACGAACTCCTTGGTCAACTCGGGGCAGACGGGCGAGGCGGGGAGGCGGGGCGGCAGGTCCGGTCCAGCGGACCTCGCCGTCCTGCCACACGTCGGTGGGGGCCAGGCCGCAGGCCGCGGCCACCGCTGCCGACGCGCGGTGGTCGGGATGGATGTGGGCCATGAGGGTACGCACACCGCGCCGCCCCAGCCAGCCGGCCATCCCACGGGCGGCCTCGGTGGCGAACCCGCGCCCGTGCCAGGGCGTCCCCACCACCCAGGCGATCTCCGCGACCGGTCCCGCGGCGGCCGGTGTCGCCTCGTCGAGGTGCCGGTGGCCGACCACGCGAGCACCCGCCGTGGCGGTGTCCGCCACCGTCTGGTGCGGCTCGGTGACGGTGGCCTGGACGAAGCCGGCCAGCCGGCCGTCGTCCCGGAGCTGGATGACCCAGTTGCACCACGACTCGGCCGGGTCGGGCGAGCCGGCGACCAGGCGCTCGTAGCGGGCCCGCAGCGCCGCCGGGGCGGCGGGCTCGCCGCCGATGAACGTGTGCAGCGCCGGGTCGGCGAGGACGGCCGCCATCTCCCGGGCGTGCTCGACGGCCAGGGGCAGCAGGATCAGCCGTGCGGTGGGGATGGGTTCCGGCGTGAACCCGCTCATCGGGGTCGGCGCGCCGGTCGCTTCATCCATGATCGCGCTTCCAGGAGGTCGATGGTCTGGTCTCGCGGCAGCGAAACGGACCTCACGGTATCCCGGACCACCCAGAGCGACGCAACGTCGTTCGCGATCCGCCCGGCGGCAGCCCTCGTGATCTTGCAGTTCGTGCCCGGGCGGACGGGACATTCGCGTCACCGCTCGGGCCGAAAGTGCACGATCGCGGGGGAGGGGTGGCAGGGGCGGGCGGTGAGTGACGCCCGCCCCTGCCCTGGACCCCGGTCAGCGGCGCCATTTCTGGTTGGCGGCGCCGGTGCAGTCCCAGATCTGCAGCCGGGTGCCGTCGGCCGAGCTGGGACCGGTGGCGTCCAGGCACTTGTTGGCCTGCGGGTTCACGATGTCCCCGGCCGCGCTGAACACCCACTTCTGCGCGCCGGTGCCGTTGCAGTCGTAGAGCTGCACCTTGGCGCCGCTCGCGGTCGATCCGGCGGCCACGTCGAGGCACTTGCCGAGCGCGCGTACCGAGCCGTCGGCGTTCCAGGTCCAGCGCTGGGCGGCGGTGCCGTTGCAGGTCCAGAGCTGCACCGGGGTGCCGTTTGCGGTGCCGGCGCTGGCCACGTCGACGCACTTGTCGCCGTACCCGGCGATCTGGCCGCCGGTGCCCCCGCCGCCGTTGTCCCAGGCCTGGACCCGGACGTAGTCGATGGTCATGGTCTGCGGGAACGTGGTGCCGCCGTCCGGCGAGCCGGGCCAGTTGCCGCCCACCGCGACGTTCATGATCATGAAGAACGGATGGTCGAAGACCCAGCGGTTGCCGCCGATGTCGGCGGGCGTCTTGCGCGAGTACGCCACGCCGTCGAGGTACCAGGTGATCGAGTCCGGCGCCCAGTCCACGGCGAACGTGTGGAAGGCGTCGGCGAGCGCCTGGCCGCCTGGTAGCGAGGTGGACGCGCCGACGCCGCTGCCACCGGAGTAGCCGGGGCCGTGCAGCGTGCCCCAGACCGTGGACGGCGCATAGCCGACGTTCTCCATGATGTCGATCTCGCCGCTGCCGGGCCACGGGTTCGTGCCGATGTCGTTGCCGAGCATCCAGAACGCCGGCCACAGCCCCTGGCCGCGCGGCACCTTGATGCGCGCCTCGAACCGCCCGTACGCCTGGGCGAACGTGCCGTTGGTGAGCAGCCGGGCCGAGGTGTACTGGCAGCTTCCGTACCAGCAGGAGTAGCCGGACGGGTTCTCCTTGCGGGCGGTGATGACCAGGTTGCCGTTGCCGTCGAGCGCGGCGTTGCGCGTGCTGTTGGTGTAGTACTGCAACTCGTTGTTGCCCCAGCCGCCGCCACCGATGTCGTAGCGCCACTTGCCGGCGTCGGGGGCGGCGCCGGCCGGCCCGTTGAAGTCGTCGGACCAGGTGACCGCGCCGGGGGCGGCGATCGCGGGGGAGTGCGGGACGAGGGCGAGGGCGGCGGTGAGGCCGACCGCCGTCGCCGCCAGCGCGGCGAGGGTACGGATTCTGCGCACGGGGCGCCTCCTGCGGGGGTGGTGGCCGTTCCCGTCACGGCGGCCGGCCCCGCCCAACGGTTAACAAACCATACAGATAGACTTCGATGAAGGTATGAACGAAGTCGGTCGATGTCAAGAGAGCGTTTCCCGCTGGCGCTCCGAAGTGGGCTCCGGCGCGCGCTGCCGCACCACGGTGGGCCGGCGCATGTCCCGCCACGGGCCGCCCAGCAGCGGCGTCAGCACCACCAGCAGGTAGCAGGCGCCCATCACGACGAGCGTGGACGTGGGGCCGAACCGGTCCGCGGCCAGTCCGGCGCCGACCGCGCCGGCCGGCATGGCCGCCCACGCACCCGCGCCGATCACGCCGTACACCCGGGCCCGCATGGCCGGCGGCACCCGCTCCAGCTCGACGGCGCCCATCAGCGGGTTGAGCGCGCCCGCGGCCAGCCCGGCCGCCGCGACCACGGCGACCACCACCGGCAGCGGCGGCGCGGCGGCGAGCGCCCACAGTGGTGGCGCACCGCACAGCGCGTACGCGGTGACGAACGTGGCCCGGCGGGGCAGCCGGTGCCCGATCGCGCTGAACACCAGCGAGCCGACCAGCGCCCCACCGCCCATGACGCCCACCAGCAGGCCGAACGCCGCCGGGCCGCCGAGTTCCCGATCGGCGACCACCGGCAGCAGCACCTGGCTCTTGGCTGCGTCGAACAGGTTGGTCACCAGCACCAGCAGGACCATGGCGCGCAGCAGCGGCTCGCGGACCAGGAAGCGCAGCCCGGCGGCGAACTGCCGCCAGTAGCCCCCGGCCTCCGGCTCGCTCTCCTCGCCGGCCGGGCTCAGGCCGCGCGGCACCAGCAGCGCCACCACGAGCGCCGACACCGCGAACGTCACCGCGTCCACCGCGAGCACCGGCAGCGCGCCGAACACGCCGACCAGCAGACCGGCCACCGGTGCGCCGATCATCCGGGCGCCGCGCGAGGTCGCCTCCGCCCAGCCGACCGCCCGCTCGATCGGCACCCCGGCCGCCTCCGCGGCCTCCGGCAGCAACGCCGTGCGCGCGGTCTGCCCGGGTGTGTCCAGAAGCCCGCTGACGAAGACCAGGGCCAGCAGCGCCGGGAACGGCAGGCCGACGGTGGCGTGCAACAGGGGTACGGCGGCGATGGTCACGCCGGAGACCACGTCGGCGAGCACGCTGGACCGCCGGTAGCCGATCCGGTCGACGAGCACGCCGCCGAACGCGCCGCCGAGCACCACCGGCGCGGTGGCGAACGCGCCGGCCAGCCCGGTGGCCGCCGGTGAGCCGGTCTCGGCCAGCACGTAGAGCGGCAGCGCGATGAGCGTGAGCACGTTGCCGGTCAGCGAGACGGCATGCCCGATCAGCAGTCCGGCCAGGGGCCGGCGGTCGCGGTTCACTGCGGCCCCCGGTACGCCTGCCAGATCAGCGTGACCATCTCCGCGCCGGGCCGGCCGGGTGCGCCGCGCTCCTGCCAGCGCCGGCCCAGCGCGGACAGCTCCTCGCGCAGCTCGACCAGTTCCTCCGGCGTCAGGCGCAGCACGATGTCGCTGCTGGTGGTGCCGCGGACCCAGGCCGGGTCGAGGCTCGCCTCGGAGTCCAGGTACGCCTGGTAGCGGTCCACGTAGCGCTGCATGGCGGCCTGGCGCAGCAGGTTGCCGGCGAGCCGGCGCTCCGGGTCGTCGAGCAGTTCGAGCGGATCCCAGTCGGTGGTGGCGTGCGCGGCCCGCCACCACCGCTCACGGCGGTCCCGGGCCAGGTCGGGGGCCTCGGCCACGAAGCCGTGCTCGGCCAGCTTGCCGACGTGGTAGCTGACCGAGCCCACCGCCTCGCCGGTCCGCTCGCTCAGCATGCCGACCGTCTGCGGACCGCGCAGGCGCAGCTCGCCGAGCAGCCGCAGCCGGGTGGGGTGGGCCAGTGCCCGCATGGCTCGCGGATCGCTGACGCGCCGGTTGCCGGTCTCGTCCGTCATGCCGACAGACTAGACGCACAAGAAGTGATGTACAAGAACCCTTGTATTCAAGCGGGCCCCGCGCGCAGCAGACGAGCGCCGAATTCCCGGCAGGCCGCCCGGAGGTCCGCGGGCTGCTCGAGGGTGAAGTCGGCGTCGAGGAAGGCGAGGTGCAGCAGCAGCCACTGCCACGAGTCGAGCAGCAGCACCACCCGGGTGCGGCCGGGCGCCAGGGGTGTCAGCTCGGCGTCCTGGTGGCGCAGCGCGTCGGCGACGGCGTCCGCCGGGGCCTCGACGGTCAGTATTACCTGCTGTCGCTGCCGCCGCATGCTCTGGCGCAGGTAGTCCAGCGCGGTCTCCGCAGGCAGGGGACGGGGGGTGAAGACCTGACCTGTGAGCTGAAGGTCGACGATCCGGTCCGTGCGGAACACGCGCCAGTCGTCGCGATCGGTGTCCCGCGCGAGCAGGTACCAGCGCAGGTGCTGGTGGACCTGGCGGTACGGCTCGGCCCGGCGCCGGCTCGTCGCGCCGGTCCCGCCGGTGTACTGGAACGTCACCACCTCGTGACACCGGATCGCGTCGGCGAGCGCACCGACTGTTTCGGCGCTGGTGCTCGGCGCCGGATACCCGCCGGTCTCCAGGCCGGCGCGCAGGGCCGCCGCGCGGGATCGCAGCCGCTTCGGCAGGAACTGGTCGACCTTGCCGAACGCGCGGGTCGCGGCGTCGTCGAGACTGCCCTCGCCCGCGGTGCCGGTGGACGCGAGCGCGGCCAGGCCGGCGAGCGTGGCCACCGCCTCGTCGTCCTCCAGCAGTAACGGCGGCATCGCACGGCCGGCCGCGAGCCGGTAGTGACCGCCGGGACCGGGCTGCGTGTGCACCGGGTAGCCGTATCCGCGCAGCCGTTCGACGTCGCGACGTAGTGTGCGCGGGCTGACGTGTAGCCGGGCGGCCAACTCGGCCCCGGTGAACGCCCGGCCGGTCTGGAGCGTCGACAGGAGAGCGAGCATACGTTGCGTGACGTCGGCCATGCGCCGATTCTCGCGGTAATCGAGGTCAGTTTCCGGCCACATCTGTCCGTACGGTGCCGTCATGGCACAGCGCACCATCCGGATTCGGGGCGCCCGGACCCACAACCTCAAGTCCCTCGACCTCGACGTCCCGCGCGGCCGGATCACCGTGTTCGTCGGCGTGTCCGGCTCGGGCAAGTCGTCGCTGGTGTTCGACACCGTCGCCGCCGAGGCCGGCCACCAGCTCAACGAGACGTTCCCGCCGTTCACCCGCAACCGGCTGCCCCGGTGGAGCCGGCCCGAGGTCGACTGGATCGACGGCCTCTCCCCGGTGGTGGTGATCGACCAGCGCCGGCTGGGCGGCAACGCCCGGTCCACAGTCGGCACCGCCACCGACGCGTGGACCTACCTGCGGCTGCTGTTCTCGCGCGTCGGCACGCCGTACGTGGGGGAGTCGAACCACTTCTCCTTCAACGACCCGGCAGGCATGTGCCCGGCGTGCCACGGCCTCGGCGAGGTCGTGGTCAGCGCCGTCGAACGCTTCCTCGACCTGGATCGCTCGCTCAAGGAGGGTGCCATCCTGCTGCCCGGCTTCGGTGACGGCGGGTACTGGTACGACAGGTACGCCGACATCGGCGAGTTCGACGCCGACACCCCGCTGCGGGAGTGGACCGCGCCGCAACGGGACGCGCTGCTGTACGGGGGCGAGCGAGCCGCCCGGCTCGGCGGCGGGCTGCCCAAGGACTACGAGGGCGTTGTCGACCGATTCGAGCGGATCTACCTGCACACCCCGGACCAGCTCTCCGACCGCAAACGGGAGGTGATCGCCCGGTTCACCCGATCCGACGGGTGCCCGGACTGCTGTGGCGACCGGCTCAAGCCGGAGAGCCGGCGCGTCACCGTGGGCGGGCGCACCATCGGTGAGCTGGCCCGGATGGAGATCGCCGAGCTGGCCGAGTGGGTGACCGGGGTGACCGAGCCGGCGGTGGCGCCGGTCGTGGCCGCGCTGCGGGCGCGGCTGGACGCGATGGTCACCATCGGGCTCGGCTACCTGTGCCTCGGCCGCGCCACCACCACGCTGTCCGGTGGCGAGTCCCAGCGGGTGAAGACGGTCAAACACCTGGGTAGCAGCCTGATCGAGATGCTGTACGTGTTCGACGAACCGACCGTCGGACTGCACCCGGTCGACGTGGCCGCGATGACGACGCTGCTGGAGCAACTGCGGGACAAGGGCAACACGGTGCTCGTCGTCGAGCACGACCCAGCCGTGATGGCGGTCGCCGACCGGATCGTCGAGATCGGGCCGGCCGGCGGCGAGCGGGGCGGCGAGCTGGTGTTCCAGGGCACGTTCGCCGGGCTGCGCCGGGCCGCCACGCCCACCGCCGCCGCGCTGACCCGGCGCCGCCGGGTGGTCGTCTCACCGCGCACTCCCCGGAGCCACCACAGGGTCGCCGGCGCCACCCGCAACAACCTGCGGAACGTCACCGTGGACATCCCGGCCGGCGTGCTGACCGTTCTCACCGGCGTCGCCGGGTCCGGCAAGTCCAGCCTCGCCGCCGAGCTGCTCGCCCAGCACGACGGCGTCGTGGTCGACCAGCGACCGGTCGGCGCCAGCCGGCGGTCCACCCCGGTCACGTACACCGGCGTGGCGACGGCGATCCGGCGGCTGTTCGCCCGGCGCACCGGCCTGCCGGCCGGCCTCTTCAGCCCCAACTCCGCCGGCGGCTGCCCCGACTGCGGAGGGCTCGGGATCGTCTACACCGACCTGGCCTTCCTGGACGGACAGGAGACGGTCTGCGCCACCTGCCGGGGCCGTCGGTTCACCGCGGAGGTGCTGGGTCGCCGGGTCGACGGACTGTCGATCGCGGATGTCGACGACCTCACCGTCGCCGAGGCCGTCGACCGGCTCGACGAGCCGGCGGTCGTCGCCGCGCTGGGCCACCTCGCCGAGGTGGGACTCGGGTATCTCCGGCTCGGCCAGCCGCTGTCGACGCTCTCCGGCGGCGAGTGCCAGCGGGTCAAGATCGCAAAAGAGCTGCGTGAGGCCGCCGGCCCGACGCTCTACGTGCTCGACGAGCCGACGACCGGGCTGCACCTGCGCGACATCGACACGCTGCTGGACGTGCTCGACGGGCTCGTCGAGCGCGGGCACACGGTGGTCGTCATCGAGCATCACCTCGACGTCGTCCGGCGGGCCGACTGGCTCGTCGACCTCGGCCCCGGCCCGGGGCGGCACGGCGGGCGGATCCTCTACCAGGGCCCGGTCGCCGGGATCGCCGGCACCGCCACCGCGCGGGCGCTGCGCGACGATCCGCAAGCGTGACGCCTCAGCCTGCCCCGGGCAGGTTGTGCCGGTACAGGTCGCGCAGCAGGCACACCTCGGCCAGGTGGTGGATCACCTCCCGGTTGATGTGCAGCACCAGCGTGGCCATCGGAACGTCCGCGAACGGTCCCTCGGCCGGACCGCAGGGCCGGGCCAGCCCGGCCTCGCCGAGCGCCTCGACCCCGGCGGTCCAGGCCGCGTACTCCTCGTCGAGCTGGGCCAGCGCGCCGGCCGCGGTCGGGGAGTAGGGGAACGAGCCGTAGTCGGTGGGCGCGCGGCCGAAGTGCGACGCGTTGCGCATGGCCAGCACGCCGACGACGACGTGGGCGAGCCGCCAGGCGATGGTGGTGAACGGCGGCGGGTCCGGTTGCGGCATCGCGAAGTCGATCGCCGGAGTGCCGCCGTCGCCGCGCGGGCGCAGGCTCCAGCAGCCGGGGACCGGCTCCCAGAGGTATTCGGCGTCGGTGAGCCCGGCGAGGCGGTCGCGCAACTGGTAGGTCCAGTGCCAGGTGAGCTGCTCGCGGAGCAGCGGGTTCCAGGTCGGGTCGCTCATGTGGGCCAGCGTGCCACCGGCCTGGGACAGAGAACGGTGCGCTCAGCCCCGCCGCGCCGCCGTCCGGCCCTTGAGGCGGCGGCCCATCTCCCGGGCGATCTCCCGCTTGGCGTCCCGCTCGGCGAGCGCCTGACGCTTGTCGTACGACCGGCGGCCCCGGGCCAGGCCCAGCTCCACCTTGGCCCAGCCGTCGGCGAAGTACATCGACAGCGGCACCAGCGTGACGCCGCCGTCGCGGAGCTTCTCCACGATCCGGGCGATCTCCACGCGGTGCAGCAGCAGCTTGCGGGTGCGCCGGGGCGCGTGGTTGGTCCAGGTGCCGAAGCCGTACTCGGCGATGTGCAGGCCGTACAGCATGATCTCGGCGTCGCGCTCCTGGGCGAACGCGTCGACCAGCGACACCCGCCCCTCGCGCAGCGACTTCACCTCCGTGCCGGCCAGCACGATGCCCGCCTCGTACGTCTTGAGGATGTCGTAGTCGTGCCGCGCCTTCTTGTTCGAGGCGATCAGCTTGCGCCCGTTCTCCCTGGCCACGTGAGCAGGGTACCCGCCGGCGGCGGCTGCGGGCCGGGTGCCGGGCGTGACGCGGCCACCCAGCCGGTGGTGATCAGCAGCAGCGCGGCACAGTAGGTGACCATCACCAGCAGGCCCCTCCCGGGCAGCTCCACACCGGCCGCGCCCACGCCGATGAGCAGGTCGGAGACGAGGAAGAACGCCCCGCCCGCGGCGACCCGCGCGGACACCCCGGTCGCGGCGGCGGCCATCAGGCACAGCGCCAGGCTGTAGCCGAGCACCGGCAGCCGCAGCGGCCCGAGCATGCCCCACAGCAGCGCGTTCGCGCCGGCCCAGGCGAGCAGATAGCCCGCCCAGGCCACGGCCGGCGCGCGCCGGTGCCGCGCGAACGCGGTGACGAACGCGAGCTGGGTGACCAGGAAGAAGCCCATGCCGGCCAGGAACGCGGTGTCTCCCGGCAGGAGCAGGGCGATGTCGCCCGCGGTGGCGGCGACCAGGCCGACCGCCACCGCGTCCACCCGGCGCCGGTGCGCCCAGAGGTACGCCAGCAGCACCGGCGCGAGCAGCGGCTTGGCCAGCCACTGGAGCAGCGTCGAGTCCAGCGCGACCCCGGCGAGTTCGACGGCGGCGACCAGCCCGAACACCAGCAGCAGCCGGGAGCGCCTCATCGGGCCGGCTGCCAGCCGGGACGGCCGAACAGGTAGCCGAGGCGGTGCCGCCAGGAGCTGGCCCCGCGTACGTCGGACCAGATCGCGGCGAACTCGTGGGTGGCCACGCGCAGCGGGTTGTAGGTGCCGATGTTCTTGGTGAGCCCGTATCGCGCGGTGGCCCGCTCCGGCTCGAACGTGCCGAACAGCCGGTCCCAGATGATCAGGATGCCGCCGTAGTTGCGGTCCAGGTACTCGGTGTTCGAGCCGTGGTGCACCCGGTGGTGCGACGGCGTGTTGAAGATCCACTCGATCGGCCGGGGCAGCACCTTGATCCGCTCGGTGTGCAGGAAGAACTGGTAGAGCAGGCTGACCGACTGCTGGAGGAAGATCATCCACGGCGGGATGCCGAGCAGGGCCAGCGCCAGCCAGAACGGCAGCGAGGTCATCGGCGTCCAGCTCTGCCGCAACGCGGTCGAGAAGTTGTAGTAGACGCTGCTGTGGTGCACGACGTGGCTGGCCCAGAGCACGCGTACCTCGTGGTGCGAGCGGTGGAACCAGTAGTAGGCCAGGTCGTCGGCGAAGAACAGGATCACCCAGGTCCACCAGTCGCCGGGGGACAGGTGCACCGGGGCGACCGTCCACAGCGCCGCGAACAGGCCGACGGTGAGCAGCTTCCACGGGAAGCCGATGATCTGGCTGCCCAGCCCCATCGACAGGCTGGTGGTGGTGTCCCGCAGCTCGTAGCCGCGTTCGTCGTCGTCGGGCAGGAAGCGGTAGGAGACCGCCTCGATGACGATCAGGAGCAGGAACGCCGGTACGGCGTACAGCACGGCGGGGATCATGCGCGCGCTTCCCTTCCGGTGGTGGGGGTGGTGGGGGTGGTGACGGGCGCGGTCAGCAGCGCCAGGGCGTGCCGGGCGGCCGCCGCGCCCTGACCGGAGGCGATCGACGCGGCGAGCCGGCGGTGGCCGGCCACGTCGAGCAGTTCGGCCGCGCGGGCATCAGGGGGGACGTCGCCGACCGCGAACGTGCCGGCCACCAGGCTGTTGAACGCGAGCTGGTAGGCGGTGTTGCCGCTGCCGCGCACGATCAGCCGCCAGATGGCGATGTTCGCCTCGTTCATCAGGTCCAGGTCGGGGGCCAGGTCGCCGTACTCCTCGGCGGCCCGGACCAAAGCGGAGACGACCTCGGCGTCCGCGCGTTCGGCGCAGAGCCGGGCCGCGTCGATCCCGACGCAGGCCCGCATCTCCAGCATGTCGCGCACCAGCGTCTCGACCGGGAGTACGTCACCGGAGCGGGCCAGGGACAGCGCCAGGTCCAGCCCGGCGTGGACCCGCCAGTCCAGCACCCGGGTCGCGCCGCCCTGGCTGACCCGGACCAGGCCGAGCTGTTGCAGGCGGCGCAGCGCCTCCCGGACCGCGTGCCGGTTGACGGCGAACGCCCCGGCCAGCTCCCGCTCGCCGGGCAGCGTCTCGCCCGGCGCGTAGCGACCGGACACGATCGCGTCACGGAGCCGGCCGAAGACGTGGTCGGAGACCGAGACGCGAGGCGCGGGATCGAAGGTCATGCGCAGCAGTGTGGCCCCGAACACATCAACCCGTCAACTGGTTGTACCAGTGAATTCGGGCGGCCGGTGCGTGCCGCAGTGGTCACCCCTCGTATCCTTTCCGCCGTAGGCCCGCCAGAGGGAAGGGAGTCGGTGTGAGCGACCGGGTCGAGACGTTGGAGTTCCAGGCCGAGGCCCGTCAGCTGTTGCAGCTGATGGTGCACTCGATCTACTCGAACAAGGACGTCTTCCTGCGCGAACTGATCTCGAACGCGTCCGACGCGCTGGACAAGCTGCGGCTGGAGTCGCTCGTCGACAAGGAACTGCCGGCCGACACCTCCGACCTGCACGTCGAGATCGAGGTCGACAAGGACGCCCGTACGCTCACCGTGCGGGACAACGGCATCGGCATGACCCGCGACGAGGTGGTCGGCCTGATCGGCACGATCGCCAAGTCCGGCACCGCCGAACTGCTGCGCAAGCTGCGGGAGTCGTCCGACGCCGCCGCCTCGCAGGAGCTGATCGGCCAGTTCGGCGTCGGTTTCTACGCCACGTTCATGGTCGCCGACAAGGTGACGCTGCTGACCCGCCGCGCCGGGCAGTCCGGCGGCACCCGCTGGGAGTCCGCGGGCGAGGGCACGTACTCGATCGAGGAGGTCGAGGACGCGCCCCAGGGCACCTCGGTCACGCTGCACCTCAAGCCGGTCGACACCGAGGACAACCTGCACGACTACACCGCCGAGTGGACGATCCGCGAGATCGTCAAGCGCTACTCCGACTTCATCTCGTGGCCGATCCGGATGACCGTCGACAAGCCCGGTGAGGACGGCGCCACCACCCGCGAGGAGCAGACGCTCAACTCGATGAAGGCGCTCTGGGCGCGCTCGCGGGACGAGGTCGACGAGGCCGAGTACAAGGAGTTCTACCGGCACGTCGCACACGACTGGGCCGACCCGCTCGAGACCGTCCACATGCGCGGCGAGGGCACCTTCGAGTACGAGGCGCTGCTGTTCCTGCCCTCACACGCCCCGCTGGACCTGTTCTCCCCGCAGGGCCGCCGCGGTGTGCAGCTCTACGTCAAGCGCGTGTTCATCATGGACGACTGCGACGCGCTGATGCCCAACTACCTGCGCTTCGTCAAGGGCGTGGTGGACGCGCACGACCTGTCGCTGAACATCTCCCGGGAGATCCTCCAGCAGGACCGGCAGATCCGCGCGGTCCGCCGCCGGCTGGTCAAGAAGGTGCTCGCCACGCTCAAGGACATGTCCGCCGAGTCGTACCGCACGTTCTGGACCGAGTTCGGCGCGGTGGTGAAGGAGGGTCTGCTGGAGGACCCGGACAACACCGAGACACTGCTGGAGCTGGTCCGGGCCGCCAGCACCCACGATCCGGCCGAGCCCACCACGCTGCGCGAGTACGTGGAGCGCATGCGCGACGGCCAGACCGAGATCTACTACGCCACCGGCGAGAACCGGGCCACCATCGAGAACTCGCCGCACCTGGAGGCGTTCCGCGCCAAGGGCTACGAGGTGCTGATCCTCACCGACCCGGTGGACGAGGTGTGGGTCGAGCGCGTCGGCGCGTACGACGGCAAGACGCTGCGCTCGGTCGCCAAGGGACAGGTGGACCTGGAGACCGAGGAGGAGAAGGAGAAGGCCGAGGCGGAGCGCCAGGAGTACGCCGACCTGCTCACGTTCCTCGGCGGCGCGCTCGCCGACAGCGTCAAGGAGGTGCGCCTGTCCACCCGGCTGACCACCTCACCGGCCTGCGTGGTGGGCGACGCGCACGACATGACGCCGACGCTGGAGAAGATGTACCGGGCCATGGGCCAGGAGGTGCCGCGGGTCAAGCGGATCCTGGAGCTGAACCCGGCCCACCCGCTGGTCACCGGGCTGCGCAAGGCGCACGGGGAGGGCGGCGACACGGCCGCGCTGACCGAGACCGCCGAGCTGCTGTACGGCATGGCGTTGCTGGCCGAGGGCGGCGAGCTGGCCGACCCGGCCCGGTTCACCCGGATCCTCGCCGACCGCCTCGCCCGCGGCCTGTAGGTGCAAGGAAGGGCCCCTTCTTATCGCCTACGCGATAAGAAGGGGCCCTTCCTTGCCGGCGGACGCTCAGGGGAGCGCGGGGTAGAGCGCGGCTACTCCGCCGGACAGCCCGGCCTGGACCCGGCGGGCGACGTCGTCGGCGAGGATCTCGTAGCTGTCGGACTCGATCCCGTCCGCGGCGAGCCGGGCGACGTCGGCCGGGTGGGCCTTCGGGCCGGGGACGGCGGCGGCCATCTCGGTGTCCATGTAGCCCACGTGCAGGCCCGCGACGCGGACGCCCCGGCCGGCCAGCTCCACGCGCAGGGCGTTCGTCATCGACCACTCGGCGGCCTTCGCCGCGCCGTACGCGCCGACGCCGGGAAACGTGAACCAGGACAGCGCCGACAGCACGTTCAGGATCGTGCCGCCGCCGTTGGCCGCGATCCGGGGCGCGAACGCCCGTACCACCGAGAGCGTGCCGAGGTAGTGCGTCTCCAGCTCCAGCCGGATCTGCGCGAGGTCGCCGTCGAGCAGGTCGGTGCCGGTGCTCACGCCGGCGTTGTTGACCAGCAGCGTCACGTCCCCGGCCCGCTGAGCGGCGGCGGCCACCGACGCGGGGTCGGTGATGTCCAGGCGTACCGGGGTGACGCCGGGCAGGTCCACGGTGTCCGGGTTGCGGGCGCCGGCCCAGACGGTGGCGCCGCGCGCGACGAGTTCGGCGGCCAGGTGCCGGCCGAAGCCGCGGTTGGCGCCGGTGACCAGGGCGGTGCTTCCAGCGATCTTCATGGTCTCGCTCCGAGGTGTGGTGGGGAAGGGAGGTCAGGCGGACAGCAGGCCCGGACCGGGCAGGACGGCCAGCTCGCCGGGCGGTACGTCGTGCCCGGCGTCGCAGCGCAGCCGGGCGTGCACGGCCGCGCCGCACTCGTCGTGGGCCACGCGGACCGCCGGGCCGGCCTCGTCGGCGGCGTACGTGTCGCCCCACTGCCGCAGCGCGACCAGCACCGGGATCAGGTCGTTTCCCTTGGCCGTGAGCACGTACTCGTCGCGGGTGCGCTGCCCGGGCTCGCGGTAGGGACGCCGGTCGAGCAGCCCGTCGGCGACGAGCTGCTTGAGGCGTGCGGCGGCCACCGGCTCGCTGACGCCGACCCGCCGGGCGAAGTCGTCGAAGCGGCGGGTGCCGAACGACGCCTCCCGCAGCAGGAGCAGCGTGGTGCGGTTGCCGACCACCTCGAGCGCCCGGGCGATCGAGCAGTTGGCGGTGGACCAGGAGTCACGCTGCGCAAGGAGGTCCGTCATGGCGTCGACGGTACCGCCCTGACTTAGGGAAACAAAAGTCAGCTACCTCACAGCTGGCCGGGGAAGAAGCCGTGCCGGGCCAGCGGCTCGACGATCTGGTGCTCCTCGTACGACAGGTGCGACAGCAGCGTGTCGGTGAGCAGGTCCACCGCCTCCTGGAGTCCGGTGAAGTCGCCGGGCCGGCGGACCAGCTCCACGAGCGCCCGGTCGACGCTCTCCACCACCCCGTGGATCACCACGTGCTCCTCCTCGAGGCGGTCCAGCACGGCCGCCAGCCCGGCTTCGGAGCGGCGCAGGTGCGGGAAGATCGAGGCGTCCTCCAGCCCGTGGTGCTGGGTGACCATCGTGCAGTAGGCCGCGCAGTACGCACCGAGCGTCCAGTTGTTCTGCCGCATGGTCATCTCGTTGAGCGCGGCCCGCGCCCGGCCCGGCGTGACCGAGCCCCGCTTGACCTGCTCCAGCAGGTCGCGCACCTGGGCCAGCTCCTGGCGCAGGTGGTCGTGCACGTCCACCAGGTGCTGCCCGGCGGCCTGTCCCCGGGCCGGGTAGACCTGTCCGGCCGGTGGCGGCGGGGCGCTCGGGCGGGTGGACTCGTCCCAGGGGCGGCGCGCGCTCAGGCGTACCCCCGGGTCGGGGGTGGGGGTGACGCCGAGCGTGCTCGGGCCGCCGGCGGCGGTCTGCTCGTCGTCGGCCGCGCGGGCGCCGCCGACGGGCGCGGCGCGTTCGGCGGCGACCATCTCGCGTACGGCGGGCGCGACCTCCTGACCGAAGATCTGGATCGCGCGCGGCTCGTCGCTGCCGAGGATGAACGTGGTGATGCCGTGCTCCAGCGTGAGCCCGGCCAGTTCCTCCACCCACTGCTCCGGCGGCCCGGCCAGGAAGCCGGCCGACGAGCGGGCGAACGTGCCGGTCACGTTGAGCATGCGGCGGATCGCGGCCGGGTCGCGCCCTGCAGCCCGAGCGCCCTCGTCCACGAGCGCGTTCAGGGCGGGCAGCTCGCCGGGGCCCTTCGGCAGGTACGACAGGGACGGCAGCCAGCCGTCCGCGGCGCGGCCCACCAGGCGCAGCATGCGCGGCTTGTACGCGCCGACCCAGATGCCCACCGGGTGCGCCGGCGCCGGACCGCGCTTGGCGCCCACCACGCGGTAGTGCTCGCCGTCGACCCGGATCATGCCGCGCCGGTCGGTGTCCCAGACCTCGCGGATCACCCGGATCGCCTCGTCCAGGGCCTCGACGGCGGCGCCGGGGGACAGGCGTCGCCCGCCGGCCGCCTCGATCGCGTCCCAGAACGCGCCCGCGCCGAGTCCCAGCTCGACCCGGCCGCCGGTGAGCAGGTCCAGGCTGGCGATGCTGCGGGCCAGCACCACCGGCTGGCGCAGCGGCAGGTTGAGCACGTTGCCGGCCAGGCGGATGCGCTCGGTGGCGGCGCCCACGTAGGACATCAGCGTCCAGGTGTCCAGGAAGCCCGGCTGGTACGGGTGGTCCTGGAACGTGACCAGGTCCAGCCCGACCTGCTCGCAGAGCCGGGCGAGCGCCACCACCTGGTCGGGCTGCCCGGCGGCGGGCGTGAGGAAGCCGCCGAAGGTCAGCTCGTGTCCGTGATCGGTCATCCGTCCCGCCCTCCCGTGATCTTGCCTGGCCCTGCCACCGTAGCGCCGCCGCCGGTAGCCCGGCCGGGTGAAGAGCGTCACAAGAAGTGGACGATCGTCGCAAAACGTCCCTAGCGTCGGTTTCGTTCGCAGACGCGGACACCGCGGGCCGGAAACGCCAAATCCCGCCGCCGGCACCGGTAACCGAACCTCGCGCGGGAGCGGGGGAACCACACGTTCCACGGTGCACCGTCACCTCGGGGTGAAGCCGCCACCGGCGGCCGGGCTCCTCGGCCCGAACCCGACAGCTCACCTCGTCGGCGTGGAGGAATCCACATGGCAACTGAATACTCAGCCCGAAGCCGCCGTACCGCTCTCGCAGCGGTGGTGGCCGGCGCCGCCGTCGGCGCCGCGGCCCTGTTCGGTCCGGCCGCTCCGGCCAGCGCGGGCGTCAACTGGGACGCGGTCGCGCGCTGCGAATCAGGCGGCAACTGGAAGATCAACACCGGTAACGGCTACTACGGCGGGCTCCAGTTCTCCCGCGCCACCTGGAACGGCTACGGCGGGCAGAGGTACGCCGCCCGCGCCGACCTGGCCAGCCGGTCCGAGCAGATCGCCGTCGCGGAGAAGGTACTGCGCGGGCAGGGCGTCGGCGCGTGGCCGGTCTGCGGCAGGAAGGGCGGCTCGGCGAGCGCCGGGTCGGCCAGGTCCGAGAAGGCCGCCCCGAAGAAGTCGGCTCCGAAGAAGACGGCCCCGAAGCGGGCCACCACGCGCAGGGCCGTGCCGGAGCGGCCCGCGACGAAGGCCGAACCGCGGCCCGCGCCCGGCGCCGGGACGTACGTGGTCCGGCGCGGGGACACGCTGTCGGAGATCGCCGTGGCGCAGCGTGTCGACGGCGGCTGGCGTGTCCTGCACGAGCGCAACCGCGCAGTGGTCGGCGACGACCCGGGCCTGATCTTCCCCGGTCAGCGGCTGCGCCTGCGCTGACAGCGGTCCGGAGAACGCCCGGCCGGTCCGTCCGGCCGGGCGTTCGCGCGCGACACGCCGTATCGCCGGTGTCCGGCCTGCTCCCGGCGCCGGGGCGCGGCCCGCGAGAGCCGGTGACCGGGATTCGTCGGAGCCGGTTGCTAGGGTCACGGTGCTCGGCTAAGACGTGAAGAAAGCGCGGATATGACCAACGACCCGTTCTCGGCGGCCGCGAGCCTCGACGAGCTGCTGACCCGCACGCAGCAGGCGCTCACCGCGATGCGCTCCCGGGCCTCGGCGCACGCCGACGGCGAGCCGGGCGACCTGCTCCGGGCCGAGGGCACGGCCGCCGGCGGGCGGGTCCGCGCGGTCGCCGTCCAGGGTGGCCGGCTGGATTCCGTGGCGATCGACCCGGAGCTGGCCGGCGAGCCCTTCGACGTCCTCTGCGGACACCTCGTCGCCGCCGCCAACGCGGCGCTGTCCGAGCTGGACGCCCAGGTCAGCGCATCGGCGCGGGCCGACGCCGACGCGCTCGCCGCCCGGCTCGGCAGCATGGGCGACCAGGCCGAGCTGTTCGGCCGCGCGATGCACGAGGCGGCCGCGCGGATCCACCGCGACCGCGGCACCCCGTCCCGGGCCGGGCGCCCGGCCTGACCCGGCGGCCGGCGTGACGCTGCGACGCTCAGCCCCGAAACGACGGGGCCGGCCTGACAGGACGAGGCGGCCGGCCGCCGGGAGGAGGACGACCGGCCGCGCACGGTCAGCTCAGGGTGACCGCGGTGTCGTCGACGACGAAGGACGTCTGCAACGAGCTGTCCTCCACGCCGCTGAACGAGACGGTCGCCGTGGTGCCGGCCAGCGACGAGACGTCGAAGGACCGCTGCACGTAGCCGGTGGCCTTGTTCAGGTTGGAGTAGGTGGCCAGCGTGGTGCCGCCCGCCTTGACGGTGAGCTTGTCGTACGCGGTGCTGGTGGTCGACTCCGCGCTGTCGATGTGCAGCCAGAAGCTCAACGTCGCCCGGCATCCGGCCGGGATCGTCACCGACTGGCTGAGCGTGTCGGTGTGCGACGAGCCGTACCCGTCCAGCCACGCCTTGTACGAGCCGCCGTGTGCGGCCTGGCCGCTGTCGGTGGTGATCACGCCGGACGAGGCGGTCCAGCTCACGTTGCCCGACTCGAAGCCCGGGTTGGCGAGCTTGTTGCCGGAGCAGCCGCCCGGCGGCGGGGTGGTCGTGGTGCTCGGGGTGGGCGTCGGGGTGCCGCCGGCGCAGGTCGGGTCACCGGACTGGGCCGGCACGCTCACGGCGTCCCAGGCCGCTTTGACCGTGTTGAACTCGGCGCAGCTGCTCGGGTAGAGGTTCTTCGCCGCCTGGAGTGTCCAGGTGCGGTACTTCAGGTACGACGAGGAGGAGGTCTTCAGCAGCATCGCGTTGTACATGATCTTCATGGCCTTCTGGATGCCCAGGCCGGTCACGCTGCTGCCGTTGCAGGTCGAGCTGGACGGCTGACCGTTGGTCGGGCTGCTGCCGTTGGCCAGCAGGTAGAACCAGTGGTTGCCGGGGCCGGCCGCGGCGTGCACCTCGGTCGACGGGATGCTGCTGGAGTAGCAGTTCGGGTCGCCGAGCGCCGACGGGTTGTACATGTTGCGGATCGGGCCGGAGCCGACCAGGTTGATCTTCTCGCCGACCAGGAAGTCCGGCGCGTCGTAGCTGGACGGCTCGTTGGCGAACCACTCGGTGGCCGCGCCGAACGTGTCCGCCACGAACTCCTGCGTGCCGCCGCCGGAGATGCCGCCGGGGGTGTTGTCGTCGATGCCGTGGCCGATCTCGTGCGCCACCACGTCCAGCGAGCCGATCCACTGGCCGGCGGTGTTCTTGCCGATCTGCACCTGGGTGCCGTCGTAGTAGGCGTTCTGGTCGTTGAGGCCCACCCGGATCGGCCAGTAGCCGCCGTTGCCGTTGGCGCCGTTGCGGCCCAGCCACTGGGAGAGCATCTTGTGCTCGGTCTGCGCGGAGAACAACGCGTCCACGCAGCCGGTCTCCTTGTTGGTGGCGGTGCCGTTGCCCCAGACGTCGTCGGAGCCGCTGAACGTGGTGTTGTTGGCCGCGTCCTGGCAGCTCAGGTTGGTGACGGTCGGGTCCTTCATGGTGTACGTGGAGCCCGACTGGGTGGTGTTGAGCGTGAGCGGGCCGGGCCCGTTCCACGCGCCGGTGCCGGTGCCGCGCACCACGTGCTCCTGCTTGCGCAGGACCGCGCCGGTGCGGGCGTCGACGTCGACGGTGAGCCGGCTCGGGCCGTCCGCGCCGGTGCCGCGTACCGTGGTCTCCCAGGCCAGCGCCGGTGCGGCGCCGAGCGTGTAGACCACGAGCGTGGTGCTCTCGACCTCGTTCACGGTCTTGAGCTGGGCGCGCGCCGTCTTCGCGGCGGCGGCCCGGGTCAGCGCGGGCGTGGTGGCGAGGGCGCCGATGGGCCGCTGCTGGGCGACCGAGGCGTACTTCAGGTTGCCGGCCGAGTCCGTGGCGAGCACGAAGTCGCCGCCGACCACCGGGAGGCCCTTGTAGGTGCGCTCGTAGGGCACGTACTGGGTGCCCTCGGAGGAGATGACCGGCTTCTGGACGAACGCGTCGTCGGAGCCGGCCTGCAGGTAGGCGGGGCGGTTCGCGACCAGGGCGCGGGCCGAGTCGGCGGCGGTCGCGCGGGCCTGCGCCGGGTTCGGGGCGGCGGGTCCGGGTGGCGCGGCCTGCACGGCGGCGGCGGTTCCTGCGGCGAGCAGGCCGGCCGCGGCCGCGCCGGTGAGCGCGGCGAGGCGAGGTGAGAGTTTCACGGGGGTTTGCTCCTGTTCTACAGGCGCGCCGCACGGAGCCCGGTGGGGACGGGCGGCGCGGTGGTGCGAGGCAGGGTGACGGCCGGTCACCGGAGCTGCCGGCGTGGCTCCGGGTCGACAGATCGACCGTCGCGAGTCGCCGGGGGTCGGCGGCTCGCTGGTGCACGATCACACGCCGCCCGAGCCCGGAGCAATGGGTGACCTGGGCAACGACTGGCAGTCGGGCGTGTCGCCGCGCGCGTCGGTCCAGGCAACCATGATCTTCAATAGGCGCTGATCAGGGCGAACATCGTCGGCGGTGGATGAACGGCCGTGCAAATTGCGGACGTTGCCGCTGTGTGCGAATGGCGCGCATAGACGCGAGGCCGCCGTGCACGCGGCCGGGCGGCGGTCGAGCCGCCGCCCGGCCGGGTCAGCGCGGGCCGCGGGTACGTGTCGGCGACACGGTGGGCAGCGGTGGCAGCGACGGCGTCAGCGTCGGCCGGGAAGTCGGCCGGCCGGTGGGGTCCGGGCTGCGGGACGACGAGGAAGGGCTCGGACTCGGCGACTCCGACGGTGTCGGCGCGGCGGTCGTCGGCGGCGGCGCCGACCGGGTCGGCTCCGGGGTCTCGCCGGGGAACTCCGGCTCGCCGAAGCGGTACTTGCCCGGGTCGAGCTTCATCGCCGCGGTGGCCCGGGTCATGAACTGCCGCCAGATCGGCGCGGCGCCGGTCGAGCCGTACACCTCGTAGCTGCCGCCCCTGGTCCGCAGCGGCTTGCCGTCGGTGGTGCCCAGCCACACGGCCGAGGCGAGCGCGCCGGTCCAGCCGACCATCCAGGTGTGCACGTTCTGCGTGGTGCTCTGCCCGGCCTGCCATGTGCCGGTCTTGCCGGCGGAGTCCCAGCCGTTGCCCAGCTCGGCGGCCCGCACCCGGCGCAGCGTCCAGTCGAGCTGGTCGATCGCCTCCCGGTCCAGTCCCAGGTCCGTCGTACGCAACTGCTCGGTCCACACCTCCTCGTCGTCCTTGGTCACCGACCGGACGAAGTGCGCGTCGGCACGCTTGCCGCCGGCCGCGAACGTCGCCATGCCGTTCGCGTGGTCCTGCACGGTGATGCCGTACTGCCCGATCCCGACCTCGGTGGAGAACCGCTTCGCCACCTCGTCGGCCGGGTCGCTGCGCAGGTCGACGCGCTGCGGCCGGGGATTTCCCCGGACCGTCTCCCACATCGACTCCACGCCCGCCTGCCGGGCCATCTCGATCACCTTGTCGGTGCCCAGCTTCTCGGTCAGCTCGAAGTAGGTCACGTTCAGCGAGGCGACGGTGGCCTCCCAGAGCGCGCAGTCCGGCTGGCAGGGCGCGCGTTCGGCGTTGCGGATCGGCCCGGCCGCGCTCCCCTTGGTGCGCCCCGAGGCGGGGAACTCCTTGGTGTCCGGCGAGTCGAACCGCTGCTTCACCGAGATCCCGTCGCGGACGGCGGCGGCCAGGTCGTACACCTTGAACGACGACCCCGGCGGATGCTGGCCGAAGCCGCGGGTCTCGCCGTTCTCGTCGTAGTACCAGCCGGCGTAGTCCGCGCCCGAGCCCTTGTCGCCGCCGTAGTAGCCGAGCACCCGGCCGGTGCCCGGTTCCACCGCCACCAGCGCGGCCTGCCAGTTGGGTGGCTGGCCGCGTACCGCCTGCGGCGCGGTGTCGCGGCGGATGTCCGCCGCCGCCTCGGCCGCGTCCTGCACGCGCTTGTCGATGGTGGTGACGATCCGGTAGCCGCCGTCGCGGATCACCTCGTCGGGCTTGCCGCGGAACGGCTCGGTCTCGCGCAGCTCGGCGAGCACGTGGTTGACCACCAGGCCGGTCGGCCGGTCCAGGTCGGACCGGCCCGCGTCCTTGTCGATCGGCCGGACCGTGTCCGGGTACGCGAGATCCGCCGCCTGCTGCGGCGTCAGGTGGCCGAGCTTGACCATGCCGTCGCGGATGTAGTTCCACCTGTCGATCGAGTTCTGCCGGGCCAGCGCGTTGCGGCGCGGGTCGTAGCCGGGCGAGCCCTCCGGGTCGGCCGGGTCCGCCTCCGGCTGCTTCACCATCGCGCAGAGCACCATCGCCTCGGCCGGCGTGAGCTGCCGCGCGGCCGGCGCGTCCCGGCGTACCGTCTTGCCGAAGTACGTCTGCGCGGCCGCCTCGATGCCGTACGCGCCCCGCCCGAACGGCACGGTGTTCAGGTAGAAACCGAGGATCTCCTCCTTGGAGTACGCGTCGTCGAGCTTCCACGCGATCACCGCCTCGCGCAGCTTGCGGGAGTAGGTGACCCCGCGCAGATCCGCGGCGATGCGCGCGTACTGCTGGGTGAGGGTGGACGCGCCCTGCCGCTGCCCGCCGCTCACGTTGGCCCAGGCCGCCCGCAGCACACCCTTGAAGTCGATGCCCTGGTTGGTCCAGAACGTACGGTCCTCGGCCGCCACGATCGCCTGCTTCGCCGAGTCGTTCATCTGGTCGTACGGCACGATCGTGCGGTTCTGCGCGCCCAGCTTCGCCATCGGCGTGCGCCCGTCGGCGTAGTAGACGGTGGTGGACTCGGGCAGCTTCAGGTCGCTGGGCGTCGGCACACTGTCGAAGTAGTAGCCGCCGGCGACCAGCCCGCAGCCGGCCAGCAGCGTGCAGACCGCCAGGACGACCAGCAGACGCCGCCGCTTGCGCCTGGGGCGCACCTGGGCCGCGCCGCCCGGTTCCGGGGTGGATCCGCTGTTCCGCACGCGTTACCTCCGACTGCTCGGCTGAGTCGTGCCCGGCTCGCAGGCTAACCGAGCTGCGCCGACGGCACCGGCCGAAGAACCCGCACGGTGTGGCGCGGGTCCGGGCCGGGGCGGACGGCTGCCGCCCCGGCCCGGGGCTCACCCGGTCACCGCGCCGCCGACCCGGCGGCCCGGTCGCCGCGTTCCCGGCGGCCGGCCCGGCGGGTCCGCCACCTGTCGTTGCCGCCCGCGTGGAACGGCGCCGGCCGCCACAACGACCGCACCGGCGTGCCGTCCGGGGCGGCGAACGTCTCCCGTTCGGCGTAGCCGAGCCGCCGCAGCAGCTCCTCCTGCTCACCCGCGCACGGGTGCGCGTACGTGGGCAGGCTCAACGTGTCCATCCGGCGCTGCGCCGCGGACAGCGCCTGCGCCGCGCCGCCCCGGGGCGCGGCCAGCAGCGCCAGATGGTTGTGCGGCTCGGCCGGGCGGCGTGCCGCCAGCTCCGCACCGAGGCGGCGGAACCGGTCCTCGTCCGGCCCGGCGGCGCCGGCGAGACGGTCGGCGTACCGGTGGGGGACGGGGATCGGGCGGTAGCGGTGGAACCACACGGTGGCGGCGCTGCCGTCGGGCAGCAGGAACGCGTCGCCGAACAGCAACGCGTGTTCGGTCCAGATCCGCGTCACGGCGGCGAGGACCGGCAGGCGGCGGGACGTGTCGGGGACGAGCCAGGCGGCCAGCGCGGTGGGCGCGAGGGCCTCGGCGACGAGATCGGCGATCCGGCCGATGTCGCACCATCGGGCGCGGACGACGGGCAGGGCTGTGCTCATGAACGAACTCCTGTTTTTCCAGGCGTGATCGGGTCGGTTGCGGGCGCCGGACGACAGTCGACCGGCGCCGCCGCGGCATGCGGCAGTCGGGCGGGACACGCCCGTGCTCCGGATCGGAGGTGGTGCCTGTGGAGTGCGCTCAGGCAGGTCTGGTGCCGGGGCGCGACGTCCGGGACGGCGGCAGCGGCTCGGCCGCCGGCCGCGCGTACCGGTGGGTCAGCGCCGGCAGCCGCCAGCGGTTCGCGTCCGCGTCGGCCGGCTCGCTGTGCGCGGGGCCGCCGCCGTGGGTCACGCCGTCGAGCGGCAGCGGCAGCGGCAGCGGCAGGGCGGGCGTGGTCGTGACGTGCGCCGCCGGACCGACCGCCGCCGGCGCCCGGCTGCGTGCGGGGTCGGCCCACCGCGTGCCGACGACGGTGAGGCTGCGCGCCGCCGGGGCGGCGAGGACCGGCCCGGCGGAGCGGGGCGGGGCGTCGTGCGCATGCCCGGCAGACGGTGCCGGCGTCGCGGCCGGATCGGCCGGACGGGCCGGGTCGGCCGGGGCGCCCGGGTCCGCCGGCCCGGGCACGGGTTCGCCCGGTGCCGGCGGCGGGCCGGGTTCCGGCGCGGTCGGCGGGTCGAGCAGATCGGTCACCGGGCTGAGCGGGTCGAGTACCGGGTCCAGCGGGTCGAGCACCGGTTCCAGGCCCCGCCAGACCGGGCCGAGGATCGGGCGCAACGGCTCCACGACCGGGGACAGCAGGTCCGCCACCGGGTCGAGCACGCCTGCCTTCACCGGGTCGGTGACCGGGCGCAGGCCGTCGGTGACGGGCGTGAGCACGTGGTCCCGGACCGGCGCCACCACCGTCTCGACCACCCGGCCGGTGACCGGCGTCGGGGTGTGCGGGCGGCCCGGCGCCACCTTGGCGGGTGCGGCCGGGACCGCCTCCGGCGCTGTCGGTTCGGCCTTGTCCGGCGCGGCCGGTTCGGCCTTGCCCGGCGCTGTCGGTTCGACCGGGGCCGGTGCCGGGGAGGTGGCGCCCGGCGGCGCCGCGGGCGCGGCGGAGTCGGGAGCAGGCGCGGGCGCGGCGGGCGTCGCCGGCTCCGCCGCGGCGCCGCCGGACCCGGCGGGAGCCGCGCCGCCGTCGTCGGTCCCGGACGTGGGCAGGCCGAGCACCGTCCCGAGCGTGTCGGTGAGCACCCCGACGGTGGCGGTCAGCGGACCGGACGGCTCCCGGTCGGCGGCGTGGGCGGCCGAGCCGGATGCGACCTCGTGGGCGCCCCAGACGACGGCCACGGCACCGAGCAGCAGGCCGAGGCGCAGCGTGCAGCGCGCCGTCCACCCGGTCCGTACCGCCATCTCGCACCCTTCGGATCCGCGCCCGGCGGCACGGATCGACGCCCGCACTGTACCCAACGTGGCGGCCCGGGCACAGTACGCCGCTGATCCGAATCGGGCGCGTCGCGCCGGGCGCAGGCGTGGGATCCGTGGCGTCCGGGTACCAGCCGGGCCATGGACACGCGTACTGCCGAACGCCCGGACACCGCCCCCGCTCCCGCCGCGCCCCCGGCCGGTGTGGTGGCTGTGGTCGCCCACCGGAAGAAGACGTTCGGGGGCGGGCTCGACGAGCTGCGCTCCCGGCTCGTGGGCGCCGGGGTCGGGCGGCTGCTCTGGTACGAGGTGCCGAAGAGCCGCAAGGCGCCCAAGCGGGTTCGCGCGGCACTGGACTCCGGCGCCGAGCTGGTGCTGGTGTGGGGCGGCGACGGCATGGTGCAGCGGTGCGCGGACGCGCTGGCCGGCAGCGGCGTGCCGATGGGCATCCTGCCCGCCGGCACGGCCAACCTGTTCGCGGTGAACCTGGGCATCCCGGTCGACCTGCCGGAGGCGGTACGGATCGCGCTGCACGGCCGCCGCCGCGAGCTGGACCTGGGCCGGATCAACGGGGAGCACTTCGCGGTGATGGCGGGCGCCGGCTTCGACGGCGACCTGATCCGTGACGCCGACCGGCAGCTCAAGGGCCGGTTCGGCCGGATCGCGTACGTCTGGACCGGGCTGCGGCACGTGCGCGGCGAGTGCGTACGGACCCGGATCCGGGTCGACGGCGCCGACTGGTTCGACGACGAGGCGAGCTGCGTGCTGTTCGGCAACGTCGGCACCATCACCGGCGGCATCCCGGCCTTCGACGACGCCCGCCCGGACGACGGGGCGCTGGAGGTCGGCGTGTCCACCGCCAGCGGCGCGGTGGACTGGGCGCGCACGCTGGGCCGGATGGCCGCCGGGCGCTCCGAGGAGTCGCCGTTCGTACGGATCACCCGCGGTCGCAAGATCCGGGTGCGGTTCGACGCGCCGAAGACGTACGAGCTGGACGGCGGCGCCCGGGGCAAGGCGAAACGGCTCAAGGTCACTGTGGTTCCGGGCGCGCTGACCGTGTGCTGTCCCGACCCGGCGGACTGACCGCGGACGGGCCGGGGCAGGATGCCGGAATGCGCGACGACATCCGCGACTACCTGGCCGAACTGGTCCGCCGCGCCCGGGACGTGCTCGGCGACGACCTGATCGGGGCGTACGCGGCCGGCTCGGTCGGGCTGGGCGCGTACCAGCCGGGGCGCAGCGACGTGGACGTGGCGCTGCTGGTCGCCGGGCCGCTGGCGGAGGCGGACAAGCGTCTGCTCGTGGACCGGCTGCGGCACGAGTCGCTGCCCTGCCCGGCGCGCGGCCTGGAACTCGTGGTCTACCGCCGCGACGTGGCCGCCTCCGGCACTCCCGAGCCGGGCTTCGAGGTCGAACTGAACAGCGGCGCCACGATGCCGTTCCGCGCCACCTGTGACCCGGGCGACCGGCCGGCCGCCGACGGACGGTTCTGGTACGCGCTGGACCGCAGCATCCTGCGCCAGTCCGGCCTTACGCTGCTCGGCCCGCCCGCCGCCGGCGTGTTCGCCGACCCGTCGCCGGAGGCGCTGCGGGCGCTGCTGGCCGACGCGCTGCGCTGGTGGCTGGCGCTGCCCACGCCGCCCGGCGACGAACCGGCCCCCGGCGCGGAGGACGCGGTGCTCGGCGCCTGCCGGGCGCTGGTGCGCTGCCGCGACGGCGTCTGGCTGGGCAAGGCCGACGCCGGGTTGCGGGTCGCCGCCGACGACCCGGACGCCGCGCTGATCCGGGCCTCGATCGACGCCCGCCGGGGCGGTACGCCGCCGTCCGGTCCGGCCGCCCGCGCGTTCCAGCGGCGGGTGCTGGACCGGATCACCGCGGACTGAGCCGCGCCGTGCGTGACTACTGTGGGCCGGGGGAGGTGCGGTGATCATGACGAAGCTGAGCGAGTCCGCGCGGGCCGGGCTGGAGTCGGTGGTGCCCGGCGGCGTGGCGACCCGGGCCGCGGACCGGCTGCGGATGGCCCACGACGCCTCGCACTACCTGCTGCATCCCGGCGCGGTGATCACGCCGCGGGACGCCGGTCAGGTCGCCGCGCTGCTGGCGTACGGCCGCCGCACCGGCACCGCGCTGACGTTCCGCTCCGGCGGCACCAGCCTCAGCGGCCAGGCGGTCACCGACCGGCTGCTCGTCGACGTGCGGCGGCACTTCCGCGACCTGAGCGTGCTCGACGACGGGCGGCGGGTACGGGTGCAGCCGGGGGTGGTGCTGCGGCAGGTGAACGCGCGGCTCGCACCGTACGGCCGCAAGCTCGGCCCCGACCCGGCCAGCGAGTCCGCGTGCACGGTCGGCGGCGTGGTCGCCAACAACTCCAGCGGCATGACCTGCGGGACCGAGTTCAACACGTACCGGACGCTGGAGTCGCTGGTCCTCGCGCTGCCCAGCGGCACCGTGCTGGACACCGGGGCCCCGGACGCCGACGCCCGGCTGCGCGCCGCCGAGCCGGAGCTGCACGCCGGGCTGCTGCGGCTGCGCGACCGGGTACGCGGCAACCCCGACTCGGTGCGCCGGATCCGCGCCCAGTACGCCATGAAGAACACCATGGGTTACGGCGTGAACGCGTTCCTCGACCACGACGACCCGGCCGGCCTGCTCACCCGGCTCGTGGTGGGCAGCGAGGGCACGCTCGCGTTCGTCGCCTCGGCGACGTTCCGCACCGTACCCGTGCACCGGCACGCCGCGACCGGCCTGCTGGTCTTCGGCTCCCTGGGCGAGGCGATGGCCGCCATGCCGGCGCTGGTGGCCGCCGGGCCGGCGGCGATCGAGTTGCTCGACGCCGCCGCCCTGCGGGTGGCCCAGCGCGACCCGAAGGCGGACGCCGCGCTGCGCGGCCTGGCCGTGCGCGGGCACGCCGCGCTGCTCGCGGAGTGGCAGGAGTCCGACCCGGAGGCGCTCGCCGACCGGGTCGCAGGCGCCGGGCCGGTGCTGTCCGGCCTGCCGCTGAGCGCATCGGCCCGGCTCAGCGGCGAGCCCGCCGCCCGCGCCGCGCTGTGGCACATCCGCAAGGGCCTGTACGCGGCCGTGGCCGGCGCCCGCCCGTCCGGGACCACGGCGCTGCTGGAGGACATCGCAGTGCCGGTGGAGGCGCTGGCCGGCACCTGCGCCGCGCTCGCCGACCTGTTCGACCGCCACCGGTACGCCGACAGCGTCATCTTCGGCCACGCCAAGGACGGCAACCTTCACTTCATGCTCAACGAGCGCTTCGACGGCGGCGAGGCCCCGGCGCGCTACGCCGACTTCACCGAGGAGATGGTCGACCTCGTGCTCGGCCACGGCGGCACGCTCAAGGCCGAGCACGGCACCGGCCGGGTGATGGCCCCGTACGTGCGCCGCCAGTTCGGCGACGAGCTGTACGAGGTGATGCGCGAGCTGAAGACGCTCTGCGACCCGGACGGCGTGCTCAACCCGGGTGTGCTGCTCAGCGACGACCCGGAGATCCACATGCGGCACCTCAAGACGGTGCCGGCCGTGGAGGAGGAGGTGGACCGCTGCGTCGAGTGCGGCTACTGCGAGCCGGTCTGCCCCAGCCGCGACCTCACCACCACGCCCCGGCAGCGCATCGTGCTGCGCCGGGAGATCGCCGCCGCGCAGGCCGCCGGCGACACCGCGCTGGTCCGGGAGCTGACGGACGACTACGACTACGACGCGGTGCAGACCTGCGCGGTCGACGGCATGTGCGCCACCGCCTGCCCGGTGCTGATCAACACCGGTGACCTGGTCAAGCGGCTGCGGGCCCAGGAGCACGGCCGGGCGGCGGGGACAGCCTGGCGCGGCGCGGCCCGCCGCTGGGGCGCCACCACCCGGGGCATGGCCCGGGGACTCGACCTGGCCGGCACGTTGCCGCCCGCGCTGCCCGAGGCGGCCACCCGGGCCGCCCGCGCGGTGCTCGGCGCGGACCGGGTACCGCAGTGGCAGCGCGACCTGCCGCGCGGCGGCGCCCCGCGCCGCCCCCACCCGGCCGACGACCCGGACGCGGTGTTCGTCCCCTCCTGCCTGGGCACGCTGTTCGCCCCGGCGCAGGGCGGGACCGGCGTGGCCGCCGCGCTGCTCACGCTCGCCGAGCGGGCCGGCGTACGCCTGCTCGTGCCGGACGGCGTCGGCGACCTGTGCTGCGGCACCCCGTGGTCCTCGAAGGGGCTCACCGACGGCTACCGGGCGGTGCGCGACCGCGTGCCGCCGGTGCTGCGCGCGGCGAGCCGCGACGGCGCGCTGCCGGTGGTCAGCGACGCCGCGTCCTGCACCGAGGGCTTCGAGCGGCTGCTCGACGGCGCCGGGGACCTGCGGGTCGTCGACGCGGTCGCGTACACCGCCGGCACGCTGTTGCCCCGGCTGACCGTGCGCCGCCGGATCGGCTCGCTCGCGCTGCACCCGACCTGCTCGTCCACCCGGCTGGGCCTGGACGACGCGCTGCTCACCGTGGCCCGCGCGGTCGCCGACGAGGTGGTGGTGCCGGAGGGCTGGCAGTGCTGCGGCTTCGCCGGGGACCGGGGGCTGCTGCATCCGGAGCTGACCGCGTCGGCCACCCGGGCCGAGGCCGCCGCCGTCGCGGCACGCCCCTTCGACGGGTACGCCTCGGTGAACCGCACCTGCGAGATCGGGCTGGCGCGGGCCACCGGGCAGCCGTACCGCCACCTGCTGGAGCTGCTGGCCGAGGTGACCGGCTGATCCGCAGCCGGCCGTCGTGGCTAGGCTCGGGCGATGCATCGATCGCGGTTGTACGCCCTCATCATCGACGCGCCGCAGGGCGAGGCGGGGGAGGCGGCCGCGTTCTGGTCCGCCGCGCTCGGCGCGGACCTGCGCACCGATCCGGCCGAACCGGAGTTCACCGGCCTGGCCGACGTGGTGCCCGGACTGGTCAGCGCCGTGCAGTCGGTCGGCGACGCGCCCCGATACCACCTCGACATCGAGACCGACGACGTGACGGCCGAGGTCGAGCGGCTGCGCGGGCTGGGCGCCACGCCCGTCTCCCGCTGGGGCGACTGCCACGTGCTGCGCGCGCCGGGCGGCCACCTGCTGTGCGTCATCCCGGTGGCGAGCGACGGCGAGCTGTTCGAGGCCACCGCCACCCGCTGGCCGTGACCCGGTCGCGAACCGGCGCCCCGGCCACTGGGGCCGGGGCGCCGGAACCGCGGGTCAGGAGCCGTACGGCAGCGTGACGGTCGAGCTGTTGCCGACGCCGAGGATCGTGGGCGCGCCGCCGATGGCGTTCCACACCTCGACGCGTACCGTGCCGCCGGACAGGTTGCCCAGCGTGCCGGTGGACGAGAGCAGACCCTGGGTCTGCCGGTAGCGCTCCGCGCCCGGGATCGGATCGGTGGCGAAGTACCGGTAGGTCTCCACCCGCTCGACGCTGCCGTTGCCGGTCAGGTCGTAGGAGACCCGGATCTGGACGCCGTTGCCGACCGCGGTGCCCGCGTCGACGGCCAGGTCGAACGCGGTCGCCCCGCCGGTGTACGTGCCGGTGAGCCCGGTGGCGGTGAACACCTGCGGGTTGACCGGCGTGCCGTCGGAGTTGCCGTTCGCCGCCGCCACGTTCACCGTGCCGGCGGTGCCGGCGGTCCCGTCCAGCCCGCCGCCGGAGCGCAGGTACCGGACCGGCTTCAGCGTCGACGGGCTGCTCGTACTCGGACTGGGGCTCGCGGTGGTCGGCGTGGGACTGGCGGTGGTCGGGGCCGGGGTGGGCGTCGTGGTCGGCGGGGGACCGGTCGGCACGGTTCCGCCGCCGGTGGCGTTGCCGCCGCTCCACGTGTACGCCCCGGAGGTGGCCGTCTTCCCGGCCGGCACGGCGAGCGTCGTGCCGTTGGAGAACGTGACCGTGAGCGGCTGGGCGGTGATGTTCGACGCCACGTAGGTGCGGGCGCCGTTCTTGACGAACACCTTCGCCAGCGGGTGGTTCGCGGTGACGGTGGTGTCCACCGTGCCGAGCGCGGCCAGGTTGCGGATCCAGTGGAACGTGTGCGCCTTGCTCTCGCCCTCCTCGCTGGTGAATCCGCTGTTCGCCCGGAAATTGCGCAGCGCCTGCTCGCCGTCGCCGAGGGCCAGGAACTCCCAGATGATGTCCTGCCACACCGTCGGCGGGCCGCCCTTGTTGGTGACCAGCTCGGCGTAGTTCGCCTTGACGTACTCCGGGAAGTCGCCCAGGTAGAGGTGACCACCGGTGATCGGCAGCATGTTGATGCCCTGGATCATCTCCGGCGCGGCGGAGAACCAGGTCGAGTACGATCCGCCGTCGCCCCACACCATGCCGACCGTCTTGTGCCCGAACGCGGGCGGGAAGTTCTGGTCGTACACGTCGAACCAGTACTCGGAGATGGCCGCGGACTGCGTGGTCCACAGGTAGACACCGGCGTCGCGGACGGCGGTGTCGCCGGTGGCCTGACCCCACTGGATCAGCGCGTTGGCGAAGTTCATCCCCTCCGACGAGGACTCCTGGTTGTTGCCGGCGAAGAACGGCGCCAGCCCGGAGGCCCAGTCGTGCCCGGCGTAGATGTCGAAGTCCCGCAGGTAGGGGAAGCGGCTGTCGGCGCGGTCGTAGTTGTTGGCGTCGCGGATGAGCAGGTCGACCATGCCGCCGTAGCGGCTGTCGTCGGCCCAGCCGGGGTCGAACTTGGCGACCGTGGCGGCGGCGGCGATGAAGTAGCCGTAGTGGAAGTGGTGGTCGTTGAGGTCCTCGTCGGAGCCGTACGACGCCGGGTAGCCGATCAGCGTGCCCCAGTTGCGGTCGTAGTAGAACAGCTGGCCGGTCTCGCCGGAGCCGGCGGTGAGCCAGTTGGTCAGCCGGTTCTTCATCGCGGTCAGCGCCGCGTCGCGGACCGAGGTCTGCCCGAGCTGGTCGGCGATCTCGGCGATCCGGGCGGCCCGGCCGAGTCCCTTGCCGGCCCAGTAGGTGTCCGGGCCGCTGACGCCCTCCGGGTTGCCCTGCTCGGCGTTGAGGTAGCCGGTGACGGTGGACAGGTCCGCGCCGCTGGAGTCGCCGACGGCGGGCACCTCGGGCAGCACGCCGGTGAAGCGCATGGTGGTGGTGAACGACGGCACGCCGGTGAGAACCCGCATGGCGCCGCGCGCCGAGACGTACGTCGGGGAGATCGGGGTGGCGCCGGTGAGGCTGCGCCACTGGTGCGGGTAGAGCGCCACCACCGTCTTCGTCTCGCTGCCCTCACGGGGCGTGGTGGTGAACGCGTACGTGGTGCGCACCGTTCCCGCCGACGGGTCGTACGTGTAGCTCATCCGGGTGCCGGTGACGTGGGCGTGGGCGTACCGGCCGTAGGTGTCGGCCAGGGCCGCCCGGTCGCCGCCGCCGGGCAGCACCGCGACCGAGAAGTACCCCTTGCCGGCCAGCGTCGAGCTGATGCCGGCGCCGTTGACGGTCCAGGTCGCACCCGTCGGGGCGTACGCGACGTAGTCGTGGCCGTTGACCGTGAAGCCGATGGTGGCGCCGGAGTTGCGCCACACGGTGGGCGTCGCGGTGGCGGTGAGCTGTGCGGTGCCGCCGCTGACCGTGTAGTAGCTGAACGGCAGCCCGTGGCCGATGGTGGCGCGCATGGTGCGGGTGCCGTCGCTCCAGTCGGCGGTGACCGTCCAGTCGCTCCAGCCGGCGGCCTTGACCACCGGCGCGGAGAGTCCGGGCATCCCGACGCGGACGTCCTCGCCGTACGGGTAGTGGAACTCGCCGACGCCGGTCGCGGTCCCGCTGATCGCCGCCGTGGTGGTGTACGACAGGCCGAGCCCGTTGTTCTCGGCCTTGAACGCCAGCGGGTGGGCGTGCAGGTTCTCGCTGCCGGCGCAGTTGTTGCGCTTCCAGATCAGCGACGACCACCAGTCGTTCGTGGGGATGGCGCCGGCGGGCGCGTCGGCGGTGGTGAAGATGCGCGGGTTGGTGCTGATCGCGCCGCAGCCCTTGGGCAGCAGGGCGCCGGGCGGCCGCGTCTCGGTGAAGCTGCCCGCGCCGACGGCGCCGGCGGTGGCCGTGCCGCCACCGCCGACCACGACGCCCAGCAGGCCGGCGGCCAGCACGGACGCGGCGACGAGGGCGGTCGCCCGCAGACCGCGCCGCCGGGCCGGGGACGGGACGGGCGCGGCCGGGGGTACGGGGTCGGGGGAGAAGTCCCGCAGGTGGGTCATGGAGGTCCCCTTCACGAGAAGAAGGCGGGGGTACGGAGTGGTGGTCCAGCAGGCGTGAGAGCGCTCTCTTGAGAAGGGACAGTAAGGTTCGGGTTACGGATCCGTCAATGTCTTGTTACCAAAGAGAGCGCTCTCCCACGCTCGCGGCGGACCCTCCAGTCCTCCCGTGGAGCGCGCTGACCAGCCTCGACGGCACGCGACAGCGCCGCCCCCGGCCGAGACGGCCGGGGGCGGCGCGAGAACGCCTGCGCCTACGCTGAGTCAGGCGGCGGTGGCGGCGAGGCTCCGCGCGCCGGTCCGCGCCGCGACCGTGCCCGGCTCACCGGCGGCACCCGGCTGCCCGGTGACAGGCCGCGTCGAGGCGGACTGCGGCGACGTGGCGGACTGCCGCGGCGCGCGGGCGGCGCTCAGCCCCGCCTGCGCGTTGTTCCAGGCCGCGCACGGCCACGCGGCCCCGGCGCAGCTCGGGCTGGCGCAGACGCGCTCGGCGTCCGGCTGGTGCGCGTCGGCCACCGCGGCGGCCAGGTCCCACAGCAGCGGATCGGTCACCTCCGCGGGGCGGTCGGCGACGCGGTCTGTGCTGGCTTCGGACATGATTCGGTCCCCCTGTCGTGAACGGCCCCCACCTGTTTCCGGAAACCGCCCCGGCCAAACCAGCGCCCGCCGGGGCGTGGACATAGGCTGGCCGGCGTGGCGAGGTACTACGACCTGCATCCGGACAACCCCCAGCCCCGCGTGATCCGGCAGGTGGTGGACCTGCTGCGCGCCGACGGGGTGATCGCCTACCCGACCGACTCCTGCTACGCGCTCGGCTGCCGGATCGGCAACCGCGACGGCGTGGAGCGGATCCGGGAGATCCGGCGGCTCGACGAGCGGCACCCGTTCACGCTGATGTGCGCCGACTTCGCCCAGCTCGGCCAGTTCGTCAAGCTCAGCAACTCGGTCTTCCGGCAGGTGAAGTCCGTCATCCCGGGCAGCTACACCTTCCTGCTCCCGGCCACCGCCGAGGTGCCCCGCCGGTTGCAGGACCCGCGGCGGCGGGTGGTCGGGGCACGCGTACCCCGGCACACGGTGACCCAGGCGCTGCTCGCCGAACTCGGCGAGCCGCTGCTGACCAGCACGCTGCTGCTGCCCGGCGAGGACGAGCCGATGACCCAGGGCTGGGAGATCAAGGAACGGCTCGACCACCTCGTCGACGCCGTGGTCGACGCCGGGGACTGCGGGCTCGAGCCGACCACAGTGGTCGACCTGTCCGGTCCGGAACCGGAGATCCTGCGCCGCGGCGCCGGCGACCCGGCCCGCTTCGAGTAACGATCACCCGTTCCGCCGCGCCGGGCCGCCGCCGTAGGGCACCGTGATTCCCGGCGGACGGTGACGGGGGTACGGCGTGGAAGCACTCCTGCTGATCACGGTGCTGGGCGCCACCGTGCTCGTCGGCACCACGATCGGCGGTCGCTACAGCGTCGCGCCGCCGGTCCTGCTGATCGCGATGGGCGCGCTGATCGGCCTGCTGCCGCCGTTCGACAACCTGGTCCTCGACCCCGAGGTCGTGCTGGTGCTGTTCCTCCCGGCGATCCTCTACCGGGAGAGCCTGGTCATCAGCCTCCGCGAGATCCGGGCCAACCTCACGGTGATCGTCGGGCTCGCCGTCGTGCTGGTGATCATCACGATGGTCGCCGTCGCGTACACCGCGCAGGCCCTCGGTGTGCAGCCGGCCGCCGCCTGGGTGCTCGGCGCGGTCCTGGCCCCGACCGACGCCGCCGCCGTGGCCGGGCTGGCCAAGCGGATGCCGCGCGGCATCCTCACCACGCTGCGCGCGGAGAGCCTGGTCAACGACGGTACGGCGCTCGTGCTGTTCGCCGTGGCGGCCGGCGTGGTCGCGGGCGGGACGGTGCCGGATCCGCTGACGCTCACCGGTGAGTTCGTCGGCAAGTCGCTCGGCGGGGTGGCCGCGGGCCTGCTCGTCGGCGCGGTCGTGGTGCTGATCCGCAAGCACGTCGACGACCCGATGCGCGAGGGCGGGCTGAGCATCCTCACCCCGTTCGTCGCGTTCCTGCTCGCCGACGCGGTGCACGCCAGCGGCGTGCTCGCGGTGGTCGTGTCCGGGTTGCTGCTGTCCTACGCCGCACCCCGGGTGATCCGGGCCCGTTCCCGGGTCACCGCGCTCGCGTTCTGGGACCTGTCCACCTTCATGATCAACGGCGGTCTCTTCGTGCTGCTCGGTACGCAGGTGCCGCGTTCGCTGCGCAACATCACCAGCCACTCGCCGGCGGCGTCGCTCGGCATCGCGGCGCTCGTCGCGGTGGTCGTGGTGGTGACCCGGCTGGTCTGGGTGCACCTGTCGGTGTCGGCGCTGCAACGCGTGGACCGGCGCGAGTCGAGCCGGTCGCGGCACTTCGACGGCCGGATGCGTACCGCCGTGGGCTGGGCCGGTTTCCGCGGCGCGGTCTCGCTCGCCGCCGCGCTCGCTGTGCCGGTCACCATGCACGACGGGAGCGCGGTGCGCGAACGCGACCTGATCATTTTCGTCACCGTCGTGGTGATCGTGCTGATCATGCTGGTGCAGGGCACCACGCTGCCCGCTGTCGTCAGCTGGGCGGGCCTGGTGGGCGACCGGGAACGCGACGACGAGGTGCGCTGGGCCCGGATCCGGGCCACCGAGGCCGCCCTGGAGGCGCTGCCCCGGGCCGCCGGCGACGTGGGCGCCACGCAGGACACCGTGGACCGGCTGCGTGCCGACTACGAGGATCATCTGGCCGACGTCCGCGACCCTGGCGGTGAGGACGCGGAGGGGGAGAGGGAGATGGCCCGGCGGCTGCGGTTGCGGGTACTCGACCACAAGCGGCAGGAGATCACCCGGCTGCGCAACAGCGGGCAGATCGACGACACGGTGCTGCGGCAGCTCCAGGCGGCCATCGACATCGAGGAGATCCGGCTGCTCGGCCCGGAGGCGGAGGAGTGAGCCGGCCGGCCGCCACCCGGGCGGGGTGGCGGCCGGAGCGGATCAGCGGGCGTCGACCGCGACAGCCGTGTACGGCGTGGTCGGCGTCGGCGGGGTGGTGAACCGGGCGTTCGGCAGGTAGAGCCGCCCGAGGGCGCTGGCGACGGTGGTCGGCACGTCGAAGTCCGGGTCGGTGACGACGCGGCGCAGCGCGCCCGTGGTGCCGGCGCGGTTCAGTTCGACCACGGCGATCTGGTTGAGCCGGTTCTGCACCACGTACAGCGTGCGGCCGAGCAGCAGCAGGCCGTCGCCGTTGACGAACGTGGTGCCCGGCACGTCGACGGCGGCGGTGACGCCGGTGGCCGGGTCCACCCGGAACAGCGTGCCGGTGTTCGACTGCACGACGATCAGCGCCCGCCCGTCCGGGGTGGGCACGATGCCGTTGAGGTTGACGCCGGTGCCGGTCTGCTGGAAGTCGCCGGTCAGCGGCAGCGTGGTGAAGCCGTCG
Organism: Micromonospora sp. HUAS YX12; assembly: GCF_040215685.1. Lineage (NCBI taxonomy): Bacteria > Bacillati > Actinomycetota > Actinomycetes > Micromonosporales > Micromonosporaceae > Micromonospora > Micromonospora sp. HUAS YX12. The sequence continues at coordinate 4,813,773 of NZ_CP157974.1, forward strand.
GCGGGCGGCAGCTTGCCGCCGCGTCCCAGCGGCAGGCGGTAGAGCACCGGCCGGTTCGAGTCGGTGAACCAGGCGGCGTCGCGGGTGAGCGCCACGTCGTTGACGAACGTCGGCGCGTCGGCGAACCGGTAGCGGGCGAGCACGGCGCCGGTGCGCGTGTCGATCACCCGGGCGTCACCGGCGGTGCCGCCGGCGACGAAGAGCCGGCCCCGCGGGTCGACCTTCAGGCCGAGCGACGGGGTGCCGGTGGCGGGGCTGACCTGCTTGCCCGCTCCGGTGATCAGGTCGGCGCGGTAGATCTCGCCGGTGGCCCGCGACCCGAACCAGGCGTACCGGCCGGCGGCGGCGACGCCCTCCGGCTGGAAGCCGTCCGGTAGCGCGATGACGCTCGGGCGGCGGTCGTGGGCGGTGGCGGGTGCCGGGGCGGCGGTGGTGACGAGGGTGGCGGTCAGGGCGACGCCGAGGGCGGTCCTGATGCGTCGGTTCACTGTGGTCCTTCCGGCGAAACGGTGGAACAGGACCTACCCCACTGTACGGTCGCCGGCCGGTGCCCGCCGGGGACGCGACCCGGCACGGTGGTCCCGTGCCGGGTCGCGCCGACGGTCAGCCGGCCGCGCAGGCCGGCGTGCCGGAGGGCGCGGTACCGGTGCCCTGGAATCCGAACTCGGTGGTGCCACCGGCACCGACCTGGCGGTTGTAGTCCACGTTCCGGAAGGTCACCGCACCGGTGGTGCCACTGGCCTGGGCGCTCCAGGTGTTCGTGACCGCCGAGCCGGAGGGCACGGTGAGCGACACGGCCCACCCGTTGAGCCCGCCGGCTCCCGCGGTGATGCGGACGTTGGTGACGAAGCCGCCCGGCCACTGGTTGACGGTGAACGTCGCGGTGCAGGCGCCGGTCGGCGGGGGAGTCGTCGGCGGCGCGCTGGTCGGCGGGGTGCTGGTCGGCGGCGTCGAGGTCGGCGGGGTGCTGGTCGGCGGCGCGGTGGTCGGCGGCGGGGTGCCGCCCTCGTTGAGCGCGTTCAGCACGGCGGTGTACGCCTGCTTCTTGTTGCCGCTGCCGTCGAACAGCAGCGGGGTGCCGCTGGCCCGCCAGGAGTCGGTGTCCCGGATACCCCAGACCGTGATGCCGTTGCAGCGCGGCACGGCCAGGCAGTCCCGGGTCACGTTGCCGTACGTGGTGGCCTGGCTGCTGCCCGAGCCCTCGATGTCCAGCTCGGTGATCTGCACGTCGACGCCGAGCGCGGCGAAGTTCTGGAGCGTGGTGCGGTAGTTGCTCGGGTACGGCGACCCGCTGTTGAAGTGCGACTGGAAACCGACGCAGTCGATCGGCACGCCCCGGGCCTTGAAGTCCCGCACCATGTTGTAGACGGCCTGCGTCTTGGCCCAGGACCAGTTGTCGGTGTTGTAGTCGTTGTAGCAGAGCTTGGCGCCCGGATCGGCGGCGCGGGCGGCCCGGAACGCGGCCTCGATCCAGTCGCTGCCGGTGCGCTCCAGGTTGGAGTTGCGGCGGGCGCCGCTGTTGCCGTCGTCGAACGCCTCGTTCACCACGTCCCAGGAGTCGATCTTGCCGCGGTAGTGGGTGGCGACCCGGGTGACGTGGTTGAGCATCGCCTGGCGCAGCGCGCTGCCGGACATGTTCTGCGCCCAGCCGGGCTGCTGCGAGTGCCAGGCCAGCGCGTGGCCGCGTACCCGCATGCCGTTTGCCTGGGCGTGCGCGACGAGCCGGTCGCCGCTGGTGAAGTTGAACTGGTTCTGGGACGGCTCGGTGGCGTCCCACTTCATCTCGTTCTCGGCGGTGACCGAGTTGAACTCGCGGTTGAGGATGCCGACGTACGTGCTGTCGGACAGCTTGTTGACCGCCACCGCCGTGCCGAAGTACCGGCCCTGCTCCGCCGCCGACGCGCCGAGTGTCGTGCCGGCGCTGGCACTGGTCGCCACCGCTATCGTCGCGGCGACCACCGCGGCCCCCGCCACCATCGCGATCACAGCGGTCCGCGGGCGTGACCGGGCTGCCGCGCTCCCGCTGCCGCGGGCGAGCACCTTGTCCATCTGAACGCCTCTCTAGCCTGTCAATGGGATCGGCTCGCCTCGTCCACCGCCCGCCACGACGTCGGCTCCGCGCGGCCGCCCGGTGGCCGCGCCAGGTCAGGGAGTGACTCCCCGGCACATCGTGAGTGGATCGAAGCGAATCTCTGCCCGGAGCTTACCGGAAGCGTTCCGAAAACTTAATCACCTCGATGCGCCGACATCGGGGCACGCGGCGCCGGGTGGACGGGCGGGATCCCCGGGCGGGCACCGCCTGTGGGCACGCCCGTGCCGCCCGCTGCGGCTCCGGAAGTTTCGGGGACCGCCGGTTCTGCCGCTTGAGTCGATCGCGCCCGCGGGCCGATGCTTGGGCGAATCGACCGTAGACGATGGAGGAGGTCCTGGAGGATGCGCCGACCCGCGCTCGTCGTACTCGTCCTCGCCGCCCTGCTCGCCGGCACCCCGGCGGTCGCCCGGGCCGGCGCCGCACCGCCGCCCGTACCCGCCGCGCTCGCCGATCTCCGCACGCCCGGCACCGCCTGGGGGCACGACCCGGCCACCGGCCGGCTCACGGTCACCGCCGACGACACGGTACGCGGGCGGGAGCTGGCCGCGTTGCGCCGGACCGCCGACCGGGCCGGCGCGGTGCTGCGCCACGAACCCGGGCGGCTGCGCACGCTCATCGCCGGCGGCCAGGCGATCTACGGCGGCGGCGGGCGCTGCTCACTGGGCGCGAACGTGCGCAGCGGCCCCACCTGGTACTTCGTCACCGCCGGGCACTGCACCCGCCTCGCCGCCACCTGGTACGCCGACAGCGCCCGCACCACGGTGCTGGGCAGCCGGACCGGCAGCAGTTTCCCCGGCAACGACTACGGCGTGGTCCGCTACACCGGCACCGTCGCCCATCCGAGCGCGGTCCACACCTACCCCGGGCAGGTCACCGTCACCGCCGCCGGCAGCGCGTACGTCGGGCAGGCGGTCTGCCGCAGCGGCGCCACCACGGGCGTGCGGTGCGGCACCGTCACCGGGCTGAACGCGACTGTCAACTATGCCGAGGGCAGCGTCACCGGGCTCATCCGCACGAACATCTGCGCCGAGCCGGGCGACAGCGGCGGCCCGCTCTACGTGGCCGCGACCGGCACCGTCATCGGCGTCCTCTCCGGTGGCAGCGGCAACTGCACGAGCGGCGGCACCAGCTACTACCAGCCGATCCTGGAGATCCTCGCCGCGTACGGCCTGACCATCCCCTGACCGCGGGCCGGCCGGGGCGCGTCGCGCGCGCCCCGGCCGGTGCTCAGCCCGCGCAGTTGTTGTTGCGCACCGGCTGGGTCAGCCGCTTCTGCTCCCCGAACGCCGCGTACACCCGCAGGTGACACGGCAGGTCCACGTCACCGTAGTAGCTGACGACCTGGTCGTCGTAGTGCGTGGTGCCGCTGTCGGTCACCTGCCACGTGCCGCCGTCATCGGACTGGATCTCCCAGTAGACGTCACCCGAGCAGCCGTCCAGGCCGCGTGACCAGGCGATCAGGTTCGCACCGTTGTAGATCTCCGACTGCACCAGGGTGCAGGCCGCGGCCTGGGCCGGTGTCGCGGCCGCGAGCAGGCCCGCGGCCGTCATCGCCCCGGCGCCGAGTGCCGCCATCAGTTTGCGCATCCTTCAGCTCCTCCACGGTGGATGGTGGATCTCTCCGCCGAGGGTAACCGGAGGTGAAAACAAGCTTCAATGCCTGGGCGGCAAGCCGTGGGAAATTTTCAGCTCAGGCGTCGCCGGGCACCGCCATCTCGCCCAGGCGCGACCAGTCCTGCTGCGGCACCGTCACGCTGACGATCCTGGGCGTCTCGGCCAGGTGCGGCGGCAGCGTGCGCTGGGCGGTCCGGAAGTGCTCCGACTGCACGTGCGCCGCGCCCGCCTCGTCGTCGCGGAACGCCTCGACCAGTACGTACTCGGTCGGGTCGTCCAGGCTGCGGGACCAGTCGAACCACAGGCAGCCGGGCTCGGCCCGGGTGGCGGCGGTGAAGTCGGCGGCGATCTGCGGCCAGCGGTCGGCGTCCTCCGGACGGACCCGGAACTTCGCGGTAATGAAGATCATGGGATCAGGCTACCCAGGCCGGATGGCCGCCGCGCGGCATCAGCTCTCGGCGGCCGGGCCGAGTAGTTCGGCCGCCCGCCGGTCGGCGAACGCGGTGACCGCCTGCTGCCCGGCGCCGAACACGATCGCCAGGCCGAGCAGCGCGGCGGTGCTGCTCACACTGGTCTCCACCAGGCCGCCGATGACCAGCATGATGCCGACCACCGCGACCAGCGGGCCGATCGCGAGCTTCAGCAGCCCCTGCTGGAACGGCAGCTTGTAGGGCAGCCCGCCGGACCGTGAGGTGATCATCGAGGGCAGCGCGCTGAGGAACGCCCCGAGCGCCCCGGCGATCAGCACGAAGAACAGCAGCCGCCAGGCCGGCACGCCACCGGCGTCGGTCGGCGCCTCCAGCAGCCGTACGTCGTGGCTGCGCCACTGCACCAGCACCACCAGGATCTCCGCCACCAGTGCGAACACCGACAGCCCCAGCATCCGGTTGCGCAGCCGGCGGGCCGACTCGTGGAACTCGTCGGACGCGGAGTGGTAGCGCAGCAGTAACGCCTGCACCCGGGCGCGCAGCAGCGCGTCGGACGTGGTGCCGGCCGCCGGATCGAGGTCGGTGAGCACCTTGTCGTCGGCCGGCAGCACCTGGGCCGCCGCGCTGCGGTACGCCGGCAGCAGCCCGGTCAGCTCGTCCGGGCTGCGCAGCGCCACCATGGCCCGCTCCACCGAGTGGATCGTCTGCCACGCGTACTCCAGGTTGCCGCCGCGCAACCACTCGACCACGCCGCTGCGTCCGAGCACCCCCTCCACCCCGGACAGCTGTGCGCGCAGCGCCTCGGCCCGCTCGGGGTCGCGCTGCGACAGCACCGCGAGCTGCTGGTACAGGTCGTCGAGTTTGGTCCGTACGCGGACCTGCCACACCGCGCTGGGAACCGGCGCGGCGGGCCGGACGGGCCGGTCCTCCGGCGTGGTCCGAGGCTCGGGTATGGCCTCCGGCTGGGTCTCCTGTCCGATCATCGTGCCCCACCTCTTTCCCCCCACCCGGCGCGGGGCGCGCACGAGCCTGCTATCAGTATCCGCAGGTCAGAGGCATAATCGCTAGAGCACAGCGGACAGTCGGCCGGGCCGCGGCGGCGGTGCGGCCGACCTGACGGACGACACCGCGCTCGGTAGCCTGAGCCGGTGACCGTCTACGCCCTCGCACAGCTCACCATCCACGACCGGGCGCGCTACGACAGGTATGCCGCCGCCTTCCCGCCGGTGCTGGCCCGCTACGGCGGGAAGCTGCTCGCCGCCGACACCGCCCCCCGCGTGGTGGAGGGCGACTGGCCGCACCAGAAGGCGGTGCTGCTGTCGTTCGGCAGCCGCGAGGACTTCGAGCGCTGGTCCAACTCCCCGGAGTACCGGGAGATCTCCCGGGACCGGGAGGCGGCCACCGAGGGCGTGGTCCTGCTGCTCGACGGGATCGGTCACGCCTGGCCGGCCTGACCTGTCAGAGCCGGTGGCGCACCCACACGTTGGGCTCGACGTACGCGGCGTGGTCGTGGTCGACGTCGACGAGCACCGGCGCCAGCGCGCCCGGCACGTGCACCGGCCCGGAGGTGTCGAACGGCAGCCCGGTCCAGCGCCGCCAGTCGGCGAGCGTGCCGGTCACCGTCATCGAGCGGGGCGCGATCCGCTCGACGACCCCGCCCGCGCGGACGTGCACCCGCAGCCACGGGTCGGCCGGCAGCCCGTCCGGGCCGCGCCGGGCCACGTACTCGGTCATCGGCACGTCCGGGACGGCGGCCTTGCCGTTCGGGCGCACCGGTGCCACCAGCGTGTCGAAGCCGGCGCGGGCCACCGCCGCGCGCATGGCCGCGAGCATCAGCCCGGACACCCCGCCGCCGCGCCGGTCCGGGCGCACGCAGATCTCCAGCGCGGACACCAGGTTGGGTGCGGACCCGGTGAGCCGGCCGAGCGTGGCCCGCTGGATCACCCGGTCCCAGCCGCCGTCGGGCAGCTCGTCCTCGGTCCAGCGCAGCGGCACCGCGTACCCCCGGGCCACGGCCCGGCCCGGCTCGGCCGGGTCGACGGCGGCGAGGACGAACTCGGGGTACAACTCGTCCGCGACGGCGTAGTAGAGCGCGCCCATCGGATCCCAGAGCATGAACGGCGGCCAGGCACCGTCGAAGTCGGTGTCCAGCAGCGGCGCCAGGTCGGGCCGCTGCGCCAGTGTCACGATCTCCAGGGTCACGCCGGGCAGGCTACGGCCGCGCGGCCCGGACCGCACGCCGTTTTGTCGGCGCCGGTGGCTAGGCTGCCGGCATGGCAGATCCGTTCCGGGTACGCGTCACCGTGCGCGGCTACGAACTCGACACGCAGGGGCACCTCAACCAGGCGGTCTACCTCCAGTACGCCGAGCACGCCCGCTGGGAGTGCCTGCGCGCGTCCGGCATCGGCCAGGACCGGCTGCTCGCCGGCGGCGTCGGGCCGGTCGCGCTGGAGGTGACGGTGCGCTACCTGCGGGAGCTGCGCGGCGGCGACGAGGTCGACGTGACCTGCGAGTTCCACTGGGGCGAGGGCAAGACGTTCCGGATCGGCCAGGAGTTCACCCGTGCCGACGGCACCCCTGTCGCCTCGGTGACCGGCGTCGGCGGGCTGCTCGACCTCACCGGGCGGCGGCTCGTGGCCGACCCGCGCGAGCGGTTCCGGGCGCTGGCCACCGACCCCGTGCCGATGAGCCTGTAGCCCCCGGCCGGCCCCGGCGTCCGCCTGGGGGTGACGGTGGCCGCGTTGCGGCTGCTCCGGCCTGTCGGTGCCGGCCCCTATCCTGACCGGATGGAGCTGGCGTTCAGCGGCGAGGTGTGGTTCTGGCGCGGCCCGGCGCCGTACCACTTCGTCACAGTGCCCGACGAGCAGAGCGCGGCGATCGAGGCCGCCTCGGCGTCGGTCACCTACGGCTGGGGCATGATCCCGGTGACGGTCCGCATCGGTGGCACCGGCTGGCGGACGTCGCTGTGGCCCAAGGACGGCCGGTACGTGGTGCCGCTGCGCGTCGCGGCGCGCCGGGCGGAGGGGATCGAGCTGGGTGACCGGGTCGACGTGCGGCTGACGGTGGACGTGTGACCGGGCCGGAGCTGGCCGAGGCGGGCCGGCTGCTCGCCGCCGCGCGACGGCCGGTGGTGTTCACCGGGGCGGGCATGTCGGCCGAGAGCGGCGTGCCGACGTTCCGGGACGCCCAGACCGGGCTCTGGCAGCGGTACGACCCGCAGGAGCTGGCGACGCCTGCGGCGTTCCGGGCCGACCCGGCGCTGGTCTGGGGCTGGTACGAGGCACGCCGGCACGGGGTGCGCCGGGCGCTACCGAATCCGGGGCACCGGGCGGTGGCGGCGATCCAGGCCCGGCGCCCGGAGACAGTGGTGATCACGCAGAACGTCGACGACCTGCACGAGCGTGGAGGTGTGCCCGCCCCGGTACGCCTGCACGGCAGCCTGTTCGCGCCGCGCTGCTCGGCCTGCGCCCGCCCCGCGCCGATCCGCGAGGACGCGGCGGCCCCGGGCGCCGGTGTGGCGCCCGGCGACGCGGCGGCGCCCGACGAAACGCCGGGACCGCCGGACGGGCCGCTGACGCCGCCCGCGTGCGCCGGCTGTGGCGCGCCGGTACGGCCCGGCGTGGTCTGGTTCGGCGAGGCGCTGCCGGAGACGGCGCTCAGCGCGGCGGTCGAGGCCGCGTCCGGCTGCGACCTGCTGCTGACGGTCGGCACCTCGGCGCTCGTGCACCCGGCCGCCGAGATCCCGCTCGTGGCGGCCCGTCTCGGCGCGCCGGTGGTGCAGGTGAACCCGGTGCCGACGCCGCTGGACGCGATCTGCGCCGTGAACCTGCGCGGCCCGGCCGGCGAGGTGCTGCCGATGCTGGTCCGCGCCGCCTGGCCGGACGCCGACGCCGGCTGAGCTGCCCCTCATGCGTCGCGCGGCGCCCGCTTCGGGAAGACGGTGTACGCGACCGGCCAGAACACCAGCCAGCCCGCCATCACCAGGGTGAGCCGGCCGGTCCACGCCCACAGCTCGGCGGTGCGATCGCCGTCGCCGACCACGGCGATGCCGGCGAGCAGCACGGCGCAGGCGACCGCCCAGCCGATCATGCCCTTGCCCCACTCGCGCCACTCGTGCCGGGCCCGCGCCATTCCGTACCTGGGGGCCCGGCGAGGGGGAGGGCCGCCGGCGAACCGGTGTGCGAACCGCTGGTCGGCCCAGCGCACCATGCTGTGCCCGAACGCCACCGAGAACCCGAGGTACGCGGCGGCGAGGCCGTGGGCGAACGTGGCGGTCGCACCCCGGCGCAGGTCGATCATCGTGGCGGCCAGCAGCACGAGGTCGACGACCGGCACGGCGATCAGCAGGGCGGCGCCGAGGCGGGGCCGCCGCAGCGGGTACCGGGCGATCAGTCCGGCGAGCAGCACCACCCAGAACGCCACCTCGCATCCGACGATCACTGCCACGAGCATGCGGTCTCCTTTTTTAGTACGCTGTGCGACAACAACCGTAGCAGCGGTCGTCAACCAGCTCCCGGAGGGGCCCGTGCCCAAGATCGTCGACCACGACGCGCGCCGTGCCGAACTGGCGCAGGCGATGTGGCGGGTCGTCTACCGCGACGGCGTCGGCGCCGCCACCGTACGCAGCATCGCGGCCGAGGCTGGGTGGTCACCGAGCGCGCTGCGGCACTACTTCGCCACCCAGACCGAGCTGCTGGTGTTCGCCATGGAGCACGTGCAGGCCGAGGCGGCCGAGCGGATCACCACCGGCGACCGCACCGGCAGCCCGCGCGAGGTCGCCCAGCGGATCCTGGAACAACTGCTGCCGCTGGACCGCCAGCGCGTCCGCGAGGCCGAGGTGTGGCTGCTGCTGGCCGCGCGCGCCCAGACCGATCCGGCCGCGCGGGCCCGGATGGCCGACGCGGACGACGGCATCCGCCGCGTCGTCGAGTTCGCGGTCGCGCTGCTCACCGGGGAACCGGCTGCCGGCACCGAGGCGGTCGCCCGGCTGCACGCCCTGCTCGACGGGCTCGCGCTGCACGCGCTGCTGTACCCCGAGCGGATGCCGCCCGCGCGCGCCCGGGAGCTGCTCGGGGCGCACCTGGACGCGTTGGCAGCGTCCTGACCGCTCAGTCGCCCGGCGGCCGGCCCATCGCCGCGCCCAGCTCGGCGCGGCTGGCGATGCCCAGCTTGCGGTAGACCCGGGCCAGGTTGGCCTCCACCGTCTTCGGGCTGATGTAGAGCGCGTCGGCGATGAGCCGGTTGGTCTGGCCCCGGGCGGCGAGCCGGGCGACCCGCTCCTCGGTGGCGGTGAGCGTCGTCGGGGCCGGGGTGCGGGCGCCGACGCGGCCCAGCTCCGCCCGCGCCCGGTCGGCGAACGCGGACGCGCCGAGCGCGTCGAACTCGGCCACCGCCGCGTCGAGCGCCGCCCGGGCCTCCCGCCGACGCCGCACCCGCCGGTACGCGCGGCCGGCGGTGAGCAGGCAGCGGGCCCGGTCCAGCGGCAGCACCGCCTCCGGCACCGCGGCCCGGGCCTGCGTCAGCGCGTCCAGCGCCTCGCCCGGATCCGCCCCGGTCGCCCCGGCCAGCAGCACCCGGCTGCGGGCCAGGCCGAGCGTCGTCCACGGGCGCGGCAGCCTGCTGTGGCGCCGGGCCAGCCGGTCCAGCGCGGCGTGCGCGGTGTCCAGGTCACCGGCGCCCACGCACGCCTCGATCCAGTCCGGCTCGAAGCGCTGCCCCAGCGGTTCGGCGATGCCGGACCCGTCCAGGTCGGCGGCGAGCGCGCCGTACGCCGCCGCGGCGGTGGCCCACTCCCCGGAGGCCAGCGCCACCAGCCCGGTGAGCTGGTGGTGCAGTCGCCGGCTCCACGCGTCACCGAGGTCGTCGTCGCGGCGCAGCCCGGCGGCGGCGGCGCCCGCCTGCGCCAGCCGTCCCCGGTGCGCGTCGAGCACACCGGCCAGCCAGCTCTCGCCCACCAGCCCGGTGCCCAGCTGCTCACCCAGGTCACGGGCGGCAGCGATGTGCGTACCGGCCTCGGCGAAGCGCCCCGCCAGCAGTTCCGTCTCGCCGAGGTGGGTCAGCACCTCGTGCCGCAGCGGGTCGTCGCCGCGCGCCACCGCCAGGTCCAGCATCACGTGCAGCCGGGACCGCGCCCGGTCGTGGTCGTCGACCGACTTCCACCAGATCGCCGGCACCGAACCGGCCAGGAAGGACGGCTCGCCCGCCTCCAGCGACAGTGCCCGGTCCAGCAGGTCGGTGGGCGCCGGGCCGCCGGCGCGTACCTCGTGGAAGAACAGCAGCAGCAGCGCGGCGGTGAGCAGCGGCCGGTGCTCGTCCCGGTCGGACAGCCGGGCGATCGCGGCCCGCGCGTGCCGGCGGGCGGGCTCCGGCTGGTCGTGGAACATGGTCAGGTGCGTGTGGATCCGCCCGGCCAGGTCGCCGTCCGGCCCGGCGGCGGCGAGCGCCTGCTCGGCGACCCGGACGGCGGTGACCAGGTCGTCGGCGCACCACGCGACGAGCGCGCGCAACAGCAGCGCCTCGCCCCGCTCGGCGCCGGTCAGCTCGCCGGCCGCCGCCTCGGCGGCCCGCCCGGCCGCCGCGTAGTCGCCGCTGTCGATGCGGCACTGCACCGCGTCGAGGCGACGCCGGTCGCGGTCGGCGGTGGCGGACGGCGGGGTCAGCTCGGCCGCCCGGGCGTACCAGTCGGCGGCGAGCGCGGACGCGCCGCGCATCCGCTGCCGGGCCGCGGCGGCGGCCAGGTCGGCGGCGACGGCGGCGTCCGGCGCCGCAGTGCACCGGGACAGGTGCCGGGCCCGCTCGTCCGGGTCGGCGACCGCGCCGGCGAGCAGCGCGTGCAGCCGCCGCCGGGCCCCGGGCGGGATGCTCTCGCGCACCGCCGCCGCGTACCGGGGGTGCGCGAAGTCGATCCGGCTCGGGGTGACCACGACCAGCCCGGCGTCCTCGGCCGCGTCCAGCGCCCCGGCCGGCACGCCCGCCGCCGCCAGATCCCGCAGGGTCGGTACGGTCAGCAGCGCGGCCAGCCGCACCGCGTCCCGGCTCGGTCCGGGCAGCGCCCGCAGCGTCTGCGCGAGCAGCAGGCGCAGCGACGGCGGTACCGGCAGATCCTCGTCGTGCGCGGGCGGGCGGGGCAGCCGCAGCACCGCCCGGGCCAGTTCGATCGCCAGCAGCGGGTTGCCGTCGGCGTCGCGGGCCAGCCGGTCGGTGAGCGGACGGCTGAGCGTGCCGCCGAGCCGGGCCGCCAGGACGCGGTGCAGGTCGGGCGGGGTGAGCGGGGGTACGTCGGCGCGCAGCACCGGATGCCGCCCGGTCGGGTCGTCGTCCAGGCCGAGCGGCACCGGGACCGGCGGGCTGTCCCCGGTGCGGTGGGTGGCCAGGACGGCGGGCCACCGGGTCAGCCGGCGCAGCGCGAACCGCAGCGCCCGGGCGCTCGGCGGGTCCAGCCACTGCGGATCGTCGACCGCGAGCAGGACCCGGGGCGCATCGGTGACCGCCGCGTCGAGCAGCGTACGGGTGGCCGCGCCCACCGCCCGCTCGTCCACCGCGCCGTCGTGCTCACCGGTCAGCAGCACCATGTCGGCCGCGACCCGTTGCGGCGCGGGCAGCCCTGGCAGCGCGTCGGCCAGCGGGCGGAGCACGTCGGCGAGTGCCGCGTACGGCAGGGCGGTCTCGGCCTCGGTGGGCGCGGCGGACAGCACCCGCCAGCCGGTCCGCCCGGCGTGGGCGACCACGGCCCGCCAGAGCGCGGTCTTGCCGATGCCGCTGGGACCGTCGAGCAGCACCGGCGTACCGGAGGTCAGGGCACGCCACACCCGCTCGACGACCGCGTCGCGGCCGACCAGTGCGGCGTCCATGGCGGGATGGTGGCACAGCCGCGCCCGCGAACCCAGCGTCGGCGCGGCCCAGCCCGGAAGCTGTCCGCATATCGAGACGGGCGGGATCACCTCCTGGTTGCGGTAGACGGCGGCGCTCCGGCTCGGCCCCCTGACGCCACGATCGGCGGGATCCGGGGCGGCCGCGCACCGGCCGCCTCACATCCGGCCGGCGGCGGTACGGGCGAGCCGTTCCAGCGGCGCCCGGTTCTCCTGCGGGTCGTTGAGCCGGACCAGCCGGACCGCGACCCACAGTTCGCCCTTGCGCAGGAAGAACCCCTCGGCGGTGAGCAGCGCCTCGTCGGCCGTCCCGGCCAGCTCACGCATCTCGTGCCCGAGCTGCCGTTCGATGTCGAGGTACTTCTTGGCGCCCTCGCCCACGTACACCTCGACCTGGGCGGTCGGCCCGGTCACCGGTCCGGTGTAGGTGCACGACTGCCCGGCCACCACCGGTTCGTCCAGCGGCGTGCCGGCGAGGCGTTCCGCCTCGGCCTTCGACACCAGCGCGCACGCCTCCGGGACGGCGTCGTCCACCGGTTCCGCGCCCGGCTCGGTCGGCGCCTCCCCGGTCGGCTCCGGGGCCGGCGCGCCCGCACCGGCCGGGGCACCGCCGGCTGTCGTCGGCGCGTCGTCGTCACCGCAGCCGGTGGACGCGGTGAGCAGGGTCGCGGCCAGCGCGAGCGCGATCAGTCGGCGGGTTCGCACGCCTGCCCCCTCAGCCCGGGATCGCGTCGAGCGCGCGGCGCAGGATCTTCTCGTTGCCGGCGGTGCCGCCGCCGAAGCTGCTGATCGTCAGCGTGTACGTGCCCTTGCCGTCGATCAGCACCGCCTCACCGTGGACGTCCTTGACCGCGAGGTAGCCGCGCTCGCCCCGGTCCAGGTCGACGACCTTCTCGTACTGCTTGCCGGCCTGGTCGTACTGGTAGTCGTAGGTCATCATGCCGGCGGTCGCCGAGGCGGTGGTGACGGTCAGGCTGGCCACGCCCTTGCCGTCGCCGAACAGGCAGTTGCCGTCGGCGCGCATGGTCTGTCCGACGATCTCGGACACCTGGGCGGCGGTGAACGGGCACGGCGGCGGGCCGCCGCCCATCGCGCCGGCGTCCGGGCCCGCGTCCTCGGCGACGTCGCCGGTGGTGGAGTCGAGCTGGTCACCGCCGGCCGCGTCGCACCCGGCCGGCGCGAGCAGGGCGAGCAGCAGCAGGGGCAGAGCCAGCCGGGCGTGGCGGGTACGGGCGGTCCGGGCCGGTGTGAGCACGTCAGATGCCATGGGTCCGACGCTAGGCGCGCCGTCACCGCCCGTAATCGGGGGTTTCCCTATGCGGTGACCCGCCGGACGGACGGATCCGCCCCGGCGGGCGGAGGAGGAGGACTATCACGACCGTCGCGACGACAACCGGTGTCGTCCACCCGTGCGCCGATCCGCCGCCGGTGCGGCGGATAGGGTCGCAACCGTGCGGACCAAGCAGGAGCTGTCGACGGCGATCCGGGAACGACGGCGGGCGGCGCTCGTGGTCAACGCCCACTCCCGCCGCGGCCGGCGGCTCTACGACACCGTCCACGCACGCCTGCGCGCGGCCGGTTTCGCGCTGCTCGGCGCGTACCCGGTGAACCGGCCGGGCGAGCTGGACCGGGTGCTCGCCGAGGCCGCCGACCTCGGGCCGGACCTGCTGGTCACCGGCGGCGGCGACGGCACCGTCGGCGCCGCCGCGCGGCTGCTCGCCCACCGGGACATCGCGATGGGCCTGCTGCCGCTGGGCACCACGAACAACTTCGCCCGCACCGTCGGCGTCCCGCTCGACCTGGACGCCGCGATCGCGGTGCTCACCGGCGGCAAGGTCATCGACGTCGACCTGGGCCTGATCGGCGACACCCGGTTCACCAACCACGTCGGCATCGGGCTGTCCGCCGACATCATGCAGGCCGCGCCGCCGGGGCTGAAGCGGGTCGTCGGGCGGCTCGCGTACCCGATGACCGGGCTGGGGCTGCTGGCCCGGCACCGGCCGCTGGCCGTGACGGTCCGCGCCGAGGGCCGCGAGCACACGTTCACCACCCATCAGGTGTACGTGGCGAACGGCGGCTTCCACGCCGGCCGGCCCATCACCGCCGACGCCACCGCCGACGACCGGCTGCTGGTCGCGTACCCGGTGGGTGGGCCGACCCGGCGCGGGCTGCTGCGCGAGACGGCGCGCAACGCGGCGGCCGGCCACCGCCGCACCCTCGGCGACGAGCCGTTCCTGGCGGTACGCCAGCTGTGGGTGGACACCGACCGGCCGGCCCGCATCGAGGTCGACGGCGAGCCGTACGGGCAGACGCCGGTACGCATCGGCCTGGACCCGAACGCGTTGCGGCTGATGGCCCGGGCCGACAGCCCGGATCACTGACCGGTCAGGCCCAGTGCTCCTCGTCGGGCAGCGGGATCTCCGTGTTCTGCTCCACCGCGTCGGCGGCGGTCAGGTCGTCGCGCACCGACTCGCCCAGGCCCGCCCGGTCGCTCGGCGGGCGCAGCACGCCCTGCTCGGCCAGGTCCGCCTCGGCCGCCTCGGGGACGGCCGTGTCGACCGTGTCGGGCGGTCCGACGAGCGTCTCGTCCTGCCGCTGCTCCTGCGCGTCGGCCTCGGGCGGGCGGCGCAGCGCGTCCTCGCTCATCGCGTCCCCGTCACGCCGTGCGCCGCACGTACGGGGCGGTCTGGTCGGCCACCTCGCCGAACTCGGCGGGCAGTTGCCCGACGGCCTGCGCGTAGGCGGCCGGGTCGACCGCGTCGCGCAGCACGTCGAACACCGCCGTGATCCCGTCCTTGGCGGCGTCCACGTCGACGTCGGCGCGTCCGCTCACCCGCTCCACGAACACGTCGAGCCCGAACGGCTCGGCGGTCTCGGCCGGGCCGAACGCGTACGCCCGCAGCGCCTCCGGCAGCCGGTCGGCGAGGTCGCGGGCCTCCCCGCCGTCGATGCGCTCGGCCAGCGTGGTCAACGTCGCCCGGGTGATCGCGGTGGCCTGCTCCGCGGACGCGCCGCACCGCTGGGCCACCGCGCCGATGAACTGATCCTGGTCCATCTCGCCGCCTTCCTCCGCCGGGACTGCGGGATTCCCACGCTCGGCCTCGGCAAACGGGCCGCGAGCCCGAGGCGCCGGCCCCGCCGGACCGGGGGTAGCGTGCGGCCCGGAACCCGCAGCGAGGAGGCCCCGACAGTGCAGCCGACGATCGTGGACGTACCCACCCCCGACGGAACGGCCGACGCCTACCTGGCCACGCCGGAGTCCGGCGGGCCCTTCCCGGCCGTCCTGCTGTTCATGGACGCGTTCGGGCTGCGGCCCCGGGTCGCGGAGATGGCCGCCACGATCGCCGGCCGCGGGTACGTGGTGCTCGCCCCCAATCTGTTCCACCGCGCCGGGCGCGCCCCGCTGATCGACCTCCGCGCGCTCACCGACGACAGCGGCCGGGCCGCCCTGTTCGAGAGCATCGGGCCGATGATGGCCGCGCTGACGCCGGACGCGGTGGCCCGCGACACCGCCGCCTACCTGGACTTCCTCGCCGCCCGCCCGGACGTCGCGCCGGGCCCGGCGGCGATCACCGGCTACTGCATGGGCGGCACGAACGCGCTGCGCGCGATCGAGGCGCTCCCGGACCGGATCGCCGCGGTGGCCGCGTTCCACGCCGGGCGCGTGGTCACCGACGCCCCGGACAGCCCGCACCTGGCCCTCGGCGCGGTGACCGGCGAGCTCTACTTCGGGCACGCCGACGCCGACCCGTCGATGACCGCCGAGCAGATCGCCATGCTGGAGAAGACGCTGGACGCGGCCGGGGTGACCTACCGCTCCGAGGTGTACGCCGGGGCCCGCCACGGCTACACCCAGTCGGACACCCCGATGTACGACGAGCAGGCCACGCAGCGGCACTGGACGGCGCTGTTCGACCTGCTCGGCCGCACGTACCGCCGCTGACCCGGCACGGCGCGGGGCACGGCCGGGGGACGATTCACCGGCCCGGAGCCGGGTAACCGCCGTCATGACCGACCGTCGCGCCGACACCGTCCGCTCGCCCCTGGACCGGGCGGTCGAGCGGGGCGGTCGCGCGCTCTCCCGCGCCCGCGCCGAGGGTGGCGCGGCCGGGCGGAACCGGCTGCGCCAGCTGGAGATCACCGTGGTGATCGCCGCGCAGGCCGGGCTGGCCGCGGCGCTCGCCGCGCTGCTCGCCCAGGAGCTGCTCGGGCCCGGCGCGCACGTCTTCGCCCCCGCCGCCGCGGTCGGCACCATCGCCACCGCCATCGGCCAGCGCGCCCGCCGCACGTTCGAGCTGCTCATCGGCGTCGGCCTCGGCATCGTGGTCGGTGACCTGCTGCGCGCGCTGCTCGGCAGCGGATCCTGGCAGACCGGCCTGGTGGTCACGCTCGCCATCGCCACCGCGCTGCTGGTGGCCGGGCGCGGCGGCGCGCTCGTCGGCCAGGCCGGCGGTACGGCGGTGCTGATCGCCACGCTCGCGCCGGTGCAGCCCGGCCTGGAGCTGCCCCGCATCTTCGACGCGCTGGTCGGCGGCCTGGTCGGCCTGTTCGTGGTGGCGCTGCTGCTGCCGATCAACCCGATCCGCGTGCTGGACCGGGCGGTGGAACCGGTGGTCACCCGGCTCACCGAGCAGCTCGACGCCGTCGCCCACGCGCTGACCCGGCGCGACGCCGACGCGGCCTAGCGCGCCCTGGAGGACCTGCGCGGGCTCGAACCGGACATCGGGCGGCTCAACGACGCGCTCAGCGGGGCCGAGGAGGTGGTCACCATCGCGCCCGCCCGCTGGCACCGCCGGGCCCGGTTCCGCAGGTACGCCGACGCGACCCAGCACCTCGAACGGCTGGTCCTGTACGCCCGCTCGATCGCCCGCCGTTCCGCCACCGCGTTGCAGTACGACGAGCCGATCCCGCCCGCGCTGCCCGACGCGGTGGCCCGCCTCGGCGACGCGGTGCGGGAGCTGAAGCGGGCCTGCAAGTCCGGGGAGGACCTGGAACGCACCCGTGAGCTGGTACGGCAGGGCGCCGAGCTGGCCGGGCGCGCGTGGTCGCAGGGGGTGCGCACCTACGGCGAGGCGATGATCAGCGACCTGCGGACCGGGCAGAGCGAGCTGCTGCGGGCCACCGGCTGCCGGCCCGAGGACGCCAACGGCACCGTGCGCCGGGCCGCCGGTGCGGGGGAGGCGGAGGCGCGCCCGCCGGTCCGGGCCCGGATGAGCCGGCCGGTCCCGCGCCGGCCCGCCGGGCGGGGCACGCCGGGACGGCGCCCGGACATGTTCCGCCCGCCGACCCGCGTCGCCTGACCCGGCCCGGCCGCCCGCCTCCGTCCGGCCCGGCCGCCCGCGCAGGCCACCGGGCGTCGACTGGCACCTGCCCGCGGCGGCCCGGCTGGTTAGCGTCGGCGCATGGACATCCGTCAGGACGCGCCGGCCGCGCGCTTCGCCGCGCTGACCACCGCCCACGTCGCCGACGCCTGCCTGCGCGCCGGCGTACCCGTCCGCTGCGCCCCGGCCGCCGTCGTCCCGGTGCTGCCCGGGCGGCGCCTGGCCGGCCGGGTCCGCCCGGCCCGGCACGCCGGCAGCGTGGACGTCTTCCTGGAGGCGATCGAGCTGGCCGCCGACGGGGACGTGCTCGTCGTCGACGACGCCGGTCGCACCGACCGGGCGTGCGTCGGTGACCTGGTGGTGCTGGAGGCGCGGGCCGCCGGCCTGGCCGGGCTGGTGGTGTGGGGCGCGCACCGCGACACCGCGGACCTGGTCGGGGCCGGGCTGCCGGTGTTCAGCCTCGGCGCCACCCCGAGCGGGCCGCTGGAGCTGGACGCGCGCCCGGCCGGTGCGCTGGAGCACGCCCGGATCGGGCCGTTCACCGTCGGCCCGCAGGATCTGGCGCTGGCCGACGACGACGGTGTCCTGTTCGTACCCGCCGACCGGGCCGGGGAGCTGTTCGACCTGGCCGAGTCCATCCGGGACACCGAGCGGCGGCAGGCCGGCCGGATCCGGGCCGGGGAGTCGCTGCGCGCGCAGGTCGGGTTCGGCGCGTACCTGGCGGCCCGGGAGGCGGACCCGGCGCTGACGTTCCGGGCGCACCTGCGGGCGGTGGGCGGCGCGATCGAGGAGTGACCCGGTCAGCCGCCGCGCGCCCACAGCGCCAGGCGTACCCGGTTGGCGCTGCCGGTCTTGGTCATCAGGCTGGTGATGTGCGTCTTCACGGTGGTCACACCGATGTGCAGCCGGTCGGCGATCTCGGTGTTCGACAGCCCGTCGGCGACCAGGTCCAGCACGTCCCGCTCGCGGGCGGTCAGGTCGGCCGTACGCCGGGGCGCGCCGGCGCGGGCGTGCACCGCGCGTTCGACCAGCCGGCGCAGGACGTCCGGGCTGAACGGGCTGTCTCCGGCGGCGGCGCGGCGGATGCCGTCGAGCAGGTCGGCCGGGGGCGCGTCCTTGAGCAGGAATCCGCAGGCGCCGGCGGTGAGCGCCGGGTAGAGGTGGTCGTCGTCGCCGAACGTGGTGAGCACCATGATCCGGGTGGCCGGCCGGTCGGCGAGGATCCGGCTGGTCGCGGTGATCCCGTCGACGCCGGGCATCCGCAGGTCCATCACCACCACGTCGGGGCGTAGCCGGGCGGCGAGGGCGACCGCGTCCCGGCCGTTGCCGGCCTCGCCGACGACCTCGAGGTCGGGCTGGGCGTCGCAGAGCATCCGCAGGCCGGCCCGGATGAGGTGCTGGTCGTCGACCAGCAGCACCCGGATCACGCCGGCTCCGGCGTGCCCGTGCGGGGCCGGGGCGGGTGAGGGGCGGGCCCGGCCGGGGGCAGTACGGTCCGGACCCGCCAGCCGGACCCGGTGGGCCCGGCCTCCAGCCGCCCGCCGAGCACCTCGACCCGTTCCCGCATCCCGACGATGCCGTGGCCGCCGCCGGAGGGCACCCCGGCCGGCGCGGCGCCCCGTCCGTCGTCGGTCACCGCCCAGTGCACCGCGCCGTCCTCGACCGAGACGGTCAGCCGGGCCCGGGCCGCCGCGCCCGCGTGTTTCGCCACGTTCGTCAACGCCTCCTGGGTCAGTCGCAGCACGGCCTGGCCGCGTACCGCGTCGAGCGTGCCGACCGCGGGGTCGACGTCCGCCTCCACCACGACGCCCGCCTGCCGGGCCCGGTCGACCGCCGCGCCGAGCGCGGCCGGCAGCGCCGACGGTTCGATCGCGGTCAGGGCGGCATCGCCGCGTACGCCGTCCGGGTCGCGCAGCACCGCCACCAGCCGCCGCAGGTCGGTCAGCGCGGCAGTGCCGGTGGCGTGCACGTCGTCGAACACCTCGCCGACCCGGGGGTCCAGGTCCGGCAGGACGTGCCGGGCCACCCCGACCCGCA
The DNA here is from genome assembly GCF_040215685.1 of Micromonospora sp. HUAS YX12. NCBI lineage: Bacteria > Bacillati > Actinomycetota > Actinomycetes > Micromonosporales > Micromonosporaceae > Micromonospora > Micromonospora sp. HUAS YX12. The sequence continues at coordinate 4,833,133 of NZ_CP157974.1, forward strand.
GCACCATCGACGCGACGTGGTGCGCGAGCACGTCGTGCAACTCCCGGGCGATGGCGCCACGTTCGTCGGCGCGCGCCGCCCGGCTCTCCGACTCGCGCCGGCGCCGCTCGGCCTCGGCCCGCTCCTCGGCCTGCCGCCCCAGTTCCCGGGTGGTCCGCACGACCAGCCCGAGCAGCAGCGGCAGGCCGACGGTGACGGCCAGTCCGAACAGGCCGGTGAACGCCGCGCGGACCGGTAGCCCGATCAGGTCGGTCAGGTCGACGGCGGCGAGCAGCCCGGCACCCAGCCAGACCTGGCGCGGCCGGGTGGCCCGCATGGTCAGCTCCAGCAGCGCCCAGCTCGCACCGACCTGGTTGATCATCACGTCGTCGACCAGGGCGAGCGCGGCGACCAGCAGCGCCGACTGGATCAGCAGGTTCACCAGCGGCCGGCGGTGGCACAGCAGCGCCAGCAGGAACGCCGGTACCGCCAGCGCCCACTGCGTACCGGTGGCGGCCGGGCTCCCCTGCGGGCCGAAGACCAGGTAGCCGACGCCGCTGAGATCCAGCAGCAGGATCCGCGCGAGCGTGTCACGCGCGTCGAACAGCCGACCGACCCAGCTCACCGCGTCAGCCTAGGCAACCGGTGCGGCCGGAGGCCACCGCGTTCGCCGGCCGCCGCCACCCGCCCGGCGGTCCGAGGTGGACCGCCGGGCCGAGGAGCGTGGCGCTCATCCGACCAGCACCACCCCGGTACGCCGGGTCCGGCGGGTGAGCACCAGTGTGGTGGCCGTCGCGGTGGCCGCCACCAGCACCCCCGCCGCGGTGAGCGTGAGGGCGTCCGGGGCCGGTAGCGGCTGCCCACGCAGCGCCTGTGCGGTCAGCAGCAGCGTGAGCGCGGCGTACGCGGTCCCGCCGACGAGCACCAGCCGGGCCCGGGTCAGCTCGTCCAGTCGCGCGCCGAGGAACCGGTCGAGCAGGATCGCCAGCAGCGGCAGCGCCTGCAACGCGTGCATCCCGACGAAGTGCCCGACGCGCAGGTCGCCGCCGGTGGTGCTCCAGCCGAGCAGCGGCAGCCCCGGGCCGCCGTCGGGCACCCCGACGCTGTGCGCACCGCTGATCCCGGCGGGCGCGCCGGCCGGGCGCTGCGCCACCATCGGGAACGCGACGAGCATGCCGAGCAGGGACACGGCGAGACCGAGCCGGACCGCGTATCCGCCGGCCCGGTCCGGAAGGGACCGGCGGGCCAGCACGACCGCCAGTACGAACTGGGCCGCGAACAGCACGGTGATCGCCACGCCCATGACGTCGAACAGCACCGCGTCCAGCGTCGTGGTGCCGTTGAAGTGGCTGGTGGTGCCGCGGAGCACCTGACCCACGATGACGACCATCTCCACCACGGACATGGCCACGATCACGGTGGCCGCCCGCTCGGCCGCCCGGCTGCGGCGCGGCAGCAGGGACAGCATCCAGGCCAGCGTGACGCCGTAGAGCACGAACGAGATCGCGAACTTCAGCGGCTTGAGCCAGACGGGCACGCCGGTGAGCACGCGCGGGTCGGCCACGACGCCGACCGCGGTGACGACGGTGAGCGCCGCCATCGCGGACACGAGGAGCATGAGGGGGCGGTGCCATCCGGCCGCCCGGTTCCGCAGCGTAGTCATGCCTGTAGATGCTCGTGACGGGCCGGGCCGCTCGCGCCCGCCCGCAGGCCGCACCCGCGGCCGCGGGTCGGAGCCCGTCTCCTACTCCGGGAGGAGGCCGGCCGGTCAGTCCGGCAGCCGGGGCATCTCGACGCCCGGGTCGCGGCCGAGCAGCACGGCGCGGGTCAGCGCCCGGGAGCCGAAGCGGTCCCGCACCGCGTCGACGGCGGCGTCCAGCGCCGGGCCGGGCTCGGCGGTGAACGGCAGGGTGAGCTGCGTGTGCCCGCTGCCCAGGTTGCCCACCGAGACGCCGAGCAGCGTGACGCCACGCTCCGCGATCTGCGGCAGCGCGGCCCGCAGCAGGTCGCGGGCGGCGGCCCGCAGCGGCCCGGTCTGCGCGGTCGGCTCGTCGAGCGTGTGCGACCGGGTGGCCCGGGCGTAGTCGGCGAAGCGCAGCCGCAGCGTCACCGTGCGGCCGGTGCGCCGGGCGGCGCGCATCCGCCCGGTGACCCGGTCGACCAGCCCGGCCAGCACCGCGTCCAGGTCGGCGAGGGAGTGCGGCCCGCGTCCCAGCGCGTGCTGCGCGCCCATCGAGGAACGGCGGCGGCCCACCTGCACCGCCCGGGGGTCACGGTTGCCGGCCAGGGCGTGCAGGTGCCGCCCGGCGCCCGCGCCGAGCAGCGACACCAGCGCCGGCTCGTCCAGCCGGGCCACCTGCCCGACGGTACGGATGCCGCGCTCGCGCAGCCGGGCGGCGGTGACCGGACCGACGCCCCACAGCCGTTCGACGGCCAGCGGATGCAGGAACGCCAGTTCCCGCTCCGGCTCCACCACCAGCAGCCCGTCCGGTTTGGCCACCCCGCTGGCCACCTTCGCCAGGAACTTCGTCCGGGCCACGCCGACGGTGATCGGCAGGCCGACCTCGCGGCGTACCCGCTCACGCAGCGTGGCCGCGACGGTGGCCGGTGCTCCGGCGAGCCGCCGCAGCCCACCCACGTCGAGGAACGCCTCGTCGATGCTGAGCCCTTCGACGAGCGGGGTGGTGTGCCGGAAGATCTCGAACACCGCCCGGCTGGCGGCCGTGTACGCGGCCACCCGGGGCGGCACCACCATCGCCTCCGGGCAGAGCCGCCGCGCCTGCCGGCCGCCCATCGCGCTGCGCACGCCCCGGGCCTTGGCCTCGTAGCTGCACGCGAGCACCACGCCGCCACCGACGATCACCGGCCGGCCGCGCAGCCGGGGGTCGTCGCGCTGCTCGACCGAGGCGTAGAACGCGTCCAGGTCGGCGTGCAGGATGGTGGCCTCGCTCGACACCCCGCCATCTTCGCACAGATGTTCGAACGAGCGCGGCTGACCTGCCCGGACGCAGGCGACCGGCCGGCGGGAGCACCCGCCGGCCGGTCGCGTGCGGTCACCGTCCGTAGACCTCGAACTCGTAGAGCGAGAAGCCGTACGAGGTGGCCCGCGTGACGCCGTACATCCGCACGTATCGTGCGCTGACCGGGGCGAACGTCACGTTGTCGACGCCGCCGTTGCCGGTGGTGGTGCTGAACACCGGCTGCCAGGAGTTGCCGTCACCGGAGACCTCGATCCGGTAGCCGGTGGCGTACGCGGCCTCCCACCGCAGCACCGCCCGGCTGATCGTCCGGGCCGAGCCGAGGTCCACCCGCAGCCACTGGTTGTCGTTGTAACTGCTGGCCCACCGGCTGCCGAGACTGCCGTCGACCGCCTTGGCCGGCGTGTGGCTGGTCAGGAACTGGGTGCTGGACGCGGTGGCGGTGCGGCCCTGCGCCAGGTTGGTCACGGTGTCGCCCCGGCGCGCCGGGAACGAGACGACCTGCTGGTAGGTGGGCCGGTTCTGCCAGGCGATCAGCGGGTGGGTGATGCCGCCGAGCCCGGACTGGGCGATCGAGTCGGCGCACCACTGGTCGCCGGCCCCGCAGGACGAGTCGCCCGGGTAGACGGTGGTCGCCGGCGACGCCGTGGCCTGCCCGAGCGTGTCGAGCAGCGCCTGCCGGCACGCGCCGAGGTTGCCGTTGCCGCAGTACGTGCGCCCGAGCCCGCCGGCCACCGGGTCGCCGAGCACGGCCCGCAGGTCCTTGTCGACGTAACCCCACCAGCCGTACTGGAACGCCGAGCCCTTGTGCGCCTGCCCCTGCGACGCCCAGGTCACGGTGCCGTCGCGCGCACCGTTCTGGCCGCCCGAGGGCGCCTCGTTCACCTGGAGGGCGCCGACGAGGGCGGAGTACAGGTCGGGGCCGAGACCGGGCCGGAACTGCGCCGAGGCCAGCAGCGGCCACCAGGCGTCGAAGATCCGGATGGCCTCGGCGTGCTGGTAGACCTTCGATCCGGGCGACGTCTCCACCCGCCGCGACCCGGCCTGCTGCCAGGCCCGCAGCTTGCTCACCGCGGCGGCGAGCGCCGGGTCGGTGACCGGTGTGCTGTCGAGCACCCGCAGCAGCTCACCGAGCACCTGCTGGCCGCGCAGGTCGGTCACCGCCGCCTCGGCGGTGATCCGGACGATGTCGGCGCGGCCGACCTTGCGCTGGGCGATGGCCGCCTTCACCGGGCCGTCGAGCAGTTGACCCCGGTGCACCGCGCCGTAGCTGAAGTTGCCGTCGGCCGCGCCGAAGTCGCGTGCCTGCTTGTTGTTCCAGCTGACGTAGTAGTCCTGGTCGACCGACTGCGGGTGGGCCGACGCCGGGGCGTAGGTGGCGTCGTTGGTGTCCGGGTTCCAGCCCGCCCACTCGTACGCCGGCTCCGCCTTCGCCGGCAGGTTCGGGTCGAGCCCGGACGGCCGGACCGGGTTCGAGCCGGAGTTGAAGTACGCCGCCTCGGTCGAGTTGACGTAGAACCAGTTGAACGCGTACCCGACGCCGGCCGCGGACGCCTGGAACGCCGCCGCGCTGCCCATCGCCGCCGGGTCGTTGTACGCCTGGAAGCCGATCGCCGAGTCGGCCTCGTGGCGGTAGGTGGAGCGCAGCTTGGTGAACGCGGTCGGCTGCCCGTTCACCAGCCCCCGGTAGGCCACCAGCCCGTACTTGGTGCGCAGCGAGCGCAGCGTGTACGCGCCGGCCGGGGTGGAGTCGGCGAGCGTCGGCGACCAGGAGTTCCGCTTCTCCAGCACCTCCATGGCCACGCACTGGCCGCGGTAGAGGTAGCGGTTGGAGCGCAGCGTCGGCGCGCTGCCGTCGGTGGTGCACAGCGGCACCGCGTACGTGTCGGTCAGGTCCTGGGAGGCGGAGGTGGCGCTCCACGCGTAGTCCTGGCCGCGGCCGAGCAGCACGTAGAGGTTCAGCCCGGCGAACGCGGCGCCGCGTGCGCTGATCCCCGGCCCCTGGAGTTCCTGGAGCATGAGCAGCTGCGGGGCGAAGTAGCCGGTCTGCGGGCCGAACACGGCCACCGGGTTGCCGCTGGTGGTGTGCCGGCCGGAGACCACCACCGCGTTGGACATGCCGTGCGCGCGCAGGTTGGACAGGCCGCCGAGCAGGTTCTTGGTGGCGGCGCTGCTGCCGGTGCGGGCGGCGGCCCCGCCGGTGGCGTCGTACGCGAGCGGCTCGGCGACCACAGTGCCGGCGTCGGGCAGCACCGCGCTGGTGGCGCCGGGCGGCGTCGCGCCGTACGGGAAGCTCTGCCCGTCGTGCAGCGTCAGCACGGTCTCCGGGTCGTTCTGCGAGCGGAACGCCGTCCAGACCCGGTCGCCCTCGGCCGGCCCGTACTTGGCCCGGGCGGCCACCCGGACCAGCGCGGACTGCATCTCGCTGCCGCCGCCCCCGCCGAACAGCCCGCCGATGACGCCGGCGGTGGCGATCAGGTCGGTCATGCTGAAGTGCTTCGGCTTGCCGGCGCCGGTGAGCACGTACTCGCCGGGGTAGTTGTCGTCGGCGATCGACTTGTCGATGTAGGCGTTGATGCCGGCGATGTAGTCGACCACGTCGGTGTAGAGCTGCTGGCCCCGGGTGCCCTTGAGGCGCAGCGCGTCCACCTGGGCCTGCAGGTCGGCCTCGGAGTACGGCGAGTTGGCCCAGATGCTCTGCTCCAGCTCCCGGTTGCCCGGCGCGCCACCGGCGAACGAGGTGAGCGTGCCGCGTCCGGCGTGCCGCAGCAGGTCCATCACCCAGAGCCGGTCCTGGGCTCCGGCGTACCCGGCGCCGAACATGGTGCCGGCGCGGGTGGTGCCGGTGACGTGCGGGACGCCGGTGGCCTTGTCCCGCACGATGGTGACGTCCGAGCGCGGCGAGATCCTGCTCTCGACCTGCGCGTCGGGAACCCCGAACGAGGCGTCGTTGTAGAAGTGGGCGATCTGCTCGTCGGTCAGCCCGGCGTAGTTGTAGACCAGGTTGGCGTACTCGTCGAGCTGGTCGCTGGAGTGCGCGGGGCGGGTGCCGAGCGCCTGGTGGGCCAGGATGGCGACGAGTGTGGCGTTGCCGTTCTGCCCGGGGGGCAGGATGTCGGCGCACTGTCCGAGGCAGTAGTCGTCGGGGGTGAACGTGGTGGCGGCGAGCGCCGGTGACGGCGGGGTGACGGTCAGGACGCTCGCGATGAGGGTGGCGGCGGTGATCGCCGCGAGGCGGGCGCGGACGGCGGGTTGTGGCATGGCGATCCTCCGGGGACGCGGAGTAGGGCCGTTCGGTACGCCCGGCTGACGGCGTCTCGGCCTCCGCGCCCGGGCGTCCTACCCGGAGGTGAGAATGACTCATATCTATCTCCGGGCAATGATCGGCGCACCACAGCCGTCCGGGATAGCCGTCGTTCACCAGCCGTCAATGCCGACGTTTCGCCGCGATCCGTCCCGCAACGACGCGGTGGGGGTGGCGCCGTTGCCACCCCCACCGCTCTCCCCGCCGGTACGCCGTCAGTGCTTGTGGAACGACTGGCGCACCACACCCCCCACCAGCGCGCACCAGGTGGTGGTGCTGATCTTGCCGTTGGGCGGTAGCCCGTGCAGGCGCTGGAGATCCTTCACCGCCGTGCGGGTGGCGTGGTCGTACTCGCCGGTCGCGGTGACCTCGGCGTAGCCCTTGGAGGCGAGCATGAACTGCGCGGCGACCACCGGGACACCGGACGACTTCTGGTCCAGCTCCGGGGCCAGGGTCTCCCAGGTCGGCGCCGTGAGCGTGGCGTCGACGTCGACCGGGATGCCGTTGCGCGCCTGCCAGTCCTGCACCGCCGCGACGGTGGCCGCGTCGAACACGCCGGTGACCGGCACGGTGTAGCCGCGGAACGTCAGCAGGTGCTGCGCGACGCGGACCACCGGGCCGCCGACGAACCGCCAGATGTCCGGCCAGCGGCGGGCCGGCACGTCGCCCAGCTTCGTGCCGAGCTTCTTGGACACCGCGCGGCGCAGCGCCGGGAACTCCCGGTAGAACATCGCGCCCGGGCAGAGCGTGGCGCGGAAGTCCCAGTGGCCGAAGATGTCGTGGGCGTGCAGCCCGTACTGCCGGCAGATCGCGGTGCACAGCCGGACCAACCCGTCGAGCAGCTCCTCCGGCGGCGTCTCGGTGACGTAGGTGCCCTCGTTCTCGATGCCGATGGCCCGCCCGTTCTCGCCCGGGCAGTGCGCGGCGATCATCTGCCGGTCGCCGGCGCGCAGCCGGTCCAGGCTGCCGTGCCGTCCCTCCAGAACGTGACCGCCGCGGCTCACCGTGAAGTGCTGCCCGGTGTCGGACCAGCCGTTGCCGTCCATGTGCAGGTCCTGGCAGTCGCGGGCGAGCTGCTTGGCGTGCTCCTCCGAGTAGTCGGTGACGTTCGGGAACGCCATGTGGTGCACGATGATCTTGTTGGTCGGGATCGCGCTCACCGACAGCGGGTCGGCCGGCGGGCGGGCGGCCCACTCGTCGCAGCTGATGATCCAGTCGAGGTCCGCGCCCGGCGCGGCCTGCGCGGCGGCCGGCCGGGCGAGCTCGCTGCCGACGACCGCGACCGTAGCGGCGCCGAGGCCGGCCCGCAGCAGCGTACGGCGGTCCAGCTCGGGGTGGTCGAAGTGCATCTCGCCTCCTCGATGGCCCGACCGGCGCCGGGCGATGTAAAGGAACTGCAACGACTGCGCGCGTGGTGGAGAATATTGCCAAGCTCGCACGGCGCGCCAGAGGACAAAAGCGACGTTCGCCGGCCGGTGCGCCGGCCGCTCCTACCGCCGGAGTAGGCGATCTCACGTCCGCTGACCGGGACGGACCATGGTCTTCCGCGACCTGCCGTGGCAGCCTGGGGCGGTGCAGTCGCCCAGCCTGACCGGGATCCTCGTGCTCGTCGCGGTGCTCGCGGCCGCCACCGCGTTCGGCTGGTGGCGCCGCCGCCACGACGGGCGGCTGCACGCCGTCCGGAAGCGCGCATCCGCCGCCGACGCGCCGCACCGGGCCACCCTCACCGCCCTCGGGGTACGCCCCGGCGAGGTCACGCTGGTGCAGTTCTCCGCCCCGGTCTGCGCGCCCTGCCGGGCCGCCCGCCGGGTGCTCGCCGACGTCGCCGCCCGCCTGGACGGCGTCGTGGTGCTGGAGGCGGGCGTGGACGAGCACCTCGACGCGGCCCGGGAACTGGACGTGTGGCGTACCCCGACAGTGCTGGTGGTGGACGCGGCAGGCCGCGTCGTGCGCCGGGCCGCGGGCGTGCCGGACCGCGACGACCTGATCGCCGCGCTCACGGCCGGGGCGGGGCGATGACCGGCGTACGGCTGACCCGCCGCCGGGTGGTGGACCACGGCCGGCTCGCCACGAGCCTCTGTGCGGCGGCGCGTCCCGCCTGACCGACCGCCTCCGCACGAACGGACCCACCCCATGCTGCTCGACCCCCGGGGACCGCGCTTCGCCGCCGTCCTCACCACAGTCGTCCTCGCGATCGTCCTCGTCACCGGCTCCGGGCTGCTCCTGCTCGCCCAGGCTGTGGTGTTCGCCCTCACCGCCGTCAACCCGCGCCTCGGCCCGTACGGCCTGCTGTTCCGCGCCCTGGTGGCGCCCCGGCTGGACCCGCCGGCGGAGCTGGAGCCGGTCGCGCCGGTGCGCTTCGCCCAGGTCGTCGGCCTGGTGTTCAGCGCCGTCGGCGCGGCCGGCTGGTTCGCCGGGCTGCCCGCGCTCGGCCTGGCCGCCACCGGCGCGGCGCTGGCCGCAGCGTTCCTCAACGCCGCGTTCGGGCTCTGCCTCGGCTGCGAGGCGTACCTGGCGATCCGGCGGCTGGCCGGGCGCCCGCTCGCCGCCCGGGTGGCGGTGCCCCCGCGCTGACCGTCCGCCCGTACGCTGACGGCGGCGGATGGGGGAGTGGCATGGCGGGTCACGGGCGGCTGGACCGGCGCAGCGTGCTCGTCGCCGCGGGCGGTCTGGCGGTCGCCGGGATCGGCGTGCCGGTCGGGCTGGCCGCCACGAACGACCGGCCGCCGCCACCGCCGCGCGGCCGGCGGCCGGTCAGCATGGCGATGCACCTGCACGCCTCGTTCAGCGAGGGCGTGGCCAGCTACGCCGCCCACCTCGACCAGGCCCGCCGCAACGGCGTCGACGTGCTCTGGTGGACCGACCACGACTTCCGGGTCGCCGCCCACGACCACCGCCGGGTCGTCCACTTCGACGGCCCGGAGGAACGCGAGGGCGGCCTGGCCTGGACCTGGCAGCCGGCCACCGAGGGGCACCTGCGCGCCTCGACCGCCGACTTCGTGGACGCGCCGGACGCCCCCGACGGCCCGGGCCGCGCGCTGCGCCTCACCGCCGCCGGTTCCGGCACCCTCTGGTACGCGGGCAAGGCGTGGAACTGGACGCACACCGCCAACATCTCCGACACGAAGCTGCACCTCGACGTACGCCCCGAAGCGGCGGGCCGGGACGCCACGCTCACCGTGGAGGTGGCGCTGTCGCACCACCCGGCCGGGCCCGGCCGGCCCGCCGGGCAGCTCGTGCTGCGCTACCGCCTCGGCGGCGTGGACGCGGTCCGGCACACAGTGGACGGCCGTCACGGCACGGTCGAGCTGCCCGCCCCGGCCGGCGTGTGGCGGCGGCACACGTTCGACCTGCTCGCCGACGTTCGGCGGCTCTGGCCCGGCCTGGTCGCCGGGGACAACTCGCTGCGCGGGCTGCGCCTCGGCGTGACCGCGGCCGGCGGCGCACGCGGCGCGTACCTGGTGGACCGGCTCGTCTTCGACCGCGCCCGCCGCGCCGGTCAGGCGGGCGAGGAGTTGCGCGCCGAGGTGCTGCGCGGCTACGACGGTGCGTACTCCGGCGTCACCCACCACCGCGCGTACGAGGTGTCCATGGTGCGGCACCTCAACTGGTTCGGCGGCGACGGCACGCTGCCGCGCTTCCCGTCCCCGCCGTACCGGGACAACGACGTCGACGCCACCGAGGAGATGGTGCGGTTCCTGCACGCGCACGGCGGGGTGGTGTGCTGGAACCACCCGCTGGACGTGGAGCGCCGGGAATCACTGGCCCGCCTGCTGGTGAGCCGCAACGCGCTCGGCGTCGACCTGATCGAGATCGGACGCCGGCCGGTCGAGGACCACCTCTGGGCGTACGACGTGGCGGCCCGCAACGCGATCCCGCTCACCGCCGTGGGGGTCACCGACGACCACGACGGCACCGACTGGCGGGCCGGCCGGGACCGGAACATCACCTCGGTGTGGGCGGCCTCGACCGGCCGCGACGACCTGGTCGCGGCGCTGCGCGCCGGGCAGGCGTGGTTCGCCGACCTGGCCGGCTACCGGGGCGCGCTGGACCTGGAACTGGGTGGCCGCAGCGCCATGGGCGCGCTCGCCGTGCTCACCGCGGACACCGTCACGGTGCGGCTGCGCGCCACCGACCTGCCGGCCGGGGCCACGCTGGAGACGGTCACCGGCGAGGTCGACCGGGCCGGTGTCGCGGACCCGACACCGGCGGTCCGGGTCGAGCAGGTCGCCTGGCGGCGGTTGCGGCCGGGCTGGCACGACCTGCCGGTGCGCGTCGGCGCCGGCACGTACGTGCGCACCCAGGTCCGCGACCGCGACGGCGAGATAGTCGGCGCGAGCAACCCCCTCTGGCTGCTCCGCAACCCCCCACCCGCAGGAATCCCCCCACCCCGCCGCCTCTGAGGGCGGTTGCCGGGGTCTGGTACTCGTGGCGGTGTGTCCGATACCGACCACCTGCCGTGCGGTGCCGTGCCGTCCGCGGGACCGGGCGCCGACCGGCGTCCGGAAGCAGCCGTTGCGGCGATGGCCGGCGGCTGCGCCACGGTGAGAATGACGAGCGGGGCGGCGTCCGACATCCGCCCGTGGGACGCCGTGGAGTCTGTCGCATGAGCGGCTGGGAACTGTCCGGATACACGCCGGTCCGCCGGCTCGGCGCCGGCGCGTCGGGCAGCGTCGTGCTCGCCACCCACGACCCGACCGGCACCCCGGTCGCGATCAAGTACCTGGTCCGCGACCTGGGCGAGGACTCGGCGTTCCGGACCGCGTTCCGCACCGAGGCCCGGCTGCTCGGCGAGATCGACGACCCGCACGTCAGCCGCCTCTACGAGTACGTGGAGAGCCCGCACGGCGCGGCCATCGTGATGGAGCTGGTCGACGGCGTCTCGCTGCGCCAGATGCTGCGCGCACACGGCCCGACCACGCCCGAGGCGGCGCTCTGCGTCCTCAAGGGCTCGCTCGCCGGCCTGGCCGCCGCGCACGCCCACGGTGTCGTGCACCGCGACTACAAACCGGAGAACGTGCTGGTCACCGGTGCCGGGCTGAGCAAGCTCGCCGACTTCGGCATCGCCATGCCGATCGGCCAGGGTTCCGACACCACGGTTTCCGGCACGCCCCGCTACATGGCCCCCGAGCAGTGGACCGGCGCCCCGGCCAGCCCGGCGTGCGACGTCTACGCCGCCACCGCGACGTTCTTCGAGTGCCTCACCGGCCGGCCCCCGTACCAGGGACCGGACCTGCTCTCCCTGCGCGACCAGCACGCCAGCGCGCCGATCCCTGCCGAGGCGGCGCCCCCGCCGGTGCACGAACTGCTGCGCCACGGCATGGCCAAACGCCCCGACGACCGCCCGCCGTCCGCCGAGGTGTTCCTGGAACTGCTGGAACGGGTCGCCGGCAGCGGCTACGACAGCGGGTGGGAGGAACGAGGGCTGCGTGAGCTGGCCCGGCGGGCGGCGCTGCTCGCCGCGCTGTGGCCGTTCCCGGACCGGGCCGAGGGCGCCACCGCGGTGGCCCACACCGCGCTGGGCACCACCACCACCGGCCGGGGCGGACGGTTCCGCAGTGGCCGCACCCGTACCGCGCTCGCCGCCGGCGCCCTGGTCGCCGCCGTCCTGGCCGGGGGCGCCGGTTACCGCTACGCCGCCCACGACGGCCCGCCCGCCGCCGGTCCGCCCGCCGCCGGTCCGGCCGGCCCGGCGAGCGCCGGTCCCGCCACCACCGGCGCGCCCACACCGGACCCGACCGGCGCCGGGTCGCCGAGCCCGTCGCCGACGCCCAGCCCGTCGGCCGCGTCCGCCGCGCCGCCACCTCCCGCACCGTCGGCCACCCCGGACCCGGCCGGGACGCCGGCCCGTACCGGCACGCCCACCCCCAGCGCGTCGCGCACCACCAGCCCGCCGCCGCCGGACGTGACAGCACCGGTCGTGGACGGCGTCCGCGCCGACCCGGGCGAGCTGGACCCGAAGGGCTGCCCCTACGGCGCCAAGAGCAGCACCGTCACCGCCACCGTCACCGACGACCGCAGCGGCCCGGCCGCGCTGACCGTGACGTTCGGCTACACCCTCGACGGCGCCACCGGCACGATCCGGATGGCCGCCGCCGGGCGCGGCGTGTTCACCGGCACGCTCGGCCCGCTGTCCACGCCCAAGCGCAGCGCCCGCATCCCCGTCCGGGTCACCGCCGCCGACGCCGCCGGCAACACGACCACCTCCGCGTCACCGGTGTACGTGACGCTCTACCACGACTGCACCCCCGGCTAGGAGTACGACAGTGCCCGCTGCCCCGCACCGCAGCCCGTCCCGGGGACGGCCGGCGTGACCCGCCCCGACGAGCCCACCGAGGCGCTGCCCACCCGCGCCCTGCCGGTCACCGGGGACACGGACGCCGCCGAGCCCACGGTCCACCTCGCCCGGCCCCGAGCCGACGCCGACTCGACGATGCCGCCGGCCGTCGACCGGTCGGACCCGGCCGTGCCGCCGTCCGTCGACGTCCCGGCGGCGACGGACGGGTCGGAGCCCACCGTCCATCTCTCCGGACCGGTGGCCGACCGTCCGCCGGCCGGTGAACCCACCGTCCACCTGAGCGGTGTCCCGGGCGGGGACGACCGCACAGCAGACCTCGCCTCGGCCACGCCGGCACCGCGCGGCGCGGAGCCGACCGTGCACTTGAGTCCGGGCCGGTCAGACGACGCGGGGGAGGCGACTGTCCACTTTCGCGCGACCCCGGACGGTGCAGCCGGCGAACCGACTGTGAGTCTGCGTCCGGCTCCGGCGAATCCGATGGATGAGGCGACGGTCCATCTGCGCCACGCACCGGGAGACACGACCGGGCAGGCGACCGTCTACCCGCGCCCGACCGGCGCGGAACCGACCGCGTCGTGGCAGCCCACCGCGTCGTGGCAGCCCACCGGCGTCCCGCCCCGAGGCCAGGCCACCGGAATGGCGGCGACGGGCGCCGGGGCGTACCCGGATCGGACCGGCGACGCGCGGGCGGCGAGCGGCGCACCAGGGCCCGGCCCCGGCGGCGAGTTGCGCTTCGGGCCGGGCGTGCCGGCGACGCCGCCGCCCGCACCGCCCTGGCCCACCGCGCCTCCGATCCGGCCACGTCCGGTCTGGCGTCGCGTCGTCTCGGTGCTGTCCACGCTGCTCACCGTGGTGCTGCTGCTGGCGGTCGGCCTCTACCTGTGGCAGCGGCTGCGCCCGCTGGAGGTCGAGGGGGTCACTGTCGCGGTGCCCCGGCCGGCCGGTGTCGCCTGCGACGTGACCGTCGACGTGGTGGCCACCGTGCGCACCAACGGGCGCGGCGGGACGATCCGCTACCAGTGGTTCCGCTCCGACGCGCCGCCCGGCGCCGTGCTCACGGAACGGGTCGGCAGCGGGCAGCAGACGGCGGCCCTCACCCTCAAGTGGACGTTCACCGGGGCCGGGACGACCACCGGCATCGCCACCGTCAACATCGTCGAACCGACGACGGCGCAGGCCAGCACCCGCGTCGTCTACCGCTGCCCTGGAGGCTGACCGCGTTTCCCCGCGCGCGCGTCCGGGTAGCCCTCACCCGGACAAACCTGGAGCACGTACGTGGAGGCCCTTCGATGAGAGACAACTTCGGCGACGCGGTGGGCGACGCGTTCCGTTCGGTGATGCTGTTCCTGCCCAAGGCGGTCGCGTTCGTCGCGATCCTGGTCGTCGGCTGGCTGATCGCCAAGGCCGTGCTGAAGCTCGTGGACAAGGTGCTGGAGCGGGTCCACTTCGACCGGGCCGTCGAGCGCGGCGGGATCAAGACCGCGCTGGCCCGTTCGAAGTACGACGCCAGCGACATCGTCGCGAAGCTGGCCTACTACGGGGTGCTGCTGGTCACGCTCCAGCTCGCGTTCGGCATCTGGGGTCCGAACCCCATCTCCGACCTGATCGCCGGTGTGATCGCCTGGCTGCCGCGGGCGTTCGTCGCCATCGTCATCGTGGTGGTCGCCGCGGCCATCGCCCGCGCGGTGAAGGACATCATCTCCAGCGCGCTCGGCGGCCTCTCGTACGGCCGGGTGCTGGCCAACCTCGCCTCGGTGTTCATCCTGGGCCTCGGTGTCATCGCCGCGCTCAACCAGATCGGCGTCGCCACCACCGTCACCACCCCGGTGCTGATCGCGGTGCTCGCCACCGTCGGCGGCATCCTGGTCGTCGGCGTCGGCGGCGGGCTGGTCCGGCCGATGCAGAGCCGCTGGGAGAACTGGCTGACCCGGGCCGAGGAGGAGTCGCGCACCATCGCCACGCACGCCCGGGCGTACCAGGCCGGCCGGCGTGACGTCGAGGCCCGCCTGGCCGCCACCGGCCCGTACGCCGAGTCCGAGCTGACCCAGCCGGTGAGCCGCGACGCCGAGGCGGACCGTACGCAGCCGGTCCCGGCGTACCCGGGTACCCAGCCGGCCGCCGCCGGCGCGGACGCCACCGAGCCGGTGCCGTCGCAGGCGGGCGCGGAGGCCACGCAGCACATCCCGGCGGTCGCCGACTCCGAGCGCACCCAGCCGGCCACGCCGCGCCAGCCGACGGCCGAGCAGGCCGCGGACAGCGAGGCCACCATGGTCATTCCGCAGGCCGACGTGGAGAAGTTCCGCCGCTGACCCGACAGCGGCGACGAACCGGGGCGGGACCGCACGGTCCCGCCCCGGTTGCGTGCCCGCCGGGGGACCACCCGGTCGCCGCGCGGGGGATAGGATTCCGGCATGACCTGGCGATGTTGATGCCTTCCTGAGCGACGAGGCCGCGGGCCGCCGCGGACGCCGTGCATTCCGGCCGGTGTCCGTCACGTCCCGTGGGAAGGTTCCATGCTCGTCGCTCCTGCCCGCGTGCCCGCGACCCGCCGTCTGGCGGCGACGCTCTACGGGTACGCGTTCCTCACCGACCTCGTCCTGCTCTACCCGCTCTACGTGCTGCTGTTCGCCGGCACCGGGTTGTCGGTCGGGCAGATCTCCTCGCTGTTCGTGCTCTGGGCGGTCGCCGGCATCGTGCTGGAGGTGCCCTCCGGCGTGTGGGCCGACGCGGTGTCGCGTCGGCTGCTGCTCTGCCTGGCGCCGCTGCTGGCCGCCGGCGGGTTCGCGCTCTGGGTGCTGCTGCCGTCCTATCCGGCGTTCGCCGTGGGGTTCCTGCTCTGGGGCGCCGGTGGGGCGCTGCGGTCCGGGGCGCTGGAGGCGCTCGTCTTCACCGAGCTGGAACGCCTCGGCGCGGCCGACCGGTACGCCCGGCTGATCGGCCGGACCCGCACCGCCGAGGTGCTCGGCGCGGTCGGGTCGGGGGTGCTCGCCGGGCCGGTGTTCGCGCTCGGCGGCTACCTCGCGGTCGGCGCGGCGAGCGTGGCGACGTGCCTGCTGGCGGCGGCCGTCGCCGCCCGCTTCCCGGAGCACCGCCCACCAGCCGCCGCCCCCGATGGGCCGAGGGCAGGTGACCAGCCGGGGGAGGGGCCGGGTGACGACGAGCCCGGCTGGCTGGACAGCCTGCGCCTGGGGCTCGGCGAGGTGCGGGCCGACCGCCGTGTCCGTGCCGCCGTGCTGCTGGTCGCGGCCGTCACCGCGATCTGGGGTGGGCTCGACGAGTACACCGGGCTGCTGGCCGCCGACACCGGCACGGCCGAGGTGGGCGTACCGCTGCTGCTCCTGCTGGTGTGGGCGGGGATGACTGCGGGCGGGCTGCTCGCGCCGCTGGGCGAGCGGCTGTCCCACCGGGGGTACGCCGGTCTGCTGGTGTTCGCGGCGGGGGCCACGGCGGCCGGGGCGCTGCTGCGGCACCCCGCGGGGTTCCTGCTGCTGGCGGCGGCGTTCGCCGCGTTCCAGCTGGCCACCGTGCTCGCCGACGTGCGGCTCCAGGCCCGGATCGCCGGGTCGGCCCGGGCCACCGTCACGTCGCTGGCCGGGATGGCCACCGACCTGACCATCGTCGCCTTCTACGGCGGGTACGGGCTGCTCGCCGGCGCGGTGGGCAACCCGGCGGCCTTCGCGGTCGCGGTGCTGCCGTACCTGCTGGTGGCGCTCTGGCTGCTCACCGGTCGGGCATGAATCGCCAGAAAAGGGACCAATGGTAGCTTTTCTGGCCTAGCGTTGGTCCGGAAGATCGGCGACCCGGGAGACGATCGCGGTGACGTTGGAAGCAGAGCGCACGCTGCGCGACGAGGAGCTGACCGGGCTGGCGGAGCTGGCCGCCCAGCTACGGGTGGACGCGATCCGGTGCAGCACGATGGCCGGCTCCGGGCACCCCACGTCCAGCCTCTCCGCCGCCGACCTGCTCGCCGTGCTCGTCGCCCGGCACCTGCGCTACGACTGGTCCTACCCGGGCAACCCCGGCAACGACCACCTGATCTTCTCCAAGGGGCACGCCTCCCCGCTGCTGTACGCGGTGTTCCGGGCCACCGGCGCGATCAGCGAGCAGGAGCTGCTGGAGACGTACCGGCGGTCCGGGTCGCGCCTTCAGGGCCACCCCACACCGGTCCTTCCCTGGGTGGACGTGGCCACCGGCTCGCTCGGGCAGGGCCTGCCGATCGGCGTCGGGGTGGCGCTGGCCGCCCAGTACCTCGACCGGTCGCCCGCGCACGTCTGGGTGCTCTGCGGCGACAGCGAGACCGCCGAGGGATCGGTGTGGGAGGCGCTGGACAAGGCCGGCCACTACGGGCTGCGCAACCTCACCACGATCGTGGACGTCAACCGGTTCGGCCAGCGCGGCCCCACCGAGCTGGAGTGGGACCTGGACACCTACCGCCGGCGCGTCGAGGCGTTCGGCTGCCGGGCGATCGTGGTCGACGGCCACGACCTGGGCGCGATCGACGAGGCGTACGGGCAGGCACGTGACGCCTCCGGGCCGACTGTGGTGCTGGCCCGCACGGTCAAGGGCAAGGGCGTACCCGAGGTGGAGAACGACCCGGCCTGGCACGGCAAGCAGCTCGACCCGGAGCTGGCCGAGCGCGCCGTGCGGGCGCTCGGCGGCCCCCGGCGCATCCGGGTCGCCGGACCGAAACCCCCCGCCGCGCCGCGCACCGCCCCGGCCGAGCACGGACAGCCGGAGCTGACCCGGTACGAGCGCGGCGCGAAGGTCGCCACCCGGGACGCGTACGGTGACGCGCTGCGCGCCCTCGGCGCCGCCCGGCCCGACGTGGTCGCGCTCGACGGCGAGGTCAGCGACTCCACCCGGGCGGAGCGCTTCGCCACCGCGTACCCGGATCGGTTCTTCCAGATGTTCATCGCGGAGCAGCAGCTCGCCGCCGCCGCGGTGGGCCTGGCGGTGCGCGGCTACCGGCCGTTCGCGGCGACGTTCGCCGCGTTCTGGTCCCGGGCGTACGACTTCATCCGGATGGCGGGCGTGTCCCGGGCCGACATCGCGCTCGTCGGCTCGCACGCCGGGGTGGAGATCGGCCCGGACGGCCCGTCCCAGATGGGGCTGGAGGACATCGCCGCGCTGCGCGCGGTGCCCGGCTCCACGGTGCTGTGCCCGGCCGACGCGGTCTCCTGCGCGGCCCTGGTGGCCCAGATGCCCGACCAGCCGGGCGTGTGCTACCTGCGGACGACGCGCGGCGCGTACCCGGTGCTCTACGACGACGCCGAGCCGTTCCCGATCGGCGGCAGCCGGATGGTGCGCGACGGCGGGGACGTGGCGCTGCTGGGCACCGGCGTGACGGTGCACCTCTGCCTCGCCGCCGCCGACGAGCTGACCCGCGAGGGCATCGACGCCCGGGTGATCGACCTGTACTCGATCAAGCCGGTGGACCGGCAGCGCCTGGCCGAGGCCGTCGTGGAGACCGGCGGGCGGCTGGTGGTGGTCGAGGACCACTACCCGGAGGGCGGCCTGGGCTCGGCCGTGCTGGAGGCCCTCGCCGATCTGGGCGAACCGGCCCGGGTCAACCACCTGGCGGTACGCGGGCTGCCCGGCTCCGGCACCCCCGCCCAGCAGTTCGACCGGGCCGGCATCGGCGTGGGCGCGATCGTCTCGGCGGCGCGGGCCCTGGCCTGAGCCGTGTTTGCCGCGGCCGGCGGCGGGTAGCCACGCTGCCGTTGCGACGGAAGGACCGACGATGGCCGAACCGGAGTTCTACGCGCGGGTGTCCGCCCGCGCCGGCGTGCCCGTGGAGACGGCCCGCGCGCTGACCCAGGCGACGCTGCGCACGCTCGCCGAACGGATCAGCGGCGGCGAGGCCGACGACCTGTCCGTGCACGTCGCGCACGAGCTTCGTCCGCTGCTGGCGCGCGCCCGGGTCGAAGACCCTGAGGTCTTCGGGTACGACGAGTTTCTGCGGCGGATCGCCGAGCGCTCCGGCGCGACACCGTCCGACGCCGAGCGCGGCGCCCGGGCGGTGCTGCAGGCGCTGCACCGGGTGGTCGGGCCGGCCCAGTTCAACCAGGCGCTGTCCCAGCTGCCGCGCGAGATCGCCGAACTGGCCCAGCCCACCCCGCGCCCCGCTTAGGGCCGGAAAGGAAGGGCACCCTCTTAACGCCTCCGGTAGAGGAAGGGCCCCTTATTAACACCCGCCGCGCCTCGGCGGTGGGGCAGGCGTCACTGCGGCAGCGCGTCGAGGTAGACCCAGCGGCCGTCCTCGCGGGCGAAGCGGCTGTGCTCGGCCAGCACGCCCGCCCGGCCGCCCTCGCGGTAGTGCGCCCGGAACCGGACCGTCCCGGCGCTGTCGAACAGGCCGCCCTGCCCGGTCTCCACGATCTCCAGCCGGGTCCAGCGGGTGCCCGCGTCCAGCTCGAGCCGCTCCGGGCGGGTGGCGGAGTGCCAGCTGTGCCGCAGGTAGGCGGCGTCGCCGAGGGCGAACGCGCTGAACCGGGACCGCATCAGCGCCTCCGCCGTCGCCGCCGTCGCCTCGCCCCGGTGGACCGGGGCGCAGCAATCGGCGTACGGCCGGCCGGTGCCGCACGGGCAGGCCGTCGTCCGTTCGCCCCGTCTCGCCATTCCGTGATTCTCCCAAGCGCCGGGGCGGTGTTAACAAGGGGCCCTTCCTCTACCGGAGGCGTTAACAGGGGGCCCTTCCTTACATCCCAACCCACTACGCTCCCGGGACCATGAGCGTGAGTCCGACTCAGCGTGCCCTCGACCCCGCGCAGGTCCGCCGCTACCTGACCGTCTCGCTCGGACCCGGCGCCGAGGTGGCCGGCTGCGGCCCGCTGAGCGGTGGCGGCTTCGCCGCCGTCTGGTGGGTACGCCTTACCGACGGCCGCGACGTGGTGCTCAAGGTCGGCCCGCCGCCGCACGTGCCGCTGCTGCGCTACGAGCGCGACATGATCGGCGCGGAGGCGCACTACCTGCGCCTGGTGGCGGCCCGCGCGCCAGAGGTGCCGACGCCAATGCTGTTGCACCACGGCCGCCACCCCGACCTCGGTGACTGGCTGCTCATGGCACGGCTACCAGGTCGTACCCTCTGGGATCTGAGCCAGGCCGGCGCGGACGTCGGGCCGCTGCGCGCGGAGTTCGGCCGCACGCTCGCCGCGTTGCACACCGTCACCGGCGAGCGGTACGGCTACGACGGCGACCGGGCCTGTGCCGGCACCTGGCGGGACGCCTACACGGCCATGGTGGACGACATGCTCGCCGACGCCGCGGACTGGGCGGTGCCGCTACCCGTGCCCGCGTCCCGGATCCGGGAGCTGGTGGGCCGGCACGCGGCGGTGCTCGACGCGGTCGACCGCCCGGCGCTGCTGCACTTCGACGGCTGGGCCGGGAACGTGCTCGCCGTCGCCGGGCCGGACGGCGCCCCTCGGCTCACCGGCCTGGTCGACGGCGAGCGGTACCTGTGGGGCGACCCGCTGATGGACCTCGTGTCGCCGCTGCTGTTCCGCCGCGCCGAGGACGAGCCGGACGACCCGCTGGTGCGCGCCTACCGGGCGGCGGCGCCGTTCCCGCTCGACGCCGGGGCGCGGCGGCGGCTCGGCCTCTACCGGCTGTATCTCTACCTGCTGATGACCGTCGAGATGCCCAGCCGGAACATCACCGCCGACAACGACCCGGGCCGGGTGGAGTTGCTGGCGGGCCTGCTCGACGCGGAACTGGCCGACCTGGCCGGGTGAGCGTCACCGGGTCGCGGTGGCGAAGACGACGATGTTGTCCGGGTAGCTGCCGGTACGCGGGTCGAACCGCCCGCCGCACGTGATCAGCCGTAGCCGCGCCGCCGCGTCGCCGCCGTAGACCCGCGCGGTGGGGAAGCGCTCCTTCGGGTACGCCCCGACGCCGTCCACCGTGAACGTGGCGGTCCGGCCGTCGGCCCGCAGCACCCGGATCGTGTCGCCGGGGCGCAGCCGTCCGAGGTCGAAGAAGACCGCCGGGCCGTGTTGCGAGTCGACGTGCCCGACCAGCACCGCGTTGCCGGCCTGGCCGGGCGCTGGACCGGGGTGGTACCAGCCGGTGAGCTCCGGGCGCTCCAGCGGCGGCACCTCCAGCGCGCCGTCCGAGTCGGTGGCGACCGGGACGATCTCGGCGTCGATGCCGATGCGCGGGATGGTGACCCGCACCGGTGTGGCGCGGGGCAGCGCCGGGCCGGCCGTACCGGGGCGTTCGGTGGGCGGCGCGGCGGACGCGCCGGGCTGCGGTGGTGACGCCGACGTGGTGCCGAGCCCGGCCGAGACCAGCCCGGCGCCGGTGGCGGCGGCCACGGTGACGGCGGTGACCACGACGGCGGCGTGCAGGCGCGACCGGCGCTGCGACTCCGACAGCATCCCACCTCCGTCCGACAGGGACGCGGCGCCCGCGCCGGATGCTCCGGCGCGGGCGGACCGCTCGGCGAACCGGTCAGGCGACGGCGCCCGCGCGGCGGCGGCGGATGACCGCGTACGCGCCACCGGCGAGCGCCCCGGCGGCCAGCACGCCACCGGCGATCAGCACCCCGGTGTCGCCGTCCCGCCCGCCGCCACCGGCCTGCGCGCCGCCGATCGGGGTGACGGTGAACGTGGCGCTGCCGCCGTCGCTGCCGTCGCCGCAGGTGGTGGCCACCGTGTACGTGCCGAGCGTGAACCCGGCGGTGAACAGTTCGGCGCTCAGGCCACCGCCTGCGGCGGCCGTGGTGGACCGGACGTTCTGGTCCCGGTCCGGGCCGGTGACCCGGAAGATCGCGTCACCGGCGTTCGGGTTGCACGTGGTGGTCAGCACGACGGTGCCGCCGACCGGGGTGGTGGCGGGTGAGACTCTGGTGTCCGCCAGTGCGGCGGCCGGGAGCAGCAGTGCGCCGAGGCCCACGCCGAACGCCGCCGATCCGAGAAATGACTGTGCCTTCATCCGCGTCTTCCCTCACTTTTCGTCCGCTGTAGGCGTGGGACGTCGTTCGGGTGGCCAACTCCGTGACGAGCACCGGTGTGGCCAACACTAGGAGGGTTGGGGCGGTCACTGGGGGTAATTGAGAAATCTT
Source organism: Micromonospora sp. HUAS YX12 (assembly GCF_040215685.1). Taxonomy (NCBI): domain Bacteria; kingdom Bacillati; phylum Actinomycetota; class Actinomycetes; order Micromonosporales; family Micromonosporaceae; genus Micromonospora; species Micromonospora sp. HUAS YX12. The sequence goes on from NZ_CP157974.1 coordinate 4,854,753, forward strand.
CGTTGCCGTCCGGTGTGCTCCCTGCCGCCACGAGACGGCGGACATGCCGGGCCAGGCCGGACGGCAGCCCGTTCCGGTTCGGCTCGTCTGGGCCCGTTGTCCGGTTCGTCCCTGCCGGGCCGGTCCACCCTTACCGGACCGGCGGCTCCGGCCGGACCAGGCCGGTGTCGTACGCGAGCACCACCGCCTGGATCCGGTCGCGCAGGCCCAGTTTGGTGAGGATCGCCGAGACGTGGGTCTTCACGGTGGCGGTGCTCAGGTGCAGCCGGGCGGCGATCTCCGCATTGGACAGTGCCCGCGCGGTGAGCGTCAGCACCTCCCGCTCCCGGGCGGTCAGCGCGGCGAGCACGTCGCCGGTGGGCGCGGGCGCGGGCAGCCGGTCGGCGTACCGGTCCAGCAGCCGCCGGGTCACGGTCGGCGCGAGCAGGGCCTCGCCCCGGGCCACCACGCGTACCGCCTCGGCGAGGTCGGCCGGACGGGTGTCCTTGAGCAGGAACGCGCTCGCCCCGGCGCGCAGCGCGGCGTAGACGTGCTCGTCCAGGTCGAATGTGGTCAGCATGACCACCCGGGCCGGGTTGCCGGCGGCCACCAGGTCGCGGGTGGCGGCGATGCCGTCGCGCCGGGGCATCCGGACGTCCATCAGCACGACGTCCGGCCTCGTGCGGGTCGCCACCGCCACCGCCTCGACGCCGTCGGCCGCCTCCCCGACCACGGTGAGGTCGGGTCGCGCGTCGAGGATCGTGCGCAGCCCGGCGCGGATCAGTTCCTGGTCGTCGGCGACCACCACCCGCACGGTCACCGCGCCGCCCCGACCGGCAGTCGTGCGTGGACCCGGAAGCCGCCGGCCGGCAGCGGGCCGGCGTCGAGCGTGCCGCCGAGCAGCCGGGCCCGCTCCCGCATGCCGACGATGCCGCGCCCGGTGCTCGTACCGGGCCGGCGGGCGGGTGCCGGGCCGTCGTTGACCACCTCCAGCCGCAGCACCCCGTCCCGGTAGCGCACGTCCACGTCGGCGTGGGTGGCGTGCCCGTGGCGCAGCGCGTTGGTCAGCGACTCCTGCACGATCCGGTACGCCGACAGTTGCACCCCGCCCGGTAGCGCCTCGCCGTCGCCGTCCCGGCGCAGCGTCACCGGCAGGCCGACCGCCCGTACCGCGTCGGCGAGTGCGTCGAGCTGCGCCAGTCCCGGCTGCGGCCCGTCCGGGCCGGACCCGTCATTGGCGGCGAGCGCGTGCAGCATGGCCCGCAGTTCGGTGAGCGCCGACCGGGCCGCGGCGTCGATCGCGGCGAGCGCGGCCCGCGCCTGCGCGGGCTGCTCGTCGAACACGTCCTCGGCTGCGGCTGCCTGTACGGCGATGACGGCGACGTGGTGCGCCACCACGTCGTGCAGCTCGCGGGAGATCCGTTCCCGTTCGGCCGCGCGTACCTGCCGTTCCCGCTCGCAGCGCCGCTGCGCCTGGCCCCGCTGCAACTCGCCGAGCGTCCAGCTCAGGCCCAGCGCGGTCACCGCCAGCAGCAGATCCCGCCAGCCGCCGGTGACCAGCTTCCACGGCGTGGGCGCGAGCAGCAGACCGAGCACGACGAGCGAGTACCGGGGCGGGCGCAGCCGGGCCACGTACGCCATCGGCACCGCGACCAGGCCGAGCCAGCCGAGCTGCGGGCAGAGCGCCTCCAGGCCGGCGCCCGCGAGCGCGGCGACGCCGACGGCGTACCCGGGGTGGCGCCGGATCCACAGCAGACAGCTCGCCTGCGCCGCGGCCAGGCCGACCGCGACGGCGGTCGCGCCGGACGTGGCCGGGCCGGCGTCGGAGGCCAGCAGCGCGAGCAGGCAGACGGCGAGGCTCGCGGTGGCGATGCCGCCGTCGAGCAGCAGCAGGATCCGGGACCGGGACGCGCACCTCATGTCCGGATGCTAGGCCGCCGGTCCGCCGCTTCTCATCGGTCGGCAGGCGGAGATCCGGCCCGGTGGTCGTTCCGGCGACGGAGCCGGGAACCGCTCCGCGGCCCGATCCGGGCGACGGCCTGCCCGGCCTAGCGTTCCCGGCAGTCGTCCCGATGTGGAGGAGCCACCGATGGAGAACACGATGCCGACCGTCGCCGCCCGCCCGAACCGCCGCCGGGACCGCCTGCTGACGGTGCTCACGGCCGCCGCTGCCACGCTGCTGGGCTGGCTGGTCGCGGTACCAGTGGCCGGGGTGGAGCTGACCGCGCGTACCGGCTCCGCCGAGCAGCGGGTGACGCCGGTGGCCGTGGTGGTGAGCACGCTGCTCGCCGGGCTGGCCGGCTGGGCACTGCTGGCCCTGCTGGAGCGGCTCACCGGCCGGGCCCGGACCGCCTGGACCGCCGTCGCGGTGCTGGTGCTGCTGGTGTCGGTGCTCGGGCCGCTGGGCGGGGGAGTCGGCCGGGCGGCGACGCTGACGCTCGTGGCGTTGCACCTGGTCGCGGGCGCGGTGCTGATCACCGGCCTGCGCCGGACCGCCGTCCGGTGACGGCCCGGACTGCCGGGTGACGGGTCCGGGCCGCCGCGACGGGGGTGGGCGGCCCGGACCCTCAGAACTAGCCTCCTAGGACGCTCTACGCGACGTGACACCCGGCACCGGAAATTCCTCCGCCGCCGATGTCGAGAACGGAGGGCCGGCTTCGTCCCCGGAGTGAACGCGGCCAGAATGGGTCGCACCCTCCACGAGGAGACACCGATGAAGTACCTGCTCCTGAAGCACTACCGCGGCGGTCCGACCCCGGTCACCGACATGCCGATGATCGACAAGTGGACGCCGGAGGAGATCTCCGCGCACGTGCGCTACATGCAGGAGTTCGCGGCGCGGCTGCAGGAGAGCGGCGAGTACGTCGACGGCCAGGCGCTCGCCCCGGAGGGCACGTTCGTCCGCTACGACGGCGAGGGACGCCCGCCGGTCACCGACGGCCCGTTCGCCGAGACGAAGGACCTCATCGCCGGCTGGATGGTGATCGACGTGGACAGCTACGAGCGGGCGCTCGAACTGGCCGCCGAGCTGTCGGCCGCGCCGGGGCAGGACGGCAAGCCGATCCACGAGTGGCTGGAGCTGCGCCCGTTCCTGACCGGGCCGCCCACCATCACCGAGTGAGCCGTCCGATGGACGAGGTCGCGCTCCGCAGCCTCATCCCGGGCGTGCTCGGTGTCCTCGTCCGCCGCGGAGCCGACTTCGCGGCGGCCGAGGACGCCGTGCAGGACGCGCTCGTCGAGGCGCTGCGTGCCTGGCCGGCCGAGCCGCCCCGCGATCCGTTGGGCTGGCTGGTCACGGTGGCCTGGCGGCGGTTCCTGGACGCGGCCCGCGCCGACGCCGCCCGGCGCCGGCGCGAGGACGTCGTGGACGAGGAGCCGCCGCCCGGCCCGGTGCCGGCGGTGGACGACACGCTGCGGCTCTACTTCCTCTGCGCGCATCCGTCGCTGAGCCCGTCGTCGGCCGTCGCGTTGACGCTGCGCGCCGTCGGCGGGCTCACCACCCGGCAGATCGCGCAGGCGTACCTGGTGCCGGAGGCCACCATGGCGCAGCGGATCAGCCGGGCCAAGCGGACCGTGTCCGGCGTGCGCTTCGACCAGCCCGGCGACGTGGCCACCGTGCTGCGGGTGCTGTACCTGGTGTTCAACGAGGGCTACTCCGGCGACGTGGACCTGGCCGCCGAGGCGATCCGGCTCACCCGGCAGCTCGCCGCCGCGATCGACCACCCCGAGGTGGCCGGGCTGCTCGCGCTCATGCTGCTGCACCACGCCCGCCGGGCCGGCCGGACCGCGCCCGACGGCAGCCTGGTGCCGCTCGCCCAGCAGGACCGCAGCCGGTGGGACACCACGCTGATCGCCGAGGGCGTGGGCATCCTCCAGACCGCCCTCTCCCGCGACCGGCTCGGCGAGTTCCAGGCCCAGGCCGCCGTCGCGGCCCTGCACGCGGACGCGCGTACCGCGGCGGAGACCGACTGGGTGCAGATCGTCGAGTGGTACGACGAACTCGTCCGGCTGACCGGCAGCCCGATCGCCCGGCTCAACCGGGCGGTCGCCGTCGGCGAGGCGGACGGCGCGCGCGCCGGGCTGGCGGCGCTCGCGGCGCTCGACGACACGTTGCCCCGGTACACGGCGGTGGCGGCGTACCTGCACGAACGCGACGGCGACCCGGACACGGCGGCGCGGCTGTACGCGGAGGCGGCCCGCCGGGCGTCCAGCCTGGCCGAACGCGACCACCTGAACCGGCAGGCGGCCCGCCTCAACACCCGCCGCCGGTAAAACCGGTCGGCGGCGCACGTCTCCGCTGGTAGGTTGCCTCGCCGTGACGGGGGAACGGCTCGGCGGGCGCTTCGCCCGACTGTGGACGGCGAGCACGCTGTCCGCGCTGGGCAGCGGGACGGCGACGGTGGCCGCGCCGCTGTACGTGGCGTCGATCACCGACGATCCGCTGGTGGTGTCGGCCGGGGCGGCGGTGTCGTGGCTGCCGTGGCTGCTGTTCGCGCTACCCGGTGGCGTGCTCGCGGACCGGGTGGACCGGCGGCGGCTGATGGTGCTCATCGACTGGGTACGCGTCGGCGCGCTGGCCGCCCTGGCGGTGGCGATGCTCGCCGATCGGGCCGGGATCGCGCTGCTCTACGCGGTGCTGTTCGTGGTGAACACCGGCGAGGTGGTGTTCCGTACCGCCGCGCAGGCGGTGCTGCCGGCGGTGGTGCCGCGCTCGCTGCTGGAACGCGCCAACGGCTGGCTGGGCGGCGGCACGCAGGTGATGCAGAACATGATCGCCGGCCCGCTCGGCGGGTTCCTGTTCGTGCTGGCGGCGTCGCTGCCGTTCGCGCTCAACGCCGGCACGTACGCGCTCAGCGCCGTGCTGGTCGGGCTGCTCGCCGGGACGTACCGGGGCGGGGCGGCGCTTCAGGAGCGGCGTTCGGTGCGGGCGGAGGTCGCGGAGGGGTTCCGCTGGCTGTGGGGGCAGCGGCTGCTGCGCACCATGACGGTGCTGATCGGCCTGCTGAACGTCACGCTGACCGCGGCGGTGGCGGTGCTGGTGCTGCTCGCCACCGAGCGGCTGGGGCTGGGCTCGGTCGGCTACGGCGCGTTGTTCACCTGCATGGCCGTGGGCGGCGTGCTCGGCTCGCTGGTGGGGGACCGGCTGATCGCCGCGATCACGCCCACCTGGACGGTGCGGACGGGGCTGCTGGTCGAGGCGGGACTGCACCTGGCGCTCGCCGCCTCCCGCAGCGCGGTCGTGGTCGGGCTCGCGCTGTTCGCGTTCGGGGCGCACAGCGCGCTGTGGAACATCGTGGCGAACTCGCTGCGGCAGCGGCTCACCCCGCACGCGTTGATGGGCCGGGTCGGCAGCACCACGTTGTTCGTCGCGGCGGGCGGCAACTGCGTCGGCGCGCTGCTCGGCGGCGTGGTGGCGGCCCGGTTCGGCATCACCGCGCCGTACTGGGTGGGTTTCGTGGTGGCGGTCGCGGTGATCGCCGCGACGTGGCGGGTCTTCGACCGGGCGACGGTGGCCGCCGCCTACGCCGAGCCGGCCCCGCAGAAGCCCGCGCCGGTGGCCTGAGCGCGGGTCGGCCTGTGGCGGCGTCCGCCGGTGTGGCAGCGTGGCCGGATGCACGCATCCTTCCCGGTCGACGTCGACCTCGCGCTGGTCGGTGGCGGCGGTGCCGCGTCCCTGGTCCTGGCCGCGCTGGACCGGCACGACGTGACCGGGCTGCGGGTCGCGGTGGTGGACCCGGTGCACAAGCGCGGCCAGGACCGTACCTGGGCGTTCTGGGGCCGGCCCGGCGACGACCTGGACCCGCTGCTGAGCGCGAGCTGGTCGCAGGTCGACGTGGTCACGCCCGCCGGCCGCCGCGTCCTGCCGCTGCACCCCCTGCGGTACGCCATGCTGCGCTCCGCCCCGGTCTACGACCGGGCTGCCGAGGCCGAGCGGCGGCTGGACGCGGTCCGGGTCAGCGCCCCGGCGGGGGAGCTGCGCGACGACGGTGAGCGGGTGACCGTGTGCGACCCGGACGGGCGTGAGCTGGTGCGGGCCGGGTGGGTGCTCGACTCGCGGCCCCGGCGGCCGTCGCGGCCGGGGCGGACCAGCTGGTTGCAGCACTTCCGGGGCTGGTGGCTGGCCGCCGACCGGCCCACGTTCGACCCGCAGCGGGCGGTGCTGATGGACTTCCGCACGCCGCAGCCGCAGCGCGGGGTGTCCTTCGGGTACGTGCTGCCGGTCGACGACCGGTTCGCGCTCGTCGAGTACACCGAGTTCGGGCCGGAGCTGCTCGACGACGCCGGGTACGACGCGGCGCTGCGCGGCTACGCGGACCTGCTCGGCCTGGACCTGACCGCGCTGCGGGTGCGGGAGGTCGAGGACGGCGTGATCCCGATGACCGACGGCCCGTTCGAGTCCCGCCCGAGCCCACGGGTGGTGCGGCTGGGCACCGCGGGCGGGGCGACCCGCCCGTCCACCGGCTTCACGTTCTCCGCGATGCTGCGCCAGGCCGACCAGGTGGCCCGGGCGCTCGCCGCGGGCCGCCCGCCGGTGCCCGCGCCCGCGTACCCGGGCCGGCACCTGTGGATGGACGCGGTGGCGCTGCGCGCGCTGGACCGGGGACACGTCGGCGGGGTGGAGTTCTTCGAGCGGCTGTTCGACCGCAACCCGCCGGAGCGGGTGCTGCGGTTCCTCGACGGCGTGACCAGCCCGGCCGAGGACCTGGCGGTGATGCGGTCCAGCCCGCTGCTGCCGATGACCGGCGCGGTGCTCGGCGACGCGGCCGGCCGGCTGCGCGCCCGGCTGCGTCGCTAGCCTTCGGCGACGCGGTCCCGCACGAGCGTCCGTAGTTGCCTTATCCGGTCGCCGCCGCTCGGCCGTCACCGGCGCTCAGTGGGTGGCCGTCGTCGGCGTACTGCCGGTGGTGCCCTGGGTGGGCAGCGGGTTCGTGCCGCCGGTGAGCAGCCGGGCGCGCAGCGCGTCGATCGTGTGCGCGCCGACGCCGAGCCGGCCGGTCACGTAGCCGTGCACGGAACCGTGTGCGGCTCGCAGGTCGGCCAGCACCAGCCGGATGATCTCGGCCGGCGCCCGCCCGTACGCCGGCCAGCCCGGCGTCGCGCCGCCGTTGCGCTCACGCCACTCGGCCACCAGCCGTTCGGTGGCGTGCTCGGTGAGTGCGAAGTCCGCCGCGATCTGGTCGTCGTCCACGCCGAGCAGGGACAGCACCAGCGCGGCGAGCAGCCCGGTGCGGTCCTTGCCGGAGGCGCAGTGGAACACCAGCGGGTGCTCGCCGTCCGCGATCACCTCGAGGGCCCGGCGCAGCTCGGCCACGCCGTCCTCGGCCACCTCGGCGTACCGGTCGGCCAGGTAGCGCCACGGGTCCACGCCGGGATCGATGTCGGCCTGCACGTACGGGCGGTGCTCGATGCTCAGGTTGTGCCAGGTGACGCCGGGGCTCTCCGGGGCCCGGCCGCGGTCGGCGATCTCCCACGGGTACCGCAGGTCGATCACGGTGCGCACGCCCAGCGCCGCGAACCGTTCCAGATCCGCACCGGCGAGCTTGGCCAGTGAGTCGGAGCGGTAGAGCCGGCCCCGGGCGACGGTGCGGCCGTCACCGGTCCGCCAGCCACCGAGATCACGGAAGTTGCAGAGCGTCGCGAAGTCCGGGGGAGTGGTCATGCCCGCACGCTAGCCGCGCGCGGCGGGTCGGGTGGTCCCGCGCGCCCGCGTACCCGGTAGGTTGCCGGGCATGGTGGAGGCGGAGACCGGCCGGGTCGTGGAGATCTGGACCGACGGCGCGTGCAGCGGCAATCCCGGGCCCGGCGGCTGGGGCGCGGTGCTGCGCTGGGGCGGGCACGAGCGGGAGCTGTGCGGCGGCGAGGCCACCCCGACCACGAACAACCGGATGGAGCTGACCGCCGCGATCCGGGCGCTGGAGAGCCTGACCCGCCCGGTCACGGTACGGCTGCACACCGACAGCACGTACGTGCGCAACGGCATCACCGGCTGGCTGAACGCGTGGAAGCGCAACGGCTGGCTGACCGCCGCGAAGCAGCCGGTGAAGAACGCCGACCTGTGGCAGGCGCTGGAGGCGGCGTGCGCCCGGCACGACGTGACGTGGCTGTGGGTGAAGGGCCACAACGGGCACCCGGAGAACGAGCGCGCCGACGCGCTGGCGAACCGGGGCATGACCGAGGCGCGGAGCGGCGCCGCCGCCACCCCGCGTACGGCTCAGCGCAGCGGCCGGCCCTCCTCGATCTCCTCCGGCTCCTCGGACGGGTCGCCGGTGCCGGAGACGGCCGCCACGTCGTAACCGGCGCGGCTGACCTCCCGTGCCGACCGCCGGTCCTCGGCGGGCAGGTCGGCGAAGTCGTCGCCGGTGTCGTCGGTGGTGTGCAGGGACTCGCCCGGCGGGCGCAGGGACGCCTCGTACGCGGTCGCGCCGTCGGGTTCGTCGCCGGCCGCCCGGCCGAAGGACTGTTCACTGGTCATGTCGCACTCCTGCCCGCAGCGGGTGACGGCAAACGTTCGTCGGCCTGCGTCGGTTCGGTGGCCTGTGTTCGTTCAGGGGCCTGCATCGGTTGGGTGGCCGGTGCCCGGTCGGTCGCCTGCCCCGGTTCGGTGGCCGGTGTCCGTTCCGTGGCTCGCGCCCGTTTCAGCGGGCGGCGTCCGGTCGGCGGGCCGCGTCCGGGTGGGTCGGCATCGAGGAGCCGCCCGAGCTGCTGCCGGACGCCCCGCCCGCCATGCCGGATCCGTCGTCCTCGGTCACCTCGTCCGGCTTCGGCGCTCTGGGAGCGGGCGCCGGCACGTCGGTGTCCGCGGCGGTCTGCACCAGCGGAACCTGCCCGGCCTCGTCCTCGGCGTGCGCCGGGTCGACCGGCTCCTCACCGTCGCGTGCCCGATACCCCACCGGTGGCCCTCCCGTCGGTCGACAGCCGTCCGGCCGCCTACCCGACCCCACCCCCACCAAACCCGCGCCTTCCCGTATCCGCCGGCCCGCCCCGGCCCCGGCCCCGGCCCCGTCTCGCGGTTGATCAAGGAGTTCGTGTCCCGATCCGGCCCCGAACCTGACCCAAACCCCTTGATCACCGCCGAGGTCCCTCCGGTGGGCCGGTCGAGGAGGAGTTCCTCGGGGGAACCCGTCCCCCTGGCTGCGGTGATCAAGGAGTTTGCGGCTCGAGGCGGGGCTGACGGGGACACAAAGTCCTTGATCGACGCTGTGTCTGCGCCTGCGCCTGCGCCGGCCGGCCGGTGCGGGTTCGGGGCGGGCGCCGAGGGGCGGGCCGACGGCCGGAGGCGGTGGCGGGCAGCGGTGGCGGGTGCGGGCGGGCCGGGGAGCGTCGACGGGGTCAGCGGCGGCGGCGCGGGCGGGGGTGTGCCGGGGTCAGCGTCAGGGACCAGTGGGCCGGGCGGCGTAGCCCCGGCGGCAGCACCGTTCGGTGGTCGCCGCGTGCGGCGTCGAGCTGCGACTGGTGCGTGAACAGGCACTCGCCCAGGTCCGCGCCGCGCAGGTCGGCCCCGCGCAGGTCCGCGCCGGTCAGGTCGGCGGCGCCGAGGCGTACGCCCCGCAGGTCGGCACCGATCAGGCAGGCACCGCGCAGGTTCGCCCCGGTCAGCGGGGTACGGCGCAGGTCCACCCCGATCAGCATCGCGCCCCGGCGGTCCGGGCCGGCCCGCCCGGCTCGTGCCTGTTCGCCGGCGCGGGACAGCAGGCGGTTGGCGCGGTCCCGGTGCGCGTCGACGTCGAGGGCGCGCAGTTCGTCAGGGGTGCCGTCGGTGAGCCGGGCGGTCTCGTCGAGCGCGACGGTCAGCTCGTCGCGCAGCGGGCAGGGCGGGGTCAGACGTACCGCCTCGGTCAGGTACCAGAGCAGCTCGTGCAGCGGCCGCAGCACCGCGAAGCTGTCGAACATCCGTTGCGCGGTGGCCGGGTCGGCGCGCCAGTCCCGGCCGGCGAACGTGTTCTGGGTGAGGTGCTGACCGGCGCCGAAGCAGTCGAACACGGTGCATCCGGGGAAGCCGCGTTGCCGCAGCTCGGTGTGGATGCCGCAGCGGAAGTCGGCGCCCAGGTTCGGGCAGGGCCGCCCGGCGGGCTTGTCGATGGCGAAGTCGGCGGACGCGGTGAACGCCGGCGCGACGCAGCAGACCCCGGCGCAGCGCGAACAGTCCGCCCGCAACTCCCGCCCGCCACCCACCGCGTCCGAGCCCAGTGCCACAGTTCCCCCTCCCAACACCCCACACCCATTCTCCGCACCCCACCCACCCCACCCCACCCCTCCCCACCCGCCCCGTCGATCATGAGGTTGACGGCGACAAATCGGACCGGAACCGCCGCCAACCTCATGATCAACGAGAACAGGCGGGGATGGGCGGGCGTCAGAAGGTGAAGAGGGCGGCGGTGGTGCGCTGCATCAGGCAGGGGTTGCCGAACGTCCGGGTGTAGGAGACCGGGCGGTCCTGCCAGAAGCCCACGGCACGCGCGACGACCGGGGCGTACTGGGAGGTGCACGGCGCGCCGTCCACGTCGAGCGCGTCCAGGTCGCCGTCGACGCGGGCGACGAGCCGGCAGGCGGTGATCGGGTCGGGGTGCAGGCCGCCGGTGGGCCCGCAGGTCAGCACCGTGGCACGCACGCCGGCGCCGTCGTCGACGGTGAGCAGCAGCACCGAGGGGGTCTGCGGGCCGGGGCGCGGCGCGGCCTCCGCGGGGGCGGCCGGCACGGCGAGGCCGCCGAGCGCGGCGGCCAGTGCCAGAGCGGCGGTACGTCGGGCGAAGGGCATGGGTGGTCCTTCCGTCGGGGCCCGGATGAGGGCCGGTGGACGGCCCGGCACGTCGTGCGAACCGGACCGCCGAGAACCCTAGGTGGACGGTGTGAACGCGAAGAGTCACGAAGTGTTACACCGGCCGCCCCGGTCGCCCGTCCGGTGTGACATCGGCGTACGGGAGTGCCCGAACGGCTGACAACCGCCTGAGCGCCTCGCGGCAACGCATTCCGAATTTGCGGCACGGCCACCTGAAAGGCTGACAACCGAATCGCGCCGTTATTGCGCCGATGCATTCCGTACGCCGGATCGTTGTCAATGCACGACAACCGGAACGGCCGTTACCGGAACGATTCTTTCCAGTGTCCGGAAGCGCATTACCGTCGGATGGCAGGGCGTTTTCGTCCCCATCGGGAGGACTGCTCATGAGCGAACTGTCGCACCCGCCGGCCACTCCCGGCCCCGACGTCGAGGCCGTTCCCGGCCCCGCCGGCCGGCCCGGCGAATTCGTCGGCCGGTCACCCGGCCAGCTCGCCTGGCTGCGGCTCAAACGCGACCGTACGGCCCGGGCCAGCGCCGTCACGCTCGCCGTCGCCGCCCTGGTCGCGCTCGGTGCGCCACTGCTGGGACGGCTCACCGGAATCGACCCGACCGACAAGTTCGTGGACCGTCTCAACGATTTCGGAATGCCGATCGGGTATGCCGGCGGAATCAGCGCCGACCATTGGCTGGGACTCGAACCCGGCAGTGGCAGGGACATCCTGATGCAACTGGTCTACGGCCTGCGGACGTCCCTGTTCATCGCGTTCACCTCGGCGCTGCTGGCGTCCGGAATCGGTGTCGCGGTCGGAGTGCTGGCCGGGTGGGCCAGAGGCTGGCTGGACGGCGTCGTCAACTGGCTGATCGACCTCACGCTGGCGTTCCCGTTCCTCATCTTCGCGCTCGCGGTCATCCCGATCCTCCAGGACCGCTTCTACTCCGACCGGGAGGCGCCGTCGCCGGCCTTCCGCGTGGCCCTGATCGTCGCCACCTTCGGCCTGTTCAGCTGGACGTACACCGCGCGCCTGGTCCGCGGGCAGGTGATCTCGCTGCGGGAACGGGAGTTCGTCGACGCGGCCCGGGCCGCCGGCGCCGGCACCGCGCACATCCTGCTGCGGCAGCTGCTGCCGAACATCTGGGCGCCGATCCTGGTCACCGTCTCGCTGATGGTGCCGCAGTTCATCGCCATCGAGGCGGCGCTGGCGTTCGTCAACATCGGCGTCACCGAACCCACGCCCGACCTGGGCCGCATGATCTTCAACAGCATCGGCTACGTCGCGAGCGACCCCTGGTACACCCTGTTCCCCGGGTTGACGGTCTTCCTGCTGGTCCTGGCGTTCAACCTGCTCGGCGACGCGCTGCGCGACTCGCTGGACCCCCGCTCCACCCGGTAGTCCCCACGGCCATCAGTGCCCGGCCGGCGGGGGCCGCCGGGCAGGAAGGAGCACACCGTGCGCGCACGAACCCGGACACTGACAGGTGTCCTCGCCGCGGCGGCGCTGGCCGCCGCCGGTTGCAGCCCCACCACCGACGGCGGTGGCGACGACGACCAGAAGACCAAGACCCAGAGCGGCTCGATCTCGTACGAGGCCGCCGACAACCAGGGCCCGGCGAAGGACGTCGACGGGGCGACCCGCGGCGGCACCCTCACCGTCATGCAGCCGGCCGACTTCGAGCACCTCGACCCGGCCCGCAACTACGTCAACGTGCAGCAGGTCGCCGGCGGGCTGCTCTACCGCGCGCTCAACGGCTACAAGGAGGACGGCAGCGGCAAGCTGCTGCTCGTCGGCGACCTGGCCACCGACCCCGGCAAGGACGTCAACGGCGACTGCAAGGTCTGGGAGTTCACCCTGCGCGACGGCGTGAAGTACGAGGACGGCACGCCCGTGTCCAGCAAGGACGTCGCCCACGGCATCGCCCGGTCGTTCGCGGCCAACCTCAACGAGGGCCCGCACTACATCCAGCAGTGGCTCTACCCGGGTGGGGCGTACAACGCCACCTACAAGGGACCGTACGACGGTGGCAAGCCGGTGCCCGACGGCGTCGCCACGCCCGACGACCGGACCATCCGGTTCACCTTCCCGCAGCCGCACTGCGACCTGCCGTACGCGGCGGCGCTGCCCACCAGTGCTCCCGTGCCCGCCGCGAAGGACACCCGCGCCAACTACGACCTGCGGCCGTTCTCGTCCGGGCCGTACCGGGTGAAGTCCTACCAGCGCGACGTGTCGCTGGAGCTGGAACGCAACCCGAACTGGGATCCGGCGACCGACCCGATCCGCAACGCGTACCCGGATGCGATCCGGATGACGTTCGGCCTGGAGCAGGCCCAGATCGCCGAGCGCCTGGTCGCCGACGGGCCGGCCGACCAGGCGGCGCTGAGCTGGTCGGACGTGCCGCCGTCGGTGCTGCCCCGCACCACCGGCGCAGGCGTCTCCGACCGGGTGGTTCGCGGCCCGACGCAGTACAACTGGGTGCTGAGCATCAACACCCAGCGGGTCACCGACCTGAGCGTACGGCGGGCGCTGAACTACGCGGTCGACAAGGACGCCCTGCTCAAGGTGCTCGGCGGACAGGCCGCCGGCTCACCGGCCACCACGCTCATGTCGCCCACCACCGCCGGTTTCGTCAAGTACGACCTGTTCAACGCCCCGGTCACCGGCGACAAGGCCAAGACCGCCGAGCTGCTCGCCGCCAAGCGGCCGAAGCTGGTGCTCGCCCACTCCAACCTGGAACTGCGTACCCAGCAGGCCGAGGCGCTGCGCAAGAACCTCACCGACATGGGCTTCGACATCGTGATGAAGCCGATCGACAACAGCAGCTACTACGACGAGGTGGGCCGCAAGGACAACCCGTACGACCTCTACCTCACCGGCTGGGGCTCGGACTGGCCCACCGGTTCGACCGTCATCCCGCCGGTCTACGACGGACGGGAGATCGTGGCCGAGGGCAACCAGAACCTGTCGTACCTCAACGAACCGTCCGTCAGCGCGGAGATCGACCGGGTCCGCGACCTGCCGGCCGCGGAGCAGGACGCCGGCTGGATGGCGCTCGACCGCCTGATCATGGACAAGTACGCCCCGGTCGTGCCCTGCTACTACGACGCCACCTACGAGCTGCACGGCTCGAAGGTCGGCAACGCCTTCCTCAGCGACGCGTTCGGGATCATCTCGCTCAACGGCATCTACGTGAAGAAGTGACAGCCGCACGGGGGCGGCGGCCACGGCGGCCGTCCCCGCGCCGACCTCGGGGGAGGTGCTCCCGTGCTCCGTTTCGTCGTACGGCGGCTGCTCGTCGCCGCCCTGACCCTGGTCGTCATCAGCCTGGTCACGTTCGGTCTCTTCTTCGCGGTGCCGAGCAGCCCGGCGAAGGTGATGTGCGGCAAGAACTGCACGGCCGAGGACATCGCCCAGGTCGAGCGCCGGCTCGGCATCGACCAGCCGCTGCCCCGGCAGTACGCCGACTTCGTGCGCGGCGTCTTCGCCGGCCGCACCTACGGCGAGGGTGACTTCCGGCAGGACTGCCCGGCGCCGTGCCTGGGCTACTCGTTCCGCAACAACCAGCCGGTCACCGAGATCGTCGCCCAGCGCGCCCCGGTGACGTTCAGCATCGTTCTCGGCGGCGCCGTGCTCTGGCTCGGCCTCGGCGTCTCGCTCGGCATGGTGTCGGCGTTACGCCGGGGTACGGCGTTCGACCGCGCCGCCATCGGCGTCACGCTGGCCGGGGCGTCGATGCAGGTGTACTTCTTCGGGCTGATCCTGCTCTACCTGCTCGTCTACTCCACGGGGCTGCTGCCGTTCCCCAGCTACACCCCGCTGACCGAGAGCCCGCTGCGCTGGGCGGCCGGGCTGCTGCTGCCCTGGATGACGCTGGGTTTCCTCAACTCGGCGCTGTACGCCCGGCTGTCCCGGGCGCAGATGCTGGAGACGCTGTCGGAGGACTTCGTCCGTACCGCCCGGGCGAAGGGGCTGCCCGCCCGGAAGGTGCACACCCGGCACGCGCTGCGAGCGGCGATCACGCCGATCGTCACGATCGCCGGGCTGGACATCGGCACCAGCCTCGGCGGCACGTTCATCACCGAGACCATCTTCGGCCTCCAGGGTCTCGGCAAGGCGACAGTGGAGGCGGTGCAGTTCCTCAACCTGCCGGTGGTGATGGCGACGGTGCTGCTGGCAGCGGTGTTCATCGTGGTCGCCAACATCGTCGTCGACGTGCTGTACGCGGTGATCGACCCACGGGTCCGGCTGAGCTGAGGGGAGGGATCGGACATGGTGGAGCTTCCGGCGCCGCGTCGCGGCGATGGCCCGTACCTGCGGGTCAGGGATCTGCGGGTGCGGTTCGACACCGAGGACGGTGTGGTGCGGGCCGTGGACGGGGTGTCGTTCACGGTGGAGCGGGGTCGCACGTTGGGGATCGTGGGGGAGTCCGGTTCCGGTAAGAGCGTGACGTCGTTGGCGATCCTCGGCTTGCACAACGCGAAGCGGACGGCGATCTCGGGGGAGATCTGGGTGGGTGGGCGTCAGCTTGTCGGGTTGGGTGAGGAGGGGGTGCGGCGGCTGCGGGGCCGGGACATGGCGATGGTGTTTCAGGATCCGTTGTCGGCGTTGCATCCGTACTACTCGGTGGGCAGGCAGATCGCTGAGGCGTATCGGGTGCATCATCCGAGGGCGGGGAAGCGGGAGGCGCGGTCGCGGGCGGTGGACATGCTGGGCCGGGTCGGTATCCCGCAGCCGGCGAAGCGGTTCGACCAATATCCGCACGAGTTCTCGGGTGGGATGCGGCAGCGGGCGATGATCGCGATGGCGTTGGTGAACGATCCGGATCTGTTGATCGCGGATGAGCCGACGACGGCGTTGGATGTGACGGTGCAGGCGCAGATCCTGGACCTTCTGGCCGATCTGCAGGCCGAGTTCCGGTCGGCGATCGTGTTGATCACCCACGATCTGGGTGTGGTGTCGCAGGTGGCTGATGACGTGCTGGTGATGTATGCGGGCCGGGCGGTGGAGCACGGGAGTGTGGAGCGGGTGTTGCGGGCGCCGCGGCATCCGTACACGTGGGGGTTGTTGTCGAGTGTGCCGTCGTTGCACGGTGACGCGGACGCGGACCTGGTGCCGATTCCCGGCAACCCGCCGTCGTTGATCAACCTTCCGTCGGGGTGCGCGTTTCATCCGCGGTGCCGGTGGGCCGACGTGAACGGCGACCGGTCCCGCACCGAGGTGCCCGAGCTGGTTCCGGCCGGGGCGGCGGGTCACCTGGTTGCCTGCCATCTGCCGGCGGCGGACCGGGAGCGGATCTACCGCGACGAGGTCGCGCAGGTGGGGGTGGCCCGATGAGTGCTGACCAGGACACGACGGGCGCTGTCGACGGCCGGCGGGGTGCGGCCGTCCTGGCGGCGTCGGACAGCGAGCCGTTGCTGTCGGTGCGGGGGCTGACGAAGCACTTCCCCGTGCGGCAGGGGCTGCGTGCCCGGGGTGCGGTGCGGGCGGTCGACGGGCTGGACTTCGACGTGCGGCCCGGCGAGACGCTCGGGCTGGTGGGGGAGTCGGGGTGTGGGAAGACCACGACGGGTCGGATGCTGGTGCGTCTGCTGGAGCCCACTTCCGGGTCGATCACCTTCGCGGGGCGGGACATCACCCACGGTGGGCGTCGTGAGCTGCGCGCGTTGCGGCAGGACCTGCAGATCATCTTCCAGGACCCGTACGCCTCGTTGAACCCGCGCCACACGGTCGGGCGGATCGTGGCGATGCCGTTGCAGGTCAACCGCATCACCCCGCCCGGCGGCATCAAACGCCGGGTGCAGGAGCTGCTGGAGCTGGTCGGCCTGAATCCGGAGCACTACAACAGGTATCCGCACGAGTTCTCAGGCGGGCAGCGTCAGCGCATCGGCATCGCCCGCGCCCTGGCGCTGAAACCCAAACTCATCGTCGCCGACGAGCCCGTCTCGGCGCTGGACGTGTCGATCCAGGCGCAGGTCATCAACCTGCTACGCGACCTGCAACGCGACCTCGACCTGGCGTTCGTGTTCATCGCCCACGACCTCGCCGTCGTGCGGCACTTCTGCCACCGCGTCGCCGTCATGTACCTCGGCAAGATCGTCGAGATCGGCGACCGCGACACCATCTACACCCGCCCCCAGCACCCCTACACGAGGGCCCTGCTCTCCGCGATCCCCGACGTCACCGCCCTCGGCCCCGCCGGACGCATCCGTCTCGCCGGCGACGTGCCCACCCCGCTCAACCCGCCGTCGGGCTGCCGCTTCCGTACCCGCTGCTGGAAAGCCACCGACCACTGCGCCACCGAGGAACCGGCGCTGACCACGCGGGACGGCGGCGGGCAGCTCACCGCCTGCCACTACCCGGAAAAGCGAACACCACTCGATGCGGTCATCGGAGCCGAGCCCGCACCTTGACCAGGGGACGCCGAGCGGTCACAGCGGTGACGGGTCGTCGCGCAGCCGGCTGTAGAGCCACCCGTCCCGCCAGGCGCCGGCCCGGAACTCACAGGCCCGCAACACCCCCTCCAGTTGGAAGCCGGCCTTCTCCAACGATCGCTGCTCGGCACCGTTCTCGGCATGGGTGCCGGCCTGGATGCGCTGCGCCGGGGTGTGGCTGAACACGTAGTCGCAGAGCAGCGCCTGGGCCCGCCACCCGAGACCCCGGCCGCGCCACTCGGGCAGCAGCACGATGCCGATCTCCCAGTACGGTGCCCGCCCGCCGTACTGGCCCTGGCGATAGCTGAGGAATCCGGCCGCGACGTCGGGGGGATCGACCTGGACGATCAGGCCGCCCACCTGCTCGCCGAGGTAGCCGTCCTCGGCGAAGCGGCGGGCCGGCGCGGCGGCGTCCCGGAAGCCGGCCCAGTCGAGCCCGATCAGCCCGGGTTCGACAGCGAAACGGCGTAGCATCGCCAGATCGTCCTCGGACACCGGGCGCAGTCGTACGGTCGAGCCGGGCGCCTCGTGGACGACGCCGGCCACCAGCGGATGGGAACTGTGCATCCTCCGCACCGTAGTGACGGGCCGGGCCGCCCGCTGCCCCCGCGCCGGGCGGCTGACCGCCTAGACGGAACGCCACGAATCAGAAGGCAGCGCAGACGCTTGCGGCCCCATCAGCAGCATCCCCCCGTCCACCGCCCACGACGCCCCCGTCACGTACGCCGCAGCCGGTGAGGCGAGCATCGCCACCACTGCCGCCACCTCGCGGGCGTCACCGGGACGCCCCACCGGCACACCGGGACGGTCCTGGGTGAACGGGTCGACGTCCTCCTGCCCGGTCATCGGGGTGGCGATCTCACCCGGGGCCACCGCGTTGACGGTGATCCCGTCGGCCGCCAGTTCCTGCGCCATCACCTTCGTGAGCAGGCCGAGGCCGCCCTTGGCCGCGCAGTACGCCGACGAGCCGACCCGGGGCGCGTGCTCGTGCACGCTGGTGATGCTGATGATCCGGCCGCCCCGCCCGGCCGCGCGCATCCGCCGGGCGGCCCGCTGCGAGCACAGGAACGGCCCGTCCAGGTCCACCGCCAGCACCTCCCGCCACTTCTCCCAGCTCACGTCCACGAAGGGTTCGGACAGGCCGGTGCCGGCGTTGTTGACGAGCACGCCCAGGCCGCCGAGCCGGTCGGCCAGTTCGTCGACCACCGCCGCCGCTTCGGGGAGCCGGGTCAGGTCCAGCTCGGCGGTCTCGCAGCGGCGGCCGGTGGCGCGCACCTCGGTGGCGGTGCGTTTGGCACCCGCCGCGTCGCCGTACCAAGTGATGCCGATGTCGTAACCGGACTCGGCGAGCGCCACCGCGCACGCCTTGCCGATGCCGGAGTCCGCGCCGGTGACGATTGCGACGCGGTCGTAGTTCTCGTAACGTTCGGGCATGTCCGCGCACTACCCGCGGGCGGCGACCTCAACCGGCCGGACGACCCCGGCTCGCCCGGCGGTTTCGTCGTACCCGCTCGCTAGGGTACGGGCGTGATCGCCGATGACTCCGATGCCGTGACAATCCGCTTCCTGCGCATGATGCGTGCCGAGATACGCGCCGAACGGGTGGGGGAGGATTCGCTCGGCCGCACCGCCGACCTGGCCCGGCGCTGGTGGGGCACCGGCCACGCCGCCGACGCGCGACTCGCCGACGCCCTGCGGGAGCTGCACGGCGAGCCGGTCGACCTGGCCGATCCGCATGACGTGGCGGGCGCCGCGAGCGCGTTGACCGCCGACGCCGGCCTGCTCACCGAGCCGGACGCACGCGGCGCGGCGATCGCCCGGTTCGCCGCCAACGCCCGCCGGCTGCGGACGGGCGAGATCACCCCGGCCGAGTTCGACGAGCTGATGGCGCGCGACCGGACCGACCCCGACGCCTGACGCCGAAACCGGCGCAGGCCGCGACCCGCGCACCGGCGACGTCACCGGATCGCGAGGCGGCACGCCCGTGGTCAGCCCGTCCGGACCGGCACGGCGAACTCCGGCGCCTCCGCGGTGAGCAGCGCTGTCCGCGCCGGCACGCGCCACTGTTCGGCCAGCGCCGCCGCCAGCTCGTCCAGCATCCGGCGTACGGTCGGCGCCGCCCCCTCGTGCATCGCCTCGACCACCACCAGCACCTCGGTGGTGCCGGCCCGTACCGCCGACGCGCCGCTCTGCCGGTGGCACCAGCGCCGGGCGTGCGCCTGTCCGCCCTGGTCGGCGAAGATCACCTCGCCGGGCGCGGGGTGCTCGTTCTCCCCGCCGAGGCCCAGGTAGGACTCCGTGCCGCCGGCCGGGCGCACGGTCAGGTCGCCGTCGATCCGGGCCAGGTCGAGCACTGCCACCGGCACCGCGTACCGGATGGAGAGCGCGTTGCCGAGATCCACGAGCGGATGCAGCCGGGGCAGCTCCCCGTCCCGCCGCAACCGGCGCAGCAGCGACTCGGCCGCGCAGCGGTAGCGGGTCGGCGGGCAGCCCATCCGGGTGAACGCGCGACGCCACGCCCGGATCTCCGGGAAGCCACCCTCCGGCCCGGCGGCGAGCCGGTACCGGGCGGCGCCGAGATACCCGGCCAGCCGTGGCGTCACGTCGGCGTCGGGCGTGACCCCGGTGGCGTGCAGGACGCCGCAGGTCAGTTCGGGAAAGGCCGACCAGATCTCGGGGGAGTGACGGAAACGCACGGGAGGACTCCTTCTGAGCGGTGAGGGCGGTCAGGCGGTGAACGCGAGGCCGAGGCCCAGGACGAGGAAGCTGCCGGCGAAGGCGTGCCGCAGCAGCCCGGTCAGCCGGGGCCGGGACAGCACCCGGCGGCGCAACGCCCCGGCCAGGAGCGCGTACCCGGCGAACACCAGCAGCGTGACGGCCATGAACACCAGGCCGCAGGCGAGCATGCGCACCGTGGCGGCGGGCGCGTCCGGCGGTACGAACTGGGGCAGGAACGCCACGAAGAACACAGTCACCTTCGGGTTCAGCAGGTTCAGCAGCACCCCGTCCCGGAACACGGCCGCCGCCGTACGCGGGGGCCGGTCACGGTCGAGGGCGAACGTGCCCCGGTCGCGCAGCGCCGACCAGGCCATCCAGAGCAGGTACGCCACACCCAGCCAGGTCACCACGCGGAACGCCGGGGTGCCGGCGCGCAGCAGGGCGGCCAGGCCGGTCACCGCGGCGATCACGTGCGGGACGAGGCTGAGCGTGCCCCCGGCGGCAGCGGCCAGGCCGGCCCGGCGTCCGGCGGTCACCGTCGTGGCGAGCGTGTGCATCACCCCGGTGCCCGGAGTGATCGCGACAACGAGTGAGGTCAGCAGGAAGGCGACTGTCATGCGGTCCAGCCTGTGACCATAATGGTCCGATGGACAGGGCCAAAGCCGTCGTTCCAGAGGAGTCCAAAACGGCCGGTGCGGATTTCCTTCAGCTCGACGTCGGCCAGGCGCCGCCCGGTGGCCGCGCGGACTGGCTGGCCGCCCGGCTGCGGTCCGCTATCGCCGACGGCCGGGCGCCGGTGGGCACCCGCCTGCCGGCGAGCCGGGTGCTCGCCGCCGAGCTGGGCGTCTCCCGTGGCGTGGTGACCGAGGCGTACCAGCGGCTGGCCGAGGACGGGCAGGTGGCCGGACGCGGCCGGGCCGGGACGGTCGTGGTCGCCACGCCGGCCGCCGTGGTCACCCGGCCACCCGAGCCGAGGAGAGCACCGGAGGTGTTCGCCACCCGGCCCGGCGTCGACGCGTTCGACGAGCTGCGCGCCGTACCCGCGCAGGTGGACCTGACTCCCGGCGTACCCGATCTGGCGGCCTTTCCCCGCACGGCCTGGCTGCGGGCCGAGCGGGCCGTGCTGCACCGGATGACGCCCGCCGCGCTCGGCTACGGCGACCCGGCCGGCACGCCCGCGCTGCGACTGGCGGTCGCGAACTGGCTGGCCCGCAACCGGGGCGTCCGCGCGGACCCGGCCGAGGTGGTGATCGTGGCCGGGGTGTCCCAGGCGCTCGGCCTGCTCGCGCGGGTGCTGCACGACCGGGGTACGCACACGGTCGCGGTGGAGGATCCCGGTTCCCTCGGCGTACGGCAGCACCTGGTCTACTCCGGGCTGGCGACACCGCCGGTCCCGGTGGACGACCGGGGACTGTGCGTCGACGAGCTGGAGCGTTCCGGCGCTCCGGCCGTGTTGCTCACCCCGGCGCACCAGTTCCCGACCGGGGTGGTGCTCGACGGCGACCGGCGCCGGCGGCTGCTGCGGTGGGCACGCGACGGCGGCCTGGTGGTGGAGGACGACTACGACGCCGAGCACCGCTACGACCGTCCGCCGGTGCCGGCGCTGCGTGCCATGGCGCCGGATCGGGTCTGCTACGTCGGCAGCATCTCCAAACTGCTCGCGCCCGCGCTGCGGATCGGGTGGATGCTGGTGCCGCCCGCGCTGCACGCCGACGTGGTGGCCGCGAAGCGGGCGGCCGACCTCGGCAACGCGGCGTTACCGCAGCTCGTGCTCGCCGAGCTGATGGAGTCCGGCGCGCTGGAACGGCACCTGCGGCTGCTGCGCCACCGGCACGTACGCCGACGCGACGCGATGATCCGGGCGGTCGGTGCGTACCTGCCGGGGGCGGTGGTGCACGGCGCCGCGGCCGGGCTGCACCTGATGGTCACGCTGCCCGGCGACGTCGACGACCGGGCGCTGGCGGCGGCGGCGCTGCGCCGCGGCGTCAAGGTCCACCCGCTGTCCTGGCACGGCCAGCGCCCGCAGCCACCCGGCCTGGTCCTCGGCTACGCGGCCACCCCACCCTCCGAGATCGACCGAGCCCTCTCGATGGTGGCCGGGTCACACCGATCCCCGCCCCGGTGATCAAGGAGTTCGTGTCCGAGTGGATCTCCAAGAAGGACACAAACTCCTTGATCAACCGGGGAGGGGTGGGGAGTGCGGGGAGGACGGGGGTGGGGGGTGGTAGAGGGCGGCCAGGGCGGTGGCGGTTTCGGACAGGCGGGCGCGCAGCGGGGCGGGGGAGAGGACCTCCACCTCGGCGCCGAGCCGGAGCAGGTCGCCGTGGGCGTGGGTGAGCGACTCGATCGGGATGACCGCGTGCACCCAGCCGGCGCTGTCGGGCGGGCCGGCGCTCGCCTCGGCGGCGGCCACCACCACGTCGCTGCCGACCTCGCGCAGCCGGGCGAACCCGCGCGGCGACAGCCGGATGCGCGCCTCGTCGCGGTGCAGGCCGGCCCGGAACTCCACCACGTGCGCGCGCCACCAGGCCGGCAGGTCGAACTCCGGCCGATCGAACGGCTCGTCCAGCGTGGTCAGGCCGAGGATCTGGTTGACCCGGTAGGTGGCCGGGTCGGCGCGGTCCGGCCGGGCGGCGACCAGATACCAGCGCCCGCCCTTGAGCACCAGCCCGTACGGTTCGAGCACCCGGGTCGTCTCGCCCCGCCAGCCCCGGTAGCGCACCCGGACCCGGTGCTGCCGCCACACCGCCTCGGCGGCCTCGGCCAGGTGCGGCGACGGGTCGCCGTCGGAGTACCAGCCCGGGGTGTCCAGGTGGAACCGCTGCTCCAGCCGGGCCGCCCGGTCGGCCAGCGGCGCGGGCAGCGCGGCCCGCAGCTTGAGTTGCACGGCGGCGACGACCGACTGGTAGCCCAGCTCGGTCGCCGGTCCGGGGAGCCCGGCGAAGAGCAGCCGGTCGGCCTCCTCGGCGGTCAGCCCGGTCAGCCGGGTCCGCCAGCCCTCCACGAGCCGGTAGCCGCCGTCGTGTCCGGCCTCGCCGTACAGCGGGATGCCGGCGGCGTGCAACGCCTCCACGTCCCGGTAGACGGTGCGCGCCGACACCTGGAGGCGGGCGGCCAGGTCGGCGGCGGTGAGCCGGCCGTGCGCCTGGAGGAGCAGCAGGATGGACAGGAGTCGACTGGCCCGCATTCCACTGACAGTAGCTGTCAGGGGAGCGGTCCTAGCGTGCCCGCATGGCTTTTCACGACAAGGAGCTGACCGTGCCGGGGACCGTCGAGGTCGGCGGCCGGCACGTCAAGCGCTACCACATCGACCAGCCGGACCGCCGGCTCGAACCGCGGGTGGTCGACGCCGCGTACGCGTACCTGCCGGCGCTGCTGCCCGGCTCCGACGGCGCGACCCCGCCGGCGAGCTGGGTGGTGCTGCACCGGGGCGCGGACACCGGGGCGTACCTGCTGGCGTACAGCTGGTTCTTCGACAACGTGGTCGAGTGCCGCATCGCGATCGCCGGGCAGCCCGCGCTGGACTGCCCGGACGACGACCCGGCGCACTTCGTCGGCCTGACCCGCCCCGGCGTCGGGTGCGTCTGGGAGCTGGGCGTGCTGGAACACGAGCGCGCCGCCTGGATCCGGCACGTGCTCGCGCCGGACGAGCCGGACCTGGCCGGCTACCTGGCCGACGCCCGGGCCGAGGGGCCGGTGGGTCGCTGATGGGCGACTTCGACTTCCTCGTCGGCACCTGGGACGTGACGAACCGGCGCCTGCGGCAGCGCCACGTCGGCGGCGACGACTGGGACGAGTTCGCCGGCGTCAGCGAGGCCCGCTCCTTCTTCGACGGCGCGGGCAGCTTCGACGAGATGCGCTGCCCGAGCCGGGGTTTCTCCGGCTCCTCGGTGCGCGTCCTGAACCCGGCGACCGGGCTGTGGTCGATCTACTGGATGCACAGCGCGCGGGGCGTGCTGGAGCTGCCGCCCGGTTCACCGATGGCGTCGGTGAGTTCTACGCCGACGACACCGACGAGGGGCGGCCGGTGCGCTGCCGGTTCCTCTGGTCGGGGATCACCGCGGACTCCTGCCGGTGGGAGCAGGCGTTCTCCACCGACGGCGAGCGCACCTGGGAGACCAACTGGGTCATGGAGTTCCGGCGGACGGGGTGACCGGCGGCGCGGTGGTCCGGTAGATCGCGGTCAGCCACACGTCGAGCAGCACGTCGACCACGTCCCGCTCGGCCACCGCCGGGCCGTCCCCGGCGAACGTGGCGTACCAGACGCGCTCGTTCATCGAGTTCAGCGCGATGGCGAGGTCCCGGGCGGGCAGCCCGTCCGGGGCCGCGCCGCGGGCGCGTTCGGTCTCGATCGCGGCCTGCACCGCGCGGACCCAGCGTTCCAGCACCTCGGCCCAGAGCCGCCGCACCTCGGCGTTGGTGCCGCGCACCTGGGCGCAGGCCAGCACCACGTCGCGGTGCCCGCCGAACGTGGCGTGGAACCGGGCGATCAGCTCCCGCCAGTGGGCGCGCGGATCCTCGGCGAGCCGCTCGAACACGCCCCCGGCGGCGGCGTCCGCCTCCTCGGTCACGCGGTCGAGCAGCGTGAGCAGCACCGCGTTCTTGGACGGGAAGTAGAAGTAGAACGTGGGCCGGGAGATCCCCGCGCCGCGCGCCAGGTCGTCGATGGAGATGTCGGCGAAGGGGCGCTGGGCCAGCAACCGCTCGGCCGTGGCCAGGATCGCGGTCTCCCGCTCGTCGCCGGTGGACCGGCCGGCCCGCCGTCCGCGCGTCGGCGCGGCGCCGGTCGGTGTACGGGCGGTCGTCATGTCGGCTGATGCTACACCCGCTCGACACCATGTCGATTCGACTCGACACGGTGTTGACTGCGGTCGACGGCCATGGATAGTGTCCGGTCACCGCCGGTGCGAACGGGAGAAGCGATGGCCGCAGACCACGTCGACGTCCTCATCGTCGGGGCCGGCCTGTCCGGCATCGGCGCCGCCGTCCACCTCGGACGCGAATGCCCCGGCAAGACCTACGCGGTGCTGGAGGCCCGGGGCGCCATCGGCGGCACCTGGGACCTGTTCCGCTACCCGGGCATCCGCTCCGACTCCGACATGTACACCCTCGGCTACTCGTTCAAGCCGTGGACCGACCCGAAGGCGATCGCCGACGGTGACTCCATCCGGGCGTACGTGCGCCAGACCGCCCGGGAGTACGACGTGGAGCGGCACATCCGCTTCCACCACCGGGCGGTACGCGCCGAGTGGGACAGCGCCACCGCACGCTGGACCGTGCACGCCCACCGCGACGACACCGGCGAGGACGTCACCCTCACCTGCGGGTTCCTGTTCACCAACTCCGGCTACTACCGCTACGACGAGGGCTACACGCCGAGGTTCCCCGGCGTCGAGCGGTACGCCGGCACGCTCGTGCACCCGCAGCACTGGCCCGGCGACCTGGACTACACCGGTAAACGGGTCGTGGTGATCGGCAGCGGCGCCACAGCGGTCACCCTGGTCCCGGCCATGGCCGAGCGGGCCGCCCACGTCACCATGCTCCAGCGCTCACCCACGTACGTCATCGCGCTGCCCTCGCGCGACCCGTTCGCCGACGCCGCGCGGCGCTGGCTGCCCCCGAAGACCGCGTACGCGGTGGCCCGGTGGAAGAACGTCACGCTCGGTGTGGCCAACTTCCAGCTCAGCCGCCGCGCCCCCGGCGTGGTGAGGCGGTTCCTGCGCCGGGCCGCGAAGGGCCGGCTCCCGTCCGGGTACGACGTCGACCGGCACTTCTCGCCCCGCTACAACCCGTGGGACCAGCGGCTCTGCGTGGTGCCGGACGGGGACCTGTTCGCCGCGCTGAGCGCCGGCCGCGCGTCGGTGGTCACCGACACCATCGACACGTTCACCGAGCACGGCATCCGGCTCGCCTCCGGCGAGGAACTGCCCGCCGACGTGGTGGTCACCGCCACCGGCCTCAACCTGCTCGCGCTCGGCGGCATGACCCTGAACGTCGACGGCGCCGAGGTCGACCTCGCCTCGACAGTGGCCTACAAGGGCATGATGCTCTCCGGCGTGCCGAACTTCGCCATGACCATCGGCTACACCAACGCCTCCTGGACGCTCAAGGCCGACCTCGTCGCCACGTACGTGTGCCGGCTGCTGCGCCACCTCGACGACACCGGCCGGCAGATCGTCACCCCGCTCGCCCCGGACACCGACGACCTGGTGCCGATCATCGACCTGCAGTCCGGCTACGTGCTGCGCGCCGTCGACCAGCTGCCCAAGCAGGGTCCGCAGGCGCCGTGGCGGCTGCACCAGAACTATCCCCGCGACGTACGCCTGATGCGGCACGGCCCGCTCACCGACGGCGTACGTTTCACCCGCGCCGGCGCGCCCGCCACCGCACCGGCCGCCACGACCAGCGCCGGAGGAACCGATGCGTGACCTCGTCTTCCCCGGCGGCACGGCGGTGCTCACCGGCGCGGCGAGCGGCATCGGCGCGGCGCTGGCCCACGGGCTGGCCCGGCGCGGCGCCGACCTGGTGCTGCTCGACCGGGACGCCGACGGCCTGGCCGCCACCGTCGCCGCGATCCGGGCCGCGCACCCGGACCGGCAGGTGGAGACCCACCTGGTCGACCTGGCCGACGCCGACGCCACCGACCGGGTCGCCGCCGAGATCCACCGCGCGCACCCCCGGATCCGGCTGCTGATCAACAACGCCGGGGTGGCCCTGGGCGGGCGGTTCGACCAGGTCACCCTGGAGGAGTTCCTCTGGGTCATCGAGATCAACTTCCGGGCGGTGGTCCGCCTGACCCACGCGCTGCTGCCCGCGCTCAAGGCCGAGCCCGGCGCCCACCTGGTCAACGTGTCCAGCCTGTTCGGCCTGATCGCGCCCGCCGGGCAGGCCGCGTACTCGGCGAGCAAGTTCGCCGTACGCGGCTTCACCGAGGCGCTGCGGCACGAACTCGTCGACGACGGCGTCGGCGTCACCTCGGTGCACCCGGGCGGCATCCGCACCCGGATCGCCGCCAGCGCCCGCGTGGGCAGCGGCGTGGCCCGGGACGAGTACGAGGCCGGGCGCAAGCAGTTCGAGAAGCTGCTCACCATCGACCCGGCGACCGCCGCCGAGGTGATCCTGCGCGGCGCGCAGCGCCGCCGCGGCCGGGTGCTGATCGGCTGGTCGGCGAAACTGCCCGACCTGCTCGCCCGCGCCGCCCCCGCCGGTTACGGCCGGGTGCTGGCCCTGGGCATGCGCCGGCGCCCGGCCCGGCCCGCCGGGGCCGGCGTGCCGGTTCCGGCCGCGCGGACCGGCGAGGAGGCCGCGACGGAACCCGGACGCCGGGCGTGACGCTCGACCTGCCCACGCTCCTCCTGCCGCGGATCGAGCGGACCGCCGAGGTGGAGGCGCTGCTGCGGGAGCCGTGGGCCTGACCGTGGCCTTCGCCACTGTCCCGGCCCGCGCCGGACCGTCAGGGCGGCCCGGGGAGCAAGCTTAGATACATGACGCATCCCAGCCGGATCGCGCCGTCCGCCGCCGAGCGGGCGTACCGGCACCTCAAGCAGGCCATCCTGGAACAGGTCTACCCGGGCGGCCAGCTCGTCAGTGAGGGCGAGATCGCCGAGGCGACGGGCGTGTCCCGGACCCCCGTCCGGGAGGCGCTGCTGCGGCTGGAGACCGAAGGGCTGGTCAGGCTCTACCCGAAGCGCGGCGCGCTGATCCGGCCGGTGTCGGCCCGGGAGATCGCCGACGTCATCGAGGCCCGCCGCCTGGTCGAGCTGCACGCCGCCGACCGGGTCTGGCCGCGCCGCGCCGAGCTGCGCGCCGACCTGGCCCGGTGGCTGGACGAGATGCGCCGCGCGCACGCCGCCGGTGACCTCACCGCGCTGATGGCCGCCGACCGCTCGTTCCACGCCGCCGTGGTCGAGGCGGCCGGCAACGAGATCCTCGCCGAGCTGTACCACCGGCTGCGCGACCGGCAGCTGCGCATGGGCGAGGCGAGCTTCCGGCTCTCGCCCGGCTGGGCCGAGGTCGCCCTCACCGAGCACGCCGGCCAGCTCGCCGCGCTCGACGGCGACGACCCGCAGGCGTGGCACGACGCGGTCGCCGCGCACATCGACACCGCCGCGCGGATGCTCGGAACGCTGCGGTGAGCGCGTCTCGCCGGCCCGCCGCCCTGGTGTACGCGGTGGCGCTGACCGCGTACCTGACCGCCGTGTTCCACCGCAGCTCGCTCGGCGTCACAGGGGTCGACGCGGCGGACCGCTTCCACATCAACGCCGCCGCGCTCGCCACGTTCTCCGTCGCCCAGCTCGCCGTCTACGCCGTCATGCAGGTTCCGGTCGGGGTGCTGCTGGACCGCTACGGCTCACGCCGGCTGCTGCTGGCCGGTGGCGCGCTGATGGTGGCCGGGCAGCTCATGTTCGCCGTCGCCGGGGACGTGCCGCTCGCGGTCGCCGCCCGGGTGCTCGTCGGCCTCGGTGACGCGATGACGTTCATCAGCGTGCTGCGCATCGTCGCGTTCTGGTTCCCCGGCCGGCGCAATCCGCTGCTGGTGCAGCTCACCGGCACCGTCGGCCAGCTCGGCGCGGTGCTCGGCGCCGTACCCCTGGTGCTGCTGCTGCACCGCGCGGGCTGGACGCCGGCGTTCCTGACCGCCGCGGCGCTCGGCGCGACAGTGGTGCTGCTGGTCCTCGTCGCGGTACGCGACACCCCGCACGCCGAGCACGCCACCGCGCTCGCCCCCGACCTGGCCACCGTGCGCCGCCGGCTCGTCGAGGCCTGGGCCCAGCCGGGCACCCGGCTGGGCCTGTGGACGCACTTCGTCACCCAGTTCTCCGGCTCGGTGTTCGCGCTGCTGTGGGGCTACCCGTTCCTGGTGCAGGGACAGGGCTTCTCGCCCACCGCGGCGGCCGGGCTGCTCACCGTGATGACGATGGTGACGCTCGTGTGCGGGCCGGTGCTCGCGCATTTGTGCGCCCGCTACCCGTTCCACCGCTCGGTGCTGGTCTTCGCGATCACCGCCGCCACCGCCGGTATGTGGGCGGTGGTGCTCGCCTGGCCCGGCCGGGCGCCGCACGCGCTGCTGGTGGCGCTCGTGGTGGTGCTCGCCGTGAACGGTCCCGGCTCGATGATCGGGTTCGACTACGCCCGTTCGTTCAACCCGGTGCACCGCATCGGCAGCGCCACCGGCATCGTCAACGTCGGCGGTTTCGCCGCCTCGATCGTGCTGATCCTGGCCGTCGGCCTGGTGCTCGACCTGGCCACCCCGGCCGGGCACGACGCGCCGCCGCTGTCCGCGTTCCGCTGGGCGTTCGCCGTGCAGTTCCTGCTCTGGGCGCTCGGCGCGGCGCAGGTGCTGCGTTACCGCAACGCCGCCCGCCGCCGGCTCGCCGACGAGCGGGCCGCCGCGACGGTCGCGGCACCCGCCTGAGTACGCGGGCGGCCCGGCGCGGCTTCGGCGCGGGCGGCTCAGCGCCGGTGCCGGACCAGCGAGTCGAGCACCAGGGTCAGCCCCGCGCCGACCAGCCACACGTCCTTGGCCAGGCCGATGCCCGCCTGGCTCGGCCGCAGGCTGGTGCCCTCGCGCATGCCCGGCGTCTTCAGGTAGAGCTGCACCAGCCCGGCGCCGAACGCGGTGAGCGCGGCGCCGGCCAGCAGCGACGGCACGAACGGGGCGAGCAGCGCCGCGCCGAGCGCGATCTCGCCCCGGGACAGCAGCATGGCGAACCGGTCCGGCGGGATCTGCCGCAGCTGCGGCATCGCCCCGGCGGCCATGCCGTGCACGCCCGCGGCGGCCTCGCCCTCCAGGGTCCGCTTGCCCAGCCCCGAGTTCAGGATGTACGCGCCGATGGCGACCCGCAGCGGCGCATGCGACAGCCTCATGATCACTCCCGTCCCGCCTGGTAGAACCGGCACACCGGGTACCCGGTCATGACCAGCCCAATCCGCCGCGCTTTGTTGGTTCGCGGGTCATGATCAGCGGTAGGTTCTGGTGCAGACGCACACAACGAGGGAGGCACCGTGAGCCAGGAAGTCCGGGGAGTCGTGTCGCGGCGCAAGGGCGCGCCCGTGGAGGTCACCACCATCGTGGTGCCGGACCCGGGGCCGGGCGAGGCGGTGGTCCGCATCCAGTCGTGCGGCGTCTGCCACACCGACCTGCACTACCGCGAGGGCGGCATCAACGACGACTACCCGTTCCTGCTCGGCCACGAGGCCGCCGGCATCGTGGAGCAGGTGGGCGACGGGGTCACCGACGTGGCGCCCGGCGACTTCGTGGTGCTCAACTGGCGCGCGGTCTGCGGGCAGTGCCGGGCCTGCCGGCGCGGCCGCCCGTGGTACTGCTTCGCCACCCACAACGCGACGCAGAAGATGACGCTCACCGACGGCACCGAGCTGACCCCGGCGCTGGGTATCGGCGCGTTCGCCGAGAAGACGCTCGTGCACGCCGGACAGTGCACGAAGGTCGACCCGTCGGCCCGGCCGGCGGCGGTCGGCCTGCTCGGCTGCGGCGTGATGGCCGGTCTCGGCGCGGCCGTGAACACCGGCAACGTGACCCGGGGCGACTCGGTCGCGGTGATCGGCTGCGGCGGCGTCGGCGACGCGGCGGTGGCCGGCGCGGCCCTGGCCGGCGCGACCACGATCATCGCGGTGGACACCGACTCCCGCAAGCTCGACTGGGCGCGCAGGTTCGGCGCCACCCACACCGTCAACGCCTCCGAGGACGACGCGGTGGAGGCCATCCGCGCGGCCACCGGCGGCTTCGGCGCCGACGTGGTGATCGACGCGGTCGGCCGCCCGGAGACGTGGAAGCAGGCGTTCTACGCGCGCGACCTGGCCGGCACCGTCGTGCTGGTCGGTGTGCCGACCCCGGAGATGACAGTCGACCTGCCGCTGCTGGACGTCTTCGGCCGTGGCGGCTCGCTCAAGTCCAGCTGGTACGGCGACTGCCTGCCCAGCCGCGACTTCCCGGCGCTGACCGAGCTGTACCTCCAGGGCCGGCTGGACCTGGACGCGTTCGTCACCGAGGAGATCGCCCTCGACCAGGTCGAGGAGGCGTTCGGCCGGATGCACCACGGCGACGTGCTGCGCTCGGTGGTGGTCTTCCCGTGACCGCCCGCGTCGACCACACCGTCACCTCCGGCACGTTCTCGCTCGACGGCCAGACGTTCGACGTGGACAACAACGTCTGGGTGATCGGCGACGACGCCGAGTGCGTCGTCCTCGACGCGCCGCACGACGTGGCGGCCATCCGCGAGGTGATCGGTGACCGGCGGGTGCTGGCGATCATCGCCACCCACGCCCACGACGACCACGTCCGGGTCGCGCCCGAGCTGGCCCGGGCCGCCGGCGCGCCGGTGCTGCTGCACCCGGCCGACCGGGTGCTGTGGGACATGGTGCACCCGGACACGGCACCGGACGGCGAGCTCACCGACGGGCAGACGTTCACCGTCGGCGGGACCACGCTGCGGGTGCTGCACACGCCCGGCCACAGCCCCGGCGCGTGCAGCCTGTACGCCCCCGACCTGGGCGCGGTCTTCACCGGCGACACCCTGTTCGCCGGTGGACCGGGCGCGACCGGGCGGTCGTACAGCGACTTCGGCACCATCGTGGAGTCGATCCGTACCCGGCTGCTCACGCTGCCGCCGGAGACGGTGGTGCACACCGGGCACGGCGACGACACCACGATCGGGGCCGAGGCGCCGCACCTGGACGAGTGGATCGCCCGGGGCCACTGAGGACACGCCCGAGCGGGCCCGGCCGGAGTGATCCGGTCCGGGCCCGGTCGCGCTTTCCCGCGCCGGTCCCGGCTCGGAAACCGCGTGGCCGCGCGACGTCGGGTCCGGTGATACTCGCGTCCGTGCCGGTCGCCACCCTCACCGCCGCCCAGTCAGCCGCGCTGCGCCACGTCCGCGACGTCGCGCTGCGCGACCGCCCCGCCGCGCTCGCCGTCATCGCCCGCCACCTCGCCGCCTCCGGCGCCGCGTACCGGTATGAGGAGGTCGTCGCCGCGGTCATCGGGTACGGGCGCCTGACGCTCAACTTCCATCCCGACCGGGTGCTGCCCGACGGCCGCACCGTGGTCGAGGCGCTGGACGAGGAGGGCGTCTATCGCAGCCAGTTCGAGACCGGCATCTCCAACGGCGGCCTGACCGCGTACCCGGGCGGCGACCGGGACGTCTGGGAGCAGGCGATGTTCGGCGGCGCGTACCAGCGTCCCGGCGTGCTGCCCGCGGAGCGCCCGAAGTACGGCGGCCTGAACCTGCTCGACCACGCCGACGGCGCGTCCCCCCGGTTCGGCTCCTGCCACCTGCGGCTGCGCCCGGAGGTGCTGGCCCGGGCCACGTTCACCTTCGGCGACAGCCACCTTCAGCCCACCGACGCCGGCACCGTGGACGTCTTCGAGCCGGTGTTCGCGGCACTGCTGACCGCTACCGCCGGGACCGGCGTCGCCCTGGGCGTGGCCGGCATGGACACCGGCACGCTGCTGGGCCGCCGGGAGCGGCAGACCGGGCGGGTGGGACGGGCGCTCGACGACTACGTCGAGGCGCAGGTGCACGGCGAGATCAGCCTGGCCCGCGACGTCGAGGCGCTGGTGGTCGACCCGTCTTTCCGGGGCACC
The DNA here is from genome assembly GCF_040215685.1 of Micromonospora sp. HUAS YX12. Lineage (NCBI taxonomy): Bacteria > Bacillati > Actinomycetota > Actinomycetes > Micromonosporales > Micromonosporaceae > Micromonospora > Micromonospora sp. HUAS YX12. Next base: position 4,887,258 of record NZ_CP157974.1, read on the forward strand.
GACGTGGGGCGGCACCTCGCCGGGATCGCCGGGCGGCACGGCCTCGCGCTGCGCTTCCACCCCGGCTTCGTGCTGCCCGTCGACGGCGTGGACGCCGAGTTCCGCGGCCCCGACATCCCGCCGCTGGCCGCACGGGTGGCCGCCGAGTTCGCCGGCCCGGGGGAGCCGCTGCACGCGGCGCTCGTCGGCCGCGCCGCCGCCTCGGTGGTACGCGAGCCGCAGCGCTGGGCCGACCGGGGACCGGCCGCGCTGACGCTCCAGCACCTCAAGCAGCTCTGGCACGTGCTGGTCCGGTTCGGCGTTCCGGCCTGATCGTCCCGGTCTGCCGTAGGCACAAACCTGCTGCCCGGAATCGCGGGTGACCTGGACCGCAGCCTCGGCCCTGACCGGCATTTCCGGAATGACCGACACTACGGGCTCGTTGTGTCCCCCGTACCGCCGGAACCCAAACACCTACCCGGCGGTAGTCCTCGAGGGGCGCTCACCCCGGAGCGCGTCGTAACGATCGAAAGGGCAACCATCGTGAAGCAGCACTTCACTCGATGGCTCCCCGCCATCGCGAAGACCGCCGTCGCGAAGACCGCCGCCGTCTCCCGTAACCGCCGTGCCGCGCTGAGCGTGGCGGGGGTGGCCGTACTGGGCGGCCTGGCCGTCGGTGGTCCCGTCGCCGTGGCCGCGCCGGTCACCAGCGGGCCGCACGCCGGCGCCAAGGCCGCCATCGACCTGGCCACCGGCAAGAAGACCTCCACCGAGTCGGTGAAGCCCGGCCAGACCACCGGCCTGGACAAGGTGCCGACCAGGGCCGACCGGCCGGCCAAGGAGAAGCTCGTGCCGCACGGCGTCGAGGGCGCGCAGTCGCGCATCCCGCTCGACGACGCGCAGCTCGACAACGCCAAGGCCATCGTCGAGGCGGCCAAGGAGACGGGCGTGGGGGAGCGGGGCGCCGTGATCGGCGTCGCGACCTCGCTGCAGGAGTCGAAGCTGTACAACCTGGGTCACCTCGGCGCGTACAACGACCACGACTCGGAGGGCCTGTTCCAGCAGCGCCCGTCGTCCGGTTGGGGCACGTCCGAGCAGATCACCGACCCGGAGTACTCCAGCAAGGCGTTCTTCAACGCGCTGAAGAACGTCGGCGGCTGGCAGGATCTGCCGCTGACCACCGCCGCGCAGAAGGTCCAGGTGTCCGCCTACCCGTACGCGTACGCGCAGTGGGAGGAGCAGGCGGCGGACATCGTCCAGCAGGTCTGGTGACCCGACACCCGTAGAATCGGCCGGCCCCCCGGGGGGCCGGCCGTTCTCGTCGATCTTGGAGTTGTGGCACCTCGCAGACCTCGTGCAACCGGACATCCCGGGCGCCGCAACTCCATGATCGACGGGGTGGTGGAGACGGTGGGCGCGATGTCCGGTTCGGCGGTGGTGGGCGGCACTGCGCGGGCGGAATCGGGGGCGGGCGGCCGGCGTTGTAACCCGGTGCGCGACCGGAGTGACGCCGCCGAGCGGCCCCCCGGGGGAATGACCCCGGCCCGCCGGTCGTTGCAGATGCACCCGGCACGCCCTCGCGCTGCCGGATCCCCCGAGAACTTCGAGCGCCTGACGGTGCCCACGCATCCACCCCCGGGTGCGTCGACCCCCGAACGGAGCCCATCATGAACACGATCCTGCGCAAGAGCATCCTCGGTATCGCCGGTCTGGCCTTCACCGGTGGCGTGTTCGCCGGCCCGGTCGCCGCCCACGCGGCGGACACCGCCAAGCCGGCCGCCGTCGCGGTCCAGGGCGTGAGCCCGCAGGGCGCGCAGTCGCACGTGGACCTGAACGACGAGCAGCTCGCCAACGCCAAGGCCATCATCGCGGCCACCAAGAAGGCGGGCCTGCCCGAGCGCGCCGCGGTCATCTCGATCGCCACCGCGCTGCAGGAGTCGAAGCTGGAGAACCTGGGTCACCTGGGTGACCGCAACGACCACGACTCGCTGGGCCTGTTCCAGCAGCGGCCGTCCAGCGGCTGGGGTACGCCGGAGCAGATCACCGATCCCGAGTACTCGACGCTGGCGTTCCTCAAGGGCCTCAAGCAGGTCGACGGCTGGCAGGACATGCCGCTGACCGAGGCCGCGCAGACCGTGCAGGTCAGCGCCTACCCCGACGCGTACGCGCAGTGGGAGCAGCAGGCCGCCGAGATCGTCGCCCAGCACTGGAACAAGTAAGAGCGACGCGAAAGGCCGGCACCCGATCGGGTGCCGGCCTTTCGCGTGTCCTCATCCGCTGCGCGCGGCGAGCCACGACAGCACCGGCTCCACCACCGACGGGTCCAGCGGCTGCTTCGCCTCGTCCCGGTACGCCCGCAGCGACGGCGGCCCCGGCTGGCGGCGCAGCACGTGGGTGACGTCCGGCAGCACCCCGGTCTGCACCGGCCCGCCCACGTGTGCGGCGATGACGGGCAGGTCCGCCGGATCGGTCTGGAGGTCCTTGTCGCCGGTGAGCGCGAGGACGGGGGCGTCGATGCGGGCCAGGTCCGGCCGGGGGTCGTAGCGCAGGAACTCCCGGAACCATCGGGCGTTCAGGCGCTGCCCGCCGATCCACGCCACGTCCTTGCCGGTGGCGAGGATCTTCTCGTGGTTGCGGGCCACCTTCGCCACCAGGTCGGTGCGGGTGAGCCGGAGCACCAGGCGTACCGGCGCGGGCAGGGTGGGCAGCAGCCGCCCGGCCTGCCCGCGCAGCACCTCGGCGCCGGTGCGCCCGGGCGCGGAGAGCAGGACCAGGCCGGCCACCGGGAGGCCGCGCGCGGCGAGCGCGACAGCGGTGAGCGCGCCCTCGCTGTGCCCGACCAGGAACAGCCGCCGGGCGTCCACGGCCGGGTCGTCGCGCAGCGCCGCGAGCACGGCGGCCGCGTCGTCGACGTTGTCGTGGAAGCCGGTACGCAGGAACTCGCCGCTGCTCTCGCCGACGCCCCGCCGGTCGTACCGGGCGACCGCGATCCCGGCGCCGGCCAGCGCGGCGGCCAGGTGCCGCTGGATGCCCAGGGGCAGGCGGCGGTGGTCGCCGTCGCGGTTGATCGGCCCGGAACCGGGCAGCAGCAGCGCCGCCGGATGTGGACCGGCGCCGTCGGGCAGTGTGAGCGTGCCGGACAGCCGCTGCCCGCCGGTGTCGACGGCGAGCGCGCGGCCGACGGTCACCGCAGCACCGCCGCGGCCAGGGCGACGGCGTCGTCGGCGCCGATGAGCAGGGAGTCGTACGCCTGGCCGGCGAGGGTGATGCGGACGGCCGGCTGGCCGCCGCGGACACTGACGAACTCCTTGCCGGCCGTGCCGCGCCAGGTGCCGACGTTGCGCGTGCCGGGCACACCGAGTCCGGGCGCCCGGATGCCGCGGGTGGCGCGCGCACCGTCCGGTACGACGACGGCGCCGCTGACGGCGGAGCGGGGGAACGCCAGGTCGCCGCGCAGGGCCCAGACCTTCTCGGCGGTGGTGAGCCGGACGTCGATGCAGTCGGGGGTGAGGTCGATGGTGGCCATCTGCGAACTCCTCGCTTCTGCTATCGTCGCTGAGAACATTACCGGAGGCGATAACAAAAAGGAGAGCCGCTGTGGCACTCGACACCGTGGAGCTGCTGCTGCATCCGGTCCGGCTGCGCGTCGTCCAGGCGTTCCTGGGCGGTCGCACGCTCACCACCACCGACCTGCGCACCGAGCTGAGCGACGTGCCACCGGCCACGCTCTACCGGCAGGTCGCCACGCTCGCCGACCACGGCGTACTGCACACGGTGGGGGAGCGGCGGGCCCGCGGCGCCGTCGAGCGCAGCTACCGGCTCAACGAGGCCGCCGCGTCGGTGGACCCGGACGAGGCCCGGGCCATGAGCCCGCAGCGACACCGCCAGGCGTTCCTCACCTTCGTCGCCGGCCTGCTCGCCGACTTCGACGGCTACCTCGACCGCGGCGGCACCGACCTGGCCCGCGACGTCGCCGGCTACCGGCAGAACGCGTTCCACGCCACCGACGCCGAGACCGCCGAGTTCGTCACCCGGTTCCGCGACCTGTTCGCCGAGTACGCGGCGCTCGGCCCCGGGCCCGGCCGCACCCGGCGGCTGCTCACCACCGTCCTGCTGCCCGCCGCCGATCAGGAGCGGCCCGCGGACCGCCGGTGACCGAGCACGACGTCCGCCACGGCGGCGCCGAGCGCCAGCACGATGATCCCGGCGGCGAGCAGCAGTGAGTGGCGGAACGCCGTACTCCAGTCGCCGTGGTCGTCGGCGAGCGTCGAGAAGAACAGCGCGCCCACCGCGGCGATGCCGGCCGCCGACCCGATGCGCTGCCCGGTCTGGAGCATCCCGGCGCCGCTGCCGGCCATCGGCACCGGCACCTCGGACAGCGTGAGCGTCTGGTTCGGCGCGATCACCAGGCCGCTGCCCAGCCCGGCGACGAGCAACGGCAGCGCGGTCCGCAGCGGCACGTCGTCGTGCGGCCCGCCGGCCAGCACCAGGTCGGTCGCGATCAGCCCGGCCACCACGGCCAGCAGCCCGACCGCGACGAGCGGACGGCCGTACCGGATGACCACCCGGCCGCCGAGCGCGGAGGCGAGCGCCGAGCCGAGCGCGAACGGCGTGATCGCCAGACCGGCCACGAGCGCGCTGTACCCGAGCCCCATCTGAAGGTAGAGCGTGAAGATGAAGAAGATCGCGGTGAACCCGGCGAAGTAGATCAGGCCGATCAGCGCGCCCAGCGTGTACGAGCGCACCGCGAACAGCCGCAGGTCGAACAGGGGCTGGGCGCGCCGGGCGTACCGGTGCTCCCAGAGCGCGAACCCGGCGAGCAGCAGCAGCCCGGCGGGGATCAGCAGCCACTTGCCCGGGCCCCGCCACTGCTCCCGCTGCACCAGCGGCAGCAGGATCACCGTCACCCCGGCGCCGAGCAGCAGCACACCGAGCGGGTCGAGCCGGCCCCGCCCGGCGGGGTTGGTCGGCCGGGCCGGCATCAGCCGCCAGCCGAGCACCATCGCCACGATCCCGACCGGGATGTTCACGAAGAACACCCACCGCCAGCCGTGCTCGGCGCCACCGAGCTGGATCAGCAGCCCGCCGAGCAGCGGACCCACGGCGGTGGAGATGCCGATCGTCGCGCCCAGCAGCCCGAACGCCCGGCCCCGGTCCGCGCCCCGGAACAACTCCTGGATCATGCCGCTGACCTGGGGGTTCACCACACCGGCGGCGGCACCCTGGACGAGCCGGGCGACGACCAGCCACTCCGGCGAACGGGCCAGCCCGGCCAGCGCGCTGGTGAGCGTGAACAGGCCCACCCCGACCACGAACGCGGTACGCCGCCCGCGCGCGTCGCCGAACCGCCCGGCCGGCACCAGCACCAGGCCGAACGTCAGCGCGTACCCGGACAGCACCCACTGCAGGTCGCTCGGCGTGGCCTGCAACGCCCGGTCGATCGACGGCACCGCGACGTTGACGATGCTGACGTCCAGCAGCGTCATGAACGCCGCGATCAGGCCGACGCTCAGCGCGCGCCAGCGGTGCCGGCCGTCGTACCCGGTGTCCTGCACCGGCGTCGACGACCGGCCCTCGCTCATCGTGCCCCCCACTGACCGTCGATCACCGACTCCGATCGCTACCCGGTACCCGGTGGGGCAAACGACCCGATCACGCCATCTGGCGCGCGCACCACCGGGGTCCGAAGTCCAGACCGGACATCGGGGAGTCCTCGCGGTGCAGCAGCCCTCGCTCGGTGAGCGAGTGCAGCGGCTCGCGCAGATCCTCCTCGGTCATCCCGGTCTCCTGGGCGATCAGGTCCGGGTAGGGGACGTGTCCCTGCACCTCCAGCGCGGACACCGCCTGGTAGACCCGTTCCTCGACCGCAGACAGCTGGACCTGACGCATCGCTTCCCTCCTCGGCGTGGACCGCCCGACCCGCGGACGGCCGGCGATCGGCGGTTACCCGGACGGGCGGCGATGATGCTTACCCGAACGGCTGTCGTACCGGGCGGTGCGGCAACTGCGGTGCCCTAGGCTGCAACCCGTGATCATGGATCTCGTCGTGGTCGGCGGCGGGCCCGCCGGACTCTCCGCCGCGCACGCCGCGGCCCGGGCCGGCGTCCGCACGCTCGTTGTCGAACGGGCCACCCACCCCCGGTACAAGACATGCGGCGGCGGCCTGATCGGCACGTCGCTGGCCGAGATCGACGACCGCGTCGAGGTGCCCGCCCACGACCGGGTCGACCGGGTCACGTTCACCCGGGACGGGCGACGCGCGTTCACCCGCCGGCACCCGGCGCCGCTGGTCACCATGATCCGCCGGGAGGAGTTCGACGACCGGCTGCGCGCCGCCGCCGTCGCCGCCGGGGCGCAGGTCCGCGAGGGCGTCGCGGTCCGCGCGATCGAGCAGGACCCCGACGAGGTACGCCTGCGCCTGGCCGGCGGTGAGACGGTACGCGCCCGGGCCGTGATCGGCGCGGACGGCTCGTCCGGCGTGACGGCGCGGCACGCCGGGGTGCGCTTCCGCCAGGTCGACCTGGGGCTGGAGCTGGAACTGCCGGTGGACGCCGCCGAGCGGGACCGCTGGCGCGGCCGGGTGCTGCTCGACTGGGGGCCGCTGCCCGGCTCGTACGCGTGGGTCTTCCCGAAGGGCGACCGTTTGACCGTCGGTGTCATCGCCGCCCGGGGCGACGGCGAGCGGACCCGCGCCTACCTGCGCGACTTCACCGACCGGCTCGGCCTGTCCGGGGTGACGCCGGAGCACGACTCCGGTCACCTGACCCGCTGCCGCACCGGGGACTCCCCGCTGCGGCACGGCCGGGTGCTGGTCGCCGGGGACGCCGCCGGGCTGCTGGAGCCGTGGAGCCGGGAGGGGATCAGCTACGCGCTGCGCTCGGGCCGGCTGGCCGGGGAGGCGGTGGCCGCCGGGGACCTCGACGCGTACGCCCGGGAGGTCGACCGGCGGCTGACGCCGGAGATGCGCGCCGGGCACCGGCTGCTGGAGGTGTTCGAGCGGCGGCCCGACGTGTTCCACGCGATGCTGGCGAGCCCGCCCGGCTGGCGGATGTTCGTCCGGTTCTGCCAGGGCCGGGCGAGCTTCGCCGAGGCTCTCGACCGGCGGCCGGTACGGGCCGGCCTGGCTCTGCTCGACCGGCTGCCCCCGCTCAGGGGACGATGACCGCCCGCCCCCGCACCTCGCCCCGGCGCAGCGCCTCGTACGCCTGCGGCGCCTCCGCCAGGGGGAACGTGTGCACGTCGGCGTGCAGCCGGCCGTCGCCGGCCAGCGCGATCACCTCGCGCAGCTCGGCCCGGGTACCCCAGAACGGCACCACCACCCCGGTCTCCAACGGCACCGGGGGCGGCTCGTCGGCTACCGGCCGCACCGGCAGCGTGCCGCCGGCCAGGCCCACCAGCAGGATCTGACCGCCGCTGGCGACCACCTGCCGGGCGGTGTCCAGCGTGGGCTGCGCGCCGACGAAGTCGAGCACCACGTCCGCGCCGTCCGGCGCCGGCCCGACCAGCTCGCGGATCTTCTCCACCGCCTCCGGACCGGCCTGCACCAGGTGGTGGGCGCCCAGGCGGCCGGCCAGGTCCAGCGCGGCGGTGTTCGTGTCCACCGCGATGATCCGTACCGCGGTGGTGGCGAGCAGGATCTGCAACCCCATGTGCCCCAGCCCGCCGATGCCGATCACCACGCAGGAGGTGCCGGGCCGCAGCCGGGGCCGCGCCAGGTCCACCGCGTGGTACGGCGTCAGCCCCGCGTCGGTGAGCGGTGCCGCCTGGGTCAGGTCCATGTCGCCGACCGGCAGCAGCCGGGACGCGGGCACCACGACGTACTCGGCCAGCCCGCCGTCGCGGCTGAGCCCGATGCCGCCGACCGGGATGACCCGGCAGCGGTTCTCCTCACCCCGCAGGCAGGCCCGGCACCGGCCGCAGCCGATGATGCCGTAGACCGCGGCCCGGTCGCCGGGCGCCCAGCCGTCCACGCCGGCGCCGACCGTGTCGACGGTGCCGGCGATCTCGTGCCCGAGCGTCATCGGGATCGGGAACACGCCCGCCGGGGCGTCGAGGATGTGCAGGTCGGAGTGGCAGGCGCCGACCGCGCCGACGCGCAGCAGCACCTCACCGGGGCCGGCCTGCGGCGTGGGCACCTCCGTGTGATCCAGCACACCGGGTGCGGTCATCCGTACTGCGCGCATGTCTCCTCCACCTGGTCGCCGACGGTATTCGCGGCGGCATACCCGTGCCGTAGCGGTTGATGCGGAGACGGGACGGGTGAGCGCACAATGCGGTCATGAGCGAGCCGGCCGAGTCGTTCACCGACGAGGAGTACGCGTTCCTGCGGCACGTCCGCTTCGGCGAACTGCCGGCCCGGGTACGCCCGGAGGAGCGGATCGAGTCCGCCGAGACCGAGTTCCCGCCGGACCGGCCGGACCCGGTGGGCGGGGAGTCGGAGTGGCACCTGCGCGCCGGTGGCTGACGGGGCCCGGACACCGGCCCGGACCCCGTCGCGTCACGGTCAGAAGACCGGCACGCCCTCGCGTACCAGCTTCCAGTTGGGCACGAAGAAGTCGGCCGGGTCGATGACGCCCTTGGCCTGCGCCCAGTCGATGAGCAGCTGGCGGATCTCCTGCTGGGCGTTGTAGACCTGGGTCTTCACGATGCCGGGGAAGTTGCCGCCGCCGCTGCGCCGGTAGTTGTTCACCGCCACCACGAACCGGGCGTCCGCCGCGACCGGGGTGCCGGTGCCGGCCAGCACCAGGCGGGTGATCCGCTGGCCGACCGGCCTGGCGATGTCGATGTCGTAGTCGACGCCGGAGAACACGTCGTAGTTGTAGTCCGGCACCGCCGGGTCGCTGATGTTCTCCACGTCCACGGTGGTGCCGGCCGGGAAGGTCTTGAAGTACTTCGCCGAGTACTCCAGGTACGCCCTCACCTCGGCGCCGGTCAGCACGACCGCCTCCAGCGTGTTGTCGTACACGTAGAGGCCCGCCACGTCGCGGATCCGCACGTCGCCCTGCGGGAACACCGCGGTACGGCTGAACGGCGCGGCGATGGACAGCACCGGCAGGCCCGCGTACTCGCCGCCGGCGAGCGCCTCGGTGACCACCTCGGTCTGGACGTGGTTGATGAAGTCCAGGATGGGGGTGTCCTTGTACCGCGACTCGGCGGCGGACAGCTCCACGCTCGACTGCGCGACGACCCGGTTGACGTACTCGACGGTCTTGGCGTGCTGGCCGCGCACGGCCGCGAGCACCGCCGGGTCCTCGACCACGGTGTTGGTGTTCAGCGTGGTGGCCGAGGAGCCGACGACCTTCCAGCAGCCCTTCTCGCGGGTCAGCGTGAAGTCCATCCGGGTCAGCCGCTGGCCCCACTTCGACGGCTCCGAGGTGAGCACCGCCTTGCCGGTGGTGAGGTTGGTGACGAACTTCTCCGGCACCTCGTTGTGCGCGTGGCCGAACAGGATCGCGTCGATGCCGGGCACCTGCTCGGCGATCAGCGCGGTCGGGTTCTCGTTCGGCAGCTCCGGGCCGTAGCTGGAGGTGCCGCTGTCCCCGCCGTGGGCGGAGATGACGACCAGGTCGGCGCCGCGGCGGCGCATCTCCGGCACCCACTTCGCGGCGGTGGCCACCATGTCGGCGAAGACCAGGCGGCCCTCGACGTTGCCCTTGTCCCAGATGGCCACGCCGGGGTTGGTCAGGCCGAGGATGCCCACGCGCAGCTTCGGCGCGCCGTGCCCGCCGAGCCGGACCTCCTTGATCACGTACGGGAGGAACGCCGGCTTGCCGGTCCTGGCGTTGAGCGCGTTCGCCGCCAGCGCCGGGAAGCCGAGCTGCTCGATCCAGGTCGCCAGCAGCGGCAGGCCGTAGTTGAACTCGTGGTTGCCGAGCGTCACGGCGTCGTACTTGAGCACGTTCATGGCCCGGGCCATCGGGTGCGTCTCACCGGTGCTGGTGATCGGCTCCTGCTTCGCGTAGTAGGTGGCCAGCGGCGTGCCCTGGATCGTGTCGCCGGCGTCCAGGACCAGCGTGGCCCTACCCTTGCGCTCGGCACGGATCTGGTTGACCAGCGTGGCGAGCTTCGCGACGCCGACGTCGTTGTGCCTGCTGTCGTCGAACTCGGCGTCTTTGTAGTAGTCCCAGTTGTAGACGTTGCCGTGGGTGTCCGACGTGCCGAGGATCGTCAGGTCCCAGGTCTTCGGCTGCTTCGGCTTCGCCTCGGCGGGCGCGCCGGCCAGCAGGGGACCGGTCGCGGCGGCGGCCGCGACGGCCAGCACCTGGCGCCGGGAGGCGCCGGAGGAGGAGGTCATGAGGTGCCTTTCCACATGGGGGTGTGCGCCTCGTGGGCGCCGTTGCGCACCATAACCACCACATGTCGCCTGCGCCACACCGGCCCGAATTGTTTCCCTTCCAATCACAGGCTGCTGTTTTCGCGTCCGTCACCGGGGTAGGGGCGGATCCATGAGCGAGGACCAGTTCACCCAGCAGCACCCGGCCGAGCAGTACGGACAGAGCGAGGGACAGCCGGCGCAGCAGCAGACGCCGCCCGGCAGCGAACAGGAGATGGGGCCGAAGCCGGATCACGGCGAGGAGTCGTACCGGGGCAGCGACCGGCTCACCGGCAAGCGGGCGATCATCACCGGCGGCGACTCCGGCATCGGCCGCGCCGTGGCGATCGCCTTCGCCCGCGAGGGCGCCGACGTGCTCGTCACCTACCTCGGCGACGAGGAGGAGAAGGACGCGCGGGAGACGGTCAGGCTGATCGAGCAGGCCGGGCGCACCGGCGTCGCGGTGCAGTGCGACCTGCGCGAGGAGGCCAACTGCCGTGCGCTCGTCGACCAGGCGGTACGCGAACTCGGCGGCGTCGACATCCTGGTCAACAACGCGGCGTTCCAGATGTCGCAGGACAACGGCCTGCTCGACATCACCACCGAGCAGTTCGACCGGGTCTTCAAGACCAACGTGTACGCCATGTTCTGGCTCTGCAAGTTCGCGGTGCCACACATGAAGGAGGGCTCGACGATCATCAACACCTCGTCGATCCAGGCGTTCGACCCGTCGCCGCAGCTGCTCGACTACGCCACCACCAAGGCGGCCATCGCCAACTTCACGAAGGCGCTTGCGCATAACCTGGCCGAGCGCGGCATCCGGGTCAACGCGGTCGCGCCCGGCCCGATCTGGACGCCGCTGATCCCGGCCACCATGCCGGAGGAGAAGGTGAAGCAGTTCGGCACCGACACGCCGCTGGGCCGTCCCGGTCAGCCGGCCGAGGTGGCGCCCGCGTACGTCTACTTCGCCTCGCAGGAGTCCAGCTACGTCACCGGCGAGATCCTCGGCGTCACGGGTGGCCGCCCGACGAAGTGAGCGTCCGGTCCGGCTGCTTCCCTGGTCCCGGTTCGGCCGTCTGTCCGTCCGGCGCGGCGTTTCGTTGGTCGTCTGGTTCCGCTGGTCAGCGGGGCCAGACGGCCATCCGGCGGCGTACCTCGGCGATCCGCGGCGCGTCCAGGCCGTAGCGGGTGAACCGGCGGTCGGCCAGCCCGTCGAGGTAGCGGCCGGCGGCGCGCACGTCCTCGTCGTCGAGTGCCGGGTCGACCTGCCGGGCCAGTTCCAGCAGCTCCGCGACCGTGTACCGGTCCAGCGCGGCGGACACGTCGATGTAGTCGCGTACCTCCCGCCGGTTGACCAGCGCGGCGGTCTTGTTGGCGATCAGGTCGCGGACGTCCATGACCGGGCCGAGGTCCATCACCACTGGGCTGCGGTGCCGGTCCAGGCGGGCCAGGCTGAGCCGGATCTGCCGGCCGTCCCGGCTCACCACGAAGTCCCGCAGATCCCGGTCGAAGCCGTCGAACACCTCACCCAGCCCACCCGGGTCCACCTCGGCCACCCGGTAACCGGCCCGTTCCAGCGCCGCCCGTACCCCGTCGGCCGCCGCCGCGGCGGCGCCCTCCACGTCGGCGAACAGGTCGACGTCCTCGGTGGGGCGGGTGACCAGGCCGTGTACGGCCCACGCCACCCCGCCGCCGAGCACGAAGCGGTGCGGGCCGGCCGCGGCCAGCGCCACCCGGGCCACCTGCCGGTAGAAGTCGTGCGGGTGGGTCACGCCGGGCGCAGGCTCCGGTGCCGGCCCTCCCAGGCCAGGCGTACGCCCCGGGGCAGGTTGAGCAGCGGCCAGAGCCGGCGCAACGTGCCCGCGTGGATCAGCTCGCGCAGGTCCTCCGCACGGGTCGTCTCGCGGAGCACGTTCTCGTACATCCAGAGCAACTCGTCCGGGTCGCCCAGGTCGAACGCGCGTTCGCTGCTCCACATCAGGCGTACCGGCAGCTCGACGATGCCGGTGGTGGGACCGGTGAGCTCGTCCAGGGTGCGCGCCACCACGGCGGGTCGCCCGGGACGGGCGAGGTACGCGTGCGCGCTGACCGGCATGGCATCAGGGTAACCCCAACCCCGCGCATTTCCCGCCTCCCTTCCCGCCCCTCCCGCCCCCGCCGCGGCAGCACCGCCCTTCCGACCCTTCCCGCCCTCGCCGCCCTCGCCGCGTCGATCATGAAGTTGACGGCGTGTGATGTCCGGTTTGTCGCCGTCAACTTCATGATCGACCGTCGCATCCTCGCTACTTGCTCGCCTTGCGCGGCACTCCGCCTGAGATCTTGGAAGGAAAGGGCCCCGACGAGGGCCGTTTCCTTCCAAGATCTCCCGTGGTGGGTGCGCCGGGACCGGGTGAGGTCCGCTCGGCGTCCACCCTCAGCGGCCCCGGTTTCCCGGTCGATCATGAGGTTGGCGGCGACAAACCGGACACCACGGGCGGTCAACCTCATGATCGACGCTTCCGGGGACCGGTCGGGTGGGCCTGGGGCGGGGCGGTGTGCGGGGATGCGTGGGGTGTCGGGTTTCCGGTGGTCGGGGACAGCCGGGTGGCGGAATGGGGGACGGCGGCGGGGCGTTATACCTGGTGCACGACCGCAGCAGCATCCACCGGCGCCCCCGCCGGGCGGGTGACAGGTCCCCGGAATGATCCCGGGCCGGCGGTCGTTGCACATGCCTCCGGCCCCCCGCAACCACGGGCAGCGAGCCGGATCCCCCGAGACTTCCTTGAGCGCCTGACGGTGCCCACGCACCCACCCCCGGGTGCGTCGACCCCCGAACGGAGCCCCCCATGAACAGCATTCTGCGTAAGAGCATCCTCGGTATCGCCGGTCTGACCGTCGCCGGTGGCCTCGCCGCCGGCCCCCTCAACCACGACACCAGCACCACCCCGGTGCGGGACGCCGCCGTCACCACCCAGGCCGCCGGCAAGCCCGACACCGCCGCGCTCATCCCGCACGGCGTGCAGGGCACCCAGTCCCACATCGACCTCAACGACGAGCAGACCGCCAACGTGAAGGCGATCATCGCCGCCACCAAGAAGGCCGGCATGGACGAACGCGCCGCGGTCGTGGCGATCGCCACCGCCCTGCAGGAGTCGAAGCTGGAGAACCTCGGCCACCTCGGTGACCGCAACGACCACGACTCCCAGGGCCTGTTCCAGCAGCGCCCCTCCTCGGGCTGGGGCACGGTCGAGCAGATCACCGACCCCGAATACTCCACCACCGCATTCCTCAAGGGCCTCAAGCAGGTCGACGGCTGGCGCGACATGCCCCTGACCAAGGCCGCCCAGACCGTCCAGGTCTCCGCCTACCCCGACCACTACGCCCAGTGGGAACAGCAGGCCGCCGACCTCGTCGCCCAGCACTGGAACAGCTGACCCGGCGGTGACCGGGGTCACGACCAACGAGCGGAAGAACCGCGACCCCGGTACCGTTGTGCAGAGCGTCGGTGTGTCCAGTGTCCCCGGGCCTCACCTAAATTGCCTTCGCGGAATACCGTTCGGCTGGAGCCGCGTCGCGCCACTCGCCGAGAGGCGACATGCACACCGACGCCCAGAGCCGCCCCGGCCATCCGGCCGGGGCGGCTCTGTCTGTGGGCTCGAGTCGCACGCCCCGGACCGCTGGCCTAGGGTTGCAGGCAGAGGTGAGCCGTTCTCGACGGAGAGGGGGTGCCCGGATGGGTTTCAAGACGTTCATCCAGGGGTGGCCGGTCTACCGGCAACTCACCGGCACGGACCCGCTCGGTCGCGGCGCCGCCGCCCAGTCGGCGCGCTCCGCCGAGCTGGCCCCCCGCACCGAGACCGCCGACGGCATGGCCCGCTCGGTCTGCCCCTACTGCGCGGTCGGCTGCGGGCAACGCGTCTTCCACTCCGACGGCAAGGTCACCCAGATCGAGGGCGACCCGGACAGCCCGATCTCGCGCGGCCGGCTCTGCCCGAAGGGCTCGGCCAGCAAGAGCCTGGTGACCAGCCCGCTGCGCCAGACCAAGGTCCGCTACCGCCGGCCGTACGCGACCGAGTGGGAAGACCTGGACCTCGACGTCGCGCTCGACATGATCGCCGACCGGATCCTCGCCGCCCGCGCGGAGACCTGGGAGGACGTCGACGACGAGGGCCGCCCGCTGAACCGGACGCTGGGCATCTCCAGCCTCGGCGGCGCGACGCTGGACAACGAGGAGAACTACCTCATCAAGAAGCTGTTCACCGCGATGGGGGCACTCCAGATCGAGAACCAGGCCCGTATTTGACACTCCTCCACCGTCCCCGGTCTGGGGACCAGCTTCGGTCGCGGCGGCGCCACGGACTTCCAGCAGGATCTCGCCAACGCTGACGTCATCGTCATCCAGGGCTCGAACATGGCCGAGGCCCACCCGGTGGGCTTCCAGTGGGTGATGGAGGCGAAGCAGCGCGGCGCGAAGGTCTTCCACGTCGACCCGCGGTTCACGCGTACCAGCGCGCTCGCCGACACGTACCTGCCGATCCGGGCGGGCACGGACATCGCGCTGCTCGGCGGCGTGGTGCGCTACATCCTGGAGAACGAGCTGGACTTCCGGGAGTACGTGCTGGCGTACACCAACGCGGCCAACATCGTCAGCGAGCGGTTCGCCGACACCGAGGACCTGGACGGCCTGTTCTCCGGCTACAACCCGGACACCGGCTCGTACGACCTCGCGAGCTGGCAGTACGAGGGCCAGGAGGACAACGCCAAGATCCGGGGCACCGGCAAGGAACGCGACTCGGCCTCCGGGCTGGAGCACGAGTCGCACGGCGAGCCGGTGCCGGTGCAGGCGCCCCGGGACGAGACGTTGCAGCACCCGCGCTGCGTCTACCAGATCCTGAAGCGGCACTTCTCCCGCTACACCCCGGAGATGGTGGCCCGCGTGTGCGGCATCCCGGAGGAGAAGTTCCTCGAACTGGCGCGCGCCTGGACGGAGAACTCGGGCCGGGAGCGCACCGGCGCGCTCGTCTACTCGGTCGGCTGGACGCAGCACAGCGTCGGCGTGCAGTACATCCGCACGGGCTCGATCATCCAGACGCTGCTGGGCAACATGGGCCGCCCGGGTGGCGGCATCCTGGCGCTGCGCGGGCACGCCAGCATCCAGGGCTCGACCGACATCCCGACGCTGTTCAACCTGCTGCCCGGCTACCTGCCGATGCCGCACCACGCCGACCACCCGACGTTCGACGAGTGGGTGGACAGCATCCGGCACCCGGGCCAGAAGGGCTTCTGGGGCGACTCGCGTGCCTTCGCGGCGAGCCTGCTCAAGGCGTACTGGGGTGACGCGGCGACGCCGGAGAACGACTTCTGCTACGGGTACATGCCCCGGATGACCGGCGACCACGGCACGTACCAGCAGGTGCTGAACATGATCGACGGGAAGGTGAAGGGCTACTTTCTGCTCGGCCAGAACCCGGCGGTCGGCTCGGCGCACGGCCGCGCTCAGCGTCTCGGCATGGCCAACCTGGACTGGCTCGTGGTCCGCGACCTGTTCATGATCGAGAGCGCCACGTTCTGGAAGAACAGCCCGGAGGTCGCCACCGGCGAGATCGTGCCGGAGGAGTGCCGCACCGAGGTGTTCTTCCTGCCGGCGGCCTCGCACGTGGAGAAGGAGGGCACCTTCACCCAGACGCAGCGGCTGCTGCAGTGGCGGGAGAAGGCCGTCGACCCGCCGGGCGACGCCCGCTCCGAGCTGTGGTTCTTCTACCACCTTGGCCGGGTGCTGCGGGAGAAGCTGGCCGCCTCCACCGAGCGCCGGGACCGGGCGCTGCTGGACCTGACCTGGGACTATCCGACGCACGGTCCGCACGCCGAGCCGAGCGCCGAGGCGGTGCTCAAGGAGATCAACGGGTACGAGGTGGCGACCGGCCGCCTGCTGAACGCGTTCGGCGAGGCCCGGGACGACGGCTCCACCGCGATCGGCTGCTGGATCTACTCCGGCGTGTACGCCGACGGCGTGAACCAGGCGGCCCGCCGCCGGTCCCGCCACGAGCAGGACTGGGTGGCGGCCGAGTGGGGCTGGGCGTGGCCGGCGAACCGGCGCACGCTCTACAACCGCGCCTCCGCCGACCCCGAGGGCCGACCGTGGAGCGAGCGGAAGAAGTACGTCTGGTGGGATCCGGACGCCGGCGAGTGGACCGGGTACGACGTGCCGGACTTCGAGAAGACGAAGCCGCCGTCGTACCGGCCGCCGGAGGGCGCGTCGGGCCCGGCGGCGCTCGCCGGTGACGACGCGTTCGTCATGCAGGGCGACGGCAAGGCGTGGCTGTACGCGCCGAGCGGAGTCCTCGACGGTCCGCTGCCGACGCACTACGAGCCGGCCGAGTCGCCGATGCGCAACCCGCTCTACGGTCAGCAGGCCAACCCGACCCGCAAGATCTACGAGCATCCGATCAACCGGATGAACCCGAGTCCGCCGGAGCCGCACAGCCAGGTCTTCCCGTACGTGTTCACGGTCAGCCGCCTCACCGAGCACCACACGGCCGGTGGGATGAGCCGTACCGTGCCGAGGCTGGCCGAGCTGCAACCGGAGATGTTCGTCGAGGTGTCCCCGGAGCTGGCCGGCGAGGTCGGGCTGGCGCACCTGGGCTGGGCGCACCTGATCAGCGGCCGCGCGGTGATCGAGGCGCGGGTGCTGGTCACCGACCGGCTCACCCCGCTGCGGGTGGACGGCCGGATCATCCACCAGGTGTGGCTGCCGTACCACTTCGGCACGGAGGGCCTCGTGACCGGCGACTCGGCGAACGACCTGTTCGGCATCACGCTGGACCCGAACGTCCTCATCCAGGAGAGCAAGGTCGGCACCTGCGACATCCGGCCCGGGCGGCGGCCCACCGGTCCGCCGCTGCTCGACCTGGTCGGCGACTACCAGCGGCGGGCCGGGATGACACCGGACCGCAAGGTGCCGTTGGTGACCACCGACGCGGCCGGCGGGGACGACGCCGCCGACAGCACCGACGAGCAGTCGGCCGCCGCGCACCAGGACGGGGATCGCGATGCCTGACGCCAACAGCCTGTACGGCCCGCTCGACCCGGCCCCGGACGCGGGCTGGGTCGACGCGCCGCCCCGGATGGGCTTCTTCACCGACACCAGCGTGTGCATCGGCTGCAAGGCGTGCGAGGTCGCCTGCAAGGAGTGGAACGGCGTTCCCGACTCGGGTTTCGACCTGCTCGGCATGTCGTACGACAACACCGGCGCGCTCACCGCGAACTCGTGGCGGCACGTCGCGTTCATCGAGCAGCCCCGCCCGGCCGGGCACCGTACGCCGCCGTTCACCGGTGACCCGACCGGCCCGGCGACCAGCCCCGAGTCCGCGGCGGCCGGTGCGGTCACGGCCTCCGACACCGGTACGAACCCCGGCCTGCCGCCGGGGCAGCCGGAGGCGGCGGCGCGGATGGCCGCCGGGCCGGAGTTCCTCGGCATGCCCGGCGCCCAGCCGCCCGGGCGGGACACCGGCGCGGAGTCACGCACCGACTTCCGCTGGCTGATGATGTCCGACGTGTGCAAGCACTGCACGCACGCGGCCTGCCTGGACGTGTGCCCGACCGGTTCGCTGTTCCGCACCGAGTTCGGCACCGTGGTGGTGCAGGAGGACATCTGCAACGGCTGCGGCTACTGCATCTCCGCCTGCCCGTACGGGGTGATCGACCAGCGCAAGGACGACGGCCGGGCGTGGAAGTGCACGCTGTGCTACGACCGGATGGGCGCGGGCATGACGCCCGCCTGCGCGCAGGCGTGCCCGACCGAGTCCATCCAGTACGGCCCGCTCGACGAGCTGCGGGAGCGGGCCGCCCGGCGGGTGACCGCGCTGCACGAGCGCGGGGTGCCGGAGGCACGCCTGTACGGCCACGACCCGACCGACGGTGTCGGCGGTGACGGCGCGTTCTTCCTGCTGCTCGACGAGCCGGAGGTGTACGGGCTGCCGCCGGACCCGGTGGTCACCACCCGGGACCTGCCGAAGATGTGGAAGCGGGCCGGGCTGGCCGCGCTGGCCATGGCGGCGGCTGCCGTCGCCGCGTTCGTCGGAGGATCGTCGTGAGCCCGGACCGCCCGGTCGGTGACCTGTTCCGCCGCTTCCGCGAGCGCCTGTCCGCCGAACGCGACGACGGCAGCGCCGCCGAACGCGACAACGCCGGCGTCGCCGGGCGGGAGAGCGGCAGCCGGGCCACCGCGGCCGGCCCCGGGGTGGGCCGCACCGACGCGGGCTCCCGCGACGCCGGCCTGGCCCCGCACCCGCCCCGCGACGCGGCACCCCGCCGGCGGCGCGGCAGGGGCGGCAAGGGCGGCGGGGAGCAGCTGAACGTCCCGCCGGCCGAGTTCAGCTCCTACTACGGCCGGCCCATCCTCAAGCCGCCGGTGTGGCGGTGGGACATCGCCGCATACCTGTTCACCGGCGGTCTCGCCGCCGGCTCCTCGCTGCTCGCCGCGGGCGGGCAGCTCACCGGCCGTCCCGCGCTGCGCCGCGCCGGCCGGGTCGCCGCGCTCGCGGGCGTCGGCGCCAGCACGTTCTTCCTGGTCAACGACCTGGGCCGGCCGTCCCGCTTCCACCACATGCTGCGGGTGGCGAAGGTGACCTCGCCGATGTCGGTGGGCACCTGGATCCTCAGCGTGTTCGGCCCGGCCGCCGGGGTCGCGGCGGTCGCCGAGGCCGCCCCGCTGCTGCCCGAGCGCGGCGTGCTGGGGCTCGGCCGCCGGCTGCTGCCGCCGGCCGGGCACGCCGCCGGTGTGGTCGCCGCCGTCACCGCGCCGGCGCTCGCCACGTACACCGGGGTGCTGCTGGCGGACACGGCGGTGCCGTCGTGGCACGAGGCGTACCCGGAACTGCCGGCCATCTTCGCGGGCAGCGCGCTGGCCAGCGGCGCGGGCGTCGGGCTGGTGGCCGCGCCCTGCGCGCAGGCCGGCCCGGCGCGGCGCCTCGCGGTCGCGGGCGCGGCGATGGAGCTGTGGGGTTCGCACCGGGTGGAGAACCGGCTCGGCCTGCTCAGCGAGCCCTACACGCAGGGCACGCCTGGGAAGCTGCTGCGCGCGGGCCGGGCGCTGACCGCCGCCGGTGTGGCGGGTGCGCTGCTCGGCCGGCGCAGCCGGGTGCTGTCCGCGCTCTCCGGCGGCGCGCTGATCGCCGCCTCGGTGTGCACCCGGTTCGGCATCTTCCACGGCGGGGTCGCGTCGGCGCGCGATCCGCGCTACACGGTGGTGCCGCAGCGCGAACGCGCCGACCGGCGGGCCGACCAGGACTGACACCTCCCGGGCGGCCTTCCGTCCGCTGTGGTTGACTGCTGCGTGGAGGCGTTCAGGCGGCTGGTGCCCCTCCCGGTCTTCAAAACCGGTGTGGTCCGGGATCCGGGCCAGGCGGGTTCGATTCCCGTCCGTCTCCGCCAAACCGTTCCCGGGAGTGCGCCGATGCGTGAGGTCGACCCGCGACGGCGGGTGCCGCGCACCGACGCGCTGCTCGCCGATCCCGCGCTGGCCGCCGCCGCCGGCACGCTCGGCCGCGACCGGGTCAAGGCCGCGATCGTCCGCGCGCAGGACCGCGCCCGCCGCGGCGAGCTGACCCCCGAGGGGGTACGCGACGCGACGCTGGCCGACCTGCCCGGCCGTACGCCACGCGCGGTGCTCAACGCCACGGGCGTCGTGCTGCACACCAACCTGGGCCGCGCCCCGCTCGCCCCGTCCGCCGTGGACGCGCTCGTGGCCGCTGCCGGGCACACCGACGTGGAGCTGGACCTGCGGACCGGGCGGCGGGCCCGGCGCGGCCGGGAGGCGCTCGACGCGCTCGCCGCGGCGGTGCCCGACGCCGGGGCGGTGCACGTGGTGAACAACGGCGCCGCCGCGCTGGTGCTCGCCGCCACCGCGCTGGCCGCCGGCCGGGAGATCGTGGTGAGCCGCGGTGAGCTGGTCGAGATCGGCGACGGGTTCCGCCTGCCCGACCTGCTGGCCAGCACCGGCGCGCGGCTGCGCGAGGTGGGCACCACCAACCGCACCACAGTCGCCGACTACGAAGCCGCGATCGGCGAGCAGACCGGGTTCGTGCTGAAGGTGCACCCGTCGAACTTCGTGGTCACCGGCTTCACCTCGGCGGTGCCGGTGGCCGAGCTGGCCACGCTCGGCGTACCGGTGGTGGCCGACATCGGGTCGGGCCTGCTCGCACCTGATCCGCTGCTGCCGGCCGAGCCCGACGCGGCCACCACGCTGCGCGCGGGCGCGCACCTGGTCACCGCCAGCGGCGACAAGCTGCTCGGCGGCCCGCAGGCCGGTCTGCTGCTCGGCGACGCCGACCTGGTGCGGCGGCTGCGCCGGCACCCCCTGGCGCGGGCGCTGCGGGTCGACAAGCTCACCCTCGCCGCGCTCGCCGCCACCCTGTACGCGCCGACCACGCCCACCCGGGACGCGCTGTACGCCGAACCGGCCCGGCTGCGGGAGCGGCTGGAGCGGCTGCGTGACCGGCTCGGTGAGGACGGCTGCAAGTCCGAGGTGGTGCCCGGCGTCGCGGTCGTCGGCGGCGGCGGGGCGCCCGGCGTGGAACTGGACTCGTGGGCGCTGAGCCTGCCCGAGCGGTACGCCGAGCCGCTGCGCACCGGCGACCCGGCGATCCTCGGCCGGGTGCTGCACGGCCGGCTCCTGCTGGACCTGCGCGCCGTGCCGGCGGGCGCCGACGACCGGATCCGCGCGGCCGTGCTGAGCGTGGGGGACTGACCGGCATGTGGGTGGTGGCGACCGCCGGGCACGTCGACCACGGCAAGTCCACGCTGGTGCGGGCGCTGACCGGGATGGAACCGGACCGGTGGGCGGAGGAACGCCGCCGCGGCATGACCATCGACCTCGGGTTCGCCTGGACCACACTGCCGTCGGGCGGCACCCTCGCCTTCGTCGACGTACCGGGGCACGAGCGGTTCGTGCCGAACATGCTCGCCGGCGTCGGCCCGGTCCCGGCGGCGCTGATCGTCGTGGCCGCCGACGAGGGCTGGATGCCACAGTCCGCCGAGCACCTGGCCGCGCTGGACGCGCTGGGTGTGTCGTACGGGCTGCTGGCGGTCACCCGCGCGGACCTGGCCGATCCCGGGCCGGCGGCGGCGCGGGCCCGCGCGGAGATCGCCGCGACGTCGCTCGGTGAGGTGGAGGCGGTGCCGGTCTCCGCGGTCACCGGCGCCGGGCTGCCCGAGCTGCGCGCCGCCCTGGACCGCCTGACCGCCCGGCTGCCCGCACCGGCCCGGGACGCGCCGGTGCGGCTCTGGGTGGACCGGGCGTTCACCGTACGCGGCAGCGGCACAGTGGTCACCGGCACGCTCGGCGGTGGCCGGCTGCGTGCCGGCGACGAGCTGGAGCTGGCCGCCACCGGCGAGGCGGTGCGGGTACGCGGACTGCACTCGCTCGGCGTCTCGCGCGCCGGGGTCGAGGCGGTGGCCCGGGTCGCGGTCAACCTGCGCGGGCTGCCCCGGGACCGGGTGGGGCGCGGCGACGCGCTGCTCACGCCCGGCCGGTTCGGGCGTACCGATCTGCTCGACGTGCGGCTGTCCGGTGATCCGGCCGCCGGCCTGCCGGCCACGCTCACCCTGCACGTGGGCTCGGCGGCGGTGCCCGCCCGGGTCCGGCCGCTGGGCCCGGACACGGTACGGCTGCGCCTGGCCCGCCCGCTGCCGCTGCTGATCGGGGACCGGGCGCTGCTGCGCGACCCCGGCCGGCACCACGTCGCGGGGGGCGTGACGGTGCTGGACGTGGACCCGCCGCCGCTGCGCCGCCGGGGCGCGGCGGCCGCCCGCGCGGCGGTGCTGGCCGGCCTGGACGGGCGGCCGGACCTGGCCGGGGAGCTGCGCCGGCGACGGCTCGTCCGGGCCGGTGACCTGACCCGGATGGGCGTGCCGCCGGCCGCGACGCCGGTGGCCGGGCAGTGGCTGGCCGACCCGGAGCACTGGCGGGACCTGGGCCGCCGCCTCACCGAGGAGGTGACCCGGTACGCCGCCGAGCATCCGCTCGCCGCGGGCGTACCCGTCGACGTGCTGCGGCACCGGCTCGACCTGCCCGACCGCGCCCTGGTCACGGCGCTGCTGCGCCCGCCGCTGCGGCTGCGCGACGGCCTGGTCACCGCCGCCGGGCAGGGGACACTGCCGGACCCGGTGGCCCGGGCGGTGGACCGGGTCCGGGCCGAGTACGGCGACCGCCCGTTCCAGGCCCCCGAGGCGCACCGCCTGGCCGACCTCGGGCTCGGTCCCCGCGAGATCGGCGCCGCGGTCCGGGCGGGCGCGTTGCTGAAGCTGGCCGAGAACGTGGTGCTGCTGCCCGGCGCCCCGGACGACGCGGTGCGCGTGCTCGCCGCGCTGCCACAGCCGTTCACGCTCAGCGCCGCCCGGCAGGCGCTCGGCACCACCCGCCGGGTGGCGGTGCCGCTGCTGGAACTGCTGGACCGGCGCGGCGTCACCCGGCGGCTGCCCGACGACGCCCGCGAGGTGGTCCGCCCGCCGGGCTGAGCCAACCGGCGTCGCCCGCCCGTCCCGGTCACCTACCGTGACGCCATGGACCCTTCCGCGGTCTGGCGGGACAAGAACCACAAGTGGCGGATCGAGGCGTACCGGGCCCCGGACCTGCGCTTCGCCATCTTCGCCACGAACGGCCCCACCGAGTCGGCGCCGCTGTGGCTGTTCGGGATGGCCGCGCTGGCCCGCTGGCTGATGACCCACGCGATCTCGCTGGACGACCTGGAGACCGACTGATGGGAGTGCAGCTCGCGCTGGTGCTGGTGCTGATCCTGGTCAACGCCGCGCTGTCCGGCAGCGAGATGGCGCTGGTGAGCCTGCGGGAGGGGCAGCTGCGGCGGCTGGCGCGTTCCGGGCGGGCCGGGGCGCGGCTGAGCCGCCTCACCCGCGAACCGAACCGCTACCTGGCCACCATCCAGCTCGGCATCACTCTGGCCGGGTTCCTCGCCTCGGCCGCCGCCGCGGTGACGCTCGCCGAGCCGCTGGTCGGCCCGCTCGGCTTCCTCGGCGGGGCCGCCCGCCCGGTGGCGGTGTTCCTGGTGACGCTGCTGCTGACGTTCCTCACGCTCGTGGTGGGGGAGCTGGCGCCCAAGCGCCTGGCCATGCAGACGGCGGAACGGTGGGCGCTGATCAGCGCCGCACCGCTGGACCTGCTGGCCCGGCTGTCCCGGCCGGCGGTGTGGCTGCTCGGCCGCTCCACCGACCTGCTGGTCCGGCTCGCCGGCGGCGACCCGCGCGCCAGCCGGCAGGAGGTGACCGAGGAGGAGTTGCGGGAGATGCTGGTCAGCCAGCGGGGCCTGTCCGCCCAGCAGCGGGAGATCCTCGCCGGGGCGTTCGACATCGCCGGCCGTACGCTGCGGGAGGTCCTCGTCGCGCGCCGCGACGTGACCACGTTGCCCGCCGACCTGCCGGCGGCCGAGGCGATGCGCCGGCTCGCGGCCACCGGCCGGTCCCGGGCGCCGGTGATCGGACCCGGCGGGCTCGACGACGTACGCGGCACCGTGCACATCCGCGACCTGGTGGACGCCGGGACGACGCCGGTCGGCGACCGGGCCCGCCCGCCGGTGCTGCTGCCCGGGACGCTGCCGGTGGCCGACGCGATGCGGCAGCTGCGCCAGCGGCACGAGCAGCTCGCCCTGGTGGTCGACGAGTACGGCGGTGTGGACGGCCTGGTCACCATGGAGGACCTGCTCGAGGAGGTCGTCGGCGAGCTGTACGACGAGACCGACCGGGACGTGCGCCGCGCCGTCCGGGAGCCGGACGGCGCACTGCTGCTGCCCGGTGACTTCCCGCTGCACGACCTGCCCGACGTGGGCGTACGCGTGACGTTCCCGCTGTCGCGCGAGTACACCACCGTGGCCGGGCTGGTGCTGGCCGGCCTGGGCCGGCTGCCCGGGGGGCCGGGGGAGCGGGTGCGGCTGCCCGGCCTCACCGTCGAGGTGGTCGAGGTGGCGGGACGGGCGATCCGACGGGTCCGGCTGCGCGGCCCCGCCGTCGGCCGCACACCGGACTGACACCCGGACGGGGGACAACCGCCCGATCCGGCGTTCCGGCCCGCGCCGCCGGTCGTACGGTGCGGGCGTGAAGGACCGAGGACTGCGTACGTTCGTCACCGTGCTGGCCGGACTGGCCGTGATCTACTTCGGTTTCACCGGAAGCCGCGGCAGCGGCGAGGAGGGCGGCGTCTCCGGCGGCGTGGTGCTGCTGGCGCTGCTCGCCTCGCTGCTGGCCTGGCACCTGACCAGGCCCGGCCCGGCCAAGTAGCCGCCCGGCTCAGTGCGCGGTCGCGGCGCTGCGGCTCACCTCGCCCGCCGACTCCTCGCCGAGGGCCACCCGCACCAGCGCCGACGCCAGCCGGCCGAAGTCGGCCTCGCCGACCAGCCCGACCAGGTCACCGGGGCTCGCCGGCAGGCCCAGGCGTCGCGCCCCGGCGAGGGTGCGCCGGTCGGCGTACGGGCGCACGTCCGGCCACACCGACTGCGCCTCGCGCAGGAAGATGTCCGCACCCGTGGGGCCGATGCCGGGGAACTCGGTGAGCAGGCGGCGCAGCACTGCCCGGTCGGCGCCGGCCTCCTTGTGCAGCCGGCGCAGGTCGCCGTGCCAGCGGTCCAGGCAGAGCCGGGCGCCGGTGCCGAGCATGGTGGCGGTCCGCTCGTCGTAGCGCCGGTAGTGGCCCCGGCCCAGTGCGTCGACCCGGTCCTGCCAGCTCGCCGCCTCCATCGCCTGCGGGGTGCGGTAGCCGGCGGCGAACAGCTCCCGGGCGGCGGCCACCGCCACCGAGGCCCGGATCCGGGTGCTCAGCAGCGTGGTGAGCACCAGCAACTGGTAGAGCGGACCGGGCCGGTCCGCGAGGGCGATGCCGGCCTCCTCCGCGTACGTGCGGGACTGCCGGTCCAGCAGGGCGCGCGCGACGTTGCGATCGTCTGGCATCCGTCCGGTTTACCCGCCCCGGCCCGGCCCAGACCCCCGGGCCGATCCGGAATGCGCTGGGCGGCGACGGGTACGCGGGTCGGGTGCGCGGTCGACGGCCGTGCGCTCCACCGGGAGGGAGAGACCCGTGGTCAAGCCGCAGCAGGAGGAACTGCGCCGGAACGATCTCGGCGCCACCAGCCAGGACAGCCGCAAGACGGCCACCCAGGCTGGCGGCCGTACGCGAGGCGGGGGCACGTCGAACGCCGACGCGGGACGGCCCGTCCCCAAGGGGCAGGTGTCGCCGTACGGCCCGGCCGGTGAGCCGGTGGCCGACGACGAGAGCGACAGCTAACCGCGAGCCGACGTCGGCCGCAGTCGCCGCCAGGTGGCTGCGGCCGACAGCCCGTACGCCAGGTGCGGGATCAGGTCGGAGACCCAGTCGCTGCGCCGCCAGGTACGGGGGTCGGTCACACCGAGCAGCGTCATCGAGCCGTCGGAGGTGGCCATCACGCCGCCGCCGAGCAGCACCGTGGCCAGGGGCAGCGGAATCCGCCGGCGCGCGGCGAGGACGCCGAACGCGGCCCCCGCGGCGATGCCCGTGGCGTACCCCAGGAACGGCCCCAGACCGGAGCGGCGGTTCTCCGCCTCGTCGCCGGGGCCCAGGTCGACGTGCGTGACGTCGGCCAGCCGTCCGGCGACCGATTCCGGGGTGCTGCTGGCCGGACGGGCCCGCAACGCCATGTCGAGGTACGAGACCGCGTTGAGGACGGCGCTGCCGACGGCGCCCGCGATGGCGCCGTCGGCAACTGCTGCCGCTCTCACTTCGGGTCACCCGGTTCCCGGTTGCCCTTGGGGCCGTAGGTCCGTTCGCCCCGGACCACACCGCGTTGCCCCCGGTCGTCCTGGAGGATCCGGTTGGCGACCTGGTTCGCCTCCTTGTCGGCCGCCCGCCCGGACTGCTCGACGAGGTCGCGAAGGCGTGCCCGCTGCTTGTCGTACGCGTTGCTGCCCGGCCGTGGTCCTGGCATCTCTGCCTCCTCCGGATCGCTGTCGGCTGACCGTAGGCGTCTACCCGCCCGGGCCCGGACCAACCGTTGCGGGCGCATCCCCGCCCGGCCGGGGGTGCGGGGCGCCGCTCAGTCCGGGGTGCGGGGCGCCGCTCAGTCCGGGGTGCGGGGCGCCGCTCAGTCCGGGGTGCGGACCACAGCGACCGGGCAGGCGGAGCGGTGCAGGATCCCCTGGCTCACCGAGCCGAGCAGCAGCCCGCCCAGCTCGCCCCGGCCCTGCCGGCCCACCACGACGAGCTGGGCCCCGGCCGACGCCGTGGCCAGCGCCGCGACCGGTTTGGCGCGTACCGCCTCGGCGTGCACCGGCAGGTCCGGCCACCGTTCGCCGATCCCGGCCAGCGCCTCGGTGAGCACCCGCTCGTCCTCCCCGGCCCCGTCGTCCCGCCCGCGCGGGGCCGGACGGGCGTGCACCACGTGCAGCGGGGCGCCCCGCGCGGACGCGGTCTCGGCGGCGAACTCGACGGCGGCGCGCGACAGCGTGGAGCCGTCCACGCCGACCACGACCGGGCCGTCCGCGCGGGCGGTGCCGCGTGCGATCAGCACCGGGCAGTCGGCGTACGAGGCGACCTGCACCGCGACCGACCCGACCACGAGCGCGGCGAATCCGCCCAGGCCCCGGTCGCCGAGCACGATCAGGGCGGCGCTGGGGGACTCGCCGAGCAGCACCGCGGCCGCCTCCCCGTCGATGATCTCGCCGGTGACGCGCAGCCCGGGCGACTCCGCCTCGGCCACCGCGACCGCGTCGGCGACCAGTTGCTCGGCCTGGTTGCGCAGCCCGGCGCCGGGTGGTGACCCGGCCGGCGCGGAGACCGGTACGCGCAGCAGCGGCCAGATGAAACCGTGCACCACTCGCAGCGGGCGGTTGCGCCGCCGCGCCTCCCGGGCCGCCAGGCGCACCGCCCGTGTCGCGGGTTCCGAGCCGTCCACCCCGACCACCACCGCGGCCCCGTTCGCCGAGTTCACCCGTACCTCCTCGTGGCCGGCGCTCCCGCGGCCAGTATCGCGGCCCGGGTGGGCGGCCCGGGGCGATACCGCCGGGGTCGCCCGGTGGGTACGCTGGCGTGCAGCGCCCAGGGGAGGGAGCCCCGTCGATGGATCAGCCGGACGGACCGAGCACCGCCCGCATGATCGACTACTGGCTCGGCGGCCGGCACCACCGCCCGGTGGACGTCACCGCGGCCGCCGCGTTCGAGGCGGCGTACGGGCCCTGCGCGGCGATCTTCCGGTCGCTGCGCGGCTTCCTCGGCCGCACCGTGCGGGCCATGGCCGCCGACGGGATCGACGGCTTCCTGGTCTTCGGCGCGGGCGTGCCCACCCGCGGCAACGTGCACGAGGTCGCGCCGGAGGCGACCGTGCTCTACACCGACGTGGACCCGGAGACGGTCCGGCTGGGCCGGAGCCTGCTCGCCGGCAGCGACCGGGCCGGGTACGGCTACGGCGACGCCACCGACATCGGGACCGTCGACCGGGCGCAGTTGCACCGGTTCGTGCCGGGCTGGGGGAGGCGGCCGGTGGGTGTGGTCTTCCTGGGGCTGGCGGCGTTCCTGGACGACGACACGCTCGCCCGTACGCTCGACGAACTGTACCGGGCGGTGGCGCCGGGCAGCCGGCTGGCGATCGACTTCGACACCGAGGAGCTGGCCGGGCACCCCGAGGCGCTGGCCATGATGGGCCCGGCGTTCCGGATGCGGGCGCCCGAGCGGTTCGCGCCGCTGCTGGGCCGCTGGCAGCCGACCGAGGACGGCATCGTGCCGGTGGCGCGGTGGCGGCCGGCCGGTGAGCCCGAGCCGGTGCCGGACGCGTTCCACGGCGCGCTGGCGTTCCGCCCGGCCGGCTGAGCCGGTCCCGTCACGCCCGGCCGAGGCGGGGCGTTCGCCGTCGGGCGGCCTCCGTATGATGTTTGCCCTGTAGCAATAGTCGTCATCGGAGGATGAGCATGCCGGAGGCGTCCGGATCGGTGTCGCGTGCCCTGCGCACGGCGCCACCCGACCAGCTGGCGGAGACCGCGGACGCGGTGCTGCGCCAGACGCTCGGGGCCGCGCGGGCGGAGGTGTTCGTCGCCGACTACCGCTCCAGCGGACTCTGGCCGGTGCTCGACCCGGCCGTGCCCGACGGCGGCCCGCTGCTGGCCCACAGCGTCGCGCAGCGCTGTTTCAGCAGCCAGGAGCCGGTGCTGGACACCGTCGAGGACGGCCGCTGCCGCGCCTACCTGCCCCTGTCGGTGTGGGGGGAGCGGCTCGGTGTGCTGATGGTGGAGCTGCCCGGCGACCCGGACGCGGCCACTGTGGAGGCCGCCCGCGACGCCGCCGGGGAACTGGCCGTCGCGATCCGGGCGGCCGACCGGGAGACCGACCGTTACCGGCGCGCCCGGCGGCGGGAGCGGCTGAGCATGGCCGCCGAGATGCAGTGGGACCTGCTGCCGGGGCGCAGCGTACGGCTCGGTGACGCGCTGCTCGCCGGTCAGCTCGAACCGGCGTACACGGTGGGCGGCGACCACTTCGACTGGTCGGTGGACGGGGACCGGCTCACCCTCACCGTGCTCAACGGCACCGGCAGCGGGCTGGCCGCGTCGATGCTCACGGCGATGACGGTCAACGCCATGCGCAACGCCAGGCGTTCCGGCGGCAGCCTGGTCGAGCAGGCGGAGCTGGCCTCGGACACCATCTACTACCAGCACCGGGGCAGCCGGCACGTGGCCACGCTGCTGCTGGAGCTGGACAGCCGCCGGGGTGTGATGCGGGCGGTGGACGCCGGCTCACCGCAACTGCTGCGGCTGCGCGGGGGCCGCGTCACGCCGATCGCGCTGGAGCAGCAACTGCCGCTGGGCATGTTCGCCGAGACGCGCTACGACGTGCAGGAGTTCACTTTGGAGCCGGGCGACCGCCTCTTCGTCGTCAGCGACGGGGTGTACGCGGCGGAGCCCGACGAGCAGGAGCCGTACGGCGTCCGGGCGATGGCGCGCGCGATGCGGTCGACTCGGCTGCAGCCGGCGACCGAGGCAGTTGGTACGGTGATGCGCGAACTGCATGCGTAC
Source organism: Micromonospora sp. HUAS YX12 (assembly GCF_040215685.1). Lineage (NCBI taxonomy): Bacteria > Bacillati > Actinomycetota > Actinomycetes > Micromonosporales > Micromonosporaceae > Micromonospora > Micromonospora sp. HUAS YX12. The sequence goes on from NZ_CP157974.1 coordinate 4,916,563, forward strand.
CATGCCGACGCGGATCTCCGTGACGACGCGGTCGTCGTCTGCCTGGACTGGCGCGGCTCCAGCCGGTCCGACGACGTGACGGGGCAGTGACCGGGGCGGCGGAGCGAACACGAGCGGGACGATCGCAGGGGACAGCGAGTGGAGCGACCTCCGAATCTTGCCGCGGCCATCGAATCGGCTGCGGAGGCGCTCATCGGTGTGCTCGACTCCGCCACATCCCGGCACACGGTCAGCGTCTCGCCCACCCAGCTGCGGGTGCTGTCGCTGATCGTGTCGCATCCGGACACCAACGTGAACCGGCTGGCCGAGCTGCTGGACGTCGTCCCGTCGTCGGCGAGCCGGCTCTGCGACCGCCTGGAGGCGGTCGGCCTGCTGCGCCGGGTGGCCGACCCGCGCGACCGGCGGGAGGTGCGGCTGATCCCGACCGCGGCGGCGGAGACGCTGCTGCGCGACCTCCAGGAGAGACGGCACCGGGCGGTGCAGGCCGTGCTCGACCGGATGCCCAACCGGGTGCAGCACGAGCTGCTGCTGGCGCTGGTCGCGTTCAGCCAGGCCGCTACGGCGACCGCGCCGCAGGCCGGGTCGGACTCGACCGCCCGTACCGCCTGATCCCGCGCCCCGGCGTCCGCCCGGCCCTGGACCGTTCGACTAGTGTCCTAGGACGCCCTAGCGGTTGTGACGGTCGCCACCGTGACACCACTAAGCAACGACGCAGCGGGCACCCGGGGGAGAACGGCGAGCCCGATATAGTGGCAGCGCAACTGGGCGGCCCGTGATCGCGACGAGGCGGGCCGCGTCGGGGGAGGTCCCAGCCCGGGATCACAGAGGGCGCCGGCGTCTGACCGGCCGGCAACGCGCACGTCCCTCCAGCGGCCGCTCGTCCGGCTGCTGGACCGTGCTGCGAAGGGAGGGTTCGGTGTCGCGTCGGCCGGCTCCAGCGGAGCAACCGGATTCCGGGACCGCCACGGTCGTGGGAGACCGCGTCCTCACGCTGCCCAACCTGATCAGCTTCGTCCGGCTCGTCGGTGTGCCGATCTTCCTCTACCTGTTCCTCGTGGTCCGGGCCGACGTCGCCGCCATCGCGGTGCTCGCCGTCGGCGGCACCAGCGACTGGGTGGACGGCTGGATCGCCCGCCGCCTGGGTCAGGTGAGCCGGCTCGGGGAGTTGCTCGACCCGCTGGCCGACCGCCTCTACATCCTCGCCACGCTGCTCGCGTTCACCGCCCGCGAGGTGGTGCCCTGGCAGTTCACCGGCGCGCTGCTGGCCCGGGAACTGCTGCTGCTGGTGTCCCTCGGGGTGCTGCGCCGCTACGGCTACGGCCCGCCGCCGGTGCACTACGTGGGCAAGACCGCGACGTTCCTGCTGCTGGCGGCGTTCCCGATCCTGCTGCTCGCCGACGCGGTGCCGGACGCCGGGACCGCCGCCGGCGCGATCGGCTGGGGGCTGGCCTGGTGGGGCCTGGTCCTCTACTGGGTCGCCGGCGCGATGTACGTGGTGCAGGCCGGCCGCCTCGTGCGGGCCATGCGGGCGCGGCGCGCGGAGGCGGCGGCATCATGACCACGTCGCCGCCGGGGGACGGGCAGAAGGAGCGCGACCCGTCGAACCGGGTGTACGCGCCGGACTTCCTGACCGAGCTGTTCCGCAATCCGCTGGATCCGGGGTACGGGGACGCGGCGGCGCGCCGGGCGACTGGGTCGATGTCGCGGGTGCGGCAGGTGCTGGGCCGGCCGGTGAGCCTGGTGGTGCTGGCGCTGATCGGTTTCCTGTTCGCGGTGGCGTACCGGGAGACGATGGCGGAGGAGCCGAGCCGCGCGACGGCGCGGGCGGGTCTGGTCGCCGAGATCAAGGGGCGGGAGGCGGAGACCGACCGGTTGACCGAGCGCGCCGAGCAGTTGCGTGAGGAGGTCAGCCGGCAGCGGGACGCGGCGTTGAGCGGTTCGCAGGCGTCCCGGTTGCGCACGCTGGAGGCGGGGACCGGCCTGGCCCGGGTGCGTGGGGACGGCGTGGTGGTGCGGCTGGCCGACGCGGCGGCGGACCAGGACGGGGTGACCGGCGGCGACGCGGGCCCGTCCCGGGTGCTGTATTCGGATCTGCAGAAGGTCGCGAACGCGTTGTGGGCGGCGGGTGCCGAGGCGGTGGCGGTGAACGGCCAGCGGTTGACGGCGACGTCGACGATCCGGTCGGCGGGTGAGGCGATCCTGGTCGACTACCGGCCGGTGACGGGTCCGTACGAGGTGCAGGCGATCGGGCCGAGGTCGATGCGGGACCGGTTCGACGAGAGCCGGGCGGCGGCGTTGATGCGTGAGGTGGCGCGGACGACGGGTTTGTCGTTCGGGGTGAAGCGGGTCGACGACCTCACCTTGCCGGCGGCGCCGCAGCCGCGGCTACGCTACGCCGAGCCTTCGGTGAGTCCGAGTGCGCGCCCGTCGGGTTCGGGTGGCGCCGGTTCGTCGTCGAGTCCCGGGTCGTCCGGCCCGGGTGGTTCTTCCAGCCCCTCGGGAGGTGGCCGATGATCGCGGTGCTGGCGTTGCTCGCCGGTGTGGTGCTCGGGGTGTATCTGGACCCCACGGTGCCGGCGGCGTTGCAGCCGTATCTGCCGATCGCGGTGGTGGCCGCGTTGGACGCGGTGTTCGGTGGGGTGCGGGCGAAGCTGGACCGGATCTTCGACGACAAGCAGTTCGTGGTGTCGTTCATCTCGAACGTGCTGGTGGCGGCTCTGATCGTGTACCTGGGTGACCAGCTGGGCGTGGGCGGTCAGTTGTCCACCGGTGTGGTGGTCGTGCTCGGGGTGCGCATCTTCGGAAACGTGGCGGCGATCCGCCGGCACCTGTTCCGGGCGTAGGTTTGTGGCGATGAGCGAGGAACACAGGGAGACGGGTACCGGGTGGCCGCGGCCGGGGGAGCCGGCGCGGCCGTCGGGTCCGGCGGGTGAGCCGGATCCGCGCCCGGACGCGCCCGATCCGGACGAGTTGAGCCCGTTGGCGCCGGTGGAGCCGGTGCCGGACGAGTCGGCGGAGCCCGCGGAGCGGGAGGCGGTGCCGGAGTCCGAGCCGGAGCCGGGTGCGGCGACCGGTGCCGGGACGCCGTCGGCGGCGCGGCGGTTCTCGTCGGCGGGCGCGATGATCGCGGTTCTGCTGGCGTTGCTGGGTTTCACGCTGGTGGTGCAGTTCAAGACGACGTCGACGGATCCGACGCTCGCGGCGACGCGGGAGGAGGATCTGGTGCGGATCTCGTCGGATCTGGATTCGCGGGAGCGGCGGCTGCGCCAGGAGATCGAGTTGCTGGAGGAGAGCCAGCGGCAGCTGCGGTCGGGTGAGCAGGGCCGGCAGGCGGCGCTGGAGGAGGCGACGCGGCGGGCGGACGAGCTGGGCATCCTGGCCGGGACGTTGCCGGCGGTGGGTCCGGGTCTTGAGGTGGGGTTCTCGGGGCCGGCGAAGGCGGTGTCGTCGACGCGGATCCTGGACGCGGTGCAGGAGCTTCGGGGTGCGGGCGCGGAGGCGATGCAGATCCAGGGCGCGGACGGTACGGCGGCGCGGATCATCGCGTCGACGTATTTCGTGGACGGGCCCGACGGTGCGCTGGTGGTGGACGGGCGGCGGTTGACGGGTCCGTTCACGATCATGGTGATCGGTGATCCGGCGACGATGCGTACGGCGTTGAACATTCCCGGCGGGGTGGTCGCATCGGTGCGGGACGGCGGCGGTAACGTGACCTCCGAGGATCGTGAGGTTGTGGAGGTTTCGCAGCTGCACGCGCCGATCAAGCTGGACCACGCCCGGCCGGTCTCGTGACCGGTCGCGGCCGCGCCGGTTTCTCCGGTGCACCGATGACGAAGGACGCAGTTGGTGATTCCTGAGGATCTGCGGTACACCGCCGAGCACGAGTGGGTGGTCGGTGGTGACGGTGGTGTCGTCCGCGTCGGTATCACGCACTTCGCGCAGGACGCCCTGGGTGACATCGTGTTCGTGCAGCTGCCGGAGCCCGGTGCGGTGGTGGCGGCGGGTGAGTCGCTGGGCGAGATCGAGTCGACGAAGAGCGTGTCGGAGATCTACGCGCCGTTGAGCGGTACGGTGGCGGCGCGCAACGAGGCGTTGGCCGACACCCCTGAGGTGATCAACACGGATCCGTACGGTGCGGGGTGGTTGGTGGAGATCACTCCGGACGATCCGGCGGCGGTCGAGGGTCTGCTGACCGCCGATGCGTACCGCGAGCTCACCGAGAGCTGAGTTCGTGCTGTTCCGGGCGGCGGCGAGGTTCCGCGCGTCCGGTTGCCCTGCATTTCGGCGCTGGCTAGGCTCGCCCAGTCGACCGAGAACCAATAGTTTGAGCGTTGCGGAATGCGCCTTCCCGGGCACGGGGAGCCAGCCGCCGGGTGTGGTGTTGCCCGGCGGCCAGACCCGCCATTCCCTGACGCCGACCGAACAGATCCGTGAGGTGGTCCCATGACGCGCCCAGACGACGAGTTCCCCCCGCTCGACGTCACTTCGACGCTCAATCTCGGTTCGCTCGACGAAGTGCTGGAGGGGCCGGACACCGATGTGGTGCCGAGCCGCATGTCCGGCTCGTTGCCGCCGGGTATGGCGTTGCTGGTGGTTCGCCGGGGTCCGAATGCGGGTGCCCGGTTCCTGTTGGACCACGATGTGACGACGAGTGGGCGGCACCCGGACAGTGACATCTTCCTGGACGACGTGACGGTGTCGCGTCGGCACGCGGAGTTCCACCGTGACGGTGGGACGTTCACGGTGCGGGATGTGGGCAGCCTGAACGGCACGTATGTGAATCGTGAGCGGGTCGAGGCGGCGACGCTGAGCAACGGTGACGAGGTGCAGATCGGCAAGTTCCGGGTGGTGTTCATCGCCGGTCCGCGCCCGGAGGAGGAGGCCGGCCGGGGGTGAACGAGCCTGCGGCTTCGACGCCGTCCGGGGCGGCGCGGGCGCCTGCGCTGATGAGTATCGGTGAGGTGCTGGCGCAGTTGCGGCCGGAGTTTCCGGACGTCACGATCTCGAAGTTGCGGTTCCTGGAGGCCGAGGGCCTGGTGGAGCCGCAGCGGACGCCGGCGGGTTATCGGAAGTACGGCTGGGACGATGTGGCGCGGTTGCGGTTCGTGTTGACCGCGCAGCGGGATCAGTACCTGCCGTTGCGGGTGATCCGGGAGCAGTTGGCCCAGTGGGACGGGTCTGGTCCGTCGCCGGGGCGGGGGCGGCCGAATCTGGTGGCTGTGGGTCCGGGTGGTGAGGTTCCGGGCCGGGAGCCGGCGGAGTCGGTCGAGTCGTCGGAGGTGCGGCTGGACCGGGCGGGTCTGATCGCTCGTAGTGGTGTGGACGAGTCGACGCTCGCGGAGTTGCAGCGGCTGGGTGTGCTGGTGTCGGATCCGCCGGGGTGGTACGACGCGGACGCGTTGATCATCGCGAGTGCGGTGGCGGGTCTGGCGGCGTACGGGCTGGAGCCTCGGCATCTGCGGGCGTACCGGTCGGCGGCGGATCGTGAGGTCGGGTTGTTCGCGCAGTTGGTGGCGCCGTTGGCGCGGCAGAGCGATCCGGCGGCGCGGGCTCGGGCGGCGGAGACGGCGCGGGAGCTGGTGGCGTTGTCGCAGCGGTTGCACGCGGCGTTGGTGCGGGTGGGGCTGCGGTCGACGTTGGGCCGGTGAGGTCGTGGAGGGGCCGGGTGCTGTGGCGCCCGGCCCTTCGTCGTGGGCGGGCGCGGAAAGATCTGGTCGGTGGAGCGTGTCGTAGGCTTGCCGGGGTATGCCCGTCCGGCGAGGCGTGGTGCACGTAGCGCGTGGGACTCCCGTGTCCTGGTCCGTGTACCGTGCAGGGAAGGGCGCGGTGCAAGGTGACGACGACACGGAGGCGGCGGTGCGCGAGCTGAGCGTGGTCGGAGTTCGGGTGGAGTTGCCCAGCAACCAGCCGATCGTCCTGCTGCGGGAGGTCGAGGGGGACCGCTATCTGCCGATCTGGATCGGCGCGGTCGAGGCGACGGCGATCGCTTACGAGCAGCAGGGGGTCAAGCCGGCCCGGCCGTTGACGCACGACCTTCTGCGGGATGTGCTGACGGCGTTGCAGGCGCCGTTGCGGGCGGTGGAGATCACCGAGTTGAAGGAGAACGTGTTCTACGCGGATCTGCTGCTCGGTGACGGTGTGCGGGTGTCGGCGCGGCCGAGTGACTCCATCGCGTTGGCGTTGCGGGTGGGTGCTCCGATTCGTTGTGCGGAGCAGGTCCTCAGCGAGGCGGGGATCGTGATCCCGGACGAGCAGGAGGACGAGGTGGAGAAGTTCCGGGAGTTCCTGGATCAGGTGCGTCCGGAGGACTTCGCGGGTTGAGGTGTGCCGGCCGGGTGGCCGGGGCCGGCGCGGCGGTGGCCGGCGCGGCGTGTCGCGGTGTCTCCTGCGGGTGAAGTCCGGGGGGCGGCGTTAGGGTTGCCGTGTCGAGGGGTGCGCGTACGGGGAGTCGGCGCGGCACCGCCACGGGCGCGGGGAGGTTGGTCCGGATGCACGAGCCGCGGGATCCTGGTCCGGGTGGGCATCAGCAGGCGGGTGTGGGGGCCGATCCGGCCGGTGACGGCGAGGTCGGTTACCGGGGTGTGACCGCGTGTTCGGCGGTGGGGATCAGTTACCGGCAGTTGGACTACTGGGCGCGGACGGCGCTGGTGGTGCCGAGTGTGCGCGACGCGTCGGGTTCGGGGACGTCGCGGTTGTACTCGTTCCGCGACCTGGTGGTGTTGAAGGTCGTGAAGCGGCTGCTGGACGCCGGGGTGTCGTTGCAGAACATCCGTAAGGCGATCGAGGCGTTGCGCTCGCGTGGGGTGGACGATCTGGCGGGCATCACGTTGATCTCCGACGGGACGACCGTGTACGAGTGCCGGTCGCCGGAGGAGGTGGTCGACCTGTTGCAGGGCGGCCAGGGGGTGTTCGGCATCGCGATCGGTGGTGCGTTCAAGGAGATCCAGGGTTCGTTGTCGCATCTGCCGGCGGAGCCGGTGGGTGGGCAGGGGCCGGCCGTGCCGGCGGTGGAGCCGGAGGCGGAGTCGGTGGGTGACGAGCTGGCTGCGCGCCGGGCCCGGCGCCGGGCCGGGTGACCTGCGTCGCGTCTCGTTGACGGGATCGCGCCGCGCCCGAAAAGGGGTACGGCGCGATTCGTGTTTTGGTGACGGGGTGTGGTCTCCGCCCGGTGGCTGAGGCGAGTGGACGGTGTGGACCGGTCCGGGTGAGAGTCGGCGCAGGTCACGGCATGTGTGCACGCGATGTCCGTAAAGGACGGTACGTCGGGCGTGTTGACGGGATGTGTGCGAGCGGCTGCGGTGCGTCCACCGGCTCCGGGCGGGTTGTTGACCGTCCGTGTTTGACAGTTCTCGGGATCCGGACAGGGTCGGCGTGAGGTGTCATGGCGGGCGCGCTATGGTCCGTTCCGGTCGTCGGCGTGTCGATGTCACGGCGGAACGCTGTGTGACGCCGCGCCGGACGGCGAGCCCCTGCCGCGGCGCTGCCCGCGGACCCCTGGTGGAAGGACCGAGCATGACGGTGACGAGCGAGACCACCCCGATCTCCCACTACGAGCGCATCGGCGGCGCGGCCGCGGTGAAGGCCGCGGTGGAGCTGTTCTACGACAAGGTGCTGGCCGACCCGGATCTGGCCGGCTACTTCGCCGGCGTGGACATGGTGGAGCAGCGGCGGCACCTGGCGCTGATGCTGGCGGTGGTGCTCGGCGGTCCCGACGAGTACGCGGGCCGCGGGCTGACCGAGGCGCACCAGCCGTTGAACATCACCGGTGAGCACTACGCGAGGGTCGGTGAGCATCTGACGGCGACGCTCGTCGAGCTGGGTGTGCCGGCGGACGTGATCGCCGACGTGCAGGTCGTGCTCGGGCAGGTGCGGGAGCAGGTCGTGTCGGCGGGGGACGCCTGAGCGTGGACGTCGCACGGCTCAAGCAGAGCTGGTCCCTGGTCGCCGCGCACGGCGACCAGGTGCCGCTCTACTTCTATTCGACGCTGTTCCTGGCGCATCCGGAGACCCGGCAGATGTTCCCCACGAACATGGCCGGGCAGCGGGACCGTCTGGTGACCGCGCTGGGGCATGTGGTGTCCCATGTGGACCAGGTGGACCGGCTGGTCGGGTTCCTGCGGGATCTCGGCGCGGATCACCGGAAGTTCGCGGTGCGCGCCGAGCACTACCCGGCGGTGGGTGAGGCGCTGCTGGCGACGTTGCGGCACTTCTGCGGTGAGGCGTGGACCGAGGAGCTGGCCGCCGACTGGGCCGCGGCGTACGGGCTCGTCGCGCAGGTGATGACCGAGGGCGCGCAGGCCGCCGAGTCGCAGTCGCCGCCGTGGTGGGTGGCGGAGGTGCTGACGCACGAGCAGCGCACGTTCGACGTGGCGGTGCTGACGGTACGCCCGCAGTACCTGTTGCCGTTCACGCCCGGCCAGTCGGTCGGGGTGTCGCATCCGGCGGTGCGGTCGTGGCGGTACTACTCGCCGGCGAACGCGCCGCGTCCGGACGGCACGGTGGAGTTGCACGTGCGGGCCGCGCCGGGTGGTGTGGTGTCGTCGCGTCTGGTGTACGGGTGCGCGGCCGGTGATCAGATCCATCTGGCGTCGCCGGTGGGCGACCGGTTGACGTTGCGGCAGGCCGGGTCGTCGGATCTGCTGCTGCTGGCCGGTGGGACCGGCTGGGCGCCGGTGAAGGCGCTCGTGGAGCAGGTCGCGGCGGCGGGTTCGGGACGGCGGGTGGACCTGTACGTGGGTGCCCGTTCGCGTACGGAGTTCTACGACAGCGAGGCGATCGACAAGTTGGCGGCGACGCATCCGTGGCTGCGGGTGTCGTACGTGGCCGGTGCGGATCCGGCCCGGCCGGGCGAGTCGGTGGGCATCGCCGACCGGGTGCTGGCCGACGGGGACTGGCGGTCGCGGCACGTGTACGTGTGCGGGTCCGACGAGATGGTGGGTCATTCGGTGGCGGCGTTGACCGGCGCCGGGTACCAGCCGGGTCAGGTGCATCACGAGGGTTACGGCAAGCACTGGTACGGCCCGGCGTGGCGGACGATGACGGGCTCTGACGAATCGGAGGTGAGCCGGTGAGCGCGAGGAGTGAGCCGGTGTTGCGAGCCCCGCAGTCGCGAACGAAGGTGAGCCGGTGAGCGCGGGTCCGATCAGCAGTTACGACGCGCAGCAGGTGTCCGGTCAGGTGCAGGTGCGGTTGACCTCGGACCGGGTCCGGCGGTGGGAGTTCGGGTCGGCGGCGTTCACCCGGCGCGGCTACGACCAGTCCGATGTGGACCGGTTCCGGTTGCAGGTGGCCGACGAGCTGGATCTGCTGGCGGCGCAGGTGGCGAACCTGCGGGCGGAGAACGAGCGGCTCAACGACCATCTGGAGCTGCACCGGCACGGGGTGATCCCGAGTACCGAGGCGGCGGTGGCGCCGGCGGCGAAGGAGGTCAACCTGTTGTCGGCGGCGCAGCGGGAGGCCGAGCAGATCATCGCGCAGGCCCACGACTACGCCCGCCGGGTCGCCGAGTACGCCCGTACGCAGTACGAGAGTTACATGCGGGCGGCGGCGGAGGAGGCGAAGCGGGAGGCCGAGCGGGCGGTGACGGAGTACCGCAGCGCCGCCGGGAGCGGGTTCGACGACTCGGTGGCGACGCGGGAGGCGTTGCGGATCTTCGGCGAGATGATGATCTCGCACATGCAGGCGGCGGCCCGGCACCTCGACGACGGCAGTGAGCAGTTGTCGCGCACGATGGAGCGGATCGCCCGGGAGTTGCCGCAGGGCGGCGGGGGCTCGCCGCAGCCGGCGTTGTCCCGCCACCAGCGTTGACCGGCGTCCCGGCCCGCGTTCACCGCGGGCCGGGACGTGCCCGCCGGGTCAGGCGGCGACGGCCGTGATCGCGTCGGCGATGGGGGTGTCTCCGCCGACGAGTTCCAGGGTGTGCCCGGCGGTGGCCGGGGCGTACAGCAGGGCGACCAGTACCCGGGCCACGTCGGCGCGGCTGATCGCTCCGGGTTCGACGTGCCGGGCCAGGGTGATCCGGCCTGCGGGTTCGTCGTCGGTGAGCCGGCCGGGCCGCAGCACCGTCACGTCGAGGTCCCGTGCGGTGACGTCGTCCTCGGCGGCCTTCTTGGCCCGCAGGTACGCCGCCCACACGTCGTCGGTGCCGTCGGCCGGCGCGGCGTCCACGCCCATGGAGGAGACCAGCAGGTAGCGGCGTACCCCGGCCTGGACGGCGGCGTCGGCGAGGAGCACGGCGGCGCCCCGGTCGACGGTGTCCTTGCGGGCGGCGCCGCTGCCGGGTCCGGCGCCGGCGGCGAACACGACCGCGTCGGCGCCGGCGAGGTGGGCGGCGAGGGTGTCGACGTCGGTGTGTTCCAGGTCGCACACGACGGGTTCGGCGCCGGCGGCGCGCAGGGCGGCGGCGTGGTCGGGGTTGCGGATCAGTCCGAGCGCGGTGTCTCCGCGTCCGGCCAGTTCCCGCTCCAGCAGTTTGGCGATCTTTCCGTGCCCTCCGGCGATGACGACGCGCATGCGCTCAACCTAGCCCGCCACACCGGCCCCCGCCGGGCGACCGGCCTCGTCGATCATGAGGTTGGCGGCCCGACACGCCGGTCCGGACACCGCCAACCTCATGATCGACGGCGGGAGAGCCGGCGGGGAGCGGGCGGCGGGGTGGGAGGTGCGGGGCCGGCGAGGGACGATGGACGGGTGAGTGAGGCGTTCGAGGAACTGGCGCGGCTGGTGGCGGCCGGGGACGTGGTGGTGCTCAGCGGCGCGGGCCTGTCCACCGAGTCGGGCATTCCGGACTACCGGGGGCCCAGCGGCGCGGCGCGCCGGCACACCCCGATGACGTACCAGGAGTTCACCCGGGATCCGCTGGCGCGGCGGCGGTACTGGGCGCGCAGCCACCTGGGCTGGCAGACCATCGCCCGGGCGGCGCCCAACGACGGGCACCGGGCGGTGGCCCGGCTGCAGGACGCCGGGCTGCTCGGCGGGATCATCACTCAGAACGTCGACGGGCTGCACACCGCCGCCGGCGCCACGGGTGTGATCGAGTTGCACGGCCGCCTCGACGAGGTGACCTGCCTGGACTGCGGCAACGCCACCGGCCGTGACGAGCTGCACCGGCGCCTGTCGGAGGCGAACCCGGGCTTCGACGCCCGGGTGGCGCGCGTCAACCCCGACGGCGACGTGGACCTGCCCGACGAGGCGGTGACCGGGTTCCGCACCGTCGGCTGCGGGGTCTGCGGCACCGGCATGCTGAAACCGGACGTGGTGTTCTTCGGCGAGACGGTCCCGGCGCCCCGGGTCGCGGACTGTTTCGCGCTCGTCGAGCGGGCCCGGGCGCTGCTGGTGCTCGGGTCGTCGCTGACGGTGATGTCGGGGCGGCGGTTCGTGCTGCGCGCGGCCCGCCACGGCATCCCGGTGGCGATCGTCAACCAGGGCGCCACCCGCGGCGACGGGTACGCGGCGCTGCGCCTGGACGCCCCGCTGGGCGCCACGCTGTGTGCGCTGGCCGACCGGCTGGCGGCGGCTCCGGCGCCGGTGTGATCAACCCCCGGGACATGAGCCGGAAACACGCCCGCTGGTAGCGTGGGAGGTGCCGGTACCACCCACGTGGGAGAGACCGTCGACCCGACGGCGCCGAAGGGGCAGATTCTCCCCGGAACCTCTCAGGCAAAAGGACCACGTGGGCAGGCGCTGTGGAGCGCGTCAGCGCGACTCAGGGGGAGGCCGACCCGTCGACCTCGCCCCACCAAGGAGCGCAGCGCATGACCGCAGAGCAGTTCGCCGACCGGCACATCGGCCCCGGCCGCGACGACGAACGCCGGATGCTGGACACCGTCGGTTACAGCTCCGTCGGCGAGCTGATGGACGCCGCGATCCCCGAGGTGATCCGCTGGCACGGCACCCTGGACCTGCCCGCCCCGGCCAGCGAGCGGGAGGCCGTCGCCGAGCTGCGGGCCCTGGCCGCCCGCAACACCGTCGCCGTGTCCATGATCGGCCTGGGCTACCACGGCACGCACACCCCGGCGGTGATCCGCCGCAACGTGCTGGAGAACCCGGCCTGGTACACCGCGTACACGCCGTACCAGCCGGAGATCAGCCAGGGCCGGCTGGAGGCGCTGCTGAACTTCCAGACCATGGTCACCGACCTGACCGGGCTGGCCACCGCGAACGCCTCGATGCTCGACGAGGGCACCGCCGCGGCCGAGGCGATGACGCTCGCCCGCCGCGCGTCGAGGAGCAAGAGCCCGGTGTACGTGGTGGACGCCGACGCGCTGCCGCAGACCGTCGCGGTGATCGCCGGCCGCGCCGAGCCGCTCGGCATCGAGGTGCGCGTGGTCGACGTCGACCGTGACGAACTGCCGGCGGAGTTCTTCGGCCTGCACCTTCAGTACCCGGGCGCGTCCGGCGCGGTACGCGACCACCGCGCCCTGGTCGAGGCGGCACACGGGGTAGGCGCGCTGGTGACCGTGGCGGCGGATCTGCTGGCGTTGACGCTGCTGCGCCCGCCGGGCGACATCGGCGCCGACATCGCCGCCGGCACCACCCAGCGCTTCGGCGTACCGATGGGCTTCGGCGGGCCGCACGCCGGTTACCTGGCGGTGCGTCCGGGCCTGGAGCGGATGCTGCCGGGCCGGCTGGTCGGGGTGTCCCGCGACGCCGACGGCAACCCGGCGTACCGGCTGGCGTTGCAGACCCGCGAGCAGCACATCCGCCGGGAGAAGGCGACCAGCAACATCTGCACCGCCCAGGTGCTCCTCGCGGTGATGGCCGGCATGTACGCCGTCTACCACGGGCCGGACGGGCTGCGCGCCATCGCCCGGCGTACCCACGAGGCGGCGGCGCGGCTCGCGGCCGGGCTGCGCGCCGGGGGCGTGCGGGTCGCGGACGTCGCGTTCTTCGACACCGTCACCGCGATCGTGCCGGGCCGGGCCGCGCAGGTGGTGGCCGCCGCGGCGGCGCGCAACGTGAACCTGCGGCTGGTCGACGCCGACCGGGTCGGTGTGTCCTGCGACGAGACCACCACGCCCGCGCACCTTCAGGCCGTGTGGGCGGCGTTCGGCGTCGACGGGTTCGACGGCGACGCCGGCGCGGGCCTGCCGGACGGGCTGGCCCGCACGTCGGACTTCCTCACCCACCCGGTGTTCCACAGCCACCACTCCGAGACGGCGATGCTGCGTTACCTGCGCCGGCTGGCCGACTTCGACTACGCGCTGGACCGGGGCATGATCCCGCTGGGGTCGTGCACGATGAAGCTCAACGCCACCACCGAGATGGAACCGATCACCTGGCCGGAGTTCGCGCACCTGCACCCGTTCGCGCCGGACGAGCAGACCGCCGGGTACCGGGAGCTGATCGCGCAGCTTCAGGGCTGGCTGGCCGAGGTCACCGGCTACGACGCGGTCAGCGTGCAGCCCAACGCCGGATCCCAGGGTGAGCTGGCCGGGCTGCTGGCGATCCGCGGCTACCACCGTGAGCGCGGCGAGGGCCACCGCGACGTGTGCCTGATCCCGTCGTCGGCGCACGGCACCAACGCCGCGTCCGCGGTCATGGCCGGCATGCGGGTCGTGGTGGTCGGCTGCGACGCCGACGGCAACGTCGACCTGGTCGACCTCGACGCGAAGATCGACAAGCACCGGGACGCGCTCGCCGCGATCATGGTGACGTACCCGTCGACGCACGGCGTGTACGAGACCGGCATCGCGCAGCTGTGCGCGAAGGTCCACGACGCCGGCGGTCAGGTGTACGTCGACGGCGCGAACCTCAACGCGCTGGTCGGGTTCGCCAAGCCGGGCCGGTTCGGGGCGGACGTGTCGCACCTGAACCTGCACAAGACGTTCTGCATCCCGCACGGCGGCGGCGGCCCGGGCGTGGGCCCGGTGGCGGTGCGTTCGCACCTGGCGCCGTTCCTGCCCGGTGACCCGCTCGGCGCGCGCACCGGCGGCCGGCCGGCGATCTCGGCGGCGAACCACGGGTCGGCGGGGATCCTGCCGATCCCGTGGGCGTACCTGCGGATGATGGGCGCCGACGGGCTGGCCCGCGCCACCGGCGTGGCGGTCCTGGCCGCGAACTACGTGGCGGCGCGGCTGCGTTCGCACTTCCCGGTGCTGTACGCCGGCAACAAGGGCCTGGTCGCGCACGAGTGCATCCTGGACCTGCGGCCGCTGACCAAGGCCACCGGTGTGAGCGTCGACGACGTGGCGAAGCGGCTGATCGACTACGGCTTCCACGCGCCGACGATGTCGTTCCCGGTGGCCGGGACGCTGATGGTGGAGCCGACCGAGAGCGAGGACCTGGCCGAGCTGGACCGCTTCTGCGACGCGATGATCGCGATCCGGGCGGAGATCGACAAGGTCGGCTCGGGGGAGTGGCCGGCGGGGGACAATCCGCTGTCGAACGCGCCGCACACCGCGGCGATGGTGTCCGCCGACGAGTGGCCGCACCCGTACCCGCGGTCGGTGGGCGCCTACCCGGCGGGTGTGGACCGGGCGGGCCGGTACTGGCCTCCGGTGCGTCGCATCGACGGCGCGTACGGCGACCGGAACCTGGTCTGCTCGTGCCCCGCGCCGGAGGCGTTCGAGGACTGAGCGGCTGACGCCGGGGCGGTGGGCTCTCGCCGCCCCGGCCGGTGCGCCGGCCGGTCATGACCGGCGCGTACGCTCACTGACGCTGCGTGATCGCTCAGGCGACGAGGGCGTGGCGGGCCGGACCCCGGTGCGGGGCGATGGTGCGCCCGTCGGGGAGCAGCTCACCGGTGTCCTCGAAGACGATGACGCCGTTGCAGAGCAGGCTCCAGCCCTGCTCAGGGAAGCAGGCGAGGACGCGGGCGGCCTCGCGGTCGGTCGCGTCGGCGGAGGGGCAGGTGGGCTGGTGCTGACACATCGGGTTCTCCGGACTGTGGGGGCACTGTGTCATGGTTCACATGACCAGTGACGCACAGTACCAAGTGAAACTGCGCGGTATCGAGCAAGGATGCGTCTTGTTCACTCAGAATGGGCTGAACGGATGACCCGGAACCGCCCAGACGTCGTGGAAGCGCTCCCACAGGTGGAGGTCGATGCACCAGGCGCCCCGCCCGGATGCCGCCGCCGGCTCACCGAGGCCGCCCGCCTGCACTGGTCGACCGGCGACGGCGGCGACCCCGCCGACCTGGCACAACGCTTCCTCGCCGCGCACGGCATCACCCGCGACGACCTGGCCCGCCCCGGCCGCCACGACCCCGCCGCCGCCGTGTGCGGCGCCGCCCTGTACCTGTCCGCCGCCGCCGGCGCGTACGCCCTCGGCGTGTCGCCCGGCGCGCCCAGTCCCGCGCCGGCGCTGCCCGACCTGGTCGTGGTCGTCTACCACCACACCGACCGCCCGGCCGCACCCCGGCCCCCGGCCCCCGCCCCGTGGCGGCTCGGACCGTGGCGCGACAGCTGGACCCCGGCCGCGCACGCCGCCGCCGTCGGCGCGGTCCGCGACGCCATCGCCCGCGGCGACGTCTACCAGGTCAATGTCGTCGGCCACGCCGCCGCCCCGTACACCGGCGACCCGCTGCCCGCGCTGGCCCGCCTCGCCGCGCTGCCCGGCGCCCGCTACGGCGGCACCCTGCACGGCCCCGGCTGGGCGCTCGGCTGCGCCTCCCCGGAGACCCTCATCGCGGTCGAACACGGCCGGCTGGTCACCCGCCCGATCAAGGGCACCCGCCCGGCCACCCCCGCCGGACGCCGCGACCTGCTCGCCTCGGCGAAGGAACGCGCCGAACACGTCATGATCGTCGACCTGGAACGCAACGACCTGGCCCGGATCGCCCGCACCGGGTCGGTGCGCGTCGACGAGCTGTTCGCCGTACGCCGCTGGTGTGACCTGTGGCAGGCGGAGTCCACCGTGTCCGCGGCGCCCGCCGACGGGCTGGGCCTGGCCGACCTGCTTCGCGCGGTGTGCCCCGGCGGGTCGGTCACCGGCGCGCCCAAGCACGCCGCCCTGGCCCGCATCGCCGCGCTGGAGCCGGTCGGACGCGGCGCGAGCATGGGCGCGCTCGGCTGGGTCGGACCCGACCGCCTCGACCTGGGCCTGACCATCCGCACCGCCGCCGCCGACGGCGACCTGCTGCACCTGTGGGCCGGGGGAGGCATCACCTGGGACAGCGACCCGGCCGCCGAGGTCGCCGAGGCCGCCGCCAAGGCCGCCCCGATCCGCGCCCTGCTCGCCCGCTGACGGGCTGTCGGGCGGCCCGGCCCCCGGCCCGGCCTCCGGCGGCTCAGCCTCGCGCGGCGGTTCAGGTGGCGGCGGCGAAGGAGTCCAGGGCGGCGACCACCCGCTCGCCGATGCCGTGCCCGCCGCCGTGACCGCCGGCCTCCACGATCTCCAGCCGCGCGTCGGGCCAGTCCCGGGTCAGCAGCCACGCGATGTCCGGCGGGCCGCTGACGTCCAGCCGGCCCTGCACCAGCACCCCCGCAATGCCCGCGAGGCGGCCCGCGTCGCGCAGCAGCTGCCCGTCGGGCAGGAAACCCCGGTTCGCGAAGTAGTGCGTCACCAGCCGGGTGAACCCGTACCGGAACTCCGGGTCGGCGAACCGCGGATCCGGCGCGTACCCGCCCGCGAGGGACACGTGCACGTCCTCCCAGTCGCACCAGTCCCGCGCCGCCTGATCCCGCACCGCCGGGTCCGGATCGTCGACCAGCCGGGCGTACGCGGCCGACAGGTCACCGTCGCGGTCGGCCTCGGGCACCCCGTCGCGGAACCGCGCCCACTCCTGCGGGAACACCCGGCCCATGTCCCGGGTCACCCACTCGATCTCGCGGCTGGTGTTGGCGACCACGCTGAACAGCACCAGCGCGCTCACCCGCTGCGGGTGCCGCTGCGCGTACGCCAGGGCCAGCGACGACCCCCACGACGCGCCGCACAGCAGCCACCTGTCGATCCCCAGATGCGCGCGCAGCGCCTCCATGTCGGCCAGCAGATGCCCGGTGGTGTTCACCGACAGGTCGGTCGCCGGATCCGACGCCGGGGGAGTGCTGCGCCCACAGCCACGCTGGTCGAACAACACGATCCGGTACGCGGCCGGGTCGAACAGCCGCCGCCAGGACGCGTCCGCGCCCGAACCCGGCCCGCCGTGCACCACCAGCGCCGGCCGGCCGTCCGGGTTGCCGCACGTCTCCCAGTACACGCGCTGCCCGTCCCCGGCGTCCAGCATGCCCTGCGCGTACGGCTCGATCGGCGGATACATGCGGTGGCCTCCCTGCGACGGTGTCCGCACACCCTACGATCGCCACCGCCCCGGCGGGTGCCCACCCACGAGCGGTAAGCAACGGATAGCCTTCCGGGCATGACTATGCGCCCGATCCGGATCATCGGCGACCCCGTCCTGCGCACCCCCAGCGAACCCGTCACCAGCTTCGACGCCGAACTGCGCGCCCTCGTCACCGACCTGATGGACACGCTGCTCGGCGCCCCCGGCCGCGCCGGCGTCGCCGCACCCCAGATCGGCGTCAACGCGCAGGTGTTCGTCTACGACGCCGACGGCCACCGCGGCCACATGGTCAACCCCACCCTGGAGCTGTCCGACGAACTCCAGGACGACGACGAGGGCTGCCTGTCCATCCCCGGCCTGTACTTCCCGACCCCCCGCGCCCTGCACGCCACCGCCCACGGCTACGACCAGCACGGCGAACCACTCACCGTCACCGGCAGCGGATTCCTCGCCCGCGCCCTGCAACACGAGACCGACCACCTGCGCGGACGCCTCTACGTCGACACCCTGCGCGGCGACACCCGCCGCCGGGCCCTGCGCGAGATCCGCGCCGGCCGGTTCGACTCACCCAGCCGCGGCCGCTGACGTCAACGCGCACTCGGTGAACCCGGCCACCCGGGAGAACCCCAGCCGCTCGTACAACCGCACCGCCGCGGCGTTGTCCGCCCGCACGTTCAACGTCACATGATCCACCGACGCGCGCAGCCGGGCGCACAACGCCGCCACCACACCCGCACCCAGACCACGACCCCGCACGTCCGGATGCGTCGTCACGTTCCCCAGCGCCGCCACCCGCCACCGCGGCGAGAACACGTGCACCCCCGCCACCGCCACCAGCCGGCCACACTCCCGCACACCCACGTACTGGCCCGTCTGAAGCATCCGCGCGTCGAACCAGTTCCCCGGATACGCCACCGCGTACAACCCGGCCAGCTCCGCCGCGTCCGCCGGCCCCAACGGCTCACCCACCGCCGGCACCGCCGCCAGCCGGCCCGGATCCGTCAACGCCATCCGGTGATGCGCCGCCGCCTCCGACACCACGAACCAGCGGCCCAGCGTCACCTCCAGACCGGGGGACAGGTGCGCCCACATCCGCGCCGGCAACACCGGCGCCGCCTCCGCCAGCAACCCGGCCAGCTCCGCCACCCGATCCGGCGCCGCGAACGCCAGCAACGTCGGCAACTCCACCCCGTGGTACAGCAACACCACCTGGTCGCCACGCCGGAACCACGACGTGTACGGCCAGAAGAAATCGTCCAGATCACCCAACTGGTACGCGTGCAACACCGGATCCCGGCCCAGCAGACCCGCCAGCACCGCCCGGTCGTGCTCCGCCCGCACCGCCACCGCGATCAGCCCGCCATCCACTGGTCGTAACCCAACCGGGCCACCAGCGCCAGCACCACCACCAGCAGCACCACCCGCACGAACCCGGCACCCCGGCGCAACGCCATCCGCGCGCCCACCGCCGCCCCCACCACGTTGCACACCGCCATCGCCGCACCCAACGCCCACCACACGTGCCCGGTCAACCCGAACACCACCAGCGCACCCAGATTCGTGCCCGCGTTCACGACCTTCGCCATCGCCGAGGCGTGCACGAAATCCGAACCCAGAATCGCCGTGAACGCCAACACCAGGAACGTGCCAGTACCCGGCCCGATCAACCCGTCGTACAGGGCGATGCCCAGACCGGCCACCGCCACCGCCACCACCACCCGCGCCGGAGTCCGCCGGTGCGGCGACGAAACCACACCCAACGACGGCCGCGCCAGCACGAAGACCGCCACCGCCACCAGCACCACCAGCACCACCGGCCGGTACGCGCTACCCGGCACCGCACCCGCCAACGCCGCACCCAACCCCGCCGTCAGCACCGCCAACCCGGCCGCCGGACCCGCCACCGCCCAGTCCAGCTTCGTCCGCCGCGCGTACGTCACCGCCGCCGTCGACGTACCGAAGATCGCCGCCAGCTTGTTCGTGCCCAACGCCGTCGCCACCGGCACACCCGGCGCCGCCACCAGCAACGCCGGCAACAACAACAGACCGCCGCCACCCACCACCGCGTCCACCCACCCGGCCAGAAGGGCAGCAGTCAGCAACGTCGTCAACGACAGGGCATCCACCGCCGCATTCTGCCCACGCCGCCACCAGCGACGACGCCACCTGTGGCCAGCCTCACCGCCCCCGGCGACGCCGCAACCACACCCCGGCCGACCCCACCGCCACGAACACCAGCATCGAACAGCACAACAGTTTCAGCACCCGGCAAGACTCCCACGACGACGTACGGTGTCCAGGTGCGCCTGGCCACCTTCAACCTGCTGCACGGCCGATCCCTCACCGACGGGCTCGTCGACCCCGACCGGCTCACCGCCGCCGTCACCGACCTCGACGCCGACGTCCTCGCCCTCCAGGAAGTCGACCGCGACCAGACCCGCAGCGGCAAACTCGACCTCACCGCAGTCGCCGCCCGCGCCCTGCACGCCGACCACCACCGCTTCGCCGCCGCCGTCGTCGGCACCCCCGGCGAACAGTTCCGCCCCCTCACCCACGACGACGACGGCCACGGCGAACCCCTCTACGGCATCGGCCTGATCAGCCGCCACCCCGTGCGCTCCTGGCAGGTCACCCGCCTGCGCGCCGCCCCCGTCCGCTCACCCATCTACGCGCCCGGCCCCGGCGGCGGACTCGTCCTGCTCCGCGACGAACCCCGCGTCGTGCTCGCCGCCGTCCTCGACACCCCCCACGGCCCCCTCACCGTCGCCGCCACCCACCTGTCCTTCGTCCCCGGCTGGAACGTCTGGCAACTACGCCGCGTCGTCCGCGCCCTGCGCACCCTGCCCGCACCCAGGATCCTGCTCGGCGACCTCAACCTCCCCGCCGGCCCCGCCGCCGCCCTCACCCGCTGGCAGCCCCTGGCCCGCCGCCCCACCTACCCCGCCGGGCAACCCCGCGTCCAACTCGACCACATCCTCGCCGACCGGCACGGCCTCGACCGGCTCCCACCCGTCACCGCCGTACACACCCCGCTGGCCACCATCTCCGACCACCGGCCCCTCGTCGTCGACCTCGGCTGACGCTCAGCCCAGACCGCTCTGCCGCCGCGCCGCCTCCACCGCGTTGCGGAACAACATCGCCACGGTCGTCGGACCCACCCCGCCCACACGCGGCGTGATCGCACCCGCCACCTCGGCACACGACTCGTCCACGTCCGGCAGCAACCGCCGACCCTCGTACCGCACCCCACCACCGACCACCACCGCACCCGGACGCACATGCTCCGGCCGCACGATCCCCGGCACCCCCGCCGCCGCGATCAGGATCTCCGCCCGCCGCGTGTACCGAGGCCAGTCCGCCACCCCCGTGTGTACCACTGTCACCGCCGCGTTCGCCGTCGGCCGCTTCTGCGCCAGCAACATCGCCAACGGCCGGCCCAACGTCGCACCCCGGCCCAGGATCACCACCTCCCGGCCCGCCACCGGCACACCGTGGAACGCCAGCAACGCCTCGATCCCCGCCGGCGTACACGGCAACGGACCCGGCAACCCCAACGCCAGCCGGCCCATGTTCACCGGATGCATCCCGTCGATGTCCTTGTCCGGATCCAGCACCGCCAACGCCCGGTCGTAATCCAGGTGACCCGGAATCGGATACTGCACCAGCACCCCGTGCACCGACTTGTCCGCGTTGAAATCCGCCAGCACCGCGTGCAGATCCGCCTGCGACGCCGACGCCGCCAGATGCACGTGCGGCGACACGAAACCCAGCTCCGCCGCCTGACGTTGCTTGATCCGGATATAACCCGCGCTCGCGTCGTCGTCACCCACCAGCACCGTCGCCAGCGCCGGCATCACCCCCGCCGCACGCAGCTCCGCCACCGACGCGGCGACCTCCGACAACACCCGCTCCGCCACCGGGGCACCCGGCAACAACCGCGCAGAAGACATACGACACCTCGCCCGCGGAGGCCCAGGCGGTCGACCCCCACGACGAGCTCCCCGATGGTTCACCCATCCCCGTGCCGCCAGTCGCGTTCCCCCTCAGCCTGCCACAGCCTCCGCCGCCACCGCATCCACCACCGCCTGCCACCCCGGCAACGCCGCCAGCAAACCGTCCGCCCGCCGCCGCCGATCCGCCGCCGACGCCACCCCCAGATCAGCCAGCACCGCCCCGAACGCCCGCTCCCGCTCCGGCGCCACCGCACCCAACACCACATGACACCGCGCGTACGTCACCAGCACCCAGAACATCGCCTCCCGATGCCGGCCCGCCTCGATCAACTCAGCCGCACCGTCGAACACCACCGGACGCCCCGCCGCACCCAGATCCGCCCCGAACGCGAACCCCTCCCGCGGCAACCGCGCCACCTCGTCGAACACCACCGCCAACCCGGCCAGATGCTCCCGCACCCGCGCCACGTCCACCCCCACCCCGCCACCGTCGAGCGTGTCCAGCAACCCCGCATACCGATCCGCGAACCCGAACCGCGACAACACCCGCTCCGCCCGCACGTACCGCCGCCGCACCGTCGGATCCGCCAACCCCGCCACCGCCGGCCACACCGCCAGCAACGACGTCGGAAACACCCACGCCAGCACCTGCTCCGCCACCGGCGCCGACCCACCCACCGCCCGCAACCCGCCCTCGATCCGCCGCCGCACACCCGCACACCGCGCCCGCACCCACACCGGATCCGCGAACCCCGCCGCCACCCGCTCCCGCACCGCGGCCAGCCGGCCCGACCGATCCGCGATCACCCCATCGGTACGGAACATCGGCGCGAACACCCACGACCCCAGCACGTCCTCCGGGCCACCCAACTCCTCCCACGTGACAGCGCTGACCTCCAGCAGCACCCCCCGATGCACGAACTTGCCCACCTTCGCGCCGGGCTCCCGGCGCACCAGCAACACGTCCACGTCCGACCACACCGGCAGCACCGCGTCGTCCGGCAACCCCACAGTCGACCCGCTGAACAACGCCCCCTCGATCGACCGATCGACGCGCACCCGCTCCCGCACCCACCCGACCGCCACCGCCCGCGCCGCACCCACCCGCATCCCGCCGATCCTGCCAGCAGGCCGGACCGCCGCGCGCCCGTCACCGCGGCGGCGCCAACCCCGACAACGCCCGGTTGGTACGGTTCGCCGCCACCGCCGCCCGCTGCTGACCCGCCGTCACCTCGATGTACGTCTGCGACGACGCCAACGACGCATGACCCAGCAACCGCATGATCTCCGCCGCGCTCGCCCCGTCCTCCGCCAACCGCGTCGCGAACGTGTGACGCAACGCGTGCAACCGCGCACCCCGCGGCACCCGGTCACCGATGCCCGCCCGCCGGTAACACGACTCCACCAGGTACTGCAGCCCACCCCGTCGCAACGCCTCACCCTGACGATCCACCAGCAACGGGGCGTCCGGCCGCACACTGCGCGACCCGAACCGGTGCCGCCGGCTGTCCAGATAGCCGGCCAGCACCCGATCCACGGCGTCCTCGATCGGCACCGTACGCGGCCGCCCACCCTTACCCGCCACATCCACCCGCCGCTCGCCGTCACGCCCGGCCACCGACGACACCCGCAGCGCCAGCAGCTCCGACAGCCGCAACCCCGCGCACAACGCCAGCGCCAGCACCGCCAGGTCCCGCTCCGGCCACGGATCACGCTGCCGGCCCTCCGCCCGGGCCACCGCCGCCAGCAGCTCCTCCGGGGTGTCCTCGCCCCGCAGCGGCTTGGGCCGGGGGAGAGGCGTGCGGGGCCGCCCCACCGCCGGCATCGGATTGCCCGGTACGACACCCTCGGCGACCAGGAACGTGAAGAAGCTGTTCCAGGTCGACCAGGCACGATGGACCGACGCGGCGGCGCGGGGAGCGGCGAACCGCGCGAACGCCGCGCGCATCACCCGGGGGGACAGGACGCCGACCGCCAGCCGGTCCAGGGGGAGGGGAGTGGTGTCACCGTCCGCCGCCACCAGCTCGGCGACAGTGGTCAGATCCCTCCGGTACGCGGCCAGGGTGTGGGGGGAGGGCTTACGGGTGGCCCGGGCGGTCAGGAACTCCCCGATCAGAGCACCCACCGTTTCGTCCGGTTTGTCATGCATAAGGGATATTATGCATGATTCTCACGTTCCCGCCAGATGCCCACCCAGGGGGGAGAGTGGTGAAGATCCCGGCCGCCCAAACTGTCCGCCGGGCACGGCCCCTGGTCGCCCCGGTCCGTCGATCATGAAGTTGACGGCGACAAAGTGGACACCGGCTGCCGTCAACTTCATGATCGACGGGGTCTGGGTCGTGGCGAGGGGGGTGGCCGGGGTGGTCGGGCGGTGGATCACCTTGCTCCGGGCTGCGGAGGCGCCGCGTGCGGACGGCGGGCGTCAAGGCGCGCGCCGGTGGTGGGCGGCCTCGCGGCCTCAGCGCTGATCTCGGGCGAGCCCGACCGCGTGCTGTGGCCGAATGACGTCCCGGCGCCCGGGCAGGAACAGTGCCGCGCAAGGGCTGGACGCCCGTCGCGCGCTCCGGCGGTCAGCCGCTATGGGTGCGCCCGGGGAGGCCCGCTTCCTGGTCACTTGACATAATGTACATTATCGAATCTCAGGCTTCGCGCCGTCGTCCTCCGCGCCGAGGGCGTCCGACATCGCCTTCATAACCTTGTCCAACCGTGGCTGGCCACTGGCGGCCGGCTCCTCGGACAGTCGTGCGAGCGCCGCGTCGACCTCTGCCTTGAGCGCCTGCCGCTGCGACGCGTCGCCCGAGTCGAGCGCCTTCTGGACTCGCGGGGTCAGGTCGGACAACCAGCTCAGTGCGTCCAGGTCCGGCCGGGCGCCCGACCGTTGCGGAACTTGCTGCCGGGCGTCGGTGAAGCGGCTTCCGCCGAAGTGGGCCAGGGCGGCTGCCACCTCACCCGGCGGCTGTCGCACCTGGTCCAGGTCGAGGAGCACCAGGGCCGGCCGGCCGTCGACCGGGCTGCGGCCGGTGAGCCGACGATCGATCGCCGAAGCGGTGGCCGGCACCAGCAACACGGATGCGGCTCTCTGCTTCCGGCCGCCCGACGATGGCGGCTGGTCGAGGACGACTGCCTCGATCTCGGCCCACGCCACCAGGCGGTCGAGCCCGGCGACCCGCAGGTCCAGCCCGTCGGCTCCGATGCGGAACCGGAACGGCCTGAACTGGTAGGCGACGAACACGCCTGCCGCCAGCAGCCAGAGGCCGACGAGAGCCCACCTCACGGTCGACGAGGGCGTGAGGTAGAGCAGCGGAGCCACGCCGACCATGAAGATCGTGAGGCCGCTCCACAGCGTCTGTCGGTTCCTGCGCAGCTCCATGCCGGCACCTCATCCCTTGTGGCCTGTCACGGGAAGGGCTCTACATGGTGGCACGGACGATGCGCTCTCGTGATCATCCGAATGTCCCGCGGTCATGAGGAGTGGGAGCGTCGATCGATACCTCTCCCCTGCGCCGGCCGGCGCGACGGTCAGCTCAGGCCGGCTGCGGGTCGCGGTGCTCGGCCTCGCCCGCCTCCTGGACGTCCTCGGCGGACCGCAGATCGGGCATGGCGCGCACAGCGGGCGCGAGGGCGGCGACGACGGCGAGCGCCAGCATGACGGCTGCGAAACTGCCGAACACCATCGGGGCCGGTACCCGGTCGATCAGCAGACCGGACAGCGCCGGGCCGAACGGCGCCACGATCAGCGCGATGAAGCTGGTGGCGGCGTTCGCCCTGCCCTGGAGGTCGCCGGGGGTCAGTAGCGTCTGCAGGGTCAGCATGCTGATGTTGGCCGCTGGTACGACCAGGACGCAGGCGCCGGCCAGCGCGCCCAGGACCAGTCCGTTGTCGGTGGTGGCCATGGCGGCGGTCAGCACCCCGCAGGCCCAGATGACCGCGAGGATCAGCCAGCGGGTGGGTACCCGGGCGGTCAGCCAGGACGCGACGAGTGACCCGGCGACGGCCCCGAGCCCGACGCACGCCATGACGGTTCCGGCGGACAGCCCGGAGGCGCCGTTGCGGACCGGCACGACGATGATCGCCAGCAGCACGCCGGCGAACGCGAAGTTCAGGACGGCGCCGCTGAGCAGCGTGAACCGCAGTGAGGGGTGCCGCCACAGGAACCGGACGCCGGCGACCGCCTGCCGGGGCAGGGACTCCCCCGGCTTGGTCAGGGACCGGCCGAGCGGGCCGCGCAGCAGGGCCACGGCGACGAGGGAGACGGCGTACGAGATCGCGTCGACGAGGAACGGCAGCGCCGGGGCGAGGCCGAACAGGAAGCCGCCGAGCGGCGGGCCGGCCAGGTGTACGACGCCGTTGCGGGTCTCGTTGAACACGGTGGCCGTACGCAGGTCGCGGGCCGGGACGACGGCGCGGGTGGCTGCCGCGGCGGCGGGTTGCAGGGCGGCGCCGAGACCGGCGGTGGCGGCGGCGAGGACGGCGATCAGCAGTACGGGCGCGTCTCCGACGAGGGCGAACACGGTGACGCCGGTGACGGCGAGCAGCGCGCCGCCGTCGCAGCACAGCATGAGGATGCGCCGGTCGCGCCGGTCGGCGAGCAGGCCGGCGGGCAGGAGTACGAGGACGAGGGCCATGCCCTCGGCGAAGGCGACGAGGCCGGCGTCGGTGGCGGAGCCGGTCATCATCAGGACGAGTAGCGGCGTGGCGACGGCGGTGACCTGGGTGCCGAGTTTGGAGGCGGTCCGGGCGACGGTGATCAGGAGGAAGTCGTGGTTGTGTCGCAGGCCGGTGGGCGGCATGAGGGCTCCGTTGGCGAGGTGGCGGGCGGGAGGTCGGCTTCACCGGCTGTGGGGCGGGTTGACGACGGACCCGGGCGGGCGGGGGGCCGCCCGCCCGGGTCGCCAGGCGGATCAGGTGTGGCTGGGGCCGGTGGCCCTGTCGCCACTGCCGTCTCAGCCGTTGCAGCAGGCGATGCTGATGCTGCTGGACTGCGGCGGGACCGCGTGGCGGGTGCCGTTCTGCGTGGCCATGGCCTGCAGGTTGAGGAGCTTCGTCATGGGGGTTCACCTCCTTCGTGGGTGTGGTGGTCGGGCCTCCGGTGTCGCCCGGAGGGCCGTCGGTGGGTTCCGACGGGGTTTGTGGGTGCCGGCTGGTTCAGCTCGCGGCGAGGAGGTGGTCGGTGGACGCGACGTGGGTGGGCGCGTCGAGGAAGGGCAGTGTGACTCCGGTGCGGTGCAGCGCGGCGTGCATCGCGGACAGGATTCCGGCGCCGCCGGCGGCCAGGTCGGTCGAGATTCGCAGCAGGGTGTCGCCGGGGAAGGCGAGCCGGCCGTCGAGGGCGTACGCGTGCCAGGCGAGCCGGGTCAGGTGCGCCGGTTGGTGGCGGGCCGCGCCGTCGCGGAGGAGGCCGACGGGACGGTACGGGGCCGGTCGGTCGTGGGCGAGCAGGGCGGTGGTGGCGAGCAGTCCGGCGCGGCCGTGGAAGAGGCCGGGCAGCAGGACGAACTCGACGTCGACGGTCCGGCGGACGGTGGTGACGACGTCGCGCAGCCAGGGGCGTTCGCCGTGGCGGAGCAGCGTGTGTGCGGCGACGGCGATGCCGGCGCTGCCTTCGTCGAGGTAGAACAGTCGTCGTGCGCCGTCGCGTACGTGCAGGTTGCCTTTGTCGTCGCGGACGGTGTGTTCGAGGTCGCGGCGTACGGCGGTGCGGGCGGCGCGCAGCCAGGCCGGGTCGCCGGTGGCTTCGTGGAGGCGGGTGAGGAAGACGGCCGGGCCGGACCAGCCGCGGAGCAGGCCGGGGCGTGCGGGTTCGGGTACGGGCTGCTTCGTGTCGCCGGTGAGGGTGCGGGCGAGGCGGTCGCCGATGCGCAGGGCGTCGTCGGGGACGGGTCTGCCGGTGCGGAGCAGGGCGAGTCCGATGCCGGCGAGGCCGCTGTGCAGGCCGGGGCCGTACCGGTGGTGGAGGCCGGTGCGACATCGGTCGAGCAGTTCTGCGGCGTCGTCGTGGCGTCCTGTGCGGTCCAGGAGGGCGGCGATGCCGGCCAGGCCGTCGTAGAGGCCGAGGTGTGTGGCGGGTAGGCGCCGTGCGGCGCGGACGAGCCAGTCGAGGTGTTCGTCGCGTTCGGGGTAGTCGGCGCCGGTGCTGACCAGTGCCCAGATGATGCCGGCGGCGCCGTGTGCCAGGGTGGCGCCGCCGTGCGGGAACTGCCCGGGGTCGCCGGGGAAGAGCCGGTCGGTGCGGTGCGGTGTGGCGGTGGCGCGGATTCCGGTGGCGAGTGATTCGAGCAGCGGGGTGTGGTCGGCGGTGCGGCCGGTGGGCCAGGGGAAGCGGGTGACGCGGCTGCGGCCGGGTGCCGTGGTGGCGGCGCTGTCGGTGGTGGGTGTGGCGCGTGCGGTGTGCAGGTCGTCCCGGATGCGGTCGAGGTAGCCGGCCGGTAGTGGGAACCGCCGGGCGGCGGTCGTCAGGTCGTGGAACTTCTCGTCGGTGAGCGCGGTGAGCTGGGTGATCGGTACGAAGACGGCGAGCCGGAGGCAGGCCAGGGCGTACCTGTCGACGGCCGGGCCGCGGCGGATCCGCGGGGTGGCGAAGCCGGGGTCGCCCAGGGACGGGGTGAAGTCCTCGTCGGCCAGGTATGCCTGTTCGAAGTCGACGAGCACGATCCGGCCGTCGGGGCGGATCATGACGTTGGCGGTGTGCAGGTCGCCGAAGACCACTCCCCTGGCGTGTACCTGGGACAGTGCCGTCTCGACCCGGTCGATGACGTCGAGCGCCCACGCGGTGTAGTCGGCCAGTTCCTGGTCGGTGGGGTCGGGGTGGATCAGGGGGTGCCGCATGGCGAGGTGGTGTTGCAGGGTGTCCCCCTCGACGTACTCCTCGACCAGGAATTCGTGTTCCCACCAGGTGAGGCGGTCGAGCAGTCGTGGTACGCAGTCGAGGCCGGCGAGTCGCCGCAGCATGTCCTCCTCGCGGCGCAGGCGGGTGAGCGCGTCTGTTCCGGCTCCGTCGAGCCCGGCCAGCGGCCGTGCTTCGCGCAGGACGACGGTGCGGCCGTCGCGCAGGTCGGTCGCGCGGTAGACGCCGCCGGCGTTGGAGTGGTGCAGGGCCTCGTCGATGCGGTAGGGCGGGTCGTCGTGGGTTTCGGCGGCTACTGCCGCGATGTGTTCGGCGACGAAGTCGGGTACGGGGGCCCAGTCGGGCACGGTGAAGACGGGTTCGCGCCGGTCGGGGACGAGGACTCCGTCGGGGCGTACGACGGCGGGCACGGGTTCGTCGCCGTCGACGCACCAGAGTTCGGCGAATCCGCCGTAGCGCAGGTAGAGCGGGCCGTCGTGCCAGCGCAGGTCGCTGAGGACGTACGGGCCGCGGTAGCCGGCGAGCCGGGTGCCGAGGTCGTCGAGGATGCGGCGCAGGGTGGTGTCGTCGGCCGGGTACAGGGCGGCGAGTTTGCCGCTGCCGGCCCGGTGGGCGTACTTCTCGTTGTTGACCAGGGCGAGCCGGCGGCTGCGCTGGAACTTGAAGGCGACGTGGTGGCGTACGCAGTGGTCGCGTACCAGGTCGAGCACGTCGGCGGCGTCGTCGAGGCCCACTGACACGTGCACCTTCCAGCCCTGCTGCGGCAGCTGCGCCTGGGTCGGGTGCCACATGACCCAGCCGCCGTGCTCGGCGACGCGCCAGCCGTCGGGCGGGGTCTGGCCGGCCAGCGGGAACCGGCTCGCCGTGTCGGCGACGTGCGCCGGTGAGTCGACGTGGACCGGGTCGGCGATCAGGAACGCACCGGGCGTGGGCATGGCAAACCTCGCGGCCGTGACGGATGGGAAGGGTGTCCGGGGCGTTCGGTGTGTCGTCGCCGTCGTCCGGACTGGTTCCATCGTGGTCGTAGCCGGCCGGTCCTGGCGTCCGGCCGTGGGGCGAGGTTCGGGGTCGTCCCCGGCCTGGTGCCGGGCGCCGGGGGTCCGTCTGGAAGGTGACACCGGATGTCACCCGGTACGGGGACGTCCGGCGGGCCGGTGTCGGCCAGAATTCGTCGCGTACGCGGGCTGTTCGCCCGCCTTTCCCTGTTCTCTGGAGGTGCTTGATGAAGACCGAGGTCCAGTCGCCGCCGACGGTGTTGTTCCTGCAGACGCAGCGGCCGGCCGGGTGGGTGACCGTCGCGCGTGGGGTCGCGCTGGACGGCCGGCGGTGTCTGCTGAGGACGGTGGGTGCCGGCCGGCCGCGGTCCGGTGACGCGGTGCGCCTGGTCGGGGTGACCGGCGCGGACGTGCGGCCGCTCACGGTCGCCGAGGTGTCGGTGCTGCACCGTGACCCGGCGGACCTGCTGATGGTGTCCCTCGCCGACGAGACGGTTCCCGGTGGGTACGGCACCGACGCGTCGGCGGTGCGCCGGGTGCTGGCGCTGCTCGCCGACGACGCGGATCCGCGGTGGCGGGTGGCCGCGGACGGCGGGGCCGGCGTCGTGGCGTCGGCTGTGCTGGTCGGTGCGGGCCGGCCGGGTGAGCCGGGCCGGCCGGCGGTGCCGGTGACCACGCACCGGGTGAGCGCGGCCACGTCGCCGCCCGGCGGTGACGGCGGCGGTGACGACGACGGCTCTCCGCTGTCCTGGACCTGCCGGTTGTTCGGGATCGGCTGCCCCGCCGAAGACTCCTAGCCCGCCGGTGACCTCGGTGACCGGTGCGGTGGCGCGGGCGGTGAGGTGGTGGCGTCACGATCTTCTGCTGCTGCCGGTGTTGTGCCTGCTCGACCTGTTCACGGCGTCGTCCGTGGTGATCCAGAGCGAGCCGGTCGGCCCGGCCCGGCAGTGGCTGCAGGTGCTCGCCGCGGTGCTGTCGATCGGCGCCCTGTGGTGGCGGGCCCGCGCGCCGGTCGCCGTCTTCGTGTTCGAGTGCGCCCACGGCGTGGCGATGTGGTTCCTGGTGCACGACTACCGGCCGTGGGTGGGCCTGATCGTGGCCCTGTACACGGTGGCGGCGCTGCGGCCGCTCGTGGTGTCGGCGGCGGCGTACGCGGCGGCGTGCGCACGCAGCCTGCTCAGCGCGCTCGACTCGTTCCGGGTGGAACCGAACCCGGGCGCGCGGGCCGGGGAGTTCGCGGTCACCGCGCTGATGTTCGCGCTCATCTACGCCGCCGCGTGGGCGGCCGGGTCGGTGGTGCGGCGGCACCGGCGGCGTGTGGCCCAGCTGGAACGGGAACGGCGCCTGGCGCGGGCCGAGGCGGTGGCGCTGGAGCGTCGCCGGATCGCCGCCGAGCTGCACGACGTGGTGTCCCACTCGGTGACCGTGATGGTGCTGCAGGCCGCCGGTGCCGCGCGGATCAGCGCCTCCGACCCGGAGCGGACCCGGGAGGCGCTGCTGCACATCCAGCAGGCCGGGCAGCAGGCGATGGCGGAGCTGCGCCGGCTGCTGGCGGTCATGCGGGCCGAGTCGGGTCCGGCGGCCGACGGTGAGCCGGGCCCGCAGCCGCGGCTGGACGACATCGAGGTGCTGCTGACGTCGATGCGGTGCGCGGGCCTCACGGTGACCATCTCCGTGTCCGGCAGCCCTCGGCCGCTGGATCCGAGTATCGAGCTGGCGGCGTACCGGACGGTGCAGGAGAGCCTGACGAACACGCTCAAGCACGTCGGTCGGCGCGCCTGCGCGACGGTTCACTTCGCGTGGCAGGAGCGGGTGCTGTTGCTGCGCGTCGACGACGACGGCACGGGCCGCGATCCGGGCGGCGCGGCGGCGGGGCTGTCGACCGGCAACGGGCTGGCCAGCCTCGCCGAACGGCTGGAACGCGTCGGCGGTCGCCTGGTCGCCGGGCCGCGTCCCGAGGGCGGGTTCCGGGTGAGCGCGACGCTGCCGGTCGCGCAGCGCGGCGACCTCGTGGCGGCGCCGGGCGACGGCGGGGTGCCCGCTGTCGGGTGAACGCGTGTCCGCTGTGCGACATCCGGCTAGCCGACGACGCCGACACCGATGATCATGTGGTGGGGCCGCGGTCACGGCCGCCGACGACGGGAGCCTTCATGATCCGGGTGCTGCTCGCCGACGACCAGCCGCTCGTGCGGGCGGGACTCGCGATGCTGCTGACGAACGAACCCGACATCGAGGTCGTCGCCGAGGCCGACGACGGGGCGCAGGCCGTGGAACTCGGTCGCCGCCTACGCCCGGACGTGGTGCTGATGGACGTGCGGATGCCCGGCACCGACGGCCTGGCCGCCACCCGGTCGATGGCCGAGGAGAAGCTCATCGACGACGCCGACCGGCCGGTACGGATCATCATGCTGACCACCTACCACGTGGACGAGGCGGTGCACGCCGCGCTGCGGGCGGGCGCCTCCGGTTTCGTGCTCAAGGACGCCGCGCCGGAGGAACTGGTGTCGGCCATCCGCGCGGTGGCCGCCGGAGAGGCGTGGCTGGATCCCGCCGTGGCCCGGCGGCTGCTCGACGACCTCGCCGCCCGGCCGGACCCGGGACTGCCCACGCCGGTGCAGATGCGCGGGCTCACCCCGAGGGAACGCGAGGTGCTGGTGCTCATGGCGTACGGGATGTCGAACCGGGAGATCGCCGAGCACCTCGTGCTCGGCGACGCGACGGTCAAGACCCACGTCAGCCGGGTCCTGACGAAGCTGGGGACGCGTGACCGGACGCACGCGGTGGTGGCCGCGTACCAGTGCGGCCTGGTGGAACCCAGCACGGCGCCGCCGGCCCGGATGGCCGGCCTGTCCCGCTGAGGCCCGCGGCGCGGCCGGGAACCTCAGCGGGTACGGCGGTCAGGCGCCGACGTAGTCGGCCAGGTGCTCGCCGGTGAGCGTGGACCGGGCGGCCACGAGATCGGCCGGGGTGCCCTCGAAGACGATCCGTCCGCCGTCGTGCCCGGCGCCCGGGCCGAGGTCGATGATCCAGTCGGCGTGCGCCATGACGGCCTGGTGGTGCTCGATCACGATGACGGACTTCCCGGCGTCGACGAGCCGGTCGAGCAGGCCGAGCAGTTGGGCGACGTCGGCCAGGTGCAGGCCGGTGGTCGGTTCGTCCAGGACGTACACGCCGCCCTTGTCCCCCATCCGGGTGGCGAGCTTGAGCCGCTGCCGCTCCCCTCCGGACAGCGTGGTGAGGGGCTGACCGAGCGTGAGGTAGCCGAGGCCGACGTCGGCGAGCCGGTCGAGGATGGTGTGGGCGGCCGGGGTGCGGGCCTCGCCTTCGCTGAAGAACGTCTCGGCCTCGTCGACGGACATGGCGAGGACCTCGCTGATGTCGCGGCCGCCGAGGTGGTAGTCGAGGACGGCGGGCTGGAACCGCTTGCCCTCGCAGTCCTCGCAGGTGCTGGCGACGCCGGCCATCATGCCGAGGTCGGTGTAGATGACGCCGGCGCCGTTGCAGGTCGGGCAGGCGCCTTCGGAGTTGGCGCTGAACAGGGCGGGTTTGACGCCGTTGGCCTTGGCGAAGGCCTTGCGGATGGGGTCGAGCAGGCCGGTGTAGGTGGCCGGGTTGCTGCGGCGGGAGCCGCGGATGGCGGTCTGGTCGACGCTGACGACGTCTTCGCGTTTGGCCAGGGAGCCGTGGATGAGGCTGCTCTTGCCGGAGCCGGCGACGCCGGTGACGACGACCAGGACGCCGAGGGGGATGTCGACGTCGACGTCGCGCAGGTTGTGGGTGCGGGCGCCGCGGATCGGCAGGGCGCCGGTGGGCGTACGCGGCTTGTCCTTGAGGGTGGCGCGGTCGTCGAGGTGGCGGCCGGTGGTGGTGTCGCTGGCGCGCAGGCCGGCGACGGTGCCTTCGTAGCAGATGGTGCCGCCGGCGGTGCCGGCGCCGGGGCCGAGGTCGACGACGTGGTCGGCGATGGCGATGGTCTCGGGTTTGTGTTCGACGACCAGGACGGTGTTGCCCTTGTCGCGCAGTTGCAGCAGGAGGTTGTTCATGCGGGCGATGTCGTGCGGGTGCAGTCCGATGGTGGGCTCGTCGAAGACGTAGGTGACGTCGGTGAGGGACGAGCCGAGGTGGCGGATCATCTTGGTGCGCTGCGCCTCGCCGCCGGAGAGGGTGCCGGCGGGGCGGTCGAGGCTGAGGTAGCCGAGGCCGATCTCGACGAACGAGTCGAGGGTGTCCCCCAGTGCCTTGAGCAGCGGGCCGACGGAGGGTTCGCGCAGGTCGCGTACCCAGGTGGCGAGGTCGCTGATCTGCATGGCGCAGGCGTCGGCGATGTTGATGCCGTCGATCTTCGAGGAGCGGGCTTCCGGGGCGAGCCGGGTGCCGTCGCAGTCGGGGCAGGTGGTGAACGTGACGGCGCGTTCGACGAAGGCGCGGATGTGGGGCTGCATGGCGTCGACGTCCTTGGCGAGCATCGACTTGCTGATGGCCGGGATGAGGCCGGTGTAGGTGACGTTGATGCCGTCGACCTTGACCTTGGTGGGCTCCTTGTGGAGCAGGTCGTCCAGTTCACGTCTGGTGTAGTCGCGGATGGGCTTGTCGGGGTCGAACAGGCCGCTGGAGCGGAAGATGCGGCCGTACCAGCCGTCCATGGTGTAGCCGGGGATGGTGATGGCGCCCTCGTTGAGGGAGAGCTTCTCGTCGTAGAGGACGGTGAGGTCGAAGTCGGTGACAGCGCCGCGGCCCTCGCAGCGGGGGCACATGCCGCCGAGGCGGTTGAAGGTGCCCTTCTTGGTCTGGGTCTTGCCGGGGCCGCGGTCGACGGTGATGGCGCCGGCGGCGCGTACGGAGGGGACGTTGAAGGAGTAGGCGTTGGGCGGGCCGATGTGGGGGTCGCCGAGGCGGCTGAACAGGATGCGCAGCATGGCGTTGACGTCGGTGGCGGTGCCGACGGTGGAGCGGGGGTCGGCGCCCATGCGTTCCTGGTCGACGATGATGGCGGTGGTGAGGCCTTCGAGGATGTCGACCTCGGGGCGGGACAGGGTGGGCATGAAGCCCTGGACGAAGGCGCTGTAGGTCTCGTTGATGAGGCGCTGGGACTCGGCGGCGATGGTGCCGAAGACCAGTGAGCTCTTGCCGGAGCCGGAGACGCCGGTGAAGACGGTGAGGCGGCGTTTGGGTATCTCGACGTCGACGTTGCGCAGGTTGTTCTCGCGGGCGCCGTGGACGCGGATGATGTCGTGGCTGTCGGCGTGGTGCAGGCCGGTGGTGGCCTTGCTCATGGTGTCTCCGTCCGGTGTTGCGGGTGTCAGTCGAGCCAGCGGCCGTCGCGCATCAGGGTGCGGCCGGGCAGCTCGTCGGCTTCGCGCCACGCCTGGATGCGGCGTGGCGTGATGCGGTACCAGCGGTAGGGCGTGGTCAGGGTACGGGGGTCGAAGCCGGTTCGGGTGGCGAAGCGGTCCCCTCGTTCGGTGGGCAGGGCGTCGATGGCGACGGTTTCGACGTCGCCGTCGATCATGGTGACGTCGCGGGTGGGGCCGAGGCCGACACGGGCGCGGCCGGCGGCGAGGTTGCGGCCGGTGGGGCTGTCGGCCGGGGTGGCGACGAGCAGCGTCCGGCCGTCCCAGTCGAAGGACAGGGGCACGAGGTACGGGGTGCCGTCGGGGCCGGCGGTGGCGACCCAGCAGTCGACGTCGTGGTCGAGGCGGTGGGTGGTGTCGTGGCGGCGGCGGGCGCGGGTGCGGGGTGCGGCGGTCATGGGCGGGGTCAGCGCCGCTCGTTGATGCGGATGAGGTTGCCGGTGGGGTCGCGGAAGGCGCAGTCGCGGACGCCGTAGGGCTGTTCGGTGGGTTCCTGGACGACGTCGGCGCCGCCGGCCTGGAGGCGGTCGAACAGGCCGTCGAGGTCGTCGGTGGCGAGGGTGAGCGCGCCGTAGCTGCCCTTGGCGATGAGTTCGAGGATGGTGCGGCGTTCGTCGTCGGTGATGCCGGGGTCGGCGGCCGGCGGGTGCAGGACGATGCCGGTCTCGGGCTGGTTCGGTGGGCCGACGGTGAGCCAGCGCATGTCCTGGTAGCCGACGTCGTTGCGCAGTTCGAAGCCGAGGGTGTCGCGGTAGAAGGCGAGGGCGGCGTCGGCGTCGGTGTGGGGCAGGAACGCGTAGTGAATGGTGATCGTCATGGTGGTCACGCTAGTGGTGACCGGCCGGTGCGGGCTTCTCGATTCCTGATCGGCCGGGTCGCCTGTTTGGTCAGGCACGGCGGTGGTTCGGCGGTGTCGGGGGCGTGGCGGGCGCGGTAGGCGCTGGGTGGTTCGCCGACGAGCTCGGTGAAGCGGGTGCTGAAGGTGCCCAGGGACTGGCAGCCGACGGCGAAGCAGACATCGGTGACGCTGAGGTCGCCGCGGCGCAGCAGGGCCATGGCGCGTTCGATGCGGCGCGTCATGAGGTACGCGTACGGGGATTCGCCGTAGGTCTGGCGGAACTGCCGGCTGAGGTGGCCGGCGGACATGTGCTCGCCGCGGGCGAGGGCTTCGACGTCGAGGGGTCTGGCGTATTCGCGGTCGATGCGGTCGCGGACGCGGCGCAGCCGGGTCAGGTCGCGCAGGCGTTGGGCGAACGCAGGGTCGTCGGTGGCCGGGTGCGGTGGCACGTCCGCATCCTGCCTGGTGGACGGCGGGGTCGTCCACCTGTTCGAGCGGCGAGTCGCCGCCGGGTGCACCTGTGGTCGTCGTGGCGGCAGGTGCACCCGCACCCCTCGGTCAGCGCAGCCGGCGGGCGGTGAAGCGGGCAGGCGGGTCGGCGATGGCGTCCTGGGCGGCGACGAGTTGCAGTTCGCGGGTGCCGGCTTCGAGGGTCGCCTCGAGTACCGCGTAGATCGAGTTGGTGGTGCGTTCCAGCGCGGTCCGCGGTGAGCCGGTGGTGGCGAGGTGGGCGAGGTAGAGGGCGGCGGTGACGTCGCCGCCGCCGTTGGGGGCGATCGGCAGCAGCGGGGTGGTGACGGCCCAGGCGCCGTCGTCGGAGACGGCGACGACTTCCAGGTGGCCGGCGGGCACGTCGCCGTGCAGGACGCTGGTGACCAGGACGTGCCGGGGGCCGGTGGCGCGGACGGCGTCGACGGCGGCGAGCAGGTCGTCGAGGGTGTCGGTGGTGCGGCCGGCGAGGAACTCCAGCTCGAACTGGTTGGGGGTGACGATGTCGGCGCGGGGGACGACGGTGTCGCGCAGGTATTCCGGGATGCCGGGGCGGACGAACATGCCGCGGCCGACGTCGCCCATGACCGGGTCGCAGCAGTAGAGGGCGGCCGGGTTGGCGGCCTTGACGCGGGCGACGGCGTCGAGGATGACCGCACCGACGGCGGGGTCGCCCTGGTAGCCGGAGAGGACGGCGTCGGCGGTGCCGAGCACGCCGCGGTCCTCGATCCCGGCGATGACGTCGGCGACGTCGGTGGGGGCGAGCAGCGGGCCGCGCCAGGCGCCGTAGCCGGTGTGGTTGGAGAAGTGCACGGTCAGGACCGGCCAGACCTCGTGTCGGAGGCGTTGCAATGGGAACACGGCGGCGGAGTTGCCGACGTGGCCGTAGGCGACCGACGACTGGATGGACAGGATCTTCACCTGCTCATCGTCGCATCCCGGGCCGGGTGTGACGGGAGGTGGTGGCGTGATGACGGGTGGCCGCGGCGGTGACCGTTCGGCTCAGGCTTTCGACCGCCGGGCGCGGGGCGGGTTTGGGCGCAGCGTGCGGTGGGGGCATGAACCCGGGTGTTCTCGCCATCTGGACGGAGGAAGCACTGATGCTTTCCGCACTCGATCGTCGGCACACCGTCGCGCCGCCGGGGTACAGCCGTTGGCTGATTCCTCCGGCGGCGCTGGCGATCCACCTGTGCATCGGGCAGGTCTACGCCACGAGCGTGTACAAGAACTCCCTGATCGCGCATTTCGACACCGGTCAGACGGCGCTCGGAGTGATCTTCAGCATCGCGATCGTGATGCTGGGGTTGTCGGCAGCGGTGGCCGGTACGTGGGTGGAGGCGAACGGGCCGCGTAAGGCGATGTTCGTCTCGGCGTGTTTCTGGGCGGCGGGATTCCTGGTCGGGGCCCTGGGTATCGCGACCGGGCAGCTGTGGCTGTTGTATCTGGGGTACGGGGTGCTGGGCGGGATCGGCCTGGGAATCGGGTACATCTCCCCCGTCTCCACGTTGATCAAGTGGTTCCCGGACCGGCCGGGCCTGGCGACCGGGCTGGCGATCATGGGGTTCGGTGGTGGGGCGATGGTGGCCTCCCCCCTGTCCCGGCAGTTGCTGTCGTTCTACGACCCGGGCTACGACCCGGCGAACAGCGGTTCCACGGCGTCGGGGTCGGCGCTGGTGTGGTTGTTCGTGACGCTCGGCGTCGGCTACTTCGTGATCATGATGTTCGGGGTGTTCAACGTGCGGGTGCCGGCTCCGGACTGGCGGCCGGCCGGGTTCGACCCGGCGCGGGTGGCGAAGAAGCCGCTGGTGACGACCGCGAACGTGTCGGCGGCCAACGCGGTCAAGACGCGGTCGTTCTGGCTGCTGTGGGTGGTGTTGTTCTGCAACGTGACGGCGGGTATCGGGATCCTGGAGCAGGCCAGCCCGATGATCCAGGACTTCTTCCGCGAGGGCGGCACGTCGGCGGTGTCGGTGGCGGCGGCCGGCGGGTTCGTGGGGCTGTTGTCGCTGTTCAACATGGCCGGCCGGTTCGTGTGGTCGTCCACGTCGGACGTGATCGGCCGTAAACCGATCTACGTGGTGTACCTGGGTGTGGGCATGGTGCTGTACCTGCTGCTGGCGCTGGTGGGGCAGACCTCGACGGCGTTGTTCGTGCTGCTGGCGTCCGTGATCCTGTCGTTCTACGGTGGCGGGTTCGCGACCGTTCCGGCGTACCTGCGGGACCTCTTCGGCACGTTCGAGGTGGGCGCGATCCACGGTCGGCTGCTGACCGCGTGGTCGGCTGCGGGGGTGGCCGGGCCGCTGATCGTCAACGGGTTCCTCGACGCGCAGGGCGAGCCGGGCACGTTGACCGCGGCGGCGTACCGGCCGGCGCTCTTCACGATGGTCGGTGTGCTGGCGGTGGGGCTGGTGGCGAACCTGCTGGTACGGCCGGTGCCGCAGCGTCACCACGAGCCCGCGTCCGGGCGGGACGAGACGGAGCAGGGACAGGGGCCGACGGAGAGGAGCGGATCGTGAACGAGCGCAGCGGTGGCGGGCAGCAGGTCCGCCTGGTGGTGTCGTGGCTGGTGGTGTCGGCGCTGCTGGGCTACGGCGTGGTGCAGACGCTGATCACGGCGGCGAAGCTGTTCACCCAGTAGGAGACGCGACGCGGCGGCCCGTGGGCGGGAACCCCCGGGCCGCCGCCGTGTCAGAGGCCGCCGCCGACGCGCAGGACCGCGCCCGTGGTGTACGAGGCGTCCGGGCCGAGCAGGTGCGCGATCGCGCCGGCGACCTCCTCGGGCTCCCCGGCGCGGCCCATCGGGATCCGGCCGGCGGCGGTGTCGGGGCGGTCGGGCACGCCGGAGCGGGCGTGGATGGTGGTGCGGATGATGCCGGGGGCGACGGCGTTGACGCGGATGCCGTGCGGCGCGAGTTCCTTGGCGAGCCCGACGGTGAGGGTGTCGGTGGCGGCCTTGACGGCGGCGTAGTGGATGTACTCGCCGGGTGAGCCGAGCGTCGCGGCCACGGAGGAGACGTTGACGATGGCGCCGCCGCGGCTGAGCCGCCGGGCCGCCTGCTGGGCGCACAGCACGTACCCGACGAGGTTGACGTCGACGACCTCGCGCAGGTCGTCGACGCGCAGGTCGGTGAACGGGCCGATCGGGCTGGTGACACCGGCGTTGTTGACCAGGCCGGTGAGCGGGCCGAGCCGGTCGGCGGCGTCGAAGATGCGGCGTACCTGGTCGGGGTCGGTGGTGTCGGCGGCGACGGTGACCGCGCGGCGGCCGGCCGCGCGCACGTCGGCGGCGACCGTCTCGGCGGCGGTGTGGTCGGCGCGGTAGCCGATGACCAGGTCGTGGCCGTCGGTGGCGAGCCGGCGGGCGGTGGCCGCGCCGATGCCGCGTCCTCCCCCGGTGATGATGGTGACGGAGGTCAATGCCCTTCTCCCCTGCCTTGCGGTGGGGGCGACGTTACCGTGGGCGGGACCATCCGGGGTGGAGAGGACTGTCACATGGGGCGCGCGTTGGTGCTGGGTGGCGGCGGGGTGACCGGGGTGGCCTGGGAGCTGGGTCTGCTGGCCGGGCTGGCCGGACACGGCCTGCGGTTGGACGAGGCGGACCTGGTGGTGGGCACCTCGGCCGGGTCGGTGGTCGGGGCGCAGGTGCGCTCGGGTACCCCGCTGGTGGAGTTGTACGAGGCGCAGCTGCGGCCACCCCGCGACGAGGTGCCGGCCCGGCTCGGGACGGGGGTGCTGTTGCGCTGGGCGTGGGCCGGAGGGCGGGGCCGGGACGCGGCGCGGGCCCGGGCGCGCATCGGCGCGATGGCGTTGTCGGCGCGTACCCCGTCCGAGCAGTCGCGGCGGGCGGTGATCGCGGCCCGGTTGCCGTCGCCGGACTGGCCGGCGGCGCGGCTGCTGGTCACCGCCGTGGACGCGGTCTCCGGCGGGTTCGTGGTGTTCGGCGCGGACAGCGGGGTGCCGCTGGTGGACGCGGTCGGCGCCAGTTGCGCGGTGCCGGGGGTGTGGCCGCCGGTGACCGTCGCCGGCCGGCGCTACGTCGACGGCGGGGTCCGCTCGCCGGTCAACGCGGATCTGGCGGCCGGCTGCGATCGGGTGGTGGTGCTGGCGCCGACGCGTGCGGCGGTCGGGCCGATGCCGCGCCTGTCGGCGCAGGTGGCGGCGTTGCGGGAGGCGGGGGCGCGGGTGGCGGTGGTGTCGCCGGACCGGGCGGCGCGGACGGCGATCGGCCGCAACGTGCTGGACCCGGCCCGGCGGGCGGCATCGGCGCGGGCCGGGTTCGCGCAGGCCGACGCGGTGGCCGGCGAGGTCGCGGAGGTGTGGCGGTGAGCCCGCCCGCGACGGCTGGCCCCCGCCCGGCACCGATGTCTACATATCCTCGCGTCATGAGTGACGCGGTGGGTGTCGGTGACCTGGTCGAGGATTTCACGCTGCCGGACGAGACGGGCACGCCACGGCGCCTGTCGGAGTTCCTGGCCGCCGGTCCGGTGGTGCTGTTCTTCTATCCGGCGGCGATGACGCGGGGCTGCACGGCGGAGAGCTGCCACTTCCGGGACCTGGCGGCGGAGTTCGCGGCGGTGGGCGCACAGCGAGTGGGGATCAGCCGGGATCCGGTGCAGCGGCAGGCGGAGTTCTCCCGCCGGCACGGGTTCGGCTATCCGCTGCTGTCCGACGTCGACGGCGAGGTGGCGCGGGCGTTCGGGGTGCGGCGTCGGCTGCCGCTGGGCGCGCTGAG
This sequence comes from Micromonospora sp. HUAS YX12, assembly GCF_040215685.1. Lineage (NCBI taxonomy): Bacteria > Bacillati > Actinomycetota > Actinomycetes > Micromonosporales > Micromonosporaceae > Micromonospora > Micromonospora sp. HUAS YX12. Next base: position 4,956,989 of record NZ_CP157974.1, read on the forward strand.
CACCCGGCGGATGACGTTCGTGATCGGCGCCGACCGGCGGGTGCTCGCAGTGGTGCACAGCGAGCTGAGCATGAACGAGCACGCCGACGCGGCGCTGCGTGCCCTCGGGGGCTGATCATCGCGGTGTCGCAGCCGGCTGGTATCAAGGCTGCGTCAAACAGGTGTACGGAAGAGGGCGTGATGGCGGGTCAGGGTTTGTCCACTGACGAGATTCAGGGAATCCGGGAGGCTCTTGCGGCGGGCCGCAAGCCCCGGGTGGTGTTCACCGAGGCGGCCGGGCAGATGGCCGGGCAGCTCGGGCAGGTGGTGGAGCTGACCGACCCGGCGGCGTCGGAGGAGTTCGTGGTGGTGCGTTTCGGCCGCGACGAGCTGCCCTTCTCCCCCGCCGACGTGGCGATCGCCCCCAAGGGCGCCGGCCGGCGTCCGGCCGCCGAGGCGAAGCCGGAACCGGAGCAGCCGCCGGCCGCCCCGCCGGAGCCGGAGTTCGTGCTGGACACACCGCGGGTGCCGGCGCCGCGCCGGGAGGAGCCGAAGACCGAGCAGCCGCAGGCGGAGCCGAAGCCGGCGAAGCGGGCCGTGAAGGCCGCCAAGCCGAAGACCCCGCCGGGGCTGACCGTGACCCTGGCCTACGCCGAGGGCGAGTGGACGGTGGCCGCGCAGCAGGGCACGAAGGCACTGGCCCGGCCGTACGTGGTGAAGCCCGCCGAGGCGCTGCGGATGGTGGCGCTCGTCGACGTGCCCGGCGTGCAGGAGGCGGTGGAGCAGATCCTGGCCGCCGAGCGGGCCGAGGCCGAGCAGCAGGCGGAGAAGCTGCGCGCCGAGCTGGCCGAGATCGAGGCGCGGCTGGCGGAACTGCGCGAGGCGCGCTGACCCGTAACGCCCCGCGGGGCCGGTGCGACCCCCTCGCACCGGCCCCGCGCCCCTGCGCCCACAGGTCGATCAGTGTTGCGGAATGTTCTGTACCCCGATCCGGCGGCGGAACACCCAGTACGTCCAACCCTGGTACGCCAGCACGATCGGCGTGAACACCACGGCCACCCAGGTCATGATCTTCAAGGTGTACGGGGTGGACGCGGCGTTGGTGGCGGTGAGCGTGCCGGCCGCGTCGAGGGTGGACGGCATCACGTTCGGGAACAGCGCGGCGAACAGCGTCGCCACGGCCAGCGCGATCGCCACCGCCGTACCGGTGAACGCCCAGCCCTCACGGCGTACCTTGGCCGCGGCCAGGCCGCCGAGCAGCGCGAGGGCGGCGCCGACGGCGAGCACGACGGCGGCGGCGCTGGAGCGGATGGTCAGCGACCAGCTCAGGAACGCCACGGCGGCCACTGCGGTGCCGACGCCGAGCTTCACCGCGAGGGCGCCGGCGCGCTCGCGGATGTCGCCGGTGGTCTTGAGCGCCAGGAACACCGCGCCGTGGGTGAGGAACAGCCCCAGCGTGGTCACGCCGCCGAGCAGCGCGTACGGGTTGAGCAGGTCCAGCAGGCCGCCGACGTACTCGTGGTCGGCGTCCAGCGGCACGCCGCGGAAGATGTTGGCGAACGCCACCCCCCACAGCACGGCCGGGATCGCCGAGCCCCAGAAGATGGCCTGGTCCCAGCGGCGCTTCCAGGACGCCTCGGGCCGCTTGTGGCGGTACTCGAAGGCGACGCCGCGGGCGATCAGGGCCAGCAGGATGAGCAGCAGCGGCAGGTAGAAGCCGGAGAACAGGGTGGCGTACCACTCGGGGAAGGCGGCGAACATGGCGCCGCCGGCGGTGATCAGCCACACCTCGTTGCCGTCCCAGACCGGGCCGATGGTGTTGATCAGGACGCGGCGCTGCCGGTCGTCGCGGCCGAGCACCGGCAGCAGCATCCCGACGCCGAAGTCGAAGCCTTCGAGGATGAAGTAGCCGGTGAAGAGCACGGCCACGAGGAGAAACCAGACGGTCGTCAGTTCCACGGTTGGGCTCCGGGGTGTCAGTAGGCGAACGCCAGCGGGCGCTCGGCGTCGTCGGTGTCGTCGTCGTCGGTCTGCGGGGTGACGTCCGGTACGCCGGCGCGGGCGTAGCGGACCAGCAGTTTGAACTCGACCACCGCGAGGGCGGCGTAGATGAGCGTGAACGCGGTGAAGGAGGTGAGCACCTCGGTCAGGGAGACGCTGCGGGACACGCCGTCACGGGTGAGCATCTCGCCGAAGACGATCCACGGCTGGCGGCCCATCTCGGTGAAGATCCAGCCGAAGGAGTTGGCCAGCAGCGGCAGCACGGGCATGACCAGGCCGGCGCGCAGCAGCCACTTGCTGGTGGGGGTGCGGCCCTTGCGCTGGCTCCAGAGCACCAGCAGCGCGATCGCGGCGGCGGCCAGCCCGAAGGCGATCATGAAGCGGAAGCTCCAGTAGGTGACCGGGATGATCGGGGCGTAGTTGCCGGGGCCGTACTGGCTGGCGTACTGGGCCTGGAGGTCGTTGATGCCCTGCACGGTGCCGTTGGGGTCGCCGGTGCCGAGGAACGACAGCAGGTACGGGATCTTGATGGCGAACAGCTCGCGGCTGCCGTCGAGGCTGCCGACGGTGAGCACGGAGAACGAGGCGGGGCTCTCGGTGGTGTAGAGGCCCTCGGCGGCGGCCATCTTCATCGGCTGCACCTCGGTCATGATCTTGCCCTGGATGTCGCCGGTGAGGACGACCAGCGCCGAGGAGAACAGGACGACCCAGGAGCCGAGCTTGGTGGCGAAGCGGTACGCGCCGGTGTCGGCGCTGTCGCGGTTGCGCATCACGTGCCACAGGCCGACGGTGACCATCAGCGAACCGGCGACCAGGAACGCGCCGGCCAGGGTGTGCGGGAAGGTGACCAGGGCGACCTTGTTGGTGAGCACGGCGACGAAGTCGGTCAGCTCGGCGCGGCCGCTCTCCGGGTTGATCCGGAAGCCGACCGGGTTCTGCATGAACGAGTTCGCGGCGAGAATGAAGTACGCCGACAGGTTGGTGCCGATCGCGGCGGCCCAGATCGCGGCCAGGTGCAGGCGCTTGGGCAGCCGGTCCCAGCCGAAGATCCACAGGCCGATGAAGGTGGATTCGAGGAAGAACGCCACCAGGGCCTCGATGGCCAGCGGGGCGCCGAAGATGTCGCCGACGAAGCGGGAGTAGTCGCTCCAGTTCATGCCGAACTGGAACTCCTGCACGATGCCGGTGACCACACCCATCGCGAAGTTGATCAGGAAGAGCTTGCCGTAGAACTTTGTGAGTTTGAGGTACCGCTCGTTGCCGGTGCGGTGCCACATGGTCTGGAGGATGGCCACCAGCACGGACAGGCCGATGGTCAACGGCACGAACAAGAAGTGGTAGACGGTGGTGACACCGAACTGCCAGCGGGCGACGTCCAACGCGTCCACCTGATACCCCCAGCTGCGCATACTACGAGACGTAGTAGATACTACTCGTCGTCGTAGCGAAAGCAGCAGGGCCGCAGGGCCCGACACGCCCCGGGACCAATGACCCTGATCACCCTTGCCGGAGGACACCCTCCGGCACCACGGCCGTGCCCGCGCGTGCGACCATCCAGCACTGATGAACAGCACCCCCTGGCGCGCGCCGCTGCTGTGGCGGGGCGCGCAGACGCTCGCCCGCGCCGTCGTCGGGCTGGTCGGCCGGCTGGAGGTCACCGGCGACGTGCCCGACGCGCTGCGCCACGGCCCGCTGGTCCTGGCCGCCAACCACATCAGCCCGTTCGACCCGGTGGTGCTCACCGCCGCCTGCCGGGTCCGGCGCGTCGCACCCCGGATCATGGCCACCGGCGGGCTGTTCCGCGCGCCGGTGATCGGGGCGCTGATGCGCCGCGCCGGGCACATCCGCGTCGATCGGGGCACCGCCGCGGTGCACCGCTCCCTGGACGTCGCCGCCCAGGCGGTGGCCGGCGGGTCGGCGGTGCTGGTCTACCCGGAGGGACGCATCGGGCTCGACCCGGGCATGTGGCCCGAGCGTGGCAAGACCGGCGCGGCCCGGCTCGCCTTCGCCAGCGGCGCCGCCGTCGTACCGGTCGCCCAGTGGGGCTCGCACGAGGTGCTGCCCTACCGGGCGCCCAAGGGGATGCTGGGCGCGGTGGCCCGGGCGGTCGTCCGCCGGCCCGCCATCCGGGTGCACTTCGGCGCCCCGGTGCCGCTGGACGACCTGCGGTCGGGCTCCCCCGGCGCGGCCCGGCAGGCCACCGACCGGATCATCGACGCGATCACCGAGGATCTCGTGGCGCTGCGCCCCGACGAGCCCGATCGGCCCCGGCACGTCGACCCCGGCCGCCCGGTGGACGACAGTCGCGCGCACCGCCGCCGCGCCTGCTGACGCATTCCGGCCGCGGTGGCGGGTATCAAGCCGCGCACCCCGTACGCGGAGAGGACCTGGCCATGACCGCTGTCCGAGCACTCGTTCTCAACTGCACCCTGAAGCGCTCCCCGGCGACGTCCAGTGCACAGGTGCTCGGTCAGGAGGTGCTCGACGCGCTGGCCGAGCAGGGCGTCGACGGCGAGATCGTCCGGGTGGTCGACCACGACGTGCGCTTCGGGGTCTCCGTCGACGAGGGCGACGGCGACGGCTGGCCCGCCATCCGCGCCAAGCTGCTCGCCGCCCAGATCCTGATCATCGCCACCCCGATCTGGCTCGGTCAGCCCTCGTCGGTGACCAAGATGGTCCTCGAACGGCTGGACGCCGAGCTGTCGGAGACCGACGACCAGGGCCGCCTGCGCACCTACGGCAAGGTCGCCGGGGTGGCCGTGGTCGGCAACGAGGACGGCGCGCACCACACCATCGGCGAGGTGCAGCAGGCCCTCAACGAGGTGGGGTTCACCTGCCCGGCGGCCGGGGCCACCTACTGGGTCGGGGAGGCGCTGCACAAGACCGACTACGTCGACGCCCGCCCCAAACCCGACACGACCGGCCGCACCACCGCCGCGCTGGCGCTCAACAGCGCCCACCTGGCCCGGCTGCTCGCGGAGCGGCCCTACCCGCCGCCCGGAACCCGTGACGCGGGCGTCGGGTAGGGCCGGTCCGGCTGACCCGGCGCACCCTGCCCGACCCCGGCCGCGCCGGCCCGCTGCGCGCCGCCGTCGACCTTGCAGTTGGTGCCTGGGCAAACCCGGCCAACCGCCCCCGACGAGGGCCGCAAGCGCAAGATCGGCGAGGCGAGGCGAGGCCGGGCGGGGCCGGGCGGGGTGGGTGGGGTCAGGTGGTGGTGCGCAGCCGGGCGTCGAGCGTGGCCAGGTCCGGCACGAACCACACCTGGTCGTGCCGGTTGGACTCGGCCACCAGCGCCCGCAGCGCGCCGCTGCGCGATAGGTGTGCGGAGATGTCGCCGACGATCGCCAGGCGCAGCCGGTAGTTGACGAACTTCTGCATCACCTCACCGGCGAAGCGGGTGCCGAGCGTGAAGAAGCCGGGGTCGAGCCGCTGCGCCGGCACCGCCACCACGGTCGCGCCGAGGAACGCCGCGCCGATCAGGTCCAGCGCGTCGCGCTCGGTGGCGATCGGCGGGCCGTCCGGGTCGCAGACCAGCACCGGCACGCCGGCGCGCTCCTGCATCAGGTCAGCCACGGCCGTGCTCCCCGCCGCCGAGCAGGCCGTTGCCGCCGTCGAGCACCCCGTCGAGCAGGCGCAGCAGGTCGGCGGTGGCGGTGAGGTCGCCCAGGATCACGATGGTCATGCGGTGCCGCTCCTCGTCGTGGACCGTCTGCACGCGCAGCGGACGGTCCGGGTCGTGGTGGGTGTTCACACCGGCCAGCACCAGCGTGCCGAGCCGGTCGGCGGCGGCCCGGTCGACGCCGTCGAGGCGCACGATGCTCGACACCTCCGCGCCCGGCGCCGAGGGCGAGGCGGGCCGGCCGGTCAGCGCGTCCAGGTCCGCGCGGGCGATCCGGTACTGCTTGCCGATCCGCGTGGCCCGCAGCCGGCCGGAGCGGATGTAGCCGCGCACGGTGCGCACGTGCAGGCCGAGCAGGTCAGCGACCTGCTCCACCGAGTACATGTCGTTACTCATCGCACCCTATCCTAGCGGCGTTAGGGAACGATAGGTAATTTCACCGCCCGGCCATGTGCGCGCCACCCGAGCCCGGCATACTGCCCGCGTGCAGCCCCGTCACGGCTACCTCGACGCGCCCGCGCCGCTGGCGTTCGCCCACCGCGGCGGCGCGGCCGACGGCGACGAGAACACCGCCGCCGCGTTCGCCCGTGCCGTCGCCCTCGGCTACCGGTACGTGGAGACCGACGTGCACGCCACCGCCGACGGCGTACCCGTGGTCTTCCACGACCCGACGCTTCGCCGGGTCACCGGCGAGCCGGGCCGCATCGCGGACCTGCGCTGGGCCGACCTGTCCTCGGTACGCGTCGGCGGGGCCGCCCTGGTGCCCCGACTGGACGAGGTGCTCTCCGCCTGGCCGCAGGTGCGGTTCAACATCGACGTGAAGTCCGACGGCGCCGCGGAGCCCACCGTCGCCGTGGTGACCCGGGCCGGCGCGGGCGGGCGGGTGCTGCTCGCCTCGTTCAGCGACGCCCGGCTGGCCCGGCTGCAGACGCTGGCCGGGCCGAAGGCCGCCACCAGCCTCGGCATGCGCGGCGTGGCCCGGCTGCGGCTGGCCTCGCTGCACGGGCGGCCCCTGCGGCTGCCCCCGTCCGTGGTGGCCGCGCAGGTGCCGGTCTCCTTCGGCCGGGTGCCGGTGGTCGACCGGCGGTTCCTCGCGTACTGCCACCGGATCGGGTTGCAGGTGCACGTCTGGACGATCGACGAACCCGCCCAGATGCACCACTTACTTGACCTTGGTGTGGATGGCATCATGACCGATCACGTCAGCGTGCTCCGTGACGTCTATAGCAGTCGCGGCCACTGGGCCGCCTGAGCCCCCGAGGACGACCCCCGATGGCCGATACGGTCACCCCCGCCGTCGCCGACCCCGCCGGACCGGGCAGCACCCGCCGCGAGCGCACCGGCTGGTACTTCTACGACTGGGCGAACTCCGCGTTCCAGACCACAGTCATCACGGTCTTCCTCGGGCCGTTCCTGACCACGGTCACCGAACTCGCCGCCGGCTGCGAACTGGGCGCGGACAGTTGCGACGGCGCGGTGTACCCGCTGGGCATCAAGGTCGCCGCCGGCTCGTTCTACCCGTACCTGATCTCGCTGTCGGTCTTCCTCACCGTGTTCGTGCTGCCGGTGGTCGGCGCGATCGCCGACCGGTCGGCGCACAAGAAGCGGCTGCTCGCCGCCGCCGCGTTCACCGGCGCCGCCGCGACCATCGCGTTCGCGTTCGTCACCGGCGAGCGCTACCTGCTCGGCGGCGCGCTGTTCCTGATCGCGAACATCTCCTTCGGCGCCGCCGTGGTCGTCTACAACTCGTTCCTGCCGCAGCTCGGCGGCCCGGACGAGCGCGACGGGATCTCCAGCCGCGGCTGGGCCATCGGCTACCTCGGCGGCGGGCTGCTGCTCGCGCTGAACCTGGTCGCGGTCACCATGCTCAGCGAGGAGGGCAACGCCCAGCGCACGCTGGACCTGGCCCGCTGGTCGATCGTGTCGGCCGGCGTGTGGTGGGCCGCGTTCACCCTGGTCCCGCTGCGCTGGCTGCGCGAACACCCCACCGCCGCGGCCCTGCAAGCCGGCGGCAACGTGCTCACCGACGGCTTCCGGCAGCTCGGGCGCACCCTGCGGGAACTCAAGACGTACCCGCTGACGCTGTTCTTCCTGCTCGCGTTCCTGGTCTTCAACGACGGCATCCAGACCGTCATCACCCTGGCCAGCCAGTACGGCACCGAGGAACTGCGGCTGGACCAGAGCACGCTGATCGTGACCATCCTGCTGGTGCAGTTCCTCGCCTTCGGCGGCGCGCTCGCTCTCGGCGCGCTCGCGAAGCGCATCGGCGCCTGGAAGACCGTGCTGCTGTCGCTGGTGCTCTGGACCGGTGTGATCATCGCCGCGTTCCGGCTGCCGGCCGAGGCGCCCGTGCCGTTCATGATCCTCGGCGGCTGCATCGGCCTGGTGCTCGGCGGCAGCCAGGCGCTGAGCCGGTCGCTGTTCAGCCAGCTCATCCCGGCCGGCAAGGAGGGCGAGTACTACGGCTTCTACGAGATCAGCGACAAGGGCACCAGCTGGCTCGGCCCGCTGGCGTTCGGCCTGGTCTTCCAGCTCACCTCGTCGTACCGGGTGGGCCTGGTGTCGCTGCTGATCTTCTTCGTGGTCGGTTTCGCGCTGCTGGCCGCCGTGCCGATGCGCCGGGCCATCATCGCCGCCGGCAACACCCCGCCCCGGGTGCTGTGACCCGCGCCCCGACCTGTGGATCATCGCGGACCAGATCAGGCGGCGTCGATGGACTAGGCTGCCCCGACGTGACCGACGACGCCGCCCCGACCTGCCTGGCCCGCCCCCTGCCGGGGCCCGGCGACGACCGAGCCACCGGCTGCGCCGCCGCCCGCGGCGTCGACGGCCGGCCGCTGCACGCCGCCGCGCTCAAGTTCTTCTGGGGGCCGATGGACTGCGGCAAGTCCACCATGGCGTTGCAGATGAACCACAACCACGCCCGGCAGGGCCGCCGCGGCCTGGTCACCACCCGCATCGACCGCTCGCTGGGCCCGCAGGTCACCACCCGGATCGGCCTGGCCCACGAGGCCGTCGAGGTCACCGACGACCTCGACCTGCGCGTCCTGGTCCGCGACGCGTGGGCCGAGGGGGTACGCGTGGACTACCTGATCTGCGACGAGGCCTCGTTCTACAACCTCGAACACATCGAGCAGATGGCCGAGCTGGTCGACCGGTTCGACGTCGACGTCTACGCCTTCGGCCTGGCCACCGACTTCCGCTCCTGCCTGTTCCCGGCCGCGCAGCGGCTGTTCGAGCTGGCCGACGAGGTGGCCCGTATCCAGGTCGAGGTGCTGTGCTGGTGCGGCCGGGAAGGGCTGCTCAACGCCCGCGTGGTGGACGGCCGGGTGGTCCGCGAGGGCGCGCAGGTCGTCATCGGCGACACCGTGGACACCGCCGACGTGCGCTACCAGGTGCTGTGCCGGCGCCACTACCGCTCGGGGGACCTCGGCCCGCGTGCCTGAGCCTCAGAAGGGATCCCCGCACACCCGCCACGACCCGTCCTCCGGCACCACCGGCAACTCACGTTCCTCGCTGCCGCCGCCGTCGCGGTTGATCCGCACGATCACCGTCCCCGTCGGCTTGCCGGACCGGGTCGCCACCGACACGTCGACGATCTCGTAGCCGCTCACCTGCGGCGGGGTCCGCACCCAGCTCCCGAAACCGGTGCGGCTCCACTTGCCGCGGGCCTCGGCGCACAGCCGCTCGTACGCCGCGTCGGTGTCACCGGCCGCGACGTCGCGGAAGAACCCGTCGGCGGTCTCCCGCACCGGCCCGTCGGCCTGGAGCACCACCTGCGCGTTCCACGCCGCCAGCCCCGCCACCCCGATCAGGCAGGTGCCCACGCCGAGACCGGCGATCAGCACGCCCGCGCGTAGCGGCCGGCGACGCCGGGCCGTGTGGTGCCACTCCCGCTGCCTGCCCATCATTGTCGACGGTAGGCAACCGGACGGTGACGCGCAGCCGGTTGCGACGCGCGCTCGTACCGGACAGCAAACGGCGGGCATCGGCGGCAGACTGTTCGCATGACAGCTCACGCCGACATCGCCATGATCAGTCTCGACAGCTCCGACCCGGCCGCGCACGCCGCCTTCTACGCCAAGGCGCTGGGGTGGGAGATAACCCACAGCGAGGCCGAGTACGCCATGATCGTGAAGGACGGCCCGGCGATCGGGTTCGGCCTGGTGCCCGGGTACACGCCGCCGGCCTGGCCGGACGAGAGCGGCGACAAGCGCTACCACCTGGACCTCTACGTCGACGACGTGGCGGTGGCGGAGAAGGAGCTGGTGGCGGCCGGCGCGACCCGGCCCGAGTTCCAGCCCGGCGGCGAGCGGTGGACCGTGCTGCTCGACCCGATCGGGCAGCCGTTCTGCCTCTGCCCCCGCCCGCAGGGCTGACCGATCAGCGCAGCGGGCCGCGGAGCACCGCGGCCCGCATCGCGGCCGGATCAGCGGCAGGGACGTACTCCAGCCACCAGGTGGCGCCCGCCGCCGCCAGTCGTGCCAGGTAGGCCCGCTCGGCGCGCTCGTCGGGGCGTCGCCGCCGGCCGCCGACGGCCACGTCGAACGGTTGCCCGTCCGCGCGGCGGGCCGGCAACGCCGCGACCAGGCCGGCCACCTCATCGGGCGTGAAGTCCGACCAGCCGTCGGTGTCGGTCAGCTTGTAGGGCACGATCCCGTCCGCCCGTTCGGCCCGCCGCAGCACCGCCTTCGCCTGGGTGCTGCCACCCACCCAGAACGGCACCCGGGGCGACTGCACGGGCGGGGGACGCAGCGCCACGCCCTCGGCCCGGTAGTGGACCCCGTGGTGCGTGATCGGCTCGCCGCCGAGCAGCCCCACCAGCAGGTCGAGGCCCTCGTCGAGCATCGCGGCGCGGGTCTTGAGGTCGGTGGGCTCGCCGAACGCGGCCAGGCCCCGGTCGCCGGGGTCGCCGACTCCGACCGCGACGCCGGCTCGGCCCCCGGAGAGGTGGTCGAGGGTGAGCACCTCCCGCGCCAGCTTGGCCGGTCGGCGCCGGGGCAGCGCGGTCACCGCAGTGCCCAGCCGCACCCGCTCGGTGCGCCCGGCGATCGCCGCCAGCACCAGCCACGGATCCCAGGTGGGTGGGTCGACCCCGGCGTGGTGGACGAGGTAGTCCTCCAGGAACACCCCGTCCCAGCCGGCCCGCTCGGCCAGCTCGCCGAGCGCCACGAGTTCGGCCACCGTCAGCGTGCCGCCTCCGCAGGCGATCTCCAGTCCGTGTCGCACGCCGGCACCCTACGGTGCGGGTGCGACGGTTCAGCCGCGGCGGCGGGCCCGGGCCGCCCAGATCGCGTACGCCGGATCGCGGTCCAGGTTGTGCCGGTCCCGGTCGTAGCGGCGGGTGGTACGCGGATCGGCGTGCCCCATCGCGTCCTGCACGTCCTCCAGCGGCACCCCCTCGGAGCGCGCGGTGGTGGCGAACGCGTGGCGCAGCGAGTGCGGCGACAACTTCGCCCACGCGGCGATCCCGGCCTGCTGCGCGAGGCGGCGCACCAGCCGGAACACGGCGTGCCGGTCCATCCGGCCGCCGGTGGCGGTGACCAGCAGCGGCCCGGTCAGCTCCGGCACCGTGACACCCTGCGCGGTGGCCCGTGCGGCCAGGCAGGCGTCGACCGCGTACGCGGTGCCCGGGGTGAGCGCGCGCCGGCGTACCTTGCCGCCCTTGCCGACGAAGCGGACGCTGCGGTGACCGCGCTCCGTGCCCAGGTCGGACACGTCCAGCGCGACCAGTTCCCCGACCCGCAGCCCCAGGTCGGCCAGCAGCGCGACGGCGGCCCGGTTGCGGGCGGCGGCCGGGCCGGTGTCGGCCTCGGCGGCGGCGATCAGCGCGTCGACCTCGTCGGGGGTCAGGCCGACGGTGGCGGAGTGGTCCCGGTCGACGCGCGGCCGGTCCGCCGCCGACACCGGGTTGGCGGGCACGGCGCCCAGCTTGACGAGGAAGTCGTACCAGCTCGACAGCGCGGACAGCCGCCGCGCGACGGTTGCCGGGGTGAGCGGGCGGCCGGCCCGGCCGCGGGGCGTGGACTCCAGTTCGCGGCCGTAGGTGTTGACGTCGAGGAAGGTGGCCCGCAGCGGGTCGACGGCGTGCTCGGCGCACCAGGTCAGCCAGCCGGTGACGTCGCGGCGGTACGCGTCGCGGGTGTGCTCGGACAGCCGCCGGTTGCGCAGCCACGCCTCGGTGACGTCGGCCGGGCCGGCGGGCAGGGCGGCGGGGCGGGCGCGGGGCAGCACCTCGGGGCGAAGCATGTGAGAAAGGTTCTCAGCCGACGGGGGGTTTGGCGACGAGGCGCGCTGACCCGACGGTACGACGAAGCGGGGTCGGCCGGTGCCCCGGCCTCCCCCGCGCGTCGGCGTGACGTGCTCAGGCGGTGGTGAGCTGGCGGTGGCCGTTGCTCTCGGCGGGCGTGCTCACCGTGATCCGGCGCGGCTTGGCGCGCTCGGCGATCGGGATGCGCAGCGTCAGCACCCCGTTGTCGTAGCCGGCCTCCAGCCGGTCGGTGTCGAGCGTGTCGCCCAGGAACAGCTGCCGGGTGAACGTGCCCATCGGACGCTCGGCGGCGACCAGCTCGACGTTCTCGCCGGTGGGACGGCGGCGCTCGGCGCGGACGGTCAGCACGTTGCGCTCGACCGTGCAGTCGATGCTGTCCGGGTCCACGCCGGGCAGGTCGAACGCCGCGTAGAAGTGGTCACCGTCGCGGTACGCGTCCAGGTGCATCACGGCGGGCCGGGCGGTGGTGCCGAAGAACTGCTCGGCGATCCGGTCGATCTCGCGGAACGGGTCGGTACGCATCAACATGGCTCTTGCCTCCTCGGTTCTCCTGGCCCAAGGTCTCAAGTTGAGTCCGGGTGACTCAAGTTCCTGTTCTGTTTTAGCGCGCCTCAGCGTCGTCGTCAACTCGGGTCGCGAGCGCCTTCTCGAACCAGTGCTGCGCGTACGGGCCGCTGGTGAAGGCGGGGATCTCCCGGTAGCCGTGCCGGGCGTACAGGGCACGCGCCTCGACCAGGTCGGAGCGGGTGTCCAGCCGGATCCGCGTCGCCCCGCCGCCGGCCGCGTACGCCTCGATCGCCGCGATCAGCGCCGCCCCGCCTCCGGCGCCCCGGTGCTCCGGGCGCACGTACACCCGGGTCAGCTCGGCCCAGCCCGGCTGCCACCTCAGGCCGGCGCAGCCGGCGAGCGACCCGTCACGGCGGGCCAGCACCAGCAGACCGGCCGGCGGGGCCAGGTCGTCGCTCGGGTGCTCGGCCAGCGCGGCGTCCACCTCGCCCGGCCGCTCCGGGCGGCCGTACCAGCGGCGCACCATCTCCGCCATGTACTCGCGCAACAGGACCATCGCGTCCGGCCCGTCCGGGCGCGCGACGTGCGTGCTCCAGCCGGTCACGGCCCGGTCCGCCAATAGACGCCCTGCTCGCGGGTCAGCAGCATGTCGTCGATCAGGTAGCGGCGCAGCGTCACGTGGTCGGCCTCGCCGCCCTCGCACCACCGGCGCAGCGCGTCGTCCACCTCCCGCTCCGGATAGCGCCGCCCGGGCTCGAAGGTGCGTTCGGTGATGTGCTCCAGCAGCACGCGGCGGCGCCCCCGCTGCGCGGGCAGCCGGGTCAGCGCGCCGTCGCGCAGGAACGTGCGCAGGATCGTCTCGCGCGGGTTCGCGGCCGGGACCGCCGGTGCCGCCGCCCCCGCCCGGGCGAACTCGCGCAGCCGCTCGGCGTCGACCCGCAGCCCGCCCCCGTCGTCGGCGAGCACCCCGGCGTCGGTGAGACGGTGGACGGCCACGGCGGCGTCGCGGGCGGGCAGGCCGGTGCGGGCCACCACGGCCGGCACGTCGCGGGCGCCGAGCACGATCGCGGCGAACACGGTCCGGCGGCGCTCGTCGGCGAGCGCCCCGGCGAGGGCATGAGCGGTCATGGCGGGCAGCCTGTCACCAACCCGCCGGATCCGGCGAGGCGTTTTCGTGCCGCCGCTGCCCCGAGCCCCGGCCCCCGGCGGTTCCGGCCCGCGCTCACAGCCGCCGGTGCATGACGTGCAGCCCCACCCGTCCCAGCGTCGGGTGGGCGAACGACTCCGGCACGGTGCCGATCACGGTGAAGCCGAGCCGCCGGTACAGCGCCACGGCCGCCGTGTTGGCCTCCACCACGGCGTTGAACTGCATCGCGGCGAAACCCTGCCGGCGGGCCCAGTCCAGCGCCTCCTCGCACAGCGCCCGGCCCACACCCCGGCCGCGGGCGTCCGCCGCGACCATGAAACTCGCCGTCGCCACGTGCGATCCCGGCCCGGGCCGGTTCGGGCCCATCTTCGCGGTGCCGCGCACCGCGCCGTCGTGGTCCACCGCGACCGAGGTACGCCCCGGCGGACGCTCCACCCACACCTCGCGCGCCGTCTCCGGCGGCCAGTCCGGGTCGTACGCGAACGTGTCGGCGGCGGTGACGACGTCGGCGAGGATCGGCCAGACCTGGTCCCAGTCGGCGCCGGTGTAGTCACGAATGAGCATCGGCGCGCACGCTAGCCGCCGCCCCGGCCGTCCGGCCACCGGTTTCCGTCCACCCGGCCGAGGGCGGCGGGGCATCGGCGAACCACCGGGCGGGGCCATCATGGGCAGGTGGCCGAATCAGTCGCCGACATCGATCGGAGCGAGGCCGCCGCGCCCGCCGGCCCGCCGCCCGCCGGTCCGCGTACCGTCGCGCCCCTGGCGGTCGGCGCGGTCCTCACCGCCGTGCTGCTGTCGCTCGCCGGCCGCTACGGCTACCACCGCGACGAGCTGTACTTCCTGCTGTGCGGACGGCACCTCGACTGGGGCTACGTCGACCAGGGGCCGCTCGTGCCGGCCCTGGCGCGGCTGGCCGACACGATCGCGCCGGGCAACAGGGTGGTGCTGCGTACCCCGTCGGCGTTGATCGGCGGCGCGGCGGTGGTCCTGGTCGCCGCGATCGCCCGGCAGTTCGGCGCCGGCCGCGTCGCCCAGACGGCCGCGGCGGTGCTCGCCGCCGCCTCGGGCATCGTCCTGGCCGGCGGCCACCTGCTCAGCACCACGAGCGTCGACCTGCTGGTGTGGCTGGCCGCCGCGCTCTGCGTGGTACGGATGCTGCGCACCGGCGACACCCGGTGGGCGCTCGGCGCCGGGCTCGCGCTCGGCGCCGGCCTGCTCAACAAGCCGCTGCCCGCCCTGCTCGGCGTGGGCCTGGTCGCCGGTCTGCTGATCGCCGGGCCGCGCCGGCTGCTGCGGGACCGGTGGGTGCTCGCCGGAGCGGGCGTCGCCGTGCTGCTCGCCGTGCCGTACGCGGCGTGGCAGGCCGCGCACGGCTTCCCGCAGTTCGACGTCGCCGCGTCGATCGCCGGCGGCGACAGCTCCTACAGCGGCCGGGCCGACGCGGTGGTGCTCCAGTTCCTGATCACCAGCCCGTTCGCGGTTCCGGTGTGGATCGCCGGGCTGGTCGCGCTGCTGCGCCGGCCGTCCTGGGCGGCGTACCGGTCGCTGGCCTGGGCGTGGCTGGTGGTGGTCGCGATCGTGGTGGTGGCCGGCGGCAAGGGCTACTACGACGCGCCGCTGCTGCTGGTGCTCACCGCCGCCGGGGTGGTGCCGGCCGTCGAGTGGGCGCGGCGGGGTGCGGCCCGGGTCCGGCAGGCGCTGCTGGTCACCGCCGCCGTGCTGATGGCCGCGAGCAGCGCGGTGCTGCTGCTACCCACGCTGCCGGCCGACCGGCTGCCCGGGTTCGTGGTCGCGGTCAACTACGACGCGGGCGAGACCATCGGCTGGCCCGAGTTCGCCGACTCGGTGGCCGCCGTGCACCGCGCGCTGCCCCCGGCCGAGCGCGACCGGGCGGTGGTGCTGACCGGCAACTACGGCGAGGCCGGCGCGCTGGCCCGCTACGGGCCGGCCCGGGGACTGCCCCGCGCGTACTCCGGGCACAACAGCATGGCCACGTTCGGCCGGCCGCCCGACGACGCCGACGTGGTGATCGTCGTCGGCTGGTCCCGGCCGGAGCCGCTGCGCGCCTGGTTCACCGAGGTCACCGAGGCGGGCCGGGTCGACCAGCGGGTCGACGTCGACAACGACGAGAACGGCGAGCCGATCCTCGTCGCGCGGGGCCTGCGGCGTCCGTGGTCACAGATCTGGGACACCGAGGTACGCCACGGCTCCTGAGATACTTGCCGCCATGCTCTGGGGAGTCAGCGGGCCGATCTTCCTCCTCGACTACCTCGGCGCGGTCGCCGTGGCCGTCGTGATCGCCCTGGCGGTACGCGAACTGACCGGCCGCCGTACCCGGGGTGCCACACCCGACCGGGTCGAGCTGGCGTACCTGACCGACCGGGCGCTGCTGGCCTGCCAGGTCGGGGTGGCCGCGCTGCGCCGCGCGGGCGGGATCGACGTCGGCGAACTCGCCACCCTGCACGCGCAGGGGCCGCCCCCGCCCGGCTCGCCCGCGCTGGTGCGCGCCCTGCACACCGCGCTGCGCCGCCCGCAGACCTGGGCGGCGGTGCTCGCCGACCCGGCCGTGGGCCGGGCGCTGCGCCGTACGGTCGGGCGGCTGGTCCGCGACGGCTGGCTGCTCACCCGCGCGCAGCGGCGGCGGATCGCGCTGGGCACGGTGCCGCTGTTCGCGGTCGCCGCGGTCGGGCTGACCCGGCTCGTGGACAGCGCGGTCGAGGGGCGTTCCGCCGGCAGTCCGGCCTCGGTCGCCGGGCTGCTGCTGTGCTGCCTGGCCACCGCGCTGGGCGCCTGGTGGCTGACCGAGGTGCCGGAGACCGGCGCCGCCGCCCGCCGGCTGCTGCGGCGGCTGCGCCGCGAGCACGCCGCCCTGGACCCGGAGCGCCGCCCGGTCTGGCAGGGCCGCGACACCGGCACGCTGCTGACCGGGATGGCGCTGTTCGGCCCCCGGCCGCTGCTCGCCGTGGACCCGGCCTTCGCCGTGCAGGTGGGCGTCGACCCGGAACGCGACCGCCCCCGCCCCGACCGCAAACCCGCCCGCCACTGACCGAACCCCCCAGACCCACCCGGCCCGGCCCGCGTCGATCATGAACTTGACGGTGTCTGGCGTCCGTTTTGCCCGGTACAACTTCATGATCGACGGCTGGGTGGGCAGGCCGCCGGTTTCCTTGTCTTGGGCGCCGGGAAGGCTCGGGCATGGCCGAGACATTCGTGAGCGAAGACCTGAAGACACTGCAGGCGATTGCGCGCGGGGCCGGCATACAGGAGGTCGACCGTCTGCCGCCGGACCAACTGGTCGAGGCGTTGCGCCGCGCCGGGGTGAGCGACGGTACGCAGGACCAGTGGCCGCCCCAGCCGATCGAGGATCCGGCTCACCTGGCCGGGCTGCCCCGTAGCTCGCTGACGCAGGGCGACGAGAGCACCGGCGGCCGGGCCGCCGAGGAGGCGATCGGCGCCATGCCCGGCGAGTCCGGTACCGAGATCAACGACCGCACCGAACGCTGACCGTACGCACGAAGGAACCGCCCCCGGGAGTACCGGGGGCGGCCCCATGCTCGATCGGACGGGTCAGTGCGGGCCGGCGGCGGCCGCCGCCTCCACTTCTGACGCCGGAAAACGGGTTGAGAGTGGTTTCGGCCTTGCCGTACGTTCCCTGCACCCCTGTCGCAGCGACGAAGGACGATTCCGCGTGACCCCTCCTGCTCTCTAGAACCTGACACGTTCCCCACGCCTGTAGCCGGTGCCTGCGCCGGCTCGCCGGGCTGCCCTCGCGCGCCCGGCCACAGCGTCCGAGGCCGCGCCTAATCGGCCTCGCGTCAGGTCTTCAGAGATCAGGTCTCATGTCTTCCCAACCGCATATCGTGCTGTCCTGGCTCGTCCGCCGGACCCGCCTTCCCCTACTGACGCTGCGCTGCGGGAGCTGCGGGGCGGAGTCGGCCACCGCCGGCGACGGCAGGTTCCGCGTCAACGCCAACGGCAAGCTGCTCGACGTCTGGTTGCTGGTCCGCTGCGTGTCCTGCAACCGCACCATCAAGCTCACCGTCCACGAACGAGCGACAGTCAAGTCACTCGATCCCGCCCGGCTGCACGGCCACCACCTCAACGATCCCGGCCTGGTGGCGGCCACGCTGCTCGACCCGTGGTTCGCCCGGCGCTGCCGCTTCACCCTGGACTGGACGGACGCGTGGACGCTTGACGCGCCCACGGTGCCGCTGGACGGGTGGCCGGTCCAGGTGGACGTCACCTTCGACGATCCGGTGCCGGTACGCCCGGACCGGCTCATCGCGCGCAGGTTCGCCCTCACCCGGCCCGAGGTGCTGCGCCGGGTCAAGTGCGACATCCCGCTGAAGCGTCCGACCAGCTCCGCCTTCACCTTCACCGTACTGGCGGAGGACTGACCGGGGCGTGGTCGCGGCGGTACCCGGCCGCCGCGACCACGCTTCACCCGCCGCTCGCGGCGCGCCGCCCGGCAGCGCCGCGCGCCGCGGTGAGCTCGGCCTCGATCAGGTCGGCGGCCCGGCCGGCGCCACCGGCGGCGCGGGCCTGCCGCTTCAGCTCGGCGCTGCGGGCCACCACGGCGGGGTCCGAGGTGAGGGCGAGCAACGTCTCGCGGAGCTCCGCGGCGGTGACGGTGGCCGAGTCGACGACCCGGGCGACGCCGAGGGCGGCCAGCTGCTCGGCGTTCGCGAACTGGTCGGCCGCCTGCGGTACGGCGATCATCGGCGTCCCGCAGTGGAGACCTTCGCTGCTGCCGCCCATGCCGGCGTGGGTGACGAAGGCATCCGCCTGCTCCAGTACGGCCAGCTGCGGCACCCACCGGTGGACCTCGACGCTGTCCGGGACGGGACCGAGTTCGGCGGGATCGACGTGCTCGCCGATCTGCAGGACGGTGTGCCAGCCGGGCAGGTCACCGAACGCGGCGACGCAGCGGCGGTAGAACTCGGGCTGCCGGGTGAAGGCGGAGCCGAGCGAGACGAGCAGCACCTTCTCGGCGTGCTCCGGTCGTACCCATGATCCCTGGTCGGAGCGGTCGCCCAGGACCGGGCCGACGAAGCTGTAGACCGACCGGTCCACCCGGTCGGCGTTCGGCTGGAGCGCCTCCGGCGGCAGGACGAGGCTGCGGACCGGCCGCCCTTGGAACGCCATGCTGTCGGTGACCGACGAACCCTCCGCGGTCAGCCACGCCGTGAACCGCTGGTGGTAGGCGGCGCCGCGCGGATCGGCCCGCATCGCCTCCACGACGGGAGCCATCTCCTGCTCGTAGCCGTCCCAGGCGACGAACGTGGAGGAGAGTTGGACGGCCGGAATCCCCCACTGCTCCCCGAGTAGCCGCGCCGGCGCGCCGGCGATGTCGTAGAGGAACAGATCGGGCCGGTCGTCGGCGTAGGCGGCCCGCAGTTGCGGCAGCATGGCGACGGCATCGTCGAGGAAGAGCGTGAGCTGGTCGATCGGATCGTCGATTCCGGCGCCGCCGTCGCCGGGCAGCGTCGAGGCGTACGGCTTCAGCTCCGCGCCGGTGCGCTGGATGACCTCCGCGAAGGCGGGATCGTTGGCATAGGTGACCCGGTGGCCGCGCTGCACGAGCGTACGGATGATCTCCAAGCTCGGGTTGACGTGGCCGTGGAACGGGATGCTGACCATGGCGATGTGCGGCAAGTGCTCTCCTGACCCTTACTGAGACGAGACGTTGCGTCTCGTTGAGAAGATCACAGCCCCGCTGCCCCGTCAAGACGATACGTCTCGTCTCGTTGTAGCCTCTCGGGGTGACACCGCAGCCCACCCGCCGCAACGAGCGGTCCCGCCGCGCGATCCTCGCCGCCGCGCTGGAACTGTTGACCGAGACCGGCTACCAGGCCCTGACCGTCGAGGCGATCGCCGCCCGCGCCGGGGTCGGCAAGCAGACCATCTACCGCTGGTGGCGCGGCAAGGGCGCGGTCATCCTGGACGCGCTCGCCGACGCCATGCCGGAGGTCATCGCCCTGCCCGACACCGGCGACCTGCGGGCCGACCTGCGCCAGGTTCTCCGGGCCACCGTCGCAGAGTTCGCCGATCCACGGCTGTCCGCCACCACCCGCGCCATCACCATCGAGACCCTCGCCGACGAGGATCTGGCCGGCCAGGCACGCGACCGGCTGCTCCGCCCCCAGCTGAACGCGGTCCGCGTACGCCTGGAGGCCGCCCGCGAGGCCGGCCAGGTCCGCCCCGACGCCGCGCTGGACCAAGTGGTGGAGCTGCTGTTCGGCCCGCTCTACCACCGCTGGCTGCTGCGCAACGGCCCACTGACCGGCGAGTACGCCGACGGCATCGTCGACCTGGTCGTCGCCGCCGTCACCCCGTCAACGAGCACTCCACGCCCAGCGAGCGACTGATGCATCGGCCCCCTCTCGGATGCGACCGCCGCGTCGCGGGGAGCCGCCGGCCCCATTGGCACCCTCGCTTGGCACGGGTGTGACAACAACTGGTTGTGCATCTACGAGCACCAGAACTTCGGGGGCAAGAAGCTCCAGTTCAGCGACGAGTACTGGCACGACCTGGACAACTGGGCGTTCCAAGACAAGACGACGTCGTTCGTTAACAACCAGGGTGGCGATCCCTGGGGGTGCTCGGGCAGCGACAGCGGCACCCTCGGCGACGGCGCCGGCAACAACTTCCACATGGGCGATTGCACTGCGTCATCCAACATCGGCAGCTACAACGACAGGGCCGAGGACATCCACGGCTGATGCCCTGACCTGAGCAGCACCACCTCGACCGTCGGGTGGGTGACGTCTCCACGACGCCACCCACCCGACCTCGTATCAGCGAGGCATCGCGGCGTATTCAGCGACCAGGTACGAGCGATACGTGATCACCGCGGGGATTGTCACGTGCAACATGCCGGCGGTCGTGGTCAGCACCTCCTCGTACCCGAGCAGGGCACCGGACCGAGGATTGATGATCACTGTGTACTGGGCAGGCAGCCCGTGGGCATCGGACGTGATCGAGAACGCCTCCCCAGCGCGCCCAGCCCGGTCGGTGACGGTCCCGGTCACCGTGATGCCCGGAAGGTCAGCCAACAGCCTGAGCGTCGTCGCGCGCTGCGCGGGGTTCAGCAGCCGCACACCGGCGAGCTCGGCGACGTCCTCCAGGTACTGCACCGGCGCCTCAGGCGGCGACCCCCCTGCGGTGAGCCACTCGCGCAGCGCATTGACGTCCGTCGGCACCGCACCCTGCCAGCGGGGGGTGAATTGGCCAGCCACGTAATCGTTCACCTCCTGCGACGAGTCGACCCGGCCACCCCGCCGCTGCCACTCCCTACGGTCGGCGTCGGAGCGGAACGTCGGTGGCAGCGCCTTCTTGATCATCCGACCGGCGTTGTCGTCGGTCCGCCAGGACCGCCACTGCTCCGGCACGACAGCAGACGTCGTCCGCCCGCCCGTGATCGAGGAGTTCAGGAACCAATTCGCCGATTCCAGGTGCTCCACCGTCCCGGGTGGCCGCGCCGGATCCGGCTGCCGCGCCGCCACCTCGGCCAGGCGCCGCAACCGGATACTGGCCGATTCCGTGCTCGCCGGCGGGCCGTAGATGAGGATCGCGGGAGTGGCCGCGTACGCCGGCTGCGGCTCCCGAGCCGTCTCCAGCGCTACCCCACCAGCAGCCACCGCCAGGACCACTCCGCCGGCCGCCAGCACGAGACGACGTCGCGGCACCGCCCGTCTGGCCGGGCGGTCGGCGCGGTCGGAGGCAAGAATGCGCGCCAGGTCCCGCGCGCGACGCTCCTCGTCCTCGGGCTGGCTGTCCCGTGCGGGATCCAGGCCGCCCAACAGTTGACGCACCTCATCGATGGCCTTCACCTCATCCACCCCAATTCGACATCGACGGCGCCGTCTGCGACGTCCGCCCCGCCACCTCGACACCGACCACACCCAGCTGCGACCGAAGCCGGCGCCTGGCGCGCATCAGCCGCATCGCGAACGTCGCCCGCGAGCACCCGAGAACGACCGCCGCCTCGGCAGCGGTCAGGCGCTCCCAGACAACCAGCCGAAGAACTTCCCGGTCGCCGTCCGGGACCTGATCAAACGCCACCGCGACGTCACGCTGGCTGATCACCTCGTCCGCGTGATCCGCCACCACCGACTGATCCGGCTCCGCCGCAACGCGCAGCGTCAACTCCCGCCACCGTCGACGGCTCCTGGCCTCGTTGGCCAACACCAGCCGAGCCACCCCGTACAACCACGGCAGGGCGGACTCCGCAGGAACATCACGCAGGCGGCGCCACGCAACGAGGAAGACTTCGGCAACCACGTCGCCGACGTCAGACTCGACGACCCGCCGAGCGGCATATCGCCATACGTCACCGTGATGGCGCTCGTACAACTCGGTGAATCGGTCTTCGCTGCCGTCCATGGCACCTCCTACTGTGCTTATGTCCGGCACCAGCCGCGACATCACAACCAGCAACGAAGGAATCGCCCAAGAGCGTCAGATGCCTCGGTCGTTGCCACCGACCCGGCCGGCCCCCGCCCTGCGGCTGCGTCCTCCCGAGAAGCAGTCCGGCCGCGACACCGACCGGCCCGAGCTCGTCGCCTGTCTGGACTTCATGCACCCCGGCGACACCCTCGTCGTGCCATCCCTGGACCGGCTGTCTCGCTCCTTGCAAGACCTGATCGCCACGGTCGGGGACCTGCGCCGCCGCGGCATCGGGTTCACCTCGCTGCACGAGAACCTCGACACCACCACGCCCGGCGGCAGACTGGTCTTCCACGTCTTCGCAGCCCTCGCCGAGTTCATCCGCGAGCTGATCGTCGCCGGTACCCGCGAGGGCCTGGCCGCCGCCCGCGCCCGCGGACGGGTCGGCGGGCGCCCCAGCGTCATCACACCCGAGATCATCCGCGCCGCCCGAGACATGCTGCCCAACCCCGACGCCAGCGTCACCGCCATCGCCCGGCTACTCGGCGTCAGTCCCGGCACTCTCTACAACCACATCCCCGACCTGCGTGAGCTGCGCGCCGCCGGCCGAGCCCGCCACCAACTCCCCACCGGCGCCACCCCGTGAGCAGTACTGAGATCACCCGCGTTTGCGGCTGGTAACACGTTTCTTACTGACACCCCTATTCGGCGAGTTGAGCTTCGGTGGCGTCTTTTGGTGGTTTCTTCGGCGGCGCGGTGACCTGGTCGGGGATGTCGCGGGCCAGGCCCTGGTAGCCGGAGTCGACCTTGGCGCGCACGTTCGGATACTGCCGCAGCAGGTCCTCAATGCCCTCGGTGCGCAGCGCGGTGACGTCGTGCATCCGCCCCGGTCGGGTGGCCCCGCACCACAGCAACCGGCCTTCGCCGTCGCTGATCACGGTGGGTTTGATGGTGTTTTGTTTCTTCTTGCCTGACACGAACGCTCGTCGGCCGGGCCGGTTGGCCTTGGGCCGGCGGACCTGAACCTCGGTGCCGTCGATGCGCAGTTCGACACCCTCGGCGGCGGCGTAGGCGAACACATCTGCCAGGGTGCGCAGCCGCAGTTCCGGCTTGCCGGGTACGGCGAAGCCTCGCGCGGCCAGCAGTGGCCGGATCTCACCCACGGCGCGGGTGATGGTGGCCCGGTCGACGTTGTAGAACAGGGCCAACGCGGCGTGCGGAAGTTGGAAACGCAACACCACCAGGGTCGTGATGACCCGATCGGTGAAGGTCAGGTCGTGGCCCGGGCCGGCGCCGGGCGCGCGGACCCGGTCACCGCCGCGACGTTCGCGCAGCCGGGATTCCTGCTGGCCTGTCCACGGGTCGGCCAGTTCAGCGATCAGCTTGCCCAGCCTGCGCCCAGGGATGCCGGTACAGATACGATGGGACAAGGCCGTGCGGGCCCCTTGACGTCACAATCATGATCGTCCCGCACGGCCGTTTCCATGATCGAAGCGGGTCAGTCAGCTATCGCGCACCAAGTCGTAAATCGGCGGCCACCCTGACGGCGAAATCCCGCTTGGCCTGCTCGTCGAACTGTTCCGCTACCTCACCGCTGTAGCGACCATCGACTATCTGCAGGCGTGGTCCGCACGTTCGGTCGAAGCCGAAGCGGCTGCACAGGTAGGTGCCGACGAAGTCCCAGGCCAGCGTGGCCAGTACAGGCACGAGTGAGTGAGCCCGGCACCACGAAACCGTCTCCACTATGCCGTCCACCAGCGGCAACGACTCCAGAAACGCCTGTGCTCCAGCGGGTGCCCTGCCTGCCCACCCCCGAGCTTCGAGCACGCACGCCTCGTCACTGCTCAAGGTGCCGGCCCCGTAGCCGGCTTGTATCTGTGCGATCTCCTCGGCATTGCCGACGAGCTCGGCGAGGTGCTGGCCGCTGCTGGTCGGCGTCAGCGTTCCATCGACATCAAAGAACACCGCTCCGCGGATCATGGCCGCGACAATACCCGTCAGGCGTCGGCTCCCACTTCCACGTCACCACGCGCACATAACTGTCATTATGGTGCAGCACCGTTTCGTCCGATTTGGCCGGATGGATTAACGGATTATCGCTACCGGTATTCCGATAACTCACTCGCGGGCTCGGGTTGCTTCCGTATCGACGTTTGGCAGGATCGAGGGGTGCCGGCCGACCGATGGAGACGGGAACCTCTCGCCGTGGCCGCCTGCTTGTTGCTGGCGGCGACCGGCTGCACGACCGGAAACGGCCCGGCACGACCTGGAGCCGCCGCTTCCACGAGCACCGGCTCGCAAGGCCCACTGCTGTCACCGCTGCCCCAGGGCGGGCAGCGCCTGTCGTGCGACGACTCCGTTGCCACCGTGGCGGATCCGGGCGAGTCGTACCGCGTGGTGGCGGACACCGTCGCGGTGTCGTCGGAAGTCCTGCAACCCGCTGCGTCATCTGATGACCCGGGGCCGACTCGGCTCTTCGCCAAGTGGGGCCTCCTCGTACGGGTCGGAGCGCCCGCCGAGGTTCAGGTGTCACCCGGATGGGAGGGCCGAGCCCGAATCGGCTGGGGCGCGGGCGCGGAACCGGTGAACACGGTGCAGGTCGAGGCGTGCCCCGCCGCCGGGTCGCCGTCCGCATGGTCGGTCTTCACCGGCGGCACCTGGGTGGCGGTTCCGGCGTGCGTGCCACTCGTGATCCGCTCCCAGGGACGGGAAGCCGTTGCGCGGTTGTCGGTAGGCGCGGTGTGTGAGCAGAGCGCGTCCTAACGCGCGAACGGCCTGATCACCTCGAAGGCGTCCTGGAACCGCACCGGGATGCCGCTCTCCGCGCTCTTGCGGTCGAGGTACGCCTTCGTCACGGCGAACCTGTCGAAGACGGCCGGCAGCGGGCGCAGCCTGCGGTCCAGCGACACGAAGAAGTCGTCCCAGTGGATCGGCACGATGAGGCTCGGCCGGGTCGCTTCCACCACGTGCCGCCAGTAGTCGCTCTGGAACCGCTGCGGCTGCACCCCGAGGGCGCCTACGGCGAGATACAGGACGTCGACGTCGAGTCCGTCGAACCGGCCCGGTACGAAGTTGGCACTCGGATGGATCAGCAGCGAGCCGCCGGGGTGGGTGATGAAGAAGGAGAAGCATCCGCCGTCGCGGTAACTGCTCGCCCTGACCGGCGGCACCAGCGGCTCCTCGATCGTGCCCGGAAACCTGTTGTCCGGGCTGTGCATGCCGGCGAGCACGCGCACGGTGAACGCGCCGACCGTGTGCTCGCCGCCGTCGGCGATCCGCGTCATCGACTCCTCGCCGAGACCCGCTCCGCGCCCCACGTGGAGAGTCGACTCGGAGCCGAACAGTCGTCCCCCGAGGAGCTTGACGACCTCGGGGGCATCCATGGCGTGGTCGTAGTGGGAGTGGGAGACGAAAAGGGCGTCGAGAAGGCTGACACCGGCTCGGGAGAGGGCACCGGTGATCCGCCCGAGGTCGGGGGCAACGCGACCAAGTGCGACGCGGAGCAGCGAGGGCCTGCTCAGGAAGCCGTCGATCAGGATTCCGGACGTCCCGTCGGACAGGTGGACGGTCGAGGTGCCGAAGAAGACGGCTTCGACAGATGCCCCACTGGAGCCCATGGACGGGTGGTAGTGCGCCGACGAGCCGCCGATCATCAGCGCGCCGCGCCCGGCGAAGAGCCGGCCGCGTCGGCGTCACGCGTTTCGGTGTCCGGAGCGGTGCTGCGCAGGCTCCACACGATCGACCCCGCGATCGTCACCACGATCACGCCGAGGGTGACCGGGATGGGCAGCTTGCCGACCGGCGTCTCCGAGAGGATCAACTTCACGCCCGCGAAGGCGAGCAGGACGGCCAGGCCGTAGTGCAGGTGCACGAAGCGGCGCAACAGCCCGGCGAGGCAGAAGTAGAGGCTGCGCAGGCCGAGGATGGCGAAGGCGTTGGCGGTCCAGACGATGAACGTGCTGGTGGTGATGGCCAGGATCGCGGCGACGCTGTCGACTGCGAAGATCAGATCGGTGGCCTCCACCGCGATCAGGACCACGAACAGCAGAGTCGCGACTCGTCTGCCGTCGACCCGGGCGAAGAACCTGTCACCGTGGAAAGCCGGGTCGGTCGGCATGACCCTGCGGACCAGCCGGACGACGGGGTTGCGGTCCGGCGGGGTCTGCTGGTCGTGGCGGAACGCCATCTTGTAGCCGGTCCAGACGAGGAACGCGCCGAACACGTACGCGGTCCAGAAGAACGTCTCGAGCAGTTCGGCGCCGACGAAGATGAGGACCAGCCGGAAGACCAGGGCGCCGATGACACCCCAGAACAGCACCTTGTGCTGGAACGCGGCGGGCACGGCGAAGTAGGTGAAGATCAGCGCGAAGACGAAGACGTTGTCGATCGACAGCGCCTTCTCGATCAGGTAGCCGGCGTAGTAGGTGCCGGCCACGTCACCGCCCTGCCAGGCCCAGAGGACGACGCCGAAGAGCAGGCCGGTGGCGATCCAGATGCCGGACCAGACCGCTGCCTCACGGAAGCCGATGACGTGGTTGTCGCGGTGCAGGAACAGATCGACGGCGAGCATCGCCGCGATCGCCAGCATGAGTACGGCCCAGATCCACCAGGACACCGCCATGACGAAGGGAGACCTCTCGTCCGGGCCGGCACACCCACGGTGTTCCGGCGCTGCTGGACGAAGGTCTCCCCGGGCCGCCCGGAGCGGTGGCTGCATCGCCGGGATCCGGATGGGCCGGGCCCGTACTGACGGCGGTGCGTGGATCGTCGGGTACTCCCCCTCGAACTACGTTCCAGTATTCGCGAAGCTGTATTCGTATGTCAAGGGCCAGGCCGTCGATAGGGTGACTGGATGGACGAAGACGCACGACTTCGGCACTCGTCGTCGTTCGGCGCGGCGGCGACCGCGTACGCCGAACACCGCCCGGACTACGCGCGGGCCGCCCTGCGGTGGGCGCTCGAACCCGCACCCGGCGCGCGGGTGCTCGACCTCGGCGCGGGCACCGGCAAGCTCACCGCAACGCTGGCCGGGGTCAGCGGCGACGTCACGGCGGTCGAACCGGACCCGGCGATGCTCGCCGAACTCCGCCGCGCCCTGCCGGACGTACGTGCGCTGTCCGGCAGCGCCGAGGCGATCCCCCTGCCGGACGCCTCCGTCGACGCCGTGGTCGCCGGCAACGCCATGCACTGGTTCGACATGGCCGTGGCCGGTCCGGAGATCGCCCGCGTCCTCGCGCCCGGCGGAGTCCTTGCCGGATTGTGGAACGTCGTGGACGACCGGGTCGACTGGGTCGCCGGGCTTGCGGCGGTCAGCGGGAGCGCCGCGATCGGCCCCCGGGACACGCCCGGGAGCTGGCGCGTCGCCACGGCCGGCATGCACCTGCCGAAGACGGGTGAGGCGCGGTTCGGCTCGCCCGAGCAGGCGGAGTTCCCGCACGGACAGCGCCGTACCGCAGATTCGCTCGTGGCGACGCTCGCCACCCGGGCGGGAATGCTGGTCATGCCGGACCGGGAACGCACGGAGGCGCTCGACCGCATCCGCGCGTACCTCGCGAGCCGGCCGGAGACGGCCGACGGTGAGTTCACGCTCCCGATGCTGACGTGCGTGCTGCGCGTACGCCGGTTGTGACGACGATGACGGGCGCGGACGTCCGGTCCGCCGCCGCCGCGATGACCGCCGTGCTGCGGCCCGCCGCCGGCCGGGACTGGACGGTACGCGCGGGAGACCTGGACTGGACCTGCTGGACCACAGCCGCGCACATCGCGCACGACGTGGTCGCGTACGCCGGTCAGGTCTCGGGCCGGGCCGACGGCGGCTATCTGCCGTTCGACCTGCGGGTACGCGCCGACGCCGCGCCCGCCGAGGTGCTCACGGTCGCGGCGGCCGCGGCCGGGATGCTCGCCGCCACGATCGACGCCGCCGACCCGGACGACCGGGCGTGGCACTTCGGCCCGTGCGACCCGGGCGGGTTCGCCGCGATGGGCGTGGCCGAGATCCTGCTGCACACCCACGACCTGACCCGAGGGCTCGAACTGGACTGGTCGCCACCCGCCGAGCTGTGTGCGCGGGTGGTGCGCCGGTTGTTCCCCGACGCGCCAGGCGGCGACCCGGCGCCGGTGCTGCTGTGGCTGACCGGCCGCGCGCCGCTCGGTGACCGGCCGCGGCGTACGGCGTGGACCTGGCAGGCGGCGCTTCCCTGAACGCTCTCAGCGGCGCCACCAGCGCCAACGGCGGCGCGGGCGGGCCGGGGCGGCGCGGGGCGGCTCCGGTGCCGTGACGACCGGCGCGGAGCGTTCCCGATCGGCGCGCCAGCGGCGCACCGCCTCCTCGACGTTCACCGGGCGGACCACCACGCGTGGCCCGGTCGGGGTACGCAGCCAGGCCACCACCTCGGTGTTGAGCGCCGCCACGTACGACCGGACGGCCTCCTCGGTGGGCAGGTCGCGCAGCTCGGCCGGGAGCTGCTCGATGCGGCGGCGCAGCTGAAGCGGCGTGGGCAGCAGCAGGTCGGACGGAATCTGCTCGCGCTCCATGAAGCTGCGGATCCACCAGCCCTCGTCGTAGGGCATGTCGCGCCCCGGGATGGGCTTGCCTGCGCCCGGCAGGTTGTCGAACTCGCCGCGCTCCTGGGCCGAGCGGATCTGCGCCTCGACCGCGGCCTCCCAGCCTGTCGTCACCGCCGTCACCTCCCGTACCCACGGTATCCGCCGCCGTCCGACAAGGGTCAGCGTCGGGCGGGGCCGGGCTGTTCCCGGGGCGCCGGGCGGGGACGCCGCGTAGCGTGCCACCGGGTACGGAAAGGGGTGACGGCGTGCGCGACTGGCTCATCGGACTCGCTGTGGCGACGGCCTGCCTGGTCGCGAGCTGGGCGGTGCTGGTGCTGCTGGCCCGCCGGCTACCTCCGGGGATTCTGCGCGATCTGGCCGCGTTCGTGCCCGACTGCGTGACCGCTGTGCGACGGCTGCGCCGCGACCCGCGGGTGCCCCGCCGCGCCCGGGTCGCGATCGTGGTCGCCGGGCTCTGGGTGGCCAGTCCGATCGACCTGATCCCGGAGTTCCTGCCGGTGATCGGGCCGCTGGACGACATCGTGGTGGTGGCGCTCGCGTTGCGCTACGCCGCCCGGCAGGTGCCCCGGCAGGTGCTGCTCGACGCGTGGCCGGGCGAGCCGCGGCTGCTGCTGCGCCTGCTCGGCGGCGCTGTCACGTCTTCCCCGTCATGAGACCGGCAGGTGGCGGACGTGGCGGTGGCCGTCCCGCGGGAACGGCGGGCGGGCCGGCAGCACCTCGGCGAACGCGTACCCGCTCTTCTCCGCCACCCGGCACGAGGCCGGGTTGTCGACCTGGTGAAGCAGCTCCAGGTGGGTCAGGCCGGCGGCGGCGAACCGCGCGAACGCCCACCCGGTGACCGCCTCCACAGCCCGTGGCGCGACGCCCCGGCCGCGCGCCGGCGCGGCCGTCCAGTAGCCGACCTCGGCGGCCGGGCGTCCCGGGCGGACGTCCTTGAGCACCACGCAGGCCACCACCTGCTCCCCCTCCAGCACCGCGAACATGAACCGGTGCCCGGCTGCCCAGCCCTGGTGGCTGCGGCGCAGAAACACCCGCGCCTGCGCCGGGCCGGTCACCGGATGGCTGGTCCAGGCGCGCAGCACCGGATCCCGGTACGCCTCGATCAGCGCGTCGGCGTCACCGTCACGCCACGGACGCAGCAGCAGCGCGGGCGCGGTCGAAGTGGCCGGCGCGGACAGCACGATCGACATGCCGCAAGTATCACCGCCGCAACACCAGCACCGCCGCCCCCGCTCCGCCGATCATGAAGGCGTAGGGTCCGGGGAAGGCGGTAACGGGGAGGCGATGTGGTCACTGTCGGCGCAGTTGCGGGAATCGCTCTGGTGGCGCTCGGTCTGGTGCTCACGCCCGGGCCGAACATGGTCTACCTGGTGTCCCGGTCGGTGACGCAGGGGCGGCGAGCCGGGCTGGTGTCGCTGCTCGGCGTGGCGGTCGGCTTCCTGGTCTACCTGGCCGCCGCGGTGGCCGGCATCGCCACCGTCTTCGTGCTGGTCCCGCCGCTGTACACGGCGGTGAAGCTGGCCGGCGCGGCGTACCTGCTGTGGCTGGCCTGGCGGACGCTGCGCCCCGGTGGCACGTCGGCGTTCACCCCGACGCCGCTGCCGCCGGACCGGCCCCGGCGCCTGTTCACCATGGGCCTGGTCACCAACCTGCTCAACCCGAAGATCGCCATCCTGTACGTGTCGCTGTTGCCGCAGTTCGTCGACCCGGCGCGCGGGCACGTGGCGGTGCAGAGCCTGCTGCTCGGCCTGACCCAGATCGTCGTGGCGCTCACCGTGAACGCGCTCATCGTGCTCAGCGCCGGCTCGGTGTCGGCGTTCCTCACCCGCCGGCCGGGCTGGGCGCGCCTGCAGCGGTACGTGATGGGCACGGTGCTGGCGGCGCTCGCGGTGCGGATCGCCGCCGACCGCTCCCGCGCCGCCGTCGCCACCCCCTGACCGGGGTACGCGGATCAGCGCGCTGCCTCGCGTACCACCGCCACTCCGCCCGGTTCAAGCGTCAGGGAGCCGTCGACCGTCGCGCCGGTCAGCAGGTCGAGCCCGGTGACCGGCACCCGCTGCGGCTGGCCGGTGTGGTTGAGCAGGTAGAGCAGGCTTCCGTCGGCGTCGTGCCGGCGTACCGCCTCCACGCCCGAGGGTGCGCCGGGACAGGTGGGGGTCACACCGGCGAGCCGGGCCGCCTCGGTGAGCAGCCGCCGGTAGGTGTCGTCGTCGGGGCGGGTGGAGACGTACCAGGCGTACGCGTCGCCGGCCCGGTTCCGGGTGACGGCGGGCCGCCCGGCCGGCACTCCCCCGGCGTACGCGCTCACCGTCTCGGCGCCGGCCGGGTGCACCGTCTCCGACCAGATCCGGCCGGTCCCGTCACCGGTCAGCGGTACGTGTTCGTCGTCGGCCAGCGGGTGGAACTCCTCCACCCGTACGCCGAGCAGGTTCCGGTACGCGCCCGGGTAGCCGCCCAGGCGCACCCGGGCGTGCTCGTCGGCCGCGCCGCTGAGCCAGGTCACCAGCAGGTGCCCGCCGCCGTCGACGTGCCGGCGTACCCAGTCGGCAGTGGCGTCCGAGGCGAGGTAGAGGGCGGGGAGCACGAGTAGCCGGGCGCCGTCGAGCGGGGCGCCGGGCGGCACCACGTCGGCGGTGACGCCCGCGTGCCACAGTGCCCGGTGCGCGGCGGCCACCTCGCCGGGGTGGTCGAGTCCGTCGCGGGGCATCCCCGGGTGCCGCAGCGCCCAGCCGCTCGCCGCGTCGTACGCGATGGCCACCGCCGCCTGGACGCGGCCCGGCGCGGTCCCGGCGAGCCGGCCCAGCGCGGCGCCCAGCGCGGTGACCTCGCGGAACACGCGGGTGTCCGCCCCGGCGTGCGACACCACCGCCGAGTGGAAGCGTTCCGCGCCGCCGGCCGGGGCGCGCCACTGGAAGAACATCACCCCGGCGGAGCCGCGTGCGACGTGGGCGAGGCTGTGCCGGGTCATCCGGCCGGGTTCCTTGGTGTGCATCCGCCCGGCGGTGTGGATCTGGTTGGGCGCGCTCTCCATCAGCAGCCAC
Organism: Micromonospora sp. HUAS YX12; assembly: GCF_040215685.1. Taxonomy (NCBI): domain Bacteria; kingdom Bacillati; phylum Actinomycetota; class Actinomycetes; order Micromonosporales; family Micromonosporaceae; genus Micromonospora; species Micromonospora sp. HUAS YX12. The sequence continues at coordinate 4,988,512 of NZ_CP157974.1, forward strand.
GGCGCCGGCCGCCCGGCGCCGTGGCGGGCCCAGCCGCGGGCCAGGTCGGCGGCGAGCGTGGTCTGCTCCTCCGCGCCCGCGCCGGTCGCGGACGGGTAGTGGTCGATCGCGACCAGATCGACCTCGCGCGCCCAGCGGGCGTGGTCGACGGGCACCCAGTCGCCGAGGACGTAGTTGGTGGTGACCGGCACGGCAGGGTTCGCCGCGCGCAGCAGGTCCCGCTGCTCGGTGTACGCGGACAGCAGCGTGTCGGACCAGAAGCGGCGGAAGTCGAGCAGCTGGCCGGGGTTGGCCAGGTACTGGGTGGCGCGGGGCGTGCCGACCTGCGCCCAGTCGGAGTAGTGCTGGCTCCAGAAGCTGGTGACCCACGCGTCGTTGAGCGCGTCGAGGTCGCCGTACCGGGTGGTGAGCCAGCGGCGGAACGCCGTCTCGGCGTGCGGGCAGTGGCAGGTGGTGCCGTACTCGTTGTGCACGCGCCAGAGCGCCAGCGCCGGGTGGTGTGAGTAGCGGGCGGCGAGCACCTCGGCGATGCTCCGGGCGGCGTCCCGGTACGCGGGCGCGGCGGCGCAGTAGGTGTCCCGGCTGCCGTGGGTCAGGCGTACGCCGTCGGCGGTGACCGGCAGCGCGTCCGGGTGGCGCAGCGAGAACCACGGCGGCGGCGACGCGGTGGGAGTGGCCAGGGCGGCCCGGATGCCGGCCGAGTGCAGCAGGTCCAGCACGCGGTCGAGCCAGTCGAGCGTGTACCGGCCGGGTGCGGGTTCCAGCCGGGACCAGGCGAACACGCCGACGGTGACCAGGCCGACCCCGGCGGCGCGCATCAGGGCGACGTCCTCGCGCCACACCCGCGGGGGCCACTGCTCCGGGTTCCAGTCGCCGCCGTAGCAGAGCCGGCCGTCGTCCCACGGCACTTTAGTTGTCATCCTGGCCAAAATAGGAACAGGCGAGACGGAAAGTCAATGCCGTCGATCATTGACAGTTAGTTGGGCTTCCAAAGAAACTGGCGGGACCGCCCGTGGACGCCGCGAGGAGACGCCCATGCCGTACCGCCCGCCGCTGGTCCCGTACGAGACGTTCGTGGCCGACCCGCCCGACCTGCCGGTCCGCGCCCCCGGCGAGGAGGGCGCCGACGACGTGCTGCGGGCCGAGGTGGCCACGACCGACGCGCACGGGGTCACCCTCACCGCGACCTGCGCGTCCGGCCGCACGCTCGTGGCGCGCGTCGAGGCCGCCGGGGACGGGATCATCCGGGTACGCCTCGCCGACGACCTCTCGGTCCGCAGCCGGTCCGCGCGGGCGCTGACGCTGGTGCACCCCCAACCGCACCCCGCCACCGTGACCGTCACCGACGGGCACGTCCGCGTGGGCGCCGGTGGCGTGGTGGCCGAGCTGCGCCTGGACCCCTGGGGGCTGCGGTTCCTCACTCCCGGCGGGCGGCTGCTGCTGGCCTCCGACGGCGGCACCCGGGACATCAGCGGCCGCCGCCGCACCCTGCCGCTGGGGCGTTCCACAGTCGACGGCGAGCCGGTCGCCTGGCACGAGAGCTTCGTCGCGCCCGGCGACGAACGGTTCGCCGGCTTCGGCGAGAAGTTCACCCCGCTGGACAAGCGCGGCCAGCGCCCGCTGATGTGGAACTTCGACGCCTTCGGCGGTGAGTCCGACCGGTCGCACAAGAACGTGCCGTTCTACCTGTCCGACAGGGGTTACGGGGTGCTCGTGGACAGCGGGCTGCCGGTGCAGTTCGACGTGTGCGCGAGCACGCACAGCAGCGTGCAGATCCTCGTCCCGGACGACCTGCTCGACTACTACGTGCTGGCCGGACCCGCCCCGGCGCAGGTGCTCGACCGGCTCGACACGCTGACCGGACGGCCGTACCTGCCCCCGAGGTGGGCGTTCGGCGCGTGGATCTCGTCCGGCTTCTTCCCGGACAGCCAGCAGCGCGTGCTGGAACGGGCCCGGCGCATCCGCGAGCGGGACATCCCCTGCGACGTGCTGCACCTGGACTGCTACTGGCAGGTCGCCGGGCACTGGTCGGACCTGCGCTGGGACGCCGACGCCTTCCCCGACCCGGACGGCATGCTCAAGGACCTCACCGAGCAGGGCTTCCGGGTGTGCCTGTGGATGAACCCGTACCTGATGACCGGCAGCCCGCTCTACGCCGAGGCCGAGGCGGCCGGGTACCTCCTGCGCCGCCCGGACGGGAGCACGTACGTCGCCGACACCTGGCACGGCAGCTACCCCGAATGCGCGATCGTGGACCTGACCGACCCGGCCGCGGTGCGCTGGTTCCAGGGCCTGCTGCGGCCACTGCTGGCGCAGGGCGTCGCGGTCTTCAAGACCGACTTCGCCGAGGGCGTGCCCGCCGACGCGGTGGCACACAACGGCATGACCGGCGTCGAACTGCACAACGTGTACGCGCTGTTGTTCAACGACGCGGTCGCCGACGTCACCGAGGAGGTGGCCGGGCACCGCACCGTGTGGGCCCGCTCGTCGTACCTGGGCGGGCAGCGGCACAGCGCGCAGTGGAGCGGCGACGTCAACGCCACCTGGCCCGGCATGGCCAGCACGCTGCGCGGCGGCCTGTCCCACGGCCTGTCCGGGGTGCCGTTCTGGAGCCACGACACCGGCGGCTTCCACGGCACACCCGAGCCGGACCTGTACGTGCGCTGGACCCAGTTCGGCGCGCTCTCCCCGCTGGTACGGCTGCACGGCACCACGAGCCGCCTGCCGTGGGACTTCCCGCCCGAGGCGGAACGGCACGCGGTGGACGCGCTGCGGCTGCGCTACCGGCTGCTGCCGTACCTCTGGTCGGCGGCGGTGGCGAGCGCCCGCACCGGCGGCCCGATGCTGCGGGCGCTGCTCGTCGACACCCCCGATGACCCGGCCGCCTGGACCACCGACCTGCAGTACCGACTCGGCACCGACCTGCTGGTGGCCCCGGTGCTCGACCCGTCGGGGGAACGCGCCGTCTACCTGCCAGCCGGCGACGACTGGCTCGACGCGTACACCGGGCAGCGGCACCCCGGTGGCCGGCACCTGCGGGTGAGCATGCCGCTGGACCGGCTGCCGCTGTACGTGCGGTGCGGCGCGCTGATCCCCACCGTGGCGCCCGCGGCGACGGCCGGGACCGGCTCGTTCCGGGACGTCACGCTCGTGGCCTGGGGCGGCGTCGACGGCGTGACAGTGGTGCACGACCCCGAGGGCGACACCACAGTCACCGCGGTGCGCGACGGCGACACGCTGCGCGTGCGCGTGGACGGACCGCTGGACGTGCGGCGGGTCAGCGTCGTCGGGGCGGACCCGCCGCGCCGGGTGGTGCTCGACGGGGAACCGGTTCCGGTGACGCCGTTCGCGCCGTGGTTCGGCGGCCGAGGCCGGCCGGCCGGAATCGCGCCCATTTAGTTTAAGCTGTAGCCGAACTCGGGGCCGGGCGCAGGAGGCGGGCAGTACGTGATCAGCATCGACCGGCCGACGGCCGACCTCGGCGACGTGCGGGTGACCAACCGGGCCGCGGTGCTCCGGCACGTCCGCCGCCACGCCCCCTGCTCCCGGGCCGACGTGGCCGCGCACACCGGACTGAACAAGGCCACCGTCTCCAGCCTGGTCGCCGAGCTGATCGAGCACGGCCTGCTGCGCGAGACCGGGCTGACCGAGAACCGGGTGGGCCGTCCGGCCACCATGCTCGTCCTCGACGGCTCCCGCTACGCCGGGCTCGGCCTGCGCGTGGGCGCTGACGAACTGGTCGCGGTCGCCGCCGGACTGGGCGGCGACCCGGTGCTCACCTGGCGGCGCGCGTTCCCCGCCGTCACCGCCGGTCCCGAGGAGACGGTGAAGGCGCTCGCCGCGCTGACCCGGCGTGCCGTCACCCGGATCGGCGCCGGCCGCACCGTGCTCGGCCTCACCGTGGCCGTACCCGGGCTGGTGGACCCGGACGGCGGCGTGCCGGCCGCACCCGCGCTCGGCTGGCGCGGCGTGCCGCTGGCCGCGTCGGTGCGCCGCGCGCTACGCGACCCGGGTTTCCCCGTCGCGGTCGACACCGAGGCCAACCTCGCCGTGCTGGCCGAGCGGCGGCACGGCCCGTACGCCGCCACGACCGACCTGGTGCACCTCACCGGCGGCCCGGCGATCGGCGCGGGCCTGATCAGCGGCGGCCGGCTGCTGCGCGGTGGCCGGGGCTTCGCCGGGGACGTCGGGCACCTGCCACTGGCCGCGGACGGCCCGGCCTGCGACTGCGGGCGGCGCGGCTGCCTCACCGCGCTGCTCGGCGTGGACGCGGTGATCCGCCGGCTGTTACCAGACGCCGGGCCGGTCACCGACCACCTGCCGGAGATCGAACGGATCCAGGCCCTGGCCCGCGCCGGGGACGACCCGGTACGGACCGGGCTCACCGAGATGGGCCGGCTGCTCGGGCAGGCCGTGTCGGTGCTGTCCGGGCTGCTCGACCCGGAGGTGGTGGTGGTCGGCGGTCACCTGGCGGCGCTCGCGCCGTGGCTGCTGCCGGCCGCCCACGCCGAACTCGCCGCCCGCACACCGGTCCCACCCGGCGTGCGGCTGGAGGCCAGCACGCTCGGGTCCACGGCCGGCGCGCTGGGCGGGGCCACCGCCGCAATGGCCACAGTGGAGGCGGGACGCCTGCCCGCCGGATGACCCCTTGACCGCACCGGCCGGAAGGTGTCAACCTCGGTAGCGCCGCGTTCCGGGACCGGGCAACCTGCGAAGCGGCGTGTTTTTCGGCGGTTGTCGAAGCGCTTCACCACCGCTCCGGGCCGACACCGCCGACCCCCACCACCACCCCTTTTCGCGTACGCGCCGCCGCATCACCGGCTCGTTAGTCGAAGCGCTTCGACGAACGAGCGGCAGCACGTACGCCGACCGGAGGCGCCCACCATGACCGACCCCGTCCCCCACCGTCTCGACGACCTGCTGGCCCGGCTCACGCTGCCGGAGAAGCTCGGCCTGCTGCACCAGTGGCAGGCGCCGGTGCCCCGGCTCGGCCTGCGCGCGTTCCGCACCGGCACCGAGGCGCTGCACGGCGTCGCGTGGCTCGGCACCGCCACCGTCTTCCCGCAGGCGATCGGCCTGGCCGCGAGCTGGAACCCGGACCTGATCCGGGCGGTCGGGGCCGCCGTCGGCGACGAGGTGCGGGTGAAGCACCGGGCCGACCCGGACCGCGTCGGTCTCAACGTGTGGGCGCCGGTGGTCAACCCGCTGCGCGACCCCCGGTGGGGGCGCAACGAGGAGGGCTGGTCCGAGGACCCGTGGCTGACCGGCCGGCTCGCCACCGCGTACGCGCTGGGGCTGCGCGGCGACCACCCGATCCGGCTGCGGACCGCGCCGACGCTCAAGCACTTCCTCGGCTACAACAACGAGACCGACCGGGCCACCACCTCCAGCGACCTGCCGCCCCGGGTGCTGCACGAGTACGAGCTGCCCGCCTTCCGCGCTCCCCTGGCGGCGGGCGCGGCGGTGGCGGTGATGGCGTCGTACAACCTGGTCGACGGCGTACCGGCGCACCTGAGCCCGCTGATCGAGGGTGAGCTGCGCGGCTACGCCGACGACGAGATCATGGTGGTCGGTGACGCCGGTGCGGTCGGCAACATCGCCGGCGTGCAGGAGTACCTGCCCGACCACGTGGCAGGCTTCGCCGCCGCGCTGCGTGCCGGCATCGACAGCTTCACCGAGGACGACGAGGCCACCGCCCCCACTGTGGAACGTCTCACCGAGGCGCTGGCGCGCGGACTGATCGAGCCCTCCCACGTGGACCGGGCGGTGCGGCGGATCCTGTCCGTCCGGTCGCGGCTGGGCGACCTGGCCCCGGACCCCCACGACGGCGTGCCGCCGGACACGCTCGACAGCCTCGCCCACCGGGAACTCGCCCGCGAGGCCGCCCGCCAGTCGGTGGTGCTGCTGCGCAACGACGGCCTGCTGCCGCTGCGCCCCGGCACCCGCGTCGCGGTGCTCGGCCCGCTCGCCGACACCGTGCTCACCGACTGGTACAGCGGCACCCCGCCGTACACGATCAGCGCGTACGCCGGGCTGCTCGGACGCCTGCCCGAGGTGACCACCCACCCCGGCGCGGACCGGATCACGCTGCACGTGGGCGACCGGGCGGTACGCCACGACGACGGCCCGCTGGCGCTCGGCGACAGTCCGGCCGAGTTCGACGTGGTCGACTGGGGGCAGGACGTGGTGGCGGTGCGCGCCGTCGACACCGGCCGGTACGTCGGCGCCGACGACACCGGGGCCCTCGTCGCCGACCGCGACGGCCCGGGCGGCTGGGTGGTACGCGAGACGTTCCGCCTGCGCCACCGGCCCGACGGCACCGCGCTGCTGCACCACCTGGCCACCGGCCGGCACGTCGGCGTCGCGTCGGACGGACGGCTGAGCGTCGCGACCGGAGACCCGGCCGTGTTCACCGTGACGCTGCGCGTGGACGGGGCCGCTGAGGCCGCCGCGCTCGCGGCCGCCGCCGACGTGGCGGTGGTGGTGCTCGGCAACCACCCGATGGTCAACGGCCGGGAGACCGAGGACCGCGCCGACCTGGCGCTGCCCACCGGCCAGGCGGAGCTGCTGCGGGCCGTGCACGCCGCGAACCCGCGTACCGTGCTGGCGCTCACGAGCAGCTACCCGTACGCGGCCGGCTGGGCGCAGGACCACCTGCCGGCCGTGCTGTGGAGCGCCCACGGCGGACAGGAGCACGGCAACGGGCTGGCCGACGTGCTGCTCGGCGCCGCCGACCCGGGCGGGCGGCTCACCCAGACCTGGTACGCCGACGCCGCCGAACTGCCCGACCTGCTCGACTACGACGTCATCGGCGCCGACGCCACCTACCTCTACCACCGGGGCGAACCGCTGTACCCGTTCGGGCACGGGCTCAGCTACGCCGAGTTCGACTACGCTGACCTCCGGCTGAGCACCGCCACGACGCGCGCCGGCGAGGAGGTGGAGGTGAGCGTCGAGGTCACCAACACGGGCCGCCGCCCGGGCACCGAGGTCGTGCAGCTCTACACCCGGCAGCGGCACTCCCAGGTCAAGCAGCCGCTGCGGCAGTTGCGCGACTTCGCCCGCGTCACGCTCGACCCCGGCTGCGCCGCCCGGGTGACGATGCGCCTGCGTACCGCCGACCTGGCCTGGTGGGACGAGACCCGCGCCGCGATGGTGGTGGAGGACGCCGTCCACTCGGTGCTCGTCGGCCGGTCCGCGCGCGACATCCGGCTCGCCGGCGCGCTCACCGTCACCGGCGGCGACGCGACAGCCGAGCCGGCCGGCACCACCTTCGGGGCGGCCCGGTGACCGGCCGGACCCCGGGCGAGCAGGTCACCATCGCCGACGTGGCCCGGCACGCCGGGGTGGCGGCCAGCACCGTGTCGTACGTGCTCAGCGGCAAACGCGCCATCTCGGCCACCACCCGGGGCCGGGTGCTCGCCAGCGTCCGCGCGCTCGGCTACCACCCGCACGCCGGGGCCCGCGCGCTCGCCAGCCGCAAGGCCAACGTGATCGCGCTGGTGCTGCCGCTGCGCACCGGCATGCAGGTGCCCGTGGTGATGCGCTTCGCCACCGCCGTGGTCACCACCGCCCGCCAGCACGACCACGACGTGCTGCTGGTCACCGCCGACGAGGGACCGGCCGGGCTGCACCGCATCGCCGGCAGCGCGCTCGTCGACGGCGTGCTGCTGATGGACGTGGAGCTGGAGGACTCCCGGGTGCCGCTGCTGCGCGAGCTGGCGCTGCCGGGCGTCCTGATCGGGCACCCCGCCAACAGCACCGGACTGGCCTGCGTGGACCTCGACTTCCGGCGCGCCGGTGAGCTGTGCGTGGAACACCTGGCCGCCGCCGGGCACCGGCTCATCGCGCTGCTCGGCGCGCCCGCCGCGGTCTACGACCGGGGCACCGGGTTCGCCCACCGCACCCGCGCCGGGGTACGCGCCGCCGCCGAGCGGCTCGGCGTCGACGCGGTGACCCGGCCCTGCGAGGAGGGACCGGCCGCGGTACGCCGTGACCTGGAGGCGCTGCTCGCCGACCACCCGGACGTGACCGGGCTGGTGGTGCAGAACGAGTCGGCGGTCGGTCCGGTGCTCGCCACGCTGCCGCTGCTGGGCCGCCGGGTGCCCCGCGACGTGTCGGTCGTCGCGATCTGCCCGGACGAGCTGGCCGAGCAGTCCGGGCTCACCTGCGTACCGGTGCCCGCCGAGGAGGTCGGCCGGCAGGCGGTGGCGTTGCTGATGCGGCGGTTGGGCGGCGAGGCGGTGCCGGAGGTGACGTTGCTGGAGCCGCACCTCACCGTGCGGGACACCAGCGCCGGCCGGTGACGGCGCACCGCATCCACGACACCGCCCCGGCGCTCGACTGGACCGACGCGTTCCTCACCGGCAACGGCGAGCTGGGGCTGATGGTCCACGGGCGGCCGCACGCGGAACGGATCGTGGTGAACCACCACCGGCTCGTCCTGCCCAACGGCACCCGGCACGCCCGCGCGCCCGAGCTGGCCGGCCGGATGCCGCACATCCGCGCGCTGGTGCTCGCCGGGCGGCGCGCCGAGGCCGCCCGGCTGCTGACCGGCGGCCGGGAGCTGGAGTGGACCCAGCCGTTCCACCCCGGGTTCGCGCTCACCGTCGACGCGTCGCCCGGGCCGGTACGCGGCTACCGGCGCGACACCGACTTCACCACCGGCGAGGTGACGGTCGCGTGGCCGGGCGGACGGCGGCGCTGCTTCGCCTCCCGCGCCGACGCCGTGGCGGTGCTGCACCTCGACCAGGGCCACTGCGTGGTCGGGGCGACGGGTGAGCTGCCCGGCAGGCCCGCCGACGTGGTGTACGAACAGGCCGCGTACCGCCGCGACGGGCTGGTGTTCCTGCGGGTACGTGCCCGCTACCCGGACGCCGGCGGGGCGTACGGGTTCGAAGGGCTGACGCTGCTGCGCGGCGACGTGAGCGTCGACGGCGACCGGGTGCGGGTACGCGGACCGGCGCTGCTCACCACGCTCGTTGACCGGCCCGATGCGCCGCCGTGGCGTACCCGGGTGTCGGAACGGCGGCTCGCCGCGCTGCCCGGTGACTACGACACGCTGCTGGCCCGGCACGTGCCTCGCCATCGCGGCCCGTACGCCCGGGTCGGGCTGGACCTCGGCGTGCCCGCCGCCGACCGGACGCTCCCAGTCGGTGAGCTGCTGGCCCGGCAGGCCGCCACGCCGGACCGGCTGGATCCGGCGCTGCTGGAACGGCTGTTCCACTCCGGCCGGTACCTGCTGTTCAGCGCCAGCGGGGTGCTGCCGCCCCGGCTGACCGGGCTGTGGCTCGGCTCCTGGGACGCGGCGTGGGCCGGTGACTTCACCACCGACGCGAACCTGAACCTCCAGCTCGCGGGCGCGAACGTGGGCGCCCTGCCGGAGGTGACAGCGGCGCACGCCCGGCTGGTCGCCGCCCAGGTGGACCACTGGCGTGCCAACGCCCGGGCCGTGTACGGGGCACGCGGGCTGCTCGCGCCCAGCCGCACCGACGGCGAACACGGGCACCTGTTCCACGTCCACCCGCAGTGGCCGTTCACCGCGTGGCTGGCCGGCGCGGACTGGCTGCTGCATCCGCTGCACGAACACCACCTGGTCACCGGTGAGCCGCTGGGCGAGGTGGCCGGATGGCTGGCCGAGGTGGCGGACTTCTTCGCCGACGTGCTGACCGCTGTGGACGGGCGGCCGGCGCTGGTGCCGTCGTACTCACCGGAGACCGGCCCGTACGACGACACCGGCCGGACCGCGCCGGTGGCGGTCAACGCCACCATGGACGTCGCCGCCGCCCGGCACGCGCTGCGGCTGGCCGCCGAGGTGACAGGCGACGACCGGTGGGCCGGGGTGCGGCCGCCGGACTACCTGGTGGACGGGCGGGGCGCGCTCGCCGAGTGGGCGTGGCCCGGCAGCACCGGCGACGAGGACCACAGGCACGTCAGCCACCTGTATCCGGTGTGGCCGCTGCACGAGATCGACAGGGACGACACCCCGGAGCTGGCCGCCGCCGCGCACCGGGCACTGACGCTGCGCGGCGACGAGAACCGGTCCGCGCACGGCAGCCTGCACCGGGCGCTGGCGGCGGCACGGCTGCGCGACGGCGACCTAACCGCGGCGAACCTCCGCAAGATCGTCGGCGCGGACATGTTCTTCCGGTCGCTGATGAGCGCGCACAACCCGGGCCGGACCACGTACAACGCCGACGCCGCGCACGCGCTCCCGGCGGTGCTCATCGAGTCGCTCGTGCAGTCGCGCCCGGGGACGCTGCGGCTGCTCCCCGCGCCGCTACCGGGCCTGCCCGCCGGCACGCTGCGCGGCATCACCTGCCGGGGCCGGGTCGTCGTCGAGGAGCTGACCTGGGCGCCGGGCCGGATCCGGGTGCGACTGGTGTCGCCGGTGGCGCAGCACGTGGTGGTGCACGCGCCGGGCGGCCACGGGGCGGTGGCGCTGGCCCCGGACCGGCCGTACGAGATGGTGTTCGGCTAGATGTTGTCGGGCTGGTGCAGCGCCGGGTGGCTCTGCCCCGGCGCGGCGTACCAGGGCGGGGCGTCGTCGGTGAGCGCGGTGCCGATCCGCAGCCGGGCCCAGTCGTCCAGGTCCGGCAGCGCGTCCGGCGCGAACCAGGCGACCGCCAGCGACTCGTCGCCGTCGGCCGTCGGCGACCCGCCGACCGCCCGGCAGCGGAACCAGATGTTGAGGTATTCGCAGGCGTCGCCGTTGGGGTAGACCACCGGATGGGTGGCGACACCGGCCAGCCGGTCGATCGCCACCGTCACGCCGGTCTCCTCGTGGACCTCGCGCACCACCGCGTCGGCGGGTTGCTCGCCCGGGTCCACGGTGCCCGCCGGGACGGACCATCGGCCGTTGTCGCCCCGGCGGGCCAGCAGCACCCGTCCCGCGTCGTCGGTGACCACGCCGCTGACGCCGTACAGCATGAGCAGGTCGTGGCCGACGTGGCGGCGCAGCCGGGCGATGTAGGGCGAGACGGCCATGGCGAGCAGGCTACCGGCGGGCCTGCCGGTGCCGCCGGACCATGCCCGCGGCCGGCGCCGCACCGTCCAGGTCACCGGCGGCCAGCCGCCCGGCGACGGTACGGCGCACCATCCGGTCGGCGAGCGCCGGAGCGTGCCGGGCCAGCGCCAGTTCGATCCGGCCGCGCCGGGTGGTGGCGACGTCCCGTGGCGCGCGCCGGGCGGTGGCGGCGCGCAGGATCGCGGCCACCACCCCCTCGACCGGCTCCGGCCGGGACACCCCGCTCAGCGACAGCCCGGCCGCCACGGTGCTGTCGTGGATCGGGGAGGCGACCATGCTGGGGTAGACGACGCTGACGCCGACGTGCGTGCCGACCTCGTGGCGCAGCGCGTCGGCGTACGCGACGAGCGCCCGCTTGCTGACCCCGTACGCGGCAGCCAGCGGCAGCGGCAGCACGGCCATCCGGCTGGCCACGAAGATCACCCGGCCGCGGGCGGCTTCCAGGGCCGGCATCGCGGCGGCGGTGGTCCGCCAGGCGGCGAGCAGGTTCACCTCGATCTGGCGGCGCACCACCTCGTCCGGCGGCAGCTCGGCGGGCGCGGGCCCGCCCACACCGGCGTTGTTGACCAGCAGGTCCAGGCCGCCGAGCCGGTCGACGGCGGCGGCCACCGCTGCTTGCGTCGCATCCGGGTCGGTCAGGTCGACGCCGAGCACCGGCGGTGTGGCGTCGGCGTCGGCGTGCAGGTCCAGCCCGACCACGTGGGCGCCGGCGGCGGTGAGGGCCGCGCCCAGGTGCTGCCCGAACGTGCCCCGGGCGCCGGTGACCAGCACCCGCCGCCCGGCCAGCCCGCTGCTCCGGCCCGGGGCGCTCATCGTGCCGCTCCGGCCCGGCGACGGCCGGCGGCCAGCTCGCGGCCCAGTTCGGCCAGGTAGACGTCGAAGTCGACGCGCATGTGCGGGCGGCGCTGCCCCCACCGGGCGGTGGCGGCGCGCAGCTCGTCGCGGCAGGCGGCGGCCTGACGGGCCGCGTCCGGTGGCGCCCAGGTGCCGGCCAGGCGCGCGGCCACCAGCCGGGCCTGCGCCTCGACCAGGGGGAACGCCGCACCGGTGGACTGCATGAGCCCGACGAACGCCAGCCCGGGGGCGTCCAGGTGGAACACGTGCCGGTACAGCGGCAGCCGGTCCGCGCCGTCGCCGAGCAAGGCCGGGTCGAGGAACGGCATCTCGACCCGGTAGCCGGTGCACCAGACGACCAGGTCGACCTCGTCGTGGCGGCCGTCGGTGAACTCGACCCGGTCGCCGTCGAAGCGGGCGATGCCGGGCCGGGCCTGGATGTCGCCGTGGGTGAGCCGGGACAGCAGCGCGTCGGACAGCGTCGGGTGGTCCTGCAGGAAGCCGTGCGCCGGTGCGGGCAGCCCGTACCGGGTGGGCGGCCCGACGGCGGTGGTGATCATGGTCTGGCTGATCCGCTGCCGCAGCCACCACGGCAGCCGGCGGGCCAGCGCGCCGTTGAGCGTGTCCGACGGGCGGCCGAGCAGGTACTTGGGCACCACCCACACACCGCGGCGCAGCGACAGCAGCGTGCGCTCGGCGGCGTACGAGGCGTCGACGGCGATGTCCATGGCGGAGTTGCCGCCGCCGACCACGAGCACCCGCCGCCCGGCGAGCTGCTCCGGTCCCCGGTAGTCGTGGCTGTGCATCTGCTCGGCCGTGCACTCGCCCGGGTACGGCTCGGGCCGCTTCGGCACCCGGTTGTGCCCGTTGGCGACCACCACCGCCTCGACGTCGACCTCGACCGGGCCGTCCGGGCCGGTGGCCCGCACCCGCCAGCCGTCGCCGGTGCGGGTGACCCGCTCGACTGTGTGCCGCAGCCGTACCGCCTCGCGCAGCCCGAACCGGTCGGCGTAGTCGCCGAGGTAGCCCGCGACGCGGGTGTGGTCGGGGTAGTCGGGCCAGTCGGCCGGCATCGGGTGGTCGGCGAACTCGGTGCGCCCCTTGCTGGTGTTCAGGTGCAGCGTGCGGTACGCGGGCGAGCCGGGTGCGCCGTACACCCAGAGGCCGCCGAGCGTGTCCGCCGCCTCGAACGCCACCGCCGGGACACCGGCGTCGGCGAGCGCCTTGAGCGTGGCCAGCCCGGCGGCTCCGGCGCCGACGACAGCGACCCTGGGTGTGGCCATACCCGCCTCCTTAATCCAACGACTGATGGATAATCCCCGGAGCGCGGGCCGGCGTCAAGGGCGGGTGTCTCCCGGGCCGCTGGCGTACAGGGCGTCGAGGAACCGGTGCACGAACGCCCGGAACTCCCGGCGCTCCCGCGCCCCCGAGCCGGTCCCGGCGGCGAGCGCCACCACGTGCCCGTGCACCGCCCAGACCAGGGAACGCACCGTCACGTGCGGGGTCGGCTCGGTCAGCGCGCCGGCCCCGGACGCCGCCACCAGCAGCTCCTCGACCAGCCCGTACAGCGGGGCGGCGTAGCGGCGGTCCAGCTCGCCGTGCCGCTGCGGCTCCAGCCAGCGGCGCAGCCACAGCGCGGTCGTCTCCGGCCGGTCCTCCAGGAAGTCGACGAACACGTCCACCAGGTCGTGCAGCGCCCGCAGCGCGTCCTGCGGGCCCGCTGCCAGGGCCGCCCGGGCGCGTTCCCCTGCTGCCTCGATGACCTCCCGCTCGGCGCTGAACACCCGGGCGAAGCAGGCCTCGTAGAGCTGCGCCTTGGTGCCGGTGTGGTGCACGACGGTGGCCGCGTCCACGCCCGCCGCGGCGGCGACGTCGCGGACGCTCACCGCGTCGAAGCCCCGCTCGGCGAACAACGCGGTGGCGGCGGCGAGCACCAGGTCACGGGTCGGCCGCTGGTCGTCGCGGCGGGGCCGGCCCGGACGGCGGCGAGGCATGGTCATCCGGCCATTGTTACCCCTACAATCCAGCAACCGTTGGATTGGGGGCGGCGCGCCCCGAGGACAGGAGACCGCCATGACCGGGCTGGATCAGCGCTCCGACGCGGTCACCCTGCCGCGCGGCCCGCTCGTCGGGTTCGCCACCGGCTCACTCGGCATGGGCGTCTGGGTCACCGTGCCCGGGCTGCTGCTGCTCTACTTCCTGACCGACGTGCTGGCGGTCGCGCCGTGGCTCGCCGGGCTCACGCTGCTGCTGCCGAAGATCGCCGACGTGCTGCTGCACCCGTGGATCGGGCACCGCTGCGACGTGGAGCAGGCCCGCCGGGGCCACCGCCGCCGGCTGCTGCTGGCCGGATGCGCGCTGCCGCTGGCGTTCGCCGCCCTGTTCGCGGTGCCCGGCGACCTCACCGGCGCCGCCGCGGCCGGCTGGGTGGCGGTCTTCTTCGTCGCCGGCAACCTGCTGTTCGCCGCGTACCAGGTGCCCTACCTGGCGACCCCGGCGGACCTGCGGATCGGCTACCACGAGCGGACCCGGCTGATGGCGTTCCGGATGGTGGTGCTGACGCTCGGCATCCTGGTCTCCGGACTGCTCGCGCCGCTGCTGGCCGGCGGCGACGACGCCACACGCGACGGTTACCTGCGGATGGGCGTGGTGCTGGCGGCCGGGATGCTCGCCGCGATGCTGGTCGGCGTCGCCGGGATCGGCCGGCTGCGCCGCACCGCCGCCGACACGGCCCCGCCGCACGGCCCGGGCGGGTGGCGGGCGCTGGCGGCGAGCCTGCGGGACCGGCAGTTCCGCTGGCTGGTCGGCGCGTACCTGGCCATGTCCACCACCACCCACCTGGTGCTCGCCGGGGTGCCCTACTACGCCGAGTACGAACTGGGCCGCCCCGGACTCACCACCGTGCTGGTGGCCGCGTTCGTCGCACCCGCGCTGCTGGTCACCCCGGGCTGGCTGGCGGTGGCGCGGCGGATCGGCAAGCAACGTGCCCTGCTCGCCGGGCAGGCCGCGTTCGCCGCCGGGTCGCTGGTGCTGGCGATCGGCCGCCCCGCCGGACTGCCGGTCCTGGTGGCCGCCGTGGCGGTGCTCGGGGTGGCGTTCGCCGGCATGCAACTGCTGCCGTTCTCGATGCTGCCCGACGTGATCCGCGCGGCAGGCGGCACCGAGCGGGCCGGCACGTACACCGGGGTGTGGACCGCCACCGAGGCCACCGGCGCCGCGCTCGGCCCCTACGCGTACGCGCTGTGCCTCGCCGCCGGCGGGTTCGTGGCCTCGACCGCCGGGCAGACCGTGACCCAGTCCCCGACCGCGCTGGACGCGCTGCGCTACGGCTTCGGGCTGCTGCCCGCCGCCGTGATGGTGGTCGCCGTGCTGCTCCAACGCCGCTACACCCTCGACGGCGCGGCCCGGGCGGACGCCGCCGGATAGACTTCGCCCCCGATGGACGCCGAGCCCGCCACCGACACCCGACCCTGCGCCCACTGCGGACGCGACGTGCCGCAGCGCGTCGGCGCGGGCCGCCCTTTCCGCTACTGCCGGGACAACGACGGCGCCTGCCAGCGGGCCGCCCGCAACTCGCGGATGCGTCACCGCAACTCCCCCGGCCTGCCCGGGCAGGTGGCGCGCACCTGGGAGGCGGTGGACCGGCTCGACCAGATCGTGGAGACGCTCACCGAGGCGCTGCACGCCGAACTGTCACCGGCCGGTGTGGAGCGGCAGCTCGCCGAGCTGCGCGCGGAGACGTCGGCGCAGGTCGCCGCCGCGCACGCCGAACGCGACGAGGCCCGCCGTGAGGCCGAGGACGCGACCGCCGCGGCGGCCCGTGACCGGCAGCAGGCCCGCGCCGCGTACGCCGAACGCGACGCCGCCGGCGACCGCGCCGAGCGGGCGGAGGCCACCGCGTCCGCCGCCGCCGAGCGGGTCGCCGCGGCCGAGGACGCCCGCGACGCCGCGCGCGCCGAGGCGGGCGCGGCGCAGGCGCTGCGGGTGCAGGCCGAACGCGACCGCGACGCCGCGCGGCACGAACTGCGCACGGTACGCACCGAACGTGACGCCGAACGCCGCCGCGCGGCCGAGTTGACCGCGGAACGGGACGCCGCCCGGGCCGACGCCGAGCGGGCCACCCGTTCCGCCACCGAGGCCCTGGACCGGGCCGAACAGTCCCGCGCCGAGGCCGACCGGGCGCGCGCCGGCGTTCAGGCCGCCCAGGGCCGGGCCGTCGAGGCGGAGCGCGCGGCCCGGGCCGCCGCCGAACGCGCCGACGCGCAGGCCGCCACCGCGAGGCAGGCCCTCGTCGAGCGGGACCGCGCCGACGCGGCACGCGCCGAAGCCGGGGCGGCGCTGGAGCGCGTCCGGGCCGAGGCGAGCGCGGCGGTCGAGGCCGCCCGCGCCGAGGCTGCCGCATCCGTCGAGCGGGCCCGCGCGGACGTGGCCGCCGCGGTGGAGCAGGCTACGGCTCGTACCGCCGAGCGGGATGCGGTCGCCGCGGAGCTGGCCGACGCGCGGCGGGCCGCGAGCGCCGCCGAGGCCCGGGCGGCCGACTTGGCCGCGCGGACGGCGGTGATCGAGGCCGACCGGGACGCCGCGCAGCGCCGGGCCGGGCAGCTCGCCGACCAGGTGAGCGATCTGGCGACGGCGCTGGCGCGGCTCGGCACGCGTACCGGCTGAGGCGGCCACGGGCTGGGAACGGGGCAGCGCCGCACCCGGTCGGGCGGCGAGGATCGGGGCATGGGAAAGACGTACGAGCGCATCGACGGGCGGCTGCGGGACTTCATCGAGGCGCAGCCGATGTTCTTCGTGGCCACCGCCCCGCTGTCCGGTGACGGCACCGTCAACCTGTCCCCGAAAGGGCTGCGCGGCTGCTTCGCGGTGCTCGACGAGCACACCGTGGCGTACCTGGACTTCGCCGGCAGCAACGCCGAGACCATCGCCCACCTGCGGGAGAACGGCCGGATCACGCTGATGTGGTGCGCGTTCGCCGGCCCGCCGAACATCGTGCGGGTGCACGGGCGCGGCGAGCCGGTGTTCCGCGACGACCCGCGCTGGTCCGGCCTGCTGGCCCACTTCCCGGACATCGACCCGGGTCCGCACGGGCTGCGCGCGGTCGTCGTGGTGCGCGCCGAGCTGATCCGGGACACCTGCGGCTACGCGGTGCCGTTCATGACCTACGACGCCGACCGTGACCTGCACGAACGGCGGTTCGCCCGGGAGGACGACGTGTCGCTGAGCGCGTACTTCGCCGGCAAGGACCACGTCGCCACGAGCATCGACGGGCTGCCCGGCCTGCCGTTGCCGCTGCCGCCGACCCCGGCGGGGTGAGCGCTGTCAGTGGATGCTGGCCATCAGGTGCCGGATCTGGCGGGTGAACATCACCGCGGCCAGGCCCAGCACCACCGAGGCCAGACCGAAGGTGAGGAAGTAGACCGGCTGGGACCAGGTGTCGGCCAGCCGGGCCACCTGGCCGCCGATGGCGTCGCCGACGGCGGTGGCGAGGAACCACAGGCCCAGCATCTGGCTGGCGTACTTGACCGGGGCGAGTTTCGTGGTGGCGGACAGGCCGACCGGGCTCAGGGACAGCTCACCGGCGACCTGGATCGCGTACACCGCGACCAGCCACAGCGGTGAGACCAGGTCGCCGCCGACGGCGGCCTGCGCGGCGGCGGCCATCAGGACGAACGACAGGCCGTTGAGCACCAGGCCGACGGCGAACTTCGTGGGCGTGGACACCCGGTGCCCGAGTCTGAGCCACAGCGCGGCGGCCAGCGGCGCGCCGATGATGATGAGGATCGGGTTCACCGACTGCAACCAGGACGCCGGGAACGTGAACCCGCCGACCGAGCGGTCGGTCTGGTCGGCGGCGAAGATGTTCAGCACCGACCCGGCCTGGTCGTAGATGAGCCAGAACGAGGCGGCGAACAGGAACAGCCACACGTACGCCTTCATCCGGCTGCGTTCGGTGCCGCTGATCTCCCGGTCGGTGAGGATCCGCGCGAAGTAGCCGACTGTCACCAGCACCGTCACCACTGTGAGCAGGTTGACCACCGTGTCGACGGTGAACCAGCCGGCCAGGAGCAGCACCAGCAGGACGGCGAGCACCACGACGCTCGCCACGCCGACGCGGGTCAGCGCGCGCCGCCGGTCGGCGCCGAGCAGCGGGTCCGCCGGGCGGGCGCCGGCTTCGCCGAGGTTGCGGCGGCCCAGCACGTACTGGAGCACGCCGAAGGTCATGCCGATCGCGGCTGCGGCGAACCCCAGATGCCAGTTGATCTTCTCGCCGAGGAAGCCGGTGATCAGCGGCGCGATGAACGCGCCCAGGTTGATGCCCATGTAGAAGATGGAGAACCCGGCGTCGCGGCGTGGGGAGTCCCGCTCGTACAGGTCACCGACCATGGTGGAGATGTTCGGTTTGAGCAGGCCGGTGCCGAGCACGATCAGCGCCATGCCGGCGAACACGCTCCACCCGGTGGGGATCGCCATCACGTAGTGGCCGGCGGCGATCACCACGCCGCCCCACAGCACGCTGCGCCGCGCGCCGATCAGCCGGTCGGCGACCCAGCCGCCGGGTAGCGCCATCAGGTAGACCATGGCGTTGTAGGTGCCGTACACGGCGTTGGCGCTGGACTCGCCGAGATCGAGCCCGCCGTCGGCGACGGCGGCGGTCAGGTACAGCACGAGGATCGCCCGCATGCCGTAGAAGCTGAACCGCTCCCACATCTCGGTGAGGAAGAGCGTGGACAGCGCGCGGGGGTGACCGAAGAAGGTCTTCCCGGCTGGTGGTCGGGCTCCGACCGGCGCGTCACTGCTCATCGTCACCTCCGGCACGCAAACAGGTGGGTAACATCCCCGTTGACAGGCGAAACACTCCACCGATTCGGCCCGGCCGGGGACGACCCCGCCGGGCAGCTGTCATGGCCGGTTACCCTTGACACTCCCGACCCGCGTACGGCCCTGCCGCCGCGGGCCGGGGAATGGGCGAGCGGTGACCGGTCGTTACACCTGAAGACCAGCACCACGAACGAGGGGAAGTCGATCATGGGCGAGCGCATGCTGCGCGGTAGCCGGCTGGGAGCGGTCAGCTACGAGTCCGACCGCAACACGGAGCTCGCGCCGCGCCAGACCCGCGAGTACCTCTGCGCCAAGGGCCACCAGTTCGAGGTGCCGTTCGCCGTCGACGCCGAGGTCCCGACGACCTGGGAGTGCAAGTTCGACGGCAGCGTGGCCCGTCTGGTCGACGGCACCGAGCCGGAGCAGAAGAAGGCCAAGCCGCCGCGTACCCACTGGGACATGCTGCTGGAGCGGCGCTCGATCGCCGAGCTGGAGGACATCCTCGCCGAGCGGCTCCAGGAGGTCCGCACCCGCCGCGGTCGTGCCTGAGCACCTCCGCAATGACCGAAAACGCCCCCGGGATCACCCGGGGGCGTTTTTCGTTGCCCGGGCAGGCACGGCCCCGCCACTTCGGGGAGGTGGCGGTATCAAGCGTGCCATGATGGCCCGCCCGTAGTTTCCAGCGAAGAACCAACGCCAAGCAGTTGATCTAGGTGAGCTTGGTGGAGCCGCGTAGGCCCTCGGTATGCGCAGCGATGCGGGGGGGGGCTCGCGAGAGGCGCTGAGCGGACTCTCGGCGCCGGGCCGGGTGGCTATTGCCGTGACGATGCGACGAACGCCGCGCCGAGGACCGCCAGTTCGAGGGACAGGAGCATGGCTACCTGATCGCGGCCAACCCGGTCGATACTCAGTACCGCGATCAGCATGGCTACACCGACGAGCGCGACGCCCCAGCGTCCCCTGCTGTTCAAGGTGCGCCTCCGCTGCGTCTGCCGGTCCCGGTAGCGTCGTCGAGTGGCCTCTTCGCCGCCGGACCACCATCTATATCAGTCCCTGCCCGGAGTTCTATACGCTCTCAGGTCATGAAGCCCTGGCAGGTCAGTGTCATTGTGGTGGTTCTCTTGCTGGTCGGGTTCCTCGGGTGGCTCGTGGCTTCTTATCGCGAGGGCCGCAACGGGCGGTGATCGTGATCCGCGAGCACCGTGTTGCCGGTGATTGCGGGGTCCGGTGTTACGGGCCGCGAGGGTCGCGGTGTGCTGGTCGCACGGTGAGTTCGCGCAGGTCTTCCAGTCCCACGCCGGCTTCGCCGTAGGCGGCCGTGGTGAGGGCCATGGCGGTCCGTACGGCGTCCCAGGGCGTGGCGGCGGCCAGGAGCAGTGTCGCCCCGGCGGCCCGGTACGCGCCGCCGTCCTCAAGGTGGGCGTGGGCGTCGAGAACATTGGCGTGGCCGAAGGCGAGTCGGCGGTTGACGTCGTCGAGCGGAAGAGTGATCACTGCGGCTTGCAGAACCTGGTAGGAGAGCAGGATCTCCCACCGCTTCTCCCGTCGAGGCGAAGGCACCGCGTTTCACCACCCTGATCGTGCTCACTCGGTGAGCGTTGGGGCTGACGGGGCGGCGGGCATGATCAGCGTCGGCGTGTGGCCGTTGCGGCTGTCCACCGCCCCACGTCTCAACCTACGCCTGCCCAGCGTCGGCAACGGCTACCAACAGCGTGTGGCCGGCACCCACCCCCCGGGTGCCGGCCGTGCTGCGCGTCGTCGATGGTGCGGTGCGGCAGAGGTGGCACCTGGCCGTCGACGCGCGACCCCTTGCCCTGTGCATCGATCGGGCGCCGTCGGTGGTGACGGGTTGGCGGCGGCGAATGTGAATGAGGCGCGTTTCCGGGTGGAGGTGTCCGAGAATCGGTCGTTTCCCGAACAAGCCGAAAGCTGACCCCCGGCCCGGTCAGACCCGTACGGAAAACCTGTCCGAAAAACTCTGCGTGTCCAACAAGACGAAGAGGGTTTCTCGGTCACTCTGAACGCTATGACCTACGGCATCGAGTACGTGGCCACCGTCGGGCCGGAACAGACCGCTTGGCTCACCAATCCCGAGCACTTCGACGGCAGCAGCGCCGGCGCAGAAAACGGCGATGGGACCGTCACCCTCACCGAGGAACAGGTCGACGCGCTGCGCGAGCAGGACACCGGCGAAGGGCGGCCCGGAGATCTGGAATGGGACGACGAGCACGGCCTACTCGTGTACCTGCCCGGTGGCGGGGACTGCCAGGGCTTCTGGTTGGTCGAGCGTCTCCGGGCCGGCCGGGCGTGACCGCCGCCCCGCCGCCCGCAGGAGGCGATTTGCTAGTGCCCACGCCGCTGGCGGGTGTGTTGGTCGGCTATGGCCGGGTCTCCACCCGGGAGCAGAACCTCGCCCGGCAGCAAGCCGCGCTGAGCGCGGCCGGGTGCGCGAAGTGCTTCTTCGACAAGGCCAGTGGGAAGAACGCCGACCGGCCGGGCCTGCACGAGGCGTTCGAGTACCTGCGGCCCGGCGACGCGCTCACTGTCGTGTCGCTGGACCGGCTCGGACGCTCCCTGGAAGACCTCATCACCATCGTGGGCCGGCTCAAACGCCACGGGGTGGGGTTCCAGTCGCTGCACGAGAAGCTGGACACCACCACCGCCGGCGGCATGTTCGTCTTCCACGTCTTCGCCGCGCTGGCCGAGTTCATCCGCACGATAATCGTGGCCAACACCAACGAGGGCCTGGCCGCCGCCCGCGCCCGCGGCCAGCGCCTCGGCCGGCCACCGGTGATGACGCCGGAGAAGATCGCCTACGCTATGCAGCTCCTGGCGGAGCCGGAACGGTCAATGTCGTCGATCGCGAAGCTGCTCGGGATCTCCCGCAGCACCCTGTACAAGGCGCTGCCCGAACTCGTCCCACCGCAACTGGCCCGAGACCGCCTGGCGGCGCAGCTCGCCGCGCTGCCAGCCGACACCCGGCCCGCGCCCTCGCTGCGCCCGTACGACGCCCAGCTCAGCGCAGAGGGCGATTCGGCCCCCTTTGCCGATTGTTACTGAGAGCATGAGTGACATTCCCTTGCGTGCACGTTGCTGGGTGTGGTCGGCGCACGCCCCCGACGCATATTCCTCCGAGACGGGGACACGAGGAGGATCGATGAGAAGGCCGGCAACATTGATCGGAGCGGCCGCCCTCGCTGCCGCCCTGGGCCTGGCGGCGACACCCGCGCCAGCGCTCGCCGCACCGGCGCTCGCCGCGCCGACGACGGTCACCGCGACTGTCATGGCAACCTGGGTTCCATGGGACGGGAACCACATCACCTCATCTGCCGCCTGTCTGCGCCGGATGAACTACATCAAGACGACCTATGGCATTCCCTCCGCTGGAATCAAGTGCCAACGGTTCCAGGAGCTGCCGCCCTGCGGCGGAGAGTACTGGATGGTCATGGTCGACGCCGATCTCGCTCCTCCCGCACGCCAGCAGGACTCACCGGTCGCAACCGGCCCGGACTTGATCCTCGCTTGCGGCTAGCAGCGGGCCGGCAGCTCACACCATCGTGAGCAGGATCAGCGCGATGCAACGCTGGTTGCCCCTCGTCGTCGACGAGGGGCAACCAGCGTTGTCCAGCGGCACCCTCCTGCGAGTCGGCCAGCGGTGCTGTCTGGTCGCCGATGGCGGGACGGTTCTGGTTTCCAAAGGTGCTGCCGTCTCCGCCGCTCTGGCGACGTGGCTCGCCCCCAGCTCAGCGGTGACTGACTTCAGTAACCTCGAAGGCCGTCGCGTGGTCGCCGCCGGGCAACTGCAAGACCGTCAATTCGTGGTTGCCAAGGTCCAGGCTGGCCCGCACGTAACTCCGCCTGCGCGGCAAGCAGCGGCTTACACAGTCGTTGAGGCAGGCGCCGTCACCGGCAAATCTTCCCGCCACTGGTTGGCAAGATCGTCGGTCGAGACGGAGTTGATGAAGCAAGGTGCGCTGCTGGACATCTGGCAGGAGGAGCCCGGCCGGTGGATCGCCCTAGCGGCCGATGCCGACCGTGTGGCCACCCGCCTTTCCTCCCACTACGGCGACGCGCTGCAGATCGTGACCAGCCGATGGGAATCCACGCTTCTCGACCAGTTGGAAGCAACACTCGGGGAGACCGAGATCGTCGAGTCGATCGGCAGAAAGATCGACGAGGACCACCAGATGCGGGTCGACGCCGTACTCTTGCACCTGCCCTCTCACATGGCGCACCGCCTGGACAGATTCCCTGCTGACGCACTCGATTTGCAGGTGCTGGTCTCGCCGCTACCTGGATAGGTGCGCTTCGTCGGCATGCTCGGGCAGACGCAAGGGTCGATAGCCGTCGGCGTCGAGTTGGGCGAGTTCGCCGTCGATGTCGACGGAGTGGGTGCCGTAGAAGTGCACGTTGGCGTGGTGGGTGGGCCAAATGTGGGCGAGAACCTCGTCATCGACCTGGCGGCCGTCGCGGCGCAGGGCGCCGACGGCGAGGCCGTGGTACTCGGTGGACCAGCAGACAATGGCGTTGGTAGCCAGGGTGAGGCACCACATCTGCTCGGTCTGCTGCTCCAGGTGCCGGCGGCGGATCGCGCCCTCGCCGGCGTAGGCCAGGGAGCGGCGCAGGGCGTGCAGGTTCTCGCCCTTGTTCAACTGCCGGGCGATTCTGCGCCGGTACGTCTCGTCGGCGAGGTAGCGGGCGGCGTAGACGGTGCGGCGCAGCGCCCCGTACTCCTTGATCGCCGAGGTGAGCGCGTTCTGCTGCCGCTTGGACGAGCACAGCTTCCCGACCACCAGGGCGGCGGTGGCGTGCCCGCCCTGCACCGACGCGGCGACCCGCAGCAGGTCGTCCCACATGCTCACGATCAGGTCGGTGTTCAGCCGACGGGTCAGCAGCGGGCCCGAGCGCGGGTACCGGGCCAGGACGTCGGCCTTCGCGCCGATGCGGTAGAGGGTGATCTTCCCCAGGTCGCGGATGCGCGGCGAGAGCTGCTTGCCGACCAGGTCGAACAGCGCGAAGTTGGCCAGGGTGGCGCCGTGGGTGTCGGTGGCGTGCTCGAACGTCGGCAGGTCGGTGGCGTTGCCCAGCAGCCCGTCCAGGACGTAGTGCGACTCCGGGGCGGTGGCGACGATGACTTTGGTGTCGAAGGTCGAGTGCTGGTCGGAGACGTGGGTGTAGGTGGATACGCCCTGCCCGCGGGCGAAGTACCGGGACAGGTGCCGCGCGGTGATGCTCTTGCCCTTGACGGGGAACCGTTGCCCGTCGGATGACGACAGCGCCCCGGCCCCGAACGCCCTCGTCAGCGGTAACCGGTGGTGGTAGTTCACCACCGCGGCGTTGGCCGCCTCCAGGGTCTCCGGACGGAAGTACCACTCGGCGGTCCACGCGAGGACGTCGTACGGCACGCCGCACGACTCGGCCATCGCGCCCAGGCCCATGTTGGTGGCCTCGGCGATGATCACATACAGCAAGTTCCGTTTCAGCTCCGCCGGCCGGTTCACCTTCCCGCCCGCGTGCACCAGGTGGTCGGTGAACCCGGTCCGCGCGTCCACCTCCACCAGCACCGACGCCAGCGGCAGGTGGGGCAGCATCGCGGCCAGCTCGGCGCGCAGCGCGTCCGCTTCGGCCGGCACGTTCTCGGCGGTCAGCGGCGGGATGATCAGCTCCCCGTCGTCGGTGAGCCGGACCTCGCCCGGGTCGCCCTTCGCGAGTTGGGTCTCCAGGTCGGTCAGGGCGGTGTGCAGCTCCTCGTCGGCCTCGGTGAGGGCGTCGTCGGCGGCGGCTGGCTTGCCGACCAGGTGGCAGAACTCGGTGCGCTGCGGCGCCCACGCCTCGGGCGTGAGCAGGAACGACGCGGGGTCGGCGTACCGGCGCGACCCGGGCACAAAGATGTCACCGGAGCGCAGGCCGTCGCGCAGGCCGATCAGCACCGCGATCTCCCAGTAGTGGCGGTACTCGGTGACGTTGCCGGCCTCGGCCGCGGCGGCCAGATAGCCGGCCCACCTTGTGGGCACGAACCCCACCGGCGCCCCGGCCGGCACCTTCCGGGTGCCGGTCGCGTACAGCTCGGCCAGCACCGCCACCGCCTGGAGGAGCTGCTCCGTGCCCGGCCCGCCGGCGAACCGCACCGCCGCCAGGACGGCGGGGGCGAACTGCCGTAGGTAGGTCATCGAGGCGTGCATCATCGCCAGGTGCCCGTGATCACGCGGCAGCCGCTCACGGCGCTCGGTCCAGGCCGCGCGCATCCGCTTCATCCCGATCCGCCCGCGCAGCAGCCCACCGATCTGCTCATCCCCCACCCCAAGGTCGAGAACGATGGTCAGGATCTCGTCGAGCAGCGCCTGCCGGTTCTCCCCACCCTTGGCTCGCTCCGCCAGGGCCTCCACGACCTTCTGCCGCGCCGCCGACTCACGCCCGGACACGGCCTGGTCGAACAGCAGCAGCGTCTCATCGAGGACGTCGACGGCGGACTGCGCGAGCAGGGTCAGCAGGATCGGATACCGGCGCTCCGGCTCTCGGCGCTGCAACGCCTGCCCGGTCAGCCGCCGCCCCACCCCGGCCAGGAACCGGCGCCGCTCCGCCGGCAGCATCGACAGGTCCAGGGTGTGCGCGTCGAGCCGGCGCAGGTAGGCCAGCTTCTCCAACTCCGCCTTCACCGCCGCCGGACTCGACGACGTCGGCCCCACCCCCAACCAGGCAAGGGGTGTGCGCCCGAGGTAGGCGTCGGGCACCAGCAGCAGGTCCAACTCCGCCCGGCGAGGGTCGGTCAGCATGTGCGCCACCCGCGTCCACGTCTCCGCCCGCGCCCGAGCACGCGCCGTGGCCACATGTTCCAGCAGGTGCACCACCCCCGGTCGCACCACTCGCGACGAGATCAGATACTCGCAGGCCAGCCGGAACAGCAGCTTCGGCGAGTCGTGCTCCATCGCCCGGGCGAACAGGAACTCGTCGAGGTCCTTCCACTCGGCGGTGTCCATCGCCCGCCACCCGCAGTACGCCGCCACCTGCCGTAGATGATCCGTGCGGGTCTGCTTTCGCTCCCCGTAGCCGCGCAGTTCGCCCATCGGCACACCCAGCCGCTGCGACAACCGGCCCACCACCGCCGCCGGCGCCGACGCCACGTCGTCCGGCACGAACCCCAACCACGGCAGCGTGCACAACTGCACCGCCGCGCCCAACACGTTGCGGCCAGTCCGGAACTTTCGCAGAAACACCTCGTCCGGGCCCGTCACCGTGAAGTAGCGGATCAACTCAGCCCGCGTGACCTCCGGGAACCCCCGAAGCCGCGCCAGATCCTCCTCCGAGAACACATCCCGAGTCGCCACCCACCCACCGCCCGAACATCGACCGCCACCAAACGGACGGCACGCTACGGGTCACCCACCACGAAGATCAATGGACCCTAGCGTTGGTTTTTCGCTGGAAGCTACGGATGGGCCATGATGCCGCCACCTCCCCGAACTTGTGCCGATCATGGGAGGGCGGGTTGGTTGTGGGCGGCTGATCCGCCGCGCGTGGGCCGATCCCGGTGCCGGGCCGGTGAACGGGCCGCCAGCTCGGGGAGGTGGCGGGGTCGGGCGCGGTCTGATGGCACCACCTCGGCGAAGTGGAGTCGATCAAGCTGACGGCGCAGCGGGGCGCGTCAGCGGTCGACGATCTCGCCCTCGATGGCCTTGCCCGGGTCGGTGACCGGCTGCGGCGACGGCGCGGGACCAGGCGACGGGGCCGGCGCGGGCTCCGGGGTGGGCTGCGGCGCACCCCGGTACACGCGCACCCGGCGCGGCCCGAACAGGTCACCGGCGACCATCGACGACACCCGGCGCTCGGTGGCCCGGCGCACCCCGCCACCGGCCAGCCGGCGCAGCGGCGGCACCAGCAACAGCAGGCCCACCACGCCGCTGACCAGGCCCGGCAGCGCCAGCAGCAGCGCGCCCAGCAGACCGACAAGCCCATCGGTCACCTCCGGGCCCGGCGGCCGGCCGGCCTGCGCCGCCGCGCGGAAGCCGCGCCACGCCCGCATGCCCTCGCGGCGCAGCAGCACCAGACCCAGCAGGGACGCCCCGAACACCAGCAGCACCGCCACGCCGAACCCGACGGCCCGGCCGACCAGCACGAAAACGGTCAGCTCCAGCAGCGCGAGCAGCAGCAGGGCCGGTGGTACGTACTTCAGTCCTCGGCGCATCTCACCTCATCAGCCCGGGGTCATCACGCCCCTCAAGCATGACACGCCCTCGCTCAAGGCCAGCGCGCCAGCGCGTCCGGGCGGGCGGACGCGGTCGCCAGACGGTCCCGCACCCCCCAGCGGGTGACCCGCCACAGCGCCTCAGCCACGATCAGCGGGCTCATCTTGCTGTCGCCGTGCTCCCGCTCGGCGAACGTGATCGGCACCTCCACCATCCGCACCCCGGCACGGTGCGCCAGCCGCGACAGCTCCACCTGGAACGCGTACCCCTGGGAACGCACCGAGCCCAGGTCGATCGCGTCCAGCGCGCTCGACCGGTACACCCGGTAGCCGCCGGTGGCGTCGCTGACCGGCATGCCCAGCGCCAGCCGCGCGTACAGGTTCCCCACCCGCGACAGCAGCAGCCGCCGCCACGGCCAGTTCAGCACCCGCGCGCCGCGGGTCCACCGGGAGCCGATCACCACGTCGGCGTCGCGGGCGGCGTGCAGCAGCGCCGGCAGGTCCTCCGGGGCGTGTGAGCCGTCGGCGTCCATCTCCACCACCGCGTCGTAGCCGCGGGTGCGCGCCCAGGCGAAACCGGCCAGGTAGGCCGCGCCGAGCCCTTCCTTGCCGGCCCGGTGCAGCACGTGCACCCGCGGGTCGCCGGCCGCGAGCGTGTCGGCGATCGCGCCGGTGCCGTCGGGGCTGTTGTCGTCGGCGACGAGCACGTCCACCGCCGGCGCCGCCGCGCGTACCCGGGCCACGATGCGCCCGACGTTGTCGGCCTCGTTGTAGGTGGGGATGACCACCAGGACCCGCCCCACCCCGGGATGGCCGACCGTCCGCCTGCCGGCTGCCACGCCCACCGTCGCACCGCCTCCCGCTCGTCGGCTCAGCCGGGAGCGACCTCCCGGCGGCGGCGCAGCACGGCCGCGCCGGCCAGGGCCGCGACCGCCAGCGCCGTCAGCGCCACCTCCGGCCACACCCCGGCCGTGGTCGCCGGGGTACGCCCGTCGCCGAGTTCCATCTGCCGCACCACCACCGCGGCGGTGTTGAACCCGGTCGCACCGTCTACCCGCCCGTCCGGGGAAACGAACCCGGACACCCCGACCGTGGAGGCCATCAACGCGGCCCGGCCGTGCTCCACCGCCCGCAGCCGCACCATGGCCAGCTGCTGGCGGGCCTCGGCCACGTCGAACGTCGCGTTGTTGGTCTGCACCACCAGCAGCTGCGCGCCGCCGGTGACGGTGTCCCGGACGATGCCGTCGTAGGCCACCTCGAAGCAGATCACGTCGCCGAGGACGGCCGGGCCGGCGTCCAGCACGCCGGGACGGT
The DNA here is from genome assembly GCF_040215685.1 of Micromonospora sp. HUAS YX12. Taxonomy (NCBI): domain Bacteria; kingdom Bacillati; phylum Actinomycetota; class Actinomycetes; order Micromonosporales; family Micromonosporaceae; genus Micromonospora; species Micromonospora sp. HUAS YX12. The sequence continues at coordinate 5,016,690 of NZ_CP157974.1, forward strand.
CACCGGGTACGAAATCGGAACGGACCCGGTCGACCTGGGAGCTGACCTTGCGGGCGATGGACCGCAGCGGCACGTACTCGGCGAACGGCACCGGATGCCGCTTCGTGTACACCTGGTCCAGGTCGGCGCCGGTGCCCGGCCGCCACAGCAGCCCCGCGTTGCGCACCTGACCCGGCCCGGGCCCGACCAGCACCGCGCCGACCAGGATCGGCGCGCCGATCGCGTCGGCGGCCCGGGAGATCCGCTCCCCCGCGCCCGGGTTGCGCAGCGGGTCGATGTCGCTGGAGTTCTCCGGCCACACCACCACGTCGGGGCGTTCCTGGCCGCCCTCGGCGACCCGCCGCGCCAGGTCCAGCGTCGCGTCGACGTGGTTGTTCAGCACCGCCTGCCGCTGCGCGTTGAAGTCCAGTCCGAGGCGCGGCACGTTGCCCTGCACGATCGCGACGGTGACGGTGCCGCCCGCGCCGCGTACCCCGGCCGGCACGGCCGTGCCCGCGGCGAGCAGCGCCACCAGCGCGGCGGTGAGCCCGGCGACGGGCCGCCACTGCCCGGGCGTGTGCCGCCAGTCCCGCCACGCGGCGGTCACCAGGAGCCCTCCGGCGACCGCGACGGCGAACGTGACCAGCGGGGCGCCGCCGAGCGCGGCGAGCTTCAGCAGCGGCGACGTGTCCTGGCTGAACGCCAGCCGCCCCCACGGGAACCCGCCGAACGGGGTGCGGTCACGCAGCGCCTCCTGCCCCACCCACAGCACACCGGTCAGCAGCGGCCACGCCGCCCGGTGCCGGTCGGCCAGCGGCGACGCCCAGGCGGTGGCGGCGCCCAGCAGCGCCAGGTAGGCGGCCTGCAGCAGCGACAGCAGCGCCCACGGCAGGTAGCCGGTGTGCAGGTTCGTCCACTCCAGCAGCGGCGCGAACAACGCCACCCCGGTCAGGAAGCCCAGACCGGCGCCGGCACGCAGCCGCCGCCGGTGCACGGCGGCGGCCAGCAGCGCCACGCCGACCGGCGCCAGCGGCCACCACCCGTACGGCGGGAACGCCAGCAGCAGCGCCAGCCCGGCGAGCACGGCGGCCGGCACGGCCAGCGTCAGCGGCAGGGGACGCGCGCCGCCGTCACCGGGTGCCCCGTCGGTGGCACGCGGCTGTTCCCGGTCCAGCGTCGTCACCGGCTTCTCCCCACGATCACGGGCCGAAGGCTACCCGCCCGTACCGGCGGCCGGCCGAACCGGTGTGGGGCGTGCCACCGGCGCGGCGGGGACAGGCGACAATCGGGCACATGCGGTTCGGTGTGCTCGGCGCGACCCAGGCGTACGCGGCCGACGGCAGCGTGCTGCCCGTCGCCGGCGGGCGGCTGCGCGCGCTGCTGGTGCTGCTGCTGCTCGACGCCGACCGCACGGTGACGCCGCAGCGCCTCGTCGACGGCGTGTACGGCGACCGGCCGCCCGAGCAGGCCGCCAACGCGCTGCAGTCGCAGGTGTCGCGGCTGCGGCGGCTGCTGCCGGGCGCGCACATCGAGTTCGGCCCGGCCGGCTACCGGCTGGCCGTCGACCCGCAGCAGGTGGACGTGCACCGGTTCACCGGCCTGGCCGCGGCCGGCCGGGCGGCGCTCGCCGCCGGTGACCCGGCGGGTGCGGCGGCGCTGCTGCGCGACGCGCTCGGCCTGTGGCGCGGCGAACCCCTCGCGGACGTGAGCGGCGCGCCGTTCGCCGACGCCGAGGCGGCCCGGCTGCGCCAGGCGCGGCTGGCCGCGGTCGAGGACCGCGTCGAGGCGGAGCTGGCGCTGGCGCCGGCCGGCGCGCCGCTGATCGCCGAGCTGCGGGACCTGGTGGCGGAGCATCCGCTGCGGGAACGGCTGCACGGGCTGCTGATGCGTGCCCTGCACGGCGCCGGCCGCCGCGCCGAGGCCCTCGCCGTCTACGCCGACGCCCGCCGGGTGCTGGCCGAGGAACTGGGCACCGACCCGTCGGCGGAGCTGGTCGCGCTGCACACGGCGCTGCTGCGCGACGACGCCGCACCGGCCGCCCGGCTGCCCAGCCCGCTCACCAGTTTCGTCGGCCGGGAACCGGAGCTGCGGCGGGTCCACGACCTGCTCGGCGCGGCGCGGCTGGTGACCCTGCACGGCCCGGGCGGCGCCGGCAAGACCCGGCTGGCCACCACCGTCGCGTCGGGCCACGACGGGCCGGTGTGCCTGGTGGAGCTGGCCGCTGTGACACCCGGGGCGCCGGTCGCGCCGGCGGTGCTGGCCGCGCTGGACCTGCGCGACGCCGGCCTGCGCGCACCCGGCGGCCCGGCCGACCTGACCGACCGGCTGGTGGCGGCGCTGGCCGACCGGCGGCTGCTGCTGGTGCTGGACAACTGCGAGCACGTGATCGACGACGCGGCCCGGCTGACCGGCCGGCTGCTCGCCGCGGCGCCAGGGCTGCGGGTGCTCGCCACCAGCCGGGAGCCGCTGGGTCTCACCGGCGAGGCGCTGTGCCCGGTCGGCGGGCTGCCCGTCCCGGACGGGCCGGCCGCGCCGGAGGCGGCCGCCGCGTACCCGGCGGTGCGGCTGTTCAGCGACCGGGCCGCCGACGTGTCTCCCGGGTTCACCCTCGACGCCGCCACCACCCCGGCGGTGCTGCGGATCTGCCGCACCCTCGACGGGCTGCCGCTGGCTCTGGAGCTGGCCGCGGCGCGGCTGCGGGCCCTGCCGGTGACGCAGGTCGCGGCGCGTCTGGACGACCGGTTCCGGCTGCTGCGCCGCGGTGACCGCACCGCGGTGCCCCGGCACCGCACGCTGGAGGCCGTCGTGGGGTGGAGCTGGGACCTGCTCGACGCCGCGGAGCGGCGGCTGGCCGCCCGGATGAGCGTGTTCGCCGGTGCCGCCGACCTGGCCGCGGTGCAGGCGGTGTGCGCGCCGGACGCCGGGGACGTCCTGGACGTGCTCACCGGCCTGGTCGACAAGTCGCTGGTGGAGGCCACCGGCGGGCGCTACCGGATGCTGGAGACGATCCGCGAGTTCGCGGCGGCCCGGCTGGCCGAGCACGGCGAGACCGCGCGGGTGCGGGACGCGCACGCCGCGTACTTCCTGGATCTGGCGCTCGCCGGCGACGCGGCGCTGCGCGGCGGCGGCCAGGACCGGTGGCTGCGCCGCCTCGACTCCGCGCGCGACGACCTGCACGCGGCGTTGCGGCACGCGGACACCGCCACCGGGTTGCGGCTGGTCGCGGCGCTGGCGTTCTACTGGTGGCTGCGGGGCCTGCGCGGGGAGGGCGCGGCGCTGGCCCGGCGGCTGGTCGACCGGGTCGACGGCCCGCCCGACGGCCTGGCCGAGGAGTACGCGCTGGGCCTGCTGGTCGCCACGCTCGCCGGCGGCGGCGACCGCAGCGAGGTCGACGCCGCCTCGCGGATCCTGTGGACCCTGGCCCGGCCGCCCCGGCATCCGTTCCTGCTGTACCTGTCCGGCATGGCCAGCGGCCCCCCGTCGCCGGAGGACGCGGCGGCGCTGCACGAGCAGGCCGTCCGGGACCGGCTGCTCGGCGCCGACCCGTGGAGCCGGGCGCTGGGCCTGCTGGGCACGGCGATGGTCAGCCTGCTGCACGGCCGGCACGAGCAGGCCCGCACCGAGCTGGACGCCGCGCTGGCCGGCTTCCGGGCCCTCGAAGACCGCTGGGGCATGATCGTGACGCTGTCCACCTGCGCCGAGGCCGCCTACCGCACCGGTGACGTCGCGTCGGCGGCCGCGCCGATGGCGGAGGCGCTGGACCTGGCCGAACAGCTCGGCTCCACCCTGGACCTGGCGGAGCTGCTGCGTACCCGCGCCGACGGGCGGCTGGTCGCCGGTGACCTGGCCGGCGCGGCCGAGGACTACCGGCGGGTACGGCGCATCGCCGGTCCGGCCGGCGCACCGGAGCTGGTCGCCGCCGCGCATCTGGGGCTCGGCGAGATCGCCCGCCGCGACGGCGACCCGCAGCGGGCGCGCGCGCTGTGCGAGCGGGCCGTCGCGCAATGCCCGTCGGGCTGGTTCGGCGCCGAGGTGGTGCGGCTGGCGGCGCTGGTGACGCTCGGGCAGCTCGCCGACGCCGCCGGCGACCCGGCGGCCGCCCACGCCCACTACCGGCAGGTCCTCACCGCCGGCGCCGGGGCGTGGGACGCGCCGGTGGTGGCCGCGGCGGCCGACGGGCTGGCCGGGCCGCTGCTGCGCGACGGCGACCACGAGTCGGCGGCCCGTCTGCTGGGCGCGGCGGCGGCGCTGCTGGCCGGCACCGGCGCGGCCGACGCCCCGGCCGGCACACCGACCGCCGCCGCGCTGCGGGAACGCCTGGGCGAGGCGGCGTTCGCCACCGCGTACGCCCGCGGCGCGAACCTGCCCCGGCAGCGGGCGCTGGCGCTGCTCGACGGCCGCTGACCGGCCCGGCGCCGCCCGGTGCGCGCGCGGTACGCGCCCGGTCAGCGACGCCGGTGACCCTGACACCCATGACCGACGACACGACGGCCGTGCTGGCCGACGGGATACGAAAAACGTACGGCCGCACCACCGCACTGGACGGCCTCGACCTGGCCGTGCCGGCCGGCACCGTGTACGGGGTGCTCGGCCCCAACGGGGCGGGCAAGACCACTGCGGTGCGGATCCTCACCACGCTGCTGCGCTTCGACGCCGGCCGGGCCAGGGTGGCCGGGTACGACGTCGCCACCGACCCGGACCGGGTCCGCGCCGCGATCAGCCTGACCGGCCAGTACGCGGCCGTCGACGAGGTGCTCAGCGGGCGGCAGAACCTGGTGCTGTTCGGCCGGCTGCGGCGGCTGAGCGCGCGCCGGGCCCGCCGCCGCGCCGAGGAACTGCTGGACCGGTTCGGCCTGACCGAGGCCGCCGACCGGTCGGCCGGCGGCTACTCCGGTGGGATGCGCCGCCGCCTGGATCTCGCGGCCAGCCTGGTGGTGGCGCCGCGGGTGCTGTTCCTCGACGAGCCGACCACCGGCCTGGACCCGCGCAGCCGCAACGGCCTGTGGACGGCGGTGCGGGAACTGGTCGACGACGGCACCACGGTGCTGCTGACCACCCAGTACCTGCAGGAGGCCGACCACCTCGCCGACCGGGTGTGCGTCATCGACACCGGCCGGGTCGTGGCCGAGGACACCCCGGAGCGGCTGAAGGCCCGCATCGGCGCCGACCGGCTGGAACTGGTGGTCCGCGACACGGCGGACCTGCCCGCGGCCGCGGCGCTGGTGGAACGCGCCACCGGCGCGGCCGTGACCGTGGACGCCGAGCTGCGCCGCGTGGACGCGCCGGTGGCCGACCGGATCGCCGTGCTCACCGCCGTGCTGCGGGCCCTCGACGACGCCGGGGTCGCCGTGGAGGACGTCCTGGTCCGCCGCCCCACGCTGGACGAGGCGTTCCTGCGGCTCACCGGCGGTCACGCCGGCACGCAGCGGGTGGGGGTGGCGTCGTGAGGGCACTGACCGACGGATGGCTGATGGCCGGGCGGAACATGCGGCACGTGGTACGCGCCCCGGAGGAGATCATCCTCTACTTCAGCCTGCCGATCATGTTCGTGCTGGTGTTCGGCTACGTGTTCGGCAGCGGCATGTCCGTGCCGGGCGACGGCAGCTACCGGGAGTTCCTGCTGCCCGGGGTGTTCGTCATGACGATGCTCTACGGCCTCGGCGCGACCGCGTCGGCGGTCGCGGCCGACACCGGCCGGGGCGTGGTGGACCGGTTCCGGTCGCTGCCGATGGCCCGCTCGGCGCTGCTGTCCGGCCGGGCGAGCGCCGACCTGGTACGGGCGTGCCTGGAGATGACCACGCTGGTGGCGTGCGGGCTGCTGGTGGGCTGGCAGTGGCGCGAGGGCGCCGGCCCGGCGCTGGCGGCGGTGGCGCTGATCCTGCTGCTACGCGTCGCGATGACCTGGGTGGGCATCCTGTTCGGGCTGCTCGTGCCGAACCCGGACACGGTCGCGGTGGTGGTGTTCCCGCTGGCGTTCCCGCTGACCGCCCTGTCCAACGTGTTCGTCGCGCCGGAGCTGATGCCGGACTGGCTGGGCGCGATCGCCTCGTGGAACCCGCTGTCGGCGACAGTGGCGGCGGCCCGGGACCTGTTCGGCAACCCAGGCCTGGGCGGGGACTCGTGGCCGGCCCGGCACGCGCTGGAACTGGCGATCGCCTGGCCGCTGGCGCTGATCGCGGTGGCCGCTCCGGCCGCGGTGCGCCGCTACCGGCGGCTCGGCCGCTGAGAGCGCTGGGCCGCTGACGGGGGGATCGGGGGGATGAAATCGGGGCGCGGCCGAAGCCGCGCCCCGATGCTCCCAGGCCCTTCCCGGCCGGTGGGGCGAAGACGATCGGCGCCGACCTTCGGACCGACCCGACGTGGACTGGCTGCCCCCGCCTGGCCGTTGTCTACTGGCCGTGCCTCTCACCCTGCCCGTACACCGGTAACCGCGGCCGGTTCGCGCCGCCCCGCCGACCCCCGCCCGCTGGACCTGGCCGCCGCAACCTTCCGGTCGCTCGGCCAGCGGACGAAGGGACGAAGCGAACAACAGCCGCTTCCCGTGGTAGGACTCAAAGACGGTACGGCGTAGACCCCCGCCGCTGTCAACCCACCCGGGCCTGTCGTGTGCTGCAACACGGCGTGTCGCGTCGGCGCGTCTCGATTTCCGCGCCCGGTCCGCGACCCCGTTCAGGCGCCGAGGTGGTGCCGCAGCATCGCCGCCGCCGCACCCGGATGCTCGCCGGCGAGCAGCCCCGCCGCGGCCAGCACGTAGTCCACGTCGACGACCGGCCGGGCCGCCCGCGGCAACGCCCACCCGCCCGCGTGGTCGGTGAGCACCGCGTCGAGCACCGCCGCCGCGTCGCCCGGCTCGGCGTGCCGCAGCACCCCACCGGAGCCGACGAGCAGCTTCACCTCCCGCAGGTCCCGCCCGGCCCGCTCCCCCGTCGCCGCGCCCCGCGCGTGCCGCCGCAACGCCACAGTCGCGGCCAGCGCCGCGATGCGCCGGTCCACGGCCCGATCGCCGTCACCGGCGGGCAGGAACCCCGGATCGGCCGCCCGTACCGCCGCCGCGGCCGCCAGCTCCGCCTCGCCGGCCGGGTCGAGCAGCCGTTCCTCGGCCGCGGCGCGCACCACACCCGGCGCGCTCCACCGCATGCCCAGGTCGCCCTCCACGGTGCGGGCCCGCCACAGCGTCCCGGCGACCTCCTGGCTGGGGCCGCTGTCGCGCTCGTCGGGGGTGAGCACCGAGTACACGTCGGTGGTGGCCCCACCCACGTCCACCACGGCCAGGTCACCGCCGAGCGTGCCGGCGAGAACCTCCACGCCGGTGAGCACCGCGTCGGGGGTGGCGGCGCGGACCAGCCGCGCGAACCTCGTACCCCGGGACAGCTTCTTGCCGCCGATGACGTGCCGCAGGAACACCTCCCGGATCGCCGCCCGCGCCGACGCCGGCTCCAGCACTCCGATGCGGGGCAGCACGTTGCCCGCCACCGTCACCGGCACCCCCGCGCCCGCCAGCAGCGCGTGCAGGTCGTCCCGCACGTCGGCGTTGCCCGCCAGGACCACCGGCACCCGGAACCGGGCCTTCGCCAGCCGCGTCGCGTTGTGCGTCACCGTGTCGGCGTCGCCGCCGTCGGTGCCGCCCACCAGCAGCACCACGTCCGGCCGGGCCGCCCGCAACGCCGCCACGTCCGCCCCGGACAGCCGCCCCGCCGCCACGTGCACCACGTTCGCGCCCGCCGACAGACCGACCCGCCGGCCCGCCTGAGCGGTCACGAGGGGCTCGTAGCCGACCACCGCCAGGCGCAGCCCACCCCCGGCCGACGAACACACGTACCAGGGCACCTGCGCGACCCCGGCCGACGCGGTGGCCGCGCCGACCGCGGCGTCCAGGCCGTGCAGGACGTCCGTGCCGACGGTGGTGGGCGCCGACGCCGCCGCGACCAGCCGGCCGCCGTCGAGGTCCACCACCGCCGCCTTCGTGTACGTCGACCCGACGTCGGCGCAGACGACGGCCCTCACGCCGGGCTGTCCTTCGTTCGCGACTGCGGCGCTCGCGACACCGGCTCGCTCCTCGCGCTCACGCCGGGCCGTCTTTCGTTCGCGACTGCGGGGCTCGCAACCCCGGCTCGCTCCTCGCGCTCACGGGGACGGCGGTACGACCACAGTGCCGGTCGCGGTGACCGCCACGATCGGCTCGTCGAGCACCTCGGCGGCCGACTCCCCCTTATCCGGGCAACCCCGGCACACCACCGTCGCGGCGAAGTCGATGGTGCGGCTGCGCGTGCCCACCCGCGTCACCGTCGCCGTCACCTCCAGCACGTCACCGGCCTTCATCGGCGCCCGGAACTGCACATCGGCGTACGAGGCGAACAACCCCTCGTCACCGTCGGTGCGGATGCACACCTCGGTGGCCACGTCCCCGAACAACCCCAGCGCGTACGCCCCGTCGACCAGGTTGCCCGCGTAGTGGGCGTGGGAGTACGGCACGTACCGGCGGTGGACGACGGTCAGACCGACACGCGGATCGCTCATGGGGTGTTCGCCTTCCTGGAGGTGATCAAAGCGTGCACGAGGTAACTGGCGACCTCACCCGGAGTGGTGCCACGGCCGAAGATCCGGTCCACGCCCAGCTCACCGGTCATCGTCTCGTCGAACCGCGGCCCGCCGACAATCAGCAGCGGCCGGCGCCCGGCCGGCATCGCCTCCCGGAACGCCGCCGACATCTCCCGCGTGTTGTGCAGGTGCGCGTCGCGCTGCGTCACCACCTGCGACACCAGCACCGCGTCGGCGCGTTCCCGCCGCGCCGCCTCGACCAGCTCCGGCACGCTCACCTGCGCGCCCAGGTTCGAGACCTTCAGCTCCCGGTAGTACTCCAGGCCCTTCTCCCCGGCGATGCCCTTCACGTTGAGGATCGCGTCGATGCCCACCGTGTGTGCGTCGGTGCCGATGCACGCCCCGACCACCGACAGCTTGCGGCGCAGCTGCCGCTTCACCACCGCGTTGACCTCCTTGGCCGACAACAGCGGATAGTCGCGCTCCACCACCTGCACCTTCGACAGGTCCACCAGGTGGTTCACCCGCCCGTACACCACGAAGAACGTGAACCCGCCACCGATCGGCTTGGCATGCACCAGCATCGCCGGGTCCATGCCCATCTTGTTGGCCAGCTGCACCGCCGCGCCCTCGGCCCGCTTGTCGTGCGGCACCGGCAACGTGAACGACACCTGCACCATGCCGTCACCGGTGGTGTCCCCGTACGGCCGCACGACGGTCTTCTCGCTCACAGGGTTTGCTCCAGGATCTCGGTGGCCGGGTTGTAGTAGTCCGCCTCGTGCCGCGCCACCCCGGACAGGCCCTTGCCCCGGTCCGCCGGCCGCTTCATGATCCCGAACGTGCCCTCGGCGATCGCCGTCAGCAACGACTGGTCCCCGATGCGCTCCAGCAGGTCCACCGCCTCACCGAGCACCCGGTGCGCCCGCTGCTGGATGAACCCGCCCGGCGCCGGCACGAAGTCCTCGTGCAACCCGCCCGCCGCGCCCAGCACGTACCGCACGTTCTGCAGGGCGATGTCCCGGTCCGACAGCCACGGCGTCACCACCGCCTCGGTCATCATCCCCACCAGCAGGATCCCCTGCCCGGTCATCGTGCCCACCAGGTTGAAGAACCCGTCCAGCAGGTTGCCCCGGAACACGTCACCGGTCATGTGCTTCGTCGGCGGCATCCACTTCAACGGCGCGTCCGGGAACAACTCCCGCGCCAGCAACGCGTGTGCCAGCTCCAGCCGGAACGACTCCGGCACATCCGGGTTGATCTCGAACGCGTGCCCCAGCCCCAGCTGCCAGTCCGCCAGCCCCGCCTCGTGCGCGAAGAACTCGTTGAGCAGCTGCGACACCGTCACCGTGTGCGCCTCGTCCACCGCGTCCGCGGTGGTCAGGTAGTTGTCCTCACCGGTGTTGATGATGATCCCCGCCCGCGCGTGCACCTGCCGCGAGAACCGCTGGTCCACGAACGTCCGGATCGGGTTGATGTCACGGAACAGGATCCCGTACATCGAGTCGTTGAGCATCATGTCCAGACGCTCCAGCCCGGCCAGCGTCGCCATCTCCGGCATGCACAGACCCGACGCGTAGTTCGTCAGCCGCACGTACCGGCCCAGCTCCCGCGACGTCTCGTCCAGCGCCGCCCGCATCAGCCGGAAGTTCTCCTGCGTCGCGTACGTGCCCGCGAACCCCTCCCGGGTCGCCCCCTCCGGCACGTAGTCCAGCAGCGACTGCCCCGTCGACCGGATCACCGCGATCACATCCGCGCCGGCCCGCGCCGCCGCCTGCGCCTGCGGAATGTCCTCGTAGATGTCACCCGTCGCCACGATCAGATAGATCCACGGCCGCCGCTCCGGATCCCCGAACCGCTTCACCAGCCGGTCCCGCTCCGCGCGCCGCCGGTCGATCGCCCGGACCCCCGCCGCCACCGCCTTACGCGACGCCCGCCGCGCAGCCGTCGCCGCCTTCCCCGACGGCTGCGCGAACCGCACCGACCCGGCCGCCGCCTTCTGCGCCAGCAACGTCACATCCGCGATGCCCTCACGCGCCAGCGCGTCGAACACCGGCGCCGCCACCCCGTGCCCCAGCCCCACGTCCGCGACCACCGCGTCCACGAGCCGGTTCACCCACGGAATGCCGTCCGGGTCCGCGCCGGTCACCCCGGCCAGCCGCAGCACCGCCCGCTCCACCGACACCGTGGTGTGGCTGCGCGCCAGATCCACCACCGGCTGCCCGGCCCGGCGCGCCAACTCCCGCGCCCGCGCCACCAGCGCCGGATCCAGCCCAAGCTTCCCTGTCACGAAGACCCTTCCTGATAGATCACGTCACCGCGCAACACAGTGGCCCGGCACACCGGCAGCGGCGTCGGATCGTCCGCGCCCCGCAACTCCGGATCCTCGGCCAGCACCACCGGCAACCCCCGCTCCACGCCCGCCGGGGTGTCCCACACCGCGAACGTCGCCGGCGCCCCCAACGCCAGCACACCCTCGTTGTCCAGGTGCACCGCCCGCCACCCGCCGCGCGTGTGCGCCGCGAACGCCGCCCGCACACTCATCCGCTGCGCCGGATTGTGATGCGCCGCCGCCGCCCGCACCGACCCCCACGGATCAAGCGGCGTCACCGGCGAATCCGACCCGAACGCCAACGCCACACCGACCCCGTGCATCGCACCCATCGGATTCGACTCCAACGACCGGGCCAGCCCCAGCCGCGACTCGTACATCCGGCCCGCACCGCCCCACAACCGGTCGAACGCCGGCTGCATCGACGCCACGATCCCGTACTCCACGAACCCGGCGATCAGCGCCTTGCTCATGATCTCCGCGTGCTCCACCCGGTGCCGGGCGGCCCGCAACCGGTCCACACCCACCGACCGCGCCGCCAGCCCGAACCCCGCAAGCACCGTCCCGATCGCCGCGTCCCCGATCGCGTGGAACCCGCCCTGCAACCCGTGCGCCGCACAGTCCAGCAGATGATCACGCACCTGCTCCGCCGACACGTACCCGTGCCCGCACGCCCCCGCCTCACCGTCCAGGTACGCCGCCGACACGTGCGCCGTCCGCGACCCCAGCGCCCCATCGGCGAACAGGTCACCACCCGCGCCCACCGCACCCAGTTCCCGGGCCTTCGCCGCACCCAGCAGCTCACCCCAGTACCCGTACACCTCCGGCACCCCGGCCCCCGAGATCGCCAGCAGCCCGGTGAAGTCCTCCTCGTCGGAGATGTCCGGACCACCGCACTCGTGCACCGCCGCGATACCCAGCGACGCCGCGTGCGCCAGGGCCCGCCGCTGCGCCGCCACCCGCTGCGCCCGCGTCACCGACGCGAACGCCGCCGCCCGCACCACATGGTGCGCGTCGCGCCGCAGCCACCCCGACGCGGCGTACCCGGCCGCCGGCACCACCTCCGGGCACGCCGCCAGCAACGCCGCCGACACCAGCGCCGAATGGATCGACGCCTGCGACAGATACACCCGCCGCCCACCGGCCGCCCGATCCAGCGCCGCCGCGTCCGGCAGCGCCGGATCAGCCCAGTTCGACTCGTCCCAGCCGTGCCCCAGCACCACCGCGTCACCCGGCAGGCCCGCCGCGAACGCCGACACCGCCTCCAGCAGCTCACCCGCCGACCGCACCGCCGACAGATCCAGCCCCGACAACGCCAACCCGGTATCCGTCGCGTGCACGTGCGCGTCCACGAACGCCGGCGTCACCAGAGCACCGCCCAGCTCCACCACCCGGTCCGCCCGCGGCGCATCCGCGTCCGTACCCAACCAGGCGATCCGCCCGTCCCGCACCAGCAGCGCCGTCGCGCTCGGGTCCGCCGGACAGTGCAGCACTCCACCGCGATACAGCGTCGAGGGGTTCGTCATGGCCTCAGTCTGCCGCCAGACGAGCCTCGAACAGACCGCGCACCCCCGGCTCGGCACGCAACAGATCCAGCGCCAGCGCCGCGTGCCCCGGCACGTACCCGTTGCCCACCAGCATCGTCACGTCCGCCGCCAGGCCCTCCGCACCCAGCGCCGCCGCCGCGAAACTCGTCGCCATCGAGAAGAAGATCACCGTACCGCCGTCCGCCGTGGCCAGCACCGCGCCGTGCTCACACCCCGGCACGTCCACGCACACCACAGTCACGTCCGCCGGCACACCCAGCGCCGTCGTCACCGCCGTCGACAGCCCCACCGGATCCCGCGCGTCGGCCAGCGCCACCACGTCGGCCAGCCCGGCCGCCGTCAGCGCGTCCCGCTCCGAATCCACCGGAACCACCCCGACGGTACGGGCGGCGCCCGCCCGCCGCGCCGCCGCGAGGGACAACGACCCGCTCTTGCCCGCCCCGCCGATCACCGCCACCGACACCGGACGCGGATCACCCTCACGGGACCGCCGCGCCACCTGCTCGGCCACCACCCGCGCCGTCAACGCCGGCGCCCCGCACACGTCCAGCACCGCCAGGGACAACTCGGGATGCAGATCCGGCGGCAGCACCGCCGCGATCGACCGGGCGAACAGGATCGCGTACCCGTCGCACGGCACCTGCTCGCTGCGCCCGTCCCAGCGGGCCAGCCCGTCGAGGATCGTCAACGGCGTCAGTGTCAGCGACACCAGCGTCGCCACCCGGTCACCCGGCCGCAGCCCCAGCGGCGACCGGCGGCCCGCCTCCTCGACCGTGCCGATCAGCATGCCGCCCGAACCGGTCACCGGGTTCTGCATCTTCCCCCGGGTCGACACGATCTCCAGCACCTCGGCACGGACCTTCGCCCCGTCTCCGCCGTGCTTCTCCGCCAGCTGCCGGAAACTCGCCGCGTCCAGGTTCAGCCGCTCGACCCGGATCCGCACCTCGTTCGCCGCGATCCGCGGGTCCGGGTCCAGCCGCCAGGCCGCCTGCGGGAGCACCCCCGCCGGTTCCACGACTCGGTGCAGACCCACCGGTGACGTCACGCCGACCCCCCTATGTCCAGCCGCCCGAACCCCCGGCCAGGGGTCGCGTCGCGGGAAAACTTCCGGCAGACTAATTTCTTCACCGCAGATTTTCCAGTAGCCTACGCATCCGTTGATCAACCCGCATGCTGACGAGGAGGGGCCGTGACCCAGACCCAACCGGTGGAGACGATCCCGACGCCCCGCTCCGCGCCGGTCGCCGTCCCGGCCGCCGGACAGCCCTACGAATACCGCCGCGCGCCCCTCGTCGAACCCGACTGGACCCGCTTCCCCGGCTGGCGCCACATCACCCGCGACCAGTGGGAGAGCGCCCAGTGGCAACGGGTCAACTGCGTCAAGAACATCAAGCAGCTGCGCGCCGTCCTCGGCGACACCGTCGACGAGACCTTCTACGCCGACCTGGAGGCCGACCAGAAGGCCCTGGCCACCATGTCCATGCTGGTGCCGCCGCAGATGCTCAACACCATGGTGCCGCATCAGCCGATGAGCACCGAGGCGCTGCTCGCCGACCCGATCCGCCGCTACATGATCCCGGTCGCCTCCGACCGGCGCACCGACTGGCCCTCACACCCGTACGCCAGCCGCGACAGCCTCCACGAACACGACATGTGGGTCGCCGAGGGCCTCACCCACCGCTACCCCACCAAGGTCCTCGCCGAACTGCTCTCCACCTGCCCGCAGTACTGCGGCCACTGCACCCGCATGGACCTCGTCGGCAACTCCACCCCCGCGGTCGACAAGCTCAAGCTCACCCTCAAGCCCGTCGACCGCTACGACGCCCACATCGCCTACCTCAAGGCCCACCCCGGCGTACGCGACGTGGTCGTCTCCGGCGGCGATGTCGCCAACGTGCCGTGGCGCAACCTCGAGTCGTACCTGATGCGCCTGCTGGAGCTGGAGACCGTGCGGGACATCCGGCTCGCCACCAAGGCCCTCATGGGCCTGCCCCAGCACTGGCTCCAGCCCGACGTGGTCGAGGGCCTCGAACGGGTCGCCCGCACCGCCGCCCGCCGCGGCGTCAACCTGGCCATCCACACCCACGTCAACCACGCCCAGTCGCTGACCCCGCTGGTCGCCAAGGCCGCCCAGACCGCGCTCGACGTCGGCGTACGCGACGTCCGCAACCAGGGCGTGCTCATGCGCGGCGTCAACGCCACCAGCGCCGACCTGCTCGACCTCTGCTTCGCGCTCCAGGGCGAGGCGGGCATCCTGCCGTACTACTTCTACATGTGCGACATGATCCCCAACGCCGAGCACTGGCGCGTCCCGGTCTGGCACGCCCAGCAGCTCCAGCACGACATCATGGGCTACCTGCCCGGCTACGCCACCCCGCGGATCGTCTGCGACGTGCCGTTCGTCGGCAAGCGCTGGGTGCACATGCTCACCGACTACGACCGTGAGCGCGGCATCTCCTACTGGACCAAGAACTACCGCACCTCGATCGAGTCGGCCGAGCTGGAGGCGCTGAACAAGCGCTACGCCTACTACGACCCGATCGACACGCTGCCCGAGGCCGGCCAGGCCTGGTGGCTCGCGCACCGCGACGACTGACCCCGGCCTCCGGGCACACGACGGCGGGCCACCTCATCGCAGAGGTGGCCCGCCGTTCGCGTACTCACTTGTTGAAGGCGTCCTTGACGTCGCGGCCCGCCTGCTTGGCGTGCTCCCCGGCCTGCCGGGCGCGCGCCGTGCTCTGCTCGGAGGCGCCCTCGGCCCGCAACCGCTCGTTGTCGGTCACGTCGCCGATGCGCTCCTTGGCCATGCCGCTCATCTCCTGGGCCTTGGTCTTCGCCTTGTCGGTGAAGCTCATGTCGCCCTCCCTCGTCCGGCTACGCCTTGCCCTTGTCGCGTCCCCGGTGACTGTTGTGCCAAACGCCGTTGACCGGCGCACATCGCGTAGGGCTTCCTAGGACAATAGGTTGAAGGTGCGGGCCTACCGGTCGAGGTCACGGACCCGGTCCGTGACAGCGGCGAGAAACGCCGTGAGGGCGGGCGCGGACGGCGTGTCCCGCGTGACTGCGACCAGGCGGCGCCTGAGTGCGCTCTCGGCGACGCCCCGGACCGCCAGCGCCGGGTCGTCCCCGGGCAGGGCCAGCGCCGGCATCAGGGCGACCGCCGCCCCGGCCCGGACCAGCCCGAGTTGCACGTCCGCGTCGCTGGAACGGTGCCGCAGGTCCGGTTCGTAGCCGCCGAGACGGCGGCACGTCCCGACCACCATGGCGTGGTGCCCGGTGCCCTCGGCGGAGGCGGTCCACACCTCGGACCGCAGGTCGGTGACCGCGACGTGTCCCCCGGGCCCGGCCAGGGGATGCGCAGCGGGAAGCACGAGCCGCAAGGGCTCCTCGAGCAGGAGCGTGAAACGAAGGCCCGCCGGGCGAGGGCGGGGCTGGCTGTCGTACTCGTCGCCGATGACCAGGTCGACGGTGCCCAGGCGCAGCCCCGGCAAGGACTGTTCGAGTTCCAGCTCGAAGATCTCCACCCGGACCTGCGGGTGCTCGGCTCTCATCCGGGCCACGGCCGGCACGAGCAGGCGGCGCGCCGCCGATTGCAGGCCGCCCGCCCGGACGCTCCCCCGGACGTCACCGTCGAGGGCGGCCAGGTCGGCCTCCACCGCCTCGGCCGCCGACAGCAGCACCCGGGCGTGCCGGGCGAGCACGTGCCCGGCCTCGGTGAGCCGTACGCCACGGCCCGCCCTGCCCAGCAACCGGACGCCCACCTCCTTCTCCAGCAGGGCCAGCTGCTGCGACACAGTCGACGGGCTGTAGCCCAGAGCCGCGGCGACAGCGGCCATCGTGCCGCGTTCCTCGAACTCCCGCAGGAAGCGCAACCGCCGCAGGTCCAGCTCGATCATGCGGGAATCCTAATGATTCACCGGCGGAATTCATCGCTGGACCTGTGCAGTCGGTGCCGGTGATCCTTGGCGCGTGGGTGCCGCACTGTGTCTCCTGTCCGCCGCCTGCTTCGGCGCGATGGCCGTCTTCGGCAAGCTCGCGTACGACGCCGGTGTCTCCCCGACGGCTCTGCTGCTGGTGCGTTTCGGGCTGGCCGCCGTACTGCTCGGGCTCGTCCTGCTCACGCGGCCTGGGCTGCGCGGCGCGGCGCCGGGCGGTGGGCGGCCGGCGACGAGGCGTGGGCGGGTGGTGGCCGTCGCTCTCGGGCTGGGCGCGATCGGGTATGCCACACAGGCGAGCCTGTACTTCTCCGCGCTCAAGCTGATGGACGCGTCCCTGCTGGCGCTGATCCTGTACACGTATCCGGTCCTGGTGACCGTGGCGGCAGTCCTGCTCGGCCGGGACCGGCTCAGCCCGAGACGCGGCGCGGCACTGGTGGCCGCCTCGGGTGGAACGCTGCTGGTCCTGCACGGCGCCGGTGGCGCGGGCTTCCATCCGCTCGGGGCGCTGCTGGCCTTCGCCGCCGCCGTCACCTACACGGTCTACATCCTGGTCTCCGACACCGTCGTGCACCGGCTGGCACCCGTGGCGCTGTCGGCGCTGGTGATGACGGGTGCCGCCGGCACCCTCGGCGCTCGCGCCCTGGTCACCGGCGGCGTCGACCTGAGCTTCGGGTGGCGGGGATGGTTCTGGCTGGCCGCCATCGCCGTGATCTCCACGGTCGTGGCGATGCTGGCCTTCTTCGCCGGCCTGAAGCGGACCGGTCCGTCGACCGCAGCCATCCTGTCCACCTTCGAGCCGGTGGTCACCGCCGCGCTGGCCACGCTCACCCTCGGCGAGGCCCTCACCCCCGCGCAGCTCGCCGGCGGCGCGCTGGTGCTGGCCTCCGTCGCGGTCCTGCAACTGCGCCCCGGCGGCGCACGCGCCCGGGAACGAGCGCCCGGCCAGCCGGCACGCGACGGCCTGACCGAACCCACGCCGGCGTCCCGGTAACCGTCGGCGGGCCGGGCCCGCCCCCGCATGGTTGACTGGGCCGGTGAACGAGATCCTGCTGATCCGGCACGGCGAGACCACGTGGAGCGCCGCCCACCGGCACACCTCGTACACCGACCTGGAGCTGACCCCCGACGGCGAGCGGCAGGCAGGCGCGCTGGCTCCCCTGCTGGCCGGCCGGCGCTTCGCCCGGGTCCTGTCCAGCCCCCGGCAGCGCGCCACCCGCACCGCCGCCATGGCCGGGCTCACCGTCGACGCGATCGAGCCGGACCTGGCCGAGTGGAACTACGGCGAGTACGAGGGCCGCACCACCGCGGACATCCAGGCCGAACGGCCCGGCTGGACGATCTGGACCGACGGCGGGCCCGGCGGGGAGTCACCGGAGCAGGTGGGCGCCCGCCTGGACCGCGTCCTGGACCGGGTCGCGCCGCTGCTGGAGGAGGGCGACGTCGCACTCGTCGGGCACGGGCACAGCCTGCGCGCGCTCGGAGCGCGCTGGATCGGGCTGCCGCCCTCGGCCGGCGCGCTGCTGCGGCTGGACACCGCCACGCTCAGCGTGCTCGGGCACGAGCACGGCCGCCGGGTGATCAGGCGGTGGAACCTGCCGGCTCCGCCGACGGACGGGGACGCCCCCGGCCGGTCAGCTCGCCACTGATCTTCGGCGGCCGGTTCTCGTACGGCGTGGACAGCACCACAGTGGTGCGCGTGGTGACGTTCGCGGAGGTACGGATCTCCTGGAGCACCCGTTCCAGGTCGGCCGGACCGGCCACCCGCACCAGCAGGAGATAGAAGTCCTCCCCCGCCACCGAGTAGCACGAGTCGATCTCGGGCAGGTGCGCCAGCCGCTCCGGCGCGTCGTCCGGCTGCGACGGGTCGAACGGCCGGATCGCCACGAACGCGGTCAGCGGCAGGTCCAGCGCCTCGAACGACACCCGCGCGGCGTACCCCTTGATCACCCCGCGCTGCTCCAGCCGGCGGACCCGCTGGTGCACGGCCGACACCGACAGGCCCACCCGCTCGGCCAGATCCGTGTACGACAGCCGACCGTCCCCGGTCAGCGCGGCGACGATGGCACGGTCGATCTCCTCCACGCGCTGCACCCTAGCCGGAAAAGCGCTCCCACGCCGCACCCGGCCCGCCGCGGTGACGCTCAGCGCGCCGTCCGGTCGCGCACCGCGTCCGCGGCGTAGTTCAGCACCTCCGCCATGTCCTCCTCGTCCAGGAACGGCAGGTCGGTGAGGATGTCCGTGACGGACATGCCCTCGGCCATCATGGCCAGCAGGGTGGCCACGGGGATGCGCGACTGCCGCACGCAGGGCGCACCCCCCATGACGTCGGGGTCTGCGGTGATCCGGGGGTAGGTCACCGCGACAGGCTAGCCCTTCGCCAGCGCGCGGGAGATGACCAGCCGCTGGATCTGGTTGGTGCCCTCGACGATCTGGAGCACCTTGGCCTCCCGCATGTACCGCTCGACCGGGTGGTCGGCGACGTACCCGGCGCCGCCGAGCACCTGCACCGCGTCGGTGGTCACCCGCATCGCCACGTCCGTGGCGAACAGCTTCGCCTTCGCCGCCTCGATCGAGTACGGGCGTCCGGCGTCGCGCAGCCGCGCGGCGGCCAGCGTGAGCGCCCGCGCGGCGGAGATCTGGGTGGCGGCGTCGGCCAGGTTGAACCCGAGCCCCTGGAAGTCGATGATCGCCCGGCCGAACTGGCGGCGCTCCCGGGCGTAGCCGACCGCGTAGTCCAGCGCGCCCTGGGCCAGGCCCACCGCGCACGCGGCGATGCCCAGGCGGCCGGAGTCCAGCGCGGACATCGCGATGGTGAACCCGGCGCCCTCGCCGCCGACCAGCCGCTCCGCCGGCACCCGGGCGTCGTCGAAGGCGATCTGCGCGATCGGTGAGGCGTGCAGGCCCATGGTCCGCTCGGCGGCCTGCGGGTGGATGCCCGGCGTGGACCGGTCGGCCAGCAGGCAGGAGATGCCCTTCGGGCCGGGGCCGCCGGTGCGGCAGAAGATGTTGTAGAAGTCGGCCACCCGGGCGTGCGTGATCCACGCCTTGGTGCCGGTCACCACGTACGCGTCGCCGTCGCGCACCGCCCGCGTGGTCAGGGCCGCCGCGTCCGAGCCACCCTGCGGCTCGGAGAGACAGTACGCACCGAGCAGCTCCCCGCCGATCATGTCCGGCAGCAGTTTGCGCTGCTCGTCGGTGCCGAACTGGGCCAGCGGGTAGCAGGACAGCGTGTGCACGCTGACCGCCTCGGCCACTGCCAGCCACCGGCTGGCGAGGATCTCCAGCACCTGGAGGTACACCTCGTACGGCTGGGCGGCGCCGCCGTGCTCCTCGGCGTACGGCAGGCCGAGCAGGCCGGCCCGGCCCAGGGTGCGCAGCACCTCCCGGGGGAACTCGGCGCGGGCCTCGAAACCGGCGGCGGCCGGGGCCAGTTCCCGGTCGGCGAGTTCGGTGACGAGGTCCAGCAGGTCGTGGGCCTCGTCGGTGGGCAGGATCCGGTCGACGTTCATAGCGCGATGAGCTCCGTGGGGGTGGTGTTGAGCCGTTGCCCGCCGTCCGTCGTGCAGACGACGATGTCCTCGATCCGGGCTCCATGCCGCCCGGCGAGGTAGATCCCGGGTTCGACCGAGAAAGCCATGCCGGCCTCGAGCGGCCGGGGGTTGCCCGTCACCACGTACGGCTCCTCGTGGCCGTCGAGGCCGATGCCGTGACCGGTGCGGTGCAGGAAGGCGTGGCCGAAACCGGCGGCGCTGATCACGTCGCGGGCGACCGCGTCGAGGGCCTCCGCGGTCACGCCCGGCGCGACGGCGGCCACGGCGGCGCGCTGCGCCTCCCGCAGCACCGCGTAGTAGTCCACGAACTCGGCCGGGGCGGGGCCGCCGGCGACGTACGTGCGGGTGCAGTCGGAGCGGTAGCCCGACGGCATGGTGCCGCCGATGTCGACCACCACCGGCTCGCCCACGCCGATCGGGCGGTCCGAGGTGCCGTGGTGCGGGCTCGCGCCGTTCGGGCCGGCGGCGACGATGACGAAGTCGACAGCGGCGTGCCCGGCGGCCCGGATCGCGGCGGCGAGGTCGGCGGCGACCTCCCGCTCGGTGCGGCCGGGGCGCAGCCACTCCCCCATCCGCAGGTGCACCGCGTCGATCGCGGCGCCCGCCTCGGCCAGCGCTGCCACCTCGGCCGGCGACTTGCGGATCCGCATCTCCCGCAGCACGTCGGAGGCGAGCCGCTGGGCCGCGCCGGGCAGCACGTCGCGCAGCGCGAGAACCTGCTGTGCCCACATCCGGTCGGCCAGCCCGACGGCGCGGACCGGGCCGGGGAGCGCCGCGCGCACCAGCGGCCACGGGTCGGTGCCGTCGGCGTGGTCGACGATCCGGTAGCCGGCGCCGGGCGCGGCCTCGGCGTCCGGCCGTTCCAGCACCGGCACGATCAGCGTCGGCTCGCCCTCGGCGGGCAGGACGAGGCAGGTCAGCCGCTCCCCCTCGCGGGCGTCGTAGCCGGTCAGGTAGCGCAGGTCGGAACCCGGGGTGAGCAGCAGCGCGTCCAGGCCCGCCGCGGCGGTGGCGCGCTGGGCCGCGATCAGTCGCCTGGCGGGGTACAGTTCCTCGATTCCCACCCTCGAAGCTTAACGGTCGTTCGGGTTCGGGTGGGAGTCCGGCCGATGCACGACGGCTCGGCTCGATCACGCCCTCCTCTACCCGGCGTCCCCGCCGGTATTCCCAGGCCGCCGCGCGCTTGCGGACGCGAGGGATCATGGAGTGGTGATCCGCTTCCTGCTGAACCTGCTGTGGCTCGTCTTCGGCGGCGGCTTCGTCCTGGCTCTCGGCTACGGCGTCGCCGCCCTGATCTGCTTCGTCCTCGTCGTCACCATCCCGTTCGGCGTCGCCTCGCTGCGGCTCGCCTCGTACTCACTGTGGCCGTTCGGCCGCACCCTCGTGTCGAAGCCGGGGGCCGGTCTCCCCTCCGGCCTGGCGAACGTGCTCTGGCTGGTGCTGGCCGGCTGGTGGCTGGCCCTGTCGCACATCCTCGCCGGCATCGCGCTCTGCGTGACGATCATCGGATTCCCGTTCGGGGTGGCCAACTTCAAGCTGGTCCCGGCGGCCCTGTGGCCGCTCGGCCAGGAGGTCGTCGAAACGCCGTAACCACACCGGCCGTCCGCCCGCCTCCGCATTGCGGGACGGGATGAAGATCTTGGTACGAAGTGGCCCCTCCGAGGGCCGTCTCGTACCAAGATCTCGCGGGGGCTGGGCGACCAGTCTCATCACCTCCAGGGCGTCCTAGGAGGGTGGGGTGGTTGCCTCCATTCGACGGCAAGCAGGGATGCGAATGCGGCTCGCGCGAACGCGACGCTGGCTAGCGTCGGGGGTGTGCGGGACGGGGTGATCGAGACGCTCAAGGCGGACCCAGAGATGTCCGGCCTGCGCCGGTCGCTGGACTTCTACCACGGCGACCCGGCGCGCGACGCCGCCCTCGACGCGTTCTACGCCCCGCTGGTCCGCGCCGGTGACCTGGTCTTCGACGTCGGCGCGCACGTGGGCGACCGGCTGGGCAGCTTCCGCCGTCTCGGCGCGACCGTGGTGGCGGTCGAGCCGCAGCCGCTGTGCGCCCGGGTGCTGCGCGAGATGTACGCGGGAGACGACGCGGTGACGGTGGTGGAGGCGGCCTGCGGGCGTACCGCCGGACCGGTGCGACTGCACGTCAACTCGGCCAACCCCACGGTCTCCACCGCCTCACTCGGGTTCGTCCGCGCCGCCGACGGCGCACCCGGCTGGGCGGGCGAGACCTGGGACGCGCAGATCGAGGTGCCGGGCACCACGCTCGACACGCTCGTGGCCGCGTACGGCGTACCGGCGTTCGTGAAGATCGACGTGGAGGGCTTCGAGGACGCCGTGCTGGCCGGGCTGAGCCGCCCGGTCCCGGCGTTGTCGTTCGAGTTCACCACCATCGCCCGGGTGGCGGCGGCCCGCTGCCTGGACCGGCTCACCGCGCTCGGCTTCACCCGGTTCACGGTGGCGCTCGGCGACGAGATGGAGTTCGCGCTGCCCGGCTGGCGCCCGGCCGCCGAGGTGGCCGCGTACCTGGGCGCGCTGCCGGACGAGGCCAACTCCGGCGACGTGTACGCCCGCCCCTGAACCTCCACTTCGGAGAGACGCGGGCCGGAGCGGAAGGCATCGACCCTGCTCATCGCCGTGATCGGCGGAGTCGCAGCCCGGGCACTTTTTTCAAAGCTCGAACTTAGGAGTGCATCGTTATCCGTCTGTGATTGACGTGAGCCGCGCCGCTTGGGTTGACTGCCACGGAACCGCTTCCGCAACCGGTTCCGAAACACCCCGCTCATCCCTGCGACCCGGGAGCGTCACGTGCCGATCACCATCGCCGACGTCGCCACCCGCGCCGGGGTGAGCAAGACGACGGTCTCCCGGGTGCTCAACGGCAAGGGCGAGGTGCACGTGCGCACCGCCGACCGGGTGCGCGCCGTGATCAGCGACCTCGGCTACGTGCCGAGCGCCCGCGCGGTCGGCCTGGCCCGGGGGCGTACCCGGGTGGTCGGGATGCTGGTCCCGGCGCTGACCTGGCCCTGGATGGGCGAGGTCCTCCAGGGCGCGGCCGACGTGGTCGAGGCCGCCGGTTACGGCATGCTGCTGTTCACCTGCACCCACGGCGACGAGTCGATGCGCCGGTTCGCCTCCCAGGTCTCGGCCAAGTCGTTCGACGGCCTGCTCGTGGTCGAACCCGAGGGGACACTCGACTACATCACCGAGCTGCACCGGCGCGGCCTGCCGGTCATCCTCATCGACGACCGGGGCCACCAGCCCGGCTTCCCCTCGGTGGGGACCACGAACGAGGCGGGCGCGCGGGCCGCCGCCACGCACCTGCTGGCGCTCGGCCGTCGGCGGCCGCTCGTCATCACCGGCCTGCGGCAGTTCGGCTGCACCCGGGAACGGCTCGCCGGGTTCGCCGGCGCCTACGCCGACGCGGGCGTACCGATCGAGCCGGACCGGGTGGTGGAGGGCGACTTCACCTTCGAGTGCGGGCGCGCGGCGGTGCGGCGGCTACTCGCCGACGGCGTACCGTTCGACGCCGTCTTCGCCCACAACGACCTGTCGGCAGCCGGGGCGTTGCAGGCGCTGCGCGACGCCGGGCGGCGCGTCCCGCAGGACGTGGCGGTGGTCGGCTTCGACGACCTCCCGCTGGCCGGGCACACCCACCCGCCGCTGAGCTCCGTGCGCCAGCCCCTGCGGGAGATGGGTACGGCCGCCGCCCGCCTGCTCATCGGCCACCTCGCCGGCACCCCGCTGCCGGACACCCCGACCGTCATCCCCACCGGCTTCACCGCCCGCGACTCGACACGCGTCACCTGACCCAACCCGCCGCACCGCGGCGACCACGCCGGCGGGCCCGCCCGCCGGTGGCACCACCGCACACCCTCCATCCACCACATCCCGCCCGAGGAATGCGGGACCACCGAGGGAGACCTCCATGAGAAGACGGCAACTCCTCGCCCTCGCGCTGGCCGGCGCGATGGTCACCACCGCCGCCGCGTGCGGCGACAGCCCGAACGCGAACAAGAAGAGCGGCCAGGCCGCGACGGTGCTGAGCGTCGGCATGCCCAACGGCCCGCAGGCCGAGAACAACAACCCGTTCCTCACCACCTCGGCCGCCGCCTCGCTTGGTTACCGGTGGCAGATCTACGAGCCGCTGATGATGTGGAACCCGGTGAAGCCGGCCGAGCCGTTCAAGCCGTGGCTGGCCACCAAGGCCGAGTGGTCGTCGGACTACAAGTCGGTGAAGGTGACCATCCGCGAGAACGCGACCTGGTCGGACGGGCAGAAGGTCACCGCCGAGGACGTCGCGTTCACCTACAACCTGGTGAAGAAGTTCCCGGCCATCAACGACCAGGGCGTGCCGTACACCGACGCCGTCGCCAGCGGCAACGAGGTCACCATCTCGATGGCCAGCCCGCAGTTCGTCAACCAGCAGAAGGTGCTGTGGCGGGTGCCGATCGTGCCCAAGCACCTGTGGGAGAAGATCGCCGACCCGGCCAGCGACCCGGTGAAGCAGCCGGTCGGCAGCGGCCCGTACACGCTCAAGTCGTTCACCCCGGCGAGCATGACGCTGGCGGTACGCGAGAGCGGCTACTGGCAGGACCTGCCGAAGGTGAAGGAGCTGCGGTACACCTCGTACACCGACAACAGCGCGCAGACCACCGCGCTGGCCAACGGCGAGGCGGAGTGGAGCTTCGTCTTCATCCCGAACTACCAGACCGTGTTCGTGGCCAAGGACCAGAAGAACCACAAGATGTGGGCGCCCCCGGTGCTCGGCATCCACGGTCTCTACCTGAACACCACGAAGAAGCCGTTCGACGACCCGACGCTGCGCAAGGCCATGAACATGGTGATCGACCGGGCGGACATCTTCACCACCGCCGAGGCCGGCTACTTCCACCCCGAGGTCAAGAGCGTGACCGGCCTGCCCAGCCCGGCCGGTGACTCGTTCATCGCGCCCGAGTACAAGGGCCAGGAGCACAAGGTCGACGTCGAGGGCGCCAAGGCGCTGCTCACCGGCGCCGGCTACAAGCTGGACGGCAACACGCTGAAGGACCGCAGCGGCAAGGCGGTCACGATCCGGCTGACCGACCCGGCCGGCTGGTCGGACTACCAGACCAGCCTGGAGATCGTGAAGGGCAACCTGGCGAAGATCGGCATCGCGGCGACCATCGACAAGGCCAACCAGGACGCCTGGTTCCGCAACGTCGAGCAGGGCAACTTCGAGGCCACGTTCCGGTGGACCGAGAGCGGCGCCACGCCGTACGACATCTACCGGACCATCATGGACGGCCGCGTGCTCAAGCCGATCGGCACCGCCTCCCCGGCGGGCAACTTCGGCCGGTTCGACAGCAAGGAGGCCACCGACGCGCTGGTGTCGTACGCCAACGCCACCGACGACGCCACCCGCGCCACCGCGCTGGCCACGCTGCAGAAGATCTTCGTCGAGCAGATGCCGATGATCCCGGTCGGCGCGGACAACATCGGCGGCGCGTACAGCACGAAGAACTGGGTCGGCTGGCCGGACGACTCGAACCCGTACGGCGCGCTCCAGCCCACCCAGCCCAACGCGGTGGACGTGGTGCTGCACCTCAAGCCGGCCAACGGCTGACCCGGCGCCGCCGGCCCGGCCACGATCGCCCGGCCGGGCCGGCGGCGCCCGCCCCTCGCTTCGGCAACCCCAGACAGGAATTCGGCATGACGTTGACCGAGAGCGCACCGGCGCCGGCCGACGAGGTGGTGCTGGAGGCCGTCGGCCTGACCAAGCACTTCCCCGTCCGCCGGCGGCTGCGTGACCTCCTCTCCCGCACCCCGGCGGTGGTGCACGCCGTCGACGACGTATCGATCGCGCTGCGCCGTGGCCGGGTGACAGCGCTCGTCGGCGAGTCCGGCTCCGGCAAGTCCACAGTCGCCCGGCTGCTGGCCCAGCTCTACCCGCGCACCGGCGGCGAGATCCGGCTGCACGGCGAACCGACCCGGGTACGCGGCGGGCGCCGGTTCCGGGCGTACGTGCGCCGGGTGCAGCTGATCCTCCAGGATCCGTTCGCCTCGCTGAACCCGGTGCACACGGTCCGCTACCACCTGACCCGGTCGCTGCGCATCCACGGCAACGCCGGGACCGGGCCGGACGGCCTGGAGAAGGCGCTGGCCGACCTGCTGACCCGCGTCGCGCTCACCCCGCCCGAGCGCTACCTGGACGCGTTCCCGCACGAGCTGTCCGGCGGGCAGCGTCAGCGGGTGGCGATCGCGCGGGCGCTCGGCGCCGACCCGGAGGTGCTGCTCGCCGACGAGCCGGTGTCCATGCTCGACGTGTCGATCCGCCTCGGCGTGCTCAACCTGCTGCAGGACCTCAAGGACCGGCTCGACCTGGCGATCCTCTACATCACCCACGACATCGCCTCGGCCCGCTACTTCGCCGACGAGACGATCGTCATGTACGCCGGGCGGATGGTCGAGGGCGGCGACAGCGAGACCGTCACCCAGCGCCCGGCACACCCGTACACCCGGTTGCTGATCGAGTCGGCGCCGGACCCGGAGCGGATCACCGGCGCGGGCGGCGACGGCGCGGCGGCGGGCGAGCGGGGCCACGGTGAGCCGCCGAGCCTGATCCGCCCGCCGGCCGGCTGCCGCTTCCACCCGCGCTGCCCGGCGGCGATGCCGCGCTGCGCCACCGACCTGCCGCCGCCGATCCCGGTGGACGACGCGCCCGGGCACTGGGCGGCGTGCTGGCTGTACGACGCGGACACCGTCGCCGCGGAGAAGGCAGAGCAGGCAGAGCAGGCGGAGAAGGCAGAGCAGGCCGGGACGGAGGCGGCCCGATGAGGTTCCTGCTGCAACGGGTGGCCTTCTACCTGTTCACCGCCTGGGCGGCGATCACGCTCAACTTCTTCATCCCGCGGATGGTGCCGGGCGACCCGGTGCAGTCGCTGATCTCCCGCAACCAGGGCCGGATCAGCGCCGACGCGGTCGCGTCGCTGCGGGTGCTGTTCGGGCTGGACTCCGACCGCTCGCTGTGGGAGCAGTACGTCGCCTACTGGGGGCAGCTCCTGCGCGGCGACCTGGGACTGTCGTTCACGTTCTTCCCCGCACCGGTGTCGGAGGTGATCGGGAACAGCCTGCCGTGGACGGTCGGCCTGGTCGGCGTCACCACGATCGTCAGCTTCCTGCTCGGCACCGCGCTCGGCGTCGGCGCGGGCTGGCGGCGCGGCTCGTGGATCGACGGGCTGCTGCCGGCCACCACGTTCCTCTCCTCGATCCCGTACTTCTGGCTGGGCCTGGTCGCGATCGCGCTGTTCGCCGGGCCGGGCAGCTTCTTCCCGTCCTCCGGCGGCTACGAGCCCGGTCTGGTGCCGGCGTTCGACGCGTACTTCATCCCGAGCGCGCTCCAGCACAGCATCCTGCCCGCGGCGACCATCCTGGTGTCGTCGATGAGCGGCTGGATCCTCAGCATGCGCAACATGATGGTCACCGTCGCCAGCGAGGACTACATCACCGTCGCGCACGCCAAGGGGCTCTCCGAGCGCCGGGTGGCGCTCAGCTACGCCGCCCGCAACGCGCTGCTGCCCAACGTGTCCGGGTTCGCGCTGTCGCTGGGCTTCATCGTCGGCGGCACCCTGCTCGTGGAGATCGTCTTCTCGTACCCGGGCCTGGGGTTCCAGCTCTTCCAGGCCGTCGGCGCGAAGGACTACCCGCTGATGCAGGGCATCTTCCTGATCATCACGATCTCGGTGCTGGTGGCGAACCTGCTCGCCGACGTGGCGTACCTGCTCCTCGACCCGCGGACCCGAAAGAGCTGAGCGATGACACTCTCCCCGTCCAGCATCGAGCAGGTCATCCCCGGCCAGGGGGCGATGGCGCAGCCGTCGGCCCGGGCGCGCCGCCGCCGGTTCCGCTTCGTCGCCAACGCCAAGGCCGCGACCGGCCTCGCCGTCCTCGGGGTGTACGTGCTCCTGGCGGTGATCGGGCCGTGGATCGCGCCGTACGACCCGGACGCGCGCAGCGCCGACGTGCTCCAGGCGCCCTCGGCCCGGCACTGGTTCGGCACCACCCACCTCGGACAGGACATCTTCAGCCAGATCCTGGTCGGCGCGCGCAGCGTGATGGTGGTGGGCCTGATCGCCGGCGTGCTCGCCACGATCCTTTCCATCCTGATCGGCGTGACCGCCGGCTACCTGGGCGGCGCGGCCGACGAGGGCCTGTCGGCGGTGTCGAACGTGTTCCTGGTGATCCCGGCGCTGCCGCTGATCATCATCGTCACGTCCCTGGTCGACCAGGCCAGCGACACGCTGGTGGCGCTCATCATCGGCCTCACCTCGTGGGCCTGGGGCGCCCGGGTGCTGCGCGCCCAGACGCTGTCGTTGCGCCGCCGCGACTACGTCGAGGCCGCGCGCGCCACCGGCGAGCGGACCTGGCGGATCATCGGCTTCGAGATCCTGCCCAACCTGACCGCGATCATCGCCTCCGGCTTCGTCGGCACCGTCATCTTCGCGGTGATGTCGGAGATCACCCTGGCGTTCATCGGCGTCTCGTCGGTCTCGTCGTGGAACTGGGGCACGATCCTGTTCTGGGCGCAGGGACAGCAGGCCCTGGCGCAGGGCGCCTGGTGGTGGTTCGTCCCGGCCGGCCTGGCCATCGCGCTGCTCGGCACCGCCCTGGCTCTGATCAACTTCGGCATCGACGAGTTCGTCAGCCCCCGGCTGCGGACCGGTGGCCGGACCCGGATCCGTACCGCCGACGGCCGCGCCGTCGCGATGCGCGTCGGGTTCACCCCGGTCCTCGCGCCGAACCCGGCGCCGGTCCCGATGCAGCGGCCGGCGGACCACACCCGAGAGGACGCGACCTCATGAGCGACCAGGTGCTGGAGATCCGCGGCCTGTGCGTCGACTACGGCGTCGGCGCGGACGCGGTCCGCGCGGTCCGCGACGTCGACCTGACGCTGCACCGCGGCGAGGTGCTCGGCCTGGCCGGGGAGAGCGGCAGCGGCAAGTCCACGCTGGCGTACGGGCTGACCCGGCTGCTGCCCCCGCCCGGCGTGGTCAGCGGCGGCCAGGTGATCTACCACCCGGCCGACGGCCCGCCGGTCGACGTGCTCACGCTCAGCCCGGCGAAGCTGCGCGAGTTCCGGTGGGCGGAGACGTCGATCGTGTTCCAGGGCGCGATGAACTCGCTGAACCCGGTGCACAAGGTCTCCACCCAGCTGCTCGACGTGATCCGGGCGCACGAGCCGAAGAGCACGGCGGCGAGCCGGCTGGCCCGGGCGAAGGAGCTGCTGCGCCTGGTCGGCATCTCCGCCGACCGGCTGGACAGCTACCCGCACCAGCTCTCCGGCGGCATGCGCCAGCGGGTCATGATCGCGATGGCGCTGGCGCTGGAACCGCAGGTGGTCATCATGGACGAACCGACCACCGCGCTGGACGTGGTGATGCAGCGGCAGATCCTCGGCCAGCTCGCCGAGCTGCGCGAACGCCTCGGCTTCGCGGTGCTGTTCATCACGCACGACCTGTCGCTGCTCGTCGAGTTCTCCGACCGGATCGCGATCATGTACGGCGGCCGGATCGTCGAGGAGGCGCCCGCCGCCCGGCTCTACCGGGAGCCGCTGCACCCGTACACCGAGGGGTTGCTGCACTCGTTCCCGGCGCTGCACGGTCCGCGCCGCGAGCTGACCGGCATCCCCGGCTCCCCGCCGGACCTGCGCGCCATGCCGTCCGGCTGCGCGTTCCACCCCCGCTGCCCGAAGGCGTTCGACGGGTGCGACGAGCAGGTGCCGGCGCTCGGCGCGCCGCGCGTCGACGACCCGGCGCGGGCCGTCGCGTGCCGGCTGCACCCGGCCGTCGCGCCCCTGTCCCGCTGACCCGCCCGACACCACCCGCTACCCGCGAGGAGAACCATGGACACCGACCTCACCCGCCCGTCATCAGTGGCCGGTCCGGACCCGATCGACACGCTGCCGCCGACCTTCCGGTGGGGGGTGGCGACGTCGTCGTACCAGATCGAGGGCGCGGTGGCCGAGGACGGCCGCACACCGTCCATCTGGGACACGTTCTGCCGGGTGCCGGGAGCGGTGGCCAACGGTGACCACGGCGACGTGGCGTGCGACCACTACCACCGGATGCCGCAGGACGTCGCGCTCATCGCGGACCTGGGGCTGGACACGTACCGGTTCTCGGTGGCCTGGCCCCGGGTGCAGCCGGGCGGGCGCGGTCCGGCGAACATGGCCGGGCTGGCGTTCTACGACCGGCTGGTGGACGAGCTGCTCGGCCGGGGCGTCGAGCCGTGGGTGACGCTGTACCACTGGGACCTGCCGCAGGAACTGGAGGACGCGGGCGGCTGGCCGAACCGGGACACCGCGTACCGGTTCGCCGACTACGCGGAGCTGGTCTTCGCCGCGCTCGGCGACCGGGTCCGCACCTGGACCACGCTCAACGAGCCGTGGTGCTCGGCGATGCTCGGGTACGCCTACGGCGACCACGCCCCGGGCCGGCGCAACCTGGGCGACGGCATCGCCGCGGCGCACCACCTGCTGCTCGGGCACGGGCTGGCGACGCGGCGGCTGCGCGAGGCGGCCCGGTCCCCGATCGAGCTGGGCCTGACGCTGAACCTGTCCACCGCCGACCCGGAGACCGGCAGCGCGGCCGACCGGGACGCGGCGCGGGCCGCCGACGGGCTGGCCAACCGGCTCTACCTCGACCCGGTGCTGCGCGGGGAGTACCCGCAGGACGTGGTCGCGGACCTGGCCGCCGAGGGGGTGCGGATCCCCGTCGAGGACGGTGACCTGGAGGTCATCGCCACCCCGATCGACGTGCTCGGTGTGAACTACTACTTCGGGCAGCTGCACTCCGGGGTGGACGAGCAGGGCCGCGACCGCGACGACGACGGCAAGCCGGTGCGCCGGGTGGTCCGCCGTGACCTGCCGCGTACCGCGATGGACTGGGAGATCGTGCCGGAGTCCTTCACCGACCTGCTGGTGCGGCTGCACCGCGACTACCCGGGCACGCCCCTGGTGATCACCGAGAACGGCGCCGCGTTCGACGACAAGCCGGACGCCGACGGGTTCGTCGCCGACGACGACCGGGTCGGCTACCTCACCGAGCACCTGCGGGCGGTGGCACGGGCCCGGGCGGCCGGCGCGGACGTGCGCGGCTACTTCGCCTGGTCCCTGCTGGACAACTTCGAGTGGGCGTACGGCTACGACAAGCGGTTCGGCATCGTCCGGGTGGACTACGACACGCAGCGCCGCATCCCCAAGCGCAGCGCGCTGTGGTACCGCGACACCGTGCGGCGGGTACGCGGGCAGCGCTGACGCCCGCGCGGCGTGGGGACCGGGCCGGTCAGTGACGGCGGCCCGGTCCCCACGCTGGGGCCGGGCGGGCGGCCGCGTCGCGGAGCACGCCGCCGTCGCGCAGCAGCCGGGTCATCGGCAGGGTGGCCGCGCCCATCGCGACCGCGTCCGGTCCGAGCCGGCACAGCTCGATCGAGGTCTGCGCGTACGGCTGGCGCAGCGCGTGCCGCGCGGTCGCCTCGCGGATCGCGGGCAGGTGCCGTTCGCCCAGGGCCAGCCCGGCCCAGCCGCCGAGCACCACCCGCTCCGGGTTGAACAGGTTCACCAGGTTCGCGACCCCGGCGCCCAGGTAGCCGACCGTCTCGTCGATCACCTTCGCGGCGGTGCGGCCGGCGGAGCGCAGCAGCTCGCCGAAGGCGGTCTCCTCGTCCGCGCCGGGCGCCGGGCGGCCCCGGTTGGCCTGGCGGAACCGGTCCAGCACCGCCTCCGCACCGACGTACGCCTCCAGGCAGCCGAGGTTGCCGCAGCGGCAGCGGCGGCCCCCGTACACGATGGTGGTGTGGCCCCACTCCCCGGCGCTGCTGTGCGCGCCGCGGTAGCCGACGCCGTCGGCGACCACGCTCGCGCCGACGCCGGAGCCGACCAGGGCGACCACCGCGTGCCGGACGCCGCGGCCGGCGCCGAACCACATCTCGGCCTGGCCCAGCGTCTTCGCGCCGTTGTCCACGTGCACCGGTACGTCGGTGCCCGCGCGCAGCATCGCGCCGAGCGGGACGCCGTCCCACCCGAGCGTCTGGGCGTGCACCACGGCGTCGGCGGTGCGCTCGACGGTGCCGGCGACGGCGACGCCGAAGCCGAGCACCGCGGCCGGGTCGACGCCCGCCTGCTCGGTGACGGCGGCGAGGCCGTGCCGCAGGTGAGCGGCGACCCGCTCGGGGTCGGGATCGGCCGCGGCGATCGGGTACTCCGCCTTGGCCAGCGCGGTCATGCTCAGGTCGAACAGCTCCACCTGGACGCGGGTCTCGCCGACGTCGGCGCCGACCAGGTAGCCGTAGCCGGGCGCGACGCGCAGCAGCACGCGGGGGCGGCCGCCGTCGGACTCGACGGAGCCGGCCTCCTCGACCAGGCCCTCGCTGATCATCTCGCCGACCAGGTTGCTGACGCTGGCCAGGCTGAGCGCGGTGGACTGGCCCAGCTCGTGCCGGCTGAGCGGGCCGTCCAGCCAGATCCGGGTCAGCAGGACCGAACGGTTGGCCCGGCGCATGTCGCGCACCGTGGTGCGTCTGGCGTCCACGTCCGCCGCCGTCCTTCCCGGCCGCCCGCGGCGACCTGCGTTCACGCCGTGAACCAAGCGGTGACAGCGTACTGCGCATTTACACTTAACAAAGTTAACTGATAACCTCCGGCGCATCGATGAGGAGGTATGTCATGCGACTCGGACGTGGGATGACCGCTCTGCTCGGTGGCGTCGCGCTGCTCGCCGCCACCGCCGCCGCCCTGCCCGCCACCGCCGCCACGCCGACCGGCGCCGCCGGCACGCTCGTCGCCTGCGACGCGCCGGCCTGGGCCGAGGGCGTCACCTGGACCGCCGGCAGCCGGGCCACCTATGGCGGACGGCTCTACCAGGCGCTCGTCACGCACACCCCGCCGGCCGGCGCGGGCTGGAACCCGGCCGCCGTACCGGCGCTCTGGACCGACCTCGGCGCCTGCACCGGCGGCACGCCGTCGCCGAGCCCCACCACCCGTCCGCCGTCGCCCACGCCCTCCCCGACCGCTTCCCCCACGCGGACGCCGACGCCCACGCCCACGGTGTCGTCCAGCCCGACCACGCCGGGCGGGGACACCTGTGCGCTGCGGTCCCGGCCGTCGGGGAAGGTGCTCCAGGGCTACTGGGAGAACTGGGACGGCGCCGCCAACGGCGTGCACCCCGGGCTCGGCTGGATCCCGGTCACCGACTCCCGGATCACCGGGCACGGCTACAACGTGGTGACCGCCGCGTTCCCGGTCATCCGCGCCGACGGCACCGTGCTCTGGGAGGACGGCATGGACGCCGGCGTCAAGGTGCCCACCCCGGCGCAGGTGTGCCAGGCCAAGGCCGCCGGGCTGACCGTGCTGCTGTCCATCGGCGGCGCCACCGCCGGGATCGACCTCAGCTCCAGCGCCGTCGCCGACCGGTTCGTCGCCACCGTCGTACCGATCCTCAAGCGGCACAACTTCGACGGCATCGACATCGACATCGAGACCGGGCTGACCGGCAGCGGGAACATCAACCAGCTCTCCCCGTCGCAGGCCAACCTGATCCGGATCATCGACGGGGTGCTGGCCCAGATGCCGGCCGGCTTCGGGCTCACCATGGCGCCGGAGACCGCGTACGTCACCGGCGGCAGCGTCACCTACGGCTCGATCTGGGGCGCGTACCTGCCGATCGTCAAGAAGTACGCCGACAACGGGCGGCTGTGGTGGCTGAACATGCAGTACTACAACGGGTCCATGTACGGCTGCGCCGGTGACTCGTACCCGGCGGGCACGGTGGCCGGTTTCGTCGCGCAGACCAACTGCCTCGACGCCGGCCTGGTCGTGCAGGGCACCACCATCCGCGTACCGCTCGACCGGCAGGTCCCCGGGCTGCCCGCGCAGGTCGGCGCCGGCGGCGGCTACATGAGCCCGGCACTGGTGGCCCAGGCGTGGAACACCTACCAGGGACGCCTGAAGGGCCTGATGACCTGGTCGGTCAACTGGGACGGGTCGAAGGGCTGGACGTTCGGCGACAACGTCCGCTCGCTCCAGGGCCGCTGAGACGCGCCGCGGGGCCCCGCCGGACGGGCGGGGCCCCGCGCCGGGTCAGGCGATCTTCTTCGGGGTGATCTTCTTCGGTGTGGTCGGCGAGTCCAGCCAGGCGTTGATCAGCGCGGTGAAGTCCCGGCCGGTCTGCTTGTTGACGAAGGCGATGAACGAGGCCCGGTCCTGCGGCGTGTTGCGCTGCTCCTGGACCCAGGCGCGGGCCAGCGCGAAGAACGCCGCGTCGCCAACCGTCCGGTGGATCTCGCGCAGCATCGCCGCCGGGCACAGGTAGACGTTGCCCTCGGCGAACCGCTTCGGGTCGGGCCGGCCGGGCGGGCCCAGCTTCTTGCGCAGGACGGCGTCACCCTCGCGCAGGTACCGGTCCAGGCTGGCCTCGCTGAGCTTCTGCGTCTCCTTGGTGTACAGGTCCTGGATGTACGTCGCCCAGCCCTCGTTCAGCCACAGGTCCCGCCAGGTGGTGGGCGTGACCGAGTTGCCGAACCACTGGTGGGCGTACTCGTGCAGCAGGTCGCTGCCCCAGCGGTCCCGGCGGGCCGCGGTGTTCTCGATCTTCCGGCCCATCGTGATCATCTGCTG
This sequence comes from Micromonospora sp. HUAS YX12, assembly GCF_040215685.1. Lineage (NCBI taxonomy): Bacteria > Bacillati > Actinomycetota > Actinomycetes > Micromonosporales > Micromonosporaceae > Micromonospora > Micromonospora sp. HUAS YX12. Next base: position 5,051,222 of record NZ_CP157974.1, read on the forward strand.
GGTCTCCATGCCCGACGCCGAGTCCACCACCACGACGCCGCCGGAGGGGAACGGGTACGGGCCGAACTTCTTCTCCAGCCACGTCAGGTACTGCGGGGACTTCTTCAGGTACGGCAGCAGCTTGTCGTCCGCGCCCTTGCGGTACCAGTAGGTCAGCGGCACGCCGCGCGGCCCCGCCGCGGTCAGCTTCTGGTACTTCCCCACGGCGAGCGTGGTCAGGTACGTCGCGACCGGGTCGGTGCTGCGGTAGCTGAACGTGGTGCCGGACTGACCGGCGGGCGTGCCGCCGGCGATCGCGGACCAGCCCGCCGGCACCGTCACCCGGATGTCGTAGAGCGCCTCGTCCGACGGCTGGTCGTTCGCCGGGTACCAGGTGAACGCCCCGAACGGCTCCTGCATGGTCCAGAGGCCGCCCTCCTTGGTGACGGTGAGGCCCAGGGCCTCGGTGTCCTTGCGGTGCGAGGGCATCGGGGTCGTCTTCGGCCGGCCGTGGTAGGTGACCACCAGGGTGACCGGCTTGTCGGCCACCACCGGGGCGGACACGGTCAGCTTCTCCTTCGCCACCGCGCCGGGAACCGTCGCGCCGTCCAGCGTGACGCTGTCGACCTGGTAGGGCATGAAGTCGAGGACCAGGTTCGGCGCGTCCTTCACCGGCCGGATCCGCAGCGTGGCGGTGCCGGTGAGGGTGGTGGTCGACGGCGCCCACTCCAGCGCGAGGTCGTAGTGCAGGACGTCCAGCGCGTCGGTGCCCCGGGCCGGATAGACCGGGTCGGCCACCGGCGTCGACCGCCCCGCCTGCCAGGCGGCGTAGTCGACGGCGGGCGCGGTCGGGCTCGGCGGGGTTGAGGCGGAGGGCGTCGCGGCCGGGGCGGCGGGGGTCGTGGTGCACCCGGCGACGAGCAGCGGTCCGAGGAGCATGATCAGGGTTACGGGGCGGCGCATCAGCGCACCCTACGGCAGTGATCAGCTTTCGTGGGGGCGCCTCGGCTGGCACCGGTTGCGAGCCCCTGCCAGGCTGGCGCTCGTGTATGACTACGACCTGCTGGTGCTGGGCTCCGGACCGAGTGGACAGAAGGCGGCGATCGCCGCGGCCAAGCTGGGCCGCCGCGTCGCGATCGTGGACCGCCGCGACATGCTCGGCGGAGTGTGCATCAACACCGGGACCGTGCCCTCCAAGACGCTGCGCGAGGCGGTGCTCTACCTGACCGGGCTGAGCCAGCGCGACCTCTACGGCAGCAGCTACCGGGTCAAGGAGGACATCACCGTCGCCGACCTGGCCGCCCGCACCCAGCACGTGATCACCCGGCAGACCGACGTCATCCGCAACCAGCTGGCCCGCAACAAGGTCTCGCTGATCACCGGCACCGGCCGGTTCGCCGACGCGCACTCGGTCTGGGTGGACGCCGGCTCCGGCCGGGAGACCCGGGTCAGCTTCGACAAGGCGGTCATCGCCGCCGGCACCCGCCCGGCCCGCCCGGACAGCGTCGACTTCGACGACCGCACGATCGTCGACTCCGACGGCGTGATCAACCTCCAGGCCGTCCCGCGCAGCATGGTCGTGGTCGGCGCCGGGGTGATCGGCATGGAGTACGCGTCCCTGTTCGCCGCGCTCGGCACCAAGGTGACTGTGGTCGAGCGCCGCCCGCGGATGCTCGACTTCTGCGACGAGGAGATCGTCGAATCACTGAAGTACCACCTGCGGGACCTGTCGGTGACCTTCCGCTTCGGCGAGGAGGTGGCCGCCGTGGAGAAGCACCGCAGCGCCGCGCTCTGCGTCCTGCGCAGCGGCAAGAAGATCGTCGCGGACACGGTGATGTACTCCGCCGGACGGCAGGGGCAGACCGACGACCTCGCGCTGGAGGCGGCCGGGCTCACCGCCGACCACCGGGGCCGGATCACCGTCGACGCCGACTACCGCACCGCCGTCGACAACATCTACGCCGTCGGCGACGTGATCGGCTTCCCCGCGCTGGCGTCCACCTCGATGGAACAGGGCCGCCTGGCCGCCCAGCACGCCTGCGGGGAACCGGCGCGCGGCATGTCGGACCTGCAACCGATCGGCATCTACACCATTCCGGAGATCAGCTTCGTGGGGAGGACCGAGGAGGAGCTGACCGAGGCGTCCGTCCCGTTCGAGGTGGGCATCGCCCGCTACCGGGAGCTGGCCCGGGGGCAGATCGTCGGCGACTCGTACGGGATGCTGAAACTGCTCGTCTCGCCCGGGGACGGCCGGCTGCTCGGCGTGCACGTGTTCGGCACCGGCGCGACCGAGATCGTCCACATCGGGCAGGCCGTGATGGGTTGCGGCGGCACCGTCGACTACCTGCTCGACGCCGTCTTCAACTACCCCACCCTCGCGGAGGCGTACAAGGTGGCAGCCTTGGACGCCACCAACAAGATCCGCAACATAACCCGAATCGACACCTGACCCCGCCCCGGCCCCGGCCCCGGCCCCGGCCCCGCTGATCTTGCACTTTGGGCCCGCCGAGCGCCCGTTGTGCCCGCTATACCGGGGCCGCAAGTGCAAGATCAACGCGGAAGGGGGCGGGGGCGGGGCGGGAGGGTCAGCGGCCTGTGGCGTAGCCCTGGGCGCCTCGGGGGTTCGCTGCCGCGGAGAGGACTCCGGTGCGCGGGTCGCGTGTCACCGCGCACATGCGGCCCAGGCTCCACGGGTCGGAAAGGCGGACGGTGTGGCCGCGGGCGCGCAGGCCCGCCAGCACGTCGTGGTCGATCCGGTCCTCCAGCACCAGCACGCCCGGCTCGGCCTCGCGCGGATAGAACGACGCCGGGAAGCTCGTCGTGTGCCACGTGGGGGCGTCGATCGCCTCCTGCAACTCCTGCCCGCCGGCCAGGTGCCGCAGCAGGAACAGCAGCTGCCACTGGTCCTGCTGGTCGCCGCCGGGCGTACCGCAGGCCATCACCGGCTCGCCGTCGCGCAGCACGAGCGTCGGGCTGAGCGTGGTACGCGGGCGCCGGCCCGGCCGCAGCGTCGAGGCGAGCCCGTCCTCCAGCCAGCACATCTGCAGCCGGCTGCCGAGCGGGAAGCCCAGCTCCGGGATGGCGGGTGAACTCTGCAGCCAGCCGCCGCTGGGCGTGGCCGAGATGATGTTGCCCCACCGGTCCACCACGTCGACGTGGCAGGTGTCGCCGCGGGTCACGCCGTCGGCCCGTACCGTGGGTTCGCCGGTGCTCGGATCCTGCGGGACGGCCCGGCGGTCCACGCCGGCGCGCAGGTGGGACGGCAGCCGGGGCGGCGCTCCCGCCGGGCTGCCGGGGCGCAGCGACGTGTCGGCGCGGTCGCCGACCAGCGCGGCCCGCGCACGGGCGTAGCCGGCCGACAGCAGCGCGGAGCCCGGCACGTCGGTGTCGCCGTACCACGCCTCCCGGTCGGCGAAGGCGAGCTTCAGCGCCTCGGCCTGCATGTGGATGCCGTCCAGGCTGGACGGGTCGTAGACGGCCGGGTCGTCGAGCGCGTCCAGGATCGAGAGGGTCTGCAGCAGCACCGGGCCCTGGCCCCAGAAGCCGGTCTTGGCGACAGTGTGCCCGTGCCAGTCCAGCGTGACCGGTTCCTCCCAGGTGGCCGACCAGCGGGCCAGGTCGTCGCCGGTGACCAGCCCGGCGTGCGCGCGCCCGCTGGAGTCGCGGAACGGCAGCCGGCTGAACGCGTCGATCGCCTCGGCGACGAAACCCTCCCGCCAGGCGCGCCGGGCCGCCTCGATCTGCGCCTCCCGGTCCGTACCGGCGGCCCGTCCGGCGTCGACGAGGCGGCGCAGCGTGTCCGCGTACGCCGGGTTGGTGACCATCTCCCCCGGCGCGGGCGGGCGGCCGTGGCGGAGCCAGAGGCGCGCGGAGGTCGGCCAGTGGCCGGTGAACAGCGACCGGACCCGCGCCACGGTCTGCCCGGCGGCGCCGACGAGCGGGTGACCGGCGGCGGCGTAGCCGATCGCCGGTTCCAGCACCTCGGCGAGCGTGCGGGTGCCGTGGTCGCGCAGCAGCAGGAGCCAGGCGTCGACCGCGCCCGGCACCACGGCGGCGAGCGGGCCGGCGCCGGGCACGAGGTCCAGGCCCAGCGCGCGGAAGTGCGCCACGGTGGCGGCGGCCGGGGCCGGTCCCTGGCCGCACAGCACCCGCGGCGTGGGGTCGGTCGCGGTGGCGAGGATCGCGGGCACCTCGCCGGCCGGACCGTTGAGGTGCGGCTCCACGACGTGCAGCACGAACCCGGCGGCCACGGCGGCGTCGAAGGCGTTGCCGCCGCGTTCCAGCACGCCCATCGCGGACTGGCTGGCCAGCCAGTGCGTGGACGAGACCATGCCGAACGTGCCGCGCAGCGTCGGCCGGGTGGTGAACGTCATCGGCGGTGAGCCTACGCCGCGCCGGCGGCGTCGGCGCGCGTCGTCGCGCCCTCCTCCCCCGGGCCGCCGTCGCGCTCGCCGTCGAGCGGGAACAGGCACGCGGCGTGGTGGCCCGGACCGACCTCGGCCGGCGCCGGATCGGTCTCGGCGCACGCGGGCCGCGCCTGGGGGCATCGGGTACGGAATCGGCAGCCGCTCGGCGGGTCCACCGGGCTGGGGATGTCGCCGGTGAGCACGATCCGGCGGCGCTCCCGCTCGACGCGCGGATCGGCCACCGGCACCGCCGACAGCAGCGCTGCGGTGTAGGGGTGCGCCGGGCGCCGGTAGATCCGCTCGGGCGGGCCGGTCTCGACGATGCGGCCCAGGTACATCACCGCGATCCGGTCACTCATGTGCTCGACGGCGGCCAGGTCGTGCGCGATGAACAGGTAGGTCAGCCCGAGGTCGCGTTGCAGGTGCCGGAGCAGGTTCATGATCTGCGCCTGCACGCTCAGGTCGAGCGAGGCGATCGGCTCGTCCAGGACGATCAGGTCCGGCTCCCCGGCCAGGGCCCGGGCCACGCCGACGCGCTGGCGCTGGCCGCCGGACAGCTCGTGCGGATAGCGGCCCGCGGTGTCGGCGCGCAGGCCGACCAGGTCCAGCAGCTCGGCGACCCGGGCCCGCCGGGCGGCGGCGGACGTGGCGAGCCGGTGCACGATCAGCGGCTCGGCGATGCTGTCACCGACCGTCCGGCGTGGATCCAGCGACGCCTGCGGATCCTGGAACACCATCGCGACGTGGCGCCGCGTCGCGCGCAGGCGGCGGCGCGACCAGCGGGTCACGTCCGCGCCCGCCACCCGGACCCGCCCGGCGGTCGGGTCGACCAGCCGCAGCAGCGCCAGACCGGCTGTGGACTTGCCGCTGCCCGACTCGCCGACCAGCCCGAGCGTCTCACCCCGGCGTACGGCGAGACTGACGCCGTCCACCGCGCGGACCGTTCCGGCCGGGGTCGGGAAGTGCACCTTCAGGTCGTCCAGCTCGGCGACCACGTCCGGGGTGTCGGCGCTCATCCGGCCTCTCCACGGTAGAAGGTGCGGACCGTGTGCCCGTCGCCGACCGGCGTCAGCGGGGGCAGCTCGTGCTCGCAGCGGGGATCGGCGCGTACCGGGCAGCGTGGCCAGAACGCGCATCCCGGGGGCAGGTCCAGCGGGCTCGGCGGCGACCCGGGGATGGCCACGAGGTCCTCGCCGCGCCGGGACGGGTCCGGCCGGGCCGCCAGCAGCGCCCGGGTGTACGGGTGCGTGGGCGTGTCGAACACCGCGTCCACCGGGCCCTGCTCGACGATGCGTCCCCCGTACATGACCGCGACGGTGTCCGCGATGCCCGCGACCACACCCAGGTCGTGGGTGACCCAGACGACGGCGGTGCCCAGCCGCGCCTGAAGGTCGGCGACCAGCTCGATGATCTGCGCCTGGGTGGTGACGTCGAGCGCGGTGGTCGGCTCGTCGGCGATCAGCAGATCCGGCTCGCAGGCCAGCGCCATGGCGATGGCGACACGCTGGCGCATGCCGCCGGAGAACTGGTGCGGGTACGCGTCGACGCGCCGCGCGGCCGACGGGATGCCCACCAGTTCCAGCAGCTCCACCGCCCGGTCGCGGGCGGCGCGGCGGGTCAGGCCGAGGTGTTCCTCGGCCGCCTCGGTGACCTGCCGGCCCACCGGCAGCACCGGGTTGAGCGAGGTCATCGGATCCTGGAAGACGAACCCGACGTGCCGGCCGCGTACCTTGCGGCGGCGGTCGTCGGGCAGCGCGGTCAGCTCGGTGTCGAGCAGCCGCACCCGGCCGGTGACTGTGGCAGCCCGTGGGGCGAGGCCGGTGGCGGCGAGCAGAGTCATGCTCTTGCCGCTGCCGGACTCGCCGACCAGGGCGAACGTCTCCCCCGGCCGTACCTGCCAGGACACCCCGGCGACGGCACGGACCGGGCCGCGGCGGGTGCCGACGGTCACGGTCAGGTCGTCCACGGACAGCACTGTCGAGTCGGTCATGCGCTCGTGGCCCTCGGTGCGCTCGGTGCGCTCGCTCATGCTGCGCTGGCTGGGCATGCGCTCGTGGCCCTCGCTTCGCTCGGTGCGCTCGCTCATGCTGCGCTGGCTGGGCATGCGCTCGTGGCCCTCACTTCGCTCGGTGCGCTCGCTCATGCGGTGCTCCTGCGTGCCTCGCCCAGGGTGAGCTGGCGCGGGTCGAGCACGTCGCGCAGCGCGTCGCCGACCAGGTTGAACGCCAGCACGGTGAGGAAGATCGCCGCGCCCGGGAACACGCCCAGCCACCACGCGTCGGTGACGAAGCCGCGCCCGTCGAACAGCATCCGGCCCCAGGCCGGCGCGGGCGGCTGGATGCCCAGGCCGAGGAAGGACAGCGCGGCCTCGGAGAGAATGGCGAACGCCAGCGACAGCGACGTCTGCACGATCAGCGGCGCGGCGATGTTCGGCAGCACGTGCCGGCGCATGATGCGCAGGTCGGACGCGCCGATGGAAACGGCGGCCCGGACGAACACCTGCTCGCGTACGGACAGCACGCCGGCGCGGGTGATCCGGGCGAAGATGGGCGTGTAGACCACGCCGATGGCGACCATGGCGGTGAGCAGGCCGGGGCCGAGCACCGCCACGATGGCCACCGCCAGCAGCAGCACCGGGAACGCGAATAGCACGTCCATGCAGCGCATGAGCACGCTGTCCAGCCAGCCCCGGTAGTAGCCGGCGAGCAGCCCGAGCGTCACGCCCGCGACGAGCGCGATGCCGACGCTGACGGCGCCGACCTGCAGTGACACGCGGGCGGCGACGAGGACCCGGCTGAGCACGTCGCGGCCCAGCTCGTCGGTGCCGAACGGGTGCGCGCCGCTGGGCGGGCGCAGCATCTGGTCCACGTCGACGTCGTTGACGCCGGCCGGGGCCAGCCACGGGCCGGCCACGCCCACCACGATCAGCAGCACGAGCACGATCGTGCCGCCGACGGCGAGCGGGTCGCGGCGCAGCGCGTCGAGGACGCGGCGTCCGGTGCTCTCGGTCGTGGCGCTCACCTGACCGTGATCCTCGGGTCGAGGCGGGCGTAGAGGATGTCCACCAGCAGGTTGACCAGCAGGAATAGCGCCGCGACGAGCAGCACCGCGCCCTGCAGGACGGGATAGTCGCGGGCCTGCACGGCGTCGAAGGTGAGCCGGCCGATGCCGGGCCAGGCGAACAGCACCTCGATCACGATGACGCCGCCGAGCAGGCTGGCCAGCTGCACCGCGACCACAGTGACGACCGGGATCAGCGCGTTGCGCAGCACGTGCCGCAGGATCACCACCCGGTTGCGCAGCCCTTTCGCCTCGGCGGTGCGCACGTAGTCGGCGGAGAGCACCTCCAGCACCGAGGAGCGGATGAACCGGGTGAGGATCGACGCGGTGACCAGGCCGACGGTGACCGCCGGCAGCGCCACGTGGGTGGCCCACCGGCCGGGGTCGTCGGTCAGCGCCACGTATCCCGACGGGGGTAGCCAGCCGAGCACCCCGGCGAACAGCAGGATGCCCATGATGCCCATCCAGAAGTCCGGCACCGAGACGCCGAACTGGCTGAACACGCGGGCGGCGTGGTCGACGGCGGAGCCGCTGCGTACCGCCGCGACGATGCCCAGCGGGAACGCGACGAGCAGCGCGAACACCACAGCGGTGACGGCCAGTGACAGCGTGGCGGGCAGCCGTTCCAGCACGATCTGGCTCACCGGCTGGCCGGTACGGAAGCTGACTCCCAGGTCACCGGTGAGCGCGTGCCCGAGGTAGCTGGCGTACTGCACCGGCAGCGGCTGGTCGAGGCCGGCGCGCTCCCGCAGCGCCTCGTACGTCTGCGGGTCGAACCGGGTGCCGAGCGCCACCCGGACCGGGTCGCCCGGCACGAGTTGCAGCAGCAGGAACACCACAAGGGTCACACCGACCAGCACGACCGCCGACTGGAGTACCCGCCGCAGGACGAAGCGGGCCATCACTTGGCCAGGGCGACCGACCGGAACCGGATCGCCCGATCGGTGCGCACGTCGTAGCCGGAGACCTTCTTCGACCAGCCCTGCACCACGTCCGGGTTGTAGAGGTAGAGGTAGCTGGCGTCGTCGACGATCTGCTTCGCCGCCTGTTCGTACGCCTGCTTGCGGGCGCCCTGGTCGGTCTGGGTGCGGGCGTCGTCGAGCAGCTTGTCCACCGCCGGGTTCTTGTACTTGTGGAAGTTGAACGTGCCGCCGCTGTGGTGCTGGGCGTAGTAGAACTCGTCCGGGTCGATGTTGCCGAGCCAGCCGAGCATGAACCCGTCGAAGTTGCCCTTGGCCTGCTCGTCGAGCCACTGGGCGAAGTCCAGCGTACGGATCTTGACGGTGATGCCGACGGCCTTGAGCTGCGCGGCGATGACCTGCGCGGCGGTGACCGTCTCCGGGTACTCGCTGGTGACCATCAGGTCCATGGTCAGGTTGCTCACGCCGGCCTGGCCGAGCATCTGCTTCGCCTTGCCCGGGTCGTGGCTGTAGGGCGCGTAGTCGTAGTAGAAGGCGCTGGCCTTCGGGATGGCGGTCTGGTTGACCGTGGCCAGGCCGAACTTCGCCGCCTTGGTGATCGCCTCGCGGTCCAGCGCGTACCCGATCGCGCGCCGCACCTCGGGGTTGTCGAACGGCTTGCGGGCCTCGTTGAGCGCCACGTACCAGTAGTCGGTCGAGGGCGCCGACTCCACCACCGGATCGTCGCCGTCCTGCAACGACTTCACCTGCTGGGGTGGCAGGTTGTCGGTCCACTGGACCTGGCCGCTGCGCAGGTTCTGCAGCGCCACGGTGGGATCCTTCACGAAGGTGAACGTGACGCCGTCCAGCTTCGGCTTCTCGCCCCAGTAGGAGTCGTTGCGCACCAGCTTGACGCTGTCGCCGGAGGTGTAGCCGGCCACCTTGAACGGGCCGCTGCCGACCGGTGCGGTCTTCACCGCGCCGGACTCGACGTTGGACTTCTCCACGATCGCCACGCCCTTGAACCCGCCGAGGTTCGCCAGGAGGTTCGGCGTGGGCGCGCTCAGCGTCACCACCACGGTCGCCGGGTCGGGCCCGGTGACCGACTTGACGGTGGCGAACTTGTACGCGTTGTTCAGCTTCTGCTTGATGATCCGCTCGAAGGAGTAGACGACGTCCTCGGAGGTCAGCGGCGACCCGTCGGAGAACGTGACGCCCTCGCGCAGCGTGAACGTCCAGGTGAGCTGGTCGGCGCTGGTGGTCCACTTGGTCGCCAGCGACGGCACCATCTTCAGGTCGGCGTCCGGCTCGACGAGCGTGTCGTAGACGTTCTCCAGCACCTGGAAGCTGTAGTAGGCCGAGGTCTTGTGCGGGTCGAGCTGGTCCGGCTCGCCGCCGATCGCGGCGTTGAGGACTCCACCGGCGCCGCCGGCGTTCCCCCCGCCGCCGACGTCGACCGCCTCGCCTCCGGTGCATCCGGACAGGACGCCGACTGTCAGTGTGAGTGCGGCGCCGAGCACGCCGAGCTTTTTCCTGGACACAGGCCCCCCTAGCCACTTCCCGGACAAAAGAAAGTTTCGGCGAGTCTTCTCCCCGAGCGGGATGATGTCAACGAATGCCGCCAAATTGACTGGTCGGCCGCCGCTTGCCGGTGCGGCGTGAACGGTGGTTCAATCCGGGCCCGACCCGATCCGCCACCCGCGCTGGGAGTTGCCGCCGTGACCACACACGAGGTCGTCAACCAGGTCCCGCCGATGGTCGGCCACGACACCGCCGACGACCCGGCGCTGTGCGACGGCGTGGCCCGCGAGGGCGCCGGCTGGGCGCTGCCCGGGCTGCACGAGCTGGGCCGGCTCGCCGGTGGTGAGGAGGCCGCCGAACACGGGCGGCTCGCCAACGAGCACCCGCCGGTGCTGCGCACCCACGACCGGTACGGCCACCGGATCGACGAGGTGGAGTTCCACCCGTCCTGGCACGAGCTGATGCGTACCGCCGTCGGTCACGGCCTGCACGCCGCGCCGTGGGCCGACGACCGGCCGGGCGCGCACGTGGCCCGCGCGGCCGGCTTCTACCTGTGGCGACCCGACGCCGGGCACGGCTGCCCGATCTCGATGACGTACGCGGCGGTGCCCGCGCTGCGGCACAGCCCGGACCTGGCCGCCCGCTACGAGCCGCTGCTCACCACCCGCGAGTACGACTTCGGGCTGCGCCCGCCGCAGACCAAGCGCGGCCTGCTCGCCGGCATGTCGATGACCGAGAAGCAGGGCGGCTCGGACGTCCGCGCCAACACCACCACGGCCCGGCCCGAGCCGGACGGCAGCTACCGCCTCGTCGGGCACAAGTGGTTCACCTCGGCGCCCATGTGCGACCTGTTCCTCACCCTCGCGCAGGCGCCCGGCGGCCTCACCTGCTTCCTGGTCCCCCGGGTGCTGCCAGACGGCGGCCGCAACCCGATGCGGCTGATGCGGCTCAAGGACAAGCTCGGCAACCGCTCCAACGCCTCCGCCGAGGTCGAGTACGAGCACGCGGTGGCGTGGCGCGTCGGCGACGAGGGCCGGGGCGTGCGCACCATCATCGACATGGTCAACCTGACCCGGCTCGACTGCGTGATCGGCGCCGCGGCCGGGATGCGCCACGGTGTCACCACCGCCGTGCACCACGCCACCCACCGGCGGGCGTTCGGCGACTACCTCGCCGACCAGCCGCTGATGCGCAACGTGCTGGCCGACCTGGCCGTCGAGTCCGAGGCCGCGACCGTGCTGATGATGCGGCTGGCCGGGGCGACCGACCGGTCGGCGCGCGGCGACGACGGCGAGACCGCGTTCAAGCGCCTCGCCCTCGCCGTCGGCAAGTACTGGGTGTGCAAGCGCTGGCCGGGGCACGCCGCCGAGGCGCTGGAGTGCCTGGGCGGCAACGGCTACGTGGAGGAGTCCGGCATGCCGCGGCTGTTCCGCGAGTCGCCGCTGAACTCGATCTGGGAGGGCGCCGGCAACGTCGCCGCGCTGGACGTGCTGCGCGCGCTCACCCGGGAACCGCAGGTGCTCGCCGCGTACGAGGCGGAGGTGGCCGCCGCCGCCGGCGCGGACGCCCGGCTGGACGCCTCGGTGCGCCGGGTGCGCGACGAACTCGCCGACCACACCGACCTGGAGCTGCGCGCCCGGCGGGTGGTGGAGCGGCTGGCGCTGGTGCTCCAGGGCGCGCTGCTGGTGCGCCACGGCCACCCGGCGGTCGCCGACGCGTTCTGCGCCTCCCGGCTCGACGGCGACCACGGTCAGGCGTACGGGACGCTGCCGGGCGGGCTGGACCTCGCAGCGATCATCGACCGCGCCACCCCGAAGATCGGCTGAGGGCGTGGTGACGCGACTCGCCTCGGTGCACCTGTACCCGGTCAAGTCCCTCGGCGGCGTCGACGTCGACCGGGCCGACGTCGAGCCGTGGGGGTTGCGTCACGACCGCCGCTGGGTGGTGCTGCGCCCCGACGGCGGCAAACTGGGCTCGACCGCCCTGCCCGCGCTGCTCGGCCTGACCGCCGCCCCCGGCTCCGGGTCGATCACGCTCACCGCCCGCGACGGGTCGTCGCTGACCGTCGCCGAACCGGTGGACGGGCCGCCGGTCGCCACCGACGTGTCCCGGCTGGACACGGTCCGGCTCGCCGCCGACGAGGCCCACGACTGGCTCTCCGCGCGGCTGGGCCGGCCCGTACGGCTGGCCTGGCTGGACGACCCGCGCCGCCGGCCGATGTCGGCCGAGCACGGCGGCGGCCCCGGTGATCCGCTGAACCTGTCCGACGCCGGACCGCTGCTCGTGGCCACACTGCCGTCGCTGCGGCGGCTGCGGGACTGGATCGTCGAGGGCGCGCTGGAACGCGGCGAGCCCGCGCCGGAGCCGCTGGCGATGGCCCGGTTCCGGCCGACTGTGGTGCTGGACGGGCCGTTCGCGCCGTTCGCCGAGGACGGCTGGAGCCGGGTACGCATCGGCGCCGTGGACTTCCGGGTCTCCGAACGCTGCGACCGCTGCTCGGTCACCCTGATCGACCCGGAGACCCTCGCCGGCGGGAAGGAGCCGATCCGCACGCTGGCCCGGCACCGGCGCCACGACGGGAAGACCTGGTTCGGCATCCGGCTCGTGCCGCTGACCACGGGCGAGATCCGGGTCGGCGACGAGTGCCACGCGACATGACCGGCCGCACCGGCGCGCGGCGGGTCGGGGTGCGGTGGAGCAGACCGTCACACATGCGCGGCCGGCAGGCCGTCGCGGTGGCGTCCGGGTACGTGGTGGCGCACGAACGCGGCACCCGCCTGGCCGGGCTGGACGCCGCGACCGGCGCCGCGCGCTGGGACGTACCGCTGGGCGCCTGGCCCCGGGCGGTGGTCGTGGCGGGCGATCGGTGCTGGGCGCTGCCGCAGAACCGGGACGAGGTGGACTGCCTCGACCTGCGTACCGGCGAACTGGTGTGGCGCACCGCGGTGCCACGGTTCACCGGCCACCTCGTGGTCGCCGGGGACACCGTGCTGGTGGGCGGGTGGCGCGGGTACACCGCGCTGCGGGCGCTGCACCGGGAGACCGGGACGCTCCGGTTCGCCACCGCCGCGAGGGTGGCCACGCTACGGCCCGTGGTGGCCGGCGGCGTCGTCCTGGTGGGCACCCCGGACGTGTCCGAGCTGCGGATGCTCGACCTCGGCTCCGGCGCCGAGGTGCGCCGGCTCGCCCTGCCCGAGCCGCTGGCGGACAGCGACGACCGGCCCACCCTCGTCGCCGTGGACGGCGACCACGTGCTGCTCCGGTGCGGCCCCGGCACGGTCTGGCGGGTCCACGCCGGATCCGGCGACGGCGAGGAGTTCTTCCGCGCCGAGGCCGGCCTCGCCCCGGACGCGCCGTGCGTCACGGGCGCCCTCGCCTGGCTACGCGACAGCCTGGGCGGCCTGACCGCCGTCGACCTGACCACCGGCGGTGTCCGGCGGCGCGTCGGTCCGGGCGACCCGCCGGTCCCCGGCGTGGCGCCGGCCGGCGACTGTCACCTGGTCGCGCGCCGGTCCGGCATCCTCCTGCGCGTGGACGACGACGGCGTCCACGAGTGGGCCACCGCGCTACGCCGGATCGACTCCCTGCACGCCCTCGGCCCGGGCACCGTGCTGCTCGCCGGGGCGGGCGGACTGAGCGCGGTCAGCCCGCCGTGACCGGCCGGGACCGCCACTCGCCGGCCAGGATCGCGTAGACGAGCTGGTCGGCCCACCCGCCCCGGAACCGGTAGCTGCGCACGTGCCGCGCCTCCCGCCGCATCCCGAGCCGGGCCATCAGGCGGGCCGACGGCTCGTTGTCCGCGTGGCAGCGGGCCACCACCCGGTGCAGCCCGAACTCGCCGAACCCCCAGTCCAGCAGCGCGCCGGCCGCCTCGGTGGCCAGCCCCCGGCCGCCGTGGGCGGGGTGGAAGACGTACCCCAGCTCGGCCGTGCGGTCCGCCGCGCTGCGCCACACCAGCTCGACCGCGCCGATCACCCGCGCGTCGCACACCACGGCGAGCGTCAGGCAGTCGCCCTCCGCGCGCAGCGCGTCCTCGCCGGTCATCGCGGCCACCGACGACAGGGACTCCGCCCGGGTACGCGGAGCGGCGCCGGCCATCCAGCGGACCACATCCGGGCGGCGTTGCCAGGCGTGCACGTCGTCGAGGTCGCCGAGCGTGACCGGGCGCAGCAGCAGCCGGGGTGTGCGCAGCGGGTACGCCGGGTGGGTCATCGGGCGATGGTAGGAGGAACCTAGGGTGGGCCGCATGGTCGTTTCCGCCGACGACGGCAACCCGCTCACCCGGCTCACACTCGACCAGCTCCGGCAGCGCACCAGCGCGAAGTGGCGGCTGTACCCGCCGGACGTGCTGCCGCTGTGGGTCGCCGAGCAGGACGTGCCGCTGGCGCCGCCGGTGGCCGAGGCGCTGCGCCGGGCGGTCGAGCTGGGCGACACCGGCTACTCGTACGGCACCGCGTACGCCGAGGCGGTCGGCGGGTTCGCCGCGCAGCGGTGGGACTGGGCCGACTTCCCGGTCGGCCGCACCACGCTGGTGCCGGACGTGATGATGGGCACAGTCGAGGTGCTGCGCCTGGTCACCGGCCCGGGCGACGCGGTGGTGGTCACTCCCCCGGTCTACCCGCCGTTCTACGCGTTCGTCACCAGCGCCGGGCGGCAGGTCCTCGAGGCGCCGCTCGGCGCGGACCAGCGGCTCGACCCGGCCGCGCTGGAGGAGGCGTTCCGCCGGGCCCGCGCGATCGGCGGCCGGCCGGCGTTCCTGCTCTGCAACCCGCACAACCCGACCGGTGTGGTGCACCGGCCCGGCGAGCTGGCCACAGTCGCCGAGCTGGCCGCCCGCCACGGCGTACGGGTGGTGGCCGACGAGATCCACTCGCCGCTGGCGCTGCCCGGCGCGCGGTTCACCCCGTACCTGACAGTGCCGGGCGCGGAGAACGCGTTCGCGCTGGTGTCGGCGTCGAAGGCGTGGAACCTGGCCGGGCTCAAGGCGGCGCTGGCGGTCGCCGGGCCGGACGCGGCGGACGACCTGGCCCGGATGCCGGAGGAGGTCAGCCACGGCCCCAGCCATCTCGGGGTGCTCGCGCACACCGCGGCGTTCCGGGCCGGCGGGCCGTGGCTGGACCGGCTGCTCGACGGCCTGGACGCGAACCGGGCGCTGCTCGGGTCGCTGCTGGCCGAGCACCTGCCCACGGTGTCGTGGCGGCCGCCCGAGGGCACGTACCTGGCCTGGCTGGACTGCCGGCGCCTCGGCGTGCCCACCGAGGGGGGCGACGGGCCGGGAGTGGCGAGCGACCTGGCCGGGCCGGCGCGGATGTTCCTCGACCGGGCGCGGGTGGCGCTCAGCTCCGGGCACGTCTTCGGCGCCGGTGGCGCCGGCTTCGTGCGGCTCAACTTCGCCACCTCCCCGGCCGTGCTCACCGAGGCGGTCACCCGGATGGGCCGGGCCGTGCGCGCCTGACGTGCGGCTCAGCGCACGGCGACGCGTACCCGATGGTTCTCCCCCTCGGACAGGAACGACGCCAGCGCGGCGCCCTCCTCGGCGGCGGCCGTGCGCTCGGCGCGGGTGAACGCGCGCAGCGGCGTGACCACCACGACGCCCGCGTCGACCGTCCAGGTGGCGGCCACCCGGCCGTCGACGAGCACGAACCGGGCCCCGGCCACGGAGAGGTGGCGGTGGGCGTCGTCGATGATCCGGCTGCGGTCGTGATAGCCGAGCACGGCGTTGTCGAAGGCGGGCAGGAACCGTACCGGCGCGGGGGTGTCCGGGTCGGGCCGGGGCGCGCCGGGCAGGTCGAGCAGCGTCCGGCCGCGCGCGTCCCGGAAGGTCACCAGCTCGTCGCGGACCGCCGCCACCGCCGCGGGCAGCCCGGCGAGGCCGCACCAGGCACGCAGGTCCGCCGACGCGGCCGGACCGAACGCGGCCAGGTAGCGCCGCACCAGCGCCCGCCCGGCCGGGTCGTCGCCGTCCGGGCCGGGCGGGTCGGCGTCGCGGCCCAGCCACCGGGCCAGAGCGACGGTACGGACGCCGGCCGTGGCCCGCCACAGTCCGCGCGGCGGCGCCTGCACGGCCGGCACCAGCGCGAGCACGATCTCGCCGAGCGCCCGGCGATCCGTCGCGGGCCATCGCGCGGCGAGCGCCCCCACGATCTCGGCGTTGGTACGGGGCTCGCCGTCGGCGAGGATCTCGCGGGCCGCCGCGGCGAGTTCGTCGAGGTCGACGCCGTCGAGCTCGCCGCGGTAGACACCCAGCACCCGCTGGCGCAGCATCGCGTCGTGCCGGGACCGCCAGGCCAGCACGTCGTCCGCCGCGAGCAGGTGCACGGTACGGCGCATCAGGTGGGTACGCACCAGGCGGCGGCGCACCAGCAGGTCCGACAGGACCGCCGGGTCGAAGGCCCGCAGCCGCGACCAGAGCCCGGCGTACGGCTCCTGCGGCTCCTGTGCCTGCAACCCGCACAGGTGCGTCACGGCCTCGGTCACCGGCAGGCCGGCGCGGTCCAGCAGCAGTTGC
Source organism: Micromonospora sp. HUAS YX12 (assembly GCF_040215685.1). Taxonomy (NCBI): domain Bacteria; kingdom Bacillati; phylum Actinomycetota; class Actinomycetes; order Micromonosporales; family Micromonosporaceae; genus Micromonospora; species Micromonospora sp. HUAS YX12. The sequence goes on from NZ_CP157974.1 coordinate 5,067,595, forward strand.
CGGGCGAGCGCCGCCCGGTTGAGCGCACGCTGGTCGAGCACTGTCACGGCTGCGGTCTCCGGCCGGCTCAGGTGGTGGTCTGCCCGTCGATCGTCTCGCGCAGGATGTCCGCGTGCCCGGCGTGCTGGGTGGTCTCGGCGATGACGTGGATCAGCACCCGCCGGATGCTGCGGACCGAGCCCGGCTCGTTCCACGGCGCGTCCGGCACCGGCCAGGTCGCCGACATGTCCTCGACGGCGGCGACGATCTCCTCGGTGCGGGCGGCGACGCGGGCGTACCGGTCCAGGATGGCCGGCAGCGTGTCCTCGGGCAGCATCTGGAAGTCCCGCTCCCGGTCGATCGCCCACTGCGGCAGCTCGCGGGCCTGGCCGGACATGAAGTCCTCCCAGGTGACGCCCTCGGGCAGGGCGAAGGACATCACCGAAGGGCCTTCGACCACGAACCGCAGCCACGCCTCCTCGGCGGACGCGACGTGCTTGATCAGGCCACCCAGGCAGAGCGCGCTGACGGTCGGCTTCTGCCCGGCCTGCTCGTCGGTGAGGCCGCGCACCGTGTTGATCAGCATGTTCCGGGCTTCGGCGAGCTCCGCCAGCAGGTCGGCCCGCTCGGCGTCGAGGGTGGTGGGGCTCGTGGTGGTGCCGGTCATCGTCATCGGTTCCTTCCGGTCCTGATCGGGTACGGGTCCACCCTCGCAGGCATAGCGGTCAGGAAGTGTCCTCTTCTCGCGGCAGAATGCGTGTCGTGCCGAAGACCTCCGCCCGACTGCTCTCCCTGCTGTCCCTGTTGCAGGCGCGACGGGACTGGCCGGGATCGCTGCTCGCCGAACGCCTGCGGGTCAGCCCGCGTACCGTGCGCCGCGACGTCGACCGGCTGCGCGAGCTGGGCTATCCGATCGAGAGCGCCAAGGGGCCGGACGGCGGCTACCGGCTGGGCGCCGGTTCCGCGCTGCCGCCGCTGCTCTTCGACGACGAGCAGGCGGTCGCGCTCACCGTGGCGTTGCAGACCGCCGCCGGCGGCGTGACGGGCATCGAGGAGGCGGCCGCGCGGGCGCTGACCACGGTGCGGCAGGTGATGCCGGCGCGGCTGCGGCACCGGGTGGACGCGCTGCGGGTCGTCGACGTGCAACGCGCCGGTACGCCCGCCCGGCACCGGGTGGAACCGGCGCTGCTGATGACGTTGAGCGCCGCCGTGCACGCCCGCGAGGAACTGCGCTTCGACTACGAGTCGGTGTCCACAGCCCCGCCGGTGCCGGGCCGGCCGCCGCGCCGGGTGCAGCCGCATCACCTGGTCACCTGGGGCGGGCGCTGGTACCTCGTCGCCTGGGATCTCGACCGCGACGACTGGCGCACGTTCCGGGTCGACCGGATCAGCCCGCGTACGCCCACCGGCCCCCGGTTCACGCCACGCGAGCTGCCCGGCGGGGACGTGGCCGCGTACGTCGCCGGCCGGTTCAAGGGCGCCACCGGGCCGGGTGACTGGCCCTGCCGGGGCGAGGTGATCCTCGACCTGCCCGCCCGCGTGGTGTCCGGGTGGACGCGCGACGGGATCGTCGAGGAACTGGGCGCGGACCGCTGCCGGCTGGTGCTCGGCGCCTGGTCCTGGCCCGGGCTGGCCGCCGTGCTCGGCCGCTACGACGCCGACATCGAGGTGATCGGGCCACCCGAGTTGCGGGACGCGTTCGCCCGCCTGGCCCGCCGCTACGCCGCCGCCGCGGAGGCCCGGCGCCACGGTTAGCCGGGTGGACGTGGGCGATCGCCGCTAGCTGTGCGGGCGGGCCCGGTTGGTGGCCCGCCACGAGGGCCAGCCCTCCGGCCACGTGTCGGGCCAGTCGTCGCCGCCCTGACCGGGGCCGGCGAACGCGCCGTCCCGCGGGCCGACCACGTCCCGCGCCAGGTGCTCGGCGATGTCGGCGACATCGGCTGCGGACAGGCGTACCCAGCCGTAGAACCGGGCGCCCAGGGCCCGGTCCACCAGCGTGGCGCTCCGCTCCTCCGGCAGGCCGGCGGCGGTCAGCAGCCAGGTGAGGACCCGGTCGCACCAGCCCTGCCACCCGTCGTCGTCCTCGACCCAGGCCACCGTCGCGGTCAGCAGCTCGGTGATCGCCGCCTCCCAGGCCGCGACGGTGTCGCCCGGCCCGGCCGCGGCGCGCAGCGACGGCAGCAGGCGGCCGAACCGGTCGGCTGTCCCCTCCAGCCAGCGCCGCCACCGCGTCAGCTCCTGGGCGACCAGGACCAACGTCTCCTCGGGGCTGGTGACGACCGGCGCCCAGCGATCCCACGTCACGTGCGGAGCCATCCCCCAGCCGAAGGCCCACGGGCCGTACTCGCGCACCAAGGCGTCGGCCATCGCCGTGTTCCACTCCAGCGACTGCTGGCAGGCCCGCCGGTACGCGTCCCAGGCCACCGGATCGCCGGGCCGCAGGGACGGGAAGGCGGGCGCGGCGGGTGGCACCGGGCGCGCCAGGCGCCGTATCACGTCCACCGCGGCGGCCGGGTCGTACGGGTGGGCGGCGGGATCGACCTGCGCCCAGCGGTTCAGCCGGACCACACTCGTCATCACCGCCACTCTAGGACGATCCACGCTTTCGGCGCCGCCCCGATCCTGGGCGGCGCCTGTCAGTCGGTGGGTAGGAGCGGGCGCATGAAGGTGCGCTCGTACCGCAGGACACAGCCCGACTCCTCGCGGATCCGGTCGGCGGCGACGAACTCCGGGTCCACTCCGAACCGGGACCGGTACTGCTCGTATGCCGCCAGGCTCTCGAAGCTGAACAGCGCCTCGGCCCGGTCGCTGGCGCCCTCGGCGGGCAGGAAGTAGCCGTGGTGCACGCCGCCGTGCCGTGCGACCAGCCGCATCCAGGTGCGGGCGAAACGCTCGAACGCGTCGAGCTGTGCGGGGTCGATCGTGTAGTGCACGACGCAGGTGATCACGCGGCCACGATAGCGGCGGTCGGTCCACGTCGCTCAGGCGGCGGAGCGACGGTCACCGGGGTCGGCCGGGCCGGCGTACCGGCCCCGGTGGTGGAGCAGCGGCGAGCCGCAGCAGTTCCGGCTCGGCCAGCACGACGGCGTGGTCGCCGACGACCACCTGGCACAGCAGCCAGGTCCAGGGTGTCGGCGGGCTCGGTCACGTGTTCCTCCAGACGAGCGGGGCGCGGCGGGACGGACCGCGACGTCGCGGATCGTGGGCGGCCGCCCACGATCCGCTCCGCGGGTTTCCTACCCAGACAGGAGGATTACAAGATCTTCCCGGGTTCCGGCTCACCCGCGGCACGGGCGGCCACCACCACCGAGATGCCGTCGAGCACCCGCTGGAGACCGAACTCGAAGGCGTGGTCCGGCCCGTACGCCCCGCCGTGCGCCATGCCGGCGGCGGTGCCGACCCGCGCGGCGAGCGGGAAGCTGCCGGCGGTCATGAACTTCTCCAGCCAGGGCCCGTGCGTCTGCCACCACTGGTCGTCGGTCATCCCGGTCTCACGTTCCAGCTCGGCCACGTCCAGCGCGACCCGGGCCGCGCTCTTGGCGTGCCCCAGTACGAGCGTGAGCACCGCGTCCATCTCCACGTCGTCGAGCCCGATGTCCGCCACCGCGTGCAGTTCGTAGTCGTACTTGGCGAGCACGTTCGGGCCGAGCACCGGCCGGGTCGTCTCGGCGCGCAGCAGCCACGGGTGGGCCCGGTAGAGCGCGAGATTGTCCCGGGCGATGCGTTCCAGCCGGCCGCGCCAGCCACCCGGCACGTCGGACGGGCGCGGCAGGTCACCGAGGACGGTGTCCACCATGACGTCGAGCAGTTCCGCCTTGCCCGGCACGTACGTGTAGACGGACATGGTGCCGACCCCGAGCGCCTCGCTGACCCGGCGCATGGTGAGCGCGTCGATGCCCTCGGCGTCGGCGATCTCGATCGCGGTGCGGACGATCCGGTCGACGCTGAGGCCGGGACCGGCGCCGCGGCTGGCCGGCTCCCGGGTACGCCAGAGAAGGGCCAGGCTGCGGGCGGGATCGGCCTTGCGCCGGCGCTCCTTCGACATGGTGCCGTCATCCTACCGGCCACGCCGGTCACCAGCAGTCGGCGGACGCCGGAAAAGGGGAGCCGGAGAATTGTTCGCGCAAAAAGAATGGCGGGTTCTCCCGCCACTACCAACATATAGCGCACCCCCGGTCTTGCCGCAAGACCCGGGTGACGGCGCACAATTGCCGGCCGTAACCCATTGCCGAGCCATTCGAAAGAGCCGCGAAGAGCGGAGGCTCGGCCGTGCCCGTGATCGGAGACGAATTGAACCTGCCTGCCACCAGCGTTTTCGATCTTCCCGAGCGTCTGTCGGCGAAGGCCGACCCGAATCTGATCGCCGCCGACGAGCGGCACTTCGCGGCCATCGCGGACAGCCTGCGCCGCTCGATCGCCGAGTTGACCGACCGGCTCGACGCGACGCGCCGGGCCGCGGGCGGCCGGGGCCGGCAGGCGGTCGACCGGGACCAGGAGGTCCGGCGGCTGAGCGCGCGCCTGCGTACGCTGCGCCGTTACGGCCTGGACCTGTGCCTGGGCCGGATGGTCGGCGCGGACGGCGCGGCCCCGGTGTACGTGGGCCGGCTCGGCCTGACCGACGGCACCGGCGGCCGGCTGCTGCTGGACTGGCGCTCCCCCGCCGCCGAGCCGTTCTTCGGCGCGACCCACGCCGACCCGATGGGCCTGGTCAGCCGCCGCCGGTACCGGTGGAGCGGCGGCCGGATCACCGACTACTGGGACGAGGTGTTCACCGCCGACGGGCTGGCCGGGCACGCCGCGCTGGACGACCAGTCGGCGTTCGTCGCCAGCCTGGGCGCGACCCGGTCGGCGCGGATGCGCGACGTGCTCGGCACCATCCAGGCCGACCAGGACGCGATCATCCGGGCCGGTTCCCGGGGCGCGCTGGTTGTCGACGGCGGTCCCGGCACCGGCAAGACGGTGGTGGCGCTGCACCGCACCGCGTACCTGCTGCACGCCGACCCGCGCCTGGGCGAGCGCCGGGGCGGGGTGCTGGTGGTCGGGCCGCACCAGCCGTACCTGAACTACGTCTCCGACGTGCTGCCCAGCCTGGGCGAGGAGGACGTGCAGATCTGCACCCTGGCCGACCTGGTGCCGGAGGGCGCGGCGGCGGTGCCCGAGACCGACCCGGAGGTGGCCAGGCTGAAGGCGTCCGCGGACGTGGTGCGGGCGGTCGACGCCGCGGTCCGGTTCTACGAGGAGCCGCCCGCGACCGGGATGACAGTCGGTGCCGGGGACGCCGAGCTGCGGCTGACCGCCGACGACTGGGCGACGGCGTTCGAGGCGGCCGGCCCGGGCGTCCCGCACAACGAGGCCCGCGACGACGTGTGGGAGGAACTGCTCACGATCCTGGTGGAGAAGTACCGGGGCGACGAGCCGGAGGAGGCGGTCCGCCGGGCGCTGGGGCGCGACCGGGAACTGGTCACCGCGTTCGGCCGGGCGTGGCCGCTGCTCGACCCGCTCGACGTGGTGGCCGACCTGTGGTCGGTGCCGGCCTACCTGCGCCGGTGCGCACCCTGGCTGAGCGTCGAGGAGATCCGCACGCTGCGGCGGGCCGGTGCCCGGGCCTGGACGGTGGCGGACCTGCCGTGGCTGGACGCGGCCCGGCGGCGGGTCGGCGACCCGGAGGCGTCGCTGCGGCGGCGCCGCGACGAGGCGGTGCTGGCCGCGCAGCGCGCCGAGATGGACACGGTGGTCGACGCGCTGATCGCCTCGCACGCCTACGACGACGGCGAGGGCCTGATGACCATGCTGTACGGCGAGGACATGCGGACCAGCCTGGTCGATTCCAGCGCGTTGAGCGTGGCCGATCCGGACCTGCTGGCCGGGCCGTTCGCGCACGTCGTGGTGGACGAGGCGCAGGAGCTGACCGACGCGCAGTGGCAGATGCTGCTGGCGCGCTGCCCGTCGCGCAGCTTCACCGTGGTCGGCGACCGGGCGCAGGCGCGGCACGGGTTCACCGAGTCGTGGCCGCAGCGGCTGGCGCGGGCCGGGTTCGACCGGGTCGAGGTGGCGACGTTGACTGTCAACTACCGCACCCCGGCGCAGGTGATGGCGGCGGCCGAGCCGGTGATCCGGGCCGTGCTCCCGGACGCCAACGTGCCCACGTCCATCCGCGACGGCGCCCCGGTGCGGTACGGCGACCGCGCCGAGCTGCGGGCGGTGGTGGACGGCTGGCTCGCCGCCCACGGCGAGGGCGTCGCGTGCGTCATCGGCGATCCGGCGTTCCCGGCCTCGGACCGGGTCCGGTCGCTGAGCCCGGTGCTGGCCAAGGGGCTGGAGTTCGACCTGGTGGTGCTGGTCGACCCGGAGGCGTTCGGCGACGGGATCGCCGGGGCGGTTGACCGGTACGTCGCGATGACCCGGGCCACCGGCGAGCTGGTCGTGCTCACCGGGCCGTGACCGGTGCCCCGGGGGCGGCACACGCTCCGCCCCCGGGGTCCGGCTCAGCGGCTCAGCGCCCGGTAGCGGCGCAGCGACAGCGGCAGGAACACCGCGACCAGCACCAGCGGCCAGAGCACCGCCAGCAGCGGGTGGTGCGCGGCGACCCACGAGTCGCCGCCCCAGCCGGGGTTGCCGAACAGCTCCCGGGTGGCCCCGACGGTCGCGGACAGCGGGTTCCACTCGGCGACCGCGCCCAGCCACGCGGGCATGGTGGACGGCGCCACGAACGCGCTGGACAGGAAGCCCAGCGGGAACTCCAGCGTCTGCACGGCGGTGACCGCGCTCTGCCCCTTCACGGTCAGGCCGAGGAAGACGCCCACCCAGACCAGCGCGAACCGCAGCAGCAGGATCAGCCCGAGCGCGGCGAGCGTGTCGCCGAGGTCGCCGCGCGCCCGCCACCCGACGGCCAGGCCGACGAGCAGCATGACGGCGAGCGTCACCACCGCGAACATCAGGTCGGCGACCGCGCGGCCGAGCAGCGGGGCCAGCCGGGACACCGGCATGGACCGCAGCCGGTCGGTGACGCCGCGGTCCAGGTCCGCCGAGACCGCCATGGTGGTCATGCTGATGCCGAAGACCATGGTCATGGCGAACATGCCCGGCATCAGGAACTCCCGGTAGCTGCCGCCGCCCGGTACCTGGAGCGCGCCGCCGAACAGGTACGCGAACATCAGCACCATCAGGATGTCGAAGCCCAGCGAGCCGATCAGCGGGCCGGGCTCGCGCCGCCAGTGCGCCAGTGCGCGCCCGGTGAGCGTCAGGCCGTCACCGGCCAGCGAGGGACGCCGGGCCGGGTTCACCGTCGCGGTCACGCGGTCACCTCCACGCCGGTACGGGCGGCGGACGTCCCGCCGGTGAGCTGGAGGAACACCTCGTCCAGTGTGGGTCGCCGCAGCGCCACGTCGGCCACCGTCACGCCGTCGGCGTCCAGCGCGCGCAGCACCTCGGTCAGCGCGCCGGCCCGGTCGCCGACCTGGGCGCTGACCGCCCGCCGGTCGGGGTCGACCGCCGGTTCGGCGCGGGCGGCCGCGCGCAGCCGCCCGGCGGCGGCGGCCAGGTCGGCGGCGTCGCGGACGACGAGTTCGATCCGGTCGCCGCCGAGGCGGGACTTCAGCGCATCAGGGGTGCCCTCGGCGATCACCCGCCCGGCGTCGAGCACGCAGACACGGTCGGCGAGCTGGTCGGCCTCGTCCAGGTACTGCGTGGTGAGCAGCACCGTGGTACCGGCGCGCACCAGGTCGCGTACCGCCTCCCACACCTCGTTGCGCCCGCGCGGGTCCAGCGCCGTGGTCGGCTCGTCGAGGAACAGCACCGAGGGCGCGAGGATCATGCCGGCGGCCAGGTCGAGGCGGCGGCGCATGCCGCCGGAGTACGTGCGTACCGGCCGCCCGCCGGCGTCGGCGAGCCCGAACCGGTCGAGCAGCTCGGTCGCCCGCCGTCTCGCCCCGGCCCGGTCCAGGTGGAACAGCCGGCCGAAGATGACCAGGTTCTCCCGGCCGCTCAGTGCCTCGTCCACGGCCGGGTGCTGGCCGACCAGGCCGATGCGGTGGCGCACCCGGTCGGCCTGCTCCGCCACGTCGAAGCCGGCCACCTCGGCCCGCCCGGCGTCGAAGCGCAGCAGCGTGGCCAGGATGCGTACGGCTGTGGTCTTGCCGGCGCCGTTCGGGCCGAGCAGCCCGCACACGGTGCCCGGTGGCACCCGCAGGTCGAATCCATCAAGCGCGGCCGTGTCCCCGTACCGCTTGCGCAGGCCCTCCGCGAGGATCGCGTGTTCCACGTCTGTGCCCCCTCCGTCGACGAGGGCACTAACGTACAACGTACGGTAGGGCGTCCGCCAACGGATCCGGCGAATGGGGGCGACGGTCCGGGCGCCACCCGCGCCCGGACCGCCGTACCTACCGCTTGAGCAGCGCCCGCAGCGCCTCGCTGATCTCGCCGGGGGCCTCCTCGGCCATGAAGTGCCCGGCCGTGGTGGTGCGGTGCTCCAGGTCCGGGGCCCAGGCCCGCCACACCGCCGCCGCGTCGTAGCCCAGCACCGCGCCCCAGTCCTGCTGGACGACGGTGACCGGCATGGCCAGCCGCCGCCCGGCGTCCCGGTCGGCCCGGTCGTGCGCCACGTCGATCCCGGCCGACGCCCGGTAGTCGGCGACGATCGAGTCGACCGCCTCCCGGGAGGCCCGCAGGTACTCGGCGCGCACCTCGGCCGGCACGGCCGCCGGGTCACCGGCCCAGGCGTCGAGGAAGTGCCCGAAGAACGCGTCGGCGCTGGCCGCGATCATCCGCTCCGGCAGGCCGGGCGGCTGGGCCATCAGGTAGAGGTGGAACGCGACCGACGCGGACACGCCGTGCAGGACGTCCCACATGTCGAGGGTGGGCAGCACGTCCAGCGACGCCAGGTGGGTGACCGCGTCCGGGTGGTCCAGGCCGGCCCGGACCGCCACCAGGGCGCCCCGGTCGTGCCCGGCCAGCGCGAACCGCTCGTGCCCGAGCGCGCGGGCCAGCGCCACCACGTCGGCGGCCATGGTCCGCTTGGAATACGTGTCCTCGGTGTCCGCGGCCGGCTTGTCGCTGGCGCCGTAGCCGCGCAGGTCCGGGCAGATCACCGTGTGCTCGGCGGCCAGGTCGGCGGCGACGTGCCGCCACATCAGGTGGGTCTGCGGGAAGCCGTGCAGCAGCACGACCGGGCTGCCGGAACCGCCCACCGCCACGTTCAGCGTCACGCCCTCGGCGACCGGAACGCGCTGGTAGTCGAATCCCGCGATGGTGGTGCTCATCTCGATCCCTCTTTCGTCTCGTCGTACCGGTCCAGCGTGGCGGCGCCGGATGAGCAACCGATGAGCGCGATACGGTGGCCCGGGTCGAGGAGGGTCGGTGCCTGTCGGTTTCGGTGTGCTGGGTCCGGTCACGGCCTGGGACGACGCCGGTGCGCCGGTCGACCTCAAGGGGCCCCGCCACCGGGCCGTGCTGGCGCGGCTGGTCGTCGCCCGGGGCCGGACCGTGCCGGTCGGGCAGATCGTCGACGACCTGTGGGACGACCCACCGGCCGGCGCGGTGGGCGCGGTCCGCACGTTCGTCGCGGCGCTGCGCCGCCGCCTGGAACCACACCGTCCGCCACGCGAGCCGGCCCGGCTGCTGGTCACCGACGGACCCGGGTACGCGCTGCGCGCCGCCCCGGACACCGTCGACGCCTGGCGGTTCGAGGACACCGTCACCGCCGCGGCCGACGCGCTGCCCCGGGCCGCGCTCGACCGGCTCGACGAGGCGCTGGGCTGGTGGCGCGGACCCGCGTACGCCGACTTCGACCAGCCGTGGGCGCACGCCGAACGGTCCCGGCTCGACCAGATCCGGCTGACGGCTGTCGAGCGGCGGGCCGAGGCGCTGCTGGCGCTGGACCGGGCCGCCGACGCCGTACCGGATCTCGACGCCCACGTCGCGGCGCACCCGTGGCGGGAGGACGGGTGGGCGCTGCTGGCGTCGGCGCTCTACCGGGCCGGGCGGCAGGCCGACGCGCTCGCCGTGCTGCGCCGGGCCCGGGAACTGCTGCGCGACCAGCTCGGCCTGGACCCGGGACCGCGGCTGCGGCGGCTGGAGACCGACGTGCTGCGCCAGGCCGAACCCGAGCCGAGCGGCCCGGCGCGGGTCTGGGCGGAGACCGCCGCGGCGTACGAACGCAGCGTGGTGCCCGGTGCGCGGGCCCGGCTGGAGTCGACTGTCGGGATGCTGCGCAGCCTCGCGGTGACCGGGCCGGGCGGACTGGAGGCGGCCCGGGACCAGCGCGAGGCGGCCATCACCGCGGCCGAGCATCTGGGCGACCCGGAGTTCACCGCGCGGGTGATCGGCGGGTACGACGTACCGGCGATCTGGACCCGCTCGGACGACCCGGCGCAGGCGGCCCGGGTCGTCGCGGCGGCGGAGCGGGCCCTCGCGGGGCTGGGCCCGGACGCGCCGGAGGCCACCCGCGCCCGGCTGCTGGCCACCGTCGCGATCGAGTCCCGCGGTACGGCGTCGGCGGGCCCGGCCGAGGCGGCGCGGGAAGCCGAGGCGATCGCCCGGCGGGTGGCCGACCCGGCACTGCTGGCCCAGGCGCTCAACGGCGTGTACATGCAGACGTTCCACCGCGCCGGGCTGGCCGCGCAGCGGGACGCCATCGGCGCCGAGCTGGTCGCGCTCGCGGCCCGGCACGGCCTGGCCACCGTGGAGATCCTCGGGCACCTGATCCGGGTGCAGGCGCGCAGCGCGCTCGCCGACTTCACCGGCGCCGACACGCACGCCGAGGCGGCGGACCGGCTCGCCGCCCGGCACGAGAGCCCGCTCGTCGGCGTGTTCACCGGCGGCTACCGGGCCATGCGGACCGCCGCCACCGGCGCCGGTTACCCGGAGGCGGAGGCGGCGTACCGGTCGTGGGCGACCGCGCTGGCCGGCTGCGGGATGCCGGGCGTGGAACGGGGACTGCTGCCGCTGGCGCTGCTCTGCCTGCGGGTGTGGCACGACCGGCCCGCCGGCTTCCCCGCCGACACCGACTGGGGCCCGTACGCGCCCTGGGCCCGCCCGCTGCTCCTGCTCGCCGCCGGCCGCCGGGACGAGGCCGCGAGGGCGTTGCGCCGCACCCCGGCACCGCCACGTGACCTGCTCATGGAGGCGCTGTGGTGCCTCACCGGCCGCGCCGCCGTGGCGCTCGGGGACCGGGACACGATGCTCCGGGCCCGCAGCGCGCTCGCCCCGGCGGCGCACGAGCTGGCCGGGGCCGGCAGCGGCCTGCTCACCGCCGGGCCGGTCGCCGTACACCTGGACCGAATCACCGCCGCGCTCGGGGTTCCCGGAGGTCAGGACGGGTCATGAGGGCGGCTCGCAGGAAACACACCCTCGGCTAGGGTGCGGCGATGGACGAGCTGAGGCACCTGTTCCGGCGCGCCGCCGACCACGCGGCCGACTACCGGCTGTCGCTGCCGGACCGGCCGGTCGGCGTACCCGTGGACCAGGCCGCGCTGAACAAGGCATTCACCGGCCCGCTGCCGGACGCGCCCACCCCGGCCGAGCAGGTGCTGGCGGAACTGGTGGCCGCCGCCGAACCGGGACTCGTGGCCACCGCCGGGCCGCGCTACTTCGGCTTCGTCGTCGGCGGCGCCCTGCCGGCCGCGACCGCCGCGGACATGCTGGCCGCCGGGTGGGACCAGATCGCGTTCAACGCGGTCACCTCCCCCGCCGCGGTGGCCGCCGAGACGGCCTCCGGGGCCTGGCTGAAGGAGCTGCTCGGCATCCCGGCGACCGCGTCGGCCGGGTTCGTCACCGGCGGGCAGGCCGCGAACACCGCCGGGCTCGCCGCCGCCCGTCACCAGGTGCTCGCCGACGCCGGGTGGGACGTGGAACGACGCGGCCTGTCCGGCGCGCCGGCGGTCCGGGTGTTCGCCGGCGCCGAACGGCACGCCACCATCGACAGGTCGCTGCGCCTGCTCGGCCTCGGCACCGACGCGCTGCGCCCGGTGCCGGCCGGCCCGCAGGGCGCGATCGACCCGGACGCGCTGGCGGCGGCGCTGCGCGAGGCCGGTCCCGGACCGACGATCGTCTGCCTGCAGGCGGGCAACGTGAACACCGGCGCGTGCGACGACCTGCGCCGCGCCTGCGACCTGGTCCACCGGTACGGCGGCTGGGCGCACGTGGACGGCGCGTTCGGGCTGTGGGCGGCTGCCAGTCCGGCCACCCGGCACCTGGTGGACGGGCTGGAGGCGGCCGACTCGTGGGCCTGCGACGGCCACAAGTGGCTGAACCTGCCGTACGACACCGCGTTCGCGTTCTGCGCCCGGCCCGACGTGCACGCGGCGGCCATGTCGTACGCGGCCGCGTACCTCGTCGGTTCCGGTGGAGTGCCCGCAGGCGCGGACCTGACCGCGGAGTCCTCGCGCCGTGCCCGTGGTTTCGCGGTCTGGGCCGGCCTGCGGGAGCTGGGCCGCGACGGCGTCGCCGCGCTTGTCGAGCGGTGCTGCGCGCTGGCCCGGCGGTTCGCCGACGGGCTGACCGCGGCCGGGTTCGAGGTGGTGAACGACGTCGTGCTCAACCAGGTGCTCGTCGGGTTCGGCGACGACGCGCGCACCGACCGGGTGGTGGCCGCGGCGCAGGCCGACGGGACGTGCTGGGTGGGCGGGACGACGTGGCGGGGACGGCGGCTGATGCGGATCTCGGTGTCGAACGCGACCACGACGGAGGCGGACGTGGACCGGTCCGTCGCGGCGATCACCCGGCTGGCCCGCTGAGCGGCGTCAGCCGGGCAGACGCAACAGGTGCCGCCCGGGGAAGGGGCCGCCGTTCTCCCGCTCCCAGGTCGCGAGGTGGCGCTTCTTCTCCGCAGGCGTAGGCGCGACGAAGTCGAAGTAGGCGAGGATCACCGCGCGGGCCTCGTCGACGGTGTACGACGCCCCCGACGGCACCGGCCCGAGGCTGTCCACACTGACACCGGTCGGCGTGCAGCGCATCACGGCGGAATTGCCTTCGTACTCCTCGTGGTCCGACCGCCCGGACATCACGTCGTCGATGCACTGCAACAGCTCGAGGCAGTCCGGGGCATACGTCTGTATGTCGCTGACGAGCTGGGAGGCGAACGGGCGGAAACGCGCGTCACCGCTGGTCATGGTGGGCGCGCCGTTCTGATTGCGCCCGAACTGGATGTCACCCACAGCTAGCGGCCCCCAAACCGGCCAAGCCGAGTACCACGTCGTGCCACCGGGATTGTAGAAGCCTTCGACCAGCAGCCCGTGGCCCTCCCCTGCCACTTGTGCGGGTCGTCCGGGTGCGGGCCGCCGGACCGGAACGCGCCCTCGATCGTCTCCTCGACCCGCTGCGGCGTCCAGTTGTCCGGGAAGAAGGTGCTCGAACCGCGCTTCTGGCGCCAGACGCCACCGTCGTCCTGCACGTCGACGCGGGCTCGGTACGTGCCGTCGGCGTGCCGTTCGAGAATCGTCTAGCAACGCCCGGCTCGACGGGACGTCCATCCACAAGGGAGTGCGTTTGTCGTCGCGACGTCACGGGGCCCACACGCAGCGCGACGGGTTGCTAACGTGTCGGTCACCGCTGTCCTCTGGGGAGGGTTGTCATGTGGGCGGACGAGGCCGCGCTGGACGCGGCGGCACGACGGCTCAACGAGTGGGAGTCGTCGCTGGCCGACCGGGCGGCGCGCGCCCGCGACCTGTCCGCCCGCACGCAGGCGCTGACCGGCACCGCCCGCAGCGCCGACGGGCTGGTCGAGGCCACCGTCGACGCGTCCGGGCTGCTCACCGGCCTGCGGCTGGACGAACGTGTCCGGCAGCACTCCGCCGCACACACCGCCCGGCAGATCCTGGCGGTCACCCGGGACGCCCGCGCCGACCTGCTGCGACGTCTCACCGAGGCCACCACCGAAACGCTCGGCGCGGACGACCCGGCCGCGCGGGCGATCGTCGAATCCCACCAGCGGCGTCTCGACCCCGACCCGGGCACGCCGGATGCCGGCCGGTGACGGCCTCCAGGTCGACCCGGACGACCTGACCGCACACGCCGCCCACCTGGGCCGCTGCGCGGACAGCATCGACACCGCCCGGCAGGCCGGCCAGCACGTCCGGCTGAGCGCCGACGCGTACGGGCAGCTCTGCGCGATCATGCCGGTCCTGCTCGACGGCCTCCAGCGGACCCTGACCGACGGCATCGGCACCGCCGCCGCCTCGGTCCGGGACACCGCCGAGAAGGTACGGTCGAGCGCCGAGCGCTACCGCGCGTCGGACGCCCGCGCCGCGCACCTGCTCGACCGGGTACGGCAGCGGCGGTGACCACGAACCCGCTGGTCGCCGCCGCGGCGGACACCGGACCGAGCCCTTGGGCCGGCGTGTGGATCTGCGAGGACATCGAACTCATCGCCCAGGGCGTCCGCACCGGTAGCTGGATCGACGGCAGCCTCGGCGTCGTCAGCGCCGGCCTCGACGCGCTCGCCCTGGTGTCCGACCCGGCCGGGGTCCTCCTCCAGTACGGCATCGCCTGGCTCATCGAGCACGTCAAGCCGCTCAGCGAGGCCCTCGACTGGCTCGCCGGTGACCCCGCCGAGATCACCGCGCACGCGCAGACCTGGCGCAACGTCGCCGCGTCGCTGCGCGAGGACGCCGCCGAGCTGGCCCACGCCGTCCGCACCGAGGTCGCCGGCTGGACCGGTGCCGCCGCCACCGGCTACCGCCGCTGGGCGGCCGAGCAGCAGCAGGCCGTGACCGGGCTGGCGCAGGGCGCCGAGGCGATGGCAGCGATCACCGAGGGCGCCGCCGGCCTGGTCGCGGCCGTGCGGCTGCTGGTCCGCGACGCCGTCGCCGCCTGCGTGTCCCGCCTGATCGTGTACGCGGCCGAGCTGGTCGCCACGGCCGGGCTGGCTACGCCGCTGGTCGTGGAGCAGGTGACGACGACCGTGGCGTCGTGGGCGGCGCGGATCGCGCGGTTGTTGCGAGGGTTGCTGGCGAGTCTGCGGCGGCTGATGCCGGAGGTGCGGCGTCTCGGCGACCTGATCGACAAGCTCAGGGAGGCGCTGCGCCGCTTGCGAGCGGCTGAGCCCGAAGCGGGAAACCTGAATCGGGTACGTGGCAGAGGACGCGGACCCCGCATGCCGATGACCATGGAGTCGGTGCAGCAGATCGCCGCGAAGTACGGCATCGAGACCTCCGACATCCGGTTCGTGATCGACAAGGGAAGGTCGGGCATTCACGGGGTGACCAGGGCTGACCAGTCGGTCATGCTCTGCCGGAACGCCTTCCACAGCGAGGAGGACCTCGCCCGTACGCTCGCGCATGAGCGGTTCCACGTGGAGGAACTCCGCGCAGGGCGCCCCTATCCCCGAAACCGTGACGAGGCGATCGCATTCGAGGATCGTGCCTATGCTCACGAGGACCAGTGGTGGGAGAACCACCCGGTCAGACCGGAGGAGTAGCTGGTGGCTTCATTCGACGAGTGGCTGGACGCGTACGAGGTCGTCTATCGCACCCTGCCCGCCGAGTCCGACCACCAGTGCCCGAACTGCGGTCACCGGACCCTGCGCATGGTGTTCACCACGCCGCCCGGCGCCCGGTACGGCTACGTCTCGTTCTGGTGCGACACCTGCCTGGAGGGCATCCACATCTCGCGGGCTCCGGTTCCCGCCGGAGTGACGGCCCTGTCCACTGCCGCGCCGATCGAGGAACGCACCAGAGGTATCCCCAACTATCGCCTGGTGACGTAGCTGAAACCCCGTCCGGCGATCGGCTATGAGCCGGCGATCCCGCACTGCAACCTGACAATGACCTGCTCGGTCACCACGTCCACCCCGCCGAGAGCGTCGCGCACGTCGGCGGCGAGCGCCGCGCGTTGTTGCAGGGTAGGCAACCGTTCGGCGGACATGGCGGAGAAGACGCCGCCGACCATGTCGCCGACGGTGAGCGGTACGTCGTACCGCACCGACGTCTCCTCGTACCGATAACCGGCACGCACGAGCGCCTCCCGGTTGCGCCGACGCCCGTCCTCGTCGGTCTGGCATCTCGCCGTGACCGGGTGGCCGAGCATCCGCTCCAGGCATCCGCGCAGTGCGCGCGACCACTCGGCGTCCTGCGTCCACAGGGGTTCGCCGTTGGTGACGACGGCGATGCCACCGCCGGGGCGCAGCAACGGCCTGGCCGCCTCGAACAGCGTGTCGCGGTCCATGAAGTGGATGGCGACGGCGACGGTCAGCGCACCGACCCTCCCCCCGCCGAGCAGCCGGGACAACGCGGGCACATCGCCATCGCTGCCGAGCACCCAGGTGGCGTTGCCGATCCCCTGGTCGAGGGCGGTACGCCGGGCGATCGCCAGCATGTCCGGTTCCGGGTCCACGCCGATGACCGCGCGCACCCGCTCGACGAGCGGGAGGCTCAACTGACCGGTGCCGCAGCCGAGGTCGACCACCGTGTCGTCGCCGCCGAGACGGAAGGCTGCCGCGAGCGCGTCGAGCACCTCGGGCGGATAGCCGCGCCGATGCCGTGCGTAGTAGGTCGCCACCTCACCGCCGAAGCCCGTCGCCATGCCGGCAGCCTGCCCGCCGCGGCGGTTCCGAGGCCAGCGGTTCTGCTCAGGGCACGCCCCGAACGCCTCGACCGCCGCGCTCGTCCCTGCGCGCCGCAACTGCCGTACGGCATCCGCACCGTCACCTCCGGCGCCGATCGCCTACCGTTCGGGAATGGACACACCGTCGGCGTCGAGCGGTGAGCCGTCCTGCGCGCGGTCGGTCTCGACCGCGGTCAGTCGCACGATCACGTTGCCGTCGGTGTCAGGGAAACGGCTGAACGTCATCAGGACGAATCCCAACCGCTTGGTGCCCCGTACGGCGTTGCCGAGGGGCGTCATGCCGACGCCCTCGACCAGCCACTGGTAGACCGGCTGCGCGTCCTCGTCCCGCCAGCCCTTCAACCGGGCCTGGTGAACCGCCAGGGTCAGCTTCTCGGCCAGGTACGCGGGGTCGCATACGCTGACGATCGCCAGGTCGAGTTCCTCGAACCGGTGCCCCGCTCCGAACTGCCATCGGACCCGCACCTCCCGGACGCCCGGGGTCAACGGACGCCCGCGGAACATCCAGAAGTAGGTGTCCGTGACGGGCGCGTGGATCCTGAGCCAGCTCTCCCGGTCCTGCTCCAGCACGATCCAGGGTGAGGGGACATCATCGAACTCGTCGGTCCACACGACCTCGGGGATCTCCCAGTCCTCCCACCAGGACCGGACCCGATCCCGGTTGGTCAGGAACTTCGCCCGTAGCTCCTCGTGCCGGCGGCGGCGTCCGAACATGATGGATCACTCCCCATAGTCCCAGTCGAGGCCCCAGATGCGGACGTTGCCCTCGAAGTCGCCGGTGACGACGGTGCTGAAGGAGCCGTCGACGCGTACCGTGTTCACCCGGACGAGGTGACCGTGCAGCGTGCGGATCCGGCGTCCTGTTCGCAGGTCCCAGACATCGACGGTCTGCTCGCCCGGGTCCCCCGCGACGGCGAACGTTCCGTCGGCGGACACCGCCACGGTGTCGATCCCGTAGACGGGGTGGTCGGGATCGCCGACGGCCCTTCCGTCGAATACCAGGTCGCCGGTCGCGGTGTTCCAGACGACGAAACCTCGCTGACCGGCGATGGCCGCGAGGCGACGGCCGGCGGTGAAGGACAGGGTGGCCGAGGAAGTGTGCTTGACCCACTGGAGCTCGTACAGCGGGCGCCGGCCACCCGGTCGCCACGCGGTCAGGCGGGTCATCCCCGCCATCAGCAGCACGCCGGAGGCGAAGCGGATCTCCGTGTGCGCGTCGACGTGGAACGTCCGCACGGGCTTTCCCGTGTCCATCGACCGGACTTCCACGGTGTTCGTGTCGCCCGCTCGCAGGTGCACGGCGACCAGGCGGGACTCCTCGTCGGCTGTGACACCGCCGATGGTGCCGGGCCCGGTGCGGACCGTCGCGACGCAGGCTGCGGCCTCCAGCGACCACACCGTCGCCAGGCCGTACCCGAATCCGACGGTCAGCAGGTCGCCGGAGAGGTCGAGCGTCGTGGTCCCCTCGTCGCGGGGCAGCGCACCGGCGACCCGGAACCGTGGCTGGAACGTGGCGGTGTCGTGACAGGCGACCGACCCGTCCGAGTAGACGATGACCAGATCGCGTTCGCCCCTGGCGAAGCTCAGCGTGGTGGCGGGGTTCCGTTGCTGGGCCACCGAACCCGCCTTCTCGTACGTCTCCAGGTCGAAGACCTCCACCTCGCCGACGTTGGCGGGAAAGGCGAACAGCCTCCCGGAGTCACTGACGTCGAAGGTTCCCCGTGTGAGCATGATGTCGGACAACTCCTGCTGCACCCAGACGCCGGCCAGCCCGGTGCGCCGCAGATCCCGGCCGGCGGCTCGGGACGCACGGCGCAGGCGCGGGTGGCGGTGATAGCCGGGGATGGCCCTCGCCTCGCGGATCGCCTCGGCCGCCGCCCGTGACTCCCCGGAGTTGATCAGCGCTTCGATTCGGTCCATGACCTGCTCGAATGCGCTCTCCTCGTGGGCGAGGACACCGACCGGGCGGGGTGGCGCGTACGACCACGGGGCGAGGTGTCCGCTGAGCGGCATGGGCAGGCGGGACAGCGAGGTCTGGTCGCGGGGAAAGCCCACCGACTCGGCGACGACGGCGTACCCGCAGTCGCCGCTGAACGTCGTCGCATCGCGACGCGTACCCCGCTCGAAGTCCTTGGGGAAGGTGCGGACGCACCGGCGGTTGGCCAGTTCGAGGACCTGGAGGTCTCCGGTCCCGGGGTCGACCAGGGCCCAGCCCGCACGGTCCGAGACGCCGAGCAGGTCGTAACTCGTCAGCCAGGGGATCTCCCACTGTCGAGGCCCGTCCCAGACCCGCATGTCCACCGCCATCAGGGAGCGGAAGCCGCACCTCAGGACGGTGGAGCCGTACGGTGCCACTGCGACCTTCTGGTCCTCGGGCTCCACCTCGTCGGGAGGTATCTGCAGGCCCCGCATCCGGGTGCGACGAAGCGGCCACCACTGCTCCACCCGGTGGTCGACGCCCGAGTGGGCACGCCCCAGGGAGGCCGAGACGAACACCTCGGCGTCCCGGCCGAGGACCACCCGGGTGACCCTGCCCTCGTGGGGCCGGATGTCGGCCACCGTCTCCCACGTGCCGGCGCGGAGGACGAGGACACGACCGTCGGCCGTCCCCACGGCCGCGAAGCCGCCCTCGGGGCTGAGCGCCACGGCCGTCCCTCCCTCCCACCGGCCGTCCAGTTCGGCGGCTCCGTCGACGAGACGCCACGCCTCGACCACGGCATCCCGGTAGCAGACGAGGATCCGGGTAGCGGCGTGATCGATGGCGACGTCGACGGGAGTCCGACCGGAATCGGCGAGTTCAGCGACGACCCGGCCCGCGAACGCGTCCCAGATCCGCACCCGGCCCGAATCCTCCGCCACCACGACGTGGGTCGCGTCGTGGTCGCAGGCCATCGCCACGACCCTGCCGGACGTGCGCCCGAACACCTCGAGGGTGCCTCTCGGCTCCAGCCGGGCGCAGCGTTCCCGCGCGACCGCGATCTCGGCCGAGCCCGGATGCTTCCGGTCCGCCTCGGCCAGGTGGTGCGCCGCGAGGACACCGTCGCCGCGTTCCATGTGCACCATCGCGGCCAGGTAGTGCGCCTCCCAGGAGTCGCCGGTAGCACGCAGTTCCGACAGCAGGGTCTCGTCGGTGACCAGGCCGTCGGCCCATCTGATCAGCCCGTGGTTGTAGACCGCGCGGACGTTGTTCGGGTCGATCACCTTGGCCCGCTCGAACAGCTCGATCGCCCGGCTCTGCTCACCGAGGTCCCACAGCGACAGCGCCTTGTTGGACAGGCCGTCGGCCCGCAGCGACGGCGGGATCTGGTCGGAGCGCGGGTAGGGGCTTCCGGTGCCGTCCGCGTACACGTCCAGGAGGACGGCCTCCGCCTGCGCGGTGTCGCCGACCCGGGACCGGGGATCGGGGTCGAGGCAGCCCGCCAGCAGGTCGCGCAGCGCCGGCGGGAGATCGTCGCGCAGCGCCGCCAGCGCGTCCGCACCCTCGTGGCCCCACTGCCAGAGCCGGCGCCCGTGCAGCACCTCGATCACGGTCAGCGCCCAGGACCACAGGTCGCTGGCCCGGCCGATCCGGCCCTCCGGGTCGACCTGTTCCGGCGAGCAGTACTGCGGTGTGAAGCCGCCGAGCGTCGCGTACCCGGTCTCGTCGCCACGCTGCGGGGGCGAGGAGACGGACGCCTTCGCCTTGGCCGTGCCGAAGTCGGTGACCCTCGCCGTCTCGCCGTCGTACATGACGTTGGACGGCTTGATGTCCTGGTGCACCAGACCGGCAGCGTGGGCGTGCCCGATGCCGCGCAGCATCTGGATCGCCACGTCGAGGGCCCGCGGCAGGTCCCGGCACCGCCCGTCCCGGACCGCCGCGGTCAGGTCACCGCCCGCGACCCATTCCGCGAAGATCACCGGGTACGCGCCGACGCGCTGCACGTAGTTGCAGCCGACCACGTTCGGGTGCGGGTCGAGATCGGTCCAGGCCTGCGCCTCCTGGGCGAGCAGGTCGAGGATCCCGGGCGCCGCGGCCAGGTCCGGGCGCGGCGTCTTCACCGCCAGGTCGACGCCCCAGACGAGGTGATGGGCGCGGTAGACGAAACCCGTGCCGCCGGTCTCTACGACCTCCTCGATGCGGAACGTGTCGAGGACGGTCTCCCCCGGCCGCCACCGGATGACCTGCCCCGCGTCCACGCCGCGGCCCTAGTCGACGAGCGCCACGTAGATCGGACTGCCCAGCAGCGTGCCGTTCAGGCCCGGCTTCTCGGCCAGCCGCTTCGCGACGAACTCGACCCGTTGCGCCGGCCCCGGGAGGGCGGCCCCGATCTGCGCCAGCGACTCGTGGAAGCGCTCGTCGTCGAACTCGCCCGGGTCGGCCCGCAGTTCCTGAAGCTTGCGGAACAGGTACGGCGGGACCGACCCCACCGGTTCGGCGTCACCGCCACCGACCACGTGCGACGCCGAGCCACCGAGGACGATGACCTGGTCGTCGAGCGTCCCCGCGAAGACCACGATGCCGGCGGTCGGGAAGACCTGCCAGCGCATCTCCAGGCAGGCCTGGACGTAGGGGCGTTCCTCGTCCGCGGCGCCGATCTGGTCGGCGTCCTGCAGGTGCCGGATCACCTTCTCCAGCTTGTCGAGGTCGTGGCGCTCGGGCAGGACCGCCTTGCGGCTGTAGCGGACGACCTTCAGGTCCACGGCAAGCTCGGTCTCGTGCTGCGCGGAGGAGGCGACCTGTGCCGCCAGGAGCCCGATCTTGAGATGCGACAGGTAGAGGTAGTACTTCAGGCCCAAGATGCACTCCGGTTACGGGGAGAGGTCCGAAGCCCACCCTACGTGGCGCACGCTCGCGATGCTGACCCTCGATCGACGATGATCGGTGTCCGCGCCAGCCGATCTTGGTTTGTCGGACCATTCATGCAGGATGGGCGCCATGACGACGCAGCACCGCCTGGTCTACGGCCACGCCACCAACCACGACACCCTCGCCTTCGTTGACGCCGACACCGCCACGGGGGAGGCCGCGGAGATCCGGGCGCTCGCCGCCGCGCGTACGTGGGGCGAAGCCCGTCGGGTGCCGATGATCCATCTGGAGAACCCGGCCGGCCCGGAGTGCTACGACGAGGACGACCACCCCGACGACGAGCCGTTCGACATCGCAGAGCTGGGGGCGGTCGTGGAGATGAGCTGGCCCACGATGGTGGCGGCGCGGGCGCTCGACGTGCTGCCGAAGGACCTGCAGGAGCGGTACGGGGAGGTCGTGCTGACGGTCCACGACGGTGGGTACCTGGAGGTTCCGGTCGACCGTGAGGCGGCGCTGATCGCGGAGCTACGCGAGCGGGGCTACGAGGTGACTCGCGACGACGAGCTGATCAACCTGCTCGACGGCGTCGGCCTCGGATCGGTGCCCGCCTGACCGAACCTCAGCCCGTGTCACCGGCGGCGTTTGTTGATGCTCGGAAGGCCGCCCGACACCGTGCCGATGCTGCCGTCCGGGTCGCGCCGGTCGGGTTTCCGCATCGCCTCCACGACCCGCCGGCCCGACAGGTCCGAGGCGTCGAGGTTGGCCGCGATCCGGGCGGACCGACGCCAGCTCCATAGGCAATCCAAGGCTTCCTCGTCATCGGCGACGCCGGTCAGCGCACGGATGGCCGGCATCGCCCGAGACGGGTCGGCGAGCAGGAGTCGGGCGACGTCCGCGGGGCCCAGCCGACGCGGCGGCGTGTCGTCCACCGGGACGAGGGAGGCGTGGACCTCCTCGTCCTGTAGCCACAGCCACACGGGCCTCCTGCCGTCGCCGGCCCGCATCGCCGGGGTTTCCCAGGGGCCGCGTCGGACCGTGTACTCACGCTTCACCGTGTCGCTGGGCGGCGAAGCGCCCTTGCCGCCGACTTGTCGCGGCGCCCGTTTCGGCACCTTGTGGCGCTGTTGGCCAGGGCGAGCTGCGGCACGAAGCGGCCTCCTGCACGTTCGATTGAGGCGGTGGGTGCCACCC
Source organism: Micromonospora sp. HUAS YX12 (assembly GCF_040215685.1). Lineage (NCBI taxonomy): Bacteria > Bacillati > Actinomycetota > Actinomycetes > Micromonosporales > Micromonosporaceae > Micromonospora > Micromonospora sp. HUAS YX12. The sequence goes on from NZ_CP157974.1 coordinate 5,090,108, forward strand.
TACCGACCACCGGATTCGTAGGACTGGAACGTATAGGGTCACCGAATGTGAGCTGTCCTTAATCCGACAGTCATTCGTAATCGCTTGGCTTCGGCGAGTCACAATATCCACACTGGTGCATGGCCCGCTCGGACGGTACGCCAGACGTAAGCCGAAGCCGCCACTCGTCACCCCGGCCGCAGGTACGCGCGCCCGACGGCTTCCCTCCGACACTGCAGCCGCTGCTGGCGCGGATCGCCGACCGGCGCGCCGCCCGCAGCGAGGCGACCCTGCAGGCCGACATCCGCCAGCTGCTGCTGACCGGCGATTTCGGGCTCTCCGACTCCCACCTCGACGACGTCGACCTCGAGGCCCCGGCCGGCGGTGGACGGCGCATCGACATCGAGGTCGGCTACACCATCATCGAGGTCAAGCGACGGCTGCAGACCGGTCGCCCGCTGCTGGAGGCCGAGCGCCAGCTCGGCGGCTACGTGCGCTCGCGGAGCATGGAGAGCGGCCAGCGGTACGTCGGCATCCTCACCGACGGCGCCACCTGGCGGGCGTACCAGCTGACCGGCGACGCGCTGACCCTCATCGACACCCACACGGTCGCTGCCACCCGCTCCGACGGTTTGGCCCTCTTCTACTGGCTGGAAGGTGTGCTGGCGACGAGCCAGCGGGTCCGCCCGGCTCCCGCCGAGGTGGCTCGCCGCCTCGGCGCGCAGAGCACCTCCCACAAGCTGGACCGTGCCGCGCTCGCCGCGCTCTACGCGGAGCACGAGCATGTGCCGACCGTGGAGTTGAAGCGGAAACTGTGGGCTGAGCTGCTCGACAGCGCCCTGGGCACCCAGTTCGTTGACGACCCGGACCTGTTCGTCGAGCACACCCTGTTGATGAACAGCGCATACATCATCGCGCACCTGGTCGTCGGCATCGACGCCCTGGAGTTGCAGCCGCAGGACCTCATCACCGGGCAACGGTTCGACCAGGCCCGCATCCTGGGCGTGGTCGAGCACGACTTCTTCGGCTGGACCACTGAGGTGCCCGGCGGTCGCGAGTTCATCCAGGGGCTCACCCGGCGACTGGCGCGGTTCGACTGGCTGCGGGCCGACCACGACATCCTCAAGGTGCTGTACGAGTCGATGATCGGCCCGGAGACGCGCAAGCGGATGGGCGAGTACTACACCCCCGACTGGCTCGCCGAGCACCTCGTCGACACGGTCGTCACCGATCCGCTGCGGCAACGGGTGCTGGACCCCGCCTGCGGCTCCGGCACGTTCCTCTTCCACGCGGTCCGCCGGTATCTCGCCGCCGCCGAGACGGCGGACGTGCCGCTGGACGCCGCGCTGACGCAGCTCACCCATCACGTGATCGGCGTCGACCTGCACCCGGTCGCCGTGGCGCTCGCCCGCGTGACCTACCTGCTCGCCATCGGCCACCGGCGACTGACCGACCAGCGGGGTGCCATCACCATCCCGGTCTATCTCGGAGACAGCATGCAGTGGCGGGAGCGTCTCGACCTCTTCACCGAGGAGCACGTACGAATCAGTGCGGGCCACAGCGCAAGCGACGCCGAGGAGTGGCTCCGGTTTCCGAAGAAGCTGCTCAACGAGCCGAGCCGCTTCGACCAGATCGTCTCCGGACTCGCCGGCATCGCGGCCAAGCCGCGGGATCCGGACAACCCGCCGTCACTGGGGGCCTTCTTCCACCACCTGGAGATCGAGCCGGATGACCAGCCAATGATCCGTGGCACCTTCGAGGCGATGTGCCGGCTGCACGACGAGGGCCGCGACCACATCTGGAGCTACTACCTGCGCAACCTGGCCCGGCCAGTCTGGCTGGCCATGAAGGACAACCGGGTGGACGTCCTAATCGGAAACCCGCCGTGGCTCTCGTACCGCCACATGCCTCGCGACATGCAGACACGATTCAGAGAGCTTTCCCGCGACCGCGGGCTCTGGCACGGCCGGGAGTTCGCCACGAACCAGGACCTCTCAGCTCTCTTCGTGACCCGAGCGGTCCAGCAGTATTTGCGCGATGACGGCTCGTTCGCCTTCGTCCTGCCCAACTCGGTGCTCGATCGGGAGTACTTCGAGGGCTTTCGCAGGGGGTGGTACGAGGACAACGTCGAGCCGACCGCTGTCGCCTTTACCGGCTCCTGGGACCTGCGACGCCTGCGCCCCCATCCTTTCCCACGCGGTGCCGGCGTCATCTTCGGCGCCCGAGCATCGCTGAGCACCTACCGACGCCTGCCCTCGGTGACCGAGCGTTGGACGGGACGCGTGCCGATGGACGCAAGGTCATGGCAGCAGGTCGAATCTCTCATCACTCGGGAGAAAGCCGATCTGGCCGCCTGTGGGTCGACCCTCGCTGAGTCACCGTACAAGCCACGATTTACCCAGGGCGCCACGATCGTGCCGAAGCTGCTGTTCTTTGTGGACACGGCTTCCGGCGGACGGCTCGGGCTCGGGGCTGGCCGCCACGCTGTGCGCTCGGCGCGCAGCAACCTGGAGAAGGCCCCGTGGAAGGAACTGCCCTCGCTCGAAGGCGTCGTGGAATCCGAGTTCATCCGCCCCGTACTCCTCGGCGAGAGCGTGCTGCCCTACCGGGTCCTGCCCGCGAGGAAGGCGGTGCTGCCGCTCGACGGCTCCACGCTGATGGCCGGGCCTGGGTCCCGACTCGACTACTACTTCGGCCTCGCCGAGTGGTGGGAGAAGGCCGAGGCCACCTGGGAGGCGCACCGCAGCAGTCCACGCCTCACCTTGGCCGAGCAGCTCGACTTCCGACACAAGCTGACCGCGCAGCTCCCCGCGCCGCCTCTTCGGTTGGCCTACTCCGCCTCCGGGATGCACGTCGCCGCCGCCATCGTCGACGACCCGGCCGCGGTCATCGAGCATGCGCTCTACTACTGCGCGATCGACAGCCAGGCGGAAGGTCACTATCTCAGCGCGATCCTGAACAGCCCGGCTCTTACCACGATCGCCCGTCCGCTGATGTCATACAGCAAGGACGAACGGCATATCGACAAACACGTGTGGAAACTACCCATCCCCCGGTACGACGACGCAGACCGGACGCACCGACGCCTCGCCGAGCTCGGCCAGGACCAGTGTCAGTTCGTGGCTGGACTCGACCTCGAGGAGGGGCGGAGCTTCGTGACCCTGCGTCGACGCATCCGAGTCGCACTCGCAGGCCATTCGGCCACTGCAGAGATCGAGGCCACGGTCATGGAGATGCTCAACTGATGGACGCTTCTGATGAGTCGAAGCAACGACCGATCCTGCTCAGGGCACACCGGATCGTGAACACCGGCGGTGGTGACTACGCCTTCACCGACCTGCGCAAGACGGATCTCGGCGGCGTCCAGAGCCGGCAGTTCCGTTTCTTCACCCCGGTGCGCCGGGACCGGATGCGCCTGCCGACCTCCCTCCCCGAGTTCGCCACTCTGCGGCATTTGGCCAACCTGTCCGACAGCCCGGTGACGGTGGCAGCGGAGCTCGGCGGGCACTGGTGGGAGCACAACCTGGCGGCCATCACACACGTCGCCGCGTGCAACTTCCGCTGCTCCTACTGCTACGTCGACTACCGCCACCTGGCCGGCCGGGACGCCTTCACCACGAACGCGGACGCAGTGGTGGACGAGTTCGTCGCACTCAGGCGGACGGCTCAGGCGACTGATCGGCAGCTCAGCCTGTTGCGCGTCAGCGGCGGCGAGCCGCTGCTCGCACCCTCCCTCGTGATTGAGATCTACCGCGCCTTGGCGGCGCGGGACCTGCTCGGGTCCGTCGTCCTCAAGGTGGAGTCGAACCTCTCCGCCCTGTCGTACGCGTGGCAGCAGAGCGGCCTTCGGCTGTCCGCCGCCGAACGCGGTGAGCTGCGGCGCGTCAAGGTGCACACAACGCTGCATCACGCGCCAGACAGCGGCGGCTGGCCGGCCATCCGGGACGGGATCGTTCTGGCGCTCGACCTCGGCTTCGATCTGTTTCCGGCGGTCGGTGCAAACGACTGGACCGAGGAACAACTTGAAATGAGCTTCCACGAGTTGGCCCGGATCAGCCCGGGGCTACCGCGCCGCCTGGCGGTGCGCCCGTTCCACCTGGACTATCCCGCGCTCGCCGACCGGCGGAAGCTGCCCCGGCCGATCGAATCAGAAGCGCCTTCGATGGTGTGGGAGAGGATTCTGCGGCGTGAAGCCGGTGTCGGGTACCTCGACGAGCCCCGGCATCTGATACCGCTCACCTGAGCACGACCATCGACCGCGTACATGGAGGACCGATGCCGGCCATCGAGGCGATCACAATATGCAGCAGCTCCAAGTTCTACGACACCGCTCAACGTGCGGAGGCGGCGTTCCGCAACCTGGGCTTGACCGTCTACACCCCGCGCTATGACTTCAACGAGCAGCACGTGCAGGTCGACGAGCCGGACAAGATCCAGCTCACCCGTGACTTCCTCGCGAAGATCGCGAAGTCGGATGCGATCTTCGTCGTCGCCGCCGGCGGATATGCGGGCGTGAGCGTGTGCATCGAGGTCGGCTATGCCGTGGGGCAGGGCAAGACGGTGTTGTTCTCCGAGCAGCCGACCGAGTTCGCGCTCCGGGCACTGGTCGACGCGGTGGTCCCGGTCGAAGACATCGGCTCCGGAGTGCGATCGGTGACCAAGACCGAGGCGCCGGGCAGGTCGCGGTGATCGTCGCGGTGCCCAGCCCGTCAAGCCGAATGCACGGCCCGGTCGCCGACTTCATCGGCAGCCGCTTCCCTGGCCTGGACAAGGCTCACCCGAGATCGCTGTGGCACCGCCTGGGCGCCGAATCACTCGTCCACTGCCGGGGCTTCGACATACCGGAACTCGTGGCCTCGGGAGCCGCCGACATCGGCATCACCGGATACGACGTATGCGTCGAATGGTGTCTCGCGAACGGCGACGGGCTCGCACTCCACGCGCTGCCGCCGGCCCGGACGTCTTTCGTCACCTACTGCACGATGACCGGCCGGACGCCACGAACCATTTACACCGAATATCCGGCCATCACCCGGGCCTGGCTCGCCGCCTGCGCCAACCGTCGACCCACCCGGATCGTACGGCTGCACGGGGCCACCGAGGGCGTCATCCGCGCGGACGACGACGGCGCCGGGGTGTTGCTCGTGACGTCGGGTCAGACCCTTGCCGCGAACGGGCTCGACGTGGAGGTGCCGCTGCTTGCCACCGACGTGTGCATCGTGACCCGCACTTCGCCTCCCACCGGGCAGACGCTGTTCGACCTGCCGGCGATGCCGGTGCTGCCCCTGCCGAGCTTTCGCGAGGCAACGGACCGGGAACCGTCAGGAGGACCTTCGCGTGGAGCTTGAGGTGGCCACCGTCGCATCCGGCTGGCACGACGTGCTGTCGGTCTTCTCCCGCGGCGAGCCAGCGCGAGTCGCGACGCGGCACGGGATCTGTTTCGATATTCCGGGGCTCACCGTCTGGCTGCGGAACCCGGCCGACCTGACCCCGCCGCAGGGCTACCTGTACCCGGAACTGATCAAGGACTATCGCGACCGGATCTTCGGCGAGCAGCGGGAATCGTCGCTGCTCTACCAGCGGCTGCGGCGTTGGGTCGCGGCGGACGGGTCGCCGATCGACCAGTTCGAGCAGGCCACCGAGATGCTTCGGCAGGACGAGCACAGCAGGTCGGCGGTCTTCTCGATGTGGCGGCCGGAGGAGGACCTGGGCGGTCGTTTTCCGGTGTCGCCGGTCGGTGGTGCCCTCCGGATCGTCGGCGACGACCTCGTACTCTTCCTCACCGCCCGCAGCGTCGACGTCTGGGTCGGGTTCGTGCCCGAGTTGTTGACCTTCGCCCAGCTGGCCTCCGACGCCGCCCTCGCGCTCGGACTGCGTGGCAGCAGAATCTGTTACCACTCCTGGAGCATGCACCTGTACGAGGTGGACTTCCTCACCTATCTGGCGGGGGCTCGATGACCCGGTCGCTCACTCTGCTGGACAGCGGTCTCGTCGACACGCACACCATTGACAAGGTGCTGCAGTCGGTCGTGTTCTTCTCCGATCGCGTCGTGCTGCGGGCTTCCTTCGAGGTCCCAGCCGCCTACCGGGAGCGGGCCGCCGAGATCAACCGGCGGGTCGACGAGCTGCGGGAGGCCGGGCTCCTGGGCCTCTGGGGCCACGAGTACGAGGTCGACGACGGTGGCCGGGTGCGCTTCGGCGAGGGCGCGAAGCGGGGCCGCCGCGCCGATCTGGTCATCGAGCAGGGGCAACTGCGCGAGAGCCTGACCCGGATGGACGAGGTGATGCGGGCGATCCGGGAGGAGGCGTACCGCCGGACCGAGACCGACCCGCGCACGCTGCGGCAGGGTGCGGCCGAGATCGTGAGCCTGCGCAACTACATGGCCTCCCTCGTCATCTCGTCCGAGCTGCGGCAGGACGGCATGCTGTCCAATCCGGCGGTGAAGGCACAGCTCACCCGGAGCCTCGGCCGGGCGCAACCGCAACGCTTCGAGGCCGCGGTGGTCCGGGAGGTGCTGGGGCAGCTTCAGATCGGCCCACTCAACCAGCTCAGCGTCGACCAGATCGTCGAGTCCCGCCGCTACAACGCCGGCTTCCGGAGCCTGCTGGACGAGTCGCTGCTCGCGCTGTCGCGGGGCCTCGACCCGGTCCTGACACCGGAGGCAACGGCGCGCGAGTTGACCCGTCGCTACCGCGAAACGATCGCGGAGTTCGCCCGACCGCGCATCGCCGGGCAGGTCGCCCAGGAGGTGGTGTGGGACGTCCTCGGCGCCACCGTGCCGTCGACGGTCGTGTTCAAGTACGGCCTCCGGGCGCTCACCTGGCGCAAGGCAGCCCAGCGCGCCAAGCCTTTCCTGCTGTTGCTGCACCTGGAGCGGGCGGCGAGCCGGCGGCTCCCGGACATCGGGTGAGCCTGATCAGCCGACCCACGTAGGTGCGGGCGACTCGAACCGCGCGAAGGCGTGCTCGATGTCGGCGAGCGCACGGTGCGCCGAGCGGGGCAGGAGCTGGCGCAGATGCCACATCGCGACGGGCACGTGCCCGTTCGGAGGACCACCCCCGGATTCCCGGGTCGCGGCGAACGACCACACGAGGATCAGCGCCAGAGCGTACGCCGTGTCCGGGATGTCGAAGCCCAGGTCGAACCAGGCCCGCGCTTCTTCGGGAAGGCTGAACGTGCCGCCCTCCCGGCGGACCTCGACCAGGCTGCCGGCCAGCGCTTCCAGGCTGTGGCCCTGCCCGCTGGCCCCGACCCTCCAGGTGATGTCGAACGTCGCGGCGAGTGTCGCCGCCGCCGCGATGACCGCCGCGCACTCGCTGCGGTTGAGGTGCCGTCGCCGGCGGAGCAGCCTCATGCCGCAGGTCCTGCGGACAGGTGGTGCTCCAGCATGGGAGGACCCTTCCACGAGACCCGCCGGGGTTCAAGAACCGCCGGCCCGACCCGTTCCAGCTGCCGCACGCAGACGTCGACCCCTCAGCTATCCGGCCGAAGGGCGGCGACCCGGGCCAGCACCGGCCGGAGCGCGCCGTCCTGACCGTCCGGACCGATCTCGACGCCTTCGAGCCACACCCACTCGCCGTCGTACCACTCGCTCAGGTCCGGCCGGACCCGCACGACCCGCAGCCGCAGCGGACCCTCCGCGTTCCGGTAGTCGGTCTCGGCGAGCTGCACCACGTCCCCGGCGGCGACGGTCACGCACGGGACGACCGGCACCGGGGCCACCGCCGCCGGCACCGACGCGGGGATGCCGCGCGGGCGTGGCGGCGGCTGCGGTCCGGACGCGGCGGCCAGCCCCGCCCGCCGCGCCCGCAGGATCAGCCGGTTACGGATCTGCGCGGGCGACAGGTCGAAGACGTTCATCGCCGGTACGTCCGCACGCAGCGCGCGATGATCGAGCCGGCCCAGGCCGCCCGGGGGCAGGTGCCGTCGGCGCGGCAGTCCGGGCATTTCCTGGTACGCGGATCCTCGGTGGGGCTGCGCCAGTGCAGGTCGGCCAGCCGGTTCGCCCTGGCGAGCTGAGCGGGCGTGACAAAGAGGTCGTGGTGCCCGGCCGGCCGGGCGGACCGGGGCGGGTCACCGCCGGGCGGCACCTTCTCGGCCGACGTTGGGAACCTCCCCCGGTTCCGCTCGCCGGTCCGGTTCGTAGCGGCCCGCGCGCTGGCTCCGCGCTCGATCACCGGCGCTCGCCGTTCGCCTGCCGCGCCTGCTCGGACTGCCAGCGGCGCAGCGCCACCTTGATCCGCAGGGTCTCCTGGCGATGCCTGTTGATCTCGGCGTGGAGCGAGGCCATGTCACCGGCGACCCGGCCGAGGTAGGCGTACACCGCATCGGGGTCGAGGCCGCGGCCCCCGAACCGGGCGGGCGGGAAGCGGCGCTCGCGCACCTGCCACGGCAGCAGCGAGGGGTACGCGGTCGTCCCGCTGCCCCGCCCCGGTCGATCGTTACTGACGCTCATCAGCCTGTCCTCCTTGTCGTGGAAGGGGTGGGCCCGCCTGCCCGTCCCGCGCCGGCGGGCCCACCCCGCCCTGACACCGCAGCTTCGCTCAGCGGTACGGCACCAGGGCTGCTCAACGGATCACCGATCGGCAGGTACAGCGTCCGGGCGGTAGAGATCGCCGGGCCATCGTGCCGGTAGTCATCCTGTGACAGTGCGCAGTGGACGCGCAACGTTCCAACCGCGACTTTCCGGGTTGTGCATTGACTTATTTCGTGGAAACGAGTAGACGTTGCAGAGCTACGTCACTCGTTGTTGCCGGATGGAACCAGGGAGTGCCCGAATGGCGGAAGACATCGGCTCGACCGTGCCGCGCCGACAGCTCGGCCGGCTGCTGCGCCAGTTCCGCAACGAGGCCGGCGTGACCCTCGACGCCGCGGCGGAGGCGCTGGAATACAGCCGGCAGAAGATCTGGCGCCTCGAGTGCGGCCTGGGCGCGGTCCGGGTGCTCGATGTCAAGGCGATGTGCGAGCTGTACGGGGTGTCCGCGGAGATGACCGAGGCGATGCGAGGGCTGGCCGCGGAGACGAAGTCGAAGGGGTGGTGGCACGCGTACGGGGACGCGGTACCGAGGTGGTTCGAGCTGTACGTGGGCCTGGAGTCCGCCGCCGCATCCCTTCGCCAGTGCCAGGAAACGGTCATTCCCGGCCTGCTCCAGACTCGCGAGTACATCCAGGCGTTGGCGCGCATCGACCAACCCGCCGTGACCGACGAGGATCGCGAGCACGCCGTCCAGGTGCGACTGCAGCGGCAGAACCTGCTCAGCCGCCGGTTGCCCAAGCCCCCTCGGTTGGAGGCTGTCATCTCGGAGGCGGTGCTGCGACGCACAGTCGGTGGACAGGCCGTCATGATCGGACAGCTCACCGCCCTCCTCGAAGCCTCGGAACGGCCCAACGTGTCGGTGCGGGTAGTACCGCTCGCCGCCGGCCCGCACCTCGGTGCCGTCGCGGGGTCGTTCGTCATCCTGGACTTCCCGGCGACAAAGGGCGGTCGGGCGGCGCCCGAACCCTCGGTCGTCTACAGCGAGTCCCTTACCGGCGCGCTCTACCTGGACAAGCCTGCGGAGCTGCGGGCCTACGAGGAGGCGTTTGCGAGCGTCACTCGGCTGGCGCAGAGTGAGGCAGAATCAAGGGACACGATCAAGGGGATCATCGGGGAGCTGCGCCATGACTGACCTGACCGGCGCCATCTGGCGCAAGAGCAACCGCAGCGGTGGCAACGGCGGCGAGTGCGTGGAGGTGGCCACGAACCTCCCTGCCCTGGTAGCCGTACGCGATTCCAAGGATCCGGCGGGGCCGGCGCTCACCTTCACGCCGCGGGCGTGGGCTGACTTCGTCACGGAGACCAAGCGTCACTCGCTTCTCGTTTGACACTGAGGTCCGTACGAAGCGCCGCTGTCCTCTCCTGCGCCCTCCACCGCGGTGCCGCTCAACTACCCGCCGAGTCGCCGAAGATCATGGCTACGATGATCAGGACGGACAGACCGATGCCTGTCAGCCCGAGAATCAAATCCACCAGCGAAGCGGGCATAGTTGTCGCCGCTGTTGAGGCCTCTGCCGCCCACCAGATGGCGGGTACGCCGAAGAACACGCAAGACCGAAGACGATGGCAACGGGTATCGAGGCTATGCCGAGACCGAGCGCGAGGATGGGCAGCTCCCGGAGGGCCCTGACGGGCTACCCGGATGCTGCTTGACGAGACGCCGGTCGACGGGGCTGCCACTGGAACTGCGCGGGCAGGTCCGCGAGCTGTGCCACGAGTTACTGCCTTGCCGGAGATGACGTCGGCTGAACGGACTCAACTGCTTCATCACCTCCGGCACCTACTTACCCGTCCAGCCGGTGAATATCGATCGACAGGCTACGACCGTTGGCGATGAGCACGCCGTCAGTAACCAAGCGGTCGATGAGCAGCTCAAGCCGTCGGGAGATGTCCGGTCCACGCCGGGTCCAGCCGTACAACTTGGCCACATGTGCGCTCAGCTCGTCGCGGGCCACGCCACCCGTGTCACGGACGAGATTCGTCAAGGCGAGCATCAGCTCGTCGTCGTGGACCTGCTCCACGCTGCGGCTGCACGCCTCAACGGGGCTACGGACTTCGCCCACAACGGCGCCGGGCACGCGCACGAAATCCCCGTCACGGTCGAGACCGGCCTGACGGATGGCGGCATCGATGTTGTCCCTGATCCGCGACCCGACCCGGCCGATGCCCCAGCACTCCCGCAACCTCTGGTGCAGGACCGTGATGTGCACCGGCCCTTCCACGGCGGCGACCTCGGCGACGCCGACCCGCATGGCGTGGGCGCTCCCGCGTTCGCCCGGATCCGCCCAGTAGGGCAGGCGATCCACCATTGCCGTCCGGTACGGCGTCACCCAGGCCGGGTGCAGGTCGAGGGCCGCCGCCTCAATGGTGACGGCGGGTCGCTCGATCGCCTCTTCCGGGCTGGACAGAAGCCCACGAACTGGGGCGGCGACGGCCCTCTCGATCGCGGCACGCAGGCGCTCCTCCTCGCCGAGACGGTTGCGATACCACGCGGTGCCCCAGATGCGATGCAGCCGCCATCCGAGGCCGCGCAGGACCTGATCACGCAACCGGTCCCGGTCCCGGGCGACCTTGGAGGAGTGATACTGGAATCCATCGCACTCGACGCCCAACACGTAGACACCGGGCCGGTCCGGATGACGCACTCCCATGTCGATCCGGTAACCGGCGGCGCCGACCTGCGGCGTCACCTCGTAGCCCCAGGAGCGGATAACCTTGATGACCGACTCCTCGAACGGTGACTCGGCATCACCGCCGGTGCTGGTGCTCAGCGCAAGGGCCGCCATGCCCCGTTCGGCGTAGTCCAGGTAGCGGCGCAGATGCCGCAGCCCTTCGCTACCGGCAGCGGCCACGATGTCCGAAGCCCGTACGCTGGTGACGACTTCGTTGCGGAAACGCGCCCGGGTGATGGCGACGTTCAATCGCCGCCACCCACCGGCCCGGTTCAGCGGGCCGAAGTTCATCGTCGTCTTCCCGGCCTCGTCGGGGCCGTACCCGATCGAGAAGATCATCACGTCGCGCTCGTCGCCCTGCACCGACTCCAGGTTCTTGACGAAGAAGCCATCAAGCCGATCGTCGGTGAAGAACTTGTCCAGTTCCGGCCGGTCCTGCCGTGCCTGTTCCACGGCGTGCTCAATGGCCGCGGCCTGTGCCTCGGAAAAGCTCACCACGCCGAGCGTGAGGTGCGGGCGGGTGGTGAAGTGGTGGACGACGCGCTCCGCCACCTTTGCCGCCTCGGCCGGATTGTCGCGCGACGAGCCACGCCGGTAGGTGCCGGCGACGTGGAACAGGTCCACGCCCACGTCGGGTCCGACATCCTCGGCGCCGGGGAAGGTGATGAGCCGACCCTTGTAGAACGACGAGTTCGAGAAGGCGATGAGTGCCTCGTGCCGGGACCGGTAGTGCCACCGCAGCGTGAGGGCGCGGAACTCCGCGGAACCCTTCATCAGATCGAGAACCGACTCGAAGTCGACGCCGTCCTCGGCCTCTTCGTCCCACTCATCGCTGTCGTCGGCGACGCCGGCGGTGAAGAAGCTGGTCGGCGGGAGCTGCTTCTGGTCACCGGCCGTGATGAGGGCGTGGCCTCGGTAGATGCAATTGACAGCGTCGGCGGGTGCGACCTGACTGGCCTCGTCGAAGATGACGACGTCGAACCGCATGTCCGACGGCAGATACTGGCTGACCGCCAGCGGCGACATCATGAAGCACGGCTTGATCGCCTGCGTGACATGGCGCGTACGCTCCAACAGCAGCCGCACCGGCATGTGCTTCTTCTTCTTGCCGGCTTCACGGCGGATGACACCCGACTCGCCCAGGTTGTTGCGAGGTCGCTGTGCATTGCACGCTGCGATGATCCGCGAGGTCGCTGCCCCAATGAGCGCCCGGTCCAGGCTGCGGTACTCGGCCACGAGTGAATCGCGATCCTCGGCCCGCACGACCCGCAGGGCCGCATCCTGATGCAGGTGATGGTCGGCCCACTCCTGCAGTAGGGCGCGCTCGAGCACCAGCGGCACCTGTTCGGCGCTCAAGCCCTCGGTGATGCAGAAGTCGATGGCGGTCTCGAGTCCTACGGCGACGAGGTCAGCCCGGGCGCTTTGATATGCGAACCATTCGTCCTGTCCGGCGCTGTCCTCGCGCAGTGCCGCGATGAGATCCTCCGCCTCCGCGTAATCGCCGAGTTCGGAACTCAGTTCCGCGTGCCTGCCGGGGTCGAAGGCGGCGAGCAGGTCTGCACGCGCCCCGGCCCACCGTCTTTCGATGTCGCCCAGTTGCGGCGTCGGAACGACGCTCTCCAACGCCTCCGCCTGAGTGGCGGTCAAGGGCTCCTCGAAGCCCTTCCTGCAGGCGCGCATCTGCGCGGCCCAGTCGAGGGCCGTGTACACCGCCGTCAGGTCGGTGCGCTCACCGGCGTAAAGCGAACCGAGGATCGACGAGTAGCCGTGGTCGTGTGCCGCGAGCAGGGTGTAGACGGCGTCAACGGATGCGCGCAACTCGAGCAGGTGGCGAGACTCGGCGAGGGTCAGTTGCCGGTTCGCCGCCTTGCTCACCGACCCTGCCAACGCAGCCGTCGACCGCAGCGGGACCAGATGGGTTTGCAACCATTCGGCTGCCTGCGTTATCGGAAGCAGCACGAGCTCGGGCCGTGCAGCAGGCAGCGGCTCCGGCATCAGACGCGACCGCCAGTCCTGCAGCCGCGCGCGCGTTTCGTCGGCGACCGCAAGCAGGCTCGTGTTGGGGATCCCGTCACAGGCGATGTGATCAGCAAGCTTCGCCAGGTCCGCGGTGCGGGCCTGGCGGATGGCGGCGTCCGCGATCGCCAACGCCCGGGCGACCACGTCGAAGTCCGTGGAGCGGCCGTCGTAGTAAGTGCCGAGGGCCGCGGCATACCGAGTCTCTGCCTCGTTGAAGGCGGCCGCAGCCTGCTTCCAGGCGATTGCCAGCGCCAGCTGATCTCGCGCCGTCTGCCAATCAACCCCCGCCGAGGTGAACGCGACTAGAGCACGCTTGTCTGCGCGGTAGGCGCCGCTGAGCTTCTTCAGGCCCCGGTGCTCATGCGTGAAACGGTGCGCCAAGCCTTCTACGTCGGCCATGAGTGAGGCATCGGTGTAATGCGCTGCCGCCGCCTGCTCCGCATCCAGTAGGGCGACGATGGCCTGCTGAAGCGCCCGCGCGGCCTCGTTGGCCGCAGCGTGGCCCACGGCGGACAGCCACTCACGTTCGGGACGGCTCTCGCTGCGACCGAGACTGGCCACCGCCAGGGTCGCCACGGCGTCGTCGAACGACACGACGGGCGGCAGGCCGAGCATGACGGCCAGCCCACCGAGGGAGCGGGCGGCGGTCCGTAGTGTCTCGGCGTCCCGCTCGAACGTGTCGGCAAGCACCGTGGCCTGGTCGGAAGTCAGCGATGGCAGGTGCAGCGGCGCAACCGCAAGATTTTCCAGCGACGAAGTGTCGAGGTCGGGCGTGCTGTCCGCGGTAGGGAGCTCGGACCAGGCGACACCGGCGGCACGGCTGGCCGCTTCCTGCCGGTCGGCAAGCTCCCGGAGTTCCGCAGCGAGGCGATCCGCGGATTCCTTGGCCTGGTCGAGCTGGGTGGCGGTCAGCCACTGCTGGGGCACCCCGGCCGGCCGTGAAGCGCAGTGAGCGACGATGCGCGTGAGGTCGGGGGCCTGGCACAACCGGCTGGCGTCGAACGCGGCGGCCAGTGGCGCATGGGCCGCGGTGACACCGGCCAACGCGTCGAGCGCCGACGCGGCTGCGTAGAGGCGGGCGTCCAGGGAGCCGCGATGCGTGACGCCGCGCCAGGCGAACGAACGTCCCTGGCTAGCGGGGCGCCAGGCCCGGGCGAGTGCGGCAGCGGTGACCCGCACGGTCCCGAACATCTCGACCGTCAAGTCGACCGGCGCGATGCCGCTCATCGGAGCGGCCGGTACGTGGTGCAAGTTGGCGATCATGCCGAGGACGTCGTGCAGCGAGTAGTTGAGCGGCGCCCGCGGCAGGTTCATGGCCTCGGCGTACGCGTTCAGCTCCTCCCGCCGTCGGCGAGCGTTGTCCAGATCGATGTCGTTCATCCCGGTCGGCGCGACCGGAACGGTCTCCAATGCCTGCCCCAGGGCCGACGCGACCTCCTTTCTCGTCGCCTTGTGCGAGTGCAGCTCGAGCAGATAGGCGCTGAGCCCGACGTCGTGGAGCCGGTTCCGGACCACTTCCAGCGCCGCGGCCTTCTCGGAAACGAACAGCACCCGCTTACCGGCGTGCAGCAGCGCTCCGATCATGTTGGCGATGGTCTGCGACTTCCCGGTCCCGGGCGGGCCGTCCATGACGAAGGAGCGGCCAGCCAGCGCGGCGGCGACGCTGGCGCGCTGCGAGGAGTCGGCGTCGAGAACCAGCGGGATCTGCTCCGCCGGCATGTCCTGGTCTATCCGGTCTTCGGTCAGCTCATCGAAGAGGAAACCGCCTTCTCCCGAGCCTCGCCCACCCGTTGCCAGGCCCTGGATCACCGGATGTCCGGCGACAGAGGCCTCGTTGTCGAGCAGGTCTCGGTACATCGCCTCCTTGGCGAATGAGAAGTAGGAGAGCGTCACCTCGTCGTTGACTCGCCAACCGGCGTGCCCGGTCACTGCGGCCCGTACGTCGGACAGGAAGTCGGCATAGGCGACGTCCTCGAGGTCGTCGACGGATGGCAACGTGACCATGAGCTGGTTGAGCTTCAGCGTGAGCGCCGGGTTCACGACCGGATCTTCGTCCGCACGCTGCAGAAAGGGCAGCTGTCGTGGCCCGGTCGGAACGAGCCGGACCGGGACGAGCAGCAGCGGACTGGTGTATCGCGCCTTGTCACCGTCGGTCCAGGTGAGCGAGCCGAAGGCGAGATAGAGGATCCAGAGTCCTCGGTCCAGGAACTCCTGGTTCGACCGACGCATGAGGTTGCGAAGTGCCGAACTCAGATCGCTGACCGGCTTGTCCGTGCGCAGGACGTCGACCCGGAAAGCCCTGCCGGGCCTGCCGAGATCGGCTGCGGGGAGGGCGTTTTGCGGTTCCGTCGTTACCGTCTCGGACTCGTCGTTGCCCTCCTCCGCAGGACGGAACCGGAAGTGGCGGCCGGCGTTCAAGCCGGCCAGGACATCCGTCGCGGCCGGTTCGAGCACCCGGACGGCTCCCGACCTACTCAGTCGGAAGTTGAGGAGCCGGTTCGTGCCGGACAGGTTGATGAGACTGTCACGCCATTGACGGATGGTCGCCTGGAGCAGCCGATCCTGCGCCGGAAGGTTCTCGGTCATGCCGGCGTCGCTCCCCATTTCAGATATTTCCATTCGTACGTTGGTCTCGAAGTGCTGGTCGAAGGAGCTTGGCGCCGTGCGATGCCGAGCAGGTGCTGTCATCGTTCATGGAGATCAACTCGAACCTAGAGGCGACACGGCTGCCCCCACACTCGGCCATCCGGATGGTCTTGAAGCGCAGCCTGGCCAGGGGCTGGGCCCGAATGGCGGCCCGGCCGCGGGCTCGGGCCGGCTCAGGCCAGATAGCGGTTCAGGATGGTGTCGTCGTAGACGATCTCATGACCCATCTCACGCAGCGCCGCCTCGATCGCGTCCTGGTCGTCGAGCGGCAACCAGGTCGCCCGCTCGTAGTCCATGCCGTATGCGCGGTCCTCCCGGCCGAAATCGGCGAGCAGGCTGGCAGGCGCCAGCTCCGCCGTACGCAGCCGGGGACCCGGCCGCCAGAAGAGGCCGAGATCGTCATACCAGTCGAACGGGACGTCGTCGCCCAGGTCGTCGAACGGGGGCTCGCCGTCCACGGCCGCCCGGTCGTTGTACACGGCCTTGACCAGCGGAACCGCAAGCGGAGACCGACGCACCTCGCCCAGGGTCTTCGGCTCGACCACCGCCTTGATCAGCTCGACGTCGCGCAACGCCACCTCATAGGGAAAGACCTCGAGCGAGTCCTGTGAATCTTCCTCAAAGTGTCGCTTCAACTCGGGGTGCTCTTCGAGCCACGAGTGGTCCGTCCGCCCGTAGGTGCCCACGAAGTACTGCACAGTCAGCCCTGCCGTTCGATCTCGGTGATCTTGATGCCGATCGTGGGTCTTACTGCTCATGCCGCTCAGCGAGACCTTGTTCGGTAGCTGGGCCAGGAAAGCGCATGGGGCTGCCGGGGCGCCAATGACCGGTTGATAAGGCGGGTTATCATGATCGTCTCTCCGCCGCCGGGGGATGCGTGACTACAGTGGAGCCCTTGGCCAGGAGGAGGTGAAGAGCATGATGTCCGAGTTCATGTCGTCGGGCGAAATCGCCCAGCTGGCGCAGGTCGAGCGCCCGGTGGTGACGACCTGGCGGCGCCGGCACCCCGACTTCCCCGCCCCGGTGCCCGGCGCCGCCGGTCAGTTGCTCTTCCCCGCCGACGCGGTCCTCACCTGGCTGCTGGACCGCAAGCTGGGCAACGCCGCCCCGGAGACCTTGCGCGCCGAGCACGCTTTGCACACCCTCACTGCGTACGCGCGTGAGCATGGCGGCCGCCGCCTGGTGCTCTCCCTGGGCGCCGCTCTCTGCCTGCGCGAGATGTCCGGCCACGTCCTGACGGCTGATCTGATGAAGGCGGCCCGCCGGTTCGACCCGGAGGACGAATTCCTCCTCTCCGACCTGCAGGACGCGCCCGCCCTGGCCGATCTTCCGCGAATGGTCGAGCAGCTGATCGAGGGTGCCTACGAGGCGAACCGGGCGTACCAGTTCCTGCTCGGCAACTGCGCTCGCTTCGGCTGGCCGGAGCTGGGTGCCGATGCCCTCACTCCCCACCTGGTCACCCTGATCCGCCTGGCTGCCGACGTGCCCGGCCGGCTGCGCGGCCGCCGCCGGATCACGGTCGGTGACCCGTACGCGGGCTCGGGCGACCTGCTCGCCGCAGTGTTGACCGGCCAGGAGCCGGAGGCGCTCAGTTTCAACGCCGCTCAGCCGAATCCCGCCCTGGCCCGCCTGATCCGTCGCCGGCTGCTACTGGCCGGTGTCCCTGAGTTCAACATCGAGGTGGTTCCGGACGAGCTGAACGACGAGTTCGCCGATGTCGACGTGGTCGTGACCCGGCTGCCCTACCAGCCGACCGAGCAGCGCGACCCGGCCGAGGACCTCGACAAGATCAGCGACATCGCCGACCGGCTCGGCTCCGGCTGCACCGCCGTCGTGGTCGGCCCCGCCACAAGCCTGGTCGACGCACTGCGCGACACCGGTGCGATCACCAAGCGGGCCGACCTGCTGACCAGTGGCCTCGTCGAGGCGGTGGTAAGACTGCCCGGCGGCGCGTTCCCGGCTCGCCCCGGCCACTCCACCGCCCTGTGGCTGCTCACCCGCGACCCGGTCTCCGCCACCCAGGGCCGCCTGCTACTCGCCGACGTCAGCGGAGCCGCGCTCGATCAGCGCGTCGCGGAAACCACGGCCGAGGACATCCTGCTGTGGCGGGCCGAAGGCTACCGGCGCGACGGCCACGACCCGCGGACCGGCTGGGTGGTCCCGCTCGACGCCCTCGACCTGCGCCGCGGTGCGGCGCTGCGGCCGCCGGGCCCGGCCTCGGTCACCATGCGCGCCCGGCTGGCCGCCGACCGCCCCGCGCTGATCGGGGAAATCGAGGGCCGCCTCACCGACGCGGAATACGAGGCCATCCGGTACGCGAAGGAGCACGGCCCTCTGAGCACCGGGGCGGCGCAACGCGACGAAAGCCGCGCGAAGGAGGTCTCCCTCGGCGCGCTACGCACCGCGCGCCGGGTCCGCACCCTTCCGGGGCATCGTCTATCCCCAGAGCATGTCGGGCCGCAGGGTCACCACCGAGTCATCGGCGCCGCGGAGGTCGTCGCGCAGTCGTGCAAGCGCTGGATGGACCGGCTCACGCTCGCCGCTGAGTACCCGCACGTCGGCCTCACCGAACCGGGTGATCTTGTCGTCACCACGGTCCCCCAGTTCGGTGTCTTTCTCGACGAGGACGGCTTCTCGGTGATCGAGTTCCCGGCTCGCGGCCTGCGCGTCTCCCCGGGCGACGCCCTCACCCCGCGAGTCCTGAAGGCCTTGCTCGACACCGCCCGAAACACCGCGCGCAGCCCTGGCGCGGTGCACGCGCCGAGGCTACGCGACGTGACCATCCCCGACCTGCGCCCGGACGAGGCGACCCGCCTGGACGAGCTCCTGCGCCGCCTCGACGAACGCGAGCGCTTGTTGCAGCGGCAGGCCGCCCTCCTGGCCGAACTGCGCGAACTCGCCGTTACGGGCTTCGCCGACGGCACCCTCACGACTCTGTACGGTACGAACTCCTGAACGAGAGAACGGAACACACAGTGCCCCCACGCAAACGTGCCAACGGGCAGGGCGAGCTGCCCGGCATGTCCAGCACCAAGCAGATCCAGGACATCCTGTGGAAGGCCGCCGACAAGCTGCGCGGCTCC
Organism: Micromonospora sp. HUAS YX12; assembly: GCF_040215685.1. Lineage (NCBI taxonomy): Bacteria > Bacillati > Actinomycetota > Actinomycetes > Micromonosporales > Micromonosporaceae > Micromonospora > Micromonospora sp. HUAS YX12. The sequence continues at coordinate 5,109,044 of NZ_CP157974.1, forward strand.
ATGGACGCCGCGCAGTACAAGGAGTTCGTCCTGGGCCTGGTCTTCCTCAAGTACGTCTCCGACGCGTTCGCCGAGCGCCGCAGCCAGATCGCCGACAGCCTCTCCGACATCCCGGAGAACCGCCGCGCCGAGTTCCTCGACGACCGCGACGAGTACACCAGCGCCAACGTCTTCTGGGTTCCGGAGAACGCCCGCTGGGACTACCTGGTGGAGAACGCACCCAGCGGCGTCGGCGAGCTGCTCGATGACGCCATGGACGCGATCATGCAGGAGAACCGCGCGCTGACCGGCGTCCTCCCGAAGATCTTCAACCGGGACAACGTGGACCAGAAGCGATTGAAGGAGCTCGTCGACCTGATCAGCGATGCCCGCTTCACCGGCCACGGCGACCGGAAGGCGCAGGACGTCCTCGGCGAGACGTACGAGTACTTCCTGGAGCGCTTCGCCCGCGCCGAGGGCAAGCGGGCCGGCGAGTTCTACACCCCGTCCAGCGTGGTGCGGGTGCTGGTCGAGGTGCTGGAGCCCTACGAGGGCCGGGTCTACGACCCGTGCTGCGGCTCCGGTGGCATGTTCGTGCAGTCCAAGAAGTTCGTCGAGGCCCGCGCCGGCCGCGACCACACCCACGACATCGCCGTCTATGGGCAGGAGGCCAACGAGCGCACCTGGCGGCTGGCGAAGATGAACCTCGCCATCCACGGCATGGACCCGGTCGGCATCGGCGACCGCTGGGCCGACACGTTCGCCGACGACAAGCACCCCGACCGGCGGGCCGACTTCATCATGGCCAACCCGCCGTTCAACATGAGCGACTGGGCGCGCCGCGAGACCGACCCGCGCTGGCGCTACGGGACGCCGCCACAGAGCAACGCCAACTACGCCTGGCTTCAGCACATCCTCTACAAGCTGGGCGACCGCGGCAGTGCGGGCGTCGTCCTCGCCAACGGCTCGATGTCATCCAAGCAGTCCGGCGAAGGCGACATCCGCCGTGCGATGGTCGAGGCGGACGTGGTGGCCTGCATGGTCGCCCTCCCGCCGAACCTGTTCCGCACCACCGCGATCCCCGCCTGCCTGTGGTTCCTGACCAAGGACAAGACCCCGCAAGGCGCGAAGGCGCTCACCGACCGGCGCGGCGAGATCCTCTTCATCGACGCCCGCGCCCTCGGCACCATGGTCGACCGCACCGAGCGCGTCCTCACCGACGACGACATCGCCAAGATTGCCGACACCTACCACGCCTGGCGCGGCACCAAGTCCGCCAAGACCAAGGGCCAGACGTACGAGGACATGCCCGGCTTCTGCTACTCCGCCAAGCTCGACGAGGTGGCCGCCCACGACCACGTCCTCACCCCTGGCCGCTACGTCGGCGCTGCCGAAGCCGAAGAGGACCCGGACGCCGAGCCGCTCGCCGACCGCATCGAGCGCCTCACGAGGGAGCTGTACGCCCACTTCGACGAGTCGTCCCGACTGGAGAGCGTTGTACGCGAGCAGCTTGGAATGATTGATGTCTGATTGGCGGACTTACGCTCTCGGCGACGTGGCCGAAGTGTTCGACGGACCTCACGCGACACCTGTAAAGACTGAAGAAGGCCCCTGGTTTCTCAGCATTTCGAGCCTCATTTCCGGTCGTCTCGAACTGTCTGAGTCGGCCCATCTTTCCGAACAAGACTTTAAGCACTGGACTAGAAGAGTAACGCCCAGTCCGGGAGATATCCTTTTCTCTTACGAGACCAGGCTGGGCGAGGCAGCGCTCATGCCGGGAGGAATCAGGGCGGCATTAGGACGCCGGATGGGTCTCCTCCGACCGAGACGCGAACTAGTCGAACCGAGATTCCTGCTGCTGGCCTACTTATCACCCGATTTCCAGCAGGTTATCCAGACGCGGAAAATTCACGGAGCAACCGTGGATCGCATCCCGCTGGTGGAACTCCCAAAGTGGCCCATCAGGATACCCGAGCTTTCAACGCAACGCCGCATATCCGCAGTCTTGGGGGCCTTGGATGACAAGATTGCAGTCAACGACCGAATCGCCGCCACGCTGGACGACTTGTCACATGTTTTATTCTCCAAGCACTTCAGCCCGGCAGCAAAAAGTCAAGATTGGCAAACGGGCAAGCTGTCTGACCTGTGCGGAACACAGTACGGCTATACTGCCAGCTCCACTGACGCTTCCATCGGCCCGCGCCTGCTTCGCGTGAAGGACATCAACAAAGAGAACTGGATCGACTGGCCAAACGTACCATATTGCCAGATCTCTGCCGATAAGTTCGACAAGTATCGACTAGGCCGGGGCGACATCGTCGTGGCGCGAATGGCAGACCCGGGGAAGTCGGCAATCGTGGAGGAAGACGAAGAAGAAGCAGTTTTCGCATCGTATCTGGTCCGCCTCAAAACCGCATCATTGACACATGCATACTTCGTATGGGGGTTCCTCAAGTCGGAGCGCTATCAGGACTATGTCGCCGCTTCGAAGTCGGGTTCGGTCCAATCGAACATGAATGCCAAGGCGATTGTGGGTGCATCGCTTGACATTCCGCCACAAGAACTCATGCAGAAGCACTTCGAAATGGTGGACCCGCTGCGCCAGAAGCTGCTCGCCGTTCTTCGGGAGTCTCGCGCTCTCGTCGCGTTGCGAGATCAGCTACTGCCAGAGCTGATGTCGGGGCGGTTGCAGATCAGGGAGGTCGAGAAGGTTATTGAAGAAGCGGTCTAGGTAAGTAAAACGGTCCGGGGAGGGGTTGGGATGGGTATAGGCGGCTGGATGAACGAGGCGGACTGGGAGACGCTCGCGCTGGATCACCTCGGTGAGCTCGGTTGGGAGCCGGGTGCCGGGAAGGACTTCGCACCCGGGTCGGGGCAGCGGCAGGCTTGGGCCGATCTGGTGCTGGTCGAGGACCTACGGGCCTCGATCGAGCGCCTCAACCCCGACCTGCCGCCCACGGCGGTCGCCGACGCAGTGCGAGCCGCCACCGACGTGACCTCCCGAGAGGCGTTCGCCGAGAACCGGGTGGCGCACGAACGGGTTGTCCACGGCATCCGTTCGATCACGTACACCGACGCGTTCGGTGCCGAGCACACCCCCACCGTGCGCCTGGCCGACCTGGACGACCCCGGCCGCAACGTCTACCGCGCGATCAACCAGGTCACGATCGTCGACGGCGACTTCCGGCGCCGGTTCGACATCGTGCTCTACCTCAACGGTCTGCCGGTCGCGATCGTCGAGATGAAGAACGCCGCCGACGAGAACGCCACCCTGACGGGCGCGCACGCCCAGCTTCGGGCGTACCTCTCGGAGTTCCCGCTCGCCTTCCGGCACACCGTCCTGTGCTTGATCTCCGACGGGGTCACCGCGAAGTACGGCACCCCGTTCACCCCCTACGAGCACTTCGCGCCGTGGAACGTCGACGACGAGGGGGAACGTGTCGATACCACCTCGCCCGACTACGACGGCCCGGAGGCGCTTACCGTCGCCCTCTACGGCCTGTTCAACCAGCGGCGCTTCCTGGAGCTGACCGCCGGCTTCGTCAACTTCACGTCGAAGGCGAAGCGGATCGCGAAGGCGCACCAACATTTCGCGGTCGTCCGGGCCGTCGAGTGCATCGTGCGGGCATCGCAGAGCGACGGGAAGGCTGGCGTCGTCTGGCACACCCAGGGCTCCGGCAAGTCCGAGGAGATGGTGTGCACGGCGGCGATGACCGCCCGCCACCCCGCCCTGAAGAACCCGACCATCGTGGTGCTCACCGACCGCAACGACCTCGACGACCAACTCTTCGACACGTTCCTCGACAGTCAGACGCTGCTGGGCCAGGAGCCGGAGCAGGCCGACACCCGCGCCGAGCTGCGCGCCAAGCTGTCGAACCGGAACGCCGGCGGCATCATCTTCACCACCTTGCAGAAGTTCGGGCGTACGAAGGAAGAGCGCGACGCCGGGAGGCCGCATCCGCTGCTCTCCGACCGGCGCAACATCCTGGTGATCGTCGACGAGGCGCACCGCAGCCACTACGACAGCCTGGACGGCTACGCCCGGCACCTGCGCGACGCGCTGCCGCACGCCACCTTCATCGCCTTCACCGGCACCCCGATCGCCAACGCCGAGGTGAACACCCGCGCCGTCTTCGGCGACTACATCGACGTGTACGACCTCAAGCGTGCCGTCGACGACGAGGCGACCGTGCGGGTTTACCACGAGCCGCGGATCATCCCGGTGTCGCTGCCGCCGGACATCGATCCGGAGAGCATCGACGAGCAGGTGGAGCAGCTAACCGCCAGCCTGGACGACGCAGAGCGGCGCAGGGCTGAGGCGTACGCGGCCACCATGAACACCGTCTACGGCGCCCCCGACCGGGTCGAGACCCTCGCGAAGGATCTCGTCGAGCACTGGGAGAAGCGACGGGAGCTGATGCGGCCGCAGCTCGGCGGGCCGGGCAAGGCGATGCTGGTCTGCGCGACCCGGGAAATCTGCGTCCGAGTCTTCGACGCCCTTCAGGAGCTGCGGCCCGACTGGGCGGACCCGGCCGTCGACAAGGGCAAGATGAAGATTGTCTTCCATGGGGTGCCCAGCGACAAGGAGGTGCTGCGCCCGCACCACCTGCGCCCGTCGCAGCAGAAGACCATCCAGGCCCGTGCAAAGGATCCGGACGACGAGCTCGAGCTGCTCATCGTGCACTCGATGCTGCTCACCGGCTACGACGCGCCGCCGATCCACACCATCTACATGGACCGGCCGATGAAGGGCGCCAACTTGATGCAGGCGCTCGCCCGGGTCAACCGCCGGTTCCGGGAGAAGCAGGACGGCCTGCTGGTCGGCTACGCCCCGCTGACCGAGAACCTGCGCAAGGCGCTCACCGAGTACACGCCCAGCGACCAGGAGGACCAGACCCTCGGCCGCGAGATCGAGCGTGCGATCAGTGAGGTGCACAACGAGATCTCGGTCCTCGAGGCCATGCTGGCCCCGGTGCAGTGGCGGGAGATCCTGGACGACCAGACCGACCCGACCCGCTGGCGCCGGGCGGTGAAGAAGGCGGCAAACTTCCTGCGCAACCCACGAACCCCCGGCAACGAGGTGGAGCCCGGCACGAAGCCGCTGCACCGGCGCTTCCGTGACTCAGCGGGCCGGCTCGAACGGTTCTACACCCTCTGCGCGACCAGCCGCGACTTCGCCGAACGCGCCGGCGACATCCAGCGGATACGCCGCGACATCCACTACTTCCGCGACGTCCGGGTCTGGATCGTCAAGGAGGAGGCCGCCGACCGGGAGGCCAAGGGCCTGCCCAACACGGCCGAGGTGGAACGCTACCTGTCCCAGCTCGCCGCCGAGGTGGTCGACGCCGCCGACATCACCGACATCTACGAGGAGGCCGGCCTCGGCAAGCTCGACATCACCGAACTCAACGGGGTGGCGTTGCAGCGCCTGCAGGACTCGGAGACCCCGCACCTGGCCGCCGCGGCGCTACGCCGGCTGATCGAGCGCAAGATGCGCGAGGTCACCAAGCACAACGTGGTTCGCCAGGAGCGCTTCTCCGCCCAGCTCGAAGACCTGATGAACCGCTACATGCGCCAGCAACTGACCAGCGCGCAGCTGATCGTCGAGCTGGTCGAGCTGGCCAAGCAGGTGTCCGCGGACGCCCGGCGCGGCCACCAGTTCGACCCCCCGCTCAACCACGCCGAACTCGCCTTCTACGACGCCGTCGCCCAGAACGGTGCGGCTACGGAGCTCATGGGCGTCGGCACCCTCGCGGAGATCGCCCGGGAGCTGGTGAAGTCGATCCAGTCGTCGATCACAGTGGACTGGTTCTCTCGAGAACCGGTACGCGCCAAGCTGCGCAGCCACATCCGCCGACTGCTGGCTCGCTACGACTATCCGCCGGACCACGAGCGCGCCGCGATCGACCTGGTCATCCGTCAAATGGAGACCTTCGCCAACGAGTGGTCACCCGGAGCGCCGACGAAGTAGCGAAACCGGCTCGGACGTAAGGAGGCTGTGGGCCGGCGGCTGGGGCTCCCCCCGCCGACCCATGGCCTCCTGCTTGCGGCAGGTCGGCGCCCTCCCATGCCCTGAACAGCGGAGGACCGCGGTCGACCTGACAGGGCCACGCGAAGGCAGCTCTCAATCTCCATGCCTCGGGGGATTACGGCTGCTCAATGCCGAACCCGGCACCATTCTGACGTAGCAGCCGCCGTATTGTTGGTAACCCGGGTTATCAGCACTTCAACGCCTCGGTGCTGGACTCCAGGTAAGTGCTCCTGTTGTGATTTATGGGCGTCGACGAAGCGCCGATCCGGCGAGTCGACCAGCAATCCCCTTCTTTCACAGGAGCTTCAGCATGCGCAAGATCGCTACCCTCGCCCTGCTCGCCACCGGCCTCATCGCGCTCGGCTGCGGGGCCGGCACCACCGACGACGCCACCAGCAAGGCCGACGCCGGGGGCGCTAAGGGTGACGACAAGCCGAAGACCGCGAAGATCGGTCAGCCGGCCCGGGACGGCAAGTTCGAGTTCACGGTCAAGTCGTCCAAGTGCGGCGTCGCCAAGATCGGCACCGACATGCTCGGCGCCAAGGCGCAGGGCCAGTTCTGCCTGGTCACGGTCAACGTCAAGAACATCGGCAAGGAGTCGCAGATGTTCGACGGCAGCAGCCAGAAGGCGTACGCCGCCAACGGCACCGAGTACTCCGCCGACGGCGGGGCCGCCATCTACGCCAACAAGAACGCCGAGACGTTCCTCAATGACATCAACCCCGGCAACCAGGTCACCGGCGTGGTCGTCTTCGACATCCCGAAGAACGTCAAGCTCGCCAAGCTCGAGCTGCACGACTCGCCGTTCTCCGGCGGCGTGACGGTCTCCCTCGCCTGACTTACGACTCGATCGTGGGCGGGCGCCACGCCCGCCCATCCCTCCCCCGCCACTGAAGCCCACCTGTAGAGGAGACCGCCATGACGGACCCGACCAGCCCGATGCCGCCCGACCAGTCCACCTCGCAGGCCGGCGTACCGCCGCAGGCAGCGCCGTTCCCGCCCGGCGCCGCCGTGCCCCCGCCCGCTGCCCAGTTCCAGGACGGCACGCTCGCCGGGCCGCCCGTGCCGACCGCGCCGGGCCGGCGCTCCAACGCTCGCGCCTGGATCGTCGGCTGCATTGCTCTGGTCGTTGTCCTCTGCTGCGGGGGCACGCTGATCGGTGTGTTCAACGGCGCCGACAACCCGGACCCGAAGTCTGCGGCCGCGTCGGCGAGCCCGAGCAGCGCCGCGCCCACCACCGCTTCGCCCACGACGGCCGCCCCGACGACCGCCGCGCCCACCTCGGCCGCCCCTGCGACGACGGAACCGGCACCCACCACCGCGCCGCCCACCCCGAAGCCGAAGGTGATCAAGGGTCGCGGTGACGACGTGGTGCGGATCCGCGAGCTGTCCGAGCTGTCCGTCGTGAGGTTCACCTGCAAGTGCACCAGCAACACGGTGCTGAAAAGCGACGGAGACGGCCTGCTGGTCAACGAGATCGGCTCGTACAGCGGCAAGCACTGGATCAACCTCGAAGACGACTCGCTCACCACCCAGTTCGAGATCGAGGCGTCCGGATCCTGGACGCTGACGATCGGCACCATCGACCAACTGGCCACGAAGGCGCCGACGGGGAAGGCCGTGGGCAAGGGCGACGACGTGGTGGTGCTGGGTGGCGACGCTGCCGCCGCCAAGATCACCCATCGGCGGGGCGACTCCAACTTCGTCGTCTACGCCTACTCCCTGGAGACCGGCGAAGGCGGCCTGCTAATCAACGAGATCGGCGCGTACTCCGGCGTCCGCCCGCTGTCGGCGCCCGCGCTCGTCCAGATCACCGCTGACGGCTCCTGGACCATCACCCCCGCCTGATCCGTCGGCGACATCAGCCTCACGGCACCGCCGAGGCTTACCGCTCGCCGCCGGAACACCAGACCCACCACCCTTCGCCGGCTACAGACGTCAGGAGGCGTCGTGCGTCCCGATGAGTTCCACCGCGCCCTGGACCTGCTCCCCGCTCCCCTGCACGACCGCGCCCACGCCCTGCGCACCTACGTCAAGCCGCGGCGCTGCGAAACCTGCCAGGCCGTCGGCGACGCGGTCCTGCTGGCGCTGACCGCCGCCCACTACGACGAGTTCGGCTCGGCGGTGCAGCTGCTCGACACCGCCGAGCAGCTCGCCGCCCGGCACCAGCTCGCCTGCCGCGCCAACCTGTTCGCCGGGCTGGCGCCTGAGCCGGCCGGCGCCATCGGAGCCGCACATGACCCGAGCCGCAGCCAGGTCCGCCGCTGGGCGGGCACAGCCGCGCCGCTCATCGCCGCGACCGACGCCAGCTGGAAGGGCCGCGCCGGCGGCATCGGGTACGTCGCGAGCGACGGCCGCTATGGCCTGCGCAGCCGGCGTCCTGGTCGCGTCGACCCGACCGGCTGCTCGCGGGTGCTGGTCAGCGAGCTGCGGGCGGTCGAGTTCCTGCTCACCGCCTACGACACACCGCCGGCCAGGATGACGGTGCTCGTGGACAGCCTGCCGGCGCTGAACTACCTGCACCGCTGGCAGGCCGGCGAGTCCGGTGCGATGCCCGCCGGCTACGACCTGCGGCCCCGGCACAACGAGATGAAGCCCACCCTGGTGCGGCTCGCCGACCTGGTCGGCGCTCGCCCGGATCTGACGTTCGCGCACGTCAAGGCACACGCTCAGCACGCCCTGAACGAGGCCGCCGACAGTCTGGCGCACATGGCGCGCCGCCGGGTCGACGAGTCGTTCGACGTGCAGGCCCGGGCGCACGCCCTGGTTGAGGCGTTTCTACGCGAATGGCACGTTGCGCTCGCCGCCTGACCAGCGATCCACAAGCAGAGAGTCACCGAGCGTTGCCGTACCAGCACCGGGTCGAGCCGTTGCGTCGGCGCGGCACGCACTTCCCCACCCGCCTCAGTGGAGGTCGCCTGATGAACCACACCGAACCCCTGGTCGAGCTGATCTTCGACCGGCTCGCCGCCGACCGCGTACCCGATGACACCGCCGAGGTGGTCCTCGCCGCGCTGACCGGCGAGGCCGACCTGGCCGCGGCGCTCGCCGGCGCGCCGACCGCCCTGGAGCCGCAGCGCACCGCGGCGGACGAGCCGCGGGAGCGGATCTGGCTCTCCTCGGTCACCGTCGCCGGTTTCCGCGGCGTCGGCCCGGAGCGCACCCTCGCCATCGAGCCCGGCCCCGGGCTGACCGTGGTGGTCGGACGCAACGGCTCCGGCAAGTCCAGCTTCGCCGAGGCGGTGGAACTGGCCCTGACCGGGGACAGCGCGCGCTGGGCGGACCGCAACAGCGTGTGGCGTACCGGGTGGCGCAACCTGCACGCCGGCGACCCGTGCCGGATCGCCGTCGAGCTGCGGGTCGACGGGGTGGCCGCGCCCACCCGGGTGGTCCGTTCCTGGCCGGCGGAGGCGGAGCTGGGCGACGCCGAGGTGGCGGTCACCAGTGCGGGCGGCACGCACCGGGATCTCACCGAGCTGGGGCTGGCCCGGCCGCTGGAGCTGTACCGGCCGTTCCTCACCGCCGCCGAGCTGGGCCGGCTCACCGCCGGCACCCAGAGCCAGCTCTTCGACGCCATCTCCGCGATCCTCGGCCTGGAGGCGATCACCGACGCCGACCACCGCCTGATGGCCGCCGCCCGCCCGATCGACGCCACCATCAAGGAGGTACGCGGACAGCGCGCCACCCTGGCCGGCACCCTCGCCGGGATCGACGATGAGCGGGCCCGGCGGGCCGCCGCGCTGCTGCGCACCCGGGGCCCGGCCGACCTGGCGGCGCTGACCGCGATCCTCGACGAGCCGGACGAGCCGACCGCCGATGAGGCGGTGCTGCTGTGCCGGCGGCTGGCGGACCTGCAGCTGCCCGACGCCGACGAGGTGACCCGCCTCGCCGGGCAGCTGCGGGAGGCCGCCGCGGAAGCACGCCGGCACGACGGCGGCCGATCGCGGGCGTCGCTGCGCAGCGCGGAGCTGCTCCGGCTGGCCGTCGAGCACCACGACGACCGGGGTGACGGGTCGTGCCCGGTCTGCGCGACGGGCCGCCTCGACGGCGACTGGCGGACCCACGCGGCGGCGTCCCTGGCGGAGCTGCGCGACCGGACCCTCGCCGCCCAGGCCGCCGCGTCCCGGCTGACCGCGCTGCTGCAGCGGGCGCACTACCTGATCGACGACCTGGACGTGCCCACCGGCGACGCCGACGGGGTGCCGGTCGACGACCTGCACGCGGCGGTGACGGCGCTGCGGCTGGCCCCGGGCGGCCCGGAGGAGCTGGCCGACCACCTGACCGCCCGGTACCCGGCGGTGTTCGCCGCCGCGGAGACCGCGCGGGCGTACGCGAAGGAGCTGCTCCGCCGGCGCGACACCGGCTGGCGGGCGGTGGCCGCGGAGCTGCGGGCCTGGATCGCGTCGGCCGGGACGCTGCCGGAGCGGGAACGCGCCCTCGCCGGGCTGAAGGCCGCGCGGGCGTGGCTGAAGACGACCGGGGCGCAGCTGCGCAACCAGCGGGTGGCGCCGTTCGCCGAGCACTCGCAGCGGATCTGGGAGCGGCTACGGCAGGAGAGCAACGTCGAACTGGGCGCGATGACCCTGGCCGGCTCGAACACCCGGCGGCGGGTGGTCATCCCGGTCAGCGTGGACGGCACCGACAACGGCACCGCCCTCGGGGTGATGAGCCAGGGCGAGATGCACGCCCTCGGGCTGGCGACGTTCCTGCCGCGCGGCTGCGCGCCGGAGAGCCCGTTCCGGTTCGTCGTCGTCGACGACCCGGTGCAGAGCATGGACCCGGCCAAGGTGGACGGGCTGGCCCGGGTGCTCGCCGAACTGGCCGAACAGCGGCAGGTGGTGGTGTTCACCCACGACACCCGGCTGCCCGACGCCCTCGCCCGCCTCGACCTCGGCCGGTCCCGCATCATCGAGGTGACGCGCGCGGAGCGGTCGGTGGTGACCCTGCGACCCGGCTCCGACCCGGTGACCCGCTACCTGGACGACGCGCACGCCCTCGCGCGCGCCGAGGAGATCGCGTCCGAGGTGCGCGGGCCGGTGGTGGCGGAGCTGTGCCGCTCGGCGATCGAGGCGGCCTGCCACCGGATCGTGTGGCGGCGGCAGGTGGCCCGCGGTGTGCCGCACGACGACATCGAGGCGGCCGTCGTGGCCGCGTCCCGGCGGCTAACCACCACCGTCGCGCTGGCGCTCTTCGACGACGCCGGCCGGGGCGGTGACGTCCTCGGGTACCTGGGTCGCAGGCACGGGTCGCGGGCGGTGAACGCATACAAGGCGTGCAAGGAGGGCGTGCACGGGGCGTACCTGTCCGACCTGCCCGAGCTGGTCTCCGACGTCCGGCACCTGGCGGCGGCGTTGCCACCGCCCGCGGCTGCCGTGCCCGCGCCCCGAAGCGGTACGGAGGTCCGGTCGTGACCGGGCCGACGCCCCGGCGCTGCCTGGCGGCGGCCGACCAGATGCTGCGCGGGTCCGGCCCGCTCGGCGTGGCCGCGGTGGCCGCCGGCTGGTGGCCGCGGGCGTGCGCCTGCCTGATCCGGCTCGCCCTCGAAGGCGGGATCGACGCCTACTGGCGGCGGACCCGTCCGGTGGTGGCCGCCTGCCGGCAGGGCCGGGCGAAGCAGCTGATGCTGCGCAGCCGCTTCGGGCCCAGCCCTGCCGTGGCCCGACGGGTCGCCTTCGCCTGGGCGGCCCTGTCCGCCGCCGCCCACCACCACTGCTACGAGCTGGCGCCGACCGCCGCCGAGCTGCGTCGCCTGCACACCGAGGTGAGCGCCCTGCTCACCCACCTCGACGGAAGAACGGAACCCCACCGATGACCTACCCGCAGCCCGGCCTCGACCCCACCCGCCCGCAGCCGCCGCTTCCTGCCGTCGTGGGGCCGTATCCCCCGGTGTCCGCGCCCACCGGCGCGTACGCGCCGGTCCCGGCCATGCCCTACCAGAATGGCGGCTACCCGCCGGGCGGACAGCGGCTCACCGTCCAGCCCGTCTTGACCTCGGGCATGGCGACGGCGTCGCTGGTGCTCGGGATCCTCGGCGTGCTCGGCGGCTGGTGCCTGTTCGGCCTGCCCTGCGTCCTGGCGGTCATCCTCGGCCACCTCGCCCTGCGGGAAACCCGGGACGGCACGCGGTCCGGGCACGGCATGGCGGTCGCCGGTCTCGTCCTGGGCTACGTCTTCGTGGGCCCAATGATCCTCTTCACCCTCATGGTCTTCTTCGGCAGCGTCCTGAGCGCCGCCCCGACGCCCTGACCCGGGCGGAACAAGAGGTGTGACACGCAGCCGCCACCGCGGCCCGGAAACAGGCGCCCACAAGGCCGCCGGAAGGACAGGAACGCATGTTCCAGGAGCATCCCCTCCACGCCGTGCCCGACCGGCCCCTCGAACTGTCCCGGCGCGACGACGGCTTTGCCGTCACGGCCCGCTGGAACAGCGACACCGGATCGCACGAGATCAACGGCCCGGACGAGGTCGTCATCCGCATCTCCGACGAGGCAACCCCCGAGGTACGCCGGCACGGCATCACGTCGTCCGTCCTGCACCGGATCGGCCGGCAGGTCGACGACATGGTGGCGGAGTTCCACGACATGCCCAGCGCCGGCGCCTACCAGGTGATGGTGGGCCGCTACATCGAGCGGCGACTCGCCGAGCTGGCCCAGGCCCGCGGTGCGACCGCGAACGGGTTCGAGGCCGACCTGCTCGCGGTCTACGAGGACCTCGCCAACCGCCGGCACGCCGACCCGCTCGGTGCTCTCGCCACCGCAACCGGCCGGACCCGCGCAGCTCTCGGCCGCCTGCTCGACGTGGCTCGTCAACGCAACGACCAGGAGGGACCGTCACGTGAGCACCTCACATAATGCCTCGGTGACCTCGTCAGCGCAGGGCCGCGTGTGGGCGGAGGTCTTCCCCCGCAGCCGAATCTCACCCCAACGCGCTACGAGCCGCGGCGCCGCCCGCCACCGGCCCCCACCGGTTCGATCACCTGCGAGAACTCCTCGGGAAGTTGGGCCATGGCGTCCTCGAACTCGTCTCGGGTCACGGCCTCACGTAGGGTGGTGAGCACCGCGCGGACCCCGGCACCGGCGACCGCACGGTCGACCCCCGGACGATCCCCCACCCGCTGCACGAATTCGTCGAGCCCGAACGCGGCGGCCATTTCCCCTCCGAGCGGTCTGCTCAGGTGATCGGCAAGTCGATCCGGAAGCTGATAGGCGAGGTCCTCAGCCTGGCCGGCGCTGATCCGATCCGCCAACGTCTCCAACGTCACGCCGGTCAGTGTCGCCGCCTGATCGGTCGAAACCTTTGCTCGCGTGGCCACTGCATCAACGAAATCCTCGTATTCCACCTGATTCCCCTCTCCGGCCAGATCACCGTCGAACGGCTGGTACGCATCACATCGCTTCGTTGAGCGAACTGGTACCTGAACAGCCTGCTAGGACGGAGGGTGAGCCGGCCTCATCCCCATCGGGCGAATCACCACCGCGCCGAACCTGACGCAGGCGGCCTACACCACGTCACAGGTCGTGATCCGGGCGGATGGAATGCCATGCCGCCCGCACGTGGCTGCGCATGACCGATTCGGCCCAGTCGGGGTCGGCCGCGGTGAGTGCCGCCACCAGTTCGTGGTGGTGAGCCAGGCTGCGGCGCAGGGCCTCGGGGCTGTAGTGGGAGAAGGTCCGCCAGACGAGCGGCATCTGGATCACCGAGGAGACGACGCCGGCGAGGCGGCTGTTGTCGGACGCCTCGAGGATCATCCGGTGGAACTGGTTGTTCAGCTCGGTGAGCTGGTCCACGTCGGTCGGTCGTCCGCCCGGCGCGACCTCGTCCATCCGGTGGGCCAGCGCGTCGAGCGCGGCCACGTCGACGGTGCCGGTGGTGGCCGCCAGTCGACAGCCCCAGGGCTCCAGCACCGACCGCAGGCTGAAGATCTCGTCGAGATCGTGGATGCTCCAGGCCTGGACCTGCACGCCGCGGTTGCGTTCGTGGCGGACCAGCCCCTCGGCGGTGAGCCGCCGGAGCGCCTCCCGGACCGGTGTCCGGCTCACCCCGATCGACTCGGCCAGCTCGCCCTCACGAAGCCACTCGCCGGCCGAGCGCTGCCCGGACAGGATCTGTTCCCGGATCAGCCGGTAGGCGTGGTCGGCGGCGTGGCCGTTGTCGGCCTCCCGCAGCCCGGTGCGGTCACTCATGATGCTCCGCACGGTAACAACGCGGCAGGTTGTATGCAATGAGCCCACGGACCATTGACAGCACGAGCGGCACAAGCCTACTTTCCCCGCACAGGCTGATGTAACGACGGTCACAGGTCCGGCTGATTGCATGCAAAAGACGCTGATTGAGGGATGCATGACCACTCCACTGCCGCTTGACGACGTCCGGGTGATCGAGCTCGGCCAGCTACTGGCGGGACCGTTCTGCGGCCAGCTCCTGGGTGACTTCGGCGCCGAGGTGATCAAGGTCGAGGACCCGGGTCAGGGTGACCCCATGCGGCAGTGGGGACGCGAGAAGCCGTACGGGAAGTCGCTCTGGTGGCCGGTGGTGGCGCGGAACAAGAAGTCCGTGACCGCGAACCTGCGGACCGCAGAGGGACAGGACCTGGTACGCCGGCTCGTCGCGCGGGCGGACGTGTTGATCGAGAACTTCCGGCCGGGCACGCTGGAGCGGTGGGGCCTCGCCCCGGAGCGCCTGTGGGAGATCAACCCCGGCCTGGTCGTCACCCGGGTGACCGGCTTCGGCCAGACGGGCCCCTACTCCTCCCGCGCCGGATACGGCTCGATCGGTGAGGCGATGGGCGGGATCCGGTACGTGACGGGCGACCCGGATCGCCCCCCGGCCCGAGCGGGCGTCTCCCTGGGCGACTCCCTCGCGGCGACGTTCGCCTGCCTGGGCACCCTGGTGGCGTTGCACCAGCGCGGACGCACCGGCCGGGGCCAGGTGGTGGACTCGGCCATCTACGAGGCCGTGCTGGCGATGATGGAGTCACTCGTCCCCGAGTACCAGATCGCCGGCTACCAGCGGGAGCGGACCGGGACGACCCTGCCGAACGTGTCCCCGAGCAACGTCTACCCGACCGCCGACGGCGAGATGGTGCTGATCGCGGCGAACCAGGACACGGTGTTCCGCCGCCTTGCCGAGGCGATGGGACGGGCGGAACTGGCCACCGACGAGAGGTACGCCACGCACGGCGCCCGCGGGCGGTGGATGGAGCAGCTGGACGGCCTGATCGCCGAGTGGAGCTCCACGCTCGCGTCCGACGACCTGCTCGAGCGGCTGCACGCGCACGGCGTGCCGGCGGGCCGCATCTTCCGGGCCAGGGACATGCTCGTGGACCCGCACTTCGCCGCGCGGGAGGCGATCGTCCGGCTGACCCATCCGGACCTCGGCGAGTTCGCCATGCACAACGTCGTACCCAGGCTCTCCGACAGCCCGGGCCGGGTCCGGCACGTCGGCCCCGAGCTCGGCGAGCACAACGAAGACATCTACCGCGACCTGCTGGGACTCGACGACGACGCGATCGCGTCGCTGCGTTCCGCCGGCGTCATCTGAGGAGGAACCATGACCTACCGGCTCGGTGTGGACGTGGGGGGAACGTTCACCGACATCCTGCTGATCGACGAGGCGACGGGAGACACCTACCGGGCCAAGACCTCCTCCACGCCCGAGGACCAGTCCATCGGGGTGCTGCGGGGCATCGAGCGGGCCTGCGCGGCGGCCGGCGTGCCCATGTCGGAGATCGCCGAGGTGTTCCACGGCACCACGGTCGCCACGAACGCGATCCTCGAGGGCAAGGGCGCCCGGGTCGGGCTGGTCACCACCGACGGCTTCCGGCAGGTGCTCCAGATCGCCCGGTCGTTCGTGCCGGGGGGCCTCGCCGGCTGGATCATCTGGCCGAAGCCGGAGCCGCTGGCGGCCCTGGAGGACACCGTGGAGGTACGCGGCCGGATCGGCGCCGACGGCGCGGTGGTGACCGCACTCGACGAGGCGGACGTCCGCGCGAAGCTGCGCAGGCTGCGTACGCAGGGCATCGAGGCGTTGAGCGTCAGCCTCATCAACTCCTACGCCAACCCGGAGCACGAGCGCCGGGTGGCCGAGCTGGCCGGCGAGGAGCTTCCGGGCGTACCGGTGTCGTTGTCGTCGTCGGTGCTGCCGGAGCTGCGCGAGTACGAGCGGACCATCACCACCGTCGCGAACGCCGCCGTGCAGCCGCAGGTGGCGCGCTACGTGGCGAACCTCGAGGCGCAGCTGCGCGAGTCGGGGGTGGACGGACGGCTGTGCATCCTGCGCAGCGACGGCGGTCTGGTCTCCGCCTCGGTCGCCGCGGACAACCCGGTGAACCTGCTGCTGTCGGGCCCCGCCGGCGGGGTGACCGGGGCGACGTGGGTGGCGGAGCAGGCGGGCTACCGGGACTTCCTGACCTTCGACATGGGCGGCACCTCCACCGACGTCGCGTTGGTCCAGGGGTTGTCGCCGCGGGTGGGTCGGGAGACCACCGTCGGGGACCTGAAGGTGCGGGCCACCTCCGTCGACGTTCGGACGGTGGGCGCCGGAGGCGGATCCATCGCCCACGTGCCACCGCTGACCCAGGCGCTGCGCGTGGGCCCCCAGTCGGCCGGCGCCGCCCCCGGCCCGGCCGCGTACGCGGCGGGCGGCGACCAGCCGACGGTGACCGACGCGAACGTCGTGCTCGGCTACCTGCCCACCGACCTGGCCGGGGGCGAGATCAGGCTGGACCGCGCGGCGGCGCGGGCGGCCGTGAAGTCGATCGCTGACGCCACCGGGCTGGAGTCGGTGGAGGCCGCCGCCGCGGGCATCATCGACATCGTCAACGAGAACATGTTCGGCGCGCTGCGGCTGGTGTCGGTGCAGCAGGGCTTCGACCCGCGCGACTACGCGCTGGTGGCCTTCGGTGGTGCCGGTCCGCTGCACGCCAACGCCCTGGGCAGGCTGACCGGAGCCTGGCCGGTGATCATCCCGCCGTCGCCCGGGGTGCTGTGCGCCTACGGCGACGCGACGACCAACCTGCGGGACGAGTCGGTGCGGACGCTGGTACGCCGCTTCAGCGAACTCACCGACGAGAGCCTGCGCGCCGTCCTGGACGAACTCGCCGGCAAGGCGTGCGCCACCCTCGGCGAGCAGGGCGTCCCCACCGAGGATCAGCGGGTCGTCTACTCCGCCGACCTCCGCTACCACGGACAGGGTTTCGAGATCCCCGTGGCCGTCGACATCGACGCCTTCGACGGGACCGGCGGTGGGCTCGCCGCCCTGCGGTCGGCGTTCGACGCCGATCACCAGCGACTGTTCTCCTTCGTCCTGGACGCCGAACACGAACTGGTGACCGTCCGGGCCACCGCGCACGGTCCGCGGCCGCAGGTCGCCGCGCCCGAGGTCGAACCCGGCGACGCGGACCCGAGCCCCGCGCTGCGGGCCCACCACCGCATCTGGGTCGACGGCGCCGAGGCCGAGGCCGGCGGCTACGACCGGGCCCTGCTGCGCGCGGGCAACGTCGTACCGGGCCCGGCGATCATCACCGAGATGGACTCCACCACCCTCGTTCTGCCCGGGCACACGGCCACCGTGCACCCCAGCGGCAGCCTCCTCATCCGTCCCGTCGACACCACCACGGAGAGCTGACCATGGCACGCCTCATCGAGACCGCTACCGGACCACTTCGCTCCGTGGACGTCGACGTGGTCACCCTCGACCTGATCGAGAACGGGCTGCGCAACGCCCGCTACGAGATGGACGAGGTGCTCTTCCGGACCGCGCTGTCGCCGGGAATCCGGGAGCAGCACGACGAGTTCCCGCTGATCGCCAACCGCGACGGGAAGATGATGGTGGGACAGTTCGGGCTGTCCATCCCCGACTTCCTGGAGAACTTCGACGGCGACATCGAGGAGGGCGACGTCCTGCTGACGTCGGACCCGTACTCCTGCGGCGCCGCGATCAGCCACGCGAACGACTGGCTCGTGGTGCTGCCCATCTTCTTCGACGGACGGATCGTGGGCTGGGCGGCGATGTTCGGGCACATGTCCGACGTCGGCGGCAAGACCCCCGCGTCGATGCCGACCGACGCCCGCACCATCTTCGAGGAGGGCGTGGTCATCCCGCCCTTCAAGCTGTACCGCAAGGGGGTGCTCGCCGAGGACGCCCTGCGGATCATCCTCAACCAGGTGCGCAAGCCCGACTGGAACCGGGCGGACCTCAACGGGATCGTCGCGGCCTGCCGGACCGCTTCCCGTCGGGTCCAGGAGATGTGCGCCCGGTTCGGGGTGGACACCTACAACTCCGCGCTCGACCAGCTCCTCGACCGCAACTACCGGGCCATGAAGGTGTTGCTCGAGGCGGTGTTCGCCGAGGGCGAGACGCTCTCGTTCACCGACTACATCTGCGACGACGGGCTCGGCTACGGACCCTACGAGCTCAAGCTCAGCCTGACCCGGAACGGCGAGAAGGTGCTGCTGGACTTCACCGGCAGCAGCCCGCAGGCGCAGGGCCCGATCAACTACTACATCAACGAGAACCTCGTCCGGATGTTCTTCGGGATCTACATGATCACCGTCGCCGACCCGCAGATCCTCTGGAACGACGGCTTCTACCCGCTGGTCGACGTCACGATCCCCGACGACTCGTTCTGGAAGCCCGCGTACCCCGCCGCCCTCAACGCGCGCAACCACGGCATCGGACGCGTCTTCGACCTGTTCGGCGGCCTGCTCGGCCAGACGAACCCCGGGCTGCTCAACGCCGCCGGATTCTCGTCGTCACCGCACTTCATGTATTCGGGCACCTACGGGCCCGGTGAGCGCAAGGGCGAATGGTTCCAGCTCTACTCCATCGGATTCGGCGGCATCCCGGGCCGGCCCGTGGGAGACGGCCCGGACGGCCACTCGCTGTGGCCGTCGTTCGTCAACATCCCGTGCGAGTACCTGGAGTCCTACTACCCGTTGCGCATCGAACGCTGGGAGACCATCGCGGACACCGGCGGCGCTGGACTGCACCGCGGCGGGAACGGCGTCGACGTGGCCTACCGGTTCCTGGAGGCCGGCACGATCGCGATCCACGACGACCGCTGGCTGACCTATCCGTGGGGGGTCAACGGCGGCGAGCCGGGTGCGCGTGGCCGCAAGTGGCTCGAACGCGCCGACGGCGGCACCGAGATCCTGGGCAGCAAGGTGCACGACGTGCCCGTGGCCCCGGGGGACGTGCTGCACTTCGTCACCTGGGGCGGCGGCGGGTGGGGTGACCCGCTCGCCCGCGACCCGGAACTGGTCGGCCTCGAGGTCCGCCGGGGCCTGGTCACCCCCGCGGGCGCCCGTCGCTACGGCGTGGTCTGCGACGAGGCCGGCGCCGTCGACGTCGCGGCCACCGAGGAGGTACGGGCCGAGCTGCGCCGCGGACGCCCCGACCCCCTGCCCACGTTCGACATGGGGCCGCCGATCGAGACGGTCCTGGACCGGTGCCTGGAGAAGACGGGCCTTCCCGCTCCCCGGCCGCCCGTCGCCCGATGAACCCCGCTCCGGCCGGCAGCGACGACGGATTCGGGGGTGCGCTCCCGCCCGGCGCCCGTCCCGCCGTGCTCGCCATCGACCTGATGCGGGCCTACTTCGACCCGGCCAGCCCGCTGTGCCTGCCGTCCACCGACTGCCTACGGCCGGCCGGCCGGGTCGTCGCCGCGGCTCGCGGCCACCGGATCCCCGTGCTGCACACCCGCGTCGCCTACGGGCCCGGCGGTGTCGACGGAGGTCTGTTCGTCCGGAAGGTCCCCGCCCTCCGGCAGCTCGTCGACGGCGGTGGCGCGATGGGGCAACCGATGCCAGAGGTCTCCCCCGCCGACGACGAGCTGGTGCTGGTCAAGCAGTACGCCAGCGCCTTCTTCGGCACGTCCCTGGCGTCCACCCTGCGCGCGGCGCACATCGACACCGTCGTGCTGGTCGGCGTCAGCACGAGCGGTTGTGTGCGCGCCACCGCGGTGGACGCGATGCAGCACGGTTTCGTCCCGCTGGTGGTCCGGGAGGCGGTCGCGGACCGCGCCGCCGGCCCGCACGAGGCGAGCCTGTTCGACCTGCAGGCCAAGTATGCCGAGGTGATCAGCGAGGCCGACGCCGTCGCCTACCTGTCGGAGGACCGATGACCGCCGGCATCGACATCGTGGAGGTGTCGCCCCGCGACGGCCTGCAGAACGAGTCGACGGTCCTCACCACCGACGACAAGATCGAGCTCGTCGACCGGGCGGTACGGGCGGGAGCCCGGCGGGTCGAGGTGACCAGCTTCGTCAACCCCGCCCGGGTGCCGCAGATGGCGGACGCGGACGAGCTGATGGCCGCGGTTCCCCGCCACGCCGGCGTCCGGTACGCGGGCCTGGTGATGAACCGCCGCGGCCTGGACCGGGCGCTGGACGCGGGCGTCGACGAGATCAACGTCGTCGTCGTGGCCACGGACACCTTCTGCGGCCGCAACCAGGGCATGACCACGGCGCAGGCGTGCGACACGGCGGCCGAGCTGGTGCGGGCGGCCGGCGCGGCAGGGGTGTTCACGACGGTGACCGTCGGCGCGGCGTTCGGGTGTCCGTTCGAAGGCGAGGTTCCGCCGGGCCGATTGCGGGAGGTACTCACCCGGGTGCGGGACGCCGGCCCCGACGAGCTGGCTCTCGCCGACACCATCGGGGTGGCCGTACCGTCCGACGTCACCGACCGGTTGGCGCTCGCCCGGGAGGTCACGCAATCGCGGACACCACTGCGGTTGCACCTGCACGACACCCGGCACACCGGCGTGGCCAACGCGGTCGCGGCGGTCCAGGCGGGCGTCACCACCCTCGACGCCAGCATCGGCGGAGCCGGCGGCTGCCCGTTCGCGCCGGCGGCGACCGGAAACGTCGCCACCGAGGATCTCGTCTACCTCTTCGACCGGATGGGGCAACCCACCGGTCTGAACCTGGAGGAGATCACCTCGACCGCCTCCTGGCTGGAACGCAGACTCGGTAAGCAGCTCCCGGGCGCGCTGCTGCGGGCGGGGGCTTTTCCCGCCTGAGCCTGGGCGGCGAGCAGCCGACCGCGGTGCGGTGCGTGGTGCGCCACAGTGCTTGCTCCGCCGGCCCGCCGCATAGTTGGCTGAGCGGCATGGCCCGCATCGCCTACCACGACGCGGACGCCGAGGCGTTCGCCGCCACCCGTCACCTCACCGACGACGGCCTCACCGCCTGGCGCGCCTCCGTCACCCGCCACCTCGACCCGCGTCCCGGTATGCGCGTGCTCGACCTGGGCGCCGGCACCGGCAGCTGGGCCCACGCCTTCACCACCTGGTTTCCCGGCGTCGAGGTCGTCGCCGTCGAACCGTCGGCGGCGATGCGCACCCGCTGCGCGTTCGCGCCGGTCGTGGCCGGCGACGCCGGGCACATCCCGCTCGCGAGCGACAGCGTCAACGGCGCCTGGCTGTCCACAGTCATTCATCACGTGCCCGACCTGGCCACCGCGGCGCGCGAGCTGCGCCGGGTGCTGCGGCCCGGAGCCCCGGTGCTGATCCGGTCCGCGTTCGCCGGACGACACGAGGCGATCACGCTGTTCGACTACTTCCCCGAGGCGGTCCGCGTGCTGGACACGTATCCCGGGATCACCGACGTCGAGGCCGCCTTCGCCGCCGCCGGGTTCGCCACCGCGGTGGTCGAGCAGGTTCCGCAGGTCACCGCGCCGTCGCTGCGGGAGGCGGCGGCCGGCCTGCGCCGGGAGGCGCACACGCCGCTTCAGCTCATCACCGATGCGGAGTACGCCGCGGGCGTCCGGCGGTTGCGCGAAGCAGCACAGGCGGACACCGGGCCGGTGATCGACGCGCTGGACCTGCTGGTGCTGCGCTGATCCCAGTGTCAGGTCCACCCGAGGTTAGGGTGGGGCGATGGACCCTCGTCAGTGGACGGTCGTCGGGGCGCCGTCGAGCGCTGGCGCCCACACCCCGGGCATCGAGCGCGCACCCGCCGCCCTGCGCGCCGCCGGCCTGCTCGACCTGCTGGGCGCCGATGCCGAGGACGCCGGCGACGTGCCGGGCTTCCGGTGGCGGCCGGATCCGTCGTACCCCCGAGGTCAGAACGCGGGCGCGGTGGCTGCCGTCGCCTCGGCGGTGGCCGACCGGGTCGCGGCGGCGGTACGCCGGGGGCGTGCGCCGCTGGTGCTCGGCGGCGACTGCACAGTGACTGTCGGCCTGGTCGCGGGTTGCGCGCGGGCCGGGCTGGCACCGGCGCTGGTCTACGTGGACGGCGGCCCGGACCTCTACACGCCGGTGACCCGCGCGAACGGCAACCTGGACGCGATGGGGCTGGCGCACATGCTCGGGTTGCCGGGGACGCTGCCCGAGGTGGCGGGCGTCGGGCCGGAGGTGCCGCTGCTGTCGCCGGAGCGCGTGGTGGTGTACGGGGACTCGCTGCCCCGGGGTGACCACGAGCGCGAGCTGGTGGCGGAGCTGGGGCTTGCCTACGTGCCGGCCGACGAGGTGCACGCCGACGCGCGGGCGGCGGCGCGCCGGGCCCGGTCGGTGGCCGAGGGCGCGGCCGACCGGTTCGTCGTGCACTTCGACGTGGACGTGCTGAGTTTCGTGGACGCGCCGCTGGCGGACGTGCCGGAGCCGTTCGGGCTCAGCCTCGGCGAGGCGGCGGCGACGCTTGCGGAGCTGGCGGCGAGCCCGCGGTTCGCCGGGCTGTCGGTCACCGAGATCAACCCGGATCATCTGCCCGACGACGAGCTGCTCCCCCGGTTCGCCGGCGTGCTGGCCGCGGCGCTGACCGCAGGCTAGGCGGTTTCCGCGAGGTGCAGCGGCAGCACCTTGGCCGCGCTCACCGCCAGGTCCCGGTCGAGCACCTGGTCACGCGGCACGAAGACCATCGCCTGCCCTTCGCCGAGCACCACGTCCTCCTGCCGGGCGTCGGTGGCGCCGCGGAAGACGTACACGGTGACGGTGTGCGCGAAGCCCTCCTCGTGCGGGCGGGGCCCGCTCCACAGCAGGTGCAGCTCACCGGCGGTCAGCCCGGTCTCCTCGCGTAGCTCGCGCCGGGCGGCCTGCTCCGGTGCCTCGCCGGGCTCGATGCTGCCGCCGGGCAGGCTCCACTGGTACGGGGACACCGGCGCGTTGCCGTCGCGGTGCTGCATGAGGATCGCGCCGGTCGGGTCGACGAGCAGGACGAGAGCGACGTCGTAGCGGGCCACGTCCCGAGCATGCCATGCGGCACCTCCGGAGGCGGTCCGCACTTTCGTCCAAGCTCGACGAAAGTTATAGCGGCACCGATGAAAGCTATAGACATATCGACATGGCTTTTGTAGCGTCGGCGCCAGGCGATGACGTTTCGCCCCCACTCCTCCCACCTCCCGGCGTGGCGTAGCCGCCGTGCCCGCACCACCCGCGAAGGAGAACCGGCCCCACCACCTGCCCGACCCGTCCCCAGCAAGGAGAGGCAGTTGACCAGACGATTCGCGCTCGCCGTGGCCACTCTCACCGCCACGGCCCTCGTCGCCACCCCCACCGTCGCCACCGCCGCCCCCGCCACCGCCGCCCCACCGCCGGACAGCGACTTCCAGAAGGTGACCCTCAACGACACTCCCGGTGAGCCGATGGACCTGGCGGTGCTGCCCGACCGCCGGGTGCTGCACGTGACCCGCGCCGGCGAGGTCTGGCTGCACAACCCGGCGACCGGCCGCAACACGATCGCCGCCACGCTCGACGTCTACCGCCACGACGAGGAGGGCCTGCAGAACGTCGCCGTCGACCCGGGCTTCGGCCGGGGCGGCAACAACTGGGTCTACCTCTACTACTCCCCGCCGATGAACACACCCGTCGACGACCCGGCCACGCCGGACGTCAACGAGGGCGACGCGCCCGGCTGGGGCACCGCCGAGGACTTCGCGCCGTTCCGGGGTGTCCTGCGGCTGTCCCGGTTCCGGCTGGTCAAGGACACACTGGACCTGCGCACCGAGCAGAAGATCCTCGACGTGCCGGTGGACCGGGGCATCTGCTGCCACGTGGGTGGCGACATCGTCTTCGACGCCAAGGGCAACCTCTACCTGTCCACCGGCGACGACACCAACCCGTTCGAGTCCGGCGGCTACACGCCGATCGACGAGCGGCCCGGCCGCAACCCCGCGTACGACGCGCAGCGCACCTCGGCCAACACCAATGACCTGCGCGGCAAGATCCTGCGGATCCGGGTGGGACCGAACGGGTCGTACACGGTGCCGGACGGCAACCTGTTCCGCCGGGGCACGGCGGGTACCCGCCCGGAGATCTACCTGATGGGGCTGCGCAACCCGTTCCGGATCGAGCTGAACCGCACGACCGGTGAGCTGTACGTGGCGGACTACTCGCCGGACGCGCGAGCGGCGGACCCGAACCGTGGACCGTCCGGGCACGGCAAGTGGCTCGCCACCCGCAAGCCCGGCAACTTCGGCTGGCCGTACTGCGCCACCGACGCGCTGCCCTACGTCGACTACGACTTCGCCACCGGGCAGTCCGGGGCGCCGTTCGACTGCGCCGCGCCGGTGAACGAGTCGCCGCACAACACCGGGCTGCGCAAGCTGCCGCCGGTGCAGAAGCCGCAGGTGGCGTACACCTATGGCATCTCGCCGCAGTTCCCGGAACTCGGCAACGGCGGCATCGGCCCGATGGCCGGCCCGGCGTACGAGTTCGACCGCCGCGCCACCCGGGGCCGCACCGCGGTGGCCTGGCCGTCGTACTACGACGGGCTTCCGCTGTTCCACGAGTGGACCCGCGACTACGTCAAGGCGTTCCGGCAGGACGCCCGCGGCGCGGTGACCGGGATCGAGCCGGTGCTGCCCTCGGTCGTCTTCGACAACCCGATGGACCTGGAGTTCGGCCCGGACGGCGCGCTCTACGTGCTGGAGTACGGCGACGGCTACTTCAGTGAGAACCCGGACGCGCAGCTCGCCCGGATCGACCACATCGGCTTCACCGGCAACCACACGCCGGTGCCGCAGGCGTCGGCCACGCCCACCGCCGGGGTGGCCCCGCTGACCGTCACGTTCTCCAGCGCCGGCACGACGGACGCCGACGGCGACGCACTGCGCTACGAGTGGTATCTGGACGACGACGACCGGGTCGACTCGCGGGCGCCGAACCCGACGTTCACCTACCGGGAGAACGGCCTCTACCGGGCCACCCTGAAGGTGACCGACCGGGCCGGCCGGTCCGCGTCCACCGAGGTACGGATCGCGGTGGGCAACGCCACGCCGGTGGTGGAGCTGGTGAACCCGGTCGAGGGTCAGCCGTTCTCGTTCGGCGACACGGTGACCTTCGAGGTACGGGTCACCGACGACCAGCCGGTCGACTGCGCCCGGGTCACCGTCACCTACATCCTCGGCCACGACAGCCACGGCCACCCGCAGACCACTGCCAGCGGCTGCACCGGCTCGATCACCACCACCGTCCCGGAGGGCCACGACCCGGAGACCGACAACCTCACCGGTGTGTTCGTGGCCAGCTACACCGACACCGGCAGCGACGGCCTGCCCGCGCTGACCGGCACCGACCAGGTCGTCCTGGTCCCGTCCGCCTGACCTCGGGAAAGGAGTACGACCATGTGCTACGGACATGACGGACACGCCGCGCTGCGGCAGTCGCTCGACCGGCGCGACCTGCTGCGCGGCTCACTGGCCGCGTTGGCCGGAATCGGGCTCGCCACCGGGCTCGGCGCGACGGCGGCCCAGGCCGGCGGCGGGCACCACCACGGCCGGCGCCCGGTGCCGAAGGAGCTGATCAGCCTCCAGCTCTGGACGGTCCGCGACGCGCTGAACGGCTCGCCCGGCTACGACGCGACGCTGGCGCACCTGGCCCGCATCGGCTACCCCCGGGTCGAGCTGGCGCTCGGCTACTTCGGGCGTACCGCGCGGGAGCTGCGCCGATTCCTGGACGGCATCGGCATCAAGGCCAGCTCCAGCCACGACGGCATCGCCGCCGACGCCGCCGCGCTGGAGCAGAAGATCGCGAACGCCCGTACGCTGGGCCAGCGCTTCATGGTGGTGCCGTACCTGAACTCCGACCGCGAGGACGACTGGAAGCGCTGGGCGGAGCAGATGAACGTCGAGGCCGCCGCCGCGCGCAAGGCGGGCCTGCGGTACGGCTACCACAACCACGCGCACGAGTTCACCATCGACTTCGGCAACGGCCGCCGGCCGTGGGACGTGCTGACCGAGGAACTCGACCCGCGCCTGGTGCACCTGGAGATCGACATCTACTGGGCGGTCACCGGCGGCATCAACTCCGGTGACGGCGTCGACGACCCGGAGGGTTTCACGCTCGACGTGATCCGCTCGGCGCCGCAGCGGGTGTTGCAGTACCACGTCAAGGACCGCGACCCGGCCACCGGCGACATGGCCGACCTGGGCACCGGGATGATCGACTTCGCGCGGATCTTCCGGGGACACCAGGTGATGGAGTACATCGTGGAGAACGACACGCCGGACGTGACGCCGCAGCGGACCGCCGAGGTGGGCTACCGCTACCTGCGCCGCCTGCGGTTCTGACGCCCGTTCGCGCCCGCCGGGACCGGCTCACCACCGGCCCTGGCGGGCGCGCGCGGACCGCCGCCGGACGTGACACGCCCGGCGTCTCGGCCATGGGTGTCGAGCCCCGGGCGACACCCGCCGCGACACCACCGCACGAACGGCGGGCGGCGTCAGCGACGCCAGTGCTGACGCGGGGCGTAGCCCTCGCGGCGCAGCCAGTGTTCGGTGTAGACGATCCGGTCGGCCTCGATCACGACGAGCGGGTCCTCGGGCGGCTCGGACAGCGACCGGCCCCGCTCGGCGTGCTCGTTCTCCCAGCGGAACGCGGCCCAGTGGTGAGCCCGGTCGGGGTGGTCGGGGGCGAGCACCCGGGCGGTGCCGAAGATCTGCGCGCCGCGGCTGCTGGCCAGCCCGACCAGCGGCGCGAAGACGCCGACGGAGACCCGCGGATCGGCGGCGATGTTGCGCATCTTCGGTGAGCGCGGCGCAGCGGTGAACATCAGCGTGAAGCCGAGCGGGTAGTAGCGCACCGGCGTGGCCAGCGGCCCGTCCGGCCCGGCCGTGGCCAGCACGCACATGTTCTGCGACGACAGCAGGTTGAGGATGCGTTCCTCCAGGCGGTCCCGGTCCAGCTTCCTCGTCGGCGCCGGCCCGGTCAGCCAGGGGTTCGTCAACGGCACGGGGTGTCCTCGATCATGACGGCACCCTACCGGCCGGGCTCAGGCGCCGGCCGGCGCGGTGCTGGCCCGCATCACCACCTCGCCGGGCAGGCGCACGATCCGGCGGCGGCGACCGGTGTTCTCGGTCAGGGCGAGTTTCATCGCCTCCTCGCCCAGCCGGTGCAGCGGCAGCGCCACAGTGGTCAGCGGCGGGGTGAGGTCGCGCACGACCGGGATGTCGTCGAATCCGGCGACCGAGACGTCGCCGGGCACCGACAGCCCGCGGTCGCGCAACGCCGCGTACGCGCCGACGGCCATCACGTCGGTGCAGGCGAACACGCAGGTGGCGCCGAGCCCGCGGTCGAGCAGCTCGGTCATCGCCCGGTAGCCGCCGTCGCGGGTGAACGCCGCCTCGGCCACCGCAGCCGGGTCGAGCGGCACACCGGCGGCGGCCAGCTCGTCGCGGAACCCGCCGAGCCGGTCGGCGACAGTGGTCAGCTCGGGCGGGCCGGAGAGCACCGCGAAGCGGCGGTGCCCCAGGCCGAGCAGCGCGCGGGCCAGCTCGGCGGCGCCGGCCCGGTTCTCCGGCAGCACACTGTCGACCTTCAGGGTGCGGTGCCGGCTGACCACCGCGACCCGGCCGCCGCCGTCGAGGTAGGGCGCCAGCTCGGCGGCCATGGCCCGCTCCCAGCGGGGATCCTCGAACCCGGAGCCGATGAGCAGGATCGCCGGTGCGCGTTCGGCGCGCAGCATCGACACGTACGCGATCTCGCGTTCCGGGTCGCGGAACGTGCTGGCGAGCATGACCAGCAGGTCGTTGTCGGCGGCGACGCGCATGACGCCGCCGGCGACGGCGGCGAAGTAGGGGTCGGTGACGTCGTGGCAGACGACGCCGACGCTGCGGCGGGACGCGCCGGCCAGCGCGCGGGCATGGGCGTTCGGGGTGTACGCGAGGCGCGCGGCGGCGGCCAGGACACGGTCGTGCAGGTGCGGGGTGACACGCCTGCCGTTGAGCGCCCGGGAGGCGGTGGCCAGTGAGACGTCGGCCGCCCTGGCCACGTCTTCCAGCGTCACGTGCGACATCGATGCGTCTCCCTGCGGAACGTCTTGACCCGGTGTTCCGGCGTGGCTACGGTAGCACCCTGAAAGCGCTTACTGAAAGCGCATTCACCGCCGGGAGGCACAGTGGAACGCACGTCCGTCGGCATCATCCTCAACGGCGTCACCGGCCGGATGGGTTACCGGCAGCACCTCGTCCGGTCCCTGCTGGCCATCCGCGAACAGGGCGGCGTGCCGGCCCGCGACGGCAGCCGCATCTGGCCCGAGCTGACCCTGGTGGGCCGCGACGAGAACCGGCTCGCCGAGATCGCCGCCCGGCACGGGCTGCCCGCGTACACGACGGACCTGGACGCGGCGCTCGCCGACGACGCCCACCGGATCTACTTCGACGCGCAGGTGACCACCGCGCGGGAGAAGGCGATCCGGGCGGCGATCGAGGCCGGCAAGCACGTCTACACCGAGAAGCCGCTCGCCGAGGGGTTCCTCGCCTCGCTGGAGCTGGCCCGGCTCGCCGCCGCCAAGGGCGTCCGCACCGGCGTCGTCCAGGACAAGCTGTTCCTGCCCGGCCTGCGCAAACTCAAGCGGCTCGTCGACGGCGGCTTCTTCGGCCGGATCCTGTCGGTGCGCGGCGAGTTCGGCTACTGGGTGTTCGAGGGCGACTGGCAGGCCGCGCAGCGCCCGAGCTGGAACTACCGCGCCGAGGACGGCGGCGGCATCACGCTGGACATGTTCCCGCACTGGCACTACGTGCTGGAGCAGATCATCGCCCCGGTCACCGCCGTCACCGCTGTCACCGCCACGCACATCCCCGAACGCGTCGACGAGACCGGCGCCCGTTACCGGGCCACCGCCGACGACGCCGCGTACGGCATCTTCGAGCTGGCCGGCGGCATCATCGCGCAGATCAACTCCTCCTGGGCGGTCCGCGTGCACCGGGACGAACTGGTCGAGTTCCAGGTCGACGGCACGCACGGCAGCGCTGTCGCCGGGCTGCGCGACTGCCGCATCCAGCACCGGGGCGCCACCCCGATGCCGGTGTGGAACCCCGACCTGCCGGCCACCGAGCCGTTCCGCGCCCAGTGGCAGACCGTGCCCGACAACGGCGAGCACGACAACGCGTTCAAGGTGCAGTGGGAGGCGTTCCTGCGCCACGTCGTCGACGACGAGCCGTTCCCGTGGGACTTCCTGGCCGGCGCCCGGGGCGTGCAACTGGCCGAGGCCGGGCTGCGCTCGGCCCGCGAGGGGCGGCGGGTGACGATCGAGGAGATCCCCCTGTGAGCACACGCATCACGCTGCCCGCTCCGGGCGGCGGCACCGAACGGCTGACGCTGCGGGAACCCCCCGCCTGGCGACGGCCGTCCAGGCCACCGGCCGGCCGGATCGCGTACGCGGCGGCGCACGTCGTCGCCGACCCGTACGCCGACAACTCCCCCGGCCGCCCGGCGCACCTGGACTGGGACGCGACGCTCGCGGTGCGGCGCGACCTGTGGTCGTGGGGCCTCGGCGTGGCCGAGGCGATGGACACCGCGCAGCGCGGCATGGGGCTGGACTGGGCGGCCACCCGCGAGCTGATCCGGCGCAGCGCCGCCGAGGCCGCCGCGTGCGGCGGGCGCATCGTCGCCGGGGCCGGCACCGACCAGCTCACCGATCCGCCCGGCACGCTCGACGAGGTCGTCGCCGCGTACGCCGAGCAGGTCACCGTCGTCCGGGAGTACGGCGCCACGCCGGTGCTGATGGCCAGCCGGCACCTCGCCGCGCTCGCCACCGGGCCGGACGACTACCTGCACGTCTACGAGCGGGTGCTGCGGGAGGCCGGCGCGCCGGTGGTGCTGCACTGGCTCGGCGACATGTTCGACCCGGCGCTGTCCGGCTACTGGGGCTCGACCGACCTGGACGAGGCCACCGCCACGTTCGCCGCGCTGGTGCACGCCCACACCCACCTGGTCGACGGGGTGAAGGTGTCGCTGCTCGACGCCGGCCGGGAGGTGCGGCTGCGGGAGCTGCTGCCATCCGCGGTGAAGGTCTACACCGGCGACGACTACCACTACCCGGAGCTGATCGAGGGCGACGGGAAGCGGTTCAGCCACGCGCTGCTCGGCGCGTTCGCGGCCGTCGCCCCGGCCGCGTCGGCGGCGCTGGGACGGCTCGACGCGGACGACCCGGCCGGGTTCCGCGCGATCCTCGGCCCGACGGTGCCGCTGTCCCGGCACCTGTTCGCCCCGCCCACGCCGTACTACAAGACCGGCATCGCGTTCCTGTCCTGGCTCAACGGGCGGCAGCCCGGCTTCACCATGGTCGGCGGCCTGCACGGCGGGCGCGGCGTCCCACACCTGGTCGAGGCGTTCCGGCTGGCCGACGCCGCCGGGCTGCTGCGCGACCCGGAACTGGCGGCGCGGCGGATGCGCGCGTACCTCGACGTCGCGGGCGTGCCCGGATGACCGCCGCCCCCCGGCTGGCCCGGCTGTCGCTCAACCAGCGCACCACGCGGCGCTGGTCGGTGGCGGAGGCGGTCGGCGGCTGCGTGCGCGCCGGGATCCCGGCGATCGGGCTGTGGCGCGAGCCGGTGGCCGAGATCGGCGTACCGGCCGCGGCGCGGCTCGTCGCGGACGCCGGGCTACGGGTGTCGTCGCTGTGCCGGGGCGGGTTCCTCACCGCCGCCGACGCCGCCGGACGGGCCGAGGCCGTCGCGGACAACCGGCGCGCGATCGACGAGGCCGCCGAGCTGCGTGCCGCCTGCCTGGTGCTGGTCGTCGGCGGGCTGCCGCCCGGCTCCCGTGACCTGCCCGGCGCCCGGCGGCGGGTCGCCGACGCGCTGGCCGAGCTGGCGCCGTACGCCGGTGAGCGCGGCGTACGCCTCGCGCTGGAGCCGCTGCACCCGATGTACTGCGCCGACCGGGCGGTGCTGTCCACGCTCGGGCAGGCGCTCGACCTGGCCGAGGCGTTCCCGTCCGAGCAGGTCGGCGTCGTGGTGGACACGTTCCACGTCTGGTGGGATCCGGACGTGTGGCGGCAGGTCGCCCGCGCCGGAACCCGGATCGCGAGCTTCCAGGTCTGCGACTTCCTCACCCCGCTGCCGGCCGACGTGCTGCTCGGCCGCGGCATGATGGGCGACGGGCACATCGACTTCCCGCCGCTGCGCCGCGCGGTGGAGGCCGCCGGGTACACCGGCGACATAGAGGTGGAGATCTTCAACGCCGAGGTGTGGGCCACCGACCCGGACCGGGTGCTCGCCACCATGACCGCCCGGTACGTGGAGCGGGTGCTCGCGGACTGACCCGGCGTCACGAGTCCGGCCTGTCGGATGAATCAGGTGGCCACTCCCCGGGATCCGGGGGCAGGATCGGGATCATGGCATCCCCGCACATCACCACCCCGATCACCCCCGGCCTGCTGCGCGGCGCGCTCGACCTGGAACAGACCGCGGACGGGGTGCTGCCGCACCGGCTGCCCGCGTGGGCCCGGGCGCAGAACACCGACCCGCAGCTGATGACGGCGGAGGCGATGCCGTCGGGCGTACGGCTGGTCTTCCGTACCCGCGCCACCACCGTCGAGCTGGACGTGCTGCCCACGAAGATGGTCTACCGGGGCACCGGGCCGCGCCCCGACGGCCGCTACGACCTGGTCGTCGACGGCCGCCTCGCCGGTCAGGCCACCGCCGGTGGCGGCAAGGTGCTCACCATCGACCTCGCCACCGGCACCTCCGGCGTCGAGCCGGGTCCGGTCGGCACGGTGCGCTTCACCGACCTGCCCGCCACCGACAAGGAGGTGGTGATCTGGCTGCCGCACCGGGAGATCACCGAGCTGGTGGCGCTGCGCACGGACGCGCCGGTCGAGCCGGCCGACGCGGATGGCCGCCGGGTGTGGCTGCACCACGGCAGCTCGATCAGCCACGGCTCGGACGCGGAGAGCCCCACCGGCACCTGGCCGGCGATCGCCGCCACGCTCGCCGGCGTGGAGCTGGTCAACCTCGGGTTCAGCGGCAGCGCGCTGCTCGACCCGTTCACCGCCCGCGCGATGCGGGACACCCCGGCCGACCTGATCAGCGTCAAGATCGGCATCAACGTGGTGAACAGCGACCTGATGCGGTTGCGCGCGTTCGGCCCCGCCGTGCACGGCTTCCTGGACACGATCCGGGAGGGGCATCCGCAGACCCCGCTGCTGGTCGTGTCGTCGATCCTGTGCCCGATCCAGGAGGACACGCCCGGCCCGGGCGCGGTCGAGTTCGTCGACGGGCGGGTGCGGTTCCGGGCCACCGGCGACCCGGCCGAGGTGGCCACCGGCCGGCTCACGCTGCGCGTCATCCGCGCCGAGCTGGCCCGGATCGTGGCGTCCCGGTCCGCGGCGGACCCGAACCTGCACTACCTCGACGGGCTGGAGCTGTACGGCGAGGCCGACTACGCCGAGCTGCCGCTGCCCGACGAGCTGCACCCCGACCCGGCCGCGGACCGCCGCATCGGCGAGCGGTTCGCCGCGCTGGCGTTCGGACCGAAGGGACCGTTCGCCGCACCGGAGTGACGGACACCCACCCGCGGCGCTCGCCGGCGGCGCTGGAACAGTGAGGTGCCGGACCTCGTCGCGCGCCCACGCGCCCGGCGAGGTCCGGTCAGCCGCCGTTCGTGGCGGCCCACGCCGACGCGACGCGCCGCGTCGGGTCGCCGCCCTCCGGTCCGCGCAGCCGGTCGGTGAGCAGGAAGCCGGGCAACCGGAACCGGGATGCGTGCTCCCGCTCCGCAAGCGGGTACGTGCCGCCGCGCCGCTCGGGCTGCCAGCCGTGCCGCAGGGCGTACTCGATGACGGCGCGTACGTCGGCAGAGGTCGGGTAGGCGTCGTCGACGGCACAGGGCGACCAGCGTGTTCCCCACGTGGTCGACAGCAGATCCGCCTGGAGCGCCTGGCCCGTCTTCCCGCCGCCCCAGGTCCGGAGCCGGATGCAGCGGTGGCAGTCGGCGTCGCCCCGCACCTGGCGGGTCTCCGCCCGCCAGGTGAAGGCGCGCCCGTCGATCCACAGTCGCCGCAGTCGGATGCGCACGGCCCCGATCATCCGGGACGGCGCCCGCCGCCGCGACGGGTTTCCCCCCGGGCCGGCGTCAGGCCGGCGGCTTCCTTCGGTCGGTGTCAGGTCAGCGGCACCCAGGCGAGGGTGGTCATGCCGGACAGCGCGGTCGCCTTGAGACCGGCGTCGGAGACCGTCCACAGCACACCGTCGATCATCAGCGAGCGGCGGATCGGCGTCCACTCGCCGCCGTCGGTCAGGGCGCCCGGATGGTCGACGGCACCGGCGACCGTGAAGCCCTTGTCGCCGATTCGCAGCGCCAGCACGCCGCCGGAGGGCGTGTCCTTGACGCCGTCGGCCCGGTCGCTGACCACGCCCGGCCGGGTCACCGGGATCACCACCAGGCGCTCGGGCGGCCAGTACAGGAACGCGTGCGGGTCGTTCTCCGCCTCGGACCAGCCGCCCGCGACGTGGTGCTGGGCGATCCGCGCCGGCCGGGCCGGGTCGGCCACGTCGAACAGCGACACCTGGGTGCCCGTCACCCGTCCCCGGTCGGTCGCGTCCTGCCCGACCCCGATCAGCCGGCCGTCGCCGGCCGGGTGCAGGTACGACGAATACCCGTTGATCTTCAACTCGCCGGTGACCCGGGGCGCGGCCGGGTCGCGCAGGTCCACGCCGTACAGCGGGTCGGTCTGCCGGAACGTCACCACGTATCCGGTGCCGCCGACGAACCGCACCGCGAAGATCCGCTCGCCCTTGCCCAGGCCGGTGACCGCGCCGACCCGCTTCAGCGTGGCCCCGTCGGCGCGCAGCACGTAGACGCCGGACTGCGAGGCGGTCCCCCGCCCCCAGGTGTCGCCGGTGGTGGTGGCGACCCGCAGGTGACCGTCCCACTCGGACAGCGCGTACTGGTCGATCAGCCAGCCGGGCACGGACCCGGCGGCGACGAAGCGTGGCGTGCCCGCCGCGGTGTCGAACTGGTAGATCTCGGTGCTGATGTCGCGCGCCGCGGACGGACCGCCACGCCACATCCGCCAGCGGTGGTCGTTGGCCACGTAGAGGCGCGCGCCGTTGCTGTAGACGGTGTCGCCGTCGGCGGCCACTGTGACCGGGTCGCCGGCGCCGAGCGCGGACGCGCCCAGGTCGAAGCTGAGCACCGTCACCATCGACGCGCCGGAGAAGCCGGCCGGCCGGCTGACCCGGTCGCAGCCGACCCGTCCGGTGCCGACGGTCCGGACGCTGTCGCGGATCTCGTAGCGGGGCAGCCAGTCGTCGAGCGTGGCCTTGTCGATGACCGCGCGGTTGGCCGCGATCCGCTGGGCGTCGGTCCGGCGGCCGGACGGGTAGGGGAAGCCGAGCCGGGGCGCGGACCGGATCACCACCCGGGCGGTCGCGCCGGACTGCCGCGCGTCGACCAGGAGACCGTCGATCCGGTACTCCCCCACCACGCGGGGCGGCCCGGCGAGGTCCAGCAGGACCAGCCGCGCCTGCGTGGTCGTGCCCGGGACCGTCCGCCCGTTCGGCACGGGGCCCGCGACGGTCCGTCCGGCGCTCAGCAGCACGAGCGCCCGGTCACCGTGCAGCAGCAGGCTCGCCTCGCCGCCGGAGAACCGTTCGGCGGTGGGATCGAGCGCCAGCCGGCCGGTCACGCGGCGGCTCGCCGGGTCGACCACGGACAGCACGCCGCGGCTGACCGTGACGATCCGCTTCCCGTCGGTCTTGACCAGGTCCGGTTCGTCCACGCCGGCCTCGTGCACGTTGGTGCCGGAGAAGTCCGGCGTGGACGCCGACGCCGCGTCCTTGGCGGCGCCGCCGATCGCCGTCGCCCGTTCCGCGCCGAACTGCCGGATGTCGCCCGGGCCGAACCCCCACGGGCCGACCGCCGCCTTCGCGGCCGTGCGGAGCTGCCGCAGCGCCTCGTCGCAGCTGTCGAACGCCACCAGCCGCAGCCCGCCGGCCGGTACGACCCGCCCGGTGGGCGGCGGGTCGGCGGCCGGCGGTGACGCGGTGCAGCCGGCGAGGACCAGCGTGGCGGCCATCGTCCATCGGTGAGTCCGGGATGCGTGACGGGTCATGCCGGTCAGACGTGGCGGTGACGGGCACGGTTCCCGGCCGTGCCGACTCAACCGCCGGTCGTGGCGCTCAACCGCCCGCCATCGCGCCGAGCACGATGAACGGCTCCTTGCCGGCGACCACCTCCTCCGGCAGCGGGTCGTCCGGGGACTCGTTGGAGAGGTCCAGCTCGCAGGCGTAGAAGCGGACGAACGGCCGGCGCTTCCCGCTGTGCCGGTCGCGGATCGTGCCGAGCAGCATCGGGTACGCGGCCTCCAGCGCGTCGAGCACCTCCCGCTGGGTGGGCGGCCCGGCCACCTCGACGCGTACCTCGCCGGTGACGTGCGCCAGGTTCTTCAGGTGCGCCGGCAGCACCACCCGGATCACGGCAGCACCTGGACCTCGACCGAGAGCACGCCCGGCAGGTCCCGCACGATCGGCGCCCAGGTGTCGCCGCCGTCGGCGGAGTGGTAGACCTGACCGCCGGTGGTGCCGAAGTAGATGCCGCACGGGTCGAGCGTGTCGACGGCCATCGCGTCGCGCAGCACGTTGACGTAGCAGTGCGACTGTGGCAGTCCTTCGGTCAGCGGCTCCCAGTGCTCACCGCCGGTACGGCTGCGGTAGACGCGCAGCTTGCCCTCGGGCGGGTAGTGCAGCGAGTCGCTGGTGATCGGCACCACGTAGATCGTCTCCGGCTCGTGCGCGTGCACCGCGATCGGGAAGCCGAAGTCCGTCGGCAGGTTGCCGCTGACCTCCCGCCAGTTGGCGCCGGCGTCGTCGGTGCGCATGACGTCCCAGTGCTTCTGCATGAACAGCGTGTCCGGCCGGGACGGGTGCTGGGCGAGACGGTGCACGCAGTGCCCGACCTCGGAGTCGGTGTCGGGGATCTCGCCGGAACGCAGGCCCTTGTTGATCGGCAGCCAGCTCGCGCCGCCGTCGTCGCTGCGGAACGCGCCGGCCGCCGAGATCGCCACGTAGATCCGGTCCCGGTCGGCCGGGTCGAGCAGGATCGTGTGCAGGCACATCCCGCCCGCGCCGGGCTGCCAGGACGGGCCGGTCGGGTGCTGCCGCAGGGCGGTCAGCTCGGACCACTTCTGGCCGCCGTCGGTGGACAGGTAGAGGGCGGCGTCCTCGCCGCCCGCGTACACGGTGTCGGGGTCGTGGCGGGACGGCTCCAGGTGCCAGATCCGCTTGAACTCCCACGGGCGTGGGGTGCCGTCGTACCAGAGGTGCTGCCCCACCTCGCCGCTGTAGGCGAAGTCGTTGCCGGCTGTGGTCCAGGTCCGGCCGCCGTCGTCCGAGCGCTGGATCAGCTGCCCGAACCAGCCGCCGGACTGGGACGCGTACAGCCGGTCCGGTTCGACGGGTGAACCGGTCAGGTGGTAGATCTCCCAGCCGCCGAAGTGCGGCCCGTCGACGGTCCAGTCGTCGCGCCTGCCGTCCGAGGTCAGGATGAACGCGCCCTTGCGCGTGCCGACAAGTACTCGTACGCCGCTCATGTCTCGTCCTCTCGTCCGAGGGGTTCTCCCCGCAATGACCGTGCGGCTCACCGAAACTCATCGCTGTCGTACTCCCCGGCTACGACATTTCCTTCCCGGACGCGCGGCGGCGGGCCGCCACGCCGGTGCGGCCGGATTGTCGGAGGCTGCGGCTAGCCTGCGCGCATGACCGGCCCCGGAGACGTCCCACCCGAGCACCTCGCCCGCCTGCGGCCGGTCTGCCTCGG
Source organism: Micromonospora sp. HUAS YX12 (assembly GCF_040215685.1). NCBI lineage: Bacteria > Bacillati > Actinomycetota > Actinomycetes > Micromonosporales > Micromonosporaceae > Micromonospora > Micromonospora sp. HUAS YX12. The sequence goes on from NZ_CP157974.1 coordinate 5,146,029, forward strand.
CCTGCCGGAGACCTACGAGGAGGCGGCCTGGGTGGGCGTGCGATGGCGCGTCCGCGGCCGGACGTTCGCCCACGTGCTCACCGTCGACCCGGGCCACCAGGCGGCGTACGCGCGGGCCGCGGCGACCGACGAGCCGGTCTGCGTGATGACGTTCCGCTCCCCCGGTGACGAGATCGCCGGGCTGCTCGCGGCCGGGCCGCACTTCTTCAAGCCGGACTGGGCCGCCGACGTGGTCGGGCTGCGGCTGGACGCGGACACGGACTGGACCGAGGTCGCCGAGCTGCTCACCGAGAGCTACTGCGTGCTGGCCCCGAAGAAGCTGGTCGCGCTCGTCGACCGGCCCGGCTGAGTCAGCCGAGCTTCTTGCGCAGCGTCTCGAACGCCAGGTCCGGCCGCAGCGGCACGCCGAACCGCTCGTCGCCGTACGGGAACGGGCTCAGGTCACCGGTGCGCACGTAGCCGCGCCGCTCGTACCAGGCGATCAGGTCGTCGCGCTGGACGATCACTGTCATCCGCATCTCGCCGGCGTGCCACTGCTCGGCCGCGTAGCGCTCGGCCTCGGCCAGCAGTTCCCGGCCCAGGCCGCCGCCCTGCCGGCCGGGGGCCACCGCGAACATGCCGAAGTAGACGTGGTCGTCGCGGCGTTCGAGCTGGCAGCAGGCCACCAGGGCGCCGTCCTGCTCGGCGACCAGCACCACGCCGCCCGGGCCGGTGACCGCCGCGGCCACCATCTCCGGGTCGGTGCGCTGCCCGGCCAGCAGGTCCGCCTCGTGGGTCCAGCCCTGGCGGCTGCGCTCGCCCCGGTACGCCGACTCGATCAGGTCGACGAGGGCGGCCACGTCCTCGAGGCGGGCGACCCGGACGGCACGGGGTGCGGGGCTGGTCATGGCGGTTCTCCACGGTCGCGGCGACGTACCTGGTCAGCGTACGCACGCGGGTGTCCCGGACGGCGGCCGGGACCACCGGGCGGGACGGCTCGTGGTTCACTGCCCGGCATGGAGACGACGGTCGGCGCGGCGGGACTGCCGGCGGTCGTCGACCTGCCGGCCGGGCCGGTACGCGGCGGCCTCGTCGTGCTGCACGGCTCACACGCCGGGCAACGCTCCCACTTCCTGTACGCGCACCTGGCCCGGCTGCTGCCTCCGGCCGGGATCGCGGTGCTGCGCTACGACCGCCGCCCCCGGATCGACGGGCACGACGTGCCGCTGGCCGACCAGGCCGAGGACGCGTCGGCCGCGGTGACCGAGCTGCGCCGGCACGTCGGGGCGGTCCCGGTCGGGCTCTGGGGTTTCAGTCAGGGCGCGTGGGCGGCGGCGCTCACCGCCACCCGCTGTCCGGTCGGCTTCCTGGTCCTGGTCGGGTGCAGCGGCGTGAGCCCCGCGAGGCAGATGCGCTACGGCACCGCCGAGCAGTTGCGCCGCAACGGGTACGGCCCGGCCGACGTGGCTGAGCTGACCCAGCTGCGCGCGCTCGTCGAGGACTACCTGCGCGGCGACGTGGCCCGCCCGGTGGCGCAGGCGGCGATCGACGTGGCGGCGCGGCGCCAGTGGTTCCCGCTGGCGTTCCTGCCCGAGGAACTGCCCGCCGCGCCCGGCACCTGGACCGACATGGACTACGACCCGGCGCCGGTCCTGGCGCGGCTGACCGGCCCGGTGCTGCTCTGTCACGGCGAGACGGACGCGTGGATCCCGATCGAGGAGAGCCTCGCGGTGTGGCGGCGGAGCGCCCGCGACGCGGAGCTGACGGTGGCCCGGCTGGCCGGTTGCGACCACGCCCCGACGCTCGGGGAGCGCGAGAACCTGGACGGCGTCAGCCCGCAGTACGAGCGGGTCCTGCTCGACTGGCTCGACCGGACGCTGCCGCCGCCGGGCTGAGTGGCCGGGCTGGGTGGCCGGGCTGGGTGGCCGGGCGTCGCGGAAGGCGGTCGCCCGCCCCGCGTGACCCGGCTACGCTGCCGCGCATGGACGCCGACCTGCCCACCTTCGAGTTCGCCTTCCCGGGCCCGCTGCGCGACCAGCTCGTCGCCGCCGTGCTCGACGGGAGCAAGACCACCACCACGGGTCTGGTCCAGGACTACGAGATCGACGGCGAGCCGCTGCCCGCCGTCGGCACCCGCTCGGCCGTGATCGACTCCGACGGCCGGCCGGTGGCGGTGATCGAGCTGGTCGAGGTGCGCGTCGCCCGCCTCGGCGACGTCGATCTCGACCACGCGCGCGACGAGGGCGAGGGGTTCGACACGGTCGCCGCCTGGCGGGCCGGCCACGAGCGGTTCTGGCACGGCGAGGACTACCGCGGCTGGCTCGGCGACCCCGGTTTCACGGTGGACGACGACACTCCGGCCGTGCTGGAACGCTTCCGCCTGGTCGAGACGCTCTGACGGGGGGCCCGGCGGGCGGCCGGGCTCACTCCGCGGCGAGCCAGGCGCGCAGTTCCGCGCCGTGCTCATCGAGGCCCGGCGGCGGCAGCTCGTAGCGGGGCGGCGCGTCGGACAGGCCGATCGGGTTCCGGACGCCCGGCACCCCGCCGGTCGTCACCACCGGCTCCAGGCCGAGCCCCTGCGCCAGCGCGACCCCCTCGGCCACCGAGTTGATCGGGCTGCACGGCACGCCCGCGGCGCGCAGCTCGGCGAACCAGTCCGCGCTGCCGCGCCGGGACAGCGCCGCCACCAGCAGCGGGCGCAGTTCGTCGCGGTGCGCGGTGCGGTCGGCGTTGCGGCGGAACCGCGCGTCGTCGGCCAGCCCCGGCACGCCGAGCACCCGGCAGAGCGTACGGAACTGGCCGTCGTTCCCGGCGATCACCACCAGCTCGCCGTCGGCGGTGGGCAGCGGCTCGTACGGCACGATGCTCGGGTGCGCGTTGCCCATCCGGTGCGGCGCCGCGGCACCCGCGACGTACGCGCTGGTGTGATTGACCAGCCCGGACAGCGCCGAGGAGAGCAGGTCCACAGTGACGTGCTGACCGCGCCCGGTCTCCTCCCGGTGCCGTAGCGCGGCCAGGATCCCGACCGCCGCGTGCAGCCCGGCGATCACGTCGAACACGGCCACCCCCGCCTTGTAGGGCGGGCCGTCCGTGTCCCCGGTGAGGCTCATCAGCCCGGCGGCGGCCTGCACCATGAGGTCGTACCCGGGCAGGTCGGCGCCCCCGGCGGCGCCGAAGCCGCTGATCGAGGCGTACACGAGGCGGGCGTTGCGGGCGGTGACCGTGTCGTGGTCGAGGCCGAAGCGGCGCAGCGCGCCCGGGCGAAAGTTCTGGATCAGCACGTCGGCCCGGTCGGCGAGCCGGTGCGCCAGCGTCAGGTCGCCGGGATCGGTCAGGTCGAGCACCAGCGAGCGCTTGTTGCGGTTCACCGCGAGGTAGTAGGTGGAGACGTCGTCTCGCACCGGGGGCCGCCAGCCGCGGGTGTCGTCCCCGCCGGGCGCCTCCACCTTGACCACGTCCGCGCCGAGATCGGCCAGCAGCATGGTCGCGTACGGCCCGGCGAGGATCCGGGAGAAGTCGGCGACGAGCACCCCGTGCAACGGACCCGGCATGCCACCCCTCCTTCGCCGCCGACCACGATGACACATACCCGACGGCACGCCCGGCAGGGGTGGCCGGCCCGGCTACGGTCGCGGTACGTCGGGCGGACATACCGGGAAGGGGTGCGCGTGTCGCTGCTGAGCCGGCTCGCCGAGACCACCGACGACCGTCCGGGCGCGGTCCGCGTGGGCGACCGGTCGCTGTCCTGGGTGGAGTTGCGCCGCGCGGCCACCGCCGTCGCCGACGACCTGCGCGGCGCGGGCCGGGTGGCGGTGCCCGCCACCGCTGGCCTGGAGACGGTGGTCGGCGTGGTCGGCGGGCTGATCGCGGGCGCGGCGGTGGTGCCGGTGCCGCCCGACGCCGGCCCGATGGAACGCGACCACATCCTGCGCGACTCCGGCGCGGAGCTGCTGCTGGCGGCGCCGGGCACGCCGGACGCCGACGCCGCACCGCCGCTCGTTCCGCTGGACCTGGCCCGGCGCTCGGACACCAGGCATCCGGAACCCGACCCGGCGGCCACCGCGCTGATCCTCTACACCTCCGGCACCACCGGCGCGCCGAAGGGCGCGGTGCTGTCCGGCCGCGCGGTCGCCGCCTGCCTGGACGGGCTCGCCGACGCCTGGGACTGGACGCCGGACGACCTGCTGGTGCACGGGCTGCCGCTGTTCCACGTGCACGGGCTGGTGCTCGGCGTGCTCGGCCCGCTGCGCGTCGGCAGCCGGCTGCACCACGTCGGCCGGCCCCACCCCGAGCGGTACGCGGCGGCGGGCGGCTCGCTGTACTTCGGCGTACCCACGATCTGGTCGCGGATCGCGGCGCAACCCGCGGCGGCGCGGGCGCTGCGCGGCGCCCGGCTGCTCGTGTCCGGCAGCGCGGCGCTGCCCGAGCCGGTGTTCGCGGCGCTGGCCGGGATGACCGGGCACCGGCCGCTGGAGCGGTACGGGATGACCGAGACCCTCGTGACGGTGAGCGCCCGCGCGGACGGTCCCCGGCGGCCCGGCACGGTGGGCGTGCCGCTGCCCGGCGTGCACACGCGGGTGGTGGACGAGCACGGCGGCCCGCTGCCCGCCGACGCGATGGGTGAGCTTCAGGTACGCGGCGGCACGCTGTTCGACGGCTACCTGAACCGGCCGGACGCCGACGCGGCCACCCGGACGGCGGACGGCTGGTTCCGCACCGGCGACGTCGCGACCGTCGGCCCGGACGGCACCCACCGGATCGTCGGCCGGGCCGCCACCGACCTGATCAAAAGCGGCGGCTACCGGATCGGTGCCGGTGAGGTCGAGGACGCGCTGCTGGCCCATCCGGGCGTCCGGGAGGCGGCGGTGGTCGGCACGCTCCACCCCGACCTGGGCCAGCAGGTGACCGCGTACGTGGTCGGCGACGGCGTGGCCGAGGCGGAGCTGATCGACTTCGTGGCGCGGCACCTGTCCGCGCACAAGCGCCCCCGGCAGGTGCGGCTGGTCGGCGCGCTGCCCCGCAACGCGATGGGCAAGGTGCAGAAGAGCCGGCTGACCGAGGTGTGAGCGGTCCGTCAGCGGGCCGCCGCCGCACGGCGGACCTGCCGGCGGGCCTCGTCCGCCGGCACGCCTGTGGCACGCAGCAGGTCGTTGGCGACGGTCCGCAGCTGCGAGACCACGATGGTGCCGGAGAAGCCGATCTCCTGCCGGCACGCCTCGCCCGCGTCGCGGACCGCGCGCAGTACCCGCTCCCGGGCGGCGACCGGCTCCTCGGCGGCCAGGAACGCCCGGTGCAGCAGCCGGATCGCCTCGCTGAGTTTCTCCAGCGCGGCGGGCAGCTGCGGCGGCACCGGCTCCCGGTCGCGCAACGCGGTGCCGATCCGGCGGACCATGCCCCGGCTGTTGCGGAACGCCCGGTCCAGGTGCTCCGCACCTCGCCGGTACGCGGCCAGGGCCCGCCGTCGCCGCCAGCGCACCGGCGAGAACCGGACCACCTCGTCGGCGGCGCTGACCATCTCGTCGATCCGGTCCAGTTCCGTCTCGGCGGCGCGCATCCGGGCCAGCACCTCGTCGGCCGCGCGTACGTCGGCGTGTGCCAGTGCCTCCGCCGACGCGGTCATCTGGCCCGCGAACGTGTCCAGCGCCGGGTCGGCGACGCGGCGGACCGCGCGCAGCGGGTTCAGCGGCGCGATCACCAGCACCACGAGCAGGCCGATCACGCCGCCGACGAGCGCGTTGACGGTCCGGGGCAGCTCCAGGTCGGGTGACACCGGGGTCAGCGTGGCGACCAGGACCGCCGTACCGCCGGCCTGGGTGACGAGCGCACCGGTGCCGCGTACGAGCACCGCCGCGGAGACCGCCAGGAACACGATCACGCCGGTCTGCCACGGCCCGGTGCCGAAGAGACGTATCAGCAGGTCGCCGACGACGATGCCGAGGACCACCCCGACCACCAGTTCCACCGTCCGCCGGGTGCGGTTGCCGAGCGAGGCGGCGATGACGCTCACCGCCGCGGCCGGCGCGAACGTCGGGTCGGGGTTGCCGAGCACCTCGCGGGCCACCGTCCAGGCCAGCGCGGCGGCCAGGCCGGCCTGGACCGCCACCAGGAGGTACGTCCGCAGCCTCCGGCGGCCGGACCGGCCCGCGTCGCGTACCCGGTCGACGGCATCCCGCATGCGCCCGGGTACCCGCCGCAGGTCGCCCGAACCTCACCCGGGGTACGCCATCGTGCCGGTCAGCGCCACCACGCCGGGGAGCCGGGTGTCCTGGCGCAGGAACTGCACCACCACCGGCACCGGGGAGCGCAGCACGCAGCCGTACGGGCGGTCCAGCCGCACCGCCTCCGGGTCGATCAGGTCGTTCACCCGTACGTGCCGGATCCGGCGGGCACCGACCCGTATCCGGTACGGCCCGACCGGTTCGGCGTCCTGGTAGTAGAAGTCCAGCTCCAGGTCGGCGTCCTGATCACCGGCGTTGAGCACGCAGAGCTGGTCGAAGGCGGTGAACGCCGGTTCCGGGCCGTGCGCGGGGAACGGCACATGCCCGCCGGGCACCACCCAGACCCGGGCGCCGACCGGCCCGCTCACGACTCCTCCAGCAGCCGGGCCAGGTCCGGGGTGAGGAACACCCCGTCCGGGTCGAGCCGGCGGCGCACCGCCTGGAAATCGTCCCAGCGGGGATAGAGCGGACGCAGTTCCCGCGCGCCGAGCCAGTGCTTCTTGCCCCAGTGCGGGCGTCCGCCGTAGTGCCGGAACACCGCCTCCACGTCCCGGAAGTACTCCTCGTACGGCAGTGAGGTGTTCTGGAGGCAGGCGATCGTGGTGGTGGGGCGGCCGTAGGCGTTGCTGAGCCAGATGTCGTCGGCGGCGATGGTGCGGACGAGGACCCGCCAGGCGGCCACCCGGCGGTGCCGGTCGCGCACCCGGCGGCGCACCTCCGCGAAGCAGGCCGGGAACGCCTCCGACGGCAGCATGTACTCGATCTCCTCGAAGCGCAGCTCCCGGTGCCGGGGAATGGTGCGGTGGGTCGGCCCGACCTGGCTCTGCCGCGGCTCGCCGTCCGGGAGCCGGGTCTGCGCCCGGTCCGCCGCGGCGTCCCGGTCGATGCGGTTGATCACCCGGATCTGCGTCTGGTCGCTGCGCGGATACCAGTAGAAGTCCATGTTGCGGTTGGTGTGCTGCAACTCGGCGAGGTGGTCCAGGGTCCAGTCCAGGTGCGCGCACCAGGAGCGGCGGTGCAGCTGGTAGCTCGGCTGTACGTCGAGCGTGACCCGGGTGACCACGCCGAGCGCGCCGAGGGAGAGGCGGACGGCCGGCAGCAGCTCCGGGTTGCGCCGCGCGTCGACGTCCAGCACGTCGCCGGTGCCGGTGACCAGGCGTACGCCGGTGACCTGGGTGCTCAGGTTGCCGAAGCCCAGGCCGGTGCCGTGGGTGCCGGTGGCGGTCGCCCCGGCGATCGACTGGTAGTCGACGTCGCCCAGGTTGTCCATGGCCAGCCCGGCGTCGTAGAGCCCCTCGCCGAGCGCCCGGAGCCTGGTGCCGCCCCAGGCGGTGGCCACCCGCCCGTCGCCGGCGATCACCCCGGCCATCCGGTCCAGGCTCAGCAGGATCCCGTCGGTACGCACCAACGGGCTGGACGAGTGCCCCGAGCCGACCGGCCGGACGGTGGCGCCGCTCTCGCGGGCACGGCGCACCAGCGCGCGTACCCCGGCCTCGTCGGCGGGCTCGGCCCGCTCCGCCGGTGTGAAGCAGAGGCTGCCGGACCAGTTCACGAACTCGCGTGTCACCTCGGCCCCTCCCCGGCCCGCTTACCCGTGCCCGCCCCGGGTAGTCAGCGCCGTGCCCGAGTCACCGCGGCCGTTCCCGCCGATCGACGCGTACGCGTTCCTGTCCGACACGCACACCACGGCGCTCGTCGCGCCGGACGGTGCGGTCGAGTGGTTCTGCGTACCGGACGCGGCGGGCGACGCGGTCGCGGCCCGGCTGCTCGACCGGGACGCGGGCGGCCGGTTCACGCTCGCCGTCGCCGGCTGCCCGGCGCCGCGGCGCCGCTACCGGCCGGACACGCTGGTGCTGGAGAACGACTGGGCCGGACCGTCCGGCGTGGCGACCGGCGAGGACCTGCTCGCGGTCCGGCCCGGCGCCGCCGACCGGCCGATCCACGCCGAGCGGGTGCTGGTGCGCCGGCTGCGGATCACCGACGGCCTGCTGCGGGTCCGCGCCGAGCTGACACCCCGTCCCGGGTACGGGGCACGCCCGGTGCGCTGGCGGCGCGACGGGACCGGCTGGCACGCCTACGGCACGCCGCTGCGGCTGCGCACCGACCTGCCGGTCACCGTCGAGGACGGCACGCTCGTCGCCGAGGCGGAGCTACGCGCCGGGCAGGACGCCACGCTGCTTCTCGGGTACGCCCGCCCGGTGCCCGCCCTCGCCGACGCCGGCGAGCTGACCGGGCGGACCGCCGCGACCTGGCGGGCGTGGTCGGCGCGCGGCGACTACGGCGGCTTCGCGGCCGGCGCGGTCCGGCACAGCGCCCTGGTGCTGCGCGGCCTGTCCTACGACGAGACCGGCGCGCTGCTGGCCGCCCCGACCACGTCGCTGCCGGAGGAGATCGGCGGGGTACGCAACTGGGACTACCGCTTCACCTGGCACCGGGACGCGGCGCTGCTGCTGCTCGCGCTGTTCCGCCTGGGCCACGCCGAGGAGGGCCGCCGCTACCTGCGTTTCCTGCTCGGCATCTGCGCCCGGCAGCATCCGCTCGCGCCGCTCGTCGGCATCCACGGCCACCCCACCGAGGAGCGCGAGCTGCCGCACCTGTCCGGCTACGCCGGCTCGGCGCCGGTGCGGACCGGCAACGAGGCGGCACACCAGATCCAGTTCGACACGTACGGGCACATCCTCGACGCGGCGCTGGCCTACCACCTGCTCACCGGCGAGCTGACCGGCCCGCAGTGGGCGCTGCTGCGGCGCCACGTCGAGACCATGGCGCGGCGCTGGCGGGAACCGGACCACGGGGTGTGGGAGATCCGCGGCCCGTGCCGGCACTACGTCAACTCGAAGGTTATGACCTGGGTCTGCCTGGACCGGGGCATCCGCCTCGCCGGGCTGCTCGGGGACCGCACCGCCCCGGTGGACCGGTGGCGCCGGGAACGTGACGCGCTGCACGCCGAGGTGCTCGACCGCGGGTACGACGAGCGCGCGGGCAGCTTCGTCATGGCGTACGGCGGGACCGAGCCGGACGCCTCGCTGCTGCGGATGCCGCTCGTCGGGTTCCTGCCCGGCGACGACCCGCGGATGGTCGCCACCGTCGAGCGGATCCGTGCCGCCCTCGCCGTCGCGCCCGACCTGATCCGGCGCTACCGGGTCGACGACGGGCTGCCGGGCACCGAAGGCGCGTTCCTGCTCTGCTCCTTCGAGCTGGTCTCCGCGCTGGTGCTGGCCGGCCGGCACGGCGAGGCGCGGGAGATCTTCGACCGGCTCGCCGGCCGGGCCGGGCCGCTCGGCCTGCACCCGGAGGAACGCGCGCCCGACGGCACGGCCCTGGGCAACTTCCCGCAGGCGTTCACCCATCTGGCGCTCATCGAGGCGGCGCTGAACCTGGACTCGGCCGGGGACCGGGACGCGTTGCACGCGTGGGCGGAACGGTCACCGGCCGCGCGGACGTGACCGGCACCCCGCCGGGAACCAGGCGGACCGTCCCGACGACTATCCCTACATGGTGTGTGAGCAGTGGCGGGAGATCCTGTCGGCACAGCTGGACGGTGAGGCGTCCGAGTCGGAGATCGAGGCGGCCGAGGCGCACCTGACCGGCTGCGCCCGCTGCCGCGGCTGGTTCGACTCGGCCGCGTCGGTGACCCGGCGGGCCCGTACGCAGCTCGCCCCGCGGGTACCCGACCTGGTCGACGCGGTCCTGGCCGCCGCTCCCCCGCCCCGGCCCAGCCGCCGCCACCGGGTCACGCTCGGGCTGCGCGGGGCGCTCGGCCTGCTCGGCGCGGTGCAGCTCGTACTCGGCCTGGCCCAGATCGGCCGGGAGGCGGTCGTCACGCACGCGCACGCCTCCGGCCAGCATCTGTGGCACGAGTCGGCGGCGTGGAACGTGGCAGTCGGCGCCGGGTTCCTCTACGTGGCGGCGCGCCGGTCCGCCCCGTCCGGCCTGCTGCCGATGCTCAGCGCGTTCGTCGCCACGCTCGTGCTGCTGTCGGTGAACGACCTGATCACCGGGCAGGTGGCGATTACCCGGCTGGTCAGCCACGGCTTCCTGCTGGTCGGCTGGGCCGTGATGCTGGTGCTGTCCCGCCTCGGCCGGCGCCCCGGCGACACCCCGCCCGGGCAGCGCCGGTCGGAGGGATCCCGGTGGGCGCTGCGGACCGAGGAACCGGCCGCGCCGGCGCTGCGGCTGGTGCCGCCCGGCCCGTACCCCGCGCAGGCCCGCGACCGGCGCGCCGCCTGACGGTCCGCCGCGCGGGCCTGTGCGTCCCCGCGGCCCTGGCGGGCACGGTCCCGGCGGTCCCCGGCGGTCGTGGTCCCGCCACGTCCCGGCGGTCGCGGTCTCAGCGGGCCCGGCGGTCGCGGGCGTCGCCGGACCAGGCGGCGACCAGGTCCTCCCGGGCCCGGGCCACGCGGGAGCGGATGGTGCCCACCGGGCAGCCGCACACCTCGGCCGCCTCGGCGTAGGACAGGCCGAGCACCTGGGTGGCCACGAACGCCTCCCGCCGGTCCGGCGCCAGCGTGGCGATGAGACCGCGCAGCACGACGCCGTCGTCCCCGCCGCCGGTCACCGCGCCGGCCGCCTCGGCGGCGGCCTGCCAGTCCGGCAGCGCGGCGATCCGAGGCCGGGCGGTCGCCGCCCGCACGTGGTCCACCGCGACCCGGCGGGCGATCGTGAAGATCCAGGTACGCGCCGACGACCGGCCCGCGAAGCCGGGCAGACTGCGCAGCGCGCGCAGGAACGTCTCCTGGGCGAGGTCGTCGGCCTCGGCGGGCCCGGCGAGGTGGGCGAGGAAACGCCACACCGGCGCCTGGAGGGCCCGGACGAACGCGGCCGCGGCCAGCTGGTCTCCCCGGGCGGCGCGGCGCGCCCACCCGGTCACCTGCTCGTCGTCGGCGTCCGGCCTCATCCGCGGCCGGCCCGCCGGTCCGGCATGCTCATGCCGGACGGTACGGATGCGAGCCCCGCTCGGTTCATTCCTGGCGTCCCTCCTGCCCGCGCCGGAGTGCCGGTCGCCCCCGGTTGGTCGGCCGGCGGGTGGGGAAAGTTCCCGAACCGGGTCAATCGTCTACGGACACGGTAACTGGCCCGACCCGCAGGACGCCGTCGGTGAGCGGGGCGCACCGGACGCCGCCGCGGCGGCGCATCGCCTTCCACGTACCGGGGGCGACCACCACGTCGAGCCAGGCGCAGGGCGGCGCGGCCCGGTGCACCCGCAGCCGGACCGGGCCGTCGCCGGAGTCGAGCGTGAGCACGCGGCCGACCAGTTCGTCCACCGGGATGCCGTCGGTCAGCACGTTGCGCCGCAACTGGGTGAGGTCCGCGCCGGGCGGCAGCGACTCCCGCGCGATCAGCGTGACGCTCGCCTGCCGGTGCGCGGGACGGCCGAAGTAGCGGTCACCGACGATGCCGAGCTCGGCGCGCACGTGCACCTGGTCGACCAGCTCGCCCGGTGGCGCGGGGGCGGGTCCGTCCGCCGGGCGGCCCACGTACCGGTGCACGGGCGAGGCCAGCAACTGGACGATCCGCGGCATGCCCGAAGTCTAATCGCGGTCATACCATCGCTAAACCGGACGATAGCCGCGCTCACGTATCCGTGTTCGGCGCACGCCGTTGTACCAGGTGTGACGGCGAGGCGACCCGATGCGATCGGAGCTCATCCGCAGCGGCGGCTGGCCTGGGCACGGCGCGAGAACGAGCGCCGGCGTCAGGCGTACGAGGCCGCGGCCCGGATCTGGCGGCGTCGCGCCGAGCACCTCGACCGGCTGTCGATGGAGGCGGCGGACTTCCGCGGCTGCGCGCTGCCCGGCACCGCGCTGCCGGTGCCGCTGGACGCCGGCGAGGTCGTCTACCGCATCCTGCCCACCGTCGAGCTGGTCGAGGCCACGGCCCGGCACCTGCCCGGACTGCCGGTGCCGGGCCGCACGCTCGCCGACTGTCTCGACCCGGCCGACGGCCCGCTACCGGCGGGACTGCGCGTGGTCGACAGCGGCGCCGCCGTGGTGACCGACCGGCGGGTGGTCTTCGCCGGGCACGACGCCCGGCGGGACTGGCCCCTGCGGGACCTGCGCGGCCTCGGACACCACCCGGACCGTCCGGTCACCCTGCTCCACGACGCCGGCGGCGGCACACCGGCGGGCCTGCGCGTGCCGGCGCCCGGCGCGGCGAACGCCCGGTTCTACCTCACCCTCGCCCACGCCGAGGCCACCGGCGCACGGCCGGCGGTCGTCGAGGACGTCGAGGCGCTACGGTCCACCCACCGGGCCGCCCGGCCACGGCCACCCCGGCCGCTCGGCCCGTGGGACGCCCCGGCCCAACGGGCGCTCCCCCAGCGGCTGGCCGCGGCGGGCGTCGCGGCGGTGGCCGTACTGCTGGGCGTCACCTCCGCCGGCACGTGGACGGCCACGGCCGGGCAGACGGATCCGGCGCGCCGGCCGGCGGCCACCCCCGCCACGACGGCCGCGCCTGTCGCCGCTTCGGCGCCGCCCCTGGCGACTCCAGCCGGTCCGTCGTCGCCCCCGGCGCCCCGGCCGACCCGGTCCGCGCCGCGACCGGAGCGTCCCTCGAATCCGGCGGCGTGGTCGGGCGAGCGAGTCCTCGCCACCGCACCACCTGCCGCCGGGCCGTCGCCGACGCACGCCGGCGACCGTCCGCCGGCACCCGCCGAACCGTCCAGCCCGCCCGCCGACCCGGCGACTCCGGCGCCGACGGTGAGCCCGACGGGCGACCCGGCTCCGACCGGAGAGCCCGGCCCCACCGGGGCGGCGAGCCCCACCGCCTCATCCGAGCCGCCCCTGCTGGACGTCTTGGACCTGGTGGGCCTACGGCTCGGCCTGACCGTCGGTTCCAGCACGAGAGTCCAGGTGGACGCGGCTCTCTCCTGACGCCCCCGGGATGCTCTCCGAGGCCCTGGGTACCACGTCGTCGATCTTGCACTTGCCGCCCCAGCAATGCCCGGATTCACCCCTTTTGGGCGGTCTGCAAGTGCAAGATCGCGATGGTCGGGTGGGTGGGGTCAGGGGGTGTGGGGGGTGAGGAGGTAGTCGCCGTCTTCGGGGCTCCAGCGCAGCTCCACCGCGCCGCCGGTCGCCGCGGCCTTGCAGAACTGGAGGAAGCTGCGGTAGCCGAGCTTCTTCTCGCTGAAGTCCGGCCAGGCCCGTCGGATCTGGTCCTTCAGGCCGGACAGCGCCACCGCGCCGCCGTCCCCGGCGAGGTCCACCACCACGGAGCGGAGCAGCCCGAACGCGACCTCCCGGTCGCCCTGCTCGGGAAGCGACACCTCCGGGTCGCCCTTGGCGGGCCCGGCGGCCAGCTCCACCACGTTGTGCGCCGCGAGGTGGCGCAGCAGTTCCCCGAAGGTACGGAAGCCGTAGTCGGACTCGCTGAACGTCGGGTCCTTGCGGAGCAGCGCGCGCTTGAGCGCGGAGGCGGTCACGTCGCCGCCGGAGCTGCCCTGCATGCCGGCGACCGTCTGCACGAGCTGCACGGCGAGCGTGTCGACGTCCCGCGCAGACTCCTCCTCGGCCGCGGTCTCCACGGCCGGCTCGGGTGCCGGCTCCACCGGCGAGGGACGGGCCGGGCGCGACCGGCGGGCGGCCGGGGGCGGTACGTCCACGCCTTCGAGGCGGTCGTAGTAGAGGAACTCGTCGCAGGCCGGCGGCAGCAGCGCGGAGGTGGACTTCTCCACCCCGACGCCGATCACCCGCTTGTTGAGTTCGCGCAGCTTGTGCACGAGCGGAGTGAAGTCGCTGTCCCCGGTGCAGATCACGAACGTGGAGATGTAGCCGCGCTCGAACGCCAGCTCGACCGCGTCCACCGCCATCTTGATGTCGGCCGCGTTCTTGCGCGAGGCGCCCATCCGCTGCGGGATCTCGATCAGTTCGACGTGCGAGCGGGTGAGCATCCGCCGGTCCTCGTCGAAGTACGACCAGTCCGCGTACGCCCGGCGCACCACCACGCGCCCTCGTTCGGCGAGCGCGTCGGCGATCGGCCGGAAGTCGAACGGCCGGCCACCGTGATGGTCCCGTACGCCCAGGGCCAGGTTCTCGTAGTCGAGGAACAGCGCGATCCGGTCTTCGTGATCCACACTGGCAGCCTAGCCCGGCGGGACCGCCGGGCCGGTCAGCGCCGCTCGTCCCGGTAGACGGTCTCGCGGCGGGCCACGCGCTGGATCGCGTAGCTGGCCACCAGCAGCAGCAGCGCGAGCGCCACCTCGACGCCGGCGACGGTGCCGGTGGCGACGGTGAGGCCGAGCAGCAGCAGGATCAGACCGACGACGGCGAGCAGGCCCGCCAGCAGCAGCCGGTTACGCCGTCGCGCCGACCGCTGCGCGTCGTGTGCGCTCACGCTGCCCGCCTCTCCCCGGCTCCGGTCTCCGATCCTAGGCGCTGGCCGGCGTGCCGGTGGCGGATAGCGAAGCCGGCACGGCCCGGGGCCGGACGCGTCCGCGTCCGGCCCCGGGTCACGGCGGCGGTCAGTGGATCGGGACCGGCACCTGACGCTTGTCGTCGCCCGTGTCGCCGTCGAGCAGGTGCGAGGGCTCCCGGCGGCGGGGCAGGAACGCCGCGGGGATGAAGGTCAGCAGCACCAGACCGAAGGCGACCCAGAACGTGGTGGAGAAGGAGTTCGCCGCGAAGTCGAGCCCGCGCTCGATCAGCGACGGCGGCACCGGGAACTGCTGGGTCAGCTCGGGCTGCTGCTGCGAGGCGATGGCGAGCTGGGCCTCGGTCACCGGGGCGCCGGTGGCCGGGTCGGTCACGCCGGGGATCGGCCGCGAGCCGTTCAGCTCGCTGGTGAGGATGACCGACATGACCGCGGCGCCCACCGAACCGCCGATCTGCTGGAGGATGTTGACGAGCGTGGAACCGCGCGCCACCTCCGCCGCGCTGAGCGTCTTCAGCGCCGAGGTCATGATCGGCATCATCGTGCCGCCCATGCCGAGGCCCATCACGAACAGCGAGCCGCACAGCAGCCAGTACGACGTGTCGGTGCCGAGCTGGGTGAAGGTGAGGAAGCCGGCCGCGATGAGCACCAGCGCGAACGGCACCGTCCGGCCGACTGGCACGCGGTCGGCGAGCATGCCGGCGATCGGCATGGTCAGCATCGCGCCGATGCCCTGCGGCGCGATCAGCAGGCCCGCGGTCAGCGTCGACTCGCCGCGTACCTGGAGGAAGTAGCTCGGGAACAGCAGACCCGCGCCCATGAACGCGATGATGAACACGAACATGGTGACGGTGGCGATGGTCAGGTTGCGGTTGCGGAGCAGCCGCAGGTCGAGCAGCGGGTGCCGGGGCCGGAACGAGTAGAGCACGAAGGCGATCACGAGCGCGCCGCCGACGAGCATCGGCAGCCAGACCTTGGTGTCGGCGAGGGTGCCGGTCTCGGGCAGCGTGGAGATGCCGTAGAGGAACAGCGCGAGACCCGGCGAGAGCATGAGCATGCCGAGGAAGTCGAACGACTCGGACGGCTCGGCGTTGTCCTTGGGCAGCGCCAGCTGGGCGTAGACCAGGGCGACCAGGCCGATCGGCAGGTTGATCAGGAAGATCCAGTGCCAGCTCGCGACGTCGATCAGCCAGCCGCCGAGGATCGGGCCGGTGATCGGGCCGAGCAGCATCGGGATGCCGAGCACGGCCATCAGGCGGCCGATGCGGTGCGGGCCGGCGGCCCGGGTCATGATCGTCATGCCGAGCGGCATGAGCATGCCGCCGCCGAGGCCCTGGATCACCCGCCAGGCGATCAGCTCGCCGATCGAGTCGGCTGTGGCGCACAGCCCGGAGCCGATGGTGAACAGCGCCAACGCCACCATGTAGAGGCGTTTCGTACCGAACCGGTCGGCGGCCCAGCCGCTGAGCGGGATCACCGTGGCGAGCGCGAGCGTGTAGCCGGTCATGGTCCACGCGACGCGGGCGTACGTGGCGTCGAACTCGCTCTGGAACGTCGGCAGCGCCACGCTGACGACTGTCACGTCGAGGATCGACATGATCGCACCGAGCACGACGACGCCGGCCACCTTGAGTACGGCGGCGTCGAGTTTCGTCGACGTCGCTACGGGTTGCTGGGTCACTGACGGTCTCCTGGATCCGGTCCGCGCTGGGAGGCGGTGGCGGCGCCGCGCGCCGTCTGCGGAGCGCGGGCGGAACGCGCGGCGGGGCGGCGTCCGGGCGACAGCGTAGCCATGACCTGGGACGAGACGCGGCCGGTTTTGCCGACGGGCGAACCGCACCGGCGCGGCAGAGGCACCGCCACCGGCGCGGAAGTGGTCCGGTGGCTCGCGGAAAGGGCTGGTGCGCGCCGATTCGCCAGCCTTGTCGGGGCGTGGCCGGCGGGCGCGACCGTGACGAAGGTCATGCCCCCACACAGCCCCCTCGCGGGCCCGCCGCTCAGCCCAGTCCGGCCATCAGGTCGACCTCGGCCGTACGCGAGCGGTCGATGCGGCGGGCGAGGTCGCGTACCCGCTCGCTGGTCCCGGCGGCGACCTGGGCGCGGGCCAGGTCGGCGGCGGTGCGCTGGTGCCCGCTGAGCACGTCGAGCAGCACCCGGTCGGCGTCGGCGGGCGCGGCGGCGCGCAGCCGGGCCAGTCCGGCGGCGGCGTCGCTGTGCCCGGAGTGGTCGTGCCGGGCGGCCGCGGCGGCGGCCGACGGGCCGGCCTCGCGCAGCCATCGGCGCATGGTGGCCAGTTCGTCGGTCTCGGTGGCCCGGACGGCGGCGATCAGCGTGCGGATCCGCGGGTCGGTGGCGCGGTCGAGGCCGAGCCGGACGATCTCCAGCGTCTGCTCGGTGTGCGCCACCATCATGGCCAGGAACAGCGCGTCGATCCCGCTGGTCGTGGTGTCCGCGGCGGCCGGGACCGAGGCCGTGGCGGACGGGACCGGCGGGGACGGGTCGGCGGCGGGCGGCCCGCCGCACCCGGTCAGGGTCAGCATCACCCCGAGCAGCGCCGCGACCGGCCGGGCGGCGGCGGACGCGCGGCGGAGCCGGGGACCGGCCGGCGCCGCCGCGCGGGTACGCCGGCTCAGATCTGCTGCCACAGCGCCGGTACGTTCGGCGGCTCCCAGCCGGCGATCGCGGTGTGCGCCTGGCGGCAGCGGTAGCTGCGGCCGTCGTAGGTGACCGTGTCACCGACCTGGTACGCCCGCCCGGCGGTCCACGTGCCGCCCGGCGCCGGGGTGCTGGTCCGGGTCGGCGTGGGCGAGGGCGCGGGCGTGGTGGGCGCCGCGGTCGGGGCGGGCGACGGGGTGGGCGTCGGGTTGCCGCCTCCGCCGCCGATCTGGAGGTCGACGCAGGAGTAGAACGCGTTGGCGGTGTCGGAGATGTTCCAGATCGCGAGCAGCTTCTGCCGGCCGGAGAAGCCACCGAGGTTGACGGTGTGCGACACGGTCGCGCCGGGCTGGCGGCCCCCGCCGTCGACGACCGCGACCCGGGTGCCGCCGATCCAGTACTCCCAGTTGGCGGTGGCGTGCCGGGCGGTGTTGACCCAGGTGAACGTGACGGTGCTGCCGACCGAGGTGGCCGGCCAGTTGCGGCTGTCGTCGTTGAGCACCGCGAACTGGGCGATGCCGGCGTGGCAGCTCCGCAGGCCCTTGGGCCCCTCGACGCTCTGCGGCTCGTACTTGATCTGGCCGCAGTCGGGCACCCGGTTCTGTGCGCAGAGCGCCTGGCGGCTGGGCGGCGAGGAGACGTAGCCGTGGGCCTGCGCGGGCGCGGCGAGCGCCAGCGTGCCGGTGACGGCACCGGCGGTGAGCAGCGGGAGGGTGATTCTTCGGCGCATGGTGGCAACTCCTTCGGGGGGAACGGAAGGTGTCACGAACATAAATTAAACATTGTTAACAGTAAAGACTACTGTCTATAAATTAAGCCCTGCACACCCGGCGCCGGGCGTATGATCCTGATCGATGGCTCGCCGCGCGGAGCCGATCGTCGTTCGTGGGCATCCCGCCGCCGCCAGGCGTCCGGGAGGACGACGCAGAACCGGGCATCTCCCCGTCGTCCCACTCCCCCGAAGGACATCCCCGGATGAGAAGACCCACTGCGTTCGCGGCCGGCCTGCTGCTGCTCGCCACCGCGCTCGGCACCGCCGCCGGGCCGGTCGCCGCCGCCGACCCCACCGACCCGGTCACCGTCACCGTGAACACCCGCGCCGGGCTGGCCACCGTCCCGGCCACCGCGCTCGGCGTCAACCACGCCATCTGGGACTCGCAACTCGGCAGCGCCGAGACGTCCGACCTGCTCAAGGCCGCGGGCGTGAAGATGCTGCGCTACCCCGGCGGCTCGTACGCCGACATCTACCACTGGGAGACGCACACCGCGCCCGGCGGCTACGTCGCGCCGGGCACCGACTTCGACACGTTCATGGCGGGCGCCCGCCGCGTCGGCGCCGAGCCGATGATCATCGCGAACTACGGCACCGGCACGCCCGCCGAGGCGGCTGCCTGGGTCCGCTACGCCAACGTCACCAAGGGCTACGGCGCGAAGTGGTGGACCATCGGCAACGAGAACTACGGCAACGGCCACTACGGCTCGGCCTGGGAGGCGGACGACCACCCGGACAAGAGCGCCTCGCAGTACGCGCGGCTGGTGATCGAGTACGCCGACGCGATGAAGGCGGTCGACCCGAGCATCAAGGTCGGCGCGGTGCTCACCATGCCCGGCAACTGGCCGGACGGCATCACCGCCGGGTCCGACCCGGGGCCGTGGAACCAGACGGTGCTCTCCCTCGCCGGCCCGAAGATCGACTTCGTGGACGTGCACTGGTACCCGGGCGGCAGCGTCGCCGACTCGCTGGCCCGTACCAGCCACCTGCCCGACGCGGCCTGGCTGCTGCGCCAGCAGATCGCCCGGTACGCCGGTCCCGGCGCGGACCGGATCGGGATCAGCCTCACCGAGCTGAACGTGGACGCCGGCCGTACCACCGCGCCGGGCGCGCTGTTCCTGGCCGACGCCTACAGCGGCCTGCTGGAACAGGGCGTGTTCACGGTGCAGTGGTGGAACGTGCACAACGGCATCGGCACCGTCTCCGAGGTGGCCGGGCAGACCGACTACGGCGACTTCGGGCTGCTGTCCAGCGGCAACTGCACGAGCGACGGCGAGGTGTGCCAGCCGGCGTTCAACACCCCGTTCGCGCCGTACCACGCGTTGTCCATGATGAACCTGTTCGCCCGGCCCGGTGACCAGCTCGTCCGCGCCGGTACCGACCAGCCGCTGGTCGCCGCGCACGCGGTCCGCCGGCCGGACGGCAGCGTCGCGGTCCTGCTGCTCAACAAGGATCCGGACACCGCCTACCCGGTGGCGCTCGACTACGCCGGGTTCACCCCGGCCGACGAGGCGCCGACCGTGCACACGTTCACCAACGGCGCGACCGGGATCAGCACCGGCCGGTCGGGCGAGGCGACCGCGCGGACGCTGCCGCCGTACTCGCTCACCACGCTCGTGCTGCGACCGGCCGGCAGCTCGGCCGGGCGGCCCGGCGCCCCCGGCCGGCCGGCGGCGAGCGCGGTGACCGACCGCGCGGCGACCATCTCCTGGCCGGCGGCCACGCCCGGCGCCGCGCCGATCGCCAAGTACGAGGTGCACCGACAGTACGGCGCGGTGAGCGAGCAGCTCGGAGAGACCGCCGGTACGTCGCTCACAGTGGGCAACCTCGAACCGGGCGCCCGCTACACGGTCAACGTGCTCGCCCGGGACACCGCCGGGCGGGTCTCGTGGTCGTCACCGCCCCTGACGTTCGCCACCGGCAGCCCGGCCGAGAGCTCCTGCGCGGTCCGGTTCAACGACGACAACGACTGGGGCAACGGGTACGTGGCCAGCGTCGAGGTGGTCAACACCGGCCCGGAGGCGCTGGACGGCTGGACGCTCACCTGGACCTGGCCGACGGGCTGGCAGCAGGCGAGCAGCGGGTGGAGCGCCACCTGGGACCAGCAGGCCCGCAACGTCCGGGTGACACCCACCGCCGACAACCGGCGGCTCGCCGCCGACGGCGGGAGCACGACTGTGGGCTTCGTCGGCGCGTACAGCGGGCCGAACGTGCCGCCGGGGGCGTTCCGCCTCAACGGCACGGTCTGCACGCTGCGCTGAGGAGCCCTCAGCCGCGGCCGGGTGGCCGCAGCCGCACGTCGGCCGCCGCCGGGACCTTCGGGTTCCGGCGGCGGCCGGCCCGGCGCGGCGCAGGCACCACGTGCGGGCGCACCGGTCCGGACGGAAGCGTGGGCGGTTCCGGCACGGCCGTCGGCAGGACGGCCAGGATCGCCACGAGCAGCACCACCGCGACGACACCGTCGAGCCAGTAGTGGTTGCCGGTGATCACCACCACGAGCGCTGTCGCCAGCGGGTGGAGCAGCCAGATCCAGCGGCGGCGTCCGGTGGTGACCGCCATCAGCGCCAGCGCGATCGCCAGCGCCCAGCCCACGTGCAGCGACGGCATGGCGGCGTACTGGTTGCTGAGCTGGTCGGTGTCGGGCGGTCCGTAGACGCTCGGGCCGAACCGGGTGCCGGTGTCGACCAGCCCGGTGAGCGCGGTCAGCCGCGGCGGCGCGAGCGGGACGCAGACGTGCAGCACCAGCGCCACCGCGGTCAGCGCCGCCAGGGCCCGCCGCAGCCGCAGGTAGTGGGCCGGGCGGCGCAGCCAGAGCCAGACCAGGCAGAGCACAGTGGCCGGGAAGTGCACGTGAGCGTAGTAGGAGTTGGCCAGCCGCATCAGCAGCTCGTGCGACAGCAGCGGCCCCTGCACGAGCATCTCGTCGGGCAGGCGCAGCAGCCGCTCCAGCCGCCAGACCCACTCGCCGTTGGCCAGGGCCACCTCGGCGTGCCCGGCCACCACCTGCCGGCCCGCCTTGTAGGCCAGGAAGAGCACGGCGACCAGCGCCAGCTCACGCGCGGCCCGCTGCCATGCGGCGAGGCGGGTGGGCGCGGTCCGCGTGACGTCCACGGCTCCTCCTTCGGTTCGTCCCCGCATGGGCCAGGGCCGCCGCCGGGGTCGGCGACGGCCCTGGGGGTACGGGCTCAGCGGCGGGTGCGTTCCTCCCGGCCGGCCGAGTCCACGCTCACCTCGTCGAAGGCGGGCGCGCCGTCGACGGCGTCCGCTCCCACCGCCACCGAGCGGCCGGTGTCCGGCAGGTCGAGGCTGGAACGCAGGGTGACCGGGCGCAGCAGCAGCGCCGCAACGATACCCACCACCGCGATGGCGGCCGAGATCAGGAAGATGTGCCCGGTTGCGTCCCCGTACGCGGCCCGCACGATCTGCCGGACCGGCTCGGGCAGCGCGTCGAGGTTGAGCGTGCTGCCGCCGCCCCCGCCGGAGGCGGGGATGCCGGCCGCGGCCAGGTCGCCTGTGATCCGGTCGGTGACCCGGCGGGCCAGCACCGCGCCGAGCACCGACACGCCGATGGTGCCGCCGAGCGAGCGGAAGAAGGCGACGCTGGCGCTGGCCGCGCCGATGTCGGAGAGCGCGACCGTGTTCTGCACGGCGAGCACCAGGTTCTGCATGGTCATGCCGACGCCGACGCCGACGATGAACATCGCGAGCCCGACGAGGACCAGCGAGGTCTCGTGGTCGATGGTGCCGAGCATGGCGAACCCGATGACCAGCACGACCGAGCCGAACACGATGTACGGCTTGATCTTCCCGGTGGCGGTGATCATCCGGCCGGCCACGATCGAGGAGATCAGCACACCGGCCATCATCGGGATGGTGAGCAGGCCGGCCTCGGTCGGGCTGTAGCCGCGGCCGATCTGGAAGTACTGGCCGAGGAAGACCGCGCCGCCGAACATGGCCATGCCGACCGCGAGGCTGCCCAGGATCGCCAGGGCGGTGGTGCGCTCGCGGACGATGTGCAGCGGCACCACCGGCTCGGCGGCCCGTGCCTCCACCCAGACGGCGAGCGCGAGCAGCAGCACCGAGCCGCCGACCATGGCGCCGGTCTGCCAGGAGGCCCAGGCGAACGAGTCGTCGACGAACGAGATCCAGATCAGCAGCACGCTGACACCGGCGGCGATGAGCGTGGCGCCCAGGTAGTCGATCTTGACGTTGTCCCGGCGCACGGTGGGCAGGTTGAGGGTGATCTGGAGCAGGAACAGCGCGACGGCCGCGACCGGTACCCCGACGAAGAAGCACCAGCGCCAGCCCAGCCAGGACGTGTCCACGATGAGGCCGCCCAGCAGCGGGCCGCCGACGGTGGCCAGCGCCATGACGCCGCCCAGGTAACCGTTGTAGCGGCCCCGCTCACGCGGCGGGATCATGGCCGCGATGGCGACCTGGACCAGCGCCTGCAGACCGCCGACGCCGATGCCCTGGAACGCGCGGGCGGCGATGAGCTGCCCGGCGCTCTGCGCGAAGCCGGCCGCGATCGACCCGACCAGGAACACCACGATGGCGACCTGGATCAGCAGCTTCTTGTCGAACAGGTCGGCCAGCTTGCCCCAGATCGGGGTGGTCGCGGTGGCGGTGAGCAGGGTGGCGGTGACCACCCAGGTGTACTGCGTCTGCGAGCCGTTGAGCGCTCCGATGATCTTCGGCAGGGCCGTCGAGACCACGGTGCTGCTCAGCATGGCCACGAAGAGCACCAGCAGCAGACCGCTGAGCGCCTCCAGCGTCTGCCGCTTGCTCATGGGGGCGGCCTCAGCCGTCGCGGTGGGTGCGCTCATGCGCGCGTCCTCCAGGTGTGTCGATTTCGGGTGGCCGCTTCGTTGCCTCAAGCAATCAACACTAAACCTTGCCCGGTAGGCAAGTTTGCCCATTGAGAAATCGGTCACGTACGCTGGCCGTCATGGACGAGTGCACCGGGCTGCGGGAGCGGAAGAAGGCGGCCACCCGCCTGGCGCTGCACGAGGCGGCGCTGTCCCTCGCCGTCGAGCACGGCCCCGACCGGATCACCGTCGAGGCGATCGCCGACGCCGCGAACGTCTCCCGGCGGACGTTCTCCAACTACTTCGGCGGCAAGGAGGAGGCCCTCTTCCACGGCGACACGCTGCGGCTGCGCCGGCTCCTCACGCTCGTCGCGGACCAACCGGCCGAACTGTCGCCGTGGGCCGCGCTCACCCGGGCCGCCCTGATCCAGGCCGAGGACGGCTACGACGACCCGGCCGAGCCCTGGCTCAACCGGCGCCGGCGGCTGCACGGCCACCCGAGCCTGGCCGCCCATCAGGTCGGCGCGTACGCGGCCCTGGAGCGGGAGATGGCAGCGGAGCTGGCCCGCCGGCTGACCGGACCCGACGCGGCGCTGCGGGCCCGGATCGTCGCCGCGACGTTCCTCGCGTCCCTGCGGATCGCCGCGCACGAGTGGCTGGAGCACCCCGGACGGTCGTTGCGCGACGTGCTGCGCGACGTGCTCGCCCACGCCGCCCCGACGGCCGGCTGAGCGCGCACCGGCTCGCCGCTCCCCGTCGGACCGGTGGAATGACCGGCGAAAGTGAGACCCCGCCTGAGCTGGGCTGACACACTCGCCGGGTGGGCGGCGACCGGTGGCGCAAGGGACTCGGGCCGGCGACCGGCGTCGCCCCCGCCACCCGGGTCGACCGGTTCGAGATCTTCTTCGACCTCGTCTTCGTGGTGTCCTTCTTCATCATCACGCGCGCCACCGCCGCGAACGTGACCCCGGGGGAACTGCTGCACGCGCTGCTGGTGCTCGCCGTGCTCTGGTGGTGCTGGGTGGTGCACAGCGCGGTCGCCGCCCGGCTGCGTCTCGGCGAGGGCTTCGTGCCGATCCTCATGGTGGTCGGCATGATCGCGCTGTTCACCTTCGCGCTCGCGCTGCCGCAGACGTTCGGCGACCTGGACAAGGGCAGCGCCGGGCCGATCCTGGTCACGATCAGCTACGTGGTGATCCGGGTCGTGCACACCGCCCTGTACTGGTACGCCACCCGTGACGACCCGCCGGCCCGGCGCAAGCTGCGGCTGTTCCTGCCCGAGGCGATGGTCACCGCGTCCCTGCTGCTGGTGGCGGCGCTGCTGCCGCCGCGCGTACCCCCGGAGGTCGGCCCGTGGCTGCGCGACGGGCTGTGGATCGCGGTGGTGGCCATCCAGTACAGCAGCGGCCTGCTGGCCGGCACCGACGGCTGGAAGATCACCTCGGCCGAGCACTGGACCGAGCGGTACGACCTGATCCTGATCATCGCGCTCGGCGAGTCGGTCATCTCCGTCGGCGTCGGCGGCAACCTGCTCGGCCAGCCCGTGACCTGGCCGGCGATCCCGGCGGCGGCCTTCGGCATCCTGTTCACCGCGGCGCTCTGGTGGGCGCACTTCGACATGATCGCTCCGGCCGCACGGATCGCGCTGCACGCCGCCGAGGGACACGCGCGGGTGACGCTGGCCCGCGACGCGTACGCCTACCTCTACCTGCCCATGATCGCCGGGGTGATCCTGTTCGCGATCGGCGCCGAGGATCTGGTCCGCGTCGTCACCGACCCGTCCGGCGGCGCGATGGAACACGGCCACGGGCCGGCGGTGCCGCTGCTCTTCGGTGGGGTGCTCGTCTACCTCGCCGCCAACATGGCGTTCCAGTGGCGCGCGCTGCGGACGCTGTCCTGGACCCGGGTCGGCGCGCTGGCCCTGCTCGCCGCGGCGCTGCCGGTCGGCCGGCACCTGCCGGCGCTCGGCGCGCTGGGACTGCTCACCGCGATCTGCGTGGCCCTGGTGGCGACCGAGCTGGTGATCTTCGCCGATTCCCGGGTCGCGTTGCGCCGGCTGATGCACGAGGAGAAGGCCAGCGCCGAGGAGAACGAGGCCGCCTGGCGGGCCCGCTGGCACGACGGCGGCGACAGTGCCCCGCACCGGCCTTGACACAGGCCCTAGAGTCTCCGCGTGATCGAGATCGTCACCGAGGTCGACCTGTTCCACCCGCCCGCCCGGATCTGGCGGGCGCTCACGGAACGCGCGCTGCTGGCCAAGTGGTTCGCCGACAGCGCGCCCGGGTCCGATCGGTGGATCCTGGCCACCGCCGCACTGCCCGGCTACGACGGCGACACCGAGGTGGAGACCGTCGAGCTGCGCGCGCCGCACCGGCTGGTGGTCCGCTGCCGGGAGGCCGGCCGGGCCACCCGGCTCGCCTGCGACCTGACTCCCACCGCCCACGGCACCCGGCTGTCGGTGCGCGAGGTGCTGGAGGAGGGCGACTGGGACGCCGACGCCCGCGCCGACCAGCACGAGCAGGCCGTGACCGGACGGCTGCCGGCGATCCTCGACTGGCTGGCGTTCCAGAACGTCGACCTGCGCCGCGCCGAGGGCGGACTGACCGCCGAGCTGCCTGTGGTCCGGCTGCTCGGCGAAGAGCACCGCCGCTCCCGGCGGCGCCCGGTGCTGCTGGCGGCCGGCGCGGTGACGCTGATCGCCGCCGCGGCCGGGGCGACGGTGTGGACCACCGCCGGCGAGCCGCCCGCGCCGGCCGCGCCGGCGCCCACGACGTCGCTGGTCATGCCGTCCAGCGCCACGCCCTCCGTCCGGCCCACGACCGCGCGGCCCACACCCAGTGCCAGCCGCCGCAGCGCGTCGCCCTCGCCGACGCCGTCGCCCACCCCCAGCCGTACGCCGAGCCCGACGCCCTCGACGGTGGTGGCGGCGCCGCTGACCGCCACCTACGAGACGGTCACCGACCGGATCTTCGGCTACCGCGGGGAGGTGGTGCTGCGCAATCCGGGCCCGGCACCCCGTCCGGCCTGGACGGTCACCGTGACGCTGCACGACGGCGCCACTGTGGGCAGCGTCAGCGGAGCCGAGGCCACACAGGACGGCACGGTGGTCACGTTCACGGGGAGCGCGTTGCCGGGCGGCGAGGCCGCCACCATCCGGTTCGACGTCCGCGACCCGGACCCCTCGCACGACGCCCCCGCCGCCTGCACCACCGAGAACACTCCCTGCACCCCCGCCTGACCCCCCTGCCTTCCCACCCTCCCCGCCTCACCCCCACCCCTCCACCCCCGCCCCGCCCCGCCCCGCCGATCATGAAGTTGGACCGCGGATTTGTCCGCATTGAGTACGGCCAACTTCATGATCGGCGCATACGGGCGGGCGGGCGCGGCGCGGGCGCGCGGAGGGTGGGGGCGGGCGGGCGGGGTGAGGGCTGGTGCGGTGGGTGCGAAAAGGGTTGTTGAGTGCGTGGGAGCGCTCCCGTAACATCCCTGACGCGGCTGTTAACGCTCACAACACAATCGCCACCGCCAATGCCAGAGCCGCCGCCCGCCAGGAGGTCAATCCATGTCCAGATCCAGAACAGTCAATGCCGTATTGGCATCGGCCGGCGCCGCGCTGCTGGCGTCGGCGACTGTCGCCGTGGCGCTGCCCGCCGGGGCCGCCGCCGCGGGCTGCTCGGTCAACTACGCGATCTCGTCGCAGTGGCAGGGCGGCTTCGGCGCCAACGTCACGATCACCAACCTGGGCGACCCGCTGACGAGCTGGGCGCTGACGTGGTCGTTCGGCGCCGGGCAGACGGTGACCCAGTCGTGGAACACCGACCTGACCCAGAGCGGAGCCGCGGTCACCGCCCGCAACGTCAGCTACAACGGATCCATCCCGACCAACGGCACCACCTCGTTCGGCTTCAACGGCGCCTGGAGCAGCAGCAACCCGGTGCCGACCAGCTTCGCGCTCAACGGGGTGAGCTGCACCGGCGGCACCACCACGCCGACGAGCGGGCCGACCGGCGCACCCACCACCGCGCCACCCACCACGGCCCCGCCGACCACAGCGCCTCCGACCACGCCGCCGCCGGGTGGTACGTGCAACCTGCCGTCGTCGTACCGGTGGTCGTCGACGGGTGTGCTGGCGCAGCCGCGGTCGGGGTGGGTGTCGTTGAAGGACTTCACCGTGGTCCCGTACAACGGGCAGCACCTGGTCTACGCCACCACGCACGACACCGGGACGTCGTGGGGGTCGATGAACTTCGGCCTGTTCTCCAACTGGTCGCAGATGGCCACGGCGTCGCAGAACGCGATGTCCTCCGGCACGGTGGCGCCGACGTTGTTCTACTTCGCGCCGCGCAACATCTGGGTCCTGGCCTACCAGTGGGGGCCGACCGCGTTCTCCTACCGCACGTCGACGAACCCGACGAACCCGAACGGCTGGTCGTCGGCGCAGCCGCTGTTCACCGGCAGCATCTCCGGTTCCGGTACCGGCCCGATCGACCAGACGCTGATCGCCGACGACCAGAACATGTACCTGTTCTTCGCCGGTGACAACGGCAAGATCTACCGCTCCAGCATGCCGATCGGGAACTTCCCCGGCAGCTTCGGCTCCACCTACACCACGATCATGTCCGACACCACGAACAACCTGTTCGAAGCCGTGCAGGTCTACAAACTGCAAGGCCAGACCCGCTACCTGATGATCGTCGAGGCGATCGGCTCCCAGGGCCGCTACTTCCGGTCCTTCACCGCCACCAGCCTGAACGGCTCCTGGACCCCCCAGGCCGCCACCGAGTCCAACCCGTTCGCCGGCAAGGCCAACAGCGGCGCCACCTGGACCAACGACATCAGCCACGGCGAACTGATCCGCACCACCGCCGACCAGACCTTCACCGTCGACCCCTGCAACCTCCAACTGCTCTACCAAGGCCGCTCCCCCAACTCCGGCGGCGACTACGGCCTCCTGCCCTACCGACCCGGACTGCTCACCCTCCAGCGCTGATCCGGCCGATCGAGGAGAGAGAGGTCCGATGAGAAGGCACCAGACGACCCGTACCGCGGTGTTGTCGGCCGGGGCCGTCCTGCTGGCGTCGACCGCGGTGGCCGCGGCGCTGCCGGCCGGGGCGGCCGCCGCCGGCTGCGCGGTCAGCTACGCCGTGTCGTCGCAGTGGCAGGGCGGCTTCGGCGCGAACGTCACGGTCACCAACCTCGGTGACCCGGTCAACGGCTGGACGCTCACCTGGTCCTACGCCGCCGGTCAGACGGTCACCCAGGCGTGGAACGCCACCGTGACCCAGAGCGGAGCGGCGGTCACCGCCCGCAACGTCGACTACAACGGGTCCATCCCCACCAACGGCAGCACGTCGTTCGGCTTCAACGGGGCCTGGACCGGCAGCAACCCCGCGCCGACCAGCTTCGCGCTCAACGGGGTGACCTGCACCGGTGGCACGACGCCGACGACGTCGCCGTCCACCTCCCCGACGAGTTCGCCGACCAGCCCGCCCACCAGCCCGCCGCCCACCGGGGCGGCGGACATCACCGTCAACACCGCCAGCCGCTACCAGACGATCGACGGCTTCGGCGCCGCGGTGTCGATCTGGGGCGGCGCCTGGTCGACGGCGGAGACGCAGACGCTCGTCGGGCTCGGGCCCAACCAGCTCGGCCTGTCCATCGTGCGTACCGGCGTCTCGCCGGTGTCCGGCGAGTGGGGCACCCAGGTCAGTGCCCTGCGGACGGCGAAGTCGTACGGGTCGAACGTGAAGATCATGGCGTCGCCGTGGACCGCCCCGGCGGCCTGGAAGACGAACAACAGCCGGATCAACGGCGGCAAGCTGCGCACCGACTACTACGACGACTACGCCGGCCATCTCAACAGCTACGTCCAGTACATGCGCAACCAGGGCGTGACGATCGACGTCACGTCCGTGCAGAACGAGCCGGACTGGCACCCGGACTACGACTCGATGGACTGGAGCGGCACCGAGCTGCAGACCTTCGTCCGGGAGCAGGGCGCCAAGGTGCAGAACACCAAGCTCATGGTCGCCGAGGCGGTGAACCTGAACTACGGCTACACCGACCCGACGCTCAACGACGCGGCGGCCCGCAACAACATCGGCTACATCGGCGGTCACCTCTACGGCACCGAGGCGTCCGGCCGGCTGAAGCCGTACACGCTGGCGCAGCAGTACAACAAGCCGGTGTGGATGACCGAGTGGAACCTGCACGAGGCCGACGGCAGCGGCTCGAACATCTGGGGCAACCCGGCCAACGCCACGGTCTGGAACGAGACGCTCGACGACATCATGCGCACCGTGCACAAGTCGATGGAGTCGAACTGGAGCGCTTACGTCTGGTGGTACGGCAAGCGCTACTACTCGTTCATCGGTGACGGGGAGTCCGCGTACGGCACCGTGGCGGGCGCGCCGCTCAAGCGCGGGTACGCGTTCTCGCAGTACGCCAAGTACGTGCGTCCCGGCTACCAGCGGGTCGCCCTGACCAAGAGCTCGAAGGCCTCGCCGCTGGAGGTGACCGCCTATTCCGGCGACGGGAAGGTCACGCTGGTGATCCTCAACCGGTCCACGAGCGCGGTGAACAACGCGGTCATCCAGGCGCCGCAGAACGTCAGCCGGGCCGAGTACGTGGCCACGTCGCAGAACGCCAGCGCGGCGAGCCAGCCGGTGGGCGTGAACGGCAACCAGGTGACTGTGAACGTCGGCGCGCGGAGCATCTCCACAGTCGTGCTCACCCTCTGACCGGGGACACGCACGAGGGCGGGGGCGGCCGGATCGGCCGCCCCCGCTCGTGTGTGACTGCTAACTGGCGTACGTCTCGAACTCGCCGACTCTCGGCGTACCGCCGGAGCTGTTGATCTTGAAGTTGATCTTCTTCAGTGAGGTCGCGCCGAAGGTGATCTGGCCGGCCCCGCTGCCGGAGGCGAGCACCGCCCCGGTGTCGTTGTTGACGAGCTGCCACGACCCGATCGAGCCCGAGGTGCCGGACGGCTCGCGGATGACCACCCGGGACACCGTGGTGGCCGAGCCCCACTTGATCGAGACGGTGCCGGTCGGCCCGGACGGCGACCAGTACGTGCTCAGGTTGCCGTCGCGCACGTTGCCGTAGCTGGTGCCGTCGGCCTTGCTGGACCCGTCCGCACCGGCACCGGAGACGAGGCTCAGGTTGGTCCCGCCGGACGGCGGCGGGGTGGTCGTCCCGGGCGGCGGCGTGGTGGGGGCGGGCGTGGTCGGTCCCGGCGTCGTCGGCGCCGGGGACTGCGGCGTGCAGTTGCCGTCGGACACCCGCAGGCCGGTGTTGGCGCCCGCCGTCTGCCGCACGATGTCCGGCACGCAGCTCGCCGCGTCGAGCCGGTACGAGTACGGGACGCTCACGGTGGTCGTGGACGTCACGTTCGGACCCGCCGGGTAGTTGTCGCTGCCCGGCGCGGACCAGGTCACGTTGTCGAAGATGTTGCCGCCGACCTGCCACGTGCCGCGCTCGCTGGTGTAGAACGTGCCGAGCACGTCCTTGGAGTTGCGGAAGTAGTTGTTGTCCACCTTGGCCCGCGCACCGGCCCGGGAGTTGATGCCCGACTCGTGCAGCCCGTTGTAGTGGTTGTTGAACATGTGGGCGATGCCGCCGCGCAGCAACGGCGTACGGGAGTCGATGTTCTCGTACAGGTTGTGCTCGAACGTAATGTAGCCGTTGCCGCGGTCGCTCTCGCTGGACCCGATGAGGCCGCCGCGGCCGGAGTTGCGCAGGATGCTGTACGACAGCGTCACGTACTGGGTGTCGTCCTTCATGTCGAACAGGCCGTCGTAGCCCTCCGACTCCCCGCCGGACGCCTCGAGCGTGACGTGGTCGACCCACACGTTGCGGACGCTGCTCTCCATGCCGATCGCGTCGCCGCCGTTGGAGGTGGGCGAACCCGACTTCTTGACGTTCCGCACCGTGACGTTGCGGATGATGATGTTGCGGGAGTCGCGGATGTGGATGCCGAGCTGGTCGAAGACGGCCCCGCTGCCCACACCGATGATGGTGACGTTGCTGATCTGCTTCAGCTCGATCACGCCGTCCGCGGTGTTGCAGCTCGATCCGGAGACCTTGCTGGTGTTGCCGTGGTTGATGGTCCCGGTCACCTCGATGATGATCGGAGTGCTGCTGCTGGCCCGGCCGCAGAGCGCGGCGTGGACGGCGGTGCCGGTGGTGGCGCGTACGGTCTGCCCGCCCGCGCCGCCGGTGGTGCCCCCGTTCTGGGTGGCGTAGCCGGTGGCGCTACCGGCCGCCGCCGACGCCTGCGGGGACGGCAGCGCCACGGCGACGGCGATTCCCACGACCGCCGTGGCCAGTGCCGCGTGGAGTCGCAGCGAAACTGGTCTTCTCATGTCGCCTCATTTCTTTTTCGAGCATGCGGGAATTGCCGCCGAGCAGCGGCAGTCACCGAATGGGAATAATGAGGAGCCGCGACGCGATCAGGCGCGTCGCCGGCGAATGTCGTTCATCTGCGAGGCCCGGCCCGCACATGAAACATCGATGTAACGCAATCGTATGAAAGCGCTTTCCAGGAAGGCAAGGGCTGGCGTTTGCAGGTTTTTTGCACTGCTCGGGGCGTCCGGACGCGAGGGACGCCGTCTTGACGGGATGCGGGATCGGCGGCCGCCGACGCGATCACCGCCGTCCTGGCCGTCTCGCCGGCGTCGGGCCGCTCCGGGTGCGCTGGATGAGCACGACGCAGGCGAGGACTGCGCCCGCCACCACGAGCGCGCCGGGCGTGACCGCCTCGCCCAGCAGCAGGGCCGACCAGATCAGCGTGAGCACCGGCTGGACGAGCTGGATCTGGCCGACCTTGGCGATGCCGCCCCGGGCCAGCCCGGCGTACCAGGCGAAGAAGCCGAGGAACATCGAGACCACTGTGAGGTAGCCGAACGCGGACCAGGCGGCGACGCCGGCGCTCGGACGGTCGGTGACGGCGGCCACCACCGTGATCGGCACGGTGACCGGCAGCGATAGCAGCAACGCCCAGCAGATCGTCCGGGCGCCGCCGAGTTCGCGGGCCAGCCGGCCGCCCTCGGCGTACCCGAGGCCGCAGAGCACCACGGCGGCGAGCAGGAACACGTCGGCCGGGGACAGCGCGCCGCGCATCGAGCCGCTGGTGGCGAGGAAGGCGAGCACCAGCGTCAGGCCGGTGGCGCTGGCGAACCAGAACAGCGGCGGCGGTCGCTCGCCGGCGCGCAGCACCGCGAACACCGCCGTCATGGCCGGCAGCACGCTGACCACGACCGCGCCGTGCGCGGACGTCTGCGTGGTGAGCGCGAGCGAGGTGAACAGCGGGAAGCCGACGACCACGCCGAGCGCCACGATCGACAGTCGCCGCCACTGCGCCCGGGTGGGACGCGGCGCGCCGGTCAGCCGCAGATACTCCCCCGCGAGCAGCGCCGCACCGACCGCCCGTCCGAACGCGACGAACCACGGATCCAGGTCGTGCACCGCGACGCGGGTGGCCGGCAGCGACATGCTGAACGCGAGCACCCCCAGCGCGCCGAGCGCGATGGCCGTTATCGTCCTGGGCTCAGTAGCGCTACTCTGATCCGTCATGAATGATGGTAGCGCCGTTGATCGAGTTGTCCAGCACCTGCGCGGACTCGTGGCGGCGGGCGCACCCGGGGCGCGACTGCCGTCGGTGCGGGAGCTGACCGCCCGCCACCACGTCTCCCCGGTGACCGTCGCCGAAGCAACCCGCCAGCTCGTGGCGCAAGGGCTGGTCGAGACGCGGTCTGGCCGCGGCTCGTTCGTGGCGGCCCGCCGCGACGGGCGGCCGGCCCGGGACCTGTCCTGGCAGACAGTCGCGCTCGGACCACGGCGGGCGGGCGAGGAGGAGATGCAGGCGCTACTGGCGTTACCGCCGTCCGGCGCGATTCCGTTGACCGGTGGCTACCTCGACCCGGACCTCCAACCGGCCGCCGCGCTCGGTGCGGCGCTCGCCCGCGCGGCCCGGCAACCGGCGGCGTGGCAGCGCGGCCCGGTGGAGGGGCGCGCGGACCTGCGGGCCTGGTTCGCCCGCGAGGCCGGCGGTGGCCTGCGCGCCGAGGACATGGTGATCTGCCCGGGCGGGCAGGCCGCGCTCGCCTCCACGCTGCGGGCGCTCGCCGCGCCGGGCGACACGCTGCTGGTCGAGTCCCCCACCTACCTGGGCGCGCTGGCGACCGCGCGCGCGGCCGGGCTGCGGGTGGTGCCGGTACCCGCCGACGCCGACGGTGTCCGCCCCGACCAGCTCACCGCCGCGTTCGCCCGCACCGGCGCCCGGCTGTTCTACTGCCAGCCGCTGCACGCCAACCCGCACGGCGCGACACTCTCCCCCGCCCGGCGCGCCGATGTCGCCGAGGCGGTCCGCGACGCAGGCGCGTTCCTGATCGAGGACGACTACGCCCGCGACCTCACCATCGACGGTGAAGCGCCCCCGCCGCTGGCCGCCGACGACCCGGACGGGCACGTCGTCTACCTGCGCTCACTGACCAAACCGGCCGCGCCCGGCCTGCGCATCGCCGCGCTCGGCGCCCGGGGACCGGCCGGCGCCCGGCTGCGCGCCGCTCGACTGCTCGACGACTTCTTCGTCGCCGGGCCGCTGCAACAGGCCGCGCTGGAGTTCCTCACCGCGCCGGCCTGGGACCGGCACCGCCGTACCCTCCGCCGGGAGCTGCGGGCCCGCCGGGAGGCGCTGCTCGCGGCGCTGGACCGGGGCCTGCCGACGCTCGTCCCGCGCGACGTGCCCCGGGGCGGCCTGCACCTGTGGGTCCGGCTGCCGGACGGCGCGGACGACGTCGCGGTGACCGCGGCGGCCGCCGCCGAGGGCGTCACCGTCTTCCCCGGCCGCCCCTGGTACGCCGCCGAGCCGCCGGCGCCGCACCTGCGGCTCACCTACGCCGCCGCCGCACCGGAGCAGATGGAGGAGGCGATCCGCCGGCTGGCCGCCGCGCTCGCCCGCTGACGACCGCCGCGGGCCTTCCGTGCGGACGCCGCGCCCGGTCGGCCGGGAATCCGACCACATGCCGGGACCACCCGAAACGTCCGGCCACGCGAGGTTAGCGGTGACACCGCGCCGGGCACAGTCGTCCCGTGAGTGATACTCCACGCCAATCCCCACCCGACCGGACGCCGGCCGTCCGGGTCGCCGTGCTCGGCGAGCCCGGGCTGTGTCGCACGCTCGTGGCCGGGGTGGTCGCGGCGGCGTCCGACTTCGAGGTGGTACGGGAGTGCGGGGCCGGTCCCGACGACATGTGCCGCCTCGCCGGCTCCCGGCCCGATCTCGTCCTGGTCGACCTCACCGCCGAGAACGAGATGTCCACAGTGGTGCCGGCGCTGCGCGCCGCGGTGCCGGACTGCGCGGTCGTGGTGCTGACGGACCGGCCGACGGCTCGGGTGCTGCGGTCGGCGCTGCGACTGCGCGCCCGCGCGGTCGTCGCCAAGGACGTGCCGCCGGAGGAGATGCTCGCCCGGCTGCGCGCCGTCGCCGAGGGGCGCCGTACCACCGACCCGGTGACCGCGCTCGCCGCCCTCGACACCGTGGTCAACCCGCTCACCGACCGGGAGCGCGAGGTGGCCGCCGTCGCCGCGAAGGGGCTGCCGAGCCGGGAGATCGCCGCGCTGCTGCACCTCGCCCCGGGCACGGTCCGCAACCACCTGTCCAGCCTGCTGCGCAAGGCCGGCGGCCGGAACCGGTGGGAGGCGGTGCAGCGGGCCCAGGACGCCGGTTGGATCTGACGACACACGCGGGCGGGTGTCGCCGAGAGAGTGATTTATCTAAGATTCCTGACGGCTG
This sequence comes from Micromonospora sp. HUAS YX12, assembly GCF_040215685.1. Lineage (NCBI taxonomy): Bacteria > Bacillati > Actinomycetota > Actinomycetes > Micromonosporales > Micromonosporaceae > Micromonospora > Micromonospora sp. HUAS YX12. The sequence continues at coordinate 5,180,628 of NZ_CP157974.1, forward strand.
GTTATCGCTTGTTTACAGTACGTCAGGAAGGCGGGGGTCGTGTCTGGGAGTCGCCTGGTCCGTACGCTGCTCGCACTCGAGGGACGGCTGGTCCGGGGGGCGCTCGCCCACCTGCTGTGCGCACAGGGCGACATCGATGTCGTCGCTCAGGCGGACACCGCCGACGCGGTCCACGCCGCGCTCCTGGACGAGCGCCCGGACGTCACCGTCGTCGACGTCGACGTCGTACCGGTGGAGCGGTTGGCCCCGCTCGCCGCCGCGGCCGACGGCAACCACGGCGGCCGGGTGCTGGTGCTGGTGGACCGGCGTCGCGCCGGACGGATGCGGGCGGTGCTCGCCGAGCATCACGGGTGGATCGGCTTCCTCGACCGCGACGTGCCACCGGAGCGGATCGCCGACGGGGTCCGGCAGGTCGCCGGCGGTCAGCCGGTGCTCGACCCGGACCTGGTCGTCGCCGCGCTCGACGTCGCCGACAACCCGCTGACCCCACGCGAGCGGGAGGTGCTCGACGTCGCGGCCGAGGGCATGCCGGTGCGGGAGATCGCCCAGAAGCTGGGCGTCTCACCCGGAACGGTCCGCAACCACCTGTCCCACGTCATGGCGAAGACCGGGGCGCGGACCCGCCTGGAAGCCGTGCGGATCGCCCGCGAGTCCTGCTGGATCTGACCCGCCGCCCGCCCAGTGGCCCACCAGCTCCCGGTAGGCCGCCGAGACAGCCAGCAGTCCCCGGTGACTGTCCAGGTGGGCGTGCCCGCCGTCGAGCAGCAGCACCCGGCGGGCCCGTGCCGCCGAACTGATGCGGTGCGCGATCACCACGAGGGTGCCGGGCCGGGCGGCGAAGGCCGCTTCCAGGCGCGCCTCGGTGGCGGGGTCCAGATGGCAGGTCGCCTCGTCGAGGACGACCAGCGGCGCCGGCGACAGCCAGGCGCGGAGCAGGGCCACCTGCTGGCGCTCCCCGGCGGACAGGCCGGCCGCCCGCAGCGTCGCGTCCAGGCCGCCGAGCCGGGCCACCAGGCCGGCCAGCCCCAGCCGGTCCGCCGCCCGGAGGACGGCCGCGTCGTCGAGGCCGGGCCGCAGGTAGCGAAGGTTGTCCCGGACCGTGCCGGTGAACACGTACGCCTCCTGCGGGATCAGCACCCGGTGGTCCGCCAGCTCGGCGGCGCCCGCCTCGGCGGTCGACGTGCCCGACACGTGGACCGAGCCGGACTCCGGACGCAGCACCCCGGCCATCAACCCGGCGAGAGTGGACTTGCCGATTCCGCTCGCGCCGACGATCGCCAGGTGGTCGCCGGCCGGCACGGTCAGGTCGAAGCCGTCCAGCACCGGCTCGGCGTGCGGCCCGTACCGGAAGGTCACCGCCCGTAGCGACAGCGCGGGCGCGGCCGGGTCGCGCGGCGACGCGACCGCCGCTCCCCCCGGCCCCGGCGGGGGTACGCACGTGCGCAGCAGCCGGTCCAGGGTGACCACGAAGCGGAGGCCGCCGGCGGCCACCCCCTGGAACAGCGTGTGCAGCGCCGGCTGGATGCCACGGATGACGTAGACCAGCGCCCCGAGCAGCGCGCCCGGCCCGAGGCCCTGCCGCAGCAGCCACGGGCCGGCCAGGAGCAGCAGGGGCACCGGGAGCCAGCCGCCGACGGCCAGGCTCAGGCTCCGCGCGGCAGCCATGACGGCCAGGCGCCGCTCCACCCGGGCCTGCGCGTCGACGTGACCCCCGAGCCAGCCGACGACCCGGTCCCCGGCCCCGCTCACCGTGACGTCACGGTGCCCGGCCACCGCCACGATCGCGTCCCGGCCGAGCCGCTCACCGGCCAGGACGTACTCGCGCTGGCGGGCGACCATCGCCGGCAACGCCGCCGCGAAGAGCAGGAGACCGGCCAGCACCGGCCCGGCCACCAGCAGCGCGACCGGGGCGGCCAGGGAACAGAGGCCGACCACGGCGGCCCCGGCGGCGAACACGAAGCCCCGGACCACCATCAGCAGGCCGGCCCAGGTGTCCCGGACCATCTCCACCTGGTGGGTCAACCGGGTCACCGCCGCGTCGTCGGCCCGACCGTCCGTCGCGCCCGCCAGCGCCCCCGCCACCACCCGCCGCAGCAGGTCGTCGCGGAACGGCTCCACCGCCTCACCCAGCAGCCCGTACGCCTGCCGGGTGCCGAGCGCGCCGACCAGCACCGCGACCGCCAGCAGCCCCAGCCAGAGCAGCCCGACGCCGGGCCGGCCGGCCAGGAAGCCGTCGTCCACGGCACGCGCGGTCAGCAGGCCGGTCAACGCCGCCGGCAGCGCCTCGGCCAGCGACCAGCCGGCCAGGCGCAGCAGCGGGCCACGCCGCGCCGACAGCGCGGCGCGGACAGTCGCGCCCACCGTGGTCACGACCGGAACACCGCCCGGTAGGCCGGATCGGCCCAGAGCACCTCGTGCGGGGCCACCGCCCGCACCCGGCCGCCCTCCACCCAGGCCACCAGGTCCGCGCGGGCCGCGGTGCCGACGCGGTGGCTCACCACCACCCGGGTACGCCGGTCGTGTGGGCCGGTGAGCGCGCCCACCACCTTGTGCTCGGTGACCGTGTCCAGGCTGGACGTCGCGTCGTCGAGGATCAGCAGCCGCTCGGCCCGCAACGCGCGGGCCAGGCCGAGGCGCTGCCGCTCACCGCCGGAGAGGGCCAGCCCGGCCAGCGGGGTGCGGTAGCGCTCGGGCAGCAACCGCACCACGTCGTGGACCTGGGCCGCGCGGGTCAGCGGCACCGGGTCGGCGCCGCAGCCGACCGCCGCGCCGACGGTCTCCCCCACCAGAACCGGCCGCTCGAAGCCGTAGCCGATCGCCCGGCCCAGCGCCGCCGGCGTCAACTGGCGCAGCGGCACGCCGTCCAGGCGTACCTCGCCGGCGTCCGGATCCCGCAGCCGACCGGCCACGGCCGCGAGCAGGGACTTGCCGGCACCGGACGGGCCGACGACGGCGAGCAGCGTCCCGCCCGGCACCCGCAGGTCGACCCGGTCGAGCAGCGGCCGGCCGTCGTCACCACGGACGTGCACCCCGCACAGGTCCAGCCGGCCCGACCCCGGCGGCAGGTTCCGGGCACCGTACCGGCGGGCCGGTTCGTCGAGGATCTCGGCGGCCCGGGCGCAGCCGGCGCGTACCCGCACGGCGGTGTTGACGGCGGCGATCGCGGCGCCCAGCCCGGCGCCGATCGCCGCGTACTGGAGGGCGGCGAGCAGTTCGCCGGGGGTCAGCCGCCCGGCCGACAGCGACCACCCGCCGACCGCCACGACCGCCAGTTGCAGCAACGGGTTCAGCAGCGCGCCCCGGGCGGACGCCCCGGCCAGCACCCGCCAGGTGCGTACGCCGTGGCGGTGCAGCTCCGGCAGCGGGGTGAGCACCCGGTCGACCTCCCGCTCGGCGGTGCCGGCGGCGGCGATCGTCCGCGCGCCGGCGAGCGCCTCGACGAGTCGCCCGGCCAGGTCCCCCTGCGCCCGTTGGTAGCCGGCGACCGCGCCCGACGCCTCGCTGACGAAGCGCCGCAGCAGCAGTGCCAGGAGCAGCAGTCCCACCACGAAGGTCAGGCCGAGCCAGGGGTCGATCAGGGTGAGCGCGACCAGGCTGCCCAGCGGCGGCAGCAGCACGCTGCCGGCCAGGACGACCGTCGGCGCGGCCTGCCCGGCGTCGGCGACCTGCCCGACCAGCCGGCCGACCAGGTCGCCCACCGGCCGGCGGGCCGCGGTGCGCGGATCGAGCGCGAAGAGGTGCCGGATCAGGGCGTGCCGCAGCGAGGCCACCGAGCGGGCCCCGGCCACGCCGCTGCCGAAGTCACTGGCCGCCCGCGTGCCGATGAGCACCAGCACCAGCGCGGCGACCACCGCGATCCACCGGCCGGACGACGACTGCGGATCGGCGCCGACCACGGCGTCCACGGCGCGCCCCAGGACGGCGGGGAGCGCCAGTTCGGCCGCGACCTCCACCATGGCGAGCACCGCCAACGTCGGTGTCCACCAGCCGGCGAAGGACACGGCGCGCAGCGCGAGCCGGTCGGCGGGGGTCATCGGTCCTCCCGAGGGCGCGGGCCCCGGGCCGGCTCACGCCGGTCCGGGGCCAGGCGACTGATCGTCAGTTGCAGGTGGTGACGCTCAGCGAGCTGTCGCCGCAGAGCAGCAGGCTGGCGCGGCTGCCACCGCCGGTACGCTCGGCGGCCGGCAGTTCCATTCCCTGGAGGTCGAGCAGAGCCATGTCGCTTCCTCACTTCTCTCGTGTGACGTTGACGTCGGTGGTCGGACGGATCACTTGCAGGTGGTGACGCTCAGCGAGCTGTCGCCGCAGAGCAACAGGCTGGCCTGGCTGCCACCGCCGGTACGCTCGGCGGCCGGCAGCTCCATCCCCTGGAGATCGAGCAGGGCCATGTCGATTCACCTCCTTCCGGTCACGTCGGTGCGGGGTCGCCCCGGGGAAGCCGGGGGGTCGGTGGCCGCCCGGTCCGCGCCCGCGACGCGCGTCGCGTCGGGCAGCGGAGTCAGGAACGGCAGGTGGAGCGGGTCGTCCGGCCGGGTCGCGGCGAGCGCGGCGAGCACCCCGCCGGTGCCGGTGGCCAGGTCCATGGACAGCCGCAGGAGCTGGTCGCCGGGGAAGGCGGTCCGGTCCCGGTACGGCAGGGCGTGCCAGCCGAGCAGCCGGGCCTGCTGCCGGGCCGCGTCCCGCTCGCCCCGCTCGGCGAGGTACGCGACGATCCCGGCGCGGCCGGCGAACAGGCCGGACTGCGCGTAGAACGGGGAGTCGGCGCAGCGGCGGATCCCGGCCGCCTCGTCGCGCAGGTCGTCGTCGGGCCGGTGGCGCAGGTACTGGTCGAGTACCAGCCCGATACCGACGCTCCCCTCGGCCAGGTAGGGCATGGTCCGCCAGCCCTCGTTGACCTCCAGGTGCCCGGCGTCGCGCCGGACGCAGCGGCGCAGGTCCTGGCGCAGCGCGATGCGCGCGTGGTCGAGCAGGTCGTCGTCGCCGTACCGCTCGTACATCCGCAGCAGCATCAGCGCCACGCCGGCCCCGCCCCGGGCCAGCCCCGCGTACGGGTGCCGCCCACCGCTGATCTCGGCGACCGAGTCGACGTCGCCGAGCCGGCCCACCACCACGTCGACGGCCCGTCGGGCGGCGTCGGCGTAACGCCGCTCGCCGGTCCGCGCGGCGAAGTGCGCCAGGTTCAACGCGATGCCGGACAGCCCGCCGGTCAGGTCGTCGCGCAGCTCCGTCCAGGGCTGGTCGAGGCAGAGGTCGAGCAGGCGCACCGCCTCGTCCCGGTGACCGAGCAGGTCCAGCACGTACGCGATGCCGTGCAGCCCGTCGTAGAGGCCGAGCCGGCTGCCGGAGGCGGGGCGGCGTGCCCGGTCGATCAGCCACCGTTCGTGCGCGGGGTCGGTGCCGGCGCCGCCGGCGTGCAGCGCCCAGAGCACCCCGGCCGCGCCGTACGCCAGGTTGAGCCCGCCGTCGGCGCCGGCGAACTGGCGGATGTCGCCGGGGAAGAGCCGGTCGTCGCGGTCCGGGGTGGCGCTCGCGGTGATCGCCTCGGCGAGCCGGTCGCGCAGGCCGGGCCAGTCGTCCGGGTCGATCGTGACGGCGCGGCGCAGGTCCGCCGGCCGTCCGCCCACGATCACCTCGACCGCCTCGTCCAGCAGCTCGCGCGGCACCGGGAAGTTCTCGGCGACCACGTCGGCCAGGTGCGCCGCCTTGGCCGGGGCCAGCCGCAGCATCGCGGTCAGCGGCAGGAACAGGGCGAGGCGCAGGCAGGCCAGGGCGTACCGGTCGACGTCGACGCCGGTGCGGTCGCGCGGCGCGGCGAACGCCTGGTTGCGCAGCGCGGGCCGGGTCGCCTCGGCGACGTCGGTGGCCACCTCGAAGTCGATGAGCGTCACCGCGCCGTCGTCGCCCACCATCACGTTGAACATGTGCAGGTCGCCGTAGACGACGCCGTGCGCGTGGATGGCGGCGACCGCCTCCGCGACCTGGCGGTGCACGTCGAGCGCCCAGCGGGTGTAGTCGGCCCGGTCGGCGTCGGCGTGGACCAGCGGGTACCGCTCCACCACCACCTGGTTGAGCGGTCGCCCCTCGACGAAGACCAGCGCGAGGAACTCGTGCCCGCCGAAGCTGAACTCGTCGTGCACCCGCACCAGGTGCGGCACGTCGGCCAGCCGGCGCAGCGTCTCCGCCTCGCGGCGCAGCCGGGTCACCGCGTCGGTGCCGGTCGCGTCCAGGCCGGCGTGCGGGCGGGCCTCCTTGAGCACCACCCGCTGCCCGGTGCGCGTGTCGCGGGCCTCGTACAGGCCGCCGCCGTTGGAGAAGTGGATCACCTTCTCGATCCGGTACGGCAGGTCGGTCGTCGTCGCCGCGTTGCGGGCGGCCAGGTGCGGGGCGAGGAAGTCGGGCAGGGTCACCCACTCCGGCACGTGGAACACCGGATCCCGCCGGTCGGGCACCAGGACGCCGTCCGGGCCCTCGATCGCCGGCACCGTCTGGCCGTCCGCGGAGACGCAGTAGCGGGCCGCGAAACCGCCGTAGCGAACGTGCACCGGGCCGTCGCCGTAGCGCAGGTCACTGAGGATGTACGGCCCCGTCTCGCCGGCGAGCAGGTCGGCGAGTTCCTTGGCGGTCAGCTCCAGCTCGGCGTCGTCGCGCGGGTAGACGGTGACGAACTTCCCGCTGGCGGCGCGCCGGGCGTACTTGCTGTTGCGCATGAGCAGCAGGCGCGGGCCGCGCAGATGCTTGAACGGGATGCCCCGGGGCCGGCAGTAGTCGGCCACCCGGGCCAGCACGCGCTCGGCGTTGTCCAGCCGGGCCGACACGTGGATCTTCCAGCCCTGCGCGGGGAGGGATCCGCCGACCGGTCCGTGGATCATCCAGTCGTCCTTGACCTCGCGCTCCCAGCCCTCCGGCACCGGGCCGGTGAGGTAGCCGCCGGCCTCGGTCGTGGTGCCGGCCAGCGAGTCGTAGAAGAGCGGATCGACCGCGCAGTACGAGTCGTACCGTTCGTCCATGTCGGGTGCCTCCACCGGCTGATCGGTTGACGTCAATCCTGCGGATGGCGGAGTCGCGGGCACAGTGCGATGAGTCATGACGGGACGGTGAGTTCCGCACTGCGAAGTCGTGACAAGAGCGGAGTTTGAATTCGCGAACCCGGGTTGACCAGTCGCGGAGCCCCCTGTTTTCGTCGAGCTTGGACTGGGGCGGCGACAAAGCGGACACCCCTGCACCGCCGACGTCACGAACCCCGGGGCTGCTCCCCCCGAGCGGGCAGGCCTTCTCGCATGTCGGCATCGCCGGAGATCTTGGAAGAAGAGCGCCCCTCCAGGAGCCGTTTCCTTCCATGATCTCGGGCGCTGTCGTCGATCTTGGACTTGTGGCGCCAAGGTTGCGATGCGAAGGCCCAACGAGACGCTGAGCGAAGGTCTCCGCGGGTGTGAGAAGGGGCCCCTTCTATACCGGAGGCGTTAAGAAGGGGCCCTTCCTTTCATCTCAGTTGCGGGTGATGGTGAACGTGCTCGTGGTGTTCTTGATGTCCTGGTAGTTGTCGCTCAGGCGTAGGTTGGTGAACGTGGCCGAGCCGAACGCCGGCCCCTGACCCGCCTCGGGCATCTCGTTGACCCAGATGCCGAAGCCGGACTTCGCGTCGAACGCGTCACCGCTGCGCCGCGCACCGGAGATCGACACGTTCGTCAGCACCGTGTCGGTGATCGGGTTCTCCGGCTGGCTGCCGTTGTACTTGGTCTGGAACATGATCCCCGAGTACGTCGGATCGACGATGTCCACGTCGCTCACCCGGATACCGCGGAACTCCTTGGACGCGGAGAACAACCACATCGCCGGGAACGTCTGCGCGCCCCAGAAGTGCCCGCCGGAGCGGATCAGCGAGATGTTCTCGAACCGGGTGGGCGGGCTGGCGCCGAACCCGACGAACGGGTAGCCGAAGTCCAGCGAGCTGATCGTGATGCCCGAGTACGTGAGCTGGTCGGCGATGTAGAGGTTGCGGAAGACGTTGTCGTAACCGCCGTACACCGCCAGCCCGGCCGCCCGCCAGGTCAGCGTGGCGGTCAGGTTCTCGAACACGTTGCCGTGGTTGCCGCCGGAGCCGCCCTGGTCGGTGGCGGAGAACAGCGCGAACGCGTCGTCGCCGTTGGACCGGCCCTCCGAGTTGGTGACCAGGTTGTTCGTACTGCCGTTGGTCATGTTCACCGCGTCGGCGAAGGTGTTGCGGAACCGGCTGTCCCGGATGGTCAGCCCGTCCACGCTCACCCCCCAGTACGCGCAGACGGTGTGCTCCACCCAGACGCTGTCCAGCGTCAGGTCGTCCACGTCCTTCAGCTCGCCCCACACCTTGCCGGGCCCGTCGATCCGGTTGGTGTAGTTGCCGAAGAACGCCAGGTGGGCGAACGTCGACCCGCCGGCCGAGGACTCGACCCGGAAACCGGCGTCGGTGTTCTGCTGGTTCCGCGGCGTCTGGAACCGGGTGTACCACATGCCGGCGCCGACCACCTTCACCGCCTTGCCGTACACCTGGAACTTCTGCGCCGTCTCGTACGTGCCGGCGGGCAGGTAGACGCCGACCAGCGTGCCGGTGGTGTCCATCCGTACCGCGTCCAGCGCGTTCTGCACGTCGGCGTGGCTGAACCCGGTCGGCACCTTGTAGCGGGCCGGGTCGGGGTTGGCGCGCGGCGACACCAGTTCGGTGTCGACGAAGTCGATCGCGTACGTCGTGCTGTTCGCCGGATCCTTCTGGAGGCGGATCCGGCTGCCCGCCGGGACTGTGGAGTCGAGCAGTACGTTCGCCTCGTCGTACAGGTGCCGGGGCGCGCCGGCGCTCGGCGAGTCGCTCGGGCCGGCCTCGGCGCCGTAGAGCCAGATGTGCTTGGAGGTGAGGCTCATCGGCTTGTGCAGCACGCCGTTGACGTAGACGTTGATCGTCGAGTCGATCCCCCCGCCGCCCGGTGCGTCCGGGATGGAGTAGCGGGCGACCAGGGCGTTCGCGGCCGAGCGGGTGGTCCACTCGACGTACGCGCCGGTGGTGTTGAGTGTGACCGCGCGGCGGCCGGACGCCTCCCCGGCGAGGTCGCCGATGGTGCGGTTCGGGCCGATCACCTGCGCGCCGCCGCCGGTCGCGCCGTCCTCGGCCTCGTAGGCGTCGTACGGCAGGTTGGCCCCGCGACCGACGAACAGCGCCCGCTCGCTCGTGTTGTTCTGCCGCTTGACCGGCAGCTCGTTGGCGTCGTCGGCGAGCACCACCCGCACCGTGTACCGGCCGTTGGCGGCGGTCCAGGTGCCCAGCGACACCGGGCCGGCGGTGGCCCCGGCCGCGATCGTGCCGCTGTACGAGCCGGTGAGCGTGCGGACCACCACGCCGGACTGGTCGCGCACGGTGAGCGTGATGCCGTGCGCGCCGCCGGCCGACGCGATCGTGCCCTGGTTGCGCAGCGTCACCGCGAAGGAGACGCCCGCGCCGGCGCTCGGCGTGCCGGGTGACCAGGTGACGGCGGAGGCGACCAGGTCGGAGCTGGCGACCGGGCTGACGGTCAGCGCGGTCGGGCTGGTGTACGAGTTGTTCGCCTCGTTCTGCTCGATCACCGCGTTCGACTCGTCGACCTTGGCGGTGACCTGGTAGCTGCCGGCGTCGCGTACGCCGATGCTCGCCGCGACGGTGCTCGACGCGCCGGCCGCGAGCGCGCCGACGGCGGCGGTGCCGACCTTCGTCGTACCCAGGTAGAGGTTGACGTCGGTGGCGGCGGAGGCCGCGGTGCCGGCGTTGCGCACGGTGGTGGACAGCGTGATCGCGTCGGTCTCCACCGGCGCGGACGGCGAGGCGGTGACGGACGTGACGGTGAGGTCCGGGTTCGGCGCCGGGACGCCGATGACCTGGAGTTCGGCGACCTGCCCGTTGGAGGAGCCGGAGTTCGCGGTGAACTGGAGCCGGACGTCAGCGGCGGTCGCGGAGACCGGGACGGTCACCGTGTTGGCGCTGTTCGGGTTGAAGGAGTACGTGGCGGAGCCGGCCAGGCTGGTGAACCCGGACGCGGACTGCTCCCGGCCGAGCACCTGGAACGTCTGGGTACGCGCGCCCCACGCCGGGTCGGGGTTGAGCTTCACCACGATCGCGCTGATGCTGGCGTTGGCGCCGAGCGCGACGGTGAGCGTGCTCGGGTACGCGCCGGGTGCGCCCTCCCAGTACGTGGTGACGTCGTTGTCGACGGCGTTCGCGGCGGCGAACACGTGCACCATCGACGACGCGGTCGCGGGTTTGCCGACCGCCAGGTTGGTGCCGCCGGACGTGCTGCCGGTGCGGGTGACGGTGTTGCTGTTCGCCGACACGTTCCCGGCCGCGTCCCGGGCCCGGACGTGGTACGAGACGGTGGCGCTGTCCGGCTGGCTGTCGGTGTACGTCAGCGTGGACCCGCTCACCGTCGTGCGCAGCGTGCCGTTGGCGTACACCTCGTAGCCGGTGACGCCCACGTTGTCGGTGGACGCGGTCCAGGTCAGCCGGATCTGCCCGCCGGCCGGCTGGGTGTAGGCCAGGCTGCCGGGCGCGGTGGGCGCGGCCGTGTCCCCGGTGTTGCCGGTACGGGTGACCGTGTTGCTGTTCGCCGACACGTTCCCGGCCGCGTCCCGCGCCCGCACGTAGTAGGAGACGGTGGTTCCGGCCGGCTGGGTGTCGGTGTACGTGAGCGTGGTGCCGCCGACGCTCGTGCGCAGCACCCCGTTGGCGTACACGTCGTAGCCGGTGACGCCGACGTTGTCGGTGGACGCGGTCCAGGTCAGCCGCACCTGGTCGGTGGCGGGCTCGGTGAACGCGAGGTTGCCCGGCGCGCTCGGCGCCTGGGTGTCGCCGGTGGCCGGGCCGTAGACCTCCAGCTCGGCGAGCTGCCCGGCGGGCCAGGCGCTGTTGGCGGTGAACAGCAGCCGCACGTAGCGGGTAGACGCGGTGGGCACCGTGACCGTCGCCGTGTTGCCGCCGCCCGGGTCGAACGCGTACGTGGCGGAGGCGACGAGCGTGCCGAACGTGGAGCCGTTCGTGCTGCCCTGCACGGTGAGCGTCTGGGTGCGGGCGCCCCAGCCGGACGGCAGCCGCAGCACCAGCCGGTTGACGCTGGTGGCGGCGCCCAGGTCGGCCTGGATCCACTGCGGGAACGCGTTGTTCGGGCTCTCCCAATAGGTGGCCGCGTTGCCGTCGTTGGCGTTGGCGGCGCCGTACACGTCGGCGTGGCCGCTCTCGGTCATGGTCCGGCCGAGCGCCAGGTTGGTCGAGGAGGTGGCCGCGCCGTACACCTCCAGCTCGGCGAGCTGCGCGGCGGCCCAGCCGGTGTTCGCGGTGATCACGACCCGCAGGTAGCGGGCGTCGGTGGCGGTGAAGCCGAGCGTCACGGTGTTGCCGGCGGCCGGGCTGAACGATCGGCCCGCCGCGGCGACGACAGTGGTGAAGCCGCTGCCGTCGGCACTGGCCTGCACGGACAGCGTCTGGGTGCGCGCCTCCCAGGCGGCCGGGAGTTCGAGCACGACCTGGTCGACGGCGCGGCTGGTGCCGAGGTCGACCTGGGCCCACTGGGGCAGCGCGCCGCTGCTCTCCCAGTAGCTGCCCTGGTTGCCGTCGGTCAGGTTGGCCGCGACGTAAGGGCCGTTGACGCTGCTGGCGGTGGCGGTGCGCCCGGCGGCGAGGTTCGGGCCGCCGGCGGCGAGGGCCGGTGGGGCCGGGGCCGCGGTGACGGCCAGGCCGGCCGCGGCGAGCACCGCGACGATTCGGGTACGGAGTCTGGACATGGTGGACGGACACCTTCTTCCCGGGGGAGGTGGAGAGGCGTTCGGGGGTGGGGGGGTGCGGTGGCGGGGGGGGGGCCGGGGCGGTCCCCGCCGCGCCGGGTCAGGAGGCGTACACCTCGAACTCGGACAGCTGGCCGGCCGGCCAGCCGGTGTTGCCGGTGAAGGTCAGCCGCACGAAGCGGCGGTCACCGGCGGGCAGCGCGATCGACACGCTGTTGCCGCCCGCCGGGTCGAACGTGTAGCCGACCGCCGCCTTGAGCGTGGTGAACGACGAGCCGTCGGTGGAGCCGAGCACCGACACGGTCTGGGTACGGGTCTGCCAGGCCGTCGACGGGGGCAGCTTCAGCACCACCCGGGCGACCGGCCGGGCGCTGCCCAGGTCGACTGTCACCGACTGGGGGAAGGCGTTGTTGGCGCTCTCCCAGTAGGTGTTCGCGTTGCCGTCGACGGTGTTGGCGGCGCCGTACACGTCGGCGTGGCTGGTCTCCGCGACCGGCCGGCCCGCCGCCAGGTTGCCGGCCGGCGGCGCGGTGGTGGGTGGCGGAGTCGTGGTGGGCGGCGGTGTGGTGGTGCCGCCGCCGTACACCTCCAGCTCGGCGAGCTGGCCCGCCGGCCAGCCGGTGTTGCCGGTGACGGTGACCCGGACGAACCGCCGGTCGCCGGACGGCAGCGCGATCGGCACGGTGTTGCCGGCCGCCGGGTCGAAGACGCGGCCCGCCGACGCGGCGAGCGTGCTGTACGAGGAGCCGTCGGTGGAGCCGAGCACGGCGAGCGTCTGGGTACGCCGTTCCCAGCCGGCCGGGAGCTTGAGCACCACCCGGTCGACGGTGCGGGACGCGCCGAGGTCGACGGTGAGCGACTGCGGGAACGCGTTGTTGGCGCTCTCCCAGTAGCTGGTGGCGTTGCCGTCGACCGCGTTGCCGGCGGCGTACGTCTGGGTGGTGCTGGTGGCGGTCGCCGGCCGGCCCAGGGCCAGGTTCCCGCCGGCCGGCGGCGGCGTGGTCGGCGGTGGCGTGGTGGGCGGCGCGGTCGTCGGGGGCGCGGTGGTGGGCGGCGGCGGGCTGGTGGGCGGCGGGCTGGACGGGCCGTTGCCCCACTGCGGCTGCGGCCACGGACCGCAGTACGGGGTGGGCGTGTACCAGCCGGAGTTGCCGGTGCCCTGGGTGATCTGGAAGCCGCTACCGACACAGTTGTGGATCGGGTTGGCCTGGGCGATGCCGGTGGCCCGCACGTTCGTGAACCGGACCTGGCTGGACGCCTGCACCTGGAGCGCGTACGTGCCCGCGCCGTCGATGCGCACGTTGTCGAACGAGATGCCGCTGGTCTGTCCCTCGATCCAGTGCAGCGCCGCGTACGAGCTGTCCAGGATGTCGGTGTCGGTGACGTTGACGGCGGCGCCCTGGATCGGCTCGTTGAGCGCGGAGAACCAGATCGCGCCGACGCCGAACTGCCAGTTGTAGTCGGAGTTGCCGTTGCGGATCAGCGTGTTGCGGGCGACCGTGATGGTCCCGGCCACGGCGGTGGGCCCGGTGACGCCCGGATAGCGGTTGGCGACGTGGATGCCGCCGCCGTTGGTGACCGAGTCGGCGGTGACGTTGTCGGCGATGGTGATGTCCCGGCCGCCGTAGGTGACCAGGTGGTTGGCCAGGATCGTGACGCCGATGGTGTTGCGGGTGAAGGAGTTGCCGACGTTGGGCACGCTCTGCGCCCACATGGCCAGCGCGTCGTCGCCGGTGTTGCGGACGAACGTGTTGGTCACCGTGGAGTTGGTGACGCCCCAGTGGAAGTTCACCCCGTCGGCGGTCTGGTCGAGGATGCGGCTGTTGCGGATGGTGAAGTTGTCCATCGGCCCGTCCATCCAGGCGCCGACCTTGGTGTGCTGCAACCACAGGTTGTCCACCACCGAGTTCGTCATCGCGCCGCCGATGGCGTTGACCTGGTCCTCGTCGACGCGTTCCCGGATGTCGCCGATGATGGCGAAGTCCCGCAGCGTGACGTTGCGGCTGGGCCCGCCGGCCTCGTGCGACCGGATCTCGCCGGTGTAGCCGCCGCCCGGCACGTACTTGCCGTAGATGCCGGCGGCCCGTTTGCGGTCGGTGGGGTGCCGGCCGCCGAGCACCGAGTACCACGGCCCGGCGCCGCGCAGCGTCACGCCGTCGACGACCACGTGGTCCCAGAGCGTGAACGTGCCGGCCGGGATCCACACCGCCCGGCCCTGTGCCTTGCCGGCGTCCACGGCGGCCTGGAACTTCGCCGTCGAGTCGGTGGCGCCGGTCGGGTCGGCGCCGAAGTCGGTGACCACGTCCAGCACGCCGGACGGCTTGGTGATCTGCGCCCCGACCAGCTCGAAGTCGGCCAGGTCGATGGTGAACGTGGGTGACTGGGCGGTCGAGGAGACCTGGAGGCGGATCTTCGTGCCGGCCGGGTAGGTGGTGCCGAACATGGTCCGGGTCTCGTCGTAGAAGTGGTGCGGGTTGGTGTCGCCCGGGTTGTTGTTGAACGGGTAGCCGCCGTAGTACCAGCCGTACCGGGAGGTGACCGGGACGGCCTTGACCAGGGCGCCGTTGGCGCGCAGGTCGATGGTGGCGTCGCGGCCGGTGCCGGCGGCGTTGTCCGGCAGGCTGTACCGGAACGTGACCGCGTTCGCCGGGGCGGTGAGGGTGAACTCGACGTACTCGCCGGCGGCGTCGAGCGTGACCGCCTCCCGGCCGGACGCCTCGGACGGCAGCGTGCCGTAGCGCCGGTCGGGGCCGATCTTCGTGCCGGTGTGGGCGGCCTGTTCGGCCTCCTGCTCCCGGAACGGCACAGTGGCGCCGCGTCCGGTGATGTCGAACGGGGACAGCCCGGCGGCGCGGGCCGGGGTGGCGGTCGTGGTGAGCGCCACGACGACGAGTGTCGAGGCGGCGAGCGCGGCGGCGGCCAGGGTGGCCACGCCCGTGGTGCGGTGGCGGTGCGTGGTGCGGTGCTCGGCCATGCGGGGTGTGCTCCCTTTCGTCGGTGGCCAGATCCCCCGTGCGGCGTTGCCTCTCCTTCCTCCTCCCCAGGTGTGCGGCGTGGCGGCGGCCGGGACGGGGCCGCCGGCGCCGCCGTCAGGCCGATCGGGTACGCAGCCAGACCGCGGTGTCCGGTGGCAGCCGGTCGTCGTCGAGTGGGCCGCTGGCGAGCAGCAGCTCGTCGTGCGCGGGCAGCGGAACGGCCGCGCCGCCGAGGTTGACCAGGCAGGTGAAGCCGGGTTCGCGGGCGAACGCGAGCACCCCGTGCGGTGCGGGCAGCCAGGTCAGCGTGCCGTCGCCGAGCGCGGGTTCGGCGCGGCGCAGCGTCAGCGCGGCCCGGTACAGCTCCAGCATCGAGTGCGGGTCGCCGGTCTGGGCGCGGACCGTGCGGTCCTTCCAGTCGGCCGGTTGCGGCAGCCACGGCGCGGCGCTCGCGCCGTCGGGGCTGAACCCGAACGGCGGGGTGTCGCCCTGCCAGGGCAGCGGCACCCGGCAGCCGTCGCGGCCGGGGTCGACCCGCCCGGACCGCTCCCACATCGGGTCCTGCCGCAGTTCGTACGGGATGTCCTCGACCTCCCAGAGGCCCAGCTCCTCGCCCTGGTAGACGTAGGCGGCGCCGGGCAGCGCGAGCGACAGCAGCGCGGCGGCGCGGGCACGGCGGGTGCCCAGTTCCAGGTCGGTGGGGATGCCCTCGCGCTTGGCGGCGAAGCTGAACCGGGTGTCCGCGCGGCCGTACCGGGTGACGTGCCGGGTGACGTCGTGGTTGGACAGCACCCAGGTGGCCGGCGCGCCGACCGGGGCGTGCGCGGCCAGCGTGCCGTCGATGCTCTCCCGCAGCGCCGTGGCGTCCCAGGCGCAGCCGAGGAAGTCGAAGTTGAACGCGGTGTGCAGCTCGTCCGGGCGCAGGTAGTTCGCGAACCGCTGCCGGTCGGGCAGCCACACCTCGCCGACGAGTGCCCGTCCGCCGGGGTAGGAGTCGGCGATGCGCCGCCAGGCGCGGTAGACGTCGTGCACGCCGTCCTGGTCGCGGAACGGGTGCGGCCGGTCCGGGTGGACCTCGGGCAGCATGCCGTCCTTGACCAGCAGCCCGGCCGAGTCGATGCGGATGCCGTCCACGCCCCGGTCGAACCAGAAGCGCAGGATGTCCTCGAACTCGGCGCGGACCCGGGGGTGGTCCCAGTTGAAGTCGGGTTGCTGCGGGGCGAACAGGTGCAGGTACCAGTCGCCGGGGGTGCCGTCCGGGTCGGTGGTGCGGGTCCAGGTCGGGCCGCCGAACTCGCCGGTCCAGTCGGTGGGCGGAAGGTCGCCGGCCGGTCCCCGGCCGGGGCGGAACCAGAACAGCTCCCGCTCGGGTGCGTCCGGTCCGCCGGCGAGCGCGGCCCGGAACCAGGGGTGCGCGTCGGAGCAGTGGTTGGGCACCACGTCGACGATGCTGCGGATGCCGAGCGCGTGCGCCTCCGCGATCAGCGCCTCCACCTCGGCGAGCGTGCCGAAGACCGGGTCGATGTCGCGGTAGTCGGACACGTCGTAGCCGGCGTCGGCCATCGGCGACGGGTACCAGGGGCTGAACCAGATCGCGTCGACGCCGAGCGCGGCGAGGTGATCCAGGCGGGACCGGATGCCGGCGACGTCGCCGATCCCGTCTCCGTCGCCGTCGGCGAAGCTGCGCGGGTAGACCTGGTAGATCACCGCGGAGCGCCACCACGGGCTGTTGTCGGCCATGGACACGGGCACCTGCTTTCTGCGGGGTCGGTTCTGCGCCGGCGGGCGGGGCGCCGGGCTTTCGGCGCGTCGGGCGGTGGCGCCCGGTCAGCCCTTGAGGCCGCCGGTGGTCAGGCCGGACATGATGTTGCGTTGGAAGATCAGGAACAGCACGACGGTGGGGATCGCGGCGATCACCGAGGCGGCGATGACCACGTTCATCGGGGTGCCGCCGGCGAAGGCGTAGATGCCGACGCTGACGGTCCGCGTCTCCGGTGACGGCATGACCAGCTTCGGCCAGAGGAAGTCCTTCCAGACCGCCGTCACCGCGAAGATCGCCACCACGCCGAGGATCGGGCGAGACATCGGCAGGACGATGGACCAGAGCGTGCGCAGCGGGGTGGCGCCGTCCATCACGGCGGCGGCCATCAGATCTTCCGGAATCGAGTCGAAGAACCGTTTCAGCAGGAAGATGTTGAACGCGTTCGCCACCAGCGGCAGCCAGATCGCGAACGGCGAGTCGAGCAGGTTGACGTGCACGATCGGCAGGTCGATCACTGTCACGTACTGCGGGACGATCAGCACCATCGCCGGGATCATCAGCGTCGCCAGCATCATGCCGAGGATCAGCTTGCCCAGCACCGGGCGCAGCTTCGACAACGCGTACGCCGCCGCGGTGTCGAAGACGAGCTGGAACAGCACCGCGCCGGCCGCGTAGTAGAACGTGTTGAACAGCAGCTTGGCCAGGTCCAGGTTGGTCCAGGCGTCGACGTAGTTGCCCGGCTGCGGATCCCGGGGGAACAGCGTCGGCGGTGTCTGGGCGATCTCCTGGCCGGACTTCAGCGCGCCGGTGACCATCCAGTACAGCGGGCCGAGGAACACCAGCGTGAACCCGGCCACGACCACGGAGAGCACGATCCAGTAGAGGACGCGGCCGCGACCGCGCCGCAGCTGGGCGTGGGAGATGAGGGTACGGGTGGTGGGGTCGGCGGCCATGTCCTAGTCCTGTCTCGCGGTCAGTCGCAGGTAGACGGCGGAGAACCCGGCCAGCACCACCAGCATGATCACGCCGAGCGCGGCGGCGCCGTTGAGGTCGTTCTGGAAGAACCCGTGCTGGTAGATCAGGTACGCCACCGAGGTCGCCGAGTCCTGCGTACCGGCGCCGTTGGCGAGGATCAGCGGCTCGATGAACAGCTGCATGGTGGCGACGATCTGGAGCATCGCCAGCAGTGCGAGGATCAGCCGGGTCTGCGGCACTGTCACGTGCCGGATGCGCCGCCACACCCCGGCGCCGTCGATCTCGGCGGCCTCGTACAGTTCGCCGGGGATGTTCTGCAGCGCGGCCAGGTAGATCAGCACGGCGCCGCCCATGTTCATCCAGGTCGACGCGATCACCATGGCCGGCATCGTCATCGTGGGCGACTGCATCCACTCCGACGTGGGCAGTCCCAGCGCGGTGAGGATCGCGTTGAACAGCCCCGCCTCGCTCGGGTCGTACGCGTAGAACTTGAACAGGAACAGCGCTGAGGCCGGCGGCAGCATCACCGGCAGGTAGACCAGCACCCGCAGGTAGCCCTTGGCGTGGCGCAGCTCGTTGAGCAGGATCGCCACGACGAACGGCACCGCGTAGCCGAGCACCAGCGCCAGGCCGGTGAAGACGAACGTGTTCTTCCACGCGGTCCAGAAGCTCGGATCGGCGATGATCCGGCTGTAGTTGTCCCAGCCGACCCAGGTGGTCTCGCCCCGGCGGGTGCGCTGGAAGCTCATCACGACGCCGCGGACCATCGGGTACCAGGAGAAGACGGCGAAGCAGGCGACCGCGCCGATGAGGAACGTGTGCCCGGTGAGGTTGTCCCGGACCTTGCGGCCGAGGCCGGCGCGGCGTCCGGCGGTACGCGACGGCGGCGGCGCGAGCGGGCCGGTACGGCGGGTGGCGCCGGGGGCGGTGGTGAGCGCCAAGGCGACTCCTGCGGTGCTCGGGGAGGTGGGGCCGGTGGGACGGCCCCACCTCCGGTCGGGTCAGCTCTGCGCGGCCAGCAGCTGGTTGACCTTGTCCTCGGCGGTCTTGAGCAGCGCGTCGATGTTCGCGTTCGGGTTGGTCAGCACGCCGGACATCGCGGCGTCGAGCACCGCGTAGATCGCCTGGGCGTTGCGCGGCTCCCCCTTGATCGGCACCGGGTTGGCCTCGAAGACCGCGAAGTTGGTGGTGTCCACGTTCGCGTTGGCCTTGCGCAGCTCCAGTTCCTGCTTCTGCGCGTCGCTGCCGTTCGCGAACAGCAGCGGCTGGGGCAGGCCGACCGGGTAGTTCTGCGGCTTGGCGCGTACGTAGTCGAACTGGCCCTTACCAGGGGTCAGCTTCTGGTAGGCGAGCCACTTCAGGCCGGCCTTGACCTGCTCCGGGCTGAGGCCCTTCTTGAAGAAGTAGCCCTCGCCGCCGCCCAGCGTGGCCTTGGCCTGCCCGTCCTGGCCGGGCAGCGGGCCCATCGCCCAGTCCTGGTACTTGCCCTGGAACTGGCTGACGATCGCCTGGGTCGCGTCCGGCGCGCCGATGAACATGCCGACCTTGCCGGCGCCGGCGTTGGTGAGCAGGTCACCCCACTGGAGCAGCTGCCGGCTGCCCATGCTGTTGTCGCCGTTGCGCATGTCCTTGAGGTTCTGCAGGACCTGCTTGCCCATCGCGTTGTTGAAGTCGGCCTTCTTGCCGTCGGCGCTCAGCACCTGGCCGCCCTGGGAGTAGAGCAGCGAGGTGAAGTGCCAGCCGCCGGTGTTGCCGGCGCTGTACTCGGCGTATCCGGCGATGCCGTCGCCGAGCGCGGAGATCTTCTTGGCCGCGGCCCGCACCTCGGGCCAGGTCTTCGGCGGGTTGTCGACGTCGAGCCCGGCCCGCTGGAACAGCGCCTTGTTGTAGATCAGGCCCATCGAGTAGTTCTTCACCGGTACGGCGTAGAGCTTGCCGCCGTCGGTGAAGACCTCCTTGAGCGCCGGGTCGACGCTGTCCCAGGTGGGGATGGTGTCCTTGGTGGCGTACTGGCCGATGTCCATCGCCTGGCCGGAGTCCAGCACCTGCTGGAGGTCGGTCATGTAGCCGTAGAACACGTCGGTGACGGTGCCGCCGGCCAGGCGGGCGGTGAAGTCCGGCGGGTTGTTGCACTGCTCGCCGACGCTGACGCTCTTGACGACGATGTCCGGGTTCTGCCGCTGGAACTCGGCGACGTCGTCGTTCCAGTTCTTCAGCAGTTCCTTCTGCGCGCCGACCGGCTGGCAGTCGACGGTGATGGTGACCTTGCCACCGGCGTCGCTGCTGTCGTCGCTCTTGGTGGAGCACGCCGCAAGGCTGAGCCCGAGGCCGGCCGCGAGCGCGAGCGCCGCGACCTTCCGATACTGCGGTACGGACATCTGTCCATCCCTTCGGGAACGGGTGTATCCATGGCCTTCACTGATGTGCGGTGACCGCGCGGCTGCCTCTGGTGGTGGAACGGCAACCGGCACGCGCCCTGCCTCCGGAAACCGCGCCCCGGGTCAGGTGTGAGTGGAGTCACTGTAGCGACGCGAACCGAAGGCAGCAAGATGCGGACGCAGGAATGCAAGAACTCGACTTGCACGCCTGAGGGCGCACTGGTTCACCCGGCTGCGGGCATGAGGTGTCCACCCGGGACCGGGGGAAGGACGCGCGAAGGCGAGGCGGGCGGAACCGCCCGGGGGTCAGCGGCGAGGGGCGGGGGCGGTGGAGCCGCGTACCACCAGCTCGGGCTCGAACAGCAGCTCGTCGTGCAGCACGCCGGCGCCCTCGATCTGGGTCACCAGCAGGTCCACAGCGGCCTGGCCCATCGTCTCGATCGGCTGCCGGACCGTGGTCAGCGGCGGATCGGTGCAGGTCATGAACGCCGAGTCGTCGAAACCGACCACCGACACGTCGGCCGGTACGGCGCAGCCCAGGCGGCGGGCGGCCCGGATGGTGCCCAGCGCCAGCACGTCGCTGGCGCAGACGATCCCGGTCGCGCCGCGCTCGATCAGTTTCGTGGCCGCGACCCGCGCGCCCTCCATGGAGAAGCTGGACCGCTCCACCAGGGACCGGTCCTCACCCCAGCCGGCGGCCCGGACCATGGCGTCGAGCTTGCGGCGCGAGGGCACGTGGTCGGCCGGGCCGAGCACCATGCCGATCCGCTCGTGACCGAGGGAACGCAGGTGCCCGTACGCCTGCTCGACGGCGACCGCGTCGTCGGTGGACACCCGCGGGAAGCCCAGCTCCTCGACACCGGCGTTCACCAGCACCACCGGCAGGCCCCGGTCGGTCAGGCGCCGGTAGTGCTCGTGCGAGGCGTCGGCCAGGGCGTACGAGCCGCCGGCGAAGATGACACCGCTGACCTGGTGGTCGAGCAGCATCTCCACGTACCCGGACTCCGGCACGCCGCCGATGGTGCGGGCACACAGCGCCGGGGTGAAGCCGCGCTGCGCGAGCGAGCCGGTGACCACCTCGGCCAGTGCCGGGAAGATCGGGTTCTGCAACTCCGGCAGCACCAGGCCGACCAGGCGGGCGCGCTCACCGCGCAGCTTCGTCGGGCGCTCGTAACCGAGCACGTCGAGGGCGGTCAGCACGGCGGTCCGGGTCGCCTCGGACACGCCGCCGCGGCCGTTGAGCACCCGGCTCACGGTCGCCTCGCTGACACCCGCCTTGCGGGCCACCTCGGTCAGGCGCTTCGTCACGGCGGCAATCGTACGTCGGATTCTTGCAAGAAATGAACAGCCGGAGCGGTCAGTTCTTGCCGTCGGAGCGGGCAGCCGGTCCGAAAGATGCGAGCAGATTGATGCTTGAAAGGCAACAGAGCATCGGAATAACATGAGGAACCTTGTCGATGGCCTGCGCCGCCGAGGCCACCCGTCCCCCGAGAAAGTGGGTGCTCCGATGTCGCGGAGCGTGCCGAGGATCCTCGCGGCGCTGGTCGTCGCCGCCGCCCTGCTCGTACCACCCGGCGCCGCCACCGCGGCTCCGCCGCGCGGACCGGCTCCCGTGGTGACCCGCGCCGGGCTCGACCCCGCGCTCGTCGCCGGGCGCGGCGCCGCAGTGGACTACGTCGAGCAGGAGGCGGAACACGGCCGGACCACCGGCACCGTGATCGGGCCGGACCGGTCCGCGTACACACTGGCCGGCGAGGCGTCCGGCCGCCGCGCCGTGCGCCTGCTGCCCGGCCAGTACGTCGAACTGACACTCCCCCGGCCCACGAACGCGCTCACCGTCCGCTACAGCATCCCGGACGCGCCGGGCGGCGGCGGGATCACCGCGCCGCTGCGGGTCTCCGTCGGGCGCGCGCCCGCCCGCACCATGACGCTGACCTCGCAGTACGCCTGGCTCTACAACCAGTACCCGTTCACCAACGACCCCGGTGCCGACCTGCTGCACCCGGACTGGTGGATCACCGAGTGCTCCTGCGTCCCGGCCGCCACCACGCCCGCGCCGGTGATCAGCAAGCCGTTCCGGCCGCACCACTTCTACGACGAGCAGCGGCTGCTGCTCGGCCGTACCCACCGGGCCGGCGAGGTGGTCCGGCTGACCGCTCCGCGCGGCACGGCCGCCGTGTGGACGGTGATCGACCTGCTGGACGCCCACCTGGTCGCGCCGCCCCGGACGGTCCCCCGCGCGGTGAACGCGCTGTCCTTCGGCGCCGACCCGACCGGCCGCCGGGAGTCCGCCGGCGCGTTCGACCGCGCGATCGCGTACGCCCGCCGGGTGGACCGCCCGCTCTACCTGCCGCCGGGCGTCTACCAGGTGAACCGGCACGTCGTCGTCGACGACGTGACGATCGCCGGCGCCGGCAGCTGGTACACGATCGTGCGGGGACGCGAGGTCGCCCTGGACACGCCCGCGCCCGACGGCTCCCGCCACACGGGCGTCGGCTTCTACGGCCGCGACGCCGCCGACGGCGGCAGCAGCGGCGTGCACCTGTCCGGCTTCGCGATCGAGGGCGACGTGCGGGAGCGGATCGACACCGACCAGGTCAACGCCATCGGCGGGGCGCTCAGCCACAGCACGATCGACGGCCTCTACCTGCACCACACGAAGGTCGGCATGTGGTTCGACGGGCCGATGACCGGCCTGCGGGTGACGAACACGGTGATCGCCGACCAGATCGCGGACGGGCTGAACTTCCACACCGGCGTCACCCACTCGTCGGTGACGAACTCGATGGTCCGCAACAGCGGCGACGACGCGCTGGCGATGTGGTCGGAGGGCACGGCCAACGCGTCGAACACGTTCGCGTACAACACCGTGCAGTCACCGGTGCTCGCCAACGGCATCGCGCTGTACGGCGGCGCCGACCTGACCGTGGCGCACAACCTGATCGCCGACCCGGTACGCGAGGGCAGCGCGATCCAGGTGGGCTCCCGGTTCGGGGCCGAGCCGTTCACCGGCCGGCTGCGGATCACCGGCAACACCACGGTCCGGGCCGGCACGTACGACCTGAACTGGAACATCGGCCTCGGCGCGATCTGGTTCTACGCGCTGGACCGCAGCATCGACGCCGCGGACATCCAGGTCAGCGGTGACGCGTACCTGGACAGCACCTACAACGCGATCATGCTGGTCAGCGACTGGCCGGTGAAGGACAGCGTCCGCATCGACAACGTCCGCTTCCGCGACATCCGGGTCGACGGCACCGGGACCTCGGTGGTCAGCGCGCGTACGGCGGGCGGGGCGAGCTTCACGAACGTGGACGCCCGCAACGTGGGCGCGGTCGGCGTGAACAACTGCGGCTCGTTCCACTTCACCCCGGCGGGGTCGGAGTTCGGCCTGACCGACCTCGGCGGCAACGACGGCGGCTGGCTGGCGCCGTGGCTGCTGCCGAACACCATCACCTGCGACGACCGGCCGCCCGTGGTGCCGCCGCCCCCGCCCTCGCGCTGGTGACGCACGTGACCCCCGCCGGCCGGGCCGGCGGGGGTCACGGTACGGGTGGCTCAGGCCTCGGTGAGCTGGCCGCGCAGCTTGGTCAGGGCGCGGGCGAGCAGCCGGGACACGTGCATCTGGGAGACACCGACCCGGGCGGCGATCTCGCTCTGGGTCAGGTTGCCGTAGAAGCGCAGCGTGAGGATCTTCTGCTCCCGCTCGTCGAGCGTGGCGAGCGCCGGGCCCAGCGAGGCGCGCAGCTCGGCCAGCTCGTACTCGTTGTCCTCGGTGCCGAGCGTGTCGCCCAGCTCGGTGGCGCTGTCGCCGTCGCCGATCGGGGTGGACAGCGAGACCGCGTTGTACGCGCGGGCACCCTCCAGGCCCTCCAGCACCTCTTCCTCGGTGACGTCGAGGTGGGCGGCGATGTCGGCGACGGTCGGGGCCCGGTTGAGCGTCTGGGTCAGCGTGCTGTTGGCCTCGGAGATGCGCAGCCGCAGCTCCTGGAGGCGACGCGGAACCCGGATGTTCCAGGTGCGGTCGCGGAAGTGCCGCTTGATCTCGCCGAGGATCGTCGGGATGGCGAAGCCGGCGAAGTCGACGCCGCGCGAGGCGTCGAACCGGTCGACGGCCTTGATCAGGCCGAGCGCCGCGGTCTGAGCCAGGTCGCCGGCCGGCTCGCCGCGACCGCTGTAGCGGGCGGCCAGGTGGTTCGCCAGCGGCAGCCACGCCTCGATGACCTGGTTGCGCAGGGCGGCCCGCTGCGGGTGGTCGGCGGGCAGTGCGGCGAGCGCCGCGATCAGCTCACTGGCACGGCTCTCCTCACCGGTCTGCGGCGCGCGCTGCACCTCGGTCGCGGTCGGTGCCATGGTCATCGTGGTCATGCTGCCCTTCCTGTCCTCGGAGAACGGGTGGCCTCCCACACCGGTCGTGCCAGCCACACTAGACCAAAGGTCACCGCCAAATCAACCGAACGGACGATGGAGGTTTCGGCTCATATCCGGACACAGCAGCAAGGAAGGGTGTCAGCGAGGCAACAGCGGCCGGTAGTCGGCGGCGGTGAGCGGCAGCGCGGAGAGGCTTCCGTCCGCGCGTGGCACCTCCAGCGGCTGCCCGTCCCGGCGGAACGCCACGCTGTACACGTCGGGCCGCTGAGTGAGGCTGCACACGATCTGCCCGAAGGCGAGCACCTCGTCGTTGCGGCCGGTCTCCTCCCCGGCCTGGCGCACGTCGACAGTGGCCAGCGTGCCGGCCAGCGTCGCCCCGGCCACCGCCACAGTGCCCGGCAGCGCCGTGGCCAGCCCCTGACGGCGTTCGCCGCCGTCCGGCCCGGCCAGCAGGTGCTGGAGGTGCGAATCCACCCCGGGCAGCCCGTCCACCCGGCGCTTGACCACGACCAGCCCGTCGTCCCGGACGAAGCAGAACGGCTCGTCCACCCGCCCGTCCCCGTCGGCGGTCGAGGACACCGCCGGGGTCGGGAACGCGCCCGGCGGCGTCTGCACCAGGCGGGGCTCGTCGTCCACCGGCACCCCGCAGCCGGCCAGCAGCACGGCCGCGAGCAGGCCGGGCAGGAGCCGCCGGCGGCTCATCGCAGCGCTCCGGGCAGTTCGACCCGGAAGCGGGCGCCGGACTCGCGGTCCAGCACCGCCGCCGTACCGCCGTGCGCAGCGGCGTGCTGCGCGACCAGCGCGAGCCCGAGGCCGGTGCCGTCGGTGCCGGCCCGGTCGTGCGCCGCCCGCCCCCTGACGAACCGGTCGAAGATGATCTCCCGATCGCCGGGTGGCACGCCCGGACCGTCGTCGTCGACCTCCAGCACGCCCACCCCGTCGCGCCCGCCGAGGCGTATCGCGACCGGCCCGCCGCCGTACCGCTCGGCGTTCTCCAGCAGGTTCAGCAGCGTCTGGGCGAACCGGCGCCGGTCGACCCACCACAGGCGCGGGGCGTCCCCCTCCACCGTCACCAGGCTCTCCGGCAGCGACCGTTCCCGGCAGGTGGCCCGCGCCAGCTCCACCACGTCGACCGTCTCGCGGTGCGCCGGCTGCTCAGTGCGGGCCAGCTGGATCAGGTCGTCGACCAGGCGCTGGAACCGGGTCACCTCGTCGGCGACCAGGCCCGCCGCGGTCGCGGTGCGTTCGTCCTGGTGCTCGCGGCGGCGGTTGAGCACGCTCGCGGCGGCGGCCAGGGTCTGCAACGGCGAGCGCAGCTCGTGGCTCACGTCGGCGGCGAAGCGCCGGTCCCGCTCGATGCGGTGCACCAGCTTGTCGACCATCTCGTTGAACGAGCTGGACAGGCGGGTGAGGTCGGGATCGGTGGTCGGGTCGAGCCGGGTGGCGAAGTCGCCGGACGCGATCCGTTCCGCCGCGTCGGCGACCGCGGTGAGCGGCCGCAGGCTGTGCCGGGTGGCGTACCAGCCGAGCGCCGCACCCGCCCCGGCGACCATGATCGCCACGGCGATCAGCGCCAGGCCCACCACCTGGAACGTCTCCTCGACCTCCCGCAACGAGGTCAGCTCGTAGTAGCCGAGCGCGCCGGGCAGCGGCACGCCGACCAGCAGCACGGGCTGCCCGTCGAGCCGGATCCGCTGCACCGCGGGCTTGCCGTCGGCCACCATGCGCTGCAACTCCACCGGCACCGAGCTGGCGCCCACGTCGGCGGCACGGGCGTACCAGCCGTCGGGCAGGTGCAGCAGCGGGCGGCGGGCGCTGCCGGTGTCGAGCGAGCGCAGCACGGCCACCACGTCCGGGGTGCCGGTGTCCAGGCCGGAGCGGACCACGGCGGCGTCGTAGTAGGCGGCCCGGACCGCGGTGCGCTCCCGCTCGTCGAGCAGCGAGCGCCGGGTCAGGTCGTACGAGAAGAGGGCCATCAGCGCGGACAGCAGCAACGCCCCGACGGCGAACGCCGCGGTGACCCGGGCGCGCAGGCCGGGCCGGGTCATCGCTGGAGCTTGTAGCCGAGGCCGCGCAGGGTGACCAGGTGGCGCGGGTTGGCCGGGTCGGGTTCGATCTTCTGCCGCAGCCGGCCCACGTGCACGTCGACGAGCCGCTCGTCGCCGGTCTCGTAGCCCCAGACCCGGCTGAGCAGCTGCTGGCGCGACAGCACCCGGCCGGCGTGCTCGGCCAGCTCGCACAGCAGCCGGAACTCGGTGCGGGTGACCGGCACCGGCTGTCCCGAGCGCCGCACCTCGCCGGCCTCCGCGCTGATCTCCAGGTCACCGAAGAACTGGGCGGGCACGGACCCGGACACCGTGCGTACGCGCCGGCGCAGCGCCCGCAGCCGGGCGGACAGCTCCTTGATCGCCACCGGCTTCACCACGTAGTCGTCGGCGCCCGCCTCCAGCGCGGCGACGATGTCGTGGGTGTCGTCGCGGGCGCTGATCACCACGACCGGCACGTCGTCGTCCCGGCGCAGTTGACGGATGCAGTCGAACCCGTTCATGCCGGGCAGCATCAGGTCGACGAGCACGTAGTCCGCCGGCTTCTCCCGCTGCCGGCGCAGGCCGTCCTCGGCGGTCGGCGCGCCGTACGCCTCGTAGCCCTCCTCCTCCAGGGCGAGCTGCAGCGCGAGCCGGATGCGGTCGTCGTCCTCGATCACCAGTACGGCCGTCATATGGGCATCATGACCGGCGCGGCACGGGTCGCCCAATCGCGTGGGCCGTTCGTGGTTTTTGTCATCGAACCGTCATACAACCGTCCGGTGACCTCCAAGATCCCTGCGCAGAGTGGGGTCTGACCCGATCCCGTCACGGAAGCGACCCGATGCCCCCCAGCCTGCCGTCCCCGCCGGAGTCCGCGGTGCCGCACGTGCGCGTGGACATCACCGACGAGCTGGACCTCGCCGGGCTGCCCGAGGTCGCCCACGTGCTGGACCGCATCCTCGCGCTACGGCCCCGCGAGCTGACGATCGACCTCGCCGGGTGCCGGCATGTGGACGCCGCCGCCGTCGCGCTGCTGCTGGACGTGCACCGCCGGCTGGCGCGGCAGGGCGGCCTGCTCACGCTGAGCAATCCACATCCGCGGATCCGGCGCATCCTGGAGAATTCCGGGCTCGGTGCCGTGCCCGTCGTCGACACGCCCCGCCCGGCCGCGCGCGGCCGGGCCCGGGTCGCGTCCGCATCACGCTGAGGAGGAGTGGTGACCGGCAGCACGCTCGTCGGAGCGCTCGTGGTGGGTCTGGCCGTCGGGGGGCTGGGACGCCTCGTCCTGCCGGGGCGCAAGGCCGTCCCGGTGTGGCTGACACTCGCGCTCGGCGTGGCGTCCGCGCTGCTCGGCGCGATCGTGGTCGGGCTGGTGGACCACCGCACCGACGGATCGCCGGTGCTGCCGCTGATGGTGCAGACCGGCTTCGCCGCCGTGGCGGTCGTGCTGGCGGTGGTCGCCGCGGGCCGGCCGGAGGCGGAGGGGCGGACGCCGTCCGGCACGGGCGGCCGGCGGAAGGAGGAGGTGTGACTGTCGTACCCGCGGACCACCTCATGATGCTCATCTGCGACGGCTGCGGCGACAGCGTCACCGGCACGGGCGCCACGCTGCCCGACGCCGAGGTGGTGTGGACGCTCGTGTTCGAGCACGACTGGGTCGGCTCCCCGTTCGCGTCCGGACCGCACCACTGCCCCCGGTGCAGCACCCGGGCGGCCATCGCCGACGACGGCCTGGGCATCGAGGATCTGGAGCAGGTGGGCGGCGAGCCGGCCGCCCACGACGCCGACCCGGCCACGACGGTGCGCCGGGCGCTGGCCGAGCGCTCCCTCCGCGACGACACGGAACTGGTCGACCTGTCCGGCCTGGAGGTGATCGACTCCGCCGGGCTCAGCCTGCTGGTGCGCGCGCACCAGGACGCCCGGCGCGACGGCCGGCGGCTGTGCCTGGTGTCCCCGTCGCGGTTCGTGCTCACCGTGCTGCACACCATGCGGCTCGACGGCGTCTTCACAGTCGTCGACGGCCGCGTCCCGGCGCCGGGCCCCGAATCCCGGCAACCGGTCCTGACCGAACAGAAGGAGCCCTCCCCGTGGTGATGCCCTGGCCGTACCCCGAGTTCCCCTACACCGGCGGCGGACCGGAGCCCGACGACGCGGACACCCGGCTCGCGTCGCTGGTCGCGCAGCGGCTCAGCGCCGACTGGACCACCCGCCGGCAGCAGATCACCGTGACCGTGCAGAACCGGGTGGTCATCCTCGCCGGCCTGGTGGCCGACCCGCAGACGCGCCTGGTCGCCGCCGAGCTGGCGTGGGACGTGCCGGGCGTGTTCGACGTCTGCAACTCGCTGCGGCTCTACGGCGGGCGCCGCGGCGGCCGCTGAGCGGCGGCGGTTGCACGCATCGGCATCCACCTCTACGCTCGGCCGTGGGAGCGCTCCCCCAGGCCGCCGCGTCGGGCTTTCCGGGCAGGTTCACGACGGGCACCGTCCGATCACCACCCAGACGATGGGACCTTCCCGCATGTTCTCGATTCCCCGCCCGTCCCGGCGGCACCTGCTCGTCGGCGGCGCGGCCGGCGCGCTCGCCCTGGCGGCCACGGCCGTCCTGCCCTCGCCGGACGCGATGGCGGCGACCGGCTGCGCCGTCACCTACACCACCAACTCCTGGCCCGGCGGCTTCACCGCGACGGTGGCGGTGAGAAACCTCGGCGACCCGGTGAGCAACTGGACGCTGGGCTTCACCTTCCCCGACGGCGGCCAGCGCGTGGTGCAGGGCTGGTCGGCCACCTGGCAGCAGAGCGGCTCGGCGGTCACCGCGCGCAGCCTCGACTACAACGGCGCACTCGGCACCGGCGCGAGCACCACTGTCGGCTTCAACGGCTCGTGGACCGGGTCGAACCCGAACCCCACGTCGTTCACGCTCAACGGCACGGTCTGCACCGGCGGCACGAGCACCCCGCCGTCCAGCACGCCCCCGCCGAGCACCCCGCCCCCACCCACCACTCCCCCGCCCACCACGCCGCCGCCGGCCGGCACCACGCCGGTCGCGATCAACGGGCAGCTCCAGGTGTGCGGGGTCAACCTCTGCAACCAGTACGGGCGGCCGATCCAGCTGCGCGGCATGAGCACGCACGGATTGCAGTGGTTCGCCAACTGCTACACCGACGCGTCCCTGGACGTGCTCGCGAACGAGTGGCGGTCCGACCTGCTGCGCATCTCGATGTACGTGCAGGAGCAGGGTTACGAGACCAACCCGGCCGGCTTCACCAACCAGGTGAACACGCTCGTGGACAAGGCCGAGGCCCGGGGCATGTACGCGCTCATCGACTTCCACACGCTCACGCCCGGCGACCCGATGTACAACCTGGACCGGGCCAAGACGTTCTTCGCCAACGTGTCGGCGCGCAACGCCGCGAAGAAGAACGTGATCTACGAGATCACCAACGAACCCAACGGGGTGAGCTGGTCGACCATCCGCAACTACGCCGAGCAGGTCATCCCGGTGATCCGGGCCAACGACCCGGACGCGGTGGTCGTCGTCGGCACCCGGGGCTGGTCCTCGCTCGGCGTGTCGGAGGGCGGCAACTCCGACGAGATCGTGAACAACCCGGTGCGGGCGCAGAACATCATGTACACGTTCCACTTCTACGCCGCGTCGCACAAGGACAACTACCGCAACGAGGTGCAGCGGGCGGCGAGCCGGCTCCCGCTGTTCGTCACCGAGTTCGGCACCGTCACCTACACCGGCGACGGCGCTGTCGACACCGCCAGCAGCAACGCCTGGCTCGACCTGCTCGACCGGTTGAAGATCAGCTACGCGAACTGGACGCTCTCCGACGCCCCCGAGGGCTCGGCGGCGCTGCGGCCGGGCACCTGCGCGTCCGGCTCGTTCAGCGGGACGTCGGTGCTCACCGAGTCCGGCGCGTTCATGCGCGAGCGCATCCGCACCGCCGACAATTTCCCCACCTCCTGACCGGGCGGCCGGCGGCGGTCCTTTCCCCTTCGGGTCGCCGCCGGTCAGCCCTCCACCAGCCCGGCCCGGCGCCACAGCAGCCGGCCCGGCCCGGCGACCAGGCCCAGTTCGGTGAGGTGGTCGGCGATCCGCTGCGCGGACCAGCGCAGCGTGGCCCGCCAGTGCGGGTTGGCCCGCGCCGCGGCCCGGCCGGCCGCCGGGTCGATCCCGACCGCCGCGTACGCCCGCGGGTGCACCAGGCGCCGCGTGATCGAGTACGCGGCCCGGCCGATCACCAGCCGCGCGTACGCCAGGGCCACCGGCCCGGCGGCCTCGACCTGCCGGGCCAGCTCGTCGCGGGCGAAGCGCACGTGCCGGGCCTCCTCCACCACGTGGATGCGCGACACCATCCGGATCAGCGGCTGCAACGACTCGTCGGCCATGATCTCGCGCTGGAACGAGTCGAGGATCTCCTCGGCGATCAGGATGGCCGCGTACATCTGCGGACCGGTCGCTGTGGACTTGAGCCAGCGTCCGAGCAGGTGATCGAACGGCTCGGCGCGGTAGACCGGCGCGCCGGCGGCCTCGATGAGCCGGCCGAACATGATGGAGTGGCGGCACTCGTCGGCGACCTCGGTGAGCGCGTACTGGGCGTGCCGGCTGGTCGGGTCGGCGTCGTAGTAGTGCCGGATCAGCATCTGCATGAGGATCGTCTCGAACCAGATCCCGGCGCTGGCCGCGCTGACGACCTCGTGCTTGGTCAGCTCGACCCGCTGGTCCTCGGTCATGGCCTCCCACAGTGCAGTGCCGTAGAGGCTGCTGCGCGACGGCGGCAGCCAGTACGCGCCGGGCACCGGCGGCGCCGACCAGTCGATGTCGACCACCGGGTCGTAGCTGGTGCGTACCGAGGCGGAGAGCAGGCGATCGGCGACCGCCTCGCGCGGGAATCCTGCCGTCGTCCGCTCCATGACCCCTCCATATTGACGTAACTTCGAGTAACTGTTACGAGTGGTAGCATGCGATGGACCACCACCGATGTCAATGGCCCCGACGCTCCCCCGGAGCCGGCCGCACCCCGCCCCGGCGGGCGGCGCGACCGCTGGGCCGGCCACCGCGAACAGCGGCGGCAGGAACTGATCGCGGCCGCCATCCAGGCGCTGCTGCGACACGGCCCGAGCGTCGACATGGACCAGGTCGCCGCCACCGCCGGGGTCAGCAAGCCGGTGCTCTACCGCTACTTCGCCGACAAGGCGCAGCTCTGGCTGGCGGTCAGCGAGGTGGTCGCGGCGCGCGTGGTGGCCGCCATCGCGCCCGCGGTCGAGCAGGTACGCGAGGAGCGGGCGCTGGTCGAGGCGACGATCGACGCGTACCTGCGCGTGGTGGAGTACGAGCCGTCGCTCTACCGGTTCCTCGTGCACGAGTCCGGGCATCCCGGCATCCAGCAGGTCGTCACGGGCACCAGCCGGCAGGTCGCGACCGGGCTGGCCCGGGTCATCGGCGACCGGCTGCGCGCGCTCGGCCTCGACGCCGGCCCGGCCGAGCCGTGGGCGTACGGGCTGGTCGGGTTCGTGCAGGCGGTCGGCGACTGGTGGACCACGCACGGGCAGCCGATCCACCGGGCCGCGCTCACCGAATACCTCACCACGCTGCTGTGGAGCGGCATCGAGGGGGTGCGCCGGGGCGCCGACCTGCCGCCGGAGCTGACCCGCGCGCACGAACGGATCGACAGGTGACCTGGCAGGGCACGGCCGAGATCGCCGGCACCACGGTGCGGCTGCACGCCGGCGGCCGGTTCGAGCCGGTCGACGGCCGCTACCACTGGGCCGGGCGGATCGAGCCGGAACCGCGCCTGGCGCGGCTGCTGCGCTCCGGCCGCCGCGACGTGGAGGTCCGGATCGGCGAACGGGTCGCCCGGGCCCGGCTGGCCGAGGTGGACCCGTGGGGCGGCGTCCGGATCACCGGCGTCGGCACGCCGCCCTGGCCGCCGGACGACGAGTGATCCGGCCCGTACCGTGAGGGGATGACGACGACCGCCACCGTGCTGCTGGTCTTCGGCCGCGGGGTGGTGGCCGGCGACGACGGCTACCGGCTCACCGCGGAGAGCGTGGCGCGCACCGAGGCCGCGGTGGCCTACGTCCGCGCCCACGCCGAGGCGTTCCGCCGGACGCCCGGCGCCCGGGTGGTGTTCACCGGCGGCTGGCCGCACGGGCTGCTCGGCGCGGCGGAGTTCACCGCGCAGCGCCCGCTCGGGCTGGTCTCCCACCCGTGGCACCTGCCCCGCGTCCGGCTGCTCGCCGCGCGCGTGCTCGGGCTGTCCGGCCCGGCGCTGGCCGACGTGCCGGTGACCGCGCCCGACCCGGTGCCCGTCCGGCGCGAGCGGGCCGCCCGTGCGTTCAGCCGCATCGGCTTCCTCGGTGTGCGTACCCCGGAGGCGTCGCTGCGCCGCGAGCGCGCGCTGACCCGCGCCGCCGACCGGATCGGACGCCTCACGCCCCGCCGGTGATTCGCCGGAGCGGGCGCGGGGTACGACGGTCCTCGACCGACCCGGCGGGCCGTGCCGGCGGGCGAGTCCACCCGGGAGGTTCCGTGATCGTGCTCGTGCCGGTGTACCGGCCCGGTGACCGGCTGCCGCCGCTGGTCGGCGACCTGCGGGCCGCGCTGCCCGGCGCGGACGTGCTCGTCGTCGACGACGGCAGCGGCCCGGCCGCCGCCGGGGTCCTGGACGCGGCCCGCGCCCGGGGCGCGACCGTGCTGCGCCGCCGGGTCAACCGGGGCAAGGGCGTGGTGCTGCGCACCGGCTTCCGGTACGCCTCGGCGCACCACCCGGGACGCGACGTGGTCTGTGTGGACGCCGACGGCCAGCACGGCGTGCCCGACGTGTGCCGCGTGGCGGACCGGATGCGCGCCACCGGAGCGCCGGCGCTCGGCGTCCGCGCGTTCGACGGTGAGGTCCCGGCGCGCAGCCGGTTCGGCAACGCGGCGACCCGGGTGGCGTTCCGGCTGGCGACCGGCCGGGACGTGCGCGACACCCAGACCGGGCTGCGCGCCTACCCGGCCGCGCTGCTCGGCTGGCTCACCACGATCCCGGGTGATCGCTTCGAGTACGAGATGACGGTGCTGCTGCGGCTGGTACGTGCCGGGCTGCCGGTCGAGCAGGTGGACATCGCCACCCGCTACCACGGCGACAACTCGGGTTCGCACTTCTCGGCGCTCGCCGACTCGGTACGGATCTACCGGCCGCTGGCCGCCTCCGCGCTCGCCCGCCTGGCCGGGCGCGCCGAGGTGGACGACGTACCGGCCGCCGCCGTCACGACGCCGCGTCCCGCACCCGCGTCTCGAACTCCCTGAGCTGGTCGCGCGGCGACGACGGGCTCAGCCCTGCCGGGCCTTCTGCCGCCGGTCGGACTTGTTGAGGACGAACAGCTTGCCCCGGCGCCGGACCACTATCGAGTCGGCCTTGCGCTTGAGCGCGCGCAGGGAGCTTCGGACCTTCATATCCGCTCCTTCGGTTCCCGCCGGTGTCCGTCCGGCACGGGTACCCGCCGCCGGTGTGGTCATGCCCGGCCGCGCCCGCCCCGGTCCGGGACGGGCGCGGCCGGGATGCCGCCACGACCCCGCTCAGGAGGTCGTGCAGGCGCTGCCGTTGAGCGTGAACGAGGCGGGCCTGCCGGTGTTGCCGGTGTGGGTGGCCTGGAAGCCGATGTCCACCGAGCCACCCGGCGGGATCGACGCGTTGTAGGACACGTTGCGGGCGGTCACCGCGCCGCTGGACGGGCTGTACGTGGCGTTCCAGCCCCCGGTGATCGTCTGACCGCCCGGCAGCGTGAACGCGAGGTTCCAGCCGTTGATCACCGTGGTGGACGTGTTGGTGATGGTCACCGCGGCGGTCAGGCCGTTGTTCCAGGCGTTCACCACGTACCCGACCCGGCAGGCCCCGGACGGCGGCGGCGTGGTCGGCGGCGCCGTGGTGGGGGGCGGGGTGGTCGGCGGAGGCGTCGTGGGCGGCGTCGTGGTGGGCGGCGTCGTGGTGGGCGGAGCGGTGGTCGGCGGCGGCGTGGTGGAGTCCAGGCCGAAGAAGCGGATGGCCTGGGCCGCGTCCACCGGCAGGTTGTGCGTGACGCCCTGCATGCTGATCGCCTCGACGGTCGCGGTGCCGCCGGTGCCGCCGTAGCGGGTGCGGGTGTAGCCGGCCTGCGGACTGTCCGTGTACGCGGGCGTCTGGCCCAGCCCGTTCACGTTCGTCCACTGGTCGATCTGCTCGCCGAAGTTCGGATAGCGCAGCGTCTCGTCGTTGGTGCCGTGCCAGATCTGCATCCGCGGGCGCGGGCCGGTGTAGCCCGGGTAGGCGTTGCGCACCAGGTCACCCCACTGCTGCGGGGTCCTCAGCACCTGGCCGTTGGCGCACTCGCTGTTCCACTCCGAGCCGTTGGTGGTGGCGAAGCAGCCGAACGGCACCCCGGCGAAGGCGGCACCGGCGCGGAACACGTCCGGGTAGTCGCCGAGCAGCACGTTCGTCATCATCGCGCCGGACGAGGTGCCGGTGGTGAAGATCCGCTGCGAGTCGACCGGGTAGCGCTGCCGCACGTAGTCCACCATCGACTTGATGCCCACCGGGTCGCTGCCGCCGTCGCGGCGCAGCGCCTGCGGCGAGGAGACGTCGAAGCACTTGCTGCTGCGGGTCACCGACGGGTAGACCACGATGTAGCCGTACCGGTCGGCGAGCGCCGCGAACTGGGTGCCGGAGTACATGGCCGGGCCGCTGCCGGTGCAGTAGTGGTTCACCACGAGCAGCCCGGGACGGGCCGCGACGGTGTCCGGGACGTACAGGTACATGCGCAGGTTGCTCGGATTGGCGCCGAAGTTCGTCACCTCGGTCAGCGCGGCGGCCGAGGCCGGCCCGGGGACGGCGAGCGCCGCCCCGGCGGCGAGCCCGGCGGCGGCCAGCGCCGCGCCGAGCAGCCGGAGTCTGCTCCTTCTGGACAGCATGCGTTCTCCTCGGATGGTGGGAACGCCGCGTGTCGCGGCGTTCTCGCCGGCGAGGCGCCTGCGACGGGCGGCCCGGACCCTCGGAGACGAGATAGACGGTCGCGGATCGATGCGACTCGAATCGGAGTCTAGGCCCCGACCGGCGGGCCGACAACCGCCGCGGCCACGCGGCGGGCACGGCCGGGGTGGGTGAGCACGTCCACGCTGTCCACGTACTGGTCCACCGCGCCCACCGGCGGCCGGTCGCGCAGATCCGGGTCGGTGATCGCGGCGCGCAGCGTCTCGACGAACCGGCAGGCGTGCAGCACCAGGAGCGGCCGGTCGTGGAACGGCCGGGCGGCCGGGTCCACCGGCGGCGCCGCCGCGGCGTCGTTGGTCCAGCCGGCGACCGTCTCCAGCGCCCGGACCAGGCCGGGCTCCCGCGCCGTCCAGTCGCCCGGACCGAGCGCGGCGGCGAGCCCGTCCACCACCGGCGCCGCGTCCGGCAGCGTCGCGAACACCGTGCCGAGCCATTTCGCGTACGGGGGCCAGCGCCGGTGCAGCAGCAGCCCGAGGCGCATCAGATCCCGGGCCAGTCCGGCGATCACGACCCGGCTGCCCAGCTCGTCACCGACCTCGGCGCACCGGCCGGCCAGGTGCTCGGCCTGCGCGACCCGCTGCCACCCGGAGGCGAGCACGTACCGCCACACGTCGTCCGGATACCAGGCGAGCCGGGCGCGGACGCCGGTGAGCGCGCCGTCGAGCCCGTCGTGGAACACCGCTCCCCCGGTCAGCTCGGCCAGCCGCTGCGTCGGCGTCGCCAGCCAGTCCGCCGCCGTCATCCCGGCGCGCGGGTCGGCGCCGAGCCGCTCCCGCAGCCATCCGCCCAGCTCGTCCACGCGCACGCCGTGCCGTTCGCCGTCGGCGCGGACCGTGCCGAGCCGCGCCTCCGGCCCGCCCGCGTACCGGGTCGGCCAGCCGAGGAACCGCGCCGGCAACTCCGCGTCCAGCACCGCCCGTACCGGCGCCACGTCGCGCGCGTCCGCCACGAAGAGCTGGGTACGCGGGCCCCAGTCGTGGTCGGTGGAGCGGGGCGAGTCGAGGCCGAGCAGCTCGGAACCGCCGTCGAGCAGACCGGCGGAGTACGGCAGGCCGGGCAGCCGCCGCGCCAGCAGCGGACCCACCACCTCGTCGTGGAACCGGCGGGCCAGGGTCAGGCCGGGTACGAAGCTCACCCCGCCAGTCTGCGCATCCGACGCCCTCCGCGCGCCCGGGTTTCCGGCCCGGCGGTCGCCTCCCCCACCTCGTCACAGGGCTGTGGAAGGCTTGCCGACGTGGCACACCGACAGCCGATCCTTCTGATCGACTCCCCCAGCCTCTACTTCCGCGCCTACTTCGGCATCCCCGAGTCGGCCGCGAAGACCGGCGACGGCCAGCCGGTCAACGCCGTGCGCGGCTTCCTCGACATGCTCGCCCAGCTCGTGCGCACCCGCCGGCCCGACCGCATGATCTGCGCGCTCGACCACGACTGGCGGCCGGCGTGGCGGGTCGAGCTGCTGCCGTCGTACAAGGCGCACCGGGTCGCGCCCGAGGGCGGCGAGGTCGTGCCGGACACGCTGTCCCCGCAGGTGCCGATGATCCTGGAGGTGCTGGAGGCACTCGGCATCCCGGCCGTGGGCGCCACCGGCTACGAGGCCGACGACGTGCTCGGCACGCTCTCGGTGACCCAGCCGGGCCCGGTCGAGGTGGTCTCCGGAGACCGTGACCTGTTCCAGCTCGTCGACGACGCCCGCCCGGTACGCCTGCTCTACGTCGGCCGGGGCGTGGCCAAGCTGGACGACTGCGACGACGCGGCGGTCCGCACCCGCTACGGCGTACCGGCCGACCGGTACGCCGACTTCGCGGCGCTGCGCGGCGACCCCAGCGACGGGTTGCCCGGCGTGGCCGGCGTCGGCGAGAAGACCGCCGCCCGGCTGATCGACCGCTACGGCGGGCTGGACGGCATCCTGGCCGCGCTCGACGATCCCCGATCCGGTTTCGCGCCGGGGCTGCGGGCGAAGCTCGACGCCGCCCGCGACTACCTGGCCGTGGCGCCGAAGGTGGTCCGGGTCGCCACCGACGTGCCGCTGCCCGAGCTGGACCCGGCACTGCCGACGTCGCCCGCCGACCCGGACCGGCTGCTGGAGCTGGCGCAGCGCTGGAACCTGGCCGGCTCGTGCCGCCGCCTGGTCGACGCGCTGGCCGGCGGCCGATCGTGATCAGTTGATCACGACTGGCGGTCGGTGCTCCGGCGGGACGGGAACTGTGCGCCGGGCTGCGCCAGCGTCGACCGGGCCCGCAGGCCGACCGGGTCCGGCGCGGGTTCGGCGGCCGCGGCCTGCGGCCCCTCGTCGAGCCGCGCGCTGACGTACGCGGCCCCGGCCCGGTCGTCGTCCGAGGGCGCGGCGAGCAACGCGTAGACGAGCCCGACCACGCCGAAGACCACCGCCAGCACGATCGGCACCAGCAGTCCGCTCACCTCGGTGCCGGAGACCGGGCCGCTGCTGTCGTGCAGGTGCACCGACAGCGCGCTCATGCCGGTGAAGTGCATGCCGTTGACCGCGATGCCCATGACCAGCGCCGACGCGGCGATGGCGAGCGCCCGCCGGACGGTCATCGCCAGCCAGAGCGCCACGGTGGCGGCCACGATCGCGATGACCACCGACAGGATCACCCGCAGCGGGTCGTAGCCGAGCGAGCCGTCCAGGCGCATGGCGGCCATGCCGGTGTAGTGCATGGCGGCCACCCCGGCGCCGGTGAAGAACCCGCCCGCGAGCAGCCGGGGCGCGGCCAGCCGCCCGGTGCCCACGATCGCCAGGCCGATGCCGACCGACGCCACCGCGATCACCGTGCTGGCGGCCGTCAGCGGCACGTCGTAGCGGATCCGGGTGCCGCCGACGGCGAACCCGAGCATCGCCATGAAGTGCATGGCCCAGATGGCCGTGCCGCCGAGCGCCCAGGCGGCGAGCAGGCCCCACCAGGCGCGCTGGCCGGCGCTGGTGGCGGTCCGGATCCGCCCGGCGCAGACCAGCCCGAGCGCCGAGCCGAGCACCGACAACGCGTAGCTGAGCGCGGGTGTGATCCATCCGTACTCGAAGTGATTGATCTCGCCCACGACGCCCTTCCCTCACCATCGGCCGAGCGCGACCCACGGCGCCCGGGGCAATGATGGGATAGCC
Source organism: Micromonospora sp. HUAS YX12 (assembly GCF_040215685.1). Classification (NCBI taxonomy): domain Bacteria; kingdom Bacillati; phylum Actinomycetota; class Actinomycetes; order Micromonosporales; family Micromonosporaceae; genus Micromonospora; species Micromonospora sp. HUAS YX12. Next base: position 5,219,019 of record NZ_CP157974.1, read on the forward strand.
CCTGACCAGGGCGCGCATCGACCCCCCGACAATTCGCGGGGTGGTAGCGCCGTGACGCAGCGGTGCGTCGGTTTCCGGCGCTCGATGACCGAAAGTGACCGTTAGGCGGAGGCGTGGTAGGCCAGCACGCCCCGGTTGACCGCCGCGATGGCCTGCCGGGCGGTGCCGCGCAGCTCGGCCGAGGCGCCGCCCGAGTCGGCGATCTGCCCGAGCAGGTCGACCACCTGGCGCGCCCAGCGGACGAAGTCGCCGGCCGGCATCTCCCCGTCGATCTGGTGGCCGCTGGCCAGCACCTTCGCCAGCGCCTCGCCGCGCGCCCACCGGTAGATCGGCCAGGCGAAGCCGAGATCGGGCTCCCGGGTGACGGCCAGGCCGCGTGCCGCCTCGTCCGCCTCGATGTCGCCCCACAGCTTGAGCGTCTCGTCGACCGCGTCGGCCACCGCGCCGCGCGGCAGCGACGCCCGCTCGTCGACGTCCCGCCGGGCCTCGAAGACCACCACCGACACGGCGGCGGCCAGCTCGGCCGGGGACAGGCCGTCCCACACCCGGCGGCGCAGGCACTCTGCCACCAGCAGGTCGGCCTCGGTCCAGATCCGGGCCAGCATCCGCCCGGCGTCGGTGACCTCGCCGTCGGCGGCCAGGTAGCCGCGCGCCGTCAGCAACGCGACGATCCGGTCGAAGGTACGGGCCAGCGAGCCGGTCCGCCCGGACACCCGCTGACGCAGCTCCTCGGTGTCGCGTTCCAGCCGGCGCCGCCGCTCCGCCCAGCGGGCGTGCTCCTCCCGGTCCGGGCAGGCGTGGCACGGGTGGGCGCGCAGCTCGACGCGGAGCTGGCTGAGCCGGTGGTCCTCCCCCACCGCCTGACGGGACCGGCCGCCCCGCCGGCCGCCGTGCCGGTCCAGGCCGGTGCCGCTGACCGCGGCGGCGAGATCCCGCCGGGCCGCGGGCGAGCGGTGGTTGAAGTGCTTCGGCACCCGGATGCGGGTGAGCACCTCGGCCGGGGTGGTGAAGTCGCCAGGGGTGACCCGCCCGGCCCAGCGGTCCTGGGTGAGGACCAGCGGCCGGGGCTCGCCGAACCCGCCGGTGGCCGGGTCCAGCACCACTGCGAGGCCGGCCCGCCGACCGGACGGCACCCGGATCACGTCACCGACCCGCAGCCGCTCCAGCGAGGCGACGGCCGCCGCCTTGCGCTGGGTCTGCCCCTGCCGGGCGATGGCGCGTTCCCGGTCGGCGATGGCCACCCGCAGCGCGAAGTACTCGTCGAAGTCGCCGTGGTGGCAGGCGGCCTCCGCACCGTACGCCTCGATGGTCTCGGTGTTGCGCTGCACCTGCCGGGCCAGGCCGACCACCGACCGGTCGGCCTGGAACTGCGCGAACGAGGACTCCAGCAGCTCCCGGGCCGGCGCCGCGCCGACGCTGCCGACCAGGTTGACGGCCATGTTGTACGACGGCCGGAAGCTGGAACGCAGCGGGTAGGTGCGGGTGGAGGCGAGCCCGGCGACGTGCCGGGGGTCGGTCTCCGGCGACCAGACGACGACCGCGTGGCCCTCCACGTCGATGCCCCGGCGGCCGGCCCGGCCGGTGAGCTGGGTGTACTCGCCGGGGGTGAGGTCGACGTGGGCCTCGCCGTTGAACTTGACCAGCCGTTCCAGCACCACGCAGCGGGCCGGCATGTTGATGCCCAGCGCGAGCGTCTCGGTGGCGAAGACGGCCTTGACCAGCCCGCGGACGAACAGCTCCTCGACGACCTCCTTGAACGCGGGGAGCATGCCGGCGTGGTGGGCGGCCAGGCCGCGTTCCAGCCCGTCGAGCCACTCCCAGTAGCCGAGCACCGACAGATCCTCGCCCGGGATGGCGGTCACCCGGGACTCCACCACCCGGCGGATCTCGGCGCGTTCCTCCGGGGAGGTCAGGCGCAGCCCGGCGGCGAGGCACTGCTGCACGGCGGCGTCGCAGCCGGCCCGGCTGAAGATGAACAGGATCGCCGGGAGCAGCCCTTCCCGGTCGAGCCGGTCGACGATGTCCGGGCGCATCGGGCCGCGCCAGCGCGGGCCGCGCCGCCCGCCGCCGGGACCGGCGCTGCGGCCCTCGCCCAGCTCCAGCCGGCGCATCGTGTCCCGGGTGTAGCGCAGCAGCTCGGGGTGCACGTCGTGCTTGCGCGCCGCGTCGGCGTCGTGGAACAGGTCGAACATCCGCTTGCCGACGAGCATGTGCTGCCACAGCGGCACCGGGCGGTGCTCGGAGACCACCACCGCGGTCTCGCCGCGCACGGTGACCAGCCAGTCGGCGAACTCCTCGGCGTTGGAGACGGTGGCCGACAGCGACACGAGCGTGACCGACTCGGGCAGGTGGATGATCACCTCTTCCCAGACCCCGCCGCGGAACCGGTCGGCCAGGTAGTGGACCTCGTCCATCACCACGTACGCCAGGCCCTCCAGCGTGGCCGAGCCGGCGTAGAGCATGTTGCGCAGCACCTCGGTGGTCATCACCACCACCGGCGCGTCGCCGTTGATCGCGTTGTCGCCGGTGAGCAGGCCGACCTGCTCGGCGCCGTAGCGGTCCACCAGGTCGTGGTACTTCTGGTTGGACAGCGCCTTGATCGGCGTCGTGTAGAAGCACTTGCGCCGGGTCACCGGCGCGTCGCCGCCGGGCCGGCCGCGCAGCGCCAGGTGCACCGCGAACTCGCCCACCACGGTCTTGCCGGCGCCGGTGGGCGCGCAGACCAGCACGCCGCCGCCCCGCTCCAGCGCCTCGCACGCCTCGCGCTGGAAGTCGTCGAGATCGAACCCGAGATCCAGGGAGAATTCGTCCAGGGCCGGGAAGGCGGAGGCCTGCGCGGCCCGGCGGCGCGCCGCGGCGTACCGCTCGGCGGGGCTCGACATGGTTCCAAGATTAATCGGTACGGCCGAGGAGTACCGGTTAAGGCCATCCGGCAGGACGGTCGGAGCGGTCGGTAGGGTGCACGACGTGCCGGACCGTACCGAACTGCCCCACGCCCCGAGCAGCGCCGACGACGCCGTCCGCCCGGGCCCGTCCCGCCGGCCGGTGGAGGCGGTGCTCTTCGACTTCCACGGCACCCTCGCCCAGGTGGAGGAACCGCTGGCCTGGGTACTGGCCGCCGCGTCCGCCTGCGGCGTCGAGCTGGACCGGATCCGGGCCACCTCGCTGGCCGACCGGCTGCTCACCGCCGGGCGTGCCGGCGGCCCGCTGCCGGCGCGGGTGCCGCCCCGGCTGGCCGAAGTGTGGGCCGACCGTGACCTCTACCCGCACGCGCACCGGGGCGCGTACACCGGGCTGGCCGAGACCGTGGACACCGGCATCGACGGGTTCGCCGACGCGCTCTACGAGCGGGTGCTGGTGCCCGAGGGCTGGGTGCCGTACCCGGACACCACGCCGGTGCTGGGTGCGCTGCGCTCCGCCGGGGTCAAGGTGGCGGTGGTCAGCAACATCGGCTTCGACCTGCGGCCGCTGTTCGCCGCCTGGAATCTCGACGCGCTCGTCGACGCGTACGCGCTGTCGTACGAGGTGGGGCGCTGCAAGCCGGACCCGGGCATCTTCCTGCGGGCCTGCGGGATGCTCGGCGTCGACCCGGAGCGCACGCTCATGGTGGGCGACACACCGGCCGACGCGGGCGCGGTGGCGGCCGGGTGCGGGGTGCTGGTGCTGCCCTGCGCCGACGCCGGCCGCCCGAACGGGCTCGGCGCGGTGCTGGACCTGGCCGGGGCCGGCTGAGCGCTCGGCCCCCAGCGGCGCGAACGCGTCCCGGCGCACCGGCTACCGTCAGGGGCATGACCGGTGCCCACCCCTTGCCGCCGCGTACGCCGGGACGGCTCGGCGGGGTCGCGCTGGTGCTCGGCGGGGCGCTGTCGGTGCAGTTCGGCTCCGCGCTCGCCGCGCTGCTGTTCCCGCGTACCGGGGTGGCCGGGGCGGTGACGCTGCGGCTGACCATCGGCGCGCTGCTGATGCTCGTGTTCTGCCGCCCGCGGGTACGCGGGTACGGGCGCCGCGACTGGGCGGCGGTGCTGGCGTTCGGGCTGGCCCTGGCCGGCATGAACTCGATCTTCTACCAGGCGATCGAGCGGATCCCGCTCGGCCCGGCCGTCACGCTGGAGGTGCTCGGCCCGCTGGCGCTGTCCGTGATCGCCGCGCGCCGGGTCGCCGCCTGGTGCTGGGCCGCGCTGGCGCTGGCCGGGGTGGTCCTGCTCGGTCAGGGCGGGTTCGACCGGCTCGACCCGGCCGGCGCCGCGCTGGCGCTGACGGCGGGCGCCATGTGGGCCGCGTACATCGTCTGCTCGGCGCGGACCGGCGCACGGTTCCCCGGCGCCGACGGGCTGGCCCTCGCCCTGACCGTCGCCGCGCTGCTCACCCTGCCGTTCGGGCTGGCCGACGCGGGCGGCCGCCTGGCCGATCCGGTGGTGCTGGGGCTCGGTACCGGGCTGGCGCTGCTCGCCTCGGTGCTGCCGTACAGCCTGGAACTGGCCGCGCTGCGGCGGCTGCCGACCGCGACGTTCGCGGTGATGATGAGTCTCGGTCCGGCGATCGCCGCGGTGGCCGGCTGGCTGGTGCTCGGGCAGGCGCTGCGCCCGGTCGAGGTGCTCGCCATCGCGCTCGTGGTCGCCGCGAGCGCCGGCGCGGTCCGCGCCGCCGCCCCGCCCGCCGCACCTGCGCCTTCCGCACCGCCGGCCGTTCCCGACCCGCCGGGTGTCGCGGAACCGGCGGCGGTCAGCGCAGCAGCCGCAGCGCCGCCGGCACGGCGGTGACGGTCACCGGCAGGTCGAAGGCGCGCTCCCCGTCGGCGTACGTGGTGATGCCCTCGGCGGACAGCTCCACCGTCCGCGCCCGGTAGACGCGCGCCAGCGGGTGCGTGACGTGGGTGCCCCGGTAGATCTGCGGCTTGACCCGCATCAGCGTGCGCCGGTCGAAGCGCCCGCCGACCACCACGTCCAGCAGGCCGTCGTGCGGGTCGGCGTCCGGGCAGATCCGCATGCCGCCGCCGTAGCTGGCCGTGTTGCCCACGGCGACCAGCACCGCGTCCACCTCCTGCGCCACCCCGTCGAGGACCAGCCGGTAGCGGCGTGGCCGCAGCCGGGCCAGCTCCACCACTATCGCCAGGTCGTACCGGCGGGGGCCGCGCGGCCAGCGCATCCGGTTGGCGCGTTCGTTGACGATCGCGTCGAAGCCGGCCGCGAGCACCGCGCCGAACCAGCGGTCCGCCTCCCCGGGCCGGGACAGCCGCGCCAGGTCGACCGGGCGGGCGCGGCCGGCGGCGAGCGCCGCGGTGATCACCTCGGCGGCGGCCGTCGGGTCGGCCGGGAAGCCGGTCTCCACCGCGAAGTCGTTGCCGGTGCCCGCCGGGACCGGCCCGAACGGCACGGCCGTGCCGGCGACCGCCTGCATCGCCCGGTGCACGGTGCCGTCGCCGCCCACCGCGACGAGCGCCCCGGCGCCGCCGGCCACCGCGGCGTGGCACGCCGCCTCCGCCTCCTCGGGGGTACGCGCGCGCAGCAGCTCGACCGGGCGGCCCGCTCCGGCGAGGCGCTCCAGGATCCCGGGCAGCAGACCGCGGTGCCGCCCCCGGCCTGCGGTCGGGTTGGCGAGCACGGCGACGGGGCCGGGCGGGACATGATCGTGCGCGGTCACGGCGAGCACCGTACGGCACGGCTCACGCCGCCTGCCAGAGGCGGGTCACGCAGCGAGCATCCGGCGCACGCCGACGGCGCCCGGCAGGGGTGCCGGGCGCCGTGGCGGGGTGGTTCAGGGCAGCTCGATCGGACGCAGCACCCGGTCCACCGCGTGCGCGATCTGCTTGTTGCCCTTGTTGATGTCGTACCGCACCACCTTCGCGTTGCGGTCGCTGGTGTCGGCGTCGACCAGGCGCACCTCGCGGCCGTACCAGCAGCGCTTCACGTCCACCTCGACGGTGGCGCCGAGCGCGGTGGTCAGGTCCGCGCCGTCGGCCTTGAGCGCCGCCTTCCGGTCGATCGTCGCGCCGGGCACGACGTGGTAGAGCAGGACGTCCTCCACGGTGTCCACGCCCAGGCCGGCGACCGCGTCGAACGCGGCCTTCTCACCGGGCAGCTTTTTCGCGGCGGTGATGTCCCGCACCAGCTCGCGGAACGCGTAGTCGTTCGGCACGAACGCGGTCAGCGCGACGGTGCCGTCGGTGAGCACCTTCACCGGCGAGTCCGGCTTGGCCTGCAACACCGTCAGCACCGCCTTCGTGAGGACGTCGAAGTCCCGCGAGTTGCGGTCGAAGCCGCTCTTGTCGGCGGTGAGCACGGCGGCCAGCGACCGCGTACCCGGCTGCTTGGCACCGGCCTGGGCGGGCACGGCGACGGCGGTGGTGGCCACCGCCGCGGCGGTGGCGCCCACCGCCAGCCGGGCGGCGAGACGAGCGATGTTCATCGGGGAGCCTTTCGTCGAAGCGACCAGGTCCGTGACTGTCGTCACGACCATTGCTTCGCCCGGACCGTCCCCGGTGGATGCACCCGGATCGACCGGCTTCCGATCGGGGCCTATCGGACCACGAGCGGCTTGCTCACCGACGGCACGCCGTCGCCCTTGACCTTCAGCGACCAGTCCCCCGCCGCGCCCAGCGTCACCACCGTCTCGGCGGTGCCGTTGGCCTCGGCCTTCATCTCGGCGACCCGCTTGCCCTCGGGGTTGAGCACGTACAGCGTCCGGGCCCCGGCGGTCTTGTTCGTCACCTTGAACGCGAGCTTCTCCCCCGGCTCGGCGATCAGGGCGTCCACGCCGCTCATCGCGTCGTCGGTCAGCTCGATCGTCACCGACCGGTCGTAGGCCACCTCGGCCGCGGCGCTGGCGAGGTTGCCGTCGTCGGAGACGGTGATCCGGGTCCGCACACCGTCGCCCTGCCGGCCGGGTTTGCAGGCCACCTCGTACGTGCCGGTCTGCAGGGAGGCGCGCAGGTCGCCGGTGCGGCCCGCCGGCACGTCCGCGACCTCGGCGATCACCTTGGTGAAGGCGTCGCCCTCCCGGCCGTAGACGTAGACCCCGGTGGCCTGCTGACCCCGGTTGGTCACGGTGAAGGTGACGGTGCCCGGGGTGAACAGCGTGGTGGTGACCTCGCAGCTGGTGTCGGTGGCGGTCACCGGCACCTGCTGGCCTTTCGGCGCGGGCTCGTCGTCACCGCAGGCGGTGAGCGCGGTGGCCGCGCAGAGGACGGTCAGGACGGCGGCGGTACGGCTCTTCATCGGGTTCTCCGGAGCGCAGGTCAGACGGGCTGACCGGAACGGGGCGCCGACGCACCCCGGCACACCGCCCGGGGGGCTCGGCGGAGTCAGCAGAGTCTAAGCGCGTACGGCGCCACGGCAAGGCCCGAGGGCGACCCGATGTGCCCGCGCACCGGGCGATCCGCAGGACCGGCATGATGGCGGCATGCGGCTGGTCTCCCTGCTCCCCTCCGCCACCGAGATCGTGTACGCGCTGGGTCTCGGCGACGATCTGGTCGGCGTCACGTTCGAGTGCGAGGTGCCCCCGTCCTACCGGGCGGGCACCACTGTGGTCGTCGGCGGCCGGGACACCCGCGGCATGAGTCCCGGCGACATCGACGCCTACGTCAAGGCGCAGGTCGCGGCCGGGGCCGACCTCTACACGCTGCACGCCGGGGCACTGGCCGGGCTGGACCCGGACCTGATCCTCACCCAGGACCTGTGCCGGGTCTGCGCGCTGCCCTCGGGCCGGGTCGCCGACGCCGTGGACCACCTCGGGTGCCGGGCCGACGTGCTGTCGCTGGACCCGTACACCCTGGACGACGTGCTGGAGTCGATCCGCGCGGTGGGCGCGGCGGCCCGGGTGCCCGACCGTGCCGAGGCCCTTGTCGACGGCCTGCGCGCCCGGCTCGCGGCGGTCGGCGCGGCGGTGGCCGGCCGGCCCCGGCCACGGGTCGCGGTGGTCGAATGGGTGGACCCGCCGTTCGGCGCCGGGCACTGGATCCCGGACCTGGTCGACGTCGCCGGCGGCGAGCCGGTCGCCACCCATCGCGGCGCCCGGTCCACGCCGACCACCTGGGACGCTCTGCGGGCCGCCCGTCCCGAGGTGGTGCTGGTCGCGCCGTGCGGGTTCCGCCTCGACGGCGCGGCCGAGCAGGCCGCCACGGTGGCCGGGCACTTCCCGGACGCGCAGGTGTGGGCGCTGGACGCGGACGGGCTGATCGTGCGCGCCGGCCCGCGCCTGGTCGACGGCGCCGAGACGATAGCCGCGATCCTGCACCCCGACGCCGTCCCCCCACCACACCCCGAAGCAGCCCGCCGCCAAACCTGACCCACCCCGGCCCCGGCCCCGGCCCCCGGCCCCCGGCGATCTGTGCACTTTCGGCCCGGGCAAAGTGCGGATATCGGGCATTCGAGGGGCGCCAAGTCCAAGATCGGCGCGGGGCAGGGCGTCGGCGTCCTCGGAGGGGTGGCGAGGGGCGGCCGCGAGACGCGGACGCCGCCCCCGGTGGAGCGGGGACGGTGTCCGGCGGTGAGCGGGATCGGTCAGGTCATGTCGTCGTAGCGGCGTTCGATCGGCTTCGGGGCGACGATCGGCTCGGGTGCGCCGATCGGCGCGGACGCCTCGATCCGGGCGCCGGTCGGCACCGGCTCGGTCGACAGGTCCAGCGGCGACACCTCGTCGTCGGCGATGCCCGCGTAAACCTCCCGGCCCCGCCCCCGCCGCTTGTCGTTGAGGAACGCCACCCCCACCGCCACGAAGTAGAGCAGGGAGAGGGAGAGCGCCAGCAGGGTCATGCCAAACGGCCCGGGGTCGGGCGTGGCGATCGCCGCGAACGCGAACGAAATGAAGATCACGACGCGCCACCAGCTCAACAGCCGCCGGGCGCTCGCCACCCCGGTGAAGTTGAGCATGAGCAGGATCAGCGGAAACTCGAACGCCACCCCGAAGAGCAGGATCATGTTCGTGATGAACGCGATGTAGGCGCTGACCTCGAACTGGTTAGACAGACCGCCCACCCCGGAGTCCATCAGGAACCCGAGCCCCTTGTCGACCACGAGGTAGGCGAGCGCCGCGCCGGCCGCGAACAACGGCGCAGCGATCGCGACAAAGACGTAGGCCCACTTGCGCTCATGGCGGTGCAGGCCGGGCGCGATGAACGCCCAGAGCTGGTAGAGCCAGACCGGTCCACCGATGATCAGACCCAGCCAGAGCGCGAGCTTCAGCTTGAGCACGAAGCCGGTGGTCGGCGCCAGCGCCAGCAGGTCCTGACAGTTGCCCAACGCGTCGGTCGTGCCGGGCAGCCGGCAGTAGGGACGCTTCAGCAGCAGGAAGACCGGATCGGCGAGCCAGAACCCGGCGACCAGGCCGCCGACGACCGCCAGCGACGCCCGGAACAGGCGGTTACGCAGCTCGCGGATGTGCTCGATGAGCGTCATCGAGCCGTCGGCCGCGCGCGCGAACGTGCTCGGCCCGCGCTTCTTCAACCCGAAGGCCACGGTGGTGGGGCCCTTCCGGATCAGTTCTCGCGGACGCGCTGCACCGGGTCGGCCGGCGGCGCGACCGGCTGCTGCGGCTGCGGCGCGTACGGCTGCTGCGTGTACGGCTGCTGCTGCGCGTACGGCTGACCCTGCACCGGCTGCTGCTGCGGCTGGAGCGGCTGGTAGCCGGCCTGCGCGTCGGCCTTCTCGGCGAGATCGCGGTCGTCGTCGTGCAGGCTCTTGGTCTCAGCCTTGATGATCCGCAGCGAGCGGCCCAGCGAGCGGGCCGCGTCGGGGAGCCGCTTCGCGCCGAACAGCAGGATCAGCACGACCACGAGTACGGCGATGTGCCACGGCTTGAGGGCACCCATGGGAAGCTCCAGTCGCTCTGTGTCGGTAAGGGGTGGGTCGTCGCCCATCGTACGTGTGTCGCAGCGCCTTGCCACCCCCGCGGGCCTGCTGGTGCGGGCCCGATCGGTGAAGTTTCGACCAACCCGAAGTGTCCCGTCAACCGTCCAGGTCCGCGCATTTCTGCGCGTAACCGCCCGGGAACGCGCAGACGACGCTCACCGGGCCGACCACCGTCGATCAGTCGCCGCGCCTGGCCTTGATCAACGCGATCCGCTCCTGCGCGAGCGCCGCCCGCTCCTGGAGCGACTCGGCCCGCGCCTGCAACTGCTCGGCGGCCGACCGCAGCGACTCCGCCTCGACCGCCCGGCGCTGCAACGCCAGCGCGGAACGGCGCAGCCCGGGCAGGCGGCTCACCACCGGACGGATCGCCAGGGCCAGTACGACCAGCGCGAACACCACGACCCCGAGCACGATCCACGTCACCACGGCGGTCAGCCTATCGGGTGCCGCCGACGGCTGCCGGGTCGGCGCTGCCGGCCGGGGTGGCGTACGCGTCGAGCGCGGCCACGGCCTGGGCGCGGACCTGCTCGGCCAGCTCGGCCGGGGCCACCACGGTCACCTCCGGGCCCAGCCCGAGCACGAACCGCCGGGCCCACCCGAGGTCGGTGACGCGCAGCGACACCAGCCACTGCTCGCCGTCGGCCTCGACCCGCTCGCACGGATAATATTCGGTGATCCACCGCTCGCCCCGGCCGATCCGCAGCGTGATCAGCGGCAGGTCGGCCGACGGGCTGAACACGCCGTCGCTGAGATCGTGCGGGCGGGCCTGCGGCGGCACCACCGCCTGCTCCGGCAGCTCGGTCACCGCGTCGATCCGGTCGGCCCGGAACAGCCGTACCCCTTCGGCGCGGCGGCACCACGCCTCCACGTACGCCCGGCCGCCGACCATCAGCATCCGCAGCGGGTCGATGGTGCGTTCGGTGGTCTCGTCCCGGGCCGGGGTGTAGTAGGTGATCCGCAGCGCCCGGCCGCGCTCGACGGCGGCGCGCAGCTCGCGTACCCGGGCGCTGTCGCCGGACAGGCGGACCTCGACCGGCGCGCCGGCCAGGTCACCGGCGGCGTTCTCGATCTTGGCGAGTGCCCGCTCGACCGCCTCCCGGTTGGCCACGCCCGGCGTCTCGGCGATCATCCGCAACGCCACCACCAGCGCCAGGGCCTCGTCCGGGGTGAGCCGCAGCGGACGGTCGATCCCGGCGTCGTAGGTGATCGTCACCCGGTCGCCGTCGAACGCCATGTCGATCAGGTCGCCCGGACCGTAGCCGGGCAGCCCGCACACCCAGAGCAGTTCCAGATCCTCCCGGAGCTGCTTCTCGGTCACCCCGAGGTCGTGCGCCGCCTCGGCGATCTCGATGCCGGGGCGGGCCAGCAGGTAGGGCACCAGGTTGAGCAGCCGGGCCAGCCGGTCGGCGGAGGCACGGCCCGCGCGGGCCGCCGGGCGGGTCACCGGGCACCCCCGGTCACAGCCAGCTCGTCGTGGCGGGCGGCGACCTCCTTGAGCCGCTGGATGACCGCCTCCCGTACCTCCGGTGGCTCCAGCACGCGGACGTCCGGGCCGTACCCGACGATCTGGCCGGCCAGGTAGTCGGCGTCGGCGTACGGCAGCACCAGCCGGTCGCCGTCGGGGCCGGCCTGGCACTCGACGGCCCAGCGGCGCAGCCCGGCGGCGCGGCCCGGCGCGACCAGCACCGTCGCCCGGCCGGTGCGCTCCACCGGCCCGGACCAGCGGGCCACGTGGCTGATCAGGTCGACACCGGCGGGCGGCTCGTAGGCGCCCGGCTCGCCGGTCGCCCGCACCGTGCCGACCACCCGGGACAGCCGGAAGCAGCGGGTCGCCGCGCGGTCCAGGTCGTGGCCGACGACGTACCACCGGCCGCGCCAGCAGACCACGCCCCACGGCTGCACCCGGCGGCGGGTGGGCGCGTCCCGGTCCGGCACGCGGTAGTCGAAGCTGACCTCGCGCCGGTCCCGCGCGGCGGCGGTGAGCGGCGCGAACGCCGGGTCGACCGTGACCATCGGCTCCAGGCCCAGCGTGGCCTGCGGGTCCACGTCGATGCCGGCGGCGCGCAGCTTCGCCAGCCCCGACGACGCGGCGGCGGCCAGCCCGGCGTGCTGCCACAGCCGGGCGGCGATGCCCACGGCCGCGGCCTCGTCCGGTTCGAGCGGGATGTCGGGCAACGCGTACGCGCGCGGCGCGATCCGGTAGCCCGGCTCGGCGTCGAAGACGCTCGCCGTGCCGGTCTCCAGCGGCACGCCCAGCTCACGCAGCTCGGCCTTGTCGCGCTCGAACTTGCGCTGGAACGCCTCGTGGTCCTTGGCGTCGTCCGGGTCGTGCTCGTAGCCGGGCACGGTCGCGGCGATCTGCGCGGCAGTCAGGAAGCGTCGCGTCGACAGCAGGCAGATCACCAGGTTGACCAGGCGTTCGGTACGGGTCCGGGACACGCCCAAACGCTAGCAGCCCGCGCGTGCGGCGCGGGCACCCGCGCGGCGCGGCGCGGGGGTCTTCCCACCCGGCGGCGGCCATCGACCGGTCATAGGGTGATCGCATGGCGGAACCGGAGGTCAAGACCGAGAGCGTCGGCACCGTCGTGGTGGCCGGCGCGGCGAACCTCGCCATCGCCGTCGCCAAGCTGGTCGCGGGCCTGATCTCGGGCTCCGCGGCGATGCTCTCCGAGGCCGCCCACTCGCTCGCCGACACCACCACCGAGGTGCTGCTCTACCTGGCGCTGCGCCGCGGCGCGCGGCCCGCCGACACCCGGCACCCCTTCGGGTACGGCAAGGAGAGCTACGTCTGGGCGTTCCTCGCCGCGCTGTTCACCTTCGTCGCCGGGGCGGGCTTCGCCGTCACGCACGGTGTGACCACCATCCTGGTGCACGAGCACAGCGGCGAGTACCTGGTCTCGTACGTGGTGCTGGCGGTCTCCTTCGCGATCGAGTCGGTGTCGCTGGCCCGGGCGGTCCGGCAGGTGCGCGGCGAGTCGCGCCGCTGGGACACCACCCCGCGCCGCTACCTGCGCCTGACCGCCGACACCACGGTCAAGGCGGTCTTCCTGGAGGACAGCGCCGCGCTGATCGGCCTGCTGATCGCCGCCGGCGGGCTCACCCTGTCGCACCTGACCGGCGACGAGCTGTACGACGGCATCGCCTCGATCCTCATCGGCGTGCTGCTCCTGGTGGTCGCCGCCGTCCTGGCGCGCAGCAACATCTCACTGCTGGTCGGCCGGTCCGTCTCCGACCGGCTGCACCGCCGCATCGAGCGGGAACTGGCGGACGTGCCGACGGTGGACCGGGTCGACACCTTGATGACCATGTTCCTCGGCCCGGACGACATCCTCGTCGCCGCCAAGGTCGACTTCCGCGACGACGCCACCGGCGCGGACATCGAGGCCGCCGCCGACGAGGCCGAACGCCGGCTCACCGGGCACTTCCCGGAGATCGCGTACGTCTTCCTCGACCCCACCCGGTCCCGGTCGCCCGGCCGGCCCGCCCGCACCACGCAGGACGAGGCGGGCCGCCCGGCCGACGACCGGAACCCCTGACCCGCCCGGGGGCCGTCCCGGCGGCGGCCGATACCGTGCACCGCATGGTGCGATGGCGGTCCGGCACGGTCACGGCGGTACGGCGACGGTGGGCCGGCGCTGCCGAACTCGACGTCGACCTGCCCGACGGCGCCCGGATGCGTGCCCTGGCCTACCCGGCCCTGGTCGGCGAGCCCGAACCCGGCGACCGGGTGCTGCTCAACGCCGGGGCGCTGCTGATGGGCCTCGGCACCGGCGGCTACGCGCTGGTCGTGGCGCTGCCCGACCGGCTGCCCCCGGACCCGCCGCAGGCCGGCGACCGCCGCGACGCCGGGCACCTGGTCAAGGCCCGCTACACGCCGCTGCAACCGATCCTGCTCGGCGTGGACGAGGAGGCGTCGCCGCACCACGACCGGCTGGCCGCCGCCGACACCGTCGACGGCATGCCGGTGGTCACCGCCGACCTGCACTCCGCGCTGCCCGCGATCCTGGCCGGCGTACGCGCCGACGCGCCCGACGCCCGGGTCGCGTACGTGCTGACCGACGGCGGCGCGCTGCCGGCCTGGTTCTCCCGCACCCTGGCCGGCCTGTCCGGGCACCTCGTGGGCACGGTGAGCGTGGGCCAGGCGTTCGGCGGCGACCTGGAGGCGAGCACGCTGCACAGCGGCCTGCTCGCCGCCCGCCACGTGCTCGACGCGGACCTGACGATCGTCGCCCAGGGGCCCGGCAACCTCGGCACCGGCACCCGCTGGGGCTTCTCCGGCGTGGCCGTCGGCGAGGCGGTGAACGCCGTCGCCACGCTGGGCGGGCGCCCGGTCGGGTCGCTGCGCATCTCCGACGCCGACGCCCGGCCCCGGCACCGTGGCGTCTCCCACCACAGCCTCACCGCGTACGGCCGGGTCGCGCTGGCCCCCGCGGAGCTGGTCGTGCCCGACGGCCTCGCCCCCGCCCTGGCCGCGGAGGTCGCCGCGGCGCTGACCCCGCTGGCCGACCGCCACCGGATCGTCACGGTGCCCACCGACGGCCTCGACGCGGCGCTGCGGGCCGCCCCGGTCGGCCTGTCCACGATGGGCCGGGGCCTGGACGCCGACCACGCCTACTTCCTGGCCGCGGCCGCCGCCGGCCGGCACGCCGCCGGCCTGCTGAACTGATCGGGGCGGCGCTCAGCCGAGGAACAGGATCAGCCCGAGCCAGGCGCCCACGATCAGCACCAGCGCCGCCGCCAGCACCCAGGTCGGCACCGTGTAGTCGCCGCGCCTGTTGCGTTCGATCTCGGCGCGGATCTTCTCCCGCCGGCGGTCGATCCAGTTGAGCTTCTCGGTGCCGTCACGGCCCGAGGACGTCTCGCGGCCGGACCCACCGGCGGATTCGGAAGTGTTCATCGCGACGCCAGAGTACCCGTGGACGGGCGGCCGGTGCCGGGCACCGGCCGCCCGCACGATCACATGCTGGCGATCAGCCGTTCCACCCGCTCGTCGTAGGCCCGGAACGGGTCCTTGCACAGCACCGTGCGCTGCGCCTGGTCGTTCAGCTTCAGGTGCACCCAGTCCACGGTGAAGTCGCGCCGCTTCTCCTGGGCGTGGCGGATGAACTCACCGCGCAACCGCGCCCGGGTCGTCTGCGGCGGCGTCTCCTTCGCCTCGAAGATCTCCGGGTCGGTGGCCACCCGGTCCACCTCGCGGCGGCGCTCCAGCAGCCCGTACAGGCCGCGCCCGCGCCGCAGGTCGTGGTACGCCAGGTCCATCTGCGCCACCCGCGGGTGCGACAGCGGCAGGTCGTGCTTGCGCTGGTAACGCTCGATCAGCTTCAGCTTGGTGACCCAGTCGATCTCGCGGGCCACCGGGTCCAGGTCGCCGGTCTCGACCGCGCGCAGCACCCGGCCCCACAGGTCGACCACCCGCTTCGCGGTCTGGTCGCCGCCCCGGCGCTCCACGAACTCCGTCGCCTTGGCCAGGTATTCCTGCTGGATCTCCAGCGCCGAGACCTCCTTGCCGGAGGCCAGCCGCACCTTGCGCCGGCCGGTGATGTCGTGCGACACCTCGCGGATCGCCCGGATCGGGTTCTCCAGCGTCAGGTCGCGCATCACCACACCGGCCTCGATCATCCGCAGCACGATGTCGGCGGTGCCGACCTTCAGCAGCGTGGTGACCTCGTTCATGTTCGAGTCGCCGACGATCACGTGCAGCCGGCGGTAGCGCTCGGCGTCCGCGTGCGGCTCGTCCCGGGTGTTGATGATCGGACGGCTGCGGGTGGTCGCCGACGAGACGCCCTCCCAGATGTGCTCGGCCCGCTGGGACAGGCAGTAGACCGCGCCGCGCGGCGTCTGGAGCACCTTGCCCGCGCCGCAGATCAACTGCCGGGTCACCAGGAACGGGATGAGCACGTCGGCGAGCCGGCCGAACTCGCCGTGCCGGGACACCAGGTAGTTCTCGTGGCAGCCGTACGAGTTGCCGGCCGAGTCGGTGTTGTTCTTGAACAGGTAGATCTCGCCCGCGATGCCCTCGTCGTGCAGCCGCTTCTCCGCGTCGACGAGCAGCCCTTCCAGGATCCGCTCACCGGCCCGGTCGTGTGCCACCAGGTCGGTCACCGAGTCGCACTCCGGGGTCGCGTACTCCGGGTGCGAGCCCACGTCGAGATAGAGGCGGGCGCCGTTGCGCAGGAACACGTTGCTCGACCGGCCCCACGACACCACCCGCCGGAACAGGTACCGCGCGACCTCGTCGGGGGACAGTCGGCGTTGCCCGCGATAGGTGCAGGTGACGCCGTACTCGGTTTCGAGGCCGAAGATTCGCCGCTCCATGATGAGACACTAGCCGCCCGGAGCCTCCGATGGGCAGCGCCGACGCGCACCGCTTACGATCTCCCCCGCGCGGATCGGCGAGGTGGCGGCATCCGTACGCGAAAGACCCCGCCACCTCGGCGAGGGGCGGGGTCCGTGAGCGCGCGTCACTCGGCGGGCTCGTCCTCCGCGTTGCCCTCCAGATCGGCCGAACCCGCCGACGTGGTCGGCTTCTTCGCCTCCTCCGTGGGCACTGTCGGCGTCTTCGCCCGGCCCGGCGCCGGGGCGACGTCCCCCTCGGGCTCGCCGTCCAGCAGCGCGGTCAGCGCCGCGCCGGTCACCCGCCGGAACGTACGCCCCACCCGGTGCCGGTCCAGGACCGCCACCTCCAGCTGGTTGGCGGCGATCGTGCGGGCCGCCCCGCCCTCGCCGCCGACGCTGCTCAGCGCCTTCATGGCGGCGCGGACCGCCTCCGACAGCGACATCTCCGGCCGGTGCTCGTTCTTCAGCACCCCGCTGATCGCCTCGGCCTGGCCGCCCATCGCCATCCGGCCCGGCTCGTCGTTCACCGACCCGTCGTAGGTCACCCGGTAGAGGGAGTCGTCCTCGGGCGTGGCGCCCACCTCGGCCACGCAGATCTCCACCTCGAACGGCTTCGACTGCTCCGTGAAGATCGCGCCGAGCGTCTGCGCGTACGCGTTGGCCAGCGCCAGGCCGTTCACGTCCCGCCGGTCGTAGCTGAGGCCGTTGAGGTCGGCCATCCGCACACCCGCGCGCCGCAGGTTCTCGAACTCGTTGTACCGGCCGACAGCGGCGAAGCCGATCCGGTCGTAGATCTCGCTGACCTTGTGCAGCGTGCTGGACAGGTTCTCGGCGACGAAGAGCACCCCGCCTGCGTAGCTCAGGACCACCGCGCTGCGGCCCCGGGCGATGCCCTTGCGGGCCAGCTCGGAGCGGTCGCGCATGATCTGCTCGGGCGAGGCGTAGAACTGCATGGCCACGGCGGCGGTTCTCCTTCTGCGGGACTGCTGACTCGGTGGACGGTGGGAGCGGCCTCAGCCGCCGGGGTTCTCCATCCGGCCGGACACCACGCTCTCCGCGATCGCCGCCGTCTCGGCGTCGGTGAGCCGGTGGGTGCCCTCGGCGGTGGCGGTCATCACGACCGGGTAGATCCGCCGGGTCAGGTCGGGGCCGCCCGTGGCGGTGTCGTCGTCCGCCGCGTCGTAGAGCGCCTCGACCGCCAGCCGGGTCGCATCCTCGACCGACAGACCGGCCCGGAACCGCTTCTTCAGCGCGGACTTGGCGAACAGCGAACCGGAGCCGATGGCGTCGTAACCGGTCTCCTCGTATGGGCCGCCGGTCACGTCGAAGCTGAAGATCCGCCCCGCCCGGGCCGGGTCGCTCGCGGCCAGGTCGAAGCCGGCGAACAGCGGGATCACGGCGAGGCCCTGCATGGCCGCGCCCAGGTTGCCGCGGATCATCGACGCCAGCCGGTTGGCCTTGCCGTCGAGCGAGAGCATCGCGCCCTCGATCTTCTCGTAGTGCTCCAGCTCCACCTGGAACAGTCGCATCAGCTCGATGCCGATGCCGGCGGTGCCCGCGATGCCGACGAGCGAGTACGCGTCGGCCGGGTGCACCTTCTCGATGTCGCGCTGGGCGATCAGGTTGCCCATCGTGGCGCGCCGGTCGCCGGCCATGACCACGCCGCCGGCGGCCGAGATGGCCACGATCGTGGTCGCGTGCGGCGCCATGTCGGCAGCCATGCCGGGCGGCAGCGGCCTCCGGCCGGGCAGCATCTCGGGGGCCACCTTGCTCAGGAACGCTGTGAAGGAGGACGTCCCCGCGTTGGTGAACACATCTGGAAGACGCCCGGATGGATCAAAACCCGCTGCCACGTGGTTCCTCTCAGGTACGTGATCGCCCTGGCCAGGACGTCGGGGTTGTCCTTGAACTGACCAAGACCACCGTTGCAGTTGAAGCAGAGTATCCCGCGCACCCATCCGGTGCGATGATCGTGGTCCAGATGTTCCGGATCGGGGCGCCGGCAGATCGCGCACACACCGCCCTGCTCGGCCAGGAGCTCCTGGAACTCCCTCTCCCCGACCCCGTAACGACGACGCAGGTGATACTCGCGATTGCCACCGTAGAGCCGCTGCTTGGTCTCGTTACCGCGGGCGATGTGGCACGGCTTGCAGTAGCTGTGCCGACCGCTGGCGTTGGTCGTTCGGGGGAAATCGCCGACGGGCTTGATCTGCTCGCAGTCGGGGCACCACTTGAGGCCGTCCGCTACCGGCACGGCAGCCCTTCGCTGCGGCGCGATGCCACGTTTCCGGCGGCTCGCCTCTGAGCGAGCAGCGGCACACGTCTTGCAGTAGAACGCCAGCCCGTCTGGACGACGCCGATTACGGTGGAACGCCGACGCGGGAAGCGAGCGGCGACACTGGGGGCAAAGCTTGTCCGAAGCCTCCGGCAAATCGGACATAAGCCTCATTGACCCCCCTTCTGCACATATCCCCTCACAAATTCCTCGGCGTTCTCCTCCAGGACGGAGTCGATCTCGTCGAGCAGGTCGTCCACGTCCTCGGTGATCTCGGCGTGCCGCTCGGCCACCTCGGGATTGGCCTCAGCGGTGACCTCCTCGACCTCCTCGCGGGACTTGCCGGACTGGGTCTGCCCACCCTCTTGCGTCGCCATGGTGGTGCCTCCTCCACGATCGCCTGCGATCAACTTACCTCGCGGGAGCGACGAAAGGCCCGTCGCGTGCCCGTTTCCGGCACCCGGCGGGCCTTCCGGCATCGGGGTCACCCGCCGGTGAGTGTCTCCAGCAGATCCTTGGCGCTCTCGCAGCGGTCGAACAGCTCGCCGACGTGCGCGCGGGTGCCCCGCTCGGGCTCCATCATCGGCACCCGGACCAGCGACTCCCGGCCCACGTCGAAGATGACCGAGTCCCAGCTCGCGGCGACCACCTCGGAGGCGTACCGGTCCAGGCAGCGGCCCCGGAAGTACGCCCGGGTGTCCTCCGGCGGCTCGGTCATCGCGGTGCGGGTCTGCTCGTCGGTGAGCAGCGTCTTCATCGAACCGCGCTGCACCAGGCGGTGGTAGAGGCCCTTCTCCGGCCGCACGTCGGAGTACTGCAGGTCGACCAGTTGCAGCTTGTGCGAGCCCCAGCTCAGCTTCTCCCGCTCCCGGTAGCCCTCCAGCAGCCGCAGCTTGGCCACCCAGTCCAGCTCGTCGGCGCACTCGAACGCGTCCCGGCCGAGCCGGTCCAGCACGCTCTCCCAGCGGCGCAGCACGTCGGCGGTCTGCGGGTCCACGTCCTGGCCGTAGCGATCGTCCACGAAGGAGCCGACCCGCTCCAGGTACGCCCACTGCACGTCCAGCGCGGTCAGCCTGCGGCCGTCGCGCATCCGCATCAGGTGCTTGAGCGACGGGTCGTGGCTGACCGCGCGCAGCTCGGCCACCGGGTCGGCGATGCCCAGGTCCGCGCCGAGCGCCTTCTCCTCGATCATGGCGAGGATCAGCGAGGTGGTGCCGACCTTGAGGAACGTGGAGATCTCGGACAGGTTGGCGTCGCCGATGATGACGTGCAGCCGGCGGTACTTGTCGGCGTCGGCGTGCGGCTCGTCCCGGGTGTTGATGATGGGCCGCTTGAGCGTCGTCTCCAGCCCCACCTCGACCTCGAAGAAGTCGGCCCGCTGGGAGATCTGGAAACCGGCCTGGCCGCCGTCCTGGCCGATGCCGACCCGCCCGGCGCCGCAGACGATCTGCCGGGTGACGAAGAACGGCGTCAGGTACGCCACGATGTCGGCGAACGGCGTCTGCCGACGCATCAGGTAGTTCTCGTGCGCGCCGTAGCTGGCGCCCTTGTTGTCGGTGTTGTTCTTGTACAGGTGGATCGGGTGGGTGCCCGGGATGGTCGCGGCCCGCCGGGCCGCCTCGGCCATCACCCGCTCCCCCGCCTTGTCCCACCGCACCACGTCCAGCGGGTTCGTCACCTCGGGCGTGGAGTACTCCGGGTGCGCGTGGTCGACGTAGAGGCGGGCGCCGTTGGTGAGTATGACGTTGGCGAGCCCGAGGTCCTCGTCGGCGAGCGCCTCGGCCGGGTCGTACGCGGCGCCGGAGTAGGTGAACCCGCGGGCGTCGCGCAGCGGCGACTCCTCCTCGTAGTCCCAGCGGGCCCGGCCGCCCCGGTTGAGTTCCGGCCGCGCCCCGTAGGCGTTGACCACCTGGGAGGAGGTGACCATCGGGTTGGCTCCGGCCTGACCGGGCACGGAGATGCCGTACTCGACCTCGGTGCCCATGATCCGTCTAACGCTCATCGACCTGCCCGCTCCGCTCGCCGTCCCGGTCCCCGTCACGTCGAGCGTAGTCGGCGTGACGCGCCGAGGGGGCGTGGCGGCAGCGCGGGTCCGGTGTGGCGGCCCACCCGGAAACGCGCGGAGGCCCGCGGCGCGTACGCCACGGGCCTCCGTCGAGGGATCGGACTACAGGTACTGACCGGTGTTGCTGGCGGTCTCGATGGACCGTCCGGCCTCGGCGCCCTTGCCGCCGGAGACGAGCGTGCGGATGTAGACGATCCGCTCGCCCTTCTTGCCGGAGATGCGGGCCCAGTCGTCGGGGTTGGTGGTGTTGGGCAGATCCTCGTTCTCGCGGAACTCGTCGACGCAGGCGTCGAGCAGGTGCTGAAGGCGCAGCCCCTTGCGTCCGGAGGTGAGGAACTCCTTGATGGCCATCTTCTTGCCCCGGTCGACGATGTTCTGGATCATCGCGCCGGAGTTGAAGTCCTTGAAGTAGAGGACTTCCTTGTCGCCGTTGGCGTACGTGACCTCGAGGAAGCGGTTCTCCTCGGTCTCGGAGTACATCCGCAGGACCACCGCGTCGATCATCGCCGCGACTGTGGCCTGGGCGTCGCCGCCGTGCTCGGCCAGGTCGTCGGCGTGCAGCGGCAGACCGGCGAGGATGTACTTGGAGAAGATGTCCTTCGCCGCCTCGGCGTCCGGCCGCTCGATCTTGATCTTCACGTCGAGCCGGCCGGGCCGCAGGATCGCCGGGTCGATCATGTCTTCCCGGTTGGAGGCGCCGATGACGATGACGTTCTCCAGGCCCTCGACGCCGTCGATCTCGCTGAGCAGCTGCGGGACGATGGTGTTCTCCACGTCGGACGAGACGCCGGAGCCGCGGGTGCGGAACACCGAGTCCATCTCGTCGAAGAACACGATCACCGGAGTGCCCTCGCCGGCCTTCTCCCGCGCCCGCTGGAAGATCAGCCGGATGTGCCGCTCGGTCTCGCCGACGTACTTGTTGAGCAGCTCGGGGCCCTTGATGTTGAGGAAGAAGCTGGTGTGCCGATCCTTGCCCTCCCGCTCGGCGATCTTCTTGGCCAGCGAGTTGGCCACCGCCTTGGCGATCAGCGTCTTGCCGCAGCCGGGCGGGCCGTAGAGCAGGATGCCCTTCGGCGGCCGGAGCTGGTGCTCACGGAACAGGTCGGAGTGCAGGAACGGCAGCTCCACCGCGTCGCGGATCTGCTCGATCTGCGCCTGGAGGCCACCGATGTCCTCGTAGTTGACGTCGGGCACCTCCTCCAGGACCAGTTCCTCGACCTCGCTCTTCGGGATCCGCTCGTACGCGTACGCCGAGCGGGGCTCGATCATGAGCGAGTCGCCGGCCCGGATCGCGCTGCCGATCAGGGTCTCGGCGAGGTGCACGATGCGCTCCTCGTCGGAGTGCGAGACCACGAGCGCCCGGTCACCCGGAGCGCCGTCGGGGCCCGCCAGGATCTCCTTGAGCATCACCACCTCGCCGACCCGCTCGTAGCCGAACGCGTCGACGATGTTGAGCGCGTCGTTGAGCAGGACCTCCTGGCCACGGCGCAGCTCGTCGACCTCGAGCGAGGGCGAGACGGCCACCCGGAGCTTGCGCCCGCCGGTGAACACGTCCACCGTGCCGTCGTCGTGCTTGGCCAGGAAGACGCCGTAGCCACTCGGCGGCTGGGCGAGCCGGTCGATCTCCTCCTTGAGCGTCACGATCTGCGCGCGAGCCTCCTTGAGGGTGCTCACGAGCCGTTCGTTGTTCTCGGTCAGCCGCGCCAACTGTGCCTGGGTGGCCGCCAGCCGCTCTTCGAGCTGCCGGACGTGTCGGGGGCTTTCGGTCAACTTGCGCCGCACCAGAGCGAGTTCCTCTTGCAGGAACGCGACCTGCGTGGAGAGATCGTGGGCTTCCTTTTCCCACCGTGCGGCGCGCGAGTCCGCGTCGTCGCTGCGTGCCACGTCCCACCTCCCCGGGGGGCTTGAACGTTCTGACCTAACACTAGCCGCTATGAGCCCGATTCGGTCCACAGCAACGCGCTCGTCACCGAAGCTTGATCGCGAAGGGCTGGTCGCGGGGCGGGTACGGGCGTTCGGGTACCGTCGGGGCGTGGGACGGGAGAACATGGGGGGTGCTTCGTGACCGACGTCGCGACCGACCAGTTGCAGGTCTGGGTGGATCAGGATCTCTGCACCGGTGACGGGCTCTGCGTGCAGTACGCGCCGGAGGTCTTCGAGTTCGACGTCGACGGCCTGGCGTACGTCAAGGGCCCGGACGGCGAGCTGCGGCAGGCCCCCGGCGCCCGGGTGGACGTGCCGGAGCACCTGCGCCTCGAGGTGATCGACTCGGCGAAGGAGTGCCCGGGCGAGTGCATCCACGTGGTGCGCGGCAGCGACGGCGTCGAGGTGGCCGGCCCGGAGGCCGAGGACTGACGCGGAGACGGACACGGCGGGCCGGGGACCACACGTCCCCGGCCCGCCGTGCGTCCGCCTCAGAGCAGGGGCCGGCCGACGACCGAGGCGACCAGCCGGGCGAACTCCTCCAGCCGGGCGATCTGCCCCGCCCCGCCGTCGTCGAGGGTCTTGCCGAAGCGCAGCGCGTCGTGCCGGGGCGCGCCCACCGCCTCGTCACTGGGCGGCGCCTCGTCGAGCGAGCTGAGCAGCAGGTACACGTCGATGCTGTCGACCCGTACGGTGCCGTTGTCGGCGCGCATGAGCCGCCGCCGGCAGCCGACCTCGGTGACGGTGGACAGCGGCACCACCCGCAGTGAGGACGTCATCGCGCCGGGTGGCCCCTCCCCCGGCGGCACGTCCTCGCCGTGCCAGAGCACCAGCCGGCTGCCGTCGCAGACGACGACCTCCTGCCACACCCCGTTCACCTCGTTGACGAAGCGCTCCAGCGTGAAGCCGAGCACGGACGCGCCGCGCAGCACGCCGTCGAGCGCCTCCAGCGCGATGTCCGGGTCGCGCAGGTACGCCCGGGCGGCCGACTCCAGGTCGGTGTAGGGCGACCAGTCCGGGAAGACGGCGGGCAGGTCGCCGTTGCCGTAGCCGGGGTTGCTCACGCCGCCTCCGGCCGACCCGCGCCGCGGCGCCGCCATCGGTTCCGGTCATCGGCACGGGCGCGCCGCCCGACGCGCGCCCCGATCCGCTCGCTCATGCCACCGTCTCCACCCGCTCAGGTGTCGTCCCCACCGGCACACATGATCCGCCCGTGCGCGCGCGCCCGCGCGGCGGGGGTCAGGACTGCTCCGGCTCCTCCGCCGCGCGGGCGGCCGCGGCGGCGCGCAGGGCGTCGCGGCGCTGGGCGTACGCCTCGGCGCCCTTGCTGGGCTTGCGCCGGCGCGGCGGCGCGGTGACCCCGGGGGCGAGCTTGCGGGCGGAGACCAGGAACGCGGTGTGGGCGATCATTCGGTGGTCCGGGCGCACCGCGAGCCCTTCGGCGTGCCAGTCGCGCACCAGCGACTCCCAGGCGCGCGGCTCGGTCCAGCCGCCGCGCTCGCGCAGCGCCTCGACCAGCTCGGACAGCTGCGGGGTGGTGGCCACGTAGCCGATCAGCACGCCGCCCGGGACGAGCGCCCGCTCGACCATGTCGAGCATCTCCCACGGGGTGAGCATGTCGAGGATGATCCGGTCGAAACCGGTCTCGGTGCAGTCGGCGACGTCGCCGACGTGCAGCCGCCAGGCCGGGTGCGGCCCGTTGAAGAACGCCTCCACGTTGCGGCGGGCGATCTGGGCGAAGTCGTCGCGCAGCTCGAACGAGTGCAGCTCGCCCTCGGTGCCGACGGCCCGCAGCAGCGAGCAGGACAGCGCGCCGGATCCGGCGCCGGCCTCCAGCACCTTGGCGCCGGGGAAGATGTCGCCCATGGCGACGATCTGCGCCGAGTCCTTCGGGTAGATCACCTGGGCGCCGCGCGGCATGGACAGCACGTAGTCCGACAGCAGCGGCCGCAGCGCCAGGAACGCGGTGCCGCCGCCGGCGGTGGTGACCACGCTGCCGTCGGGCAGGCCGATCAGGGTGTCGTGCTTGAGGATCCCGCGGTGGGTGTGGAACTCCTTGCCGGGCTCCAGCGTCACGGTGTGCATCCGGCCCTTCGGGTCGGTCAGCTGGACCCGGTCGCCGGGCCGGAACGGCCCGCGGTGGACCGGGGGCAACGCCGGGACGGTGGAGATCTCTGCGGTCACGTGTTCGTCTTCCGTTCGGGTTCCAGGAGCTGGGCGAGATCCGCGATGTGCAGCACGCCGACCACATCTTCGCCTGCCGTCACGACGTACTGCGCGCCCGGGTGGGTGCGCACGGTCTCCAGCACACGCTCGCCGTCCGCCCCGAGCGGCAGGGCCGGCACGGCGGACAGGTCGCGGGCCACCTCGTCCACCGCGACCCACGGCCTCCGTTCCGGGGGTACGGCGGCGACGCGGGCCGGGTCGACCAGGGCGACGGTACGGCCGGCCGAGTCGACCACGCCGAGTGCCGCCTCGGGGGTGCCCGCCTCGTCGCGGCGGCGCTGGGCCTCGGCCAGCGGCGTGCCGGCCGGCACGGGCAGCACCGGGCGGGCCAGCCGGGCCAGGTCGACCAGGTGCAGCCGGCGGCCGATGCGGGCCAGCCGGATCGACTGGCCGGCGCCGCGCCACAGCGTCAGCGCGACGAGCAGCAGCAGCGGCAGGGCCAGCGGGGCCAGCGCCCGGCGCATGGTGAGCACCACGACCAGCGCCAGCGTGCCCAGCGCGACGGCCCGGCCCACCCAGCCGGCCACCTCGGTGCCGCGGTGCCGGTCGCGGGTGAGCGCCCACACGGCGGCGCGCAGCGCCCGGCCGCCGTCCAGCGGCAGGCCGGGCAGGCTGTTGAAGATCGCCACCACCACGTTGCTGACCGCGAGCTGGAAGGCGAGCTGGTGGCCGAGCGTGCCGGCGGGCAGGGCGAGGGTGGCGGCGACCGCGCCGGCGCCGAGCACCGCGGAGACGGCCGGCCCGGCCAGCGAGATCAGCAGCTCGACCCGGGGGCTGGGGGCGTCGCGGTCCATCTCGGTGTAGCCGCCGAGCAGTTCCAGCGTGATCCCCCGCACACCGATGCCGTACCGGCGGGCGGTCAGCGCGTGGCCCAGCTCGTGCAGCAGCACGGAGCCGAGCAGCGAGATCACGAAGCCGAGGCCGACCAGGTAGCCGCCGAGCGGGCCGAGGTCGAGCTGGCGGCGGGCGAGCGCCGCGTACAGCACTGTGACCACGACGGTGAGCAGCAGCATCGAGGCGTCGACGCGCAGCGGCACCCCGAGAACCCGGCCGAGGCTGAGCCCCGGCCGGCGGGATCCTCGGCTCCGCTGCTGCACCGGCCCGATGCTACGTGAGCTGAAGCAGCGGGCCGCTTACGCGAGCCGGCTGAGGGCGCCGCGATCCCGATCATGCTTCGGTGCGGCGAGGCCGGCCCTGTCACACGCGTGGCCTAACCTTCCGGGCATGACGGCGGAACCGATGATCGACAGTCACGGCGACCAGACGGCGGCACCGGTCACCGTGCGGGCCTCGTTGTCGCCGTCGCGGGCGGCCGACTTCAAGACCTGCCCGCTGCTCTACCGGTTCCGCAGCATCGACCGGCTGCCCGAGCGGCCGACCGTCGAGCAGGCCCGGGGCACGCTCGTGCACGCCGTGCTGGAGCGGCTGTTCGACCTGCCGGCCGCCGCGCGTACCCCCGAGTCGGCGGGTGACCTGGTCGCCCCGCAGTGGGACCGGCTGGTCACCGAGGAGCCGGAGCTGGCCACGCTGTTCGCCGACGGCGACGCCGTCGGGCCGCAGGAGTTCCTCCGGTCGGCGACGGCACTGCTGGACGGCTACTTCGCGGTGGAGGATCCGCGCCGGCTGGAGCCGGCCGAGCGCGAGGCGCTGATCTCCGCGGTGGTGGACGACGAGCTGCTCATCCGGGGCTACCTCGACCGGCTCGACGTCGCGCCGGACGGCGCGCTGCGGGTGGTCGACTACAAGACCGGCGGGGCGCCGCGGGAGGCGTTCGAGGCGCGGGCGCTGTTCCAGCTCAAGTTCTACGCCCTGGTGCTGTGGCGCACCCGGGGCGTGGTGCCGCGCGTGCTGCGCCTGCTCTACCTCAAGGACGCCGAGGTCTGCGACTACGCCCCGGACGCCGACGAGCTGGTCCGCTTCGAGCGCACGGTGGTGGCGCTGTGGCGGGCGATCGAGCAGGCCACCGCCCGGCAGGACTTCCGTCCCCGGCCGAGCCGCCTGTGCGACTGGTGCAACCACCAGGCGCTGTGCCCGAGCTACGGCGGGACGCCGCCGCCGTTCCCGGTGGCGACAGCCGCGCCCGACCCGCTGGTGGACGCCCGCTCCCGCCCGGCAACCCCCGGCGCCGACGAGTAACCCCGGCCCACCCCGAGATCTTGGTACGGGGGCGCCCTTGGCGGGGCGCCCCCGTACCAAGATCCCCATCCGCACCTCACCCGGAGCAGCCCGGCCCGGACGCGGTGATCATGAAGTTGGCCGCCTCGGGAAGCGCTTTCCCGCCAGCCAACTTCATGATCGCCGGGCGATGAGGCGGGCGAGGGCGCGGCTCGGGCGGGCGGGCGGGCGGGCGGGCGGGGCCATCCTGCGGGAACGGGGTGACCTGGTCGGGGTGCGGGCGGCGGCCGGCCTCTACCGTGGGTGCGGCTGGCCGGTCCCGCGCCGGACGGCTCGCGGGTGCCCGGTCCCGGCCGGACCGCCGCCCGGACGACGAGGGGGACGCATGACCGAGGGCGCCGTGTCCCGGCCGGTGCGGGTTCTGCTCGCCGACGACCAGCCGCTGCTGCGTACCGGATTCCGCATGGTGCTCGGCGCGGAGGACGACCTCGACGTGGTGGGTGAGGCCGGCGACGGCGCGGAGGCGGTGGAGCTGTCCCGGCGGCTCCTGCCCGACGTGGTGCTGATGGACATCCGGATGCCGCGCCTGGACGGGGTGGCCGCCACCCGCGCGATCGTGTCGGCCCGGCTGCCGGTACGGGTGCTCGTGCTCACCACGTTCGCGCAGGACGAGCACGTCGTCGGGGCGCTGCGGGCCGGGGCGAGCGGCTTCCTGACCAAGGACGTGCCGGCCGAGGACCTCGTCGCCGCGACCCGTGCGGTGGCCGCCGGAGGCGCGGTGATGTCCCCGCGCGTCCTGCGCCGGCTGCTGGACCGCTTCGCCCAGGTGCTGCCGGACCCGGCCGCCGCGCCGGCGCGGGCGCTTTCGCCGCTGACCGACCGGGAGCGCGAGGTGCTCACCCACATGGCGCGCGGACTGTCCAACGCGGAGATCGCCCGGGTGCTGTCGGTCAGCGAGACCACCGTGAAAACCCATGTCGGGCACGTGCTCACGAAGCTACGGTTGCGCGACCGGGTGCAGGCGGTCGTGCTCGCGTACGAGACGGGCCTGGTCCGTCCCGGCGGCTGAGGTGGCGCGGCTCACCTACCGTGACCAGCGGCGGGGCTGATGTGTTGACCATAACGCCGGGTGAGGCCTTAGCGTCGGCGTCGCCTGCCGGTCAGGGGTCACCCTGAGCCCGCATAGGGGTCGACCCTCACCGGAAGATCGGCGCGGATTCCACCCCAGGTCGGAGGGCTTTCGGGCGCGCGACCCCGAGGATGGATTCCGCCGCACCGGCCAGCGGGGGCGGTGCGGCATGAGAACGACATACGGAAGAGGTAGATGACGTGACCGCGACGGTAGGCCGAGAGCAGGCCGCGGCCCGGGCGTACGACGTGTGGAAGGTGTACGGCAGCGGCGAGGCGCAGGTCGTCGCGCTGCGGGGGGTGAGCGCCGAGTTCGAACGCGGCCGGTTCACCGCGATCATGGGGCCGTCCGGCTCCGGTAAGTCCACGCTGATGCACTGCCTCGCCGGTCTGGACACGGTGACCAAGGGCACGGTCATGATCGGTGACACGACGGTGACCGGCCTCAACGACTCCGGCCTGACGAAGCTGCGCCGCGACAAGGTGGGCTTCATCTTCCAGCAGTTCAACCTGCTGCCCACGCTCACCGCGCAGGAGAACATCCTGCTGCCCCTGTCGATCGCCGGGCGCAAGCCCGACCCGGCCTGGTACGACACGGTGATCGACACGGTCGGGCTGCGGGAGCGGCTCGGGCACCGCCCGGCGCAGCTCTCCGGCGGCCAGCAGCAGCGCGTGGCGTGCGCCCGGGCGCTCGTCGCCCGCCCCGAGGTGATCTTCGCGGACGAGCCGACCGGCAACCTGGACTCCCGCTCCGGCGCCGAGGTGCTCAAGTTCCTGCGCAACTCGGTCCGCGAGCACGGCCAGACCATCGTTATGGTCACGCACGACCCGACCGCCGCCGCGTACGCCGACCGGGTGGTCTTCCTCGCCGACGGGCAGATCGTCTCGGAGCTGATCGAGCCGACCGCCGAGACGGTGCTGGACACGATGAAGAAGCTGGACGCCCCGGTCGAGGTGGGCAACTGATGCTGCGGGCAACGCTCAAGAGCCTGCTGGCGCGCAAGCTGCGCCTGCTGCTGTCCGGCCTGGCGGTGGTGCTCGGCGTCATGTTCGTCTCCGGCGCGTTCGTGCTCACCGACACGCTCGGGCGGTCCTTCGACGCGGTCTTCGCCGACGCGTACGCCGAGGTCGACGTGAACGTCGAGGCGAAACCGAAGATCGACGTCTCCACGGCCGAGGGCATGCCGGTGAGCACCCCGATGCCGGCGTCGGTGCTCGACCGGGTCAAGGCGGTGCCGGGCGTCGCCGACGCCGAGGGCGTGGTGGCCGCCGAGGGCGCCCGCATGATCGGCAGCAACGGCAAGGTGGTCACCTCGTTCGGCCCGCCGCAGCTGGGCCAGAACTGGCTCGGCGAGGGCGATCTGCTGAAGCTGCGCGAGGGTCGCGGCCCGCAGGCCGACGACGAGATCGTGGTCAACGCCGCGCTGGCCGAGGCGGGCAAGGTCAAGGTCGGCGACCGGGTCGGCGTGCTGACGCTGGCGCCGAAGAAGGAGTTCACGCTCGTCGGCGTGTTCGGCTACAGCGGCGGCCGGGACTCGATCGGCGGCGCCAACGAGGTCCACTTCACCACTCCGGTGGCGCAGCAGCTGATGCTGGGCGAGCCGGACGTGTACAGCAGCGTCAGCGTCCAGGCCGCCGACGGCACCACGCCGGAGGCGCTGCGCGACGAGGTGGCCCGCACGCTGGGCGCCGACTACCAGGTCAAGACCGGTGAGCAACTCGCCGCCGACGCCTCGGCCGGCCTCAAGGAAGGGCTGTCGTTCTTCAACAAGATCCTCCTCGGGTTCGCCGCGGTGGCGCTGCTGGTCGGCACGTTCCTGATCCTCAACACGTTCTCGATCATCGTGGCCCAGCGCACCCGTGAGCTGGCCCTGATGCGGGCCATCGGAGCCAGCGGCAAGCAGGTCATCGGTTCGGTGGTGCTGGAGGCGCTCGCGGTCGGCCTGATCGCCTCGGTGCTGGGGCTCGCCGCCGGCATCGGCGTGGGTGCGCTGCTCGCGTACCTGTTCGGTCAGCTCGCCGGGGGTCTGAGCCTGGCCGGGCTGGGTGTGCCGGCCTCGGCGGTGATCGGCGCGTTCGCGGTCGGCATGCTGATCACGGTGATCGCCGCGCTGCTGCCGGCGCTGCGTGCCTCGCGTATCCCGCCGATCGCCGCGATGCAGGACGTCGCCACGCCGGACCGGCCGCTCACCAAGGTCACCATCGGCGGCGCGGTGGTCACCGGCATCGGCGCGGTGCTGCTGTTCCTGGGCCTCGGCGGGCACGCCGGCGACAGCACCCTGGCGACCATCCTCGGCGGCGTGCTGTTCGCGTTCATCGGGGTGGCGCTGCTGACGCCGGTGATCAGCCGGCCGGTGGTCGCGCTGCTCGGCGCGATGTTCTCCTGGTCGGTGCCGGGCAAGCTGGGCCGGCTCAACTCGGGCCGCAACCCGCGCCGCACCGCGATCACCGCGGCCGCGCTGATGGTGGGCATCGCCCTGGTCACCGGCGTGACGGTGATCCTGGACTCGGCCAAGGGCAGCATCGGCAAGCTGGCCGAGGA
This sequence comes from Micromonospora sp. HUAS YX12, assembly GCF_040215685.1. NCBI lineage: Bacteria > Bacillati > Actinomycetota > Actinomycetes > Micromonosporales > Micromonosporaceae > Micromonospora > Micromonospora sp. HUAS YX12. Next base: position 5,249,474 of record NZ_CP157974.1, read on the forward strand.
CAACATCAAGGCGGAGCTGGTGATCTCCGGGGCGTCGTCCGGGCCGCGTCCGGCGAGCTTCGACCCGGCGGTGCTGGAGAAGGCCGCCGCGATCCCGGGCGTGCGGATGGTCAGCGGCGAGTACGGCGACATGGCAGTGGTCGGCGGCGAGCGGACCTGGGTGGCCGCGTCGAGCAACGTGGCCGCGCTGCAGCAGATCTTCGGGGCGAAGGCGGCCGCCGGTGACATCAGCCGGCTGGCGCCGGACCAGATGCTGGTCAGCTCCGACACCGCGAAGGCACGCAACCTCACCGTCGGTTCGACGGTGCCGGTGCAGCTGTCCCGCGGCGAGGCCCGCACCTACACGGTCAGCGGCATCTACGAAAGCTCGCAGCTGACCAACCCGGTGACGCTGCCGCCGCAGGCCGCGGCGGACTTCAGCATCCCGCAGCCGATCCAGGGTTTCCTCCAGCTCGCCCCCGGCACGTCGGTGGACGCCGTGCAGCCGCAGGTCGAGCGGCTGCTGGCGGACAGTCCGGAGGTGTCGGTGGCCGACCGGGCCGCGTTCATCGAGCAGCAGACCGGTCAGCTGGACTCCCTGCTCCAGATGATCCAGATCCTGCTGGCGCTGGCCATCGTGATCGCGGTGCTGGGCATCATCAACACGCTCGCGCTGTCGGTGCTGGAACGGACCCGGGAGCTGGGCCTGTTGCGGGCGATCGGACTGCGCCGCGCCCAGACCATGCGCATGATCACGGTCGAGGCGGTGGTGATCTCCATCTTCGGCGCGCTGCTCGGCGTGGTGGTCGGCACCGGTCTCGGCGCGGCGGTGGTCGAGGCGCTCAGGGACGAGGGCATCACCGACCTGGTCCTGCCGTGGGGTCAGATGGTGACGTTCCTGATCCTGGCCGCGATCATCGGCGTGATCGCCGCCGTACTGCCGGCGATCCGCGCCGCGCGGATCAACGTCCTGGGCGCCATCGCCCACGACTGACGTGAAAGGAAGGGCCCCTTCTTAACGCCTCGCGCAGAGGAAGGGGCCCTTCTTAACGGTTGAGCAGCGCCGCGAGCAGCTCCAGGTCCGCCCCGGTCAGGCTCTCCACCTGGTGTACGCCGTCGGCGGGCGCCAGCGGCACCTCGGCCGGTACGGCCAGCACCGCCGCCCCGGCGGCGAGCGCGCTCGCCACGCCGGTGGGTGAGTCCTCGATCGCCACGCACCGCTCGATCGGCACGCCCAGCAGACGCGCGGCGGTCAGGTACGGCTCCGGGTGCGGCTTGGCCGCGTCCACCTCGTCGCCGCAGACCACCGCGTCGAAGCTGTCCCGGCCCAGCGTGTCCAGGGCCACCTCGACCAGGGACCGGCCGCTGGAGGTGACCAGCGCGGTGGGGATGCCGGCGGCCCGTACCGCCCGCAGCAACGCCAGCGCCCCCGGACGCCACTGCAGCCCGGTGCGGAACAGGTCCAGGATCCGGGCGCTGATCCAGTCGGCGCTGGCCTGCACGTCCCGCTGCGGCTGGCCCAGGTCGTCGTGCACGATCCGCATCGCGTCGGCCATCGCGGTGCCGACGATCGTGCGGCGGGCGGAGTCGGAGAGCACGCCGCCGTACACGGCGGCCAGCTCCTCCAACGCGACGTCCCACAGTTTCTCGCTGTCGACCAGGGTGCCGTCCATGTCGAAGAGCACGGCGGCGGGGTGTGGGCTGCTCAGCGGGGGCCTCCTTCGGTACGCCTACCCCGCCGATCCTGCCAGCCGCGCCCGGCGCGCCCGGCACCGTCCCCGATCGGGGTGACCTGCGGCATCACCCGAGGCCGCAGGCGCCGAGTGACTTCTCGTACCCCCGGAAGAACGAGTCGCTGCGCTGCTCGGCGGTGCCGTGCGAGCCCTCGGCGAACCACGGCTGGTCCGGGTCGTCGCCGACCGCGAGCAGCCCTTCCCGGAACTCCTCCAGGTCACCGTCCTCCAGCTCCAGCGCCCCGGAACGCACGCTGTCCCCGAGGTACGCCCCGGCCATGCAGTCGGCCTGCAACTCCTGCTGGATGGTGAAGTTGTAGCGGATGCCCAGCCGCACCTGCATGCCGTGGGCGTACTCGTGGCCGAGCAGGTAGAACAGGAACGCGTCGCCGACCTGCCGGAACGCCGCCACCGACCAGTTCACGTCGTAGGCGATGAAGTCGCCGGCCGAGCAGTACACCGCGTTGTTGCGCGGCAGCCCCTGCCCGGCACAGGCCACCTCGCCCTCGCGGCTGTAGGGCACCACCCGCCGGATCGGGGTGAACCGCTCACCGGAGGCGCGGAACTGCTCCGCCCAGTAGCGTTCGGCCAGCCGGACCGCGTCCTGGATGTCCTGCTTGAACTCGGCCACGCTCGTCGTGCCGTCCGCGCGGGTGGTCTGCGACTCCGGCTGCGCGCTGCGCGGGGGTGCGGGCTGCTGCGGCTCGCCCCGGTCGACGCCGCCGGCCATGCAGCCGGCCGCCACCAGGGCGGCCACCACGAGTCCGGCGATCGGCCCGCGCCCCTGACGTCCCGCCCTGTCCCCCACCATGACCTCCCGGCTGTCGCACCCGTGTCCCGCAGGAGTATCCCCGGCCGGCGCCGGTGATGCTCACCGGCTCTCACGTACCACCGCCGGAAAACGTTCACCGGATCACCGCAGCGGTAGGGTCGGCGTCGTGGGCCCGTCGTACGCAGGAATCGTCTACTGGCGACGCAGCCTCTGGAACGGCATGCGCTGCGTGCCGGTGCTGCTGACGCTCGACGGGGGCCGGCTGCACGCCTGCGACCGGCACGGCGCGGAGGTGTTCGCCGCCCCCGCCGGTCGGGTCGAGGCCCGGGCAACGATCTTCGGCACGATGCTGCTCACAGTCGACGACCGCCGGTACGCCCTGGTCGGCGAGGGCGCCGCGGTCTCGCCGGCGCCGAGCGCGGAGCAACGGCGACGGCTGGACGAGTTCACGGCCCGCCGGACCCCGTCCGCCGAGCCTATTCTCGACTTCGCGTCGTGGTGGGAGGCACTCGCGGGGGCCGGTGTGACGGTGCGCTGACCGGCGCGGTCAGTCCAGGCCGCGCATGATGTGCGGCTCGCCGTCGTCGTCGCCGAAGCAGCGGTGCAGCACCTGGGCGCGCGCCCACAGGTCCAGGTTGCTCGGCGGCCCGACCGGCCCCGTACCGGCGGGCGTGGTGGTCAGCACGGGAGCCGCTTCCGGCGGGACCTGCGACGTCACCTCGTCGGTCATGTCCGCCCCTTTCGTCGTACCCATGCTCGTCTGCGGGCGTTTCCGCCACGTCAACGGGACAGCGCGGGCGTGGACGCGGCGCGCCTGACCCACGCCGGCCCGTACTCCGGTGACGGTAGCCGCCCGGGCCGCCGCGCACAGCCGTATTCCCGACGTCGCCGCAGGTCGCGGCCGGTGATCACGTCCGCGCGTCGCAGGGCTTGCATCCGGTACCGGGTACGGGCTTACCGTCGAGACGTGAGCGACGACCACTCCTGGGTTCCCGACGCCTGCACGCTGCCCAGCGCCGAGCGGCCGCTGCGACTGGCCGAGTTCGACACGCTGTTCCGCGACGCGCTGCGCGGCGTCGACCGGCTGACCGACCGGCACCTGCGGCTGCACCTCGACGACGCCGCCGAACCGGCCGCCCGCGACCTGATCGCCCGCGAGTCGGCATGCTGTTCGTTCTTCACGTTCGACCTCGCCCGCCCGGACGACAGCCCGCTGAGGCTCGACATCCGCGTTCCGGGCGCCCGTGTCGCCGTACTCGATGCCCTGGCCCTGCGGGCCACGGCCGCGCGGGGCCGGTGATGGGCGAGCCGGAGCTGCGCAGCGGCCGGCTCGCCGACGCGGCCGGGGTCGACGTGCAGACGCTGCGCTACGACGAACGGCGCGGGCTGCTGGCCGCGCAACGTCTCGGCTTCGCCCTCGCGCCGAGATCGCCGACCGGCTGCGACGACCTGGTCACCTGCGCCGCCAGCTCTCGCTGCCCGCTGCCCTTCGCCGGTCCGGACCACGGCCCGGCTACGGTCTGACGCATGACTGTCGCACGGTCCATCCTGCTGTTCCTGCTCGCCGCGCTCGCCGAGATCGGCGGCGCCTGGCTGGTGTGGCAGGGCTGGCGGGAGAACCGCGGGCTGCTCTGGATCGCCGCCGGGGTGGTCGCGCTCGGCGCCTACGGGTTCGTGGCCACGTTCCAGCCGGACCCGAACTTCGGCCGCATCCTCGCCGCCTACGGCGGCGTCTTCGTCGCCGGGTCGCTCGCCTGGGGCATGGTCGTCGACAGGTTCCGGCCCGACCGCTACGACCTCGTCGGCGCGGCCATCTGCCTGGTCGGCGTCGCCGTCATCATGTACGCCCCGCGCGCGAGCTGACGTCGCGGTGATGAGTTTCCGCGGCCGTGCCCGTCACACCTACGACGGGACACGACGACGCGGAAGGATGACGTCATGGGTACGGACACGCGGCTGCTGGAGCTGGGCGTGAACGGTCTGGCTGAGGTCGATGAACCGGCGTTCACCGGGCTGGCGCAGCGGCACCGGCGGGAACTGCACGTGCACTGCTACCGGATGCTCGGGTCGTTCGAGGACGCCGAGGACACCGTCCAGGAGACGTTCCTGCGGGCGTGGCGGCGGCGGGAGACGTACTCGGGACGCTCGACGTTCCGGGCCTGGCTGTACCGGATCGCCACCAACGCGTGCCTGGACCTGCTCGCCAAGTGCCGTCCGGAGCCCGCGACCGGCGGTGAGGTGCGGTGGCTCCAGCCCTACCCGGACCGGTTGCTCGACGAGCTGCCCGCCGCCGGCGCGGACGAGCCGGAGACGGTCGCGGTGGCGCGGGAGACGATCGAGCTGGCGTACCTGGTCGCGGTGCAGCACCTGGCGCCGCGCCCGCGGGCCGTGCTGATCCTGCGGGACGTGCTCGGCTGGCCGGCGAAGGACGTCGCGGAACTGCTGGGCGACTCGGTCAACTCGGTGAACAGCGCCCTGCAGCGGGCTCGCGCGGGCATGCGGGAACACCTACCAGCCGAGCGGCAGGACTGGACCGGCGACGAGACGGACACCCGGACCCGCGAACTGGTACGCCGCTTCACCGACGCCAGCATCGCCAAGGACGTCGACGGTCTCGCCGCGATGCTGCGCGACGACGTGCGCTGCTCGATGCCGCCCACCCCGGGCCTGCAGATCGGCCGCGACGCGGTGGTGAACGACTGGGTGGCGGACGGCTTCGAGAGCCTGGGCAGCCTGCGGGCCGTACCCACCGCCGTGAACCGGCAACCCGCCGTCGCGTTCTACCTCTGGCAGGAGAGCGACGGCGCGTACCTGCCGCTCACCGTCGACGCGCTGCGCATCACCGGCGGGGCGATCACCGAGATCGTCACGTTCCACGCCGACCAGTTCCCACGGCTCGGGCTGCCGGACCGCCTGCCCGCCGACCGTACGCCGTAGTGCCCGCGCGGACGCTCGCGCTGCCCGGCGGCGCGCGTGTCCCGGTGGTCGCGGCCCAGTGGCACCACGCGTACGGCGTGGTCACCCGCGGACGGGTCCAGCTGGAGCTGCGTGACGGCGCTCCCGGGCCGGTCCTCGGCCTCGACGCCGGCTTCTGGCTGCACGGCACCGGCGTACGCGCGCTGCGCAACCCCGGCCGTCGTACCGCGACGGTGCGGATCCTCACCCCTCACCTCGAAGCTCGGAGAAACGACATGATCAGCAGCACCGACACCGGCATCGTCTCGGGCCGTGCGCACGGCTTCCGGCGGCTCGCCGTCACCGGCCTGGTCGCCACGGTCGCGGCGATGGTGGTCACCACACTCGCGGCCGCGCTCGCCCGGGCCGCCGGCGTCGACTTCGAGATCCCCGACGGCGGCGGCGAAACCATCCCGCTGGGCGGGTTCACCGTGGTGACCGGCTTCTTCTCGCTCGTGGGCGTCGTCATCGCCGCCGTGCTGCTGCGGTTCAGCGGGCGTCCCGCGCGGCGGTTCGGGTGGACGGCGGTGGCACTGACCGCGCTGTCGATCGTGCCGCCGTTCCTCGTCGGGGCGGCTGCGACGACCGCCATCGCCCTGGTCGGGCTGCATCTGGTCGCGGCGGCGGTGATGATCCCCGCCCTGACGCGGAGCCTGGGCGTGAGGGCCGGCTAAAGCTCCGCTTCCGACGGCGTATCGCGGCTACCCGGGGGCACGGCCGTTTCCGACTGGAGGCACGGGCTGTCCGCGAGCTTCCCCAAGGCGACCGGCGCCTACCATCCAGACCCATGGAGGGTCTGTTCTGGATGGCCGTCGTACCGCTGTGCGGCCTACTCGGCTGTTTGGCTCCGTGCGCCGTCCTCGCAGCGTTGGCCACGTGGCCCAAGAAGAACGACTGCGGGTAGATCCTCTCGAGGCCGTCCGCACTTCGCGCTACCTCCCTGACGGCTACTCGGCCGTGACTTCGTCCGCCGGCGGCGGCAGATCGGCTCCGGCCGCGTGGACGACAGAGAGAAGGGCGGAGTTCATCACCTCGGACTCCTCGCGCCGGGACGCTCACACGCCATCGGAATCGATCCCTCAGTCTGAAGGCGCCGGTCAAGCCGTACGTGATGCGGGCTATAGGAGTAGCGAGCGGGTGCCGCCGGTAGACGAGTCGTCCGATCACTCGTCACCCGATCGAGTGACCGAACGCCAGGCCTCGAAGGCCCATTTGAGGTCGGCCGTGGCCGCACCGGTGAAGACCGTTTCCAGGTACGCGCCGTCGACAAAGGTGAAGCCGTAGAGGGTGAATTCGATCCCGTCGTCGTCGCGGTAGAGCCAGGGCGCCATCGGCACACCGCCACGAAGGTCCTGGACCGGCCCGCATTGCTCGGCCGGACGCCCGCCACCTGGTGACACCGTCGTCGGTGATCTCCCGTGTCCAGGGGCCGGGAAGCTCCACCGACCAACCGTCGCCCAGAGACCTCCGCACGTCCCAAGTGTGGCCTACGGCCGGCGTTCCGTACTCGGGCCACGAGCTGACCGGTGTGGTGACCTCATCGGCGTGGACGCCGCCGATCAGCCGTTGCTGGGGCTGGAGATCCCGCGTTCTGCGAAGGACGCCGCGACCTCATCGAAGACACCGACGGCAAGCTCGGGCTGCGCGAGAGCATCGGACAACGGCAGCTCCAGTTGAGGGTCGTACCCGGGTAGGCCCGTGACCGCCTGGACCGCTTCGCCGAGTTGGTACATCGCCGCGACGACTGCCCGGGCATCGTCGCCCCGGTACCAGTAGGGCACCGTGATCCCGGCCTCTTCCGCGTAGTAGCTGACCTGGATGCCGGTCGGCTCGTGGGTCAGCTCGTAGTTGTCGGCGCCCTCGAAGACGGAAACCTCACCGAGTGCCTGCCGGGACGCCGCCACCAGGCGAGCCCACACCTCGCCGCTCGGACGCTCTGCGCTGTCGGACTCTTCCGCCGCGTCCAAGGCGTCATCCCAGGACTGGTCGTCGCCTCGTGGAACGAAGATCAGGTCATAGCTCATGGCGGTGGAGGGTACATCCATCCGGCCTCGCCGAAGGGGGCGCCTGCAATCCCGGTTTCGGGACGGTGCCTCGACTCGCGGATGCGACACCTGGTGATCGGTGGGCTCTCCCTGCCGCGCGAGGCGGTCGGGCTGGTTGACGCTGTTGACCGGCCTCGCGGCACGACGGGCAATGCCATGCGTGTTGCTACGGTCCGGCTATGCGATTCGGCAGCCGTTCATGGTTACCCGCGTTGGCGATCGCGCTCGGATCGGCGTCGGGTTGGCTTTCGGCCGGTGCCGGCGGATCGCTACAACGCGCCCCCACCGCCCTCCTCGTGATGGTGGTCGGGCTCGGCAGCGCCGGCTTGTTGGTCGGCTTGGTGTCGGGCCGCCAGGACGGCGGCAGGTGGTTCATGCCGGCCCTTGCACTGCTAGCAGGCTTCTACGCCGGCACATGGCTGAACTCGCCCCACCACAGCTTCGCCGGTGACGCCGTCGTACTGGCCCTCGCCGCCATTCCCGCGTGCGTCAGTGCCGCGCTCGGGTTTGCAGTCGGCCCACACCTCCCGGATGCACGTACTTTCGCTGCTGCCGGGACTGCCCAGCGCCGCGATGGATCGAGCCAGTTGGACAGGTCATAGGCGAGGGTGCAGTAGTCGTCGCTGCGATCGGTGACGGGATCGTACAGTTCACCGTCGTTACCCAACTTCATTCGATGGCGTCGGTGGTACAGGCGACGGTGCGGCCGGGGACTATCGGACGCTGACTGTGATCTTGTCGAAGTCGGGGGCCGCCGAGTCCGGGTTGAAAATCTTCAGCGTGTTGGGCCCGGGCCGGAGAGACATCGTCACGACCATCGTGCCGACGCTGCTCCAGCCGCCCGTACCCGGAAAGGTCAGCGTGATCGGCGGCTCGCCGTTCACGCTGATTTTCCCCACCCGTGGGGCCTCACCGTTGACGTAGGCGATCGTCACGGTCGCCGAGCCCCCCGTCCGGGCGGTCACGCCGTTGAACTGCAACGTCCCCATGTCCCGGCCGATGTTGCCCACCTTCTTGTCGCCCGAGCAGCCGTAGCAGGTGTAGATGCGGATGTTCGCCAAGCCGTTCGCCGACGATTCGGCCTCATACGACGTCACGAGCGGCGGTGCGGCCGGGGCGGTGGGCCGCCGGGTGACGGGCGGCGCCGGGGGCGGTGGCGCCGGTCGAGTTTCCGCCGATCCGACGCGCAAATCCTCGGCCGCGCCGCCGGGAGTGGCAGGGGGCGGCACCAACGTACTGGAAGGGCCGTAGTCCTGCCCCTCCGTCGCCGACGGTCCGGGGACGCCTGTCACAACGCCGATCCCGGGAGAACGATCGACCGCGGTCGACTGCCCGAGGTCGAGGCCCATTGTGACCACCGCCAGCACCAGCACGACGATCAGGTAACCGACTCCCACCACCGTCAACAGGCGGAGCGGCCCGATCCGCCACATGCCGTCAGGGCCGACTCCATGACGTGGGCTCACCCTTGTGCTCCCCTTCGCGCCCGGTTGCCCGGCGCGGGGTACCGAAGCCGGGTGAGGTGCCACGCGATTGTATCGGCGTCGGTCGCTTCTGACCTCCCGTCACATGAGTGTTTGAGCAGGCATGGAGCGTGCTGGACGGTGTACCGTCGATGATCGCGATCTGGTCGACCGGGCGCCGGCGCATCGGCACTGGCCGCGGCCTCCACAGCCAGCGCGCAGGCCGAACCATGCGTTCAGCGCATCGCCGTCGTGAACGACGCCGCCACCACTACGACGGTCGGGCTGCGCGCGGTTGCGGGCGGCGGCGAGGATCCCCGCGTTGCCGTCACAAAGACGAACAAGCAATTGATGGCAGCCGACATCCGTGCGCGTTGGGACGCCGCGCTACTCAAACACGGTGAGGCGTTCGCTGCCTCCACTCGGCCCCTCCGGTGACGCTCTACAGGAGTTCTACCGCGCGATCCGCGCGCAACTGAGAGCAAACGACCCGGAGGCCGTGATTCATGACGACGACCTTGACGTCATCGAGCGTGGGCTCCAGCCGTTGCCGCAGAAAGAACGGTCCCAGTCGGCATGATGCCTTCGCGCTCGTGCGGCGTCACTTGGCGTTGAAGTAGTTCGCCTCCGGGTGGTGGACCACGATCGCGTCCGTGGCCTGCTCCGGCACCAACTGGAACTCCTCCGACAACTGCACCCCGATCCGCTCCGCGCCCAGCAGCTCCACGATCTTCGCCCGGTCCTCCAGGTCCGGGCAGGCCGGGTAGCCGAACGCGTACCGGCAGCCCCGGTAGTCGGTGCGCAGCAGGCCGGCCAGGTCGGCCGGGTCGTCGTCGGCCACCGTGCCGCCGCCGGGCAGCACCAGCTCGGATCGGATCCGCCGGTGCCAGTACTCCGCCAGCGCCTCGGTGAGCTGCACGGACAGGCCGTGCACCTCCAGGTAGTCGCGGTACTCGTTGCCGGCGAACATCTTCGCCGTGTACTCGCTGATCGGCTGCCCGACGGTGACCAGCTGCAACGCCACCACGTCGAGCTGGTCGCCCTTGGGCCGGAAGAAGTCGGCCAGGCACAGCCGCCGCTCCTGCCGCTGCCGGGGGAAGGAGAACCGGGCCCGTTCGCTGTGTCCGTTCTCGTCCAGCACCACCAGGTCGTTGCCCTCGGAGTACGCCGGGAAGTAGCCGTACACGACGGCCGCCTCCAGCACCTGGTCCGAGATCAGGCGGTCCAGCCAGTACCGCAGCCGGGGCCGGCCCTCGGTCTCGACCAGTTCCTCGTACGACGGTCCCTTGCCGCCGCGGGCGCCGCGCAGCCCCCACTGGCCCAGGAACGTGGCCCGCTCGTCCAGCAGGGCCGCGTAGTCGGCCAGCGGTACGCCCTTGACGACGCGGGTGCCGAAGAACGGCGGCTTCGGCACGGCAACGTCCGCCGCCACGTCGGAGCGGACCGACGTGTCGTCCAGTTCGGGCAGCGCCTCGCGGACCTGCGCCCGCTGCCGCTCGCGGCGCTCCCGGCGGGCCGCCAGCGCCGCCTCCCGCTCCGGGTCGACCACCGGCGCGCCGCCGCGCTTGGCCGCCATCACCCGGTCCATCAGGGACAGCCCCTCGAACGCGTCGCGGGCGTAGTGCACCTGGCCCGGATAGATCGACCGCAGGTCGTCCTCCACGTACGCGCGGGTCAGCGCCGCGCCGCCGAGCAGCACCGGCCAGCGCTCGGCCACGCCGCGGGAGGCCATCTCGGCCAGGTTCTCCTTCATGATGACGGTGCTCTTGACCAGCAGGCCGGACATGCCGATCGCGTCGGCGCGGTGCTCCTCGGCCGCGTCGAGGATCGCGTTGATCGGCTGCTTGATGCCGATGTTCACCACGTCGTAGCCGTTGTTGGACAGGATGATGTCGACCAGGTTCTTGCCGATGTCGTGCACGTCGCCCTTCACCGTGGCGAGCACGATGCGGCCCTTGCCGTCGTCATCGGTCTTCTCCATGTGCGGCTCCAGATAGGCCACCGCGGTCTTCATCACCTCGGCGGACTGGAGCACGAACGGCAACTGCATCTGGCCGGAGCCGAACAGCTCCCCGACCACCTTCATGCCGTCCAGCAGCAGGTCGTTGATGATGGACAGCGGCGTACGCCCCTGCGCCATCGCGGTCTCCAGGTCGGCCTCCAGGCCGTTGCGCTCGCCGTCGATGATCCGCCGCTTGAGCCGCTCGTCCAGCGGCAACGCGGCCAGTTCCTCGGCCCGGGTGGCGCGCGCCGAGGCCGCGTCCACGCCCTCGAAGGCCTCGATGAACCGCTGCACCGGGTCGTATCCCTCGCGACGGCGGTCGTAGACCAGGTCGAGCGCCACCTCGCGCTGCTCGTCCGGGATCCGCGACATCGGCAGGATCTTGCTGGCGTGCACGATCGCCGAGGTCAGCCCGGCCTGGGCACACTCGTGCAGGAACACCGAGTTGAGCACCTGCCGGGCCGCCGGGTTGAGGCCGAACGACACGTTGGAGATGCCGGCGGTGAAGTTCACGCCCGGGTAGCGGGCGGCGATCTCCCGGATCGCCTCGATCGTCTCGATGCCGTCCCGGCGGGTCTCCTCCTGCCCGGTGGCGATCGGGAACGTCAGCGCGTCGATGAGGATGTCCTCCCGGCGCATCCCCCACCGGCCGGTCAGGTCGTCGATCAGCCGGCTGGCCACCCGTACCTTCCACTCGCGGGTGCGGGCCTGGCCCTCCTCGTCGATGAGCAGCGCCACGACGGCGGCGCCGTGCTCCTTGACCACCGGCATGATCCGGGCGTAGCGGGAGTCGGGGCCGTCGCCGTCCTCGAAGTTGACCGAGTTGACCACGCACCGGCCGCCGAGCATCTCCAGCCCGGCCTCGATCACGGCCGGCTCGGTGGAGTCCAGCACGATCGGCAGCGTCGAGGCGGTGGCGAACCGGCCGGCCAGCTCACGCATGTCCTGCGTGCCGTCGCGGCCCACGTAGTCGACGCAGAGGTCGAGCAGGTGCGAGCCGTCCCGGGCCTGGCTGCGGGCGACCTCCACGCAGGCCTGCCAGTCCCCGGCGAGCATGGACTCGCGGAACGCCTTCGAGCCGTTGGCGTTGGTCCGCTCCCCCACCATCAGGATGCTGGCGTCCTGGGCGAACGGCACGTGGTGGTAGATCGAGGAGACCCCGGCCTCCGGCTTCGGCTCCCGCGCCACCGGCGCCCGCCCGCCCAGCCGCTCCACCAGCACCCGGATGTGCTCCGGGGTGGTGCCGCAGCAGCCGCCGATCAGGGCCACGCCGTAGTCGGTGACGAACTGCTCCAGCGCGTCGGCCAGCTCGTCCGGGCTGAGCGGGAAGTACGCCCCGTCGGCGGTCAGCACCGGCAGGCCGGCGTTCGGCATCACCGACACCGGGATACGCGAGTGCTGCGCCAGGTAGCGCAGGTGCTCGCCCATCTCGGCCGGCCCGGTGGAGCAGTTCAGCCCGATCAGGTCGACGCCGAGCGGCTCGATCGCGGTCAGCGCGGCGCCGATCTCGCTGCCGAGCAGCATGGTGCCGGTGGTCTCCACCGCCACCTGGCAGATGATCGGCACGTCCCGGCCGGCCTCGGCGCGGGCCCGCTTCGACCCGACCACCGCCGCCTTGACCTGGAGCAGGTCCTGGCAGGTCTCGATGATCAGCGCGTCCGCCCCGCCGGCGATCAGGCCGGCGGCGTTCTCCTGGTACGCGTCGCGCAGCGAGGCGTAGCTCGCGTGGCCGAGCGTGGGCAGCTTGGTGCCCGGGCCCATCGAGCCGAGCACGAACCGGGGGTGCTCCGGCGTCGCGTACGCGTCGGCTGCCTCCCGCGCGATCCGCGCGCCCGCCTCGGACAGCTCCCGGATACGGCCGGGGATGCCGTACTCGGCGAGGTTGGGCAGGTTCGCGCCGAACGTGTTGGTCTCCACGCAGTCCGCGCCCGCCGCCAGGTAGGCGTCGTGCACGCCGCGGACCACGTCCGGCCGGGTCACGTTGAGGATCTCGTTGCAGCCTTCGAGGCCGTCGAAGTCGTCGAGGGTGAGGTCGGCGGCCTGGAGCATCGTCCCCATCGCGCCGTCCGCGATCAGGATCCGATCGGCCAGCAGGTCACGCAACGAAATAGGCACATGCCCCAGGTTAGTGCGCCCGAGTGCGGCAGAGTCACCCGAACCAGGCCTTCCCACATTCTGCCCACCGGGCCGGCGTACACCTTTCCGCCGGTTCGCCCGGGTGGTCCGACCCGGCGACCGGCGCGGCCGACGGGCCGGCCCCCGCGGCGGCACGTAGGCTGACGGACGTGAAGGACAACAGGGGTGCGACAGTGCGACGGGGCGGCGCCGCGCCCGACGAGCAGGGTGAGGTGACGGCGTGACCGAGTTCGACGGGCTGCCGGTACTGCGCTCGCCGGTCGCCATCGCGGCCTTCGAGGGCTGGAACGACGCCGCCGACGCCTCCACCGCCGCCGTGGAACACCTGGAGCAGGTCTGGCAGGCCCGGCAGGTGACCGAGCTGGACCCGGAGGACTTCTACGACTTCCAGGTGAGCCGCCCGACGATCACCATGGCCGACGGGGAGACACGGCGCGTCGAGTGGCCGACCACGCGGTTCATGGTGGCCAGCCCGGAGGGCACCGAGCGGGACGTGGTGCTGATCCGCGGCATCGAGCCGAGCATGCGCTGGCGGACGTTCTGCGAGCAGGTGCTGGAGATCTGCCACAGCCTGGAGGTCGAGCGGGTGGTGCTGCTCGGCGCGTTGCTGGCCGACGTGCCGTACACCAGGCCGCTGCCGATCAGCGGCAGCGCGTCGGACGCCGACGCCGCCAAGCGCTACCAGCTCACCCCCACCCGGTACGACGGGCCGACCGGCATCGTCGGCGTGCTGCACGACGCCTGCACCCGGGCCGAGGTCGACGCGGTGTCGTTCTGGGTGCACGTGCCGCACTACGCCAACAATCCGCCCTGCCCGAAGGCCACCCTCGCGCTGCTGCACCGGGTCGAGGAGGTGCTCGACCTGCCGGTGCCGATGGCCGACCTGGCCGAGGAGGCCGCCGAGTGGGAGCAGCGGGTGCGCAGCGCCGCCGAGCAGGACGCCGAGCTCGGCGAGTACGTGCGTGAGCTGGAGGAACGGGTCGGCGACGCCGGCATCACCCCGTTGACCGGGGACGAGATCGCCCAGGAGTTCGAGAAGTACCTGCGCCGCCGCGGCGGTTCCGCCGGGCCGACAGCGGGTTCCTGGTAGCTCTTTGCGTCGAAGCCGGGCTCCTCGTCGGGGCCCGGCTTCTTCGTGTCCGGGGTGGCGCCGTCACACCCTCTAGGGCATCCTAGGAACCTAGCTGTTCTGAGGAGGCGGGCATGCAGATCAACCCCGGCGCGGCCGAGTTCCCGCACCGGCAGATCGCCGCGCAGCTCAAGGCCCAGGTGCGCCGCGGCGACTGGGGGCCGGGCGAGCGGCTGCCGTCCATCCCGGCCATCGCCGAGATGTTCGGCGTCGCCAAGCAGACCGTGCAGCGCGCCGTCGACCAGCTACGGGTCGAGGGCGTCCTGATCACCAAACCCGGCTCCGGTACGTACGTCCGGGGCACCCGGCGCCGCCTCAACCGCCTGTCCCGGGGCCGGTACGGCGGCTTCCGCGGATACCACACCGACCTGGCCGCCCGGTACCGCCAGCAGCTCGTCTCGGTCGGCCGCTCCCCCGCCCCGGCCGAGGTGGCCGACGCGTTCGGCGTCGCCGACGGCACCGAACTGCTCTGCCGGCGGCACCTGGTACGCACCGACGATTCCCCGGTCGAGGTCGGCGCGTCGTGGTTCCTGCCCGCCGACACCGCCGGCACGTCACTGGAGCGTGCCGAGGCGTTCGGCCGCCCGCTCTACCAGGAGGCGGAGGAGGTCAGCGGCCGGCGGTACGTCACCGCCACCGACACGATCAGCGCCCGCCAGCCCAGCCGGGAGGAGGCGGAGATCCTCCAGATCCGCCCGGACACCCCGGTGCTGCACCTGCTGCACGTCGCCTACGACGAGCGGCACAAGCCGATCGAGGTCGCCCAGGCCACGTGGCCCGGCCCGATGACCACGCTCACCGAGGAGTACAAGATCCCCGCCCCCGCTCCCGACCAGGCCCCCGACCCCGGCCTGGTCCTGGGCTGACCCACCCGGCACCCGGCACCCGGCACCCGGCACCCGGCGATCTTGCACTTTCCGCCCCGGCAAGTAGGACATTCCCGACACCTCGAGGGCCTCACCTGCAAGATCACCGAGGGCTGCGAGGGCCGGGCACGCCTGAGTGGAACACCACGGGTGTCAAACCGCCCTCGACACACCCGTCACGTTCCACCCGCTCCCCGGTTGGCGCGATCTTGCACTCACGATCCCCGCGAACTCGAGCAAAAGGGGCGGAACGCGGGCCGCAAGTGCAAGATCGGCGGCGCGAGACGGCCCGGGCCGCGCGAGACGGCCCGGGCCCGCGCGAGAAGGGCGGGCCCGCGCGAGACGGGCAGGACTCGGCGGAGAGGCGGGCGGGGCTAGAGGGCGATGCCGAGGAGGGCGTCCACCGTGTCGCGGAAGAGGGCCGGGGCGGTCTCGTCGTCCGTGACGCCGTTCAGGGCGCCTTCGGCCCAGCGGTCTGCCGCCGCCAGGGCACCCGGCGTGTCCAGATCGTCGGCCAGGCGCTCGCGTACCTCGGCCAGCAACGCCGCCCCCGACGGCCCGGCCGGCGCGGCGGCGGCCCGCCGCCACCGACCCAGCCGCTCCTGCCCCTCGGTGAGCAGCTCGTCGGTCCAGGAGCGGTCGCTGCGGTAGTGCCCGCTCATCAGCGCCAGCCGGACCGCCATCGGGTCCACCTTGTCGGCCCGCAGCCGGGACACGAAGACCAGGTTGCCCTGGGACTTCGACATCTTCTCGCCGTCCAGGCCGATCATGCCCGCGTGCACGTAGTGGTCGGCGAACGGCGCCTCGCCGGTCAGCCGCTCGGCGTGCGCGGCGGAGCACTCGTGGTGCGGGAAGATCAGGTCGTTGCCGCCGCCCTGCACGTCGATCCGGTCGCCGAGCAGGTTCAGCGCGATGACTGTGCACTCGATGTGCCAGCCCGGACGGCCCGCGCCCAGGTCGCCGCCGGGCCAGGACGGCTCGCCCTCGCGGGCGCCGCGCCACAGCAGCGGGTCGAGCGGGTCGCGCTTGCCGGCGCGCTCCGGGTCGCCGCCGCGCTCGGCGAACAGCTCGATCATCTGCTCGCGGGTCAGGTTCGACTCGTAGCCAAAGCGGGGCGCGGCGGAGACGTCGAAGTAGACGTCGCCGGTGCCGTCGTCGAGCTGGTACGCCGCGCCGTCCTTGAGCAGCATCAGCACCTTCTCGGCGATGTCCGGGATCGACTCGACCGCGCCGACGTAGTGCGCCGGCGGGATCATCCGCAGCGCCTCCATGTCCTCGCGGAACAGCGCGGTCTCCCGCATGGCCAGGACCTTCCAGTCCTCGCCGTCGCGCTCGGCGCGCTCCAGCAGCGGGTCGTCGATGTCGGTGACGTTCTGCACGTACCGCACGTCCAGGCCGGCGTCGCGCCACATCCGCTGCACCAGGTCGAACGTGATCATGGTGGCGGCGTGGCCGAGGTGCGTCGCGTCGTACGGGGTGATGCCGCAGACGTACATCGAGGCCGCGCCCTCGGGCCGGCTGGGATGGGCGCCCTGCCGCGCCGAGTCGTACAACCTCAGCGACACGCCCTCGCCGGGCAGCCGTGGCACGTCATGTCCCGCCCAAGACTCCATGACCGCCAGCCTAACGATCTGTCAGACGCTTGGGTGCCGCCCTACGGGTGATCAACGCGACAGCGGCTCACATCGGTGGCCAGGGCATCGCCGGCCACTCCTGCGGCGGCAGCGGGAACCGGCCGCTCTCGCGCAGCCGCTCCACCCGTTCCGCCAGCGCGGCCAGCTCACCGATGGTCAGGTGCTCGGCCAGTTCCTCGCCGAGCGGCCCGCCCAGCTGCCCGGCCAGGCCGTCGAGCATCTCCACCGCGTCCGGCGGCAGCTCGCGACCGGCCCAGCCCCACAGCACCGTACGCAGCTTCTCCTCGGCGTGGAAGCTCACGCCGTGGTCGACGCCGTAGATCCGGTCGTCCGGGCCGACGAGCACGTGCCCGCCCTTGCGGTCCGCGTTGTTGATCACCGCGTCGAGCACGACGAGCCGGGCCAGGCGGGGGTCGTCGGCGTGCGCCAGGGCGTACGCCGCCCCGTCGTCGTCGCGGGCCGCGGCGACCGGGAACCAGCGCGGCGGGATGTCCCGCGCCGGCACGAAGCCGACCAGCGGCTCGGCGTCGTCCGGCTCGTCGATCCAGAGCTGGCACGAGCCGGGACCGAACGGCCCGTCGCGCAGCACGGTGGGCGGCACCAGATCCCACCCGGTGGCCCGGGACACCAGGTAGGCGGACACCTCCCGGCCGGCGAGCGTGCCGTCCGGGAAGTCCCAGAGCGGGCGCTCGCCGCGTACCGGCTTGTAGACGCAGTGCGCCGACACGTCGCCGAGCGTGATGACGCCGCGCAGCGTCGCGTTGGAGGCGTCGACGAGCCGCCCCTCCAGGGTCAGCTCACCGTCGGCGAGCAGCCGCAGCGCCTCGGCGCCGTCCTGTCGGGGCTGCAGTTCCGACGAGGTCACCGGTGATAGCCGTTGTGCCGGGGGCAGAGGTGACCGGCCGGGTCGAGCGGCTGGCCGCACAGCGGGCAGGGGGGCCGGCCGGCGTTCACGACGCGCTTGGCGCGTTCGATGAACTCGCGGGTCGCCTCCGGGGTCAGCCGCACCCGGAGGCGGTCGAGGTCGTCGTCCGGCTCGTCCGGGTCCTCGTCGGCGTCGTCGTCCGCGTCGCCCAGCTCGACCTCGACCTCCGCCTCACCGACGGCGATCGCCTCGATCACCACGGTCGCGGTGTCCACGTCGAAGGCCAGGCCCAGCGTGCCGACCCGGAACTCCTCGTCCACAGGCGTGTCGAGCGGCTCGTTGTCACCGGTCACGGTGGTGACCGGCTCCGGCAGCTTCACGCCGAAGCGGCGCTGCGCCTCGGCGAGCAGCTCCTCGAGCTTCTCGGCGAGCAACGACACCTGGACCTTCTCCAGCGACACGCTGACCAGCCGGCCGCCGCCGCGCGCCTGGAGGAAGAACGTGCGCTCCCCCGGCGGGCCGACCGTACCGGCGACGAACCGCTCCGGCGGCTCGAAGGCGTGCACCTGGTGCGTCATACCCACGACCCTATCCGGCGTGCGGAAGCACCGCGCAGCCCACCGACGCCGAATCCGCCCAGAGCGAACGCGCCGCGCGCGCCCGGCTCACCCGGCCGCGCCCGCGCCTCCGCCGACCGCCGCGTCGGACTCCGCCGCCCGCGCCGGGCGCCGGCGCCGCTTGCGCGGCGGCGGGACCAGCGCCGACAGGTCACCGCCGGTGTCGTTGAGCCGGACCAGGAACGGCCGCAACGGGGTGTAGCGGATCGCCGTCACCGACGCCGGGTCGGCCACGATCCGCTGAAAAAGATCAAGGTGTACGCCGAGCGCGTCCGCCACGATCGCCTTGATCACATCACCATGGCTGCACGCGAGCCAGACCGCCTCCGGCCCGTGCTCGGCGGTGACCCGCGCGTCCCACGCCCGTACCGCGGCCACCGCGCGCGCGGACATCGCCGCCATCGACTCCCCCCGCGGGAACGCGGCGGCGCTCGGGTGCTGCTGGACCACCGGCCAGAGCGGCTCCTTCGCCAGCTTCTTCAGCGACTGCCCCTCCCAGTCGCCGTACCCGCACTCGATCAGCCCCTCGTCGACGACGGGCTCGGTGCCCGGCAGCGCCAGCTCCAGGGTCTGCCGGCAGCGGATCAGCGGGCTGGTCACCACCGCCGCCAGCGGCAGCCCGGCGAGGCGCCCGCCGACCGCCGTCGCCTGCGCCCGGCCGGTGTCGTCCAGCTCGACCGGTTGCCGCCCGGCCAGGCCACCGTCGGCGTTCGCGGTGGTCCGGCCGTGTCGCAGAAGCAGAAGGGTCGCCACGCTGACCACCCTAGGCGGTACGTCCCCCGATGATCGTCCCGCCACGACACCCACCGCCTCCCCGCCCCCGCACACCGGTCCCCGACCTCCACCCGCCGGCGTCGATCATGAAGGTAGGTCGAACAAACCGGACACCAACCCGGTCAACACCAGCGCCCCGAGGCAGCGGCGGCCCGTTCCAGGCGGAGATCTTGGAAGGAATGGGCCCCCACGAGGGCCGTTTCCTTCCAAGATCTCCCGTAGTGGTGGGTGTGCCGGGACCGGGTGGGGTTCGTCGGGGCCGCTCGCGTCCGCCCGGCGGCGGATGGAGATCTTGGTACGTTCCCGCCCCTCCGAGGGCCGGTCCGTACCAAGATCGCTAGCGCATCTCGCTCGAGGTCAGCTCGCTTCGGCGTCCACCCTCAGCGGCCCCGGTTTCCCGGTCGATCATGAGGTTGGCGGCGACAAACCGGACACCACGGGCGGTCAACCTCATGATCGACGCTTCCGGGCGCGGTCGGGTGGGCCTGGGGCGGGGCGGTGGGCGGGGATGCGTGGGGTGTCGGGTTTCCGGTGGTCGGGGACACCTGGGTGGCGGAATCGGGGACGGCGGCGGGGCGTTATACCTGGTGCACGACCGCAGCAGCGCCCCCGCAACCCGATGAGGCGCGGGCGGCAGCGCCCGGGAATGGTCCCGGGGCGGCGGTCGTTGGACATGTCTCCGGCGCGACCAGTGAGCCCGCACGCCATCCCCGGCGTCCGCGGCCCGCGTGAGCAGACGCCGGATCCCCCGAAGACCTTTTTGAGCGCCTGACGGTGCCCACGCACCCACCCCCGGGTGCGTCGACCCCCGAACGGAGCCCCCCATGAACAGCATTCTGCGTAAGAGCATCCTCGGTATCGCCGGTCTGACCGTCGCCGGTGGCCTCGCCGCCGGCCCCCTCAACCACGACACCAGCACCACCCCGGTGCGGGACGCCGCCGTCACCACCCAGGCCGCGAAGCTCGACACCGCCGCGCTCATCCCGCACGGCGTGCAGGGCACCCAGTCCCACATCGACCTCAACGACGAGCAGACCGCCAACGTGAAGGCGATCATCGCCGCCACCAAGAAGGCCGGCATGGACGAACGCGCCGCGGTCGTCTCCATCGCCACCGCCCTGCAGGAGTCGAAGCTGGAGAACCTCGGCCACCTCGGTGACCGCAACGACCACGACTCGCAGGGCCTGTTCCAGCAGCGCCCCTCCTCGGGTTGGGGCACGGTCGAGCAGATCACCGACCCCGAATACTCCACCACCGCGTTCCTCAAGGGCCTCAAGCAGGTCGACGGCTGGCGCGACATGCCCCTGACCAAGGCCGCCCAGACCGTCCAGGTCTCCGCCTACCCCGACCACTACGCCCAGTGGGAACAGCAGGCCGCCGACCTCGTCGCCCAGCACTGGAACAGCTGATAGGACAAAACGAAAGGCCGGCACCCCGAACCAACGGGGTGCCGGCCTTCTCGCGTGCCAGGAGACAGCGTCAGGTGGCGCTGATCGTGCCGGTCGCCAGCAGGCAGATGACCAGGCTGCCCAGCGCCACCCGGTACAGCACGAAGACGTACAGCGTGTGGTGGGCGACGTAGCGCAGCAGCCAGGCGATGGCCGCGTACCCGACGGCGAACGCGATGAGCGTCGCGACCACCATCTGCGCCACGCTCGGCGCGGCGGTGCCCGGCGCGGACGGTTCGAAGACGTCCGGCAGGCTGAACAGGCCGGAGATCACCACGGCCGGGATGGCCAGCAGGAACGAGTAGCGGGCCGCGGTCTCCCGGGTGAGGTTGAGCAGCAGGCCGGCGGTGAGGGTGCCGCCCGAGCGGGACACACCCGGGATGAGTGCCGCGGCCTGCGCGAAACCCATCACCACGCCGTCGCGCATCCGGAAGTTCTCCAGCGTGCGGGTCTGCCGGCCCCAGTACTCGGCGAAGGCCAGCGCAATCGCGCCGAGGATCAGCGTGGTCGACACCAACCGCAAGTCACGGCCGGCGGTGCGGATCTGGTCCTTGAAGATCAGCCCGAAGATGCCGATCGGGATGGTGCCGACGATGACGTACCAGCCCATCCGGTAGTCGAGGCTGGACCGCACCGAGCGGTCGACCAGGCCGACGAACCAGGTCCGGACGATCCGCCAGATGTCCTTGGCGAAGTAGATCAGGACGGCGGCCTCGGTGCCGAGCTGGGTCACCGCGGTGAACGACGCGCCCGCGTCCCGGCCGAAGAACAGGGCCGAGGTGATCCGCAGGTGCCCGGACGAGGAGACCGGAAGGAACTCGGTCAGTCCCTGGACCAGGCCCAGGACGACGGCCTCGATCCAGGTCACTCGCCGACTCCGGACAGCTCCAGCGCCTCGGCGACGGTACGCAGGGTCTGCACCCCGCTCTCCCGGTCGGCCACGAACAGCGACACCGACAGCGTGGTCACGCCCGCGGCGGCGTACTCCCGCATCCGCTCGGCGATGCGCTCCTTCGGGCCGAGCAGCGAGGTGCGGTCGATGAACTCCATCGGTACGGCGGCGGCCGCGTCGCGCTGCCGCTTGGCCAGGTAGAGGTCCTGCACCTCGCGGGCCGCGTCGCCGTAGCCCATCCGGGTGGCGAGCTGGTTGTAGAAGTTCTGCTTGCGGCTGCCCATGCCGCCCACGTACAGCGCGGCGTACCAGCGCACCAGCTCGGCGCAGGTGGCGATGTCGTCGCCGACCACGACCGGCACGGACGGCACCACGTCGAAGCCGGCCAGCTCCTTGCCCGCCGCCGCGCGGCCGGCCCGGACCGAGGCGAGGTGCTCCTCGGCGAACTCCGGGGAGTAGAAGACGGCCAGCCAGCCGTCGGCGATCTCGCCGGCCAGCTCCAGGTTCTTCGGGCCGACGGCGGCCAGGTAGATCGGGATGTGCTCGCGCGGCGGGTGGAAGCCCAGCCGCAGCGCCTTGCCGGGGCCGTCGGGCAGCGGCAGCGTGTAGTGCTCGCCGTCGTACGCGACCTCCTTGCGGGCCACCGCCAGCTTGACGATGTCGACGTACTCCCGGGTGCGGGCCAGCGGCTTGGCGAACCGCACGCCGTGCCAGCCCTCGGAGACCTGCGGGCCGGACACGCCCAGGCCGAGCCGGAACCGGCCGCCGGAGAGCGTGTCGATGGTCGCGGCGGTCATCGCGGTCATGGCCGGGGTACGGGCCGGGATCTGCATGACCGCGGAGCCCACGTCGATGCGCTCCGTCTGCCCGGCGATCCAGGCCAGCATGCTCGGCGAGTCCGAGCCGTACGCCTCCGCGGCCCAGACCACCGAGTAGCCGAGCCGGTCCGCCTCCTGGGCCAACGCCAGGTGGTCGAAGGGCGTGCTCCACGCCGTCTGGTATCCGAGGTTGAGCCCGAGTCGCACTGATCCTCCCACCGTCCGCACCACAGGTCGCATCAGGTTACGCAATGAGGGTGGCACCCTCGACGTCCGGCTCGCCCCGAACATGTCACACCGGGTGGAGGTCGCGCGGGAAGTCGACTGCGGCGAGGATATCCGTGACGCCGGGTTCGAAATAAGGTTCACCCATGCAACAGCGACCGCTCGGCCGAAGCGGGCTGGCGGTATCGCGGCTCGCGCTCGGCACCATGACCTGGGGACGGGACACCGATGCCGACGACGCGGCCGCCCAGCTGAAGAGTTACCTCGACGCGGGCGGCAACCTCGTCGACACCGCCGACGTGTACGCCGACGGCGACGCCGAGTCGGTGATCGGCTCGCTGCTGGGCAGCCTGGTGGACCGCGACGAGCTGCTGATCGCCACCAAGGCGGGCCTGCGGCCGGGCAGCCGCCGCCGGGACGGCTCGCGCGGGCACCTGCTGCGCACGCTGGACGCCTCGCTGCGCCGGCTGGGCACCGACCACGTCGACCTGTGGCAGGTGCACGGGTACGACCCGGACACCCCGCTGGAGGAGACGCTCTCGGCCCTGGACCACGCGGTGTCCAGCGGGAAGGCCCGCTACGTGGGTGTGTCGAACTTCTCCGGCTGGCAGACCGCCCGGGCCGCCGCCTGGCAGGCCGCCTGGCCGGGGCGCGCCCCGGTGGTCGCCGCGCAGGTGGAGTACTCGCTGCTGGAGCGCGGCGTGGAGCGGGAGGTGCTGCCCGCCTGCGCGGGGATGGGGCTCGGCGTGCTGCCCTGGTCGCCGCTGGGCCGGGGTGTGCTCACCGGCAAGTACCGCAACGGCCGCCCGGCCGACTCGCGGGCGGTGTCGCCGCACTTCGAGCGTTTCGTCGCGACGTACCTGGAGCCGCGCTGCTCCAGCATCGTGGAGGCGGTCGCCATCGCGGCCGGCGGGCTCGGCGTGTCGCCGCTGGAGGTGGCGCTGGCCTGGGTGCGGGACCGGCCGGGCGTGACCGCGCCGATCCTCGGCGCCCGCACCGTCGGGCAGCTGCTCGGCGCGTTGCAGGTGGAGCGGATGACGCTGCCGGAGGAGATCGTCACGGCGCTGGACGACGTGTCGGCGGTGCCGGTGGGCTACCCGGAGCGCGACGGCTGAGCCGCGCCGGAGCGATCCGGGTCACCCGCAGGGGGTGGCGGAGGGCCCGCGAGCTGGGCAGCATAGGGGCATGGACTACGAATACGCGCCGCTGCGGTTGCCCTCGAACGTCGATCGGCTGACCGCCGCGGCGCAGCTGGCGATCCAGGCCGAGTTCTCCGGCTGGGAGCTGGCCCGGGTGCGGCTCTACCGGGACGGCACGCGGCAGGTGGTGCTGCGGCGCCGCCTGGTCAACCAGTCACAGCCGGGCCTGTCGTACTGACGAGGGGCCCGTCCCCGGGGCCGCGCGACGCGGCGCCGCCCCGGGGACGCGTACGGCCTAGTGCGCGTGGTCGTGCTCCTCGTCGAGCTCCATGAACGGGTGCTCGTCGAGCCGGCCGACCAGCCGGTCGTCGGCGGCCGGCTGGAACGGGCCGACCGGGTCGTCGTCGTCGAACGACTCCAGGTCGACCGGGGTGCCGACCTCGCTGACCATCACCACACCGTCCAGCGGCTCCAGCTCCGGCACGTCGAGCGCGGACAGCGAGCCGTCGCCGCTCTGCAGCAGCTCCAGCACCGCCTCGCCGACCCCCTCCACCGGCGCCGGCTCGTCCTCCTCCGGGGTGCCCTCCCGGCGGGCCGCCTCGGCCGCGCGCAGCAGCGCGGCGACGCTGGGCACCCGGTAGTCGCGCCGCTGCCGCACCGAGATGACCCGCGGGTGCGGGTCGGTGGGCTCGCCGCCCTCGACGGCGCCGAAGCGCTCGTCGGCCTCGTCCGGGTCGATCGACTCCACGTCCCAGGGCGTCACCTCGCCGAACGCGTCGAGCAGCTGCTCGTCGTAGGCGAACGAGGCGTTGTTCAACGCGACGTACGCCTGCCAGACGGCGTCGTCGTCGATCCGGCCCTGGGCGGCCCGGACGGCGGCCAGGTGGGCGCGGGCCGCGTCGATCACCCGCTCGAGGGCGGCGTCCAGCTCACCGTGCTGGTCGGTCATGTGTGGCAGTCCCTTCGCGATGGGGGGTCCGCGCCGGCGGCGCCGCGGCGGGCGCGGTCAGCAGGTACGGAGGAAGCGGTCCAGAACCCGCACGCCGAACTGTAGTCCGTCCAGTGGAACCCGCTCGTCGATGCCGTGGAACAGGCCGGAGAAATTGAGGTCGGCGGGCAGCCGCAGCGGCGCGAACCCGAAGCAGCGGATGCCGAGCTGGGAGAACGCCTTGGCGTCGGTGCCGCCGGAGAGCATGTACGGCACCGGGTGCGCGCCCGGGTCCTCGGCGCGCAGCGCCTCCGACATCCGCGCCACCAGGTCACCGTCGAACGTGGTCTCCAGGGCGGGCTGGCGCTGGACGTACTCGATGGCGATGTCCGGCCCGACCAGCTCGCGCAGCTGCCGCTCCAGTTCCTCGCTCTGCCCGGGCAGGCTGCGGCAGTCGATGGTGGCGGTGGCCCGGCCGGGGATGACGTTGTCCTTGTAGCCGGCGGCCAGCCGGGTCGGGTTGGCGGTGTTGCGGACGGTCGCGCCGATGATGTTGGCGATCGGGCCGAGCTTGGCGATCGCGGTCTCCGGGTCGTCCGGGTCGATCTCGATGCCGAGCACGTCTGCGACCTCGGCCAGGAACGCCCGTACGGTGTCGGTCATCACCACCGGGAAGCGGTGCCGGCCGATCCGGGCGACCGCCTCGGCGAGCGCGGTGACGGCGTTGTCGTCGTGCACCATCGAGCCGTGGCCGGGCCGGCCCTTGGCGTGCAGGCGCAGCCAGTCGATGCCCTTCTCGGCGGTCTCGATCAGGTAGAGGCGGCGCTGCTCGTCGACCGAGTAGGAGAAGCCGCCGACCTCGCCGATCGCCTCGGTGCAGCCGTCGAACAGGTCGCGGTGGCGCCGGGTGAGGAAGTGCGCACCGTAGTCGCTGCCGGCCTCCTCGTCGGCGGTGAAGGCGAGCACCACGTCGCGCCGGGGGCGGACGCCGGTGTGCTGCCAGTCGCGGACCACCGCGAGCACCATCGCGTCGAAGTCCTTCATGTCGATCGCGCCGCGGCCCCACAGGTAGCCGTCGCGGATCTCGCCGGAGAACGGGTGCACCGACCACTCGTCCGGGTCGGCGGGCACCACGTCGAGGTGGCCGTGCACGAGCAGCGCGTCGCGGCCGGGCTCGGTGCCGGGGATCCGGGCGACCAGGTTGGCCCGGCCGGG
Organism: Micromonospora sp. HUAS YX12; assembly: GCF_040215685.1. Classification (NCBI taxonomy): domain Bacteria; kingdom Bacillati; phylum Actinomycetota; class Actinomycetes; order Micromonosporales; family Micromonosporaceae; genus Micromonospora; species Micromonospora sp. HUAS YX12. Next base: position 5,275,109 of record NZ_CP157974.1, read on the forward strand.
CGCTGATTCGTGGATCTCGGCGTCCACGCCGACCTCGGCGAGTTTCTCCGCCACGTACTCGGCGGCGCGCCGCTCCCCCACGCTGGTGTCGTTGTCGCCGGTGTTGGTGGTGTCGATGCGCAGCAGGTCGCGGCAGAGGTCGACGACCTCGTCGGTGGCGTCGGGTCGGGCAGGGGTGGCGTCGCTCGTCATCGCTTCCTTATACCAGCAGGTGAGGTGGTCGCGGGCCGCCGGTGGCGGGCGGCGGTTTCGCGGATCGCCGGGACGGGTACCGCCGGACCGCCCGGACATCGACTCCCGCCGTCACGAGGAGGGCACCATGACCGTCCCCCTGCCGCCGCTGCCGCCCGCCGCCGACGACGCGTACCGGCCGGGTGGGCGCAGCGTCGCCGACCTCGTGGACACCGAGCACCGGGCGCTGCTGGGGCTGGCCGACCGGGTGACCGATCCGGCGCTGGACGCCGCCGGCCGGCGCGAGGTGCTCGACGTCCTGACCGCGGCGGTGTCCCGGCACCTGTCCGCCGAGGAGCAGTACCTGTTCCCGGCGGCCCGTGCCGCGATGCCGGACGCCGCCGAGCTGGTCGAGCGGGAGATCGAGGCCGACGCCGGGCTGCTGACCGCGCTCAAGGAGCTGTCCGGCGCCGACGACCCGGCGGTCGCGGACGTGGCCGAGCGGGTACGCCGGCACGTCAGCCGCGTCGCGGCGCTGGTCACGCCGCTGCGCGAGGTGGCCAGCGACGCCGAGCTGATCCGGCTGGGCAACCGGTGGGAGATCGCGGAGGAGGCGGCGCCGACCCGCCCGCACCCCGGCACGCCGGCCACCCCGCCCTGGAACAAGATCGTCGAACCGGCGGTCGGGGTGCTGGACAAGGTGCGCGACGCGGTCACCGGACGGCGTACCCGGCTGAGCGACCTGGAGCATCGCCGCGAGGGGTGAGCCGATCGACCCTTCCGTGTATCGGTTCGTGGTCCTACCGTCACGGTATGGATCTGGAGCTGCGACACCTGCGTGTGGTCTGCGCGATCGCGGAGACGGGGAGCGTCACCAAGGCCGCCTCGGCGCTCGGCCTGGCCCAGCCGGCGCTGACCGCCCAGCTTCAGCGGATCGAACGGGCGCTGGGCGGGCCGCTGTTCGAGCGGGACCGCCGCGGCGCCCGCCCCACCGCGCTGGGTGAGCTGGTGCTGGACCGGGCGCGGGTGCTGCTGCCGGCGATGAAGGGCCTGCGGGACGAGGCGGCCCGGATGGCCGGTGCGGGCGATCCGCTGCGCCGGTACCGCTTCGGCGGGGTGAACAGCCCGATCCTGGGCCGGCTGGTGCACCGGCTCGCCGCCGAGCGGCCGGACGCGCAGATCACCACGTACGGCTCCTGGTCGGTGGACGAGCTGGCGCAGATGGTCGCCGGCGGCCGGCTCGACTTCGCGCTGACCGGCGTGTGCGGCGACTCGACGCCGTCGGCGGGGTTCGGGCTGAGCTGGCGGGAGGTGGCGGTCGAGCCGATCTGCGTGCTGCTGCCGCAGACCCACCCGCTGGCCGGCCGCGCCGAGGTCGACCTGGTCGACCTGCGGCGCGCGCGGTGGGTGGCCGCGCCGGGCGACGGCTGCTTCGGCGACTGCTTCGCCGCGGCCTGCGCCCGCGCCGGCTTCACCCCGAAGAAGGTGTACGAGGCGGACGTGCGGGCCGCGCTGGACCTGGTGGACGCGGGCGAGGCGGTGGCGTTGTGCCAGGCCACGTTCCGTCCGGTGGCCGGGCTGGTCACCCGCCGGCTGGCCGGCACACCGCTGCGCTGGCGGCTGCTGCTGGGCTGGCACCCGGACGTGCCGGCCGCGGCGGTGGCCGAGCCGGTGCTGGCGGCGGCGGTCGCGTCGTACACCGACGCGCTGGCCAACCATCCGGAATACCTGGGCTGGCTGCTGGCGCACCCGGAGTTCGGCGTGCAGCCGAACGGCTCGGGCGGGGTGCGAATCGCCTGAACCCGGGTATCACCGGCGACATGACTGATCTGTATCCGGCCGCCGACCAGCGGGAGCTGCTGCGCCAGGCGGCCACCGCGCACACCACCGCCTCCGCCGAGGTGGAGGCGTTCCTGCGCCGGTTGCCGGAGGTGCCGGGCCCGGCCGACGTGACCGAGTACGCCAACCTGCTCAGCCGCGAGGAACGCGCCCGGGCCGACCGGCAGGCCGCGGCGGACGCGGCCGGGCTGCGGCTGCCCAGCCTGGAGTCGGAGTAGCGGGCGGCGCCCGGGCGGGTGGTCCGCCCGGGCGCCGCCGTGCCGGCTCAGCGTTCGACGAGGACGTCGTGACCGAGGTCGAGCAGGGCGTGGCGCCACTCGTCGTCGGCGTTGCCGCGGCTTGGCCGCTGCGCGGTCAGCTCCCGGATCCGGCTGATCGCCTCCTGCATCACCTCGATGTCCTCCGGCGTGAGGTCGACCTTGCGCTTGCGCAGCACGGCGAGGATCTGCCGGCCGGGCTCGGGCAGGCCGAGGTCCGGATCCGGGCCGAACGCCTCCTCCCCCGAGCCGCGGGTCAGCAGCCACTGCCGCAGCGTCTCGGAGGGCACGTTCACCTCGGCGTGGAAGTCGTCCCAGATCACCTCGACCTCGGGGTCGAGTCGCGCCTCGCGTACCATCACGCCTCCTCTCCCGGCGGCGGCCCGGGTGCCGGCTCGCCCTCGTTCGGTGTGTGCTGCTTCAGGCCCTCCGGCGGCACCCGGACCCGGGACGGGTTCGCCGTCGGTGCCGCCTCGATCGGTCCACCGGCCCCGGTGTCGTCGTCGGGGACTTCCTCGGGTTCGGTCATGTCCGCCCTCCGGTCCTTCGGTGACGGCACGTCCCGGCCCGGCCGGGACGTGCCCCGGCCGGTCATCGGGGATGGGACGTGGTGGCCGGCGCGTAGCCTCCCCGCTCACCGGCGGTGACGTCGAAGACGAGCTGGTCGTCGCGGGCGTCGACGATGACCTTCTGCCCCGGTGAGACCTCGTGCTGCAGCAGCATCCGGGACAGCCGGTTGTCGACCTCCCGCTGGATCACGCGGCGCAGCGGGCGGGCGCCGAACTCGGGCTGGTAGCCGTGCTCGGCGAGCCAGTCGACGCCGGCGGTGGTGAACTCGACCTGGATGTCCTGGGCGTGCATGCGGCGGCGGGTCTCCTCCAGCAGCAGCCCGGTGATCTGGCGCAGCTGCTCGGCCTCCAGCCGCTGGAAGATGATCACCTCGTCGATGCGGTTGAGGAACTCCGGGCGGAAGTTCTCCTGGAGCCGGCGCATCAGCCGCTCCCGCAGCTCGTGGCTCTCCTGCTCGCCGGGTGCGCCGGTGGCGAAGCCGACGGTGCGCTGGGTGCCGGTGATCAGCTCCGAGCCGAGGTTGCTGGTCATGATCAGCACGGTGTTCTTGAAGTTGACGGTGCGGCCCTGGCTGTCGGTGAGCCGGCCGTCGTCGAGCACCTGGAGCAGGATGTTGAACACGTCCGGGTGCGCCTTCTCGATCTCGTCGAGCAGCACCACCGCGTACGGGCGGCGGCGGACCGCCTCGGTGAGCTGGCCGGCCTCCTCGTAGCCGACGTACCCGGGCGGGGCGCCGACGAGCCGGCTGACCGTGTGCCGCTCCTGGAACTCGCTCATGTCCACCCGGACCATCCGGTCCGCCTCGCCGAACAGCGCCTCGGCCAGGGCCCGGGCCAGCTCGGTCTTGCCGACGCCGGTCGGGCCGAGGAACAGGAAGCTGCCCATCGGCCGGTCCGGGTCGGCCAGGCCGGTACGGGACCGGCGTACCGCCTCGGCGACGGCGCTGACCGCGTCGTCCTGCCCGATCACCTTCTCGTGCAGGTGTCCCTCCAGGCGCAGCAGCCGGTCGCGTTCCTCCTCGGTGAGCTGGGTGACCGGGATGCCGGTGGCCCGGGAGACCACCTCGGCGATCTCCGTCGGCCCCACCTCGGGCACGTGGCTGGGCCCCTCGTCGCCGCGGGCGCGGCGGACCTGGTCCTCCAGTTCGGCGAGCCGGTCGCGCAGCGCGGAGGCCCGCTCGTACTGCTCGTCGGAGACCGCCTGCTCCTTGTCCCGGCGCATCTCGTCGAGCTGCTGCTCCAGTTCGCGCACGTCCTCGGCGGGGGTACGGGTGCGCAGCCGCACCCGGGCGCCGGCCTGGTCGATCAGGTCGATCGCCTTGTCCGGCAGGAACCGGTCGGTGACGTACCGGTCGGACAGCTCAGCGGCGGCGACCAGTGCCTCGTCGGTGAACCGGACCTGATGGTGCGCCTCGTACCTGTCGCGCAGGCCGCGCAGGATCGCGATGGTGTCGTCGACGGTCGGCTCGGGCACCAGCACCGGCTGAAACCGGCGGGCCAGCGCGGCGTCCTTCTCGATGCTGCGCCGGTACTCGTCGAGCGTGGTCGCGCCGATCACCCGCAGCTCGCCGCGCGCCAGGGCCGGCTTGAGCATGTTCGAGGCGTCCATCCCGCCCTCGCTGCCGGCGCCGCCCGCGCCGACCAGCGTGTGGATCTCGTCCAGGAAGATGATCAGCTCCTCGCGGTGGGCGCGGATCTCGTCGATCACCTTCTTCAGGCGCTCCTCGAAGTCACCCCGGTAGCGGGTGCCGGCGACCAGGCCGGCCAGGTCGAGCTGGATCACCCGCTTGCCGATCAGCGTCTGCGGCACGTCGCCGTCGCAGATCCGCTCGGCGAGGCCCTCCACGATCGCGGTCTTGCCGACACCGGCCTCGCCGATCAGCACCGGGTTGTTCTTGGTCCGCCGGGACAGGATCTCCACCGCCTGCTCGATCTCGTCGGCCCGGCCGATCACCGGGTCGATCTGGTCCATCCGGGCCAGATCGGTGAGGTCCTGTCCGTACTGGTCGAGCGTCGGGGTGCCCCGGTCCGGGCGCGGGGCGTTCATCGCTCCCCGTTCGGCGCTGGCCGCCTGCAACGACTCCGGCTGGATCCGGCCGGCGGCGAGCATCCGGCCGGCCGGCGACTCGGGGTTCAGCGGCAGCGCCATCAGAATGTGCTCGGGACCGATGTAGTTGGCGCCCATCGCGCGGGACAGCTGGTGGGCGTCGAGCAGCGCCCGCTTCGCGGCCGGGGTCAGCGACAGGTTCGGCGGCACCTCTCCGTGCGGCGCGCCGTCACCGCGCCCACCCAGCGCGCCCAGCAGCGCGTCCGGGTCGGCGCCGGCCCGGCGTACGAGGTCGCGCAGCGGCTCGCGTTGCAACGCCGCCCAGAGCAGGTGGTCGGTGTCCAGGTCGTTGCTGTGCTTCTGAGCGGCACGGCGGGCCGCGTCGGCGAGCATCTCCCGGGCGTCCGCGGTCATCAGGCGCGTGATGTCCACCCGGTGCGCCGGCCGGCGTCCCCCCTCGCCCCGGCCGAAGTATCGGGCCAGGAACTCGTCCCAGGGGTCGTTGCCGAAGTCACCCGGTCCCGTCATCTCGTCCTCCGCAGTCAGTCGGCACGACCGGCACCCGGCACGCGCGGCACGGTCGGCGGTGGCTACCCGGCGGTCGGCGCGACAAACGCGGCGGGATGGCAGTCTGGGGGCATGGAGAGCAGACCGCTGCTGATCGTGGACGGCGCGAACGTGGTGGGCTCGCGCCCGGACGGCTGGTGGCGGGACCGGGCCGGCGCGGCGGTCCGGCTGCGCGACGCGCTGGTGTCCGTCGCGGAGACGGGCGTGCCACCGGAGCTGCCGCCGCCGGTGCAGGTGGTGCTGGTGGTGGAGGGCGCGGCCCGGCACGTGGCGCCCGCGCCCGGCGTGGAGGTCGTCTCCGCGCCCGGCTCCGGCGACGACACGATCGTCGAGCTGGTCGCCGCCGCGCCGGATCGGCGGCGGGTGGTGGTCACCGCCGACCGGGAGCTGCGCGAGCGGGTGACCGCGCTCGGCGCGGAGGTACGCGGCCCGCGCTGGCTGGGCCGTTAGATCACCTGGTCCCGCCGACGGGACCGCGGGGTCCGCCGGCAGGACCAGCGGCGGGGTCTTCGCGCACGTCAGGGGCGGAACCGGACACCGGGGCCGCAACGCCGCGAGGGTGGATGTTCGCCCACCCGCCGGGATGGGTTGTAATGGAGATCTCTTCCGCCCCCAGGAGGTCCCCGTGGCGAGCGTCGCCGAGCTGAAGGCCGCCATCGATGTCGCTCTCCAGCAGATCGGTGACGGCCAGACAGCGGTGCAGGCGGCCGGCGAGAAGCTGGCCGAGGCGCAGCAGACGCTGGCCGGCGCGCTGGAGGGCAGCGGCCACGAGACGGTCGAGGCGGCCCAGGCCTCGCTGACACAGGCGGGCCAGGAGCTGGAGGAGTGTCTGGCCGCGACACTGGTCGCGGTCGAGCAGGCACAGCTCTACGTCGCGACGCTCTGAGGCCGGCCGTGTCCATCGTCGAGGACATCGGCGCGCAGGTGCGCGCCGCCGCCGAGGAACTGCCGCTGGCGCAGCTCGCCGCCGCGCTGGAGAAGCTCGGCCAGGCGCAGGAGCGGCTGCGCTGGGTGCGCCAGGAGTCGTCCGACCCGATGGGGGTGCCGGAGCTGTCCTCGGCCACCGAGCACGCCGAGACGGCGGGCTACGCGCTGCGCGTGGCGCAGGAACAGCTCACCGCGTACCTGGCCGCGATCGGGCTGGCACCGGACGGCGCGCGGCCGGCGCCGCCGGGCGAGCGGCCGCCCCGGCACGACACGCCACGCGGCGAGATCCCGCCCGCACCGGGCGCGGCCGCCGAGCCGGGCGAGCAACCGGCGGTGCGGCGCTGGTGGGCGGTGCGGGTGGCGGAGCTGACCGGCGGCCGTGAGGGCGCGCCGGACGAGCCGGACGAGCGCGTCGAGGACTCCCACGAGTTGCTGCGCCGGGTGGTCGCCGGGATCCGCTCCGGCGACCGGGACCGGCTGCACCGCGAGCTGCGCCGGGCGCACGCCGACGTGGGGCTGGGGCTGGCCGCGATCACCCCGCCCCTGCTGCGCGAGCTGGCCGGTGAGCTGCTCGGCCATCCGCCCCGCGCGGACGACCTGCCCCGGCTGCGCGGCGCGCTGGACTCCCGGGTCCGCGACCTGCTGCCCGGGCTGCCGCGGCCGGTGCTGGACACGCTGCTGACCCGGGTGTGCCGGATGCCCCCGCCGCGCCGCGACGACGACGCGGAGCAGCCGCACGCGGCCGACCCGGCGGTCACCGCGGGCGTGCTCACCGGCGTACTGCTCGACCGGCTCGGCCGGGACCTGCCCAAGGACACCGACGATCGGGAGCCGTCCCGTGGCTGACGTCCGCGCTCGACTGGTGACGCGGGTCCGGGGAATGCTCTCCGAGGCCCTGGGCGCCACCCGTACCCGGCTCACCGCCGCCGAGGCCGAGCTGGCCGCCGGGCGGGACCGGCTGGCCCGTACCCGCCGGGCCGCCGCGGCGGTGCCCGCCCGGGTGGGGGCCGCCCGCGACCGGCGCCTGGCCGAGATCGACGCCCGGCACACCGCCCGCCTCGCCGAGCTGGCCCGCCGGGCCGCCGCCGCGGCACAGCGGGAGGCGCCCGGCGCGGCGTCCGCGCCCTGGGACCGCTGGCAGGCCACGCCCGCCGGCCGGTCCGAGCCGCCCGGCGCGTTGCGCGTCGGCACGGTACGCCTCGACGGCGCCGAACCGGTGCCGGCGCTGGTCCCGCTCCTGGACGCCGGGCACGCGCACCTGGCCGGCGGCGACCGGGACGGGCTCGCCGCCGTGGTGCCCGCGCTGCTGCTGCGCTCGGTCGGGCGGGCCGACCCGGGCGCGGTGCGGCTCTACGGGTACGACCCGGAGCACCTGGGCGGCGGCCTGGCCGGGTTCGCGCCGCTGGGCACGGCCGGGCTGCTCACGTCCGTCGGGCCGGGCGGGCTGGGCCGGCTGCTGGACGACCTGGTGGAGCAGATCCGCCGGATCAACGCCACGGTGCTCGCCGGTGAGTACGGTTCGCTGCGCGAGCTGGCCGCCGCCACCGGGCGCCGCCCGGAGCCGTGGCGGGTGGCGGTGCTGCTCGGCGGCGACGAGCTGTCCCGCCACGAGCGCGGCCAGCTCGACCGGGTGGTACGCACCGGGGCCGCCTGCGGCGTGCACCTGGTGGTCCGCGGCATCGAGCTGCCGGACGACCCGACCGTCACCCGGATCACCGTGGAGCCGGACGACGCCCGGGTGGCCGGGCTACCGGTGGTGCTCGACGCGCCGCCGCCGCCCGCGCTGGTCACCGAGACGTGCCGCGCCGTCGCCTCCCGGGTGGCCGCCGGCCCGCCGCCGACACCGTTCACCGACCTGCTCCCGCCGCCGGACGAGTACTGGCGGGAGGACTCCGCGCACGGGCTCAGCGCCCCGATCGGCGAGGGCCCGCACGGGCGGCAGGTGCTGCTCACGCTCGGCGACTACCCGCCGCACGCGTTGATCGGCGGCCCGTCGGGCACCGGCAAGACGAACCTGATCTTCGCCTGGATCGGCGCGCTCGCCGCCCGCTACTCCCCCGCCGAGCTGGAGTTCTATCTGCTGGACTTCAAGGAGGGCGTGTCCTTCGCCCGGTTCGCGCAGGGCCGCCGAGACCCGAGCTGGCTGCCGCACATGCGGCTGGTCGGCATCAACGTGAACACCGACCGGGAGTTCGGCCTGGCGCTGCTGCGCTTCCTCGCCGAGGAGCTGCGCCGGCGCGCCGACGCGGCGAAGAAGCACGAGGTCACCAAGCTGGCCGAGCTGCGCGCGGTGGACCCGGAGGGGCACTGGCCGCGCATCGTCGCGGTGGTCGACGAGTTCCAGGCGCTGCTCGCCGGCCGGGACGTGGTCGCCCGGGAGGCCGCCGACCTGCTGGAGGACCTGGCCCGGCGGGGCCGGTCGCAGGGCATCCACCTGGTGCTCGCCTCGCAGGACGTGCGCGGCATCGAGGCGCTGTGGGGGCGGCCCGCGCTCGTCGCCCAGTTCACGCTGCGGATCGCGCTGCCGAAGGCGCTGCGCATCCTGGCCGAGCGCAACGACGCGGCGCAGTCGCTGCCCCGCCACCACGCGGTCGTCAACGCCGAGTCGGGCCTGGCCGAGGGGAACGAGGTGGCCCGGATCCCGTCGGCGAGCGACTGGGAGACGTGGAGCGAGCTTCAGCACCGGCTGTGGCGGATGCGCCCGCAGGACGCCGCGCCGGCCCGGCTGTTCGACGGCGACGCGATCCCGAAGCTGGCCGACGCGCCGGACTTCCGCGCGCTGACCGCGCCGGAGCAGGGTGTGCCGCGCAGCCCGGTGGCGCTGCTCGGCGAGATCATCGACGTGCAGGCCCGCTCGGCGGCGCTGCGGCTGCCCCGGGCGCCGGGCCGCAACCTGGCCGTGCTGGGCACCCGGGTGGACGAGGCGTGCGCGGTGCTCGACGCCGCCGCCCGGTCGCTGGCCCGGCAGTACCGGCCCGGCACCGCCCGGTTCTCCATCGCCTGCCTCGACCCCGACGCCGACCCGGCCGCCCGCGCCCTGTACGAGGATCTGGCCGGCGACGCCTCCTGGTACGACGAGGAGACGGTGCCGGAGCTGATGGCCGAGGCAGGTGACGGGCTGGGCGCGCCGGGTGCGGCGCGTACCCCGCACTTCCTGCTGCTGTACGCGGTGGACGCGGCGGCCGCGGCGCTCGCCGGCAAGGCCGGTACGCGGACCGGGCTGGAGCAGTTGCGCCGGATCCTGCACGACGGGCCGGAACGTCGTACGCACGTGCTGGCCTGGTGGCGTGGGGTGGCCCGGATGCGGGTCGACCTGGGCGGCGCGGGCGCGCGCACGGACCAGATCGGCGCCTGGGTGGCGCTGGACGTGCAGGGCGGTGAGCTGGGCTCGTCGCTGTATCCGGGCAGCGGCGGGCCGGACTGGTATCCCCGGCCGTGGCGCGGTCTCTACTTCGACCGGGCGGTGCACCGCACCGGACAGGTGATCATCCCTTATGGTCCCTCCCGATGAACGAACCGGTTGCCAGTGACACGTACCACGCGCAGATCCGCCGGCTCGCCGAGCTGACCGCCCGGGTGTCCGCCCAGCGGGCCGAGGCGCACACCTGGTACGCCCAGCAGGTGGCCGCCGCCGACCGGGCGGTGGCCGAGGCGGAGGAGCAGGTGCGGCAGGCCGAGGCGGAGGTGGCCGAGGCGTCGCGGCTGGTGGAGCGCGTCGACGGCGAGGTCACTCACCTGTGGACGCAGTTGCGGGCCCGGCTGGGCATGGGCGCCCGGCGGCTCGGTGACCCGCCCGGCCCGGTACGCGGCGCCGCCGGTGACCCGGTGCCGCTGCTGCGGGCGGTCCGGGAGCTGCTGGAACGCACCGGGGCGCCGGGCGAGCTGCCCGGCTCGGTGAACCCGCTGCTGGTCGCGTGCGGCATCGGCGGGGCGCTGGTGGCGTACGCGCTGGGGGTGGGGGCGCGGGCGCTCGCCGCCGGTTCCAGCGGCGACCTGGCGGTGGGCCTGCCGGTGCTGGCGCTGGTGGTGACGCTGCTCGGTCCGGTGATCGGGCTGGCGCCGGCCCGGCTGCTGGCCGACCGCCGCCACGCGGTGCTGACCCCGCGCCCGATGATCCTGGTGGCCGCCTCCGGCCTGGTCACGACCCTGCTCCTGCTGACGGTGACCTACACGAGCTGACCGCCGCCCCGCCGGCCGGCTCCCACGCCGTCGATCATGAGGTTGGCGGCGCGACACGCCCGTCGCGCCGCCGGTCACCCTCATGATCGCCCGGGTCGGGCGGGGATCAGGACCGCCTCCTTCAGCAGGCGGCGGGTCAGGGTCAGGCGGTCGGCGTCGTCGTCCAGGCCGGGCAGGTCGCCGACCCGGGTCACCTCGCCGGTGAGCAGCGCGCGCAGCGCCGCCTCGCAGGTGCCGGGCAGTGTGAGCGTCCGGTCGGGCACGCGCAGCGTGACCCGTCCGCCGGCGCCCGGGGAGAGCTGCCAGCGCAGGCCGCCGCGCACCGCCACCTCGCTGTCCGGGGTCAGCCGGGCCAGCGCCTCGGCCTGGGCCAGCGGCCGGATCGGCGCCGGGCGGGAGGCCGGCCAGACCCGGGCGCGCAGCCGGTCGGCCACCGCCGCCGGGTCGGCCCGCAGCAGCCAGTCGCGCAGCGCCTCGACGGTCTCGGTCAGCTCCGGCTCGATCGCGTCCGGGTCGGCCAGGTCGAGCCCGAACGGCAGGCTCGCGCGCAGCCGCGCGTCCTCGGCGGCGAGCGCGAGCAGCTCCTCGACCACGGCGTACCGGGTCAGCGCCCGGATGCCCACGGTCAGGTGCAGCGAGCTGGACTCCTGCGCCTGGGCGCTGTGCAGCCAGCCGCGCGGCAGGTAGAGCGCGTCGCCCGGTTCGAGCACGACGTCCAGCGCCGGGCGCCCGTCGGCGGTCGCGGAGACCTCGTCGGCCCGGCCGCCCCAGGGCTGGCGCTCCAGCGGGTCGGCCAGCACCGGCGGGTGGATCCGCCAGTGCTTGCGCCCGTCCACCTGGAGCACGAACACGTCGTGGGTGTCGTAGTGGGTGGCGAAGCCCTGACTGCCGGCCGGGGTCAGGTAGGCGTTCACCTGCAACGGCTGGGCCAGCGCGGTGCCGAGGTCGCGGGCGAAGTCGACGAGCGCCGGCCAGGTGCGGTGCAGGCCCTGCAGCACCAGCGTCGCGCCGTCGGCGTACAGCGCCAGCACCTTCTCGTCGAGGACCTGGTCGCCGATCTCGGCGCCCGCGCCACCGCCGCCGGTGAACCGCGCCGCCGGCACGAGCTGCCCGTCCTTGGCCACCCGCAGGAACGGGGTACGCAGGCCGCGGCGGCTGAGCAGCTCGTCGGCGCCGGCGGGGCTGAGCAGGTCGGTGAAGCCGTCCGGGTTGGGCAGTTCGGCGGCGCGGGACAGCAGCGGGCTGCGCCCCCAGTGGTCGGCGGCGAACTTGGCCGGCTCCACCGCCACGCACCGGGCCAGCGCCTCGGTCGCGGAGAACGGAACCGCCGGGCGGCTGTGGCCACCCGGCGGGTCGACGTGCGTGGTGCTCATGTGTCAGGCGCTGCCGTCGGCGCCGCCGTCGCGCTGGCCGGGGGTCGCGCCGCCGTCGGCCGGGCCCTCGGCGCTGCCGTCCGCCCCACCGTCGTGCTGACCCGGGGTCGCGCCGCCGTCAGCGGGGCCCTCGGCGCTGCCGTCCGCCCCACCGTCGTGCTGACCCGGGGTCGCGCCGCCGTCGGCCGGACCCTCGGCGCCGCCGTCCGCCCCACCGTCGTGCTGACCCGGGGTGGCACCGCCGTCGGCCGGGCCCTCCAGGCCGCTGCCGCCGCTGCTCTGGATGTCGTCGTCGTTCAATGCCATGGGTGCTCCCTCGGTGTGCCGCCCCGCGTGGTGCCGGGGTCCGTGTGCAGCGGGTGGTACCCCACGCCCGATCTTCTCTAACCACACCGTAGACGCCCGGACGCCGCCGTACGGACGGTTCGCGGGGCAAGCGGCCGGGACGGGTGGATGCCAGGATGGCGGGAGGACGACACGCGAGGAGACGCACGTGACGCAGCCGGAGCCGCTCACCCCGCTGACCGAGGACTGGCAGCGGGCACTCGCCGTGGTGGCCCACCCGGACGACCTGGAGTTCGGCGCCGCGGCCGCGGTGGCCCGCTGGACCGGGCAGGGCAAGGAGGTCGTCTACTGCCTGCTCACCAGCGGCGAGGCGGGCATCGACGGGATGCCGCCGGAGCGCGCCCGGGTGCTGCGCGAGGAGGAGCAGCGCGCCTCCGCCGCGGTGGTCGGGGTGTCCGCTGTCGAGTTCCTCGGCCTGCCCGACGGGCTGCTGGAGTACGGCGTGCCGCTGCGCCGGGCGATCGCCGCCGTGGTACGCCGGCACCGGCCGGACGTGGTGCTGACGAACAACTTCCGGGAGACCTGGGACGGGGCGTACGCGTTGAACCAGGCCGACCACATCGCCTGCGGCCGGGCCACGCTGGACGCCGTCCGCGACGCCGGCAACCGGTGGATCTTCCCGGAGCAGCTCACCGACGGCACGCAGCCGTGGTCGCGGGTGCGTGAGGTGTGGGCGGCCGGGTCGCCGATGGCCCGGCACGGGGTGGACGTGACCGGCACGTTCGACCGGGGTGTGGCGTCGCTGCGGGCGCACGGGGCGTACCTGAGCGGGCTCGGCGACGGCGGCTTCGACGCCGAGGAGTTCCTGGAGGGCATGGCCCGGCCGGCCGGCAGCCGGCTCGGCGCGCGGTTCGGCGCCACGTTCGAGGTCTTCCAGATCAACCTCCAGTAGGGCGCGGCGATGTTCCTGGTCGGCACGTCGGGCTGGCAGTACCGGGACTGGCGGGAGCGGTTCTACCCGGCCGGGCTGCCGCAGCGGCGCTGGCTGGAGCACTTCGCCTCGCGGTTCGCCACGGTCGAGGTGAACAACGCGTTCTACCGGCTGCCCGAGCGGGACACGTTCACCGCGTGGCGGGAGCGTACGCCCGGCGACTTCTGCGTGGCGGTGAAGATGAGCCGCTACCTGACCCACGTGAAGCGGCTGCGCGACCCGGCCGAGCCGGTGGCCCGGTTCCTGGACCGGGCCTCCGGGCTGGGCGACCGGCTGGGGCCGGTACTGGTGCAGCTCCCGCCGACGCTGCGCGCCGACCCGGACGCGCTGGCCGGCGTGTTGCGCCGGTTCCCCGCCGACGTGCGGGTGGCGGTGGAGCCGCGGCATCGGTCGTGGTGGACCGACGACACCCGGCGGGTGCTGGAGCGGCACCGGGCGGCGCTGGTCTGGGCGGACCGGCTCAGCCGGCCGGTCACCCCGCTGTGGCGCACCACCGACTTCGGTTACCTGCGGCTGCACGAGGGCCGGGCGCAGCAGTGGCCGCGCTACGGGCGGGCCGCGCTGGCCGGCTGGGTGCGCCGGCTGGCCGGGGCGTTCGACGGCGGCGAGCCGGCGTACGTCTACTTCAACAACGACCCGGGCGGCGCGGCGATCGTGGACGCGGTCGCGTTCGCCGGGCTGGCCCGGCGGGCCGGGCTGCCGGTGTCGCGGACGCCTGCGGCCCGCCCCGCCGAGGGGGCGGGACGGGCCGGTCCGGCGCCGGATCAGGGAATCATCTGACGCAGGCCACGCGGCATGGTGGCCTTCACGTCCTCCCACTCTCCCTGGGTGACGTGCCGGCGCAGCGTGTCCAGCACGACCTGCACCACCCGCTGCGCGCCACCTTCGACGTCGTACGGGAAGCCCTGGCGCACCTCGTACAGGAAGTCGTCACGGTTGAGCTTGATCGGCACGTTCTCCGGCTGCCAGCCGTCGAAGTAGATCCCGCGCACCAGCACCGGCAACTGCTGGGCGAACTCGGTGCTCTCCTGCACCGGCAGCCGGTCCCGCAACAGGTGCAGCACGGTACGCAGCGCGGCGTAGGACTGATTGCGCCGTTCCTTCGGCCAGCCGTACGCGGACTCGATCTCCTTGAGGATCACGTTCGTCTTGTCCAGCGAGGACTCGAACGCGGACAACAACTGTTCGGCCATCGGGCTCACCCCCGTGCTTCGGTCTCCCAGCGTCGGTCGTCGGCGCGGCGCGGCGGACCGCTGGGGCCCCGCCACAGCCGGGTCGGGCTGAACCGGCCGGGCCGGTCGCCCCGCCGTGCCGCCTCGGAGCTGCCGACCACGTGCAGTACGCCACCGCGGCGTCGGTCCGCCACCACCCGTACCGTCATGACCCACCTCCTCGTCGCGGCGCCCGAACCGGCGCCCACGGTCCATGCTGCGCCGGGGGCGGGTGAGCGGACCTCACCCGTACCGGGTGAGACGCTCAGGCGTCGAGCAGGCCGGCGAGTGTGGTGGCGTTGCGCTGCGCGTAGTCCTGGTAGCAGTTGTTCATCAGCACGTGCGTCTGCCCGGTCTGGCCGGCCAGCTCGCGCAGCTTCGGCGCCCAGTCGCGCAGTTCCCGCTTGGAGTAGTCGTAGCCGAACTTCTCGTGGATGTCCTTGCTGGTCCACTTGTCACTGTGCCCGTGGAACCGGACCACAGCGAGGTCCGCGGTGGCCGCCAGCACCGGCGGGACGGACGACTTGTGTCCCTGCGGCATGTCCACGCAGACGAACGGCAGCTCGTGCTCGCGCAGGAACCCGAGCGTCTCCTCGGCGTTGTCGCCGTCGAACCAGGACGCGTGCCGGAACTCGAAGACCGGGCGCAGCGGCGCGCACCGCCGCGCCACCTCCAGCAGGTACTGCTTGTTGGCCCGCTTGATGGTGAACCAGGGCGGGAACTGGAACAGCAGCGCGCCCAGCTTGCCGGCCTCGACGAGCGGGTCGAGGGCGGACAGGAACCGGGTCCAGACCTCCTCGTACGCCTGCGCGGGCAGGTCGTCCGGATAGACGTTGCGCTTGCCGGTCTCGGGGCGCAGGTCCTTGTAGAGCGCGGAGACGCGGGTGGGGTGGCCGGTCAGCAGACTGAACGCCTTGACGTTGAACGTGAACCCGGCCGGGGTGCGCTCGGCCCACAGCCGGGCGGTCCGCTCGGCCGGCGGCGAGTAGTAGGTGGCGTCCACCTCGACCAGCGGGAACTGCCGGGCGTAGTAGGACAGCCGCTTCTCCGGCGTGTCGGCGCTCGCCGGGTACCAGCCGGAGTCGAGCAGGGTCCGGTCGGTCCACGAGGCGGTGCCCACCTTTATCTCACCCATGGGGGCAGTCCACCGCGTCGGGAACCGACCGGCAACCGGAACGGCGTTCAGGCCGCCCGCCGCTCCCGGGTCTGCTTGCAGGCCACACAGGAGGTGGCGGACGGGAAGATCTCCAGCCGCTCCACCGGGATGGGCGCGGTGCAGCCCTCGCAGAAGCCGTAGGTGCCCTCGTCCAGGCGGGTCAGCGCGTGCTCGAACTGCGCCCGCCGGTCCAGGATGGTCCGCAGCAGCGACTGCGCGGTGTCCCGCTCGGCGGTCTTGGTGCCGCTGTCGGCCTGGTCGTCGCCGGCGGTGTCGCCGACCTCCACCAGCCGCAGCACCTGGCTCTGCGCCACGGTCTGCTCGTACTCGGCGGTCAGCTCGTCGTACCGCGACCGCAGGGACTGCCGGATCTGGTCGGCCTCCGCCTGGGAGCGGCCGGTGGCTGTCGTGTCGTGGACGAGCATCGCTGCCTGCCTTTCCTACGTCCTCATACCGGACCGGGGCGGCCAGCGCCCCGGACCCGGTCCGACTGTGGAAGCGCGGATGACGAGATCACCCGTGCTCTGTGAGCCGGGCGATTACCCCCGCCCACGGCGGGTCAAACCGGCTGTTTCCTGAGTGTTTCCGGTGAGTCCGCAGCCGCTGGTCAGGCGGCCTCGACCAGCGCCGGACGGCGCGGGTCGTCGGCCCGGACCACCACGTCGGCGAAGGACGCGGGGTCGACCTCGCCGGCGTAGCGGGCGAAGGCGGGCAGGGTCCAGCGCAGCGCGGGATCGGTGCGCCGCGCGAGCGCCGCCGGGGAGAGCACGAGGTGGACGGTGACGTCGAACGGCAGGGCGCCGCCGAGCAGCAGCGCGCCGCTGACCAGGACCACCCCGCCGGGCGGCAGATCCACATACGCGGCGCGGCTGGCCCGGTCCGCGCCGGCGTCCCACAGCGACGGCAGCAGCCGGCCGGAGCCGTCCGGGCCGGCCGGGTCGAGCACCTCGCGGCGCAGCCCCGGCTCGTCGAGCCAGCCCTCGTAGTACGCATCCGGGTTGGTGCGGCCGTGCTCCAGGCGTACCGAGGCGGGGCGGAGGAAGTCGTCGGCGCGGACGTGCAGCACCGGCCGACCGGCAGCGCGCAGCGGGTCGACGAGCGCCTCGGCGAGCCTGTCCGGCCCGGCGGCGGGCGGGCCGTCCACGGCGACCCGCAGCCGGCCGGGCGTGCCGGTGCGGGCGAGACGCTCGGCCAGCTCGGAGACGAGCAGGTCGGGGCTGATCGGACGCACGCGCATCGGACCATCGTGCCGCGCGGGCGGGCGGGTCACCACATGATCGCTCCGGGCGGTCGGGGCTCCGTCCGGCGGCGGTCGTCGGGTGGTGGTCCCGCTGGTCAGCCGGTGCGGTCGATGGTGACCCGGGCGTCGTCGGCGAGCCGGTAGCCGACGCCGTAGACGGTGGTGACGAGCGGGACGTCCACACCGACCTTGCCGCGCAGCCGGCGCACGTGCACGTCGACGGTGCGGACGCCCGCGTGCTCGTACCCCCAGACCGCATTGAGCAGTTGCAGCCGGGTGAACACCCGGCGCGGGTGGGCGACCAGGTGCAGCAGCAGGTCGAACTCCAGGCGGGTCAGCGGCAGCGGCTCGCCGTCCCGCAGCACCGACCGGGACGACGCGAGGATGTGCAGGGTCGGGATGGTCGGGGCGAGCGGGCGCGCCGGAGCGCGGCCGGCCGGGACGGCGTCGGGCCGGCGCTCGGCCGGGACGGTGCCGGCGCTCACCACCGCGTCGCCGCGTTCGAGCATCTCGCGGGCGGCGTCGAGCAGCCGGCGGGCGGCCGGGGTGAGCGACTCCTCGCAGGCCAGGGGGATGTTGAGGGTGACGGTGAGCATGGGCGCGGCGGCCGTGTTGGCGGGACGACGCTGGCCGCCGGGGGGACGACCGGGGACCGCGGGTTGGGACGTATGCCATCCGGCGCGCGACGAGGCGGGGCTGACCGACATGGTCCTCCTTGGGCTGGTCCGGGTATCTCCCCACGGCCCGGGACGCCGCTTCATCGATGCTTCCCGGCGTCTCTGCGAGGGTCAAGGGGCGGCCGCGTTGCATGAATGTGACATTTGACGAACACATCGCAGCCGTGCGCTCGCTCTGCGTGCGAGGCCCGTTGATTACAGCAGAGCACCGATTCGAGATGGTACGGGGGGTCTCCCCGGGGGTTCACAATGGCGGATCAGCCGCGAACGTGAACGCGGCGCACCTCCGGGACCGGGTGCACCGCGTGCCGTCCGGGCCAGGTCAGGCGTCGCGGTCCACGACGATCGCGGCGTCGTCGGCGAGGCGGTAACCCACGCCGTACACGGTGGTCACCAGCGGCGTGTCCGGCCCGAACTTGGCCCGCAGCCGGCGGACGTGCACGTCCACGGTGCGCGCCACCGCGTGTTCGTAGCCCCAGACGTTCGCGAGAAGTTGCAGGCGGGTGAACACCCGGCGGGGATGTTCGGCGAGGAACAGCAGCAGGTCGTACTCGATGCGGGTCAGCGGGATCTCGGCGCCGCCGTGGCGGACGCGCCGGGTGCCGGTGAGGATGCGCACGCCGCCGGGGGCGGGCGCCGCGGGGCCGGGCGCGTCGCCGCGGCGCAGGTCGAGCACGGTACGGGCGGCCGGGCGGTCGTCCGGTCCGGCCAGTCCTTCCCCGGATGCGGCGAGTTCGTCGAGCAGGTCGACCAGGCGCGCGAGGCCCGGCGTCAGCGGCCCGGTACCCAGGTCGAGCGTGATGGTGAGCGTCGGTGCGGTACGCGGCCGGGGCGGCACGGCCCGGTCGGGGCGGCCCGATCGGGCCGGACGGGTGGTGAGGGCGACGACGGACATGGGAGCCTCCTGTGCGGGCGGTCGCCCCGCCCCGCCGGGGATGCGGCGGGACGGTCAGCGGAGCGCCCCGCCGGCGGTGACCGGGGGCGCGGCGGACGAGGGTCGGGTCGGCGGGGTGGGACCGAGGGTGGGCAGGCCGGCGATCTGCCAGGCGGCGAAGCCGCCGACGACGTCGGTGGCCCGGTGCAGGCCGATGTCCTGGAGCGCGGCGGCGGCCAGCGACGAGGTGTAGCCCTCCTGGCAGAGCACGATCACCGGGACGTCGTAGCCGGTCGCCTGCGGCAGCCGTGCCGCGCAGCGCGGGTCGAAGCGCCACTCCAGCACGTTGCGCTCGACCACGAGCGAGCCGGGCACAATGCCCTGCGCGGCGCGTTGGGCGGCCGGGCGGATGTCCACCAGCAGCGCGCCGCCCCGGCACGCCAGGTGGGCCTGCTCCGGGTCGAGGCGGCGCAGCCGGGCGCGGGCGGCGGCGAGGATCTCGTCGATGCCCCGCGAGCCGGGCGGCGGGACCGGACAGCACTCGGTGCGGGTGGGGGTCTGCGCCATCGTGGCGTCCTTCCGTTCGTCGGGGTTGCGGGGGCGGCTCACCAGGCCACACCGGCTCGGGCCACCTCGGCGACCCGGAGCCGGCCGGCGACGAGGTGGTAGCGGGTCATCCGGGTCAGCGCCGGCCGGTACACGTGCACGCTGACGGCGGGCTCGTCACCGCGGTTGGTGACCTGGTGCACATGCCGTACGCCGAAGCGCCGGCCGGCGCCGGCCGCGAGCCGGTGCGGGCGCAGCCGGCCGCCGCTGACCGTCTCCTCGGTGAGCACGCCGGCCACCACCAGGAACGCGCCGGCCGAGCCGCCGTGGTCGTGCAGGTCGGTGCCCTGTCCGGGCAGCCAGCTCAGCGCCCACACCTCGTGCGCGTCGCCGGCGTCCAGCCGGGCGTACCACCGCTCGGACGCCTCGAACCGCAGTGGCACCGGCCAGCCGTCCGGGTCGGCCCAGCGGGCGGCGACGGCGAGCAGGTCGGCGGGAACGGTGCTGGTCATCGGCGGTGCGTCCTCACGGTGCGGAGCGGATGTACCGGCACAGCTTAGACGGTAAAGCCTATCGGTTTGGTAGGTAATACCGGATGCTGGGACGGCGGGCCCAGCAGGCGCGGCTCAGCGGCGGACCGGCGGATCCACCCGGTAACCCGGCACCGACGGCCAGCGGACGGTGAGCACCGTGGACTCCCGCTCGGCGTACCAGGAGTGGTCGACGCCCCGGCCCCACACCACGTAGTCACCGGGCGCGCGCAGCACCACCGTCCGGTCCGGCAACTCGATCCGGAACGCGCCGCTGATCAGCACCAGCAGGGCGGTACGCCGCTCGCCGGTGGCCCACCGGGACCGGGTCTCCCCCGCCGGGTGCACGCCCCACTTCACCTCCACGTCGGTGCTGTGCCGCACGTCCCCGGCCGGCTTGAAGTGGCCCAGCAGCCAGCCCGCGTCGGCCGCGCCGTCCACCGCCGCGTTGCCCACGTACACCCGATCGTCCATGCGTGCGCCTCCCGTGCCCGGCTGCGCAAGCTACCAGGCGCGTCCGGCCGCGACGCCATAGCCTGGGCGGATGCCCGACGAACTCGACGACGAGACCATCGCCTTCGCCCACCGGATGTTCGATCTGGCCCGGGCCGGCGCCACCGAGGAGCTGGCGGCCAACGTGGACGCCGGGCTGCCGGTCAACCTCACCAACGCCAAGGGCGACACGCTGCTGATCCTCGCCGCGTACCACGCCCACCCGGACACGGTGGCCGCGCTGCTGGCCCGGGGCGCCGACCCGGCCCGGGTGAACGACCGGGGACAGACCGCGCTCGCCGCGGCGGTGTTCCGGCGCCAGGAGGCAGCGGTCCGCGCGTTGCTCGACGCCGGTGCCGACCCGGACCACGGCGGCCCGTCCGCGGTCGAGACCGCGCGGTTCTTCGAGCTGCCCGACATGCTGGCGCTGCTCGGCCGCGCATGAGCGGCGGGCGGTATACAGGGACGGTGGAGGATCCCGTACCCGAGCAGATGCGCGCGGCGGCCGAGGCGTTCCTGGCGGCGCTGGACGAGCCGGCCCGCGACGCCGCCCGGCACGCCTTCGACGACGAGCCGGCCCGGCGGTGGCTGGAGTACCGGCCCCGGCCCCGGCCCGGCGTCACGCTCGCCGGCCTGGACGTCACCGCCCGCAAGGCCGCGCACCGGCTGCTCGCCACCGCGCTCAGCCCGGCCGCGTACGCGCAGGCCATGGCCGTGATGGCTCTCGAAGAGGTGCTGGACCGGGCCGAGGACTGGCGGCGCGGCCGGCACAGCGGCGACTACTGGGTGGCCGTCTTCGGCGACCCGGCCCGCGACGACGACTGGGCCTGGCGGTTCGAGGGACACCACCTGTCGGTGAGCATGACCGTCGCCGACGACCGGGTCTCCCCCGCGCCGGTCTTCCTCGGCGCCAACCCGGCCACCGTCCGGCACGCCGGGCGCCCGGTCTCCCGGCCCCTGGGCCCGGAGGAGGACCTGGCCCGCGAACTGCTCGACGCGCTCGGACCGGGCGGCCGGTCCGCCGCGATCATCGCCGACGAGGCGCCCGCCGACATCATCAGCGCCACCCGGGCCGCCGCCCCGGACCGGCTCGACCCGCTCGGCGTACCCCGGGGGCGGCTGCGACCGACCGGCCGGGCGCTTCTCGACCGGCTGGTCGCGCTCTACCTGGACCGGCTGCCGCCGGAGCTGGCGGCCCGCGAGGCCGACCGGCTCGACGGCGGCGAGCTGCACTTCGCCTGGGCCGGCCCGGTCGAGCCGGGCCGGCGGCACTACTACCGGGTGCAGGGCGAGGATCTGCTGATCGAGTACGACAACACCACCGAGGACGGCAACCACGCGCACACGGTGCTGCGCCGCCCCGCCGGTGACTTCGGCGCCGACGTGCTGGCCGCGCACCACGCCGCGGCGCACCCGCCCGGCGCGCCTCGATGAGGAGACGAACGGGTGTCGGCCGGGGTCAGAACGGGCGCGGGCTGGCGATCTCGACGGTGGACCCGGCGGGCACGTCACCGAACGTCTCGAAGGCGGTCGGCTCGGTGGCCCGGACCCGGTCGAACTGCTGCATCAGCCGCGCGCCCAGCGCCACGCCGACCGCGCCGACCGCGAGCGCGACGAGTTCGGCGGCGAGCAGGACACCCGTCGCGCCCCGCTGCGGCGCGCTGGCCCGGATCAGGCAGGACAGCAGGAACAGCGCCGCCATCACGGCGTTGACGAGGTTGAACGTCAGGACGGTCCGGCTGGTGCGCCCGGCACGGACGTCCCACAGGTCGACCAGACCGGCGACGGTGGTGAGCCCGGCGGCGACGAGCGCGGCCACTGCGGTCCAGTAGCCCACCTCACCGAGGAACGCCGGGCCGCCCGCCACGTCGGCCAGGTCGAAGACCGCGGCGCAGACGAACAGGCCGAACGGGAACGTGACAAGCATCGGTTGGATGGGATGCCCCTGCACCCGCAGCCGGCTCTGCATCGCTTCCTCCCCAGGTCGGCGCAGCTCACCAGTCCAGAGTGCTACCCGAGGCGCCGCGAGGCGAAACGACTGTCGCTCAGTTGTCCCGGGGCCGGGAGACGGTCAGCACGAGCCGCTCGGCCACCTCGCGCAGCGGGATGTCCAGCGAGGAGGCGGCGCTGCGCAGCACCCGAAGCGCCTCCGGGGCGGGACAGCCGCGCTGCGTCATGATCACGCCGACGGCCTGCCCGACCACCCCCTCGGCCAGCAGCGAGTCGTCGATCTCACCGGCCCGGCTGGCGGCCCGCTCGCGGTCGCGCGCGGCGGCCAGCAGGAGCCCGGCGTGCTCGGCGAGCAGCATCGCGGTGAGCTGGTGCCGGGGGGTGAGCGCGTCGGGCGACTCGGCGTACAGGTTGATCGCGCCGATGACCTGCTCGTCCACGTCGACCGGCGCGGAGATCACCCCGTGCACGCCGAGCATGCGGGCCCGTCCGCTCCAGGCCGGCCAGCGCGTCTCGTCGGAGAGCCCGCCCGCGATGACCATTTCCCGGCGGCGGATCGCTGTCAACGCCGGAGTGTCCGGGCCGTGCCGCAGGTCGTCCAGCTCGGCCCGGTCCGGGTCGGAGGCGGCCACCCCGGCGGGCTCACCGGCGCGCAGCGCGGTGAAGCCGCAGCAGTCCACGCCCGGCACGGCGTCGCGGGCGATCCGGACGAGGCGGTCGAGCGCCTCGTCGAACCCGGCCACGCCGATCAGGCCGGCGGTCAGCTCGCGCAGCAGCGCCGCCGTCTCCAGCACACCGAGGTTGTCGATCATGGGTTGGCGCGTGTCGAGGTTCACCGGGCCGGGGCCTCCACCATCCCCGCGTACGTCCACGCGGTCTCCCCGTCCGGCACCGTTGCCTGTCCCATGTCCGTCCCTCCTGTGGCCGGGCCCCGGCCTACTACCCTCGCAGACCGCGGGCGAAACCGCGCAAAAAGGCCCCTCCCGGTCGCACCGGAAGGGGCCTTCGGCGCGGGTCAGCGCGACCCGGAGATGAGCCGCCGGCCCACCGAGGCGATCAGCCGGTCCAGCTCCGAGCCGAACGGGTTGTCGTGCACCAGGTACGTCCAGGTGGCGCTCGGCCGCACCAGCTTCGACGAGTCCGGCTCCCAGCCCTCGTCGAACTCGGTCTCCTCGAACGTGGCCACGGTCCGCGTCTCGATCTCGGGCACCAGCGCGTTGAACGCCGGCACCGCGCTGCGGTGGAACTCGTCGAGCGGGTCGAGCCGGCCCAGCGCCCGCAGGTGCACGCCCTCGCGTACCTCGGACAGCTCGGCCAGGTGGTCGGCCCAGAGCCGGTCCAGGTGGTAGAGGGCGATCTTGCGGGCCACGTCGGCGAGCAGGTCCTCGTCCATCTCGCCGGCCTTCTCCGGCACCCGCTCCAGCAGCATCAGCGCCGCGATGTCGCTGTTCAGCAGCCGCTCCCGGCGCTCGGCGAGCGCCTTGCGCTGCTGCTCGATCACCTGGCTGTAGCGCCACGTGTTGCGGTGGATCTCGTGGTTGACGCCCTCGGCGACGCGCTGGGCGTGCTCCACCGCGTAGTCGACCTGCGGGTCGGTGACCAGGCCGTCGGCGTTCATCCGGGGCGAGGCCGGCACGGTGTCGCCGGCGTGCCGGACCACCAGGTCGTCCTCCAGGCTGACGAAGAACACCGACCCGCCCGGGTCGCCCTGCCGGCCGGCCCGGCCGCGGAGCTGGTCGTCGACCCGGCGGCTGTCGTGCCGGCCGCTGCCGATCACGTACAGGCCGCCCAGCTCCGCCACCCGGTCCCGGTCGGACTGGTCGCTGCCGCCCAGCCGGATGTCCACCCCCCGGCCGGCCATCTGGGTGGAGACCGTCACCGCGCCGTACGCGCCGGCCTCCGCGATGATGCCGGCCTCCTCGTCGTCGTTCTTGGCGTTGAGCACCACGCAGGAGACGCCGGCGGCGTTGAGCGCGGCGGCCAGCCCCTCGGACTCCTTGACGTCGAGCGTGCCGACCAGCACCGGCCGCCCCGCCTGGTGGCAGCGCGTGATCTCGTCGACCAGCGCCTCCTCCTTCTCGGCGCGGGTGGCGTAGATCCGGTCCGGCTCGTCCTCGCGTACGCAGGGGGTGTTCGGCGGGATCACCGCGACCTCGAGGCCGAAGAACTCGCGGAGCTGGTCGCCCACGAGCACCGCGGTCGCGGTCATGCCGCAGACCGTCGGGTAGAGCGCGATGTACGCCTGCACGGTGATCGTGCCCAGCACCTCGCCCTCGGCGGTGGCGTCCAGGCCCTCCTTCGCCTCGACCGCGGCCTGGAGCCCGTCCGGCCAGCGGCGGCGCTGGGCGACCCGGCCGCGCATCTCGTCGATCAGCTCGACCGAGTCGTCCCGGACGATGTAGTCCACGTCGCGGTGCAGCAGGGCGTGCGCGTGCAGCGCCACGTTCACCGCGGAGAGCTGCCCGACGTGCTCCTCGTCGTACAGGTCGATGCCGCCGAGCTTCGCCTCGACGGTGGCCAGGCCGACCGAGGTGAAGGCGACGCTGCGGCCGTCCTCGGCGACGGTGTAGTGCTTGCCCTTGCGCAGCCCGCGTACCAGCGCGGCGGCCGCGTGCACCGGGTCCTGCTCGCCGCCGACCGCGCCGGCCAGCACCATCGGCACCCGGGCCTCGTCGATCAGGATCGAGTCGGCCTCGTCCACGATCGCGGTCTTCAGCGGCGGCTGCACCCGGTCGGCCAGGTCGGTGACGAGCTGGTCGCGCAGGAAGTCGAAGCCGGCCTCGCTGACCGAGACGTAGGTGACGTCGCAGGCGTACGCGGCGCGCCGCTCCTCGGGCGTGGACGCCTCGTTGACCCAGCCGACGGTCAGCCCGAGCAGGTCGTAGACGGGCGTCATCCACTCGGCGTCGCGGCGGGCCAGGTAGTCGTTGACGGTGAGCACGTGCACCGGGCCGTTGCCCAGCCGCACGTGCCCGTACGCGGCGACCGTCGCGGTGAGGGTCTTGCCCTCACCGGTGGCCATCTCGGCGACCTTGCCGGACAGCAGCGCCATCGCGCCGAGCAGCTGCACGTCGTAGGGGCGCTGGTCGAGCCCGCGCCGGGCCGCCTCGCGGCCGATCGCGCAGATCTCCTCGTACCCCGTGGCCCGGCCGGCGGCCTCGGTCAGCTCGGCGTCGGAGAGCTGTTCCAGGTCCGCCTCGCGCGCCTCGATCGCCGGCAGCAGCTTCTCCAGCGGCGCCAGGTCGACTGTCGTCCCCGGGCGCTGGAGGAACCGGCGGAACCTGGTCTTCAACCGTTGCGACACACCCATGAGCGGCAACGGTACGCGAACCGGAGCCGATTGTGGCCCCCGCCCGCCGCGCGCCTCCCGCACGCCTCCCGCCCGCTTCCGCCGATCATGAGGTTGACGGCACTTCGTGTCCGTTTTGTCGCCGCCAACTTCATGATCGACGGGGTGGGGGCGGAGGCGGGTCAGGGGGTCAGGACCACCTGGAGCTCTGTGCGGCGGCGCTCGGCCAGGTCGGTCAGCAGGGCCGGGGCCTCGTCCAGGGGGACCACCGCCGAGACCAGGTGCTTGCGGATCACGTCCCCGTACTGGCGCAGCAGCTCCACCGTCTCCGCGGACAGCCGCTCCCGGTCCCAGGTGGGGGCCAGGCCGCGCGGCACCCGGCCGATCTGCGCGCAGCGCAGCGACAGCCCGTTGTGGTGGAACTCCTCACCGAGCCGGACCGCGTCCGCGCCCCCCTGATAGAACGCCAGGTCGATCACCGTGCCCTGGGGGCGCAGCAGGCGCAGCGCGAGCTGCAGCGCCCAGTCCTGCCCGCGGCACTGGAAGACCACGTCGGCGCCCCGGTCCCCGGCGGCGTGGTTCCACCGCGTCTTGAGCACCACGGCCGGGTCGTCCGCGTCCGGGTCGAGCGTGTCCAGGCCGAGCGCCTCGGCGACCTGCCGCCGGGCCGGCGTCGGGTCGACCACGACCACCGAGGCGGCGCCGTGACGGCGGGC
The DNA here is from genome assembly GCF_040215685.1 of Micromonospora sp. HUAS YX12. NCBI lineage: Bacteria > Bacillati > Actinomycetota > Actinomycetes > Micromonosporales > Micromonosporaceae > Micromonospora > Micromonospora sp. HUAS YX12. The sequence continues at coordinate 5,300,995 of NZ_CP157974.1, forward strand.
GAACAGGGCGGTCAGCAGCGCCACCACGCCGCCGCCCACCACCGCCACCCGGCGCCCGCGTACGCCGTCGCCGAGCGTGCGCACGTCGGCGCCGCACAGGTCGGCGGCGGCGTGCAGCAGCCCGTTGGCGCAGATCGGGCCCATGTGCGCGACGTACACGCCGAGCAGCGGGTCCAGGTCGTCGGGCAGCGGCACGAACCGCTCGGTGAGCGGGTCGGCGACCCAGCCGCTGCGGTGGCCGTACGTCATGGCCCCGACCTCGCCCACCGCGACGGCCGGGGTGCGGCTCTCCACCACGCGCCCGACCTGCATGTAGCCGAGCCGGGTCACCGGGTACGGCGTGCTCGCCTCCCCGGGCCGGAACAGCCCGAGCGCGGCGTCCCAGGTGACGTGCAGGTAGGGGTTGGTGCCCTTCACGAAGCTCAGTTCGGTGCCGGCCGACACGCCGCTGTAGAGCGTCTCCACCCGGAACGTGCCCTCACGCAGCTCCGGCGCGTCCATCTCGGCCAGCTCGACCCGGCCGGGACCGCCGACCACCAGCACCCGGTCACGCATCGACGCTCACCGCCGCGTCCGCGACCGGCGCGGTGAGCCGGGACGCCGGCCCGGTCGGCAGCGCCACCGGCCGCCCGGTACGCGCCGACTCGGCCACCGCGAGCGCGAGCCGGTGGGTGCGCAGCGCCTCGGCGTACGGTACCCGGACGTCGTCGCCGAGGCCGCACACCGCGTCGACGAACGCCCGGTCGACGGCCACCCGCGCGCCGTCCGGGTCGGCGGGCAGGTGCCGCTCGCCGTCGCCGTCGCGGACGGTCAGTCCGTCCTCGGCCAGCCACAGCGCCAGCCCGTCGGCGAGGATCTCCAGGCCGGCCCGGTGCTTCCAGCCGAGCACGCAGGACGCGGCGAGCGTGCCGACCGCGCCGGAGCCGAAGCGCAGCGTGGCGGCGGTCACCGAGTCGATGTCCGCGCCGTCGACCAGCGGCGGGTTGCCGTCGCCGTACGCGGTCACCTCGACCGCCTCGCCGGCCAGCAGCCGGACCAGGTCCAGCACGTGCGCGGCCTGCTCGACCACCGGGCCGCCGGAGCGGTCCCGCCGCGCCCACCAGGCCACCGGCGGCACCTTGTCCAGCCAGGCGCCGTTGACCATCCGCACCGGACGGCCGGCGAGCAGCTGCCGGGCCTCCTCCACCACGTGCAGGTAGCGCCAGTGGTGCCCGACGCCGGTGAGCAGCCCTCGCTGCTGCACCAGCGCCGCGACCCGCTCGGCGGTCTCCAGGTCCAGCGCCACCGGCTTCTCCACGAACATCGGCACCCCGGCGGCGACCACCGCCTCCTCGACCGGGCCGTGCGCGAACGGCGGCACGCAGACGTACACGGCGTCCGGGCCGGCCGCGAGCAGCTCGTCCACGTCGCGGAACACCCGGCCGCCGTACGTGCCGGCGAGCGTCCCCGCCGCGTCCGGCGCGACGTCGGTCACGCCGAGCAGCTCGACGTCCTCGAAGCCCGTGAGCACCCGGGCGTGGCGTTGCGCCACCCCACCGGCTCCGACAAGTCCCACCCGGCAGGTACGCATCCGACATCCCTCTCGCCACGACTGGAAGACTGCGGTCACCACTCCCCCGTGCGGCCGCACGCGAAACGCCACCGGGGGCGCAACGCAACGTTCATCCGCCCGGAACCGCCCGGTACGCACCTGGTGATCAGGTTGTTGGACAAGATCCGGTTAGCGCGGATGCGGAATTGGGAAAGCCATCGTTCGCGATTCCACCACTAATGGGGGGTGCCCGTGCGGGAATCAGATTCGACCGTCTCACCTGTGGTGGAGGCGTGGGCCACGTACCGCACCAGCACCGCCGCCGACTGGCCGGCGCGACGGCTGGTACGGGCCAAGGGCGCGAGCCGGGTCAGCGTGGTGCTGCCGGCCCGCAACGAGGAGGCCACGGTCGGCGCGATCGTGTCGACCGTCCGGGAACACCTGATGGACCGCGTACCGCTCGTCGACGAGCTGATCGTGGTGGACTCCCGGTCCACCGACCGGACCGCGCAGGTGGCGCGTGCGGCCGGCGCCGAGGTGGTCGGCCAGGACGCGATGACGCGCGGGCTGCCCCGGCTGACCGGCAAGGGCGACGCGCTCTGGGCCGGGCTGGCCGCGGCCGAGGGGGACATCGTCGCGTTCGTCGACGCCGACCTGCGCGAGTTCCGGCCGCACTTCGTGACCGGGCTGCTCGGGCCGTTGCTGACGGATCCCAGCGTGGAGTTCGTGAAGGGCTTCTACCACCGGCCGCTGGTCGGTGCGACGAGTGTGGAGCCCGACGGCGGGGGGCGGGTGACGGAGCTGATGGCCCGGCCGCTGCTGAATCTGTTCTGGCCGGAGCTGGCCGGTTTCGTGCAACCGCTCGCGGGCGAGTACGCCGGCCGCCGTGAGGTGCTGGAACGGGTGCCGTTCGTCACCGGGTACGGCGTCGAGACGGCCATGCTGATCGACCTGCTGGAGCTGGTCGGGCTGGACGCGCTGGCCCAGGTCGACCTGGGTGAGCGCAAGCACCGGCACCAGGACACCGCCGCGCTGGGCCGGATGTCCGCGCAGATCATGCTGACCGCCTGGTCGCGGCTGCAACGCCGCGGGTGGGCGGCGCCGGGGGTGGCGCCGACCGCGCTGCTGACCCAGTTCCGCCGGGGCGGCTCGGAGACGCTGCCCAACCTGGACCGCGAGATCGTGGTCAACGACGTGTCGGTGCAGGAACGCCCGCCGCTGGCGCAGATGCGGCACCGCCTCCCGCGCCGGCGGGTGGCGGCGTGACCACCGGAGAGGACAGCGCATGACGCTCACCGTGCTGATGAACGCCGGGCCGTGGCTGTCCGTGCCGCCGCCGGGCTACGGCGGGATCGAGAACGTGATCGCCACGCTGGTGCCGGAGCTGCGCCGGCTGGGCGTACGGGTGGTGCTCGCCTCGGTGGAGAGCAGCACGCTGCCGGTCGACGAGCGGATCGCGGTCTTCCCCGACGGCCAGTTCCACGCGTTGCAGCGGCCGTACAACCAGGTCTGCGGCGTCTCCCAGGCACACCTGTCCGGGGTGGTGCGGGCGCTGCACGCCCGCGACGACATCGACCTGGTGCACGACCACGTGGAGGCGGTCGGGCTGGCCACCCTCGCCGCGATGGGCCCGGACGGCCCGCCGGTGCTGCACACGCTGCACTGGGACCTGGCCAAGCACCCGGAGCTGTACGGCAACCTCGACGGCGGCGACCGGGTACGGGTCAACGGGGTGTCCGCGTCGCAGCTGGCACGCGCGCCGGAGGCGCTGCGCGCGCACTCGGTGGGGCACGTGCACCTGTCCACCCCGCTCGCGGTCGACGCGGACCGGCACGCGCCGGTGGCGAAGGGCGACCACGTGGTGATCCTCGGCCGGATCAACCCGGGCAAGGGGCAGGACCTGGGTGCCCGGCTGGCGCAGGAGACCGGGTTCCGGCTGGTGCTGGCCGGGCCGGTCGGCCCGTACCACCGGCCGGAGGATCTGGCCGCGGCCGGCGACGAGGCCCGGCAGAACCCGGACGTGCGTTTCTTCTACGACCAGGTGGCGCCGTACGTCGACGGCGACCGGGTGCGCTGGGTCGGCACGGTGGCCGGGCGGGAGCGCGACGACCTGGTCGCCTCGGCGCGGGCGTCGCTGTTCCCGCTGCGCTGGGAGGAACCGGGCGGCACGGCCGTGGTCGAGTCGCTGTCGCTCGGCACGCCGGTGGTGGCCACGGCCCGCGGCTGCCTGCCGGAGCTGATCGAGCACGGGCGCACCGGCCTGCTCACCGGCGACGAGCAGGAACTGGGTGACCTGGTGCACGCCGCCGGCGGGCTGGAGCCGGCCGAGTGCCGGCGGGAGGCGGCCGGGCGGTTCACCCCGGCCCGGATGGCGCAGCGGTACGTGGAGCTGTACGACCGGGTCCGGGCGGGCGTGGCGAAGCCGTTGCAGCCCGCCTGAGCGTCGCCGGTCCGGCCGCCCCGCGCGGCCGGACCGGCGTTTGCCCCCGCCGGGTGCGGGAAACCGGCGCTTCCCGCGGTGGCGAGGAGGCCGGCGTGACGAACTCGATGGCGCACTCCCGGGCGCGGCGCAACCCGGCCGACGGGCGGGCGCCGGTACGCCGGATCGCCTCCGGGTTCGCCGTCCTCCTGCTGCTGCTCGGCGCGCTGGGCTTCGTGCCGGGCGTCACCAGCGACTACGCGGATCTGCGCTTCGCCGGGCCGGGCTCCGGCGCCCGGCTGTTCGGTGTGTTCCAGGTCTCGGCGGTGCACAACCTGGTGCACCTCGTGCTCGGCCTGGCCGGACTGGTGCTGGCCCGCACCGTCGCCGGCGCCCGCGCGTTCCTGGTCGGCGCCGGCGCGGTCTATCTGGCGCTGTGGCTCGCCGGCCTGGCGGTCGACAGGCGCGACGCGGCGAACGTGCTCGCGGTCAACCGCGCGGACTCGTGGCTGCACCTGCTGCTGGGCGCCGCGATGCTGGCGCTGGGGCTGGCCGCGGCGCGGCGCGGGGACCGCCGCTGACCTGCGCCCCGGCGGCCCGGATGCCCGGTTTCGCCGGTCCGGAGGGCGGGTACCTCCGTAGTCCTCCGGCTGCGGAGGCGGTGAGCGCTCCGGCCGGGCGACCCTCCCCGACGAGATGGAAACGAGGCGGCGATGGTGACCCGGATCAGGTGCGAGGTCCGCGACGAGTCGCCGGTCACTGTCGTACGGCTGGCCGGAGCGCTCGACCTGGGCACGATGCGCGCGGTGCACGAGGTGCTCGACCGCTGCCTCGCCGCGCAGCCGGACGCACTGGTGGTCGACCTGGAGGAGATCGAGGTCGGCGAGCCGCTGGCGCTGTCCGTCTTCGCCGCTGCCGCGCGGCGCGCCGCCGACTGGCCGGCGGTGCCGATGGTGCTGGCCGCTCCCTGCGCCGAGACGGCGGCCTGGCTGAACGAGACCACCGCCTGCCGGGTGGTGCCGGTGCGCCGGGACTGCGCCGAGGCGACGGCGCTCGCCGGCGCGTCGGCCGCGCCCCGGCTGCGGGTCCGGCTGGAGCCGGTCGCCGGCGCCTGCCGGCGGGCCCGGGAGCTGGTCACCGAGGCGTGCGGCAGGTGGAACGTGCCGGAGCTGGCCGGTCCGGCCTCGCTGGTGCTCACCGAGCTGGTCGGCAACGTGGTGCGGCATGCCGGCACCCCGATGCACGTGACGCTGACGCTGCGCCGGCCGTACCTGCGGGTCGCGGTGATGGACGGCAACCCGGCCGACGCCCGCGCCACGAGCAGCCGCGATCCGCGTGCCGAAGGCGGCCGCGGGCTGATGCTGGTGCGCGAGCTGACCCAGCGCTGGGGCAGCACTCCGGTCGGCGCCGGCAAGGTCGTCTGGGCCATGCTCCCGGCGAACTGACCGAATTCTCCGCTCTCGCCTGGTTACATGGGCAGAGGGCCGGGTACGCCCGCCCGTCCTGTCTGTCGTCACACGGGGTGAGATGCCATGCCCAAGCGGGTAGTCACGGAACCGGCACGAGACCGGGGGCCCGCGATCCTCGCGCCGGCCCGGTTCGGGGGCTACCCCGGGCCCGTGCGGGAGGCGGTGAAGGGCAACGCGCTGTGGCGGCTGCTGCGGACCACCGACGCCAAGCAGATCGGCCTGCTCTATCTGATCACGTCGTTCGGATACTTCATCGTCGGCGGGATCATGGCGATGGTCATCCGGGTGGAGCTGGCCCAGCCCGGGATGCAGCTCGTCTCCCCCGAGCAGTACAACCAGATGTTCACCATGCACGGCACGATCATGCTGCTGCTGTTCGCCACACCGATGTTCCTCGGGTTCGCGAACTATCTGGTGCCGCTGCAGATCGGCGCCGCCGACGTGGCGTTCCCCCGGCTCAACGGGTTCGCGTACTGGCTCTACTTCCTCGGCGCGCTGATGGTCATGGGTGGGTTCGCGACCCCGGGCGGCGCGGCGGACTTCGGCTGGACCGCGTACACGCCGCTGAGCACCGCGCAGCACTCCCCCGGCGTCGGCGGGAACCTCTGGGTCGTCGGCCTGGTCGTGTCCGGTCTGGGCACGATCCTCGGCGCGGTCAACCTGATCACCACGATCGTGACGCTGCGCGCGCCCGGCATGACGATGTTCCGGATGCCGATCTTCACCTGGAACGCGCTGCTCACCAGCGTCCTGGTGATCTTCGTGTTCCCGCTGCTCGCCGCCGCGCTGATGGCGCTCGCCTCGGACCGGATCCTGCACTCGCACGTCTACGATTCCACGACCGGCGGGCCGATGCTGTGGCAGCACCTGTTCTGGTTCTTCGGCCACCCCGAGGTGTACATCATCGCGCTGCCGTTCTTCGGCATCATCACCGAGATCATCCCGGTGTTCTCCCGCAAGCCGATCTTCGGCTACACCGGCCTGGTGCTGGCCACCATCGCCATCACGGTGCTGTCGATGACGGTCTGGGCGCACCACATGTTCGCCACCGGGCAGGTGCTGCTGCCGTTCTTCAGCATCCTGAGCTACCTGATCGCGGTGCCCACCGGCGTGAAGTTCTTCAACTGGATCGGCACCATGTGGAAGGGGCAGATCACGTTCGAGACGCCGATGCTGTTCGCCATCGGCTTCCTGGTGACGTTCCTGCTCGGCGGCCTGACCGGGGTGCTGCTGGCCAGCCCGCCGGTGGACTTCCACGTGCACGACACCTACTTCGTGGTGGCGCACTTCCACTACGTGCTCTTCGGCACCATCGTGTTCGCCGCGTTCGGCGGCCTCTACTTCTGGTTCCCGAAGATGACCGGACGGCTGCTCGACGAGCGGCTCGGCAAGATGCACTTCTGGACCATGTTCATCGGCTTCCACGCCACGTTCCTGGTGCAGCACTGGCTGGGCAACGAGGGCATGCCCCGCCGGTACGCCGACTACCTGCCCGGCGACGGCTTCACCACGCTGAACGCCGTCTCCAGCATCGGCTCGTTCGTGCTCGGCGCGTCCACCCTGTTCGTGATCTGGAACGTCTGGAAGTCGTGGCGGTACGGCGCGATGGTCACCGTGGACGACCCGTGGGGCTTCGGCAACTCGCTGGAGTGGGCCACCACCTGCCCGCCGCCGCTGCGCAACTTCGACCGGATGCCGCGCATCCGCTCCGAGCGGCCGGCCTTCGACCTCAAGTACGGCCCGCTCGTCTCCGACCTGGGCCGGGACCTGCCGCAGCGCACCACCAAGCCGCCGCAGACCTTCCGCGAGGAGCTGCACCACGAGCGGCACGTGCCGGAGTCGCCGTCGGCCGGTGGCGCGTACGGCGCACCGGAGGCGGTGGACTACCAGCCGGCGCCGCAGTCCGGCGCACGGCCGGTGGAGGTGCCGGAGCCGGAGGAGGTACGCCGGCCCAGTTTCGAGGAGACCGACGAGCCGGAGGGCAGCGCGCTCAACGCCGAGCGCGGCGAGCAGCCGAACGACAGGTGGCGGCACCCGCGCGGGCACGGGGACACCCCGGAGAACTGAGACACCGGGTCGAGGGCCGGCGCCGCCGGGCGCCGGCCCTCTCGTCGTACGCCGCGCGCCGGCTCCCCGTTGCGGGGCGCCGGCGCGGTACGTGCGGTGGGTCAGTCGGCGGCCGGCAGTCCGGCCGCGGTGAGCGAGCGGCGCACCGCCGGCTGCACCCGGGTCAGCCGCAGCGGCACCCCGGTACGCGCGGCGGCCTCCCGGCCGGCCATCAGCGCGGCGATCCCGCCGGCGTCGAAGCCACCGGCGCCGACGAGGTCGACCACCACCTCGCGGGGTTGCCCGGTGACCGCCTGGAGCACCGCCCGGCGCAACTGGTCCGCGCCGGCCCGGTCCACTTCGCCGCCGACCTCCACGACCACCCGGTCGCCGTTCTGCTTCACCGAGATCCGCGCCTTGCCCGTTTCCGCCTCGGCCGCGCCGTTCTGCCAGGGCGGCGGCGCGTCGGCGAGCATCGCCTGACGCAGCCAGGTCAGCGCCCGCGACAGCAGCCGGGACACGTGCATCTGCGAGATGCCGAACCGGGCGGCGATCTCCGCCTGGGTCTGGTTGCCGTAGAAGCGCATCGCCAGGATGCGGCGCTCCCGCCAGGGCAGCCGGTGCAGCAGGCCGCTGACCGTGACCCGGTCGTCCACCGACTCCAGCGCGTGGTCGGACTCGCCGACCAGGTCGCCGAACTCGGCCGAGCTCTCCCCGCCCACCGGCGCGTTGAGCGAGGCCGGGCTGTACCCGGCGGCCGACTCCAGCGCGGCGAGGATCTCCTCCTCCGGCGTCTCCAGCCGGGCGGACAGCTCGGCCACCGTGGGGGCGCGGGACAGCTCGCTGGTCAGCGTCGCCGTCGCCTGTCCCACCTCGAGGATCAGGTCCCGCAGCCGGCGGGGCACGTGCACGCCCCAGGTGCGGTCGCGGAAGTGCCGTTTGATCTCGCCGACGATGGTGATGGCCGCGTACGCGGTGAACGAGCCGCGTTCCGGGTCGTACCTGTCGACGGCGTTGACCAGGCCGAGACGGGCCACCTGCTCCAGATCCTCCAGCGGCTCACCGCGCCCGCGGTAGCGGCGGGCGAGCCGGCCGGCGAACGGCAGCGCGAACCGGACCAGGTCGTCCCGCGCCTCCTGCCGCCGCTCCGGTGGCAGGCCCTCGATCCGGGCCGCGTACGCGAGCGCCGCCGCGTCCAGGTCCTCCAGACCCCGGTCGGTGGTCGGTGGTGTGGCTGTGGTGGTCTGTCCGAACATCCGCGCCCCCTCGCCGAAGAGCCCCCGCCCGGTCGGAACCGGTCGTGCGCGTGGTCGGACCACGCACCGGGTGAGGAAGTTGGGTTACGTGACGGATACGTCGAAAGCGGTGGCTGCCGCCGCACGGCGTCGTGGGCCGTTTCGCGGCGAGCGGTCTTCCCGCTCCGTAGGTACTCAATCACGGACCGCAGGATCGCGAGGAAGTTTCGCCAGGTTGGCCGGCAGCCGGTCCCGGCGGCGGTCAGCAGACCAGCAGACCCTGGTGCGCGCCCGCGTCACGTAGCGCGGTGAGAGCCTCGGCCATCCGCAGCGGCGGCGGCGCGGGCAGGTCGCAGGGCTGGTTGCGCAACACCTCCGTGGCACGTCGGGTGGGTACCGAGGCGACCGGGTAGCCGCGGGCGGCGCCCCGGTCCAGGGCCCGCCTGCGGCGCCCGAAGCCGGCCACCGCCAGCCACTGGGGCAGCCCCGCGTACGCGGGCGAGCGCAGGCCGGGCGGCTCCGGCAGTACGTCCACCGAGCTGAACGGCTCGCTGCCGGCCAGCCACCACTCGACGCCGGCGATCCGGCGCGCGGTGGCGTTCTCGCACCAGTAGGGCACCAGGCCGGCCCGCAGCACCTGCCCCGGGTCGAGCAGCCGGCCGCACTCCACCACCAGCCGGTTCCCGGTCTTGCCGGCCCGCCGCAGCCAGCCCCGGTACAGGTCGGCGGTCACCGCGCTCAGCGCGTCCGGCTGCGGCACGACCACCCGGTGCAGCGGATGCCCGTGCCGGTCGCCCCAGGAGCGGGCGTCGTGCTCGAAACCGGACTCCACGCCGTGTTCGGCGAACGCGCCCGCCACCGTGACCTCCGGCGCCAGCCAGCGCGTCTCCTCGCCACCCGCCGCGCGCAGCACCTGGCCCAGCGCGCGGGCGTCCGGGTGGAAGTCGACCGGGTCCAGTCCGCCGGCCGGGCAGCCGGCCTGGAAGCTGTGCCCGTCGCCGCAGTCGCGTACCGGCCAGGTGCGGGCGTCGTGCAGCAGCAGCACCGGCGCGGCCGGTTCCAGCCGGTCGGCCAGGAAGCGCGCGTACGCCGCCGGCAGCGTGCGCCAGCGCACCGCGAACGTCACCGCCGCGCCGGCCGCCGCGCCCCGGCTGGCCGGGCAGTGCACCTGGCGTACGTGCACGCGCGGGTTGCCGTCGAGCAGCCGGGCGGCCAGCGCGGCCCCGTGCGCGTACGCGGCGTCCGGACGGTCCACCGCCCCCCGGGCCCACTGCCCGGCCAGCTCGAACCCGGCCGGAAGCCACGGCACGCCGAGCGCCACCGCGAGGTGGGCGGCGGCGCCGTGCGGCGAGCCGAGCACCACGCCGGGCCAGCGCCGGTCCGGGTACTGTCCGGCGAACCATCCGGCCACCCGCTCGGCGTCCACGGCGGCGATCTGGCCGGCGGTGAGCGCGGCCCGCCCGGCGGCCCGGACGGCGGCGGCGCGGCGTACCGGCTCGGGCGCGCCGGTGAGGCGGGACAGCGGGCCCGGGTGGCCGAGGTCGCCGCAGTCGTCGCCGCGCAGCGCCCGGGCGGTCGCGGCGACCAGGATCCGGGCGGCGCTGCCGGCCGCCACCACCCGCTCCACGGGCAGCCCCGCGCCGCTGACCGGCGTCCGTTCGACTCGTTCGCTCACCACGCGGCCCGGCTTCCCGTCCCTCTGGGGTCTAAACGGGGCATCTCCCCACGGGTGAGGACCAAGGCCCGCCCGGTAACGGCACCGCCCGCGACACCCAGGTACGCCGTCGCGCCGCGTGCCCGCCGTCGCGGGCGCAACGGCGCTCGGGTGCGGGTTTGGGCCGGACCGGGACGGGCACTGCACCGCGCATGCCCGACGACGAGAGCACCCCGGCGGCGACCATCACCCCGTACCAGGACGGACCACTGCTGGTACGCGGCGACTTCGCGCTGGTCACGCCCGAGGGCACACCGATCGAGACGCGCCGGGGCACCGTGGCGCTGTGCCGGTGCGGCAAGAGCGCGATCAAGCCGTTCTGCGACGGCACGCACAAGGTGGCGGGCTTCCACGCCGGCAGCGACCGCGAGGGCTGACCCCCACCGCCCCTCTCCCCCGCGATCTTGCACTTCGGCACCCCGCAAACCTCGCGAACCGGGCACCCTGAGGGCCGGAACCGCAAGATCGCGGGGTAAGGGGGGTGGGCGGGGGCGGGGTCAGGCTGCGGTCAGGACCTGGGCGGGCGGGCGCAGCGAGGGCTCCCCGGCCGACCAGGCGTCGAGCAGGTGCGCGGCGAACAGGGCGTCCACGGCCAGCGCGGCGGCGGCCCCGAACAGCACGTCGGACGCGAGCGCCGGCTCGGCCCGGACCAGCCCGCCACACATGTCGTACGCGGCGATCTGCTCGTGCACGGCATCGGCCTCGACGTGCTCGTCGTAGAAGCGCGTGGCGACCGCGTCGAAGCCGAGCCGGCGCAGTCCGTTGCCGTAGCGGCGGTTCGGCAGCGACGAGGTCATCTCGTACGCGGCCAGGTGCCCGAGCAGCGCCCCGCGCAGCCGCCGGTGCAGGCCGAACAGCGACATCAGGTTGTTCGTCGTCAGCGTCACCGCCGGCACCCGGTCCAGGTGGGCGGCGTAGCCGGTGTCCAGGCCGAGCCGGTCCATCGTGGTGCGGAACAACTCGGCGTGCATCCGGTCCAGCCGGCCGTTGCCGTACTCGTCGGTCTGGATCTCCACGAGCGCCGCCTTCGCCGGCCCGCCGAGCCGGGGCAGCGCCCAGCTGTGCGGGTCGGCCTCGCGCAGGTGGTAGATCGAGCGGTGGGTGACGAACTCGCGGAACCGGCCGAGGTCGGCGCGGCGTTGCAGCGCGGCGGCGAGCGGCGGGCCGTCGTCGGCGGCCACCAGGCCGGCCAGCGCGCCCGGCACGGCGGCCGGCAGCACCGCCGGCGGCGGGCCGGTCAGCTCGCGCAGCGCCGCCTCGAACGGCCGCTCGGCGCGGGCGCGCAGCGCCAGCAGCGACGGCTCCCACTCCCACGCCTCGTCGACGCCGGACCAGCCCCGGTAGTGCAGCTCGTAGCAGAGGAACAGGGTGAGCTGGAGATCCTCGTCGGTCAGCGGCGCGGCGACCGCGTCGAACCCGGCGCCCAGGCCGGCCGGCAGCTCGCGGGGAGCGTCGCGCAGCGCGGCCAGCAGCGCGGCGGAGACCGGCCCGCGCGCCGCGGGCAGCGGAGCGGGGCCGTGACGACGGTCGGCGGCGACGGACATGTGACCTCCTGGGACGGGTTGCGCCCGGTCGCAGTGCCCCGCCCGGATGCCGCTAAACGACTTCGTCCGCCGCGATGGCCTCGGTCTGGATCACCCGCTCCCGCACCCGGCGGGCGGCGTCCCCGTCGGCCACCAGGCCGCGCAGGTCGGCCAGCGCCGGTTCGGGCGCGTCCAGCGGGACGGCCGGGTCCACCACCGCCTCCAGGACGGCGGGCCGGTCGGCCGCCAGCACCTCGTCCCAGGCGGGTCCGACCAGGTCCGGCCGGTCCACCCGTACGCCGTGCAGCCCGAGCAGGCGGGCCCACCCGGCGTACGGCACCTCGGGCCGCCGCTCCCCGGGCGTCCGGCCACCGCCGACGCCGGACCGGTCCCGGTTGTTCAGCACCAGCACGATCAGCCGGGGATCGCGCCACCGCGTCCAGTGGTGCGCCACCGTGATCAGCTCGGCCAGGCCGTTGAGCTGCATCGCGCCGTCGCCGAGCAGCGCCAGCACCGGCTCGTCCGGGCGGGCCAGCTTGGCCGCGACCGCGTACGGCAGCGCGCAGCCCATCGAGCCGAGCGTGCCGCACAGCCGCGCCTGCACCCCCGGCGGCAGTTCCAGGTGCCGGGCGTACCAGTAGACGACCGACCCGACATCGACGGCGACGGAGGCGTGCCGGGGCAGCCGGGTCGACAGCTCGCGGAGCACGAGCCGTGGGTCGACCGGCTCGGCGGGTGTGGCGGCGCGCTCGGCGGCGGCCTCGCGCCACCGGTCCACCATCTTCTCCACCATGCCGCGCCACTCGCGGTGGGAATTCTCCGGCACCCGGGTCAGCAGCGCCCGCAGCGTCTCGGCGGCGTCGCCGACCAGCGGCACGTCCACCGGGTAGCGGGTGCCGATGCGCCGGCCGTCGATGTCGATCTGGATGGTGCGTACCTGTCCGGGCAACGGGAACCAGTCGGTCCACGGATCGTTGGTGCCGATCATCAGCAGCGTGTCGCAGCCGCCCATGAGCTGCGCGGCGGCGGTGGTGCCGACCTCGCCGAGCACGCCGGTGTGGAACGGCAGCCGCTCGTCGAGCACCGGCTTGCCCAGCAGCGACGTGGCGACGCCGGCGCCGAGCCGGTCGGCCAGCGCGACGATCTCCTCGGCCGCGCCGTGCGCGCCCTGCCCGACGAGCACCGCCACCCGCCGCCCGTTGCCGAGCAGCGAGGCGGCGGCGTCCAGGTCGGCGTCGTGCGGCAGCACCCGGGCCAGCGGCTCACCGGGCGTCGCGGTGAGCACCCCGGCGGTCTGCGGCAGCAGGTCCGGTACGGCGGTGACCTGCAACCCGCGCGGCAGCACCACGCAGGTCGGGCTGCGGGTCGCCGCGGCGGTACGGAACGCCTGGTCCAGCAGCGCGGGCACCTGTTCCGGGCTGCGGCCGTAACGGACGAACTGGTTGCACACGTCGCCGAACAGCCGGCTCAGTCCGATCTCCTCGTGCGCGCCGCCGAGCGGGCCGGTGACGTCCTCGCCGATGATCGCGACCACCGGCTTGCTGTCGAGCTTGGCGTCGTAGAGCCCGTTGAGCAGGTGCACCGCGCTGGGCCCCTGGGTGGCCAGGCACACCCCGACGCCGCCGGTGAACTTCGCGTGCCCGGTGGCCATGTACGAGGCGGTCTCCTCGTGCCGGGCGGGGACGAACGCCGGATCCCCGCCCGCGTCGTCGAGCGCGCCCACGAGCGGGGCGATCGCCGCGCCCGGACAGCCGAAGACCCGCGGCACCCGCCAGGCCCGCAGGCGTTCGACCACCAGGTCGGCGACGATGCGCTCAGCCATTACCCCGCCCCGGCGTGCTCGCGTCGACGTAGCGCAGCACCGCGCCGACCCCGTCGGTCAGCTCCGGCGCCTCCTCCGGCGCGAGCACCGTGAGGTCCGCGTCGGTGCCGATCAGCGCCCGCAGCAGCGCCGCGTCGGCGCGTACCCGCTGGGGGTCGGCCACCGACATGCCGGCCAGCTGCGCCGGGTCGGTGGCGATCTCGGTCGGCTCGGGGCCCACCCACAGCTCGCCGTCGGCCGACGGGTCGTCCACGATGAGCATGGTGTCGACCTGGTTGCGTTGCAGCGCGGAGACCACGGCGTCGAGTCCGGCGCCGACGTCCTCCTGGACGCCGAAACGGTCCAGCGCGGCGGCGACCCGCCGGTCGGCGACCTCGGCGATGGTCTGCACCGTGATGTCGTCCATCAGCGTGTCGTCGGCACCCACGTCACGGGAGCCGGCGTCGGTGCGCACCAGCACGTCCTGCCAGCGCGCGGGGAGCTGGGCGGCGATCATGCCGGTGGCCCGGACGTCGCCGGCCACCACCACCACGTCCGCGCCGACCCGTTCGGCCAGGTCGGCGGTGGCCGCCGCGGCGTCACCGGCGTTCTGGTGCCACGCCTCCATGGCGGCGCGCTGGTAGCGGGACTGCGACCAGCCGCCCGGCTGCACCCGGCGCAGCTGGCGGCTCTGCCCGCCCTTCACCTGGGCCCGCCGGGGCACCCCGCCGGCGCTGACCGCCATCGCGTCCGCGCCGGTACGGTCGGCCAGCACCCGTACCCAGGCCACCTGCTCGCCCCGCTGGGCCACCAGCGGCATGGTGTGCGGCAGCGCCGACCAGCTCGCCAGGTCGCGCAGCGGCGGCGCGGAGAGGTACTCGGTGAGCACCACTCGGCCCCGGCTGGCGAACACGGCGATGCCGTAGTCGCCGGGCATCGGCCGGTGCCGGCGGACGACCTCCTCCACCGCCTCGACGGTGACCGGGTCGGCGCCCTGCCCCAGCAGGTCGCCCTTGAGGGCCCGCCAGCGCAGGTCGACCTGCGGTCGCGAGTCCTGGGTGTCGCGGGAGGCGTCCATGTACACCGAGCACCAGGGCCCGGGACGGTCGTAGAGCGGGCGCAGGAAGGACAGCTGCATGCTCGACCCCTTTCCGGCTCGGCCGCACGCATACCCGCGCCCCGGCGGAGTTCACCTGCCGGCTCCCCGGGCGTGACCACCGTTCATTCACGTCGTTCAACCCGAAGGGCCGATACCATCTGTGCACGGAACGGAACTCTCGGTGGTGAACATGAACACGGAGCTGTACACCCGACGCGTCGTCCACCCGACGGAACGCGTCGTCACCGGGCGTCTGGCCCGGTTGATGGACGGCTACGCCCGGGAGGTCCGGGTCGGGCAGCCGGCGCTGGTCGCGGTGCTGACCGCCGCGGGGGTGGTGGGGCTGCTGCTGAAGGTGGTACGCGCGTTGCTCAGCAGTGGCGGCGGCGGGGCCCGGCGCAGCTTCAAGGAGCTGAAGAAGGGGCCGGAGTTCCTGGTCACCCCGGTCCGGGTACGCGACACCACCGGCCGGCTGGTCGAGGTCGAACTGCACGGCCACCTGCCGCAGAGCGCCCTGCACCCCGGCGACCACGTCCAGCTCACGCTGCGGGCGCAACGCGACGAGGAGCTGCCGCCGCGGATCGAGCGGATCGTCAACCTGACCACCGGTCAGTTGCTCACGCCGCGTACTGCGACGCTCTGGTCGCACCTGGGTCCGGCGCTGCTGCTGCAGGCGATGCTCGGCGCCGTGCTGCTGCTCGGCGTGGCCGCCTGCTCGGCACTGACGTAGGGCGGGTCCGGCCGCCGGCGGGCACCGCTGCGACGCCCGGTCCGCCGCCCCGAGGTGCCGGCCGGCCTCCTCGTGGAGGAGGTCGCCGCGGTCAGCGACCCGCGGGGGTGAGCGGCCGCTGCGCCTCCGCCGGCGCGTCGAGCAGGCCCCGGCGGTTCGCCCAGCGCTCGAACAGCACGGTGGCGAACGGGGGCACCGCGCTGGCCAGGGCCAGCCCGGTCTGCACGAGCGTCCAGCGGCGCCGCACGGCCACCACGAGCGTGAGCACGCCGTAGACCACGAACAGCGCGCCGTGGATCGGGCCGAAGATCTTCACGCCGATCTCGTTGCCGGGCGGGCCGTACTTGACCGCCATGCCGGCCAGCAGCGCCGCCCACGAGCATCCCTCGGCGAACGCCGCCGCCACGAACGCCCGGATCCACCCGTCGCGCATCAGCCACTCCCCTTCGCCGTCGGCGGCCATGCTAGCCGCCCGGGCCGGGCCGCCCGGACGGAACCCGCCGCCCCGCGACGGGGATCACCGGGGCCGCCACGGGGTACAGAAAAGGGCCTCCGGGCCTTTCCTGACCCGCCACTCCGTGCGAGGTTGGGGAGAACCAACGGTGACAGGGTGGTGACCATGGGCGAGGACGTCGGCGTGCGTACCTTCAGCCGGGAGGACCGGGCCCGCTATCGCGAGAAGGTCCGGCGGTGCCTGGACGTGTTCGCCGAGATGCTGCGCGAGTCCCGGTTCGACGTGGAGCGGCCGATGACCGGCCTGGAGATCGAGCTGAACCTGGTCGACGACGGCTTCGACCCGGCCATGCGCAACGCCGACGTGCTGGAGGCGATCGCCGACCCGGCGTTCCAGACCGAGCTGGGCCAGTTCAACGTGGAGATCAACGTCGAGCCGCGGCGGCTCGCCGGCACCGGCACCGCCGCGTTCGAGGAGCACGTCCGGGCCAGCCTGAACGCCGCCGAGGAGAAGGCCCGGACGGTGGGCGCGCACATGGTGATGGTCGGGATCCTGCCGACGCTGCGCCCGGAGCACCTGACCGCCGAGACGCTGTCGGCGAATCCCCGGTACGCGCTGCTCAACGAGCAGATCTTCGCCGCCCGGGGCGAGGACCTGCCGATCGCGATCAGCGGGGTGGAGCGGCTGGCCACCACGGCCGACACCATCACGCCGGAGGCCGCCTGCACCAGCACCCAGTTCCACCTCCAGGTCAGCCCGGCGCAGTTCGCCGACTACTGGAACGCGGCCCAGGCCATCGCCGGCATCCAGGTGGCGCTCGGCGCGAACTCCCCGCTGTTCTTCGGCCGGGAGCTGTGGCGCGAGACCCGGGTGCCGCTGTTCCAGCAGGCCACCGACACCCGGGCGGAGGAGATCAAGGCCCAGGGCGTACGCCCGCGGGTGTGGTTCGGCGAGCGCTGGATCACGTCGGTGTTCGACCTGTTCGAGGAGAACGTGCGCTACTTCCCGGCGCTGCTGCCGGTCTGCGACCCGGAGGATCCGGCGGCCACGCTGCACAGCGGCGGGGTGCCGAAGCTGGCCGAGCTGCGGCTGCACAACGGCACCATCTACCGGTGGAACCGGCCGGTCTACGACGTGCTCAAGGGCCGGCCGCACCTGCGGGTGGAGAACCGGGTGCTGCCGGCCGGGCCGACGGTGCTGGACACGGTCACCAACGGCGCGTTCTACTTCGGCCTGGTGCGGGCGCTCGCCGAGTCCGACCGTCCGTTGTGGTCGCAGATGTCGTTCAGCGCGGCCGAGGAGAACTTCAACGCCTGCGCCCGGCACGGCATCGACGCCCAGGTGTACTGGCCCGGGCTGGGCTACCTGCCGGTGACCGAGCTGGTGCTGCGCCGGCTGCTGCCGATGGCCCACCACGGGCTGGACCGGTGGGGCCTGGACCCGGCGGAACGGGACCGGCTGCTCGGCATCGTCGAGCAGCGCTGCCTGACCGGCCGCAACGGCGCGACCTGGCAGGTGGAGACGCTGCACCGGCTGGAGTCGGCCGACCACATGGACCGGCCGGCGGCGCTGCGCGAGGTGGTCCGACACTACGTCGACCTGATGCACAGCAACCGGCCCGTGCACGAGTGGCCGATCCCCTGAGCCGGGCCTCCCGTCAGCGCAACGCGGTCACCGTCGCCCGCGCCGCCTGGGCGACCAGCGCGCCGTCGGGCTCCGCGTCGCGGCTGTCGCGGCTGGTCATGACCGCGAGCACGATCGGCGCCCGGTCCGGCGGCCACACCACGGCGATGTCGTTGCGGGTGCCGTACCCGCCGGTGCCGGACTTGTCCGCCACCTGCCAGCCGGCCGGCACGCCGGCCCGGACCAGCCCGCTCCCGGTGGTGCTGGCCCGCATCCAGCCGAGCAGCAGGTCGCGGTCCGCGGGCCGCAGGGCCTTACCCAGCGCGTACGCCCGCAGCGAGCCGGCCAGCGCGCGGGGCGTGCTGGTGTCGCGCTCGTCGCCGGGCGTGGCCGCGTTGAGCTCCGGTTCGTTACGGGCCGGCCTGGTGACCCGGTCGCCCACCTCCCGTAGCGCCCGCGCGAAGCCGGCCGGGCCGCCGAGCGCGTCGAACAGCAGGTTGCCGGCGGTGTTGTCGCTGTACCGCACCGCCGCCTCGGCGGCGTCCCGCAGCGTCATCCCGGTCGCCACGTGCCGTTCGGTCACCGGGGAGTGCGCCACCAGGTCCGCCCGCCGGTAGCGGACCACCCGGTCCCGCTCGGCGTCGGACGTGGCGGCCAGCATCGCGCCCGCCGCGAGCGCCTTGCACGTCGAGGCGTACGCGAACCGCTCGTCGGCGCGGTGCGCGAGGGTGCGCCCGGTGCCGGTGTCGACGGCGTAGACGCCGATGCGGGCGCCGAAGCGCCGCTCCAGGGCCGCCAGTTCCGCGGGCGGTGGCACCGGCGATGCGCTCGGCGTCGCCTCAGCGGCGGACGGGGCCGGGGCACTCGTGGGCGCTGCCGGTTCGGGCCGGTCCTCGGTGCAGCCGGCCACCAGAGCCGTTGTCGTGAGCATCGCCGCCACGAGCACGTGCCGTCGGATCACCCGTTTCCTCCCCCGTCGTCCGGACCGCACCGTTCTCGGATCATTGTCGCCGATCCCGGTCGAGCGGGTGGCCGCCGCCTCGGCCGGCGCGGTGGTCCGCCGGCCGACGGGGCGGGTCAGCCCGCGACGACGGAGAACGTGACCGCACCCGCCGCGGCCAGCGGGACAGCCACCGCGGCGGCCAGCAGCCGTACCCGGGCGGAGCGGCCGATCAGCACCACCAGCAGCGCGGCGAGCCCGAGGTCGATGGCCACGTTCCACCAGGCGCCGGGATAGCCGGACCGCGACCTCAGCGCGAACCGCAGCGCCTCCTCGACGAACACGGCCACCGGCAGCGCGGTCCCCACGACGCGTCGCCATCCCTCGGTCCGCGCCCAGATTCCGGCGACGCCGAACACCACGCCCGCCACCACGCCGAGCGCCATCCAGACGATCGAGGTGGGCGACCAGATCACGGCGAGGTCGTCGCCCTGGAGCAGCGTCGCCGCGAGGTAGTAGCTGGGCACCGCGACGATCAGCAGGACGCTGGCCGCGACGGCGGCGCGTACCGCCTCCGACCGGATCCACCAGCCCAGCGCGAACGCGGCGACCGCCCAGGTGGCGGTGGAGTTGCCGAGTTCGGCGAACGGGTACGGCACCCACTTGATCCAGACGAAGTCTCCGAAGCCGAGCAGGAGACCGGCGACGGGAACGACGAGGGCGACGGTGCGACGTGTGGGTGGCATGCGTGGGAGCATACTGAGTATGCTCCCCGGGTCGGCAGGGCGGCCCTACGAGGCCAGGCGCCGCTCGGACGGCGCGAGACGCACCGCGCCGTCGGACCTGTTGATCTCGGACCACACCTCGTCGAGGGAGAGGCCGAGGACGTCGGCGATGGCCGCGATGGTGGGGAACGTCGGCGTGGCGACCCGGCCGGACTCGATCTTCCGGAGCGTCTCCGGGGAGACGCCCGCGTCCAGCGCGGTGAGCAGCATCGAACGCTCACCCCGGGCGCGGCGCAGGAGCGCGCCGAGGCGCTGCCCGCGCTCGACCTCGGCGGGGGTGAGGGGCAACCGGACCATGCCAGGATTCTAATACCGGGATAACATGACCGGGATACTTATTGGTTCCACGAGGAAGGCGCCCGCATGATCGAGATCCTGAGCCCCGCCGACGTCCGGCGGGCGCGGGACACCGGCGCCCTGGTCGCCCACATCCTCCAGACGCTGCGCAGCCGCACCACCGTCGGCACGAACCTGCTCGACATCGACAGGCAGGCGCAGCGCATGATCGCCGAGGCCGGGGCGCAGTCCTGCTACGTCGACTACGCGCCGTCGTTCGGGCGCGGGCCGTTCGGCCACTACATCTGCACCTCGGTCAACGACGCGGTGCTGCACGGGCTGCCGCACGACTACGCGCTCGCCGACGGCGACCTGCTGAGCCTCGACCTGGCCGTCAGCCTCGGCGGAGTGGTGGCGGACTCGGCGATCAGCTTCCTCGTCGGCGACGCCCGGCCCGCGGAGAGCGTCGCGCTCATCGACGCGACGGAGCGGGCGTTGCGCGCCGGTATCGCGGCGGCCCGTCCCGGCGCCCGCGTCGGCGACCTCTCGCACGCCATCGGATCGGTCCTCACCGAGGCCGGATACTCGGTCAACACCGAGTTCGGCGGCCACGGCGTCGGGTCGACGATGCACCAGGATCCGCACGTGTCGAACATCGGGCGGCCCGGGCGCGGCTACACGCTGCGCCCCGGGCTGCTGCTGGCGTTGGAGCCGTGGGTGATGGCGGACACCGCCACGCTGGTCACCGACGCCGACGGGTGGACGCTGCGCAGCGCGACGGGCTGCCGCACGGCGCACAGCGAGCACACCATCGCCATCACCGACGACGGCGCGGAGATCCTGACGCTGCCGAAGCAGTGACCTTCGCTGCGGCAGGCCTCCGCGGCTCTCCCGCGTTCCCGCCGCCGATCGCCGTCAGGCGGGCACGCAGCGCTCACGCAGGGTGGGTACGCCGGGGCCGGTGAGGTCGTCGCAGTAGGCGGCCCGCCCGGCCATCGCCATCATGAGCGCGACAGTGGTGCCGCTGACCAGCGGGCCGGCGCCGGCGGTGAACGGCCCGTCGGTCGCCTCCACCCGCAGGCCGTCGATCGCGCTGCGCCCGGCCACCGTGAAGTCCCGCCCGGCGTAGAACCGGGCGACCGGCGTGACGGCCTCGACCGACGGCGTACGTGTCAGGCCGAGCGGGCGCCGGATGTCCTGGGCGTGCACGACCACCTCGCCGAGCCACGCCTCGGTCGGCCCGAACGTCGACGTGGTGCTGCCGATGATCCGGCGGAACCGGTCGAGCGTCTCCCCCGGGTCGGCGCCCCGGTGCTCGGCCAGCCGGCGGTCGTTGTGCAGATCGAAGTCGAACCGGGCGCCGAGCACGCTGGCGACCCAGCGGGCACGGCCGACGCTCGCCGCCGCGGTCATGTGCGCGAGCGTCTCCTCCACCGTCCACCGGCCGCACAGCGAGCGCCGCTCCCACTGCGTTGCGTCGAGACCGGCGAGATCGTCGGCCAGGGCGGCGCGCTCGGCGTGCGCGAGCGCCCACAGCTCGTCACGGCCGGGGTTGTCGGACATGGGGGAACCTCCAGAGTCGGTCGTCGGAGGGTTGGACCACGCCGCCGCAGCGAACTCACCGCTCCCCTCTCCGCCGATCTTGGAGTTGTGGTGGTTCGCGAACCGGACATGCGCGACCTTCGAGGCGCCACAAGTCCGAGATCGGCGGAGAGGGGCGGGGGTTCAACGTTTGCTGCACGTACGCTCAACGCTCGCCGGTGACGCTTCTCGTACACATCAACCGCAAGGGAGAAGCGTCATGTCACACCGTTACCTCTCCACCGCCCGTGCCGCCGCCTCGGTGGCCGGTGCACTCGTCCTGACCACCGCGGGCCTGGCCGGCGCCGCCACCCCGGCGTCCGCGGCCTACGTGGTCCCCGCCGACTGCGGCCCCTACTCCGGGGCGCCGGTGCCGGCCGGATACACCCTGAGATTCGCCGGCGCGCTCTACATCAGCAACAACGCCAACGGCCCGGAGTTCATCGTCGGCACGACAGCTCGCAACGTCATCGTCGGAAGCGTCGACGACGACGTCATCTGCGGGCTCGACGGCAACGACGACATCCAGGCCAACAGCGGCGACGACATCGTCTACGGCGGGCTGACCGGCGACGACATCTGGGGCGACCTGGGCAACGACAACCTCCACGGCGACGGTGGCGCCGACACCATCCACGGGGACCGCTTCATCGGGCCCAGCGCCCTGGACGGCAACGACCGCGTCGACGGCGGCAGCAACGACGATCACCTCTACGGCGACCAGGGCGGGGACACATTGGTCGGCGGTCCCGGCGTGGACGACGGTGACGGAGGCCCGGACGTGGTGTTCGACGACTGCCGGCCCACGGTGGACAACCCGACCAACTGCCCCTGATCCCGTCGGCACGGCGGTCCGCGGGGCTCAGAGAACGGGCCCTGCGGACCGCCGCGCTGCCGCCTGTCGGATCGTCGTCACGCCCGGTCCGACCACCACCGGCCGCGGCTACCGTGACAGTCCGTGGCGGTGGAGTTCCGGGTGCTCGGCGACCTGGACGTCCGGGTCGACGGCCGGACGGTCCGGATCGGTCACGCCCGCCAACAGTGCGTCCTCGCCGCCCTGCTGGTCGAGCCCAACCGTGTCGTCGCGACCGAACAGCTCATCAGCCGGGTCTGGGGCGACGAGGTGCCGGACGGGGCCACCGCCACCCTGCGTGGTTACCTGTCCCGGCTCCGCCGGGCCCTGGCCGGCGCCGGCGAGGTCCGCATCGTCCGGCGCCATCCCGGCTACCTGCTCGCCGTCGACCCGGGCCGCGTCGACCTGCACCGCTTCCGCGAGCTGACCGAGCAGGCGCGGCGCGCCGAGGACGACGCGACGGCGATCAGCTGCCTGGAGCGGGCGCTGGGGCTCTGGCGCGGCGAGGCGTTCGACGGGCTGACCACACAGTGGCTGGCGGCCTACCGGCAGACCCTCGACCGGCAGCGGCTCGCGGCCGCCCTGGACCGCAACGACATCGCCCTGCGACGCGGCGGGCACGCCCGTCTCCTCCCCGACGTCCTGGCGCTGAGCAGCCGGTACCCGTGGGACGAGCGTCTGGCGGCGCAGGCGATGCTCGCGCTGTACCGGTGCGGACGGCAGGCCGACGCGCTCGAGCACTTCCACCGGATGCGCCGCCGGCTGGCCGCCGAGATCGGCACCGACCCCAGCCCGCCGCTGGCACAGCTCTACCAGCAGATCCTCACCGCCGACCCGGCGATCGCGCCGCCGGACCTGCCGGGCCGCGACGAATCAAGCGCGACGGCAACCGGCACGGCACGGGACGCGGGCACCGTGCCCCGGCAGCTGCCCGCGTCACCAGGGGTCTTCGCCGGCCGGACCGCCCAGCTCGCGCGCCTCGACGACCAGCTCGGCGACGCGGGACGCCCGGACGGCGCCGGGTCGCCGGTGGTGATCTCGTCCATCGGTGGTGGCGGTGGAGTCGGCAAGACGTGGCTGGCCCTGCGGTGGGCGCACGCCAACGCCGATCGCTTCCCCGACGGGCAGCTCTACGTCAACCTGCGCGGCTTCGACCCGACCGCGGACCCGGTGGGGTGGCCGGCGGCGGTACGCGGCTTCCTCGAAGCGCTCGGTGTCGAACCGGCACGCGTCCCGGCGGACCCGGAGGCCCAGGCGTCGCTGTACCGCACGCTCGTCGCCGGCCGCCGGCTGCTGGTCGTCCTCGACGACGCCCGCGACGCCGCCACGGTGATCCCGCTGCTGCCCGGCACGCCCACGAGTGCGGTGCTGGTGACCAGCCGCCGGCAGCTGGCCACCCTCGTCACCACCCACGGCGCGCGACCGCTGCCGCTGGACGTGCTGCCCGACGACGAGGCGTACGAGCTGATCGTCCGGCAGGTGGGTGCCGCGCGGGTGGCGGGACAGCCGGACGCCGTCGCGGACATCCTGCGCTTCTGCGGGGGTCTGCCGCTGGCGCTCGGGATCGTGGCGGCCCGTGCGGCGCTTCACCCCGACCTCCCCCTGTCGTCGGTCGCGGAGGAGCTGACCACGGCGGTCCGCCCGCTGGACGCGCTGGCCGGCGACGAGGCGACGACGAACCTGCGCGTGGTGCTGTCCCGCTCGCTCGCGGCGCTCACACCGGCCGCGGCGGAGGTGTTCACGCTGCTCGGCCTCGCCCCGGGCCCGGACATCAGCCGGGCCGCGGCGGCCGGCCTGACCGCCCGTACGCCGGACGAGCTGCGCCCGCCACTGCGCGAGCTGGTCGACGCGCACCTCGTGCAGGAACACGTCGCGGGCCGGTACCGGATGCACGACCTGGTCCGGACGTACGCGGTCGAGCGGGCGGCCGGGGACCCGGCCGGCTGCCGGTCCGCGCTGTGCCGGCTGGTCGACCACCATCTGCACACCGCGCACGCGGCCGCGCTGCTGCTCTCCCCGCAGCGCGACCCACTGACGCTGGCCCCCGCCGCGGCGGGGGTGGCAGCCGAACGGCTCGACGACCTCACGGCGGCGCTGGCCTGGTTCACGCGCGAACACCAGGTGCTCCTCGCGATCATCGAGTACGCCGCCGGCAACGGCCTCGACACCGCGGCCGGTCAGCTCTCGTGGACCCTGGCCACCTACTTCGACAGGCAGGGCCACTGGCACGACTGGGCCACCGTGGCCCGCCGGGCGGTCGGGTCGACCCGGCGGTCCGGTGACCGCCCGGCGCAGGCCCAGGCGCACCGGCTCCTGGCCGGGGCGTGCTCCAACCTCGGCCGGTACGCCGAGGCGCAGCGCAACCTGCTCGCCGCGCTGGACCTGTTCGCGGCACTGGGTGACGACGAGGGGCGGGCGCACACCCACTTCGACCTCGGCATGCTGCACGACCGGCAGCGGCAGCCCCGGGAGGCCCTGCCGCACGCACGGCGGAGCCTCGCCCTCTACGAGCGGGTCGGCGGTCCGCTCAAGCAGGCAGTCGCGCTCAACGCGATCGGCTGGTACCACTCGCAGCTCGGCGAGCACCACGACGCGATCACCTACTGCCGCCGCGCGCTCGCCCTGTCCGAGCAGGCCGGGAGCGCGTACGGGCAGGCGAACACGTGGGACAGCATCGGCTTCGCCCACCACCACCTCGGCGAGTACGAGCAGGCGGTCGACTGCTTCCGGCAGGCCCTCGCCCTGTTCACCGAGATCGGTGACCGGCACGCCGAAGGCATCGTGCTGGATCACCTCGGCGACACGTGTGCCGCGGCCGGGCGGACGGACGCGGCCCGGGACGCCTGGCGTCGGTCACTCGCGCTGTACGAGCAACTCGGTCACGCCGACGCCGAGGCGGTACGGCGGAAGCTGAGCGCGTGCCCCGGCCCGTGAGGCGGTCAGAGCGCCACGATCGCGGCGGACTCCGCCGGCAGCTCGATGCCGTCGCGCATGACCGTGACGCCCTCGGACGTGGCGAGCAGCACGCGGCGTACCACCCCGGGCAGGTTGATCCGCTGCGCCCGGCCGGCCAGGTTCGCCACCACGAGCGTGTCGCCGCGCCGCATCACCAGGAACCGGTCGCCGTGGCGTACGTCGACCCGGTCCAGCCGGGGGTCGGACAGGTCGGCCCGGGAGCGGCGCAGCGTGATCAGCCGCCGGTAGAGGTCGTACGTCTCGCGGTGTTCCGGCTTGTCCAGCTCGGCCCAGTCCAGCCGGGACCGCAGGAACGTCTGCGGATCCTGCGGGTCGGGCACGTCGTCGGTGGCCCAGCCGTGGCTGGCGAACTCGCGTCGGCGGCCGGTCGCGACCGCCGCCGCGAGTTCCGGCTCGGGGTGGCTGGTGAAGAACTGCCACGGCGTGGCGGCCGCCCACTCCTCCCCCATGAACAGCATCGGCGTGAACGGCGCGGTCATCAGCAGCGTCGCGCCGACGCGCAGCAGGCCGGGCGACAGTGTGGCGGAGATCCGGTCGCCGGTGGCCCGGTTGCCGATCTGGTCGTGGTTCTGCAGGTACGCCACGAAGCGGTGGCCGGGCGTGCGCTGCCGGTCGACCGGGCGGCCGTGGCTACGGCCCCGGAAGCTGGACCAGGTGCCGGCGTGGAAGAAGCCGCCGGTCAGCACGTCGGTGAGGCATTCGAGGGAGCCGAAGTCGCCGTAGTAGCCCTGCCGCTCGCCGGTGAGCAGCGTGTGCAGCGCGTGGTGGGCGTCGTCGTTCCACTGGGCGTGCAGGCCGTACCCGCCCGCCTCGCGGGGCGTGATCAGGCGCGGGTCGTTGAGGTCGCTCTCGGCGATCAGGGACAGCGGCCGCCCGAGGTGCGTCGACAGCGCCTCCACCTCGGCGGCGACCTCCTCCAGCCAGTGCACGGCCCGGCCGTCCGGCATGGCGTGCACGGCGTCCAGCCGCAGCCCGTCGACGTGGTAGTCGCGCAGCCAGGTCAGCACGCTGTCGGCGATGTAGCGGCGTACCCCGTCGGAGTGCGGGCCGTCCAGGTTGACGGTGCGGCCCCAGGTGTTGCTCTGCTCGGTGAGGTACGGCGCGAACCGCGGCGCGTAGGCCCCGGAGGGCCCGAAATGGTTGTAGACGACGTCGAGGATCACCCCCAGGCCCTTGGCGTGGGCGGCGTCGACGAACCGTTTCAGGCCGTCCGGGCCGCCGTACGGCTCGTGCGGGGCGTACCAGCAGACGCCGTCGTAGCCCCAGTTGTACTCGCCGTTGAACGCGTTCACCGGCAGCAGCTCGACCATGTCGACGCCGAGGTCGACCAGGTGGTCGAGCCTGGCGATCGCCCCGTCGAACGTGCCCTCCGGGGTGAACGTGCCGATGTGCAGCTCGTACAGCACGCTGCCGGGCAGCTGCCGGCCGGTCCAGGCGGCGTCGGTCCAGCCGAACGCCGCGTGGTCGTAGAGCCGGCTGGGCCCGTGCACCCCGGCCGGCTGCCAGGCCGAGCGGGGATCGGGCAGCGCCTGGTCGTCGTCGTCGAGCAGGAACGCGTAGTCGGTGCCCGGCCCGGCGTCGGGCACCTCGACCCGCCACCAGCCGTCCGGCCCGGGACGCATCGCGTGGTCGGCGGCGCCGGGCAGGCGCAGCCGCACCCGGGCGGCCTCGGGCGCCCACACCGTGAACTCGGTCATGCGGCGGCCTCCACATAGTCGGTGGGTGCGAGGAGGGCGACGGGATAGGTGCTCAGCAGATCATCCAGGAGCAGCTCAGAACCACTGTAGACCCGCCCGGTGAACAAGTCGGTGCACTCGTGAACAGGAAGTGACAGGGTCGTGCCCCGCCAGCCGCCGGAACGGGCCAGCCGCAGCGGCAGCCGGGTCGCCACCGCGACCGCGCCGCCCCGGTCGAAGGCCACCGCGTGCACGGCGGCCGGGCCGCGCGCCGGCACCGGCCGGTAGCCGCCGAACAGGTCCGGGCGGTCGCGGCGCAGCCGCAGCGTCCGGGACACCACGAGCAGCTTGGCCGCGCCGTCGCCGGCCACCGCGGGCCGCCATCCGGCGTCGAGCCGGGCCAGCACCTTCCGGCGTACGGCGAAGTCGACCGGCCGCCGGTTGTCCGGGTCGACGAGCGAGTTCTCCCACAGCTCGGTGCCCTGGTAGACGTCGGGCACCCCGGGCATGGCGAGCTGGACCAGCTTCTGCCCGAGCGCGTTCGACCAGCCGGGCGGGGTGATCTCGGCGGCGAACGCGGTGATCTGGGCGTGCAGTTCCGGGTCGTCGTACATCCGGTCGACCAGGGCGTGCAGCTCGTGCTCGAAGGCCGGGTCCGGGTCGGCCCAGCTGGTGGTGACCGACGCCTCCCGGGCGGCCTTCTCGGCGTACCCGTGCAGTCGTTCCCGTTCGATCGGCCACGCCCCGACGGCGGTCTGCCAGAGCAGGTGGGCCAGCGCGGGGTCGGCCAGCGGCGCCCGGGACATCCAGTCGGCGACCCGCTCGGCCCAGCGGCCGGGCAGCTCGGACAGTACCGCGAGCCGGGCGCGGACGTCCTCGCCGCGCTTGGTGTCGTGGGTGGAGAGCGCGGTCATGCTCGCCGGCCAGCGCACGTGCCGGGAGGCGGCGAACCGGTGCAGCTCGGCCGGGGGCACGCCGAAGTGGTCCGGGTTGCCGCCGACCTCGTTGAGGGCGACGAACCGGCTCCACCGGTAGTACGCGGTGTCCTCCACGCCCTTGGCCATCACCGCGCCGGTGAACTGCGGGAACCGGGCGGCCAGTTCGTGGCCGGGATCGCGCAGCCGGGCGGTGACCGCGTCCAGCACGCCGGCCAGGCCGGGGCGGCGGCGGCCGGCCTCGCTGCGGGCGGCGGCCAGGTGCCGGGCACCCTCGGGCGGGTAGTTGCGGTAGACCGGGAAGCACGCGGCCAGCTCCGCCAGGGCGGCGCGGACCTCCTCGCCCGGCAGCTCCGGCACGAGCGCGGCCAGGCGGGTCAGCTCGGCGGCGAGCAGCCGGGTGGCGGCCTCCAGCTTGGTGGCGTGCGTCAGGTCGGCCCAGGAGGTGTGCCGCCCGGTCAGCCGGCCGTCGAGCGTGGTGAACTCCGGTTCGGCGTCCGGGTCGACGAACAGCCCGGACACGGCGGCCAGCGCGTCGTAGCCGGTGGTGCCGTCGACCGGCCAGTCCGGCAGGTCCTCGCTGTACTCCAGGATCTTCTCCACCACCAGCCAGCGCTCCGGCGCGGCGGCGCGCAACCGGGCCAGGTAGCCGGCCGGGTCGCGCAGCCCGTCCGGGTGGTCGACCCGGATGCCGTCGACCTCCCCGGCGCCGACCCAGCGCAGGATCTCCGCGTGGGTGGCGTCGAAGACCTCCGGATCCTCCACCCGCAGGCCGGCCAGGTCGGACACGGCGAAGAACCGGCGGTACGTCAGCTCGGCGTCGCCGCGCCGCCAGTTCACCAGCTCGTAGTGCTGCCGGTCGTGCACCTGGCCGGGTGTCCCGTCGCCGGTGCCCTCGGCGACCGGGAAGCGGTGCTCGTGGTAGCGCAGCTCCCCGTCGACGAGCTTCAGGTCGTCGAGCGCGTCGGCGGTGTCGGCGAGCACCGGCAGCAGCAGCCGCCCGCGGTCCCAGTCGATGTCGAACCAGCGCGCGTACGCCGAGTCGCGCCCCCGGCGCAGCACGTCCCACCAGGCCGGGTTGGCCTCCGGCCGGGCCACCCCGGCGTGGTTGGGCACGATGTCCACGACCAGGCCCAGCCCGGACGCGCGCAGCGCCCGGACCAGCCGTGCCCGGGCGGCCTCGCCGCCGAGCTGCGGGTTGACCGCGCGGTGGTCGGCCACGTCGTAGCCGTGCGTGGAGCCGGGGGTGGCGGTGAGCAGGGGCGCGGTGTAGAGGTGGGTAACGCCGAGCGCGGCGAGGTAGCCCGCCAGCTCGGCCGTGGCGTCCAGGTCGAAGCCGGGACGCACCTGCACCCGGTAGGTCGAGCGGGGGGTGTCGGGCATCGGTCAGGCCGTCCTCTCCAGGACCAGCAGCGAGCGGTCCGGCACGCAGACCGTGCCGCCCGCCTCGACGAGCGTCGTCTTCTCCGGATCGGGTTCCGCGGTGCTGATCACCAGCTCCCACCGGGTGCCGAACTCCTCGCCGGGCAGCGTGAAGTCCAGCGGCGCGTCGTGCGCGTTGAACAGCAGCAGGAAGGAGCTGTCCCGGTGGCGCTGGCCGTACTGGCCGCGTTCGCCGATGCCGTCGCCGTTGACGAACAGGGCCACCGAGCGGCCGAAGTCGTTGCCCCAGTCCTCGCCGGTCATCTCCCGGCCGTCCGGGGTGTACCAGGCGAGGTCCGGCAGCCCGGAGCCGGCGGCCCGGCCGCCCACCGGCAGGCCGGTGAAGAACCGGCGGCGGCGGAACACCTGGTGCCGGTTGCGGAACTCGGTGAGCCGGCGGACGAAGTCCAGCAGTTCGGTGTCGGCCCGGTCCCAGTCGACCCAGGCGATCTCGCTGTCCTGGCAGTAGGCGTTGTTGTTGCCGCGCTGGGTGCGGCCCAGCTCGTCGCCGTGGCCGAGCATCGGCACGCCCTGGGACAGCATCAGCGTGGCCAGGAAGTTGCGCCGCTGCCGGGCCCGCAGCGCGAGCACGCCCGGGTCGTCGGTCTCCCCCTCGACGCCGCAGTTCCAGGACCGGTTGTGGCTCTCCCCGTCCCGGTTGTCCTCGCCGTTTGCCTCGTTGTGCTTGTCGTTGTAGGAGACCAGGTCGGTGAGCGTGAACCCGTCGTGGCAGGTGACGAAGTTGATGCTGTGGAACGGGCGGCGGCCGTCGTCCTGGTAGAGGTCGGCGGAGCCGGAGATGCGGGAGGCGAACTCGGCGAGCGTGGCCGGCTCGCCGCGCCAGAAGTCGCGTACGGTGTCGCGGTACTTGCCGTTCCACTCGGTCCACTGCGGCGGGAAGTTGCCGACCTGGTAGCCGCCGGGGCCGACGTCCCACGGCTCGGCGATGAGCTTGACCCGGCCGACGACCGGGTCCTGCTGCACCACCTCGAAGAACGTGGACAGCCGGTCCACCTCGTAGAACTCGCGGGCCAGCGTGGCGGCCAGGTCGAACCGGAAGCCGTCGACGTGCATCTCGGTCACCCAGTAGCGCAGCGAATCCATGATCAGTTGCAGCGAGTGCGGGCTGCGCACGTTGAGGCTGTTGCCGGTGCCGGTGTAGTCGACGAAGTAGCGCCGGTCGTCCTCGGAGAGCCGGTAGTAGCTGGGGGTGTCGATGCCCTTGAAGCTCAGCGACGACCCGAGGTGGTTGCCCTCGGCGGTGTGGTTGTAGACCACGTCGAGGATGACCTCGATGCCGGCCGCGTGCAGCGCCTTGACCATGCCCCGGAACTCCTGCACCTGCTGGCCGAGGCGGCCCAGCGCGGAGTAGCCGTGGTGCGGGGCGAAGAAGCCGATGGTGTTGTAGCCCCAGTAGTTGCGCAGCCCCAGGTCGGCCAGGCGGTGGTCGTGCACGAACTCGTGCACCGGCATCAGCTCCACCGCCGTCACGCCGAGCCGCTTGAAGTGCTCGATCATCACCGGTGAGGCCATCGCCGCGTACGTGCCGCGCAGCTCCTCCGGGATGCCCGGGTGGCGCATGGTCAGGCCGCGCACGTGCGCCTCGTAGATCACCGAGTGGTGGTACGGGGTGCGCGGCGGCCGGTCGTTGCCCCAGTCGAAGTACGGGTTCACCACCACCGACTTCGGCATGTACGGCGCCGAGTCGGCGGTGTTCATCCGGTCCGGGTCGCCGCCGACCTCGTAGTCGTAGACCGACGGGTGCCAGGTGACCTCACCGTCGACCGCCTTCGCGTACGGGTCGAGCAGCAGCTTGTGCGGATTGCAGCGCAGCCCCTCGGCCGGGTTCCACGGCCCGTGCACCCGGTAGCCGTACCGCTGGCCGGGTTCGACGCCCGGGATGTAGGCGTGCCAGACGTACGCGTCGACCTCGCGCAGCTCCACCCGGCGCTCGGTGCCGATGTCCCACTCGTCGAACAGGCACAGCTCGATCTTCTCCGCCACCTCGGAGAAGATCGCGAAGTTGGTGCCCATCCCGTCGTACGTGGCGCCGAGGGGGTAGCTGTCGCCCGGCCAGACCTGCATGTCGCTCCTTCGGCCCATGATCGTGAGCGCACCGGACAGGGGAGCCGCCGATGCGCACGCCGGTGATGCCCCGTCGTACCCGCCGTCAATCCCCCCGTTCGGACCGTAACCGAATCCGCCCTCCTGAGTCCGGATAGACGTTCGAGTGTCATCCGTCACGATCGCCCTTTTGAAGATGCGGCGCGGCGGCAGATGGACTTTCCTGGATGCGGGCCCACGCGCGCGCGGGGCCCGCCCGGGCCGTTCGGCCACCCCTCACCACCGCTCGTCGCCGCCACCGATGCCGGCGTGCCTCACCATGCATGGACGGAGATCGACGTGACCACTCTGCGGGTCGGCGCTCAGCCCGCCACCGCGATGGACCGGCTCCACCGGCCCACCCTCACCTCCCGCCCGGCCCCGCCGTCGCCGGCCGGGGCCGCGCCCCGGACCCGGCGCATCCTGATGCTGTCGTGGGAGTACCCGCCGGTGCTCGTCGGCGGGCTCGGCCGCCACGTCCACGCGCTGTCCGTGGCGCTGGCCGCCGCCGGGCACGAGGTCACAGTCGTCACCCGCCACGCCGAGGGCGCACCCCTGGAGGAGTACGCCGACGGCGTCCGCATCGTCCGCGCCGCCGAGGACCCGGTCCGCTTCCCCCTCGCCACCGGCTCGCTGCTGGCCTGGACCATGGCGTTCAACCACACCCTGACCCGAGCCGCGCTGCGCGCCGCCTCCGCCGGCTCCTACGACGTCATCCACGCCCACGACTGGCTCGTCGCACACACCGCGATGACGCTGCGCGAACACCTCGACGTCCCGCTGGTCACCACCATCCACGCCACCGAGGCGGGCCGGCACCAGGGCTGGCTGCCCGAGGAGATGAACCGCACCATCCACGGCGTCGAACACTGGCTCGCCGGGGAGTCCGGCCGGGTGATCGTCTGCTCCGGCTACATGCGCGACGAGGTGGGCGCGCTGTTCGGCGTCGACGCCGCCCGGGTCGACGTGGTTCCCAACGGCGTCGAGCCGCACCGCTGGCGGGTGCCCGCGTCGGCGGTCGCCGCCGCCCGGGCCCGGTTCGCCGCCGACGGCCCGCTGGTCACGTTCGCCGGCCGCCTGGTGTACGAGAAGGGCGTGCAGCACCTGCTGGCCGGGCTGCCCCGGCTGCGTGACCGGCACCCCGGGCTGCGCGCGGTGATCGTCGGCGACGGGCCGTACCGGGCCGACCTGGAGGCCGAGGTGCACCGCCTCGGGCTGGGCGCCACTGTGAGCATGCCCGGGTTCCTCGGCGGCACCGACCTGCCCGCCGTGATGGCCGCCTCGGACTGCTTCGCCGTGCCGAGCATCTACGAGCCGTTCGGCATGGTGGCGCTGGAGGGGGCAGCCGCGGGCGCGCCGCTCGCAGTGGCCCGTACCGGCGGGCTGGCCGAGATCGTCGAGCCGGGCGTCACCGGGATGACGTTCGCCCCGCACGACCCGGACGGGCTGGCCGAGGCGGTGCACACGCTGCTGTCCGACCGGGACCGGGCGCGTGCGCTCGCCCGGCGGGCCCGCGTCATGGTGCACGAGCAGTACGGCTGGGCGGCCATCGCGTCCCGCACCGCCGGCGCGTACGCCGCCGCCATCGCCGGCGACCCGGCGTTCACCGCCGCCCGCGCCCAGCACCGCATGGAACACGGCCGGGCCACCCCGCGAGTCCCCGAGGGCAACCTCCTGACCGCCGCCGGCCTCCGGTAAGGAAGGGCCCCCTATTAACGCCTCCGGTAGAGGAAGGGCCCCTTGTTAACGTCCCCACCCCGGCGCGCACGACGAAGGCCGCCGACCCTGCTCGGGTCGGCGGCCTTCGTCGTCCACCTGTTAAAAGGGGGCCCCTCCTCTACCGGAGGCGTTAACAAGGGGCCCTTCCTTGCACGCTCAGCGCTTCTCGGCGGGGACGTAGTCCCGCTCGGTGGCGCCGGTGTAGATCTGCCGCGGGCGACCGATCTTGGTCTCCGGGTCGTTGATCATCTCGCGCCACTGCGCGATCCAGCCGGGCAGCCGGCCGAGCGCGAACAGCACCGTGAACATCTTGGTCGGGAAGCCCATGGCCTTGTAGATCAGGCCGGTGTAGAAGTCCACGTTCGGGTAGAGCCGCCGGGACACGAAGAAGTCGTCGGCGAGCGCGATCTCCTCCAGCTGCACCGCGAGGTCCAGCAGCGGGTCCGGCTTGGCCATCCGGCCGAGCACGTCCTGGGCGGCCTTCTTCACGATGGCGGCGCGCGGGTCGTAGTTCTTGTAGACCCGGTGCCCGAAGCCCATCAGCTTCACGCCGTCCTGCTTGTCCTTCACCTTCTGCACGAAGGAGCGGACGTCGCCACCCTCGGCCTGGATCTTCTGGAGCATCTCCAGGACGGCCTGGTTGGCGCCGCCGTGCAGCGGGCCGAACAGCGCGTTCACGCCGGCCGAGACCGAGGCGAACAGGTTGGCGTTGCTGGAGCCGACCAGCCGCACGGTCGAGGTGGAGCAGTTCTGCTCGTGGTCGGCGTGCAGGATGAACAGCATGTCCAGCACCCGGGCCACCACCGGGTCGACCTCGTACGGCTCGGCCGGTACGCCGAACGTCATCCGCAGGAAGTTCTCGACGTAGCCCAGCGAGTTGTCCGGGTACAGCAGCGGCTGTCCGATCGACTTCTTGTACGCGTACGAGGCGATGGTCGGCACCTTCGCCATCAGCCGCACCGTGGACATCTCCACGTGCTCGGAGTCGAACGGGTCCAGGCTGTCCTGGTAGAAGGTCGAGATGGCGCTGACGGCCGAGGAGAGCACGGCCATCGGGTGCGCGTCGCGGGGGAAGCCGTCGAAGAAGCGGCGCATCTCCTCGTGCAGCAGCGAGTGCCGCCGGATCCGCTCGCTGAACTCGGTGAGCTGCGTCTGGGACGGCAGCTCGCCGTAGATCAGCAGGTAGGAGACCTCCAGGAAGGAGGACTTCTCGGCCAGCTGGTCGATCGGGTAACCGCGGTACCGCAGGATGCCGGCATCACCGTCGATGTAGGTGATGGCGGACGAGCAGGACGCGGTGTTCACGAAACCGGGGTCGTACGTGGTCATCCCGGTTTCCTTGAGCAGCTTGCTCACCCCGATCCCGGCGGGGCCCTCGACCGCGGGCTGCACCGGCATCGACAGCTGCCCACCGGGGTGGTCGAGCTTGACTTCCGTCATCTGTTCCTCGCTTCGCCGGCAAGATCTTCGTTGAATTGCCTTCGCTTCTACCGTAATCACGGCGCGGAGAACACCGCTCGTCATGGTTTCGGGGTGAGGTGTGCGTCACCTGTTTCCCGGCCAGCCGGTCCGGAAACGGATGGGAGCGCGGCCATGGGCACGTTCGGGAGGTCCGTCACGACAGCGTGAGCCGCCGCAGCGCCCCGTCGTCACCGACCCGGTAGAGGTCGAGCCGGTTGGCTCCGGCGGCGAACAGCCGGTCGTCGGCGAGCAGCGCCGCGAAGCGCCGTCCACCGGCGTCCGGCGGCAGCACGGGCACCACCGCGCCGACCGTCCCGTTGACCGCCACGGCGAGCCGGGTGCCGTCGGGTACGCCGTCCGGCACGGTGCCCCAGACCAGCGCCGGCAGCCCGCCACCGGCCGGGTCGACCGCGTCGAACGCGGCCCGGTTCGCCACCGTGGCGGACCCGCCCGCCGGCGCATCGGCGACCCGGGTGCCGACGAGCGGGTCGACCGGAACCGATGGGAGCGGGGCGGGCACGCCGCCGGTGATCGTGACCGGCTGGGCGGGGCGGTCGTAGAAGCGTTTGTCCGCCCGTTCGCGCGGGGCCGCCTTCGCCGACCGGCCCTCCATCCGCCAGGGCACCTTCATGTGCGTCTCGTCGGCGATCGTGGGCAGCAGGTCGACGTGCTCCCAGTTGCGGTCGTCCACCCGTCCGGCGCGCTGGCCGGGCTCCTTGACGAACATCGGCACCCAGGCCACCTCGTTCGCGGCATGGTTGATGGCGTCCATCCCCCGGCCCTGCCAGTCGCGGCGGAAGCTCACCCCGTGGTCGGCGGTGACCACCACCAGCGCCTGGTCGTAGAGGCCGGTGGCGCGCAGCGTCCGCAGCGTCTCGCCGATCAGCCGGTCGGTGTAGCCGAGCTGGGCCAGGTGCCGGGCGCGGGCCAGGTCGACCCAGCCGGCGCCGTCGCTGGGCAGGTCCTCCGGCGCCGCGTAGTGCGCCCCGGACGGCAGGTACGCCCACGGCGAGTGCGGCATCAGCAGGTGCAGGAAGTGCAGCGTGGGCCGGGTGTCGGGGCGCAGCCCGGCCAGGAACGAGGTGAACCGGGCCGGCTGGTTGTCGTCCAGGGTGTCCCAGCGGAACTTCGGGTCGTCCGGCACCGGCTCGGCGGCGTCCAGCCCGGCCTCGGCGGCGGTCCGCTCGCGGTAGGAGTCCTCCGGGTCGATCCGGCTGTCCACCGGCGCGGCGATCCGGCCGAGCAGCCTGCCGCTCTCCCGGACCAGCACGCCGAGCCCCTGTTCCGGGGTGGTCGCCTGCTCGCAGCGGCTCGGCGGGCAGAGCCGGGTGATGCTCTCCTCGGCCTTGATCCGGTAGAGGCCGCCGAGCGCGGTGAACAGGTTGTCCGGGTACTGCGAGTAGTGCGGCGCCGCCCCCCGCTCCGGGTAGCGCCCGGTGAGCATCGCGGGCAGCGCGTAGGGCGTCCAGCCGCTGACGCCCGTCGCGTTGCGGTACCAGGTCGACCCGCCGGCCAGCGCCGCGAAGTTCGGGTAGCGGTCGGCGTCGATCCGGCCGTCCGGGCCGAGCAGGGAGACCAGCGGCAGCTCGTCCAGCACGATCATGACCACCGGCGGGTGCGCGCCCGCGCCGGCCACCCCGGCGGCGCCGCCCTCACCGCGCGGCAGCACCACCGCCGAGGCCGGCGAGGCGAACAGGAACAACCCGACGAACACCAGCGGCCCGGCGGCGGCCACCCGCAGCACCCGCCGGGGCGCCCGCCACCGCCGGTGCGCGGCCGCCCCCGCGGCTCCGGCCACACCGGCGACGACCAGCAGGGGTACGCCCCGAAGCGGCGTGACGTGCCGGCCGACCTGGACCGCCAGCGCGGCGAGCAGCAGGCCCACGATCGCGGTGTGCACGGCGGCCCGGGTGAGGCGTCCGGCGGGCAACGCGAGCGCGCCCAGGAGCGCGAACAGCACCGTCGGCGTGAGCGCGATCAGGGCGACCAGCAGCAACACGTCGGCCCGGGAGGCGCGGTGGAACAGGAAGAAGTCGGGGCTGCGGCCGAGCACGTCGAGCAGCGGCTGGGTGACCACGAGCCCGGCCAGCGCGGCCACCTCGGCCAGCCGGGCCGCCTCGGCCCGCCACCAGGGCCGGCGCTCCCGCCGGTCCGGGCCGGCCGCGCGGTTCCGGGGTGATGCGAGGGTGTCCTCAGCCACCCACCACCACCTGGTAGAGCGTGCGGGTGCCGGACGGCAGCTCGGTCCGGGCGACGACCCGGCCCCGGCGGGCCAGCAGCGCCTCGAACGCGTCCCGCCGGTAGTCCGGGAACAGGCCGTCCGGCTTGTTCGCCAGTAGCCGGCCGGCCATCGGGTCGTCCGGGTGGACGAACTCCACCACCAGGCTGCCGCCGGTGGCGGTGAGCGCAGTGAGCTGGTCGAGCACCTCGGGCAGCGGGACGTTGCGCCCGATCGCCAGGTGGTGCACCACGGCCAGGGCCAGGACGCTGTCGGCGCGGGCCCGGTCGGCGAACGCGGCCCGCTCGACGCCGCGCCAGCCGCCGCCGGGCGACGGGTCGGCCAGGTCCATCACCAGCGGCAGGATCCGTGTCTCGCCCTCGTCGCGCAGCGCGCGGTAGAGCGTGTCGACCACTGCCGGGTCCTGCTCGACGGCGACGACGTGCGCGGCGTGCCGGGCGGCGATGCGGGCGTACCGGCCGTCGTTGGCGCCCAGGTCCAGCGCCGAGCCTCCTCCGGTGGCGGCCACCGCCCGGTCGACGAACTCCTCCTTGGCCTGCCGGTCCGGCACCGAGTACGCGCAGGTGCGCTGGTAGTCCGACCAGTGGCTGTCGCCGGGCCGGTGGTCGAGCCGGCGGACCAGTTTCGCCAGCCCGCGTACCGTGGCCAGCGCCAGCTCGCGGGAGAACCCGGCGGCGCGCAACTGGGCGCGGACGTCGGTGGTGCTCGCGGCGGAGTTGCGGGCCTGCATGGCGCCGTGCAGGTGCACGTGGGTGGGCACGCCGGCCCGCCAGCGCCGGGTGCCGCCGAACAGCCGGCGCATCTGGTCCGGCTCGACGCCGTCGACGCGGGCGCGCAGGAACGGCTGGAAGTCCAGCCCGAGGTGGGCCTGGACCAGCAGCGGGTAGAGCAGCGTCTGGCAGAACTGCCGGTAGCCGGCCCAGGGTTCGCCGTCGCGCAGCGCCTCGAACGAGCCGACGTCGATGAAGACCGGCCGGGCGCCGCGCCACTGCACGTTGTAGGCCGACCCGTCCTTCGTGGTGAAGCCGGCTTCCAGGGCGGCGCGCAGCACGTCGAGGTGCAGCAGCGCGGCGTCGCGCAGCATCGCGTACGACCACTCGTAGGGGTGCGAGACGAACGGGATCCGCTCGTGCCGCAGCACCGCGGTCCAGGGCGCGTCGACCGGGGTCGGGGTCAGCTCCTCGGTGCCGACGATCTGCCCCCGGGAGGTGGCCTGCCGGAAGAAGTCGGTGACCGACAGCGCGCGCCAGTCACGGGCGGAGCGCTCGTCGAGCCCGCGCAGCACCTCCTCACCCCGGTGGAACACCCGGTTGCCGGGGTCGCGGAAGGAGCCGGGTTCGACGCGGACGCCGGTGTCGGGGATCGTCACGCCGCCGGGCCCTGGTCGGTGGGCTGGCGCCGGAACCGGGACACCAGGCGGCGCCAGTAGAGCTTGGCGGCCACGGCCACCCCGGCCACCCCGCCGACCACCGCCTGCACGATGAGACTGCCGGATCCCGCGTCCAGGTAGGCCAGATGCGTCACGGCTGCATTTCCTTCCGTCGCCGGGTCATCGGAGCACGCCCGGAATGCGAGCTTCGTTGCTCGGCGCCGGACTTGTCCCCCACCGTAACGTCTCGGTGACCGGGCGCGCGGCCACACCGGCCACTCGTCCCCCGTCCGATCCGTTCAAGACGGGCCGGGCCGGTCACGCCTACCGTGGCCGGCATGACACCGCAGTTCGATCTGGTCGGGGCCGTGGTCACCGACATGGCCCGCACGCTCGACTTCTACCGGCGGCTGGGGCTGCCGATCCCGGCCGGCGCCGAGACGCAGCCGCACGTGGAGGTCACCCTGCCGAACGGAGTACGGCTGGCCTGGGACACGGTCGAGACGATCCGCAGCTTCCACCCCGGCTTCGACCCGTCCGGCGGCAACACCCGGATGAGCCTGGCCTTCCGGTGCGCCGACGCGGCCGAGGTGGACCGCTGGTACGCCGAGCTGACCGGCGCCGGGTACCACGGTGAACTGCCGCCGTGGGACGCGTTCTGGGGCCAGCGGTACGCGGTCCTGCACGATCCGGACGGCAACGGCGTGGACCTGTTCGCCCCGCTGCCCACCGGCGACTGACCGGCGGTCAGTCGCGACCGAGCAGCCGGGTCGGCGGCACCCCGGCCAGCTCCCGTACCTCGCGGGTCAGGTGGGCCTGGTCGGCGTACCCGCTGCGCACCGCCACCTCGGCGAGCGGCGCGCCGGTGCGGGCCAGGTCCAGCGCGCGGCGCATCCGCAGGATGCGGGCCAGCGTCTTCGGGCCGTACCCGAACAGGGCCCGGCTGCGCCGGTGCAGAGCGCGCTCGCCCAGGCCGACCTCGGCGGCGGTCGCGGCGACGGTGGCCCCGGCGGCCAGGCGGGCGGCGACCCGCGCGCCGAGCGGGTCGGGGCCGCCGGCCGCGCGCAGCCGGTCGCGGGCGACCCGGGTGAGCACCGCGGCGGCGGTCCCGGTGCCCGGCGCGTCAAGCGCCGTCTCGACCCGCTCGGTCACCTCGGCGGCGGCGCGGCCCCACAGGTCGGCCAGCGGTACGCGGCGGTCCCGCAGCTCCTCGGCGGGCACCCCGAACACGGCCGGGCCGGTCCCCGGCGGCAGGCGCAGCCCGATCCACCGGTCCCCCGGCGCGGATCGCGACAGGTGTGCGGTGCGGTCCGGGCCGGCGACCAGCAGCCCGGACCGGCTGGACCAGAGCAGGTCCAGGCACCCGTCCGGCAGCACGCGGGTCTCGCCCCCACCGGAGAAGCTGCTCCACAGCACCCCGCCGGGAATCCCCGCCACTGCCCGCTCCCGGTACACACCCCCAACCCTGCCACCTCCCCGTCGATCATGAAGTTCACGGCACCGGCGCCCGGCGTGTCGCGCCGCCAACCTCATGATCGACCGTGGAGGTGGGGGGTCAGGGGCGGTGGTGCATGGCCAGGCGGAGCAGGAGGAAACGCAGGGCCGTCGCGGCCAGGTTGGCCGCGACCAGGACGGTCAGCTCCAAGCCGCGGTTCGGGGCGGTGGTGGCGTGCAGCACGGCCAGGGAGCCGCTGGTCAGGGCAAGGCCGAGCGCGAACGCGAGCAGCCCCTGGAGGTGGTGGCGCCCGGCGTGCCGGCGCCCGGTGACCCCGAACGTGAGCCGCCGGTTGGCCGCCGTGTTGGCCACCGCGGTGAGCAGCAGCGCCAGCAGATTCGCCGGCTGCGCCCCGAGCGGGCCGCGGGCCAGCAGGAACAACAGCAGGTACGCGAGTGTGCTCGCCACGCCCACCGCGGCGAACCGGGCGAGCTGGCGGGGCAACCCGAACGGCACCTGCGCCGGCGGTGCCGGCAACGGCCCACGGCCGAGCTGGGCGCGCAACTGCGCCAGCGGCAGCGCCCCGGTCACCAGCGCACGGCCCAGCCGGCCGATGCCCCGCAGATCGGCGAGCGCGGTGGCGACGATGTCGACGCGGCTGTCCGGGTCGTCCACCCAGTCCACCGGCACCTCGTGGATGCGCAGCCCGGCCCGCTGCGCCAGGACCAGCAGCTCGGTGTCGAAGAACCAGCCGGTGTCGCGTACCAGCGGCAGCAGCTCGGCCGCCACGTCGGCGCGGATCGCCTTGAACCCGCACTGGGCGTCGGAGAAACGCGCCGCGAGCGCGCCGCGCAGCAGCAGGTTGTAGCCCCGCGAGATGACCTCCCGCTTGGCACCCCGGACCACCCGGCTGGTCCGCGCCAGCCGGGTGCCGATGGCCAGGTCCGAGTGCCCGGAGATGAGCGGCGCGACCAGCGGCAGCAGCGCGGCCAGGTCGGTGGACAGGTCCACGTCCATGTACGCGAGCACCGGCGCCGGCGAGGCCGACCAGGCGGCGCGCAGCGCCCGCCCGCGTCCCTTCTCGTCCAGGCGCAGCACCCCCACCTCGGGCAGCTCGTCGGCGAGCGCCCGCGCCACCGCCGGGGTGCCGTCCACGCTGGCGTTGTCGGCCACCGTGATCCGGAACGGGTACGGGAAGTGCGCGGTCAGGTGCGCGTGCAGCCGCCGGACGCAGGGGCCCAGGTCGGCCTCCTCGTTGTACACCGGAACCACCACGTCGAGCACCGCGCTGTCGGCGGCGGGCCGGGCCTGCACGGCGGCCCGCGGCGCGTACGTACCAGTCATGGCTCAGCCCTGCTTTCCGCTGCTCAGGTCGTACACGGTCACGCCGTCGACGGTGGTCGCGGTGAAGGTCTCGGCGACCCAGGCGGCGATCTCGGCCGAGGCGTTGCTGCCGCCGTTGGCCCGGAAACCGCCCCCGCCGAGGAAGTAGTGGATCCGCCCGTCGGCGACGTACCGCTGGAACTGGGCGAGCGTCGGCGACGGGTCACTGCCGTTGAAGCCGCCGATCGGCATGACCGGCCGGCCGGTGGCCAGCTGGTAACCGGAGGCGTTGTTCGAGCCGACCGTGGCGGCGACCCAGGTGTAGTCGCCGGCGTCGGCGGTGAGCAGCGCGGTCATCGCGGCGCTCGGCTCGCGGGCGTCGAGCAGCCCGCCCATGCCGCCACCGCGCTGTCCCCGGCCGTCCCAGCCCGGGCCACCCTCCGGACCGGCGCTGCCGGTGCCGTCGCCGCCGTCCTGCCCGGTACCGCCGTCCTGCCCGGTACCGCCGTCCTGCCCGGTACCGCCGGGTGCGCCCGGAGCCTGGCCACCGCCCGGGAAGCCGGGGAATCCACCGGCGTTCGCCCCGCCGTCCTGGCCGGTGCCGAACGGTCCGGTGCCGTTCGGGCCGCCCGGGAAGCCCGGGAACTGCCCGTTCGCGCCCCCGGGAGCACCGGGGAACTGTCCGTTCGCACCGCCCGGCATCCGGCCGCCCGGTCCACCGGGGCCGCCGAAGCCACCCGCTCCGGCCGGCCCGGCGCTCGGGATCGCGCCGGAGTGCGGTGTGGCAGCGGTCTGGATCGCGTACGCGGCCGGCCCGGCCAGCGCCACCCCGACACCGGCGACCGCCAGCACCGGGACGACCCACCGCACAACCCGCCCGGCAAACCCGGCCCTCTGCCCCGCCGTCGCCCCCACCTCGGGGTTGATCAAGGAGTTTGCGTCACCCTGAACGCCGTTTCCGGACACGAACCCCTTGATCACCGGGGAGGGCGGGGAGGACTGAGAGGGCGGAACGGGCCGGTGGGGACGGGTGAGGAAGGCCGCGGCGGCCAGGAGGGCGGCGGTGGTCAGGCCCAGGGCCAGCACTGTGACGCGGAGCCAGGGGTGCCAGTCGGGAGTGCGGCCGAGCAGGTGCCAGGACCACCAGGCGGTGACCGCCAGGGTGCCGGCCAGGACCAGCGTGGCGATGAACCGGCGCCACCGGCCCGGCGCTGAGCGGGCCCGCCACAGCAGGGTGGTCCCGATGCCGACCAGCGCGCCGACGGCCGGGGCCAGGGCGACCGTGTAGTACGCGTGGAAGATCCCGGACATGAAGCTGAAGATCAGACCGGTGACCAGCAGCCAGCCGCCCCACAACAGCAGACCGGCCCGGGTGCGGTCGGTACGCGGCGCCCGCCCGGCCAGCCACAGCCCCGCGACCAGCAGGATCAGCGCGGCCGGCAGCAGCCAGGAGATCTGCCCGCCGACCTCGGTGTCGAACATCCGCAGCAGCCCGGTCTGGCCGGAGCACGGCCCGCCGCCTCCCCCGCCGGGCCGTCCGCCACCGCCGCCGACGCTGCCCACCTCGTCGCCGGTGATGCGGCCCAGGCCGTTGTAGCCGAGGGTCAGCTCCAGGATGCTGTTGTTCTGCGAGCCGCCGATGTACGGGCGGGCGCTCGCCGGCACCAGCTCGACGATCGCCACCCACCAGCCGGCGGAGACGACCACGGCGAGCCCGGCCAGCAGGAGCCGGCGGATCCGCCGTCCGAGGCCGGTCGGCGCGGCCAGCAGGTAGACCCCGGCGAAGACCGGGATCACCAGGAACGCCTGGAGCATCTTGGTGAGGAAGCCGAAGCCGACGAGCGCCCCGGTCAGCACGATCCACCGGGTGCTCGCCGTCTCGACCGCGCGCACCGTCGCGTACGCGGCGGCGACGAGCAGGAACACCAGCAGCGCGTCCGGGTTGTTGAACCGGAACATCAGCGTCGCCACCGGGGTGAGCGCGAGCACCGCACCGGCGAGCAGGCCGGCGGCCGGGCCGTACCAGCGGCGGACCGACGCGTACAGCACGCCGACCGAGGCGACGCCGAGCAGCGCCTGCGGCACCAGGATCGACCAGCCGCTCAGACCGAAGATCCGCACGGAGAGCGCCATCAGCCACAGCGACGCCGGGGTCTTGTCCACGGTGATCGAGTTGGCCGCGTCCGAGGAGCCGTAGAAGAACGCCGTCCAGCTCTGCGACCCGGCCTGCACGGCGGCCGAGTAGAACGCGTTGGCCCAGCCGGAGGCGCCCAGTCCCCACAGGTAGAGCAGCGCGGTCACGGCCAGCAGGCCGAGCAGGGCCGGCCGGGCCCAGCGCGGATCGGAGCCGGTGCGGGTCTCCAGGGGTACGGGCACGGCGCCGGGTGGTCCGGCCGGCGGGGCGGCCGGCAGCGTCTCGATTCTGTCCATGCCGGCAAGCCTCGGCGGGCCCGCTGGCCCGCTCCCGTGAGCGGCCTATGCGTCGGCTGTGGATCCCGGCAGCCAGACCGTGAACGCGGTGTGGCCGGGCCGGCTGACCACGTCGACCCGCCCGTGGTGCGCCTCCACCACGGCGGCGACGATGGCCAGCCCCAGGCCGGTGCTGCCCTGGGCCCGGGAACGGGAACTGTCGCCGCGCGCGAACC
Source organism: Micromonospora sp. HUAS YX12 (assembly GCF_040215685.1). Classification (NCBI taxonomy): domain Bacteria; kingdom Bacillati; phylum Actinomycetota; class Actinomycetes; order Micromonosporales; family Micromonosporaceae; genus Micromonospora; species Micromonospora sp. HUAS YX12. The sequence continues at coordinate 5,344,377 of NZ_CP157974.1, forward strand.
GCTCGAAGACCTCCGGCTGCAACTGCTCCGGGATGCCCGGCCCGTCGTCGGTGACGCGCAGCTCGACGCCGCCGGGCGCGGGCGCGAGCCGGACGGTGACAGTGGTGCCGGCCGGGGTGTGCACCCGCGCGTTCGCCAGCAGGTTCGCCAGCACCTGGTGCAGCCGGTGGGTGTCGCCGGTGACGGTGAGCGGCTCGTCCGGCAGGTCGAGTTGCCAGCGGTGGCCGGGCCCGGCGACGTGCGCGTCGCTGACCGCGTTCACCGCCATGGCGGTCAGGTCGACCCGCTCGGCGGCGAGCGGGCGGCCGGAGTCCAGCCGGGCCAGCAGCAGCAGGTCGTCGACGAGGCTCGTCATCCGGGTGCTCTCCGACTCGACGCGGCGCAGCGCGTGCGCCACGTCGGGCGGCACCTCCTGGCGGCCCCGGCGGGCCACCTCGGCGTACCCGCGGATGGCGGCCAGCGGGGTGCGCAGCTCGTGGCTGGCGTCGGCGACGAACTGGCGTACCCGGGTCTCGCTGGCCTGCCGGGCGGCGAGCGCGGCGGCGACGTGGCCGAGCATCCGGTTGAGCGCGCCGCCGACCTGCCCGACCTCGGTGCGGGGGTCGGTGTCGGCGGCCGGTACCCGCACGGACAGGGCGACCTCGCCGCGGTCCAGCGGCAGTTCGGTGACCCGGGCGGCGGTGGCGGCGACGCGGTTGAGCGGCCGCAGCGTGACCCGGACGATGAGCGTGCCGAGGGCGCCGGCGATGACCAGACCGGCGCCGATCACCCCGGCCTGCGCGACGAGCATCCACATGACGGTGTCGCCGACCTGGGCCAGCGGGATCGCGAGGACCAGCACGTCGCCGTCTCCGCGCGGCGACGGCAGCGCAATGGCGCGGTAGTCTCCCCGGTCGCCGACGACGACGGTGTGCGGGCGGTCGCCGACGGGTACGCGGGCCAGCGCGGTCAGGTCGGCGGCGGGCACCTCCTCGCTGCCGCCGCTCTCGGACCGGACCCGGCCGACGGGTTCGGCGGTGGCGGGCACCCGGACCGCGATCGAGCCCGGCGGGAAGCCGCCCGGGGGGTCCGGCGCCACCTCGTCGGAGTCCGGCGGGGTGGGCAGCTGGTCCGGGCGCGGCGGGTCGATGCCGCGGCGGGCCCAGCGTTCGAAGTCGGCGGGCCGCCGGTCGCCGAAGGTGAGCTGGTTGTCGATCTGGTCGATCAGGAAGTGCCGCAGCGCGACGGTGGTCAGGCCGCCGATGCCGACACTGACCAGCGCGAGCAGCGCCACCACGGAGAGCACCAGCCGGCGGCGCAGCGACCAGCCGGCCAGGCGGCGGCGCAGCCGGCCGCGCCCGTCACTCGGCGGGCTTGAGGACATAGCCCGCCCCGCGCAGGGTGTGGATCATGGGCGCGCGGCCCGCGTCGATCTTCTTGCGCAGGTACGAGATGTACAGCTCGACGACGTTGGCCTGGCCGCCGAAGTCGTAGTTCCACACCCGGTCGAGGATCTGCGCCTTGCTGAGCACGCGGCGCGGGTTGCGCATGAGGTAGCGCAGCAGCTCGAACTCGGTGGCGGTGAGCGTGATCAGGTCGTCGCCGCGGCGTACCTCGTGGCTGTCCTCGTCGAGGGTGAGGTCGCCGACGGTGAGCACCGCCTCCTGGCGGGCGGCGACCGCGAAGCCGGAGCGGCGCAGCAGCGCGCGCAGCCGGGCGATCACCTCCTCCAGGCTGAACGGCTTGGTGACGTAGTCGTCGCCGCCGACGGTGAGCCCGGCGACGCGTTCCTCCACCGCGTCGCGGGCGGTGAGGAACAGCACCGGCACGCTCGGGGACTGCTCGCGCAGGCGGCGCAGCACCTGGAAGCCGTCCAGGTCGGGCAGCATCACGTCGAGCACCACGGCGTCCGGGCGGAACTGGCGGGCGGTGGTGACCGCCGCCATGCCGCTGCCGGCGGTGGCGACCTGCCAGCCCTCGTACCGCAGGGCCATCGAGAGCAGGTCGGTGAGTGTCGGCTCGTCGTCGACGACGAGCACCCGCACCGGTTCGCCGTCCGGTCGGCGCAGCTCGATGCGACCCTGCGCGGACTGCGCGTTCATGACCATGCCCCCATCGTGGGCGGACCCGCTGTCGGCGGGCTGTCCCGATCCTGTGTACCAGCTGTGCGCGCCGTACGGTGACGATCCGGGCAGGTCCGGCCGGGTCTTCCGCACCCGGGCTACCCGGTGGTAACTTCCCGGCATGTCCATCGATGGTCGTGTTTCCGGCCGGTTGGCTGGCAAGGTGGTGCTGGTGACCGGCGCGGCCCGGGGCATCGGCGAGCACACCGCCCGCCTCGCGGCGGCCCGCGGCGCCCGGCTGTCCCTCGTCGGGCTGGAACCCGACCGGCTCGCCGCGCTCGCCGCCGAGCTGGGCCCGGGGCACGCCTGGTTCGCCGCCGACGTCACCGACCAGGACGCCCTCGCCGCGGCGGTGGACGGGACACTGACGGCGCTGGGCGGAATCGACGCGGTGGTGGCGAACGCCGGCGTGGCCAACCGCGGCACGATCGCCGTCGGCGACGTCGAGGCGCTGGTGCGTACCGTCGAGGTCAACCTGATCGGGGTGATGCGCACCGCGGCGGCGACCGTGCCCGCGCTCGTCGACCGGGGTGGCTACCTGCTGATCGTCTCCTCGGCCGCGGCGTTCGCCGCACTGCCCGGCATGGCCGCCTACTGCGCCTCCAAGGCGGGCGTCGAACAGTTCGGCAACGCGGTCCGGCTGGAGCTGGCGCACCGGGGCGTGGCCGTGGGCACCGCCCATCCGTCGTGGGTGGACACCGACCTGGTCCGCGAGGCGCGCGCCGACCTGCCGGCCTTCGAGACGGCGCTGGCGAAGCTGCCCTGGCCGCTGCGGCGCACCACCACGGTGACCGAGTGCGCCGAGGCGTTCGTCCGGGCGATCGAGCGCCGTAGCCGCCGGGTGTACGTTCCACGCGCCGTGGCCGGCGTGCAGGCGATGCGGTCGGTGCTGGTCAGCCCGCTGGCCGACCGGCTGGTGGGCCGGACCGCCCGGGCCACCGTGCCGCTGATCGAGGAGCAGTCCCGGGCGCTGGGCCGGGGCTTCGGCGCCAGCACGCCGCAGGGGCGGCCGTGACCACGGCGGTGGAGGTCGTCTACGAGCGGCGGGGCGCCGGGCCCGCGCTGGTGCTGCTGCACGGCATCGGTCACCACTGGGCCGCCTGGCGTCCGGTGCTGGACCGCCTCGCCGAGGCGCACGACGTGATCGCTGTCGACCTGCCGGGCTTCGGCCGCTCCCCGGTGCCCGCCGCCGGGCTGCCCGCCGACATGCCCGGGCTGGCCGCGGCCGTGCTCGAACTGTTCGGCGCGTTCGGGCTGGAACGCCCGCACGTCGCGGGCAACAGCCTCGGCGGCGCGATCGCGCTGGAACTGGCCGCGCTCGGCGCCGTCTCCTCGGCCACCGCGCTGTCGCCGGCCGGGTTCTGCACCGCGCGCGAGCTGCGCTGGGCGCTGACCGTGCTCTCCCTGCACCGCAACGCGGCCCGGCTGCCCGAACCGGTGCTGCGCCGCCTGTTCGCCGCGCCCGCGCTGCGGATGCTGGCGATGGGCATGATCCTGGCCCGGCCCAACCGGATGGCCCTCGACGACGCGCTCGCCGACGCCCGCGCGCTGCGCCAGGCACGGGCGTTCCGCGCCGTCGCCCGCGCCGGACGGGGGTACGCCTACGCGGGCGCGCCGACCGTGCCGGTGACCGTCGCGTGGGGTACGCGCGACCGGATCCTGCCGTACCGGCAGGCGGCGCTGGCGCGTACCCGGCTGCCCGGCGCCCGGCACCTGGACCTGCCCGGCTGCGGGCACGTGCCGATGCACGACGACCCGGAACTGGTCGCCTCGGTCATCCTCGGCACCACCGGCGTCCGGCCGGCCTGACGCCTCGCGTCCGGCCGCTCCGGGACGTCACTCGGTCGCGCCGAACGGGAACGTGTGCACGTACCGCATCGTCCAGCCACCGGGCGACGCGTGGTCGTCGCGCTCGTAGAGGTGTTCGGCCACCCCCTCGGCCGGTTCCTCCGGATGGCGCAGCACCCAGCGGGGCGGCGGCGCGCCGTCCGGCCCGGCGGGCAGCTCCCGGGTCAGCTCGTCGGCCGGCCCGCCGACGAACCGTACGCGCACCACGGCCACCGCTGCCCTCCGTCCGCCGACGCCCTCGCCGCGAAGCTACCCCGCCGCGGTGCGAACCCTCGGCGGTTTGCACAGCTCCGGGGCCGGGTAGCGGGACCGGAGGGCACCGGACGAGGCGAGGGAGTGGGCGATGAGGACGCTGGGCGGGCGGTACGAGCTCGAACAGCGGGCCGGCCTGGGTGGCATGTCGGAGGTGTGGCGCGCGCACGACCGCGTGCTGGACCGGACCGTCGCGGTGAAGCTCATCTCGCCCGCGCTGGACGGCGACGCCGGCTCGGTGGAACGGATCCGGGCCGAGGCGCGTTCGGCGGCGCGGCTGGTGCACCCGAACGTCGCGAGCGTCCACGACTTCGGCACCGCGACGCTGCCGGACGGGCGGCCGGTGCCGTACATCGTGATGGAGCTGGCCGAGGGCGAGACGCTCGCCGCGCACCTGCGCAACGGTCCCCTGGACTGGCGGATCGCGGTGCGCGTCTGCGCCGAGGTGTGCGCCGCGCTCGCCGCCGCGCACGCGCACGGCATCGTGCACCGGGACGTGAAGCCCGCGAACGTGATCCTCACCCCGTGCGGGGTGAAGGTGCTCGACTTCGGCATCGCCACCCCGGCCGGCGCGACCGACCACACACCGGACGGCGTCGTGGTGGGCACCCCGGCCTACCTGGCGCCGGAACAGCTCGACCGGCAGCCCGCCACCCCGGCCGCCGACATGTACGCCCTCGGCGTGCTGCTGTACTACTGCCTCACCGGCGCTCTGCCGTACGAGGCCGGCAGCACCACGCAGCTGCTCGGGTCGCGCCGCCGCCGCCCGCCCCGCCCGCTGCCCGAGGTTCCCGGCCTGCCAGGCGAGGTGGCCGAGCTGTGCCGGCGCTGCCTCGACGCCGACCCGTGCGCCCGGCCGACCAGTCCGATGGCCGCGCTGCTGCTGGCCGAGGCCGTGGACGCCCGGGTCTACGTGCCGATGACCGCGATGCCGCCCCGGCAGCGCGCGCCGCAGGTGTCGCCGTGGACCAGCCGGGCCGCCGCCGAGGCCACCGAGGCGATGGCCGTCGACGCCGCGCCGAGCGGCCGGGTCGGCTGAACGCTCCTACTACCTGACCGGGCGCGGTTTCGCCACTCGGGGTCCGGGAACGCGGCCCGGTGAGTGAGGGAGGAACGCGATGCCGGATCCGAGTTCCTGGCTGGCCGAGACGGCCACGGCGACCGCGGCGGGCGGTCACGTACGCACCGACGACGGCGGGCTCTCCTCCGCCCTGGCGTCCCCGCTGGCGCCGCACTGCACCGGCCTGACGCCGGAGCAGCTCCTGGCCGCGGCGTTCGCCTCCTGCCTGCACCACGCGGCGGTGGAGGCGGCCGGGGAGATCACCGACGAGGCGCACACCGTGCAGGTGACCGCCGAGGCGAAGCTGGGCCGCGACGTCGACGGCCGTTACCGGGCCGACGTGCACGCCGAGATCTCCTCGGCGGGACTGACCCGGGACCAGCTGGCCGACCTGGTCGCGTTCGCCGACCGGCTCTGGCCGTTCTCCAGCGACGACCCGAGCCGGCACCGGCTCACCGTGACCCCGGCGGAGAACGGCCGGCACTGAGCCGTCACCAGCGGAAACCGGCGGTCACCGCCCGGTGGTCGCTGTCCGGGGTGCGCAGCACTCCGGCGGTGGTCGGCGTCAGTCCCCGGTAGAGGACGTGGTCCGGGCGGGTGACCGGTAGCTCCGCCGGCCAGGTGAAGCCGAATCCCTGCCCGGCCTCGGCCTGCGCGTCACCGAGCAGCCGGGTCAGCGGGTCGAAGACCCGGTCGGTGGTGGCGGTGTTCAGGTCGCCGAGCACCACCAGCCGGTCGGCGGGGTCGGCGCGCACGGCGCCGGCGAGCGCGGCGACGGTCTGGTCCCGGGTGGCGGTGTGCCCGGCCCGCGCGGAGCCGAGGTGGACCACGTACACGGTCAGGTCGCCCCGGGGTGCGGCGACCACGGCCCGCAGCGCGCGGTCCCAGCCCAGCCCGGTGTCGACTCCGTGCGCCTCGCGGATCGGCCACCGGCTCCACAGCGCGACTGTCGACACCACCGCCCGGTGCGGGTAGCGCTCGGCCAGCACGGGCGCCACCCGGTCGCCGTCGGCGACCTCCTGGAGCCCGATCAGGTCCGGGGCGTCGCCGGTGAGCGCGCCGACGGTGGCGGCCGGGTCGGGGTTGCCCACGCGCAGGTTCTGGCTGACCACGCGGACCGCGGCGCCGTCCGCGCCCGCGGCCGGGGGCAGCCACGCGCGGCCGTAGAGCCCGGCCCAGACCACGGCCGGCAGCAGCACCGCCAGCAGCGCCGGCCGGGAGCGGCGCAGCAGCGCCGCGAGCGCGAGCAGCGGTACGGCGATCCCGAGCAGCGGGATGACGCTGTCCACCAGGCTGCCCAGGCCGTGGACGTTCGGCACCGCCCGGTGCCCGGCCAGCAGCAGCGCGAGCAGCACGGCGCAGACGATGAGGATCGTGCCGCGCCGGCTGCGGGGGCCGGGCGGGCGCTCGTCGACCATCCGCTCCGTCACCGTCGGAATCGTATCGAGCGCCCCGGTCGCCGCGCGGCGGCCTCGCCATGATCCACAGTCCCCGGCACCGGGAGCCGCCGGATCGCGAGCAGTCGATCCCGGCGGGTCGGCGGACCGCCGCCGGGCGAGGGCCGTCCGACCAGGGCACCCTCCGCCGAACGGAGGAGCCGGGTGTACGCCGCCGCCGGCTCGGCCGACGTCCGTTTCGCACTGCCGAAACCGACATAGGCTTTCTTCCGGGTACGCGAGGTTGGCGGTTTTCATGATCCGCCACCCCTAATGCCACCCGCGAATCCGGCAGATTGTGGCGCATGCCACCAATCACCCCGATGGCAAAGGGCCGGAAGCTTTCTAGCCTCGGCGGGTGCATCCCGACGACCCCGATCATCAGCCGTTGCCCGCCAACCGCCCGGTTCGCCGAACGATTGACCCGGCATCAGCCGAACGGAGGGTGGGACGTCACCGCGCCCCGGAACCGCCACGGCGCGGACCGGCCCGGTCCGTACCCGGCCGGATCGCGGTGGCCACCGGCGTCACCTGCTGCCTCGGCCTGATCGGCGTGGCAGGCGTCGGCGAGACCGGCCCGGCGCCCCTGGAGGTACGCGAGGCGGTCGCCGACCGGGCCGCCGCCGACCAGCGCGCCTCCCGCGACTTCACCCGGGTCGCGCCACCGGCCGCCGGGGCCCTGCCGCCACCGGCTCCCACGCCCAGCGCCACCCCGGCGACGAAGAAGCCGCCGCGCAAGCCGGTGCCGCCCAAGCGCCCCCGGCCGGTCGCCGGCCTGGACCAGCGGCAGATGGACAACGCCAAGGCCATCGTCGACGTGGGGCGCGAGATGAAGATGCCCCGCCGGGCCCTGGTCGTGGCCGTGGCCACCGCCATGCAGGAGAGCAACCTCTACAACCTGGCCAGCGACGTGCTGCCGGAGTCCTTCGACCACCCGCACCAGGGCAGCGGCTCCGACCACGACTCGGTCGGGCTGTTCCAGCAGCGCCCCAGCAGCGGCTGGGGCACCGTGGCCCAGCTCATGCGGCCGGCGTACGCGGCCCGGGCCTTCTACGCCGCGCTGCGCGAGGTGCCGGGCTGGGAGGACATGAGCGTCACCGCCGCCGCCCAGGCGGTGCAGGTGTCCGCCTACCCCGACGCGTACGCCCGGCACGAGAAGCGCGCCACGACGGTGGTGGCGGCGCTGGTCTGACCCGGCGCGGCTCAGGCGGCGCTGCGCCCGGCGCCACCGGGCCGAACGCCCGCCGCGGCGGTGGGCGTGTCCACAGCCACCCGCCCACCCCGTGCCCCGGCCAGGATCTCGTCGACCCGGGACTCCCGGCGCCGGCGCGCCAGCAGGGCCGCCTCGAACTCGCGGCGCGCCCGCACGGCCTCGGCGTACGCCTCCTCCCGCAACCGGCGGGCCTCCTCGCGCGCGGCCTCCAGCTCGGCGCGGGCCTGCGCCAGCAGCTCGGCGGCCTCCCGCTCGGCGGCCGACGGGCGGGACGCGCCTGACTCGACCGGGGCGGTACGGCGATGCAGGAAGTCGCACAGGTGCAGGGCGTCCGACCGGATCTGGTCCCACTCCCGGCCGGCCCCGGCGGCGCCCTCCGCTCGCGCCGCCAGCCGCCCCAGACGCAGGCTCAGCTCGTCCAGACAGGCATCGACCTGACGCCTGTCGTAGCCGGTCTCCACCACCGAGAACCTCATGCGTCGCCCCCCAGGCAGCCGGTGTGCGTCCCCACCTGCCGATCCTGCGGTTCCGGCGCTCCCGGGCGCGGCCGTTCCCGCAAAATGTTCAGGATGCGGTGGCCCGGACTTCCCGCCCCTACGGGTGCTTCGGGAGCACGACCACCCGTCCGAAGAACTCGTCGATCCGGCGCACCACGTCGTTGAAGTCGTCCAGGTCGATCGGCTTCGTCACGTACGCGTTGGCCTGCAACGTGTAGCTGCTGACCACGTCGGTGTCGGCGTTGGAGGTGGTCAGCACGACGATCGGGATGGTCCGCAGGCTCTCGTCACCCTTGACCTCGCCGAGCACCTGCCGGCCGTCCATCCGGGGCATGTTCAGGTCGAGCAGGATCACGTCCGGGCGCTGCGCCTCGGTGTGCCGGCCCTCGCGGCGGAGGAACTCCATCGCCTCCTGGCCGTCGGCGACCACGTCGATGACCTTGTCGACGTCCGAGTCGGCGAGCGCCTCCTCGATCATCAGGACGTCACCCGGGTCGTCGTCCACCACCAGGATGCGAACGGGGCTGGGGCTGGTCTGACCCATGGGTTTACCTGCTTCGCGGTGAGGAGGGCGTCCGGCCGCACGGCCGGCTGCTGGCGGGGAAATGTACCGGATCAGGAGGCGGCCGGCGCGGTCGGGCCCGCCGTGTCGCGGCCGAGGTGGAGCACCTCGGCCAGCCCGGTCACCTGGAGCACCCGGGCCACCCGGCCGGTCGCTCCGGTGAGCCGCAGCCATCCGCCGTCGGCGGCGACGAGATTGTCGCCCCGGACGAAGGCCGCGATGCCGGTGGAGTCGCAGAACGTCAGTTCGGTGAGGTCGAGCAGCAGCTCGCGGTGCCCCTCGGCGACCAGCCGGTCGATGACCGAGTTCAGCTCTCCGGCCGTGCCGAGGTCGAGCTCGCCGGCCAGCCGGAGGCAGGCACCGCCCCCGTCCCGCTGGGCGTACGTGACGGTGAACGTCACAGTGGCCCCTCTCACTCCCACCGCAGGCGAACCCTTGCAGTGGTGCAAGTATATGCGACGGCAGACCCGGCGCCCGTCAGCGGCCCGCCGCCGACAGGCCGCCCACCAGAGCGCGCCCCCGGTCGAGGAAGGCGGCCGCGCGCGGGAAGTCGCGCAGCTGCTGTCCATAGTGCTCCAGCGTCAGCCCCACCGCGGCCGCCGGCACCCCGCGGCTGACCAGGATCTCCACCAGCCACTCGACGAATCCGGTGAACAGCGTCGCGTCGTCCACATACAGCGCGGCGGCCAGGAAGTCCAGGATGTAGCCGAGGTCGCTGATCGTGGAGTCGAGCTGCGCGGGGGTGTAGCCGGCCGTCGACGGCACCCGCTCCCGCAGGTCGGCCAGGGCGCTGTCGATCAGTTCGCCGCGCCGCTTGACCAGGCTGGCGTACTCGTCGTCGGCCAGGTGGTCCAGCCGCGCGGACGGCGCCTCGCGCAGCGCCCGCTCGTCGGCCACCAGGTCCGCCGCGGCCGGCGCGTCCGGCGCCCACGGCACACCGAGCACGCGGGCCCAGCGGCCGTCGTCTCCGAAGCCCCGGCCACCGACCACCACCGGCACGTCGGAGCGGCGGCACGCCTCCACCATCCGGTGGGCGTGCGGCAGCCGCATCGGCAGGGCGCAGGCGAGCGCCACCGCCTCCGCGTCGTAGCGGTGCAGGTAGGACACCAGGTGCGCGGCCGGGACGCTGGCGCCGAGGAAGACGACCTGCCAGCCGCGCAGCCGCAGCACCTCGGCCACCAGCCGGGCCGGCAGAGCGTGCCACTCACCGTCCATGCAGGCCATCACGACCCGCCCCCGGGTCGGGCGGGGATCGGCGTACGCGGCCACCGCGGCCACCACCCGCTCGCTGATGTGGGTGGCGGCGTGCTCCTGGGCGACGCTCCACTCGTTGCGGGCCCAGCGTTCGCCCACCTCGGCCTGGGCCGGGGCGACCAGGTCCAGCAGCACCCGTTCGGCCGGCACCCCCGCCTCCAGCAGCCCGCGGGCCACCGCCACGGCGGCGGACTCGTCGGCGTCGGCCAGGCACTCCAGGTAGCGGCCGAAGGCGCGGGCCGGGTCGGCCTCGACGGTTGGCACGGTCACACGGACCACTCCCTCGCTCACTCGGCCGCGGCCGGATCCGGCACGGCGCGCAGGTGGCGGGACACCCGCCCGGCCGGGCCGGTCGCCCGCAGCGCCAGCACCGCGATGTCGTCGTGTTCGCCGTGCGCGAGCCAGTCGCAGGTCACCTGCTCGACCCGCTCGGCCAGCGCCGGCGCCGGCATCCGGTGGCAGCCGACCACCGCGTTGAGCAGCCGCTCGGCGCCGAACTGCTCGTCGCCGCGCCGCCCGCCCCGCGCCTCGGTCACCCCGTCGCTGTAGAACAGGCAGGTCTCCCCCGGCGCCAGGTGCACTGTGACCTCGCCGATGCGGGGATCGGGCACCACGCCGATCAGCATGCCGCGCAACGGCACCACCTCGACGTCGCCGGACTCCCGCAGCACCAGCGGCGGCAGGTGCCCGCCACCGGCCAGGGTCAGGGTCAGGCCGCCGTCGCGGAGCGGGCGTGCCACACCGAGCACCATGGTGGCGAACCGGCCCTGCCCGTGCGCCTGGGTGGTCTCCAGCAGCGCGTCGTTGAGCAGCTTCAGAAGCCGCCCCGGCTGGGTCTCGACCCGGTGCAGCGCCTGGAGGCACTGGCGAAGCTGGCCGGTGAAGACGGCCGCCTCCACGCCCTTGCCCGACACGTCGCCGAGGAAGAAGACCGAGCCGCCGTCGGCGAGCCGGTGCGAGCCGTAGAAGTCGCCGCCGATGCGCAGCCCGGCCTGCGCCGGCCGGTACGCGGTGCCCCACTGCACGCCGGACGCGGGGGCCGGTTCGACCGGCAGCAGACTGGCCTGCAACGTGTCGGCGACCTCGGCCTGGTCGCGGTAGAGCATGGCGGTGGTCAGCGCCGCGCCGGCCCGGGCCGCGAACGCGCGGACCAGGTCCACGTCGGCCTCGTCGTACCAGCGGTCGGCGCGCCGGGCCACCAGCAGCGCGCCGGCCGGGGCCTCCCGGCCGGGCAGCGGCACCACCCGGGCGGTGGCGCCGGAGGCGTCCAGGCCGGGCAGCCAGCCCGCCTCGGCGGCCTGCTCGACCAGCCAGTCCAGCTCGTGCGGCTCGGCGCCGGACAGTCCGGCCTCGATGGCGGCGGGCAGCGCCGGGGCGGGCAGCACCCCGCTGTCCACCACCGGCGGCCGGTCGTCCGCGCGTACCGCACGCCACCAGCGGGCGCGGCCGGAGCGGGGAGCGAGCACCAGGACCGCCACGTCGGCCGCCGTGGGCACGGCCAGGCGGACCACGGCGGCGGCGGCCCGGTCCGGGTGCAGCGGGTTGCCGAGCTTCTCGCCGACCACGGCGAGGAACGCCGAGCGGGCCCGCTCGGCGAGCAGCGCGTCGGCCCGGCTGACGCTCTCGGTGACGTCGTCGACGTACCAGCAGCGCCGGCGGTGGGACAACCCGACCGGGCGTACGCGCAGCCGCCGCCCGTGGTGGGTGAACTCGGCCGGGCCGTCGCCGCGCAGCGGGGCCGGCCCGGCGGCGGCCAGCAGCTCGCCGGGCGTCACCTCGGGGATCAGCCGCTCCGCGACCGGGCTCACGTGCTGGACGACACCGACGGCGTCGCAGACCACCAGGCCCTCGCGGAAGTGCTCGACCACCTCGGACCAGTTCGAGACGGTGAGGTCACGGTCGGCTGCAAGCGGCGGCAGGGCGGACGGCTCCGGCGCGGCGGCGGACCACGCCGGAGCCCGTGCGGCGCTCGGCGTGGAGATCCGTCCGTCGCCCGGGTCGGCACCCCTGACGTCGGCAGCAGTCACCAGCTGAGCCCCACTCTCCTCGTCGACACCCGGGGGCGCCGGACCCGGCGCCTGTGGTCACGTCTTCCCGCCCACCCTACGCCGGTGTGCCGGGACCGCCACCCCACGGCGCTGCCGGCCCCGCTCGGGCGTTCAGCGAGGTGATGCCGCTGTTGTTACGATCCTGTCATCCCGGTCGGCGACCGGCAGCCCCGCGGAAAGGCATGACGTGGTTCCTCAACGGAGAAGGCCCGAGGCGAGCCCGCTGAGCGTCTCCGTGGATCGATCCGACCCGGCCGTCCCGGTGGTCGTCGTCGGCGGCGACCTGGCGTACGCCACTGCCGCCCCGCTGCGCGCCGAGGTCGAGAAACTGCTCGCCGGGTGCCCGGCGGCGCTGGTGTTCGACTTCGGTGACCTGCAGTTCATGGACAGCACCGGCCTGTCCGTGATCGTGCACGCCTGGCGGGAGGGCCAGCAGGCCGGCACCGTCATCGAGCTGCGCGCGGTCCCGCGCTTCCTGGAGACCATCCTCGACCTGACCGGCGTCACCGGCCTGCTCGACCGTTCGCCGGTCGACGACGCGCCCGGCCACCCGGCGCCGGATTCGACCGCGTCCGCGTGACCCCGGGGGTTTCCCGGCCGTGCCCGGCTGGGAACATGGATACGTGCCCTCCCAGACGCTGAGCATCGAGGTGGACCGGCTCGACGCCGGTTCCGCCCGGGTGCGGCTGGCCGGAGAGCTGGACTTCGACACCGCGCCGGAACTCGTCGACGTCGTGGCCGACCTGCGCCGCGACGGCCACCAGGAGCTGGAACTCGACTTCGCCGGGGTGCACCTCTGCGACTCCTCCGGCCTGAGCGCGCTCGTGGTGATCCACCGGGCCGGCACCGGGGCGGTCCGTCTGCTGAACCTGAACCCGCAGGTGCGGCAGCTGCTGGACCGCACCGGCCTGGCCGAACTGCTGGCCGCCCCGCCGCGCGACCTGACCGGCGAGGCCCGCGAGGTGGGCTGACCCGTCCGGCGAGGGCTGCCCCGACCGGCGAGGCCCGCCAGGCGGGCTGAGCGACCGGCGGACAGGGGTGGCCCCCGGCCCTGGGACCAGGGGCCGGGGGCCGGGAGGATGGCTCAGGCGGCGGGCGCGGTCTGCCGGTGCGGCGTCTCGCCGCGCGACTGCCCCGCGAGCGGAGGCTCGACGTCCTCCGGGGCGCCGGAATCGGGCGTCTGGAACAGATAACGGACGAAGTTCCCGCTCACGCCGTCGTCGTCCGCTCCGGGCCACTGCCCGACGCAGTCGACGCCGACCACCTCGCGTCCGCTGCCGTCGTGGTGCTCCAGCAGGGCCCAGAGGGTCACCGGGTAGGAGCGGGTGGCGTCCGGGCCGACCCGCCAGCGGGCGTACCAGCCGGGACGGGCGGGGACGATCTCCACGATCCGTTTCATGTCGACCTGCCCTTCCGCGTGCGTCGGAAGTTGTCCGGTCCGTTCGAGCCTGCCGCCCGCCGGGGTGAGCGCTCCTCACCCGCAGCGAATGAAGCGTCCGCCGGGCGGTCCGCCGTTACCTTCCCGGCAGCGCCGGGAACGCGGCAGGCGCAAGCGCAAACCGACCCAGGAACGAGGTGCGACGATGCGCAAGCAGATGGAGGGCGACAACCAGCGCCGCCGGGCCCTGGCCCGCGAGGCCCGTGAGCGAGGGCTGCGGCCGAGCCAGTTCGGCGCCAGCCTGAGCGCGTCCAAGCAGGTCACCTCGCTGGACCAGCACGAGCGGTCCGGCCCGCCGCCGGCGGGACGGCACAAGCCGGACAGCACCCGGGGTGGCCCCGCGCCGCCGCCGGTCGCCGTCGCGGAGCATCAGCGCCCGCTGCCGGACCCGAGGCCGCCGACCGGGGTCTCGATGGGCTACCGGGATCTCGTCGACGACGTGAGCCGGCGCGCCGGGGTGGACTTCACCACGGCCAAGGTCGCGGCGGAGGGCACCGTGCTGGCCCTGGCCAAGGCACTGGACGAGGCGGAACGGGAGCGGCTGCTGGAGGCGGTGCCGCTGAGCCTGCACGACGTGGTGCCGATGTACGGCCTGGAACCCCGCCGCGACCTGCCCGGCTTCCTGGCCGAGGTCGGCCGGTACAGCCGCCTCACCCCGGAGCAGGCGCGCTACCAGGCCGCGGCGACGCTCGCCGCGCTCGCCGAGGCCGACGCGGATCTGGTCGAGTCGCTGCGCGTACCCGACGAGTTGCGTGACCTGCTCGGGCCGACCGACTTCGGCGGCGGCCTGGTGGGCGCGTCCTCGGCCACCGCGCCGCTCACCGAGGCGGAGCTGCGCGACGCGCTCGCCACGCTGCCCTACTGGTCCAGCGACCGGCGGTCGCTCGTGCGCACGATCGAGCTGCCCGGCGGCAACCTGGACCGGGTGCTCGACCGGCTGGACCGGCTCAAGTCCGAGGTGGGGCGGTCGCCGCAGATCGGGCGGCCGGACCCGGACAACGCCGTGCTGACGGTCCGGACCCAGCAGGTCGACGGCGTGACGGCGGCGGACGTGGACCTCGCGCACCGGGTGGACGCGGCAGTCGACGAGGCCGGCGCCGGGATGGCGGCCGGCTGAGCCGGCGGCGGGACGGCTCCGGTCCCACGCGGGCCGGAGCCACCCGTGGCCGCGCGGTACCGTGTCCCGCCGTGGATCACGACGACGCCGAGACCCTGGAGATCGTGGTGGACCCGGCCCGCCCGTCCGGGCGCACGCTGCTGGCCGACGGGGTCGAGCAGTCGTACGTCGACGTGGCCGACGCCCGGTACCTGCACTTCGAGTACGTGCGGCGGATCGCCGCCGCGATCGACCTGGCCGCCCCGCGCGGCGCGGCGCTGACCGCGCTGCACCTCGGCGGGGGCGCGCTCACGCTGCCGCGCTGGCTCGCGCGCACCCGGCCCGGTTCGGCGCAGCGGGTGATCGAGCGCGATCCGGCCGTGATCGAGCTGGTCCGGCGGAAGCTGCCGCCGCTGCCGCCGGAGGTGGTGGTGGCACTCGGCGACGCCCGGGAGGCGGTCGCCGGGGCGCCGTCCGGGACGTACGACGTGGTGGTGGCCGACGTGTACCGGGCGGCCCGGATGCCGCCGCACGTCGCCGCGCTCGAGTTCGCGGCGCAGGTGGCCCGGGTGCTGCGCCCGGACGGCCTCTACCTGATCAACCTCACCGACCTGCCGCCGCTGGCGCACACCCGGGCACAGGTGGCCACGCTGCGCGCGGTCTTCGCCGACGTGTGTCTGGTCGCCGACCGGCGGATGCTGCGCGGCCGCCGGTACGGCAACGTGGTGCTGGCCGCCTCGCCCGCCGCGGGGCGGCTGCCGGTGGGCCGGCTCGCCACCCGCGTGGCCGCCGACCCGGTGCCCGGAACGGTGCTGCACGCCGGGACGCTCGACGCGTTCGCCGCCGGCGCCCTCCCGGTCACCGACGCCGACCTCGGCTGAGCCGGTTTCCTCATCGGTGTCGCGGGTAGCCGCGCCGGATGAGCGCCGCCGAGGACCGGTCCACCGCGCGCCGGACGCTGATCGTGATCGGTCTGGTCCTCGCCACGGTGGTCGGGCTGGCGCTGGTCTGGGCCACCCGGCGGGTGCTGGTGTGGGGGCTGGTGGCGGTGTTCTTCGCGGTCGCCCTCAAACCGCTCGTGGACCGTCTCGAACGGCGGGTACGCCGCCGCGCGCTCGCCACGCTGCTGGTGTTCCTGGCCGCGTTCGCGCTGTTCGCCGCCGTCGGCGCGCTGATCGTGGTGCCGCTGGTGGACGAGGTGGGCCGGTTCGCCGACCGGGCGCCGGAGCTGGTACGCGAGGCGCAGGCCGGGCAGGGGCCGCTCGGGCGGCTGCTGGACCGCTTCCACCTGCTCCGGTACGCCGAACCCGGCCAGCTCCGCCGGTACGGCGCCCGGCTCGGCGACCCGACGGTCGGGGTGGTCCGCAGCGTGGCCCAGGCGGTCGTCGCCCTGATCACGGTGGTCGTGCTGGCGTACCTGATGGTCCTGGAGGCGCCGAGGATCGTGGCCGCCACGCTGCGGCTGGCCGGCGACGGCCCGGCGGCGCGGCTGCGGCGCATCGGGCGCGACTCGTCCCGGATCGTCACCGGCTACCTGAGCGGCAACCTGCTGATCAGCGTGATCTGCGGGGGCCTGACGTTCGTCGTGCTGTTTCTGCTCGGTGTGCCGTTCGCCGCGGTGATCGCGCTGACGGTCGCCGTGTTCGACCTGATCCCGCTCGTCGGCGCCACGCTCGGGGCGATCGCCGCGGCCGGCGCGGCGTTCCTGCACTCCCCCACCGACGGCGTCGTGGTGCTGGTCTTCTTCGTGATCTACCAGCAGGTGGAGAACCATCTGCTGCAACCGGTCATCATGGCCCGCGCGGTCCGGCTGAACCCGTTGACGGTGCTGGTCAGCGTGCTGCTGTCGGCCGAGCTGGCCGGGCTGGTGGGCGCGCTGCTGGCGATCCCGGCGGCCGGCATCGCGCAGGTGCTGCTGCGCGAGTTCGTGCCGGCCGGGCGCCAGGCCCTGCCGCGGCCCGCCGACGGCGAACCGGCGGGTCCGCCCCGCACCGGTCCGGCCGCCGGTTCGATCGCGACGGAGCAGCCGCGGGCCGGCGGCGCCGGTGCGGCGGAACGGCCGCCGGCCGGCGGGTGAGAGGCGGCCGGCCGGTGCGTGCGGCGCTCAGCGGCGGCGGACCAGCTCCGGTGACTCGCTCTCCAGCGGCACCGCGTTGGCCGGCACCAGGCCGAGCTGCACCGCGGGCCGGGGCAGCGTCGCGTCCAGCGCCCAGTCCGCCGCGACCCGGGGACGGTTGCCCGGCATGGCCAGCAGGTGGTAGCCCCGGGTGACGGCCTTGGCCGGCAGCCCGGCCAGCGGCACCTTGAGCGGGTTCGCCGCCGCGTCCTTGCCGCCCAGGTCCACCACCCAGCCCAGGTCGTGGTGCTTGTACGACTTGCGCACGCCCTGCCCGTACGAGGCGGCGATGTTGTGCGCGGCCAGTTTGCCCTGGCGCTGCGCGTGCTGCGCGGTCATCGCGCACACCTGCCCGGGGCGGGTCGGGTCGGGCACGGCGGCGGCGTCGCCGCAGGCGAACACCTCCGGGTAGCCGGGGACGTTGAGGAACTCGTCGACCACGAGCCGGCCCTTCTCGGTGCGCAGCCCCAGTTCGGCCACGAACGGGTCGGGGCGTACGCCGACGCACCAGATGAGGCTGCACGTCGGGACGTACTCGCCGTCGGTGAGCATCACCCCGTCCGGGGTGGCCTCGGCGACCGAGGTGCCCATCCGTACGTCCACGCCGCGCTTGCGCAGCACCCGGTCGGCGGTGACCGACATCCTCCGGTCCAGTTCGGGCAGCACCCGGGGCGCCACGTCCAGCAGCATCCAGCGCGGCCGGACCGACAGGTGCGGGCGCTGGGCCATCAGCCGGTCGGTGAACAGCTGCCCGTGCGCGGCGACCTCGGTGCCGGTGTAGCCCGCGCCGACCACCACGAACGTGGTGCGGGCCCGCTGCTCGGCCGGATCCTCGGTCAGCTCGGCCAGCTCGACCTGCCGGACCACGTGGTCGTGCACGTACAGCGCCTCGGGCAGGCCGCGGAAGCCGTGGGCGTACTCGGTCACGCCGGGGATCGGCAGCAGCTTGTTGACACTGCCGACGCTGAGCACGAGCCGGTCGTACGCGAGCTGCCCGTGTTCGCCCTCGACCGAGCGGTAGCCCACCCACCGGTTCTGCAGGTCGACCCGGTCGGCCTCGCCGACCACCACGCGGACGCCGTCGAGCGTGCCGGCGAGCGGCACCGCGATCCGGGTCGGCTCCACCACACCGGCCGCCACCTCGGGCAGCAGCGGCAGGTAGAGGAAGTAGTCGGTCGTGTTCAGCAGGACGATCTCGGCCCGGTCGCGGGCCAGTCGGCGCAACGTCTTGGCCGCGTGGTACCCGGCGAACCCGGCCCCCACGATCACCACCCGTGGTTTCGTCATGCCTTCTGCCGTTCCCGGGCAGACCTGCGACAAACGTACCCATGATCCATCCATCGGCAGCTATATGGACATTCCTCGTGATCGGCGCGAGGATGCCGGGATGGGAAACCACGAGACCGCCGAGGGCCGGCCCACGAGGTCCAGCCGGCGTACCTTCCTGACCGCCTCCGCCGCGGCCACCGCCGCCGCCGTCGCCACCCCGGTCACCGCCGCCCCGGCCGCCGCCGCGACCGGCGCGCCGCCGGGTCCGGGCCGTCCGGCCCGGCCGCAGCGGCCCGACCGGGAGCTGACCGCGCTGCTGCGCGAGATCGACAGCCGCCGGATCGAGGCCGTCGTGCGCCGGCTCGCCGCGTTCGGCACCCGCCACACCCTGTCCAGCCAGACCGATCCGGTACGCGGCATCGGCGCCGCCCGCGACTGGATCCACGCCCAGCTCTCCGGGTACGCGGCCGCGTCCGGCGGCCGGATGAGCGTCGAACTCCAGTCGTACGTGCAGCAGCCCGCCTCCCGCATCCCCGTCCCGACCACCGTCACCAACGTGGTGGCGACCCTGCGCGGCGACGTCACGCCCGAGCGGGTGTACGTCATCACCGGCCACTACGACTCCCGGGCGACCGACGTGATGGACGCGGCCGGCGACGCGCCCGGCGCCGACGACGACGCATCCGGCGTGGCGGTCGTGATGGAACTGGCCCGGGTGCTGTCCACCCGCCGCACCGAGGCCACCGTCGTGCTCGCCGCCGTGGCCGCCGAGGAGCAGGGACTGTACGGCTCGGCGTACCTGGCCGCGCAGTTGAAGGCGGCCGGCGCCGACGTCCAGGCCATGTTCAGCAACGACATCGTCGGGTCCAGCACGGCCGACGACGGCACCCGCGACCCGCGTACCGTGCGGTTGTTCGCCGAGGGCGTGCCCACCGCCGAGACCCCGGCCGAGGCGAGCGTGCGGCAGTCCGTCGGCGGCGAGAACGACTCGCCGTCACGGCAGCTCGCCCGGTTCGTCACCGACGTGGCCGAGAACTCCGCCACCGGCATGGACGTACGCGTCATCTACCGGCGGGACCGCTACCTGCGCGGCAGCGACCACATCTCGTTCCTGCGCGAGGGGTGGCCGGCCGGCCGGTTCACCGAGCCGAACGAGGACTTCGCCCACCAGCACCAGGACGTGCGGGTCGTCGACGGGGTGCAGTACGGCGACCTGCCCGAGTTCTGCGACTTCGGCTACATCACCCGGGTGGCGCGGGTGAACGCCGCGACGCTGTGGTCGCTGGCCCAGGCGCCGGGTACGCCCAAGGGCGTCACGGTGGTGACCACGAACCTGACCAACGACACCACCCTGCGGTGGCAGCGCGGGCCCGAGCCGGACCTGGCCGGGTACGAGGTGGTGTGGCGGGAGACCACCGCCGACCGGTGGCAGAAGGTGCTGCCGGTCGGCGACGTCACGGAGGTGACGATCGACCTGTCCAAGGACAACGTGTTCTTCGGCGTACGGGCGGTGGACCGGGCCGGGCACCGCAGCCCGGTCGCGTTCCCGAAGCCCGGTAGCTGACAGTCCTTTCGACGGTCACCCCGGCGCCGGGCGGCTCAGTCCGGCGCCGGGGCGGCCGGCGCGGTGATCGCCCAGCGTTCGTGGTCGCGCCACGCGCCGTCGATGAACAGGTACTCCGGCGAGAACCCCTCCAGCCGGAAGCCGAGCCGGCGCGCCAGCCGCTTCGACGGCTCGTTGCCGGGCTGGATGTTCGCCTCCAGCCGGTGCAGTCCCAGCGGCCCGAACGCGTACTCGATCACCAGCCGCACCCCCGCCGAGGCGTGCCCGGTGCCCGCGTACGGGCGGAACGCCGCGTATCCGAGGTAACCGCCACGCAACGCGCCGAGCACGATGCCGCTGATGTTCGCGTAACCGGCGATCTGGCCGGTGGCCCGGTCGCAGAACAGGAACCCGGAGCTGTCCCGCGCCCGGATCCTGCGCAGGTACGCCGCGTACCGCTGTGCGTCATCGGGCGCGGACAGCCACGGATGGTGCAGGTCGCGGCTGCGCCGGGCGGCGGCGACGAACTCCGCCTCGTCGGCCGGACGGGGACGGCGGATGGCGACGCGTCCGTCACTGCGCAGATATCGCACAGCTCCACTCTCGGCCACCGCCCCCCACCCGCCCCACCCGGGGTGCACTCCCCCGCCACCACCCCCCACCCCAAGCCTCCCGGGCATCCCACACTCCCGCGATCTTGCACTTGACGCCCGCGTGATGTCCGCTTTGCGTGGGGTTCACCGGAGACCAAGATGCAAGATCGCGCGGTGATGCAGTCCGCTCGGGCGACGGCGCGACGGGTTTGGTGAGTTGTGTCCGGTTCGGTGTGGGGGCGTGGCTGTGGTCGGTGCCATCGTGAGGGTGGAATCGCTGGCGGGCGCGGGGCGTTGTACATGGCTGACCGCCCAGGCACCAGGGCCGAGCGCCGGACACCGGCCCGCCCGGCACCCACGGCAAGTCGGGGAATCGGCCCGGCCCGGTCGTCGTTACATCCCCGAGCGACGGGCACCCCGCCGCCGGCGGGAATGACCCCGGCCCGGCCGTCGTTACACCCCCGAGCCGCGGAGCAGGCCCCCCGGGCCGCCCGTGTGCCAGCCCTTCGACGGGCACCCCCCA
This sequence comes from Micromonospora sp. HUAS YX12, assembly GCF_040215685.1. NCBI lineage: Bacteria > Bacillati > Actinomycetota > Actinomycetes > Micromonosporales > Micromonosporaceae > Micromonospora > Micromonospora sp. HUAS YX12. The sequence continues at coordinate 5,365,227 of NZ_CP157974.1, forward strand.
AGACTCTTTCCCCTCGCGCGGCACCCCCGCCGCGCTTTTCCCCCGACCAGGGAGGCAACCATCATGGCTACCACTCTGCTGCGTAAGACCGTGCTGACCGCTGCCGGTATCGCCGCCACCGCCGGTGGCATCGCCGGCCCCGCGATCGCCGCCCACGCCGCCCCCGCCGAGAAGGCCGCCGTCGTGGCCGACCGCAAGGGCGGTCACGGTGAGCGTGAACTCGACGTGCGCTACGAGGCCCAGCCCAACTTCTACTTCTGCGGCCCCGCCGCCGCCCGCAACGCCCTGTCCGTACAGGGCAAGAACATCGACGTCCACGCCATGGCCCGCGAGATGGGCACCACCGAGGCCGGCACCGACAGCATCAACGACATCACCCCCGTGCTGAACAAGGAGACCGGCGCCAAGAACGCCTACAAGTCGGTCGAGATCAGCACCCCCAAGGCCGACGACAAGCAGACCGACACCCTGCGCACCGACGTCGTCAAGACCGTCGACGCCGGCCGGGCCGTCGTCGCCAACATCGCCGGCACCGCCACCGACACCGACGGCAACACCCACTCCTTCGAAGGCGGCCACTACATCAGCGTCATCGGCTACCGCGACGACGGCCACACCGTCACCATCGCCGACAGCGCCGACCCCGACACCGCCACCTACCGGATGAGCATCGACAACCTCGCCGACTGGATCGCCACCCGCGGCTACAGCACCAGCTGAGAACACCCGCCCCACAGCAAGACCAAGGGCCCGACCCCACCACAGGGGTCGGGCCCTTGTCGTGCGTATCCAACGGCTGCCTGCCGGTCACCTCGCCGTCACGCCGGTGTCGTCACCCGGACGGGTCGCTCCACCACGCTGGGTCGCGCCGGATCGTCCGGGCGACCGCGAAGGAGCAGCAGTGGCAGCCGAGGAGGCGACGCACCGCCCACCGACCACGCACCGCCCACCCGCGGCGAGCCGCCCCGACGTGAGCGTCGTCGTGCCGGTCTACAACACGCTGCGCTACCTGCGGTCCTGCCTCGACTCGGTGCTGCGGCAGACCATCGGGCCGGACCGGATGGAGATCGTGGCGGTGGACGACGGGTCCACCGACGGCAGCGGTCGCCTGCTGGACCGGTACGCCGCGAAGCACCCCGGCACGGTGCGGGTGGTCCACCAGCCCAACTCCGGTGGCCCGGCGGCGCCCTGCAACCGAGGACTGGACCTGGCCACCGGCCGGTACGTCTTCTTCCTCGGCTCCGACGACCGGCTCGGCCCGGAAGCCCTCGAACGTCTTGTCGCCGCCGCCGACCGGTACGGCTCGGACGTGGTGCTCGGCAAGGTGGTCGGCGTCAACGGCCGGCACGTCTTCTCCGACGTGTTCGCCGGCGGCAACGCTGTCGACGTGAGCCTGTACGACTCGGCGCTGCCGTGGTCGCTGGCGAACACGAAGCTGTTCCGGCGCGACCTCGTGGACCGGCTCGGGCTGCGGTTCCCGGAGGACATGCCGGTGCTCAGCGACCAGCCGTTCACGCTCGCCGCCTGCTACCACGCCCGGCGGATCTCCGTGCTCGCCGACTACGACTACTACCACGCGGTACGCCGGCTGGACGCCCGCAACATCACCTACCACAGCCGGATCGAGCAGCGCCTGGTCAGCGTGGAGCGGCTGTTCGCGTACGTGACCGACCTGATCCCCGCCGGAGCGCGCCGGGACGCGGTGCTGCGCCGCCACGCCGGGCTGGAACTGGCCAACCTGGTCGGCGACGACTTCCGGCACCTGGCCCGGGCCGCGCAGGAGCGGGTGCACGCCACAGTCGCCCGGCTGGTGCGGCGGCACGTCACCGACGGCCTGCGGGACCGGCTCGACATCGAGGCCCGGCTGCGCCTGGGCGCGGTGACAGCGGGCGGGGTCGACGACCTGCTGGCGGTCATCGAGCAGGACAGCGGCCGGGGCGTACCGGCGACGGTGTTCGCCGGTGACCGGTGGCACGCGGGCTACCCGGGTGCCCCGGCGCGGTGGACCGACGTCACCGACGTGCGCGCCGACTGGTTGGCGCGGCTGGACACCGTCGACGTGAGCTGGGCCGACGGGCACACGCTGACAGTGACCACGCGTAGCCCGTACCCCCGGTTCGCCACGGAGGCCGGGCCGGTGCGGATGCTGGCCGGTCCGGTCGTGGGTGCCACCCGGATGGACGCCGGCGATCCGGCCGGCCGCACGCTCCGCACGGACTTCGCCCTCGACCGGCTCCTGGCCGCCAGCTCCGCCAGCGGGCAGCGCCACCCGGTCCGGGCCGAGGTGGACGGCGGTCACGGACGCGGCGGCGCCGCGGTGCGCGCGCCGCGGCTCGCCGCCGGGCGGCCCCGGCTGCTGCGGCGCGGAGCCCGGCTGTACGGGGTGGCGGCGACAGTCGACCCGCGCAACGGTCAGCTCGTGCTGTCGGTGGTGCCGGTGACTGTGGGGCAGCTCGTCGGGCGGCTGCGCCGGCGCGGGCGGCGCGGCCCGGCCGGGGCGCAGGCGTCAGGGCACGGCGTGGACGCCCTGCTCGGCCGCCACGGACACCTGGAGGTAGGTGGTGCCGCGCAGGTCCAGCCAGGCCCGCTGCGGCGCGCGGACCAGCCGCACCATCACCCCGGAGCAGGCAGGGCAGCGCCCGACCAGGCCAGGGGCGTGCGAGTAGACGTGCAGCCCGGCCATCGGGCCGGTCATCCCGCAGGTGTCGCAGCGGCCGGTGGTGGCGCTCAGGTCGACGGCGAGCAACTCGCGCAACGGCCCGTCGAGCATGTTGCCATCCAGGTAGGACAGGTCGGTCATACGCCCTCCTCGGGTCCTCAGCCGGTCGGGCCGAACCGTTCGGTCCGCACGCGCCGGGTCGGGTGACCCAGCCCCACCAGCAGGTCGGCCACGGTCTCCACGAATCCGGTGGGCCCGCACACGTAGCACAGCGGCTCCAGGTCGGGCGGCCAGCCGTGGCTGTTCACGTCGGCCAGGCCGATCCGGTGCGGCTCGCCGCGCCAGCCGTCGGGCGCGGACCGGGTGTAGACGTACGCGACGTCGAGGCCCTGGTCGTCGCGGGCGCGGCGGCGCAGCTCGCCGGCGTAGATGACGTCGTCGGGGGTGCGCACCGAGTAGACGAGCCGGAACGGCGTCCGGCTGCCCGCGGCCCGGCGTGCGCAGATCATCGCCATCAGCGGCACGACGCCGGATCCGCCGCCGACCAGCAGCACCGGCGCGGTGTCGTCGGTACGCCAGACGAACCAGCCGCCGACCGGGCCGCGTACCTCCAGCGGGTCGCCCTCGGCGTAGGTGTCGGTCAGGTACGGCGACACCTCGCCGTCGGGCACCCGCTGCACCGTCACCTCGATCCGCTCGCCGTCGGCGGGGCCGGCCAGCGAGTACGACCGGGCGGCCTGGTAGCCGTCCTCGGCGGTCAGGCGCAGGTCGACGTGCTGCCCGGGCAGGTGCCCGGGCCAGCCGGGCACGTCCAGCACCAGTGTCTGCGCGGTGGGCGTCTCGATCCGCCGCTCGACCAGCCGGGCGACCCGCCACATCAGCGGCGCGACGCGGCGGCCCTGCGCCTGCGCGGTCACGTCAGTCGCCCTGGTAGCGCTGCTCGCGCCACGGGTCGCCGTAGTCGTGGTAGCCGGCGGTCTCCCAGAAGCCGGGCCGGTCGTCGACGAGCAGCCGGATCCCGTGCACCCACTTCGCCGACTTCCACAGGTACAGGTGCGGTACGAGCAGCCGCGCCGGGCCGCCGTGCTCGGCCGGCAGCGGCCCACCGTCGTACGTGTGCACCACCCACGCCCGCCCGCCGCGCAGGTCGTCCAGCGGCAGGTTCGTGGTGTAGCCGCCGTACGAGTGAGCCAGCGCGTACCGGGCGCCGGTGTCGACGCCGTCGAGCAGCGTGTCCAGGGAGACGCCCTGCCAGGTGGTGCCGAGCTTGGACCAGCGGGTGACGCAGTGCAGGTCCACCGTCGGGGTGTCCTGCGGCAGGCTCATCAGCTCGTCCCAGGACCAGCGGTACTCCGCGCCGGTCTCGCTGGTCAGCACGAACTCCCAGGTGTCGAGGGAGACGCGGGGCGTCGGGCCGGCGGAGAGCACGGGGAAGTCCTCGGTGAGGTACTGCCCCGGCGGCAGGTCGGGCGCGGACGAACGGGGCCGGCCCTGGAAGCCGGGCGAGACGATTCCCACCCGTCAGTCGTACCACCGCCGGTCGCGCCGGGGCAGGGGTTCCCACCGAGTCAGGCGGAACCTCCGCCCGACGCCCCGTGCACGACGGTGCGCTTGCCGTCGCCGCTGTTGCGGGTGGCCCGCAGGCTGGTGATGGTGACGACCACCAGGACACCGATGATCACGCCGAGCGAGGCGAGCGTCGGGATCTCCGGCACGCCCTTCCAGATGCCGTGCGCCCAGTGCAGGCCGAGCTTGACGCCGATGAACGCCAGGATGACGGCCAGGCCGTAGCTGAGGTGCACGAGCCGGCTCAGCGCGGCGTGCAGCACGAAGTAGAGCGCCCGCAGGCCCAGCAGCGCGAACGCGTTGGTGGCGAAGACCAGGTACGGGTCCTCGGTGATGCCGTAGACGGCGGGCACCGAGTCGACGGCGAACACGATGTCCGTGGCCAGCACGGCGACCACGACGAGTGCGAACGGCGTGAGCGCCCGCCGGCCGGCCTGCCGGATCGTCATCCGGGTGCCGTGGTACTCGTGGACCACCGGCATGATCTTGCGGAGCAGCCGGACCGACCGCATCTTGTTGATGTCGACCTCCTGCTCGTGCCCGGAGAGGGCGTCGCGCAGCAGCTTGACCGCGGTGGCGATCAGGATGAGCGCGAACAGCAGGAAGGCGAAGTCGAGCGTCTGGAGCGCGGCGGCGCCGAGCGCGATGAACACACCGCGCAGCACCAGGGCGCCGGCGATGCCGTAGAGCAGCACCCGCTGGGCGAGCACCGCGGGCACCGCGAACGCGGCCAGCAGCAGCATGAAGACGAACAGGTTGTCGACCGAGAGGGACTTCTCGACCAGGTAACCGGTGAGGTACTCGATGCCCTGCTGGCTGCCGTAGCGGGACCAGATCCAGGCGCCGAAGGCCAGCGGCAGGGCGATGTAGAAGGCCGACCAGCCCAGCGCCTCACGGATCGAGACCTCGTGCGGCTTTCTGGTGACCAGGAAGTCGAGCGCCAGCAGGACGAGCACGCCGACGATCGTCACGGCCCACAGCGTGGGCGTGCCGACAGACGACAACTCGGCCGCGGCCAGGGGCGACAATTCGGGCATGGGGCCTCCTCGAACACCGTGTCATGTTCGAGGTCTCCTTCACCCACGTTTTCGTGGGCAACCACCCGGGGCTCGCCTCGGCGGCTTGCCGTACTGACCGGAATGATTCGTGGGAAGTACTCCCCTCGCGTGGACAAGGCTAGGTCACGGCGGGACCGGACGCCAAGTCGGGCCACCGGTTGATTGCCCTGGTCAACCGCTGCACGGCGGCGGAGGGCATGGCGCCAGGTCACCCGGGCCCCTATGGTGACGCGCGTGACCAACCAGGGACCACTGACCGGCGTACGGGTGATCGAGCTGGCCGGCATCGGCCCCGGTCCGTTCGCGGCGATGATGCTGGCCGACCTCGGCGCCGACGTGGTGCGCGTCGACCGGCCCGGCGGTGGAGGGTTCGGCGCCTTCCCCGGCGACCTGCTCAACCGCAACCGCCGCTCGATCGCGGTGGACCTGAAGCAGCCCGAGGGGCGCGACCTGGTGCTCACCCTGGTCGCCGGCGCGGACGCGCTGGTGGAGGGCTTCCGGCCCGGGGTGACCGAACGACTCGGCCTCGGCCCGGACGACTGCCTCGCCGCCAATCCCCGCCTGGTGTACGGGCGGATGACCGGCTGGGGGCAGGACGGGCCGCTGGCCCACACCGCCGGGCACGACATCGGCTACCTGGCGCTGACCGGCGCGCTGCACGGCGTGGGCCGGGCCGGTCAGCGCCCGGTGCCGCCGATGAACCTGCTCGGCGACTACGGCGGCGGGGGCATGATGCTGGCGCTCGGCGTGGTCGCGGCACTGTACGCGGTGCGCGGCGGCGCGCCCGGCCAGGTGGTCGACGCGGCCATCGTGGACGGCGTGTCGGTGCTGGCCACCCAGATCCACGCGCTGCGCGGCATCGGCCTGTGGCAGGACCGGCGCGGGGTGAACCTGCTCGACGGCGGCGCGCCGTTCTACGACACGTACGAGTGCGCCGACGGGCGGTACGTCGCGGTGGGCGCGCTGGAGCCGCAGTTCTACGCCGAACTGGTCCGCCTCACCGGCTTCTCGCTCGACGGCGGCGACGGCCCGGCGGACGGCGGCGCGGCGGACGGCGATGCGGCGCTGGACCGGAACGATCCGGCGAACTGGCCGGCGCTGCGGGCCGCCTGGGCGCGGCTGTTCCGCACCCGGACCCGGGACGAGTGGACGGAACTGCTGGCCGGCACCGACGCCTGCGTGGCGCCCGTGCTCGAGTGGGCCGAGGCGCCGGCGCATCCGCACCTGCGCGCGCGGGAGGTCTTCGTGGCTCCGGACGGCGTCACCCAGCCCGCGCCGGCGCCGCGCTTCTCGGCCACCCCGACCTCTGTCCGGCGCCCACCGCCGTCCCCGGGCGAGCACACCGACGAGGTGCTCGCCGACGCCGGGATCGACGCCGACCGCATCGCCGCGCTGCGCGCCGCCGGTGTGATCGGCTGACCGTCCGCGAACCGGCTCAGCGGCGGTTCGCGGTGGCCGGGGCCAGCGCCGGTTCGACCATGTCCCGGTAGTCGCGCGGGAACTGGACCACGACCTCCTGGAACTCCCCGCCCCGGATCGCCTCGCGCATCGTGACGAACACCGCGCGTACCGCGTCCCGGGCGGTGTTCTCGTCGCAGTCCGCCCGGCGGGCGACCCGGGCGACGAACTCCGCCGCGCCGAACCGTTCGGCCGCCTCGTCGCGCGGATACGGGCTGAGCAGCCCCTGCAGTGGCTTCGGCAGCTGCGCGGCGAGGTCGAGCACCTCGCCGCCGGTCAGCCGCTCGGCGAACGTCTCCAGCGTGGCCCCGGTGAGCGTGGCGGCCCGGTCCTCGCTGGTGCCGGTGAGCCGGGCGACCCGGCTCACGAAGGTCAGGTAGTGCATCCGTGGTACCCCCTTCGGTGCGCCCACCGCGGCTACCCGCGACGGCGCATCGGAAACGGCGCCGGTCACCAGGGCGAGAACGGCGGCGGGATTTCCGCGTTCGCGGGCGTGAGCGGCGGCGCGACGGGTAACCGCCGCCCGGTCATGACCGCGACTACTGCCACGAGGAGCCCGACCCATGGCGAGTTACACGGATGTCCTTGAGTACCTGTCCGCGCTGGACTACCCGGCCGGCAAGGACGACGTCATCCGGGAGGCGGAACGGGAGGGCGCGCCGCCGGACGTGTTGCGGGCGCTGCGCGCGCTGCCCCCGGTGGACTACGCCAACGGCACCGAGGTGGCCCGCTCGGCCGGCATCGACGCGGCTCCCGAGGTGAGCCCTTCGCAGCGCGCGGCGCAGGCCCGGGACAACCACCTGCGCGTGTCGCAGCACCTGCGCGGCATCTGAGCACGGCGGCGGGCCGGCGGGCGACACGGCCGCCGGCCTCTGTGCGTGCTGGACAAGCCCGGCGTACGACAGTCGCGGGTGGGCGGTCGTGCGCACTCCCGTGTGCCCGTCGGCACGCCCTGGACAGGCGAGCGCCCCGGGTCACGAACCGCGACCTGGGGCGCCCCGCAGCACCTGCCCTCCGCGGTTCACGCCCGAACCGGGTCGCGACCGCAGAGCGGTGAGATGTTCGCCCGAACCGGGCGGGCATCGCTGCCACGATCATCATACGACGCGGCATCAGCCGAACGGGTGAGAATCGCGGAAGTGTGTCCGGGCGCACGTGCACGCTCAGGCGGTCACCTCGGCGTACCGCCGCTCCAGGTCCACTCGCGCCAGCGCTCCGACCAGCCACGACAGTTGCTCCGACTCGCCGCTGCCGGTCAGTCCGGCGAGGTCGCGGGCGGTGCGGCCCAGCCCGAGCCGCCGGGCCGCCGCGAGCGCCCGCCGGTCGGCAACCGGCGCCGCCTCGCGCCACAGCGCCTGCGCCTCGCGCAGGAACAGGTCGCGCACCTCGTCGTCCACTCCGGGCAGCGCGGTCAGCAGCCGCCGCTCCTCACCCGGATCCTGGTGCGCGGCGGTCCGCAGCCGGCGCAGGTCGCCCCGGTACGTCTCGACCACAGTGCGGGCCAGGTCGCCGAGAGTGTCGGCGACCCCGGCCAGGTCACCGCGCAGTCCGGCGGCGCGCAGCACGCGTACCCGGTCCTCGTGCCGGGAGCGGGCCATCCGGGCCGCGGTGTCCCAGCCGGCGTCACGCAGCGCGGTGGCGGCGTCGACGGCCCGGTGGAAGTCGCCCCGGCGGGCCAGCAGGACGGCCAGGTACAGCACCTGGAACAACTGGGCCGGGTTGTTCGTCACCCGGAACCCGAAGCACTCGGCGAACCCGCGGCCGTCGCCGGCGAGCCGGCGGGCGAGCCGCTTCTTGTCCGCGACGTCGCGCGGGGCGGTCTGTGTCGGCATGCCGCCGACTACCCGGGCGGCGGCGCGGCATTCGGGTACGACGGTCAGCCGCGTACGTCGCCGCCGCGGTCGCGGGCCTTGAGCCGGGTGGTGGGCAGCGCGGGCGCGGGCAGCGGTGGTGCCGCGTCGTCGGCGACCACGCCGAAGCGGCGGCCGGCCATCCAGTCCTCCCGGGCGGCCACCACCTCCTCGTGCGAGCGGCCGACGAAGTTCCACCACATCACCAGCGGCTCCTCGAACGGGGTGCCGCCGAGCAGCAGCAGCCGGGTGCCCGGCTCGGCGCGCAGGGTCAGCGCGCGCCGCCCGAGGCCCAGGTAGAGCAGCGCGCCGGGAGCCAGCGCCGTGCCGTCGCACTCGGCGGCCCCGGACATGGCCAGCAGCCCGTACTCGAAGTCCGGACGCAGCGGCAGCGTGGCCGGCGCCGGCCCGCGGACCTCGATCTGCGCGCCGACCAGTGGGGTGTGCACGACCGCGGGCGAGCGTTCCCCGCCGAGGTCGCCGACGAGCAGCGTGACGTCCAGGTCGCCGTCGCGGAAGCGGGGCAGGTCGGCGTGGTGGGCGAAGTCCGGGTCACCGGCCCGGGCCGGGTCGGGCAGCGCCACCCACAGCTGCACGCCGTGCATCAGCGGCGGATGCCCCAGCGGGGAGCGCTCGGAGTGGGCGATGCCGCGCCCGGAGGTCATCACGTTGAGCTGACCCGGGCGGATGGGCTGCACGTTGCCGAGGCTGTCGCGGTGCAGGATCTCCCCGTCGAGCAGCCAGGTGACGGTCTGGAGCCCGGTGTGCGGGTGCGGCGGCACCTCCATGCCGGGCCGGTCGGCCACGTCGTCGGGCCCGAAGTGGTCGACGAAGCACCAGGCACCGACCATCCGGCGCTGCCGCTGCGGCAGCAGCCGGCGCACGGTGGTGTAGCGGCCGAGCGGGACGTCGTGGCCGGGCAGCAGCACGCTGCTCGGGTCGGTCGGGCCGACGCCCGGTGGGAGCGTCTGCGCGGGCAGGGATTCGGTGCGGTCCACCGCCCGACTGTACGCTCACGCCGCGGTGACGCTCACCGCGTTCGCGCCCCCGACCAGGTCGAGGTAGAGCCGGTCGGCGGCACGGTCCCAGCCCGGCGAGCTGACCAGGTCACCGGCGGCGATCCCGCCGCGCCGCTCGTCGTACAGGGTCAGGGAGCCGGCACCGGTGACCACCCGCACCCGGGCCGGCGGCCCGCCGGGCACGGTGACGGTGAGTTCGCTGACCCCGCCGGTCATCCGGACGGTGAGCGAGCCGTCGATCCGCGGCAGCAGCAGCCGGGTACGCGACGCGCCGCCGACCAGGTCGACCCCGGCGAGCCGGGCTTCGCCCAGGTCGAGGCGCTGCTCGCTGACGCCGCCGATCAGCCGCAGGCGCCAGGTGACCCGGGAGTTGAGCACCACCTCGACGGCGGCCGGGCCGGGGCGGCCGTTCTCCTCGATCCGCAGCCGGACCCGGTCGCCCACGAGCTGCGGGCGCGGCGTCACGCCCGAGCCGTCCGGCGCGCCGATCCGGTAGAGGTCGTCGCCGAGGTCGGCGGCCCGCAGCGTGAACCGGGCCAGCCCGTCGACCAGCTCGAACTGGGCCCGCTGCCGGTCGCCGCGGGGCGGGGCGACGGTCTCCGCGCCGGCCACCTCGGCGGTGCCCGCCCCGTCCGAGCCACCGCTCCCGGTGACCGGTGACGGCGGCGCGCCGCCGGAGAAGACCACGCCGAGACGGGCCGGGTTGGACAGCGTCACCGCCACCGCCACCGCGCCGAGCACCACCACCAGCACCGCGGCGGCGGCCAGCAACCGGGCTCCGCCGGACCACCGAGGCCGGGCCAGGTCGGGGTCGTCCTCGGATGCGGTCATGGTCGTCCCCTCTCGCCGGTCCCCACCAGGTCATACGTCCGCGTCGGCGTCCCGGTTCATTCCCGCCCCGGTGCGCGCGCGCACCTTGTCGGCACACGTGGCCAGCACCGCGTGCGCGTCCAGGCCGAGACTCTCGATGGCGACCAGCGCGGTGAACGCCACGTCGGCCAGTTCGGCGGCGACCTCCTCGCGGGTGTGCGTCACCCCCTTGCGCGGGTTCTGCCCGAGCAGGCCGATCCAGGCCGCGGCGACCTCACCGGCCTCCTCGCCGACCTTGAGGATGCGACAGGTCAGTTCGGTGTCGCCGCGGCCGTTCGCGGCGTCGAGCCAGGCGCGCGCGTCCCGCGCCGTCGTCCAGATGGTGGCGTCCACGCCGACCAGTGAACCCCACCCCGGCACCGTTCGTATCCTGGGGCGACGTCGGCCAGGGGGCCCGCGTCCCAGCCGAGAGGAGATGCCCGTGATGCCGGAGACCGTCGAGTCGGTGTTCGCCGGCGTGGTCGCCCGGAACCCGGGAGAGCCCGAGTTCCACCAGGCGGTCCGCGAGGTGCTGGAGAGCATCGGTCCGGCCCTGGCCCGGCATCCGGAGTACGCGGAGGTGGTCGAGCGGGTCTGCGAGCCGGAGCGGCAGGTCCTCTTCCGCGTGCCGTGGGAGGACGACCAGGGCCGGGTACGGGTGAACCGCGGCTTCCGGGTGGAGTTCAACAGCGCGCTCGGCCCGTTCAAGGGCGGCCTGCGCTTCCACCCGTCGGTCTACCTGGGCATCGTGAAGTTCCTCGGGTTCGAGCAGATCTTCAAGAACGCGCTGACCGGGCTGTCCATCGGCGGCGGCAAGGGCGGCGCGGACTTCGACCCGAAGGGCCGCTCCGACCGCGAGGTGATGCGGTTCTGCCAGAGCTTCATGACCGAGCTGTACCGGCACATCGGCCCGCAGACCGACGTGCCGGCCGGTGACATCGGGGTGGGGGGCCGGGAGATCGGCTACCTGTTCGGGCAGTACAAGCGCATCACCAACCGGTACGACGCGGGCGTGCTCACCGGCAAGGGCCTGGCGTACGGGGGCGCGCAGGTGCGCCGGGAGGCGACCGGTTACGGGGCGGTGTTCTTCGCCGACGAGATGCTCCGGCAGGCGGGCGACAGCCTCGAGGGCAAGCGGGTGGTGGTGTCCGGCTCCGGCAACGTGGCCATCTACGCGATCGAGAAGGTGCACCAGCTCGGCGGCACCGTGGTGGCGTGCTCCGACTCCGGCGGCTACGTGGTCGACGAGAAGGGCATCGACCTGGCGTTGCTGCGCGAGCTGAAGGAGCAGCGCCGGGGACGGCTGGCCGAGTACGCGGAGCACGCGCGCAACGCGGTGGCGGTCCCGGACCGCAGCGTGTGGGAGGTGCCCTGCGACCTGGCGCTGCCCTGCGCCACGCAGAACGAGATCGGCGGCGCGGAGGCGGCCGCGCTGGTGGCCGGCGGCTGCGTCGCGGTGGTGGAGGGGGCGAACATGCCCACCACGCCGGATGCGGTGCGGATCCTCGGCCGGGCCGGAGTGCGGTTCGCTCCGGGCAAGGCCGCCAACGCCGGCGGGGTGGCGGTGAGCGGGCTGGAGATGCAGCAGAACGCCAGCCGCGACACGTGGACGTTCGGCGAGTCGGAGCAGCGGCTGCGCGAGATCATGCGGGACGTGCACGACAGGTGCTGGGCGACCGCGGAGGAGTTCGGCCTGCCCGGCGACTACGTGGCCGGGGCGAACATCCAGGGGTTCCGGCGGGTGGCCGAGGCGATGCTGGCACACGGGCTGGTGTGAGCGGTCCGCGGGACGGACGCCGCCCGGGCCGCCGGCGCCGGCACCCGCCCGCTCCACCCGCCCTGCTGAGCCTGCCCTCAGTCCTCCGCCCGGCCGTACCAGCCGCCCCGGTAGATCGTGCCCTGCGGGGCCGGCTCCGGCTCGAGCTGTGGCTCCGGCTGCGGCGGCACGTCGCCGGCGGTGCGGCGGGAGCGGCGCACCCGGCTGACCACGAACCAGCAGACGCCGGCCACGACGGCCACGATGACGACCTTCTGGAACGTGCCCGCGTACGCCTCGACCACGTGCCACTGCTCGCCCAGCAGGTAACCGGCGAGCACGAACGTGGTGTTCCAGATCAGGCTGCCCAGCGCGGTGTAGAGCAGGAAGACCGGCACCGGCATCCGTTCCACCCCGGCCGGGATGGAGATGAGACTGCGGAAGATCGGAATCATCCGGCCGAAGAACACCGCCTTGACGCCGTGGCGCAGGAACCACGCCTCGGTGCGGTCCACGTCCTCCAGCTTGATCAGCGGCAGCCGCCCGGCCAGGGCACGCATCCGGTCCCGCCCGAGGGCCGCGCCGATGTAGTAGAGCGCCAGCGCGCCCACGATCGACCCGAGCGTGGTCCAGAAGATCGCGCCGGCCAGGCTCATCTTGCCCTGGCTCGCGGTGAAGCCGGCCAGCGGCAGGATCACCTCGCTGGGGATGGGCGGGAACAGGTTCTCCAGGGCCACCGCGAGGCCGGCGCCCGGCCCACCGAGCCGTTCCATCAGGCCGGTGACCCAGCCGGCTACTCCGTCGCCGGCCGGTTCCGCGGCCCGCGAGGTGCTCACCCGGGGGACGGCGAGCAGCTGTGCGTTTCCGATCATCGGACCAACGTTACGGGGCGAAGCCGCAGACGACCACGCGTCATGGAAACCATTATCGTGTACGCCATGCGTACGCCGTTGCGGATCGCCGCCGCCCAGCCGCTGACCCGCGCCCACGACGTCGAGGGCAACGCCGCGCGGCACGCCGACGCGGTACGCGCCGCCGCGGCCCGGGTGGTGGTCTTCCCGGAGATGTCGCTGACCGGGTACGAGCTGACCGCCGCGCCACTGGATCCGGCCGACCCGAGGCTCGCGCCGCTGCGGGCGGCCTGCGCCGAGACCGGGACGCTGGCGCTGGCCGGGGCGCCGGTGGCCGGGCCGCGCATCGGGGTGCTCGCGGTCGACGCCGACGGCGTGCGGGTCACGTACCGGAAGATGTGCCTGGGCGGCGCGGAGCCGCGGCACATGCGACCGGGCCGGGAGCCGGCGGTGCTCGATGTGGACGGCTGGCGGCTGGGCCTGGCGGTGTGCAAGGACACCGGCACGCCGGAGCACGCGGCGGCGACGGCGGCCCTGGGCGCGGACGCCTACCTGGCCGGGGTGCTGGAGTCGGCCGAGGACGCGGCGGTGCCGGACGAACGTGCCCGCCGGGTCGCCGCCGCGCACGGCGTGTGGGTGGTGACGGCGAGTTTCGCCGGGTCGACCGGAGGCGGGTACGCGCGGGCCGCTGGCGGCTCGGGGATCTGGTCACCGGACGGTGCGCCGGTGGTCCGCGCAGGCACGGCCGTCGGCGAGGTGGTCACCGGGACGCTGCGGTGACGCTCAGCCCTCGCCGGCGCCGCCGCGCAGCCGCTCGTAGCCGTCGATCAGCTTCCGCAGCGCGGCGGCGGTAACCGGGTCGATCTTGTCGTCCTCGGCGGCGTCCTCGATCTTCTCGCGCAGATCCTCGACTCGCTTGTCCCGGTCCTTCGGCCTGCCCCGGTCCAGCTCGGCGGCCTTCTTCCGCAGGTCGTCGGCGGTCTTGCGGTCGATCAGCCCGACCGCCTCGGCCCGGTCGAGCAGCTCATCGAACCGGTCGCCGAGCTGACGCAGCGTCACCGGCTCGGGTGCCGTCGACGGCGGCGCGGCGCTGCTGGGCTTCGGGGCGGGCGGTTCGGCGGCGCCGGTCGACGGGCCCGCGGTGGGCGCGGCGGCCGGCGGGGTGCCGGAGCCGTCGCCCCACACCAGCGAGCCGACCACCGCGAGCAGCAGCACCACCGCGCCGGCGACGAGCAGCCCGAGCAGCCGGTTCGACGAGACCGCCGGTCGCGGCGGCGCGACGGGACGTGCCGGCGGGACCGGGCGGGACGCGGCGGCCGGGGACCGCTCGACGAGGGTGGGCGGGTGCGCCACCGGCGCCACCGTGGGCAGGATCGCGGTCGGCGGGTCCACCGGACGGCCCGCGCCGAGCCGCTCGGCGAGCCGGGCCGCGGCGGGCCGCCGCTGCGGGTCCACGGCGAGGCAGGCCAGGACCAGGTCGGCGATCTCCGGCGGCAGGCCGGGCACCCGCAGCGGCGGCACCGCCGGCTGGTTGCGCCGCACGTCCAGCACGTCGTCCCAGCTGCGCACCGGCAGCGGCGCCCGACCGGTGAGGCTGCGGTACATCAGCACGCCGAGCGCGTACACGTCGCCGGCCGGGTTCGCCGGGCCGGGGTCGAGGCGTTCCGGGGCGAAGTAGGCGGGGGTGCCCATCAGCAGCGCGCCGGTCTGCCCGGTGACCGGGTGCGGGCCGGCGGGCGCGGCGATGCCGAAGTCGAGCACCTTCGCGCCGGTCTCGGTGAGCATCACGTTGGCCGGCTTGATGTCGCGGTGCACCACGCCGATCCGGTGCGCCGCGGCCAGGGCCCCGGCGACCTGCCCGGCCGTGCGTACCGCGTCCGGCCAGGCCAGCGGCCCGCCGGCCAGCCGGTCGGCGAGCGTCTGACCCTCCACCAGCTCCATCACGAGGTACGGGACCACGACGCCGCTGTCCAGCGTCGCCTCGCCGTAGTCGTACACCTGGGTCACGTGCGGGTGGGTGAGCCGCGCCGCCGCGCGGGCCTCGCGCTGGATGACCGCCCGCAGTTGCGGGTCGGCGGCGAGCTGCCCGGCGAGGGCCTTGACCGCGACGGGCCGGTGCAGCACCTCGTCGTCGGCGCGCCACACCTCGGACATACCGCCGAGGCCGATGCGTTCGCGCAGGACGTATCGGTCGTGCAGGCGCAGGGCGGGCGTGAACGGCGACATAATTCACCAGGCTGCCATGCGCGGCACCGACCGCACCAACCCGCGCCCCCGTTTCGTCCCGTTCCGGCGTTCTTCCGCCCGCTCCTCCCCCGGTCAGGCGGGGTACAGCTCGTCGCGCAGTTGGGCCAGCAACTCGGGGGTCCGCTCCGGTGGCGCGGCCTCCACGCACAGCCGTTCCATCGCCTCGGCGTAGAAGTCGAGGTCGTCGCGCTTGTCCAGGTAGATCGCGCTGGTGAGCTGCTCGATGTAGACGATGTCGGGCAGGTCGGCGTCGCCGAAGCGCAGGATGCTGAACGCGCCGCTGGCCGCGGCGTGCCCGCCGGCGGCGAACGGGACGATCTGCAACCGCACGTGCGGGCCGGAGGTCGCCTCGATCAGCGCGTCCATCTGCTCCCGCATCACCGCGGCGCCGCCGATCGGGCGGCGCAGCACCGCCTCGTCGAGCACCGCCCACAGCTGCGGCGGGTTGGGGCGCCGCAGCAGCTCCGTGCGCTGCATCCGCAGCTCCACCCGCCGGTCCAGCTCCGCCGCCGACGCGCCGCGGTGGCCGAGCAGGATGACCTCCCGGGCGTACGCGGCCGTCTGCAACAGGCCGGGTACGAACTGCACCTCGTACGTACGGATCAGCGCGGCGGCCGCCTCCAGGCCCAGGTACGACTGGAACCAGGCGGGGAGCACGTCGCCGTAGCGGTGCCACCAGCCCGGGCTGTTCGCGTCGCGGGCCAGCTTGAGCAGCGCGTCGCGGTCCTCCGGCGCGGTGACGCCGTAGAGCGTGAGCAGGTCGGCCACGTCGCGCTCCTTGAAGCCGACCCGGCCCAGCTCCATCCGGCTGATCTTCGACTCCGACGAGCGGATCTCCCAGCCGGCGGTCTCGCGGCTGACCCCGGCGCTCTCCCGCAGCCGGCGCAGCTGCCCGCCGAGCAGCATGCGCAGCACTGTCGGACCGCTTGTCGGACCACCCTCGACGGGCACCGTCGCCACCTGACCGCCCTCGCATCCCGACCGCCCCGGCCGGGCACCGTCCCGGACCGACGAGTAAGCATGCCATGAACCGACAGTGAGGCGAACTCCTCCGGACGGACGGAGTCAGTCCCGTGTACGGGACGGCGGGATCAGGTGGTCGAAGTCGCCGTCCCGGGCGCCGAGCACGAACGCGGCGATCTCGTCCACTGTGTAGATCAGCGCCGGACCCTCGGGGTGCCGGGAGTTGCGGACCGCGATGCCGCCACCGCCGGGCAACTCGGCCAGTTCCACGCAGTTGCCGCTGGGGTTGCTGCGGCGGCTCTTCAGCCAGCGCATCGGTGGCAACTCGGTCGCGGGCACGCCGTTCGGGGGTTGCTGCATGGGCGTCCTTCGGGATGAGCCAGCCGAGGCCGCGGGGAGGAGCGGTGGGTGGCGACGTCTGTCGACTGAGGAGTGAGATGCACGTGCATCTGCTATTGCATCTGCAATGGACAGAGAGCATGATAGCCGAAATACGGTGTGCCGGTTCGTTCACGCACGGTGACCCGAGCCCGGCCCCGGGACGCCGCTCAGCGCGGCTTCGGGACTGCGGTGAGGAGGGACGCGTTGGCGGATCCGATGACCATCGCCTCCGGCATCTCCGCGGCGGGCGCGCTCGTCTCCGCCTGGCAGTTACGCCGCCGCGCGCTGCGCGCCGAAGCCGAGATCGAGCTGCTCCAGGCCGAACTGGCCGCCGAGCGGCACGCCGCCAGCCACGACCCGCTCACCGGGCTGCCCAACCGCCGCGCGTTCTTCCGCCTGGCCGCCGCCCTGCTCACCGACCCGGCCGGGCAGCCGCTCGTCGCGGTGGTGCTCGACCTGGACAACTTCAAGCAGGTCAACGACCGCTACGGGCACGCCGCCGGGGACCAGGTGCTGGTCAGCGTGGCGCAGCGGCTGGCCGCGTTCGCCGGCCCCAACCTGGTCGCCCGGCTCGGCGGCGACGAGTTCGCCGGCCTGCTGGCCAGCCCCACGGCGGACCGCCGGTGGATCGAGCACGCCACCCGGCGGCTCTGCGAGGCGCTCGCCGCGCCGATCCCGCTCGGGGCGCGCAGCATCCAGGTCACCGCCTCGGTCGGGCTCGCACCGGTGCACTGCCCCACCCAGCTCACCGACGCGCTCTGCCGCGCCGACGCGGCCATGTACGAGGCGAAGACGCTCGGCGCCGCCCGCCCGGCCCGCCAGCTCGTCGCGGAGTGCTGACCGCGCTCCGCCCGCCCGGCGCGCGTACCGGATCCCGGCGTACCCGGTCCCGGAACGCCCGGCGGCGGCGCGTCACCCACGCCGGGGCGACAGCGGGCCGCACCCGGTCGGCACGCGGCGCCCTCCGGCGGGTCAGCGCCAGCCGTAGCCGGCGCGCAACGCCTGCCCGACCCGGTCGAACCGCGGCCGGTCCAGCACCGCGCCCTCGCGGCGGATGCTGTCCTCGCGCATGGTGAGCACCCGGTCCAGGCGTACCCAGCTCGGCCGGTTGTCCCGGTCCCACTCCCCCGGGCCGAGCGCCAGCCAGTGCCGCTGGCCGTCCCGGTCGCTCTGACTGGACAGCATCAGCCCGAACAGCGTGCGGCTGTGCCGGCCCACCACCAGCACCGGGCGGTCCTTGCCCTGGCGCGGGTCGTCCTCGTACGGCACCCAGGTCCAGACGATCTCGCCCGGGTCGGCCTGCCCGTCCGGCTCCGGCGCGTACGACAGCTCGCGGCGCTGCAACGCGCTGACCTGGCGGCGGCGCGCGACCTGGGCCGGGATCGGCCCGCCGGTGCGGGTGGGCGCAGCGGCGCCGCCGGTGATCCGGCTGAGCCGGGACGCCACGTTCCTCAACAGACCTGCCACGGCGGGCAGCCTATCGGCAGAGGTGAGCCGGCACCGGAATCGGGTCGCCGGGCTGTGTGCGCGGTGCCATCATGCCCCGGTGACAGTGCCCCGCCATCAGATCCGCGCCGCGTTCACCGACACCGCCGTCACCGTCTACCAGGCATACCCGCCGGAGATCGCCGACGCCGCGATGCGCGCGGGCCGGTTCGTGCCACCGTTCAAGCGGGAGCGGATGACCTGGATCAAGCCCTCGTTCCGCTGGATGATGTACCGCTGCGGCTGGGCACTCAAGCCGGGCCAGGAACGGGTGCTGGCGGTCGACATCAGCCGGGCCGGCTTCGAGTGGGCCCTGCGGCACGCCTGCCTCAGCAGCTACGACCCCCGCCTGCACCCGGACCGGGAGGCATGGCGGCGCAGCCTGCGGGTCAGCCCGGTGCGGGTGCAGTGGGATCCGGAACGCTCGCTGCGGCTGGCCGCCCTGCCGTACCGCTCGCTGCAGGTCGGGCTGACCGGCGAGGCGGTACGCCGATACGTCGACGAGTGGGTGGTCGGGCTCACCGACGTCACCGGGCTGGCCCGGTCGGTGCACGGTCGCCTCACCGACGGCGACGAGGCCGGGGCGTCGGCGCTGCTGCCGGTGGAACGGCCGTACCCGCTGCCGGCCGAGGTGGCCCGCGTCGTCGACGCCGGCTGAGCGACCGGCAGCGCACGGGCTGGGCGGGTGCCGCGAGGCGGGGCGCCCTGGGGCGCGCTGTTAATAGGGGGCCCTTCTCCTACCGGAGGCGTTAAGAAGGGGCCCTTCCTTACGCTGGGGGCGTGGAGTTACCCGACGATCTGCCGCTGTTCGAGCGCAGGGCGGTGCGGCTGGTGGTGCTCGACGCCGCCGACCGCCTGCTGCTGTTCCACACCCGCGACCCGGATCACCCGGACCTCGGCGTGTGGTGGGAGCTGCCCGGCGGCGGGCTGGACCCGGGCGAGACGTACCGGGAGGCGGCGGTCCGCGAACTGCGCGAGGAGACCGGCATCGCCATCGGCCCGGACGAGGTGGGCGCGCCGACGTGGCGGCGGCGGGCCAGCTTCCGGCACCGGCAGCGCCGCCACCTCCAGGACGAGGTAGTGGTGGCGGTACGGCTGCCCGGCCCCGGGCCGGACGTGGACGAGGCGCTGCGGCTGGACTACGAGGTGGAGGACTACTTCGGGTTCCGCTGGTGGCCGCTGGCCGAGGTGCTCGCCGACCGGCCGCGCTGCTATCCCGGACGGCTGCCGGAACTGCTGCCGACGTTCCTGGCCGGGACGGAGATCGACGAGCCGTTCGAGCTGTGGTCCTAGCGTGGCATGCCGCCGGGCGCGCCACCGGGCAGAGTGGAGCCGTGACTCCTCTGCGCGCACCCCTGGCCCGTTACGCCGAGCGGCTGCACCGCGCCGCCGGTGACACCCACCACGTCGCCTCCCCGCTGGGCGCCTGGCTGCTGCTGGCGCTGACCGGCCCGGCCGCCACCGGCGACGCCCGGGCGGCGCTGACCGAGGCGCTCGGCGCCGACCCGGACGACGCCGCCGCCGAGGCCCGGGCGCTGCTCGCCGCGCCGCACCCGATGGTCGCCGCGGCCACCGCGCTGTGGGAGCGCACGCCCGCGGCGGAGCTGGCCGCCTGGCGGGCCGCCCTGCCGGAGGACACCGAGCGCGGTGCGCTGCCCGACCAGGCGGCGCTCGACGCCTGGGCCCGGGAGCGTACCGGCGGGCTGATCGACCGCTTCCCGGTCGACGTCACCCCGGACACGCTGCTGGTCCTGGCCAACGCGCTCGCGACAAGGGTGTCGTGGGCCGACCCGTTCGACACCGCCCCGGGCGCGGAGCTGGGCGCGGGCAGCGCCTGGTCGAGCCGCCTGCGGTGGGTGCTGCGCACGCCGCCGTTCGGGCACCGCTGCTGGGTGGCATCGACCGACCGGGCCGGGGACGTGGCGGTGCACGCGGTGCCGGCCGGCGACGACGGCGCCGGCATGCTCGTGGTGTCGGTGGCCGCCGCGCCCGAGGTGCCGGCGGCCGAGGTGCTGGCCGCCGCGCAGGAGCTGGCGAGCGCCGCCGCGCTCGTTCCGGACTCGATGCCGGGCCGCCGGTCGCTGTTCGACCTGCCGCTGGGCGAGACGCCGCTGTGGACGATGCGGGAGAAGCCGGTGAACACGTTCGCGCCGGACGGCCGGGAGGAGCGCGCTACGGCGGTGCTGCCCTGCTGGTCGGCGCGGAGCCGGCACGACCTGACCGCGCCCGGGTTCGGCTTCGACGCGGCGGCCCGGGCGCTCGGCGAGCTGCTGGGCCTGACCGGGCCGGGGTTCGACGCCGCGCAGTCGGCGGTGGCCCGGTTCGGCCGCTACGGCTTCGAGGCCGCCGCGGTGACCGCGTTCGGCATGGTGGCCGGCCTGCCGCCGGAGGGGGTCGCCCGCGTCGCCGAGCTGCGCTTCGGCCACCCGTACGCGGTGGTCGCGGTGACCACCGACCCGGCCGGCGGCCCGTGGCACGCGCTGCCGGTCTACTCCGCCTGGGTGGCCGACCCGGACGAGCTGCCCGCCGACGAGGCCGGATAGGCGGCGAGCGCACTGGTGAGCTGGTCCAGTCCCAGCGAGCCGAGTTCCAGGGCCCGGTTGTGGAACGTGCGCCGGTCGCCGGGGAACGCCGCGCGGCCGTCGCGCCACACCCGCTCCCCCACCTTGTAGGTGAGCGCCTGCCCGGGCCGGCCCAGGTAGCGGGCCAGTTCCAGAGGCGCGTACGGGCCCTGGTGGCAGCGGTCGCGCAGCAGGTCCAGCGCGGCGTCCGGCGTCCACGGCGCGCCGCCGCCGGCCGGCATCGGCAGCCGCAGGTGCAGGCCGATGTCGAGCACCACCCGGGCCGCCCGCAGCAGTTGCATGAACAGGTGTCCCAGCCGGGCGCCCGGCTGCTCGTAGAGCCCCAGCTCGTCCATGAACCGCTCGGCGTACAGGGCCCAGCCCTCCTGGGCGCCGGAGAGCCCGCCGAGCAGGTTCAGCCGCTGCCCGGGGCCGCCCCGGCACGCCTCCGAGCCGAGTTGCAGGTGGTGGCCGGGGACACCCTCGTGGTACGCGGTGCTGTACGCCCACCAGGTGGGGAAGCTCTCCCGGCCCTCGGGCAGCAACCACGAGACCCGGCCCGGCCGCGTCAGATCCCGCGACGGCCCGATGTAGGCGGTGCCGCCCGACGCGGTGACCCGTGACTCGATGCGCCGCAGCGGCGCGGGGATGTCGAAGTGGGTGCCGTGCAGCCGCTCGGTGGTGGCCTCCAGCAGCTCCTGGAGCCAGGCTCCGAACGCGTCCCGGCCGTGCAGGACGCCTGGTGCGCCGGGACGGTCGAGCCGGTCCCGCACCTCGGGCACGGTGCCGCCCAGGGCCTTCGCCTCCGCGACCAGGTCCGCCTCGATCGTGGTGAACTCGTCCCAGCCCCACTCGTACAGCTCGCGCAGGTCCGGCTCCGCGCCGAGGAAGGCACGCACCCAGAGCGCGTACCGCGCCGGGCCGAACGCCTCGTCGTCGTGCGCACGCGGCGCGAGGTCCGCGGTGAGCGTCTCGGCGAATCTCCGGTACGCCGCGTGGGCGTCCCGCGCCGCCGCCCGCAACGACCGGCGCTGCGGGCCGTCGCCGTACCGCTGGACCAGGGCGATGTCGTCGTCGATCCAGGCGCGGCAACGCCGCGTCACCAGCTCCACCTGGCGCCGGGCCGGCAGGTGGCCGCGCCCGGCGGCGAGCAGGAGGCTGCGGGCGTACCCGTCGAGCGCGGCCGGGATCGCGGCCTGGCGCGCGCCGACGCGGGCCCAGCCCTCCTCGTGGGCCGCGCTCCCGGCGTCGCGGCCCGGCACCGCTGATTCGACGCACTGGCGGATGAGCTGCAGCGGGCCGGTGGCCGCGGCGTGCAGTTCCCGCAGGTCCTCCCCGGCGTCGTGGAAGGCGATCCGGGCGCGCAGCCGTTCGGCGAGGTGAGCGTGCAGCGGCGTCGCGGGCAGCGTCCCGAGCCGGCGCAGGGCGCGGGCGGCGAGATCGGCGCGGGCCTGATGACCGTCCGGGCTGTAGTCGGTGAGCCCGTCGACGTCCTGCTCACCGGCCTCGACCAACGCCGCACACGGATCGAGGCGTCCCGTCTCCCGCAGCAACGCGTCGGTGAAGTCCTCGCTCACCGCACCGATGCTAGCCCGGTGATCAAGGAGTTCGCGCCGGCCGGGACGACGCGAACTCCTTGATCGACACGGTCAGACCGAAGCGAGTTCCTTCTTCTCGGCCTTGGCGGCCAGGCGCTTCTCGCGCTCCTGGGCGCCGATCAGGTCGTCCGGCAGGGAGTCCTCCACCTCCAGGTCGAACCGTCGCAGCAGCCGGATCGCGAAACCGCCGAGCGTGATCAGGATCAGCGCCACGCCGAAGCAGATGTACGCGAAGCCGATGCCCCGGCCCGGACCGGTGCCGATCACCGCGCCCACCGAACCGGCGAGCGCCCCGCCCGGGGCGAGCATCGGCTCGAACAGCGCGGTGGCGCCCGGCGCGAGCAGCGCGAACCCGATCGGCAGCGTCGACCAGGAGATGGTCTGGTTGAGGCTGAACACCCGGCCGTGGAAGCGCTGCGGCACCTTCACCTGGACGATCGTCGCGTAGATCGACTGCGCGGTGGTCATCGACATGGCCAGCCAGCAGAAGCCGACACAGATCATCGCCACCGACGCGTCCAGGCCGATCAGCACGCAGCCGATCGCGGTGCCCAGGTTGCCGATCAGCACGCCGATCATGCGGCGCTTGCGCGGGCCGCCCCACAGCGACATGAGCACGCCGCCGAGCACCGCGCCGACCGCCTCGGCCAGCGCCACCTGCGCCACCTGCGTCGGGCTGCCGAACGACAGCACCAGCGGCGTGATGAGCACCAGCGCGGGCGCCAGGAAGATGTTGCCCAGCGCGAAGTAGCCGAGCATCAGCCGGAACCCGCGGTGCCGCCAGGAGTAGCGCATGCCGTTGGCGATGGCCACCAGCAGCCGTTCCCGGGGCCGCCAGCCCAGCGCGTCCGGGAAGCGGACCACGGCGAGAGTGAGCACCGCGAACACGTAGCTGGCCACGTCGACCAGCAGGATGCCCTTCAGCTCGATGGTGGCGAGCAGGCCGGCCGCGAACGCCGGCATGAGCAGCGTCGCCACACCGGTGGAGAGCTGGGTGATGCCCATGGCGTGCCCGAGGTAGCGCTTGGGCACCAGCTGCGGCACCGCCGACTGGAACGCGATCCGCTGGAACGAACCGGCCACCGAACTCAGCGCCACCAGCATGTAGATGTGCCAGAGCACCAGGTTGTCGGTCCACAACAGGGCGGCCAGCACGAGCTGGACGGAACCGGCGAAGCAGCTCGCCGTCATCATGATCCGCCGCCGGCTGACCCGGTCGACCAGGGCGCCGGCCACCGGCAGCATGAGCACGCCGCAGATCAGCGCGAGCGCCCAGAGCAGGCCGAGGTTCGCCACCGAGCCGGTGCGGTTGAACAGCCAGATCGGCAGCGCGAACGCGGTCAGCGCGGAACCGGTGCTGGAGATGAGCTGGCCGGTCGTGATGGCCATGAACCGGCCCATGCTCGGCTTGACCGTCTTGGTGGGCTTGCGGTCCTCCCCGACCCGCAGCGTGTCGGCCACCACCCAGCCGGCGTCCTCACCGCGGGCCTCCGGCGTGAGCGCGCCGACGTCACCGGCGGCCACCGCCGGGTGCACCCGGGTGACGATCTCGGCCAGTTCCTCGGCCCGGTACTTGAGGAAGAAGTGCCCGGCCTGGTCGAGCACCACGAGGCCGAGCGTGTCGCTGAGGAACTGCCACTCGGCGTACCGCTCGCGGTAGTAGTCGGTCACCGGGTCCTCGGAGCCGACCACCGAGATGATCGGCGCGCGCAGCTTCGCCGCCTGCTGGTCCAGCAGCCGGGTGAAGTACTCCTCCGAGGCGCGGGAGTCGGCCCGCATGTTGCTGATGATCCGGTCGGCCTGCTCCGGCTCCAGCTCGTCGGTGTCCACACCCATCGACTTGAGCCAGCTCGCGGAGTGCCTGTTGCTGCTGAGCCGCTCGAGGCGGTCGCGCAGCGCCGCGATCACGCCCTTCGGGCGGGCGAACGGGAACATGGCGCCGATGTAGACGGCCTCCAGGTCCCGGCCGGCTGCCTCGACCTTGCGGGCCACGTCGGCGAGGATGGCGCTGCCCACGCCGCAGTGGCCGTACAGGGCGATCGGCCCCTCGACCCGCTCCAGAATCTCGTCGGCGACCCGGCTGGTCAGCTCGTCGAACGGCAGCGCGTCCTCGCTGAGACCCACGTCGTGGCCGGGGATCGCCAGCGACCACAGCCCGTACCCGGCCGGCAGCGCGTCGGCCAGCGGCTGGTAGACGATGGCGCTGCCGCCGCCGTACGGGACGCAGACGTACGTCAGCACCCGCTTGCCCGCCGGGATCGGCTTGGTCAGCTCGTAGAGCAGCCGGCGCGGCCCCTCCTGCGCGGCGTCGCCGGAGATGAACGCGGCGAGGTCGCGGATGGTGCGCTGCTGGAACAGGTCCATCACACCGACCGCCCGGCCGCCCAGCTCCGCCTTGCGGATCTTCGCGACCACCTGGGTGGCGAGCATCGAGTGCCCGCCCAGGTCGAAGAAGTCGTCGTCGATGCCGAGCGTGTCCACGCCCAGCACCTCGGACCAGATCGCTGCGAGCGCCCGCTCGGTGTCGTCGCGCGGCTCCACAAGCGCCACCGACGCCTCGCGGGCGACCACCGGCGCGGGCAGCGCCTTGCGGTCCAGCTTGCCGTTCGGGGTCAGCGGCAGCGCGTCGAGCGTGACGAACGCGGCCGGCACCATGTACTCCGGCAGCGTGTCCTTCAGCGCCGCCTTCAGCGCGGCGTGCTCGGCCTCCCCCACCAGGTACGCGGTGAGCCGCTTGTCGCCCGGGCTGTCCTCCCGGACGACCACCGTGGCCTCGGTGACGCCCGGCTGCTCGCGCAGCGCGCTCTCGATCTCGCCCAGCTCGATGCGCAGGCCGCGCAGCTTGACCTGGTGGTCGATGCGGCCCAGGAACTCGATCACCCCGGCACCGTCCGGGCCGACCACCCAGCGGGCCAGGTCACCGGTGCGGTAGAGGCGGGCGCCCGGCTCGAAGGAGAACGGGTCGGGGACGAACTTCTCCGCCGTCAGCGCGGGCCGGCGGTGGTAGCCGCGGGCCAGCCCGACGCCGCCGATGTGCAGCTCACCGGCCACCCCGACCGGGCACTGCGCGCCGGACGGGTCGAGCACGTGCAGTCGCAGGTTGGCGATCGGCGCGCCGATCGGCACGCTCGTCACCTCGGCGAGCCGGTCCGGCTCGCACGCCCAGGCGGTCACGTCGATGGCCGCCTCGGTCGGGCCGTACAGGTTGTGCAGGCCGCACCAGGGCAGCCGGGCGGTGAAGTCGGCCGCCGAGGCCAGCGGCAGCTCCTCACCGGAGCAGATCACCCGGCGCAGCGCGGTGGCCGCCTCGACGCCGTCCTCGGCGAGGAAGACGGTGAGCATCGACGGGACGAAGTGGGCGGTGGTGATCCGCTCGGACACGAGCAGGTCGCGCAGGTAGCCGGCGTCCTTGTGGCCGCCGGGCTTGGCCAGCACCAGGCGGGCGCCGGTGCGCAGCGGCCAGAAGAACTCCCACACCGACACGTCGAAGCTCGCCGGGGTCTTCTGGAGCACCGCGTCGTCGGCGCCGAGGCCGTACGTCCTCTGCATCCAGTCGAGCCGGTTGACGATGCCCCGGTGCGTGTTCGGCACGCCCTTCGGGCGGCCGGTGGAACCGGAGGTGTAGATGACGTACGCCAGGTGCTCCGGCCCGGCGGCCGGCGCCGGGTCGGTCTCGGGCTGACCGGCCCAGACCGTGGCGTCGTCCAGTTCGAGCACAGTGGCGCCGGTGTCCGGCAGCACGTCGCGCAGGTGCGACTGGATCAGCACGACCGGCGCGTCCGCGTCGCCGACCATGAACGCGAGCCGGTCGGCCGGGTACTCCGGGTCCAGCGGCAGGTACGCGCCGCCGGCCTTGAGCACGCCGAGCAGCCCGGCGACCAGTTCCACGGAGCGTTCCGCGCAGACCCCGACGAGGGTCTCCGGGCCGACGCCCGCCGCGCGCAGCCGGTGCGCGACGCGGTTGGCCTGCGCGTTCAGCTCGGCGTACGTGCGGCTGTGCCCGTCGATGGTGACCGCGACGGCGTCCGGGGTGGCCGCGGCGCGCGCCTCGATCGGGCCGTGCAGCGTCTGCTCGTGCGGGAAGCCGGCTGTGGTGTCGTTCCAGGCGGCCAGCAGTTCCCGCTCGGCGGCGGGCAGCAGCGGCAGGCGGGACACCGGGGTGTCCGGCGCGGCGACGACCGCGTCCAGCAGGGCGGTCCACCGCTGCGCCATCCGCTCGACTGTGGCCCGGTCGAACAGGTCGGTGTTGAAGACCAGCTTGCCCCAGAGCCCGTCGACGGTCTCCACCGCGTGCAGCTCGAAGTCGAACCGGGTGGCCCGCAACTCCATCGGGGTCCAGGAGAACGTGACCTCGTCGGTGCGGGACACGCCGGTGAACCGGCCCATCTCGTAGTTCTGCAGCACGAACATGGCCTGGAACACCGGGGAGCGGCTGACGTCGCGCGGCAGGCCCAGCTCGTGGACCACCTTGGCGAACGGCACCTCGGCGTGCTCGAACCCGTCCAGCACGGTACGCCGGGTGCGCTCCAGCAGCTCCGCGAACGTCGGGTCGTCGGCCAGGTCGGCGCGCAGCGGCAGCATGTTGATGAACATGCCGACGACGTTCTCCAGCTCCGGCGCGGACCGGCCGGCCACCGACGCGCCGATTGCGAAGTCGTCCTGGCCGGCGTGCCGGGCCAGCAGCACCTGGTACGCGGCGAGCAGCGTCATGAACAGCGTGCCGCCGCTGTCGCGGGTGAGCGCGTTGAGCGCCTCGGTGGCGGCCGGGTCGAGCTGGAACTCGACGAAGTCGCCCCGGTACGTCTGGGTGGCCGGGCGCGGCCGGTCCAGCGGCAGTTCCAGCGGGGTGATGCCGGCCAGCCGCTGCTTCCAGTAGTCGACGTGCGCCCGCGCCTGCGGGCCGTCCAGTTCCTGGGCCTCCCAGACGGCGAAGTCGCCGTACTGGATCGGCAGGGCGGGCGGCTCGCCGCCCCGGTAGAGCGTGATCAGGTCACGCAGCAGCACGTCCACCGACCAGCCGTCGCCGACGATGTGGTGCTGGGCGAGGAACAGCACGTGGTCCTCGGCGGTCAGACGGATCAGCAGGGCCCGCAGCAGCGGTCCGTTCGCCAGGTCGAACGGCTCGGCCGCCGCCGCGTCGACGAGCGCCTGCGCGGCGGCCTCGTCCGGCGCGTCCACCACCGTGAGCGGCACGTCGGCGGTGTCCGCGACGACCACTGTGGGACGGCCGTCGGCGTCGGCCGGGAAGCGGGTGCGCTGCGACTCGTGCCGGTCGGCCAGCGCGGTCAGCGCGGCGCGCAGCGCGTCCACGTCGAGTGGTCCGCGTACCCGCAGCGGCACCGCGATGTGGTACGCCGCCTCGCCCGGGGCGAGCTGGTCCATGAACCAGACCCGCTCCTGGGCATAGGACAGCGGCACCTGGGCGCCGGACGGGCGGGGGGCGATCCGGGCCGCGGGGGCGGTCTGGCGGGCGCGTAGCCGTCGGGCGATCAGCGCCTGCCGGGCCGCCTCGCGGGCCGGATCCTTCAGGTCGGTCATCAGTTGGTTCCCTCTTCCGCCGCGAGCAGCGCGGCGACCTCGGTGTCGGAGAGCCCGTCGAGTTCGGCGGCGATCCGCTGTTCGATCTGGGCGGCCAGGTCCGCCACCGCGGGGCTGCTGAACAGCGCCCGCATGGGCAGGTCGACGTCCACCTCGGCGCGGATCCGGGCCATCGCCCGCATGCCGCGCAGCGAGTTGCCGCCGAGGGCGAAGAAGTCGTCCAGGGCGCCGACCTTCTCCACCTGGAGGATCTCGGCGTACACCTCGGCGACCAGGGCCTCGGCCTCGGTGCGGGGCGCGACGTAGCTGTCCTGGGCCGGCTCGGCCGCCGCCGGGGCGGGCAGCGCGGCGCGGTCCAGCTTGCCGTTGGGCGTCAGCGGCAGCGCGTCCAGCCGGACCAGGGCGGCCGGCACCAGGTGCGCGGGCAGCTCGCGGGCCAGTTCGGCGCGGACCGAGTCCTCGTGGGCCGGGCCCACCAGGTAGCCGACGAGCGTCGGCTCGCCGCCGTCGGTGCGTACCGCCGCGGCGGCGGCGCGCACGTCCGGGTGGGCCAGCAGCGCGGCCTCGACCTCGCCCAGCTCGATGCGCATGCCGCGCACCTTGACCTGGTCGTCGCGGCGGCCCAGGTAGTCCAGCGTGCCGTCGGCACGCCAGCGGGCCAGGTCGCCGGTGGCGTACATCCGGGCGCCGGGCGGGCCGTACGGGCAGGGCAGGAACCGCTCGGCGGTCAGGCCGGGCCGGTCGTGGTAGCCGCGCGCGAGCTGGGTGCCGGTGACGTACAGCTCCCCCACCACGCCCGGGGGCACCGGCCGCAGGGCGGCGTCGAGCAGCAGCGCCCGGGTGTTCCAGGTGGGCGTGCCGATCGGCACCGGACCGGCCGGGACCGGCTCGCCGGGGGCGACCCGGGCCGCGACGCAGCCCACAGTGGCCTCCGTCGGGCCGTACTCGTTGATCACCGCCACTTCGGGGTGCGCGGCCCGCCAGGCGGCGAGCTGCTCCCCGGTCAGCGCCTCGCCGCCGATCACCAGGTCGGCCGTGGGCGACAGCTCGGCGTCGAGCAGCGGCAGGTGGCTCGGCGTGACCTTGAGGAAGGCCGGCCGGCCGCCGGCGCGGGCGGCGGGATCGTCGATCGCGGCGAGCCGCACCGTGCCGCCGGCGGTGAGCGTGCCGAGCAGGCCGGTGACGGTGAGGTCGAACGAGACCGGCGAGTGCAGCAGCGCCACCCCGGCCAGCCCCGGGTAGGTGGCGCGGGCCCAGGCCAGGTACGCGGTCACCGCCCGGTGCTCGACCACCACGCCCTTCGGGCGGCCGGTCGAGCCGGAGGTGTAGAGCACGTACGCCGGGTGCTCGGGGCGCAGCGGCGCGACCCGGTCGGCGTCGGTGAGGTCGTCGCCGGACTGGTCCGAGCCGACCTCGCCGTCGAGCACCAGCGCGTCGCCGGGCACCAGGGCGGCGGTGTCCGGCGCGGTCACCACCAGCGCGGGCGCGGCGTCGGCCAGCAGGTACGCGATCCGCCCGGCCGGGTACGCGGTGTCCACCGGCACGTACGCGGCGCCGGCCTTGAGCACCGCCAGCATCGCCACGACCAGGTCGCAGGAGCGGGGCAGCGCCAGCGCGACCCGGGTCTCCGGGCCGGCGCCCCGCGCCACGAGTAGCCGGGCCAGCCGGTTCGCGGCGGTGTTCAGCTCGCCGTAGCCGAGCGTCACGCCGTCGCACACCAGCGCCGCCGCGTCCGGGGTGGCGGCGGCCTGCCGCTGCACCTCGTCGACCACTGTGGTCACCGGCACGTCGCGGGCGGTGTCGTTCCAGGCGCCGAGCACCCGGTCCCGCTCGGTGTCGGTGAGCAGCGGCAGCGCGCCGACCGTACGCTCCGGCTCGGCGACGGCGGCGTCGAGCAGCCGTACGTATCGGCGGACCACCGTCTCGGCCGTGGACCGGTCGAACAGGTCGGTGCGGTAGACCAGGCGGCAGTCGCCGGTGGTGATGTCGAAGGCCAGGTCGTCCTTCGTGGTGCCCAGCTCCACCGGGTCGAGTCCGGAGTCCGGGATCCAGTTCAGGGCGGTCTGGAAGATCGGCTGCACCGCCGGGTCACGCTGCGGGTCGACCGCCTCGACGATCTTCTGGAACGGCGTCTGCCCGTGCTCCATGGCGTCGATCAGGCCGTTGCGGACCCGGCCGAGCAGCGCCGCGAACGTCGGGTCGCCGGAGACGTCGCAGCGCAGCGCCACCGGGTTGACGAACATGCCGATCAGCGGCGTCAGCTCCGGGTTGTCCCGGCCCGCCGTGGAGACGCCGACCACCACGTCGGCGTCGCCGGAGATCCGCGACAGCAGCGCCGCGAAACCGGCCAGCAGCACCATGTACGGGGTGGCCTGCGCGCCGGTGGCCAGCGCGCCGACGCGGTCCAGCAGCCCGTCGGGCAGCGTGAAGCGCACCTCGTCACCGGCGAAGCCGAGCTGGGCCGGGCGGGGCCG
Organism: Micromonospora sp. HUAS YX12; assembly: GCF_040215685.1. Classification (NCBI taxonomy): domain Bacteria; kingdom Bacillati; phylum Actinomycetota; class Actinomycetes; order Micromonosporales; family Micromonosporaceae; genus Micromonospora; species Micromonospora sp. HUAS YX12. The sequence goes on from NZ_CP157974.1 coordinate 5,395,540, forward strand.
GTCCAGCGGCAGGCCGGTGACCGGCGGCGCGCCGGCCAGGTGACCGGTCCAGAACGCGAGCTGCCGGTCCAGTTCCTCGCCGGTGAGCTGCTGGCGCTGCCAGACCGCGAAGTCGGCGTACTGGATGGGCAGCTCGGGCACGGCGGGCTCGGCGCCGGTGCGCGCGGCGTCGCAGAACGCGACCAGCTCGGTGTGGAACAGCACCGCCGAGTGGCTGTCGAAGACGGCGTGGTGCACCACGAACGCCAGCGCCAGCCCTTCGGTCATGCGGATCAGCCGGGCCCGCCACAGCGGCGCCGCGTCCAGCGGGATCGGCAGCCGCGCCATCTCGCCGCGGATGCGCTCGAACTCGGCCCGCTGCTCACCCGCCGGCAGGTGGGTGACGTCGGTGACCGGCAGCGGCGCCGGCTCGTGGGCGCGTACGACCTGCACCAGCGCGCCGTCGTCGGTCCGCAGGTGGGTACGCAGCGCCTCGTGCCGGGCGATCACCCGGTTGACCACGTCACTGGCCGTGCCGGCGTCCACGCCGGCCGGGAACAGCCACGGGAAGGACACGTTGAACACCGGTGACCCGGCGTCGAGCTGGTTGGCCATCCACACCCGCTCCTGGGCGTAGGAGGCCGGGAAGGTCCACTCCTGGGTCATGAGAGCCCCTCGCGCACGGAGCGGGGACGCATGTCGGTCCAGACCTCGTCCACGTGGGCCAGGCACTCCTCGCGGGTGCCGGCGAAGCCGGTGCCGTGCCAGCCGGCGGGCAGGTCCCGGTCGGCCGACCAGATCGAGTACTGCTCCTCGTCGTTGCGGACGACCAGGAATCGGGGTTCGGCCATGTCAGTTCGCTCCTGCGTTCTCGGGGGTGTGCGGCTCGGCCATCGCCACGGCGATCTTGCGGGGGCCGGTGAACGGCTCCCGGCCGTGCGCGGCGGTCATGTTGTCCACCACCAGCACGTCGTCGCGCTGGTAGTCGAAGCGGACGGTGGCCGCCCGGTAGGCGGCGCGCAGGTGGTCCATCACGTCGGCGGGGATCTCGCCGCCGTCGCCGTAGTAGGTGTTCGACGGCAGCCCGTCGGCGCCGAACATGGCCAGCAGCCCCTCCTGGTAGTCCTTCGGCAGCGTGCTGAGGTGGAAGAAGGTGGCGTGGTTGAACCAGCGCGGGGTGTCCGACCCGGGCCGGTGGTGCACCACGTCGCGGACCGCGCGGGTACGCAGGCCGTCCTTGCCGACCCACTCCACCGTGATCCCGTTGTCCGCCGCGTACGCCTCGACCTCGGCGCGGCTCTCGGTGTTGAACACCTCCTGCCAGCGGGTGCCGAAGTCGCCGTGGAAGTTGCGCACCAGCATCCACCGTCGGCGGATGAACTCCTCGCGGACCGCCGGGTCGATCAGCTCGTACACCCGGCGCACGTCGGCCAGCGGCGTGGCGCCCTGCGTCTGCGGCGGCGTGACGCAGTAGAAGAACAGCGTCAGCGGCCAGCGCGCCTGGTACGAGTTCTCGTTGTGCAGGAAGATCTCCTCGTCCGGCGGGTAGTCGGTCGAGGTGTAGACCCGGCCCTTGATGGAGTGCCGGGGCGAGGAACGCTCGGTGTAGGTCAGCGGCTCGCCGGCGAGCGCGCGTACGGCCTGGTCGAAGCCGTCCACGCCGCCCACGTCGAAGCCGCGGAACAGCAGCCCTCCGCTGGCGACGAGGGTGTCCCGCAGCTCGGCGCGGCGGGCCGCGATCAGGTCGGTCAGCGCCCGGCCGTCGCTCTCGACGACCACCGGCAGCGTCGTGGTTGTCTCGCTCATGGTGCGGTGTCTCCTGGTTCTGCGTCGGGATGTCAGCCGCGGGGCAGCCGCGGGATGGCCGGGATGGCCGCCGGGGCGGCCGGTGCGTCGGCGGGCGCCTCGGCGCGCAGTTCCTCGATCCGGGCGGCCAGTCCGGCCACCGTGGGGGTCTCGAAGAGGCTGCGCATCGGCAGCCGTACGCCGGTCGCCTTGCGCATGGCGGCGATGAGCTGCACGGCGACCAGCGAGTTGCCGCCGAGGGCGAAGAAGTCGTCGTCCACGCCGACGTCGGTGACGCCGAGGCCGTCGCGCCACACCTGGGCGATCGTCTTCTCCAGCTCGGTGCCGGGCGCCGCCGAGCCGCCGCCGGTGGCGGGCGTCGTACCGGCCGGCGCGTCGGTCTCCTCGGTGAGGCTGTCCGTGGTGACCCGGGCCGCCCGGCGCCGGATGTCGGCAACGGTCCGGGTGGTGATCACCACCTGGGCGCCGAGACCGGCGGCGAGGCTGCGGCGGAACGCCTCCGCGCCGTCGACCGGGCGGATGTCCTCGGTGACCGGCGCCGGGGCGTCACCGGCCGCGGCCGGGGACTCGGCCAGGTTGCCGGTGACCGCGTCCTGGTCGACCCGGCGCAGCACGAAGTCGCTGATCGCGACCAGCTCCCGGCCGTCCGGGTCGCGCAGCGACAGGTCGGCGGCGACCACCTCGTCGGTGGCGGCGGGCCGGTGCCGCAGGTGACTGTGGAACGTCGCCGGCAGCGGCCCGCGCACCACGATCCGGCCGTACGACAGCGGCAGGTAGGTACCGGAGCCCTGCCCGCGGCCGAACGCGGTGGCCACGTCCAGCAGCGCCGGGTGCATTCCCCAGGAGGGCAGGTCGCCGAGCGCGGCGGCTGGTGCCTGCACCCGGGCCAGCTCCTCACCGTCGGCGAGGTGGTGCTCGGCCAGCGCCGCCCAGCGCGGCCCGAACGTGAGCATGCTGGTGCGTCCCCGGCCGAACGAGGCGTCGTCGTCGACCCGCCGCCCGGCCACTGCCGGCACGGCGGCCGGCGGGGCCGCGTCGGTGGTCCACCCGGCGGTGCCGCGTACGTGGGTGCGCGCCTGGCCGGCGGCGAGGCTGGCGACGGTGAAGTCCGTGCCGTCCTCGGCCGGGGTCAGCTCGACCCGGTACTGGGCCACGGTGCCGTCCGGCACCGGGAACGGCTCCAGGAACACCACGTCGCGCAGCTCCACCGCGGCGTCCGGCCCCGGCGCGGGCAGCGCGGCGACCACCGCGGCACGCACCGACTCCAGGTGGGCGGTGCCCGGCACCACCGGCACCCCGCCGATCCGGTGCTCGTCGAGCAGCCAGTGGGTGTCCGCCGAGACCAGGCCGTGCAGCACCGTGCCGTCCGGGCCGGCGACCATCGTGGTGAGGACCGGGTGCGTGACCGCGGTGGTCACGGTGTCCCGTCCGGCGGCCCGGAACGCGGCCGGTGCGGCGGTCTCCACCGCCATGCCGACCTCGGCCCAGCCGCCCCAGTTCTGCGACACCACCGGCGCGCGGAACCCGGTGCCGGAGCGCGCGAACGCGTCCAGGAAGTTGTTCGCGGCGCAGTAGTCGACCTGGCCGAAACCGCCGATCACCGCGGTGATCGAGGAGCAGAGGACGACGAAGTCCAGCGGCAGGTCACCGAAGACCCGGGCCAGCGCCAGGGTGCCGGCCAGCTTCGGGGCCAGCACCCGCTGCGCCTCGTCGCGCTCCTTCACCTCGGCCATGCCGCCGCCGGGCAGGCCGGCGGCGTGCACGATGCCGTCCAGCCCGCCGAACCGGCGCTCCGCCTCGTCGCGGACCCGGCGCAGGTCGTCCGCGTCGGTGACGTCGGCGGCGAGCACCAGCACCTCGGCGCCCGCGGCCTCCATCCGGCGGATCGCCGCGATGGCCCGCCCGGCCCGGTCGGCGCCGCCGTGCACCGCCAGGTGCGCGTCCCACTCGTCCCGCTCGGGCAGCCCGGAACGGGCCAGCAGCACCAGCTTGGCGCGGACCCGGCGGGCGAAGTCCTCGGCCAGGGTGACGCCGATGCCGCCGAGACCGCCGGTGATCAGGTAGCGGCCCTCCTCGCGCAGCACGCCCGGCTCGTCCTCGGCGGCCACGGTGACCTGCTCGTAGCCGGCCAGCCAGCGGCGGTCGCCGCGCAGCGCCACCTCCGGGTGCTCGGCGTCGACCGGGCTGCGCAGCTCGGCCACCAGGGCGGCGACGCCGCGCGCGGCCGGGTCGGTGTCGAGCAGCCGCACGGTCAGGCCGGGCAGCTCGGCCGGGAGCACCCGGGCCAGGCCCGCCAGCGTGGCGTGCTCGGGGCGGACCAGGTCGTCGCCGCGTACGTCGCCGATGCCGGCGGTGACCAGGTCCAGGCGTACGCCCGCCTCGTCGGCCGTGACACCGGCGCCGGCCAGGGCCTGCACCAGGTGCAGCGCGCCGAAGAAGCCGCGCTCCTGCGCCGCCCAGGCGGCCGCCGGGTCGGTGCCCGCCGGGTCGCCGTCGAGCGCGAACGCGTGCACGATCCGCCGGGGCAGGTCGGCGCCGAGCGCGGCGACCAGTTCCTCGGCGTCGGCGCGTACGCCGGGGCGCAGCCGGAAGCCGTTCGGGGTGGCGGCGAACGCCTCGCCGGCGCGTACCTCGACCGGGTCGTCGCCGGCGGCGCGCAACGCGGCCACGAGCGCCTCGCCGCGCGGGCCGTCGGCCAGCACCAGGCAGCGGCCCAGCGGCTCGGCCGTGCGGACCGGGGCGGCCTGCCGCCACACCGGCACCGCGAACCACTCCGGCAGCGGGCGGGGGCCGGTCTCGGCGAGCGCCGCGGCGACCTCCTGCTCCGGGTCCGGGTCGATCCAGTAGCGGCGCCGCTCGAACGGGTACGTGGGCAGCGGCACCCGCCGCGCGTGCGGGTCGGCCGGGAGGCTCACCGGCACCCCGGCGCACCAGAGCGCGCCGGCCGTGCCGAGCAGCGCGGCCACGTCACCGGTCTGCTCGCCGGGGCCGGGCAGGCTGCCCAGCGGGGTCAGCGCGCGCTGCGCCTCGCCGGCCTTGGCGACCTGCATCCGGGCCAGGTTGGCCAGTTGCCGGCCGGGACCGCACTCGACGAGCGCCCAGGTGCCCTCGGCGAGCAGCGTCGCCACGCACGCGCCGAAGCGGACCGGGCGGCGCAGGTGCGCGGCCCAGTACGCCGGGTCGGTGGCCTGCGCCTCGGTGATCCAGGTGCCGGTCACGTTCGACACGAACGGCACCGCCGGGGCGCGCAGCGGCACCGTCGCCATCAGCGCGGTGAACTCGTCCAGGATCGGGTCCGTCATCGGCGAGTGGAACGCGTGCGAGGTGCGCAGCAGCTTCGACTTGTTCTTGCCGCCGAGGCTCGCCGCGAACTCCTCCACGAGCGCGGTCTCGCCGGCGACCACGCAGGTGCCGGGGCCGTTGACGGTGGCCACCGACAGGCCCTCGGGCAGCCGGCCGGTCACCTCCGACTCGTCCAGCGCGACCGCCAGCATCGAACCGGCCGGCAGCGAGTGCATGAGCCGGCCCCGGGCGGCCACCACCCGCAGCGCGTCGGCGAGGTCGAGCACCCCGGCCACCGTCGCGGCCACGTACTCGCCGATGGAGTGGCCGATCATCGCGGCCGGGGCCACCCCGGCGGCCCGCCAGGCGGCGGCGAGGGCGTACTCGACGGTGAACAGGGCGGGCTGGGTGTAGCGGGTCTGCGTGAGCCTGTCCGCCGCGTCCGGGTCGCGGCCCAGGATCAGGTCGCGGATGTCCAGGCCCAGCTCGGGGCGGAGCAGCTCGGCGCACTGGTCGACGGCGGCGGCGTACGCGTCGTCCTGCGCGTACAGCTCGGCGCCCATCCCGGCGTACTGCGAGCCCTGGCCGCTGAACAGGAACGCCACCCGGGGCGCGGGTCCGTCGGCGACTCCCCGGTGACCCTTGCGCCGCTCGCGCAGCGCGGCGGCGGCGGACGCCGGGTCGCCGGCGACCACCGCGGCGCGGTGGCCGTACACCTGGCGGCCGACGCGCAGCGTGTGCGCCACGTCGGCCAGCGCCACGTCGCTGCCGCTCTCCAGGTGGTCGGCGAGCCGCCGCACGGCGGTGTCCAGCGCGGCAGGGGTCTTCGCCGACACCTGGAGCAGGTGCGCCGGGCGGGCGGACGGCTCGTGCCGGCCCGCGGCCGGGGCCTCCTCCAGCACCACGTGCGCGTTGGTGCCGCCGATGCCGAAGGAGCTGACACCGGCCCGGCGCGGCCCGCCGTCGGTGTCCCACTTGGTCAGCGTGTTCGCCACGTAGAACGGGGTGTCGGCGAAGTCGATGGCCGGGTTCGGCGTCTCGTAGTTGATGGTCGGCGGGATCAGCCCGTGCTCCATCGCCAGCACCGTCTTGATCACGCTGACGATGCCGGACGGCTGGCTGAGGTGGCCGATGTTCGACTTCACCGAGCCGATGCCGCACCAGCCGCGCTCGTCGGTGTCCTTGGTGTAGACGGCGGACAGCGCGGCGACCTCGATCGGGTCGCCGAGCGCGGTGCCGGTGCCGTGCGCCTCGACGTAGCTGATGCTGCGCGGGTCGACGCCGGCGAGCGCGACGGCCTGGGCGACGGCCTCCATCTGCCCGTCGATGCTGGGGGCGGTGAAGCCGACCTTCCCGGCGCCGTCGTTGTTGATCGCGTTGCCGAGCACGACCGCACGGATGGTGTCGCCGTCGGCGATCGCGTCGGAGAGCCGCTTGAGCAGCGTCACACCGACGCCGCTGCCCCACACCGTGCCGTTCGCTCCGGCGTCGAACGGGCGGCACCGCCCGTCCGGCGAGGTGAAGCCGTCCATGCCGAGGTAGCCGACGTGCGGCAGCTCGATGTTGACGCCGCCGGCCAGGGCCATGTCGCACTCGCCGTTGCGCAGCGCCTCGCAGGCCAGGTGGAACGCCACCAGGGAGGTGGAGCAGGCGGTGTGCACGGTCAGGCTGGGGCCGCGCAGGTCCAGCCGGTACGACACGTTGGTGGCCACGTAGTTCGGCGAGTTGCCGGTGGCCAGCGAGACCGCGCCGTGCGGATTGCCGCCGACCCGCTTGTTGCGCATCACGTTGCGGTGCAGGTACGTGTTGCCGCCGGTGCCGGCGTACACGCCCACCGCGCCGTCGTAGCGGCCCGGGTCGTAGCCGGCGTCCTGCAACGCGGTGTAGCAGGTCTCCAGGAACAGCCGGTGCTGCGGGTCGGTGATCTCGGCCTCGCGGGCGGTCATCCCGAACAGGCCGGCGTCGAACTCGTCGTAGCCGTCCACCAGCGGGGCACGGTTGACCCAGCCCGGGTCGTCGACCTCCTGCGGCTGGGCGCCGCGGGCGAGCTGCTCCTCGCGGGTCAGTTCGGTCGTCGACTCCACGCCGTCGACCAGGTTGCGCCAGAACTCGTCGACGTCGGCCGCGCCGGGCAGGCGGGCGGCGAGCCCGACGATGGCGATGGGCTCGACGCCGTCGTCGGCGGGAATGTCGTTCTGCATGGGGGTTCCTTCATTCACAAGGGATCGCGTCACGGGTGAGGTCGGCGAGGTGGCGGGGTACGGCGGGCGCGGCCCCGCCGGGCGGCGGCGCGCATCGCGGCGCGGGCCAGTTCCGGACGGTCGGCGGCCCCGTCGAGGCTGGCGGCGAGCGCCCGCACGGTCGGGTGGCGGAACAGGTCGAGCATGGTGATCGAGCGGCCGGTGGCCTCGGTGAGCCGGGCGTGCACGGCAGCCAGGGCCATCGAGTGGCCGCCGATGTCGAAGAAGTTGTCGCTGACCCCGACGGCGTCGCGGCCGAGCACGTCCCGCCAGATCCCGGCGATCAGCTCCTCGGTCGCCGTGAGCGCGTCCGAGCCGGCGGGCAGCGGCGCGCGGGCCGGTTCGGCCGTGGCGACCGTCATCGCGCCGAGCGCCGCGACCCGTACCGCCGGACGGGGCAGCTCGGGCGCGACCTCGGCGGCCGGGACGTCCGGGTCGGCGGCGAGCGCGCCGACCAGGGCGGCCAGGTCGGCCAGGAGCGCGCTGATCCGTTCGCCGGTGAACAGGTCCGGGTTGTGCACCACCTCGACGCCGGCCCGCCCGTCGCGCTCCACCACGTAGACGGTCAGGTCGAACGGCGATCCGGGCTTGGGCACCGGCACCGGCTCGACGGCCAGGCCGGTCAGCGTCAGCCGGGGCGCGACGAAGTTGAGCACGTTGAACAGCACCTGCACCAGCGGGGCGCGGGAGGTGTCCCGGCCCACGCCGAGCGCCTCGACGATGCGTTCCAGTGGCGCGCCCGGGTGGGCGGTGACCTCGTGCAGCTCGGCGGCGGCCCGGTCGACCTGCTCGGCGAAGCTCGCGCCGCCGGAGCGGACCCGCACCGGCACGGTGTCGATGAAGAACCCGATCACCTCGTCGAACGCGGCCAGCCGCCGGTCCGCGACGATCGCGCCGAGCACGTGCTCGTCGCCGCCGGTCACCCGCCGCAGCAGCTCGCCGAACGCGGCCAGCAGCACCGCCGCGACAGTGGTGCCGCGCCGGGTCGCCAGGTCGCGTACGGCCCGGTCGGCGGCCTCGTCCAGCCGCACCGCGGCCTCCGCGCCGGCGTACGTCTGCACGGCGGGGCGGGGACGGTCGCGGGGCAGGTCCAGCACCGTGGGCGCGCCGGCCAGGTGCGCGGTCCACCAGGCCAGGTCGGTCTCGCCCCGGCGCCGGTCCCGGTCGGCGCGCCACACCGCGTAGTCGGCGTACGTGGCGGGCAGCGGCGGGCGGCCCGGCACGGACCGGCCGAGCGCGCGGGCGTACGCGAGTGCCAGTTCGTCGTAGAGCAGCGCCTCGGACCAGCCGTCGAAGACCGCGTGGTGCACTGTCACCGCGAGCACGTGCTCCCCGGCGGCGAGCCGGTACACGGTCACCTGCCAGGGCGGCCCGGTGGCCAGGTCGAACGCGTGCCCGGCGCCGGCCGCGAGCATGCCGGCCAGCTCGCTGTCCGGGTCGGCGGCGCCGGTCAGGTCGACCACCGGCACCGCCACGTCGGTGGGTTCCTCGCGGACCGCGTACGGCACGCCGCTGTTCTGCGGGATGCGCCAGCGCAGCACGTCGTGCCGTTCGGCGACGGCCCGCAGCGCGGCGCCGAGCGCGGTGACGTCCAGCGGCCCGCGCAGCCGGTGCGCGACGGCGATGTTGTACGGCGCGCTGGACGGGGCGAGCTGGTCCATGAACCACAGCCGCCGCTGCGGCGGGGACAGCGTCGGCGGGTTGCCGGTGGTCAGCCCGTCGGCGTCGGCGGGGTCGGCGGCGCGGACCCGCTCGACGAGCGCGGCGAACGTGCGGTCGGCGAACAGCACCCGCGTGTCCACCTGCCGGCCCAGCTCCGCGCGCAGCGCGGCGACCAGCCGCATCGCGGCGATGGAGTTGCCGCCGGCGGCGAGGAAGTCGCTGTCCGGGGCGGGCGCGGCGCCGAGCAGTCGGGTCCAGACGCGCCGGACCGCGGCCGTCACCGGGTCGTCGTCGGGGGCGCCGGCCACTGTGGCCGGGGCCGCGGCGGCCAGCTCGCGCAGCGCCGGCCGGTCCAGCTTGCCGGTGGTGGCGCTGACCGGCAACGCGTCCAGCCGCAGCGTCCGGGCCGGCAGCATCGCGGTGGTCAGCCGCGTCTCCGCGTACGCCCGCAGCTCGTCGTCGTCCGGCGCGCCGGCCGGGGTGAGGAACGCGACCAGCTCGGCGCCGGCCGGGCCGGGTACGGCCTCCACCGCGACCCGCTCGACGCCGGGGCAGGCGGCCAGCACGGCCTCGATCTCGCCCAGCTCGATGCGCTGGCCGCGTATTTTCACCTGCCGGTCGGCGCGGCCGAGGTAGACGATCCGGCCGTCCGGCGCCTGCCGGACCAGGTCACCGGTGCGGTAGAGCCGCTCGCCGGGGGCGTCGCCGAACGGGTCGGGCACGAACCGCTCGGCGGTCAGGCCGGGCCGGTTCAGGTAGCCGTCGGCCAGGCCGGGCCCGCCGATCAGCAGCTCGCCGGTCTCCCCCGCCGGCACCGGACGCAGGCCGGCGTCGACCACGTACGCCCGGTGGTTGGGCAGCGGCCGGCCGATCGGCATCGGGTCGGTGTCGGCCGGGGTGAGGTCGCAGGTGACCGCCAGCACCGTGGTCTCGGTCGGGCCGTAGCCGTTGAGGAACCGCCGGCCCGGCGCCCAGCGGGCGACCAGCTCGGCCGGGACCGCCTCGCCGCCGCAGAGCAGCACCCGCCACGACGGGAATCCGGCCGGGTCCAGCAGCGACAGCACGGTCGGGGTGATGAAACCCCAGGTCACCTCGTGTTCGGCGACGAACCGGGCCAGCCGTACCGGGTCGGCCCGGTCGTCGGCGCCCAGTAGCTGCACCGCGCCGCCGAGCGTGAGCGGCACGAACAGGTCCATGGTGGCCGCGTCGAAGCCGAGCGAGGCGATGCCGAGGCTGCGTACCGAGGCGTCGGCGCCGGTCAGCTCGCTCACGCCGGTGACGAACTCGACCGCGTTGCGGTGGGTGGTCAGCACGCCCTTCGGGCGGCCGGTGGAGCCGGAGGTGAACAGCACGTACGCCGGGTCGCCGGGGCGGGCCGGGCAGGGCGCGAGCGGGGCCGGGCCGGGCAGGCCGAGCGTCGTCACGCCGGGCTCGTCGCCGAACTCGGCCGCCGCCGCGTCACCGGCCACCACCCGTACGCCCGCGTCGCGGGCGATCCCGCGCAGCCGGGCCCGGGGGCCGCCCGGCTCCAGCGGCACGTACGCGGCGCCGGCGAGCAGCACGCCGACCACCGTCACGACCAGGTCGGGGGTACGCGCGCCGCACACGCCGACCCGGTCGCCCCGGCCGACGCCGTGCTCGCGCAGCACGGCGGCCACCCCGGCGGCCCGGTCGACGAGCTGCCGGTAGGTGAGCCGGGTGTCCCACTGGCGCACCGCCACCGCGTCCGGGGTGCGGGCCGCCTGCGCGGTGATCAGGTCGGCGAGGGTGGCGTCCGGCCAGGGCAGGTCCGGGCCGTGGACGGCGCTGACGGTCAGGGTGTCGGTCACCGGAGTGCTCCAAGGTGCTCGGCCGGGTCGGTGATCTGGAGGCGCAGTTCGCTGACGTAACCGCGGCCGTGGGCGTCGGGCACCCACGCCTCGGTGGGTGCGGGCAGCAGTTCGGAGACCACCACCGGCACGTCCGGCCCGGTACGCAGCGCGGCGTCGACCATCGCGCACAGCGACTGCGCGTACAGCGGGCCGGTCAGGTCCACGTAGCACGGTTTGATCTCGGTGCCGACCTTGACGAAGACCCGCTCGGGCAGGCCGGTCTCGGCCCGCCAGCGGCGTACCGCCAGGTAGCGGGCGGTCTCGTCGGAGTGGCCGCCCAGCCCGCACGCCCCGGCCGTGGTGCGCCAGGTGCGCCGGGACACGACCAGCCGGTCGATGGTGATGCGGGGCGTGTACGCGGCGGCGCCGAGCAGCTTGAACGCGTCCAGCAGCAGCGAGCCGAGCAGCGTGGCGAACACCTCCATCAGCGGCCAGCGGGCGCCGTCGGGGAAGACCGCGGTGAGGTGGTCGCCGGTCCGCTCCACCAGCACCGTGGTGGCCGGGACCAGGCGGTCCACGTCGGCGCCGTGCGCGGTGTCGATGCCGAGCTGGCGGTCCGCCGGGCCGGTCAGCGCGTACGTGGTGCGGGTGGTGCGGCGGGGGAAGCTGTCCGGCCAGAGCACCCGCAGCCGGACCGGGCCCAGGTCGGCGTCGAGGTCGGCGCGCAGCGCGGCCGGGTCCGGGTGGAACGGGCTGAGCACCGCGCTGTCGAAGGCGACCGACGCCGGGTGCAGCTCGCCGAGCACCAGCAGGAAGTCGCCGCGCCCGACGGCCTCCGGCGAGGCGGCACTGAGCTGCACGTCCGGGTTGTGCAGCCGGGCCGACGGCCAGCCGGGCCGCGTCGCCGGGAACAGCTCCCGGGCCCGCTCGGTCAGGTCCGCGGCGCGCAGCCGCAGTTCCGCCTGCCCCTCGGGCAGGCCGGCCAGGCCGAACAGCTCGGCCCAGCGTGCGGTGAGCGTGGCGCCGGCCCGGCCGATCGGGCCGTCCGGGGCGACGAGCGTCCCCTGGGCCAGCAGCCACAGGTCGGCCAGCCGCACCGGTTCGCCGTCGGCGGCCAGTTCCTCGTGCAGCTCGGTGAAGAGGTCGCCGCAGCGCGCGGCCACCTCGCCGGTGAACCAGCGGGCGGTACGCAGCACCACCGCCATCGGCTCGGCGAGCGCGTCGACCACCGCCGACCCGATCCGGAACTCCAGGTCGCGGGCGGTCTCCTCGTAGCAGACGGTGCGGGCGGCGTACATCTGCCCGCTGTGCCGGGTGGCCGGGCGGCCGGTGACGGCGGTGAACTGGGCGTTGAGCGCGGCCAGCGCGGCGCCGAGCCGGTCCGGGTCGCCGGCCGCGGCGGCCACCTCGTCGCGGGCCGCGCGGAGCCGGCCGAACTCGGCCGCCGTCGCGGCGCGCACCGGCTCGTCGCCGATCGCGGCGATCCGCGTTTCGAGCACCCGCTCGGCGTCCGGCGCGATCGGCAGGTTCGCGCCCCAGCTGAGCTGGCCGCGCTCGACCCAGCGGTCGAGCAGCAGGTAGACGTCGTCGGCGCCGTGCACCTCACCGGCGTCGCACAGCCGCTGCGCCAGTTCCACGGCGGGCGTCCGCCCGTCGCAGGCACCGAGCACCAGCGCCTCGACCGGGGTGAGCGCGATCGGCGGGTGCAGCGGCCAGCGCAGTTCCCGCCCGGCGACGGTCAGGTGCGGTTGCAGGGCGGGCGCCCACCAGCGGCGCACCGCGAGGTCGTCGGCGAGCCGGTCGGCGTACGCGATGAGCGCCCAGGCCTCGAAGTAGACCCGGCGCCGGTGCACGAGCGCGTCACCGGGCGCAGTGTGCACGCCGCGGCGGGTGGTGTCGAACGTGCCCCAGCAGACCGGGCCGAAGAAGCCGATGGTCTCGGCCTTGCCGCAGTAGCGCTGCCAGTACCGCAGCAGGCTCAGCTCGCGCTTGCGGCGGCGGACGTTGCGGACCTGCGGGTCGGTGCGCAGCAGCCCGTCCAGCGCGATGAGCATGTCCGGGTTCTGCCAGGTCACCGCCTCGCGCAGCAGCGGGTCGGCGGCCAGCTCGCCGGCCACCGCCGAGGACTCGGCGAACGCCTCGGCCAGCACCTTGTCGAACACCTCGGGGGCGGTGTCGCCGGCGAGCAGCGCGTCCGCGGCGGCGGCGCAGTCCGGCGCGGCGAACCGGTCCAGCCCGGCGGCCGGGAAACCGGCGGTACGCAGGACCACGTCCCGCCACACCGACCAGCCGGTCTCGCCCAGGGGCAGCAGGTGGCTCACCGGTGGTCCTCCCGCCGGGCGTCGGTGATGTGCAGGCGCAGCTCGCTGAAGTAGCGGCGGCCCTGCCCGTCGGGCACCCACGCCTGCTCCGGTGCGGGCAGCATCTCGCTGACCGTGAACGACACGTCGTCGCCGCCGTCGACCCGGGCGGCCCGCACCATCGCGCAGAGCGTGGTGGCGAACGCCGGCGCGGACAGGTCCACGAAGCAGGGCTTGGTCTCGGTGCCGAGCTTGACGTACACCTGCTCGGGCAGGCCGAGGCGGCGGCGCCAGTCCCGGACGGCGAGGAACCGGTCCCGCTCGCCGTTGGGCACGGCGAGGCCGCTCTCGCCCACAGTGGTCCGCCACGTCTGCCGGGCCAGCACCAGCCGGTCGACTGTGATCCGGGGCGTGTACGGCGCGGCGGCGACCAGCTTGAACCCGTCCACGGCGTGCGCGCTGAGCGGCTCGGCGAAGATCTCGACGAGCGGCCAGCGCTGACCGTCCGAGGCGGTGGCGACCAGCTCGCCGTCCACCTCGTCGACCACCAGGTCGACGGTGGGCAGCACGCGGTCCGGGTCGGCGCCCGGCGCGTCGAGGAACGCCAGGTGCCGGTCGGCCGGGCCGGTCAGCGACTCGGCGGTACGGCTGGTCCGCCGCGGCCAGTCGGCCGGGAACAGCAGCCGGACCCGCCGCTGCCCCATGTCCGCCGCGAGCGCGTCGCGCAGCCGCTCCACGTCCGGATGCGACGGGGTGAACACCGCGCAGTCGAACGACGACCAGGCGGCGTGCAGCTCGCCGAGCACCACCGTGTAGTCGCCGCGCCGCAGCGCGTCCGCGTCGGTGGCGCAGATCTGCAGGTCGGGGCTGTGCATGGCGGCGTTCGACCACTCGGGACCGTCGCCGGGGAACACCGCGTCGATCCGTCCGGCGAGGTCGGCCGCGCGCAGCCGTACGTCGGTGGCGCCGGCGGGCAGCGTGTCCAGGCCGAACAGTCCGGCCCAGCGGGTGGCGAAGTCCGCCGCGACCGCGTCGACCGGCCGTTCCCCGTCGCCCCAGAACATCCCCTGGGCCAGGAACCACAGGTCGGCCAGCGGCACCGGGGCGCCGGACTCGGCGCGCAGCTCCTCGTACAGGCCGCGCAGCACGTCCAGGTAGGCGCGGGCGAGCGCGTTGGCCAGCCAGCGGGCGGCGCGCAGCAGCACGTCCAGCGGGGCGGCCAGCTCGGCCAGCAGCGGTGCGCCGAACTCCACGTCCAGGTTCCGGGCGCTGTCCTCGTAGCAGACCGTGCGGCCGGCGTACATCTGTCCGGCCCGGCGCACCGCGGGCACGCCGGTCAGCTCGGTGAACGTGGCGTCGAGGGCGTCCAGGGCGGTCCGCAGCCGGTCCGCGTCGCCGGCCGCGGCGGCGACGTCGTCGCGGGCGGCGCGCAGCCGGTCGAACCCGGCGCGGGCGGCCGCGCGGGCCGGGTCGTCGCCGATCGCGTCGATCCGGTCGGCCAGCACCCGCTCGGCGTCCGGGCTCACCGGCAGGGCCGCGTCCCAGGTGATCAGTTCCCGTTCGGCCAGCCGGTCGAGCAGCGCGTAGCCGTCCTCCGGGCGGCGCAGCCCGATCGCCGGGTCGGCGACCAGGTCGGCGGCGGCGCGCCGGCCGTCGGCCGCGCGCAGCAGCGCCGCCTCCACCGGGGTCAGCGTCAGCGGCGGCCGGCCGGGCCGCAGCACGTCCCGGTCCCGGACCGCCAGGTGGGCCCGCAGCATCGGCGGCCACCACCGGCGCACCGCCAGGTCCGCGCCGATCCGTTCGGCGTACGCGGACAGCGCCCACGACTCGAACCACACCCAGCGCCGCCGGGTCAGGCTGTCGCCGGGGTTGACTCGGGCAACCTCCGGCTGCGCGGGATCGACTGTGACCCAGCAGCTGGGGCCGAAGAAAC
Source organism: Micromonospora sp. HUAS YX12 (assembly GCF_040215685.1). Classification (NCBI taxonomy): domain Bacteria; kingdom Bacillati; phylum Actinomycetota; class Actinomycetes; order Micromonosporales; family Micromonosporaceae; genus Micromonospora; species Micromonospora sp. HUAS YX12. Next base: position 5,410,553 of record NZ_CP157974.1, read on the forward strand.
CGACCGTCTCGTTCTTGCCGCAGTAGCGCTGCCAGTACTTCAGCAGCGCCCGTTCCCGGTCACGGCGGCGCACGTTGCGGGCCGCGTCGGCGCCGCCGCGGACCAGCCCGTCGAACGCGACGAGCGCGCCCCGGTTCTGCCAGGTGACCGCCTCGCGCAGCAGCGGGTCGGCGGCCAGCTCGCTGAACCGCTGCGCGCCGGCGCGCAGCGCCTCCTCGAACTCCTTGGCGAACCGGTCCTCACCGGCACCGGTGGCCAGCAGCTCGTCGGCCGCCGCGGCGGCCCGGGGCGCGGTGAACAGGTCCAGCCCGTCGGCCGGGAACCCGGTGGTCCGCAGCACCGCGTCGCGCCACACCGACCAGCCGGTGTCGCCGAGCGGAACCCGGTGCGCGGCGCCGGCGGTCCCGCGACCGGCGGCGCGCACCGGGTCCGGACCCGCGTCCGGCGTGCCGGGGCGGGTGTCGGTGGGCGCGGCGGTCAGGTCGGCCCGGATCAGCGCGACCAGCTCGGTCAGCCGGTCGTGCAGGAAGAAGTGCCCGCCGTCCAGCTCGTGCAGGGTGAACCCGGCCGCGGTGTGCCCGGCCCAGGCGGCGCTCTGCTCCCGGCTGACCGCCCGGTCGGTGCGGCCGGCGAACACGACGATCGGCACCGGCAGCGGCTCGCCCGGCACGTGGCGGTAGTCGTCGACCCGGCCGAAGTCGGCGCGCAGCAGCGGCAGCAGCAGTTCCACCAGCTCGGGGTGGTCGAGCAGTTCGGCGGGGAGGCCGCCGCCCTCGCCGAGGCGGCGCAGCAGCTCGTCGTCGCCGGCCCGGGACAGCCCGTCGAACGGGCCCGGCGTGGCGACGTGCGGGGCGCGGGCGCCGCCGACGTAGAGCCGCAGCGGCAACGGGCGGCCGGTACGGCGCAGCTCGCGGACCACGTCGAAGCCGAGCCGTCCGCCCATCGAGTGGCCGTAGATCGCGTACGGGCGGTCGGCGCGGGAGGCGATGGCGTCGGCCACCTCGGCGACGCTGAAGCGCGGATCCTCGGTGATCCGGTTCTCCCGGCCGGGCAGTTGCACCGGCACCACGTCGACGCTCGCACCGAACTCGGCCGCCCAGCGGCGGAACGCGCTGGCGCCCGCTCCGGCGTAGGGCAGGCAGAACAACCGCACCGGCGCCTCGGGTCGGCTTCCGGCGGAGACGAACCAGTTCACCGCGGACCTTTCTGCACGGGGTCGATCCAGTGCCGGCGGCGCTGGAACGGGTAGGTGGGCAGTCCGGTGCGCCGGACCGTGCCCTCGGGGTGCAGCGCGTGCCAGTCGACGTCGCGCCCGGCGACCCACTCGGCGGCCGTCTCGCGCAGCGGGCCGCCGTCACCGGCGATGCGGGCGTCGGTGTCCAGCAGCACGTCCAGTGCGGACAGCGCGGCCGGTAGGTCGGCGGCGACCACCGCCGCCCGGTGGGCGAACGCCCGCCGGCCCAGCGCCAGCGTGGCGGCCACCTCGGGCAGTGCCGGGGCGGCGCCGGCGAGGTGGGTCCGCAGGCGGGCCAGCGCGGTCCGCAGCGCCGCCGGGGTACGCGCGGAGACCGGCAGCAGCCACGGTCCCTCGCCGGGCGGGTCGGCCGGCTCGGCGGGCGGCGGCTGTTCCACCACGACGTGCGCGTTGGTGCCGCCCAGGCCGAACGCGCTCACCCCGGCGACCCGGCGCGCGTCGTCCGGCCAGTCCCGCGCCTTGACGGGCACGTAGAACGGTCCGGCGCCCAGGTCGATCTCCGGGTGCGGGCGGGTGAAGTGCAGGTTCGGCGGGATGACACCGTGCCGGACGGCGAGCACCGTCTTGATCAGCCCGGCGATGCCGGCGGCGGCGTCCAGGTGGCCGATGTTGGTCTTCACCGAGCCGAGCGCGGTGGACTCGGCGGGCGCGGCGCCCGCGTACACCTCGTGCAGCGCGGCGACCTCGATGGCGTCTCCCAGTGGCGTGCCGCTGCCGTGGCCCTCGACGAAGCGGACCTCGCCGGGTGCGACCTCGGCGGTGGCGAGCGCGCCCGCGACGGCGGCGGCCTGTCCGGCCGGGCCGGGCACGGCGAAGCCGGCCCGGTCCGGGCCGTCGTTGGTGACCGCCCAGCCGGGCAGGATCGCGTAGATGCGGTCGCCGTCGGCCTGCGCGTCGGCGAGCCGGCGCAACGCCACCACGCCCGCGCCGGAGCCGAAGCCGGAGCCGGCGGCGGCCTCGTCGAAGGCGCGGCACCGCCCGTCGGGCGAGGCGAGCCCGCCCGCCCGGTGCCGGGGCCACATCACCGTGGACCCGCCGGCCAGGGCCAGGTCGCACTGGTAGTCGGCGAGGCTCTGCGCGGCCACGCACACCGCGACGAGCGAGCTGGAGCAGGCGCTCTGCACGGCCATCGCCGGGCCGGTCAGGCCGAGCCGGTAGGCCACCTGCCCGGGCAGGTGGTCGGTGAACTGGCGGCCGACGAGCCGGGCCTCCCAGTCGTCCGGGTCGACGTCGCCGACCACCGCCGGGTTGTCCATGAGGTGGAACAGGAAGTAGCGGTTGGCCGAGGTGGCGGCGTAGACGCCGACGAGTCCGGGGAAGCGCGCCGGGTCGTGCCCGGCGTCCTCCAGCGCCTCCCAGGCGGTCTCCAGGAACAGCCGGTGCTGCGGGTCGGTACGGGCGGCCTCGTCGGCGCCGAAGCCGAAGAACTCGGCGTCGAAGTCGGCCACCCCGTCGAGCCGGCCGGTGGCGCGGACGTGCCGGGGGTCGGCGCGCAGGGCGGGGCCGACACCGAGCGCGGCCAGCTCCTCGTCGGTGTGGTCGTGCACCGAGTCGACGCCGGTGCACAGGTTCCACCAGAACGTGGCCACGTCGGGCGCGCCGGGGAACCGCCCGGCGACGCCGACCACGGCGATCTCGTCGCCGGTGTACTCGCGGGCGGCGCGCACCGGCGCGGCGGGCGCGGGCAGCACCGGGGCGCGGACCGCGTCGGGCGGTGCGTCCAGCAGCGCCGCCTGGGCGGCGACGCTCGGGTGGTCGAACAGGCGCAGCATCGGCAGGCGTACGCCGAACCGCTCGGCGAGGCGCTGCTGCACCTGGCCCAGCAGCAGCGACTGGCCGCCCACGTCGAAGAAGCTGGCGGTGCGGGCGACCGCGTCGCGGCCCAGCACCGCGCACCAGATGTCGTGCACGGCGCGTTCGGTGTCGGTGGCCGGGGCCTCCTCGGCGGGCACCTCGGTGACCGGGTCGGGCAGCGCCCGCTCGTCGATCTTGCCGCTGACGGTGAGCGGGAACTCGTCGACCACCACCACCGCCCGGGGCACGGCGTAGCCGGGCAGCGCGGCGGTCAGCGCCGCGCGCAGCGCCGCCGGGTCCGGGCGGGCGCCGGCCGGCCGGGCGTACGCGAGCAGTTCGCCGTCGCGGACGACGGCGCGGACGCCCGCGACGCCGGGCTGGGCGGACAGCACGGCCTCGATCTCGGTCAGCTCGACCCGGTGCCCGCGCACCTTGACCTGCCGGTCGAGCCGGCCGAGGCAGACCAGTTCCCCGCCGGGCAGCAGCCGGCCCAGGTCACCGGTGCGGTACGACGGCACCCCGTCGGCGTCGACGCCGAACCGGTCGCTGTCCTGGTTGAGGTAGCCGGGGGCGAGGTGGCGGCTGCGGACCACGATCTCGCCGGTGTCCGGGGCGAGGTCCAGCCGGTAGCCGGGGAACGCGACGCCCACCGGCAGCGGCCCGCGGGCGTCCGGGTCCACCTCGGACAGCTGCTGCACGTGCCGGGCGGCGAACGTCATCTCCGTGGCGCCGTAGCCGTTGACCAGCACGCAGCCGGGGGCGAACCGGTCCCGGCCGCGGGCCGCGTCGGTCCAGGTGGCCTGCTCGCCGCCGAGCAGCACCGCCCGCACCGTGGGCAGCCGGCGCGTGCCGAGCGTGTCGAGCAGGAAGCGGTAGACGGTGGGCGTGCAGTGCAGCACGGTGGCGCGGTGCCGGTCGAGCTGGTCGACGGCGTGCGCCAGCCCGTGGCGGCGCAGGTCGACCGGGACGACGGCGGCGCCGGTGAGCAGCGCCGGGTAGAGGTCGGGGATGGCGGCGTCGAAGCTGAACGACGCGAGCAGGCTGAGCCGGTCGTCCGGGCCGACGCCGAGCGCGGCGATCTGGTTGTCGATGACGTGGGCCAGGTTGCGGTGGGTCTGCCCGACCGCCTTCGGGACGCCGGTGGAGCCGGAGGTGAACAGCACGTACGCCGGCGCGTCCGGGTCGGCCGCGACCGGGCGCAGCGGAGCGGGCGGCACCTCGTCCAGCGCGACGACCGGGCGCTCGCCGGCCAGCGTGGACGCCAGCTCGCGGTGCTCGGCGGCGCAGGCCACGGCGGTGACCCCGGCGGCGTCGACCATGTGGCGCAGCCGGGCGACCGGGAAGCCCGGGTCCAGCGGCACGTACGCGCACCCGGCGGCGAGGGTGCCGAGCAGCGCCGCCACGGTGGGCGCGCCGTGTGCGGTGAGCAGCGCGATCCGGTCTCCGGCGCGCAGGCCCGCGGCGGCGAACACGGCAGCGTGCCCGCCGGCCACCCCGGCCAGCTCGGTGTAGGTGACCTCGTGGGTCTCACCGAGAAGTGCCGGACGTCCGCCGTGTACCGCCGAGATCGCGCCGAAACGATTGATGATCATCGTCTCTGCCATGTCAGGAAGCGGGTTGCGCTCCATAGAGGACAGGCACGCAGCGATCGACGAATGTGATCATTGATCCCCCCCAGGATTTCACATTGGAAGCAGAATATGGCTCGATCCCTGCGCCGGAAGGGCGGCGATGAGGCTTGAGCCGAAGAGGGGAGGCACCTTGGAACCTCGGACGGAGGAAATCGTCCGATCATCCCTCTAGCGCGTAGACGTTTTACAGCGTACGTGACGAGCGGCAAGTTATTTTACGGTGAAAATACTTCCAGGCCGTGGAATCTTCGCCGCAGAGGGCCTCGGTGCCGCAGCTCAACCCGGGTCGCGGGGAGCCTGCTCAGACATCGTACGGTGGGCGCGGGATGGGGTCCACCATGGCGTCGAAGCCCTTCGGGAGCTGCGCGACGAGGTCGTGGAACTCCCCCACCGTCACCGTGTCGCGCAGCGTGGCGAGCACCGCGACCGCGCCCACCTCGGCGACCGCCGGGTCCACCGCCGCCCGTTCGGCCACCCGATACAGGAAGTCCACCGCGCCGCCGGTGGTGGCCGTGCCGCCGGGCTCCAGATAGCCGCCCACGTCGTCCGGCAGCTGCGCGGCCAGGTCCGTCGCCTCGTCCGCGGTGATCCGGTCGGCGAGGGTCTGCAACACCGCACGGGAGACGGTCGCGGCCTCGTCCGCGGGCAACTCGGCCCGCCGCGACACCGCCTCGACGAACAGGGGGAACCGCATCCCACCCCTCCCCTCGCCGCCGGCGGCACCACGCCACCGCGGTCGGCCCCGGCGGGTACCCGCCGGGGCGCCGGCCAAACGCCCCACCCACCGGGAGGCGGAAAAGCCGGAGCGCAGGTGGCCGGTCGCGTGGGTAGCATCCGCCCATGGCCCCCGCCACCACCCATCCCGGCGCCTGCCCGCTGGACTGCCCGGACACCTGTGTCTGGCAGCTCACCGTCGACGACGGCCGGGCGGTCGCGTTGCGCGGCGACCGCGACCACCCGTTCACCCGGGGCGCGCTCTGCGGCAAGGTGAACCGCTACCTGGACGCGGTGAACGGACCGGACCGGCTCACCACGCCCCGGGTCCGCACCGGCCCGAAGGGCGCCGGCCGGGTCGCGTACCGGCCGGCGAGCTGGGACGAGGCCCTCGACCGGGTGGCCACCGGCCTGCGGACGAGCATCGAGCGGGACGGCCCGGAGTCGGTGCTGCCCTACTACTTCGCCGGCACCATGGGCCTGGTCCAGGGCTGGACCCTGGGGCCCCGGCTCTTCGCCCACCTGGGCGCGTCCCGGCTGGACACCACCATCTGCACGGCGGCGGCGCGGGCGGCGCTGCGCTCGCTCTACGGCGCCTCGGTCGGCTTCGAGCCGGAGTCGATCGTCGAGGCGGGACTGATCGTGCTCTGGGGCGCCAACCCGCTCGTCACCAACCTGCACCTGTGGCCGTTCGTGCAGCAGGCCCGCGAGCGCGGCGCGTACGTGGTGACGATCGACCCGCTGCGTACCGACACGGCGGCCCGCAGCGACGAGCACGTCGCGCCGCTGCCCGGCACCGACGCGGCGCTCGCGCTGGGGCTGATGCGGCACGTCCGCGACGCCGGGGCGGCCGACGAGGCGTGGCTGGCCGCGCACACCACCGGCTGGCCGGAGCTGGCCGCCCGGCTCGACGACTGGCCGGTGGAGCGGGCCGCCGCCGAGTGCGGCCTGCCCGCCGGGACGGTACGCCGCCTCGGCGACCGGATCGCCACCACCCGCCCGACAGCGGTACGGGTCGGGCTGGGCCTGCAACGGCACCACGGCGCCGGGCAGGCGATCCGGGCCATCTGCGCGCTGCCGCTGGTCACCGGCGACTTCCGGTACCCCGGCGGCGGGGCGCTGGTGACCACCAGCGGCCACCACCCGGTCGACAACGGCCCGGTGATCCGGCCGGCCGGTATGCCCGCCCCGCCGGCCCGGTCGCTGAACATGAGCCGGCTGGCCGCCGTGCTCACCGGGGAGGCCGACCCGCCGGTCACCTCGCTCGTGGTGTTCAACGCCAACCCGGCGGCGACCGCCCCCGACCAGGCCCGGCTGCTGACCGGGCTGCGCCGCGCGGACCTGTTCACAGTGGTGCTCGAGCAGCGCTGGACCGACACCTGCGACTACGCCGACGTGGTGCTCCCGGCGACGATGCAGCCCGAGCACCTGGATCTCCAGACGTCCTACGGGCACCACTACACGACGCTGAACCTGCCGGTGACCCGCGCGCCGGGCGAGGCGCTGCCGAACACCGAGATCTTCCGGCGGATCGCCGCCGCGCTCGGTATCGACCACCCGGCGTTCCGGGACAGCGACGAGGATCTGGCCCGGCAGTTGCTGGCCGGCGCCCCGATCACGTACGAGGAGTTGCGCGAGCGCACGTACGCCCGGCTCACCGGTGTGCCGGTGGGTTCCGCGCCGTACGCCGACGGTGGTTTCCCCACACCGGACGGCCGGGCCCGGCTGCACGACCCGGCGCTGGCCGCGCTCGGGGTGGACCCGCTGCCCGGGTACACGCCACCAGCCGAGGCGGCCGACCCGGAGCTGGCCCGCCGGTTCCCGCTGACGCTGCTCACCCCGGCCAACCGCTACCTGATGAACTCCACGTTCGCCTCGCTGCCGTGGCACACCCGCCGCGCCGGGCCGCCCCGGGTGCACCTGCACCCGGCCGACGCGGCGGCGCGCGGGCTCGCCGACGGCGACGCGGTACGCGTGCACAACGAGCGGGGCGCGTTCCTCGCCGCGGTCGCGGTGGACGAGGCGGCCCGGCCCGGCCTGGCGTTCACGTACAAGGCGTACTGGGCGCGGCGCAGCCCGGGGCGGTCCACCGTCAACGCGGTCACCGCCGTCCGGGACACCGACCTGGGCGAGGCGCCCACGTTCCACGACTGCCGGGTGGAGGTCGAGCCGGTGCCGGCCGGGCTGCTGACCGCCGAGCCGCCCGCCGACGAGGTGGCCGACGGTGTCACTCCTGGGCGAGCGCGTCCAGCACCAGCGCGGCGGTCCAGCTGAACGCCGGTGAGCCGAGACCGGCGCCGGTGTCCGGGTGGAAGTACTCGTGGCAGCCGGCCCGGTCGGCCAGGTCGAGCAGCGACTCGCGCAGCCCGGCGGCCAGATCGGCGCGGCGGTGGGTACGCAGACCCTGCCAGAGCAGCCAGCCCGTGTTGACCCAGCTCGGGCCGCGCCAGTAACGCAGCGGCTCGAAGTCCGGCGCGGTGCGGTCGTACGTGGGCAGCGGCCGGTCCATCCGGGCGGCCAGCCCGAAACGCGGGGAGCACGCCTCGGCCAGCAGCGCTGACACCTGCGCGGCGGGCAGCTCCGGCAGCGCCAGCGGCATCAGCCCGAGCACGGTCCGGGCCGGCACGAGCCGGTCCGCCCGGACGTCGCGGGGACGGAACGTGCCGGTGACCGGATCCCAGAGCCGGGTGACGAGCGCCTCGGTGATCCGGGCACCCCGGTCCCGGTGCGGTCCCGGGTCGGCGCCGATGACGGTGGCGATGCGGGCCAGCGCGTACTCGGAGACGCCGAGCGCGGCGTTCACCAGCGGGCACTCCACCAGGAACGGGTGCCGTCCGAGCAGTCCCTCGTCCCGGTAGCGGCCGGCCCGATAGCTGTCCACCAGCGCGACGTAGCGCGCGTAGTCCAGGTCGGTGGGGCGCTGCGCCGCGTCGGCGTGCGCGGTGTCGTGCCGGCGGTACGCGCGCATCACCGCCTCGTCGGCCGGCACCGCGGCCAGCGGCGCGTCCCAGGCGGGGCTGTTGTCCAGCCCGGACTCCCAGGGGTGCACGATCGACGCCAGCCCGCCGCCGCCGGCGTCGCGTCGCCCGGTCAGGTAGCGCTGCTGCGCGACGAGCCTCGGGTAGAGCCGGCGCAGCGCGGCCACCGACGCCTCGCCGGGCGCGTGGCGGTGCACCAGCCAGGCGGCCGGGGCGTGCACCGGCGGCTGGACGATCCCGGAGGTGGGCCGGGCCGGTGCGCCGTCGGCGCGGGCCGAGTCCCAGAACTGCGGCCCGGGGAAGTACGGCCCGGCGCGCGAGGCGGGGTTGAACACGATGTGCGGCACCCGCCCGTCGACCCACTGGGCGGCGAACAGCGTGCGCAGTTCCCGCCAGGCCCGGTCGGGGCGGACGTGGGCCAGGCCGATCGCGATGAACGCCGAGTCCCAGCTCCACTGGTGCGGGTAGAGCGTGCGGGAGGGGACCGTGTGGTCGTGTTCCCAGTTGGCGTCCAGGGTGGCCAGCGCGAGGCGGCGCAGCCGGGCGTGCCGGTCGGCGCCGGCGCGTACCCCGGTGGTCAGCGTCATGCGGCGGCCCGCCGCGGACGGGCCTGCGCCAGCACGGTGGCGGCCTGGCGCAGCGCGGCGACCGGCTCACCGCGCAGCCGGCACTCCAGCGCCAGCCAGCCGGAGTAGCCGATCGCGTCGAGCGTGGCCAGCAACGCGCCCCAGTCCAGGTGCCCGGCACCGGGCTGGTGCCGGTTGGAGTCGCTGACCTGGACGTGCCCGAGGTACGGCGCGGCGGCGCGCAGCGCGGCGTGCGGGTCGTCCTCCTCGATGTTCATGTGGTACGTGTCGGCGGCCACCCGCAGCGCCGGTGACCCGACCGCGCGGCACAGCTCGACCGCCTGGTCGAGCCGGTTGACCATGTGGTCCTCGTACCGGTTGAGCGGTTCCAGGAACACGGTGACCCCCTCGGCGCGGGCGTGCCCGGCCAGCTCGCCCAGGGCGTCGACGAGCACCCGCCGGTCGTCGTCGGCCGAGCGTGGTGGTTCGAACGGCGGCAGCCGGCGGGAGAACATGCCCCACGCGGCCGGGGTCATCGCGCCGACGCCGCCCAGCTCGGCGATCACCGAGAGCTGGGAGCGCAGGTTGCGCACCGCGTGGCGGGAGCGGTCCGGGTCGAAGTCGCCGATGAAGTGGTCCATCTCGACGCAGACGGTCGGCATCACCACTCCGGCGGCGCGGGCTCGGCGCAGCTCCGGCAGCCGCCGGGCCAGGGCGAGGCCGCCCCGCCCGCGCAGTTCGACGCCCTGGTAGCCGAGGGAGACGGCGAGGGCGTACTTCCGGGTCAGGTCGGCGCCGGGAAGCAGCTGTTCCTGGCAGGCAAGCGGAATGTCCATCAGAACCTCAGCACCACTTGGAGGACGTCACCGTCACCGCGGTCGAGCAACGCCAGGGCGTCGGCCACCGCGCCCGCGTCGACGACGTGGCTCACCAGCGGCAGCGGGTCGACGCTGCCCTCGGCCACCAGGTCCATGAAGGTGTGCGCGATCCGCGTCCCGGACCACCGGCCGGCCGTGCCGGGTGCCGGGTCCGGCCCGGAGACCTGGGCGGCCACGAGCTGGATCCGGTTGTGGTGGAACTCCTCGCCGAGTTCCAGCCCGTGGGCGTACCCCTGGTAGAAGCCGGCCGCGACCACGCGCCCGGCGGGTGCGGTGGCGCGGATCGCCTCGTGCAGCGCCGGGTACGACCCGGACAGCTCCAGGCAGACGTCGGCGCCCCGGCCGTCGGTGGCGGCCCGCAGCGCGGCGGCGGGTGAGTCGGCGGCGGCGTCGACCACCCGGCGGGCGCCGAGCCGCGTGGCGTGCGCGAGCCGGCCGGGCATCCGGTCGACGGCGACCACGCGGGCGCCGGAGAGCGCGGCCAGGCGGGTGCCGAGCAACCCGATCACACCCTGCCCGAACACGCCCACCCAGTCGCCCAGGTGCAGGTCACCGGCGAGCACGGCGGTCAGCGCGATGGCGCCGGGCCGGGCGAACACGGCGGCGAGCGGGTCGAGGCCCGGTGACAGCGGATGCGCCGCCGTCGCGGGGAGCACCGCCTCGGCGCGGTGCCCCCAGATGCCCCAGACGAGCTGGCCGGGCCGCCGCGCGGCCACGTCGGGTGCGACCTCGACGATCTCGCCGACCTCCTCGTATCCGAAACCCACCACCGGGTACGCGGGCGCGGCCTGGCGGGGCACGAACATGCGGGTGCCGGCGTCCCAGTCCTTGCGCAGGCGCGGGTTGCTGCCCCGGTAGAGCGTCAGTTCGGTGCCGGCGGAGATGCCCGAGTAACGGGTGCGGACGCGGACCTGGCCCGGACCGAGCCGGTCCGTGGGGCAGGGCTCCAGGCGTACGTGCCGGGGCCCGGCCAGAGAGACAACCCAGTTGCTCATGGCGTCGCTCCGAGAGAAGTGCCGACCCCGATTCTAACCCAAAAAATGGGCATATGTGATTAGATTGATGAATCGATGGGTATTAGCGGCAGGCCGTGCTCTTTCGAGAGGAGTGCCACCGATGTCATCACCCTCCACGCGGCGGCTCGCAATCAGCCTGATCCTGGCACTGACCGGGACCAGCGTGGCCGCATGCAGCGACGACGGGCAGAAATCCGACAGTTCCCGGATCACCGTCTGGAGCCTGGAAGACGTGGCGGACCGCGTCGCCGCCACCAAGGCGATCATCGCCGACTACACCGCCAAGACCGGCGTCCAGGTCAACCTGGTCACCGTCAACGAGGACCAGTTCCCGTCCCTGATCGCCTCCAGCGCCGCCGCCGGCGACCTGCCCGACGTGGTCGGCTCGGTCTCCCTCGCCGGGGTGCGCACGCTGTCCGCCAACGAACTCCTCGACGCCGACGCCAACGGCACCGTCGTCGACCGGCTCGGCCGGGACACGTTCACGCCCCGCGCGCTGGAGCTCACCAGCGACGGCGGCAGGCAGCTCGCCGTGCCCAGCGACGGGTGGGGCCAGCTGCTGGTCTACCGCAAGGACCTGTTCGCCGCCGCCGGCCTGCCGGCGCCCGACACGTACGAGAAGATCGCCGCCGCGGCGGCCGAGCTGAACACCGGCGGCGTCGCCGGCATCACCGCGGCCACCGCCCCCGGTGACGTGTTCACCCAGCAGACGTTCGAGCACCTGGCGCTGGCGAACAACTGCCGGCTCACCGACGACTCCGGCAAGGTCACGCTCGACTCCCCCGAGTGCGTCGAGGCGTTCCGCTTCTACGGCGACCTGATGCGGAACAACTCGGTCAAGGGCGCCCAGGACGTCGACACCACCCGGGCCACCTACTTCGCCGGCAAGGCGGCCATGCTGATCTGGTCGCCGTTCATCCTCGACGAGCTGGCCGGGCTGCGCGCCGACGCCCGCCCGACGTGCCCGCAGTGCCAGTCCGACCCGGCCTGGCTGGCGAAGAACAGCGGCTTCGTCACCGCGATCAAGGGCCCCAACGGCACCGAACCGGCCCAGTACGGCGAGGTCAGCTCCTGGGCCGTGCTCGACGGCGCCGCCGACCCGGCGAAGTCGTTCGTGGAGTACATGCTCTCCGACGGCTATCCGCGCTGGTTCGGCATGTCCCCCGAGGGGCGCTTCCCGGTGCGCACCGGCACGCCGGAGGACCGGCAGAAGTTCCGGACCGCCTGGAACACCAGCCCGGCCGGCGTGGACACCAAGAAGCCGCTGTCGGAGGTCTACGGCGAGGACGTACTGGCCACGCTGCGGCGCAGCCCGGACACGTTCCAGCGCTGGGGCCTGACCGAGAACCAGGGCAAGCTCGTCGGCGCCATCCTCGGTGAACTGCCGGTGCCCAAGGCGCTCGCCGACGTCGTCGGCGGCAAGTCCGACGCCCGCGCCGCCGCCGAACGCGCCCGCAAGGACGTCGAGGCGATAGCCAAGGGCGTCAATTGACCACCACCGCGCCGGAGGCCGGCCGCTCCCCCGCACCGGAGCGGCCCCGCCGACCCGGCCGACGCCCGCTGACGCTGCGCCGCCGCGAGTCCCGCGCCGGGCTCGCGCTGGTCACCCCGACCCTGCTCGTCGTGGTCGCGGTGATCGGCATACCCATCGTCTGGACGGTGGTGCTGGCCTTCCAGCGGGTACGCCTGGCGACACTGCGCAAGACCGGCCTGTTCGGCGAGCTGACCCTGGACAACATCGACCGGGTGCTGCACACGCCCGGCTTCGCCGACACGCTCTGGACCACGGTGGTCTACAGCGTCGGCGGCACCGCAGGCTCGATAGTGGTCGGCCTGGCGGCGGCGCTCGCCGTACGCGGGCCGTTCCGGGGCCGCACGCTGGTACGCGCGTCGATGCTGCTGCCGTACGTGGCGCCGGTGGTCGCCATGACGTTCGTCTGGCAGGTGATGCTGGACCCGCAGCTCGGCATCGTCAACGACTGGGGGCGGCGCTTCCTCGGCTGGAACGCGCCGGTGCCGTTCCTGTCCCAGGAGTCCACCGCGCTGTGGACGGTGATCGCGTTCGAGGCGTGGCGCTACTTCCCGTTCGCCTTCCTGTTCCTGCTGGCCCGGCTCCAGGCGGTGCCGGGTGAGCTGGAGGAGGCCGCCCGGGTCGACGGGGCGACACCCACCCAGCGGTTCCGGCACATCCTGCTGCCGCAGCTCATGCCGGTGATCGCGCTGATCGGCGTGCTGCGGTTCATCATGACGTTCAACAAGTTCGACGACGTCTACCTGCTCACCGGCGGAGCGGCCGGCACCGAGGTGGTGAGCGTCCGGGTCTACCAGTTCCTCACCGCCCGCACCGACATCGGCGCGGCGGCCGCCCAGGCGGTCGTCCTGGCCGTGGTGCTGCTCGTGTTCGTGGCGATCTACCTGCGCTTCTTCGGCGCGCGACGGGAGGCGTGATGGACCGGGACCGGATCGAGACGGTGAGCCTGCGCTGGCTGCGCCGGCTGGTGATCGCCGGGTTCCTGGTGGTCACGCTGCTGCCGTTCTGGTACATGCTGGTGCTGTCGGTACGCCCGATCGAACGCCTGCTGCTGGAACCCGGCTCGCTCTGGGTGCCGTTCGGCGAGCTGACCGTCGCCACGTACGCCGAGGTGCTGAAGTCCGTCTCCGACGGCGGCCAGGGCTTCCTCACGTTCATCCGCAACAGCGGCCTGGTGGCGCTCGCAGCCACCGCGCTCACCCTGGTGATCGCCATTCCCGGCGCGTACGCGGTGTCCCGCCTGCGGTTCTTCGGCCGCCGGCAGGTCAGCGCGCTGTTCCTGGCGGTCTACCTGTTCCCGTCGATCGTCATCGCGATCCCGCTGTTCGTGGTCTTCACCCGGGCCGGGCTGCGCGGGTCGCTGACCGGGCTGGTGCTCGTCTACATCTCGCAGACGCTGCCGGTGTCGGTCTACATGATGAAGAACTACTTCGAGACCATCCCGGTCAGCCTGGAGGAGTCCGCGGCGATCGACGGCGCCGGCCGGCTCGGCATCATCCGCCGGGTCAGCCTTCCGCTGGCCGCGCCGTCGGTGATGGCGGTCGCGTTGTACGACTTCATGATCGCCTGGAACGAGTACCTGTTCGCGCTGCTGTTCCTGGTCGACCGGCCGGACCGGTGGACCGTGTCGCTGGGGCTGTCGCTGCTCGCCGACGGCGTCGAGGTGCCCAAGACCGTGCTGATGGCCGGTTCGGTCATCCTCACGCTGCCGATCGTGGTGCTGTTCTTCGCCGGGGAGCGCCTGCTCACCGAGGGACTCACCAGCGGGGCCGAGAAGGGCTGAGCGTCCGTGTCAGGATGATCGGGTGCGAGCATCACGGGAGCGCCGGGCCGGCGCGCGGGCGGCCCGGTTGCTCACCGAGGCGCTCGCCCCGACCGTCCTGGTCACGGCGCTGCCGCTGATCGCCGCCGCCCGGGTCAGCCGCTCGGCGGGCCAGTTCCTGCTCTGGGGCGGCATCGCGCTGACGTTCTGCGCCGTCATCCCGATCGGCGTGCTCGTGCACGGCGTACGCCGGGGGCGGCTCACCGACCGGCACGTCGGCGACCGGACCCAGCGGGCCCGGCCGCTGTCGATCGGGCTGGCCTCGGTGGCGGCCGGGTTGCTGCTGCTGGCGGCGGTACGCGCGCCCGCCGAACTGTTCGCCGTGATCGTGGTGGTCTTCGTGGTCGGCGCGGCGTGCACGCTGGTGAACCACTGGTGGAAGCTGAGCATCCACGCGGCGGTCGCGGCCGCCACCGTCGCCGTGCTGGTGCCGCTGGCCGGCCCGGCGGCGCACGTCGGCTGGGCGCTCGTCGCGGCCGTCGGATGGTCCCGGGTACGCCTGCGCGATCACACCTGGCCGCAGGTGCTGGCCGGCGTCGCGCTGGGCGGGCCGCTCGCCGCGGGCACGTTCCTGGCGCTCGCCTGACCCGGTCCCACAAGATCAGCTACGGTGGCCCCATGGGCAAGCCGACCCGCTGGGTGACCGACACGAAACCCGGCCACTCACAGTGGTACGTGGACCGCTTCCGCCAGCTCGCCGCCGAGGGCGCCGACCTGGCCGGTGAGGCGCGGCTGCTCGACGCGCTCGTACCGCCGGGCGCCCGCGTCCTGGACGCCGGCTGCGGCACCGGCCGGGTCGCCGCCGCGCTCGCCGCACGCGGGCACGACGTCGTGGGCGTGGACGCCGACCCGACGCTGGTCGAGGCGGCCCGCGCCGACCACCCCGGCCCCCGCTTCCTGGTCGCCGACCTGGCCGAGCTGGACCTGGCCGCCCAGGGCGAGGCCGAGCCGTTCGACGCCGCCGTGCTGGCCGGCAACGTGATGGTCTTCGTCGCCCCCGGCACCGAGCGCGACGTGCTGGCCCGCGTGGCCGCGCACGTGCGCCCGGACGGGCTGGTGGTGGTCGGCTTCGCCACCGACCGCGGCTACCCGGTGGCCGACCTGGACGCCGACGCGATCGCCGCCGGGCTGCGCCCCGAGCACCGCTTCGCCACCTGGGACCTGCGGCCGTGGCGCGACGACGCCGACTTCGCGGTGACGGTGCTGCGCCGCCCCGCCGGCTGACCCGTTGCTCTTTCCGGCCCGGCTCGGCCCGGCTCGGCCCGGCTCGGCTCGGCCCCGGCTCGGGCCCGGCTCGGCCCGGCTCGGGCCCGGCCAGCGCCTGGGCGTCCGAGCCGGACGCGCGGCGCTCAGGCGGGTGCGGCGACCGTGCGGGCGGCCTCCGGGTCGAGCGGGCTGCCGGCGGGCAGCAGGTCCACCAGGCCCGCCGGCAGCCGCGCCGGGCGCACGCCCGCGTAGCCGAGCATGCCGGGCACGTCGGCGCCGGTCAGCGCGTACCGCCGGCCCAGGTCGGTGACCACGCAGATCGCGCCGCCGGTCGCGCCCGGCGCGGGCACCGCCTCCACGAGCGCGCCGCGTCCCGGCTCCACCACTACCTCGTCGGCGAGCCCGGCCCGGCCGCCCGGCGCCCGCGCGGCGGTGGACGGGTCCGGCGCGGTGACGCCGAGGCGGATCTCGCGTACGCCGCTGTCGTCGCCGGCCCGCGCGCAGAGGGCACCCTCGGCGGCGGCCAGCCGGGGCGGTACGGCGGGCGGCGCGGTCGGCCCGCCGGGCACCAGACCGGGCAGCTTCGGCAGCGCCGCGAACCGGCCGAGCGTGATCGGTTCCGGCTCGCCCTGGCCGGTGCGGGCCAGCAGCAGCGCGGCCTGCAACTCGGTGATGCCGGCCAGCCCGCCGCGCTGGGCCACCGCGTACTGCCGCCCGCCGCCGGAGTTGCGCACCAGGTAGACGTCGCCCACCGTCGCGCCGGTGACCCGCTCGGACGGTTCGCCGAGGTCGCCGACCGGCGGCGGGGCCAGGTCGGCGCCGGCCGGGAGCGTGTTCAGCAGCGCCGCCGCCACCGGCACCGCCCGCTCCCGGGTGGCGGCGAGCGCGGCGAGCACCCGGTCGGTGTCGCGCAGCAGGTAGCGCCGGTCGTGCCAGAGCAGGTGCAGGCCGCCGTCCGGGTGCCGGGCGAGCAGGCCCTGGTCGCCGAGCGCCCGGCCGCCGGTGGCCTCCCGCCCGATCAGCAGGACCGACCGGGCCTCGCCGCGCCCCGCGCCCGGCCGTCCGGTTTCCCCGCGCCCGGCCTCGTCGCCCGTCACCGAGCAGAGCGTCCAGCCGTCGCGGACGAGCCGGTTCGAGGCGGGCAGCGAGTCCGGCGCGTCGGCGATGCCGAGCGGCAGGCCGCGCGGCACCCCGTCGATGGCGCGGCGGCTGACCAGCACCGTCTTCGGACGCTCCGCCCCGATGATCAGCAGCGCGGAGGCGTAGTTGAGCACGGGGTGCAGCTTGTCGTCCCGGTAGACGAACCGCGCACCCGACTCCTTCTCCACGATCACCGCGCCGGTATCGCGCCACGAGTCACCACCGCCGGTGAACAGGCCGTAGAGCGCGACGCCGCCGAGCGCGATCGCCGCGACCAGGACGCTCGCCAGCCCCGCGCCGGCCAGCCGGCGGAACGGTGACTGCGGCGGGTCCGTCTCCCGCATGACGAGCGCGGCGACCGCCCGCTGGACGGTGAACTGGTACGAGTGGAGCTGGTCCTGCCGCGACGCCATCTGATCCCTTCCCGCCGGGATGGTCGGCGCACAGGATAGACGCTCCGTCACTCCCCCGAAGACCCTCCGTGTCCCCTCCGCCCACCCCTCCCCCCGCTGATCTTGCACTTACCGCCCCGACAAACAGGGCACAAAGGGCATGCTACGGACACCAAGTGCAAGATCAGCGAGGCTCGGCGCAGGGGCGGTGGCGGATCGGGTACCCCCTGGGGTATGTTGGGGGCAGGAGGTGGGACGTGAAGCTTCGACCTGAGATGACCGGCGACGCGCTGACCCGGCTCAAGCGGGCCCGGGGGCAGCTCAACGCCGTCATCGAGATGATGGAGAACGGCGAGGACTGCCGCGCCGCGCTGACCCAGCTGGCGGCGGTCTCCAAGGCCATCGACCGGGCCGGATTCAAGATCATCGCCTCCGGCATGCGCTACTGCGACGCCGCCCGCCAGGCGGGCGAGGAACCGGAGATGACCGAGGAGGAGCTGGAGAAGCTCTTCCTGTCCCTGGCCTGACGGCGCCCGCCTGACCGGCTGAGTCCCGCCCGCGCCGTGTGACAGCGACGCGGGCGGGTAAACACCTGCCTGGAGACCCAGGCCGCAGACTGTCCCACGCATACCCCCCGGGGTATATAGGCAATGAGAGGAAACGGCATGACTCTCGACGTGTCCGTCATCGCGACCTCCTCGCTCGGCGACCGCAGCTACCTCGCCTCCGACGGCCGGGTGGCGATCGTGGTCGACCCGCAGCGCGACATCGACCGCATCCTGTACCTGGCCGGCGCCGCGGGCGTGCGGATCACCCACGTGGTCGAGACGCACATCCACAACGACTACGTCTCCGGCGGCCTGGAGCTGGCCCGGATCACCGGCGCGCGGTACCTGGTGGCCGCCGCCGACACGGTGGAGTTCGACCGGACCCCGGTGTCCGACGGCGACACCGTGCCGGTGTCGGACACGATGCGCCTGCGGGTGATCGGCACCCCGGGTCACACCTTCCACCACCTGTCGTACGCGATCGACGAGGCCACCGACGGCGGCTGGACGCCGGCCGGCGTGTTCACCGGCGGATCGCTGCTGTTCGGCACCACCGGCCGCACCGACCTGCTCGGCCAGCAGTACGCGCACGAGCTGGCGCACCACCAGCACGCCTCGGCGCGCAAGCTGGCCGACCTGCTGCCCGACGGCGCGCAGGTGTGGCCCACGCACGGCTTCGGCAGCTTCTGCTCGGCCAGCCAGGCCGACGCGCCCGAGTCGACGATCGGCCGGGAGAAGGAGGCCAACCCGGTGCTGCGGCTGGCCGCCGACCGGTTCGTCACCGAGACGCTGGCCGGGCTGGACGCCTACCCGGCGTACTACGCCCACATGGGCGTCGCCAACGCCGCCGGTCCCGCCCCGGTCGACCTCACGCCGGTGGCCCGCGCCGACGCCGGCGAGCTGCGCCGTCGCATCGCCGCCGGCGAGTGGGTGGTCGACCTGCGCCACCGCAAGGCGTACGCGGCCTCGCACCTGGCCGGCACCGTCAGCCTCGGCCTGGACGGTCCGATGTCGACGTGGCTCGGCTGGCTGATCGACTGGGGTGTGCCGATCACGTTCCTGGCGCAGACCCCGGAGCAGGTCGCCGACGCCCAGCGGGAACTGGTGCGCATCGGCATCGACCGCCCGGCGGCCCAGGCCACCGGCGAGCCCGAGCAGTGGACCGGCGACCCGTCGCAGCTGCGTGAGCTGCCCGTGGCCGACTTCGGCGCGCTCGCCGCCGCGCAGGCCGGGAACACCCCGGCCGGGCTGCCCGAGCCGCAGGTCGTCCTCGACGTGCGGATGACCAACGAGTGGAAGGCCGGGCACATCGACGGTGCGGTGCACGTGCCGCTGCCGGACGTGCCCGGGCGGCTCGCCGACATCCCCGCCGGAACGATCTGGGTGCACTGCGGTTCCGGCTACCGGGCCACCGCCGCCGCGTCCCTGCTCGCCAACGCCGGCCGCGACGTGGTGCTGATCGACGACTCGTACGGCCGGGCCGAGGCGGCCGGCGTACGCATGGCGCCCACCGCCTGACCCCTCCCCGAGTGCCCGGCCGGCGTGTCCCTACGCCGGCCGGCGCCCGACCCTGCCCGGAAACACCCCGTGAAGGAGACAGAGCATGACCACGACCACCCCCACCACCATCGACGCGGCGACCCTGCGCGAGCTGATCGCCGCCGGCCGTACGCCCCGGATGCTCGACGTGCGCACGCCCGGCGAGTTCGAGGCGGCGCACATCCCCGGCGCGTACAACGTGCCGCTGGACCTGCTCCGGGAGCACCGCGCGGAGCTGCGCGGCCACCTGGACGAGGACGTGGTGCTGATCTGCCGCTCCGGCGTCCGGGCGAGCCAGGCCGGTCAGGCGCTCGGCACCGTCGGCCTGCCCAACGTCAAGGTGCTCGACGGCGGCATGCTGGCCTGGCAGGCCACCGACGCCCCGGTCAACCAGGGCCGGTCGCGCTGGGACCTGGAGCGCCAGGTACGCCTCGTCGCCGGCTCGATCGTGCTCGCCGCCGTCGCCGGGTCGGTGTTCGTGCCCGGCCTGAAGTGGGTCGCCGCGTTCATCGGCGCGGGCCTCACGTTCGCCGCGCTCACCAACACCTGCGCCATGGGCATGCTGCTGAGCAAGCTGCCCTACAACCGCGGCGCGAGCTGCGACCTCGACACGATCGTGGGGCAGTTGCGCGACGGGATCCGGAAGTGACCACCCTCGCGCTCACGCTGGCCGGCGCGGTGCTGATCGGCGTGACGCTGGGTCTGCTCGGCGGCGGCGGGTCGATCCTCGCCGTGCCGCTGCTGGTCTACGTCGCCGGTCTGCCCGCCAAGGAGGCGATCGCCACCTCGCTGCTCGTCGTCGGCGTGACGAGCGCCGTCGGCGTGCTGCCGCACGCCCGCGCGAACCGGGTCCGCTGGCGCACCGGGCTCATCTTCGGCCTGGCCGGCATGACCGGCGCGTACGCGGGCGGCCGGCTGGCCGAGTTCGTCCCGGCCGGCGTCCTGCTCACCGGGTTCGCCCTGATGATGCTCGCCACCGCGGTCGCGATGCTCCGGGGCAGCCGGTCCGCCGAGGGGCGGCCGGCGCCGTGCGAGCTGCCGGTGCTGCGGGTGGTCGGAGACGGCGTGGTCGTCGGCCTGGTCACCGGCCTCGTCGGCGCGGGCGGCGGCTTCCTGGTCGTACCCGCCCTGGCCCTGCTGGGCGGGTTGCCGATGCCGGTCGCGGTCGGCACCTCGCTGGTCGTCATCGCGATGAAGTCGTTCGCCGGCCTGGCCGGCTACCTGTCCAGCGTGCAGATCCACTGGGGGCTGGCCGCCGGGGTCACCGCCGCCGCCGTCGTCGGCAGCCTGCTCGGCGGCCGGATCGCCGGCCGGATCCCGGCCGGCCTGCTGCGCCGGGGGTTCGGCTGGTTCGTCGTGGTGATGGGCGTGTTCGTGCTCGCGCAGCAGTTGCCGCCGGTGTGGGGACTCGCCGTGGGAGTGCTTGCCGTGGCCGGTACGGTCACCGTGGCGGTGTGGGGCCGCCGGAGGAGGAACCACAGTGGACAGCAGCGCCTGGGACAGCCGGTACGCCGGCACGCCCGGACTGGTGTGGAGCGTTGAGCCCAACCGTTTCGTGGTCGAGTCGGTCGCCGGGCTGACTCCCGGGTCAGCGCTGGACATCGCCGCCGGCGAGGGCCGCAACGCGATCTGGCTGGCCGGTCAGGGCTGGCGGGTGAACGCGGTGGACTTCTCCGCGGTGGCCGTGGACCGGGGGCGGGAGCTGGCCGCCGCGCGGGGTGTCACAGTCGACTGGCGGGTGGCGGACGTGACCGCGTACCGGCCGGTGCCGAACAGCTACGACCTGGTGCTGATCAGCTACCTGCACCTGCCCGCGCCGGAGTTCGCCGGGGTGCTCGCCGCGGCGAAGTCCGCGCTGCGCCCCGGCGGCACGCTCGTGGTGGTGGGCCACGACCTGGCCAACCTCTCCGGCGGCATCGGCGGCCCGCAGGACCCGGACGTGCTGCTCACGCCGGAGTCGGTGGTCGACGGGCTGGCCGGGCTGCGCGTGCAGCGGGCCGAGACGACCCGCCGGCCGGTCCCGGACGCCGACGGCGGCACCGTCGACGCGCTGGACACCGTCGTCGTGGCCACCCGCCCCGCCGACTGACCGCCGCCCCCGTCGTTTCGCCGGGCCGGGCCGGGACCGGCCGGTAGCATCCGGGGACGGATCGGCGGAGAGGACACCGGGTGGGCGCGCGTTTCGAGGAACTGGCCTGGCGTGAGACGCCGATCGGCGAGATCAGCCTGCGGCGGCGCCGCGACCCGGCACTGGGCTCCGAGGTGTACGAGGTGAAGCTCGACGACGAGTACCTCATGTCGAGCGCCTTCCCGGTCGCGGAGATCGAACTGGCCCGGCTCGGGCTGGCCCCGCTCGCCGGTGACGCGCTGGACGTGGTGGTCGGCGGGCTCGGCCTCGGCTACACCGCGCGTACCGCACTGGAGGATCCCCGGGTGCGGTCGCTGGTGGTGGTCGAGGCGATCGAGGACGTGATCGACTGGCACCGGCGGGATCTGCTGCCGTTCGCCGCCGGTCTGGCCACCGATCCGCGTACCCGGTTCGTCCGGGCGGACTTCTTCGCCGCGGTCGCCGCCGGCGCTCTCGACCCCGACGAGCCCGGGCGCCGCTTCCACGCGGTGCTGCTGGACGTGGACCACTCCCCCCGTCAGGTGCTGCACCCCAGCCACGCCCCGTTCTACACGGTCGACGGGCTGCGCCGGCTGGCCGCGCTGCTGCACCCGGAGGGGGTCTTCGCGCTGTGGTCGAACGACCCGCCCGACACGGCGTTCCAGCGCACGCTCACCGAGGTGTTCCCGACCTCGGTGGCGCACGTCGTCCGGTTCCCGAACCCGTTGCAGGGCCGGGAGGCGGCGAACACCGTGTACGTGGCCCGGCACTGAACCGCCCGGCGGCGCATGGCCGCACGAGCAGCGGGAAAGCGCACGGCCCACCGTACGACTGGAGGCTGGGACATGCGCGCGTTGCTCTGGGTGGTCGGCGTGGTCGCCGGTGTGCTCATCCTGCTCGGGCTGCTGCTGGAGGCGGTCCGCTGGCTCGTCATCATCGGCGTGATCGCGCTCGCCGCGGTCATCATCTTCGGGATCGTGCAGGGCCGGCGGGTGGTGCACCAGCATTCGACCCGCCGACGCTGACGTGCGGAGAGTCTGACCCACCCGGCAACCTACGTGAGCGTAGGTTACCGGGCGGTTAAGTTAGGCTGGGGGCGTCATCCGCGCGGACGAGGAGTAACGGCGATGGACGCGACCGCCCAGCGACCCTGGACCCGTAGCTACGCACCCGGGGTGCCGGCCGAGATCGCCGAGCCGGACGGCTCACTCGTCGACCTGCTCGCCGAGGCGGCCGGACGGTTCGGTCCCCGGGTCGCGCTCGACTTCTACGGCGCCACCACCACGTTCACCGAGCTGGCCGGCCAGGTGGCGCGCGCCGCCGAGGCGCTGCGCCGGCTCGGCGTCGGCCCGGGCGACCGGGTGGCACTGGTGCTGCCGAACTGCCCGCAGCACGTGGTCGCGTTCTACGCCGTGCTGCGCCTCGGCGCGGTGGTCGTCGAGCACAACCCGCTCTACACCGCCGACGAGCTGGACCGGCAGCTCACCGACCACGGTGCCACAGTCGCGATCGCATGGGACAAGGTCGCGCCGCCGGTGGCGGGACGCGGCGCCGTGCGTACCGTGGTGGCGGTCGACCTGACCGCGGTGCTGCCGCGGCTCAAGCGGTGGGCGCTGCGGGTGCCGCTGCCGAAGGTCCGCGCCGCCCGGGCCGCGATGACCGCCCCCGCGCCCGGCGCCCTGGCCTGGTCGGACCTGGTCGCCGCCGCCGGGCCGCTGCCCGCCGGGCATCCCGCGCCGGAGGCCGGGGACGTGGCGCTGCTCCAGTACACCGGCGGCACCACCGGCGAGCCCAAGGCCGCGGTGCTGACTCACCGCAACCTGCGCGCCAACGCCGCGCAGGGCCGGGCCTGGGTGCCCGGCCTGCGCGACGGCGCGGAGACGGTGTACGCGGTGCTGCCGCTGTTCCACGCCTACGGGCTGACGCTCTGCCTCACCTTCGCCGTGAGCATCGGGGCGACGCTGGTGCTGTTCCCCCGCTTCGACGCCGACCAGGTGCTCGACGCGGTCCGCCGCCGCCCGCCGACGTTCCTGCCCGCGGTGCCGCCGGTCTACGCGAAGCTGGCCACCGTCGCCCGCGAACGCGGCGTCGACCTCACCTCCATCCGGTACGCGATCTCCGGCGCGATGTCGCTGCCACCGGCCACGGTGGAGCTGTGGGAGCAGGTGACCGGCGGCCTGCTGGTCGAGGGGTACGGGATGACCGAGACGTCCCCGATCACAGTGGGCAACCCGGTCGCGCCGGCCCGCCGCCCCGGCACCGTGGGCGTGCCGTTCCCCTCCACCGACGTGCGCATCGTCGACCCGGAGGACCCGAGCCGCGACCGCGCGCCGGGCGAGGCCGGTGAGCTGCTGGTCCGCGGCCCGCAGGTGTTCTCCGGCTACTGGCACCGGCCCGAGGAGACTGCCAAGGTGCTGCTGCCCGGCGGCTGGATGCGCACCGGCGACATCGTCACCATGGACGCCGACGGCTTCGTGACGGTGGTCGACCGGATCAAGGAGCTGATCATCACCGGCGGCTTCAACGTCTACCCGTCCGAGGTGGAGGAGGCGCTGCGCCGCGTCCCCGGCGTACGCGAGGCCGCCGCCGTGGGGATGCCCACCGACGACGGTGAGGAGGTCGTCGCCGCGGTGGTGGTCGACCCGGCGGTGGCCGGTACGCCGGAGGCGATCCGGACCTCGTGCCGCACCCACCTGGCCGGGTACAAGGTGCCGCGCCGGGTCGTGGTCGTCGACGAGCTGCCCTACTCCCAGATCGGCAAGATCCTGCGCCGCGAGGTCCGCGAACGGCTGCTCGCCGGCCGCTGACCGAGCGCTCTCAGGCGACCGGGTAACCCATGTTCTCGACGTCGGCACGGACCGCGCTGAGGGACGCCTCCGGGTTCACGGCCCGCACCAACGCCTCCGTGAGCGGCCGGTGGGCGACGACGGCTGCGACCGCGTCCCGATCCAGTGCCACCTCGTGGTATTCGCCGGCGAACTCCACGAACTCGTCCACGACGTCGTCGCAGAGGATCTCCAACATCGGTGACCCGTCCGGTCCGGTGTCGTCGTACGGCCCGCGCGACGGGGGGAAGTCGATTCCCTGGCCGGCGTGCCAGCGGTCGTCGCCGGCCAGCCGCCACAGGACAGCGGTGGCGACGAACCGGCCCTCGTCGCCGAACGCGGGCTCCTCGACCAGCCGATGGAACTGCGCCGGCAGGCCGTCGAGCAGGCCCGGCCACAGTTCGAGGTCGTCGTCGGCATACGGCGACATGGACGACTCGTGGTCGAAGACCCGGATGAAGGCTCCCTCCGGGGCGAACACCACAGCCCACTCGTCCCCGCCGCCGTTGCTCATCAGCGCCGCCTCGTCAGCTCCCCATGCCGGGTCGTAGGCGTAGTAGGGGTGACCTTCGTCGAGGAGGCGTTCCAGGACCGCGAGCGCCCGGCACCGCTGCCTGAGCAGGTCGATGCCCGGCAGCTTCGCGGCGATGTCGTAGGCGGTCACCGCGCGACCCTACTGCACCGGTGCCCCGCCGGACCGGTCGCCCGTTTGGTGGCGCGGGGGCAGGGGTAGACGGGAGTCCATGGTGGATTCACGGGGCAAGTCAGTCGGTCGTTACCTCATGCGTCTGGTCGGGGGTGTGGCCGTCATCTTCGGCCTGCTCGGCATCTTCTCCACCCTCGCCGAGGGCAACCTGTTCGGAATCGTGTTCAGCCTCGTTCTCGTCGGCGGTGGGGTGTTCCTGCTCAAGCGCTCCGGCGGCGACCGGCGGACGGAGTCCGTGCCGCACGCCGCTCGCTGACGGCATCCGGCCACGCCGGCCCGTGCGCTGCGCCGGACGTGTCGGTGCCGCCGCCTACGCTGTGGCGATGATCGACAGGCGCCAGGTGATGGCCTTCCGGGTCCGCGCTCAGCAGCTCGACCGGGCCGAGGGCTCGCTCGCCGACACCGCCGTGCTCGACATCGGCGTGCAGGACACCGGCTCCGACGGCGGCCGGTGGGCGCTCGCCGCGCGCGGTGTCGATGTGGCCCCGCTGACCGGTGACGACCTGGCCCTGCTCTGGACCGTACGCGGCGCCCCGCACCTCTACCGCCGTGCCGACGTGGGCGCGGTGGCCGCCGCGGTCGAGCCGTTCTCCGACACCGACGCGGGCAAGCGCATCTACGACGCGGCGAAGCCGTTGAAGGCGGCGGGCATCGGCATCGTCGCCGCGCTCGACGAGGTGGCCGCGCGGATGCGGGAGATCGTCCGCGAGCCGACGGTCAAGGGCGAGGTCTCCGGTCGCCTGGCCGAGGTGATGCCCGAGCCCTACCTGCGGTTCTGCCGGCCGTGCAACGCCACCCACCTCTACGAGATGCCGTTCCGGCTGGCCGCCGTGCGAGCCGGCCTGGAACTGCGGCTCGACACCTCACCGCCGGTCCTGGAACGCATCCCCCGATTCCGTCCGGCCGGCGCGCCCGGCGACCGGTTCGACGTCGTCCGCGCCTACCTGCGGCTGCTCGGCCCGGCCACCCCGAAGCACGTGGCCGACTACCTCGACGCCCCGGTCAAGGAGGTCAAGGCCCACTGGCCGGGCGACGCGGCCGAGGTGAGTGTCGACGGCGAGACGCGCTGGCTGCTCTCCGCCGACGAGGCCGCGCTGGCGTCGGCCGAGGCGACGACGACGCGCCTGCTCGGCCCGTTCGACCTGTTCCTCCAGGCGAAGGACCGGGCGACGCTGGTGCCGGACGCGGCTCGCGTCAAGGAGCTGTGGCCGGTGCTGGGCCGCCCCGGCGCGGTGCTGGCCGACGGGGATCTGGCCGGCACGTGGCGGCCCCGCAAGTCCGGCCGGACCTTCACCGTCGCCGTTCAGCCGTGGCGCAAGCTCACCGGCAGCGCACGCGAGGCGGTCATCGCGGAGGCCGAGCGGCTCGCCGCGTACCGGGGCGTGCCGCTGGCCGGCGTCGACTTCGCCGAGTGATGGCATCATGATCGCGTGATCGTCTGGATCAACGGTGCGTTCGGTGTCGGCAAGACGACCACCGCGCGGCTGCTCACGAGCGCGCTGCCGGACGCGCGGCTGTTCGACCCGGAGTTCCTCGGCTCGATGCTCACCGCGATCGTCACCTCCCCCACCGGCGACTTCCAGGACCTGCCACTGTGGCGTCACCTCGTCGTCCAGACGGTCACCGGGCTGGACCGGCACCACCCGGGCGTCTGGATCGTGCCGATGAGCCTGCTCGACCCGGCGTACCGCGCGGAGATCCTCGACGGCATCCGCACCGCGGGCACCGACGTCCGAGAGGTCGTGCTCACGCTCCCCGAGGACCGGTTGCGGGCCCGGATCGACGCCGACCAGGTCGAGGTCGGCGCGCGCGGCTGGCGGCACGACCACGTCGCCCGGGCGCTCGCCACGTTCGCGTCAGTGACCGACGTCCGTCTGATCGACGCCTCCGCCCCGCCCGAGCAGGTGGCCGACGCCGTTGCCGCGCACGTGCTCGCCGAAACTCGCTGTCGGGCTTCCGGGCACGGTGGTAGACAGCCGGAGTGACCCAACCCCTGACGTTTGCCGATCGGCTGCGGCTGATCGACGACCGGTCGGCCGCGTTCCGGGACGCGGTCGCCGCCGCGCCGGACCTCGACGCGCCGGTGCCGACCTGCCCCGAGTGGACGCTGTTCGACCTGGCCCGGCACATCGGCGAGGGACGCCGCTCGTGGGCGACCACCGTCGCGGCCGGACCGGAGGCGTCCGGGCGGGCCGCGCCGGACGGTCCGGGCGCACCCCGGGACCGTGCGGCGCTGCGGGACTGGCTGGCCGAGTCCACCGAGCGGCTGCTGGCCGCGCTGCGCGACGCCGGACCCGATCGTGGCTGCTGGACGTGGTGGGACACGTCGCAGTCCCCGCAGAACTGCGGCGCCGTCGCCCGGCACCAGCTCCAGGAGATCGCGGTGCACACCTACGACGCCCAGCTCACCGTGGGCGCGCCGCAGCCGTTGCCGGTCGAGGTGGCCCTCGACGGCGTGGAGGACTTCCTGTTCACCTGCTGCGCGACAACTGTGCCGCGGCCGTACGAGCCGGCCGTCCTCGACTACCACCTCACCGAGGGCGGATCGTGGCGCGTGCGGCTCTCCCCCGACGGTGCACGGGTCACCCGCCTGCCCGCCGGAGCCGATGCGGGCCCGGCCGACACCGCCGCCCGTTCCACCGCCGGTGACCTGGTCCTGGCCTTCTACGGCCGGATACCGCTGGACGCGCTCACCATCGAGGGCGATCGGCGCGTACTCGACCGGATCGCAGCGTGGGATCCGGACGCGTAGCCCGCCGACGTCACCGGTGGGCGAAGACGAAGCCGCCCTCGACCTCCGGCGCGGGGTGATGCGTCATCTCGGCCTCGACGGTGAAACCGGCGTCGGTCAGCCAGGCCGCGACGCGCCACGGTGGACGGCGGTGCACGTGGACGCGCATCGGGTGCCCGCCGTACCCCTCTGTCTTGAGCCGGCTGCCGTCACCGGCGTGGAATCCGAGCAGCACGACGCCGCCGGGCCGCAGCACCCGGTGGAATCCGGCGAGGACGGCGGGCACCTCGTCGTCCGGGACGTGGATCAGGGAGAACCAGGCGAGCAACCCGGTCAGGCACTCGTCGGTGAGGTCGAGACGGGTCATCGAGCCCACCTCGAAGCGGAGGCTCGGGTGGTCGCGCCGCGCCAGGTCGATCATCGCCGGTGACAGGTCGACGCCGAACGCGCTCAAGCCCAGATCGTGGAGATGCCGGGTGATCCGGCCCGGCCCGCAGCCGACGTCCGCGACCGGCCCGCTCCCTCGCGCCCGGACCAGCTCGGCGAAGAGAGCCAGGATGCCGCGCTGGAACGGCTCGTTCGCCAGGGCGTCGCGCAGCAGGTCGGCGTAACTGGACGCCACTGTGTCGTAGGAGGTGCGGGTGTCGTCCAGCCAGCCGGTTTCGCTCACGCCGCGCACGATAGCCGCGAACGAAGGACCGATCGTGGGAGGATGGCCGGCATGCCGGGTCGTGCGTTGAGCTTCGGAGCGGCCGCGCAGGCGTACGAGCGGTTCCGGCCCGGCTATCCCGAGGAACTCGCCGACCTGGTGCTGGCGTACGCGGATCGGCCCGTCCGGACCGCCCTGGAGATCGGTGCCGGGACCGGGAAGGCCACCCGGGTGTTCGCCCGGCGCGGCATCGCGGTCACCGCCACCGACCCGGACCCCGCGATGCTCGCCGAACTGCGCCGGCACGTTCCCTCGGACGTCCGGGTCCGGCAGGCCGCGTTCGAGCGGCTGCACGCCGACGAGCGCCACGACCTGGTGTACGCGGCGGCGGCGCTGCACTGGACGGCCCCGGACCGGCGGTGGGAGCGGATGGCCGCGCTGCTCGCGCCCGGTGGCGTGTTCGCCTCGTTCGGCGGCCCGCTGCGGCTGGCCGACCCGGCGCTGCGCGACGCGGTGGCCGCGGCCCGGTCCGGGTACCTCGCCGACGACGAGATCCCGTCGCCGGACGGAACGCCACCGGCGGCCGGCATGCAGTGGCCCGGCACCGAACTGCGTGCCTCCGAATGGTTCGCCGACGTGCGCCAGGAGGTCATCGAACGGCGGATCACGACGGACGCCGACGAGTACGTCGGTCTCCTGTCGACCGTCTCGGCCTATCTCGAACTGCCACCGCCGGTACGCGAGCAGGTGTTCCGCCGCGTCCGGGACGTCCTGCCCGGCACGGTCGAGGTCACCGCCGACGTCACCGTCCACCTGGCGCGGCGGACATCGCAGCCCTGATCACCCGGCCCAGGAGGGCCACCAGACCCGCCCGGGCAGCGGGCATCCGGGGCGACCCTGCGGTCCTGGACCCGGCAACCTGACGCTCAGTCCGACAGGTAGGCGGTCAGCCGGTCGGCGAGCGGGCCCGGACGACTGAGCACCACCGCGTGGCCGCCGTCGATCTCGTCCGGCACCACGCCGAGCCGGTCGGCGGCCACCCGGCGTTGGAAATCGGCGGGGAAGAACCGGTCGTCGCGGCCGATCAGCACCGCCGTCGGCACGGCCGGCCAGGTGGGCAGCGGCCACGGCTCGTCCCACTCCGCGCTCACCTGCTCCCGGCCGTGCGCGGGCGCCTCGGCGACGATCTCGGCCGGCACGCCGTTGTAGAACTGCTGCTCCTCACTGAGCCCCTCCGGCTCGCGGTAGCCGGTGTTGCCCCACCAGTCCCCCGGCTTCTCACCGGGCCGCGGAATCATCGGGGTGAGCAGGACCAGCAGCCGCACCGGCAGCCGGTCGGCGACCAGCGGTGCGGTGAACGCGCCGTACGAGTGCCCGACCACCACGAGGTCGTCGCGATCACCGACGGCGTCGATCACCGCCTGGCGGAAGTCGGCGAACCCCGCCGACCGGTCCCCGATCGGCAGCTCCGGCACCACCGCGTCGTGACCCCGGGCGACCAGCTCGGGAACCAGCAGATGCCAGTCCCACGCGCTGCCCCCGCCACCGTGGATGAGCACGAACGTCGTCATGCCCGGACCCTCCCACACCGGTACGACATGCCGTGGCCGTCAGTGCGGATACGCCCGCGGGATCCGGGTGGCCCGCAGCTCGTCGCGGAACGCCTCGATGCGGGTGATGACCTGACGACGCCCGATCGTGTTCTCGATCCGGTCGAGGTAGAGGCAGCGGGCGGCGAGCCGGGGCAGGTCGACGGAGAAGTAGATCGCCATGAGGGGGTTGACGAACAGGTCGCCGTGGCCGGTGCGCCGGCTGAACCGTACGTCTCCGCACGCGCCGCCGGTGGCGGCGGCGATCTGCCCCTGGACGATGCTCGGCCGGTGCGGGGTGGCGGCCTGGGCCTGCGCGACCGCCTCGCGGTAGAGCACCGCCTCACGGCTGGAGCCCGGAATGGACAGTGCGCCGAGGTAGGCGCCCTCCCGGTCGAGCACGGCCAGGTTCTCCAGCACCTCGACGTGGTTGACGCCGTCGTGCGCGTCGATGCCGAACCCGAGGCTGCTCACCAACCGGATCGGCACGTCCAGCCCGGCCACGGCGGCCAGGCTGGTGATGTCCTCCACCGGGGTGCCCAGGCCGCTCTCGTCGCCGCGCAGCAGGATGTCGGTGCCGCCGTCGACGAGTACGATCGCGTCGAGGTCGAGCCGGTCGACCAGGTGCCGGTACGCCTCGCGCAGCGGCTGCACGCCCAACGGCGGGAAGGCGTGCACGGTCGGCGGCAGGTCGCGGCCCGCCAGCCAGCGGGCCAGGTGCGCCTCCGGGAAGTACCAGTCGGGGCTGAGGGTGTCCGGCCGGATGGCCGCGACGTGCTCGTCCACCCACACCTGCCGGTCGAGCAGCTCCAGCTCCGAGAAGGAGAGGCTGGCCAGGTGTACCCGCTTGCCGGCCTGCCACAGCGCCAGCGCCAACGGCAGGCCGGCGTACACGTCGAAGCCGCCACCGGCGCCGGCGATCAGGACGTCGCGTGCCGGGGCCAGGGCGGCGAACAACGGCGGAACGGCCAAGGTGTACGCGGCGGTGTCGGTCACCAGATGATGATCTCCGGTCGCGTGGAGGCCCGCTGCCCCGAGGCCGCCCCGGCGTCGGGGCGTGCCCGCTCGCTCAGACCGGGCGGCCGAACGTGACCGCCTCCCGGACGAGCGGTGGCGCCTTCTCCGCCAGTTGCGCGTCCGGCCGCGCGCCGAGCGCGTCGTTCACAGTGGAGAAGGCCAGCCGGAACGCGATCAGCGTGGTCGCCTCGAAGATCTCCCGGTCGCTCAGGCCGGCGTCGCGCAGGCGTTGCGTGTCGGCTTCGATGGTGGCGTTCGGGTCCGTCACGACCCGGCGGGACCAGTCGGCGAGCGCCGTCTCCCGCTCGGACAGGTCCGCCTCGGTGCCGCGCAGCACCCCGGCCGCCGTCGCCTCGTCGCTCATCCCGGCCAGCCGCGCGCCCCAGGCCAGCGCGCAGTACGAGTCGCCCCGGGCGGCGGCGGTGGCGGCGACCAGCACCGCAACCTCCCGCGAGGACAGCGTCGACGCGGACAACAGCTCGGTGCGCGTGTTCTGGAACGACATCAGCACGTCGGGACGCCAGCACCAGACGCGGGTGAGGTTGTTGACGTAGCCGTCGGCGGCGAGGTCGTCCTCGTACGCGGCTTTCGCCGCCGGGCTCTGCGGCGGTTCGGGGAGGAAGGCGGGATTCATGCGGGCAGTCTGCGCCACCAGGGCGGTCCCCACAGGCTGATCAACGACAGTACGATCCGCTGATGATCCGGGCGGTCTTCTTCGACGTGGGCGGGACGATCCTCGACGAGACCCGCGAGTTCGCGACCTGGGCGGACTGGCTCGGCGTGCCACGGCACACGTTCTCCGCCGTCTTCGGCGCGGTGATCGCGCGGGGCCTGGACTACCAGGAGGTGTTCCGGGCCTTCCGGCCCGACTTCGATCTCACCGCCGAACTCGCGCGCCGGGTCGCGGCCGGTGACCCGGAGTGGTTCGGCGAGGAGGATCTCTACCCGGACGCGCGGGCGTGCCTGGCCGCCCTGCGGGAGCAGGGATTGCGCGTCGGCCTGGCCGGCAACCAGCCGGAACACGCCGAGGCGACGCTGCGGGCGCTTGACCTGCCGGTGGACGTGATCGGCACGTCGGCGGCCTGGGGCGTGGCGAAACCGGCGCCGGAGTTCTTCGCCCGGGTCGTCCGCGAGGGCGGCGGCGACGCGTCGGCGATCCTGTACGTCGGTGACCGGCCGGACAACGACGCCGCCCCGGCGATGGCCGCCGGTATGGCCGCGTGTCTGATCCGGCGCGGCCCGTGGGGCCACATCCTCGACATGCCGGACGTGGCCGACCGGTGCCGGTTCCGCATCGACTCGCTGGACGAGCTGCCGGACCTGGTGGCGCGGCACAACGCGGGCGGTGTCTAGGCCGGGACGTCACCGAGCACGGCCGGTCCGGGAACCGTCCACGGCCAGCGCGGCGGGTGGGGTGAGCACGAGCCAGCCGACTGTGGTGTCGAGTTGCTGGCGGCCCGCCGATGATGTCGTACCCCCGCCATAGCCTGACCGCCATGCCGAGCGAGGAGCTGGACGAGCTGATCGTGCCCGACGCGCAGGCGCTGCGCGCGTGGCTGTCCGCCAACCACGACACGTCGCCCGGTGTCTGGCTCGCGCTGGGCCGCAAGGGCGGCACGATCACCACGCTGACCTGGCAGCAGGCGGTCGACGAGGCGCTGTGCTTCGGCTGGATCGACGGGCAGGGCCGCAAGCGCGACCACGAGAGCTCCTGGATCCGGTACACCCCGCGCCGGGCGCGCAGCTCCTGGTCGCAGCGCAACGTCGCGCACGTGGCCCGGCTGGAGTCGGAGGGGCGGATGACGCCCGCGGGCCGGGTCGCGGTGGAGGCGGCGAAGGCGGACGGCCGGTGGGCGGCGGCCTACGCGCCGCCGTCGGAGGCCGAGGTGCCCGCCGACCTGCTCGCCGCCATCGCGGCCGAACCCGCCGCCCAGGCCATGTTCGACGTCCTCACCAGTGCCAACAGGTTCTCGCTCATCCACCGGCTCAATGCGGTCAAGCGCGCGGAGACCCGGCAGCGCAAGATCGGCGAGTTCGTCGCCATGCTGGCCCGGCACGAGACGATCCACCCGCAGAAGGCGAAGCCGCCGACCGCTCCGTGACGTCAGCTCCGGTCCAGCGCCCGCCGGGGTCTCGGCCGGTCGTCGGCCGCAGCCGGTGATGCAGCTCGTGTTTCAGCCGCGGGGCAAGGTCGGCGCCGGCTCACGAGTGGTCCCGCACGAACGCGCGCATGAGCGCGGCGCACTCGGCCGCGTGCGTCTCCAGCAGCAGATGGCCGCCGTCGTAGATGTGCGCGTCCATCCGGTCGAGCACGCGGTGGTACGCGAGCACCTCGGCCACGTCGAAGTACGCGTCGTGCCGGCCCCACAGCACGAGCGCCGGCGGCTGGTGGGCGCGGTGGTACGCGGCGATCTCGCCGAACCGGGCGACATGGTTCGCGTAGTCGGTGAACAGCGCGAACTGCGCCTCCACGTTGCCGGGCCGGGTCATCCGCTCCCAGTCCAGGTGCCACGCCTCCGGTGCCTGCAACGGGCGAACGTGGCCGGGCAGCCCGGCGAGGTACTGGTCCCGGGTGCCGGCGAAGGTCAGCCAGTCCGGCAGCGCGGCGCGGGTGGCCTCGCCCGGGTCGGCCCAGTACGCCCGCGCGGTGTCCCACTGCGTGCCGAGTCCATCGGCGTGCGCGTTGCCGCTCTGCACGACGAGGCCGCGGATCCGTTCCGGGGCACGGGTGGCCAGGTGGTATCCGACCGGCGCGCCGAAGTCGTGCAGGTAGACGAAGAACCGGTCCACGTCGAGCCGGCCGAGGAGGCGTTCGACCGTCCACGACAGGTTCTCGAACGTGTAGTCGTACTCGGCGACTGTCGGCGACGAGGACATGCCGAAGCCGGGCAGGTCGGGCGCGAGCACGTACGCGCCCTCGGCGAGCGCGGGCATGACCTCGCGGAACGTGTGGGACGAGCTGGGAAATCCGTGCAGCAGCAGCACCGCCGGGTCGCCGGACCGTCCGGCCTCGCGGAAGAACACCTCCAGGCCGTCGACGTCGGCGTGCCGGTGGCGGATCTTCTGACTGGCGCGCATCACCTCATCCTGGCGGCCCGGGCGCGCCCGTACGGCTGATTCGCCGCGGCCCGGGCCATGACCGGCGGCTGAACGGGGGTGAGCCGGGCGTACGCTCGAACGAGCCGACGGTGGGAGGTCGCCCGCGATGATCCCGGTGCTGATCCTGTTCGGGGTTCTCCTCGGGCGCTGGTGGCGGTCGTCGCTCGTCGCCGCCGCGCTGGGCTGGCCGGTCCTGCTGGTCGCGACCGGCGTGATGGACGTCGGCACCGGACTGCTCGGTGCGGCAGTGCTCGCCGTCGTCAACACCGGCGCCGGCGTACTGCTCCATCAGGGAGCCCGCCTGGCCGTCCGGTGGCTACGGGCCTCCTGACGCGGGGGCACCGCGTACCGGTCGATCACGGCATGATGAGCCGATGCGGGTAGCGATGGCGACCGACGCGGGTCATCCCGGCCGGGCCAATGAGGACTTCGCGGGCGCCGTACCCTGCGGCATGGTCCTGGTGGACGGCGCCGGTGGCATCGCCGGCGCGGACGAGGTCTGCCACCACGGCATCGCCTGGTACGCGACCCGCCTCGGCGGCGCGCTGCTCGGTGCGCTCTCTGAGGAGCGGAGCCTGCGCGACGTGCTGGCCGAGGGCATCGAGCGGGTCACCGACGCGCACCGCGGCACCTGCGACGTCGCTCATCCGATCAGCCCGTTCGCGGCCGTGGCGATGCTCCGGTTCTCCGGCGGGACCGTCGAGCACCTGGTCCTCGGCGACGCGGTCGCGGTCGTCGGCCGGGCGGCGGGTGATCCCGTCGTCGCCCACGATCCGCGCGAGGTGGTGATCGCCCGGTCCTTCGAGGAGCGGCTGAAGGACGTGCCCGAGGGCGGCGACGAGTACCGGCGGCTGCTGATGGAGCTGCGCGGCTACCGGAACAGCCCTGGTGGGTTCTGGGTCGCCAAGGACGACCCCCGGGTGGTGGACGAGGCCGTCACCGGCGAGTGCCCGGCCGACGGCGTACGCACGGCGGCGATGCTCAGCAACGGCGCGAGCCGTCTCGTCGACACGTTCGGCCTGACCGACTGGCCGGGGCTGCTGCGCCTGCTGGCGACCGACGGCCCTGCCGAGGTCGTCCGCCGGGTGCGCGAGGCCGAGGCGCGCGGCGGCGTCGCCACCGACGACGCGACGATCGTCTGCCGGCTCTGACCGCCGCGGCAACCGGGGTGCGCGGGCCTGGCGTCCTCGTGTTGACTGCGGCGATGGACCGTCAACGGCTCAGCAGCATCGCGCACTCGCATCACCCGATCGCGGCCCCGCTCTCCGGCGTCAACGTCAACCGGCTGCTGCGCCGGGCCGGTCGCCGGCCGGCGGCCCGGATCCTCGATTTGGGCTGCGGCGAGGCCGCCTGGACGTTGCAGGCCCTCGCGCACCACCCGGACGGGCACGCCGACGGCGTGGACCTCAACCCGTACGCGCTCGAACGCGCCACCGAGGCCGTCGCCGTGCGCGGCCTCGCCGACCGGCTCACGCTGCACGAGCGCGACGCCCGGTCGTACGTGCCGGACGGCGACTACGACCTGGTGCTGTGCGTCGGGTCGACGCACGCGTTCGGCGGGTTCGGCGGGACGCTGGAACTGGCCGGCCGGCACGTGAACGCCGACGGCATCCTGATGGTGGGCGAGGGATTCTGGCAGGTGCCGCCGACGCCGGAGGCGCTGGCGGCGCTGGGCGCGAAGCCCGACGACCACACCGACCTCGACGGCCTGGTCGCGGCCGCCGAGCAGGCCGGCTGGACCCCGGTGTACGCGCACGTCAGCGACGCCGCCGAGTGGGACGACTACGAGTGGTCGTGGACCGGTTCGCTGACCGAGTGGGCGCTGGACAACCCGGGTCACCCGGATGCCGCCGAGGCGCTCGCCGCCGCCCGGGAGCACCGCGACCAGTGGCTGCGCGGATACCGCGGCGTGCTGGGCTTCGTGACGCTGGTGCTGCGCCGGATCTGACCGGCCGGGCCCTCTCGCGGTGCAGACCCGGGCCGGGCGGGATCAGGAGCCGAGGTAGCGCAGGATCGCCAGGACGCGGCGGCTGTAGCCGGTCACGTGGGTGAGGTCGAGCTTGTCGAAGATGGTGTTGACGTGCTTCTCGACCGCGCTCTGCGACACGTGCAGGCGTCCGGCGATCGCGGCGTTGGTGTGGCCCTGCGCCATGTGGTGCAGCACGTCGCGTTCCCGCGGGGTGAGGCGGCCCAGCGGGTCGCCGTGGCTCGTGGCGGACATGAGCTGCCGGACGACCTCGGGGTCGAGCGCGGTGGCGCCGGCGGCGACGCGGTCGAGCGCGTCCAGGAACTCCTCGACCTGGGCGACGCGGTCCTTCAGGACGTACCCGACGCCTTCGGACCGGTCGGCGAGGAGCTTCGCGGCGTAGCGCTTCTCGACGTACTGGGACAGGACGAGCACGGCGATGTGCGGCCAGCGGCGGCGGATCTCCAGCGCGGCCCGCAGTCCGTCGTCGGTGTTGGTGGGCGGCATCCGGACGTCGGTGACGACGGCGTCGGGGCGGTGCTCGTCGACGGCGGCGACGAGCTGGTCGGCATCCGCGGCGGCGGCCAGCACCTGGTGTCCCTCGTCGGCCAGGAGGCGGACCAGCCCTTCGCGCAGCAGGGTGGAGTCTTCGGCGAGGACTATGCGCACGGCAGCTCCGCTCGGATCGTGGTGGGTCCACCGGGTGGGCTGTGCACGTCGAACCGGCCGTCGAGCGCGGCGACCCGGCGGGCGAGCCCCTGCAGGCCGCTGCCGTGCGGGTCGGCGCCGCCGATGCCGTCGTCGTGCACACGCATCCCGATCGTCGTGTCCCGCGCCTCGATCTCGATCGCGACGAGCGTGGCCCGGGCGTGTTTGGTGGCGTTGGTGAGCGCCTCGCAGGCGACGAAGTAGAGCACGGTCTCGACCGGCCGGGCGGGCCGGACCGGCACATCGTAGGTGATCTTCACGGGCGTGGCCGACCGCTGCGCCACCATGGTCAGCACCTCGTCGAGGGTGGTGTGGTCGAGTGCGGACGGGTAGACCCGCCAGGCCACCTCCCGCAGCTCGTCGACGGCGCGCTGGGCGTCCTCGTGCGCCTGGGTGAGAAGGGCGCGTGCCTTGCCGGGGTCGCGGCTGCGGCGTGCCCGCCCGAGCAGCATGCCGAGGGCGACGAGGTGTTGTTGCAGCCCGTCGTGCAGGTCGCGCTCGATGCGCTGGCGCTCGACGTCGACAGCGGCGATGACGCCGGCCCGGCTGACCGCGAGTTCGCTGATCCGCCGCTGCAACGCCTCGCGCGTGTGGGATTCGAGCAGGCGGCGGGCCAGCCGGCGGTCCAGCGTCGCCACGCCGGCCATCGCCTGGAGGTTCACCGCCAGCAGGGCGGCCCCGATCAGCACCTGGAGCAGGAAGCCGGCGACGGTCATGGTGCCCGCCACGAAGGAGCGCACCACGATGGCGGCGAGCACGACGCCCACCACGAGCAGCCCGGCGGTGAGCGCGCCGAGCGCCGCCGGCAGGAGCCGGGCGGCCAGATAGCCGACGACCCGCGCTCCGCTCGCCCGCACCGGTGCCGGCGGTTCCTCCGAGGCGATCGCGGCCAGCCGGCGCCGCTCCCACCCGGCGACGCGCCGGGCGTACCGGATGGTGGTGGCACCGACGCGGCGGCGGACCGCCGGCACCGGCGAGACCGCGACCACGGCGAGCCCGGCGAGGAGCAGGAACAGGGCTTCGGCCACGGCGGTCAGCACACCGGCGGCCACGGCCGCCACCGGCCGGCCCCGCCGGGCCACGGCGGCCAGGCGCGACCGCCGGCCGTGGACCGTGTGCTCCGGCATCGGGGCCTCCCGTCGTGGCTCGTGTCGTCCCGGGTCGATGGCAGGCGGCCGGGTGCGTGTCCGGCCGCCTGCCAACCTAGCCACCGGTCACCGGCTGTCGTCCGGCCGGCGCGGGGTTCCGTACAGCGTGCCGCGTACGGCGTGCTCGGTCGCCGGTCGCGGACGGCGCGCCCTGATCAGCCGGGACACGACGAAGTACGCGACGGCGAGCGCGCACACCACGATGACGACCCGCTGGAACGTCCCGGCGTACGGCTCGACCGAGTGCCAGTTCTCCCCGAGCAGGTAGCCCGACATCACGAACACGGTGTTCCAGATCAGGCTGCCCAGCGTGGTGTAGAGCAGGAACGTGGCGACCGGCATGCGCTCCACACCGGCCGGGATGGAGATGAGGCTGCGGAAGATCGGGATCATGCGGCCCAGGAAGACCGTCTTCACCCCGTGCCGGGCGAACCACGTCTCCGTCCGGTCGATGTCGCTCACCTGGATCAACGGCAGCCGTACCGCGATCGCGCGGACCCGGTCACGTCCGAGCGCCGCCCCGACGCAGTACAACGCCAGCGCGCCCACCACCGAACCGATGGTGGTCCAGAGGATCGCGGCGAACAGGTTCATCCGGCCCTGACTGGCGGTGAACCCCGCCAGCGGCAGGATCACCTCGCTCGGGATGGGCGGGAACAGGTTCTCCAGCGCCACCGCCAAGCCGGCGCCCGGGGCGCCGAGCCGCTCCATCAGATCGGTCACCAACCCGGCCAGCCCACCCTGCGGCGGATCGGATTCCTCGGCCAGCCGGCCGGCTACGTGCCACAAACGGATCATGCCGATGACGCTATGAACCGGCCGTGTTCCGGACCATGAGGTCGGCCGCCGACCTGCGCGGGCCGGCCCCAGCCGTGGGGGTGCGGAAAACCGCACCCCCGCCGGCCACCGGTAACGTGGAGCCGCACGTCTTCGCGGGGCAGCGCTCCCGCCGTCCAGAACACGAGTCCGGTGGGTGGTCCTCGGTGCCGATGCAGATCCGTTTCGCCGTACCGGCCGACCCTGCCTATCCGGCCCGCGTGGCCGCCGCGCTCGCCGCCGCCCGGCTGCGCCGGTTCGGCTACATCGGCGCGGCCCTCGCCGCGATCGGGGTTATCGGGTGGATCGCCTCGCAGGCGTCGGACCGGGGTGACCGCTTCGCGTCGCTGTGGACCGCATTCATCGTGGCCGGTGTGCTGTCGATGCTGTACGCGCCGTGGGTGCGGTGGCGGGCCCGGCGCCGCTCCGGCGGCTACGCCGTCGAGGGCGGCTACGACATCGACGACCGCAACATCATGATGCGCAGCGGTTCGGAGTCCGGCGGCATCGCCTGGGACGGCGTCACGCGGGTCACCGAGACCCCGGACTTCTGGATCGTGTACGTGGGACGGATGCCGGCCACCGTGATCCCCCGCTGGCTGATGTCCGCCGAGGACGCCGGGGCGCTGCGCGCCTTCATGGCCGGACGACAACTGCTCGACGACCGTTGACCATGCATTGATCAGCTGTATATGTTGCCTCGGTGGGTGAGATGCGCGAGGCGACCTTCCTGATCCTGACCGCGCTGGCCGACGAGCCGCGCCACGGCTATGGGATCATCCAGGACGTCGCCGGCCTGTCCGGCGGTCGCGTCAACCTGCTGCCGGGCACGCTCTACGCCGCCCTGGACCGCCTGGTCGCGCAGGGCCTCGTCGAACTCAGTCACGAAGAGGTGGTCGACGGCCGGCTGCGCCGCTACTACCGGCTGCGCGCCGACGGCCAGGCCGAGCTGGCACGCCAGACCGAGCGGCTGCGGCAGCTCGCGTCCGCCGCCGAGTCCCGGCTGCGCGCCCTCCGGCCCCGCCCCGCCTGACCCCCACCCGTCGCGGCCTCGTTGGGAGAAACCCGTGCACCGCTGGCTGCTGCTGGCCTACCCCCGTGACTACCGCCGCGCGCGCGGGGCCGAGATCCTGGAGACGGTACGGGACGTCGGCTCGGCCCACCGGCGTAGCCGGGTGGCGGCGAATCTCGTACGCCACG
Organism: Micromonospora sp. HUAS YX12; assembly: GCF_040215685.1. Taxonomy (NCBI): domain Bacteria; kingdom Bacillati; phylum Actinomycetota; class Actinomycetes; order Micromonosporales; family Micromonosporaceae; genus Micromonospora; species Micromonospora sp. HUAS YX12. The sequence continues at coordinate 5,450,124 of NZ_CP157974.1, forward strand.
GTCTGCGCGCCCGGCTGGGACGGCCGGCGAGCCGCAGCGTGGTGGCCTGGGCGTCGGTGTTCGCGGTGGTCTGCGGCTTGTTCGCCGCGTCGTTCGGCACCTGGCTCGCCTGGCTCGGCTCCCGCCCGCTCGACCACCGTGACCTCGCCGCCGTGGTGGGACAGCTCTATCCGGACCGGCAGGTCAGCCACCTCGACCAGGACGACCCGCCCGCCGTGTTCCTCATCTACGGCCACCCGCTGAACGAGGATCTCCTGTCCGAGCTGCTGCTCGGCGACGGCGGCGAGTACGCGCCGGCCGAGCTGAGCGCGTCCTTCGACCAGATGCCGGCCGCCGGCCTCACCGAGCTGCGGCAGCGTCTGGACGCCACCGGGTGGGAGCAGAGCGAGCCCGTCCGGTCCGACGCGTACGGCTGCGTCCCCGGCAGTCCGCGATGCGACCCGGCGTCCATCCCCTCCGACATCACCGTGTACGCCGCACGCGACGACCACGTCCTCGCGGTGGCAATCAACGCCGAGGGTTCGATGAGCCTCACCCTCGGCCGCGCCACCCCCGGCGCCGCCTATCCCGCCGGTCTGCTCGCCTTCGTACTCGGCGCGCTGGGTGGCTGGGTCTTGTTCGGCTGGGCCAGCCGGCGCACCGAAGGACGGCGCCGGCTGGTGCAGGGGCCGGCGAAGTTCCTGTACGGCGTCGCGATGGTGTTCTGGGCCGCGCCGATCCTGCTGAGCGCGCCGCTGATGCTCACGCACCACCTGAGCGAGCCGCATCCCCGCTGGCACGTGCCGTGGGAATGGCTCGGTCAGCCGGCCCTGTCGCTGCCGTTCCTGCTCGGCGCGGTCCTGCTGCTGCTCGTGCTGGGCCTGGCGGCGCTGCCACAGCGGCGGCCGGCCGGCCGTACGCTCGCCGGGGCATCGGGTTCGGAACCGGCGGTCTAGCATCGGGCGATGACCTCGCCCCTGGATCGCCTGCCGAAGATCGGCGCACCGGCCACGCGGGCGCTGAACGCCGCCGGCTACACGACGCTGCGCCAGCTCGCCGGGGTGCCGCGCGCGGAGCTGGCCCGCTTGCACGGCATGGGGCCGAAGGCGCTGGGCGTCATCGAGGCCGCCCTCGACGAGCACGACCTGCGGCTGAGCTGACGTCCGGCGGCAGGGTCGGGAACGGGGTGATCGCGATGCCGGTCGGCAGGCTCCACCACCTGATCGTCGACTGCCCGGATCCGATGGCCGAGGCCCGGTTCTGGAGCGCGGTCCTCGGCGACCCGATCACGTACGCGGACGACGACTTCACCGTCGTGTCGGCGAGCACGGCGGCGTCCGGGCTGGCGTTCCAGCGCGCCCCTGGGCTGGTGCCGCCGACGTGGCCGGATCCGGCGGTGCCGCAGCAGATGCACCTCGACGTGATGGTCGACGACCAGGACGCGGCGGGCGAGGCGGTGCTCGCGCTGGGCGCGCGGCGGTTGCCGGGCGACCACGTGTACGCCGACTCGGCGGGTCACCCGTTCTGCCTGATCAGGCGCCCCACCTGGGCGTCGCCGGTGGACGGATCCGCGTGACCGGCGCGCGGGGCGGCCCGCCGGCCGACCGCTGGACGAGGAACGCATGGCGGACCCTGCACATCGGGGTGGCGATCACCGGGGTCTGTCTGCTCTGGGCCGTCAGTGTCCCCGGCTTCGTCTTCTACGTGATGCTCGGCGTGGTTTTCCTGTTCGCCGTGGCCGGTCTGAGCTGGGCCATCCTGGTGGGCTTCTTCGTGGTGGAGCGCCGCCGCTGGTCCTGGCGGTTCCTGGTCGCCCCGGTGATCGTCGTGCTCACGGCGGCGCTGGTCGTCGCCGGAGCGCCGTTCCAGGCCCGCTGGGCGGTGAGCCGTGGTGCGTTCGAGCGGGTGGTCGCCACGCTGCCCGCAGCGAGCCCGCAGGACGCCGAGTGGTCGAGCGTGCACGTGCCGCACCGGATCGGCGCCTACATCATCACCTCGGCCTACACGGTGCCCGGCGGAGTGGTGCTCTACGAGACGAACGGGTACATGCTGAACGACGCCGGGTTCGCCTACCTGCCGCAGGGCCCCACCGCCGACCTCGCGAACGAGGACTTCGAAGCTCCGCGCTTCACGCATCTCGGCGGTCCCTGGTACAGCTGGACCGCGAGCTGGTAGGCGAACAGCAGGCGTCCCTGCCCTACCTCAGGTGCCGGGCGAAGAACCGGTTCGCGGGCTCACCCTCGAACTGTGGTACGCCCGTGTGCCCGCCCATGTTGGCGTGCAGCGTCTTCTCCGCCGAGCCGAAGGCGTCGAACAGGTCCAGCGCCATCTGCCGGTCGTTGCCCTCGTCGTCCCACTGCAGCAGGACATGCAGCGGAATGGTGACCCGCCGGGCCTCCTCGACGATGGTGCGCGGCACGAAGCTCCCGGCGAACAGGAGCGCGGCCACGATGCGCGGTTCGACCACCGCCAGCCGTACGCCGACCGAGATCACGCCGCCGGCGTACCCGACCGGGCCGCCGATCTCCGGCAGCGCGAGGAGGGCGTCCAGCGCGGCCCGACACTCCGGGACCGCCGTCTCGACCAGCGGCAGGACGAGCCGGTCGACGACCTCGTCGGCCACCGGCTCACCGGCCGCCAGTGCGCGGTGCAGGTCGGCGCGGGCCTGCTCGGCGGCGGCGGACGCCGGCCGGTCGCCGCTTCCGGGGAGCTCGATGGTGGCCGCGGCGAAGCCCTGCGCGGCGCAGCCCTCCGCCCGGGCCACCAGGCGGGGATACATCCGGCGCAGCCCGCCGGGGTGGCCGAGCAGGATCAGCGGGGCCGGCGCGGACGTGGACGCGGGCGTCCACAGGAGGCCGGGGATCCCACCGAGGGCGAACGTACGCTCGCGGACGCCGTCGGCGAGGCGCTGTTCGGAGGTGAATCGCATGGTCGTGCCTTTCGGGAGTGCGACGGCGCTCCCGGACGACCTATCGCCCGGCCGTGACCCCCGAGGGGAGCACCCATGTCGTTACTGCGGTCACGGGTACCACCTCCCTCGTCCTCCGGCACGGCCACCGGCAAGCTAACAGCGCTCGCCGGGGCCGCCAACCGGTTTTCGCGGTTCACCGTGGCCGCCGCGGCCTGCCGGTGCGAATCGCTCTGACTTCGGACCTGTCACCGGCCCGCCGCGCGGAGCATCGCCTCCGTCTCGGGGTCGGGCATGATCTCCCGGACCTCCTGTGCGCAGCGGCACGAGACGGCGATCTTGGCGGCCCACTTCAGCGCCTCGTCGCGTGAGGCCACGTCGAGGACCACGAACCCGCCGATGACCTCCTTCGTCTCCGGGAACGGCCCGTCGGTGACCACCCCGTCCGTACCGACGATGCTCGCCTGCTGGCGTTCGAGCCCGGTGCCGTACACGAACACGCCCGCGTTCACGGCCTCCTGGATGACCGCGTGCGCGTCCTTGCCCACCTGGGGGATCTCCTCGGCGGGGATGTGGTCCATCGCGCCGTCGTTGAACGAGATCAGGTACCGCGGCATGCCATGACTCCCTTGTCCGGGCGGCCCGGTCCGGCCGCCTCTCACCCGTACTACGAACGAGCCGCCCCGGATCCGACGCTGTGCGCCCAGCGTCTCAAATGCGCTTCGTGGACGAAGGAGAGGAAGCAGACTCGGCGAAGCCCGTCGTGGTCCGGCCTCATCCGGCGTCCTCCGGAATGGGCACGGCGGTGCCGGTCACCGCGATCCCGGTGCCGGGTCCGGCGGGGATGCCGACGGTGAGCAGGCTCGGACGGCCCATGTCCTCGCCCTGCCGCACGGTGACCGTCGCGGGCGGCCGCACCAGGCCCAGCTCGCGCAGGTAGCCGCCGAACGCGGCCGCCGCCGCCCCGGTCGCGGCGTCCTCGACCACGCCGCCGGGCGGGAACGGGTTGCGCGCGTGGAACACCAGCGGGGACTCCCGGTGCACCAGGTCGACAGTCGTCCAGTCCCGCTCGGCCATGAGCGCGCTCAGCGCCGCCATGTCGTAGTCCAGGTCCGCCAGGCGCTGCCGGGTCGCGGCGGCCACGATCGGATGCCAGGCCCCGGCGTACGCGACACGCGGCGGCAGCGTCGCGTCGAGATCGTCCGGCGCCCAGCGCAACGCGGCGAGCAGCGCCGCGAGGTCGCCGGCGGCAAGGGGTACGGTGCGCGGCGCGACGCTGGTCAGCGTGGCGGTGGTGGTGCCGTCGGCCTGCGCGCTCGTGGCGACCTCGACCAGTCCGGCGCGGGTATCCAGGTGCAGCACACCGGGGCCGTGCCGCTCGGCGTAGGCGACTGCCGACGCGATCGTCGCGTGGCCGCAGAACGGCACCTCCGCCTTCGGGCTGAAGTAGCGCACCGTGAACCGCCCGTCCCCGGCTGCGGGCACGAGGAACGCCGTCTCGGAGTAGCCGACCTGGGCCGCCACCTGCCGCATCTCCGCGTCCCCGACGCCCGTGGCATCGAGGACGACACCGGCCGGGTTGCCACCGGCGGGGTCGGCGGTGAACGCCGCGTATCGGAGAACATCCATGATCACGATCCTAGGTCAGCGGCCCGTCGCCGGCTGTCCCGAACCGGGCGACGAGGAAGTCGAGTCGCCCCTCCTGCCCGCCCGCCGGGACACGGCCGCTGCGGGACAGCACCGTGATGCCGTGCAGCGCGCTCCAGAGGACCTCCGCGGAAAGCTCCCGCCGTTCGTCTCCCGGGTCGAAGCAGCTGACGAACTCGTCGAAGCAGGCTCGCAGCGGCGGCGGGGTCTCGGCGCTGGCGAACCGCAGTTCGGTGGGCAGGACGAACATGGCGTCGTACAGGGCCGGCCGCTCGGTCGCGAAGTCCAGGTAGGCGTGACAGACCGCGCGCAGGGACTGCCCGGGGGCGGGCGCGGCCTGCCGGGCGCGGCTCAGATGGGCGGCGAGCTCGGTGAACCCGTCCAGGGCGACGGCGGCGACGATGGCGCCCTTGCCGTTGAAGTGGCTGTAGAGCACCGGCTGGCTGTACTCGACCCGGTCCGCCAGCCGCCTGGTGGTCACCGCCTCCCAGCCCTCGGTCTCGGCCAGCTCGCGCGCGGCGGCGACGATCAATCGATGACGCTGCGCCCGTTCACGTTCGCGGCGCTCGCTGACAGCAGACATGACCGGATCCTAGCAGCGCTAGACATCCTGTCGGCGGCAATCTATCGTCGCTCTCACTGCTAGCGCCGCTAGCAATCCGCCGTCACCGAGGGGATGCCATCCATGCTCACCACAGTCGCCACAGTGCTCGCCGGGCTGATCGGCGCGGGCTGCGTCCTCATGGGCGTGCTCGCCTTCCGGGCGCCGCAGGGCGCCGCCGGCTTCGGCATCCCCGACACGCCGACCGAGGACCCGACCTTCCGGGCCTGGCTGACCGTCAAGGCCGTACGCGACATCGCCTCGGGCGTCTTCATCCTCATCCTGGTGGCCGGCGCGACACCCCATCTGCTGGGCTGGTTCATGCTCGCCGCCACCGGCATACCCGTCGCAGACGCGCTGATCGTGCGCCGCAGCAACGGCCCCGCGACCGCCGTCTACGGCGTTCACGGCGCCACCGCAGTGGTGATGCTGGTGATCAGCGCACTGCTGCTCGCCGCCTGACCCGCCAGCACGAAACGGAGAATCCGATCATGCGCAGCTTCGAGATCACTTCCATCGGGACCGTCCGCAACGACCGGACGGACATCCAGCACAGCGACAACTGGGGTGCGGTCCGCAGCACGATCGTCGTCGACGAACGCTTCGGCGAGGCGTGCCTGCAGGGCTTGGAGGAGTTCTCCCACGTGGAGGTCTTCTTCGTCTTCGACCGGTTCCCGGACGGCGGCGACTTCCGGGAACCCCGCTCCTACCGGGGCCGGACCGACCTGCCGCCGATGGGCGTGTTCGCCGGTCGCGGCCCCCGCCGGCCCAACCGCATCGGCGTGACCTGCTGCCGGATCGAGTCCGTCGACGGCCGCGAACTGACGGTGGTGGGCCTCGACGCGGTGTCGGGCACGCCCGTCATCGACCTGAAGCCGGTGCTGAAGGAGTTCGTCCCCGCCGACGTCCGGCAGCCGGAATGGGTCGGCGACATGATGTCCAGGTACTTCCAGCCGTAGGCCCCGCCCTGCAACTCAGCCGCCCGCGGGCGGGTGGAGCCGCCGATCTGGGATGCTTCGTCCATGCCGTCCTTCCCGCCCACCTTCTCCGCCGAGGTCGTCGCGCAGCCGCTCCAGGCCCAGTTCGAGGCGTTTCTCGACGAACACCGCGACGCGCTCGACCGTTGCCTGGACGGGCTGACCGAGGAACAGGCGCGCCGGTCGCTGGTGTCCTCCCGGACCACGCTGCTGGGTCTGGTGAAACACGCGACCTTCGTCGAGAAGGTCTGGTTCGACGAGGCCGTCACAGGCCGGTCGCGCGCCGAGATCGGCATCCCGGAGCGGTCGGAGGACTCGTTCCTCCTCGACGACGGCGACACGATCGCCGGCGTGCGGCAGGCCTACCGCGACGCCCGCGACGCGTCACGCCGGGCGACCTCCACGCGGGGCCTGGACGACATCCTCACCGGGCATCGGCGAGGCCCGGTTCCGCTGCGGTGGGTGTATCTCCACGTCCTACGCGAGTTCGCCCAGCACTGCGGGCACGCCGACATCCTCCGGGAGCAGATCCTGGACGACTAGCGGGTGCCCTCGTGGATGTCACCGGGAAGCGGGTCGGGGGCGCGCATCCGCCACGCGTCGGTGACCAGTTCCGTCAGGCGGTCGACGCCGACGTGCGCCAGCCGCAGCATGACCAGGGGTGACCCGTCGTACGCGGGCGTGGTGAAGAAGAGGTCGGGCTCGCCGAGGAGCAACGCCTGCTTCTCCGCCTCGTCGCCCACGTACAGCACGGCGATGTCGGTGCGGATGCGTCGCGGCCTACCGGGCGTGCGCTCGGGATAGGACCAGACGAACCCCTTGCCGGCGACCCGGAAGTCGAAGCCGTCACTGTCGATCTCGACCACGTGCGGCAGCGACAGCGCCACCCGGCGGACGTCGTCCGCGTCAACCATGACGGTCACCCCGGGACACCGCCTTCCACACCGGCACACCCTAACCGCCGCGCTGCGCCGCGGCGGGCAGGCCGTCAGCGCCCGGTCCCACCCTGGCGCCGGCCGACGCTCAGATGGTGAACCCGCCGTCGACGTTCACTGTCGCGCCGGTGACGTAACGCCCGTCCGGGCCCGCCAGGAACGCCACGGCGGCGGCCACGTCGGCCGGCCGCGCGTAGTGGCCGAGGGCGGTGAATCCGTTGATCGCGTCCGCGTTCGGGCCGTCGGCCGGGTTCAGCTCGGTGTCCGTGGCACCGGGGTTCACCAGGTTCACCGTGATCGCTCGGCCGCCGAGTTCGCGCCCGAGCGCCTTGGTCAGACCGATCAGGGCGGTCTTGCTCATCGCGTAGAGCGAGAAGCCCGGGAAGACCGCCCGCTCGGCCGTGTTGCTGCCGATGTTGACGATCCGTCCGCCCGCGGACATGTGGTGCACCGCGGCCTGCGAGGCGACGAACGGCGCCCGGACGTTGACCGCGACCGTCTGTTCGAACTCGTCGAGACTCAACTGCTCCAGCGGCCCGAGCAGGAACGCGCCCGCGTTGTTGACCAGGATGTCCAACCGGCCCAGCTCGCCGGCGGCCCGGTCCACCGCCGCGATCACCGCCGCCGGGTCGGCGCTGTCGGCCCGTACGGCGATCGCCCGCCGCCCCGCGGCCTTGATCTGATCCACCACGTCGTCGGCGCGCCGCTGATTCCGCTGGAACGTCAGCGCCACATCGGCGCCGTCCTCGGCCAGGCGAAGGGCCACCGCCGCGCCGATGCCACGGCCACCACCGGTGACCAGAGCTACCTTGCCGTCGAGTGCGTTGTTCATGGTGGGAAGCCTGGCCGACGAGAGGACGGCTGTCCGGCGGGGATCGGACGCCGCGTTCGTGACACGACGACGATACGAACGGTCCGGTGGCGGGCACCATCTCGGCTGCGAGGATGGGTGACATGGGCACCGACATCGCCGGTGGGGTGGAGATCCGGCCACACGGTCCGGGTGCGTCCTGGCAGCTGGCCGACGTCAGCCTGGACGCGTTACCTCGCCACTACGACGCCTTCGGGCTGCTGTTCGGTGTGCGCAACCACGCCGGGTTCGAGCCGGTCGCGCCCGGCCGTGGCCTGCCGGACGACGCCGGCGCGGATCTGCTCGCTCTCCTCGCGGACGGCGAACACGACCACACCTGGGTGACATGGACGCAGCTGGCATCCGTCGACTGGAGCGCGCAGGCGCCCCGGGTGGACGACCGGATCCACGAGTACGAGCTGACGAGCCAGGGACCGCGCTTCGTGGGCAAGGCCGGACACCACGGGCGAGCCTGGCGCGAGGTAGCCGGCGAGCACGCGGACCACCGGGGCAGCGCCTACCCGGAGGGAACCGAATGGCGCGCTGCCGACCGGGTGTGGCGGGTGGAGCGCCTGACCCACGGTGATGTGCTGCGCGCCGACCCGCAGCTCCGCGCGCTGCTGGACCGCATGCGTGAGCTGGCCGAACGGTACGGCGACGACAACGTGCGGCTCGTCGTCTGGTTCGACAGCTAGCGCCCCAGCCCGGGTCCGGGTCGCCGCAACCCGGCCCGGGCTCCTCCGTCCTCAGTTCGTGGCGATGTAGAGCCGCTGACCGCCGGGCCGGTAGCCGACGCGCTCGTAGACCCGCCACGAATCCTCGCCGCCGGCCTCCAGCCAGGCGACCTCCGTACCGGCGCCGAACAGCCTCCGGGTGATGTCGGCGGTGATCGCGGACGCCAGTCCGCGGCGACGGTACGGCACGCGAACGGCGATGCCGGCCACCTCGCTGACCGCACCGGCGGGCGCAGCCGCACCACCGCCACCCGCGCACGTGCCGTCGTCGCTGACGGCCATGACGACCACTCCCCCGGCATCCTGCTGGCGCCGCATGCGGGCCACGTCGGCCTCCGAGGCGACCGGATCGCCGCCGAACGCCTCGTTCTGCACGCTGATCAGCGCGGCGCGCTGGGCGTCGGCGCCCGGTTCGCACAGGCTCACGTGGTCCGGCACGGGTGGCGACGACAGCGTGCCCGGTACGCAGACCAGGTAGGTGTGCCGGGCTTCCACTGTGAAGCCGGCGGCGGTCAGCAGCGCCTCCAGATCGGGGGCGCAACTGGTCACGTACTCCAGACGGGGTCTGCGGTCCGCGGCGCGGAACGCCGCGACCAGTGCGGTGACGTCGGCCGCGGTGACGGCGGCGCCGGGACGCGGCGTCGCGTAGTTGACGTACGGGCTGGGCGTCGCCGGGTCCAGCCCGATCACGAAGGGCCCCACCTCGACGGGCGCGGGCCGGCGGGACAGGTTGACGACGACTGACTGTTGGATGCGGGCATCCATGCTCAACGGAAGACCTCGATGCATGAGAGGGTGCGACGGGCGGAGGAGACGTCGGACCGCCCCGCCGTGCCGCAGGCACGCGACGGTTGTCCGTCGCGTCGCGAGACACTCAGGCGGCCGCTCGGCCTACCCGGATCACAGGCGTCATTCCCTCATGCGGAGTGCCCACGCGGTGCGCGTGGCCGACTGCAACCTTGCCCGCCCCGACTGGACGTGTCAATCGCGTACGGCCGGGTGAGGAAAATGATCTCGCTTGTGGAACGCGATCGCGGCGGGCATCCTCGTCGGGTGGAATGGACGGACGACCTGACGGTGCGCCTCGCTCGCGGAACATCGGTACCCGCTCTTGTCCGCTATCTCCGTGCGGCCGAGGCGGAGGGGACGCGCCGTGGCGATGTCCTCGCCGTCCTGACCGAGCGGTTCGCGCTGCCGTTCGACGACGCGCGGCTCGCGATGGACCGTGTCAGGGGTGGAGTGGTTCGTGCCGCGTCCGGCAATCCCGCGAACCAGCCGGATCCCGTCATGGACCCGCTGGCGTGGACCTCGTACCGGCTCGCGCTCGGACTGCCGGTCGACGACGGGGATCCCGGACCGTCGCCCGGGGAACGGGCGGCAGCGCAGGCCCTTCTGGACGGGGCCAGGCGTGGTGAACCCACACGCGGCACCGAGGACGTCGCCGTGGCGCTCGAGGTCGCGCGGCTGGCCGTCGTGTCGCCGCAGAGGGATCGGATCGGCTTCCACCTCCTCCTGCAGGCAGCGACGGCACTGTCGGTCGCAGCCGAGGCATGCATCGCTCGGCTGGGGCAGCAGCCCTGCGCCGAGGAGGGTTCCCAGGAGTGGGTCGACGGTGTCGCGCTCGCCGCGGCCGCCCGTCGGGTCACCGCGGAGTTCGCCGCCCGGCCCGATCCGGAGCTTGAGGAGCGTGGCCTCGACCTGGTGGGGCGCATCGTCACCCGCCTGCTGGGCCAGTGCCACGCCTTCGTCGGGCGAGCGATGATCGAGTCGGCTCGCTGCGCCCTGCGCAACGGTGCTCCCGACCGGGCCGCCGCCCGCGCCGAGGCGGTGGTGGACGACTTCACGATGCTGCTGGATCATTTCGAGGTCGACGATCCGTTCGACGAGGACATCATCGCCGTGGGGTATCTGCGGGCTGCCGTCGACCTCCTCGTCGAGGTACGCGGCGGTTCCGCCGAACTCGACGCCCTTCGTCACCGGATTGAGGAAGTGCTTGCCGGCTCGTCCATCGACTGAGGCGAAGGGTCGATGTGGAAGGGTCGGGCACCGGCGACTCTATGCTGCTGCGATGCGACCCCGCTTGATCAACCAGGTGCGGCTACCCGGGATTCGACATGTCACCGAGGCAACCGGCCTCGGCTGGGCGGTCACCGATCGAGGCAGTGTCACGGTGAACCTGTTCGACTACGACCTGCGTCGCGTGGCGCGGCTGGCAGCGCCCCTCGACGACCCGCGGATGAAGGTCAGTGCCACCCGGCGGCTCGTCGCGGCGGGCGACGACCATCAGATCGTCGTGCTCGACCACGACGGCGCGGTCCGGTGGCGCAGCAGCTGGGGTCGGCTCGGCGGCAGCGCCGGCACCGACTTCCACCTCGACGGCGACGATGTCCTCTGGATCCGTCTGGGCGACACCGAGGAACTCGTCGCCGTCCACGGTGGAAGTGGCGCGGAGATCCATCGCACGCCGCTGCCCGGTCCCGAGGCCGCCTGGTTCGTGCACTCACCCAAGGGCGACTGGACCGGCTTGACGCTGCTCGATCCTGACCAGTCACGCGCCATGCTCATCCGGCTCGACGCCGGGCGCATCCTGTCCCGGCCGCTGGCCGGTAGCGATCTCGCCGGTTTCAGCCCGGCGGGCGCCCGCTACCTGAACCAGACGCTCGACGGCTTCCTGTCCGTCCGCGACGTCGCTTTCGATGCCGTGATCACAGCACGACACCTCGAAGATCTGCCGGGCGTGCCACCGAGCCTCGCGGGCTGCCGACACGTGGACCGTGCGGTGTTCCTGAGCGAGGAGCTGATCCTCGCCGCTCCGAACACCGAAGGCCTGCCGAACGACACGGAGGGCCATCTCCTGCTGTCGGCGCTCAGCCTCCGGTGCCGCTCCCAGGTGCGCTACCCGCACCACCACGGATCCGGTGCCGTCCACCCCTCGTACGAGCCGGGCCGATGGCTCACCCGCCATCATGAGGACGATCAGCTCCGGCTGTGGCAGCTCGGCGCCCGTCTCGACGACGAGCCGATGCCGGGCCAGCTCGCCCTGCTCTGACGGCACCACCCTGCCGACCACCGTGCAGCCGAGGCCTCATCGGAGCGGTCAGCGGCGCACCCGATAGCGCAGGTGGAGCACCCGATCGCCCTGGATCACCACGTCGGGATCCGCCAGCAGGTGCTGCGCGTCGACGGACCCGAAGTAGCGCTTTCCGGACCCGAACACCACGGGTACGACATCCATGCGTACCTCGTCGACCAGGCCCGCGGCGAGCACCTGGCCTCCGACGTCGCCGGCGGCGACCTCGACGATGCGGTCCCCCGCAAGCTCCTGCGCCCTGGCCACTGCCGCCTCGACGCCGTCGACGAAGTGGAACGGCGTGTCGTGGTCCCAGCCCTCGGGTGCCGGCCGGTGCGTCACGACGACCACATGGTCGATCCCGCTCGGCGGCGTTCCGTCCCAGCCGTCGGTCAGGTCGAAGACGTGCCGGCCGACGACAGTCACAGCGATCTGGTCCCAGTACGGCCGGATGTAGTCGTAGGAGGTCTGCGACACCGTCAACGCGCCGCTGTCGTCCAGCGGAACGTCACCGCTTGTCAGCCAGTCGAACAGCGGGCCGGGCTGGTCGTTCTCGTCCGCGACGAAGCCGTCCACCGACACCGAGCTGTACAGGACCACAGTGCCCACGCGGGCTCTCCTCTGCCTTGGGTGCCCCCAAGCTAGCGTGCCGTGAGCTGCCGTTCTTGTAGGAAATCAATCGGCCGGCAGCGGCCAGCCGTCCATCGCGTGGCCGGGGTGTTCGCGCAGGAACCGTCGCCGGACCTCGATGTGCCGGGTCGGTGTGAGCCCGGTGAACTCCCGGAACTGCACCACGCCTGCTCCAGCGTCACCGGCCGGTCGCACAGCTCGACCGCCGGCATCGGCAGGAACGGCGCCAGACCCCACGGCTTGACGTGTACGCCGACCGAGCGTGTCGGGCTCGGATAGCCGAACTCGAACGCGCGGGTGGGCGTGGTGATCACGCAGCCGTCGGCGTACTCGGTCGTCTCGATGTCGGTGCCGCCGCGGACGCGGAACGGCGCCCCGAGGTTGACGACGAGCAGCGTCGCCGGCATCGGCGGCAGCGTCAACCGAGCGTACGGGGGCGTGCCCGCCAGGTAGTAGAGGTCGTCGATCAGCCCGTCCAGCGGCGGTCGCGGCGCTCTGGACACGTACTTCACGCCCACAGCATCGCGGACGCCCCGCCGTCGTCGCCGACGCCCCGCCGGGGCCGGTTCACGAAAGGCCGGCGCCGCGCGCGGAACCGATCACCAGGAAGGTGTTGTCGGGCCACTCGTAGGACTGGTCGTCACCCGCCGGCGCCGGCCGGAGGAAGACGATTTGCACCGTGCGGGGCCACCAGCGGGTCGGCTCCGACCAGGAGCACCGCACCCGCCGTTCCCCCGTGTCGGCGCAGTCCCCGGCCTGCTTCCAGCCGTCGAGCTGCCCGGCGACAGCCGACCGGACCTGCTCCCAACCGGTCGCGGACGGCATGGCGTACGTGTCGACCTCCGGACCACCGCGGTCGTTGCGCAGATCGACGGAGACCTCGGCCGCCCGGTTGTCGACGACGGTCTCGTACGCGCCTTCCGGAAGCAGCGTGGACGCCCCCGGCGGCACCGCGACGGAGACCGGCTCACCAGCGGCGGCCCAGCGCACCCCGGCCACCGTCGCGGCCGCCGCACCCAGTACGACAGCCGCCCCGGCGATCACAAGAGGAACTCGCACAGCCGGGAGTCTATGAACACGGTTCCAGCCGGAGGGGCTGAGGCGATCTGGCGCTGGCGGTTCTGCTGACCGCTAAGCGGGCTTCATGAGGCCTCGTTCACCGGTCATGCTGGCTCGATGGATGTGCCGAGACGCCTGACGTCCCAGGCTCTGCTCACGAACCACTACGCGGCCTTCAACAGGCGTACATCCCCACACTGCTGGCCGCCATGATGCCGGATGTGTCCTGGCCCAACGGGTGGGAGGGAGGCGTGGTTCGCGGCCGGGAGCAGGTGGGTGCCTACTGGCGCCGGCAGTGGGACCAGCTCGAACCTGTCGTCACGCCGATCGCGTTCCGCACGGAGGCCGACGGCCGCATCGCCGTCACTGTGCATCAGGTGGTCCACGACAAGGCCGGAGCGAAGCTCGCCGACCACACCGTCACGCACGTCTACCGCCTCGACAACGGCCTGGTGACGGCGATGGAGATCCGCGAGTGACGCGACGTGGGGCGATGAGTTTCGATACGGTGCCCGGTCTGCATTCCCGTGCACCCAACCGCTGCCATCGGAGGTAGGCGTGAAGCTTCTTCTCACATCCGCAGGCGTCCAGAACCCGAGCATCCAGGATGCGCTGGTCGATCTGCTGGGCAAGCCGATCGCCGAAGCCAGTGCCCTCTGCATCCCCACGGCGGCCTACCCGATGGGCGGGCCGGCCTCGGCGTGGCGCTTCATCACCGGTCAGACGCCGCTGCCCATGACCGGCCTGGGCTGGAAGTCGCTGGGCGTCCTCGAACTGACAGCGCTGCCCAGCATCGGCCAGGAGCACTGGGAACCCTGGGTCCGCGAGGCCGACGTCCTGCTCGTGCACGGCGGCGACGCGACGTACCTGTGCCACTGGATGCGGCAGTCCGGGCTGGCGGACCTCCTGCCGTCGCTGCCGGACACCGTCTGGGTCGGGCTGAGTGCGGGAAGCATGGTGCTGACCCCACGGGTCGGCAAGGAATTCGTCGAGTGGCAGTCCGCGCCCGACGACCGCACGCTGGGGCTCGTCGATTTCTCGATCTTCCCGCACCTGGGTCTCGAGCCGGACAACACCATGGCTCATGCCGAGAGCTGGGCGGCCGAGATCGCCGGTCCGGCGTACGCGATCGACGACCAGACGGCCATCACGGTGACCGACGGCACCGTCGAGGTCGTCTCCGAGGGGCACTGGAGGCGGTTCCCCTCGTAGCGGTGATCGGCCGAGCTACCCGAGCAGCGCCGCGGCCGCGGCCACTGTGGCCAGTGACAGCGTCGTGGTCACCACCACCGCCCGGTTGGCCACCGCCTCGCCGACGCCGTACTCCTGGGCGAAGATGAACGTGTTCTGGGCTGTGGGCAGGCCCGCGCACACCACCACGGCGAGCATCTGCGGTGCGGACAGCTGCAGGGCCAGCCCGGCCGCGTACGCGATGGTTGGCTGTGCGACGAGCTTCAGCGCGCTGATCGCGGCCAGCTCGGCGGGCCCGGCCGGCTCGGCCGGTTCGGCCGGTTCTGCCGGTGCCGGCGCCGTGCGGCGCAGCGACGCGCCGAGCGCGACCAGGGCGGCCGGAACCGCGGCGCCCGCCAGCAGCGTCAGCGGCGCGGCGGCCGCCGACGGTAGTTGCAGGCCGGCAACCGAGCACGCGACACCGAGCAGCGACGCCAGGATCACCGGATTGCGTACGGGCAGGGAGGCGATACGGCGGACCCGTACCCGCCCGGCCGGGTCGCTGTGCCGGTCCAGGGCGACCAGGATCACGGGCGTCACCACCAGCACCTGGAGCAGCACCACCACGGCCAGGAACGACACGTCGCCGAGAACCTGCGTGGCGATCGGGATGCCGAGGTTCGCCGAGTTCACGTACCCGGCGGCCATGCCCCAGATCGGCCGTTCGCCGGGCTCGCGTCCGAACAGCCGGCTCGCGCCGACCCATCCGAATCCGATCACCGCGGCAGTGCTCACCCCGAAGGCGAGCAGCGAGCGGCCGGCGAACCCGGACAGCGGCATCCGCGCCAGGGCCAGGAACAGGGCGGCCGGCATGGCGAGCTGGAACACGAACCGGCCGAGCACCGACGCCGCCGCCTCGCCCAGCAGGCCCCAGCGGCAGGCCGCGTAGCCGACCGCGGTGAGGATCCAGATCGGCACGAACGCCGACACCAGGCTCATCCGGGCGTCACCGGCGGGCGGGCATGGCGCCGGCTCAGGAGTCGGCAGGCGTCCGGGGCGTACGAGCCGAGAACCCCGGCGAGGGAAGCCACGCCTTCAGCCTCGCATCCCGTCCGGACCGGTGCGGAATGCGCCTGCTCATCTCGCCACTGTCAGCGACTGGTGGGGCCTTCAGCAAGCGAGCCGGGCAGGTGCGGACCGGAAAGTCGGCGGAGGGGTCCAGGGGTCGCAGCGCCTGAGCCCGGGCTAGCGGAGGGCGCGCAGGACCATCTCGACCAGGGCGTCGACGTCGGCATCGGCCATCGGCTCGCCGGTCATGCCCATGCGGTGGAGCAGGGCGCCGACAACGACATCGATGAAGAAGAGAACCCGGTTCTCCGGTTCGCCGAGCGCCTCCTGGAACGCGAGCCGGTAGGGGTCCTGCAACTGTGTGGAGAGGATGTGGCGCAGGGCGGGATCGTTGACGGCATCGGTGAACACGCCGGCGAATGCCGCGCCGATCCCGGGTTCCCCGATCTTCGCCGCGATCCAGCGGACAGCTGCCGACATGATCTCCTCCCGGCTGGCGCCCGTCAGCGGCGGCGGACCGAACGCTTCGACGAGGCAGGCGGTGATCAGCGCGCCCTTCGACGGCCAGCGACGGTAGATCGTGGTCTTCGCGACGCCTGCCGCAGCGGCTATGCGATCGACGGTGGCGTGCGTGTAGCCGAGCTCGTGGACCGTGCTGAGCGTTGCTGCGAAGACCGTGGCGTCGACGCCGGAGCGGGGACGGCCGGGTGGTCTGGCGGGTGTGGTTGCTCGGGCCATGGTCACACCATAGCCAGTTATGCTACTTCTAGTATCGATACCTCAGGTAGCGTATTGCCGTGTCGAGGAGGAGCCATGAGCCACACCATCGGTATGCAGCGGCTGCCGCTGAGAATCCGGCTGCTGCACGCCCTGCGGAAGGAGCCGGACTGGTTGACGATGCCGGCCGAGGCGCTGGACGAGTTCCGCGTCGCGGAGAACCGCAGGCGGGCTTCTGGTCTGGCGCGACTGATCACCGGATTTCCGGACCGCGGGGCCACGATCGGCTGGCAGCAGCTGGCGCTGCCTGACCGTGTGCTCCAGGTCCGGGTGTACCGGCCGTCGTCCGGCGGCGGCCGGGCCGGCCTGCCGCTCGTGCTCCACGTGCACGGCGGTGGGTTCGTGGGCACAGCGGTGCAGAGCGACTGGGTCAACAGTCACCTCGCCGGTCGGCTGCCCGCAGTGGTCGTGTCGGTCGAGCACCGCCTGCTCGCCCCGGGGATCTCGCTGTCAGCGGCTGTCGACGACGGTTGGGACGTGCTGCGCCACGTCGTGCAGCACGCCGCGCAGTGGGGAGTCGACCCGGCACGGGTCGCTGTCTTCGGAGAGAGTGCCGGTGCCATGGTGGGCGCCCTGGCCGCGATCCGGGCCAGGGAGTCCGATCTGATGTTGCGGGCGCAGGTGCTGGTCAATCCCTGTGTCGATCTGACCTCGACGACGTTCGACTACGCCTCGATGAGCGAGCACGCCACCAGCCCCACCCTCACCGTGGAGCAGCTGGAGCTGTTCCGCCGGCTGGCCGTTCCGGAAGGAACGGACCCTCGTGCCGTGTCACCGCTGTATGCCGACGACCTGAGCGGGCTGGCACCGGCGCTGGTGGTGGTGCCGACACACGACCCGATGGCCGATCACGGACGTACGTACGCGGAACGGTTGCGCGAGGCCGGGACGCCCGCGCAGCTCGCCGAACATCCCGGAGCGACGCACGCGTTCCTCAGCATGCCGGGCGTGGTGCCACAGGCCAAGTCAGCACGAAAGGAGATCACCGAGTTCCTCCGGGACCGCCTCGCTGGATGACGGCCCCGCGATCTTGTGCCTCTGACCGTGGACTCTCCGCAGGTGAGACGCACGAGATCGCAGGCCACGGGTTCCGAGCCGGTATCCGGGTCGGCCGCCGGTAGCGATGCTGCGGGCACATAGCATGGTCTTGATGACCATTCCCGAAGCACGACCGGACGACGTCCCTACCGACGGAGCCCGGGTCGAACAGGCACTGCGGCTGCTCTCCGGCATGCCGGTCGGACTCGACGTCGCCGTCAAACGGCTCGCCCGTGGCGGCGGCGTCTACGCCTGGTGGGCCCCGCCTTCAGTCCTTCCCGACCTTCCGGGACCGCCGAACGACAACGACCCGTCACAACGGCTGCTCTATCTCGGGCGGGCGACCAGCCTGCGCGGCCGGATCCTGCGCAACCACCTGAGGCGTTCGGGCAGTTCGACTCTGCGCCGTACCCTCGCCGGGCTTCTCGTCTCCGAGGGTTACCGGACGACCTGGACCGACCGGGTCGTCCTGGTCCCCGAGGACGAGACACGCCTGACCGCGTGGATGCACGAGCACCTGCGCCTGACCTGGGCCGAGGACGCCGAGCCGACGGTCATCGAGGCCGAACTCGTCCGGCGCCTGCACCCACCGCTCAACGTCCACGGCGTCGACCCCGAGCACATCCAGGCGGCCGTGGTCGCCGCCAAGAACTCGTACAACGCCAGCAGCGGCCCGAACCAGCCCTAGCTATAGGTGGAGTTCGAGCCTCACGCCATCAGTGCGGCTTCCAGATCCCGCCGAGTGAGGGCGGCGCGGAGTTGCAGCCCTTCGGCCGCCAGGTTCTCCCGCCCGCCCTGCTCGCGGTCGATCGCGCAGACCACCGTATCCACCTGGGCGCCGACGGACCGCAGTTGCCCGCACGAGGCCAGGAGCGCGCCTCCCGTGGTCACGACGTCCTCGATCACGACGACCCGCAGGCCGTTCACCGGCCCGCCCTCGGCCACCTTCGCGGTGCCGTACTCCTTCGCCTGCTTGCGCACGAAGACTGTGGGCAGCCCGGTCAGCTGTGACATCACCGTGGCGAGCGGAATGCCGCCCATCTCCATCCCCGCCAGCACGTCGCACTCCGGGAGCAGGGCCACCATCGCCTCGGCGACCTCGCGCAGCAGTTCCGGCTTCCCCTCGAACAGGTACTTGTCGAAGTACTCGTCGCTGACCTGCCCGGATCGGAGAGCGAACCGGCCGGTGAGATGGCAGGTGTCGTAGACGCGGCGCGCGAGCGGGTGAGTCACCCGCCCAGTCTCGCACCTGGCTGGAATCAAACGATCCGTCGGATGCGTACCCTTGGGCGCTCGTTACGCAGGTGACCCAGCTTGTGCTGACGGACCTGCTCCTCAACCCGCTCACCGCAGCCACCCGAGGAACCGCCGGTGCAACGACCCCGCCGGCGCCCAGCTCAGATCCGCCGTCGCCCGCACCAACTGCGCCCCCAGGTACACCGCCAGCGACACCGGCGCACCCTCGTACTCCGCAAGCAGCTCCCGCCGCCGCGTCGCGCACGGCCACGGCGCACCGCACCCACCGCACGACCAGACCGGCAGTACCGGCCCGTGGGTGCTCACCCGCGCCTGCCGGCTGGTCTCCCATGCGACCTGCCAGCAGGGGTACGGAGTCAGCCGCGCCCGCCACAGCCGGCAACCCACGCACATCCCGTCCAGACCCCGTACGTGCACCGCCAGGATCGACTGTTCCACGGTGCTCACTCCGCCAGCTCCGCCTGACCCGGCGAGCGCCCTCCACGCAGCCGCTGCGCCTGGTCGAGCAGTCGCTCCTGCGCCGCCCGTTGCTCACGTTCCTGATATCGCGGCCCGGCAACCGACTGCGATACCGGGCGTCCACGCAACAGGCGCACCCATCTGCCCAGGCCGTACCACGTCAACACCGAGTCCGCCTCCTCGGCCACCGTCAGGACGCGGCGCGGATCTCTCACCCAAGGACATTCAGGTGACGAAGAATCCGCCGCCGCCGGCGGCCTGGACGCTACGAGCAGTCACGAGCGGCGACGGGGAAGGTTTGTACCCGAGGGAGGGCTACCCCTGGACGCCGATCGCCAGCCCCAGCTCACGAGCGTCCTCACCAACCGTGCCAGGACGATTCGACAGTTCCAGCGCTGCCGTACGGGCATAGGGGTTGTGCCGCACCGTATCGACGCTCTCTCGCAGCGCGCGGCCGAGTAGATGGATCGCCGCCACCTCGCCGCGATCGAGCAGGTGCGCGCGGGCGGCGTCGATCAGCGCTGCCGCGCGACGGGTTCGTGAGGGCAGCGCTGAATAGTCCGCCGTGTCGGCACGTCGGATCGCCTCACCGGGACGGCACAGGTCCGTCTCGATCGTGACGCCGTAGGCCGTGCACGCCGCCGGCCCGAACATCAACCACGGGTGGGCGTATCTGTCACCGAGCCGGCTGGCCGCTTGCTCGGCGGCATCCCAAGCGCGCCATGCCTGCCCCGCGCGACCAGCCTTGCTGTGCCCGAGAGCGATGCCGAGCTGCACCTGGCCCCATCTCGCCAGCTGCTCCCTCCCCGCAGCCGGATCGACCATCGCTGCGGCATCGACGAGCAGGTGTTCCGCGAGGTCGATCTGATTCGAGCTGCGGTAGACATGCGCGTAGTACCAGGCGGCCACGGCGATGGCCGAGGGGTCGTCGGCGTCCTGAGCCGCCCGCATCGCCCGGTCGGCGGCGAGCCACACCAGTTCCGGGTACGGCTGGTGGGCGAGGTACAGCTGCGCGAGGTGGTAGACGCGAGCCAACTCGACCAGAGCCGCCCGACGCGCCTGCCCGTCCAGCCGTCGAGCGCTGCGCTGGGCGTCGCCAAGGAGTTCCGGCAGGACAGCCGCGACAGCCGAACGCTCGACGCTGGACCGATGCCACAGGGACCACGCCTGGTCGACCAACCCACGCAGCACATCGCTCTGCTTGAGATCACCCGCCGGAGCAGCCCGCTGCATCGCCGCAGCCACCGTGTCGACATCCGGGTGACCGGCACGAGTCACCGAAGCCACCGGCAGAGACTGGTCACCGGTCAAGTCCGCCAGATCGGAGATGTCGAGCACCTCGGCCAGACGGATGAGCATGGGAAGGCGGGGCGGGAGCAGACGGCCGTTCTCCAGAGCCTTGACCCATTCGGCACTGCGGCCCACCAGGCCGCCGAGGACCGGACGCGTCTTGCCGGCACGCTCGCGGTACGCGCGAAGTCGGGCACCGAAGGTGGCGGGATCGGTCATCGTCTTCTCCCGGGCGGTCTGAGCGTCGGCTGCCGGTCGCTGCTCCGGCTACATTGCCACCATCGACCGTACTCGCTCGGTAACCGGTCGCGGCAGAGGCCGCCGCACCGCGTTCCGAGTCGATGGTGCGACACCACCGGCATGACCAGCGGCGTAGCCGCTGGTCATGCCGCCAGGCTGATGCCCAGACGCCCGGCCAGCAGATGCAGCTCGTTCGGCACGGCCCGCCGCTTGGCCCGCTGCGCCATCGCGACGACGGCGTCCTGGGCGAGCGGGTTGAGCGAGAACGGCACCGGCGCTGCCTGCTCCGCGCGCACGAACGCCGCGATCGCCTCGTTGTCCCGGCGACCGGAATCGGCCAGTGCCCGCCCGAGGTCGAGCCAGTACGACATCTGCCGGATCGACGCCGCCAGCACCTGCGGCCGTACCGTGCGGGACAGTTCGATCACCCGGCCGGGCTCGCCGGACTCGGCCGCGATGGACATCTCCCACAGCGTCACGTTCGTCGGTCCGAACCCGCAGCCGTTGAACCCCATGCCGTCCGCCGGGTCGCCCAGGGTCGCCGCTTCCCGGTAAGCCTCGGTCAGGTGGTCGCGCGCGGCGTCCGGGCACCCGCTCACCGTCGAGGCCAGCGCCGCCGACAAATGCAACTGGCCGAGCCTCTGCCGGACTCGCTCGTCGGATGCGGCGGACTGAAGTTCCGCGAGGGACCGGTCAGCCACCCGTGCGGCCAGTGGGGCTGACTCGATCGGCAGGCTCTGCGCGTACGCGAAGCGGGTCGCGCCCAGCCACGCGGCCTCGTCCACGTCCTCGGCAGCCGACACCGCCACCCGCGCCGCGTTCAACGCCAGGTGGCGGTACCCGAGGTGCCGCAGGCAGGCCGACGCCTGGTACGCCACCTGCGCGAGCGCCGGTCCGCCGACTGCGGCGGCCTCCAGCAGCAGGCCGGGAAGCATCTGGGCCATGGCCGGGAAGTTCGAGCGGTGGCGGAGCTGCTCACTGCGCGCGATGCCTGCCGCCAGCTCTCCCGGGGTACGCGTCGACGGCCGCCGCTCGCCGTCCTCGATCTCGATCAGTGCCGACCAGATCGCCGGCACGCACTCGGCCGCGCGCTCACGTGCCGGGTCACCCGTCTCGGTGCCCTGACCGAGCAGATCCGCGACCGTGACCTGGAGGGCAGCGGCGACGGCGACCAGTGTGGAACGTCTGTCGATCGTCTTACGGCCGGATTCGACCTGGGAGACGTAGGACTGGCTGACTCCGGCGAGCCCGGCGAGCCCGGCGAGGACGGCCTGGCTCATCCCGCCCCGGCGCATCCGCCAGTAGCGAATCCGGGCGCCGATCGTGTCGGCCTTGCTCGCCATGTCTCGCCTGCCGCCCAGGACGAGGGCTGGGAATTCGGCACCGGCTGCTGAAACCGGCATGCCCACCCGTCAGTGTACGTGGATCGGTGCTCTCGTATTGACGTCGAGCCGGCTCCTCCCTGCCACTCCCCCACGCTCTGTGGTCGACTGGTTGGGCCGACCGGAGGTGCCGCCGACATGCCAACGCCGCCTGCCTACCTGGCAATCGCCGCCGATCTACGCACCGCGATCCTGTCCGGAGAACTCCCCGCTGGAGCGAAGTTGCCGTCCGAGTCCGGCCTGATGCGCCAGTACGACGTAAGCCGGACCGTCGCCAAGTGGGCCATCGCCGTACTGAAGGGCGAGGGCCTCGTGGAGGGTCGCGCCGGATCCGGCGTATACGTCCGAGACACCAACCGGCTGGTCCGTCACGCCCGAGGCCGCGACGTCCGCTCCGCCGACGGCCCGACTTCCCCGTTCGCCCGTGACGCGGCCGATGCTGGGCAGCAGGGCACGTGGGAGCACGACAGCCGACACGAGCAGGCCGATGAGCGGATTGCCGCGCGGCTCGGCATCGAGCCGGGAGCGCCGGTGATGCGAACGTCGTACCGCTTCCTCGCCTACGGCGAACCGATACAGCTCTCCGTGTCCTACGAGCCGCTTGCCGTCACCGAGGGCACTCCGGTCGAGTGGCCCGAGGACGGCTCCGTGAAGGGCGTCGTCGCACGCATGGACACCATCGGCGTACGGGTCGACGAGGTCGTGGAGCGCGTCAGCCTTCGATCGGCGAACGCCGAGGAGGTCGAGGCGCTCAACCTGTCGGCCCGCACGTTCGTGCACACCATCGAGCGGACCTACACGGCGAGCGGCACACCGGTGGAGACGGCCGACATCGTGCTACCAGGAGGCCGATACGACCTCGTCTATCGTCTCCCCATCGACTGACGAGTTGGTGAGGGTGATGCGATGTCGACAAGCTTGCCTGATGAGAGGGCGCTTCCGATGAGGACCGATCCTCACGCAGGAGCCATGAGCTTCATCTTCGAGGCCGGCGTGCTCAAGCGTGCCGCCCGTACCGGATGGTGGTTCGCCGGCGTGAAGCACCCCGAGTCGATCGCCGAGCACTCGTTCCGCACGGCGCTCATCGGCATGATGCTCGCGGCTATGGAGGGCGCCGACCCGGCTCGCGTCTCGATGCTGTGCGTCCTTCACGACACGCAGGAAACCCGGATCACCGACATCCCGCACATCGCCAAGCGCTACCTGACCGCCGCGCCCAACACCGCCGTCACCGCCGACCAGGTCGCCGACTGCCCGCCGGCCGTTGCCGACGTGATCAATGCCGCCGTCGCCGAGTACGAGGCCGGCGAAACCCTGGAGGCGGTGGTGGCCCGCGACGCGGACAAGTTGGAGTGTCTCGTTCAGGCCGTCGAGTACCGGCAGCAGGGCATCGCGGACGTTCAGCGCTGGATCGACAGCTCGCGGGCGGCGCTCAAGACAGCGTCCGCTCACCGCCTCGCCGACGCCGCCCTCAACGGCGCACCGATGGCGTGGCTGAGTCCGCCCAGCCTGACATAGACGTCGGCTGCCGCCCGGCCCTCTCCGGCTTGCACATCTGGCCGATGAGCGGATGGCACGGGGCGCTGTTGCAGACCCTTGTCCCGCCGGGCAGCGGCCGAAAGCATGATCCGCAACGCGCGAAAGAACACTACCCTGCATCGCTGTGCGGTTCTTCAAGAAAAAGCGGGATCTTTCGGGCGACGAGTTGGCGATCAGCGGCTTCCTCGACGACGAGTCAGAACTTTTGAACGAGGCGCTGCTGGATCGGGAGTGGGGCGCAGCCCGCAGGATCCTCGCGGCGGCCGATAAAGAGCACTTCATGTACTACGTAGCGGTGGCTGCCGCTACCCCTGGTGTCGAGGAGTGGATCGACGGACCGATACGGGCCCAGCCAGATGATCCGCTGCCGTTACTCATCGGCGGCGCCCGCGCGATCTCCTGGGCCGGCGAAGCCCGCGGCGACGGCTGGGCCAACACCGTGCCCAAGGATGCCTGGCCCGTCTGGTTCCAGCGCCTCGAACTCGCCGAAAATCTCCTCGATCAGGCCTTGGACCGCCATCCGGCACTGGCCGACGCGTGGCGCTACAAGATCGCCCTGAGCCGCTACCGTCAGCTACCGGCCGTGGAGCGTTGGCGGCGATTCAAACGACTTATCGAAATCGATCCGTCGCATCTGTTCGGGCACGAGGAGATGCTCGACTGCCTGTTGCCCAAGTGGGGCGGCAGCTGGGACGCAGCCTTCCGGTTCGCCCGGGAGCGAACCGCGGCCTGCCCCGCCACTAACGTTCCCTTACTGATCATGAAGGTGCATCGCAACTTCCGCTGGGAGGGCGAGAACGGTGAAAACCGGTACTACCAGCGCCCGGACGTTGCGTCGGAGACCTACGACGCGGCCGAGCAGTCGTTCTGGCATGACGACTACGAGACCACAACCCTGACACCCATCCTCTGGAACTATTTCGCCTTCGCGCTGACCTACGGCCGGTACTTCAAGCAGGCCTGCACCCTCTACGACGCCATCGGCAGCGACTTCGTCCGCAAGCAACCGTGGCATACCGTCGAGCACTACCGCACCATGCGCGACTGGGCCCGCAAGGAAGCCGCCGACCCCCATTACCACGACGAGTGAGCCCAATCCAGGAACGCGTTCTCGTGGTTGGCAGCCGTTATCGACCCGGGTCCGAGAACGCCCGACAGGATCCCTGCGGAGGACGATCCGGTGCGAACATCTAGCCGCGATCCGCGCGGCGATGAGTTCATGAGCGGAAGCGCGCCGAAGGCTTCAGCTGATCGCGACGGGTCAGCCTCGGCCGGCCCTGCGCCTCCTCTTGACAGAAGGCCCGAACCTCGGCCGGACACGAGCACGATGTGTTCACCCGGACCGGCCTCGCCCGAGACCAGGACCGGGGTTGCCGGACCCGGTCGGGCATGATCCACTGTTCCGCGCGTAATACGGGGGGGTGCGGTGGGATGCCTGGTACGACGCTTCTGCCCTGGCAGGCGGGTCTCTGGGTGGCGGGTTGCCTCGAGCGTCTCGCACCGTACGTGCACGCGTGCGGCAGGCCACGAGCGGCGGGGTTCTATCGAGACAGCGTCGACGCGTTCTGGACGGGGCACGGCGAGCTCGCCGCGCCGGACGCGGAGCGAATCGCGGCGGTAGGCGCGAAGCTCAGAGCCCTGTGCGAGGAGTACAGCGCCGAGGCGCAGATCTTCGGGGTCATAGTCAGGGCGGCCGAGGCTGCTCGGCAGTCCACGGCCGAACCCATGGAACAGCTTGTCACGTGGACGGTGGACCTCTGGGCGGAGCTGGGGTCCGACGACGACTCGGGAGACCGGGAGGCGCAGGCGCAGCGGGACACCCTGGCGATGACGCAGCAGCCTCCCGCGCAGGCGGCGGCCCAGATCCGGATCGTTTCCGCCCGGCTCGGCGCCGAATGGGCAGCCCGACTTGCCAACCACGGCCTGCTGAACGCCGACTCTGAGCGACCGGAGATCGTGATACCTCCGCACGATCTGCCCTACCAGGTCGGTGACGTGGTGGCGGTGTCATGCCCGTGGACCCCTACGGTGACCACGCGCGCCGGCAAGTACCACGCGGCGGTGCGCTGGCCGTGGGCCGTGCTCGATCCCGACTCGGCGTACGGGCCGAACGGCAGCTTCGCCTTCCCCGTCGACGAATCTACCGAGCCGTGGTGGCCGTACCAGTTGCGCCCGCCGGCGGCCGAACTCGACGAGGGCGACCGGTGCACGGTTGGCATACCGCCGACCCGGTGCTACGTGGTGCGGTCCAACCGATACGACCCGCCGATGGACGACGGCTTCCTGCCGAGACTGACAGCGAGCATCGCGCTGCTGCCGGCCGGCAGCGGATACGCGGACGCGGCAGACGTGTGGCTGGAGCGTGCCGAGCCATTCGAGATGAAGCTGCTGCACCGCCCATACGGTGCGCTTCGCTCCGGTGACACCGTCGACGACGCGGACGGCCGCCGGCTGCAGTTCGTACCGCCGTTCCTGTTCTACGCCGACGGTGGTCGAGTGCGGCCGGCGTGGCCACTAGCTTTGGTGACCCGGGACGGAGTCACGCCACCCCAGGACGCGGTCGACGCCGTCGCCACCGCGACCGCCGTCGGCAGTCATGCCGACGAAATCGAGCGCTGGCTTACCTACAGTGAGGCGCCGTACACAGTCACGGTCGCCGAAGAACTCTTCGACGAAACCTGAGCCGTCCACGACAGCGAGCAACCGACGCCGCGCTGGTCGACGCGCACCCGGCGCCCGCCTCCGGTCATCGGTTCAACGGTCGGACGCCCGGGCGTTTACCGAGATCAGGTGCACTGATCTGCCGCGAGTTGCTTGCCGTGGCCTGCCGCTGCCGGACTGCGGTATCACCGTGAGTATTCGGCATGCAGTTCGGCGTACGGCCGGCGTCGGTCGGGGTGGCGGCGGCGGGTTCTGCCCATGCCGATCTCGGCGCAACAGTGCGTGCCCGGGTTGCGAGCGCGATGGGCGGGGCACTCCTCGGCCAAGGCGCGGACCTGGTCGGCTTCCAACTCGAACGCTTCGCGGCTGCCGGTGAGCACCAACGTGTCGGCGGCGATGTCCCACCGCAGATGATCGCGGAACTCTCGATGCCGGGCTCGCCGGTGATCGTCGGTCGACCGCGCCGGCCACGCCTGACCGGGTAGGACGACGGTGTGTGGCCGGCCGGTCCCCAACCGGGAACGGACCTGCTTCCACCGCGACGGCGGGAACGCGAGACGGTGGTGCAGCAGCACCAGGTCGAGCGGGGGCCCCCAACTGTGATGGTGGGGACGTGTCGCGCGACGTAGGGGGAGATAGACGATCGTGTGCGGCGACCGGGCAGCCAGCCCCCACGCCAGAGCGAACAGCATCGCTGTTTCCTGGTCGAGGCAGAACTGGGCGCCAAGACGGCCCTCGTACAGACCGGCGAACCCCGGCGGCCTTGCCGGCCGCATGACCCGGTACCGATGGCGCCCGAGGTGAACGGTACTGACCATCACCGGCCATTCGTGTCCGCCCAACCGTCGACCCACTCCAGCAACACCCTTCGACCCTAGTCGTATCGCCGTCCGGTGAGCATTGTCGCGGGCCCGGCACGACACGGCGACAGAGTTACCTGACGGCGGGGAACCCGAGTCGAGATCGAGCGCGTTCTGATGCCGCTGTCAAGGGTCAGGACGAAGTCCTGTCCGATGGCCTTTGAAGTTCCTCGTGGGCGGACAGCAGAATTCCGTGCTGGTGGTCAGGTGATCTCCGGGTGGGTTAGGTCAAGGTTTTCACCCCCTTGCCGGCGAGGGCTTGCTGCAGGCGGTGGGAGTCGCCCTGGGTGGTGATCAGGTGGGCGTGGTGCAGTAGTCGGTCGACCGTCGCGGTGGCCAGGGTCTTGGGCATGAAGGTGTCGAAGCCGGACGGGTGGATGTTGCTGGTCACGGCGATGGATCGGCGTTCGTAGGCGGCGTCGATGATGCGGTAGAAGGCTTCGGCGGCGTCTTGCCCGGCGGGCAGCATGCCGATGTCGTCGATGACGATCAGGTCGCTGCGGCAGATCCGGGTGATGGTGCGGGCGGTCGAGCCGTCGGCTTTGGCCCGGCTGATCGTGCTGGTGAGGGTTTCGAGGGTGAACCAGGCCACGCGTAGGTCGGCTTCGATCGCGGCGTGGGCGAGGGCTTCGACGAAGTGGGATTTGCCGGTGCCCGACGGCCCGACGACGGCGAGGTTCTCGGCCCTGCCGATCCATTCCAGGGCGGCCAGGGCCTGCTGGGTGGCCGCCGAGATTGATGACTCGTCGGGTCGCCAGGTGGCCAGGGTCTTGCCGGTGGGGAAGTTCGCGGTCTTGCGGCGTAGTCGGCGGGTCGCGGCGTCGCGGCCGATGACTTCTTCGTTGATCAGCACCCGCAGGACTTCGGCGGGGTCCCAGCGTTGGGCCTTGGCGGTGGCGATGACATCGGGTGCGGCCGCGCGCAGGTAGGGCAGCCGCATCCGGCGTAGGAGTTTGTCCAGGTCGTCGGGCAGGGGCGGTGCCGGCCGGGATGTCGGGGTGGGGCGGGTCATCGGGTGGTGGCCTTTCTGAGCGGGCGGTGCAGGGTCAGGGCGTTGTGTTCGACGAGGCTGGCCAGGCCGGCCGCGGCGAGGTGGCCGTGGCCGCTGCCGTCGAGGAAGCCGGCCAGGTCGGCCTGCGTGTCGTGGTCGGCGTGACGCAGCCAGTCCTCGATCAGGTCGAGCAGGCGGGCCAGGTCGGCAGCCTCGTCGGGGTCAAGGACGACGCCCTTGAGGTCCGGTTTCATTTTTGAAACCGTCTGGTCGGCCAGGCTGGTCGGTGCCGGGGTGGCCGGGGGTGTGCAGGTCATCGGCCGAACCTTTCCCAGGAGGCGGTGCCGGGCTGCACCGAGTAGGTTTCGTCGACGCGGACCAGGTCACCGGGCTCACCGCGGGTGGCCAGGTGGTCCAGGATCGCGCCGAGATCCGCGTCGTCGAACCGGCCGGCGGCTGCGGCCAGGCCGAGGGCCTGGTCGACGCGAGCCGCGTCGAGGATGGTGGCGAACTCGACCGCGCGGGCCATCTTCGCCCGGACCCGGCTGGTGCCGGTCGCGGCGGCCTCGACCAGCCACGCGTGGGCGCCGTCACCGATGGCCAGGAAATCGGCCTCGGCCTTGCTGCGGGCCCGCGGCCTCGGCGGGCGTGGGTGGTTCCCGCCCGGGTGGTGCGGGTAGTGCTCGTCGAGGATGCGCGGGTTGCCGGGGGTGGACAGCAGGTGCCGGGCGATCTCGACGGTGCCCGCCGGGGTCATCGCGACGATGGCCAGTTCCTCACCGACGGTCCGGCACCACACCCGGGTGCCGACGTGCCCGGATGGGGTCGAGTACCGCACCGACCCGACCCGGACCGTCTGATCGTCGTTGACCAGGCGTTCTTCCCCGAGCGCGGCGGTGTGCGGGTCCGCGGGCAGGACATGCAGGTGACCGCGTTCGACCGCGAGCCGGTCAACCGGGGCGGCGCCGGTCTCCCGGTGCGTGCGGGCGTTGATGTGTTCGCACCACTGCTCACACGCCGTCATCAGCTCGGCGAAGGTGGCGTACTGCCCGCGCAGGTTCGTCTCGGTGGGCACCAGATCGGCCTTGGCGACCCTGACGGTGGCCTCGACACCGCCCTTGGACTCCGGGTCGAACGGCTCACACGAGTGCACCGTCGCCCCGTAATGCCGGCCCGCCGCGACGACCGTCGGATGCCTGACCGCGACGCCGGCGACGTGCTCGACGGTGACCGTCTTGGCGTTGTCGCCCAGCAGATACGCCGGCACCCCACCCAGCCGGCGCAGCGTCGCGTCCA
The DNA here is from genome assembly GCF_040215685.1 of Micromonospora sp. HUAS YX12. Taxonomy (NCBI): domain Bacteria; kingdom Bacillati; phylum Actinomycetota; class Actinomycetes; order Micromonosporales; family Micromonosporaceae; genus Micromonospora; species Micromonospora sp. HUAS YX12. The sequence goes on from NZ_CP157974.1 coordinate 5,479,542, forward strand.
GGCAGGCGATCAAGGTGCCCATCGTCTGGTCGTAGACCGGGATCACCACCCGGAACCGTGACCAGGCCAGCCACGCACAGAACAGATACGTCTTACGTCCGTCGATGCGGGGCCCGTCACCCCAGTCGAACTGCAGCCACAGCCCCGGCTCGGGCACCCACGGCCGGTACGTGCGCCGCCGCCCGGCCCGCCACGCGATCTTCGCCTCACGCACCGCCCGCCGGGTCGTGCGTTCCGTGCCGGTGAACCCCATCGACACCAGGCGCTCGTGCACCTTGTCCGCGCGGATCTTCGCTTTCGATGCGTCGACGAGCTCTTCCACCTTCGGCAGGAACGCATCGATCAGCTTCGGCCGCGGCGCCGTCCGCACCCGCAGCGGATCCCCGCCACCCGCGTCGCGCAGCGCCACGTACCGGCGCACCGTCTTCGGATCACACCCCGCCAACTGCGCCGCCGAATGCGGACAGCGGGTCAGGTCGTACGACTCCAAGATTTCCATGATCTCCCTGGCAGACTTGGTCACGGTCTCTCCGGCGGCTCGATGTGCAAGGTCAGCAACCCGCATCGAAACCGCCGGAGAGATCCACTTTCACGTGGCCGAGACGGAGATCACCTGACCGCCCAACAGGATTTCTGCTGTCCGCGAGCAGGGACTCAACTGTCCGTCGACAAGGATTTTTCAGTGTCCGCTAGCAGCCGCCGACATGGCGCACGAACCGTCCGAACACTCTTACGCCAGACAGCATCGGGCGCATCCGGCTCGGCCGCCAAGAGCCGCCGGATGTAGACGGAGGCTGTTCCGAGGGTCAGCGCCGGTAGGGTCGGCTCAGCAGATCGTCCGGACGCGCCGGGAACTTTCGCACCCTCTACCACGGGCAGGCCGAAGCCGGCACCTCATCAGGTTACGGCCTGTTCCTGATTCGCCGATCGGGGTCGTGGGCCCAGCACTGGGCGTCGATCAATGCCGGAAGGCATCCTGTCCCGCCACCGCCGCCGGTAGACCTCGCACGTGAGACAGTTGTCATCCTCTCGGTAGGGGAACGTCCTGTGCTGGGCTACGACGTCACGATCGAGGACGTGACAGTGCGGGAGACGACTCTGGTGGTGACCGGCGTCGAGAGGCGTCCCGTGGGCGGCGTGACGCTGGACATGACGTGTTCACCGGTGCACATCGTGGCGGCACGATTCGGACCCCAGGCCTTCGAGGACATGCTGCTGAATCCGCGTATCGTGCCTGCGGAATGACCCGAGCCGGTGATGTGGGTGACCACCGAAGGACGGTCTCCCGCTCAGAACCAGCTCTCGCGCATGTCGAGCGTCGTCCGGTCCAGTCCTTCCAGCAGGTCGAACTGCGCCCCCACCTTCGGCAGCTCCCACCGGTAGAAGTACCGCGCCGCCTGCCGCTTCCCCGCCAGGAACTCCCCCTCGGCCCCCTCCGGCGACCCCAGCGACTCCACCACCAGCACCTGTTCCAGCCACATCCATGCGATCACCACGTGCCCGGCCGCCTCCAGGTACACCGAGGCGTTCGCCAGCGCAAGTTCCGGGTCGCCGGTGGCCCACAACCGCCGCGTCACCACGGCGATGCGGTCGACCGCCGCGCCGAGCTGACCGGCCAGCTCGGAGGCGAACCCCTCCGCCTTCCACGCCCGGGTGACGGTGCCGCGGATGGTCTCCAGCAGCAGTTCCAGCGCGGCGCCGTCGCGCATGGTGACCTTGCGGCCGAGCAGGTCCAGCGCCTGGATGCCGTGGGTGCCCTCGTGGATGGCGTTGAGCCGGTTGTCCCGCCAGTGCTGCTCGACGTCGTAGTCGCGGGTGTAGCCGTACCCGCCGTGCACCTGGATCGCCAGGTCGTTGGCGGCCAGGCACCACTGCGCCGGCCAGCTCTTGGTGATCGGGGTGAGCAGGTCCAGCAGCAGTTGTGCCCGTTCGCGGTCGGCCTCGGCGGGCGCGGTCTTCTGCTCGTCGAGCAGCCGTCCGCAGTAGAGCACCAGCGCGAGCGCGCCCTCCACGTAGCTCTTCTGCGCCAGCAACATCCGGCGTACGTCGGGGTGGGCGACGATCGGCACCTGCGGCGTGGTGGGGTCCTTGTCGGCGACGGGCCGGCCCTGCGGGCGCTGGCGGGCGTACGCGACGGACTTCAGGTACGCGGTGTAGCCGAGCGCCGTGGCGCCGGCCCCGATGCCGATGCGCGCCTCGTTCATCATGTGGAACATCACCGCGAGCCCCTGGTGCGGCTGTCCCACCAGGTAGCCGACCGCCCCGGCCCGCCCGTACGGCCGGTGCACGCCCTCACCGAAGTTCAGCAGCGTGTTGGTGGTGCCCCGGTAGCCGAGCTTGTGGTTGAGCCCGACCAGCACCACGTCGTTGCGCGGCCCGAGGGTGCCGTCGTCGCCGAGCAGCACCTTGGGCACGATGAACAGCGACAGCCCCTTCACGCCGGGCGGCGCGCCGGGGATGCGGGCCAGCACCAGGTGGACGATGTTCTCGGCCAGCTCGTGGTCGCCGCCGGAGATCCACATCTTGGTGCCGACGATCCGGTACGTGCCGTCGTCCTGCGGCTCCGCCCGCGTCGTCAGGTCGGCCAGGGAACTGCCCGCCTGCGGCTCGGACAGGCACATGGTGCCGAAGAACCGGCCCTCGACCATCGGGCGGACCCAGGTGTCGATCTGCTCGGCGCTGCCGTGGGCGAGCAGCAGGTTGGCGTTGCCGAGGGTGAGCATCGGGTACGCCGACGTGCCCACGTTGGCGGCCTGGAACCAGGCGAACGCGGCGGCGGCCACCGTGTGCGGCAGTTGCAGCCCGCCGACCGACTCGTCCATGGTGGCGGCGAGCAGCCCGGTTTCGGCGAACGCCTCCAGGGCGGCCTTCACCTGCGGGATGGTCCGGACGCGCTGCCCGTCGAACGTGGGTTCGCCGGTGTCGGCGGCCCGGTTGTGCGGGGCGAACCGTTCGGCGGCGACCCGGGCGGCGAGGTCCAGCACCTCGTCGACGGTCTCCCGGGTGTGCTCGGCGTAGCGGGGCCGCTCGGTCAGCCGGGTCACGTCCAGCCAGTCGTGCAGCAGGAATGCGAGGTCACGGCGGGACAGCAGCAGATCGGACGAGGACAACGTGGACTCCTTCCGGTCAGCCGCGGCGCAACCCGGCGACGGCCTCCCGCAGGTCATCCTGACCGATCGGAGCCGGTGGCGCACCCTCCGCCGCCTCCCGGAGCGCCTTGGCGAGTTGCACCCGGCGCAGCGCCTCGCGGAGGTCCGCGCCGGTCAGGCCCGCGGTGTCGGCCGCGAGCGCGGCCGGGTCGAGGTCGTCGGCGAACATCTGGAAGCCGGGCCGCTCGTGCCGGTCGATCAGCTCGCGGACCATCTTGGTGAGGATCTCGGCGCGTCCGGCCTCGTCCGGCGCCGGAATGGCGATCTTCAGGTCGAAGCGGCCGGAGCGGATGAGCGACGCGTCCACGCGCTGCGGGAAGTTGGTGGTGGCGACCACGATGACGTCGGGGTTCTCCTCGAACAGCGTGTTCATCTCCTGCTTGAAGATGCCCGCGACGGCGTTGACGGCCTGGCTGGCCGCGTCGCCGCCGGCACCGGCGTAGCTGATGATCGAGTCGAACTCGTCGAACAGCATCACGGTGGGCCGCCGGTAGCGGCGCGCCTCCCGGAAGATGCGCTTGATGTTGCGTTCCGAGCCGCCGAGGTACTTGTCCAGGATCTCCGGGGTCCGGATCTCCACGAAGTCCGCGCCGACCTCGTTGGCCAGCGCCCGGGCCAGCATGGTCTTGCCGGTGCCCGGCGGGCCGTACATCAGGATGCCCTGCGGCCGGCGCGCGCCCCAGCGGGCCATAGCCTGCGGGTGCCGGAACGACACCGCCACCTCGCGGAACCGCGCGACCACGTCGGGCAGGCCGCCGACCTGGTCGAGGGTCACCGCCGCGCTGCGCGGCCCGGCCGCCGCGACCGGTCGCCGCCCCACGAGGTACGTCCGTCCGCGCAGCACGGCCGGCTCCTCGCTGTCGCCGGACAACTCGCGTACGGCCTGGAGCAGCAGGCCCAGCATCGCCCGCAGGTGCGCCGGTCCCACCTCGGCGCTTGGTACGTCGGCGCGGATGCGTACCGTGCCGGTGTCCTGGTCGACGCGGGGCCGCAGCCTGGCTTCCCGGGCCGTGCGCAGTACCTCCCGACCGGCCGCGTCGCCCGGCGGCGCGACGAGCGTGGCGACCGGCCGCGGCCAGATGCGCCGCCCGGCCTCCGCGGCGATCCGGCCCACCGCGGCGGCCGGGCCGTCGCCGCCGCGCGCGGCCAGCCGCTCGGCGAGCAGCAGGCCGACCGGCCCGGCCAGCCCGAGGGCGATCAGGCCCGCCGGTGTGTTCTCGACCCGCAGGTACGCCTCGAAGCGGTGCACCGGCTGCCCGTCTGCGACGTCGGTGCGCACGGTGCAGCGCACTTCCCGCACCGGGGCCGGGAAGTCGCCGTCGACCAGCAACTCCACCGGCCCCTCGGTGGCGGCGGCGAGCAGCCCGGCCGCGTCGGTGATGCGCACCTCGGCGCCGAGCAGCGGCACCGTCTCCTCGTCCGGCCGAACCTCGGTCATCGGCAGCCCTCTCCGCGCGGCGGCGTCCGCTTCCCTCGCGTGGCGTCCGCCTCCGAGTCTGGCACCGGCCCGGCGGGGCGGCCACCGCTCAGCCTCCGCCGCTGATTTGGCCGCCGCCCGCCCGGCCACCGTATTGGCCGCTGCTCGCCCGGCCGCCGCTCAGCTCGCCTCGGCGAGCAGGCCGTCGACCAGGTCGCGGGGCAGCCCGTGCGTGTCGTGCAGCCAGTGGTAGTCGCGCTCGGTCAGCGGCCCGCGCGCCCGTACCCGGTCCACGAGCGGCCGGCCGCGTCCCAGCAACCCCCGGAAGCGGCGTTCCTCGTCCACGAGCGTCACCCGCAACCGACCGAGGTCGACCTCCTGGCGGAAGCGGCGCAGCGTGTCCCCGTACAGCTCGGACGGCAGGTCGTCCAGGGTGCGCGCCGGGTCGTCGCGCCACAGCACGGTGAGCGCGCGGCGCAGCAGCCGCCGCAGCACGTACCCGCGGCCGGTGTTGCCGGGGCGTACCCCGTCACCGAGCACGACCACCGCGGACCGCAGGTGGTCGGAGACCACGCGCAGGTCCGTGCCGTGCAGGCCCCAGCGGTCGCCGACGGCGTCCACCCACTGGCGCAGCCCGTCGCCGGTGAACACGGACCGGTCGCCGCGCAGCACCATCTCCAGCCGTTCCAGTCCCATGCCGGTGTCGATGCTGGACAGCGGCAGCGGCGTGAGCCGCCCGTCGGGGTGCCGGTGGTAGCGCATCTGCACGTGGTTCCACACCTCCACCCACCGCTCGTCGGTGCTGGGTGTGCCGGTGGGCGGGCCGTCGCCGGTCCACACGAAGATCTCCGAGTCCGGTCCGCAGGGGCCGGTCGGGCCGTTCGACCACCAGTTGTCCTCGCCCAGCGCCTCCACCGGCACGCCGAGCCCGGTCCAGGTGTCCCGCGCGGTGTCGTCCGGCCCCTCACCGCTGCCGCCGCCGAAGACCGTGGCGTGCAGCTTCCCCACCGGGATGCCGAACCCGTCGGTGAGCAGCTCGAAGCCCCAGCGCAGGCTGGTCGCGATGTCGTAGTCGCCGAGCGACCAGGAGCCGAGCATCTGGAACACGGTCAGGTGGGTACTGTCGCCCACCTCGTCCAGGTCCGTCGTGCGCAGGCACCGCTGCACGTTCGCCAGTCGCCGTCCGCCCGGGTGCGGGCGCCCCAGCAGGTACGGCGTGAGCGGGTGCATGCCGGACGTAGTGAACAGCACCGGGTCACCGGGTGGCGGGATCAGTGAACTCTCCGGCGCAGGCTGATGGCCGTGCCGGTGGTAGTGGTCGAGGAACGTCCTGATGATCTCGTCGGGCGTCATGGCGGGTGCCTTCCGGGTACGGGTGACCGGACGGCCCGCCGAGCGCGTTCTCACGGCGTCGACACGACGACGCCGGCGGACCGTTTCCGGTCGCCGGCGTGGGTGTGGGGCAGGTCAGGCGGCGGCAACCGGCGAGCGGGAAGCTCGCGCGGCTGCGGCGGTGAGGGTGCGCCTGCTCTGCATACCTCGACGGTAGCCCGGTCCACACCGTCCCGCCCACCCCTTTTCCCGCGCACCCGCGCCCCCGCGTGCCCCGTGCGCCCGCGTGCCCCGTGCGCCCGCGTGCCCCCGTGCCCCCGTGCGCCCGTGCCGGCGCAAGATCAACACCACTTCCCCGAGATGGCGGGGTCACCGGCCCTCGGATGCCGCCACCTCGCCGAGCTGGAGTTGACCATGGCCCCCGAAGGCGCGAGTGGAACGGCATGGGTGTCAAAACGGGCCGGAGACACCCGTGGTGTTCCACTCGGGCGGGTGGCGGGTGGCGGGTGGTGGGTGGTGGGTGGTGGGTGGTGGGTGGCGGGCGTCAGGGGGTGGGAGTGAGCAGACGGCGGTAGAGGGCGTCGAGGTGTTCGGCCTGCGCCTCCCACGTCCACCCGGGAAGCGGCGAGTCCTCGCCCTCGTAGGCGGCACGGTAGCGGGCCGGGTCCGCCAGGACCGTGCGGACCGCGCGGGCCAGGTCGGCGGCGTCGCGGGCGCGGAACACCTCGCCCTGCCCGGTGGCCCGGACCGTCTCGGCCATGGTCCGGACATCGCTGACCACGATCGGCAGCCGCGCGTGCGCGTACTCGAAGAACTTGGTGATCAGCGCGATCTCGTGATTGGGCCAGTGGTGCAGCGGGATCAGTCCGATGTCGGCCGTGGCGAGGAACGCGACGAGCTGGCGGTGCGGCACGTACGGCAGCACGTGCACCCGGTCGGCCACCTGATGCCGGGTCGCGCGGGCGACGACCTGGCGGACGTAGGCGGCGTCCGGGTCGGCGACGACGAGCGCCAGGTGTACGCCGGGCAGCAGCGGCAACGCCTCGACCACCGTGTCCACGCCGCGCTGCACGGCCATCGCCCCGCTGTAGACGAGCAGCGGCGTGTCCGGGGGCAGACCGCACCGCTTCCGCACGTCAGGGTCGGACTCGGGCCCACCGCCCTGATCGAGAGCGACGGCGCCCGGGACGGCCGAGCCGCGAGCGACGGCACCGAGCGCGGCCGGCTCGGGGGCGGCCGGCTCGAAGGCGGCCGGCTCGGGGGCGGCGGTGACCGGGGCGTTGAGGATCACGGTCGGGCGGTCGGGCAGGTCGTGGTCGCGTACCAGCAGGTCGGCGAGCGTGCCGGAGACGGTGACGACCGCGTCGGCGTGGCCGGCGTACTCGCGGACGTAGCCGAGGTGCGCGGGCAGCCAGCGGGCGTTGTCGCGGCGGGGCCGCGCGCCGGGCAGCCACTCGTGCGCGTCCCAGACCAGCTTGGTGTCACGTCCGGCGGCGCGGGCGCGGTCCACGGCGCGGGCGGCCACGCCGAGCATCCGGAAGTCGTGCGCGTGGATCAGGTCGGGACGCAGCTCGTCGACGACCGGACCGGCGACCCGTTCGTAGTCCCAGAGACCCGGCTCCAGCCGCCGCCAGGCCCCGTCGCGCAGCCGAGCCCGCCAGTAGCGGACCTGTGCGTGCTCCACGGGCCGGCGTGCCAGCCGGGCCGCGCGCAGCGGCAGCCCGCCCCGGGCCACCAACCGCTCCCGCAACCCGGACACGCCACGCAGGCGGGAGCCGTCGCGCGAACCAACGCCACGGCCCGAAGCGGAGACGTCGCCGCCCTCGGGGCCGGGGACACCGCCGCCCGGGCGGGAGACGACGGCCGGTGCGGTGGTGGGCGAGAGGGCGCGAGCGGCGGAGAGCGGCAGGACGCGTACCTCGGCGTCGCCGAGCCGCCAGCGGCGTTCGGCGTCGACGTGGGCGCAGCCGATCAGCGTGACGTCCCAGCCGGCGTCGGCGGCCGAGCGGGCCGCCTTCTGCACCCGCGAGTCACCCTCGACCGCGTTGTCGACAAGCATGACCACCCGCCGGCCGAGCCGCGTCGTGTCGTCGCGCCGCATCGGCGTTCCACCCCTTCACCCGTACGCCCGGACGGGCGCGAGTGTACGGGGGCACGGGACCGTCACGACGGCCGTGGAACACGGCCTGAGCTGGGCTGATGCCGACTGTGCAGCCGATGGTCGGGTGCCGGCCGGTGGAAGTTCACCGGCCATGCACCGAACGGGCGGGTCAGGCCGTGCCGGAGGAGACGAGCGGGGCCGGGGCGACCGGCTGCCGGCGGTCGCTGCGGTTGGGCAGCGACAGGCGGATGACCTTCCACCAGGCGGACGCGACCTGCTTGGGCAGCGGGCCGGTGGTGTAGTGCAGGCCGTACCTGTCGAACAGCGCCCGGACCTGCGGAGCGATCTCCTGGTAGCGGTTGCTGGGCAGGTCGGGGAAGAGGTGGTGCTCGATCTGGTACGACAGGTTTCCGGTCATGATGTGCAGCAGCCGGCTGCCGCTGATGTTGGCCGAGCCGAGCATCTGGCGCAGGTACCACTCGCCGCGGGTCTCGCCGTCGATGGAGGTCTTCTCGAACGTCTCCACGCCGTTGGGGAAGTGCCCGCACATGATCACCGAGTGGCTCCACACGTTACGCAGCAGGTTCGCGGTGAACGTGGCGGCGAGCGTGGACAGGAACGACGGGCCGGACAGCAGCGGGTGCACGACGTAGTCCTTGAGCACCTGGCGGCGGATCTTGCGCCCGACGGCCCTGGCCTTGGCCCGGAACTTCGGGTCCTTGAGATTACGCTGCTTGAGGTGGTCGCCCAGCTCCATGTCGTACGCGGCGATGCCGTACTCGAAGAACGCGGCGTTGAGCAGGTTCCACAGCGGCTGCCCGAGGTGCATCGGGTGCCACGGCTGGTCCTCGTCGACGCGCATGATGCCGTAGCCGAGGTCGTTGTCCTTGCCGACCACGTTGGTGTACCGGTGGTGCAGCTCGTTGTGCGACTGCTTCCACTGGTCTGCCGGGGAGACGTGGTCCCACTCCCAGGTGGTGGAGTGGATCTTCGGGTCGCGCATCCAGTCCCACTGGCCGTGCAGGACGTTGTGCCCGATCTCCATGTTGTCCAGGATCTTGGCGACCGTGAGGCCGGCCGTGCCGACGATCCAGGCCGGCGGGAACAACGAGAACAGCAGCACCGCACGGCTGCTCATCTCCAGTGTCCGCTGGGTCTTGATCACCTTGCGGATGTAGCGGGCGTCCCGCTCCCCCCGGTCGGCGAGAACCCGGTCCCGGATCGCGTCCAGTTCCTTGCCGATGATCTCGATGTCCTCGGCGCTCAGGTGGGCGATCGGGTTGACGGCCTTCTTCTGGATGACGGTCACGTGGGTGGCTCCTGTCAGATGTCGATGTCGCAGGTACCGGCAGCCGCCGACACGCAGGTCTGGACCAGCACGCCGTCCCCCGGTACAGCCGTGGTGACGTCGCCGTTGCGCAGGTCGCGTACGGCGCCCTGACGCAGCGGTACGACGCAGCCGAAGCAGATGCCCATCCGGCACCCGGAAGGCATCAGCACTCCGGCGTTCTCCCCCGCGTCGAGCAGGGTGGTGGCGCCGTCGGACTCGACGGTCACCCCGGCCCCGGTGAAGGTCACCGTGCCTCCGTCGCCCGGCGTGATCACCGTCGGGCGGAACCGCTCGGTGTGCAACCGGTCGAGGAGACCGTTCGAGGTCCAGTACCCCTCGACGGCGTCGAGCATGCCGATCGGACCGCAGGCCCATGTCTGGCGGTCGAGGTGATCGGGCACCAGGCCGGACAGTTCGGCGACGTCGAGCAGGCCGTCGGTGTCAGTGTGCCGCTCGACCAGCCGCAGCGTGCCGCGTTCGGCGAGCGCGCGCAGCTCCGTACCGAAGATGACGTCGTCGCGGGTGGGCGCCGAGTGCACGAGCACCACGTCGGCGCGGTCGGCCAGCCCGGAGCGCAGCATCCCCATGACCGGGGTGATGCCGCTGCCCGCGGTGAGGAACAGGACGCGCTCGGGCGTCGCGGCGGGCAGCACGAACTCGCCCTGGGCCTGGTCGAGGTGCACGATCGTGCCGGGCCGGATCCGGCGTACGAGATGGTTGCTGACCTTGCCGTCGGGGATCGCCTTGACCGTGACGGAGATCCGGCCGTCGGCGGCGTCCGGCGGCGAGGTGAGCGAGTACGCGCGCCACTGGCGCACCCCGTCGACGTCCACGCCGAGGCGGATGTACTGCCCTGGCGTGTGGCCCTGCCAGGCGCGGCCGGGCTGGATCACCAGCGTGGCGGCGTCCCGGGTCTGCGGCCGGACGGCGACGATCCGGCCGCGCAGCGGGGCGCCGGCGCGCAGCGGTGCGATCAGGTCGAGGTAGTCGTCGGGCAGCACCGGCGTGGTGACCGCTCCGGCCAGCCGCAGCAGCCTGTCCCGGAAGGTGACCTTCTGAGGGCGGCGGGAGGCAGTTGTGGTCATATGACCAGCGTGACCGCCCGATCGCATAACATCTTGACCGGCAAAGGTGAAACGGTCGCGGGTTTTTGTTCGGAGGGAACAACATGACGTCGGAGGCCGGCACCGGGCAGCGCGCCGCGCACCTCAACCTCGACGCCGGGGTGGCGGAGACGCTGCGTGCCCGGCTGCCGATGGTCGCCGAGCGGACCGTCTCCGCGATCACCGCCGAGGTGCCTGACTACTCCGGCGCGCTCACCGGCACCATGCGGGCGAAGATCGAAAACGCGGTACGCATCGCGCTCGGCACGTTCCTCCAGCTCATCGAGGGTACCCAGGCGTTCGACCCGAGCACTCCCCTGGCCCCCGCGCTGGAGGCCGCGTACGCGCTGGGCAGCGGCGAGGCCCGCTCGGGGCGCAGCATGGACGCGCTGCTGGCCGCGTACCGGGTGGGCGCCCGGGTGGCCTGGCGCGAGGTGTCCACCACGACGGTACGCAGCGGGCTCGCCGCCGAGACGGTGGCCGAGTTCGCCGAGCTGATGTTCGCCTACATCGACGAGCTGTCCGCGGCGAGCGTGGCCGGGCACGCCGACGAGCTGGCGAGCGCCGGCCGGATGCGCCGCCGCAGCCTGGAACGGCTCACGCAGCAGCTGCTCGCGGGCGAGCCGGAGGAGTCGCTGCGGCGCAGCGCGGAGCGCGCCGACTGGCCGCCGCCGCAGACGCTGACAGTGGTGCTGCTGCCCCGCCGGCACCTGCGCGCGGTGCTGGCGCTGCTCAGCCCTTACACGCTGGAGAGCGGCGAGGACCTGCCCGGCATGAACCCGGTCGAGGAACTGGCCGTACTGCTGGTGCCGGACATGCACGCCGGCCGGCGCCGCCAGCTCACCCGGCTGCTGCACGGGCATCGGGCGGTGCTCGGCCCGGCCCGGCCCTGGCACCGGGTCGCCGCGTCGTACCAGCGGGCCACCCGCGCGCTCGCGCTGGGCCTCGGTGAGCCGGACGCCGGGCCGGTCGACACCGAACGCCACCTGGCGACGCTGCTGCTCAGCATGGACCCGGAAGCCCTGGCCGACCTGCGCGCGCAGGCGCTCGCACCGCTGGCCCCGCTGCCCCCGGCCACCGCGCACCGGCTGGCCGAGACGCTGCGGTCGTGGCTGCTGCACCAGGGACGCCGCGACGACGTGGCGGCCGACCTGTTCGTGCACCCGCAGACCGTCCGCTACCGGATGGGCAAGCTGCGGGAGCTGTTCGGCGACCGGCTGCACGATCCCGCCACGGTCCTCGACCTCACCATCGCTCTGGCCGTACCCCCGGAGCCGGAGGACGCCTGACGTCGCGCCGGGGCGCACGGCCCGGTGCGGCCGGGACCTCCGGCCCTGCCCGCCCGCGACGGCGGCGGGCAGGGTCGGAAGGGGACGAGCAACCAGGAGGGCCGCCATGAACAGCTCATCGACCCGCACCGACCAGGATCCGAGGGTACGGGTGCTGGAAGCGGCCGCCCGGCAGTCCCTGCACGCCCCGTCGGTGTTCAACACCCAGCCGTGGCGCTGGCGGGTCACCGGCGAGGTTCTGGAGCTGCGCGCCGACCCGGACCGGCAGCTCGCCCGCACCGACCCGGACGGCCGGCTGCTGATGCTGAGCTGCGGCGCCGCCCTGCACCACGCGCGTGTGTCGCTGGCGGCGGCCGGGTGGGCGGTCACCGTGGAGCGGCTGCCCGATCCGTCGCTGCTGGCCCGGGTGCGTACCACCGGCCCGGCCGACCTGGACGTGCCGGCGGGCCGCCTGGTCGACGCCATCCCGCGCCGCCGCACCGACCGCCGGGCGTACGGCGACCGGCCGGTGCCGGAGGCGGTGCTGGCCCGCCTCGGGAACGCCGTCGAGGCCGAGGGCGCGCACCTGCACGTGGTCCGGCCGGACCAGATGCCGATGCTCGCCGTCTCCACCGGTCGCGCCGCCGACGCGGAGCTGGCCGACCCCGCGTACCGGGAGGAGCTGCACCACTGGACCCACCGGCCGGCGGGCAGCGGCGACGGGGTGCCTGCCGCCACCGCCGTGCGGCCGTCCCCGCGACGGGTGCCACTGCGCGACTACGCCCCTGGCGGGGCGGCCGGGCTCAGCGCGGGCACGGACTTCGACCGGGGCGCGGCGTACCTGATCCTGTTCGGCGACTCCGACGAGCCGGCGGCCTGGCTGCGCGGCGGTGAGGCGCTGTCGGCGCTGCTGCTCACCGCCACCGCCGAGGGCTTGGCCAGCGCGCCGCTCAGCGACGCCGTGGAGCTGGCCTGGCCGCGCCGGATGATGCGCGACCTGCTGGCCGGCATCGGCGACCCGTACCTGGTGGTGCGCGTGGGCTGGGGCCCGGACGCGGAGCTGCCGCCGGCGCCGCGCCGCGCGCCGACCGACGTCATCGAGGTGGTGGCCCCGCCGCGGCGAAGGGCTGCACCGTGACGCTGCCCGCCGGCCCGGGCACGCCCACCCGCCGGTGCTGCTCAGCGAGGGCAAGGTCGCGGTGATGCCGCTGGGTGACCGGGTACGCCGCGATCGGCGCGGCCGACGTCCCGGTGGCGGTCACCGGCATGGCCGGGCAGCCGGAGTTCCGCGAGGTGATGCTGGAGGGGCGGCGCGACGCTCTCGACGTCGAGCGGCTGGCCGCCGAGGTGCACGAGCGGGTCGACGCGCTGGCCCGCGCTCACCCGGATCTGGGTGCGCTGGTTATCGAGTGCACCGACCTGGTGCCGTTCGCCCACCGGATCCAGGCGCGGCTGGGTGTGCCGGTGTTCGACAGCGTCACGCTGACCACGATGGCGTACGCGAGCCTGACCCGGCGGCCGTACCGTCCGGCCGTGTGACCCCGGGCCGTCGCGCGGAAAGCCGCTCCCGGCGCCCGTCCGGCGCTTAGCGTGGGACGAGGGGCGGCCTGCCCGGGGCGCCGGTGAGCGGAGGGAGAACGCGGTGACGGAGCCGGAGGAGGAGCAGGAGAAGACCCGCAAGACCGATCCGGTGCTGTTCTCGCCCGACGGCGACCCGCACCACACGCTGGCCGAGGCGCCCCAGCCGGACGAGCACCTGCCGCCTACTGTCACCCGGGACGGCCACACGGAGGTGCTCGACGACGAGCAGTGAGCCCGTCGTCGAGCCCGGGCTCGTGGCCCGGGCGGGACGTGTCGCGTCAGACCGGCGGGATGCCGGAGCGGCCGATGTCCGACATGTCGTCGCCGGTTTCGGTCCGGGTACCGGCCACCGGCCCGGCGGCCGGATCGGTCCGGTCCTCGACGCAGGCGTCGCCCAGCCCGTGCATCAGCTCGCCGACGACGGCGAGCGCCGAGCCCTTGTCCGGGCAGGGCGCCCCGGTGGCGAGCAACTGACCGTCGCCGCCGACGACTGTGAATCCGACAGTGCCGTCGGCCTTGCTCTCGATGACGAACTTCACCGTGCTCCTCCCGCCCCGCTCAGCTCACACCGTGCGTCTGCAACCACAGCTCCAGCAGGCCCAGTTGCCACAGCTTGTTGCTGCCGGCGGCGGCCTGGGCCCGGTCCGGCTCGGCCAGCAGCTCGTCGACGTACGCCCGGCGGAACAGCCCGCGCCGGCGCGCCTCGGGCGCACCCAGCGCCTCGACCACCAACTCTCGCACGGGACCGTCGACGTTGCGCAGCGCCGGCACCGGGAAGTAGCCCTTGGGCCGGTCGACGACCTCGGCCGGCAGCACCTCGCGGGCCACCTCCTTGAGCACGCCCTTGCCGCCCTGGGCCAGCTTGTGCTCGGGCGGGCACGCCGCGGCGAGCGTGACCAGGTCCTGGTCGAGGAAGGGCGTGCGCACCTCCAGCCCCCACGCCATGCTCATGCTGTCCACCCGCTTGACCGGGTCGTCGGGCAGCATCAGGTGCGTGTCCAGGCGCAGCACCGCGTCCACGGCGGTCTGCGCGCCGGGCGCGGCCAGGTCCGCGGCGACCAGCTCGCCGCTGGCGTCGCCGTCGCAGGCGTACGCCGGCTCGACCACCTCGGTCAGCTCGGCGTGGTCGCGGTCGAAGAACGCGGCGGTGAACTCGGCCGCCGCGTCCTCGCGGGGCGAGCGGGCCAGCCGGTGGTGGTAGCCGTAGCCGGCGAACACCTCGTCGGCGCCCTGGCCGGACTGCGCCACCTTCACGTGCCGGGCGACCTGCTCGGAGAGCAGGTGGAACGCCACCACGTCGTGGCTGCCCATCGGTTCGGGCATGGCCGCGACGGTGGCGCGTACGGCCGGGCCGAGATCGCCGTCGGCGAGCCGGATGCGGTGGTGGTCGGTGCCGAACGTGCGAGCCACCAGGTCGGAGTAGTGGAACTCGTCGCCGGTCTCGTCGCCGCGGTTGTCGAAGCCGATGCTGAAGGTCTGGAGGTGGTGCTGTCCGGCGCCGTCCAGCAGCGCCACGATCATGCTGGAGTCGAGCCCGCCGGAGAGCAGCACCCCGACCGGCACGTCCGCGACCAGCCGGCGGCGTACGGCGGTGCGCAGCGCGTCCCCGACGGCGGCCCGCCAGTCTGCGGCGTCCATGCCGTCGTGGGCCGGGTCGCGCCGGTACTCGGGCCGCCAGTAGACGCGCTCGCGGCTGCGCCCGCCGGCCTCGACCACCCGGACGGTGGCCGGGGGCAGCTTGCGGATCCCGCGCAGGATCGTGCGCGGCGCCGGCACGATCGAGTGCCAGGACAGGTAGTGGTGCAGCGCGACCGGGTCGATGCCGGTGTCCACGTCGCCGCCGGCCAGCAGCGCCGGCAGCGTGGAGGCGAACCGGAGCCGGCCGGGCGACTCGGCGAGGTAGAGCGGCTTGATGCCGAGCCGGTCGCGGGCCAGCACGAGGCGGCGGCGCCGCCGGTCCACCAGCGCCACCGCGAACATGCCGACCAGGTGGTCGACGAACCGCTCCCCCCACTGCGCGTACGCCACCAGGATCACCTCGGTGTCGCTGGTGCTGTGGAAGGTGTGCCCGGCGGCGCGCAGCTCGTCGCGCAGCTCCGGGTAGTTGTAGACGCAGCCGTTGAATACGAGTGCCAGGCCGAGGTCGTCGCGGACCATCGGCTGGGCGCCGGCCTCGGACAGGTCGATCACGGTGAGCCGGCGGTGCCCGAGGGTGATCCAGCCGTCGCTCCACGCGCCCTCGCCGTCCGGGCCGCGTGAGCGCATGGCCGCGGTCATCCTGGTCACCGCGGCGGTGTCGGGGGTGGCCCCGTCGAACCTGGCCTCACCGCTGATCCCGCACATGTCAGCGTCCACCGGTCAGTCGCGGAGCACCCACCATGCCAACCTCCCGCCGCGTCGTCTCCCGGGCGGTCCGCCGGGTACGGCGACTACCCGGGATGTGGCGAAGGAAACCCGGATGGGCGCTTGCCGAGCCGGGCACGGCGTGCCGTCGTACGGTGGCGGTACGGGCCATGTCCCCGGGCGGTCCGGCCACGGGACGTGGCCAGGATCAACGACGCCTGCCAGGAGGACGTGTGTTCGCCAATTCCGAGGAACTCCTGCGATACCTCGCCAACGAGGACGTGAAGTTCGTCGACGTACGTTTCTGTGACCTGCCCGGCGTGATGCAGCACTTCAACCTGCCGGTCGAGTCGTTCGACGACAGCGTCTTCACCGACGGCCTCGCCTTCGACGGATCCTCGATCCGCGGCTTCCAGGCCATCCACGAGTCCGACATGCTCCTGCTGCCGGACGTCGCCACCGCCTTCATCGACCCGTTCCGGGCCCAGAAGACGCTCGCGCTGAACTTCTTCATCCACGACCCGTTCACCCGCGAGGCGTACTCCCGCGACCCGCGCAACGTCGCGAAGAAGGCCGAGGCCTACCTCGCCGCCAGCGGCATCGCCGACACCGCCTACTTCGGCGCCGAGGCGGAGTTCTACATCTTCGACTCCATCCGCCACGAGACCTCCGCGCACCAGTCGTTCTACTACATCGACTCGATCGAGGGCGCCTGGAACAGCGGCCGGATCGAGGAGGGCGGCAACCGCGGCTACAAGACCGCCTACAAGGGCGGCTACTTCCCGGTGCCCCCGGTCGACCACTACGCCGACCTGCGCGACCGGATCGTGCGGCGCCTCGTCGACGGCGGCTTCACCGTCGAGCGCTCGCACCACGAGGTCGGCACCGCCGGCCAGTCGGAGATCAACTACAAGTTCTCCACCCTGCTGCACGCCGCCGACCAGCTCCAGCTGTTCAAGTACATCGTCAAGAACGAGACCTGGGCCGCCGGCAAGACCGCGACGTTCATGCCCAAGCCGCTGTTCGGTGACAACGGCTCCGGCATGCACACCCACCAGAGCCTCTGGCGCGGCGGCGAACCCCTGTTCTACGACGAGACCGGCTACGCCGGCCTGTCCGACACCGCCCGCTGGTACATCGGCGGCCTCCTGCACCACGCCCCCTCACTGCTGGCCTTCACCAACCCCACGGTGAACTCCTACCGCCGCCTGGTGCCCGGCTTCGAAGCCCCGGTCAACCTGGTCTACTCCCAGCGCAACCGCTCCGCCTGCACCCGCATCCCGGTCACCGGCAGCAACCCCAAGGCCAAGCGCGTCGAGTTCCGGGTGCCGGACCCGTCGAGCAACCCGTACCTGGCGTTCTCGGCCATGATGATGGCCGGTCTCGACGGCATCAAGAACAAGATCGAGCCGCCGGCGCCGATCGACAAGGACCTGTACGACCTCCCGCCGGAGGAGTGGGGCGACGTCAAGCAGGTGCCCGGTTCGCTGCCCGAGGCGCTGGCGGCGCTGGAGGCCGACCACGACTACCTGCTCGACGGCGGCGTGTTCACGCCGGACCTGATCTCCACCTGGGTCGACTGGAAGAACGCCAACGAGGTCGACCCGGTGCGTCTGCGGCCCACGCCGCACGAGTTCGCGCTCTACTTCGACTGCTGAGCCGTACCGCCACCGCCCCCGCCACCCCGCGGGGGCGGTGGTCGGCGGAAACGGCCTCCGGGCGGCCCCCGCCCTCGTACCGTCGAGACATGGCTCCGCCTCACGACGACACGCCGACCGTTCCGTGCCGGTGGAGCCGTCGGTGAGGCCGCGGCCCACCACCACCGCCACCACCCCGCAGATCCCCACCGTCCTGACCCTCGGGGTGGAAGAGGAGTTCCTGCTGCTGAACCCGGAAACCGGCGAGAGCATGCCGGTCGCCGACCGGGTGCGCGGAGCGCTCTCCGGCACCGCCCGCGAGCAGAGCCGGCAGGAGTTCCGGCACAGCATGGTGGAGATGGTGACGCCGGTCAGCCCGGATCTCGGAGAGCTGCGGGAGCGCCTGGTCACGCTGCGCCGGGCGGCCGCCCGGGCGGCCGACGCGGCCGGGGCGCGGCTGGTCGCGGTCGGCGCCACGCCGGTGCGCGAGGCCCACCGCACGGTGCCCGACGAGCAGCGCTACCACGACATGTCCCGCCGGTTCGGCCCGGTGGCCCACGACCCGGCGGTCTGCGGCTGCCACGTGCACGTCGGCGTACCGGACCGGGAGCTGGCCGTGCAGGTCTGCACCCACCTGCGCCCGTGGCTGCCGGTGGTGCAGGCGCTCACCGCCAACTCGCCGCTGCACGACGGGCGGGACACCGGGCACGCGAGCTGGCGATCGATGCAGCTGGAACGGTGGCCGAGCATCGGACCGACGCCGCACTTCGACTCCGCCGCCGACTACGACGCCACAGTGGCGGACCTGATCAACGCCGGGATCATGCTCGACGCCGCGATGGTCTACTGGTACGCCCGCCCGTCCGTGTCGTACCCCACGGTGGAGGTCCGCGTCGGCGACGTCTGCCCCACCGTCGACGACACGGTGCTGGTCGGCGGGCTGGTCCGGGCGCTCGTGGCCACCCTGATCGACGACGTCCGCGCGGGCGTGCCCGCACCACGCATCCGGGACTGCCTGGTCGCCGCCGCGCACTGGCGGGCCGCCCACGACGGCGTCGACGGCCGGCTCGTCGACCTGCGCACTGGGCGGCCCCGGCCCGCCTGGGATCTCATCGACGACCTGTTCGTCACCGTCACACCCGCACTGACCCGCCACGGTGACCTGGATCTGGTCCGGCGCGAGCTGGACCGGGTACGCCGGGACGGCACCGGCGCCACCCGGCAACGACGGATCATGGCCGAGACCGGCGGGGACGTCCGCGCCGTGCTGGCGCACCTGGCCGCGCAGACCGTCTCGATGTGAGTCGATGACCTCCCCCGACCGGGCCCGCGACCGGTCAGCGCAACCCGGCGAACAGGTCGTCCTCGGGTGTCGCCGCGCCGGTGGTGTCCCGCACCCGCACGAACGTCTCCAGGCCCATCAGCTCGGTGAACCGCTCCTGCCCCAGGCGCAGGAAGAAGATGTTCTCCGCCTGGCTGGCGTGCGCGGCGAGCGAGGCGAACTTCTGCCCGCCGTAGCCGCGGGTGTCGACCCAGGTGGTGATCTCGTCGTCCGGCAGGCCCAGCGCCGGCATCTCGTCGGTCGCCTCCGGCTCGGGGAACTCCACCCCGATCTCCCGCATGACGGTGCCGAACTGCTGGAACGCGCTGCGCGGCACGGTGGTCCAGTAGACCTTGGCCGGGATGCCGGTCTGCTCGACCGCGGCCATGGTGATCCGGTGGGCCTGGATGTGGTCCGGGTGGCCGTAGAAGCCGTTCTCGTCGTAGGTGACCACCACGTCGGGGCGGTAGCGCCGGATCAGTTCGGCCAGCCGGCCGGCCGCCTCGTCCACCGGCGTGTTCCAGAACGCGCCGGGCGCGTCGTTCGTCGCCCAGCCGATCATCCCGGAGTCGCCGTAGCCGAGCGTCTCCAGGTGGGTGACCTTCAGCGCCTCGCAGCTGGCGGCCAGCTCGGCCTGGCGCATCTCCACCACGGCCCGCGGGTCGTGCCCGGGGTCGCCCGGCTTGATCCCGCCGGGACCGTCACCGCACCCCCCGTCGGTGCACGTCACGAGCACAGTGGTGACGCCCTCGGCCGCGTAGCGCGCCAGGACGCCGCCGGTGCTCGTCGCCTCGTCGTCGGGGTGCGCGTGCACCGCCATCAGGGTCAGGGATCGATCGGTCACCCCGTCACCATACGAGCATCGGCCGACGAACTAGCATTGCCCGGTCCGCAGACGGCGACGGAAGCGAGGCGCGATGGGTTGGCTCCAGCGGTTGCTCGGTGGCGGACGGGTCGAACTGGACCCCGCACGTCAGCAGGAGCTGCTGCGGGACGTCCGGCAGTCCTACGGGGCGCACGCCCGCCTCCGGTTCCCGGAGCAGGCCGACGCGATCACCCGGCTGCTGTCCGATGACGACGGTCTCGTGGTGGCCGCCGGGATCGTCTGCGAGGCCGCCGACCAGGCGCACGCCGACCTGCTGGCCCAGGCGCAGGAGGTGTTCCGGCGCACCGGGCGGCGGCTGCTGGTGCACCGCCGCAACTACCGGCCCCTGTGGAAGGAGGCCGGTCCGGCGCTGCGCTGGCCGCTCGGCGCGCTGCCCAGTGGACTGCACCCGTACGCGCAGGTCACCGCCGCCGTGACGGTGGTCGGCGGGCGGGCCGACCGGCTGGAGCGGGTGACCGACCCGCAGCCGTTCGTGACGCGCCTGTTCGAGGTGCTCGACCTGACCACGGCCGGCTGGGAGTTCGGCCGGGTGCGTGTGGACACCGACAGCGCGACGCTGGTGGAGCGGCTGATGGGCACCGGCGCGCGGGTGCTCGCGACGATGGACGACCCGCCCCGGCTGCCGCCGGCGGTACGGGAGATGATGCGCCGCAACCACCGCATCGCCGTGTACGACCCGGCCGGTCCCCGTGTGGTCGGCGAGCTGAACCTGGGCGCGCGGCTGCGCGAGACGCTGCTGGCCTGACCGGCGGCACGCCCCGCCCCGGCCGGGTGGCCGCGGCGGGGCGCGTCGCGCGGGTCAGGTGGTCGTGCAGGTGATGTTCGCCGGCGGGTTGTTGGCGCCGGCGGCCGTGCCGATGAAGCCGAACGTGGTGGAGCCGCCGGCCGGCAGTGATCCGTTGTAGTCGACGTTGCGCACCGTCACGTTCGCGCCGTTCTGGGTGTGCGTGCCGCTCCAGATCTGGTTGATCACCTGCCCGTTCGGGAACGTCCAGGACACCGTCCAGCCGCGGATCGCACTCGCGCCGGCGGTCACCGTGACCTCGGCCTGGAAGCCGCCCGACCAGGATCCGGTGATCGCGTACGTGGCACGCGCGCCGGACGGCGCCGGGGAGCTGGTGGTCGGCGCCGGGCTCGGCGTCGTACTCGATGTGGGTGTGACGGTCGGGGTCGGTGACGGCGTCACGCCGGGCCGGGCCGCGCGGTAGGTGTGACCGGCGCGGGCGGTGAGCGCGACGACGTCGGACTGCGGCCGGGTGGTGGCCGGTGTGCTGCCGTCGGTGACGTCGGTGAGGGTGAAGCCGCCGGTGAACAGCCGGGACCGCAGTCGCAGCGTGCCGTCGCGGTCGGCGCGGACGCTGATCTCGTCGGCCTGGCCGTTGCTCCAGGTCAGGGCCACCGTGTAGCCGCCCCGGCCGCGCAGGCCCGCGACCTGCCCGGCGGGCCAGGCGGTCGGCAGCGCGGGCAGCAGGTGCAGCTCGCCGGTGTGGCTGTGCAGCAGCATCTCGGCGATGCCGGAGGTGGCGCCGAAGTTGCCGTCGATCTGGAACGGCGGGTGCAGGTCGAACATGTTCGGCGCGAGCCGGTCGGTGCGTACCAGGTCGCGCAGGAGCTTGTGGGCGCGGGCGCTGTCCTCCAGGCGGGCCCAGAAATTGATCTTCCAGGCGAGCGACCAGCCGGTCCCGTCGTCGCCGCGCAGCTCCAGCGTCCGGCGGGCGGCCTCGTACAGCGCCGGGGTGCCCCGCTTGGTGATCTGGTTGCCGGGATGCAGCCCGTACAGGTGGGAGACGTGCCGGTGGGTGCGCTCGGTCTCGACCCAGTCGGCCAGCCACTCCTGCACGTTGCCCCGGGAACCGACGCGGCTCGGCGGCAGCCGGTCCCGGGCCGTACGCACCTGGGACCGGAAGGTGGTGTCGACGCCGAGCACCTCGCTCGCCCGGGCCGCGGCGTCGAACAGGTCGCGCAGGATCTGGTTGTCCATCGTCGGGCCGGCGCAGACGCTGGCGTTGGCGTGGTGCGCCAGCTCCGGCGAGTTCGACGGGTTCGTGACCAGGTAGCCGAGCGTCGGGTGGGCGACCAGGGTGTCGAGGAAGAACTGGGCGGCGCCCTTGAGGGCCGGGTAGTTGGCCTGCAAAAATCCGCTGTCGCCGGTGAACAGGTAGTGGTCCCAGATGAGCGTGCTCAGCCAGGCCCCGCCGGTCGGCCACATGCCCCAGAACGCGCCGTCCACGACCGACGCGCCCCGCCAGGCGTCGGTGTTGTGGTGGGTGACCCAGCCGCCGGCGCCGTACTGCGCCTGGGCGACCCGCGCGCCGGTCACGGTGAGGTCTTTGATCATGCCGAAGACCGGCAGGAAGCACTCGGACAGGTTCGTGGTGTCAGCCGGCCAGTAGTTCATCGGCAGGTTGGCGTTGACCGTGTACTTCGAGTCCCAGGACGGCGTCAGCGAGTCGTTCCAGATGCCCTGGAGGTTCGCCGGCTGGGTGCCCGGCCGCGACGAGGAGATCAGCAGGTACCGCCCGAACTGGAACAGCAGCGCGGCGAACTGCGGATCGTCGGTGCTCGCGTGCTGCGCGATCCGTACGTCGGTCGGCTGGTCGGCGGCGGCGGTGCGGCCCAGGTCGAGCGTGACCCGGTTGAACAGCGCCTGGTAGTCGGCGCGGTGGCGGGTCCGGAGCTGGTCGGCGGCGACGCCCTTGGCCGCGTTCAGCCGGTTGCGGGCGATGCCCTGGTAGTCGCCGTTGACGGTGCGATAGTCGACGTAGCTGGACCCGATCGAGATCAGGACCGTCACGCCGGTGGCGCCGGAGACCCGGAGCGTCCCGCCGGAGCTGCTGACCGTGCCACCGGTGACGGCGGCGTGGGCCAGGGCGAGGAACCGCACCGAGCCGTTGATCCCCTCCATCGAGCCGGAGATGCCGTCGAGCGCGACGGTCGCGCCGTCCGGGCTGGACACGGTGGTCCGCTGCGGGCTGTCGAAGGTGGCGGAGAACGTGATCGCGTTGGCCCGGTCGGCGGTCAGCCGCAGCACGATCACCTGGTCGGGCGCGCTGGCGAACACCTCCCGCTGGTGCCGTACGCCGTTCAGCACATAGGTGGTGGTCACGGTGGCGGTGGTGAGGTCGAGCGTCCGGTTGTACTGCGTCGCCCCGCTCGCGGACCCGAAGGCGAGCCGGAGGTTCCCGACGGTCTGGTAGGCGAGCTGACCGCCCGGACTGCCCATCATGGTCTGGTTGATCAGATCCTGGGCCGAGGTCCACTGGTCGGCGAAGACGCGGCGCCGGATCTCGGCCAGGTTCGCCGCGCCCCGGGTGTTGGCCGAGTCGTACGGGCCGCCGGCCCAGACGGTGTCCTCGTTGAGCTGGAGCCGTTCGGTGTCGACGTTGCCGAACACCATCGCGCCGAGCCGCCCGTTGCCGATCGGCAGGGCGCGCAGCCAGTCGGTGCCGGCCGGCTCGTCGTACCAGAGCGCCAGATCGTTCGCGGCCAGCACCTGCGGAGGCGCCGCCGAGCCGGCCCGGGCGGCGGCGCTCCAGGCGGCCGGCAGCAGCGCGGCGCCGCCGCCCGCCGCTGTGGCCTTGATGACGTTTCGTCGTGTCACTTCGGACATGGTTTCTCCCAACCGCGCGGATCAGAGGCGGGCCCGGGTGCGCGACGACTCTGTTATCGCTAACAGGCCAATCTCGCGCACCCGGACGCCGCATTCCCTGCCACTACGCGCCCAGGGCTCCCGACCGGGCGACACATCAGCCAACATGGACTCTCATGGATGAGGCGACACCGCGTCAAGGGGTGTTACCGCTAACAGATCCGACCCGTGGTTCACTCGCCGGGCCGAACGGGGCGCGGGAGCGGCCGGCCGGCCCACCCGGGCCACGTGCACGATGCGCTCCGGCGCCACGTCCAGCAGCGTGCCGAGCGCGTCCCGGGTGGCGGCCACGTCGACGAGCTGACTGAGTGGATGCGCGGCCAGCCCGGCCGTGTGCAGCGTCAGCCACGTCCGCATCAGCACGCGTCCGAACTCGACCTGCCCGGCCGCGTCCAGACCGGGCGGTGCGACGAGCGCCAGCACCGCGCCGCCCTGCGCCAGCGGATCGCCGCCCGCGGCGGCGAGCAGCCGGGGCAGCCCCAGCGGGCGCAACGCCGGGTACGCCGCGAGCGCCGCCCGCAGCCCGGTGGCCGCCGCCCGGCCCAGCCCGAGGCAGCGGTCGCTGAGCCCGTCCGCCCGGTATCGCGGGCCCGACCGGTCCAGGCGCAGCCAGCGGCGCAGCTCCGCGACCACCGCCGGGTCGGCGTACACGTGCCGGTCGGCCGTGCGCAGCAGCGCGCGCAGCCGCCCGGCCGCCGGCACGACGCGGACCGCGCCGCCTGCCCGCCGGGCGACCGCGTCCACGGCCGCGACCACGTCGGTGCCCGGGCCGGCGGTGAACCGGCCCCGGTGGGTACGCCGGTCCCACACGTCGGCGGTGCGGAACGGCGTCCGGTACGGCTGCCGTCCCGGGCGCAGCCGCCCCACCCGCCGGTCGGACTCGTCGTGGTTGGCGGCCCAGTCCAGCCGCAGCCCCGCGTCGGCGGCGACGATCAGGCAGGTCTCCACGAACGCGCCCAGCGACAGGCGCAGATCGCGCCCGGTCGGGTCGCCCGCGGGCAGCGCGTCGGCCGGATCCCAGCCGACGGTGATCGCCCAGCGCTCGTAGCGCAGCCGCCACGGCTGGGTGTTGTGCGCGCTCGGGGCCCGCCAGCACAGCGGCTCCAGCGCGTGGAACGCGGCCAGGTCCATGCTCACCGCTCCCTGGCGTAGAACGTGTAGCCGTGCAGTGGGCGTCCGCCCAGGCGCCGGTACTGTGCGGCCGACGCCGGGTTGTCCCGCCCGACGTACGTGCTGCGCAGCGCCGTGTAGCCGCCGGCGTGCAGGTTGCGGTGCAGGTGCTCGGACAGCAGCCGCTGGTAGCCGCGCCCCTGGAACTCCGGCACCACGCCCTTGACGATCAGCACCGCCTCCCGGCGGTACCGGCGGCGGGTCGCCAGCAGCCGGAGCTGGTTGACCGGGTTCAGGTCGCCGCGGGCCGCGACCAGGAAGTCGCTGACGTCCGGCACGCAGAGCACGAACGCCACCGGACGCCCGTCGCGGGTCAGGTAGAGCAGCAGGGAGGAGTCCAGCAGGTACGCCAGCCCGTCGGTCTGCCGCCGCAGCTGCGCCGCCGAGATCGGCGTGTAGTAGCCGAGCTGGGCGAAGGAGTCGTTGAGCATCCCGCGCAGCAGGCCGAGCTGCTCGTCGAGCCGCCTGGTGCTCCCCCGGTGCAGTTCCAGCCGCGCGCCGTCGGGCTGGACGCCCAGGCCGGGGGCCGGTCCGGCCGGCGACGGGACCGGGCAGATCCAGGTGTCGGAGACGAACCGCCCGGTGAACCCGTACGCCTCGTACGCGTCCGGGTAGTACGGCGGGTTCCACGCGCTGTCCACGAAGCCCCGGTCGGCGTACCCGGAGGTGATCACGCCGCCGGCCTGGTTGGGCAGCAGCGCCACCGGCCCGAACAGCAGATCCCGCCCGGGTGTGGCGTGCGTGGTGATCGCGTCGAACAGCGGCCGGGCGGCGGACGGGGTGAACTCGGTGAGCCCGAACAGCTGGCACCGGCGGCCCAGCTTCGCGTCGAAGTCCGCGTCGGTGTGCAGCGTGGTCCGCCCGGCCACCGCGCCGGTGGCGTCGCGCAGCACGTACATCGGCACGCCGTCGCGCCACCAGCGGCGGATCTGCTGCCGGGGCGTCGGCACGTACCGGGGCTCGCCCGCGTACAGCCGGTCGGTGAGGGCGAGGAAGTCGCGCAGGCCACGCCGGCCGGTGACGCGCTCGAACCGGTGGCCGGTCACCGGCGCACCGCCGGTCCGGTCGTCTCCGCGCCCAGCGGGGTGAACTGCTCGATGTGGCCCATCGCGCCGTCCTCGGCCCGCCACGCGCCGTTGGAGTAGCCGTCGGGGGACGCGGTGTAGAGCCGGATGAACCCGGCGGTGGCGTTGCGGGTGCCGTCGGTCAGCCACATCATCAGCCTGCGGTGGTGCCGGGTCCGGGCGAAGCGCAGCAACGCGTCCCGCTCGGTGAAGAACGCGATCGTGCCGAGCGTCAGCGGGAACCGCCAGTACACGGTGTGCCAGCAGTAGCCGGACATCCGGCGCATGTCGCGCACCATCCGGATCCAGTCGGGGGCCAGGCGCAGCAGCACCAGCGGGTTCGCGTACCGGGTGCCGCCGATGAACATGGCGCCGGCGCGGGCCTGGGCCGGGGCGCGGGAGAAGTCACGGGTACGCATCGCTCACCTCACCAGGTAGACGTTCTTGATCTTCTGCATGGCGGCGAACGGGCCGCCGTCCGGTTCGTGCAGCTCCACCCGCAGGTCACCGGCGGTTGGATCCTCCACAAAGGACTGCGCGAAGTCCCGCGACACCGCGGTCAGGTGCGCGCGTACCCCGTCGCGGCAGGCGCCGGCGAGCGCCGCGCGTGCCGCGGTGTCCAGCGGGCGGCGCAGCTCGACGTGGATCACCGGCCGGGTCTCCAGTGCCGCGTCCTCGTGCAGCGTCAGGCAGAACCGGTTGATCTCGGCGGCGTACGGGTTGCCGGTGTAGAGGCCGTACTCGACGTCCTGGGGGTAGAGGTTCGCGCCCAGGTAGGACACGGTGGAGTCGCTGCGGCCGAACAACAGCAGCAGCGGCAGCGTCATCCGCTCCTCGGCCACCGCGGTGCGGAACTCGGCGCGGCGTACCGGGTCGGCGTGGGCCAGCTCGGCGATACGCCGGTACGGCACCAGCAGCGCCTCGTCGCCCACGTTGTAGCGCAGGCGCGGCTGGAGCACGTGCGGGCTGGTGACCGTGCAGAGCAGTTCCCGCCGGTCGTTGGTCTCCAGGTAGGTGGCGAACGGGTTGTACTGGAACACCATCGGCAGCCGCTGCTCGCCGCGGCCGAGCAGTTCCGCCCGCAGTCCCGCGTCCGTGCGCAGCCGCCGCCGCAGCCACACCGTGAACCGGGTCTCCGCGCCGATGCCGATGGTCAGGTCCGACGCCCCGTACGCCGACCGCACCCGCACGAACCGCTCCTCCAGGTAGTCGCGCAGCGCCTCGGTCATGCCCTCGCCGCCGCAGCTCGCGAAGATCCGGTACCGCGACCACTGGAAGTCCTCGGCGTCGAGCCGGTCCCGCAGGTGCTTGAGGAACGGCGGGTACGCGGTCACCAGGTAGTCGTGACCGGGACCGAACTCGCGCAGCGTGTCGACGATCTTCCCGAGGTCCGGGCCGGTGTTCTTCACCGTCGCGATGCGGGCCATCGCCGCGCCGGTGGTGGTGCCGGTCGCCCAGGCGCCCATCGAGTACGCGTTGATCACGAACGGCCGGCGCATCGGGAACGCCAGCCCGGTGTAGCCGGCGATGTCCCGGTGCACCGCCCGCAGCTCACGCTCGCCGCGCGGCCAGTTGAACGGCCGCCCGGACGAGCCGGCCGACTCGTCGACCACCACGCCCCGCTCCGGCAGCCGCCCGCCCCGGCACCGGGCTGATGCGTCGTACGCCATGACGTACCCGTGCTTGCCGGTCTCCGGGAAGTCCCGCAGCCGGCGGCGCGGGCCACCCGGGCGGGCCCGCAGGAACGCCTGGTAGGCCGGCACCCGCCGGGCCGCACGCACGCAGGTCGACCGCGCGTTCGCGGCGGCGAGGCGGTCGAGGACCGGGTGGTGCCGCCGGGCCAGCCACCGCCAGCCGGCCGGGTGGTGGGCGACGAGCCGGGCCAGCGCGGCGACCGCGCGGCCGGCGGGGGCCAGCACGGCCTCGGCGGGCAGGGGCGTGTCGACGGTACGTGCAGCGGCGTGTCGGTGCAGCGTCTCGGCCATGACAAGCATCCTGTCGACGCCGCCACGCCCGCACATGAGCGACGAGACGGTGCTGCGCTGAGTACCCGTACCCAATGGCAAGGCCACCCGGCCTGGCCACGCTCAGTCACCATGGCGACACTCGCCTGGTGCGTCGTCCCTGGTCCGGTGACACTTCGCCCA
Organism: Micromonospora sp. HUAS YX12; assembly: GCF_040215685.1. Taxonomy (NCBI): domain Bacteria; kingdom Bacillati; phylum Actinomycetota; class Actinomycetes; order Micromonosporales; family Micromonosporaceae; genus Micromonospora; species Micromonospora sp. HUAS YX12. Next base: position 5,507,040 of record NZ_CP157974.1, read on the forward strand.
TGACAGACGGCGAGCGTGAGCGCACGAACGAGCGCTTCGAGAAGGTGGCCGAGGAGACCTCAGAGACCGTGACCCACGCGGCCACGGTGCTGGAGGAGGAACTCGCGGCGGGGCTGGCCGGCGCCCGGCGGCTCGAGGAGAAGCTGACCGAGAGCCGGCGGGTGGACCCGGAGGCGTTCGACGAGTTGGTCGCGCGGGTCCGCACCGACGGGCACGCCCTCATCGACACCGTGGTCGGGCAGTTGAAGATGGCCGACGACCAGCGCGGTGAGGTGATCCGGCGGTACACCTCGGACGCGCACGACGCGCTGGACACCGTACTCAATCTGGCGCGGCTGGCCCCCGAGGTGGCCAACGGGCTCGCGGACCGGCTGGCGTCGCCGGCCCCGAAGCGGCCGACGGACCGGTAGCCGCGCGATGGCGCCGACCACCGGGGTGGCCGGTGGGCACGTGGAACGGATGCTGGAGCGCTATCGCGGGCTCGCCCTCGGCGCGCTGCTCGACGACGTGCCCGAGGGCGGCCCGCGATACCTCTACGACCTGGTCGCGGAGTATCCGCGGCGCTGGGGCAAGGGGCTACGCGCCGCGCTGTGCCTGGCCACGTGCCGGGCGTTCGGCGGCGGCGACGCGGTGGGGCTCAACGCCGCCGTGACGGTGGAGCTGTTCCACAACGCCTTCCTCATCCACGACGACATCCAGGACGAGAGCGAGCAGCGGCGCGGCGGGCGGACGCTGCACGCCGAGTACGGCGTCGGCGTGGCGTTGAACGTCGGCAACATGACCAACCTGCTGGCGTTGCGGCGGCTGGCCGCGAACCGGGCGGCACTCGGCTCCGGGATCGCGTGGCGGCTGTTCACCGAGACCGAGCTGATGATGCGCCACTCGCTGGAGGGTCAGGCCATCGAGATCGGCTGGATCCGGGACAACGTGTGCGACCTGGACGCGGACGACTACTACCGGATGTGCCTGAAGAAGACCTCCTGGTACACGTGCATCTACCCGTGCCGCACCGGGATCCTCGTGGCGACCGGCCGGGAGAACGCGGTCGACGTGCTGGACCGGTACGGCTGGTATCTGGGTGCGGCGTTCCAGATCCAGGACGACGCGCTCAACCTCACCGGCGACTACACCCGGTACGGCAAGGAGATCGCCGGTGACCTGTGGGAGGGCAAACGCACGCTCATCCTGATCGACTTCATGCAGCGGTGCACGCCGGAGGAACGCGAGCGGCTCGTGCGGTTGCTGAGCCGTACCCGGGCGCGGCGCACCGCCGCCGAGGTGCGCTGGCTGCACGGGCGGCTGCTCGCGTACGACTGTGTGGAGTCGGCGCGGCGCAGCGCCCGGGAACTCGCGCTCGCCGCCCGGCGTGCGGGCGAGCGGGCGCTCGGTGCCGCCGCCGACACCGAGGACGGCCGTTTCCTGCTGGAGCTGACCGACTACGTGGTGGAACGCGCGCGTTAGGCGCCCAGGATCGCGCGCAGCCAGGTGAGCTGTGCTCCCGGCCTCGGCGCTCGTGCGAAGTCTCAGGACGTGCGGGCCGGCGACGTCTCCTCCGGCTCACCGGCCCGGTCCGCGCGGATCCGGTCGATGTGGTCGGCCAGTTCGTCGGTGATCAGCAGGTCCCGCCGGATGTCGTCGTGCGGGTACGCGGTCCGCCCGACCATGTGTGCCGCGACCGGGGCGGTGGCGAGCTGGAACAGGCCGACCAGGACCAGCGTGGTGATGTCCACCCCGGTACGCAGCCGCAGCGCGCAGCCGAGCAGCACCAGCAGCAGCCCGAGCACCTGCGGCTTGGCCGCCGCGTGCATCCGCGACAGCACGTCCGGGAAGCGGACCAGCGCGATGCCCGCGGCGAGGCAGAGCAGGGCCCCGGCGATCAGGCAGACGCCGGCGACGATGTCCAGGATCGCGTCGAGCATCACTTCGAGCTTCTCCGGGACGCGAACCGGGCGACGCTCACCGAGCCGACGAAACCGACCAGGGCGAGGACCACCAGCACCGGCAGCGCGGTGGCGTCCCGGCTGTAGGCCGCCTCGGTGGCGATGGCCGCGACCGCGACGGCGAGCAGCACGTCGGTGGCGACGGCCCGGTCGAGGATCGACGGCCCGCGGATGATGCGGACCAGGGTGAGCCCACCGGCCGCGACGAGCAGCGCGGTGACGATCACGGCGATGACGGTCACGTCGGTGCTCCTTCCAGGTCGACCGACCCGGACGGGCCGGTGGGTACGGATTGCCGGATCAGGCTCAGCTCCTCGGCGGAGCCGACGGCGGCGACGATGCGCTCCTCCAGCTCCAGCACGCCTCGCCGGAACCGTTCCACCTCGTGGAGGCTGCGGATGCCGATGACGTGCACGTAGAGCGTGCCGGTGCGCCGGTCGGCCTCCAGGATCAGGCTGCCCGGCACCAGCGACAGGGCCTCGGCGGTGAGGGTGAGGTTGAGGTCGGTGTTCACCCGCAGCGGCACCGCGATGATCGCCGAGTACGGGTGCTTGGACCGGACGGCCAGCCAGGCCACCTGCGCGGACGCCACCACCAGGTCGTACAGGAAGCGGACCACGAACCGCAGCAGCGGCACCGGCCGGATCCGGCCGGCGAACGTCACAGGGGGCAGCGGGAAGACCACCAGCAGCACGGCCGCGACCACGAGTCCGCTGATCACGTTGGCCCAGCTGAAGGTGCCCCACAACAGCACCCAGACGGTGACCAGCCCGGTCACCGCGACGGCCCGGTTGCGCCAGCGGTCACGGCGGGTCAGCGGCGCTTTCGGCTGACAGGTCACGGCGGTCCCTCCGGGAACACGGCCTCGACGTACGGGGCACGGCGTAACAGGTCGTCGGCGGCGTCGGTGCTGATGTCGAACAGCGGCCCGGCCACCACCGTCAGCGCCAGGCCGAGCACCACGAGGGCGGCGGTGGACACCGTCATCAGCCGGGGCAGCACCGCCCCGGCCGGCGCCGGGCCGTCGTGCGACTGCTCGGCGCCGTCGGTGCGGGCCGCCTGGTCGGCGTCACCCGGCTCCGGCATGTCCGCGTGCGGGGCCCGCCAGAAGGCGAGATTCCACACGCGGGCGATGGCGTAGAGCGTGAGCAGGCTGGTGAGCAGTCCCCCGGCGACGAGCGACCAGGCCAGGAACCCGCCGTCGTCGACGCCGGCCTGGACCAAGCCGAGCTTGCCGAGGAACCCGGAGAACGGTGGTATGCCGGCCAGGTTCAGCGCGGGCACGAAGAACAGCACGGCCAGCAGTGGCGACAGCCGGGCCAGGCCGCCGAGGCGGTCCAGCGCGGTGCTGCCGCCGCGTCGTTCGACCAGGCCGGCGGCGAGGAACAGCGTGGTCTGGATGGTGATGTGGTGCACCACGTAGAAGATCGCCGCGGACAGGCCGAGCGGGGTGGTCAACCCGACCCCGAACAGCATGTATCCGATGTGGCTGACGAGCGTGAACGACAGCAGCCGTTTGATGTCCGACTGGGCCACCGCGCCGAGGATGCCCACCACCATGGTCAGCGCCGCTATCACCATGAGCAGGTCGGCGGTGCGGCCGCCGGGGAACAGCAGCGTCTCGGTGCGGATGATCGCGTACACACCGACCTTGGTGAGCAGGCCGGCGAAGACCGCGGTGACCGGGGCGGGCGCGGTCGGGTAGCTGTCCGGCAGCCACGCCGACAGCGGGAACACCGCCGCCTTGATCCCGAACGCGAGCAGCAGCATGCCCTGCAGCACCAGGCGGATGTCGTCGGGCAGCGCGTCCAGGCGGTCGGCGAGCTGCGCCAGGTTCAGCGTGCCGGTGGCGGAGTAGACCAGGCCGATAGCCACCAGGAAGATCAGCGACGAGAGCAGGCTGACCACGACGTACGTGGTGCCGGCCCGGATCCGCGTCTCGGTGCTGCCGAGCGTCAGCAGCACGTAGCTCGCCACCAGCAGGATCTCGAATCCGACGTAGAGGTTGAACAGGTCGCCGGAGAGGAAGGCGTTGCAGACGCCCGCGGTCAGCACCAGATAGGTCGGGTGGTAGACCGACAGCGGCGTCTCCTCGTTGCCGTCGGCCATGCCCTGCCCGATGGAGTAGACGAGCACGCACAGGGTGACCGAGGCGGACACCACGAGCATCAGCGCGGCGAGCTGGTCGGCGACGAGCACGATGCCCATCGGCGCCACCCAGCCGCCCACCTCCACCACGAGCGGGCCGTCCAGCGAGGAGCGGACCAGGAGCATCGCGGCCACCGCGACGGTGGCGGTGAGCACGATGATGCTGACCCACCGCTGGGCGCGGGCCCGGCGGGCGAGCAGCAGGGTGAGGGCGGCGCCGAGCAGCGGCATCACCACCGGCAGCGGGACGAGCCAGGTCATCGGACGGCCTCCGCCTCACCGGCGGCGAGCACCCGGGCCTCGGGGCTGCCGTCGGCGGCGTCGACGGTGTCCGCGTCCGAGGTGCCCGGGCCCTCGTCCCGGTCGGCCAGCTCCATGATCCGGCGGTCCTCGACGTCGTCCTGCACCTCGTCGTGCCCGTTGAGGTGCCAGCTCCGGTACGCCAGCGCGAGCAGGAACGCGGTCATGCCGAGCGTGATCACGATCGCGGTCAGCACCATCGCCTGCGGCAGCGGGTCGGACATGTCCTCCTGGGCGGTGGTGCCGACGATCGGCGGGCCACCGGCCCGGCCGCCGGTGAGCAGCAGCAGGTTCGCGCCGTTGCCGAGCAGGATGACCCCCATCAGGACGCGGGTGAGGCTGCGTTCCAGCAGCAGGGTGACGCCGGTGGCGAACAGGACGCCGATGACCACGACGTAGACCAGGTTGGGGATGTTCGGGCTCATACCAGCTCCTCTTCCCGTACGCCGGCCGGTTCGGTCTCCTGTTCGTCGACCTCCTCCTGGCGGTCCATCTCGGCGCCCAGGCTGCGCAGGATGTCCAGTACGAGGCCGACCACGATGAGGTAGACGCCCACGTCGAAGAAGACCGACGTCACGAAGTGCACGTGGCCCAGCACCGGCAGGTGGAAGTCGAGCGTCGCGCTCTGGAGGAACTCGCCGCCCAGCAGCATCGCGGCCACGCCGGTGCCGACCGCGACGAACAGCCCCGCGCCGAGCACCAGGCCGGCGTCGACCGGCGCGGCGCCGTTGAGTTCGGTACGCCCGCCCGCCAGGTACCGCACGGCGAGCCCGAGCCCGGCGACCAGCCCGGCGGCGAAGCCGCCACCGGGGGCGTTGTGGCCGGAGAAGAGCAGGTAGATCGAGAACAGCAGGATGGCGTGGAAGAGCAGCCGGGTGACCACCTGGAGGATCACCGACTGCTGCCGGGAGGTCGCGCCGCTGGTCAGCCAGCGCGGACGCGACGTGTTCTGCCGGCCGACACCGGGGATGCCGCTGCGCAGGTCCAGCGCGCGGGTGCCACGGAAGATCAGGCTGGCCACACCGGTGGCGGCCACCACCAGCACGGCGATCTCGCCCATCGTGTCCCAGGCGCGGATGTCGACGAGCGTCACGTTGACCACGTTCTTGCCGCCGCCGTAGGACACGGCCTCGTCCGGGAAGCCGACCGAGACCGGCGTCGCGGTCCGGCTGCCCGCCGCCACGTACGCCATGCCGGCGGTGACCACGCCGACGGCGACGCCGAGCGCGACGCGGAACCGCCGGGTGGCCCGGATCGGGCGGGCCGAGAACCGGCGCGGCAGCCGGCGCAGCACCAGCACGAACATCACGATCGTGACGGTCTCCACCAGGAACTGGGTGAGCGCGAGATCGGGCGCGCCGTGCAGGATGAACATCAGCGCCGTGCCGTAGCCGGTCACGCCGACCAGGATCATCACGGTCAGCCGGCGGCGGGCGCGCGCGGCCACCAGCGCCGCGACGACGATGACCGCGCCGGCGACCGCCTGCAACGGGGTGTCCCAGAGCTGGAACCGCCGGGCCCACGGCGCGCCGGCGAGCACCGCGCCGCCGGGCAGCACGACCAGGACCAGCAGGATGACGCCGAGGTAGAACGGCAGCGAGCCGCGCTGGGTGGCGCCGGTCAGCTCCACCGCCGCACGGTCGACGGCGCCGGCAATCCGGTCGTAGCCGGTGGCGCCGTCGAAGGGCAGCCGCGGCAGGTAGGGCCGGCGCCGGTGCAGCAGCAGGAACAGCCCGAGACCGGCGGCCACCGCGAGTGCGGACAGGCCCAGCGCCGGGGTCAGCCCGTGCCAGAGGGCCAGGTGGTAGCCGGGGTCGGCGGTCGGGAACTGGTCGGCGTACGGGGCCAGCACCCGGTCCACCGCCGGGGCGAGGACGCCGACCGCGAGGCCGGCGAGGGCGAGCACCGCGGCCGGGCCGATGAACGTCGCCTCGATCCGGTGCGGCCGTGTCTCCTTCACGCCGGGCTTGGCGGCGAACGCGCCCCAGAGGAAGCGCGCGGTGTACGTGACGGTCAGCGCCGAGCCGGTCACCACTCCGGCGAGCACCACCAGCTCGGTGGTGCCGCCGTGCAGGAACGCCTCGAGCGCGGCCTCCTTGGCCACGAAGCCGATCAGCGGCGGCAGGCCCGCCATGGAGGCGGCCGCGAGTCCGGCGATCGCCGCCAGCACCGGCGCGCGGCGGCCCAGACCGCTGAGCTCTCGCAGGTCGCGGGTGCCGGTGACGTGGTCGACGACGCCGACGACGAGGAACAGTGTGGCTTTGAACAGGGCGTGCGCGAGCAGCATCGCGGCGCCGGCCAGCGCGGTGTCGCGGGTGCCCGCGCCGAGGATCACCATGAGCAGGCCGAGCTGGCTGACCGTGCCGTACGCCAGCAGCAGCTTGAGGTCGGTCTGCCGCAGCGCCGTCCACCCGCCGAGGAACAGGGTGATCAGGCCACCGGCCAGCAGGACGCCACGCCACACCGTGGCCTGGCCCACCGCGGGGCCCATCAGGGCGGCCAGGAACACGCCCGCTTTCACCATGGCCGCGGCGTGCAGGTACGCGCTGACCGGCGTGGGCGCGGCCATCGCGCGCGGCAGCCAGAAGCTGAACGGGAAGATCGCCGACTTGCTGGTCACGCCGAGCAGGACGAGGACCAGCGCGACGGTGAGATAGCCGCCCTCGGGCAGGTTCCCGGCGATCTCCGACCACCGGTACGAGCCGGCGTGCTGGCCGAGCATCACGAACCCGGCGAGCATCGCCAGGCCGCCCAATGTGGTCACCAGCAGGGCCTGCATCGCCGCGCGCCGGCTGGCCCGCTTGGTCGGGTCGCTGCCGATCAGCAGGTACGAGAAGACGGTGGTGAGTTCCCAGAACACGTACAGCAGCAGCAGGTCGTCGGACACGACCAGGCCGAGCATCGCGCCGGCGAACGCGACGAACACCGCGGCGAACCGGCCGAGGCCGGGGTCGTCGGAGCGGAAGTAGCGCGCGCTGTAGGCCAGCACGAGGGCGCCGACCCCACCGACGAGCAGCACCAGCAGCCAGGACAGCGTGCCCATGCGCAGCGCGAGTTCCAGGCCGAGCTGCGGCACCCAGGTGACGGTCTCGACGACGGGCCGGCCCGCGCGGACCGGTCCGGTCCGGGTCAGCGCCCAGATCAGCGCCGCCGCCGGGACGGCCGCCAGCAGGTAGAGGGCCCGCCGGCCGAGGAGGCGTACCAGCACGGGGGCGGTCAAGGCTGCGAACGCATGGACCGCCACCAGAACCAGCACACACACTCCTCAAGATCGACCTGCGGTACGTCAACCCTAACCGGCGATTCGGCGAGGCGGTATGTCGAGAGAATCACGCGAACGTGTCGCTCGGCTCCGCTCTGTTTCGGGTAAGGGGTGAGGTTCACTCTGCCCGGTACACCGGTCGGCGTCCGGCGGGCACCCCGATAGGGTTGTCGGCGTGCTGCCGATGCGAGCCGCCCTGGCGGGCACCACCGGGAACGCGATGCTGATGGGCCTCGCCGAGGTCAGCACGCCGGTCGGCTGGGTGCTGTTGCCGGGCCTGCTCGGCGTCTCGGCCCGGCCCCGGGTGGCGACGCTGGTGTCGGCCTGGGCGGGCGTGCTGGTCGCGCTGTCCGTCGTCGTACCGGTGGTCCCCGGCCACCGCAGTGATCCGCAGGCGCTGCTCGCCTCGGCCGCCAGCCTGGCCGCGGTGCCGGTCCTGGCCTGGGCCCGCCGCCGTACGCGGACCGCCACCGTGGCGCGGACCGCCACCGTGACGCGGGCCGCCGCGCCGCCGGACGTCGCGGTGTTCACCGTGCCGGCCGGTCCCGGACGCGCCGCGCTGGCGATCTGCGGCACGGCCGGGGAGATCGGCGCCGCCGTCCCGGTCCGCGGCGGCGGGCTGCGCGTCCTGCTCGGCACGGTCACCGGCGCCACGCTGGACACACCCGCCGGGCGCCGGGCGGTCGAGCAGGCGTTCCACCGGGCCGCCGCCGGACCGCGGCGCACACTGCCGCACCTGGTCGACGCGCTCGAGAAGGCGGTCCGCGACCTCGCCCCGGCGGGCCACCTGCGCGCCACGATCGTCGACGTGGACCGGGCCGGGTCGGTACGGGCGGTGCGATGCGGCTCGCCGGATCTCGTCGTCGCCGCCGGGAGCCGCGCCGCGCCCGCCGGAGTGCCGGAGGGACCGGCGATCGGGTCGACGGAGCCGGGCGACCACGCCGCGCCCGGCGCGGTCGCCGGCCGCCGGATCGCCGTCGTCGGCACCGGCTTCACCGACGCGCACGGGGAACGCTGGCTGCGCGTACTCGATCAGGTGGCCGCCGGTGACGACCCGGCGCGGACGGCGCAGCTGCTGACCCGCGGCGCCCGGGGCGGGCGGCGGACCGGCCCGGCGCTGGTGATCGACCCGGAACCGCGGTCGCGGGAATGACCGGCGGCGCACGCGGGCCCGCCGCCTAGGCTGGTGCGGTGGGCCGGCGTCCGGTGCCGGCCCCGTCCGGGGAGACCGCGATGACCGACAGTGTCCGCCGGCCGGCACCGGCCGCGCGGGGCGAGGACGAGCAGTGGCTGGCCGAGGTGGCCCGCGCGGCGGGCGCCGACGCCGGTGGCGTGCCGGTGGAGTTGCTCGGCGACTACCTGCGCCTGCTGACCGACGCGGCGGTGACCGGCCGCCGCCCGCGCCGCGCCGAACTCGACGCGGTCGGCGCGCTGGGCCGGCGCGCGGCCGAGCAGGGGATCTCCGCCGGCCGCGCGGTACGCCTCTACCTGTCCGCGGCGCGGCGCGTCTGGCGGCAGCTTCCCCACCTGGACCGGTCCGACGACAGCGAGGCGGTCCGCGCCGCCGCCGACGCGGTCCTGCACGTGGTCGACACCGCCGTGGCCACGCTCGCCGAGGGGTACGCGGCAGCCCGCCGGGAACTGGTCCGGCGCGAGGAGTCGCTGCGCCGGGAACTCGTCGACGACCTGCTGCGCGGCGACTCCGACCTGGGCGGGCTGGTGGAGCGGGCCGAGCCGTTCGGCCTGGACCTGGCCCGGGTGCACCAGGTCGCGCTCGCCGCGCCGGGCCGGCGGCTGCCGGACACGGAGGCGGCGATCAGCGCGCTGGAACGCGTCATCTTCGACCGGCTCGGTGACCGGGACGTGCTGGTGGCCACGAAGGAGGGTCTGCTCGTGGTGATCGCGCCGGCGGACCCGGTGGCCGCCGACCGGGGCCGCGGCGCGGGCGCGGCCGGGAACCTGGGCACGCTGATGCACGGTGAGCTGGACCGGCTGGTGCGGGGCCGGCCGTGGCAGGTGGCGGTGGGCCGGCCGCACCCGGGCGTCTACGGCATCGCCCGGTCGTACGAGGAGGCCCGGGAGGCGCTGACCACGGCACGGCGCCTGCACAGCGAGGCATCGGTGATCGACGCGCACGACCTGCTGATCTACCGGGTGCTGCTGCGCGACCAGCCCGCCATGGTGGACCTGGTGCGGGCGGTGCTGACACCGCTGGCCCAGGCGCGCGGCGGCGCCGAGCCGCTGCTGGACACGCTGAACGAGTACTTCGCCTGCGGCGAGGTCGCCACCGAGGCCGCCCGCCGGCTGCACGTGTCGGTGCGCACCGTCACCTACCGGCTGGCCCGGATCCGGGCGCTGAGCGGCTACGACCCCGCCGACGCGCGGGACCGGTTCACGCTGCACGCCGCCGTGCTCGGCGCGCGGGCGCTGGACTGGCCGCGCCGGCCGCTGCCGGCGTAGGGCGGCGCCGGGGTCACCGGCGGCTCAGGCCGGTGCGGCCACCAGCTCCGGGAAGCCGAGCAGGTTGGCCAGGGCCGACGCCTCGTCCCGGGTGAGGGTGAGCGTGACCATGCGGTCCGGGTCGTCCGGGTCGTCGTGGACGACGTCGCGCCGGCCGCCCACCTGGTAGTCGATCACGCCGATCCGGCGGCCCTCCTCCGTGGTCAGCGTGTGCCGGACCCCGATGCCGGGGAGGGTCGTACGTTCGATGATCACGGGGACCTCCTTCGGACGCGGTCGCCGAGGGCCCGCCGGTGCCGGCCGGCGTCAGGGCGACGCGATGGACGTTCGAGCTGAGCTCGCGTTCTCCATGTGTCAACCATAGCCACGGGGTACGGGCGGATCCGGGTTCCGGCCACCGGCAATCATTGCGCCCTTTGTTGGCCGGTGGCGTGCACTGCCGCGCGCGGTGTTCCCGGCGACGCTGGAGGTCCGAGGCGGTACCCGAGCAGCGAGGAGGTGGTGAGCATGACCCGCACGTCGACGGCGCCACCACCGGTGTTCGCCGGACTCGTCGCGTCCCGATCTGCGAGCGGCGACCAGAAGCGCGTCTGAGCCCCCGGCCGCCGGCGTCGTCGAGTGAATCCGACGCCCGCGGCCCCGGCCACGCCCCTCCCCCGCACCGTCCACCGCCCGGCTGGGCACCCTGATCCGAAAGAGGCCGGTATGCCGCACCCTGTCACCGCCGTTCGTCCTCCGGCCCGGACCGGCATGCTGATCGGCCGTTCCCACGGCAGCCGCCCGCCGGTCACCGCCGACGCCGCGCCGATCGCCGTGGACCTCGGCAGCAGCCTGCTGCGGATCTGGCTGGGACCGGGCCGGACGCTGAGCGTCCCGCTCGGCCACGGTCTGCGCAGCCCCGTCGTCCGGCGCGGCCGGATCGTCGACGGTCCGGCCTGCGTCTCCGAGCTGCGGCGGATCCTGCGCGACCACCGCACCCCGGTCCCGGTCGGTGCGCTGGTCGTGGCCTGCCGTCCGGTGCTGGCCGCGCCCGCCGAGCAGGAGGCGACGCGCCGCGTGCTCTCCGCCGTGCTCGCGCCGTCCCGGCTGCTGTTCCTCGACAGCGTCCGGGCGGGCGCCATCGGCGCGGGCGCCGCCGCCGGCACCCTGCTGGTCGCCGACATCGGCGCCCAGCTCACCGAGGTGGCGCTGCTGGAGGACGGCCGGGTGGTCACCGCCCGTCGGGCCGACGTCGGCACCCGGGACCTCAACCACGCGACGACCGCCGCCATGCTCGCCGACACCACCTCCCGGCTGGTACGCGAGCTGCGTCAGGACGCGGCGCTGCGGCCCCGGGTCCGCGCCGCGCTGGCCCGTGGCCCGATCGTCATCGGTGACGGCGCCACCCGGCCCGACGTGACGGCCCGCCTGGTCGCCACGCTCGGCGCGACGGTGCACCGCGCCGCGTCACCCCGTACCGCCGCGCTGACCGGCGCCGGCATGGCCGCCATCTCGGCCCTGCGACACCCGCACGACACCGAGCGCCGCCCGGAAAGGAGCGCCTGATCATGACGCACGCCCTCAACCGCACCGACACGCTGCGCGAACTGCTGGACCGGCAGTTCGGCGAGTACACCGACCAGCTCACCGAGCTGACGCTGCACACGCGGCAGCCCGACCACGGCGGGCACGATCCGGACACGTTGCGCGGGCTGATCGAGACCGCCCGGCAGGGCGTCGCGGACACCGCCCAGGCGCTGAAGCGGATGTCCGAGGGCACGTACGGGGTCTGCGAGCGCTGCGGGCAGGACATCCCGACCGCGCGCCTGGAGATCCTGCCCTCGGCCCGCTTCTGCGTGCCGTGCCAGCAACGGCGCTGAGCACCGCACGGGGCTGTCGGGGCGGGCGCCGGCCGGTAGCGTCACCGCCATGGATGTCGATGACGTCGCCGGCCGGCTCGGCGTGCCCGGCGAGGAGGTCGACCGGGTGCACCGGCTCGCCGGTGACCGGCCCTCCGCGCCGCTGCCCGCCCGGGCGGACGCGCCCGCCCTGCTCGACCGGCTCGGGGTACGCCCCGACGACGCCGCCGAGATCCTGGCGGCCTGGCCGGAGCCCAGCTCACCACTGTGGACTCCCGAGCTGCGCTGGCTGCTCGACCGCTCGACCGCCCTGGTCCGCGCCGACCTCGGCGGTTACGCCTGGCTGACCCCGGGCCCGGCGCTGCCGCGCGACCGGGGTCCGGCCTGGCGGCACCTCTACGTCTACGCGTACCTCGCACTGGTCGACGCCGTGCGCGCCTACCACCGCGACCACGGCGTCCCCGACGACGTGTCCTGGGCGACGCTCGCCGACCTGGGCAACAACCTCGCCGTCGACCGGCGGATGAACGGCGAGGGCTGGCCGGTCATGCAGAGCTGGCTGACCCTGCACGTGCGCGGTGGCCTCTACGAGCTGGGCCGGCTCCAGCACCAGCGCGGCGACGGCGGCGCGATCGGCCTGCACATCCCGGACTCGGGACCGCTGACCCCGGAGGCGGTCGACGCGTCGCTGGAACGGGCCCGCGCGTTCTTCCCGCGCCACTTTCCCGGCGAGCACTACACCGCGTTCTCCTGCGGCTCCTGGCTGCTCGATCCGCAGTTGGGCGAATACCTTCCGGAGGACTCCAACATCATCCGGTTCCAGCGGCGGTTCACGCTGGAGCCCCACCAGGAGCAGCCCGGCCTGGACGGCGACACGGAGGTGCTGCGGTTCGTGTTCCGCACCCTGGACACGCCGCTGGACCGGCTGCCGCGCCGCACCGCGCTCCAGCGCGCGGTGATCGACCACATGCGGGCGGGCCGACACTGGCAGTGGCGCCAGGGCCGCTTCCCGATGTAGTCACGTCAGCGGCCGCAGGCCGCCCCGGTCCGGCCCGGCGTGCGGTGGCACCGGCGCTCCGCGCGCCAGCCAGCCGTCGAGAGCGGACGGGTGGTCGAACAGCAGCACCGGTGGCCCGGCCCTGTCGACCGCCCAGGCCCGCATCCGCCGCCGCGCCCGGCCGAACCCGGTCAGGTGCCACACCAGGATCGAGTCGCGGGACAGCACGCTGCGCAGCGTCTCCCGGTTGCCGTTGCAGATCAGCTCGCCGTCGGCCAGGCGCCGCAGCGTGCGCCGCAGCAGCCGCCGGAACGAGACCCCGCGCGGGTAGTCCAGGCCGATCACCAGGTCGGCGCGGCCCAGGACCACGTCCCGCCAGCCGTGGTACGCGCCGTCGACGATCCACCTGTCGCGCCGGCAGATCGCCTCGATCCGGCGTCGCTGCTCGGCCACCGGCACCTCGACCCAGCCGGGCTCCCACAGCAGGTCGTCGACCGGTTGCCAGGGCAGGCCGAACCGCTGCGCCAGATGCGCGGCGAGCGTCGACTTGCCGGAGCCGTGGATGCCCTCGACCAGGATGCGGGCCGGGGCGGTCATGGCAGCAGCGTAGGCACCGCGCGCACCCGGCGCGACCCGGGCGGCCGGGTCAGTGCGCGACAGCGACCGCCGGTGCCGCCTCCAGGCCGGCGAGCTGGGACGGCCGGACGACGACCAGCAGCACCAGCAGTGCCGCCACCATCCCGCCGGCCACCACCAGGGCCATCGCCACCGCGCCGGTGCCGAGCACGCCCACCAGCGGCGCGGCCACCGCGCCCACGCCGAACTGCACCGCGCCGAGCAGTGCGGACGCGGTGCCGGCCGCCTCGCCGTGGCGGGACAGCGCCAGCGCCGGGGCGTTCGGCATGGCCAGGCCCGCCGCCGCCAGCACCAGCCACAGCGACACGAGCAGGGCGGGCAGTCCACCGAAGCCGGTCGCGGCGAACACCACCAGGGCCAGCCCGGCGACCGTGCCCGCCGCCAGCGAGGTCACCAGGATCCACTGCGACGGGTAGCGGCGCAGCAGCCGCACGTTGTACTGGGTGGCGCCGATCAGGCCCACCGCGCCCGCGCCGAACGCCAGGCCGAACTCCTGCTCGTCGAGCCCGTAGGTGTCCTGAAGGACGAACGACGACCCCGCGACGTACGCGAAAAGCGCGGCCATGGCCAGCCCGGCGACCAGGACCAGGCCGACGAAGACCCGGTCCCGCAGCAGCCCGCCGTACGTCAGCACGGTCGCGACGACTCCGCCGCGCTGGCGGCGCGCGGGTGGGAGCGTCTCAGGCAGCGCGAGCGTGGCCAGCGCGACGAGCAGCACCCCGAAGGCGGCCAGGACCACGAAGACGCCGCGCCAGTCGGTCCACCGCAGCACGCCGCCACCCAGCGTCGGGGCGAGGACCGGTGCCGCGCCCATCACCAGCAGCAGCCGGGACAGCATCGTGGCGAACGCCGACCCGGTGAACAGGTCACGCACCACCGCCATCGCGACCACGGCGGTCGCGGCGACACCGAGGCCCTGCACGACGCGCAGGACGCCGAGGACGGCGACGTTCGGGGCGACCACGCACAGCGCCGACGCCAGGATGTGCAGCAGGAGACCGGCGATCAGCGGGCGGCGTCGCCCGACCGCGTCCGACAGCGGCCCGATCAGCAACTGCCCGACGGCGAGCCCGGCCAGCGTGCCGGTGAGCGTCAGCTGGACCGCCGCCGACGTGGTCGCGAAGTCCGTGACGATCGCGGGCAGCGCGGGCAGGTACATGTCGATGGTCAGCGGACCCACCGCGATCAGCGAGCCGAGGACCAGCACGAGCTTGAGCCGCTGACTCCGGCTCATCAGGTCGCCCGGGGTGGGCGTCGGGGCGGCATCGGTCTTCTGGGGCGTCCCGGTCCGGTCGGCGTGCGGCCGGGCGCGAGAGGGTGCGGCACTCACACCCTGAGTCAAATACGCCTTCGGTGATCACATTCCCGTCTCGGCGAGAGGTAACGCAGGTCACGCGCACACCACCGGTGCGGTTGCGCCGCCGGACACCAGCCGGCGACCGCTGCCGGTGCCGGCTGAGCCGGCACCGGCAGCGGTGGGCGGCTCAGTTCCAGGGAGCGGTCGGGAACCAGCCGACGCCGAAGAGTGCCGGCACTCGCACGTCCCAGTAGACGACGAGGAACACGCCGACGAGCACCAGCGCGACGCCCGACAGCACGGTGCCACGCCGGCTCGGAGCGTTGAGCAGGCGCCCGCCGGTCAACCTCGATGCGAGCACCACGACGAGGACCATCACCAGCATGTTGCCGAGCGTCTGCAGGCCGAAGACGGCCGCGCCGTACGCCGGGTTGTGGTCGGCCACCGCGTAGAGGAAGAGCTTGTGGAAGAGCGGGAACGGGCGGCCGATCAGGAAGGCGCCGATGATGACGCCCAGCGCGACCAGACGAGCCCGCGGCCGGCCGGCGAACGGGTCCGGAACCAGCTTCAACGCCGCCAGACCGAGGTAGAGCAGGGCCAGGCCGGCCAGCCCGAAGACGACCGACGCCTGCACGAGGCGCACCGGCACGCCCCCGGCCGTGGTCGCGGTGGACAGCTGCGGCAGGCGGTCCCCGAGCAGCACGCCCACGGCGCCGTAGGTCAGCGCGACCGCCATGCTGCCGGCCGTGAGCCAGCCCAGCGGGGCGAGCAGTCCGCGCAGTCCGGACGCCGTCGTCTCCCTGGTGACCTGCGGGACCATCCCGAACGCGGCGACGTTGCAGGCGGTGAACGTACCGGCGAGGCCGGACACGAAGGCGAAGGCGAGCCCGGCGGCGGAGCCGCCGATCGCCGTCGCCTTCGCGTCGTGGCCCAGGAGCGAATTGGCGATGTTGTCGCCGATCACCGAGTCGACGAAGGTGAACGACCAGGCGACGGCGAGCAGCACCCCGGCCACCGCGCCCGCCACGGCGAATCCGAGGGCCGCGGAGGTGCGGCCCCGCGGTGTCGCGTCGACGGTGACTACCGGGACTGCTTCCCGGTCGGCTACGGACATGGTTCCTCCTCGATGTGTGATCGGTTACGGGAGACGCACACCCGGCGCCGCGGGTGCGTGGAGCGATCGCACCGGGCCGTCCGGGCCGCAGATGTGCAGCCCGATCCGCCCGTGTACGCCGTGGCGCTGGTTGACGGCCTGCAGAAGCATGGCCAGGGACTCCAGTTCCCGGGCGTGTTCGAGCCCGCCGACGTCGAGCGGCGCGAAGCCGAGCCGGGACAGCAGCGCACCGGCGAGCCCCTTGGCCCCGGCGTCGTCGCCGGCCATCGGCAGGGAGACCGGCAGCCCTCCGCAGAGCGGCTCGCCGACCATCGCCGCGGGCACGGTGTTCAGCGCCTTGACCACGTGCCAGCCGGGCGCCGCCGCCGCGATCAGGTGGGCCCCCGACGAGCCGGGCGGCGGCACCTCCTCACCGCCGAGGGCCGGATTGGTGACGTCCAGGAGCGGACGGCCCCGGCCCGGCACCGGGGTCTCGGTCAGCACGCGGCAGGCCGGACCGAGCGGAACGGCGAGCACGACGAGCGAGGCCCGTTCGAGGACGACGCGGATGTCGGCGGCGAAGGCGCCCGGTACGCCGGCGGTGGCGGCGGCCGCGGCGCCGGGCGTCCGTCCGGCGAGCAGCACGCTGCAGCGTGCGGCGGCGACCGCGCGGGTGATGGCGACGCCCATCCGTCCGCAGCCGATGACACCGACCGTCATCGCACCCACACCCCCGCCGCGGGACGGCGGTAGACGGCGAGCGCGGCCGCCAGGTCGGCCGGCACCGGGGCGGGCTGCAACCGGCCGTCGACCCGCTCCATCACGGCCACTGTCTGCCGGCCCCGCGCGATCAGCTCGCCGGGAGCGCCGTCCGTACGGACCCGGCGATAGTCGAACCCCATCGTGATGCGGTTGCCGTTGAGCTCGACGAGCGACATCTCGATCTCGACCGTGTCGAAGGCGTGGCTCTCGGCATAGAACTCGACCGACATCGACACGGTGACCAGAGCCAGCCCGTCCGACAGGGCGGCGAGCACGGAAGGCGCCTGCTCGGCGAGGAAGTGCTCCCGGCAGTGCCCCTGCCAGTGGGCGTAGTGGGCGAAATAGACGTTTCCCACCAGGTTCGTCTCGTCGAATGTCACCCGGTGCCGGTAGCGGTAGACCGGGGCGCTCATGCCGGCGTCCCCACGCACACCGCGACCTGCCGCGCGTCCCCGGCCGTCCGCAGCAGCACGCTGCTCAACACGTGGTCACCGCTGCGCAGGCCGAGCGTGCCGGACGGCTCCCGGCCGGTGAACACCAGCGGCGCCGAGGGCCCGAGCCCGAGCTTGCGGGTCACCTCGATCGCCGTCCACACGCGGACGGCCGCGGTGGCCTCGTCCTCCCCGGACTCGGCGGCGAGCCGCACGGCGAGGGCCCGGTGTCGTTCCTCAAGCGGCGGCGGGCGGTCGTCCACACGTTCCCAGTCGACGCCGACCGGGCCCCGGGCCACGGTCACGAGCACGAGGTCGTCGAGGTGACTGGCCGAGACGCCACCGCCACCCGGCACCGTGACCCGCCCGTCGCCGGCGTGCCGTGCGCCTCCGGGCTCGCCCAGCGCGGCGCCGGTGAGCCAGTCGGTCAACCGGACGGTGGGTCCACCGTCGCCGCGCGTCGCGGGGAGCACGGCGGCGTCGATACCCGGATGCCGGTGCCGCAGCCGCCGGGCCACGGCCGGACCGGCGAGGAACGCCGGCATCCCGGACCAGCCGATCTCGGCCACCGAGCGCAGGACCAGCCCGGTCCACTCCTCGACGGGGCGCCCCGACTCGTCGGTCACCAGCACGTCGTAGACGAACTCGGCGCCGTCCTCCGCGCGCTGCCGGGCGGTGACGGTGAGCACGCCGGAGGGCCGGTGCCACACGGTGATCCGCTCGACGGAGACCGGAAGCACCCGGTGGTCCGGGACGCAGCCCTGCAGCCCGTGCAGCACGGCGTCACGGGCACCCGGGTCGCCGAGCCGCAGCGACGCGTCGAGGTACATGCCGAACCACGCGGTGCCGGGTTCGGCGCGGACCGAGAACACGCACCGGTACGCGCTCAGCGCGTGATACCCGCGCACCCGCCGGAACGCCGGCCCGTGGAAGTAGAGGCCGCCGTAGAGGCCCGCCGCCGGCAGGCCCGGCTCCCCGAGCCTCGGGGCCGGCGCCGGCACCGCCGGATCGGGTGCCGGCACGGCGCCCGTGGTCACGGCCGCCGCGAAGTGGTCCACCGCGAAGCCGGTGTCGTCGCTGCGCAGCGCGGTCTCCACCCGGCCGTCGTCGTGGACCAGAGCCGCGACCCGGATGTCACGCCGGTCGGTCACCGTGACCGGCCGTTCGAGCCGTACGCCGGTGAGGCGCACCGGCGTCCCCGGCGCCCCCGTGAGCGCGGTGGCGGCCTGCGTCATCGCCTCCAGGCCCAGCACGGCGGGCAGCAGCGGAACGCCGTCGACGACGTGGTCGGACAGGTAGGGGTCGGTGCCGGCGGTCAGGGTGGCGCCGAGGACGCTCTCCACCCCCGGGGTCGACGCCAGCACCCGCTCGGCGAAACGCCCGCCGGTGCGGTCGTCGTCGCGGTAGCGCAGGGTCGGCCCGGCGGGCAGCCGGCCGGCGGCCAGCACGCACGGCCCGGTGTCCGGCGCCGCCAGCAGGCGCAGCAGCAGGTCGGTGCCCGCCGGGACGCTGATCGGCTCGAGCCCGTCGCGCACCAGCGCGTCGAGAACCCCGAGGCGGACCCCCATGCCGACGCCCGACCAGGCCGACCACTGCACCGTCAGCCAACGGGTGCCGGGCCGCTCCCGTGTCAGCTCCGCACAGCGCCGGGCGAGCCACTCGTTGGCGACGGCGTACTCCGACTGGCCCGTCAATCCGGTGCGGCCGATGACGGATCCGAAGGCGACGGCGAAGCGCAGATCGTCGCCGAGGGCCGCGACCAGGTGGTCGAACCCGCTGGACTTGGGCGCCAGCGTCGCACGGAGACCCTCGACTGTCACGTCCTCGATCCGCCGAGGCGTGTTGTGGCCGGCGGCGTGCAGCAGCCCGCGTACCGGTCCGTACCGGTCCTGGACAGCGGTGACGACGGCCGTGACGGCGGCCCCGTCGCTGACGTCGACAGCGCGGTAGTCGGCGGTGATCCCGAGAGCGGTGAGCCGGTCCAGGCCGGCCCGGACCTCGGGGTCCGTGACGGGGCTGCGCCCGAAAAGCATCGCCGTGGCGCCGGTGGCCTGGCACACCGCGGCGGCGCACTCCAGCCCGATGCCCTTCGCCCCGCCGGTCACCAGCAGCATGTCGCCGGGGACCAGCGGAATGCGCTCGTCCCGGCGGGACAGCGCAAGGGGAGCAGCGACCCGGGTGGTGCGGACACCGTCCTCGTCGTAGACGGCCTCGACGTAGCCGGTCCAGTCGACGGACGCCTCGGCGACGAGCTTGAGGCAGCGGTCGTCCACCGGGGTCTCGGCGACCATCACCGCGGCGCCCGGCCGCTCCATGGCGATGCTGCGGCCGACCGCGGCGCCCACGCCGCCGTGGTGCAGCACCACCAGCGGCAGCCCGTCGGCCGCGGTGGCGCGCAGCGCGGTCACGACCAACTCCGCCGGCACCGTGAGGCCCGGTGGCAGCAGCAGCAACCGCGCGTCCGGGGTGTCGGCGGCCGGGAAGTGCTCGGCCACCCCCTTGCTCAGCGGATGGTCCTCGGTGCCGAGCACGGTCCAGCCGCGCCGGGCTCCCGGCCGGACCGTCGGGGCGGCCGACTCGACGAACCGGTCGGTGAAGGCGCGCACCCAGCTGGCGATGCCGGCCGGCGGGGCGTCGGCCTCCCCGGCCGCGGGCAGCGTGGCGAGCATCGCGGCCAGTTGGTCGATGGTGGCGTCGGCCAGGGCCGCCGGGACCGCGGGCGCCGACCGGCCGACCGCCGCGGCGGCGTCCACGGCCAGCTGGCTGACTCGCAGCGAGCTGAGGTGCAGGTCGGCGACGAGCCGGGTGTCCGGGCTCAGCGTGGCCGCGTCGAGTTCGACCATGGCCGCCACCCGCCGGGTGACGGCGCTCAGCAGGTCGGTGTCGTCCACAGTGACCGCCGGCGGGGTGGCCACCGGTGCGGGCGCCGGACGGGGACGAGGCTGCGGCGCCCGCGCCGGCCCGCTGGTGTTCTCGCAGGGGTTGCGCAGGAAGACCGGCCGCCAGTCCGGCGTGAGCCGGCGGCACGCCCGGCGCGCGTAGTACGCGCCCACGTCCGGCCC
Source organism: Micromonospora sp. HUAS YX12 (assembly GCF_040215685.1). Classification (NCBI taxonomy): domain Bacteria; kingdom Bacillati; phylum Actinomycetota; class Actinomycetes; order Micromonosporales; family Micromonosporaceae; genus Micromonospora; species Micromonospora sp. HUAS YX12. The sequence goes on from NZ_CP157974.1 coordinate 5,527,266, forward strand.
GGCGCCCGTCGCGAACAGCGCGGCGGTCACCGTGGCGACGCCGTGCTGGCCGGGAGCGCCCGAGTCGAGAGCCACCACGCGGGCATCCGGCAGATGCGCGGCCAGCCCGGCCAGCACGGCGCCCGGGCCCACCTCGATCAGCAGGTCGGTTCGCTCGGCCAGGCGCGCCAGCGCGTCGCGGAAGCGGACCGGCTCGACGAGCTGACGGGTGAGCAGGTCGGCGAGGTCGGTGCCGGTGCCGAGCCAGTCGCCGGTCACCGTGGAGCAGACCGGCCGTCGCGGTGCCCGCCCGGCGAGTCCGGTGAGGTGATCGCGCAGGGCGAGGCTCGCGGGGGCCATCATCGGCGAGTGGAAGGCGTGCGAGACCGGCAGTGCGGTGGCCCGCAGGCCGGCGGACGAGGCGCCGGCGATGAACCGGGCCACCTCGGCGGCCGGGCCGGACACGGTGCACTGCCCCGCGGAGTTCTCCCCGGCGACCACGACCGGGCCCGCGCGGAGCAGCTCGCGAACCCGGTCCGCGGGCCCGGCGACGGCGGCCATCGCGCCGCGACCCGGCGCGTCGCTCATCAGCCGGCCGCGAACGCGGACGAGGTCGAGGGCCTCCTTGTCGTCCAGTGCCCCCGCCCAGCACAGCGCGCCGATCTCGCCGAGGCTGTGCCCGACGGCCGCCTCGGCCTCCACGCCCAGCCGGCGCAGCCAGTTCAGGCCGGCGAGCGAGGCCCGCAGGATGGCGGGCTGGGCGACGGCGGTGTCCGCGACGGCGCCCGCCGTGATCCCGAGCTCCGAGTCGTACCCGGCCAGCGGCCCGTCGAGCAGCTCCCCCAGCGCGCCCGCGCTCGGATGGACCGGGGATCCCTGTCCGGAGAACAGATAACCGATCCGGGGCGCCGCACCCGCACCGAGAAAGACACCGGCCTCCGGGTCGAACAGCTCGGTCTCCGCGTCGGCCAGCGCGGTCACGGCGCGCCGGGCGGCGCGTACCAGGCCGTCCGGGTCGCGTACCACGGCGGCGAACCGGACGGCGCCCGCGGCGACCGGCTCCGCGGCCGACGTGGCCGCGAGATCACCCAGTTCCGCGCGGGACAGCCGGCCGGCCAGGTCGGCGAGGCCGGTCAGCCGCGCGGTCAGGGCCGCACGGTCGGCCGCCGCGCACACCACGACCTCGTGGGACGGCAGGGGCCGGGCGGCCCGGCGCTCCGCGTCGGTGACGACCCGGCGGGTGGTGGGCGAGATCCCGCCCAGCACCACGTGGGCGTTGATGCCGCCGAAGCCCATGGCGCTGACCGACGCGTACCGGTCCGGGCCGGGCCACGGCGCCGGCTCGTCGGTCACCACCAGGGGCGACCCGGGGACGGCGAGTGCGGGATGCGGTGACTCACAGCCGGTGGTCGGCGGGATCACCTGGTGGTGGATCGCGAGTACCGCCTTGATCATCCCGGCGACCCCGGCCGCCGCCTTGGTATGTCCGATGTTCGCCTTCACGCTGCCGAGCACCGCCGGGAGGCGGCGGCCGGCGTGCAGGTCGCGCAGCGCGGACAGCTCGGTCTCGTCACCGACCGCGGTGCCGGTGCCGTGCCCCTCCACGAACGACACCTGCTCGGGAGCGAGACCCGACCGGCGGTACGCGCGCCGCAGCGCGAGCAGCTGACCGGCGGGCTCGGGCCGGGTCAGCCCGCCGTTGCCGTCCGACGACGTGCCCCAGCCGTGCAGCCGGGCGTACGGCCGCAGGCCGTGCTCCGCGGCGAAGTCCTCACGGCACAGGACCAGGATCCCGCAGCCCTCCCCCGGCAGGAACCCGGTCGGCCGCGAGTCGTAGATCCGCATGTCGCCGGCGGCCAGCGCGCCCACACGGGCGAAGCCGACCAGTTCCAGCGGATCCAGGCTGAGGTCCACACCGCCCGCCAGCGCGACGTCGAGATCGCCGTCGGCGAGCATCCGGGCAGCCGTCGCAACCGCCATCAGGGACGAGGCGCAGGCTGCGTCGACCGTGTAGCCGGTGCCGTGGAAGTCGAAGTGGTTGCAGATCCGGCCGGCGATGGTGTTGGACAACGCCCCGGCGAGCGTCTCCTCACCCGGCGGCGGGAACGGTTCCTTGTACCGGTCCTCCGCGGTGGCGAGCAGCTTCTCCCGCTCGGCGTCCGACAGGTCCAGCCCCGCCAGCGTCTCGGCGAGCAGCCGGTGCACGTAGGGCCAGCGCAGGCGAAGCCCGTTGGCGCGGCTGAACTCGCCGGTCATCGAGTTGCCGAGCATCACGCCGACCCGGTCGTTGGGCAGTCCCGCACCCGCCGGGCAGCCGGCGTCGGCGAGCGCGTCCGCGGCCACCTCCAGGGCCAGCCAGTGGGTCAGGTCGACCGCCCGGAAGACCTCACCGGGCACGTGAAAGCGGGACCGGTCGAACACCCAGTCGCTGAGGACGGCGGCGCGGTCGACGTACGTGTGGTCGACCTCGTCGGGCCCGGGCCGGTGGTAGTCGGCGACCGGCAGCCGTTCCGGTGGCATGGGCCGGAAGGCGCGCCGGCGCCCGAGCACCGTCTGCCAGAGCTGCCCCGGGTCCGCGGCGTCCGGGTAACGGCAGGCCATACCCACCACGACGATCGGGGCTCCCGTGCCGGTCATACCCGGGCTCCGACCGGGACGGCGGGCTGGGAGGCGAGTTCCGGCGCACCGGTTCCGGTGACCGGCTGCCGCCGCTCGCGGATCCGGCGGGCCGTCACGATCACCACCCAGCGGCCGACGCACACGGTGGTGAGCGCGAAGAACAGTCCGAACTCGATGTGCAGGAGCACGAGCGTGCCGTAGACCGCCGCGGTGGCCAGACCGAACACGATCTGCCGGCGGGGCGCGTGCGGCGTGGTTCCGGGGTCGGTGATCATGTAGTTGGTGAACAGCACGAACGCCACGCCGGTCATCGGCAGGAGGGCCGCCACCAGAGCGTGGTCGAAGATCACCGTCCGCAGCACCGCCTGCCCGGCGAAGCCCGCGACCCAGGCGGCGACCAGCGGCCCGCGCCGGGTCAGCTTGGCGTTGAGCATCGTGCCGGCGGCCAGGATGGCGCCGGGCACCACCCAGTCCCAGATCCCGTTGATGTTCGCGGTGAACTGGTACGGCGGTGCGATCCCCACCCAGGTGAAGCACAGCAGCGTCACGACGATGCCGAAGTTGCTCGGGTTGAGGACGTGCTTCGCCGGTCCGCCGGCGGTGCGGCGCACCCGCACCACGTACTTGCTCGCGATCGCGACGGTGACGGCGAACAGTGTGGGCCACAGCCGCTCGTTGCCGTAGAGCAGCATCGCGCAGGCCAGCCCGCCGATGTGCGCGGGCAGCAGGAAGTTGGCGAGATCGGCGGCGGAGCCGCGGTAGCGGACCGGGCGGCGCTCGACGCGGGCCTCGAGTGTCTCCAGGAGAAGTTCGAGGGCGTACGCGGTGAGCAGCGCGGCGATCGGCGTGAGCCACGACTGCTCGAATCCGAGGACCGTGTGCCCCAGCAGCGTGAACACGGTGATGGACAGGGCGAACCGGCGCAGCGCGACGATCCGGGGGTCCTTGTTGGCCATGGTTCTCTCCTCGATCAGGACTCGGGTCGCAGCGTGACCGTGTGCCAGCCCGAGGCGAGCGTGGTGCTCGTCTCGTGCTGTCCGGCGGCGTCGCGCCAGGTGATCCGGACCTGGGCGGACGGGCTGCCGCCGAGGCCGAAGTACAGTTCGTCGGCGTTCACGCCGGTGTGCCCGTTGGCGGGGTACAGCTGGTCGGTCAGCGTCGTACCGTCGGCGCGGCGCACCTCGACGCGGGCACCGATCGCCGCCCGGGTCGCGCCGTTGGCGGTGGGCACCACCAGCCGCAGCCCGAGGTGGGTCGTCGCCGGACCGGTGTTGCGGAACAGCTCCGAGGCGGCCCACTGGTTGGCGACCGCCATGTCGAGCCGCCCGTCGTGGTCGACGTCGCCGACGGCGATGGCCCGGGAGGCCTGGGTGCTCGTCATCCCCAGCCGCTTCGACACGTCGACGAACCGGCCGTCCGGGCCGCGTACGAAGAAGGGGTTGCGCTCGTGCCCGGACAGGCTGTCGCCGGGCCGGAAGTTCGGCCAGGCCCAGGGGTACTTCAGGAAGGTGTCGTTGGCCATCGCGAGTTCCTGGAGCTCGGCCCAGCGGTCGGTATCGCCGTGCAGGAAGCCGACCGCCTGGGTGATCTCGCGGCGGCCGTCGGCGTCGAAGTCGGCGGCCTTGATGTCCCAGGCCCAGCCGCTGCGGGACAGCCCGAGTTCCTCGCTGCGGTCCCGGTACGGCGCGCGCCCGGAGGTGAACCGGCCGCCCGTGCTGACGAAGGCGAAGTTGCTCTCCTGCAGGGCGAACGGCGAGGTGATGTTGCTGACCAGCAGGTCCGGCCGGCCGTCGGCGTTCAGGTCGTCGAAGGCGACGCCCATGCCCTTGAACGAGTCGTGCCCGATCACCTTGGACTTCGGGGCCAGCGGGTCGCGCGTGCCGCTCACCTCGCGGAACTCGGGCCGGCCGGGACGGGACTCGTTGACGAGCAGGTTGTCGGGCCCGAAGTCGTTGGCGAAATAGAGCTCCGGCAGGCCGTCGCCGGTCAGGTCCTGCGCTCCGGTGGCGAGGGTCCAGGCCCGCGCCTGGCCGGTGGTGAAGGCGTCGGACCGGTCGGCGTACGCGGGAACGGGCACACCGCCGGCTCCGGGGGTGTTCCCGTCGAACATCAGGAGGCGGTTACGGCCGCCGTTGCGGCCCAGGGACATGGAGTCCTGCATCCGCATCACCGGATCGTCGGCGGCGGTCCGGTCGAGCACCCGGGCGCCGTCCGGGAAGTAGTTGCCGATCAGGATGTCCAGGCCGCCGTCGCCGTCGACGTCGAGGACGTTGGCCGTGGTCGAGTTCCAGATCTCGCCGGGAGCGACCACGTCGCTCGCCCGGAAGCCGACGGTGCCGGGTGCGCCACCGCCGGGCTGGCGCAGGTAGAGCAGCGGTACGCGGCCCCAGAAGTACACCAGGACGTCGAGTGCGCCGTCGCCGTTGAAGTCGGCGGGGAGGCATCCCATGGGCGCGGTGGTGCGGGCGTCGTACTCGACACCGGTCGGCTGGAGGGCGACGGCGGCGTACCGCTCGCCGGTGCCGGGCACCGGGGCCACCGTGACCGAGTCGTCGCGGGGGTCGACCAGGCAGCGGTCGTTCGGCAGACCGTCGCCGTCGAGGTCGCCGAGGCCGACGCCCGCGCCGACCGCGGAGATCCACGCGGCGAGATGGTTCAGTGCGGGCTGGACCTCGCGGAGCCGGCGGGTGTCCCCGGCGGCGTTCAGCGGGGCCGACGTGAAGGCGAAGCGGGCGCTCAGGGCGTCGGCGTCGGACGCGGAGACCGACGGCAGCCGGGTGAACAGACCGGCCACGACGCACAGCAGCACGGCCAGGGCGGGTACGAGCGTTCTACGAACAGCGGACGGCACAGGTTCCCCCTCGGATGGTCGCGGGCGGATCAGAGCGACGCGAGCAGCACGCGGGCCCGGATTCGCTGCCGCCACGTCTGGTACTCGACCGGGCCGGTGGCGGGCGTGCGGAGGCCGGCTTCGGCCTCGCGGGTCCAGGCCGCAGCGGTGGGCGGGTCGGTGCCGGTGAGCGCGTGAACGGTGGTGGCGAGTTCGGGTGGAGTCCAGCCGCTGCGCTGCCAGGCGGCGGCGGCGAAGGCCACGCCCTGACCGAGGTCACCGGCGTGCGCTCCGGCACGGTCGCGCAACGTGGCGAGACCCTCCGGCGAGATCCCGCCGGCGTACGCGGCGGCGAGGCCCACGCCGCTCCAGGCGTCGCCGTGGTGCCACTCCGGCAGCGTGGCGACGAGGTCCGCCACGCGGGTGGGTTCCGCGGTGCCGCGGAACCACAGGCTGCGGCCCACCCCCTGGTAGCGGATGGCGCAGCGCTCGGAGCACCGGCGCGGGTGGGCGGTGATGCGGCGCAGCCGGCCGGCGTCGGCGAAGAAGCCCGCGGAGAAGCCCCAGCCGTCGAGCGCGAGCCAGCGCAGCAGCGGGTCCAGTCCGGACAGCCGGGCCCAGAACGGCCAGCGCAGCTTGGCCATCGCCCAGCCCACGCCGACGTGGATCAGGTGTACGTGGGCCGGGCCGTGCAGGCGCAGCACGGCCGGCAGCCGGCGGCTGCCCGGGACGAGAAGGTCGAGCAGGGCGGCCTGCATGGCCAGCCCTTCGACGGCGAAGCCGCGCAGGGAGTCGGGCCGGTCGTCGAATCGCGGGGGCGTGCCGGCGGGGGCGGCGAGTCCCGCGTTGAAGCCGTCGAGGAAGGTTCCCGCGGCGGTCTCCAGCCTGGCGCGAAGCTCGGGCGGGTCGGACGCGAAGCCCCGGACCGTGAAGTCGGCGAGGCGGTCCGGCTGATGCAGCAGGCGGCGCCAGCTACGGGGGCGGGTTTCGTCGAGCGTGGTGTTGTCGGTTCTCATGACGCTCCCGCGGGGTCGGTCCACATGTCCGTGCGGGCGCCAGTCTGCACATCCATTCTTGAAGAAAACTTGAATTACATATAGTAATTCGCCGCCTGATCTCCCTACTGATCTGCGCCAGATGTTCGTTGAATAAATCGACCGAAGGACTCGATGATCTCGTCGGGCGTCTTCGTCCAGGTGAAGGGGACGGGGTTCTCGTCCCGCTCCGCGACCCACGAACTGATGTCGGCCTCCAGGGCCTGCACCGGCTGCGGGGTGCCGCGGAGGACCATCTGGTCGGCGAGGAAGCCGAACCAGCGGTCGAGCTGGGTGACCCAGGCCGAACCGGCCGGGGTGACGTGTACGCGGAAGCGGGGGTGCCGGTCCAGCCAGGACGAGATGGCGGGGGTGTCGTGGGCGCCGTGGTTGTCACAGACGAGGTGGACGTCCAACTCGGCGGCGACCGAGGCGTCGACACGGACGAGGAACCTCTTGAAATCCGCCGCCCGGTACCGGCGGCTCGCGGCGGCGCCGTCGGCGACGGCGCGCGCCGCGTACAGACCGGCGGCGCCGGCACGCAGGTGGTCCTGGGCATGCCGTCCGGGCGCCGCCGACGGCCCCGGCTGGATCCGTGCCGTCTCGTGCACCACGAGCGCGACCGCGCCGGAGGGCGGGTTCAGATACAACCCGGCCACGTCGACCACCTTCGCCATGAACACCGGGTCGGTCGAGAGGTTGAACGTGGGATCCCGGTGCGGCCTGAGGTTGAATCTGCGCCAGATCCGCCCGATGGTCGACCGCGAGAGTCCGGTTCTCTCGGCCATCGATCTGCGGGACCAGTGGGTGGCACCCGGGGGTGTCTCCTCCAGCGTGGTCACCAGCACCTCCTCCACCCGGTCGGCACCGATCGACGGCGGCCGGCCCGGCCGGTCCCGGTCGACCAGACCCGCCAGACGCCGTTGCAGGAAACGGCTGCGCCACTTCCCCACCGTCGGCCGCGACACCCCCAGGTCGGCCGCCACGGCGGCGTTCGTCGCTCCGGGTTCCGCACACGCCAGGACGATCCGGCACCGCAGCGCCAGAGCCTGGGAGGACTTCGCTCGCCGCGACCAACGCAGCAGCGTCGCGCGCTCCTCGTCGGTCAACACCAACTCGGCCCTCGGCCGCCCGGTCCTCGGCACACGACCCAGGCTACATATAGAGAACCAATTTCAGGCGCAATATTTGCGCACTTCAGGTTTCCCGGAGTAATTACTACTCTGACGTTGGTTGACGTCGATACGGGCGACCTGGGGGCAACGTGTTGCGTGCGGCAATTGTGGAGATTAATGTTCTCGGTGCCATCCACGCAGTAATCGATTCCCGCAAGGTCGATCTCGGATCCCGGAAACAACGGGCACTCATCGCCCTGCTGGCCCTGCGCCACGGCACCCCGGTGCCGATCGACGAGATCATCGAGGCGCTGTGGGAGAACCAGTCGCCCGGCGCGCCGCAGTCGCTGGTGCACACGTACGTCGCCCGGCTGCGCCAGGTCATGGAACCGGACAGCCCGGCGCGGCGCCGCACCAACGTGATCGGGCACAGCGGGACGGGTTACCAGCTGCGGCTGCCACTCGACGCGGTAGATGTCAGTCGTTTTCACAGCCACGCCGACCACGGGCTGCAACTGCTGGCCTCCGGCGCCGCCGGCGAGGCGTACGGATTGCTGCGCCGGGCGCTCGGCGAGTGGCCTGCCTCGCTGAGCACCGATCTCGAGTCCCTGCTACCCGGGTGCGAGGACGTCACCCTGCTCCGGGGGAAGTGGACCACAGTGGCCATGGCGTACGTCCGGGCCGGCCTGACCAGCAAGGGCGCCGTCGCGGTTCTGCCCACCGCCGAACGTCTCGCCCAGGTGGACCCGCTCAACGAGGCCGCGCAGGCGCTCTACCTGGAGACCCAGCGACGCGCCGGCCACGGCGCCTCGGCCCTGTCCCACTACGACCGGATCCGCACCAGGCTGCAGGCCGAACTCGGCGTCGAACCCGGCCACGAGCTGCGCCGGGTGCACCGGCAACTGGTCGCCGCCGGCGGGAACCGAGTCCCGGGCCCCCCATCCGGCGGCTGGCTCGGGCCAGGGCCGGCGGTCGACCCGCTGATCGACCGCGAGGATGAGCTGCGACAGCTGCGTGACCTGCTCGTCCAGCAGCGGCTGATCACGCTGAGCGGGCCGGCCGGGGCGGGCAAGAGCGCCGTCGCGCGCGCGGCAGCGGCCGCCGCCCGGCCGGATTTCCGCGACGGCGTCGCGGTGGTCGACCTGGCCACGGCCTGCGGCACGGCGGACGCGGCCGACGCCGTACGGCGAACCCTGCACCCGATGCTCCCGCACCGTCACGCCGCTCCGGCCCGGCCGTTCGAGGATCTGGCCGGCCGGCAGATCCTGCTCCTCCTGGACAACGCCGAGAACGTCCTGGAGCCCTGTGCCGGGCTCGTCGACGACCTGTTGCGGTCCTGTCCGCAGGCACGCGTCCTGGTCACCTCACGGGAGCTACTCGGACTGCCGTACGAGACGATCCTGACGATCGGCCCGCTCCGGCCGCCCGGGCCGGAGACACCGGCCGACCCGGCGGCACTGCTGAGCGTGCCCGCCGTGGCGCTGTTCGCGCGGCGCGCCACCCAGGCGCGCCCGTCCTTCTCGGTGGACGAGGACAACTGCGCCCTGGTCGCCACCATCTGCCGCCGGCTCGACGGCCTGCCGCTCGCGCTGGAGCTGGCCGCCCGCGTGCTGCGCACCACCGGCCTGCCCGAACTCGCCGAGCAGTGCCGCGATCCGCTCCGGCTGCTGGACGCGAGCCGCCGGGGCACGCCCGCGCACCACCGCTCGCTGCACGCGGCCGTGGTACGCACAGTGGACCGGCTCCCGCTGGCCGAGCAGCAGTGCCTCGCGCTGGTCAGCGGGATGGAGGAACCGGTGAGCCCGGACATGGTCGAGACGACCGCCCGATCTTATTGCGACCGGGAGGTCCGGATCGATCTGCGTCCGCTGCTCAACCGCCTGGTCGACAAGTCGCTCCTGATGGCCCGGCATGACGAGCACGGCACGTCCTATCGAATGTTGCGGACAATCCGCCGGATCGGCCTGCAACTGCTCGACCGATTCGGCGCGGCGCCTTCGGTGGCGAATGCGCTCTGCCAGGAAACAATCCGATGAAATCGATTGCTGGTGTCGGATATCACGCAGCTACCCTTCAAATCGGTGCAGCACGTACCGTGGCGGACTGTCTACGCATAGCTCTCAAGGGCTTGCCGATTGCTATATAAATTTATAGCATCGACTCGGACAGCACTCCGCCGACGTCCATCCCGGCCCTGCTGCTGCCGTCGTTGATCGATCTCCGCAATCCCTCAGGAGGTCCGACGCACCATGCCTGCCGTCCACGACACCCGGACCACCACCGCGCCCGCGGCTTCCGTACACATCGGAGCGATCACCCAGGCGGTGACATCGATGCGGCGCCACCTCGACGAGCCACACCGGCTGCACGACATCGCCCGGGCCTCGCTGATGAGCCCGTTCCACTTCCACCGCGTGTTCCGGATGCTGACCGCCGTCACGCCGGGCCGGTTCCTCACCGCCGTGCGGATGGCCGAGGCGAAACGCCGGCTCCTCTGCGGTGACGCCAGCGCGACCGACATCAGCATGGCGGTCGGCTACTCCAGCTTCGGCACCTTCACCACCCAGTTCACCCGCCTCGTCGGCGTGTCACCCGGCCGCTTCCGCACCTACGGCCGAGCCGTCGCGGACGTGCCCCTGCGCGAACTGGTCTCCACCCTTCCGGCCCGGCCCGCGCGTCAGCCGTTCGCGCTCCTCCACGTCGGGGCCCGCCCGGACGGCCACCCGGGCCTCACCGTGGTCGCCACCTTCCGGTCCGGAATACCGCAGCAACGGCCCTCGTCCTGCGCCGCGATCCTCTCGCCGGGGGTGTTCCCGCTACCGCTCGCGGTAGCGGGAAAGGCGGGCGTGCTCGCGGTCAGTGCCCGCACCGAGGTGACCATCGGCGAGGTCCTCACCGAGGAGCCCTCGGCCGGCATCTGTGTCGGCTCCGCCGAGATCCCCGACGAGCCGGTCGCGGCGCAGGCCACCGTCGCGGTCGGCATCCCGCTGCGCCGGCCGGCCCTGCTGGACCCGCCGTTGCTGCTCGCGTTCCCCCTGCTGATGCTCGAGTCCCAGGCCGGGCCGCAGCGGGCGCAGGTCCGCTGAGTTCCCCGAACGCGCCGTGCCCGTGGCCGTCGGTGGACCCGGGTCCACCGACGGCCACGAGGTCAGAACCGGGCCGTGTACCGCACCGGGCACGACGCGGGCCGGGCCACACCCAGCCCCGGCGCCTGCCGCGGCTCGGCGATCCCCAGTTCCATGTCGTACGAGCGGGTCAGCATCGCCAGCACCGCCTTCATCTCCAGGTCGGCGAAGCGGGCGCCCAGGCAGGCGTGCAGGCCGCCGCCGAGGTTGAGCAGGCCGGCCGCCGCCCGGCCGTCCGTGTCGCGGTCCTTGCTGAACCGGTCGGGGTCGAACCGGTCCGGATCCGGGAACACCTCCGGCACGCGGTGCGTCACGGGCGGGCAGAACAGGGTCTGCCAGCCGGCCCGCACGGTGAAACCGCCGACCTCGTACGCGGTGACGGTCTGCCGGGTCAGCAGCGTCGTGACCGGCCGGAGCCGCTGGGACTCCAGCAGCGCCTCGAACAGCCGTCGCTGCCGGTGCAGATCCGTGACGGTCCAGTCGCCGGCGTGCCGCGGCAGGTCGGCGATCTCCTCCTCCATGGCCGCCAGTTCCTTCGGGTGCTGCAGCAGCAGGATGAGCGACCAGGCCAGTTGGGCCGCCGTCGTCTCGTACGCCGCGTACACCAGGATCAGGATGAGCCCGATGACGGTCTCGTCGTCGAAGGCCGCGCCGCCCGAGATCAGGTGCGGCAGGAAGCCGTACCGGCCGGTGTCCGGATCCTCCCGGACGGCCCGCAGGTGCGGCCCCATCAGCTCGAACATCTCCCGGCGCGCGCGGTCGCGCCGGCGCAGGCGCGGCGTCGGCAGGTTGGCCGGCAGGAAGAACTCCATCCCGGCCGCGATGTCGAGGAAGAGCGACCGGAACCGGTCGCCGTGCCGGGCGCGGAAGCCAGACCCCAGGAACAGTCGTACGGCGATGTCCATGCTCAGCCGTTCCAGGTCGGCGCGCGCGTCGAACTCGCCGCGCGGGCCGAGCCGGTCCATCCAGTCGCTCGTCTCGCCGATGATGGCGGCCAGGTAGTCCGCGTGGTTGCGGCTGTGGAAGGCAGGCAGCAGCGCGGCGCGCTGACGCAGGTAGTCCGGGTGGTCGGCGGCCTGCATGACCGCGCCGAACATGGGCTTCAGCCACTGGTAGACCGGCTGGACGGCGAGGATCGTCTCGGGCAGCGCGATGGCGTGCCGGCTCTCCGCGACGCCGGCCACGACGACCGAGCGCCGTGGCCCCATCCGCAGCGCGAACACGGGACCGTGCTCGGCGTAGCCGGCGCGGGCCAGCGCGACCGGGTCACGCATGAAGGCGAAGGCGTTGCCGAACAGCGGCAGGCCCTGCAACGTCGGCGGGCTGGTTGCGGCCATGACGGATCCCCCTTCGGGACGGGCTCGAAATCAGCCGGCGGTGGCGTACGAGTACCAGACGTTCCAGTGCACGACCAGGCGTCCGCGGTCGGCGGCGACCTGCCCCATCCGAGCCTCGGCGGCCGCTCGCGCCTCACCCAGCCGCTCCTCGGGCACCCGCTCGAGCACCATCCGGCCGGCCGTCTGCCACAGCCAGGCCCACCACTGCCGCGGGTCGGTGAACTCCAGGTCGAGCGTCTCGTCGTCGATCCGCGTGTCGGTGAAGCCGGCGTCGCGCAGCAGGCGGTGTATGCCCTCCTTCGAACGCAACGGGTTGTCGGTGCGGCCGGGCACCGGGGGCATGCCACCCTCCACGTACGGCACGACGGCGTCGGTGACGTGGAAGAACGCGGGGTCGTCGGCGCCGAACGTGGTCATCGCGAAGCGGCCGCCCGGGCGCAGCAGCCGGCGGTAGCGGGCCGCGGCGTCCGCCGGGTCGGGCAGCATGAACATCACCAGGCCCGCGACGACCGCGTCGAAGCCGGCCGGGGCGAAGCCGGGTGTGGCCGCGTCACCGATCCGCACCTCCGCGTTCGTCAGTCCCTCGTCGGCGATCTCCGCGCGGGCGCCCTCCACCATCGCCGGTGCCACGTCGATGCCGATCACCGAGCCGCCCGGCCCCACGGCGCGGGCGGCGGGAACAGTGCAGGCTCCCTGCCCGCAGCCGACATCGAGCACGTCCTCACCCGGGCGCAGATCGAGCCCCGCCACCAGGCGAGCGCCGATCGGACCGAAGAAGCGGACGCCGGTGCGGTCGTACCGTGGCGCCGCCCGGTCGAACACCTCCGCCAGATCCGGAGTCGACACCGCGTCGGTCGTCGCGTCGCCGGGCATCGGGCACCACCCTTTCGCAGGTTCGCCGCGCTCTCCGCGATCATTCTTCGCGTCCGCCCGCGGCCCGGCTTCTCGCCGCTTGCCTATCCCGGCCGGTCGTGGCGGCGGGCAACACAGGAGAAGTCCCGGCCCCCGCAGCGCCCCTAGGGTCGAGGGAGAGCTCGATCACCAGTGAGGGAGGAAGCTGTGGGTGTACTGGGTCTACACAATGAGTGCCCCCCGACCAACTACGCCGCCGGGGACGCCGGCGAGATCGTCACCGGCCTGGTGTCCGACGCGGTGGCGACCGGCGCGACGCTGCGCGCCGTTCGCGACTGCCTCGATTCGCTGGCCTGCCTCGACGACACGGTGCGGTACGTCGTCGAAGCCTCCGCCGGAGCCGTGTCACCGGACGGATCGTTCGACGCCGCCAACGTGGCCGAGCAGATGGCGGGCGTCCTGAAGACCTACTCGCAGACCTTCCGGGCCCTGGACGGGACCGTGGAGCAGATCGACACGGCCGTCCGGGAGTACGGGGAGTTGCAGCGGTACAGCGCGCTCGCGCTGGCGAAGGGCCGGGACGAGTGCTTCGAGAACCGGCTGGTTCAGGCCGGTGAGGGCGGCTTCGCCGGCATGGCCCAGGCGCGCATCGCCTACCTGCGCAAGCTGCGGGTGCGGGTGCAGCTGCTCCAGCGCATGGAGCCGATCGGCGAGGAGATCCTCAACGGGTACGACTTCAACGCGTTCTTCCTGCTGTTCATGCAGCCCATGCGCGATCTCGGCGTGGCCGCGCAGGATCTCTACAACGAGACGGTGCGCGGGGCGCTCGTCGCCTACGACACGCTCGTCCGGGTGTGCGAAATGCGTACCGGAAACGCGGCCGACACCCTGCGCCGGGAAATGGTGAAATCGAGCTGATCTCGCCATCGCACTCGTCCGGCGCGACCATGACAATCCGCGCCGGACATGCGCGTCTCAGGCATGGACAACGGGGACGGGTTCGGTAGGATGATCGCACTGTTCGCCCATATGCCGTGAGATGGGAAATTCCATGGGAATCAGCCACATCACATTGATCACCATCCCGGTCACCGACCAGGACAAGGCCAAGGACTTCTACGCCCGCCTCGGATTCGAGGTGATCAATGACCACGAGATGACCCCGGACGAGATGCCTCCGGAGCCGGGCCTGCGCTGGCTGCAACTGGGCACTCCGGGAGGCGAGACCACAGTGGTGCTCGCCACCTGGGGCGTGGGCGGCCTCCGCCCCGGAGCGCAGCACATCTCCGTGGCGTGCAAGGACGTCAAGGGCCTGCACAACGAGTTGGCCTCGGCGGGCGTGGAGGCCTCACCGGTCTTCGACGCCCCGTTCGGCGCGTTCTTCTCGGTGGAGGACCCGGACGGCAACGGCGTGATGATCGTCGAGGAGTCCGGCGACTGACGGCAGCACGGTGGGGGCGGTACCCGGAACCGGGTACCGCCCCCACCGTCTTGTCCGGCCGTGTTCCCGGTGTCAGGGCGCCCAGCGCCCCCCGCGCATGGTCGACCACGGGTCGACGTCGTCGGCCTTGGCCTGGGCCTCGGCCTGAGCCCAGGTGTATATGCCCTGCGCCATCAACGCCGGCGTGCCGGCGGCGAGCCGCCCGAACACGTCGGCGCGGGTCCGCTGCACGTCACGGTCCTCGGGAGCGCTCAGCGCCGCCCACTCGGCGAGGTGGCCGGCGAGGTCGAGCCGGCCGCGGTCCGCCGCGTCGAGGGCGCGCTCGGCCAGGCGGGACGCCCCGCCCGCGAGCTGCGCCACCTCGGCGGCCAGGTCGGCGCGCGGCGCCGGTCTCACAGTGGCCGGGTCACCGTCGTACCAGCCGCCGTAGGTACGCCAGACGGTGCGGATGATGAACTGCGGATCGTCGTAGGTGGGGCGCAGCCACGGCTGGGCCAGCAGGCCGGACACCTCCGGCGTGACCAGGGGTGCGTGCAGGATCTCGTCGAGCGTGCAGCCCTCGTTCATCATCGCCACCACACCGTCGTGCAGTGTCGACAGCAACGTCGCCGACCCGAGCAGCGTCTCGCGGACGCGATCGGCACCGACCACCGGTACACCGTGGCCGGGCAGCAGGACCTCGGCGCCGAGGCCGGCCATCCAGCGCAGCGCCCGCACCCACTCGGCCACGTGGCGGCGGACCTTCTGCGGGTTGCCGGCGTTGGGCGCCACCCAGGCGTAGAAGTCGCCGCAGCACAGGATGCGCCGGTCGGGCAGCCAGGCCATCGTCGCGTCGTCCGTCTCGCCACGGCCGTGCCGCAGCTCCATCGTCAGATCGCCGTGCCGCAGGGTGAGCGTGTCGAGATAGGTGCGGTCGGGTTCGCGGTAGTCGGTCGGCCACGTGATGCCCGGAGCACGGAACTGCCGGCGGTTGACGGTCGCGTTGTACCCGGCGGTCAGCCGGTACCGGGCGAAGCGCTCCGGCACGGCGGCGTGCGCCACGACCGAGATGCCGGGGTCGTGACGCTCGGCGGCCTCCTCCTCGAACGGTGACAGCCCGAGGACGTGGTCGATGTGGCCATGGGAGTAGACGGCGGTGACGACCGGCGCCGTGCTCCGTGCCCGCACCGCCGCGTGCAGCGCGGCCGCGGTGTTGCGGTCGCCGGTGTCGAAGAGCACCAGACCATCGGCCGTCTCGAAGACGTAGACGTTGCCGGTCGCCGCCCACATCCACACACCGTCGTCGATCCGGCGGAGCCCGTCCCTGCGCAGCTCACCCTTGTAGTAGGCGAACAGCGGCTCGTCACCGCGCCAGGCGCGGTCCGCGTAGTCCTCGAGTTCCTTGTCCATCGACACTCCCGGTCCGGTCGCAGGGATCGTGCAAACGGGTCGGCCGGACGAACGCAGGCCGAAGGCCGGCCGCGGCGGCAGTGCCGGACACGACCGGACTGCCGGAGCGGCCGGCGGGACGACCGAGGCGGCGGCCTCAGCGGTTCTGCCCGGCCGCCTCCGGGGCATCCTGCGCACGCCGGAACCGGCTGACCGCGCGCCGCACCGGACCGGTCACCATGCGGGCCAGGCCGCGGGTGACGAACAGCCGGCTGTCCCGCTGGAAGGCATCCTGGTCATTGTCGTGCGGGAAGGCGACGATGGGCACTCCCACACCGAGGTACTTACACAAGGCGGGCCATCCTTCCGATACTCGATAAACCAGGAGGCGCTCAGCCGGAACGCATTCCTGGATGTCGCGGACGTGCTTTTCGAAGACGTCGACGGCGTATCCCTCGTCGTGAATCGGCCCGTCCCCGAAATGGCGCCGGAAAACGCCGTCGAAGATCTCGTTGAACGCGCCGAAACGCCGATCGAGGGCCCGCAGCGGCAATTGCATGGCGGGGACGAGGAGGCGGCTGAACAGGTCCTGCCGGTAGGCCATGAAAATGGTGCGCATGCACGAGCGGTGCCACTGCACCGGGTCGCGCACGGTCAGGATGACCTTCGCCTCCGGGTACCGCTCCACGAGCTCGCGCCAGAACGCCGCGGCGGGCCAGTCGACGGTGGAGCGGTAGCCGGCGAACACCTGGTCCCAGTCCACCTCGGCCCCGGCCACAGCCGCCTGCCAGTCGGCCAGCCGGGCGGGATCCTTGAGGATCTCCTTCGTGTGGTAGGTGGGCCCCATCCCGAGAATGTTGAGAGCTTCCCGCAGCGAGGCGGTGCCGGTACGGCCGAAGCCGACGCCGATGACCTCCATGTCGTGGGTTCCTCCTGCCGATCGCCGGGTCGACCCCACCGTCAGGTGCGCGCCGTGGCCTTGCGGAACAGTGCGGTGGCCAGTGGCACGAAGACCACCAGCAGGCCGAGCGACCACAGGACCGACGCCACGGCGTCGCTGCCCGGTGAGACGCCGTTGAAGTAGTCGCGCGCCGCGTTGATGGTCAGCGTGACCGGGCTGTTGTCGCTGAACGGCCGCAGCCAGCCGGGCATCGACTCGGACGGCACGAACGCCGAGCTGACGAAGCCGAGCAGGAACATCCACGGCATCGCGGTGCTCTGCGCACCCTCGGCGCTGGACGCGGTTACACCCACGACCGACAGCACCCAGCAGAGCGCGAACCCGAACAGCAGCAGCACGCCGATCCCGGCCAGCACCTGCATGAACGTGCCGTGCAGCCGGAACCCGAAGGCGTACCCGACCGCGCCGGTGACCACGAGCGCGATCAGGTTGCGGAAGGTCTCGGCCAGGGTGCGGCCGATCAGCACGGCGCTGTCGCTCATCGGCAGCGAGCGGAACCGGTCCATCATGCCGTTCCGGAGATCCTCCGCGATGCCCACACACATGCCGGCGATGCCGCCGAAGACGACGATCTGACCGAAGACCCCGGGCAGCACGAACTGCTTGTAGTCGCCGCCCGGAACCGAGATGGCGCCGCCGAACACATAGGTGAAGAGGATGAAGAACATCATCGGCTGCAGGATCGCGGCCATCAGCTGGTCGGGCCGGCGCTGCATGTGCCGGATGTTGCGCCCGGCCAGCAGCAGCACGTCGCCCACGAACCAGCCCGGTCCCCGGCGCTCGGGCGGCGCCTCCCACGCCGGCGTGGGGGTGTCCCGCTGCCGGGTGGTCGATTCGTCGACGGTCACTTGCCCTCTCCCTTCCGAGCGGACGGCTTCTCGGCGCCGGCCGCGGCGGCACGGCTGCCGGTCAAGGCGAGGAAGACGTCGTCGAGGGTGGGGCGCCGGACCACGTGGGTCGCCACCCGGATGTCGTGGTCGGCCAGCCGGTTCAGCGCGTCGGCCACCCGGACGAGATCGTCGCCCATCCGCGCGGTGATCTGCGCCAGCGGCCGGTCGACGACGGGCTCCTCGCCGCCCGGGGTGCGCAGCAGGGCGACCGCGTCGTCGAGCCGGGCGGGGTCCTCGAGGACGAACTCCACACGGTCTCCGCCGACGCGCGACTTCAGCTCCGACGGAGTGCCCTGGGCCACCGCCCTCCCCTTGTCGAGCACCGTGATCGTGCTCGCCAGCCGGTCGGCCTCGTCCAGATACTGCGTCGTGAGCAGGACCGTGGTGCCCTCACGGACCAGCATCTCGATCTCGGTCCACAACCCGAGTCGTGACTCCAGGTCGAGACCGGTGGTGGGCTCGTCGAGGAAGAGCACACGCGGCCGGATGAGGATGCTCGTGGCGAGGTCGAGCCGCCTGCGGGTGCCGCCCGAGTAGGTCTTGACCTGCTTGTCGGCGACCTCGTCCAGACCGAAGCGGGTGAGCACCTCACCGGTGCGCCGCCGGGCCTCGGCCCGGCCGATGCGGTAGAGCCGGGCCACCAGTTCGACGTTCTCCCGGCCGGTGAGGACCGGGTCGACGGCGGCGAACTGGCCGGTGAGCCCGATCATCGAACGGACGCGGCCCGGCTGCTTCGCCGCGTCGACGCCGTAGATCTCGACGGTGCCGGAGTCGGCCCGGAGCAGAGTGGACAGAATCCGCACGGTCGTCGTCTTGCCGGCGCCGTTGGGGCCGAGCAGGCCCACCACCGTGCCGGGCGCGGCGTCCAGCGACAAGGCGCTGACAACCTTATTTTTGCCTAGCTGCTTGCTGATGTCTCGCGCTCTGATCGCGTCCGCCATGCCGACACCCTATCATCCGCTATATCTTCGCGCAGTTACTGAGCTTGTGTTTCGCGTAGTGTCAGTCGAGCTGGCGGAGCCGCACCGGCAGCGACGCGAAGTCGCGAAGCGGTATCGTG
Source organism: Micromonospora sp. HUAS YX12 (assembly GCF_040215685.1). Taxonomy (NCBI): domain Bacteria; kingdom Bacillati; phylum Actinomycetota; class Actinomycetes; order Micromonosporales; family Micromonosporaceae; genus Micromonospora; species Micromonospora sp. HUAS YX12. Next base: position 5,545,877 of record NZ_CP157974.1, read on the forward strand.
CGCCGCCGCACCGGCGGGGCGGCCAGGACCAGACCGGGCGCGGCGGCGCGCAGCCGGCGGAGCAACACGGCGATCTCCAATCTGGCCAGACCCGCACCGAGGCAGTAGTGGATGCCCGCGCCGAAGCTCAGCGGCATGGGACCGGTGCGGGCCGGGTCGAACACGTCCGCGTCCGGGAACGCCTCCGGATCCCGGTTCGCGGACCCGATCAGCAGCCGCACCTGCGACCCCTGTGGAATGACGACCCCACCCAGTTCCACGTCCGCGCCGGTGAAGCGCAGGCCGGGTGCGACCTGCACGGACGACTCGAAGCGCAGCGTCTCCTCGACGAACCTGCGGGTGCCGTCCTCGGTGTCCAGCCAGCGTCCGCGCCCGGGGTCCTCCAGCAGCAGCAACATCGCGTTGTCGATAGCGGTGGCCGTCGTCTCGAAGCCGGCCGACCAGAGGGTGAACAGCAGGGTACGCAGCTCCGCGTCGTCGAGGCTGCCGTCCTCGGCGTCACGCACCTGCACGAGCGCCGAGACGAGATCGTCCCGTGGATCCCGGCGGCGCTCCGCGATCATGGCATCGAAGTAGGTGCCCAGCTCGCGGAAGGCCTCGTCGGCCCGCCGGACCGCGTCGGGCGTCGCGGCCGGGTCGACGACGTTCATCATCTCGGGCACGTTGCGGGCAAGCGACTCGCGGTCCGGCTCCGGGACGCCGATCAGGTCGGACATCATGTGCATCGGCATCGGCACCGAGACGTCGGTGTGCAGATCGACCGTGGCACCGTCGACCAGCCGCTCCAGCACGTCCGAGACGAGCCGGTCCGACCACCGTTCCATGGAGGCCCGCATGTCGGCCACCCGGCGGCTGGTGAACCCGTGGCCGATCAGCTTGCGCAGCCGGGTGTGCTTGGGCGGGTTGCTGCCCACCAGCGAGCTGACCAGCACGTCGTACGCCTCGTGCTCGACGGCCTGCGGGAACATCTGCGCCATCGCGTCCGGGTGCGCGCCGGGGAAGACCTCGGCGTGCTTGAGCACGTACTGCACGTCGGCGAACCGGCTCACCAGGTACGCGCCGAACCGGCTGCGGTAGACGGGCGCGGTCTCGCGCAGCCAGGAGTAGATCGGGTACGGGTCGGCCGCGGCGGCCGGCGACATGAGCTGGATCAGGGCGTCCGGCGCCCCGGTCTCGACCTGGTCGGACAGTGTCATCGCAGCTGCCTTCCTCGAAGGGTGACGACGCGGGTCAGGACCAGCCGTGCTGATGCGACGGCGAGGGCCGGGGCGAGGTCAGGTTCTGGGCCCGGACCATCGAGTCCCGGAAGAAGCCGCAGATGATCTCGCGCTCCTCGCGTTGCAGCTCGGCCGGGAGGTTCTCCCAGTTGTCCACGAAGATCTGGAAGAGGCTGCGGCCCACGCCGGCCGGCTCGATGTAGAGCTTGCCGTTGAGCTCGACCGGCCACGAGGCGCGACGCAGGCCGAACTCCAGCCATGGCAGGTAGGAGGGGAACTGCTGGTTGGGTTCGACGTGGCGGTGCACGGACATCTCCACCACGCCGCTGGCGTCTCCCATGATCAGCGTGAGTTTGTCGCCGTCGGTGAACGTGCCGAAGCGGCGCTGCAGCCAGTAGCGCAGCGACTCCGGCTTGGTGAGCAGCTCCCAGGCGTCGTACGGCGTGGACTCCAGCTCGATCTGCACGTACGGACCCATGCGCCGCCACGGCCAGCGCCAGGTCGTGCCGGTACGCAGATAGCCGGCGAGCTGGTCGAGGATCCCCGGCCAGCCGTTGCCGTTCCAGCCGCGCCAGTCCGACGGTGAGTTCAGGGCCTCCTCGGTCGCGGTGATCCGGGTGCCGCCGTCGACGGTGGCGTCCAGTTCCCAGATCACCCGGGTGGCCGGTCCGACGCCGACCCAGCGCCAGAAGTACTTGAGCTCGGCGTGACCGTCACGCGGCGGCTCCGCCACGAGCGGCCGGCAGTGGAAGAACTCGCCGTCCTCGAAGTCGAGCAGGACGTCGCTGCCGACGGCGGTCAGTGAGCCCCGGCACCGCGCCAGCCAGGAACGGATCTCCTCCGGCGTGGTGAGCGCCTGCCAGACCCGCTCGATCGGGTTCGGGATCTCGACGACCGCGACGAGGCGTTCCCAGCGGTCCTGCACGATGGATCGGGCCTGGATCGCGTTGAGCGGTGGAAAGGCGTCCAGTGCCCGCGACGGTTCGAGTTCGGCGAAGTCCGGCCAGGACGTCTCCGTGGTGTGTGCTCCGTTCAGCTCTGCCGATTCGACGGACACGGTCTGCCTCCCTGGGGTGCGACCTGGGCCGGCTCGAGGACGGCGGACGGCCACCCGGCCGCTGACGGGCACCACGTGTCACCGGTCGCCGCCGGTGTGGCGTCGATCGGTGCGCGGGAGTCAGGATCAGGTGCGTCGCGTGCCGCCGTCCGGGGCCGGAACGCGTACGCCGATCGTAGGAAGGCCGGAGGTCTCGCCGCTTCTCGCAACTTGCGCAGCGCCGCCCCGATCCGGCTGCGGGGTCAGCCCTTGAGCACCCGGCCGGCGCCGAGCAGCTCGACGGCCTGGCTGATCCTCCGGGCCCGGGTCTCCGGCCGCTTGGCACCGGTGATCCAGGTGACGTACTCCTTGGTCCGCGAGTAGGACAGCGTGGCGAAGAAGGCCCGGGCGTCGGGATGCCCGCCGAGCGCGGCGGTCAGGTCGTCGGGCACCTCCACGGTGCGCGCCGCGGTGTCCGGTTCCAGGGTGACGGCCACGTCGTCTCCCGCCTCCACGCCGGCCGCGGCGCGTACGGTCTTGTTGACCACGATGTACCGGTTGCCGTTCGGCCCGGTCATCACCGAGCCGGCGTACGGCGTGTCGTTGATCCGCCCGGTCACCGGGATCCGCGCCGCCGTACCCAGCCGGCCGGCGACCTCGGGCGGGACGGTGACATAGGTCCACGCACCGACCTGCTCGCACACCAGCGTGCCGCCGAACGTCTCGCTCATCTGCGCTCCCTCACATCTCGTCCGCGGACCGACGGCGTCACACCGGGGCGGGCCCCACGTCGGCCAGCCGGTCCGTGGAAACCGCCACGTCGGGGGTGATGCCGAGCAGCCGCAGGCAGCGGGTGACCGCCGCCGGCACACCGACCGCCGCGACCTGCCCGCTGACCAGCGCCTCGATCGGGTCGAGCTGCCGCATGCCGAGGCTGAAGAAGCTGCGCGCGTCGGTCCGGACGGTCAGCGACGGCGCGTCGGCCGGCCCGGCCACGACCTCGGCATGGCCGGCCCGCACGTCGACGTGGAAGATCTCGTCGTCGACCCGGAACTCGTAGCTCTCGTCGATCTCGCCGGTGCGCCCGTCGTCCACCATGGCCTCGATGGCGAGGACGGCCCAGGACGCGCGTACCGTGGCCCCGGAGGGAAGCTCGTGCCCCGCGGCGTAGGCCAGCCCGAAGCGGGACAGCCCGAGGATCGGCTCGTGCAGCGAGCGGCCCAGGTCGGTCAGCTGATAGCCACCGGTGCGTTTACGGGGTTCGGTGGGCGTCAGCAGGCCGGCGTCGACCAGCGCGGCGAGCCGGGCGGCCAGCAGGTTGGTGCCGATGCCGGGTAGCGCTTCCAGTAACTGACTGTAGCGGCGCGGGCCGTGCAGTAGTTCGCGAATGACGAGCAACGTCCACCGCTCGCCCACCACATCCAAGGCGTAGGCGAGGGCACACTGCTGGTCATATGAGCGTTTCCCGCGGGCCCCGTTCACTTCGTCCACCCTCCGGCTGTCATGCTACTTGAGTATTGCATGACAAGTTGGTGGCGGCGAGTGACCGCCTATCCGGGCGGGACCGACCGGCGGGCGAGCTCCCGCGCGCAGTCGGCGGCGGCCGTCCAGGCGGCAGCGAAGCGGCGGCGCAGCGCGTGCGCGCGGTTGTCCGGCAGCCCGAGGTGGCGCCAGCCCTGGTGGCTGAACTCCAGCCGCTGGCGGTCGGCCAGCCGATGCACCGCCAGCTCGGCAGTGGTGCCGGCGCCGCGCTCGGTGACCTGCACGGTGAACGTCACGGTCCCCTCCCGCACCGACCAGTCGTCGAGCGGGAAACGGCGTGGCCCGTCGGCGTCGACCACGAAGAACCAGGCGGGCCGGAAGCCGTCGCTGGCCACCGGGAGCCACCGGTAGAGCAGCGACGGTTCGAACGCGTCCCAGCCCAGCGGCAGGTCGACCGAGCCGTCGATGTCGGACCGCCAGTCGTAGCGCGTCGAGCGGCCGGTGCGCAGGTACCCGTCGAGTCGTTGCAGGAAGTCGGTCCAGCCGGCCCGCATCTGCTCGATCTCGGCCGGCGGCCGCACCGGGTCGGCGTCCTCGACGGTGAGCCGCGCGCCGCCGGCGGTGGGCGCGGCCCGCCAGGTGATGTGCTGCTCGGGTCCGACGCCGAGGAACGACCAGGTGAACTCGATGAGCCGGTCGTCGGTGACGCGCACCGGCGTGACCACGAAGAAGTCACCGTCGCCGAAGTCGAGCCGCCACGGCGTCCGGACGTGCCAGTCGCCGCGCGTGGTGCCGAACCAGGCGGCGAGACGGACCGGGTCGGTCAGGGCCGCCCAGAGCTCGTCCACGCCGACCGGAACGGTGATCGCCGTGCGGACCGGAGGCGCTCCGAGAAGCCGCCGGCTCCGGTCACCACTGTGGTCGTCCATCGTCCCTCCTCCCGGCCGGCGAGCGCGGGCCGGACCACGGTGCGTCCGGCCCGCGTCGATCTCACTGCTACATCGCGTCCTCGGCGAGGTAACCGCCCATGGTGAACCGCAGGCTGGTCACGTACGCCACCGGGTCCTTCTCCGGGTACCGGGTGTCGTGCAGCGGCAGCATCCGGTAGATCTGGCCCTTGCCGGGCGAGCCGGCCGGCGGGATCTGCCGGACGTCGTCGATGGTCAGGATGATCGGTTCCTTGTTCATCAGCTTCAGGCCGAGCTTCGGCATGTCGAAGATGGCACCGACCGCCATGCGGCAGGCCTTCGCCGACGGCCCCTCACCGGCGTACGGGTCGAAGGGGGTGCGGATCTGGCCGGTCGACAGGCAGTCGGGGTTCAGCGTGACGGTGATCTCGCCGAGTTCCTCGCAGCTGCCGGTCATCTTCATCTCGATCAGGTTCGTGTAGACCTCGGCGGTCGCCCAGTCCTCGGAGGTCGGCTCCGAGCGCACGACGCGGACGTAGCCCTCGAACGGCACGGTGTACTCGCCTACGCCGGGCACGGCGAACGTGTCGACCGAGGTGATGCCGAGGTTGTCGATGCCGGGGACCGGCGGCGTCCACGGCTTGACCTCCGTACCGACGTACCGGTTGGGAACGCCGTCGGTGGGAACCGGCCGGCCGTAGATCACGGAGGGCTTGCTGGCGGGGGCTGTCATGGTCTTCTCCTCCTGAGAGTTCGGCGCGGCCTCGGCCGCCCGGACGCATCGCATGGATCGTGGGAACGGATGCGGGGTGCCTCGCCCGTCAGGGCATCAGCGTGGTGTGGTCGCAGCAGGTCAGGCCGGGCTCGTCCGCGACGCCGTCCTGGTCGGAGTCGATCTCACCGTCGACCGTGGAGTACACGTCACGCGAGTTCATGTCGATGCGCCCGTCGCCGTCCCAGTCGTTCAGCTTGCCCTTGAACGTGCCGAGGATGAAGGCGTTGGTCATCGGGCCGACCTCGGGGTCGTGCAGCGTGGACAGCACGCCGTTGCCCGGGGTGAGGACCTGCTCGATCGAGCGGCCCGCGATGCGGGCCAGGTTCACGTAACCCCAGCCCTGGAAGCGGCCGCGGACGTAGCGGATCGCGGCCTCCTCGCGGATCTGGAACTTCGGCTCCAGGTGCCAGGTGCCGTACCGGGCGAAGCCGATGTTCGCCTTGCGCACGCCCTCGCTCGGGTCGTCGGCGCGACCGGACTTGAAGAAGGTCCGCGGCACCAGGGACTCGAAGAAGAAGTTGCCCCGGTCGCGGCGCGTCCGGTCGGTGAAGCCACGGAACAGGTAGTTGTCGCAGTGCGGCGATCCGTCGGCGTGCAGGCCGGAGATCGTCTTGGCGATCACCAGCTGTCGCTCGCGGGTCTGCACGTTGGGGCAGGCGTGGGCCTGGCCGTAGATCCGCGCGAGGCCCTGCGGGGCCAGCGAGATCTTGCCCCAGTGCGTGTTCGACTCGTCGAGACGCACGTACAGGTCGCAGTGGATCAGCAGGTAGATGGTCTCGTCGAAGGTGCGGCCCGGCGTGTAGAGGGCGTCCCGGCCGTCGAACGACGGGTCACCGCTCTGCAGCTCGCTGATGAACAGCTTGGACCATTCGGCGATCTCCGGGTCGGCGTCACCGAGGAACTTCTGCAGCGTCGAGATCGCCTGGGCGCCGCCCAGCTTCTCGATCGCCCACAGCGCGTCCCACCGCACCTCCCGGTTGGCGTCGTGCCGGACGACCTGCTCCAGGAGCTCGAAGGCGTCGGCCTGGTCGCGGTCGGCGTACTCGTACATCGCCTGCTCGCGCATGGCCGGGTCGGCGTGGTGCAGGGCGTCGTGACGCAGCTCGTCGTTGGTGCGGTTGTCGAGCCGGATCGCCACCCGGTTGAGGGCGTACCCGAAGTCACTCGCCCACGCCGCCGGGTCGCCGGCCACCAGCCGGGGATCCACGTTGCTCAGGGTGGTGCGGTACGCGAAGTTGAGCGCGTCGCGCTGCTCGGTGCCGAGATCCTCGAGCAGTGCGGTTTCCTGCGGCCACGTCCGGACCTCACCGTCGGCGGACACTGGAGACTTGTTGCATAGGTCGATCGCCATCTCGCATTCCCTTCGGTCGGTTCCGTCAGGCTCAACATCGACGACGCTATAGAAAAATGAACCTGGACACTTCTCACGCCTTTCCATCCCTCCCTAAGCTGTCAGTACATGTAGCGATCGGGGGCTCCGATGGTGGCTTACACGCCCACGTCCGTACCGCGCTCGTCCCTACCGCAGATGTCCGGCCGCGCCGCGGCCTGGGCGGCGATCACGGTCCGGCACCTCACCGTCGCGGTCGGCCGGCGGCTCACCCGGCGGGCCTCGCCCACGTCCGCCGTGGTGACGACACTGCTCACCCGGCTGGGCCCGACCTTCGTCAAGGGCGGCCAGATCCTGGGCACACGTCGCGATCTGCTACCCGGGCGGTGGTGCGACCAGCTCGCCCGGCTCAACGACCGGGTTCCGGCGATGTCCGCCCGGGAGGCGCGTGCGGTGCTCGACGAGGCCTATCCGGACGGGACACCGTTCGTGCGGATCGGCACCGAGCCGGTGGCCAGCGGCAGCATCGCCTCGGTCTACCGGGCCTGGCTGCACGACGGCACGCCGGTGGCGGTCAAGGTGCGGCGCGGCGGCATCGGCCCGCAGATGCGCCGCGATCTCGACCTGCTCAGTGCCGGCGCCGGGCTGCTCGAGCGCCTGCCCGGCCTGCGCAAGGTGCCGATGCGCCGCATGCTGGGCCACGTCTCCACCGCCGTGCTGCGGCAGCTCGACTTCGCGCAGGAGGCGACGGCGCTGCTGCAGTTGCGGCAGAACCTCGCCGACGTCGCGTCGTTCCGGATCCCGGCGCCACTGCCGGCGCTCTGCCGCGACGGCGTCCTGGTCATGGAGTGGATCCCGGACCTACGGCAGTTCAAGCCCGGCGACCTCAACCGCGAGCAGCGCCGCCAGATCGTCCGGCGCGTACTGCACGGCGTGTACCGGATGCTGTTCGTCGACGGGCTGGTGCACTGCGACATGCACCCCGGCAACCTCTACCTGCGGGTGGAGGAGGTGGTGCTGCTCGACGCGGGCTTCGTGGTCCGGCTCGAGCCGCACGTACGGCGGCTGTTCGCCGAGTTCTTCCTGTCCATGTCCATGGGTCGCGGTCAGCAGGCCGCCGAGGTCATCCTGCGCAGCGCCGAACACGTACCGCCGGGGTGTGACGTGCAGGCGTTCCAGGCCGGCGTGCGGGATCTCGTGGTGCGCAACCACCGCCGCACCGCCGGGCAGTTCCGGCTCGCGCCGTTCGCCGCGGAGCTGTTCAACCTGCAGCGGCGGTTCGGCATCACGGCGGCGCCGGAGTTCGTCTTCCCGCTGATGTCGCTGCTCGTCCTCGAAGGCATGATCAACGACTTCGACGTGGATGTGGACTTCCAGGCCGAGGCCATCCCCACTCTGCTCGCGACCCTGCGATGAGGGCCACGCTCGACATCCGCACGACCCGGGAACGCGAGATCGCGCCGCCCGGCGACGCGCGGGCGTACCGGTGGACGCTTGTCGGCCCGCAGCGGCACCCGCTCGCCGCGGCGCTGCGGGCGGCGAGCCGCGACGATGCGCCGGAGGCGGTCGCCGTGCTGCTCGGGCGCACGTTCCACCAGGTCGACAACCGTCGCCTGCTACAGGCGATCAGGGCGGCCGTGGCACGGGGCAGCCGGCTCGCGGTCGTGCACCTGGGCGCGGGCGGCGGCAGCCTGGCTCGCGCCGCCGCCGTGGAGCATCCCGGCCTGTCCTGCGTGGTGGCGGAGCTGACCGAGGGCCCCACACCGGCCGCGGTGCGCGCCGCCACCCGCCTGGTCGCGGCCGCCACCCCGGTCGCCGGCGAGGTGCGGGTGGACCGGGACGGCCGGCTCAGCACCACCGACTGGCAGCCGGCCCACCTGCCCGCGGCGGCCGGCACCGCCGGTTCCGCCGGAGCCGTGCTGGTCACCGGCGGGCTGGGCGGGCTCGGCCTGCGGGTCGCCGCCGTCCTGGCCTGCCGCCACGGCCTGCACCCGATCCTGGCCGACACGGCCACGCCCGAGCGGCTCGGCACCGCGGGCCGCCGGCATCTCGACCGCATGGCGGGGACCACGGGGGTGACGGTGCTCCGGGCCGACGTCACCGACGGCGCCGCACTGCGCCGGGCACTCGCGGGCACCGGACGCGGGCCGCTGGCCGGCGTCGTGCACTGCGCCGGGCTGCTGCGTGGCGGCCCGGTCACGGCCGGCACGGCGGCCGGGCTGACCGCCGTCCAGGCGGCGAAGGTGGACGGTCTGCGGCACGCGCTGGATGCCGTGGACCGGCACGCGCTACGCCGGGTACTCGTCTTCGGCTCCGTCACGGCCGAGCGGCCGCACCGCAGCCTCGGCGCGTACGCCCTGGCCAACGAGCTGCTGCGGCGCTGCGCCGGACGCCTCGCGGCCGGCCTGCCGGGGGCGGTGACGCTGGTGGCGGAATGGTCGATCTGGAGCGGCGCCGGCATGGCGCACGGAACACCCGGCGCGGTGGCGGCGGCCCGGCGGCTCAACCTTCCGCCGGTGCCGCTCGGGCCGGGAATGGCCGCCGTGGACGCGTTGTGGCGTCTGCCCGCCGCGCCCGGCCGGGCTCAGCGCCTGCTCATCTCCGGTTGCTGAGCCGCGGCGGGCGGCGGCTCGACGCCCCGCCGTGGCCGCAGGACGAGCATCGCGACGGCCACGAACACCACGACGGCGTTGACCAGGAGCAGCACCGCGCTCAGCGGGTCGATCCCGTGCTCGTGCAGCGGGGCGGCCGCCTCGCCGCCCTGATCCGACGACCGTGCCGGCCGCACCCCGGTGCCGACGCTGAACCACAGCGTGCCGATCTTCTCACCACCGTCGGCGAGCACCACGTGGTAGGTGACGCTGACATCGCCGCGCTCGGCGCTCCGTACCGTCTGCACCAGGGACCGGTCCCCGCTCGGCCGCGGCTCGCCGACGGCCAGCGACCGTCCGGCGGCGTCCCGCACCGCCACGTGCGAGGCGGCAGCCACCGGCCGCCCGGTGAAGACCAGCTCGACCGCCGACGGCGCCGACGCCAGGACGGCGCCGTCGGTGGGGACGCTGCTCGCCACGCCGGAGCCGGCCCACGCGGCTCCGGTCCATCCGAACAGCACCACGAGGCCCACGACGACGGCGGACGCCCACCGGGCGCGGGTCACACACCACCCCGCGTCACGGCCAGCACCGGCGCCACCCGGCGGCCCGCACAGGTGCACATCATGGCCTGCTCCTCGGCGGCGGAGGGCCGCAGGTGCCGGTACATGGCGATGACCATCGGGATGAAGACGACGGAGTTGTAGAACAGGTGCAGCTCGACGCGCGGATAGACCACCTGGAGCAGGCTCGTGGGCACCGCGCTGCCGAACAGGAAGTGCCCGGTCTGCGCCTGGATCAGCAGCAGCAGGTGCTCGATGTGATGCCAGAACTGGAGGGCCAGGGCGATCGTCCACCAGGTGCGCGACTGCCCGGCGAACCCCGGGCGCAGGAGGAAGAGACCGACGAGCATGAGCAGCGCGTACCCGTAGTGCATGACCTCGGACGTCACCAGCCACGGATAGAGCTCCCCCAGGACACCCCGCGCCTGCGGACGGGGCCAGCCGAGCACCCAGATCTGGTACGCCTGGACCAGATGCTCCGCCCAGTGCGCGAGCACGACGACCATGAAGCCCGACAGTGCCATGCGGTGATGACGACCGTTGAGCGCGCCGATGAACCCGTTCGACATGCGGTATCCCCCTCGCCCGCGATCACGGAAAGTACACGGATCGACGCTAGACGTCATGGCGCGAGGGCCTCTTCTCCCAGATTGCTCATCCGGCTCGGGGGTCATCGCCGGGTGGCGAGGGCGAGAAATCGGTGCGGCAGGTCGTCGTAGCCGGTGAGGTGCCATCCGGTGCGGTGGGCGGCGAGGCGTAAGGGCGTCTCGGCGAGGGGGTCGCCGGGGTGCGCGCCCCGGCCGCCACCGGCGGCGAGGTCGTCGCGGCCGGACGGGTGGAAGAGGACGAGGCGGCCGCCGGGGCGGGTGACGCGGGCGAGTTCGCGCAGTCCGGCGTCGACGTCGGGCAGGTGCATGAGCAGGCCGGCGGCGAAGACGGCGTCGACGGCGCGGCCGGGCAGGGGGAGGCGGCGGACGTCGGCCAGGGCGAGCGCGGCGTCGGCGGCGCGGGCCCGGGGCCGGGCGATGTCGATCATGGCGGGGGTCAGGTCGACGCCGAGGACGGTGCCGGTGGGTCCGACGGCGTCGCGCAGGGCCGGTAACGCACGGCCGGTGCCGCAGCCGACGTCGATGGCGCTGGCTCCGGCGGGAATGGCGGCCTCGGTGACGGCGGCGGCGTACGCGGCCAGGTCGTCGCCGGACCCGGTGTCCCAGGCGGCGGCGCGGGCGGCGAAGAGCGCCTGCGTCTCGGTGCGGTACCAGGCGTCGGTGTGGGCGAACCAGGCGCCGACGTGACGGATGACCGGCCACGCGGGGTCGTGCAGGTCGACCACGATGTCGGCGGAACCGCTCCGGTCGCGGTGCCCGCGCACCTGGGAGGCGCCCCGCACCCAGATCGTCAGGTGCCAGTGACCGGTGGGCAGGTGAGCCCGCCAGGCAGGGCCGGCGGCGATGACGACCGAGCCCGGGGTGAGTCCGCCACGGAGGTCGGCGGGGCCGGCGCAGATCGCCCTGGTCAGCCGGATACGAGGGCGGCCCGCGTCGAGCAGGGCGGCGGCCAGGCGGTCGGCCAGCAGGGCGGCTTCGTCCCCGTGGCCGTCGACGAGGACGTACGCGGTGCCGGCCGGAATCGCTGTCGTCACGTGACTGAGCACTGTGGCCCACCGGTCGCGCTGCGGGGCGGTCAACGTGCGCCACGGTGCCGCAGACTGCTGCGCATTCATGAGTATCTATGATGCAGGTTCGGTCGACCCGCGGCCAGGCACGCGGTCGGTCATGTCCTCCTCGCGCGGACGGCGGTCCGGCACGCCCGCACGCGGCAGCGGCCGGTGCTACCGTGGACCCCGGACGTGGACGTCCGAGCGCGAAGATCACACAGGGAGACCAGACATGGCGGGTGACGACGACATCTCCGGGTAAGACCCGGACATGTGAACGACCGCAGGCGAGCGCCGTGGTCGTTTCGTCGTACCCCGAGACCGTGTCCCCCGCCGGGCGGCTGAGGTCCGCCCGCCCTCACCTTCGAGGTCGTCCTTCCGATGTCCGATTCCTTCGTCGTCTGCTCGAACCTGACCTTCTCCTGGCCGGACGACACCCCGGTCTTCCGGAACCTCTCCTTCACCCTCGGTGGCGGCCGGACCGGACTGGTCGCGCCGAACGGCGCCGGCAAGAGCACGCTGCTCAAGCTGATCGCCGGCGAGTACCGGCCGGCCGCCGGGTCGGTGACCGTCGACGGCGTGCTGGGCTACCTCCCGCAGAGCCTGCCGCTGGCCGCCGACCTGACAGTGGCCGAGGTCCTGGAGATCGCCCCGCTGATCGCGGCGCTGCACGCCATCGAGGCCGGTGACGCCGACGAGAAGCACTTCACCACCATCGGCAGCGACTGGGACATCGAGGAGCGCACGCGCGCGCAACTCGACCGGCTCGGCCTCGGCGACCTCGCCTTCGACCGGCGCCTGGGCACGCTCAGCGGTGGTCAGGTGGTCTCCCTCGGCCTGGCGGCGCAGCTGCTCAAGCAGCCCGACGTGCTGCTGCTGGACGAGCCCACGAACAACCTCGACCTCGGCGCCCGGCGCCGCCTCTACGACGTGCTGGAGCAGTGGCACGGATGCCTGCTGCTGGTCAGCCACGACCGGGCGCTGCTGGACCGGATGGACCGCATCGCCGAACTCGACCGGGGCGAGATGCGCTTGCACGGCGGCAACTTCACCTCGTACGAGGCGGCCGTGCGGGCCGCGCAGGAGGTGGCGGAGAAGAACGTCCGCAGCGCCGAACAGGAGCTCAAGCGGGAGAAGCGGGAGTTGCAGGAGGCCCGTGAGCGGGCGGCCCGGCGGGCCGGCAACGCGTCCCGCAACCTGAAGAGCGCGGGTCTGGCGAGGATCGTCGCCGGCGGCTTGAAGCGGGACGCACAGGTGGCAGCGGGCAAGGCGAACGAGATGCACTCCGGGCGGGTCGACGACGCCCGGGCGCGCCTCGACGAGGCCGAGCGGGCGCTGCGCAACGAGAAGAAGATCACGGTGGAGCTGCCCGCCACCACCGTCCCGGCCGGACGCACGCTGCTGACCGCCGAACGGGTCCGGGTGCGGCACGGCGAGCGGTCCCTGTTCGCCGCCGGCGGTGTCGACCTGACGATCCGGGGTCCGGAGCGGATCGCCCTGCTCGGCGCCAACGGCGCGGGCAAGTCGACGCTGCTGCGCCTGATCGACGGCGACCTGGAGCCCGAGAGCGGCCGGATCACCCGCGCCGACGGCCGGATCGCGTACCTGTCGCAGCGGCTGGACCTGCTGGACCTGGACCGTACGGTGGCGGAGAACCTCGCCGCGTTCGCACCGCAGGCCCCTGACGCGCAGCGGATGAATCTGCTCGCCCGCTTCCTGTTCCGCGGCCCGCGCGCGCATCTCCCGGTCGGGGTGCTCTCCGGCGGTGAGCGGCTGCGCGCCACGCTCGCCTGCGTGCTCGGCGCCGAACCGGCCCCGCAACTCCTGCTGCTCGACGAGCCGACGAACAACCTCGACCTGGTCAGCGTCGGTCAGTTGGAGAGCGCGCTCAACGCCTACCGGGGCGCACTGCTGGTGGTCAGCCACGACGAGCGGTTCCTCGCCGCGATCAACGTCGGCCGCTGGCTGCGCCTGGCGGAGGGACGCCTGGTGGAGACCGGTCCCCCGGACGCCGGCTGAGCGACCCGTCCGGTCAGACCGCGGGCAGGCGGACGACGAACCGGCACCCGCCGGTCACGTTGTGCGCGTGCACCCGCCCGCCGTGCGCCTCGACCAGTCCGCGCACGATCGCCAGGCCCAGACCGCCCCCGGCCGGCGCCGCCTCGTCGGCGCCGGCCGGTGCGGGGGTACGGGCCCGGGTGCCCCGGAACGCCACGTCGAACACCCGGGGCAGGTCCGCTTCGGGAATGCCGCCGCAGGTGTCGGAGACGGCGAGCCACGCGTCGTCGTCGTCCCGGCCGGCGTCGATGCGCACGGTGCCGTCCGGTGGCGTGTACCGCACCGAGTTGACCAGCAGGTTCGTCACGACGCGGGCGAGTTCGGCCTCGGCGGCACGCACGGTCGGCCAGCCGGTCTCCGGGGCGAGCACCCGGACCCGCCGGTCGGCGGCCAGCGGCGCGGTGGCGGCGATCGCGTCGGAGACCACGTCGCCGAGCGGGACCGGGGACATTGCGGGCCGCAGCGCTCCGGCCGTGATCCGGGACAGCTCGAACAGGTCGTCGACCAGGCGCGTCATCCGGTCCGTCTCGACCCGGATCCGGCGGTGGTACTCGGCCACCGCCGCCGGCTCGTCGACCACCCGGTCCTCCAGCGCCTCCGCCATCGCCCGCAGCCCGGCCAGCGGCGTACGCAGGTCGTGCGAGACCCACGCGACGAGCTCGCGGCGGCCGGCCTCCAGTTGCCGTTCCCGCTGCCGGGCCTGGTCGGCCCACACCGCCGCCTGCGCCAGCCGGCGGGCGAACGCCACCCCGACGGCCAGGCTGACCGCCGCGGACGCCGCGACCGTGACGAGGACGACCTGGAGGTCGTGCGCGGACAGGAACATGGCCTGGGCGACGGCCGTGACGCCCGCCGTCACCGAGGCGATCGTGACCGCGAGCAGCACCGCGATGTGCGCGAGGATCGACCGGTGGCGCACCAGCCGCAGCGCGCCCACGCCGAGCGCGCCGACGACCGCGCCGGCGAGGAGCGCGTAGAGCCCGATGACCAGCAGCTCGTTCACCGGGACGCGTCCTGTGGCTCGTACCGGTAACCGACGCCCCACACGGTGACGATGCGGCGGGGCTGCGCCGGGTGGTCCTCGATCTTCTCCCGTAGCCGCCGGACGTGGACGGTGACCGTGGACTGGTCGCCGAACCGCCAGCCCCACACGCGGTCCAGCAACTCGGCCCGCGACCAGGCGCGTCCCGGATTCGCCAGCAGGAACGCGAGCAGGTCGAACTCCCGTACGGTCAGCGACAGCGACCGGCCGCCGCGATCGGCGACCCGCCGGCCGGTGTCCGCGGTGAGATCCCCGTCGCGCAGCACCCCGGTCGGTCCCCGGTCCTGCGGGGCCGCGCGCCGGAGCACCGACCTGATGCGCAGCACGAGTTCGCGCGGCGAGAACGGCTTGGTCACGTAGTCGTCCGCGCCGACCTCCAGCCCGGCGACCCGGTCGGCCTCGTCCCCGAGCGCGGTGAGCATGACCACCGGCAGGCCGGGCAGCCGGCGACGCAGCCGCCGGCACACCTCGATGCCGTCGAGACCCGGCATCATCAGGTCGAGGACCACCAGGTCGGGCGGCTCCTCCTCGGCCGCAGCGAGCGCGTCCGGCCCGTCGAAGGACAGCCGGACCCGGCAGCCGTCCTGTTCCAGGTAGCGCCGGACGACGTCGCTCACCGTCCGGTCGTCGTCGACGACGAGCACATAGCGCCCCATGGGCCAGACGCTACCCATCGGCGGCCCGGTGCGGCGGCCCGCGGTCGAGCCGTAAGCGGACGGAAAGATCTTTCCGCCGGGTCCGCGCCTACCGTGACGGCATGGGCAGAAGACGTGTGGTGTTGTCGGTGCTCGCCGTCGTGGCCGTCACCGGCCTCGGGGTGAGCCTGTACCTGTTCCAGCCGTGGCGGCTGGTGACCGACCGCGAGGTACGCGAGGCCCTGCCCACGGTGGCGGAGCCGCTGCCGGCCGGCACGACCGGCCCGCCGTCGACCGGCACGAGCGGACCGCCGTCGACCGGCGCGGCGCCCGCCGACGTGGTCCTCGCCGCCGGTGACTTCGTCACCCACGAGCACGACACGTCCGGCCGGGCGCAGCTGGTCCGCCTCGCCGACGGGCGCCGTCAGCTTCTCCTGCGGGGACTGGACACCTCGGACGGACCCGACCTGCGGGTCTGGCTCACCGACCGGAAGGTGCTGCCCGGCCGTGCCGGCTGGCAGGTGTTCGACGACGGCCGCTGGGTCGAGCTGGGCCGGCTCAAGGGCAACATCGGCGACCAGGCGTACGACATCCCGGCGTCGGTGGACCTGGACGGTTTGCGCAGCGTGTCGATCTGGTGCAAGCGGTTCGCGGTCTCGTTCGGCGCCGCCCCGCTGGCCGCGGCGGGGACGGGATCGGCGCCGGCCTGATGACCGTGCGCGCCCGGGGGTCCGGCTCAGCCGGGATGCGCCGCCGGCTCCCGGGGCGCCGGCGCGGCCGGCGTCCCGGACGCGGCCGGCCGCTCGCGGTCCAGGTACAGGCGCAGCAGCACCCAGCCCAGTGACACGCCGCCGATGAACACGTACGCGGGCTGGGTGCCGAACGTGTCCCAGCAGGTGTGCAGCGTGACGGCGGCGGCGAAGGTGAGCAGGAAGGCCGCCAGTTTCCGGCCGCCGGGCGCGGCGGCGAACGTGAACAACGCGGCGGCCGTCAGCCCCGTCCAGGCCAGGTGCGCGGCGGGCGCGGTGAGGCCGCGTACCAGCAGCGTCTGCTCGACCGCGCCGAGGTTGCCCTGCGACCCGACGAACGCGGCGAACGCGTAGCCCATGGTCTCCAGCGCGGCGAACCCGGCGCCGGAGGCCACGCCGATCACCAGCCCCTGCGCCGGGGACGGGTGCCGCCGCCACAGCATCAGGATGCCGGCCGGCACGATCAGCTTGGCGGTCTCCTCGGCCAGGCCGACGAGCGCCATCGGCAGGAAGCCGAGGCGGTGCAGCGTGCCGTACTCCAGCCAGCCGGCGGCGACGACACCGATCACGCCGCCGAGGAGCGCGGCGACGCCGACGACGGAGCCGGGGACCGGGCGGCGGGCCGGCCGGCCCTGGGCGAAGGCCAGGAACGTGGCGGGCGCGACGGACGCGCCGAGCACGATCAGCGCCGGTACGAACGTGACGGTCCCGGTGCCGGCGAGTGTCTCCAGCACCAGCAGGTGGAGCCCGACGCCGACGAGCAGGACCGCCACCCACGCCCAGCGGCGCCCGGTTTTCCCCATACGCCGAGTATCGCGCCCGCCGCGTCGCGCCGGAATCGGGGGTAGGCACTGTGGACGGTGAGATCAATCCGACACGCCGACACGACATCTGGTGTTGCCAGGAAGCCCTCACCGCCATATATGGTGTTCCTCGCAGCTGGTTCGGCCGGGCCGTCACTGGTCCGTCCGAGGCAAGAGGGAACCCGGTGGAAGTCCGGGACTGCCCCGCAGCGGTGAGTGGGAACGACAGCCGTCAACAGCACTGGGCCACCGGCCTGGGAAGCGACGGCCAGTAGGCGACCGGCGACCCGGTCGGGCCCGCGAGTCCGAAGACCTGCCAGCGCGCCGTGCGCCTCCGCGCACGGCGGCCGGAGGTCGCGCGGGACGACCGACGCCAGCAGCCGGGCCGGCCGTGCGCCGCGCCCGTTGGCGTCTCCCGCCGTCTCCAGACGGTGACAGCGAGGAGAGGTCATGACTGTCGTACAGGAGAGTCCCCCGTCCGGGACCGGCGGGGCCGAGGCCCGCCGGCCGGCGATGCGGGTACGCAAGCGGGACGGCGACACCGAGCCGGTGGACGTCGGCAAGATCGTCCGGGCGGTCGAGCGCTGGGTCGCCGACCTGGACGAGGTGGACCCGCTGCGGGTGGCCACCAAGACGATAAGCGGGCTCTACGACGGGGCGACCACCGCCGAGCTGGACCGGTTGTCGATCCAGACCGCGGCGGAGCTGATCGGCGAGGAGCCGCAGTACTCGAAGCTGGCCGCGCGGCTGCTCGCCGCGTACGTGGACAAGGAGGTCCGCGGTCAGGGCGTGGCGAGCTTCAGCCAGTCGATCGCGTACGCCCACGGGCTGGGGCTGATCGGCGACGAGACGGCCGCGTTCGTGGCCCGGCACGCCCGCAAGCTCGACGACGCCGTGGACCCCGACGGCGACCTGCGGTTCGAGTACTTCGGACTGCGTACGGTGGCCGACCGCTACCTGCTGCGGCACCCGCGGACGCGGCTGGTGGTGGAGACGCCGCAGTACTGGCTGCTGCGGGTGGCCTGCGGGCTGTCCCGCACCCCGGGCGAGGCGATCGGGTTCTACCGGCTGATGTCCGCCCTGGCCTACCTGCCCAGCTCCCCCACGCTGTTCAACTCCGGCACCCGGCACACCCAGATGTCGTCGTGCTTCCTGGTCGACTCGCCGCGCGACGAGCTGGACTCGATCTACGAGCGGTACCACCAGGTGGCGAAGCTGTCCAAGTTCTCCGGCGGCATCGGCATCTCCTGGTCGCGGGTACGCGGCCGGGGCGCGCTGATCCGGGGCACCAACGGCCGGTCCAACGGCATCGTGCCGTTCCTCAAGACGCTCGACGCCGGGGTGGCCGCGGTCAACCAGGGCGGCCGGCGCAAGGGCGCGGCCTGCGTCTACCTGGAGCCGTGGCACCCGGACGTGGAGGAGTTCCTGGAGCTGCGGGACAACACCGGCGAGGAGTCGCGGCGGACGCACAACCTCAACCTGGCCAACTGGATCCCGGACGAGTTCATGCGCCGGGTCGAGGCCGACGGCGAGTGGTCGCTGGTCGACCCGTCGGACGCGCCGGAGCTGCCCGACCTGTACGGCGAGGCGTTCGACGCCGCGTACCGGGCGGCCGAGAAGAACGCGGTGCGCACGGTGAAGGCCCGGGATCTGTACGGGCGGATGATGCGCACGCTCGCGCAGACCGGCAACGGCTGGATGACGTTCAAGGACGCCGCGAACCGGCTGTCCAACCAGACCGGCGAGCCGGGCAACGTGATCCACCTGTCCAACCTGTGCACCGAAATCCTGGAGGTGAACGACGACGCCGAGACCGCTGTGTGCAACCTCGGCTCGGTGAACCTCGGCGCCCACGTCACCGCCGACGGCGTGGACTGGGAGCGGCTGCGCGCCACGGTACGCACGGCGGTGGTCTTCCTGGACCGGGTGATCGACATCAACTACTACCCGGCCGAGCAGGCGGCGGCGTCGAACCCGCGCTGGCGGCCGGTCGGGCTCGGGCTGATGGGGTTGCAGGACGCGTTCTTCACGCTGCGCCTGCCGTTCGACTCGGCGCAGGCCAGGGAGCTGTCCACCCGGGTGCAGGAGGAGATCCTGCTGACCGCGCTGGAGACCTCCGCCGGGCTGGCCGAGCAGTTCGGCCCGCATCCGGCGTACCCGCAGACCCGGGCCGCCAAGGGTGACCTGCACCCGGACCTGTGGGGCGCGGAGCCGGCGCAGGCGGAGCGGTGGGCGGCGCTGCGCGAGCGGATCGCCGCGCACGGGCTGCGCAACTCGCTGCTGGTGGCGATCGCGCCGACCGCCACCATCGCCTCCATCGCCGGCTGCTACGAGTGCGTCGAGCCGCAGGTGTCCAACCTGTTCAAGCGCGAGACCATGTCCGGGGAGTTCCTCCAGGTCAACACGTACCTGGTGCGGGAGCTGAAGGCGCGCGGGCTGTGGACGCCGCAGGTCCGCGACCGGATCAAGCGGGCCGAGGGCTCGGTGCAGGACATCACCGAGCTGCCCGCGCCGGTGCGGGAGCTGTTCCGCACCGCCTGGGAGCTGCCGCAACGGGCGCTGATCGACCTGGCCGCCGCGCGGGCGCCCTTCGTCGACCAGTCCCAGTCGCTGAACCTGTTCCTGAGCGCGCCGACCATCGGCAAGCTCTCCTCGATGTACCTGTACGCCTGGAAGGCCGGGCTGAAGACCACCTACTACCTGCGTTCCCGTCCCGCCACCCGCATCCAGCAGGCCACCGTCGCCCCGGTGCTCGCCCCGGTCTCCGGCGTGGTCTCCGCCGTGAGCGACGACGAGGCGCCGGCCTGTTCCCTGGAGAACCCCGAGAGCTGCGAGGCATGCCAGTGACCACCACCGCGCCGACCCGGCACATGCTGCTCGACCCCGGCATGGACCTGACCCTGCGGCCGATGCGCTACCCGCGCTTCTTCGACCGGTTCAAGGACGCCATCAAGAACACCTGGACGGTCGAGGAGGTGGACCTGCACGGAGACCTGGCCGACCTGGCGAGGCTGTCCCCGGCCGAACGGCACCTGGTGTCGCGGCTGGTGGCGTTCTTCGCCACCGGCGACACCATCGTCGCCAACAACCTGGTGCTCAACCTCTATCAGCACGTCAACTCCCCCGAGGGCCGGCTCTACCTGTCCCGGCAGCTGTTCGAGGAGGCGGTGCACGTCCAGTTCTACCTGAACCTGCTGGACACGTACGTGCCGGACGAGAAGGAGCGGTTCGCCGCGTTCGCCGCGGTGGAGAACATCCCGTCGATCGCCCGCAAGGCCGAGTTCTGCTTCCGGTGGATCGACTCGATCTTCGAACTGCGGGAACTGCGGAGCCGGGCGGACCGGCGGGCGTTCCTGCTCAACCTGATCTGCTTCGCCGCGTGCATCGAGGGCCTGTTCTTCTACGGCGCGTTCGCCTACGTCTACTTCCTGCGGTCCCGGGGCCTGCTCAACGGGCTGGCGTCCGGCACCAACTGGGTGTTCCGGGACGAGTCGATGCACATGGCGTTCGCCTTCGACGTGGTGGAGACCGTACGCGCCGAGGAGCCGGACCTGTTCGACGACGAGATGGAGAAGCAGGTCAGGGAGATGCTGGCCGAGGCGGTGGAGTGCGAGGTGAGCTTCGCCGCGGACCTGCTGGGGCAGGGCGTACCCGGGATGTCGCTCGCGGACATGCGTGAGTACCTCCAGCACGTGGCCGACCGGCGCCTGGCCGTGCTCGGCATCGCCCCGATGTACGGCAGCGGCAACCCGTTCGCGTTCATGGAGTTGCAGGACGTGCAGGAGCTGTCCAACTTCTTCGAGCGCCGGGTGTCGGCGTACCAGGTCGGGGTGACCGGCTCGGTCACCTTCGACGACGACTTCTGACCGCCGGC
Source organism: Micromonospora sp. HUAS YX12 (assembly GCF_040215685.1). NCBI lineage: Bacteria > Bacillati > Actinomycetota > Actinomycetes > Micromonosporales > Micromonosporaceae > Micromonospora > Micromonospora sp. HUAS YX12. The sequence continues at coordinate 5,566,597 of NZ_CP157974.1, forward strand.
CCTGCGGATCTCCGCCCGCGAGCACGGCCGGCCGCTGCCCGCGGCCTGAGCCGCCGATCGCGGTGTGCGGGCCGGCCGGCCCGCACACCGCGATCGGGGTGCCGCTACTTGAGGAACCGGTCCAGCGCGGCCTCGATGGTGCCGCTGTCCGGGGACGCGTACGACTTCATCGTCACCTTGTTGTAGGAGATGAAGCTCGGGCACCGGGCCGCGGGCGCGGTCACCGTGCCGCCGTCGCCGACCTTCTCGCCGGTCTTGGCGGCGTGGAAGGTCAGGGTGTACCGGGAGGAGATGTAGTCGACCGTGACGACCTTGTCCTCGCTGTTCTTGTACTGGCACTTCTTCGGCGTGCCCTCGCTGCCCTCGACCATCTTGAGGCAGCCGATGACGGACACCGTGGCGAAGTCAGCCGACTTCGCGTAGTACGGCTTGGCCGAGCTGACCGTCTTCTGCGACCAGAAGGACGGCCGGTCCGGGGCGTTGGAGAAGACGTACGCCTTCGAGCCCGCCGGCGCGGTGTACGGCGCGGCGTTGAGGATCGCTCCCCCGTCGCAGACCGCCGACATCTCGCTGGCGTACCGCGCGGTCAGCGAGTTGTTGTTGGACCCGTCCGGCCCGCTCGACTCCGGCCCGCCCGCGCTGGGGGTCGCGGACGGACTGTTGTCCGGCCCGGGGGTGGCGCTGCCCGACGCCACCGGCTTCGGGTCCTCCTCGTCGCCGTTGAAGGCGACGTAGGCGAGGCCACCGCCGCAGCACAGCAGCGTCAGCGTGACCGCGCCGGCGGCGAGGCCGACGATGAGGCCCTTGCTCTTGCCGCCGCTCGGGGGCGGGGTGGGCGCGTACGGCGCCGGCTGCCCGGGGTAGCCCGGCTGGCCGGGGAACGGCGCCGCGGGCTGCGCGCCGTAGGGGGCACCCGACCCGGGCTGCGCGCCGTACGGCGCACCCGACGCGGGCTGCGCGCCGTAGGGGGCGCCCGACCCGGGCTGGGCGCCGTAGGGGGCGCCCGAGGCCGGCTGCGAGCCGTAGGGCGCGCCGGAGGCCGGCTGCGCGCCGTACGGGGCGTTCGGGTCGGGCTGGTTGCCCCACGCTCCGGCGTTCGGGTCCGGATAGCCTCCGTAGGGAGGGTGATTGTCACTCATCTGAGGTTCTTCCACCTGTCGTCCGTGGTTTCCGGCGATCAACCACTCCGCAGCGTAGTGACGCCTGCAAATTCACGATCGCCGACAGTCGATACGTTCTTCACCAGCCGTGCCGGGGTCACTCCGGTGCGTACGTGCCCGGATCCGGCATCCGCCCGCCTGCCAGGCGTGACGGGCCGGGGAACGTTGTGACGCAACGGATCGACCGCTCGGCGACCGACCTGTACCCGACATCGGTGACGCCGAAAAGTGTGACGTACGCGACACCTGCGGCCGTCGGGACGGACGGCGACGGACCACATCCTGGGCCGCCATTTAGTGAGGTTCATCGATATTGACGCATGTCACAGGCGCGGACAGAATCCCAGCACCACCACCAGGACCCCTCCGGGAGGGCCCCATGAACCGTCCCCGCCTGCCGCTCCTGCGGACCGCCGGCCGGATGACCGCGCTCGTCGCGGCCGCCGCCGGCGTGCTGCTCGCCGCCGCCGCACCCGCCGTCGCCGCCGCGCCCGCCGGGCGCTACGTCGCACTCGGCGACTCCTACACCTCCGCCCCGCTCGTCCCCACCCAGGTCGACCTGAACTGCCTGCGCTCCAACCGCAACTACCCGTCCCTGGTGGCGGCGTCCGCCGGGTCGGCGTCGTTCGCCGACGTGAGCTGCTCCGGAGCCACCACCGAGGACATCCTGTACGGCGGCGACGGAGCGCTGGGCATCGCGCTGCCGCCGCAGGTCAACGCCGTCACCTCGGCCACCGCGCTGGTGACCGTCCAGATCGGCGGCAACGACATCGGCTTCTCCGGCATCATCAGCGACTGCGCCGAGGCCAGCGTGAGCAGCCCGCTCGGGTCGCCCTGCAAGGACCGGTACACCGCGGGCGGCACCGACCAGTTGCGGGCCCGGATCGCCGCCACCGCGCCGAAGGTGACGGCGGTGCTGCGGGCGGTCCGCCAGGCCGCGCCGAACGCGCGCGTGGTGGTGCTCGGGTACCCGGCGATCCTGCCCGACAGCGGGTACGGCTGCTGGCCGGTGGTGCCGATCGCCTACCAGGACGTGCCGTACCTGCGCGGCGTCCAGAAGGCGCTCAACACGATGCTCGCCGACACCGCGGCGGCGGGCGGCGCGAGCTACGCCGACGTCTACACCCCGTCGATCGGCCGGGACGCGTGCAAGAGCAGCGGCACCCGCTGGGTGGAGGGGCTGATTCCGCAGAACGCCGCCGCGCCGTTCCACCCGAACGCCCGGGGTGAGCAGGGCATGGCCACCGCCCTGCTGGCGCACCTGAGCTGAGCCGGCCGCGGCGAGCCGGTCCCGCCGCGGCGGGACCGGCTCGCCGCCGGTAGGGCCGGGCTTCAGACCCGGGTGATGCGGACCGCGTCGGCGACCACGTAACCCGCGCCGGCGCTCCAGCGGCTCACCCCGACCTTGTCCCCGGTCCCGGCGGCGAGCGTGAACACGCCGAGCGAGACCCAGCGTCCGCCACCGGTGCGCTGGTCGACCGCCACCGTCCGGTTGCCGGTCGTGGTGGCCACCAGGTACGGGGTGCGGTCGTTGTAGCCGGGGTCGGCCGGGTACCACACCGAGACCTCGTAGGCGCCGGTCGCGGGCAGGGTCGTCCGGAACCAGGCCACGTCGCTGGCCGCCACCGGCGCGGCGAAGCGGTAGTCGGCGCCGTAGCGCTGCCCGGAGTACGCGGAGGTGCCCCAGGCCGCGCCGGCGGTGAACCCGCCCGCCGTGGCGTTGTCGACAGTCACGCTCCACGACGCGGGCGGCGTAGCGGCCCGTACGTCCAGGTAGTTGCGGTCGATCTTCATCGTCACGCCGCCCCACGTCTCGGTGACGTCCCCGGCGTACTGGTGCAGGCGCTGCTGGTCGGCGTAGCGGTCGTCGGCGCAGTACGTGCCCGCGTCGGTGTCCGCGACGCCGTTCCACCAGGCGATCCAGATCTGGTCCAGCCGCAGGTACCGGGTGTCGCGGTAGGCGTCGCAGACGTCCCTGATGCCGGACGAGCCGCTGGAGTACATGCCGGCGAGGTAGCCGAGCGCGTGCAGGCGCTCGACCCAGCCGGAGAGGAAGGAGAGCACCGCGGCCCGGCAGGCGGTGGTCGTCGGGTACTGCTCGATGTCGTTGTAGAGCGTGCTGCCGGCGCCGATCCCGAGGGCCTGCGCCGCCCCGGCCGCGCTGTCCGCCGCGGTCCTCCCCTGCCCGCGGGCGGTGGCCGGGTCGGCGGACATCTTCGGCGTACGGGTGCCGCACGGCGCCTGGTAGCCCAGCTCGATGGGGATGAGCCGCCAGCCCTTGCGGGTCTGGTCGGCGACCCAGGTCGCGGTCAGGTTGGGCTGGGCGCACGTCCGGCTGCCGCCGCTGATGTAGACGCCCACCGCGCGGTAGGGCGAAGCGGCCAGCCAGGCGTCCATCGCGGCCTGGGACGGCGCGGTGCACGTGTCGAAGCCCTTGCCGGTGAAGGTGCCGGGCTGCGGGCCGACCGCGGCGACGGCCGCCGGTGGCTCGGCGGCGGACTGCGGCCGGGCCGGAACGGCCGATGCCGTCGCCGGGACGGCCGCGGCCGCGACCACCGCGAGAAGCGTCAGGGCCGTGGCGATCGCTCTCATCGGCGCCCCTCCTGTGAAGGATTCCTCGCTCGACGGCGAGACTTGGGCAGGATTTCTACCACGCATCGACAGATGACGACAGATGGCGGTGGCGAAAGTTTTCACGACAGAAACGATCATTGAAGGGTATCGACAAGAGGCCCGGTGGCGGTATAGCGTGCCCGCACTCACATCCGTCGATCGATGGAGCGCCGTCACCCGAGGAGCGCCATGCCCACGTCACGATCCCCCCGTCTACGACGCCGAGGTCTGCTCGGCGTGCCCGCCCTGATGGCCGCCGCCGTCGCCGTGGCCGTCCGTCCCGGCCAGGCGCTCGCGGCGCCGAAGGCCGAGTGCCTCGCCGACCTGCTCCGGGAGCAGTGATGGCCACCATTCCCTGGCTGGTGGACGTGCTGCGGGCCGCCGGCGTGCAGGTGGTGGTCGAGGGCGACTGGCTCAACCGGATGCGCCCCGGCTCCTTCGACCCGATCGGGGTGCTCTGGCACCACACCGCCGCCACCTCCAGCGCCGGCAACCCGCACCCGGCGCTGAACATCTGCATCAACGGCCGTTCCGACCTGCCCGGCCCGCTCTGCCAGGCGCTCGTGGACTACCACGGCGTGTTCCACGTGATCTCCGCCGGCCGGTGCAACCACGCCGGCACCAGCGGCGGCAGCGGCCCGATCCCGGCCGGGGACGGGAACACGCTGATGATCGGGTGGGAGATCGACTACAACGGCGTCGACCAGCAGATGACCACCGCCCAGTACAACGCCAGCATCGCGGCGACCGCCGCCGTGCTCAAGCGGCTCGGCCGGGACTCCAGCTACGCCCGGGGGCACCGGGAGACCAGCACCACCGGCAAGATCGACCCGTCCTTCATCGACCTGAACACCATGCGCGCCGACGTGGCCGCCAAGATGGCCGGCGGCGGCACCGGCTGGACGTCGATCGTGGACAACGCCACCGCGGGCCGGTTCACCGCGAGCGCCAACTGGGGCACCTCGACGTACTCCGGGCAGCGCTACGGCGCCGACTACCGCTACGCGGACCCGGTCGCCGCGAGCGACGCGGCCTGGTACAAGTTCAACGTCCCGCGTACCGGCAACTACCGGGTCGAGGCGTGGTGGCCGGCGAACGCGGGCTACAACGCGGCCACGCCGTACATCGTCGCCACGACCACCGGCAACCGGACGGTCGTGGTCGACCAGCGGGCGACCGGCGGGCAGTGGCGCTCGCTCGGCACGTTCACGCTGCCGGCCGGGGACGCCAACCGCGTCGCGGTCAGCCGGTGGAGCTCCGCCGCCGGCCTGGTCATCGCCGACGCGGTCCGGCTGACCGAGGTCTGACCCCGGACGCACGGATGCGGCCGGGTGGGATGCCACCCGGCCGCATCCGGCCCGGAGTCAGGGACCGAACGTGAAGACGTACGCGCGGAAGCCGGGCCGCTCGGCGCGCAGGGTGAGCCGGTGCTCCCCCGGCGTCGCGCCGTCGACCAGCCGGATCATGGCCGCCCGGTCGACGAGGGCCCGGCCGTCCGGCCCCACGTCGGCGCCGCGCGCGTCCCCGGCCGGTTTCCCGTCCAGCAGCACCCGGATCCCGGCCGGTCCCTCCGGGCCCGGGTCGGCCACCAGGTTCACCTCACCGGCGGTGAACGGCAGGACCAGCTCGGCGCCGGCATCACCCGTCTCGACGTACTCGCCCTCGACCCGCCAGTCGCCGGTCAGCGCGTACGTGCCGGGCACCCCCCGGTCGGCGCCCAGGTAGGTCTCGGGAGTGATCCCGGCGTACGTGGGCTGCGGGCCGGTCACGAACGCGGTCACCTCCGGGGTGACCGGCGGCAGCGCGGTCGCGGGCGCGGCGGCCTCGACCAGCCGCCGGATCAGCGCCTCGGTCCGGTCGTAGTCGCCCTCGCCGACCCAGCGGTCGGCCAGCCGCCCGTCGGCGTCGAAGAGGTACCTGGCCGGCCAGGCGTCGTTGCGCAGGGCACGCCAGAACGTGTAGTCGTCGTCGATCGCGATCGGGTGGGTGAGCCCGTGGTCGCGGATCGCCCGGTCGATGTTCTCCGGCCGCCGGCCGAACGCGAACTCCGGCGCGTGCGCGCCGATCACCGTGAGCCCCAGGTCACGGTAGTCGCGGTGCCACGCCCGCACGTACGGGGCGGTGCGGATCCAGTTCACGCAGGTGTACTCCCAGACGTCCACCAGGACCACACGCCCGCGCAGCTCCTGCGGCGTCAGCGGCGCGGAGTTCACCCAGCGGCGGACGTCGATCGGCGGCAGCCGGGTCGCCACCGCGGCCCGGGTCATCACCGGCTCCCGTCGCCGAGGTCGACGGCGGTCGCACCGACCACCGCCCGGTCGCCCTGCTGCACGTATCCGACGACCGAGGCGCGGCGCGGGTCGGGCGACGCCGGCACGTCGATCTCCAACCGGCCCCGCTCGCCGTTCAGCTCGACGGAGCAGAACGCGCGCACCACCGTGTCCTGGCGCAACCGCCGCCCGGCGTTCTCGCCCCGGGGGACGTCGTTCTCCAGGCCACGCTCCACCACCGCCACGTTCAGCCGGGCCTGCTCGGGCAGCGCGCCGGTCTCGTAGTCGAGCACCACGTGCCCGGCGTCGGCCGCCACGACGGACAGCGTCACCGGCGTGCCGGGCGGCGCGGCCAGCGCGGCGTCGATCGCCGAGGTGGCCTGCCTGCGGTCCGACCCGACGAACTCGACGGTCCCGTTGACGATCATCTGTGGCGTGTAGAGCCCGCCGGAGCGCAGCGCCCGCGCGTACCGCTCCTGCCGAAGCGTGTGCGCCGCCGCGCCGTACGGGTCGGCCCAGCCCAGGTGGTCCCAGTAGTCGACGTGGAAGCCGAGCGTGTAGATCCGCTCCCCGCGCTCGCGCGCGTCCCGGTCGATCTCGGACAGCACCTCCTCGGCGGGCGGGCAGCCCTGGGAGGTGAACATCTCCACGACGGCGAAGCCGTCGCGCGGGGGCGATGCGCCGGTCATGCGGGCTCCCTTCCTCCGACGTACGCGGGCGGTTACCCGGACGGCGCGGCTTCGAACGGGCCGCCCGCCGGGCCGACGGGCGTTTGCCCCCCGCCCGGCCGGGTAGGACGCTGCGCCACCCGAGGGCGGGCCGGGCAGGCGGCGTGGGCGGCCGGAACGTCGCGGAGGGTCGATGACGGCTGGACCAGGGCGGGCACAGGCGCCGTCGGGCGAGGTGGTGGAGCTGCGGGTGCACGGCGTCTCCGCGGCCGGCGCCGCCGAGGTGCTGGGCCGGCCGCTGGTCCGGCAGGTCGCGGGCGACCGCAGCGCCGGCTTCTACCGTCCCCGCCCCGGACACGCCGACGAGCACGGGGCGAGCGGGGTGACGCTGGAGGCGTACCGGTGGAACGACCTGCCGTCCGGCACCGCGCTGCGTACCCTGTCGCTGCTGTTCCTGATGCCCTTCATGCTGCTCAACGTGGCCGTGTGGATGCGGCCCGGGGACACGGTCGGCGGCGCGGTGGTGCGGGCGCTGTGCCGGGTGCTCGGGTTGAGCCTGACCGCGCTGTACGTGCTCGCCGGCGCCGGGGTGGCGCTGGACCTGGTGGCCTGGCAGTGCCTGTCCGTCCCGGCCTGCATCTCCGACCGCGAGTGGCTGTCCTGGATGGGTGGGCGGCCGGTGGAACTGCGGCTCGTGGTGCTGGCGCTGGTCCCGGCCGCCGCGGTGGGCCTGGTCTGGTGGGGCGCCCGGCGGCCGGGACGCTCGTTCACCGCGTTCCGGGCCCCGGAGCGGGCGTCCGCCGGGCCCCCGCTGAGCACGATCGGCCAGTGGGACACCGAGCCGTTGATGGGCCGGCTGCGCTCGATCCACATCGCGGCGGCCTTCGCCACCCTCGACGGCTGTCTCCTCGCCGCCCGGGCCGCGCAGGGCGTCCCACCCGCGGTGGCGGCGCTGCTGGCGGTCACCGGCGCGGTCCTGCTCGCCTGCGTGGTCCTGGTCTGCGTTCCGCCGCTCGTCGACCGGGCACCCGCCGACCCGCGACGCGACCGGGTCGCCTGGCTGCTGCGCGCCACCGCGGTCGCGCTCACCGTCGTGGTGGCCGGGTACCTGCTGTTCGCCCCGGCCCGCTGGCGTCCCGGCGGGGGTCTGCCCGGCTACGGCTCGATCCTGACCTGGCTGGTGGTCACGCACGCGGTCCTGCTCGGTGGCCTGGGCGCCGTGCTGCTCTGGCACCGGCTGCGGGTACGCGGCAACCAGCCGCCGTACGGGCTCGGCGCGCTCGTGGTCGCGGCGGCGGCGGGCGGGCTCGCGGTCGCGTACTCCGCCGAGCTGGTCCAGCGCACCGCCGACCTGCTGGACCGGGGCATGTCCCCGGCGGACGACATACCGGGTCCGGCGCGCGCGTACACCTGGGCGATCTACGGCTTCTTCCGGGCGTTGCTGGTCACGCTGGCGGCCGCCGCCGTGGTGGCGCTGGTGTCCCGGCGCGGCCGGACCCGGGCCGCGCAGGCGATCGTCGAGCGCGACTTCCCGGCTCCGCCGGCCGAGGCGGCGTCCCGGCTGCGGCAGGTCCGGACGATGATCGTCCGGTCCCGGTTCACCGACCTGCTGGTGCCGTTGGCGGTGCTGTTCGCCGTCATGGCCGGGGCGGGCGCGGCGACCACCGCGATGGCGCTGGTCCATCCCGAGCCGGGCGTGGCCCTGGAGCGCCGCACGCACGTCCCGGCCGAGCTGGTCATGTTCGGCATCGAGGTGGGCGGGGTGGCGATCTCGGCGGCGGTGCTGGCCCTGGTCGTCGCCGGGATCTTCGCGTACCGCAGCCCCGGGTTCCGGCACCACGTCGGCGTGCTCTTCGACCTCGCCACGTTCTGGCCCCGGGCCGCGCACCCGTTCGCGCCGCCCTGTTACGCCGAGCGGGCCGTGCCGGAGCTGGCCCGGCGCATCACGTACCTGGTGCGCAGCGGCAACGGGGTGCTGCTCTCCGGCTACAGCCACGGCTCGGTGCTCGTCGCCGCCACCGTCCTGCAACTGCCGGCGGAGATCAGCGCGCGGGTCGCCCTGCTCACCTACAGCTCGCCGCTGCGCCGGCTCTACGCCCGGCTGTTCCCCGCCTACGTCGGCGACGACATGCTGCGCGGGATCGGCGGCCGGGTCGGCTGGCGGTGGCGCAACCTGTGGCGGGACACCGACGCGCTCGGCGGATGGATCTTCTCCCCGCACCGCGCGGACGAGCCGGCCCGCGTCGCCGGCCCGGAGGCGACTGTGGACCGCCGCCTCCGGGATCCGGAGAGCCTGGTGGCCCCGCCCTGGGACAGCGTCCCGCCGCCGATCAAGGGTCACCTCCCGTCCGAGGACGACCCGGCGTACGCCGAGACCGTGCGGGACCTGGCCGGCCGGCTGCGCGCCACCGGACCGTGACGCGGGCTGACGTCACGCCGCCGGGTGGTCCGCCTCGAACCGCTCACGGGTCAGGAACGCCAGCCGGGCCCGCTTGTCCGGCATGTCGATGTCGGCGCCGAACGTGAATCCCTCGACCCGCAGGCGGCGCAGCATGGCGTCGTTGCGCACGTCCGGCTCGACCACCACGCGACGCGCGGCCGGGTCGCGCAGCAGGAACCGGACCAGGGCCGGGAAGACCGCGCCGGTCAGCGAGCCCGGGTACCGCCGGGGCGCGTCGAGCAGCAGGTGCATCCCCACGTCGCCGGGTCGCACCGGGTAGCGCTCGCCGACCGGGTCCGCCTCCGGCTGGTAGGTCTGGAACAGCCCGATCGGCCCGCCGGCGAGCCGGATCAGGTACGCGTGGTGGGTGTCCAGCCCGTCGACGAACGCGTAGATCTCGCGTACCTCGTCGACCGTGTGCGAGCCCATGCCCCAGAACCGGTTGCGGGGCCGGACCACCCACCCGTGCAGCAGTTCGGCGTGCCGGTCGGGGCGTACCGGCTCAAGCGCCAGTTCGCCGAGGCCGGGGATCCGCTCCAGGTGGATCACGTCGTCTCGCCTCCCGTCAGAGGGCCGGCGGGCACCGGGATCAGCGTCCCGGCGGCCCAGTGGGTGAGTTGGTCGGCGAAGTGCGGGTCGCCGGGGTTCCCGGAGGCGCCGAACGGGACGATCCAGCGGCTCGCCGCCCGGTCGGTCAGGTCCCACACGTAGCGGGCCACCGGGCCGCGCCAGCAGGCGTCGGAGACACCCGGCACGCTGGAGGTGGCCAGCACGCAGTCGGTGTCACCGGGCAGCGCCACCCGCCGCCGCATCGCTGTCACCGCGTCGGTGACCGCGGGGGCGACGCCGAGGTGCACCGGGTGCAGCAGGTGCCGGCTGCCCCACTCACCGGGCGCCGGGCCGGCGGCCACCTCGGCCAGCGCCTCGGCGGCCGGTGCCGCGAGGCCGGCGCCGAACTCGGCGGCCAGGTGGTCCAGCGCCAGGCCGATCCGGGCCGCCGGGTCGGTCCAGGGGGCGAACAGCTCGTCGAAACCGCACGGCTCGTCGAGGGCACGCAACCTCGGGTGTACGCGCAACCGGCGGGCCAGCGCCGCCCGCCAGGCCGCGTACGCGCCGGCCTCGGCCGAGCCGGCCGCCATCGCCCGGTCCCATCCGCGCAGCCGCAGCAGCAGCGCGCGGGCGGGCTCGTCGAGCCGGCCCGGGTCGAGCCGGTCGAGCAGCCGGTACAGCGGGCCGGCCGGGAGCCGGTCGTCGGTGTGCACGGTGGACGGCTCGGCGCCGTCGGCGACCAGCGCCCGGATCCGGCGGGCCCGGTGCGGCGGGGCGAAGTCGGCGCCGTGTGCGGCCACGTCGTCGCGGCGGTCGTTGGCGCACACCGCCACGCCGTCGACCGCCTCGTCGACCAGCGGCAGGTAGTCGCCCCGCCACCGGTACCGCGGCTCCCAGGCCGGCACGGGCTCCCGGCGGCACCGCTCGTCGCGTACCGGGACCAGGCCGGCGACCAGGCGGCGCACGCCGCCCTCGGTGTCGGCGGCGAGCACGCTGTTGACCGGCTCGACCCAGTGGCGCAGCGCGTCGGCGACGTCTCCCGTACGCCGGGCGCGCAGGAGCGGCAGCAACGCCTCGAAGCCGAGGCGGGCCTCGACCCGGCTCGGGATGCGCAGGGCGATCGCCTCGCCGGTGACCCGGTCGTGGTCGATCACCGGGCCGCGCGGCGTCTCGATCACCTCGACCGTCTCCGGGGCGCCGCCACGGACCTCGATCTCCTCGACGTGGCGCGCGGCGGGCGTCCAGCCGTCGGCGTCGCGCGCCAGCACGCGGTCGCCGTCGCGGCGCAACCGCTCGCGGTAGAGGTCCTGGTAGTCGGCCATCGCGTTGGTGACGGCCCAGGCCACGCCGCCGGTGTGGCCGAAGTGCGGCAGGCCAGGCACGCCGGGGAAGGCGAGGCCGATCACGTCGAACTCCGGGCAGGCCAGCCGGACCTGCTGGTAGACGCCGGGGAGTTCGAGCAGCCGGTGCGGGTCACCGGCGATCACCGGGCCGCGCCCGGTGGCCGGGTCGGCGGGCAGCGCCCAGGCGTTGCTGCCGGAGGACGCCGGTCCCTCGACCGCGAACAGCCCGGCCGCCTCGGGGCCGAGGGTGCGGGCCACGTGCGCGTGCCAGAGCTTGTTCGGGAACGTGGAGAACAGCACGTGCTGGACGAGGAAGACACCGAGCGGCGACCAGGGCCGCCAGGGTTCGGGCGCGGTGCCGGTGGCGGCGAACTCCGGCGCGTCGGCGGCGCCCTCGGCGAGACCGGAGTTGACCCCGTCCACGTACGCCTCGACCCACCGCCGGGTGTCCGGGTCCAGCCGCTCGTAGCAGCGCCGGGCGGTGTCGTCCAGCCGTACGCGGCGGGCGAACCGGTCCCACGCCAGCTCGGCCGGGCCGACGTGCGCGGCCAGGCGACCCTCGGCACGCCATCGTTCGACGCTGATCTGCCAGGCGCGGTCCAGCGCGGCGACACGCCCCTGCAGACGCGCCAGCGCGTCGACGTCGGCGGCCCACAACCGGGGCACACCCCACCTGTCGCGATCGACGCGCGTCATCGTCTCGCGCCGTCTCGGCATGCCGGGCGCCGGTTCCGCTCCACCGTCAACTTAGGATAACCTCCCCTAACCGAGGGCGACCTTACCGCGACGCGGGCGAGGCGCCAACCGGCGGGTCATGCGGGACAAAGCACCCCGAGTCGTGCTTGATACTTAGGCCAGCCTAACCTAACCTGATCGCCGCGGCTGTCGCCGCGCGTCCTGTCCGTACGACCGCTGGGAAGTCGCATGAGTTCGATCGGGAGCCCGACCGGCACCGCGCCCGCCGACACCGGCCGCGCCGCCGCCTCGGCACGCGACCACCTGTTCAACGTCGGTTCGCTCGGGCGGTACCGGGACGTGCTGGCGCGCGGCGTCGACCGGGTCGCCCGCCGGGTGGGCGAGGCGGACCGGCCGTTCACCGGCGTCACGCCCGACGAGTTGGCGCCGCTCATCGGCGCCATCGATCTGGACCGGCCGCTCGGCGACACCGACGCCGCCCTGGACGAACTGCACGACGTGTGGCTGCGCGACGCGGTCTACTTCCACCACCCGCGCTACCTGGCCCACCTGAACTGCCCGGTGGTCATCCCGGCGCTGCTCGGCGAGGCGGTGCTCAGCGCGGTCAACTCCTCACTGGACACCTGGGACCAGAGCGCCGGCGCGACGCTGATGGAGCGGCGCCTGATCGAGTGGACGGCCGGGCGCATCGGGCTCGGCGCCGGCGCCGACGGGGTCTTCACCAGCGGCGGCACCCAGTCGAACCTCCAGGCGATGCTGCTGGCGCGCGAGGAGGCGTACCGCACTGTGGTGGGCGGCGCGGCCACCCGGCCGGATCGGCCGGAGGTGCTGTCCCGGCTGCGCATCCTCACCTCCGCGGCCGGGCACTTCAGCGTGCAGAAGGCCGCCAAGCTGCTCGGCCTGGCCGCCGACGCGGTGCTCACCGTGCCCACCGACGCGACCCGCCGGATGCGCACCGACGAGCTGGCCCGCGCGATCGACCGCTGCCACCGCGACGGCCAGGTGGTGATGGCCGTCGTCGCCACCGCCGGCACCACCGACTTCGGCACCATCGACCCGCTGCCGGAGATCGCCGGCATCTGCGCCGCCGCGGGCGTCTGGCTGCACGTCGACGCCGCGTACGGCTGCGGGCTGCTGGTCTCCCCCACCCGCCGGCACCTGCTCGACGGCATGGAACGGGCCGCGTCGGTGACAGTGGACTACCACAAGTCGTTCTTCCAGCCGGTCAGCTCCAGCGCGCTGCTGGTCCGTGACGGCCGGACGCTGCGCCACGCCACCTGGCACGCCGACTACCTCAACCCGGCCCGCGCGGTCGAGCAGGGCATCCCGAACCAGGTCGACAAGAGCATCCAGACCACCCGCCGGTTCGACGCGTGCAAGCTCTGGCTGACCCTGCGGATCATGGGCCCGGACGCGATCGGCGCACTGTTCGACCAGGTCGTCGACCTCGCCGCGCAGGCGTGGCGGCGGCTCGACGCCGACCCGCGCTTCGAGGTGGCCGCGCCCTCGCAGCTGAGCACCGTGGTCTTCCGGTACCGGCCGCCCGGCCTCGCCCCCGACCTGGCCGACGAGGCCAACCTGCACGCCCGCGACGCGCTCGCCGCCTCGGGCGCGGCCCTGGTCGCCGGCACCAAGGTCGACGGCGCCCACCACCTCAAGCTCACCCTGCTCAACCCCGAGACCACGGTGGACGACGTCGCCCACGTGCTGGACCTCATCGCCGACCACGCCGCCTGGTACGCCCGGACCGCGGCCACCGCCGAGCTCGCCTGCCCGGTCTGACCCCCCGTCGAGGAGAACGAGAACGCATGTCGACCCACGACTTCATCGCCATCGGGCTGGGCCCCTACAACCTCGGCCTGGCCTGCCTCACCGCGCCGATCGACGACCTCGACGGACTGTTCCTGGAGGCCCGCGACAGCTTCGACTGGCATCCCGGCATGCTGCTCGAATCCACCCGGCTCCAGACGCCGTTCATCGCCGACCTGGTCACGCTCGCGGACCCCACCTCGCCGTACTCGTTCCTGAGCTACCTGAAGGAGACCGGCCGGCTCTACCCGTTCTACATCCGGGAGAGCTTCTTCCCGCTGCGCGCCGAGTACAACGACTACTGCCGCTGGGCCGCCGCCAAGCTGCCGAACCTGCGCTTCCGGCACACGGTCACCGCTGTCGGTTACGACGAGGCCGACGACCGGTACGTGGTGCACGCGGACACGCCGGACGGGCCGGTCACGCACCGGGCCCGGCACCTCGTGCTCGGCACCGGCACCCCGCCGTACCTGCCGCCGGCCTGCGCCGGGCTGGGCGGTGACATGATCCACAACTCGCGCTACCTGGAGCACCGGGAGGCACTGCGGGCCAAGGACAGCATCACGATCGTCGGCAGCGGCCAGAGCGCCGCGGAGATCTACCACGACCTGCTCGGCGACATCGACACGTACGGCTACCAGCTCACCTGGGTGACCCGCTCGCCCCGGTTCTTCCCGCTGGAGTACACCAAGCTCACGCTGGAGATGACCTCGCCGGACTACGTGGACTACTTCCACGCGCTGCCCGAGCCGACCCGCTACGCGCTGGAGGCCGCACAGAAGCCGCTGTTCAAGGGCATCAACGCCGACCTGATCAACGACATCTACGACCTGCTGTACGCCAAGAGCCTGCACGGTCCCGCGCCGACCCGGCTGCTGACCAACACCGAGCTGGTCGAGGCGGCCTACGCCGACGGCAGCTACCGGCTCGGGCTGCGCCACACCGAGCAGGACCGCGCGTTCACGCTCGACACCGCAGGACTGGTGCTGGCCACCGGCTACCACTACCGGGTGCCGGAGTTCCTCGCGCCGGTACGCGACCGGCTCCGCTTCGACACGCACGGCCGATTCGACGTGGCCCGCAACTACAGCGTCGACCACACCGGCCGGGGCGTGTTCCTCCAGAACGGCGGCACCCACACGCACAGCATCACCTCGCCCGACCTGGGCATGGGCCCGTACCGCAACTCGTGGCTGATCCGGGAGATGACCGGCCGGGAGCACTACCCGATCGAGAAGACCATCGCGTTCCAGGAGTTCGGCGCGCCGGCCGGAGCGCCCGCATGAGCGAGCGCACGAACACCTTCACCCGCGTCGACGACGCGCTGGGCGAGTTCACGCTGCGCCCGCTGGACCCGGACGCCGACGCCGCGCTGCTGCACCGCTGGGTCACCCATCCCAAGTCCGCGTTCTGGCTGATGCAGGACGCCGACGTGGACGCCGTCGCCGCCGAGTACCGGCGCATCGCCGAGCACCCGCACCACGACGCGTACCTGGGGTCGTGGCGCGGCACCCCGGCGTTCCTGGCCGAGCGGTACGACCCGGCCCGCGTGGAGTTGGCCGGCCTGTACGACCCGGAGCCCGGCGACGTCGGCATGCACTTCCTGTGCGCGCCCGCCGGCACACCCGTGCACGGCTTCACCCGTGCCGTCATCACCACCGTGATGGCCTGGCTGTTCGCCGACCCGGCGACCCGCCGGGTGGTGGTGGAGCCGGACGTGCGCAACACCGCCGTGCACGCGCTCAACGCGGCAGTCGGCTTCACAGTCGTCGGCCCGATCCGCAAGCCCGAGAAGGAGGCGCTGCTCAGCGTCTGCACCCGGGACCAGTTCCGGGCCGCCACCGGCGCGCCCACCCGCGAGGAAGGGGCACCGGCGTGAACGCCAGCGCATCCGTGGACCACCTGACCCCCGAGGCGTGGGCGACGGCCAACCGGCTGCTGGTGCGCAAGGCGCTCGCCGAGTTCGCCCACGAGCGCCTGATCACCCCCGAGCCCGCCGGCCCGGGGCGGTGGCTGGTCCGCAGCGACGACGGCGCCGTCGAGTACCGGTTCGCCGCGCAGCGGCTGGCGCTCGATCACTGGCAGGTCGACGCGGACAGCATCGTGCGCCGCCGCGACGGCGCGGAGCTGCCGCCCGACGCCGTGGACCTGTGCGTGGAGCTGCGCGGCGCGCTCGGCCTCACCGACGCGATCCTGCCGGTCTACCTCGAGGAGATCACCTCCACGCTCGCCGGGACGGCGTACAAGCTCGCCAAGCCCGCGCTGAGCGCCGCCGAGCTGGCCGCCGCCGACTTCCAGGCGATCGAGACCGGCATGACCGAGGGGCATCCCTGCTTCGTGGCCAACAACGGCCGCATCGGCTTCGGCGTGCACGAATACCACGCGTACGCCCCGGAGGCCGCCGCGCCGGTACGGCTGCTCTGGCTCGCCGCGCACCGCGACCACACCACGTTCACCTGCGCCGACGACCTGGACTACGACACGCTGGTGCGGGCCGAGCTGGGCGAGGAGACGCTGGCCGGGTTCACCGCCACGCTCACCGGGCTGGGCCTGGACCCGGCCGACTACCTGTTCGTTCCGGTGCACCCGTGGCAGTGGTGGAACAAGCTCGCTGTCACGTTCGCCGGTGAGGTGGCCCGGCGCCGGCTGGTCTGCCTGGGCGAGGGGCCGGACGAGTACCTCGCGCAGCAGTCCATCCGTACCTTCTTCAACGTCACCGACCCGGCCAAGCACTACGTGAAGACCGCGCTGTCGGTGCTGAACATGGGCTTCATGCGCGGGCTGTCCGCCGCGTACATGGAGGCGACGCCCGCCATCAACGACTGGCTGGCCGGGCTGATCGAGGGCGACCCGGTCCTCAAGCGCACCGGCCTGTCGATCATCCGGGAGCGGGCCGCGATCGGCTACCGGCACCGGCAGTACGAGGCGGCGACCGACAGGTACTCCCCGTACCGGAAGATGCTGGCGGCGCTCTGGCGGGAGAGCCCGGTACCCGGGCTGGAACCCGGGCGGCGGCTGGCCACCATGGCGTCGCTGCTGCACCTGGACCGGGACGGGCGGTCGCTCGCCGCGGCGCTGATCGACGAGTCGGGGCTGGCGCCGGCCGACTGGCTGCGCCGCTACCTGGACGCCTACCTGGTGCCGCTGCTGCACAGCCTGTACGCCCACGACCTGGCGTTCATGCCGCACGGCGAGAACGTCATCCTGGTCCTGGACGGCGGCGTCGTCGAGCGGGTCGTGTTCAAGGACATCGCCGAGGAGATCGTGGTGATGGACCCGGACGCGGACCTGCCGGAGCGGGTCCGGCG
Source organism: Micromonospora sp. HUAS YX12 (assembly GCF_040215685.1). Lineage (NCBI taxonomy): Bacteria > Bacillati > Actinomycetota > Actinomycetes > Micromonosporales > Micromonosporaceae > Micromonospora > Micromonospora sp. HUAS YX12. The sequence continues at coordinate 5,583,453 of NZ_CP157974.1, forward strand.
GATCCGGGCCGCCATTCCGGAGGACGAGAAGATCCTGTCCATCTTCACCGACGTCTTCGACTGCTTCCTGCGGCACCTCAGCGCCGCCCTGCACACCCAGGGCGTGCTCGACCAGGACGGGTTCTGGCGCACGGTGGCCGAGTGCGCCGCCGGCTACGCCACCACGGTGCCGCACCTGGCCGGCCGGATGCGCCGGCACGACCTGTTCGCGCCGGAGTTCACGCTGTCCTGCCTCAACCGCCTCCAGCTGCGCAACAACCAGCAGATGGTGGACCTGTCCGACCCGTCGGCCGCGCTGCAGTTCGCCGGCACCCTGGTCAATCCGCTCGCCCCGTACGCGCCGCGCGGATGACGAAGCGGGCCGGCGCGCCAGGCGCCGGCCCGCTGCACCGGTCGACCCGGCGCGGACGGATCAGTTCTCCGCGCGACCGGCCCGCCAGTAACCCATGAACGCCACCGCGCACCGGTCCATGCCCCGCTCGGTGACCAGGTGGCGGCGCAGCCCGCGGATCACCGCCGCCTCCCCGGCCAGCCAGGCGTAGAGCGCCGCGCCGTCGGGCCGCTCCGGCACCTCCCAGAGGATGTCCCGGTCCACGTCCACCTCGGCCAGCGGCCCGGCGGCCGGCCCGGCCGGTACGGGCACCAGCCGGCCGGCCAGGCTCGTCACGGCCGGGGTGAGCCGGCTGCCGTGCGGGGCGCCGTCGCGGGGCAGCCAGGTCACCGTGACGCCGGCCGGCGCCGCGCAGGGCAGCTCGTCGCCGGTCTCCGGCACCTCCACCAGCGCGTGGCCACGGGCGTCGGCGGGCAGCCGCTCCAGGATCGCGCAGATCGCCGGCGCGGCGGTCTCGTCGCCGGCGAGCAGCAGCGTCGCACCGGCCGGCGGCTGGAACTCGACCCCGCCGTGCGGGCCGTCCCACCCGGCGTCCGGGCCGACGACGGCGATCCGGTCGCCGAGGCGGGCCCGCCGCGCCCACCGGGTGGCCGGGCCGCCGTCGCCGTGCAGCGCCATGTCCACGTCCACCTCGTACGCCTCCGGCCGGACGGCGCGGACCGTGTAGGTGCGGATCGGGCTGCGCAGCCCGTCCGGCAGCTCACGCCACCGCTGGAACCAGTCCGGCCCGTCGGGCAGCTCCCCCGGCGCCCCGTCGACCGGCGGCAGGGCCAGCTTGATCCGCTGGTCGTACCCGTTGTCGGCGAACCGGTCCAGGTCCGGTCCGGTGAGCGTCACCCGCAGGAACGACGGGCCGAGCCGCCGTAGCGCGCGGACCTCGACGGTGAAGACTCGCCAGGGCGCGACGGCCAGGGTGCTGGTCATGCGTCATTCCTCTCACGGCCGGTGGGGTGCGTCGGTGGAACGGGTCAACGGGCGGCGGCCGCGGCGCGGGAACGCCACAGCAGCCAGACGAAGTACGGGGTGCCGATCAGGGCGGTGACCAGACCGGCGGGGACCTGGGCGGGTGCGATGACGCTGCGGCCGAGCGTGTCGGCGAGGCTGACCAGCGTGGCGCCGAGCAGCACCGCGACCGGCAGGACGCGGGTGTGCCGCCCGCCGACCAGCGCCCGGGCCGCGTGCGGCGCGACCAGGCCGACGAAGCCGATCACGCCGACCGCCGACACGGCGGTGGCGGTGAGCAGCGCCGCCAGGCCGAGCGCGATCAGCCGGGCACGTTCCAGCCGGACGCCGAGCACCCGGGGCGTGTCGTCGTCGAGCGCGAGCAGGTCCAGCTCGCGGCGCACCGCGGCCACCACCGGCAGCGCGATCAGCAGCGCGATCGCCACCGGCAGCACCTGCGGGGCGGTACGCCCGTAGGTGGAGCCGGACAGCCAGGTCAGCGCCTTGCCGGTGTTCCACGGGTCGGACGAGACCACGATGAACGTGATGATCGCCGTACCGCCCTGCCAGACCGCGAACCCGATCAGCACCAGCCGGTCGGAATTGAGGCCGCGCCGTCGCGCCAGGCCGTAGACCAGCGCGAACGCGGCGACCGCGCCGAGACCGGCGGCGCCGGACAGGGCGAGCACGCCGGCCATCGGCGCGAACGTCAGCAGCGACACCGCGCCGATGCCGGCGCCGCCGGTGATGCCGAGGATGCCCGGTTCGGCGAGCGGGTTGCGGCACACCGCCTGCACCGTGGTGCCGGCCAGGGCCAGCGCGGCGCCGGCCAGCAGCGCCGCGGCGACCCGCGGCCAGCGGGCGTCCAGCACGAAGGTGTACGCCGGTCCGGTGCGGCCCTGCACCCAGTTGACGATGTCGCCGAGCAGCACCCAGGTGTCACCGGCGAGCATGCCGAGCACCAGCGCGGAGGTGACGACGACCGCGCAGACGGCGATGACGGCGGTGACGAAGCCGCGGGAGCGGACTGCGGCGTGGCCGCCCGGCGCCTGCCTGGTCGGCCCGGCGTCGCGGTGGCGGCGGGCCAGCCAGACCAGCAGCACCGCGCCGAAGAGCGTGGTCACCACGCCGGTCGGCACGTCGACCCCGGCCTGCCCGCCGAGCACGGCGCGCAGCAGCACGTCGGAGCCGAGCACGATGACGACGCCGACGATGCCGGCCAGCGGCATCAGGATGCGGTGCCGGTGCACCTCGGGCACCCACCGGCCGAGCAGGCGGACGATCACCGGCGCGCCGAGGCCGACGAAGCCGATCGGCCCGGCCAGGGTGACCGCCGCGGCGGAGAGCAGCACTGCCAGCAGCACCACTGTGAGCCGGGTACGGCGCACGTCGAGCCCGAGCACGGTGGCGGTGTCGTCGCCGAGGGCGAGCAGGTCCAGGCGGTGCCCGAGGGTCACGAGCAGCAGCGCGGCGACCCCGATCACGGGGGCGAGCTGGGTGAACGCGGCCAGGTCGCCCTGCACGAGCGAGCCGTTGCCCCAGGCGAACAGGCCGATGGTGGACTGCTCGAAGAGCAGCAGGAGCAGCATGGTCAGCGAGGCGAGCGCCATCGCGGTGGCCGAGCCGGCGAGGATGAGCCGGGTGGTGGCGGCCTGGCCGCCGGCCGAGAGCAGCATGACCAGGGAGGCGGCGGCGAGGCCGCCGCAGAACGCCAGCCCGCCCGCGGGCAGCGCGGGCAGCGCGATCCCGAACGCGGCGGTGGCGACGATCGCCAGGTGCGCGCCCGCGTTGACGGCGAGCGTGTCCGGCGAGGCGAGCGGGTTGCGGGTGGTCGACTGCAACGCCGCGCCGGCGAAGCCGAGCGCGACGCCGACGGCCAGGCCGGTGAGCAGCCGGGGCAGGCGGGAGGCGACGAGCACCCGGGCGGTCTCGTCGTCGCCGCCGGTGAGCAGCCGGAGCAGGTCCAACGCCCCCACCGACGACGTGCCCTGGGTGAGGTGCACCGCCGTGATCGCGACGAGCAGCGCGGCGGCGAGGGTGAACGCGCCGGCGACCCGGCTGCGCCGGGCGGGCGGCGGCCCGACCGGGGCCGGCCGGGTGGCCGGCCCCGGCGGGGCGGGGGCGGTCATCGCGCTCAAGCCGTGTAGACCTTGACCAGCTCGTCGATGTACTGCTTGGCGGACAGCGTGCCGCCGAACGTCCAGATGCCGTTGGGCATCTTGTGCAGCTTGTTCTGCTGGACGAACGGCAGGGAGCGCCAGATCGCGTTGCCGGCGAGGCCGTCGGCGAAGACGTCGTTGCCGTCCGAGGCGTTGTAGAAGAAGTGCAGGTCCTGGCTCTTGAGGACGTTCATGCCCTCGACGTCGGTCTGGCCGAGGCCCCACATCTCGTCGGTCTTGCCGGTCCAGGCGTTCTTGAGGCCGAGCTGGATGCCGAGCTGGGAGACGAGCGCGCCCTGGCCGAACATCCGGATCGAGACGGTGCTGCCCTCCTTCCAGCCGTCGGCGATGGCGAACTGCTTGCCGGCCGCCCCGGCGTCGGCGATCTTCTTCTTGCCGTCGGCGAGCGCGGCGTCGAAGTCGGCGAGCAGCTTGTCCGCCTGGGCGGTACGGCCGGTCGCGGTGGCGATCATCTTCAGGTCCGCGCGCATCCGGCCGATGTTGTCGGAGGCGTCGCTGCCCTTGGTGACCAGCACCGGGACGTACTTCTCCAGCTGGGTGACGACGGCGGAGCCGCGCTCGGCCTCCATCACGACCAGGTCGGGCTGGAGGGCGACGATGGAGTCGACGCTCGGCTCGCCCCGGGTGCCGACGTCCTTGACGCCCGGGTCGAGCGGGGCGGCGGTCACCCAGGTGGCGTACCCCTTCGGGTCGGCCACGCCGACCGGCATCACGCCGAGGCCGACGAGCATCTCGACCTCGCCCCACTCCAGGCCGACGACCTTGGTGGCGGGGCTCTTGAGGGTGATGGTCTTGCCCCGGCTGTCGGTGACGGTGACCGGGCCGGTGGACGCGGCGTCGGAGGGGGACGGTGCGGCGGTGGGCTCCTCGGTGGTGCCGCAGCCGGCGATCAGCAGCGCGCTCGCCGCGGCGGCGGCGAGCAGGGTCAGACGGGTACGCAACATGGGGTTTCTCTTCTGTGGGCAGGAGTCGGTCAGGCGGAGACGCGGGTCGTGTGCCGGCCGACGGGACGAGTGGAGAGCAGGTTGGTGACAGGGTCGACGCTCACCTCGACGCGGATGCCGTACGCCTCGGTGAGCGCCGCCTCGGTGAACACCTCGTGCGGCGTGCCGGCACCGCGGACCCGGCCTTCGTGCAGGAGCACGACCTGGTCCGCGACGGCCGCGGCCTGGTTGAGGTCGTGCAGCACCACACCGACGGCGACGCCGGCGGTGTCGGCGAGTTCGCGCATCAGGTCGAGGATCTCCACCTGGTAGCGCAGGTCCAGGAACGTGGTCGGCTCGTCCAGCAGCAGGATCGCGGTGTCCTGGGCCAGGCAGGTGGCCAGCCAGACCCGTTGCAGCTCGCCGCCGGACAGCTCGTCGACCGGCCGGCCGGCCATCGCGTCGACGCCCGTCACCCGCATGGCCCGGTCGATCGCGGCCGGTCCGTCGAGGTCGTTCGCGCGCCACCGCTGCCGGTACGGGTGCCGGCCGTACCCGACCACGTCCCGCACCGTCACCCCGCTGGGGGTGGGGCGGCTCTGCGCGAGCAGCGTGACCCGGCGGGCGAAGTCCCGGGCGGACAGCGCCCGGGCCGGCGTGCCGTCGGCCAGCACGATCTCGCCGTGCTCCAGCGGGTGCAGGCGGGCCAGCCCGCGCAGCAGCGTCGACTTGCCGCTGCCGTTCGGGCCGACCAACGCGGTCACGGCCGCGGGCCGCAGCGTGATGGCGGCGTCGTGCACCACCGTCGTGCCGTGGTAGCCCAGCCGCAGGTCGCTGCCGCTCAAGCCGTCGGCTCGCACCGTTCTGCTCGTCACGGAGGTTAGGCTAACCTAAGCGCCGATCACGCTGTCAAGCCGGTCCTTCGGTCGGAATCGGCGACCCGCCGCACATTGACATCGGTCGCGTGGCGCGCGGTCACGTCGCGGTAGGCCGCGGCGACCCCGGCCAGCCCCCGTCCCAGCTCGGCGCCGCGCACCCCGGCGTACCCGATGACCAGCGCCGGTGGCCGGTCGTCGGCGCGCAGGGCGTAGAACCGGCCGCCGCGCACCAGCACGGACCGGCGCCGCGCTGCGGCCACCATGGACTCCTCCGCGCACCAGCGGGGCAGCACCAGGTACGTCTGGAGGCCGCCACTGGCGTCCAGCGGCGCCACGCCGGGCAGATGGCGTACGACGTGCTGGCGTACCGCCTGGCCGCGGCGCTGGAACTCGGCGCGCAGCCGGCGCAGGTGCCGGTCGAACGCGCCGGTGTCCACGAGCCGGGCGAAGGCGAGCTGGTCCAGCCCGGAGCAGCCGATGTCCCAGCCGGCCCGGACCCGCTCGATCGAGCCGGCCAGCCCGGTCGGCGCGGCCAGCCAGCCGAGCCGCAGCGCCGGGGCGAGAACCTTGCTGGCGCTGCCGGCGTAGACCACCCGGTCCGGCGCGACGCTCTGCAACGCGGGCATCCGCTGCGCCGGTGCCACGAACGCGGCGTCGAAGTCGTCCTCGACGACGTACCCGTCCACCGCACGCGCCCAGTCGACCAGGTGCTCCCGGCGCCGCCGGCTCAGCGGCGCCCCGGTGGGGAACTGGCTGGCCGGGGTGGTGAGCACGGCGCGTACGCCGGTCGCGGCCAGCTCGTCGACGCGGATGCCCTCCCGGTCCACCGGCACACCGACCGGCCGCAGCCCGGCGTCGGCGATGAACGCCCACTCCCCCGGGTGCCCGGGATCCTCCACGCCGATCGCCTCGTGTCCCTGGTCGCGCAGCACCCGGCAGAGCAGCGCCAGCCCCTGGGCGAAACCGGAGGTGATCATCAGGTGCTCGGGGCGGACGCGGACGCCCCGGACCCGGCCCAGGTAACCGGCGAGCGTGCGGCGGACCGGCGGCAGGCCGGACGGCGGGGCGTAGCCCAGCTCCCGCGGCCCGGCCGAGCGGAGCACCGAGCTGACGCTGCGGATCCAGTCCTGGCGCGGGAACATCGACACGTCGGTGCCGCCGGCGCGCAGATCCCACACCTCGGGCGCGGGCGCCTCGTCGGCGGTGAGCGCGGAGGCGACGTCGGCGTGCGCGGAGTCCGCCACCGAGGTGCCGGAGCCGCGCTGCGAGGTCAGGTAACCCTCGGCGCAGAGTTGCTCGTACGCCTCGACGACCACGGTGCGGGACACGCCGAGGTCCGTCGCGAGCTGCCGGGTGGACGGCACGCGCGTCCCGGGGCGCAGCGTGCCGTCGGTGATCCGGCCGCGCAGAGCGTTGCGAAGCTGCGCCGACAACGTCTCACGCGCATCGCCGTCAATTGACAGATTCAGATGCCACACCGATTGGTCCTCTCCCCGGTCTCCGAAGTGGTATGGACAGCGGGAACCGCACTTGGCGAAAGTGTTTCCCGGGACCGCAACCCATTCCCGGCCACGACCGGGGAGTGCCGCGCGTCCTTTTCAACGGGGGAAGTCCGATCTGTCACCGAACGCGGCCCAGCCGGTCCGCGTCAGGGCATCCGGGCTGCTCAAGGGGGGTTCCACAGTGTCCTCACTGTCGACTGCGGTGGGCGTGGAAAGCGCAGAACACCGTCCGGAGACGCCGGGGCGCACGACACCGGCCGACCGTATTCCGATTTCCGTGACGTCAATCACACTGCCGTCGATCGATCCGCTCGCGTTGTACACCGCATTGACACAAAGCCATGCCGCGCACGACGCGTACCTCTTCGAAAGCCTGGACGGGCCGGCCGCCGACCGGCGGGCCGCGGCGGTGGGCTGGGGCCGCCTCGCCGAGCTGCGTTTCCTGGCCGACAGGTGCGAGCTGACCGCCGCCGGGCCGCTGGGCGACGCGCTGGGCGCCGTGGTCACCGCGGTCCTCGGCGCACCGGCCCGGCGGCGCGACACCACGCCCGCCTGGCACGTGCCCGGCCCGGCGCAGCTCTGGTCGGTGGTACGTGCCGTGCAGCGGGCCTTCACCGTCGAGACGCCCGTGCCGGCCGACCGGTTCGCCTTCGGTTTCCTCACCACCCTGGCCTACGAGGCCGCCCGGGACATGGACGAGCTGACCCTCGGCCGGGCCGACGACGACCTCCCCCGCTTCGCGCTGACGCTGTTCCGGCACACCGTCTGGTGGGATCTGCGCGCCGGGACCGCGCACCAGTTGCACGCCACCGGCCCGCACCTGCCGCCACAGCCGGCGCCGCCGGTGACGCGGCTGCTCACCGGCGTGCCCGGCGACCAGCCGCCGCCACCCGCGCCCACGCCGGCCCGGGTACGCGACACCGTCGACGAGGAGACGTTCGCCGAGCGGGTGCGGCGGTGCCTGCGGCACATCCGGATCGGCGACAGCTACCAGGTGCAGATCGGCCACCGCATCGAGGTGGAGACCGCCCTCACCCCGCTGGACGTCTACCGGCGCCTGCGGCACCGCAGCCCGTCGCCGTACATGTACCTGGCACCCTGGGCCGGGCGCACCGTGATCGGCGCCAGCCCGGAGCTGTTCCTGCGCCTGGACGGCGACCGCCTGTCGATGCGCCCGATCGCCGGCACCGCCGCCCGCTCGGCCGACCCGCTGACCGACCGCCGCCGGGTGGCCGAGCTGCGGGCCAGCGAGAAGGAGCGCGCCGAGCACGTCATGCTCGTCGACCTGTGCCGCAACGACATCGGCCGGGTCTGCGAGCCGGGCACGCTGTCGGTCGACGCGATGCTCGACGTCGAGCCGTTCGCGTACGTGCACCACCTGGTCTCCACCGTCTCCGGCCGACTCGACGACGGCGCCGACGTGTGGGCCGCGGTCCGGGCGGCGTTCCCGGCCGGCACCATGACCGGCGCGCCGAAGCTGCGGTCGATGGAGATCATCGACGGGCTGGAGGCGGAGCCCCGGGGCATCTACGCGGGCGCGATCGGCCTGGTCGACGTCCGCGGGTTCGCGGTGCTCGCGCTCTGCATCCGCACCGTCGTGCACGACGGCTGCCGCTACCACACCCAGGCGTCCGCCGGGGTGGTCGCCGACTCCACACCGGCCGCCGAGTGGCGGGAGACGCTGGCCAAGATGAGCGCCGCCTACTGGGCCCTGACCGGCGGGGAGCTGCTGTCGTGAAGGTCCTGCTCGTCGACGCGTACGACAGCTTCACCCACATCATCGACCAGTACCTGCGCACGCTCGGCGCGCGGACGGTGGTGGTCCGGTCCCGGGCGCGCGGCCCCCGGCAGCTCGCCGCGCTGCGCCCGGACGCGGTGGTGCTCGGCCCCGGGCCGGGCCACCCCGGCGACTCCGGCCACGTCGAGCTGGTCCACGCCTTCGCCGGCCGGGTGCCGCTGCTCGGCGTCTGCCTCGGCCACCAGGCGATCGGCCTGGCGTACGGCGGCACGATCGCGGTGGCCCGGCACCTGATGCACGGCAAGACCAGCGAGGTCACGCACGACGGCCGGGGCGTCTACGCCGGGGCGGCGGTGCCGCTGACGGTCACCCGGTACCACTCGCTCATCGTCGCCGACCCGGTGCCGCCCCCGCTGGAGGTGACCGCCCGCTCCGGCGACGACGGCTACGTGATGGGCCTGCGCCACCGCACGCTCGCCGTCGAGGGGGTGCAGTTCCACCCGGAGAGCGTGACCACCCAGGACGGGCTGCGGTTGTTCGACAACTTCCTGCGCGGCGTACCGGCGGCGCTGCCGGTCGCCGGCTGAGCGGCGGAGACGGATCATGTCCGACTCCGTACCCCCGCTCGCCGTGGTCACCGGCGGCGCGGGTGGCATCGGCCGGGCCGTCACCGCGGCGGCCGGAGGCGATCGAGCTGGTGCTGCTGGGCGGGCGGGTGGTCGCCGGGGACGCCGCCGCCTACCGGGACCGCCGGCCGGCCGGGGTCGCCTGATGCAGCCGGTACGACGGACCCGGATTGGTCTCACCGGATCGGCCGGGATTGGCCACAACCGGTGGCGGCGCCGCTTCGTACGGTCGGGGCGACCGTGTGAACCGAACCGACGGGGATGACGATGACCCAGCTCAGCGACGGCGCCGACCGGCTGTCCGTCCGGATCGACGACCGGGTGACGGCGAGCGTGCCGGACTACGTCCTCGGCCTGCTCGCCGTGCCGGCGATCGAGGTCGGGCCGGCCCACCCGGCCGTGGCGCCGTGGCTGACCGCCGCCGAGGACGCGCTGCACCGGGCCGGCCTGGACAAGGCCGGGGTGTCCGAGGTGCCGGGCATCGCCGGGTGGCGGGCGGCGTACCGGGCGGTGGCGGTGAACCCGAACCGGTTCCCGTGCGCCGCCGAGTCGATCGCCCGGCGGGTGGCCCGGGGCGACCGGCTGCCCCGGATCAACGCGCTCGTGGACCTCTGCAACGCCGTCTCACTGGACTCGGCGCTGCCGGTGGCCTCGTGCGCGGTGGACGGCATCGCCGCGCTCGCCGTCCGGCCGGCCGACGGCACGGAGACGTACCTGCCGCTGGGCGCGCCTGATGCGCCGGAGCGTCCCGAACCGGGCGAGATCGTCTACGCCGACGACCACGGGCGGGCCCACTCCCGGCGCTGGAACTGGCGCCAGGGCCACCTGGTCCGCACCGACCTGGGCCGGCGGCGGCTGCTGCTCACCGTCGAGGCGGCCCATCCGGACGGCCGGGCGGAGGTGGAGGCGGTGCTGGACCGGCTCGACGCCGTGCTCGGCGAACTGACCGCCGCGCCCCGGCACCGGGCGGTGCTGGACCGGGACACCCGCGACGCCGCGTTCGCCGTCGAGGCCCCGCTCAGCCCCGCCGGCAGCATCCCGGGAGGCCGCTCGTGAACCGCGCGATCCTGATCGTCTACCGGCCCGCGGCCGGCCGCTATGCCGCCCAGTTCCGCAGCGTGGTCGCCGCCGCCACCGACCTCGGCGGGGACAGCGTGGTGCTGCTGCCCACCGGCCAGCCGGCGCCGGAGACCGCCGGGCTGTCCTGCCACCGGGCCGACCTGGACGACCCGGACGCGGTCCGGGCGGCGGTCGCGGCGATCGTCGCCGAACGCCCGATCGAGCGGATCTTCCCGCTGTTCGAGGGCGACGTGCTGACCGCCGCGCGGTGCCGCCGCGACCACGGCATCCCCGGCCTGGACCCGGAGCAGGCGCTCGCCTTCCGGGACAAGAACGTGATGCACCGCCGCGCCGTCGAGCTGGGCGTGCCGGTGGCCCGCTCCTGCCGCCCGGACACCATCGGCGCGGTGGCCGAGTTCGCCGCCGAGGTGGGCTGGCCGGTCGTGGTCAAGCCGTACGCCGGCTGGGCCTGCGGCGACACCCACCGGGTGGACTCGGCCGACGACCTGGCCCGGGTGTGGCCGCTGGTGGCCGACGCGCGCCACGACTACCGGGTCGAGGAGTACGTCCGCGGCGCGGAGTACCACGTCGACTCGCTGCTGCGCGACGGCGAGGTGGTCTTCGAGCAGCTCTCCCGCTACACGTACTCGGTGCTGGAGTTCCGCGACGAGCCCGGCGGCACGATCTCCCGCAAGCACGACCTGACCCCCGCGGAACGGCGCATCCTGACCGCCAACGCGGAGCTCCTGCGCGGCTTCGGCATGCGTACCGGGGTCGCGCACGTGGAGTTCTTCCTCCGCGACGACGGCGAGGTGGTCTTCGGCGAGGCGGCGGCCCGGGCCGGCGGCGGGTCGATCGTCCCCGCCATCGAGGCCGGGCGCGGCATCAACCTGGCCGGCGAGTGGTGCCGGCTGGAACTGGACCCCGGGCACCGGCCCGCCGCCGTGCTGGGTGCGGAGACCGGCACCGAGTACCTCTGCTCCGACCGGTACGGCCGGATCACCGCGATCACCACCGCCGACGAGCTGCGGGCGCTGGACTCGATCCTCGACGCCGACGTGTGGAAGGGCGTCGGCGACGTGCTCGCCCCGCCGACCGCCTCCAACGACGTGCTCGGCTGGTACGTCTGCGAGGGCCGGGACTTCGACGACGTACGCGCCCGGTTCAAGACCATCCGGGACGCCTTCCAGGTGCGTACCGAACCGGCCGGGGAGGCGTCATGTGGCTGAGCCGGTTCCGGGCGCTGCCCCGCCCGCTGCGGATGCTGGTGCTCGCCTCGTTCATCAACCGCGCGGGCATGTTCGTCTTCCCGCTGCTCGCGGTCTACCTGGTGCGCAGCCGGGGGTTGAGCACCGGCGAGGCGGGTGTGCTGATCTCGGTCGGCAGCACCGGCCTGCTCGCCGGGAGCCTGCTCAGCGGCCCGGTCTGCGCCCGCGCCGGCCGGCGGGCCGCGCTGGTGTCCAGCCTGCTGCTCAACGCGGCCGGCTACCTCGGGCTGGCGGTGCTGGACGGCCCGCCGTGGACGTACGCGGCGCTGCTGTTCGTCGCGCTCGTCGGCATGGGCATGTTCGCGCCCGCCGCCAACACGCTGATCGCCGACCTCGCCGAGCCGGAGCAGCGGCCGTTCGCGTACACGGTCAGCTACATCGCCAACAACCTCGGCATGGGCGTCGGGCCGCTGCTGGGCGGCCTGGCCGCGGCGTACTCGTACGGCCTGATGTTCGCCGGGAACATCCTGCTCGGGCTGCTCGCGGCGCTCACCATCCGGCTCAGCGTGCCCGCCGACACCCGCCGCGACGCGGCCGGCACACCGGCGAGGGCCGGGCTGCGCCGGGCGGCGCTGCGGCGCGACCTGGACGTCGCGGTGCTGGTGGTGCTCTCGTTCTGCTACGTGGCGCCGCTGATCGGGCTGGAGTACACGCTGCCGCTGGCGGTCACCGGGGTGCTGAACTCGTCGGTGGCGGTGGTCGGCGCGGTCTACACGATCAACAGCATCGTCGTGGTGGGCGCCGGCATGCTGATCGAGAAACGGATCAAGGCGTACCCGACCCGCACGCTGCTCGTCGTCGCCGGCCTGCTCTGGTCGGCCGGGATGGCGGTGCTGGTGTTCGCGTTCTCGCTGCCCGCGGTGCTGCTGTCCACTGTCGTCTGGACGCTCGGCGAGATCATCGCCTCGGTGGTGGTGCCCACCTACATCGCCGACCACGTCGAGCCGCGCCGGGTGAGCGCCTTCATGGCGCTCAACGGTTTCGTGCTCAGCTCCGCCCGGCTGGTGGTGCCGATGGGGCTGGGCTTCGTCTGGCAGGCACACGGGCACCGGCCCGTGCTGCTCCTGCTGCTGCTGACCCCGCTGGCCGGCGTCCTCGCGTTCGCCGCGCTCCGGATCCGGCCCGAGGCCCGGCGGGTGCCGGAGCCCGCCGAGCCCACCCCCGCCCGTCCCTGACCCGCCCGACCCCTCACCGGAAGAGGCCCATGACCGCCACGAAGTTCGTCCTGCCCGAGAGTGACATTCCGACGACCTGGTACAACGTGGTTCCCGACCTGCCCAAGGGGCTGCCGCCGATGCTGCACCCCGGCACCCGGGAGCCGATCACCCCGGCCGACCTGGCGCCGCTGTTCGCCTCCGAGCTGATCGCGCAGGAGTTCTCCACCGAACGGGACGTGGACATCCCGGGCCCGGTGCTCGACATCTACCGGCAGTGGCGGCCCAGCCCGCTGATCCGGGCCCGCCGGCTGGAACGCGACCTGGACACCCCGGCGCGGATCTACTTCAAGTACGAGGGGGTCAGCCCGGCCGGCAGCCACAAGCCGAACACCGCCGTCCCGCAGGCGTACTACAGCAAGCTCGACGGCGTACGGCGGCTGACCACCGAGACCGGCGCCGGCCAGTGGGGCAGCTCGCTGTCGATGGCGTGCGCCTACTTCGACCTCGAGTGCGAGGTCTTCATGGTGCGGGTCAGCTACGACCAGAAGCCGTACCGGCGCGGCCTGATGGAGACGTTCGGCGCCTCGGTCACCGCCAGTCCCAGCGACCGTACCGAGGCGGGCCGGGCGGTGCTCGCCACCGACCCGGACTCCACCGGCAGCCTCGGCCTGGCCATCTCCGAGGCGGTGGAGGCCGCGCTGCACAGCGGCGGCACCGCCCGGTACGCGCTCGGCTCGGTGCTGAACCTGGTGCTGATGCACCAGACGATCATCGGCCAGGAGGCGCTGGCGCAGATGGGGCTGGCCGGCGACTACCCGGACGTGGTGGTCGGCGCGGCCGGCGGCGGCTCGAACTTCGCCGGCCTGGCCCTGCCGTTCCTGCGCCGCCAGCTCGACGGCGGTCCCACCGTGCGGTTCCTGGCCGCCGAGCCGGCGTCCTGCCCGTCGCTGACCCGGGGCAGCTACGACTACGACTTCGGCGACACCGCCGGGCTCACCCCGCTGGCCAAGATGCACACGCTCGGCCACGACTTCCGGCCGCCCGCGATCCACGCCGGCGGGCTGCGGTACCACGGCATGGCGCCGATCGTGAGCGCGCTGCGCGAGGTGGACCTGATCGAGGCGCGGGCGGTGCCGCAGACCGCCTGCTTCGAGGCGGGCGTGCGGTTCGCCCGCAGCGAGGGGATCGTGCCGGCGCCGGAGTCCAGCCACGCGGTGCGGGTCGCCGTGGACGAGGCGCTGCGCTGCCGGGAGACCGGCGAGGAGAAGGCGATCCTCTTCTCGCTGTCCGGGCACGGCCACTTCGACATGCAGGCGTACATCGACTACTTCGCCGGAAAGCTGACGGACTGACACCGGCCGGGACGCGGCGCGGTGCGGCGCCGCGTCCCGGCCGACGAGCCCTCGGGGGTGCGATTGCCCAGCGAAGCAGCCACCATCCTGGCCATCAACGGTTCCGAGCGGGCGGGTGGCAACACCGACCTCGCGGTCGCGCACGCCGGACGCCTGATCGCCGAGCGCGGGGCCGTCCTGCGCACCATCCGGCTGCGCGAGCACCGGATCTCGCCGTGCAGCCCGTGCGGCGACTGCAACAGCCGTACGCTGCCGTGCACTGTGGACGACGACGTCCCCGCCCTGGTGGAGCAGATGATCAGCGCCGACGGGCTGATCTACGCCGCGCCGGTGCACGGGTTCGGCCTGGCCCACCTGATGCAGATCTTCATCGAGCGGGCCGGGGTCGGCTACCTGCGCTTCACCCGCCCGCTGGCCGACAAGGTCGGCGGCATCATCGTCACCGGCCGCCGCTACAGCGACTCGTCGGTGCACAACCAGATCGTCAACAACCTGCTGCTCAACCGCATGATCCTGGTGGGCAGCGGCTTCCCGGTCCTGCTGCGCAACACCACCGGCACGCCCGGCCTGACCGACCCCGAGGGCGTCGACGCGCTGGAGCGCATGGTGCACCGGATGGTCGACATGGTGCAGCTGCTCAAGCGCCACCAGCGGGTCACCGGCGGCCCGGTGCTGCCCCGGCGGGACCGCAACGAACGCGTGCCGCGGCCCCGCCGCGCCGAATCCCTACCGACCAGAGGAGACACCGAGAATGTCCACTGAGCAGGCGACCGTCCCGGTCGGCATCGACTTCCCCGCCACCGAGTGGGAGAGGTGGGACAAGCCCGGCGCCGAGGGCCGGGTCAAGATCGCGTACGTCGGGGGGCAGCGGCTGCGCCTGCTGGAGCTCCCCGCCGGTTTCGACGAGCACCACTGGTGCCTGCGCGGGCACACCGGCTACGTGCTGCGGGGCGAGTTCACCATCCACTTCCGGGACCGCTCGGTGCCGTGCCGCCCCGGCATGGGCTTCGTCATCCCGGACGACGAGGAGCACCGCTCGCAGGGCAGCGCGGACGAGCCCACTGTCGTGTTCGTGGTCGACCGGGTCGGCCGGCCGTGAGCGACGCCCAGGCCGGGACGGACGGCGCGGCCCGCATCACCGAGCTGCGGGCCGCCGTGGACCGGCTCGACCAGCGGATCGTCGAGTTGCTGGCGGTCCGTACCCGGGTGGTCCGGGAGCTGACCACGCACAAGTCCGACGAGGCGGCCGTGCGGTCACCGGACCGGGTCCGGCAGGTGCTCGACCGGGTCGCCGAGCTGGCCGGCCGGCACGGCATGCCGCCGGAGGTCGCGGTGGCCACGTACCGCACGCTGATCGAGGAGCTGACCCGGATGCAGCTGGAGATGCTGGCGGACCGCCGTGCCGCCGCGGCGGCGCCGGAGCGGCGATGACCGGCGGCCGGGCGCCGGTCGACCTGCGGCACGCGCTCGCCACGCTCGACCCGCTGCCCGGCGAGCTGGTCCGCGTCGCCGAGGAGCTGCCCGCCCGCTACGGCGTCTCGGCGCACTACGCCCGCTGGGCCGGCGCGCCCGCCGCGCCACCCACCGGGCCGGGCCCGGCGGTGCTGTTCGACCGGGTACGCCCCGAGCGCGGCCCCACCCGGGCCGTGCTGATGGGCCTCTACGGCACCCGGCGCCGCGCCGCGGGACTGCTCGGGGTCACCCCGGCCGAGCTGCCGCACCGGCTGCTCGACGCGGTGGCCGCGCCCCGGCCGCCGGTGCCCGCCACCGATCCGGCGCGCTGGCCCCGGCACCGGCTGCCGCTGGACCTCACCGCGCTGCCGGTGCCGGTGCTCACCGACGAGGACGCCGGCCCGTACCTGACGCTCGGGGCGGTGCTCGCCACCGACCCGGACACCGGGGTCCGCAACCTGTCCGTGCACCGGATGTGCGTCCAGGGCCCGGACACGCTGACCATCTGGATGGTCCCCGGCCGCGACCTGGAACTGGCGCACCAGGCCGCGTTGCGCCGGGGCGCGGCGCTGCCGGTGGCGATCCACCTCGGGCTCGGCCCGGCGGTGCTGCTGTCCTCGTGCTGCCCCACCTCGCTGGTGCCGCCGGACCTGGACGAGCTGGCGGTGGCCGGCGCGCTCGCCGGCCGTCCGGTCGAGCTGCTGCCCTGCGCCACGGTGGACGCCGAGTTCGTCGCGCACGCCGAGTACGTCATCGAGGGCGAGCTGCTGGCCGAGCACGCGCCGGAGAGCCGGCACGGCACGGTCGCCACCCCGGAGTTCCTCGGATACCAGGGCCGCGCGCATCCGTCGCTGCCGCTGATCCGGGTCACCGCGATCACCGCGCGGGAGAGCCCGATCCTCCAGGCCGTCTCCGGCCCCGGGCACGAGCAGTCGGTGCTGCTCGGCTTCGGGATGGAGGCCGCGGTGCTGGACCTGCTGCGCCGCCGGGGCACGCCGGCGCCGGCCGCGCACTGCCACACCGCCGGCGGCGGCCAGCTCATGGTGGTGCTCCAGTGGCCGGCCAAGCGCGGCCCGGCCGACGACGACGCGGTACGGGACGCGGCGGAGGCGGTGCTGGACGGCTTCCGGATGGCCAAGCTGGTGCTCTGCGTGGACGAGGACGTCGACGTGGAGTCCGACCAGGACCTGTGGTGGGCCATGGTGACCCGGTTCCAGGCGGACCAGGATCTGCGGGTCCTGGCCGACCGGGAGGGCTTCCCGCTGGACCCGAGCCAGCACACCGGCTACTCCCGGTCGCTGTCCGCCGACGGGCGCACCGCGAAGGCGGTGTTCGACTGCACGGTGCCGTACGCCCAGCGGGACCGGTTCCGCCGGCCCCGGTTCACCGAGCCGTCGCTTCCCGTGCCGCGCCGGCCAGCAGCGCCACTCCCTCGCTGATCCGGGCGGTGGGCAGCGCCGCGTACCCGATCAGGAACGTCGGCTCCGGCGGCGGGTGGGTGACGTAGTAGCCGGAGGCGGGATAGACCCGGACGCCGCGCGCGGCGGCGGCGCGCACGATCGCCGCCTCGCCGGCGCCGGGCGCGCCGCCGAGCGTGACCAGCACGTGCAGCCCGGCGGCGGCGCCGGAGACGCGTACCCCGGCCCCGAAGTGCTCGTAGAGCGCCTCCAGCAGCCGGGCCCGCCGCTGCCGGTAGAGGCGGTCCATCCGGGCGATGTGCCGGGCGTACGCGCCGGAGTCGATGAACTCGGCGAGCGCCTCCTGGGTCAGCGTCGGGGTCAGCCGGTCGGTGATCCACTTGATGCCGAGGAACGGCCGGACCAGGTGCGGGGGCAGCACCGCGTAGCCGATGCGCAGCGACGGGAACAGCGTCTTGCTGAAGCTGCCGACGTACGCCACGTCCGCGCCCTGCGGGTCGGCCGCCAGCGACGGCAGCCGCTCGGCGGCGAAGGTGAACTCGTTGTGGTAGTCGTCCTCCAGCACGGTGACGGCGTGCTCGCGCGCCCAGCGCAGCAGCGCCCGCCGCCGCCGCTCGGACATGACGAACCCGGTCGGGAACTGATGCGACGGCGTGACGTAGACCAGCCGGACCCGGGCCGGGTCCAGGCCGTGGCCGCGTACCCGGTCCTCGATCTCGCCGACCCGCAGCCCCTCCTCGTCGACCGGCACCGGCACCACGGCGGCCCGGGAGTAGCCGAAGATCTGCCGCAGCACGGTGTGGCTGGGGTCCTCGATCACCACCACGTCGTCCGGGCCGACGAGCAGCCGGACCAGGATGTCCATGGCCTGGGTGGCGCCGCTGGTGACGATGGTGTGCTCGCGGGCGACGTCGAGCGCCCGGCTGCGCCGCAGCAGCGCGGCGATCTGGGCGCGCAGCGCCGGGGAGCCCTCGGCCGGGCCGTAGCCCAGCGCCACCGCGTTGGCGCGGCTCACCGCCGTGGCGAGCGACTGGCGCCAGCGCGCCACCGGGAAACTCGCCAGCGCCGGGGTGCCGTGCCGGAAGTCGTACGCCCCGTCCGGCCGGTGCATGGGCGCCGGTTCCCACGGCCGCCACAGCGGGCTGCCGGCGTCGGTCGGCAGCGGCGGTTCCGGGCGCAGCGGGGTGCGGGCCGGCGGGTCGCGGTGCGGCAGGTCGGGCAGGGCGTCGCTGACCCGGGTGCCGGAGCCGCGCCGGGAGGTGAGGACGCCGTTGGCGCGCAGCAGCTCGTACGCGCGGGTGACCACGGTGCGGGAGACGCCGAGCTGGTGGGCCAGTTCGCGGCTGGGCGGCACCGGGTCGCCGGGGCGCAGCCGGCCGGCGCGGACGGAGCCGCTGATCTGGTCGCAGAGCTGCTGCTGCAACGGCACCGGGCTGTCCCGGTCGAGCACCACGAGCAGCTGCGACGACCCCACCCGCGACGCTCCCCCACCTAGCCGCCCCCTCCCGGCGATCCTAGTCCCACCCCACCCCCACACCCCGTCGATCATGAAGTTGACGGCGTTCTGGATCTCCGATTCGGCCGCCAACTTCATGATCGACCGGGTGAGTGCGGGGCTAGAGGGAGACTGCGCGGCCTCCCAGGGTCACCGTGAGGCGGCCGTCGGTGGTGAAGGACCAGGCCAGGGCGCCGGAGTACGTGGCGCAGCGGGAGCCGTTGGCGCCGGACCAGAACTGGTTCGAGCCGTCCACGTTGCCGACCGTCTTGTCGTTGGAGCCGCTGCCGGCGAAGCGGCAGGAGGTGTTGCTCCGGAAGACCGAGGTGCCGGCGTCGAACGAGAAGTTGCGTTCGGTGTTGTCGATGCTCAGGTTGTTCGAGATCGTCATGGTGCCCGGGTTTCGGTTGTACGTGAACCCGTGCTTGCCGTTGCGGTACGCGATGGTGCGCCGGACGGTGTGGTTGACCGCGATGTCCTCGCCGCCGAGCTTGAAGCCGTTGCGGTCGCCGTTGCCGTTCTGCGTGCCGTTGCTCAGCGTGCCGTTGCTGTAGGCGAGCGAGTCCTCGATGGTCACCGTGCCGATCGCGCCGGTGTCGGTCTTGGTGTAGAGATCCCAGCCGTCGTCGATGTTGTGGTGCGACACCGCGTACCGGAAGACGTTGCCGCCGCCGACGGTGAGCTTGGCCGCGAAGCCGTCGGCGTCCTCGCCGTCGGAGTCGGCGTTGTCGTGCGACTCCACGCTGACCATGAGGTTGTTCGCCGGCCACTGGTCGCGGGCCGTGCTGGAGGCGATCCGGGACAGTTGCAGCCCGGTGTCGCGGTTGAAGCGGGTCACCGTGCGCTCGATGATGTTGTTGCTTCCGCCGACGAAGATACCGTTGTCACCGGCGCGTTCCACCACGAGCCCGCGCACGTGCCAGTACGAGGCGTTCAGCGCCAGTCCCCGGTTGGCCGGATCCTCGCTCATCGCCGAGAAGTTCAGGATCGGCGTCTCGCCCGGGTAGGCGTACAGGTTCTTGCGGGCGCTCGACGTGCCGTTGTTGCCGGCGGCGACGGTGACCGTCTGGGACAGGTTGTACGTGCCGCCGCGCAGGTAGATCGTGCCGCCCGCGCCGACGCGGGTGATCGCCGCGGCGATCGTGGTGGGGCTGGCCTGGGTGCCGGCCGCCCCGGCGGTGCCGTTCGGCGCGGCGTAGATCGCGCCGCCGGCCGGCGGCGGCGTGCTCGGCGGTGGGGTGCTCGGGGGCGGGCTGCTGGGCGGCGGCGTACTCGGCGGCGGGGCGCTGGTCGGCGGCGTGCCGGTGGTGGGAGTGACGCCGCCGGTGCAGGTGACGCCGTTGATCGCGAACGCGGACGGGACCGGGTTGCTGCTGTTGTTCCAGGTGCCGTTGAAGCCGAACGACGTGCTCGCGTTGGTGCCCAGGCTGCCGTTGTAGCTGACGTTGGCGGCCCGCACCGAGGCACCGCTGGCGGTGATCTCGGCGCCCCAGGCCTGGGTGACGCTCTGCCCGGCGCCGAAGGTCCAGGTGACGACCCAGCCGTTGAGCGGGTCGCCGAGGTTCGTCAGGTCGACGTTGGCGGTGAAGCCGCCGCCCCACTGGGCGGTGACGGCGTAGTCGACGCGGCAGCCGGCGGCCGCCTGGGCGGCGGTCGCGCCGACGGCCAGGCCGGACGCGGCGAGCGCGGCCGTCGCCGCGGCGGACGTCCACAACACCGTACGGCGGTGTCGGTTGATCATGCTGGTCTCCTGCGGGTGGTGGTGCCGTGCCCACGCCGGAACCGATGCCCGGTCGGTGTCGGGGGTGGGCCTTGATACCCGGACGCCAGTGCCATGCCGAACGCTCACGTCTCCCGCACAGTAAGCGCTTTCAGCGCAGCCTAACGATGGGCGTCGATACGGTCAAACCCCGGCACGCGATGCCCGAGGTCGACGCGCCGGCCAACCTGGACCAGGAGATCGCCCGGCAGAACGAGCGGCTGGTCCGGCAGGCGGCACGCCCCGAGGGCGGCCCGAACGTCGGGTCGCGACCGCTGTCACAGCGGCCCGAACACGTCGGCCGGGTCGTCGTCCAGCGTCAGCGTCTCCAGCACCGTCAGAAGCTGCCGTTCCTCGTACCGGAAGTGCGACTCCATGATCGCCGCCACGCCCTCCAGATGCCGGGCCAGCTCCGCGGGCGGGGCGTCGCGGGCCACCGCCGCGCTCAGCCCGGTCAGCAGGTACCCGATCATCGAGTGGTCCTGCCGCAGCCGGTCCAGCGTGTCGCGCAGCTCCGGATGCCGCGCCGCGATCGCCGGGAAGAGACCGCGGTCCTCACCCTCGTGATGCGCGGTCAGCGCCGCGCAGAACCCGTGGCAGAACAACAGCAGGTCACGCGTCGCCGGGCGGGCCGGCTCACCGTCGGCAAGCGCCCGCCGGGTCACCTCCAGCGCCTCGCGCAGCCGCCCGTGGACGGCGCGCATCTCCCGGCTCCAGGCCACCAGCCTGGTCTGTCCGCCCTCAGCCATGAGGCGAGGGCGAAGGGACGACGAGTGTCATCGTCGTGCTCCCTTCGATCCGGCGCCTCCATGCCTGACACGGTCTGCCACCGGCACGCGACGCTGTGCGGAGCCTAACCGGCGGCACCGGCGCCATCAAGTAGTGCCAGCGCTACCCCCGGCTCGGCAGCAGGCGGGATGGAGCGTGCCGCCCGATTCTCCGAGGCTTGAGGCCGTACCCGTTCACCTCCGTCGAGGAGTTCCCATGATCCGCCGTACCTTCCCGGTGGCCGTCGGCGCCACGGCCCTGCTCACCGTCGCCGCGCTGGGTGTGCCCGCCGCGTCCGCCACGACCACCGGCACCGGGCGTCCCGCCGCCGACACCGTCCAGCAGCGACTGGACGGGCTGGTCGCCGAGCACGGCTTCCCCGGGGCGCTGGCCTCCGTACGCCGCGACGGCCGGGTGCGCGACTACACCGCGGGGGCCGGTGACCTCCGCACCGGCGCCGGGATCCCCCGTGACGCCCGGGTGCGCATCGGCAGCAACACCAAGACGTTCACCGCGGTGGTCGTCCTCCAGCTCGTCGGCGAGGGCCGGATCGACCTCGACGCCCCCGTGGAGCGCTACCTGCCCGGAATCGTGCGCGGCAACGGCAACGACGGACGGCGGATCACCGTACGCCAGCTGCTCCAGCAGACCAGCGGCCTGCCCGACTACGACGAGGTCGTGTTCCGCAAGGCGCAGGACCTGGTGGACCGCCGCAGCGACTACTTCGACCCGCGCCGGCTGCTGGACGAGGCGCTCACCCAGTCCCGGCGCTTCCCGCCCGGCGAGGAGTGGGAGTACAGCAACACCAACTTCGTCGTGGCCGGGCTGATCGTCGAGCGGGTCACCCAGCGCCCGGTCGGCGAGGAGATCACCCGGCGGATCATCGAGCCGCTGCGGCTGCGCGACACGTACTGGCCGCAGACCGGCGAGCAGGACCTGCCCGGCCGGCTGCCGCGCGGGTACGTGTCGGTGGAGCCCGGCGCGCCCTGGATCGACGTGACCCGGATGGACCCGTCGCTGGGCTGGGCCGCCGGCCAGCTCGTCTCGACGCCGTCGGACCTGCGCACGTTCTTCGAGGCGCTGCTGGCGGGCAAGCTGCTCGAGCCCGCCCAGCAGGCGGCCCTGACGCGTACCGTGCCGGCGCCCGGGTTCGAGCCCACCGGCGTCTGGGAGTACGGCCTGGGCATCGCCCGGCACACGCTGCCCTGCGGCGACCACGCCTGGGGGCACGGCGGCGACATCCAGGGCTTCCAGACGCGCAACCTGTCCACCACGGACGGGCGCAGCGCTGTGGTCGCGGTGACCGGGCTGCCGACCAGCATGGAGATGCTGGAGGCGGTCACCAGCACCGTCGACGCGGCCCTGTGCGACACCCGCCGCTGATCCGGGTCGCACCGCACGCGCGCCGCCTCCCCGCGAGGCGGCGCGCGTGCGCGCGTGGGTCTACCGCCGGCCGTCGAGATAGCGCAGCACGGCGGTGACCCGGCGGTCGGCGCGGTCGTCCGGCGGCAGGCCCAGCTTCGCGAAGATGTTGCGGATGTGCTTGTGCACCGCACCCTCGGTGACGAACATCCGTTCCGCGATCGCGCCGTTGCCCAGCCCTTCGGCCATCAGCGCCAGCACCTCGTGCTCACGCGGCGACAGCTCGGCCAGCGCGGTGTCCGGCCGCCGGTTGCGGGCGAGCAGCTGCCCGACCACCTCGGGGTCGATCACGCTGCCCCCGGCCGCGACGCGGTGCAGCGCGGCGAGGAACTCCTCGACCCGGCCCACCCGTTCCTTGAGCAGGTAGCCGAGCCCTGACGCGCCGACCGAGAACAGCTCGGTGGCGAACGCCTGCTCGACGTACGCGGACAGGACCAGCACCGCGAGGCCGGGCCGGCGGCGGCGGGCCTCGACCGCGGCGACGATGCCCTCGTCGGTGTGGGTGGGCGGCATCCGCACGTCGACGATCGCCACGTCCGGGCGGTGGTCGTCCACAGCGGTCAGGAACTCCCCGGGCGTGCCGGCGGTGGCGACGACGTCCAGGTCCTCGGCGCGCAGCAGCAGCGCCAGCCCTTCGCGCAGCAGCGCGTCGTCCTCGGCGATCACGATCCGCATGGCAGCTCCACGTGCATCCTCGTCGGCCCTCCCGGTGGGCTGGTCAGCGTCATCCGCCCGTCGTACGCCTCGACCCGCCGGCGGATGCCGGTCAGCCCCGAGCCGCGCGTCTCGTCGGCGTCCCCGCGCCCGTCGTCGGTGACCGTGACGAACAGGCGGTCCCGCTCCCGGCGCACGGCGACGTCCACGGCGCCGGCGCCGCTGTGCCGGACCACGTTCGTCAGCGCCTCGGCCACCACGAAGTACGCGGTGGCCTCGACCGCCGCCGCGCAGCGTCCGTCGACGTCGACCCGCAGGCGGCACGGCACCGCGCACTCCGCGGCGAGCCCGGCGAGCGCACCGGCCAGGCCCCGGTCGCCGAGCACCGGCGGCAGGATGCCGCGCA
The DNA here is from genome assembly GCF_040215685.1 of Micromonospora sp. HUAS YX12. Taxonomy (NCBI): domain Bacteria; kingdom Bacillati; phylum Actinomycetota; class Actinomycetes; order Micromonosporales; family Micromonosporaceae; genus Micromonospora; species Micromonospora sp. HUAS YX12. Next base: position 5,606,843 of record NZ_CP157974.1, read on the forward strand.
CCACCGTACGCAGCTCGCCGAGCGCCTGCTCGGCCGCGTTCTGCGCGCGTTCCAGGATCTCGTCGGCGCGGGCTGGATCACGGCGTACCGCCCGCCGCGCGGCGCCGAGCAGCACGTTCACCGCGACCAGCCGGTTCTGGGTGCCGTCGTGCAGCGAGCGTTCGATCCGGCGCAGCTCGACCGCGTGGGCGTCGAGCGCGGCGGCCCGGGTGGCGGTGAGTTCGGCGACCCGCAGCGACAGGTCGACCCCGGGCGGCGGGGGCAGCAGCCGGCGGCCCGGCCGGGCCTGGATCCGTGCCAGCGCCGGGCCGGACACGACCGCGAGGACCAGCCACCCGATGCCGAGCACGCCGACCGCGAGCGCGTCGCCGAGCCCGTCGATGCGCCACCAGCCGATCCCGGGCGCGCCGGCCTCCGGCGGCACCAGCCGGTACCACAGCGGGAACGTCATGTCCTGCACGGCGTAGATCGGCAGCGCGAGCGCGATCAGGCCGGCGCCGAAGCCGAGCGTTCCGTGGACGGCGATCCAGCGCAGCTCCCGCCGCACGACCGGGTCGCGCAGCGCCGGGCGCAGGGCGGCCGGCGCCGGGCCGGGCGACGGGATCGGCGGCCCCGACCGGGACAGCCGGGCGCGCTCGCGGTCGGCCACCGACCGCACCGCCCGCAGCATCCCGGGTACGAGCAGCAGTCCGACCCCGCCGACGCAGGCCGCCGCCACGACGACGGCCCCGAACAGCGCGCCGAGCGCCAGCACGGCGGTGCCGAGCCCGCCGACGAGGTGCTCCAGCGCGTCCACCGCGGCGCGGAACCGCCTGCGCACGTACTCCATCCCCGGCCCACCCCCGGCGCCACGATAGGTCACCGCTGCCGCCGTCCGTCAGGGCCGGGCGCGGAAAGTACAGCCTGCTGCACCCCGGTCGTCGTGCTGGCGGGATCGTTCCCGGCCGACCGCGCGCATAGCGTGGGTCGCAGAGAAGATCACCCGAGGAGGCAGCCGTGAACGACCTGGACCGTACCGCCGAGACCGCCGCAGCCCCGACGCCGGTCACCCGGATGCGCCCGCTGCTCTGGCTGGTGCTGATCGTGAGCGTGGCCGCCAACGTGGTGTCGTCGAGCGTCCTGGACAACCCGTGGGCCGGTTCGGCCTTCGGCGCGCTGGCGCTGGCGTGCGGGGTGACCCTGGCCGTGAACCACTACCGCAACCGCTGACCACCGCGGGGCGGGCCGGGACGACGATCGGCCCGCCTGCGGCGTTCGCCCGCGCGAGCGCCGCACCGGCTGGTACGACTGGTGTCGGCGACGGCGCGTACGGAAGGGACCGGATGGCGAATGGGCTGCGAGGACATCTGCTGCGGCCACGTGAGGCCTCCCACCGGGCGTCGTTCCTGGAACTCTTCTTCGACCTGGCGTTCCTTCTCGCGCTGAACCGGCTCTCCCTGACGCTGGAGCACGACCTCAGCCTCGGCGGGGCGTTCCGGACCGCCCTGCTGCTGGCGCCGATCTGGTGGGTGTGGTTCGTGACCGCGTGGTCGACCGACTGGTTCGACCCCCGCTCTCCGGTGATCGTCGCGCTGCTGATCTGGGTGATGTTCGGCGGCCTGCTGATGGCGGCCTCGGCGCCCACCGCGTACACCGGGCACGCGCTCGTGTTCGCCGGCGCGTACGTGGCGATCCACCTCGGCCGGCCCGCCCTCCTGCTGCCGGCGCTGCGCGGGCATCCGCTGCGGCTGCGGAGCCTGCGGGTGGCGATCTGGTTCGCGGTCTCCGGGGTGCTCTGGGTGACCGGCGCGCTCGCCGGTCCGGCGCAGGTGGCGCTCTGGACCGCGGCGGTCGTGCTGGATCTCGCGCTGGCCCGGCTGCGCTGGCCGACGCCCGGGCTGGGCCGCGCGACCTGGACCGACCTCCAGATCGTCGGCGAGCACCTGGCCGAGCGCTACCAGCAGATCTACATCATCGCGCTGGGTGAGCTGATCCTGTCCGCCGGGATCGTCTACAGCACCACCGGCTTCGACCTCTACCGGACGGTCGCGTTCGCGCTGGTGTTCGTCAACGCGGTGAGCATCGGCGCGCTCTACCTGGTGCCGGGCGGCATGCGGCTGGGCACGGCGATCGACGCGCTCGGGCCGTCCGGGAGCCGGCTGGGCCTGCTGGCCGGCTACCTGCACCTGCTGATGGTGGCGGGCGTGGTGGCCGCCGCCGTCGGCGCGAAGGTGATGATCGCCGAGCCGTTGTCCCGCGCCCCGGCCGCGTTCGTGGTGACGCTCAGCGGCCCGGCGCTGTTCCTGATCGGCTGGATCCTGCTCGCGGCGGCAGTGCATCACCGGGTGTCCTGGCACCGGCCGGCCGGGCTGGTGGCGCTGGTGGCGCTGGGACTGCTGGCCCACCGGCTGCCGCTGCTGGTCGGCTCCGCGCTGATGGCCGCGCTGCTGATCGCCATCGTGGTCGTGGAGACAGCCGCCGTCCGGCGGACGGGCCGGCCGCGTTAACGCTGCGAATCAATTGACAGTCAGCTATGTAAACGCCAGGCTAGGGGGCGTTGTTAGCGTTAACGCCACTCTCCGGATCACCGCGTAACCGTCCCCCACCACCACCGTCCCCCGCCACGGAGGCCGCCATGCCCGCTCCCCTGGTGAACCGCCGATTCGTCCTGCGCACCACCGCCGCGACAGCCGTCGCGGCCACCGCCGGCGCCGCCGCCGGGTCCGTCATCCCCGGCGGTACGGCGCGCGCCGCACTCCCACCGGCCCGCCCCGACATCGGCGTGTCCGCGTACGCGTTCGACCCCGGCCAGGTGCGGCTGACCGCCGGCCGCTGGCAGGACAACCAGAACCGCACCGTCGCCTACCTGCGCTTCGTCGACGTGAACCGGCTGCTCTACAACTTCCGGGCCAACCACCGCCTGTCCACCGGCGGCGCCGCCGCCAACGGCGGCTGGGACGCCCCGAACTTCCCGTTCCGCACCCACATGCAGGGGCACTTCCTGACCGCCTGGGCGCAGGCGTGGGCGGTGCTCGGCGACACCACCTGCCGGGACAAGGCGCTCACCATGGTCGCCGAGCTGGCCCGCTGCCAGGCCAACAACGGCGCGGCCGGGTTCGGCGCCGGCTACCTGTCCGGCTTCCCGGAGTCCGACTTCACCGCGCTGGAGGCCCGGACGCTGAGCAACGGCAACGTCCCCTACTACTGCATCCACAAGACGCTCGCCGGGCTGCTGGACGTGTGGCGGCTGATCGGCAGCACCCAGGCCCGGGACGTGCTGCTGGCGCTGGCCGGCTGGGTCGACCAGCGCACCGGCCGGCTCACCTCGGCCCAGATGCAGGCCATGCTCGGCACCGAGTTCGGCGGCATGAACGCGGTGCTGACCGACCTCTACCAGCAGACCGGCGACGGTCGGTGGCTCACCGTCGCGCAGCGGTTCGATCACGCCGCCGCGTTCAACCCGCTCGCCGCGACCTCCGACCAGCTCAACGGGCTGCACGCCAACACGCAGGTGCCCAAGTGGATCGGCGCGGCCCGGGAGTACAAGGCCACCGGCGTCACCCGCTACCGGGACATCGCCGCGAACGCGTGGGCCATCACGGTCGGCGCCCACACGTACGCCATCGGCGGCAACAGCCAGGCCGAGCACTTCCGCGCCCCGAACGCGATCGCCGGTTACCTGCGCAACGACACCTGCGAGGCGTGCAACACGTACAACATGCTCAAGCTGACCCGGGAGCTGTGGCAGCTCGACCCGGACCGGGTCGCGTACGCCGACTTCTACGAGCGTGCGCTGCTCAACCACATGATCGGCCAGCAGAACCCGGCCGACGCGCACGGTCACGTCACGTACTTCACCCCGCTCAACCCGGGCGGGCGGCGCGGTGTCGGCCCGGCGTGGGGCGGCGGCACCTGGAGCACCGACTACAACTCCTTCTGGTGCTGCCAGGGCACCGGGCTGGAGACCAACACGACGCTGGCGGACGCGATCTACTTCCACAACGGCACGACGCTGACCGTCAACCTGTTCGTCCCCTCGGTGCTCACCTGGAGCCAGCGCGGCATCACCGTCACGCAGGCCACCTCGTACCCGGTCGGCGACACCACGACGCTCACCGTCACCGGCTCGGTGGGCGGCTCCTGGACGATGCGGATCCGGATCCCGGCGTGGGCCGGCGGGGCGTCCGTCAGCGTCAACGGCGTCGCGGCGGGCATCGCCACCACGCCGGGCAGCTACGCCGTCCTGACCCGCGCCTGGACCTCCGGCGACACGGTCACGGTCCGGCTGCCGATGCGGGTGGCCACCGTCGCCGCCAACGACGACGCCGCGGTCCAGGCCGTCACGTACGGGCCGGTGGTGCTCTCCGGCAACTACGGCAACGCCACGTTGAGCGGCCTGCCGACGCTGGACCCCGGCTCGGTCACCCGTACCGGCGCCGGCAGTCTCGCGTTCACCGCCCGGGCCGACGGCGCCACTGTGAACCTCGGCCCGTTCTACGACGCCCACGGGCACAACTACACGGTCTACTGGCGGGTCGGCGCGGGCGGTGGCGGCGGGGAGGCGAGCTTCCGGCTGGCGAACGCGGCCAGCGGCCTGGTGCTCGGCATCCAGAACATGTCCACCGCCGACGGCGGGCTCGCGCTGCAGTGGGGCGACACCGGCACCGCCGACCACGACTGGCAACCGGTGGTCGACGGATCGGCGCTGCGGCTGCGCAACGTCAACAGCGGCAAGGTGCTGGGGGTGGAGAACATGTCCACCGCCGACGGCGCCCGGATCCTCCAGTGGGCGGACAACGGCACCGCCGACCACCTGTGGACCGTCGTCGACGTCGGCGACGGCAGCCACAAGCTGCGCAACGTGCACACCGGCAAGCTGCTCGGCATCTCCGGCGGCTCGACCGCCCAGGGCGCGTTCGCCGTGCAGGACCCGGACAACGGCAGCCTGGACAACCAGTGGCGGTTCCTGCCCAACGGGGCGCGGCGGATCCAGAACCTCGGCAGCGGGCTGGTGCTCGGCGTGCAGAACATGTCCACCGCCGACGGCGGGCTGGTCATCCAGTGGGGCGACACCGGCACCGCCGACCACCTCTGGACCGCGCTGGTGGACGCCGGTGGCTACCTGCGGCTGCGCAACGGCAACAGCGGCAAGGTGCTGGGTGTCGAGGGCGGTTCGACAGCGGCTGGGGCCCGGATCGTCCAGTGGGCCGACAACGGCACCGCCGACCACAGGTGGCGGCTGCGGCACGGCGGAGGCGGCTGGTTCCGGATCCAGTGCGCGAACGGAGGCCGGGTGCTCGGGCTCAGCGGCGGCTCCGGCGCCCAGGGCGCGCAGGCGGTCCTCGCCGACGACACCGGGGCCGCACACCAGCGCTGGCGGTTCCTCTGACCCCGGTCGACTCGTCCCGCACGGTCCCCCGGTCCCGGTCAGTACCGTCCCGGTGGCGGCACCGACCACGAGCGGATCATGGTCGCCACGAGCGCCGGATGGTCGGTCGTCCCGCGCATGTCCAGCGAGCGGCGGCAGCAGATCGTCACGCCGCTCGACGCCACGATCTGCTGCCGGGCGCCGTCGTCGGTCCGCCGGTAGCCCGCCGGCACGCACGAGCGCACGTCCGGCGTGCCACCGGCGTGCAGGTTGAGGTCACCGCCGACGACGGCCGGCGCGCTCCAGGCGTCGCCCCGGACGCCCGGCACCACCGCGCCGAGCAGATGCCCGCACTGGGCCAGCGCGACCTGGCCGCTGGTGTTCGCCAGGTGCGTGGTGCAGGCGTGCAGTCCGGCGGCCCGGACACACAGCCAGACGCGTTCCTCCGGGTCGGCGAGGTCCTGCGCCGGATAGGTTCCCCGGTGCACCGACGGCCGGGCGTCACGGTCGTCGAGACGGGCCAGCAGCCCGATCCCGTACGGCTCGCCGTTGTTGCACCGGGTGGGGCCGCCGGAGGGGCGGTCACCGGCGGCCTGGAACGCGGACACCACCGTGCCGCCGGCGCGGGCGGCCCGCAGCGTACGCTCCAGCGTCACCACGTCGTCGCGGCAGATCTCGTTGAGCGTGACCACGTCGGGCGCCTCGGCGGCGATCACCTCGGCGGCCTGGCGGACGGCCCGGCCGGTGTAGCAGCCGGCCCGGCCGCTGTTGCAGAGGTTCATCTGGAGCACCCGCAGCGTTCCCGTGCCGGTGGCCCCGGCGCTCGACGACCCGGCGGGCAGCCCGGCCACGACGAGCAGGCACACCGCGGCCAGCACCCGGCGGACACGCCGGGCGGGGCGGGTGGCCGGCTGCGCTGACAGCGGGGCTCCAACGGGTACGGGCGGCGGCGGGCGCCGGTGATCCTATCGCCGCGAAGCGCCCGTCGCCGCCCGGCGCGGCCTACCTCGGTACGGCCCGGAACCACGCCTCCCGGTCGTCCGGGTCGGGCCCGCGCCGGGGCAGCCTCGGCGGCTCCTCGCCGGTGACCGGCGCATAGTGGTCGAAGGTGGTGGTCAGCACCGCCTCGCCGCCGGTGAGGTCGGGCAGGGCGGCGACGACCCGCGGCACCCGGGCGGACGGCAGGGTGCCGCTCACCTCGAGGTATCCGCCCGCGACGGCGGTGTCGTGGACGACCGCTCCGAGCCGGCCGAGCAGCGCCAGCACCGTCTCCACCGCGTGCCGGGGAAGGTTGACGTCGAACCGCTCGATCGGCTGGCACACCCGCGTACCGGCCTGCCGCAGCGCGGCGGCGACCACGACCGGCGCGAGGTTGCGGAAGTCCGCCGCCACCGTCGAGATCGACTTGTCGAACTTCTGGTGCGGCCGGCTCTGCCGGGGCCAGTACCGGGACGCCGTCATGGTGACGGTGCAGTCGGTGACCGGCCAGCCGTGCCGGCCCTGCCGCAGCGCGGCCCGCACGCCCTCCTCGGTGGCGGCGACGAACGCCGGCGGCAGCCGGCCCGGCTCGATCCCGGGACGGAACTCGATGCCGTGCCCGGCCGGGGCGGCCTCGATGCGCAACCCCAGCCCGGCCAGGTACGGATTGCCGCGCTCCCGTACCCGCTCCTGCGCGGCGCCGGTGCCGGCGACCCGTTCGATGCAGGCGGTGAGCGTGCCGGAGAACCGCACCCGGACGCCGTACCGGTCCTCCATCAGGGCGGCCAGCACCTCCTTCTGCACCTCGCCGTGCAGGCGGATCACCGCCTCCGCCTGCTGCTCGTCGAGGCGCAGGTCCACGAGCGGGTCCTCGTCGGCCAGCTCGGCCAGGCCGGCGAACATCGCCAGGCGCTGCGCCGGGTCGACCGGCTCGACGACCGCCTGCCGGGTCGGCGGCGGGAACCGGTAGCCGTGCCGCCGTGGTGGGTCGCCGATGTGCTGGCCGATCCGGGCCGACACCCCGCGTACCGCCGCGATCTGCCCGGCGGAGACCGACCCCCGCACCAGCACACCCCCGGGCTCGATCACGGCGATCTCGGTCACCGGCTCCGGACGACCGTCGGTGAGCCGCACCCGGTCCCGGACCCGCAGCCGCCCGGACCACAACCGCAGCCAGACGCGCCGGCCGTGCCCGTCCCGGTCGACGGCGAAGACCGTGCCCGCCGGCGGCCCGTCCCGCGTCTCGCCGTACGGCAGCAGGTCGGCCAGCACGTCGCACAACCGGCGCACCCCGGCGCCGGTGATCGCCGAACCGCACACCGCCGGAACCAGCTCCCCGTGGCGTACCGCGCGCCGGAGCGCCCGCCGGACGTCGCGGACGCGTACCGGGCGGTCGGTCAGCCAGCGCGCCGCCACCGCGTCGTCGACCTCCGCCACCTCCGCCACCACCGGTTCGGCGTCGAGGTTCACGGGCCGCACCCGGGCCTCGCGGCGGCCCTGGCCGGTGACGGTGGTGAGCAGGACCGGCCGCGCCCCGAGCCGCTGCCGCACCTGGGCCGTCACCCGGTCCACGTCGGCGCCGCTACGGTCCACCTTGTTGAAGAAGAACACGGTCGGTACGCCGATGCGGCGCAGCGCCCGCCAGATGGCGACGGTCTGCGGCTGGACGCCCTCCACGCTCGACACCACGAGCACGGCGGCGTCGAGGACGGCCAGGGACCGCTCGACCTCCGCGATGAAGTCGGGGTGGCCGGGGGTGTCCAGCAGGTTGATGCTCAGGTCGCCGATGGTGATCGACGTGACGGCCGCCCGGATGGTGATGCCACGGCGGCGTTCCAGCTCCATCGAGTCGGTCCGCGTCGTGCCGGCGTCGACGCTGCCCGGCTCGGACACGGCGCCCGCCTCGTAGAGCAGGCGTTCGGTCAGGCTGGTCTTTCCGGCGTCAACATGCGCGACGATTCCGAGGTTCAACAAGGCCAAGGCGAAGCTCCACGGTAGGACGGGCAAGGGTCCGAAGCGTGGAAGCTGCTCGCATGGTCTCTCCTGGTGGTAGTCGTCGTGGCGGCGCTCGCCGCCGGCGTGCAGTCCTACCTTGCCCGCCCGCCGCGATCTCCACCACCGAATTCGGTCCGGCTCAGCGCACGGACGCGGCCGTATTCGGCCAGGGCGTGGAAGGCGGCCCTGGGCGTCCACGAGCCGTCCGGCAGCACTCCCGACCGGCTGCCCCCGGACCACACGCCCTGCGGGGCAGCCGGATCGTCAGCACCAGGTGAGCGTCGAGTTGACCCGCGTGACGTTGCTGATCGTGTTGTTCGCCCCGCCGCACGGGCTCTGGGTGATGTTCGTGTTGGTGACTGTCAGGTTCTGGAAGCGGATGCCGGAGGAGATCGGGAACTCGGTCCGCGAGGCGATCCGCACCTCGCCGCCGCCCGTCACCGTTCCGGACACCCCGGCGATGGTGACGTTGTAGCAGTTCTCCACGAGGATCGAGTTGTTTCCGGTGTTCGAGATGGTCACCCGGTCGATGACCGCGCCGCCGGACTCCGACACGCAGAAGATCCCCCGCCCGCCGCCGGACGCGATCACGGTGCCGACCCGGATGTTCGCCGGGTACGAGCTGCCGATCCGGCCGTTGCGGTTGGCCATCCGGAACGCCGCGTACCCGGTTCCGGTGCCGGCGCCCTGCGCGTCGACGGTGCCCACAGTGGCGTTGACCGTGTCGTTGAGCAGCAGACCGGAGTAGCCGGTGTTGCGCGCGGTGACGGTGCCGATGGTCAGGCCGTCCACGCCGTACGTCTCCACGCCGTGCGCGCCGGTCCCTGACACGTACACGGTGTCGATGCGCACGTTGCGCACCTTGACCGCCCGGTCGCCGCCGTGGTTGTCGATTCGCACCCCCAGACCGCCGGACAGCCGCATGTCGATCTGCCCGAGCGTCAGGTTGTTCACGTTGCGCATGAAGATCCCGTACAGCGGCGCCCCGGTGAGGGTCAGGTTCTGCACCTCGACGTCGGTGGTCCCGCGCGAGTAGACGGGCGCGTAGTCGCCCGACCCCGAGCCGGTCACGGTGATCGTGCCGCAGACCGCGAGCGTCGTGTACGACGGCAGCGACAACCGCGACCCCGCGCTCATCGACCCGGAGCCGCGCACCACCACCCGCTGCTTGGCGGTCCGTCCGGCCGGCAGGGAGTTCACGGCGGCCTGCATCGCCGACAGCATGTCCGAGCCCGAGTACACGGTCGACGATCCGTTGCGCGCCGTCCAGGTGCCGCCGTTCAGCACGGCCTCGGCCTGGTAGGAGCCGCTGCCGCACCCGGTGGACGGCGGCGGGGTGGTCGGTGTGCCGCCGGTGCCCACCCGGACCATCTGCCACTGCTGGTTGGCGCCGTCGAGATCGGCGTACTGGCTGACCCGGGCGCCGTCGGCGGTCGACCGTTCCCACACCTCCAGCGCCTTCCCGGAGTGCCGGTTGATCAGCCGGATGTGGCCGCTGTCCGAGTCGCGCACCTGGAACTGCTGGTTGGTGGCGTTGAGGTCGGGCCACTGCCGGTACTCCGCGCCGTCGGCGACGTTCCACTCCCACAGGTCCACCACCTTGCCGCTGTGGCGGGCCTTCAGGCGGTAGTAGCCGCTGCCGGAGGAGACGAACTGGAACTGCTGCCATTCGCCGTCGTTGCGGGACCACTGCTGGATCGCCGCGCCGTCGCCGGTCGAGGTGTCCCGGACGTCGAGGACCTTGCCGCTGTTGCGGTTGACGAGCACGTACCAGGCGCTGGTGTCGATGGTGGCCGCCTGCGCCGGCGGCGCGGCCACCACTGCGGCGCCGGCCACGGCGGCCAGCGCCGCCACCAGGGCCAGTGCCAGGCCGGCGCGGCGCCGGCCCCGTGGGGCGCCGGCCGGTGACGTCACTGCGGGGTTGAGCATCGTTCGACCTCCGAGAAAGGGGTACGCCGAGTCCGCCGCAGCGGTTGCCGGGCGCCTGCTCCAGGTGGAAGGTGGCGGCGCCCCGGTCCGGTACGGCGGCGGGCCGGGTGGAGAAAGTGCCGAGGTGACATGCGCGCCCTCCCAGGTGGCCGGTTCAGTACACGTAGGGCCAGGCAGCGGCGTCGTAGCCGATGCGGTTGACGCCGAGCAGCGACGCGCCGTCGTCGGCGTAGTAGTGGTAGAAGAGGACGTCGCCGTCGGTGTCGGCGAGGACCGCCTGGTGGCCGGGACCGTGCACGCTGCCGTGTGAGGCCAGGATCTGGGTGCCTCCGCCGGCGAGCATGTTCCGGCCCGCGCGGTCCACGAACGGCCCGGTGGGGCTCGCCGACCGACCGACCATGATCCGGTACGTGCTGGCGGCGCCCTGGCAGCAGCGGTCGAACGAGACGTACAGGTAGTACCAGGAGCCGCGCTTGACCAGGACCGGCGCCTCGATGCCGGGGCCGTAGGCGGCCACGCTGTGCATGGTGCTGCCGAGCCGGCGCCCGGTGGCCGGGTCGATCGGGATCATCTTGATGCCGGACCAGAACGAGCCGAAACCGAGCCACCAGCGGCCCTGGTCGTCGACGGTGAGGTTCGGGTCGATGGCGTTGAAGTCGTCGGTGGTCCGCGACTCGACGACCAGTCCTTGGTGGGTCCAGCTCCCGGAGTCGCCGGTGGTGCTGGTGGCCAGGAAGATCGCCGAGCGGTTGGATCCGAACGTCGACGCCGAGTAGTACAGGTGGTAACGCCCGTTGCGGTACGACAGGTCCGGAGCCCACAGGTTGCGCGCGCCGCCGGTGTACGTGGTGGTCCACGGCGCGCCACCGGGGAAGGCGGCGCCCGCGTTGCGGAAGGTGACCCGGTCGGCGGAGGTCTTCAGCGCGACGTCGTCACCGGTGTGCGCGACGAGGTAGGTGCCGTCGGGTCGCTTGACCACCGTCGGGTCGTGGACGCCGATGTCGCCGGCAACCCGGCCGGGCTGCGGGTAGGCCGGTGCCGGGGTGGTGGGCGCCGGGGTGGGCGTGCCGCCGCCCAGCCGGATCAGCCGCCACTGCTGGTTGGCGCCGTCGAGATCGGCGTAGCCGGCCAGCCGGCCACCGTCGGCTGTCGACCACTGCCACACGTCGACGACCTTGCCCCACTGCCGGTTCACGAACCGCACGAACCCGCCCGCGGAGTCCTGCAACCGGAACTGCTGGGTGGCCGACGAGCGGTCGGTGCTCTGGACGAGCTGGGTGCCGTCGCCGCCGGTCGGCAACTCCAGCACCTTCCCGCTGTGCCGGGACCGCACCTTGTAGAACCCGCCGCCGGCGTCCACGAACTGCCACTGCTGCACCGCGAGGTCGTTGCGCGTCCACTGGTTCACCGGCGCGTTCTCCGCCGCCGACCAGTCGTACAGGTCCATCGCCTTGCCGCTGTGCCGGTTCACGACCACGTACGACGCGGACGTGTCGACGCTCGCCGCCGACGCCGGGGGCATCCCGGCCAGCACCCCCGCGGCGAGGACCAGCGCCGCCGAGACCACGACCGCCGCCGTACGCGTCCTCCGTGCGGTCCCTGTCACCGAGAACCTCCTGCGCCCTGGTCGTCACCGGCCGGCCGCGGCGGCTCGCCTCATCCGTGACGCTCGTGGCAGCGGCATTACCGCCGGGTTACGGAAATGTTCTCGTTAACATAGACAAGTGTCAAGGTGATCGGGAGACCGATCGCCCGTTCAGCCGGGCCCCCACCACTCACCGCGGTTCGGTCGAGTCCGGGTCGGCCGTCGCGTCGACGACGGAGACGGGAGTGCCCAGCTCCACCGTCCGGGACACGGTGCAGAGCCGGTCGTGCGACTGTCGCAGCGAACGCGGCAGCACCTCGCGGGCCCGGTCACCGTCCGCACCGTCCGGGAACGTCACCGCGAACGTGACGGTGAGGTTCTCCATCCGGTTCCCGGCCTCCGGGTCGCGGATCTTGTCGCCGCTCACCGTGACGGCGAACCGGGTCGGTTCGGCGCGCCGGCTGGTCACGTGGTCGACGTCCACGGCGGTGCAGCCCCCGAGGGCCGCCAGCAGCAGTTCCACGGGCGTGAAGGTCGCGTCCTCCCCGGTACCCATCGACAGCTCGCCGCCACGGGCGTTGCGCACGACGTATCTGCCCACGCTGGTGCGCTCGATCTCCACCGACCGGAAGGTGTCGTCACTCATGCGACGAACCTACCGAAAAGCGTTCCGCGAACGTGCGGTACACCGGTGTGCCCGGCAGCCCGTCGCGAACGGCGAACACCACGAGGTCGAACCGATCGACCACCCGGAGGGCGTCGGCGAACGCGCCGGCCACCGTCGCCGGATCGTTCCGGAACACCCCGCACCCCCACGCGCCCAGCACCACGGTCCGATGCCCGTGCGCGGCCGCGACCTCCAGCACCCGCCGGGCACGCCGCGCCAGCACCGCCGGCACGTCGGCGGCCCGCTCCGGCTGGTTGCGCAGGACCGCGCCCAGGTTGGGCGCCGCCGCGGTCAGGAAGGACGTGGTGTACGGCCGGTCGAGCAGGTTGCCCTTGTCGTCGCGGAACACCGGCACGCCCGGGGAGTAGACGACCCGGTCGCTGTACCGCAGATCCCGCTGCGCCCGGTGGAAGGCGTAGAACTCCGGCGCGGTGAGCAGGCACGGGTAGAGCGCCGACGAGCGGGCGATGCTCTCCTCCTGCGCCTGCGCCCCGCCCAGGAACCCGCCACCCGGGTTCTTCGCCGACGCGAACACCAGACACGCCGCGCCGGGACCGAGCCGGTGGGCCACCTGCAACGTCGACTCGTACGTCACCTCCACGTCGCCGGCGCCCGGCTTCGCGTCTCCTGTTGCGAGCACCTCGTCCGGCGGGTGGTGCCGGGTGCCGGCGACGGCGGCGCGTACCGCCGCCCCGATCTCGACGTCGTCACCGGCGTCGTTGCGATAGCGTCCCGACTCGGCGATCGCGACCGTCTGCCGGGCGATCTCGCGGAGACGGCCGCTCATCCGGCATACCCGTCGATGTCGCGCATGATCGGCAATCTAGGCAGTCCCCACCGCGGCGGGCAACCGATTAGCGACCGCCCGCCACCTCACGGGCGCTGGGAGAGGCGTCGGTCCCGCGGACGATCCAGTCGATCGACCGGGTTCCGGTGGCGCCCAGCGGTAAGCCGGACAAGCGCGCCCTGGCGCCCGCGACGACCGGTTGACCGTGGCCGTCGGCGCAGCCCGGGGCTCTACTACCCATTGTTAGTAGTTCCCCTAGGATGGCGACCGGTCGGAGCGATGGGCACCGGGTCCAGGTCTCCCCGACGAAGGGACCAGCGGTGCCTTTCCCGCGGCGTCATCGGTTGCCGGCGCGCGGCGCGGCACGGTGGGTGCTGCTGGTGTGGCTGGCGTTGTGCCCCGCCGTGTTCGTGGTGCTCGGATTCGCGTCGCCCGCCACCGCGCACTTCAAGCTGCTCAAGGTCGTACCGGCGGACGGCGCACGCGTGGACGGCGCGGTCGGAGAGATCCGGCTGACGTTCAGCGCCCCCGGCACGCCCACCGGGGCCGGCTTCCGGCTCACCCGCGAGGGTGCGGCCGTTCCGGCGAGCAGTCACACCCCCGACGGGGGCCGTACGTGGCTGGTCCACCCCTCCGCCGAGTTGACCAACGGGGAGTTCACGCTGCGCTGGAGCGTGGCCGCCCCGGACGCCCATCCCCTGACCGGCGATGTCACGTTCACAGTGGTCCCGGCCGCCGCGCCACCGGGCGCGACCGCCACGCCTCGGCCCACTGCCGGCGCGCACGGGCACGCCGGTCACGGTGGACCGGCGGTTCCGTCGGCGTCTCCACCGGCCCACTCCGGCGGGCACGCGGTGGGTCACACCGCCGACGCCGACCAGGGTCCGGTGCGGCTGGTCGGCACGGCGGGGCGGTGGCTGTCCTACGGGGCGATCCTGCTCGGCGTGGGTGGTCTCGTCTTCGCGCTGACCACACTGGTGGGAACACGCAGCGACATCCGGCTGGTCCAGGTCTGGGTGCGGGTCGCCGGGCTGACGGTGGCGGCCGGCGTGGTGCTCGAACTGGCGGCGCTGGCGGTGGTGTTCAGCCCCGCGGGTAGTTTCGCCTCGGCGGTCAGCGTGCAGGCGCTGACCGCGCTCGGCGGTACGCCGGTGGCCGCCGGGCTGGGCCTGCGGTTCGCCGGCGCGGCCGGGTTGCTCGTGGCCGGTTCCCTGGAGGCGGCGCTGATCCGGGGCCGGCACGCGGTCGGGCGGCATGCCGTGGTGACGGTCGCCGCGATCCCGACGGCCCCTCGCCCCCTGGTCGTGCCGGCCGGCGGTGACGCGAGCGGCGAGGAGGCGCAACGGGTACGCGCGCGAGCGGTCCGGCCGGTACTCCTCGGTGTCACGGTGGCGCTGCTGCTCGGTTCGTTCCTGTTCGACGGGCACACCGTCACCGCGCGGCCTCGAATGCTCGTCGTGGCGGCGGACGTGGCGCACACCGTCGCCGCAGCGGTGTGGGTCGGCGGGGTTCTGCTCCTGGCGGCGCTGCTGCTGGGGCGTGCGCGCCTCGGTGTGCCGACGGGCGCCGCCGAGATGGCGGTGCGGTTCTCCGTTCCGGCCAGCGCGGCCGTGGCGTTGACGGGTGCCGCCGGCGTCGCGTTGACAGTGGCGATCCTGGACCGGCCGGGTCATCTGGTGAGCACCGGTTGGGGACGGGTGCTCCTGGTCAAGGTCGCGCTGGTGGCGGTCGTGGCCGTGGTCGGGCTCTACAACAGCAGGCGGGTGGTACCGCGGCTGGACGACCCCACGCCGGACGGCATGCGCCGCCTGCGCCACACGGTGCTGGCGGAGGCGGTGCTGATGGTGGCCGTCCTACTGGCCACCGCGATCCTGGTCAACGCCGGCATGTAGTAGGTCGCGCCCGCGCCGGACGGGCGGTACGGCGTCTACAGGCAGAACAGGACGCCGGTGACCACGCCGACGCCCAGAGGGGCGGCCAGGGCGGTCGAGGCGAGCACGGCGCGGGCGAGCAGGTTGCGGCGGTGCGGGCGGCGCCCCTGGAGGCGCTGTAGCCGGATGGCCATGTCGGCGCCGGCCATCGACAGCGCGGACGGCGGGTGCGGCGCGCCGGCGAAGGTCAGCAGCGCGTCGCGTACGGCGGTCTGGCCGCACTCGCGGACGGCGGCGGCGTCGGCACAGAGTTCGACGAGCAGGCGCACGGCCGCGGGCGCCTGCCGGGTCAGGGGCAGCCACGGTACGGCAGCCGCGAGCCCCTCCACGCCGGCCACCAGGAGATGGTGGCGCTCCCGCAGGTGTGCCCGCTCGTGGCTGAGCACCGCGGCGAGCTGGTCCGCCGGCAGGTCACCGGCGGCGCTGGCCAGGACCGTCAGCCCGCGGGATCCGCCGAGGCTGTAGGCCATCGGGGTCGGGTGGGGGATCCACAGCACCGGCGCCTCGCCGCGCTCCGGCGGGCCGCCGGCGAGCGTGAGCAGGTCGGCGTGGGCTCGGCGGGCGCGGTGGGCGCGCACGGCCCGGCGGGCGCAGGTCGCCGTGAACCGGACGAGCACGGCCAGCAGGATCAGTGCTCCGGCCGCCCCGGCGATCTCGTCGACGGCGGGCGGCCGGCTGGGTTGCGCCCAGTGCCAGCAGATGCGGGCGAGGTCGTGCAGCGCCCACTGCCGGGTGCTGCCCGGGGCGAGGAGCATCACGGTGGCGAGGACGAAGGTGGCGATCACCGCGACGATCAGGCCGAGCCAGCCGAGCAGCATCGCGACCGGGTCGGCGACGTGCCGGAAGCACAGCCGCAGCACGGCGGGGCCACAGCAGGCGACCAACGCCGCGCCGGTGACGAGGGCGAGCGCGAGGCTCACGCCTCGGACTTCCGCTCGTCGAGGACCTGCCGCAGGATGTGCAGTTCGTGGTCGGAGGCGGACCGGGCGAAGTGCAGGAGCACCAGGTCGGGATGGGTGCTCGTCTCGACGACCCGGCGCAGTGTCCGGGCGATGATCTCCTCGCGAGTGCCGGCCGCGCGATAGCGGTAGGCCTTGCCGTCCTTCTCCCGGACGGCCCAGCCCTTGCGGTGCAGGTTGTCCAGCACGGTGAGGACTGTCGTGTACGCCAGGGCCCGGTCGGTGGTCACCGCGTCGAGGACGTCGCGCACGAGCACGGGCTCGGGGGCACACCACAGGACGTCCATCACGGACGATTCGAGCTTGCCCAGTTCCGCCACGTGCTCTCCCTTCGTACCGGTCAGGGTACGTCAGGTGTCGTGGCGGTGCGGCCGGTCCCGGGCCTCGGGGCCCGGACCGGCCACACCCGGCCGTCTACAGGCGGTCGAGGATCTTCTGCAGGGTCCGCACCTCGGTGGCCTGGTCCGAGGCGATCTCGGCGGCGAGCGCCTTGGCCTCGGGGCTGCGGCCGTCGGCCTGCTCGGCCTTGGCCATGTCGATGGCGCCGTTGTGGTGGGCGATCATCATCTCGGCGAACATCTTGTCGAAGGCAGCGCCGTTCGCGGCGGCGAGTTCCCTCATCTGCTGCTCGGACATCATGCCGGGCATCCCCGAGGTCATCCCCGGCATGTCGTGCCCGGGCGTGGCGCTCATGCCGGGCATGCTGTGGTCGCTGGGCAGGTCCGTGGGCTTGCCCCAGGCCGTGAGCCACCCCTTCATGGTGGTGATCTCCGGATCCTGCGCTGCCTTGATCTTGGCGGCCAGGTCCTTCAGTTCGGTGTCGCTGGCGCGCGTCGGGGCCAGGTCGGCCATCGTGACCGCCTGCTGGTGGTGCGGGATCATCATCTGGGCGAACATCACGTCCGCGTCGTTGAAGGTGGCGCCGGCCGAGGGCGAGGCGCCCGCCGCGGAACTGCTGCCGGTGCCGTGCGTCATGCCGCCGGTGTCGTGCGCGCCGCCGCAGGCGGCGGTGGCGAGCAGGGCGGACAGAGCAACGCCCGCGAGGGCGGCGCGGCGGAGGATGGTCGGATTCATCAGGTACGTGGTCCTTGTCGTGAGGTGTGCCGGAACGGAGTCGTCGGGTCCGGGCGAGACGCCGGACCGTGGTCTCCTCACGTGCGCAGGACCGTCACGGCGCGCAGTCGCAGCCCGATGGGCGGGCGGGGCGGACCTCGGTGCGGGCCGGGCCCGCGGGACCGAGGGCCAGCCGGCGTCCCGGTGCCGCGGCGGGGCCGGCACAGCAGGGACAGGGCGCTGAGAACGAGGGCGCCGCCCAGCACCGCCAGGCACACGGTGAACGCGTGCATCCCCTCGCCGTGCCCGGGCGAGCCGTCTTCTCCGTGTGCGGCGTCGGGCGCGGCGGCGCTCTCGTGGGCGGTCCCGGCGTCGGCGGTGCTCCCGTGTGCGGCGCTCGCGTGGGCGGCCTCAGGTCCGGTCGGGTGGCCGAAGGTGTGCATGCCGAACACCCCGAACGTCACGGCGACGAACAGCGCCAGCCGCAGCAGCGGGTGAGAGCGTCCCATCCCACCCCCTCCGCACGTCCGGCCCGGCGCGTGGCCGTCGCCCCTGACACAGGCATCTACTAAAGACGCATAGTAGATGGGATATCACAGGGGCCGGGCACGGGGAGGCGAACACGCACAACCCGCCGCCCGGGAACACCTACGTGACGCGGTAGGCGGTGTAGCGCACCCGGTCGGCCTCGCGGATCGCCGACGCGACGAAGACGCACTGCTCCAGGACGGCCAGTGCGGGCACCGACGTCTCCAGTCGTACGCCCAGGCGGAAGTAGTACTCGGAGGGGTCGACCGCGTCGCCGCGCAGCAACGCTTCGAGGATCTCCGGCCGGCCGCTGCGGACGCCGAACGTCCGGATGTAGACGTGACCGCCGTCGGCGGTGCGCGCCGAATAGCGTGTGTCGATCTCGATCGCGCCGTCGGGGCGGACCAGCTGCCAGTCGGCGCCGCCGGGAAGGATGTCAGCCTCGACGAGGCCGGTCACCCGGCCGCCGACGACAGGCACGACGCGGCGGTGGCCCGCGCGGGTCATCCCGTGGTCCTCCAGCGCGCCGAGCCGCACCTCCACCTCGAACGCGGCCTCCAGGCCGGGAACCGCCGGGGCGCTCACCGGGCCCCGCCCGGCTGGTCGGCGCGGCGGTCGGTGCGTCGGCGCGTACTCATGGGGTGTCCTTGGCCTGCGCGAGGGCGTCGCGCAGGCGTTCCAACGCGGGCACCGCGGCGGCGAGGGCCGCGCGGTCCGCCGCCGGCAGGGTGGCCGCGGCGCGGGCGACCAGGTCTCCGCTCGCGAGGTCGAAGCGGTCGAACAGGTCGAGGGCCTTCGGGGTCGCGAGGACGTCGACGTGGCGGTGGTTGCCGGGACGGGGGCGGCGCTCGACGAGGCCGTTGCCCTCCATCGTGGTGAGCAGGTTGCTGACCGTCGAGCGGCTCAGGCGGAGCCGTTCGGCCAGCTCACCGGGACCGGACACGGTGCCCCGGGGCAGGGCCCGCACGATCTCGATCTGCGCGTCCGGGATCTCCGGCAGGTGCTCGGCGGCCCGGGCGGCGGCGAGCAGCGTGCGGCGCAGCGGTGAGATCACCGACGCCAGTCGCGCCGCGTCCAGCTCGGTCGCTTCCGGGCCGGTCACCGCAGTACGCCCGAGAAGACCGTCGGCGTCAGGGAGGCCCGTTCGTTGAGATCGGCGGGCAGGAAGCCGGCCGCCTTCTTGTACCCGGTGGCGATCTCGGTCAGCTCCTCCGGCGGGATGACGTCGTGGATGTGCGCGAACCCGTCCGGCGCGCGCTCGTGGGCGAGCACCATCACCTGCTCCGGGCCCTGCCGCCGGTTGCTCAGCACGAGCGCTGTGGTCGCCGGCCGCCGGTCCGCCTCGTAGGCGTCGAGCGCCTGCCGCACCGTCGGCGCGGTGGCGAGGTGGAAGGCGAGGGTACGTGCGTCCAGGATGGCCTGCGACGCCCCGTTGGAACCGTTCGGATACATCGGGTGCGCCGCGTCCCCGAGCAGCGTCGTGTTGCCGTGGGTCCACGTGTCGATCGGGTCGCGGTCCACCATGGGGTATTCGAGGATCTCGTCGGCGGCGGACAGCAGTTCCGGCACGTCGAGCCACGGGAAACGCCAGTCCGCGAAGAGCGAGACGACCGGCGCGGGGTCGACCGCCCGGTTCCAGTCCGCGTTCGGCCCGGCGAAACCGGGCCCGCGCCGCTCGGCGACGACGTTGATCAGGCCGGCACCGATCGGGTACGCGACGAACTTCTGTTCCGCGTCCCCGGCCATGATCATGGTTCGCCCGTCCAGGAATCCGGGTGCCCGCGCCGTCCCCCGCCAGAGCGTCAGCCCGTTCCAGATCGGCGCCCCCTCGCCCGGCCGATGTTGCCGGCGCAGCGCGGAATGGATGCCGTCCGCGCCGACGATCAGGTCGCCGGCGACGCTCACCTCCCCCGCTGCCGTCTCGAAGCGTGCGACGCCGTTCCGGACGTCGACGAGCCGGTGCCCGGTGCGTACCGCGTCGGCCCCCAGCCGTTCCCGCACCACGGTGAGCAGTTCCATCTGGAACCGGCCACGGTGCACGGAAAGCTGCGGCCAGCGATATCCGGCGTCCAGCCCGCGCGGCTCGCTCCAGATCTGCTGACCGTGCCGGTTGTAGTAGGCCAATGTGCCGGGCGCTGCGCCCAGCCTTTCCACGCGTTCGCCGAGGCCCAATTCGGTCAGCTCGCGGACGGCGTGCGGGAGCAGATTGATCCCGACGCCGAGCGGGCGCAGCGCGGCGGCGCGTTCGTAGACCGCGATGTCACGGAAGCCGGCCCGGTGCAGGCTGAGCGCGGTGGTGAGGCCACCGATACCAGCGCCCACGATCACGATCGCCAAGTCGTCGCTCCCTTCGCCGCCGCACCAGCAACCACACAGTTTGGTCACAAAATCGTCACGCGTCAAGACGTATTCACATGAGGCCGGACCACTCGTCGCGCATTGCGATTCGCCTTATCGGAATTCTTGACAATCAATCGTCCCTGCATGACGCTGATCGACGCGGTCGGATGGTTTACCTCACCTCGCCGGCCCCCACTCCTCCGGATGCACCAGCGCTTCGCACGGAAGGGCTCGTCCATGAAGAAGGTCACCGCCCTCGCTGTTCTCGCCGGCCTCGCGATCGCCCTGACCGGTTGCACGGACTCCGACGCCACCGATCCGTCCCCCGGCGCGAGCGGCGAGCTGCGCAAGGTCCGCGTGGCGGCGCTGCCCATCAGCGAGACCGCCGCGCTGTGGGGTGGTATCAAGGCGGGCATCTTCCGGGAGCAGGGGCTCGATGTGGAGGTGGTGCCCGCACAGGGCGGCGCACAGGCCATCCCGGCCCTGATCAACGGCGACATCGACTTCGCCATCGGCCAGCCGTTCGGCCCGTTCCGTGCCGACCTGCAGAACCTCGGTGTGGTGATCATCGGGAACTACGCGTCGTCCTACGCCGACGGTGACGACATCAACGCGGTGGTGGCGTCGGCCAAATCGGGCATCACCCGGCCGGCCCAGCTCGCGGGGCGCAAGGTGTCGGTCAACAGCCTGGGCGCCGCCGGCGACGTCACCATCATGGCGGCGGTCGAGAAGGACGGCGGCGATCCCACCAAGGTCAAGTTCGTCGAGGTGGCCTTCCCGGACGCGCCGGCCCAGCTCGCCGCCGGCAACATCGACGCCGCCTGGGTGACCGAGCCGTTCATCACCCAGATGCGCCAACGCGGTGACGTCCTCGTGGTCGCCCCGTACCAGGCCACCGTTCCCGGACTCACCACCCTGACCACGATCACGTCGAGCAAGCTGAAGGACTCCGACGCCGAGCTCGTCGCGGACTTCTCGGCCGGGATGAGGAAGACGCTCACCTGGGCCAAGGATCCGGCCAACCAGACGGACCTGCGGCAAGCCATCAAGGACAACCTCGAACTGCCGGACGCGGTGGCGGACTCCGTACGGCTCCCGGCATTCGGGTGGGAGCTCGACCGGGCCGGCCTGGAGCAACTGGCGGCGCTCGCCCAGAAGTACCGCGTCCTCGACCGGCGACCCGACTTCGACCGCCTCATCCAGCAGCAGTAGCCGGCCGATGCGCAAGATCCTGCTGGGTGCCGTGGGCCTGTTCGGGTTCCTCGTCGTCTGGCAACTGATCCCGGCACTGGGACTGGCCGACCCGCACTACCTGCCGTACGCGACGGACGTTTTCGGGTGGCTGGTCCACGAGGTCCGCGACCTGGCGTTCTGGCGGCGGGTCCGGCTCACCATGACGTCGTGGGCGATCGGCCTGACGCTGGCGACGCTCGCGGCGGTCGCACTGGGGACCGTGGTCGGGATGGTGCCGTTCCTGCGTCGCGCGACGCACACGACCGTCGAGTTCCTGCGGCCGGTGCCGTCGGTCGCGCTGATCCCCCTCGCCGTGCTGATGTTCGGCCTGCAGATGCGCGCCGCCCTCGTCATCATCGTCTACGCGGCGTTCTGGCAGGTGTTCGTGCAGGTGATCTACGGCGTCGCCGACGTCGACACCGTCGCCCGGGACACCGCGCGGAGCTTCGGCCTCACCCGCGCCGAGCGGCTGCGGTACCTCGTCCTTCCGACCGCTCTGCCGTACCTGATGACCGGCCTGCGCCTCGGCGCGGCAGTCGCACTCATCCTGGCCGTCACCGCCGAGATGGTGATCGGCAACCCCGGCCTCGGGCGCATGATCGAGCTGTCCCGCTCCTCCGGGGACGCGGTCGGCCTGTACGGCCTCGTCGTGGTCACCGGGATCCTCGGCCTGCTGGTGAACGTCGTGTTCCGCTTCGTCGAACGCCGTTCGCTGGCCTGGCACCAGTCGGTGCTCGCGGACGAGGCGGCCCGATGACCGCCCTCGGCGCGGGCCGGGCCCGTCCCCGCGACCTGGGCGTCCGGGTCGCCGAGAACGTCCTGTACGCGGTCGGGCTGCCCGTCCTGACCGTGGCGCTCTGGGCCGTCTGCTCCACCCGGTCGACGAACCGGTTCCTCGTCGGCCCCCGCACGCTCCTCGACGCGTTCCGGCAGACCTGGATCGGCCCGGCGTTCGTCGACGACGTCCTGCCGAGCCTGTACCGGCTCCTGGCCGGCCTCCTCGCGTCGATCCTCCTCGGCGTCGCCGCCGGCGTCGTCATCGGCCGGTTCCGCCCGCTACGCGAGATCCTCGAACCACTGCTGGAGTTCTTCCGCGCGATTCCGCCACCCGTGCTGATTCCGGTCGCGATGCTCCTGCTCGGCATCACCGACACCATGAAGGTCGTCGTCATCGTGTCCGGCGCGATCTGGCCGATCCTGCTGAACACGATCGAAGGCGTCCGGGCGACCGACAGCGTGATGATGGAGACCGCGCACTCGTTCCGGATCTCCCGGTGGGACCGGCTGTGGCGGCTGATCCTCCCGGCGGCGGGTCCGCGCATCATGACCGGCGTACGGCAGGCGCTCTCGGTGGCCCTGATCCTCATGGTCATCTCGGAGATGTTCGCGTCGTCCGCCGGCCTCGGCTACCGGATCGCCTACTTCCAACGGAACTACCTCATCGCCGAGATGTGGAGCGGCATCCTGCTGCTCGGCCTCATCGGCGTCGTCCTCGCCGTGGCCTTCGGTGTCGTCGAACGCCGCGTCCTGCGCTGGTACCACGGAATGAAGGAGCTCAACCGTGGCTGACGGGAGCCCCCTGCTGAGGGTCGAGCACCTGCGGAAGGTCTACGCCTCCGGCCGGGGCGAGGTCGAGGCGATCGGTGATCTCAGCTTCACCATGGATCCCGGCGAGCTGCTGTGCGTCGTCGGTCCCTCGGGCTGCGGCAAGACCACTCTCCTGAAATGCCTCGCCGGGCTGCTGCGGCCCACCAGCGGCCTCGTCGAGATGGAGGGGTCGCCGGTGACGGGGCCGAGTCCGGCGATGGCAGTGGTCTTCCAGGAGTACGCCCGCAGCCTGTACCCGTGGCTGACGGTCCGGGGCAATGTGGAGCTTCCGCTTCGCCACAAGAAGCTCTCCCGTGCCGAACGCGCCCGGATGGTCGCCGACGCCCTCGACGCGGTCGGGCTGCCGCAGTCGGCGCGGAGCCATCCGTGGCAGCTCTCCGGCGGGATGCAGCAGCGGGTGGCGATCGCACGCGCCATCGCCTACCAGCCGGACGTGCTGATCATGGACGAGCCGTTCGCCGCGGTGGACGCGCAGACCCGCGCGGATCTGGAGGATCTCGTCCGCGAACTGCACCTGACCCGCGGGATCTCCACCGTCTTCGTGACGCACGACATCGACGAGTCCGTGTACCTGGGCCAGCGAGTGCTCGTCCTGTCGAACTCACCGACCCGGGTGCAGGAGGACCTCGTGATCGACCTCCCACGGGAACGCGATCAGCTCACCACCCGGGCCCTGCCCCGGTTCACCGAACTGCGGACCCACGTCTACGAGCAGATCCAGCGGGCCAAGCGCGGGCCGGCCGCGGCGCCACAGCCGGCACCGTGACCGCACCGTACGCGCGGGTCCGTCGTCAGAAGACCCGCGTACGGCGCGCCCCGGACGCAAGACCCGCGACCGGGCCGACGGCGCCGTCCCGTCCAGACTGCCGGGATGAACCCACAAGGTCGACGTCCATGACGGCGGGGCTGCCGTCCGCCTCCTCGAACTCCGCGTCGGCGCACCGGACCCGTTCCAGATCCCGGCCGGTGACCACACCGACACGTGCCTCGTCGAACGCCTCGGGAAGATCGGTGACGAGCCAGACCGCGTCGCCCTCGACGACGACCGTCGCCGTCGCGTCGCCCAGTACCCGCGGCCCACGCTCACCCTCGAACGGCCGGGCCCCCGCGGCGTACGCGTTCGCTCGGGCGTACACCGGTTGTCTCACGTCGAGGTACTTCTGCTGGTCGCTGGGCGGCTGGTCGTCGAGGCGGGCCAGGTACTCCTCGAAGGAGGCGGGATGGCCGTCGTATCCGGCGGTGCCGGCCAGCGGTGGCCCCTCGCCCTCCGCGCCCGCCCCGTAGGCCGCGCCCGGGTCGCCGCCCACGAAGAGGTTCCCCACGTACCTGTCGTCGCCGCCGTAGATCACCGCGTACCCGGCGACCTGGGTGCTGTGCCGCCGGTGATACGGCGTGGCGCGGTCCAGCACCGGCTCCAGCCGCACCGTGCCGCAGACCAGGTTGCAGACGAACGCACCTCCCTGGCTGAACAGCTCCAGCGCGGCGGGCGAGCCGAAGATGTTGTGCTCGACCAGGTAGGGGCCGTGGCTGACCTCGACGAAGAGGTCCCGGCAGTTGTCGTGGTAGACGTTGCGGGAGAGCCGGGTGCCCTGGGCCTGCCAGTCCAGCCAGGTGCCGAGCGAGCAGTCGTGGATCCAGTTGTGCCGGATCACCACGTCGATGGCGGCGTGCAGCTTGATGCCGGCGATCTCGTAGCCGTAGAACTCGCGCTTCACGCCGATGCGGTGGATGTGGTTGTCCTCGATCGTGGAGAACGCGCATCCGAGGTGACCGACTATCGCGTTCTGGCCGCAGTCGTAGATCGTGTTGCGCCGGATCACGTGCGAGCCGATGTGCTCCCGGTCCCACCCGATCTGGCGGGCCGCGAAGACCGACTCCAACTGGTACTGGTAGCCCGGCTTGTCGCCACGGAGAGCCGAGTGGTTCTGCCCGGTCGACCCCTCCTTCCCGATCGAGATCGCCGAGCACTTGGCGTCGTGGATCACGTTGTCCTCGATGACCCACCCCTTCGCCCAGCCGGGCCCGATCAGGCCCGGCTGGTCAGCGGTCGGCGGCGCCCACGGGCTGGCCGCGTGCGCCAGCTCGAAGCCACGGACCGTGATGTAGTCCAGGTGCGGCTGTTCCGGGTAGAAGACGCTGCGGCGTACGTTGATCTCCACCAGCTCCGTGTTCGGGTCGGCGCCCTGGAAGTTGGCCCAGATCGTCGTCCGCTCACCGACGTCGGCGTACCAGACGAGCCGGGTCTGGTCGGGATCGCCGACCGGACGGGGCAGCCTGGTCCAGTCGTCGACGACCTCCGTGCGCCGGGGCGGATCGTCGACCTCCGCCCGGCTCGCCACCTCGAAGAAGCTCAGGCCGTTCAGATAGACGTCGCCGAGGTGCCGGCGCGGCGCATCCTTGCCGTACACGATCCAGTCGCCGGTCACCTCCTCGGCGAACGGGTTGAACGAGCCGAACAGCGAGTTGTCGACGACCGCCCGCCAAACCGTCCCGCCGAGCGGCTCCCAGCCCGTGACGCGTTCCGATCCCTTGATCACCACGTGCTCGCCGGGTGCCGCCTCGTAGGTGATGCGGCGGGAGTCGCTGAGACCGCCACGGCGTGGCTTGACCCACTCGCGGTACTCCCCCGCGTGCACCACCACCGTGTCACCGGGCTGCGCGACGCCGGCCGCCCGGTCGATCGTCCGGAACGGCCGCTCGGCGCAGCCGTCGGCGCGATCCGAACCGCTGGTCGCCACATGGAATACGGATGTCATCCGGGGACCCTCCTTGTCGATTGATGGGGGTGCCTCCGGTGCCGCGGGCGGCGCGTGCGCGCCCGTTCATGTCCACACCGGCAGGTCGATCGCGGACGGGTGGGCGCCGTCGTGGGAGATCTCCTGCTGCGCCCGTACGGTGGTGGTCGCGGTGGCGGCGGGTTCGCCGGTGCCGGGATTGCGGGCGTAACGCGGATGCGCTCCGGAGCTGACCTGCACGGCGACGCGGTGGCCGGCGGCGAAGCGGTGGAACGCCGGCCACAGCGGCACGTCCATCTCGACGTAACCGTCCCCGTCGGGCCGCGGATCGGTAGCGGCGGTGCCGGCACCGCCGATGCGGCGGATGCCGTCGCACACGGTCATCGATCGGCCGTCCGGGTGCACGTCGCAGATCCGGATGAACACGTCCGCGCTGGCTGCCGTCGAACGGAACCGGATACGGGCGATCGGCTCCCCGGCGAGGACGACGGCGTGGTCCAGCGGTGGACTGCGGAAGACCGCCACGTCCGTACGGCGTTCGTGGTCCCTGTTGTCGACCGGCCCGGAGGACGGGCCCAGGCCGGGACCGCCGAGTGCGGGTGTGGGCCGGTCGGGGTCGTAGGTGTAGCCGGTGCCGCCGCCGTCGGGGACGGCCGGGTCGAGCAGCCCGTACCGATGCAGGTGCCACCGCTGCGCGGCGGTGCCCGGCGGCGGCCACGCGGGCAGATCGCGCCACTGCTGCGCGCCGGTGAGGAAGGCGCGCACGGGCGCCGGCCGGACCGCGGGCGTGCCGGCGAAGTGTTCCCTGAGAAACGCGACCGACTCGGCGAGGAACGGGTTCTGCTCGCTGCTGTGGCCCCACGGGCCGATGGTGAGCCACGGCGGGCGACCGGCCGCGGCGAGCTGGGCGTAGTTGCGCAACTGCCAGGGCAGGAAGATGTCGTACCAGCCGGTGGCCATGTAGACGGGTGCGGTGACGTCGGGCACCGACGCGGTGTGCGACTGCCGGGTCCAGTAGTCGTCGGAGAGCTTCTCGTGGGCCAGCCAGTCCTGGTACCAGCTGATCGGGTGGCCCGCCACCGCGGTGTCGCCGCAAGACAGGGGCAGGACGTCGCAGGCTTCGGCCAGCTTCCGGTCCGGCCGCCGCGCGAGCCGCGCCCTGACCATGGCGCCGCGCATGCCCCGCAGAGCCATCAGCCGCGACCAGCCGAGCGAGCCGCCCAGCGAGAAGGCGCCGTTGTTCCACGTGACCGGGCCGAAGTCGGCCATCGTGACGTTCAGGCACAGGGCATCAGGGGCGTTACCGGGATCGTCCCGGCACATCCGTCCCGCCACGGCCCACTGGGTGTAGCCGAGGTAGCTCTCCCCGTACGTCGCGACAGTGCCGGTGAACCATGGCTGGCGGCGTACCCACCTGTGGGTGGCCATGCCGTCGCGCTGCTCGTCGAGCTGCGGCCGGAAGCTGCCACCGGAGCCACCAGTACCGCGGCAGCTCTGCACCAGAACCGTGAACCCCTCGCCAGCCAGCGCCGGCGCGTGGGTGAGTGAACCGTGCCGGCCGTACGGCGAGCGGACGACGACGGTGGGCAACGGCGGTTCCACCGCGCCGGCCGGCAGGTAGAGGTCGGCGACCAGTTCGACGCCGTCGTCCATCGGCACGCGCAGGCCGCGCCGCACGGTGAAGGCGTACGGGGGCTCCGGGGTCGCGTGCCGACGGGCGCGCCGGAGCCGCCCGGACAGTCGGCGGCGGAGACTCGTCATCGCTCATCCTTGGTTCCGGAGTTCATGCCGGGCCGGCGGTGCGGATGCGCGCCCTGCCACCGGCCGGCGCCGTGCCCGTACGAGAAGGAGCGGAAATGGAACCGGAGCCCGCGTACGGTGAGTCCCTCAGCTACCGCAACCCGATCCTCCCGGGCTTCTGGCCCGATCCGAGCATCTGCCGCGCCGGTGACGACTACTACCTCGTGTGCTCGAGCTTCGAGTACACGCCCGGGGTACCGATCTTCCACAGTCGTGACCTGTTCAGCTGGCGCCAGATCGGCAACGTGCTCGACCGCGCCGGTCAACTCCGGCTGCCCGCCGACACGCTCGCCTCGCGGGGCATCTACGCGCCGACGATCCGCTACCACGACGACCGGTTCTGGGTCGTCACGACGAACGTCACGCTCGGCCGGCACGTGATCGTCACGGCGACCGATCCCGTCGGCCCGTGGTCGGATCCGGTCTATCTGGACCTGCCCCATGTGGACCCGTCGCTGGCGTGGGACGACGACGGCGACTGCTGGATGACGGTGTCCGGGGTCGAGTCGTACCGGATCGACCCGCGTACCGGAGAGGTCTTCGAGGGGCCGGTGCCGATGTGGTCGGGAACGGGTGGCCAGTACCCCGAGGCGCCGCATCTGTACCGGGTCGGCGACTGGTGGTACCTGCTCGTCTCGGAGGGCGGTACCCACACCGGCCACGCGGTGAGCGTCGCCCGCGCGCGCTCGCCGCGCGGGCCGTTCCAGCCCGGGCCGGCCAATCCGATCC
Source organism: Micromonospora sp. HUAS YX12 (assembly GCF_040215685.1). Classification (NCBI taxonomy): domain Bacteria; kingdom Bacillati; phylum Actinomycetota; class Actinomycetes; order Micromonosporales; family Micromonosporaceae; genus Micromonospora; species Micromonospora sp. HUAS YX12. Next base: position 5,635,047 of record NZ_CP157974.1, read on the forward strand.
TGACGCATCGGGGTACCGACCGGCCGGTGCAGGCGACCGGGCATGCCGACCTGGTCGAGGCCGCCGACGGCAGCTGGTGGATGGTCCTGCTGGGCATCCGGCCCAGGGGGCAGTGGCCGCCCTACCACGTCCTGGGGCGGGAGACGTTCCTGGTGCCGGTGCGCTGGGTCGACGGGTGGCCGGTGGTCGATCCTGTCTCGTGCGAGACCGGATCGGCGGGGACCGGCTCGGCGGGGACGGGCCGGTGGGACGACCGGGACGACTTCGACGACGAGCGGCTGGGAGCACAGTGGATCTCTCCCCGTAGCCGGCGCGCCTCGGCGTGGTCGTTGACCGACCGGCCCGGCTGGCTGACCCTGCACGCGACCGGCGACAGCCTCGACCGGAGTGGTGCCACCATCGTCGGCCGCCGTCAGCAGCACCATGACTGCCGGGTCAGCGCCCGCGTCGATCCCGGCTCCGGCCGCGCCGGCCTGACGATCAGGATCGACGAGGCCCACCACTACGACCTGGAACTCGCGCGGGGACAGGCTCGGGTCGTCGGCCGGGTGGGGCCGTTCCGGCAGGTGTTCGGGGAGTGCTCCGTGCCGGCGGGGGCGGTGACCGTGGCACTGAGCACCCGGACCGCCGACGTGCTCCCTCCGACTGTCACCTCGTCCGACGATCTCGCACAGGCGGGCCTCGTGGGCGTCACGGCAGCCGGCAGCGACACGATCAGGTTCGAGGTCGAGACCGGAGACGGCTGGTCGTCCCTGGCGGAGCTCGACGGGCGCTACCTGTCCACCGAAGTCGCCTCCGGGTTCACCGGCCGGGTCATCGGCATGTACGTCACCGAGGGAACCGCCGGGTTCGACTGGTTCGACTACCGGCCGGCCGGATGACAGACCGGCACGGAACCTCACCCCTTGAACGCGCCTTCCATGATTCCCTGCACCAGACGGCGTCCGACGAAGACGAACAACACCAGCAGCGGAATGGTGGCCAGGAAGGAGCCGGACATCGCCAGGCCCAGGTCGATGTCCCGGTTCTGCTGCAGTGCCTTGATGGCGATCTGGACGGTGTAGTTCTCCGGCGACTTCAGGACGATGAACGGCCACAGGAAGTCGTTCCACGCGTAGACGAACGTGAACAGCCCAAGCACGTACGCCGCCGGGCGGACCAGCGGGAAGGCTATCCGCCAGAAGATCTGCCAGGTGGTCGCGCCGTCCACCCGCGCCGCCTGCATCAGCTCGTCGTCGATGGTGCTGCCGATGTGCTGGCGCATCCAGAAGATGCCGAACGCGCTGACCAGCCCGGGAACGATCACCGCCTGCAGGCTGTCCACCCAGTTCAACTGGGAGATGATCAGGTACTGCGGTACCACGGCCAGCTGCGCCGGCACCGTCATGGTCAGCACGACGATCAGGAACAGCGTGTTGCGGCCCGGGAAGGACAGCTTGGCGAAGGCGAAGCCGGCCAACGCGCAGAGCACCGCCTGGCCCACGGCGATCGTGGTGGCGACGATGAGGCTGTTGAGCAGGGACTGCACGAACGGCACGATGGTGAAGACCAGCTCCGCAAGGTGCAGGAAGTTGCCGCCGGGTGTGAGGGTCGGCGGGAGAGTCGTCGCGGTGGCGGAGTCCGTCGTCGCCACCACGAACATCCAGTAGAGCGGAAAGACGCTGACGAGCGCCATGAGGGTGAGCAGCGCGTACACCGGGAACGGGACGCGGTTGGCCTGGCGCCGCCTGGCCCGCCTGGGCGCGGCGGTCGGGGGTACGGGCTTCATGGGCGCTCCGAACGGATGCGGGTGGCCAGCAGGTAGTTGAGTCCGGAGAAGGCCACCACGATGACGAAGAGCGCGACGCCGACCGCCGCGCCGTAGCCGAAGTGGAACTGCCCGAAGGACTGCTCGTACAGGTAGAGGGTGACGGTCTGGCACTGCCGTGCCGCCCCGCACGTGAGTCCGCCCACCGGGTTGGCCAGCAGCGGCTCGGTGAAGACCTGCAGCCCGCCGATGGTCGACGTCACGACGGTGAACGCGATGATCGGCCGTAGCGACGGGATGCTGATGTGCAGGAACTGCTTCCAGCCGCCCGCACCGTCGGCGGCGGCGGACTCGTACAGTTCCCGGGGAACAGCCTGCAGCGCGGCGAGGTACAGCAGTGTGTTGTATCCGGTCCAGCGCCAGGCGATCATCGTGGCGATCATGATGTGGCTGCCCCACAGCGACGCCGTGAAGTCGATGTGGTCGAAGCCCAGCAGCCCGAGGAACCAGTTGATCATGCCGTAGTCCCGGTCGAACATCTGGGCGAAGACGATGGTCGTGGCCGCCACCGAGGTGACATAGGGAACGAGCACCGACATCCGGAACAACGCGGCCAGCCGCAGCCGCGCGTGGTTGAGCAGGTGGGCCAGGCCGAGCGCCAGGAGCAACTGCGGCACCGTCGACAACACCCAGATGCTGAACGTGTTCCGCAGGGCTCCCCAGAAGCGCGGGTCGTCCAGGAGTTCGGAGAAGTTGTCCAGCCCCACGAAGCGGTGCTCGCCGATGGGATCCCAGTCGAACAGGGAGATGTAGAAGGTGAACAGCAGCGGGAAGAGGCCGAAGATCAGGAACAGGACGAAGAACGGCGAGATGTACGCGTACGGCGCCAGGAACTCCCGTACGCCCTGCCGGATCCGCCGCTTGCGATGAGGCCTCCGGACGTCCGGTGCGGCCGGGGCCGGGGTGAGCGTGGTGGTCAAAGCGTCACCTTCCCGATGGGCGGCGGCCGGGCGGAACCCGGCCGCCGCCCATCAGCCCTCCGTCATTCGCGTACGGCGTTCTTGACGTTTGTCAGCGCGGTGTTCCAGGCATTGGCCGGATCCACCTTGCCCTGCTCGACGCTGGTGAGCGTGTTGAGGAACTCGGTGCCGATGGGGCCGTCCTGCGGGCCGAAGTAGAAGGGCTTGATCCCCAGCACCGACTGGGTGTAGATCTTGCCGATCGGTGCGTTGCTGAAGAACGGGTCGGTCTTCCCGACCAGCTGAGGGTCCCTGTAGACCGACGGGGTGGTGGGCAGCGATCCCTGCATCAGGAAGTGCTCCAGCTGGCCCTTCGGCGACTGCATCTCGGAGATGTAGTTCCACGCCGCCTTCGCGTTCTTGGCGCGCTTGGGGATGGCGAGGAAGCTGCCACCCCAGTTCCCCGAGCCACCGGGAATGGTGGCGATGTCCCACTTACCGCTTGTCTCGGGAGCGTTCGTCTTCATCTGGCTGAGCATCCAGGACGGTGAGCACACCACCGCGTAGTCGCCCTTCTTCATGGCCGCGGTCCAGCCGGACGAGAACGACCCCTGCTTGGCGGAGATGCCCGCGCCGAAAGCCTTCAGCGTCACGTCGAACGCCGCCTTGACCTGCTCGTTGTCGTAGTCCAGCTTGCGGTCGGCGCTGTAGTAGCGCTGGCTGCCCTGGTTGACCGCCTGGAAGAAGACGCTCGTCGGCGTGTTGTCCACGAACGGCTTCCCGGTCTTCTGCACGTACGTCTTGCCGACGTTGATGAACTCGTCCCACGTCGGCCAGAGCTTGGCGACCTCGTCCCGGTCGGTGGGCAGACCGGCCGCCTTGAACAGATCGGTACGGTAGGCGACCGCCAAGCCGCCGACGTCGGTCGGCACGCCGATGATCTTGCCGTCCTCGGTCGTCGACTGTGCCATCACCCAGTCGAGGTAGTTGCCCTTTATGTCGCCGGCGCCCAGCGTGGTGAGGTCGACGAAGTTGTCCGGGGACTGCATGAACTTCGGCAGGTCGTCGGCCTGGATCAGCACCAGGTCGGGCACCTTGCCACCGGCCAGCGCGGCGGTGAGCGCCTGCGCGGTCTCGGTCGTGCTGCCCACCTCGGTAAGCTTGACGCGCACATCCGGGTGCGCCTTGGTGTAGACGTCGACGTCGGCCTTCTGGTTGATGTTGGCAAACGACCAGAACTCGAAGGTCTTCGAGTCGGACTCGCCATCTGATCCCCCACAGCCGGCGAGGAGGAGCGCGACGGTGGCGATGACGGCTGCGGTGGTCCGGACGCGTTTCAACGGCCCTCCATCGGTGATCGTGCGGCGGTGGTCGCGGCGAATCAGGGCGACGGTTTCTCACCAGCGGGGACGCGCAGGCAGAAGCCGGCGAGTGGCCTCACCGACGAGTCAGCCGTGGCCCCGTCGTCGGCGAGATCGTCACCTCCGAAACTTATCGAGATATTTACATGCCATGATTTTGTGCGCTGAGGCTACTAAGCGCCCAGTCATCCGTCAACAACCTCACTGCCAGCAAGAGGGCGGGACGGCAGGGTGGCCTTCTGATCGGACGAGTGCCGAAAGTTTCGGAGCCAGTGGCGCGACACTGCGCGAGGGAAGCCACTGGCGGCTCTCTCGCCCGCGCCCGGACAGCGCCCTGACGCAGCTGCCGCCCGGAAGAGGTTCGGAGCCTACGACCGCCTGCCGACTCAGGTTCGGCGCAGTGAGCGGGTAAGACCGGCCGCGATCGTCGTCGCCAGGATCACGCCAGCGACGATGAACGCGTACGACGCCCACTGGTAGGCGCCCTTCGGCAGAAAGGCGCTCTGCTGACCGAACTCCAGTATCGGCAGTAGCAGGTCGAGCGTGTAGACCAGCGGGTTGAACTGCGGCGCCTTCGCCGGCTCGGCCGGAGCCGGCGGATGGACACCGAAAAGGACGGCTCCCACCACGAGTAACGCCGCGAAGATGACGGCGGCGCGCTGCGGTCGGTATCCGTAGCCGACCGTGGCGTCCTGGAGATAGCCCCAGAGCCGGGATCCCGGCCGGGCGCGGCGGGTGTCGCGCCGCTGCCGGGCGAGCAGAATCCGGCGGGCGTCCTCGCCGCGGCCCTGGCCCCGCAGCACGGTCGCCAGCTGCTCGTACGGCTGTCTGTGGTGGCCGTCGGGGTCGCGTGAGAGCCAGCCGATGCGCTCGGGCACGCCGGGGTGGGGTTCGAGGATGTCGTAGGTCAAACCGTCCAGCAGCAGCACCATCGGCCAGGTAGCCGGGTCGTCGCGTAGCACGCCGACGTGGGCGTGCCGGAGGTCGACGGAGCCGCCCGGCGTAGCGGACCACCGCATCGCGATCTCGCCCGCCTGCAGCCGCCAGCAACCCACTGACTTGCCGCCGTCAGCGAGTGTCGCCCCGTCGAAGCACAGCCGGGTGCCGACCTGCGCGCCGGTCAGCCGAATGCCTCCGGTGGCCGTGAAGCCGTCGCAGCAGTTGAGCAACGACCCGGCCCGCAGCCCGTCAGCGGCGAGCGCGTCGCCGCCGCGATTGTCCAGTGTGGCGCCCTCCAGGCGGATCGGGCCGCTCACCACGGCGTCCTCGAGGCGAAACGCGCCGCGTACTTGCAGGCCCCGTCGTCCGTCAATCGTTCCCTCGACGGTCACCGCGTCGAACCGCAGGGCCACCTCTTCCGGGTGCTCGAAGACGCCGGCTACCAGACTGAGTGTGCGGCTGATGTGCGCGCTGACTGCCCGCACCTCGCCGACCGTTGTGGCTCCGTCGCCGAGCCACAGGCCCCCGCCCAGCGTCGCGCGGTCGAGGCGTAGCGCCACGGCCGCCGGGTTGCGCAACGTGGATCCGGTGAAGGTGAGCGCGTCGCTGACCTTGGCGTGGCGCATCCGCACCTCGCCGTCGAAGACGCATCCACGTGCGAAGAAGCCTCCGTCGATGCTGACGCTCTCCGCCGCCAGGGCCCACCGGCTGGGCGCATGAAACACCGCGTCATCGACGTCAAGCCCGGTGCACCTGATCTGGTACAGGCGGACCGAGCCGTCGAAGCGCGCCGCCCGTGCCGACAGGCGGCCGCCCAGGACGGCGTTGTCCGCCACGACCGCCTCGCCGCCGGGCACGCTCACCCGGAGCGCGTCGAGCACCACGTCACCGGCGACTCGAACAGCCCCGAGGTCCAGCGTGCCGGTCACCATGCCGCCGGTCAGAGAGAGGTCACCGTCCACCGCCGCGTTACCCGCGATCAGTCCAGGTAGGCGGCACTCGGCGAAGCTGACGTAACGAAGCCTGGCCCAACTCAGGTCAGGAACCTCGTCGAACTCGCATTCCTCGAACCGGATCGGCGCGGCGATCTCGGCGAAACGCAGGTCGAGACGGCCGGTCACCCGTGCACCGACGATCCACACCACCCTCGACCGGTCTGACGCGCCCAACTCGTGCAGCACCCCGATCAGCACCGACGCACGCAAGACCGGTCGCCGGGCCTCGCCGTCTCGCAAGTCGATGCGGCTGCCGGCGCGGGCGGCATCCGCCCAGCGACTCTCGACATCGAAAGAAGCGTCGGTCATCCGCCGATTCTGCCGCGACATCGCTTCACGTCGGCATCGGAGGGTCACGTCCGCACTGGTGTCCGCTGGTCAGGGCTTCTTCTTCGTCGGGACGGCCGGATTCGGACCGGCCACCCCTTGCCCCCAGGCAACGGTCCCCTGGCGTCCATGCTCGTCTGGCGTTCTTCCAGCAGCCACCGAGCCGGCGGGCATCGCCCTGGATCATGCGCTACTTCTCCGTGCGGTCGGCCCGCACGTAGGTGACCAGCAGGGCGACGATCTCGTTGGTCAGCTCCTGGTTGTTGATTCCGTCTGGCTGCTGGCTGACGAACCGATGGACCAGGGACTCGATGACGGCGACCACGATGCGGGCCGTCCGTGCCGGGTCGGCGAGGTCCAGGCTTCGGTCCTGGCACAGGAGCCGGTCGACGGCTTTGACCGCGTCACGTTCGGCCTGGCGGAACCGGATCAGCAGTTCGGGCGGGCGGGGGGACTCCTCGAACAGCACCTTGTGCAGACGCGGATTGCGCGTGTGCAGATCGGCGTACGTGGCGACCACGGCCGACAGCCACTCCTCCAGCCGTACGGATTGGCCGGCGAAGTCTGCGAGGCTGGTCCGGATCGCTCTGGCGCCGTCGTCGATGTGGGCGAGGGCGAGGGTCAGCAGGATCGAGTCCTTGTTCGGGAAGTACTGATACACCGACCCGACGGACAACCGGGCGGCCTCTGCGATGCGGTCGGTGGTGCCTGCGGCATGTCCGTAGTCGGCGAAAACGCGAGCTGCCGCGTCGAGGATGCGTTGACGTGTTCGCCACGACCGCTGCTGTTGGGGCGTCTTCCTCGGCTGATGCGGTGACGGCCTGGACGGCAACGGGGTGCCCCCAACGCGAGTACCTGAAAGCGAGTATTTCCTCATATCATAGCCGTGGGCAGCGAAACGGCTGACTACACGTGTCCGATGGCGACGGTCGGGTGCGCCCGACTCGGTGGGAGGCAGGATGGGCGCCGAGCGGCGCACCTACCAGGACGTCACGCACTGGCTCGACTATCAGCGGTTCTACCCCGTGCACCTACGCTGCGGCGCCGGCAACGCCCCGGCCGAGGAATGGTGGCGGTGGCGCGACACAGACGTTCACCTGGACCGGTGGGCTGCACCAGACGCGCCCGCCAAGCTCATCCTGCTGCATGGCGCGGGCGGCTACGGACGCATGCTGGCCCCGTACGCGCGCCTGCTGACGCACGCCTCACCGCTGGAAGTGATCGCTCCGGACCTCATCGGCTACGGAATGACCAGGACCGGCAAGCGGCCGGTCGCCTACCACGAGTGGATTGACTGCGTCGCCGATCTCGTCGCGACCGAGCGGGCACGAGACGTACGCCCTGTGTTCCTCCTCGGCGCGAGCATGGGCGGGATGCTGGCCTACTCGGTCGCCGCGCGCGGGGATGTCGCCGGGCTGGTCGTGACCTGCCTGCTCGACCCACGCGATCTCGCGGTCCGGATGCGAATGACCCGCATCCCGACCATGGGCCGCATCGCGGTGCCGATGCTGCACCGAATGCGATGGCTGGACCCACTTCGCGTACCCATGCGCTGGGTAGCGAACATGGGCGCGATGAGCAACGATCCGGCATTGAACATGCTGGTCAGAGCCGATCCGTCGGGAGGCGGAAACCACGTCACACTTCACTTCCTGCGGACCTTCCTGTCATCAGCCCCGCCCGTCGAACCTGAACAGTTCACCGCCTGCCCTGTGCTGATGACCCACCCGGCAGCCGACCGCTGGACACCGCACGAGCTGAGCATGCCGTTCTACGACCGCATCGCTGCCAACAAGCAACTCGTGCTGCTGGACCGGGCCGGGCACCTGCCGATCGAGGAGCCCGGGCTGACTCAGCTGGGACAGGCTGTCGACGCCTTCATCGGCCGGCTCCTCCCACACGGATAGCCCCTCATGCCCGGCCCTCTCGCTGTCGGACAGCGGCGTGAGCATCGAGCAGATCGGCCGACCTCTGCGGCCCGCCATGGATCGGATCTTCGACCCTGAGGCGTAGTCACTCAGTTGGTGAACCCGGATGCGAGAAGAGGGCACATCCATCGATCGGATATGCCCTCTGATCAGCGAGGGGCGACGACAGGGCATCGCCAGGTCCACGGCGCCCTGGTCCCCCATCAACAGCGCACCCGTCAAAGTCCGGGCGTCCACCCGGTCGCCGCAGTCGCGACCGTCGGGAACGGCCCACCCGTTCATCGTGACACGCTGCTCGCAGGCATGGGGTTCGTGTCGGTGGGGCGACGGCATCTGGGCATCCATGGTCGCCATCAGAGATGATCTGCAACTGGCACCCAGGTAGCGAGCGGCAAACGGGCTGACGATGTCGTTGGATTCGGTTCGTGTGTCAGGGGCGACGTCGCAGTGAGCGGAGCGCAGGAACCGCGTCGGTGGCGGCAAGCGCCCAGAGCACGAGCAGCGGCTGGAAGAGCAGGCGGACCGCCCGTGCCGCGTCGGTATCCAGGCCGAATCCGTCACGCCCTTCGGTGAACTGAGCGATGTTGCCCGGGAAGACCGCGACGAAGAAGGCCGCTACGACCGCTCCGGTGAGGCCGCGTACAGGCTGTCTCCAAGCCGCGAGCAGGGCCAGCCCGAGACAGATCTCGACCACTCCGGAGGCGACGACGACGAGATCGGCGTCGAGCGGGAGCCAGGAGGGCACCTGCGCCAAGAACTCCTGGCGCGCGACTGTCAGGTGGGCGATGCCGGCAACGAGCAGCATCGCGCCCAACGCGACCTGGCCGACCGCGCCCGTCAACCGTCGGGCAAACGTGGAGTTCATGGGGTCTCTCCCGTCGCGTGAACGAGGGGCGGACGGCCGGCCCGCTGCGAGGGCGCCTCCCACCACCCTAAGGACAGAAGGGGCAGTCCGGCTCTAGGTCGGGTACCGCCTCGGTCTGCCGACTGAGCTGTGGGGAGCCTCCGCCAAGGTGACCGACACCGCCCCCGACCGCGGCCACGGTCAGTTCCAGCGACGGACGGTACGGCCGGTGGTCTCCTGTCAACGCCGCCCCAACCCTAGCCTTTCAGGCGGAGCCGACAGGCGGTCTGGCATCGAACGGTGCGGCCACTGGCCCGCGGACGGCCCGGGCCGTCCACCGTGTCAACGCCGCCCTCAAACATGACCACCGTGGTCCGGCTGAAACTGGACCATCTTGGTTTGGGTGATCTTTAGTCGTTGGTCTTGGTGGCTGCGGGGACGCGGCCGAGGGTGCGGTCTTCGAGTCGGTAGGTCACGATGGCGACGACGACACCAATACTGCACCAAAACCGCCCACTACCAGCGAAGACTCCGACTCCACCAGGTGCGGCTGGAGTACCGAGCGCGGTTCAGCACCAGAACGCCTGTCCCCGTGGTCGAGTTGCGATGATTTTGCGGTCAACCGCGCGACGCTCGGTCCGCAGGAGCGTCGCGACGCCGAGCTGCACGGCTCGGCGGCGCGGGGATGATGCCGTCAGTACGAGTCGTGGCCGCCGCAGTCGCAGCCGCAGCCTTGGACTTGCGGCGGTGGAGCGTGAGAGTCATGACCAGCACGACCAGCGCTCCGACGATCAGCCCGAGGATCGCGCTGGCCACCGTGTTGACGAGCCAGCCGACGAGCCAGCCGAGAACACCCGTGGCGTCGTGGGCGGCGACCTCCACGTGGTGCACGGCCTCGTACAGGAAGTGCAGGTTCAGCTCGTTCGTGCCTAGCAGCAGGATGTGCCCGCCCACCCACAACATCGCCGCGGTGCCGACCACCGTCAGCACGGTGAGGACTACCGGCATCGCCCTCACCAGACCGCGGCCGAACGTGGCGACGGCGCCGGAACGTTGCGACAGGCGCAGACCGGCGTCGTCCATCTTTACGATCAGGGCCACCACGCCGTACACCAGGACGGTTATGACGACGGCGACGACAGCCAGGATCGCCAGGCGGGACCAGAACGCCTCATCGATCACCTCGTTAAGGGTGATGACCATGATCTCCGCAGAGAGGATCAGGTCGGTTCGTACCGCCCCGGACACCAGTGTGGTCTCGTCCTGCACCTTTTCCTCGCCCGCGCCGTGGGCATCGTGATGGGCGATCTTGGCCCACACCTTCTCCGCGCCTTCGTAACAGAGGTAGGCGCCGCCGAGCATGAGGATCGGAGTGAGCAGCCAGGGCACGAACTGACTGAGCAGCAGCACCGCCGGCAGGATGATGAAGAACTTGTTGCGCAGCGACCCCAGGGCGATGCGCTTGATAATCGGCAACTCGCGCTCGGCCGCCAGGCTCCGCACGTACTGCGGCGTGACGGCAGCATCGTCGACGACGACGCCCGCAGCCTTGGCGCCGGCCTTCGCGGCGCCCGCCCCGATGTCATCGATCGACGCGGCAGCGGCTCGGGCAAGCACCGCCACGTCATCCAGCAGGGCTACGAGTCCACTGGCCAAGGGAGGATCCTTCCAGGGTTGCGCAGAGTTCGAACTGGCCCATTCTTGCTCAGGTCCCTGTGCGCGGCACGCCACCGCCCGGTCGTATATCGGGCGAGAGCTCGAGGTGAGCGGCTATCGCGCCCAGCCGACGACCCGCCGCCAACTACGCCCCGTGGCCGACGCTGTATCGATGGTTCCGCCACTGGCAGCGTGATGGCACCTGCGCCCGGATCCTGGCTGGGCTGCAAGCCGCCGCCGATACGGCCGGGCGCATCGACTGGAGCGTCAGCGTCGACTCCACGATCAGCCGCGCCCATCAACACGCCGCCGGCGCCCGTCGTGACGGGCACCGGCAGAAAGATCCACCGGGCGGGATCTGTGCCGAGCCTGCCGATCATGCGCTGGCCGTTCGCGCGGCGGGTGGACCACCAAGACCCACCTCGCCTGCGAGCAGGGTCGCAAGGTCCTGGCCACCGTCGTCACGGCCGGGCACCGCGGTCACAGCCCGCAATTCACCACGGACCTCGACCGCATCCGCGTCACCCGCTGCGGACCCGGCCGGCACCGGACCCGCGCGTACTCCTTGCGCAGCAGCGCGTCCGCGGACCCGGTCGCCCAGGGAAGCCGAACGGCCAGGTCGTCACCGAGCCGCCACAGTTGGTTGTCCCACCCACGCGCGCCCAGCCGGACCGGGCGATCGGTGAGGTCGGGTGCTGGTCACGCACTAGATCCCCGACCAGCTCCGCGGTGACTTCGATCTCGGCGTGGCTCATGCGGAGCAACAGTAGTTTCTGCAGCGCAGCCTGTTCACCCAGCAGCCGATCGCGTCAACTACTGCTCATAGGCCAGCCCTACACTCCATGATCATGGCGGTCGAAGTGGTGCTCGGCGAGGTGACGTGTCCATCCGGGCAGTTGGTGATCATGGACGGTGGTTACCTCGAACTGTGGTCCGGTGACCGGGTGCCAGACGACGAGGAACGCCCGGCAACCGACTTCGCGATCGTGGGGCCGGACGCCGAGGCCGCGGCGGACTCCTTCGACCGGCAGACCGGGACCCGGCTGTACGACATCCCCGCCCACGCCGTCGCCGAGTTCACCGCCACGTTCGAGGAACACTGCCGCGAGCATGGGTACGGCGCAACCCTGCACGCGTTCGAGCAGCAGGTCCCGCACCGGGAACGCGTCCGGCACGCGGTCGCCGCCCGGGAACCCGGATTCATCGTCATGGGCGTTCCGGTGCTGCCGATCGAGGTACCGGCTGATCGCCCCCTGCATGTCACCGCCGTCCCCGGCGAGTACGGCTGGAAGTCCATGCGGATCGAGTTCAGTGACGCGCCGGTGGCCGACTCGTGGGTGTTCGGGGAACTGGGGGTCGACCACGCGCGGTTCGTCTTCGCCGACGCGGACGCGCTGAGCTCGTGGGAGCACGTCAGGCCGTTGGACGGGCTGGCCGACCTGGTCCTCTGGGGTCGCGACCAGGAACAGGTCGCTGCCGAGTTCGGCGCGCCCCGGCTCGGTGACACTGCCGACGTCGCGTACGGGTGGGTGGACCTGCCCATCACGGAGGCGTACCAGCGAGGGCTGGCCATCGAGACACGGAGAAACGAACCCGGTGGACCGAAATTCGCGTTCGACTTCCGCCCGCACTCGCATCACTGGCAGGTGATGGGTCTGGTCAGGGCCTCTGAACACGAGGCCGGCGTGATCCAGGTCGGCGGAGCGGACATCCTGATGGCGATGACCTCAGTCGGTGACGGCTTCTTTCCTGTCCATCTGGACGTGGATGCCGATGGCTTACCAGTCGCCCTGCGCATCGACATCGCCCGCGAGGACTGATCCGACTTCACAGGCGCGACTATTCCTCGAGTTCGTACGCGCTGCCGCCGCACGTTGGTCCGGCCTCGCTGCACAACTCGAAAGCGTGACGACGCATGGATCGTCCTGCGCGGTTGGGTTCAACTCACGTAGCCGCGATGAGGCCGGGCGAGCCTCAGTCCGCTCGGCCAGTGGTCTTGGCGTTGCCGGAGTTGTCACGAACGAGGACCGGGTTCGGCAGGAACGGCTTCAGGTCCGAACTCCCGCTCAGGTCACGACGCGGACGCCGGGCCAGCGTTGGGTTGGGTGGTGGCGGGCGAGTCGTTGCCGGGAGATCTCCGGGCTGACCCTGGTCGAGTTGCGCCGCCACACCCCGTCGAGCAGGTCGTCGAGGCGCACGCCGTGATCTGGTCGTCCGCGTCGGGACGGATGGCCACGGCGGTGGTGTATTCGGGCCCGGTGGCGACGGCGTCAGCGATGGTGAATTGCGGGGCACCGCCGAACTTGGCCGGGTACCAGGTGTGCCGGGTCGAGGAAGACGACGTCGACGTCCCGCGCCGACGACGGGCTGAAGCCGTCGCCGTAGCGCTCGCTTCAGACCAGGTCGCGGATGATGCCCGCGCCGATCCAGGTGTCCGGCAGACCGGAGTCCCGAACCATGCCCAGCACGCGGATCAGCCATGGGCTGCGCCGGATCAGGTCCGCAGTTCGTCTTCCCGCATCATTTCCCCCGGTTTACGCTGTTGGATTCCTGGTCAGTCGAACAGCCGGCCGATGAGGGCGCCTTGGCCGGACTGCAGGACGTGCGTGGCCTGTAGGGGTATCCAGAAGCACTCGAACCGGGTGGGCTCCCGCTCGCCGTCGTGGTCTTCCTGGCTCGTCCATCGCTCGGGCGCCGCCCCGTGTAGCGCCAGCTCGAAGACGTGCCGACGTTGGATCTCGAAGCGGAGCGGGCTGATGTCGTACTCGATCTCCCCCAGCTTGCGCACGACGGTGAAGCGCGTCAGTCCGGTCTCTTCGCGGGCCTCGCGCAGCGCTGCTTCCGCCGGGTCCTCACCCCGGCGGACGCTGCCGCCGGGCACTTGGATGCCCACCTCCTCGTAGCTGAAGTCGGTGTGGCGGAAGACGAGCAAGTGCTCTTCCCGCACGACGTAGCAGAGAACCTTGTTGGTGATCACCTTCTTGGGCATGGCGCCTTCCTCCACTCGTTCCTGACGCGTCTGTCCCGCGCCCTCGCTAGAGAGCCAATGGCTGTTGAACAGAGGCGGGATGCGTCGGAGGCCGTGCGGTGCGTACAGTTCCGGGTCGGACTTGGGGCGGGCCGGGTAGATCCGGCGCAGGGAACGGGACGAGACAGCGACGCATGACGGCGGACAACATTACCGAAACCGGTCAAGACGGCATTGACCGCGGACGGCTGGAGACCTGTCTCAGCGTCTTCGAGGCGTTGGAGTCCCTGCCTCCCGATCACCCCGACGTGGTGCGGGTGCAACGGGCCACGGCGAAGCTCTACAAGGTGATCAAGCAGCGGCGACGCGAGGAACGGCGGGATGCCATCGCGGCGGCCGACCGCGCGGTGACGGCGGCCACCGCCACCGGCGCCCCGGGCCGGATCGACGACGAGACCCAGGGCATCCCGCTCGCCTCCCCTACCGTGGGTGCCACGGCCGGCTTCCTGCACAATCCGCGCGGCTGCTACGTCTGCAAGCAGCGTTACCGCGAGGTGGACGCCTTCTACCATCAGCTTTGCCCGCCGTGCGCCGCGCTCAACCGGGAGCGCCGGAACGCCCGCACCGACCTGACTGGCCGGCGCGCGCTGCTCACCGGCGGCCGAGCCAAGATCGGCATGTACATCGCGCTGCGGCTGCTGCGCGACGGCGCGCACACCACGGTGACCACGCGGTTCCCGCACGACGCGGTCCGCCGATTCGCCGCGATGCCGGACAGCGGGGACTGGCTGCACCGCCTGCGGGTCGTCGGGATCGACCTGCGCGACCCCGCCCAGGTGATCGCCCTCGCTGACTCGGTCAGCGCTCAGGGACCACTCGACATCCTGATCAACAATGCGGCGCAGACCGTCCGCCGCACGCCCGGGGCGTACGCGCAGCTCGTCGCCGCGGAGGCGGCGGCCCTGCCGGACGGCCCCCTGCCGGAGCTGATCACGTTCGCCAAACCTGCCGGCCAGGGCGACCCGGCGGGAATGATCGCCTCGCCGCAGTCGGCCACGGTCACCCCGCAGGCGCTCACCGCGCTGGCCCTGACCAGCGGCTCCGCCTCGCCGGAACGGATCGCGGCAGCCACCGCCATCGACGCCGGCGGTCTGGTCCCGGACCTCGACCCGGTCAACAGCTGGGTGCAGCGGGTGCACGAGGTGGACCCGGTCGAGTTGCTCGAAGTGCAGCTGTGCAACGTGACCGCGCCGTTCGTGCTGGTCAGCCGGCTTCGACCGGCGATGGCCGCAGCGACCGCCCGTCGGAAGTACGTGGTGAACGTGTCGGCGATGGAGGGCCAGTTCGCCCGCGGCTACAAGGGGCCGGGGCACCCGCACACCAACATGGCCAAGGCCGCGCTGAACATGCTCACCCGAACCAGCGCCCAAGAGATGCTGGCCGACGGCATCCTCATGACCAGCGTCGACACCGGCTGGATCACCGACGAGCGGCCCCACCCGACGAAGATGCGGCTGGCGGACGCCGGCTTCCACGCCCCGCTGGACCTGGTCGACGGCGCGGCCCGGGTCTACGACCCGATCGTCCGCGGCGAACAGGGCGAAGACCTCTACGGCTGCTTCCTGAAGGACTACGCGCCCTGCGCCTGGTGATCAGCGTCGCTGACCCCACGTCGCGGTCGCGCTCTTGGAGGCACACACCGGTACCGGTGATGCCCGATGGTTCCGCCGGGCGTGTCCTACGCCCGGCGGAACCGCAGTAGTTATCCGAGGACGAATCGGAAGAAGCGGGGGCGGTAGATGCCCGGATCGCGGTAGTGGTCCGCGTCCGGGGAGACGCGGGTGTCCATGCTGTTGACGTTGTAGGAGGCGATGAAGGTGTCACCGGAGCTGAGCGCGGGGTGCACGTGGGCGTTGTAGGAGATGACGTTGGGGTTCCAGTAGCTGCCGTAGGGGCCGGGTTCCGGCATGCGGTAGACCGGGGTCTTCTGGGTGAAGGGGCCGTACGGTGAGCAGGACGTCCAGGCGTTGATCTGTCCGCTGAACGCCTCGGTGCTGTCCTGGCTGAGGAGGAGGAACTGTCCGCCCCAGGGGGTGACGCTGTACTCGTTGGCGATGCCGGTCAGCAGGTTGCGGGAGTTCTGCTCGCGGAGCGTCCAGCCCCACGGCGTGTGGTACTGCCAGGTGCCGTTGGCGAGGTCGCTGCCGTACACCCGGGCGATGCGCATCTGCTTGTTGATCGGGGAGTCGTCGACGCCGTAGACGTAGGTGTAGCCGTCGCCGCTGCGGCTGGCCGGCAGCAGCCCCGAGCCCCAGGCGACCCCGCTGGCAGAGGGCAACTCCCGGACGCTGACCGGGGTCCGCAGGTTGGACAGGGCGAAGTTGGCGACGACATTGCGGTTGAACCGCCAGTCCCAGGCACCGGAGCCGAAACGCTCGTACTCCTGGTACACCACTTGAAGTTGTCCGCCCGAGAGATGGCCGTCACCGACCCAGTACCACTTTCCGGGCCCGGACGGCGGCATCAACGCCCGAGGCGCCCCGGCGGTGCCGCCCTGGTAGGTAGAGAGGCTGCCTCCGTCCTGCACGACGAAGGTGTTGTTGACCAGGGGGGCGCTCACCGGGCGGGTGCCGTCGCTGTTGAGCGGGCCCATCCAGGTGTCGGAGAACAGCCAGACGATCCGGCCGTCGGGCAGCTTCACCGAGTACGTGGAGTCGCCACCGGTCCAGCCGTCCGGCGTGCTGGCGGCGTATCTGTTGAACGCGCCCTCCGGCTCGACCGTGGTCTCGACGCTGCGCACGGAGAGCGGGCGCAGCGCGCACGAGCGGGCCGTGAGTGGCAGCACGCTCTCCACATTCGTGGTGAACGTCTTCGGGCTGCTGTCCGCGTCGGCGGAGTGGATGTCCAGTTCGGTCCAGGTGGTCACCAGAGTGGCCACCATGGGGTACGCGAAGTCCGGCACCGTGATCAGTCCACCCGCGTCGGGATGGCGAACGGTGTGGATGCTCGGGTACTTCGCCAGCGTGCCGGTACTTCCCGTCGGCGACCAGACGACGACGGCAGATCTGCGGTTGGCGTCCCTGGTGGTGTCCACCATCAGTGTCGAGCAGTATCCGCAGCTCGCGTCGCCGGAGTTCTTGACCGCGCGGAAGTCGTGGTAGACAGCACCGCCCTTACGCAGGATGTCCTGGTACTCCGCCTGGGCGCCGGCGGGCGTCGAGTGACTCTTTCGGGCCGGTCTGGCGCCCCCGAGGGCGTCGCCGCTCGTCCCGCTCGCGCCGGTGAGGTTGCTGCGCCACAGGCTCGCGTCGGAGTCCGAGTAGCCGTAGATGCGCCAGGCGTCCACGGTCGGGGCGGGCGCGGCGTTCGCCTTGGCCAGTCGATAGTTGGCGATGTGGTAGTTGAGGAGCATGTCCGCGAAGTTCAGGCCGTAGCCCTCGGCGGTGTGCCGGATCGCCTCGATCGGCAGATGGTCGTGGTCCCGGATGCTCTCCCACGTGCGTCGCACGAAGGAGGCATCGACCTGCTCGGTGAGGTAGGTCGGCAGCAGGAACGCGCCATACTGCGGACCGCCGCCCAGCCCGCCCCAGGAGTTGAGTGCCGCCCCGGGCTTGCTGAGCACGTCGTAGACGTTGCGGGCGTACAGCTTCTCCTCGCCGGGGATGGGCACGTACGGCGCCCGGGCGTAGGTCTGGCGCGTCGCCCACTCCGCGGTGGCCTCCATCCACCAGTTCATCGAGCCGAACTCCTTGCCGCCCACGAAGAGGGCCAGGTAGTCCAGGCCGACGTCGGACCGATCCCAGTACTGGTACTGCATGACGTGGAACAGCTCATGCCGCGGCAGGTAGTCCCAGTCGTCCTGCCCGTTGGGCACCAGCATGGTCGCCTGCTGGTTCAAGCCGAACGGCAGCACGAACGGCGCGTCGATCGGCAGGCCGGCCCCGCCGACGAGCGGAATCTCATCGACGCCGTAGACCAGCACCCAGGGCTTGCCGTCCCGCACGGGCAGCGGGTAGCCCATCTCGCGATACTCGTCGACGGCGATCGAGAGCGCGTTCAGCAGATGCTGCACCGCCTTCGCCCGGCCATTCGGGTTGGCGTCCGCCGGGATGCCCGGCCTGCCTCCACCGGCGATGTTGTAGAGGACGAGGAATTCGCCGGCCGACGCCCGGCAGCGATAGGTGACCCCGAGGTAGTCGTACGGTTCGGCGGCACAGTCGTCGTAGCCGGCGGCCGTGGCGGCGCCGGCAGGCACCGCGACATCTGGCGCGATCGTCCGCGCCGCCTCCGGATCGGCGCTCGCCGCCAACATCGACAGGTATGTCAGATACCGCTGCGGGTCGTGGATGGCCCCGGTCGGTCGAAGGTGCGCCGGCACCGACCGGGGCGAGCGCACCGCGCCCAGGCCATACCGCACCGCGTCGTCGCGGGAGAGCTTCCCCCGGTGGTACGCCGAGAGCACGCGTTCCCCGGGGCCGAAGTCGGGCGGGGCGGCCGTCCTGCCGGTGGCGGTGCGCAGCGGCGCCTCCTTGAACGGCGTCGGTTGCGGGACCGGCGGGGCGGCGACTCGCGGTTCGGTGTGCGGCGGCGCGACGGCTCCCACGGTGGCTGACGCCGCGGCCGAATCGGGCGCCGCCTGCGCGGCGCCACTGGTCAACACGGCCGCTGCCAGCACAACTGTCGCGCTGAGCAGGGCCAGGGGGTTTCTCATCGCACTCCCTCTATTGGACGACCGGCCGGTGCCGGTGCCGTCCGGTGGACGGCGCGTCCGGCCGGTGGATCGTTGTGCTCGGCCAGCAGGCATCTTCGAAGCCCGCCACGTCACCGGCGACTGCCTCTCCCCCCAAAGGCCGTCGCCCAGTCGATGCGTCGCCCGTCGCCCCCGGATGAGCGCACCGGACTCTGCGCACCCCTCGTCGTTCGCGGCCACCCCCGTGCTGGCCGCGCCGCGAAGCGCACGCTCGTACCGCCCGCTCACTGTCAGCGGGCTCGACCATAATCAGGGCCGGCGCATGCAGCGATCTTGCAAAATGCTTGCAGAGGAGTCGCGCCGGCCCGCACACGCAGCGACGGCAGGGAAGTGCACATGGAGTTTCGGGTCCTCGGGCCGGTGCAGATCTGGTCCGAGGGTGTCCGCGTCGCCATCGGAGGACGACAGCCCCGGTTGCTCCTGGCGGTGCTCGTCCTGGAGGCCAATCGACCGGTACCTGCGGACCGGCTCATCGACCTGATCTGGGCGCAGGCGCCCCCACCCAGCGCACGAGCGACGGTGCAGGCCATGGTCTCGCGCCTACGGGCCACCTTCCGGCAGATCGGTGCATCCGCGCAGCTGCTGAGCGAGCGCGGTGCCTACCAGCTGCACACCGATCCGGCGACTGTCGACGCACACCGCTTCTCCGCCCTCGTCCAGCAGGCCGCAGGCTCTTCCGACGATCTCACCACCGTGGAGTTGCTGGACCAGGCGTTGGACCTGTGGCGAGGTGAGCCACTGCTCGACGTCGTCGACGATTCCGGACGCCAACTGCTCTGTTCGGGTCTCATCGAGGCCCGTTGGACGGCTGCGGAGGACCGGGCGGACGCGCTGCTGCGGCTGGGTCGCACGAGGAGAGTGGTGCGCGAGGTGTCCGACCAGGTGGCCGGACAGCCCTATCGGCAACGCCTCGTCGGTCAGCTCATGACAGCTCTGTATCTCGAGGGCCAGGCCGATCGAGCATCGGAGGTCTACCGCGATCTCCGCACCCGGCTGTACGACGATCTCGGCCTGGAACCGTCACGCGAGCTCAGCCGCCTGCACCGGCTCATCCTCAGGGGTGATCCGGTGCTGCCGGCGGAACGCGACGACGCACTGTCGAGCGTCCCGCACCGTCCGGAAGAGCTGCCACAGGACGTACCAGGTTTCATCGGCAGAACTGACGAGATGACCCATCTCGACCAGCTGTCGGGCGGATCCAGCGCCACGACGGTCTGGGTTCTCAGCGGAATCCCCGGAGTCGGAAAGACGGCGCTGGCGGTGCGCTGGGCGCATCGGGTACGTGACGCCTTCCCCGACGGTCAGATGTTCATCGACCTGCGCGGCTTCGACGTCGAGCGCCCACCCGTCACACCGTCCGCCGCGCTCGGACAGCTACTTGGTGGGCTTGGTGTCGACCCCCGCGTCGTTCCGGACGATCAGGACGGCCGGGTCTCGCTGTTCCGCTCGACGATGACCGGCCGCAGGATCTTGCTGGTGCTGGACAACGCACGTGACGCTGACCAGGTGCTACCGCTGATCCCGCCCAGCGGCACCGTTCTGATCACCAGCCGTCGTCGGCTCGGTGAGCTGGTCGTCCGGGCCGGCGCCCGATCTCTGCTGCTGGGTGTGCTCAGCCCGACGGACTCCGTACGGCTGCTGGCGGCGATGCTCGGCGACGAGGCCGTTCGGGTCGAGGCCGCCGCCGCGGCTCGCCTCGCCCACCTCTGCGGGCACCTGCCACTGGCACTGCGGATAGCGGCAGCGAACCTGCAGACGAGCGGCCATCCCCACATCGCCGGACTGGCCGAGGAACTCGACGAGAGCGGTCCTCTCACCAGCCTGACCGTCCACGGTGCCGACGAGGGCGCGGTCACGAAGGCCTTCACGATGTCGTATCGGGCCCTGCCCACCGCTCAGCAACGAATGTTCCGTCACATCGGGCTGATCCCCGGTGGCAGCTTCACCGCCCACGTCGCCGCCGCGCTCGAGGAGGTCGCGCCCCCCATCGCGACGAGAACACTCCGCGCCCTCGCGTCCGCACACCTGATCGAGCATCAGGGAGGCGACAGATACCGGTTTCACGACCTGCTCCGCCAGTACGCCGTGGACCGGCTCGTCACGGAGGACGACGACACCACCCGTCACGACGCCCGGCAGCGTCTGCTTGAGCACTATCGCAGCAGGGCCGACGCCGCCGGACGTCAACTCATCCCCCACTTCCTCAGGCTCCCCGGGCCGGTCCCGGAACAATCGTTTCCCGATGCCGACGAGGCGTCGGCGTGGCTGGACGCAGAGGCAGCCAATGTCATCGCGGCGATCAACCACGCCGCCGACCACGGGCATGCACGCTTTGTCTGGCAGCTCACCGACGCCCTACGCGCCTGGTTCCACCAGCGTGGACGCCGCGCCGAGTGGCTGTCCGCAGCCACCGGAGGGTTGGCCGCCGCGGAGGCCGCGAACGACCTCACAGCCCAGGCCAGCATGCACCTGAGCATCGCCCTCGCCCACGTCACCGCCGGCCGATACGAGGAAGCCCGCCATCACCTCCTCGACGGCCTCAGCATCAACGCCCATGACCGGTGGCCGGAGGGACGCACGGCCCTGTTGAACAATCTCAGCGCGGTGCACCAGCGCCTCGGCAACCCCCGAGCCGCAATCGACTGCGCCCAGCGATCCCTGGAGCTCAACCGGCAATACCGCAACGACGGCGGCGAGGCCATGTCCCTCGCCAACCTCGGCTTCGCACACTGGCAGCTCGGCGCGCTGTCAGAGGCGGACCAGCACATCCGGGACGCACTGGCCTGCGCGGAACGGAGCGGCTCACGGTACAACGAAGCGGTACTTCTGGTTGACCTCGCGGGCATCCGCCGCGACCGTGGAGACCGGGAAGCGGCCGAGGAGTTGTACGACCGGGCGCTGGTCGCCAACCGCGATCTGGGCTATCAGTACGGCGAGGCGACGGCACTCAGCGGACGTGCGTTGTTGTGGTCAGTGACCGACCGCGCACCACGCGCCTGCGCCGACGCGCGACATGCAGTGGCGTTGACGCAGGAGATCGGCGACGCCGGCACCGAGGCGTGGGCACGCGAGGCTTACGGCCGCGTGCTGCTGGCCGCTGAACGGCCAGCAGAGGCAGCCGAGGAGCACCGCCTGGCGCTCGACCTGGCCCGGCAGACCCGGTTCGTGTGGTGCGAGGCGAGTGCCCTGGTGGGGC
The DNA here is from genome assembly GCF_040215685.1 of Micromonospora sp. HUAS YX12. Lineage (NCBI taxonomy): Bacteria > Bacillati > Actinomycetota > Actinomycetes > Micromonosporales > Micromonosporaceae > Micromonospora > Micromonospora sp. HUAS YX12. The sequence continues at coordinate 5,656,717 of NZ_CP157974.1, forward strand.
TGGCGGCGGTGTGCCTGGCCACCGAGCAGCCCGACGTCGCTCGCGAGCACGCCAAGGCCGCGCTGCGCATGGCGAACGAAGCCGGTTACCGGCTGATCGAGTCGCGCGCGCTTGGACTGTTGAAGACGCTCGACGACTGAATTGTGTTTAACCGGCTGCACCGGCAGGCGTTCGCGACCTTGACCGCTACACCTTTAAAAAGTGCGCCACTCTTCTGAGGGAACGTAGTCCCACGTGACCTCTGCCCGTTCCTTGAGGAAGACGGGTCGGCTGAGAACGATGTCGCCAGCCCGCTGAGCGCGGATGATCAAGCCGAGGTCCGCCAACTCCGGGTCCGCAGCGTGCGTATAACGCAGCTCTCGTCCACACCTATCCGCTTGACCCCATGCCCACTGTTCTACTTCGGAGGGCACGCGACCGACCAGCGCCACGCCACCGAGCGTGACCTGTGGTCCATTGAGTGCGTCAACCGCAACGCAGTACAGCATCCTGTCCATGTAGTAGGCACTGACGCCCGCATCGGTGAACGTCTCATACGACTCTCCACGACACGAACCGCAGCCCCTGCCGGCTGGCTCACCACCGCCGAGCGCCGCAGCCACCTCGTCGGAACTCATCCCGAACCGGAGCGGTCCCACGCTGGCCATCGGGACGAAGCTCCAGTGATCGCGCTCCTCATCACCCTTGGCATCCCAGAGGCCCATGGCCCGTCTCCCTGTTGACCCGTGCCGCCTGCGGCAGGCTAACGGTTTGACGGCGACCGCTTGTAGACGGCAGGCCGGTTGCCTGGCGTCGTACGGCTTCCCGCACCCGGTAGCCACCCGAAACTCGACCAGCGGTCAAGGAGCGCTACCGGGCGGCGCACTTGACCGGCGTGGTCCCCAGAACGCGGAAAGGGCCGACCCGATGTCCGGATCAGCCCTTTGACCTGCGTCGGGACGGCCGGATTCGAACCGACGACCCCTTGACCCCCAGGACGCTTCGCCACACGTCCACGCACGTCACACACGCTATCCTCAAAATCAGGCCGTTCGACCGACATCGAACCGCGCACCATCGCGCAGGCCGTGTGGTCCCTACATGGTCCCCGGGACGCCGACACGCTCGATGACCAGCGCACGCTTTAGTACTCCAACGTCACTTGGCTTCGGCGTTGGGCGTGGCGCGGGCATGCAGACGGCCACCGCGTTGATCATCGATGGTTTGTGAGGACAACCGATGATCGTGCGGTGGCCGCGTGCCACAGCGTAGACCCCGCCGGATGGCGGGTCATCCTGGACGAGGCGGTGAGGCGTGTCGCTGACCGGTTCGTGCGGGCGGAGCCGCGTCGGACCGCCGGGCAGTTCGTGGAAGGGCTGCTGTCGGGTGTGGAACGCAAGACCTGCTGGTCGCTTGCGGAACGGGCGGGTCACGACGATCCACAGGCGATGCAGCGGCTGCTGCGTACGGCGGTGTGGGACGCCGACGGTGTCCGTGACGACGTTCGGGCCTGGCTGATCGAGCAGCTCGGACACCCCGACGCGGTGCTGGTCTGCGACGAGACCGGGTTCTTGAAGAAGGGTGTGTGCTCGGTCGGGGTGCAGCGGCAGTACACCGGCACCGCCGGCCGGGTGGAGAACAGCCAGGTCGGGGTGTTCCTGGCCTACGTGTCACCGACGGGACGGGCGATGATCGACCGCCGGCTCTACCTACCCGAGACGACCTGGTGTCAGCAGCCCGACCGCCTCGCCGCCGCGGGCGTCCCCGACCAGGTCGGGTTCGCCACGAAGCCTGCCCTCGCCCGGCAGATGATCGCCGCCGCGATCGAGGCTGGTGTCCCGTTCGGGTGGGTGACCGGCGACGAGGTCTACGGCGCCGACCCCGGCCTACGCGCTGACCTGGAACACCACGGGATCGGCTACGTCCTGGCCGTCGGCTGTGACCGACGTGTGCACGTCAACGACGGCCGCACCCTGATCCGCGTCGACGAACTCGCCGAGCGGATACCCCGGCGTGAGTGGCAGCAGCACAGCTGCGGACCCGGGGCGAAAGGTCCCCGCGACTACCTGTGGGCCTGGATCACCACCGCCACTGAGCCAGGTGAGCACCGGTGGCTGCTGATCCGCCGCAACCGCACCACCGGCGAGCTGGCCTTCTACCTGTGCTGGTCACCCCGCCCGGTGCCGCTGCACACCCTCGTCACCGTCGCCGGCTCCCGCTGGAGCATCGAAGAACTGTTCCAGACCGGCAAAGGCCAAGTCGGCCTGGACCACTACCAGGTCCGCGGCTGGACCGGCTGGCACCGATTCATCACCCTGGCCATGCTCGCCCTGGCCGTCCTGACCATCCTCGCCGCTCAACAGCCCGACGCCGACCCCGAGATCATCGCGCTGACCGTCGCCGAGATCCGCCGACTCCTCAACGCCTTCGTCCTCACCGCGACGCTCTCACCGGCGCACACCCTGCACTGGTCGATCTGGCGACGAACATCCCAAGCCCGAGCCCGACGAGCCCACTACCAGCGCAGACAGACCAAGTGACGTTGGAGTATTAGGAAGTGTGGACACAGCCGCAAGCTGCTTGGCAGTGACCTGGCTTGACCTGCGCTGCCCGCTGGCCGCCACGCTACCCACCGAGCACCTTCTGCCGCGCCGACATCTCCTGCCGAAGCCGTCTCACCTCCTCAGGAGGGGCGTCCGGGAAACTGGGCACTGCTTCAGCGATATCCTCTATCGCCTCCTCGCCGATTACCTGGCTGATGGCATCCCACAGGACCCCTCGCGCCCGAGACGCTTGAGGGCCGATCAGCCACTCGGTGATGAACCGGTCGAGGGTCTCGGCGTCTGCCGTCCCGCTCGCCTCCCGTGAACCGATCCGGTCAATCGAGCGGGTGAGGCACTCAAGCAAGCGAGCTACCTCGATCGCCCGGTCAAGCGGGACGGTCACCGTTGATTCGCCGCTATTCACGTCCAAGGCCGCCCCTCTGAATCAACATGCTGTCGTAGACCGTCCAGGTCCTCGGACGGATAGCCGCCAGTCTGCCCCCGTCCCCCGGATAGGTGCCAAGAACTGCGGCGCCCGGTCGGGGTCAAGGGTGGCCGTAGGCCACCGGCATGCCGACTCGCAGCGCCCTTGGCGCCGGGCGGGCGGCGTAGAGGATCGGGCACCCGGGGGAACGGGTCACGCCCTGGTCCTCACCGCCGTTGAACCGCAGGCGGCGACCAACGAGAGGCCGCGGGCAAGCAGCTCCGCAGCGCGGCAGCCGATCGCCCCAACCTCAACGGGGAGCAATCCCGACGGCGATCGTCCCGCCTCAGCCCTTGTGCCCTTGGTGGTTGTCAGCGTGGCCGGCCGATGCCCACGGCCCCGGCGTTGTTCCGGCTTGAGGCGTTCTGTCCAGGTTGAGGACCGGACAGGACTGCAGTTGCGGGACGAGCGCGACTTCTGATGATCTTTCGGGTGTCTAGGCCAGAAGATCGTTCCAGGAGTCGCGCTCGTGTTGTTATCTTCGCCGATCAGCCCTGCTGTTGACCACCTCGCCGATTTGGCCCTGTGGGAGGCCGAACTCGCCGCGGGCTCGGTCACCGCGGATTCGGTGGCTGTGGATTCGTTGTCGGTGGCGTCGTCGCTGCTCGACAGGCTGCTGCAGGTACCCGATCCGCGGCGGTCGCGGGGTCTTCGGCATCCGCTGCTGGTGATCCTGGTCCTCACCGCGTGCGCCACGTTGGTGGTGGGCCACGACTCGGTGACCGCGATCCGGCAGTGGGCGGCGCGGACCCCGCAGGACGTCCTGCACCGCATCGGGGCCCGGTTCAACCCGCTGCTCGGTCGGTACACGGTGCCCAGCGAACGAACCTTCCGCCGGGTTCTGGCCGGCCTGGACGGCGACGCCCTCGACACGGCGACCTGCGGCTATGCCGCTGACGTCGTGCGGGGTAACGCCCTGGCACCGGTCATCGCCGTCGGCGACGACGAGCCCGTCGAGCGTGAGCAGCGCCGTGTCGCCACCCGGGCCGTGACCCACCCGAGACCGGCCGGGCTGCTGCCCGCCGCCGCGATCGACGGGAAGCTGTTGCACGGCAGCCGCACCCCGACCGGGCAGGTGTTCCTCGTCGCCGCGATCACCCACCACCGCGGGGTGATCCTGGGCCAACGCCAGGTCCCGGACAAACGCGGCGAGACCGCGGTCATCGCCGACCTATTGGCGCCCCTGGACGTGGCCGGCATGCTGCTCACCCTCGACGCGCTGCACACGAGCAAGAAGACAGCCCGCCTGATCACCGGGCCCCTGGGCGCCCACTACATGCTGATCTTGAAGGGGAACCAGCCGCTCGCCCACCAAGCCGCGCAAGCCTTGCTGTCCGGTACCGACACCGAGTTCGCCGACCACACCGACATCGACGACGATCGAGGACACGGACGTACCGAACGCCGAACCCTACGAGTCGCCGCCTGCGACGACAGCCTGTTCCCCGGCGCCAGGCAGGTCTTCCGGCTCCGCCGCGACACCGGCGGACTCGACGGCGTCCGCACGAGCAAAGACATCGTCCACGGCATCGTCAGCCTGGACGCCGATCTGGCCGGCCCGGAACACCTCAACCACTACGCCCGAGGGCACTGGTCCGTGGAAACCCGACTCCACTGGACCAGAGACGTCACCTTCCGAGAGGACAACTCCCAGCTCAGGACCGGTACCGCCCCACGAGCCCTGGCCAGCTTCCGCAACCTGACCCTCAACACCTTCCGCCTCGCCGGACGCGCCAACATCGCCCACGCCCGCCGCGACCTGCACGACCACACCGACACCTTCGCCGTCTACGGCATCTAACAAACCATGATCAAACCGGACATCTCTGAACAACGCCGGGGCCGTGGGCTACGCCGGACGCACGCGCACGCGCTATGCCGTTCCGGCCCGCGCGCACGCGCCCACGCAACGAGGCGTCAACGAGTCGAAGCCTCTTACGAAGACCGTGATGATCACCAGAGTGGTCACGGCGCAGCAGAGACCGTCGATCAGAGCCCGCACTGCCAACGCGGCTCGCCGTCGAGCACGGGCCGCGCCACAGCCAGCGAACGCTAACGATCACGCACGATGACATCAAAGTCCACATTGGATCTATTAATCGATGCATCGACATGTTATACACACAGCTGACGGCAACCGTGACGGCAACCCAGGCGCACGACCACACGTCTCAGCGCACAGAGCAACCGGCTGGTTACACAATCTCCCCAGCCGGGGCGCAGCCCAAAGACGCTATTTCTCAGAGATCCGTCAATCAGAGATCATACGGATGGAATGCTGGATGCCGACGAGGAAAATCCTTCGGAAAGATCGCAACACGATAGCTGCGCGAAAGTACGGCAGTCAGCCATTCCACCACTCCGCCATCAAACTCTTCCCACAGAGGCCCCCGAGCCTCACCGACTGCCACCTTCCAGTTGTTCGGGTCGTCAGACGACGAGGTTATCCAATACGCCACGTCGCCGTTGTCCGAGCGCCCAAAGGCAAGCAACTCTGATGGCATACGTGGCAAAGAGTGACCTCTCTCCACGAGATATTCAAGCGCCCAGCTAGTCCGTTCATGTTGATACTCAAGGTCTATGCCCTGACGCTGACAGGCAGGCTGGAAAACACGGAAGAAATCACCGAATGATCCAGGCCCGTAACGTTCGACAAGCCACTTGTAGTCCAACGGGAGGGCGAACTCAAGCCGCTCCTCCAGTTGCTGCCAATCCACAGGTGGCACCTCGCGCGAGGGAGGTGCCACCAGCGCTTCTAGCGCCGCCGGGTCATACATTCTTGGCGTCTTTCAGTGAATTAGTCGTCGAATCCGAACATTCCCGCCGGATTGCTGATGTATTCATTTAGTCTAAACCCGCCATTGCCATGTGCCTGCATCCTGATCCCAATGGGAATAGCGCTGTCTCCATGATAAACAGCCGTCGCAGTATACTGCACCGTCTGACCACCTTTGACTGCGTCATAAATTTGCTGCTCTAGGTCGCGCATGATCGGACTATTGACGGGGTCCTGGGTTATTGTGACCAAATTTGATCTCCTGGAACCGGACCCGCCGAGCATGCGAGCAAGAAGATGCCCACGCGCAACGTTATCGTCATCGCCTCGCCCAGCCGGCCAGCCCGGAGGCTTAATCCTACTGCTCGCAGCCGAACCGGTATTCAACATTGAAGACGTGATCGAGGCAGACACGCTAGTCGGTCGATGATGCGCGTCCAGACCACCATATCGAACGCTGCCGCCATGGCTGTACTTGTCCTGATGAATACCGCCGCCGCAGTTGTGCACCAGCACCGGCGCGGCTCCGGCCATCACATAGTACGTGTGGGTGATGGCGACGGTGAGGTCCCGCATCACCTTGGCGCCGGTGAAGTTGCGGACGTCGGTGACGTACTGGATCTGTCCGTCGGGCCCGACCAGGGTCGACTCGCCTGGGATCAGGTCGGCAGCGTCGACCCAGTCGCCGGTGGTGGCGTCCCAGAAGGGGTGGTGCGCGGTGGTGTGCAGAACCGCCGCGGTCGGTCCGCGGGTACTGCGTTCCCCTTCACCCTCGCCGGTGGACCGCGCCGGCTGGTCGGCGGGCTTTGCCGACACGGTCACGTCGGTCAGCTCGGTGTCTCGGTTGGCGTGTAGCAGGGTCACCTGCTGATCGCTGTGTTCACCGGTGGTGGGGTCGGTTGTGGCTACCGTGTCACCGATGTTGACCTCAGCGATCGGTCGTGCGGTGCCGTCGGCCATCAGGACCCGGGTGTCCGGGTCGAAGCTGTGCCGGTCGCATCCGGCCGCCTTCGGCTCGTTGTCCTGAACACGATCTCGGTCGCGCTGGTGCTCGGGCCGGTTCTGCTTCGGCGAGGTCCGTTCGGGCTTCTCCTGCCGCTTCGGCGCCTGCTTCGCCTTCGGCGGCGTGGCCGGCTTGGACGGCTTGGGTTTCGGCTTCGGCTTGGGCTTCGGCTTGGGCTTCGGCTTGACCGGTGGCTTGGGCTTCTTCTTGGGAGGCTTGGGTTTCTTGGGCACCTTCTGCATGAGGTCGTTGAGGTGCTTTCGGGCCTGGTTCATCAGGTCCTGGGCGCGGCGCATCATCGTGCGTGCGCCCTCGACGATGCGTTTCCACATCCGGTATCCGCTGAAGGCACGGTCGACCGCCCGGAACAGCGACTTGCCGATCTTGAATGCCTTGATCGGTCCGAGGAAGTTGGTGGCGAGGTCGATGCAGTCCCAGACGCCTCCGTCGAGGCATCCCATCAGCGATGTCCAGCCGATCATGTCGAGGAGCATCCCGACACCGACCTGGAGGAGGATGTCGAACAGTGAGGTTTGGCTCTCCCGCTCTGCCCGCTGGTAGTCGGCTTCCTGCCGGGCGATCTCCTCGCCGGCGAACTTGACGTCTCGCTGGTGTTGCGTGAGGTCACGGGTGTATTGGGCGATCGCGGCGTCGTACTTCTTCAGCTCGCACGAGTAGTCGTATTGGCCGCACTTGCCGTCCACCGCATGCCCGGTGGTGTCGGTGTTGCCCAGCGGGTCCGCCTCCGCGTACGCGAACCTGTTCGCCGCCCCGGAGCTGGGAGTGGGGTTGAGCGTGACATCGTCGCGGGTGTCGAAAGCGCCGGTTTCTGGGTTGTACCACCTCGCCCACATGTTGACTCGGCCGGTGCCCTGGTCGGTCCACTCGGACTGGTAGCCGAGTTTGCCGAGCATCCCGGTGCTGGACAGGACCTTGCCCCAGGGGTCGTACGCGACCGACGCGGTCAGGGTCGTGCCCGTGCCGGTGAACTCGCCCACCACGTCGGTGTGCAGATCGGTCCAGGCGTAGCGCTGCGTACCGCCGGATGCGACACCTACGAGCCCGTCCGCGGCGTCGCGCACGTACACCGCGCCGCCGTCGCCGGCCACCGTGTTACCCAGACCGGTGTACGTCAGGTTCGGCTGGATGAGCCGGCCCAGGCCGTCGTAGGTGTAGGTGGAGGCCGCACCGCCAGCCGCGCCTTGCGACCACACCTGGTTGAACGCGTCGGTGACGGTGGTCGTGTCCTGGCCGCCAGACCTGGTGCGTGTGAGCGTGCCCCGCGGCGTGTACTCGTAGCTCGTCCCGTCCGACGACGACTGCAACTGGTTGCGCGCGTCGTAGGTGAACGTCTTGCTGCCCGCTTGAACACGGTTGCCGGACTTGTCGTACGCGTACACCACGGGGTTCGTGCCGTTGTTCCAGCCGATCAGACGGTCGGCCAGGTCGTAGGTGTAGGTGTTGGCTGCCGCGCCGGTGAGTCCGAGGGTCGTCTTCGAGGTGACGTTGTCGTTGAGGTCCCACCCGTACTGAATCTTGGCGATGCTGGTGCCGCCGCTGGTCTTCAGCTCGTCGACTGTCATGCGGTGCAGGTCGTCGTAGCTGAACGACCGGACGTTGCCGCCGGTTCCGTGCGTGATCGACGACACCTGCGACAGGGTGTTGTACCCGTAGGTCAGGTTCGTCCCCGCGGTCGGGTTGACCACCGTGGCGGGGCGGCCGGCCGTGTCATAGGTGTACGACGTCGTTCCGGCCGCGTCCGTGCGTGAGGTCAGCGCCCCGTCGCCGTTGTAGGTGTAGGACGAGGCACCCGACACCCCACCGATCGTCACGGGCAGACTGCGGTCGTCGTACTCGACGGTGGTCTCGCCCGCCGAGCCGACGAACGACGTCATCCGGCCTGCCGCGTCGTAGTCGAACGTGCGATCGACCGTCGTGGCCTGCGCGCCGGCGCCGGAGCTGCGTACCAGCCGGCCCAGGTCGTCGTACTCCGAGGTGACGCTTACCCCGCCCGGCGAGTCCAGCCGTACCAGCTGGCCGGCCGCGTCGTACGACATGGTGAATGTGCGGTCGGCGAGCGCCGGATGGGCGGTCGTGGCGGGCTCGATCTGCGATTCGACCAGGCCCCACGGGTTGTAGGTGGTGATGAATTTGTTGCCGCGGCCGTCGGTGAACCGGGTCTGCCGGCCGGCCAGGTCGTAGCCGAACGTCGAGACGATCTGGTCGGATCCGCTGATCGGCTCGGTCTGCGACACCATCTGCCCGGCCGCGTCGAAGGCGAACGTCTTCGTCGTGCCCCGCGCGTCGGTGGCCGCTACCAGGTTGCCGGCCGTGTCGTACTGGCTGGACACCGTCCGCAACAGCACGTCGTCGGCGGGCGCGCTGGTCGGGCCGGGCGAGTACGACTTGGCGCTGATCGCACGCCCGGCCAGGTCGTACGCCATGGTCTGGTAGGTCTGGTCGGGTGCGGTGACCCTGATCGGGCGGCCGGCGCCGTCGTACTGGGTGGTCGTGGTGTTGCTGGCCCCGTCGGTGACGCTGATCTGCTCACCGGCGGTGTTGTAGGACTGCGTCGTGACCACGCCGGTCGGCGAGGTGATCGACGTCGGCCACGGTCCGGTCCCGTACCCGAAGGTGGTCGTGTGGGCCTTTCCGGTCTGGCGCACCACCTCGGTGGAGGTGACGGTGCGTCCCAGGTAGTCGTATGTGGCGGTGCCCTTCGCCCCGGTCGGGTCGGTCTGTGACAGCAGGTCGCCGTTGAGGTTGTACTCGAAGCGGCTCACGCCGCCGTCGGGTGCGGTGACCTTTGCGGTGCGACCGAGCTGGTCGTAGACGATCGAGGTCTCCGCGCCGAGGGGGTCGGAGGTGGACACCACCTGTCCGACGGCGTTGTAGACGTTGGTCGTCTTGGCCACGATCGGGGTGGACGAGCCCGGCGGGGTGTACGCGGGCAGTTGCGTCTCGACCGGCTGGCCCGCGGCGTCATAGCGGACAACGGTGACGTTGCCATTGGGATCCTGCTGTTCGGTCAGCTCGCCGAAGGTGTTGTAGCCGAGTCGAACCGTCGACACCGCGGTGACCGGTGCCTGCTCTCCCACCACAGTGCTCACCGCCGGGGAGGTCGTCACCACGGCGCGGCCCACCTCGTCGTTGGTCACATAGGTGGTGTCGCCGTTCGGGTTGGTTGTCGACGTGATCGACCCGTCGGTGTCCAGGGTGTAGCTCGTGCGGATCACCCGAGCGTCCGCGGCAGGCAGGGCGCCGGAGCGCACCTGTCCCACCTCGCTGCCGCTCAGCGGCCGCGAGTAGACCTGCACGTCGTCAACGCGGCCCTGCCAGAAGTTCTCCAACACGCCGTTCCAGGTGCCGGCGCCGATGAGCATCGACTTGCGGGGTGTGAACGTCGTGGTGGCGGTGGCGGTGTGCTTGAGTACGCCGTTGATGTACAGACTCATCGTGCCGGAGACGGGATCGTAAGTACCTACGAGGTGAGTCCAGGTGTTCAGCTGCCCGGCCGCTGAGGTCTTGGCGGCCTTGCCCGGCGAACTGGTGGTGTCGGAGTCCTTCATGTTGAACCGCCACTCGACGGTGGCGTCGTCGAAGCCGAGCGAGAAGGCGTCCTGCATCACGCCCCGCGCGGCGACGACCTTGTGCTTGGCGGTGCCGTCGGTCAAGTAGACCCATGCCGCGACGGTGAACCCCGCGGTGGCGTCCACGGCCGGGCCCGCCGTCTCGATGGCGCTGGTGCCGTCGAACTGCGCCGAGCCGCCGTGGTCGGTGGACCAGCCGACTCCGCTGGCCGGCAGCATGCCGGCGTTGTTGCCGGTCGAGTCGGCGGCCTTGCCGCCGGTCGTCTCGTCAAGCATCCACCGGCCGACCGGCGTTGCCGCGTTGCCGGTGTACGTCGTGTTCGACAGCACCCGGCCTAGCGGGTCGTACAGGGCCTCCGAGGCGCCGACCAAGGTGCCGCCCTGGGTCAGGGTCGTGGACAGCACGTCGTCGTTGGCCGAGTAGGTGTGGGTGGTGGTGCGGTTGAGTCCACCCGGATTCAGAGTCGCGGTCAGGCCCCGGCCGGCCGCGTCGTACGTACGATCGGTCCTGGTGAGCCCGTTGTTGGTGATCTGCGAGACCAGGTTGCCGGCGGCGTCGTAGCTGTTGTTCTCCTGTACGAAGGACGCGCCGGTGCTGGGGTCGCTCCGGGTCACCGTGGCGAGCAGGTTGTTGTCGGTGTAGGTGTAGTCGGTCTTCCAGCCCATCGCGTCGGTCACCGACGCCAGGCGGCCGGCCGGGTCGTACGCCATCGACTTGACGATCAGGTCTGCCGGCGGCGAGGGATCGTTGGGGTCTCCGGTGTAGTCCTCCACCACCACGGCGAGTTCGTTACCGATGGCGTCGTAGTCGGTGCGCAGGATGCTGCCGTCGGCGTGGGTCTGCCGGTGCACCCGGCCGTACGGGTCGTAGCCGAGGGTCAGCGTCTTACCGTTGGCGTCGGTCTCGGTCACCCGCCTCCCGTGGCTGTCGTAGCCGTACGTCACGGTTCGCGGCGCGTCCCCGCCGGTGCTGTCCGACACGGTCTCCGATACCGGGAGACCGTCCTCGTTGTAGGTGACGGTGGTGACCGGTGTGTGCGTCGCGCCGGTGACCTGGTTGGTGGTCGCTGGATCCGTCCGCTCGACCACCCGGTCCAGCGCGTCGTGCTTGAAGGCGGTCGTTGAGCGGGGAACGCCCCCGACGATGTCGATTTCCTTGGTGGTGCGTCCCAGCTGGTCGTACTCGTACCGGGTGACCAGGCCTGCCGGGTCGGTCACCTCGGCGATGTCGCCGTTGGCGTAGTAGACGATGCGCACCACGCCACCGCCCGGTTTGGTGATCGTTGACGGCAGGCCGGGCGGAGCGAATCCGCCCCCGAACGCCGCGACGGTGGTGCCGTCGGTGTAGACGACGGTTGTCCTGCGCCCCAGCGGGTCAGTGGTCGCGGTGCGGTTGCCGGTGACGGGGTCGTACGTGTAGGTGGTCAGGTAGGTGTTGTCGGACGCGGAGGTCGACCCTGCTTCCCGCTTCTCGAGCAACCGGTCGTTGAGCACGTTCGCCGGAGGGCTCTGAGTGGTCGCATCCGGGTAGTAGGTGGAATAGCTCGTCGAGCACTTGTTCGCCGACCGGTCCTGGCAGGTGGTGGTGGAGACGACGTTGCCGCGCACGTCGTGCTCGTTGATCGTCATGTTGCCGTTGGGATCGGTGACCGTGCGCAGGTAGCCCTTGCTGCTGTAGCCGAATCGGGTTGCGAAGCCGCGTGTGTCGACCTCGGCGACCTTGCGCCCGGCTTGCAGGTCGTGCACGTCCTTGCTTTGGGCGTCGTCCGGGTGCACCACCGTGTAGGTGACTCCCGGTACGGCGGCGGCCTTCACCGCGTCCCGGGCCTTGAACTGCGTCTCGACGTGCTTGGTGTCGAGTGAGGAGCGGTAGAACGCGACCTCGGCGATCTGTCCGTTGAAGTGGCCGTTGAGGTTCGTCGGGGTGGACGGCCAATGGGTGCTGATCTTTCCGGCGCCGATGTAGCCGTAGCCCAGGGTGCGGGTCTCCGTCGATGTCGTCGTCTTGGTGGCGATCTGCTTGCCGTCGAGGTACAGGGCCTGACCGGTCGCCGTGCGGGTCAGCACCGCCGAGTGCCACTTGCCGTCGTTGACCGTGGTGGTCGAGGTCATCGCGCCGGCACCATTGCAGTAGCAGAAGGTGCCGCGCAGCTTTCCGTCGACCCCGACGTACAGCGCGGGAAGCCATTGGGCGTCCCCGCTCTGCCCGAGCGCGTTGGTCTGGAATCCGGCCAGGACGCCACCGGCGGAGGTGCTGGTCTTGAACCACAACCCGATCGAACGGTCATCGGCCGTCGCCGGTGGGATCTCCGTGCCCGGCAGTGTCAGGTAAGAGGATGTGCCGTTGAAGGATGCCGCCGGGGCAGACGACCCGAACGGCCCGGGCGCGCTGCCGAGCGTGACCGAGCTGTAGCTGGCGACGTCCCCGTTGATCTCATTGACCGCGTCGACCGTGCCGGTCTCCGCCAAACGCCAGTAGTTCGACGGGACGCCGCCCAGCACTGCGCTCTCGTAGATCTTCGTGGTGCCGGCCACGGACGCCGGGAGCGGACGCCACACGCCGCCGTTGCCGTCGGTCATCTGGCTGACCCGGCCGGTCACGCCGTCGTAGGAGACCTGCGCGGTCGCGTTGCCCGACGGACGCCGCACCTCCGTCATAGGGGTCACCGGCGTCCTGGCCCCGTAGATGTCACCGACCATCTGGTCAGTGACCGGCGTGTCGAACAGCGCCACCTCCGCCACCGACCCGGTGAAATGGTCCGGCGTGCCGAGATTGCTGACCGTACTGCCGCGCGACTGGTTCGGCCAGCCGCCGCCGAGGAACCCGGTCCCGATATATGAGTAGACCGGGCTCATGTCCTGGACGGCGATGCCGGTCTGCTGCGCCACCTGGACGCCGTCGACGAACATCTGCTGCTTGTTGCCCGATGCCGACAGCACCACGTGGTGCCACTGGTTGTCCGCGACGCTGGCCGGTGACTGCATCGGGTTGTGCGTCCGCGCCACGAACGACTGGTCCGCCTGGTTGAACCGGCCGCAGGCCCAGATCTGCATCTCGGCACCGTTTTGGGTCCCGTCCCCGACCGAGTCCAGACACTTGTACGAGTAGTCGTTGATGACCTGGCCGTTGGCCCGCACGTCCCACTTCTGGTCGACCGCACCGGTGCAGGCCCACGTGACGACGTCCGCGCCGTTACCGGTGGCGCCGCCGGACACGCCCGCGCATTTCACCGAACCGCCGCTGGTCACGCGCAACTCCCGGTCCGCGGTCCAGGTCCACTGCTGGTTCGCCGCCCCCGTGCAGGGGCCCAGCGCCAGCACAACATTGCTCGCCGACGAGTTCCCGGGCACCTCCAGGCATTGGCCCTGCCCGTATGCGAGCAGACTGCCGATGGCGGTGCCGGGCGTCGGGGCGGTGGGGAAACCGCCCACGAGCTTCCCGTTCGAGCCGATGTACAACGTCGGGTTGTAAGCCCCCTTGGCGGCGCTCGCCGTGGCAGGTTCCCAGGACTGGCCGTAAAGGACACCGTCGCCGCCGGAGGTCTTCACCCACATGCTGATCGCCTGCGCGGAGGCGTCGCCGACGAGCTTGGCCGGCACCGACACCCGCGACGAGGAGCCGTTGAAACCGGCCGCCGTCGCCGTTGAGGCCGCCAGCGGACCGGGCTGCCCGAGGGTCACATTGCTGTAGACGCCGTTGTCGGCGCCGGCGTTCTCCAGCACGGAACTCGCGGCGGTCGTGCCGCTGGTCTCGGTCAGCCGCCAGTAGGAGTGGGGCAGGGCGTTGCTCACCGCGGTCTGGTAGAGAGAGCCGCCGGTGTAGCTGTAGGTGTGGCACTGCGTGCTGGACGTCGGCGGGCAGGCCTGGGTCAGCGCGTCGCCGGAATAGCTGTAGGTCCAGGTGTTCTGCGTGGTTTGACCGTTGACCGTGACGGGATCGCTGCTGACCGATGCCACGTGCGGCGCGCTGGCCCCCGGTGGGGTGGTCCAGTTCAGCGTCAAGGTCCGTCCCGACGCGGCGGTCATCTTGGTCATCCGGCCGTTGGTGTAGGTGAACGTCAGGGCTCGCCCGGAGACATCCTTGACCTTGGTCACCGCGTACCGACCTGAGCCCTGGGAGCTCAGGAACTCGTAGCTGGTGCCGTCCTTCTCGACAAGCTTGTAACCGCCGGTGACTGTCGAGAGCGTGGTCGTACGCCCGGCTGGCGACGAGAACGTGCCGTTGCCGTTGCGGCCGAAGGCCATCTGTCGGCCGTTCGGGTAGGTCACCACGACGGTGTTGACGGTGGTGGTTCCGCTGGCGTACCGCTCGATCGCATGGGCGTCGGCCATGGTCGACCAGCCGGCACCGAACGCGTGACCACTGCGCGGGTCGATGCTGTTGTACGACCGCACGATCTCCAGCGGTGGACCGACCGTGTTCACCATCGCGTCCCGGGTCGCGGTGGTGTAGTTGCCGATGCTCGGGTCGAAACCGCGTCCCGAGTTCTGCGACAGCCCGGAGGTGATCGACGGCTGTGGCACTGGGGTGACCAGCAGGTGCTTCGTCAGGGCGTCGGCGTTGGTGAGCAGGCCGTCGGAAACCTGCACCGTCCAGTAGTACGACTCACCCCAGGCGAGTACGCCGGAGGGCACGGTCCACGACTTCTTGGTAAGCCAGTTCGAGGTGGCGATCTGGGTCTTGCCGTCGCTGCCGTAGACGATGAACTTGTACTGCAGAGACTTCGGGAACTTGTCCGGGTCGTGTGCGTCGGCCAGCAGTTCCGGCGTCAACGTCTGCGTGGCCTGCCCGTAGCCCGGGTACTGCTCGTTGACCTGAGGTGGCTCGTTTGAGTCGTAGGTCAACTGCAGGTAGGGCTTGTACGCCGCGCCGTAGTTGGCGGAGGTGAACCTCTTGAAGCCGGTGGAACTGGTCTCCGACGCGGTGATCGCCAAGCCGTTGTTGCCGATGTCCCGGGTCGACCAGGCGTTGAAGGTCGTCACCGCGAGCGGAACCGACCACCACCTGCCGACGCTGCGGTCCCCCGACGTGTTCCCGCACGCCGGCGAGTTGTTCGTGATCGTCAACGTTCCGATGGCGGTGCCGAAGGTCGGGCCTGCGGCGAGGCCTGCGTTGCTGGTCAGCGAATCGACGGTCCACGGTTCGTGAATCTGCCGCACGAAGAAGGGGGTGTTGTCGCCGCAACTCCATGACCAGGTGTGGTAGAGGAACAGCTTCGCAGCCCTGATCTGGGTACCCACCAACCCGTTGTTGTCGAACTCGTCGAAGTGAATGAACGAGCGGGAGACCGACGTGCCGTTGTTCCAGGTGCCGACCGGCAGATCGTTGGTGTTGTGGTTGGTCGTGCTCGAATCGTTGTCGACGAAGACGTCACCGGTGTCGAAGGTGTCCACTGTCGATGGGTCGACCCGCACCGGATACCGGCGAGCCGGGTCGGCCAGCCACGCCGCGTCCGCCGTCACCCGCAGCGCCGGCTGATCGTCGACCGTGATCAGCTCGTAGGTGACAGCGGACGACTGGGCCGGCGCACCGGACCTGGGGTGGACATTGGAGTCTTCCATGTAGCCCTGCGGCACCCGCAACGCGACGTCGCCGCTCGCGTTCAGCATCGCGATCGAACCGTCTGCCCGCAGCTGCGGGGTCAGCCCTTTGAGCCGAAGCGGGAAGACCCACTGGTTACCCGCCATCGGTGACTTGAGGATCAGGGTCTCCTTGAGACCGTTACCGAAGGTGTCCAGCTCGACATCGGTGTACGGCAAGATCTCCGGATACGTCGCCGTGGAACCATCGACAATCGCCGGCACCTCCGCCGCCCCGGCCAGCCCGTAGGCCAACGAATGACCCGACGCGGTCGTCACCGAAGCCAACGGACCGGAGGCATCCGCGGCACCCCGTGGGGCCAGGTCCACCGCGATGGAGTTGGCACGCATCGCCCACCGACCGTCCCGGCGGGTCAGCTGAGTGTCGATCGGCTGGTAGGTGCCGCTCTTGTCCTTGAAATTGACCCGCGCTCCGTACAGCCGACGTGTGAACGAACCGTCAGCGTTCTGGAACTCGTCGTACCGCGCGCTCGACCGCTGCGGCACCCGCTTACTGGTCTGCTCGTTGAAGCTGTTCTCGCCGGACAGCACCGGCGTCGTCCACGGCTTCTTCGGATCCGGTGCGGGAACCTCGGCGTCGACTGCACCGCGCCCCCGACCAGGCGCCCGGCCCTGTCCACCGTCGGCCCGAGTCTGCTCCGCCGACACGTAGTGGTCACGGTTCTTGGCGCCACCAGCCGACTTCTGCACCGGCACGCCCGTGACGGCCGCCCACGCCGGCAACTGCCGGAACCACGACGACAGCGACGGAAGCGGAAAGCCGCCCCCCTCGGGCACCGCCCCCTGCGGCACACCCAACGACAGCGCCAGCGCCAACGTGGTGACGACAGCGATCCGGCGCCTCATGGGCCCTCCACTATTGAAGATGATCAAACAGCTCGGGAAGTCTCGCCTGCCGATGACGTCGGCGCAAGATCTTGTTTTCGAACCTCAGGTGCCTTAACGTGCGCCGGTGTCCAACCGCGTACGGCCGCGCCCGGCAGCAGCGAACCGGCGACGGCGGCTTCAGAAGCTGCCACCCCGACGGCGCCCGGCTGCCCGGCTGCCGGACGGGTGGCCGAGGCGCATCGCCTTGGCCGCCCTGGGCCTCCTCGTCGCAGCCGTCGCAACGACCTGGATGCTGTGGCCCGATCCCGAGCCCCGCCAGCGGGAATACCTCAACGCCACCGCATGCCTGCTCACCGACCACGCGGGTATCAGCGACGATGCGGCCAAGCCGGTCTGGGCCGCCATGCAGGAAGCCTCGGTCTCCAGCCTCGTCAAGGTTCAGTACCTGGCGGTCAACGGCCCGCAGACGGTCGACAACGCCCGAAACCACGTGGCGTCGCTGGCCGGCAGCAGATGCGGCCTCGTCATAGCCGCCGGCCCCGCCCAGATCGACGCCGTCGTGGCGGCCGCACCCAGCTTTCCCAAGGTGCGGTTCGTCACCATCGGCGGAAGCGCCACGGCGGCCAACATCACCGTCATCAGCGATAGCGCTGCGGACAACCTTCGTACCGCCCTGAAGCACGAGGTCACCGCGCTAGCCGACTCCGCGTCCTGACCACGAAACTCGTGGGCGGCTTGATCAGCCCGACGATGTGCCGGTTGAACTCGTACAACTCCTCAGCGGGCACCCACAGCTGCTCCGGTGATCTCTTCGGTCCGCCCAAAGATCACCGCCCAAATAAACCCTGGTCAAATGGCTGCCTGTGAGACTCGGGTCTCAACTGCCCCTACTTCTTAGCCGAACTGCTTCGGGAGAGATGGTTGAGCCGGCCGGTAGGCTCGGTGTCAGTCGACAGAAGCCGTATGCGGGGAGCCGATGGCCCAGGATCTGGTCTATCTCGTCGAGGGGTCGGTAGCGACCCCGGCCGTCCGCGTCTCCCTGGCCGAGGCGGGGCTAAAGGAACGCGAGGACCTGCAGGAATGGGTGGTGGTCCACCCGGAGGTCATCGGCGATGGTGTGCGGGTCATCACGATCGAGTACGACAGGTGGTCCACCGGCTCTGGGACTAGTGCCCGTCAACGCCTCGATGTGCTTGGTCTCGACCGCGCCGGTCGACTGGTCGTGGTCGAACTCAAGCGGGAACGAGACCGCGACATCCACCTGCAAGCGTTGACCTACGCCGCACTGGTCTCCCGGTTCACCGTCGCGACGCTGGCATCCGCTCACGCCGACTTCCTAAACCGCCGAGGCCAGACGACGTCGGCCGACGAGGCGATGGCGCACCTCCGCGATCATGTCGAAGGTGAATTCGACCTGGAGTTGCTGACCAACCCTCGTATCGTGCTGCTCGCGGCCGAGCACCCGCCGCAGGTGGTGACTGCCGTGGACTGGCTTTGCAATGTCAGCGGATACAGGCTCGATATCGAGCTGAGGACGATGAGTGCATGGCAGATCGGGACACAGGTCGCCGTCCAATTCGATTCGATTTATCCGGTCCTCGGCATCGACGACATGCTGCTGTCACCGACGGACGTGGACGCGACAACGACCTCAACGGTCGCTGAGAAGACGACCGAGGCAACGCGCACCGCCAACACCGTCCAGCGGATCATCGACAACGGTCTGCTGGCGATCGGTGCCGCACTAACGTTGCAACCAACGACGGAAATCCCCGCCGATGCACGAGCGGCGATCGAGTCGTGGGTGGCCGAGGAACCCTCTCGTGGACGCGCCACCTGGACGGCGGACAGCACGGGTCCACTGCGCTGGGAGGGTGACGGCAGTACCTGGCGACCCACGACCCTAATACTCCAACGTCACTTGGTCTGTCTGCGCTGGTAGTGGGCTCGTCGGGCTCGGGCTTGGGATGTTCGTCGCCAGATCGACCAGTGCAGGGTGTGCGCCGGTGAGAGCGTCGCGGTGAGGACGAAGGCGTTGAGGAGTCGGCGGATCTCGGCGACGGTCAGCGCGATGATCTCGGGGTCGGCGTCGGGCTGTTGAGCGGCGAGGATGGTCAGGACGGCCAGGGCGAGCATGGCCAGGGTGATGAATCGGTGCCAGCCGGTCCAGCCGCGGACCTGGTAGTGGTCCAGGCCGACTTGGCCTTTGCCGGTCTGGAACAGTTCTTCGATGCTCCAGCGGGAGCCGGCGACGGTGACGAGGGTGTGCAGCGGCACCGGGCGGGGTGACCAGCACAGGTAGAAGGCCAGCTCGCCGGTGGTGCGGTTGCGGCGGATCAGCAGCCACCGGTGCTCACCTGGCTCAGTGGCGGTGGTGATCCAGGCCCACAGGTAGTCGCGGGGACCTTTCGCCCCGGGTCCGCAGCTGTGCTGCTGCCACTCACGCCGGGGTATCCGCTCGGCGAGTTCGTCGACGCGGATCAGGGTGCGGCCGTCGTTGACGTGCACACGTCGGTCACAGCCGACGGCCAGGACGTAGCCGATCCCGTGGTGTTCCAGGTCAGCGCGTAGGCCGGGGTCGGCGCCGTAGACCTCGTCGCCGGTCACCCACCCGAACGGGACACCAGCCTCGATCGCGGCGGCGATCATCTGCCGGGCGAGGGCAGGCTTCGTGGCGAACCCGACCTGGTCGGGGACGCCCGCGGCGGCGAGGCGGTCGGGCTGCTGACACCAGGTCGTCTCGGGTAGGTAGAGCCGGCGGTCGATCATCGCCCGTCCCGTCGGTGACACGTAGGCCAGGAACACCCCGACCTGGCTGTTCTCCACCCGGCCGGCGGTGCCGGTGTACTGCCGCTGCACCCCGACCGAGCACACACCCTTCTTCAAGAACCCGGTCTCGTCGCAGACCAGCACCGCGTCGGGGTGTCCGAGCTGCTCGATCAGCCAGGCCCGAACGTCGTCACGGACACCGTCGGCGTCCCACACCGCCGTACGCAGCAGCCGCTGCATCGCCTGTGGATCGTCGTGACCCGCCCGTTCCGCAAGCGACCAGCAGGTCTTGCGTTCCACACCCGACAGCAGCCCTTCCACGAACTGCCCGGCGGTCCGACGCGGCTCCGCCCGCACGAACCGGTCAGCGACACGCCTCACCGCCTCGTCCAGGATGACCCGCCATCCGGCGGGGTCTACGCTGTGGCACGCGGCCACCGCACGATCATCGGTTGTCCTCACAAACCATCGATGATCAACGCGGTGGCCGTCTGCATGCCCGCGCCACGCCCAACGCCGAAGCCAAGTGACGTTGGAGTATTAGGGCTCCACCCGTACGTGATGGCACGGCCGCGCCGCATCTCCGCGAGGTACCGCCCGAACGCCGCGGCCTCTTCTGCCGCCTGGTACGCCGCCCGCAGGGCCGCAAGCAACGCGACGGCCCGTCGGTAGCGCCGTTTGTCAGCCGAATTGAGGATCGCCTGCTCGACAAGGTCCCGGTACGGCTGGATCACCTCCTCCGGATGCATCACGGCCCGCCTTTCCAGCAGGGTCTGCCACTGCGGCCCGCCGAGCCACCGCCGGTGGCGAAGGGCCTCCTGCCAGGCCTCATCTTCGCGGCCCACCGCCACCAGCACGCCGACCAACTCCGAGGCGTACACCGGCTCCTGGTCGACCCGGTCGCGCAGCACCTCCAACGCCCAACCCGTCGGATCGTCGCCGCCGGCCGCCCCCCGCCGTGTCGATCAACGATCGGTATTCGGCAGCGGTGGGATGCCGGCCGAACTCCTCCCGCCGGACCAGCACAGCACCCACGTGTCATCAGCGGCGAGGAGCATGCTGACCAAAAGGTCGCGGAGCCGGTCGGTGTAGGGCGAGCCAGGGTTGGCGGCCACGCCCCGCCGGGCCCAGCCGATCGCCTCGTCCCGGCGCCCGGCGGCATGTAGCACCTCGGCGATCCGTTGGTACTGCACGGCATTGGTCAGGTGCTCGGCCAGCACGGCAACGTAGCGATCGACATCGCCCGACACCTCAGCGAGCTGCTCGCGCAAGTCACGGACCGCGAACCCGGCGGTCCACGGGTCGGCGACACGTGCCCGCTCGGCGACCAGCCGCTCCACCTCCGCGATCCCCCGCTTGCCCAGTGCGGGAGCGAAGTCGGCCAGTCGGACGCGGGGCCAGCCGGGACCGTCGCACTCCAGCTTCACCAGCCAGCCGGTTAGGCTGACCGGGTTCGGCAGCGCCGCCGCACATGCCTTCGCGTACAGGTCCATGAGCTCCTGCAGGTCGTCTCCGATGATTCCGGAGGAGTCATCCAGATACATCAGGGCCCGGGTGATGCGGTCGACGGCCTTGCGCAACATCGGCACCGCGAGATCCGCTGACCCCTCGGCGACCAGCCGAGCGCACTCCTCGGCCACCTGGCGGGCGGTCTGTAGTATTCCCGTCGACCCCGGTAGGGATCCCGCCGGCGATCCCAGCGCAGCCGATCCGCCAACACCATCAGATCGTCACCGGTCATCTGTCCATCTCAGCAGACCGCGACCCGGCCTCGGGAACGCGCCACCCTATCGGGTGGAGCATGCCGAATGACCAGGATCTGGACAACGGGATCGGGGCGATCCTCGTCGACGCCTACGGCGCCAACCAGCAACACAGCGCGTCCCTCGCCGTGATCGACGACGAAACACTCCTACCCACCGCGGCCACCCGGTCACCGTCACCTCGATCGACTACACGAACGAGGCACGTGGCATCGTGGCCACCTGCCAAGGCCCGGACGGCGCAGGCGAGGTCACCTCGCCGGCCTGGCGTTCACGTCGTAAACTGTCACCGCCTGGATCCACGCCGCCTACCGGCGCCACCTCGGCCTCACGCCGTTCCCTGCCCGGCCCAGGCCCGAGTGGACCTGGCGCAGCACCCGACGGCGCCTCAGCGACGGCGGGCGTACGCGGCCAGCCGCTCGCTGACCGGGCTGACCCGCGGTCGCGGCGCCCGTCGGAAGTGCTCCGGCTTGTGTGCGCGGAGAAGTTCCTCCCCGTCGCGGGTCCAGTCGAAACGCGGCTTCTTCAGCAGCCGCCGGAACACCACACTGGCCCGCTCGGGATCACGCGCGGCCAGCCGCAGCAGCACCAGCGGGCCGACGCTGTCTTCCTGCAGGTACGCCAGCGTGTGCTCCCGGTGGCGGCGTCGGCGCAGCAGGTCCGGATTCGCGAACGCCGCCTCCACCAGCCCGAACTCGGCGTAGAAACCCAACCCGTCGACTTCGTCGTAGATCATCCCCACTGTCTCCGCGTCCACCACATCCGGCGGCAACTCAAACATCGGTGCCTTCTGTACGGCCCGCTCGGAAGCCCGCGACGTGGCCACCACCTCCGCACGGCAGAACGCGTGGTAGTCGGCCATCCGCTCGGCGACCTCATCACCGGGCACCACCACCAGGTCGCCGCCGAAGAACCGCACGAACCGGTCCCGATCCTGACGTTGCAGCTCCCACGCTTGGGCCAGCTTCTCCGGGTTCCGGTACACCGCCTCCGGTGCACGCAGCGACATCTCCAACGCCATCTGGTAGGCGACGTCTCGCTCCTGCGGCCGCCACACGTTCATCGGGCCACTGATCATCCACTCCTGGCCCACCGCCACCAGCCGAGCGAGCAGGAACGACCGACGCGGCGTACGCCGGAACACCGATGACCCCATGTTGGAACGCACTCGGTAGGTCAACTCATCCACGAGGTTCACCACGATCAACGCCGCCCCGTCGCGTCCCTGCACCTCGAACGGCCCCTGCACCACGTCCCGCCACCCGAGCAGCATCTGACGCTCCGGCTCGGACAAGTCCGGGTGCGCGGCGACGAACTGCTCCACCACCGTCCGGCCGTTACGCAGCCGATGCTCCAGGACGAAGTAGTCCCAGAGGATCATCAAAGCGTGCTCATCGAGTGCAACGCGCCCGTCGTGCTGGTCCGCCAGCACATCATCGAACGCCCGGTCATAACGTCGCTGCTGCGAGAACGCCACCAACTGCTGCTTCAGCTCACCCGCACGATTCAACAGATCATCATCAACGGTGATCGGCACGGCACGTTCATACCACGACACAACGGCCGACGGATCCGACACCGGTCCACCCGTCAGCTCACCCAGCACGACGCGGCGGCCAGCCATCAACCCTGCTATCCAGCAGAACCGCCGAGCCGCCCGGCGAAGCGACAGCCAGCAGCATCTGCAGCGCTTGACGCGGAATCAAGAGACCAAAATGCCGCCTCATCCACAAACGCAGAAGAAGCGGCAGGTCAGAGCGTTCCAAGCCGAGCATGCCGGCGGCCAGCCATGCACGCGGTTACCCCCAACAAAGATCATCCGTTACCGGATGTTACCGCCGTTACCGGAGAAGATCTTCATCTCCCCAGGTCAACCTGTCGGGACGGCCGGATTCGAACCGACGACCCCTTGACCCCCAGTCAAGTGCGCTACCAAGCTGCGCCACGTCCCGATGCCCCCGCCAGGTCTCCCCCGCGGCAGCCGGTACAGCTTAGCGCAGGATCTTCGCACCGTGCGCAGAGGCCCCTCCCGCGCCGCGCGCCACACCCCCTAGAGCGTCCTAGGAGGGTGTGGCGCGGCAAAGCGGCAAAGCGGCCGGGTCAGCCGTGGGCCTTGCCCCGGCCGCCGGGGCCGAGCTTCTTGCGCGGGCGTACCGAGATCTCGATCGGGCTGCCCTCGAAGCCGAACTCCTCGCGGAGCTTGCGCTCGACGAAGCGCTGGTAGCCGGCGTCCAGCGGACCGGTGGTGAACAGCACGAACCGCGGCGGCGCCGCCCCGGCCTGGGTGGCGAACAGGATGCGTGGCGCGCGTCCGCCGCGTACCGGATGCGGGGTGGCCTGGACCAGCGCGGTGAGCCACTGGTTGAGCTGCGCGGTCGGGATGCGCGTCTCCCAGCTCGCCAGCGCCCTGCGTAGCGCGGGCGCGAGCTTGTCGACGGCGCGGCCGGTCTTCGCGGACAGGTTCAGCCGGATCGCCCAGGGGATGCGGCGCAGCTCCCGGTCGATCTCCTTGTCCAGGTAGTAGCGGCGGTCGCCGTCGACCAGGTCCCACTTGTTGAACGCGATGACGAGCGCCCGGCCGGACTCGACCACCATGGTGAGGATCCGCTGGTCCTGCTCGCTGATCACCTCGCTGGAGTCGATCAGCACCACGGCGACCTCGGCCGCCTCGATCGCCGAGGCGGTACGCAGGCTGGCGTAGTACTCGGTGCCGCTGGCCTTGCCGACCCGCTTGCGCAGGCCGGCGGTGTCGACCAGCTGCCACGTCTCGCCGCCGATCTCGACCAGGCTGTCGACCGGGTCGACTGTGGTGCCGGCCACCGAGTCGACGACCGCCCGCTCCTCGCCGGAGAAGCGGTTGAGCAGGCTGGACTTGCCGACGTTGGGGCGACCGACGAGTGCCACCCGGCGCGGGCCGCGCGGCCGGTTCTCCACGATCTTCGGCGCCTCGGGCAGCGCGTCCAGGATGGCGTCGAGCAGGTCGCCGGAACCACGGCCGTGCAGCGCCGAGACCGGGAACGGCTCACCGAGGCCGAGCGACCACAGTGAGGTCGCCTCCATCTCGATGGTGGTGTTGTCGGCCTTGTTGGCGACCAGGATCACCGGCTTGGCGCTACGGCGCAGCATCTTCACCGCGGCCTCGTCCACGTCGGTCGAGCCGACCATGGCGTCCACCACGAACAGCACCACGTCGGCGGTGCCCACCGCGATCTCGGCCTGGGCTGCGATGGCCGCGGCCCGGTCCTTGGCGTCGGGCTCCCAGCCGCCGGTGTCCACCACGGTGAAGGCCCGGCCGTTCCACTGCGCGTCGTAGGGCACGCGGTCCCGGGTCACGCCCGGGATGTCCTCCACGACCGCCTGCCGGCGGCCGATGATGCGGTTGACCAGCGTGGACTTGCCGACGTTGGGGCGGCCGACCACTGCCACGACGGGCTGCGGGCCGGTCGGCTCACCGGAGTCGACCTCCGGCTCGCGCAACTCCACCCAGCCTTCGAAGTCCTCGCTCACGCGACACCCCGCTCCGTGAGCATCTCCCGCAGCCGCGCCACGACCTCGTCGATGCCCAGCTCGGTGGTGTCCAGCACCACCGCGTCGGGTGCCTGCTGGAGCGGGTTGACCTTGCGGGTCGAGTCGAGCCGGTCCCGGCGGGCCAGGTCGGCGGCGGTCGCCGCGACGTCGGCGGCGTCCTCGGCGCTGCGCCGCTTCGCGCGCGCCGCCTCGGAGGCGGTCAGGTACACCTTCAGGTCCGCGTCCGGCGCGACCACCGAACCGATGTCCCGGCCTTCGACCACGATCCGGCCCGCGTCGGCGATCAACCGCCGCTGCCGGTCCACCAGCAGTTCGCGTACGGCGGCGACGGCGGACACCGCGGACACCGCCTTGGTCACCTCGGCGCCGCGGATGGCGGTGGACACGTCGGTGCCGTCGACAGTCACGGCGTACCCCTGGGGGTCGGTGCCGATGCGGAGGTCGGCCTCGGCGGCGACCTTCGCGACCGACTCGGTGTCGGTGAGTTCCACGCCGGAGCGCAGAACCGCCCAGGTCAGCGCCCGGTACATGGCGCCGGTGTCGAGGTAGCGGGCGCCGATGCCCGTCGCCAGTCGCCGCGACACGGTGGACTTCCCCGAACCGGACGGCCCGTCCACAGCGACCACGCATCGCCCGGCCGGTACGTTTTCCTCCACCGTTGTCCTCCTCAGCCCGTACCTCGCGGGTCGCCCGGTTGTCAGGCGCCGTTGAGCGGATGTTCTGTCTTCAATCATGCCCGCGCCGCGCGGGCGTCCCGCCGGACCGGCGTGGTGCCGGCCCGCGGACCGCGTCGAAGCCTACCGGGAGCCGTACCCCGATCGTCGGGGTCAGTCACCCACGGTCTTGAACAGGGCGGCGACCTCCGCGTTGGTCAGCCGCCGCAGCCGCCCGGTGCGCAGGTCGCCTAGCTTGATCGGACCGATCGAGGTACGGATCAGACGGGACACCGGGTGTCCCACCTCGGCCATCAGGCGCCGGACGATGTGCTTGCGCCCCTCGTGCAGGGTCAGCTCCACCTGGGCGGTTTTGCCCAACGTGTCGACCAGCTTGAACCCGTCGACCTTCACCGGCCCGTCCTCCAGCTCGACGCCGGCGGTCAGCCGCTTGCCCAGGTTGCGCGGGATCGGCCCGGCTACCTCGGCGAGGTAGGTCTTGAGAACCTCGTACGACGGGTGCATGAGCTTGTGGGCGAGGGTGCCGTCGTTGGTGAGCAGGAGCAGGCCCTCGCTGTCGGCGTCCAGTCGCCCGACGTGGTAGACCCGCTGCTCCAGCCGCGCGCCGATGAAGTCGGCGAGCTCGGTGCGGCCCTTCTCGTCGGCCATGGTGGTGACCACGCCGCGCGGCTTGTTCATCGCCACGTAGACCAGGCGGACGTCGGCCTGGAGCCGCTCCCCGTCGACGACGATCACGTCGCGCGCCGGGTCGGCCTTGTCACCGAGTTGCGCCACCCGCCCGTTCACTGTCACCCGCCGCCGGAAGATCAGATCCTCGCAGGCGCGCCGGGAACCCACCCCCGCGGCGGCGAGCACCTTCTGGAGGCGCTCGGCGCCCTCGTACACGGGGGCGTCGGGCTTCGGGGCACGGTCATCGCGTCGCATCGGCAAACTCTTCTACGTCGTCGGGGAGGAACGGGGCGAGCGGCGGCAGTTCGTCCACCGAGTTCAGCCCCAGCTTCTCCAGGAACATGGTGGTGGTCCGGTAGAGGTAGGCGCCGCTGTCCGCTTCGGTGCCGCACTCCTCGACCAGGCCGCGACCCACCAGGGTACGGAGCACCCCGTCGCAGTTCACACCCCGGATGGCCGAGATGCGCGAACGGGTCACCGGCTGCCGGTAGGCGACCACGGCGAGGGTCTCCAGCGCGGCCTGGGTCAGCCGCACGGACTGCCCGTCCAGCACGAACCGTTCCACGTACGTCGCGTATTCCGGCCGGGTGTAGAGACGCCAGCCACCCGCGGCCCGGCGCAGCTCGAAACCGTGCCCGGCCGCGGTGTAGCCGGCGGCGATCTCGTCGAGCATCGCGCCGACCCGCTCGGGGGCCTGTTCGAGGACCTCGGCCAGGGTCAGCTCGCTGACCGGCTGGTCGACCACGAGCAGGATCGCCTCCAGGGCGCCGCGCAGCTCCGCGTCGTCCAGGACGGGCGCGGGCGGCGGTTCCGGCGCGGCCCGCCGCCGTCCCCGCTTCGGGGGTACGCCGACGCCCTGCGCGGCATCGTCGCCCGTCCCGCTCTCTCCCGAGATCTTGGTACGGTCCCGCCCATCAGGGGGCGCCCCCGTACCAAGATCCGGCGTGGCGGATGTGGCTGCGGCGATCTTGGAAGGATTCGGCCCCTCTGAGGGCCCTTCGTTTCCAAGATCTGCTGACGGCTCCGGTGCCGCGTCGGAGTCGTCCGGGGCGGGCCTGGGCGGGGCGGGACGCTCCCACGGGGGCACCCAGGCGGCGGCCTGGTCGGCCAGGGAGTCGCGGCGTTCCTCGTCGCTCATCCGTTCACTCCTGCGTCGGTGCGGGTTCGTCCGCCATGTCGGTGGGCACGACGGCGTCGGATGCGGCGGCATCGCTGGGCGCGGCGGGGGTGGACGTGGTGGTGGGTTCGGGGGTGCCGGCGTACTCGTCGACCGTCAGCTCGGCCTCCCCGTCGGCCGGGCCGGTCCAGCGGACGGTCAGTTCCTCCAGCGCCTGCTCCTGCACGAACGCGACAAGCCCCTGCCGGTACAGCTCCAGCAGCGCCAGGAACCGGGCCACCACCTCGAGCGTCATCTCGCAGTCGGCGCAGAGCAGCGAGAACGTGGCGACCCCGGCGCGGCGCAGCCGGTCGGCGATGATGCCGGCGTGTTCGCGGACGCTGACCCGGACCATGTGCACGTGCGCGATGGACACCTCGGGCACCGGCTTCGGGCTCATCGCCTTGACCGCGAGCTTGCGCAACCGCTCCGGACCGATGCCGAGCACCAGGTCGGGCAGCGCCTCGGCGTACCGCGGTTCGAGGGTGACCGCCCGCGGATAGCGCCGGCCGCCGACCGCCTCCAGTTCGGCGATGTGCGCGGCGGCCTCCTTGTACGCCTTGTACTGCAGCAGCCGGGCGAAAAGCAGATCCCGCGCCTCCAGCAGCGCCAGGTCCTCCTCGTCCTCGACCTCGGCCGAGGGCAGCAGCCGGGCCGCCTTCAGGTCGAGCAGCGTGGCCGCGACGAGCAGGAACTCGCTCGTCTCGTCCAGGTCCCACTGGTCGCCCATGGCGCGCAGGTACGCGATGAACTCGTCGGTGACCTTGTGCAGCGCGACCTCGGTGACGTCCAGCTTGTGCTTGCTGATCAGCTGGAGCAGCAGGTCGAACGGGCCGGTGAAGTTGTCCAGCCGGACCGTGAAGCCACTCGCCTGCTCGCCGGCGCCCGGGTCGGCGGGCACCACACCGTCGACCTCGGCGGCCGTCTCCGCGGCGACGGCGGGGTCGCCGGGGCCGTGCGGCGGGTCGAGGGGCGGTGCGGTCACCGGGAAACCGTAGACGACGCGGCGGGCGGCCGGCGTGCGCCCTACCGGTCCGCCTGGGCGGCGATGACCTCCCGCGCGAGCTGCCGGTAGTTGCGCGCGCCGGAGGAGGCCGGGTCGAGGGTGGTGATCGGGGCACCGGCCACCGTGGACTCGGGGAACTTCACCGTCTTGGTGATGACGGTCTGGTAGACCTTGTCGCCGAACGCCTCGACCACCCGCTGCAGCACCTGGCGGCAGTGGGTGGTGCGGCTGTCGTACATGGTGGCGAGGATGCCTTCGAGCTCCAGGTCGAAGTTGAGCCGCTCGCGCACCTTGTCGATGGTGTCCAGCAGCAGCGCCACACCGCGCAGGCTGAAGAACTCGCACTCCAGCGGGATGAGCACGCCGTGCGCGACGGTGAGCGCGTTGATCGCCAGCAGGCCCAGCGAGGGCTGGCAGTCGATCAGGATGAAGTCGTACTCCTTGCGGATGGTGCGCAGCACCCGCGCCAGGGCCATCTCCCGGGCGACCTCGTTGACCAGCTGGATCTCGGCGGCGGAGAGGTCGATGTTGGCGGGCAGCAGGTGCAGCCCGGCCACGTCGGTCTTGATCAGGACGTCCTCGGCGGTGACGTCGTCCTGCATCAGCAGGTTGTAGACCGACAGGTCCAGGTTGTGCGGGTTGACGCCCAGCCCGACGGAGAGGGCGCCCTGCGGGTCGAAGTCGACGAGCAGCACCTTGCGGCCGTACTCGGCCAGGGCCGCGCCCAGGTTGATGGTCGTCGTGGTCTTGCCGACGCCGCCCTTCTGGTTGGCCATCGCGATGATCCGCGCCGGGCCGTGCCGGTCGGTCGGCATGGGTTCGGGGATCGGCTTGCGCATGGTGTACGCGGCCGGGTCGGCAGGGCCGAGATCGGCACCGAGCGTCGCCTGCTGCTCACGGAGCTCCGACGTCCAGGTCTCGGCACGGTCACCGTTTCCTGCCATGTCCTCGTTGCCCCCTCCCGACGACCACCCGGCGTCGGAGCCGTCCGACGTCCCTCGCGGCGCCGCTGCGCACCCCCGGTCCGTCGCACCTGGAGGCCCGCGCCGATGCCGACTGTACGCCACCGGCCAGCAGCGCGTTCGGTAGCGGGTCGGCGTGTCGGCCGCCCGTCAGCAGGGCCTCACGACGCAGGCGCTCAGCGGGCGCGCGGATGCGCTGTCGCGTACACCTCGCGCAGCCGCTCCACAGTCACCAGCGTGTAGACCTGGGTGGTGGTCACCGAGGCGTGGCCGAGCAGTTCCTGCACCACGCGCACGTCCGCGCCGCCGTCGAGCAGGTGGGTGGCGTACGAGTGGCGCAGCGTGTGCGGCGAGACCGCGTCGGGTCCGTCGACCGGCAGGCCGGCGCGGGCGGCGGCGGTGCGCAGCACGGCCCAGGCGCCCTGCCGGGTGAGCGGGCCGCCGCGTGCGTTGACGAACACCGCGTGGGTGCCGCGCCCGGCGGCGAGCAGCGCCGGGCGGCCCCGGACCAGCCAGGCGCGCAGCGCGTCGGCCGCGTACCCGCCGACCGGGACCAGCCGGGTCCGGCCGCCCTTGCCGCGCAGCAGCACGGTGCCGGCGTCCAGGTCGAGGTCGTCGACTGCGGCGCCGACCGCCTCGGAGATACGCGCGCCGGTGCCGTACAGGAACTCCAGGAGCGCCCGGTCGCGCAGCGCGCGGGCGGCGGCGTCGCCGGTGGCGCCGGGCAGGCCGGCGGCCTCCAGCAGCCGCAGGACCGCGTCCACGGGCAGCGCCCGGGGCAGCCGGCGCGGCGGCGCGGGCGGGCGGACGTCGCGGCTGGGGTCGGCGCCTGCGAGTCCCTCGCGCAGCGCGAAGCGGTGCAGGCCGCGTACCGCGCTGGCCGCGCGGGCGGCGGAGGAGACGGCGAGCGGCGGGTGGTCGTCGTCGCCCGCGCGCAGCCGGGCCAGGTGGGCCTCGACCTGCGCCGGCCCGGCGGCGGCCAGGTCGTCCACCCCGGCCTCGGCCAGCGTGGCGAGGTAGCGGTCCAGGTCCCGGCGGTACGAGGCGAGCGTGTTCGCGGACAGCCCACGCTCGACGGTGAGGTGGTCCAGGTAGGTCCGGACCGCACGGCGCAGGGCCGGCGCGGGTTCCGCGCCGGCCCTGCGCACTGCGGCTTCGGTCAGCTCAGCACCTCGTCCAGCGGCAGCACGTCCATGCCGTGCGCCTCGGCGACCGGGCCGTAGACGACCTTGCCGGCGTGGGTGTTCAGGCCCAGGGCCAGCGCCGGGTCGTTGCGCAGCGCCGCCTGCCAGCCCTGGTTGGCCAGTTCGAGGGCGTACGGCAGGGTGACGTTCGTCAGCGCGTAGGTGCTGGTGTTCGGCACCGCGCCGGGCATGTTCGCCACGCAGTAGAAGATCGAGTCGTGGACCTTGTAGACCGGGTCGGCGTGCGTGGTCGGGCGCGAGTCCTCGAAGCAGCCGCCCTGGTCGATGGCGATGTCGACGAGGACGCTGCCCGGCTTCATCCGGGAGACCAGCTCGTTGGAGATGAGCTTCGGGGCCTTCGCGCCGGGCACCAGCACCGCGCCGATGACCAGGTCCGCGTCGAGCACGGCCCGCTCGATCTCGTACGCGTTGGAGGCGACGGTCTGCAGGTGGCCCCGGTAGATGGCGTCGGCGGAGCGCAGCCGGGCCACGTTCTTGTCCAGCAGCAGCACCTCGGACTGCAGGCCGAGCGCGATGGCGGCGGCGTTCAGGCCGGACACGCCCGCGCCGATGACCACGGTCTTGGCCGCGTACACGCCGGAGACGCCGCCGGGCAGCACGCCCCGCCCGCCGCCGGTACGCATCATGTAGAAGGCGCCCACCTGCGGGGCGAGCCGGCCAGCCACCTCGGACATCGGGGCGAGCAGCGGCAGCGACCGGTCGGGCAGCTCGACCGTCTCGTACGCGATGCCGGTGACCTTCCGGTCGACCAGCGCGTCGGTGCACTCGCGGGACGCGGCCAGGTGCAGGTACGTGAACAGCACCTGCCCCTCGCGCATCCGGTGGTACTCCTCGGCGATCGGCTCCTTGACCTTGAGCACCAGCTCGGCGGTGTCCCACACCTCGTCGGCGGTGGCCAGGATCTTCGCGCCGGCGGCGGCGAACTCGTCGTCGGTGATGCTGGAACCGACTCCGGCGCCTGCCTCCACGAAGACCTCGTGGCCGTGGCGGGTGAACTCGTGGACGCCGGCGGGCGTGATCGCCACCCGGTACTCGTGGTTCTTGACCTCGCGGGGGATTCCGACCTTCACGATGCAGACACCTTCCTCCGGGGCGGCTCACCCCCGACTGCCTGGCCGCGCCGGCTCCGTTGCCGGCGCGGTCCTCCTGTCCCGCCGGCGGCAGTCTAGGCCCGTGGGAAGCCCACGGACGGCGACACTGTGACATCCGGTGCCCGCTGGTCCTGACGGTGTGTCAGGCATGCCCCGGACTGCCCGGTGGAGACGCCATCCGCCGACAGGACAAAGTTCGATGACATCTTCCCATCGGCTGAGCCGCGAGGCCGACAGGACGTGAACCGATCACTATTGTGTCCGCTCATGACCACTCCTTATCAGCAGTACCCGCAGGGCGTCTCGGACAAGAGCAAGGTCGTCGCGGGTGTACTCGGCATTCTGCTCGGCTTCTTCGGCGCCGGGCGGTTCTACATGGGCGACACCAAGACCGGCGTGCTCCAGCTCGTGGTGAGCGTCGTGACCTGTGGCTTCGGCGCGCTCTGGGGCACCATCGACGGCATCCTGATCCTGGTCAACGGCGGTGTCGACGGGCAGGGACGCCCGCTGCGCGACTGACCACCGGCGCACGGAAGGGGCCGCCCGGCGCAGTGCGCCGGGCGGCCCCTCGTCGTCTGCGGATCAGCGCGGCAGCGGCGCCTCCGGGCGGCGCAGCTCGGTGAAGCCGGTGTCGCGGGCGCGGGCGGCGGCGAGCAGCCCGGCCACGCAGGACGCGTTGGTGATCTCGCCGGCCAGCACCATCCCCACCGCCTCGTCCAGGTCCACGCGGACCACCTGGAGGTCGGCCTCCTCGTCGTGCCGGTCGTGCCGCTGGCCGGCCGGCACGTCGGCCAGGTCGCGGGCCAGGAAGACCCGGACCACCTCGTCGGCGAAGCCGGGCGAGCTGTGCAGGTCGACGAGCACGTCGACGCGCCCGGCGGTCAGGTCCGCCTCCTCGGCCAGCTCCCGCAGCGCGGCGGCGGCCAGATCCTCGCCGCCGACGTCCATCAGCCCGGCGGGCAGCTCCCACAGGTGCCGGCCGACCGGATGCCGGTACTGGCGGATCAGCACCACCCGACCGGCGTCGTCGAGCGCCACCACGGCGACCGCGCCGACGTGCCGCACGTAGTCGCGGGTCGCGGTGCCGCCACCGGGCATGGTGACGTCGTCGCTGACCACGGAGAAGATCCGGCCGGACCAGATCTCGCGGCGGCCGGTCACCTCGTACCGGTGCTCGACGCCGCTCACACCGCCTCCCCGCACGCTCGCGCGGACCGGCCGCTCACTTCGCGGACGCCTTCGCGCCACCGCCGCGGCCGGCCTTCTTCGACGCGCCGTCCAGGTCCACCGGCAGCTGGCCGGCCTGCGAGTACGCCACGGCGGCGCCGACGAACGCGGCGAACAGCGGGTGCGGCCGGGTGGGCCGGCTCTTCAGCTCCGGGTGCGCCTGGGTGGCCACGAAGAAGGGGTGCAGGTTGCGGTCCAGCTCGACGAACTCGACCAGCCGCCCGTCCGGCGAGGTGCCGGAGATGGTCAGGCCGGCCTTGGTGAGCTGGTCGCGGTAGGCGTTGTTCACCTCGTACCGGTGCCGGTGCCGCTCGCTGACCTCGGTGCTGCCGTACGCCTCGGCGACGATCGAGCCCTCGGCCAGCTTCGCCGGGTACGCACCGAGCCGCATGGTGCCGCCCAGGTCACCGCGCCCGGCGACGATGTCCTCCTGGTCGGCCATGGTGGCGATGACCGGGTGCACCGCCTCCTCGTCGAACTCCAGCGAGTTCGCCCCGTCGAGGTTGGCCAGGTGGCGGGCCACCTCGATGGTCATGCACTGCAGGCCGAGGCAGAGGCCGAGCAGCGGGATGCCGTTCTCCCGCGCGTACCGGGCGGTGCCGACCTTGCCCTCGATGCCGCGCACGCCGAAGCCGCCGGGGATCACGATGCCGTCGACGCCGGACAGCGCGGCGGCGGCGCCCGCCGCGGTCACGCAGTCGTCGCTGGGCACCCACTTGAGCTGCACCCGGGCGCGGTGGCCGAACCCGGCCGCCCGGATCGCCTCGCTCACCGACAGGTACGCGTCGGGCAGGTCGACGTACTTGCCGACGAGCGCGACGGTGATCGTGTGCCGGGGCTGGTGCACCCGCTCCAGCAGGTCGTCCCAGCGGGTCCAGTCCACGTCGCGGAACGACAGGCCGAGCCGGCGCACCACGTACGCGTCGAGGCCCTCGCGGTGCAGCACCTTCGGGATGTCGTAGATGCTCGGCGCGTCCGGTGCGGCGGTGACCGCCTCCCGGTCGACGTCGCAGTACAGCGACAGCTTCTCCTTGACCTTCTCCGGGATCTCCCGGTCGCAGCGCAGCACCAGCGCGTCGGGCTGGATGCCGATGCTGCGCAGCTGCGCCACCGAGTGCTGGGTCGGCTTGGTCTTCAGCTCACCCGACGGCGCCAGGTACGGCACCAGCGACACGTGCAGGTAGAAGCAGTTGTCCCGGCCCAGGTCGTGGCGGATCTGCCGGATCGACTCCAGGAACGGCAGCGACTCGATGTCGCCGACCGTGCCGCCGACCTCGGTGATCACCACGTCGGGCACCTGGCCGTCGGCGTCCGGGTCGGCCATGCCGAGGATCCGGGCCTTGATCTCGTTGGTGATGTGCGGAATGACCTGCACCGTGTCGCCGAGGTACTCCCCGCGCCGTTCCTTGGCGATCACCGCCGAGTAGATCTGGCCGGTGGTGACGTTCGCCTTGCCGGAGAGGTCCCGGTCGAGGAACCGCTCGTAGTGGCCGACGTCGAGGTCGGTCTCGGCGCCGTCCTCGGTGACGAAGACCTCGCCGTGCTGGAACGGGTTCATCGTGCCGGGGTCGACGTTCAGGTACGGGTCGAGCTTCTGCATCACCACGCGCAGTCCGCGCGCGGTCAGCAGACTGCCGAGGCTGGAGGCGGTGAGGCCCTTACCCAGCGAGGAGGCGACGCCCCCGGTGACGAAAATGTGCCTGGTCGTCCGTGCTGTAGGGGCCAAGGCCTGCTCCCGTGTCGTCCGTAGCGGTCGTGCGAACCGCCGTGCCGATCAGCAGAGTGATCACGCGATCCACGGGATTCCACGGTAACACCATCCGGACCGTGAGCCGGCGTCGCACCCGCTGTCGGCGCACGTGAGGCCGTATCCGGCCCTCCCCCGGCGCTCGCGCGGCGCCCTTCCGGCCCCGTCAGGGCCCTTGATCGACACCACTTCGCCGATGTGGTGCCTTCCGCAGGGCCTCGACCCCGCTACCTCCCCGACCTGGCGAGGGCAGGCCGGGGCGGGCACCTACCGGATCAGCCGGCGGGGATCTCCGCGGACGCCGGGCTCGGCTGTGCGGGAACCCGCGTCCCGGCGGTGGGCGGCCCGTTCGGCGCCCCCCTGCCGGCAGGGCCCTGCCGACCCGGTCCGGCCGGCTCCCCGGCCTCCCCCGGATCGCCCGCACCGTCACCGACTGGGCCGTCGCCCGCCGACCGGCCTTCACCAGCACCGCCACCGGCCTGCCCGTCGCGCCCCGATCGGCCGCCATCCGTACCGCCACCGGCCGGCGGACGACCGTCCGTCGGGCCGTCGGCAGCGGCGCCACCCCGGGAGGATCTGTCCGGCCCGCCCGGTGGGATCGCGCCCGTCTCGCCCCCGGGACGGCCGCTGTCGGGCACCGTGCGGTCGGTGGAGTGGTCGAGCACCCGCAGCGCCGCCAGGGCCGCCATCGGCACCACGAGGGCCGCCGCCGCGCCGGCCACGTCCAGCGCCGAACCGCCGAGGACGCCGCCCAGCCCGACGGCCACCCCGGTGCCCGCCATCGCCGCCCGGATCGCCGGGTAGATGCCGAACAGCCGCATCAGCCCGCCCCACGGCTGGAGCAGCGCGAGCCAGACCAGCGCGGCCCCGGCCAGGGCCAGCACGGTCAGCGGGCTGTTCACCAGCGTCTGGATGTTGGAGCTGCTGGACCGGTGCACGGTGAGCCCGCCGGTGCCGTCGCCCACCGCGGCCAGGAACCGGCCCAGGCTGCCGCGCTCGTCCGCCGGGCGGCCGAGGTCGACCAGGGCGAAGCCGACGGTGACCGCCAGCGCGGCCATGGTGGCCCAGGCCAGCCGGCTCACCGTCAGCCAGCCGCCGCTGCAGATCGCGGCCGCGACGCTCACCCCGGCGGTGAGCGCGATCGCGCCGATCGAGTCGGCGCCCAGGTACGGGCTGCCGACGACCACCACGGCGAGCCCGCCGACCGTCACCATCACCATGGGCCGCCAGCCCCGGCGGAACCGCTGGGCGAGCCAGCCGCCGCACAGCAGCGCCCCGGCGATGAACACGCCCAGCCCGACGGTGCCGAGCCCGGCGTACCGGCCGCCCTCCAGCGCCGAGTAGCCGACCACGCCGTTGAGCTGCAACCGGGAGCCGGTGAGCACGTCCACGCCGACGACGAGCGTGGCCAGCCCGGCGACCGCCCCGAGCGGACCGAGCGTGCGGTCGTGCCCGGGACTGAACCGGACCGCAGCGGTGCCGCCGATGATGAGCAGCGCGGTCACCGAGGCGTACCAGACGCCGGCGTCGTCCCCGCGCCACCAGGGCACGGCGTCGGCCAGCAGCGCCGCGGGCACTGCCAGCGCGGCGGCGATCAGCAGCAGCTCCACCACCGCGACGATCCGCCGGGACACCGGTTCCGGTCCGTGCGGTCCGGCGAGCCGGCGGGCGCGGCGCAGCAGCGGCAGCACCACCACCGCGAGGGCGATCTGGGCGGCGGCGAGCAGCGTGAAGAACCAGCCGGCGACGCGGCGCTGGGCGGCTGCCTCCCGGTCCGCGTCGGCCGGCGCCTCGATCGCGGCCCGCAGGTCGTCCGGCCGGTCGTCGACCGTCACCGCGGGCCGGCCGAGGAACGCCCGGTCCGGCATCGGCTTGTCGAGCACCGCGAGCACGGTCGGGGCCAGGTCGATCAGTTGCAGGTAGCCGGACCGGGCGGTGCTGGGCGAGGTCAGCCAGCCACCCTCCCAGCCCGGGCCGTCAGCGATGGCGACGTGCAGCCGAGACGGGGAGTCGGTGTCGGACACGCCGGCGACGAGCACCAGCGAGCGCGGCGGCCGGGCGGCGAGCACCCGGGCCAGCCGGGCGTCGGCCTCCCGCGCCTGGGCGGACCGTACGGCCGGGTCGTCGTCGTCGACCGTGCCGACGTCGACGATGCTCAGCACGCAGGAGCCGAGCAGTTCCGCCGGGTTCTCGGGGAGCGCGGGGGCGTACCTGTCGACCCGGCCGAACGGGCGGGCGGCGGCCACGGCGGCGCCCGGCCCGACCGCCACCGAGCAGCGCACCGACTCGGCCAGCGCACCGGGCGTCGCGCCCCAGGACAGCTGCTCCTGGTTGTGCGCCACCGCGCCGGCCTGGTCGGGCAGGTTCGCGCCGATGCGGTCGGGCCGCTCGACCGTCACACCGGTGGCCGGGCAGCCGCCGCCCGGGCGGGCGCCGGGCCAGGCGGCGAAGTTCCCCGCGCCGAGCGTGAGCCAGCCGTCGACCGGGCAGGTGGGGCGGTGCGCGGAGCGTACCGAGAGCGACCCGATCGCGCCCTGCTCGGCCATCCGCCACAGCGTCGGCGTGTTCTCCGGGTCGACGTCGTCCCACCGCAGGCCCGCCGCGCCGACGAGCACCACGAAGTCGGCGCCGGGCCGGGTCGCACCCTCGTCCGGGCGGGCGGAGAGCGCGGTGATGCCCAGCGCCACCACGACCAGGGTCAGCAGAACCGGGGTCAGTCTGCGCAGCATCAGCGGTTCCCGGTCGAGAGCTGGGGTGTCAGCTCGGCGTAGAGGCCGGCGAGCGCGGCCACGGTGTCCGCCTCGGTGGGCCAGGTCGCGGCCCGCGCCAGGCCGCGACGGCCCAGGTCGGCCCGGCGTACGGGGTCGTCGAGCAGGTCGCGCACGGCCGCGTCGACGGCGTCCACGTCGCCGGGCGGCACCAGCACCGCCGCGTCGCCGACCAGGTCCGGAAGCCCGCCGACGGCGGTCGCGACGAGCGGTACGCCGGCCCGCAGCGCCTCCTGCGCGAACAACTGGCGGGCCTCCCAGTCGCTCGTCACCACCGCCAGGTCGGCGGCGCCCAGCAGGTCCGCCACGTCGCCGCGGTGCCCGAGCAGCGTCACCGGCGCGCGGGCGGCCGAGATCCGGGCAGCCAGCGGCAGGTACGCCGGGCCGCTGCCGGCGATCACCACGAGCGGGGCGGGAGTACGGGTCCGCCAGCGGGCGGCGGCGTCGATCAGCACGTCGTACCGCTTCTGCGGGTGCAGCCGGCCCACCGAGAGGATCAGCGGCCGGTCGGCGGCGACGCCGAACTCGGCGCGTACCGCCGTGCGGCGGCGGCGCGGCGCGGGCAGCGCCGGCGCGGCGACCGGGGCCAGGCGGGCGTCGGCGGCGCCGAGCGCGGCGGCGCGGGCGACCAGGTCGGCGGAGGCGCCCAGGGCGACCCGCACGGACCGGGCGACGACCCGCTCGACCAGACGGGACACGGCGCCGCGCAGGCCACCGGCGAGGACCGCGTTGTGCCAGGTGACGACGAGCGGCGCGGCGGGGCGGGCGAGCGCGGCGACCAAGCCGGCGCGCAGCCCGTGCGCGTGCACCACGTCGACGGGCGTGTCCGCGAGCGCCCGGCGCAGCGCGGTGACCGCGCGCGCGTCGCCCGGGGTGGGGCTGGCCGGGATCTCCACCGGCCTGAACCGGGCCCCGGCGCCGGTGAAGTCGAACTGCTCCTCGGTGGCGGCCGGGCCGCAGACCAGCACGGACGTGCCGGCCTCGGTCAGCCCCCGGGTGATCGAGCGCACGTGCTGCCCGACCCCGCCGGTGCTGGAGGCGAGCACCAGGGCCACCGACCCGGGCCAGCGCGGTGCCGGCGAGGCGTCCGTCATGAGGAAACGGTCTCCCTTCCGTCACCCCGCTCGCCGGGGTGCTGCTGCGCCGGCGGGCCGTCGTCCCCGCCGGCCGGGCGTCGCCGGCCCAACCGGCGGGTCACGGTCGCGAGCAGCGGCCGCAGGTCGCGGGCGTCGGTCAGCCAGGCGACGGCGAGGAACAGGACACCGACCACGACCCCGGACAGCATGCCCTGCGCGAGGGCCCACGGTGTCGTCGGGGTGCCGTCACCGAGCCCGGCGAGTCCCGCCGCGACGGCCGCCCCGCCGGCTCCGGCGACGACGGCGGCGAGCAGCCCGGCGGCGCCGGCCCGGCCGGCACCAGCCAGCGCCTCGCCACCGGCGGCCCGCCGGACCGCGGCGATCAGCAGCGCGCCGAGCAGCAGCATGCCGGCCGAGGACGCCAGCGTCACCGCGAGCACCCGATCGGCCAGCGGCGCGACCGCAGCGGTCAGGACGGCCAGCACGGGCACGCTGAGCCAGCCGAACGCGGTGGCGACGGTGGCCGCGCGGGTCTCGCCCCGGGCGTACAGCGCGCGGGTGAGGACCGCGAACAGGCCGTAGCCGACCAGGCCGGGCGCGAAACCGGCGATCCCGGCCGCCGCGGTGCGCGCGTCCAGGGGGTCGGAGAAGAAGAAGTGCCCGACCGGGATCGCGGTGCCGACGAGCGCGGCGGCGCCGAGCAGGCTGAGCAGCACGACCCCGCGTACCGCCGGGGCCAGGGTCTCCCGGTAGGCGCGCTCGTCGCCGGTGGCCCGGGCCGCCACGAGCGTCGGGTACGCGGCCACCGCGAGCGGCACCGCCAGCACCGCCCAGGGCAGGAAGTAGACGGTCTGGGCGAGGTTGTAGACGCTGACGTCGGCGGTGCGGCCGTAGGTGACCTGGTTGAGCGCGACCACCAGGGCGATCTGCTGGGCCGCCACCGTCACCGCCCCGGCGACCACCAGACCGCCCACCCGGGCCCGGGCGTCGGCCGGGAAGCGGTAGCCCGGCCGGATCCGCAGCCGCAGCCGGCGCACCGGGATCAGCAGCGACAGCGAGAGCACCACCACGCCGAGCGTGGTGCCGGCGGACAGCAGCAGCTCGCCGCCGCGCCCGGCCTGCCCGATCGTGGCCAGCCGCCCCTGCGCCGCGGTGAAACCGAGGTACACGCCGATGACCGTGACACTCGACAGCAGCGGCGCGATCACCGGCCACGCGAAACGGCGGTGCGCCTGGAGCACGCCGGTCAGCACGATCCCCACGCCGTACAGCGGCAACTGCGGCGCGAAGACCCGCAGCATCCGCGCCCCGGACGCCTGCTGGGCCTCGCTGAGACCGTTTCCGATCAGGCCCGGCAGCGGGTCGGCGAACACCGCCAGCAGCACCGCCAGCGGCACCAGCAGGCTCAGCGTCCAGGTCAGCAGCGCGCCGGTGGTGGCGGCCACCGCGCGCCGGTCGCCCGCCTCGACGGCGCCGGCCAACAGCGGTACGACGAGACTGGCGAGTGCCCCGCCGGCGACGATCTCGAAGATGAAGTTCGGGACGTAGTTGGCCACCAGGTAGGCGCCGCCGAGGTCGGTGGGGCCCAGCATCCAGGTGAACACCGCGGTCCGGCCGAAGCCGGCGAGCCGGCTGAGCACGGTGAGGACGGCGATGAGGGCGGCCGCCCCGGCGACCCGGCCGGCGGCGGCGAGAGGAGCCGGTTTCGTCACGTCAGTCCGGGAGCCGGCCCAGCTCGTCGAGGTGCCGCAGCCCCGGGGTCCGCGCGATGACCTGGGTGAAGCTGACCTTCTCGCTGGCGGCGGTGAGCGCGGCGAGCACGGCCAGCACGCCGGCCCGGCCCAGCGGCCCGGTACGCGCGGCGAGACTCACCCCGAGCAGCGCGCCGAGCGCGTTGGCGCCGCTGTCGCCCACCATCACCCGCTCGCCGAGGTCGTCACCGACGAGCGCGGCCGACGCGCCGAGCGCGCCCGCGGCGACGCCGCCGTACGGGCCGGCGGTCAGCGGCGCGCCGAGCAGCATGCCGGACTTCAACGCCCGGCCGGGCCGCAGGTCGAGCAGGTTGACCAGGTTCGCGGTGCCGGCCACCACGCCGGCGCCGAGCAGCACGTCGACCCCGCGGCCGAACGCCCCGGCACGCTGCCGGCGCGGGTGTGCGGCGACCCGCCGGTCGGCGGCGAGCAGCGCCGCGGCGCCCAGCCCGGCCACGCCCACCCCGGCGACCTTGACCATCCCGGCGGTGACCTGGCCCTCGCGCAGCGCGGCGAGATGCCCGGCGAACCCCTTGGCGGCCTTCTGCTCGGGGCGCGCGCCGACCACGTCGTCGTAGAGGCCGACCGCGCCCGCGCCGAGCCCGGCGACGAGCGCGGCGGCGCCGGCCGGGGCGCTACCGGCGCCCAGCGCCGCCCCGGTGGCCGCGCCGACGGCCAGGGCCGGACCGGCGGCCAGGGTCACGGTGCGGCCCCGGTAGTTGGTGCGCTCCAGCGCCGGCCCGCCCGGCGACGTACGCGTCTGGCGCAGCACGTAGCGGGCGGCCAGCGCGCCCGCGCCCACGGCCAGCAGCCGACCCAGTCTCACGGGACCTCCTCGATCCGGACTTCGAACGCGACGCGGCACGGACCGGGCGGCCCGGAGCGGTCACCGGGGCAGTGTAGGCACCCGGGCGGCGGCGTTGTCGCCCACGCCGTACTGCCCGGTCTTCTTCTCGGTGAGCTGCTGCGCCAGGGCGAGGCTGGTGACCAGCTGGCCCTGCACGGTGTTGGCGTTGTCGACGGTGGAGATGGTCTGCGACAGCACCGGGTCGCCGCGGACCACGGAGACCAGGTTCCCGCCGGTCGAGCCCATGCCGGCGACCACCAGCACCCCGGCCCGGTCGAACTGCTCGGCGATCTTCACCACCGACTCGTCCTTCTTCGCCGAGTCCTTGTCCACGTACGGCTGGCCGGTGACCATCACCACCGCCTCGGCGGCGGCGGAGATCCGGTCCGCCGGGGTGAGGTATCCGGCGGTGGCGTACTGCTCCAGCACGGCGCGCCGGTCGGCCTCGCTGACCGGCGGGCTCCCGGCCGGGCGGTCCACCAGCACGTTGGCCAGCAACGCGCTGGAGGTCTCCACGCCGTGCCCGTTGCCGGGCAGGTTGCCGGTCGGGGCGCTGTTCGGCCGGGCCGCGGTGACCGCCAGTTCCAGCAGGTTGTTGTTGCTGTCCGGGTTGACGAACTTGTCCTGCACGTCGATGCGGCCGGTGACGTCGGCGCCGGCGGTCTGGAGCATCTTCACCACGCCCTCGGCCTGGTCCCGGCCGCTGGGCAGGGTGAGCACCAGCACCCGGCGGCCGGTCAGCTTGCCGGGCAGCACGAGCTGGGCCATCTCGGCGGCGAAGTCCTCCTCGGTCTCCAGCTGCTTCTGCATGCTGTTGACCGACTGGCGCATCAGCGAGTTGTCCTTGCGCAGGCCGTTGACGTTCTCCCGGAGCGAGTCGGCGACCGGCCCGTTGAGGGCGGCTGTGCCGACCACCAGGCCGATCGCCAGCGCCAGGAACACCGCGGTCAGGGACACCACGTGGTAGCGAAAGTTGATCACGCTTGCAGCCTCTTGATCGTCGGGGAGCTAGAAGAGCTGGCCGAGCTGGAACACGAAATTGTCCCACCATTCGGAGACCACGCCCAAATACGCCTTCCCGACGGTGGAGACCGCCACCGCAGAGGCCATCGCGGCCACCGCCGACAGGACCAGCAGCAGCAGCGACGACCCGGAGATGCTCTGCCGGTAGAGCCGGCTGACGCCCTTGGCGTCGACCAGCTTGCCACCCACCTTCAGCCGGGTCAGGAACGTCGACGCCATGCCGCCGCGCCCCTTGTCGAGGAACTCCACCAGGGTGGCGTGCGTACCGACCGCCACCAGCAGCGAGGCGCCCTTCTCGTCGGCCAGCAGCATGGCCAGGTCCTCGCTGGTGGCCGCCGCCGGGAAGGTGATCGCCGGTACGCCGAGCCCGTTGACCCGGGCCAGGCCCGGCGCCCGCCCGTCCGGGTAGGCGTGCACGATCACCTCGGCGCCGCAGCGCAGCACGTCGTCGGTGACCGAGTCCATGTCCCCGATGATCATGTCAGGGGTGTAGCCCGCCTCGACCAGCGCGTCGGCTCCGCCGTCGACGCCGATCAGCACCGGCTTGAACTCCCGGATGTACGGGCGCAGCACGTCCAGGTCGGCCTTGTAGTCGTAGCCGCGTACCACGATCAGGCAGTGCCGGCCCTGGATCTGGGTCTGGATCTCCGGCACGCCGACGCCGTCGAGCAGCAGGTCGCGTTCCTGCCGCAGGTAGTCCATCGTGTTGGCGGCGAACGCCTCCAACTGCACCGACAGGCCCTCCCGGGCGTCGGCCATCGACTTGGCCACGGTCTCGGCGTCCTGCAGCGAGCCGTGCGCGACCGGCTCGTCGCCGGCGAAGACGGTGTTGCCCTCGATGCGGACCCGGTCGCCCTCGCGGACCTGCTCGAAGACGCTCTCGCCGAGATCGTCCAGCAGCGGGATCCCGGCCGAGACCAGCACCTCCGGGCCGAGGTTGGGGTAGCGGCCGGAGACCGACGGCTTGGCGTTGAGCACCGCGGCCACACCCACCGCGACGAGCGAGTCGGCCGCCACCCGGTCCAGGTCGACGTGGTCGATGACCGCGATGTCGCCGGGTCGCAGCCGCCCGACCAGCCGTTTCGTCCGGCGGTCGAGGCGCGCGGTGCCGACGATGGAGCCCGGCTCCGGGTTCCGGCTCCGGCGCAGTGTGGGTAGACGCATCGTGACCATCCTGGCATGTGAGGCAGGTTTTGCTGTCGCGACATGCCTGAGCAGGGCCGCCTACCCAGGGAAGCACACCGGAACCCGCGCCGGTGTGCTTGCGCTCACAATAGGGGCGTCACGGACGCCTTTCCTTGGCCGCCACGGCCAGGAGCTCCTCGGCATGGGCGATACCCAGATCCGAGTCCGGCAAACCGGCGAGCATCCGGGCCAGTTCCCGGGCGCGTTCGGTGTCCTCGACCACGCGCACCCCGCTGGTGGTGACCGCTCCCCCGGTGTCCTTGGCCACCACCAGGTGCCGGTCGGCGAACGCGGCGACCTGCGGCAGGTGCGTGACCACGAGCACCTGGTGGCTGCGGGCCAGCCGGGCCAGCCGACGGCCGATCTCCACCGCGGCCTGGCCGCCGACACCCGCGTCGACCTCGTCGAACACCAGCGTGGGCGGGCCGCCGGAACCGGCGAAGACCACCTCGATGGCGAGCATCACCCGGGACAGCTCGCCGCCGGAGGCGCCCTTCTGCAACGGCAGCGCCGGCGCGCCCGGGTGCGCCAGCAGCCGCAGCTCCACCTCGTCGGCGCCGTCCGCGCCGACGCCGGTCTCGACGCCGTTGACCGGCAGGCTCGGCTCGGACCGGCCCGCCGGTCGCGGCAGCACCGCCACCTCGATGCGGGCGTGCGGCATGGCCAGCCCGGCCAGCTCGGCAGTGACCTCCTCGGCGAAGCGGACCGCTGCCTCCCGCCGGGACGCCGAGACCCGGCCGGCGAGGTCGGCCACCTCACCGGCGAGCCGGGACGCCTCGCGGTCCAGCTCGTCCAGCAGCTCGTCGGAGGTGTCCAGATCGGACAGCCGGGTCCGGGCCCGCTCGGCCCACGCCACCACGCCGTCGACGTCGTCGGCGTACTTGCGGGTCAGCCCGCGCAAGGCGGCCCGCCGCTCGTAGACGGTCTGGAGGCGGGCCGGGTCGGCGTCCAGCGCGGCCAGGTAGGTGGACAGTTCCGCGGCCACGTCGGTGACGAGCGTGGCCGCCTCCTCCAGCCGGGCGGCCAGCTCACCCAGCGCCGGGTCGGTGCCGGCCTGCGCCTCGAGCGTGCGCCGCGCGGTGCCCAGCAGCGCCGTCGCGTCCGGCGTCTCGTCGGTCGCCTCGACGCCGCCGGCCACGCACTGCTGCGCCACCTGGGCGGCGGTGCGCAGCCCTTCGGCGTGCTCCAGCCGCTGCGCCTCGGCCTTCAGCTCGTCGTCCTCCCCCGGCTGCGGGTCGACCCGGGTGATCTCGTCCAGGCCCAGGCGCAGCAGGTCGGCCTCCTGGTTGCGCTCGCGGGCGTTGCGCCGCCGGTCGGCCAGGTCGTCGACGACGGTGCGCCACCGGGCGTACGTCTCGCGCAGCGCGTCGAGCAGCTTCTCGTGCTCGGGGCCGGCGAACCGGTCGAGCGAGGCGCGCTGCTCGGCCGGGCGCAGCAGCCGCAACTGGTCGGACTGGCCGTGCACGGCCAGCACCTGCTCGCCGACCTCGCCGAGCGTGGACACCGGCATGGCGCGCCCGCCCAGGTGCGCCCGGGAGCGGCCCTCGATGGTCACGGTGCGGCTGAGCA
This sequence comes from Micromonospora sp. HUAS YX12, assembly GCF_040215685.1. NCBI lineage: Bacteria > Bacillati > Actinomycetota > Actinomycetes > Micromonosporales > Micromonosporaceae > Micromonospora > Micromonospora sp. HUAS YX12. Next base: position 5,701,537 of record NZ_CP157974.1, read on the forward strand.
GCAGTGAACCGTCCTCGTCGGGCTCGCCACCGGCGTCGACGATGCGGGCGTGCACCGACTCGGCCACCCGCCCGCTCAGCCGCAGCCGGCCCTCCACCACCGCGCGGCCCGGCTGGGCGCGCACCCGGCCGGCGTCGGCGCGGCCGCCGAAGAGCAGGCCGAGGCCGGTCACCACCATGGTCTTGCCGGCACCGGTCTCGCCGGTGATGACGTTCATCCCCGCGGCCAGCGGCAGCGTCGTGTCGTCGATGACGCCCAGTCCGGTGATGCGCAGCTCTTCCAGCACAGCACCCGACAGTAGCCCCGCCGTGTGACAGTTGACCAGCCGGCAGGGCGGGGCGCGGGCACCCGTACAGTTCAGCCCCGTGCTGGAGGAGATCGGCCTGACCCCGGACGAGGAGGAGCTCTACCGCTGCCTGGTCAGGGCGAACACGGCCCGGGCCGGTGAGCTCGCGCAGCGGCTGGGGCGACCCCGCGCGGAGGTCGGCGCCCGGCTGGACGCCTTGCGGGACAAGGGTCTGGTGCTGCCGACCGGGCCGGAACCGGACGCGCCGCGGCGGCCGCTCGCGCCGGACGTGCCGCTCGGCGAGGCGCTGCTGCGCCGCCAGTCGGCGCTGGAGGAGGCCCGCGCCGCCGTCAGCCGGCTCGCCGAGGACTACCGGGCCGGGATGCGGCGCACCTGGTCGAGGTGGTCACCGGCGCGCGGGCGCTGCGCGAACGGCTGCGCGAGCTGCGGACGGCGCGCGCGAGGAGGTGCTCTGGTTCTGCCGGGCCAACCCGCTGGCGATGCCCGGCGCGCTGGCCGACGTGGAGCGGGGCGTACGCGCCGGTGAGCAGGCCCGGGTGCTGGACCGGCTGCCGGTTCGACTGGCCGTGGTGGACGGCCGTACCGCGATCTGCCCGCTGGTGCCCGACCGCGACGGCGGCGAGCCGACAGCAGCGGTGATCGGCCGCAGCCAGCTGCTGGACGCGCTGGTCGCGCTCTTCGAGAGCCACTGGCTGATGGCGACGCCGCTCGGCACGCCCGCCGACCGGCTACCAGCCCGACGAAGACGAGGCACGGCTGCTGTCGCTGTTCGTGGCCGGGGTGCCGGACAAGTCGATCGCGTCACAGCTCGGGGTGAGCCGCCGTACCGTGCAGCGGCGGCTGGCCGACCTGATGGCCGCCGCCGGTGTGGACACCCGGCCCGGGCTGGCGTTCCAGCCCGCCCGACGGGGGTGGATCTGACCGGGGCCGGGGCGGGACGGCCCCAGGACCGCCCCGCCCCGGGGTCTCACCGCAGCCCGTACGCGTCGACCACGGTCTGCGTCACGGTGCTGCCGGCCCGGTCCCGCGCCGAGACGCGCAGGGACACCGTGCCGCGCCCGGCCGACATGTCGCCAGGTGGACACGAGCACGACGGGGTGGAGGCCGGGACGCCGGAGACCGTGCCGCCCAGCTCGCGTGCCGCCGCTTCCTCCGGCGGCGGCCCTGCGACCTGTCGGCCCGGCCGGGGTCGACACCCGACCGGACTCGGCGTGCCGGTCCGCCCGCCGCGGCCGGCCTACGACGCTCCGGCGTCCCGACCGTCGCGGCCCCGACCACCCCCTGGCCGAGCCCGCGACAGGTGGGCCGCATCCGGGAAGCGGCGGGCCTCACCGCCGCGCCCGGACTCACCTCTTCGCGGCCCGTACGCCAACCGTAACGCGCGCGAGCGCCGGGACCGGTGGGCCGAACGGAGATTTCCGCTGAGCCGCTGGTCAGCGACGGTTGCCCCGCCAGCCCTGGACGGGAAGGTCGAACTTGGCCACCAGCCGGTCGGTGAACGGGCGGGCCCGCAGCCGGACGATGCGCACCGGCAGCGTGCCCCGGCGCACCGTGACCCGGGCGCCGGGCGGCAGGTCGTAGACGCGCCGCCCGTCGCAGCAGAGCACGGCCAGGGTGGTGAACGGGTCGACGGTGATGACGAACGTCGACGTGGGCGCGGTCACCAGCGGGCGGCTGAACAACGCGTGCGCGCTGATCGGCACCAGCAGCAGCGCCTCCACCTCGGGCCAGACCACCGGCCCGCCGCCGGAGAACGCGTACGCGGTCGAGCCGGTGGGGGTCGCACAGACCACGCCGTCGCAGCCGTACCGGGACAGCGGCCGGCCGTCCACGTCGACGAGCAGCTCCAGCATCTGGGCGCGTTCGCCCTTCTCCACGCTGATCTCGTTGAGCGCCCACGACTCGATGGTCGGCCCGCCCTCGAACTCGGCGGTGACGTCGAGGGTGAGCCGTTCGTCCACCGTGTAGTTGCGGTCGACCACGTCACGCACGGCGGTGTCCAGGTCGTCGATCTCGGCCTCGGCGAGGAAACCGACCTTGCCCAGGTTGATGCCGAGCAGCGGCACCTTCGCCGGGCGGGCCAGCTCGGCGGCGCGCAGGAACGTGCCGTCCCCGCCGAGCGCGAACACGATCTCGGCGCCCTCGGCCGTTTCCGGGCCGGTCACCGGCACCACGCCCGGCAGGTCCAGGTCGTCGGCCTCCTCGGCCACCACCCGCACCTCGAACCCGGCGGCGATCAGGTCGGCGGCCACCGCGCGGGCGTGCTCGGTGCTGCGTCGACGGCCGGTGTGCGTGACCAGCAGCGCGGTACGGCTCACCCGGACACCTCCTCGGTCGTGGCCGCCGTCGCGGCGGCGCCCTGCGGGCCGGCGGCCACCACCGCGCGGACCCGCTCCGGATCCGCGGCGGGCGCGTCCCCGCGCAACCATACGAAGAACTCGACGTTGCCGCTCGGCCCGGGCAGCGGGCTGGCCGCCACGCCGGCCAGGCCGAGGCCGAGCCCGGCGGCGGCCGCGGCCACGTCGAGCACCGCCTCGGCGCGCAGCGCCGGATCGCGGACCACGCCGCCGGCGCCGACCCGCTCCTTGCCGACCTCGAACTGCGGCTTGACCATCAGCACCAGGTCACCGCCGGGGCCGGTGCAGGCGGCCAGCGCGGGCAGCACCAGCCGCAGCGAGATGAACGACAGGTCGGCCACCGTCAGGTCGACCGGGCCGCCGATCGCCTCCGGCGTGAGGGTACGCACGTTCGTGCGCTCGAACACCCGCACCCGCTCGTCGGTACGCAGCGACCAGGCGAGCTGCCCGTAGCCGACGTCCACGGCGACCACCTCGGCGGCGCCGCCGCGCAGCAGCACGTCGGTGAAACCGCCGGTCGACGCGCCGGCGTCCAGGCAGCGCCGCCCGGCCACCGTCAGCCCGCCGGGGGCGAACGCGGCGAGCGCGCCGGCCAGCTTGTGGCCGCCCCGGGAGACGTACTCCTGCGCCGGATCCTCGCCGGTGACCAGCAGCGGGTCGGCCGGGTCGACCATCGCCGCGGGCTTGCGCGCCTGCACTCCGCGCAGCTGGACGCGACCGGCCTCCACCAGCGCGGCGGCCTGCTCCCGGGAGCGGGCCAGCCCGCGCCGGACGAGTTCGGCGTCCAGCCGGGTACGACGAGCCATCAGGTGTCTCTCCGCCTCTGCTCAGGCCTGGTCGATGGTGGCGAGGGTCTCGCGCAGCGTCTCGTACGCCGCCTCGTACTGGGCGATCTGGTCGGCCGGGGCCAGCGCCTCGGCGTTGGCCATGCCGAGCACGGCGGCGTCCACCGCCGGGTGCCGGGCGTCGCCGACCTCCTCGGCCGGCGCGGGGCGTACCCCCGGGGGCGGTCCCGGGGGCGGTCCCGGGCGTGGACCCGGCGGCGGGCCGGGCCGGGGCGCGGTCACGAGCCGGCCGCCCGGCGCCCGGTGGCCTTCTTCACCGGCGCGGCTTCCGGGGTACGGGAGACAGTGGCCGGCGGCTTCTTCGCGATCGCCTTCTTGGCCACCGTCTTCTTCGCCACCGCCTTCGTCGGCGTCGTGGCCGGGGCCTTCGAGCGTGTCGTCGCCGGGGCGCTCGGCGGCGCCGTGGCGGGGGCCGCCGCTGCCCGGGACGACTCGGCCGGCGACGGCTCCGGCTCGGACGACTCAGCCGCGCCCGGTTCGAGGGTGCCGCGCGCCTCGCGCAGCTGCCGCTCCAGGTCGTGCACCCGGCGGGTCAGCTCGGCGACCTCGTCGGCGGTGGCCAGCCCGACCGCGCCCAGCGCCCGGTCCACCTCGAAGCGGACCAGCTTGGTCAGCGACTCCCGGTTCGCCAGGCCGGTCGCGACCAGTTCCTCGGCGAGCGTCTGGAGCTGGGCGGCGGTCGCGCCGCCCTGGCCGACGACGCGCATGACCGCGTCCTGTGCCTTCTTCCGGGGCGCCTCCGTCAGGCCCATGGCCAGCTCGAGGTAGGCGCGCCACGCGTCCTGCATGCCTGAGTCCTTCCGCGGGGCGAGGTGTGCAGGTGCCACGCTACCGGGCACCCCGGACGCCCCATTGCGGTACGGTGCCGGGAACGGCGTGGTTCGTGGTGAGGAGACGATGTGGCCAGCGTGGACGAGTGCCGGCAGGCGTTGCAGGACCTGGCCGCGCGGCTGGACCGCAACGCCGAGGCACAGGGACGCATCGACCTCGACCGCACCCTGGCCTGCCGGATCACCGACCTCGGCACGGCGTTCCACGGGCGGCTGGAGGGAGGCCGGCTGGTCGACCTGTCCGACGGCGACGACCCGAAGGCGAAGATCGCGCTGAGCACCGGCAGCGACGACCTCGTCGCGCTGGTGCACGGCCGGCTCGACGTCATGTCGGCGGTGGCCTCCCGGCGAGTGTCGATCAAGGCCAACCCGTTCGACCTGATGAAGCTCCGCAAGCTGCTCTGAGCGGCCCGGCGCCTCAGTCGCCGAGGCCGAGCGCGGCGAGCGCGTCGGCCGCCGCCGGGGACTGCGCCCGCACGCGCGGCCCGGCCGCCGTCGACCAGGCCACCGCGCAGAGCGCGGCCAGCGCCTCCAGCGGCGGTCCCGCGCCGTCGAGCACGAGATCCCCGCCGGCCTCGGTCACCGACCAGCCGCCGGCCGTCGCCCGGCCCGGCACCGCCACCACTACGGCCGGGTCGAACAGGCCCGCCAGGTCGAACGAGACGTACGCGGGGCGGCGCTCCTCGGGTGCGGCCAGCAGCTCGGCGGCGTCGCTGACCCCGGTGAGCACCAGCAGGCTGTCCAGCCCGGCCCGGCGGGCGCCCTCGATGTCGGTGTCCAGCCGGTCGCCCACCACGAGCGTGCGCCCGGTACCGGCTCGCCGCGCGGCGGTGGTGAACAGCGCCGGCTCCGGCTTGCCCACCACCACGTCGGGGTCGCGGCCGAGCGCGGTACGCAGCACCGCGACGAGCGAGCCGTTGCCCGGCAGCGGGCCGCGCGGGCTGGGCAGTGTGCGGTCGGTGTTGGTGGCGTACCAGGGTGCGCCCGCCCGTACCGCCAGGGACGCCTCGGCCAGGTCGGACCAGCCGACCTGCGGGCCGTAGCCCTGGGCCACCGCGGCGGGCTCCTCGTCGGCAGTGGACACCGGCCGCAGGCCCACCGCGCGCAGCTCGGCGCGCAGCGCCTCCGCGCCGACCACGAGCACCGGCGCGCCCTCGGGCAGCCGGTCGCGGAGCAGCTCGGCGGTGGCAGCCGCGGAGGTGAGCACCTCCGCCGGCTGCGCCGCAACGCCCATGCCGGTGAGCAGGTCGGCCACCTCGCTGGAGCGGCGGGAGGCGTTGTTCGTCGCGTACGCGACCGCGCGCCCCTCGGCGTGCAACCGGCCGACCGCCTCGACCGCCCCGGGGATGGGCCGGTCGATCAGGTAGATGACGCCGTCCAGGTCGAAGACGACAAGCGAGTACGCCTCGACCAGCCGGCCGCCCGCCCCGGCGCGGTCGGGTTCTCCCCGATCCGCGCCGGAGGCGGTGTCACCGGCGTACCCGGTCATCGGCGGTCCGCCGCCCCGCCCTCGCCGCGCGCGGCGTCACCCGGCGCGGGCAGGTCGGCCTCGTCCGCCGGGGTGGCGGCCGCTGCCTCGGCGGCCGCAGAGGTGCCGGTCGGCGTGGTGGTGGCCGGTTCCTCGGTCGCCGCGACGAACGTCGGGGTGGTGGCGGTGCTGGTGGCGACCGAGCCGGCCTCGGTGTCGGTCAGCTCGTCGTCGGCCAGATCGCCGGCGTCACGGTCCCGGTAGCCGGCCCGTGCCGCGTCCCCGCCGGCATTCGACGTGATGTCGTCGCCGCCGCTCAGCCGCGCGTCGTCCTCGCGGTCGTCATCGTCCTCGTCGTCGTCGAGGTCGTCATCATCGTCGTCGCCGGCCGCCTCGGCCGACGGCTCGGACGCGTCCGTGTCGTCCTCCGGCTCGTCGTCGCCCTCGATGACCACGCCGTCCAGCTCCAGCAGCCGCTCGGCGGCGTCGGTCTCCCCCTCGGAGTCGACGTCGGCGGCCCGGGAGAACCACTCCCGCGCCTCCTCGCGCCGGTCCACCGCCAGCAGGGCGTCCGCGTACGCGTAACGCAGTCGCGCCGCCCACGGCTCGGTCGATTCGCCGGTCAGCTCGCGGACCTGGAGCATCGCCACGGCGGCGTCCTTCTGCCCGAGGTCACCGCGCGCCCCGGCGGCCACGATCAGCAGTTCGATCGCGACGGCCTGGTCGAGCTTGTCCCGGTCCGCGCCGCGGAACAGGTCGATGGCTCGCTCCGGCCGGCCCAGCGCCCGCTCGCAGTCGGCCAGCACCGCCAGGTGGCTCTGCAGGCCGGTCATCCGGTGGTACGTCCGCAGCTCGGCGATGGCGGTCTGCCACTCACCCGCGTGGTACGCGGCCAGCCCGACGGCCTCCCGCACGGCGGCGATCCGCGAGGCGAGCCGGCGGGCCGCCATGGCGTGCGCCAGCGCCAGCGCCGGATCCTCGTCGATCAGCAGACCGGTCGCGACCAGATGCCGGGCGACCGTCTCCGCCACCGGCTTGGCGAGGGAGAGCAGCTCGGCCCGGACGGCCGAGTCGAGGTCGCTCGCGACGACGTCGTCCGGCAGCTCCGGCGCCTCACCGGTACGCCCCTCACCACGCTCGTCCCGGCGCTCCCGCTGCGGGCCGTAGTTGCCGGTCCGGCGGTCGTCACCACCCGGCCGGTCGCCGTAGCCACGGCGCTCACCGTCCCGCTCGCCCCGGTAGCCGCCCGGCCGCCGGTCATCGCGACGCTCGTCGCGCTGGAAGCCACGGTCGCGGTCGCCGCCGCGGAAGCCACCCTCACGGTCGCCACCACGGAAACCGCCCTCACGGCGATCGCCGCCGGCGTAGCTCTCCCGGCGGTTGTCGTCGCCCTGGTAACCGCCTTCGCGACGGTCCCCGCCACGGAAACCGCCCTCACGGGCGCCGCCCTCACGACGGTCCCCGCCACGGTAGCCGCCCTCACGGCGGTCACCACCGCCGAAGCCGCCCTCACGGCGATCGCCGCCACGGAAACCGCCCTCACGACGGTCACCACCACGGAAACCGCCCTCACGACGGTCACCACCACGGAAACCGCCCTCACGACGGTCACCACCACGGAAACCGCCTTCACGGGCGCCACCCTCACGGGCACCGCCGCCGAAGCCGCCCTCACGACGGTCGCCGCCACGGAAGCCACCCTCGCGACGGTCCCCGCCACGGAAGCCACCGTCACGGGCGCCGCCCTCACGACGATCCCCGCCACGGAAACCGCCCTCACGGCGGTCACCACCCCCGAAACCACCCTCACGGCGATCGCCGCCACGGAAGCCACCGTCACGGGCGCCGCCCTCACGACGATCCCCGCCACGGAAACCGCCCTCACGGCGGTCACCGCCGTCGCGGCCCCCGCTCCGGAAGCCACCCTCACGGTCGCCCCCACGGAAACCACCCTCACGACGGTCACCGCCACGGAAGCCACCCTCACGGGCGCCGCCCTCGCGGCGGTCGCCACCGCCGAAGCCGCCTTCACGACGGTCACCACCGCGGAAGCCGCCGTCACGGGCACCGGCCTCGCGGCGGTCGCCGCCCCGGAAGCCACCCTCGCGACGGTCGCCACCACGGAAGCCGCCGTCACGGGCGCCGCCTTCGCGACGGTCACCGCCACGGAAGCCACCGTCACGGGCGCCGCCTTCGCGACGGTCACCACCACGGAAGCCGCCATCACGGTCGCCGCCCCGGAACCCGCCTTCGCGACGGTCGCCGGCCGGCCGGTTTCCACTCCGGAAGCCACCCTCACGGTCGCCACCGCCGGAACCGCCCTCACGACGGTCACCACCGCCGAAACCGCCTTCACGACGGTCACCACCACGGAAACCGCCCTCACGACGGTCACCGCCGCGGAAGCCACCCTCACGGTCGCCACCGCGGAAACCGCCCTCACGACGGTCACCACCGCGGAAACCGCCTTCGCGACGGTCGCCGCCACGGGCGCCACTGTCGCGGTCGCCACCACGGAAGCCGCCCGGGCGGTCGTCGCGGCCGCCCCGGTACGAGGGACGGTCATCGCGACGGCCGTCGCGGCCGGCGTCACCACGCCCCTGGCCGCGGTCGGTGCGATCCTCGTAACGACGGGGGCGGTCCCCGCCCTGGGGTCCTGAGCTCACAGGTACATCCTTCCTGATGGCGTTTCCGCCAAGAACGCTAACGCAGTCGAGGGCCGCCCCTGCTGGGGCGGCCCTCGACTGGAAGATTGTCCGGCGGTGTCCTACTCTCCCACACCCTCCCGAGTGCAGTACCATCGGCGCTGGAGGGCTTAGCTTCCGGGTTCGGAATGTTACCGGGCGTTTCCCCTCCGCCATGACCGCCGTAACTCTATGAACATGTCAAACAACCCGCAGGTTGCTGTTTGTTCAGAGTTGCACAGTGGACGCGTAGCAGCTTGGTAGTCAAGTCCTCGGCCTATTAGTACCGGTCAACTGAACCCGTTACCGGGCTTACATTTCCGGCCTATCAACCCAGTCGTCTAGCTGGGGGCCTTACCCCACAAATGTGGGTGGGATACCTCATCTTGAAGCGAGCTTCCCGCTTAGATGCTTTCAGCGGTTATCCCTTCCGAACGTAGCTAACCAGCCGTGCCCCTGGCGGGACAACTGGCACACCAGAGGTTCGTCCGTCCCGGTCCTCTCGTACTAGGGACAGCCCTTCTCAAGTATCCTACGCGCACGGCGGATAGGGACCGAACTGTCTCACGACGTTCTAAACCCAGCTCGCGTACCGCTTTAATGGGCGAACAGCCCAACCCTTGGGACCTGCTACAGCCCCAGGATGCGACGAGCCGACATCGAGGTGCCAAACCATCCCGTCGATATGGACTCTTGGGGAAGATCAGCCTGTTATCCCCGGGGTACCTTTTATCCGTTGAGCGACACCGCTTCCACATGCCAGTGCCGGATCACTAGTCCCGACTTTCGTCCCTGCTCGACCTGTCAGTCTCACAGTCAAGCTCCCTTGTGCACTTGCACTCAACACCTGATTGCCAACCAGGCTGAGGGAACCTTTGGGCGCCTCCGTTACCCTTTAGGAGGCAACCGCCCCAGTTAAACTACCCACCAGACACTGTCCCTGAACCGGATAACGGTCCGAAGTTAGATACCCGAATCAACCAGAGTGGTATTTCAAGATTGCCTCCACCCATACTGGCGTATGGACTTCACCGGCTCCCACCTATCCTACACAAGCTAATTCAGATACCAATGTCAAGCTATAGTAAAGGTCCCGGGGTCTTTCCGTCCTGCCGCGCGTAACGAGCATCTTTACTCGTAATGCAATTTCGCCGGGCCTGTGGTTGAGACAGTGGGGAAGTCGTTACGCCATTCGTGCAGGTCGGAACTTACCCGACAAGGAATTTCGCTACCTTAGGATGGTTATAGTTACCACCGCCGTTTACTGGCGCTTAAGTTCTCCGCTTCGCCCCGAAGAGCTAACAGGTCCCCTTAACGTTCCAGCACCGGGCAGGCGTCAGTCCATATACATCGAATTACTTCTTCGCATGGACCTGTGTTTTTAGTAAACAGTCGCTTCCCCCTGCTCTCTGCGGCCATACAACGCTCCACCCGCGCGGGGCTTCACGTCTCCGGCCCCCCTTCTCCCTAAGTTACGGGGGCAATTTGCCGAGTTCCTTAACCACAGTTCGCCCGATCGCCTCGGTATTCTCTACCTGACCACCTGTGTCGGTTTGGGGTACGGGCCGCTAAGAACTCGCTAGAGGCTTTTCTCGGCAGCATAGGATCACTGACTTCACCTGAATCGGCTCGGCATCACGTCTCAGCCTCATGGTGTGCGGATTTGCCTACACACCGGCCTACACGCTTACCCCGGCACAACCACCGGCCGGGATCAGCTACCTTCCTGCGTCACCCCATCGCTTGACTACTACCCGTCAGGTTCCCACGCTCACCGCCATAGGTCCGAAGACCGCCGGCAGCTCGGGTGGTTAGCACAACGAGGTTCGTCAGGGACGCTCTTTCGCGGGTACGGGAATATCAACCCGTTGTCCATCGACTACGCCTCTCGGCCTCGCCTTAGGTCCCGACTCACCCAGGGCGGATTAGCCTGGCCCTGGAACCCTTGGTCATCCGGCGGAAGGGTTTCTCACCCTTCTTTCGCTACTCATGCCTGCATTCTCACTCGTGCCGCGTCCACAACTGGGTCACCCCGCTGCTTCACCCCCGGCACGACGCTCCCCTACCCATCCACACACCTGCACCCGGCATCAAGGCCGAGCGAAGTCAATATGTGAATGCCACAGCTTCGGCGGTGTGCTTGAGCCCCGCTACATTGTCGGCGCGGAACCACTTGACCAGTGAGCTATTACGCACTCTTTAAAGGGTGGCTGCTTCTAAGCCAACCTCCTGGTTGTCTATGCGATCCCACATCCTTTTCCACTTAGCACACGCTTAGGGGCCTTAGCTGGTGATCTGGGCTGTTTCCCTCTCGACTACGAAGCTTATCCCCCGCAGTCTCACTGCCGCGCTCTCACTTACCGGCATTCGGAGTTTGGCTGATTTCGGTAAGCTTGTGGGCCCCCTAGACCATCCAGTGCTCTACCTCCGGCAAGAAACACGCGACGCTGCACCTAAATGCATTTCGGGGAGA